>NZ_VFPM01000006.1 GCF_006716675.1 Humibacillus xanthopallidus | reverse complement strand
CCGGTCGCGGTCACGGAGACACCGAGGCCGCCGATGGTGACCGTCCCGTGCGCCCCCGAAGCCGCACGGGTCGAGCCGGAGTAGGTGATGACCGCGACGGCTCCGCTGATCGCGGCACCGACGCCGCCCTGGACCGACACCGCCTGGTTCGTCGGGATGATCGTGTCGGTCGAGGAGACGATGAGGCCGCCGACGGCGCCGTCCGCGCCGATGGCGACGTCGCCGACGAGGGCAGTCGTGTCGCCGCTGATGACGGCGACGGCGATGGCCGCACCGACCGCCCCGGCCGCGATGCTCACGCCGAAGGTGCGCGCCGAGATGGTGCGGGTCGCGACGGTGTCGACGGCGATCTTCGTGACCGCCTTGGGCACGGTCGCGCCGGTGTCGATGTGAGCGCTCTGGCTGCTGCTGTCGGTGATGACGACGACCTGGCCGCTGATGGCGAGACCGCCGAGGGCGCCGGCCGCGGCGAGCCCGTCGACGCGCTCGTCGAGCACCGCGTGCACACCGACGGTGGCTCCCGAGCTCACCGACCCGGTCGAGGCGATGCCGGCGTCGGTCGACAGGCCCAGGGTGACGATCGAGACGCCGGCGCCGAGCGCGCCGAGGCCGACAGCGGCGACGCCCGCGAGGCTCGTGACGTCGATCCGGTCGGTCGCGCGCACCTGCACGTCGCCGCCGGCGTGGACCGACCCGTAGATCGTCGCCGACGTGCCCGACGGGGGCGCCGGCTGGGTGAAGGGACTCGAGGCGACGGACCCGCCGGGGCTCGCGCCGGTCACCGACGAGGAGGCGTCGCTCGTGCTCGACAGCTGGCGCACCTGGTAGTTGTCGTCGCTGAGCGCCCACGACGGGGTGGCCGAGGCTGCGTCCGTCTCGGGTGCCACGAGGGAGTTGGTGATGTCGGTGAGCGCGACGTAGTAGTGGCCGCCGGAGCTGACGAGCTGGCCCTGCACGTAGTCGGTGCCGCTGACCCAACCCTCGATGCTGCCCGAGCCGCCGAGCACGCTGCCCCACCCGTTGCCGCTGCCGCCGTTGGTGTCGCCGCCCGAGGCGAGCGAGTCGGCGCTGCCGGTCGACGTGCCGGTCGGGGACTGGTCGCCGAGGGCCCAGTCACCGGGCGACGACGACGGGGTGTCCCCGACGGTCCGCGTCTTCGCGGCATACGTCTTGCCGCTGTAGGTGACGACGTCGCCGGCCTCGTAGGTGACGGTGGAGCTCCACGCCCGCGGCACCCAGACGGTCGGGTTGCTCGTGGGGTTCTTGCCGACGTTGCGGCTGCGGGCGAAGTACTTCACGCCACCCACGGAGACGATGTCGCCGGCCTCGTAGGTCGTGCCCGAGCTCCAGACCCCGCGGTCCGGCCCGCTCACGGCGCTCTGGTAGGTGTTCGTCGCCGCGGTGCCGACGGTCCAGACGGTCACCGACCCGGCGACGCCGACGACGCCGCCACCGAGGCTCACGGCATACGTCTGCACGTGCTTGGTCGCGAGCGCGTCGATCTCGACGGTGCCGTCGGCCCAGACGTCGCTGCCCACCCCGAGGTAGGCCTGGACGGTGATGTTGGCGACCCCGACGTCGACGCCGCCACCGATGCCGCCGGCACCGATGCCCACGCCACCGGCGATGGTGAGCGTCTCGAGGTAGTCGGTGGCCGCGACGACGACCGACTGGCCCGACGCGACGCCGGCGATGATGCCCGAGGTGCCCTTGTTGACCGTCGTGCCGCCGGCGATGAAGGCCTTGACGACGACGGTGAAGATGTTGACGCCGATGCCGCCGGCGATGCCGACGAAGCCGCCGGCGATGCCCGCGGTGAGGCCGAAGAGCTCCTCGGAGGAGTCCGCCTGGACGGCGAGGCCGTGGAAGGCGCTCTTCGTGCCGAAGCTGCCCGCGGCGGTCGACGTGCCGTCCGAGATGCCGGAGGCGGCTGCGCCCTTCGCGAGGACGACGACGACGTTGTTGCCGCCGAGGTGGGCCTCGGTCGTCTTCGTCACGACGGCCACCGAGACGCCCGCGCCGAGCCCGGCCCAGACGCCGGCACCGAGCGAGGCGGCCACGAGGACGAGGTCGGTCGTGTCGTTCGCGATCACGAGCACGTTGTTGTCGGCCCGGAGGGTGACGCCGGTGCCGGTGGTCGCGCTCGTCGTGAGGTCGAGGACGGTGACGCCGACCGCGCCGGCGAGGCCCGCGTCGCCACCGATGGCGGCCGAGGCGGCCACCGACACGAACGACTCGCTCGCGTCGGCCTCGACGACGATGTCGCCCTTGGCGTTGACGACGGTGGTGTTGCCGATGCTCGAGGTGGTCGTGATCTCGATGACGCCGACGGCGACACCGGCACCGGCGGCGACCGAGCCCGCCCCGGCCGCGGCGGCGGCGATGCCGAGCTGGTGGAAGCTGTTGCCCGCGAGGACGATGACCGACTGCGCCGGGTCGGCACCCGCGACGTTCGTGCTGCAGTCGCTCTCGGAGGCGCAGTTGACCCTCGCCGAGGCGCCGATGCTCGCGGTCGTCGTCACGGTGATGACCGAGACGGTGCCGGAGACGTTGACGGCGACGCTGCCGGAGACGCCGGCGCTGATGCCGATCGCGTTGATCGAGTCGCTGTTCGTCGCGGTGACGGCCACACCGCTGAAGCCGGTCTGCGTCGTCAGCGTGGCGGTCTGCGGGTTCGTCGTGCGCGGGTCGGGCGCCGGGAGGACGCCGGAGGGCACGAGGCTGTGGGAGGTGCCGGTCGCGGCGGAGGCCGTCAGCGTGATGGCGAGGCCGGAGATGGCGCGGTCGCGCGTCGTCGCGAGGCGGATCTGCTGGGCTCCGAAGGGACCGGTGGTCGCGAGGACGATCGCGTAGTAGGTCTGTCCGTCGGTCAGCCCGCCGATCGGGGTGCCGCCGCCGGAGCTGTAGATGACGGCGTCGCCGGTCGCGATCGGGGTGATGAAGGAGTAGGGGAGGGTGATCGTGTTGCCGCTGACGTCCTTGGCCGGGATGAACCGCGGCGAGGCGTCCTTGGTCGGCTGGGCGCTGTTGGTCGGCACGAGGCGCTGGGACTCGCCCATGAGCGCGTTGGGCAGGCTGAGGGCGAGCGGGGGTCCGCGGGCCGTGAGCGAGAGGGTGAAGCGCGTCGGGGTGAGGACGTTGACGTAGTAGGTGTTGCCGTCGTGCAGGCCGGTGATGTCGGCGCCGCCGCCGTTGTCGTAGATGACCTGCTGGCCCGTGCTGAAGCCGTGCGGGGTCGGCATGACGATGGCGAAGTGGTTGGGGTCGCTCGGGTCGAGACCCTGCGGCACGGGGTTGCCGTCGGTGAAGCCGCGCGGGTCGAAGCGCGGGTCCTGCTGGGTCATCGTGTAGCCGCCGCTGTTGACCGTGCCGTGGGCAACCCGCCCCACGAGGCCGTATGCCGTGACCTTGGCTCCGTCGCCGACCGTGGCCGTCGTCGTCTTCGTGAGGACCGGGACGGCCGCGCCCGCGCCGACCGACGCGCTGCCGGAGGCGGTGACGTTGCCGGCGACGATGAGCAGCTCGAGCACCTCGTCGGCCGTGACGAGGACGTTGCCGCCGGCGACGACGACGGTGCTCGCGCCGAGCGTCGCCGTGGTCGTCACGGTCATGACGGAGACGCCGGCGTTGAGGGCGATCGCGACGTCGCCACCGACCGCGCCGCCGACGGAGATCGAGGTGATCTTCTCGCTCGAGACGGCCGAGACGACGACGTCGCCGTTGGCGGTGATGCGGGTGCGGTCGCCGACCGAGGAGGTCGTCGTCTTCGTGATGACCTCGACGTCGGCGCCGGCGCCGATGCCGGCCGTGCCGCCGATCGCGACCATGCCCGCCGCGGCGACGATCGTCGTGCGGTCGGAGGCGATGACGACGACGTCCTGACGCCCGGGTGCGCCGGCGTTCGCCTGGTTGACCTGGGAGTCGGCGCCGATGCTCGCGGTCGTCGTGTCGGTGAGCACGTTGACGGTCGTCGAGCCGGCGATGCCGACGCTCTTGCCCGCGCCGCCCGCGATCGCGATGAGCATGATGTCGCCGAGCTGGGTCGCCGAGACGGTGAGGCCCGGGGTCGTGCTGGCGGTGGCCGCACGGGCGGCGAGCGTGGCGCCCTGCCCGGTGGTCGCGCTGACGCGGCTGGCCCGCACGAGGACGGAGGCTGCCAGCCCGATGCCTGCGTTGCCGGCCCCGATGGCCAGCCCACCGGCATACAGCCTGATGGTGGTGGCCTTGCCGGCGTCGTCGATGGCACTGCGGGCGCTCACCTCGAGGTCGCCGCCGGCGGTGACGGTGACGCGGTCGGCCGCGGAGGCGCCGCCGCCGAGGCTCGCGTAGGTGCCGGGCGCGCCGGAGCCCTGGTTCTGGACGATGACGATGAAGGAGCCGGCGGCGGCGTTCTGCTTGGCGACGCCGAGCGAGGCGGCGGCGGCGAGCACGGGGTCGGTGGCGATGGCGCGGACGCGGACGTCGCCCCCGGCCCAGACCTTGGCGCCGTTCGCGATGCCGGCCCGCACGTCCTGGTTGGTGACCGCGACGATGACGGCGACGCCGACCCCGGTGCCCTTCGTCGACAGGCCGATGCCGCCGGCGATGGCGATGGTCGACACGTCGTCGCGGGCGAGCACGGTGACGCTCTGGCCGGTGTCGCCGTGGTCGGTCTGGTTGACGAGGGCAGCGGTGCCGATGCGGGCGCTCGTCGAGCGGTTGCCGACGATGACGACGAAGGAGCCGCCGACGCCGAGGTCGCCCGAGCCCGCGCCGCCGCCGAGCGCCACCGACGAGAAGGGCGGCGTCTGGAGGCTGTCCATGCCGAGCACCGGCAGGCTCTTGATCGTGTCGGCGAACTCGCTCAGCAGGTCGTGAATGATGTCGAAGGGCAGCGGCGAGAGGTGGGCCGTGGCCTCGACGGTCGTCGCGCCGGAGGCGTTCGTCGTCGTCGGCGTGGCCGCGCTCGAGTCGATGAGCGCCGTCGTCGTGACCGCGGTGAGGACGGTGATCGCGATGGCGGCGCCGACACCCTGGCCGTTCGAGGCGAGGCCGGCGGCGAGCGCGAGGTTCTGCATGCCCATCGGGTTGGTGGCGCGGACCGTGAGGTCGCCCGTCGAGGTGAGGGTGGAACCGGCGCCGACCGAGGCGGTGGTCACGTACTTCACGACGATGATCCCGGCCGACCCGGCGATCTGCGGGTCACCCTTGCCGCCCGCCGCCGCGATGCCCCAGACGGTGACGGCGTTCCCGAGCGGGAGGCCGGTGGTCTCGTCGAGCGGCGTCGTCGCCTCGACGGTGATCGCGTCACCGCTGAGGGTGGTCCCGGTGCCGACGAGGGCGGAGCTCGCGATGTCGAGGTGGGCGAAGCCCACGCCGATGCCGAAGCCGGTCGAGTTGGCGTCGGTGTTGAGCGAGGTGCCGGTGCCGCGCGAGGTGATGTCGGTCAGCTGGTAGGCGCCGACGGTGATCGGGCCGGCCGCGTCGATCGTCACGCCGTTCACGACGCGCGCGATGTTGGTCGACTGCACCCACACGACGCCGAAGGCGGCGGCGATGCCGACCGAGCTGCTGCCTTGGCCGGACTGGGCGCTCGAGGCGGAGGAGCCGGCCTTGGCCGCGTCGTTCGCCTTGGGCGGGGCGTCGGCGCCCTTGCCGCCGGCGTTGGGGTCGTTCTTGACCGTGTCGGTCGCCGTGGCGTCCGCGGTCTTCGTCGTCGACGTCTTCGCCTGGCCGACCGAGCTCGCGTTGGCCTGGGCGAGCGCGGCGATGCGCGACTCGGCGGTGATGGAGGCGCTGTCGACCGTCGCGCTGCGCGAGAGCTCGGCGAGCGTCGTCCAGCCGATGACGATCGGCAGGGCGATCGCCATGCCGACGCCGACGTTCGTCGCCTTGACGTCGCCGTTGGCCTGGGTCTCGGTGAGGTCGGAGGTGTGCACGGCCTCGATCGTGAGGGCGCCGTTGATGTCGATGGCGGGACCGGTGCCGAGGCGCGCGGTCGTCGACTCGCCCGAGTTGACGATGAGCGCGACGGCCGGGCTGACGGCCGTGCCTCCCTTGGCGCCGGCCTCGGCGATCGTCGAGATCCAGCGCTCGGAGGTGGCCGAGATGGTGACGTCGTGGCCGCCGGTGAGCGAGACGCCGTCGGCGATCTCGGCCTTGGTGACGGTGGAGGCGAGCACCTGGATGGCGGCCGCGGCACCGATGCCGACCCCGGCGCCGTCGGTGTTCTCGCCCGTGATCTTCTTCGAGATGAGGCACGGCAGCCCGAGCACCTGGGCGCAGGCCTTGAAGGTCGGGTTGGCCGAGGCGCCGGCGACGTCGACCTCGGCGTAGGCGGCCGTGAGGGTGATGTCGCCGTCGTGCATGACGAGTGTCGCGCCTGCCGGCACGAGGGCCTGGGTGCTCGCCGTGACGATGTTGAGGGCGAGGGCACCGGCAACGCCGAGGTCGGTGGTGTTGCTCGCACCGGCCGTCGCATCGGCCTTGATGGTGTGCGTGACGTCCGGCTCGGCCGTCGGGTCCTCGGCGTTGTCGACCTGGGTCATGGTGGCCAAGACGTCGAGGCCGTGGGCGTCGACCGTGCTCGCACCGGTCGTCGCGAGGTTCGTCATGGTGACGAGGTTGACGACGACACCGGCGCCGATGCCGACCCCGGTCTTGGTCGCCGTCGTGCCCTTGGCCTCGCCCGCCACATCGGTGTTGGCCGAGCTCGCCAGGGTGACCGGGCCGTCCGTCGCCGTGACGGTGAGTCCGTCGGAGAGCCACGCCTTGGAGACGGTCGTGACGATGTTGATGGTGACGGCGCCGGCGACCGAGACGGAGCCGTCACTCGTGGCCGCGGCCGGCGTGCTCGAGCTCTTCGAGCTCTTGCCGGTCGTGGCCGTCGACACGGCGTTGCCCTGCCCGAGCCACTTGTCGGCCGTCTTGTTGACGCCAGCGTTGGGGTCCTTGGGAGCGCCCGGTGCGGCGGCGTCGGTCACGCTGTCGTTGGCGGAGGAGCCGCTGGCCGAGAGCGAGACCGCGGAGGCGGTGACGTTGCGGGCGACGTTGGCCGTGACCTCGTCCTCGACGATCGCCAGCGCCAGCGCCAGGGCGATGCCGGCGGTCTCGGCGTCGACGTCGCCGCGGCCGATCGTCTCGGTGGCGGTGTGCTGCGTGGCCTCGAGGGTGACCTCGCCGGGCACGACGAGCGTGGCTCCGGTGCCGAGGCGGGCGCTCGTCGTGACGGTGGAGAGAGTCAGACCGACCGAGGGCGAGATCGCGATGCCGCCGCCGGAGCCGCTCACGGCCTCGGCTCCGGTCTCGGCCTCGGTCTCGGCGACGATCTCGAGCGAGTCGAGGTCGGTGAGCACGACGTTGTCCATGACGGCGGCTGTCGTCGTCACGTTGTCGATCGTCATGCCGAAGGAGGCACCGATGCCCATCTTCGGCGGCTCGTTGTCGCCGCCCGAGTCGACGACGACGAAGTAGTGCGCGGTGCCCGTCGTCTTCGTGGTGTCGAACTCGAGCTCGATGCCCAGGATGGCGTTGGCGAAGCTGTCGGCGAGCTGGATGTAGCCGGGGCGCTCCACGATGGCGAAGTACGTGTAGTTGTTCTTGAGGGCACAGTCAGGGTTGAGGCCCGTCACGGTCTGGCAGAGCAGAACGCTGCTGCTCGGGACGATGCCGATCGGGTCGCCGCCGCCGGTGAAGTAGACGAGCTTGTCGCCGGTCTTGACGTTTCCGTCGGCCAGCTCGTAGGGCAGGCGGATCGTCGTCAGCTTGCCGGCGGAGTCGGTGAGGATGTCGGCGGGGTCGAAGGCGTCGCGGTAGGGGGTGGCGCTGGCCGTGGCCGCGCTTCCGGAGTGAGCACCGAGGGCGAGGGCGCCGCCCCGGGCGTCGACCGTCGTCGTCAGGCCGGTGGCGCTCTTGACCTGGGCGCTCGTCGTGATCGTGACGATGTTGATGGCCACCGAGCCGGCCACGCCGAGCTTGCCGCCGCCCGAGGAGGCCGAGACCGCCCCGGCCTCGATGGTGTGGGTGCAGTCGGCCTCGGGGTCGTCGCACGAGGTCGGCGAGGTGTCGCCCGTCGGGGTCATCGTGGCGCCCATGGTGACGCCGACCGCGTGCACGGTGGCGCCGGCGGCGATGTCGGCGAGGTTGTCGACGGTGGCCAGGTTGAGGCCGACACCGGCGCCGATCGCCGCGACCGCACCGTTCGTGCCGGTCTCGCCGTCACCGGTCGCCGACGCGTCGGTGTTCGCGGAGCTCGAGAGGGTGAGCGGCCCGCCGTCGACGGTGATCGTCACGGAGCCGGGGAGCGACACGTCACTGACGGTCCTGACGAGGTTGAAGGCGATGGCCGCGGCGACGCTGAGCGAGGCACCGCTGTTCTCGGCCGTGCCGGCAGTGGGCGTCGTGCTGTCCTTGCCCTTCTTGGCCCCGCTCGTGCCCGCGAGGTTGTTGCCCATCGTCAGGTAGCTGTCGGCGAGCCCGTTGACGGAGCTCGACGTCGAGGTGTCCTTGTCGGGCGCGCCCGCGGTGCCGGCCCACGAGTAGCTCGACGTCGTCGAGGCGCCGCTGGCCGTGAAGGCGGCCGAGCCGACGGTGGTGAGGCTGCGAGCCGTCTTGGCGGTCACCTCGTGGTCGGCGGTGTTGATGGCGACGGACGCGCCGATCGCGCCGTTGGAGGTCGTGTCGCCACTCGTCGAGGAGTCCACGCCTGCCGTCTGGGTGGCGGTCGCGGCATACGCGCCGGTGAGGGTCAGCAGGGAGCCGGTGCCGAGGTCCGCGTGGGTGAAGACGTTGGAGATGCCGACGGCCACGACAGGGGTGACCGCGATGGCGCCGGCCGAGGCGCTCTTGGCGAAGGTCGTCATCGAGCTGTCGGTGGTCGCCTCGAGGGTGAGGTCGTGCGCGCCGGTCAGGGTCGCGCCGTTGCCGATCGTCGCCGAGTCGGAGTCGTTGACGATGTTGACGCCGACCCCGACGCCGATGCCGACGGCGTCGCCGGGGCTGTCGACGAGGTAGAAGAAGTGGTCCGAGCCCTCGGCGACGGAGGGGTCGACGGTGAGGATGAGCGAGCTGTCCGGCGTCGTGCCGAAGACCGGCGGGATGAGCAGGCTGCCCGAGATGAGCTGGATCCGCGTCTTGCCGTCGGCGTCGGGGAGGCAGAAGCCGAGGGTGTCGGCGTGCGGGCACCAGAGGTAGTACTGCGAGTTCATCGTCAGGCCGCCCATGCTGACGCCGCCGCCGTTGGAGTAGGCGACCTTCTCGAACGTCTTGGCGAAGAGGCCGTTGCCGTGCTGGAGCGGCAGCGGGAGCACGAAGGTCTTGTTGTCGGCCTCGACGTTGGTCTGCGGCGTGAAGAACGGGCCGATCGGGCGAGCGGTGACGGTCGAGCTCGTCGTGTGGCTGCTCGCCAGCTTCACGTTCGCCCCGGGTGCCGAGAGGCTCGCCGAGGGCGACAGCGTGGCCGAGCTGGTCGCGGTGACGACGTTGACCGCCACGGAGCCCTGGAGGCTGAAGGTCGAGCCGCTGCCGCCGGGGAGTGCCACCGCGGTGACCGACCCACCGACGCCGGAGGCCGCCTTGGTGTCGAAGGTCTGCACGCCGTCGGGGGCCTCGACGGTCACGGAGCCCGTCGTCAGCGAGAGGTTGCCACCGAGACGCGCGGTGGCGGCAGCATTGGCGATCGCGACCGCGACGGCTGCGCCGATGCCGGAGGCCGAGCGGAAGACGGCGCTCGCGTCGCCCAGCGTCGTGGCGGTGGTGGAGTTCGCCGCGTGGACGAGCACCGAGCCGGCGGCCGGGGTGGTGAGGCTGAAGGCGCCGGTCGCCGGGGCGATCGCCGCGTCCGAGGTCGTCGTCACGCGGGTGACGGCCACGGAGGCGGCGACCTGGAGGGGGCTCAGCGTCGTCGCGATGTCGCTGAGCAGCTGTGCGGGAGTGACGGGCCAGTCGATCGAGTCTGAGTTGGAGGTCGCCCCGCCCTGGCTCGCGACCCCGGTCGTCGTGATCGTGTGGGTCGCGTCCGAGGTGACCTCGAGGCTCTTGGCGGTGTTGCCGCTGCTGTGCGCGTCGACGAGGGCCTGGCTCGTGCCAACCAGCGTCACGAAGGCGACACCCGCTCCGCCGCCGACCTCGAGGGCGGTCGCGACCGCGGTGAGGTCGCTCGGCGTCGCCGCCGAGACGACGACGTCGCCGCCGGCCGTGAAGGTCGTCGTGCCGGACAGCGTGGTGATCGCCGTCGTCGTCACGGTGAGGATGGCGAGAGCGGCGCTCGTCGTGTTGTCGATGGTCCCGGCGAGGGCGCCTGACTCGAGGTCGGCGGTCACGGTCGAGGTGCTCGTGGCCTGGATGTCACCCGACGACGCGAGGGTCGAGTCGGTGATCGTCACCGTGGCCGAGGAGTTGATGGTGACCTTGGTGATCGGCGTCGCGGTCGAGATCGTGGAGGAGGCGCTCGCGTCGATCGAGATGTCGCCGGAGCGGATGGTCGCGCCGGTCAGCGAGATCGTCGCGCCGGGAGCCGCGTGGATGACGGCGGTGCCGGTGCCGTTGTCGGTGGCGACGGCCCGCAGGTGCACCTCGCCGCTCGTCGCCCCACCGGTCGTGTTGATGACGACGCTGCCGACGGTGATGGTCTCGGCGGTGACGTCGAGCACGAGGCCCGGGATGAGCAGGTCGGTGTCGAAGGTGATGCTGTCGGTGCCGCCCAGCCCGTCGATCGTGAGCTTGGCGAGACCCGAGACCGCGATGTTGAGGGTTTCGATCGTCGGGCTCGAGACGCTGAGCGTCGTGCCCGACACGGCGACGTGGATCGTGTCGTTGCCGGCGGTTCCGGTGACGGTGACGTCGGCGGTGGCGACCGAGATGGGCTCGAGGCCGGCGTAGCGCAGGAGCGTGCCGTCGATGGTCAGGGTGCCGGTGCTGTGGTCGACAGCGGTCGTGCCGACGACGCCGCGCCGTCCGCTGACGACGAGGGAGTCGAAGCCACGCGCTCCGCCGTCCAGGCCCGCGGAGAGCGAGCCCCGGGTGCCGAGGGTGAAGGTGTCCTTGGTGTCGGGAGCACCGACGAGGTGCCCGACGTGGGTGAAGGAGACGACGCCGAAGGAGCCGGCGTCAGGGCCGCTGATCGTCCAGGTCGTGTCGGTGGGAGGGCCGCGCACGGTGTTGGCGCCGCCCCCGCCGTCGAAGGCGAAGAAAACCCCGGTGGCAGGCACGTCGAAGGTGAGGTCGTCGTCGCCGGCGCCGCCGATGATGCGCACGAGGCTGATGTTGAGGGTCGAGCCGACGACGGCGACGCCGCCCCCGGCCGGGCTGAAGGTGACCGTGTTGCTGCCACGGTCGAAGCTGATCGTGCCGACGAGCGGGAGACTGCCGCCGTCGAGGGTGAGGACTCCGCCGACGAGCTTCCAGGCGAGCGTCGTCGCGGGCGTGGTCGCACCCGTCGTGCTCGTCGTGGACGTCGTGGTTGCCGCTGCGCCACCGGCCGTCGACGTCGTCCCGTCGGTCGTGGTGGCGGCTGAGCCTGTGGTGGCGGTGGTCGTCGTGGTCCCGGTTCCGGCGGTCGTCGTAGTCGTCGTCGTGGTGCCTGACGCTGCTGTGCCGGACGTCGTGTCGGACGTCGTGCCGGAGGCCGTGGGGGCGGGCGGGAGCGGGGTGCCCGAGGTGTCGGGCGCAGGGATCGGGTCGATGGTCGGGTCGGTGCCGGCGGTCGGGTCCGAGGTGACACCCGAGGTCCCCGTCGGGTCCGGCGTCGCCGTCGGGTCCGAGGTGGCGCCGGTGCTCGAGGTCGGGTCGGCGGTGGGCGTCGGGTCGGTGGGCGTCGGGTCCGAGGTGGCCGTGCTGTCCGTGGTCGCTGCGGTGGTTGCCATCGCTGCGGTGTCGGTGGACGTCGTGCCGGTGCTCGAGGCGCCACTCGAGGTGGAGTCAGCCGAGGTGGGTGCCGGGTCTGCTGTCGGTGCCGGTGCCGGGTCGGGCTTCGGCAGGTTGGAGGCGTCGACCGGCCAGCTCTCGCCCGGGCTCAACGTGGAGCCCATGAGGCCCGACGAGTGCCCGAGCCCGAGGTAGTGCCCCATCTCGTGGCGCACCGCGGTCTTGAGGCTCATTCCGCCGCTCCCCCAGCCCCAGCCGGCGGCATCGACATCGATCGTCACGCTGCCGGATCCCTCCGAGCCGAGCTGCAGGTCGGGCAGGTCGCCGACGTGGGCGGAGAAGCCGCTGAAGTCGGCAGACGGGTAGGCGTCCTGCCACTCCGCCTCGACGGTCGCGACGACGGCGTTGAGGTCGGCATCGGTGATGGCGGCGTCGGGCCCGACCGGCGTCTCCGGTGCGCTCGATGCCGTGAGCAGGGCGGGCGCGGCAGTGGTGGTCGCGCTCGTCGGCGTCGCCGTCGTGGCCGCGGCCGAGCTCGTCGTCGTGGACGGCGTCGCGGTGGCTGTCGGCGTGGGCGTCGCAGTGGTCGTCGCCGTCGGCGTCGGGGTGCCGGTGGGCGAGGTGCCGCTCGTGCAGGTCACCGAGTTGCCGTCGGCCGACCGGACGCAGTGCATCTGCGATCCGGTGCTCCCTGTCGAGGTCGGCGAGGGGGTCGGCGTGGCCGATCCGCTGCCCGCCGTCGGCGGCTTCGGGGTGGTCGTGACGGTCGTCAGGGGGGTCCCCGGCTGCCCGGCGGCGCCGCCCGGCAGCGTGGTCGTCGTGAGGGTGCGGGCACCGGTCGTCGTCACCGCGCCGCCGAGGCGAGAGGGCGAGCCCACGCTCACCGTGCGCGAGCTGGCGCCGGCGGCAACGGCCTTGTTGACGGCCTTCGCCATCGCGACGGCACCCGACTGCGCGAGCTTCGCGCCGGCATACCCGGCCTGCTGCGTGGCCACGGCGTCGTCGATCTTGAGGAACCAGTCGGCCACGCCCGCGACCTGGCTTGCGACCTGCCCGGCACGCTGCTGCGCGGGGGTCAGGGGCGGCGCGACGGGGCCCGTTGCGGCGGCTGGAGCCGCAGTCGCGGGGGCGGCCGCGGCCGTCGCGACGGCCGCGGGGACGCCGGCGACCCCGAGGATCAGGGCGGTGCCTGCGGCGACGAACCGGACAGGGCGGATCGCTGCGCCGAGTCGGGGACTGGGCGTAGCGGTCAAACGATGGATCAAGCCCATGAGGCTTCCCGTCGAGTGGCGCAGCCGGTGTCGGTTCCGATGGCGCGGCAAAGACGCGCCGTTTCGGACAATAGGACGGCGTGTGACCCATGTCTCGATTTCGGCGAAATCTGCCCGGGGCTCACCCCCCGGAGCCGTCTCAGCATCCGAGAGACGTGTCCACCGTCGCGACCGCGGCGACATCCTTCAATGCGCGAAAGCCATTGTTTCTCAATGACATTCGTGGAGAGCGGCGCATCTTCACCATCGGACGGCAATGCCTGTCGGCACGGGCAGAGTGATTTCGTCCTGTCACAAAGGGTCAGTGCCCACGCCGTCGTCACCCCGTCATCCCGGACGGACTGCTCTCTCGATCAGGGGGCGAGGGCTGCGCCGGCCGACCGACCCTCGCGCGGGCGGGATGGGTATGGCACCGTGACAGCCGAGACCGTATGCCGTGCAGGAGGTGCCGCCGTGAGGCTCAGTCACAGCCAGGTGCTCGACGCACCCATCGAGCACGTGTGGGCCAACTTCATGGACCTCGAGGTCGTCGGTCGGTGCTTCCCCGGCGCGACCGTCACGGAGGTCGAGGGCGACGACTTCGTCGGCAACATCCGCTCGCGCCTCGGCCCACTGACCGTCTGGTTCGACGGCGCAGGTTCGCTGACCGAGCGACTCACCGACACCCACCGGGCGAGGATCGAGGCCACCGGCCATGAGCGGCACGGGCTCGGCAAGGCGACGATCGCCGTCGCGGTCGTGCTCTCGCAGGCCGAGGGCCACACCGAGGAGCGACCGGCCACCCGCGCCCGGATGACGACCGACCTCCACTTCTACGGCTCGGCGCTCGAGGTCGGCCGGGGTCTCGTGCAGCGGGCGTCGGACCCCCTCGTCGAGCGCTTCCTCCATCGCATGGCGAGCCCCGACGCCGCCACCGCGCCGGGTGAGGACGACGGCGACGCGGTCGACCTGTGGAGGTCGGCGACCGACCTGCTCGGCTCCTTCACGGGCCGTCGGCGTCGTCGCTCGTGACCGCTCGATGAAGGTCGCCGTCGTCGGCGCGAGCGGCTACGTCGGCTCCCGCCTCGTGCCCGAGCTGCTGCGACGCGGCCACGACGTCGTGGCCACCCACCACCGGAGCCCCTCGAGCGCATACCCCTGGTCGGGAGACGTCGAGTGGCGGCGCGTCGACGTGCACGACGAGGCGGCGGTCGTGGCGGCGCTGCACGGCGTCGATGCGATCTGCTACCTCGTGCACGGGCTCGATGACGCCGACTTCATGCGGCTCGACCGGCAGGCGGCCGACAACGTCGCGTATGCCGCGGGCGTCGTCGGCGCCACCCGCCTCGTCTACTTCTCCGGCATCGTGCCGGACCTGCCGCCCGAGGAGCTGTCCGACCACCTGCTCTCTCGGCTCGAGGTCGAGCAGATCCTCGCGACGGCCGACACGTCCGTGCTCACCCTGCGCGCGTCGATGGTCGTGGGAGCCGGATCGACGAGCTTCGAGGTGATGAGGCAGACGTCGCAGCGGCTCGGCGTCGTGCAGACGGTGCCGGCCTGGATGGGCAGCTCGGTCATCCAGCCGGTGTCGGTCACCGATGCCGTGTACTACCTCGCCGAGGCGATCGAGCGCGCCGAGGTCACCGGGCACCTCGACGTCGTGGGGCCCGATCCACTCAGTTACATGGCGCTGCTGCGCACGTATGCCCGCGCCGCCCGCCTGCGTCGCGTGCAGGTGCCCGTGTGGCTCGCCCCGGTCGACGTCGTCGCGCGGGTCGCCGGTCGCCTCGTCGACGTGCCGGCACCGGTCGTCGAGTCCCTCATCCCGAGCCTCGGGCACGACATGGTGGCCGAGCGCGACGCAGCCGACGTGCTCGGTGAGCCGGTCGGCGGCCGGCTCACCGTGGCCGAGGCGATCCGACGGTCGCTCGCGACGCCCCGCGCGTCGGCGTCGAGCACTGACGGGGAGGACGGCCCGACGGACGGCGCCGCCGTGGGAGGCGACCCGCAGGCGCCGTCGGTGGGCGACCCCGCCTGGGCGCGTGACCGCTCCGTCCTCGACTGGCTCCGCAGCGCCCTCCCCGGCGGCTGACCCGTCCCGCCAGTCGAGTGCCCACGTCCCGACGCACGTGACCGGGCACCCGAGGCTGGGGATGGCTCGGTCTCCGCGTCACGGCATACGGCATGCTGGTCACTACGCAGCACCGACCTCCGGAGGACAGCATGACCGAGAACCCCGTCCCGCCGCCCCCGCGCGAGATCCCGGCGGGGTGGTACCCGGACCCCGAGGGCACGCCGCAGTCCCGCTACTGGGACGGCGACTCCTGGACCGAGCAGGTCGGCCCCCTCCTGCCGCAGGCGCAGGCACCGTCGGCGCCGACCATCTCCGCCGCCTTCGTCCCGGTGACGCACGACGCCTCCGGCAACCCGGTGAGCGACCGCTCCCGGCTGGCCGCCGCGCTGCTCTGCTTCTTCGTCGGCGTGCTCGGGGTGCACCGCTTCTACGTCGGCAAGGTCGGCACGGGAGTGCTCCAGCTGGTCACCTTCGGCGGCCTCGGCATCTGGGCCCTCATCGACCTCATCCTCATCCTCGTGGGCACCTTCCGCGACAAGCAGGACCGGGTCCTGCTCAACTGGTGACCCAGGTGCCCGGCTGAGGTCCTCCCGGCCGGGCCGCCTCCACCCGATCGCGTATGCCGTGCAGCATCTTGCGCGTCATGACCGCGCTGCCAGCCGCCAGCGGTTCGACGATGAACCGCGACGCGGGCGTCGTGTAGCCGTAGCGCTCCCGCACGATGAGGCGCGTGCGCAGTCCGGGGTGTCGCCGCACGACGAAGGCCCACGTGAAGTCGTAGGGCGGCGCCGGCTCCCCCGGCCTGGCCCGGCCGTCGACGACGAGGCTGTGACCAGGGTTGAACTCCGCGACGACGAGGGCGAGCTTCGGGTGCAGCCGGAACGGGTCACCGACCTGCACGTCCTGCCACTCGGGGTGGATCCGATCGGCGCTCTCGATCTCGCAGCCGACGAGGTTCTCGAGCCGGTCGTAGCTGTAGAAACCGCCCCGGCCCTGGCCGAGCTGGGCGACCCATGGCCAGACCCGGTCCGGGGTGGCACCGATCGTCACGGCGCGGGTCGCGACGAGGTCTGCGGCCGGTAGGAGGTCGTCACCGGGCAGGGTCTCGACCGGCTCGCCGCCGGAGGCACCGTAGTGCAGGTAGGTCCACCGGAAGGTCCAGGCCCCGAACGCCGCAGCGGCCGCAGTGCCTCCGATGAGTCCGGCACGCGTCAGCTGCCGGACGCGGTCCGGCGTCGCGTGCTCCTGCTCTGGCATGCCCCCATCGTGTCACCAACCGGTGCCCACCGGACCCACACCCCGAGGCGCGCAGGGCGGTGGGGTGTCTGTGGCCATGGCTACGATCGGCGGGTGAGCGCCAGAGCTGCCGTCGTCGAAGCCCCAGGTCCGTCCGGGGTCCGGGAGGTGCGCGTCTCCAGCCCCGACCGGGTCCTCTGGCCCGCGGCCGGCATGGCCGACGGCCAGCCGGTCACGAAGCTCGACCTCGCGGCATACCTCGTGGCGGTGGGCGAGCCCCTGCTGAGGGCACTCGGCAACCGGCCGGTCACCCTCCAGCGCTTCCCCGAGGGCATCGAGGGCGAGGAGTTCTTCTCGAAGAACCCGCCCAAGGGGGTGCCGGACCACACGCGCACCGTCATGTGCACGTATCCCTCGGGCCGCAGGCACCCGCAGCTCGTCATCGACGAGGTCGCGGATGCCGTCTGGGCCGCGCAGATGAACACCATCACCTTCCACCCGTGGCCCGTGCGCACCGACGACGTCGACAAGCCCGACGAGCTACGCATCGACCTCGACCCCCAGCCGGGCCGCACGTTCACGGATGCGGTCGAAGCGGCATACGCCCTGCGCGAGGTGATGGCCGAGATCGGGCTCACGGCGTGGGCGAAGACGTCCGGCAACCGCGGGGTGCACGTCTATGCCCGCGTGGCACCGACGCACGAGTTCCTCGACGTGCGCCACGGCGTCATCGGCATCGCGCGTGAGCTCGAGCGGCGGCTGCCCGACCTCGTCACGACGTCGTGGTGGAAGGAGGAGCGCGGCGAGAAGATCTTCGTCGACTTCAACCAGGCCTGCCGCGACCGCACGATCGCGTCGGCCTACTCACCGAGGCCCCTGCCCGGCGCGCCGGTGTCGACGCCGGTGACGTGGGAGGAGCTCGGGTCGGTCGACCCCAAGGAGCTGACCCTGCGCACGGTGCCCAGCCTCGTGGCCGAGCGCGGCGACGCGTGGGAGGGCATCGACGACGCGGTGGGAGACGTCGCCGCGGCCCTCGCGTTGTGGGACCGCGACGTGTCGGAGCGGGGGCTCGGCGAGCTCAACTTCCCGCCCGACTACCCCAAGATGCCCGGCGAGCCCCCGCGGGTGCAGCCGAGCAAGCGCCGCACCGACAAGGCCGACGCCGACTACATGGCGCCCAAGGCTGAGCGCGATGCCGACCTGCGCAGCACCTGGCGTATGCCGGTCGTCCCCCCGGTGTCGCCCATGCTGGCGAAGCCGGTCAAGGACTTCTCGGCGGTCAGGGCCGACGTGATCTACGAGCCGAAGTGGGACGGCTTCCGGTCGATCATCTTCCGGTCGGGCGATCTCGTCGAGATCGGTTCGCGCAACGAGAAGCCGATGACCCGCTACTTCCCCGACGTCGTCGAGGCGGTGCTCGCGAACTTCCCCGAGCGAGCCGTCATCGACGGCGAGATCGTGCTCGTGTCGCCGTCCTCCGGTGACCGGCTCGACTTCGACCTGCTGCAGCAGCGCATCCACCCGGCCGCCTCCAGGGTGAAGAAGCTGGCGGCGGAGACTCCGGCGTCGTTCGTCGCCTTCGACCTGCTCGCCCTCGGCGACGAGGACTACCGGGGCCGACCCTTCGCGGAGCGGCGAGCGGCGCTCGAGAAGGCCCTGGCCGGCGCGGCGGCGCCCATCCACCTGACCGCAGCGACGGCCGACCGCGACGTGGCGAAGGGCTGGTTCACGCAGTTCGAGGGGGCCGGGCTCGACGGGGTGATCGCCAAGCCCGTCGACATCGCCTACGAGCCGGACAAGCGGCTGATGTTCAAGATCAAGCACGAGCGCACCGCCGACTGCGTCGTCGCCGGCTACCGGGTCCACAAGAGCGGGCCCGACGCCATCGGCTCGCTCCTGCTCGGCCTCTACGGCCCGGACGGCAAGCTGGCCTCGGTCGGCGTCATCGGCGCCTTCCCGATGGCCCGGCGCAAGGAGCTCTTCGAGCAGCTGCAGCCACTCGTCGCCGAGTGGGAGGAGCATCCGTGGAACTGGGCGGCGCCGTCGGAGGAGGAGGGCGGTGTCCGCACGCCGCGGTCGTCGGAGTACTCCCGCTGGAACAACCAGAAGGACCTCTCCTTCGTGCCGCTCCGCCCCGAGCGCGTCGTCGAGGTGCGCTACGACCACATGGAGGGCACCCGCTTCCGCCACACGGCCCAGTTCGTGCGGTGGCGCGAGGACCGCACGCCCGAGTCGTGCACCTTCGAGCAACTCGACGAGCCGGTCAGCTATGACCTCGCCGACGTGCTGTCAGCCGGCGGGGCCGGCTGAGGCGAAAGCCGGCGGGGCCGGCTGAGGCGACTTGGAGGCCCCGTCAGCGGTGCCGGGCCGGACGATGGTGGTGGCGGTCGGCGGCCTCGCGCAGCTGAGAGATGACCTTCTCCTCGGCGTCGTTCAGCGCGGCCTTGGTGTCGGTCAGCTCGGACATCCCGATGAGCGTCGGCAGGCCGCTCACGCAGAGCTCGATCGAGGTGCGCATGCCGGGGTTGCCGCGCTCCTTGACCCGCAGGCCGATGTAGACCTTCGACGGGTCGAACCGCTCGAGGTGGTGGAAGAGCTGGGTCAGGGTGCGCTCGATGAACGGGAGATCGTCCTCGTGGTATCCGTCTTCGAGTCGGACGCGCTCCATGAAGAGGGCCGGAGTGCTCATTGCTGGCTCCTTTGCCGCATGGACACCGGTGTCGGCGTCACCCGAATTCTATCGAGCCGACCTGCGGGCCAGCCTGTGACGAGCCGGTGAGAGTGCTCACGCGCCAGACCGGACACCCCGTCGCGAAAGGGGCACGACCGGCGCCCATCGCGAGGTCGCGGGGCGCCGGCCGGTGGCGTCGGAGGCCGTGTGCAGGCTGGCGTGGTCAGGGGACGATGACCGCCCTCCCCCGCACCGTGCCCACGTGCATCCGGGCTTTCGCCATCGTCCTCCTGGTGTCTCGCGCGAGGGCGTCAGGCCTGCTGGACCGTGTAGACGACGGTCTGCACGTGGATCATGCCGTCCTTGAAGATGAACGTGTCGATGCCGTTGTCGACCTTGCGTCCGCCTCCCGTCGCCTTCCACTCGAGGTAGAGCACGTCGTCGGCGAACGTCTGGTCGAGCTCCCACTGCGCCTGCGGGACGTCGCTGAGCAGCTGGGTGAAGACCTCGCGGGCACCGTCCTTGCCGCGGTAGACCTTGCGCTGAACGACGAGGATCGCGTCGTCGGCGTAGTCCGCGATGATCTCCTCGAGGTCCTCGGCCCCGAGCGACTGGCCGTGGTGCGCGAATACTTCCTCCGGGGTGCGTGCCATGGGGCTCGCCTGCCTTCTCTGTGTCGTGTGGTCCGGTTCCCCTGGCTCCTCGAGTCTGCTCGCGCGGTCGAAGCGTTGTCCATGACGCCCGTCACGTCTCGGCGACTGCGACACTCCGAGGATGAAGCGCTCGCCCTACCTCGTCGCGCTCGGAGCGCTCCTGCTGCTCGGCGGCCTCATCTGGACGGCGCAGGGGCTCGGGCTCATCGGTCCCGGCACGGGCGCCGGAGCGGAGTCGGGCACCACGGTCTGGGCCGTCCTCGGCCCGGTCATCGCGCTCGGTGGCCTCGCGCTCCTCATCTGGCCGCCCCGCCGCCGCTGACCCGCCGCTGACCCGCCGCTGACGCGCCGGTGACCCGGGCGCGGGCACTTGGGCTCGCTGACGACGGAGCACGAGGCGCGTCACAGCTCGCGGTGCACCTGCGCCTGCGGGTGTGGGAGCTGGTGCACGTGCTGGTGCACGTGGAGGCGGATGGACGGGTCGGCGACGAGCTCCTCCCCGTGACGATAGAGGCGCGCCAGCGGCACGGCGTGCTCAGGGGCCTCTCCGAGGGCGTGCTCGGCGAGCATGACGTGCGGGCGCTCGACGAAGCGCCCCGCCACGGGCCCGTCGGGTGCGACCATCGGGTCTGCCGGCTCCTCCGCCCACGCGATGACGAGCTGCACCCGTCCGTGGCTCTCGCGCACGACCGAGCTCGCATCGAGGCTGCGCCGCTCCGTCAGGACGATCTCGCGGCCGAGCACGTCGATCGCAAACCCGGGTGCGACGTGCACGGTGTTCCGGTCGACCGTGACCTCGAGGCCCAGGGCGATGCCGTCGCCGTGCAGGGCTCGGTTGTGCAGCCACAGCCGCTCGCGCGCTTGCACCTGCTCGGCGGCGAGGTCGCTCGCCGTCAGCGTCCGCCCCGGGAAGTAGTTGACCCTGCTGCGCTCGCCCGTCGGCTCCCACATAGCTCGCTCCTCCACGTCGTCCACGTCTCTTCTCCCCTCATCGTCGCCCCTCACCCGGAGGACGTCTGCGGTATGCCGCCCTCCCGCGCGAACCCACGTATCACCGATTTGTCCCGACCCCACTGATCTGGCATGAGCCACGGAAGCGCCGATGCCGGCCTGACCACACCACAGTCCACGTTCTACGACGAGGGTCGCTTCGGGCGCATGTTCCCGTCGCTGCCGGCGTTCTCCGCCGACACGCCCTCGATCCGGGCCGCGCTCAGGGAGCTGGGCAAGCCGGGCGGCCTCATGGATGCCGGCGACAACCTCGCCGACCCGATCGCCCTCATCGTCGACCCCGCGCTCAACGCCGGGAACCCGAACAACCCCACGATGACAGCGGGCTTCACGTTCCTCGGGCAGTTCCTCGACCACGACATGACCTTCGACCCGACCTCGAGCCTCGCGAGGCGCCAGGACCCCGAGTCGATCCGTAACTTCCGCATCCCTGCGCTCGATCTCGACAGTGTCTACGGCGGCGGCCCGGGCGTCAGCCCCGCGCTCTACGACCAGACCGTCGACGGGGGCCGCACGACCTTCCTCGTCGAGGAGATCCCCGGGGCCGCGGCCCGCAGCTGCGACGGGCAGCCGCGCCACGACGTGCCGAGGAACAGCCAGAACGTCGCCCTCATCGCAGACCCCCGCAACGACGAGAACCTCATCGTGTCGCAGCTGCAGCTGGCACTGCTCCGCTTCCACAACGCCGTGCTCGCGGACGTCAAGGCCGACCTCGGCCCGGCCTACACCCTCGAGGAGACCTTCGCCGAGGCCCAGCGCGTCGTGCGCTGGCACTACCAGTGGCTCATCGTCCACGAGTTCCTGCCGGCGACGATCGGGGCGGCGCTGACCGACGACATCCTGACGCACGGGCGCTCCTTCTACTCCTGGCGCAACGCGCCCTACATCCCCGTCGAGTTCTCCGTCGCCGCGTATCGCTTCGGCCACTCGCAGGTGCGGCCCAGCTATCGCGGCAACTTCGGCACGGACGCCGCCGATGCCACGACGCAGTTCTTCGCCCTCTTCTTCAAGCCGGGCGACCCGAACCCGGCCGACCCCGACGACCTGCGCGGCGGCTGCCGGGCGTCACGGCGCTTCGTCGACTGGCAGACCTTCTTCGACTTCGGCGACGGCCGGGCCCGCCCGAACAAGCTCATCGACACCAGGCTGTCGAGCATCCTCTTCCACCTCATGGGCCAGGCCACCGCCACGCCGGACTCGCTCGCCACCCGCAACCTCCTGCGCGGCCTCACGATGGCGGTGCCGTCCGGCCAGTCGGTCGCCAAGGCGATGACGCTGCCACCGCTGGCCCCGGCAGACCTCGCGGACCTCGCGCCGTTCCATCTCGAGAAGCGAACTCCGTTGTGGTTCTACATCCTGCGCGAGGCGGAGGTGCAGGCGGCGGGTCAGCACCTCGGTGCCGTCGGCGGGCGCATCGTCGGCGAGGTCATCCTCGGCCTCCTCCAGGGCGACAGCCAGAGCTACCTCAACCAGGACCCCGAGTGGACGCCCACCTACGGCACGTCCGCCGGCTTCGGCATGACGGACCTTCTGTCCAAGGCTGGAGTCGTGGGCACGCTGTGACCCACGCTCCTTGTGCCGCAGTCCCGTTCGCCCACGAGGTATGCCGTCCGGCGGGCTCAGGGCAGACGGCCTCCGTGCCGCGGCAGTAGCGTTCGACCATGGAGCCACGCGACGAGCTCACCACCCTGATCACCGGCCTGCGCCGCTCGGCCGCCCTCAGCGTGGCGGCCGAGCTCGGCATCTCCGACGAGATCGCGGACGCACCCCTGTCGATCGCGGTGCTGGCCACCCGCGTCGGCGCCGACGGGGACACGCTGCACCGGCTCATGCGCGTGCTCGTCGCGCTCGGCGTCTACACCGAGACCGCCGACGGGCGCTACGCCAACACGACCGTCGGCGAGTGCCTGCGTTCGGACGCGCCCGGCTCGCTGCGCCCCCTGGCCCGCACCTTCCAGGACCCCGCGACCTGGGCTGCCTGGGGCCACCTCGCGCACAGCGTACGCACCGGGGAGAACGCCTTCGAGGCCCTCCAGGGTGTCGACGTCTGGTCCTACCGGGGATCCCACCCCCAGGCCAACGCCGTCTTCAACGCCACCATGGCGTCGCTGACGTCGCGGATGGCGACCGCCGTGGCCTCGGCCCACGACTTCGCCGGGCTCTCCACCGTCGTCGACGTCGGCGGCGGCGACGGTGTGCTGCTCGCGGCTGTCCTCGAGCAGCACGAGCACGTGAGCGGCACGGTCTTCGACCTTCCTCAGGCCCTGCCGTCGGCCCCGCCGGAGGGCTCTAGCGCGTCCGTCGCCGCCCGGTGGTCCGCTGTGAGCGGGGACTTCTTCGAGTCCGTCCCCGCCGCCGACGCCCACCTGCTCAAGAAGGTGCTGCACGACTGGTCGGACGAGCAGTGCGTGCTCATCCTCACCACCTGCCGCCGCAGCCTCAACCCGGGAGGCGTGGTGCTCGTCGTCGAGTCGCTGCTCGACCGGCCCGGCCACGAGGTCGAGGCCGCGCTCTCCGACCTCAACATGCTCGTCATGCCCGGTGGGCGTGAGCGGACGACGGAGGAGTACGCCGCCCTCTTCGCCACCGCCGGGCTCCGCCTCGCCCGCGTCCTCGAGACCCCGACG
Source organism: Humibacillus xanthopallidus (assembly GCF_006716675.1). GTDB lineage: Bacteria > Actinomycetota > Actinomycetes > Actinomycetales > Dermatophilaceae > Humibacillus > Humibacillus xanthopallidus_B. The sequence goes on along the minus strand of NZ_VFPM01000006.1, from coordinate 124,277 downwards.
GAGGTCGTCGTCCTCGAAGGTGTCGTCGACGCCTGACGCGCGCGCAGACCTGCTCCTCGACGTCCCGACCCCGCGTCGAGGTGGGCCGCCCCGCCCGGCCCGCCACACGGCATACGGAATCGGCGGCGGGTCTGGATCGGCGGGCGCCCAGGGTGTAGGCAGGGACATGGGCGCGGCTCCCGCGTCCCCCCACCGAGGAGGACCCATGGCCACACTCGACAGCGCCCAGCTGCTTGCCGCCCTCGAGCCGACGGTGGAGGAGAACCTCAACCGGCACCTCGCGGCGGCCCAGGAGTGGATGCCGCACGAGTACGTGCCGTGGTCGCAGGGGCGTGACTTCCTCGAGCTCGGCGGCGAGCCGTGGTCGGTCGAGCAGTCGCAGCTCTCCCCCATCGCCCGCACCGCGCTCGAGGTCAACCTCCTGACCGAGGACAACCTCCCGAGCTACCACCGCGAGGTCGAGCGAGCCTTCGGCCGCGACAGCGCGTGGGGCACGTGGGTCAACCGGTGGACGGCCGAGGAGGGGCGGCACGCCTTCTGCATCCGCGACTACCTGCTCGTCACCCGCGGCGTCGACCCCGACGAGCTCGAGCGCGCCCGCATGGAGACGATGGAGACCGGCTACGACTCGGGCGACAAGCCCCTACTCAACGTCTGCGCCTACGTCTCCTTCCAGGAGCTCGCGACGCGCGTCTCGCACCGCAACACCGGCCGCTACACGGAGGAGCCGATCGCCGAGAAGCTGCTGACGCGCGTGGCCAAGGACGAGAACCTCCACATGATCTTCTACCGCAACATCGTGCAGGCGGCGCTCGAGATCACGCCGAGCCAGACGATGCGCGCCATCACCGACGAGGTCGTCAGCTTCCAGATGCCGGGAGCGATCATCCCGGGCTTCGGGCGCAAGGCGGTGCAGATGGCGATGGCCGGCATCTACGACCTGCGCATCCACCACGACGACATCGTCGCGCCGCTGCTGCGCCAGTGGGGCATCTGGGACCTCGAGGGGCTCGACGCCGAGGGCGAGCAGGCCCGTGAGCAGCTCGCCGCCACGGTCGCTGCGCTCGACGAGGAGGCGTCGCGCTTCGTCGCGCGCCGCGAGGAGATGGCCGCGAAGAAGGCCGCGCGCCAAAGCAGCTGAGCGCACAGCAGAATCCGGACGGATCCTGCTCAGAGTCGGACACATCGGCTGAGTAGATCGACTCAATCGCGGCCTCTTCCGTATCCAGCGCCACAGCCGACCTCTCTTTGGGTTCACACACCTCGCACCCAAGGAGATTCGCCACCATGTCACAGCTCACCCTCGACCGGCCCGGCACCGACGTCACCCCGTCGCAGCCCACCGGCCTGACCGCCACGGTCACCCACGCCGTCGGCCTCCTGCAGCGCCTGCTCGACCGATACAGCGTCGGCTTCCTGCAGGTCAGCCTCGGCCTCGTCTTCCTCGGCTTCGGCGCGCTCAAGTTCTTCCCCGGCCTCAGCCCTGCCGAGGACATCGCGGCGGCCACCATCGACCGCCTGACCTTCGGCCTCGTCGGTGGTCACACCGCCGTGCTGCTGACGGCCGTCCTCGAGACCTTCATCGGCCTCACGCTCGTGACGGGCAAGCTCGTCCGGGTCGGGCTCGTCGTGCTGGCCGGCGCGTTCGTCGGCATCCTGTCGCCGCTCGTCCTCTTCACCGACGAGCTCTTCCCGCACGGCCCGTCGCTGCTGGGGCAGTACGTCCTCAAGGACATCGTCCTCGTCGCCGCCGCACTCGTCGTCGCCGCCGGCGCCCTCGGGTCGCGGCTGCGCTCCGACGCGAGCTCCGGCCCGGACGCCTGAGCCGTCCGATACCACCACAGCTGAAGGAAAGACCATGATCGACAGCAACGCAGGGCGCTACGACGCCCCGTGGGACTACACCCCCGGCGGCCTGTTCACGGCGAAGGGTGAGACCCACCGCTTCCCGGCACCCGTCCACCTCCGCATCGACCGCGTCCGCGAGGAGCGCGCCTACGCGCAGCGAGAGCTCGCCGCCTCCAACCGTCGCACCGCTCGCCGCATCGGCGCGGTGGCCGTCGCGGTCCTCGTCCTCCTGGCCGCTCTCGGCACCGTCTACCTGACCGGGATCGACTCGGGGGCAGGCACCTTCACCCAGCTGTGGGCCCTCGAGGGCGCCGTCGTGCTGGCGGTCGTGGCGTTCGTCGGGGTGCTCCGCCACAGCAGCACGTCACACAGCCGGCTCGCCGCCCGGGCCCGCCTCTACGACGTGCGCCTCACGGAGCTGCACCAGCAGGTGCAGCGCGAGCGCGCCCACCGGGGCACAGCCCAACCCGCCTGACCCACCCCATCGCCGCCCCAACGCACCCTGGGGCACCCAATCGAAAGAGCAGTTCGTCGCCATCGAGTACGCCCGCGCGGTCGCGTGGGAGGGCGACGAACTGCTCTTTCGATTGGAGGTGCCGACGGGCTGCTCTCTCGATTGGGGGGAGGTTGCCGACGGAGTGCTCTTTCGATTCAGGAGAGGATCGCGTGGGCGCGCTGCGCGCCCGGGGTGCGCACGAGGTCGGCACCGATCCGGTCCAGCCGCTCCCGACCCAGGCCCTCCAGCGCGAGCAGACGCGCTGCGGCTGCAGCGATCTCGTCGGAGGTCGCGGCGTTCGGGTCGAGCGCCTCGCCGATGCCTGCCTGCTCGATCGCGGCCGCACCGGCGAACTGGTCGGTCGACAACGGCAGGAGCAGCAGCGGCACCGCCGAGGTGAGCGCCTCGGTCACGCTGTTGTTGCCGCCGTGGGACACGGCGAGGGCGGAGCGGCCGAGCAGGCGCACCTGCGGCAGCGTCTCGCGCACCAGCCACGACGCCGGCAGCTCACCCAGGGCCTCGCGTGGGGTTGAGCCCAGAGCGAAGGCGACGCGAATGTCGATGTGCCGCAATGCTTCTGCCACCCTGGCGAGCACGTCTGACCGCACGGACAGGAAGCTGCCGAGGCTGACGTAGGCGATCGGCTCGGCGCTCTCGGAGAGCCAGTCCTCGACCTGCGGGTCACGCGCCTCGGTGCGCACGGCCGAGCCGAGGAAGGCGTGCGGAGGAAGCAGGGCCGTGCGCTCGGCGTCGTGCAGCTCTCCGGGGTAGTTGAGCAGCACGACGTCGCCCGTCTCGGCGAAGGCGTCGACGCTCGGCGTGCAGCCTGGCGCCAGCGTCTCGAGCGCGGAGTTCCACTGTGCCGTGAAGGAGTCGCGCACCTTGACACACAGGCGATGCAGGTCGGCGAGCGCCGCCGGGTCGGGCACGATGGCCCGCGGGAAGGCGGGCGGGAAGCCGTAGACCTCGTCGCCGACGGTCAGCGCCGACGGGTGACCGAGCACGACGTCGGCGTGGTGCACGCCCGAGCTCGCGAGCGCCAGGCGCGCGCTGAAGGCGAGGTGGTCGACGATGACGTGGTCAGGTCGCACCTGGGCGACGATGCGCTGCACGTCGCGCGCGACCGTGACCGGGTCCCACAGCAAATCGTCGCCACGGGCCTCGGCCTGGAAGGCCAAGGTCTCGACGGCGCCGCGGCGAGTCGCATCGAAGAAGCCCCGGAGCGAGTCGTCCTCGCCCTTCGGCTGCTCCTCCGCGCGGATGACGCCAGGGTTCGAGCCGCGGCCGAGGCGCAGGTCGACGCGCTCGAGGCCGAAGTCGCGCACGATCCCCGACGTCGCCGGCCCGGTCGCCACGACGACCCGCTCCCCCGCCTCGTGCCACGCGGTGGCGAGTGTCACGAGCGGGTAGAGGTGGGAGGCGTAGTCGGGGCTGATGACGAGCAGGGTCACGACGCCCGGCCCCCCGCTGCCGTATGCCGTCCGGCCGCGACCCGCTCGTAGACCTCCGCGAGCGAGGCCGCCATCGTGTCGATGCCGAAGCGGTCGCGCACGGTCGCCATCGTGCGCTCGGCGGTCGAGTCGGCCTCGGGTGCGGAGGCGAGGTCGAGCGCCGCCACGACCGCTGCCGCGAGGGCCTCGGGCGAGGCGGTGTCGGCGAGAACCCCCGTCTCGCCGCTGGTCACGTAGGTCGCCGGGCCGCCGTTGCCGGGGGCGACGACGACGAGGCCGGCCGCCATCGCCTCGAGGATCGCGATGCCGAACTCCTCCTTGAGGCTCGCCGAGACGTAGACGCCGTGCGGCGCCGCTGTCTCGCCGCGGCCGTGCCGGGTCGCGGCGAGCCAGGCCGTCACCGTGCCGTTGGGGCGGTGACCGGCGAGCAGCAGTCCGGCGTCCGCGGCCGAGTCGGTCGGGATGACCGACTCGATGAGATCGAGCTGGCCCCGCTCGTCGTCGTTGGGCTCCTCGAGGTCGCCGCCCACGAGCAGCAGGTTGCAGCGCGAGGACAGATCGGGACGCGAGGCCCACGCCGCCACGAGCGTGGCCATGCCCTTGACGGGGTGCAGCCGGCCGACGGAGATCGCGAGGGGCAGGCCGCGGCGTTCGGCCGGCAGGGTGCCCAGCAGCTCGTCGAGCTCGGCGAGCGCCGGGCTCGCAGGCGCGGTCGCCCCGTCGGCGCCCTCGTCGCCGGGTTGCGTGCCGGTCGCATCCTCGATCGCCGCGTCGACGGCCGGGAGGTTGATGCCCTCGGGCACGACCGAGAGGTGCAGCGTCTCGTCGTCGGTGTCGATGCCGAGCAGGTCGCGCAGGTCGTGCTCGAGCTCGGGGCGGGGGAAGACGACGACGTGGTCGGCGCGGCGCGCGAGCTGGCGCAGCAGGCTGTCGCGGAAGACGAGGTGCTCGACCTCGTCCGCGTCACCGACGTTCGACCGGGTCAGCTCGCCCGTCTCCTCCCGCGCCGCGACGAGCGCGTGCGGGTCGGGGGCGAGGGTCAGCACGAGCGGCACCCCGAGCTCGTGGGCGGCCGAGGCCGCCGCGAGCGACCCGACGTCGGCCATCCGCAGGTGCAGGGCATCCACCTGACCCGCGACCCGGAGCACCCGACGGATGCCGCGACGCGCCGCCACCCACAGCGGCCAGGCGCGAGCGGCCTGGGGGGCGGGCCCCCACAACGGCACGGACAGGTAGTGGTGACCGGGCTTGGCCACGTCGGCGAGGGCGGTCAGGGCAGCCGCCGAGCGCCCGCGCGAGAGGGTGAGCACCCGGCATACGGGCGGGTCGGCGCGCAGGAGTGCGTCACCGAGGTGCACGAGCAGCGTCGCGATGCCGCCGGTGTCGCCGCGACCGGCGTGCGTCAGCGCGCCGTCGATGTCGGCGTGGAGGAAGAGCTGGGCGACCGTGCGGTCGCCGTCGACCCGCGTCGTGGACTGCGGCTCGGCGAGGGAGCGCAGGTCATCGAGCGCAAGCTGCGCGACCGGTGCGAGGGAGCTCTGCTGCGACGCCAGCATGATGAGCACGCTCGTCGTCGTCGCCGAGGGCGTGAAGCCCTTCTCGCGGCGCTCCCGGGTGGGCGGCGGGTCGCCGAGGGCCGCGATGGCCGTCGCACGGGTCGTGAGGTCCTCGAGGTCGCCGACCGCGACGGCGCGCAGGAGCGCCTGGGTGGCATCACCCGGCACGAGGCCGAGGGTCTCGACGAGACGTGCCCGGGCGGCGGTCACGGTCGTGGTCGCCAGGCCTCGGGCGACGGCGACACGGACGTCGTCGGGGGTGCGCAGCGCCCAGGACTCGAGCGTGCGCTGCGCGAGCATGCCGCGGAAGTCGCCCGCGATCACGGCCTCGATGAGCAGGGGCAGCGCCCTGGGCAGCATCTCGCACCCCCCGAGGGCCCAGACCGCGTGGTCGCGCAGGTAGGACGGCCCCTCGCGCAGGACGGTGAGCAGGGCCGACCCCGCGCGCTCGTGGCGCACCCCGCCGAGCGCCAGGACGGCGCCGATGGCCGCGAGCTGGTCCTTCGGGTCGAGGATGGCCGAGAGCAGCACCCGCACCGTCGCAGCGGTGTCGTTCGCGTCCGCCGAGGCGGCGGCTGCATCCGAGAGATCCTCGATCGATCGCATTCCTTCGAGCAGCGACGGCGCGTTGCGCACGCCGTCGAGTGCCACCCGGGTCGTCCCGGCACTCATCGTCGCGCGTTCCATGGTCGGCCCATACCCAACGGCCGACGGCACCGGTCGAGCACGATCGTCAGGGGGTTGGCGTGATGCGCAGGACGACCCGGTCGCTGTTGCCCCACCTCAGCACCCACTCGACGATGCTGAAGATCCGGAACTCGAGACCGTACTTGCCCTCGAGGCGACGGCTGACCGCCTCGGAGGCGGCGGAGTCCGTGATGATCTCGGCGGTCCCCTCGACGAGCGGCGCCCCGGCGTCGACCTTGCCGCGGCGGTCGCACGCCTGCAGCGTCACACGCGGGTCGTTGCGGATCCGCTTCAGCTTGCCCGCACCGGCGGGCGTGCTCACGACGAGCGCCCGTCCGTCGGGGAGCACCCAGACGGGGGTGGGGACCGGCTCGCCGGAGCGGCGGAAGGTCGTCAGCGAGACGAATCGCTCGTGACCGAGGTCTGCGAGGACAGGAGTTTGCGCCATGGTGCGCTACGTACCCGATCGACGCACGCGGCCCGCGGCAGATCTCACCGGCGAGGGGCGGTGGGGCGGTCCGGCATCCGATCGGTGCGGGTTCGACCACGTTCGTCCCCTGGATCGAGGTGATGCCGACCCCCGAGTGGGGGTCGGCATCACCTCGGATCGGCAAGGGGTGGCTGCTAGAGGAGGTCGGTGAGCTCGGAGCTCGCGGCCTCGCGCACCGCGCCCATCGCATCGACGGCGGTGCGCGACTCCCGGGCGATCTGCGCCAGCCGCTGGCACTCTGCCTCGGTGTGCAGCGACAGGGCGAGGCGCACGACTGGCACCTTGCTCGGTGCCATCGACAGGCTCGTGACGCCGAGGCCGACGAGCACGAGCGCGAGCAGCGGGTCACCGGCCGACTCGCCACAGACCCCGATCGGGCGCTCGACGGTGCGAGCACCCTCGCAGGCGATCCCGACGACGTCGAGCACCGCCGGCTGCCACGGGTCGAGCAGGTCCGACAGCGCGCCCTGCATGCGGTCGGCGGCCATGGTGTACTGCGCGAGGTCGTTCGTGCCGAGGGAGCCGAAGTCGACCTCGCCGAGCACGTCGCGGGCCCGCAGGGCCGCGCCCGGCACCTCGATCATCACCCCGGCCTTGGGCAGACCGTTCTCCCGCACCCTGCGGGCGAACCATGCCGCCTCCTCGGCCGTCGCGACCATGGGGGCCATGACGCGGACGTCGGCGCCGGTCTCGCGAGCCGCGATGGCGAGCGCCTCGAGCTGGGCGTCGAGCAGGTCGGGCCGCTCGGCCGACAGGCGCAGGCCGCGCCGGCCGAGGGCGGGGTTCTCCTCCGGCCCGAGGTCGGCGAACTTCAGCGGCTTGTCGGCGCCGGCGTCAAGGGTGCGCACGACGACGCGACGCCCCTCGAAGGGGGCGAAGACGTCGCGGTAGATCTGGGTCTGCTCCTCGACCGTCGGCGCCTTGGTCGCGGAGAGGTAGACGAACTCGGTGCGGAAGAGGCCCACACCCTCGAGGTCGAGGGCGCCCGCGGCGACGGCGTCGTCGACGCCGCCGATGTTGGCGAGCAGCGCGACGGCGAGCCCGTCGCTCGTCGCGCCGGCCCCGGAGAGCCGGCCGAGCGCCTCGGTGCGGCGCGCTGCCCGCGCCCGCTGCTGCTCGACGAGCTCGAGGTCGGGCTCGATCGTCACCTCGCCGGTGTCGCCGTCGAGCGCCACGTGCGTGCCGGGCTCGAGGGTGGTCGCCCCGGCGAGCTGGACGACCGCGGGGATGCCCATCTGCGCAGCGAGGATCGCGGTGTGGCTCGTGCGCCCACCAGCCTCGGTGATGATGCCGACGACCAGGGCCCGGTCGAGCGTCGCCGTCTCGGCGGGCGCGAGGTCCTCGGCGACGACGACGCTCGGGTCGGTGAAGTGCGGCACGCCCGGCGCCGGCACGCCGAGCACCGCGGCGACGGCGCGGGAGCCGACGTCGCGCAGGTCGGCCACCCGCTCGGCGAAGTAGCCGCCGAGCGCCTCGAACTGCGCGGCATACTGCTCGATGGCCCCCGCGATGGCGCCCGCCCGCCCCTTGCCCGCCTCGAGCTGCTTGGCGGCAGCCTTGACGAGGCCCTTGTCGCGGGCGATGAGGGCGGTCGCCTTGAGGATCTGCTGCGCGGTGTCCTCGACGCGGGTGGCCCGCTCCTCGAGAGACACCGCGACAGCCTCGAACGCGGCCTTGACGTCGCCGAGCGCCGCCTCCTGGTCATCGACCGGCGGCTCGTCGGCCGGCGGACGGACCGGTGGCGCGACCTGCACCACCGGGCCGTATGCCGTGCCCGGGCTGACGCCGATGCCCTGGCGCGTCTCAGGGCCCGCTCCGGACTCGGGACCGGACTCGACGCCGGACTGGGCGCTCGGCTCCGTCGTGGCCACGGCTCTTACTCCGCGTCGAGGTCGCGCGACAGGAGCGCGACGAGCGAGTCGAGCGCCTCGTCGGCGCCGTCACCCTCGGCGGTCAGGACGACCTCCTCGCCGTACTTGGCCCCGAGGGCCATGACACCGAGGATGCTCGTCGCGTCGACGGGGTCCTCGCCCGGCTTGGCGATCTCGACGTCGAGGCCGGTGTTGCTCGCGGCTTCGACGAAGAGGGCAGCCGGTCGGGCGTGCAGGCCCACCGACGAGGCGATGGTGACGGTGCGGGTTGCCATGGGACGTGCTCCTTCGTTGGATGCGGTTCGTGCGTCTGATGGGTCGAACGTCAGGGCTGGCCCTGATCAGACCGTAGCGGTCGCGTCGACCTCTGCAAGGTGGGTGTCTCGCGACTTGAGGGCGACGACGATCGTGGCCATGACGAGCACGCCGGCCACGAGGGCGAGCAGGAAGAGCAGGAAGTTGCCGATGAGCGGCAGCACCCAGATTCCTCCGTGGGGGGCGCGGAGCGTCGAGCCGAAGAGCATGACCAGCGCCCCGGTGACGGCCGAGCCGACGACCGAGCTCGAGATGACGCGCACCGGGTCGACGGCCGCGAACGGGATCGCTCCTTCGGAGATGAACGAGGCTCCCAGCAACCAGGCTGCCTTGCCGTTCTCTCGCTCCGGCTCGGAGAAGAGCTTGGGGCGGACCGACGTGGCGAGAGCCATCGCGAGCGGGGCGACCATGCCGGCTGCCATGACGGCGGCCATGATCTTCAGCTGGGGCGCGTCGGTCGCGGCACCCGCGGCGGCGAGACCGGTCGTGGCGAAGGCGTAGGCGACCTTGTTGACCGGGCCACCGAGGTCGAAGCCCATCATCGCGCCGAGGATGATGCCGAGGATGATCGCGCTGGCGCCCGACATGCCGGTCAGCCAGCTGTTGAGGGCGTCGGTGAGGGCCTTGATCGGACGGCCGAGCACGGTGATGAAGAGGCCGATCGAGATGAAGGAGGACAAGAGCGGGATGACGACCACGGGCATGATGCCCCGCACGCCCTTGGCGACCTTCCAGTTCGACACCCACCGGGCGACCAGGCCGCCCAGGATGCCGGTGACGAGACCGCCGAGGAAGCCGGCGCCCATCGTCGCTGCGACGGAGCCTCCGACGATGCCGGGCACGAGGCCGGGGCGGTCCGCGATGGCGAAGGCGATGAAGCCGGAGAGGATCGGCACGAGGAAGCCGAACGACGCGGCACCGATGACGAAGAGGAGCGCGGCCCACGACGTCAGGCTCGTCACGCTGAAGTTCTGCGCGATGTTGTACTGGTCGGTCGAGGTGAGGTTGTACTTCACGATCTCGATGGGGCCCTCCTCACCGAGGGCGACCTGCGAGAGCATGAAGGACAAGGCGATGAGGATGCCGCCGGCGGCGACGAACGGGATCATGTAGGAGACACCGGTCATCAGCCACTGCCGGATGCGCGTGCCGAGGCCCGCGCCCTCCTCGACCTTCGAGACGAGGGAGCCACCGGACGCGCCCCCGGCGGCAGCCGCGGCTGCCGCGGCCTTGCTCGGGTCGTTGCGCCACTCGGCGGCGAGGGCCTCGGCCTGGGCGACGAGCGCCGGCGCCTCGGAGATGCCCTTCTTGACGCCGACGTCGACCGTCGGCTTGCCGGCGAAGCGTCCGGCGTCCTTGACGGGCAGGTCGTGGGCGAAGATCACGGCGTCGGCAGCGGCGATCTCGGCCGCGGTCAGCGGCTTCGAGCCGGCCGAACCCTGCGTCTCGACCTTCATCGTGTGGCCGGCCGCCTTGGCGGCGTTCTCGAGGCCCTCGGCCGCCATGTAGGTGTGCGCGATGCCGGTCGGGCACGAGGTGACGCCGACGAGGTTGAGCGAGCGCGGAGCATCCGCGAGCGGAGCGGTTTCCGCGGCGGCCGTGCCCGTGGCTAGTCCGGCGCCCACCTCGGCGGCATGGGCCATCCGGCCCTCCGCCGGTGCGGCGACGGGCTGGTCGAGCTCGACCTCGGCGCTGACGATGCGCACGACCTCGGCCTCGGTCGTCGCGGCGGCGAGGGCGGCCTTGAAGTCCTTCTTCATGAGGGCGCGGGCGAGCTTGGGGAGCATCTGCATGTGGGCGTCACCGCCGCCCTCGGGGGCCGCGATGAGGAAGATCAGCGTCGCGGGGCCGTCCTTGGCGCCCCAGTCGATGCCGTTCGCGGAGCGGCCGAAGACGAGCGAGGGCTCGGTGATCGCCGTGCTGCGGGCGTGGGGGATGCCGATGCCTCCGGGCAGTCCGGTCGCCATCGTCTCCTCGCGCTTGCGCACGTCGGCGATGAAGGTGTCGAGGTCGGTGCAACGGCCGGAGGCGACGAGTCGCTCCCCGAGCAGTCGCGTCGCCTCGTGGCGGTCGGCACCGGTGAGGTCGAGGACGACCTGCTCTTCGGTGATGAGGGACATGTGGGTTCCTTTCCGGAGGATCACAGAGCCGGGACGGTTCGGATCAGTTGGTGTTCAAAGCAGTTGGTGTTCAAAGCAGTTGGTGTTCAAAGCAGTTCGTGTTCCAAGCAGGTGGTATGCCGGGTGGCGGGTTCTCGGGAGCAGTGGGCAGGGTCGTGAGGGAGGGTTCAGCGGATCGCGCGCGAGAGGTCGGGGTCGAGGGTGAGCTCTGCGCGGATGCCGGCGAGGTCAGCGGGCGAGGGGACGCGGCTGCCGGGCAGGGTGACCGCCGCGGAGCCCCACGTCACACCGGTGACGAGGGCGTCGGCCGGCTCGTGACCGGTCGACAGCCCGTGGAGCAGGCCGGCGAGCATGCAGTCGCCGGCGCCCACGGTCGAGAGGGGGGCCGAGATCGGCGCGATGGCGTGCGCGCAGACGTCGGCGGTGATGACGAGGGCGCCGTCACCGCCGAGGCTGACGGCAACGACCTCGATGCCGTCGGAGACGAGCTCACGGGCGGCGTCGCGCACGTCACGCAGCATCGGCAGCTCGTGCCCGACGAGCTCGGCGAGCTCCTCGTGGTTGGGCTTGATGAGGTTCGGGGTGGCCGCCACAGCGGCCGAGAAGGAGGCGCCGGAGGAGTCGATCGCCACGCGCCCACCGCGCTCGCGCACCCGACGGACGAGGACGGCATACAGGTCGGTGGGGGCGCCGGGGGGCATGCTGCCGCAGCCGACGACCCAGCCGGCGCTCGAGGAGCGCTCGAGGGTCGTGTCGAGCAGCGCCGCCACCTCGGCCTCCGAGAGGGTCGGACCCGGCTCGTTGAGCTTGGTCGTCGTGCCGTCGGGCTCGAGGACGCTGATGTTCATCCGGACCGTGCCCGAGACGGGCACGCTCGCGTGTGCCACGCCCGCGCTGTCGAGCAGCTCGTCGAGCAGGTGACCCTCGGGCCCGCCGCTCGGCAGCACGGCCACCGTGTCGGCGCCCTGGGCGGCGAGGGCGCGGGAGACGTTGACTCCCTTGCCTCCCGGGTCGATGCGGCTGCCGGTCGCGCGGTGCACCTCACCGCGCCGGAGCGCGTCGATGAGCACCGCGCGGTCGATGCTGGGGTTGGGCGTGAGCGTGACGATCATGCGGTCACCACTTCCGGTCCGGCCGAGCGGATCTCGGCAGCGACGTCATCGTCGATGTCGGTGTCGGTGATGACGACGTCGACGTCGGCGAGCTGGGCGAATCGGTGCAGGTGGTCGTCACCGGTCTTGCTCGAGTCGGTGAGGACCACACACTTGCGGGCGGCTGCGACCATGGCGCGCTTGACGAGCGCCTCCGACTGGTCGGGGGTCGTGAGGCCGCGGGCGACGGAGAGGCCGTTGGTGCCGACGAGGGCGACGTCGACGACGACTCCCTCGAGCGCGCTCGTGGCCCAGTCACCCACGGCTGCGCCGGTCGTGCCGCGCACCCTGCCGCCGAGCAGGTAGAGCCGTATGCCGGGGTGTGACGAGAGGACGCTCGCCGCCGCGAGGCTGTTGGTGAGGACCGTGAGGTCGATGTCGGGAGGTAGCAGCTCGGCGACGGCCTGCGTCGTGCTGCCGGCGTCGAGGATGATGCTCCCGCCGCTCGGCAGCTCGTCGAGGGCGCGGGCGGCGATGCGGCGCTTGACCTCGGTGAGCCGGCCGGTGCGCGTCGCGAGCGTCGGCTCGATCTCGAGGCGCTCGACGGGGATCGCACCGCCGTGCACGCGGCGCAGGGAGCCACGCCGCTCGAGGGCGGTCAGATCGCGACGGACGGTCTCGGCCGCGACCCCGAGGACGTCAGCGAGCGCAGCGACTTCCACCCGGCCGGCACGACGTGCCTGGGCGATGATGCGCTGTTGCCGCTCCGCTGCGTACATCGGACTCCTTCGTCCTCAGGGTGTGTCTACTCGATCTCGCTGATCTGTGCCTGCGACGGGCCCAGTGAGATCATGAAACCACTGATGTAGTCACAAGTAAATGGATACGGGCACCCGTTTTTGTGAGTTTCTTCGGACGAGTCACGCTCGGAGCGGGCACGGCCGGGCGGGACCGGGTGGAAGCGGGTCCGGATCGGGCCGGGCCGGGCCATCCGGTCAGAGTGCCGGGGGCTGCGGCAGGGGCGCGGCGGGCAGGATGTGCCCATGAGCGAATCCGTGATGGTCCCGACCGACTCCGGCGCCATGCCGACCCACCTGTGGCGCCCCCCGGCCGGACGCGGGCCGGGCATCGTCCTGCTCCAGGAGATCTTCGGCGTGAGCGCCTACATCCAGCGCCGCGGAGCGCAGCTCGCCGAGCTCGGCTACGTCGTGGCCGCGCCCGAGATCTTCTGGCGCCTCGGCGTCACCTCGCCCGTCGAGGGTGACGACGCGCTCCAGCAAGGCATGGGGCTGGTCCAGCGGCTCGACTGGGACCGGGCGGTGCTCGATGCCGTGGCCGCCGTCGAGTGGCTGCGCCGGCAGGAGGCCGTCGATGCCGGAGTGGGCGTCGTCGGTTTCTGCTTCGGCGGCGGCCTGGGCTTCAACGTGGCCGCCCGGCTCGAGGCCGAGGGCGCTGCTCCCGTCGACACGCTCGTCTCCTACTACGGCTCCGCACTGCCGGGGCTGCACGCAGCCATGACGGTGGCCGCGCCGAGCCTGCACCACTTCGGCCTGGCCGACTCGTTCATCGACACGGCCACGGTGCGCGCCATCGAGGAGTCGGTGACGCAGCAGCCCGCGACCGTCTTCGAGACCTACGAGGGCGCCGACCACGCCTTCGACAACGACGAGATGCCCTGGCACGACGCGGCTGCCTCGGCGCTGGCCTGGAGCACCACTGCGGAGTTCCTGCGCGAGCACCTCCCGACCAGCTGACCCGAGTCGGCTTCCAACGGAACGCAATTCACCGCGAATGGTGAGGTTAGTGACATCTCGCCCCCGGGTAGGAGCAGTGCTGCACGGCAACCCCCAATGGAGAGGAACCCCATGTCGCAGCACGACTCGACGCAGCACGACTCGACGCGCCAGGACTTCGACGCCTGGAACTACCGTGAGGGCACCGACCTGTCGAACCGCCAGGACGACCTCGCCGGCTTCACGGTCCACGCCACCGACGGACACATCGGCAAGATCGACGGCGCCACCCGCGAGGTCGACGCCAGCTATGTCGTCGTCGACACCGGCCCCTGGATCTTCGGCCGCAAGGTGCTCCTGCCCGCCGGCACCATCGAGCGCGTCGACTGGGACGAGAAGGACGTCTACGTCGACCGCACCAAGGACGAGATCAAGGACTCGCCCGAGCTGCGCGACGAGGACCGCGTCGAGGGCAGCGAGACCGCTGTCAACGACGAGTACCGCGGCCGCCTCAGCGACTACTACGGCGAGCGTCCCGGCGGCCCCGGCGACGGCGCGCGCGTCTGAGGCGAGCGAGGCCCGACGAGGCCCGACGAGGCCCGACGAGGCCCCGGTGTCGACCCGCACGGTCGGCACCGGGGCCTCGCCCGTTCTCGCGGCATGGGTAGCGTGTCGCGAACGTAAGTGCTCGGGGCGCCGTGTCGAGATGTCGCCTCGTCGCACCACCCACGCCCGAGGAGCACTCCGATGACCCAGTACCTGCTGTCCGTCCACCACCGCGCCGACGACCCGGTGCCCTCGGAGGACGAGATCCCGGCCATCTTCGCTGCCGTCGACCGTTTCAACACCCGGCTGCAGGAGCGCGGCCAGTGGGTCTACGCCGGCGGCCTCGTCGACCGCTCCGAGGCCAAGGTCGTCGATGCCACCTCCGGCACTGCCTCCGTCACCGACGGGCCCTTCTCCGAGGCCCGCGAGTGGCTCGGTGGCTTCTGGATCGTCGAGGCCGACGACCTCGAGGCCGCGCTGGCCATCGCCACCGAGGGCTCAGCGGCCTGTGCCGGCGCCGTCGAGGTGCGCGCGTTCCAGTCGGAGTGACCCGGGGCGCGTCTCCTTCGTCACGCCTGGCCGACGGCCGGGCGTGACGGCGGGACAATGGGTTCGGAGGAGATCAGTCATGAGCGTGCTCGTCGTCTATGAATCCATGTTCGGCAACACCGAGGCGATTGCGGAGGCGCTGGCCGAGGGCATCCGGCGCGAGGGAGAACAGTCTCCGCCGGGCCAGGCCGTGACCGTCCTCCCCGTCAGCGAGGCTCCGACGCGCATCCCTGACGACGTGACGATGCTGCTCGTCGGCGGCCCGACCCACGCCTTCTCGATGTCGCGCGAGTCGACCCGCGCTGATGCGGTGCGTCAGGGCGCGACGGGAACGCCCCGCCTCGGCATCCGGGAGTGGATCGACTCCTGCGAGCCGCGGGCCGACCTCCCGGTGCACACCTTCGACACGCGCGTGCATGTGCGGATGATGCCCGGATCGGCAGCCAAGCAGGCGGCGATCGCCTTGCGGCGCAAGGGGTTCGAGCGTGCTTCTCGGGGCGAGAGCTTCTGGGTGGGCGGCAAGGACGGCCCCCTGTCGCACGACGAGGTCGTGCGGGCTCGAGCCTGGGGCGCCTTCCTCGCGGAGGCCCTCACTCCCGCGTGAACGTATTGGAGCCCGGCTCGCGGTGCGAGTCCGGGCTCCCTGGCGGTTCACGTACCACAACGGGCCAGCCGCCGAAGTCTCTCTGCTCATCAGTGTGGCGAGGGTGCGCGCGCGATACACGCGCAACACGCCGAGGGTGGTCAATCCGTGACTCCGGGGTGGCCGAACCGTAACTAGGGTGGCGACGTGGACCCCCAGCCTCCCCGCACGCAGCCGGACCCCCTCGCCGCTGTCGCCGCTCACCGTTACGTGTCCCTGACGACCTTCCGGCGGTCGGGCGAGCCGGTGGCGACACCGGTGTGGATCGCCCGCGACGGTGACGAGCTCGTCGTCATCACCATCGACGGCGTCGGCAAGACGAAGCGTCTCGCCCACACCGCGAGGGTCGAGGTGCGCGAGTGCGACATGCGCGGAGCGGTGCCCGACGGCGCTCCGACGCATGAGGGCACCGCTCGCGTCGTCCGCTCGCCGGAGGAGGTCGCTGCCGTGAAGCGCGCCATCGGCGAGAAGTACCTGCTCGCCCGTCTCGGCGACGTCTTCAGGCCGCTCACCTCGAGAGTCGTCAAGGACAAGCCGCGCGCCGGCATCCGCATCACCCTGACGTGACCCGGGCGACACCCGCCAACCCTCGACAGATTCTTCTCGACCGTCGCCGGTCGACCGTACGTTGCTGTCCATGACTCTCACTGCGGGCCCCCGGCTGGTGCAGCGCCAGCTGGGCAGGATGCTGCGTTCCAAGGTCGCAGGTGACGACGCCCCCGCTCGCGCGCAGCGCATCTGGGGTGCCGAGGGCGAGCGCTGGTTCACCCACGACGACCCGATCTGGCGGGTGCACGCCGATGCCTCGATGTTCCCGGCGGGCGTCGCCTCGCTGCTGCTCCAGTCGCTCCACCCCCTCGCGATGGCGGGCGTCGCCGGCCACAGCGGCTACAAGAGTGACCCCTGGGGCCGGCTCCAGCGCACGAGCCACTACCTTGCGACGACGACCTTCGGCACGATCGAGCACGCCGAGGAGTCCATCGCGATGGTCCGCTCGATCCACGAGCGGGTGCGCGGGCGTGACGCCCAGGGGCGCGAGTACCGCGCGAGCGACCCCCACCTGCTGACGTGGGTGCACCTCGCCGAGGTCGACTCCTTCCTCCGGGCGCACCAGACCTTCGGCGCCGAGCCGCTCACCGCTGACGAGGCCGACCGCTACGTCGAGCAGACCGGCATCCCCGCCGTTCGTCTCGGGGTCATCGACCCCCCGACCACCGTGGATGGCCTCCGCGTGGCGCTCGCCGCCTACCGCCCCGAGCTCGAGGCCACCGACGCGGCGCGCGAGGCCGCCCGTTTCCTCCTGCTCGAGCCGCCGCTCCCCTTCTACGCGCGGGCGGGCTACAGCACCCTCGCCTCGGGCGGCGTCTCGCTGCTGCCGGGGTGGGCCCGGTCGATGCTCGGGATCCCGCTGCCCCGGGCCGCGTCCTCCCTCGTCGCCCGGCCGCTCGGCCACCTCGGCACCGCCGCCGTGCGCTGGGGGATGGCCGGCCTCGCCGAGCGACGCCCCTCCGACACCCCGGAGCGAGCGGCGAGCTGAGGCGGCGACACTCAGCCACGCGGCATACCGGATCGGCTGACTGCGAGACAGCCACACGGCATACAGTGCGGGCAAACGGCACTCCGAGATCGAGGACGATCATGCACAGCAGCTCCTTCACGCTGACCACCCCCGACGGCACCGAGGTGTTCGTCAACCGCTGGCTGCCCGACGGGGAGGTGAAGGCCGTCGTGCAGATCTCCCACGGACTCGCCGAGCACTCCGCGCGCTACGCCCGGTTCGCGCAGCGCCTCACCGACCACGGGTATGCCGTCTACGCCTCCGACCACCGCGGCCACGGGCGCACGTCGAGCCCACGCGGCTCCTTCGCCGAGCGAGACGGCTGGCAGACCGTCATCGACGACCTCCACTCCGTCACGGCTCGGGCTCGCCATGAGCAGCACGGCGTGCCCGTCTTCCTCCTCGGCCACAGCATGGGCTCCTTCATCGCGAGGGGGTATGCCGCGCAGTACGGTTCGGAGCTCGCTGGCCTCGTGCTCTCCGGAACCGCCGGTGGCGCAGGTGCCCTCGGAAAGGTCGGCGTCCTCGTCGCGTCGACGCAGGCGCGCCTGCGGGGCCACACCCACACGAGCGGGTTGATGAACAAGCTCAGCTTCGGTCAGTACAACTCTGCCTTCAAGCCCACCCGTACCGACTTCGACTGGCTCTCAAGGGATCCCGCTGAGGTCGACAAGTACATCAACGACCCTGACTGTGGATTCGTCTTCAGCGCAGGCGGATTCGCCGACCTGCTTCGCGGCCTGGCGATGGCCAACGACGACCGCACCGTCGCGCTCATACCCAAGGACCTGCCGATCTTTCTGACCTCGGGCGACCAGGACCCGGTCGGCGCCAAGGGCAAGGGCGTGCAGCAGGCGGCCGACCAGCTCAAGCGCCTCGGTGTCCGCGACGTCACGGTGACGCTGTGGCCCGACGCCCGGCACGAGATCCTCAACGAGCTCAACCGCGACGAGGTCGAGCTCGAGATCCTCGAGTGGCTCGACGCCCACCTCGAGACGGCGCAGGCGCCGGCGTGAGCGGCCCGCTGCGCATCGGCCTCGGCATCCTGCTGGTGCTCGTCGGTGCCCTGTGGACCCTGCAGGGACTCGGCGTCGTCGGCGGCAGCGTGATGTCGGGGGTCACGCTGTGGGCGATCATCGGCCCGGTCGTCGTGCTCGCAGGCCTCGCGCTCGCGCTCAGCGCCCGCCGCCGCGGCGGCGGCACCACCCCCTGACAAGGTCGAGTGCCCACTTCCCGACGCCCCCCGTCACGTCGAGTGCCCACTTCCCGACGGCTCAGAGGCGGAGGGAAGTGGGCACTCGACGTGCGGGCGGAGGTCAGCTGGTGCGCGGCTCGTCAGACCTCGCGCCGACGGCACCGACGGCAGCGGAGAGACGGCGCGACCCCGCGAGGGTCTGGACGCTGTGCATGTAGTCCAGCGCGGTCTCCGGGTCGACGCGCGGGTCGGGATCGGCGCTCGACGGCACCGGGGTGAGGTAGTAGTCCGCCTGCACCCGCTCCGGCGTGACATCGACGACGACGAAGCCGTGCCCGACGCCGTCGAGGTACTTGATCCACGGGTTGAGCTGCTGGGCCGCTGCGATGGCCTGGCGCGTCACGGCGACGACGACCTCGGGAGGCTGTCCCGCCAGCTGTGGGGTTCCTCCGAGCACCTCGTAGAAGCCGTCGCTCGTCACGGACGGGCACACGACCTCCACGCCCGCCGAGGCGTATGCCGGCTGGCCGGGTGACGCGGCGACCGGCAGGTCGCTCGAGAAGGAGGCGTGGATGTCACCGGTGAGCACGACGATGTCACCGGCGGACTCGGGCTGCGCGGCGGCATACGTCAGCAGGCTCGTGCGGTCGGCGGTGTAGCCGTCCCACTGGTCGGCGTTGACGAAGGTGAGGCCCGGGGCACCGAGCGCGGCGCCCGGGTAGAGCACGGGTGCGATCATCACCTGGTTGCCGAGCAGGTGCCACTGCCGCCCCTGCTGCGCCACGCCGTCCTTGAGCCAGGCCAGCTGCTCGGGCTCGGGGAGGTGACGCAGCGGGGAGGCAAGGGCGCCGTCGATCTGCGGGTTGACCCCGATCGGCACGAAACCGTCGAACGGCACGCCCGGCACCGTGACCTGACGGCTGCGGTTCTGCCGGGTCTCGAGGATGGACAGGTCACCGAGGTCGCCGAAGGTGAACCGCTTGAAGAAGCGCGTGCCCTGGTGCGGCACCGACTGGTCGGGCATGCGGAAGGGCATCCACTCGAGGTAGGCCTGCATCGCCTGCGCCCGGCGCACGAGGTAGTCACCCTCTCCGGGCTGGTGGTTCTCGGCGCCGTCGGCCCAGGCGTTGTTGGCCACCTCGTGGTCGTCGAAGATCGTGATCCACGGGAGCGCCTGGTGGGCGGCCTGGCAGTCGGGGTCGGCCTTGTGCAGGGCGTGGCGCAGCCGGTAGCCCGTCAGGTCGATCGTCTCGGTGGCGGGCTGGCCGTCACGCACGCCGATGAGCGCATCGGGACCGTAGCGGTCGGCGCCGTTGCCGTACTCGTAGATGTAGTCGCCGACGTGCAGCACGAAGTCGAGGTCGTCGCGCTTGCTGATGGCGCGGTAGGCCGTGAAGAAGCCGCCCGTGTAGTTGCTGCAGCTCACGAGGGCCATGCGCAGCGCGTGCGTCTCGCCCGCGATGTCGCCCGCTGTCTGGGTGCGCCCGACCGCGCTGAACTCGCCGAGCGACTGGAAGCGGTAGAAGTAGCGCGTGTACGGGTCGAGGCCGGTCACGTCGACCTTGACCGTGTGGTCGCTGTCGGGGGAGGTCATGACCGTGCCGTGGGCGACGACGCGGTTGAACCGCTCGGTCGTGGACACCTGCCACCGCACGGGGATCGGGCGGCCGAGGCCGTTGCCGGGAGCCGCCACGGGCTCGCCGGGCCGCGGCGGCGGGGTGGCTCGGGTCCAGATGATGACGGAATCGGCGGTCGGGTCGCCGCTGGCTACCCCGTAACCGAAGATGCCCTTGCTCGCCGGCGCCGCAGCAGCGGCGGGGTCGAAGACGCGGGGGACGGCAAGCGCTGCGGTGGCTGCGGCGACACCCTTGAGCAGGGTGCGCCGGCCGACGGACGACGGTGTCATGACTCGGAGGCTATGCCCGCCGAGGGCCCGCTGGTGCCGATTGGCGAGAGCGCCCGTATGCCGCGCCCTCCCGCCCGTTCGAGGTGATCCCGCCACCCACGTGGGGCGGGAAGCCGACGGAGTGCTCTCTCGATCGGGGGAAGGCCGACGGAGTGCTCTCGATCGGGGAGAGCGGACCCCGGAGCAATCGAAAGAGCAGTTCGTCGCCGTCGAGCGGCCGTGCGCTGTCACGCGAAGGGGCGACGAACTGCTCTTTCGATTGGGGCTTGGCATCCGGCGGGCGCAGGGCGAGGGCGATCCGGTCAGTTGTCGAGGTCCCAGGCGGTGTCCTGCGGGGCGCGGTCCGGGGGCACCGGAGGCGGCGGAGGCGGCGGAGGCGGAGGCTCCAGAGGCTCGGGCGGCACCTGGGGCACCGGAGCCGAAGGCGGCGGCAGCGGCACCTCGGCGCCACCCTCATCGAGCTGGAACGGCGGGTACACGTCCGTCATGAGCGTGGCATAGGCGACGACGCGGTAGACCCAGCGGTTGAGCCCGATGACGAGGTCGAAGAGCGCCCGGGGGTAGCGGCTCGTGAAGAGCAGCGAGATCCCGGCGATGACCACGAGCAGACCCAGCACGCTCCACCCCGACGATTCGACGCGAACACCGTGGCCCTGGGAGAAGCTCCAGGCCCACCCACTGCCGCCGACGAGAAGGCCGACGATGAGGTACTGCGGGATGGCGAGCAGCCACCACTTGATGAGGACCAGCCCGCGCGAGAGGTGCTCGGGGTAGGCGATGTCGAGCCGGGCCGGGTAGTCGGGCTCCTCGTCGAGGCTGAAGGGCGGGTAGCGGTCGGTGCCGAGGCCACCGTTGGAGCAGTAGTAGGACACGCGCCACGACCAGCGCAGCACCCCGAGGTTGAAGTCGAAGAGACTACGCGGGTATCTCCCGGTGAAGAGGATGGCGAAGAAGGCGACCACCGCGACGACGAAGAACGCCATCCAGAGGAAGCCGAGCACGATGAAGTGCGGGATCGCGAGGAACCACTTGACGAGCCACAACCATCGCGAGAGCGGCTCGTCGAGTCGCGCGTTGAGCGACACCGGGCTGACGGCTCGCGGGTGCGGTGCCCACTGCGACGCAGCGGCACCAGCCGCAAGTGGCGCCCGGGAGGACGGCTCACCCCAGGACTGCTCGCCCGGGGACGGCGGCGCCGGCTGGCCACCGCTCACGCCGCGCACGATGAGGGCGACGGCGATGCCACTGATGACGAGGCCGATCGCCAGCAGGATCAGCGCGAGGGGCAGCAGGAAGCCGGCCCGCACCCCGATCGTCGTGGCCACGTCGACGCCGGCGCTGCCGTCGGCGTTCATGACCGCGACGGCCCAGCGTCCGCCGGTGACGTTCCAGGTCAGCGTCTGCTGCCCGGCACCGGTCGCCGAGGTGGTCCAGAAGGTCTCGCCCGTCGGCGCCGGGGCCGTGGCCGCGCCGGGCGAGGTCCGCAGGACCGCGATCCTCGACTCCCCGGAGCGGGGTTCGCTGAGGCCGACGACCTCGTCGTGCGCGACTCCCCGGAGATAGGTCGTCAGCGAATCGGCCGGCGCGACGCCGAGGAAGAGGTCGGCACCGGGCGTGACCGGACGCGCCGTCATCCGCAGGTCGAGGTCGAGCCGGTCGAGCGCCCACGACGGCGCGTCGGGAGCGTTCTCGACGATGATGTCCTCCACCGTGATCGCGGCCGTCGGGCTGCGCAGCGTCGGCACGGACAGGGAGAGGAAGCCCGCGTCGTCGCGGCCGAACGCGTAGGCACCGGCCACTGCTGCCCCTCCGAGGAGCAGTCCGAGCCCGGGCAGGATGAGCAGGCAGCCGATGATGAGCGCGACGAGGTGCCGCTTGGCAGGGTGCGGAGCAGTAGCCACCGGCGCGCCGGGACCACCGGGGCCGCCGGGGCCGCCTGGGCCGCCGGGGACGTCGGGACCGCTGGGACCGCTGGGACCGCCGGTGGCAGTCATGACGCACCTCCTGGGAAATACCCACGGAACAGCCGCACCGCGGCCTCGATGATCCCGATCACGCTTCCGACGATGCCGATGGCGAGCAGGACCCGCGCCACGACCTCCCACGGGGTGCCGATGACATCGAGGGGGAAGACCTGCCAGATCCGCACGAGGGCGACAAGCCCGAAGGCGATCGAGATGATGTCGCCGAGCGCCCGGAGCCGGGGCAGGTCGAAGACGAGGTTGACCAGGTCGGCCGCCGCCCGCGCGACGATCGAGGCGTTGACGGCCCCGATGACGAGCACGGTGGCGGCGGTGAGGAAGGGCACCGCCTGCCAGCCGGGCCACACGTTGACGAGCCAGAGCATGAGGAGGTTGACGACGAGCGAGCCCGCGTAGCCGGCGCGCCTGCTCGACGACCGCGAGGCCTCCCGCCGGGCGGAACGCGTGGCATGACGGCCCGGAGACGCGTTCGGCGACCCGGGCGACCGAGGTGCAGCTGGGGCGCTCATGACAGGCTCGCCTCCCGAGCATCGCTCACGCCCACCGGCAGCGCCCCCCGGACGGCGGCGGCCAGGCCACCGGGAACGACCTCGCGCAGCTCGTAGCGCGCCCGCACGAGCGGGACGGGCACCGTGAACACCCTCGTGAGGTCGATCGGCGTGCCGGCGACGACGGCGTCACACGCGCCCGCGTCGACCGCCGCGCGGATCGTCGCCTCGAGGTCGGCGACCTGCTCGGCCCCGTAACCCATGGCGGGCAGGATGCCCCGGGCGTTCGGGTACTTCGCGTAGGTCGCGGCGATCGACCCCACGGCATACGGCACCGGATCGACGATGTGGGAGGCACCCGCGGCGCGCGCGCCGACGACGCCGGCCCCGTAGCTCATCGACCCGTGGGTCAGGGTGGGGCCGTCCTCGACGACGACGACCTTGCGGCCGCGGACGACCGTCGGATCGTCAACGGTGACAGGGCTTTCGGCGCGCAGCACCGTGGCGCGCGGGTTGAGGGAGCGCACCGAGGCCTCGACGGCCTCGATGTCGACCGACCGCGCCGAGTCGCACTTGGCGATGACGACGACGTCAGCCATCCGGACGTTCGCCTCGCCGGGGTGGTATGCCGCCTCGTCCCCCGGGCGCAACGGGTCGGCGAGCACGATGTGCAGGTCGGGCTCGTAGAACGGCAGGTCGTTGTTGCCGCCGTCCCAGAGCACGACGTCGGCCTCCTGCTCTGCCTCGCGCAGGATGCGCTCGTAGTCGACGCCCGCATAGACGACGACCCCGTTGTCGATGTGTGGCTCGTACTCCTCGCGCTCCTCGATCGTGCAGTCGTAGCGGTCGAGGTCGGCATACGTCGCGAAGCGCTGGCACGCCTGGGCGGCGAGGTCGCCGTAGGGCATGGGGTGGCGCACGGCGACGACCCGCAGCCCCTGCTCGCGCATCAGGCGGGAGAGGTAGCGCACCGTCTGGCTCTTGCCGACGCCCGTGCGCACGGCGGTCACGGCGACGACCGGGCGCGTGCTGCGCAGCATCGTCCGGCGGGCGCTGTGCAGCCGGAAGTCGGCGCCGGCCGCGATGCACGTCGAGGCGAGGTGCATGACCTGCTCGTGCCGCACGTCGGAGTAGGCGAAGACGACGAGGTCGACGTGCTCGCGGGTGATGAGGTCGGGCAGCTCGGACTCGTCGACGATCGGGATGCCCTGCGGATAGAGCCGGCCCGCGAGCTCGTGCGGGTAGCGCCGGCCGTCGATGTCAGGGATCTGCGTCGCGGTGAAGGCGATGACCTCGTGCGTCGGGTCGTCGCGGAACACGACGTTGAAGTCGTGGAAGTCGCGTCCGGCCGCACCGAGGATGACGACGCGGGTGGCTGACGAGGGGGCAGTGGTCATAGCAGTCTCCACGGCTCAGGTCACCGACGTGACCGACACACCCCAGCGCGGGTAGTCCTGGCTGCGAGACCCGCCACTGCCAGTCTCCCACCGGGTGCGCGTGCCGGCGCCGTCCCGAGAGCGGGATCACCTCACAATCCGTGGCCCGGTGGTGACTCGTGGTGCGACGATCGAGGAGTGAGCGACACGGCCGCACGACCCGGGGCCCGTGAGCACCGCGGCCCAGCCCCCGGCACCCCGACCCACGAGCACATCTCCCTCGCGGAGCTGTGGCTGGCGAGCAACTACCACCCGCTGCCCGTCGTCATCTCGCACGCCGAGGGCGCGTGGGTGACCGACGTCGAGGGGCGGCGCTACCTCGACGCTCTCGCGGGCTACTCCGCCCTCAACTTCGGTCACCTGCACCCGGCCCTCGTCGGCGCGGCCCGCGCGCAGCTCGACCGCCTCACCCTGACGAGCCGCGCCTTCCACAGCGACCGTCTCGGCCCCTTCTGCCGCGACCTCGCAACGCTCGCCGGCAAGGAGCTCGTCCTGCCGATGAACACCGGAGCCGAGGCCGTCGAGACGGCGATCAAGGTCGCCCGGCGCTGGGGCTACGAGGTCAAGGGCGTTCCCGACGGTCAGGCGCGCATCGTCGTCATGGCCGGCAACTTCCACGGACGCACGACGACGATCATCAGCTTCTCCGACGACCCGGTGGCCCACGACCACTACGGCCCGTACACGCCCGGCTTCGACACGGTGCCCTACGGCGACCTCGCCGCGCTGGAGGCGGCAATCACCGACGACACGGTCGCCGTGCTGCTCGAGCCGATCCAGGGCGAGGGCGGCGTCATCCTGCCGCCCGACGGCTGGCTGCGCGGCGTGCGCGACCTCACCCGCCGCCGCAACGTTCTCATGCTCGCCGACGAGATCCAGTCGGGCCTGGGCCGCACCGGCTCGACCTTCGCCTGCGACATCGAGGGCGTCGTGCCCGACGTCTACATCCTCGGCAAGGCGCTCGGCGGCGGCATCGTGCCGGTCTCGGCGATCGTCGCCGACCGCGACGTGCTCGGCGTCATCACCCCCGGCAGCCACGGCTCGACCTTCGGCGGCAACCCGCTCGGTGCAGCCGTCGGGCACGCCGTCGTCGACCTGCTCGCGACCGGGGAGTACCAGCAGCGCGCCCGGCGTCTCGGCAGCGAACTCGCCGCCGGCCTGGAGGAGCTCGTCGGCCACGGGGTGGACGCCGTGCGCTGCCGCGGCCTCTGGGCGGGCATCGACATCGACCCGGACCTCATGACCGGCCGCGAGGCGTGCCACCGCCTCCTCGAGCACGGCGTGCTCGTCAAGGACACGCACGGCAGCACCGTGCGCCTCGCTCCCCCGCTCGTCGTCGGCGAGACCGAGGTCGAGATCCTGCTCGAGGCCCTCCGCGCGATCCTGCGCTGAGACAGCAGGGCCCGTGCCACAGTGATCGCATGACGACCCAGGCGAACCCGCTCTTCCCGGGCAAGCACTTCATCGGCACGGTGCTCGGCGCGCTCGACGCCAAGGTGGAGATGTCGGGCGAGATGACGCGCCGCTACCTCCAGCGGGCCGCCATGGCGGGCATCATCATCGGCCTCTTCTACGCGACGAGCTATGCCGTCGTCGCGGCCTTCGAGGCGGTGGAGGTCGGCGGCTCGTCGCTCATCACGCTCGGGCGTCTCGCCGGCGCCGTGACGTTCGGCTGGGCCCTCGTCTTCATCCACTACTCGAAGTCCGAGCTGCTGACGTCAAACATGATGATCGTCTCGATCGGCGCCTACCACCGGCGCACGTCGTGGCGGCGAGCACTGCGCCTCCTCGGCCTCTGCTACCTCGGCAACGCCATCGGCGGCTTCTTCGTCGCGCTGCCCTTTCTCTTCAGCACCGTCACGCGCACCGCGATGCCGCTCATGCAGCACGCCGTCGACACGAAGCTCGCCTACGTCTCCGCCGGGCCGTCGGGCTGGAGCGACCTGTTCATGCGAGCCGTGCTCTGCAACTTCATGATCAACATCGCGGTGCTGCTCGTCTACAACGGCCTCATCCGCGACGACCTGACGAAGAGCCTCGTCATGGTCGTCGCCGTCGCGATCTTCGCGTTCATGGGCTTCGAGCACTCGGTCGCCAACACCGTCCTCTTCACGATCGTCGGCCTGCAGGAGGGGCTCGACATCGGGCTCGCCGCCGGCAACGTCGCCATCGCGCTCGTCGGCAACTTCATCGGCGGCGGCGTGCTCATCGGCCTCTACTACGCCTACGTCAACGACGACGCGTCCTACCTCCGTCGCCACCCCGAGACCCCCGCCGGCTGACGCGACCGGCGTCCGGCTCAGCCGGGGAAGCCGAAGCAAGGGTAGAAGTCGATCGCGCCGGGCCGCGGCACCTCGATGCAGTGCGACTTGACCTGCTCGAGGCCGGCATCGTCGGTCCGTCCGGTGATGCTGCGCCCGGCGACCTGCACCGAGACCGAGGCGACGGCCGCGCGGCGGAGGTTGTTGTCGTTCGCGCTGACGTTGCCGTCGCCGAAGTGGGTGTGCGTGCTGACGGTCGAGTGCTCCAGGGGCCCGGTTCCCGTCCAGCGCGCGACGAGGTGGACCGTGACCGGGTCACCGTTGCCGTCCGTGCCGGGCAGGTCGGTGGTCACAGAGGCCTTGGTCAGGCGCGCGTCGACGACGAGCGGTGCGCTGTTCTGCACGTCGGCCTCGAAGACCACGCTCCCACCACCGCCGGCGGCAGGGGCCGAGGCGAGCGCATGCGAGGACGCACAGACGTCGGTGACGCGGACGAAGACACCCGTCAGCCCCTGCTTGCCGACGGGACCCGGCTGGGCGGCATACATGGCTTTGCTCGACGACACGTAGACCTCGGAGACCTCGCACCCCTGCGTCACGACGAGGTTGGCAGAGCCGTGGGTGCTGCTGATGGTGTGGTAGATCCGGGGCTGCGCGGCCCCGGCAGGCCCCGCCACGAGCGGCCCGAGAGCGA
The DNA here is from genome assembly GCF_006716675.1 of Humibacillus xanthopallidus. Taxonomy (GTDB): domain Bacteria; phylum Actinomycetota; class Actinomycetes; order Actinomycetales; family Dermatophilaceae; genus Humibacillus; species Humibacillus xanthopallidus_B. The sequence goes on along the minus strand of NZ_VFPM01000006.1, from coordinate 97,361 downwards.
GTGGGAGAGCGACGGCTGCGACGATGGCACATGCGCGTTTCATGGTGACTCCTCCGGTGGGCCTGACCCTTCCAGCGTGACACCGCATTGGCAGGCCCGGCAGGGGCCTGTGGCGTCTCGTCGCTCACACCGGTGGGCCGGACCGGCGCCCGCGTGCTAGGCAGGAGAGAGGGCCGTCGTGGCCCGCGAGAGAGGTGGAGACGATGGCGAAGAAGAAGTGGGCAGACCTCACCAGCGGCCAGCGCAAGGCCGTGGTCGCGCTGGGGGTCGTCGAGGTGGCTCTCGCAACGGCGGCCTACGTCGACCTGCTGCGCCGACCGGCTGACCAGATCAACGGCAGCAAGGGCAAGTGGGCGGCGGTCATCCTCGTCAACTTCGTCGGCCCGATCAGCTACTTCGCCCGCGGCCGCAAGAGCGCGCTCCCCGAGATCACGGCCTGACCGGCTCCTCTCACTCTCGACCCTCTCGTCGAGTGCCCAGTTCCCCACACCGGGACCCGTCGGGAACTGGGCACTCGACCTTGAGGTGCCGTGGGGAACTGGGCACTCGACCTGGCGCGGCCGTCGGGAACTGGGCACTCGACATTGCGGTTCGCGTCAAGCACTCTCGCGTCGAGTGCTCACTTCCCGACGCCGTCGGGGCATTTTGCTGACGGCGACGCGCCTCCCACGGGATGATCTGAGAGGTCGCCCGGGAGGGGTGGCCTCGGGGAAGGGATAGGCGGGTGGACATGGTCGTCATCAGTCGTCGTCGGGTGCTGCAGAGCGTCCCCGTCAGCGTCGCAGCGGTTGCCCTGCCGTCGGGCACCGCGCTCGCGGCGAAGGCGCCGACCGACCCGCTCAGCAGGTCGCGGTGGACCCCCTACGTCGGCAGCACGTTCAGCGCGAAGTCCTCGACGTCGACGTGGTCGGTGCGCCTGGCCGCCGTCGACGACCTGCCCGGCTCGCCTGGCTCCGACCGCCGCTACGCGCTGCGCCTCACCTCGGCGGCCGCGGGTCGTGAGAGCACCGTGAGCCTGAGCCGGGCCGGCTTCGCGGCCACGACGCTGCACCTCGTGCCCGGATCCAACGGCACCACCTGGACGGCCGTGGTGAACCGACTGTGACCCTCGACCTCGCCACCGCAGCCGCAGCCGACTTCACGCCGCACCTCGAGACCCCTTTCACCGCAAGCATGCCCGCGGGCGACGACTTCAGGCTCACCCTCGTCGACGTATGCCGTGGGGCGGGCGGCCCGACGCGCGAGCAGTTCACGCTCACCTTCGCCGGCGGGCCGAATCCCCCTGTGCGACAAAGGATCCTGCGGCTCGACCACGAGTCGCTGGGCGGGCTCGACCTTTTCCTCGTGCCCATCGGGCCGGGTGTCGACGGGCGGCAGCGCTACGAGGCCGTCTTCGCCTGACCGCTCGGTCGCCGGAGGAAGAGGTAGACGCCGAGGTCGTCGACGACCTCGAAGCCGAGCCGGCCGTAGAGCCGCAGTGCCGGGTTGTGTCGCTCGACGTGGATCGTCACGGGCAACCCATCACGGTCGCCCTCGTCGAGGATCGGTCGGAGCAGCGCCTCCCCCACGCCCGTCCCCCGGTGCTCGGGCAGGAGGGTGATGTCGACGACGCGGATCTCGTCGGCCGTGCGGTCGACGTAGAGCCGCCCAGCCGGAACCCCGTCGATGACCACCACCTCGCGCACCGTGTCCGGACGTTGCGCCGCCCAGGATCGGTCCTGGGCCGTGAACTGCTGCGCGACGAAAGCGTCCTTCGTCGCCTCGTCCCACGGCACCATCGCGAGCTCCGGCTCCCGGGTGGATCGGTACACGGCACAGAGGAACTCGCGGTCGTCGTCGGTGACGGGACGAAGCGTCACCGACGCTGGCACGGCACGTGGGGCGGGCGGCATACGGCGGTCAGGAGCGCGGCGGGAAGACGCCCTGCAACGCGATGCAGAAGCTCAGGGTGAGCGACGGCTGGATGTTGTTGTGGGGCTGGTTGCCGCCGACGGGCGTGACCATCTGCGGCGCGAGTGTCACCGCAGACCCCGGTGGCGCGAACTCCGCGACCCCCTGCCCCGCGGCGAAGAGCTGCCCCTCCGGAGAGGTCGCGACGGCCTCCGAAGCCGACGCGTTGAGATCGTGGGTGTGCGACGGCACCTCGCTCTGGAGCAGCGTGACCGTCTCGGAGCCACCGGTCTGCCCGAGGTCGTAGAGCGACAGGCCGGGCCCCTGACCGGGGTGGAGCGGCACGCTGCCCTGGAGGTTCGGCAGCGCGAAGGTGGACTTGCCGTCTCCTCCGTAGGTCGTGCCGAGGAGGGAGAAGAGGGCGGTGTTCTGCGAGATCGGCATGAGCTGGCCGTCGCAGAAGGCCCAGCCCTTGGGGGCGAAGTTGAAGCCGAAGATGCGGATCTCGGCGACGAAGGGGTCGGTCATGATGGCTCCTCAGGTCTGGGAAGGGAAGATGCCGAAGAGCGAGATGATGAAGCTGATGCAGAGGTAGGGCTGCATGTTGTCGTGGGGCTGGTTGCCCCCCGCCGCGGGCCCGATGGTGCCGGGCGCGAGAGGGGTCGTCGGCTGGTCGCTGCCGTAGGCGTAGGTCGTGACACCCGCCATCGCGCCGGGGATGTTGCCCGCCGCGCTCGTGCCCGCCGCGCCTGCGGCACTGCCGAGCACGCCGTGGGTGTGGGCCGGCATCTGGCCCGTCGTCAGGGTGACCGTCTCGGTGCCACCGGTCTGCGCGAGGACGAAGCCGCCACCCTGGTGCAGGGGCGCCCGGCCGCGCAGGTCGGGCAGGGCGAAGGTGGACTGGCCGTCCCCCCCGTAGGTCGTGCCGATGAGGTTGAAGAGCGTCTCGTTCTCGGAGATGGGCATGAGCTGCCCCTCGCAGAACATCCAGCCCGATGGCGCGAAGTTGCCTCCGAACATTCGGATCTCGCCGACGTACGGCTGTGACATGTCGCCTCCTTCAGAGGGTCGTGCTCGGTCTGTGGGTCGGTGCGGGGATGGGTCAGTTCTGCGACGGGAAGATGCCCTGGAGGGCGATGCAGAAGCTCAGCGTGAGGTAGGGCTGCATGTTCGGGTGCGGCTGACTCCCACCGGAGGGTGAGATCGACCCGTTGCTCATCGCGACAAAGCCCTCGGGCACCTGGTAGGCCGCGGCCCCGACGCTCGTGCCCAGAGTGACGGTGTTGCCCGGCACGGGCGTCGTGGCCTGCGTGCTCGTGCCGGTCACGGTATGCGTGTGGCCGGGTGTCTCGGCGACCGACAGGGTGTGCGTCTGCTCCCCCTGCACCTCGCCCTGGGTGTGCCCGTTCCCGCGGTGGAGCGGGACGCGCCCCTGGAGGTTGGGCAGGGCGAAGGTGGTCTGGCCGTTGCCGCCGTAGGTCGTGCCGAGCAGTGCGAAGAGCGCTTGGTTCTGGTTGATCGGCAGCAGCTGCCCGTTGCACAGCGCCCAGCCCTTGGGGGCGAACTGGAAGCTCATGAGCCGGATCTCTGCGAGGAACGGTTCAGTCATGACGTGCTCCTTTGGTCGGTCAGGGCGTGCAGGCGGTGAAACCGGTCTGGGCCGAGACGAGCAGCGCGCCTCCGCTGCTGGCGGGGTTCTGGGTGGCGACGTAGCTCGTCGTCTCGAGCGCCGTGGTCGTCGGCGACGGGCTGAGGCCGAAGATCCCGAAGGTGTTGACGTTGGAGACGGTGCCCTCCTTGCGGAGCGCGATGCCCGGGTTGGGCGAGAACCCAGCCGTCGTGTTGCCGCTGATCAGGGCGCACAGCGTGGCGTTGACGCTGTTGGGGGCAGGCGTGCCGGAGTCGAACCGGATGCCGGCACCGATGAGGGTCGGGGCCGCGACCGAGTTGTTCTGCACCGTCGTGCGGAGCGTGCTGCTCTCGCGAGCGACGAAGTAGATGCCGTTGCCCCTCGTCTGGCTCACCGTGTTGTTGCTGATCGTGGCGTTGAGCACCGCCGTGTCACCGGTGCCGCCGGGGATGCCGCCGGCTGCAGCGCCACCCGTGATGCCGCGGTTGGTGACGACGCCTCCGGTGCCCGGCGCGATGACGTTGCCGGTGATCGCGGACGTGAGGTTGTGCTGCCACGTGGCGTTGACGGAGATGCCGTCGCCCTGGGTCAGGCCGACGGGGTTCGCGACCGTGCCGTTGTTGGTGACGTCGATGTAGCTCGTGCCGCGGCCCTGGGCCAGCACGATGATCGCCTCGGTCGACATGAGCACCGACGTGCTGAAGCCGTGAACGAGGTTGCCGGTGATGGCGAAGTGGCTGCCGGACGTGCCGATCTGCGAGACGGGAGCCGCGAGGGAGGTCGGGTTGCCACCGGTCAGGCGGATGCCACTGCCGTTCGGGAAGCCCGTGATCGAGTTGCTCGAGATCGAGCCGGTGGTGATCGTCGCACCGGTGCCGGCGGAGCCGAACTCCTGGACGAGCACCCCGCTGCCGATCGAGCCAGCCGCGGTGGCTGCGCTGGTGATCGTGTTGCCCGTCACCGTGAGGGTGGAGATGACCCCGGAGTTGTTGTAGATCGTCAGGCCGTGGTTGTAGCCGCTCGTGAGCACCGAGTTGCTCACCGTCACAGCGCCGCTGACGTTGGATATCCCGTCACCGGTGCCGTCGAAGGCGATGTTGGACGCGACCGCGCCGGCGGCACCGCCCCCGGCTGAGCCGCTGCCCGTGACCGTGCCGTAGGTGAAGGAGAAGCCGGCGACGCCGGTGCCCTTGATGCCCGACGCGCCAGGAGTGTTGCTCACCGTGAGGTTGTTGAGGCTGACCGAGGACGTGCTCGTGAGGGAGACCCCGGGGCCGGTGGTGTTCTGGATCGTTCCGCCGCTCGCGTTGCCGCCAAGCGACGTGTTGCCACCACCGAGCACGCTCAGCCCACCGGAGCTGCCGGTGGTGTTGAGCCGTATGCCGTTCGCCGCGCCGTTCGCGCTGATCGAGCGGAACTTCAGGCCGGCCCCGCCGATCGTCGTGTTCTCGACGACGAGGGTCGATCCGGTCGTGCTCGTCAGCGTCGACGTCGTGTCGGAGGCGGTGACCGTGCCGCCGCCCGTGGCGCTGAAGGCGCTCGTGCCGCCGGACGAGATCGTCAGCGCGGCGCTGAAGGTGACCGTCGCCCCGGTGTTGGACGCGAGGTTGATGCCGGTTCCGCTGATCGGGCCGGTGAAGGAGGTCGTCCCACCGGAGCGGTTGCTGACGTTGACCGAGCGGGCCGTGCTGCCCGTGACGGTGGCGGCGACGCCGATGCTGCCGGTGGCCGCACCCGTGAGGTCGATACCGTCGGCGCCACTGCCGCTGACGGTGACGGCGCTGCCGATGGTGGCGGTCGTGACGTTGTCGCCGTGGATGCCGTCGGCCGACGCGCCCGACACCGTGACGCCCTGCACGTCGACGCCGTTGGCGAGGGTGACCCCGTTGCCCGCGGCGTTGGTGATCGTCGGGGCGGTGGCGCCGGCGGGCACGAGGACCGTGCCCCCCACGGTCAGCCCGTGACGCTGGCCGTGGAGACGCTGGTTGGCCTCGAGAGCCAGCCCACCGGCATACGACCCCGCCGCGGCGTAGACGAAGAGGTAGTCGCCGGGACCGTCGACATCGCCCGATCCGCCGGCGCCGTTGAGCGTCGTCAGCGTGGTGAGCGGAGCCGTGGAGCGACCGTCGCCACCCGCCGGGGCGGCGGCGTTGACCCACCACACCCGATCGTTGCCGATCGCGATGCTCATCGTCCCGGTGGAGGTCAGCAGACCGTCGGTGACCGTGTAGGTGACGGTGTCGGTCTGGCCGACGTCACCGACGCCGGGGAGGTAGCTGAAGGTGCCGTTGGCGTTGATCGTGACGCTGCCGCCGCCGGTCGTCGCGAGGGTGCCGGCGACGACGCTGATCGTGTCACCTTCGGGGTCGGTGTCGTTGGCGAGCGGCAGGGCGCCGGTCAGGGTCGTGCTGGGGCCGGTCGCGGTCACGCCGCGCAGCGCCAGGGTGTTGCCGATGGCGCCGGAGTAGCTGTCACCGCCGACGACCGGGGCCTCGTTGACGTTGGTCACGGTGATCGTGAAGAGCTCGTCGAAGGTCAGGCCGGGAGTGCCGCTATCGGTGACCCGCACGCACACGGTGTAGGACGACTTCGCCTCGTAGTCGAGAGGGGCCGAGGTGACGAGCGATCCTCCGGTGACCGTAAAGCTGCTGCCGTCGGCGTACGTGCCGCCGCATCCAGTCGTGACGACGGTGAAGGTGTGGCTCTGGCCCGCGTCGGGGTCGGTGGCGGTGAGGGATCCGACGACCGTTGCGGCAGGTTCGTTCTCGGCGACCGTCGCGTTGCTGAGGCTGATGTCGGTCGGCGCCTCGTTGACGTCCGTCACGGTGATGACGAAGGACTTCTCGAAGACGTTGCCGGCAGAGTCGGTCGTGCGCACGTTGATCGAGTAGGAGGCCTTGGCCTCGAAGTCGAAGCTCGCCGCGGTGCGCAGCTTGTCGCCGACGATGGTGAACGACCCGTTGTCGGTGTCACCGGGGCCGGCGTCCAAGGTGTAGGTGAAGGTGTCGCCCGGGTCGGGGTCGGTGCTCGAGAATGTGCCGACGGCGGTGCCGGACGGCTGGTTCTCGGCCACCGTCGCTGCGGAGAGCGCGAGGTCGGTCGGCGCGCTGTTGGCGGCCACGGTGAACTCCACCGTGACGTCCGCGACCATCTCATCGGGCGGGTCGACCGTGTCGGTGTCGTGGATCTTGCTGCCGTCGATGGTGAGGGTGCAGAGGACGGCGGCGGGCAGCTTGGCGTCGGGGGTGAGCGTCCAGTCTGTGCCCGACCCGCTGAGCGCGAAGGCCGTCGTCGTGGCGACGGGGCACTCGAGGCTGAACGCGCCGGCGTCCGCTGTCACCGGCTCGCTGAAGGTTACGGTGATGGTGGCGCCGCTGGCCACGTCGGTCGCGCCGTTGGTCGGGCTCGTCGAGACGACGGTCGGCGCGGTGTCGACGGTCGTGAAGCTCACGGTGACGTTGGCCGTCATCGTGTCTGGCGGGTCGCCTGCATCGGCGTCCGACACCTGCGCGGCGACGACCGTGAGGAGGCACGCAGCAGTGCCCGGCAGGGCGCTCGTCGGGGTCAGGGTGACGGCAGTGTCAGTGCCGCCGATGGTGAAGGCCACGGGGTTGCTGTCGCAGGTCAGGGTGAAGGAGCTCTGGCTGACGGTGACGGGCTCGCTGAAGGTGACCGTGAGCTCTTGGTCCGCGGGCACATTCGTCGCGTTGTCAGCCGGGTCGGTCGAGACGACGGCCGGCGGGCTGTCGACGGTGAAGCTCGCGTCGATGTTCGCCGTGAGGTTGTCCGGAGGGTCGACCGCGTCGTTGTCGGTGATGGTCGAGGCGTCGCCGGTGAACCGGCAGGTCTCCCCCTCGGGCAGCGGGCCTGCCGGATCGATCGTCAGGGTGGTCCCGCTGAGCCCGAGGACGGTGTAGCCCTGGGGGAAGCCGGCCGGGCACTCGAGGGAGAAGGTGCCGGCGTTCGGCACACTGACCGGCTCGGAGAACGTCATGACGATGTTCGCGTCGGTTGCGACATGGGTCGCCCCGTCCGCCGGCGAGATCGAAACGAGCGTCGGGGCTGCATCGACGGTCTGGAAGCTGATGTCGACGGCGGCGGTCAGTGCGTTCGGCGGGTCGCCCGCATCGACGTCGGTGATGTCTGCGGCCGGCGCCGTCAGGGTGCAGGTCGCGGTCTGTGCCAGATCGGCGTCGGGGTTGACCGTCACTGTCGACGTTCCCGAGCCCGTGACGGTATACGGCAGGGCCGGGCCGCCGCAGGCGAGCGAGAAGGCGCCGTTCGCGACGTCGACGGGCTCGCTGAACGTCAGGACGATGTTCGTCGAGGTGGCGACCCCGACCGCGCCGTCGACCGGCGTCGAGGAGACGAGGCTGGGCGCGGCGTCGGTCTCGAACGAGAAGGTGCGGTTGGCGACCATGTTGTCGGGCGGGTCGAGCGAGTCGACGTCGGTGACCCCGGCGGCATACACCGTGACGGTGCAGCTGGCCCCCTGCGGGAGCGAGCCGGTCGGGTCGAGAGTCAGCGTGGATCCCCCGGACCCGCTGACGGCGAAGGGGATGGGGGTTGCGTCGCACGCGAAGGCGAAGGAGCCGACGGTCGCGGTGACGGGCTCGCTGAAGGTGACGGTCGGACTGACGTCAGTCGCGACGTGGGTCGCGCCGTCGGCGGGACTCGTCGACGTCACGCTCGGCGCGGCGTCGTTGGGGGTGACCTGCACCTGCACCTCGCCGGTGAGGCACTGGCCGGGGCCCGTGACGTAGCGCAGGGTGCCGGAGGGCAGGGCCGCGCAGAAGTAGACGGTGCCCGACGTGGGCGGCAGCGTGAGCGCGGTCGCCGGCGACTTGCAGTCCTTGGGCTTGGTGGCGAGGCGGGTGGAGCCGGAGGGCTGGACGCAGAAGATGGCTGGGCCCGGCTTGAGCGTCACCTTGGTCTCGTTGCCCTTGCACTCGCTCAGCGAGGAGACGGCCCTCAGGACGCCGTTGCTCTTGAGCGCGCACGCATACGACATCTCGCCCGCCACGGGTGCGGCGGCTGCCGAGCCGGCGGGGGCGAGGAGGGCCGCGACGAGCAGCACGGCGCACGCGGCGGCGATACGGGAGAGCAGGGCACTGACACGCGACATTGCGACCTCCGGTCTCGGCTGTCGCCGTCGCGCTCCCCCCTGTGGGTGTCGCAACTCACGGACGACGCACCGCGCAATGTCCCTTTCCTAGCATCAGATGTGGTACGCGCGTGGCGGAATGCGCGGAATCTGTGGGATCTCGGAGGATGCCGTCGCTGGCGCCTCGGGCGGCATCGGCCCAGCCGTGACAGTGTGCTGAACATGAGGTCTCACTGCGCGCTCTATGTCGACGTCGGCTACCTGCTCGCCGCGTCGGCGACGCGCGTCACGGGCACGTCCCTGCGCAGCGGGGTCGTCGTGTCCTACCCCGACCTCGTGGCGCGGCTCGTCGCCGCCGCCGAGGAGGCCAGCGGTATGCCGCTCCTGCGGGTCCACTGGTACGACTCCGGCCGCCGCAGCGGGGGCGCGCCGGACGGCGCCCAGGAGGCCATCGGCATGCTGCCGCGGGTGAAGCTGCGGCTCGGGCGCATCTCGCCGCAGGGTGAGCAGAAGGGTGTCGACCTGCGGATCGGGCTCGACCTCGCCGCGCACGGCCGCAACCGCGTCGTCGACGTCATCTATCTCGTCTCCGGCGACGACGACCTGTGCGAGGCCGTGGAGGAGGCACAGAACCACGGCGTCCAGGTCGTGCTCATGGCCGTGCCGGACCGCGCGGGCAAGCCGCACGCTGTCTCGAAGCACCTCATCCGCGAGGCCGACGACCTCATCGTCCTCGACGGCTCGGTCGTCGACGACACGGTACACGTGCGCCAGCTCCAGCCGGAGGAGGCTCCGGTGGGGTCGGCTGCCGCGGCGGGGGCCGAGGGCGGCACGGTGGTTCCGCTGCCGGGTCCACGCTCCTCCGAGGCGGCGGCGACCGCGAGCGCTGGGTCGGAGCCCCGCCCGACTCCGGCGATGCTCGCCGGCCAGCGACCGGTCGCGCGTGCGGCTGATGCGACGGGCGGCAGCGCCCGACCGGGGTCAGCGGCGAGCAGGCCGATCTGGTCGAGCTCGAGCGACGGAGCGGGGTCGCGTCAGACCGCTTCCACGAGCGCGAGCGAGCTCGAGCTCATCGACGAGGTATGCCGTGGGGTGATCTCCGCGTGGTCCGTGACCGCGAGCGCCGACGACCGCCGCCGCATGCTCGCGGAGCGGCCCTACATCCCGAACGACCTCGACCGGGCACTGTTGCTCGACCTGTCGGCGCGGCTCGGCGTCTATGACGTGGACGAGCACCTGCGCTACCTCCTGCGGGACCATTTCTGGGAGGTGCTCGGGTCGCGGCCGTCGTGACGTCGGACCTGTGGGTGTCGGTGCTTGCCACCTCGGTCCGGGCGAGCGGTCGATAGGATCGGCGCGTGCCCAGACTCGTGCTCACCGTCATCGGCGACGACCGCTCCGGCCTCGTCCGCGCCCTCGCAGACGTCGTCACCGAGCACGGTGGCAACTGGGAGGAGAGTCAGCTCGCGGAGCTGGCGGGCAAGTTCGCCGGCATCGTCGTGGTGAGCGTGCCCGAGGACCGCGCCGAGGAGTTCGCGACGTCGCTCAGCACGCTCGATGGGCTGCTCGAGGTGTCGGCCCACCCCGGGGCCGAGCCCGCGGCGGAGGTCCAGGGCGCAGGTGCGGCCACCGACCAGCTGACGATCGACCTGCTCGGCAACGACCACCCCGGCATCGTCCGCGAGGTCTCCACGGTGCTCAGCCACCACGACCTCTCCATCGAGACGATGACGACCGGAACCCGCGAGGCGCCGATGGCCGGTGGCCTGCTCTTCGAGGCGCACGTCGTCGTCGACGTGCCCGCGGGGTCGGACACCAGCGCACTCCGCGCCGACCTCGAGCGGCTCGCCGCCGAGCTTCTCGTCGACATCGCCGTCGCGTAGCGCCTCTGCGTTGAGTCAACGCGTGACTCACTCCAGAGGCTCGCAGCACTGACCTCACGCGGTCATGGCACGCCGTCATGGCACGCCGTCGAGTGGCCACACCTCGCCGGTCGAGCTGTCGATCAGCGCTGCGCGGTCGCAGTGGAGGGTCAGGGGCAGCACGTCCGAGACCGCCGAGGTGATCACGGGCAGCTGGTCGGCACTAGCCCCCGTGGAGACGGACACGTGCGGGACCCACCGCCCCGTCGCGTAGTGCCAGTGCAGGTCGGCGCCCGTCGACGTGAGGGCCGCGACCGCCCGCTCCTGCCGTGCGGCGAGGTCTGAGCTGACGGAGCAGGCGAACGAGACCCGTCCGCGGGGGAAGACGAGCGAGCCCTGCACCGAGACCTCGACCGCCCCACCGTCCGGCAAGCCCGCCACGGCGGCACCCACGGCCTCGGCATCCCAGGCCCGCAGGACGGCATACGACAGGTGGGGATGGTGACGCCCGTGGGTGTGGGTGAGCAGCGTCCGTATGCCGTGTGCTTCGAGCCGCTCCCACAGCTCGCGCACGCGGCGGTCGGTCGGTGCGTCGAAGAGGAGGCAGAGCGCGAGGGCCATGGCTCATTGTGTCGGAGGGTGGCGGGCGGCGCCCCGGGTGGCTGGGACGGAGATGCCAGGACCATGTGAGTTCGCTGAATGCCGTGCGTAGCAGAGGAATTCGGCCGAAACTGACCCCCCGCCCAGCGTCCGAAGCGCGGATTCGCGAGGTTACATTCCGATCCATCGGGGGTCAGTTCCACAACCCATGGACGGAGCCACAATCACATGACGATTCGTTCGTTGACGACGGCGGTCATCGCCGCCGGCGCCTTGGTGCTGGCGGCGGGAACCACCGCGACAGCCAGCACGACGAGCAGCACGAGCCCCACCAGCGGCACCAGTGCGACGACGGCCACGGAGCCGCAGCTCATCCACGACGAGGACCTCAAGGCCCAGTCGATCACGATGGGCGGGGCGAAGGTCCTGCCCACGACGAAGACGATCCCGCACTGGTACGGCCAGACGAAGGATCCGTCGAACGGGGTGACGTACGGCTACAACATGGTCGGCGCGAACCCTCACACGTGCAGCGGCGTTGCGTGCGACGTCACCGTGGAGGTCGACATCACCCCGATCAAGGTCGTCATCGGCGGGGAGACCTTCGACGGCTCTGACGTCGTCGCGCCGACGCTCGCCTCGCCGCAGTTCGCGGACAACGACTACGGCACGACGCCGGCGGCGACGGACGCCGCGTTCAAGCGTGGACCGGGCGGCGCGCTGTCACAGGCGGACGCCGGGGTGCCCCTCCAGCTGCAGGACGCGACGATGCGTGCGCAGTTCGCCAAGACCGGTGGGAGCAGCTACCACCTGCGTCTGCACGCGAATGTCCTTGCGCCCGTGACGATCACGGTGCCGAGCAATCAGGGCGGCCTGATCCAGAGCGGTCGCGGAGTGCACGGCGCGAGCATCGACGTGGGCTGGTGGTCATCGCAGATCAACAATCTCGAGACGAGCGCCGACCCGACGCACCTGCCGCTCTACCTGACCGACAACATCTTCCTGCACACCGGCAAGTCGATCGCTGACTGCTGCATCATCGGCTACCACGGCACGAAGGCCGCCGGTGACCGGCTCGGCACGGGCAAGACACAGGGCGACGCCCCGGTGCAGACCTTCGCGTGGGCGTCCTACGTGCGCCCCGGCTTCTACTCGCGGCCCGACGGCGGCACCAACTGGGCGCTGCAGGACATCCACGCGATCAGCCACGAGATCGCCGAGTGGGCGGACGACCCGTTCGTCAACAACACGGTGAACCCGTGGGTCACGCCGACCGCCCCGCAGTACGGCTGCACCGGCGTGCTCGAGACCGGTGACCCCGTCGTCTCGATCGGCTTCGCGATGGGCGCGAACGCCTACCGCCAGGGCCCCAACCCCGACGGCACGCAGAGCGCCGACGGCTACTACCACCCGGAGGACGAGGCGCTCCTGCCGTGGTTCCTGCGGCTGCCGTCCAACGCGACAGGCTCCGAGGTGAACCAGTCGGGTGTCGGCGGTCGCTACACCCTCATGGGCGACCTCAACCCGTTCCCCGGCTTCCGGGCGCCTGCCACGGGCTGCTGAGAGACATACTGCGCGCGAAGGGGCTGGGTCGGTGTCACGCCGACCCCGCCCCTTCCGTATGCCGTCCGCATCCAGCCGTGCGACAGCGCCGTCCCGAGTAGCGTGGCCGCACGACCACTCTCTCGTGCTGCCCGCAACGGCGACGGACTCCCTCGGCGTGCGCCTCTCTCTCCGGCGCTCGGCTCGCACGGGCCGCTGAGGAGGCTTGCCCATGATGCAGTTCGAGGTCGCGCCGCATCGGATGGCTCTGATCAACGTCGACATCCAGAACGTCTTCGTCGAGATGGCGGCGAACTCGCTCGAGGTCGTGGGGCGAATCAACCGCCTTGCAGCTGCGTGCCGCTCGCTCGGCATGCCGGTGATCCACGTGCGACATGCCCACCCGGCGGGGGCGGACACCGGCCTGCTCGGCGAGCTCTTCCCGTCCGTGCGTGACGGGATGCTCGAACGCACCTCGCAGACGGCGGCCTTCCACGAGTCCCTCATCATCGAGCGCAAGGACCAGCGCCTCGAGAAGCCGCACTTCGGGGCTTTCCACGACACCGACCTGTTGGAGCGGCTCGAGCAGCTCGGGGCCGACACGATCATCATCACCGGCATCGAGACCAACGTCTGCTGCGAGACCACTGCTCGCGAGGCGATGGTCCGCGACGTCCGGGCCTTCTTCATCAGCGATGCGACGACCACCGGCGGAGTTCCGGGCCTCAGTGTCGAGGCGGTCCAGCGCGCATCGCTCGCCACGGTCGGAGCGCTCTTTGCACAGGTCACCACCACCGATCAGATGATCGAGTGGCTGCTCGAGGCCAACGCCGCCACCGCCTGAGGCCCAGCGGCAGCACCGGCCTGATACCGGTCGCGATGGGTGCCGTCCGGGCCGCGGTGTTGTCCCCGGCCCCGACGCGAGGAGGCGTTGCCCCACTGCCTGAGCCAGGCGGCATACCGGAGATCAGGGAACCGTTCGGGCACCACCGCGCGACAGTGGAGATATGGCACCGCTCGTCGTCCCCGACGACCAGGCCCTCCTCGAGGCTCTGGCCGATGGTGACCTGGGCGCCCTCCGGCAGCTCTACGACCGGCACGCGCCGTGGCTGTCGGTGCGACTCGCACGCCGGTGCAACGACCGTGAGGTCGTCGAGGACGTCCTCCAGGACACGTTCGTTGCGGCGTGGCAGGGCGCCCAGCGCTACCGGGGGCGGGGGGAGGTGGGCGCGTGGCTGTGGGGCATCGCGATCCGTCGTCTCGTGAGTCGCCTGCGCTCCCGTCGTGACGTCGTGCTGCTGCGCGACCCGGCGGTCTCGGGGGCCACCTCGCCGACCGTCGAGGACGAGCTGCTCCAGGGGGTGGAGTACGGCGACCTCGGCCGAGCGATGGCGAACCTCTCCCCGGAGATGCGAGCCGTCATCCAGGCCACGGTCCTCGACGGGCTCACGACCCGAGAGACCGCACGGCTGCTCGACATCCCGCAGGGCACGGTCAAGACGCGCGTGCACCGCGCCAAGGCGCATCTGCGCGCCAGTCTCATGGAAGGACACCGCTCATGAGCACGCACCACGTCCTCCCCCGCGACCTCCGCGCGTGGGTGCTCGGTGAGGCGGACGGTCTCGTGTCGCTCTCGGTCGAGCAGCACGTCGTCGCGTGCGCCGAATGCCAGGGCGCCGTTGCGAGCGTGCTCGACGCCGCTCCGCTGCCGTATGCCGCCGCGTCGAGCGAGCCTGATCCGCCGGCCTCCCACGTGGGCTCACTTCCTGACCTCGACGCCGTCTGGGCATCCGTGCGCGACGAGATCGAGCTGCCGCGGGTGTCGCGACTCGAGCGAATCCTGGGTCGTCTCGGCCTGCCTCAGGGCGACGCGATGCTCGTCGCCGTTGCTCCCGCGCTCCGTGGCTCATGGATCTGCGCAGTCTCGCTCGCGGTCGCCTTCGCGGTGGGGGGTGCGGTGGCGGCTCGGACCGGCACCGTCACGATGTTCCTCACCGTCGCGCCGCTCGTGCCGGTGCTCGCGGTCGCGACGGCCTTCGGGCCCGAGGCGGGGGCAGCGCTCGAGCAGGAGAGTGCGACGCCCTATCCCCTCGCACGGCTGGTCCTGCTCCGCACGGGGGCAGTGCTGCTCGCCGCGCTGCCGGTCGTGCTCGTCGGCCAGCTCTTCTTCCGCGAGGCGGCCGCCTGGGTCTGGCTGCTGCCGGCATTGGGTTTCACCGCCGCGGTGCTCGGGCTCTCGACGTGGTTCGGTCCGTGGCGTCCGGCGACGGCGATCACCCTCCTCTGGGTCATCAGCACCGCTGCGGCCAGCAGGCTCGACAGCATCTGGGCGGTTTTCGCACCGCGCTACGTCGTCCTCTATCTCCTCCTACTTCTCATCGGGCCTCCAGTGCTCGTCCTCCGGGCGCGACGTCTCGGCACCATCGGAAGGATCTCGTCATGACCTCGACCTCATCACCCGGCTCGAGCAGGTCAACCCCCTCGAGTCGTCCACACGGCCCGGGCAGCTCGACCACGGTCACGCTCCGTGGCGTCACGAAGCGCTATCGCTCCCTCGCCGCCCTCGACGGGGTCGACCTCGACCTCGGCCCGGGCATCACCGGGCTTCTCGGGCCGAACGGCGCCGGCAAGACGACGATGCTGCGTGTCATCGCCACCGTGCTACGTCCCGATGACGGCGAGGTGCGCCTGCTGGGACGCGACCCGGGCGACCCTGCCGCGCGCACCGAGGTGAGGCGGCGGCTCGGCTACCAACCGCAGGAGCTCGGCTTCCCCCGTGGCTTCTCCGCCATGGCGTTCGTCAACTACATGGCCGTCCTCAAGGAGTGGGCAGATCGGAGTGCTCGCACGAATGAGGTGCGCCGCGTGCTCGATCTTGTCGGCCTCGGTGACGTCTCGACGAAGCGGATCAGCCGGCTTTCCGGGGGCCAGCGCCGTCGGGTCGCTCTCGCGCAGTCGCTCCTCGGCACGCCGGAGCTGCTCGTCCTCGACGAGCCCACGACCGGTCTCGACCCGGAGCAGCGGGCCTCGCTGCGCGGGGTGCTCGCCGACATCGCCGCGACCTCGACGATGGTCATCTCCACCCACCAGACCGAGGACGTCGCAGCGCTCTGCAGTCGCGTCATCGTGCTCGACGCCGGGCGCGTCCACTTCGACGGCACCGTGCCCGAGCTCGTGTCGCTGGCGGCCGGCCGCGTGTGGATGGCCGCCGAGCCCGATGCGGCGGCGCAGGCCTCCTGGCGCACGGCGTCGGGTCGCTATCGCAACGTCGGCGAGCAGGTGCCGCGTGGCGCGGAGCTCGTGGAGCCCAGCCTTGAGGACGCCTACCTGCTGCTCCGTGGCGCGACCGGTCGCTCCTCCGACGACCCCACGATCTCGACGGAGGTGTCGTCATGACGAGCACACCGCACGACGCCCTGACCGCGCCGACCGTGGCCACGTCGACTGTCCCACGCGGCGCCTTGCCTGCTCTCGCCCGCCTCGAGGCTGGGCGCCTCGCACGCCACCCCGCCTTCGTCGGGGGCACTGCCTTCGGCATCGTGTCGACGGCCATGGCTCTCAGCGAGGAGCCCGACCAGGTCACGGGCAACGCCTTGGGGCTTCCCGTCGTCGCCCTGACCGTGGGACTCGGCGCGATGCTGGCCGCCTACCGGATCACCCGCTCGTTCGACCGCGCCGACGAGCTCGTCGAGGCAGCGCCCACCTCGACAACCGCCCGGACCGCGGCGCTATGCGTCATCACGCTGATCCCCTGCCTCGTGGCGTCGTGGTGGCTCGTCTTCTACTACGGCTTCACCCCGGCGGCACTGGACGCACCCGACTGGATGTATGGCGTGTTCTCCCACAGCGAGATCGCCACGGTCATCGTCGGCAACTCGGTCGTCGCGGCCGCCGGTGCAACGTTGCTCGGGATCGCCGCGGGGCGGTGGTGGCGCTTCCGCGGTGCGTCAGCTGTGCTCGTCATCCTCGTCGCGGTCTGGACCCTGACGGTGATGAGTGCGTTCAGCGGCGACGAGGCTTCGCCACCCGCCTGGCACCGCTGGGTGCGGCTCTTCGCCCCGCTGAGCGGCTTCACCACAGTGTCGGAGAACACCGACAGCGTGCTCAGCCTCACGGGATCGCCGTGGTGGTATTTCGTCTGGCTGTTGACCCTGTGCGCCCTTGCCGGGCTTGCCGCCTTGCTGTGGCGGTCCGAAGGCCAGACCCGGCGCCGTCTCGTCAGGGCTGGTGGCGTGCTCGTCGCCGTGTCGCTGGTGACCTACGTCCTCGCGGCGAGTGGTGGCCTCAGCGAACCCGTCCGCTCCTACCCGGACGGCCCTGCCGTCGTCACGACGAAGTGATTCTTCCCCCCGCGCTCGGGCCCGTCACGGGAGTGCCGTGGCGGCCCGTCGCGCTGCTCACCACGAGCGGGCTCGCGCTCCTGCTGGTGGTCTCGGCCTGGCCGACCGCGTCCGTCGCGGGCACCATTGCGGCAGTGGGCGTTCCGCTGCTGGCGGCGGGGACGGCATACGTGCTGGACGAGGCAGCGAGCGAGGCCGTGGCGGCGACGCCGACCACGCTGCGCGCCCGGAGCCTGGCTCGGCTCCTCGTCGCTGCTGCGATCGTCGGGCTGGGCGCCCTCGCAATGGTCCTGGCGGCGGGGCGCACCGGCGACAGTGCTCGGTTCGGCGTCGTCACACAGCTGGCCGGGCTCGTACTCGGGGCTCTCGCCGTCTCGGCGGCGGCGCGGCGGCGGGCGGCCGAGCCAGGTGATGCTGTGGCAGGGGGGCTCCTTGCGATCGTGCTGGTGCTGGCCGTCGCCCGCCCGCTCGAGCGGTGGGTGGAGCTCTTCCCGTCTGCGACCGGTCAGCGCTGGGCTGGTTCGCTGACGCTGTGGGGAACCGTTGCCCTGGTCAGTCTTGCGGTGCTGTGGGTGGCGACCCGCGACCCACTCGACTGACGAAGGTCCCTGGCGACGAGACGTCTCGGGCGGTTCCTCGCACCCTGCTCCGTCAGTTGGAGCAGGGTGCGAGGAACGTCCCCGGCATGTCCAACACCACCAGCGAGCCGCGGTCGATCAGTCATTGGCGAGACCGCCCGCCCCGTGCGTCGCGACACCGTCCGCGCTCGCGGCGCGAACGCTCGGCTCACCGCGCGGGTTCTGCCGAGCCGCAGGGCACCGCCTCGGTGGCAAGTTCGCCGCCGGTGGAGACTGTCCACTGTCGATGACGCGTGGAAGGGAATGACTGACTGTGTCGGACAGCGAGAGGTATGTGACGCCCAAGGTGGCTCAGCCCTACTGGGCGAAGCACGCGTACGAGGTGCTGGTGGAGACTGCGGGGCGCTACAACGCGGTGATCACCTACTCCGAGCTGGCCGAGGAGGTGCAGCGGCGCTCGAAGCTCTACACGCGGTCCGCAATGCGCAACTGGATCGGTGGCCTGCTGGCCGACATCGTCAAGGTCAACCACGTACGCAGCGAGCCGCCGCTCACGTCACTCGTCGTGCACAAGGACGACGGACAGGTCGGTGCCGGCTACGACGAAGTGCTGCGCGTCTCCGGCCAGCCGCCGATCCACGACCAGCTCGAGCGGGAAACCCACGCAGCCGCCTCGCGCCTCGAGTGCTACCGACACTGGGGAGCGGACGTCCCGGGCGATGCGCGGCCGACCCTGACTCCCCGCATGCGCGAGTCTCGGGAGCGCAGTCCCAGGGCGGCGACGCCGGAGGTACGCCGCGGGTCGATCTGCCCGACCTGCTTCATGGAGATGCCGCTCTCCGGAGTGTGCATCAACTGCGAGTGACCCGCAGGGGGCGGCGCCGTGTCCACCGAGCGACCCGTCGGGACACGACCTGGTTCAGGCAGTGGCCTCGACACGATCGGGCATGATCACGCTGCACCACAGGGCTGCGTCGAGGATCCGGAGCGGCTCCCTGTCGATCACCACGAGCGTGCCGTCCGCGTCCTGCATGGCCGTTTCAGCGGCGGCTTCGATGGCATCGAGCACCTCCTGATCCCGCATGAGATGGCGGAAGACCTGCCAGTCCACCTGGTAGTTGCCCTTGGGCAGCAGGCCCAGCAGCGCGCATACGACGTTGTCACGCACCGGAAGGAGATCTGGGCGCTTGCGCGCACAGAGCTTGCTGGCCGTGACCCACGGGTTGGAGTTCTCGACGCCGGCCTTCGCCAGGGCGGCCTTGACGCGTCGATAGAACGTCTCCATGTCACGCAGCCCGCCATCCTCGACGTCTCGAAGCGACTCGGTCGGTAGCGCTCGCAGCGCCTCGTTCACCGTGTCGCTCGACCCTCCCGGCTCCGTGAGGAGGCGGGCTGCACCTGCCGGGATGCTGACGCTGAGCAGGGTCACCGCGAAGAGGTCGTCGGCCGCGATCACGCTGGCGTCGTTCGTGCCGATCGTGGCGAAGCTGGCACCGGCGTAGTCACCCGCCGTGTCGTAGTAGCGGCGAAGGCGCCACCCGGAGCGCTCCGTTTGCAGAGCCAGGAGCGCCTGGCTCTTCGCATGGGTCAACTGCTCCGTCGTCGGTCGCGACCACTCGTCGTTCGCCATCGTGCATCTCCCCTGTCTCGGTGCCCGCACCGTAACAACGACGGGCGACAGGATGGTGGACGCCGCGCCCCCCTCCACCGCCGTTGAGAGCCGCGGCGACGATCGCGAGGACGACCCAGTCCGACCAGCCCCGTGAGGGTCTTGCGGCCGGCGAACCAGTTCTTGCGCGGCGGCTCGGGGGCCGGCGGCGGGGACGATCGGCGGCAAGAGCGCCCGCCATGGGTGCCCCACTTCGCCGCGAAGGACCCGTGCCCTTCCACCTCTGTGTGAGGCTCCACTAGGGCCTACGAATCATCGAAGGGAAGGTGTGACTGCTCAGGCGACTTGAGATGCTCGATCACGTGAACGATCGAATGCTCAGCTCGGATGCCGCCACTGTCCGTAGTGAACTGCCTCTCGCGCAGGCTGACCCGAAGCTGATCATTCGCGGAGAAGGACTCCTGTGAATCTGCGACCTTGAGGGCGAAGTTGAGGTCCATCATCGCCGCCCAGAAGGTTGAACTGCCGTCGGTGACCTGCCACTTGCGCTCGTGATCGAAGGCGACCTTCTTGAGCCGAAGGACAACCTCTCGCTCGGTGTCGGTGAGAAGCGTGTCATCGGTAGGAAGGGCATCGAGCGCACGAAGATCGGCGGACTCCATCGCGACTTCGGGCTGGTTCTCGTCCGTGGTCCGGATAGTCATTCGGTCGATCTCGCCCCTGCGGCGGAGTGGCGCGCCAACCTTCTTGATGGCACGTCTCATGTCCATGCTCTCGACGATCTGGGCGGCCTCTCCCAACACGCGCAGCTTGGTGCCATCAGGCCACTCGATTTCGATTTCCCCGGGTGCCACCGGAGTAACGCGCTTCTCTATGCCCTTTCGAACCCGCGCGACCATCCACGCTAGACCCCCGATGACGGGTGTAACGATGCCCAGCCCAGTGACTGTGGCCATCGGTCCCGACGTATTTAGCCAGTCCGCGACTGGTTCTAGGTACGCGCCAAGGACGTTGGAAGGCGTACTGACGAGTAGGTGAACAATGAAGGATCCCTCGGAGGTGGCTACAACGCGCACAGCCGGGAGCGGACCCTCGCGACCCAGCTCAATGTGTGCGGTGACAAAGAGGTCAGAAATGGCGATGAGCGCCGGCCCGAGTTCTCTGGCGTCGATGCTGTGCGATTCGAGGGCCGGGCCAGCATAGGACAGTTCCAGAGTCTCGTCCGCCACCCATGACTCCTTGTCCTCGAAACGAATTTCTCAGAGCATGCCACTTGATTCGGGACCACGCACGGTGAAAAGCGACTCGCCGTGATCGCATGGCCATGCCCAACCCGGGCCCTGCCGACCCGTCACGAGTGCGACATGCTGATAGATCCCTCGAGCCACAGACGTAAGGTGGGTCACTCCGCCGCGTGCCGACCGCCGACCTTGGCCCACCTCAGCGCGGCCTATCGCTGGAGTCTCAACGTGAGGGAAGCAAATGGTCGGGTCCGCCGGGTCCGGCTGCTCTGGCTGCCGTGTCGTCGGGTTCTGATGAGTATCCGCTTGGCCAGCTCATTCTGAAGTCATCTGCCGCGGCGTGCGTGGTGAATTCGAGCACGGAGACCTTGTGCTCGGTCAAGGCCTCGAGGACCTGCTGGGGTCGCACTCTGAAGAACTCGCGGCGCGGGTTGACCTTGTTGAGCCTTTGCTGGGCGAACTCTCTGTGGAGCATGGCCTCGATGGTGACAGCGTCGTCGCTGAAGAAGAGGGCGTGCACGTCGAATGTGAACGGGACGGATGCGTCTCCGAGTTCGCGGATGCGGTCCATCGGTTCCAGTCGTCGTGTCATGCCGATCTTGACGACGCCCTCGCCGAAGGCGCCGATGTTGGAGATGACGTAGACGTACCCGGCGCGGATGTTCGCTGCGCGGTAGTCGGCCTCAGCGATTTCGGCGTCGATGCGGTCGAGTTCGGCTTGGAGCGCGTCGGCCGCTTGGGCGTCACCGGAGTCTCGTAGCCGTTGGATCGAGTTGAGGTAGTGCGCGCGTTCCTTCTCCAGGCGTTCCTTCTCGCGTTTGATCTCGGCTTCCAGCGCGCGTTGCTCTCTCAGTTCGGCCCGCCGTTCGCGGTCGAGTTCCTTCTCGGCGGCAACGGCCTGCAGGTGTCGTGACGCCAGTTCCAGCTCGCGAAGCCGCAGCCAGTGGTAGTGATCGGTCACGGTGAGATCGATCATCTGGCCTTGCTTGGCGATTTGGTCGCGGGCGGTTGACAGTCGCTTCTGCGCTGAAGCCAGGTTGCCGGCCTTGACGGTTTTGACGGCGTTTTCGGCCTCGGCGTTGTAGGCCCTGAGCATGATCCTGCTCATCTGGTTGACGAAGGTGCGACCCTTCGCGGCGGAGTTGTTGAACGTGAAGTTCGATGTTGCGGTGATGGCGGTTCCCAGCTTGTTTGCCTGGCGAATCTGTGACCTGAGGGACTCCAGTTCCGTCGCCAGCGAGGCAGACGCTTCAGCAGGATGTTCGAAGTCGAAGAGGCCAACCTCCTCGAGGACAAGTCGGTCGCGGTTGACGATCACCTGTTGGTCCAGTTCGCTGAGCTGGCGCCGCAGTTCGGCGACCTGATGGCGCAGCGCCTCTTCCGTCTGTCGCTGCTCGTCGATGCGGCGCTGCCGGGCGGCCATATCCAAGGCACCCAGATCGGCCAGGATCCCCCGGAGGCGTGCCACTTCACGGGTCAGGACGCCGTACTCGCTCTGGAGCTCAGTGGCGACGCGCTTCGCATTGAAGGTGTTGACCTTCATGGTCGCTGCGTGGGCGGCAGCCTCAGACAGCGGAGTCGACGCTCCTGCCAGGACGCCTGCCGACCCGGAGTTGGTCCCTCCTGCGTCGGTCAAGGTCCCCGGCTCGGCCGCACCCCCGGATGGGGCAATGGCGGTTGCACCCTCATATGCGGTCGCTTCCACCGGATCTATGGCCTGCGTGCCAGCGCTGCTTACATGCTCGGTCCATCCGTTGCCATCCCAGTAACGGTGATCGAACCTCCCCATCGGATCCGGGTACCAACCAGACGCCGTATTTCCCGCCATCCAACTCCCTTTCGACTGGGTCACGCTATTCGACGCGGCTAGAGGCCGCATCTCGATGAAGGGGCTTCGGCGCCCAGCGGAGGCTCCCGACGAGGTCTGCACGCGGCCGACGCATGGTGCGTCTTCACGCCGCGAGTCGCCCTCAGCCTCGTCCTCGGCCTCAAACACTGAGACCGCCAGTTGATGGCTACGAAACGGAGCTGATCACTCGGCGGTCTGGGTGCTTTCACTGGAAGTGAGATCGTCCAAGTCATGCCACCTCTCCCAAGCTGCCTGACGAGTAATCGCCAGAGGTGCTGCGATCTCGGACCAGGCGACTCCACCTTGACGAGCGGTTCGGACCAGTCGGGTCTCGAGTTCATCGAGCAGTTGGCGCACGAAAGTGATGTCGCTTAGAGCGGCAACTGCTCCCCGGCCGACCAATGCTCGATCCGGATACTCGTCCGGGAAGCGATCGACGACGCCACGATGCCAGTGGTTCAGTCGCTCCCATGCACGTCGACCGTCCTGCCACTTGCTGCGTCCTCGTCCCACGCCTGTCAGGCTAGCCTGACGCGTTGCCGTTCGATGGTCAACCACGAAAGTCCACCGCCGCGTTGGCACCGGGCATTTCCGCGGGTCATCTGGCGACGCCGCCGTTCGGACGCGATGTCCCGCCGGGACGACCCGCTACTAATCGTTGGACCCGGGGCTTCGCCGCGCTGCGTCAGGTCGCGGGATTCGACCTCGCTCTGCGCCTCTCAATTTCCCGAATCTGAGGACACCGACCGCTTAGGCGGGCATTCTCTACGCGTGTTGTCGGCAGAGATCTCATGGCGCCAGGAACCAGGAATCA
This sequence comes from Humibacillus xanthopallidus, assembly GCF_006716675.1. Classification (GTDB taxonomy): domain Bacteria; phylum Actinomycetota; class Actinomycetes; order Actinomycetales; family Dermatophilaceae; genus Humibacillus; species Humibacillus xanthopallidus_B. The sequence goes on along the minus strand of NZ_VFPM01000006.1, from coordinate 74,302 downwards.
ACCACGCTTATGTCTGGTTCAGCGATGGCACGATTGCAGGCTATCGGGACCTCGACACCGGAAACGACTACCCGACTTCTCCGGACTACGCCCAACTGATGGAGCACGTGCTGGCCGACTGGCTACGCACGCACGGCATCCGCTGCGGCCCAGAGTCGAGCGAACCGTCCCCGCCCGAACCGCCGTCCGGTCGTGGGCTGACTGCCTGGCTGGCCCGACGCCGTTCACAACGGGAGCACGCGCGCGCCGTCGCGGCCCACCGAGAGTGGCAGCTGGACCACCCCAGCTGGAGAGTGCCGGTGGACCCTCCCCATGCAGGCTGGCGCGACCTGGTCAGGAATGATCCCGGCCACGCACTCTGGCACCGCGCCGCCCAGCTGCCCGAGCCACGGTGGTTCGATTTCTCCGCCAGACGGGAAACCCGCGCGTGGACCCAAGGCGCCCGGGGTGAGGAGACCGTGGCAGCGGAACTCTGGCGCATCGCCCGCCCCGGGGCCTGGCGCTACGTCCATTCAGTTCCGGTGGGGACCAGAGGCTCCGACATCGATCACGTACTCGTAGGCCCAGGAGGCGTCTTCACCCTCAATACCAAGGCGCATCCGGGCGCATCCATCTGGGTCGGTGAGCACACATTCATGGTGAACGGACGCAAGCAGCCGTACCTGCGTAACTCGCGGCATGAAGCTGCTCGCGCCAGCCGCCTGCTGACCGCCGCCACCGGAAGCCCCATCGAGGCGCACAGCGTGATCGTTCTCGTGGACCCCGGCAAGCTCACGATTCGCACGTCGCCGCGAGACGTCACCATCACCACACGGCGCGGGCTGAAACGGTGGGCATCAGCACTGCCGTCCGTCCTGCCCGATCAAGAGGTCGAAACGATCTTCAATCAGATCCGCCGGTCCAGCACCTGGATCTAGTGGGTGGCCGGCGACAGCCGTCACACCGCCGCGATTGCCCAAGGTCAGCGCACTTGCCGGACAGGTTGGTCTTCCCGGGCCGTCAGTGGCCGATGAGGCTCCGTAGGTACTCGCGCGTCTGTGGATCGGTCGAATAGATGGTCACGCTTTGCATCCCGCGGGTGAGGAGCACCTTGTACACATTGCGGACGAGGCGGTCGAACTCCTGGTCGGTGACCTTGATCCGGTTCCGGAAGTCCGGGTCGCGGTTCGCCTCTCGAACGGCCCTCCACCGTCCGTCGCGCCAGACTAAGTCCGGCCCGATGATGACGCCCGCATGGTCGTACTCAAAGCCCTGCGCGGTGTAAACGCAGCCGACCTGTCCGAAGCCTGCGGGATCGCTCGCCCACAGGGCGGCAGGGGGAGCACCACCGACAGAGCGGTCGCCGCGAAGGTTCCAAGGACGTGACCACCCGTCGATCTGGACGTCGTTGACCAACGACCCGTCAGGGCGAGGATCGCTCCATGGCCAGCAGTAGCCAGCCGCCATCCGAGCTGAGTAGCCATCGCCCTGCCACGTCGCGAGAACGTGCTCCAGCTCCTCCGGCGTGTCAGCCACCGACACGTGGAAACCGTCGTCGCCCTTCCACTCGATCGGCCCGCCGGGCTTGAGGCCGAGCAGGCGCAGCACCCAGTCCACGAAGACCTCCGAGCCGCCGCAACGGAACTGGTCGTTGAGGTTGATGTGCTCGACCTTGAGCCCCAGCGCCTTGGCGTGCGCCTCAATGTCATCGACCGTGCCCATCTCGCCGGGCCGGACCACCTGATGCTCGTCCAGAAGGAAGACCGGCACCTTTGCAGCGGAGAGAAGCTCGTGGATCTGCGGACGTCCGACGCTTCGGAGCTCCTTCCGGGTGTACCGGCTGACGGAGGTCTCGCGGATGCGGTGTGCCTCGTCGAGGATGAGGCAGTCGAGGTCGTTGGGCTCCGCCGTCATGAACGAGTTGAAGTACGTGAAGAGCTTCTGCACCCTCGGGCCCGCCTGCCTGCCACCTTACGCAGCGTCATCGTGAAGGACCGCGAACCCGTCGCATGCATGACTGACCGGCCCTGTCGGGACAGCTCACCCACGAGGGAGAGAGCAATCACCGACTTGCCGCTGCCCGGCCCGCCGCTGACCACGACTGCGGTTTTGGTGTTCGATCGTCGAGCCCGCTCGACGGCATGCAGGACGTGCTCGTAAGCGTCGCGCTGCTCGTCGAGGAGCACGAACTGCTCCCTACTCTGGACTTCTTCGGCGGCGACGGCCAACAGCTGCTTGCTCGGCTGGATCTTGCTTCGCAGGAGGGCGTCGGCAGCGTCGGCTCCGCTCTGACCCGGCGCCAAAAGCGAGCGCAGGTAGTCGATGAACGCTCCGCGACGCTGCCCAGGAAGATGGCGCCCTCCTTCGTCCGCTTCAAAGCGAGAAGGTCCGAAACGCCAAGGTCCGTCGCGTTGTGCAGGTAGGCGACGCCGGCGAGAGAGTGCGGGTGGTCGGCCAAGACGACAGTGAAAGACGCCAGGTAGTCGCAGTAGTCGGCTACCTGCAGCGCTGGGTGCGTGACCGCACGGCGCCCGTACTGCTCCACCGACACGAGCGTCTCGCTGCCCTCGAAGCTCTCGGCTGAGCTCCACTGCTTGAGCTCGACAATCACGTACGAAGGCAGTCCGGTCTTGGGGTGCTTGCCTGCGAGCACCACGTCGGCGCGCTTGCTGGTCAGCGGCAGCTGGTACTCGATGAGCATCTCGACGTCGTCCAGCCCGGCCGACACGAGGTCGGCCCGGAGCGCTGGCAAACTCCGTTCCCAGGATCGCGACTCGCTAGCCGCCGGGCGACGACCAGTCTGGATACTCATCTGCTCAGTGAGGCGGTCGGCAAGATGGGCCTCCAGCGCGGAGAACCCGCGAACGGAGGTGCGGAGAAGGTGCACGAACAGGTCCCCTGGCAGCACGAAGTGACTCGTGCGGTGTGGGGGCATGTCCGCAGGGAAGCCCGTCGGTCCGCAATGATCCGACCACTCTATCCATGAGGTGACGGGTCGAAGTTGGGGCGACACCCTCCAGGCGCTGGTGCTCATGACGGTTGCGCCGCACGCCTCCCCCGGTGACCCGTTGGCGATGGGAAGATGCCCAGCGAGAGGCACCGGACGGCATACGGCAGCGGGAGAACGAGCCACGTGAGCAGGCGAGCACACAAGCGGGGCAGGGGTGACGCGCGGCTGCGCGTCGTGCACGGCGGGGCGGCCCAGCCGAAGCGCGGGACGACCGTGGCTGGCGATGCGATGCAGCCGCTCATCCTCGACCTGCGTCGCAGGCTGCGCGACGACGACCCGTGGTCGTTCCTGGCCTTCGTGTCGACGATCGTCCAGGTCGCTGGACCAAATGACGCAGACGGCACCAACACCACCGGCTCAAGCGTCGGGCTCGCAGGCCTCGTCGAGTCCTTCATCGGCGTCGACCTCGCCGAGACGACCGCAGCGCTGACGGCCCTCGCCGTTCTCGTGCCGGACCCAGAGATCGTCGATGACATCGACCAGGAGCTCGCCCACCGACGGCAGCCGATGCCCTTGTGGCTGAGGGACCTTCGCGAACTGCGCGTCAGCAGGGCGCATCTCATGTCTGCCGATGACGACCTCGGCGCCAATGTCGTCCTCGACGTCGAGTGGTCGGGAGGTGGCGGGGCGTCCTTCCTCGTCTACGTCGACCACCGGCTCGGCACCGTGGTGCGTGACGCCTTCCCGACGCCCGTTCCCATCGAGAGCGTCCTGGGCCAGATCACCGACTCGTCCCCCGAGGAGGAGCAGCCGACCTTCGAGGAGATCGACCTGGCGCAGGCGCGGCGCCTCATCGAGCAGGCCCTCGACGCGAGCGACGAGGACGACTGGGACCCTGCGTCAGACACGTGGCCGGCGGCCCGGCCGATCCTCGACTGGCTGCTCGGCACGATGCCCGAGGGCGGCAAGGGCTGGGCCCAGCTCGACGGCCGCAAGGACTTCGACGACCCCCGCGATCTCATCGTCCTCGACGAGGAGTCCGCGCTCGACGAGCTCGTCGAGACGCTCCTCGACTCACGACGAGAGCTCGTCGACCAGTTCGCGTCGTCGACGGCGGCGTCTCTGGCGGGACTGGATCTGTCGCGCGACCGGGATCAGGCGGCCCTGGCCCTCATCGTCGGGACCTCCGGGCCCATGCCCGATGACGAGTTCCTCCACTGGACGCCAGACCGCCTGGGCGACTTCCTCTTCGGCCTGCTCCCTCGCACCCTGCTTGTCGACGAGCACATCGCCCGGCGAATCCCTGAGCTGCTCAAGGCTTTTGCCGTCTGGTGCATGGGGCAGGCCGATGCGGCAGATGCAGACATCGTCGCGGTGCGCAAGGCCGTCGACGAGTTCGGGCCGGACTACGTCGGCCTCGTCACGTCCTTCGAGGCGCTGCGGCTGCGCGAAGCCGTGAAGGACTACGCGGCCCTCCTCGGCGACCCAGTGGGCATCGTGCCGGTGCTCGAGAGCTCGGAGGCCTTCGACTGGACGGAGTTCGTGCTCGACCAGGCAGCGGACCACGTCGGGGGGCGGGAGGCTCTCGCGGCCCTCGACTCCGATCCGCTGCCCGACGAGGACTTCGACTGGTCAGTCGTGCCCGCCGACATCACCGAGCCGGTGGCCGAGACGGTCAGACTGCTCGACAACTTCGCGACCGAGCGCTTCGACGTCGAGTTCCGCACCGCCTGTCGCCGGTTCCTCGCCACCGTCGTCGCGGGCGACCCCGGCATCTTTCGCCGACGTGGGTCGACCGCGAGCGCGGCAGCCGTGGTGGCCTGGCTCGTGGGTCGCGCCAACGGGATCGTCGTCAGCGGCTCTTACGGCATCACGGCCGGCGAGCTCTGGGCGCACTTCGGCATCAAGGGCGCATCGTCGCGCGGCCCCATGTTCCGCAAGGCCGCCGGCCTCGACCCCTACGCCACGACCACCTCGCTCGGCCGCCCGGATTGGCTGACGAGCGCCGCGCGACGCGACCTCATTCGCCGCCGCGAGAGGGCGCTCGCCGAGCAGGGCCCCATGTACTGACAGGATGCGCGGCGGACGTATGCCGCCCGCCGCGCACCCTGACCGAGGCTGAGTCCGCGCCCGGCGGGTCCCGTCTCGATCAGGACGCGCCCATCACCCCGTCACGCTCTCCAGGAGGGGCGCCTCGCTGACCGAGGGCGTGAGGACGAGGCGGTCACCCTCCCAGCTCACGACATACGGGTCGGTGATCTCGCCGATGAAGGAGCCGCCGGTCTCGTTGCGGAAGGCCATGAACTTCGTCTCGCCCGTCTCGCGGTCGGCGATGAACTTTCCGACGTAGAGGCTCGGGTCGTCGATCCGCTGTGCACCGGCGATGTCGTAGGGCCCGAGCGGTGACTCGGCCGTGGCGATCCACACGCCACCCTCGGTGCCCGTCGCCTTCAAACGGTCGGACGCGTCGCCGGCGAGGCAGTTGAAGAGCAGCACCTGCCGACCGTCGACTACGAAGGGCTGGAGCACCTCGAGCTGCCCGAACCCCTGGCCGGGCGAGGTCAACGGCTCCCGCAGCTCCCAGTTCTCGAGGTCCGCCGACCACGCGTGCCCCACGACACCACGGTCCACCGTCTCAGCGAGATCCGAAGCAGGCCCCACCGCCGACCGGGCCGTGATGAGCATGTGCCAGCCGTCCCCGTCGGGGTCGGCGAAGACCCACGGGTCACGGAATGCTTCGTCGTGCCAGTTCCCCTCGGGCGCGGGCGCGAACCTTTCGTACCACTCGCCGTCCGCGCGCAGCACCGGTCCGGGCGCCTTGTCCCACGTGTAGAGGTCGGACGAGACGGCATACCCGATGGACTGGACGTTGGCCCCGTCAGCGTTCAGCGACGCCCCGGTGTAGAACATGAACCACCGCCCGTCCGGGTGTTGCACGACCGACCCGGTCCACGTGGCGAGGTCGTCGAAGGCCGGCGCGTCCGAGCGCACGAGCGCATCCACGACCCGCTCCCAGTGCACGAGGTCGTCCGACACCGCGTGGCCGACGGAGGCGCGGTAGTGCCGCGCGTGCGGGTCGCGAAGCGCGCGAGACGCATACAGGAAGAAGAGGTGGTAGCGGTCGCCGTCGTCGACGGTCCAGAAGTCCCACACCCACGCCTCGGGAAGCTTGAACACGACTCAGCCTTTCACGCCACTGCTGGCGATGGAGTTGATGAAGGACCGCTGGAAGGCGATGAAGAGAATGAGCACGGGCGCGGTGATCATCGTGGCGTACGCCATGATCTGCCCCCACGAGGTGTTGAGCTGCTTGAAGTAGTCGATGCCGACCATGACCGGCCGCAGCTCCTCGGACTGAACGGCCATGAGCGGCCAGAGGTACTGGTTCCACATCGGCAGGAACGTCAGGATCGCGACGGTCGCGACGGCCGGCCCCGACAGGGGCATGATGATGCTGCGGTAGATGCGGAACCAGCCCGCACCGTCGACCTTCGCGGCCTCGTCGAGCTCCTTCGGGATGGAGTCGAAGTACTGGTAGAAGAGGAAGATCGAGAAGGCGTTCGCGATGAAGGGGATGATCTGCACCTGGTAGGTGTCGAGCCAGCCCTGGCTGAACCCGTCTGGTCCGAGGAAGGGCAGCTGGTTCGACCACCACAGCAACGGCAGCGCGAGCGTCTCGAAAGGCACGATGAGCGTGGCGAGGATGATGCCGAGCACGATGCCAGCGCCCTTGAACCCGATCCGGGCCAGCGCGAAGGCGGCCATCGAGTTGACGAGGATGCCGAACACGACGGTCACCACGGTGATGACGACCGAGTTCATCATGAACTGCGCGAACGGGACCCGGCCGAAGACGCCGCTGTAGTTGGCGGTCGAGATGTCCCCGGTGGGCAGGAAGGCCTTGATGCTGCCCAGGTCGTCGAAGATCTGCAGGTCGGGCTTGAAGCTCGAGACGAGCATGAACAGCAGCGGCAACCCGAAGACGAGGCAGAGAATGATGCGCAACAGCATCCCCAGACCCGCCCGGGCCCGGTGCGACCGCTCGCCGCTGCGGTGGTGCTCCGGGGCGGCGGTCTCGGCGACGTGGGCCAGGGTCTCGCTGGCGGCTGTGGCGCTCATCGGACGACGTCCTTGTCTCGGGTGAAGTAGCGGTTGACGAGGGTGACAGCGAGCACGAGGACGAAGAACGCGAGCGAGATCGCCGACGCGTAGCCGGTCTGTTGCTGCTGGAAGCCGGTTCGCACCGCCATCAGCACCAGCGTCGAGGTCGAGTCGAGCGGGCCACCCTGGGTCATGATGTTGACCTGGGTGAACAGCGCGAACGCCGAGATCGTGATGGTGATGAGGATGAACGTGCGGGTCGCGCGCAGGCCCGGCCACGTGACGTAGCGGAACTTCTGCCAGGTGTCGGCGCCGTCGAGGTCGGCCGCCTCGTAGAGGTCCCCGGGGATGGTCTGCAGCCCGGAGAGCCAGATGACCATGTGGAAGCCCATGGCCTGCCACGCCGACATGAGGATGATCGCGAGCAGGGCCGTGTGCGGGTCGCCGAGCCAGTCGGGCCCCTGGATGCCGAAGCGGGCCAGCGCCTGGTTGATGAGGCCGTTGGGCTGGTAGAGGAAGAGCCAGAGCATCGACACGACGACCATCGAGGTGACGACGGGCAGGAAGTAGACGGTGCGGAAGAAGTTGACACCGCGCATCTTCACGTTGACGAGCAGCGCCAGCCCGAGGGCACAGGCCGACTGCAGCGGAACGATGACCACTGCGAAGATGATCGTGTTGCGCAACGACGCCCAGAAGGTCTCGTCGTCGAAGAGCCGCGTGAAGTTGTCGACACCGACGAACTCGGCCGGGCGCGGCGAGATGAGCCGGGCGTTGGTGAAGGCCAGCCCGAACGTCAGACCGATCGGGATGAGCAGGAACGTGATCAGCAGGACCGCAGCGGGCAGCAGCATGAGCAGCGCCGTGGTGGTCGACGAGCGAGAGCCCTTCATGGGCTTGCGCTTTCGCGCCGTGGCAGCCGGAGCGCTCGCGCTCTCAGCCGCGGTGATGGTCGACATTGTCCATCCCTTTCGTGGGTCAGCGTGCGGTCACTTGCAGGGCTTCGAGCAGGGGTATGCCGTCCGGCGGGCTGGCGGGAAGAGCGCGCGGTCACGCTGCCCCTCCTGCCGCACCCGGCGGCATACCCCTGCTCAGGAGCTCACTGGAAGTAGCCGTTGGACTTCTGGTTGGCGTCGATGTTCTTGACGGCCGAGTCGAGGGCCTGCTTGGGGTCGGCCCCGTTGAGGATGTCCTGCGCGGTCTTGGTGAACTCCGTTGCGATGAACGGGTACCCAGGAGTCACGGGGCGCAGCACGGCGAACTTCTTGGCGTAGTCGAGGAAGATGCGGTTCTCGCCGCCCTCCTCGTAGCCCTTGACCTGCGCGGCGGCCGCGTCGGTCGCGGGGATGTTGTTCGTGTCACGAGCGACGCTCGCGACGTACTTGTCCTGGGCCGCGAACTTCATGTAGTCGAGCGCGCCGGCCTGGTCGGAGCAGTTCTGCGAGATGCCCCACTGCCACGAGCCGCCACCGATCTTGGGGCCGTTGCCGAGGTCCGGCGGCGGGAGGAAGAGGGTGTCCTTGCCGAAGGCCTTGCGCGTGTCGACTGCCGTCCAGGTGCCGTTGTAGAGCATCGCCGACTTGCCGTTGATGAAGTCCTTGGCCGGGTCAGCGCCGGACTTGAGCGGCACGAGGCCGTCCGTGACGAGGCTGCGGAACCACGTCGCCCAGGCGACTGCCTGCGGGCCGTTGAGGACGCCCTCGGCGCTCTTGTACTCCTTGCGGTCGATGAGGTCGCCGCCGAAGCTCTGGAGCATCGGCGAGTACGCGTAGGGCCACCACTCGCCGGTGAAGCTCGTCGCGATGTCGAGCGGGTTCTGGAAGTCGCCGGAGGCCTTGATCTTCTTCAGCGCCGCGTCGAACTCGTCCTTGGTCCACGGCTGGTCGGCCGTCGGGATGCGGATGCCGTACTTGTCGAGGATCGTCTTGCGGGTGACCATGACGAGCGCGACGTCGTAGTAGCCGTACGAGTACGTCTTGTTGTCGTACTTGCCGAGCACGGTCGGGAGGTACTTCGACAGCGTGTCGTCGAGGCCCTCGAGCGGGGCGAGGTAGCCCGCCCAGGCCCAGTTGGGCACGTTGGGGCCGTCGATGTCGAGGATGCACGGCAGTTTCTTGCTGGCGGCGGCGGCCACGACGGACTGGTTGTAGGAGTCCTGCGGGAAGGCCTGGATCTTGACCTTGTACTTGCTCTGGCTCGCGTTGTAGTCGTTGACGATCGCCGTGATGGCCCCGAGCTCGGCCTTGTTGCCGGCGTTGTGGGTCCACATCGTCAGCTCGCCGCCGCCGGAGGCGTCGCTCGAGCTGCTGCCGCCCTTGCCGCAGGCAGCCATCGTGAGGGGGAGCGCGGCTGCGAGCAGGCCGACGGCAACGCGCTTGGTGGTCGAGGTGTGTGTCATCGGTTCCTCCGGGGTGGGAAGGTCAGCGCCACTGCTAAAACCTTTCAGCAACAGACCGTAGCGGCTCGGGAACCGCGACACAAGAGTTTGCTAAAACCTTTTCACCTGCGAAGACGTGTCACTGTCCGTTTCGGGGTGGGTTACGCTGGCCCACGGGTGCCACGGACGGCGCCACACGGCATACGGGCTGCTCTGGCGCCCGCACGAGGGGGTGGACGTGACCAAGCGACCGACGCTCGCCGACGTCGCCGCGCGCGCAGGACTGTCGAAGACGGCCGTGAGCCTCGTGCTCAACGACCGACCCGGCTCGCGCCTGTCGGCCGATGCCGTCGCGCGCATCCACGAGGCCGCGCGCGAGCTCAACTACCGACCCAACGCGGCCGCGCGCTCGCTGCGCCTCGGCCGCACCGGCACCGTCGGCTTCATCTCCGACGAGGTGACGATCACCCGCTTTGCCTCCGCCATGATCCGCGGCCTGCTCGACGTCGCCGACGAGAACGAGAACGGCGTGCTCATCGCCGAGACCGGCAACCACCCCAAGCAGCTGGCCAAGGCGCTGGAGTTCATGGTCGACCGCCAGGTCGACGGCCTCGTCTTCGGCGCCCTCACCGCCCGCCTGCTCGAGCTGCCCACGCTCCCCGAGTCGATGCGCGCCGTTACCGTCAACTGCGTGAGCCCCACCGTGCCCACCGCAGTCCTCCCCTCGGAGGAGGAGGCGGGGTATGCCGTCGCCCGCCAGCTGCTTGACGCCGGCCATGGTGCCGGGCTGGCAATCCTCGGCAATGCGCCCGTGGCGCAGTCAGATCCGCATGTCTCGGTGACGATCGGACGCCGCTTCAACGGGATTCACCGCGCACTCTCCGAAGCCGGAGTGACACCAGTGGCCGTCGAGGACTTCGAGTTCTGGGAGCCGTGGCACGGCTATGACGCGGCGAAGAAGGTGCTCGAGTCCGGTGCGCCGGTGACGGGGCTCATCTGCCTCAACGACCGTGTCGCGTTCGGTGCGCAGCAGGCGCTGACGGAGCGGGGGCTGCGCGTGCCCGACGACGTGTCCATCGCATCCTTCGACGACGACGAGATCGCCTCCTACATGCGGCCCGCGCTCACGACGGCGCGGCTGCCCTACGAGGAGATGGGTCGTCAGGCCATGGAGCTGCTGCTGCGACCTGACGACGCGACAGGCGAGCACCTCGTCGAGATGCCGCTCCAGGTGCGGGGGTCGGTCCGCTCGCTGGGCTGAGCTGGCACTGCTGGGGTTTGCGGGCCTATCCACAGGGGGATGCGGCGTCGGGACTCCGCGGACGAGCACTGTCGGTGGTCGCCTCTAGTGTCGTTTCATGGCAGAGAACGCAGACGTGCTCGAGCTCCTGAGGAGCCGGCTCGCCGACCTGGAGACGCGGCAGCGCTCCGGTGTCGGCACGTCCGCGACCGACTTCTGGCACCGCCTCACGGGCGGTATGCCATCCGGCCCGTCCGGCCCGTCCGCGCCCGACACGTCCTCCGCGACCGCGTCGGGCCCGTCGCGACCGTCTGTGACGACTGCACCCGCGGAGGCTGACGGGGCGGGCGTGTGGGCCGAGTGGGGCAGGACCACGAGCGGCCCGGCAGAGCCGGGGCCGTCCCAAGGATCGACGGGGACGTCGCGGCGCAGGCCGAGCCGCCGGGTCGCGCCGCAGGTGCGGCCGGTGACCTCGCCGCGGGGGCCGTGGTCCGGGGTGCCTGCGGAGGTGCTGGACTCGATCGACCCGCAAGGACTCGAGCCCCTGACCGAGACGGAGTGGCTCGCGATGGTCGACGACCCGGACTGGATCGAGGCCACCGCCGCCCGCGCCGCAACGTGGGACAGCGACCGCAGCCGCGCCGACGCCCGCCAGGCTGTGCAGCTCGACGCCGTCGTCGGCCGGTCCCTGACCGCTCACGCCGACACCGACCTCGCGGCCGCGGCCGAGCGGGTCGCCGCGCAGCGCGCCACCCTCGAGGTCACCCTCGTCACCATCGTCTCCGAGCTGGTCTCCCGCGGCGTCGACACCCCCGACGGGCTCTCACGGGTCGACTGGCTCCGCCGCCACGACCCCTCCCTCACCGCCGCCCAGGCCAAAGCCCTCGTCACCGTCGGCACCGCCCTGACCGACCCCCGCTGGGCGCACCTGCGCCTGCTCGTCACCACCGGGCAGGTCACCGCCGGCAACGCCGCCCAGATCCTCGACTTCCACACCCGCACCGCCCCGGTCGCCGACGATGGCGACCTCACCACCGCCCTCACCGACCTCACCGACCAAGCCCGCCAGCTCCGCCCCGAGGAGCTGGCCCGGCTCGTGCGCCACCACACCGAACAGATCACACCGCCCCGCGACCAGGACGACCTCGACCACCGCCGGCGCACCGCGCGGGGGCTGTGGTTCACCCCACCCAACGCCACCGGCATGGTCGGCCTGCGCGGCACCCTCGACCCCGAAGGCGCCGCCATCCTCAAGTCCGCCATCGACCCCCTCTCACTCCCCCACCCCGAAAGAGACGAACACGGCCACACCATCACCGCCGACGACCGCACCCCCGCCCGCCGCCGGATGGACGCCCTGCTGGCCATGCTCCAACGTGGCGTCGCCTCCGCCGACCGGGTGCCGACCACCGACAAGGCGAAAGTCGTCGTCCTCATCGACCTCGACACCCTCCTCACCGACCTGAGCGACGACCTCGGCGACCACATCGGCGACGACATCCCCGACGCGTTCCGCCGCAAGCCCCCCACCAGCACCCGCACCGGCACAGCCACCGGCACGGGAACCGGGACTGGCATCACCCTCAGCGGCGACGTCCTGTCACCGGGCGTGGTGCGCCGCATGGCCTGCGACGCCCAGATCATCCCCATGGTCCTCGGCGGCGACAGCAAACCCCTCGACGTCGGCCAGCGCAGACGCCTCTTCACCCGCTCCCAGCGCCTCGCCCTCGGCGTGCGCGACAAGGGCTGCAGCTGGCAAGGCTGCACCATGCCCCCGAGCTGGTGCGACGCCCACCACGTCACCCACTGGGCCCTCGGCGGCCCCACCGACCTGCTCAACGCCGCCCTGCTGTGCCCGAGACACCACACCGAGGTCCACCGCCGCAACCTCACCGCGACAGTCACCGCCCACGGCGTCACCTGGCACACCTGAACCACCCGCCCCAATCCCCGCCGAGACCAGCGGGGACTGAGGCATGCCCGCAGCCGTCTGAGAGCCGTTTGCAGGGTCGTCGGGTACGAAGGGGGACGAGCCCAACCCACCCAAGGAGCCGCCATGCCTCTCGTGCGCATCGACGTCATCGAAGGACGGTCCGACGATGACCTCCGCCGCCTCGCCGACACCGTCCAGGACGTCCTCGTCGAGCACTTCGCCGCACCGGAGCGCGACCGCTACCAGGTCATCCACGAGCACCGGCCAGGCCGCATCATCGCGCTCGACACCGGCCTCGGCTTCGAGCGCACCGACGAGGTGGTGGTCATCCAGATCACCCAACAGGGGCGCGACGAGCAGCAGAAGAAGGCGCTCTACGCCGCCCTCGCCGAGCAGCTCGAAGCGCGCTGCGGCCTCGCCCCGACCGACCTCGTCGTCTCCGTCGTCGAGAACACGCCCGCCGACTGGTCCTTCGGCCTCGGCCGCGCGCAGTTCCTCGAGGGTGACCTGTAGCCCGCTCGGCTCTGCCGCGATCGGCGGTAGGCCGCTCTCCTGGTTCTGCCGGCAACCTCGGTAGCGGTCAGGCGGGGTCGGCGCTGACTCTTCCCCCGTGCGCGAGGGGGCCGTCACCCAAGTCGAGCTCCGGGGCGTCGCTGCGCGACAGGGTGATCATGGCTCGTTCGATGAGCTCGCTGCGCTCCAGGCGGCGACCCAGCTCGGTGAGCCGGCCGGCGACGTGCGCCTCGGTGTCGTCGCCGGTCAGGTCGACTGCGGCCACCAGGAAGACCTTGCTCGGTCCGACGAACTCGAGGTGGAGAAAGGTGACGCGCTCCACCTCTCCGCTGGCGTGCAGCTCGTCGTAGGCACGGCGCCACAGCTCTGGGCGCACGGTCTCACCGACGAGGAAGTCACGGTTGCGACCGATGAGGAAGATCGCGACGACGCCGAGGAGCAGTCCGACGAGGATCGAGCCGATCGCGTCGTAGACCGCGTTTCCCGTGATCTGGTGCAGGAGGATGCCGAGTCCCGCGATGACGAGACCGACGAGCGCCGCCGCATCCTCGGCGAAGACGGCACGCAAGGTCGGGTTCGACGTGTTGGCGATGAACCGCAGCGGCCGCAGCCCGAGCCGGCGTGCCTCGGCCCGCGTCTGGCGGGTCGCCTGGAAGAAGGAGACGCTCTCGAGGATGAAGGCGATGGCGAGAACGGCATACGCCCAGAAGTACGACGTCTCCGGCTCCTCATGACCGAGTGCCGTGATGCCGTGCCAGACCGAGACGACGGCGCCGGCTCCGAAGAGCCCGAAGGCCGCGAACATCGACCACACGTAGGCCTCGCGCCCGTAGCCGAACGGGTGCCCGGCATCGCGCGGCTTCGCGGCCCGGCGCTCGGCGATGAGCAGGAAGATCTCGTTGCCCGCGTCGGCCCACGAGTGCGCGGCCTCGGCGACCATCGAGGCCGAGCCGGTGATGACGGCGACGATCGACTTCGCGACGGCGATGAGGGCGTTGGCGACCAGCGCGATGATGACGGTGAGCATGCTCTCGCCCCCGCCGGCCTGCTCTCCCTTCCCCCCGCGCTCAGCCGTCTCCCCGTGCTCGCCCGTCTTCGCGGTCGCGTCCGTCTCCCCATGTTCTATCTCGGACATCAGCTCTCCACCTCTGCGAACTCGCGCCACTCGACGTCAGACAGGTCGGCGTCGGCCGTCGAGGCGGGAGCCTCGCGCCACAGGGGGATTCGTGCCCCCGCCCGCGCGAAGATCGGGATCCGGTCGAGCGGGGCGGCCGCCGTGATCGTCTGGCCGCCCTCGTGGAGCTCACCGGAGTGCCAGTCGTACCAGTGCCCCCGCGGCAGGTAGACATCGCGCGACGTGACGCCGGGCTCGTAAACGGGTGCGACGAGCAGGTCCCGGCCGAAGAGGTACTCGTCGTCCGCGGCGACGGCCGCGGGGTCGTCCTGGTGGTCGAGCACGAGCGGCCGCTGCACCGGCTCACCCGTGGCGACCGCGTGCTCGAAGGCGGCATGGATGTAGGGCATGAGCCGGTAGCGCAGCCGCACCGCCTCGCGTGCGATGTCGAGCACCTCGGGCCCGAACGACCACGGGTACTGGTCGATGTTCCCTGTCTCGGAGTGGTTGCGGCAGAAGGGGGTCAGCGTGCCGGCCTGCATCCACCGGGCGAAGAGCTCGGGGTTGCTGTTGCCCTGGAAGCCGCCGATGTCAGCCCCGACGAAGGGCTGGCCCGACAGGCCGAAGCCGCAGGCCATGGGCACGCTGAGCCACAGGTGGTCCCACCGGGCCTGGTTGTCACCCATCCAGTTCGCGGCATAGCGCTGGATGCCCGCGAAGCCGGCCCGCGAGAGGATGAAGGTCGGCTCACCGGGGCGGGCCCGGTTCAGGCCCTCGTGCGTCCCCATGGCCATGAGCAGCGCGTACTGGTTGTGGTAGCGCTCGTGCGACTCTCGACCGTGGTCGAATCGCATTGCCCCAGGGGGGATCTCACCGGTCGCAGGCTCGTTCATGTCGTTCCAGATGCCGGCAAGACCCGACTCCACGTGCGCAGCGTTGAGCGTTCCCCACCACTCCCGCGCCTCAGGAGTCGCGAAGTCGGGGAAGGCCGTGTTGCCCGGCCAGACCTGGCCGATGTAGGTGTCACCGCCCTCGGTGCGACAGAAGACGTCGCGCGCGAGTCCGTCGTCGTAGACCTCGTAGCCGGGGTCGTGCTTGACCCCGGGGTCGACGATGGTGACGACCTTGAACCCCTTGTCCCGCAAGCGAACCAGCATCGCTGAGGGGTCAGGGAAGAGCTTCTCGTCCCACGTAAAGACGCGGTAGCCGTCCATGTAGTCGATGTCGAGCCACAGCGCGTCGCACGGGAAGCCCTCCGCGCGAAGCCGGTCGCCGAGAGCCACGAGGTCGTCCTGCGAGTAGGCCTGCCAACGGCACTGGTGGTAGCCGAGCGCCCAGAGCGGCGGCATCGAGGCGCGCCCCGTGAGCCAGGTGTAGGCCCCGAGCACCGAGGGCATGGCGGGGCCGGCGAAGACGTACTCCGTCCACTGGCCGCCCGCGAACGCGATGCCGAAGTCGGCCTCGCGACTCAGCTCGTAGTAGCCGCGGTAGCCGTTGTCGACGAACGAACCGCCCATGGCCGCAGAGGGATTGCTCTGGTGGTAGAGGAAGGGGATGTTGACGTAGTACGGGTCGAACTCCGTGCTCGACATGTCGGACCGGGGGTCGGCCTGCTCGAGACCGGCGCGGAACTCCGCCGTCGCATGCTCGTTGAGCACGTCGGTGTTCCACATCGTGAAGTCGCGGCCGCGACGGTCGAGGCGACCACCCTTCTCACCCAGCCCGAAGAACGCGTCGTCCGGCCCGCACACCCGCCGCGTCGTCCACGAGTCGTTGAGCGTCGCATAGGTCCAGTAGCGCCCCTCCTCGTCAGCGGCCGTCTCGAGCACCGCTGAGCCGTCGGCCCGGTGCACGTCGACGCGGAAGGGGTCGAGCCACACCGAGACCGTCAGCTCATCGGTGACGACGCGCCACACCTGCTCGCCCGGCTCGGCCAACCACGCGACGTCAGCGGCGAGCGGGTCGACGCACACGGCATACGTCGGCTGGTCGTCGAAGGCGCCGCCGCGGCTCATCCGCAGGCGCACGACGTCGGGGCGGCACACCTCGACGCGGAAGCGCTCGCCGTGCACGTCGGCCTCGATGCCGCGGTGGGTCTCGCGCACGCTCGAGACGCGCTCGAAACGGATGAAGTGGTCGGTCCTCAGCATCGCTGTCCTCGCTCGGGGTCGGTGGCGGCGACCACCAACGTATGCCGTCCGGCGGGGCTCGCGCGCCCCCTCCGACCCGTCGTACCCACGACGCGCTCCGGCCCATCCGGGACGCGTGCGGACGGCTGGCCGCGCGGCCCGACTGCAGAGGGCTGCTGGTCGGGTCAGGCAGGCTGCGGCGGGCCGATCCGGGGGTGACGCACCTCGGCGCCGGTCGCGACCGGCGAGTGCCTGGACGCGCGCAGCACTGTCGCGACCAGCCGGGGGTGCACGAGCGCGGTCGGCGGGTCGGCGAGCTGGAGGACGCGGTTGAACGCGCGAGCGACGGGGACCGACACGTGCGAGGCCCGCACCACCCGCTGGAGGTAGCCGTTGAGCTCTGCCGTTCCGAGGGGGCGAGGACCGACCGTCGCGGGGTGGCCGAAGTCGCCACCGACGGCGATGCGCCAAGGGACGTCGATGATGCGAGCAGCTTTGCGGTGGAAGCGCTTCGGCAGCTCGGGCGACAGGACGCCGATCCGCGAGGCGACGTCTCCGAGGGCTGCTGCCTGCAACGCGGACGACGTCATCCCCTGCCCGTAGATGGGGTCGAAGCTGCTCGACGCGTCGCCGAGGGTCACGAGCCCGGGCAGGAGGTCGCGCACCTTCTCGTAGTGTCGCCGCTGGCTCGAGGGGAACCGGTAGGTCGCCGTCTCGGAGAGCCGCTCGCACCGCTCGATGAGCTGGCCGACGGCAGGCGACGGCAAGCTGGCCGCGAAGGCGGCGATGCCGTCGTCGGTGGCGGGCGGCACGTCGCCGTGGACACCCGCGAGGGTCACCTGCCACCGGCCGCCCTCGACGGGAAGCACGGCGCCCGCACGGAAGGAGCCGGGGTTGTCGAAGCAGACGAGGAAGTGGCCCTCGAAGTCGCCGGGCGTGCGGCGCATCGTGAAGGACGTGTAGCCGATGTCGATGCCGACGCGAGTCACCGGGGGCTCGAGGACGTGCGCCTGCGCGAGGTCGTGGGCGAAGCGCGAGCTGCGACCGGAGCAGTCGACGACGAGGTCGGCGGGCCGCTCCCGACCGTCGGCGACGACCCCCGTCACGTGGCGCGCGGAGCGCATCACCTGCGTCACGGTCACGCCCTGCTCCATGGAGACCCCGGGCAGGGCCGCGACCCGCGAGCGCACCACCTGCTCCAGCAGCGGGCGAGTCTGGGAGAGGCCCGGACGACCCCAGTCGCCGCGGGCCCGGTAGGCGCCACCCTGGTGGACCCACGCCCCCGTGCCGTCGACACGGACGGCCCCGCGGCTCTCGAGCTCCTCCTCGATGCCGGGGAACCAGTCACGCAGCAGGTCGAGACCCGCCGACAGGAGCAGGTGCAGGTGGCGGCCCTGCGGCACGCGCCCACGCGGCGTCGCGGTCTCGGGCAGCTGGTCGCGCTCGAGGACGACGACCGACTCGGCATGAGGGGCCAGCGCGCGTGCCGAGAGCAGCCCGGCCAGGCTGCCGCCCACGACGACGACCCGCCCCTGGTGCTGCGCTGCCATGTCCGCCACCTCATCTCCCCGGAGTCGTGGGATGGACCTGTCTGCCAAGGCTAGGGGGACGGCGCCCCCCTGACCCTCGATCGACAGAGCAGTCCGTCATCAGCCGGCGCACTCCCGCGCGCACTCCCCGGCCGACGAAGTGCTCTTTCGATTGGGCTCGGTGGTGTCGGCCCGCCCACGGACCCGCCGCGGGGGGTTGGATGGGGTCATGACCGAGAGCCCTGACCCGGCCCAGCCGTGCACCCGCGTCGCCGCCGATGCGCTGACCCCCGCCGACCCGACCCCGGGCATGAGCCGGCAGGTCGCCCTGCACACCGAGGCGATGTGGTCGGGCACGGTCGACACGGAGTCGGGGGCCGTCACCGGCTGGCACCACCACGGCGACCACGACACGACCCTCTACATCGTCTCGGGCCGGATGCGCCTCGAGTCGGGACCGGGCGGCGAGCACGTCGTCGAGGCCGGGCCCGGTGACTTCCTCCGGGTGCCGGCGGGAGCGGTGCACCGCGAGTCCAACCCCGGTGACGAGACGTCGCGCGCCGTCATCGTGCGTTGCGGGTCGGGCACACCGACCGTCAACGTCGACGGCCCCGCGCCTGCGGAGGGCTGAGCAGTGCAGCTCTCGCTCCACGTCACCGGCGACGCCGATCCCGCGACGGCGTGGGAGCGCTACGCGGACCTCGACGCCTGGACGCAGTGGTCGCCCCAGATCCAGCGGGTCGACACCGGACCGGTGCACGACGTGGGGGTCTCCCCCGACGCGTACGACGACACGGACGGCGAGCAGGAGGCGCTCGACGAGGCTGAGCCCTCCCCACCCACTCCCGGCACCGACCCGGCGCCGCGTCGCATCGCGCCCGGCCTGCGTGGCGTCGTCATCGGGCCGGTCGGTGTGCACGTGCCCTTCGAGGTGCTGGCGGTCGACGAGGCGGCGATGACGTGGACCTGGCGGGTGCGGGCCGTGCTCGCGGAGCTGACCCTCGAGCACTCGGTCACCCCCGACGGCGGCGGATGCCGCACCGACCTCACGATCATCGGGCCCCCTCCGCTCGTCGTCGGCTACGCCCCGGTCGCGCGCTTCGCCCTGACCCGCCTCGTCCGCCCCTGAACCACCCTTGACCCAGCTCTGTCCCAGCCGCGCCCGGGCGTCAGCGCGTCGCCGGGTTCAGCGCAGACCGGCAGGCCGCGACGATCTCGTGCAGCGAGCGGTCGACGTCGCGGGCCGGGTCGAGCGCGGTGACCTCGCGGTCCGGCCCGAGCAGCCGTATGCCGTCCGGTGCAGCCGAGGCAACGAGCAGCGGCAGCGGGTCGGCCTCCGGGTGACGCAGCGCCACGTCCTCGCGGTCGAACGTGCCGACGTAGATCGGCTCGACACCGGCGTTGTTGCGCGTCGGGCGCACCACGACGACGTTCACGTCGTCCGCACCCGGCGCGACACTGTCGACCTGCTTGGTGGCCGCGAGCACTGCGGAGGCCAGCCCGGCGGCATACACCTGCTGGCGCTCGCGCGGTGTGCGCGGCCGGCGAGACCGGCGCCCGTTGCTGCCCTCCACGACCTCGTCGGCGACGACGACCATCGGCGCGAAGCGCAGCAGCACCGTCACGTAGGCACGATTCGTCGTCGCGTCGGTGCCGGCGTCGAGGCAGGTGAGGTCGGCACGGCTGAGGCGAAGCGCCTCGTCGACGACCGCGACCACCGTTGCCGGGTCGTGGGCCGAGAGCAGCAACCAGGCGGCATCGGCGAGCGCCTGACGCCGCTGCGAGTGCAGGTCCCGTGCCACCCGACTCGCCTGCAGGAGCTTCTCGGCCGGCTCCGCCGACGACGCCCTCGCCGCGGCGAGCTCTCCCCGCGAAGGCCGCTCGACACCGCCCAGCGCGGACTCGAGGCAGCGCTGCCGGACGGCGGCCTCCTCGTCCGGATCGAGGGGTGGCAGCGGAGGAACGACCGGTCGACGGATCGAGGGGAACGACCGCCGGTGCAGCGACAGCAGGTCGCGCTCGACAGCGAGCGCCGCATCGAGGTCCTGGTCGCGGCGGGCGTCGAGGGCGCGCTTGGTCAGGCTCGCGATCTCGACTCCCACGACCGGCGTGTTGACCGGGCCCCCTCCGCCCGCCGAGCCACCGCTCCCGCCGCGCGCGCCACGCCACCGGAAGAAGCCGCGCCGCCCGGCGCCCGTTCCGGAGCCGGAACCCGTGCCCGTGCCCGACCCCGCGCGCGCGCCATCACCCCCTCCGGCACTGCCACGAGCAGTACCGGCGCTCCCCGGGTCGGAGCGGCCGACGGCGGCCTCGACCGCGGGCGCGAGCACCTCCGACAGCGCGAGCGCGGCCGGTCCGCCGACCTTGAACTGCGCCCGCACACCGGAACCGTCGCGGACGAGCCGCAGGAGCGGGGACAGCCGGATGCCCGGAGGCGCTGCAGCCGCTTCGTCGCTCGCCGCAGCGACGTCTGCTGCGGCGTGCGCGACCGTTCCCTCGTCGAGCGCCCCCGTGGCGAGATGGTGCGGCCCCGACTCGTCGAGCATCGACTCCGCGCGGGCCGACGCCGGCACGTAGTACTCCCGGCCCGCCTTGGTACGCATTGCGGGCGCGGGGGCCCGCTCGGCGGCATACCCCGTCTGGCCGGTGCCGTAGGACGCGCCCTCGCGGGCGCGCTCCGGGAAGAGGGCGGCGAGCGACACCGTCGACTGCGCGGCGCGGGTCGCGACCGGGAACGACGGGCGCCCCGAGCGGACGGTCACCTGCGGACCGGCGGGGTTTGCCGGGCGCGCGGTGACGGTCCACCACGACCAGCCGTCGGGCGGCGCGGGCCACGCGGGGTCGGGCAGCCAGTCGTCGCTCGGCAGCCAGGTCGCCGGCGGCGCCGGCCACCCCGGCGGCGGGTTGAATCGAATGGTCAACGGCAGGTCCCCTCGCCACGCCTCGTGGCCCACCCCCGCGGGCATCATCGCGCATCAGCCGCGGCGTGGCGCGGCCCGGCTGACCCCGTCCACACAGCGTGTTGGCAGCGTAACGCGCCCTTCGTCCCGTGAGCCCCGCAAGGACCCGCCGGTATGCCGTCCGGCCCGGCCGCTGCCCCACGTGGCGTGAGCGTGGGCGGCGTGGGGGTCGGTGAGCCGGGCGGGGTTTGAGGCCCGGGTCAGTGACGGCTCAGTGCACGCGACGGCGGGCCCGGAGGCTGACGACGAGGGCGAGTACAGCGCAGGCCGGCACGACGACGAAGAGCGTGACGGCCCCGGCCCTGGCCTGCTCGGCGGCGAGCGCGGTGAGCCACGGCAGGTCGAGCCGGGCGAACACGTCTCCAGCGAGCAGCACCGACGTGCGGGCGAGCCACAGCGCCGCCGCGAAGGCTGCCGCGACGACGACTCCGAGGCAGACCAGCGCCTGGCGGGGCACCGCAGCCGTGGGCGCGAGGATCGAAGCCGACCAGATGACCCCGGCGAGGAGCGATCCGCCGAGCATCGTCAGGTGGCCGGGGTGGGTGGTGAGGGCGAGCTCGAGCATCCCGGTGCCGGTGAGGACCACGAGCGTCACGAGCAGGAGCACCGTCGCCACGACGGGTCGGAGCACCCACGCCGCGGCTCGGGAGCGCGTCACCGCGACGACGAGCTCGCGCGGTCCGAGGGTGCCGTCGTCGCGGGCGGCGAGCGCCCGCTCGGCCAGGGTGACGGGGGCGCCGGCCACGATGAGCGGAGCCACGACGAAGACGAGGACGAGCAGCAGGGCGAGGTGCCACGAGATCGACACCCGCGCATAGACCCCGAGCGGGCCCCCGGTCGCCCAGGCGAGGAGCAGCCAGCCGAGCACCCAGGCCGCCGAGCGTCCCCGCGGCCACCGGATCTCGGCAGCCGCCGACCGTGCGCTGGGACCTGCCGACTCGGGTGCCTCACGGGACGCGCGGCGGGCCTGCGCGGAGGCCAGGCGAGCGGCAACGACGCCACCCGCATACAGGCCGAGGGCGACGATCACGGCACCGAGCACGAGCCAGTCGGCGCGCCACACCTCCCACCACGCGGTGGTGGTGGGGTCGGGCGGCGCGGGGAAGCCGGTGGTCAGCAGGGTCGGGGTCGGGTCCGGGAAGTCCTCGGGCACCGGTGGGGCGCTGCGACCGAGGGCGGTTGCGATGCCGAAGGCCATCCCCATGAGCGCCACCTCGGCCACGGCGAGCCGCAGGAACGGACGACCCCGCGGCCCGGCGCCGAGCTCGGCGATGGTCGAGCGGCGGTGCCACCACCCGGCCGCGCCGAGCACGACGAAGAGGACGAGCTTGGCGACGATGAGCAGGCCGTAGGGCGTGCCGAGGTCGGACCATGCACCGAGCCGGGTCGTCGTGGCGAGGACCCCCGACGCGCCGACGGCGACATAGGACCACAGGGCGAGGGTCGAGTAGCGGCCCGCGACGACGGCGAGGTGGCGCGCGAAGGTGCGGTGCAGCGTGACGAGGACGATGAGCCCACCGACCCACGTCGTGGCCCCGATGAGGTGCAGGCCCATCGCGTTGACGGAGGTCTCGTGGTCATCGGAGGTGCCGGTGTGACTGGCCAGCCCGAGCACGACGATGCCCACAACAGCGATCGCCGCGAGCCATGCCGCGGCCGCCCGGCTCCGGGCGAGCGCCGCTCCGCTGGTGACGACGAGGGCGCAGGCGGCGCTGATGAGACCGACGCGGGTCGCGTCGATCTGCCAGACGAGGCTCGCCAGCTGGGCGCCGAGGGCCGGGCTCGTCAGGGGCAGGCCGGCAGCATCGGCGAAGGTCAGCACCACCCCGGCGAGCGCGGTGAGCGTCCACCCGACACCGGCGACCGTCGCGAGCCGCATGGCCGGCGCCGTGGCCGCAGAGCCGTCGGGGCCGCTGCCGCCCCGGCGGGGCGGCCCGGAGTCGGGCACGAGCGACGCCGCGAAGAGGAGGGCGCCCAGGGTCACGGCCGCTGCCACGTCGTGACCGACCCGCACGACCGGCACCGACCATCGCACGAGGGGTCCGGCGTCCTCGACGAAGACGAGAGGGTCCATCGCCCCGGTCGACCAGGCGGCGACGACGCACGCGAGCACACCGGTGAGCACCGCGACCCACGGTGTGAGCGACGGTGACAGCCCGCGCTGCCGGTGCGAGGGACTCGTCATCGCGACGAGTTCACGAAGCCGATGATGATCGCCCCCCACCAGCCGACCTGCGAGATGACGGTCGCCGTCATCATGAGGCGCCAGTCGCGACGGGGCAGGTCGACCGGCTTGACGTATGCCGGCAGCTGGGCCATGCGCCGCCGCAGGGCTGACATCGCGGCACCGTTCCACGCGACGGCCAGCACGAGCACGAGCTTCGTGACGGTCAGGGGCGAGTGAAGGTTCGGGTGCAGGAGAGCGCCCGTCGCGATGAGGCCGGCGAGCCCGCCCCAGATGAGCGGGCCCGCCCCGGCGGCGAGGCGGGTCGACTCAGTCAGGCCACGGCGGCCGGCGAGCCAGAGGAGGCCGTGCCAGTCGATGACGAGCACCGCGCCGAAGGCGACGACGAGGGAGAGCACGTGGAGCGACTGCGCGACGGGGCGCAGCTCGTAGGTGGCCGGCACGATCGTCGACACCCACAGCGCGGCGACGAGCCCGGTGAGGATGATCGGGAACCGGTAGGCCGGCAGGAGCGACGACAGCGCCGGGAAGATGTCGTCGCCCGGGTGCAACGGGATGCGGTCGGCCGGCGCCTCGACCTGGCGGTGCGCTTCCGGGCCCGGCTCCGAGAGGTCGGCCTCGAGCGGCAGCCCTCCTGGGCGGGGGAACATCTCGAGGATGGCATCGAGCATGGCGAGCACGTGGCGCTCGTCATGACCAGTCGCCTTTGCCGTGCTCGCCGCCGCCTCGGACAGTGAACTCGCCGACGCTGCGGTCGGTGAACCGGACGGGCCGGCCGGCAGCGGCACCTGAAGGGGCGCCGCAGAGGTCACCGGCGGGTGGGGCGACGAGGCAGAGATCGGCGACGCGGTCGCCGACCCGGCGGGCGCGGGCGGCGACGCGGCGGGCCTGGGAAGCGACTCGGCGGGCGCAGGCGGCGGCTCGGCGGACGCAGGCGGCGACGCGGCGGGCGTGGGCAGCGACTCGGCGGGCGCAGGCCCGCGCGTGGAGACGCCCTGGTCGCCATCCGCGGCCCCACCACCTTCCACGACGGTCGTTCCCACCTCACCCGCACCGGCGGTCCGCACCCAGCGACGCAGGGTGCTGGCACTGACCCCGAGCTCACTCGCCACGTCGGAGAGCCGGGCGTCGGGCTCGTTGGCCCGCTTGACGGCATACCGCCGGAAGGAGTCGTCGTAGCGGCGTGGCGAGCGCCCAGCGCGACCCGCGGACGCGGGCTCGTCGCCGGAAGGCAGCACGCCCATGGCGATCACCAGCCCCACTCCCCGAGACTCACAGCCACCAGGACCCATCTGGACTCGCTCGGAGGATAGCGCCGAAACCGGCATACGCATCGGGAGTGACCACGGACTGCACCCGGATCAAGGCCGCAGATCGGTCACACCACTCACCTCCTGCGGATATCGTGGAGCGAGTCATGCAGGGCGGTGGGGGCCGTGACGCCTGCGCGACGGTGAGCAGCGAGGGGCGCCAATGGGCCAACAACCGCAGACGCGGCGTGAGATGAAAGAGGCACAGCGAGGGCGGGGATGGCTCGTCCCTGCTGTCATCGGCGTGCTCGCGATCGCGGTGATCGGTGCCGCGGTGTGGTTCGGCAAGGGGCTGCTCACCTCGAGCGAGCCGACGGGGTCCCCCTCCGCGATCGCCGGCGCGACGAGCAGCCCGGCGCCGTCGACCTCGCTCCCGACGACCTCCGTCCCCGAGACGACGGCGCCGCCCACCTCGGAGGCCGACCCGCTGGCCGCCGCCGTCGCGTCGTGCCGCGCGGCCTGGAAGACCCAGGCCGCCGCGCGCAACGACGCCTACCGCTCGCTGCGCCAGTGGGACGCACACCTCAAGATCATGAACGACCTGCAGGCGGGAAAGATCACGCTCGCGCAGGCCAAGGCCGCGTGGCCCAAGACGACGGAGCAGGCGGCGGAGAACATCGTGGCCTTCCGCAACGCCGACAAGGCGCTCGCTGCCTCCCAGGACACGTGCGCGGTCGACGCCGCGGCCGCCGGCCCCAAGGCCGACGCCGTGCGCCAGTGCGCGGCCTCGATGAAGACCGTCGACGGTGTGCTCGCCAAGGCGCGCGTCGCGATCGCTCCGTGGGAGACCCACCTCAAGGACCAGTCGCACTTCAAGGCGGGCGGCATGACCCCTGCTGCGGCCGAGGCGGCGTGGCGCGTTCTCTGGCAGAAGGGCCTCGCCACCCTGCCGCCGTGGAGCGCCGTCGCGCAGCAGGGACAGGCGGTGCCCTGCAACCTGCCCGCCTGATCGCCGCTCGGCTCAGGGGTGACTCGGGGGTCGCTCCGGGTCGACCCCGATGGGCACCGGCGCCCCGGGTCGCCACGCTGGAGACATGACGACGAGCACCCTCCCGACCCGAGCCACCGCTGCGCGCGTCGACTCCCCCGTCGCCTCGCGGCACCCCGCTGTGGCGGCGGACCGTGTGCCGCAGCTCGCCCTCGTCGCACCCCTCCTCCTCTTCACCCACGGCATCCTCGCGTGGGTGGACGGCATCGGCGCCGCCGACCCGACCGAGACGCAGGGCAGCGTGCTCGCGATCGTCGCGGGCGGCATACTCGTGCTTGCTGTTGCGGGGTTCGCCTCTCTCGCCGGCATGCTCGCGGCGCGCAGCGGGCGGTCGGAGATCGCCGTGCCCGTGGCCCTTCTGAGTGCCTTCGGCGCCGGGGCTGCCGCCGCCGTGTGGGTCCTCCGGTCGACCGGCTGGCTCGTCGACCCGCTGCCCTCGGGGCTCACCACGGGTGGGGCCGTGGTGACGGCTCTCGCGCTCGGCCTCGCCCTCGTCGTGCACACCGCCGAGGGGCGTATGCCGTCCGGTTCCCTCGCGCTCGCCGGTGGTGCGGGTGCGCTGCTCGCCCTGCCGCTCGGTCTCGAGCCGCTCGGAGCCCTCGTCCTGCTCATCGCGCTCGCCCCGCTCACCCGTCCGGTGCAGGAGCGTCGGCCAGCAGCCTGAGCCGGCGCCGCACGGGCCGCCCGGGCCGCCCGGGCCGACCGGTGTGGGTGACCCGGTATTCGTAGGCCGATGAAACTGGGCGGATGGTTTGACGCGCGCGCCGGCCCCTCGTGACCAAGGATGGGCAGGGTGCGGTGACCCTGCCGCGCACGGACCGCTCACACACCCTGGAGTAGACCCATGCCGAACGCCTTCATCCGCCGTCGCGGCACCATCGCGGTGGCCGCCGTCGCACTGGCCACTGCAGCCGTCTGCGGCGGCCAGGCGGCGTCTGCCGCCACCACTGCCGAGCCCGTGTCGACGCCCGTCGAGATCCGCACGCCGGACGGGCTGCTCATGAGCTACATCGTCAACGCGCGCATCGCCAATCCCGGGCAGACGCTGGTCGTCGAGGCCGCGGTCGAGGCCGCCGGTGGCGTCGTCGTGCAGTCGTGGCCGCAGATCGGCGTCGTCGTCGCGCACTCGAAGGTGTCGACGTTCCGCGCCGACGTGGTCGCGAAGGGCGGCAACGCCGTCGAGTCGGTCGGTGCCAGCCGCACGGTCGCCGTCACGGAGGGCACCCCCGAGGCCGTCGGCGCCTCCTGGGGCCGCGGCGCCGCCGACTACATGAAGGGCGCCAAGAAGGCGTGGAACGGTGACGTCGAGGCCGATGCAACCCCCGCCGACGGGACCGACCCGCGCGAGGCAGAGCAGTGGGACATGAAGATGATCAAGGCCGACCAGGCCCACGCGATCACCGACGGCTCACGAAACGTCCTCGTCGGCGTGCTCGACAGCGGCATCGATGCCGACCACCCCGACCTCGCGAAGAACCTCGACGTCGCGAACTCGGTCAACTGCAGCGATGCCGGACGGCCCAGCACGACCGGCTGGGAGCCGACGACGAGCGACCACGGCACCCACGTCGCCGGCACCGTCGCGGCCGCGCGCAACAAGGTCGGCATCGTCGGCGTCGCCCCCAACGTGCGGCTCGCCTCGGTCAAGGTCGTCAACGACGACGGCTTCATCTACCCGGAGTACGCCGTGTGCGGCTTCGTCGAGGCCGGGCTCAAGCACATGGACGTGACGAACAACAGCTACTACGTCGACCCGTTCGAGTTCTACTGCGAGGACCAGCCCGACCAGTACGCCGCCAAGGAGGCCGTGCGCCGCGCCGTCACCTGGTCGACGACGCAAGGTGTCGTCCACGCGGCCGCCGCCGGCAACTCGGCGCACGACCTCGCCGACAAGTCGTCGTTCAAGGACACGACGAGCCCCGACGACCAGCCGACCCCCGCCGGTTACGTCACCCGCACGCTCAACAGCGGCTGCGAGGACATCCCGACCGAGCTCGACGGTGTCGTGACGGTCAGCTCGATGCAGCGCTTCCCGGCCGGCACGATGGACAGCCGGCTGTCGGCGTTCAGCAACCGCGGCCTCGGCAAGATCGACGTCGCAGCGCCCGGTTCGTCGATCCTCTCGACGATCGTGCGTGACAACGGCTACGGCACGAAGAGCGGCACCTCCATGGCGTCCCCGCACGTCGCCGGTGTGCTCGCCCTCATGAAGTCGGTGCACCCGACGTGGACGCCGGCCCAGATGATCGAGAAGCTGCGACAGCAGGCCGACGACAAGGCCTGCGGCACGGCGACGGCGGGCCCGGTGTGCGTCGGACCGGTCGAGGACAACAGCTTCTTCGGCGAGGGTGTCGTCGACGCGCTCCACGCCGTGAGCTGAGGCTCGCCGCGCCACCGCTGCGCGATCACCACCACGCGAGTGGCCCCGTCGTCACCTGACGACGGGGCCACTCGGCTGTGAGGACGGGGTCAGGCAGGGGTGGGGCGGCGGCGCAGGGAGCCGATGGTGCGCACGAGCAGGACGAGGGCCACGAGCTGGGTGAGCGCGACGACGACGATGAGAGCCGTGAGCGACCGCTCGTAGAGCCAGCCCGCCGAGACGCCACCGACGATGGCGAAGGCCCCCTGGATCCCGGCGAAGACGCCGTATGCCGTCGCCCGCCTCGGCGCCTCGACGACCTCCGCCACCAGCGCCTTGACCGTCGAGTCCTGCACGCCGTAGGCCAGCGCCCAGACCGCGACGCCGACGAGCACGACCCAGAGCTCACCCGCGAGCGCCAGCGGGGGCACGAGCGCGACGAGCACCGGCACGGCATAGAGGACGGCGGCCCCGTGGCGGTCGTAGACGAGGCCGACGCCGAGGGCGGCGAGGGCCTCGACACCCATCGCGGCGGCATACACGAGGGGAACGCCTGCCACGGGGACGAGCCCGGCCACGGTGAGGTGGAAGCCGATGATGCCGAAGGTCACGAGGCCACCGGTCGTCAGGCCCGCGGCGAGCGCGTAGCCGAAGAAGGTGCGCGGCAGGTGGGCGCCGACGGCATCGGCGAACCACCCGCGGAGGCCGCGGCCCTGTGACTTCGCTTGTGTTGCAGGTGATTCCGGCGAGGCTGCGGTGCCGTCATAGACGGAGGGGTCCGGCACCCGGGAGCGGATCACGGCGAGCAGGAGCATCGCCGCAGCGCCCGGGATGGCGAGGACGGCCATCGCGGGCCAGATCGCACCCCCGGCCGCCGCGATGACGGCGGCGACGAGCAGCGGGCCGGCGAGGGCGCCGACCTGGTCGAGCGCCTTGTGCACGCCGAAGCCACGGCCCCGGCCCACCGCCGTCGCGACGTGGGCGAGCAGGGCCGACTTCGAGGGGCTGCGCACCGCCTTGCCCGCGCGCTCGAGCAGGATGAGGACCGACGCCAGCACGAGTCCGGCCGCGCCGACGAAGGGAGTCACGGCGAGGAGTGGCACGCACACGGCCGTCATGCCGTAGCCGAGGACGGTGAGGCTCCAGTAGCGGCCGGTCCGGTCGGCGAGGGGTCCGAAGACGAGCCGGAGGACGAGCGCCATCGCCTCGCCCGCGCCGGTGACGAGCCCGACGACCGTGGCCGTCGCACCGAGGGAGGCGAGCAGCGGGCCGTAGACCGAGCGAGCACCCTCGTAGACCATGTCGGCCGCGAGGCTGACGAAGCCGAACCACCAGACGACCCGCCAGGCGGACCAGCCCCTGGTGATGGCCGGGGCTGTCGCGCCGGGGGTGCTGCGGCCGGTCGCCTGGGGGTCTGTCACGGCGGCCAACCTACAACTCGGCCGGACCCGACGGACCTTTCAGACCCCCTTCTGCCCTGCAGACGCGGCGGCGGGGCCGACCCTTCTGGGCCGGCCCCGCCGTCGTGCAGCTGCTGTTGATGCGTTGATGCGTTGGTGCTGTTGATGCGTTGGCGCTGGTGTGCGTTGGTGACGTCAGGGACTGACGGCGACCAAGGTGCGGGCGACGTCCGACGTGCCGTCGGAGAAGTCGACCCGGCCGAGGTAGCGGGTGCCGGCCGTGAGGCCGGACGTCACGAGCTGGAAGGTCGCGGGCTGACCCCCCGTGACCGCCTGGCTGGCGGGGTTCACGGTGAGGTTGCCAGCGGCACTGCTCGGGACGGCATACGACACGAGCTTGACCGGCAGGGTGGCCGGCGCGCCGTCGAAGTAGTCGATCGTCACGGTGTAGGTGGCGGCGACCGGGTTGGTCAGGGTCACCGACTCCTCGGCCGTGCCTCCGGCGCTCGTGCCGACGACGGTGGCGCCTCGACGCACGGTGATGTCGACGTCGGTGCCGGCCGGGTAGTCGGCGTCGTAGGTCGCGAAGCGCGCGACGGTCGTGCCGGCCGGGATGACCACCGTCGCGGTCGTGTCGACCGGCTTCGTGGTGGGCACGGTCTGCACGTCACCCGCGGCGAGCCCCTTGACCGAGGTCGACAGGGTGCCGCTGAAGCCCGGGGTCACGGTGAGCGAGCCACCGCTCTGCGGGATCGTCACCTCGGCCGGGGCCGCGGCGGCGACGGGCTTGACGGCGATCGGGCTCTGGGCCGTCTGGCCGCGGTTGCCCGAGGCGGTGAGCGAGCCGAAGGCCCACGTGCCGAAGGGCGCCGTCGTGCGGGTCAGCGTGACCGTGAAGGATCGCGACTGACCCGGCGGGATGGTGACCTTCGACGGGCTGACCGAGGCCGTGAAGCCCGCGGGAGCGTCGACGGACAGGTCGTACTGGGACGCGCGGCTCTCGACGTTGGTCAGCGTGCGGGTGACCGTCTGCTGACCGGCGAGCTGACCCACGGCGATGCTCGGGTAGTTGAGGTCGCTCGGGTCCATCGCGGGCAGGGTGTCGCAGTATCCAGCCTGCGTGATGAGCTGGATCTGGCCGATCGAGCAGCCGTAGGCAATCCAGTCGTTCACGTCCGAGTCGAAGACCACACCGGGGTTGAACGCCTCCGCCGGACGGACGTGGCCGGAGCCGTAGTCGAGCGGGGTCGCGTCCGTGCCGGAGCGCTGGATCGGCTTGCCCTGGTTGTCGAGGGTCGTGGCCGTCGTCATGAGGGCCGACTTGACCCACATCGGCGACCACGTCGGGTGCGCCTGCATGACGAGCGCTGCGATGCCGGCGATGTGCGGGCTCGACATCGACGTGCCCGAGAGCGCGTTGAACGAGTTGCCGCCCGAGTCACCAGCCGGCGAGACCGCCGCGATGACGTCGACCCCCGGAGCGGTGATGTCGGGCTTGAGCAGGTCGCCGCCACCGGCGATGGCCGGTCCGTAGGACGAGAAGCCGGCCATCTCGGGCGCGCGCATCGGCGACGGGTCGACCGCCGAGATGGTCGCCGTCGCCGATGCTCCGGCGGACGCGACGTAGGCCTTGGTGGCCGCGCCGGTCGTGCTGTTGACGTGGATCGAGGGCACGGAGTGGAAGTCGGCGTTGAGCGACTGGGCCGAGGACGTGTTGGCGAGGACCATGCCGACGCCGCCGGCCTGCTTGACCGCCGCGCTCTTGGCGACGCGGTCGATGACGCCGCGGTCACAGACGACGATCTTGCCGGTGACCTTGGCCGGGTCGAGCGTGCCGGGGTAGCAGAGCGTGACCTCCGTCGCGTTGGCGCCGGCGAGGCCGACCGCCGACGAGACGACGAGCGGGGCCGGACCGACGCCCGCGCCGACACCGAGACCCTGGTAGGTGGCGCCGTTGCCGAGCGTGAGCGTCTTGCTGACGCCGCGGTCGTGCGTGCTCGCCGCGACCGTCATCGTCCACGGGGAGTTGTGGGCGACGCTCGAGGCACCGACGGTGTCACCGCTGTTGCCGGCCGAGGTCGCCACGAAGACGCCGGCGTCGGCCGCACCGAGGAAGGCGAGCTCGTCGGGGGTCACGACGTACGTGCTCGAGCCGGAGATCGAGTAGTTGATGACGTCGACGCCGTCGGCGACCGCGTCGTCGATGGCGGCGACGAGGTTGGACGTCGAGCCGGACGCCGTGCCGGTCGTCGTGGTCCACAGCGCCTTGTAGGCCGCGATGCGAGCCTGCGGGGCCATGCCGCTGATCTCGCCGACCGGGGCGCCGTTGATGCTGGCGGGGACGCCGTGGTTGCCGCCGGCCGTCGAGGCCGTGTGGCTGCCGTGTCCGTCGTAGTCACGAGGGGAGCGGAACTCGAAGGGCAGCACCGTCGCGCCGGTGTCGTAGTAGCGGGCGCCGATGAGCTTGTTGTTGCAGGTGACGGGTGCGGCGTTGGCCGCGACGCCGGCCTGACACGTGCCCTTCCACTTCGACGCGATCGTCGCGGCGTCGGGGCGGGGCTCGGACAGCGGGGCGAACGAGGCGCTCTCGGGCCAGATGCCCGAGTCGATGACCCCGATGATCATGCCCTCGCCGGCGTGGTCGCTGCCGCCGAACTTCTGCTGCCAGACGCCGGTCGCGCCCTCGAGGCCGAGGAAGGTCGGGGTCGACACCGTGTCGGCCGTGCGCATCTCGTCCTTCCAGACGTTGAGCACGCCCGGGGTCTTCTCGAGTCTCGCGGCCTCGTCGGCGGTCAGCGAGGCGGTGAAGCCGCTGAAGGCCACGTCGTAGGTCTTGGTCGCGCGCGAGGGCGTCACACCAGCCGAGCGCATGGCGTCCTCACGAGCTGTCTTGAGGTGGGCCTCATAGGCGCGGGCGGCGGGTCCGGTCGTGTCGACCTTCTTGCCGGCCTGGGGCTTCGTCGCAGCCAGGCCCTTCGTGCCGCCTGCGTAGCTGGCGAGCGGAGCAGCGGCGATCTGGACGATGTAGCCCTGGGTGCCCGAGCCGGCTGCGGTGGCAGCCCCCGGGAAGACGAGCGAGAGCGGGACCGCCGCCATCGCGGCAACGACCGAAGCCGTCGCGATCGAGCTGACGGCGAACGCCGAGCGCCCCCGTCGGTGCGTCAAAGACATGTACTGACCTTCCCCTGTCTTCCCCCGACCAATAATGGCTCGATGCTAGGTGCGCCTCGAAGAATGCGCGCGGTGAATCGGATAGGCGCCTGAATTGTCGTCTCCGCCGCCGAAATGGCTGACGTTCTTGTGGAGCGACGGCGGCTCGGACCCGGGCGCCCGGGGCGACGGCGACGTCGTCCTGCTGCGGGAGGGGCCGGCGACTACCCTCGCAAGAGTGAGCAACCCGGACCGCCACCCCACCGAGGTGACCTGCGACGGACGAGAGGACGGCCGCCACGGACCGGTCGTGCTGCCCAGCCGCGACGTGCCGCTCGGCGGTCCACGGGCCATGCTCGTGCGACGCAGCCTGCCGCACCGCGACCGCTCGCTCATCGGGGCGTGGTGCTTCGTCGACCATTACGGCCCCGCCGACGTCACTGCCACCGGGGGAATGGTCGTGCCGGGCCATCCGCACACGGGGCTGCAAACCGTCTCGTGGCTGTTCTCCGGAGAAATCGAACACCGGGACACGACGGGCGCGCACGCCATTGTCCGACCCGGCGAGGTGAACCTCATGACGGCCGGTCGGGGAATCGCGCATTCCGAGTACTCCACCCCGGCGACCACGACGCTCCACGGGGCGCAGCTGTGGGTCGCGCTGCCCGAGGCCCACCGCTTCGCCGAGCCCGGCTTCGAGCACTACGCCCCGCCGGTCGTCGAGGTCGACGGCGCCCGGGTGCTCGTCTTCCTCGGTAGCCTCTTAGGCCAGGTGTCGCCGGTGTCGATGCACACCGAGCTCGTCGGGGCGGAGGTGACCCTCGCTGCCGGTGCGTCGCTCGACATCGGGGTCGACGCGGGTCACGAGCACGGGCTCCTCTGCGACACAGGCACGGTCAGCGTGGGCCCTGCCACTGCGAAGCCCGGCGAGATCGTCTTCGTCCCCACCGGCGCGTCATCGATCACCGTGGAGGCGGGCGACGAGCCGACCCGGCTGCTGCTCCTCGGCGGCGCACCGCTGGGCGAGCAGATCGTCATGTGGTGGAACTTCATCGGGCGCAGCCACGACGAGATCGTCGACTTCCGCGAGCGCTGGCAACAGGCCCGTGAGACGCGCGGCGGCGGCG
The DNA here is from genome assembly GCF_006716675.1 of Humibacillus xanthopallidus. Classification (GTDB taxonomy): domain Bacteria; phylum Actinomycetota; class Actinomycetes; order Actinomycetales; family Dermatophilaceae; genus Humibacillus; species Humibacillus xanthopallidus_B. Next base: position 40,958 of record NZ_VFPM01000006.1, on the reverse strand, counting down.
AGCACGGCGACTACGGGCCGTTCCCGCAGGCCTGGGCCACGACACTGCCGGCCCCCGAGCTTCCGAACCTCCGCCTCCGCTCGCGCGGCTGACGCTGGTCCAATCCGTGCGCTGTCGGGCTCCGAAGCCCCTGGTGGAGATGGTCACCGGACCCCCGTCATTGCCGTGATCAAGCAGCGGTCGCGCGACGGCTCGTCTCCTGCCTCAAGGAGGACACCCATGCGCATCACCACCCGAATCGCAGGCGCCAGCATCGCCGCCGCCGCCGCGATGGCTCTCGCCGTCGGCCCCGCGTTCGCCGCCGACTCCTGGGTCAGCGCCAACCTCAAGCCCGTCGCCGGCAACGGAGTGCAGGGCAGCGGCACCGCCCAGGTCACGGTCTCCGGCACCCAGATCAAGGTCGAGATGGCCGCGACCGGCCTCCTCCCCGACCAGCCCCATGCCGCTCACATCCACTACGGAGAGACCGCCCGCCACGAGTGCCCCACCCTCGGCGACGACACGAACGGCGACCACCACCTCAACACGACCGAGGGCGGCCCGGCCTACGGCGACATCGTCGTGTCGCTGACCAAGACGGGTGACACGAGCCCCAAGAGCGGTCTCGCGGTCGACCGTTTCGACACCGCTCCCGGCGGGAAGATCAGCTACGAGCGCGGCAGCATCACCGTCACCCCGGCCGTCGCCACGGAGGTCGCCTCCGGTGAGGCAGCCATCGTGATCCACGGTGTCGACTACAACAAGGACGGGAAGTACTCCGGCAGCACCAAGAGCGACCTCGACCCGAGCCTTCCCACCGAGGCGACCGACCCCGCTCTCTGTGGCGTGCTCGTCGCCGCCCCCACCGGCGGCATGCACACCGGTGGCGGCATGGCAGGTACGACGAACACGAACGGCATGCTCCTCGCGGTCGGCGGGGTCGCCCTCGTCGCCGCAGCAGGCTCCGGAGCCGTTGCCGCGCGTCGTCAGCGCGCCCGGGGCTGATGAGCTCCAGCCCGACGAGCACCACCGGTACGTCAGGGAGCGGCCGCCGCGGCGTCATCGTCGCCGCGGTGCCCACGGTGGTCCTGCTCGTCGTCGCTGCGGTCGCCCTCTCCCTGGGCTTCCGCGGTGACGGCCGGCATGACTCGCCGCCCGCTTCCGTGGCCGCATCGGCCACGTCAGTGGGTCAGTCACCCAGCATGCCCGACGGTGCTTCGTCGAACAGCTCACAGGGCCAAGCGAATTCGTCATCGACTCCCTCTGCAGCACTAGCAGACCAGCCTTCCTTCGGCGACTTCCTTCCTGCCTCGCAGCCGACAAGGATCGCGATCCCCGCCATCGGGCTCACGTCCTCGACCTTCGTCGACCTGGCCGTGCAGCGGAACGGCACCCTCTCGGTGCCGGGCACCGAGAACGAGGTCGGTCTCTACCAGGCCGGTCCCACGCCGGGGCAGCTCGGTCCTGCCGTCCTCGGCGCCCACGTCGACTCGCCGGATGGCCGCAAGGGCATCTTCTGGAACCTCGGCAAGGTGCGACCCGGTGACACCGTCGATATCACCCGCACGGACCGCACGACGGCGGTCTTCACCGTCGACCGCGTCAAGGCGTACCCGAAGGCCGAGTTCCCGACCGACCTCGTCTACAAGGGCGACTTCACGCGGAGCGAGATCCGTCTCGTCACCTGCGGTGGCCCGGTGGACAGCCGGAACGAGTACCGCGACAACGTCGTCGTCTTCGGCCACCTCACGGGCACCCGCTAGCAGCCCACAGCACCGGAGGGCACAGGACAGCCCCGCACGGCCCAGGACGGACAGCACCGGCCTGGCGCCCCACGGACCGGTGGCGCGCGGCGGCAGGAGGGGAGCTGCCGCGCGTCACCCCCGAGCGAGCCGGACGGCATACCGCATCGGCTCACGGCGCGCCCGCGCCACACCCGGGGTCGCGCTGTGACCTGCGTCTCAGTAAAGCGTTGGCAAAGCGCTGGTCATGCGGGAGAAAAGCGACATCGAGGTCGAACTCCGCGCGTCGCCGTTACCGTGGCGTGACATTGGGCCGTTGACTCGTCTATCGTTCCCTCGTCTGGCCATCCGGCTCGGACACTCGTGAGGTGGACCGCCTAGTCCTGTCACCACCTCGCGGGGCACAGCAGACCTTGTGACAGGAGCGGAGGAACCACAGGTTTCTCCGGGGGTCCGACGCAACGATTTCGGACTCCCTTGGGGTGAAGTTCTTACCCCGATCGCGTACACCGCGAACGGGGCGAGAACCGGGCATCAACCTCCCCGCCCGAACCCGACAGCTAACTTCGTAGGCGCGGAGAGGTACAAGTGTGAGCAACGAGAACATCCGCGGACGCCACCGTGCGCCCGGGCGTCACAACCCCCTGAACGAACTCAAGCTTCTCGCCCGCGAGTCGGCTCAGCCCGCGATGAAGGGCGCGGCCGTCGTCGCGGCCACCGGTGGCCTCGTGGCCAGCTTCGCGGGCTCGGCGAGCGCCGAGACCGTGAGCGGCTCGAGCCCGGCCGCGGCCAACGTCGCCAACATCGGCACTGGCCCCCAGGCGGCCACCGAGGCCTCCCCCGCCGTTGTCGGCCCGGCCACCACCGCGGCTCCCGCGGCGGCCTCTGCCCTCGCCACCATCGGCTTCTCCGCCCAGCCGCAGGCCGCGATCGCGGCTCGCAAGGGCCCGAGCAAGCCGGTCGTCATCGAGGACATCCAGGTCAAGACCGAGCGCGCAGCGGCCAAGGCTGCCGCCGCCCGCAAGGCCGCCGCCGCCAAGGCGTCGCGTGACCTGACCCGTCGCTCGCTCACCTCGAGCACCTCGGCGACGAAGTCGACGACCAACACCTCCACGCCGAGCGCCTCCTCGGGCACCCGCGCCTCGCGCAACTGGGCGACTGCCGGCCAGTGCACGTGGGGCGCGCTCGCGAAGTGGTACCAGTCCGAGGGCTACTACCCCGGCGGCTGGACCGGCAACGCGATGGTCTGGGACACCGGCGCCGCCGCTGCCGGCTACACCGTGAGCGGCACCCCCCGCACGCGCTCGATCCTCGTCATGGAGCCCGGCGTACACGGCTCCTCCAGCGTCGGCCACGTCGCCTGGGTGACGCGCGTCAGCGGCAACCAGGTCACCATCATCGAGATGAACGCCCTGGCCGGCCCGTACAACTACAACACGCGCACCCTGACCGACGGTCCGGGCATGAAGTACATCTACGCTCCGTGATCTGACGCGGACGTTCTCGCGAAGGGCGGGGGATGCCAGGCATCCCCCGCCCTTTCGTCGTCCTCCGGACGCTCAGTGGTGCCGGGTTCGGTGCCGGGCCAGCACGTCGAGCCCGAAGTCGGCCTCGGGATCGCGCCAGACCGAGTGGGCGTGGTTGGCGCCGCGCTGGGTGTTGTCCCACTCGATGAGCAGCCGGGGGCCCTGCAGCCGGTAGTAGTGCGGCTGACCCGCCTCCGTCGCCCCGGCCCAGGCGAAGTGGACGCCGTCGAGCGCCCGGTCGTCGTAGGCCGCGAGGGGCGAGACGCTCTCCGGCACCCGGTCGAAGTACGTGCCGAGCAGGGCGAGCAGCAGCTCGCGCTGCGAGCCGTCGAGGTCGGCGCCCGCGACCCCCTTGGGCGTGGTCGTGTACTCCACGGTCCGGTGGTCCTCAGGGGTGAGACCCGCGCGCTCGTCGATGGCGTCGCTGAGTGCCTGGAGCGTGGCCTGCTCGGTGTCGTCCCGGAAGCGCTCGTCGCGCCAGATGCCCGCGAGCGGGATCACCTGGTCGCCCTCGGACACGACGGTGCGGTTTGCCGTGACGAAGTCCGAGGGCGCCTTGTCGAGCAGGACGGCCCGCGCACGGAGGTCAGGCGCCAGGGACCGCACCAGCTCACGGCCGAGGTCCTCGACACGGGCGAGCGGCCGGCTCACCGCGCCACCGAGCAGCGGCGCCGACGCCGGGTCGGCACCCATGAAGCACGGCGTCGTCGCGACGAGCTCGCCGCCGACCACGAGGTTGTTGAGCGAGACGTGGTGCCCGCCGAAGCGCCACCCCCACGGGGCGTCGCCGCCCGGCTCGCCGAAGACGCGCAGGTAGTAGAGCCCCGGGTCGCGCCCGCGCTCACGGTCGAAGCGGGTCACGAACCCCTCGACCCGGTCGAGCACGTTCTCCAGGCCCATCGTGGTCGCGACGGTAACGTAGCCCGCCATCGACAGCCCGGTGGCGACGAGCTTCATCGCGGCCCGCTGCTGCGCGGGTCGCTGCTCGTGCACCGTGAGGCCGCCGTGGTCGGTCGGGGTGTAGAACCACCGACGGCGCTCGGCGTCGAGCGGGTCGTCGTGGTCCGGAACATCCCCGTGCGCGACGGCTCGCTGCTCGGCAGAGAGGGCGCCCAGCCAGGCACTCGCGGCCTCGGCCATCTCCAGGGCGGTCTGGCGGCGGGTGGTCACATGACCTAGCGTCGCGGATGACCACAGACGCGTCCACCAGGAGGACCCGTGAGCACACCGACCGACGACAACCGCGACCTGCTGACCGTCATCGCCTACATGCGTGCGGCCGAGGGCAAGACCGACGAGCTGCGGGCGGCACTCGAGGCACTCATCGAGCCGACGAGCCAGGAGGAGGGCTACGTCAACTACGACCTCCACCAGGGGGTCGAGGACCCGCGGTTCTTCGCGTTCTACGAGAACTGGCACTCCGGCGATCACCTCGACGCCCACCTCGCGGCGCCGCACCTCGTCGACTTCGCCAACACGATGGGCGACCTGCTCGACGAGAACGGCCTCACCGTCAACCGGGTGCGCCGCATCGCCTGAGCACATCCTCCTCGCCCGCGCCGTCGCGTCCCTCTCGAGCCCACGGCCGTATGCCGTCCCGCCCGTCACGCGCCCATCCCGCGCCGATCTCGGCCCACCTCGGGCCCACCTCGCGGACGGTGCGGGAATGCGTGGCCGTGGCCGTCGCTTGTCCTTTGGGTAGTTGAAGCATCACCAAGAACTTCCGACCCCCAAGGAGCTGGCCCGTGTCCAAGGCCTTCGAGAGCATCCGCATCGGCCGCTGGGACCTCCCCCAGCGGTTCGTCATGGCCCCCCTGACGCGCAACCGCGCGGGCGAGGGCCAGGCGCCGACCGAGCTCAACGCGACGTACTACGGCCAGCGCGCGAGCGCCGGCCTCATCATCACCGAGGGAACGCAGCCGAGCGCTGTCGGCCAGGGCTATCTCGACACCCCCGGCATCCACTCCGACGAGCAGGTCGCCGGCTGGCGCCTCGTCGCGGACGCCGTGCATGCCGGTGGCGGCCACGTCGTCGTGCAGCTCATGCACGCCGGCCGCATCGCCCACCCCGACAACAAGGGTGGCCTCGAGAGCGTCGCCCCGAGCGCCATCGCTGCCCCGGGCCAGATCGTCACCCCGAGCGGGCAGCAGGACTTCGTCACGCCCCGCGCACTCGAGACCGACGAGATCCCCTCTCTCATCGCCGAGTTCGTGCACGCCGCCCGCCAGGCCGTCGCTGCGGGCCTCGACGGTGTCGAGGTCCACGCGGCCAACGGCTACCTCCCGCACCAGTTCCTCGCGCCGTCGAGCAACCAGCGCACCGACGCCTACGGCGGCTCGCCCGAGAACCGGGCGCGCCTGACGATCGAGATCACCACGGCCGTCGCCGAGGCGATCGGCGCCGACCGCGTCGGCATCCGCATCTCGCCGGCCCACAACATCCAAGGCGTGCTCGAGCAGGACGAGGCCGACACCGCCGCGACGTACGAGGCGCTCGTCGAGGGCATCGCGCCCCTCGGCCTCGCCTACCTCAGCATCCTCGGCGACCCGGAGTCCGACCTCGTGCGCAACCTGCGCAAGCGGTTCGAGGGCCCGGTCATCCTCAACACCGGCTTCGGCTCGGTGACGCAGCTCGCCGACGTCGAGGACATCCTCGAGCGCGACCTCGGCGACCTCGTCGCGGTCGGGCGGGAGTTCCTCGCCAACCCCGACCTCGTGCGCCGGTGGCGCGAGGGCGCACCGCTCAACGAGCCCAACCAGGCCACCTTCTACGGCGGCGGCGCCGAGGGCTACACGGACTACCCCACCCTCACCTGACACGTCACACGCGCGGAGAACTGGGCACTCGACACTCCCCCCTCGTCGAGTGCCCAGTTGCCCACCAGTCGAGTGCCCAGTTCCTTGTCGGGAAGTGGGCACTCGACGTCTTGCTGTCTGCCGAGTGGTCGGGCGTCGGATGCGTCAGGTCGGCTCGGCTGCCGGGGCGGCGGTGGCGTCGCCGAGGGGTCGCTGGACCCAGGTGACGTCACGCCAGGCCCCGTGCTTCCAGCCGACGGCGCGGAAGGTGCCGACCGGCTCGAAGCCCAGCGCCGCGTGCAGGCGGGCGCTCGGCTCGTTCGGCTGGGTCATGCCGGCGGCCGCCATCCGGTAGCCGCGGTCGGCCAGCCGTGCGAGCAGGGCCTCGTAGAGCGCCCGGCCGCCACCGGTGCCGTGACGGGTGGGTGCGAGGTAGACCGACACCTCGCACGACCAGCGGTAGGCGGCGCGCTCCTTGAACGGCCCCGCATACGCGTAGCCGACGACGGCGTCGTCCTCCTCGAGCACGAGCCAGGCGTGGCGTCGCTGGGCGCCCTCGATGCGCAGCGCCATGTCCGCCACGCTCGGCGCCTCCGACTCGAAGGTGACGGCGGTGTCGGTGACGTAGGGGGCGTAGATGGCCGCGCACGCAGCCGCGTCGGCGGCGGTGGCGTCACGGATCCGGCGATCGGGCATTCCCGGATGCTAGGACGACCCGGCGCCATCGCGTGAACCGCCTGCCACACGGGCCGTGCTTCGACACACTGTCGCCATGGACATCGGACTGCGGGCACGGGTGCTTCCGGAGAACCAGCGGCGGACCCTCGACGAGCTGACCTCCGACCTCGACCTCAACGAGGGCGACGTCCGGGCCAAGCGCTCTGCCTTCTGGACGATGCTCGTGCTCGCCTCATGCATCGCCTGCGCGGGCATCATCGCCGACTCCACGGCGACCGTCATCGGCGCGATGATCATCGCCCCGCTCTCGACGCCGATCATGGGCACCGCCCTCGCCCTCGTGAAGCGCGAGAAGACCGGCGGCGTGAAGTTCGTCGTCCTCGGCGCGCTCGCCGTCATCGCCATCGGCCTGCTCTTCTCCCTCATCGTGCCGAGCACGACCGTGCTCCTCGAGAACAGCCAGATCGCCGGCCGCACGAGCCCGCGTCTCGTAGACCTCATGGCGGCGCTCGCCACCGGTCTCGCCGGCGCGATCGCCCTGGCGCGACGTGACGTCGCCGCGATCCTGCCGGGCGTGGCCATCTCGATCTCGCTCGTGCCCCCGCTCGGTGTCGTCGGCATCTGCCTGGGTGAGGGCCAGCTCGGCCTCGCCTTCGGCGCGCTCGTGCTCTTCCTCTCGAACTTCCTCGCCCTCGTCTTCGCCGGGAGTCTCGTCTTCACGAGCCTCGGCTACACGACGGAGGCCGGCAAGCGGGCCGGCCGGTCACGACGGTCCACGCAGGTCACCTTCGGCGTGCTCGTCCTGCTCGTCATCATCCCGATCGTCGTCAACACCGCGCTCGGCTACGCCTACGCCCAGATGGTCGACCGGGTCACCAAGGCGTCGCAACGATGGATCGCGGCGGTGCCCGGAGCAGAGGTCGTCGGGGTCGACAACCAGGGCTTCACGGCCATCATCCGCCTGTCCGCACCGGGCGACCTGCCCCCCGTCACGAGCCTCATGACAGATCTCAGTGCCGTGCTGCCCGCCAACATCGACATCGTCGTCGAGCGCTCCGTCGGGGAGCGCATCGAGGCCGGCACGACGACCTGAGCGTCAGTCGGGCGCGCCGATGCCTCTGCCCCGGTCCGGACCAGGGCCGTCGTCAGGGCCGTCGTCAGGGCCGTTGTCAGGGCCGTCGTCGGGGCCGTGGTCAGGGCGTTCATCACGGCTGTCGTCAGGGCCGTCATCAGGGTCCGGAGGCGGGGGCGGTTCAGCTTGGCGGGCACTCATGTCCTGGCCGAGGGTGCGCGCGGGAGTCACCTCACCGGGCCTGCCGTCCGCCCTCCTGCTCAACGCGGACCGCGGCATGGTGGCCGCGAAGCGCGACACGATGAGGGCGACGAACGTCACGAGGAAGACCTGCCCGACCACGGCCTCGCTCCCGGCGGTGAGCCGGCCGAAGCTCGTGACCGCGACGAAGTCGCCGAAGCCGACCGTGGAGATGGTGACGAGGCTGAAGTACATGTAGACCGTCGTCGACACCTCTTCGCCGAAGAAGGGCTGCGACGCCGTGAAGGCGTCGATGGTCTGGAAGAGGAAGGCGTAGGCCACGGAGATCTGCAGGTAGGCCGCGACCGAACCCATGATCGTCTGCAGCGTCACGACGGTGTGCTGGAGCACGCGGCGGGCGATGAGCACCGGTGTGATCGCAGCGGCGAGCAGCCACGTCGTCTCAGGCGGCACGGCGAGACTGCCTTCGTCGCGCCTCCATGTCAGCGTCGCGACACTGACCACGAGCACGACGATCACGAGCACGTCGGCCGCGCGACGCCACCGGCGACGTGAGCCGGATGCGCGCACGGCTGCGATGAGCGCGAGACCGGTGATCGCGTGCGTGAAGAGCTCGGCGACGACCGATCCGCGCACGTCGACGAGCCCCTGCACGGCGATGGTCGCGAGGACGAAGAGCAGCACGAGCTCGAAGCGGTCGAGCATCCTCGGAGGATCGGTGAAGATCCGCTCCCTCCTGACCCCACGGTCGCCCGACCCCACGCGGCTGGAGCGCTCCGGTGCGCCGGCACCCTCCTCCTCCACCATCGCGTGTCCTCCTCGGTGCGCCTGACGGCCGATGACCCCGCCAAGTCGAAGGGTCCTCGCCTCGAAGGATAGGGGCGCGCTGCCCGCACCGCTGGCAGGTTGGCCCCGCTCCGTCTGTGATCTGTCGCGCCGGTCCCCCGCAGACGCAGGGAGTCCGGCCCCACGGCATACCTCGCTCGCGGACCGGCGTGGCGTCTAGCGTGGCTCCCACCCACCGGAGGGAGCCACCCCATGACTGTGCGCCGGCCCAACATCATCTTCCTGCTGAGCGACGACCACGCCGCCCACGCCATCGGCACCTACGGCTCGGTCGTCAACCGCACTCCGCACATCGACGCCATCGCGACCGCGGGAGCGCGGCTCGACAACCTCTTCGCGACGAACTCGCTGTGCGCGCCGAGCCGGGCCTCGATCCTCACCGGCACCTACAGCCACGTCAACGGCGTGACGACGCTCGACACCTTCATCGACGCCTCGCAGCCGACCTTCGTCTCGGCGCTGCGCGAGGCGGGCTACCGCACGGCCTTCGTCGGCAAGTGGCACATGGGCCAGGGCTCCACGGACGGCATCGAGCACGACCCGCAGGGCTTCGACCGATGGGATGCCCTCATCGACCAGGGCGAGTACCACGACCCGCGCTTCCTCTCGCCTGACGGGCTGCGCGTCGAGCCCGGCTACGCGACCGACCTCATCACCGACCTCGCCATCGACTGGGTGGAGTCGCTCGGCGACTCCGGCAGCGACGCCCCGTGGTGCGTGCTCGTGTGGCACAAGGCCCCCCACCGTCCGTGGGAGCCCGACGCAGCCCACGACGGGCTGTATGCCGCCGACGGGCCTCTCGGAGGCACGCCGATCCCCGTGCCCGCGACGTTCACCGACGACCTCGCCGGTCGCTCCGACACCGCCCGGCGCGCCGCGATGCGGATCGCCGACCACCTCACCGCGGAGGATCTCAAGCAGCCTGTGCCGCAAGGACTCTCAGCCGACGAGGAGGCGCTCTGGAAGTACCAGCGCTACATGGAGGACTACCTCGCGTGCGTCGCCTCCGTCGACGACAACGTCGGCCGGCTCACCTCCTGGCTCTTGGACCGCGGCGAGCTCGACGACACGATCGTCGTCTACGCCTCCGACCAGGGCTTCTTCCTCGGTGACCACGGCTGGTTCGACAAGCGCTTCATGTACGAGGAGTCGATCCGGATGCCCTTCGTGCTGTCCTACCCGCGCGCGATCAACGCGGGGCAGGCGCTCGACCGCATCGTGACGAACGTCGACATCGCACCGACCCTCCTCGAGGCAGCGGGCGTCGAGGTGCCACCTCGGATGCAGGGGAGGTCGTTCTGGCGCGATCTCACGGATCCCGTTGCGACACAGAGCAACCGGGACCGCGAGATGGAGGGCTTCTACTACCGCTACTGGATGCACGACGACCGCAGCCACCAGGTCGGCGCCCACTACGGCTACCGCACGCACCGGCACACCCTGATCTTCTTCTACAACGACGGGCTCGGGCTGCCCGGCTGCTCGGACCGCCGCTTCGCGCAGGAGTGGGAGCTCTACGATCTCGAGGCGGACCCCGAGGAGCTCGTCAACGTCGCCGACGACCCGGCTCACGCGGCGGTTCGCGACGAGCTCGAGGCCCGGATGTGGCTGGCGCAGAGGGAGCTCGGCGACGAGCCGCATCCGGAGCAGCCCGTGCCACGGCTCGTCCGCGAGGCCGGCTCCGTCAGGTAGGAGCGGGTGCAGGAGTCCGGCGTAGGAGTCGGGTGCAGGAGTCCGGTCAGCCGAGCTGCTTGGCGGCGACGCGCTCGAGCTTCGCGATGTCCTTGGCAGCCTGGCGCTCGACGCGCGCCTCGGCCAACTCTTCGAGGGCATCGAGACGCCCGAGAAGGAAGGCACCTGCCTCGTCGCCGTCGTCGGCCTCGGCGATGCGGCGCAGCGCCGCGCGGGTGACGATCTCGTCGTGGTGGGTGCCGAGCGTCGTTTGGATCTGCTCGGCCGCTCCGGCGACCTTCGTCGCACGGTCGCCGAGGACGAGCTCACACGCCTCGGCCGCATAGCGCAGCCGCTTGGCGCGCTTGCGTACGTCGTGCAGCTGGGCGGCGTGCTCCTCGGGATCGGTCGTGGCCCACGCCTCCTCGGCGAGGCGGAGCACCCGGTCCGCCTCGCGGCGCAGCCGTCGCCGGGCGAGCGGACGCGCCTTGTCCTGCGCGGCGTCGGTGAAGGGCGGGCGCGCGACGACGGCGTCGAGCAGGACGAGGGCGGCGGCATACCGCTCGCTGTCGAGAGTCTCCACGGCGACGTCGCGCACAGCGGCGGCGTCGGCGTGCACGCGGTCGCGCAGGCGGGCCAGCACCTCGGGTGGGGTGTCGGCGGCGACCTCGTCGAGCAGGGTCACGATGCGTTCGGCGACGACCTCGGCATCGCGCGCCTCACCGAGCCGGCCGGCGGCCCACTGCAGCTCGTCGCGCAGCGGGTCGGTGACGTCGGCGTCGACGATGGGCCGGAAGCTCGCGAGGGCGGAGCGGATGCGGCGCATGGCCACGCGCAGGTCGTGGATGCCCTCGGGCTCGCCACGGCGGACCGCAGCCTCCGCCTCGACGAGGGCGCGTTGCTGCTCGACGAGCCGGTCGTGAAGCAGGGTCGCGGCAGTCGGCACCCCCTAGTTGTATAGGAAGCGGGGGGCTGAGTCACGGCCCGAGCGTGTCGCCCGGGAGCGCGCGCTGCAGGGGCGGACCTTTTCGGACCACTGCCGCTCGGGCCCGAGGGAACGTAGAGTCGAAAAGGTGGCACGCGTCACCGCTCCGCAGGAGCCCGGTGCCGCCCCGTCGGGCGGCGCCTCGGACCCACGTGCGCCTGCCCCTCCAGCCCCGCTCACCGGGTCCGGCTCCCCACCCTCCCCGGGCTCACCCACGTCTCCGGGCTCACCCACGTCTCCGGGCTCACCGACGTCCCCGAGCCCAATGCGCTCGCGAGACCCCGGGGGCCCACGTCGGCTCGTCGCCCGGCTGCGCCGGGTCGTCTCCCGGGTGCGCCGGGTCCCGGCTCGGCTGTGGTGGACCTCGCTGGCGGTCCTCGCGGTGGGCGTGCTCGCGATCTCCTACGCGCTGACCCGCCCGGCACCTCCCGCGACGCTGACCCGGGCCGATGTCGCGGCGGACGTTCAGGCGGGCATCGAACGCCGGGCCGAGCAGGACGCCGTCAGACCGGCTGACGCGACCCTCGCACACGCCGCGATCGAGCCCTCGCTCGTGCTCATCACGACGCGGCTGGCCGGTGACCGCTCCGGCACGGGTGCGGGCGTCGTCGTCAACGCCGACGGCACCGTCCTCACGGCGCTGCACGTCGTCGACGGCGCCGAGTCGATCACCATCTCCTTCAGCGACGGCACCAACGCAGGGGCCGACGTCATCGAGAGCACCCGGGCGAGTGACATCGCCACCTTGCGCCCGCACCGCCTGCCCGACACCGTCGTGCCTGCGGTGCTCGGCGGCGCGGTGCAGGTCGGGGCGCCGGTCTTTGCCGTCGGCCACCCGCTCGGTCTCACCGACTCGCTCTCCGCCGGCATCGTGTCGGCGCTCGACCGGACGGTCACCGTCGAGGGGACCCGCAAGCTCGAGCACCTCATCCAGTTCGACGCCGCGGTCAACCCCGGCAACTCCGGCGGCCCGCTGCTCAACCGGGCGGGGCAGGTCGTCGGCATCGTCACGGGCCTGGCCAACCCCACCGACCAGAGCCTCTTCGTCGGCATCGGCTTCGCGGTCCCGATCGCGACGGCGGGTGGGGCAGCGGGGAGCCCGCCACGGTGAGTCCGCGCCGGGACGCGGGCGCAGCACACGGCATACGGGATCAGCACGATCGGCAGGCGGAGTCACGCAGGAGGACGGCATGGACGGCAACGCACCCACCGGGCGTCACGCCCTCGAGCAGGCGCTCTACGAGGTGAAGCGGACGATCGTCGGGCAGGACGTGCTCGTCGAGCGCATGCTCGTCGCGCTGCTCGCCCGCGGGCACCTGCTCGTCGAGGGCGTGCCGGGGCTCGCGAAGACGATGGCGATCAGGACGCTCGCGCAGGCGATCGGCGGCGACTTCCAGCGCATCCAGTTCACTCCCGACCTCGTGCCAGCCGACCTCGTCGGCACGCGGATCTACAACCAGAAGGACGGCGAGTTCCAGGTCTCGCTGGGGCCGGTCTTCGCCAACCTCGTGCTCGCCGACGAGATCAACCGCGCGCCGGCGAAGGTGCAGAGCGCGCTGCTCGAGGTCATGCAGGAGCGGCAGGTGACGATCGGGCGCGAGACCTACCCGGCGCCGGACCCGTTCCTCGTCATGGCGACGCAGAACCCCATCGAGTCGGAGGGGACGTATGCGTTGCCCGAGGCGCAGGTCGACCGCTTCATGCTCAAGGTGCTCATCGGATACCCCTCTGCCGCAGAGGAGTTCGTCGTCGTCGAACGTCAGATCGCGTCCGCGGTCGCGACGGTGAAGGTGCTCGACCCCGACATGCTGCGCGACTTCCAGCGCGAGGCGGACGCCGTCTACGTCGACCCCGCGGTCATCGAGTATGCCGTCCGGCTGGCCACCGCGACGCGCGACCCCGCGAGCGCGGGGCGCGGAGACCTCGCCCGGCTGCTGACGTATGGCGCGAGCCCGCGGGCGTCGATCAACCTCGTGCTCGCGGGGCGGGCGCTGGCGTACCTTCGCGGGCGGGACTACGTGCTGCCGGGCGACGTGCGCGACCTCGCCCGCGACGTGCTGCGCCACCGGATCGTGCTGTCCTACGAGGCTCTTGCAGAGGACCTGTCGGCGGACGACCTGCTGACCCCGATCCTCGAGGCGGTGCCCGTGCCGACGGCTCCGCTGCGGGAGCGGTCGGGAGGCGTCCGGGGTGCGGCCGGACCGGGCGGCTTCGGTGCCGGCGCGGGTGGCAGCGCAGGTGGGGGCGGCGTCGGTGCGAGTGGCGGCGCCGGTGGCGATGTCGGTGGCGGTGACGTGACGTGGGCGCGACCGCCGGGCTGAGCGCCGAGAGCCTGCTGCGCCGCCTCGAGTGGAGGGTGGTGCGGCGGCTCGACGGGCGGCTCCAGGGCGACTATCGCACCTTCTTCCGCGGGTCGGGGATCGACTTCACCGACCTGCGCGAGTACGTGCCGGGCGACGACCTGCGCCACATCGAGTGGAACGTGACGGCGCGTCTCGACGAGCCCTACGTGCGCGAGTTCGTCGAGGACCGCGAGCTGACCGCGTGGCTGCTGCTCGACCACTCGGCGTCGATGGGCTTCGGACCGGTCGACCGGCAGAAGGACCTCGTGCTCGCCGAGGTGGCGACGACACTCGCCCACGTGCTGACTCGAGGCGGCAGCCGCGTCGGCGCGATCGTGCTCGACACCGGGGTCGACACGGTGATCGCGCCCGGGTCGGGCCGCAACCAGGTGCTCCGCATCGCCCACGACCTCCTGGCCCGTCGAACGTCGCGGGCCGGTGACCGCGCCCCGTCGGGATCCGTCACGGACCTCGGGACGATGCTCGCGGCGGCATACGGCATCGCGAAGCGGCGCTCGCTCGTGCTCGTCGTCTCGGACTTCATCACGGCCGACGGGTGGGAGGCTCCGCTCGGGCGGCTGGCGCGGCGCCACGAGGTCGTCGCGATCCAGGTCACCGACCCGCGCGAGAGCGAGCTCCCCGACGCGGGCGGGGTCTACGTCGAGGACGTCGAGACGGGTGAGCAGATCTTCGTCGACACGAGCGACGTCGCGTTCCGGGCGCGGCTCGCGGCGGCGGCGCAGGCGCGGCAGGCCGACCTCGAGGCGCGGGCGCGGCGGGCGGGCGTCGACCTCTATGCGGTGCGCACGGACGACGACCTCGTGCGGTCGCTCATGCGGATCTCCGAGCTGCGGCGTCGGAGACGGCGATGAGGGGCCGGGCATGAGGAGCCGGGCATGAGGAGCCGGACATGAGCGAGCTGTCGCTGACGTGGCCGTGGGCGCTGGTGGGGCTGCTCGTCGTGCCGCTGCTCGCCGCCGGCTACCGCCGGGTGCTGCGGGTGCAGGAGGGGCGCCGTCGCCAGCTGGCGGCGCAGGGTCTCGTCATCCCCGCGCCGCGAGGGCGGTGGCGCCACCTCGGGCCGGCCCTGCTCATCGCCGCCCTGGGCGTCATGGTGCTGTCGCTGACGCGACCGGTGGCCTCGGTCGCGGAACCGCGCCGGGAGGGCACCGTCGTGCTCGCCTTCGACGTGTCGAACAGCATGGCGGCGACGGACGTCAAGCCGTCGCGGCTCGAGGCGGCGAAGGCGGCCGCGCGCGCCTTCGTCGCGAAGCAGCCGTCCTCGGTGCGCATCGCGGTCGTGGCCTTCGGCGGGACGGGCCTCGTGACGCAGCGGCCGACGGAGGACCGTGCCGCGGTGCTCGCGGCGGTGGCGCGCCTCAAGCCTGCCGGTGACACCTCGCTCGCCGACGGGATCCTCGGCGGGCTGAGCGCGATCGTCGGCAAGCCGGTCAAGGCGCCGGGCGACGCCGAGAAGGGGACCGCCGACGAGACGCCGATCGGCTACCACGGCGGCACCGCGATCGTGCTGCTCACCGACGGCGAGGACACGACGGACGCCGGGCCGGCCGCAGTGGCCGAGCTCGCGTCGGCGGCGGGCGTGCGGATCGAGCCGATCGGCCTGGGAACGCCCGCCGGGACGACGATCGTCGTGGACGGCTTCAGCATGGCGACCGCCCTCGACGAGGCGCCGCTGCGGGCCGCTGCGGAGACCACCGGCGGGACGTACCGGCGGGCGTCTGACGCTGCGTCGCTGGCGGCGGTCTATGACGCCATCGAGCTGCAGTGGACGACGCGGACGGTGCCGCACGAGGTGACGTCGTGGGTGGCGGCGCTGGCGGCGCTGCTCCTGCTGGGCGGTGCGACGCTGTCGGTGCTCCGCCAGGGGCGGGTGGTCTGAGTGTCGTTCGGGGTGCCCCTGTTGCTCGTCACGGTGCTCTTCGTGCCGGTGCTGCTCGGGGTCTATGTATGGCAGCTTCGACGTCGGCGGCGGCAGGCGGTGCGCTTCTCGAACGTCGCGCTGCTGCGGGCGGCGGGGGCCGGATCGTCCTCGTGGCGGCGGCACGTGCCGGTCGCGTTGGTGCTGTGCGCCCTGGGTCTGCTGGGGCTGGCGAGTGCGCGGCCGACGGTGCGCGCCGAGGTGCCGACGTCGAGCGCGACGGTGATCCTCGCGCTCGACGTGTCGGGATCGATGTGCGCGACGGACGTGACGCCCAACCGGCTCGCGGCGGCGCAGGCTGCGGTGCGGTCGTTCGTGCAGGGGCAGGACGACGAGACGAAGGTGGGGCTCGTCGTCTTCTCCGGGTTCGCGCAGCTGGCGGTGGCCCCGACCGTGGACCGCGACGAGCTGCTGGCGGCGCTCGACGCGGTGACGACCGGCCGCGGGACGACGATCGGGGCGGCGATCCTGCGGTCCATCGACGCGATCGCCGAGGTGGACCCGAACGTCGCCCCCGCGGACGCGGTGGACGAGCCGACGACGGACGGGCCGGGGCTGGGCGAGCCCTCGCCCACCCCGAGTGCCGGGCCAGGGCCTGGGGCGGGGCCCGGGGCGGGCGGTGGCGCGGCCGCCGGGACGGTCGGCGTCGCCCCGGAGATCATCGTGCTGCTGACCGACGGTGCGAACACGCGCGGCGTGACGCCGGCCGCGGCTGCCGACCAGGCGGCGGCGCGAGGGGTGCGGGTCTATCCGATCGGCTTCGGCACGACGAACCCGACGCAGATGGCGTGCACGCGCGACCAGTACGGCGGCTTCCAGCCTCGGGCGCGCGACCTCGCCGGCTTCGGTGGTGGGTCGATGGGTGGGCGCAACTTCCTCGTCGTCGACGAGGCAGCGCTCAAGGGCGTCGCCCAGCGGACGGGCGGCGAGTACTTCGCCGCGACGGATGCCGAGGGACTGACGAAGGTGCTCGCCGACCTCCCCAAGCACGTCACCGTGGCCGAGCAGGACATCGACCTCAGCGCTGCGGTGGCCATGCTGGCTGCAGTCGTCCTCCTGGGGGGCGTGGCGATCTCGCTTCGTCGCTCGACGCGCTGAGCCGCGCACGGCAAGCGGTCGTGCTCACTCCCCGCGGATGCGCTCCGGCTTGAACACCACGAGCCCGAGCGCGACGAGGAGACCGCCGACGATGCCGACGACCAACCCGCGCTCGACGTTCTGCGTCAGAGCCCCGCCGAGGAGCCCGACGAGAGCCCCGATCGACGCGCACCCGGTGAACGTGGCGATGACCTTGACCCAGAAGGGCGACTGCACCTGACCAGCCATGGCGCTACCCTAGCCGCGACGTCGACCGTGAAGGACGGGGTCGCGCGTCAGCCGGCTTCGACCGCAGGCAGGATCTCCTCCTTGAGCACCTTGAGGTCGTCGAGCGTCTTGGACACCGGCACGTCGGTGAAGGGCGGCCAGATGAGCGGCATCGTCAGGCCGACGTCGCGCAGCCGCTTGAGGTTGTCGGTGATCTGCTGCTTGGTGCCGATGAGGATGTTGCTGCCCTTGCCGGCGAAGGTCTGGTCGCTCGGCTCGTCGGTGATGACGAACCAGTACATCGAGCACAGGTCGAGCGGGGCCAGGGCGTCGGCCTGGTCGAGCTTGTCGAGCTCCTCCTTGATCGCCTTCTGCCAGCCCGCGAGCTCGTCCCAGTGGTCCTGGATGCCGATCCACCCGGCGAGGTTGTACTTCGAGATGCGCAGCGCCGAGCGCTTCGGGTCGCGCAGGCCGCTGAAGTAGATCGGCGGGTGCGGCTTCTGCACCGGCTTCGCCCCGAACCCGCAGCGGTCGAAGTCGGCGAACTCGCCGTGGTACTCGAAGAGGTCGTTGGTCCAGATGCCCTGCATGATCTCGATCGTCTCGCGCACGTGCGTGTGCCGCCGCGGGAAGATGTCCGTCGCACTCGCTGCCGCGAACTCCTCTGGCATCCAGCCGGATCCGACGCCGACGTTGAGCCGGCCACCCGACAGGTGGTCGACGGTCGCGAGCTCGGCAGCCAGCACGCCGGGGGCGCGGTAGGGCGTGTCGATGATGCTCATGCCGATGCGCACCTTCGACGTCTTCGCCGCGAGCCACGGGATGAGCGGCCACCCCTGCAGCCACTCTCCGCGAGACGACACCGGCAGCTGCTTCGGGAACTCGGCCATCATGCCGAAGGAGTACTGCAGCTCCCCGCGGTCGGAGGCCTCCGGCACGACGATGCGGTCGAGCGTCCACACCGAGTCGAAGTCGAGGTCCTCGGCGAGGGCCGTGAGGTCCTCGAGCTCCTTGACCGTCACCTTGTCGCGGAAGTTGGGCAGGTAGAGAGCGAGTTTCATGAAGGACAGCCTCCTGACGCCGTTGTCATGGATGGAGCGGTCGATCACGCCTCGGGTTGGTGCACGTACGCGTGCCGAACCGATGGGGTGAATGTAACCCGGCAGACGGCCCGGGGGAATGCGATCAGGCGCCCGAGCCCGGTTCCTTGCCGGCGTCGGTCGCCGACAGCTGCTCGCGCAGCTCCCGTTTGAGCACTTTGCCGTAGTTGTTCGTCGGCAGCGCGTCGACGACGCGGTAGTCCTTGGGTCGCTTGTAGCGCGCGATGCGCTCGAGGCACGTCCGGTCGAGCTCCTCTGGGGTCGGCGGCGCGGCGTCGTCCATCGGCACGACGAAGGCGACGACCGACTCCCCCCACTCCTCGTCGGCCCGCCCCACGACGGCTGCGGCCCGCACACCCGGGTGGTGGAGCAGCGCCTCCTCGACCTCGCGCGGATAGATGTTCATCCCCCCGCTGATGATGAGGTCCTTCGCGCGGTCGCGCAGCGTGAGGTAGCCCTCGTCGTCGAAGCTGCCCATGTCGCCGGTGTGCAGCCACCCGCCGCGCAGCGTCTCGGCGCTCGCCTCGGGCGCATCCCAGTAGCCGGCCATGACGACCGCGCCGCGCACGACGACCTCCCCGACCTCGCCCACCGGGACCGGCCCGTCGTCACCGTCCACGACGCCCACCTCGACGTCCGTGCGCGGGAAGCCCACGCTCTGCAACCTGTCGCGCCACCGCGGGTGGTCGCGCTCGGCGTGGTCGGCCTTCGACAGCGCCGTGATCGTCATCGGTGTCTCGCCCTGCCCGTAGATCTGGGCGAGCTTGGGACCGAACGCATCGAGCGCGTCCTCGAGGTCGGCGAGGTACATCGGCGCGCCGCCGTAGATGATCGTCTTGAGGTGCGCCCGGGCGGCCTCCGCGACCACCGGGTCCGCGGCGAGCCGCTTGACCATCGTCGGCGCCGCGAAGAACGACGTGCCCGGCCACCGACCGAGCAGCGCCGCCAGCTCCGCCGGGTCGACGCCACCGCTCTCCGGCAGCACGCTCGTCGCCCCGCGTGCCACGTGCGGCAGGCCGTAGAGCCCCGACCCGTGCGACAGCGGTGCCGCGTGCAGGATCGCGTCCTGCGGCGCGACCGCGTCGATGTCGGCGAAGTAGCTGAGTGAGGCCATGAGCAGGTTGCCCGCCGTCAGCGTCGCCCCCTTGGGGCGCCCCGTGGTGCCACTCGTGTAGAAGAGCCAGGCCGGGCTGTCGGTGCCGAGGTCGGCAACGGGAACCATTGCCGCAGAGGCGATCCGGTCCCATCGATCCCCGGGAGTGACGACCACCTCGCGCAGCGTGTCGACGCTCTCGACGAGGGGCGCGAGGTCCTCTGCGTGCTCCTCGTCGGTCAGCACGACGCTCGTCCGGCTGTGCCCGAGGATGTAGGCGAACTCGTGCGGGTGCAGCCGCGCGTTGACGGGCACGGCGACCAGCCCGGCGTGCCACACGGCATACATCGCCTCGAGGTATGCCGGCCGGTTGCGCATGACGATGGCGACGCGGTCGCCGGGCGCCAGGCCGAGCTCCCCCCGGAGGCCGCCGGCGAGGCTCGCCGTGCGGGCCGCCCAGGCGCCCCACGTCGCGTGCACCCGTTCGCCCTCGGCGATGGCGGGCTCGTCCCGGCGACGACGCCCGTGGCGCTCCACCCACACGGCCGGGTTCATCTGACCTCCCAAGCGTCGACGCTGACGACGAGGCCGCGGCCTGCCGAGCACCGCGGGACGTGCTCATCGTAGGTCGGTCCCACCCCGTCCGGTATGCCGTGAGCGACGTCCGAGCCCCCCCGTGGAGTCCTACGCTGGTGGCGTCTCCCCCGGCACGATCGAGGACCACATGACTGCCATCCCCCGACTCGCATGCGTGGTCCGGCGATGAGGCTCGCCCCCGACGAGGCGATGGCCCGTCTCGTCGCCGCCGACCACGGCATCCTCTGCACCGTGCACGCCACACGCGGGGTCGACGCGGTGCCGTGCGTCTTCGCCGTCGACGCCGACGGCTCCGTCGGCATCCCTGTCGACCGCGTCAAGCCGAAGTCGTCGAGCCGGCTCCAACGTGAGCGCAACCTCGAGTCCGACTCGCGTGCAACGCTGCTCGTCGAGCACTGGGACCGCGTGTACTGGTCGCGGCTGTGGTGGGTCCGGGCCTCGCTGGTGTGGGAGCCCCACCCGTCTGCCGAGCGCGAGGAGGGGCTCGCAGCCCTGCTGGCGGAGCGCTACGAGCAGTACCGCGACCGCCCCTTCGACCGCGTCCACGTGCTGCGGGTCGTCCAGGTCACCGGCTGGGCCGCGACCTAGAACGCCGCGCGACCCCTCGTGCTAGACGGAATCCCATGCGGCTGGGGCGAGCTCGTCGAGCACACGCTCCGCGTAGTCCGTGGCCCCCGCAGTGTCGACACCGGCCCCGACGACCCGTGGTGAGAGGTTGAGGTCGACGAAGACCTCGGTCACGCCCTGCGCCCGCAGGGCCCGCAGGTCGTCGTGCACCTGCGCCACGCTGCCGTGGAAGGGCCGGCGCCCCGGCCCCGCCCCGGCGTCGTGCAGGTCGACGACGACCCGCACGAGAGTGCGCAGCGCCGCCGGGTCACGCCCGGCGGCCCGCGCCCCGTCGCGCACGATCTCGATGTCGCGGCCGATCCCGGCGAGGTCGTGGGTGCTCGACCCGATCCACCCCTGCGAGAGTCGCCCCGCCCGGCGCAGCGCCGCCTCCGCCGTCCCGCCGAGCAGCACCGGAGGGTGCGGCTGCTGCACCGGCAGCGGCCCCAGGTGCGATCTCGGCACGGTGTAGAACTCGCCCGCGAACTCGACGGGGTCCTGCGTCCACAGCGCGTGCAGGCAGCGGAGGTACTCCTCCATCCGCGCACCGCGCCGCTCGAGCGGCACCCCCGCGGCGGCATACTCCTGCGGCAGCCAGCCGATGCCGAGCCCGACCGTCAGGCGGCCACCCGTCACGACGTCGAGCGAGGCCATCGTCTTGGCGAGCAGCGCCGGCGCGGTGAACGGCGCGCAGATCGTCGCCGTCCCGAGCCCGATGCGCTCCGTGTGCCCGGCGACGTGCGCGAGCGCCACGACAGGGTCGAGCACCGAGCGGTGCGCGGGTCCGAGACTGCCGTCAGCGGGCCAGAGCACGCGCTGGAAGGTCCAGAGCGACGCATACCCCAGCTCCTCGGCGCGGCGGGCGACACGACGCATCGTCTCGGGCGTCGCCCAGCTGCCCGAGACGGGCAGTCCGAAGCCGAGCAGCGGCATCTCACCGGCCATTCGCCCACTGTGTCAGCCGGCTGGGGATGCGGCCAGACCGGCAGGCGGCGGGTCGAGCGCGCCACATCGCGTCGTCGCGGCGGTGGAGCTCGGCCGCCCGGCGGGTGACCATGGCAACAGGCCACGACGAGGTGGCCCCGACCACTGGAGGACCCCGTGACGACGTCCGACACGCTTCGCCGCCCGCCCTACGACCCCGAGCTCGCAGCCGCCCTCTCCGTCATCGGCGAGCAGCTGCCCCCGACGCTGACACCCGAGATGATCCCGCTCATGAGGCAGGCGCCCCTCGCCGTGCCGGTGGAGCAGGTGCTCGAGGGTCGCCCCATCACGCACGAGGAGTTCACCGTGCCGGGCTACGACGGGGCCGAGATCGTCGTGTCGGTCTTTCGCCGCACCGACCACGTCGCAGGCGGCCCGGCCGTCTTCCACATCCACGGCGGCGGCATGATCATCGGCGACCGCTTCACCGGGGTCGAGGCGTGCGTCGAGTGGGTCGAGCGCTACGACGCCGTCGTCGCCAGCGTCGAGTACCGCCTGGCGCCCGAGCACCCGGACCCCGTGCCCGTCGAGGACTGCTACGCGGGACTCCAGTGGTTCGTCGCGCAGGCGGACGAGCTCGGCTTCGACGCCGGTCGCGTCGTCGTGGGGGGCGCCAGCGCGGGTGGCGGGCTCTCCGCCGGCGTCGCGCTCCTCTGCCGCGACCGTGGCGGTCCGGCGCTGCTCGCGCAGCTGCTCATGTGCCCGATGCTCGACGACCGCAACGAGACGGTGAGCTCGCACCAGTACGTCGGGATCGGCGTCTGGGACCGCGGCTCCAACGACACCGGCTGGGACGCCTACCTCGGCGACCGGCGTGGCACCGACGACGTGTCGATCTATGCCGCGCCCTCGCGCGCCACCGACCTGTCCGGCCTGCCGCCGGCCTTCATCGACGTGGGCTCGGCCGAGGTCTTCCGCGACGAGGACATCGCCTACGCCACGCAGATCTGGGCCGACGGCGGCGTCGCCGAGCTGCACGTGTGGCCCGGCGCCTTCCACGGCTTCCAGATGCTCGGCGGCGCGTCGACCCTCGCGCGGGTCTCGCTCGAGGTCCAGCAGGGCTGGCTCGACCGCATCCTCGGGCACGTGCTGGGCGACGTCTGATCGCGTATGCCGTCCGGCGGGCTCCACGGGTCGCTGACCGTCGTGGGGCCCCCCTCGTGGCGAGCGCACCTACGATGGTGAGAACCCCACACCCCAAGGACGCCAGGTGCAGGAGCTCGTCGGCCGGCTGACCTCCCTCGACCCGGAGGCCAGCGAGACGCTGAAGGTCATCACGTACTTCGACCACCTCGTCGAGGGCCGTGTCGGCGTCGAGACGATGGTGCGCGGAGCGGCGCTGCTGTCAGGCACCGTCGCCGGTCTCACGCGAGGCGGTAGGACGATCCGCATCGACCCGTCGGGGGCTCGGCTCGCGGACGCCGCGGCACCCAGCGAGCCGGGCATGCCTGCGGCGTCTGGCGATTCGGCCGTCTGGCCCAAGCGAGACGGCGGCGACGGTGTCGTCGTCTGGCTCGAGCGCACCGGACCGGCGCACGCCAACGACGCGATGGTGCTCGAACGCCTCGCCCACTCGGTCCTGGTGAGCAGTGCAGGCACGGCCGGCGACGGCGTCGCACGACAGTCGCTCGAGGTGCTCCTCGACCCGGGCTCGGCCCGCACCGACCGTGAGCGAGCCGCCGCACGACTGGGTCTCGAGCCGCGCACCCTGCTCACCGTCGTCGCCACGGGCGGCGCGTCGGCTCCCGGCACCCCGGGGGCCGCGAGCACCCCGAGCACCGCGGGGGCCGTGCTTGCCTCGGCGCGGATGGCGACGGCATACGGCCTCGTGACGGCCAGCCTGGTGCGCGGCGATCCCGCTGCAACCGGCGTGCCGACCGCCCGGTGCGGTGTCGGCACGCCGGTCACGGTCGACCACCTGTCGCGGTCATGGTCCGAGGCACTGCTGGCGCTGCGCGTGACGACCGACCGCGAGCCGTGGGTGCGGATCGAGGACCTCGGCCTGCTCGCACAGGCGGTCGAGGCCGCCGACCACGCGTCGTCCCCACCGGCCGACGTGGCCGGTGTCGAGCGGGCCGTCGCGCACGGCTGGTCGCTCGAGGCGCTGGCGTCGCTCGCCGACGCCGAGAGCGTCCGAGCCGTGGCGCGGGCGGCGGGCCTGCACCACTCGACCCTGCAGGCCCGACTGGCTGACCTGCCGCGGCACCTCGGCTTCGACGCCGCCACCGGACGGGGACGGGCGCGGCTGCACACCGCCCTCATCGTCAGGCGCGCCGCGAACGCGCGCTTCGGCTGACCGGGGACGTCGGGCGGCGCTCAGTCGCCGGGCGCCTCGGGGCCCTCGGAGATCTGGCGGAGGGTGGAGACCACCGTGACCTCCGGCCAGTGCTCGGCGTGCAGCTCGGCGAACTTCTGCTGGTCGGCCACGGCCTCCTCGAGAGTGTCGTACTGCAGCAGGGACCAGCCGCCGATGACCTCCTTCGACTCGGCGTACGGACCGTCGACCCGTGTGATCTCCCCGCCGCTGACGACGAAGTTCACGGCATCCTCCGTGCCGTACAGACCGCCCCCGTCGAGGAACACGCCGGCGGCGGCCCGCTCGCCGATGTGGACGTCCATCGCGTCGAACAGTGACTGCGGCGGCGTGCCGATGCCCTCTTGCATCCTCACAAAACCCATGAAACGCGGCATGTCGTTCTCCCTATTGCTTGTTTCGGTGTCCTTCGTACTCGTACTCGCACTCGTACGTCGACCGGCTGTGGCGCTCTTCGACACCCACCTCAGGTCTTTTTCGCACGCCTCGGACCGGGTCTCAGCGGTCAGCTGCGGTGCGCACCCAGAGGGCCAGCTCGGTTCGCGAGCGCAAGCCCAGCTTCGCGAGGGCGCTCCGCACGTGGGACTCGACCGTGCGGACCGACAGGAAGAGACCGTCGGCAATCTGCTGGTTGGTCCGTGCGTCGGCGACCAGCCGGGCCACCTCGAGCTCACGGGCCGTGAGCCGGCCTGCCTCACCGTCCGGCGCGAGCGCAGCGAGGAGACGTGTGGCCTCGTCGAGCGGCCCCGGCATGTCGAGGGCGCGGAGCTCCTCGGCCGCGGCCGCGGCCAACGCACGGACGGACGGCGACGAGGATGCAGTGGTCGGGCCCGTCGGGGCCGTCGGGGCCGACGGGGCCGACGGGGCCGACGGGGCCGACGGGGCCGACGGGGCCGACAGGCGCGACCGGCTCGCCCCGCCCGACAGGCACTGCGCCCAGCGCAGCCGCGACAGGGCGACGAAGGGACGAGCGCCCAGGCGCAGGTCGGCGTCGATCGCGCGGCGGAAGTGGCCAGCGGCCACGTCGAGGTCGCCGGCGGCGAGCGCGAGCGTGCCGACGAGGTACTCGTTCGAGCCGTGGGCGAAGGGACTCCCGCCACCGTCAGCGGAGCCCCAGTGCGCGACCGGGGCCAGCAGGGCATGGCAGCGATGCGCCAGCTCGGAGTCACCGACTGCCGCTCCCGTGAGGCCGATCTGGCCGATGGTGCCCATCCATCGGGGGCCGAGCGGCATCCGACCCGGCAGGTCGCGCAACGGCGCGAGGACGGCCACGGCCCGGTCGCGCTCGCCCACCAGCACCAGGGTCTGGGCGATCGAGGCGCGCAGGATCGGGATCGGAGGAGCGCCTCTCTCCATGAGCGGTAGCGCCCCCTCGGGCACGTCACTCGGGTCCCCGCGCAGGAGGGCCAGCTGGATGCGGAGGGCATGGCACATGCCGACCATGGATGCGTCACCCACGCGCTCCGCGATCTGCAGGCCTGCGTCGGATTCCCTACGCGCCTCCTCGAAGGCGCCGATCAGGGCTGCCAGGGCAGCGCGCAGACGGTGGGCGTGCCAGCGCCCGACCGGTGAGGAACGGTGCGCCGCAACGCGGTCGACCTCCTCGATCGACCGGTTCAGTGCACCGAGATCTCCACGCTGCAGGGCGATCTCGCACTGCCACAGGTGTCCCCAGAGGCCGCCCATGGCCGTGCTGGAGGTGCGCCCCAGCTCGACCGCGCGCCCGGCGAGCACCGTGCGCTCCTCGATCGCCTGCGGGTAGGACAGGACGTAGTGGCGCGCGGCGATGGCCTCGAGCTCGGCCTGGGCCGAGCCCGATCGGCGAGCGAGGTCAAGGGCGCCGGCCGACAGCGGTCCGGCGCTCTCGTCGACCGCCTCGTCCGCAGCAGCCACGGCCATGAGGCACATCAGCCCGGACCGCTCGGCCAGCCGGTCTTCCGGGATGAGCGCCAACGCGCGTCGGCAGAGCCGGCCGGCGACCTGTGCGGTCTCGACGGACCCGATCCCTTGCGGCACGAGGGCAGCCCGCGCCATGAGGTCCGGGCGCCCCGCCGCCTCCGCCACGTCGACGGCCTCGACGCACGAGGCGACTGCGTCGGGCACGAAGTTGGCCAGCCACTCGTAGCGCGCCAGCTCGACCAGCCGCTCGGCAAGGTCCGCTCCCTCCGCACCCAGGCGCCGCGCGTGGCGCAGGCTCATCCGGGCGAAGGCCACCGCCTCCTCGTGGGCGCGAGCAGCGGCTGCCTGCGCTGCCGCGGCGCGCGCACCGTCCCGGCAGCGCGTCGATGCCTCGGACGTGCCGGCCCGGTCCCAGTGAGCGGCGCTCGGGCCCGCGAGCAGCGCGTCGCCGGTCGCCTCCATCGCTGCGGCGATGGAGGCCTCGGCGGTCGCTCGCTCCTGAGGGTCGGTGTGGGCGACGACCGCGTCGCGCACGAGTGCGTGAACGAACGACAGGCCCGTCGGACCGTGCTGCAGCAGCCCCGCCCGGGTGGCCGCGGCGATGTGGTCGCTGACGACCGGGACCGTCCGGCCCACGGCCGCGGCCAGCAGAGTCGGCGAGAGCCGCTCGGACATCAGCGCTGCGGTGGCGATGGTGTGCCGGGCCTCGTCGGTCAGCCGGAGGAAGGGCGCCACGAGCAGGCCCCGCATCCGGCTCCGCTCGGCCAGCACGTCGTCGAGGCTGCCCGACGGCGGCGGTGCCTCGGACGTCAGGACGCGGATGTAGAACGGGTTGCCGTCGGTCCGGCCCACGAGGTCGTCGGCGAGCCGGCACCAGGGCGCCGTCCTCTCGTCGCTCGCCAGCCACTGCGCCACCTCGTGAGAGGTCAGCCCCCGCAACGCGACCGACTCGGCTGCGCTCCCTCGCAACAGGTCCGGCAGCGCACGACCGAACGGCGTCGACGGGTCGTCCCGGGCCGTCGCCACGACGAGCACCGGGAACGACGCGAGGTCGAGGGCGACGTGTCGCAGCAGGGCCACCGACAGCGAGTCGGCCCAGTGCAGGTCCTCGAGGAGGATCAGCAGCCCCGACGTGCCAGCGGCCCGCCGCAGCCCCTCGGCCACGGCCTCGCTGACACCGAAACGCACCGCGTCGTCGTCGAGGTCGGGGACGGTCACGGTCGCGAGCACCGCCTCCAGCTCCGGGATCCGCGTGCCGACCCGGCGCCACGGCCACAGCACGGGCGCACCCGGGTCGTCGACGGCATACCCGTGAGCGACCTGCACGCCCAGGGTCGCCGCCCGCCGCCGGGCGACGTCGGCAAGCGACGTCTTGCCGATGCCGCTCTCACCCGTCACGAGCACGAGTCCGCCGCGGCCCGCCGCCGCGGCGGCGAGCGCCTCGTCGATGACGGCGAGCTGTTCGGAGCGACCGACGAGCGCGACCACGAGGCGAGTATCCCGCTCGGGAGCGCTGCACGTCGCCCGGTTTCAGTGGCGACCTCCGTGTCTCCACTGACGCGCGACCCGCACCCCGAGCGGCACGGTGGTCGTATCGCCCGACGGGGCCGCCGAGGGGCCGGTCCGGGGCAGCCAACCCGAGGAGTCACCATGCACGCCCAGCTCGTCATCTTCGACGGACCGCAGTCGCCCGAGCTGCTCGCGGCCGCCGAGCTCGCCGACTCGCAACGCATCACGCCGCTCATCGAGGCTCACGCGCGCATCCGCGACGACATCGTCGCGCGCTACGACCTGCGCCAGCCCGACGGCGGACGCGCCTTGCTCATCGTCACCGGGTCCGAGGACACCCTCGATGCCCTGGCCGAGCTCATCATGACGTCCGACCTCGTCCCCGGCGAGGACCCGGCGCTGCTGCCGGGGC
This sequence comes from Humibacillus xanthopallidus, assembly GCF_006716675.1. Lineage (GTDB taxonomy): Bacteria > Actinomycetota > Actinomycetes > Actinomycetales > Dermatophilaceae > Humibacillus > Humibacillus xanthopallidus_B. The sequence goes on along the minus strand of NZ_VFPM01000006.1, from coordinate 13,363 downwards.
CATCCCGGGCCGAGCGCTACACCGTGGCCGAGGCGTTCGTCGCGGAGACGGCAGGTGCGCGATGAGCAGCCAGGCCGACAAGGCCCTGCGACCTACCGCCGTCCCCGCCGGGAGGTGGACCGTCGGCGGGCCCGCGAGCACGGCGCGCTTCGCCATCCGGGACAAGCTCATCCACACCGTCCGGGGCAGTCTGCCCGTGACGGGGGGTGACGCCGTGACGGATGCCGCCGGGCAGGTCGTCAGCGCCAGGGTCGAGCTCGACGCGGCCGGCATCATGACCGGCAACGCCCGCCGCGACCGCGACGTGCAGGGTCGCCGTTTCCTCGACGCCGAGTCCCACCCACGCATCGTCGTCGAGGCCGAGACGACCACGACGAGCGGCGGCGGATGGGCCGTGCGCGCTCGCCTGTCGGCCCGCGGCGCCACCTGCCCCGTCGACCTCGAGGTCACGCCGATGACGATCGAGGGCGAGCGCGTGCGGATGCACGTGACCGGACACCTCGACCGCACCGGCCTGGGTATGCGGGTGCCGACCTTCGTCATCGGACGCGACGTCGAGCTCGACGTCGACCTCGACTTCACGCGCCTCTGAGCCCGCGCGGCGGGCTCGCGGGAGGGTGGGGCCCGCGAGTCCGCGCGTTCGGAGCGCCAGGCGCTGCGGCCGCCACGTGTCGGTGGCGGTGGCTAGGGTCGGCGGCATGGTGGTCCACCAGCTCACGGTCGAGGCGGCGCGGCGCATCGCGGTGCACGCGCAGCTGCTCGACCGGCCGCGCCCGACCGACCTCGTCGCGACCGTCGAGCGGCTGACCATCCTGCAGATCGACCCGACCGCCGCCATCGCGCCGAGTGCCGACCTCGTGCTCTGGAGCCGGCTCGGCAAGACCTACGACCCCGCCCACCTCACCACGGCCATCGAGCACGACCGCTCCCTCGTCGAGACCGTCGCCTACGTGCGCAGCCCCAAGGACATCCCGGCCGTCCTCGCCGAGGTCCGTGAGGCCGAGCCCCACCCCTTCATGGCCGAATGGCTCGAGGCCAACGCCTCCTTCCGCCGCGACATCCTCGCGAAGCTCGAGGCCGACGGGCCGCTGCTGTCGCGCGACATCCCCGACACGAGCGTCGTCCCGTGGCCGTCGAGCGGCTGGACCAACAACCGCAACATCACCAAGATGCTCGAGGCCCTCGTCCTGCGCGGTGACGTCGCCATCGCGGGCCGCAAGGGGCGCCAGCGCTACTTCGACCTGCCCGAGCGGGTCTACCCGCCCGGCCTGCCACGGCTCACCCTCGAGGAGGCCGTCGCCCACCGCCACGAGCGCCGCCTCGCCGCGCTCGGCATCGCCCGCGCCACCGGCACCGTCACGCCGGGCGAGGGCCCCTTCGTCGGTGACGCCGGTGAGCCCGCCGAGGTCGAGGGCGTGCCGGGCTCGTGGCGCGTCCACCCGGCATACCTCGACGTGCCGAGCACGTTCGCGGGACGAACCGCTCTGCTCAGCCCTTTCGACCGGCTCATCCACGACCGCGGGCGTGTCGAGCAGCTCTGGGGTTTCGAGTACATCCTCGAGATGTACAAGCCGAAGGAGCAGCGGCGCTGGGGCTACTTCGCGCTGCCGATCCTCCACCACGACCGGCTCGCCGGGAAGCTCGACGCCCAGGCGGACCGCAAGGCCGGCGCCCTCGTCGTCAACGCCATCCACGAGGACGTGCGCTTCACGAAGGCGATCACGACCGCCGTCCACCGCGAGATCGCCGACCTCGCGGCGTGGCTCGGCCTCACCCTCAGCGGCCCGGCCGCGCCCTAGACCCCGTCACCAGGAGACCGCCGTGCGCAGGATCGTCGCCTACGTCATCACCTCGCTCGACGGTGCCGTCGACGACCCGAACCGGCTCTTCCCGCCCGACGTCGACCCCGACCACCCGCAGCCGCCGACCTTCGACGACGAGCTCATCGCCCGCGAGGAGTCGCTCATCGAGCAGCAGGACGCCGTGCTCCTCGGCCGCCACATGTACGACGAGTGGTCGCGCTACTGGCCGACCTCCGACGTCCAGCCCTTCGCCGACTTCATCAACGGGGTGAGGAAGTACGTCGTCACGTCGACGCCGCTGACGAGCGAATGGGGTGACGTGGAGGCGGTCGGTGGCCCGCTCACCGACATCGTCGGCCGCCTCACGACCCTGCCCGGCAACGACATCGGCGTCCACGGAAGCATCGAGCTGGTCCAGTCCCTGATCGCCGAGGGGCTGATCGACGAGCTCCACCTCGCCGTCGCGCCGGTGATCGACCCCGCGGGGCGGCGTCTCTTCGAGCGGGCGCAGGACCTGCAGCGGCTCACCCTGCACAGCGCCACCCCGACACCCGGCGGCGCCCTCTGGCTCGTCTACCGTCCGCGCCGGGCCGACTGACCGACCCGGACGAGCGGCTTGGGTACGCATACCCATATCCGCTCCCGTATGCCGTGCCGCCCGCTCCGCGGCGTATCACTCCTCCCGCGCGCTCCTCCGCTCCTGCAACGGCGCCGACTCCGGTCGATCCCACCGCTCCTCCCCCGTGGGACGGCGGCCCGCCGACCAGCGACAGCCCAGCCCTGAGGAGCATCCCGTGAGCACGCGCACGCGCACCAGCACCCGCACCGCCGGCCACACCGGTCACGCCGGCCCGACCTCGCCGACGCCGGCCTGGCGCCCGGGCACGTTCGCCTTCACCGTGCACCCGCGAACCCGCCTCCGTGAGGACATGGGGCGGGTCTGGTCGCCGCTCGGTCACGTGCCCGAGCGGGCCTACGACACGGCGCTGCGCCGCCTCCCCGTCCCTCCGGTCGCCATGGCCTCGATCCACATCGGCGGCTCCCAGGTCGGCCACGTCGTGCTCGTGCCCTTCGGCGCCCGGCACCTGCTGGACCAGCCCGGTGAGGGTCGCGACCGGGTGCACCGCGCGGTCGACAAGGCCCGCGGACTCGGGTGCAGCACAGTGGGGCTCGGCGCACTGACCGCCACGGTCACGGGCGGCGGCGTGTCGCTGCGCGGGCGCACCGACATCGGCGTGACGAACGGCAACGCCTTCACCGCGGCCATCGTCGACGACCAGGCGCGGATGCTCCTCGGGCACGTCGGCCGGCTGGGCAGCGCACACGTCGCCGTCGTCGGTGCGACCGGCAGCGTGGGCTCGGCCGTCACCCGGCTGCTCGCCCGTGACCGTGCCGCCGGCCGGTTGACCCTGGTCGCCCGCTCGGCGGGGCGCCTCGAGGCGCTGGCTGCCGAGGTCGGGCGGCGCGTGCCCACCGTCGCCGCCACGTCGATCGATGCCGTCGCCGGCGCCGACCTCGTCATCCTGCTCACGGCCTCGGCCGACGCCCTGCTGGAGCCGCACCACCTGCGCCCCGGTGCGGTCGTCCTCGACGCGACCCAGCCCCGCAACACCTCCCCCGACCTGCTCGCGGCCCGGCCCGACGTGCTCGTCGTCGACGGCGGGGTCGTGTCGATCCCGTCGCTGCGACTCGTCGGCGGCACCATCGGGCTACCCGACGGCCGTGCCTACGCCTGCTTCGCCGAGACCGCGCTGCTCGCCCTGTCGGGCCACCGCGGCCACTTCTCGATCGGCGTGCCGTCGCTCGAGCTCGTCGACGAGACCCGTCGCCTGGCCGGCGAGCTCGCCCCCCTCGGCTTCCGCGCTGCCACCCCGACGAGCTTCGGGCGGCCCGTCGACCTCGCGACCCGCACCCTGGCGGTGGCGTGATGAGCGCCCGGCGCCCGGTCGCGGGCCACCGCGTCGTCCTGCTCGGCGGCGGCTACGTCACCCTTCACGCGTATGCCGGCCTGATGCGTCGCACCGGACCCGCCGTCCGCCGGGGCGAGGTGCAGGTCGTCGTCATCAGCACCGACGACGCGCACAGCTTCCACGGCTTCACCGGCGAGGTCCTCGCGGGCCTGCTCCCTTACGACCGCACACGCACGCCTCTCGTCGATGCGATGCCGCACGCCCACGTCGTCGTCGGCCGTGCGACGGCCATCGACGCCGAGCGGCGCACCGTTCGCTACACCGTCACCGGCGAGCCGGGCGAGCGCGTCATCGACTACGACGAGCTCGTCGTCGGCACCGGGGGCCGCGAGCCGGCGGCCGCGGTGCCCGGCCTCGCCGAGCACGGCTTCACCCTGCGGGCTCCCGGAGACATCGCGGTCCTCGCCGAGCGCGTCCGCGAGGCGGCGCAGCACCGAGGGCCGCCGCCGGCACACCGTCCTCGTCGCCGGCGGCGGCATGGCCGGTGTCGAGATGGCGGCGGCCGTCGCCGACCTCGGCGGGTCGCGCGTGCGTGTCGAGCTCGTCCACTCCGGCGCCGCGATCCTGCCCGAGCTGCGCGAGACCCAGCCCCGCCTGGCCGCGCGTGCCGAGGACGAGCTCGCCCGCCTCGGCGTGCGTGTGCGGCTGGGAGTACGCCTCGCCTCGGTGACGGAGCACGCGGCACACCTCTCCGACGGGACCCACCTGCCCGTGAGCACCGTCATCGCGACGATCGGCCAGCGGGCCGTCCAGGTGCCCGGGCTCGACGCGCTCCGCGACCCCCGCGGCCGGCTCGTGACGCGATCCGACCTCTCCGTCATCGAGGGAGTCTGGGCCGCAGGCGATTCCGCGTGCGTCGTGCACCCGACGCGAGGCGAGCCGGTGCCGGCCAACGCCCTGTGGGCCATCAAGGCCGGCGAGCACGTCGGAGCCAACCTCGCGCGGACGATCCGTGGCCGCGCGACCCGGCCGTTCGCCTACCGAGGGCTCGGCCAGGCGGCCTCCTTCGGCCTCGGGCGCTCCATCTCCGAGCTCTACGGGATCCCGTTCACCGGGTGGGTCGCGTGGGTGCTGCGGCTGACCTTCTTCCTCCGCTTCATGCCGAGCCGGCGCAAGGCGGCCCAGGTCGTGGGCGACTTCGCCCGCCGCGCGGCATACAGCCGCAGGGCCCACGTGTCGGCTCCCGTCGACGCGCCGGCCGCCGCCGTGGCGACGGCGCGAACCGCCTGAGCCCGGCACGCCTGGGCCCCGCGGGGGCGAGCTGGAAGGAATCCGCCGACAATGGGGTTGCCCTGTCAGACGTCCCACCCGTGGACCGACCGACGAGGAGCAGAGCGTGCGTGCGATCTGGAACGGCACAGTCGTCGCCGAGAGCGACGACACGGTGGTGGTCGAGGGCAACCACTACTTCCCCCGCGAATCCGTCGACGACAGCGTGCTCGTCGAGAGCACCACCCACACGACCTGCCCGTGGAAGGGCGAGGCGTCGTACTTCTCTCTCGTCGTGGACGGCAAGACCAACCGTGACGCAGCGTGGTTCTACGAGACCCCCAAGAGCGCGGCCGCCCAGGTCGCCGGCCGCGTCGCCTTCTGGCGCGGCGTCACCGTCACCGCCTGACTCGTCAGTCTGCGTGGCGTGACGCGAGCTCGAGCGTGACCTGCTCGATGAGGTCGTAGGGGACCGGCTTGGCATAGAAGAACTGGACCGTGTCCTTGGCCGCTCGATACGGCGCGACCTGCTCCTCGAGCGCGCCCTCGAGGGCCGCGACGGGATAGAGCCCGACGTGCTTCTTCCACCCGGCGAAGTGCAGCCCGTAGCGGTCGCGGAACATCAGCGCCGGCATGCCGTAGCGGATCTTCTCCTCCGACCCGGGCGCGCCGCGGCGCATCGCGTCACGCACCTGCTCGAGGATCTCGCGCGGCCCGTCGGGGAAGGACGCGACGTAGTCGTCGATGCTCGCGAAAGTGGTCATGTGGCCCATTGTCGCCACCTACGCTGCCGGGAGGTGCCGCGCGGGAGCGCGTCGCCCGACGACCGTCCGACCAGGAGCCGTATGCCGTCCCGCAAGACCACGACCAACGCCGTCCTCATCGCCGTGGCCGGGCTCCTCCTCGCGGGCACCGTCGCAACGGCTCGGGGCGACGACCCGGCCGGGTCGCCGACCGCATCGGCCAGCACGACGGTGTGGGTGGACGCCGGCAGGGGCTCGCCGTCGACGGCTGGCGAGGCGACGGCCGACAGCGACACGGCGGCGAGGGAGGCTCAGGCTGCTGAGGCCGCTGCCGCCAAGGAGTCCGAGGCTGCTGCGGCCCAGGCCAGGAAGGCGGCCGCTGACCGGAAGGCCGCCGCCGCCCGCACCTGGGCCGTGACGAAGGTCGTCGACGGCGACACGATCTGGGTGTCGAGAGACGGCGTGACCCACAAGGTCCGGCTCATCGGCATCGACACGCCGGAGTCGGGCCAGTGCGGCTTCACCGAGTCGACGCGCAACCTCCGCGGCATCATCGGCGGCCAGCGGGTGACGCTGACGGCCGGCGCCCGCGACGACGTCGACCGCTACGGGCGCCTCCTGCGCTACGTCGATGTGAACGGCGCGGACGCAGGGCTGCGCCAGGTCAAGCAGGGGTTCGCGGTGGCCCGCTACGACTCGCGTGACGGCTACGGCAGGCATGCGCGCGAGACGGCATACGTCAGGGCGGACGCCGCGAGCCCGAAGGCCGCGTGCGCGCAACCTGGCGCGGGCGGCATATCGGGCGGCACGTCGGGCGGCACGGCGGGGGCTACATCAGGCGGCGGCTCGACCGGGACGTGGCCGCTCGCGGGCGACCAGCATCCGTGCCCGCGGGCGCGGCCCGTGAAGGGCAACGAGGACTCGATGATCGCCCACGAGCCCGGCGACCGGTACTACACGGTCACCAACCCGGAGCAGTGCTTCGCGACGATGAGCGACGCTGAGGCGGCCGGCTTCCGCCCGGCCAAGGTCTGACGCCGAGCTGCCAGCGGCGGCAACCGGGTTGAGGTGACGACCCTCACTCGGCATGCTCGGCGGATGAGCGGTCACGCGGTGGGTGTGCGGATCCCCTACGCGCATGCGCCGGCCCACGTGCACCGGTGGGTCGAGAGCCGGCTCGGTGGAGACGTCGTCGACGTCGTCGACTGTGTGGGCGGCATGTCACCTGGCCCGGCCGCGCGCGTGCGAACGGCCTCGGGCGAGGCGGCCTTCGTCAAGGGGTGCGGTGTCGGTCTCCACCCCGACACGCCGAGCCTGCTGCGCGACGAGGCCCGGGTGCTGGCCGCGCTGCCCGAGCACCCGAGCCTGCCGCGACTGCTCGACTGCCACGACGACGGCGACTGGGTCGTGCTGCTCATCGAGGACCTGCCGGGCGCGCCCCCACCTGCGCCGTGGCGCAGCGCAGACCTCCGCCGCTTCGCCGAGGCGCTGGCCACCGTGCGACCAGCACTCGACGCGTTGCACGTGGAGGGGCTGCCGGCCGCGCGGGAGTCGTCGCCGATCTTCCTCACCCGGTGGCGCGAGCTCGCCGCCCGGCTCGATCTTGTCGACCCGTGGTGGACCGTGCACCACGACGTGCTGGCCGGGCACGCCGAGCGCGCGGCCGACCTCATCGCGGGCGACGCCGTCGTGCACTGGGACATCCGGGCCGACAACGTCCTGCTGACCCCCGACCGGACCGTGCTCGTCGACTGGGGTCAGGCGCGTCGCTCGGCGGCCTGGATGGACCACGCGTTGCTCGCGCTCGACTGCTCGATGACGGGCAGCGAGATCTCGACGGCAGAGCAGGCGGCCGCCGATCGGGTGCTGCGCGACCGTGACCCCGCAGACCTGCTCGCGCTCGCGTCGGCCGTGGCGATGGCGTTCGTCTCGCGGTCGACCCAGCCCGCCTCGCCCGGCCTGCCGACGATGCCGGCGACGTGCGCCCGCTGGGCGGCGGGGTTGCGGCCCTACCTGGCGGAGGCTCTCCTCCGCGCCGGCTGACCACCGCCTGCTGGCAGGCGTCGCACCAGCTCAGTCGTCGACGCCGAGCACGCAGGCGGTGCCGACGTCGACGAAGCCCACCCTGCGATAGATGTCGGCCGCCGCGTCGGAGCCGGCAGAGAGGAAGATCACCTCGACGCCCCGCTCGCGGCAGGCGGCGACGAGGCTGCTCGTGATGGCCGTGCCGTGACCGCGCCCGCGATGGCCCGGAGGCACGGCGATGGCCATGAGCTCGGCCACCTCGCCGCGGGGTGCGGCAGACCCCGCCCCGCAGAGTCGGTTGCCCTCGAACGAGGCCACGACGACGAGGTCGCCGCGCTCCATCATCTCCGGGTGCCGGCCCGGATCCGTGGGCTCCACCTCGTCGCGCCCCTCGAACCCCGCCGACACAGACCCGAGGGCCAGCGACAGGTGCGGCTCGGCCGGCTCCAGGGGGCGGGCTCGGGGGTCCGCGGCGACCTCGACGTCCGACGGCATGACGAGCAGCGGGTAGCGGTGCGGCTCGTGACCCGCGCCGCGCACCGCCGGCAGGAGCGACGGCGTCACCTCGTCGACCCATTCGACGGCGAGCGGAACGGCCAGCTCGCGCTGGCGCTCGAGCACCCGGCATACGTCATCGGGGGTGAAGGTGTGCCTGACGCCGAGCCGGGGCCGCGCATAGAACTGCCACCCCGTGCCCTCGTCGGCGACGAAGAGCGTGAAGGGGCCGACCTGCTCCACCGTGGCGACGGCGCGCGGGACGCAGTCGTAGTACGCCTCGATGCGGTCCAGCCGCGCGTCGTGAGGTTGCCCCATGGCGCCACCATGACAGCCGGAACCCAGGCAGGGCGACCGATTTCCGCGCGGTCAGCGACCGCCCCGGCGGGCGCGCAGGTAGTCGGCGACGACGTACTCCCCGAGCCGCGCGATGTCCGGCGTGAAGACCCTCCCACCGGCGCGGCGCGCGACCGCGTCGACGAACCGCGCGAGCCCCGGGTCGTCGCCGAGCATGAAGACGTTGAGCTGCGCCCCCGACCTGCGCAGCTCGTCGACCTGGGCGACGGTCGCCCTCAGCGTCGCCTGCGTCGCCGGCCAGTGGAACGTCGGGTGGCCGTCGGTCTCGATGTGCGCGGTCGGCTCCCCGTCCGTGACGACGAGCACGACGGGCTCGGCGTCGGGGTGCCGGCGCAGGTGGCGCGAGGCGAGCATGAGCGCGTGCTGGAGGTTCGTGCCCTGCACCCACTCCGGCTCGGCCTCGGCGAGCTCGACCGGCGTGAGCCGGCGTGCCGCGATGTTGAAGCCGATGATCTGCAGCGCGTCGTGCCGGTAGCGCGTCTGCACGAGGTGCGAGAGCGCGAGCGCCGTCTGCTTCATCGGCCCCCAGCGGCCCTCCTGCATCATCGAGAACGACATGTCGACGCACAGCGCGACCGCCGCCCGCGCCCGCCGCTCCGTCTCGGCCACCTCGAAGTCCTCGACGAGCAGCTCCACCCCGCCCGTCCCGTATGCCACCCCGCCCGTCCCGTATGCCGGCTCGCCGGGACCCGTCGGGAGGTGGGCACGCGACGAGGTGGCGGCCGTCCCGCTCCCCGTCCAGTGCCCAGTTCCACGCGCACGGGCGCTGCGCTGCAAGGCATTCGAGACAGTGCGCACGGTGTCGAGGGGCAGCTCGTCACCGAACTCCCACTGTCGGGTGAGCCCGGTCGGCTCGTCTGCCTGGCCGGCGGCACGGTCGTCGTGGTCGCCCCGGCTGGCGGCGTCGACCTGCTGGAAGACGCGCCGCAGGGCGGTCTCGCCGAGGCGCCGGATCGCGCGCGGCGTGAGGCGCAGGCCGTCGTCGCCGCGGGTGACGAAGCCCTGCCGCTCGAGCTCCCGCTCCAGCTGACGCAGCGCCTCCATGTCGGTGGCGGCGTCGGCGCCGAGATACTGCTCCAGCCGCTCGACGTCGACGTCGTCGAGGGTGGCGCCGAAGTAGCCCTGCCCGAGCTGCTCCTGGAGCTGCTCGAGGTCGGCGAGCTCGGCCACCGCGTCGACAGCCTGCCCCCAGCCGAGCGACTCGACGCCCTGGCCCTGCTGCACGGGCCCACGCCGGTCGAGACCGGGTCGCAGGGCCCGCAGGTTGTCGGCGAGCTGTGACATCTGGGACGCGAGGTCCGGGTCGCCGAGGGCGTCGGCCATGAGCTGGGCGAGCTGCTCGCGCTGCTCTGGCGAGAGCGAGGCCATGAGCCGCTCGGCGGCGGCCTGCCGGCGCGCGAGGGCGTCGATGAGCTCGTCGACCGTCTCGGGCTGCTCGGGGAAGAGGTCGCCGTGCTTGTCCATGAAGTCACGGAAGCGGTCGGTCGTGTCCTCGTCACGGGCGTGCGCCGCGAGGAGGTCGTTGAGGTCGGCGAGCATGTCCTTGACCCGCTGCATCGCCTCGGGGTCGTTGCCCGACAGCGCCTGCTTCATGCCCTCGAACTGCGCCCCGACGATCTCTCGCTGGAGCATCTGCGCAATCGCGTCGTAGGTCGCCTTGGCCTCCGCCGAGTGCCACTCGTGGCTGCTCAGCGCCCGCACGGCCCCCGCGACGTCGTCGGGGATCGTCGCGAGGTCCATCTCGGCGAGGCGGGCGTCGTCACCCTCCTCGCCGGCGAGCTGGTCGCGCTCCATGGCGAGGGCCTGGTCGAGCATCGCGCGCACCTGGTCGAGCGTGCCGCCGAGGTCGCCGCGACGGCGAGCGGCCTCGCGCAGCCGGCGGACGCGCTCGGCGAGGTCGTCGAGCCCCCGTCGACCGTCCATCCCGCGGCGCAGCAGCTCTCGCAGGGACTCACGCAGGCTGCCCCCGGCCATGACGTCACGGCCGACCTCATCGAGCGCGGACCGCACGTCGAAGGGCGGGGCGAGCGGATCGGCGCCGCCGGTCCACGGCGAGTAGCGGTATCGCCCGTGCACGTCGTCGCCGTCACGCGGGGTCATGGGGTCAGGCTCCGTAGACGGTGCGGCCGGCCACCGAGTCCTTGTCGATGCGGCGCGTCAGGTGCAGGCCCTCGAGCACGAACTCGATGGCGGCAGCGACCTGGCCGGGCGACGCGTCGTCGGCGTGGCCGAGCCGGTCGAGCACCTTCGACAGGCCCGACACCGGACCGACCTGGGCGAGCAGCTCAGAGCCCGGCACGAGCTCGCCGGTCTCGACGACAGCGCCCTCGGCGAAGAGATCGGTGAAGCCGGTGAGGTCGAGCCCCGCGAGGCGCGAGCGATACGTCTCTGCGATCGCGAGCCGGAGCAGGTGGGCGAGCACGTCACGCTCCCGGCCCTCCTCCCCCATCTCGAACTCGACCTTGCCGAGGAGGGTGGGCACGACGGTGGGGACGTCGCAGACCCGCGCGACGGCATACGCCTCGTTGGCCCGGGCGGCGCGGCGCAGCGCCGAGCCCGAGATGCCCTCGGCGGCGGCGATGGCGAAGCGTGCGGAGACGCCGGAGCGCTGGTCGACGGCGCTGGACTCACGCAGGCCCCGGGTGAAGCGGGCGACGACCTCGAGCAGGTGCTCCGGCACGTCGGCGACGAGCTGGGCCTCCTGGGCGATGAGCGCGACCTCGTCGGTCACCTCGGTCGGGTAGTGCGTGCGGATCTCGGCGCCGAAGCGGTCCTTGAGCGGGGTGATGATGCGGCCGCGGTTCGTGTAGTCCTCGGGGTTGGCGGTCGCGACGAGGAGCAGGTCGAGGGGCAGCCGCAGCGAGTAGCCGCGGATCTGGATGTCGCGCTCCTCGAGCACGTTGAAGAGCGCGACCTGGATGCGCTCTGCGAGGTCGGGCAGCTCGTTGAGGCCGAAGATGCCGCGGTTGGATCGCGGCACGAGGCCGTAGTGCACGGTCTCGGGGTCACCGAGGGTGCGTCCCTGCGCGACCTTGACCGGGTCGACGTCGCCGACGAGGTCGCCGACGCTCGTATCGGGGGTTGCGAGCTTCTCGGTGTAGCGCTCGCTGCGGTGCCGCCACGTGATCGGCAGGTCCTCGCCGAGCTCGGCGGCGAGGCGGCGGCAGCGGGTGCACGACGGGCTGTGCGGGTCGTCGCCGATCTCGCAGCCCTCGACGACGGGGCTCCACTCGTCGAGCAGGCCGCCGAGGGTGCGCATGAGGCGGGTCTTGCCCTGGCCGCGCTCGCCGAGGAGCACGAGGTCGTGGCCGGCGAGCAGCGCGGCCTCGAGCTCGGGCAGCACGGTCTCGTCGAAGCCGACCATGCCGGGGAAGGCGTCCTCACCGGCGCGGAGGCGGGCGAGGAGGTTGTCGCGCAGCTCCGCCTTGACGCTGCGGTGCTGGTGCCCCGTGGCGCGGAGGCCGCGGAGGGTCGTCGGTCGGGCGCCCTGGCCCTGGTTCGTCTCGCTGAGAGGGTGACTCACCGCTTCACGCTACGTCCGGATGTGTCCGGTGTCGAAGGGTCTGTCTCACCGTGGACGCCTGGCGGCCTGAAGGCTGCAGGGGCTGGGTGGGGCCGGCCGTGTGGGGCCGGCCGGGTGACGCACGCCTCGGGGACAGCCGCACCTCGCACCCGGTGTGCGTGTCGCTCCCGGGTGTGCAGCTGGCCCCGGAGTGTGCGGATGGTCCCGGGGGTGCGGCTGCGGGAGAGTGTCGGCATGGACACCGAGGTGTGGCGCCGACGCATCCGCGACTTCGCCGACGAGCGCGACTGGGGGCAGTTCCACGACCCGAAGAACCTCGCGATGGCACTGTCGGTCGAGGTCGCCGAGCTCGTCGAGATCTTCCAGTGGCTGACGCCGGACGAGGCACGCGCCGTGATGGCCGGCGACCGGCGACAGGACGTGGCAGACGAGCTCGCCGACGTCATGACCTACCTGCTGCGCCTCGCCGACGTGCTCGATCTCGACCTGGACGCGGCTCTCACGAGCAAGGCGGACCGCAACGCCGCGCGCTACCCCGTCGCGACCTCGCGCGGCTCGAGCGCCAAGGCAGCAGCGCTCGGCGCTGGCTCGCCCTCCCGGCCGGAGCCGATCGATGTCACCGCCCCGGTGCTCGGCGTCGACGGCTGCAAGGCGGGCTGGGTCGGCGCGGTGCTCGAACCGGGCGCACCGCGTCCGCGCGTCGTCGTCGCCCCGACGATCGCCGACCTCGTGTCGATGGTCCGTGAGTCGCTCGGCATCGTCGTCGTCGGCATCGACATCCCGATCGGGCTGCCCGACAAGACGACTCGCCAAGCCGACGCGCTCGCGCGCAAGGCCATCCCCGGCAAGTCGTCGTCGGTCTTCGCCACCCTCACGCGAGCCGCGTATGCCGCCGACTCGCGGCTCGCGGCCGACGCCGTCAACCGTGACCTCGTCGGTCAGGGTGTCGGCGCCCAGGCCTTTGCCCTGCGCGACAAGATCATCGAGGTCGACACCTGGCTGCGCACGCGCCCGACCGTGACGGTGCTCGAGGTGCACCCCGAGGTGTCGTTCGCCGCCATGGCCGGCGCCCCGATCCTCGCCGGCAAGAAGACCGAGGACGGTCGCACGGAGCGGCTCGCCGCGCTGGCCGCCGCGGGCCTCCCACGCCCCTCGGTTCTCGAGGGGCAGGGGTATGCCGCCGACGACGTCATCGACGCCTGCGCAGTCGCGTGGACGGCTGCCCGCCACACGCTCGGC
>NZ_VFPM01000005.1 GCF_006716675.1 Humibacillus xanthopallidus | reverse complement strand
CTGGCCCGCTCGATGCCTGACCCGCCCGAGCGCTTCAGCGACGGCATCCCTGCCGCCATCTGGGCCTGACCCGCGCCCAGACCCGCTGAGCACCTTCATGACGCTCGAGCTCTGACCCGTTAGCTGCCTGTGACGCGAGCCGCCTTGCGCCGCAAGTAGTCTCGCTCCGGCTGGCTCGTCGTGAGGTCGGCGGCGGCGAGGTAGCTCTCGCGTGCCGCCTCCCGCTCACCGGCCTGCTCGAGCAGGTGCGCGCGCACGGAGTGGAGCCGATGGTTTCGCGCGAGAGACCCCGACTGCTCGAGGTCGTCGACGAGAGCCAGCCCGGCCTCCGGCCCTCGCACCATGGCGAGCGCGACCGCCCGGCCCAGGGTGACCATCGGCCCCGGAGCCGCCTCCTCGAGCATCCCGTAGAGCGCCAGCACCTGCTCCCAGTCCGTCGCCTCCACGGTCGGAGCCTCGTCGTGCACGGCCGCGATGGCGGCCTGCAGCTGGTACGGCCCGACCGGCGTCGACGCCAGGCTCCACGTGAGGAGCCCGACGCCCTCCTCGATCTGGTCGCCCAGCCACAGCGACCGGTCCTGCTCCGCCAGCGGCACGAGCGACCCGTCGGCCGCCGTGCGGGCGGGCCGTCGCGCCTCGGTCAGCAGCATGAGCGCCAGCAGGCCGGCGATCTCGCCGTCGTCGGGCAGGAGCTCGCGCGCCGCCCGAGTCAGCCGAATCGCCTCTTGTGTCAGGTCGACTCGCTGCAGCTGCGGCCCGTGGCTCGTCGTGTAGCCCTCGTTGAAGACGAGGTAGAGCACGTGCAGGACTGCGGCCATCCGCTGACGGAGCTCGTCGCCCTCTGGCATGCGGAACGTCGCTCCCGCAGCACGAATCCCCTGCTTGGCACGGCTGATCCGCTGCGCCATGGTCGCCTCCGGCACGAGGAACGCACTGGCGATCTCGGCCGTCGTCAGGCCAGCGACCGCGCGGAGCGTCAGCGCGACCTGGCTCGGCGGCGTGAGGCCCGGGTGGCAACACAGCAGGAGCAGCGTCAAGGTGTCGTCGCCGCTGGCGTCGACGGCTCCGGCGTCCCCGACCTCCACCCACGCGTCCGCCGCCGCCTCGACGAGCGCGTCGGTGGGCATCGCTCCGGCATCGGCTCGCTCGCGCCGGGCCCGCGCATCGTCGGCACGCCAGTGGTCGATGAGCCGGCGCGACGCGACCCGCACGAGCCACGCCCGGGGGTCGTGCGGCATACCGTCGCGGGGCCACTGCGTCGACGCGGCGAGCAGTGCCTCCTGCACGGCGTCCTCGGCGCGGTCGAAGTCGCCGTAGCGTCGCACGAGCGCCCCGAGCACCTGGGGTGCCAGGCCGCGCCACAGCTGCTCGCCACTCTCCACGCGGCCATCATCGCGGGGTAGCGTCGGCGCGTGCCAGCCGCATCCACGCCAGCCCCGCCCGACCCGTCGTGGGACGCCCGCGCAGCCGAGGCCGAGCGGTCGGTGACGACACTCTTCGGCGCGCGCCTCGCAGGTATGCCGTTCACGCACCTCGCGCGCGTCGCCCACCCCGCGCGCGGCCGGGTCGACAACCCCTGGCACTACTGGTGGCAGGCCCACTACCTCGATGCCATCATCGACGCCGGCCTGCGCAGCCTGCGCGGCGGTGACATCGACGAGGCGCGGGCACGGGCCCGCAGGGGCGACCGGCTGCTGCGGACGATCCGACTGCGCAACCGGGCCCGATGGGTCAACGACTACTACGACGACATGGCGTGGCTCGCCCTGGCCGCCGGCCGGCTCGCGGTCCTGCACGCCGCCCTCGGCCGTGCTCGACCGCAGCGACGACTGCGCACCGCCGAGCGCGACCTCACCCGCCAGCTCAGCTCGGCCCTGACGACGGAGCTGGGCGGCGGCCTCTTCTGGAGCGTCGAGCGCGACTTCAAGAACGTGCCCGCGAGCGCCCCGGCCGCCCTGCACCTCGCCCGGCTCGGGCGGCTCGACGAGGCGCGCGGGATCGTCGACTGGCTCTACACGAGGCTCTGGTCGGCGGAGAGCCGCCTCTTCCTCGACGGCGTGCGGCTCACCTCGCCCCCCTCGGAGGGGTCGGCCCGCCGCGGGGGCCGTGCCGAAGTCGTCGTCCCCGACATCTGGTCCTACAACCAGGGCACCGTCCTCGGCGCGCTCGTCACGATCGGTGACGAGCAGAGCCTGCGGCGCGCGGCCGATCTCGTTGCGGCAGTGGGTGATCGGCTGACGACTGAGGCGGACGGCATACGCCTGCTGCGGACCCACGGCGACGGGGACGGAGGTCTCTTCACGGGTATCCTCGGTCGCTACCTCGCACTGGCCGCCACGACCGAGCGGCTCGCGCCCGACGCTCGTGACATGGCAAGCCAGCTCGTGAGCGCAACCGCAGAGGGACTGTGGCGGGGCCGCGACCTGCGCGGGCGTGACCGGTCCACCGCCGTGTCGGTGTGGTCACCCGACCCGCGCAGCCCGGCGCGCACGAGCCAGCCCCCGGGGTCACGCATCGAGCTGTCGACCCAGGTCCAGGCGTGGATGCTCCTCGAGGCAGCGGCTGTCGTCTGACGTCCCGCGCGCGACGTTGGAGCATGGCTAGGGTGACCGCCATGTCCCCTCGCCGGCCGGTCGACGACCCGCCCCGCTGGGTGTCGGCCCTGCTCGTGCTGCTTGCGCTCGTCCTCGGCTACGCCTACGGCTGGGTCGCCTCCGCGATCCCCTCGCCGAGCGACCCCGACGTCTTCTGGGTCGCGAACCTCGCGGCGCCCTTCGTCGTGCTGCCTTTCGTCGTGGCCGCGTGGGTGGGCTGTCGGCGCGCGTCAGGACTGCCGGGCGCGGTCTCGCTGGGGGCGCTGACCGGGGCCGGCATGGTGGCGGGCTTCTACGGTCTGCACCGCGTCGGGCGGGATCCCTCCGCCGACCCCGGTCAGGTCGAGACCCTTGCGGGCGCGTACGCGAGATGGCTCTCGACGTTCGTGCTCGGCCGGCCGGGCGGCATACCGTGGCTCACCATCGGGGTCGTGTGCGGCTGCGCGGCGGGCGTGCTCGCCTGGCTCTGGACCCGGCGCGGTGCTCGATGGGCGGGACTCCTCGCAGTCTCGCCCCTCCTCCTCGAGCCGCTGGCACGAATGGCTCTGGGGGCACGCGGGATACCACTCGCTGGTGGCTATCCTCGCCTGCCCGGCAACCTCACGATATGGGCTCTCGAAGCGGTCGTGGGCACGCTGGCGGTCTGGCTCGTCGTCCGCGTACCCACCGCCGACCGTCAAGTGGGACGGCAGCGCATACGCGGGTGACCCCGTCGGCCGCTCGCTGTCCGCAGGTCACGATCGGGTCGCGTCTTCGGGACCGCCGGCGGCATTCGCCGATCCGCGGGTGACACTCGGGTGATGAGCGACCGTCGCCGAGCCGTTCACGTGTCCACGACCCCTGAGGTATGCCGTCGGGTGGCCATCACGGGCCTCGTGGGCGCTCTCGCCTCGGCGTGCTCTGCCACGGGCAGCCGGACCGGGACGGCGACGGGTCCGTCGGGGTCCGGTGCCCCGAGGGCATCCGGTGGGGCGCCCGTCGGCACCTCGGCAGCAGTGAGCCCGACGGGGCCGCCCACCTCAGCCATCCCGTCGGCCACGTCCTCACCCCGCCCGAGCGCGACCCGGCCGGCAGACCCTGCCTCGATCCAGGCGCTCATCGACCACCGCTACGACGGCCGCAACCTCAGGCTCAGCCGCGAGCGCGGCAGCACGAGCGCCTACCGGCAGTACTTCGCGACCTACCAGGGCGACGGGCTCACCATCTCGGGACGCATCAACATCCCCCGAGGCCGGGGCCCCTTCCCGGCCGTGGTCCTCGCGCACGGCTACGTCGACCCTGCCGAGTACACCAACGGCGAGACGATGCTCCGCGAGCGCGACTACCTCGCACGGCAGGGCTACGTCACCCTGCACATCGACTACCGCAACCACGCGCAGTCGAGCACGGATCCCGACAACGACGCCAACCTGCGGGTCGGCTACACGATCGACGCGGTCAACGCGGCGCTGGCGCTCAAGGCTCACCCCGCCGTCGACCCGAAGCGTGTGGCGCTCATCGGCCGGTCGATGGGCGGCGGGGTCGTCTACAACGCGATCGTCGCTCAGCCCCGCGTCTTCCGGGCCGCCGTCGCCTACGCCCCCGTGAGCTCCGACAGCGTCGACAACTTCAACAAGTGGGTGCGGCGCGACCCGTCGAGGTCAGGCGCCGCGGCGAAGGTCATCGCTCGCCTCGGCACACCGGAGGCGCAGCCGGCGCGATGGGCGGCGACGAGCGCCCGCACCTTCTTCGGCCGCATCACCGAGCCGCTGCTCATCCACCACGGCACGGCCGACGAGGACTGTCCGCTCGCGTGGTCGCGTGAGTCGGTGGCTGCGCTCGAGGCGAAGGGCAAGCGGGTCGAGCTGCGCGTCTATCCCGGAGGGCGACACACCCTCACCTCGCCGCAGTGGGACACCTCGATCCGGCGCACCGAGGCCTTCCTCGCGCGGCACCTGTCCTGACCGAGCTGACCGAGAGCGCCCCGGCCGCGACGGCCTGCCGTCGCGCCGAGCAGACGATCCAGCTCAAGGGCAAGAGAGGCTGCCGCACCCCCGACACCCAGGATTCGAGGTGATCGCCACACCCACGGGGGTGCAGCGATCACCTCGGATCGGAGGAGGGAGGGGGTGGTCAGGCGGTGGGTCCGGTCCAGCCGGGCCGGAGCTCCACCGTCTCGCCGGGCCCGGAGAAGCTCTGCACGATCTCCTCGGCCCGCTCCTGGCTC
The DNA here is from genome assembly GCF_006716675.1 of Humibacillus xanthopallidus. Classification (GTDB taxonomy): domain Bacteria; phylum Actinomycetota; class Actinomycetes; order Actinomycetales; family Dermatophilaceae; genus Humibacillus; species Humibacillus xanthopallidus_B. Next base: position 202,410 of record NZ_VFPM01000005.1, on the reverse strand, counting down.
GCGACGTCGATGAGGAAGAAGCCGGCCAGGTGCTCCTTGGTCTCGGAGTAGGGCCCGTCCGTGGCGACGCGCCGACCGGCGTCCCACCGGTAGAGCCGAGCGGTCGACGGCGCGGCGAGCGCCTCCCCGCCGACGAGCTCCCCGGACTGCGACAGCTGCGTCAGCATCGTCTCGAAGTCGGCGTTGCTGCGCTTGCGCTCCTCCGCGGGCAGCTCCTGGTGCTCGGCGAGGAAGTCGCTGGTCGGGTGGCCCCACGGCTGGGGGTTGGAGTGGATGAGGATGACGTACTTCACGACTTCTCCTTCGTCAGTGGCGGCCGCCTCGTGCGGCCTCAGGAGTGACGTCGGAGCCGATCCGACATCCTCGACATGACCGCGGTGACCTTCTCGGGCCGCGTGCCGCCACCTGCGGCGCCCGAGGGCTCCGAGCAGCGTATGCCGCGTGGCCCGGGAGCGCCTCGCGAGTCCCTCACAGTCCCTGTGCCATGAGGGTCGAGTGCGCCGTCATGCCGGCGAGCTGGCCCATGGCCTGGGCCATGACGACGGACGCCATCGGCCCCGGGAAGGTGGGCTGGTGCGCGAGGTCGCCCGCGGCATACACCCCTGGGCGGCTCGTGCGCCCGAACTCGTCGATGCGCACGCACCCCGACGGGTTGAGCTCGAGGCCGAGCTGAGCGGCGAAGGGCGCCGACTGGTGCAGCGTCGGCCTGACGAAGAGCACGGAGACCTGCTCGTGCTCGGGACCACGGGAGGCCCCTCCCCCCTCCGCGGCACCGAGCGTGACCCGCACTCCGCCCCGGCGCCGCTCGACGGTGACGATCGGCTCGGTGCGCACCGCGGATCCGCCCTGCCACGTCTCCGGAAGCGGCTCGCCGTTCGTGAGCACGACGAGCTCCGAGGCGATCGGGCCGAGCATCGCCACGTAGTGCGCAGCCGACTCGCCGCCGATGATGCCGATGCGGGTGCCGCTGAACTCGTGCGCGTGGCAGAAGGGACACTGCGCGGCGAGGTCGCCCCACAGCCCCCCGAGCCCGTCGATGGTCGGCAGCTCGTCGCGCACACCGGTGGCGAGCACGAGCTGCCGTGCGGTGAGCCCCGAACCGTCGGCGAGCTGCAGCCGGAAGGTGTCACCGGTCTGCTGGATGTCGTCCGCTCGCACCTGCAGGACCGTGATGGAGTCGTATGCCGCAAGCTCCCGGCGTGCGGCAGCGCGGTAGTCACCCGGCGGGCGCCCGTCGTTGGTCAGCACGTTGTGCATGTGGGTGACCGCGGCGTTGCGGTAGGTGCCGTCGTCGAGCACGACGGCCTTGCGGTGGATCCGGCCAAGAGTCAGGGCGGCCTGGAGGCCGGCGGGTCCACCGCCGACGATCGCGACGTCAGTCTGCACGAGGGTCTCCTTCTGTGGTGCTGTCGGTGCCTGACTGGAGCGTGTACCTTCATGTCGACATGAAGGCAAGTGAGAAGAACGAGACGTGGACGGTCGGTGAGCTGGCCGCGCGTTTCGACCTGCCCACCAACGTGTTGCGGCACTGGGAGTCGACCGGTCTGCTTCACCCTGCGCGCGACGCGTCGGGCTACCGGCGCTATGACCACGACGACCTCGTGCGCGTCGCCGTCATCGTGCGCAACAAGTCGGCCGGGATGTCGCTCGACCAGATCCGGGCGCTCATCGACGGTGAGGCGAAGGGGCGTCACGAGGTCCTCGAGGCCCACCTGCGCGACCTCGACGAGCGCTCCCGCGCCATCGAGCGCTCCCGCGAGATGACCGAGCACGCCCTGCGCTGCCAGGCCCACGACATCGTCGCCTGCCCACGCTTCGCCGGGTTCGTCGCCGACCTGACCGCGGGGCGCACACCGTCCGTGCGCCCGGAGGAGTGGCACTTCTGAGCCCCGCCCTTCGGCCCGTCTTCCACCAAGAGCGAAAACACTTGGCAGGCGGGGCGACCCGCGTGAGGATCGGTCCATGAGACTCCTCGTGCTCGGCGGAACCCACCACGTCGGCCGCGCCTTCGTCGAGGCGGGCCTCGCCCGCGGCGACGAGGTGACCACCGTCAACCGTGGTGTCAGCGGGCCCGACACCCCGGGGGCCCTGACCTGTCACGCCGACCGGCTCGAGGCAGGCTCACTCGCGGCGGCCCTCGGCGCCGACGAGTGGGACGTCGTCGTCGACACGTGGTCGCTCGCCCCCGCGGCGGTGCAGGAGTCGGCGCGGCTGCTCGACGGGCGAGCAGGCTCCTACTGCTACATCTCGTCGCGCTCCGTCTACGCCTGGCCGCTCGAGGTGGGGTCTGACGAGAGCGCGCCCGTCGTCGAGGGCGACCCCGCCTCCACCGAGTCCGACGACTACGCTGCCGCCAAGCGGGGCGGCGAGCTGGCGGTCCTCGCCGAGTTCAGTGGCGACGTGACCCTTGCACGGGCCGGGCTCATCCTCGGGCCGTACGAGATCGTCGGACGGATGCCGTTCTGGCTGAACCGAATTGCCGCCGCATCACCAGGCGGGCGCGTGCCCGCCCCCGGTCCGCGCGACCGGCCGCTGCAGTACGTGGACTGTCGCGACATCGCCGAGTGGGTACTCGACTCACGACCGATCGGCACTTTCAACACCGTGAGCCGTCCCGGTCACGCGACGATCGGCCAGGTGCTCGATGCCTGCAACGAGGTCACCGGGGCCGGCGCGGAGCTCGTCTGGCTCAGCCCCGAGACGATCGAGGCGGCCGGCGTCGCGCCGTGGACCGAGCTGCCCATCTGGCTGCCACCGACCGGGGAGTACGCGGGCCTGCACGACTGCGACGTGTCCGCCGCCATCGCTGCCGGGCTGAGCTGCCGTCCGGTCGAGGAGACCGTGGCCGACACGTGGGCCTGGCTCCAGCGCGAGGGACTGCCCGAGCGCCCGACCAACCGCGGCGCCGGCCCCATGGACGCTTCCGCCGAGGCCCGGCTGTGGGCCGCCCACCGGCTCGACTCCGCGCGTCCCTGATGTCAGAGACACGGGCTCAACGGGCATGGGGTGAGGGCGTCGTCAACCGACTCGCCGCCCCCGTCGAAAGGACCGCCCATGTGGGCTTTCTTCTCCCGCCGTGCTCGCCTCTGGCTCATCACGGTGCTCGTCGCGCCCCTCGCCAGCCTCGTCCTCGGCCGGCTCGGCACCGCGCTCGAGCGGCGCAAGGGCCCGAGCACGCTCAGCCGCGGCCTCCAGTCGGGCAGCCGGCTCCTCAACCGGCGCCGGTCCAAGGCCAAGGCCAAGCACCGCGCCTGAGGGCAGCGACGACGAGGCGACGGGGGCCCTCCACCGACCGAACACACCGAGCAGTCGTCACACCCACGCGGCACACCTCGCGGATCTGACGACTGCTCGGTGTGTTGCGCGGGAAGAAGGTCAGCCGGTCGTCCGATCGAGGGCCTCACGCTCGGCGCGAAGGCGCGCGACCTCGGCGTCGGCGCGGCGGCGGGCCAGCTCGGCCTCTGCCGCAGCCGCACGGGCCTCGGCGTCCGCGAGCGAAGCCGGCCCGGCGGCATACGGGCGCGGGGTCGTGGCCTCCGTGCGAGCGCCGGGTGAGGCGTCGGTGTGCATCTGGTCGACCTCGGACTTGAAGATCCGTGCCGAGCGGCCGAGGCTGCGGGCCATGTCGGGCATCTTCTTCCAGCCGAAGAGCAGCACGAAGGCGATGACGATGATGCTGAGCTCCGGCCAGCCGAGATCGGCCATGGCGTCCTCCTTCACGATCGGGACGCACGGCGCCCCTCGGCGGGAGGGTAGGACCGCGGGGTGGGAGATCCCGGAGAGCTGGCTGCGTCCTCGCTGGAGACCCCCAGCCCGCGCCGGCCGACTCAGGCCACGGCCTCCGTGCGACGCGCCTCCTTGACGCCGACGAGGGCGAAGATGAGCGCGGCCACGGCGACGAGGCAGAGGAGCATGAGACCGAAGCCGTAGTGGTCGAAGACCTTGCCGTAGGTCGCGCCGAGCACGAGCGGCGGGAAGTAGCCGCCGAGCCCGCCGGCCGCACCGACGAGACCGGTGACGCTGCCGACCCGCTCCGGCGGCGCGAGGCGCGCGACCCAGGCGAAGACGCCGCCGGTGCCGAGGCCGAGGAAGAAGGCGATCGAGACGAACGCCGCGCCCGCCGGCAGCTCGAGCGGAGGCTCGAAGGCGAGCACTGCCGCGAGGACTGCCGTGCCGGCCATCGAGATGGCGACGACCGCGCGCGGTCCGATCCGGTCTGACAGCGTGCCGCCGATCGGGCGCGCGAGCACCGCCGCGATGGCGAAGCCTGCCGTGCGCGTGCCGGCCGCCGTGAGGTCGAAGGAGTAGACGTCCTTGAGCAGCGTCGGCAGGTAGGTCGAGAACGCGACGAAGCCGCCGAAGGCGACGGCGTAGAGCAGCGACATCTGCCACGTCACCGGCAGCTTGAGCGCAGCCTTCAGCTTCGGCACGACGGGGTCGGTGTTGGGCTTCCACGCCGGCGAGTTGCGCATCGCGGTCCAGCACAGGGCTGCCGTCGCGACGAGCATGAGGGCGATGATGATGTGCGTCATGGTGTAGCCGAACCACGTGACCATCCGCGGGGTCAGCGCTGACGACAGCGCGGTGCCGCCCATGCCGGCGCCGAAGACACCGGTGGCGAAGCCGCGCCGGTCGGCCTGGTACCACGCGTTGACGAAGGGGACGCCGACGGCGAAGGTCGTGCCGGCGATGCCGAGGAAGAAGCCGAAGAGCAGCATCAGCGGGAACGACTCGAGGTTGCCGGCGAGCGCCACGAGCAGCACGAAGGGGACGGTCACGAGGGTGAGGATCGGGAACATCGTGCGCCCGCCGTAGCGGTCGGTGAGCGCTCCGACCGGGATGCGCCCCACGGCACCGACGAGCACCGGCGTCGCGACGAGCAGCGCCTTCTGGCTGCTGCTGAGGCCCATCTGCTCGGTGTACCTCACCGCGAGCGGGCCGATGATGTTCCACGCCCAGAAGGTGATCGCGAAGGCCCAGGTCGCGAGGGCGAGGTTCTTCCCCTGCCCACTCAGGCCCACGCTCGGCGGCGGCGCGGTGGGTGCGGTCCTGCTCATGAGTTCCTCGATCTGTGCGTTGTCGTGAGGGTGAGGGGTGGTGCTCTGCCGGCGCGCGCGTCAGCGCTGGCGGTCGCGGTCGGTCGTGCCGATGCCGCTCCAGCCGGGCCGAGCCTGCCGCGAGCCCGACACCTGACGGTCGCGCGAGCGGTAGACGATGTAGGGGCGGAAGAGGTAGTGCAGCGGCGCAGTGAAGGCGTGGACGAGCCGGGTGAAGGGCCACAGCGCGAAGAGCAGCATGCCGACGATCGCGTGGATGTGGAACTGGATCGGGGCGGCCGCCATCGCGGCGACGTCGGGCCTGAAGAGGAAGACCGACCGGAACCACGGCGACACCGTCTCGCGGTAGTTGTGCGCCTCGCTGCCCGCGCCGACGCTGACGAGCGTCGTCCAGAGCCCGAGGACGATGGCCGCGACGAGGAAGACGTACATCAGCTTGTCGTTCTTCGTCGTCGCCATGAAGACCGGGCCGGTCGTGCGGCGGCGGTAGACGAGGATGAGGATCCCGACGAGGGTGCAGACGCCCGCAAGGCCGCCGAAGAGCAGCGCGTTGAAGTGGTAGAGCCCCTCGCTGACGCCCACGGCCTCGGTCCAGGACTCGGGGATGACGAGGCCGCCGACGTGCCCGAAGAAGACGAGCAGGATGCCGAAGTGGAAGAGCGGCGACCCGATGCGCAGCAGGCGCGACTCGTAGAGCTGCGACGAGCGCGTCGTCCAGCCGAACTTGTCGTAGCGGTAGCGCCAGATCGTGCCGCCGACGAGGCTCGCGACGCAGAGGTAGGGCAGCACACCCCAGAGGAAGGTGCTCATGACGACACCTCCACGGCGGCTCGCGGGATCGATTGCAGCGGAAGGAGTCTCGGGTCGTAGGGGTCGAGCCCCACGCTCTCGGTGGGCTGCGGCCCGCTCATCCCGACCATCTCCATGACGGCCGCGCGGTCGACGGGCGACGGCCCGGGGAGGGTGGCGCACACGGCCACGGCGGCCGCGGCATACGGACTCTCCTTCTCCTGCAGTGCGATCCGGAGCAGCTCGAGGCTTGCCCGGTAGTCCTGCAGCAGCGCGGCGCCTGCGTCGGCGTCGGCGCAGGCCGCGAACTCGAGCACCATCGGCAGGTAGTCGGGCAGCTCGCCGTGCGTGTCGACGAGGAAACCGCTGCGGCGGTATGCCGCCTTGAACCGTCCCAGCACCTCGCCGCGTCGGCGGGTGTCCCCGTCGGTCCAGTAGGAGAGGTAGAGCGCGTGCTTGCGGCTGAGGTCGAACGTGTCGACGTAGGCGCGCTGCAGGTCCTCGAGAGGCCGTGAGCCGAGGTGATCGACGAGTGGTCGCAGCTCACGAGCCCCGGGCGAGTCCGCCTGCTCGGCAAGGGCTTCCGTGAGCATCGGCAACGACTCGACGAGATCGTCGAGCGGGTAGTCGAGGCAGCGAGCGGCGACGAGGTGCACGACGCGGTCGTCCCGCGCGCGGTCGCGTCGTCGCTCGGCGCGGCGCTTCAGCCCGATCATCGCTGCCCCTCCGTCGTCGTCGCGCCGGTCCCTGGCTCCGGCGGCCCGCCGGGAAAGAGCCCGTCAGGGGCGCCATTGCCGTCCCAGTTGAGCAGGTTGACGCGGCCACGCAGCTCGCCGCCGGCCGTCGTCGTCATCGCAGTGTCGGACGTCTGGCGCTGCTTGAGCGCGTTGAACGTCTCGACCGCCACGGGCGCCGGCCGACCGCTCGCCTCGCCGAACGGCCCGGACTCGTACATCCCCGGCCCCTCGTCGAAGTCGAGCGAGCAGCCGATCTCCTCGAGCTCGTGCGCGCGCTCGACGTGCGCTGTCGGGATGACGTAGCGGTCGGCATACTTCGCGATCGCCATGAGGCGGTACATCTCGTAGAGCGTCTCCTCGCTCATGCCGACGGCTGCCGGGATCGCGGGGTCGCCGTCACGCCCGAGCGAGACGTCGCGCATGTAGGCGCGCATCGCGGCGAGCTTCTGGAGCACGCCCGTGATGATGTCGGTGCGTCCGGCGGTGAAGAGCTCGGCGAGGTAGTCGACGGGGATGCGCAGCGCCTCGATGGCCCCGAAGAGCACGCCTCGGTCCTCGGCGTCGTGGCCCTGCGACGACAGCACGTCGACGATCGGCGAGAGCGGCGGCACGTACCAGACCATCGGCATCGTGCGGTACTCCGGGTGCAGCGGCAGCGCCACGCGGTAGGTCTTGGCGAGCGCGTAGACGGGCGAGCGCCGCGCCGCGTCCATCCAGTCATCCGGTATGCCGTCGCGCCGGGCCGCCGCGATGACCTCGGGATCGCTCGGGTCGAGCAGCAGGTCGAGCTGCGCCTCGTAGAGATCGCCCTCGTCGGGGGTCGCCGCAGCGGCGGTGACCCGGTCGGCGTCGTAGAGGAAGAGGCCGAGGTAGCGCAGCCGGCCGACGCACGTCTCGGAGCAGACCGTCGGCAGGCCCACCTCGATGCGGGGGTAGCAGAAGGTGCACTTCTCGGCCTTGCCGCTCTTGTGGTTGAAGTAGATCTTCTTGTACGGGCAGCCGGTGATGCACTGGCGCCAGCCGCGGCACCGGTCCTGGTCGACGAGGACGATGCCGTCCTCCTCGCGCTTGTAGATCGCGCCGGAGGGGCACGAGGCCATGCACGACGGGTTGAGGCAGTGCTCGCAGATGCGCGGGAGGTAGAACATGAAGGTCTTCTCGAGCTCGAAGCGGACCTTCTCCTCCGACTCGCGCCGCACCGAGGCGTTGAGCTTGGCGACGATGGGGTCGAGGTGGCCCATCTCGCTCGAGCCACCGAGGTTGTCGTCCCAGTTGGCCGACCACGTGATCTTCGTGTTCTCACCGGTGATGAGCGACTTGGGACGGGCCACCGGGAAGTCGTCGCCGAGCGGTGCGTCGATGAGGGTCTGGTAGTCGTAGGTCCACGGCTCGTAGTAGTCGGCGAGCTTGGGCTGCACCGGGCTCGCGAAGATGCCGAGGAGCTTCTGCACCCGGCCGCCGGCCTTGAGCTTGAGGTTGCCGCGGTTGGTCAGCGTCCAGCCGCCCTTCCACGTCTCCTGGTCCTCGTAGCGGCGCGGGTACCCCTGGCCGGGCCGCGTCTCCACGTTGTTGAACCAGACGTACTCGGTGCCGGCGCGGTTGGTCCACGCCTGCTTGCACGTGACCGAGCACGTGTGGCACCCGATGCACTTGTCGAGGTTCATCACCATGCCCATCTGGGCCATGACCTTCATCAGTACGTCACCTCCTGCGAGCGCTTGCGGACCGTCGAGACCATGTCTCGTTGGTTCCCGGTCGGGCCGAGGTAGTTGAAGGTGTAGGACAGCTGGGCGTAACCACCGATGAGGTGCGTCGGCTTGACGAGCAGCCGGGTCACAGAGTTGTGGATGCCGCCGCGACGGCCCGTCGCCTCGGACTTCGGCACGTCGATCGTGCGCTCCTGCGCGTGGTGCACGAAGACCACGCCCTCCGGCATACGGCTGCTGACGATGGCGCGCCCGACGAGCACGCCGTTGTCGTTGAGGCACTCGACCCAGTCGTTGTCGGCGACGTCGATCGAGCCCGCATCCTGCGGGCTCATCCACACCGTCGGCCCGCCGCGCGAGAGCGAGAGCATGAGCAGGTTGTCCTGGTACTCCGAGTGGATCGACCACTTCGAGTGCGGCGTGAGGTAGCGGACCGTCACCTGCTTGGAGCCGTCGGGGCCCAGCTTCGGCTCGCCGAAGAGCCGATGCATGTCGAGTGGTGGTCGATAGATCGGCAGGGCCTCGCCGAGGTCCTGCATCCAGTCGTGGTCGAGGTAGAAGTGCATCCGGCCCGTGAGGGTGTGGAAGGGCTTCAGCCGCTCGATGTTGACGGTGAAGGGGGCGTAGCGGCGGCCCCCCGTCTCGGAGCCCGACCACTCGGGCGAGGTGATGACCGCGACCGGCGCGCTCTGCGTGTCGGCGAAGGTGACGTGCTTCTCCTCCGACCCCTCGGCGAGGTCGGCGAGCTTCTTGCCGACCCGCTCCTCGAGGGTGCGGAAGCCCTGCACCGCGAGGTGGCCGTTCGTCGTGCCGGAGAAGGTGAGGATCGCCTCCGCCATCTTCTCGTCGGTGTCGATCGCTGGTCGGCCGTCACCGGCGCCACCGAGCATGACGCCGTTCTTGGCGGCGAGCCGGGCCACCTCCTCCTCGACCCGGTAGGTGACGTTCTTGACGGTGAAGCCGAGGCTGTCGGCGAGCGGGCCCACGGTGGCGAGCTTCTCGCTGATCGCGGTGTAGTCGCGCTCGACGAGCTGGAAGACCGGCATCGTCCTGCCCGGCGTGCCGGGCTGTCCCGTGGTGCGCCAGTCGATGGCACGGCCGCCTGGCTGCGCCGTCTCGCCGGGTGTGTCGTGCATGAGCGGCACGCTGACGAGGTCCTTGCGCACCCCGAGGTGCGTGCGCGCGAGGTCCGAGAGCTTCTCGGCGAGGAGGTGGAAGAGCTCGAAGTCGCTCTTCGCCTCCCACGGCGGGTCGATGGCGGGGGTGAAGGCGTGCACGAACGGGTGCATGTCGGTCGAGCTGAGGTCGTGCTTCTCGTACCACGTCGCCGCGGGCAGCACGATGTCCGACAGGAGGGTCGTCGACGTCATGCGGAAGTCGGCCGAGAGCAGCAGGTCGAGCTTGCCTTCGGGCGCCGTGTCGTGCCACTTCACCTCGGACGGCCTTGGTGCGACAGGGTTCTCACTGCCCATGACGTTGTGGTGGGTGCCGAGCAGGTTGCGCAGGAAGTACTCGTTGCCCTTGGCCGAGGAGCCCATGAGGTTGCTGCGCCAGAGCACGAGGGTGCGCGGCCAGTTCTCCGGGGCGTCGACGTCCTCGATCGCCGAGGTCAGCGAGCCGTCGTGCAGCGCCCCCGCCACGTATGCCGCCGGGCTGGCAGCGGTGCCCGCGTCGACGGCGGCCTGCGCGTCCTCGGCCACCTGGAGCGGGTTCGTGCCGAACTGCGGGTAGAACGGCATCCACCCCATCCGGGCGGACTGCGCGATGGTGTCGGCCGTGTGCTTGCCGGCGAGATGCCCTCTGGCGAGAGGCGAGTTGAGCGAGTCGGCCGAGTAGCCGTCGTTGCGCCACTGGTCGGTGTGCATGTACCAGTACGACGTGCCGGTCATCGTGCGCGGCGGGCGCCCCCAGTCGAGCGCGTTGGCGAGGGAGATCCAGCCGGTGATGGGCCGGCACTTCTCCTGCCCGACGTAGTGGGCCCAGCCGCCACCGTTGCGGCCCATGCACCCGGTGAGGACGAGGAGCGAGAGGATCGCGCGGTAGGTCGCGTCGCCGTGGAACCACTGGCAGATGCCGGCGCCCATGATGATCATCGAGCGGCCTTGCGACTGCTCGGAGTTCGTCGCGAACTCGCGGGCGATGCGGATGCACTGCTCGGCAGGCACACCGGTGATCTCAGCCTGCCACGCGGGGGTGTAGGGGGCCGTCACGTCGTCGTAGCCGGTGGGCCAGCTGCCGGGCAGGCCCGGGCGCGCGACGCCGTACTGCGCGAGCATGAGGTCGTAGACGGTGGTCACGAGGTGGCCGCCGACCCGGCGGGCGGGCACGCCGCGGCGCAGCACCGACCCGGTGCCGTCGGGCTCGATGAAGGCCGGCAGCAGCACCTCGACGTTCTCGACCGCGACGCCCTCGGCGCCGGCGTCGCCGGCGGCCATCGTCAGCGCCGGGCTGACCCCCTCGAGGTCGAGGTTCCACCGGCCCTTGCCGGAGTCGGCGTAGCGGAAGCCCATCGAGCCGTTCGGCACGACCGGCTCACCCGTTGCGCCGTCGAGCAGCACTGTCTTCCAAGCGTCCTCGTCGGGGACGACGGCGCCCGCGTCGGCGAGGTCGGCGGCGGTGAGGAACTTGCCGGGCACGAGAGGTGCGGCGCCGTCGTCACCCGGCGCGGCGGCATACCCCTCCTCGGGGGGGTCGAGGCGGATGAGGAAGGGGAGGTCGCTGTAGGTGCGGACGTAGTCGGTGAAGAAGTCGACCTCGCGGTCGACGAAGAACTCCTTGAGGAGCACGTGGCCCATCGCCATGGCGAGCGCCGCGTCGGTGCCGGCCTGCGCGGGCATCCACTCGTCGGCGAACTTCGTGTTGTCGGCGTAGTCGGGGCTCACCGTGACGACCTTCGTGCCGCGATAGCGGACCTCGGCCATCCAGTGCGCGTCGGGCGTGCGGGTGACGGGGACGTTGGAGCCCCACATCATGAGGTAGGTCGCGTCCCACCAGTCCCCCGACTCCGGCACGTCGGTCTGGTCGCCGAAGACCTGCGGGCTGGCGACGGGTAGGTCGGCGTACCAGTCGTAGAAGCTCGTCATGACGCCGCCGATGAGCTGGATGAAGCGGGTGCCGACGCAGTGCGACACCATCGACATCGCGGGGATCGGCGAGAAGCCGGCGACGCGGTCGGGGCCGTACTCCTTGATCGTGTGGACGTGGGCTGCGGCAGCGATCTCGACGGCCTCGCCCCACGAGGCGCGCACGAGCCCGCCCTTGCCGCGGGCGCTCTGGTAGCGCCGGCGCTTCTCGGGGTCGGTCGTGATCTCGTGCCAGGCGTCGACGGGGTCACCGAGGCGGGCCTTGGCCTCGCGGTACATCTCGAGGAGGACACCGCGCACGTAGGGGTAGCGCACGCGCGTCGGCGAGTAGGTGTACCAGGAGAAGGCGGCGCCGCGGGGGCAGCCGCGGGGCTCGTACTCCGGGCGATCGGGGCCGACGGAGGGGTAGTCGGTCTGCTGCGTCTCCCACGTGATGATCCCGTCCTTGACGTAGACCTTCCACGAGCAGGAGCCGGTGCAGTTGACGCCGTGGGTCGAGCGCACGACCTTGTCGTGGCTCCAGCGGTCGCGGTAGAAGACGTCGCCGGCGCGTCCTCCCTTGCGGTAGACGGCTCTGCCGTCAGCGGATTCGTCCCACCGGGTGAAGAATCGTCCGGCCTTGAGCAGCGCCGCCGACGCCGAGCCGTCGAGGCCGGCAGGCCCTGCGGTCGTTGACCGTTCAGCCATGACGCACCACCTTCCGGGCTTCGTTGCACGGCCAGGTCACCTCGAGGGTTGCCATGTCCTGCACCCTGTCACGGGTGTGACCCGTGTGACCAGATCTACGACCGCGTGTAGTCGGCGAGTTTGTATCTGGTGTCGTCGTGGTCGGGTTCGTCGTCATCGGTGCGCTCCTGCGGCTGTCGGGGTGAGGGCCGCGACCTCGTCCCACTCGGGGCCGCCGAGGTGGATGGCCGCGGCGGGGAAGAGGCCGTTGTCCTCGCGGTCGATGTGGTCGCGCAGGGCGTCCTCGAAGCGGGGGAAGAGGGCGACGTCACCACCCGCCACCGCCGCGAGCAGCTCGTCGAGCTCGTGGTGCTCGCCGCAGAGCCGCGCGATGTGGTCGGTGAAGACCTCGTCGCGAGCCATGACGGTGAAGAGCCCCGCCTCCTCGGCCACGACGTGCGGCGTCAGGTGGGCCGCGAGCTCGTGCGCCGCTGCGCGCCGCCGGGGCTCGTCGTCGAGCGAGCTCCTTAGGGCGCTGAGGTGGTTGATGATGTGCTCGTGCTCGGCCATGAACCGTCCGACCACCTCGAAGTCGGCACATCCGCAGTAGCTGCACATCATCGGTTCCCATCGGTGGTGGTGGTCAAGGGCGTGGTCGTCGCAGCGGTCATGGCTGCACCAGCACGATGCCGTGCGCTCCGCGCTCCGCGTCGGCCATGACGTGGCTGACGAAGGGGTAGTGGCCGGCCTCCGGGAAGGACGTCTCGACGAAGCCGCCCTGGGCCGCACCGAGCGAGAGGGTCTGGCTGCCGCCGCTCGACCCGTCCCTCCGCAGCAGCCACGCCCCCTCGGCCCAGACCGCGTCGAACTGCGCCCCGACGACGTGGAAGCTGCTCGGCCGGTTGGGCCCGGCGTCGAGCACCCAGAAGCGCACGCGCTCACCGACGCGCGCCCGCAGCTGCGTCGTGTCGTACTGGAAGGCGGTGCCGTTGAAGACGACGCCATCCGGGGTGTCCGCCTGCGCCTTCGTCGCGTCGACCTCGCCGGCGGAGCCGTGGGTCGTGCTCGCGCCGAGGTAGAGCTCCGACTGCACGAGCAGGAAGCTGCGGTCGACGGCGGGCAGGTCAGGCGGCTCGATGACGACGGCCCCGAAGAGTCCCGCCGCGATGTGCGCCGACATCGGCATCGTCGAGCAGTGGTACATCCAGATGCCGGCCCGGCTCGCGGTGAAGCGGTAGGTGAGGCGGGCGCCCGGCGGCACCGTCCGCATCACCGCGTCGGGCGCCCGTGAGCCGGCGTGGAAGTCGATGGAGTGGCCCATCGTGCCGTGGTTGACGAGGGTCACCTCGAAGACGTCGCCGACGCGCCCGTGCAGGGTCGGCCCGGGCGAGGTGCCGTTGTAGGTCCACCGCCGCTGCCACACCCCCGGCGCGACCTGCTGCTCGAGCTCCTCGACGGTGAGCGTCACCCGGTGGACCCGCTCGGCCCCGAGCGGCGGCAACACGGGGTCGTATGCCGTGAAGCCGGCTCCCAGCACGCCCTGGCCGGCGTGCACGGTGGCGTCGGGCACCGTCATGGCCGACCCGTCGTGGCCCGCCGAAGGCACGCTGCCCGCCACGGAGCCCGCCCGGCTGAGTGGAGCGGCGGTGCCCGCGGCGCCGCCGCCGGCGACCAGCACGTGCAGGACCATGCCCATCTGGCGGTGGCCGACGACCGAGCACCAGCCCTCGACCGGGCCGGCCACGACGCCGGCATCGAGCTCGCCGGTCGCTCCCGGCGCCAGGCGAGCGGTGCGGCCACCCGTGTCGAGGACGAGGTCGTGGGTCGTCGTCTCGTCGCGGTTCGTCAGGCGGATGACGAGACGGTCACCGAGCGGCACGGTGATCGAGGCCGGCGTGAAGCGCATGTCCCGCGCGGTGACCTCGACGGTCGTCGTGTGACCTGTCGGGGTGACCTCGGTGCGTCCTCCCCCGGCCGCTGCAGACGGCAGGGCAAGGCTCGCAGCGACGACGAGGGCGATGACCGACACGGCGGCGGCAAGCTGTCCGGAGGTCCAGAAGGCCCGCTCGTTCACCGGGACCGTCGCCCCGGCTACCGTCTGTGCGGCCCGGCGCGCCCGGACCGACTCGCGCACCGCAAGCCCGGTGAGGGGCAGGAAGCTCGCCACGGCCAGGGCCACCAGCCCACCCAGGGCCATCCGGGTGGGGCTGGGGAGCGGGAGCAGCCACAGCGCCAGGCCGAGGTTGAGCACGACGACCCGGAACGGCGCGCCGCGCTCGAACCAGTCGAGTCCGGCGCGCAGGACGGCCGGGCCCCCACCGAGGACGCTCGGCACGAGATGGCTGAGCGCTGCGAGCACGAGCTGCAGGGCGAACCCGACGGCGAGCGCGGCCGCGACGAGGTCGTAGTGGGCGCCCACCTCGGTCCAGTCCGGAGTCACGAGCACGAGCACGGCGACGGCCACGACGGCGGCCACGAACCACGTGAGTGCGCACGCGGCGGACACGGTGGCGAAGCGTCGCGGCACGCTGCGACGGGCGGGGGAGATGAGCGCGCGTGCCCACCAGAGGAGGCCGGCGGCATACGTCATCAGGCCGAGCGAGGTGAGCGGGTGCCAGCCTGCGAGCGCACCACCGACGGCGATCGTGACGCCGATGACCAGCACTGGAAGGGCTTGTCGCGCAAGGGCTTCGGCACGGTCGTCCATGCGGGCGCGCAGGAGCGTCGGCCAGAAGGTCACGAGGGTGCCGGTCACGGTGAGGCCGAGCCAGCCGAGCGCCATCGTCATCGAGTGGGCCACGACGAGGCGGGCGTGCCACGGGTCGGCCGGCTGCCGCGCGAGGAGCACCCCGAAGAACGCGCCCACCGGCATGGCCGTGGCCGCGGCGAGGTAGTAGCGGATGGTGATCCGGAAGCGCCCCGGGAGCGCTGCGCGGAGGCGGCGCCACAGCTGGACCCCGTGCCACGTGACGGCTGCGGCCGCGCACGTGGCACCGGCCACGGTCACCGGCCACCAGCCGGCCGGCACGCCGACGAAGACGAGAGTCGAGCCGACGAGCAGGAGTGCGAGGCGGCGGCCTTGCTGCCGTCGCCCATCGAGGGTCGGCGGCGTCTTGAGGAGGGCCTGCGCGAAGTGGGTGCTCCACACCATCACCGCATGGGTGACCGCGCCGAGGAGCACGAGGTGCACGACGAGCCAGTCGGCGGCCGGGATGCCGCGACCGAGCGCCGCCACGACGAGGGCCGCAGTCAACCACAGCGTCGTCGGGTGGTCACGTAGCGGCCACACCCCGCGGCCCGGCAGGGCGGCGGCAGAGGGGCGCTCGAGCTGGCGAGTGCTCATCGCAGCGGCTGTCGGGGGCGTCTGTCAGGGGGCGTCGGTGGCTGGTGGTCAGGCCTGACGGGTGAGGCGGAGGGTCCAGGCCTCGGGGCCGCGCACAAGGTAGTCGACCCCGATGGCGCCGCCCTCACGATCCTCGATCTGGGCGAGCAGCGGCTTCGGGTCGTGGGGCGCGACGAGGCGCAGCGACCCCCCGGCCGGCACGGCTCCCAGCGCGCCGAAGACGGTGGCGTGGCGGAGCGCGTGCGGGATGGCACGCACGTCGAGCTCCGGCTCACCCTCGTCGGCGCACCCGCAGGCGCAGCCGGTCGAGCTGATGTCGGAGACGGGAAGGGACTCGTGGATGCTCACGCTGGCTCCTTGGGGTGCGGTGGGGCCGAGTATTTATTACACTGCCCTTGTGAAAAATAGCCCACGCGGTGGCGCCGCGCCAACCCGACCCCCGGAGCACCCCGCGGAGCAGGCCTTGGAGCAGGCACCGGAGCAGGCCCCGGAGCACGCCGCGGAGCAGGCCACTGAGCGCGAGCGACAGCGCGGTCCCGAGGCCCTGCCCGAGGTGCCACCGGCGCGCGAGCGGGTGCTCGAGGCCCTGGCCGGCCACGGCCCGGAGCGGCCCGCGACGATCGGCGCCCTCGTCGAGGTCCTCGGCGGCCACCCCAACACGACGCGCGCCCACCTGGCCCGGCTCGTCGACGACGGCCTCGTCGCGCGGACGCCCACCGGGGCCGGTACGCGGGGTCGGCCCGCGCTCGGCCACCAGCTGACCGAGCGCGGGCGGCTCGTCGTCGAGGCCCTGCGTGTGTCACGGCCCGTCTCGACCGACGAGCTCGTCACGGCCATGGCCGAGCACCTCGCCCACACCAGCGATCCCGAGGTGCACGCCCGGGCCATCGGGCGCCGTTGGGCCAGCCAGCTCAGCGAGCCGTCAGCGGGCTCGCGCCCGGCGCCTCCTGTCGACACTGTCGTCGGTCTGCTGACCACCGCCGGCTTCTCGCCGCAGGTGGAGCCGGACGGTGACATCGCGCTGCGCACGTGTCCGGTGCTCGCATCGGCCCGCGCCCACCCCGGGGTCGTCTGCACGATGCACGAGGAGATGCTGCGCGCCACCCTGGACCGGTCCGGCGCTGCCGACACGGAGGTGCACCTCGTGCCCTTCGCCCGCGAGGGCGCGTGCCTCGTCCGGCTCTCGTCAGCCCGCAGGGGCTGAGCCCGCCCATCGGCGCGGTCACGGCGCCTCGGTCGGGGGGGTGGACGGCATACGGGCCTGGCGGGGCGGGGGTGCCGGGCACGGGCGGCTTGCCTTCGCCTCGGGGCGAACCTTCAGGATGGAGCGGTGAGCACCTCAGACAGCAGTCACGCCCCCGAGCAGCAGCGTCCCGTCGGCAACGAGCGCCCCGGCCACGGCCTCCACGACTGGGAGGAGCGGTATGCCGGTGAGCAGCTGTGGAGCGGCAAGCCCAACGTGGCGCTCGTGGCCGAGGTCTCAGACCTGACTCCCGGCCGCGCGCTCGACATCGGGTGCGGTGAGGGCGGCGACGCCGTCTGGCTCGCGCGCCGTGGGTGGCGGGTGACGGCCATCGACGTGGCGACCAACGCCCTCGCCCGGGCGCGGGCCGCCGGCGACGCGGCGGGGGTGGACGTCGACTGGGTCGCGTCCGGCCTCGTGGAGCTGGCCGACCGGGACGCCTGCTTCGACCTCGTGACGCTCTTCTACCCCGCGCTCATGCGCACCGCGGGCGGCGAGGTCGAGAAGGCCCTGCTCGACGCCGTCGCGCCGGGCGGCACGCTGCTCGTCGTCCACCACGCGAACGTCGACCGCGAGGTCGCCCTGTCGCACGGCTTCGACCCCGACGACTACGTCGGGCACGACGAGGTCGTCGCGGCCCTCGGCGGGGGCTGGGTCATCGAGCGCGACGAGCAGCGCGAGCGTGACGTCACCGAGGGCGCCGGCGCCCACCACCACGCCGACCTCGTCGTGCGGGCCCGTCGCCTCCCCCACACCTCCGGATCGAGGTGACCGCGAGCCCCACGTCAGGGCCAGGATCACCTCGCTTCACCCGGAGATGACATGGGTGGTGCCCCGCCCGGGAGGGCGGGGCACCGTCATCGTGACTCTTGTGGGTTATGTCGTGTGGGTGGATGCGTCGTCGAGGGTGATCACGCTCCTCTCGATCGGTTCGTCCGGCCAGGGATCTGTCCCGCTGCTCACTGTCGCGGGGGCGAGCGTTCCCGACCCCGCTGCCCGTCCCCGGGTCCACTCGGCTCGGGCTCCATGAGCGGGAGGTTCGCCGTCGGAGGCAGCTCCACCATCGCCGGCCGCGGCCCGGGCGGGCGCGGGCTCGGCACGGGTGTCGGCCGGTCCGGCGGACCCACCCAGCTCGCGGCCACGATCGCCTCGAACTCGGCACGGAGCAGGTCGTCATCGGCACAGACGAGCTCGAAGAAGGCCTCGTCCGTGTCGATCCCGTCGACCTCCTCCGCGAGGCCGGGCACGACGCTGTCGATGATCTCGCCGGTCATGGGTCCGACTCCCCGTCGCCTCAGGCGCCGATGGCCTGTCTCTGGTCGTCCTTGGTCGCGATGGCGATCTTGCGCGGCTTCGCCTTCTCGGCCACCGGGATCGCGAGGCTGAGGACACCCGTGTCGTAGTGCGCCTCGATGTGCTCGGTGTCGAGGTTGTCGCCGAGGACGAGCTGCCGGCTGAAGACGCCACGCGGGCGTTCGGCTGCGATGAGCTCGGCGTCGCTGGCCCGATTCGGTCGCTCGGCCCGGACCGTCACGACGTTGCGCTCGACATCGAGGTCGATCGACCCGGGGTCGACCCCCGGAAGGTCGAACTCGACGTGGAAGGTGTCTCCGTCGCGCCACGCATCCATCGGCATGACCGAGGGTCGGGCGAGGGTGCCGTTCGTGCCCAGCATCTGCTGCGCGAAGCGGTCGAGATCACGGAAGGGGTCAGTGCGCATCAGCATCGTCTTCACCTCCATCGTGTCCTGTGATGCTCCGTAGTGGCCACGACCGCACTTCACGATCTGTGGCATGCGCTATAGATTTTTTGTAGCACTGCGAGGATGCTGGTGCAAGACCCCGCAACAGATTTCTCGAGGAGGTGAGCCGGTGTGACCGAAGGATCGCGCACGCCCGACGGCGACCGTGGCGTCTACGGCATCTCGGTGGCTGCCGAGCTCGTCGGCATGCCGCCGGCCACGCTGCGCCTCTTCGAGTCGCGAGGCCTGCTCGAGCCGGCGCGCACCGCGGGTGGCACCCGTCGCTACAGCGCTAACGACCTCGAGCGGCTGCGTCGCATCTCCGAGCTCGTCGACGCCGGGGTCAACCTCGCCGGCGTCGGCATGCTGCTCGACCTCCAGGACGAGAACCAGCAGCTGCGCGACCGCATCGACGCCGGCTCGGCCTGACCACCCCGATCGACTGACGGCCCGCGCATCTGGGGGGGTCGTGCGGCGTCGGAAAGTGGGCACTCGACGGGAAGGGTCGACAGAGCACGTCATCGGCCTCGCCACGATCAGCAGGTCGCTGGACCTCGCCGTGGTGCTCTCCGGCGACCTACGACGCCGGCGTCCCGTCGGCGGCCAGCAGGGCCCCGCGGATGTCGGCGGCAGCTCGCCGGGCCGCGTCCGCGGCGGCGTCCTGCGACTCCGTCTGCGACGCCCGCTCCGCCCTGACCCGCTCCCGGAACGCCTCGAGCTCCAGGGCCGCTGCCGTCTCGTCCCAGCCGAGCAGCGGCGCGACGAGCCGGGTCACGGGTCCGGCGGCGACGACCCCGCGGTCGGCGACCTCGATGGAGATGCGGGTGCGCCGGGTGAGGATGTCGTCGAGGTGCAGCGCTCCCTCGTGCGTCACGGCATACCGGATCTCTGCCCGGAGGTACTGGTCGGCACCGCCCAGCGGCTCCAGCAGGGTGGGGTCGGTCCGCGTCGGCTCGAGCACCTCCGTCACGAGGCTGCCGTAGCGGCCGAGCAGGCGACGCATCCGCCACGAGCTCAGCGACCACTCCGCCGCGAGCGCCTCGACGGAGTTGCTCAGCGCGCTGAAGCCCTCGGCACCGAGGATCGGCGTGCGGTCGGTCACCGACGGCGCCACCGGGCGGTCGAGGTCTGCCACCGCGGCATCGACGGCGTCGCGCGCCATGACGCGGTAGGTCGTGTACTTGCCCCCCGCCACGCTGATGAGCCCGGGCAGCGGACGGGCCACGGCGTGCTCGCGGGAGAGCTGGCTCGTCTCCTCGGACTCGCCCGACAGCAGGGGTCGCAGCCCGGCGTACACCCCGAGGATGTCGTCGTGGGTGAGCGGCGTGGTGAGCACCGAGTTCACCTGCGCGAGAAGGTAGTCGATGTCCGAGCGGCTGGCCGCCGGGTGGGCCTTGTCGAGCACCCAGTCGGTGTCCGTCGTGCCGACCAGCCACTGGTTGTCCCAGGGGATGACGAAGAGCACCGACTGCTCCGTGCGCAGGATGAGCCCCGTCTCGGAGTTGATCCGGTCGCGGGGCACGACGAGGTGCACGCCTTTGGACGCCCGCACCCGGAAGCGCCCACGTGTGTCGGCGAGCTCCTGGACGTCGTCGGTCCACACCCCCGTGCAGTTGATGACGACGGAGGCCGAGACGGTCACGGTGCGACCGCTCTCGACGTCGAGCAGGTCGGCCCCGACGACCCGTCCGCCGTCGCGTCGCAGGCCGACCACCTTCGTCGACGACCGCACGACGGCGCCGTAGTGCGCGGCCGTGCGTGCCACCGTCATCGTGTGCCGGGCGTCGTCGGCCTGGGCGTCGTAGTACTGGAGCGCACCGACGAGCGCGTCGGCGCGCAGGGCCGGGCACAGCGCGCGGGCCTGGGTGCGCGTGAGGTGTCGGTGGCGCGGCACGCTGCTGCGCCCGGCGAGGGTGTCGTAGAGCAACAGCCCGGCGCCGACGTAGGGCCGCTCCCACACCCGGCCCCGGAGCGGGTAGAGGAAGGGCACGGGGCGCACGAGGTGGGGCGCCAGTCGCGTCAGCATGAGCTCGCGCTCGTGCAGCGCCTCGCGGACGAGTCGGAAGTTCAGCTGCTCGAGGTAGCGCAGGCCACCGTGGAAGAGCTTGCTCGACCGGGAGGACGTGCCGCTCGCGAAGTCGCGCATCTCGACGAGGGCGGTGCGCAGCCCTCGCGTGGCCGCGTCGAGGGCGACTCCCGCTCCCGTCACTCCCCCGCCGATGACGAGCACGTCGAAGGGACCGTCCTGCAACGTCTCCCACGACTGCTCGTGGTGCGTGGGGTCGATGGAGTCTCGGGCGTTCATGCGCTCTCCTTGGCGGTGGTGTCGGTAGGGGCCCAGCCGAGCGACCGGTCGACGGCGCGGTTCCAGTCGCGCCAGCCGGTCGTGGGCAACGTCGATCGCGTGTCGGGCAGCCAGCGCCGTCCGTGCCGGCAGCACCTCGCGACCGACTCGAGGCTCTCCCAGACGCCCGTCGCGAGGCCTGCCGCGAAGGCGGCCCCGAGCGCGGTCGTCTCGGTGGTCTCCGAGGCACAGAGCGGCACCTGCAGCGTGTCGGACTGCAGCTGCATGAGCAGCGCGTTGGCGACCATGCCGCCGTCGACCGTCAGCTGGGCGATCGGGTGACCCGTGTCGGCACGCATCGCCTCGACGACCTCGCGGGTCTGGAAGCAGGTGGCCTCGAGCGCTGCGCGCACGAGGTGCGCCCTGCTCGTGTATGCCGTGAGGCCGGCGATGACTCCCCGCGCGTCGGGTCGCCAGCGCGGAGCGAGCAGGCCGGAGAAGGCGGGCACGACGTAGGTGCCACCGCTGTCCGGCACGCTCGCCGCCAGGGGCTCGACCTCCGCCACGTCGCGGATGAGCTCGAGCCGGTCGCGCAGCCACTGGATGAGCGAGCCTGCGACGGCGACCGACCCCTCGAGGGCATAGCAGGGCGGGCCGTCGTCGAGCTGGTAGGCGACGGTCGAGAGCAGGCCGTGCTCGCTGCGGACGATCTCGTCGCCGGTGTTGCACAGGAGGAACCCGCCGGTGCCGTAGGTGCTCTTCGATGCTCCCGCCTCGAAGCAGCCCTGGCCGACGAGGGCCGCGTGCTGGTCGCCGAGGGCCGCGGCCACCGGCACACCGGGCAGCGGGCCGTTCGCATGGCCCGGGCCGTAGACCTCCGACGAGCGGTGGATGCGCGGCAGCGTGGCGAGCGGCACCCTGAGGTGGTCGGCGAGCTCGGAGCTCCACGTGAGGGAGCGCAGGTCCATGATCAGGGTGCGCGAGGCGTTGGTGACGTCGGTGACGTGCCGACCGCCGTCGGGCCCGCCCGTGAGCTTCCAGACCAGCCACGAGTCGACCGTGCCGGCGAGCAGCTCGCCCCTCTCGGCACGCTCTCGCGCCCCGTCGACGTGGTCGAGCACCCAGGCGATCTTGGGGCCGCTGAAGTAGGACGAGAGGGGGAGACCCGTCACGTCACGGAAGCGGTGGGCGCGGCCCGGCTCGGACGCCAGCAGGGCGCACGCCTCCTCGGTGCGGGTGTCCTGCCACACGATCGCCGGGTGCACCGGCTCGCCCGTGGTGGCGTCCCAGACGACGACGGTCTCGCGCTGGTTGGCGATGCCGACGGCCGCCAGGTCCTCGGCCTGCAGGCCGGCCTCCCCGAGCGCGGTCTCGACGACCGCGACCGTGTTGCGCCAGATCTCGATGGGGTCGTGCTCGACCCACCCTGGCCGGGGGTAGCTCTGAGCGTGCTCCAGCTGCGCGCTGGCGACCACCCGGGCCTCGTCGTCGACGATGAGGCACCGGGTGCTCGTCGTGCCCTGGTCGATGGCGGCAACGAGGGAGCGTGCCTGTGCCGGCGTGGTTCTCGGGGTCCCGGTCTTGGTCTTGGTCTCGATCACCATGCGAGGAGTCCTTTGACGACAGTGAAGACGGCGCCCGCGAGGGCGAGGCCGATGGCGAGCCGTCGGGCGATCTCGTGGTCGACGCGCCGCGACAGCAGCTCGCCGCCGGCGAGGCCGACCGCCAGGGCGACGAAGGAGACGATGAGGGCGGCGGGCGCGACGTGCGGCAGGCCACCCTTGGCGGCGAGCGAGGCGAGGTTGACGAAGATCGAGTAGAACTGGAAGGTCGCGACGAACTTGCGGTGCTCCCAGGCGGTGCTCACGGCATAGAGCACGATCGCGGGGCCGCCGACGCCCGCGGTCACGTTCATGAAGCCGCTCGCCCCACCCGCGGCGACAGCGCCGCCCGTGCCCCGCAGCACCCGGGCGCGGTCGCTCAGCACGACCGCCGACAGCGCGACGATGACCGTGAGCCCGATGATGACCATGAGCTGCGCGGGCGGCACGTTGTGAGCGACCCACGCACCCAGGGGAATCGTCGCGAGAGCCGGCACGACGAGCAGGAGAGCCTTGCGCCACTCGGTGTCGCGCCACAGGGTCACGAAGACGACGATGCTCACCGTGAGTCCGAGCAGGTTCGACAGGACGACTCCCTCGAACGGGCCGGCGACGAGCACGAGCAGCGGCGCGCACACGAGGGCGAAGCCGACTCCCGTGACGCGCTGGGTCAGCGCCCCGGCCACGACGCCGAGGGGCAGCAGCACGAGCTCGGTCGTCACCGTCGGCCTCCTTCCGTCTCGCCCGCCGCGGTCAGAGACCGACCGACAGGTAGCGAACGTCCTCGAACTCCTCGAGACCCAGGGAGGCGCCCTCACGGCCGAGCCCGGACTGCTTGACCCCGCCCATGGGGGCGAAGGCGACCGACGGCAGGGCGTTGTTGACGCCGACGATGCCGGCCTCGAGCCGCTCCGCCGTGCGCCAGCACCGTGACAGGTCGCGGGACCACACGTAGGCAGCGAGACCCATCTCCGTGCGGTTGGCCCGCGCGACCGCCTCGTCGAGGTCGCGGAAGCGGAAGACGGCCGCTGCGGGTCCGAAGACCTCCTGGGTGGCGATGGCGGCCGAGTCGGGCACGTCGGTGAGCAGCGTGGGCGCGACGAAGGTGCCGCTCTGAGGCAGCTCCCGCTCTCGGGTGAGCCTCCGTGCGCCCTGTGAGATCGCCTCGTCGACAAGGGAGTTCACGGCCTCGACCCGTGACGTGTCGATGACCGGGCCGAGGTCGGGGCAGTCGGCGGCCAGGCCGTCGCCGATGCTCATGGCGTCGATCCGGGTGACGAGGCGCTCGACGAACTCGTCGTGCACGTCCTCGTGCACGACGAAGCGGTTGGCGGCGATGCAGGACTGGCCGGTGTTGCGGAACTTGGCGAGCATCGCCCCCTCGACGGCTGCGTCGAGGTCGGCGTCGTCGAGGACGACGAAGGCCGCGTCCCCGCCGAGCTCGAGCAGCGGCCGCACGACGCGACGGGCCGCGCTCGCCATGATCTCGCGGCCGACGGGCGTCGACCCCGTGAAGGTGACGGCCCGGACGGCTTCGTGGTCGAGCAGCGTCTGCGTGATCTCGCGCGCCGGCCCGTGGACGAGGTTGACGACCCCTGCCGGCACTCCGGCGTCGTCGAGCGCCCGGATCATCTCGGTCGCCGCGAGCGGCGCCTTCTCGGAGACGCGGGCCACGACGGCGCACCCGGCTGCCAGTGCGGGCGCGAGCTTGCGGGCCTGGATGGAGCAGGGGAAGTTCCACGGGGTGAGGGACGCGACGACGCCGACGGGGCGTCGCACGGTGACATGCCGCCGGTCGCCCGCCTCATGGGGGATGACCTCGCCGTTGGGGCGGCGGGCCTGCTCGGCGAACCACCGGAAGTACTCGGCGCTGAACGCCAGCTCGCCGACTGCCTCCGGCAGCCGCTTGCCGGCCTCACGGGCGAGCAGCACCCCGAGCGAGTCTGCGCGCTCGCTGATGAGCCGGGCGGCGTCGAGCAGGATGTCGGACCGTCGCCGAGCCGGCAGCTCGGACCACTCGCCGAAGGCGCGGGCTGCGGCGTCGGCAGCCCGCGTAGCGGACTCCGGGCCAGACCACGCGACGTGCCCCACCGTCGAGCCGTCGGCAGGGTTGGTGATCTCGAGGGCGGAGTCCCCGTCCTCCCAGGCGCCGTCGATGAGCTGGCTGGGCATGGTGGTCACGTTCTCTCCTTGATGGGTCGGCCTGTGGGGCAAGCGAAGTAGCGGGTCTGTCGGAGTGCCGCGCTCAGCGCACCAGCACGTCGGGGCGTCGGCGTCCGCCGATGTCGATGCTGGGCCACTGCTCGTCGGTGACGAGGGTCCGGGCGCCTTCGGGCAGCACGAGGGTCGTGTCCTCGACCTTCCACCCGGCGGCGCTGGGGTTCCAGGCGACGACGGCCCCGTCACCGAGCACGTGATCGCTGCCCGCGTGAGCCGGGAACTCCCGCGGCTGGAAGCCGCTGAGGCCTCCCTGGTGGTGGCGGTGCCACTCCTCCGGGTCGAAGCCGTGCCTGCCGTATGCCGCACAGCCCTCCGACACGACGTCGCCGAGCCGGGCGCCCACGCGCGTGGCGTCGAGGAAGGCGCGCTCGACCCGCAGCAGGCGGGCGTAGCCGTCACGCTGCTGCTCGTCGAGCGGCGTGAACGAGACGATGCGGGTGACGCTCGCGACGAGCCCGTGCCGCCGGCCGCAGGCGACGAGCATCGCTCTCTCACCGACCGTCTCGGGCAGCGGCAGCGGGTGGCGGTGGGTGGCGAGGTGGTCGGCGCCGCCGACGAGCAGGACGATCGGGTCGAGCCCGCGCTCGAGCAGCTCACGCGCGAGGGCACCTGCGGCGGCATACCCCGTGGTGCTCGGAGAGAGCGTGAGGGCGGCTGCGGTCGCGGCAGCCGCCGTGTCGCTGCACACCTCTTCGAGCAGACCCTGCTGGTGCGGCGTGAGCCGGCGACGCAGCGCGGCGAGGTCGGGTCCCACCGGGACACTGCCGCGGAGCGCCCGGTCGCACCCGACCCGCGTCCCCGAGGGCAGCCGGCCGTCGCGAGACTCCCACCAGGGCACGACCTCCCAGCGGGCGTCGCAGGCGGCGTCGAGCCCGGCGAGCTCGGTGTCAAGGAGGCGAGGCGCCTCGATGGCGTTCGTGACGACGGTGAGTTCGGTGCCGGAGGCACCGACGTGGACGATGACGTCGAGGCAGGCGGCGTCGAGCGTCTGCGGCACGTTGACCCGTGCGCCGAGCAGCCAGGTGAGGGCGGCCGGCTCGCGCAGCACGAGGGTGTCGAGGTCGTGCGCGCGGGCGAGGTCGGTGAGACGGGCAAGCTTGTCTCCCAAGTCCGCCCAGCGCGCCGGGTCCGACTCGTGCGCGTGCGGCGACTCGTGGCGAGCCTCCACCCCGGCCTCAGGCGCCATGGCGCACGACCTCGCCTTCGACGACCGCCGGCTGGGAGTCGAAGCCGACGAGGGTCGGCTGCGCCCCGTCGGTGGCTCCGTAGGCGTGGAGCGTCCACGGTCGCCCGAGCAGGTCCTCGACGGAACGGACCGTCTCGTCGACCGCGACGCGGGGGATGACGGCGCCGCCCCGCACGAGGACCGGCATGCGATCGAGCGGCACGTCGACGGTGTGGAAGCCGGGGCCGGCATACCGGGTGTCGTCGTGCAGGTCGAACCACTCGCCCTCGGGCACGTAGAAGGTGCGCCGCACGGGCGCGGCGCCGTCGTCGAAGACCGGCACGACGAGCAGGTCGCTGCCGAGCAGGAAGCTGTCGTCGACGCTGCGGGCCACCCGGTCGTCGGGGTGGTGCAGCCCGAGCGGTCGCAGCACCGGCCAACCGTTCGCGGCCGACTCGAGCGCCACTTGCCAGAGGTAGGGCAGCAGCGAGTAGCGCAGGCGCACCCACTCGCGACAGATGTCGAGTGCGTCGTCGCCGAAGGCCCACGGCTCACGAGGGCGCAGGCCGTGCGCCCGCATGAGGGGCGACAGCGCACCGAGCTGGGTCCAGCGCACGTAGAGAGCGGGGGTGAGCTCCGGGCCGAAGAAGCCGCCGATGTCGTGGCTCCAGAAGCCGGGGGCGCTCATCGCGTAGGAGAGGCCGCCGCGCACCGTGGCCTGCATGCCGGCGACCGTCGACTCCGCGTCACCACCCCACTGGCCGGGGTAGCGGTGCGACCCGGCCCAGCCGCTGCGGCCCCACACGAGCGGGGGCCGGTCGGTGAACTCCCGGATGGCCTCGGAGACCGCCCCGTTGTAGCGCAGCGGGTAGAGGTTGTGGGCCTGGTTGGCCGGGGTGCCGTCGAAGAGGGCCACGTCGTCGGGCAGCGCCTCGCCGAAGTCGGTCTTGAAGACGGCGACGCCGTCGTCGAGGAAGTCTCGGTGCATCTCCTGCCACCAGCGCTTGGCCGCGGGGTTGGTGAAGTCGATGAGGGCCCGCATCCGGCCGTCGGGCGTCGGCGTCTTCTGGATGCTTGCCAGGCTGCCGTCCGTGCGGCGCACGAGGTAGCCCTGACGCTCGGCCTCCTCGAAGATCGGCGAGGCCGGGTCGAGGTAGGGCAGCTCCCACACCGACAGGCGCAGCCCCAGCTCGGCAAGGTCCTCGACGAACTGCTTGCGCTGCCCGAATCTGCTGGTGTTCCAGATGAAGTCGGTATTGAGCCGGTCGACGACGAGCCAGTCGGGGTCGAGGTGGAGCACGTCCATCGGCACGCCGTGCTCGCGGGCCGAGCGCCCGACCTCGAGCATCTCCTCACTCGAGTGGTAGCGGCAGCGCCCCATCCAGTAGCCGAACGCCCATGGCTGGGGCGCCGTGGCACGCCCCGTCAGGGCGGTGTATGCCGTGAGGCGGGCTCTCGGGTCCGCGCCGGCGAAGACGTAGAGGTCGATCGCCGAGTCGTCGAGACCGAGCGACAGCACGGACGGCATCGAGTGACCGACGTCGGCCGTCAGCACCGCGCCGGTGTTGACGAAGCCGGTGTAGCCCTGCGACGAGTGCCACACGGGGACCGGCTTGTAGGCCAGGCCCGTCCCGGTGCCACAGGCGTCCTCGCTGCGCAGGCGCAGTCGCTGACCGTTCTTGACGAGCCGACCGAACTGCTCGCCGAAGCCGAGCACGTCCTCGTCCGGCCCGAGCTCGAGGTTGAGCGTCGTCGCCTCGCCGTCGACGACGACGGAGGGGGCGGTCAGCAGACCGGCCACCTGACGGAGACGGTCGGCGGTCCGCAGGAGCGTCGCGCCGGTGGCGCGGTCGACGAGACGGAGCGTGAACGGGGCCCGGCCCACCTCGAGGCGCAGAGTCCCCGTCGTGAGGACGACGTGGGTGACGGTCTCCTCCACCTCGACCGTCTCGGGAGCCGGCGTCGGCTCGACGACGATGCCGAGACCGGTCCCGTCGTCGCCGAGCACGGCGGCACCCGCCGGTGCGAGGGTCAGTCGCAGGCACGAGGGCTGCGGCGCGCTGACCCGCAGCTCGAAGGGCGTGACATCGGTCGGGGGGAGGTCGATGTCGGGCAGGTTGGGCATCTGCGTCTCGACGCCCTGCGCCTCGAGCGGCTCCCCCGTGAGCCAGCCCGGCATGACACCGAGCTGGACCCCGGGCAGGGCATCGACCGAGAGCGTCACGGCTCTGCCGTCTGCACCAGCGTGGGCTGCGCGCACGCGACGGAGCAGGAGCGTTTCGGCGGGGCCGGACGCGGCCGGCGTGGACGTCGTGGACGGTGACGGGTGCACGGTCATCCCTTCACGGCGCCGGCGGTGATGCCGGCGACGAAGTAGCGCTGGAGGAAGACGTAGGCGATGACGATGGGCGCGGAGGCCACGACGACGCCGGTGAACAGCAGCGGGTAGTCGGTGAGGAACTCGCCCTGGAAGGACAGGAGCGCAACGGGGATGGTCCGCTTCTCCGCTTCGTTGATGAAGAGCAGCGGGTAGAGCAGGTCGTTCCAGTGGATGACGAAGAGGAAGATCGCGGTGGCCGACAGCGATGGCACCGACACCGGGAGGACGACCGAGTGGTAGGTGCGCCACGGCCCGGACCCGTCGACCGCCGCCGCCTCGAAGAGCTCCTTGGGCAGCGTCTTGAGGAAGCCCGTCATGATGAAGACGGCGATCGGCAGCGTCGTGACGATGTTGATGAGCACGAGGCCGAAGAGCGAGTTCGTCAGGCCGAACGTCTCGAACTGGACGTACTGCGGGATCATGTTGGCCTGCGCCGGTACGGCCATGCCGAGGACGATGAAGCCGAAGAGCAGGGCGCTCTTCCAGCCCGTCGTGCGGGCGATGCCATAGGACGCAAGGCTCGCGATGAAGAGGGTCAGCGGCACCGAGAGGCCGGTGACGATGACGCTGTTGCGGAAGGCGATGCCGAGGCCGGACTCCCCGATGACCTTCTGGTAGTTGCCGCTCTGCCAGTCGGTGGGCGGCGCGAAGGGCGAGGCGAAGAGCTCCTGGCTCGTCTTGAAGCTGCCGAAGATCACGACGACGAGCGGCACGATCACGAGCACGGCATACACCGCGAGGACGGCGCGGCGGGTCAGTTGGTATCGCATGGTGCTCTCCTCACACGTCCGGGTTGGTGGCCTTGACGGCCCGACGCTGGATCCAGGTGATGCTGGCGATCAAGGCCATGAAGACGAGCGACTCCGCTGCGGCATAACCGAATTGGGAGTTGGCGAAGCCCGAGTAGATGCGTGTCGACAGGATGTCGAGGGAGCTCTTGGGCGGGTTGCCGCCGAGGCCGAGGATGAGGTCGAAGGCCTTGAACGACTGCACCGTCGTGTAGGCCATGACGATGGCCGTGGCGGGCGCCACCATCGGCAGGGTGATGTGGCGGAACTGCTGCCACCGGCTCGCCCCGTCTGTCTGTGCCGACTCGTAGAGCTCCTGCGGGATCTGCTGCAGGCCGGCGATGTAGATGATCATCATCTGGCCGACGTGGAACCACACCTGGGTGATCGCGACCCAGTAGATCGCCTGCGCGTCGTTGCCGAGGAAGGCGCTCTGGAACTGGTCGAGGCCGACGGCGTCGAGCACCGTGTTGATGAGCCCGAAGTTCGGGTCGTAGATGAACTTCCAGATGAAGGCGACCGAGACGCTCGAGAGGATCGTCGGGAAGAAGAAGATCGAGCGCAGGGCGACCGACGACTTCGAGTTCCTCGTGAGGAAGACGGCGAGGACGAGCGAGAAGATCGTCTGGAACACGACGACGACGAGCATGAACTTGATGTTGTTGCTGAAGGCGTTCCGGAAGAGGTCGTCGTTGGTGAAGATCGTGATGAAGTTGTCGAGACCGACGAACTGTGCGGTCGGGCTGAAGCCGTCCCAGTCGGTGACGGAGTAGACCACGCCCTGGATCGTCGGGATGACGAAGAAGGTCACGTAGAGCACGAGCGCCGGCACCGGGAAGAGCCAGAGCGCGGGGTGCGCCGCCATGGGGCTGCGACCGGATGGCTTCTCCGACGTCGGGAGGGTCGGGGTCTCGGGTGGGCTCGCCGGGGTCAGGGTCGTCGACATGGCGTCACTTCCGCTTCTGGTCGATGACGGCCTGTGCCTTCTCGGCCGCCTGGTCCGGCGAGGTGCCGCCCACGACCGCGACGCAGGCCGCCTCCACGGCGGCGCGGATGTCGAGGTTGGTGAACTGGAAGCGGGGTGCGAGCAGTGTCTTCTTCGCGAGCCACGACGCGTTGTGCTTGAGGTCGGGGTTCGTGTAGTCGACGTTCTTGACGGTCACGTGCTGCGACGTGCCGTTGGCGTAGACCGCTGCGTTGACGGGGTCGGAGAGGAACTCCACCCACTTGAGGGCTGCATCCTGGCCGGTGCCCGCGGCGTTGACGCCGAGGATGAACGTCGCGTTGTAGATGCCTTCGTACTTGGCCTTGTCGGCGGCGACGGTGATCGGGGCGATGAGCCCGATGGGGAACTTCGCGCCGAGCTTGCGCACCGCCCCGATGTGGAAGGAGCCGGTGGCGAGCATGCCGGCCTTGCCGCTGGCGAAGAGCTGCTGGAGCGGCTCCGAGCTCGTGCCAGTCGAGTTGGCCTCGAAGTAGGGGGTGAGCTGCTGGTACTGCTTCAGCATCGCGAGGAACCAGTCGTCGGTGACCTTGCGCGTGCCGGCCTCGATGTCGGCGAAGGCCGTGTCGGTCGGCATGTTGTTCATGGCCATCGAGTTGATGAGCTGGCCGGAGTTGGCGGGCTCGCCGCCGGGCCAGGCGATCGGCGTGAGCCCCTTGGACTTGAGCGTCTCGCAGAGCGCGAGGAACCCGTCCCAGTCGGTGGGGACCGAGCCCACTCCAGCGGCCTCGAAGGCGTCCTCGTTGAAGATCGGCATGTTGAAGACGAGCTGGTACGGCAGGCCCATCTGCGCCCGGCTCGTCGCCTGACCCGCCTTGATGAGCTCGGCGAAGTACCCGTCGACGAAGGGCTGCGCCCCCAGACCGGCATACAGCCCGGCCTTGTTCATGTTGACGAACTGCGCGCCGCGGAAGGCGACGAAGGCGGTGCCGATGGTGCCGCCCTTAATCTTCTGCAGGGCCGTGCTCTGGTAGTCGTTGGACGGCGAGATGTCCTGCGTGACAGTGGCCTTGGGGTTGGCCTTGACGAACGAGGCGATGAGCGTGTCGAAGACGGCCTTGTCCTCGGCGCGCCAGTGGGCGAAGGACACGCTGCCGGTCGCGGGTGTGTCGCTGACCGGCGGGAGCACCTGCGCTGCAGCGCCGCCCGTGGCGGAGCCGCTGCCGCGCGAGGTGATCGTCGGGCCGACGCAGGCGCTGAGGGCGCCTCCGAGGCCCACGGCACCGAGTCCGTGCAGGAGTCGGCGTCGGCTGAGGGTGCTGTTCTGGTCGGACATCGTTGTCTCTCCTTCAGATCCTGCTGGAACTACCAGTCGACGACCGTGATCCCCAGGAGGTCGGCGGCGGCACGCAGCTGCGGACGCACGTCGGACCACGCGAGGACGGTGTGGTGGGGGAAGCCGCCGGTCACGAGACCGGTGACGAACTGCGTTGCATCGCCGTCGAGCCGGACGGCGGCGGTGTTGCCCTGGAAGCGATTCGGCTCGGGCACGGACTCGCCGGAGGCGAGCAGCAGGCGGAGGTTTCCCGGTCGGGCGGGGTCCTCCGTGAGGCGGGCCATGACCACCGGTCCCGTGCGCAGCGGGAAGTTGCCCGCCACGCCCAGCTTGCGGTTGCAGTGGGTGAACTGCGTTGCGTCCGAGGGGTTCTCGGCGAGGGACGTGGCGGCGGCGCCGCAGTGCCAGAGGCGCACGACGTTGCGGTCGCCGTCGAGGTCGACGGTGTCGACGAGATACGTCGTGCCGGAGCCGAGCGCCTCCATCAGGAGCATCGTGACGGCGCCGTAGACATCGCGCTCGCAGGCGGTGGGTGTGCCCTCGTCGGCGACCCGCGAGAGCGAGGAGCACGGGCAGGCGCCGAGCTGGGTCGGGAACTCCGGCCAGCAGCGGATCGCCATGCCCGACAAGGACTCCCGGTCGCGCCAGCCGCGCATCGCGGTCGTGATGCGAGCCGATGTCAGCGCCTGGCCGCCGTCTACGGCGGCCAGCGACGGCTGCGCGTCGAGCGCTGCGGCGTGCTCCGCCTCCGCCTCGTCGTCGGTCACCTCGTCGACGCAGGCAAACATCGACTCGACGGGGATCTCGTCGATCTCGATGCCGAAGAGACGCTCGAGGAGCTCGCCGTCGTACTGGCTGGGGGTGAAGCCGGGGGGCGCGTCGCCGACGAGACCCAGGCGCCGCCCGCGCAGCGAGCCGAGGGCGGCCTGCACCCCGGCGGCATCGGCGCGGGGCCCCTGCGCCGTCGGTGCCGGCACGACGGCGGGCAGCTGCCCGGCGAGCGCCGCCTCGAGGGTATGCCGCGTGGCCGCCTCGTCGGGGTTGCCGTAGAGCAGGCGCGGGGTGCGCTGGGCGTGGACGACGAGGGCGTGGCCGAAGAGGTTGGCACCGCACATCGAGTTCAGCCAGAGCCGGTCGCCGACCGGGCCGGGCTCACGGAACGACCAGAGCAGGACCGGCTGGTCGAGCTCGCCGTAGAGCTCGAGGGCGGGAGTCGCGTCGGAGAAGGACGCGCAGACGTTGACGACGAGGTCGGCCTCGCCGGTGAGGAAGGTCTTGGCGGCCTCGACGTCGTCGGGCGTCATGACGAGGTCGGTCGGCCCCGTGACCTCGGCGCCGAGCTCCACGAGCAGGGCGCGGGCCTCGTCGGCGAGGCGGCGAGCCACGTCGACGGCGAAGGTGGGCCGCGCGGTGGGAACGAGGACGACCCGGGGGGCGGTGCCGTCGACCGCGGCGGTCCGGGCCGTCGGGGCGGTCGTCGCGGCCGCGTCGGTCGCGTCGGTGGTGGCGCTCATGACTGCACGACCTCGTCGACGATCTGCCCCAGCCGCTGGAGGCGGGGGATCGAGACCTCGTGGAGGTCGCGCACGACGTCATCGCTGCCGATGACCGAGGCCCACACGGCTCGTCCGGCGAGGAAGCCGGAGGCGCCCTCACGACAGGCGAGCTCGACGGACCGCGGGAAGAGGTCGGCCGGCACGCCGGAGGACAGGACGACCCACGGCGACGAGACCGCGGCCGTGATCTCGGCACAGGCCCGGCGGATCTCGTCCTCGCTGCCCTGCCCCTTGAACGGCACCTCGGCCTTGTAGAGGTCGGCGCCGAGGGAGCCGAGCTCACGGGCCGCCTCGATGATGCAGGCCTCCGAGTCCCAGTCCCCACCGGCGCGGGGCGCCTTGGCGACCGGCTCGATGATGCTGACGAGCCCAGCGGCCCGACAGCGGTCGACGAACTCCTCGACCATCTCGATGCGCCCGGAGGCCGCCTCGTCGGGGCGGTGGATGACGAGCAGCTTCATGGCGACGGCACCCTGCTCGCGCACCGCAGCCGGGTCGACGTCGTGGTCGATCTCGACAGCGGTCACGAACTCGCCGTTGCCGGCGATGAAGTGGTCGGCCGCGGCGATGAGGCCGCAGGTCGATGCCACGGCTCCCGCGTCGACGACGGCGTCGAAGGCGAACTGCTTGTCGACGAGCACCGCCGACGCATACGGCGTGAGCACCCGTGTGGCCGCGACCTTGAAGTCTCGGAGCTGGGCGTCGGTGACGGGCTCGCTCTGGTGCTCGGCGAACATCGCGCGCATCGCCTCGCGCTGGTCGACGGCGAGCATGGCGAACCCGCCACTCGGTCGCGCCACGTCCGCCAG
The DNA here is from genome assembly GCF_006716675.1 of Humibacillus xanthopallidus. GTDB lineage: Bacteria > Actinomycetota > Actinomycetes > Actinomycetales > Dermatophilaceae > Humibacillus > Humibacillus xanthopallidus_B. The sequence goes on along the minus strand of NZ_VFPM01000005.1, from coordinate 168,963 downwards.
GCCGTAGCGCCTGCTCGTCGGGGTCTCATCGGTGATGTCGGTCATGCCTGCTCCCTGGGTGGGTGGTCGACCTCGCGAGGTCGAGGGTGATCGGAGGGTCAGTGGGCGGCGGGCGAGGCCGCTGCCCTGTCGCCGCTGTCGCCGCTGTCGCCGCTGTCGCCGCTGTCGCTGCCGGTGGCGGCGGGGCCCGCAGGGTCGTGACCGATGGCCGCGAGCACCTCGGGAAGGTGGGGAATGCGCGAGCGCCCGTCGAGTCCGCGGCACGACAGCGCCGCCGTCACGTTGGCGAACGCGAGCTGATCGGCGAGCGGCAGGCCGCGCACGACGGCTGCGACGAGGGCGCCGTGGAAGACGTCGCCGGCGCCGAGGGTGCTGAGCACCTCGACCGCATGCCCCGGGGCGTGCGCACTCCGGCCGTCGGCCGACAGGGCGTAGGACCCGTGCGCACCGTCCGTCGCCACGACGATCCGGCAGCCCTGGGCGATGCTCGCCACGAGCAGCTCGTCGACCGAGAGCGACTCCCCGTGGATCCGGCGCAGGGCCTCGACGGTCGGCACGTAGAGGCCGACGCCCCGGGGGTCGAAGCCGACGACGGGGTTGCCGGCGTCGACACTGAGGCGCCCCGCGTCAGTGACGAGCCCGGCGCGGTGCACCGGCTCCCACCCCGCGTGGTCGACGTGGACGATCGGCGCGGCGGCGATGAGGTCGGCGCCGGCCGAGATGTCGATGCGCGGGGCAGGGCGGTTGCAGATCGCCCGGGTGCCCCGGCTGCGGTCGACGATGACGACGCTCGCCGCGGTGGACTCCCCTGCAGACACGGACACGCCGCTGACGTCGACCCCCTCTGCCTCCAGCCCCGCGAGGACGGCGCGGCCGTTGGCGTCGTCACCGACGGTGCCGACGAAGGCACTGCGCACGCCGAGGCGGGAGGCCGCGACGGCAGACGTCGCGGCGGGGCCCCCACCGGCATACGCGATCTCGTCGGCCACGATGCGCTCGTCGGCGCCGGGGAAGCCGGGGACGAGAGCGATGGCGTCCAGCGTGGCCACTCCGACGAAGACCGCCTCGATGCCGTGTCGTGAGGTCATGCGCTCCAGCACTCCTTCGGGCTGCGTGATGGGTATGTTGATACGCTAACAGTGAATGTTGGAAAGTCAACACTCTCGTGATGAGAACTTCGCGCCCCCCGTATGCTGGTTCCGTGAAGCAGCCGGTCGGGGACGCCATGGGCGAGGTCTCTGCGCTGCGCTACGACACCGCTCCCGAACGCCGCCAGAGCATCCTCGACACGGTCGAGGGCGCCGGCTTCGTGTCGGTCACCGAGCTGACCCGGCGGCTCGGGGTCTCCGACATGACCGTGCGTCGCGACCTGCGCAAGCTCGCCCGTGACGGCCGGGTTCGCATCGTCCACGGCGGGGTGAGCGCGCTACGGCCCGCCCTGCACTCTCCGGAGTTCACCGGGCGCGCCGAGGAGCACGCCGAGGGCAAGCAGGCGATCGGCGAGGCCGCGGCCCGAGCCCTCGACAGCCGGGCCACGGTGGCCATCGACGCGGGCACCACGACGTATGCCGCGATGCAGGCGCTTCCCCCGGACTTCGTCGGCACCGTCGTCACCCACTCCGTGCCGGTGATGCAGCTGGCCCTGACGCGAGGCCTCGCGCGCGTCGTCGGTCTCGGGGGCGAGCTGCTGCCGAGCAGCCAGGCCTTCGTCGGGCCGCGCACGGTCGAGGCCACGAACGGCCTGCGCGTCGACACGCTCCTGCTCGGCGCCGCGGCCGTCGACAAGCACGGCATCTACGTCTCGACCGACAACGAGCGCCCGACGAAGCTCGCCCTCATGGGCATCGCCGAGCGCATCGTCCTGCTCGTCGACGCGAGCAAGTTCACGACCTCGGCGCCCGTGCTGCTCTGCGGGTGGGACGCCATCACCGGCGTCGTCAGCGACGCTCCCCCGCCCCCGGCCATGGCCCGGCGCCTCGCCGAGCTGCCCGAGGGCGTCCGCGTCGTCGGCTGACTCCGACCCGACAGATCCTGTCCTCGACGGCAGCCACCCGACTAGCGTGAAAGCCGCGACTCGGAGAGTCCGGGTGCGTCGATCGGATCGAGGAACCATGGCCAACCACGTCTACGCAATCTCCGAGGTCGTCGGAACGTCGCCCGACGGCGTCGAGGCCGCCGTCGGCAACGCCGTCACCAAAGCCAGCTCGACGCTGCGCAACCTCGACTGGTTCGAGGTCAAGGACATTCGCGGTCAGCTCGTCGACGGGGCGGTCGCGCACTGGCAGGTGACCGTCAAGCTCGGCTTCCGCATGGAGGACTGAGCCCGGCACGCCCGCCGGTCAGCTCACGCGCCACCGTGGAAGAAGCCGAGCAGCGCCGGAGCCGGGCGGGCGGCCGTGCTGATGTTGGCGGCGGTGATGACACCGAAGAACCCCGCGAGCACGAGCACCCCGCCGGCCAGGGCGAGAACCAGCCGTCGCAGGCGTCGATCGGTGCGCGCCACGCGAGCACGTCGCCGCCACAGCAGGACTGCGGTCACGACCAGCCCGACCGTCACGAGGCCCCCGAGCCACGCCATGACCACGTGGTAGGTCGTGAAGTCGGCGAGCAGCCTGCCCAGAGCGGGCGGGTGCTCCCCCGCGGCAAGGGCGTGGCGCACCTCCGCGGTGCTCGCGGCGAGCTCGGGGTCGGGTCCGGTGACCGTCATGAGCCCCACCACGGAGGAGAGCGGCGCAACGGCTCCCTGGATGTTCGCCACCACGACGAGCAGGGCGAGCACGGCGACCGACACGTGCAGAAGGACGACGAGAGCCGCGAGCAGACGCTGCGGCACGCTCCGTGCGCGGACTGACGAGGCCAGCACCCGCGGCCCGAGCGAGACGAGGGTCACGAGCAGTGCCGCCGCAAGGATCGCCTTGACGACGTGGAAGCGGGCCCAGAAGTCGACGGCTTTCGCGAGGTCGGTAGGAAGGTCGGTAGCGCCCGCGGACCAGAAGTCGACGAAGCCGGAGGTCACGGCGTCGCCCAGTGCGGTCACATCCGCGAAGCCGCCTCCGGGCCCGACCGCTGCGAGCCGGAAGGGCAGGACGACAACGGCCACGGCGAGCACGGCGGCAGTAGTGGGCAGCCAGAACCGCCGACCAGGCTGCCGCATCCACGGAATCGCCTGTGGCGCAGTCGCACTCACGATGCCAGCACCTCAGCTCGCTGGGCGGCGACGGGCGCGGCTGGCCGAATGCCCCGCCGAACGAGAACGACTGCGAGCGAGATCTCCCACGCGAAGAGCGGAAGCGCGACCAGGGGTTGAGTGCCCGTCAGGCCGAAGAGCACGCCGACATTCATGAACGCGACGAGGAGCGCGCCTCCGAGACCGAGGATGGGGATGAAGCGGGGCACGAGCCGGCGGCGCAGCAGCAGGGCGGCGAGGACTGCGGCATTGACGGGGTTGATGAGCCCCGGCCCCACGAGGAAGGTCCAGTCGTGGAGGAGGTGGAACCCTGCCGTCACGGCCGGATCGACGCCGGGGCCCGCGGTGGTCGCCGGACGGGCGACAGCCGCGATGATCGCGACGACGCCGAGGAGGATCACCCCTGCCTCGAGGCCCCGCAGGGCGACGTAGCCGATGGCGGAGCCGTGCCCGTGGGACCGCAGCAGCGGGTAGAGCGCGACCGACGTGCCGACCACCGCCACCGCGAGGCCGACTTCGAGGAGTGCGCCGACGAGCACCGAGGTGCGCCCGGCGAGGGGCGCGGCTGCGTCGAAGGCCGAGCCGCCATAGAGCGGGACAGCCGCGAGCGACGTGACCCAGGTGATGAGGAAGAGCAGCGCGGCCACTCGGGCCTGGACGCGTGGGTGGGACATCGGAACTCCTGTGGGATCGAGGTGTACGGCGTACACCCTTGCAATCCGACGGTAGGCGTACGATGTACACCACGTCAAGCTCAGGAGGTCGTATGCCGCGTGGCCCGGGTGTCACTCGAGAGCCGCTCAGCCGTGAGCGGGTGCTCAGGGCTGCCGTCGCCCTCGCCGACACGGAGGGGCTCGACGCCGTGAGCATGCGCCGGCTGGCGGATTCGCTGGGGGTCGTCCCGATGGCGCTCTACAAGCACGTCTCCGACAAGGACGACCTGCTCGACGGCATGGTCGCCATCGTGATCGGCGACATCCCCGTCGCCGGGGCAGGCGCGTCGCGCCGCTGGCGCGCGGCGGTACGGGAGACGATCCTGGGGGCGCGGACCGTGGTCCTCGCCCATCCGTGGGCCCGGCGCGCGATCGAGACGCGGACGCTGCGGACCCCGGCGGTGCTGGGCCACATGGAGCGCCTCACCCAGCTCTTCCTCGGCGCGGGCTTCTCGGCCGACCTGACCCACCACGTCATGCACCTGCTCGGCAACCGAATCTGGGGTTTCAGTCCCGAGCTCTTCAACGAGACTCCGGGGAAGCCGGAGCCGGTCAAGCGCCGCACGTCGGGCGAGCCCGACCCGCAGGACTATCCCGGCATCATGCTCATCGCGGCCGACGCGCGGGCCCGGCGACCCGATGCCACCGGCTGCGACGAGGACTTCGAGTTCGACTTCGCCCTCGACGTCATCCTCGACGGCATCGCACGCCTCCATCGCTCGAAGTGGGACTCCACGACGCGCACAGTTCGCGACTGAGGGCGGTCGAGAAGCGACGCGTGGTTGCCTGCGCTCTGGTACCAGCACCTCGAGTGAGTGGGGTGACCAGTGCGCCACTCCTACCGAGCAGCCCAGAACTCGATCTCGGACAGCGACGTGTCGGCCAGGCGCTCGACCGTTGTGCCCGAGTAGACACTGTCGATGCGGAGCACGACTCGGTGGGCGGCGGGGAGATCGACCACCACGGGCTGGAACACCGCGACATGGTCTGGTGTGGCGGCATCCGAGAGAGTCGCGTACTTCGTGGCCTCGGCGCTCGCCGTCACCGAGGCTGCGGTCGGGTGCGCCGACGGGGTTGGGGAGGTGCCGGTCGTCGCCTGCGGCTCGTGCTCTGCCACGGCCAGGATCGCAACGGCATGGACTCGTGGGTTCTTCGTGTAGAGAGGCCACGACTGCGCGTAACCGTTGACGATGCACAGCATGGTGATCGACACCGGCCACTCAAAATCGAAGGTCAGCTCCTCACCCTATCCCAGATCGGCCGCCCCCTCCGGCCACGCGGCATACCGCTGCTGTGCGAACGGTGGTGTGCGGTGGCCCCTCGCCGGTCAGCGGGCGGTGGGCGCGGCCAGCCACCCGCGGAGGGAGCGGCCGAGGGAGGAGCCGACGAGCAGGCCGAGGGAGATGGCGATGGCGACACCGATGAGCTCCAGGGCGACGTCGGTGGCCGTGCCCCGACCGGCGGCGAGCTCGGTGACGCCGACGAGGCCGAGGCTGCCGGGAACGAGCAGCCAGAACGCCGGGAGGAAGAGGACGAGGCGGGCCAGCTGCGGCCGGCGCATCTCGACGACGCTCGCTCCGAGGCTCGCGGCGATCGCGCCGAGGAAGCCGCCGAGGGCGATGGAGCCGAGCTCCTGCCCGCCGACCTGGGCGGCGAACGCAAGGCTCAGCACGAGCAGCACCCACCCCTGCATGCGCAGCGCCACACCTTCCATGAGGCAGATGCTCATACCGATGAGGACGAGGCCCACTGCGGCACCGGCCCAGCCGATCTCGTCGACGCGGAGGTTGGTCAGCGTCGAGGTCGGCACCCGGAGGAGGGCGGTGGCCATCAGCAGGCCCAGCGCGAAGAGGCCGAGCTGCGCCAGGCCGTAGGTGAGGCGGGCCGACCCGGCCTGCATGTGCCCGGCGGCGAGCTCCGACATGCCGTTGACGACGAGCGCTCCGGGGAGCAGGACGGCCAGAGGCGGCAGGACCGTGCGCAGCGGGCCTTCGAGCAGCCCGGCGTTGGCGGCGCCGAAGACGACGAGGGAGACGAGGAAGGCGGCGAGCGTCGGCAGCAGCGCCGCGACCACCTGGTAGCGCTCGGCCAGCTGGACGAGACCGAAGACGATGACCGCCCCGACGGCGGCCGCGGCGACGTTGGCCCAGCCCGGCTGCAGGATGAGCGCGATGCCGACGGCGAGCACGGGCCAGGCGAGCGCGACCAACCAGAGCGGGTGGCGCACCGGGCGGCGCGCGACCTCCGCGAGCTGCTCGCGCGCGGCCGCGAGCGTCAGCTCGCCCTGCAGCAGCTGGTAGCGGATGCGCCGCACGCTCGCCGACTGGTGCAGGCGCAGCCCGGGTGGCGCCGAGCGCTGCGTCGCGGGGCCACCCTCGGTGAGGGTGACGACGAGGCCCGTGGGACCGACGGCGGTCTGGACGTCGGGGTAGCCGAGCTCGACGGCGATCTCGGCGAGCTCCTCCTCGATCTCCTGCACCGGCTGCCCGGTCGCGATCATCGCGGTGCCGAGGTGTGCGAGGAGGGCGCGGGCCTCGGTGGCGCGGTCGTCGTCGGCGGTGGGGGTCGTGGGCATCACGACTCTGCGCTCGTCATGGTCGGCATCATCCCAAGGACGCCGCACCCTGTCCGCGACCTAGGGACTTCCGGACGTCCGGCACTGCATCTCCCACGCGAGGTCGATGGCCGTGCGAACAGCCTGGGGCTCGGCCTGCTCGAGGTAGGCCTCGACCTTGTGGTGCGCCTCCATGCGCGGCGGCACCCCGAAGGTGTCCGGGTACTCCTCGAGCAACGACTCTCGCCTGCTCAGCGGGACCCGGATCACGAGCGTCTGGGAGTCCTGCTGGCGTACGACGAGCCGGTCATGGACGTACCAGGCCGGCTGGGCCTCGGTCCCTTTGCGCTTGACGTGCGGGAGCGACTCCACGTAGCGGACGACCTCTTCCAGGGTCATCTGCGCAGCGTAGACCCGGCGCAGACGTCAGCGGACCATGCGGTCCTCGGTGCCGTACTCGTCAGATCGGACGGCGCCGTCCTCGACGAACCCGTGCCTGCGATAGAAGTCGATGGCTCGCTCGTTACCGCGCAGAACCCAGAGGTAGGCAGGCCTGTCCCCGAGCGCCTCCGTGAGCAGGGCGTGACCGACGCCTGTCCCCCACCCGGAGGCACGCACGTACAAAGCCCAGAGCTCGTCGTCGACCCCCACGTCGTCCCGGGGAGGGCCCACACTGGCGAATCCGACCAGCCCGTGGGGATCTTCGGCGACGATGGTCCGCGCCGCAGGGGTCGTGAGGTTCTGCCGCCAGGCCTCGATCCGACGGGGAACGGTCGCCCGTCGCGACTCGAAGATGCTGGCCGGCATGAGCGAGCTGTAGGCCTCCTCCCACACGAGGACATGCAGGTGCGCCAGCGCCTCGGCGTCATCGGGAACCGCCTGACGGATCGTCACACCCTGCGGACCCTTCATGGCCGTGGAGGATAACCGGCTGATTCTCAGGCCGTGCCCGCGGCCTCGCGCGCCGCGGCCAGGCGTTCGACGGTGTCGGGGTGGCTGGCGAAGAGCAGGTACTCGATGCGGGGCGGGTGGACGTCGGCGATGTTGACGGTGGCGAGGCGCAGCTGCATCGCGGCGAAGTCGACGGGGTCACCTGTCAGCCGGAGCGCATGCTGGTCGGCGCGGGCCTCGACCCGGCGCGAGACGAGGCTCTGCAGCGGTCCGGTGACGAGGCCCGCCAGCGCCCCCAGGGCGAGGACGAGCCCGATCGCCCTCGGCGAGGCGATGGAGTCGACCCCGGCTCGCTGGAGCAGGGCATCCCAGCCGCCCAGCAGGTAGAGCGCCACGACCGCCGCCGCGGTGCCGACAGCCCCCAGGAGTGTGCCTGTCTCGGGGTCGCGGTCCTTGGCGTGGCCGAGCTCGTGCGCGACGACGCTGCGGACCTCGCCGGCGGGCGCCTCGCGCAGCAGCGTGTCGTAGACGACGATGCGCCGCGTGGCCCCGAAGCCGGACACGTAGGCGTTGAGCCCGGTCGTGCGACGCGACGCGTCCGCGACGAGGACGTCGCGTACCGGCATACCGTCGTGGGCCGCCAAGGCGGCCAGCTCATCGCGCAGCGGGCCGTCCGGCATCGGGGTGAACCGGTTGAACACCGGCTCGACGATGACCGGCACGACGAAGGACAGCAGGACGACGAGAGCAGCGGCACCCGCTGCCGCCCATGCCCACCACCAGAGCGGCGTGGCCTGAGTCAGCGTGTAGAACCCCGCGAGCACGACCGCGCCCGCCACCGCCCCGATGACGACGCTCTTCAGCCGGTCCCCCGCCCAGCCGCGCCAGCTCTGGGTGGACAGTCCGTAGTCGCGCAGCACGGTGTGGCGCCACGCGGCGAACGGCAGCGACGCGACCCACGTGAGCATGAGGATGGCCAGGCCGCCCAGCACCGCCTCCGCGAGCCAGCTCCCGCCGAACGGCTGCCCCGCCCAGGCGACGATGCGGGCACCTGCCGGCGTGAGCCCGAGCAGCAGTGCCGTCAGGAGTCCCACCAGCAGCGAGCCGTAGGAGCTCGGGCGGAGCGCGGCGTGCAGGGCTCGACCCCTGGAGACCACGTCATCGGGGACGTCGCGCAGCGCCGCAGCTCTGGCGGCGTTGCTCGGGCGTGGTACCCGCCAGGGCACCAGGGCGGACGTCGCGACAGCCAGCCCGACGGCAAGCGCGACCAGCGCCACCCAGGCCCACCCGGTCGGCGTCACGCCCGACCCCCTTTCCGTGCTCTGCACCTCCCATGCTGACGTATGCCGTGCAGCAGGGTGCCGCTCGGCAGTGTCGGCAGTGTCGGCAGTGTCGGCAGGGTCGGCAGTGCCCGGCTGGGAGAGGCCGCGCACCTGTCATGCACCGTCGTGGTCAGCCTGCCCGCTCGCAGTGTTGGGGTGGAGGGTCTCTCCGCGGGCGAGCATGGCGACGAGCTGCTCGATGCGTCGGCGCCGGGTCTCCGGACGCTTCGCTGTCTCGACCCGGTAGAGGACGGAGTAGCGATTGCGACCGTTGAGCTTCTCGAACATCGTCAGTGCTGCAGGGTTCGCGTCGAGAGCGCCCGCGAGATCAGTCGGCACCTCGATGCTCGCCGGTCCGGCATACGCGGCGTCCCAGCGGCCGTCAGCCTGGGCCCGCTCCACCGCGGCGAGTCCCGCCGCGTGCATGCGCCCTTCCGCCGTCAGCCTCCCGACGATGCCGACGTTGCGCTTCGACCACCCGCTGCGCGGAGTACGGGGAGTGAAGCGCTGCCGGTAGCTGCGCTCGTCACCGCCGCGGACCTGCCCGTCGATCCAGCCGTGGCAGAGCGCCTCCTCGAGCGCGGCGTCATAGGTGAGGTTCGTCGGCGCGTCGGCGCCCTTCTTGGCCAGGGTCAGCCACACGCCCCGCGAGTCACCGTGGTGCTCGTGAAGCCAGGCGCGCCACGCGGCACCATCCGCGACCGTCAGGGCGGGCAGCTCGTCACTCACGCTCCAACCATGACACGCAGCCGGCAGCAGGTTGTCGGCCCGACCGGGTCGAGGGTCGCCCTTCGGCGGGCTGCGCTGCGACTGCGGCCGGTGAGGTCCGGGTCACGGACAGACGATCACGTGACCGCGCAGCTCGCCGCGTTGCATCGCCTCGATGCCGCCCCTGACCCCCTCCAGGCCCACCCGACGGTCCACCGGTGGCTGGATCGAGCCGGCCGTCAGCAGCTCGGCCAGCCGGGTGCACCGCTCCGTGGTCGGCATCGAGACGAACCACTGAAGGCGTTGGCGGGTGAAGGGATTCGTCACTGCTGCAAAGAGATTGCGTTGGATACCGCCCAGGAACGGGCCGCCACCTTCTCCGCCGACGATGACGAGCGCACCGTCCGGAGTGAGCGCCGAACGCAGCTCGCCCAGCCGCCGGTTCCCCGCGATGTCGATGATCACGTCGAAGGCCGATCCCAGGTCGGCGAGCGAGCTGGCCCGGTAGTCGAACGCGCGCTCGGCGCCGAGGCCTCGGACGAGCTCGAGCTTCGTCGCACTGCACACCCCGGTGACGTGGGCGCCGAGATGGGTGGCGAGCTGCACCGCATACGTCCCCACGGCGCCCGACGCGCCGAGCACGAGAACGTGCTGCCCGAGCCGCACCTTGCCCTGGCCCACGACTGCCTCGTGGGCCGTGATTCCGGAGACCCCGAGGGTCGATGCGTCCTCGTCGGTGAGCTCCTCGGGAGTCCGCGCGAGGGTGGACGGCTTGGCGACCGCATACTCCGCGTAGGACCCGGCTGCCGTGCCGAAGACGCGGTCGCCCACCGACACACCGGTGACGTCGGCGCCCAGGGCGACGACCTCGCCGGCCACCTGCTGGCCGAGGATGGTCCGCCGCGGGCGCCGCAGTCCGAGCGCGGCGCGGGCGACGTAGGGCTTCCCGTCGAGCAGGTGCAGGGTGGCACGGTCCAGGCCGGCTGCCGTGACCTTTACGAGGACCTCGTCGGCTCCGGGCTCGGGGCGCGGCACCGTGTCGACCACGACGTCGGCCGCCGATCCGTAGGCACGCCGTGAGGCGGCACGCATGGTCGCCGGCAGACCGTGCTCGATCGCACCGAGCTCCGGGGTGGTGTGGGTCGGGTCGTCCATGGCCGGTTCCTCCATTCCATACACTGTAAGTTTTGCGACAACGTAGCATTACGCCGTAAGGAAAGCAACGCCTCGAGGACAAGGAGCCGTATGCCGCCTCGCAAGCTCAGCCCGGAGTCCGTGGTCACCGCGGCTCTCGAGGTCGCCGACACCCACGGCATCGAGAAGCTGACGATGCGCAGCCTCGCCCGGGAGCTCGGGGTGGAGGCGATGTCCCTCTACCACCACTTCGCCGGCAAGGAAGTCCTGCTCGACGCCATGGTCGACCGCGTCTACGGCGAGGTCGCCCTGCCCGCTGCCGACGGTGACTGGCGCGCGGAGCTGCGAAGGCGATCCCTGTCGGTCCGTGCCGTGCTGCGCCGACACCCCTGGGCCCTGACCCTCATGGAGTCCCGCCGAGCGCCCGGCCCCGCAACACTCGGCTACCACGACGCCAACATCGCCTGCCTGCGGGCCGCCGGGTTCTCGGCCGCACAGGTTGCCCACGCGTATGCCGTGCTCGACGCCTACGTCTACGGTTTCGTCCTCCAGGAGTCCACGCTGCCGTTCGACAGCGGCCCCGAGGCCGCCGCGATGATCAGCGAGGAGCCGTTCGGTGCGGCCCTCGAGACCTACGCCAACATGGCGTGGTTCGCCGAGAACGTCGTGCTCGCACCGGGCTACACCTTCGACCGAGAGTTCGAACCGGGTCTCGACCTGGTCCTGTCCGGGATCGACGCCCTGCGTCGGGCAGCGGGAACGACCTGTCCACGCTGACCACGCTGCCCGCGGTGCCGCGAAGTTGGGTGCGAGGCGGTGCGGTCGAGTCAGGAGGGGAAGAGCCTCCAGTGTCCTTCTGACACGACCTCGACAGTCCCATCGACCACCGTGATCGCCGTCTGGTCGTCCATCGCATAGGCCGGACCCGTGATGCCGGCCGCCCAATGCTCCGCCTCGGCCATGGAGTTGCCCGGCAGGCCGTCGGGTGCCAGGTGGGGGCAGATCGAGAAGTCGACGAGGCCCAGCGTGCTCTCATCGCCGGTCGGCGGTCTCCACTGGATGAAGTCCTGTCCGACGTCGGGGGTCATGACCATGCTCCCGGCGCTCAACCCGACCCAGACCGTCTCGCTCAGCGACGGAAGCAGGTCCGCCAGCCCGGACTGCCGCATCCAGTGGCACAGGTAGAGAACGTCGCCGCCCGCCACGAGAAGGACGTCCGCCTCGCGGACCAGGGGCATCCAGCGCTCCTCGTCGATGCTCGGCAGCGCGGTGAGCTCGAGCACGCCGACGGACTTCCAGCCCAGGTCGACCATCGGGTTCTCGGAGGTCCCACTGATGAACTGCCACGCCCTCACGCCGGGGCCGACCGAGGGGTGTCCGTACATCGCGGTCGGGATGCACAGCGCGCTCGACTCCCCGATCGGCTTGCCCAGGAGCTCGACCAATGCATCGCGGATGCTCGGGTTCGTGACGCCGCCCGAGGTGAGCAGAAGCCTCATCGCTTGCCTCCGTAGGTCGTGGGCGGTCCGAGACTGGCGGCCGGTCCACCGGCAGCGAGAACACCCGACGTGTGTTGACACCGTACACACTCGGACGCCCCGGCAGGACCGAGCAGTCCGGAGGTTCGTCGTGGCCAGCGGCGGTCTGCGGGGAGGCGTCCTCGCGTTCGGTGCGGCGTGGCGCACGGAGGTCGACAGGCCACCTTCAGCAGCGCGAGAAGATCAGGCCTCGACGGCGATTCCCTGCAGCCAGGCCTGCCAGGCCGGCTCTTCGCGCCGCACGTAGTCTGCGGCGTTGGCGGAGAACAGGTAGGCACGGACGCCTGCTGTCGCCCTGCTCTCGCCCTCGTCCCAGGCATAGACGCTGAGCATGCCGGGCACGGGTGCGGTGAGCCGGACCAGCGTCTGGCGCTCACCGACGCGCTCGACGGTGCCGGTGGAGCCGCGCACCTCGACCGCGGTGCCCTCGTCGCCCAGCCCGAGCCCCTGGCGCAGGCTCGACCAGAGCGCGTCGGCGTCGCCGGGGTGCGAGGTGGAGGCCTCGAAGTGCGTGGCCTCCTGCCCGGGGAAGTGCGACAGGTAGAGGCGCAGGTTGTCGAAGAAGGGCATCCAGCCGGGGGCCATGGTGTCCCAGAACTCCGACTCCCAGTCGGCGCCTCTGCCGAAGCCGCTGCTCGTGACGCGGACGATGCACGTGCCGCCGGACTGCGCCTCGACGATGAACTCCGAGGTCAGGGGGCTGAGCGCGTCGGGGTCCTTGCCCATGAGGGCCGCCCAGTCCTCCTCGTAGACGATGCGACGCGGCGGCTCCCAGGCGGTGACGTGGCCGTCCGAGCCCATCTCGGGGCCCATGGTGAAGTGCAAGGAGCCGCCTTCGCGCTCCTCCATCTCGGTCGGCGTGAACCAGGCGCTCATGCCCTTGGCGGTCGCGATGGCCTGCCACACCTGCTCCGGGGTGCCGGGCACCTCGACACTGAACTCGAGCCGGTAGGGGACGTTGGGGGTGGTGCTCATGGCTGCTCCTCTGGGACTGGGTGAGCGGCGACAAGGAGCCGGTGCGGGCGCCCGTCGTCGTGGTGGTAGCGCGCGGCCAGGTCGAGCACCGCAGCGGTGAGGTCGTCCGCGAAGGCCGCCCGGTCGGCGGCCGACCGGAAGCCGATCTGCGTGTCGATGGTGAGTGTGGGCAGGCGCTTGCCGGACGCGCCGGCCCGGCGCGCCAAGGCGCCGACCTCGCGGACCAGCCGGCCGGCCAGTGCGACGAGATAGCTCGCTGACAGGTGGTCGGCGTTGGCTTCGGGGTCTGCGGCGGACGCGCTGAGGGCCGCAGGCGACACGACGTAGGACGCCGCAGACGCCTGCAGCACCCGCTCGACGATGCCCCCGTGCCGACGCTCTTCGGACAGCTCGACCAAGCCGTGCGCCTCGAGCGCCTTGAGGTGGTAGTTGACCTTCTGCCGTGCGATGCCCACTCGGGCGGCGAGCCCGGCGGCGGAGGCCGGGACGGTCAGCTCGCCGAGCAACCGGGCCCGGACCGGATCCAGCGCGGCCGCGGCTGCCTGCGCGCTCTCGATGACCTCGACGTCCTGCATGCCGCCAGACTGCCCCTGACAATAAATGTTGTCAAGGGCTCTGGCGACGAATGGTGGGGTCGGGCCGCGGCCGGTCGGCAGGCCTCGAGGGTCACCACGCCGTGTGCCGACGAGCGCACTCGGGCGCGCGGTCGAGGAGGATCCCCAACCGCTTCCCCTGGTGCTCGATCAGAAGTTGGTCGCCATGTTGGTGAAGCGGCTGAAGTGGCCCTGGAAGGCGACGACGATCGTGTCGGTGGGGCCGTTTCGGTGCTTGGCCACGATGAGGTCCGCCTCGCCTTCGCGGGGCGAGTCCTTCTCGTACGCCGCCTCGCGGTGGAGCAGGATGACGATGTCGGCGTCCTGCTCGATCGAGTTGTGCACCGCGATGCCGTTGGCGATGAAGTTGTGGGTGCCGAGAACGGTCGCGTCGAAGACCTCCTCGACGCCGTCGGGCTCGATGTCGACAACGGTGTCCCACAGGACGTCGTTGGCGGCCTCGAGGTCGAGGTCGAGGCTGTCGAAGAGCTCATCCAGACGCTCGAGGCTCAGCCCGTCAACGCCGACGACCCCCTCTGGGAAGTCCTCGGGGCGGATGGTGACGCGACGCGACGAACGGCTCAGCACCGGCTCTGCCTCGGGCACCACGGTGTCCGACCGCTCGCGCACGATCTGCAACAACGCCTGCGCTGCCGTTGACCGCTCGGTGTGGACGGCGACCTCCTGGAGGAACCGTCGCTGGTCGTCGACGCCCCTGACGTCCAGCTCCCACCGGTCCCCCCGCGCTGCGACGGCGGTCGAGATGCCAAACCGGAGCAGCAGGTGCGCGACGTCGTCGAGCAGCCGCCGCGACGGGTGACGCAGCACGATGCGACCCTCGCGGGCCACCTCGTCCACCGTCACCTCTCCGTCCAGTGCAAAGAGGCTGTCGATGAGCAGCCCGATCTGGCGCTTGGGGAAGGAAGCGATGTCCGGCATCAGCTGACGCCGGCTCATCTCGACCAGGTCGAAACCGATCGAGCAGCCCCGCGCCGCAAGGCGGCCCGACGGACCGTCGGGCGTGCGGGTCGACATGATGAGCGCACCGAGCCGGAGGTCGGCGTCGTCGAGCTCCTCCACGAAGGACTCGGGTGCCGGCACGTGCCGTGGCACCGCGATCCGGCTGCCGGTGCGCAGATCGCCCAGCTGGGTCCACCCCGCTGTCGTCAGGAACGGGTGGTTCTCGGTGGCTCGGACCGTCTTGCCCGACGCGAGGGTCAGGCGGAACACCGGGCGCGTTCCCGTCGAGTACACAGCAGTCATGGGCCGCTTCACGTAGCGCAGCGACTCGTCGAGGCTCCACACCGGCAGCTCGACGCCAGGGTTGCGGCGGTACTCCTCCACGAGCTCGGCGATCGACATCTGCGCGCCGGTGTCGGCGAGCGTGACCCGCGTGTCGGCCGTGAGGCAACCGGACTCTCGCAGGTCGCTCATCGCGGGCTTCTTGTCGGTGCGCTGCTCCGCGCCTCGGTTGAGCTGCGAGATGGCGATGACCGGCACCTCGAGCTCCTTGGCGAGCAGCTTGAGGGCACGGGAGAACTCGGAGACCTCCTGCTGGCGCGACTCGACGCGCTTGCCCGAGCTCATGAGCTGGAGGTAGTCGATGACGACGAGCTTGAGGTTCTCGCGCTGCTTGAGCCGCCGGCACTTGGCCCGGATCTCCATGAGCGACATGTTCGGAGAGTCGTCGATGAAGAGCGGCGCCTCGGAGACACGACCCATGGTGGAGGCGAGACGGGTCCAGTCTTCCTCGCGCATCGTGCCCTTGCGCATGTGCTGCAGCTGGATGCCGGCCTCGGCCGACAGCAGTCGCATCGTGATCTCGGTGCGGCTCATCTCGAGCGAGAAGACGACGGCCGCCATCTTGTGCTTGATCGCAGCCGACCGCACGATGTCCAGGCCGATTGTCGAGTTGTGCGTCGGGATCATCGACTCACCCGCGAGGTACAGGTGATCCTCAGCAGCGACCTCGATGCAGCGAACAGGCACGGAGGCAACTCGGCGCACGGCGGAGATGAAGCGCGATCCCCTGCGGGTCACACCCTTGTCTCGGAGCTGCTTGTGCAGCAGCGCCTTTCGCGGCAACCAGAAGACGTCCTCGTCGCACGTGAAGTTGACGTTGTAGGCGACGGAGGACTCCTCGGACCGACCGACGACCACGCGGGTCGCAATGCTGCACCTGTAGCCCAGGCTGACAGCGAGTTCCCGAACCCCTTCGGCAAGGGCACGGTTGGTCACGGTGAACTGGACACTCCCGGCATTCGTGACCGTTCCGTCAGTGTCCAGTAGCCCCGCAAGCAGGTCTCGCCGTTGCGCCTCGCTGGCCCGGAGATACAGCTGCGGTATGTGCTTGTCTCCGAGTACGCCGAGCCCGCGCAGGAGCGCCGTGACGGTGCCATGATCCTCGCGGCAGGCTTGGCATCGACGCAGCCCAGCGGACACACGACCACAGTCGGGACAGACGGGGCGCTCGTTGTATCCGCCCAGACCCTTGGCGCGCCCACCGCAGGAGCGACCGCAGGTCTTGACCTGGGACGTCGTCGGTGTAAACCCTGCACCGCACACGACACAGTTGCGGAGCGCCGCTGCCTCGTCGGCGAGGTGCAGAGAAAAGCGCATCTTCGCGGTCAGGGGCCTCACAACGAGACCTTCAGACTCGAGACGCATCACCAACTCGGGGTCAGCGGTCGTGATCGACGCGCCAGCGCTCGTCCCATCCCCCAACCAAGCCCCCAACGCATAAGGAGCTAGTGGAAGGGGCACGGCGTCCAGCTGAAGGGCGGCTGTGTTCGTCACCGAGTGATTGAGCCGAGATTCAGCCGTGGCGGTGCGAACGGTGCCTGCGATCTCGCCGGTCGTACGCACGGATCCATCGTCACCCCGTCGCCGCTCAGCCCTCGACCGGGTCAACCACTGGTGCTGCTCGTCGGCGACGAGGATCGACCCGTCGCTGAACTCGACCTCGTAGCAGGGGCGGTCACGCATGACGTCCGTGGCGGCCACCACGAGCGTCGGCCGGCCATCGGCTCCGATGACGAAGTCGCCGACGTTGACCTCACCCATCGTCGTCCAGCCGTCAGGCGTGGGCAGCGGGGTGTCGAGCGCGAGCGCCTTCCCCATTGCCGGCCTCGCAGCGATGACGATCATCTGGCCAGCGTGCAGGCCGTTGGTGAGGGCGTCGAGATCGGTGAATGACGTTGGCACACCGGTCATTTCGCCCGAGCGACCCGACGCGAACTCGATCTCGTCGACGGTGGCCTCGATGACCTCGCCGAGCCGGTGGTAGTCCTCACCGCCGCGCTTGTCGGCCACGGAGTAGACCTCGGCCTGAGCCGCGTTGACGATGTCCTCGACGTCACCGCCGCCCTGCGCATAGCCGAGCTGGACGATGCGGGTGCCGGCCTCGACGAGGCGCCGCAGGACGGCCCGCTCGGCGACGATCTGGGCGTAGTAGCCGGCGTTGGCGGCGGTCGGGACCGAGGCGATGAGCTGGTGGAGGTAGGCCTGGCCACCGATGCGGGAGAGGTCGCCGCGCTTGGTCAGCTCGTCGCTGACGGTGATCGCGTCGGCCGGCTCGCCGCGGCCGTAGAGGTCGAGGATCGCGTCGTAGATGAGCTCGTGCGCCGGGCGGTAGAAATCGGTGCCCTTGAGCTGCTCGACGCAGTCGGCGATCGCGTCCTTGGACAGGAGCATGCCGCCGAGGACGGACTGCTCCGCCCCGACGTCTTGGGGCGGCAGGCGGTCGTCGGGCGGACCGCCCTCGCGGTTGGACGCCGCGAACGCGCTGGTGCTCAGCTCATCGAGCGACACGCGCTCCCCTTCCCCTGTGGTGACGAATGACATCGGTGCAACTCAAGTAGACCTCGAGCCACTGACAGTCCCGCGTCCCGGCTCCCGAACCCACCAGCACGGGAGCACCACGCCAACCTAGGCCCCTGCGTCCGGGGGACAAAGCCGATCCCGACAAGTCGCACCGACCCCTGTGGACAACCGGTGGACAAAGGGGGTGGACACGCCGTCAACAGGTGTGGACAACCTGTGTGAACAACTGTGGGGCCGACATCGGGCCGGCACGGCTTCGAGCGCGGCGACCTGCGCGAATGCTCGTCCACGGGGTGTGGAGAAGAAGTTCTCGACCCCTGTGCGCCGATCCACAGGCGGTCCAGTCCCACCCGTCACACCCGTCTCCCTCACACGCCGGACGCGGGCGCCTGGCGCCGAGGCGACGCTCAGAGACCGGCCGCCGAGGCGTCGTAGTAGTCGCGGTTCGCGAGCCCCACGGCGGCCGCCTCGTCGAGGACGACGACCGCATCGGCGTGCCACTGCAGCACCGACGCCGGACACGACGCCGACAGCGGCCCCTCGACGGCCGCCGCGACCGCAGCAGCCTTGCCCGCCCCCGACGCGACGAGCACGAGCCGCCGCGCGTCGAGCACCGTCCCCAGCCCCTGCGTCACGCAGTGCGTCGGCACCGCGTCGAGCGAGTCGAAGAACCGGGCGTTGTCGCCCCGCGTGCGCTCCGAGAGCCGCTTGACGCGGGTGCGCGATGTCAGGGCCGAGCCCGGCTCGTTGAAGCCGAGGTGGCCGTTGGCCCCGATCCCGAGGATCTGCACGTCGACCCCACCGGCCTCCGCGATCCGCCGCTCGTAGTCCGCCGCCCCAGCCGCCAGGGCCTCCTCGGAGTCGCCCGACCCGTCGGGCACGTGCAGCCGCTCCGGGGGCAGGCCCAAGGGACCGCACACCTCGCGCAGCAGCACCTCCCGATACGACTCCGGGTGCCGCGGTGGCAGCCCGACGTACTCGTCGAGCGCGAACCCGCGAGCCCTGCCGAAGTCGACCTCGCCGGCCTCGACGGCACCCGCGAGGACGGTATACAGCCCCACGGGCGAGGAGCCCGTCGCGAGGCCGATGACGGGCTCCGTCCGACCGGACGCGAGCGCCGCGCGCACACCCTCGATGACGACGCGGGCGGCCCGCTCGGCCACCTCCTGCGCCGTCGGCAGCACGAAGACCTCCATCAGCCGGCCAGCTCGTCGGTGAGCAGGAAGGGCCCCGGCGCGCGCCCGGGCAGCAGCGCCGCCCCGATGGCGGCCACCGGCACCGATGCCGGCACGAGCTCGAAGCGCGACTCGAGGTCGAGGGCCGCGATCATCCGTGACGAGCGCCCGCGGCGTCGCAGGTCGGCGCGCACGCCCTCGACGAAGGGCTCGCCGAGACCGGTGAGCCCACCGCCGATGACGACGTGCTCCGCCCCCGCCGCGAGCACGAGCAGCTGGATCGCGAGGCCCACTCCGTCGCAGAGCACGTCGACCGCCGCTGCCGCCGCGGCGTCGCCGGCAGCCGCTGCGGCAAAGGGATCCCGGCCGCCGCCGCGCGACGGCGGCCACAGCCGGGCCAGCGCCGAGCCCGACGCGATCGTCTCGAGGCACCCGACCTGACCACACGAGCACACGACGTCGCCGCCGACCGGCAGGTGCCCGATCTCCCCTGCGGCGCCGTCGATCCCGCGAACGAGCACTCCGCCGCGGACGACCGCGGACGCGAGTCCCGTGCCGAGGTTGAGGTAGGCGAGCGTTCCGACGTCCCCGCTGCCGTATGCCGTCTCGCCCGTCCCGCTCGCCGCCGAGGTGACGTCGGGGTGCAGGCCCCAGCCGCGCGGTCCCAGGTGGTGCGCACCGAGGGCGGCCGCCTTGACGTCGTTCTCGACCTCGACCCGAAGGCCCAGGGCCCGGGAGAGCTCCGACGACAGCTCGAGCGACTCGACGTCGAGGTTGACGGCGTGTCGCACCAATCCCGTTCTCGGGTCGACGAGTCCGGGCATGCACGCGCCGGCCGCACTGATCCGCCCGAGACCACTGACCGCGTCGGCGACCTCACGTGCGAGGCGGACGGCGACGTCGACGACCTGCGCTCCACCGCGGCCCGAGGGCGCGCTGCGCAGCGCGACGACCGTGCCGTCGTGCCTGACGGCGGCGACGGCGGTCTTCGTGCCACCGATGTCGATGCCGAGGAGCAGCTGCTCGCTCATCGCGCCCTCACCCCGAGCAGCCGACCGAGGGCCCTCGCGGCGACGACGGAGCCGCCATAGGTCACCACGTCCCCCTCGCCTCGCGGCCAGCCGCACTCGACGACGATGACCGAGTGTCCTTCTGCACGAAGCCGATCCGCCACGACCCACGCCGGATGGCCCGGCTCGAGGGAGCGCCCCGCGACAGCGACCTTCGCACCCGCACGCACGTCGTCGGCGTCGGTCGTGAGACCCGCAGCCTCGGGCCCCCACGCGACGCGGCCGACAGCGAGATTCGGCTCGCTCGCGACCTGCACGATGACAGGCGGTGCATCGACAGCCTGCCAGGCGCGAGCAGCATCACTGACCGAGAAGGCCTGCGCGACAGTGTCTTCCGACCAGAGGACCTCCTTCGAAGCAGCGGCGGCCACGACCGCACCCGGTGCGAACGTCCGCCGGAGCCGCTCCACCCGCGCCGCAGCGTCGGCCAGCCGCGTGCGGTCCAGTCGGCCGGACTCCACGGCAGCGACGACGGCGTCGACGATGGCGAGGTAGTCGTCCTCGGTCGTCTCCGACCCGGTGCACAGCAGGTCACACCCCGCCTGGAGAGCGCGCACCGCAGCCTCCGGGATGCCGGTCTCGGCACTCGCACCCGCCATGTCGAGCGCGTCGGACACGATGACGCCGTCGAAGCCGAGCCGGCCCCGCAGCACGTCGCCGAGCATCGTCGGCGAGAACGTCGACGGCCGCTCAGGGTCGATGGCGGTGACGACGACGTGCGACGTCATGACGCACGCGACACCCGCGGCGACCGCGGCCCGGAAGGGCTCGAGCTCGCGCACCTCGAGCACCTCGGCAGGCGCGTCGACCCGCGGGAGCGCGAGGTGCGAGTCGGTCACGGTGTCGCCGTGCCCCGGGAAGTGCTTCGCGCAGGCGGCCACGCCCTGCGCCTGCAGGCCCTCGACCGCCGCGACGCCGTGCCGAGACACGAGCGCCGCATCCTCGCCGAAGCTGCGCACCCCGATGACGGGGTTGTCGGGCGCCGAGTTGACGTCGACGACCGGCGCGAGGTCGAGGTTGATGCCGTATGCCGTGAGCTCGCGTCCGATGGCCGCAGCCGACTCCCGCGTCAGGGCGGTGTCGTCGAGCCGCCCGAGGACGGCGTTGCCCGGCTGGTTCGACCCGGTCGGGTAGTGCAGCCGGGTGACGTCGCCACCCTCCTCGTCGACGGAGACGAGCAGGTCGGGAGCGACCGACCGCAGCTCGGCGCAGAGGCTCGACAGCTGCTCGGGGCCGGCCACGTTGGCGCCGTAGAGGCAGACGGCGGCGAGCCCGGCGGCATACTCGCGGGTGACCCACGGGGCGACGGTCGTGCCGACGAAGCCGGGCATGAGCGTGCCGACGACGAGGCGCCGCAGCGCCTCTCTCGTGCTGTCCATCTCAGCCCTTCACCGCCCCGCCGACGAGGCCACTGCTCATCCGGCTCTGCACGAGGAGGAAGAAGACGATGACGGGGATCGCGACGAGGGTCGAGGCGGCCATGACCTGGCCCCAGTCGGTCTCGCGCGTCGCACTCGCCTGGATGAAGCCACGCAGCCACAGCGGCAGCGTGCGGGCCTGCTCCTCGGTCATGACGACGAGGGCGACGGTGAACTCGTTCCACGCCTGGAGGAAGGCGTAGACGCCCGATGCGACGAGCCCGGGAGCCAGCAGCGGGAAGGTGATCCGCAGGAAGGCCTGGGTGCGCGAGAGCCCGTCGACCATGGCGGCCTCCTCGAGGTCGATCGGCACGCCGGCGACGAAGCCGCGCAGCATCCAGATCGTGAAGGGCACGACGGCGGCGGTGTAGAGCACCGCGAGGCCGAGGACGTTGTTGAGCAGACCCACGGAGCTCATCATCTTGTACTGCGCGATGAAGAGTCCCTCGGCCGGCAGCATCTGGATGAGCAGCAGCGCCAGCACGAACGACGCGCGGCCGCGGAAGCGGAAGCGGCTGATCGCGAGAGCGCCGAGGAAGGCGATCGCGAGCGCTGCAGCGACGGTGACGAGGGTGACCGACAGCGAGATCGCGAGCGCCCGCCCGAAGGCCGGGTCACCGAGCACGGTGGTGAAGTTGTCGAACGACCCGCCGAAGGGCAGGAAGGTCGGCCTCGTCGACGAGAGCGTCGCCTTGTCGAGGAAGGCCGAGTTGACCATCCAGTAGACGGGGAACGCCCACGCGAGGGCGAGGACGACGGCGAGGAGCGTGAGCAGCCCGCGGCGGAGCTTCGTGGCGCGCATCAGGACTCCTCCTTCATGAGGGAGCGGACGTAGTACCAGCTCATCGCCACGGTGAGGGCGAGCATGATGACCGAGACCGCGGCGGCGGCGCCGAAGTCACCGGCGCCCGTGCCGAGCTGGTAGATGTAGGTGCCGAGCAGGTTGGTCTCGTTGGCGAAGCCGCCGGCGTCCTGGAGCAGCTTGATCTGCGTGAAGACCCGCAGGTCCCAGATGAGCTGGAGCAGCAGGACGATCGAGACGACCGGCGCGATGAGCGGCAGGATGATGTGGCGCAGCCGCTGCCACCCGCTCGCGCCGTCGATCTGGGCCGCCTCGAGCACCTCGGGCGAGACCTGGGTCAGCCCGGCATAGATCGACAGGGCGACGAAGGGGACGCTCATCCAGACGACGATGACGGCCGCGACGGCGAAGAAGGAGAGCGGCTCGACGAGCCAGTTGTGGCCCTGGAAGTCGCCGCCGAGGCGGGTGAGCAGCCAGTTGAGCACCCCGCGGCGCCAGTCGACGATCCAGATCCACACCGTCATCGACGTGACGACGGGCATGGCCCACGCGACGAGGAGGGCGATCTGGAGGATCAGGCGAGCGGGGGTGCTGACGGCCCGCATGAGCAGGGCCATGCCGCCGCCGATGAGGACCGTGCTCGCGGCGCAGACGAGGCAGAAGACGATCGACCGGGCGATGACGACCCACAGGTAGCCGTCGGTGAACAGGGCCGTGTAGTTGTCGAGACCCACCCACTCGGGCGGCTGGCCGAACTGCTGGAGCATCCCGTAGTGCTGGAAGCTCGTGATGACCTGCCAGCCGATCGGGTAGCCGAGGGCGACGAGGAGGATGAGCAGCGTCGGGATGATGAGGGCGAGCGGGACCCGCCTGCTGGAGGACGCCGAGGACATGGTGAACCTTTCGAAGGGGTGCCCGGTGGTCGGTGGAGGTGCCCGACCACCGGGCCCTGCCTGCGATTCCGTCTAGCCGTCAGTGTGTGCCGCCCCGAGGGGCGCCCCTCACTTGAGATTGAGGATCGGCGTGATCTTGGCGTCGTACTCCGCGGCGAGCGCCTTGAGGTCGGCGGCGTCGCGGATCTTGCCGAAGAACTCCTCGAGGATCATCTTGGACTCGACGGCCGCCCAGCCGGGAGCGGCCGGGGTCAGCTTGGAGTTGGACGCCGACTCGATGAGTGCCTTGGCGAACTGGTCGGTGCCGAGCGAGCTGACGTAGTCGGAGTTGGCCGGCCCGAGGCCGGCCTTGCCGAGCATCTGCTGGTACTCCGGCGAGAAGATGATCCTCAGCAGGTCGCGCGAGAGCGCCTGGTTCTGACTCGCCTTGGAGATGCCGATGTTGGAGCCGCCGGCGAAGACCGGGGCCGGCTTGCCGTCGTTGCCGGGCAGCACGAACGTCGCGAACTTCGCGTCGTTCCACTCGCGGACCTTCTTGCCGTCCTTCTCGACGAGGTCACCGATCGACCAGTGCGCCCAGCCCGGCGCCATGATCGTGGCGGCCGCGAGCGAGGTCTTGCCCGTGACCTTCTGGTTCTCGTCGAGGATCTCGTCCGAGTCGTTGATGTAGAGCCACGGCGTGGCGTCCTTGGCGTCGGCCGGCGCCTTGGAGGCGTTCTTGTAGAGGTCCTGCAGCTGCTCGAGGCCCTTGATCGTGTTGGGGTCGCTCAGCGTCGAGACCCACTGGCCGTTCTCCTTCTTGGCGAGGTCGCCGCCGTTGGCGAAGATCCAGGAGATGCCGTTGCGCCAGTCCTGGCCGCCGAGGAAGAAACCCGAGAAGTCCTTGATGTCGCGCGGGTTCTTGGCGGTGATCGTCTTGACCGCCGTGTTGAACTCGTCGAGGGTGGTCGGCGTCTTGACGCCGGCCTCCTTCCACAGGTCGGAGCGGGCGAACATGTAGCGCGAGCCGAAGTAGTAGGGCAGCGCGTACTTCTTGCCGTCGACCGAGCCGACGTCGACGAAGGACTGGAGCAGCTTGGCGCCGCCGAGCTCCTCGTACATGTCGGAGACGTCGCTGAAGGCGCCGACGTTGGTGAAGGTCGGGGCCTGCGTGTTGCCGAGCTCGGTGACGTCAGGGGTGTTCTTCGGGTCGGGCAGCGAGGTCGTCAGCTTGGTGACGATGTCGCCCCAGCCCTGCTCCTCGATCTTGAGGGTCGCGCCCGTCTTGGCCTTGAAGGTGTCCTGCAGGTAGGTCCGCAGCTCCTTCGGGGTGTCACCGCCGACCACCCAGAAGGTGATCGTCTTGCCGGTGTTGTCGGCCTTGCTCGCAGTGGTCGCCGACGACGAGGAGCCGGTCGATCCCCCGCCACAGGCGGAGAGCAGCAGAGCCGCCGCCGCGGTCGTGGCCACGGCCAGACCCAGGGTCTTCTTCATTGCGTGTGCTTCCTTTCAGGGTGGCCGCGGTGCGGACCGGTGTGAGGTGGTGCAGCTGGAGGGGATGCTTTGGTTGGGGTCCCGCGGGCGTATGCCGCATGGCGGGGGTGGGTGGTCACACGACGCCGAGCTGGTCCCAGAGGACGAGCACGGCGGCGCCGCGCAGCACGATGTCGTCGGAGTCGTGCGCGATCCGCACGGTGAGCTCGGCCTCGGGCCGGGCAAGGAGCCGGTCGCGCAGCGTCTGCTCGACCGAGTCACGCAGAGGGCCGGCGAGCAGGTGCCCGGGGCCGGAGAGCACGACCTCGGCGAGGTCGAGCACGGCGACGACGGGAGCGAGCGCGATGCCGAGCCGCTCCCCCGCCTCACGCAGCGGAGAGTCGTCGCCCGCGGTGGCGAGCGCCTGCTCGAGACGGGGCGCCGAGACCCACGTCTCGAGGCAGCCGGTCTTGCCGCACCGGCATACGGCACCCCCGTCGGTGCCGACGGTGACGTGCCCGATCTCGCCGGCGGCGAAGTGCGCGCCGCGCACCCGCTGGCCGCCGACGATGAGCCCGCAGCCGACACCGCGGCCGATCTTGACGAGGACGAGGTCGTCGCCGCCGTTGCCGAGGGTGTAGTCGGCGTGCACCGCGGCATCGGCGTCGTTGACGACGAAGACGGGCAGCCCGGTCGCGTCGGCGATGAGGTCGCGCAGCGGCACGTCGCGCCACCCGAGGTTGGGGGCCGTGTCGACGACGCCTCCGGCGACGACGATGCCGGGAGTGCCGACGCCGATGCCGAGGATGGGCGCCGTTGCGGCAGAGACGATCTCATCGACGAGCTCGAGAACCCGCGCGGTGATCGCGTCGCCCGTGTCGTCGCCGATGGGGCGCTCGGCGCGGGCGAGGATGTTGCCGTCGAGGTCGAGCACGGCGGCGCGCAGCACCTCGTGGGCGGCGAGGTCGACGCCGATGGCCTGCAGGCCGGTGCGGTTGACGTCGACGAGGGTGGCCGGCTTGCCGGGGCGCACCTGGTCGGACGGACCGAGCTCGACGGCGTGGCCGCTCTCGATGAGCTCGGCGACGAGGTCGGAGACGGTCACCTTGCTCATGCCGAGCCGGCGGGCGAGGTCGGCTCGGCTCATCGCGCCGACGGAGTAGAGCATCTGGAGCACGAGCGAGAGATTGTGGCGCCGGCCGTGCGCAGGCAGCATCGCGGTGCGCGGCGAGACGCGGCGAGCGCGGGGAAGGGCGGTGGTCACGAGAGTTAGTAAAGTTTACTAACTCCTAAATGGCAACCCCTCAGGGCGGAGAATCTTCCCGCGCCTCCCGACCAACCCCGGTTCGAGGTGATCCCGGCGCCGACGTGGGTGCCGCCATCACCTCGACCCCATCGGGCGCTCCCGCCGCCTAGAGTCGGTCCATGTGCCGCAACATCCGCCAGCTCCACAACTTCGACCCACCTGCCACCTCTGACGAGGTGCGTGCCGCCGCGCTGCAGTACGTTCGCAAGGTCAGCGGCAGCACGAAGCCCAGCCAGGCCAACCAGGCCGCCTTCGACGAGGCCGTCGAGGCCGTCGCGCACGCGACCGCCCACCTGCTCGAGCACCTGACGACGACGGCGCCGCCCAAGGACCGTGAGGTCGAGCGGCAGAAGGCCCGCGAGCGCAACGCCGTCCGCTTCGGCACCCCCGCCTGACCGGCATCGGGCCGGCCACCCCCTGTGTCGATCTTCGTCATCGTCGTCGCGGCAGTCCTCGCGCTGCTGACCTTCCTGCTCTACCGCCGGCTCGCCGTCGCCCCCGACCTGCCGACCCGTGGCCGCTGGGCCGTGGCGCTCGTCCTCGGGCTGCTCTGGGCGGCCGCGCTCCTCGCCTTCGCGATGCAGGCCGGCGTCATCGACCCGCACCGGGCGCGGTGGCTCGCCTGGCTCGGCATGACGTGGCTCGTCGCCGCCTGGTACCTCCTGCTCGGCACCCTCGTGCTCGGCTTCGCCGCGCTGCTCGCGAGCCTCTCGAGCAGCCCCCGGCCCCGGCGGCGGTTGCTCCGCGTGGGCACCCCCGTCGTCGTGGTCGCGGCACTCGGCGCGACGGCATACGGCCTGCACGAGGCGGCGATGCCGACGGTCACACCGGTCACCGTGACGAGCCAGCAGTTGCCCGAAGGTTTCGACGGGCTCCGGGTCGCCCTCGTCACCGACCTGCACGTGGGCCCGGTACGTGACGCGTCGTTCACGCAGCGGGTCGTCGACGAGGTCAACGCGCAGCGCCCCGACGTCGTCGTGCTCGGCGGCGACCTCGTCGACGGCAAGGTCAGCCAGGTCTCCGACGCACTGGCGCCGCTCGCGGGCCTCGAGGCGCCCCTGGGCGTCTTCGCCGTGAGCGGCAACCACGAGTTCATCTCGCAGGAGGCGGACGCGTGGCTCACCTACTGGGAGACGCTCGGAATCACCGTGCTGCGCAACGAGAACGTCGCCCTGCGGCGGCAGTCCGACACCATCCGCATCGCCGGCGTGCACGACGAGACCGGCACGGGCGCCGACGCGGCCGACGTCGACGGCGCCCTCGGCAGCGCGCCCGCCGGCGGCTTCACGATCCTCGTCGCGCACCAGCCCCGACAGGCCCTCGATGCGCAGGGGCGCGGGATCGACCTCCAGCTCTCCGGCCACACCCATGGCGGGCAGGTGTGGCCCTTCCGGTATGCCGTCCGCCTCCAGCAGCCCGTCATCGACGGTGTACGGATGGTCGGGGACGTGCCGGTGCTCACCTCGCGCGGCGCCGGCGCCTGGGGCCCGCCGGCGCGGGTGATGGCGCCGCCCGAGATCCCGCTCATCACCCTGCGTCGTGGCTGACGGACGATAGGTTCGAGACCGTGGGCTGGTGGACGACGCACGTGACGCCCCGGCTCGTCGAGGTCGGGTCGACGAGCGAGGGGATGCTCGCCTTCCGCCGGCGGGTCTGTGCGGGGCTGACCGGCCGCGTCGTCGAGCTGGGCTTCGGCGGGGGCGCGAACCTCGAGGTGATGCCCCCCGAGGTCACGTGCATCGTGGCCATCGAGCCCTCCGACGTGGCGTGGCAGCTGTCGGGCAAGCGGCGGGCCGCCTCCACGGTGCCGGTCGAGCGCGGGGGTCTCGACGGCCAGCGGCTCGACCTGCCCGACGAGAGCGCCGACGCCGTGCTCTCGACGCTGACGTTGTGCACGATCCCCGACGTCGAGGCGGCGCTGCGCGAGGTCGTCCGGGTGCTGCGCCCGGGCGGCGCCCTGCACTTCTTCGAGCACGGGCTCGCACCCGACGCCGACGTCGAGCGCTGGCAGCACCGGCTCGAGCCGATGCAGATGCGACTCTTCGACGGGTGCCACCTGACGCGGCGCATCGACCGGCTCGTCGAAGAGTCCGGCCTCGTCATCGAGACCATCGAGCGCGCCTACGCCCCGGCGCCCGGAGTCATGCGGCCGTGGCTCTACGGCTACCTCGGCCGGGCGGTGCGGCCGGCCTGACGAGACGGGCGGCTCGGGTGTCGGGAGTCCCGGCTACCTTGGCTGCATGGTCGGTCAGGGGGTCCACGACGAGCTCGTCGCCGCCGTGCGCGCCGCCCTCGCCGAGGGGGGTGATCCCGCACGGGCCCCGGGCCAGCAGCGCTACATGAAGTCGGCCCTGCCCTACCGCGGCTTCACCTCGCCACAGCTCAAGGCCGCGCTGGCTCCGCTGCTGCGCGACCCGGGGCTCGCGATGGAGTCGCGCGAGCAGTGGGCGGCGACGATCGAGTCGCTGTGGCACGGCGCCACGCACCGCGAGGAGTGGTATGCCGCGATCGCCCTCGCGCGTCACCGCCCCTACCGCAGGTGGGTCGACAGCGACGTGATGCCCTTGTGGCAGAGCCTCATCCGCCTCGGGGCCTGGTGGGACGTCGTCGACGACATCGCCACCCACCTCGTGCGCGATACCGTGGTGTCGGCGCCGTCGGTCGAGGCCCTGCGCATGCGCGAGTGGGCGTCCGACGAGTCGCTGTGGGTGCGCCGCGCGGCGATCCTCAGCCAGATCGGCAGGCGCGACGGCTTCGACGCCCAGCTGCTCGTCGACGTCATCGAGCCCAACATCGACGACGGTGACTTCTTCAGTCGCAAGGCGATCGGCTGGGCCCTGCGCGACCGGGCCCGGCTCGACCCGGCCTGGGTGCGGGGTTTCGTGGCCTCGCATCCGGACCTCTCCGGCCTGTCGCGCCGCGAGGCGCTCAAGCACCTCGGGCCGCTCCCATGAGCGCCGACCCCGGGTCGCGGGAGCAGCGGGAGCATCAGGAGCAGGAGGAGACCGAGCTCGACGAGTGGGGACGCGCGGTCGCGCGACGGCGGGAGATCCTCCGGCTGGCGGTTCCGGCCTTCCTCGCGCTCATCGCCGAGCCCCTCTTCCTCCTCGCGGACTCGGCGATCATCGGCCATCTCGGCACGGCCGAGCTCGCCGGGCTCGGGGTGGCGAGCGCTGCCCTCGTGACCGGCGCCGGCATCTTCGTCTTCCTCGCCTACGGCACGACGAGTGTCGTCGCCCGACATCTCGGCGCCGGCGACGAACGGTCGGCGATCAGCGCCGGCATCGACGGCTTCTGGCTCGCCCTCGGTCTCGGCGCGGTGGTGGCTGCCGTCGTCGCGATCTGGGCCGAGCCCATCTGCGCGGCGTTCGGAGCCTCGCCGTCGGTGCTCGAGCAGGCGACGACCTACCTGCGCGTGTCGGCCTTCGGCCTGCCCGGCATGCTCGTCATCCTCGCCGTCACCGGAGTGCTACGAGGCCTCCAGGACACCATCACGCCCCTCGTCGCGTCCGTCGCCGGCTTCGGCGTCAACATCGCGCTCAACCTCTACTTCGTCTACGGACTGCACTGGGGCATCGCCGGATCCGCGTGGGGGACCGTCATCGCCCAGACCGGCATGGCGGTCGCCCTCGTCACGGTGCTCGTTGTCAAGGCCCGTGCCCGCCAGGCGTCCCTGCACCCGCACCCGGGGCGCGTGCTCACGGCCGCGCGCACCGGCATACCCCTGCTCGTGCGTACGCTCGCGCTGCGCGCGGTGCTGCTGCTGACGACGTGGGTCGCGGCCTCGCTCGGCGACGTCACCCTGGCGGCGCACCAGGTGGCGATGACGATCTGGTCGTTCCTCGCCTTCGCGCTCGACGCGCTCGCCATCGCGGCTCAGGCCATCGTCGGGCGCGCCCTCGGCGCCGGCGACAGGCCAGGGGTGCGCGAGGCGATGGGCACGATGACGCGCTGGGGCACGTGGGGCGGGCTCGGGATCGGGCTCGTCGTCGTCGCGCTGCACGGGGTGATCCCGCCCCTCTTCTCGCCCGACCCGGCGGTGCAGGAGGCGCTGTCGGCCGCGCTTGTCGTCGTCGGTCTCGGCCAGGCGGTCTCGGGCTACGTCTTCGTCCTCGACGGCGTGCTGATCGGAGCCGGCGACGGCACGTGGCTCGCGTGGGGCATGCTCGTCACCTTGGTCGCCTACCTGCCGATCCTGCTCGCCGTGCGTGCGGCCGGCCCCTCGGGCTCACCGGCGCACGACGTGGCGATCCTCTGGGTGGCCTTCACCGGGTTCATGGCGATCCGGGCCGTCGTGCTCGGGTGGCGGGCGCGGCACGACGACTGGATGGTCGTCGGCGCCCGCTGAGTCCGGCCCGCCGAGTCCAGCAGGCGGGGGGCCGCGTCGGGAACTGGGCACTCGACCAGACCCCACCATCGAGTGCCCAGTTTCCGACGGGGGAACTGGGCACTCGACCAGACCCCACCATCGAGTGCCCAGTTCACGACGGGGGAACTGAGCACTCGACCAGACCCCACCATCGAGTACCCAGTTCACGACGGAGGAACCGGTCTCGCCGGCCCCGCCGACCGTGTCCGGGATGCAGGCCTGAGGTAACTGGTAGGGGCCTCCCAGCGTTCTTTAAGGTTGCGGGGTCATAGTCGTACTCGTGAGTTGCTCCTGTGCGACTCGGTGATCTCCTCCCCTGTCGGATCACCGGGTCAAGGGCACCCGCCCCTGCTGGTCGAGTTCGGCGACGTGACCAGCGGGGGCGGGTTTTCTCTTTGCCCCCAGTCACTTTCGCGCGACCGTCAGCGCCGCCCGAGCGACTCACCAGGCCCCGTCGGCCACCTCGACGTCGGACAGCAGCTGCTGCACCTCGGCCGTCGTCGGCATCGCCGTCGAGCACTCGACCCGCGACGCGACGATCGCCCCGGCGACGTTGGCGAAGTGCAGGGCGCGCTCGAGGTCCCAGCCCTCGAGCAGGCCGTGCACGAGGGCGCCCCCGAGGGCGTCGCCCGCGCCCAGTGCGTTGACGACCGTGACGGGATAGGCGTTGACCTGCACCCGCTCGCTCGCGGTGACCCCGAGCACCCCCCGCGGGCCCTGCTTGACCACGGCGAGGTCGACGCCGGAGGCCAGCAGCGAGCGTGCCGCAGCATCGGGGTCGCTCTCGCCGGTCGCCAGCTCGCACTCCTCGACCGTGCCGATGGCGATCGTCACCTCGCGCAGCCCGCGCGCCACCTGCTCGCGCGCCTCGACCGGGTCGTCCCAGAAGCCCGGCCGGTAGTCGAGGTCGAGCACCGTCGGCACCCGGCGTCCACGCTCCTCCCAAGCCGCGAGGTGGGCGGACCGGCTCGGCTCCTGCGACAGGCCCGTGAGCGTCGACCAGAAGACACGTGCGTCTCGAATCGCTTGCAGCGGAAGAGAGTCGGCGCTGATCATGAGATCCGGCGCGGTCGGGTAGCGATAGAACCAGATCGGGAAGTGGTCGGGCGGCATGATCTCGCAGAAGGTCACCGGTGTCGGCGCGCCGCCGACGAGGGTCGCGACGAACGCGTCGTCGACGCCGAGCTGCAGCAGCTGGCGGTGGACGAAGCGCCCGAAGGCGTCGTCGGACGTCGCGCTGATGAGCGCGGACCGGCGGCCGTGTCGCGCCGCGGCCACCGTGACGTTGGCCGCGCTGCCCCCGAGGAACTTCTCGAAGGTGCGCACCTCGTCGAGCGTCACGCCGTGCTGGAGCGGGTAGAGGTCGACCCCCACCCTTCCCATCGCAAGCAGGTCATAGGGGCGTTCGGTCCGGAGGTCGTGCGCCGGCATGGCCGTCCTCTCGCTCGGGTGGAGCGTCGCTGCTCCCATCCCACCCCACCCTCCGATGCACGGTCAACCAGCTCGGCACGTCGATCACGCCACAGGTCACGGGTTGGTAACGGCACTTGACCCGGATGACGGGCTGCCTCCATCCTCATCCGTGAGAGCGCTCTCACGCATCCGTTTCACGCACGGAGAGCGCTCCCACGACCCATCCTGGGAAGAGACCGAAGGAGCTCTCCAATGTCCCGTACCACCCGCTCCGGCGACCGTTCCGGCCGCCGCGCATCGGCGCGATCCGTCGCGCTCGCCACCATCGCCGTCGGGGCCCTCGCCCTGACGGCCTGCAGCTCCAGCTCGGGCGACACGGCCGGCTCCACCCAGGCCGGGGCCACGTCCGCCAGCGGACCGGTCACCCTGACGCTCGCCACCTTCAACCAGTTCGGCTACGAGGATCTCATCCCGGAGTTCGAGAAGGCCTACCCGAACATCAAGGTCACGCACAAGAAGGCCGCGACCTCCAACGAGGCCCGCGACAACTTCTTCACCCGCCTCTCGGCCGGCAGCGGCATGGCCGACGTCGAGGCCGTCGAGGTCGACTGGCTGCCGGAGATGCTCCAGTACTCCGACAAGTTCAACGACCTCAAGTCCCCCGACGTCGAGGGCCGCTGGCTCGACTGGAAGGCCAAGGCCGCGACCGACGCCAACGGCGCCCTCATCGGCTACGGCACCGACTCCGGCCCCGAGGCCATCTGCTACCGCAGCGACCTCTTCAAGGCCGCCGGCCTGCCGAGCGACCGTGAGTCCGTCGCCAAGCTCTTCGGCACGACGTGGGACAGCTACTTCGCCGCCGGCAAGCAGTTCGCCGCCAAGTCGAAGGTCCCCTTCTTCGACAGCATCGGCGCCACGTACCAGGGCATGGTCAACCAGCTCGAGGCCGCCTACGAGAACCCGACCGACGACTCGATCACCGCGACCGAGAACCCCGAGGTCAAGAAGGTCTACGACGCCGTCGTCAAGGCCGGCATCACCGACGGCCTCTCCGCCAAGCTCCAGCAGTGGGGTGACGACTGGACCGCGAGCTTCCAGAAGGACGGCTTCGCAACGATGCTCTGCCCCGGCTGGATGGTCGGTGTCATCGAGGGCAACGCCAAGGGTGTCAAGGGCTGGGACGTCGCGAACACCTTCCCCGGTGGCGGCGGCAACTGGGGCGGGTCCTACCTGACCGTCCCGAAGCAGAGCGCCCACCCGAAGGAGGCCCAGCAGCTCGCCGCGTGGCTGACCGCGCCCGAGCAGCAGATCAAGGCCTTCAAGAAGGTTGGGGCCTTCCCGAGCCAGGTCCAGGCGCTCAGCAGCCCTGACCTGCTCTCGTTCAAGGTCGCCTCGTTCAACGACGCACCGACCGGCCAGATCTTCGCCGACCGGGCCAAGGCCGTCACCATCGCCCCCTACAAGGGCACCCACTACTTCGCGATCAACGACGCGATGCAGCAGGCGCTCACCCGCGTCGAGCAGGGCAGCTCGCCGCAGGAGTCGTGGGACAAGTGGGTCAATGACGTCAAGGCCCTCGGCTGAGCCGAGCATCCACGGTCTGACGGGGCCCGACACGTCCCGGGCCCCGTCAGACCGGCCCCAGCACAAGCCAGCGGTATGCCGCTGAGCGCCGACCAGCGGCTGGCGCGGTGATCCCCCTCCAGGCACCGCGCCACCCGCCCGACGAGCGGATCCGACCGTGACCGTCCAGTCCCCCTCGCGCCTGAGGCCGCAGGACCCTCCTCCCACCGCCGTGGAGCGCACGCCGATGGCGCCGCGGCCCGCCTGGCGCCGCCGCCTCACCCGCGCCGACGAGAAGGCCTCGCCCTACGCGTACATCTCGCCCTTCTTCATCCTCTTCGGCGTCGTCGGGCTCTTTCCGCTGCTCTACACAGCCTGGGTCTCCCTGCACAAGTGGAGCCTCATCGGCGGTCAGGGCGCCTTCGTCGGGCTCAAGAACTACACCGACGTGCTCGGCCAGCCCTACTTCTGGAACGCCCTGAAGAACACCGTGAGCATCTTCCTGCTCTCGAGCGTGCCGCAGATCATCATCGCGCTGCTCATCGCGGCGGCCCTCGACAGCAACCTGCGCGGCCGCACCTTCTGGCGGATGGGCGTGCTATTGCCCTACGTGCTCGCGCCCGTCGCCGTCGCCCTCATCTTCAGCGACCTCTTCGGTGACAAGTTCGGCCTCGTCAACCACCTGCTGGGCCTCGTCGGCATCGACCCGATCCAGTGGCACAAGGAGGTCCTGCCGAGCCACGTCGCCATCGCCACGATGGTCAACTTCCGTTGGATCGGCTACAACGCCCTCATCTTCCTCGCGGCGATGCAGGCCGTGCCCCGCGACTACTACGAGGCGGCCCTCATCGACGGCGCCGGCCGGGTGCGCACCTTCTTCTCCATCACCATCCCGCAGCTGCGCGCGACGATCATCTTCGTCATCGTCACCTCGACGATCGGTGGCCTGCAGATCTTCGACGAGCCGCGGATGTATGACCAGTACGGCCTCGGCGGCGCCGACCGCCAGTGGCAGACGCTGACGCTCTACCTCTACCAGCTCGGCTGGACGCAGAAGAACTTCGGCCGGGCCGCCGCGGTCGCCTGGATGCTCTTCCTCATCATCGTCGTCTTCGCCATCATCAACTTCCTGCTCACCCGCAGGATCGCCTCGAAGGGATCCCGATGAGAGCCAAGGTCATCCGCCGCACCCAGGCCAGCCCGGCGGCATACGTCTTCCTCATCGTCGTGCTGCTGGCGTCGGCCTTCCCGCTCTGGTGGTCGTTCGTCATCGGCAGCAAGGACGCGGCCGCCATCGTGCAGGACCCGTACTCCTTCGTCCCCGGCGGGCACTTCATCCAGAACGCCGCGACCGTCGTGACGACCGTGCCGTTCTGGAAGGCGCTCGGCAACAGCATCATCGTCAGCACGACGGTCTCGCTCCTCGTCGTGCTCTTCTCCGCCATGGCCGGCTTCGCCTTCGCCAAGCTCCGCTTCCGGGGCCGGGGCGGCCTGCTCGTCTTCGTCATCGCGACGATGGCCGTGCCGACGCAGCTCGGGATCGTGCCGCTCTTCATCGTCATGAGCAAGCTCGGCTGGATCGGCAGCCTCTGGGCCGTCATCGTCCCGAGCGCCGTGAGCGCCTTCGGCGTCTTCTGGATGACGCAGTACCTCCAGGAGGCCCTGCCCGACGAGCTCATCGAGGCCTCACGGGTCGACGGCGCGTCGACGCTGCGTACCTTCTGGTCGATCGCGCTGCCGGCCGTGCGGCCGGGCGCCGCGATGCTCGGCCTCTTCACCTTCATCGCGACGTGGACGAACTTCTTCTGGCCGTTCATCATCCTCGACCCGGGCAACCCGACGCTGCCCGTCGCGCTCCAGCAGCTGCAGGCGGCCTACTTCGTCGACTACTCGCTCGTGCTCAACGGCGTCGTCCTCATGGCGCTGCCGCTCATCGTCCTCTTCGTCTTCGCCGGCAAGCAGCTCGTCTCCGGCATCATGCAAGGAGCAGTCAAGGGATGACCGCCCACCTGACCCACCCCGCCGACGTGAGAGGAGCGACCCCGGTGACACCCGAGCTCATCCTCCCGGGGACGCGCCCGGTGCCGACGAGCTTCGTGCTGGGAGCCGCCACCGCGGCCTACCAGATCGAGGGCGCCCGGCACGAGGACGGGCGCCGGGACTCCATCTGGGACACCTTCTCGCACACCCCGGGTGCCGTCGTCGACGGCGACACCGGCGACGTCGCCTGCGACCACTACCACCGGTATGCCGCCGACGTCGCCCTCATGCGCTCGCTCGGCCTGCAGTCCTACCGCTTCTCGACGTCGTGGACGCGGGTGTGCCCCGACGGCGGGCCGGTCAACGCCGCGGGTCTCGACTTCTACGAGCGGCTCGTCGACGCGCTCCTCGAGGCCGGCATCGCGCCCTGGCTGACGCTCTACCACTGGGACCTGCCGCAGGCGCTCGAGCACCGGGGCGGGTGGACCGAGCGGTCGACGACCGACCGCTTCGTCGACTACGCCCTGGCCGTGCACGACCGCCTCGGTGACCGGGTGCGCACGTGGACGACGCTCAACGAGCCGTTCTGCTCGGCCTTCCTCGGCTACACCGGCGGCATGCACGCGCCGGGTCGCACCTCCCCCGCCGACGGGCTCGCTGCCGCGCACCACCTCATGCTCGCCCACGGCAAGGCGGTGCAGGCACTGCGCGACCGCGACCCGTCGCTCGAGCTCGGGCTGACGCTCAACTTCACCGTGGCCGACCCCCTCGATCCCTCCGACCCGCGCGACGTCGACGGTGCGCGACGGGTCGACGCCCAGATGAACCGGATCTTCCTCGACCCGATCTTCCGCGGCGAGTACCCCGCCGACCTCCTCGAGGACGTCCGCCACCTGGGACTCGAGGACCACATCATGGACGGCGACCTCGCGGTGATCTCCACCCCGATCGACGTCCTCGGCGTCAACTACTACAACGGTGAGGCGATCGGGCACGAGGCGCCGGCCGCCCCGCTCGACGACAGCGTCAACGGCGGCCGTGAGACGCGCTCGCCCCTCCCGGCGGCG
This sequence comes from Humibacillus xanthopallidus, assembly GCF_006716675.1. Lineage (GTDB taxonomy): Bacteria > Actinomycetota > Actinomycetes > Actinomycetales > Dermatophilaceae > Humibacillus > Humibacillus xanthopallidus_B. Next base: position 133,018 of record NZ_VFPM01000005.1, on the reverse strand, counting down.
GAGCACGCCCACCGGCACCCCCGCGGTCTGCCCGTGACCGACATGGACTGGGAGATCCAGCCCGAGGGCCTGACCCGCCTGCTCGTCCGGCTCCACCGGGAGTACGCCGGGCCCGCCGGGGTCGCCCTCCACGTCACCGAGAACGGCGCCGCCTTCGACGACGTGGCCGACGACCGCGGGTTCGTGCAGGACCGCGACCGGACGGCATACGTGCGGGCGCACCTCGGGGCGGTCCTCGACGCGGTCGAGCAGGGCGTGCCGGTGCGTGGCTACTTCTACTGGTCGCTGCTCGACAACTTCGAGTGGGCGTGGGGCTACGCGAAGCGGTTCGGTATCGTCCGTGTGGACTACGACACCCAGGTGCGCACCCCCAAGGCGAGCGCCCTCGACTACGCCCGCATCATCGCGACCCGACAGCTGCCGCCGCCCGACGCGCCGCCGACCGGCATCGAGACGCACGACGACACCCACGACCACCCGTCAGGAGACACGCGGACATGAGCGACGGGACGCCGGCCCCCGTCCGACCGACTCTCGAGGAGGTCGCCCGGGTGGCCGGCGTGTCGCGCGCCACGGTGTCACGCGTCATCAACGGCTCGCCCCGAGTGAGCCCCGACGTGCTCGTCGTCGTCGAGAAGGCGATCGCCGAGCTCAACTACGTGCCCAACCGCGCCGCGCGGTCGCTCGCGGCCCGGGCCACGATGTCGATCGCGCTCGTCGTGCCGGAGAACGCGCACCGCTTCTTCGGTGACCCCTACTTCGCCGACGTCGTGCAGGGCATCAGCGAGCGGCTCGACGACAGCGACTACGTGCTCAACCTCCAGCTCACGCACCCGAGCTCCCCGTCGGAGAAGACCCGGCGCTACCTGCTCGGGGGCAACGTCGACGGTGCGATCGTCGTCTCGCACCACTCCGGCGACCACTTCCTCGCCTCGCTCGGCCGGTCGCTGCCCGTCGTCTTCGGTGGTCGGCCGCTCGGCCAGATCGCCAACCCCGGCGACTACTACATCGACGTCGACAACCGGCTCGGTGCCCGGCGCGGCGTCGAGCACCTCATCGCCCGAGGGCGCACGCGGATCGCGACGATCACCGGGCCGGCCGACATGCCGGCCGCCGTCGACCGCGAGATGGGCTGGCGCGACGCCTTGGCGGGCGCCGGGCTGAGCGACCACCGCATCGCTCATGGCGACTTCACCGAGGCCGGCGGCATCCGCGCGGCGCTGGTCCTCGTCGACGAGCACCCCGACCTCGATGCGATCTTCGTCGCGAGCGACCTCATGGCGAGCGGCGTGCTGCTCGCCCTCGAGGAGCGCGGGCTGCGGGTGCCCACCGACGTCGCCATCGTCGGCTTCGACAACAGCCCCTACGCCACGCGCGGTCGGATCGGCCTGACGACCGTCGCCCAGCCGTCGCTGGAGATGGGCGTCGTCATGGCCGACACGCTGCTGCGGCTGCTCGCGGGTGAGCAGGTCGAGCACGTGACGATGATGGAGACGAGCCTCGTCGTCCGCGACTCCAGCTGACCCGGCCCGAGCTCGCCACCCCTGTCGAGGCCTCACGATTCGGACCGTTTCGCGGGCCGGCACTCCCGATCGGTGCGACAGTGAAGAGGTCGCCGGATCGAAGCAGGTCCAACCAACAGGTCGCATTCCATAGATCGAGGCCCGGCGGCATCTCTTCGGCCGCCGGGGCCCGCCATGGCCAGAATCCAAGGCGGTGAGGGCATTGGCTGCCCGCAAGATCTTCAACGACAGTGTCGTTCCCCTACCCGAGTCGGACGGGCCCGCGCCCAACGGGGCGGTCGTCCAGTCGGCTACCCAGCGCGAGCTCGACGACACGCTCGACGTGCTGTTCACGCTCTCGCTCGACCCCGAGGCGACGGCGAGGCTCGAGGCCAGGGTGGCCGCCGGCGAGGTGGCCACTCCGGAGGAGATCGCGGCGGCGACCGCACCGGACGCCGCGCGCACGAAGCTCACGGAATGGCTTGAGTCGCATGGCTTCTCGGTGGCCAAGTCCTCCGCGGACGGCAGCTCCGTCTATGCCTCCTCGACGGTCTCCAACATCGCCGAGCAGCTGCAGGTCGACATGGCCAAGGTGACCAAGGACGGGGTGACCTACTCGGCGGCCCGCACCGCACCCAGCCTTCCGGCCGATGTCGGTGAGGGGGTCCGGGCGATCCTCGGCCTGCAGCCCTACCGCCAGCTCAACAAGCACTTCCGCAGGTACGTCGGGCCCACGGACGTCACCGGGTCACGGGCTCTGGCACCGGCAGCCGCAGCGACCGGGACGCCGCCCTATCTCGTCGACGACCTGCGGGCGGCATACGGCGCGCAGGGGCTGTCGGTCACGGGGAGCGGCCAGGTCATCGCGATCCTCATCGACACCGTGCCGGCGGCGAAGGACCTCAAGGCGTTCTGGGCGCGCAACGGCTTCACCGGCGCTTCCGCCAGCACGAAGCGGGTGACGAAGATCAACGTCGGCGGCACCACCCTGCCGCCCGCCGAGGGAGAGGAGACGCTCGACGTCGAGTGGTCGAGCGGCATCGCGCCCGGGGCGAAGATCCGGGTGTATGCCGCGGGGTCGCTACGCTTCGTCGACCTCGACCAGGCGCTCGACCGGATCATCTCCGACCTGCCGCGCCATCCCGGGATGCGCCAGCTCTCGATCAGCCTCGGGCTCGGCGAGACCTTCCTCGGGGGGCCCGGCGGCGAGGTCGCGGCCCAGCACCAGAAGTTCCTCAAGCTGGCCGCGGCCGGGGTCAACGTCTTCGTCTCGAGCGGCGACGCCGGGTCGAACCCCGACGGCTCCGGGCACGGGTCGAGTGGCCCCCTCCAGGTCGAGTACGAGGCGTCCGACCCCGTCGTCATCGGCGTCGGCGGCACGACGCTCGACCTCAGCCCCGGGGACGCCGTGACGAGCGAGACGGCCTGGACCGGCAGCGGGGGCGGGGTGAGCGTGCTCTTCGCGCGACCGGCGTGGCAGACCGGGCCGGGCGTGCCCGCGGGCGATAAGCGGCTCGTCCCCGACGTCAGCGCGGCAGCGGACCCGAACACCGGCGCCCTCGTCATCCTGCACGGCCGCGACGCCCAGATCGGCGGGACGAGCTGGAGCGCCCCGGTGTGGGCCGGCATCTGCGCCCTGCTCAACGAGGCGCGGGTGAGCGCCGGCAAGCCGGCGCACGGCTACCTCGCTCCGCTGCTCTACCCGCTCGCCGGGACCACCTGCTTCCGCGACATCACGTCGGGCAGCAACGGCGCCTACCAGTCGTCGGCCGGCTACGACCGGGTCACCGGTCTCGGGTCGCCGCACGTGGGCAACCTCATGGCGCGGCTCACCTGAGGGGGCACGACGACGGGCCGGGATCCGCTGGTGCGGATCCCGGCCCGTGTCGCTGTGCTCAGGCATGCCCGGAGCGGTGCCCAGGCAGACCTCCGGCAGAACTCAGGCAGAACTCAGGCGGAGACGACCTCGAACGTGAGGACGGCCGAGACCTCGGGGTGCAGGCGGACGGTCGCCTCGTAGGAGCCGAGCGTCTTGATGGCCTGCTTCACCTCGATCTTGCGCTTGTCGAGCTCCGGGCCACCGGCGGCCTTGACGGCAGCGGCGATGTCGCCGTTGCTCACGGCGCCGAAGAGGCGACCGGACTGGCCGGCCTTGGCCGGGACCTTGACCGACGTGGCCTCGAGCTGGCCCTTGACACCCTTGGCGGTGTCGAGGTCCTTGATCTCGCGGACCTCACGGCCCTTGGTCAGGGCGTCGACCTGCTTCTGGCCGCCCTTGGTCCACGGGGTCGCGAGACCGCGCGGCATGAGGAAGTTGCGGCCGTAGCCGTCCTTGACCTCGACGATGTCACCAGCAGCACCGAGGCCGGAGACCTCGTGCGTGAGAATGAGCTTCATGGTTCGTTTCCTCTCTCGAAAACGGCTCAGCGAGCCGAGCTCGAGTAGGGCAGCAGGGCCATCTCACGGGCGTTCTTGACGGCCGTGGCGATGAGACGCTGCTCCTGGACGGACACACCGGTCACCCGACGAGCGCGGATCTTGCCGCGGTCGGAGATGAACTTGCGCAGGAGCGCGGTGTCCTTGTAGTCGATGTTCTCGACCTTCGCCGCCTTCAGCGGGTTGGCCTTCTTCTTGGGCTTGCGCACAACGGGCTTTGCCATCGTGGTGCTCTCCTTCGTGATGAGAGCCCGGGGTCAGACGCCCCGGGATGGGTCATTGATGTCTTGTCGTATGCCGTCCGGCGGACCGGGCAGCGGAGGCCGACCCTCGCGGGTCGGTCAGAAGGGAGGCTCGTCGTAGCTAGGAGCCGCGCCCCAGCCACCACCCTGGCCACCCTGCGGAGCGTTGGGTGCAGCGGCGGGCTGTCCCCAGCCGCCGCCCTGACCGCCGGCGCCCTGGCCGGCAGGCGCGGAGCCGCCGGTTGCCCAGGGGTCCTCGGCCTGACCACCCTGGCCGCCACCGGCCGGGGCACCCCAGCCGCCCGCGTTGCCCTGGCCACCCTGGCCGCCGAAGCCACCACCACCGCCACCGCGCTGGGTCTTGTTGACCTTGGCGGTCGCGCTGCGCAGGGACGGGCCGATCTCGTCGACGTCCATCTCCACGACGGTGCGCTTCTCACCCTCCTTGGTCTCGTAGGACCGGGACTTGAGGCGACCGGAGACGATGACACGCGTGCCCCGCTGGAGCGACTCGGCGACGTTCTCTGCCGCGTCACGCCACACCGAGCAGCGCATGAACAGCGTCTCGCCGTCCTTCCACTCGTTGCTCTGACGGTCGAACTGCCGCGGCGTGGAGGCCACGGTGAAGTTCGCGACCGCAGCACCCGACGGCGTGAAACGCAGCTCGGGGTCGGCGGTCAGGTTGCCGATGATCGTGATGACGGTGTCGCCTGCCATGGACCAGTCCTTCGTTGGGTGATCGGAGCGGATCGTTGGGCGGATCCTCAGCGGATCGTGGGGGTGACCTGGCGCCCGTCAGGACGCCGGGCGGAGAGGCTCAGCTCAGGCGCCGGGACGGAGCAGCTTGGTCCGCATGATCGACTCGCTGAGGTTCAGCTGTCGGTCGAGCTCCTGGGCCGTGGCCGGCTCAGCGGTGAAGTTGACGACGGTGTAGATGCCCTCGGACTTCTTCTTGATGTCGTAGGCGAGGCGGCGACGGCCCCAGATGTCGACGTTGTCGACGGTGCCGCCGTCCTTCGTGATGACGGTGAGGAAACGATCCATCGTCGTGCCGACGGTGCGCTCTTCGGTCTCCGGGTCGAGGATGACCATGAGTTCGTACTGACGCATGCTTCTAACCCACCTCCTTCGGTCTTGGCGGTCACGGGTCTCTCCCGTGACAGGAGGGTTGCATTCGTCCCACCGAGCCCCAGCATCACAGACCGGACCGACACGGGGTCGGCATGATCCACAGCCAGGCACACGGTGAACCCGGCAAGACTACCGGGCCACCCGGCATACCCCGAAATCCGTGCCATGGCGCCCGTCGCCGGGCGGGCGACGCCCGCCACCTCAGCTGAAGCGGACGAGGACGCGGTCCTCGGCGCCGGCGAGCGGCCCCGCGAGGTCGTCGGCCTCACGCACGCTCGGGGTGGCCGCAGCGTCGTCAGCCTCGTCGCCCTCGTCCGTCCGCTCGGGTGCCGGCGGGCTCCAGCGCTCCCGCGCCCGCAGCCAGACGACGGCGGCGAGCCACAGCACGGCGACGACGCGGAGCATGGAGAAGAAGGAGTACCAGGCGGGTGGCAGACCGCGGTCGGGCACCGTCGTGGCCGCGATCGTCAGCCACACCGCGACGAAGTTGAGCGCCTCGGCCCCGGCCCAGATGAGGTGGTCGCGCCACTGCACCGCGCACCACGCGATGAGCGGCACGAGCCAGAGCGAGCTCTGCACGGTGAAGGACTTGCCGGTGACGAGCACGATGGCGACCATGACGAGCGAGACCTCCGCGACCGTCGGGCGCCGCGCCGACGACAGCGCGAGCACCGCCCCGGCGAGGAGGGCGACGAGCCAGCCGACCACGGCGAGCGCCGTGACGACCCCGTTGGGTAGGGCGTGCCCGGCGAGCTGTGGCAGCAGCCACGGCGAGCCGTAGCCCGCGCCGGCCGAGGCCCACCCGGTGTAGGCGCTGGCCGCGGCTTCGGGGTTGAGCAGCCAGATCGCCGCCAGGACGACGCCGAGGGTGAGGACGGCATACGCGGCGGTGCGGGCGAACTCACGCAGCCGGCCGGTGCGCAGGCACAGCAGGCCGATCGCGAGCAGGAGCAGGACGGGGTAGGAGCGCGCGGAGATCGCGAGCCCCAGCAGCACGCCGGCGAGCGTGGGTCTGCGCCTCGACCACGCCCAGAGGCCGGCGGTCGCGAGCGCCACGCCGAGCAGGTCGGCCGAGATGAAGGCCGTCAGCGCCACGACGGGCGAGAGGGCGACGTGCGCCGCGAGCACCGGCGGGCGGGCGCTCGAGGCGACGAGCCACACGATGACGAGCAGCAGGAGCGTCAGCAGCACCGACCACAGCGCGAAGAACCACGCCGCACGCGAGTTGAGGGAGCCGTCGGGCACGAGGCTCGCGACGGCGGTGAGCGCGAGTCCCGTGAGCGGGGGCTGCCCCGTCGCCGGGGCGTCCGGCCCACCCTGCAGGTATGCCGCGAGGCCGGCCTTAACGTTCGCGTCACGGTAGGCGGTGGGCAGGTCGGCGTAGCAGGCGTTCCAGAACTGGTCGACGCCGGAGAAGCCGGTGCGCAGGCACGGGATGCGCAGGAGGATGCCGAAGCCGGCGGTGACGGCAGTGAGGGCCGACAGCAGAGCGGCGGTGAGCACCCAGGGGAGCTCGCGCGACACGGCATACCGGCCGCGGGGGCCTCCGATGACCTCGGAGGCCGCCCGCGCGACCGGGTCAGCCGCCGGCGTCACGGTCCCTTGCCGGGCTTCGTCGTCGTGGGCAGCGGGAGGGCGACGGTCGCCGTCGCAGTGGACGTGTCGGTGGGGGTCGGCTTGCCCGTACCGTTCGTCTTCGTCGGCGCCTGCGTCGTCGTGGAAGGCGGCGCCTGGGTCGTCGTGGACGGCGGCACGGTGACCGTGGCGGTCGGCGTCTGCGTCTGCGTCGGGGTCTGCGTGACCGTGGCGGTCGGCGTCGGGATCTTGTCGTCACCCACACCGGCACGCTTCGGGAAGTCCTGGACCTCGACGTCGGCGAGCGCGACCTTCATGAAGTCGTAGAAGACGTCGGCGGGGATGGTGCCACCCGTGAGGTTGGTGTCCTCGTTGTCGGTGAGCGTCTGCGGGTTGCCCTTGTCGTCCGGCTTGTACATGCCGATCGAGACGGCGAGCTGGGGCACGAAGCCGGAGAACCAGATCGACTTGGCCTCCGAGGAGGTGCCGGTCTTGCCGGCGATCGGGCGACCGAGCTGCTGGAGCTTCGTGGCCGTGCCACCGGTCTTGACCGTGTAGGTCATCGCGTCGGTGACGTCGGCGGTCACGTCCTTGTCGAAGGCCCGCTGGGTCTGCGGCTTGGCCTCGTAGGTGAAGTCGCCCTCGGTCGAGGTCACCTTCGAGACGAAGTAGGGCTTGCTGCGCACCCCCTGCGACGCGATCGTCGAGTAGGCCGAGGCCATGTCGATGACGTGCGGCGAGGCGGTGCCGAGGACGTTGGTGAGGGTGTCGTCCATGCCCGGCGTCTTGGCGGGGATGCCGGCGTCGACGGCGGCCTGACGCGTCTTGGCCGGCGTCACCTCCTTGTTGAGGTTGACGAAGGCCGTGTTGATGGAGCGCCCGATCATCCGGCGCATGTCGACCATGCCGTAGGAGCGGCCACCGAAGTTCGTGATCTTCGTGCCGTCGATCTCCTGGGGCTGGTCGCCGTCGAACTTCGTCTTCGTCGAGATGCCCTCGCGGACCGCGGCGAGCACGGCGAAGGGCTTGAAGTTCGAGGCGCCCTGCATGATCGCCGTCGTCGCCGAGTTGAACTGGTTCTTGGAGTAGTCGGCTCCGCCGTACATCGCGACGACGGCGCCGTCACCCGGGCGGATGGCGACGAGGCCGCCCTGCACCTTCTTGGGGAGGTTGTTCTTCATCGCGGCGATCGCAGCGTTCTGCGCCTTCTTGTCGATCGTCGTGACGATGCGCAGGCCGCCCTTGTCGATGTCCTGCTCGGTGAGGCCCGTCGAGAGCAGCTCCTTCTTCACCTGGGCGGTGATGAAGCCGTTGGGCCCGGCGGAGAACCTGTTGCCCTTGTAGTCGAGGATCTTGGGCAGCTCGGTGTACTTCGCGCGGTCGGCGGCCGAGAGCCAGCCCTCCTCGACCATGCCGTCGAGGACGTAGGCGTAGCGCTTCTCGAGGTTGGCCCGGGCCTTGTCGCCGTTGGCGGGGTCGTAGAGCGACGGGGCGTTGATGACCGACGCGAGCACGGCGCCCTCGGCGACGGTCAGCTTGCTGACGTCCTTGCCGAAGTAGGCCTTCGAAGCGCTCTGGATGCCGTAGGCGCCGCGGCCGTAGTAGATCGTGTTGAGGTACTTCTCGAGGATCTCGGACTTGCTCAGCTGTCCGTCGATCTTGACGGCGATGAGGATCTCGCGGGCCTTGCGCGTCAGGGTGCGGTCCTGCGTGAGGAAGTAGTTCTTGACGTACTGCTGGGTGATCGTCGAGCCGCCGACCTGGGTCTCGCCGGTGACGCTCGTCTTCACGGCGCGCAGGATGCCGCCGACCGAGATGCCGTTGTTCTGGTAGAACGTGCGATCCTCGGCGGCGATGTGGGCGTCCTGGACGAACTTCGGAACCTTGGAGAGCGCCACCGACTCGCGGTTGCCGTCCTGGACGGCGATGCGGTCGAGCTCGGTCTTGCCGTCGGCGTAGTAGACGATCGAGACCTGCTTGTCGGCGAGCTCGTTCGGCTGCGGGATCGACGTCTTGGTGTAGGCGACGACGACGGCCACGATCCCGATGACGAAGAGGGCGAGGCCGGCGATCGCGCCCCACTTGAGGGTGCCGAGCACCCACTTCTTCCATCCGGTGCGCCCGCCGCTGCCGTTGCCTCCGCCGCGCCCGCTGCCGTCGGCGAAGCCGGTGCCGCCACGTCCGTCAGGTCCCCCGGTCCCGCCGCCCGACGTGCGGCCCTTGGACCCCGCCAGCTGGGCGGCACGGATCTCGTGCCTGCTCTGACTCACTGCACCCACTCCAATACGACGACACTCACCGACACTCACCGACGTTCAACGACGTTCAACGACGCGGCCCGGGAGTCCCCGAGCCGCCACTCAGTATGACCTGACGCGCGTGCCACCGGCCAAATGAGACGCGCCTGCTCACAGGCGCTGCACAGAGTCGTGACGACATCGGCACACTCCCGGTGATCCAGCGTGCGGACCGGCCCGAACGTTCCCGATGGAGCGACAAACTTGATCTGGCGATGTATCGCAGCGATATATCTGCGTGTATGGTGAAGAGGTGCCGAAGCCCGACCGTCCCCAGAGCCGCCGTGCAGCGCTGCTCGAGTTCGCGGTGCTCGGCCTGCTCCACGACGGCCCCCTCCACGGCTACGAGCTGCGCAAGCGGCTCACGACCGCGCTCGGCATCTTCCGGGCCCTGTCCTACGGCTCGCTCTACCCGGCGCTCAAGCGGCTCGTCGACGCCGGCTGGATCCACGAGACCCAGGAGCCGACCCTCTCGGGCAAGCGGCCGCGCATCACCTACGAGCTGACGGCCGACGGCAAGGAGCACTTCCAGGACCTCGTCGCCGCCAGCGGGCCCGACGCCTGGGACGACGACGACTTCGACGTGCGCTTCGCCTTCTTCTCCCGCACCGAGGCGCAGGTCCGCCTGCGCATCCTCGAGGGGCGTCGCTCGCGGCTCGAGGAGCGCCTCGCCAACATCCGCGACGCCTCGGCGCGCAACCGCGAGCGCATGGACGGCTACACCCTCGCCCTCCAGCAGCACGGCGAGGACGCGGCCGAGCGCGAGGTGCGCTGGCTCGAGGAGCTCATCGTCGCCGAACGGCGCGCGGCCCTCGACCCCGGCCCCTCGGCATACGACGACACCACCAGCGCACCCAACGGCACGACCACCAACACCAACGGCACCACCACCACCAACAAGGAGTGATCCATGGGATCCGTACGCGTCGCCATCGTCGGCGTCGGCAACTGCGCGAGCTCGCTCGTGCAGGGCGTCGAGTACTATAAGGACGCCGACCCGACCACCGGTGTCCCCGGCCTCATGCACGTCAAGTTCGGCGAGTACCACGTCTCTGACGTCGAGTTCGTCGCCGCGTTCGACGTCGACGACAAGAAGGTCGGCAAGGACCTCTCCGAGGCCATCAACGCCTCCGAGAACAACACCATCAAGATCGCCGACGTGCCGACGACGGGTGTCGAGGTCCAGCGTGGCCACACGCTCGACGGCCTCGGCAAGTACTACCGCCTGACGATCGACGAGTCGTCTGCCGAGCCGGTCGACGTCGTGCAGGTCCTCAAGGACCGCAAGGTCGACGTCCTCGTCTCCTACCTCCCGGTGGGCTCGGAGCAGGCCGACAAGTTCTACGCGCAGTGCGCCATCGACGCGGGCGTCGCCTTCGTCAACGCCCTGCCGGTCTTCATCGCCTCCGACCCCGAGTGGGCCGCGAAGTTCGAGGCCGCCGGCGTGCCGATCATCGGCGACGACATCAAGAGCCAGGTCGGCGCGACCATCACGCACCGCGTCATGGCCAAGCTCTTCGAGGACCGCGGCGTCGTGCTCGACCGGACGTACCAGCTCAACGTCGGCGGCAACATGGACTTCAAGAACATGCTCGAGCGCGAGCGTCTCGAGTCCAAGAAGGTCTCCAAGACCCAGGCCGTCACGAGCAACCTCACCGGCCCGCTCTCGGGTCTCGTCGACAGCAAGAACGTCCACATCGGCCCGTCCGACTACGTCGCGTGGCTCGACGACCGCAAGTGGGCCTACGTGCGCCTCGAGGGTCGCGCCTTCGGTGACGTGCCGCTGAACCTCGAGTACAAGCTCGAGGTCTGGGACTCCCCCAACTCGGCCGGCATCATCATCGACGCCATCCGTGCGGCGAAGATCGCCAAGGACCGCGGCATCGGCGGCGCCCTGCTGTCCGCCTCGTCCTACCTCATGAAGTCCCCGCCGGAGCAGCGCCCCGACGACCTCGGCCGCGCCAAGCTCGAGGCCTTCATCGCCGGCACCGAGGAGCGCTGACCTTTCGGTCACCGCACCACGTATGCCGTGAGGCCCCCTTCCAGACGGAAGGGGGCCTCACGCGTGCGTGGCCCCTACTTGAGGGCGGAGCCGGTCGTCGTGCCGCTCGGCGCCTCGACGAGACAGAGCACGGACCGGTCCCCGCGCCACGTGTCGGCGTCGGGGTAGACGTAGGACGGGTCGAGCTCGTCGTAGGCGCGGTCGGTGATGAGTGGGTCGGCCTTGTCCGTGCAGCCCTGCTCGGCCTCCGACGTCACCGCGTCCTCGCCGGGGTAGGGACCGTCCGGCAGCTGGATGATGGCCACGACCTGGCTCTCGTGCGGTGACGTGCACGGGATCGCCGTGACGAGGTCGATCTGGTCCTTCTTGCCGCCGGAGAAGCAGTCACCGGCCTTGAGCTTGTCGATGAAGACCTGCGACTGTCCGCTGACCTGCCCCGACGAGCTGCGCTCGGGCTCGGCCGTGACTCCCGTGGCGATGGCGATGACGATGAGGGCCGTCCAGGCGAGCGTGGTGAGGGCCCCGAGCACGATCCCCGTGATGGCCATGCCGCGACCGCGCTGGAAGCCGGCGCGCAGCTGGTGCAGGGCGATGACGCCGAGGACGATCGCGATCACACCGACGACGGGGATGAAGCCTGCGATGCCGCAGCACAGGGCCGCGATCGCGACTCCGTTGCGGCGTGGGGGTCCGGCCGGCGCGAACGGCAGGCCGCTCGGGCCGGGCTGACCGTACTGGCCGGGCTGACCGAACTGGTCGAGCTGACCCGGCTGACTGGGCTGTCCCGACTGCCCCGGCTGACCCGGCTGACCCGGGAAGTCGGGGTGGGCCGGGTGAGGGGGCGCGGCGGCATAAGGCGGCGGCATGAGCGGCGCCGGCACCGTGTCGGCTTCGGCAGCAGCGGTCGGCTGGGGCGGGGGTTGCGGGGCCCCGCTCGGCGGGGGGAGGTCGACGGTCACGCCGGGGAGCATGGCACGAGCGCGGGCGCGCCGGGTCCAAAGCGGACGTCGTGCCTGCAATCGTGACGTAACCGCGAGGATCGAGGGGCGTGGCTCAGGCGATTGGCGACCTCTCGGAGGCGGGCTCCCGGCGGGCGTCATGCACATCCTCCGCGTCGGCGCGGTGGCGCCGGACCTGCCAGACGACGAGGGCGACCACGGCGATGACGGCGACCGCGATCCCGGCGCCGCGACCCAGCCACGTCTCGACGCGTGCGCAGGACCGGCCGGCGAGGTAGCCCGCCGTCACGACGACACTGCCCCACGCGATGCCGCCCGCGGCGTTCCACGCGAGGAAGGTCGGGTAGTGCATCCTCGACATGCCCGCGAGGGCCGGCATGACCGCGCGCAGGAACGCGGTCCAGCGACCGAGGAAGACGGCCGACCCGCCGCGACGGCCGAGGAAGTCCTGGGCCTGGGCGATGCGGGCGCGGTGCCGGGCGAACGCGCGCAGCTGCACGACCCGTCCACCGAGGTGGCGCCCCACCTCGAAGCCGACGCTGTCGCCGACGATCGCCGCGACGACCACGACGACGAGCACGACGGGGAAGGGCACGTGACCGAGCGAGGCGGTCACCCCGCCGAGCAGGGCGACCGTCTCGCCGGGCACGACGAAGCCCACGAAGACGGCGTCCTCGAGGAAGACGATGCCCCCGACGACGAGGAGCACGAGCCACATCGGCGCGTTCAGCACCTCACGGGTCACGGTGTCGATCAGGCCACTCACCAAGGACTCCTCTGGTCGGCGCTGGTCGCGCACGGGTCCTTCGAGTCTCTGTCGGCTGTCTGGGCGTCCGCTGGGAGCGCGCGCCGACACGGCCGCTGCGTGGGCGTGACGTCATCGAGACGACCCCGGGTCCATCACAACATTTGGACACCCATAACGCCGTGCATGGTTGTGCGGCCACACTGAGCACCAGCCGGGGCGTGACGTGCGCCCGACCGCGAGAGGACGAGCCATGGCAACACCGCGACTGGGCGAGATCGCCCCCGACTTCGAGGCCGCCACGACCGAGGGCCCGATCAGCTTCCACGACTGGAAGGACGGCAGCTGGGCCGTGCTCTTCAGCCACCCCGCCGACTTCACCCCGGTCTGCACGACCGAGCTCGGACGCGTGGCCGCGCTCGAGGACGAGTGGGCCGCGCGCGGCGTCAAGGTGCTCGCCGTCTCGGTCGACCCGCTCGAGGACCACGAGAAGTGGAAGGGCGACATCGAGCAGGTCGGCGGCTCGACCGTCGGCTACCCGATCATCGCCGACGACTCGCGCCAGGTGTCCGAGGCCTACGACATGATCCACCCCGGCGAGGGAGACACCTCGGGTGTGCGGTCGGTCTTCATCATCGACCCGGCCAACAAGGTGCGCCTGTCGCTGACCTACCCCAAGAGCGTGGGTCGCAACTTCGACGAGATCCTGCGCGCCGTCGACGCCCTCCAGCTGACCGACAGCGGCCCCTTCTCGACGCCCGCCGACTGGCGCACCGGCCAGAAGGTCATCGTCGCCCCGACCGTGTCGACGGCCGACGCCCGCGAGCGCTTCGGCGACGACGCCGTCGACGAGGTCACGCCCTACCTCCGCTTCACCGACGCCCCCGCCTGAGGCAGGGGCTCAGGCGCGGCGGGCGAGCAGGACCGCCTGGTCGTCGCGCTCGCCGGCCTCGGCGCGTCGCACGAGCCGCGCCACCTCGTGGACGTCGAGCGCAGCCAGGCGCCCCGTGACGTCGTCGGGCGTGTGGAGGTGGCGCTCGAGGCGCACGTCGTGACCGAGCCGGCGGTATGCGGGGGCGACGTCTCGCACGCCCGTGCCCGACTGGAAGCCGACGAGCAGGTGTCCTCCGGGGCGGAGCACCCGGACGGCCTCGGCGAGCACGCGGTCGAGGCCCGAGGGCGGCGTGTGGATGATCGAGTACCACAGCAGGACGCCCGCGAACTCCCCTTCGCCCCAAGGCAGCTCGTCGAGCGAGCCGACCCTGACATCGATCTCGGGATGGTCGCGGCGCGCCATGGCCACCATTCCCGGGGACAGGTCCATGCCGCATACCGCCACGCCGCGGGCGGCGAGGTAGCCACTCATCCGACCTGCCCCGCACCCGGCGTCGAGCACCGGGGCGGCGGTCGGGTCGGTGCGGTCGCGGAGCACCGCGGCGACGAAGCCGTCGACCATCGCGAGGTCGAGCGCCGTCTCGGCACGCGTGTCGGGCAGGCGCTCGGCGTAGTCCGCGGCGACCGTGTCGTAGGCGCGGCGCACGGCGGCGTAGTCGGTCACCCCGGTGGCCGTGAGGTCACGCGAGCGCCGCTCGCTCAGGACGCGGCCTCGAGGAGGCGACGCAGCTCGGCGACGAAGGCGTCGACGTCGGCCTCGGTCGTGTCCCACGAGCACATCCAGCGCACCTCGCCCGTCGCCGGGTTCCAGTCGTAGAAGCGGAAGCTCTCGCGCAGGGCGTCAGCCACCCCACGGTCGAGCACGGCGAAGACGGCGTTGGCCTGAACGGCCTGGGTGATGCGCACCCCGTCGAGGCCGCCGACCCCCGCCGCGAGACGGGCGGCCATCGCGTTCGCGTGGCCGGCCGACCGCAGCCAGAGGTCCGTGCCGTAGAGCGCGAGCAGCTGTGCGGAGGTGAAGCGCATCTTGGAGGCCAGCTGCATCGACAGCTTGCGCAGGTGCACGAGGCCGAGCGACGGGTCGGCGGCGAGCTCGGGGTCGACGACCACGACGGCCTCGGCGGCGAGCGCGCCGTTCTTCGTGCCGCCGAGGCTCAGCACGTCGACGCCGGCCGCACCGGTGAAGGCGGACAGGTCGGTGCCGAGGGTCGCCGCGGCGTTGGAGATGCGGGCTCCGTCGAGGTGGACGCGCATGCCGAGCGAGTGGGCGTGGTCGCTGATCGCGCGCACCTCCTCGGGGGTGTAGCAGGTGCCGAGCTCGGTCGTCTGGGTGATCGACACGACGAGCGGCTGGGCGCGGTGCTCGTCACCGAAGCCCCAGGCCTGCCGGTCGACGAGCTCGGGGGTGAGCTTGCCGTCAGGAGTCGGCACGGTCAGCAGCTTGATGCTGCCCATGCGCTCGGGGGCGCCCCCCTCGTCGGTGTTGATGTGGGCGGTCTCGGCGCAGACGACGGCGCCCCAGCGCGGCAGCAGGGCCTGGAGCGCGACGACGTTGGCGCCGGTGCCGTTGAAGACCGGCCACGTCACCGCGCCCTGCCCGACGTGACCGGCGATGACCTCCTGGAGGCGCGCCGTGTAGGCGTCGGCACCGTAGGCGACCTCGTGGCCGCCGTTGGCCTCCGCGAGGGCGGCGATCACCTCGGGGTGCAGCCCGGCGTAGTTGTCGGACGCGAAGCCGCGCCACTGCGGGTCGTGGAGCGTGCTCACGATGTCCTCACTCAGTCGGTGGATCGGTCGGTGGATCTGGCGGTGGATCGGTCGGTCGTGCCGGCCGACGGACTGCTCTTTCGATCGGCCTTTGAGGGGGTCGTCAGGGCGACGAACTGCTCTGTCGATCGGGTGGGTCAGAGGTCGACGCGCGAGCCGTTGAGACCCGCTGCATCGGTGTCGAGCAACCCGACGAGCCAGTCTGCCACCTCGGCCGGCGAGGTCGCCGTGCGGCCCGAGCCGATCCACTTCACGACGCCGATGACGGCAGCCGACCCGGGGGTCGCCCCGTCGGCGCCGAACGAGTCCGCCATCGCGCGGAGCCATGTCTCAGCGGCCGCCTTGGCGCTCGCGTAGGCGGCGTTGCCCGCCGTCGGCGTCGCCGCGGCGGCGGCACTGATGATGGCGACCCGGCCGTGTCCGCTGGCGAGCAGCGCGTCGTGCAGGGCGATCGTCGTGTGGCGCAGGGTGTCGACGAGGTTGCCCGACAGCCAGCGCCAGTCGTCGTCGGTCGATGCCGTGAAGCTCGAGCCGCCCCGCCAGCCGCCGACGAGGTGGAAGAGCCCGTCGACGCCGCCGTATGCCGTCACGACCTCCTCGGCGAGTGCGTGCACCGCGTCGCCGTCGAGCAGGTCGCAGACCCGCGTCTCGAGCCGGGCGGCGAGGTCGGCTCGGTCCGCTTGGTCCGCTCCGTCCGCGGTGAGCGACTCGGCGAGCGCGCGCAGCGACTCCGGGTCGCGGCCCACCGCGACGACCCGCTCGCCGTGGGCGAGCAGGGCCGCGCAGGTCGCACGCCCGGTCGCACCGGTCGCACCGGTGACGACGACGAGGCGACCGGAGCGCCCGGTGCGGTCGGTCGGCATCAGAGGAGCGGACGTCACGCAGAGGCTCCCGTGATGCCGGCCGTCGACTCGATGACGCCCTTCATCTTCTTCGACAGCGCTTCGTAGAACATCGAGAGCGGGAACTCGTCGGGCAGGACGGCGTCGGTCAGACCCTTGGGCGGGCCGTCGAGCGGCAGGGCGGAGAGGTCACCGGCCTGGTAGCGGGCCCACGCCGAGAGCGGGTGCGGCGTCAGCACCGACGAGATGAGCGCGTAGGCCGCGAGCCAGTGCGCCACCTTGGGCCGGTCGATCGAGCGCCAGTAGAGCTCCTCGACGGCGCGACTGAGCTCGAGCACCGGCTCGGCCACGTCGGCCCAGTCGATCGTGAGGCGGTTGTCGGTCCAGTGCAGCACGCCGCGCTGGTGCAGCCACGCGAAGAGCAGCTGGCCACCGAGCCCGTCGTAGTTGCGGGTGCGGCCACCCGTGATCGCGAAGCGGAAGATGCGGTCGAAGAGGACGGCATACTGCACCGACCGGGCGTAAGGGTGCCCGTCGGCCTCGAGCGCGACCGCCTCACGGAAGGCCGTGAGGTCGCAGCGCAGCTCCTCGAGCGAGTAGAGGAAGTAGGGCATGCGCTGCTTGATCATGAACGGGTCGAAGGGCAGGTCGCCGTGCATGTGGGTGCGGTCGTGGATGAGGTCCCACATGACGAAGGTGCGCTCGGCGAGCTCCTGGTCGGCGATGAGGCGCGCGGCGTCCGGCGGCAGCGACAGGCGCGTGACGGCGGCGGCCTCGGTGACGACGCGGCGGAAGCGGGCTGCCTCGCGGTCGGCGAAGATGCCGCCCCACGTGAAGGCCGGCACCTCGCGCATGGCGACCGTCTCGGGGAAGAGCACCGCGGAGTTCGTGTCGTAGCCCGCGGTGAAGTCGAGGAAGCGGATCGGCAGGAAGAGCTTGTTGGAGTAGTCGCCCGCCTCGAGGTCGGCGATGAAGTCGGGCCAGATCACCTCGAGGAGGACGGCCTCGACCTGGCGGTTCGGGTTGCCGTTCTGGGTGTACATCGGGAAGACGACGAGGTGCGGCAGACCGTCGACGCGGTGCTGCGCCGGGGCGAAGGCGACGATCGAGTCGTAGAAGTCCGGCACCTCGAAGCCGCCGTCGGCCCAGCGGCCGAAGTCCTTGACGAGCGCCTCGAGGTAGTCGGCGTCGTGCGAGAGCGACGGCGCGAGCGCCTCGATGCCCGTGATGACGCGGCCGACAAGGGCTGCGGCGCGGGCGTGGTCGCCCGGCTCGGGCACGGAGCCGTCGGCGATCTGGAGGTCGCGCAGGTCGGTGACCGCAGCCTTGAGGTCGGCCCACGCCGCGGTCTGCACGAGCGGGTGCACCGTGACGGCCTCGCGGCGGGTGGGGCGCACGGCGACGTGGCAGACGGCGTTGTGCACGAGCTCGGCGTAGGCGCGGGCGGAGGCGGGGTCCGCGGCTGCCGGGGCGACGGGCAGGGTGACGGAGCGGCCGGTGCCGCGTCCGCTGACGACGACGCCCTGGGCAGGGGTCAGCAGCCGGCGGTCGACGCGGGCGTAGAGGTCCTCCGGGGCCTCCGCCTCGCCGGACCCGACCGCGACGACGTGCCCGTCGCGCGACGCGGGAGCAGTCGCCGCGGCGGCCTCGACCACGACGTCGGCGAGCTCGGGTGCGTCGCTGACGACGCAGCCGCGGTGCGCGAGCGCCTCGCCCAGGCCGGGAGTGGTGGTGCGGACCGAGACGGTCGGGAAGATGCCCATCGCGTCGTCCTCCTGTCAGGAATTTCGGGCGTGCGGATGCACTCCTACAGAAGAATCTACGGCCTAGGTGGCACTTGACGCCAATTCGTTGCGCAAACGCGGCCCAACGACGCAGAAAGGGTGGCCGTCCCGCTCGGGACGACCACCCTCTCACTGCTCCCGCGTCAGGCGGGGCTGATCCTCACGTGGCCGAGGCCGCCTTCTGCGACTCGGCGTTCGTCTTGCACGCGCGGCCCATCGCGTCGAGCTTGTCGCCGGCGGCCGAGACGACCTGGCGCTGGCCGTGCCAGTCGCTCTGGAAGCGCTCGGCGTCGGTGCCGCCCCAGTTGCTCTTGATCTGCGAGACGGCGCTGTTGACAGCCTCGACGATGCCGTCGAGCTCGCCCTTGTAGCCGACGAGCTTGTCACCGGAGGCCGACACCGCGTCGGCGTTCATGCCCTTCTTGTACACAGCCATGGTGGTTCCCTTCAGAAGTCTGCGGTCGTGACGGAGGTGCGGACGATCAGTACTGCGAGGAGGTCTCTCGCTGCTGCGAGACCTCGTGGTCGATCGTCGTCTTCATCTCGGTCAGCAGCTTCTGGGCCTTCTGGAGCTCCGGACGGTGGGTGCCGGTCCACTCCTGCTCGAACTGCTTGGAGTCGTCGCCCTGCCAGTTCTGCTTGAGCGACTCGACCTCCTGGTCGACCTTCGTGATGAGCTTCTGGATCGCCTCGGCCTGCTGCTGCAGCACGTTCCCCTGGGCGTTGACCTCATCGTCGTTCATACCGAGCCAAGCCATGGCTCCTCCTTCTCGTGCGTCGTCGTGCGTCACCCGACTGGTGCGCGATGGTCTCGGACCAGCCGCGGTGGCCGTCCCCTGTGCAACATTGATGACCGTATGTGACCCCCGTGGGGGTGTCGATGGGGAGCACTCCCCATGAGGTCCCCACGGTCAGGGGAGGGCGACCTGGAGCAGCTCGAAGCGGCCCTTCTCGACGACGAACCCTCGGCCCGGGGACAGCTCGGCCCGGTTGAGGGCGGGCAGGTTCGCCTTGAAGACGGACAGCCCCTCGTTGCCGTCGGGGTGCAGGGCCAGGCCCGAGCGCGAGGTCTTGAGCAGCGACTGGAGGCCGTAGCTCGTCGTGAAGAAGCCCGACTCCCCCTCGGCGACGACGAGCTGGTCGTTGTCGACGCAGGCCTTGACGAGGCTCGTCAGGGCGTTCTCGGCGCCGGCCGGGGCGAGGTCGTCGACGCGCTCGACGAAGACCGCGACCGGCCGCGTGATCCGCCCCGCCTCGACGTCGGCGGCGAGCGCGCCGGCGAGGGCGGTGGCGGCCTCGGCCCCGACCGCGGTCTCGGCCCACACCCCGAGCTCGAGCAGCTCGGACTGCCGCCGCGGGGTCATGAGATAGAGAGCCGAGGACGAGCTGAAGCGGTAGAGCCCGGCCGCCGTCGCCGCGAGGGCCGTCGTGCGCCCCGAGCCGGACGGCCCGGTGATGATGAAGGTGCCCTTGGGGTCGAAGCCGTGCGGCTCGAGCGTCGCTGAGGCAACGCCGATGACCGGGCGGCCACCGGACTCCGGCGGCAGGTCGCCGAGGGCAATGAGCTCGGCGAGGCTCTCGATCGGCGGCGCGTCGGTCACCCCCGCCTTGCGGGTCGACTCCGCGAAGGCTGCGACCGCAGCGGCCTGCACCGTGACGTCGGTCGAGCCACCGAGCACCGCCACCTGCACCTCCTGCCCTGCCATGAGGCCGCGCCCGGGTGGCGAGGCCATCGTCAGGACGTCGCCCGGCACCCCGAAGACGGAGTAGTCGTCGGAGCTGCTCATGCGCAGGATGAGCCGGCCCTGCACTGCGGCAGCGAGATTCGTCGGGAGGCCGCTGCGCTGGTCGGAGGCGATGATGAAGTGCACCCCGACCGGACGCCCGTCGGCTGCGAGACCCGCGAGCAGGTCGAGCCACTGGAAACGGCCACCGACCTCGTAGGCCTGGCGGAAGGCGGTCATGCCGTCGATGAGCACGATGACCCGAGGCTCCTCCGGTCGGCCGGCGATGCGCCGGTAGTCCGTGATCGTCGATGCACTGGCCGCCGAGTAGCGCGAGGCCCGCTCGTCGATCGTCGCGCGCAGCATGCGGAGGAGTCGCGTCACCCGCTCGTGGTCACCGCCCGGCACGATCGACCCGACGTGCGGCAGCGCCTCGAGCATCGCCAGGCCACGGTTGCCGAAGTCGAGACCGTAGACCTGGCACGGGCCGCCGCGCACCGTGTAGCCCGCCGCCACCGCGATGGTCCGCAGGAAGACCGACTTGCCGGAGCCCGACGTGCCGTAGACCGCCATGTTGCCCTCCTTGTCGGGGCGGAAGGCGATCTCGGGCTGGGCCTGGCGGTCGGGGTCGTCGGCGACGCCGAAGACGAGCTCGTCGTCCCGGCGCTGGGTCGGCAGCGTGGCGAGGTCGTAGACCGGACGCATGTCGGGCAGCCAGGGTTTGCGCGGCTTCGGCAGCTGGGCCACCTTCGCGGCTCGGCCGAGCGTGGCGACGAGCCGCTGGATGTCGGTCGGGCCGAGATCGGCTGCGTCGTCGGCCCCGTCGGCTCCCTCCCCCCGCTGCGGCTCCCACTGGACGCCCGCCCCGAAGGTCAGCGTCTCGACGACCATGTCGGGAGGGGGCGGCACGTCGGAGGTCCACCCACCGGCATACGCCGTCTGGAAGGGGACGAGCCGGCCGGGGCCCGTCTTGCTCACGGCGCGACCCGGCAGTGCGGGGTCGAAGAACGCGGCCTCCTTGGAGCCGAGCACGTCGTCGGAGTCGTTCTCGTCGGCCATCCGCAGGGCCATGCGCAGGTTGGTGTTGGCGCGGAGGTTGTCCTTGATGACACCCGCCGGGCGCTGCGTCGCGAGGATGAGGTGCAGGCCGAGCGAGCGACCGCGCTGGGCGACGTTGACGACGCCGTCGACGAACTCGGGCACCTCCTGCACGAGGGCGGCGAACTCGTCGACGACGATGATGAGCGAGGGGGGCGCGTCGACCTCGCCGCGCCGCTCGAGCTCGACGAGGTCCTTCGCCTT
This sequence comes from Humibacillus xanthopallidus, assembly GCF_006716675.1. Lineage (GTDB taxonomy): Bacteria > Actinomycetota > Actinomycetes > Actinomycetales > Dermatophilaceae > Humibacillus > Humibacillus xanthopallidus_B. The sequence goes on along the minus strand of NZ_VFPM01000005.1, from coordinate 111,816 downwards.
GTGCCGGGCGAGCAGGTGCTCGCGGTGGTGCAGCTCGGCCGCGAGCGAGGCGAGCGCCCGTCGCACGAGGTGCGGCGACAGGTCGGTGACGAGGCCGACGGTGTGCGGCAGCTTGACGCAGTCGCGGAACGCCGAGCCGCCCTTGTAGTCGACGAGCAGGAAGGTGACCCGCTGCGGCGAGTGCGCCGCGGCCATGCCGAGGATCCAGGCCTGGAGCAGCTCGGACTTGCCGGCACCGGTCGTGCCTCCGACGAGGGCGTGCGGCCCGTCGCTGCGAATGTCGACGGAGAAGGTGCCCTGGCTCGACTGGCCGACGACCGCCCGGAGGTTGCCGGGCGTGCGGGGCAGCACGGCCGGAGCATACGGACCCGTGAGCACCGAGCGCGACTCGACCCACTTCTCGACGACCGCCTCCTCCGAGCCCGCGAGGTCGGTGCCGGTGAGGGTGAGCAGCGACACGGCACGCGGCAGGTCGCTCGCGTCGTCGACGGGAACGCCGGCGTCGACGACGGGCGCGAGCTGGCGGGCGGCGGCCATGGCCTCCTGGTCCGTGACGTGGTCGACGGCGACCGGCTGCACCTGCTCGCCCACCCGGACGTAGCCGGCGAGCGAGCTGAGGTCGTCGCCGACGACGAGGAAGGTGTGGCAGGCCGCCGGGAGGAGGGTCTGGGTCTCGGCGACCCACACGACGACGACACCGTGCCGGTGGCCGCGCTCGGCGATGGCGACGAGACGGCTGCGGTCGATCGGGGCGTCGCTCTCGACGAGGACGAGCACCGTGGGACGCTCGGCGCCGCCGGGCTCCGCCGGTCCCGCGCTCGTCGAACCCGAGCCCAACGCGTCCGCCGCACCCGAGACGAGGTCCTCGAGCGCGTCGGCGAGCGCCGAGCACGCGGGGGCACTGGCGGCGAGGTGGGCGACCTCGACGGGACTGTGCGGCGAGGTCGTGTGCGGCAGCCACTTGAGGAAGTCCCAGTCGGCGGCCGAGGCCCCCGAGGCGAAGGAGCAGACGACGAGCTCGGCGGGTGAGTGCAGGGCGACGGCCTGCGTGACGAGCGACCGAGCGGCGCCGAGCGCCCCCGGCCTCGGCCCGCACACGCCGACCGCACCGTCACCGAGCGGGCGCGCCACGACGGGCACCTCGGGCACGATCTCGAGCCCGTGCAGCTGCTCCGCCACCTCGATCCACGCTTCGGCCTTGGAGCGCCCGACCGCCGGCATGCGGATCGAGGAGCGCGACGTCAGCGTGCCGATGCCGAGCCGCAGCTCACCGAATCCCGGCACGTCGCGGCGCCGCGTCCACAGCAGGGCGCTGCGGTCGCGAACTGCCGTCAGGCACTGCTCGCCGCTCGGGTGCTCGCTCCGGCGCACGTGGCCCTCGCGGTCGAGGGCGGAGCGGATGCGCCCCGAGAGGATCGCGAGGTCCTCGCGGAAGTCCTCCATGGCCTGGGCGAAGTCCTTGCGCTGCTGGCGGCGTGCCTCCCAGTACGTGCCCGCCATCATGACCGGCATCATGAGCATGAAGATGATCGAGAAGGGGCTCTTCGTGATCGCGAAGAGCACGGCCCCCATGAGCAGGGGCACGACCATGGCGACGATCGGCAGCGGGGTCGCCCTGCCGCGCTCGGGCAGGTCGGGCACCTGGAACTCCTCGCCCGCATAGAGCGGCGCCACCCGCGGCGACCGCGAGAACGCCACGACACCCGCGTCGCCCGAGAGCACGCCGCTGCCGGGACGCGTGAGCACGCCGTCACCCTGCAGGTGCACCTCGAGCTCGGTGTCGCCGAGGCGCACGACGTCGCCGCTGCCCAGGTGGGCCCGGGTGACCTGCTGGCCGCCCGCGGTGATGCCGTTGGCCGACCCGAGGTCGACGACCTCGACGACCTCGGAGATGACGAGCTTCGCGTGCCGCCGGGAGACCGACTCGTCGCGCAGGTGCACCTCGCAGCCGCGACCACGGCCCACGTATGCCGTGCCGCGGGCGAGCGGGATCTGCTGGCCCGCGTCGGGGCCCGATCGGATCACCGCGACCGCGGCCGGGCGGCCGCGGTCGGCGAAGCCCTCCCCGGCGCGGGTGACCATGACGCGCATGCCGGACTGGAGGCCGCTCTCGGCGACCGTGGCGCGCGGGTCGAGCCCCCGCATCTCCTGGTCGACGAGCGCCAGCGTCATCGACGCGTCGACGCCGAGGGCACTCGAGCGGTGGGGGTCGGAGGCCGCGAGGTGGGCGGCGAGGTCGCCGACGGTCGTGGCCGAGTCGGTCGTCGCGACGAGGTCGGTCTCACGCTCCCCCGACCTCAGGACGAACTTCAGCTTCACGCGTCACCCTTCTGCCCACGGCGGCTGCGCCGCGCCGGTGCTGTCGTTCGAGAGGCCCGACCGCGCGAGCCCCGGCCGCGCGAGCCCTGGCTGCGCGAGCCCTGGCTGCGCGAGGTGCGCCGCAGCGCCGGACCGAGGCCACCGCCGTCGGGCAGGTGGTCGCGGAACGTGCGCAGCGACACGTCGCCGCGCAGCCGCTGCCAGAAGCCCTGCTCCGCGCGGATCCGCTGCCGGGCGGTCTCGACGTCGGCCCAGAAGGCCTCGACGTCGTCGGGGGTCGGCTCGTCGAGGTCGAAGACGTGGGCGTTTGCCGAGGCCGCGAGCGAGACGAGCTCCAGCCGTCGAGTGCTCACTTTCCCCTCTTCGATGGACGGTGAGGCAGCCCCCGAATCGCGGGGAAAGTGAGCACTCGACGGCGCGGGGGCGCCCATGAGGGCGCCGTCGACGACCGGGCTCGGCTTCTCGGGCGGCGGCCCGAGGACGTGCTCCTCGAGCGCGCGGGCCTGCTCGAGCCGGGTTCCCTTGATCGGCAACGGCATCCGCAGGTCGCGAGCAGTGTCGACGAGCTCACGCCAGCCACCCGTGACCTGGCTGGCCGTCGCGCCACGGGTGCGGCGACGCCGGCGGCGCACCCCCTTGGCGAGGCGGATCGAGGCGTAGACGAGAAGCAGCACGAGCAGCGGCAGCACGACGAGGAAGAGCAGGTAGCGCAGCCAGTCGGGCCACGTGCTCGGGTCGAGCGGGTTCTGGTCGTCCTTGGGAGGGTTCTTCAGCTGGGTGGCGTTCTGCGCCTGGTCGGGGCCCTGGAGCACGCTCGGCGGGTTGTTCGCCGCGGGCGGCGGCACCTGGGCGCCGGTCTTCTTCTCCTCCGACTTCGTCAGCAGCTGCTGCGGCTTCTTGTTGCGGTCGGGCAGGAAGGCCGTCTGGAGCACCGGCTGCCACACCCCGTCGGTCGTGCGCACCTCGACCCACGCGTGCACGTCCTTGCCCTTGACGGTGCCGTCCTTCTCGGGCATCGCACCCACGACGACCCGCGTCGGGATGCCGAGGCGGTTGGCGGCGAGCGCGAGCGCCGACGCGTACTGCTCGTCGTTGCCGGCGAGCTGCGTCGACTTCATGAAGCGTTGGAGCCGGGCGAGCCCGTGGCCGGGCAGGAAGGAGTTCTGGTAGTCGCCGGGCGATCCGCCGTCGGTGTAGGCGCCGTCCTGCATGGCGCGAGCCATCGCGACGAACTTCTCCCACTGGCCGTCGACCCGGTCGGTCCAGGCGGCCACCTTGTCGTCGAGGAAGCCGAGCGCCGCCACGTCGACGTCGACCTGGCCCTCCTCGACGTCGAGCTCCGTGGGCAGCTGGGCGGGCGCGACCGACACCCGGGCCGTCACGGTGTAGGCGTCACCGCCCGCGAGCCGGGTCGGCAGCACCCCGGTGTCGGTGTCGACGTTGAAGCGCAGCTCGTCGGCGAGGACATCGCCCCGCGACCCGGCGAAATCGAGGCCGGTGACCGTGCCGAAGGTCGGCAGCCAGACGTCGCGGTAGCCGCCGGCGGGCACGGTGACCGTCGCCGTCACCTCCTGCCCCGCCCCCTCGGAGGCGATGTGGCTGCCCACCTTGCGGAAGCTCGACCCGGCAGCGGCGTCGGCGCCCTCGCCGCGGCTCGCCTGGTTGCCGGCGCCCCAGACGAGGTTGTCGTAGGAGTCGAGGGCCGCGAAGCGCACCGGCACGCCCGCGGGGAGACCCTGGACGACGAGCAGCGTCCGGTCCCACAGCCTGGCCGGGTTGGGCTCGGTGTACTGCCGGAAGCCCGCGAGCGGGCTGGCGAACTGGGTGACGTCGACGGGCGGTGTCAGCGCGGTGCGGAAGACCGTGCGCTGCGTGTCGTCGGCGCCGGGCAGGTGCGGGCCGATGAAGAAACCGCCGACGGTGGCCGCCGCCAGCAGGGCGGCCGTCGTCACGGCACGCGTCGTGCGGCCCGCGCCGTTCTGCAGCGCCGGCCGGTTGCGGTTGCTGCGCAGGGCAGCCCAGCCGATGGCGGCGAGGGCGAAGACGGCGCCCTGCAGCAGCACCGCCGCCGGGGTGAGGGTGCCGAGCACGATGGAGGCGACGAGGAGGGCGACGGGGGCCACGAGCGCGACGACCGGTCCGCTCCACCGGCGCGCGACGGCATACGTCAGCGCGGAGCCGACGAGCCCGAAGAGGAAGGCGAGCGCCATGTACGGGCCTTCCGAGTCCACGGGCGTCAGCGCCGTCAGCAGCTCCTTCCAGCCGGGCACCGCCATGTGCACGAGCGTCGCGAAGGTCGCCCCGGAGGGGAGGAAGCCCGCGACGAGGTCCTCCCGGACCGCGATCGGCCCCCCGAGGAGCAGGTATGCCGCAGCGACCGCCGCGAGGGTGACGACCCCGGGTGCCCGGTAGGTCGCGGTCACGTGGCTGACGAGGAGGCCGACGAGCAGGCCCGCGAGGCCCACCCACAGCCAGCCGAGGCCGAAGAAGGTCGTGCGGAAGCCGATGAGCGCGAGGGTGACGAGCAGGACGGTGAAGCCGGCGTCGACGAGCTGCGGGCGGGTGGGTCGCAGCCGCGCGAGCTGGCGGGTCGCCTTGTGGCGGAACGTCGGTGGGCGCTGCAGCACCGAGGGCGGGGGCGCGGGGATCGAGGAGCCGGCGGGTGTCGTCATCGAGCCACCCCTGCGACGAGGAGGGTGCGCAGCTGCTCGAGGCGGCCGACGGTGAGGATCGTGAGCCCGCCGCCGCGACGGATGCCGTGCTCGGCGCGCGGGTCGACGACGATGACGACCTTGCTCACCTCGGGGGCGAACTGCCCGGCCGCGCGCTGGAGGTCGAGGAGCGGACGGTGGGGACCGGTGACGAGGAAGACGGTGCTCGTGTCGGGGGCGAGGTCGACGGCGTCGAGCGAGGTCGTCAGCAGGTCGACAGGGCCGGGGACGACGCGAGCCATCGCGTCGAGGCCGAGCTGCGGGCCGGCCTTGCTCACCCGCTGGTCGCGGCAGACGAGGGTGGCGTCCTGCTCGTCGAGCATGACGCGCACCATGATCGAGCTGCCGATCGAGATGGCGGTCTCGACGTCGACCTCGAGTGCGCTGGGGGCGTTGGCCGACAGGAGATCGCGTGTGCCCCCGCGGCTCGAGCCGTCCGTGCCGCCCGCGGTTGCGGTGGCGCGGTCGGTCGCGTCGGCGCGACCGGTGCGGCCGTGGCCCGAGCGGTACTGCTCCGGGTCGGGGTCGACGACGATCGTCACGTGCGACCGGCGGGTGTCGAGGAACTGGCGCACGAGGAGCTTTCCGGCCTTGGCCGAGCTGCGCCAGTGGATGTAGCGCCGGTCGTCGCCGGGCTGGTACTCGCGCAGCGCGTGGAAGGCGAGGTCGCTCATCGAGACGTCCTCGGTCGTGCTGCCCTCGAGGTCGCGCAGCAGGCCGGCTCCGAGCGACTCGAGCGCCACCGTGCGCGGGTGCACGAAGAGCTCGGTGCGCTGGGTCCACGTGAGGGTGCGGCGCATGAGGCCGAGGGGGTCGCCCTGCACCGTCGTGGCGGGGCCGACCTGGATGACGCCGCGACGCGACGTCGGCACGACGAAGAGCTCCTCGTGCGCGTCGCCCGGGGTGAGCGGCGGCAGGACGAACCGCGCGGCCGAGAGGCCCACGGGCAGCTCGACGAGGAGCGGCAGCATCGGCGTGCGCGCCTCGTTGGTGACGACGATGCGACCCGTCGCAGGCTCGCCGACGACGACCCGGCGGGGGTCGACCTCGGCGAGGATGCGCACCCGCGTGCGACCGACGGCGAGGGCGAAGCAGATGGCGACGAGCACGAGGGCGGCAGCGGCCACCATGAGCAGCTCGGTCCAGCCCCAGTGCGCTCCGACGACCCAGCACACGACGCCGAGACCGACGATGGTCCACCCGAGCGGCGACACCCACCGCAGCACCCCGGCGACGGGGCGCCACACGCCCTCGGACACCTGCGTCACGTGGCCGACGGACCGGGTGAGCGGGGCCGTGACCTGCCGGATGCCGCGGCTCGTCGCCCCTGCGAGGTCGGCGACGACGGCCCGCGGGCCCGTCGCGGCCGAGGCACGCGTCGCCCCCGAGGTCGCGCGCGCCCCGGGGTTCGAGTGGGACGCCGAGGTCGCCGAGGGCCGTGGCGTCGGCGCGGGGTTCTGCTCCTGCTGCAGCGTCATTCGCTGTCCTTCACACGTGCGTGGTGCTGTCGGTGCGCGAGTCCGCCTCAGGCGGAGGCGCGCTCGGCCGGCGGGGCGATGTCGCCGAGGATCTGGTCGATGGCCTGCCCGACCGTCGTGCCGGCGAACTGGGCCTCCGCGTTGAGCAGCAGGCGGTGCGAGAGCACCGGTTCGGCGAGCAGCTTGATGTCGTCGGGCACGACGTAGGTGCGGCCCTGGCTCGCGGCCCACGTCTTCGCGCAGCGCACGTAGGCGAGGCAGCCGCGCACCGACAGGCCGAGCTTGAGCGACGGGTGGCGGCGCGACTCCTCGGCGATGCGGCTGACGTAGCCGAGGATCGCCGGGTCGACGTGCACCTCGTCGGCGAGCTTGCTCATCTCGACGATGACGTTGCTCGCGATGAGCGGGCTGAGGGTCTTGGCGCGGTCGCGCGTCTTGGCGTCGGCGAGCACGGCGATGGTCGCCTCGTGGTCGGGGTAGCCGACGCTCGCCTTCATGAGGAAGCGGTCGAGCTGCGCCTCGGGCAGGCGGTAGGTGCCGGCCTGCTCGATGGGGTTCTGCGTCGCGATGACCATGAAGGGCTCGCCGACGGAGTGCGGCTTGCCGTCGATCGTGACGCGGCCCTCTTCCATGACCTCGAGCAGCGCCGACTGGGTCTTGGGCGAGGCGCGGTTGATCTCGTCGGCGAGCACGATGGTCGCGAAGATCGGCCCGGGGTGGAACTCGAAGCTCTGCTTGGTCGGCTCGTAGATCGTGACGCCGGTGACGTCGCTCGGCAGCAGGTCGGGCGTGAACTGGATGCGGCTGTGCGTGCCCTGCACCGTCGCCGACAGGGCTCGCGCGAGCTGGGTCTTGCCGGTGCCGGGGAAGTCCTCGAGGAGCATGTGACCCTCGGAGAGCAGGCAGGTGAGGGCGAGCCGGGTGACGTGCTGCTTGCCGAGCACCGCCTTCTCGATGTTGGCGACGAGCTGGTCGAAGGTGTGCGCGAACCACGTCACCTGCTCCTGGGTGATCTGGCTGGTGATCGGGCTCGTGATCGGGCTCGTCGCGGGGGTTGCCGTCATGGGTGTCGTTCTCCTGTCAGGGTTTTCGCAGAGGTCTGGGTGTTCCGGGCCGTGCCGGGTGGTGCGGGGGCGGGTGCGGGTCAGCCCCACGGGTTGCGGACGCCACGTGGCGAGTAGGTCTTGCCGTCGGCGCCCTTTCCGGTGCAGGTGACGCTCACCCAGCCGCCGGAGAAGCCGTAGAACTTCGTCGACTGGTTGGCGCCGTTCTGGGGCGCGATGCGCCAGCCGCTGCCGTCGTCGGGGTCGGGCCACCCGCCGTCACTGCTGTCGACCGCGCAGCTGATCGCGCCGGAGAAGTTCGACAGCCGGTAGGCGACGAAGTTGCAGTTCGAGCCGCACTGCACGCCGTTGTCCATGCGGCACCCGCTCGTGGCCCCGCACTGGGCGCCCTTGTAGACCGCGTCGACCGACGGCCTGGGCGCCGAGTTCGTCGTGCCGGTGATCGAGGTCCACGGCCCCCACCCGGCATCGGTCGCGAAGGCTCGCACCCGGATGGTGCGGGTCGTGTCGAAGTTCAGTCCGCCGATCGTCGTCGACTCGCGCGAGGCCCCGAAGGTCTCGCTCTTGTCACCGGCGACCTCGTAGCGGGTGATGTCGCGGCCGTTGAAGGCGGGCACGTTCCACGTGAAGGTGATGCTGTTGTCGTCGTGCCGCTCGCCCGGGTTGCGGATGGCGTTCGTCGGTCCGTAGGCCTGGAAGGCGACGTTGTTCGACCACGGCGAGCACCGCCCGGCGACGTTGCACGCCTGGATGTCCATCGACTGGCTGCTGATGCCGAGGTTGCCGGCGGTGCCGCCGGAGCAGCCTGCCGAGCAGTCCCACGACCCGGAGCGGCCCCCGCTCGCGCGCCAGTTGACCTTGTCGTAGCCGCGCGACCGGGAGTCGCCGAGCGTGAAGCTCGCGTTGGCCTTGTAGTCGGGGTTCGGCGTCGAGACGGCGCGCAGGCTCGGGGTCTGCGGTATGCCGTCCGCGACGTAGGAGCTGAAGTTGGCCTGGTCGCTCGTGGCCGGCCCCCCGTTGGTGGCCGTGACGACGTACTCGAGCTTCTGGCCCTGGTAGGGCACGGTGTCGCTGCTGACGCGCGAGGCACCGCCCGACACCGTGTCGATGAGGGTCCACGCCCCGCCGCCGCTGCGCCGGTAGACCTCGTACTTCGTGATCGGCGGACCGTTGGCGTCGGTCGCGGGCCACGAGATGGCCACCTGCGCGTTGGCAGCGCCGGGCACCGGCTCCCGCGGGTTGAGGGTTGGTGCCGGGACTGCTGCCGGCTTGCCGAAGGACTGCGCCTTGACCTCGGGACCGAAGGGTCCCCAGCCGGCCTCGTTCCTCGCCTGCACGCGCACCGTGTAGGCGTCGTTGTTGATGAGGCCCGAGACGTCCTTCGTCGTCGTCGGCGCCGGGACGGCCTGGATGCCGCCGCCACCGGCGCCGCCGCCGATGTTGGTCCACTGGACGCGGTACTCGAGGATCGCGCTGCCCTTGTTGGGCGGCGGGGTCCAGCTGACCGAGAGCTTGCGGTCACCGGGGGTGATGTCGGCGATCGCGGTGGCCTCAGGCTTCGTGTCGGGCCGAGCCGTGTTGCTCGGCGGGCTGGCGTCGGACCACCCGACGCCGTTGCGGCTACGGACGGTGAAGGTGTAGTCCTTGCCGTTCGTCAGGCCGTCGATGGTGCACGGGCTCGACGGGCAGGCTCGCGGGCCGCCACCGGGACCGATCGCCGTCACCTCGTACTCAAGGATCGGCAGGCCGCCGTCATAGGCCGGGGGACGGAAGTCGACCCGCGCGCTGCTGCCGAGCACGCGGTCCGGGACCGCCGACGGGGCCGCGCTCGCGTCCGGCTTGCTCCGCACCGTCACCGTCACCTCACCGAGGGCGGGCGAGCGCCCCGGGGCGTCGGTGACCGAGACGGAGACCCGGGCGTCGCCGCGAGCCGTGTCCGAGGCGGCGATGGTCAGCTGGCACCCGTTCTGGCTCGCGGACACCCCGACGCCGCTCGCGACGCTGCTCGAGGCGATCGCGCACTGCGGCGCGCTCAGCGGGCTGTCGAGGTACTGCGCGAGGTTCACGGTGCGGCTCGTGCCCGCGATGAGGCCCTCGACCTTTGCCGGTCGGAGCGTCGCGAGCGGCGGAGCGCTCGTGACCCGGACGCGGATCGGGAACGACTCGGCCCCGCCGCGCGCCCTGACCGAGACCGCTCCGGTCGCGCCGGCCTGGGCCGCGGGTTGGGCCTTGAGGACGACCTGCCGGCCACCGGCCCCCTGCTGGGTGAGGTCGACCCGGTCGATCGCCGGGTCCCACGCAGCCTCGAACTGGGCCGACCCCTGGTCGATGCCGTCGGGCCACCACACCCGGCACAGCCGGGTGATGTCGACCGTGCGAGCCGGACCGTCTGCGGCCAGCACCACCTCGTGGTCGGGGCATCGGAGCACGGGCACCTCCCGCCCGATCTGGACGCGGATCGTCACATAGGCCTTCTGTGCCGAGGTGTCGCCCTGGCCGGTCGCGTTCGTCACCTGGAGCATCAGAGCCGCCGGGCCGACGTAGCCGCCGGTCGAGGTGAGCGTGAGATCGGAGGCGGACGTGACCTCGACCTGCAGGTTGTCGGCAGGCGAGGTCGAGACGGTCTCGGGCGAGGTCACCGTGACCTTGCCTCCCCGCGGGTCGGCGACGTAGTCGCCGAGTGCGACCTTGACGGTCGAGTCGGTGCCCATCGTGATGGTCTTGCCGTCGACGGCGTAGGGCAGGCCGTTGCTCCCCGCGGGCACGTAGATGAGCGCCATGGCGACGGCGCCGTCGGCGTCCTCGATGACGTACGGCACGACCCGGGCCTGGGGCCGCAGCTGGATGCGCAGCTTCCTGCCCTCGGCGCTCACGCCATCGCCGACGAACTTCGTGATCCTCAGGCTGGCGCGGTCGCCGTCGAGGTCGCGGTCGTTGGCGAGCGCGTCGACGAGGACCGAGGTCTCCCCCTGCTTCGCCGTCGCCGTGTCGTCGACGGCGATGGGCGGGTTGTTGAAGTCCTTCTGGCCGCGCACGGTCAGCGTCGACCGGGACGCGTCGAAGAGCCCGTCGGTGATGCCGTAGGTGAGAACCTTCGCCTTGTCCTCCTGCGGTGCGACGACCTTGAACGAGTCGTCCTTCTGCCGCTGGAAGTCGGCCAGCACGTCGTCGTCGTTGAGCTTGGCAAAGTCCTCGAACGTCACGGAGTCGCCGGCCCCGACGAGGTCGTTCGCGAGCAGGTCGGCGTGGACGGTGCGGCCCGGCGCGGCCACGATGTCGTCCTCGACGGCGACGGGCGGCTGCGGGTCACCGGGCTGCACGACCCCGACGCGGATGAAGCCCTCGCTCGACAGGCCGAAGCGGTCGCGCAGCTGGTAGCGGATGACCTCGGTGCCGGAGCTTCGCGGATAGGCCTCGTAGCGGATCGTCGCCGCACCGAAGCCGAGCACGCGACCGAGCTCGAGGTCGACGGCCCGGCCGTCCTCACCGACGATGCCGCCGACGAAGGCGAGGTCGCCGTCGGGGTCGACGCCACTGGTGGGGACGGTGATGGCGAGGGTGTCGCCGGCGGTGACGCTCGCGGAGAAGCTGCGGGCGGTCGGGGGCTGGTTGGGCCGCTTCACCGCGTCGGGCAGCGGGTTGATCGTCACCTGGATGCGGCCGGTCACCGACCGGGCACGCAGGCCCTCGGGGTAGGTCGCGTACTCGAGGATCGCCGTCCGGGGGCCGGTCATCTCGGCCTGCTCTGGCACGTAGCGCACGACCGTTCCGGAGGCGAAGGCCTGCCCGCCACCGGAGACGACCTTGACGGCGGCGGGGTCGAGCTTGAGGGGGATGCCCTCGCTCATCGAGTCGTTGTCGAGCGCCGCGATGGTGACGGCGTCGCCCTCCCGCACGGTGGCCACGTCGTCGACGACGGTCGGCAGCACCTTCTCCTTCGGCTGGGGCTTCTGCACGACGGACAGCTGGCCGACGGCGGTCTTCGTGCCGTCGCTGATGGTGTAGCTGACGACGCCGCGGCGGGCCGTGTCGCCGTTCGCCGGAGCCGTCGCCTCGACGCGGACCCACCGGCCCTGCACGATCGAGGCACGCAGCCACGGCGCGTCGGTGACGACGCGCTGCACGACGAGGACGTCACTGCGGGGGCTGTAGTCGTTGGAGAGCACGTCGGCGACGACCGGGGTCTGGCCGCGCAGCACGGCGCTGTCGGGCGATGCGACGGGGGGCAGGTCGCCGTTCTGGGCGGGCAGGATGTCGACGCGCACGCGACCGACACTGACCCCGGAGCCGACCTGGGCGGCATACGTGATCGTCGTCGTGCCCGGCGACTGGCCGGTGACGGTGAGCACGTTGGTGTCGAGGTTGGTGTCGATGGTCAGCTGACCGGGGCCGCGGACGGCCTGGGCGAGACGCATCCGCGCCTGCGGGTCGGTGGGGTCGGCGCCGGCGATGTCGTTGCCGAGCGGCTGGAGCTGCACCGGCTTGCCGACGACGCCGCGCAGGACGTCGGGCTGGGTGCGCGGCGGCACCGCCTTGGTCTCGTCCTCGGAGAGCACGTCGAGGGTGACGGTCGCGGGCGTGGAGCCGCCGCGCCCGTCGTCGACGACGTAGTCGACGACCTGCTGGCCCTTGTCACCACGCGCCCTGATCGTCAGGGCGCCCGAGCCGTCGACGCCGGTCGTCACGGGGTCGCCCGCCGACACCTGGATGGGGTCGTTCTCGGCATCGCGCCAGTCGGCGACGACGCCGACGCGCACGGGGTTGCCCGCCACGACGGGGTAGGTCGCCGAGGCGAGCTTGCCCTGCCCCGCGCGCAGCTTCGGCGGGGTGTTGACCCCGGTGCCGACGACCTTGACCGTGACCTTGGCGGTCGCCCGGCCGTTCTTGGCCGTCGTGCCGTTGTTGACGGTGTAGTCGAACGAGAACGTGTCGGAGGCCGGCTCGTCCGGCACGGTGACCTGGACGGTCTGCCCGTCGGCCGAGGCGCTCGTCGCCACCGCGTCGATGCTCGCCCGTCCGACGTCGCCCGGCGAGATGGCGAGGATCGAGCCCTGGCTGTCGGAGTCGTTGTCGAGCACGTGGAGCGTCGAGGTGCGACCTGGCCGCACCTGCATGACGTCGTTCTGGGCCTTGGGCGGGGTCTTGCTCTGCTCGTCGTCGACGAGGTTCTCGTCCTTCTTCGTGTTCTTGTCGTCGGTCGTCGGCGGCGGGATGACGGAGTCCCAGTTGTCGATCTTGACCTGGTCGCGGTCGACGTCCCACACGGCCCCGGAGTCGAGGTCGTTGAGCACGATGAGACCGCGGTTGACGCGCAGCTTGACGCCGTCGGTGCGCACGCCCTTCTTCATCGCGCCGAGGTCGGCCGTGTCGCTGTCGCCCGGTGAGCCGCAGTTGCGCCCGTAGTAGGCGTTGGCCGGGCCGGCCCATGCCGCGTGGATGCACGACGCGAGGCGCACCGGCTGCGAGAGGAAGAGCTGCCGGCCGGGGCTGCCCTGCGAGAGCGTGACGCCGCCGCTCGGGGGTGCGTCCCCAGTCAGCGGCACCTGGGTGAGGCGCGCCTCGTCCTGCACGAGCACGCTCGTCGCGTCGGGGCCGGGCTGCTGGAGCGCCGCGTATGCCGGGGTGCCGGGCTGGGTGCCCCCGACGGAGAGCTGCTCGGGCTGGGGCAGGGTGTCGGACCAGAGCCTGCCGCTGCCGGAGTCCCACACCACCCAGTGGTCGCCGACCGCGGTGACCTGGGCCGACTTCGACGTGAAGCCGAGCGTGGTGGTGACGGGCTTGGCGAAGCCCGTGCCCTCGGGCCGGAGCACCGAGACGGTGCCCTTCTCGGCCGAGAGGGCATAGACGCTCCCGTCGACCCCGACGGCCACGGCGGCGTTGCCGCCGACCCTGGCGAGCGGCTTGGCCTGCGTCTGGAGGGCGTCGAGGCTCGAGACCCCGGTGCCGGTCTGCACGCGCTGGGCCTTGAGGGCGCCGGTCGCCGGGTCGATCATCGCGACGGTGCCTCCGCGCAGGTCGACGACCGGGGCGGTGAAGACGCGGTTGCCGGTCGCGGTGCTCGCCTTGGGCAGCGAGACGGCCTGCTCGGCGGCGAGCGTGCCGGCCATCGGGTCGATCGGCATGATCTGGTTGGCCGCCCGCGACAGCCCGATGACCGCCGCCCCGTCCTGGAGCACGTCGAGTCCGGAGTCGTTGGAGGTCTCGTCGAGGATGCCGAGGTCGAGCTGGGCGGCGGCCTTGTTGATGCGGCCGTAGCGCGACTGCTCGCTGCTCGTGACCCAGACGCCGCCGTCGTTGAGGTCGGCCTTGCGCACGACCTCGCCCTCGCTCCTCGTGGCCACCCAGACCAGCAGCCCGGCGACGAGCGCGACGACGACGGTCGAGACGACTCCGATCCGTCGCTTCGTGGCGGCGGTGCTCATGATCTCCCCTGTTCGGCCGCGACCACCCGGGTCGGATCGGCCACCTGGCTCGGTGCGGTGCGTGTGGTGCGTGCGCTGCCGGTGGTGGTGTTGGTGGTGGTGGTGCTGCTCGTTGCGACGTCGCCATCGGCAGCGCCGAGGAGGGCGAGGTCGTCCTCGGTGACGAGCTTGGTCGAGAGGGCGTGCTCGACGAGGCGCGCCTTGCGGCCGGTCGCGAGCTTGCCGACGCCGCCGTGGAGCCCTCGGGTGCCCGCGTCGGCGAGCTTCTGGCAGACGTTGTCGAGCTTGCGGTTGAAGCGGGTGAGGGCCCAGCCGAGCCGCTCGGCGGCCGCGGCCGACGACGGGATCTGGCTCGTGCCGGCCTCGCGGCGCAGGAGGAACGGCTCGCAGAGGGCCACGACGAGCAGCTTCTGATCGGGGGTCAGCGACACCCGCCCGACCGTCGCGGCACCGGCGTCGTCGGCAGCGCCGTCGGCGCCGGCCTCGGGAGGCTCGGAGGTGACCGAGCGGAAGGCCGGGCTCGCGACGTGGATCTCGAAGTCGTAGGTCGTCGGCCCGGCGGTGAACCACACGACGAGGGTCTTCATGGCGAGCGGGATGCGGGCGCCGGGGCTCAGCCAGGCCTGGAAGAGGCCCTGGTCGTCGGCGACCGTGGCGGTCAGCGTGGAGCCGGTGTTGCTCAGCCACCAGAAGCCGTTGTCGAAGGAGATGACGAGGAAGGTGCGGTGCAGGTAGGGGTTGTCGTCGACCTCGAGGTCGCCGGAGCGACCGATGGTCAGGCCGGTCTCCGGTGACACGGAGTGCTCCTCGCCGCAGAACACGACTGTCACCTTGCTGTGGATCACGATCAGGTCCCCTGTTTCCCTGTCGACTGCGCGTCAGCGCTCGATGGTCGGTGCTACGTCACGATGGTTGCGTCACGACGGGCTTCGTCACGGTGGCCGGGCGGCCTCAGGTCAGCCTCGTGCCGCCCGCGGGGCGGCCTCGTGCAGAAGCCCCCACTCCACGCGCCTGCACGATTGACGCCGTTTTTTGCTCGTTTGTCTACTGCGGAGTCTCACATTCCGGCTCGGAGGCGGGCGAGGACTGCCCGGAGCGCACGGCGATGACGACGGCGCACACGGGTGATCCGGCGGGTGCCTTGACGGCATACGTCGGTGTCTTGGACCCCACTCGCCTGGCGCGGTCGGGGTTGTCGGCATCGGACGGCGTGGACCCGAGGTAGACCCGGAAGGTGTCTCCCGCGGCCGCCTCGGGATAGGTCCAGGTGAAGGTGACGACGCCCTTGCCGGAGCGGGCGGCGACGGCCGGCTTCGTGAAGAGTCCGTCGGGCACGGCCGCGGTGTCGGCCGGCATCGAGACCGTCGGGCTCGGCGCGAGCTCGTCGCCGTTCGCCGCGGTGCTGCTCGCCGACGGGCGGAGCAGGAGGAAGGCCACGATGCCGAGCAGCACCACCACTCCCGCGGCGAGCGCCCACACGACGAACGGGCGTGAGAACGGGTTCGATTGCGCCCCGGTGCGTTCCGACGTCGCTGCGCCGGCGGCGTCTGCGGAGACAGCGGGGGCCCGCCGCACCGTGGCACCGTCGGAGTGATCGGAGGCGACGCCGTGCCGGGCGTCGAGCGGTGCCGTGTGGCTCGTCGTGGGCTCGGTCGTCGCACGCGACCTCACCGAGCCGGCCGCGTCGTAGGGGCCCGGCGCCGCGCCCGGGCTGCCGGGCGGACCGGGAGCCGGGATCGGCATCGGCGCCGGTGAGAGCCGACCCGCTGCGGGCTCGAGGCCACGACGGCGCGTCTCGTCATCGACGTCGGCATCACCGGCGCGTCCGCTCGCCGGCGGCGCCGGGGGCGGCGGGGGCGGCGGGAGCATCGGCTGGGCGTGGACGGTCTGGGGGGCCTTGACCCGCGTGCGGTCGTCGTCCTCGGTCGTGCGTCCGGTCGGCGACCCCTGGGTCTGGCTGACGAGCGTCGTGTGACCCTGCTCGTCGAGCACGACGATCGGGGTGCGGGCAAGGCGCTGGTGCTGCTCGACGGCCTGGAGCGCCCGCGCGAGCTCGAGCGCGGTCGCGGGCCGCTGGGTCGGGTCCTTCGCCATCGCCTGCGCGAGGAGGCGCTCGAGCCCCGCCGGCACGTCGGGGCGGCCGGTCGGCGGCGGCGGGGTGCTGCGGATCCGCGGCATCAGCGCATACGCCGAGTTGTCACCGCCGGGCACCTCGAAGGGCGAGCGCCCGACGAGCAGCTGCCACAGCGTGGCCGCGAGGGAGTAGACGTCGGCGCGCTCGTCGCCGTTGCTCCGTCCGTAGAGCACCTCCGGCGGCGCCCAGGGCACGGAGACGCCGACATCGTCGGTGGCCTCGGGCGGGGCGTCACCGTCGCGCGCACCCCGCCCAGCGATGCCGAAGTCGGTGAGTCCCGGTGCGCCGTAGGCGCTGACGAGGACGTTGGCCGGCTTGATGTCGCGGTGGGTGATGTGGGCCCGGTGGGCGGTCTCGACCGCGCTCGCGAGCTGGATGCCGGTGCGCAGCACCTCCTCGACGGAGAAGCGCTCCGCTCGAGCCCGCATCGCGAGGTTGGGCGGCGGGTAGTACTTCATGACGAGGTAGGGGCGGCCGTCGTCGGAGGTGCCGGCGCGGAAGACCTGGACGATGTAGGGGTGGTCGCCGAGGGCGGCCATCGTGTCGGCCTCCTCGACGAACTGCTGGCGCAGCGTGTCGGTGAGCCCCTCGGCCTTGAGCACCTTGACCGCCACAGGCATCCGCGGGCTCTGCTGCTCGTAGAGGAAGACGTCGGCGTAGCCGCCGGACCCGAGCGGCTGCACGAAGACGAGGCCCGGGATCTTCGGCGGCGTGCGGGGTGTGGCGCGCCCGGCCGCAGAGCGTCTCGGCCCGGCCATCAGGGCGCCGCCTCGAAGACGAAGGAGACCTCGTCGGCCATCGACACGAGCGAGCCTGCCTCGAGCACCTGCTGGTCGTTCGCGCGCAGCCGCACCGGGGCCTCTCCGGGCAGGGCCACGGTCGTGCCGTTCGTCGTGCCGAGGTCGCGGATCAGCACGTGCCAGCCCTCGAGGACGACCTCGACGTGGTTGCGTGAGACGTCGCGCTCCGGGCTCGGCACCTTGACGACGTGCGGGCGGTCGGCCGCGGTGTGGCCCTCGGCGAGCCGCGGTGCGCGCCCGAGCAGCACGCTGCGGTCGAGCGTCACGACGTCGCCGGTCGACAGGCGCAGCACCCCGAGCGGGGGTCGCGGCATCGTGAACGCCTCCTGCGGCGGGATGCCCGAACCGCACACCCGGCAGTGGTCACTGTGCGGCGGCGTCGGGTGACCCGACGAGCACAGGACGGCGAGGACGCTCGGGCCGGTGGAGACCTGGCTGCGGGCTGCCTCGCGCGCCTGGATCAGGGCGCTGCGGTCGACGGTCAGCTCGGCCTCGTCGTCGGTCGCGGGGTCCGCGCTTGGCACGGCGACGGACGGATCGTTCTGTGCCACAACGTCCGTCGCAGGCCGGGTGGGCGGCGGTGGGCCGGTCGTGATGATCGGCGCTGCCGTCGGGGGGCGCGTGCCGGGCGGGGGCACGATCGCCGGGGGCAGCAGCGTCGGCGCCGGCGGCGGCGTATGCCGTCCGGCGAAGGTCGCCACCTCCGGCTCGGGCTCCGTCGGCTCGGCCGGTGCAGCGCCTGCGGCGGGCGTCGGGAGCGAGGCCGCAGGCGTGGCCCACGGGACGGACGAGATGAGTCCGCCCTCGGGCGAGCCCGGCTCGGCCACGGTCGGCGGAGCTGGAGGCGGAGGCGGTGCGACCACTGAGGGCGCCTGCACGACAAGGGAGCTCGCGCCGCTCGACCCGACGTGGGGCGAGGCAGAGGTGCCGGGCAGTCCGTCGAGCGCTGGCTCGGCGGTGCCCTCCGGAGGGTCGACCTGCTCGTCTGCCTCGGACTCGTCGTCCTCGGTCGGCGCTTCGAGCTCGGCAAGGACGCGGCGGTGCTCGTCGACGGTCGTCGTGTGACCGAAGAGGTAGTCGTAGCTCGGCGGCGCGCTGCCGTCCGTGCCTGGTGCGGTGGCGGTGTCGCCTGCGTCGGTCGCGGCGCGAGGCGCTGCGACGGCCGGCTTCGGGGCGGGCTCGGGGGCGGGCTCGGCGGCGGGCTCGGGGGCGGACTCGACGAGTGAACGTGCGGACAGCGTCGACTCGACGTCGAGGGGCGGCCGCTCCGGCGTCGGCACAGGCTCCGGTCGCGGGGCCTCGGCCGCTGGTGCCGGGGCCGCCGGGGTCGTGAGCGCGGGCGCGGGAGGCGCCGGGGCTACCGGCGTCACGGGCGTCACCGGCGTCACCGGCGTCACCGGCGTCACCGGCGTCACCGGCGAGGCTGCCGGAGTGTGCTGGGCCCAGCTGCGCTGCCAGGGTGAGCTCGTCGGTGCGCCTGCGGCCGTCGAGCTGCCGAAGGTCGGGACACCCGTGGCGGGCCGCTCGGCCTTGGCCGGCGAGCTCTCCTGTGCCACGGGGCGATTCGCCTGCTCCTCGGCTCCGGAGCCGGGCGGCGAGGGTGCGGGAGGCACGGGCTCCACGGCGACGGGTGCGGCCGGCTGGGCAGACGCGGCTGCACCACCCAGGGTGACCGCCGACGTCTGCTCCAGCGCCTGCTTCGCCTCGGTCTCGTCGAGCACGCGCAACCGCACGTGGGCCGGGTGCTCGGCGAGTTCGAGGTCGGTCCAGACCCGCTGGCTCGCGGCGCGCACCTCGTGCTCGGAGCCGTCGGGCAGCGTCACCGTCGCAGCCACGGGTCCGAAGGCGACGAGCCGGGTGCGCGGCTGCCAGTGCACCCCGACGAAGTGACGGGCGCTGCGCATGCCCCCGGAGGTCAGCACGTCGATGACGTCGTCGAGGTCACCACCGTCGGCGGCGTCGCTCGCGACGAGCGTCTGCTCGTCGTCCTCGTCGAGGCCGATGAGCAGGTGCATGCCGGGCCCCCCGATGTGCGTCCAGCCGTCGGGGGCCCAGTCGACGACAACCGACGGACCACTCACCTGCTATGCCCTGCTCTCCCCTGTCGAGCCGTTCACCTGGTCGCGGGGGGTGGTGTCCTCGTCGATGTCGAGGTCGAGGTCGTCCCCCGGCGACCGCACGACGATAGCAGTCACGTTGTCGCGGCCCCCGGCTTCGACGGCGGCCTTCACGAGCGCCTGCGCGGCGGCGTCGGCGTGGGGGTGCTCGGCGAGGATCTCCTCGATGCGCTCGCGCGACAGCTCGTTGGACAGTCCGTCGGAGCAGATGACGAAGGCCTCGCCCGGATAGGGCGGGAAGACCCAGGTGTCGACGGTCGCCATCGGCTCGCGTCCCAGCGACCGGGTGACGATGTTGCGAGCGGGGTGGCGTGCGGCCTGCTCGGGCGTGAGGAGGCCGCGCTCGACGAGCTCCCACACCTCGGAGTGGTCGGCCGTGACCTGGCTCAGCTCGCCGTCGATGCTCCGGTAGACCCGCGAGTCGCCGACGTTGAAGACGGCCCAGTGGCGAGAGCCGCCGACCGAGACGACGGCGAGCCCGGCGGCGGTCGTGCCCATGCCGGTCTGCTCGGGGTGGCGGGCAGCGGACTCGAGGATGCGCCGGTTGGCCTCGGCGAGCTGCGCGACGATGTCGCGCACCTGGAGGTTCGGCCGGGCGGCGAGCTCGATGAGGGCGTCGGCGGCGATGCGGCTCGCGACCTCTCCCGCAGCGTGGCCGCCCATGCCGTCGGCGACGACGTGGACGGTGCCCTCGGACGCCGCGGTGTCCTCGTTGTGCGGGCGCACGCGGCCGACGTCGGTGGCGAGGCCCACCTCGACGGAGTGCACGGTGCCGCTCATGCGCCGTGCTCCTGCGTCCCGGCAGCCGGCGCCGCCCACGGCTGCACCCGCACCGTCGTCAGCACGCCGCGGACGAGGTCGTAGTCGGCCTCGGCATCCGCGCCGCCGACGGCTCCCGTCAGCTGCACGAGGTATGCCGTCTCGCCGGCTCCCGCGACATGGAAGAGGTTGGCGCCCAGCACCCTCTCGACCTCGGGGTCTGGCCAGGTGGCATCGCACCCGACGAAGTGCGCCCCGCCCAGCTCGGCGGCATACGGCTCGGAGACACCGCCCCCGCGAGCGGCGGCGAGGGTCCTGACCTGCTCGAGCGAGCCCTCGATCGCGTGGTCGCGCGCGCAGGGCTCGAGGGTCACGACGACGTTGGGGCAGAAGCCCTCGTCTCGCGGCAGGCGGGCGGCGAGCATCGTGCCCGGGGCGTGCACGGGCTCCCACCCGTCGTCGACCTCGAGAGTCACCGACGGCGGGCCCGGGAAGTCGGGGCTCGGGTAGGCCAGCGTGCTCATGGGATCCTCTGGGGTCTGGGAGTCGCTCCTGCTCGTGACAGTCAGGGGCGCGGTCAGTCAACCATCGTGACCCGCTGCTGTCAGATCGGCGACCGTGCTCGGAGCCATCCTCGAGCCTAGGTCGCGACGGTGACCGCCGCGATGGGGAGAACTCCCCGTCGCGGCCGTCGGCGTCACGGCCCCGGGGCCTCTCGCCCCGGGCCCCGCGGTCAGAAGCGCTCGCGCAGGCTGTCGACGAACGTGCGCCCCGCCGAGACGGGCGCGAAGGCCTGCGCAGCGGCGGTGAGCGCCTCCTGCTCGTCGGGCCGCAGCTCGAGGTCGGCCGCGGCGACGTTGAACTCGAGCTGCTCGACGCTCGAGGCCCCGGGGATGACGACGACCTGCGACAGGCCCAGCAGCCACGCGAGGGCGACCTGGGCCGGCTTGGCGCCGTGGGCATGGGCGACCTGCCTCACCACCTCGAGGAGGGGCGCGATGCGCCGGAGGTTCTCGGTGCCGAAGAGCGGGTTGGCCGCGCGCACCCCGCTCGGGCGGTGGTCGACGCCGTACTTCCCACCGAGCAGCCCCTGGGCCAGCGGGCTGTAGGCGATGACGATGCGGTCCTCGCGCTGCGCGAAGGGCACGAGGTCCTCGAGCGGCGCCGGGGTCGCCAGCGAGAACTGCACCTGGTTGCTGACGACGGGCCGGCCCAGCGCGGCGTCGGCCTTGCGCCAGCGGTCGAGGGAGTAGTTCGATACGCCGACGGCGCCGATGCGACCCTCGTCGAGCATCGGCGTCATGCCGCGCATGATGACGCTGTCGGGCACGAACGGGTTGGGTTGGTGCACCTGGTAGAGCGGGATGCGGGGCAGCCGGAGCCGGATGGCGCTCGCGTGCGCGCGGTTCCTCACGATCGGCGGGAACGGCGCGATGGGGAAGAGCTTCGTCGCCACGACGGCGGAGTGGCGGTCCTCGCCCAGCGCCTCGGAGAGGATGCGCTCGCTGCGGCCGAAGGCATACATCTCGGCGGTGTCGAAGAGGGTCACCCCCAGCGCGAGCGCACGCCGCACGATGTCGTGGGCTGCGCGGTCGGCGTAGTCGTCGCCGTAGCCCCACTCGCGGGCACCGAACTGCCAGGTGCCCAGGCCGACCCTGCTGACGAGGCCGAGGCCGGGGACGTCGAGATATCTCATGCCCCCACCATGCCCCCTCGCGGCCGCTCGGTCACGGGCAGCTCACTCGGAGCGGGCGGCCCACCACGCGAGCAGCTTGGCGCGCGCGGCGTCCTTGCCGATGAGCCCCTCGTCGAGGCGCACCGACAGCAGGTAGCTGTAAGCCTGCCCGAGCACCGGGCCCGGCCTGATGCCGAGAGCCGCGGCGATCTCGTTGCCGTCGAGCTCGGGGCGCACCTTGCCGAGCTCCTCCTCGGCGGCGAGGCGCTCGATCCGCTTCTCGAGGTCGTCGTAGGCGCGGGAGAGCCGCTGCGCCTTGCGGGCGTTGCGGGTCGTGCAGTCGGAGCGCGTGAGCCGGTGGAGCCGGGGCAGGAGCGGGCCGGCGTCGGTGGCGTAGCGGCGCACGGCCGAGTCGGTCCACTGCCCGTCGCCGTAGCCGTGGAAGCGCAGGTGCAGCTCGACGAGCCGCGCCACCTGCTTGGTCGTGTCCTTGTCGAAGCGCATGGCCTTGAGCCGCTTGCTGACGAGCTTGGCCCCGACGAGCTCGTGGTGGTGGAAGGAGACCCCGCCGCCGGGCTCGAAGCGCCGGGTCGCGGGCTTGCCGATGTCGTGCAGGAGCGCGGCGAGGCGCAGCACGAGGTCGGGCCCCGGAACCGACTCCGGTGGGCCGTCGGGCGGGCCCTCGAGGTCGATGGCCTGCTCGAGGACGATGAGCGAGTGGTCGTAGACGTCCTTGTGCCGGTGGTGCTCGTCGACCTCGAGCCGCAGGGCGGGCAGCTCGGGCAGGAAGACGTCGGCGAGGCCGGTGTCGACGAGCAGGGTGAGCCCGACCCGCGGCCGGGGAGCGAGGAGCAGCTTGCTGAACTCCTCGCGCACCCGCTCGGCCGAGATCATCTCGAGCGTCGCCGCCCGCTCGGTCATCGCGGCGCGCACCTGCGGCGCGACGTCGAAGCCGAGCTGGGCGCTGAAGCGCGCGGCCCGCATCATCCGCAGCGGGTCGTCGGCGAAGGACTCCTCAGGTGCGGCCGGCGTCATGAGGCGCCGGTCGACGAGGTCGTCGAGGCCGCCGTGCACGTCGACGAACTCGAGGCTCGGCAGCCGGATCGCCATGGCGTTGACGGCGAAGTCGCGCCGCACGAGGTCGCCCTCGAGGGTGTCGCCGAACATCACCTCGGGCTTGCGTGAGGTCCGGTCGTAGACGTCGGCCCGGTAGGTCGTGATCTCGAGCTGGAGCGGGCCCTTGCGCAGCCCGATCGTGCCGAAGTCACGCCCGATGTCCCAGTGCGCGTCGGCCCAGCGGGCGCCGACCTCGAGGATCTCGTCGGGGCGGGCGTCGGTCGTGAAGTCGAGGTCGGGCGAGACCCGCCCGAGGAAGGCGTCGCGCACCGGGCCGCCGACGAGGGCCAGCTCGTGCCCGGCGGCCGCGAAGAGCTCGCCGAGCTCGGTGAGCATCGGCAGCACCGGGGCGAGCCGCACGACCGCTGCTTCGAGCAGGGGGCGGTGCGCCGTCGTCGCGGCAGGGCTGAGGGGTCGATCAGGCACCAGGTCAGCCTAATGGGGGTGTTGTTCTCCCTCTTTCGACGTGTGATCGGGGGTGGGAGGCTGTTTGGCCGAGCCGTTGGTCGGTGAACACCACCTCAGCCTGAGGCGCTGATCTCTACGCCTAGATCGTGTCCCGACCGGCGGGGAGGTCGCCCGACGAGTGCTGATGGGATGTCGTGCCCCCAGCGGTGGTGAGCACTGATCCATTAGGTCGCTACCGGGGCGATCCCGGCTCAGTGTCCGCAGTGTGTCGATCGAGGTGAAGGAGGTGGTCGCGTTGATCTTCGTCGGCAACGACTGGGCCGAGGATCACCACGACGTCCATGTCATGAACGAGGCGGGCAGCAAGCTTGCCGCCCGGCGACTACCCGAGGGCGTGGCTGGGGTCAGCGCCTTTCACGCGCTGCTCGCCGAGCACGCCGGTGACCCGCACGAGGTGGCCGTCGGAATCGAGACCGACCACGGGCTGTGGGTCGCGTCGCTGGTCGCGGCCGGGTACCGGGTGTACGCGGTCAACCCCAAGGCGGTGGCCCGCTACCGCGACCGGCACCACGTCGGCGGCGGCAAGTCCGACCCCGGGGACGCGAAGGTCCTGGCCGACCTGGTCCGCACCGACGCCCACAACCATCGCGTCGTGGCCGGCGACAGCGACCAGGTGCAGGCCATCAAGATCCTGGCCCGTGCCCAGCAGTCGATGGTGTGGCTGCGCAGCCGGGAGACCAACCGGCTGCGGAACGCGCTGCGGGAGTTCTACCCCGCGGCGTTGACAGCGTTTCAGGACCTGCACGACCACGACGCCCTCGCGGTCCTGACCCGGGCCCCGGATCCTGACAGGGCGGCCCGGCTGACCCGCTCCCAGCTCACAGCGGCCCTGCGCGCTGGCGGCCGACGACGCAACCTGCACACCACCACCGAGCGGATCCACGCGGTGCTGCACACCCAGCAGCTGCACGCACCCGAGGCGACCGCAGCCGCGTACGCGAGCGTGGTCACCGCCCAGGTCGGGGTCATCACCGCGATCAACACCCAGCTCGCCCAGCTCGAGGCGCAGCTGGAAGCCACTTTTGAGCAGCACCCGGACGCCGACATCCTTCTCTCGCTGCCAGGCCTGAGTGACGTCCTCGGCGCCCGGGTGCTCGGCGAGTTCGGAGACGACCCCGAACGCTTCACCGACACCAAGTCTCGCAGGAACTACGCCGGGACCTCCCCGATCACGATCGCCTCAGGCAAGAAACGCGCGGTCCTGGCCCGACACGCCCGCAACACTCGCCTGTACGACGCACTCGACCAGTGGGCCTTCTGCTCCCTCAAGCCCAGCCCAGGAGCCCGCGCCTACTACGACCAACGCCGCGCCGCAGGCGACACCCACCACCAAGCCCTACGCGCCCTGGCCAACCGATGGGTCGGCATCCTGCACGGCTGCCTCAAACACCGAACCCCCTACGACGAACACACCGCATGGGCACACCGCCAACCCGTCGCCGCTTGACACGCCACGACGCTGGGATATCTAGGCGAGCGGGCGCACCCGCAGACCGAGGTACGCCGCCGTGCCGGGTCCCGCACGAGCGCTGTGGCCGCCGGGGCAGCGGC
The DNA here is from genome assembly GCF_006716675.1 of Humibacillus xanthopallidus. Classification (GTDB taxonomy): domain Bacteria; phylum Actinomycetota; class Actinomycetes; order Actinomycetales; family Dermatophilaceae; genus Humibacillus; species Humibacillus xanthopallidus_B. The sequence goes on along the minus strand of NZ_VFPM01000005.1, from coordinate 87,202 downwards.
GCAGCGGGGCCGCGGCAGACGGGAGGGGGCCGGACGGCATACGGGAGGCGGCGTGGGAGCGACTCGACGAAGGCGGCGACGGGGACAACCCGGTTATGGTGGCGAGGTGAGCGCGCAGCCCCTCCCCACCCCGGTGCAGGGGAGGCGTCTGCCCGCGGTCGAGGAGCGCTCCGCGGGGGGCATCGTCGTCGACGTCAAGGACGGCTGCGCCCTCATCGCCATCATCGCGCGACGCAACCGGGCGGGCCGCATCGAGTGGTGCCTGCCCAAGGGGCACGTGGAGCCGGGCGAGACACTCGTCGAGACGGCGGCGCGCGAGGTCGCCGAGGAGACCGGCATCGTCGGGCGGGTGCTCGTCGAGCTCGGCACGATCGACTACTGGTTCGCGACGTCGACCAAGCGCGTGCACAAGTACGTCCACCACTACCTGCTCGAGGCCCTCGGCGGCGAGCTCTCCATCGAGAACGACCCCGACCACGAGGCGATCGACGTCGCCTGGATGCGTCTCGACGAGGTGCACCGCCGCCTGACCTTCCCCAACGAGCGTCGCATCGCCCAGACGGCCTGGAACCGGCTGGCAGGCACGGCGTGACCAGCGGGAGGTGGCGGCGTCCGGGCACCCGGGGGCGCCGCGAGCGGCCGCGTGTCGTGGCCGCCGTCTTCGTCGTCCTGCTCGTCCTGCTCGGCGTGCCGGTCGGCGGCTCGGCAGGGGCAGTCGCGCCTCTCCAGCCCGTCCCGTCGCTGACCCCGGCGGTCAAGCCGGACCGCACGCGGGCACTCGTCACGCTGACGAAGGTCACCCCGACGGTCGTGGCGCCCGGCACCGACGTGACCGTCACGGGTGTCGTCACCGCCCCCCTGACCGGGCCGCTCACGGCCCCCACCGTGCAGGTGCGCCTCGGCTCGAGGGACATCACGACGCGTCCGGCACTCGACGACTGGGCGTCGGGGCGCACGACGAACTCGGGTCGCCGGGTGGCCGAGACCACCCTCGCGGACATCGCGGCCGGCGACGAGGCGCCCTTCAGCGTCGTCGTGCCTGCCGCCGAGCTGCGCAACCCCGACGCCTTCGCCGCGCTGCCGATCTCGGTCGAGGTCGTGCAGCAGGGCGCCTCGGCCGCGATCGGGATGACCCGCACCTTCCTCGCGTGGAACTCCCGCAAGGAGTTCGAGCCGATCCAGGTCGCGACGCTCATGCCGGTCACCCTCGACCCTGTCGTCGAGCTCTTCTCGCAGGAGCAGGCGGTGCGCGACGCGGCCTGGTCGAAGGTCATCGGTCCGGGCTCACGCCTCGGCCGCCTCGTCGAGGGCACGAAGGGCTCGCCGGTGACGCTGGCCGTCGACCCCGCCGTCTTCGGCCCGGCCGTCGAGGCCGTGCGGCCGGGCACCAGCGGGTCAACGGGGTCCACCGTCACTCCGACGACCACTCCGACGACCACTCCGACGGGCACGACGTCCTCCGCACCCTCGACCACCCCGGCTCCCCCGTCCGGCACCCCGAGCGCGACGCCGTCAGTGGGCGCGACCACGGACGCCGGCGGGACGGGCCAGGCGGCCGGGCCCGACGCCGTGGTGTCCGACCTCGCGGACCAGCTGGCCGCCGACCTGCGCGGCCGCCCGGTCATCGCACTGCCCTATGCGGACGCCGACGTCGCGGCGAGCGGCGCGATCAACCCGGCCGACCCACCGGTGCGCGCCCTCGTCGGCCGCTCGTCGCTCGTCGCCGAGGAGCTCGGCTCGGCGGCACGGGGCGACATCGCCTGGCCGGTCGACGGCCTGCTGCCGAACGGCCGCGAGAAGCAGCTGAAGGCGATCTGGGCCGGCTCGACCGTCAAGAAGGTCGCGGGCATCGTCGTCGACCAGCGCGCCATCACTGCGGACTCCCCCTACACCCCGACCGCACGACGGGTGGCTGCGGGCGGCACGCGCCTGCTCGGCTACGACGCCCGCCTCTCGGCCCTGCTGCCCAGGCGCAGCGATCCGACGCCGGTGCTCTCGACCCAGCGCTACCTCGCCGAGTCGCTCGTGCTGCTCGGTGAGCGGGCCGGGACCCCGCGCTCGGCACTCGTCGTGGCGCCGCGCACCTACGACACCGACCCGCGCGCCCTGTCCACCTTCCTCGAGGCCACCTCGAACGTGCCGTGGCTCGAGCCCGTCGACGCGACGAGCCTGCTCACCGACCGCAGCTCCGAGCGGGCGGTGGCCCAGCAGCGTCCGGCCCAGGCCCCGCCGTCGGCGGCACCCGCCCCGACCCTGACGACCGCGCGCCTGGCCCAGATGGCGACCCAGCGCTCGACGATGCTCTCCGTCTCGGAGGTGCTCGCGAACGGCGACGTCGTCGCCGCCACGTACGGCGAGCTGCTCGATGAGCTGACGAGCGCCCGTTGGCGGTGGAACCGGGCGGGCTGGACGACCCTCGGCACCTCCGTCTCCGCCGACATCACCGCCGCGACCCGGGCGATCCGCGTGGTCCCGCGCAGCGTCAACCTGTTCGCCGAGCGCGGCACCCTCCAGGTGACGGTCGTCAACGGCCTCGACGACGTCGTCGAGAACATCCGGCTCCTGCTCGTGCCCAACAACCCGCGCATCCAGATCGTCGAGCAGCCGGGCCCGATCACGATCCAGCCGGGGTCACGCGCCATCGTGCCGGTGCAGGTGGCGGCGGTCGCCGCCGGCAAGGTCGAGATCATGGCCTACCTCACGACGGCCGACGGCACCGTCATCGGCACCCCGGCGGCGATCCGCGTCCAGGCCAACCCGCTCGACTCGACGATCTACTGGGCCGGCGGCACGCTCATCGGGATCGTGCTCCTCGCCGGCATCGCGCGCACCGTGCTCCGGGGCACGTCGCGCATCGACGAGATCGAGGACATCGAGGCGGTCACCGCCGCACACGCCGCCGGCGAGGATCTGGATCCGCGCTGATTCCGCCTAGGATGACGGGCAAACCCAGCAGCATCGCTGGCCGCGTCCACATCAGGGAGGGGTGACGCATGCAAGGGGTTGGACCCGGAACACTTCTCGGTGGGCGGTATGCCGTCACCCTGCGCACGTCGGAGGCGCCCTCGCACGAGCGCTGGCGCGCGAGTGACCACACCCTCGAACGCGAGGTCGTCCTCGTCTGCTTCCCGGCGTCGTCATCGATCGCCGCCGCCGTCCTCGACGCAGCGCGCCGGGCCGCCGGCGTGGAGGACCCGCGCCTCGTCCGGGTGCTCGACGTCGGCACCGACCAGGGCGTCGCCTTCGTCGTCGAGGAGCCGCTCACCGGCGCCGTGCCCCTCTCGCACCTGCTGCAGTCGGGCGGCCTCTCCGCCGAGGAGGTGCGCCGGCTCACCGGCGAGGCCGCGAGCGCCCTCGACAAGGCGAGCCACCGCGGGCTGCACCACCTCGCCCTCACCCCCAGCACCGTGCTGCGCATGCCCGACGGCGCCGTCAAGGTGCGCGGCCTCGCGACCGAGGCCGTGCTCACCGGGGCCGACCGCATCTCCGACGAGCAGGCCTCCCGCGCTGACGCCGTCGGGCTCGTCAAGGTCGCGTATGCCGGCCTCACCGGTCGCTGGCCCGCCGTGTCGGTCGATGACGGCCTCGTCGGCCCCGGCCCCGCTGCCGGCACCGGGCTCGAGAACGCACCACCCGTCGTGGGCGGCGTTGCCGCTCCCTCCGAGATCGCCACCGGGGTGCCCAACGACCTCGACCTCATCTGTCGCATGACCCTGAGCAGCCGTGGTGGCCGGCGCGGACCGCTGTCGCCCGGCGACCTCGCCCTCCAGATCGCACCGTGGGCGTCCGGTCCGCCGCAGTCCGACGGAGCGAGCGGCATCCGCCTGCCCGCGCCGCGCGCGTCGGCCGGCTCGACCCGGGTCCTGCCCGCCGTCGGTGCTGCCGGTGCCGCCGGTGCTGCCGGTGCCGCCGGTGCTGCTGCCAGGGGTGCTGCCGGAGCGGGGGCTGCTCGGTCCGCTGCCGGCTCCACCGACGTCATCCCTGCTGTCGGCAGCGGTGATCAGACCCAGGCCTTCCCGAGCGGAGCGCCGGGCGCCGGCGTGGGAGCTGCCGGGGCTGCTGGTGCTGCCGGCGCAGGTGCCTCGAGTGGCACGGGAGGCACGGCCGGCCTCGCCGCCGCCGGAGCTGCGGCCGCCGGCGCGGCAGCGGCCATCGGTGACCGGGTCGGCTCGTTCGCCCGGGCCGCCGCCGACAAGGCCGCCGCCCGCGCCGCAGAGCGCCGGGCCGCCCACTCGGCGCACGACGACTACGACGGTGAGGAGATCGCCCTCGTCGACGCACTCGACGAGGCGCCCGACACCGACCTCGAGCCGCCCCTGCCCGTCTTCGGCCGCGACGCCCCCGAGCGACCGTCGGGCGCCCAGTCGCGCATCGCGCTGGCGATCGTCGGGGTGCTCGTCATCGTGGCCCTCGTCATCGGCATCAACAACGTCGCCAAGATCGGCAAGAGCGACGGCGACACGGTCGCCGGCCCCGTCGTGACCGTCACGGCGACCCGTTCGGCCTCGAGCAGCGCGGCCCCGACGACGAGCGAGCCGGCCCCGACGTCGTCGTCCGCGCCGCCCGCCGCCCCCGTCTCCATCGTCGGCGGCACCGGCTACGACGAGCAGGACGGCACCGAGGCCGACCAGAACGTCAAGAAGGTCTACGACGGCGATCCGAGCACCGGCTGGAGGTCGCGGTGGTACGGCAGCCCCACCTACAACGGCGACAAGGAGGGCCTCGGGGTCATCCTCACCCTGAGCCAGCCGACGGCCGTCAGCGAGGTCGACCTCGTCCTGCCGGCGAAGCAGAACGTCACGGTCTACCTCACGAACGGCACCTCGCGCAGCGGTGCGCAGGAGGTGGGCTCGGCCAAGGGCGCCGAGGGCACGGTGACGATCAAGGCCTCGAAGAAGCTCGAGCCGGGCACGACGCTCATCGTCTTCGTCACGAAGGCGGCCGCCGCCGAGTCGCCGACCCGCTACCGAGCCCAGATCAACGAAGTGACGGTGCGCTGACCGTGCCGGTCGCCGAGCCGGGCGAGCGCCCGCCCGGTGGCATCGACGGCCTCAGCGATGCGGAGCTGCTCCGGCTGCACGTCGAGGGCCATGACGCGGCCTTCGGTGAGATCTTCCGCCGGCACAAGGACCGGATGTGGGCGGTCGCCCTGCGCACCGTGCGTGACCCGGAGCTCGCCGCCGACTGCGTGCAGGACGCCTTCATCGCCGCCTACCGCCGCGCCGGGTCGTTCCGCGGCGAGGCCGCCGTGACGACCTGGCTGCACCGCATCGTCGTCAACGCCTGTCTCGACCGTCTGCGCCGGCGCCGGCCGACGAGCGAGCTGCCGGAGTTCGGGCTCGCCGACCGGCACGACGACCACGCCTCCACGGAGGTGCGCCTCGACATCGAGAAGGCCCTCGCGAAGCTCCCCGAGGGACAACGCGCCGCGCTCGTCCTCGTCGACATGCACGCGGTGCCGGTGGCCGAGGCGGCCGCCATCCTCGGTGTCGCCGAGGGCACCATCAAGTCGCGGTGCGCCCGTGGTCGGGCGGCCCTCGCCGACCACCTCGGACTCGTCGTCAAGCCCCGGTGAGCACTTCCGGTGAGCACGCTGGGGCGCACCCGTGAGCGCAGCGCCGGGCGCCGCGAGCGACAGAAGCGCAATGGGCCGGCGAACGGTGGAACCCCGGAGGGCCACGCGTCGTCGGAGACGCGGCGACCGGCATACCCCGGTGGGTCCGGCCTGCCGACCCCGAGCCCCTGAACCACCCGAGACATCGCACGAAGGACCTCACCCGTGGACGAGTCCGACCACCCCACCCCGCCCGGCCGACCCGACGAGCCGGCCGCCCTCGACATCCCCCTCGACCCCGAGGTCGAGGCCCGGGTCAGGGCCCTGCTCGCCGACGCCGGTCACGGTGCGGGCGCCGCAGCGATGCCGAGCACCGTCTCGGACCGGATCACGGCCGCCCTGGCCGACGAGGCCCGGCTGCGCGTCAGCCGCGGCCCTCTCGCCGGCCCGGGTGACGAGGCCGACACCGGCGGCGCCGGCGCGGACGTCGTGCCGCTCGGGAGCCGTCGGCGGCAGCGACCGTGGGTCGCCGTCGCAGCGGTCGCGGCCGCGGCGGCCGTCGTGGCCGTGGGCGCATCGGCGCTGCACGTCACGAAGCGGCCGAGCCCGGCCGCCGTCGTCGCGGCCGACACGCCGACCGGCGCAACGACCACCACGACGACCAGCGCCAGCCCTGCGCCGGTGGGCAACCCGCACATCCAGCTGAGCACGACCGACTACCGAGCGAGCACCTTCGGCACGCAGGCACGCGACCTGCTCGACCACCCGGGCACGCCCCTGCCCGACCTCGCGGCCGAGTCCCCCTCGCTGGGGCCGATCGCGACCCCTGTCGGGCTGGCCTCGTGCCTCGACGCGATCGGGGCGGGCGCCGGGGCGGTCAGCCTCGACCTCGCGACCTTCGAGGGGAAGCCCGCCGCAGTCATCGTCGTGACCCGCGACGGCACGAGCACGGCGTATGCCGTCGAGCGCAGCTGCGCACCCGGCACCGTCACCGCCCTGGCAGGCGCCACCCCGGTCCCCTGAGCGCCTGCGTGCTCGTGCACCCGGGCGTGGGAACATCGACCGCCTAGGATCGGTTGAGGCCTATGCAGCCACGAACCAACCGGTGTGCCGGCAGGTCGGGCCGCGATCCCGAGAGCAGCAAACAGGAGCACCACCATGTCCGACGTCCGCAACGTCATCATCATCGGCTCCGGCCCCGCCGGCTACACGGCCGCCGTCTACGCCGCCCGCGCGAACCTCGCCCCGCTCGTCTTCGAGGGTGCCGTCACGGCAGGCGGCGCGCTGATGAACACCACCGAGGTCGAGAACTTCCCCGGTTTCAAGGACGGCATCATGGGCCCCGACCTCATGGACGGCATGCGTGCCCAGGCCGAGCGCTTCGGTGCCGAGCTCGTCACCGACGACGTGACGGCCGTCGACCTCACCGGCGAGATCAAGACGGTGACCGACAGCGAGGGCACGGTCCACCGGGCCCGCTCCGTCATCCTCGCCATGGGCTCGGCCTACCGCGAGCTCGGCCTGCCCCGTGAGAAGGAGCTCTCCGGCCACGGCGTGTCGTGGTGCGCGACCTGTGACGGCTTCTTCTTCCGCGACCAGGACATCGCTGTCGTCGGCGGTGGCGACTCCGCCATCGAGGAGGCAACCTTCCTGACGAAGTTCGCCCGCACCGTGACGATCATCCACCGCCGCTCCGAGCTGCGGGCCAGCAAGATCATGGCCGACCGCGCCTTCGGCAACGACAAGATCCGCTTCGCGTGGAACTCCGAGGTCGCGCAGATCCACGGCGAGGGCAAGCTGAGCGGCGTCACCCTGCGCGACACCGTCACCGGCGAGACGAGCGAGCTGGCCGTCACCGGCCTGTTCGTCGCGATCGGCCACGACCCGCGCAACGAGCTCCTGAAGACGGGCGACGTCGACCAGGTCGCACTTGACGACGCCGGCTACGTGCTCGTCGACGGGCGCTCCACCCGCACCAACGTGCCCGGTGTCTTCGCCTCCGGCGACCTCGTCGACCACACCTACCGGCAGGCGATCACCGCGGCCGGCTCCGGCTGTGCGGCCGCCCTCGACGCCGAGCACTACCTCGCCGCGCTCGAGGACACCTCGAGCCCCGAGGCTGCAGCCGCTGAGGCGGCCGTGATCGACGAGACCGACTCCGGCGAGATCCCCGCTCCCGCGGCCACCGTCGGCGCCTCCGCGTAACCTCGACGCCAGACCCAGCAGACCCACCCAGCCCAGCCCCACGGCATACCGAAAAGGAACCTCCATGGCCCTGAAGAACACGACGGACGCCACCTTCGCCGACGACGTCCTCATGAGCGAGAAGCCCGTCCTCGTCGACTTCTGGGCGACGTGGTGCGGCCCGTGCCGCAAGGTCGCCCCGATCCTCGAGGAGATCAACGAGCAGTACGGCGACAAGATCGAGGTCGTCAAGCTCGACACCGACGCCAACATGGACACCGCCGCCCGCTACGGCGTCGTCTCCATCCCGACGCTCAACGTCTACGTCAAGGGCCAGGTCGTCAAGACGATCGTCGGCGCGCACCCGAAGCCCAAGCTGCTCCGTGAGCTCGAGGAGTTCATCGCCTGAGCGTGCTCCGCGCGCGGTCGGCCCCGCCGACTCCACAACGCCCTCGCAGGGGTGGTGCGTGTCCTCCTGGGATGCGCTGCCACCCCTGCGCCGTTTACGCTGCACACGGCCAGCCACGCCACCGTGACCTGTCGGCGACCAGTTCGAGGAGGGAGCCGAGATGACCCCACCCCCATCGATCGCGCTCCGCCGCGGTGACGCCGGACCCGCCGTCGCGGCGGTCTGCGAGCGACTCGTGCTCACCGGCGACCTCCCGGGCGGCGCCGGACACGCCGACCGCCACGGCGACCCGATCTTCGACGAGCGGGTCGAGCAGGCGGTCAAGTCCTTCCAGCAGCGGCGTGGGCTGCTCGTCGACGGCGTCGTCGGCCGGCACACGTATGCCGTGCTCGACGGGGCGCGCTGGACGCTCGGTGACCGGGTGCTGCGCTACATCCCCGAGTACTTCGTCGAGGGTGACGACGTCGTCACGCTCCAGTCCCGTCTCGCCGAGCTCGGTTTCACGCCCGGCAAGGTCGACGGCATCCACGGACCTGCCACCGACGCAGCCGTGCGCGCCTTCCAGGCCGCCCTCGGGCTCGAGTCGGACGGCACGGTCGGCCCGGAGACGATGCGGGCCTTCGCCGGGCTCCGCCGCTCGGTCGTGGGCGGGTCGGCGAGCGCGTTGCGCGAGCGCGAGACCATCCGCCGCAGCGGCTACAGCCTGAGCGGGCGCACCGTCGTCCTCGACCCGGGTCACGGGGGCACCGACCACGGCGCCCGCGGCCACCTCGGTCTCGAGGAGGCGCGGCTCGCGCTCGACCTCGCCCGCCGCATCGAGGGCCGCCTCTCGGCCCACGGTGTCAGCGTCGTCTTCACGCACACCGAGGTCACCGACGGTGGCACCGACGAGGAGCGGGCGGCCTTCGCCAACTCCTGCGACGCCGACCTCGTCCTGTCGCTGCACACCGACCACTCGCAGACCGGTTCGGCCCACGGCGCCGCGACCTACTTCTACGGCGCCGGCGACCACGCGGGGTGGTCGAGCATCGGTGAGCACTTTGCCGACCTGCTGCTGCGCGAGGTCGTCGCGCGCACCGGCCTCACCGACTGCCGCACCCACGCCCGCACTTGGCCGCTGCTGCGGCGCACCCGGATGCCGGCCGTGCGCCTCGACGTCGGCTACCTCAGCCACGAGGGCGATGCCGCTGCCCTCGCGAACCCGCAGACGCTCGACCACGTGGCCGAGGCTGTCGTCGTCGCGCTCCAGCGTGTCTACCTCGGCGAGGCGGACACCTCCCGCACGGGCATGCTGCGCCTCGACGACCTGCGCCGTCACCTCGCGTCGATGCAGGGCGTCGGAGCCGGCGAGCGCTGACGAACGGCTGAGGGGCACCCGAGCGGAGACCCAGCGGAGACTGCGCCGCCGGGTCGATCCCTGTGGCTCGCCCCACACCGGTCCCCGGGCGAAGCGTCCGGGAGCCGGCCTCGCCCGAGCGTATGGTCGAGTCATGAGGCTCGCGGTGCGCGACGTCTCCCACGCTTTCGGTGACCGGGTCGCCCTCGACGGGGTGAGCCTCGACGTGAGTCCGGGAGTGCTCACCGGACTGCTCGGTCCCAACGGTGCCGGCAAGACGACGCTGATGCGCGTCATGCTCGGCGTGCTCGACCCGGCCCGGGGCGAGGTGCTCTGCGACGGTCGTCCCGTCGGCGAGGAGGACCGCCGCCGGTGGGGCTACATGCCGCAGGAGCGTGGCCTCTACCCCGGCATGCCGGTGGGCGACCAGGTGGTGCACTTCGGGCGCCTCCATGGCCTCTCGCGTCACGACGCGACGACCCGGGCCCACGCCCTGCTCGAGGAGCTGGACCTGGCAGACCGGTGGGGCGACCGCACCGACAAGCTCTCCGGCGGCATGCAGCAGCGGCTCCAGCTGGCCACCTCCCTCGTGCACGACCCGGAGGTCATCGTGCTCGACGAGCCCTTCGCCGGCCTCGACCCGGTCGCCGTCGAGAGCCTGTCCGTCACCCTGCGGCAACGGGCCCGGACCGGCGCCACCCTGCTCTTCTCGAGCCACCAGCTCGACCTCGTCCAGGACCTCTGCGAGCAGATCGTCATGGTCGACCACGGCCGGACCGTCCTCGAGGGTGAGGTGGCCCAGCTGCGAGCCGCCTCGGGGCGCCGCCAGCTTCGCCTGCACGTCGACACCGCGGACCGCGCTTGGCTCGGCGGCTTCCCCGCCGTGACGGTGATCTCCGACGAGGCCGACGACCTGAGGCTCGACGTCCCGGTCGGCACCGAGCCCCTCGACGTGCTCGACGGTGCCCGCCGGGCCGGCCGCGTCGTCGACTTCGGGCTCGAGCTGCCGACCCTGTCGCAGCTGTTCCTCGCGGCGGCCGCGGGGCCTGACGACGAGGAGAGGACGGGCTGATGGGCACCTGGTGGCGCGGCACCGCACTGGTCGCGGAGCGAGGCATCGTCGAGAGCATCCGGTCGCGCACGTTCAAGGTGGTGACGGGCATCCTGCTCGTCCTGTCGGTCGCGGCAGTCGTCGTGCCCCAGATGCTCCGGTCGGACCAGACGACCTACACGCTCGCGACGGCCGGGCCGACGCCCACGGGTCTCGTCGCCGCCCTCGACGCCGCGGGCAGGGCGGCCGACTTCACGGTGCGCTACGAGACGAAGGCCGACGTGACCGCGGTGCGCCAAGCGGTGCGAGACGGTGACGCCACCGCCGGTCTCGTCGGCGACTCGCTCTACACGTCCATGGCGAGCGGCACCTTCCCCATCGTCGTCGCCCAGTCGGTCGTCGCCCTCGAGACGTCTAGACGCCTCATGGAGGCGGGGCTCACCCCGGCGCAGATCGCCGGCATCCAGTCGGTGAGACCACCGCAGCAGGTCGACGTCGGAAGGGTGGAGGACGCCCGGTCCGTCGTGGGCTTCGCCGTCGGCATCGTGCTCTTCCTCGCCCTCACCTTCGCCGGCAACACCATCGCCACGACGGTCGCCATGGAGAAGTCGACGCGCATCTCCGAGGTGCTGCTCGCGGTGCTACGCCCCAGCCAGGCGCTCGTGGGGACCGTCGCGGCGGTGGGTGCCGTGACCTTCCTCCAGCTGATCGTCCTTGTCACACCCCTCGCGGTGGCGGTGCAGGTGATGAACGACGTCGAGCTGCCGCCCGTGGCCGGGGGCGACCTCGCCATCGCGGTCGTCTGGTTCGTGCTCGGCTTCGCGCTCTACGCCTTCCTCTTCGCCGCCGCCGCGTCCCTCGTCGACAAGATCACCGAGGTGGGGTCGGCCACCATGCCGGTGACGCTCGTCCTCACGGGGTCCTACCTCGTCGCCATCACCGTCGTGGCCGCCAACCCCGAGGGCGTCTGGGGGGTGGCCGCCTCGCTCTTCCCCCTCACGGCTCCCATCGCGATGCCGGTGCGCTGGGCCGGCGGCCTCGTGCCCGTGTGGCAGCTCCTCCTCGCCATGGCGCTCACCGTCGGCGCGGCCGTCCTGCTCGTCTGGATGGCGTCCGCCATCTACCGCCGCGCCCTCGTCATCACGGGACGCCGGGTGAAGGTGACGGAGGTCTTCCGGTCCGGCCGGCGCGCCTGAGCACCCCCAACGCCGGCGCAGATGAGGGCGGGGCGCGCTCGTCGTCAGCGCTCGTCGTCAGCGCTCGTCGTCAGCGCTCGTCGTCAGGGCTCGTCGTCAGGGCTCGTCGTCAGGGCTCGTCGTCAGGGCCGGTCGGCGGAGCGCGCCGACCCCGACCCTCGCGGATGCACCTCGGGCGCCGGGTGAGCTCCGGGGATGCGGGCGAGCGCCCGCGCGAGGTAGGCGGCCGCCTCGTCGCGCAGCGTGACCGCCGTGCGCAGGTCGATCCGCAAGCGGGGGTATGCCGGATGGTCGCGCTCCACCCGGAAGCCGAACTTCTCGAGCGGCTCGGTCTCGAGGACGCAGGCATGCGGGCCGACGGCGGCCGGGCGAGAGGCGATGACGTCGAGGGCGCGCACGTGCCGCTTCAGCGCATCCTTGGCGGCCGTCTGGAGCAGCATCTTGCAGAGGCCGCGCCCGTCGCCGTTGGCCTCGGGCGCGGTGACGGCCGTGACGAGCATGACCGTGGCCGGGTCGCCCGGCGCGGTCGGGAAGGCGGCGAGGCGGGGCACGAAGTGCGCCGGCGCGAGCACGACGTGCCCGATGGGTCGATCGTCGGCATACGCGATGCGGCCGGGAGGGCCCCAGTCGGCCGTGACCTCCTCGACCCACGCGGCGAGCGCGTCGAGGCGAGCCCGGGCATCGGGCGCTCCCCCGTGTCCGTTGTGGGGGACGGTCTGCCAGAAGGTGCAGGGTGCGCAGGACCCGACGAGGTCACCGACCCGGTCAGGCGTGAGCAGTCGCAGGTCTGGCATGCCTCCATTCTCACCCCACGGCCCCGAGCTCACACGCGGTGGCCTGCTTCACGGCATACGGGCGGGGCAGGCGCGGGCATCTGTCCGCATCGTCCCCGTTCGGGCGGGCAGGAGCCGGCGGCTGCCCCTACCCTGTGACGACGCCACCCCGCCGAGAGGGGTCCGAGCTCGACAGGGACGTGAGATGAAGGTCGCCGACCGCGCCGGGACCCTCTACGTCAGCAAGGACACCTACGACCTGCTCCGGGTCGGAGTTCTACGGGTGGAACACCACCCGCGATCCAAGGTGGTCAAGGGCTCGTCACGCGGGAGCACGCCGAGCCACACCGTCTAGCTGACGTCACGGCGCGTGCGGTGCCCCGCCCCACGGCATACCGAAGTTAGGGTGGCGCCATGAGCGAGCAGGGCACCTACGTCGAGAAGTCCTTCGAGCGCGACACGAACTACATCACCACCCGCATCACGGCCGACGGCCGCGACGGATTCCCGGTCGAGGCGGGGCGTTACCGGCTCGTCGTCGCCCGCGCGTGTCCGTGGGCCAACCGCGCGATCATCGTGCGCCGGCTTCTCGGTCTCGAGGACGCGCTGTCGATGGGGATCTGCGGGCCGACGCACGACCGGCGCAGCTGGACCTTCGACCTCGACCCCGGGGGCGTCGACCCGGTGCTCGGCATCCCGCGCATCCAGGACGCCTACTTCAAGCGCGACCCCGACTACCCGCGCGGCATCACGGTGCCCGCGTTCGTCGAGATCGCGACCGGGGCAGTCGTGACGAACGACTTCACGCAGATGACCGTCGACATGGAGACGGAGTGGGCGCAGTTCCACCGCGAGGGCGCGCCCGACCTCTATCCCGAGAACCTGCGCGAGGAGATCGAGGAGGTCAGCAAGCCGATCTACACCGAGGTCAACAACGGCGTCTACCGGTGCGGCTTCGCGGGCACGCAGGAGTCGTACGACTCGGCCTACGAGCGGCTCTTCGCGCACCTCGACGTGCTGGAGGAGCGCCTGTCGACCCGGCGCTACCTCGTGGGCGAGCACATCACCGAGGCCGACGTGCGGCTCTTCACGACGCTCGTGCGCTTCGACCCCGTCTACCACGGCCACTTCAAGTGCAACCGCAACAAGCTCATCGAGATGCCGGCGCTGTGGGGCTACGCGCGCGACCTCTTCCAGACGCCGGGGTTCGGCGACACGGTCGACTTCACCCACATCAAGGCGCACTACTACGTCGTGCACCGCGACGTGAACCCCACGGGCATCGTGCCGCGCGGGCCCGCCCTCGAGGGCTGGGCGACGCCCCACGGGCGTGAGGCGCTCGGCGGGTCACCCTTCGGCGACGGCACGCCGCCCGGGCCGCCCCGCGAGGTGGTGCCACCGGAGCACAACCCCGTGCTCGCCATGCTCGCCGGCTGATCGCCCGTATGCCGTCCAGTTCCCCTGTCGCGCAAGGGAACTGGACATCCGGCTGGCCGACTCATCCCCGATCGAGAGAGCACGTCGTCGTCCCCTGAGCGCGGCCGCGGGCACCCGGGGACGTCCAGGGGCGGCCCGGGGGCATCTCGGAGCACCCCGGGGCACCGAGGACTCAGGAGCGGAAGAACTCCGCGAGGACCGGCGCCAGCACGGGCGCGGGCACCTCGTGGAACGCACCGGGCAGCTCGACCGCCCGAGCGTGCGGCAGCGCGTCGGCGAGCACCTGGGCGGAGTCGTGCAGCCACGGCATCGCCGTGCCGCTGCTGCACACGGCGAGGAACGGGACGGTGACCTTCGCGAGGGTCTCCGTGGGGAGCCCCTGCTCGTCCCCACCGAGGCACAGCCCGTCGTACTTGAGGGTGTAGGTCATCGCGAGCATCGGCTCCCACATCGGGGTGCCCACCATGCCGTCGACCATCTCGTCGGGCATGCCGACCACCTCGTGGTTGAAGTAGCGCAGGATGCCCTCGCGGTCTCCTGCCGCCTCGAAGCGCTCGAGCGTGCCGATGTAGTCGTCGGGTGCGGGAGGCCACGCCTCGCTGCGGTAGGGCACCTCGATCGCAGAGCCCTTGTCGATCGGCGCTCCCGCCGCGAGGGCCTCGATGACGAGGGCCCCACCTGAGGAGACACCGAAAACATAAGCAGGAGAATCGGATTCGCGGTTCGCCTCGATGACTGCAGTGAGGTCCTCGATCTCGCGCTGCACCGCATCCCGGCGCAGGTTGCCGGCTCCCGGCTGCGTGTCACCGCTGTCTCCGCGGCCGCGACGGTCGTAGGTGACGCCCGTGAAGCCATGCTCGGCGAGGTTCATGGCCAGGTCGCGGAGGGCGCCGCGATCACAGAAGGCCCCGCCGACCAGGGCGACGACCGGCCCCGATCCGTAGCGCTCGTAGGCGATGGTCGTACCGTCGGCCGACGTGGTCTGCTCCACGGTGCTGGTCTGCGTGGTCATCTGTCACTCCTCCGGACTGGCCCGCTGGTCGGGCTCTCACGTCCACGTCGAACGGTGGCGGTCGGCTTCGACACCTCCGATCTCGAATCTTCTCGTCAGGTGCGCTTGCGGGAGAAGACCTCGCGCTGCTGCTCCGGCGGCACGGTCGACATGTAGTCGATGACCGCTTCGCTGAGGGCCGGCCAGGTCTCGTGCTGGCTGACCGGCACGACGGTCGCCACGACCTCGTCGGTGTGGATCTCGACGAGGTTCCACGACTGCGGGCCGTCGACACCCATGAGCAGCTCGCGCGGGGCCCCCACGTCGTCGACGTAGCTCACTCCCCCTGCCACCACGACGGGCACCGAGCCCAGCATGCCGAAGCTCGTCACGTGCAGGTGCCCACTGAGCACAGCCCTGACGTCGGTGCCCTTGATCGCCTCACGGAGCCGGTCGACGTCGTCGAAGTCGAGCAGCTGCATCACGGGAGACCGGTAGGTGATGGGTGCGTGGTGGATCACGAGGATGGTGCCGTGGTCGGCTTCTGTCGCGAGCTCCTTTGCGAGCCAGGCGTATTGGTCGTCGGAGAAGCCGCCGTGGTGGTAGCCGGGCACGGCCGAGTCGAGTGTGATGATGCGGAGGCCACGCACGGTGACGACCCGGTCCTGGGGTGCGTCGTCATCCACCCCGAAGAGGACCTGGGCGAGCGGGTGGCGCTCGTCGTGGTTGCCGCCGGTGACCACGAGCTCGCAGCCGAGGCGCTCGACGACGGGCGAGACGAGCTCGAGGAGCCGCTCGTAGGCCGCAGGCTCGCCGCTGTCGGCGAGGTCGCCTGAGATGACGAGGGCGTCGATCGTCTCGCCGCACGACTCGACGCGCTCGAGCGCCCGGCGGAGCTGCTCGGCGGTGTCGATGCGACCGGCGAGCCGACCGTCGGGCGAGCCGAGCAGGTGCGGGTCGGAGAGGTGGGCGATGACGTGGGTGGGGGCGGGCCTGCCGCCGCTCAGAGCCATGCAGCCACCTTAGGCGTGGCAGGGTGTGGTGAGCGGGTGCAGGCGGGGCGCACCCATGGTCGGGTCAGCGTGGTCAGGAGGTTGCGATGCCGGTGCCGCAGGCGGTGACGAAGGTCAACAAGGCCGTGCTCAACAAGGGGCTGCGCCACCTGGCGGGACACGGCTGGTTCGTCGAGCTCGAGCACCGCGGCAGGCGCTCGGGCCGGACGTTCCACGTGCCGCTCATGGCCTTCGACCGTGGCGATGCCGTCACGGTGGCGCTCACCTACGGACGCGGCGTCGACTGGCTGGCGAACCTTCGGGCCGCCGGCGGTGGCCGGATGCACCTGCGTGGAGAGCTGCTGACGCTCGGGCCTCCACGCGACCTGCCGCCGGCCGAGGGTCTCGCCCGTATGCCGCAGCCGCCGCGCACGATGCTGCCCCTGCTGGGGTGCGAGGACTGGGTGGAGCTGCCCGTGCTCACCCGGACACCGTGGCACCGGTGGTGAGAGGGGCTTTCTCCGCCCGAGGGTGCGCAGAGTGTCAGTGGCGACGCTGGCAGTTGGCGCACCAGTAGAGCCGCCGCCCCGCGAGCTCCTTCTCGCGTACCGTCTTGCCGCAGCGCGGGCAGGACTGGCCGGTCCGCTTGTAGACGGCGAACCGACGCTCGAAGTGCGCTCCGAGGCGCTCTCCAGTCGACTCGTGGGTGATCGCCGTCGCCGATCCGTCGGCGACCATGAGCTGGGCCTCCGACACCTGGTCGTCGATGGTGAGGATCTGCGAGAAGGCGACCCCGAGGGGCAGGAGAGCGACGAGGTCGGCCCAGATGAGCTCCCACGTCGCCCGTTTGAGCTGAGTGCCCAGGGTGAACGGGTTGGTGCGGTGGCGGTGCAGCACCTCGCAGCGATAGACGTTGCCGACGCCAGCGAGGACGGACTGGTCCATCAGCAGCTCTGCGATCGTCTTGCGGCGCAAGCGGATTCGCTCCCAGGCTCGGTCACCGTCGGCAGTCGGGTCGAGGGGGTCGGGGCCAAGGGCGGCCTCGATGGCCGCGACCTGGGGGTCGTCGAGCAGCTCGCAGGCGATCGGGCCGCGCAGGTCGGCGACGAAGTCGTCGTTGAGCAGGCGCAGCCGCAGGGCACCGCGGGGCTCGACCGGTGGCTGGCCGCCCAGTGGCTTCACCGGGAAGGAGCCGATGAGTCCGAGGTGCACGTGCAGCACCTCGTCCGGGAACTCGACGAAGAGGTGCTTTCCCACTGCCCGGGCAACCTGCAGGACCTCACCGTCGATGCGCCGGGCCTCGTCGGCGAAGCGACCCTGCGGGCTCGTCGCCACCACCGGCCTCCCGCCGAACGCACGACCGAGCCGGCCGGCGAGCGCATGGATCGTGTGTCCCTCAGGCATGGTGACCTCGTGCGTCGCGGGTCGAGATCATGCAGATCCGGCGCTTCAGCGTTGTTCCTCGATGCCCATGAGGCCCATGATGCGTCGCAGGTCCTCGATCGAGGCGAACTCGACCGTGATCTTGCCCTTGCGCTGGCCAAGAGCGATGTTGACCCGGGTCTCGAGATGGTCCGAGAGGTTCGACGTGAAGTCGTCGAGCTGGGGGTGCCGGCTCCCGGCCCGCGGGCGGCGGGGCCTGGCCGGTGTCGTGTCGTCACCGAGTGAGACGAGCTCCTCGACGGTGCGCACGGACAGCCCCTCCGCGACGATGCGCTGGGCCATCCGCTCCATGGCGGCGCCGTCACTCAGGCCGAGCAGCGCACGGGCATGTCCGGCGCTGAGCACCCCAGCCGCCACCCGTCGCTGGACGAGAGGCGGGAGCTTGAGCAGGCGCAGCGTGTTGGAGATCTGCGGGCGAGAGCGTCCGATGCGGGTGGCGAGCTCCTCGTGCGAGCACCCGAAGTCGTCGAGCAGCTGCTGATAGGCCGCCGCCTCCTCGAGGGGGTTGAGCTGGCTGCGGTGGAGGTTCTCGAGGAGGGCATCGCGCAGCAGGTCGTCGTCGTGGGTGTCCTTGATGATCGCGGGGATGACGGCGAGTCCCGCCTCACGCGTCGCACGCAAGCGCCGCTCCCCCATGATGAGCTCGAACTGCCGGCCCTGCGCCTCGGCGAGCTCCGGCTCGGCGATGCGCCGCACGACAACCGGCTGCAGCACCCCGATCTCGCGAATCGAGTGGACGAGCTCGGCGAGCTGGTCCTCATCGAAGACGGTTCGTGGCTGCTTGGGGTTTGGGCGGATCGAGTCCACGGGCAGCTCGGCGAACTCTGCCCCGGGCACGGGCGCCAGGACGGGACCTGAGTCCACCTCGGGCGCCGCGTCGAGGGGGGCCTCCGTTGCGCCGGACGCAGCGTCTGCCCTGGCCGTCTCGGTGTCCGTGGTCGTGTGGGTCGCCTCGTGGCTCTGAGCCTGCTCGTCGTCGGCCGCATGCGCCGGTCGGGGCGCGTCCTCCGTGAGGGTCGTGGTGCCGCCAGCGTCAACAGCCGCCTCGGGCCGCTTCTGCTCGGTGAAGAACACGTCGACGGGTCGGTTGGCACCGCCGCTCGGTGCGCTCGGGATCAGTGCCCCGAGGCCTCGACCCAGTGCTCGCCGTTTCTCCGCCATGCCAACCCCTTGCTGTTCACGCTGGTGACGCGGTCGTCGCGCCCCGGGTCAGTCTAGGCGCAGTACCGAGCGGCTTCGTGACGCCATGAGTGCGGCGTGGCTGAGTCAGGGCGGGGCGGGAATTGGGCTGTGGCACGCCTGTTTCACGTGAAACAGCACGGCCCCTGTTTCACGTGAAACAGGGGCCGTGCTGTTCTCGAGTCATTCGCTGCTCACCGGTTGCCGACGCCGACACCCAGGTCTGAGACAGTATGGCTACACGCGGCCCGTTTCACGTGAAACAACAGCGCCAACGGCAGGGTTCGTGAGGAGTTGCTCCGACTACTGCGGGCCGGACGCGCCCCGGTCGGCGATCTCGCCGGCGGCCTCGAGATAGGCGAGGGCGCCACTGCTCGCCGGGTCGTAGGTCATCACGGTCTCGCCGAAGCTCGGCGCCTCGGAGACCCGGACCGACCGCGGCACGGTCGTCCGCAGGACCTCTTGGGGGAAGTGCTCGCGGACCTCCTCGGCGACCTGGGCCGAGAGTCGCGTGCGGCCGTCGTACATCGTCAGCAGGATCGTCGAGACGTGAAGTGGCGGGTTGAGGTGAGCCCGGACGAGCTCGATGTTCTTCAGCAGCTGCGAGAGACCTTCGAGGGCGTAGTACTCGCACTGGATCGGGATGAACACCTCGCTCGCCGCCACCATCGCATTGACCGTCAGGAGCCCGAGGCTGGGCGGACAGTCGATGAGGATGTAGTCGTAGGAGTGCCCGGTGTCGGCCGCAGCAGCGATCGCGCGCTGGAGTCGGGACTCGCGCGCCACGAGAGAGACGAGCTCGATCTCGGCTCCGGCCAGGTCGATGGTCGCCGGCGCACAGAAGAGGCCCGGCACCGTCGTGCACGGCTGCACCACCTCGAGCAGGGGCGCACCGTCCACGAGCACGTCATAGATGGACGGCACCTCGGCGTGGTGGTCGATCCCCAGGGCAGTGCTCGCGTTGCCTTGCGGGTCGAGGTCGATGACGAGCACCTGGAGGCCGGCCTGGGCCATGGCCGCGGCCACGTTGACAGTGGTCGTCGTCTTGCCGACGCCACCCTTCTGGTTGGCCACCGTGAGCACTCTCGGCACGGCCGGCTTCGGGAAGGGTCGACCCGTCAGCTGGATCCGTCGACGGGCGTTGTCGGCCAGGTCCCGGGCGAGCGGGGTGTCGTCACCGGCATCAGGGATCGCCGCCGCGAGTGCATCCCGGTCCCTCGCCGACGGGCCATCCGGACGGGTCGGGGCGGCCGCCATCATCGCTTCGTCCACAGTGTTGTCCCCAGCCCCCGAGTCGGTTGTTTCATGCTCAGACACCGGCTGGTGGGCCGAGTTGTCCACTGCGTTGTCCACAGGCGGGGGCCCACCAACCGGCGGTTCGGTGCGGGTGTGGATGGCCGTCCCGACACTCGTCCCAGTCGGTGTGGAGGCCCGCTCGCCGTCCGTCCCCAGAGCGGTGTCGGGCGAGTCAACCCCTGAGTCAGCGGGCGACTCGACGGGCGAGTCAACCCGTGAGTCAGCCCTACCAGCCAGACCAGCCGCATCCTCGGCCTCGTCGGGCTCGACCTCCGTTTCACGTGAAACGTTGAGCATTCGTGCCAGCCAGCCGAGGCGCCGGTGCTCAGGAGTCGGCTCGGGCTCCGAGGGCCAACCGAGGTTGGTCGACAGGGTCACGGGAAGGGCACCTCCGCAAGAGGGGGACGTGACCCGACCCTAGCCGGGTCGGCCAGGGTCACGCGATGGTCAGTCCGGATGGGTGGGACAAAGGTCATGAGGGGCCACGACGATCTCCACCAGTCGGGGTGGATCCACGCCGCGCACCACCGCGACGATCACCACGACGGCGGGCCGAGCCGGCGCTGCTCGGCGGGCGCGACCGAAAGCGTCGTCGGTCGAGCTGGTCACCGATGGTGACGGTGAGGAGCGTCGTCGGCTCCTCGAGCAGGTCCGTGCCCAGCTCGAGCACCGAGGCGTCCACAGCTCCGAGTCTCGTGAGCGCCGTGCGGCCCTGCGCGAGCTCCTCACGCGCCCTCGATCCCTTGAGAGCCAGCAGCGTGCCGTGCGGCTGGAGCAAGGGCAGCGTCCACTCGGCGAGCTGCACGATGGTCGACACGGCTCGCGCCGTGACCCAGGGTGCGCTGATGCGGTCCCAGAGCGACTCTGCACGAGCGGTGTGCACCGTGACGTTCGCCAGGCCGAGCTCGGCCACGGTGCCGGAGAGCCACCCGGTGCGGCGCGCCAGCGGTTCGACGAGGTGCAGGTGCAGGTCCGGTCGCGCGATGGCGAGTGCCAGCCCCGGCAGCCCCGCGCCGCTTCCGACGTCGATGACCTCCTGGCCCTCGCCATGCCGTGGGATCGCCACATGGGCGATGGCGCAGTTGAGCACGTGCCGGTCCCAGAGTCGGGGTGCCTCACGCGGCCCGATGAGACCGTGACCGATCCCCGTGTCGGCGAGCACCCGCACGAACTCCTCGGCAAGACCGAGCCGGTCCCCGAAGACGGCCTCAGCCGCCGGAGGTGTGGGCGGTACAGCGACGTCCGCGGACGCGGCTCCCGGGCTCGAAGGTTCTGCGCTCGAAGCTGCTCCGCTCGAAGAGTCGTCGGGAACGGTGCTGGGTCCCGGAGTCACGATCTCGTCCTCACCAGCGTCGGACAGCTGGGCGTGCCCGCCGGGAGGAGCACCGAGCACTCCACCCCATGTTTCACGTGAAACGCACCAACCCTCGCGATGGTCAGGCCGGGAGGATGACGACGTGGCGCTTGGGGTCGATGCCCTCGGACTCCGAGGCGAGTCCAGCTGCGGCCACCTCGTCGTGCACGACCTTGCGCTCGAAGGCGCTCATCGGCTCGAGCGACTTCCTCTCGCCGGTCGCCTTGACGTCCTCGATGGCGACGCGTGCCAGCTCGACCAGGGTGGCTCGCCGCTGGGCGCGATGACCGGCGATGTCGAGCATGAGGCGGCTGCGCTCTCCGGTCTCCACCTGCACCGCGAGGCGCGTCAGCTCCTGGAGCGCCTCGAGCACCTTGCCGTCCGGGCCGACGAGGCGGCGGGGCACCCGGCCCTCCTCGGAGTCGACGATGGCGACCGCGGCGCGGTCACCGTCGACGTCCACATCGAGGTCTCCGTCGAGGTCGGCGATGTCGAGCAGGGTCTCGAGGAAGTCAGCAGCAACCTCGCCCTCCCGCTCGAGCTGGCGAACGCGCGACCCCTTCTCCGGCTTTACCGGCGCCTCGGACTCGACGCCCCCCGGGTCCACGGTGCCCACGGCGTCGACGGCCTCACCGGTGCTGTCGGTGTCGGCGCCCTCGGCCGCATCAGCGTCGTCAGCCGGGCCTGCCGCGGCCGTGATGTCGTTCTCGGCCGAGCTCTCGCTGTTCTCGGACTCCGCCGCCGGAGCGCCGTCGAGGTCGGTGGTGAGGTCTTCGGTGGACGTGGTGTCACTCATGGGTACTGCTCCTTCGTTCACTGGCTCACTGACTGGTCGACGCGGGTCGTCACCGCAGGTCAGCGGCCCTCAGGCACGGTTCGGGTGGATCGTGGATCAGGGGAGGTCAGCGACGGCTCTTGGGCGTCGAGGTCTTGGCTCGCTTCTTGCCCTTGGGCTGCTGGCGCTGGCCGGACTTCGGCGCGTCGTCGGGCACCACGGCGTCATCCGGCACGAGGCCCGGCACGACGAGCTCGTCGACCTCCTTGCCCTTGCGCTCGAGGCGCTCCCGCCGGCGCCGCTCCGCCTCGGACCCGGGGGCCGGCATGTTGCGGATGACGTAGAACTGCTGGCCCATCGTCCACAGGTTGGTGGTCAGCCAGTAGATGAGCACACCGATCGGGAAGTTGATGCCCGAGATCGCGAAGAAGATCGGCATCAGGTAGAGCAGCACCTTCTGCTGCTTCGCGAACGGGTTGTCGAGCGCGGCCTGCGGCATGTTCTTGCGCATCAGCTGGTACTGCGTCGTGAACGTCGTCGCCGACATGAGGATGATGAGCACGACCGTGAGGATCTGGACGTTGAGGTTGCCGTTCGCCGTCACGAAGCTGTCGGAGAGCTTGGCCCCGAAGATCGTCGAGCTCTCGATCTGCTGGGCGACCTCCTGCGTGATCGGCCCGATCGCTGGAGACTTGCCCTCGGCGATGGCCTTGAGGTTGTTGAGCAGCTGGAAGAGCGCGAAGAAGAAGGGGCTCTGGATGAGGATCGGCAGACAGCTGCTGAACGGGTTGGTCCCCGTGCGCCGGTAGAGATCCATGATCTCCGCCTGCTGCGCCTTCTGGGACTCCGGGTCGCGCTTGCCCTTGTACTTCTTCTGGATCTTCTGCATCTCGGGCTGGATGAGCTGCATCCGCCGCGAGGAGTGGATCTGCCGCACGAAGAGCGGGATGAGCAGGATTCGCACGACGACCGTGAGGCCGACGATCGACAGGGCCCAGGCCCAGCCGGCGAGGTCGCCGTTGAGGCCGATCTTGTCGAAGAGCCAGTGCCAGCCGTACATGACCCAGGCTTCACCGAACTTGATCGGATAGAGCAGGGTGTTGAAGAAGTCGATCAACGTCAGTCCTCAGTGCTCAGATGCTCGCGGGCGCGGGCACTGTCAGTCGGCACACCATATGCCGGGTGGTCAGGTCGTGTGGTGCTCGTGCTCGTGGCGCCGGTCGGCCTCCCCACCCGCGCCAGGGTTCGAGACAGGGTCAGAAACAAGGTCCGAGACAGGATCCGAACCAAGGTCTGCGGGCCGGAAGTCCTCCGGTCGCACGTCGCCCCGCGTCTCCCAGGTCAGCGGGACGGGGTCGACCCCGCCGGGCGTCCACGGGTGGCAGCGTCCGAGCCGGCGCGCCGCGAGCCAGCCACCCTTGACGGGGCCGAATCGCTCGAGGGCGGTGACGGCATACGCGGAGCAGCTGGGGTAGAAGCGGCACGTCGGCGGCCGCATCGGGGAGATGAAGCGCTGGTAGAGCCGCACGATCAGCACGAGTGGCGCAGCGAGCCAGCGGTTCACCCTGGCGCTCATCGCCGGCACGCCTTGGCGAGCTGCCGCTCGAGGGCGACGTCGAGGTCGTCGTAGGTCGCGCCTGCCGCTGCGGCGTTGGCCCGCACAACGACGTCCGTCCCCGCCGGTATGCCGTGCAGCCGGGTCGCCATGCTCGCGCGGAGCCGGCGCTTGGTCCGGTTGCGCACCACCGCGTTGCCGACGGCTTTGGACACAACAAAACCGACGCGCGGCGGAAGCTCCGCACGCGCATCGGTCCGGTTGGCATGCACGACGATGAGTCGCCCGCCTGCTCTGGTGGCGCCGGGTCCGCGCACTGCCGCCGTGAAGTCCGCGCTCTCACGCAGACGATGACGGGCGGGCAGCATGCCGCGGCCCTGGAGGCGTCAGGCCGAGAGCTCGGCGCGGCCCTTGCGGCGGCGGCCGGCGAGGATGGCACGGCCGGCGCGCGTGCGCATCCGCAGGCGGAAGCCGTGCGTCTTGGCGCGACGGCGGTTGTTCGGCTGGAAGGTGCGCTTGCTCACGAGGATCTCCGTTTGCTTGCGAGTGCGCACCGAGGAGAATCGGCACCGCACCCGATGGTGGGCTTCTGCTGGTCTTCGGCGACCGCAATCGGCAGGCCCGTGGAGCTCCGGCAGGCGGCGTCCGCCGGACTTCGTCCGGGGAGCACGCGAGCTCGGTGCCATGGGCATGCGAAAGCGGTCGCAGACACGCTCGATCAACGATACGGGAGCCGTGGAAGAGCGGTCAAACCCGCCCGGCGGCAACCCCTATGGTGGGACAGGACGGCCGACGCAAGCCGACACGCCGAGACCCACGAGATCTGTGGACGATTCGGTTGTGGGTACCTGCGGGAGTTGTTAGGTTTTCGACTCTCACGAATGCGGCCCCTCCTTGCACAGGCTGTGGACAAACGTGTGGACAACAAGGCAGGGTGCACCGGACAGAACCCGGGAGCTCCGTGTGACGGAGTGCGCCGGGCAGGGGGCACGCAGACGGTTCAGGGGCAGGTGGAGTACGTGAGCGACGCAAGCGTCGACTATGCAGAGGTGTGGCGCCGGACGTTGCTGGACCTCGATGCCGTCGGCCTCTCGGCCCAGGAGCGGGCCTTCACCCGGCTCTGCCGACTCGTCGGTGTGCTCGACCAGACCGCGGTCGTGCGGGCACCCGACACCTACACCAAGGACTTCCTCGAGACCCGCATCCGCGAGCAGATCCACCAGGCCCTCAGCCACCAGCTCGGCCACCCCGTCCAGCTCGCCGTGTCGGTCGACGAGAGCCTCCAGCCCGACATGGGCCTGCTCACCGACGAGCCCACGGGGGCAGCCTCTCGTTCTGCCGGCCCCGTCGGCGACCGCAACGGCGCGCACCCGACGGGCCTACCGGCATACAACCCGCTGCGCGACCTCGAGGAGAGCGCGCCCGACCTCGACGGCGCCGACCTCGACGACCCGCGCACCCAGCCGCTGCAGCCGATGCGGGCCGTCGACCACTTCGGCGCGCACGCCGGTCGCCCGTCGCCCTTCTCCGCGGGGCAGCGCGATCACGAGACGCCGATGTCCGGTGGCGAGAGCGGCCCGCTGCGCCAGATCCGGCCGGAGCCGACCACGTCGTCGAGCGACACCCGCCTCAACCCGAAGTACACCTTCGACACCTTCGTCATCGGCGCGAGCAACCGGTTCGCCCACGCCGCCGCCGTCGCGGTCGCCGAGGCGCCGGCCCGGGCCTACAACCCGCTCTTCGTCTACGGCGAGTCGGGGCTCGGCAAGACGCACCTGCTCCACGCGATCGGCCACTACGCACGCACGATGTTCCCCAACGTCCGGGTGCGCTACGTGAACTCCGAGGAGTTCACCAACGACTTCATCAACAGCATCCGCGACGACAAGGCGAGCGCGTTCCAGTCGCGCTACCGCAGCGTCGACGTGCTGCTCATCGACGACATCCAGTTCCTCCAGGGCAAGCTGCAGACCCAGGAGGAGTTCTTCCACACCTTCAACACGCTGCACAACGCCAACAAGCAGATCGTCATCACGAGCGACCTGCCGCCTCGTGAGCTCTCGGGCTTCGAGGACCGCATGCGCACGCGCTTCGAGTCGGGACTGCTCACCGACGTGCAGCCCCCCGACCTCGAGACCCGCATCGCGATCCTTCGCAAGAAGGCCATCCAGGACCGGATGACGGTGCCCGACCCGGTGCTCGAGTACATCGCGACGAACTTCAGCACCAACATCCGCGAGCTCGAGGGCGCCCTCATCCGCGTCACGGCCTTCAGCAACCTCAACCGTCAGCCGATCGACCTGCCGCTCGCCGAGATCGTGCTCAAGGACGTCCTGCCCAACGAGACCCCCAACCAGGTCACCGCGGCGACGATCATGGCGGTGACCGCCGCCTACTACGCCGTCACGCTCGAGGACCTCTGCGGGTCCTCCCGCTCGCGCCAGCTCGTCACGGCCCGCCAGATCGCGATGTACCTCTGCCGTGAGATGACCGACCTGTCGCTGCCGAAGATCGGCCAGCACTTCGGCGGCCGTGACCACACGACGGTCATGCACGCCGACCGCAAGATCCGCGAGCTCATGGGCGAGCGCCGCGCCATCTACAACCAGGTCACCGAGCTGACCAACCGGATCCGCCAGCAGTCCCACTGACGCTCCTCGGCCCCGTGGGCCCGACCCGATGGCGTATGCCGTGGGGCCGGGTCCGCGTCAGGCGGCCGCCGCTCGGGTGGGCTTGGCGTCGCGCCGGGCGGCGATGGTCACCGTCAGGGCCTCGTCCCACGGGGTCGGCGCGAGCCCGAAGGTGCGCTGGGTGAGGTCCGAGTCGAGCACGAAGGGCTGCTCGAACTGGTGCCGGGTCTCGCGGACCTCGCGCATGAAGGGGACGACGAGGCCGGCCGCGGTGCCGAGCGACCTCGGCAGCACGCGGACCCGCCGGGGCTTGACGCCGGCGAGGCGGGCGACGTCGGCAGCAGCCTGCTCGAAGGTGCGGGCCGGCGCCGTGGGCACGTGCCAGGCCCGGCCCCAGCCGTCGTCGCCGGTCGCGACCCGGGCGGCGAGCCGGCCGACGTCGGGGACGTAGGTCCAGGAGTGCGGTGCGTCGGCTCGCCCGACGGGCACGAGGGGCGGCCGGCCGGCGAGGAGTGCGTCGATGACGATGTCATTGAGGTAGCTCGTGCGCGGCGTCGTGCCCGGGCCGAAGTAGTCACTCGAGCGCAGCTCGGTGGCGCGCAGGTGCCCTGCCTCGTGGCGGGCAAGCGCCTCGTGCCACATGTCGGCCCGCAGTGCGCCCTTGTGTCCGGCCGGTCGCATCGGGTCGTCCTCGTGCATCGGGGCGCTCACCCGGCCGTAGCCGTAGAGGTTGCCGATGATGACGAGCCCTGCGCCCGTGGCCTCGGCTGCTGCGAGCGTTGCGGCCGCGACGGGCGGCCAGTCGGTGTCCCACGTCATGTAGCTGGGCGGGTTGACGGCGTTGACGATGCTCGCGGCGCCGCGCGCCAGGGCGGTCACGGCGTCCCTGTCACCGGCGTCGACGCTGACGACCTCGACGGCGTCGGCTGCGTCGGCTGCGTCGGCGCGGGTCGACTCCCACGGCCGCTCGGCGACGCGTCCGGAGCGCGAGGCGAGGGTGACGGTGTGCCCGAGCGCGACGAGCGCGGTGGTGGTCGAGCGGCCGACGCCTCCGGCGCCGAGGACGAGGTGGTGCGACATGGTCTGCTCCTTGAAAGGTGAAGTGTGAGCATCGCTCACACTTCGAGGATGACCGCTCTGGCCACAAAAATCAAGAGCGGTGCTCACATTTCTTCCTCGACTGTGGCACTCTGGCGGGATGGAGCAGGAGGCGGGCACCGAGCCGAGCACCCAGGCGGGCACCCAGACAGCCATGACCGACGACGCCCAGCGCCCGCTCGGCAAGCGCGCCACCAAGCGGCTCGCGGTCGAGGCCGACATCCTTCGCGTGGCGCGGCAGCACCTGGCGACCGACGGCGCGGCAGCCCTGAGCCTGCGGGCCGTCGCTCGGGACCTCGGCATGGTCTCGTCGGGCATCTACCGCTACGTCGACAGCCGCGACGAGCTGCTCACGCGACTCATCATCGACTCCTACTGGTCCCTGGCGACGGCCGCCCGGGCGGCCCACGAGGCCGTCCCGGTCGGCGAGCTCGACGCCCGATGGGACGCCCTGGGGCGGGCCGTTCGCCACTGGGCACTCGAGCGTCCGCACGACTTCGCGCTCATCTACGGCTCACCGGTCCCGGACTACGAGGCCCCGGCCGAGCGCACCCAAGAGGCGGGGACGGCCGTCATCGCACTGCTCGTCGGCCTCCTCGAGGACGTGCGCCGCGCGGGCCGTCTCGTCGACCCGGACCGCCTGGGTCTGGTGGCGAGCCGCGCCGACGCGGGGGTCGGTGAGCTGCTCGGCTCCCCCCTCTTCTCCGCGACGCAGCTCGACGCCGTCACGCTGACCCAGGGGATCGCCGCCTGGACCCTGCTGCTCGGTGCCGTGACGAGCGAGGTGTTCGCCCAGCTGGGCCCGCTTCCGGACGGTGAGGCCCTTTTCGAGTGCCTGTTGGCGGTCTCGCGGCGGTGCTTCATCCGCCCCGCCGCCGGCCGGACCGCCGAAGCGTGACGCCCCACCCGCTCGGCCACCCGGCATACGTCCACAGTCGTCCACAGATCCGTCCACAGCTGTGTGCACAGCGTGACCTTCTCGAGACCTGTGCGGGCCCAACCCGACATGTCGCTGCTTTTCCACTGGTTGTGGATAACCATGTGGACGTCCGAGGTGTCACTTCTCCACAGGAGACCCGCTTCCGACCCCACCGAACGCCACCCCATCCACAGTTGTCCACAGCACCGTGTGGACAACTGTGGATCACAGCCCGCATCCTGCGGACAACTCCCCCATCGCCTGTGTGAACCATGTGGGGACGCCGGGCTCGTCCACACCCGGCCCGACGTTCCCCGGTCTGTCACCCACAGCCGAACCACACGCCGACTCGCGCCCTGACCTGCCGCGACGCCGGTTGTCCACAGTGTCCACAGCACCTACGACCATGACGAACCTCCCGAGAAAGGGTTTCGCCCCGACAACGAGGGGACGAGCCGACCACCCCTGACAAGCGAGCCCGTCGCGCTTGTGTGGACTCGGTGGTGCACCATGGCGGCAGGTACTAGTGTCTGTCCCCCGATCTGTCGTTCCTCGTCGAAGTGAGTGCACCGTGAAGTTCCGCGTTGAGCGAGACGTCCTGGCCGAGGCCGTGACCTGGGTGGCGCGGGGCCTGCCGGCCCGCCCGCCGGTGCCGGTGCTCGCGGGTGTGCTCCTCGAGGCGAGCGAGGAGGGCACGCTGACCCTGTCGGCGTTCGACTACGAGGTCTCCGCCCGCATCACCGTGCCGGCCGACGTCGCCGAGTCGGGCCAGGTGCTCGTCCTCGGCAGGCTCCTCGCCGACATCTCGCGGAACCTGCCCAACAAGCCGATCGACGTCAGCACCGACGGCACCAAGGTCAACGTCGCCTGCGGCTCCTCCCGCTTCGCTCTGCGCGAGATGCCCGTCGCCGACTACCCGACGCTGCCGACCTCGCCCGACGTGAGCGGCACCATCGCCGGCGACGTCTTCACCCAGGCCGTGGCCCAGGTGTCGGTGGCCGCCGACAAGGGCGACACCCTCCCGATCCTCACCGGCGTCCGCATGGAGATCGAGGGCGACAAGGTCACCCTGCTCGCCACCGACCGCTACCGCCTCGCCATGCGTGAGCTGACGTGGTCGCCGGCCGCGTCCGACGCCAGCCACGTCGCGCTCATCCCGGCCCGCCAGCTCTCCGACACCGCTCGAGCCCTCGGGGCCTCGGGCTCCATCGAGCTCTCGCTCGGCTCCGGCAGCGACGGCCTCATCGGCTTCGAGGCGGGTCAGCGCCGCGCGACGACGCGCCTGCTCGACGGGGAGTACCCCAAGGTCACCTCGATCTTCCCGACCTCCGTCGACACCGAGGCGGTCATCGAGACCGCAGCACTCGAGGAGGCGGTCAAGCGCGTCGCGCTCGTCGCCGAGCGCAACACCCCGGTCCTGCTGAAGTTCACCGACGGCCAGGTCGCCATCGAGGCCGGCACGGGCGACGACGCCCAGGCGTCCGAGGCCGTCGAGGCCACCCTCACCGGTCCTGAGATCCAGATCGCCTTCAACCCCCAGTTCCTCCTCGACGGACTGCACGCGGTCGGCACCCCGTGGAGCCGCCTGTCCTTCACCCAGCCGAGCCGGCCCGCCGTCCTCAGCGGCCAGGCCGAGGCCGACGGCGACGCCGACGCGACCTACCGCTACGTGCTCATGCCGGTCCGCTTCGCGAGCTGACCCACCCCTCGCGTCACCACGGCGGTATGCCGTCCGGCTGGCGTAGCCTCGAACAGCCCAGCCCCGCTCCTTCCGCAGAAAGGCACGCGACATGCAGCTCGGTCTCATCGGTCTCGGCAAGATGGGCGGCAACATGCGCGAGCGCTTGCGCCGCGCAGGGCACGAGGTGGTCGGCTTCGACCGCAACCCCGCCGTCGCCGACGTCAAGACCCTGCCTGCGCTCGTCAAGGCGCTCGAGGCCCCGCGTGTCGTGTGGGTCATGGTGCCGGCCGGCGACCCGACCCGCGAGACCGTCGCCAAGCTCGCCGACCTGCTCGAGCCCGGTGACCTCGTCATCGACGGCGGCAACTCCCGCTTCACCGACGACTTCGAGAACGCCAAGCTCCTCGGCGCGAAGAAGATCGGCTACGTCGACTGCGGCGTCAGCGGCGGCATCTGGGGCCTCGAGAACGGCTACGGCCTCATGTGCGGTGGCGACAAGAAGTGGGTCACCCGCGCCATGCCGATCTTCGACGCGCTGCGGCCCGAGGGCCCGCGCGACGAGGGCTTCGTCCACGCCGGCAAGGTCGGCGCCGGGCACTACACGAAGATGGTGCACAACGGCATCGAGTACGGCCTCATGGCGGCCTACGCCGAGGGCTTCGAGCTGCTCGAGAAGAAGGACATCGTCACCGACGTGCCCGGTGCCTTCAAGGCGTGGAGCCGCGGCACGGTCGTGCGGTCCTGGCTGCTCGACCTCATGGTCGACGCCCTCGAGGAGAACCCCCACCTCGATGACGTCTCCGACTACACGAACGACTCCGGCGAGGGCCGGTGGACCGTCGAGGAGGCCATCGCCCTCTCGGTGCCGATGCCGGTCATCTCGGCCTCGCTCTTCGCCCGCTTCGCCTCGCGCCAGCAGAGCTCGCCGACGATGCAGGCGGTCGCAGCACTGCGGGGCCAGTTCGGCGGTCACCAGGTCATGACGATCGCCGAGGGCGACAAGCTGCGCGCCGGCGACGTGCCGACCACCGCGAAGCGCTCCGCGCGCAAGGAGTCGCCGACGAAGCAGGCCGCCAAGCGCGGCGCTGCCAAGAAGGCGAGCGCCGGGGCCCAGGCTGCTGCCTCCCGAGCCAACGTCGGCGCCGCGAAGACGGCCGTCGCCTCGGGCACGGCCACCTCGACGAAGGCGACCGACACCGCCGACTCGGCCCGCGGGCAGAAGCGCGCCGCGAAGAAGACGTCGAAGTCCTGACCAGGATCGCCGGTCCTTCTTGCACGTCCGCCACCTGACCCTCAAGGACTTCCGGAGCTATCCGAGCGCGGAGCTCGCGTTGAGCCCGGGGGTCACGACGTTCGTCGGGCTCAACGGGCAGGGCAAGACCAACCTCGTCGAGGCGATCGGCTACCTCGCCACCCTCGGGTCGCACCGGGTGGCGACCGACCAGCCGCTCGTGCGCTTCGGTGCCAGTCAGGCGATCGTGCGCGGCGCCGTCGTGCGCGACGACCACGAGACGATGGTCGAGCTCGAGATCACGCCCGGCCGCGCCAACCGGGCGCGCCTCGGGCGGTCCCCCGTGTCACGGCCGCGCGACGTGCTCGGCACCCTGCGGACGGTGCTCTTCGCTCCCGAGGATCTCTCCCTCGTCAAGGGCGACCCGTCCGAGCGACGCCGCTTCCTCGACGAGCTGCTCGTGCAGCGCCAGCCGCGCTGGTCCGGGGTGCGCTCCGACTACGACAAGATCCTCAAGCAGCGCAATGCACTGCTGAAGTCCGCAGCCCCCGTGCTGCGCAAGGGATCCCGCCGCCAGCCCCGCCCGCCGCGTGACGGGGAGGCACCGATCGACGAGGCGCGCGAGTCGGCGCTGCACACGCTCGACGTGTGGAACGACCACCTCTCGACCGTCGGCTCCAGCCTGCTCTATGCCCGGCTGCGGCTCCTGCGCGACCTCGTGCCCGACCTCGCCGACTGCTACGACGCCGTCAGCGCCGCGCCGTCCAACGCACGGGCGACCTACCGCAGCTCGCTCCACGAGGACCTCGCCGCGCGCATCGCGGCTGGCGAGGTCCCCGAGATCGACGAGCTGCGCACCGCGATGCTCGAGACGCTCGACGCCGTGCGGTCCAACGAGATCGAGCGCGGCATCTCGCTCGTCGGACCGCACCGTGACGACGTCGTGCTCTCGCTCGGCGACCTGCCCGCGAAGGGCTACGCCAGCCACGGCGAGTCGTGGAGCTTCGCGCTGGGACTCAAGCTGGCGGCATACCGCCTCCTGCGGCGCGACCTCGGCGACGACCCTGTGCTCGTGCTCGACGACGTCTTCGCCGAGCTCGACTCCGGGCGCCGCGAGCGGCTCGCCGCCCTCGTCAGCGACTGCGAGCAGGTGCTCATCACGGCCGCCGTCGGCGCCGACGTGCCCGAGGTCCTGCGTGAGCAGGGCAGCACCGTCGTCGTCGAGCTCGGCCACGTCCTTGCCCCGGACGACGCGTTCGACGAGGCCGGGTCCGATGAGTGACGACCCGCCCACGCCGGACTCACCCCCGGCAGCAACGCCGGACTCACGTGCGGACCCGCTGCCGGAGCCGACCGATGCCGACACCCGCATCGCCGACGCCGCGGCCTCCGCGCTCGCCCGCGCGCGGGCAGCCGCTGCCGAGAAGGGCCTGCGCCCGGGCATGAAGCCCAAGCGCCGCCGGCGCATCCAGGGTGACGGCGCCACGCTCTCGGGCAGCGCGCGCGACGGCCGCGACCCCGCGTTGCTCGGCGACCAGCTCGACCGGCTGCTCGTCGACCGCGGGTGGAAGATCGACGTCGCCGTCGGCTCGGTCATGGGGCGCTGGCCCGAGATCGTCGGGGCCGACATCGCCGCGCACGTCGAGCCGGTGAGCTTCACCGACGGCGTGCTCACCGTGCGGGCCGACTCGACCGCGTGGGCCACGCAGATCCGGCTGCTCGCCTCGTCGCTGCTCGCCCGCGTCGAGGAGGAGATCGGCGCCGGCGCGGTCACCGAGCTGCGCGTCGTCGGCCCCTCGGCGCCGTCGTGGAACCGCGGCACCCGCCGCTCCCCCGACTCGCGCGGCCCCCGCGACACCTACGGCTGACCCCCGATCGACAGAGCAATCCGTCGCCCTCCCGATCGCCCAAACCCCGATCGAAAGAGCAATCCGTCGCCCTTCCAGGCTCCGTGAGGGGGCCGCACCCAGGGGACGGATTGCTCTTTCGATCGCGCGGGTGTCGGTGTTCCGTCGCAGACTGTCGTCCATGACCCGATCGACCGCACCGCGCTGGCCCGCCATCATCCCGCCCTACATGCTCGAGGCGCTGGCCCAGAGCGACGAGCCCCTGGTCGCACGGCGGGCCCAGGAGTCGCTCGAGCACGACGCCGAGCTGCGGGCCTCGCGCCGCACGCCCACGGCGCGGCCGACCCGCACCCGGGCACCCCGCCGCGACGACGTCGGAGACGGGGCTCCCGGTGCCCACGGCACGGGTCCGCACCGCACGATCTCCGACGCCAAGGGCTCCCAGCAGCTCCCGGGCACGACCGTGCGCACCGAGGGCCGGCCGCCGACGGGCGACATCGCGGTCACCGAGGCCTACGACGGTCTCGGCGCCACGTGGCAGCTGTGGTCGCAGGCCTACGACCGCGACTCCCTCGACGGCAAGGGCATGCCGCTGCTCGCCACCGTCCACTACGGCCGCAACTACGACAACGCCTTCTGGGACGGCTCGCAGATGGTCTTCGGTGACGGTGACGGCGTCATCTTCGAGCGCTTCACGAAGAGTCTCGACGTCATCGGGCACGAGCTCGCGCACGGCGTCACCGAGCACACGGCCGGTCTGCTCTACCAGGGGCAGTCGGGGGCGCTCAACGAGTCGATCTCCGACGTCTTCGGCGTGCTCGTCAAGCAGCACAGCCTCGGGCAGAGCGCCGAGCAGGCCGACTGGCTCGTCGGCGCCGAGCTGCTCAACCCATCGGTGGCGGGTCGCGCCCTTCGCGACATGCGCAACCCCGGCACCGCCTACGACGACCCGCGCCTCGGCACCGACCCCCAGCCCGCCCACATGGACGACTACGTCGAGACCCGCGACGACAACGGCGGCGTCCACATCAACTCCGGCATCCCCAACCGCGCCTTCGTGCTCGCCGCGCTCGCGATCGGCGGCAACGCGTGGGAGGCGCCCGGCGCCATCTGGTATGCCGTCCTGTCGGGTGACGGCATCAGGGCCGACTGCGACTTCGCCACCTTTGCCGGTCTCACGGCGGCGGCCGCCGGCCGTGCCCACGGCGAGGGCTCGTCGCAGCAGGTCGCGGTCCGGTCGGCCTGGGAGCAGGTCGGTGTGCTGGAGCCCAGCACCACACCGCCCGCGCCGGGCGCCGGTGGCTCCGGACAGGCCGGCGACGGCAGCGGGGCATCCAGCGGTGAGGCGCCGGGTGGCGAGGCACCCGGCAAGGGCCGACCCCGGGGTGAGGAACCCACGAACGAGGGGCCGAGCGTCGACGCCCACGTCGTGCTCCGGCGCACCGGGGGCTTCGCGGGCCTCGTCCGTGAGCGCCGGCTGGCCCTGCACGAGCTCCCTGAGCGCGACGCGAAGGACTGGCAGCACCTGCTCTCGGCCCCGACGCTGCAGCGCATCGCCGCCTCGACCGAGCGCACCCATCCCGACGCCTACATCTACTCCGTCGTCTGCGACGAGGCCGGGTGCGACGTCACGCTCCAGGAGCCGCACCTGCCCGAGGCGATCCACTCCCTCTTCGAGCGCACGCTGCGCACCGACTGAGACCCGCCGCCATCGCCTCCGGGTCCGGCTTCCACCTCGCTCGGAGGCCCCGGAGCACCGGGGACGGGGCGGATCCGAGGAAGCGCCGGAGGGGCGCCGACGCCCCCATTCGTGATCCTCCCCTCGGATCCGAGGGTTTCGGGGCCGGAAAGTGGCTCTCCTGTGCGTCAGGAGGCACGTCAGGGGTGCGCAGACCGTTAGAATGACAGGGACTCGGCTCGAGCGTGTCGTCATCTCGCTCGAGCCGTCCATGTGTCGCCACTGCGGGCGACCGCATGCCCGGGCCGACGCGCCCGGGCCTGCCGTGCACAACCGAGGAGAAACGTGTCCGAGGCCGATCAGACGCCCGACCAGATGCCCGACCACAGCCTGCCCCCGAGTCTCCCACCTGTCGACGCCACGGCGCCCGACGTGCGCCCCAACGGTGTCGACTACGACGCGAGCGCGATCACCGTGCTCGAGGGTCTCGAGGCCGTGCGCAAGCGTCCAGGCATGTACATCGGGTCGACCGGCCCCCGCGGTCTGCACCACCTCGTCTACGAGATCGTCGACAACGCCGTCGACGAGTCGCTCGCCGGCTATGCCGACACGATCGATGTCACCCTCCTCGCCGACGGCGGCGTCCGGGTGCGCGACAACGGCCGCGGCATCCCCACCGACATCCACCCGATCGAGAAGATCAGTGCCGTCGAGCTCGTCCTCACGCAGCTGCACGCCGGCGGCAAGTTCGGCGGCGGCGGCTACAAGGTCTCCGGTGGCCTGCACGGCGTCGGCAGCTCTGTCGTCAACGCCCTCTCGACGCGCCTCAAGGCAGCCGTGCGCCAGAAGGGCCACGTCTTCCGCATGAGCTTCACCCACGGCGTGCCCGACGGTCCCCTCGAGCAGATGGAGGCGACCGAGGAGACCGGCACGACGATCACCTTCTGGGCCAACGACGAGATCTTCGAGACGGTCGACTACGACTTCGAGACGATCCGGGCCCGCATGCAGCAGATGGCCTTCCTCAACAAGGGCCTGACGATCAACCTCGTCGACGAGCGCGTCGAGCGGCCCGAGGTGGGCGATGACGACGTCGACCTCGACGACATCGACAACGAGATCACCGAGGTCGAGCAGGACGACGAGGCCGACGAGTCGGTCGCTGCCGCCGCGACCTCCGGTGAGAAGAAGAGGGTGACGGCCAAGAAGGTCAGCTACCGCTACGACAACGGCCTCGTCGACTACGTCAACCACCTCAACAGCAGCAAGCGCAGCGAGCCCGTGCACCCCGAGGTCATCTCGATCGAGGTCGAGGACACCGAGCGCTCCCTCAGCCTCGAGCTCGCGATGCAGTGGACCAACGCCTACAGCGAGTCGGTCCACACCTACGCCAACGCGATCAACACCCACGAG
The DNA here is from genome assembly GCF_006716675.1 of Humibacillus xanthopallidus. Classification (GTDB taxonomy): domain Bacteria; phylum Actinomycetota; class Actinomycetes; order Actinomycetales; family Dermatophilaceae; genus Humibacillus; species Humibacillus xanthopallidus_B. Next base: position 51,180 of record NZ_VFPM01000005.1, on the reverse strand, counting down.
GGCGGCACGCACGAGGAGGGCTTCCGCGCGGCGATGACCAAGCTCATCAATGACTTCGCCCGCCGCCAGAACCTCCTCAAGGACAAGGACGAGAACCTCACCGGCGACGACGTGCGCGAGGGCCTCACCGCGGTCATCTCGGTCAAGCTCGCCGAGCCGCAGTTCGAGGGCCAGACCAAGACCAAGCTCGGCAACTCCGAGGTCAAGGGCTTCGTCCAGCGCGCCATGACCGACGAGTTCGGCCACTGGCTCGGCGCGCACCCCAACGAGGGCAAGGACATCGTGCGCAAGTCGGTCCAGGCGGCCGCCGCGCGCATGGCCGCCCGCAAGGCCCGCGAGGCCACGCGCCGCAAGGGCCTGCTCGAGTCGGGCGGCCTTCCGGGCAAGCTCAAGGACTGCCAGAGCAAGGACCCCCGCATCTCCGAGGTCTTCATCGTCGAGGGCGACAGCGCCGGCGGCTCGGCCACCCAGGCCCGCAACCCGCACACCCAGGCGATCCTCCCCATCCGCGGCAAGATCCTCAACGTCGAGAAGGCGCGCATCGACAAGATCCTCGCCAACAACGAGGTCCAGGCGCTCATCTCCGCCTTCGGCACCGGCATCGGCGAGGACTTCGACATCGACAAGGCGCGCTATCACAAGATCGTGCTCATGGCCGATGCCGACGTCGACGGCATGCACATCCGCACCCTCCTGCTGACGCTGCTCTTCCGCTTCATGCGTCCGCTCATCGAGGCCGGCTACGTCTACCTCGCCCAGCCGCCGCTCTACCGCCTGCGCTGGAGCAACGCGCCGCACCAGTTCGCCTACAGCGACCGCGAGCGTGACGGGCTCCAGCAGATCGGCGAGGGCAAGGGCTGGCGCCTGCCCAAGGACAACCCGGTCCAGCGCTACAAGGGCCTCGGCGAGATGAACTACGCCGAGCTCGGTGAGACGACGATGGACGTCAAGACGCGCACCCTCCTCCAGGTCACCCTCGAGGACGCCGCGAAGTCCGACGAGGTCTTCGCCGTCCTCATGGGCGAGGACGTCGAGTCCCGGCGCAGCTTCATCCAGAAGAACGCCCGCGACGTGCGCTTCCTCGACATCTGACCCGTCGAGTGCTCACTTCCTGACCCTTTGCAGGGCCCGCCAGCCCCGCTGGGACGGTCAGGAAGTGAGCACTCGACGGAGACGGCATACCTCCTGCGTGGCACTGCACTGCACTGAATCTGACTGAGAGACTAAGGGACTGACGTGAGCGACGACCTGCCTCCCATCGATGGAGACGACGTCAACGAGACGCCCGACGAGACGACCGAGCTCGATGACGTCGACGAGTCCGTCGACCAGGGCACCGCCCCGATCGAGCGCGACGACGACGAGACCGACCGTGTCGAGGCCGTCGACCTCAACAACGAGATGCAGCGCAGCTACATCGAGTACGCGATGTCGGTCATCGTCAGCCGCGCGCTGCCCGACGTGCGCGACGGCCTCAAGCCGGTGCACCGGCGCATCGTCTACGCGATGTACGACGGCGGCTACCGGCCCGACCGCGGCTACAACAAGTGCGCGCGTGTCGTCGGCGACGTCATGGGTCACTATCACCCGCACGGCGACTCGGCGATCTACGACGCCCTCGTGCGTCTCGTGCAGGACTGGTCGCTGCGCTACCCGCTCGTCGACGGCCAGGGCAACTTCGGCTCGCGCGGCAACGACGGCGCGGCCGCCCCCCGCTACACCGAGTGCCGGATGGCCCCGATCGCCATGGAGATGGTGCGGGACATCGAGCAGAACACCGTCGACTTCGTGCCGAACTACGACGGCAAGACGCTCCAGCCGGCCGTGCTGCCGAGCCGCTTCCCCAACCTGCTCGTCAACGGCTCGGCGGGCATCGCCGTCGGCATGGCGACGCAGATCCCGCCGCACAACCTGCGCGAGGTCGCAGCCGGTGCCGAGTACTACCTCAAGCACCCCGAGATCGGCCGCGAGGAGCTGCTCGAGCACCTCCTGACGATCATCAAGGGCCCGGACTTCCCGACCGGGGCGCTCATCATGGGCCACCGCGGCATCGAGGACGCCTACCGCACCGGACGCGGATCGATCATCATGCGCGCCGTCGTCAACGTCGAGGAGGTCGGCAACCGCCAGGCCCTCGTCGTCACCGAGCTGCCCTACCAGGTCAACCCCGACATGCTCGCGATGAAGATCGCCGACCTCGTCAAGGACGGCAAGGTCTCGGGCATCGCCGACATCAACGACGAGACGTCGGGCCGCACCGGCCAGCGCCTCGTCATCACGCTGAAGCGTGACGCCGTCGCGAAGGTCGTGCTCAACAACCTCTACAAGCACACGCAGCTGCAGACGACGTTCGGCGCCAACATGCTCGCGCTCGTTGACGAGGTGCCGCGTACCCTGCCGCTCGACGGTTTCATCCGGCACTGGGTCGACCACCAGATCGAGGTCATCGTCCGGCGCACGACCTTCCGGCTCAACAAGGCCGAGGCCGACATCCACCTCCTGCGGGGCTACCTCAAGGCCCTCGACATGCTCGACGAGGTCATCGCCCTCATCCGCGCCTCGCGCACGGTCGAGATCGCCCGCGACGGCCTCATCGAGCTGCTCTCGATCGACGAGGTCCAGGCCGCGGCCATCCTCAACATGCAGCTGCGCCGCCTCGCCGCCCTCGAGCGCGAGAAGATCCAGCAGGACCACGACGCCCTGCAGGAGATGATCGACGAGTACCGCGCGATCCTCGCCTCGCCGCAGCGCCAGCGCGACATCGTCTCGGAGGAGCTGCAGGCGATCGTCGACAAGTACGGCGACGAGCGACGCACCGAGATCGTGCCCTTCGACGGCGACATGTCGATGGAGGACCTCATCCCCGAGGAGGACGTCGTCGTCACGATCACCCGTGGCGGCTACGCGAAGCGCACCCGGGTCGACCAGTACCGCTCGCAGAAGCGCGGCGGCAAGGGCGTGCGCGGCGCGTCGCTGCGCGGCGAGGACGTCGTCGAGCACTTCTTCACGACGACGACCCACCACTGGCTGCTCTTCTTCACCAACCTCGGCCGGGTCTACCGCGCCAAGGCCTACGAGCTGCCGGAGGGCTCGCGCGACAGCAAGGGCCAGCACGTGGCCAACCTGCTCGCCTTCCAGCCGGGTGAGCAGATCGCCCAGGTGCTCGCGCTGCGCGACTACGAGGCGGGCGACTACCTCGTGCTCGCCACCCGCGCCGGGCTCGTCAAGAAGACCCGCCTGACCGACTACGACTCGCCCCGCTCGGGTGGCCTCATCGCGATCAACCTGCGCGACGGCGACGAGCTCGTCGGGGTCGGCCTCGCCTCCAACCGCGACGACCTGCTGCTCGTCTCGCGCAAGGGCCAGTCGGTGCGCTTCACGGCGACCGACGAGGCGCTGCGCCCGATGGGCCGCTCGACCTCGGGCGTCACGGGCATGAAGTTCCGACCCGGCGACCACCTCCTCGCGATGGCCGTCGTCGAGGAGGGCGAGAGCCCCGACGTCTTCGTCGTCTTCGAGAACGGCCTCGCCAAGCGCACCCCGGTCTCGGAGTACCGCCTCCAGGGCCGCGGCGGTCTCGGCATCCAGGTGGCCAAGCTCTCCGACAAGGGCGGCGACCTGGTCGGCGCCCTGACCGTGAGCGAGACCGACGAGGTCATGGTCGTCATGGAGAAGGGCAAGATCGTGCGCTCGCGCGTCGACGAGGTGCGCCACACCGGCCGCTCGACGCAGGGCGTGAAGTTCGCGACCCCCGACAAGGGCGACTCGATCGTCGCGGTCGCCCGCAACGCGGAGTCGGCCACGGAGGCCGAGCTCGAGGAGGCGGCTGACGGCATACCGGCTGGTGGTGCTCATGGCGTCGATGAGGACACGACCGGCGTGTCGGACGCGTCCGCGGACGGGGCGCCCGCTACGGTTCCCGGCCCCGATGGCGTACCGTCGGACGGGACCGGGACCAACGACGCTTCGTCCGAGGGCGACAGCGGAGGTGACGAATGAGCACGACCAGCGAGGGCGGGTCACTCGGGAAGACCCAGTGGGGATCTGACCCGACGGGCCCCATCACGAGCAGCGGCTCGTCGAGCAGCTCCGCCTCCACGCAGGCCGTGAGCACCTCGTCGAGCAGCGGATCCAACAGGTCCGGCGGCTCGGCGGGCAGCTCGACGACCTACTACGGCAGCAACGGCGCGAGCTTCGACTCGGGCTCGCAGGCGGCCGTGGGCTCGGGCGCCTCGGCGCCGAACACCTCGGGAGCCGACACCGGCGGCACGCCGCTCACCCGTGGTGCCGTGACGACGCAGACGGCCCCGACGAAGAAGGTCGCCCCCGCAGCAGCGGCTGCCCGGCCCGCCGCGCGCAAGGCCAAGGGCCCGCGCCGGGTCCGTCTGGCCGTCGCCCGTATGGACCCGTGGTCGGTGATGAAGATGAGCTTCCTGCTGTCGGTCGCGCTCGGCATCGCCGGCGTCATCCTCACGGCGGTCCTGTGGATGATCCTGTCGACGATGAACGTCTTCAGCGACATCGAGGGCGTGCTCCAGTCGCTCCAGACGACGACGTCCGACCCGTTCTCGATCAAGGACTACGTCGGCTTCGGCCGGGTCGTGTCGCTTTCTATCGTCATCGGCGTCATCGACGTCATCCTCATGACGGCCATCGCGACGGTCATGGCCTTCCTCTACAACATCTGCTCCGCCCTCGTCGGAGGCGTGCAGCTCACGCTCACCGACGACTGAGCAGCCAGCTCTCACAGCCCTGTCGGGGCGATCACGTATGCCGGGTGGCCCGCCACCCGGCATACGTCCGTCTGGGGGTTGTCGGCCCCACCACATCTGGCGGCGGCTGGGTCCGAACGCCCACCAGCGGGGGCCGTTTTGTGCGAGGGTCGGGGCATCAGGTAACGTTTCCCCTCGCGTCCGGTCGTCGGATTCTGCTGGTCCGGGCGGGCGCGCGACGGTGACGATGGGCCTATAGCTCAGACGGTTAGAGCGCTTCCCTGATAAGGAAGAGGTCGGAGGTTCAAGTCCTCCTAGGCCCACCATCACCTACCGTCACTGCACCAGGAGGAATCCATGCTCAAGCGACTCGTCATCATCGGCGCAGCAGTCGGCGGAGCGATCTTCCTGCGGAACAAGGCCAAGCAGCAGCAGGCCGAGCAGGACCTCTGGACGGCAGCGACCGACGACGTGCAGGCCCCGGTGGCACCCGCCGCCCCGGCAGCGACGCAGACCAGCGTCCCGGCCGACGCAGCAGCCGCCGGCGATGACGCACCGGCTGCTTCCTGAGCCGATCCGCTCGGGGTCGCAGCACCCAGCACCACCGAGGGGCCATGGCGCAATTGGTAGCGCACCTGCTTTGCAAGCAGGGGGTTAGGGGTTCGAGTCCCCTTGGCTCCACCACATCTCACCTCCGGCAAACGCACAACGCCGGCGTGAAGCTCTGCACAGGATGAGTGACTATCCTGACAAAATGCCTGACTACGTTGCGTCGTCATAGCCGTCCTCGCGCTCGTGTTGAGAACCGGAAAGACGGCGTCCATCACGCTGGCACGGGCCGCAGCTCGTGCCGATAGACCGTGTCGGTGACCACCGTCCCCGGCGTGGCCCATGAGGCGCAAGATCTTCTCAGTAACAAGCCTGCGCTCGGAGAGGATCGACACGAACGAGTGCGCAGTTCGTACGGCCTCCAGCGCGTGACGTCAGTCCCGGCACCAAACTTGAGCGCGTCCCGGAACATTCGCCGTACGTTGTGTGCGTCCTGCTCGATTCCGAATCTCGACGGAAACGTAAGGTCGTGGTCCTCCCACCGCGCCCCCGCTCGCTCACACCACACGGCTTGGTTCTGACGATGCCGTCTGAGCACAGCGACGACGTATCCCGAGACTGCGAGCGTCCGTCGAGACTTCCGCGTCTTCAAGGCGCCACCGGCGCTGACCGAGCGCCACACCTCGACGTGCAGCACCCCTCGCCTTACGCGAACCTCCGCAGCGAGATCCGAGCTCGCATCGACGATGCCTGGGAACGGTGCCTCGAAAACCCGGGGGCTTCCGCGCGCACGCTTTGCGGCCTGCAGCAGCGGATCAGCCAACGCGGGATCCCGTACGCAAAGCGCCTACGGGCGCCAGCCTCTTCGCGGCCCACACACGAATCGGAGCAACATCCCTCATCCTCATGCACAGCGACCGCCAATGCATGAATGGAGAACGGTCAACTCGCGCCGCCCTGGGGCAAACTCCCTGGCGATCAGACGGGCCCGAGCGAGAAGGCGGTCTTTGAGGTGCTCGTGATGGAACTTCTCAACTCGGCTCTGACCGAACGGCATTCAGCAGATCGACAAACACCAAAGCCATGGGAAAATGGTCACCAGCCATTGACGCCGCGGCTGCCGCTGGGAAGTCTGTGTGTTGCGGTCGGGGCCGCGCCGAGAGAAAGGCCTCGAGGCCGTACCTGGCGCATACGAAGACTCCCCACAATCGCGCGGTCCGACCGTTGCCGTTTGCGAACGGGTGAATGCGCACCCATTCCCCATGCGCCCACGCCGCCAGTTCCAGAACGACGAATTCGTCGGAATCGCCCAACTCCGCACCGAGCGGAAACCGAGAATCAGCGCCAGCAAGCTTGCGCTTTAGCTCTTCTATGAAACTCGTTATCTCCCGACTCACGTTCCGGGCGGGCACCCCCGCCAAGTAACCCACCCCCGTACGGACGCCCACCTCGTAGGCGCGGAGCATCGGTCGTCGTGAGTCGCCGCGGAAGCCGCCTCGGTACTCGGCCTCGGGCACGTGGGTCCCTCGAAGGAGGTCCACATGCGGCTCTTCCCATATGAGTGTGGGGTGAGCGCGACACGCGAGGCGGCGGCCTGAGCCGGGGATGGGTCGAGGTCCCGGAGGATCAGAGGACTCTTACCTCTCCTGATCTCTAGGACCTCGACGTGCCCGAGCCTACGTCGTGCTGCTCTGCGCTGGGCGGCTACTGCGACCGTTGTGACCTTCTTGTCGGCCTGGACGGCTTGCGCGTGACTGCCGTGGCCCGCGACGACCGCGGCGGGTTGACCATCACCGTGGAGTCCGAGCCGGCCTTGATGGGCTGCCCATCCTGTGGGGTGGTGGCCCACGGTCACGGACGCCTCGAGGTGCGGCTGGTGGACGCCCCGTGGGCCGGGCGGCCCGTGACGGTCGTGTGGCGCAAGCGACGCTGGGTCTGTCCCGAGTCGTCCTGCCCGCGGGTCTCGTTCGTCGAGCAGGACGAGCGGATCGCGCGGCCGCGGGCGCTGCTCACGGTGCGGGCGTGCCGGTGGGCGATCGAGCAGATCCGGCGGGAGCACGCCTCGATCCATGGGCTCGCCCGGCAGCTCGGCACGACCTGGGACACGGTGTGGACCTCGATCCGGCCGCTGCTGCAGGCCGCCGCCGCGGACGAGTCCCGCTTCGCCGGAGTCACCACCCTCGGGGTCGACGAGCACGTGTGGCACCACGTCAACCCGATCAAGCGGGGACCGAAGGCGCTGACCGGAATGGTCGACCTGACCCGCCAGCCCGACCCGAAGGAGCCCGGCAAGACCGTCGTGAAGGCACGGCTGCTCGACCTCGTCGTCGGCCGCTCCGGCCCGGCCTACGCCGGCTGGCTCAAGCAACGCGGCGAGGAGTTCCGTAGCTGTGTCGAAGTGGCGACCCTCGACCCGTTCCGTGGCTACAAGAACGCGATCGACGACCAGCTGCAGGACGCCGTCGCCGTGCTCGACGCCTTCCACGTGGTCAAGCTCGCCGGCCATGCCGTCGACGAGGTCCGGCGTCGGGTCCAGCAGGAGATCCACGGCCACCGCGGCCGCAAGAACGACCCGCTCTATCGGATCCGGAACATCCTGCACGCCGGCGCCGAGCACCTCACCGAACGCCAACAGGCCCGCCTGTCCGCAGCGATCGCCGCGGACGAACGCCACGACGAGGTGTGGGTCGCCTACCAGTGCGCCCAGCAGGTCCGCTCCGCCTACCACCAGGCCAGCCACGCCCGGGGCCGCGTCGTCGCGGAGAAGATCCTCGCCAGCTTCACCTCCTGCCCGATCCCGGAGATCGCCCGCCTCGGCCGCACCTTGGCGCAGTGGCGTGAGGCGTTCCTCGCCTACTTCACCACCGAAGGCGCGAACAACGGCGGCACCGAAGCCATCAACGGTCTCATCGAGCTCCACCGACGCGTCGCCCGCGGCTTCCGCAACCGCGAGAACTACCGCCTGCGAATGCTCCTCATCGGAGGGGGCCTCAACCTATGACCCCACACTCATATGGGAAGAGCCCCACATGCCAGCGGCTTGCCCAATCTCGCCGAGGAGCCTCTCGTCTCTGACTGTGGTCAACGATTTGCGCGACCAGAGCAGCCCCATTCGCCTCGAGCGTTGGAAGGTCAGCCGGCAGGTCTGCGTTCCACGGAGTCGGCGCTTTCGGTCGCCCTCGCCCCCCTGCCGCCCCCGCGATGGCTGTCTCCTAGTCCTCGATGTGCTTTGCGCCCAGCAAATCCTCACCACCGTACTCCGGAGCACGCCCGATTGTGCCTGAACGTAGACGTTGTATGGCGGCCGCTCTAAGTTCACTCGTCGCCTCTGACATGACGGTCTCGAACGAGTTCTGGCCATCAGCCATCCGAGACAGCCTTGATGGGGTGCCAGTCGTGAACCAGTGAAGCGCGGCCTCCGGGCCCAGTTGGGTGGTGAGCGAAGTCAGGGCTGCCCTCAGCCGTAGAAGCCGCCGAAGGGTTACTGGTCTGGGAACCGCATCCGGGTTCCGTAGCCAGTTGTAGTAGGTCTGTTCTGAGACGCCCACAAGCCGCGACACATCAGCGTTTGCCAAGTTAAAGAACTTGGCCAACGCCTCCCAAGCATTCGCGCCAGCATGCTTGGGCGAGTCAAGCTCGGACTCGACTCGAGGATACTCTGTTGCCCTCTTGCCCATTTCTTGAACTAGTGATGCAAGCGCCGTGGCAGTCGTTCGACGAGCAACGTCGGTGAACGCATCGACAAAGTTCCGCGTAGAGAGCTCCGCGAGAAGGACAGCGCGGCTGCGCCCTGACGTGCGTTCGAGATGTGACAGGAGGTCACTTACAAGGGGAGTTTCGCTGACCTTCCATCCGCTGAGTGTGGCGATGGCGACGCTACTGCTTGTGGGGGTCCTAGACGGATATTCGTCCCAACTGGACGCGTGCTCGAACTCGGAGAGGTCGTGGACACTCGTTGGTTCAAACAGAATCGTCAACTCTTTCTCCTCCCTCTATTAGTGCTGCTAGGCCTATCTCGCTAAAGGAGGCCTCGAATAGTGAGGTTACCGTTCGGTTCAATTCCTCGAGGAGGTTCGACACGTTCTCAACGGCAAAAGGCATGCCCGCCTCACGATAAGCGTCAAAGTCTAGAAGGAAGCAAAGCTCTTCGTCCGGGGCGCGTACGGTCCCATAGCGCGCATTTAATATGCAGCCACTCCCAAGGTCAAGAACGCTCCGGCCATCGACATCCTGGCTCGCCTGGGCGAGCTCCGGCACAGTCAGGGGACCACACAGCCACGGAGCCACGAACTCTGAAAACTCTGCGGGACGTTCGAACTTCCGGCCAGCGAGCCGAGTACCCCTGACGATGTTCACGTATCGGAGCCCGACGCGCGCTTCCAGTTCTGGCTCAGCTTCTTGACTGACAAAAGTGACCAGTTCCTGGAACCTCGGGAGGAACTCCGTCCACGTTGTGTACCCCGTCGTCTCCAGTGCGAAGGCATCAGGTTCCAAGGTGATGTGCCAGTCATTTGCCTCAGAACTCAGCCGGTGACCGCGGCGACGGTCCACTTCGAGCTGCTCGACCTGAATACCGCTGGCCTGTTGTATCAGCTGAGTTCGCGGACCTGACAAGCGAGTTATCTTTGGGTACGCCTCGCTAAAGCCCTCCCGCAGGCGGAGCGCGAGACGAGGCTCGGCCAGACGGAGGTTCTCCTCGATCCGGACCTGGCACACGACGAGGGACAGCGGAGATCGAGCGAGACGGCGTACTACGGGTGCAGGCAGTTGGAGGGTCATGCGTGCCTCTTCATGGTCGCTATGGTGCCGTATTTATAGTGTAGTTGAAGTGGTTTTCGACAAGGTAGCAGGGCAACGGGTCGTCTCGCGTCGGTGACTCACCGGCCGAGGTGATGGCGGCGCATCCACAACGAAGCCGGAGACCTGCCCACGAATCTCGCCCCCAACGACCGATCCACGACCCGGGCGTCACACATCCGCTGGCGCGTGCTTGTCGCACATCACCCGGCACAGGACTTGGGATCCCTCTGCGAGCGCGTGCGGATTTCTGTACTGGCTCAAGCGCGCCTCCCACGCGAAGAAGCGGTACTCCGCGTGGGGACCCCCGCTCCGGCGCTGGCGCACCTACGCGCACCTCAGCTCACCCCGCTCCTGCTACCGGTACGGACCGTTGCCGATGTGAAGGCCACCACTACGTGAATCGTGTGAATACGGACACGCCCAGCTTGAGCTCCGGCTATGGCCGCAGCCAGGAGGGAGTCGATGCTGAGACGTGCGATTCCGCCGCTCGGCGCAGCGTTCATCGCCGGCTGCCAAGCCGTTTCCGCAAGCCTCGCCTCGCGGGCGCCCCCACCCTCACGACCACGGCGACAATGACCGTGACCATCACGCACGAGGTCACGATCACCTTGCCGGCCGTAACCGTGCGCCACCACCGCCGCACCTTCACGGAGACTGTGGCAGGGGCCCTTCCCGACCGACAGACGCCACCGATGAGTACCTCGCGTGGCGTCGGGCGCATCGGGCGGCCGCTTACAATGACGGCGCAGCGGTGGTTCAAGCGTGCGTGAGCGGCGGGCTCTGGATGTCTTGACCAATCACCGCCCGCCGGGGTGGGGGTGGAGTTGCGACGGCGAACCATCGCGAATCGCTGGCAACTGAGCTAGGGACCACCGTCACGACACTTCGTGCAAACGACTATCAGCCCTGGGGGAGTAGGGAACCTCAGACGACGACGCTCGCCATCGCGAAGTCTGCGGCGGGCATCGAGGTGCGTAGGCGCCACGTGATGGCAATGGGACGCTCGCCCCGGTGCTCCACATAGTCCGCCTCACCCAGGAACACGTAGGGCGCACCTGTGCCGAACGCGGAGACCTTCCGCGCCCTCGTGAACAGCAGGACGTGACTGCCCTCAGCCCGGTGGTTGAGGTAGCGCTGACCGGTCCTCGAGGCGACTGTCGTTCCGGACTGCGACTCCCAGTGGAAGAGCTGTGGACTGATCGCGTAGTCCTCGTACATCGTCGTCGGTGAGTACTCCGCCTCCGACTTCTCCAACGTCACGAGGAACGCGTCGGCGCCTGCCTTAGGAGCGAAGAGGACTCCTTCACGGAAGCTGTTCGCCTTGCGGCCGTCGATCGAGACGTAGTCGAGGGCGGCAACGATCTCCTCGCGTGTGTAGCGGGCATGCACCCGGAGGGGTCTTTGCCACAGGTCGCCGGACAGACGAGACGTGACGCGCTCCGCTCCCTCCAGCCCGAGACCAATGACTGCCCGAAGGTCCTCTCGAGCAGCGACCTCGCGTCGAAGGGCGTCGAGAGCTGCATCGTAAGAAGCGAATCCGCCGCCGTCCGGCCAGAGCGTGAAGATGAGCATGCGCCCGAACGCCTGATGGATTGGGTCCGCGTCGCCGTAGCGCGGAGCGTCGTCGGCGAGCCAGGTCAGGTAGGCAGCCGCCCTGTCGGGGTCGTCCACGTGGCACAAAGCGCGTACCCGCTTGAGAAGGGCCTCCTCGAGAGGTCCGGGTGCGGCAACATCACGACCGGCCTCTCGGCGCAGGCGTGCCCAGGAGCGCCCAGCGCCAGACACGACATCAGACAGCTCGACACCAGCGTCGTGCAGGTACGTCCCGAGGTCGTCGGTGGGGTGAGCGCGCAGCTCGGACGCCAAGCTCGGCCACCGCCTGGTCACCTGGCTCTTGATGTTCTCGAGCACGAGCCGCTGACTCTGTCGGTCGAGGATGATCTGGGTACCGGCCGGAAGGAATGGGAATCCGTGCTCGACGTCGCCTTGGAGGGCAGCACGAGTGCTGCCGGTCATGGCCCGGAATCGCTGGTCGAACCGGAATTCCTTGCGGTGGTGACCGACGAAGTCGAGCGCGGTCAGGACTGCCTTGTCCCGGGCGCGACGCAGACCTCGACCCAGCTGTTGGAGGAAGACCGTCGAGCTTTCGGTGGGACGCAGAAACAGCACCGTGTTGATGGCGGGCACGTCGACGCCCTCGTTGAAGACGTCGACGGTGAAGACCACCTTGAGGGCGCCGGTGGCGAGGTCATTAACTGCGTCGTCGCGCTCTGCCGAAGGCGTATCACCAAGCACTGCGGCCGACGCCACCCCGGCCTCGTTGAAGACACGCGTCATGTACCGCGCGTGATCGCGCGAGACGCAGAACCCCAGTGCCTTCATGGTGCTGAGATCGGCGACTTTGTCCCGAACCGCCTTGAGGATGATCCGGGCACGTGCGTCATTGCCCGTGAAGAGGTTCGACAGCTCAGCCAGGTCGTACGCCCCGGCCTTCCAGTCGACGCGGGTCAGATCCATCCCATCGGCGACGGCGAAGTAGTGGAACGGCGTCAGAAGATCGGCCTTCAAGGCGTCCCACAGACGCAGCTCGGCTGCCGTGCGCCCCTTGAAGAAGGACCGCACGTCGAGGCCATCCCCACGTTCGGGAGTAGCGGTGAGCCCCAGCAATTCTCGTGGGGTCAGGTGATCGAGGATGCGATGGTAGGTGGTTGCTTGCGCGTGGTGGAACTCGTCGATCACGACGACGTCATACGCGTCGGCCGGCACGTTGGTGATCCCGTAGGCCGACAGGGATTGCACAGAGGCGAACACATGGTCCCAACGCTCGGGTCGATGCCCGTCCACGTAGAGCTCGCCGAAGTTGGCGTCGCTGAGAACCTCTCGGTAGGTGCGCAGTGACTGCTGGAGGATCTCGCGCCGGTGCGCGATGAAGAGCAGTCGGGGCAGCGCTGGGCGACTAGCAGCCAGCCGCCGGTAATCGAGGGCTGCCACAACCGTCTTACCGGTGCCAGTTGCAGCGACGAGCAGGTTGCGGTGGCGGTCGTGGACGGCTCGCTCGACATCGAGCTGGTCGAGCATCTCCTGCTGGTAGGAATACGGCCGCACCTCGAGGCCTGAGAGCGTCAAGGTGATCCTGTCGTGGACTCGCTTCCCGGACGCCTCGGCCAGAGCATCGTCCAGACGGTCTCGATCGAGCGCGGGGTCGTAGGTCTCGAACGTCTCGTCGTTCCAGTAGCTGTCGAACGTCGCCAGGAACTTCTGCAGCAGCGCCGGGGTGGAAACCGCGGACAACCGCACGTTCCACTCCACACCGTCGAGCATCGCCGCGCGTGAGAGGTTGCTCGATCCGACGTATGCCGTGTCAAACCCCGTGTTGCGACGGAACAGCCACGCTTTGGCGTGCAACCGCGTGCGCTGCGCGTCGTACTGCACCTTGACCTGCGCACCAAAGTCCCGCACCAGCCGATCCAGGGCGGCACGCTCGGTGGCGCCCATGTAGGTCGTGGTGATGACGCGCAGCGGTGCTCCACGATCTCGGAGCAGCTCCAGGCGATCTTCCAGGAGTCGTAAGCCGTACCACTTGACGAAGGCCATGATGACGTCGGCGCTGTCGGCACTCGCCAACTCGGCCCGGATCTCGTGCCCCACCCCCGGCTCTCCAGGCGCGTTGGTGAGAAGTGCGGCATCCGACAACGGCGTGGACGGCCGGTCAACGACCAACCCGAAAGACTGACCGGCGCCGGGCTGCGAGAGCACCGCGAGGAGCTGCCCCGCCTCCGCCAAGGAATCCTGCTGCGAACCCAGGTTCTCGACCAGCCGATTGACGAGGGCGAGTCGGCCTTCCGCGCTCCTTTCCGCGCGCAAGGCACGCAGCGTGACATCCCGAACGTGGCGGGCGAGAACCTCTGGCTCATCTGCCTCGTCCACCAGGCCGCGGTGAATCCCTGGGGCGGGCAGCCCTTCGAGTCGCTTCTCCAAGGCCCGCGTGATCAAGCTTTCGTAGAGGCCCTCGAGCAGACTTTCGTCCCCATTCGTCACCTGAGGCAGCTTGCCAGGCCAAGGCAAGGAAATCCGTCACATCGCTCCGAGACCGACCGAGGTGCCCGACCGGGTGCCCGGTGCGAAGGGCCGTCAGCTCGTCCGGTGCCAGGTGACGTGCGCGTCATCGGTGAGCGTGTCGGTCGCGGCGTCGTACACGTAGCCCAGCACGAGCCTCTCCCGGAACACGTTGCCCCCAGGCAGGCACGTGAGCGTGCCGACCATCGTCAGGGTGTCACCGTCCGGGTATCCGGGCCCCTTGACCATGGCCGGATCGCCGCCGCAGGCGCTGCTGGCGACGTCGTCGAAGTAGGACATCGAGTACACGTGGGCGCCTGACCCGACGATGGTGAGTGTCTGGTTGCTGCCGTCGGTGTCGATAGACGTCCAGGTGCCGGCGAGAGGTCCGCTGGCCGCCGAGGCCGTAGGCGCGAGAACGGCGCCCGCGACGACGAGGACGGCACTGAGTGCGAGGGCTTGGCGAGTTCGCTTCATGAGATGACACCTTCCTGGTGGGCGTGAGTGTTGCCCCCGAAGCCCCCGAGCTCCCCCGTTTCTCCCCAACTCCCGAGTGTGCTCCTGGCTCCCCGGCTCCGTCACGGCTTCCGCCCACATCGCCGCTCGCGACACACAGCCGAGGCGGAGGTTCGTCACCGATCGCGAGAGTTGCACCGAAACGACCGCACGGCCGCAATGACCTGACCGGCCCGCCGACCGACTGGCGCGCAACCTGCGTAGTGTCGAGAGCGCACCCATCGAGCCCCACCGAGAGGACACACTGTCGTGACTTCCGTCCTGCATGTCGCCACCACCGGCTCCGACCAGGCAGACGGGTCCGAGGCCAGCCCCCTCCGCACGATCAACCACGCCGCGCAGCTCGCCCAGCCGGGTGACACGGTGCTCGTCCACGAGGGCGAGTACCGCGAGTGGGTCAAGCCCAAACGAGGCGGCCTCAGCAACACCCGCCGCATCACCTACGAAGCCGCCGCCGGCGAGCACGTCGTCATCAAGGGCTCCGAGCGCATCACCGGTTGGCAGAAGGACGAAAACGCCTCAGCTCCAAGCGAAGACGTCTGGACCGTCACCGTCCCCAACGAGCTCTTCGGCGACTTCAACCCCTTCGCCGAGGAGATCGTCGGCGACTGGGTGGTCCGCCCCATCGAGGACGGCCAGCGCAAGCACCTCGGCGACGTCTACCTCGACGGCCGCAGCTTCTACGAGGTCGGCAGCCCCGACGAGGTCCGCCACCCCACCCGCCGCACCGAGGTCCGCGACGACTGGACCGAGCGGACGGTCCCCATTCACGACCCCGACCAGACGGCATACGTCTGGCACGCCCGTGTCACCGCTGACACGACGACGATCTGGGCGAACTTCCAGGGTGCCGACCCCAACGAACGCCTCGTCGAGATCAACGTGCGCCGCTCGGTCTTCTACCCCACCGAGCACCACGTCGACTTCATCACCGTCCGCGGCTTCGAGCTCTGCCAGGCCGCCACCCCCTGGGCGCCCCCGACGGCCGACCAGCCCGGGCTCATCGGCCCGAACTGGGCCAAGGGCTGGGTCATCGAGGACAACGTCATCCACGACGCGAAGTGCGTGGCGATCTCCATCGGCAAGGAGGCCTCGACGGGCGACAACAACTACACCCGCCGCGGCGACAAGCCCGGCTACCAGTACCAGCTCGAGTCCGTCTTCTCCGCCCAGCAGATCGGCTGGGACAGGGAGCACATCGGCAGCCACGTCATCCGCCGCAACACGATCTACGACTGCGGCCAGTGCGCGATCGCCGGCCACCTCGGCTGCGTGTTCTCCTCCATCGAGGACAACCACATTCACCGCATCGCCCTCAAGCGCGAGTTCTACGGCCACGAGATCGCCGGCATCAAGCTCCACGCGGCCATCGACGTCGAGATCACCCACAACCGCATCCACGCCTGCTCGCTCGGCATCTGGCTGGACTGGCAGACCCAGGGCACCCGCGTCGCGCGCAACGTCCTCTACGGCAACTCGCGCGACCTCTTCGTCGAGGTGAGCCACGGCCCCTACGTCATCGACCACAACCTGCTGGCCTCCCCGGTCTCCATCGAGTCCTTCAGCCAGGGCGGCGCCTACGTCGGCAACCTCCTCGCCGGCACCCTCGGCCTCATCCGCGTCATGGACCGCGCCACCCCCTACCACCGCCCGCACAGCACGCAGGTCGCCGGCTACGCCGTCATCTACGGCGCCGACGACCGCTGGATCGGCAACGTCTTCGCCGGCGGCGAGATCGACGACGCCTACGGCACCGACGCGCACACCTTCGACGGCGCTTGGGTCGGCACCGCGGGCTACGACGGCCACCCCTCGACGTTCGACGACTACCTCGCGCTCATCGACGCGCAGCCGCCGGGCGACCACAACCGCTTCCCCGACGTGCCGCAGCCCGTCTACATCCGCCACAACGCGTATGCCGGCGCCGCCCGCCCGTATGCCGCCGAGGACGCCCCGCTGCACCTGTCGTCCGCGTCGTTCACCGTCGTCGATGAGGGCGACGCGGTCTGGCTCGAGGCCGACCTGGCGGAGGAGTTCGACGGGCTGCGGGTCGGGCTCGTCACCGGCGCCGACCTGCCCCGGGTGCGCTTCGTCGACGCCGACTTCGAGGAGCGCGACGGCTCGCCCGTCGTCATCGACCGCGACCTGCTCGGGGAGCGCAAGCACGCCGACGGGTCCTATCCGGCGGGTCCGCTCACCACCCTGGCATCGGGCACCTCCCGCATCCGCGTCTGGTGACCGTACGCGTGTGGTGACCGGCCCATCACGTCAAGCCTCGCGGGAGCGGCCGTCCCGTCGACCGATGAGGACGGCCGCCACGGCGAGTGCGAGGTCGGCGACGACGAGGACGGGCAGGCCGTGCGACTCCTCGGACCTCGTCGTCAGCGCCACCCACTGCGAGAGGGAGTAGCCGAGGGTCCCGATCGCCCACGTGGCCAGCAGCACACGCCCGACGGCGACGGGGCGCACGACCACCGCTCCGACTGTCGCGATCATCGTGAGCACCGCCCAGACGTAGGCGACGCCCGCCTGGTAGCCGGTGTCGCCGATCGAGCCCAGATACGCCGCGAACCCGGCGATGAGGATCGTCGTGATGGCGCCGAGCGCCACAGCTGCGATCGACCCGGGGTCCCGCCAGACGACGCGGCCGAAGGGCACCGGGTTGCGCCACGCCGCCACCACAACGGCGACGACCCCGCAGGCGACGAGGACCGCCAGCCCCGCCACGGCCAGCGACGCGCCGACATCCTGCGCATCCGTGCTCAGCGCTGCGAGCTCGCCGGCGAAGCCCAGGAGGGTCGCCCCGGCGACGGCTGACACCGCGAGCAGGAAGCCGAGCGCCACCTCCGTGCGCACCCGCGGGGCGAACATCGTGACCCCTGCTGCCACGGCCATCAGCCCGGGAGTCACCATGGTCAGCACCAGGCCGGGGGCGTCATCCGCGAAGGTCTGCCCGTATCGCCAGGGCAGCATGAGGCTCGCGAGGAGGAAGAGCCCGCCGACGATCGCCGTCAGGCCGGCGACGACCCGCAGCCGCTGTCTCGGTTGCGCCCCAGGCCCCTCGGTTTTCCGATCTGCCATCCCCGCCGGCGCGCCCGCCGGCTCGGTGCGGGGGGGCACGGCCGTAGGACGCTCACCTATCGCCCCCGCCTGCACGCTCGCCCCGCTGCCGCCGCTCGGCACGGCTGACCCGCCCGTGGGCACCTTCTCCGAACTCGCGGCACCCAGCACCGATGCGGTGACGGGAACCACGACGGAACCGGTCGGGCTCGACACGGTGAGGCTGCCGGCATACGACCGGCCGGTGGGCGAGAAGGTCACGGTGACGAGCCCGCTGTCAGCAACAGCGGCGAGTGGTGGCACGGCCTCGACGCTCACCTCACGCGCGAGCGGTACCCCGGTCACCCTCAGCTCGCGGCGGACCTCGAGCACGTCGTCGGGTGCGAGCTCCCCGAAGTCGACGACCGGCGGGCTCACCTGCGGGGCCGCCCAGGTGATGACGCTGCTCGCGTCGTCGGCGACGACCTTCGCGTCCGTCGAGGCGACGACTCGAAGGGCCTCGAGCGCGCCGAGGGCAACCGCGAGGTCCGGGTGGGCCAGCCGATCACGCAGCTCGCTGACTGCTCCGCGGCGGTAGGTCGGGTCGGGCTCTCGAAGCGCAGCGGCGATGGCGTCGGGGATCGGCGCGGCACGCAGTCGGCGCCGACGGCTCCTGGCGAGATAGAGCTCACCGGACATCTCGACATCCCGGCCGGGCGTCTGTCGGGGATTCACCTCCTTGACCCGGTCGAAGACGTAGTCATAGAGCTCGTTGAGCGAGATGAGACCGTCCTCGTCACGGTCGGCATCACCCGTTCGCAGACCCTCGACCACGGCCGAGGTGAAGACGGACGGCGAGCTCTCGAGGTCCGAGGCGAGGGTGGTCCCCTCGAACGCATACTCCATGGCGCTCGAGGCGCTGATGACCGCCCGGCCCCGACCTCCCCCGAGCCGACCCGCCGGAAAGCTGTCCATGACGTTGACGGGGCCAGCCGCCCGCACCGTCACCCCCTGGCCGAAGGCACCGCCGTAGCAGCAGTCAAGGAAGAGGACGATGCTGCGGGCCCTCGAGCTGCGCATGCACCGCTGGATGAAATCCGCTGCGACGGCGGTCGATCCGAGTCGATCGGGTCGGGTGTTCCTCGCCGCGATGAAGAGCTCGCCGGCGTCGCTCTTGAGGCCGTGCCCGGAGAAGTGCAGCAGCAACAGGTCGTCCGGACGGCTGTCGGCGAACAGGTCGTCGATGTGAGCCTGCACCTCGTAGGACGCGGCGTTGTGCACGACCGACACGTCGAAGCCGCCCACCTCGGGGTCGCCGAGCACGTCGGCGAGGGCGCGCGAGTCCGCCTGCGGCGCTCGCAGCTGACCCAGGCTGGGGTGGTCGTAGGTGTCGTTGGCGATGATGAGCGCCCGCCGGGAGCCGGTGGCACCGGCGGGGCCGGCCGGGCCAGCTGGGCCACCCAGGCCGCCGGCAGCGCCAGCACTCGCGCCCGCTGTCATGGCGACTCGCGGACCTCGTGGCGCGCGATGAAGAGGTCGACGAGACGCTGCTGCTCGCCCGTCGTTGCTCCGGTGAGCTCGAGCGTCTCGCCGGAGATCTCCAGGCGCACGGTCCGCGGCGCTGCGTGGCCGCGGCCGAGCCAGTCGCGGACCGACGCGATCAGCGCACTGAGACCGCCTGAGCCGAGGATCGCGATCGCCAACGTGCTCACACTGGCGGCATCCACGCCCCGCGCCCCGGTCGGGACGTCGGTGGGCGGGCTCTCCGTCACCTCGAGGACGGGCTCCTGCACGAGCTGCGCGCGCAACTGCCGGTGGAGCAGGTCGGTGCGCGCCTCATCGGCCCCGCTCTCGGCGAGCCACAGCTGCACGGTCCTGGCCATCGGTCCCACCTCACGGCGCCGAGCTCCTACGCGACCGATGGTACTCGCGTGGCGTGATCCGGTCCGGCTCTCCGCGGCGGCGTCCCCCTTGCTCCTCGGCGCTGACTCAGCCCTTGGGGGCGTGCCGCATCAACGCAGTCCTCAGAGGCGGGTCAGCTTGGAGTAGGGGCTTGCGACGCGCACCCGCTCGGAGCCGAACGCGACGATGACGCAGCCCCCTCCGACGGCCTTGACCTCGCCGAGGCCGTACTTGTCGTGCGCAACGCGGTCGGCGACGGCAAGCGTCGGCACCTCATCGGCAATGCGCTCGGCGAAGGGGCTGGACTTGAGGCGGCTTCGTGGAGTGTTCACCTCCCCATGATCCACCCTCGACAAGGTCGCCACGCCGCACGCCCGGACACGACTTGGGCAACATTCTTCGGGCCCCACGCCCTCCGCCCTGGTCTTCCCGCCGATTCCCGGCCCCTCACCGACAGGATCTGCGGCCCGTTCGACAGCCTTCGACACCGCCCCTTCCGTTGACCCGGCGCCCACGCCCCGACCCGGGCAGACTGCCGTCATGAGCGGGAGCGAGGGCACGTCGGCGTCTGACCTCACCGAGGCGCTGGGTCGCCAGGGGGTATGCGTCGTCGCGGGCTGGGCGACCAACGCGGCAGGCCTCGTGCACGCCAAGTCGATGCCTGTCGCCCGCACGGACGCCTTCGTCACCGCCGGCGCCGGGATGTCACCCGTCCACCACGGCTACGCCCTCGACGGCACGATCCAGCTGACGCCGTTCTATGACGCCGTCGGCGACCTGCGGATGCGGCTCGTGCCCGAGGCCGTCCGCGTGCTCCCCGGAGGTCTGGCCGTCGGGCCGACCCACGTCGTCACGCAGGACGGCGAGCCAGACCCGACCGGGCCCCGCCACGTCCTCACCCGTGCTGTCGAGCGGCTCGCCGAGGCAGGCCTGACCGCCCTCGTCGGCCACGAGCTCGAGTTCGTCCTCGTCGCTCCCGACGGCTCGCCCCTGCCGCCCGGCGCCTGGACCCCCTACGGCCTGTCGGCGATCGTCGACCGGAGCGCCATCATCGGCGAGCTCCTCGAGGCCGCTGACGTGGCGGGGCTCGGCGTCGAGCAGGTGCACGCCGAGTACGGCGCCCACCAGCTCGAGCTCTCCCTCGCCCCGCGATCGCCGGTCGAGGCGGCCGACTCGGTCATCCTCCTCAAGTCGCTCATCGGGGTCGTCACCCGCGCCCACGGCCTGGCCGCCTCGTTCTCGCCCGTCCCGATCGCGGGCGCTGTCGGCAACGGCGCCCACCAGCACCTCTCGCTCCGGTCCGGCGACGCGAACCTCTTCGACGCCCCGCAGACGCCACCCCTGACACCCGCCGGAGGTCATGCCGTCGCCGGCATCCTCGACGGACTCCTCGGCGCCCAGGCCGTGCTCACCGGGTCGATCCTCTCCGGCCCGCGCCTGCGACCCGGCATGTGGTCCGGCGCGACCGTCTGCTGGGGCACGGAGAACCGTGAGGCGGCTCTCCGCTACCTCCGCGCCGGGCCGGCCAACCCCCACGGCGCCAACGTCGAGGTCAAGGTCATCGATCCCTCCGCGAACCCCTACCTCGCCACCGCCGCCCTCCTCGGCCTCGCCCTCGACGGCATCGAGCGCGAGCTCCCCCTCCCTCCCGAGATCGTCCGCGACACAGGGCAGCTCGACGATGCCGCCCGCGCCGAGGCGGGCCTGACGCTCGTCCTCGACGACCAGGACGCCGTCCTCGACGCCTTCGCCGGATCGGCCGCGGAGCGAGTCCTCGGCGAGCACGCCGCCGCCGCCCTGCTCGCCGTCCGCCGCCACGAGCGCACCGCCTTCGGCGACCTCGACCTGGAGCAGCTCTGCGAGCGTCTCCGGCTGCGTTGGTCGATCTGACATGGGGGCGCCGTGGGAGGGCCCCGCACGCGACCTGCTCGCCGAGCTCGGCACCATCGCGCTCATCGACCACCACGTGCACGGCGCCTTTCGTGCCTCCCCGAGCGAGGCGGCATACGGCAACGCCCTCAACGAGGCGGACACCGACCCGCTGCCCCCGGGCGTCGATCCCTTCGACAGCCAGGTCGGCTTTGCGATCCGCCGCTGGTGCGCGCCGGTGCTCGGGCTCGAGCCCCACGCGACCCCCGACGCCTACCGGGCGCGGCGGGCGGAGCTCGGTGAGGCCGAGGTCAACCGCCGCTTCCTCACCGCTGCGGGAGTGAGCGACTGGCTCGTCGACACCGGCCACCGCGCCGACGACCTGCTCACCCCCGCGCAGCTGGCCACCGCGAGCGGCGGCCGTGCGCACGAGGTGGTCCGCCTCGAGGCCCTGGCCGAGCAGCTCGTGTCGGCGGACACCCCACCGCAGAGGTATGCCGCCGCCTTCCGCTCGCTGCTCGCCGAGCGGGTGCGTGGCGCGGTCGCCGTCAAGTCGGTGATCGCCTATCGCGCGGGCTTCGACGTCGACCTCACCCGGCCGAGCGACGCCGTGGTCGCCCGGCACGCCGCGGCCTGGGCGCGTGATGCTGCGAGAGCAGGGTCGGTGCGGCTCACCGACCCGCGGCTCATCGCCTTCGGCATCCACGAGGCGATCGAGCTCGGTCTGCCCCTCCAGCTCCACGTCGGGCTCGGCGACCGCGACATGGACCTGCGCCGGTCGGACCCGCTGCTGCTCACCGACTTCCTCCGCCAGCCGGCCGTGCGCCGGGTGCCGGTCCTGCTCCTGCACTGCTACCCCTTCGAGCGGCAGGCCGGCTACCTCGCCCAGGCGTTTCGCAACGTCTACCTCGACGTGGGTCTCTCGGTGAACTTCGTCGGCGCGCGCTCGGCCTCGCTCGTCGCCCGCAGCCTCGAGCTCGCGCCCTTCGACAAGGTGCTCTACAGCTCCGACGCGTGCGGTCCGGCCGACCTGCACCTGCTCGGTGCCCGGCTGTGGCGCCGGGCGATCGCCCGGGTCGTGGGCGGCTTCGTCGCGGAGGGCGACTGGTCGGCCCCCGACGCGAGCCGGGTCGTGCGGATGGTTGCGCGAGACAACGCGCTGCGCGCCTACCCCCGCCTCAGCAGATCGAGTGGGTGAATCCTCTGGCGCCGAGGCGGCTGCAGTGTCATGCTCGAAGGAAGCAGGGCTTGCAGGACGGCCGTCGCGCCCAGGCGCACAACGCAGGATCGACGGCTCGTGGGCGTTTTGCGGAGAAAGGTCGTTTTCAGATCCTCCCGATGTGATGCAATCTTCACCGAACCCCTCGCGCAACCACCCGTTGTCGTTCTACGATGGTGGGTAGCGAAGGGTTGGGCCCGCACGAACCGCGCCCAGCCCTTCTGCTTGTGCTGGCTCGCACTGTCCCCCTGTCGGTGCGAGCCGGCTCACGCAGAGAAGGACCCGGATGCCTTTGGCACCCGGGTCCTTCTCTGTCTGGCGACTGGTGCCGCGCGGGGTCGTCTCCCGCGCGGCCAGCGGTCAGCTCGGGCTGTCGCCCTCGTCGGCGAGGCGGGCCTTGGCCGAGCCACGCGGTGAGGACTTCGTCGAGGCGCCGTTGATGGTGCCACCCTCGACGGCGTCGGAGGTGATGGCGTCGGAGTCGGGCGTCGCGTCGACCGCGGTGACCTGACCGTCGAGCTCGTCCGTCACCTCGTCCTTGACGCCGATGGCAGCGTCCTTCGCGTCGCCCGCCGCGTCGACGGCGACGTCCTTGGCATCGGCAGCGGTGTCCTTGGCCTCGTCGACCGCCTCACCGGAGTGGTCCTTGGCGTCGGCGATGGCCGACTGACCCTTGGCCGCGAGGTCGCCGGCCTTGTCCTTGGCCGCGTCGGCGAGCTCGGCGCCCTTCTCCTTGGCCTTGGCGGCAGCGTCGGTGACGGCCTCCTTGGCCGCCTCGACCTGCACGGCGGCCTTGTCCTTGAGCGTGCTGCCGGTCGAGCCGTAGCCGCTCGTGCCAGCCGCACCGGGAGAGGTCTCGAGGGGCGTCGCCCACGGGTCGTCGGCCTTCTGCTGCTGCTTGCGGAACGCCGCAACCGCAGCCACGGCGGCTGCCGCCAGACCGATGCCGATGAGCCACTTCGCGCGGCTGCGACGACGCTTGGCGACGGCCTCACCGGTGAGGACGGCATACGCGTCCTTGCTCCGGTCGCCGGCGACGTACGCGGCCTCCCTGGCGTGCTCGAGGTGCGGACCCGCAGCCTCCATCGCCTGGTGCGACCCGGCGGCGATCGCGGCGGACGCGGTCGCGAGGGCAGCACCCACCTTCGGCAGCACCGTCTCGACGAAGCTCGCCTGGGCGGCCTCCACCTTCGGCTTGGCCCGGTCGGCGGCCTCGTGCAGCGCCTCGCCGGCCACCTCACGTGCCTGGTAGGCGAGGTCGGCCAGGCGTTCCTTCGGGGTCTCCGTGGCGTCCTGGATCACGGGCGTCGCCGCAACCCTCGCCTCGATGAGCTTCTCCTTGGCCACCGCTGCGGCATCACTCGCCTGGTCGGCTGCGGTGCCCTTGAGGGCGTCGAAACGCTCCCCTGCGGCATTGCTGACGTCGATTGCCGCTGCGCGTGCCTGGTCTACAGCCGCCTCCGTGCGGGACTGCTTGGTGCGAAACATGCGTCCTCCTAGGTCCAACCGTCCTTACCCATCCTGCCAACATCCGCCACGCGACACACCGCCCTTGGCGTATGCCGTGTCGTCGCGGCGCAGATCACAGTCCGTGAGGCGGTGGCGGGGTCGCGCCCGGCCCCCCGGCCGTCGGCGGGCGCGGAGCGTCCGGGTCGAGGGGGAAGGTGCTGGCTCCGGGCGAATCCGGCTCTGCTGCAGGCGATCCCGCAGGAGGCGGGGTTGACGTGGTCTGCGGGTTGCTCGGCGAGCCCTCCGCGACCTTGTCGACTCCCTTGCCGACGGCCTCCTTGGCCTTGGCAACCTTGTCGGCGTACTTCCCCTCGGTCTTGGTGTCGACGGTCGTCGCGGCCTTCTCGACGAAGCCGTCGATCTTCTCGCGGTGCTGGGCGGTCACGTCCCCCGCCTTCTCGCGGGTCTGCTTGGCAGCGGCGGTTGCCGCCTCCTGCAGCTCCTTGGCCTTCTTGTCGAGCTCGAGCTCCTCGGCCTTCTTCTTCAGCTTGTCCAGGAACGACATCAGGGTCCTCTCGTCTGTTCGGTCTCGTGTCGTGTGCTTCTGGTGTCGTGCAGTTGTCTCTGGGCAACGACCCGCCTGGCGCGCACGTGCCCGACCGGACGGCATACCTGCGCGTCGTGCAAGGATTGGCCCATGAAGGCAACGTTGCACACGAACCACGGAGACATCGTCCTCGAGCTCTTTCCGCACCAAGCGCCCAAGACCGTCGAGAACTTCGTCGGCCTCGCCAAGGGTGAGAAGGACTACAAGGACGATGCGGGCCGCACCTCGCCCACGCCGTTCTACGACGGGCTCATCTTCCACCGCATCATCCCCAACTTCATGATCCAGGGCGGCTGCCCCGTCGGTCAGGGCTTCGGTGGCCCGGGCTACACGTTCGACGACGAGATCAGCCCCGACAAGGACTTCACGAAGCCCTACATGCTCGCCATGGCCAACGCCGGCAAGCGCATGGGCAAGGGCACCAACGGCTCCCAGTTCTTCATCACGACCGCGCCCACGACGTGGCTGCAGGGCAAGCACACGATCTTCGGTGAGGTCGCCGACGGTGCGTCGCGCGAGGTCGTCGACAAGATCGGCGCCGTGGCGACCGGCCCGAACGACAAGCCGCGCGAGGACGTCATCATCAACTCGGTCACCATCGAGGACTGAGCAACCCACCCGCACGACCCTGAGGCCCGGCCGATGGCCGGGCCTCACGAGACAGACGAGACGGCAGGGATTCCTTTGTCCAACAGTGGAATCGGTGGATCCGGGGGGAACTGGGGCCCCGGTGGCCAACCCCCGGTGGGCACCGGCCCGGTGAACCCCCCTGTCGTGCCGCCTGTCTGCCCGCGCCACCCCGACCGCGAGTCCTACGTGCGGTGTCAGCGCTGCGGTCGCCCGACGTGCCCCGAGTGCCAGCGACCCGCCGCTGTCGGCATCCAGTGCGTGGACTGTGTCCGGGAGGCCGCTCGCACGAGCCCGACGGCCCGCACCGTCTTCGGGGGGCGTGCGACCGACGGCCGACCGGTCGTCACCCTGACGATCATCGGCCTGTGTGCTGTCGTCTACCTGCTCCAGCGCGTCGCCCCCACCATCACCGACCGCTTCTCCTTCGTGCCGGCTCTCGGCTGGACCGAGCCATGGCGCTTCGTCACCGCGGCCTTTCTGCACTCGCCGTACACCGTCTTCCACATCCTGCTCAACATGTTCGCGCTGTGGTCGCTGGGGCAGTACCTCGAGCCGATGCTCGGTCGGGCCCGGTTCGCCGCGATCTACCTCCTCAGCGGCATCGGCGGCCAGGTGGCCGTCGTCCTCCTCGCGGGATCTCCGACGATCGTCGGCCTCAACACGGGCATCGACGAGGCCTGGCTGACGCCGGTCGTCGGGGCGTCGGGGGCCATCTTCGGCCTTTTCGGAGCCCTGCTCATCCTCAACCGCCACCTCGGTCGCTCCTCGGCGGCGATGTATGTCGTCATCGCGATCAACGCGGCGTTCGGCTTCCTGTACCCCAACATCTCCTGGCAGGCGCACCTCGGGGGCTTCGTCGTCGGCCTCGCGTGCGCGGGGGTCGTCGTGGCGTTCCGGGGGCGCCGGCCGCAGCTCGTCTGGGCGGCCCTCGGCGGCATCGCCGTCGTGCTCGTCGCCGTCACCGTCGTGAAGTACCTCAGCATTCCCGATGTCATCCGCATGATCGACTCGAGCACCTTCAGCTGAGGCGCTTCCATCTGGCGGCCACCGCTGGCACGTGCTGGCCGGTGACCGGACGGCAGCGGCCGAGCACATCGTCGATGTGCTCGGCCGTTCTGCGTGTGCGGGCGGGTCTGGGAGGGCTGGGGGTCCGCTTCTGGTTGTCCACCGCTGTGGACAACGCTGTGGACGTAGTTACAGCCGTGTCATTCATGCACAGGGTGGGGAAAACCTTGTGGATAACCTGTCGATCAGGGTGTGGACCGGTGTGGACGAGGGTCCGGACCGGTTCCCTCAGCCCGCGCAGGCCGTCCCGGCCGTGCATCGTGGGGTCAGCGCCAGCGCATCGTCATGATGAAGCCGCCCATGAGCAGGGCGAAGCCGATGCCGAGGTTCCAGACGCCGATCGCCTCGATGGGGTACTTGTAGGCCGTCACGTAGTAGACGACGATCCACAGCAGTCCGAGCACGAGCAGGGTGATGAACACCGGTGCCCACCAGGTCGGGTTGGGCTCGGTCGCCTTGCTGCGGGGCGGCGGGGTGTAGGTGGTCGACTTGTGGTCTCGACCCTTCGACTCGGGCACTGCTCTCTCCTTGCTGTGAGGTGAGCCAAGGGTAACCAATGGCGATGCCGACCGTGGCCGGCCAGCGGACGCGGTGACCTCGCGACGCCTCGGGGCAGGCGCACGAGGCACAATGGTGTCGGCGCGGAGGGCCCGCGCCGAGCGAGGACCACGATGACGAGCGCCACCCCGCCTGTCGACTCCCCGGAGCCGCAGACGGACGAGCCGGCCGAGGGGCAGCAGACACCGCCCACGGCCGCTGCGTCACGCCCGCGCCTGACCTGGCGGCTCGTCGTGCCCGTCGTCACCGCTGCGGCGGGCCTGATGTTCGCGATGAGCTTCCAGGCGGCCCAGGGCAGTGACCTGCGCGCCGACCGCGACCTGCCCCAGCTCATCATGGACGGTGACGCGAAGGTGTCGGCCAAGGCCGCCCAGCTCGACGCCCTGCGCGCCGAGGTCGACACCCTGTCCAAGACGAGCGCACCCTCGGACCAGCGTCTCGCGAGTCTGGGCGAGCGCGCCGATGCGCTCGCCGAGACCGCCGCGACGACGAAGGTGCGAGGCAGCGCCATCGAGGTCACCCTCGACGACGCCCACCGCACCGTCGACTCCCTGCCCGACGGCTTCACGGCCGACGACATCGTCGTGCACCAGCAGGACGTGCAGGCCGTCGTCAACGCCCTGTGGGCCTCGGGCGCCGAGGCGATGATGATCCAGGACCAGCGCGTCATCTCGACGAGCGCCGTGCGCTGCGTGGGCAACACCCTCATCCTCCAGGGCCGGGTCTATGCCCCGCCCTATCGCATCACGGCCATCGGCGACGTCGAGCGCATGCAGCGCGGCCTCGACGGCGACACCGCCGTCGGCATCTACAAGCAGTACGTCGACGCCGTCGGCCTCGGCTGGTCGCAGAAGTCGCTGGGCACGGTCGAGTTCCCGGCCTACTCCGGCTCGGTCGACTTCCAGTTCGCCACCCCCCTCGAGTGAGAGCCAGATGACCCGCATCCTGGTCGTCGACAACTACGACAGCTTCGTCTACACGATCGTCGGCTACCTCGAGCAGCTCGGCGCCGAGTGCACCGTCGTGCGCAACGACGCGGTGGCACCCGAGGAGGCGGCGGCATACGACGGCGTCGTCGTCTCGCCCGGCCCCGGCACGCCCGAGGAGGCGGGGGTCTCGATGGCGATCATCGAGGAGTGCGCCCGGCTCGCGAAGCCGATGTTCGGCGTGTGCCTCGGCCACCAGGCGCTCGGCGTCGTCTGCGGCGCCACGGTCGACCGCGCGCCCGAGCTGCTCCACGGCAAGACCTCGCTCGTGCACCACGACGGCATGGGCGTCCTCGAGGGGCTCCCCGACCCCTTCACGGCGACGCGCTACCACTCGCTGACGATCGACCCCTCGACCCTGCCCGACGAGCTCGTGGCGACGGGCCACACCGACTCGGGCCTCGTCATGGCGGTGCGCCACCGCGACCTGCCCCTGCACGGCGTGCAGTTCCACCCCGAGAGCGTCCTCACCGAGGGCGGCCACCGCATGCTCGCGAACTTCCTCGCCATGTGTGGCGACACCGGAGCCGTGGCGCGCTCCGAGGGACTCAGCCCCCTCGTCACCGCCGCCGTCTGACCCGGAACCCGCCCGTGGCGGAGTCCGGGGACCTCCGGCCCTTGCGGGTGCAGCAGCCCGGGTTACGTTCGAAGTGAGGGAGCCTGCGGGCGGTGATCGTCCCGGGGCGATGGGGCGCAAGCAGCGTCCGGGTGGGCGTCGGACGGAAGGATCTGACCGCGATGACCAAGGAGCTGCACACGAGGAGCACGCACGTCGACGCCCCGGTGGAGAAGGTCTTCGACTACGTCAAGGACCCGCACCACTTCTTCGAGGCGTTCGACGAGGAGTGGCGCCGCCACATGGCGATCGTGGACGTGCACATGACGCCGGAGGGAGTCGGCACGACCGCCAGGCTGATGGGGCGGATGTTCCTCGTCTTCCACATGGAGTGGACCCTGACCCGCGAGGAGTACGTCCCCAACGAGCGCATCGTCGACAAGGCCAACACCGGCGGGGTGTGGAGCTTCACGTTCGCGCCCGATGAGACCGGCACGATGCTGACCGGGTCGTTCGGCTGGGACAGCAAGGTCCCGATCGTCGGTGAGGTCATGGACCGGTTCGGCTGGAACGGCGACAGCGACCTCGACCTCATGCTCGCCAACCTCAAGAAGGCGATCGAGACCTGACGCCCGTCAGCACGGACCCCTGACCGGTGGCACCCGCCCACTAGGAGGTCAGCCGCACACCTTCGGGCCGGGCGCGCACCGCGTACGAGGTGTGCGTGGCCCTGAGGTGTGCGGCTGGCGCCGGGGTCAGGGTGCCGGGGTCAGGGTGCCGTCGTCGCGGTGTCCGTCGGCGTGCCGGTCGGCGTGTCGGTCGTGGGCGGGGGCGCCGTGACGGTCACCGTCGGGATCGGGGTGGCCTTGGCCTTGGCGACCTTGACCTTGATGTCGGTGCCGGCCTTGACGACCGCGCCCTCGCGGGCCACCTCGAGGACGGTGCCCGGCGTCTTGTCGGACTCGACGTCCTCGCGCACCGGGTTGACCCCGGCGTCGTTGAGCGTGGAGGCGGCGATCGCCCAGTCGCGGCCGACGAGCCCCTGCGGCACCTGCACGTTGCCGGTGGCGTAGTAGACCTTGATCGAAGAGCCCTGAGCCACCTGCGCGTTCGCCGGCGGGTCGGTCTTCGTCACCTTGTCCTTGGGCTGGTCGGGAGTGTTCTCCTCGACGAAGTCCGAGACCGTGAAGCCCGCATCCTCCAGCGCCTTCTGGGCCTCGTTCTTGTCGAAGCCGGTGACGTCGGGCACGGACCCGTTGTCAGGACCTCGTGACACGACGAAGCGGATCGTGGAGTTCTCGGCGACCTGGGTGCCCGCGACCGGGTCCTGGGAGATGACATCGCCCTCGGCCACGGTCGTGCTGGCAGCGGTCGACTTCTGGCCCTGGAGGTTCGCCGTTTTCAGGGTGTTGAGCGCTGTCTCCTCGTCCATGCCGGTGATGCGTGGCACGGCCACCTTGACGACCTCGGGGGTCTGGTTGCCGAACCACGTCGCCGCACCCCAGCCGATGAGGCCGAGCACGAGCAGCGCGAGCACGACGATGACGGCCGTGCGCCTGCCGCTGCCCGACCGCTCCTCGTCCTCGTCGCGGCCGACGGGCGGCAGGGCGCCACCGCCGAGCGCGGGCTGCACCGCGGTCGGGGTGCCCGCGACGGCATACGCCGAGGGCAGCGTCTGGGTTGCCGCTGCCCCGACGGCCGCGCCGGTCGCGAGGGCCGCGGCGCTGATGGGGCGGCCGAGGCGAACGTTCTCGAGGTCGACACGGAAGGCGGAGGCGTCCTGGTAGCGCACCTCGCGGTCCTTCTCGAGGGCGTGCAGCGTCACGGCGTCGAGGTCGCCGCCGACCTCGTGGTTCCACACGCTCGGGGGCTGCGGCAGCTCGCCGACGTGCTGGTAGGCGATCGCGACGGGCGAGTCGCCGACGAAGGGCGGACGGCCGGCGAGCAGCTCGAAGAGCAGGCACCCGGTCGAGTAGAGGTCGGAGCGCGCGTCGACGGTCTGGCCCTGCGCCTGCTCCGGCGAGAGGTACTGCGCGGTGCCGACGACCGACTGGGTCTGGGTCATCGTCGCGGCGGTGTCGGCGATGGCGCGCGCGATGCCGAAGTCCATCACCTTGATGGCGCCGGTCGCGGTCACCATGACGTTGGCGGGCTTGATGTCGCGGTGCACGATGCCCATGCGGTGGCTGTAGGCGAGGGCGTCGAGGATGCTCTCGGTCACGCGGATCGCGTCGCCCGGATCGAACTGGTGGCGCCGTGACAGCTGCTGGCGCAGGGTCTCGCCGTCGACGTACTCCATGACCATGTAGGGCAGCGTCGTCGGGTGGCCGCCCGGGCCGGGGACGGTCGACTCGTCCTCCCCGGAGTCGAAGATCGCGACGATCGACGGGTGGTTGAGGCCCGCCGCCGACTGCGCCTCGCGCCGGAAGCGCATGAGGAAGTTCGCGTCGCGGGCAAGGTCCGACCGCAGGATCTTGATGGCCACCTGCCGCCCGAGCCGGCTGTCGTGCCCGAGGTGCACGTCGGCCATGCCGCCGCGGCCGATGAGCTCACCGACCTCGTAGCGTCCGCCGAGGATGCGGGGTGGGGTGGTCACGTCCATTGCCTCTGTCGCCTCGTTCGGGGGGTGCGGGTCGGTGCGCCGGTCGGTCGGCGGCGTCTCGTCGGCCGGAGCGGGTGCTCGGCCGGGCCCCACGTCGGTGGGACCGCCCGGTCCACCCTGCAGCGCCTCGG
This sequence comes from Humibacillus xanthopallidus, assembly GCF_006716675.1. GTDB lineage: Bacteria > Actinomycetota > Actinomycetes > Actinomycetales > Dermatophilaceae > Humibacillus > Humibacillus xanthopallidus_B. The sequence continues at coordinate 19,934 of NZ_VFPM01000005.1, read as the reverse complement.
TCTCGTCTTGGCTCATCTGCCGTTGCCCTTCCCCTTGCCGTGTCCCTTGCCGTTGCCCGCCTTCTGCCCCGAAGGCGGCGGCACGGGTGCGACCGTCGCAGGCGTCTGCGACGCTGCTGCCTTGGTCGAGCTCTTGGTGGTCGTCATGCTCGTGATGGTGCTCGTCGGGCTCGCCGTCGACCCGGTCGGAGCCGGTGTCGTCGGAGCAGGGGCCGGGCTCGTCGAGGCCGCCGGCCGCGCCGCGCTCGGCTCGCTCCCACCGAGGGCCGAGCCGAGAGCGACGGCCCCGCCGCCGATGACGAGGGCTGCCGCAGCGGCGACCCACGCGATCCTGCGCCGGTCGGGGCGCCCGGGTCGCACTCCCGTGTGTCCCGGTGCCGTATGCCGTGCCGCCCGGCTCACGGGAACGCCGCTCGCCGCGTCGGCGACGACAGGAGTTGGCAGCCGCCGGGTCGCGGTCGGTGCCAGCTCCGGCGGTGCCGGCTCGTCCCACGTCCAGTCCATGGCTCCCGTGCGCTCGTCCGCTGACGGAGCCATGGTTGTGGTCGGCTCGGCCGTGGCGGGGAGGGCTGCGGTCGCGGCGAGTGCGCCGGACGGCATACCGGAGGGGTCGGAGGCGGGGACGCCGAGCAGCTCCAGCCCGACCGTGTGAGCGTCAGCCGGCCGCTGCTCGGGGTCCTTGTGCAGGCAGGCGGCCACGAGGTCACGCAGGTCGGCGGGCACGGAGTCGGGCAGCGGCGGCGGCTCGTCGGTGACGTGCGCCCGTGCCGTGGCCACCGGGGCGCCCCGGTCGAACGGCTTGGCGCCCGTGATCAGCTCGTGCGCGACGACGCCGAGCGCGTAGAGGTCGCTCGCGGCGGTCGCGGCGTGGCCGAGGGCTTGTTCGGGGCTGAGGTAGTCGGGCGTGCCGAGCACCTCGCCGACGAGCGTGTGGCCGGCCGTGTCGTCGGCGCGCGAGATGCCGAAGTCGGTGAGCTTCGCCCGACCGTCGGGCGTGACGATGATGTTGGACGGCTTGACGTCGCGATGGACGACGCCGGCGGCGTGGGCGGCCGCGAGAGCCAGCGCCGACTGCCCGACGATCCGGCGCACCTCGTCGGCCGGGAGGGCTCCGCGCTCGCGGATGAGGTCGGAGACGGTGTGGCCGGGCACGAGCTCCATGACGATCCAAGCCCGGTCGTCCTGCTCGCCGTAGTCGAAGACCGACGCGATGTGGGGGTGGTGGAGGCCGGCGGCGTTGCGGGCCTCGTCGCGGAACCGGGCGGTGAAGGCGTCGTCATCGACCCCGTCGGCCCGCATGACCTTGACCGCGACGTCGCGGCCGAGCACCTCGTCGGTCGCCTGCCAGACGTCGCCCATGCCTCCCGCGGCGATGGGGGCGGTGAGCACGTAGCGTCCGCCGAGCACGGCTCCGGGCACGAGCACGGACGGGTCGGAGTTCGCGGGGGTCGCGCAGTTCGCGGGGCCGGTCACTTGAGCACCGCCTCCATGACCGCCTTGGCGATGGGGGCGGCGACGCGGCCGCCGCCGACCTCGCTGCCGGTGACGCCGCCGTCCTCGACGACGACGGCCACGGCGACCTGCGGGTCGTTCGCCGGGGCGAAGCTGATGAACCACGCGTGTGGCGGCTTGCCGGGGTCGTGCTGCGCGGTGCCGGTCTTGCCGGCCACCTCGACGCCGGGGATGGCGGCGCGGACGCCGCTGCCGTTGTCGACGACGGAGACCATCATCTTCGTCAGCGTCGACGCCGTCTCGGGCGAGGTCGCCTGCGACAGCTCGACGGGGTCGGGGGTCGACTCGATGACGTCGAGGTTGGCGCTGCGGACCGAGTCGATGAGGTAGGGCGTCATGACCTTGCCCTGGTTGGCGATGCCTGCCGCGACCATGGCCATCTGGAGCGGCGTCGTCTTGACCTCGTACTGTCCGATCGCCGACTGCGCCGCCTGCGGGGCGTTGAGGTCGGGCGGCACGGTGCTCGTCGAGACCCGCATAGGGATGGTCAGCGAGTCGCCGAAGCCGAACTTCGCCGCCTGGGCTCGGATCTTCTCGCCGCCGAGCTCGAGGCCGAGAGAGCCGAAGGCCGTGTTGCACGAGATCTCGAGGGCGTGGATGAGCGTCGTCTTGTTGTTCGGACCGCAGGCGCGGCCGTTCTCGTTGGGCAGCGTCGCGGTCGTCAGCGGCAGGTCGAGCACGGCCGGCCCCGGCACCTCGGAGTTCTCGTCGCTCAGCAGGCCCGTCTCGAGGGCGGCCGCGGCCGTGACGACCTTGAAGGTCGACCCCGGCGGATAGAGCTGGTTGATGGTGCGGTTGAGGTAGGGCTTGGTCGGGTCGGTGGAGAGCTTCTCCCAGGCGTTCGCGGCCTTGTTCAGGTCATGGCTCGAGATCGGGTTGGGGTTGTACTGCGGGTGGCTCACCATCGCGAGGATCGCCCCGGTCTTGGGGTCGAGTGCGACGACCGCGCCCTTGCTGGCGCCGAGGGCGTCGTCGGCTGCCTTCTGCGCCTTGGCGTCGATCGTCAGCTCGAGCGTCGCGCCCGCCGTGCGCCGGCCCGTGAGCAGGTCGGTGATGCGCCGCACGAAGAGGCTGTCGGAGTCGCCCGAGAGCAGGTCGTCGGCTGCGTGCTCGAGGCCGTAGGGCGCGCCCACCTGGTAGGAGTAGAAGCCGGTGACCTGCGAGTACAGGTCGCCCTGGGGATAGGTGCGCAGGAAGCGGTACTGGTCATCGACCGGCACGGACTTCGCGATGGCCTGGCCACCGACGATGATCGAGCCGCGCTCGCGGGAGTAGTTGTCGAGCAGGGTGCGCTTGTTGGCGGCCATCGCCCCGAGCGTCTTGACCTGCGCGAACTGCACGACCGTCGAGGCGACGAGCAGCGCGGTGAAGAGCATGGCGATGACCACGGAGATGCGGCGGATGGGGGTGTTCACGACATCCTCACCACCTGCGTGACCTCGGCGGGCGACGGGTCGTCGGAGGCGACGCCGACCGGGATCTCAGGCATCGGGCGACGGGCCTGGTCGGAGATGCGCAGCAGGAGGGCGACGATGACCCAGTTCGCGAGCAGCGAGGACCCACCGAGCGACATGAAGGGGGTCGTCAGGCCGGTGAGCGGGATGACCCGCGTGACGCCGCCGATGACGATGAAGAGCTGGAAGGCCACCGAGAAGGTGAGGCCGATGGCGAGCAGCTTGCCGAAGCCGTCACGCACGCCGAGGGCGGTGCGGATGCCGCGCTCGCAGAAGATGAGGTAGAGCACGAGGATCGCGACCGACCCGAAGAGGCCGAGCTCCTCACCGAGGCTCGAGAAGATGAAGTCGCTCTCGGCGAAGGACGTCAGCCACGGGCGGCCGGCGCCGAGCCCGGTGCCGGTGAGGCCACCGGACGCCATGCCCCACAGGCCGTTGGCGAGCTGGTTGGAGCGCTCGAGGTTGTCGGGCGAGAAGGGGTCGAGCCAGAGGTCGACGCGCTTCTGGAAGTGCGTGAAGGCCGACAGCGCGAAGGCCACGGCAGCGCCGAAGAGCAGCAGGCCGATGGCGATCCACGACACCCGCTCGGTGGCGACGTAGAGCATCGCGACGAAGAGGCCGAAGAAGAGCAGCGCCGTGCCGAGGTCCTTCTGGAAGACGAGGATGAGGACCGCGAGCAGCCAGGCGACGAGGATCGGCCCGAGGTCGCGCCCACGCGGGAAGGTGAAGCCGAGGACCCGCTTGCCGGCGAGCGAGAGCACGTCACGGGTCTGCACGAGGTAGCCGGCGAAGAAGATGGCGAGCGCGATCTTGGCGAACTCGCCGGGCTGGAAGTTGAGCGGCCCCAGGCTGATCCAGATCTGCGAGCCGTTGATCGTCTGGCCGAGGCCGGGCACGAGCGGCAGGAGCAGCAGCACGAAGCCGACCGCCATCGAGACGTAGGTGTAGCGCCGCAGCAGCCGGTGGTCGCGCAGCACGATGATGACCGCGACGGCCAGCGCCACCGCCAGGGTGGTCCAGATGATCTGCCGGTAGGCGTCGCCGTCGGTGCCGAGCTTGCCGCGGGCGAGGTCGAGCCGGTGGATCATGACGAGGCCGAGACCGTTGAGCACCGTGGCGATCGGCAGCAGCACCGGGTCGGCGTAGGCCGCCTTCCAGCGCAGCACGAGGTGCACGGAGAGCACGAGCACGGTGAAGCCGCCCGCGATGGGGATGATGTTGGCCGGCACCGTGCCGTTGCGGTTGAGGTCGGTCGTCACCCACGCGAGCAGCACGATGCCGATCGCGAGGACGAGCAGGCCCAGCTCGGAGTTGCGCCGGGTGCGCGGGGTCAGCGGCTCGACGGTCGTCGTCACGCGGACACCCCCTCGAGCAGGGGGCGCTCAGCCGCACCCGCCGCCGCCGGCGGCGGGGTCGCCGGGGTCGTGAGTCTCGGGAAGGTTGCCGAGCCGCCCGGCGTGACCGGGGTGGTCGGTATGCCGGTGCCTGGCGTCTGCGGGGTGGTGGACCCGGGCGTCGGCGTGGTCACCGACGGGGTGGGCGTGGGGTTCGAGCCGCACGGCGTGCCGGTCGCCGCCATGAGCTGGCAGCGGATCGCCTCGGCGCGCAGCGCCTGCACCTTCGCCTGCGCGTCGGGCAGGTCGCGGGCCGGGATCGTGCGCTGCACGGATCCCTGCACGTCGACCGGGAGGTCGGACATCTCGACGTCGCTCGCGCTCTCGACCCGCGAGAGGCTGATCGGCCCGAGGTCCTGCGACACCCCGCGGAAGATCGCGACGCGACCGGCGTCGGCGGCCACGAAGAACTGGCGCTGGGACCAGGCCCACGCGGCATACCCCCCTGCGGCGAGGATGGCGACGACGACGACGGCACCCGTGACGCGCCTGATGATCCGCGATCGGCGCGAGCGGGGGGCCTCCTCGGCCAGCTCGACCTCGTCGTCGGCCTCGGCGGCGGCCCGCCCGGTCGCCTCGCGCGAGAGGGCGGCGGCCTTGGCGGCCGGAGAGGTGGGGATGGGGCGGGTCTGGGTGCGCAGGCTGCGGCTCGCTGCGGCGCCGACCACCTGCGGCACCGTCGAGGGCAGGTCGTCGCCGTCGGCGTCGACGACGTCGGCCACGATGACGGTGACGTTGTCGCGGGTGCTCGCCTTGAGCGCCACCTCGATGCACCGCTCGGCGGCATCGGCCGGTGATGCGGCCTCGCGGAGGATCTCCTCGATGACGTCGGCGCCGACGAAGTCGGACAACCCGTCGGAGCACAGCAGGAAACGGTCGCCGATCTTGGCCTCGCGCAGCGACGTGTCGGGCTCGTCGTCGGGCTGGCCGGTCATGACGCGGGTGACGACGGAGCGCTGTGGGTGCTGCCCGGCCTCCTCCTTGGAGATGCGGCCCTCGTCGACGAGCTGCTGGACGAAGGAGTGGTCCTTCGTGATCTGGCTGAAGGTGTCGCCGCGGAGCATGAACGCGCGGGAGTCGCCGATGTGGGCCATCGCGAGCTTGTTGCCGGTGCGCAGCATGACGATGGTCGTGCTGCCCATGCCGGTGAGGTCGGCGTTGTCGCGCATCGCCTTGGTCAGCTTGGCGTTGGCGCTGCGCAGCGCCTCCTCGAGCAGGCCGATCGCCTGATCGGCGGTGACGTCCTCGGCATCGAGCGGCGCGAGCTCGCCGACGATCATCGAGCTCGCGACATCGCCCGCCGCGTGCCCGCCCATGCCGTCAGCGAGCACGAGGAGGTTGGGTCCGGCATACCCCGAGTCCTCGTTGCGGGCCTTGGGACCGAGGCCGAGGTCGGAGCGCGCGGCATAGCGCAGGGCGATGGCCACCGATCAGCCCCGGAGCTCGAGGACGGTCTTGCCGATGCGCAGGGTGGTGCCGATCTCGACGGGACGCGCGGAGGTGAGCTTGTCGCGGCCGATGAAGGTGCCGTTGGTCGAGCCGAGGTCCTCGACGACCCAGCCGCCGCGGTTGGTCGGGTCGGGATAGATGCGGCAGTGCCGGCCCGAGGCGTAGTCGTCATCGAGCACGAGGGCGCACTCGGGGTTGCGGCCGATGAGCAGCCCGCCGCTGCGCAGCGGGAGGGTCGTGCCCGTGAGCGGACCCTCCGTGACGACGAGGGTCGTCGGCGCACCCTTGCCCCGGCCGCGGCCCCAGCGCGGAGCGGGGGCACCGTCGGCGGGAGCAGAGACGGGAACGGGCGCACCCGGGGCCCCTGCGGCACCGGCGGCGACTCCAGCAGCGCCAGCGGCACCACCGGCACCGACGGCGGCCGGTTGCGGTGCGCGGGCGGCCTTGCGCTGCTCCTTGGCCTGGCGCTTGGCGGCCTTGCGCTGGCCGCGCCGGCTCACGGCCGTGCCGTAGAGGTCGGTGCGCAGCACCGCGACGACGCTGAAGATGAAGATCCACAGCAGCGCGAGAAGACCCAGCCGCAGCAGGGTGAGGGTGAGCTCACTCATCCGTCACCGCCGCCCGGCACGGAACGTCGCCGAGGTGCGGCCGAGCGTGACGCGGTCACCGTCGTGCAGGCGCTGGCTCGAGATGCGGTCGCCGTTGACGAACGTGCCGTTGGTGGAGTTGAGGTCGCGGATCGAGGTGATGAGGTGCGGCCCGTCGGTCGTCACGCGAATCTCGCTGTGCCGCCTCGAGACTCCCGGATCGTCGACGACGATGTCTGCGGAGTCGTCTCGGCCGAGCGTCGTCAGGCTGCCGAGCAGCGGGTAGCGGTCGCCGTTGATGTCGAGCCACGGGCGCGAGGACGGGTTGGTGCGCGGCGCCGGGCGGGGCGGCACCGGCCGCTCGTCGACGACGGTGCCGCTGGGCACGCGCGGCGGCACGCCGCGGGCCGGGGCGGCTGGGGGCGGCTCGAGGTCCTGGCCGCCGCGCTTCGAGGTGGCCGGGCGCACGCGGAAGACGCCCGTCTCGAGCCCTTCGCCCTCGATGAGGTTGACCTCGAGGGGGCCGTGCGGCTGGTAGCCCTGCGAGTCGGCGTGCTCCTGGGCCGCGGCGACGAGGTCCTCGGAGAGCTCGTCCTCGTAGTCGCCGAGCCGCTCGTAGTCCGTCTCGCTGAGCTCGATCGTGTAGAGGTTGGGCACCATGGCCCGCCCGTGACCGAGCAGCGCCGCGCGGTCGTCCATGGCGCGCCGGATCGCCGAGGCGATCTCGACCGGCTGGACCTCGGACTTGAACGCCTTGGCGAAGGCACCGTGGACCGCCTTGGCGAGCCCGTGCTCGACTCGGTTGATGATCCCCACCGTGGTGTCTCCTTCTGCCTCTGAGCGCTTCATCGTAACGGGCGGGGCACCCTGCAGCCCCCACCGACAAGCCCGCAGCACGGCATACGTGCGCGGGCTGTGCCGCGGCTGTGGACGTCACGCCCTGGCGTCCACAGCCACGGGCAGCGGGTTTGCCGCGAGCGGCAGTCGTGGGACGATCACACGGGGTGCCCGCACCGGGTGGCCGCGCAGGTCGGGCCCCCGGTGGGCGCGGCAGAACTGCGGCAGACGGCAAGGAGTGCTCGATGAGCAAGGATGAGACGGGAAGCGACGAGGTCCGGGGGCTGCCCGGATACCCGGCCAACAACTCGATCCCGAGCGGATTCGCACTGCCGATCCCGCTGGCGCCGGCGCCGACCCACCTCGAGGAGGCCGAGCCGGCCGACCCGTGGTCGTCCACGTGGGAGGACACGTCGTGGCACATCAGCGGCGACACCGACGAGACGACGAACGGTGTGCCCGCGTCGGGCGTCGTCAACGGGGCTGACGGTGTCGACGCTGTCGACGGGGTCGACAGCACCGACTGGTCCGACTCCTACGAGTACGGCGGTGAGTACCCCGCCGGCTACGGCCAGTACGAGCAGAACGGCTCGCACGGAGACGCCGCTGCGACATGGACCACGGCCGACGACGGCCTGGACGGCGCCTCGGCGCCGGCGAGCTGGGAGACGTGGGAGCCGTCCGACGGCTCGACCGAGGGGGACACAGTCATGAGCACGAACCACTGGGCCGAGCGGCAGCACGATGCCGACGTCGCCGACGCCTCGCAGGAGGAGTACTCCGGCTGGACGCCGGCGGGCTACGCCGGGGGCGACGTGTCGCCGACCATCGGCTCCACCGACCACACCGCCGCGATGCAGGCGTATGCCGCCCGCCCGGCCCTCGACCCAGACGTGGCCGCCGCCGTCGAGGAGGGCTACGTCGACCCTGCCGAGCTCGAGCGGTCGACCGCGCTGCGCGGGCCGTCGGACCCCGACACCGGCTACGACCTGACGCCCGTGCGGTCGCGCGCCGGCACCTCCGAGCGGCCGAGCGCCGAGGACCTCATCACGGCCCGGTCCAAGGGCGAGCGGCAGAAGGTCAAGGCCAACTCCGGGCTGCGCAAGGCCTTCGGCCTGGGCCCGAGCGTCAAGGAGCTGCTCGAGCGCGACCGGGTCGACCGCATCGCCCGACCCCTCAACGGCCGCAAGACGATCATGGTCATCAACACCAAGGGCGGCGGTGGCAAGACGCTCGTCACGATGATGCTCGCGAGCTACCTCGGCCGCTACCGCTCCGGCTCGGTGCTCGCGTGGGACAACAACGAGACCGAGGGCACTCTCGGCATGCGTGCGCCCTCGCAGCCGCACCACCGCACCGTCGTCGACCTGCTCGCGGCGCTCCCGCAGATCGCCCGCGACCCGAACGCCGGCACGAGCGAGCTCGAGCACTGGGTGCGCGAGCAGCGCGGCCTCAGCTTCGACGTGCTCGCCTCGGCCGACGACGACGAGGCGATGCGCATCATCGGTGAGCAGGAGTTCGAGGACCTCCACACGCAGCTGTCGCGGTTCTACCGGATGATCGTCATCGACACCGGCAACAACCGCCTCTCGCCCAACTGGCTGGCGGCGGCGGCCCGGGCCGACATGCTCGTCTTCGCCACCTCGCTCAAGGACGACACGTCGGTCGTCGCGGCCAAGAACCTCGACGCCCTCGTGACGATGGGGCGGGGCGACCTCGTGCGCAACGCCGTCTGCGTCATCTCGCACACCTCGGCGAAGGGCAACGACGTCGGGGCCGGCGTGCACACCCGCGAGCACTTCGAGCAGTGGGTCAGGGCCGTCGTCGACATCCCCTACGACCCGATGCTCGCTCCGGGCCTGCACCTCGACCCGCTCAAGATCGCCAAGAAGACGCACGAGGCGTGCATGGAGATGGCGGCCGTCGTCGTCGACGGTCTCTGACAGAGTCGTGTCGCTCATCGCGATGACCGGCGCCGCCGGTCGCATCGCGACGGCCATCCGGCCCCTGCTGCTCGAGGCCGGGCACTCCCTCGTGCTGTGCGACGCCGCCGAGGTGTCAGCCGTGACGCCGGGCGAGCGGGTGGTGCGTGCCGACCTGCGTGACATCGACGCGCACGTCGCCGCCTTCGTCGGCGCTGACCTCGTGGTGCACCTCGGCGCCCTGGCCGACGAGCGTCCCTGGCCCGACCTGCTCGCCGTCAACGTCGACGGCACCCGCGCGGTGTGCGAGGCGGCGCGGCTGGCCGGGGTCGACCGGCTGCTCCTGGCGAGCTCGGTGCACGCGGCGGGCTACCTGCCTGCTGACTCGACCGCAGCCTGCGACGGGATGCCGCTGCCCGCTCCCGACACGTACTACGGCGTGAGCAAGGCGGCGGTGGAGGCACTCGGGGCGCTCTTCGCCGGGCGCTTCGCGATGACGGTGGTCAGCGCCCGCATCATGGCCTTCAGCGCTCGCCCCGTCGGCGCCTACGGCCTGCACTGGTGGCTCTCGCCCGCCGATATGGCGCGGCTCGTCCTCGTCACGCTGACGACGCGAAACGGTGGACACCACGTCGTGTGGGGCGTCTCCCGCAACACGCGCAGCCACGTCGACCCGGCTCCGGGGCTCGCCATCGGCTTCGACCCGCAGGACGACGCCGAGCTCCACGCCGCCGAGATCGAACGCAGCGGTCCGGCCGGTTCACCCCGTCTGCTCGGTGGTGTGTTCGCCGATGCCGACTACCGGCTCGGTGAGCCGCACGGCGGCCCGACTGCGCCGCGCTAGGAGTCCTGCGCGAAGGCACGGTAGGCCGCCGCGGCAGCCTCGAGGTAGCGCTGGATGGCGGCGCGCTCGCTCGGGGTGAAGTCCTCCGAGACGGCGTCGAGCCGCTCGAGCAGGTCGGCGAGCTGGCCTCGCACCGCGGCCTTGGCGCTCTCGGTCGGCACGAGCCGCACCCGCCGCCGGTCTGCCGGGTTGCGCTCGCGCAGCAGGTGGCCGGCGGCCTCGAGCCGGTCGATGAGGTCGGTCGTCGCTGCGGGAGTGATGCCGAGGCGCGAGCTCAGCTCTCCGGGCCCGAGCTGCTCGGCGGCATACGCGATGTGGCTCATGGCGGCGAGGTCGGTGGGGTGCATCGTCATGCGGCGCGCGAGGGCCGTGCTGGCCTCGGAGCCCGCGGTGGCGAGGTCTCGCAGCGCCACGGTCTCCGGGGCATGCGGTGGCCGCCCGGAGGCGCCACTGCTTGACGGACCTTCCATCTGGCGATTGTATGGCCGTGACAGATACTACGGTCGTCTAACTATTAGGCAGGATGCGCCGATCCGGCCCTCGCAGAATCGAGGTCATCGTGTCCGACGGGAACTCACGCCGCCGCTGGTACGGGCTCGTCGCCATCAGCATCGCGGTCGCTCTCATCATCGTCGACTCGACGATCGTCAACGTGGCCGTGCCGAACATCGTCAACGATCTCGGCCTCACCTCGTCGCAGGTGCAGTGGGTGCAGGAGTCCTACACGCTCGTCTTCGCGGCCACCCTGCTCATCTGGGGTGCGCTCGCCGACCGCATCGGGCGCCGGCGGATGCTGCTCATCGGCGTCGTCGTCTTCGTCGTCGCGTCCGGGCTCGCCGCCGTCGCGAACTCGGGCGAGGCGCTCATCGGCGCCCGGATCATCCAGGGCTTCGGCGGGGCGATGATCCTGCCGACGACGCTCTCGCTCATCAACGTCGGCTTCACCGGACGCGACCGCGGCATCGCCTTCGCCGTGTGGGGCTCGACGATCGGTGGCATGGTCGCCCTCGGACCGCTGCTCGGAGGGTGGCTGACGACCTCCTTCTCGTGGCGGTGGGCCTTCGGCATCAACCTGCCGATCGGCCTCATCATCGTGGCCGGGGTCCTCCTCTTCGTCGACGAGTCGCGCGCCGACGAGGACCGGGGCATCGACGTCGTCGGCGCCCTGCTGTCGGCGGTGACCTTCGCGTCCCTCGCCTTCGGGCTCATCGAGGGGCGCACCTACGGCTGGTGGAGCAGCACGAAGCCGTTCGAGCTCGGCTCGTGGACGTGGCCCTTCGCCATCTCGCCGGTGCCGGTCGCCTTCGCCATCACGCTCATCGCGGGGAGCATCTTCGTCGTGCGCACCCTGCGACGCACCGCCGCGGGACTGCCGACCCTCTTCCGCTTCGACCTGTTCGGCATCAACTCCTTCCGCAACGGCAACATCGCCGCGCTCATCGTCAGCCTCGGCGAGTTCGGCATCGTCCTGTCGCTGCCGCTGTGGCTGCAGAACGTCCTCGGCTACACCGCCTTCCAGACCGGTCTCGTGCTGCTCGGCCTGGCCATCGGCTCGTTCACCGCCAGCGGGATCTCCGCCGCGCTGAGCCGTCACCTCCAGCCCGCCGCGATGGTCCGCGCGGGCATCGTGGCCGAGATCGTCGGCATCGCGGCCCTCGGCCTCGTCATCAGCCCGACGTCGTCGTGGCTCGCCGTCGTGCCGTGCCTCTTCGTCTACGGCTTCGGCGTCGGGCTCGCGACCGCCCAGCTCACGGGCGTCGTGCTCGTCGACGTGCCGGTCCAGCGCAGCGGCGAGGGCTCCGGCCTGCAGTCGACGGCGCGGCAGATCGGCTCGGCGCTCGGCATCGCCATCCTCGGCACCGTCCTTTTCACCACGGCGGCGGTGAGCCTGGAGAACGGCCTCGAGGACCTCGGGGTGCCGCCCGCTGCCCGCACCGGCATCGTCAACGCCGTCGTCGACAGCGCCGGCGGGGCCATCCCGGGGCTGTCGGGCGACCCGCGCACCGCAGCCGCGGCCCCCGTGGCGCAGCAGGCGTTCTCCGACGCGACGCGGAATGCCGCCTTCACCGCCGCCGGCTTCCTCGTCCTCGGGCTGCTCGCCACCCTCTCGCTCGGCGACCGCCCTCGTGGGCGGCACGCACCGGGGTATGCCGCCCAGGAAGGCCCCGCAGACACCCCCGCTCTCACCTAGGGCTGAGACCCAGACGGGGACATCACACGGCACGGCGCCTCTGGGGTGCGCCGTGCCGTGTGGTGTGGGAGCGGGACCGAGCCCACGGGGCGCCACCCGGTTTGGCGATCCGGCGCGGCATACAGCACACTGTGTCCTTGTCACGCGCGAGTGGCGGAACGGCAGACGCGCTGGCTTCAGGTGCCAGTGTCCGAAAGGGCGTGGGGGTTCAAATCCCCCCTCGCGCACGCGATGACGAGGGGCCCCAGTTCACGGAACCGGGGCCCTTTGCGCTGTCGTGGGGGCCCTTCGTCATCGCGTATGGACAGGTGGATTTGGGAGGAGCCGGAGCGAAGCGGAGGCGACGGTTCCCCCCTCGCGACAGTTCTCCTCCGCGCCTGAACCCGCACTGTCCGGCTGGGAGCGTTACTCAATCCATCGGCAAGGCAGATGTTCGCGGGCCCGCGTCGGCGGGTATGGGAGGCCCGTGCCTCGGGGGCACGGGCGGGAGTGTGCCGCCCACGCGATGCGGCCACCACCGCACGCGGTCCCGTACCATTCCTGCTGACGAAGGCCTCCGAGATGTCGAACGACGTGCACCTTCTGTCCGAAAGGCCCGAGGTGCTGACATGAACCGTTTGCAGGAAGGATTCGTGCTCGGCCACCGCTATCGCCTCGAGAAGCGGATCGCCTCCGGCGGCATGGCTGACGTCTGGGCCGGCACCGACGACGTGCTCCAGCGCAGTGTCGCGGTCAAGGTCATGCGTCCCGACGCGGACCACGAGCGGCTCTTCGCCCTTCGCTTCCGCGACGAGGCGGTGCACTCGGCAGGGCTCATGCACACCAACATCGCGACGGTCTTCGACTACGGCGAGGACGACGGGCTCGCGTTCCTCGTCCAGGAGCTCGTCGACGGTGAGCCGCTGTCCAAGATCCTCGCCGAGCGCGCCCCGCTCGACTCGGGTGAGGTGCGCTCGATCCTCGGGCAGGCCGCCCTCGCGCTCGGGGTGGCCCACGAGGCCCGGGTCGTGCACCGCGACGTCAAGCCCGCCAACATCCTCGTGCGACCCGACGGCGTCGTGAAGCTCACCGACTTCGGCATCGCGCGTGCCCTCGACGCCAGCGGTCACACCCAGCACGGCGAGATGCTCGGCACGCCCAACTACATCAGCCCCGAGCAGGCCCTCGGTCACGCCGCGACCGGCGCCAGCGACCTCTATGCCCTCGGCGTCGTCGGCCACGAGATGCTCTCGGGCAAGCGTCCCTTCGACCGGGGCACCCCGATCGCCACAGCTCTCTCGCACGTCAACGAGCCGCCGCCGCCACTCCCTGACGAGATCCCGCAGGACCTGCGTGAGCTCATCGCCGACTGCCTAGAGAAGGACCCGGAGAAGCGCCCGGCCAACGCCAACGACATCGCGGTCCGCCTCGGCCTCGGCGACCAGGAGGCGATGGGGCTCGCGCTCGGCTTCGCGCAGGCGCTGACGAGCTCGGCCGGCGACCTCGAGGACCAGCTCGCCGCCACCCAGTTCATGGCGAGCCCCGTCCAGGACTGAGCACGCGAGATGGAGCGCACGCGCCGGTGCCCAGCGCCGGCCTGCGGCCCGTCCAGGGCTGGCGCGCCCGCCGTCGCGACCTAGGCTGGACTCATGGCAACCCTGCCGCTCTTTCCTCTCGGCACCGTCCTCATGCCGGGCGCCCAGCTGCCGCTGCAGATCTTCGAGCCGCGCTACGTCGCCCTGCTCCGTGACCTGCTCGCGGGGCAGGACGAGCGCTCGCCGCTCTTCGGGGTCGTCGCGATCCGCGAGGGCTACGAGGTCGGCGACGACGGCGTCCGGGCGCTGCACCCCGTCGGGTGTGCGGCCCTGCTGACCCAGGCCGCGGCCCTCGAGGGCGAGCGCTTCCTCGTCGTCTCCGTCGGCACCGACCGCTTCCGCCTCGACGGCATCGACCCCGCGGCGACCACGCCCTACGTGACGGGCGACGTCACCTGGCTCGACGAGCCCGAGGGTGACGACCTGCGCGTCACCGCCCTCGCCGAGCGCGTGCGGGAGCAGCTGCTCGCCTTCGCCGCCCTCCTCGGGCAGGACGAGCCGGAGCTCCCCGAGGACAACCGGCTGCTGTCGTACGCCGTCCCGCAGGTCGTGTCGCTCGACCTGCCCGACCGGCAGTCCCTCCTCGAGAGCACCGACACGGAGTCCCGCCTGCGACTCGGCCTCGCCCTCGTGCGGCGCGAGTGCGAGTTCGCGACGGCGCTGGGGGCCGTGTCACCACCGCCCCACCCACCGATGAACCTCAACTGAGCCCAGGCATCTCGCCCGCCCGGGAGAACCGGCGTCGTAGGGTCGGGGGCGTGTTCACGACTCCTCAGGTCAACCTCTACTCGCGCGACGTGGAGCGCACCGCCGCCTTCTACGCCCACCTCGGCTTCGTCGAGTCCTTCCGCACCCCGATGCTCGGTGCGGCCGAACACATCGAGCTCAAGCTCGAAGGACTGACGCTCGGGGTCGGCTCGGCCGAGGCGGGGCGCCGCGACCACGATCTCGACATCCGGCTCGACGAGCGGGGACGCGGCGCCGAGATCGTGCTCTGGACCCACGACGTCGAGGCGGCCTTCGCGCTTGCGACGCGCATCGGGGCCCGTGTCCTGCAGGAGCCGCACGACGTGCGCGGCCTGCGCATCGCCTACGTCCTCGACCCCGACGACAACCCGGTCGAGTTCGTCCAGCACCGCGACGTCAGCGACCCCCCGACCACGCAACCCATCGCGTAGCCGCGTCAGGCGGCGACCTCGGCGGGCCGGATGCTCCGCCAGGTGAGCACCCCGGCCACGACCGTCACGACGACGAGGGTGATGGCCAGCCACACCGGCAGGTCGACCGCGAGCAGCACGATGACCGCGACGAGAGCCACGGCCCCCGCGACGAGCGGGGTGTGGTGCCATGCGACCGCCGCACCCCAGGCCCGGCTCGCCGTACCGCCGACGGATCGCCTCAGGCCCGTCGCCCGCGGGCCGCTGCCGGTCACTGCCGTCACGATGACTGCGGCGAGGGCGAGCCAGCCGATGATGCGCAGGATGTCGCGCAGCCGGTCCGTCACCGCCGTGACGACGGAGCCCGCGGCCCCACGGTTGGCCGGATTGAGACCCGAGATGGCGTAGTCGCTGCCTACCCGCACCGCGACGAGGGTGAGGAGTGCTGCCACGAGGACGCCGCCGAGGGTGAGCATCGTCGCGCGCCAGCGGCGACTCGCGAGCAGGACTCCACCGATGAGCAGGCCGAGGTTCACGACGAGCAGCACCCAGGGCAACCCCTTGATGAGCTGGTAGGTGGTCTTGGCCTGGCTGAGGCGCTGGCCGTCGCCGACAACGATCGTGCCGCCGACCTCCGGGAGCTTGGACGCGCCCGGCACGCCGGCGTCCTCGAGGGCGACCTTGACCTTTGCGGAGAGAGCCGACAGGTCCACGACGAGCTCGCCGCTGTTCTGCTGGGTGAGCACCGCGGTCTCGCCCTCGAGCAGGCGGATGAGCTGGGTGTGCGCCACCTGGTTCGCGCCCGTCCAGACGTTGGCGAAGGCCTCACTCGTCACGACCTGGTCGACGATCCGCCGCACCAGAGCCTCGGTGCGGTCCTGGATCGGAGACTGGAGCAGGCTGAGGGCCTGCGCGAGCTGGGGCGGCGTCCCCTTCTCCACGAGCGCATCGGTGAGCGAGCCCATGATGTCGAGCTTCGACAGCTCCGTCATGATGCGATCCGTCAGCTGCACCTCGACGGCGGCCTGCACCTCCGGGTCGCTCGCCAGTGGACCGACGACGGAGAGGTAGGAGTCGGTGTTGGTGACGGTGTCGCGCACCCAGAAGGAGGTGGCGGTCACCGGCACGAGCACGCAGCCGATCACGATCATGAGCGCCGAGAGGATGGAGAGCCATCGTCTGCGGGGCGAGACCGGCTCTGCCGTGGGATGCACGGGCGTGCCCGGAGGTGACGCAGTGGTGGTCGGCGTCGTGGGGACCGGGACGGTGTCGCCGTTGGAGCTCATACTCCCAGCGTGGCTCCCCGCGGCGCCGGGGGCCTCATCCGTGGGGAGTGATTCCCGCTCAGCGCAGAGCGTGCAGCACCTCGACGGCGACGACCCAGGTCGCGGCGGCACAGACGAGGACGAAGCTCGCGTTCCACACCGCCCGCGGGAGGTGGCTGAGGGCCGCGAGCACCCCCGGGTCGCTGCCGGAGCTGTGGTCGCCGAGCACGGCCGACAGGTGGCGCCAGGCGCCCACGAGGAGCACGCACCCGAGGCCGAGCAACACCTGCGGCTGCAGGGTGTCGCTGCGCCACCACCAGAGTGCCCCGAGCCAGGAGAGGGCCGCGAGGACGACGAGCACCGTGAGGGCCGACCGCACCCGGATGAGCGCGAAGAGGAGGATGACGATCATGGCGGTGATGACGGGCGCCGACCAGCCCCGCAGCGCCGCCCAGACGACGCCCGCCCCGAGCAGGGCCGGCATCGGGTAGCCCGACCACGTCGAGACGATGCGCCCGGGCCCGCGGGAGGGACCGCGCGTCACCGCGTGCCCCGACATGTCGCCACGCAGCACGAAGCCGGTGAACTGTCGGCCGGCGACGATCCCGACGCCTGCGTGCCCGAGCTCGTGCACGAGGGTCACCCCGAGGCGCACGACCTGCCACACCGGCGGCGTGATGACGACGATGAGGGCGAGAAGCAGCACGATCGTCAGCTGGGGTGCGTTCAGCGCGACCTCACCCGACGCCGGGCGGGCACGGGCCGCGATTGCGTCGAACCACTCCACGGACAGCAGAACCTAGCCGACGGTCCTGTCACGTCGGACCGGGCCTCCGGCACGAACCGTCAGCCGATGAGCGCGCCGGGGTGCCGCGAGGTCAGCACCTCGAGGAGGAGACGGTGCAGCTACACGTCGACGCCCGACGCCTCCCCCAGTCGCACGACCGCCCCGGTCCACGCGTCGAGCTCGGAGGGCCTGCCCTCGAGCAGGTCGCGCTGCAGCGAGGTCGTCGCGTCGGCGGGCTGGTCGTCGACGAAGGCCATCGTGCCGGCGACGACCTTCTCGGGCAGGTGGATGCCGCGGGCCCGGGCCAGCGTCTCCACCTCGCGCATCGCGTCCTGCAGCAGGGCTCGACGAGCCGGGTTCGAGCGGAGCTCGCCGATCGTCGCGTCGAGGGCCGCCCCGAGCCCACCGAAGGGCACGACGAAGAGCATCTTCGACCACAGCTCCGCCCAGATGTCGTCCGGCACGGGCGAGACGGCGCCGGATGCCGTCACGGCCTCGCGCAGCCGGGTGACGCGTGCCGAGGGGGCCCCGGGCAGGGTCGACCACTCGTCGAAGGCGAGCGACGCCGGCCCTCCCGCGTGGGTGATGCGCCCCGGTGCGTCGATGTAGGCGAAGATCTTGGCGATGCCGGGCAGCACCGCCTCGCGCCCGACGACCGCGGCGACCTGGTCGGGGGCCTCGACGCCGTTCTGGGTGGTGACAACCGCCGTGTCCGACCCCATGAGGGTGGGCAGCACCTCGAGCACGGGCGCGAGCTGCCACGT
The DNA here is from genome assembly GCF_006716675.1 of Humibacillus xanthopallidus. Classification (GTDB taxonomy): domain Bacteria; phylum Actinomycetota; class Actinomycetes; order Actinomycetales; family Dermatophilaceae; genus Humibacillus; species Humibacillus xanthopallidus_B. The sequence goes on along the minus strand of NZ_VFPM01000005.1, from coordinate 2,197 downwards.
CTTCACGGCGAGCAGCACGGTGTCGACCTCGCCAATCGAGGCCGGGTCGTCGGTGACGCGCGCCGGCTCGACCGTGAAGTCGCCTGCCACGCTCGTGACGACGAGCCCGTGGTCACGGATCGCCTCGAGGTGCGGCCCGCGCGCGAGGAACGTGACCTCGTGGCCGGCTGCCGCGAGCCGCCCGCCGAAGTAGCCGCCGATCCCACCCGTGCCGAGCACCGCGATGCGCATGAGCGTGCCTCCTCGTCGCCGGGCCCGCCGTCGGACCCACCGGACCATCATCGCGCCGCGCTCACCGCTGGCGGTAGCGTCGGTGAGCGACGTCTCGTCGGGACGCATCGGAGACAGGACATCAGCCCATGGCGCGGTCATGAGAGTTCTCGTCCTGTCGGACACCCACGCCCCGCGGCGGTGGAGGGCGTGCCCGCCGGCCCTGCTGCCCGAGCTCGACGCCGCCGACGTCATCCTCCACGCGGGCGACGTGTGCACCCCCGACGTGCTCGACCTGCTCGCCGGCTTCGCGCCGCTGCACGTCGTCATGGGCAACAACGACGTCGCCGAGGTCGCCGAGTGGGGGGCTCCCGAGACCCTCGAGCTCGAGCTCGCAGGCCTGCGCATCGGCATGATCCACGACAGCGGGCAGCGGCAGGGCCGCACCGCCCGACTGCGCCGGCGCTTCCCGACCGCCGACCTCGTCGTCTTCGGGCACTCGCACATCCCCCTCGACGAGACGGGCGACGGCGTGCGCATCCTCAACCCCGGCTCGCCCACCGACCGCCGTCGTCAGCCGGCAGGCACCTTCGCCGTCCTCGACGTGCGGGACGGCACGCTCGTCGAGGCCCGCATCGAGCAGCTTCCACGCTGACGGCGAGGTCAGAGCTCGCGCACGTAGCAGAGCATCCGGTAGTCGGTGCCGGGCTCGATGTTGGCGAAGCCATGCCGCTCGTAGAAGCGGCGGGTGTCCACATCGATCTCGTCGACGTTGATGTGCATCTCGCCGGCCCCGCGCTCGCTAACCCTGCGCAGCGCGTCGACGAGGATCAGCGTGCCGATCCCCCGGTCCCGCAGCGTCGGTCGCACGTACAGCTCCTCGAGCTGAGCGAGCGGCCCGTCGTGGTAGGGCGTCGGTCGAAGGGTGAGCAGCGCCAGGCCGACGGGGATCGGGTGCGCGTCGGGTCCGTCGGGTCCGACGGGTCCGTCGTGGAGGTCGGCCTCGGCGAGCAGGACGAGCACGTCGTCCCGCATCAGCAGCGACCGGAACCGCGTCGTGAACTCCGCGGCCGTAGGGCCCGACGTCTCGAACTCGTCGTTGAAGTCGCGCAGCATCCCGCCGACCGTGGAGGAGTCCGCGACCGTGGCGAGCCGCACCGACGCCCGAAGCGGGCCGTCGACCAGCGGCGGCTCCGGCGGCTCCGGCGGCTCCGGCGGCACCACCGGTGTCACCAGCCCCAGGAGCCGGGGCCGCCCTTGAACGGGCCGACGACGCGGTCGGTGATCCAGCCGCCGTAGAAGCCGCCCTCCTGCGGCCGGACCCGCTCGCCGTCGACGAAGCACGCGTCGACGAGCCCGGGCATGACGGCGACGTGACCGGCCAGGACGGCATACGCCGCAACCGGTGTCGGGTAGTGCCACGCGGCCCGAGGAGCCCGCCGCCCACCACCGACGACGTCGAAGTACGCCGCGCGTCCCTTCCACTCGCACCACGCCGTGGCTGCCCTCGACGGGAACGAGGCGCCGGGCACGAAAGGCGCCCTGGGAAGGTAGTAGTGTCGGCGGGTGGCTCGTCTCGAGGACGCGCAGCGACGACCGGGTGCGGGCGACGACTCACCCCGAGGGCACCTCGACCGAGCTCGTCGCTCGGCTCCACGGCGGGCGGGCGCGGGTAGTCCCAGACCGACTCCTGCCCGGGCCCTGCGGCAGGCGCCCGGCCGGCTCACGAGCTGCTCCCGCAAGATCTCCTCGAGCCCGCGGGCGAGCGGTCGATGTCGGAGACGTTCGTGTAGGGCGCGAGGCCCTCCGCAGCCCACCCGTGGGCCGAGCCCGAGGTGGTGGCTGCACTCCCACGCGTAGAAGTGCCCGGCGGGCGCGTTGACGCCGCGCTCGGCGAGCCCCGCGCGCAGGTCCTGCGGGTCGTGGCCCTCGACGGTGATCAGCAGCGTCGGCGTGCGCCGCTTCGCGAGGCGTATGCCGTGAGGCC
>NZ_VFPM01000004.1 GCF_006716675.1 Humibacillus xanthopallidus | reverse complement strand
GTGATGGGTGCTGGACGAGCATGTCGTCCCAGTCGTCGCCACCGAGGTGGTTGTCACCGTTGGTCGCGCGCACCTGGATCGTCGCGAAGCCGTCCTCGGCGTCCTTGCCCACCTCGAGAGGGACACGTCGAACGTGCCGCCACCGAGGTCGAAGACGAGGATGAGCTCGTCCTCCTTGCCCTTGTCGAGGCCGTAGGCGAGCGCCGCGGCGGTCGGCTCGTTGACGATGCGCAGGACGTTGAGCCCGGCGATCTCACCGGCCTCCTTGGTGGCCTGGCGCTCGGCGTCGTCGAAGTAGGCGGGCACGGTGATGACCGCGTCGGTGACGGTCTCGCCGAGGTAGGCCTCGGCGTCGCGCTTGAGCTTCTGGAGGATGCGGGCGCTGATCTCCTGGGCCGTGTAGGTCTTGCCGTCGATCTCGGGCGACTTCCAGCTCGTGCCCATGTGGCGCTTGACCGAGCGAATCGTCCGGTCGACGTTGGTGACGGCCTGGCGCTTGGCGACCTCACCGACGAGGACCTCGCCGTTCTTGGAGAACGCGACGACGGAGGGCGTCGTGCGCCCGCCCTCGGCGTTCGCGATGATGCTCGGCTCGCCGCCCTCCAGGACGGAGACTGCCGAGTTGGTGGTACCGAGGTCGATTCCGACCGCACGTGCCATGGGTGACTCCTCGTTGCGTGATGGTGCTGTTGAGATGGGGCTTCGGAGCAAATCTGCGCGCCCGGCCAGCGATTGTCAAAGCCGGACTCGCAAATCTTGCGTTCACTCGACTCAACTCTGGGTGCAGCTCGATTGTTCCCCACCACCTCGGGGTCGATGGCGCTCGCGCGCGTCGACGGCCTCGGGATGCCTCGGGATGCCTCGGATGGCAGGACCAACGGCCCTGCCGCGACCCGGTGCGCGCGTCGCACGCTGGAGGTGGAAGGGAGATCACGATGAGCAACCCGATCGTGCCGCCAGGCGCCGAGGTCCCACCGGACCGGGTGGATGACGACCTCCGCGCGCTGGCACTCAAGCACCTCAAGGCGAAGCGGGACCTGCAGGCTCACGCCATCGCCTACGTGATGGTCAACCTCCTGCTCGTCGGCATCTGGTGGGTGAGCGGAGCGGGCTTCTTCTGGCCCATCTTCATCCTGCTCGGCTGGGGCATCGGCTTGGCCTTCAACGTCTGGGACGTCCTCAGCCCGGAGCCGGGGCCGGCCGAGGTCGAGGCCGAGATGAACCGCCTGCGGATGCGGCACTCCTGACCGGCGACGCCGGCCGGCACACCAGCCGGCGCACCGGCACACCGACAGGCCCGCGCGACCGCAGCGACGCCGCCGCTTGGCATGAGACCCCGGCGGCGCCGCTGAGCGGCGTCCCCGCTGCCTGTGCCTCCAGCCGCTGACAGGAGGAAACGGTCAGAACGCCCGCTTCACGGCGATTCGCTCCATCCGGCGCGTGAATACCGTCGCGGATTCCGCTGCGCCGCGCGGCCGCTCGCGAGACCATGTCTGAGGAGTCCTGCGGGTTGGCCCGCGCGTCGTCGGACGGGGGGTCTCATGCGTGCAGCGGTGAAGCGGGTTGTCGCCGCGCCCTTCCGACCCCTCACCGCGCTGCCGATCGTCAAGCGGATCACCTTCCACCTCAGGCGGATCAGCGGCGACGTCGACCTCCACTTCTTCCGCACCCTGCTGCTGGCCGTCATCGCGTTCGTCTTCGTCGCGGCGTTCCTCGTCACGGTCTTCGAGGTCGAGAAGCGCTCGCTCCACGGCCTCGGCGACTCCTTCTACTGGGCGGTGACCACCGTCATCGGCTCGGGCGACCCGAGCTACGTGAACTCGGCGCCGGGCTTCGTCATCGGCTGGCTGCTCGCCTTCTTCGGCGTGGCGATCGTCGCCGCGCTCACGGCGGCCCTCGTCGGCTTCGTCATCGACTACCTGCTCAAGGAGGGCCAGGGCATGGGTGCTGCCGGCTACGAGAACCACATCGTCGTGTGCGGCTGGAACGCCACCGCGCGCGAGCTCATCGAGGAGCTGCGGGGCGACGAGTTCACCTCGAAGATCGTGCTCGTCCACGACGCCGAGTCCAACCCGGCCGGGATGGGCGTCTACTTCGTGCGCGGCGACGTGACGAACGCCCACGACCTCGAGCGCGCGGGCATCGAGCAGGCCAGTGCCGCCATCGTCTTCCCGGCGGACGGCAGCAACGAGGCCGACATGCGCTCGATCCTCGCCGTGCTCGCCATCGAGTCGCTGGCCCCCGCGGTGCGCACGGTCGTCGAGGTCAACAACCCCAAGCACGTCGAGCACTTCGAGCGCGCCCACGCCGACGAGATCCTCGTGACCTCGACCCTCGCCTCGCGGCTGCTCGCACGCTCGGCGCTCTACCCGGGCCTCGCCGAGCTCGTCACCGACATCGTCTCGGGGGGCGACGGCTCGGAGCTCTACCGGGTCGCTCTGCCCGACGACTACGTCGACCTCACGACCGACGAGCTCTCGGCCCGGCTCCGCCAGGAGCACGAGGCCACGCTGCTCGCCGTCGTGCGCGACGGCATGACCGTCACCAACCCCAAGACCGACTTCCGCCTGAGGCCCGGTGACGACGCCGTCGTCGTCGCTGAGAGCCTCGGCAGCCTCAGCCCCCTCGACCCCGAGAACGCCCTCGAGCGTGACGAGCCCGAGGCGCTCGAGGAGCCACACGGCATACCTGCTGTGCCGGCCGCGCCCAACCGGTGGCGGCGCGCCCCCTCCGCCTCGTGAGCGGGCGCTAGCTGCCGGTCACGCGCCGCAGGTCGTATGCCGCCCGCAGAGGCCCGAGGTCGGCGCCGGGAACGAGCCGCTCCGCGAGCTCGAAGGTGTCGTGGACGAGGGCCCCCATCATCGCTGCGGCCTCGGCCGGCGTCGCAGCGAGGAGGGACCGGATGCGCTCCTCGAGATCGTCGGGGCGCTGGGCCAGCAGGGTGGCCTCCCACGTGAGCCACTTGTGGAAAGGGTGGGGCGCGTAGACCCGGTTGGCGCCGAAGAGGGCGTCGAGCACGCCCTGCACACCGTCGACGAGGTCACGGTGGAGGAGCACGACGTCGTCACGGGCGGCGAGCATCTCGAGTCGCTCCTGCGGGCGCAGGTCGAGGCCCTGCTCGACCATGGCCCGCGCGAGCGGCTCGGGGTAGGGCCGGCACCGCGAGCGCCAGGCGTCGAGGACCGGCTCGCCGTGCAGGGTGACTCCGTCGAGCAGGGCAGTGATGCGCACCTGGAGCTCGGCCTCCGTGTCGCCGCGGGCGGCCCGGTCGAGGTAGTCGTCGATCGTCGTCGTCACGAAACCGCTGACATCGATCTTGACGCCGTCGACCATGAGCCCGTCGGCCCACTCGTGCTCGTCCTCCTCGGCGTAGACCCGTTGCCAGCCGGCTCCCTCGACGGCGGCGCGTCTCTGCCGGATGCTCGGTGGCCGCGACCAGTAGACGTCGAGCTCGACGTCCGAGGCGTCGTCGGCGAGGCCGCGAGCGACCGAGCCGGCGACGAGGACGGCGGCGACGGCGGCGTCGGCCCGGTAGGCGCGCGCTGCGCGACGGGCGATCTCGAGGCGGCGGGCCACGGGCGCGGTCGGTGTCACCCCGGCATCATCGCGTGACGGTGTGCCGCTCGTCAGCCGCGCTCTCGCCGATGCCGACACCGACGTCCTGACCTCCGGGGATGCGCACCGCACCGACCGTCGTCAGCACCGGGTGCAGGTCGTCGCCGTCGCGCACCTCCCCGCCCCGCCACACGATGGCGACGTCGGGGCCCTGGATCGTCGCCTCTGCGAGGCAGTTGTCGAACCACGGGCCGTCGGTGACGAGCCACGGGTAGGCCGGGTCGGGCACCCGCTTCGAACGGCCGGCGACGAAGCGCATCGGGCGCACGAGACTGCGCGCGAAGGCCGACATCATCACCCTGACCGCACGCGGCATGGGGTTGCGGATCGGCGAGCAGACGGCCTGGACGATGCGGGAGCGCGCGCCGTGCCGCTCGGCGGCGTCCGTGACCTCGGCGAGGTAGGAGTTGTGGACGTCGCCCGAGAGGAAGACGATCGTCGACGGGGCCCGGCCGCGGTTGCCCCGGGCCACGTCCATGACGATGTCGAAGACCTCGGCGAAGCCCTCGTTGAACGCCGCCCAGTGCTCGAGGTCGATGCTCTGCCGGGCCCGCTCGGCGACGGTCGCGACGAGGCGCCCGTGCGCGCCCTCCGCCAGCACCTCGTCGATGGCCTCGAAGTCGTGCAGGCCGGGGGGCAGCAGGAACGGCAGCGACGTGCCGATGAAGAGGTGCTCGACGTCTCCGGTCAGCTGCTCGTCGAGCCAGGCCATCTCGTCGGGATCGAGCATCGAGCGGTGGTGGGGGTCGAGCACGCGGGCCGCCCGCGAGTCGACGACGACGAGCCGGCAGTCACCGAGGTCGCGCCGGTAGCTCCAGCGGTAGACCTCCGGGTGGCGGTCGACCCGGCGGGCGAGGTCGAAGAGCGGCTCGGTGAGATCGACCTCCCCGGCCTTCGGCCCGTCGGCGCCCGCAACGCCGCCAGCGCCGCCAGCACCCGCAACGCCGCCAGCGCCCCCAGCGCCCGAGGTGCCGAGCAGCCGCGAATACACCTCGTCCTCGGCCAGCTCCCCCGGAGGGAGGTTGCCGAGGTGCTGGTAGACCCAGTACGACGAGAGCCCGCCCATGAGCCGCTCGTGCCACCACGGGGTGCGGTTGATCTCCTCCTGCCACGTCCACGACGTGTTCCAGTCGTCACGGATGTCGTGGTCGTCGAAGATCATGCAGCTCGGCAAGGAGGAGAGCAGCCACCGGATCGCGTCGTCGCTCCAGGCGAGGCCGTAGAGGTGGGCGTACTCCTCGTAGTCCTTGATCTCCTCCCCCGGCGGCTGAGTGATGTCACGCCGGGCGGCGATGAAGGCCCGCATCTCCTCGGACGTCTCGTCGGCATAGACCTGGTCGCCGACGAAGGCGAGCAGGTCGGGCCACTGCGCCGCACCGTCGGCGAGAGCGAGGGCGAGGGTCCGCAGCGCGTCGACGCCGTTGCTGGCATTGCCTGCCCGGTCGTGCGACACGCTCGTGCGACACGAGCCGAAGAGCAGCCGCGTCGGCCTCGACCGGTCGATGGTGCGGATGCGCGGTGGCGGGAAGGCGTGGCCCGCAGGCGGCCACACGGGCTCGTCGCCGATCCGGACGGCATACGGCAGCTCGTCGCCGGGGGCGAGCCCGTCGACGACGACGAGGGCGTAGTGGTGCCCCTTGACGCTGAACGTCGGCGCGCGCCACTCGCGGCCGTCGGCCTCAACCGTGACGACGTCGGCGCCGGACGTCTCGACCCAGACGGTGGCGTCGGTCTCGCCGATGTAGCGCAGCATGGGGCCCAGGACGAGGGGGCCCGGCGACCCGGCCATCAGAGGTGACGTCCGAAGAAGTCGAGTGTGCGCTGCCAGGCGTCGCCGGCCGCCTCCGCGTCGTAGCGCGAGGGCGAGGTGTCGTTGAAGAAGGCGTGCCCGACCTCGTGGTAGACGCGCGCCGTGAAGTCGACACCGGCATCGGCCATGCGCTGCTCGAGCTCCGGCACGCCGTCGGTGATGCCGTGGTCCTCCTCGCCGTAGAACGCGAGGACGGGGCAGCTGATCGTGGCGGGGTCACCGGTCTCGGGGAAGCCGCCGTAGAAGGCGACGGCGGCGCGGAGCCGGGGCTCGGCGAGTGCGAGTGCGTAGCTGTAGGAGCCGCCGAAGCAGAAACCGACGACCCCCACCGAGCCGTCGACCCCGGGCTGTTCGAGGAGCAGGTCGACGACGGACCGCAGCGCCGGCACCGCCCAGGCGGCGAACTCCGGCGACCGGGCACCACCCAGCGCCTCCCGCATGCGCGGCTGGGCCGCCGTGCGCGTCGCCTCGTCGGCTGCCATCAGCTGCTGCAGCTCGGCGCCGACCTCCGGCGTGAGGCCGATGTGCCCGAGCAGGTCGGGGGCGACCGCGAGGTAGCCCTCTGCCGCGAAGCGGTCCGCGACGTCCTTGATGTGGTCGGCCAGACCCCAGATCTCCTGGATGACGACGACGGCCCCGCGCACCTCGCCGGGCGGGTCGGCGCGGTAGGCGGTCAGGTCATGCTGGGGCAGCTCGATCATCGTTCCCATCCCCCTGTCTTACCAGCGAAGACTGAGGAGCGGTCCGTAGCTGCCGGTCTCGTCGCGACGGTTCGGCGAACGGCAGCGCTCTTCGCCGATAGTCCTGCGCGACCCGTCAGTGCACCGGACACTGGGACGGTGAAGGTGATGGTCACCGGAGGCACCGGTTTCGTCGGGTCGCACGTCGTCGTCGGCCTGCTGGCGGCCGGCCACGAGGTGCGACTGCTCGCGCGCCGACCCGAGCGCGTGCAGTCGGCGCTCGCGCCACACGGCCTCGCGGACGCGGTCCCGCCCGATGACGTCGTGGTGGGCGACGTGCGCGACGAGGCGCTCATCAGCCAGGCCCTCGACGGCTGCGACGCCGTCGTGCACGCCGCGGCCGTCTTCTCGGTGGACCCCCGACGGGCTGCCGAGGTGACGGCCACCAACCTGGCCGCCACCGAGGCTGTGCTCGGCCGTGCCGTCGCGGCCGGGTGCGACCCCGTGGTGCACATATCGTCCACGGTCGCGCTGACGCGGCGCGGTCCCAGCGGTCCGGACCTGCCCCTCGGCGACCTGGAGATGCCCTACGCGGCGTCGAAGACCGAGTCCGAGCGGGTCGCCCGCCGCCTGCAGGAGACCGGCTCGCCCGTCGTGTCGGTCTATCCCGGGGGCGTCTACGGCCCGTACGACCCCCATCTCGGCGACCAGGCCGCCCGTCTCGTGGCTGTCGTGCGAGGTCGCCTGCCGGTGTGGCCCGCCGGGGGCTACCACTGCGTCGACGTGCGCGACGTGGCCGCCACCGTGGTCGGCGTCATCGAGGCGGGGCGCGGGCCGCGCCGCTTCGTCGTGCCGGGTCACCACGTCGGCGGCAGGGAGCTGTTCGGCGCGGTCGAGCGGGCGATCGCCCGCAGGCGCCCTCACCTCACCCTGCCCAAGGCCATCGCCGCACAGGCGACGGCACCGATCGATGCCGTGAACGCTCGCCTCCCGGCGTCGTGGCACTATCCGGCCGACCGTGAGGGCGTCGAGATCACGATCCGCGACACGCGGCTCGACGACAGCCCGGCCCGCACGGAGCTCCACCTGCAGCCGCGCGCGTGGGACGACACGATCCGCGACACGATCACCTGGCTCGTCGACGCCGGTCACCTCGACGAGCGCTATCGCCCGGCTGCGTCGGCGACAATCCCCGGGTGACGGCCGAACCCTCCGACGCGTGGCTCAGGGCGTATGCCGCCAGGCTGAGCCGCGGGGTCCGCGACGGGTCGCCGGTCCGACGGGTCCACACCCCGTCCGGTGCGCTCGTCGTCCACGTCGGGGACGTCGTCGTGAAGGTCCACCACCTGCGGACGGATGCCGCCGCCCTGTCACGTCGGCTCGCGGCCTCGGGGCAGCTGGCTGCCCGTGGTCTCGTCGTGCCCCCGTTGTCGAGCAGGCCTGTGACGGACCCGGCGAGCGGCCGTCTCGTCACGGCCTGGCCCCGCGTCGACGTGCTGGGTCCGGACGACGGCGATCTGCCGTGGGCGGCGGCCGGCGAACTCCTCGCCCGCCTGCACCGCACGCCGGTGGACGCGGTGACCGCACGGCTCGGCGCGCACGGCGGGGGCGACAGGGTCGACCGAGCGCTGGCGCGGGTCGCCGACCTAGGCATCGGTGACGACGTCCGGCACCTGCTGTCGACGGTGGGCGCACCGCTGGCAGCACAGCTGGCAGCACAGCTGGTGGCGCAGCGCAGGGATGGCGCGCAGCCCGGAGACTCACGCCGCGGGTCGCTGGTCCACGGCGACTGGCACCTCGGCCAGCTGGCGCACGACGGCGACGGCTGGCGGTTGCTCGACATCGACGACGTCGGGCTCGGGGACCCCGCATGGGACCTCGGCCGGCCGGCCGGCTTCTGGGCCGCGGGGCTGCTCGACGACGAGGACTGGGGCACCTTCATCGACGCGTACCGCGCCGCCGGCGGCCCGGGCATCCCCCACGACAGCGACCCGTGGCCACGCCTCGACCTGCCTGCCCGGTGTGCCGTCTTCGTCGCCGCGGTGCGCGAGCTCGCCATCCAGCCGGCATCCAGTGAGATCTCAGCATCAGCCCTGTTGCAGGCTTGCGCCCGGATGTGAGGATGGCCCCATGAGCCAGCAACCGCCGCCCTTCCCGCACCAGGACGCCACCGGGGCAGCCGCGTACCAGCCGCAGGGATTCATCTGCCCGAAGTGCCGGGGCGCGATGCGCACCTATGACCGCAACGGCGTCCACGTCGAGCAGTGCGACCAGTGCCGGGGCATCTTCCTCGACTTCGGCGAGTTCGAGCACCTGTCGCAGCTGGAGGCCCGCTTCGTGGCGCACCCGCCGCCGCAGCAGTACGGCGGTCCGTCGTGGGGCCACCACGGCGGCAAGAAGTACCGCAAGAAGGGCATGGCCGGCCTCTTCTTCTCGAGCTGACCCGGGCCCCAGGCGGCTCCCGCTAGGTGACCACCGTCGTGACGACCGCCGTCACCGACGGCCGCGTCGGCGTGGACGAGAATCCGAACCGGCACGGCGGGTCCACCGGGGCGAGCGCTCCGAGCGGCTCCCCGTCGAACGAGCCGACGAGGCTGGTGACGGCGTGGAGGTCGGTCGCCCCGTAGTACTCCCGCCGGCCCTCGAGGGCGGTTCCTCGAGTTCGCACGCCGCGCAGGGCAACCCGTGCGAACGGATCAACGGCGGTTGCCCATGCCCGGCTCGTGGCGATGCGGGACGGCACGAGCCGCAGGAGCCGGCCGAGCGGCATACGCCCCCCGACGCTCAGGTCGAGCAGGAGCGACGGCGACTCGACATGCCACCCGTGCTCCGCGGAGGTCACGGTGACCGGCTCGAGACGCACCTCGTCGAAGGCGTAGGTCGCCTCGATGAAGGCCGCCACCTCGGGGCTCGGCGCGACGAGAACCCGGTGGCCCGACGCCGTCTCGACCATGGCGTCACCGAAGGACCCCAGCGGGGTCCGGTGCCACGACCCGACGACGACACGGGTGCCCGACGCCGAGCCGATGCCGGCGATCTGTCCGTGGAAACGCTGCACCGGCACCCGCCGAGCGTAGGTCAGCGCCGCCCGGGTCGCTCACTCGACCCGGCTCACCGTCTTCTCGATGCCCGCGATGATCGCCGAGTAGTCGTCGGTCGGCGACCCGCCGAGCACCGACCCCCAGGCCGGCACGAGCTCGGCGCCGTAGCGGTGGCCGTAGCCGTCGGGCGGGTCGTGGCCGACCGCCATGTCGGTCGTCAGCTGCCAGAAGGTGACGAACGGGATCCACGTGACGTCCGGGTTGACGTCGCGTCCGCGAGGCTCGCGCAGCCACTCCGGCTCGGCGCCGAGCAGTGCGGGGTTCCACCAGACGACGGGGTCGGAGGGGTGCTGGGCGTAGACGAAGCGGGGGAAGTCCCACGTGCCGTAGTCGCGGCCGTAGTAGTCGTGGGTCAGCCCGTCGCTGCCGGCGACGAAGCGGATGTGGCGTCCCGCGTCGACGACGGGGACGATCTCGGGCGAGCCCTCGTTGCGGCGAGCCGTCAGCTCCATCGCGATCCCGGTGAAGCTCGGCGTGCCGACCCACACCCCGCCCTGCGCCTTGCGCAGCATGTCGGCGGCGTCGGTGAAGGCGGCGTGGCCGCCGTACGAGCCGAGGGACTCCCCGCCGACGACGAGCTGGGGACGCCGGTCCTCGGGGAGGCTGCTCCACACGGCATGCACCCGGTCGAAGAGCGCCTTGCCGGCCTCGCGCGGGGTGTCGCGGTCGGTCATCATCGACAGGGCGCTCGGCAGGTAGGAGTACTGCATCGCCGCGATCGCACTGTCGCCGTTGCTGAGGTACTCGATCGACTGCGCCGACCAGTCGTCGACCCAGCCCGTACCCGTCGTCGTGATGACGGCGAGCACCCGGCGCTCGAAGGCGCCCGTGCGCCGGAGCTCGGCCACGACCGAGTCGACCACCTCGTCGATCGACTCGTCCGGCGAGCGGCCGGCATAGACCCGGATGGGCTCGATCGCGTCGCGTCCCGTGGCGGCCGTGATCTGCGCCGGCGTCGGGGCGCTCGTGACGAACATCTGGCCCTGGTAGCCGAGACTCGCATAGCTCTCGAGCGACCCCGGCCCACCCGAGCGCAGCGGCGACGCCGGAGCGGCCCGCCCCACCGGTGGGCTCGAGTTCACTTGCGCCGCAACGCCGGCGAAGGCCTGGATGCCGCGGTGGAAGACGACGCTGTCGCTCACCCACGCCGTCGTGAGCACGACGACGACGATGGCCACCCCCGACGCGATCGTCTTGGGCAGCACGTGGCCGGCGGCCTCGGCGAGCCGGTGCGTCATGCCGCGCAACCCGCGCGCGAGGGCGATGAGAGCGGCGGTGATGGCTGCGGCCAGCAGGAGGGCGAGCACCCAGTCGAGCGGGCTCAGCGGGGCGAGCCCCACGACGGCGGCGGTGCGGGCCTGCGACCGGACGTTCGAGACGGTCACGGCGACGACGGCCACCGCGGCGAAGACGGGCGCGGCGACGAGGATCCAGTGCCGCGCCTCGCCACTGACCATGATGCGCAGGTCGATGACGCGAGCGATCGTCCGCACCAGCCACGCGAGCACGACCCCGAGCGCATAGCCGGCCGCGGCGCACAGCCCGGTGATCATGCCCTGGTAGTACCAGGTGCGCGGCAGCAGGCTCGGCGACATCGAGATGAGGACGTAGGCCGCGCCGAAGAAGACCCCTGTGCCCGAGACGTGCCACCACCGGCGACCGGTGCGCAGGTGGGCGGTGGTGGTGGGCATACCTCCACGGTAGGTCCCCGGCGGCGGCCGAGACCTCAGGTTTCTCCCGGAGCGGGCCCTGAGACCGCTACACGAGCGGCCGGGGACCGCCCAAGGACTGCCGGGGGCCGCCCCGCCCGCAGGCGTCATGATGGGCAGATGGCTGACGACCCGGCGCGACTGCACTCCTTCACCCGCGACGGCCTCACCTTCGAGGTCGACGACGAGGGGCCGGTCGGGGGCGAGACGGTCGTGCTGCTGCACGGCTTCCCCACCGATCGCACCTGCTGGCACCGCATCGCACCGCTGCTCCACGACGCCGGTCTGCGCACCCTCGCACCCGACCAGCGCGGCTACAGCGCGCGGGCGCGGCCACCCGGCCGGGCGGCATACCGCCTCGAGGAGCTGCTCGCCGACGTGCTCGCCCTGCTCGACGCCGCCGGGGTCTCGCGCGCGCACGTCGTCGGGCACGACTGGGGCGGCGCCGTCGCGTGGCTGCTGGCGGCCAACCACCCCGACCGCGTCGCGACGGTCACGGCACTCTCGACACCCCACCCCGCCGCCCTCTCGCGTGCACTGAGGTCGGACCGAGGGCAGCAGCTCAAGTCGTGGTACATGGCGGCCTTCCAGGTGCCGTGGGTGCCCGAGCGGGTCGTCGCCGCCCTCTTCCACTCCATCGTCGTGCGCACCGGCATGCCCCTCGAGGACGCCGAGCGGTATGCCGCCCACCTCGCCCACGCGGACGCGCTCGCCGGGCCGATCGGCTGGTACCGCGCCACCGCCTCCTCGCACGTGCCCGCCCACCGGGTGTCGGTGCCGGCCACCTTCGTCTGGGGCTCCGCGGACTCCGCCCTCGGCAGGACTGCGGCCGAGCTGACCCGCGAGCACGTGACCGGCCCCTACACGTTCGTCGAGCTCGACGACAACCACTGGCTGCCCGAGCGGCGGCCGCGCGAGTGCGCGGAGGCGGTCATCGCGCGGGTGCGTGACGCAGATGACGCCGATGCGGGGAAGAACGCGGCCCGCGGGTAGGTTGCAGGACCGTGAAGATCGACATCTGGTCCGACATCGTGTGCCCCTTCTGCTACCTCGGCAAGCGCCGGCTCGAGGCCGCCCTCGGCGCGTTCGAGCACCGCGACGACGTCGAGGTGACGTGGCACAGCTTCGAGCTCGACCGGGGCGCGCCGGCCGTCGCGGACCTCCCCCTCGTCGACCTCGTCGCGGCGAAGTACGGCACGAGCCAGGAGCAGGCCGTCGCCCAGCACCGCTCGATGGCGGCCGCCGCGACCGAGCTCGGGCTCGAGTTCAACTGGGAGCAGGCCCGCTACGGCAACACCTTCGACGCGCACCGCGTCGTGCACCTCGCGGCGGAGCACGGCCTCGCCGACGCCGCCCACGAGCGCCTCATGCGCGCCTACTTCACCGACGGTCTCGCGGTCGGTGACCGTGACACCCTCGTCGGCCTCGCCACCGAGATCGGGCTCGACGAGTCCGAGGTGCGCGCGATGCTCGAGTCCGACGACTTCGGCAACCACGTGCGCAGCGACGAGGCCACCGCCAAGATGCTCGGCATCGAGTCGGTGCCCTTCTACGTCTTGGACCGCAAGTACGGCGTCTCCGGCGCGCAGCCCGTCGAGGTCTTCACGCAGGCGCTCGAGACCGCCTGGGCCAACCGTCACGAGCAGCCCGAGCCGGTCGCCGTCGGTGGCGGCTGCGGCGGGGCCTGCGGAGCCGACGGCTGCGGTGGGGGCGCCTGCGCCCGCTGAGGCCCCTACCGTGGAGGGCATGGCCCACCCGGTGATGTTCGAGGACGCCGACCCCTACCTCGCGCGGCTGCGCGAGATCTGCCTCGCGCTGCCCGAGGCGCAGGAGAAGGTCTCGCACGGCCGGCCGAACTTCTTCACGAAGAAGGTCTTCGCCGGCTATGGCGCGGTGGTCCGGGGCGACCACGACCCCGAGCCCTACGCCCGCTCCCTCGTCTTCCTGCCCGACGCCGCCGACCGGCCGGCGCTGCTCGCCGACGACCGCTTCTTCGAGCCGGCCTACCTGGGGCCCTACGGCTGGCTGGGGCTCGACTTCGCTCCGGCGGGCTCGGTGGAGCAGGTGGCGTGGGACGAGGTGGCCGAGCTCGTCGACGCGTCCTACCGGCTCACGGCGCCGGCCCGGCTGGTTCGCCTGCTCGACGACGGCGACAGGTCGTGAGCGACGGGGTCGCGCGCCCGGCTCCGCCGTGGCACAGCCAGGACGGCCACGTCGTGCGCCTCGAGTGGGGTCCAACGGGCGCCGAGGCCCTGACGCGGTATGCCGTCGCGTCCCGCGCCGCCGTCACCGCCGTCGTCATCGACGTGCTGAGCTTCACGACCTGCGTCTCGGTGGCGGCGGACGCCGCCATCACCGTGCACCCCTACCGCTGGAAGGACGACTCGGCCGTCGCGCACGCCGAGCGGCTCGGGGCGCGGCTCGCGGTGCCGAGGTCAGCGTCACGCAAGGCCTCGGCTGGTGGCCAGCCGGACGGCATACCGCCGATCAGCCTGTCTCCCAAGTCGATTCGTGAGGCGTCGGGGGTGAGCGCTCTCGTCCTGCCGTCACCGAACGGCTCGACGATCAGTCACCAGCTCGCCGACGCGGGTGCCGACGTCGTCGCGGTGTCGCTGCGCAACCGGGCGGCTGCCGCACGGTGGGTCGTGGGCAAGATGGTGGCGGCCCGAGGTCGACAGCCGGCTGTCGTCGTCGTGCCGGCGGGAGAGCGCTGGCCGGATGGGTCGCTGCGCCCTGCAGTCGAAGACCTCTGGGGCGCAGGCGCATTCGTCGCCTCGCTCGTCGAGCGGCTCGAGCACCAGGCCGGCCCCCTGCTTCTCAGCCCCGAGGCGAGCGCCGCGCTGGCGGCCTGGCTCACCGTCGAGGACGACGTGCCCGCGGCCTTGGAGAGGTCGGCGAGCGGGCGCGAGCTCGTGGCCCAGGGCTGGCCCGACGACGTCAGGATCGCGGCCGAGCTCGATGCGTCGACCGCCGTCCCGGTCCTGCGCGACGGGGCCTTCCGCCCGGCCTGACCGGGTTCCCACTCGCCGTCGAGTGCCCACTTCCCGACGCACCCACGACGTCCGAAACCGAGCACTCGACGCAGCCTCCCGGTCGAGTGCCCACTTCCCCGTGGGGAACTGGGCACTCGACGGTGAGTGAGGGCCTGGGGCTACTGGCCCATCGCCGTCCAGAAGGCCGAGGCGGCGCGCGAGCTGCGGCCGGTGCGTCGCTCCGACCAGTCGGCCGAGGTCATGAGGGCGGTGACGGCGTTGACACCGAGCCAGCGCAGCGGCTCCGGCTCCCAGGCCCGCGACGTCCGCCCGGCCCAGGGCAGCGAGGCGAGGTCGTCGGGGTCGTCGCCGCTGATCATCGCCGCGAGCGTGCGGCCCGCGAGCGCGGAGGTCGCCACGCCGTCACCGACGTAGCCCCCGGCGAAGGCCAGCCCCGTGTGCTTGTCGTGACGCACCGACGGGAACCAGTCGCGCGGCACGCCGAGGTTGCCACCCCAGGCGTGGGTGAAGGCGACGTCGCGCAGCACCGGAAAGAGCTCGACGAGGATCCGCCGCAGCATCGCGTGCACGCGTTCGTCGCGCTCGTACGCCGACGAGAGCCGCGACGCGTAGTGGTAGGGGGCCCCGCGCCCACCGAAGGCGATGCGTCCGTCGCGGGTGCGCTGACCGTAGACGACGAGGTGCCGGTTGTCGGCGAACGTCGTGCGGCGCTCGAGGCCGATCTGCTGCCAGATGTCGTCGCCCAGCGGCTCGGTCGCCGTCATGAGCGAGTAGACCGGGGCGATCGCCCGCCGGCGGCCCGCGACCGTCGGCGTGTAGCCCTCGGTGGCGAGCACGACGTGCTCGGCCCGCACGGTGCCGTGCGGGGTGACGACGCGCCGGCTGCCCACGTCGACGGCCGAGGTGCGCTCGTAGATCGTGACGCCGCGTCGCTCGACGGCCGCGGCGAGCCCACGCACGAGCCGCGCGGGGTGGATCGCCGCGCAGTGCGGCGTCCACGAGCCGCCGAGCGCGTCGGAGACCTGCGCGAACTCGGCCACCTCGTGGGCGTCGAGAAGCCGGTGGTCGTCCGGCCCGAACCCCCAGGCGTGGAAGTCGGCGACCTCCGCCCGCACCCGCTCGAGCTGGGCGGGGTTGCGTGCCACCGAGAGGTAGCCACCCTGGTCGAAGTGGCAGTCGATGCCCTCCTCGGCGGCGATGGCGCCGACGGAGGCCACCGTGTCGTGCAGCTGGTGCTGCATCCGCACGGCAGCGTCGCGTCCGCGCTCGCTCGCCATCCGCTGGAGCGACGCCGGGAAGAGCGCCGAGCACCAGCCACCGTTGCGCCCCGAGGCACCGAAGCCCGCGATCTCGCGCTCGATGACGGCGACGCGGACCGTCGGGTCGGCGCGCACGAGGTGGTATGCCGTCCACAGCCCGGTGTAGCCCGCCCCCACGATCGCGACGTCGACCTCGACGTCGCGATCGAGCCCCGGTCGGGGGGTGAAGTCGTCGTCCATCGTGTCGTGCCACAGACTCAGGCTTCGGTATCCGCTCGCAGGCATGCGGGCAGTATGCACCGCCTGCCTGTCGTGGTGAAGGTGGGGGCAGCACACACTTTTCGGTGGAATGCGGTTCCATTGCCTACGGATTCCGAAGGTGAACGGCATTCCCCATACCCCTTCCGCGGAAGCCGCCGCCGGGGCAGGATGCCGGCATGACCTCCCTCGACCGATCCCGCCTGGCCCGGCTCCACGAGCGCGAGCGTGCCGCCTTCACCGCCGCCCGTCCCCGCTCCCGCGAGCTGGCAGAGCGCGCGCGGGCCCACATGCCCGGCGGCGTCCCGATGAGCTGGATGGTCAAGTGGCCGGGCGACTTCCCGGTCTTCGTCGAGAGCGCGGCCGGGGCCCACTTCACCTGCGTCGACGGCATCGACCACGTCGACCTCTGCCTCGGCGACACCGGCGCGATGATGGGCCACTCCCCCGCCGCGACCGTCGACGCGGTGACCCGGCAGCTCTCCCGAGGCATCACGACGATGCTGCCGACCGAGGACGCCATCGCGGTCTCGACCGGTCTCGCCGAGCGCTTCGGTCTGCCCTACTGGCAGTTCACCCTCACCGCGACCGACGCCAACCGGCACGCGATCCGCTACGCCCGCCTGCTCACCGGCCGCTCCAAGGTCGTGGTGCACAACTGGTGCTACCACGGCTCGGTCGACGAGGCCTTCGCGACGCTGGGCGAGGGCGGCTCGACCGTCGACCGGCCGAGCAACATCGGCGCCCCGGTGCCGACCTCGGAGACGACCCGTGTCGTCGAGTTCAACGACCTCGAGGCGCTCGAGCGCGCCCTCGCCCACGGCGACGTCGCGGCGATCCTCGTCGAGCCGGCGCTGACCAACATCGGCATCGTCCTGCCCGACGACGGCTACAACGAGGGGGTCCGTGAGCTCGCGACGCGCTACGGCGCCCTGCTCATCAACGACGAGACCCACACCATCTGCGCCGGCCCCGGCGGCTACACCCGTGCGCACGACCTGCACCCCGACCTGCTCGTCATCGGCAAGTCCATCGGCGGCGGCATCCCGTGCGGCACCTTCGGCTTCACGGCGGAGATCGCCGACCGGATCGCCCGCTCCGTCGAGCTCGAGGACATCGACGTGGGCGGCATCGGCGGCACGCTCGCCGGCAACGGCCTGTCGATGGCCGCGATGAAGGCGACCCTCGAGCAGGTCATGACCCCGGCAGCGTTCGAGCACATGGTGCCGCTCGCCGACGCGTGGGCCGACGGGGTCCAGGCCGGCATCGACGCGGTCGGCGCCGACTGGCACGTGACGCGGCTGGGTGCGCGGGCGGAGTACAACTTCTCACGCACGCCCTCGCACGACGGTCAGGAGGCGCACGACTCGGACGACTTCGAGCTCCAGCAGTACCTCCACCTCTACGCGCTCAACCGCGGCATCCTGCTGACGCCCTTCCACAACATGGCGCTCATGTGCCCCGACACGACGACCGCCGACGTCGACGCCCACAGCGCGATGTTCCTCGAGTGCGTCGAGGAGCTCTTTTCCTGACCTCGGCAGACGGCGGCGCCCCGCTCGATAGCCTTGCCACGACGGATACGAGCGCGGGAGGCACGATGAGCGAGGGCCAGAGCACCCACACCCACGACGCGACGGAGGGATCCGCCGTCCCGGCCCCCCGGCGGCGGCGCACCAAGCTCGGCATCGTCGGGGCCGGTGCAGTCGGGGCCACCCTCGCCTACGCCTCGCTCATGCGCGGGGCGGCCCAGACCGTCGCGCTCTACGACATCAACGGCGCCAAGGTGCGCGCCGAGGCGCTCGACCTCGCGCACGGCATCCAGTTCATGCCGATGGCCAAGGTCGAGGGCTCCGACGACGTCGCGGTCCTCGCCGACAGCGACGTCATCGTCTTCACCGCCGGGGCGAAGCAGAAGCCCGGCCAGTCGCGCCTCGACCTCGCCGGTACGACGATCGGCATCGTCAAGACGATCCTGCCGCAGCTCGTCGAGGTCGCCCCGGACGCGGTGCACATCATGGTGACCAACCCCGTCGACGTCGTGACGTATGCCGCGCTCAAGGTCTCCGGGCTGCCGCCGAACCAGCTCTTCGGGTCGGGCACGGTGCTCGACTCCTCGCGCCTGCGCTTCCTCCTCGCCGAGCACACCGGTGTGGCCGCGCAGAGCATCCACGCCTACGTCGTCGGCGAGCACGGCGACTCCGAGCTGCCCCTGTGGTCATCGGCCTCGATCGGGTCGGTGCCGCTGCTCCAGTGGCGTGACGAGCACGGCGACCTGGCCCTCGACGAGGAGACCCGCGAGCGGATCGCCACCGACGTCGTGCAGTCGGCCTACCGCATCATCGAGGGCAAGGGCGCGACGAACTACGCGATCGGCCTCGCCGGCACCCGGGTGCTCGAGGCCGTCGTCAACGACGAGGGCCGCATCCTGCCGGTCTCGTCGCTTCTCGACGACTACTACGGCATCAGCGACGTCTGCCTCTCCGTGCCGGCGATCGTGCACGCCGGGGGCGTCGGGTCGCGGGTCGAGGTGCCGATGACCGAGGCCGAGCTCGCCGGGCTGCGTGCGTCCGCCGACGCGGTGCGCGCGACCGCCCGCAACTTCGGCTTCTGACGGACACCCCGGCGGCCCCCTGCCGCGGCGGAGGATGATGACACCGTGACCTCCTCCGCCGCCGCGACTCCCGGCCCGCAGGACGCGTCCGTCACCCCCCGCTCCACCTACCACCACGGCGACCTCCGCCGAGCGCTGCTCGACGCAGGAACGGAGCTCGCTCGCGAGGGCGGGCCCGACAAGGTCGTGCTCCGCGAGGCGACCCGCCGCGTCGGCGTCTCGGCCAACGCCGCCTACCGGCACTTCGCCGACCGCGACGCCCTCCTCGACGAGGTCGTCTCGATCGCCCAGGGCCTGGCTGCCGACGTCATCTCGACGACCATCGAGGCCGTCCCCGCGCGTATGCCGCCCGGCGAGCGCGCGCGGGCGCGGTTCCGTGCCGTCGGGGTGGGCTACCTCCGCTTCGCGATGGACGAGCCGGGGCTGTTCCGCACCGCGTTCGCCGTGCCCGTCGACCTGCGCCGCGCCGCCTCGCCCGATGCCGCCGGAGCGTGCGGCCGCACCCCGTTCCAGCTGCTCAGCGACACCCTCGACGACATGGCCGAGCTCGGTGTGCTCCCGGCCTCGGAGCGCCCCGGCGCCGAGCTGCTCGCATGGTCGGCCGTGCACGGCCTGGCCATGCTCGCGCTCGAGGGGCCGCTCCGCGACCTGCCGCCCGGCGCCGTCGACGAGATCGCTCCGCGCCTCGTGCGGATGGTCGACCTCGGCCTCGGCGTCACCGTGCCGGCCGACACCGGGCCGCAGTGAAGGCTGCTGCGGCCCGCGCCTAGAGTGCTCGGCGTGAGCACTGACGCCGCCGACACCGAGACCGCGGGGCTCGACGCCCTGACGCCCGCCTTCTACCGGCGCCTCGGCGACGACCTCTTCCTGCCGACCCTCCAGACCCAGGGTGCGTGGCGCGAGGACGAACAGCACATGGGTCCGGTGAGCGGCATCCTCACCCACGCCATCGACGCGCACGAGCCCCGGGAGGGCATGCAGCTCGCCCGCATCAGCTTCGAGATCCTCGGCGTCATCCCGGCACGTGCGAGCCGGGTGGAGGTGCGCACGACCCGGCCCGGCCGCACCATCGAGCTCGTCGAAGCCACCCTGAGCGTCGACGACCGCGTCGCCGTGCGCGCCCAGGCGTGGCGGCTGGCCACCCACGACTCGGCGCCGGTGGCCGGGGTGGAGCTGGACGGCATACCGGGGCCTGACGAGCTCGTGCCCTGGGAGGGCACGGACACGTGGCGCGGGGGCTACATCCGGGGGCTCGAGTTCCGCGTCGACCCGCACCGCCGTCCGGGCCGCACCCTCGCGTGGATCCGCACCCCCAATGCTCTGGTCGATGGCGAAACCTGCTCTCCCACAGCGGATCTCGTGCGTCTCGTCGACACTGCGAACGGCATCGCCGTCCGGGTCTCGCCCGACGAGTGGATGTTCCCCAACGTCGACCTGGCCATCCACCTCTTCCGCGAGCCGGTGCGCGGCTGGGTCGGCTTCGACACCCGCGTCTCGATGGGCACGACCGGGCTCGGCCTCACGTCGACGACCCTGCACGACGAGCTCGGCCCGGTCGGCCGGGCCGAGCAGGTGCTCACCGTGCGGCGCCTGCCCGGCTGACCACCCGCGCGCGGTGCGAAGGCGTCTGGATCTCGTCAGCACACACCGCGCGCGGATCGCGCCGTGGCTGCCACAATGGGCGCGCGCGCTCGCGTGCACCGAGACGACGGTGACGTCGTGACGACAGGGGAGACATGAAGACGATCCACATGGGCCGCCGCAGCACCTCCGCCGCGGCGGGGTTCGTCATCGCGGCGCTGCTCGCCACACCGATGGCCTTCGCCGACGACACGGGCACGCCGTCGCCGTCGACCTCGACGTTCGGTGCGAGCACGTCCACCGAGGACCCGGGCGCGACGACCACTACGGGCACCAGCACGGGCACCAGCACGGAGACGACGGCTCCCTCGACGACCGAGCCCACGACCACCGAGCCCACGACCACCGAGCCCACGACGACCGAGCCGACGACGACCGACCCCTCGACGACCACCACGACGTCGGTGCCGACGACTCCCGCACCGCCGCGCACGGTCAGCGCGACCGCGCCCACGCCGCTCGGCAGCCCTGTCGTGCTCCGGGTCGGCGCCACTGGATGGAGCGTCAAGGACCTCCAGTCACGCCTGCTCGTCGTCGGCCGGACATCGGGCACCGTCGACGGGGTCTACGACGCCGGCGTCGCGTCGGCGCTGGGCTCCTTCCTGCGCGGCAGCGGCCTGCCCGGCGACGGCACGAAGCTCACCGCCGAGGCCCGAGAGGTGCTCCGGGCCCGCTCGGCCTCGCCCGTCGTCATCCCCGCGACGAGCTCGGGCGGCACGGTCAAGGAGCTCCAGCTGCGCCTCCGGGCCAAGGGCCTGTGGCCCTACTCGATCTCCGGCACGTACGGGTGGACCCTGGGGCAGATGGTCCTCGCCTTCCAGCGCGCCCAGAACCTGCCCCAGTCCGGCGTCGCCGACCGTCGCACGTGGAGCCGTCTCGTCGGGCTCACCTTCACGCCGGGCACGTTCGACCGCTACCGCTACGAGGCCGGCCTGCGGCCGCACCTGCCGACGCTCGCCTCGCTCGACTCGCGCTGCCGCACGGGGCGCGTGATGTGCGTCGACAAGGCGACCCGCACCCTGACCTGGGTCGTCTCGGGCAAGCCGACGACGGTCATGTGGGCGCGTTTCGGTGGGCCCGGCAACGAGACGCGCGAGGGCACCTTCACGGTCTCGCGGCGCTACGAGTACGTCGTGTCCAACCTCTACTTCACGCCGATGCCCTACTCGATGTTCTTCTCGGGCGGCCAGGCGGTGCACTACTCGTCGAACTTCGCCCGCATCGGATACGCCGGCGCGAGCCACGGGTGCGTCAACATCGGCGACTACGCCCAGGTCAAGGCGCTCTACTTCGCCTCGAGGCTCGGCGACAAGGTCGTCGTCCACCACTGACGAGAGCCCCTGCACCCGGTGACAGGCGGGCCCCCGTCTGTCACCGGGTGCAGGGCTACTCGACCCTGGCCTCGATCGCGGTGCCGAGCTCGATGGTGCGGCTCACGGTGCACCACTCGTCGTGCGAGCGCTTCACGAGCTTCGGCAGCATCTCGCGGGCGGCGTCACCTCCGTCACCGTCGGGGAAGCGCACCCGGAAGCTCACGGTGATGTCCTGCAGGTGGTTGCCGTGCTCGTCCTTGACCTTGTCGGCCGTCACCTCGACCTCGAAGGAGTCGGGCTCGGCCCGGCGCGTCGTCACGGTGTCGACGTCGACGGCGGTGCAGGCGGCGATGCCCGCGAGGAGAAGCTCCACCGGCGAGAGCTCCTCGGTGCCGGAGCTCACGGTGAGCGACCCGCCGCGGCGGTTGCGGGCCGTGTAGCGGCCCACGCTGTCGCGCGTCAGCGTGATGGAGCGGAGGTCAGGGGCGTCGGTGCTCATGGGGGCAGCCTCTCAGATCGTGCGGACGGTATGCCGTCCCGTCGCGCCGGCCGGACGGCATACCTCGGTGGGTGGTGGCGGTCAGCTCCAGGCGTCGGCGAGCAGCTCGAAGGAGCGGAGGCGGTCCTCGTGGTCGTGCGCGCCGCAGGTGACGATGACCTCGTCGACACCCGTCGCCTCGACGAAGCCGGCGAGGCCCTCGCGTACCTCGCCGGGCGTGCCGACGAGCGAGACACGGGTCATCTCCGAGACGGCCTGGCGCTCCGCCGGTGACCAGCGGGCCATGAGGCCGGCGATGTCGCCCTCCGGCTCGGTCACGCCGGAGCGACGCCCCGTCACGATGCCGTGGAAGCGCGCGAGCACGCTCGTGAAGAGCCGCTCGGCCTCGGCGGTCGTGTCGGCGACCATGACGTTGACCCCGGCCATCGTGCGCGGAGCGTCGAGGCCACCGGGCTCGGTCGACGGGGTGAACCGCGAGCGGTAGACCTCGAGGGCGCTCATGAGCGCGGCGGGCGCGAAGTGCGAGGCGAAGGAGTAGGGCAGGCCGAGGGCCGCCGCGACCTGGGCGCCGCCGTGGCTGGACCCGAGGATCCAGATCGGCACGTGGGTGCCCTCGCCGGGGATGGCGCGCACCTTGGCGTCGGGGTCGGGGTCGCCGAGGTAGCCGATCAGCTCCTCGACCTCGCCGGCGAAGTTCATCGCGGCGGCCTCGCTGCGGCGCAGGGCGCGGGTCGTGAAGGGGTCGGTGCCGGGGGCGCGGCCGAGGCCGAGGTCGATGCGGCCGGGGTGGATCGTCGCGAGCGTGCCGAACTGCTCGGCGACGACGTAGGGCGCGTGGTTGGGCAGCATGATGCCGCCCGCACCGACCCGGATCGACTCGGTCTGGTCGGCGACGTGGCCGATGAGCACGGCGGTCGAGCTCGACGCGACGCCGCGCATGTTGTGGTGCTCAGCCATCCAGTAGCGGCCGTAGCCCCACTTCTCGGCGTGCCGCGCGACGTCGACGGTCGCGGCGATCGCCTCACCGGCGGTGCCGCCCTCGAGGACGGGCACGAGGTCGAGGATGTTCAGCTGGGCGCGGGGGACAGAGGTCACGTGGGAGGCAACGGGTCGGGTGCGGCGCGGTATTCCGTCAGCGCGTGACCGCCTGGCGCAGGGCGGCGACGCCGGCGCCGGTGAGGTGCTCCAGGGCGGCATCGCGCCCGGTGAGCAGCAGGAGGAGTCCGGCGATCGGCCCGGCGATCTCTGGCCCTTCCCCCTGGGTCCAGTCGGTATCCGTCGCAACGAGCCGGTAGTCGTCGAGCGGTATGCGGCGGTTGACGCTGGCGAGCCACGTGTGCCGGGTGTCCCACCTGCGTGTGGCGGCAACGGCGGCCGCGGCCGGTTGCATCGGGACCTCGAGTCCGAGCGGGATGGCGATGTCCTGACTGTGGACGAGGATGTCGGTCAGCGTCTCCAGGGGTGTGACAAAGGCGTTGTGCCGGCGCGACCCGATGCCCGCCCTGATCCGCGCGATGATCTCGGACGTCGAAAGCAGCTGCGCCTGCAGCACGGCGGAGTCGTGGATCGTCGCGTTCAGCGTCACGCTGCGCAGCATCCGCGGGTGGCGCAGGACGAAGGTCAGCGCATCACCGATGCCCTGCTGCTGCAGGGTCAGGTGGGCGGCGACGTGCCGCACCGTCCAGCCCTCGCACAGGGACCGGTGCCCCCACTGGTCCTGCGTCAGCCGCACGAGCAGGTCGGCGGTGCGTGCTCGCTGGTCGTCGATCGCGGCCCACATCGCATCGACGTCGGCCGGTGTCATCGTGGCCATGGCGTGTTTTCTCCTCACGTGAAGACCGGCGGGTGCGACCGGGTGCGCTTGAGCTCGAAGAACTGGGGATAGCCGGCGAGCAGCCGCGCGCCGTCGAAGACCCGGATGGCCGCGTCGCCGCGGGGGATCGCGTTGAGGACCGGTCCGAAGAACGCGGCACCGTCGATGCTGGTGATCGGGGTGCCCGCCTCGCCACCGACGAGCGCGACCCCCGTCTCGTGGCTTCGGCGCATGTCCGCGTCGTGCTGCTCGGACTCCATGGCACCCGCGAGATCGCCCGGAAGTCCCACCCGGGGCAGCGACGCCTGGACGACCTCGTGGTACTCGGCGGCCGAGGGTCGGCGCCAGTGGTCGAAGATCACCTCACCGAACGCGGTGTAGAACCGGTCGAGGGCCGCTTCGCCGAACCTCGAGACGACGGCTGTCGCGACGCGCGCCGGTCCGCGCGAGGTCTCGACACTCCGGCGGTACTCCGGGGCCACGTCGGTGCGGTGCTCGTTGAGCAGGTACAGGCTCATCACGTGGAGCCGCACCGTCAGGGACCGGCGCTGGCTCACCTCGTGGAGCCACCGTGAGGCCGTCCACGAGTAGGGGCACACCGGGTCGAACCAGAAGTCGACGACGCTCGGGTGCGGGGTCGCAGTCATGACGCCTCCCTGCCTCGCTACACTAGTCCCATGATCGAACCATTGTAGTTCGATTATGGGACTATGGGAAAAGGGTTCTGATGGCGCGCGAGCTGCCGAGCAGCCTGCTGATGTTCATCGCGTCCCGCTCTGCCGCAAGCAGGATCTTCGAGGCCGTGCATGACGCCGGGTTCGACGACCTGACCATCGCGCAGAGCCGGCTCATGATGGGCATCGATCCGGCGGGAACCCGACTGAGCGTGCTGGCCGAGCGCGCCCAGATCGCCAAGCAGACCGCCACCGCCCTGGTCGACAAGCTCGAACGGGCCGGCTACGTCGAACGAGTGCCGGACCCGTCGGACGGTCGAGCGACCCTGGTGCGATTGACTCCTCGCGCCGAGGCCGTCCTCCCGGTGGCACGGGCGGAGGAGGACCGCATCGAGGCCGAGTGGCGGGCTCATCTCGGCCCCGAGGCCATGGATCAGCTCCGCGACGCCCTGACCGCGCTGCGTGACATCACCGACCCCTACCAGTAGCGGCGCGGAGGCCAGGGATCGCCGCCTTAGAGGAACGAGGCGACGACCCTCTCACGGTCGAACGTCGTGATGATCCACCGCATCATCACGACATCGACGACGACCAGCACGAGACCGAGCACGGCGAAGAAGCCGGGGCCCAGGAGCATGACGCCGGTGGCCTGTCCCACGACGAGCAGGATCAACGGCAGCACGGCGAAACCGGCGATCGAGTTGGCCGACTGGTACGAGCTGACCCGGGCCGACACCCAGACGACGCAGGCAGTGACGAACACCGAGACCGCCGGCACCAGCAGCACCATCAGCACCCACCAGTTGAGGGTCGGGAAGTACCAGTGACCGACCAGGGGGTTGCCCAGGATGTTGACGAGAGTCGTGTAGACGCCGAAGCACACCCACGAGATGACCACGGCCGGTAGGGCCGCGCCCACGATCTTGCCCACGACGAGCGCGGTGTCGGTGACCGGGGTGTAGAGGACACCCTCGAGCGTGTGGCGCTCCTTCTCGCCGGCGAAGCTGTTGGCCGCCAGGACGACGGCCACCATGGTCGGGATGATGAGGAAGAAGCCGGCGAACAGGTAGACCGTGGAGATGTATGCCGCTTGGCCCTGCACGGTGAGCTCCCCGGTTCCCGGGAAGGCGGAGGTGGGGATCTTCGAGACGAGGTCGTGTGCGTCGGCCGGGCTCATCGAGCGCAGGGCGAGCAGGAGCCCCACCGGGTAGAGCACGACGAAGACGAAGGGCACGATCGCGACCGGGGCCAGCACCTGCCCGGTCGCCGTGCTCTCGCGGAGGTCCTTGGCCGCGATGGTCCAGATGGTCCCGCCCTTCATCGGGCACCTCCCACGGCTGCGCCCTCCTGCGTGTGAACGCGCTCCTGCGTGTGAACCAGGCGCAGGTAGGCCTCCTCGAGGGTGGGGGGTTCCTCGGCGATCCCGAGCAGATCGCCCGGCATGGCCGCTATGGCACGCACGACGGCCGGAACCGCTTGGCGGGTGGTCAGTTCCACCATCGCACCGCTCTCCACGGGAGTGACCGTCCGAACGCCTTCGAGGGCGAGGACTGCGGACTGGTCGAGGACGGTCGGGGGCGCCACGGTGATCCGGATGCGTACATCTGGCACCAGCATGCGCGCGACCTCCGCAGGTGCGCCCTGCGCCGCGATCCGGCCTCTGGAGAGCACCCCCACCTTGGTGCAGATGGACTCCATCTCCTCCAGGCGGTGGGAGGTGATGAAGAAGGTCCGACCCTGCTCGATCGACAGGTCGTGGATGTACATCATCAGCTCATGGGCCGCCTCGGGGTCCAGACCGGCGGTCGGCTCATCGAGGAAGACGAGCTCGGGATCGGCGATGAGGGCCCGTGCGATCAACGCCTTCTGCTTCATGCCCTTGGAGTAGGTGCCGACGCGATGCGCCTGCCGGTCGCCCAGCCCGAAGCGGTCCAGCAGCGCGTGGGCAGCCCTCGTGGCGTCCGCCGACGACATGCCGTACAGGCGGCCGAAGAACGTGAGGTTGTCGAGCCCGGTCAGGCGGTCGTAGAGCGCGGTGTCGGTCTGCACGCCGATGTGGGGTCGAACGCTGGCGATCTCGTCCGGAAGGTCATGGCCGAGAACACGAAGGCACGACGCCCGGTCGGCACGCAGCACTCCGGTCAGGATGCGAACGGTCGTGGTCTTGCCGGCACCGTTCGGGCCCAACAGCCCGAAGACGCCACCGGACTCGAGGCGCAGGTCCACTCCGTCCAGGACCGTCGTCTCGCCGAACGACCGCGCGAGCCCGGCAACCTCGATGGCGAACCGGGACGACTCCTGCCCCGCGGCCGCAGCCTCGACGGCGGGCGTGCGGTCCGAAGGAAAGGTGGTCGCTTCCTTCATCATGGCCAGGGATCCTCCACGGGAGCCGTCTGCGTGACGCCAACCGCCTGCCGCGACGGTGCCGCCCTCTCGATTCTGCTCCGCGACAGCAAGCCCGCCTTTGGCCTGTGGCTCACTTCACGCGGTGCCCGCGTGCCGGATGCCGTCAGGGCAGCTTGAGCAGGGCGATCTGGTCGTCGTGGTCGGGGCAGAACGTCTGCACCCCGGCCGCCATGAGCTGCTTCGTGCGCAACGCCTCGCCGGTGTTGGGCAGGGGCTTGTCGTCCTCGTCGACGGCCACCTTGTCGAGCGTCACACCCCCGTTGCGCAGCACCCAGCACGTCGTCGTGCCGGTCTGGATGTCGTCATCGACGCTCGCCCCCGTGACGGTGGCGCCGAGCTTCTCGGCGGCGAGGACGAACCTCGCCTCGTCGGCCGAGATCGTCGGCCGGGCGCTCGCCACGTCGGGGGGCAGGTCGCCGAGGGTGGGGTCGTCGCTGCTGCAGGCCCCCAGCGAGATGACCGCGAGCAGCACCGCAGCACTGACGACGCCGACAGCGGCACCTCGCCCGAGGCGTCTGCGAGGCGCGCCCACCCGGGGAGGGTGACGGTCCGCCCGAGGGGGACGGACGGCATACGGCGAGGTGGTGGAGGGGCTCATCGTTATCCTGAACGTGTGACGGACCCCGATCATCCCCTGTCGGAAGCGGATCGCGGCAACGCCGAGCCGGCCGGTCTGCGGCTCGCCGGCGAGGCGCCGCTGGCCCGTGGGGCCGTCATCGCCTCCCTGGCCGCGGTGGTCTTCGGCTTCACCTTCGTGCCGCAGCTGCTCGGTCTGGCGCTCGCGGGGCTGAGCCTCGCTCGCCGCGAGCCCGGCGGCCGGCGCGGCGCCTGGATCGCGATCGCCATCAGCGTCCTGCTCACGGTCGTCTGGGCGGTCGTGCTCGGGATCGTCCTCAAGTGGTGGGCGTCGACCCTCGTCTGAGCGGGCGGGCTACTGCGAGTAGGTCGAGAGGAACTTCTCGAGGCGGCCGATGGCGTCCTCGAGATCCTCGACCCGGGGCAGGAAGACGAGCCGGAAGTGGTCGGGCGTGGACCAGTTGAAGCCGGTGCCGTGCACGATGAGCAGCTTCTGCTCGCGCAGCAGGTCGAGCGCGAACTTCTCGTCGTTGACGAGGGGATGGACCTTGGGGTCGAGGCGCGGGAAGAGGTAGAGCGCGCCCTGCGGCTTCGTCACCGACACCCCGGGGATCTGGTTCAGCATCTCCCACGCGACGTTGCGCTGCTCGAGCAACCGGCCGCCCGGGAGGATGAGCTCGTTGATCGACTGGTAGCCGCCGAGGGCCACCTGGATCGCGTGCTGCGCGGGCACGTTGGCGCACAGCCGCATGTTCGCGAGGATGTCGAGGCCCTCGATGTAGTTGCGGGCGTGCTCCTTGGGGCCGGTGATGGCGAGCCAGCCGGAGCGGAAGCCCGCGACCCGGTAGGCCTTGGACAGCCCGTTGAAGGTGAGGCACAGCAGGTCGGGGGCGACCGCGGCCACCGAGGTGTGCGTCGCGGCGTCGTAGAGGATCTTGTCGTAGATCTCGTCGGCCATGAGGATCAGCTCGTGCTCGCGCGCGACCTGCGCGATCGCCTCGAGCACCTCGCGCGGGTAGACCGCGCCGGTGGGGTTGTTGGGGTTGATGACGACGATGGCCCGGGTGCGGTCGGTCACCTTGCTGCGGATGTCGTCGAGATCGGGCGCCCAGCCGGCCTGCTCGTCGCAGACGTAGTGCACCGCGGTGCCCCCGGCGAGGCTCGCGGCCGCCGTCCACAGGGGGTAGTCGGGTGCGGGGATGAGCACCTCGTCGCCGTTGTCGAGCAGGCCCTGCATCGCCATGACGATGAGCTCGCTCACGCCGTTGCCGAGGTAGATGTCCTCGACGCCGACGGGCGGGAAGTCGCGCAGCTCGTAGTGCTGCTTGACCGCGCGGCGGGCCGACAGGATGCCCTTGCTGTCGCTGTAGCCCTGCGCCGTCGGCAGCTCCTGGATGACGTCGACGAGGATGTCCTCGGGCGCCTCGAAGCCGAACGGCGCCGGGTTGCCGATGTTGAGCTTGAGGATGCGGTGGCCCTCGTCCTCGAGCCGCTTGGCCTCGGCGAGCACGGGTCCGCGGATCTCGTAACAGACGTTTTGGAGCTTTCGGGACTGGGTGACCACGCGCATACGCCCCAGCGTGACACCCCGGTATGCCGCGAGCCCGGCAATTCCCAGCATGTGGCCTGTGGGGTGGGTCTCGCCCACGACCCGTGGCGCGGCCGTCAGCGACCGAGGCACCCGATCGTCGAGCCCGGGCTGCGCCCGGTGACCGGCCCGACGAGGCGGTCGAGCGACGGGCCGCTGACGACGACCGTGAGGTCGCGGCCCCCGCTGCTCTTCGTGAGGACGGCGAGCACGGCTGCGGCGTCGGAGGGGGCGGACCCGGTGGCGGACGGCTGGGCGCCCGATCCGTTCTGCACGGTCCAGCCGAGCTGGGTGAGATAGCCGATGACCGCGGCCGCCTGGGGACCGGTCGAGGGCGGGTACGTGCGCGTGACGACGCCGTCGGGCTCGGTGTGACAGGGCGGGGACTCCCCGTGGCCGAGGGGGGTGAGGCTCCGGTCCATCACCTCGAACGTCGTCTCGAGGGTGTCCCAGGCGGCGAGGTCGTCGGCGTGGGACCGGGCGACCCAGGCCCAGAGGAGGAGTCCGAGCAGGGCGAGCACGCCGACGGTGACGGCGATGCCGGCCATCGTCGGTCGCCGCCGGCCACCGGCCCGCTGCGCCCGCTCCGGGGCCTCGTCGCTGAAGCCGTAGTCGGTCACGCAGCACAGTGTCGAGCACCGGCGCGGCGCCGTCGCCCCGCCCGGCCAAGTGTCGCCAATCCGTGACCCTCAGGTCCGTCGGGAACTGGGCACTCGACCCACCCTCCGGTCGAGTGCTCACTTTCCACACGTCGGGAACTGGGCACTCGACCCACCTCCTAGTCGAGTGCCCACTTTCCACACGTCGGGAACTGGGCACTCGACCCACCTCCTAGTCGAGTGCCCACTTTCCGAACGTCTGGAACTGGGCACTCGACTCACCCCCCGGTCGAGTGCCCACTTTCCACACGTCGGGAACTGGGCACTCGACGTGGTGAGGGGGTCAGTGGGTGATGGGTTCGTCGCCCCAGGCGAGGAGACGCCAGCCCGCGTCGGGGTCGCCCTCCATCGTCACGACGTGCGTGTTGTCGAGGCGGCGCGAGGCGAAGAAGTCGGCGGGCAGGCCCAGCCGGACCGTGCACCACGTGCGCATCGCCGCGCCGTGGCTGATGGCGACGGCCGCCGCGTGCCCGTCGGAGGCGATCTGCGTGACGGCCGCGTCGTAGCGGGACATGAAGCCGACCCCGCTGTCGCCCCCGGGGATCGTGTGCGCGGGGTCGTCGCCCCACCGCACGACGGCGTCTACGTAGGGCTGCCAGTCGGTCGACATCTCGTAGTCGCCCGCCTGGATCTCGCGCAGCCCGGGCAGGACGACCATCTCGAGGCCGAGCCGCTTCGCCAGCGGAGCCGCCGTCTGCTGGGTGCGCACGAGGTCGGAGGTGTAGATCGCGCCGAGGTCCTCGCCGGCGAGACGCTCGGCAAGTGCTCGGGCCTGTTCACGGCCGGTGTCGGTGAGGTCGAGCCCGGGCACCGCGGTGTCGAGCTGCCGGGCGACGTTGGCGTGGGTCTGGCCGTGGCGGACGAGGAAGAACCGCACGTCACTGGTCCTTGACGGTGACGCCGGTGAGGCACTCGACCCCGGTCTTCGGGCCACGCCAGAAGCCCTTCGCCGCCACGTCGCCCTTCTCGCCGGGCGCGACGGTGACGTCGATCTCCTTGCCCGCCACGTCGGACGAGTCGGAGGTGCGCACGATGAAGACGGCGACGGTGAAGGTGTGTGCGACCGAGTCGGTGTTCTGCACCGTGCCGCTGAAGTTCCACGAGTCACCGGTCGGCGCGCACGTCGAGGCGACGAGGCTCGTCGAGGCGTCGAAGAGGCCGCCGGCCACGGGAGCCGTCGTGTCCGGCACGTCGTCCGTCGGGGTGTCGCGCGCGATGGTCGGCTGGACCGGCACGCTGACCGTCGGGCCGATCCCGTCGTCCGAGCGGGTCGGCTGCCCGCAGGCCCCGAGCGACAGGGCGGACGCGAGCCCTGCGGCGACCAGCCCGGCGGCGCGGACCCGCGCGCCGGAGACGGATCGGGGCGCCCCGGCATACCCCTGCCTGCCTGCGGACCTGCTCACGGTTCGGCTCCTCTCGTCACCCGGTGGTCGCGGGTGAACACATGTCGCAGACATTGTGCCCCGCGACCTCAGCCGACGAGCGCCCGGGCGACGAGCGCCGCGCCGACGATCGTCAGCCCCCCGAGGACCGCGAGGGAGTCGGGCAGGCGCCAGGGAGCGGGCCCGGCCCAGGAGCGCCGGTGCGCGCCGGCGAAGCCGCGGGCATCCATCGCGAGGGCGAGCCCGGCCGCCTGCCCGAGCGCGCCGACGAGCAGCCCGCCGGTGACCGCGACGGCCTCGGTCCCCCGGCGCACGAGGCCCCGATCAGCCCGTATGCCGCGCACGCGCCTCGTCGTCATGAGCTCGGTCCACAGGTCGTCGAAGGACTGCAGGCGCTGCAGCGCCGCGGTCGCGGCCACGACGGGACGGGCGGGCAGGTGGACGCGCTGCGCGAGGTGGTCGCCGAGCCGCTCCGGGTCGATGAAGCCGACGACGAACGCCGAGGGCACGATGAGGCAGAGCACGCGCAGGGCGGCACCGGCGGCGATCTCGAGGTCACGCCCGCCGAGCAGCCAGGCCGACCACGCCACGCCGACGACGGCGACGACCGCAGGAGCGAGCCGCGCGAGCACCCCGCGCAGCCGGCCCTCCGGCCGGCGACCCGGGCCGGGCGCGAGCAGGCCGACGGCTCCGAGGGTGACCTCGACGGCGAGCACGACGAGGGCCTGGCGCCACGACCCGAGCAGGGCGGGCAGGGGCAGCACGCAGAGCGCCGCGACGAGCAGTGCGAGGGGACCGACCCGGGCGAGCAGGGGGCGACGCTCCGGCTCGGGGTCGACTGCCGGCTGCGACGGGCGGCGGAGGGCGAGCTCCTGGTCGGCGCGGTCGACGACGCCGGGGTCGTGGGTCGTGACGAGCACCCCGGCCCCCTCGCGGCGCGCGGCCTCGAGGGTGCCCATGACGGCGGACCAGGTGAGTCGGTCCTGGCCCACGGTCGGCTCGTCGGCGAGCACGAGCGCAGGGCCGTGCGCGATGGCCGAGGCGACGGCGAGTCGGCGCTGCTCGCCGCCGGAGAGGTGTCGCGGATCCGTGTCGGCGAGCCGGGCGAGGCCGAGCGTCGCGAGCAGCTCGTCGGCCCGGGTCTCCGCGTCGGCTCCCGAGAGGCCGAGGGCGCGCGCCGTCGTCAGCACGTCGTCGCGCACGGTGCGACCCACGACCGCGGTCGCCGCCCGCTGGGGCACCCAGGCCACGACCCGGGCGAGGTCGACCGAGGGCCACTCGTGCGGCGGCCGGGGGCAGTCGCCCTGGCCGCCGCTCACCGGGGTGATCGGGGCCGCCACGTCGACGCGACCGGTCGTGGGAGCGAGCAGCCCTCCGACGGCGGCCATGAGCGTCGACTTGCCGGCCCCGCTCGGACCGGTCAGCGCTGTGAGACGGCCCGCCTCGACCGCGAGGTCCGCCCCCGCCACCGCGGTCGTGCTGCGCGACGTGGAGCCGAGCCGCCGGCTGCGGCGCTCGACCCCGAGGTCGGTGCCGGCGACGACGGGCGCGCCCGGTGCGAGGACACCTGCGGCCGCCCGTGGCATCGGTGTCAGCGCCACGCGGAGCGGCTGCGGCTCCGGGGCTCCCGGCACCCAGATGCCCTGTCGCACCAGCGAGCTCGCGTGCTCGGCGAGCACGTCGTGCGGGGCCCCGTCGGCGACGATGGTGCCGTCACCGTCGAGCACGACGAGGCGGTCGACGAGGTCGAGCCAGCCCGTGAGCCGGTGCTCGACGACGACGAGCGTCAGCCCGCGGCGGGCGACGACGTCGGCCACGACCGCCCGCACCCCGGCCGCGGTGTCGGCGTCGAGCATCGCGGTCGGCTCGTCGAGGAGCAGCAGCCGCGGCTCCATGACGAGGGCCCCGGCGAGGGCGAGGCGCTGCGCCTCGCCCCCGCTGAGGGTCGAAGGCGAGGAGTCGGGCGGCAGGTCGAGGCCCACCTCGGCGAGCGCCGCGGCGACCCGTGCGGGCATGGCGTCACGGGCCACCCCGACGTTCTCGAGGCCGAAGGCGACGTCGCGGCCGATCGACGAGGCGACGACGCCGGCTCCCGGGTCCTGCAGCACGAGGCCGACCGCGCCGGCCCGGCCCTCGGACTCGCCGTCGAGGGTGACCTCACCATCGAGCTCGCCCGAGTCGGCCGTCAGCAGCAGCCCGGCCAGGGCACGCAGCAGGGTCGACTTGCCCGACCCGCTCGGGCCGGCGAGCAGCACGCGCTCGCCGGCCGCGACCGTGAGGTCGAGCCCGTGCAGCACCGGACGAGCACGCCCGTAGGGACGCCACGACAGGCCCGCAACCTCGACCGCGGCCCCTCGCGGGGCAGCGGCGGATGGCCGACCGAGGGGGTCGACGAGGCCTGCTGTGTCAGCCGGAGCCGGCTCGGTCATGTCGGCCTCAGACGGCCGCGCGTTCGCGAGCCTCCTGGCCGGGCGGGAACGCGGCCAGCGCCCCTGCGTTCGCGAGCAGCTTGGTCAGCCCCACGGCGAGCAGCGACCCGAAGATCGCCACCGACCCGCCGAGCAGGAAGAGGTAGGCGATCTTGTAGCCGAAGCCCCAGTCGGTCCAGTAGGAGTACCACTCGTAGACGGCCTCGAAGGCACCCCCGAGGAAGCCGCCGATGAGCAACGGGGCCCAGCTGTAGACGGCATACCCGAAGAGGGCGAAGCCGAGCTCGACGCCGAGGCCCTGGACGAGGCCGGAGACGAGGGTCGTCAGACCCCACTGCGTGCCGATGAGCGCCGACACGATCGCGGCGAGCAGCTCGGTGAAGACGGCGGCGCCGGGGCGCCGGATGACGAGCATCCCGACGATGCCGGCGACGAGCCAGGGCCAGGCGAAGAGGGCGCTGAGCGGCGGGAAGCCCGCCGACACCGCGGTGGCCGGGGCCTCGTAGGCGAGGCCCCACGCCCAGTAGGCGACGCCGAACGCGACGCCGAGGAAGGCGCAGGTGAGCAGGTCGATGGTGCGCCAGCGGGTCAGAGGGCCGCTGGCGGTGATGGTGGTGGACATGACGATCTCCCGGGTTCCGATGGATACCTCGGGGAGGTCACCGGACGGCATACACCGACGCATGTCGATGGCGTATGCCGCGAAGGTGACCTGAGAAAATCCCGACTTCCTTCGCCGGTGCTAACCGGAGCAGGTTCGAGGGTCTGCGGACTGTCGTCGACGTGGTGTCGACCGCCGCACTCTCAGCGCTCGAGGGCGCTCCCCTGTCGTGATGGGTTGGGTGGTGCTCTTCAGTTGTGAAGGTGACTTTACCTCCCTCCCGTGGCACAGTCACAGCATGGCTGCGAAGGACGCGAAGAAGGCGATCGCCAAGGGCAAGAAGGCCGCCGAGGAGGCGGCCGAACCACGGCGCGGACCAGGTGGCGCGGCCGTCTGGCGGGTCCTCAGCATCGGCTCCTCGGTCATCGCGACCAAGCTCGCGACGGATGCCGCCCAGAAGACCTGGAAGCTCGCCACCGGGCGGCCCGTGCCGATCAAGGGCGACTACGAGCACGAGCGCACCCGCGACGTCATCCTCTTCACGGCCCTCTCGTCGATGCTCGTCTCCGCGGCGCGCATCGCCGCGGAGCGCGGCGCCGTGACCTACTACCGCAACAGCTCGGGGCACCTGCCCAAGCGGCTCGAGGACCAGCAGGTCACCCCGACCGACCGCAAGGCCCACCTCAAGCTCGACCGGGCCAAGCGCCGCTCGGAGTTCCTGCTCCGGCGGGCGATCGACCGCGCGACCCCCTGACGCGACGGTTGCTCCCCCACCGGCGCACGAACTTGTGCACGGTGTCTGCGCCGAGCAGCACCGGCACGACGAGCGTCGCGAGCGCCCAGCCGCGCGGGTCGGGCATTGTCCCGCCGAGCAGCGCGGCAACGGGGGGCCAGCCGAGGATGACGAGAAGGAAGGCGACCTCCGCACCGACCGCCCAGAGCAGCAGGCGGTTGCCGCGCAGCGACCACCGCCCGACGGGCCGCGTGGCGCTTCGGCACGCGAAGGCGTTGGCCAGCTGGCCGAGCACGACGGTGGCGAAGGCGCAGCCCGAGGCCAGGGCCAGCAGCTCGGGGCCGGCGGTCGCGCCGTAGGCCCACCCTCCGCCGACGAGCACGGCGACGAAGACGAGCATCTCGACGAACGCCTCGGCCGGGCCGAGCACGAGGAAGGCACGGCGCACGAGGACGCCGTCGACGAGGGCCCCCTTGTGCAGCGGCCCCTCCATGACGCGGGCGCTCGCGGGCTCTGCGCCGAGGGCGAGCGCCGGCAGCAGGTCGGTGCCGATGTCGAGCGCGAGGATCTGGAGCACCGAGAGGGCGAGCGGCACGTGGCCGAGGGTCAGCGACCAGACGACGAAGGGTGTCAGCTCGGCGACGTTGTCGGTGAGGTGGTAGGTGAGGAAGCGGCGCACGTTGGACCACGTGGCCCGGCCGAGCTCGATGGCGGCGACGATCGTCTCGAAGCGGTCGTCGAGCAGCACGACGTCGGCGGCCTCACGAGCCACGTCGGTGCCCGACGCGCCCATCGCGACCCCGATGTCGGCGGCCCGCAGCGCGGGTCCGTCGTTGACGCCGTCACCGGTCATCGCCACGACGTGGCCCCGCGACTGGAGCGCGGCCGCGATGCGCAGCTTGTCCTCGGGGGTGGCGCGGGCCACGACGGTGCCGTCGACGTCGACGAGCTCGGCCAGGGCCTGCTCGTCGGCGGGTAGCTCGGCAGCCGTGAGCACCGGCCCGCCCGCGAGGAAGCCGACCTCACGGGCGATGGCCTCGGCCGTCGCCGGGTGGTCCCCCGTGATCATCATGACCCGTATGCCGGCCCGCCGGCAGACCTCGACGGCGTCGGACACGCCGGCGCGGGGCGGGTCCTCCATCGCCACGAGGCCGAGCAGCTCGAGCGAGTGCTCGAGCCGGCCCTGGGCGGAGACCGCGTCTCTGCCGTCGCCGTTCTCGTCGGTGGCGTTGGAGCCATCGGTGTCGTCGGAGGCCTCCGGGCCACCGTCGCCGTCCGCCTCGACGAGGCGGCGCCGGGCCACCGCGAGGACCCGGAGGCCGGCAGCGCTGAGGCGCTCGACCTCGCGCTCCGCGATCGCCCTGCCGGAGACGTCCGCGCAGTCGAGCAGCACCGAGTCGGGAGCACCCAGCACGTGCAGCCAGCCGCCGGCGAGGGCGGCGGACCGGCGCAGCACCGGGTCGAAGGGGAACGCACGGTCGATGCGGACGTCGGCCGACGCACCGGCACCGAGCCGCACGGCAAGGGTGTGGATCGCCGCCTCCATCGGGTCGCCGCGGGCCTGCCACCGACCGTCCTGCTGGACCGCCCTGCCGTGGACGCACTCGACGGCCGACCGCGCCAGCTCCCGGGCTGCAGCCGCCGCGGCTGCGTCTCCGCGGCACTCTCCCTCCGGGTCGTAGCCGTGACCGGTGACGGTCACGGCGCCGCTCGGGGTCCACACCTCGACGACGTTCATCTCGTTGCGGGTCAGGGTGCCCGTCTTGTCGGTGCACACGAAGGTCGTCGACCCGAGGGTCTCGACCGACTCGAGGCGCCGCACGAGGGCGTGCCGACCGGCCATGAGCTGGGCGGCCCGGGCGAGCGAGAGGGTGACGGTCGGGAGCAGGCCCTCGGGCACGAGAGCCACCGTGACGCCGACGGCGAAGAGGAAGCCGAAGCCCGGCTCGACCCCGAGCAGGAGCGAGACGCCGAAGGCGACGACGCCGGTGGCGACGGCGAGCACGGCCACGACGGTGACGATGCGGTGCAGCTGGATCGAGAGCGGGCTCGGCGGCCGGCGCGCCGCCCTCGTCAGGGCGGCGATCTCCGCCAGCCGCGTGCGCCCGCCGGTCGCGACGACGGTGCCGCGCCCCACTCCCTCGACGACGAACGTGCCGGCCCGCAGGACCGCACCGACGACCGGCCGCGACGTGACGCTCTCTCCCGTCAGCATCGACTCGTCGACGGCCACCGAGACCGCACGGTCGAGGTGCAGGTCGGCGCTGACCCGGTCACCCGCCTCGAGGAGCACGACGTCGTCGACGACGAGGTCGGTGCCCGACACCTCGACCACCACCCCGTCCCGCACGACGCGGGCCCGCGGTGGCAGCAGGTCGGCGAGCCGCGCGCCCGCCCGCTCGGCGCGGTACTCCTGCGCGAAGGCGAAGACGCCGTTGAGCACGACGACGACGGCGATGGCGACGGCCAGCTGCGGCATACCGGCGACGAGCGCGAGCCCGGCGGCCACCCACAGCACGATCGCGAAGAAGTGCACCATCTGCAGGGCCAGCTGGACGAGCGCCGACCGCGGGCGGGGCGACGGCATGACGTTGGGGCCGTCCCGCTCGAGCCGCTTCCTGACCTCGGACGCACTCAGGCCACCGGCTGACACCTCGGGGGGTCCGGCGGCGACCGCGCGCTCCATGGGTCACCTCCCGCGCTCGTCCCTCGACGACCTCCCTTTTCACGCTACGCGCCGGAGTCGCTCGCGGAGAGGGACTTTCGGCACTACGCGCAGGCCACCCCCACGACCGAGCATGCAAGGAGGCGAGGACACCGCACGGTGCGCCGGGCACATACGCGACCGGAGGAAACCATGACCATCATCGAGAGGACGACGAACGGACCGCTCGTCGTCGAGCTGCACGACGGAGACCGGTCGATGGCCGGACTGCTTGGTGGCAAGGGGGCCGGACTGGCGGAGATGACCCGGCTCGGGCTGCCCGTGCCACCCGGCTTCATCATCACGACCGAGGCCTGCCGGGCCTACCTCACGACCGGCGGGGAGCCGGACGGCCTGTGGAGCCGCGTCGAGGACGAGCTGGAGGCGCTCGAGGAGCGCACCGGCCTGCGCCTCGGCGACCCGCTGCGCCCGCTCCTGCTGTCGGTGCGCTCCGGCGCCCGCTTCTCGATGCCCGGGATGATGGAGACCGTCCTCGACATCGGGATGACCGACGAGGTCGCGACCGCGATGGTCCGTCGCGGCGAGGCGCACTTCACGTGGGACTGCTACCGGCGGCTCGCACAGATGTACGGCCGCACGGTGCTCGGGGTCGACGGACGGCTCTTCGACGACGAGCTGGCCGCGATGCGCCGCTCGACGGGCGTGGAGACCGACGCCGAGCTCGACGCCTACTCGCTCAAGCTGCTGACGCACAGCTTCCGCCGGATCATCCGCGAGCAGACCAGCGAGGACGTGCCGCAGGACGGCCGGGAGCAGCTGCACGCTGCGGTGCTTGCCGTCTTCAGCTCGTGGAACGGCGACCGGGCCCGCCTCTACCGCCAGCACGAGGGCATCTCCGACGACCTCGGCACCGCCGTCAACATCGTCCAGATGGTCTTCGGCAACCGCGGCGAGGACTCTGGCAGCGGCGTCTGCTTCACCCGCGACCCCGTGAGCGGCGCCCCCGGAGCCTTCGGCGACTACCTGCCGAACGCCCAGGGCGAGGACGTCGTGAGCGGCGTCCGCAGCCCGCTCGACCTCTCGGAGCTCCAACGCCGTGACCCTGAGCTGCACCGCCAGCTGAGCGAGCACCTGCGCACCCTCGAGACCCACTACCGCGACCTCTGCGACGTGGAGTTCACCGTCGAGCGCGGCCGGTTGTGGATCCTCCAGACCCGCCTCGGCAAGCGCAGCCCGGCTGCCGCCTTCCGCATCGCGGCGGCGCTCGTCGACGACGGGGTCATCGACCTCGACGAGGCGCTGACCCGCGTCGACGGCCTGCAGCTGCAGACCCTGCTCCACCCCACCTTCACGCGTGACGCGTCGGCCGCGACCCTGGCGCACGGCCTCGCCGCGAGCCCGGGCGCCGCGACCGGCCAGCTCGTGCTCGACTCCGCGACCGCCGTCGAGCGCGCGGCCCTCGGGCACCGGGTCGTGCTCGCTCGTCCCGAGACGAGCCCCGACGACTTCGGCGGGCTCGTGGCGGCGCGCGCGGTCATCACCGCACGCGGCGGCCTCACCTCGCACGCGGCTGTCGTCGCGCGGGGTCTCGGGCGCAGCTGCGTCACCGGCGTCGAGGGCCTCGTCATCGACGTCGAGGCCCGCACGGCGACCTTCCCGGGTGGGCGGATCCTCGCGGAGGGTGCCCTGCTCTCCGTCGACGGCACGACCGGCGACATCTTCGAGGGGCAGCGCGAGATCGAGCAGAGCGCCGTCGCGACGGCCATCCAGGGCGACGCGCCCTCTGATGCGGACCCCGTCGTCGACGCCGTGCTGCGCCTGCTGGCACACGCCGACCGCCGTCGTCACCTCAAGGTGATGGCCAATGCCGAGATCCCCGAGGAGGCCCGTGCTGCAAGGCGATTCGGAGCGCAGGGCATCGGTCTCTGTCGCACGGAGCACATGCTGCTCGGGTCGCGACGCGAGCTCGTCGAGCGTCTCGTGCTCGACGACGACCGCGAGGGAGCACTCGCCCAGATCGAGGAGCTCGCCCTGCGCGAGCTCAGCGCGCTCCTCGTCGAGATGGAGGGGCTGCCCGTCGTCGTGCGGTTGCTCGACCCGCCGCTGCACGAGTTCCTGCCCGACCTCGTCGAGCTGTCGGTGCGGGCGGCCCTCGAGGCGGAGCGTGGCACCGAGGACCCCGACACGACAAGGCGACTCGCCGCGGTGCGTCGCTGGCACGAGTCCAACCCGATGCTCGGTCTGCGCGGTGTGCGCCTGCTCACCGTGCTGCCCCAGATCATCGACGCGCAGGTGCGTGCCCTCGCCGAGGCGACGGTGCGGTTGCGCGCCGAGGGCCACACGGTCGCCCCCGAGCTCATGGTGCCGCTCGTCGCCGACGTCGCGGAGCTCGTCGGGGCCCGCGAGCGGATCGAGCGCGTCGTCGCCGAGGTCGCGCAGGCGCACGGCACGGAGCTGCACCTGCCCGTCGGGGTCATGGTCGAGCTGCCCCGTGCAGCGCTCACCGCCGCGGCCCTCGCCGGTGAGGCCGACTTCTTCTCCTTCGGCACCAACGACCTCACCCAGACGAGCTGGGGCATGTCGCGTGACGACGCCGAGGCCGGCTTCCTCTCCGCCTACCGCCAGGCGGGTGTCCTCACGACCAACCCGTTCGAGACGATCGACGAGGCCGGTGTCGGCGCCCTCGTGCGGATGGCCGCCGACGACGGCCGCCGCGCCCGCCCGACCCTCGGGCTCGGGGCGTGCGGCGAGCACGCGGGCGACCCTCGGTCGACGGCCTTCTTCGAGGCCGTGGGCGTCGACTACCTCTCGTGCTCGCCGCCCCGGATCCCCGTCGTGCGGCTCCAGGCCGGACGTGAGGCCGTGCTCGCAGAGGGGCGCACCACCACCGCTGACACGCGCTGAGAAGCACTGCCGCTCAAGGCGGTCCGACGAGCCGGTATGCCGTCCGGCTCGCCGGTCGGCGCCCCTCACGTCGCGGGCGTCGTCCTCCTGATGTCGGTCCAGCCCGTCCAGCCGCGTTCCTCCAGCAGCTCGAGCAGCCGCCCGGCGCACGCGAAGGACTCGAGGAAGGCCGCGTCGAGCAGCTCGACGAGCGCGGGGCTGACCGGGTGCTCGTCCTCGACCCCCGCGCCCTGCGCCGCTGCGGCCTCGATGAACGCGGCCACCCGGTCGGCCAGGGCGGGCAGGCGGGGGTCGTCCGGGCCGCAGTCGACGAGGTCGCCGATGTCGAGGTAGAGCCGACGCAGCGGCTCGTCGTCGATCTGGGTCTGCTTGATCGCCATGAGGTCAGCGACCGCCTCGGGCATCTGTGCCGCGATGAGGATCCAGCTGTCGCGCTCGACCTCGATGACGCGCTCGGGGAAGCCCAGCTCGCGCATCCTGTCGACGTAGGCGACCGCCTCGGGCGGCAGGGCGAGGCTGTCGCCGGCCGCGAGCCGGGCGATCCGCTCCCGGTGCCGCTGGAGCTCCCGGATCTCGGACCGCAGGCGCCGGTCGAGGTCGCCCACTGCCACGGCGAAGTCCGCATCACCCGCCGACAGGAGCTCACGCACGCGCGACAGCGGCACGCCGGCGTCGGCGAGGGTGCGGATCCGGATGAGCTCGACGACGGCCGCCGCGCCGTAGCGCCGATAACCGGAGTGGTCGCGTTCGGGCTCGGGCAGCAGGCCCTTGGCGTGGTAGTGCCGGACGGCACGCACCGTCACACCCGCGTAGGCCGCGAGCTGGCTGATCGTCAGCATCGCCCCATTCTCGGGGCGTCTGCGGCCCGTGTCGCCCTCGGTCACGTGATCTTGCGGCGGTAGGTGCGCATGGCGAGCGCGTAGGCGACGAGCAGCAGACCGACGCACCACGCGAGGGCGAGCATCCCCTCGCTGCCGACCGGCTGCCCGGCGAAGAGGTGGCGGATGGTGTTGACGATCGGGGTGACGGGCTGGTGCTCCGCGAACCATCGCACGGGGCCCGGCATGCCGTCGGTCGGGACGAAGGCCGAGCTGATGAACGGCAGGAAGATCAGCGGGTAGGAGAACCCGCTCACGCCGTCGACGGACGTCGCCGTCAGTCCGGGGATCACGGCCAGCCAGGTCAGCGCCAGCGTGAAGAGCAGCATGATCCCGAGAACCTCGAACCACGCGAGCAGGCCTGCGCCCGTGCGGAACCCCATCGCCAGCGCGACGAGGACGACGAGCACCAGCGAGGTGAGGTTCGCCACCAGAGAGGTGAGCACGTGGCCCCAGAGGAAGGCCGGCCGGGCGATCGGCATCGACTGCAACCGCTC
Source organism: Humibacillus xanthopallidus (assembly GCF_006716675.1). GTDB lineage: Bacteria > Actinomycetota > Actinomycetes > Actinomycetales > Dermatophilaceae > Humibacillus > Humibacillus xanthopallidus_B. The sequence goes on along the minus strand of NZ_VFPM01000004.1, from coordinate 444,378 downwards.
GAAGACGCCGCCCGAGACGTCGGTGAACACCCGAAAGGCCGTGTAGGCGACGCCGGAGGCGACGGTGATGAGCAGGATGCCGGGCAGGAGGTAGTTGACATACGAGTCGGTACCGACGTCGATGGAGCTGCCGAAGACGTAGACGAAGAGCAGCAGCATGGCGATCGGCGTCACGGCCGTCGTGATGATCGTGTCGGGGCTGCGCACGATGTGGCGCAGCGACCGTCGCAGGAGGACGTCGGTGTCGTGGAGGACGTGGGTGGTCATCGGGTCTCCATGGGGGAAGCGCCGTCGTGGCCGACGATCGCGAGGAAGATCTCTTCGAGGGACGGCTGCTTCTCGACGTACTCGACCGTCGTCGGCGGGAGCAGCGCCTTGAGCTCCGCGAGGGTGCCGTCGGCGATGATCCGGCCGTCGTGGAGCACGGCGATCCGGTCGGCGAGCTGCTCGGCCTCGTCGAGGTACTGGGTCGTGAGCAGCACCGTGGTGCCGTGACCGGCCAGCTCCCGCACCGTCCTCCAGACCTCGAGCCGCGACTGCGGGTCGAGGCCGGTTGTCGGCTCGTCGAGGAAGAGGACGGGCGGGTCGCCGATGAGGCTCATGGCGATGTCGAGCCGGCGACGCAGTCCGCCGGAGTAGGTCGCGACCCGCTGCCCGGCCACGTCGGTGAGGTCGAAGCGTGCGAGCAGGGCATCGGCGACCCCGCCCGCGTCGTCGACCCGGCGCAGCTGGGCGATGAGCACGAGGTTCTCGCGTCCGGTGAGGATCGCGTCGACGGCGGCGAACTGTCCGGTGAGGCTGATCGACTCACGGACCGCTGCCGCGGCGGTCACGACGTCGTGGCCGGCCACGGCGGCGCGCCCGCCGTCGGGTCGCAGGAGGGTGGAGAGGATCCTCACCACGGTCGTCTTGCCGGCCCCGTTGGAGCCGAGCAGGGCGTGGATGGTGCCCGCGCGGACGACGAGGTCGACGCCCTCGAGCACCGCGTGGTCGCCGTAGGACTTGGTGAGTCCGGCGATTTCGATGGCTGCTGGTGTGGTCATGACTCAAGGCTGCAACCCTGACGCTGCGTCAAGGTCAAGCCCCCCGCGAAGGCCGCGTTGCGGCCACGCTGCCGGAGGGCCGCCTAGCCCGTCGGGCGCGAGCCGACGGTGTAGCGGACCTGCTGCCAGACCGGCAGGGTGCCGTCCGGAGCGGCGGCCGCGTCGAACCGCCGGCGCGTCTCCTCGAGCACCCGGGAGGTGTCGTCCTGCGACATCCGCTCCCACGCGACCCGTTGCCCGACCGAACGCGAGAAGCGCAGCCACTGGTCGAAGCTGTCGAAGGCGAACTCGACGCGGCGCGACGACGTGCGCACGTCCGTCGCACCGGCGTCGGCGAGCAGCGCCGCCATCCCCTCGTCGCTCGCGAACGGGCTCTGCGGCCCGACGCTGCGCGGGTCGAGCGGCGGCATGAAGTCGCGCAGCGGGGCCTCGAGCGTCTGCCACTGCTCGTTCGAGGGGCCGAAGGTGCTCAGCCCAATCCGACCACCCGGTGCGAGCAGCCGGACCCACCGCGACAGGGCCGCCGCGGGCTCCGGCAGGAAGAAGATCACCAACGACGAGATGGCCACGTCGAAGGACGCCGCCGGCAGGTCGGGGTCGCTCGCGTCCCCGACGAGGACGGTGACGTCGACGGGGCTGCCCTCGAGCGACCGGCGTGCCAGCTCGGCCATGGCCGGACTGAGGTCGATCCCCACGAGGGATCCACCGGGGGCCACTGCCGCGGCGAGAGCCCGGCTCGAGGTCCCGTTGCCGCAGCCGAGGTCGAGCGCCCTGTCGCCGGGCGCGGCCCCGACCGCCTCGACGAGCCCGTCGGCGATCGGCTGGAAGAACGACACCCCGACGTTGTCGTAGTCGGCGGCGACGAGGTCGAAGACCCGCCGAACCCCGGACACCATCTCCTCGCGGTCCATGCCGCCAGTCTGCACCGGGCGTAGCGCGGCCGCCGGGAAAGCCCGAGACGCCTGATGCTCGTCGGGGGCCTTCCGTCACGCACCCGGAGGCGGCTCGGCCTTGCGGTGCGTCGCGGCATACACCGCGGCCTGGGTGCGTCGCTCCATGCCCATCTTCGCGAGCACGGTCGAGACGTAGTTCTTCACCGTCTTCTCGGCGAGGCCGAGGTGCTCGCCGATCTGGCGGTTCGTCAGGCCGTCGGCGATGAGGTCGAGGATGCGGCGCTCGGTCGGTGACAGGGACCGCAGCCGGGGGTCGGTCTCGGCACGCGCCGACCAGCCCTCCCGCAAGGCCTTCACCTGGGGCTGGTCGGTGAGGTCGGCGCCCGCGGCGACCCGCCGGATGGCCTCGACGATGCCTTCTCCGGAGAGGGCCTTGAGCAGGTAGCCCGAGGCACCGGCGAGCACCGAGGCGACGAGGGCGCGCTCGTCGTCGTAGGACGTGAGGATGAGGACCCGGATGGTCGGGTCGACCGACCGGATGTCACGGCAGACGTCGATGCCAGACCCGTCGGGCAGGCGCGCGTCGAGCACGGCGACGTCGGGCCGCAGGGCCGGGATGTGCCGCGTCGCCTCGGCGGCCGAGCCCGACTCCCCGACGATGACGAGGTCTCCGGTCGCCTCGATGAGGTCGCGCAGGCCGCGGCGGACGATCTCGTGGTCGTCGAGGAGGAAGACGCTGGTCGTCAACCGCTGCTCCTGTCGTCGCTCGCCGGTGCCGGCACGTGCCAGTGCAGGCGGGTACCGCCGTGCGCACCGGGCTCGAGGCTCAGTCTGCCCCCTGCGGCCTCGGCGCGGGCGCCGAGGTTGACGAGCCCGCTGCGCGCCTGGTGGCCGTCGATGCCGACGCCGTCGTCGACGACCTCGACGTCGACCCCGCGACCCACCGACACCCGCACCCGTGCCGACGAGGCATGGGCGTGGCGAGCCACGTTGGCGAGACCCTCGCGAACCACGGCCTCGACGTCCGCTCGCAGGGGCGGCGCGAGCGTGTCGGGCCAGGCCCCCTCGACCGTCACCTCGGGCGTGAAGCCCAGGCTGACGGCATACGACTGCGCGATGTGGGCGATGCGTGCGGGCAGCGCGGCGGACGGCTGTGGCGCGTGCAGCCCGAAGATCGCCTGACGGATCTCGGTGATGGCGCTGTCGAGCTCCGCGACGGCGGCGTTGAGGCGAGCCTGGACGACCGGGTGCTGTGCGAGCGGCGTCGTCGACTGGAGCGACAGCCCGGTCGCGAAGAGCCGTTGGACGACGTTGTCGTGCATGTCGCGGGCGATGCGCTCGCGGTCCTCGAGCAGGGCGATCGTCGCCCGGTCGACGTGCGACCGGGCGGCAGTCAGCGCCACGCCCGCCTGGAGCGCGAAGGCCACCTGGTCGGGCAGCGTGTCCTCGGCCACGAGCTCCTCACCCGGCCCCCAGCCAGTGAGCAGCAGCCCCAGGGGGGCGGGCCCAGCCGCGAGCGGCACGACGGCGACCGGCGACGCCGCGTCGAGGTCGAGCAGGCGCCTCGCGTCGATCGCCGGTAGGGCTCGGGCGTCGGAGGCGCCACCCGGCACGTGGAGGAGCGGCTGGCGCGCGTGGAGCGCGTCGGTCCAGAACGGCCCGAGGAGCAGCGACCCCCGGAGGTCGACAGCGCCGACACCCGCGTCGTCGAGGGTGCACGCCGCCCGCACCTCGAGCCGGTCGGCGGCGTCGGACAGCACGACCGCGACCGCCCGGGCGGAGCTCGCCTCGAGCACCTGGTGCACGAGGAGCTCGAGCGACGCCTCCTCGTCGTCGCTCTCGAGAAAGGACTGCGCGAGCTCGCTCGCCGCCACGGACCACCGCTGCCGCGTCTGGCTGCGCTCGTAGAGCCTGGCGTTGTCGATCGCGACGGCCGCCGCTGCCGCGAGCGACACGACGAGGGCCTCGTCGTCCGCGGTGAAGTCGGACCCGTCGATCTTCTCGGTGAGGTAGAGGTTGCCGAAGACGTGCTGGCGCAGGCGAATCGGCACCCCGAGGAAGGAGCGCATGACGGGGTGGTGAGCGGGGAATCCGGCCGACTCGGAGTGCTCCCCCAGGTCGCGCAGCCGGAGCGGGCGGGGGTCGCGGATGAGCAGGCCCAGCACGCCCCTTCCCGTGGGGGGCGCGCCCAGCCGCTGGCGCTCCTCCTCACTCAGGCCGTACGTGTAGAAGCCGGAGAGGTGATGGACGTCGGGGCCGAGCACGCCGAGGGCGCCGTACCTCGCACCAACGAGCTCACACGCAGCCCTGGTGATCCGGTGTAGGACGCCAGTGAGGTCGAGATCGGCACTGAAGGGAACCACCGCATCGAGCAGGGACCTGAGGTCAGGCTGCTCCATGCTCTGATCGTATGCAGCAGAACCCTCCCCACGCCCCGAACCGCACAGCCGACCTCGGAGAGCGCCGATCACCGGGACCTTTGGCTCTGCTCGCGGACGGGCTGTGATGGTGACATGGAGACGTCGCGGGAGTGCGGGCGCGCAGCCCACCACCCACCGGCCGCCCCGGTCCGGTCCACGACCCGCGCAGAGCGAGGGAGGCATCATGCGAGCACGAGTGGGAGACCGGATCATCCTTGCAGCCGAGCACATCGACCAGCCGACGCGGGACGGGGAGGTGCTCGAGGTGAGAGGCGAGGACGGCGGACCGCCCTACCTCGTCCGGTGGTCCGACGGACACACGGGCCTCATCTTCCCCGGGCCCGGGACGGTGCTGCGGCTCGGCACCGCCGACGAGGTCGGGGCGCCGGCAACCGCGCACCCCCACGCAGACGCCACGTCGTCCGCGCCGGTCACCTACGTGCGCGAGTGGAGCGTGCGCGTGTCGATCCTCGAGTCGGGTGACGACACGCGAGCGAGCGTCGTGCTTCTCGCCGACGCCCCGGGCCCGCTGTCGGCGCGCGGTGCGAGCCACCGGTCCTCGACGGACGACCCCGTGGCCACCATCGGCGACGAGGTGGCCGTCGCCCGCGCCCTCCGGCACCTTGCGGACCGCCTCGTCGAGACGGCCGAGCACGCGATCGAGGCCCGCACGGGCGAAGAGGTGCACGTCCGCCGCACGTGACGCGCCCTGCCGCAGGAGGACGAGATGGACGACCACCCGCAGGCCCGCACGGCGGCCCCGGCCCTGACGTTCTACGGGGCTGCGGGCACCGTGACGGGGAGCAAGTTCCTCGTCGACGGTGCCCGCGGTCGGGTGCTCGTCGACTGTGGCCTCTACCAGGGTGAGAAGCGCTGGCGCGAGCGCAACTGGGAGGACTTCCCCGTGCCGCCCGAGACGATCGACGCCGTGGCGCTGACGCATGCGCACCTCGACCACTGCGGCTACCTCCCGGCGCTCGTGCGCGGCGGTTTCACCGGTCCGGCGCTGACGACGGTGGGAACGGCGGCCCTCGCTGCGGTCATCCTCCGTGACAGCGCCCGCCTGCAGGAGGAGGAGGCGGAGGGGGCGCGCCGCGGCGGGTGGTCGCGGCACGACCCGCCGCTCCCGCTCTACGACGTCGCGGACGCCGAACGCGCCATCGCTGCGCTGCAGCCGCTCGAGCCGGCCGGTGCCGCCGACGGCGACCGGGGGAAGTCTGTCGCCCCCGACACCCAGTCGGTATGCGTGGGGCCCGGTGCCGGCGTCGAGGTGACCTTCGTGCGCGCCGGGCACATCCTCGGGTCCTCGAGCGTGCTCGTCGAGGTCGACGGCGCGGGTGTGCTCTTCTCGGGCGACCTCGGGCGGCCTGACCACCCGGTGCTGCTGCCCCGGGCGCGGCCCCCGGCTGCGCGGACCGTGGTCATCGAGTCGACCTACGGCGACCGGGCCCACCCCGAGGTCGACCCCGAGCACCGCGTCATGGCCGACGCGATCCGTCGCACGATCGGGCGCGGGGGCACGGTCGTCATCCCGGCCTTCGCCGTCGACCGCACCGAGATCGTGCTGCTCGCGATCGCCGACCTGATCGAACGGCACGCCATCCCCGACGTGCCGGTCTGGGTGGACAGCCCCATGGCGCTCGCCGCCCTCGACATCTACCGCGACCCGGCACACGCCGCCGAGCTGCGGCCGGACGCCCTCGAGCGGCTGCGGCGGCTGCACGGACTGCGGTCTGCCCACACGGCGGAGGAGTCGATCCGGCTCAACACCCCCGGCACCCCGTGCATCATCGTGTCGGCCTCGGGCATGGCGACCGGCGGACGGGTCATCCACCACCTGCGCCACCTCCTGCCGCAGTCGCGCAACTCGGTGCTGCTCACCGGCTACCAGGCCGTCGGCACCCGCGGGCGCGACCTCCAGGAGGGCGCCCGCGAGGTCAAGATCACCGGCCACTACGTGCCGGTGCGGGCCGAGATCGTCACCCTCGACGACTTCTCCGTGCACGCGGACGCCGACGAGCTGCTCACCTGGCTGGGCGAGCTGCCCGAGACCCCCGAGACGGTCCACGTCGTCCACGGGGAGCCCGCGGCGGCGCAGGCCCTGGCGGACGGCATACGCCGTCAGTTCGACTGTGCCGTCTCGGTGCCGCGCTACGGGGAGCGGGTGCTGCTCGACTGAGGATCGGTGGGCCGGCGACCCTGTGCAGCCGGCCCGAGACGTGGTGTCCTAGAACGGCACCGCGACGACGGAGAAGGAGGTGTGCCATGGAGGCACGGGTGGGTGACCGCATCACGATGGCGGGCGAGCACGTGGGCCAGCGTCCGCGCGAGGGCACGATCCGTGAGGTCAAGGGCGAGGCCGGTGGGCCGCCCTACCTCGTGGAGTGGAACGACGGCCACACCGGGCTGATCCACCCCGGGCCGGGCTCGGTGCTGCGGTGCGAGCACGTCGAGGCGGACACGGCGACGTGACCTGACGGGCCGAGCCGCCGACGGCGTCCGGCGTCGGGCGTCAGTGGGGCGCGACGCCCTGGACGGCGGGGGCCGCGTCCGCCCGCGCCATGAGCGTCTTCGTGTAGGCAGCCACGCGCGTCCACACGACGAGGGCGAGCGCGAGGTTGGCGGTGAAGACGACGACGTACTCCCACGTCGCCGCGACGTGGGTCGGCACGTCGTCACCGGGCACCTTGGCGAAGACGAGCCACTGGCCGGCCACGACGAAGTACGTGAGGACGTAGAGGCTCGCGATGACGACCCAGTTGAGGATCGGCGCCCACGGGCGCGCCGCCTTGAGCTCGGGGGTGCCGTAGAGCTTCTGGAGGGCGCGGCGCGGGCCGACGTCGAGGTAGCGGTAGGCGACGATCCACCAGAGCAGCAGGTAGTAGAGGTCCCACCGGACGGCGATCGCGGCCACGAAGATGTGCAGGCCGTACTCGAAGAAGTTGCGTGCCACGACCCACGTGCCGATGAGGCGGCCGAAGGACTGGGGGTTGCGGTTGAAGAACGCCGCGATGGGCAGGGACGACGTGACGAGGGCGATCCGGCCACCCCAGTACCAGAGCGTGCTCTTGTTCGCGACGGACCACGGACCGATGACGAAGAGGTCCAGTGACACGACGACGATGTGGAGGGTGAAGAGACCCAGCGCCAGGCGGTTCGAGAACAGCGGGTTGAGCAGCTGCTCCGGGTGGCGCCTGCCCTGGATGATCTGCCGGATGCCGACCGACATGCCCCACGCGAGCAGGGCGACGTAGATCAGGCTGATGACCCAGTCCACGGGGTCACGTCTTCCGGCGGAATCGGCCGCGCAGGTTGTCGATGACGGCCTTGCCGAGCGTGATCGGGTGGCTCAGTGCCGTCTGCAGCTTGAACTCGGCGCTGTCGGGGTTGAAGGCGACCCCGAGCTGCTGGAGCGGCGTGGCGAGGTCCATGTAGATGATCTCGTTGACCATCGACTCACCCTCGAACTCGAAGACGAGGCACATCGGGAAGTCGACCTTGCGCCCGGTGGCCGGCAGCCCACGCCAGACCCCGAGATGCGTGCCACGGAAGCGGCCCTCGACGACCACGACCTCGGTGGACGGCGACGGCGAGACCCGCGTCGGCTCGAAGTGGAAGTCCGGGAAGGCCAGCTTGTTCTCGTCGAGGAAGCCACACACGGCGTCGGCACCGTCGTAGACGATGTCGTCGGCCGGGACCTCGTACTTCGCCTTGCCGAACTTCGCTGCGCAGGCAGGGAAGTCGTGCAGGTTCTCGAGTCGCATGTGCTCGAGAACGGTCTCCAGCCGGACGTCGGTGTCAGCCACGATTCGGAGCATACGGCTGCGAAAGAGGGGCCGTGATGGATACCGTCGAAAACACGGTGTCGCCGACAGCTACCGGTGACTGGAGGCTGGATGCTTCGAGAGGTTCGGCTCGCTCTCGCCCTCAACGGCGGCGTGAGCCTCGCGATCTGGATCGGCGGGGTGGTCGACGAGCTCCTGCGTGCCGTCAGCGCGGGCAAGGACCATCCACTGGCGCAGCCCGAATGGGTCGACCTCTGCCGCGAGCTCGACGTCGTCGTCGAGATCGACGTCGTCGTCGGCACGAGCGCGGGCGGCCTCAACGGCGCGTTCCTCGCGACGGGCCTGGCGAACGATGCTCCGAATCTTGTTGCGCTGCAGCAGCTCTGGATCGAGGCAGGAGACTTCTCACAGCTGCTGCAGCCGCCGCGGACCACGGGGATCCGCTCGCTGCTGCGGGGCGACACCTTCTTCCTGCCGGAGCTCCAACGAGCGCTGGAGTCGGTGGCGGCCAGCGGTCGCGAGGAGGTCGTGCTCGACCCACCGCTCGACATCCGGCTCACCTCGACCGACCTCAACGGCAAGGTCCTGCGCATCTCCGACGGCGAGTCGGTGCTGCGCACGGTCGACCACTCGGTCGAGTTCCGCTTCACCGACGAGGACTTCCACTTCAGCAAGGACCCGCTCGCGTCGGCCCGCGTGGCCCGGGCCTGCCGCTCGACGGCGTCGTTCCCCGGCGCCTTCGAGGCGAGCGCGATCCCGGCCGGGCTCTTCGAGGCCCGGCACGCACCCGCGCTCGCCGTCGACGGCACCGTCGTGCCGACCTACCTCGTCGACGGCGGCGTGCTCAACAACCTGCCGGCTCGCAACGCCGTCGAGGCCATCGCCAGCCAGCCCGCGGGCGAGCGCGTCCACCGGGCCCTCGCCCTCGTCGTCCCCGACCCCGGAGGGGCGACCCAGGAGTCCGGTGAGCTCGCGGAACCGCTCCTCGGACGGACCGTGGGGCGGTCGAGCGTCGGCATCCCCCGCAACCAGTCGCTGGCGCAGTTCGTCAGCGAGGTGCGCGACCTCAACAACGACGTGCTCAGCCGCCGCGCCGCCCGCGCGGCCTTCCTCGGGCAGCTCGGCGGCCTCGACCCGGCCGCGGCGTGGGGCCGCTTCAGCGGGGTCGCCGAGGCGCTGTTCCCGTCCTACCGTGCGGCCCGGCACCGACGCTCGGTCGACCGGATGCTCTCGCGCCTCGCTGACCGGGTGCCGCCCGCGCTGGCGGACGAGCTGGTCCGGATCGCCGGCGACGCCGACTCGGTCGTGCTCCCCTGGGTCCCCGACCTCTACGACGTGCGCGCCGGCGACGCCTGGGGAGGCTCCCCCGTACGGCGGCTCGCCGCCCTGCTCCTCACGTGGACCAACCTCGCCGCCCTCGTGCTCGCCGAGGCCGGCGACACCTCCGGTGCTGCGAGCCTGCTCGCGACGAAGCGCAGCCTCAGTGCGATCCGCGAGGACGCCGACACCTACGGCACCATCGGCTCCATCGACGACCTGCTCCTCGAGGAGATCTCGTACCTGCCGGACCGACCGTACGACGCCGTCGTCATCGCCCTCCAGCGTTGGGCCGACGCGGATGACGTCGATCAGCTCCAGGACCTCGTCGACCGGCTCGTCGAGCACCTCGGGCAGCTCGTCGAGGCCGTGCGCCCGCACGTGTCGGACCCTCGGACCGAGGCGACCCGCACGTGCGCCGGCCTCGTCCGGCTCTACGACGGGGCGGGGCCCGAGGGCCTGGGCCGCCTGCTCCTCGGCTTCGAGGTCATCGAGATGGCCTTCGGGCCCGCCGACCCGCCCCCTGACCAGACGATCCGGCTCGCCCACTTCACCGCCGACGAACGGGTCACCATCGACCCTGCCGGCCGCGACGACCCCGACGAGAAGCTCGCCGGCGTCCAGCTCGCGCACTTCGCGGCGTTCCTCAAGCGGTCGTGGCGGGCCAACGACTGGATGTGGGGGCGTCTCGACGCCGCAGAGCGCCTCGTGCGTCTGCTCGACGAGGCGAGCGACCACCAGCTCACGCGGACGGGTCGGCTCGACCACCACCTGCGCGCCGTCGAGGCCGCCGTCCTGCGCGACCTGCTGCCCGTCGTCTCGGTGGAGATCGACAACGACGGCGCGGTCGGGGCCAACGTCTCGGCGCAGGCGCGCACCTTCGCCGACGCCGTCCGCGCCGCAGGCACCCCCGTCGGTGACGGGGGCGGCCAGGTGAGCCTCGCCGGCGTCGGAGAGGAGGAGCTCGCGCACCTCCTCTCGCTCAACCACGTCGGCGTCGAGCGGCTGGCCGGAGAGGTCGGTATGCCGCGCGCCTCCGCCCTGCTGCTCAACGCCGCCACGACCACCGCGACCCTGCTCAAGGACGAGACGCCCCGGGGCATCAGCCTCCTGTCGGGGGCCGTCTCCTGGCTCGCCACGCTGGCGTGGCGCTGGCAGCACCTCCCGGTGCGGCGCCGCCAGCTCTTCGTCGGGCTCTTCTGGCTCGTCACCCTCGGGGCCCTCGCGGTGACGGTGGTGCAGCGTCAGACGGGCGTGCCCGTGTGGGCAGCCATCGTCACCGCGCTGCTCGTCCTCGCCGGGCTCGTGCTCGCTGCCGGCTGGGTCACCCTCTTCCGGCTCAGACGACGCTCTCGCCGTGCCGCGGCCCCGGCCCGCGCCGCGCAACCCCCTGCACTCGACCCACCACCCGTCTCAGAGAGGAAACCGGCATGACCACCACCGCGCCGACCCCCGCCAGCGATCTCCCCGGCAGCGACAACGCCGTGTCAGCCGGCGACCTCCACATGCTCGCCGAGCGCTACGAGGAGGCAGCCGCCGCCTACCGCGAGGCCATCGCGGCCGGCCTCGGCGGCCCTGCCGTGGAGCACAAGCTCCAGCGGGCCGAGACAGCCGCCGCCAGTGCCGTGAGCCGCGGCGAGCAGCAGACCCCGGTCTTCCGGGCCCGCTACGCGGAGGTCGCCGCAGGCGAGTCGCTCGTGCCCCCGCCGCACCTCCCGAAGCCGGCTGCGAACCCTCGGCCACCTCACGACGTCGGCGACACCGTCCGCGTGGCGGTCGGTCGCGCGGTCGGCACGGGTGGCTCGGCGCTCTTCCACGGCCTGACCCGGCTGGCAGGCCGCGGCGGGGTGAGCGGGCCCATCTGGACCAACTGGTACACCGCGGGCGAGAGCCTGCCCGGTCCGATGCGCAAGTGGTACCAGATCCTCCGGCTCGCCTACATGCGCGAGACGCTCTTCGAGAACAACCTCGTCCGCCCGTACCCGCAGGGCGCCAAGACCGGCTACGTCGACGCGACTCTCGAGCCGCCCGAGTGGGCGCACCGCTGGCGCAGCGCCGACGGGTCGTGGAACTACCTGCTCAAGGACGCGGACGGCAGGTACGACCCGATGGTCGGGGCGGCATACACCCGCTTCTTCCACAACGTCGGCGACGACCGCGGACTCGCCGGGATCCACCCGCCCGCAGACCCGGCCACCGACCCCGTGAGCGTGCGGGAGCTGAGCCGCCGGCTGCTCACGACGAAGGGTGAGCGCAAGACGGTGCCCTTCCTCAACCTGTGGGCGGCAGCGTGGATCCAGTTCCAGAACTCCGACTGGGTGAGCCACGGCTCGAACGACTCCACCCGCACGGCCGAGATCCCACTCGCCGAGGACGACCCCCTGCGCTCCTACGGCATCGACCACCTCACCATCCACCGGTCCGACGCCGACCCGACACGACGCCCGGAGGACGAGGGCCTGCCGCCGACCTTCCTCAACGAGGTGACGCACTGGTGGGACGGGTCGCAGCTCTACGGCAGCGACTGGGAGACCCAGCAGCGGGTGCGCTCCATGGAGGGCGGCCGGCTCACGGTGACCGACGACGGGACCCTGCCCACCGACGAGGAGACCGGCACGGAAGTCACCGGCTTCACCCGCAACTGGTGGGTCGGGGTCGGGCTGCTCCACACCCTCTTCGTCCGCGAGCACAACGCCATCGCCGACATGCTCGCCGAGCACCACCCGGACTGGGACGACGAGACGCTCTTCCAGACCGCACGCCTCATCAATGCCGCGGTGATGGCGAAGATCCACACCGTCGAGTGGACGCCGGCCATCCTGCCCAACCACTCGCTCAACGACGGGATGATGAGCAACTGGTACGGGCTCATCACCAACGCCTTCGGCGGCAAGCACAAGCACGTGCTCGAGGACATCCCAATCACGAGCCGAGAGCTCGGCGGCATCGTCGGCAACCCACAGGGCACGTTCGCGAAGTACGGCCTCAGCGAGGAGTTCACGGCCGTCTACCGCATGCACTCCCTCCTGCCCGACGTCGTCCACGTGAAGAACCTCGACGGGACGCCGAACGACGACGTGCCGCTGGGGCGGACGCGGCACGCCAACTCCCCCCGGATGATCCACGAGTACGGCATGGAGTCGCTCGCGCGGACGTTCGGCGAGCAGGCACCAGGAGCCCTCGTCAACAACAACTACCCCGCGTCGATGCAGGACATCTCGCTGCCGGGCATCGGCGTCATGGACATGGGTTCCGTCGACCTCTACCGCGACCGCGAGCGCGGCGTGCCGACCTACAACCAGCTGCGCCGGGAGATCGGCCTCAAGCCGATCCACTCCTTCGACGACCTCATCGACGACAAGGAGGCCGTGGCGAACCTCCGCGACCTCTACGGCACCGACGACCAGGGCCGCGACAAGGTCGACGACATGGACCTGCTCATCGGCACGCTGACCGAGGCGCACCGGCCGACCGCATTCGGCTTCGGCGAGACGCTCTTCCAGATCTTCATCCTCAACGCGAGCTGGCGGCTGCTCGGAGACCGGTTCTACACCGACGACTACCGCTCCGAGGTCTACACCCCGGAGGGTCTCGCGTGGGTCGACGACGCGACGTTCAAGAGCGTGCTGCTGCGCAACATCCCCGCGCTCGCCTCCACGGGACTCGCGAACGTCTCCAACGCGTTCGAGCCGTGGGACGAGGGTCGGCTCAGCGAGGAGCGACACCCCCTCCGGGCGTGCACGAAGGGCCTCGGCCCCGACCCCTGGGCCGGTGACGCGGCGCGGCAGTAGGTGGCGCCTCCGGGTCGACCTCCGGGTCGACCTCCGGGTCGGCCCGGAGCGGCTTCCCGGGCGGACGTGACGACATAAATCGTCCCAATCTTCCCATGCTGCAAGCCAATTCCCTGCGAAGTCGTCCGCTCACGTGCCTCTCGGGTGTGCAATGAGCACCGGGAGGCTCCAGTGCCACGTCGTCATGACAGCGTCGGGGGGCCATCGACCAGGATCCCGCGGCGACCGGCCGCCGCGGGACGTTCGCTGCTGGGCCGGCTGCTCGCCGCGGTCGCCGTGCTGGGCCTGGCCGCGAGCCTGGTCGGCGCGGGCGCCGCTCTCGCAGACCCAGCCAAGCCGAAGCCGTCCACGCAGCACAGCACCACGACGTCGAAGTCCGGCGCCAAGGCATCCGGATCGCCCACTGCCCGAACGGCATCCGGCTCGCAGTCGCGGCCCACCGCCAGGGTGGCGCGCCTGGTGCTCAGCCCCCGACGCGTCTTCGTCACGCCCGGCCAGCGGGTGACCTACACGGCCGTGGCCGTCGACGCCTCCGGTCGTCGTCTCGGCGACGTCACGAGCCGCACGAGCTTCTCGATCTCGTTCGCCGCGACCGGCGGCTCCGTGGCGCGTCGAGACGGGTCGTGCGCCGGGTCGTCCTGCGCGGCAGAGCACCTCGGGCGGCACACCGTGACAGGCGTGCTCGCGGGCAGCGGCACCTCGGTCCGGGGCACCGCGCAGGTGCAGGTCGTGCCGAAGCGTCACACCCGGCCCGGTCCGACCCCGTCGCCGGGTCCGACTCCGTCACCCACACCGTCACCCACTCCCACACCGCCTCCGTCGCCCACCCCCACTCCGGCTCCGACTCCGACGCCCGGTCCGACGCCACAGCCGGGTCCGACTCCCGCGCCCCCGACGAGCCGCGTCACCGCGGTGCGCATCGATGGGACGGCGAGCACGATCACCGCCGGCGGCACGGTGACGTATGCCGCCCGCGGCCTCGACGGGACGGGCCGGCCGGTCGCCGACCTCACCGCCCTCACCACCTTCCGGATGACCACACCGGGCCGGTGCAGCGGCGCCGTGTGCACCGCAACGCAGGCCGGCTCCTACACCGTGGTCGGGACCGTCACGATCCCTGACGGGACGTTCCGCGGCTCGGCGACGCTCCGGGTGGTGCCGGGTCCCCTGGGCCGGCTGACGCTCACCCCCCAGCAGGCGAGTGCTGTCGCGGGCCAGGCGGTGTCCTTCCGCGCCGTCGGCACCGACTGGTTCGGCAACCCACTCGGCGAAGTCACCAGCACGACCGCCTTCACGGTCACCGCGCCGGGCCGCTGCACGGGCGCCACCTGCACGGCAACCACCGCCCAGACGTATGCCGTCCGAGGCACCGTCGACGTCGCCGGGCGTCGCGTCACCGGAACCTCCGCGCTCGTGGTGACGCCGGGACCGGTCGCGGTCCTCGTGGTCTCGCCGTCGCGGACCAGCGTCTCGGCCGGGCAGCCGGTCGACGTCCGGGCTCAGGGCACGGACACGTTCGGCAACACCGTCGGCGACGTCACCGACCGCGCCGCCTTCACGATAACCGCACCCGGGAGGTGCACGGGTGCCTCGTGCACCGCGACCGAGGCGAAGACGTACGAGATCACAGCGCTCGTCACCGACGGTGGGGCACCCGTGCGCGGCTCCACGGTCGTCGAGGTGAGTCCCGGTCCTCTGCAGCGGCTGCAGCTCGACCCGCCCAGCGCGGTTGCGACCGTCCGCGCGAAGGTCGCCTTCCGCGCCTACGGCACCGACGGGTTCGGCAACCGGCTCGCCGAGCTCACCGTCTCGACGACGGTCGCCATCGGACCGGACGGCAGCTGCACCGGCCAGACGTGCTCGGCCACCACCGTCGGGGCCCACACCGTCACGGCTTCCGCAGACCTGGGCCCGGACACGGTCACCACGAGTGCGGACGTGCTCGTCGTCGCGACCGACGTCGTCGGGCTCCGGCTCAACCCGCGCTTCGCCCAGACCCGACCGGACCAGACGGCGACCTTCACCGCCGTCGGCGTCGACAAGGACGGTGCCGTCGTCACCGACCTCACCCGCTACTCCGCCTTCGACATCACGCCTGACGGTCAGTGCAGCGGGCAGACGTGCTCGGCCGGGCGCCTGGGCAGGCACACGGTGACGGGCACGCTCTACACCACGGGCGGCTCGGTCACCGACGTCGTGCCGGTCGAGGTCGTCGCCAAGCGGGGGGTTGCCGACCGGACGCCCGGCGCCATCGCGAACATCCAGGTGAGTCCCGGCACCGCCCAGGCCGACGCGGGCGCCGGCGTCACCTACGTCGCGACCGGCGTCGACACAGCCGGCACCCCGGTCGCCGACCTCACGAGCCAGACGACCTTCACGATGTCGCCCGACGGCTCCTGCGCCGGCGCCACCTGCATCGCCACGACGCCCGGTCCCCACACGGTGACCGGCACGTTCACCGGGGTGGCGAGCGCTGCGCCCGCCGTGGCCCCCCCTGCGCCCGCTGTCGTGGCCCCCGCCGTGGCCGGCGGCACCGCGGTCGCCGACGGCACCGCGGTCGCCGGCCGTCCCGCCGGCATCACGGTGTCGCGCGCGATGTCCGCCCGCACCGACGTGCGCGCGCGCGCCGCGACGACGCTCACGGGGCAGGCCTCCCTCGACGTGCGGGCCGGGCCCGGCTCGTGCCTGGTGGCGCCCACGGACCTCACGACGCTGACCGCGACGACCCAGCCCGCCGACGGCGGCGCCGCGTCGGTGCGGGTCGACGGCGTCTTCGCCACGCGCTTCGCCACCTGCCCCGTCGTCGTGCTCGTCGACGACCGCCCCGTGCAGGACGTCACGACGATCGCGGCCGACGGCACCATCGTCGCCGCCACGACGATCTCGGGGGACCCACCCTCCGGCGCCGGCACCGGCGCTGACGCAGGCCCTGGAACCGGCACGGCCCAGGTCACGGCCATCGACGGCCGCCCGATCAAGCAGGTGGGGTTCACGCTCCCGCCCGCGCCTCAGAAGGGCCCCAGCTGGTTCGTCTGGCTCCTGCTCGGCCTCGCCCTCATCGCCCTTGCCGCTGCGGCGAACACCGTCCGCAACCGGAGGCAGCGACGCTGGGTCAGCCAGCACGTCCTCGTGACGGCGACACCCGTGCAGGGCAGCGTCAGCGCGGGTCGCGAGCCGGACGCGGGCCCGTCCGTCGGCATCCGGCTCGTGCCACGGTCCGATCCCGCACGCGTCGACATCGCCACCGAGGAGGACCGATGACCACCACCACCGCCGCCGCCCCCACGCTCAGTGCCGCCGCCTTCCTCTTCGGTGGTGACGACGACTCCCTCCACCAGCTCGCCGACGCGCTCAAGGACAGCGGGGTCGTCGGGGCTGCGACCTCGGGGCTGCGCACCCTGTCCAAGGCCGGGCTCGACGCGGTGGGTGACCAGCTCGCCTCCGTCGTCCACGGCCTGCTCGACATCGGGCTCGACACCCTCATCCTCGAGGGGTGGCGCAAGTTCGACGACCTGCACGCGGCCGCCCAGCGCACGAGGGGGGCGATCGGCACCAGCGAGGTGCTCGACCTCGCCTCGCACTCCATCACGTCGAGCCACCAGCCGCGGGTCGAGCTGCGGCTCGACGACGTCCCCCTCGCGACGGTGGAGTTCGAGCTCTCCCTCACCTTCGCGCTCAAGGCGGCCGTCGCGACGGTCCGCGACGGGCGTCTCGTCTCCCTCCACTCGGGCGTGTGCGACGTCGAGGGCGCGCTGGGGTTCAGTGACAAGCCCCTGGCGTCACGCTCGGGTCACTTCGAGCTGCCCCTCATGATGCGCCTCGGCGACGGCGTCCCGCTGCTCGCCGACCGGTCGAGGGCGGCACCGCCCACGACCGCGAGCTGAGGCCGGCGGCCTACAGGTCGAGGGCGCGCACGATCGGCACCCCGGCACGGTAGGCGAGGTGCAGGTGGCTCGGGCCGTCGATGACGGCGAGCTCAGCCGGCTGGCCCGGGGCGAGGCGTCGGTCGAGGCCCAGCGACCGGGCCGACACCGCCGTCGCGGCATGGAGCGCCTCCGCCGGTGTCATGCCCATCTCACGCACCGCGAGGGCGATGGCGAAGGGCATCGATGACGAGTAGCAGGTGCCCGGGTTGCAGTCGCTGGCCAGGGCCACGTCGACACCGGCGTCGATGAGGTGACGCGCGTCGGGGTAGGGCGACCGCGTCGAGAACTCCACCCCCGGCAGGAGCGTCGCGACCGTCGTGCCGCGGGCAGCGACAAGCGCGTCGACGTCGGCATCGCTGAGGTAGGTGCAGTGGTCGACGCTGCGTGCCCCGAGCTCACAGGCGAGCTGCACGCCCGGTCCGTGTCCGAGCTGGTTGCCGTGCACCCGCAGGGCCAGCCCCGCGGCACGACCGGCCTCGAGGACCGCACGGGCCTCGTCTCCGTCGAAGGCGTGGGCGGAGTGCGGCTCGCAGAAGACGTCGATGCTCTCGGCCAGCGCGGCGCCGCCTGCGGCGACGACGGCGTCCAGCATCGGACCGATGACGAGCTCGAGGTATGCCGTCCGGTCGGCAGCGTGCTCACGTGGCACGACATGGGCGCCGAGGAACGTTGTGTGAGAGGTGAACTCGCGCGCGATGCGAAGGGAGCGCAGCTCGTCGTCGACGGTGAGACCGTAGCCGCTCTTGATCTCGACCGTCGTCGTGCCCTGGGCCCGCATCTCGGCGACGCGGGCGGCGACGAGGGCGCGCAGCTCGTCGTCGGACGCGGCGCGGGTCGCGGCGACCGAGACGGCGATGCCGCCGCCGTCGTAGGGCGTGCCGGTCATGCGCGCGGCGAACTCCGCGGACCGGTCGCCGGCGAAGACGAGGTGCGTGTGGGAGTCGACGAAGCCGGGGATGACAGCGCGACCACCGAGGTCGCGCCGCTCGTCGGCAGCGGGGGCGTCCGCCTCGAGGCCGACCCACTCGACGACGGCGTCGGGGCCGGCACCGGACACGACGAGCGCGGCGTCGCGCACGATCCCGAGCAGGCTGTCGCCCGGGTCGGCACCGGACGTCTCGGTGCGCTCCGGATCGTTGGTCGTCAGCTCCGAGATGCCGGTGAGGAGGATGCTCACAGGCTCACGGCTCCCGCCACCCGCTCGATGGCGAGGCCGAGCAGACGGCCCACGTCGCCGAGGCGGTGGCGACCGTCACTGACGACGACGTCCCCGCCGACGACGACGGTCGACACGTCTGCGGCGACGCAGGAGTAGATGATCTGGTCGGCGGCCGAGCCCGCCGTGTTGACCGTGTCGGTGCGCACCGTGACGAAGTCTGCGAGGGCGCCCTTGGAGAGGTGACCGCCGTCCGACCAGCCGAGCGCACGGTAGCCGTTGAAGGAGCCCGCGAGGAGCAGGTCGTTGGCGGAGAAGCGGTCGCGCTCGTTGGTGACGAGGCGCTCGTGCATCTCGATGCCGCGCAGCTCGACGAACGGGTCGATGATGACGTGCTGGTCGGTGCCGAGCGAGATGGGGCTGCCGGCGTCGTGCAGGGCCCGGCTCGGGCCGATGCCGTCGGCGAGGTCGCGCTCGGTCGTCGGGCAGATGCACGCCCCGGTGCCCGTGCCACCGAGCAGCTCGATGTCGTGCTCGGTCAGGTGGGTCGCGTGCACGCTCGTCAGGTGGCTGCCGAGCGCCCCGGCCTCGTCGAGCAGCTCCGTCGGTGTGCGGCCGTAGAACATCTGGCAGGCGAGGTTCTCGCCGTGCTGCTCCGAGAGGTGGACGTGCAGCGGCAGGGACCCGGAGGCTGCCACGACCTTCGGCAGGTCCTCACGGCGCACGGCGCGCACGGAGTGGATCGCCGCGCCGAGCCGCACCCGGTCGGTCTCGGGCGATCGGGCCGCCATGCGCTCGGCCCACGCGTCGACGGTGCCGTCGCTGAAGCGGCGCTGCCCGGGGTGCAGCTCGACGTGGCCACCTCCGTTGAGGCCGCCCTCGAGATAGCAGGTGTCGAGCAGCGTGAGGCGGATCCCGGCCTCCTCGGCGGCCTGGCGCACGGCGAGACCCATGGCGTTCGGGTCGCGGTAGCGCTGGCCACCCGGACGGTGGTGCACGTAGTGGAACTCGCCCACGACGGTGAAGCCGGCCAGCACCATCTCGGCGAAGACCGCACGGGCGAGGGCGAAGTACGTGTCGGGGTTGAGCTGCTCGGCAGCGGCGTACATCTGCTCGCGCCAGCTCCAGAAGTTGCCGCCACCGCCGTTGACCCGGCCACGGAGGGCCCGGTGGAAGGCATGGCTGTGGGCATTGGCCATGCCGGGCAGCGTGACACCCGCGAGGCGGATGTCGTCGGGCTCGGCGTCGGCCCCGACGAGGACGTCCTTGATGAGTCCGTCTTGCGTGACGAGCCGAACTCGTCGGGCGAATCCGCCTGTGAGCCATGCGCTCTCGCACCAGTAGGCGGTCATCGTGCGTCTCTCATCGGGACGGCGTCCTTCCGGGTGCAGAGGTCGGTGACGACGGCAGTCAGAGCTGCCACCCCATGGTGGCAGTCCTCGGCGGTCGCGGACTCAGCAGGTGAGTGTGACACACCTGTGGGATTGCGCACGAAGATCATCGCAGCCGAAACTCCGTGTGTGGCAAGGATCCCCGCGTCGTGCCCCGCCCCGGTGCCGAGCAGGGGGGCCTCGGGCAGGACGTCGCGCAGCCGGCTGACGAGCGAGGTGTCGAAGTCGGTGGTCGGCGTCCACGACTCCTCGCGCACGGTGCCGCCGAGGCGCTCGGCCTCCGCGGTGACGGCCTCGACCGTGGCCCGGACCGCCGGGGCGCTGCGTCCGCGCGCGTCGAGCCAGGCCGTGACGTGGCTCGCGATCGCGTTGACCCCGCCCGGCTGCACGTGCACCTTGCCCACGGTGGCGACGCAGCCCAGCCCCACGGCATACGACCGCGTGGCGTGCACGACGTCGGCGAGCGAGAGCATCGCGTCGTGCCGGTCCTCGAGGCGCGTCGTGCCGGCGTGGTTGGCCTCGCCCGGCAGGTCGACGCGCCAACGGCCGTGCGGCCAGATGTCCGTCCCCACGGCGACGGCGCGCGAGGGGTCCGTGAGGTCGTCAGAGCCATCGGGCGCGAGTGCGAGGGCCTTGCCCTGCTCGACGTGCAGCTCGACGAAGCGACCGATGCGGCGGATGGCCTCGGGGTCGGGGCCGAGGGAGTCGGGGTCGCGACCGGCTGCGCGCCACGCCTGCGCCATCGTCACGCCGTCGACGTCCGTGAGCGAGCGCGCGCGGTCGGCGTCGAGGGCGCCGGTGATGAGGCGCGACCCGGCACACGCGACGCCGAAGCGGGCACCCTCCTCGTCGACGAAGTTGACGACGCCGAGCGGCACGTCCGGCTGTACGCCCCGGGCACGCAGGGCGTCGACGACGGCGAGAGCGCTGACGACGCCGAGCGGGCCGTCGAAGGCCCCTCCGTCGGGCACCGAGTCGAGGTGCGAGCCGATGACGACACCGGGGGTCACGTCGGGGTCACCCCACCAGGCCCACTGGTTGCCCGCGCGGTCCTCGACGACCTCGAGACCACGCGTCGCGCACTCCCCCGCGAACCACTCGCGCAGGTCGTGGTCGGTGCGGGTCCATGCGAACCGTCGGTAGCCGCCCGTCTCGGGCGCGCGGCCGACGGTCTCGAGCTGCGCCCACATCCGGTCGAAGGGGACCGGGTCGAGGGGGGTGGTGTCGACAGCGCCGCTGTCGAGGGGGGCAGTCACGACGATCTCCGATCATGGGGCCGGCGTGCTGGGCCGGCGACGTTACTAGTCTGGTTGACATGGACTCTTCGGGTGCCCCTGACCGAGACGACACCGACGAGCGTAGTGACTTCGCCGCCGTCCGCACCCCGGCGATCGATGCGGTCCGCGAGGCGGGCATCGAGCACACGGTGACTCAGCACGGCCGGGTCGGCAGCCTCGAGGAGGCCGCTGCCGCGCGGGGCATCGAGCCGCGCGACCTCATCAAGACCCTCGTCGTGCGCCGCTCCGAGGACGATCACGTCTTCGTGCTCGTCCCGGGCGACCGCACGTTCTCCTGGGCCAAGGTGCGCGCCCTGCTCGGCACCAACCGCATCTCGATGCCCGACGCCGACGCCGCCCGAGCGGTCACGGGCTACGAGCGGGGCACCATCACCCCCTTCGGCTCGGCGACGCGGCTGCCGGTCATCGCCGACACGCACCTCGTGGGCCGGCGGATCTCGATCGGGGGCGGCGCGCACGGCGTCGGCCTCACCGTGCAAGGCGACGACGTCATCCGCCTCTTCGACGCGACCGTCGCCGACATCTCCGACGAGGAGACCCACCGCTCCTGAGCCCGAGTGTCCACCCGTGGCCACATCGGCTCCCTCGAGTGACGTCTTCCGGCCCCCACCCGCGGGACCTGGAGTCACCGGGGCGCACACTGGGGCCATGTCACGAGCCCCGCTGCCGACGAAGCCGTGCGCCCGCTGCGGCCGCACGATCACCTGGCGCAAGGCGTGGGCCCGTGACTGGGACTCGGTGCGCTGGTGCTCCGACAGCTGCCGCAAGCACGGCCTGACCCAGGTCGACCTCCAGCTGCAGGACTCGCTCGAGGCGCTGCTCGACGCCCGTGCGGTCGACGCGTCGGTGTGCCCGAGCGAGGCGGCCCGTGCAGTCGGCGGCGACGACTGGCGCGAGCTCATGGAGCCCGCGCGCATGGCCGCCCGGCGGCTCGTCGCCACCGGCGTCGCACAGATCACGCAGGGTGGGCAGGTCATCGACCCGGACCACGCCAAGGGACCGATCCGGGTGCGCCGCCCCCGCTGAGCCGCCACCGCCCACACCCCCCGCCGGACGGCATACGGCGTCTCAGCCCTCCTGCATGGGGATGCGGACGCCCCGCTCGTGCGCGACGCGGTCGGCGATCTCGTAGCCCGCGTCGACGTGGCGGATGACACCCATGCCGGGGTCGTTGGTGAGGACGCGGGCGAGCTTCTGCGCCGCGAGGTCGGTGCCGTCGGCGAGCGAGACCTGCCCGGCGTGGAGGCTGCGGCCGATGCCGACGCCGCCGCCGTGGTGGATCGAGACCCAGCTCGCACCCGAGCTCGTGTTGACGAGCGCGTTGAGCAGCGGCCAGTCGGCGATCGCGTCGGAGCCGTCGGCCATGGCTTCGGTCTCGCGGTAGGGGCTCGCGACGGAGCCGCTGTCGAGGTGGTCGCGGCCGATGACGATCGGCGCCGAGAGCTCACCCGTGCGCACCATCTCGTTGAACTTCAGACCGGCCTTGTCGCGCTCGCCGTAGCCGAGCCAGCAGATGCGAGCAGGCAGACCCTGGAAGGCGATCCGATCCTGCGCACCGCGGATCCACTTGTGCAGGCGATCGTTGTCCGGGAAGAGCTCGAGGACGGCCTTGTCGGTCGCGGCGATGTCGCGCGGGTCGCCGGAGAGCGCGGCCCAGCGGAACGGGCCCTTGCCCTCGCAGAAAAGCGGGCGGATGTAGGCCGGCACGAAGCCGGGGAACTCGAAGGCGCGGTCGTAGCCACCCTGTCGGGCCTCGTCGCGGATCGAGTTGCCGTAGTCGAAGACCTCGGCGCCGGCGTCCTGGAACTCGACCATCGCCTTGACGTGCTTGGCCATCGAGGCGCGGGCGCGGTCGGTGAAGTCCTCGGGCTTCTTCTCGGCGTACTCGGCCCAGTCCTCGAGCGCGACGCCCTCGGGCAGGTAGCTGAGTGGGTCGTGAGCCGACGTCTGGTCGGTGACGATGTCGATCGCGACGCCGCGACGCAGGAGCTCGGGGAAGACCTCGGCTGCGTTGCCGACGACGCCGACGGACCAGCCGCGCCGCTCGCGCTTGGCAGCGAGCGCCTTCTCGATGGCGTCGTCGAGGTTGGCGGCGACCTCGTCGAGGTAGCGGTGCTCGACGCGGCGGTGCAGGCGAGCGGGGTCGACGTCGACGATGAGGCAGGCGCCGTCGTTCATCGTCACGGCGAGCGGCTGGGCGCCGCCCATGCCTCCGCAGCCGCCGGTGAGGGTGAGGGTGCCGGCGAGCGTGCCGCCGAAGCGCTTCTCGGCCACCGCGGCGAAGGTCTCGTAGGTGCCCTGGACGATGCCCTGGGTGCCGATGTAGATCCACGACCCGGCCGTCATCTGGCCGTACATCGTGAGGCCGAGGTGCTCGAGACGGCGGAACTCGGGCCACGTCGCCCAGTCGCCGACGAGGTTGGAGTTGGCGATGAGCACGCGCGGCGCCCACTCGTGCGTCTGCATGACGCCGACGGGGCGGCCGCTCTGGACCAACATCGTCTCGTCCTGCTTGAGCGTGGTCAGGGTGCGCACCATGGCGTCGAACGACTTCCAGTCGCGCGCTGCCCGGCCCGTGCCGCCGTAGACGACGAGGTCGTCGGGCCGCTCGGCGTTCTCGGGGTCGAGGTTGTTCATCAGCATCCGCAGCGGGGCCTCGGTGGCCCACGACTGCGCGGTCAGCTGCGTGCCGCGTGCCGCGCGGACGGGTCGTGCACCTTCCATGTCACTCTCCTTCGAGGTGGAAAATCGGTGGTATGCCGGGTGGCTCAGTTGAGGGGGCCGGTGACGGACTCGGCCGCGGCGACGACGGCACGGTCCTGCACGGCTCGCCACGCGCCCTCGATGTCGGGAGCGAGGAAGCGGTCGGGCCCGGGGGCGACGTTCGCCCTCGAGCCGAGCGCGGTGATGACGGCCGCCGTTGCGGGCGCCGGCTCCAGCGGAGCGCGCAGCTGTATGCCGCGTGCTGCCGTCAGCAGCTCGATGGCGAGCACCCGGCTGAGGGCGTCGACCGACCGGCGGAGCTTGCGGGCGCCCGACCAGCCCATCGACACGTGGTCCTCCTGCATGGCCGAGCTCGGGATGGAGTCGACCGACGCCGGCACCGCGAGTCGCTTCAGCTCCGAGACCATCGCGGCCTGCGTGTACTGCGCGATCATGAGGCCGGAGTCGACGCCCGGGTCGTCGGCGAGGAAGGGTGGCAGGCCGTGGTTGCGGGCCTTGTCGAGGAAGCGGTCGGTGCGGCGCTCCGACATCGACGCGACGTCGCCGGCGACGATCGCGAGGAAGTCGAGCACGTAGGCGACGGGCGCCCCGTGGAAGTTGCCGTTGGACTCCACCCTGCCGTCGAGGGTGACGACGGGGTTGTCAACGGCGGAGGCGAGCTCGGCCGCGGCGACCCGGGACGCGTGGTCGACGGTGTCGCGGGCCCCGCCGTGCACCTGCGGGGCGCAGCGCAGCGAGTAGGCGTCCTGGACCCGGGTGTCCTCGTCGTTGTCGTGCGAGGCACGGATCGGCGAGCCGGCGAGGACACTGCGGATGTTGGCGGCGGACAACGCCTGGCCGGGCTGGGGCCGCAGTGCCTGCAGGTCCGCGGCGAAGACGTCGTCGCTGCCCATGAGGCCCTCGACGCTCATCGCGGCGGAGATGTCGGCGACCCGGAGCAGGTGCCGGAGGTCGTCGATGGCCAGCACGAGCATGCCGAGCATGCCGTCGGTGCCGTTGATGAGGGCGAGACCCTCCTTCTCGGCGAGCTGGACCGGCTCGATCCCGTTGTCGCGCATGGCAGTTGCCGCGTCGGTGAGGGTGCCGTCGGCGAGCCGCACCGGACCCTCGCCCATGACGGCGAGCGCGCAGTGCGACAGCGGCGCAAGGTCGCCCGAGCAGCCGAGCGAGCCGTACTCGTGCACGACGGGGGTGATGCCGGCACTGAGCAGCGCGGCATACACCCGGGCCGTCTCGAGGCGCACCCCGGTGCGCCCGGTCGCGAGGGTCGAGAGTCGCAGGAGCATGAGGGCGCGCACGACCTCGCGCTCGACCTCCGGGCCGGTGCCGGCGGCGTGCGAGCGCACGAGCGAGCGCTGCAGCTGTGCGCGCAGCGGTGTCGGGATGTGGCGCGTGGCGAGGGCGCCGAAGCCGGTCGAGACGCCGTAGTGCGGCACGGTGTCGTGAGCGAGCGCCTCGATCACCTCACGGCTGCGGGCGATCTCCGCCTCCGCCTCCGCAGAGATCTCGACGGCGGCGTCATGGCGGGCGACGGCGATGATCTCCTCGAGTGCGAGGGGTCCGACGCCCACCGTCACGGTGGCCCGGGGCTGCGTCGCGGGGTGCGGTGCGTTCATGTCTCCATGGAACCGCCCCCGGGGTGGTGCGCGGCACCACGAGGGAGCACAATCGTCTCAGATGCGAGACGTGAGCCCTCAGCGCCGACGGGAGTGGTCGAGATGTCCAATGCGCCCGCTGCGGCCCACGCCCTCGACGTGCTCGAGCACCTCTCGCGGCACGCCGAGCCGGTGCCGGCGGCCTCGATCGCCCGCGACCTCGGACTGCCACGCAGCTCCGTCTACCACCTGCTCAAGGTGCTGCACGCGCGTGGCTACGTCACCCACTACGTCGAGGAGCGGCGCTTCGGTCTCGGCCAAGCGGCCTACGAGCTCGGCTCGGCCTACCAGCGACAGGCGCCGCTCGCCCGTGTCGCCCGGGCCGCGATGCGACGGCTCGTCGACCAGTGCGGCCGCAACGCCCACTTCGCGACCCTCGACGGGCGCGACGTCATCTACCTCCTCGAGGAGCGCGCAGCCGGGCAGCCGATGCTCGTCACCGACGTCGGGGTGCGCCTGCCCGCGCACCTCACGGCGAGCGGCCTCGCCATGCTCTCCGCTCTCCCGGCGAGCCAGGTGCGCGCCCTCTATCCCGACCGGGCGAGCTTCGTGCAGCGCCACGGCACGGGGCCGCGCGGCCTGCCCGAGCTGCGCAGCATGCTCGCCCAGGTCCGCAGCGCCGGCCATGCGCTCGAGGTGGGAACCGTGACCCCCGACCTCTCCTCCGTGGCCGTGCCGGTCATCGACCGCAGCGGCCGGCCGCTCGCCGCCATCGCGGTCACGCTGCGCACCGACGACGCGACCACCGAGCACGTCGCCGAGCTCGTCACGCGGGTGCGCTCGACGGCCACCGAGATCGGCCGGCGCCTCAGCCCGGCGGCAGCCCGCGCCTGACGCGAGCGCGCTTGCCCCGACGACGAATTGCCCGCGACAGCAGACCCGCCCGTCTCCTAGGGTGCCGGGCATGACGGTCTTTCTCATCGGTGGCGGCTGGTCCGACGAGCTCGCGCCGGAGATCTACGGCGGCTTCATCGCCGCAGCCGCGGCAACCGCCGCCGCTCCACCAACCGCCGCTCCACCAACCGCCGCTGCACCAACCGCCGCCCCAGCGGCCCGCCCGCGCGTCCTGCTCGTCCTCATGGGCACCGACGAGGAGTCGCTCGCCTACCACGAGCGCTACCTCCACAAGCTCGAGCTCGTCGGCGGTCAGGAGCTCGAGGTCGTCCGCGTGCCGGAGGGCGACCCGGTCGACCCTGCGGTCGTCGAACGCCTCGGCGACGTCGACGGCCTCTTCGTCGGCGGAGGTCCGACGCCGGAGTACCACGCGTCGCTCCGGCCGGCATACGGCCGCATCAGGGAGCGCGTCACGGAGGGCATGGCCTACGCGGGCTTCTCGGCGGGCGCCGCCATCGCGGGCAGCCACGCCGTCATCGGCGGCTGGCGCATCGACGGCACGCCGGTCTGCCCCGAGGACAGCAACGAGGAGCTCGACCCCGTCACGGTGGTCGAGGGCATCGGCCTCGTCGAGGGCGCCGTCGACGTGCACGCCGCGCAGTGGGGCACCGTCTCGCGCCTCGTCGCCGTCGTCGAGGCGGGTCTCGCGCCCCACGGCATCGCCATCGACGAGGACACGGTGCTCGGCCCGGACGGCCGCGTGCGGGGCGCGGGACGGGTCTGGCACGCCCGCCGCGCCGAGTCCGGAGCGGTGACGCTGACGACGACAGGACCCGCCGGCCCGCCTCGATAGGCTCGGCCCATGCGCGCGATCACGATCCCGGAGCCCGGCGGCCCTGACGCCCTCGTTCTCGACGAGGTGCCTGCCCCCGAGCCCGCTGAGGGCGAGGTGCTCATCGATGTCGTGGCCGCAGGGGTCAACCGCGCGGACGTCATGCAGCGGCTCGGCCACTACCCGCCCCCGCCCGGGGCGTCGGAGTACCCCGGCCTCGAGGTGAGTGGCCGCGTCATCGCGGTCGGCGACGACGTGCAGCAGTGGCAGCCCGGCGACGAGGTGTGCGCGCTCATCGACGGGGGTGGCTACGCCGAGCGGGTCGTCGCCCCGGCCGGCCAGGTGCTGCCGGTGCCCCGCGGTGTCTCCCTCGTCGACGCGGCGGGCCTGCCGGAGGTCGCCGCCACCGTGTGGTCCAACGTCTTCCTCGTCGCCAACATCCAGCCCGGCCAGGTGCTCCTCGTCCACGGCGGCAGCTCTGGCATCGGCACCATGGCGATCCAGCTCGCGAAGGCCGTCGGAGCCCGCGTCGCCGTCACCGCGGGCAGCCGCGAGAAGCTCGACTTCTGCGCATCGCTCGGCGCCGACATCCTCGTCAACTACCGCGAGGAGGACTTCGTCGAGCGGGTGCGCGAGCTCACCGGCGGACATGGCGCCGACGTCATCCTCGACAACATGGGCGCGAAGTACCTCGCGCGCAACGTCGACGTGCTCGCCCCCGGCGGCCGTCTCGTCACCATCGGCCTCATGGGCGGCCGCAAGGCCGAGCTCGATCTCGGCACGCTCCTCGCCAAGCGCGGTGCCGTCATCGCGACCTCCTTGCGCTCGCGGCCTCCGATGGAGAAGGCCGCCATCGTCGCCGCCGTGCGCGAGCACGTGTGGCCGCTCATCGAGTCCGGCCAGGTGCGCCCCGTCATCCACTCGCGCCACCCCCTCGAGCACGCGGCCGAGGCCCACCGCGAGATGGAGGCCTCGGGCCACATCGGCAAGATCCTCCTCACCACCTGAGCTCCGAGGCCGGTTGTCACCCGCCGATGGCGTATGCCGTCCGGCCGGCAACGCCTGCCCCTTCCGTCTGCCGTCCGGTCGGCAACGCGCCGTCCTGACGGGACGATCCGGCCGTGTCGGACTCGTCCGCTGACGCGGGAGGTCGACCGGCGTACCGTCGATCGATGGACCACTTCGGCCGAAGCGGCCCCCGACGACAACGGGAGGTTCACGGTGTTCATCCAGGTCATCCAAGGTCGGTGCACCGACGCCGACGCACTCCACCGGCAGATGGACCGGTGGCGCGAGCAGCTCGAGCCGGGCGCGACTGGCTGGCTCGGCGGGACGTACGGCATCACGGACGACGACGAGTTCGTGGGTGTCGTCCGCTTCGACTCCAGGGCCTCGGCCGAGGCCAACTCGATGCGCCCGGAGCAGGGCACGTGGTGGGAGGAGACGGCGCGGCTCTTCGACGGCGACGTGAGCTTCCACGACTGCGACGACGTGACGATGATGCTCGACGGCGGCAGCGACGACGCCGGTTTCGTCCAAGTCATCCAGGGCCGTCTCAGCGACCCTGAGCAGTTCCGGCACATGATGGAAGGCCCGATGGACATGCTCCACGAGGCCCGGCCCGAGATCATCGGCGGCACCATCGCGATCGACGCAGACGGCTTCTTCACCCAGACGATCTCGTTCCGTACAGAGAGCGAGGCTCGGCAGGGCGAGCAGAAGACCCCGCCCCCGGAGGCGCAGCAGCAGATGGAGCAGATGAACGCCCTCATGAGCGACGTCAGCTACCACGACCTCCACCACCCGTGGTTCGCCACGGCGGGCTCGCACTGAGCGATCCGGCCGTGCCGGTCGTCGGGTGGCCCGCCGGGACGGGGCGCCCGACGACCGGGAAGACCGAGCCTGGCGCCCCACGGCGTGGCCCGACGTCGGTGCGGCAGGATGGGAGCCATGACCTCTGATGAGCAGCAGGCCCCCGGCCGACCCCAGCCTCAGCTCGCCGACGAGGCGCGCGTCGTCATCGTCACCCCCGAGGGCATGGGCGTCGCGTCGTCCGAGGATCCACCGCGCGCGGAAGAGCGGCCCCGTCAGCACGACCACGAGCGCGAGCGCGAACGCACCAACCCCGCCGACCTCGTCGAGGAGCCGGCAAAGGTCATGCGCATCGGCTCGATGATCAAGCAGCTGCTCGAGGAGGTGCGCAACGCGCCGCTCGACGAGGCGGGACGGCGCCGGCTGGCCGACATCCACCACCGGTCGATCGAGGAGCTCAAGGACGGTCTCGCCCCCGAGCTCGTCGACGAGCTCGACCGCATCGCGCTCCCCTTCGGTGAGGACTCCCCGAGCGACGCCGAGCTGCGCATCGCCCAGGCCCAGCTCGTCGGCTGGCTCGAGGGGCTGTTCCACGGCATCCAGACCGCGCTCGTCGCCCAGCAGATGGCGGCGCAGCAACAGCTCCAGCAGATGCGGGCCCTGCCGCCGGGGCCCGGCGCCTCCTACGGCACCCCGCCCGGCATGCACCCCGACGCCGACGGCCGCGAGAGCCCGGGCGGCGGCCCCACGGGCCAGTACCTCTAGCAGCGGGCGGCACCCGCAGAGAGCCGGCCCCTCGTCTGACGAGGGCCGGCTGCCTGTCTGGCCAGGGCCGGCTCGGGCCCGCTCAGAGCCAGCTCGACCGCTCGCGCTCGGTGGGCACGACCGAGGTGTCCCACTGCGCGAACGGGCGCTCGAGGCGGTATCGGAAGTCGGGCTGGCGGCGCAGCACGACCGGCTGTCCGTTGGCGGGGTTCTCGAGCGACTCGAAGTAGTCGACGCTCCAGTGGAACCACCGCATGCAGAACAGCCGCATCGTCAGGCCGTGGGTCACGATGACGACGTTGCGCGGCGCGGCGGGTGTCTCGAAGTTGCGGAACATCGACTCGAGGAACGTCGAGACCCGGTCGTAGACGTCGGCGCCCGACTCGCCGTGCGAGAAGCGGTAGTAGAAGTGGCCGTAGCGGTCGCGCTGCGCCTTCTGCTCGGCGATGTCGGCGGGGTCCTGGAAGTTGGCCCAGTCCTGCTCACGCAGGCGCGGCTCCACCCGCACGTCGCGCTCCGCGACGGGCAGCCCGAGGGCCGCGAGCGTCTGCCGGGTGCGCACGTAGGGCGAGACGTAAACCTCCACCGAGCCCCCGCCCAACATGGCGCGCAGCACCTCGCCAGTCGCCCGGGCCTGCTCCAGCCCTCGCTCGGTCAGTCGCAGCCGGTGGTCCGGCACCCGCTCGTAGACCGTCTCGTCGACGTTGCCCTCGGACTCGCCGTGGCGCACGAGGACGATGCGCTCGGGCCGGTGTGCGAGGCCCTCCGGGGAGCTCACCCGCGCAGCTCGGGGAACTGGTCGTCGCGCCACTCGAGCCGCGGCCGCTCACCCGAGGCGACGAGGTCGCGCTCGCGCCCCCGCAGCTCGACCCGGCGGATCTTGCCCGAGATCGTCTTGGGCAGCTCGAAGAACTCGATGCGCCGCACCCGCTGCCACGGGGCGAGCTTGTCGCGGGCGTGCGCGAGGATCGAGCGCGCGACCTCCTCGCCCGGCTCGAAGCCGGGCGCCAGAGCGATGTAGGCCTTGGGCACGGCGAGGCGCAGCGCGTCGGGGGCCGGCACGACCGCGGCCTCGGCGACCGCCGGGTGCTCGATGAGCACCGACTCGAGCTCGAAGGGGCTGATCTTGTAGTCGCTCGCCTTGAAGACGTCGTCGGTGCGGCCGACGTAGGTGATATAGCCGTCGGCGTCCATCGAGGCGACGTCGCCCGTGTGGTAGAAACCGCCGGCCATCGCGGCGGCGTTGCGCTCCTCGTCGCCCTGGTAGCCGGTCATGAGCGGCACGGGATGCTTCGACAGGTCGAGGCAGATCTCGCCCTCTCGCGCCCCCGACGAGTCCGCTTCGGACACCAGCGCATTCGTGATCGGGTCGACGATCACGACGGGGCATCCAGGCAGAGGCCGGCCCATCGAGCCCGGCTTGACGGGCGAGCCCGGGGTGTTGCCGACGGCGGCGGTCATCTCCGTCTGGCCGTAGCCGTCGCGGATCGTCAGGCCCCAGGCCCGCTCGACCTGCGCGATGACCTCCGGGTTGAGCGGCTCACCCGCGCCGATGACCTCGCGCAGCGAGCCCGCCCCGCCGGAGAGGTCGGACGTGATGAGCATGCGCCACACCGTCGGCGGCGCGCAGAGCGAGGTGACGTCGTGGGTGCGCAGCACCCGGAGCAGCGCCGCAGGGTCGAAGCGCACGTAGTTGTAGACGAAGATCGTGGCCTCCGCCGCCCACGGCGCGAAGAACGAGGACCAGGCGTGCTTGGCCCACCCCGGGCTGCTGATGTTGAGGTGCACGTCGCCCGGCTGGAGCCCGAGCCAGTACATCGTCGACAGGTGCCCCGCCGGGTAGGACGCCTGCGTGTGCTCGACGAGCTTGGGCCGGCTCGTCGTGCCCGACGTGAAGTAGAGGAGCATCCGGTCGTCCGGGCCCGTGCCCGGGTGCTCGGCGGGCCCCACCTCGAGGCTGCGGTATGCGGCGTAGTCGGCCCAGCCCGAGGTGTCGTTGGGTGCCCCGTCGGCCGACGACCCGCCGACGGCGATCCGCACGTAGTCACCGGGCACGTCGTCGAACTTGTGGACCTCGCGCGCGTTGGTGATCACGGCGCGGGCGGATCCGCGCTCCATCCGGTCGACGAGGTCACCGGGGCCGACCGCCGTCGTCGTCGGCATGACGACGGCGCCGAGCTTGATGACGGCCAGCATCGACTCCCACAGCTCGACCTGGTTGCCGAGCATGAGCACGACGGCGTCGCCGCGCCCCACCCCGAGCGAGGCGAGCATGGCCGCGACCTGGTCGGACCGGCGCGCCATCTCGTCGAAGGTGACCGAGGCCGCCGCCTCGTCCTCCTCGACGATCGTCAGGGCGTTGCGGTCGTTGCCCCGGGCCACGGCGTCGAACCAGTCGACGCCCCAGTTCCACCGGTCGCCGAGGTGGGGGAAGGCGAACTCGCGGACGGCCCGCTCGTGCTCACCCCGCAGGCCGAGCAGCTGGTCACGGGAGGCGCGGTAGGCGTCGGTGGCGCTCGTCGTCGAGGTCGTCGTCGTCATGGTCCGACTGTGCCACGAGCCGGGCGGTGCCGGCAGGGACTGCGCCGGAGAGCCCCCCTCAGTCGCCGGGGCCGCTCAGGTCACGTGGCGCCCGGCGACGCTCCTCGGCCAGCTCGGGCCGCGGGGCCCGCTCGCCCTGCGGCGCGGCTGTCGTGTCGGCCCCGCCGAGGTCGCGCTCACCGGCAGACGGCTCGGGAGCCTCGGACACGTATCCGCGACCGTGGCGACGCCGCAGGTCGTCCTCGTCGATGAGCCGGTTGATGAGCTGCTGCACGACGTTGCTGTTGGGGATGTTGGTGAGGTTCTCGTCGGGACTGTCACCGGCCGACTCGATGTGCAGCGACCCCGCGCGGATCATCCGGTCGAGCAGCGTCTGCTGGAAGCTCACGTCGGTGATCTTCGACAGCGTGATGTCCTTGCCCTGCTTCGTGAGGATGCCGCGGCGCACCATGACCCGGTGGCTCGTGATGACGTAGTGCGTCGTGCGCCAGCGGAAGTAGGGCACGACGACCGCCGGGATCGCGACGAGCACGAGCACGGCGACGGCGATCCACTGGATGAGGTTGCCGGTGTCGTCGTCGGGTGTCTGGATGACGATGAAGACGCAGGCTGCGGCGAGCAGCAGCCCGAAGATGGTCGGCACGACGACCGTGAGCCAGTGTGGGTGCAGGTCGCGCTCGACCTTCTCTCCCTTGGCCAGCACGTTCTCGGGGAACCCCACGACGTCCTCCTTCAGCAGTGGGCACCGACAGCCCGTATGCCGTCAGCCTAGGTCCAGCGGCTCCGTCGGGGGCCGATTGCCGGGCGTGTCAACGCGTTCGAGCGCCTCTCGATAGGCCCGGCGCACCGTCTCGCCCCGCCACTCCGTGCCCATGTAGACGTTGCCCTCGCCCAGGGCGTCGACGAGACCCTCGTGCCGGAGCTGGCCCAGCACCCGGTCGTTGCCGAGCGTCAGGATGAGGGAGCAGTCGTGGGCGGCGAGCGACGCGGCATACTCCTTGAGCACCCCGATGAGGGAGAGGCCGATCTCGTCGATGCCACGCATCCGGAGGATGACCACCGACCCCTCGCTGTTCGCGTCGGCCACCGGGAGACGGTCACGCAGGGTGGGGGCACTCGCGAAGAAGAGGCTGCCGTACGGCTGGAGGACGACCACCGCGTGCGCGGGCACGGTGGGCGGGGGGTCGACCTCACGCATACGCCCGTCGTCCTCGATGAGCAGCCGGGTCACGCGGATGCGGTTGGACTGCTCGACGACGTGGAGCACGATCGCGAGCGCGACCCCGAGGAGCACCGCGTACTGCACGGGCACGACGAGGGTGAGCACGAACGTCACGCCGAGCACGACGGTCTGCAACCGGCCCGTCTTGATGACGGACCGCACCCGTGCGGGCTTGATGGCCCCAGCCCCCACGATGATGAGCAGCGCCGCGAGCGCGGGCATCGCCACGAGCCCGACGACGTCGGCGAAGGCGAGGAGCACGATGGCCATGACCCCGCCCGCGAAGAGGAGCGCGAACCGGCTCCGCGCGCCGCTCGCCGCGACGAGGGCCGACGCCGACATCGACCCGCCGACCGGCATGCCGCGGAAAAGCCCTGCCACGATGTTGCCCACGCCCTGCCCGACGAAGTCACGCGTGGGGTCGGAGACGCGCCCGTCGGGGTTCGGGATCGCGGCCGACACCGCAGCGCCCTGCACGAGCCCGATGAATGCCAGCGACAACGCGGGGACGATCAGGTCCGGAACGTCGGACAAAGAGGGCAGCACGGGCGTCGGCAAGGAGTGCGGCACGTCGGCGATGTCGGAGACGATCTGCACCTCGGCCCCGAAGGCCCAGTTCACCCACGCCGCCAGCGCGGACCCGATGACGACGGCCACGACGAGGCCCATCGCGCCCAACCGGGTGCGCTGGAGCAGCACGATCCCCGCCATGGTGACGACCCCGACGAGCAGCGACGGGAGGTCGATCTGCCCCGGGTGCAGGAGCAGGTCCATCGTCTTGGCGACCCGACCCGACCCTTCGAGCTCGGCCCCGGTGAACGCGCCCAGCTGGCCGAGCACGATGTTGACGCCCACTGCGGTGACGAAGCCCGTCATGACCGCGGTCGGCACGAAGCGCAGCAGGGTGCCCCCGCGGAGCAGCCCGGCGGCGATCATGATGATGCCGGTCAGCACGGCGAGGGTGTAGAGGGTGCGCTCCGGGTCGGGGCTCGAGCCGAGCCCCGCGTCGGCGACGACGAGCGCCATCGCACCGGTCGCCTGCACCGCCATGAAGGTGCTGCTCGTGACGAAAGCCGCCCCGACCATCCCGAAGAGGTAGGCGTAGAGCCCGGCCAACGGGTTGACGCCGGCCAGCAGGCCGCTCGCCAGACCGTCGGGAACGCTCTCGATGCCGAGCACCAGCCCGGCTGTCGCGTCGCGCCTCAGCCCCTTGCGGTCGGGTCGCCTGGAGGCCTCCGGGCGGACGCGGATCTTCCGCCGCTTCCCCCGCTCCTGCTCGCGGCGCGCGCGTCGAGTGAGGGGAGCCGTGGCGCCGGCGGCCTCGTCGCCAACCGGTTCGTCGCTCATGTCATCGAGCCCCCACGGTCGCTTCCTCGTGCAGCCGGCGTGGCCGTCCGGGCCGGCCGTCGACGGGCGCGCCGCCCGCCTCCTCAAACCTAGGGCGCGGCCGTGCGCCGCTCCTTCACCCGCTGAGGGTGAGAGTGGCGGGGCGGCGCTCTGGGACGCTGGTCGGGTGGTCGGCGACCGACGTCGGCCGGGTCACCACGGACGGAGATCAATGGGCGCGAACCCTGCTGCGCTGCCTGCACGACGGGAACCACACCCCCTGCTGCCGCGCGGCTTCATCATCATCGTCGGGATCGCGGCGGCGTTCGTGCTCATCGTGGGGCTCAACCGCCTCTCGTCCGTCATCGCCCCGACGTTCCTCGCGCTCGTCCTCACGGTCACGGTGGCGCCGATCCGCACCTACCTGGTCGGCCGCGGACTGCCCACCTGGGTGGGAGCCCTCGCCGCGATCCTCACCGTCACCCTTGGGGTCGTCGCCTTCGTCGCACTGCTCGTCGTCTCGGTCGCACAGTTCGCCGCGATCGTCCCGCAGTATGCCGACCAGGCCACCGCGCTGACGAACGACGTCAAGCAGTGGTTGACCTCGCTCGGGGTCACCCCGGAGCAGGCCGGGACGATGCTCTCCTCGCTCAACCTCGGCAAGGTGGTCGGCTTCCTCGGCGGGCTGCTGGCCGGGCTGCTCTCGTCCGTGACGAGCCTCGCCTTCATCCTCACCCTCGTGCTCTTCACCTGCATGGACGCGAGCTCGTTCACGACCGCGCTCGACCGGCTGCGCGACGAGCGCCCCGGCTTCGTCGCGGCGATGTCGGGCTTCACCCACGGCACGCGGCGCTACCTGCTCGTCTCGACGATCTTCGGCCTCGCCGTCGCCGTCATCGACACGCTCCTGCTGTGGGCGCTCGGTGTGCCGGCCCCGGTGCTGTGGGGCCTGCTCGCCTTCATCACGAACTACATCCCCAACATCGGCTTCCTCATCGGCCTCGTGCCGCCGGCCGTGCTGGCTCTGCTCGAGGGTGGACCGAGCCTCGCCCTGACCGTCATCGTGCTCTACAGCGTCGTCAACCTCGTCATCCAGTCGGTGATCCAGCCCAAGCTCGTGGGCGACGCCGTGGGGCTGTCGGCGACCCTCACCTTCCTCTCGCTCATCGTGTGGGCCGGCATCCTCGGCCCGATCGGTGCGGTCATGGCCGTGCCGCTCACGTTGCTCGTCAAGGCGGTGCTCGTCGACGTCGATCCGCAGTCGCTCTGGGTGGGCGCGCTGCTGGGCGACCAGCGCGACCACACCGTGCACGCGGCCCACACGATCGTCGACGACAAGCCTTCCGAACCGTCGGCGGGCGATCCCGTCGTTTCCGCTGGCGGGGCCACCGCCTGAGCCCTACTGTCCGGTAGAGGACGTGAGACACACAGGACGCCGTGGGGACGACGCGGTCCCGCCGAGGCGTCGACGGAGAGCTCGAGGAGTGTCGCCGGCCTGCCGCAGCAAGTCCCCCGATCCACAAAGGAGTGTGTCGTGAAGCGCTTGTCCTCTCGTCTCGCCGCCGCCGGAGTCACCGCCCTCACCGGAGCCGCCGTGGCCCTCGCCCTCGGCTCGCCCGCCACCGCGGCCGGCACGAGCTACGTCGCGCTCGGCGACTCGTACTCGTCCGGGGTCGGCACCCGCACCTACATCAGCGACGGCACGTCGTGCCAGCGCTCGGTCTACGCCTACCCCTCGCTCGACGCGTCGGCACTCAGCCTCGCCCTCACCTTCCGCGCCTGCTCGGGGGCGACGGTCGCCGACGTGACCAACACCCAGCTGTCGGCGCTCACGAGCACGACGGCATACGTGACGATCTCGGTCGGCGGCAACGACGCCGGCTTCGCCAACGTGCTGACGACGTGCGCCCAGCCGAGCTGGCTGAGCAACTGCTACGGCGCGATCGACAAGGCCAACAGCTTCATCACCAACACCCTCCCGGGACGCCTCACGACGCTCTACTCCTCGATCAAGAGCAAGGCGCCCACCGCGCGCGTCATCGCCGTCGGCTACCCGCGCATCTTCAACGGCGAGGACTGCAACGCCCTCACGTGGTTCTCCCCCACCGAGGAGTCGCGGCTCAACGCCACCGCCGACCTGCTCAACAGCAAGACGCAGACCGCGGCCGCGGCGGCGGGTTTCCAGTTCGCCAACCCCACCACGAAGTTCGTCGGGCACGCGGTGTGCGACAACGTCGAGTGGATCAACGGCCTGTCCAGCCCCGTCAGCGAGAGCTACCACCCCAACATCGCGGGTCACCGTGACGGCTACGCCGTCGTGACGAAGCCCGCCTTCGGGCTGACGACGACGCTCAGCGTGGCCGCCACGACGGCCAAGGCGGAGAAGTCCGCGGCCACGCTCGCCCGCGACGCCCAGCGGTATGCCGCCGCCGATCGCACGATCACGCCCGAGCGCATCGTCGCCCCCGACCTCACGACGGCAGCCGCCAAGGCGGCTGCCGCACGCGCCGGGGTCGACCTGTCGAGCCGAGCGAGCATCGACGCCGCCGACCGTCTCTACGACGCCCGCCAGCTCGCCGCGCGCAGCTGAGCACCGCCGGGGCCGGCCCCCGACAGCAATCGAAAGAGCAGTTCGTCGCCAATCGAAAGAGCAGTTCGTCGCCGCCGAGTACGCCCGCGCGGTCGCGCGGGAGGGCGACGAACTGCTCTTTCGATTGGGGCGAGTCGAGGGTCTCCTAGGGTGAGGGGGTGCACTACGACGACGTCATCATCGGGGCCGGACACAACGGCCTGACCGCGGCCGCCTACCTCGCCCGGGCCGGCCGCTCGGTGCTGGTGCTCGAGCGGAGCGACCACGTCGGGGGCGCTGCCGTCTCGGCCCGAGCCTTCAGCGGCGTCGACGCCCGCCTGTCTCGCTACTCCTACCTCGTCTCGCTGCTCCCTCGACAGATCCTCACCGACCTCGACCTCGACCTGCGGCTCATCCGGCGGCGTTACTCCTCCTACACACCGGTGCCGAGCGACCCCGACCGCGGGCTGCTCGTCGACAACGTCGACGAGGCCGGCACCCGCTCGGCCTTCCGGGCCCTCACCGGCTCCGACGCCGCCCACACGGGTTGGACCGACTTCTACGGCCGGATGACGCGCCTCGCCGAAAGAGTCTTCCCCACCGTCCTCACGCCGCTGCGCTCGCATGCCGACGTCCGCGCCCTCGTCGACGACGACGAGCTCTTCGACGCCCTGACGTCCCGCCCCCTGGGTGAGCTCATCGAGTCGGTCACGACCGACGACACGCTGCGCGGCATCATCGCGACCGACGCCCTCATCGGCACCTTCGCGTCGCTGGGCGAGCGCGACCTGCGGCAGAACATCTGCTTCCTCTACCACCTCATCGGCGGGGGGACCGGCGACTGGGACGTGCCGATCGGCGGCATGGGCGCCCTCACCGACTCCCTTGCCGCAGCAGCGGTCTCAGCCGGTGCGACGATCCTCACGGGCGCTGAGGTGACCTCCGTCGACCCCTCGACGGGCGAGGTCGCGTGGGCGGGCGGCACCGCGGGCCGCGGGCATGCCACCGGCTCCACCATCGTCGCCGGCTGCGCCCCCGCCGTGCTCAACCGGCTGCTCGCCGCAGCGGGCGCCCAGCCCATCGCGACCGAGGCCGACGTCGAGGGCGCCCAGCTCAAGGTCAACATGCTCCTGACCAGGCTCCCCCGCCTCCGCGACGCCACGGCCGAGCCGGCGGCAGCCTTCGCGGGCACGTTCCACATCAACGAGGGCTACGCCCAGCTCGAGCGGGCGTATGCCGCGGCGGCCGACGGACGCATCCCCGACCTTCCGCCGTGCGAGATCTACTGCCACACCTTGAGCGACCGCTCCATCCTCGGGCCCGAGCTCGCGGTCAGCGACGCGCAGACGTTGACCCTCTTCGGCCTGCACCTGCCGGCGCGGCTCTTCCGGGCCGACAACGAGACCGCTACTCGAGTCGCCCTCGAGGCGACCCTGCGATCACTCGACTCCGTTCTCGCAGAGCCGATCTCAGATGTCGTGGCTCGAGACGCCGCAGGCGAGCCGTGCATCGAGGTCAAGAGCCCCGTCGATCTCGAGCAGAGCGTGGGGCTGCCTGGCGGCAACATCTTCCACCGCTCTCTGCAGTGGCCCTGGGCGGAGCAGGACGCCGAGGTGGGCACGTGGGGTGTCGAGACGGCATACGGCAACGTGCTGCTGGCGGGAGCCGGCGCGCGCCGCGGAGGTGGCGTGAGCGGCATCCCGGGGCACAACGCAGCGCGGGCTCTGCTCTCCTGACATCTCCGTCAGGAGGGCCAGACGCCTGAGCTGCCCCGGCGATGGCTCGTCATGAGATGCGTGTCGACGATGCCGACGGCCTCCATGAGCGCATACATCGTCGTGGGGCCGACGAAGGCAAAGCCCTTCTTGCGCAAGGCCTTCGACAACGCCTTCGACTCCTCCGAGACCGTGGGCACCTCGGAGTAGTCGCGCGGTCGGGGCGTGTCGGACGGCTGGAAGCCCCACACGAAGTCGACGAGCCCACCCTCCTCGCGCAGGGCGACGGTGGCCCTCGCGTTGGTGATGGTCGCCTGGATCTTGCCGCGGTGCCGCACGATGCCGGCGTCACCGAGCAGCCGCTCGACGTCGACCTCGGTGTAGCCCGCGACGATGTCGGGGTCGAAGTCGGCGAAGGCGGCCCGGAAGTTGGGGCGCTTGCGCAGGATCGTCGCCCACGAGAGCCCTGACTGGAAGCCCTCGAGGCAGATGCGCTCGTAGAGGCCGCGCTCGTCGCGGACCGGCACGCCCCACTCCGTGTCGTAGTAGTCCATGAGCAGCGGGTCGACCGCGGCCCACTGGGGTCGGGCGAGCCCGTCAGCACCAACGACCGTCATGTCGCGACCCTAGGACACGCCCCGACAGGCCCGGTGGAGCGGCTCGGGTCTCGCGGGTAAGGATGAGGACATGGCAGAGCCGATGCACCCGCAGACGCCCGACGACACGATCGGTGCGCGCGACCTCACGGCATGGCACACCCGCTTCGGCCGGTGGCTCGTGTCGGTCTTCACCGCACTCGCTCGCATGGTGCGTCCGGCAGTCGGCCGGGTGGCCGACTGGTCGGCGGCCCACCTCGCGTTCGTCATCTTCGCGGTGGTCGCGCTCGGGCTGATGGCGCTGCTCGTCGAGGGCACCGAGCAGGTCTACGAGAGCGTGACCGAGCGCGACGGCCTGGCCGGGCTCGACCAGCCCGTGCTCGACGCGATGGTGACGCAGCGGACACCGGGTCTCGACAGCGCCGTGACGACCTTCACCGACCTCGGCGGGGCGGTGGGGATGCCGATCATCGCCGGCGTCTGCGTCATCGCCATCGCGCTCTGGCGGCGCTCGTGGACGCCCGTCGTGCTGACCCTCATCGCCGCGGCCGGCTCGGTCACCATGACCGTCGTCGGCAAGGACATGGTCGACCGGGCCCGGCCGCCGGCCGCCCTCGCGGTGCCCCCGCTCGAGGTGTCGCCCTCGTTCCCGAGCGGCCACACGCTCAACGCCACGGTCCTCATCACGATCGTCGTCTACCTGCTGCTCATCGAGACGACCGCCACGTGGCAGCGGGTCCTCGCCGTCACCGTCGGCACAGCCTTCGTCGTGCTCATGGG
This sequence comes from Humibacillus xanthopallidus, assembly GCF_006716675.1. Taxonomy (GTDB): domain Bacteria; phylum Actinomycetota; class Actinomycetes; order Actinomycetales; family Dermatophilaceae; genus Humibacillus; species Humibacillus xanthopallidus_B. The sequence continues at coordinate 403,987 of NZ_VFPM01000004.1, read as the reverse complement.
GCTCTCACGGGTCTACCTCGGCCACCACTGGCTGACCGATGTCGTCGCGGGCTGGCTCATCGGTCTCGCCTGGGCCCTCGCCGTCATCACCTCCCATCGGCTCTGGCTGACCCTGCGCGACCGCGGCGATCCGGCGGAGGCCGGCGCGGGCGACGAGCGGGGCGGGAGCAGCGCGTCGTCCGACCGCGCCACGGTCACTCCGTGATCGTGGCCGCGCTCACTGGAAGACAGCCGTGCCCTCCTGCTGCAGCTTCTCCAGCATCGCCTTGGGATCGCCCTTCGGCAGCGTGGCCACCTGGGCGTCGAAGTCCTCGAGCACCGGCACCATGCCCGCGACCGACACGGGCAGCTGGGCGTACTCCGCCCCGGCGATGAAGGCGGCGTCGTTGGGGAAGGCTCCCTTGTACGCCGCGGCAGCGGACTTGATCGAGGGCATGACCCCGAGGCCGGTCGCGAGGGCCATGGCGGGGTCGCTGGTCGAGAGGTACGTGACGAGGTCGATCGCGGCGGCCTGGTTCTTGCTCTTGGCGGCGATCCCGTAGCACTCGGTGAAGGCCAGCGTCCCCTTGGCCGCAGGCCCCGCCGGCAGCTCGACGGCCTGCCACTTGAGGGTGGGGTAGCCGTTCCTCATGGCGGCGCGGATCGAGGTGGACTCGATCGTCATGACGGCCTTGCCCTCACCCAGGGCCTGGGTCGCGGTCTCCGCGCCGACACCCTTCGGGTAGGACGCCGAGCCGTTGGCGAGCAGCTTCTGCACCTCGGTGAGACCGGTGAGGTTGGTCGCCGTGTCGGCGGTCATCCGCGTCTGGTCAGGGCTGACGATCCATCCGCCGGCCTGCTTCATGAAGGCGCCGACCCGGTCGCTCGTGTCGCCGATGACGAGGCCCTTGACGCTGCCCGTCGTCAGCTTCTGGGCCACCGACTCGAGGGCGGACCAGTCCTTGGGCACGTCCCCGGTGCCGAGACCGGCCTGCTGCCACAGGTCGGTGTTGAGGACGAGGGCGAGAGTGGTGAAGTCCTTTGGCGCGCAGTAGAACTTGTCGCTGTAGGTGAAGGTCTGCACGAGGTTGGGGTAGAAGTCGCCCTTCATGTCGAGCTGGTCGCCGTAGGCGAGCAGGTTGCCCGCCTTGGCGTAGGTCGGGAAGATCTCGGCGTCGGTGTCGAAGAGGTCAGGCGCCGTGCCGTCGGCGAAGCCCTTGGTGAGCTCCTGGTCGATGTCGGTGGCGGAGACGATCTTGACCTTGTTGCCGGTCTGCGCCTCCCAGGGGGCGACGGCGTCCTGGTGCACCTTGACGTCGTTCGGGTCGGTGGAGGCGATCATGTAGGTGACCGTGACGGGACCACTCGCCCCCGGCTGTGCCGATGCACCGCTCGACCCCGTATCGGAGCTGCCGCCGCACGCGGCGAGAGCCAGCGCTGCGGTGAGGCAGCCTGCGAGAGAAAGCGTGCTGCGCTTGGTCTTGGGTGACATCGATCTCTCCTGCGACTGGTGTTCCGAGGGGTCACTCGCTCGAGGCGAAGGGCGTTCAACCTTCGGCCACGCCCCAAATGTGGCATGTCTGAGGGGGCTTCGCCGCAGAATCGGTGCGATCTTCACCACGCCGCGACAATCTCCTCGATGTCCGGCCGCCAGCCGCCTCGAGAACTCCGGTGATCGTCGAAAGCCGACCGGACGGCATACGCGTGGGGGGCACTCGTGCCTACGATCGACGGGTGATGCCGGCCCTCATCCTCGTGTCCGAGACCCGGGCGCCCGAGCTGCTCGACGAGTTCGGTCGCTACGCCCGCGACTACGACCTTCGCACCGCGACCTCGACCGCCGAGGCGGAGCAGGTCGCCACCTCCATCCGCGAGCAGGGCGGCCAGGTGGCGATGTTCGTCTCGGAGTCGCAGCTGCCCGACGCGTCGGTGCTCGAGGCCTTCGCCCGCTGGCGCACCGTCGTGCCCACGGCGAGACGACTCATCGCGGCGCACTGGTCGCGCTTCCTCACCGACGCGCCGACCCTGCGTGCCGGCCTCGCGAAGGGGAAGTACGACGCCTACCTGCTCATGCCCCGCGGCGTGCGCGACGAGGAGTTCCACACGGCCGTCTGCGAGCTCCTCTCCGACTGGGGCTCGACCGTCGCGACCCCGGAGGTGGCCACCGTCCGGATCGTCTCGCCGGCTGCCGACGCCCTGACGCTCTCGATCCGCGACTACCTCGACCGCATGGGAATGCCCAACCGCGTCTACCCGCCCGACAGCGAGGTCGGCCGCGAGGTGCTCGCCGGTCTCGAGGGCGAGCCGGAGTTCCCCGTCGTCCAGGCGATGGACCAGCTGCCGACGTCCCCGCGGTCGGTCCGTGACGTCGCGATGCGCATCTACGGCCAGCCCGCCGACATCGACCTCGAGCAGGTCGTCGACGTCGCGATCGTCGGGGCCGGCCCCGCCGGGCTCGCGGCCGCGGTCTACGCCTCCTCGGAGGGCCTGACGACCGTCGTGCTCGAGGCCGAGGCTGTCGGCGGCCAGGCGGGCACGTCGTCGATGATCCGCAACTACCTCGGCTTCCCCCGTGGCATCTCCGGTATGCGTCTCGCGCAGCGGGCGCGCAACCAGGCGATCCGCTTCGGCACCCGCTTCTTCAGCGGCTGGCCCGTGACGCACCTCGAGCCAGGCGTCGACGGCACCCCGCACCTGCTGCGCACCGAGGGCGGCGACGTGCGGGCCCGCTCGGTCGTCGTGTCGGCGGGCGTGAAGTACCGCCGCCTCCGCGTGCCCGGCGTCGACCCGCTCGTCGGGCTCGGCGTCTTCTACGGCAGCGCGATGACGGCCGCCCGGGAGATGGAGGGCAACGACGTCGTCGTCGTCGGGGGCGGCAACTCGGCAGGACAGGCCGCGATCCACCTCGCCCGCTTCGCCGACTCCGTGACGATCCTCGTGCGCCGGCCCGACCTCGAGTCGACGATGTCGGCCTACCTCATCGGCGAGATCGCCTACAACCCCCGCATCACCGTGCAGCCCTGCTCCGAGGTCGTCGAGGTCGGCGGCGAGGGACGGCTCGAGTGGATCACCGTGCGGGACACCGCTGCCGGGGGTGACACCCGTCGCGCCTGCTCCGGGCTCTTCCTCCTGCTCGGTGCCGAGCCGCACTGCGACTGGCTGCCCGACTCCGTCGCGCGAGACGCCCGAGGCTTCGTGCTCACGGGCCGTGACGTGCCGCCCGAGCACTGGCGCGACGGCCTGCCGCCCGGGTCGCTCGAGACGACGCTGCCGGGGGTCTTCGCCGCCGGCGACATCCGGTCGGGCTCGATGAAGCGGGTCGCGGCCGCGAGTGGCGAGGGCGCCTCCGTCGTGCCGCTCGTCCACGCGTGGCTCTCGGAGGCCTGACGCCGCGCCGGGCGCCGGTCGGAAGGGCGCGCGGATCCTCCTCCCCGCAATCGAAAGAGCAGTTCGTCGCCCTTTGACGCGACCGCGCGGACGCGCTGGACGGCGACGAACTGCTCTTTCGATTGTCCAAACGGTCACCCAGCAACTCGGACGGCCCTCAGAGCCGGATGAGCTGACCGTCGCGGAACGAGTAGCGATAGGCCGTCGTCGTGGCCGCCGGCAGGTTCGCCGGGTGGTTGGCCTGGTGCGGTGGATGCGGCGGGCGCCCTGACCGCGTGCCGGGCTGGGCGGCATACGACAGCCCGGTCGACACCCCGGCGGCTTGGGCCTGGGCGACGCCGAGACCGGCGGTGCCGACGAAGGCGACGACGACGGCCGCGCCGGCAGCGCTGAGACCCCTCCGCAGGGCCGAGCGTGTGGTGGGCGGGGTGGCTTCGGGGCTGGGTGTCGTGTCCATGTCCCGAGCCTCGGGCCGGCGGCTGTCAGCCGTCTGTGTCGTCCCGATGTGTCTCCGATGGCCTGCAGATCGTTTGGGAGACAGGGGCATTCGTCGCGGAGGTCAGCCCTCCAGCGCCCGCTCCATCTCGTCGGCCACGCGGTATGCCGTTGGGTTGCCCTCCGCTCGCATGCCGGCGATGACGCCCCGGCGGTCGGCGTCGGAGCGGTTCTGGCTGAGCTTCGCCTTGCCCTCGACGGCCGTCGCCTCCTCGACGACGAGCTCGACGCCGACGATGGCGCGCAGCTGACCGCGCAAATAGGCGGGCGGCGCATCGGTGACGGCCCAAGGCTTCTCACGGCTGCGCTCGTGGCGGGCGGTGAGCCTCGTGACGACGTCGAGCACCCACTCCGGGTCGTCGTGCACCGTCACCGTGCCGCGCAGCTGCACCTCGCTGTAGTTCCACGTCGGCACGACCCGGCCGTGCTCCTGCTTCGAGGCATACCACCCGGGCGACACGTAGGCGTCGGCGCCGGAGACGACGAGCAGCCCCGGGGCGCCCGGCGCGATGCGCCGCCAGTGCTCGTTCGCCCGAGCGAGGTGCGCGACCACCCTCGTCCCGCTGACGATGACGGGCAGCAGCGTGGCGTCGGGCCGGCCGTCGGGTCCGACGGTCACGAGGCGGCCTGCCGGGTGCACCTCGAGGAAGTCGGCGACATCGGCCTGGGACATGGCGTTGGGCGGTGGCACGTACACGCCTTCGATGGTCGCACGGGAGCCCACCGACGCCGTGTCGGTGGGCTCTCGGGTGGGCTCTCGGGTGGCTCAGCCGCTGTGCCGGTGGGGAGCTCGCACGGTGGCCGACCACGGTCGCGGCTGCCCGGGGTGCGGGCCGTCGTGGCGAACCGGTCGAGGTGAGTCCAGGGCTGAGCCGGGCCCGGAGCCGGCGGCCCGCTCTGCGCGGCCGGCGTCGGAGCGGTCGGTGTGGTCGGAGCGGTCGGCGTGGTCGGTGTGGTCGGTGTGGTCGAGGCGGTCGGCGAGCGACCGCAGCAGCACCGCAGCGCGGCTCGGGCGGTGCCGCCGCTGCGCCCGGTGGCGCGCCGCCACACGCTCCATGATGAGGTCTCGGGCGAGCGCCTCCTGCGGAGAGAGGTGCAGTCCCGTGCCTGCGGTGCTCATGCGAGGCTCGCCTGGGCGCGACGGACCTTGATGTCGCCGCTGCCGGAGTGCACCGCGAGGCTGGTCTGGGCCTCGGCGTCGCCCGGACCGTCGGCCTCGGAGAGGTCGATCCGCACGTCGCCCGTCACGGTGTTGAGGTCGAGGTAGGCCGCGACCCCCGCTGCCACGCCGATCACGACGTCGCCGGTGCCGGTCTTGGCTCGCACCTCGCCGCCGTGAACCGCCCCGAGCTGCACGTCGCCCGTGCCGGTGACGACCTCGACGTCCGCGGCCGATGCCCCGATCGTGACGTCTCCGGAGCCCGTCTTGGCACGCAGCGGCGCCTCGGCGCGACGGAGCGACACGTCGCCACTGCCCGACAGGAGGTCGACGGCGCCGTGTGCCGCCTCGATCTTGATGTCGCCCGACCCCGTCTTGGCCTTCAGCTCGCCCCTGACCGCGCGGGCCGTGAGGTCTCCCGAGCCCGACTTGAGCTCGGCAGTCCCGAGGTCGTCGAAGGCGATGTCGCCCGAGCCGGTCACGGCCTGGGTGTCGCCGAAGCGGCCGGTGCCGCGCACGTCGCCGGAGCCGCTGCGCACGTCGAGGATGCTGCCCTCGGGCAGGTCGACCTCGACGTCGACGGCATCGCGCTTGCCGATGGAGAAGACGGAACCGCGCTCCTTGGGGGCGAGGACGACGACGGCATCGCCGCGCGACTCGACGGTGAAGCGCTCGGCGAGCTCGGCGCCGTTCTTGCCGCGGGGCACGAGGCGCACCACGGTGGTGGGCCCGGCGGTGGCGCGCAGCGAGAGGTCGCCCTGCTGCAGCTCGACCTTGAGGCTGATCGGTCCGGTGGTCTCGAAGCGGGTCTCGAGGGGGGTGCTCATCGTGGTGTCCCTTCGGTCGAAGTCTGGAGTGTGCGAGATGGTGGGCGCTGCGGTGACGGCAGGGCCGCCGGGTTCGGGCCGCATCAGCGCACCCAGCCCTGGACGCGCTTGTTCGAGGAGCGGTTGCGACCGGGAGCGCCGGGCCCCATCGGGCCCAGGTTGACGGTCACGCCGGGCGTGGCGGCGGCGCGCACCGCGCCGACGATCCATGTGTTGAGCGACTGCCCGCGCTGGGCTGCGAGCTCCTCGGCACGGCCCTTGAGCTGCTCGGATAGGCGCAGCGTGATGCGTGCCGTGTCACCCGCGTCCTCCGGTGACATCACCGCGGTGTCATCGGTGCGGATGGTCTGGGTGTCGGCGTCCGCCACCGCCTCGGGGCCACCCCCGACGACGACGAAGACCGGCTCGCGGCCCTGGAGCCGCACCTCGACGGAGATGCCCTCGAGCTCGTTCGTGATCTCGGCTGCTGCGTGGGACAGCGCATCCATGAGGGCGAGGCGGGCCGAGGAGTCGAGCGCGAAGCCGATGCGCTCGGCGGCCTGCTCGGTCTCCGGTCCCATCGCCCTGGCCGCCTGGGCGAGATCCCGACGCAGTGCGTCGACGTACTCTGTGATGTCCATGTGCACCACAGTGACACCATCATGATGTCATGTCAACACCATGCCGACATCAAAGCGCGTCAGCCCGTCCGCGCCTGTCTCGCGGCCGCATCCCCCCATCGGTATGCCGTCCGCCGGCGGACGTCGATGGCTGCACTCCCGCGGGGGGTACGTTCTCAAGCGGACGGCATACGCCACGCTCGAGAGCGCGCGGTGCGAGCCGCCGACACCAGCACTCCCCTCCCTCGAAAGGGTGCCGATGCGCAGCCTCGGAACCTCCGACCGTCCGGCCGTGCGCGCCGTCTCGCACGCGATCGAGGCGGTCTCCTCACGCACTCGAGCCCGTCAGTTCCTCCGGGTGACCGACCGCATGGGGGCGTCACCGGCCGCGATCCTGCCGTTCGTCAAGGACTCCCCCAACTTCACGGGCCGCCGCTTCGAGGGCGAGGAGCCCTCCCTCCGGCCGCGGGTGCGCGCCCAGACGAGCGCTGCCATCGCCGCGATCCGCGTCAGTGGCCGCGGAAAGCCCGTCGGCGAGGTGCCGGTCGTCGCGGCCCGCCCGCCGCAGACTCCCGGCGACCTCGCCGTGACGTGGTACGGCCACGCGACCTCGGTGCTCGAGATCGACGGTGCGCGCTTCCTCATCGACCCCGTCTTCAGCGAGCGCGTCTCGCCGATCCGGCGGTCAGGGCCGCGGCGGATGCATCCGGTGCCCGGTGCCATCGCGGAGATCCCGACGATCGACGCGGTGCTCATCAGCCACGACCACTACGACCACCTCGACCAGCCGTCGATCGTCAAGCTCGAGGAGACGCACCAGCCGCACTACGTCGTGCCGCTCGGCGTCAACGCCCACCTGCTCGCCTGGGGCGTTCCGCCGGAGCGCATCACCGCCCTCGACTGGCGTGACGAGACCGAGGTCGCCGGCATCCGGCTCACGTGCACCGAGGCGCGGCACAACTCGGGCCGCGGCCTCGTCGACAGCCAGACCCTCTGGGCCGGCTGGGCCCTGCACGGTCCCGCCCACTCGGCGTACTTCGCCGGCGACTCCGGCACGTCCAAGCGCTTCGCCGCCATCGGCGCCGACCTCGGCCCCTTCGACCTCACCCTCATGCCCATCGGTGCCTACGACTCGTTCTGGCCCGACATCCACATGGATCCCGAGCAGGCGCTCGCGGCCCACCGCGACGTCAACCGGATCGGCGACGAGGCCGAGGCGCTCACAAAGGACCATGCGGGCGTCGCCGACGCGTTCATCGAGGGCGACCAGCGCATCGACACCCCGGGCGGCACCCACGAGGAGGGCGAGCGCACGACGACGACGCGCACCGTGCAGACCGCCGCCCGCGAGTCGCTCCTCGTGCCGCTCCACTGGGCGACCTTCAACCTGTCGATGCACTGGTGGGCCGAGCCGATCCGCCGCCTCCTGCGGGCCGCCGGCGAGGCAGGCGTCCCCGTCGCCTGCCCCCGCGTCGGCGAGCGTGTCGACCTCACGACGGGTGACGCCACGACCGTCGCCGAGGCCTTCTCCACCCGTTGGTGGCAGGCGTGCTCGGCCCCCGACGACCGCGACTGACCCCATCGAAAGAGCAGTTCGTCGGCCCGGGCCGTGCAGGGCTCGGGAACTCCGGCGACAGGCGCTTCGCTGACGACAATGGGGGGCGGCCACCCGACGGCCCCTACGTGACCCACCAGGAGGACCCCGTGCAGCTCCCCATCCTTCGCCGCATGGGCGCCAGCCCGGCCGCGATGCGTCGCCGCGCGGCGGCCTCGCCCCACTACCGCGACGGGGAGTTCCGCGCGCACGAGCCGGCGCACATCGTCGCCACCTCCGAGGCCGAGGGGCCGGGCAACCTCATCGCGACGATGGTGCGGGAGTTCGGTCGCGGCAAGCCGAAGGGCGCCGTGCCGCTCGTGCCGCCGCGCCACCCCGACGAGCCGGCTGACCTCGCGGTGACGTGGTACGGCCACGCCACGTGCGTCGTCGAGCTCGACGGCCGCCGCTTCCTGCTCGACCCCGTCTTCGGTGACCGCGTCTCGCCGTCGGCCGTCGTGGGGCCGAAGCGGATGCACCCCGTGCCCGGCACCATCGCCGAGATCCCCCGGCTCGATGCCGTCGTCATCAGTCACGACCACTACGACCACCTCGACGAGCCGTCGATCCGGCAGCTGGAGCGAGCCCACCGGCCGCACTACGTCGTGCCGATCGGCGTCGACCTGCACCTCGAGTCGTGGGGCGTGCCGGCCGAGCGCATCACGAGCCTCGACTGGCGCGAGGAGACCGAGGTCGCGGGCATCCGCCTCACCTGCACCGAGGCCCGGCACTTCTCCGGTCGCGGTCTCGTGCGCAACCAGACGCTGTGGGCGGCGTGGTCGCTCCGCGGGCCCCGGCACTCCGTCTTCTTCGGTGGCGACTCCGGACCGACCCACCGCTACACCGACATCGGTGCCGACCTCGGTCCGTTCGACCTGACGATCATCCCGATCGGGGCCTACAGCGTGCACTGGCCCGACATCCACCTCAACCCGCAGGAGGCGGTCGAGGCGCACCTCGAGGTCAATCGCGGCACGTCCGACTCGGTCATGCTGCCCATCCACTGGGCGACCTTCAAACCTCGCCACCCACTGGTGGAGCGAGCCGATCCGCTGGGCCAGTCGCGTCGCTGCCGAGCGCGGGGTGCGCCTGGTCGCGCCGCTCGTTGGGGCGCGGATCCAGCTGAGCGGCAACGACATCGATGATGTCGTCGCCGCTCACCAGGACCCGTGGTGGGAAGCCTGCTCGGGGCCGTCCGACCGCGACTGAGTCGCCACCTCAGTCGCCACCGGTGTCGGCACCTGTGTCGGCACCTGTGTCGGCACCTCGGCCGCAGCGTGGTCGGTGAAGATCCAGCTGCGCATCGCGACGAAGCGCGCCGCCGTCGACAGCACGTTGGCCACGAGCACGACACCCGTCTGCACCATGGTGCTCGCGTTCGGCGCCACGACGCCCAGCAGTGCCAGCGCAAGGGTCGTCGCGGCATACGTGATGGCGAAGATGACGAGGGCCTGCCCGTGGTGGATCGCGAGTCGCTTGCGACCCGAGATGCCGAACGTCCAGGCGCGGTTGATGCCCGTGTTGGCGAGCGTGGCGATGACGAGGGCGACACCGTTGGCGAGCTGGGAGCCGGCCCCGCCCCGCACCAGGGCCGCGAAGAGGCCGAGGTGCAGGGCGGTCGTGACCAGACCGACGCCCGCAAACCGAATCACCTGTTGGGAGAGCTGGATCCGTGGAGCAGCCATGGTCGTCATCTCTCGTTCGATCAGGACGTGGCGGACAAGGGCTGGGTCAGGTCGTAGAACGTCGAGCCGTCGATCGTCACCGCGGTGAAGTTCTGCTCGACCCACGAGGCGATCTCGGACGAGGAGCTGCTTCCACCGTTCTGGTTGCCGAATCCCCTTCCACCACTGGCGAAGTAGTGGATCTTCCCGTTCGCGACGTACTGCTGGAACTGCGCCAGCGTGGGGCTCGGGTCTGACCCGTTGAACCCGCCGATCGCCATGACCGGCAACCCCGTGCCCAGCTGGAGCCCGGCTGCGGTCTGCGAGCCGACTGCCGCCGCAACCCAGGTGAACTGGTCAGCGTCCTGCGAAAGCGCTGCCACGACAGCGGTGCTCGGAGTCGAGGCATCGAGCAGACCACCCATGCCACCGCCGGTCGTGCCGCCGGTGGGCGCCCCACCCGGCTGGGTGGTGCCGGTCTGGCCCTGCTGCTGGGGCGGCATACCGCCGCGCATGCCGCCCGGGCCGCCGCCGGAGCCTGCAGGACCGGCAGTCACGATGGAGCCGCTGTGCGCCTGGGCCGTGGTCGAGACGGTGTAGGCCGCGGGGCCGGCGAGACCGGCGACGAGGGCAGCCGCGAGCACGAGGGGCACGGCACGCGGGTGGAACCAACGCAGCCCGAGGACGAGCAGTGCCGCGGCCATGCCGAGGGCGAGCACGGAGACCCGGAGCCACTCACCGTAGGCCGTCGTGCGGGACAGGAGGATGAAGCTCCACGTCGCGGCGGCCGCGATGGCCGCCGACAGCGCGACCGTGGCCACGGCGCTGTCGCGGCGCTCCCACACCTCCACCGCACCCATGCCGACGAGGGCGGCGATCGCGGGCGCCAAGGCGACGGTGTAGTACTCGTGGAAGATGCCGGCCATGAACGAGAAGACGAGCATCGTCACGACGAGCCAGCCACCCCAGACGACGTATGCCGCCCGCCGGAGGTCGGTGCGCGGCAGCCGTCCGCGCAGCCAGAGGCCCGCGGCGAGCAGGATGAGGGCACTCGGGATGAGCCAGGAGACCTGACCGCCCACGCTCGAGGAGAACATCCGGAAGAGTCCGGTCTCACCCCACTGACCACCGGCAGCGCCACCACCGCCGCCGACGGATCCCGTCTCGTCACCGCTCAGCCGGCCGAGGCCGTTGTAGCCGAATGTCAGCTCGAGGAAGGAGTTCGTCTGGCTGCCACCGATGTACGGGCGGGCCGAGGCGGGGATGAGCTCGACGATGGCGACCCACCACCCCGCTGACAGCACCATCGTGCCAACGGCCATGAGGGAGTGGATGATTCGCTTGCGCAGCGTCGTCGGCGCCGCGACGAGGTAGGCGAGTCCGAAGAACGGGACGACGAGGAGCACCTGGAGGGTCTTCGTGAGGAAGCCGAGACCGATGAAGACGCCGACGATCATCATCCACTTCGGCGACGCCTGCTCGATGGCCTTCATCGTCGCCCAGGCGCCGAGGGCCATGAGGAGCGTGAGCAGCGCGTCAGGGTTGTTGAAGGTGAACATCAGTGCGGCGACAGGAGTCAGCGCGAGAGCGACGCCCGCGATGAGACCAGCGGCCGCGCCGAAGTGACGCTTCACGGTCGTGTAGACCACCCCGACGGTCGCGACACCCATGAGGACCTGGGGGAAGAGGATCGCGAAGGAGTTGAGACCGAGCAGGCGCACCGAGAGCGCCATGACCCAGAGCGAGGCCGGGGGCTTGTCGACGGTGATCGAGTTGGCGGCGTCGGAGCTGCCGAAGAAGAAGGCCTTCCAGCTCTCGCTGCCGGCCTGGACGGCGGCGGAGTAGAAGGAGTTGGCGTAGCCGCTGGCCGTGAGGTTCCACGTGTAGAGCACGAGGGTCGCGAGCAGCACCCCCATAAGGGCTGGCCTGGCCCAGGCCGGGTCGGTGTCGGCGCCGCGCCAGACGCGGTGCAGCCGACCGCCGCGCGGGGGCAGGGACCCCGTCGACGCGGACCCGGAGGTGGGCTGGGTCGGTGGGTACGCGGTGTTCGAAGCGGCCGCCGGCGATGTCGGGTCGCCCGGCGAGGTCAGGGTCATCGTGTCCATGACCCCACGCTCGGGGCCGAGGCTGTGGTCCGCCTATGACCTGTCTGAGCCACCCTGATGAGAGCTCCCCTCTGGGTGCCTCGGGGTCAGGGCGTCGGAAGTTGGAACGTGTCCACGTTGTCGTCGGGGTTGGAGTCGCTCGCCTCGCTCACCACGCGGACGGTGAGGCTGGGCGGCGGGTCCTGGGAGTAGAGCAGGATGGACAAGGTCGCGGTGCCGTGAACCTCTTGGGCGGGGGCGAAGCACGTGGCGTGCTGGTCGGTGACGATGGCGCAGATCTTGGAAGCAGCTCCACCAGGGGGCTCAAGCGTCGCGGTGATCACGGTTCCTTCACCCTTGACCCTTACGTCGATCGAGACGTTCTCCGCTGATCGAGGCCCTGCGTTGTAGATGGAGTACCTCAGGGTCGTCTCCCCCGATCCGCCGCCGGTACCCGGTGGGTCTCTCGTGAGCACAAGGTCGGTGCCCGTTTCCGCGACGCTCGGTCCATCTGACGGGGGCGGGTTGACGTTCTGCGAGCTATCGCCCGTCCGTCCGTCGGCACCGATGGGTTCGTTGCCGGGGCGCAGCAACAGCCAGCCCACGAGTGCCACGGCGAGCAGGACCACCAGGATCCAGCCGGCCCGGCTCTTCTTGCGCACGTGCTGCACCGGGGGCGGCGGCGCCTGCCGCACCGGAACGGGCGCCGTCCGCGGTGGAGGCGTGGCCGCTGGTGCCGACGCTCTCCTCAGCGGTTTGGTGACGTAGGTCGTGCACGTGTGTGAGTGGCCCGACCTCATCTCGTCGTCGCCGAGCGCGACAACGCTGTAGTGGTACTCCCCCGGACCGGGGGTGTCGTCGAGGGCCATCGGCAGGGTGACGATCGCGTGCCGCACGCCGTTGCGCCACACCTCCCAGGCACGCACGGGCACCCCATGGACGGGCGGCTGCTGCCACATGAGGTTGACGACCCCGTCCACCACCTCGGCGCGCACGTGTCGGGGTTGGGCCGGCGGCGCGGGCCCAGGTGGGGGCGCAGCCACCGCAACAGGGACCGGGGAGACAGGAACCGCGGCACCGGCGTGCGGGCCGGGAGCCGCCGCGGCCGCGGGCTCGGGAGGGGCAGCAAGATCGAAGAGCACCCCGTCGACGGCTCGAAGGTAGAGCACGGGCGTCGCCCACTCCGCCTCGCTCGCCGCGAGGACCGCCTGACGCGCCAACGTCACCGCGAGGTCGACCGGCCGACCGGCGGTGACCGCGTCGTAGAGCGTCCGGCTGAAGGCGGTCGCTGCCGTGTCGGTGATCTGGAACTGCATCGCCACAACCGCGGGAATCCCCTGCTCCACCAGCGCGATCGCGGTGCTCGCATACGGATCGACGTCGCTGACGTGCCCTCCCTCGCAGGAGTTGAGGACCGCGAGCCGGATCGGCGAGTTCGACAGCATGACGCCGAGCTGGCTCCCCGAGACGCGGCGTTGCCGGCCATCCGGCCCGGTGAACGCGAGGTGACCCTCCCCTGTGTCCTCGTCGGAGCCGCCGTGCCCGATGTAGTGGAAGATGTGGAAGTCCCGGTGCATCAGGGTCTCGCGCACATCCTCGAGCGAGGCGACAGGCAGTCGCTCGAGCTCGAGCCGCCCGGAGCGCACCAGGGGGTCGAGCTCGTCGCGCAGGAGCGTCCATTCCCGCTCGACCTCGAGCGGCGGCAGGTCGACGGGGCTCGAGATCACGACGAGCATCCGGAGCGGGCCGGTCACCTGCAGCGGCAGCACCGGCTCGGGAAGGTCGACGAAGCGGAGCGTCGGGAAGCGACTCAGCTGGCAGGGATACCAGTGCCGCTCGGGGTCGTAGAGCAGCTCCCAGGGCAGGTTCGCCAGAGCGGTGGCGTCGGCGAAGCGGATGCGCAGGCGCAGCCCACGCTGGCGCTTGGCCGCGACGTACTGGCTCGTCCGGAGGATCGCGAGGGCCTTCTCGTTGAAGAGGGCCCGGAACAGGTCCGCACCGAACTCCTTCGGGCTCGGCGGCGCCGGGGTCCCAGGCTTCAGCCTCCGCTCGCCGCGAACGCCGAGCCGCACGGCGGGAAGCCCGCCGACGGGCTCCGGCGGCACGAACGGCATGGCAGGGACCGGCCCGGTCGGGGAGTCGACGACACGAGCGGTGTACCCGTCGCCGCTGCGCTCCAGCAGGACTTCGAACTCGTCGTACTCCATCTCCTTGATCGCGATCTCCCCCTCACGGCGAATCGCGAGTCGGACCTCGCCGGAGACTCCACGACTCGGTGCGCAATGGCCAACGACGCCCCGCCCTCACCTCCACGGTATGGCCGCCAGCGACCGCGCCCAGCGGGATTCACCAGCCCGATGGTGTCTCTCTCGTCACCTCGGAGGGCTCCCCGTTCGTCACCTGGCAGGGGTGGGCGCCGGCAGGGTTGCCGGCAGGAACACCGTGAACGTCGTGTCTCCGGGACGGCTGTGCAGCTCGACCCGGCCACCGAGGGCCTTGGCCACGGCAGCCACGATCGACAGGCCGAGTCCCGTGCTTCCACCCGAACGGTTGCGGGCATCATCGCCGCGGGCGAAGCGCTCGAAGACGTTCGGCTGCAAGGCTTCTGGCACGCCTGGTCCGTTGTCGTGCACCGTCAGACGCACCCAGTCGGCGTCCTGCCGGATCGAGGTCGTCACGCGCGTGCCTGCGGGCGTGTGGGTGCGCGCGTTGGCGAGGAGGTTGGCGGCGACCTGATGGAGGCGCGCGGTGTCACCGGTCACCTCGATCGGCTCGGGCGGCAGGTCGAGGTCCCAGACGTGGTCGGGCGAGGCGGCGTGTGCGTCGCTGACGGCGTTGATGACGATCATCGACAGGTCGACGGGCTTCTGCTCGAGCGGTCGCCCGGCGTCGAGCCGTGCGAGGAGGAGCAGGTCCTCGACGAGCGAGCTCATCCGGTTGGCCTCCGACTCGATGCGTCCCATCGCGTGGGTCACCGAGGTCGGCACCTCCTCTGGCTCACGGCGAGACAGCTCTGCGTAGCCCTTGATGGAGGCGAGCGGCGTGCGCAGCTCGTGCGAGGCGTCGGCGACGAACTGGCGCACCCGCTGCTCGCTCTGGTGTCGAGAGTTCAGCGCCTCGTCGACATGGTCGAGCATCTCGTTGAGGGCCGCACCCACCTGCCCGACCTCTGTGCGGGTGTCGGTGTCGGCCGGGTCGACCCGCTCGGCGAGAGCGACCTTGCCGGACGCTAGCGGCATGCGGGAGACGCGGGTCGCGGTGTCGGCCACTCGTTGCAGCGGCTCGAGGTTGCGCCGCACGATCCAGCTGCCGAGCACGAAGACGAGCACGATTCCGGCAGCCACGGTGGTGATGGTGATGGCAGCCATCCGCTGGACCGTGTGTTCGTTGGGCGCCAGCGGCAGACCGACGATGAGGACACCGGGGGTGCCCTGGGTGGGCGGCAGGCCGCGCGGGGTCAACGTCGTGTATGCCGCGACGACGCGGTAGTTTCCAGCGCTCCCGCCCAGCTGCACGTCGGTCGCGTCGCGACCGAGGCCGGAGTTGGCGAGGATCGAGAGCTGCGCCGACGTGAGGTTGCGACGATCCTTGTCGAGAGACGTGGCCGCCCCGACGGGGCCGGTGAACAGCGACGTCGGCTGGGTGGGCAGGAAGGCGATGAGCCCTTCGTCACCGGGTCCGCCGGGCCGGCGCTCGTCGTCCTCCGCGACGTTGAAGTCGGGCAGCGGACCGCCGCTGAGGTTGCGCAGGATGGACTGGTTGAGCTGCTCGTCGACCTGGCTGGTCAGCTGGTTGTTGAGGGTGAGAACCGTCACCGCGCCGGTCGCGAGGCTCAGAACGGTGAAGAGGGCGAGCATCGATGCGACGAGCTTGGCGCGCAGCGTCCAGGCTCGCCAGGGCACGAGGCGCCCACGAGCCTCCGCGAAGCGTTCGCGCAACCGTCGCTTCGGGGCCAGGGCAGGGACCTCCACGACGTCTGCCGACGGGAGGTCCTCGGGGCGGGGTTCGTCGACCAGATCAGCGATCGTGGAGGTCCGCTCCGAACGCACCGTGTCAGGCGGCGGGCTTGAGGACATACCCCGCCCCTCGCATCGTGTGGATCATCGGCTCGCGCCCGGCGTCGATCTTCTTGCGCAGGTAGGAGATGTAGAGCTCGACGACGTTGGCCTGGCCGCCGAAGTCGTAGTTCCAGACGCGGTCGAGGATCTGCGCCTTGGACAGCACTCGCCGCGGGTTGCGCATGAGGTAGCGCAGGAGCTCGAACTCCGTTGCGGTCAAGTGGATCTCGTCGCCCCCGCGACGCACCTCGTGGCTGTCCTCGTCGAGCGACAGGTCGCCGACGACGAGCATCGAGTCGCTCGACGACACGGCCACGGTCGTGCGGCGCATGAGGGCCCGGACGCGGGCGACGACCTCTTCGAGCGAGAAGGGCTTCGTCACGTAGTCGTCGCCGCCGGCGGTGAGCCCGGAGACGCGGTCCTCGACGGCGTCCTTGGCGGTGAGGAAGAGGACCGGCACGTTCGCGTTGTCGGCGCGCATGCGACGCAGCACCTCGAGCCCGTCGAAGTCGGGCAGCATCATGTCGAGCACGACGGCGTCGGGGTCGAACTCGCGAGCGGCACGCACCGCCTCCATGCCGGTGCCGGCGGAGCGGACCTCCCAGCCCTCGTAGCGCAGGGCCATGCCGAGCAGCTCGGTGAGGTTGGGCTCGTCGTCGACGACGAGCACCCGCACGGGCGATCCGTCGAGTCGCTGGAGTCGGGCTGCGGCCTGGGTCTTCTCGCTCATGTATCCAGTGAACCTGTGGGCACTGTGCGACCGCCAGCACCTGCCTGTGTGAATTCTGTGGAGTCGCTGTCGGCCAAGACCCAGCGCACCGACGGCCCGGCCACAGGCTCGCCACAGGTGTCGCGTCGACCGTGGCGTCATGAGCAACGACTCCACCCCCACGCAGCCGGAGCGTCCGGAGCCGAGGCTGCCGCAGTTCGACCCGAACTCGGCCGGTGCACCCGCGCACCCACCGGTGGCTGCCGGCCCCGACGAGACGCAGGTGCTCCCGTCAGCGCCCACCGCGCGCACCCCCGTCGTGCCGCCCGCAGAGCCCTACGCGTATGCCGCCGCGCCGAGTGCCGCCGCCGGGTCCACGCCCGCCGTGGCCCAGGCCGCCCCGGGCGCCGCTGCCCAGCGCTCTCCGCGCTGGTCGGCCAAGAAGACCGCCGTGACCGCGGGGCTGGTCCTCGTGCTGACCTCCGCGGGCGCCATCGCCGCCGCGGCCGCCATGCCCTCCGGCAGCACCGCGGAGACCGGACGCTTCGGTGGGCCCGGTCAGGGCCGCATCTTCCCCTTCCCGGGGGGTCAGGGCCAGCAGGGCCAGCAGGGCCAGGGTCAGCAGGTGCTGCCCAACCTGCCGGGCCAGCAGGGCGGCAACCAGCTGCCCGGGCGGCCCGACGCCGACTCCGACGGGGACGCTGACGGGGACCGCGACACCACCCGCGGACTGGGTGGTCTCGACCCCAACCAGCTGCTCGGGCTGAGCCCCGACCAGCTGCTGCAGCTGCTCGAGGACCAGGGGCAGCTCGGGTCAGGCGGCTCCGAAGGCCTCCCGGGCTCGCCGCGCGACGGCGCCCCCAGCCAGGAGGGCACGACGCCCCAGGACGGCACGGCCCGGACGACGTGAGGTGAGGCTGCCCTGTGGTGACAGGCGCTGAGGGCGGTGTCACGATCGGGGCATGACGGCAGACGAATCCGCCGGGGCCGATGAGCTGGTCGCCACCGACCAGACCGGCACCGGCCCCGAGGAGCCGCACGACGCCAACGTCGGCTCGCGCCTCAACTGGCTGCGCGCGGGAGTGCTCGGCGCCAACGACGGCATCGTCTCGACGGCCGGGGTCGTCGTCGGATTCGCCGGAGCGACGAACGACCGCACGGCGATCATCCTGTCGGGCATCGCCGCCCTGTCGGCGGGCGCCATGTCGATGGCCGCCGGCGAGTACGTCTCCGTCAGCACCCAGCGCGACTCCGAGAAGGCCCTCATCACGCTCGAGACCCGCGAGCTCCACGAGGACCCCGACGGCGAGCTCGAGGAGCTGACGCAGCTCTACGAGGCCAAGGGCATGAGCCGCGCGGTCGCCGAGCAGGTCGCCACCGAGCTCACCGCGCACGATGCGCTCAAGGCGCATGCCGAGGCGGAGCTCGGCATCGACCCCTCCGATCTCACGAACCCCTGGCACGCCGCTGGCGCCTCGATGCTCGCGTTCATCGTCGGGGCCCTGCTGCCGTTGCTGACGATCACCTTCTCGCCCGAGTCGCTGCGCGTCTGGGTGACCGTCGGCAGCGTCGCCGCGGCCCTCGTGCTCACCGGCTACGTCAGCGCACGGATGGGGCACAGCCCCGTGCAGCGCGCCATCGTGCGCAACGTCGCCGGTGGGCTGCTCGCCATGGGCGTCACCTACCTCATCGGCGTGGTCGCCGGGGTCAGCCTCGGCTGACCGAGGGCCTCGCCAGCGCGGCGGCCCACGGAGATCGTGGTCGGACGCACCCGGCATACGGCCTCGGCATGTAGAGTCGAGGGGTCCCGGTGCCAGCTGGCGCCACGAGCCGCAGGAGCCGCCTCCGCCCGAACGGGCGAGCGCTCCACCAACCGGACGCGCAGGTCAAGACCTCGGCCTCCACACGGGAACGGGACAACGGCACGTCCAGGGTTGACCGGCGTGCTGCATATCTGGTGATGACCGCCCACGCACGACCACCGTCTGCTGGTCGGACGGGCGTCACCTGCCTGACCAGGAGGAACATGCCAGCGCGAGTGCGCCGTCGGCCCACCGACGGCTCGAGCGACACCGGGACGCGCCGCGTCCAGACCCGCCGCGACGACCCGGCGCCGCTCATCCCCGTGCTCGCGCGACGCGTGCGCGAGATCGAGGCGCGGATCAGCTCCAAGGGCAAGGCGAGCCCGACCAACCGGACGAAGTTCCAGGTCATCGCCCTGCTCATGCGCGCCGAGCGGGCCCGGGTCAAGGAGGACTCCGCGCTGTCCGGCACCACTCGCGCCGAGCTGCTCAAGCGCCTCGACGGCATCGCGACGATCCTCGCGCAGATCGCCGCGCGCGACACGAGCCTCCTGCCCCTGCTCGACGTCGACGCCCGCCCCGGGGCGGCAGCCCAGCAGCTGCGGCGCGACTGGCTCCTCGAGTCGGGCGCGGAGCTCGCCGAGGAGGATCTCGCTGTCATGGCTCCCCCGCCGCCCGAGCCGCTCGTGCCCCCGCAGCTCGCGGCGAAGCAGGTGATGCCGCAGTCCGTGCCGGCGCGCGCGCTCGCCAACCCCTTCCTCGTGCCCGACCTCACGCCACGGCCGGCCCACGAGTACCTGCCCAGCCGCCTGGCCGGGTGGGAGCTGCTCGGTCCGCTCTACCGTGCCTTCGAGCTCGGCGCGGGTGGCGACGCAGCCTCGATGGAGCTGCCCCCGAAGCCGCTCATCGACCGCTTCTCACCCCTCGGCCAGCACCTCATGGTGCACCAGTCACGCTTCCTCCAGAGCGTGCAGGAGGGTCACCGCACCTTCCTGCTCGCCGACGAGCCCGGCCTCGGCAAGACGGCGCAGTCGGTGCTCGCGGCCTCCGTCGCGAACGCCTACCCGATGCTCGCCGTCGTGCCCAACGTCGTGAAGATCAACTGGGCGCGCGAGGTCGAGCGGTGGACGCCGCAGCGCAAGGTGAGCGTCATCCACGGTGACGGCAAGGACGTCGACGCCTTCGCCGACGTCTTCGTCGTCAACTACGAGATCCTCGACCGTCACTTCGCGTGGCTCTCGTCCTTCGGCTTCCGCTCGATGGTGGTCGACGAGGCCCACTTCATCAAGAACCTCACGTCCCAGCGGTCGCAGCAGGTGCTCGCCCTCGCCGACCGGCTGCGCGCGACGACGCCGGGCGGCAACCCCCTGCTCCTCGCCCTCACGGGCACCCCGCTCATCAACGACGTCAAGGACTTCGACGCCATCTGGCGCTTCCTCGGCTGGATCAAGGGCGGCAAGCCCGTCGACGAGATCGTCCGTCGCCTCGACGAGACGGGCTACTCGCCCGCCGACCGCGGCTTCTACCCCGAGGCCCGCCGTGCCGTCATCGACATGGGCATCGTGCGCCGCCGCAAGGTCGACGTCGCGAGCGACCTCCCCGAGAAGCGCATCGCCGACATCACCGTCGAGCTCGACGACGCCCTCGGCCAGTCCATCCGCAAGGCGGAGCGGGCCGTCGGCGAGCGCCTCGCCAAGCGGTATGCCGCCCTGCTGAGTGAGGAGCGCGGCGTCACTGTCGCGGGTCCCGAGCTCGCGTTCGAGCCCGACGAGGCGCTCATGCGCCGGGTCGCCGCCGCCGAGCTCAAGGCGGCCACGGGTCAGAAGAACACCGAGAACGTCTTCACGCTCGTGCGCAAGATCGGTCAGGCCAAGGCGACCCTCGCGGCCGACTACGCGGCGCAGCTGTCCCACTCGGTCGGCAAGGTCGTCTTCTTCGCCAAGCACATCGACGTCATGGACACCGCCGAGCGGGTGCTCGCCGAGGCCGGCCTGCGCACGGTGTCGGTGCGTGGCGAGCAGACGAGCACCCAGCGCCAGCACGCCATCGACGCCTTCCAGGGCGACCCCGAGGTCGCGGTGGCGGTGTGCTCGCTGACGGCAGCCGGTGTCGGGCTCAACCTGCACGCCGCCTCCAACGTCGTGCTCGCTGAGCTGTCGTGGACGGCGGCGGAGCAGGGCCAGGCCATCGACCGCGTGCACCGCATCGGTCAGGACGAGCCGGTCACCGCGTGGCGCATCCTCGCGGCGAGCACGATCGACTCCAAGATCGCCGAGCTCATCGACGCCAAGCAGGGGCTCGCCGCGCGTGCCCTCGACGGCAGCGACGTCGACATCGCGGCGGGCGACACCCTCCAGCTCGAGGCGCTCGTCCAGCTGCTCCGGCAGGCCTTGGAGAACACGCCCGACTGACGGGCTCCCTCACGTGGCATCTGGGGCCCGCGCCTCTGGCCGGCGGTGCGGGTTCCTATTCGGGACGAACGGGTTGCGGCGAAGCGGGCGATGACCCGCGCCGACGCGGCGGTGGACGTCGGGTTGGACACTTGCCTCATGGTCGACGTCGATCCAGAGCGTTTCGAGATGATGGTGAGCGAGGCGCTCGACGGCATCCCCGCAGAGCTGGGCGAGCTCATGACCAACGTGGCTGTCACGGTGCAGCACGTCTCCGGGCCGCCGGGACTCCTGGGCCTCTACCAAGGAGTGCCCTTGACCCGTCGGTCGTCGTTCTATGCAGGCGTCCTGCCGGACCGGATCACGATCTACCGTCTCGCCATCTGCGCGCTGTGCGTCAGCGAATCCGACGTGGTGGAGCAGGTTCGGCGCACGGTCATCCACGAGGTGGGTCATCACTTCGGGATCGGTGACGCACGGCTGCGCGAGCTCGGCTGGTGACGGCACCGGTGGCGTCAGGACAAGCTGTGGAGTTGGGGCCGAACCTGCGGAGCCATGGTTCTGTCGGCGCCACCTCCTGACGCAGAAACATCCAGGCGGGACGTCGAATCCGCCAACCACCATTCGACGTGGTGACGGAAGCGCCACCACCACCTGTGAAGGAGAACGTCAATGCGCACCCTGATCTCCACCTCATTCGTCTCGCTCGACGGGAAGCTCGACCCCACCGGCGGCGACCCGGGGCTGCACGACACTCAGTGGACCTTCAAGACCGTCGACTTCCTGCCGGAGGCCTACGAACTCAAGGGCCGCGAACAGGAAGAGGCGGGCGCCCTGCTGCTCGGGCGAAGGAGCTACCAGCTGTTCGCGCCTGTGTGGCCCGGCATGGCGGAGTTCGCCCGCTACAAGACCCTGCCCAAGTACGTCGTCTCCACGACCCTCGAGGAGGACGACCTCGTCGATGACTGGGGCGAGACGACTGTTATGCGCTCGGTCGACGAGGTCGCCAGGCTCAAGGAGACCGACGGGGACCCGCTGCTCGTGCACGGGAGCGCCACCCTCAACCGGGGGCTGCAGGAGGCTGGCCTCATCGATCGCTACCACCTGCTGGTGTTCCCGGTGCTGCTCGGCGCGGGCAAGTCACTGTTCAGCGACGCGGACATCGCCGCCCAACGAGTGCGCGTCATCGAGCACGAGGTCTACAGCAACGGCATTCAGAAGCAGGTCCTCGACGTTCTCCGCTGAGCGTTCGAGCTCGGTGTGCTCGTGCACTGGTGAAGCGCTGTCGCTCACCCAGCGTCAGTGCGCGGTCCGACGACAGCGCTCGCGCCTCTCGGCATTGGCGTAGTCGGACACGAACAGACACACGACTACAGGGGAACCCGATCAGATGTGACACGACAGTGTGACCCCCCGAAGGGGGGACTGCTGCACGGATAGGTGACACCTGATCTGTGGCGCTGAAGGGCGCCGCTGGAAGGATGTTCACCGTGCCCAAGCCCTACCCCAAAGAGTTCCGTGACGACGTCGTGAACGTCGCTCGCGGCCGCGAGCCGGGCCAGTCGCTCAAGCAGATCGCGGCCGACTTCGGCATCGCCGAGTCCTGCCTGCGTAACTGGATGCGCGAGGCCGACGTCGAGGACGGCATCAAGCCAGGAGCCACAGCGGCTGAGAGTGCCGAGCTGCGCGAGGCCAAGAAACGGATCCGTCTGCTCGAGCAGGAGAACGAGGTCCTGCGCCGAGCCGCGGCGTACCTGTCGCAGGCGAACCTGCCGGGAAAATGATGTACCCGCTCGTCCGCGAGCTGGCCGCCGACGGGATCCCCGTCGCGGTGACGTGCCGGGTCCTGAAACTCGCCCGCCAGCCGTACTACCGCTGGCTGGCGGCACCAGTCACCGCGAGCGACAGAGCCGAGGCGCACCTGGCCAACGTCCTGTTCGACGCCCACCGGGACGACCCCGAGTTCGGCTACCGGTACCTGGCCGACGAGGCACGCGACGCCGGCCAGCAGGCCTGCGACCGGACCATGTGGCGGGTCTGCTCGGCCAACGGCTGGTGGTCGGCGTTCGGCAAGAAGCGCGGCAAGAACGGCAAGAAGCCCGGGCCACCGGTGCACGACGACCTCGTCCAGCGCGTCTTCACCGCCCCGGACCGGAACCGGCTGTGGCTCAGCGACATCACCGAGCACTGGACCGGTGAGGGCAAGCTCTACCTCTGCGCGATCAAGGACGTCTACTCCAACCGGATCGTCGGCTACTCGATCAGCGACCGGATGACCTCCCGGCTGGCCGTCGACGCCCTGGCAAACGCGGTCGCCCGACGCGGGCAGGTCGCCGGCTGCATCCTGCACACCGACCGCGGATCGCAGTTCAGGTCACGGAGATTCGTCCGTGCCCTGCACCGGCACGGCATGGTCGGCTCGATGGGCAAGGTCGGCGCGGCCGGTGACAACGCCGCCATGGAGTCCTTCTTCGCCCTGCTGCAGAAGAACGTCCTGAACCGTCGAGCCTGGGACAGCCGCCAACAGCTACGGATCGCGATCGTCACCTGGATCGAACGGACCTACCACCGCCGACGCCGTCAGGACGCCCTCGGACGATTGACCCCCATCGAGTTCGAGACCATCATGACCAAACCTGCCACTCAGGCAGCCTGACCCCACCTGTCACCTATCCGTGCAGCAGTCCCGGGCCCCGGTCGATTCGCTGCTGCTCAGATCGCTCGGATCGCTCAGATCGCTCGGACTTCGGCGAGCCGCTCGACCGCGAATCGGTCGGTCCCGCTGGGATCCCAGCACACGGCAGCTTCCCATGCGGCTCGCGCCTGTGCAGCGACGTCGTACGCGTCGTCATCGAGGCCGGCAGCGTTGTGCGGCAGCGCCAGGTCGAGGTCGGGAACGTCGACGTGCGACTCATCCCAGTCGATCAAGGCGACGCGATCCGCAGTCAACCGGACATTACGCGGGTTGGGGTCGCCGTGAACGACGCATGCCGTCCGACCGGAGAGTCGTTCCCATGCCGCTCGGCATCTGGCGACAGCCTCCGCCGGCATCGCCCCGAGGTCGACCTTCGTCCCGATCTCGGCGCGCAGCAAGTCGGTCGATGACCGCCAGCCTGGGCGTTGAGGCCAGCCATACGTGAGCCGATGCAGCTGGCGCAGTGCGTCGGCGACGCGGCCCCAGTCCGCTTCGGTTTCCGGTGGCTCACCCTCTACGTAGGTCATGATCACTAGACCGTCAGCGACGAGCCGACCATCGACGGTCGGGATGGGCACCGGCACCGCCATACCCTCCCGGTCCAGGTGCCGCAACAGGGCGGTCTCCCATGCGAGATCAGCGTCGCTGCGCCGGCCGAGTCGCCCAACCGCACGGTGCCCCGCGACGCGCACGCGGTACACCTCGTTGACACCAGCTCCGCCAGTCAGCGCTTCGCCGCGAACGACGTCGTCACCCCACTGCTCGAGCAGCTCCCATCCCACCGGTCACATCTTGGCGGAGGGACATGAACGGCTCAACGAGATTCCGGACGGGCGTAGCGGCAGGCCTCTTTGTCCGCGGCAGGATCGGACGTCCCGTCCGCGGCAAATGAGGAAGTCCTCGCGCGCTGTGCGCCCTCGCATCTCTGCGAGTCGGCCGCCCCATGTGGCCATGACCTGCCAGCATTCGCGGGTGAGCTTCGCTATCGCCACCTGCCAGCCCACCGCGTCGTCGGATCCCCGCGTCAACGGTGGCGAGATGCGTCGCATGCTCAGGGTCGCTTCGGCAGCAAGTGCGCGGCTCGTCGACCGATGCGACAAGCGCAAGTGCTCGCACACCGAGGTCACGCAGTTCTACACGCCTGGCTTCGAGCCGGTGGTCTTCGACGTCGACGGGTTCCGCTTCGGTCTGGCGATCTGCATCGAGATCAACTTTTCCGAGGTGTTTGCCGAGTACGACCGGCTCGGCGTCGACTGTCTCCTGCTGTCCGCCTACCCGGTCGACTCGGTCTTCGCGACCAAGGCTCGCGCGTACGCCGCGATCCACAACTACTGGGTGAGCCTGTCGGTGCCGGCGCAGACCACGTACCTGTTCCACTCCGGACTTATCGGACCACACGGCGAGGTGCTGGCCGACGTCGGTGGCGAGTCCGGGTTGGTGGTCGGGACGTTGGACCGAGCAGATCCGGCACTTTGCGGTGCGCTCGAGTCTGCCCGCCCCTGGCGGGCGAGGGCGCGGGTCGGCGACATCTACGAGGAGCGCCGGGTCACCGACGAGCGCAGCCGAGTGCGCACCGAGTTCTGACGGCCTGAGCCTGTCCGTGAAAGCGCGGTGATCGGGCCGCCCAGTCGGCGGCGAGATCGGACGTCCCGTCCGCGGCATGTGCGGATGCAGCCGACGCCATCTGCGACAGATACGGTCGCACGGGACCGTGCTCTGCCTGCGAGTTGTGGCCGTCTCAACGACTTCACTTTCGCCAGAAGAGGTGGTGGACGACGCCGTTCCCGCTGGGTACGACGTCACGGTGGTACCGGTCGAGGAGTTCATCGGGAGAGTCCCACAGCCGGGATCCGGCACCAAGCTCCACAGGGGCAACGGCCACGTGCAGAGTGTCGATGAGATCGGCGTCGAGGAACTGCCGGATGGTGTTCGCGCCGCCTCCCAGACGGACGTCCTTGCCGTCGGCTGCCTCGAGCGCGAGCTGCAGCACGTCCTTGGCCGCGCCGCTGACGAAGTTGAACGTGGTGTCGGAGATCGTGAACGACGGACGCTCGTGATGGGTCATGACGAAGACCGGGGTGTGGAACGGTGGCTCGTCACCCCACCAGCCCCGCCAGTCGTGGTCGTTCCACGGACCACGGTGGGGGCCGAACTTGTTGCGGCCCATGATTTCCGCGCCGATGTTGCGGTGGAAGTCGCGCACCAGATAGTCGTCGAGGCCCCGGCTGCCGCCGGGGTCGGTGCGCGTTGGCCAGCTCGCCGTCGCGCCCGTCCACGAGAAGAGCGCGGCCGGGTCGGCGTGGCCGAACGGGTGCTCCAGGCTCTGTCCTTCGCCGGAGGCGTAGCCGTCACTCGACACGTTGAAGTTGTGGACTCTCACCATTTGGGGCACTTCTACTCCTCTCGACGCGTTCGTGTGGTGATAGGACCTCCCGAGGCGACGGAACTCATCACCTCAATGCCCGGATGCTGCCGTGCGACGGTACGGCTGGCAACGCAGCTCGGCAGACCGCATGCTATCTGCGGCAGACATCCCTGGAGATTCGGACGTCCCGTCCGCGGCAGTTCAGGAAGGCTTTCGGGGCCTCATCTTGGCCGTGTGTGAGAACTTGTGTGTCATGCACGAGTACGTCTTTGTCCCGGCCAAGGGAACGGGCGCTTCCGCTGCTCTTCTCGTGCTCCTCCATGGTGCCGACGGGCGCGAGACAGATCTGCTCCCACTCGCCGAACGGCTCACGCCCTCCGCGGCCATGATCGCATTCGCGGGGCTGTTGCGACATCTGGTGGCTTCGCGTTCTTCCACCGTTTCGATGACCGAGGCATTGACGAGCACGACCTCGCAGCCCGAGTCTCCCCGCTCTGCGAGCTCATCAGAACCACCCTCTCCGAGCACGGGCAGCTCCGACCCCCGATCCTCGTCGGGTTCTCCAACGGCGCCATCATGGCGGCAGCCATCCTCCAGACCCAGCCAGAGGCGTTCTCCGGCGCGATCCTGCTCCGAGCCCTGTCGCCGTTCACGGCCGATCCTGAGCAGCCACTGAACGGGCTCCCGGTCCTGCTCCTCGATGGTGCTCACGATGACCGCAGGGCACCTGGCGACGGCCACGTACTCGCCGAGACCCTTCGCCGGGCGGGAGCAGCCGTGGAACACGAGGTACTCCCCACCGGACACGTGATCAGCGACCTCGACGAGCAGATCGCGAGCCGGTGGATGCAGCGAATCATGGTCTCGAAGACTCGCCCCGAATAAGCCACTGAGAATCGGACGCTACGCGTCCTCCACGCGGCAGATCGAGCGCCTGGATCACTCCTGTCGGGCAAGAAGATCGCCTCTACAGGGAGCCTCCATCGCGCAAGGAACGGGAGGTTCGACTCGGCAGTTCGATGTGTTCGTAGTGCGCGGCCATTGCGGGGACGTCGGAGAAGTAGTCGCGGGTTCTCACAACACGCCAGCGGCGCGACTCCGCCACGCTAACAACTCGGACCTTGAGCATGTGACCATCCATACGTTCCTCTTCAGCCTGCCATTCCGTCAGCACCGTGCTGCGCCCCATCGGGGACCAGGCGCCTGAGACGGCGATGTGGTGCACGGTGAAGGCGAAGCGCCTGTTGTACGCGAAGACCGACTCGAACAGCCTGCGGACCTCCTCCTTGCCGTGCCACGCGCCAGCCATGGGAAGACCCTCAGGGAACTCAACGATGACGTCCTGCGCCCACGCTTGAGAAAGCTGGTCGAAGTCCTTGTGTTCGAATGAATCGAGGAACCTCCGCATGCGGCGGCGGACGACATACTCAGCGAACATAGGTGCCCCTAACGCACGATGACCACAGTTCGACGCTGGCATGGCAAGGCATCCTCACGACAGGGTCGAAGGTCCTCCACCGAGTTCCGCGACGTGGTGGACCCGCGACTCTTGCCCTTGGGTGTGGGTTGCGCAGCCACGGCGGCGTCCCTGCACGAGCCCCGGGCACGGCAGTCTGTGGCCGGCCGTGCGGACCTCGACGGCGCACCGAACGATGTGTTCTTCACGGCGGAAAGGTCCCTCCGATGCCTACTCGCGCGAGAGGCTCCTGGTCCGCGCTCCGTGCCCGCACATCGGCAGGGTCGCGCGCGTAGAGCGGCAAGATCGGACGTCGGTGCGCTGCGGGGAGTGGAAGGACCGGCCCAATGAAGCTCGTGTATCGAGATGCAGCGCCACGGGCCGGACCCGACCAGTCGTACACGAAGTGCCACAGTGTGCCTGCCACGACGAGCACCAGAGTGCTGAGCGTCGCGACCCTCGAAGTGAAGCCCTGGGGCCTCTACGACCGGATTACCTCTCCGCCCGTCGGCCCCGGTCGGTGTCCGCGCTCCCGGTCGCCGCCACGGCCGCGGCGAAGAGCCCGAGCGACAGAACGCCAACCAGGCCGAGCAGCCGCGTCGATGGCGTCAGCCCACCGACGCCCACGGCGTAAGCGCACCCGACGGGGAGGAACGCCGCCGCACCGGCGAGGAGGGACCCTCTCGCTGCACGGTCGCCACGACGGGCGCCCCACAGGAGCAGCATCGCCACGCCGACGCACACCATCGCGACGACCGGTGCCACGTCGATCTCCCCCAGCACCCGACTCACGGCGAAAGGGCTGCCCGCGTCGGTGCCCGCCACGCCGAGCAGCCCGAGCTCGGCCAGGACGACCGATGTGACGGCGGCGATCGTCGCCGGGCGCCTTCGCGGCGCCGGAACCGGTGGCGCACCGCGCTCGAACCGGCCCACAAGCAGCACCACGGCGGCGAGCAGCAGACCAGCGGCCGCGAACCAGACGACCCGGATCCCCCACCACGACAGACCGGGCGGGTCGGGATGGGGCAGGCCGCTGGGCGCCAGCAACCGGGCCACCACGGCCATGACCGGCTGGTGCCACAGGTAGATCGACATGATCGACAGGTTCAGCGCAACCACGACCGTCCACACCCTGGGTCGCCGCAACCACCGGTTCAGGCCATGGCGGGCCAGGACAGCGACGCCGACCTGGGCCACCGCGAGCGCCGTGAGGGCGGCCGTGGGTGGGTTCATGTTGACGAGCTCGTCGCCGGGGACGCCCACCATGCGGGCCGGGTACGGACCGGCGGTGAGCAGCACCAGCGCGCCGCCGCCGAGCACGGCGAGCAGTATCGCCGGTCGGGTGCCGAGAGCCTTGTCGGCGTACAGGTAGCCGAGCTGGTGGACGAGCCCCCAGACCACGAGCACGTTCGCGTAGGCCACCCAGGTCAGGCCGGTCGCCAGCCGCACGACGTCGACCGCCGCGACGAGGGTGAGTGCCACGATGATTACGCGCCAGCCCCAGCGCTCGTGCCAGCGCAGCGTGACCGGCGTGAGGGCGGCGACCATGACGTAGATGCCGAGGAACCACAGCGGCTGCAGCAGGATCGCCCCGCCCGCGCCGAGACCGGGCGCCGTCACGTACGCCTCGACGAGCGCCTGGACGGCGTTGCCTGCGACGACGGCGAGCAGCAGCACAGCCGTCGGCGCGAGCAGCCGGTGCATCCGGCGGTCGACGAAGGCGGCGTACCCCTCGCCGCGCTCGGTGACGCCGAGCCAGCTCCGACGGTTCGCATAGCCCCCGACGAAGAAGAAGAGCGGGATGACCTGAAAGACCCAGGTCAGCGGCCACAGGCCCGGCGCCTCGCCTAGCGCGCTGCGGTGCCGGACTCCGCCGCCGCTCCAGTAGAGGTCGTCGACCAGCCAGTGGCCGACGACGACCGCGACGATGCTGCCCCCACGCAGCAGGTCGAGGAACCGGTCGCGAGGGTGGGACCCCGTCGCGCCCGCTGCCGCGTCATCGAGAGCCCGGCCTCGGCGCCCGTGCTGAGTCGCGGCGGCGGTGACCGAGTCATCGCCGCCGGACGGCCTGCCGGGCGTGACGGACAAGGAGGCTCCTCATCGTGCGGTCGGCGCGCCGTGAGTGCGCGACCCGTACTACGACGCTAAGACGCGGACGCGTCCTTCCGCC
Source organism: Humibacillus xanthopallidus (assembly GCF_006716675.1). Taxonomy (GTDB): domain Bacteria; phylum Actinomycetota; class Actinomycetes; order Actinomycetales; family Dermatophilaceae; genus Humibacillus; species Humibacillus xanthopallidus_B. The sequence goes on along the minus strand of NZ_VFPM01000004.1, from coordinate 374,554 downwards.
ACGAAATCGACCGCAGCCTCGGGCCGGCGCCGCGGCCCTGCGCCAGCGTCGAGCCGGTCGGGTGAGCCTCCGGAAGCACGTCGAGGTAGCTCTAGACCCGGAGGTCAACGCTCACGAGCCGACGTAGGCCGTTCTCGGCGTTGCAGGCCGCTACCTCATCGCGGCAAGATCGGACGTCCTGTCCGCGGCAAGATCGGACATCCCGTCCGCGGCAGTTGAGGACGTTTCAGTAACAGCGCGAAGGTGCCCCTCGCGGCGCCCTGCGGATGCTTTTCTGGTCGTGTTGGCTGCGCCTACTGTCGGCCGAACCGGGCCATGCAGTGCCATAGCCATTTGACGGCTTGGGGGTCGGCCGTGCGGGATGCTGCGGCCAGGCGAGCGGGAGTGATCGTGCCGCCGAGGGCCCGAGCCAGCTCCACCGGCACAGATCCTCGGTATGCGGGGTCGATCGACTGCGCCGTCACCCGGTAGCCGGCATGTTCCTCGACGGGGCAGCCGAGATGGGCGAGCACCCCAGCGTGTGCCTCGCGATCGCTGGGGTCGAGGACGAGTGCCTCCACGTCACGACCGATCAGCAGGCCGCCGTGGACGTGTGCTTCGACGTAGTCGTTGAGGGGGTCATCCAGCGGTACGTCGGCGGCGGCTACGGGCAGTAACGACGGGTCGAGGACACCGGCGTCCGCGAGTGCGCATAGCTCCTCGAGTCGGTTCGGGCCTCCGACGGCTTGCGGGTCGTAGAAGCTGTCAGGCCAGCAGAAGGTGGCACGCTCGACCACCTCGGGGCGCAACCGCAGGTAGGCCGAACCGAACCGTGGCGAAGCACCGTAGGGGTCATCGCGGCGGTTCCAGGCGCCGTACACGGGCCGGCCCACGACGTCCGCGTCGTCATATCGTCCCTTGAAGAGTCGGCTCTCCCAGCGCCATCGGTCACCACCTGGGAAGGCGGTCAGGCCACCGTTGGACGTGCCGGTCTCCCACTGGCTGCGATACACCCCGGAGGCCGCGATGGCCTCGAGGACTGTGCCCTGGCCGAAGGGCCACCCCGGATGGAAGTGGAGCACGATCCTGGCAGGCATCACGGAAGGATAGCCACCCACACCGTCATCGAACGACTGAGATTCGCTGCCGGACGGTGCAGGCCCGTTGGTCGGTGGCGGAGCCGCGGTTGAGTCGCGCGAACCCGGCGTCCCGCACTCGGGTCTGTTGCGGGGCAGCCGTGTTCAGCGACGTACCCGACCGGTCGAGGGATCATGGTCGGTGAGGCAGTAGACGCATCCGTCGGGTGCCTGCATCACCGTCCACCGGTCCATCACATTGACCACGTGAGCGCCCAGCGCCGCCTGCCGCGTGGTCTCCACCGCACGCGTGGCGACGGCGAAGTCAGGGTGCGCCCTCACTGGTCCATGGGTCGAGTCGAGTCGTTGCAGCGCACCACGAACCTAGGGGCCACACCGCGTGCGCGTCCCGCGTCCCCCTGCCCCCCTCGTCAAACCCGTTTAACCCGAATGTTCCCCGCCCTCAACGACGCCCAACCTCGCCCACACGACGGTGAGGAGTAGCACTGGTGTTCGCGGTCATCGCAGTGTCCTTCTTCGAGTCGGTTGTGAGAGATCACTCGAAGGATCACAGCGGTGACCGCACCTACGTCAGCAGGACACGCTCACCAGCATCGTTGTACACCAACGCTATGGACTCAACTAGGGACCTAAGCCTCTGTCACAGGACGTCGGAGTCGGCGCAAGGTTGCCTGGTGTGAAAGCCACACGCCGGGCAGCTCGGTGAGGCAACACCTTCACCACTCCGCTTCTCGTACGCAAGCAGACAGGTTGAAACCCCATGACCGATGTAGCAACGACTCCGCAGCGCCCCTTGCTGGACGCCATCCTCGACATGACCACCGCTTCCGTCACGCGCGCAGAGCTCGGCGCCCGGGAGCTGTTGATGGTGCGGTTCGCCGCCCTTGCCGCGGTGGGTGCCCCGCCCTCGTCGTACCTGCTGAACATCGCAGCAGCGGCAGACACCACCGACCTGACCCTCGAGGACGCCCGCAGCGTCCTGATCGCCGTGGCGCCCATCATCGGCACCCCGAAGGTCGTCGATGCGGCCGCCACGATCGCCGAGGCCCTCGGGATCGCTCTCGCGCTCGAAGACGCGCTCGCCGAGGAGAACGTCACCACCTGACGCCGAGGTCGTCGGCGCCGCGGGCCGAAAGGCCCGCGGCGCCTGAGCAGCCCCGAGCGGGTCAACACGCTCACCGACGGCGTGTTCGCCATCGTGCTCACCCTTCTGGTGCTCGAGATCCAGGTCCCCGAGAACCTGCCGCACGAGTCCCTCGGTCGTGTGCTCGAGGAACTGCGCCCCACCGGGGTGGCCTGCGATCAGCTTCCTGATCACAAGGATGTACTGGGTGGCCCATCGAGACCTGTTCATGCAGGTGCAGTGGGTGAACCGCGACGTGGTCTGGTTGAACCTGCTCTTCCTGTTCACGATGGGACCGATCCCGTTCGGAGCCTCCGTGCTCGGCCACTACCCGTCGGACCCCATCGCCCTCCAGCTGTACGGGGTCATCATGGTCGTTGCGAGCATCATGCGGCTGGTCCAACTCACCACCGGCTCTTCGGACAAGCCACTTCCCGAACCCGTCACCAACCAGCCTAGAACCGCGTTCCCGTCGGCGTCTTGACACGAAGAGGAGCCAGATCCGGTAGATCACGCACCTCACCAGGCGGCTGCAGGCCGTCGGCACCCACGCGCAACATGGTGCGACTCTTCGCCGCCGGTCGGAGCGTGCGTCTCGCCCGCATGCCGAGGGCGCGCGACGTGGGGGCGTTTCCCCTGTTCCCACCATCAACGCAACGCGCGAGACTGGTGCATGACCACCGAGGGTCAGTCGGTCGATCGACAGCGCATCCACGACGAGCTGGAGAGAGCGCGCGCCGACCTGCAAGACCTGGTATCGCACGCAACGCCCGCCGAGCTCCGACGCCGGACCCAGGGGACCAAGTGGACCAACGGCCAGATGCTGTGGCACATGACGTTCGGCTTCCTCATCGTGCGCCGACTTCTGCCGCTGGTCCGGATTTTCGGTCGCCTGCCTGACCGGGCCAGCCGCACGTTCGCCCACGCGCTCAACGCTGCCACCCGGCCGTTCCACCACATCAACTACCTGGGCTCGGTGGGCGGTGCCCTCGTCTTTCGTGGTCCACGACTGACTGCACAGCTGGACCGCACGATCGCCCAACTCCACCGCCGGCTGGACGCCGAGGACGACGATGCACTCGATCGACGGATGCACTTCCCCGTCGGCTGGGATCCGTTCTTCCGCGACTCGATGACCCTCGCCGATGTCTACGCGTATGCCACCGAGCACTACGACTACCACCGGAGTCAGCTCACGCTGACGTCCTCATGAGGCCCGGGCCCTCAAGTGCACATGGGTTCGCCCGCGCAGGCGGAGTCGCGGGTGGGCAGCCGTCGCTGGCCGTCCTCAGCTTCCGCAATCCCGTCGGCGAGGAGGTGCGTGAATTCCCCCTCGGCCAGCGAGTCAGTGCCCACTGAAGCACGGACCCGTGCGCTTCGATCCGACGCCTGTCGAGCGCCCGCATCTCGCATCACGTGCAGTCCGGCGAACACGCGCCGAAGGGAGGTCCAGCCGTCCGATGAGGGGCGGTCGGTGTCACCGGTCACAACCCGAAGGCCACACTGCCGCCCACGACAACGAGGACGACGCCACTGACGTATCCAATCGCCTTCTGGGCCCGGGGGGTCGTGACGAAAGCACGTCCGCGGGCGACGAGCAGGACGAAGAGCAGGTACCACGTGGCGGTCACTGCGGCCCAGACGATGCCGAGGCCGATGGTGGGGAGCAGGTCGCGCGTGCCGGCGAAGGCTGGCAGCAGTGAGATGGCGAAGACGCCGGCCTTCGGATTGCCCAGGTTGGTCGCGAGCCCGGTCACGTAGGCGGAGAGACGGCTACGGTTCGGACCTTCGGCTTTTAGCTCCACGACTTCGCCCACCCCTCGGCGCGTGGTGCGGAGGGTGCGCGCGCCGATGACAGCCAGGGTGAGGCCCCCTCCGACGAGCAGTGCCCGATGCGCAGCCGGGACGGCGAGGAGGGCCGCAGAGAGGCCTACTCCGGCGCCGATCGACCAGACGACGAGGCCGGTCGCCGTGCCGAAGATCGTGGGGACTGCGGCGCGCGCGCTCGCCCTGACCTCCCTGGCCGGCGAGGCCTGGGTGGTCATCCGCGGCGGCTCCGCGGCCCGGGCACAGTTCGACCGTCTGGTCTCGGAGGCAGGGTTCGAACCGCGGATCCGCTTCGAGACCGAGTCCTATGACGTCGCGCAGGCGCTGGTCGCCACGGGGTACGGCGTTGCCCTGGTGTCGCGGATGGCGCGCCGACGCGACCTGCACCTCAGCTTCCGGCCGGTGGTGCACCGACGCGCGCGCCGGACAGTGCACGCGCTGCGGTCTGACACCGGTGTCACCGACCTGACACTCACCTTCGAGCGTCTGCTGCGGTCAGCGGCGGCAGACCTGGCCTGAAGAGGCTCCCGCCTTCACGGAGACGGCGCTCGGGTTCCCAACTGCCCGAGAGTGCGTGGGGTCGCGCAGCCACAAGGATGGGACCACTGAGGCCGTGGCGCGCATGTGACGACCGAGACAGGCTGTTACGCCGACGTGAAGTGGCGGCGGACGCAGGCTGGAGGTGTGAGCACCGCGACGGAGAATGATCTGGATGGCACGCTGACGATCGAGTTGGAAGACGCGGCGACGCGCAGAGCGTGGGTCAGCACCTTGGGCCTGCTCGCCGGGATGATGCAGCAGTGGCACTTCGTGGGCCTCCTCGGCGGCGAGGTGCGGTACGAGAGTGACACGTTCTCGGCTCCGTACAGCTGGGGGCACCTGCCGCTCGGCCGGACGATGCTGCCCCGCGAGGAGTGGGCACCGGGGATGGACGAGGCGCTGGATGGGCTGCGCCGTGAGATCACGGCCGAGGGGTGGCTGACCGCCGGGCACGGCGAGCAGGCGTGGCAGGACCACTACCGGATGAACACCTGAGGCGCCATGTTCGAACGGCGCTTGTCATCACGCTGTCCATGTGTGCGGTGCTGCTTGTGCGGTGGGTGCGTCCGTGGCAGCGGTCTTGGTCACGAAGCGGTCCGGCCATGCCTGGGCGGGGCTACGGTCGAAATATGAGCATCACAGACAGCGGTCCTGGCCCCCAGTCGTTCGATTTGGAGAAGGAGACACTCGAGAACCCGAACTACCGCACGGTGGCATGGAGCGGCACCTACCTGCAGGTCACGCTCATGTCGATCCCCGTCAACGGCGACATCGGCCTCGAGAAGCACGCGGAGACCGACCAGTTCATCCGGCTCGACCGCGGGCGCGGTCGAGCCGAGATGGGGCCGAGCAAGGACGAGCTGACCTTCGACCAAGAGGTGACCGACGGCTGGTGCGTCATGGTTCCGGCCGGCAGCTGGCACAACGTGACCAACATCGGCGATGAGCCGATGCAGCTCTACACCGTCTACGCGCCGCAGCACCACAAGCCGGGAAAGGTGCACGAGACCAAGGCGGTTGCCGCCGCCGACACCGACGACGAACCCGCAGACTGGTCCGTACAACCCGGCTCGGCCGCGGACCAGCACGCCTAGCCCGAACCGCCCGACCTCAGATGAGGCGGGCTCCTCAGACGCGCGGCGGGCTCACGGCATACGGAATCTCCTTGTGCGCCATGCTGGCTCAGGGATTCGCCGGGAGGCGGACCACGGCTCGCACGCCTGGAGAAGCATCCTCGAGGTGCACGTCACCTCCGCTGCGCAGTAGCAGTGCCCGGGTGATCGGCAGCCCGAGACCGCTGCCGCCACTGTCTCGGTCACGGGCCTCGTCCAGCCTGGTGAACCGGTCGAAGACACGCTCGCGGTCCGCGGCGGAGATCCCGTGGCCGTCGTCCGTGACGGTGACTTCCACCTGGTGGCCCACCGAGGTGGCGTCGAGGACGACGCGGGTGCGAGCGTGCCGCACCGCGTTGTCGACGAGATTCGTCACGGCCCGGGTCAGGTCGTCCGGCACGGCCCGCGGCAGCAGTCGACGACCAGCGAGACCCGGCGCAGTGCCGACCGGGACACGGGCGGAGCCGTAACGGCCGGCGACGTCAGCGAGGAGCGCCGTGACGTCGACCTCGGAGGACCGGCGCGTCGCGGCCGCGTCACCGGCGCGCGCCAGGATGAGGAGATCGTCCACCAGCGTGCTCAGCCGGTCCACGTCGGCAAGCAGCTCGGTCGGCAGGTCACCACCCTCACCCAGGCGCTGGGCCACCTCGAGCTGGGTGCGCATGCTGGCGAGCGGGCTGCGCAGCTCGTGGGCCGCGTCGGCGACGAAGGCGCGCTGCTTGCGCCGCGCCACCGTGATCCGGTCGAGCATCGCGTTGAGGGTCGTCGCGAGCGCGCTGACCTCGTCACGGGTCGGCGGCACCGGGAGGCGATCGGTCTCCGACGAGGACTCGTCGATGCGCTCTGCGCCTCGACGGAGCGCCTCGACAGGAGCGAGGGCCGCGCCGATGACGCGCCACGCGATGGCCGCGAGGACGGCGAGGAGCAGCGGGAAGATCCACAGCAACAGGGTGCGAAGGGTGCGGGCGCTCTGCTCGATGTCTCCGGTGGGCGCCGCTGCGACCACGGCGTACTGGCGCCCTGAAGGCACGGCCGCCCCTGCCGGGACCACCACGACCTGCAGGCGACCGGAGAGACCGGAACGGTTGCCGGCGACGACCACCTGCTCCCCGGCGAGCGCGCGTCGCAGCTCGTCCGGCGTGACGAGGGAGGTCATCCGGTCGGCCGTCACGGACCCGGCTACCACCCGTCCCTGGGCGTCGAGCACCTGCACGACCTGCGACCCGGAGACCGGGACCGGGTCGGGCACCCGCCCCGCGTCGACGAGCAGAGCCACCTGCTCGGCGCTCGCGCGAGCCGTGCCCTCGACGGAGCGACCCAACGAGGTGGTGAGCACGGCGTAGAGCGAGACACCCCCGATGAGGAGCGCACCGGCGACTCCCGCGAGGCCGATGAGCATCAGCCGGGCCCGGATGCTTAGCCTCGCGACACGAGGGTGCACCGACGGGAGGCGTGGGGTGCCGGTCACGGTGCCATCCGGTAGCCGACACCGCGAACGGTCTCGATGCGCGCCCTGCCCAGCTTGCGACGCAGGTAGCCGATGTAGACCTCGACCACGTTGGCGTCGTCGAGGTCTCCCCACACCTTCTCGAGGAGGTCCTCCTTGCGGACCGCCGCAGGATGCGCGCGCATGAGGTGCTCGAGAAGGAGGAGCTCACGCGGGGCAAGCGCCACCTCCGACCCGTCGACCTCGACACGATGCGTTGCCGGGTCGAGCATCACTACGCCGGCCCGGAGGATCGCCGGTCGCGGGGCGGGGTCGCGACGCAGCAGGGCCCGTAGCCGGGCCACGAGGACGACGAAGGAGAAGGGCTTGGTCAGGTAGTCGTCCGCGCCGTAGTCGAGCCCGTCAGCCTCGTCGTACTCCCCGTCCTTCGCAGTGAGGAGCAGCACCGGCACCCAAACCTGCTCTGCCCGAAGCGTTTTGACGACGGTGTAGCCGGACATCCGCGGCAGCATGATGTCGAGGACGACCACGTCGTATGCGCCGAAGCGTGCCGCCTCAAGCCCCGCCTGCCCGTCCGCGACGTGGTCGACCACGAAACCCTCGGCCGTCAGCCCGCGCACGATGGCCGCAGCCATCCGGGCTTCGTCCTCCACCAGCAGCACCCGCACACCGCCACGATGCCACGACGTGCCGGCCGAGCGCCGTTCCTCCCGGATGCACGGTCTCAGTCGGTTCTCAGCAGATGAGGCGCACGATGGGGACATGAGCTTCTTCATCGACCACCCCAAGGCTCGCTGGGCCCTGCCCGTCGCGGCCCTCGGCGTCATCGGCGCGACGGCCCTGACCGTCAACCAGACGGCCAACGCCGACAGCGGGCTACCTTCCCGAACCGCGGCCCAGCTGCTGGCGGACGTCCGGTCGGCGAACGTCTCCAGCCTGTCGGGAACCGTGGTGCAGACCTCCGACCTCGGCCTGCCCGAGATCCCGGGCCTGTCGATGTCGGGACGACCCGGCTCGGCCAGCAGCTCGCTGACCTCCCTCATCTCCGGCACGCACACGTGGCGGGTCTGGCTCGACGGTCCCACACGTCAGCGGCTCGCACTGATCGGCAGCAACGGCGAGTCCGACGTCATCCACAACGGCAACGACGTCTGGCTGTGGTCCAGCGCGGACAAGTCCGCAGTGCACCACACGTTGAGCACCGACCAGGTGCGTGCCGGCTCGGCCGGCAAGCGTCTGCCCAGCGGGCTCCCGAGCGGTCTGCCGAGCGGCGTCCCGAGCACGCTGGCCTCCGGCGCGCCCCGCACGCCCGACGAGGCGGCGGCTGCAGCCCTTGCCCTCATGGGCCAGGACACCACGGTCACGACGTCCGGCGCGGCCTCGGTGGCGGGCCGGTCGGCATACGAGCTCATCCTCACGCCGAAGGACAAGGCCACCCTGGTGGGCTCGGTCCGGATCGCGATCGACAGCCAGGTCCACGTCCCGCTGCGCGTCCAGGTCTACTCGACGAAGCGGACCAATCCCGCGTTCGAGGTGGGCTTCTCGGCCGTCGACTTCGCGAAGCCCGACGCTCGTCAGTTCTCGTTCACGCCGCCCCCCGGCACCACGGTCACCCAGTCCGACCACCTTCTCGCAGGCACGGGCGGGACGAACGCGACCGCGCCCAAGCCCACCGCGCCCGAGCCCACCGCGCCCACGACGGGTCAGGGCGCCCCGAAGGTCGTCGGCTCCGGGTGGAGCACGGTCGTCGTGGCCCCCTTCACCGTGCCGGCAGCCTCCAAGGGCTCCGCTGGGTCCGCGGCAGACAGCACGGCTCAGCTGAACGGCATACTCAAGGCGCTTCCGACCACCTCGGGCACGTGGGGGAGCGGGCATGTCCTCGAAGGCAGCCTGTTCTCGGTCGTCCTGACCAATGACGGCCGGGTGGCCCTCGGGGCAGTTCCTGCGAGCCAGCTGTTCAGCGCCCTGGCAGCGAAGTGACCCAAGCGCTGGAAGCACGAGCCACGTCAGCCCCCGGGAGCGATCTCGCCATCGTGACCCGAGGGCTGACGAAGCGTTTCGGCGCGCGCGCCGCGGTGGACGACCTCGATCTCGTCGTGCCGCGAGGCTCCGTCTACGGCTTCCTCGGGCCGAACGGCTCAGGCAAGACGACGACCATTCGTATGCTGCTCGGCCTCGTTCGCCCGTCTGCCGGCACGAGCAGCCTGCTGGGGCAACCGATTCCGCAGGGCGCCCAGGAGGTGCTTCCTCGCGTCGGATCCCTCGTCGAGGGCCCGGCCTTCCACCCCTACCTGTCCGGGCGGGCCAACCTGCAGCGCCTCGACGCCGCCGACCTCACGGCCGACCCGCGCACCTCGAGGCAGCGGATCGACGCCGCACTCGACCGGGTCGGCCTGCTGGCGACCGCGGGCAAGCGCTATCGCGCCTACTCCCTGGGCATGCGTCAGCGGCTGGCCATCGCGGCCGCGCTGCTCATGCCACGGGAGCTGCTGGTGCTCGACGAGCCGACGAACGGCCTCGACCCGCAAGGGACTCGCGAGGTCCGTCACCTCGTCGCCTCGCTCGCCTCGGACGGGACGACGGTCTTCGTGTCGAGCCACCTGCTGTCCGAGGTGGAGCAGATGTGCACCCACCTCGGCGTCATGAGCGACGGCCGGCTCGTCGCCCAGGGCTCGAGCTCAGAGGTCCGTGGAGGCGCGGCCCCATCGGCCCGGGTGCTCACCGGACAGCCCGAGGCGGCCGCCCGGATCCTGACCGAGCTCGGGCTCGGCGAGGTCCAGACCGTGCCCGGCGGCGTCCGCGGGACGCCGGACGGCCTCGCACCGGAGGCGATCGTCGCCGCGCTCGTCGAGGGTGGCGTCGGCGTCAAGGAGTTCACCGTGACCCGTCCCAGCCTCGAGGACCTGTTCGTCTCGCTCACCGGGGAGGGTTTCGATGTCAGCGGCTGAGCCGGTCGTCACAGAGGTTTCCGAGCGGGCACGGGTCGCCGGCGCAGCCCCCCTCTCGCGGCGGCTGTCGACGCGCCTGCTGCGATCCGAGCTGCGGCTGATCGCCGGCCGCAGGCGCAACCAGATGGGCCTGCTCGTCCTCGCCGCCGTGCCGGTCCTCATCGCCGTCGCGGTGCGGATCTCCTCGCCACGTGAGGGGCGAGGGCCGGACTTCCTCTCCTCGATCACGTCGAACGGGCTCTTCGTGCCGCTCGCGGCACTCAGCGTCGAGCTGGGGCTGTTCCTTCCCCTCGCCATCGCGATGCTCGCCGGTGACTCGGTGGCCGGCGAGGCGAACCTCGGCACGCTTCGCTACCTGCTGACCGTGCCGGTGGGGCGGACCCGACTCCTCGTCACGAAGTACGCCTCCCTCGTCATCGGCGCCGTGTGGGGCGTCGCCGTCGTGGTCGTCGCCGGCGCCGTCGCGGGGATCGCGCTCTTCGGCACCGGACCGATGCTGACGCTCTCGGGCAGTGAGATCTCGTTCGGCGCAGCAGTCTGGCGGGTGGTGCTCGTCAGCCTCTACATCGCCGCCGGTCTGGCGGCCCTCGGCGCCGTCGGGCTCTTCATCTCGACGCTCACGGAGCAACCGCTGGCAGCCACCGTGGCACTCATGATCTTCACGATCCTCTCCTGGATCGCTGACTCGGTGCCTCAGATCTCGTGGCTGCACCCCTGGCTCCTCGTCGACCAGTGGATGGCCTTCGGCGACCTGCTGCGCGACCCACCCTTCTGGGACAACATCGCCCAAGGCCTTCGGGTCGACCTGGGGTATGCCGTCGTGTTCGGGCTGCTCGCCTGGGCCCGCTTCGCGGGCAAGGACATCACGAGCTGACGCCATCCGGAGGGTGCCATCGCCCCACCTCGGCCGACTGCCATGTGACGCCGGACGCCCGCATGTCTCAATAGCCCTGGTGATGCGGCTCCGCACCGCTAGCGTTGCAGCACGGCTTGCGGAACGGGGTGGCATGGGTGAGCGATGACGCGACGGCCCTCCCCACGGGCAGATGGCGCCGGGTCCCGATGGTCCACTGGCTGCCGCGCTACCGGGTCGCGTGGCTGCGGGGGGACCTCGTTGCCGGCGCCGTGGTCGCCGCGCTCGCCGTCCCGCAGGCCCTCGGCTACGCGTCGATCGCCGGGGCCCCCGTTGAGGTCGGCCTCTACGCGCTGCCCGTGGCACTCGTGGCGTATGCCGTGTTCGGCTCCTCCCGGCAGCTCATCGTGGGCCCGGTCTCGACGGTGTCCGTGCTGTCGGGGTCGTTCCTCGCCAGCTTCGGGGTCGCCGGCACCGCGCAGGCTGCGTCGTACACGGCCGCACTGGCGCTCGGCTCCGGGCTGGTGCTCATCGCTGCGGGCTTCGTCGGGATCGGCTGGATGGCCGAGTTCCTGTCCAAGCCCATCGTCACCGGCTTCGTGCTCGGGCTGACCATGCTCGTCATCCTCAACGAGGTGCCGCACCTCGTCGGCGTGCCGACGCCGGCAGGACGGGTCATCGAGCGCGTCGGGGCGCTCGGCTCGAGCGTCACCCGCGGAGAGGCCGACCTCCTCACCGTGGCGGTGTCGGCGGTCGCGCTCGTTGTGCTGTTCGGCGGCCAACGGCTCATGCCGAAGGTCCCGTGGGGTCTCCTCGTCCTCATCGGAGGCCTCGCGGCGTCGGCAGCCCTGGACCTGCAGGCGCGAGGTGTCGAGGTCGTCGGGCCGGTCCCGCAAGGGCTGAGCGCACCCGGCATGCCGGAGGTCGACCCCGCCGACGTGGTCGGGCTGCTCACGGCCGGTGCGGCACTGGCGCTCGTAGGGCTGGCGGAGGGCCTGAGCGCGGCCCGCCTCTTCGCGGCCAAGGGGGCCTACCGGATCGACGCCGACCAGGAGCTGCTCGCCTCCGGCGCCGCCAACGTCGCGTCCGGGCTCTTCGGCGGCCTCGGTGTCGCCGGGAGCCTGTCCAAGACGGCCGCGGTCAGCGACGCGCGCGGGCGCACGCAGGTGACCGGACTGGCCGCAGCGGCGCTGGCCGTCGTCGTCATCGTGGCCATCGCCCCCACCCTCTCGGCGCTCCCCCGCGCGGTGCTGAGCGCGATCGTCGTCAACGCGGTGTGGAAGCTCATGGACTTCAGCGCCTTGGGCCGCTATCGGAGGGTTCGCCGCAACGACATCGTCGCCGCGGCCATCGCGGCGGTCGGGGTGCTGGCCTTCGGACCCCTGAACGGCCTGCTCCTCGCCGTCGCCGCGTCGGTGATCGGTCTCGTCTTCCGCTCGACCAGGGTCGACGTCGAGATCATGGGCAAGGTGCCCCATGAGAAGGCTGCGTGGGGCAGCATCCGCAACCATCCCGAGCGCTCGACCTTCCCCGGTGTGATGGTGCTTCGCCTCGACGTGCCGCTCTTCTGGGTCACGGCCTCGCCGGCCAACGACAGCATCCTGGCTCTCATCGACTCGACCCCCGGGACCCGCGCGCTGGTTCTCGACCTCGAGGCGACCAACCAGATGGACACCACCAGCGCGGACGCCCTCGCCGATCTTCGGGCCGCACTCGTCCAACGGGATGTGGATCTCTTCCTCGTCCGTGTCATGTGGCCCGTGCGCCAGGCGCTGCGCCGCTCCGGGCTGATCCCCGAGCTCGGCGAGGACCACCTGTGGCACAGCATCTCTCAGGGGGTGCGCGAGGCCCGCCGGGTGCACGGCCTCACCGACCTCCCGGCCCACGAGGCAGCGCTGGCCGCCACCGGCGCCCCGGTAATCCGGCCCGACGGGGCCGACGAGGCCGACGAGGCCGACGACGAGGAGCACATCGTGGCTCGTGACCCGGGCCCGGACCCACCGGACGAGCCGCCTCTCGCGGGGGGCCGGGCGGCCGTGTCATAGTCCGCTCGTCCGGCCGGTCCTCGCGGCATGGGGCGCGCGGGGCGCCCGACCGCCGCCCTGCCCGACGGGCGGTCGAGGACGGCGGGACGCGTCGCGCCCGCCGTCCTCGTCCGCGTCACGCCGTGCCGAGGGGTCAGCCCCGACCGGTGGTGCAGAACGTCTTCGACGTCGTGTACCCCTGGTTGTCGATGAGCCCGGTCGTCAGGGCCGCTCTGGTCGAGAGCGAGGCGGTGTAGGAGCAGGGCTGCCACCCGGTCGTGTTCTCGTGATCGGTCCCGAAGCCGCCTCGAGGCACCGTGCCTCCGGCGACGGTCCCGGGGGCCGAGGGTGAGGCGCTCGTGATGGCGACGGACCATGCGGCCATGACCTCATGGTCGGCGGTGTAGTCGACATCCAGTGCCGAGGTGATCGGACTGCACGCCCCGGCGCCCGCCCCGTGGAACTGCTGGATGTCGAGGAGGTTGAGCTCCCTCCAGTTGCTGATGTGCACCCGGGCGAGGGTGTTGGAGTGGTCCGGAGGGCTCGTCGGCCCGGCCACCCTCGTCGCCTCGAAGACGATCCCGAGGTCCTGGCCGGACGGTGCGGGCGAGGCGGTCTGACCGGCCGGGTTCGCGCTGGTCGGCATACCCCCGGGCACATCGTCCGTGGTGTCGAAGCCCAGCAGGGTGGTGAAGCCGCCCGAGATCGAGGCCGGGTCGACGACCACCCAGCCGTCCGGGTCGGGCACGAGGGTGTGGATGTCGGGTCCGTACCAGGGGTCGCCAGGAGCGGGGGGCGGCTTCTCCGCGGTCGGCGCGCCGGCGATGGCGATCGTCTGGAAGGTGGACACGTTGGCTGCACCCGCGACCCCTGACAGGTTCTGCGGCCACGAGACGACCCGGGATCCTGCATCGACCTGGCACACCCTGCTCCCGGTGATCGGCGTCGACGTGCCGGCCAGCACGAAGCGGTAGCGCATGGCGGTGCCGTCGATCGGGGAGGCCGCGGGGCAGTAGCCACGCAGCTCGAGGCAGTCCTGGAAGGCGAACCCCGGGCCACCGTTGAAGTACAGCCCGGAGAAGGAGAGGCCCTTGTTCGTGAGGCCGGTGCCGGAGTCGATGTCGGCGTAGATGTCGAAGTGGCCGACGTGCGTGAACCACGGCTGCAGGACAGGAGTGCAGACACACCGGCACAGGAGCGTGCAGTGCCACGAGCAGACCCAGTGACACAGCTGCACGCAGAAGCGCTCGAGCCCGAGCTCCTTGACGAGCGAGGCGAACCGATCGACGTCCTCACGCTCGACGGCGTCGGCGACAGCGGCGAGGGCCTCGGGCTGCTCGGACAACCGGCTGATGGCCTGCCCGAACTCGTAGGCCTCGGTGAGCGAGAGGTCCATCTCCGTGACCTGGAACGGGCGGCACAGGGTGATACAGACCCGGACGCACCTCCACGAGCAGAAGAACTCGCAGATCCACCGGCACCGGTCCGCCAGCCCGAGACGGTCGAACACGCTCTTGACGAGCTCACACCGGCCGGCGAGAGCAGCCTTGCTCACCTCCGCGAAGCCGGCCTCGTCTGCGACCAGCGCCGCGATGGCCGGGCCCGCGCCAGCGAGCTCATCGACGAGGTGGCGCGAGAGCACGCCGTCGGTGTCGTCGAGCCGCTCGCACCGGAGCCGGCAGTAGACGCGACAGACCCAGTGGCAGATGAGGTGGCAGAACGGCCGCAGCTCGAGCTCGTTGACGAGCGACTGCCAGGCACGCGGGTCCAGCTCGAGAACGGGCTGCACGAGGCGCTCGAGCAGCTCCTCGTCGCTCGTCAGCCTGACGATGACCTCGGCGAGCTCGCGAGGCTCGGGGATGCGGTCGATCCGGGGCGGTCCACAGAGACGCCAGCAGAGTCGCACGCACTCCTTGCTGCAGAGCCAGCCACACAGGAGATCCTCGTGCTCCAGGGCGGACGCCTTTCCGAGGATCCGTCGGTAGGAGTCGGCGTCGCCGGCAAGGAAGGCGTCATACCAGGCGCGGAAGCGGTCCTCGTCGTCGACCAGCCCGCGCAGGGCACCGGCAGCCAGGTTCAGGTCCGCAGCAACATCGAATTCGGACATGGGACAGTCACTCTCCTCGGTGAGGGCATGCGCCTCGACCGGCATGCAGGCAGACGCGATGCCGAACGTCCGGCCGTGACGCGACCGGACCATGGTGTGTCAGCGCCGCAGCGACTGCAGGCGTGGGTGACGGTGCCGCCCGGACGAGGGGCGGTCAGAGGGAACCTCGCGCGGGCCGCTCAGGGGGCACCGCGTGTCGTGCGTCATGACCAGCTGCAACCCATCCATGCCCCCGATCGGTAACGGATGTGATGTCGATCCCGTGACGGCCTCACCCTGTGCGGGCGGCGCCGTCGATCCCCTCATGGTCGCACCAGAGTCGTTGCGCTGCAGGAACTTCCGATAACATCCCCGAAACTGGGACTTGCCTGTGCGGACTCTGACAGGCGATCTGGAGCAGGCCTCACGACAGGCCTGCCGAGCGCCTCAACCGATGCGCCGCATCCCCCGCGACAGGAAGGCCGTCGCCGCGTCGATCGTGCGCAGCTGGTCGGCGTCGTCGTCCTCGATGCGGAAACCGGCGCGCTTGCCGAGCCGCTCCACCAGCTCGACGAAGTCGAGCGAGTCGAGCTCGAAGGTCTCACGCAGGTCGGCATCGCCGTTGACGCCGTCGAGGCTGGCGTCGGGCACGATCTCGCGCAGCGTCGTCTCGAGCATCTCCCTCGGGCTGCCCGGTGCGGTCTGGCTGCCGCTCTGGCTCGGTGTCGTGGTCATCCTCGTCACAGCTCCTCAGGTGCCTGCAACAGGCGGTCGATGGTCTTGAGCAGGCGCGACCCCGTCGCGCCGTCGGTCGCGCGGTGATCGCCCGCGAGGGTGATGGTGACGAGGGGCCGCACGCCGAGCATGCCGTCCACGGCCCACGGTCGCTCTGCGACGGCGCCGAAGCCGACGAGCGCCACCTGCGGCGGGTAGATGACCCCCAGCACGCTGTCGACGCCCTGGTCGCCGAGGTTGGAGACCGTGATGCTCGGCGGCACGAGGTCCGACCCGCGCAGACGCCCGCTGCGCGCGCGTCGCGTCAGCACCTTGATGCGGGCCATCATCTCGTCGACGGACAGCCGGTCGGCGCCACCGATCGCGGGCACGAGGAGGCCACCGCTGCGTAGCGACAGGATGAGCCCGAGGTCGACGTCGGCGGCCGGACGGAAGGCTCCCTCGATCCAGTGGCCGTTGAGCTCGGGCACCGCCCGCGCCGCCCGCGCCGTCGCGGCGAGGAGCAGCGCCGCCGGCACGAGCCGCTCCGACATCTCCAGCTCGCGGTTGCGCTCCTTCATCCACTGGAGGCTCCGCCAGAGGTCGATCGTGAGGCTCAGGTGGTAGTGGGGGATCTCCTGGTTGGAGACCGTCATCAGCGCCGCGATGCTCCGCCTCATGTCGCTCATCGGTGGAGGCGGTGGCTCCTCCGGCGCGGCCTCGGGTTTCACCTCGACCCGAGAGGTGGGGGCCGACGCCGCCCGCTCCCCCGATCCCGTATGCCGCGTGGCCCGTCGCACGTCCTCCGCCCGGACGCTCCCGTCGGGTCCCGTGCCCTGCACCGAGGTCAGGTCGACGCCCTCCTCGGCGGCGAGCCGGCGGGCCAGCGGCGAGACCCGCGGCCGGTGCGGTGACGTCGTTGCCGGTGTCGGGGCCACCGCCGCCTGCTCGACGTCGTGCCGGGTGAGGGCGCCGTCCCGTCCGGTGCCGTGCAGCGTGGTCGGGTCGACGCCGAGCTCGCGGGCCAGGTGGCGCAACACCGGCGACAGGGGCGGCCGCGCGGTCGAGCCCGACGCTGCCCCCGACGGCGCCGGAGCACCTGCGGCCACCCCAGCGCCCGCAGCCACCGGCACTGTCACCGGCGCAGCAGCCGTCGCCTCCACCGTTGCCGGCGCAGCAACCGTCGCCTCCACCTCGGTGGCCGCACCGAGCAGCGCCAGCGCCTCCCCGACCGGCACCGTCTGCCCCTCCTCGGCGAGGAGCCGGGTCACCGTGCCCGTCTCGAAGCACTCGACCTCGACCGTCGACTTCGGCGTCTCGACGACGGCGACGACATCACCGCGGCGCACGTGGTCACCGACCTTGACGAGCCACTCGATGAGCACCCCCTGCTCCATGTCGGCGCCGAGCGACGGCATCCGGAACTCACCCATGGACGCCCACCACCCGCCTCGCCGCGGCGGCGATGCCTTCTGCCTGCGGGAGGGCTGCTTCCTCGAGGTGGTGCGCGTAGGGCACGGGAACCTCTGCGGCACAGACGCGTTCGATCGGTGCGTCGAGCTCGTAGAACGCCTGCTCGACGATGCGAGCCGAGATCTCGCCGGCGAGACTGCCTGTGCGCCAGGCCTCGTCGACGATGATGACCCGGTGGGTGCGCGCGACCGAGCCCATGATCGTGGCATCGTCGAGGGGTCGCAGCACGCGGAGGTCGATCACCTCGGCCGAGATGTTCTCAGCCACAAGCAGATCCGCGGCCGCGAGCGCCTTGCCCAGCCCACCGGCATACGCGATGACGGTGACGTCCGTGCCCGCGCGCCGGACGGCCGCACTGGCGATGTCGACCCGAACGGGCTCTGCCGGAAGGGTCCCCGAGAGGTTGTAGAGCGAGCCGTGCTCGAAGAGGACGACGGGGTCGGGGTCTTCGACCGCCGGGCCGAGCATGCCGCGCGCGTCCTCCAGCGTCGCCGGAGCGATGACCCGGATGCCGGGGATCGACGCATACCACCCCTCGAGGCTGTGGGAGTGCTGCGCGGCAAGCTGTCGCCCGGCACCCGTCGTCATGCGGATGACCATCGGCACCGACAGCTGACCACCGGACATGTGCCGCAGGGTGGCGGCATTGTTCACGATCTGGTCGAGCGCGAGCAGGCTGAAGTTGACCGTCATGATCTCGACGATCGGCCGCAACCCGCGCAGGGCCGCCCCGATGCCGGCGCCGGTGAAGGCGGACTCCGAGAGCGGCGTGTCGCGGATGCGCTCCTCGCCGAACTCCTCGAGCAGGCCGAGGCTCACGGCGAAGGACCCGCCGTAGCGCCCGACGTCCTCGCCCATCAGGAAGACCCGGGGGTCCCGCGCCAGGGCTTCCCGATGGGCTTCGCGGAGCGCTTCTCGGAACGTCGTCGTCACCGTCGCCGGAGCGACCGCCGGAGCCGTCATCGCCTCCACCGCAGCGTCCTTCGCCACCGTCATCGCGCTCCGCCTGCTCATGTCGACCTCCCACCCGCCGGCGCCACCACGTCACCCGTGGCCTCCGTCATCACGTGGCGCAGCAGGTCCTCGACCGGCTCGAGCGGCGCGGCGTCGGCCGCCTCCACCGCCGCTGCGATCTCCGCCTCCACCTCGGCCTCCACCGCCGCGCGCCACCGCTCGACCTCGGCCGGGGTCATGAGCCCGTCACTGACGAGCCTCGCCTCGAGCGCCGGGATCGGGTCGGACTTCTTCCACGTCTCGATCTCGGACTTGTCGCGGTAGCGGTCCGGGTCATACATCGAGTGAGCCCGGAAGCGATAGGTGCGCAGCTCGAGGAAGCACGGCTTGCCGCTGTCGCGAACGTACTCGAGCGCACGGTCCGTCGCCTCGCGCACGGCGATGACGTCCATGCCGTCCACGGTCCACGCCACCATGCCGTATGCCGCCGCCCGCATCGCGAGGTCGGTGGCCGCGTGCTCCCGCGCCAGGGCCGTGCCCATGGCGTAGCGGTTGTTCTCGCAACAGAAGAGCACCGGCAGGTCCCACAGGGCCGCCAGGTTGGCGCACTCGTGGAACTCGCCCTCGGCGAAGGCGCCGTCGCCGAAGAGGCACACGGTGACCGCGCGGTCGTCGGTCAGGTGGTCAGCCAGCGCCAGCCCGACCGCGACGGGTAGCCCGCCTGCGACGATCGCGTTCCCCCCGTAGAAGCGCCGGCTCGCGTCGAAGAGGTGCATCGACCCGCCACGGCCACCGCTGCACCCGGTCGCCTTGCCGAACATCTCGGCCATGATCGACGGCATCGGCACGCCGCGGGCCAGGGCGTGCCCGTGCTCGCGATAGGTCGAGACGACGGCATCGTCCTCGGTCAGGGCGCCGACGACACCCACGGCGACGGCCTCCTCGCCGATGCAGAGGTGGAGGAAGCCACGGATCTTCGTCGCGCTGTAGAGCTCGACGCACTTCTCCTCGAAGCGCCGGATCCGGATCATCTCGCGCAGCAGGCCGGTGAAGAGCTCGAGGAACAGCTCGCGCGTCATGACGACCCCTCCCCCGCAGCATCACCCGCCGGCTGCGTCGACGGGGTCTCCACCGTCGACAGGTCGCCCTCGGGCAGGCCGAGCTCACGGGCCTTGAGCAGCCGGCGCATGACCTTGCCGCTGCGGGTGTGGGGCAGCGCCTGGTCGAAGGCGATCTCGCGCGGCGCGACCGAGCCGAGGCGGTGCCGACCGAACGAGATGAGCTCACGGGCCAGTGCGGGAGTCGGCTCGTGGCCGACCTTGAGGGTGACGAACGCCTTGACGATCTCGCCGGCCAGCGGATCCGGCTTGCCGATGACCCCCACCTCGGCGACAGCAGGGTGCTCCATGAGCGCGCTCTCGACCTCGAACGGGCCGATGAGGTGGCCTGCCGACTTGATGACGTCGTCGGCGCGACCGATGAACCACACGTAGCCGTCGGCGTCGATGCGCGCGAGGTCGCCGGTGAGGTACCACCCGTCGGCGAAGGCCCGGGCATAACGGTCGGGGTCGTCGAGGTAGGCCCGGAACATCGAGGGCCACCCGGGCCGCAGCGCGAGCTCACCAACCTCATCGGGCCCCGTCAGCACCTGCACGCGTCCATCGACGACGGCTGCCCGACCGTCGTCGCCCTGGGCCAGCACCGCGACGTCGACCCCGGGGACCGGGCGTCCCATCGAGCCCGGGCGGACCGGCATACCGGGGAAGTTGCTCACCATGATGGCGCCGGTCTCCGTCTGCCACCACGTGTCGTGTACGGGCATCCCGAAGGCCTCGAGGCCCCACACGACGGCCTCGGGGTTGAGCGGCTCCCCCACGCTGACGACGTGCCGCAGCGCCGGGAACGAGAACTCGCGCGCGAGGTCGGCGCCCGAGCGCATGAGCATGCGCAGCGCCGTCGGCGCGGTGTAGAAGACGGTGATGCGCTCGTCCTGGAGGATCCGGTACCACCGCCGCGCGTCGAAGTCGGCCGAGTCCGTGACGACGGTGACCCCGCAGCTGAGCGGGCCGAGGATCCCGTAGGACGTGCCGGTGACCCAGCCGGGGTCGGCCGTGCACCAGTAGATGTCGCCAGGGCGCAGGTCGAGCGCGAACTCGGCCGTCACGTGGTGGGCGAGGATCGCCTCGTGCACGTGGACGGCACCCTTGGGCTTGCCCGTCGTTCCGCTCGTGAAGTGGAGCAGGGCCGGGTCCGACGGCCACGTCGGCGCCACGACGTTCTCCTTCGGGTGGTACGCCGCGGCGCCGCCCATGAGCAGGCGTGACCAGGGAATCGTGCCCCGAGGGCAACCCCGCTCGTCGGAGTCGGTGATGATGACGTGCTCGAGGTTGGGCAGCTCGGCCCGGTGGGGCTCGACCTTCCGGGTGTAGGACAGCCGGTCGGTGACGAGGACCCGGGCACGCCCGAGCGCGAGACGCTCGCGCACCGGCTCGGGCCCGAAGGCGGGGAAGAGCGGGCAGTAGACCCCGCCGGCCTTGAGGGTGCCGAGGACGGTGAGGTAGAGCTCGGGCATGCGCGGCAGGAGCGTGCACACGACATCGTGCGGCAGCACGCCGAGCCGGCGGAGGGCGGCGGCCGTGAGGTCGCTCTGGTGCTTGAGCTCGGCATACGTCAGCTCGAAGGTCGGCCCGGCCTTCTCGAGGAAGCGGATCGCGACGACGTCGGCGAGCGGCCCGGCGGCATGGCGGTCGACGGCCTCGTGGGCCATGTTGAGGCGCCCGGCACCGTCGATGTCGAGCCAGTGCCGCGCCCGCTCCCACGAGAACGTGCGCCGCCGGTGGTCGTAGTCGCCGATGAGCGGCGCCAGGGCCGGGACGTGCTCGATGGGGCGCCGCTCGCCGACGCTGCGCTGGAGTGCCAAGTCCGCCATGAGACCACGATGCCGCGCCCCGATCTCGCCGGGCAGGGACCAATGGCCCTGTTTGGTGACCTCCGCGGGGGGTGCACTGGTGGTGTGCCGCTGAGGAGTCGCGGCACGTCTCAACGAGGAGGAGTTCCACCATGACCATCAACACCCCCGGCAAGGCCACCGAGCGCCGTGACCGCTCCCACTGGGTCGAGCTGTCACCGTGGACGGACCTCGCTCCGTGGGCCACGCGGATGCAGGACCTCTTGGAGCAGATGTGGTCGCCGGCCATGGCCGGCAGCGACTTCGCCCCCGGCGGCGAGCTGCGCGAGACCGACGAGGCCTTCACCCTCGAGCTCGACCTGCCCGGCGTCGACAAGAAGGACATCACGATCGACTTCTCGGGCCGGCGCCTCAGCGTGCGCGGCACCAAGACGACCGAGAAGGAAGGCAACGGGACCCTGCGTCACTCGACCCGGACCTCGGGCAGCTTCACCTACGAGGCGATCCTCCCCGTCCCCGTCGACGAGCAGGCCGTGACGGCGTCGCTCGCCGACGGCGTGCTCCTCGTGACGATGCCGAAGGCCACCGAGGCCAAGACGACGCACGTCGAGATCAGCTGATCGCCGTGCCCGAGGACACCACCATGCACGCCATCGTCTACCACGGCCCCGGCCGGAAGGCGTGGGAAGAGGTGCCGAAGCCGATGCTGCAGGCCGACACCGACGCCATCGTCAAGGTCGACACCGTCACCATCTGCGGCACCGACCTGCACATCCTCAAGGGTGATGTCGCAGCAGTGACCGACGGGCGCATCCTCGGCCACGAGGCCGTGGGCACCGTCGAGCAGGTCGGCTCCGGGGTGAAGAACGTCAAGGTCGGAGACCACGTGCTCGTCTCCTGCATCACCGCGTGTGGTGCCTGCCGCTACTGCCGCGACGGCAGCTACGGCCAGTGCATCGGCGGTGGCGGCTGGATCCTCGGGCACAAGATCGACGGCACACAGGCGGAGTACGTGCGGGTCCCCTTCGCGGACACCTCGACGTATGCCGTCCCAGCAGGTGTGACTGACGAGGAAGTACTCATGCTCGCCGACATCGGGCCCACGGGCTACGAGGTCGGTGTGCTGAACGGCCGGGTCCGTCCCGGTGACGTCGTAGCGGTGGTGGGCGCCGGCCCGGTCGGGCTCTCCGCCATCATGGGTGCCAAGCTCTTCAGTCCGGCGCACGTCGTGGCCATCGACCTGGCCGATGCCCGACTCGAGGCGGCCAAGCAGTTCGGGGCCGACATCACGGTGAACCCGTCCCGGGAGGACGCGGTCGACATCGTCCGTGGTCTCACCGACGGCCTCGGGGCGGACGTCGCCATCGAGGCCGTCGGGGTGGCCGCGACCTTCGAGCAGTGCGCCACGCTCGTCCGCCCGGGCGGGACCGTCGCGAACGTCGGCGTCCACGGCGGCCCGGCGACCCTGCACCTGGAGGATCTCTGGATCAAGAACGTCACGATCACGACGGGGCTCGTCGACACGTACTCGACGCCGACCCTGCTCCGTCTGCTCGCGACCCACCAGGTCGACCTGGCCCGCTTCGTCACCCACCGCTTCGCGCTGGGCGACTTCATGCAGGCCTACGACACCTTCGCCGACGCGGCGCAGACCCGAGCCCTCAAGGTCGTCCTCACCGCCTGACAATCCAAAGAGCAGTTCGTCGGGGAGGCCGCCCAACCCGATCGAAAGAGCAGTTCGTCGGGGAGGCCGCTCGCGGCCGAGCCGGACGAACTGCTCTTTCGATCGGTCAGAGGTCGATGTGCATGATCCGCAGGCCGACGCGCTCGCCCGTCGGCAGCTCGTGGGCCCGCGGCACCGTGCCCACGACGGTGAAGCCGAGGCTCTCGTAGAGCCTGACGGCGGCGGTGTTCGTGGCGACGACGGCGTTGAACTGCATTGCGGCATAACCGGACTGGCGCGCCCACTCGAGCGACTCGACGACGAGCGCACGGCCGACCCCACGACCGCGCGCGTCGGCCGCGACCATGTAGCTCGCCGTGGCGACATGGGATCCCGGCCCTGGCCGGTTGCGCCCCATCTTGGCCGTGCCGAGCACGAGCGGCCCGTCCGTCGCGACCGTCGTGCGCCCACCCGGCCCGTTCTCGAGCCACAGCGGACGGGCCTCGGCCTCGGTGAGGTCAGTCGGGTACGGGAAGGTGTCACCGGCCCGGACGACCTCCTCGATGAGCGGCCACACCTGGGGCCAGTCGTCGTCGGCGTAGTCGCGGACCACGAGCGTGTCTGCCATGACCGGGTTCCTCGCCTCTCAGGCCTCGGGGACGTTGGCGTCGAGCTCGTCGAGCCAGGCGGCACCCGCTGCATCGGACGGCATACGCCAGTCGCCTCGCGGGGAGAGGGAGCCGCCCGCGACGACCTTGGGGCCGTTGGGCAGCGCGGAGCGCTTGAACTGGTTGCCGAAGTAGCGCCGCACGAAGACCTCGAGCCAGTGGCGGATCGTCGCGAGGTCGTATGCCGTCCGCTCCGACTCGGGGAAGCCCGCGGGCCACTCCCCCGCCTCGCTGTCGCGCCACGCGTGCCAGGCGAGGAAGGCGATCTTCGAGGGCCGGTAACCGCGGCGCAGCACGTGGAAGAGCGTGAAGTCCTGCAGCGAGTAGGGGCCGATCTTCGCCTGCGTGCTCTGCGGCTTCTCGCCCTCCTTGGCCGGCACGAGCTCGGGCGTGATCTCGGTGTCGAGGATGGAGGTGAGCGTCTCGCCGACGTGGTCCTCGAACTGCGCCGACGTGACGACCCACCGGATGAGGTGCTGCATGAGGGTCTTCGGCACTCCGGCGTTGACGCCGTAGTGGCTCATCTGGTCGCCGACACCGTAGGTGCACCAGCCGAGCGCGAGCTCCGAGAGGTCACCGGTGCCGAGCACGATGCCGCCGCGCTGGTTGGCGATGCGGAAGAGGTAGTCGGTGCGCAGCCCGGCCTGGACGTTCTCGAAGGTCACGTCGTAGACCTCCTCGCCGCGCCCGAAGGGATGCCCCATCGCCTCGAGCATCTGGGTCGCCGCGGGGCGGATGTCGAGCTCCTCCCACGTCACGTCGAGCGACTCCATGAGCGCGATCGCGTTGCCCTTGGTGTGGTCGCTCGTCGCGAAGCCCGGCATCGTGAAGGCGAGGATGTCGCTGCGAGGCCGGTCCAGCCGGTCCATCGCCTTGGCCGCAACGATGAGGGCGTGCGTGCTGTCGAGGCCGCCGCTGACGCCGATGACGATCGTGGGGTTGCCGATCGCCTTGAGCCGCTGCTCGAGCCCCGAGACCTGGATGTTGTAGGCCTCGTAGCAGTCGAGGGCGAGGCGTGCCTCGTCGTCGGGGACGAAGGGGAAGCGGTCGACCTTGCGCAGCAGGCCGATGTCGTCGGTCGGAGGGTCGAGCAGGAGCTCGATCGTGCGGAAACCGCCCACTCGATCTGCCAGGGTGCGCCGGTTGTCGTCGAAGGTGCCCTGCCGCTGGCGCTCCTGACGCAGCAGGTCGAGGTCGATGTCGGTGACGGAGGCGCGAGGCCCCTCCGGGAAGCGCTCGCTCTCGGCGAGGAGCGCACCGTTCTCGTAGACCATCGTCATGCCGTCCCACGAGAGGTCGGTCGAGCTCTCACCCTCGCCGGCCGCGGCATACAGGTAGGCGGCGAGGCAGCGGGCCGATGCGCTGCGTGCGAGGAGGTGGCGGTCCTCCGCGCGCGCGACGGTGATGGGCGAGCCGGAGATGTTGGCGAGGACGGTGGCGCCCGCGAGCGCCGCCTCGTGGCTCGGGGGCACCGGCACCCACATGTCCTCGCACACCTCGACGTGGACGACGAACCCGGGCACGTCGGTGGCGCGGAAGAGCAGGTCGGGACCGAAGGGCACCCGGTCGCCGGCGACCTCGATCGTCTGGCCGCGCTGGTCGTCGCCGGGCGCGAAGTGGCGCCGCTCGTAGAACTCGCGGTAGGTCGGCAGGTAGGACTTCGGGGCGACGCCGATGACGGCACCGTCGTGGACGACGACGGCACAGTTGTAGAGCCGCGAGCCGTGCTCGAGCGGTGCCCCGACGACGACGACGGGGCGGAGCCCGGCGGTGGCCTCGGCGACCCGCGCGATGGCGTCGTCGACCGCGTCGAGCAGGGGGTCCTGGAGCAGCAGGTCGTCGATGGCATACCCCGACAGCCCGAGCTCGGGGAAGATCGCGAGCGCGACGCCGTCCTCGTGCAGCTCGCGCACCTGGGCGATGACGGCGTCGGCGTTGCGCTCCGGGTCGGCGACGGTCACGGGCAGCGTGCAGGCCGCGACCCGGGCGAAGCCCTGGGCGTAGGAGCTGTAGAAGTCCATGGCCACAGTCAAGCGCACGCGAGGTGTGACCGGAGACTCGCCGAGTCCGGGCGCCGTGACCGGACTATTCTCACTACCATTCGTAGTAGCCAGGCGGACTCGCCCGACCACGACGGGAAGCTATCGCGAAAGGCGGCGACCATGTCTTCGAACGACACCAACCCCGTGCACGAACTCCACCCCGAGGAGTGCTGGGAGTTCCTGCGCACGCACGAGTTCGGCCGCCTCGGCTACCACCTCGCCGACGAGGTGCACATCGTGCCGATCAACTACGCGGTCAAGGACGACCGGCTCTACTTCCTCACCGCCGAGGGCAGCAAGCTGCTCGGCGTCACGATGAACGCCGACGTCGCCTTCGAGGTCGACGAGGTCGTCGACGAGCACGCGACGAGCGTCGTGGTGCGCGGTCGCGCCCGCCACCTCGAGGGGTCCGCCGCGTGGATCATTGATCAGCTGCCGCTGCGGCCCTGGGTCGACACCGAGAAGTACATCGTCGTCGAGATCAGGGCCGACGAGGTCACCGGCCGCCGCTTCGACCTGCACCGGCCGTGGCTGCACGCCCGGGTCGACACCGCCTGACTCAGCTCGTCCTACCCCGGACGTCCGAACGCGTCCGATCGGGGTAAGGATCTCGTGCCCGGGTCGAGGGGGAGCGCAGGGCGCTCCGGTCGCGCGGGCTCCGTTCGTGGGAGCCCGCGCCACTCCCCCGGGCGTGGGGCGCGCTGTCAGCCGACGGCGTCGGCGTGGCTTGTCAGCCGACGGCGTCGCGAGCCGCGACGAACGCTGCCACGCACGCCCGCACGTCGTCCTCGGAGTGCGCCGCCGAGAGCTGCACCCGGATGCGGGCCTTGCCGCGCGGAACGACGGGGAAGCTGAAGGCGATGACGTAGACCCCGTTGCCGAGCATGTGGTCGGCGATCTCGGCAGCGCGGCGAGCGCCGTCGTCGCCGGGGAACATCACCGGGCGGATCGGGTGGGTGCCGGGCAGCAGGTCGAAGCCGGCCTCGGTCATGAGCGAGTGGAAGAGCGCCGTGTTGGCCTTGAGCGTCTCGCGCTTCTCTGCGGAGGAGGCGACGAGCTCGAGCGCCGCCAGCGACCCCGCGACGACGGCCGGCGCCACGGAGTTGGAGAAGAGGTACGGCCGCGAACGCTGGCGCAGCAGGTCGACGATCTCCTGGTGGCTCGAGACGTAGCCGCCGGAGGCACCGCCGAGGGCCTTGCCGAGCGTGCCGGTGAGGATGTCGACGCGGTCCATGACGCCGAAGAGCTCGGGCGTGCCGCGGCCGCCGTCTCCGACGAAGCCCACGGCGTGGGAGTCGTCGACGAAGACGAGCGCGCCGAACTCGTCTGCGAGGTCGCAGATCTCGTCGAGGGGCGCATGCGACCCGTCCATCGAGAAGACGCCGTCGGTGACGACGACGACACGCTTGGCGCCGGCCGTCCGCGCCGCCTCGAGCTGGGTGCGGAGGTCGGCCATGTCGGCGTTCTTGTAGCGATAGCGCATCGCCTTCGACAGACGCACGCCGTCGATGATCGACGCGTGGTTGAGCTCGTCGCTGATGATGGCGTCCTCTGCGTCGAAGAGCACCTCGAAGACACCGCCGTTGGCGTCGAAGCAGGAGGAGTAGAGGATCGTCGCCTCGGTGCCGAGGAAGTCGCTGATGCGCGACTCGAGACGCGTGTGCTGGGTCTGCGTGCCGCAGATGAAACGGACCGACGCCATGCCGAAGCCCCAGTCGTCGAGCGCCTGCTTGGCAGCCGCGATGACGCTCGGGTCGTCGGCCAGCCCGAGGTAGTTGTTGGCGCAGAAGTTGAGCGCCTCCGCCTTGAGCGTCGTCACGTGCGCTGCCTGCGGAGACGTGAGCTCGCGCTCCCGCTTGTAGAGCCCGGCCTCCTCGATCTCGCGCAGGGTCTCGGCGATCTCGTCCTTGACTGAGCCGTACATCGGTGTCCTTCGCAGGTCGGCGGGGTGAGCGACACCGCAAGGGTATGCCGCCCGGCCGGCTCGCCGGGCCGCCCGCGCCGCTCCCACGACGCCCTCGGCGTCACGCGTTCGGCGGGGTTCGTCGATCCGGCTCCGGCGGGCTCCGGGCAGGAGCACTCTGGAAGGAGCCCCCGGGGGACGCACGAGAGGAATCAGTCATGACAAGCCACCAGGGCGACCTCGCCCTCCTGCAGGAACCCGTCGCCCAGCGACTTCTGCAGTCGACGTTCCCCGCCCGCCTCGCCTACGTGTGGACCGACGGCACGCCCCGGGTGGTGCCGATCGGCTTCCACTGGAACGGCTCGGAGGTCGTCTTCGGCACGCCGCCCGACGCGCCGAAGATGAAGGCACTCCATGACGGCGACTGGGCAGCGGTGTCGATCGACACCGACGAGATGCCCTACCAGGTGCTCCAGATCCGCGGCCGGGTGCGCACCGACACGGTCGACGGCGTCGCTCCGGAGTATGCGGCGTGCGCCAGACGCATGATGGGCGACGAGGCCGGGGACGAGTGGGTCGCCAACGTCGGGAGGATGTCGAGCCGCATGAGCCGGGTCTTCCTCACCCCGGAGTGGGTCGCCCTGCTCGACTTCCAGACCCGCTTCCCGAGCGCCATCGAGCGCGCGATGGAGAAGGCAGCGGGCTGAGGCAAGCGGACGAACTGCTCTCTCGATCGGGGCGGTGGGCGGCTGGTTTCCCGTGAGTACGCCGTGAGGTTGGCCGAACTCGCTGTATCACCCTGACGGGCGGAGAACACTGGTGAGAAGGCCGCCGCCGCGCGGATCCGCACGGCACTCGGGTCGAACACGCTGGTCGAAGGAGTGCACCATGGCGAAGCGAGCCCTGCTCATCGGGGTCAACGAGTACGCCATCCCCGGAGCCAACCTCCGGGGCTGCGTCAACGACGTGCACACCATCGCCGGGGCCCTCACCGACCTCTACGGGTTCGCGCCCGCGGACATCACCATGCTCGTCGACGAGGACGCCACGAAGGCCGCGATGACGCATTCGATCGCCGAGCTCGTCGACACGGCAGGTCCGGGCGACGTGCTGTACTTCCACTACTCGGGCCACGGCTCCAACGTGCCCGACACGAACGGAGACGAGGTCACCGACCACCGCGACGAGATCCTCTGCCCCCACGACCTCGACTGGAACGACCCGCTGACGGACGACTGGCTGCGCAGCACCTTCGACCGGCTCAACCCGGCAGCGTCGCTCACCGTCGTCATGGACTGCTGCCACTCCGGCAGCAACACGCGAGAGCCGCACCTGCCGGGCGCCCCTGAGCCAGAGGTGGTCTCGCGCTTCCTGCCCAACCCTGACGACGAGCAGGCCGGAGGCGAGTTCACCGGCACACCCAAGCGGCGCAGGAGGCGAAGCTCCGGAAACGTGCACGACGTCGGCATCACGGAGACCCTCATCAGCGGCTGCCGCGACGACCAGACGTCGGCCGATGCCCACATCGACGGCAGCTTCAGCGGCGCCCTCACGTACTACCTCGTGCGGGCCATGCGCGACGAGCCCGGCGCGACCTACCGCCGCCTGCACGAGAAGACCCTCGCCGGGCTGCACAACGCCTACGAGCAGGTGCCGCAGCTCGAGGGCCGGGCCGCCCGCTTCGACCAGGTCTTCCTCTCCCCCCTCGCCTGACGATGTCGACGCCCACGGTCAGTCCTCCGCCGGTCGAGCCCACGCCCGTCGAGCCGACGTCCGAGCGCACCACCGCGCTCCCACCCGAGCCAGGACCTGCTGAGCCCGCACCCGCCGAGCCAGAACCTGTCGAGCCTGCACCCGCCGCCGAACGCACCGGGGAGCCCGTCGAGGCGCTCTCGGGGCAACAGACCGTCCCCGCGCCGGCGTCTGTGCCCTCTGCGCCGTCTGCGCCGTATGCGCCGTCTGCGTCGGACGACGAGCAGGACCCGGATCGGCTACCGACGATTGTCCGCGTCTCGCACGGCGACCTCCGTTTCGCACGGCACCACGTCCTCGTCGGTCACTACCCCGGCGGCACCCTCATCGGTGCCGAAGCCGCCCTCGACGACCTGCTCGACGGGCGCCTCTCGCGCGCCGCGGTGCTCGGCATCTATCCCGGACCGCTCGAGACGTGCCAGATCTTCACCGACCCGGAGGAGTGGACGAGACCCCCCGGCGCCATCGTCGCGGGCATGGGGCCGGTGGGCACCCTGAGCGCCGCCTCCCTCGCCCGGGCGGTCGCGCACGCGGCCCTGACATCGGCCCTCGCCAACCTGACCGTCGGCGCCTCGGCCCCCAGTGCCGGGGTGACCCAGCTCCAGCTCAGCAGCCTGCTCATCGGCACGGGTCCGGGCGGGCTGCCCGTGCGCGACAGCGTGCAGGCCCTGCTCACCGGCATCCAGCGCGCGAACGACCGGCTCGCTGACACCGACCTCGCCGTGCACATCGCCGAGCTCGAGATCATCGAGCTCTGGCAGGACCGGGCCCTGCAGGCCGTGGGGGCCGTCGGCTCGTCCCTCACGAGCGGTGAGCTCGCCGACTCCTTCTCCGCCGACCTCAGGCTCGAGGAGCGGCCCGGTCGGCAGCGCCGGCTCGTCTTCGAGCAGTCGGCAGGCTGGTGGCAGCAGGTGCGCGTGCGCACCGAGGACGACGGCGGCCTGACCTTCGAGGCCGCCATCCGCCGCGCCGGGGCGCCCACGCGCACGGTGCCCACGCAACGGGCGCTCGTCGACCGGCTCGTCGAGTCGCTCGTGGACTCGCCCTCACCGGACAGCTCCGCCTCGCGCACGCTCTTCGAGCTGCTCTTCCCCAACGAGCTCAAGGCGCAGGCCCCCGACACCGACAACCTCGTGCTCGTCGTCGACCAGGGCTCGGCGCACTACCCCTGGGAGCTGCTCGACGACCACGCCACCGAGGACGACCGGGTGCCGCTCGGGGTGCGCCGGGGCCTCGTGCGCCAGCTCGAGGGCTCCTCGATGCGCAGCCACGTGCTGTCGGCGACGGGTGACCGCGCGCTCGTCATCGGTGACACCGCGAGCGGTCTCACCGCCCTCCCAGCCGCTCAGAAGGAAGCCAAGGACGTCGGAGCCGCCTTGCGCAACAGCGGATTCCGGGCAGAGCCACTCATCGCCGAGAGCGGCACCAAGATCATCCAGTCGCTCTTCGACTCCGCCTACCGCGTCGTCCACCTCGCCGGTCACGGCGTCTACGACTGGCCACTGGGCGATGGCACGGACGCCCGGGTGACGGGCATGGTGCTCGGCAACGGCATGTACCTCACGGCCGGCGAGATCGGCCAGATGCGTCAGGTGCCCGAGCTCGTCGTCGTCAACTGCTGCCATCTCGGCGCCATGGGCGGCTCGCGGCCGGCATCGCCCGGGGCAGCACCCGGCACGGCGTCGGGCCGCACCTCGGGCAACTTCCACCGCCTGGCGGCGAGCATCGCCACCGAGCTCATCGACATCGGCGTGCGTGCCGTCGTCGCCTGCGGCTGGGCCGTCGACGACAAGGCCGCCTCCACCTTCGCGACGACCTTCTACACCAGGATGCTCGCGGGACTCACCTTCGGCGAGGCGATCGCCGCCGCGCGCTGGCAGACGTGGTCGGATCACCAGTCGGTCAACACGTGGGGCGCCTACCAGTGCTATGGCGACCCGGAGTACCGCCTCGCACCCGACGCGGTCGTGCACCGGGACGTCGCCCAGCTGCGTCCGGCGACGCCCGAGCAGGCCCGGGTCGAGATCGAGAACCTCAGCCAGTCGGTGGACATCAGCCGCAACTCGAAGGTCGGTATCCAGCGTCTTCAGCAGCTCTACGACGCGCTCCCGCAGGACGACCGCGACGACGACGCCCTCGAGGTGCTGCTGGCCCGCACGTACACGAAGTTCGGCGACGCCCGTCAGGCCACCGAGCACTTCCAGCGCACGCTCGAGCGCGGCGGGCTGGCCCTGACCGTGCGCGACTTCGAGGTGTGGATCGACCAGATGGTGCGGCTCGCCGCGACGACGATCGCGCAGGCCACCACGGCCAAGGCGATGACCGGTGCGACGAAGGGTGCGACGGCGACGGGCACGCCGGCGTCCCGGGCGCAGGCACCCGCACCGGCGGACGTCGACGAGGCCGTCGCCTCGATCGAGAGGGCAATCGCGCGGCTCCAGCAGCTTCTCGAGGACCCGGGCTCGCTCTTCCTCGGCGCCCAGACGCCCCCGCCCACACCGGCAGCCGCGCCCACCGCAACGCTGACGGCCGCGTCCGCGCCGCTCGACGGCGCGGACGGCTCGGCCCCCTCTCGGGTGCCGAGCGGAGCGAGCGTCGACCGGCTCTGGAGGGTCGCGAGCGCCTACAAGCTGCTCGCCCTCGTCACCTGCCCCGAGCGGCCCGGCTCGAGCTCGCGCACCGGCGACTGGTCGAGGACGCAGGATGCGCTGACCCGGATGGCCCAGTGGTTCGACGCAGCCCGCAGCGCGTGCGGGCCGACCGACCGTCGTCGTCTCGGCGCCCTGTCGAACTGGCTGGCGGCCGAGCTCGCGCTGCGGTGGCGGCCCGTGCCGGGCCGCGAGCCCCTCCCCAAGGACACCGCGCGCAGCCTCATCAGCCAGTCGCTCGCCGCAGCACGGGAGGAGGCGCACCTGTCGCGCACCTTCTGGACGGTGGCCGTCTATGCCGACCTCACGATGCTCGACGCCCTCTGGGGTCCTCGGGCGAGCGAGGACGAGGCCCGGGAGGCGCTCGGCCTCTATCGCCGGGCGAGCGAGATCGGCAGCGAGGAGCAGCTCCAGCAGGTGCGCGACCAGGTCTCCTTCCTCGTGGCGATGGCCGGCACGGAGGCGCGCGGCCGGGCGCGCTTCCTGCAGATCGTCCACGACGGTCTCGCCGCGATCGACGCCGACCTCGAGCGCAGCCCTGCCGACGGCCACGACGCCGCGTCGGCCGACGACGACTCCTGACGCGCGCCCGGCGGGTCAGCGGGTCAGCGAGCCCCACGCCCGTGACGTCTCCCACACCGCAACCGTCCTTGTCGATGTGCGGTCCGGATGCTGGACCTCTAGGGTTGCTGGGGTTTGCGGCAGTTCGGAGAAAACCGCCACAAACCCGGACGACCGCTGCCTCGACCACCCCTCGGAGGACTGACCCCGTGCACCACCGCTTTGCCGTCACCTGCCTCGCGACGGCCACCCTGCTGGCCCTCGGAGCGTGTGGAGGCGCCGCCCCCGAGGTGTCGCCGGAGGCCGCGAAGCACCCGGCATGGCTCCGGGTCTCCGAGATCGTCTGCCCGTCGGGCGCCGACCGCCAGGGCTCCCTCGACGAGCGCAAGGTGAGCTGCACCGACGAGGCCGGGCACCAGCTCGAGGCGACCTTCTACAACGCCCCGGTCGAGCTCGACCGGCGCGTCGCCACCTTCACGTGCGCGACCTCGGTCAAGTCGATCGCCGGCACCGACTGGATGGTGCCGGTCGTGCCCGACGACCGCGTCGCCGGCGCCCTGCTCGACTCGGGCGGCATCAACCTCTGCTGAGGTTGCGCAGCGCATCGCGCGCATTGACGGCGCAGCGGGCCGGATGCTGGCTCATGCGTCAGGCACGTCGGCCGCGTCAGGCACGTCGGGCAGGTCGAGGAAGCGCGTCGCGAGGTCGGCGAGCTCGCGCGGCGCATCCGCGTTGAGCACCGACCCGGCGGCCTCGATGACGGCCACCTCGCTGTGCGCGAGGAGACCCGCGAGCTGTTGCGCCGCGGCGATCCCCGCCTTGTCGCGCCCGCCCGCGACGAGCAGCGTCGGCGCCGTCACGTCACGCAGCGACTCGGTGCCGTCGAAGCCCTTGAGCGCATCGAGCACGGCGAGCATGCGCGGCCGCGACACCCCCGCATCGACGAGCTTGCTCTCGGGCACGAGACGCATCGCGAGCCGCTGCATCCTCAGCGCACCCTTCGAGGGGCGCACGAGCGGGCTGCCCAGCACGAGACGCCCGACGAGCTCGGGCCGCTCGACCGCGAGACGCAGGGCGACACTCGCCCCGACGGAGACCCCGAGGAAGTCGGCCTGCCGGATCCCCTGCAGCTCGAGATCGTCGGCGACGCCGCCGGCTGCGGCGGCGAGGTCGAACCCGACGGGGTCCTTGGGCTTGAGCCCGCGCATCCACGGCGCCGTCATCGGACGGCCGGCACCGAGGGCGGACACGACGTCCTGCCAGACGATGGGCGACTGCCCGAGCCCGTGCAGCAGCACGAGCGGGCGGGGGCGGGGGCTCGGGTCGGAGGCGGACGGCATACGGGCGCTCAGCTCCAGTCGAGGACGACCTTGCCGCACTGACCCGACTGCGCGGTCGCGAAGGCCTCCTCCCACTGCTCGGCGGGGAAGCGGTGGGTGATGACCTGGGCGACGGCGGCCCGGAAGCGCTCGGAGGTCGCGATCATCTGCGACATCGCGTACCACGTGTCATACATCTCGCGGCCGTAGATGCCCTTGAGCGTGATCATGTGGGTGATGACCTTGCCCCAGTCGAGGTCGTAGCCCCCGTGGGGCAGGCCGAGCAGGGCGATCCGGCCCCCGTGGTTCATGTTCGTGATGAGGTCGCTGACGGCGGGGGCGGCCCCCGACATCTCGAGACCGATGTCGAAGCCCTCCTTCATGCCGAGGTGTGCCTGCGCGTCGGCGAGGCTCTCGCGCGTGACGTTGATCGTGAGGTCGGCGCCGGCGTGCTCGGCGAGCGCGAGGCGGTAGTCGCTCGCGTCGGTGACGACGACGTAGCGGGCGCCCGCGTGCCGGGCGATCGCCGCGGCCATGACACCGATCGGGCCGGCGCCGGTGATGACGACGTCCTCACCGACCATCGGCCACTGCAGCGCCGTGTGCGTGGCGTTGCCGAGCGGGTCGAAGACCGCGCCGAGGTCGGGGTCGAGGTCGGCGGGCTGGACCCACGCGTTGCTCGCGGGGATGACGACGTAGTCGGCGAAGGCACCGTCGCGGCCCACGCCGATGCCCTGGGTGCGGATGCAGAGGTGGCGGCGCCCGGCGCGGCAGTTGCGGCAGCGTCCGCACACGATGTGGCCCTCACCCGACGCCCGGTCGCCGATGGCGACTCCCGTGACGTCCTCACCGACCTCGACGACCTCACCGTAGAACTCGTGGCCGATGACGAGCGGGGGCTTGACGACCGACTGCGCCCACTCGTCCCAGCCGGCGAGGTGCAGGTCGGTGCCGCAGATGCCGGCGCGCAGGACCTTGATCTTGACGTCGGCCGGGCCGCAGACGGGCTCGGGTCGATCGGTGAGCTCGAGCCCGGGGCCCGCTGACAGCTTCGTGAGTGCGCGCACGGGGAGAGTCTGCCACCAGCGATACTGGTGCCGTGCCAGACCCGGAAGCCGGCCTCCGATCAGGCGACGGCCCGCGCGTGGCCATCGCCGTCGCCCACCTGCGGTCCGCGGGTGAGCGCGTCACCCCGGCGCGGTATGCCGTCCTGCGCGTCCTCGACGCCGCCGACCTGTCCGACGAGCACCTCAGCGCCGAGCAGATCGGCAGCCGGGTGGCGGAGGCCGAGCCGTCGGTGCACCGCGCCACGGTCTATCGCTGCCTGACCTCGCTCGTCGAGGCGGGTGTCGTGTCGCACGTGCACCTCGGCGGGTCGGCGACCGTCTACCACCTCACCGACGAACCCCCCTCTGCGGCAACGGGTCTGGGGCACGCGCACGTGCAGTGCTCCTCCTGCGGCCGCGTCATCGACGTGCCGCACGACACCCTCGAGCCGGTCGCGGCCCGGCTGCGCGACGAGCTCGGCTTCCGGCTCGACACGACCCACGCCGCCCTGCTCGGCACCTGCCGCGACTGCACCTGAGAACGCCGGGAGGGTTCGGTCACATCGCGGCGCCGACGGCGGCCGATCGCGGTTGACTGGAAGGGAGGCGCTGTCGCGCCGGGGCGGCGCCACGCACCGGAGGGGGCGAGCGGCATGGCCGCCATCGAGGTCCAGGGCCTTCGGAAGGTCTATGGAGACGTCGCAGCAGTCGACGGGATCGACCTGACCATCGACGAGGGTGAGGTCGTCGCACTGCTCGGGCCCAACGGGGCCGGCAAGACGACGACCGTCGAGATCCTCGAGGGCTACCGGGCACCCGACGGCGGCACGGTGTCGGTCCTGGGCCACGACCCGCAGACCGGGGGCCGCGCCTTCCGCGAGCGCATCGGCATCGTCCTGCAGGAGGCCGGCTTCGAGGACAGTTTCACCCCGCGCGAGCTGCTCCGGCTCCACGCGGGCTACTACCCGCACCCCCGGCCCGTCGACGAGGTCATCGCCCTGACGGGTCTCGAGGAGAAGGCCGACGCCCGGGTGCGCGCCCTCTCCGGGGGCCAGCGTCGCCGCCTCGACCTCGCCCTCGGCATCATCGGAGACCCCGACCTGCTCTTCCTCGACGAGCCGACGACGGGCTTCGACCCCTCGGCGCGACGGCGGGCCTGGGAGCTCGTCGAGCGCCTGCGCGACCTCGGCGCCACCATCTTGCTGACGACGCACTACCTCGACGAGGCCGAGCACCTCGCCGACCGCGTCGTGGTCATCGACCACGGTCGGGTCGTCGCCCAGGGCACGCCCGACGAGCTCGCGTCCGCCGCCGGGGGCGCGACAATCATCTCGTTCCGCCTCCCCGCGGGCCTCACCGCCCTCGACCTGCCCGACCTGGGTCTCGAGCGCCGCACGGCGGGCAGCGTCATCGAGGTGCGCACGGAGACACCGACGGCCGACGTCGCGACGCTCGCGGCGTGGGCCCTCGAGCGCGGTCTCGAGCTCGAGGCCCTGACCCTCGCCCGTCCCAGCCTCGAGGACGTCTACCTCGACCTCGTCGGCGAGCAGGCCCAGGTCGAGATGGTGCCGTCATGAGCGCCGTCGCCGCCCCGCACGCCGGCCACCACGCGCCCGGCGCTGACGTGGGCATGCTCGGGCGCCAGGTCCGCCACGAGCTCGTCACCCTCACCCGCACGCCGATCACGCTCATCCTCAGCATCGGCCTGCCCCTGCTCTTCTTCGTGCTGCTCTCGGCGCTCGTCGGCAACCAGGTCCTCGACGAGACCAACGGCGTGCGCCTCGTGCAGTACCTCGCGCCCGGCATGGCGTCCTTCGGCGTCGTCATGGCGACCTTCTCGTTCCTCGCCGTCGGGCTCGCCGAGGCCCGCGCGAGCGGTGTCATCAAGCGACAGGCCGGCTCCCCGGCGCCGCGCTGGGTCCTCATCGGCGGCCGGGTGGGCGCCGCCGTCGTGCTCGGACTCACCTCCACCGCGCTCGTCATCACCGCGGGCGTGCTCTTCTACGACCTCATCGTTCCGAGCCGCTCGGTGGTCGCCATCGTCGTCACCCTGCTCCTCGCGTCGGCGTGCTTCAGCGCCCTCGGCCTCGCCCTCGCGATGGCGCTGCCGACGATGCAGCTGACGCTCGCGGTGTCCAACGGCGTCGTCATCCCGCTCGCCTTCATCTCCGACATGTTCATGCTGGGCGGTCAGCTGCCGACGTGGCTCGCGACGATCGGCTGGATCTTCCCCCTCAAGCACCTCACCGCCCTCTTCGCCGACGCCCTCAACCCCTACCTCACGGGCAGCGGCTTCGAGCTCGACCACCTCGCGGTCATCGCCCTCTGGGGCCTCGCCGGCGCGCTCGTCGCCACAGCCCTGCTGCGCCGCGACCGCGACCGCGACGCCACGCACGGGTCGGGCGCCGGCACCGTCAGCCACACCCGGGCGAGGGCCGCCGACGCCGTGCCGCGCCGTGCCGCCACGCCCTCGCTCGGCGCGCTCCTGCTCGACCAGGTGCGCCATGCCCAGTCCATCCTCTGGCGCGACGCGTCATCGGTCTTCTTCGCCGTCGCGTTCCCCGTCGTGCTCGTCGCGATCATCCCGGCCGTCAACGGTGGCGGCGACCAGATCATGTCGAACGGCCTGTCCCTCGGCACGTTCTACGCCGCGACGATGGCGGTCTACGGCGCCGCCGTGACGGCCTACGTCAACATGCCGCAGGGCGTCGCCGAGGACCGGGAGCGAGGCGTGCTCAAGCGCACCGGTGGCACGCCGCTGCCCACCCCCGCCCTCCTCGTGGGCCGGGTCGCCGGGGCGCTCGCGGTCTCCCTCGTCACGGGGCTCGCCATCGTCGTGCTCACGGGTCTGGCCTACCGGCCCGGCTGGCCGTCCGGGATGGCCGCCGCCGCCGTCACGCTCGTCGTCGCGACGGTGTGCTTCGCCGTCGTCGGCCTCGCCGTCATGACCTTCGTGCGCTCGGCCCAGGGCGTCGTCGGCGTGACCCTCGGCACGCTGCTCCCGCTCGCCTTCATCTCCGACATCTTCGTCGTCGGAGCGAGCTTCCCACCCGTCGTCGAAGCGATCTCGTGGCTCTTCCCGTTGCGCCACGCGGCACGCGCGATGACCGAGTCGATCGCCCCGGCCACCAGTGGCCTCGCGTGGGGTCACCTGGCCGTGCTCCTCGCCTGGACCCTGGCCGGGGCGGTCGTCCTCGCCCTGCGCTACCGCCCCGAGGCGAGGGAGTCCGGCCACACCGCCGGGAAACAGACCCCGGCTCAGACCGCTCTGACGTCGAGCAGGTAGCCCTGGGCCGGCCCGATCACCGGCACGGGCAGCCCCACGCCGGTGAGGACCGACCCCGGCACGACGAAGCCGTCCTCACCGAGGGCGCGGTCCCACCACGCGGGCGGGGTCAGCTGCACGACGGCCGGCAAGCCCGCCTCGGGACGCAGCCGGACGGCATACGTACGGCTGGGGTCGAGGCCGGGCAGCGGCACCGCACCGGTCACGGCGTCACGTCCCGTGACGAGGCGGGCGACGGTGTATGCCGCCCTCCCGCCGTCGGGCGCGACGGTGCCCGTCACGTGGAGCGTGCCGTCAGGCGTCTCGCTGCGCACGAGGTCGCCGGAGTGCAGGAGCGGGCGAAGCTCGCGGGCGAGCGCTGTCCAGGCCGTCAGCTGCTCGAGCTCGGCGGCCGAGCAGCTGCTGATGTCCCACTCGAGGCCGGCGTGGCCCTGCAGCGCCATGAGCATGCGGAAGCCGAGGTCGACGGTGCGGTAGGTCGTGTGTGCGGTCGCGGGGCCGATGTGGGTGCCCATGAGCTCCGCGGGCACGAGCAGGCTCGTCCAGCGCTGGATGCTCGCGCGCTCGAGCGCGTCGTTGCAGTCGCTCGTCCAGACGCGGTCGGTGCGGTCCAGCACGCCGAGGTCGACGCGCGCGCCGCCGCTGCTGCACGACTCGATCTCGAGACGCGGGTGCCGCGCCCTGAGGTCGTCGAGCAGGCGGTAGAACGCGAGGGTGTGGGCGTGCACCGCTGGTGCGTCGACGAGCCGGCGGCTGTCCGCAGTCGTGACGGAGTGCACGGCCTCGAGCAGGTCGCGGTTGTGGTCCCACTTGATGTAGTCGATGCCGTACTCCGCGACGAGGCCGCTGATGCGGTCGAGCAGGAGGGCGAAGGCGTCCTGGTTCGTCAGGTCGAGCAGCTGCTGGAAGCGCCACTCGCGCGGGGAGCCGTCGGCCGGGCGCAGCACCCAGTCCGGGTGCGCGCGCACGAGGTCGCTGTCCTCGTTGACCATCTCGGGCTCGAACCACAGCCCGAACTCGAGGCCCAGGCCCTTGACGTGGTCGACGAGCAGGCCGAGCCCGTTCGGCCACACGTCCGGCGAGACGACCCAGTCGCCGAGCCCCGCCCGGTCGTTGCGGCGTCCGCCGAACCAGCCGTCGTCGAGGACGAAGCGCTCGACGCCGATCCGGGAGGCCGTGTCGGCGAGCGCCTTGAGGTGGTCGAGGTCGGTCTCGAAGTAGACGGCCTCCCACGTGTTGAGCACGACCGGCCGCGGCCGGGAGGGGTGCCCGGGGCGCGCCCGCAGGCTCCGGTGCAGCCGGCGCGAGAGGCCGTCGAGGCCGTCGGTGGAGTGGACGAAGACGACCGTCGGGGCGGCATACGTCTCGCCCGGCTGGAGGCGCACCTCACCGGGCGCGAGCAGCTCGCCGCCGCCGATGACGGCGTGGTGGCGCCCGGCGCCCTCGGGAAGCGCCTCGACGAGGTGCTCGTGGTTGCCGCTCCACGCCGTGTGGACGGCCCAGACCTCACCGGAGCGCCAGTCGAAGCCGTGGGTGCCGGCCATCAGGAACAGGGTGGCGTCGTGGCCGGTGCGGCCCCGGCGGCTCGCGCGCAGGTGTGTGCCGTGGTCGAGGCGGCTGCGCTGCGGCGAACGCTCGCGGCACCAGCGACCGGTGAGGTCGAGCACCTCGTCGGCACGCGGCGGCAGCGGCAGGATGGCGCGGAGGGCAGCGACGTCGAGGGGCACGGTGTCGTCGCCGCGGTTGGTGACGGAGGCATCCACCCGGAGCACCCCGTGGTCGTCGAGCGC
Organism: Humibacillus xanthopallidus; assembly: GCF_006716675.1. Taxonomy (GTDB): domain Bacteria; phylum Actinomycetota; class Actinomycetes; order Actinomycetales; family Dermatophilaceae; genus Humibacillus; species Humibacillus xanthopallidus_B. The sequence goes on along the minus strand of NZ_VFPM01000004.1, from coordinate 334,791 downwards.
GTGCCGCAGCTCGAGGCGTATGCCGTCCGGCGAGGTGGCCCGTGTGACGGCTGTGCCCTCGACGACCTCGCACGTCACGTCGTGCCAGCGGACCGCGCCCGCAGCGCCGCCCCGGTGACCCGACCAGCCGGGCGTGCCCGCCCACCCGTCCGCCTCACCGGGCAGCAGGGTGAGCGGCCAGGCCGCGTCGAGCGCGCTGTGCGGCACGGGCGCGAGGGTCGCCACTCCGAGGGCTTCGTAGGCCGAGGCGCCGCCCTCGAGCGCCGCACCCCAGTGCAGCACCTCGGGCAGTCCGGACCCGCCGGCCCGCGGCTCGAGGACGAGCGCGGTGCCGGCGGACTCCAGATGGACGGTCGTGCGGTGAGGTGTGGTGGTCACGTCATCCCTTGGTCGCGCCGAGCGTCAGGCCGGCGACGAAGTGTCGTTGGAGCACGAAGAAGATCACGAGGGTCGGCACGGCGATGATGACCGAGCCGGCCGCCACGAGGTTGTTGTCGGTGAAGAACTGGCCTCGCAGGTTGTTGATCGAGCTCGTCACGGGGTACTTGTCGCCCTGCTGGAGCAGCACGGTGGCCCAGAAGAACTCGTTGTAGATCCAGGTCGTCTGGAGCACCGCGAGGGCGGCGAGGGCCGGACGGCAGAGCGGCAGGGTGATCTGGAAGAACTGCCGCGAGACGCTCGCCCCGTCGATGACGGCCGACTCGTAGAGCTCCTTGGGCAGCGCCTTCATGTAGTTGCTGAGCACGAAGGCGCAGAAGCCGGTCTGGAAGGCGACGTTGACGAGGATGAGGCCCTGGAAGCTGTTGAGCAGAGTGCCCGACTCGCTGAACCAGAACGGCACCTGGATCGCCCGGAACATCCGGTAGACCGGGATGAGCAGAGCCTGCGGAGGCAGCAGGTTCGCCGCGAGGAAGAAGCCGAGCAGCGCGATGTTGAAGGTCCACGAGAAGCGCGCGACGACGAAGGCGACGCACGCGGAGAGGAAGAGCGTCAGCACCACGGCAGGCACCGTGATGAGGAGCGAGTTCCAGAAGTGCAGGCCGAAGTCGCCCTGGCTCCAGGCGTTCCTGTAGTTGTCGAGGGTGAAGCCGCCCCACGAGATGTAGCCGTTCTTGGCGGTGTACGCGTAGTCGCGGAACGAGTTGACGAGCGCGAGCAGGAGCGGGAAGAGCCAGATCAGCGAGATGATCGTGAGCGCCACCGGCAGGGCCCAGCGCCGCCCGGATCGGGCGCCGCCCTCGCGGGGCTTGAGCAGGCGCTGCTGGCGCTCGTCCACGGGGTTCGACGTGACGGACATGGTCAGTCCTCCTTCATGGCGATGCGCAGGTAGATGATGACGAGCACGCTGGAGATGAGCAGCATGATCGTTGCGAGCGCCGACCCGAAGCCGATGCGGCTCGCCTCACCGACAACGTTCTGGGTGACGAGGGCCGAGATGAGCTCGAGCCCGTTGCGGCCCTTGTTGATCACCCACACGATGTCGAAGGCGCGCAGCGACTCGATGAAGGTGACGACGATGACGATGATGTTGATCGGCCGCATGACGGGGAGGATGACCCGGAAGAAGGTCGTCGTCTCGCTCGCGCCGTCGATCTTGGCCGCCTCGCGCAGCGACGGGTCGACGCCCTTGAGGCCGGCCAGGTAGAGCAGCATGATGTAGCCCGCGTGCCGCCAGCTGGCGGCGACCAGGACTGCCCAGAGGTTGACGTCCGGGTCGCCGTACCAGTCGGTCGTGCCCCCCGTGATCGCGTTGAGCAGGCCCTGGTCACGCGAGTAGATGAGCTGCCAGATGAAGCCCACGAGCGCGAGGGAGAGCACGACCGGCAGGTAGATGCTCGACTGGTAGAACCGGGTGCCCGCGACCCCCCGGTCGACGAGCACCGCGAAGAGGACGCCCAACGGCGTGGCGATGAAGAAGAGCACCGCCAGCCAGATGAGGTTGTGCTGCATCGCCGGCCAGAACGGCGGGTAGATCGTCGCGATGTCGATGTAGTTCTGCAGTCCGACCGGCTTGATGCCGGACAGCGGCCCGATCCCGTCCCAGTTGGTGAATGAGAGCAGGACCGTGCCGACCGCCGGGAACCAGACGAGCCAGAGGACCAAGAGGGTTGGCACGATGACCATCAAAGAGACGACGACCTTGTCGCGTTTCGAGAGCTGGTCGATGCCCTTGTACCTGCGTTTGCTCGCCATGGTTGCGCTGCCTCCTGGTCAGGAACCGAAGATGCTCTTCTTCTGGGCCTGGATGCTGGTGCAGAGGCCGTCGATGTCCTTGGGGTTCTTGATGAAGTTCTGCAGCGCCGGGATCATCACCGTCGACGCGAAGTCGGGGCGGGTGTCGCGATCCATGAACTGCGAGATGGACTTGGCCGACTTGATGAACTCCGCCGACTTCTTCTGCAGGGCCGTGTAGCCGCTCGTGTCGGCGTTGCTGTTCGTCGCGATGACGCTCGGGTCGGCCTTGAGGGCGAGGAGCTGGGCCTCGGGCTGCGAGATGTACTGGAGCAGCTTCTTGGAGGCGGCCTCGTTCTTCGGCCGGGCGCTCATCATCCAGCCGTCGATGGGGGCCTCGATCGCGTCGGTGCCGATCGTCGAGTCCACCTCGGGGAAGGTGAAGAAGTCGAGGTCGTCCTGCTCGGCGCCCTTCTCGAACTGCTGGGCGAGGAAGGAGCCGAGGACGTACATGCCCGACTTCTTCTGCTGGAGCGACTGCGCCGCCTCCTGCCACGTCCGGCCGAGCGAGTCCGCCTGGTGGAGCGGGAGGATCCCGGCCCACGTGTCGAAGACCTTCTTGACCTTGGGGTCGGTCCAGTCCTCCTTGCCGGCCATCAGGCTGACGTGGAAGTCGTAGCCGTTGATGCGCAGGTTGAGCTGGTCGAAGGTGCCCATCGCGGGCCAGCCGTCCTTGTCGCCGAAGGCGATCGGGGCGAGGCCGTCCTTCTGCATCTGGGCGCCGAGGGTCTTGAGCTCGTCGAGGGTCTTGGGAACCTCGTAGCCCTTGTCGCTCCAGAGGCTCTTGCGGTAGAAGACCGCCCACGGGTAGTTGGTCATCGGGACGAAGTACTGCTTGCCGTCCGAGCCGGTCGACGCCTTCTTCATGGCGTCGCTCATCCCGCTCATGTTGGACCACACGTCGGAGATGTCGCCGACGAGGCCCTTCTCGGCGAAGAACTGCATGCGGTAGCCGGCGAACCAGCTGAAGACGTCGTCGGGCGAGCCCTGGAGGTAGTTGTTGATGTTCTCCTGGAAGGAGTTGTGGTCGACGGTGTTGATCTTGACCGTCGTGCCGGGGTTCGCCTTGGCGAAGGCGTCCATGTAGGACTGGACGGCGGCCTTCGGCACGGCGTCGGACGAGTAGGAGCCCGCGGTGACCTCACCGGAGACGGCTCCGGTCGGCACGCCTGAGCTCGACTCGCTGGAGCTGCCGCAGGAGGCGAGGGTGCCGGCGCCGAGGAGGGCACCGACGCCGAGCGCGCCGCGGAGCAGGGTCCGGCGGTCGACGCCGCGGACGGAGGGGGGAACCATGCGGGCCAGGTACTCGGCCTCGCTCGAGGGGCGGGTCATGTGCGGTCTCCTTTGACGCTGTGCCGGGTGTGTTGCCGTGGCGACAGTTTCGAACATCCATCACCACAAACGTTCAACAACAAACAGAGGATGTCGAGATACCGGGGCCCTGTCAAGCACTTCTGTCAAACCGGGTGACCACCGCGACCGAACTGAGACCTCGCAGCAGGGGACCACACGGGCGCGCTGCAAGTTCTTGCACGATCTGCACGCGAGCCCTCAATCAGCACAACGGAATCCGTGGCTTCAAACCGTGCGGTGCCACGGAACGGTCGCGCGGGGGTCTCGACAGCGCTCACCACCCCGTCCGGGCGGCGAGGAGGCGTCGACCGCCACGATGCGGACGGCATACGGCGGCGTGTTCGAAATTGTTGACATGCGAGCGATCGGACGACACGCTGTGTCCCATGCGTTCATGGCCGACGAAGACCCTGGCACTCGGTGGCGACTACAACCCCGAGCAGTGGCCCCGCCCCGTGTGGGACGAGGACATCGCGCTGATGCAGCGCGCCAACATCGCCTTCGTCAGCCTCGGGATCTTCTCGTGGAGCTGGCTCGAGCCCGCCAAGGGCGAGTACGACTTCGAGTGGCTCGACACGATCATGGACAAGCTCCACGCAGGCGGCATCGCGGTCGACCTCGCGACGGCGACCGCCACTCCCCCGCCGTGGCTCTCGGCGGCCCACCCCGAGATCCTCCCCGTCGACGTCGACGGCCACACCCTCTGGCCGGGCAGCCGGCAGGCCTGGTGCCCGACCTCGCCGGTCTTCCGCGACTACGCCCTGGCGCTCGCGCGCCAGCTCGCGACGCGCTACCACGACCACCCGGCACTCGCGATGTGGCACGTCTCGAACGAGTACGCCTGCCACAACCTGCCCTGCTACTGCGACGAGTGCGCGCGCCACTTCCGCACCTGGCTGCGGCGCCGCTACGAGGGGCTCGACGCGCTCAACGACGCGTGGGGCACGGCCTTCTGGAGCCAGCGCTACACCGACTGGGAGCAGATCCTTCCGCCGCGCCGCTCGACGACCTTCAACAACCCGACCCACGTGCTCGACTACAAGCGCTTCAGCTCCGATGCGCTGCTCGAGCACATGCGCGGCGAGCGGGCGGTGCTCGACGAGCTGTCGCCAGGGGTGCCGGTGACGACGAACTTCATGACGCTCCAGCACTTCCGCCACCTCGACTACACCCAGTGGACCCCGACGGTCGACGTCGTCAGCACCGACCACTACATCGTCGACGTCCTGCAGCACCCGCGTGCCGAGCTCGCCTTCAGCGGCGACCTCACCCGCGGACTCGCGGGCGGCGCCCCCTGGATGCTCATGGAGCACTCGACGAGCGCGGTCAACTGGCAGCCCACCAACCACGCCAAGGCCCCCGGCCAGACCATCCGCGACGCGCTCGCGCACGTCGCCCGCGGCGCCGACACGATCGGGTGGTTCCAGTGGCGCCAGTCGCGCGCCGGGTCCGAGAAGTTCCACAGCGCCGTCGTGCCGCACGCCGGCGCCGACAGCGCCCGCTTCCGCGAGGTCGAGGAGCTCGGTCGCATCGCGGGCCGTCTCGGCGAGCTCGTCGGCAGCCGGGTCGAGTCGCGCGTCGCGATCCTGCACGACTACCAGGCGATCTGGGCTGCCGAGGGGCCGTGCATGCCCAGCTCCGAGCTCGACGCCCTCGAGGCGGCGCACGCGATCCACCGCCAGCTCCACGACCGCGGGGTCACCGCCGACGTCGTGCACCCGAGCGCCGACCTCACGACATACGCCGTCGTCGTCGTGCCCCAGCTCTACCTCGTGACCGACGAGCACGCCGCCGCGGTGGCCGCCGCGGCCGAGGCGGGCGCCCAGGTCGTCGTCACCTACTTCTCCGGCATCAGCGACGAGCAGGACCACGTGCGCCTCGGCGGCTACCCCGGAGCCTTCCGCGACCTGCTCGGCGTGCGCGTCGAGGAGTTCTTCCCCCTGGGTCCGGACGAGACCGTGCTGCTCACCGACGGCACCGGCACGTGGTGGAGCGAGGACGTCACCGCCCTCCCGGGCACGGAGGTCGTGTCGACGTATGCCGCCCCGCCCCTCGCCGGGCGACCCGCGGTGACGCGACGCGACGTGGGCCGCGGCGGTGCTGCGTGGTACCTCAGCACCCTGCCCGACGACGATCGGCTCGGCGCCCTGCTCGACGGGGTGCTGTCGGCGGCGGGGGTCGAGCCCACCGTCGCGGCGCTGCCGCGCGGTGTCGAGGCGACCCGTCGCAGCGACAGCACGGGCTCCTGGCTCTTCCTGCTCAACCACACGAGTGCGGAACAGACGGTGCGTGCCACGGGGCACGACCTCGTCTCCGACACGGCCGTCGACGGCTCGGTGCGTCTCGCTCCCGGCGGCGCCGCCGTGGTCCGGGAGCGCTGACGATGCTTGCCAGCCAACGCCGCTCGGTCATCCTCGACCTCGTCGAGGAGGCTGGTGCCGTCAAGGTCTCCGAGCTCGTCGAGCGGCTCGGGGTGTCCGACATGACGATCCGTCGCGACATCGAGCGGCTCTCGAGCGACGGGCTGCTCGAGCGCGTCCATGGTGGCGCCCTCGCCCTGGGCGGCGCACACAGCAGCGAGGAGCCGGGGTTCTCGGCGAAGTCGCTGCTCCAGCTGAGCCAGAAGCAGGCCATCGCACAGGCTGCGGCCGCGCGGGTCATGCCCGGCAGCGCCATCGGCATCTCCGCCGGCACGACGACCTACGAGCTCGCGCGCGCGGTCAAGGACGTGCCGCAGCTGACCGTCGTCACCAACTCCGTGCCGGTCGCCCAGCTCCTCCACGAGTCGGGTGCCCCGGGCCAGACCGTCGTGCTCACCGGTGGGGTGCGCACGCCGTCCGACGCGCTCGTCGGGCCGGTGGCCGTCGCGGCGCTGCGCTCGCTCCACGTCGACCTGCTCTTCCTCGGCGCCCACGGCGTCGACGCCATGACGGGGCTGACGACGCCCAACCTTGTCGAGTCCGAGACGAACCGCGCGCTCGTTGGCTCCGCCCGGCACACCTGCGTGCTGGTGGACTCCTCCAAGTGGGGCACCGTCGGCCTCAGCACCTTCGCCGACCTGTCCGAGATCGACCTGTTCATCACCGACAACGGCCTGCCCGAGCGGGCCCGGGCCGCGCTGTCCGACGCCGTGGGCTCGCTCGAGATCGTGGAGGTCTGATGCACGACACGACCACCCGCATCACCCGCCGGCAGCTCGCCGACGGCCGCGAGATCATCTACGTCGACGAGCCGGGCGCCCCCGAGCGCACGGCGGTCGACCCGCGACCCGTCGAGGAGCGCGTGCACGCCGGCGAGATCCGGTGGGACGCCCTCGTCGGCGACTGGGTCGCCGTCGCCTCGCACCGGCAGAACCGCACCTTCATGCCACCGAAGGACGAGTGCCCGCTCTGCCCCGCAGGTCACGGCTCGATGCCGTCGGAGATCCCGGAGCGCGACTACCAGGTCGTCGTCTTCGAGAACCGCTTCCCGTCCTACTCCGTGGGGGCGGAGGGCGCTGACGCCCCTGACGCCGCAGGCGTCTTCGGCACCCGACCCGCCTCGGGCCGGTGCGAGGTCGTGTGCTTCACGAGTGACCACGAGGCGTCGTTCAAGGACCTCCCCGTCGAGCGAGTGCGCACCGTCATCGACACGTGGGCCGACCGCACCCGCGAGCTCGGCGCCCGGCCGGAGGTCGAGCACGTCTTCTGCTTCGAGAACCGGGGCAAGGAGATCGGGGTCACCCTCCCGCACCCGCACGGGCAGATCTACGCCTATCCCTACCTGCCCGCGCGCTCGGCGCAGCTGCTCGAGGCCGCGACCCGGCACCACGAGCGCACCGGCCGCCTCCTCGGGGCCGACATCCTCGCGGCAGAGCGCGCCGACGGCTCGAGGGTCGTCATCTCCGGAACGCACTGGACGGCATACGTTCCCTTCGCCGCGCGCTGGCCCGTCGAGGTGCACCTCGCCCCGCACCGCGACGTGCCCGACCTCGACGCGCTCGACGGCGCGGAGCGTGACGAGCTGGCGGCCGTCTACCGCGATCTGCTCGGGCGGCTCGACCGCTACTACGTCGACGAGGCCGGCGGGCCCGTGCGGCTGCCCTACATCGCCGCCTGGCAGCAGGCGCCGGCCAAGAAGGGTCGTGACGTGTCGCGCCTGCACCTCCAGCTCGTCTCGGTGCTCCGCGGGCCGGGCAAGCTGAAGTTCCTCGCCGGGTCCGAGTCCGGCGTCGGCGGCTGGGTCAACGACGTCGCGCCGGAGCGCGCGGCCGCGCGCCTGCGCGAGGTGGCGCCGTGACTGACCGCACCGCGAGCGCGGTCGTCGCGTCGGTGACGGCCGCCTTCGAGCAGGCGTTCGGCAGCGCCCCGGAGGGCGTGTGGTCGGCTCCCGGCCGCGTCAACCTCATCGGCGAGCATACCGACTACAACGGTGGCCTCTGCCTGCCGATCGCCTTGCCGCAGAGGACGTTTGCCGCCGTCTCCCGCCGCGACGACGACCGCCTGCGCATGGTCTCGGCCCAGCAGGACGGCATCTCCGAGGTGGCCCTCGACGACATCTCGCCGGAGCGCCCCGGCGGGTGGGGGGCCTACGTCGCAGGCGTGCTGTGGGCCATGCGGCGTGACGGCTTCGACATCGGCGGCCTCGACGTCGTCGTCGACTCGACGGTGCCCTTCGGCGCCGGGCTCTCGAGCTCTGCCGCGCTCGAGTGTGCCGTGGCCGCGGCGGTGAGCGACCTGCACGACCTCGGACTGCTCGACTCCGCCGAAGGCCGGGCGCGGCTCGCTGCGCGGTGCGTCGAGGCCGAGAACGTCATCGCCGGCGCCCCCACCGGCGGCATGGACCAGTCGGCGTCGCTGCTGTGCGACGAGGCGGCGGCCCTGCTGCTCGACTGCCGCTCCGGAGCCACCGAGCAGGTGCCCTTCGACCTCGCCGCGACCGGGCACGCCCTGCTCGTCACTGACACGCGCGCCGAGCACGCGCTCAACGACGGGCAGTATGCCGCCCGTCGCGACGCCTGCGAGCGCGCGGCCGCGACCCTGGGCGTCGAGACGCTGCGCGAGATCGCGCCGGCCGAGCTGCCGGCCTCGCTCGACCGGCTCGGCTCCGACGAGGATCGGCGGCGCGTGCGCCACGTCGTCACCGAGATCGAGCGGGTCACGCTCGCGGTCGACGCCCTGCGGGCCGGTGACCTCGACGAGGTCGGGAGGCTCTTCGACGCCTCGCACGCCTCTCTGCGTGACGACTACGAGGTGTCGTGCGACGAGCTCGACGTCGCCACCGCGACGGCGCGCGCCCACGGCGCGCTCGGCGCCCGGATGACCGGCGGCGGCTTCGGTGGCTCCTGCATCGCCATCGTGCCGGGCGACCGGGTCGAAGAGGTGGCGGGGGCGGTCGCGGCGGCCTTCGAGGAGCACGGCTACACGCCGCCGGTCTCCTTCGCCGTCGTCGCGAGCGCCCCCGCGCACCGCGAACCCAGCGCGATGCCAGGAACAGCCGACGCGTAGGAAACTGGGCACTCGACCCCAATCCGTCGAGTGCCCACTTCTCGACGCCCTCAGTCCGTCGAGTGCCCACTTCTCGACGCCCCCAATCCGTCGAGTGCCCACTTCTCGACGCCCTGGTGGCTAGGGTGCGACGCATGACCTCGGCGACGTCGCCCGCGACGAGTCCCGCCCTGCCCGCTGCCGTCCGGCGCGGCTACGGGCTCGGGTCGGTCGCGACGGGGGCGTTCGCCACCGTCCCGGGGCTGCTCCTGCTGCCCTACCTCACCGACCGCATCGGCATCACGGCCGCCCTCGCCGGAGTCATCGTCTTCGCGCCCAAGGCCTGGGACGTCGTCCTCAACCCGGTCGCGGGGCGCATCAGTGACCGCTCCGTCCACCCCGACGGCAAGCGGCGCCCCTTCCTCATCCGCGCCGGGCTCGCCCTGGCCGCCTGCTTCGCGATGCTCTTCCTCGGTCCGACGTCGCCGCCGTGGGCGGGAGCGGCGTGGGTGGCCGTGGCCTACCTCGCCTGCGCGACGGCATACAGCTTCTTCCAGGTGCCCTACGTCGCGATGCCCGCCGAGATCACCGACGACTACGACGAGCGCACCCGGCTCATGACGTGGCGGGTCGCGATCCTCGCCCTGGCCATCCTCGTCAGCGGTGGCCTCTCCCCCGTCATCCGTGACGCCTTCGGGCCGGTGTGGGGCTACCGCGCCGTCGGCTTCTTCGTCGCAGCCCTCATCGCCCTCGGGGCATGGGGCGCCTGGCACGGCACGAAGCGGGCGCGGGTCGTGGCGGGCGCCGTCGCGAGCACCTCCTTCGCAGACCAGCTGCGGCTCATCCGCTCGGACCGGCCGTTCCGGCTGCTGCTGACGACGTTCGTCCTCCAGGCGCTCGCCACCGGAGCGATGCTCGCCGGCGTCGACTACGTCGCGCGGTTTGTGCTGGACTCCCCCGGCGCAGCCAGCCTGCTCTTCGTCTGCTTCGTCGCGCCCGCCCTCGTCGTCACGCCGCTCTGGCAGCGCTATGGCACGGCGCGCGACAAGAAGCGCGGCTACCTGCTCGCGTCGCTCCTGCTCGGTGGCGGCGCGCTCGCCCTCGTCCTGTCGCAGTCGATGCCTGCGGGCGTCGTCTACGCCTGCGTCGCCATCGTCGGGGTCGGCTACGCCGGCGCGCAGATGTTCCCGATGGCGATGCTCCCCGACGTGGCGAGTCGCACGGGTGAGGCGCAGTCGCGCGTCGGGCTCTACACGGGGGTGTGGACGGCCGGGGAGACGCTCGGTCTCGCTCTCGGCCCCGCCGTGTATGCCGCCGTGCTGGCCTTCGGCGGCTACGTGTCCTCGACGGGGTCGACCGTCGCCCAGCCGGACTCGGCCGTGACGGCGGTCGTGCTCGGCTTCTCGCTCGTGCCCGCGGTCCTCGTCGCCGTCTCCCTGCTCGCCCTGCGCGGCTACCGCCTGGAGAAGACCCCATGACGACACCGGCCATCACCGAACGACAACCCCGCCCCACGCCCGCGCACCCACCCCCGATTCGAGGTGATGTCGGCACCGACGTGGCTGCCGCGATCACCTCGACAGCGCCGAAAGGTCGACCATGGGCACTGACCTGAGCCTCTCCCCCGACGAGATCCGGAGCCGGCTCGAGGCCCTGCGCAGCCGCGACCTGCCCACCCACGGCGGTCGCACGCTTGCCTACGTCTACGACTCGGGCCTCGCGACGGCCGATGCGATCGGCCGCGAGGTGCTCGCGTCGTTCTCGTCGACCAACGGCCTCGACCCGACTGCGTTCCCGTCGCTCCTCGCGATGGAGAACGACCTCGTCGGCATCGCCGGCCGACTCGTCGACGCCCCAGACGGATTCGCCGGCGTGGTCACATCAGGGGGCACCGAGTCGATCCTCCTCGCAGTGCTCGCCGCGCGCGACGGTCGACCCGATGTCACCTCGCCACGCATGGTGCTGCCGACGACGGCCCATGCCGCCTTCCACAAGGCCGCGCACTGGCTCCGGGTCGAGCCCGTCTTCGTCGACGTCGACCCCGTGACGAAGCGAGCCGTGCCGGAGGCGATGGCTGCAGCGATCGACGACCGCACCGTCCTCGTCGTGGCCTCCGCGCCGTCCTATGCCCACGGGGTCATCGACCCGGTCGAGCCGATCGCGACCGCTGCTGCTGCCGCCGGGGTGCGGTGCCACGTCGATGCCTGCATCGGTGGGTGGGTCCTGCCCCACCTGCGGGCCACCGAGCCGGCGCAGCTGCCGTGGACGTTCGCCGTCGAGGGTGTCACGAGCCTCTCGCTCGACCTGCACAAGTACGCCTACACCCCCAAGGGCGTCTCGATCCTCCTCCACGCCTCGGCTGCCCTGCGACGTCCGCACCTCTTCGCGTCTGCTCGCTGGCCGGGCTACACGATGCTCAACACCACGGCGCAGTCGACGAAGTCCGGTGGTCCCCTCGCGGCGGCATGGGCGGTCGTCCACCACATCGGGGGCGACCGTTATGTCGACCTCGCCCGCACCGCGCGCGAGGCCACGCTCGCCCTCGCAGCGGTGGCGGACGGCATACCCGGGTTGTCCCTTGCGGCACAGCCGGACTCGACGCTGCTCGCGCTCACGACTGACGAGATGTGCGACGTGTTCACCATCTCGGACGAGATGCTGGCACGCGGGTGGTACGTCCAGCCGCAGATGCGTTTCGGTGACCTCCCCGCGACGGTCCACCTCACCCTCAGCGCAGCCACGGCAGCGGCGTCCGAGCAGATCGCGCACGACCTCGCGGACGCGACGGCCGCTGCGCGTGAGGCGGGGCCGGCCCACGTGCCCGCGGAGCTCGTCGCGATGGCCACGAGCATCGACCCCGCGACCCTCGACGAGGCGACCCTCACCGGCCTGCTCACTCTCGCTGGTCTCGCGGGCGAGGCTGGGGAGCTCGTGCTGCCCGAGCGGATGGCGCCGCTCAACGCGATGCTCGACGCCCTGCCGCCGGAGGTGCGTGAGGTGCTCCTCCTCGGTGTGGTCGACCGGCTCGTCCGCCCCACCGGCTGAGCGGGATCTCTACGGTCACGCCAGCTCGTGGCTTCAGTCCTTCTTCGCAGCGGACAGGTCGGCGACGAGAACGCCTCTGTTGCCGTCCTGGTCGGCGATGACGGTGAGCGAGGGGGCATCGCTATCGTCGACGACGGTTCCACCGGCTGCCACGACGGCGGCGAGGCGTTGCTCGAGCACCTCGGGCGCCACGTAGACCTCGACGTGGAAGCGCTGACGCGCAGGCTCGTGCTCGTCGTCACCGAACCACAGGTTCGGCACGCGGACGGTGGCGTCCCGCACCTCGTCGCTGGGTGAGCCGCGGCCCCGGGACTCGGCGCTGCCGGTGAGCAGGGCCGCCCACACCGGGGCGATGGTCGCGGAGGCCGCGGTGTTGAGGCCCAGCTCCAGCTCGCTCACCGAGGCCGGGTCGGCGTCGAGCCCGTGCTCGGCCGCGATCGCGCTGATCCGGCGCGCGAGGTCGACGTCCTGCTGGGTCACCCACTCCACGACGTACTCGGTGCCGTCGTCGTCACGGTAGACGGCGTCGTCGCTCACGAGCTCGAGGTCGACACACCCCCTCGCCAGCGACACGCGCGGGTGGTGGCCGAGCGCGTCGCCCGCCTCGCCCACTGCGGCGACGAACCGCACCCCGGCACCGAAGTCGCGGACGAGGTAGCGGGCATGCAGTCCCTGGGCCAGCTTGCGCCAGTCAGTGAGGTCGGCCTCGGCGATCTGCGCGCCTCTCAGCATGTCCATGGAAGGCGACCCTAGCCGCGGTTCGGCCGCGGAACGGCGCTCAGCGCCCGGCACGTTCTCGCGGCTCCTCGTCGGGTGACGCCTGGGCTCGGCATGACGGAGGGCGGGCACCGTGCGGTGCCCGCCCTTCTCGTGTCGGCGAGGATCAGCCCGCGATGATGAGTCCCTTGGTGGCCTTGGCGCGCTCGAGGCGAGCGGCGACGTCCTCCCAGTTGACGACGTTCCACCAGGCCTTGACGTAGTCGGCCTTGACGTTCTCGTACTGCAGGTAGAAGGCGTGCTCCCACATGTCGAGCTGGAGCAGCGGGATCTGACCGACGGGGATGTTGCCCTGCTGGTCGAACAGCTGCATGATGTGCGGCCGCGCGGCGAGGGTGTCCCACGCGAGGATCGACCAGCCGGAGCCCTGGATCGCGTTGGCGTTGGCGTTGAAGTGCGCCTGGAACTTCTCGAAGCCACCGAAGTACTCGGTGATCGCCGCGGCGACCTCGCCCTCGGGCTGGCCACCGCCGTCGGGGCTCATGTTCTTCCAGAAGACGGAGTGGTTCGTGTGGCCGCCGAGGTGGAAGGCGAGGTTCTTCTCCACACCGTTGAGGGCGGCGTAGTCGCCCGACTCGCGCAGCTCCTCGAGCTTGGCGACGGCCGCGTTGGCGCCGTCGACATAGGCCTTGTGGTGCTTGCTGTGGTGCAGCTCCATGATGCGCGCGCTGATGTGGGGCTCGAGGGCGGCGTAGTCGTAGTCGAGCTCGGGAAGCGTGTAAGCCACTTGTCGTTCCTTTCGTGGAGACCATCCGGCTCCGACCACTCTATGCCGGTGCGGAAGGCCTCCGGCAGGGGTGTCCTGACGGACCGGGCGCAGGTGAGTCCTACCCTCGCGCCAACAGCGACGAACCCGCAGGTACTCCCTCCGGCTCACAACCCGACGAGGGCCATGAGCGCCCCGATCTGCGCGGGGTCGCCGAGAGCGATGACGGTCATTCCCGTCGTCAGCACCGTCTCCGGGGGCGGGTTCGCGACGAACTGGCCCCGGTCGCGCATCCGCACACCGAGCACCTGGGCCCCCGACCGGCCCAGCAGGTCCAGCTCGCGCAGGGTGCGGCCGGACGCGGGTGAGTCCTCGGGGATCCGAATCTGGTCGATCCGGTACTCGATGTCCTCGTCGTGCATCACGACGTCGAGGAACTCCGCCACATCTCCGTGGAGGGCAAACGACGCCATGCGGCGCCCTCCGATCAGCTGCGGGTTGACGGCACGCGTGGCCCCTGCGAGGACCATCTTCTCCTTGGCGTCGACCGTTCGCGCCCTCGAGATGATCACGAGGTCGGGTCGGAGGGCACGGGCAGACAGGGTGACGTAGACGGTGTCGGTGTCCGTGTCGAGGGCGATGATCAGTGCCCGCGCCCGGTCGATGCCGGCCGCTCGGAGCGTGTCGTCGTCGAGTGCGTCACCGAGCAGGTGCGACGTCATGAGGTCACCGAGGCGCCTCTCGTCACTGTCGATGACGACCACCTCGTTGCCCGTCGCCAGCAGGTGGGCCGTGGCGGCCCGCCCCACGCGGCCGTAGCCGCAGATGACGACGTGCCCGCTCAGTGCTGCGATTCGACGGTCCATGCGACGCCTCTCGACATGCTCACGAAGGTGGCCCTCGATGAGGGCCTCGACGATGACTCCCAGGTTGTACAGCACGGTCCCGACGCCGAGGAGGATGAGCGCCATCGTGAAGACCTGACCGGCGGCCGTCAGCGGACGAACCTCACGGAAGCCGACCGTGGCGACCGTCGTGATCGTCTGGTACATGGCCTCGAGCGGGGTGAACCCGAGCACGAGGTAGCCGATGACGCCGAACAGCGTGACCGCGACGAGGGCGAGCACCGCCAAGGTGATCCGGTGGACCGCACTGCGCCCGCTGTCGACTCCCACGAGCAGCGCCCGACGTCGACTGCTCTTGCTCGTCAGCACGACTCACCACGCCGCATGAACGTCATCCTGCCAGCGGCGTCAGGCATGGGGGCCGGATCTGTGATGCGGCGCTCCTCCTGCGTGCCCCGACGGCACGAGCGAGCCGGTCCGGCGCGGCCTCCTCAGGCCAGGCCGATCAGGTCGCGCACGTCGTCGGCCGTGATCGCCCCGGAAAGGGATCCGCCGTCGTCGACCACCCGCTGGAAGAGGTCACGCTTGCGGTCCTGGAGCGCGACGACCTTCTCCTCGATGGTGCCCGCCGAGACGAGCCGGTAGACGGTGACCGGCCGGCTCTGGCCGATGCGGTGCGCCCGGTCGATGGCCTGCGCCTCGGCGGCGGGGTTCCACCACGGGTCGAGGACGAAGACGTAGTCGGCCTCGGTCAGCGTCAGCCCGAAGCCGCCGGCCTTGAGGCTGATGAGGAACGCCACGGCGTCGCCCTGGCGGAAGTCGTCGACGACCGACTGCCGATCGGTCGTCGACCCGTCGAGGTATGCCGTGTGCAGCCCCGCGCGCGCCAGCGCCGCCTCGACGCCCCGCAGGAACCCCGTGAACTGGCTGAAGACGAGCGCGCGGTGCCCCTCGGCGGCGAGCTCACGCAGCTGGTCGACGAGGAAGTCGACCTTCGCCGGCGTGGCCTTGCCGGCGTGCGCCGGGTCGACGAGGGCCGGGTCGAGGGCGAGTTGGCGCAGCCGGGTGAGGGCGGCGAGGATCGCGACGCGGTTGGACTCCGGGTCCGCGAGGAGCCCGAGCACCCGCTGTCGCTCACGCTGGAGGTGCCGGTCGTAGATGTGGCGGTGCACGGGGTGCGGCTCGAGCGGCAGCACCTGGATCTGCTTGGGCGGCAGGTCGATCGCGACCTGCTCCTTGGTGCGCCGGAGCATGAGGGGCCGGATGCGCCGGCGCAGCAGGTCGAGCAGCTCGGGCCGCTGACCGGACTCGATCGGTTTGCGGTAGTTCTTCGTGAAGACGTCGGGGCGCGGGTAGAGGCCGGGCGCTGTGAGCGAGAGCAGCGACCAGAGGTCCATGAGGGAGTTCTCGAGCGGGGTGCCGGTCACGGCGATGGTGAAGGGCGCCCCCAGCTTGCGGACGGCGACGTGCGTCTTGGCCTGCCGGTTCTTGACGAACTGGGCCTCGTCGAGGACGACCCCCGACCACCGCACGGAGTGGAAGGCGGAGTCGTCGAGGCGGAGGACGGCATACGAGCTGATGACGACCTCGGCGCCCACGATCTCGTCAGCGAGGGGCACCCCGCGCTTGCGCTCCGTCGCGGTGACGGCCACGACGGACAGGTGCGGGGCGAAGGTGGCGAGCTCGCCCATCCACGTGCCGACCACGGTGGTGGGCGCGATGACGAGGACCGGTCCGGCGTCACCTCCGACCTCGCCCCGGTCGCGGCCGCGGGCGATGGCGGCGATGACCTGCATCGTCTTGCCGAGACCCATGTCGTCAGCGAGGATGCCGCCGATGCGGGCGTCCCACAGCCTTGCGAGCCAACGGAATCCGTCGAGCTGGTAGGGGCGCAGCGTCGCCCGCAGGTCGGGGGGCACCTCGGCGACGGGGCCGTCGTCGAGCGACCCCAGCGCCTCGACGTTGGCGGCCCAGCGCGCACTCTGCTCGTCGACGACGCCGAGCGCGACGAGCTCGTCCCAGAGGTCGGCGTGGTGAGCCGACAGCCGCAGGCCGCCTGACTCGGGGTCGGCGAGCTCGCGGGCCTCGTCGATGAGGGCGCGCAACCGGTGCAGCTCGGGGCGGTCGAGCCGGAACCACGACCCGGAGTCGAGGAACATGACCTCCTCGCCTCGCGCGAGGGCGCCGAAGAGCGGCTCGAAGGGCACCTCCTCGCCCTCGACCTCGATGGTGACGTGCAGGTCGAACCAGTCACCCGTCTCGGCGGGGCCGCCCGAGCCCGGCGAGACGCGAGTCGAAGCGCCGGGCCCCCGGTCGACGGCGCCGAGGTGCACGATCGGGGCGGAGGTGACCTCCTCGTAGTCGGGCAGCTCGCCGTCGATCTCGACGGTGACGTGCGGGTCGGCCTCGAGCACCGGCAGCACGTCGGGGACGAAGGTGGCCGCGGCGATCCCACGCAGGACGACCAGCGGGGCGAGCGCATACGGCCCGTCGCGGTCGCCGCGGGTCGCCCCGGGCACCTCGTCGAGCGACGAGGCGGCGCGCAGGGCTTCGAGCTCGGCGTCGCGGTCGCGTCCGCCGAGCGCGCCGCCGAAGCGCTGCGCCGTGAACGGACGCAGCGTGCCGTCGTAGGCGAAGCCGAGGTCGAGCCGCACCTCGCCCGGCATGTCGCTGCCGACCGTGACGTGCACGGTGACCGCCGGCGGCTGCCAGCCGGGTGCCGACAGACCCGGGAACCCGGCGTCGCCCGCGTCCTGGCTGTCCGAGAGACCGTCGGGCTCGGGAGCGGGCAACGGCACCTGGGAGCGCACCCGCACCCGTTGGCGCAGGCCCGGCACGGTCGTGCCGAGGAAGCGCGCCCGCTCGGCCGCCGGCACGCGCATCCCGACGAGGGCCTGGATCAGCCCCTCCGAGCTGAGCTCGAGGTCCTGGTCGAGGGGCACGAGGGTGAGGCTGCCGTCGTCGCCGGCCACGGCGATGCCGTGCACCGGGTCGCCGAGGTGCAGCACCTCGCCCTGCACGTCGGGAAGCCCCTCGGTGACGACCCTCAGCACGAGGTCGCCCGACCCGTCGTCGGCACGCAGCACCGCGAGCGTCAGGGTTGCCGGCTCCCTCGCGACGGCGACCGGCCCGACGACACCCTCGCCCGGCATGATCTCGACCCCGGCGTCGAGCGCCTCGACGAGCAGCGGCCAGATGTCGGGGGACGCGTCGAGGGAGATCGGGGGCACGGGGGTGAAGTAGGTCGTGCTGCCCGATCCGTGACGAGTGGCGTCGTGGATGCGGGAGAGGATGCGCTCGTGCTCGGGCAGCAGGCGGATGCCGGCGCGCCACTGGGGCAGCGCGTCGTGCCACGAGAGGGTGCGGTGCCAGGCGCCGGCGCGGGTCCAGCGCGTCGGCCGCAGGCCGTAGCCCGGCACGGGCAGGCCCGCGAGTCCACCCGACCGGCCCGTGGGGCGCGCGCTGCCCGAGCCGCGCGCTCCTCGCGGCTCGCGGTAGATCGTGTCGACGAAGAGGCCGGCGGGCATGAGGTCGCCTCGCGGCTCCGGGCGCACTCGGGTCTCACCCGGGGTGGGCGCCACCCGCGGTGTGACGTGGCCGAGCAGCTCGCTCCAGTGCACCTCGCCGAGACCGGGGCGCCCGGCGGCCGGCGGGAGGACGGGCGAGCCCGAAGCGCCCTCCCCTGCCTGACCGCCGTCCTCACCCGACGTGCTCGGCCGTCGCGGCTCGATGCCGTTGGCGATGTCGCGGGCGACGAGCAGCAGCGCGACCGTGTGCTTGCAGTCGGTGCCGACGGGGCAGCTGCAGCGGCCGCTCCACAGGTGTGAGCGGCCCTTCGGGTGCGGCCGCGCCTCGATGATCGTCTGGTAGGTCTCGGAGCCGCTGCCCTCGATCGTGCCGAGGAGCATGAGCCCGTCGGGGCGCGAGGCGAGCGAGCGCACCCTGGCCTCGGCGGCATACCCCACCCCCCGGTCGAAGGTGCGCGAGCCGACCTGCTGCGCGATCTCGGGGTCGCTGAGGGTCGCCACCCACGTCGCCCGACCCACGCTCCACGCCATGACCCGACTCTAGGTGTCGAAGGTGACACCGACAGGGGCCATCCACAGCCCCGCCCGTGCGGCACCATGGGTGCATGTCCGACGTGGCGACGACCCGGTCGGGGGCTGCGGCTGCCCGCGCCCTCACCCTCGACGACTTCCCGGTGCGGCGGCCGGTGACGACCCGATGGTCCGACAACGACATGTACGGCCACCTCAACAACGCCGTCTACTACGAGCTCTTCGACTCGGCCATCAACGGCTGGCAGGCCGAGCACGTGACGATCGACCCGATGACCGACGCGACCCAGGGCGTCGTCGCCGAGTCCGGGTGCTCGTTCTTCGCCGAGGTCGGCTTCCCCTCGAGCCTCGTCGTGGGTCTGCGGGTCATCCGGCTCGGACGCACGAGCGTCACCTACGAGCTGGGTCTCTTCGTCGACCCGGCCGGCGCCTCGCCCGAGGACCTCGGCATCAAGGCGCTGGGTCACTGGGTGCACGTCGAGATCGACGCCGCGACCCGCCGGCCGACACCGATCCCCGACCACCTGCGCACGCTCATGCAGTCGGCGCTCGTGTCGCCCGCGACGGACGCATCATGAGCACGGCGGGCACGGCGGGCGCGGCGGAGACATGGGGACAGTGGACCTCGCGCATCGCCGGTGAGCTCACCGACCTCACGGAAGGCGAGTGGCTGACGATCGCCGCCGCCCCCGACGGGTCAGCGGGCCGCTCCTCCGGGACGTCCGACGCCTCCACGACCCCTCCGCCGTATGCCGCGGGCGCGCCTGTGCGCGAACGCCGCTGGTCACGACGCAGAGGCGCGTCGAAGGCCTCCGACGGGGCGCGCGAGCCCGTGTCGGACGTGTTCCTCCAGGCCCGTCTCCTCGAGGGCGTCCTCGCGCTGGAGTGCATCAGCGACACGGAGTTCGAGGGGCTGAGCGACCTCACCGCCGAGCAGGAGCAGGCGCTCGTGGCGCTGGGCTGGGAGCAGCAGGGCAGTGGGCCGGCCTTCGAGCGCACCTACGCGCTCGCCGACGAGCACCCCGCAGCCGAGACCGCGACCGAGGCTGCCGACCTGCTCCGCAAGAGCCTCGAGCGGGTGCTCGGCGCGCTCTCGCCGGACGATGTCGTGCTCCGACGACCGACCGGGGGATCGGCGCCCGGCTGATCCGCAGACCGCCTGCCACCGCCGTCGCACGGCGGTATCGTCGGAACTGTCGAGAGCCCGTAGATGGCCGGACGGTCGAGCGGGCCCACCCCGAAGGAGCTGGCATGGCCGCGTTCACCGTGTGGAAGTTCGAGACCCCCGAAGGCGCTGACGGCGCGGAGTCCATCCTCAAGCAGTGCGAGGGCGAGGGACTCATCACGATCCTCGACCACGCGATCGTCTCCTGGCCCGAGGGCGAGGCGCACCCCCGGAGCAAGCAGGGCCACGAAGAGACGTGGCGGGGCACCGGCTGGGGCGCCCTCTGGGGCGTTCTCATCGGTGCGCTCTTCTTCGTGCCGGTCATCGGCGGTGTGGCCGGCGCCGCCCTCGGCGCGATCAGCAAGGTGACCGAGGACGCCGGCATCACCAAGGATCAGCTCGAGCGGATCAGGACCGAGGTCACCCCCGGCACGTCGGCTCTCTTCGTCGTCACCGAGGCCGGCGACCTCGACCGCGTCGGCGAGCGCTTCCACGGGATGAACTCCAAGCTCATCGACACCAACCTCACCGGCGCCGAGCGGCAGGTGCTCCTCGAGACCTTCGGGGGGCACTGAGCGCGAGGGCTGCTGCCAAGCAGCGCCGGGTGCGGGTCACGCGCCGAGGCGCCGGGCCGCTGCGCGCTTCATGACGGCGGTGTAGGCCGGCCGGACGAAGCGCTTCGCCCGCCAGGCGACGTGCCCCTCGCGATCGGTGAGGATGACGTCGCGCCGGGCGTCGATGCCTCGCACCACGACCTGGGCCACCTGCCCGGCGCTGCGCCGCGACCCGCTGACCATCCGCCTGCCCGCATCCTCCATCTCGGTGTCGGCCCCCTGGAAGGAGTCGCCGAGGTTGGTGCGGAAGAAGGACGGGCAGACGACCGAGACGTCGATGCCGTGCGGGGCGAGCTCGTGCGACAGGGTCTCGCTCAGCGCCACGACCCCGGCCTTGACGGTGTTGTAGGCCGACATGCCCGGCGCGTGCACGAGCCCGGCGAGGGAGGCGGTGTTGACGATGTGCCCTCTCCCCTGCTCCTTGAACAGCGGGGTGAAGGTGCGGCACCCGCGCACGACCCCGAGCAGGTTGATGTCGACGATCCATCGCCACTCGTCCATCGTCGCCACGTCGATGCGCCCACCCGCGGCGACGCCGGCGTTGTTGACGAGCAGGTCGAGCCCGCCCCACGTCTCACGCACGTGGGCGAGCGCCGCGTCCCACGCCTCGTCGCTGCGCACGTCGAGGGGCAGGTATGCCGCCGCCGACGGGAGCACGTCAGGACGCTCGGTCTGCAGATCGGTCGCGAGCACCTGGTCGCCCCTCGCGACGAAGGCGCGCACGAGGGCGAGCCCGAGGCCGGAGGCGGCGCCGGTGACGAGCACCCGGCGGGCAGCGGTGGCGGCGTGACGTGAGCGGGACGGCATACGGCCCAACCTAGGCCGTGCGTACGGTCAAGGTGACCTTGCCCCGCGCACGGCGCTCGTCGATCTCGGTCAGCGCGCCGACGACGTCGTCGAGCGGGTGCCGCGAGCTGATCGGCGGGTAGAGCAGGCCCTGCTCGAGGAGCGGCACGAGGGCCTCCCACTGCTCCCGGAGGTACTCGGGGCGGTGCTGCCAGAAGGCACCCCAGCCGACGCCGACGACGCTCGTGTTGCCGAGCAGCAGCCGGTTGACCTTGACCTCGGGGATCTCGCCGGCGGTGAAGCCGATGACGAGCAGCCGTCCCTCCGGCGCGAGGCTGCGCAGGCTGTCGGTGAACCGGTCTCCACCGACCGGGTCGATGACGACGTCGACGCCGCGGCCAGCAGTGAGCTCCTTTGCAGCAGCGAGGAACCCGTCGGCCATGACGACGTGGTGCGCGCCGGCCGCCCGTGCCGTCTCGATCTTGTCGGGCGACGAGACGACCGCGATGACGCGCGCGTCCATGGCCCGGGCCATCTGGATCGCTGCCGTGCCGATGCCGCCGGCAGCGCCGTGCACGAGCACGTCCTCACCGCGCTCGAGCCGCGCCCGCCGGTCGAGGGCGAACTGCACGGTGAGGTAGTTCATCGGCAGGGCCGCACCGGCCTCGAACGACACGGTGTCGGGCAGGGGGAAGACCATGGCCTCCGGCACCGACACGGTCTCGGCGAACGCGCCGAGCACGGGGAAGGCGGCCACCCGGTCGCCCGGTCGGAAGTCGCTGCCCGCACCGGCCTCGCGCACGACCCCTGCGCACTCCGACCCCGGCACGAAGGGGAGCTCCGGCCGCATCTGGTAGAGCCCCTTGGACATGAGGACGTCGGGGAAGTTGACTCCCGCCTCGTGCACGTCGACGAGCACGTGCCCCGCCGTCAGCGTCGGCTCGGCGACATCGGGATCGACGACGACATGGCCTGGCCCGTCGAGGGTGATGACTCTGGCTGCGCGCATGATGCTCCTTCAGGCGGTGACGGACGGGCGGGCGGTGCTCGGGGCGCGCACGGTGAACCGCGCTCGCTGCAGATCGGCGTCGCGAGAGCTGCTGCCGACGAGCAGCTCGAAGTCGCCGGGCTCGACGACGCGCCGACCCGCGGCGTCGACGATGGTGCAGGCAGCCACCGGCAGCTCGACACTCGTCGTGACGGACTCACCGGGAGGCACCTCGACACGCTGAAAGGCCTTGAGCTCCTTGGCTGCCCACGTGACGCTCGTGACGGCGTCAGTCACATACACCTGCACGAGCTCGTATGCCGTCCGGTCGCCCGTGTTGGTCAGCGTGACCGTCGCCGTGACGACGTCGTCAGGTGAGACGTCCGCGGTGTCGAGCGTCAGGTCGGACCACTCGACTGTCGTGTAGGAGAGGCCCTCGCCGAAGACGAACTGGGGTTCCTGCGTCAGATCGGCATACCGGTCGCCGTGCTGGCCGCGCACCTGGTTGTAGTAGGTCGGCTGCTGGCCGACGTGGCGCGGCACCGACACGGGAAGCCGGCCGAAGGGCTCGATGCGGCCGAGGACGAGCTCGGCGACGGCACGGCCACCACGCATACCGGGACTGAAGGCCTCGATGACGGCGGCGGCACGGAGGGCGCTCGGGGGGAGGACGCACGGCTTGGTGTGCAAGAGCACGACGACGGTGGGCGTGCCGGTCTCGACGAGGGCGTCGAGGAGCGCGACCTGCCCGCCCTGCAGGTCGAGGGTCGCAGTCGAGCAGCCTTCTCCCGTCAGGGCCATCGTGTCGCCGAGCACGACGACGGCCACGTCTGCCGCCGATGCGACCGCGACGGCGTCGGCCAGCTGCGCGGGATCGAGCGGGGCCGCCTGCGACACCGCCGGCCGTGGCTGCCCGTCCGGGTAGAGCGGACCCTGGGGGTCCGGCACGAGCACCTCGATCTCGGCGCCGCGGGCATGGGTGACGGTCCAGCCCGACGGCACGACGGCCCGGAAGCCGTCGAGGACCGTCTCGACCGTGTCGCGGGGATGGCCGTCCGGCATCCAGTCGACCTGGCCCGATGCACCCGCCCAGTCGCCGAGGTTGGCTTGGGGGTCGTCGGCGTTGGGGCCGATGACCGCGATGGTCGGCGACGAATCCGCCGTCATGCCAAGGCGTCCCGCGGCGTCGCGAGCAGACCCGGCAGGGAGGAGGGGCAGGGTGCCGTCGTTCGTGAGCAGCACGAGGGAGCGCCGCGCCACCTCGAGGTTGAGGTCGGCGTGCTCGCGGCAGCCGATCACCTGCGCCTGCCGGGCGGGGTCCGGCGGGCGGGCGTCCTCGAAGAGGCCGAGCTCGAACTTCACCCGCAGCACGCGACGCGCGGCGGCGTCGATGGCCGCCTCGTCGAGCATGCCTCGGGCGACGGCCTCCTGCGCTGCCTCGAAGAAGGCGGGCGTCGTCATGACGAGGTCGTTGCCGGCCCGCACCGCGACGGTGGCCGCCTCGACGTCGTCGGCGCAGATCTTCTGCTCCCACACCATGCGGCCGACGTTGTCCCAGTCGGTGACGAGCGTGCCCGTGAAGCCCCACTCGCCCTTGAGCACCTCGTCGAGGAGCCACTGGTTGGCCGTGACCGGCACGCCGTCAATCGACTGGTAGCCGAGCATGAAGGTGCGACAGCCCTCGCGGACGGCCCGCTCGAAGGGCGGCAGGAACCACGAGATCAGCTTGCGCCGGCTGAGGTCGGCCTCGCTCGCGTCACGCCCGCCCTGGGTCTCGGAGTAGCCGGCGAAGTGCTTGGCGCAGGCGAGGATCGCCGTGGGGTCGGTGAGCCCGTCACCCTGGTAGCCGCGGATCATGGCGGCACCGAGCTCGCCGATGAGGTGGGGGTCCTCGCCGAAGGTCTCGCCGACCCGGCCCCAGCGCAGGTCGCGCGTGATGCAGAGCACGGGCGAGAAGGTCCAGTGGATGCCGGTGGCCGACACCTCGAGGGCGGTGACCCGGGCCACGCGCTCGACGAGCTCGGCGTCCCAGGTGCAGGCCATGCCGAGCTGGGTCGGGAAGATCGTCGCGCCCGGCCAGAAGGAGTGTCCGTGGATGCAGTCGTCGGCCGTCAGCAGCGGGATGCCGAGGCGGGTCTGCGCAGCCTGCTCGACGGCCGCGACGAGGGTCTCGGGTGAGGCGTGGAGGATGGAGCCGGCGAGCTTGCCGTGGATGATCTCGCCGAGGTCGCCGCGGGCGTCGAGCTGCAGCATCTGGCCGACCTTCTCGGCCAGAGTCATGCGCCCGAGCAGGTCGTCGAGCCGCTGGTCCACGGTCAGGGTCGGGTCGCGGTAGGGCAGGCCGGTCGGGTCGTCGTCGTCCACGTCTCGACGCTAGTCCACCTAGTCTGAGGCCGTGACCGAGCCCACCGGATCGAAGCCCGGCAACCTCCGTGCCGATCGTCGCACCGTCCAGCCGCTGATCCGGCTGCCCGACGGCACGGTCAAGCAGGTCAACCCCGTGACCGGCACGAAGGTGTGGACGCTGCCCGGTCGCGCAGCCCGGCCCCTCACGGTGTCGCGGCCCGACCCGGCCCCCCTCGACCCGACGATGCACGACCGCTACTGCGCCTTCTGCCCCGGCCGGCTCCTCGAGACGACCCCCGAGATCGCCCGCCTCGTCAGGGACGCCGGCGGCTGGCACGAGATCCGGGGGCTCACCGCCGAGCAGCTCGGCGACACGGTTGCGCAGTTCCGGCTCTTCCCCAACCTCTTCGAGATCCTCACCTACGACTACTGGCACCTCGCCCACGGCTTCGAGCCCACCCCGGAGTCGCAGGCCCACCGGACGGCATACCTCTCGACGCCCGGAGGGCGGGCCCACCTGATGGCTCTGGCTCGCGTGCGCATGCGCGCTCGGGAGACCCCCGGTGCCGACGCCGAGCCGCTCGACGAGCGCGACCTCGAGCGCGAGTCGGTGGGGCTCTTCGCCGGCAACCACCAGGTCGTCGTCGCCAGGCGACACTTCGTCGACGGCGCCCTGGACGACTGGCAGAACGCCGGGTCCGGCACGCTCACTCCCGAGGAACACTGGCAATACACGCGATTCACGATCCAGGCCGTGCACGACCTCTATCGCGGCAACCCACATGCGCGCTACGTGTCGGCGTTCCAGAACTGGCTGCGTCCGGCCGGCGCCTCCTTCGACCACCTGCACAAGCAGCTCGTCGCCATCGACGAGCCCGGCGTCGACCTCGAGCGCGAGACCGACCGGGTCCGGGCCGAGCCCGACCTGTTTGCCCGGTGGGGCTGGCAGTTCGCCGACGAGGAGGGGCTCGTCGTCGCGCGGACCCGCACCGCGGTGGCGTTCGCCGGCGTGGGGCACCAGTACCCGTCGCTGGTCGTGCACACGACGAACACCGAGTGCCGCCCGTGGGAGCTGTCGGACGAGGAGGTGCGTGACTTCTCCGACCTCGTCCACGCGTGCCACGCCGCGATCGGGGTGGACGTGCCGACCAACGAGGAGTGGCACCACGGCCCCCCGCTGCTCGACCTGCCCATCCCGCTGCGCGCGGTCGTCAAGCTGCGGGTCTCGACGCCGGCGGGGTTCGAGGGGGGCACGAAGATCTACGTCAACACGATCGACCCGTGGGCCGTCCACGACCGCACCGTCACCCGCCTGCGCGACCTCGCGGGCCGCGGGCTCGTCTCCGCGCGGATCACCGTCGGCTGATCCGCCGAGCCCGGATCACCGGGGTGGACGTCCGCGCTCCGTCAACGGTCGTCAACGGGAGAAGGACATCGCCTCGGTGATGTCCCCGCGCAGCATGTCGCGCCGGTCGAGCAGGTAGTTCTGGCGCATGAGCCAGGGCGCGGTGTCGCCCTGGTGCGGCAGCTCGTCGCCGGCGCGGCGCACGTAGCCCGAGTCGAGCGGCAGCAGCGGCCGCGCGGCCATCCCCTCCGGCGCCCGCGGCACGGCGATGCGCCACCCGTGGTGCTCCATGTGGGTGAGCAGGCGGCAGAGGTGGCGGCTCGCGAGGTCGGAGCGCAGCGTCCACGAGGCGTTGACGTAGCCGACGCTGATGGCGAGGTTCGGCACGTCGACGAACATCGTGCCGCGATAGACGGTGAGGTCGCGGGTCGCCCGGCGCTCCCCGTCGACGACGATGTCGATGCCCCCGGCGAGCTTGATGCGCAGGCCCGTCGCCGTGACGATGACGTCCGCGTCGAGCTCGCGCCCCGACGCCAGCCGTATGCCGTGTGGCGTGAAGGTCTCGATCGTGTCGGTCACGACGTGGGCCCGACCCGACCGCAGCGCCTCGAAGAGGTCTCCGTCGGGCACGAGGCACAGGCGCTGGTCCCACGGGTCGTAGGTGGGGGTGAAGTGGTCGGCGACCATCGTCGCCGACCCCAGCGAGCGGGTGGCACCCTTCGACAGCAGTGACCTGGCGACCTTCGGCCGGCGGCGCGTCAGCTCGTAGAAGGCCATCGTCGTGAGGACGTTCTTGTAGCGCACGACCGTGCCACCGGCGCCGACGGGCAGGGCCCGCTGCACGATGTCGCGCACGCGGTCCCGTCGGGGGAGCGAGGTGATCCACGTCGGCGTGCGCTGGAGCATCGTCACGTCGGCGCCGCGATCGGCGAGCGCGGGCACGAGCGTGACGGCCGTGGCGCCCGAGCCGATGACGACGACCTTCTGGCCCGCGACGTCGAGGTCGCCGGGCCAGAACTGCGGGTGGACGACGCGCCCCTCGAAGGAGTCACGGCCCGGGAAGTCCGGCTCGTGACCGCGCTCGTAGTCGTAGTAGCCGCTGCAGAGGTAGAGGAACGAGCAGGTCAGCTCGAGACGCTCGGCACCGTGCTCGACCGTGACGGTCCAGCGCGCGTCGGGGGTCGACCACGACGCGCCGACGACCTTGTGGCCGAAGCGGATCCGCTGGTCGATGCCGTACTTGCGTGCCGTCTCGCGCAGGTAGTCGAGGATCTTGCCTCCGTCGGCGATGGCGTCGGGCTCGTTCCAGGGCTCGAAGGGGAAGCCGAGCGTCATCATGTCGGAGTCGGAGCGCACCCCGGGGTAGCGGAAGAGGTCCCAGGTGCCCCCGAGCGAGTCGCGCGACTCAAGGATCGCGTAGGTGCGGTTCGGCGTCATCGTCTGGAGCCGGTAGCCGGCACCGATGCCGGAGAGGCCCGCGCCGACGACGAGGACGTCGAGGTGTTCGGTCACGACGCCATTGTCACCCACTGTGACCCTCGACGCGCCCTCGGCTACCGAGCGGTAACCAGCGGCTACCCTCGAACGCGTGACGACGGCATACCCCCATCTCCTCCAGCCGCTGGACCTCGGCTTCACGACGCTGCGCAACCGCGTGGTCATGGGCTCGATGCACACCGGTCTCGAGGACCGCGCCCGTGACTTCGACCGCCTCGCGACGTACCTCGCCGAGCGCGCCCGCGGCGGGGTGGGGCTCATCGTCACGGGCGGGTTCGCGCCCAACCTCGTCGGGTCGCTCTATCCCGGCGGCTCCGTGCTCGTCTCCGCCAGGCAGGCGCGCCGGCACCGCGTCATGACGAGCGCCGTGCACCGCGAGGGCGGCAAGATCGCCCTGCAGATCCTGCACGCGGGGCGCTATGCCTACCACCCGCTCGCGGTGTCGGCCTCTGCGGAGAAGTCCCCCATCTCGCGCTTCACCCCGCGGGCGCTGTCCGACCGGGCCGTTCGCGGCACCATCGAGGACTACGCGCGGTGCGCCCGGCTCGCCCGCGAGGCCGGCTACGACGGCGTCGAGATCATGGGTTCGGAAGGCTACCTGCTCAACCAGTTCCTCGCCCCCCGCACCAACCACCGCGACGACGACTGGGGCGGCTCCCCCGAGCGCCGCAGGCGGCTGCCCGTCGAGGTCGTGCGCGCCGTGCGCGAGGCCGTGGGCCCGGACTTCATCGTCGTCTACCGCCTCTCCATGCTCGATCTCGTGCCCGACGGGCAGACGTGGCACGAGATCGTCGCGCTCGCCCGGGAGGTCGAGGCTGCCGGGGCGACGATCATCAGCACCGGCATCGGGTGGCACGAGGCGCGGGTGCCGACGATCGTCACGTCGGTGCCCCGCGGAGCCTTCACCCGCGTCACAGCGAAGCTGCGACCCGAGGTGTCGGTGCCGCTCGTCACCTCGAACCGGATCACGATGCCCGACCTCGCCGAGCGGGTCGTTGCAGACGGCAGCGCCGACCTCGTGTCGATGGCGCGGCCGCTCCTCGCCGACCCCGACTGGGTCGCCAAGGCAGCGGGTGACCGCGCCGACGAGATCAACACGTGCATCGCGTGCAACCAGGCCTGCCTCGACCACACCTTCTCGAAGCGGACGGCGACCTGCCTCGTCAACCCGCGCGCCGCGCACGAGACGCTCCTCGTGCTCGCCCCGAGCCGACGCTCCAAGGCGGTCGCCGTCGTCGGCGGCGGCCCCGCCGGGCTCGCAGCCGCCGTGGCGCTCAGCGAGCGCGGCCACCGGGTCGAGCTCTTCGAGGCCGGCGACGACCTCGGCGGGCAGTTCGCGATCGCCCAGCGCATCCCCGGCAAGGAGGACTTCGCCGAGACGATCCGCTACTACCGGCGGCGCCTGGAGCTCGCCGGCGTCAAGGTGCACCTCGGGCGTCGCGCCGGCGTCGACGGCCTCGCCGACTTCGACGAGGTGGTCGTCGCGACCGGAGTGGTGCCGCGCATCCCCGACGTGCCCGGCATCGACCACCCCTCGGTCGTGACGTATGCGGCGGCCGTCCGTGACGGCGCCCCCGTGGGCCGGCGGGTGGCCGTCATGGGCGCCGGCGGCATCGGGGTCGACGTGTCGGAGTGGCTCACCCACGTCGAGTCGCCGCTCACCGTCGAGCAGTGGATGGCCGAGTGGGGCGTCGGCGCGCCGGATGCCTCTCGCGGCGGACTCGTCGCGCCGCACCCCTCCCCCTCCCCGCGCGACGTGCACCTGCTCCAGCGCAAGGCGACTCCGATCGGCAAGGGCCTGGGCAAGACGACGGGATGGGTGCATCGGGCCTCGTTGAAGGCCAAGGGAGTTCACCACCACGTCGGCGTCAACTACGAGCGCATCGACGATGCCGGGCTGCACATCACCCACGGCCCCGACCACACGGACCCGGAGGTCATCGCGGTCGACACCATCGTGCTGTGCACCGGACAGGAGTCGGTCAACGACCTCGGTCCGGCGCTCGCCGAGCGCGGCATCCCCATCCACGTCATCGGCGGCGCCGACGTCGCCGCCGAGCTCGACGCGAAGCGCGCCATCCGCCAGGCCACCGAGCTCGCCGCCACGATCTAGCAGCACCCCGCCCCGGCCCCGGCCCCTCCCAGTCGAGTGCCCAGTTTCCGACGCCGAGAAGTGAGCACTCGACCTCCCCCGCACGTCGAGTGCCCAGTTTCCGACGCCGAGAAGTGAGCACTAGACCCTCCCCGAACGTCGAGTGCCCAGTTTCCGACGTCGAGAAGTGGGCACTCGACCCTCCCCGCACGTCGAGTGCCCAGTTTCCGACGCCGAGAAGTGAGCACTCGACCTCTGCGCAAGTCGAGTGCCCAGTTTCCGACGTCGAGAAGTGGGCACTCGACTGGTTGCTGGGTGCGGGCGGGCTCAGCGGCCCTTGATGTGCGCGTGGATGAGGCGAGCGGCCTCGCCGGCGCCGTCCTCGGCACGCACCTGCTCGCCCAGCCGGTATGCCGCCTCGCGGGCTCCCCGGGACAGGGCCACGTCGAGCGCCCGCTCGAGGCGCGCAGGCGTCAGGTCCTTGCGCGCGATCGGCTCGGCCGCGACACCGAGGTCGGCCATCCGCCGGCCCCAGTAGGGCTGGTCGGCGGCATGTGGCACGACGACCTGCGGCACGCCTGCCCGCAGGGCCGCCGCCGTGGTGCCCGCCCCGCCGTGGTGCACGACTGCAGCGCACCGGGGGAAGAGCGCCTCGTGGCTGGTCGCGCCCACGCCGATGACCTGCGGCCCTCCGGACGCTCCGTCGCCCGACCCTCGCGGGACCGCGAGTCCGGCGAGGCCCTCGCTGAGCACGCCGCGCGCGCTGAGACGCCTCAGCACGCCGGCCACGTCGCGCGCCACCCCGACCGGGTCCGGGGTGGGCATCGACCCGAAGCCGACGTAGACGGGCGGCGGCCCCGCCGCGAGGAAGCGCTCCAGCTGCGGCTCGAGGTCACCACGGTCGTCTGCCCGGGGGTTGCCGACGGCGTCGACCCAGTAGCCCGTCTGGCGCAGGGCCGGCGGCCAGTCGGGGGCAGGCGGCACGATGCTCGGGCTTGCTCCGAGCAGCGTGGGCGTGCTCCGGGCAGCGGCCACGTAGCCGCGAAACGTATTGCGCGGCAAGCCTCGTCGTCGACGGATGAGGTCGCCCGGCGGCCGGAACAGGTCGAGGGCGACCCGGCCGGCGAGCATGCTCCACGCGAGGTTCAGCCGGGACTCGGCGTGTGGCCGCAGGGCGAGCGCCACGGACGGGCCGTGGGCACTCGGCCACACCGGCGCGAAGACGGCATAGACGTGCGGCTTCGCCGACCGTCCGTCGACCGAGAGCAGGGCGTGGACGGCATCGAACGTCAGGGCGCCCGACACGACGGCGTCGGCCCGCGCCACGAGTCGCTCGAGGTCCGCTGCCAGCGCCTCCGCCGTCTGCGCGACGACCTGACGCATGAGCCGCGCCTCGCGCACCTGGGTCGTCGCCGAGCCCTGCAGCCCTTCGCGACCGAGTCCGGTGCGCAGCGGCCCCTCGAGGTCGAACGACAACGGCTCGAAGCGCACTCCGTGACCCTCCACGAGCGGGCGGAAGTCTGCGGCGGCGGCGAGCGAGACGGCATACCCCAACTGCTCGAGACGCGGGGCGAGCGCGAGGAGCGGCTGCACGTCGCCGCGCGAGCCCATCCCGACGAGCAGGACGCGCACGTCAGTCCTCGGCGAGCAGCTCACGCACCCGCGGCACGACCTCCTCGGCATAGAGCCGGATGCACTCCATCCGCTGGGCGTGCGGCAGGGTGCCGAAGGAGTACTTGAGCTGGAAGCGAGAGAGGCCGAGCGCCCTTGTCGTGTCGGCGATCTTGGCCGCGACCGTCTCGGGTGAGCCGCAGTAGACCGCGCCGTCGGGGCCGAGCTGCAGCGCCGCCTGCTCCTTGGACATCGGGGCCCAGCGCCGCTCGCGTCCGAGCTTGTTCATGTAGGGCAGGAAGTGCGGCAGGAACTCCTCGCGCGCCTGCTCGTCGCTCGGGGCGATGTAGCCCGGCGAGTGGACTCCCAGCGGCAGCTCTGGCTTGCCCATCTCGGACAGCGCTCGGCGGTAGAGGTCGGCGAGCGGGACGAACTGCCGTGCCGAGCCGCCGATGATGGCGATGACGACGGGGAAGCCGTAATGGGCCGCCCGCACGACCGACTGCGGCGTGCCTCCGACGCCGACCCACACGCGCAGGTGGCCCGACTCGGTCGAGGGCATGATGCGCTCGGCGTGCACGGGCGGGCGGATCGAGCCCTGCCAGCTCACCGGCTCCTCCGCGACGACGGCGGCGAGCAGGTCGAGCTTCTCCTCGAAGAGCAACTCGTAGTCGGAGAGGTCGAGCCCGAAGAGCGGGAACGACTCGATGAACGACCCTCTGCCGACAGTGATCTCGGCGCGCCCGTGACTCAGTGCGTCGACCGTCGAGAAGCGTTGGAAGACCCTGATCGGGTCGTCGCTGCTCAGCACCGTCACCGACGTGCCGAGCCGGATGCGTTCGGTGCGCGTGGCGAGCCCGGCGAGGAGAACGTCCGGCGCGCTGACCGCGTAGTCGTCGCGGTGGTGCTCCCCGACGCCGAAGAAGTCGAGGCCGAGACGGTCGGCGAGCTCACCCTCGGCGAGCACCTCACGGATGACGACGGCCGGGTGCAGGGGCGTGCCGTCGGCGTCGAGGGCGATGTCGCCGAAGGTGTCGAGACCGAGTTCGAGGCTCATGGCTCCATCGTAGGTTTGCCGCCGACGGGCCACGCGCGCCGTGCCGTGGGGTCCCAGCGCCGCACGGACTCGATGGCCCCGTCGAGCGGTCGGGTGCGCCCGAGCACGGCGAGCGCCTCACCGACCTGGCGCGAGCCCAGACCGCGAGCCAGGGTCACGTGCGGCGTCCACCGACCCGGCCGCACGACGTCGGGCACGTCGGGCGCCGCAGACATCGCCCGGGCGACGGTGGCGTGCAGGCCCAGCAGGTCGTCGGTCGGCACGACGAGGTGGGCCAGCACGAAGCGGCGAGACCCCATGACGATGAGCGGCCCGAGGCGCACCGGCACGGGCAGCAGGGGAGCGAGCTCTCGGGCGATCCGGCTCTCGACGAAGTCAGGGACCCCGCTCGCGACCGACAGCGTGACGTGAGGAGCGTTCGTCACGCCCTGGTGGGCCGCCTGGCTCGGGAGTCCGGCCGCAGCGAGCGCCGTCCACTCCTGCCTCACCGCCGCGTCTGTTGCGGCATCGAGCAACGCTTCGACGGAGTGGAGCGACACGGTCAGGCGACCTCGGCCGGCGCCCGGCCCGCGAGGTCCAGGTGCTCGGAGACAAACGCGCGGACGGAGGCCTCGTGCTCGCTCCAGCAGCCGTCACCCACGGCAACGACGAGAGTCGGCAGGTCGAGGCCGGCGACGATCTCGAGCTCCATCTCGCGACGTCTGCGCATGAACTCGACGTAGCCCTCGAATCCTTCGAGCCCACAACGCAGTCCGAGGCCCTGCGTGGTGTGGTAGGCGATGACGCTCTCGAGCCACTCCGCTGGACGCTCGGTGGCTGCTCGCTCGAGGGTGGGCGCCGGATCGCCGGCATCGAGGTAGACGAGGGCGGGCCGGTGCGAGCGCACGGTCTCGACCAGTTGGGTCACGTGACGGGCCAGCACGTCGACCGTCTCGTCTGCCCGTGCGACGAGGGCACAGCCGGGGTTCTGGAGGAGCACGCACTCCCACACCTGGACCGGTCCGGGGACCGTCTCGCCGAAACGGCGCCAGCTCTCGACGAGCACCCGGGAGTGCAGCCCGGCAGGCACGTCACCGTCGTAGGCATCGTGAACGCGCAGCAGCTCGACGAGACCGGCCGGGAGCGACGGGTGGAGGGGGTGGCGCACGAGCCACACGTCGCCGTGGCGCTCGGCCGCGCCGTCCAGGGCCTCGACGAACTCCGTCGATCCAGCTGCGATGGCATCCAGGTCGGCAGCCGTCAGCACCGCCACCTCCTCGAAGTCGACGGGGTGGTCGACCCGGCCCTCGGCGAAGTGCTCCACCGCGACGCCCCGGCCGCCGAGCCACTGCGCGAGGCCGTGCGCGGTCGTGCTCTTGCCCGACCCGGGCAGCCCCTCGACCATGACGATGCCGCTCACGCGCGGGGGTCCAGCCTGCCGAGGATGCCGGCGAGCGAGGCGCGCTCGTCCTCGCTCAGCACCCCGAAGAACTCGGCGGCCCCCTCGCGACGGGCCTTGTCGACGTCAGCCAGCACGGCGGTGCCGACATCGGTGAGCGACACGGTCATGGCCCGGCGGTCGGCGGGGTCGGGAGCCCGCTCGACGAGTCCCCGCGCCTCGAGGCGGTCGACGACATCGGTCGCCGACCGGGGCGCGATGCGCAGGTGGTCGGCAACGACCCCGAGTCGGGTGGGGCCGTGGTGGCCGATGACGCGCAGCGCCCGCGCGTCGTGCGGCGAGAGGTCCGGGCCGAGCCCGCCCGCCCACGTGCGCCGCAAGGCTCGGGCGGCGCCCATGAGCAGCTCGTCGAGGGAGGTCTCGTCAGGAGACGTCGCGTCGACGGGCGGGTCGTCGGCGGGGCGCATGGGAGCAGCATACGACCTGGTTTGCCTTGCTGCCTCATAGTGAGGTAACCTCAGCATCGTGAATCGGAGAACATAGATGGAGTGATTCCGTGAACGACACCACCAGCCCCGTACAGCCCGCCGGACAGCGCGGCGCCCAGGGCGGCCACGGCGGCCGCTTCGGGCGCGCTCCCGAGAAGATCGACCCCGCCGACCGCGAGCAGCTCGCCGAGTCACCCGTGCCGATGCGCCGGGTCCTCGCGCTCTTCAGCCCCCACCGGCGGCAGGTCGCCGCCGTCACGGCGATCATCGTCGCCATCTCGGTCATCTCGATGGCCTCGCCCTTCCTCCTGCGGGCCGTCATCGACGACGCGCTGCCCCACCAGGACGTCAGCCTCCTCCTCTGGGCCGTCGGCGGCATGCTCGCCGTCACCCTCGTCACGCAGCTGCTCGGCGTCGTGCAGACCTGGCTGACGACGGGCGTCGGCGAGCGGGTCATGCACGGGCTGCGCACCGACGTCTTCGCGCACCTGCAGCGGCAGTCGATCGCCTTCTTCACCCGCACCCGCAGCGGCGAGGTGCAGTCGCGCCTCACCCACGACATCAGCGGCATGCAGGCCGTCATCACCTCGACCGCCACGTCGATCGCGAGCAACGTGACGACGGCCGTCGCGACCGCGATCGCCATGATCGCCCTCAGCCCCCAGCTCTCCCTCCTGTCGCTGCTCGTCATCCCCCCGGCGGTGTGGATGACCCGTCGGGTCGCGCTGCTCCGCCGCGACATCACCGCCCGCCGGCAGCGCCGCCTCGCCGACCTGCACAGCCAGGTCGAGGAGACCCTGACCGTCAGCGGCATGACGCTGGTCAAGACGCTCGGCGCCGCCGAGACGACCGCGCGCCGCTTCACCGACACCTCGACCGACCTCGTCGACCTCGAGATGCGCTCGCAGCTCGCGGGTCGCTGGCGCATGGCGACGATGCAGATCATCTTCGCCGCCATCCCTGCCCTCATCTACCTCGCCGCAGGCTTCCCCGCGACCTCGGGCGGCATGACGATCGGCACGCTCATCGCCTTCACGACGCTCCAGGCGGGCATCTTCCGTCCGCTCATGGGCCTGCTCAACGTCGGCGCCCAGTGGATCAGCTCGATGGCGCTCTTCAGCCGGATCTTCGGCTACCTCGACCTGCCCGTCGAGATCGCTCCCCCAGCCGACCCGGTCCGCATCGACCACGACACCCTCCGCGGTGACGTCCGCTTCGAGGCCGTGCGCTTCGCCCACGACCCGACGAGCCGGTATGCCGTCGACGACGTCTCGCTGACCGTGTCCGCGGGCACGACGCTGGCTCTCGTCGGAGAGACGGGCTCGGGCAAGACGACCCTCGCCGGCCTCGTCGCCCGCCTGCACGACCCGACGTCGGGCCGGGTCACCATCGACGGCATCGACCTGCGCGACCTCGACCCCGCCGACCTCGCCCGCATCGTCGGGGTGGTCAGCCAGGACACGCACCTCGTGCACGCCTCGATCCGCGACAACCTCCTGCTCGCCGCTCCCGACGCGAGCGACGTCGACCTGTGGCGCGCGCTCGAGGCCGCCCAGGTGTCGGCCCTCGTCGCCGCCCTCCCCGACCAGCTCGACACGGTCGTCGGCGCACGTGGTCACCGCTTCTCCGGTGGTGAGCGTCAGCGTCTCGCCATCGCCCGCACGCTGCTGCGCAACCCCCGCGTGCTCGTGCTCGACGAGGCCACGAGCGCCCTCGACAACGAGACCGAGCGCGACCTGCAGGCCGCTCTCGAACGGCTCATGAAGGGCCGGACGACGATCACCATCGCGCACCGGCTGTCGACCGTGCGCCCCGCCGAGCAGATCGCGGTGCTCGACCACGGCCACGTCGCCGAGCTCGGCGACCACGACGCCCTGCTGGCGCAGGACGGGCGCTACGCCCGCCTCGTGGCGGCTCGCGGGGGCGCGGAGACGGAGCCGGAGCCGGCACTCGCCGCCTGAGTCCTGACGGTCACTCCACGACGGTGCGCGCCCACTGGTAGTGGCCGCCGTCCTCGAACCTCGACCAGGTGTCGAACTCCGTGACCCGGCCCACCGCCGAGAGCAGCCGACGGAGCTCCTCGTCGTTGCGGCTGCGGAAGTAGCGGCCGTCCGGGTCGGTCCACTCGCAGCTCTCGTCAGCACCCCAGAGCCCGACCTCGAGCACTCCACCTGGTCGGATCACGCGGCGCAGCTCGCTGAGCGCGACCGCCAGGCCGTCGCCCGGCAGGTGCATGAGGGTGCTCATCGACCAGCCGGCGTCGAACTCGTCGGTGTCATAGGGCAGCTCGGTCGCCGAGCCGACGACGGCGTCGAGGCCGAGGCCACGACACAGCTCCACGGCGGCTGTCGACAGGTCGAGGCCGCGGTAGGCCAGCCCCGACGCTGCGAGGACCTTGCCGTCGCGCCCCGCCCCGCAACCGATCTCCACGACCGAGGTCAGTCCCGCCTCGTGACAGTGCTGCACGAAAGCGGCGAGCCGGCTCTCACGCTCGGCGCCGAGCGGGCGCTCGGCCCGCTGCGCCATCTCCTCGTCGTAGTACGCCCGCAGCCGCTGCTCGATGCTCGCCATCCGCGCACCCTAGGACGCCAGCCGCCTCCGGGCCACTTCCGCCGTCGCCCAGGGGCGGGCGAAGGGAGCGGCGGCCGCATACCTTGGTCGGTTGTCGGCACTCGGCGGCGCTGTGGCACCGTGGGGTCGTGGACGTGCGCGACGAGCAGCCCCCTCCGACGCCGCCGGCCCGGCGGCCCATGCGAGAGCCCGCCCACCGGGTGTCGACCCGTGCCATCGGGATGTGGACCGTCGAGGCGCTCACCGTGGTGCTGGTGCTGCTCGGCGGGCAGGTCATCTGGTGGTTCGTCGACGACCGGCCCTCGCGCTCCGCCCACTGGATCGTCGGCGCCGTCTGGCTCGTGCTCTCCATCGCGTACGTCGTCGTCATGCCGCGCTGGCGATTCCGGGTGCACCGCTGGGAGGCGACCGAGCACGCCATCTACACCCAGTCGGGATGGCTACGGCAGGAGCGACGGATCGCCCCGCTCAGCCGCGTTCAGACGATCGACCTCGAGCGTGGTCCGGTCTCGCAGCTCTTCACGCTCGCCTCGGTCACGGTGACGACGGCGTCTGCCGCCGGCCCCCTCACCATCCACGGCCTCGACCTGCCGGTGGCCCGTGAGCTCGTCGAGGCGCTGACGACGTCGGCGGTGCGCGAGCGGGGTGACGCCACGTGAGCGAGTGGCGCCGCCTCAACGCGAGGATGCTGCTCGTCCACCCCATCGAGACCCTCGTGCGGCTGCTACCCGCCGTGCTCGTCGTCCTCATCGCCCGCTCGGGGTCCGACAACGACGCGCGCTGGGAGCTCATCGCCCTGCCCGTCATCGTCGCCTGGGGGGTGCTGCGCTGGGTGACGACGCGCTACCGGATCATCGACGGCCAGATCGAGCTGCAGCGAGGGCTGCTCAACAAGCAGACGACGACGGCCCGGCTCGACAAGGTGCGCACCGTGGACCTCACTGCCAGGCTGCACCACCGCATCCTCGGCCTCGCGAAGGTCGAGATCTCGACCGGTGGCGGTCAGCGCGACCGCCTCGTGCTCGACTCGCTCCTGCTCGACGAGGGACGTCGCCTTCGCGCCGAGCTGCTGCACCGGGCCGACCCCGAGGTCACGTCCATGCCCGCGCCGACCGGGACGCCCATCGACCTCGACGAGCTCGCGTCCGGCGTCGAGACCGCGCCGGCCAGCGACGAGGAGGTGCTGCTGCGGCTGGACCCGTCCTGGATCCGCTACGCGCCGCTCACGACCACCGGGCTCGCCACTGCCGCGGCGGGACTCGGCTTCCTCACCCAGGGCTTCAGCCGGCTCGGCGACACGAGCGAGCTCATCGTCGAGCGGGCCCGGTGGGTGCGCGACCTCGACTGGTGGGTCGACGCCGTCCTCGTCCTCGTCCTCATCTGCAGCCTGGCGGTGTCCGCCTACGTGCTGACGTTCTGGGGCTTCCGGCTGACGCGCAACCGGCTCGGCAGCCTGCACACCCGCCGGGGCCTGCTGACGACCCGCGAGACGAGCATCGACCCGGCTCGCATCCGCGGCATCCAGATCGACGAGCCGCTCGGGTTGCGCCTCGCCGGTGCCCGGCGCCTCAAGGTCGTCACCACCGGGCTCCTCAAGGAGCAGGGCGGGTCCGACTGGCTCTGCCCGCCGGCTCCGGCCGCGGCGGTCACCGCCCTGTCCCGTGAGATCACACCCGACGACGCCGCCGTCTCGGGCGAGCTCCGGGCCCACGGTCCGGCGGCACGACGCCGACGTGTCACCCGCGCCGTCGTGCCGGTGCTCGTCGTCCTCGCGCTCCTCGTCGTCGCCCGGACGGTGTGGGGCTGGAGCGCAGCGCTGCTCGGCATCGCGCCGGCGCTCCTCGTGACGTCGGTCGCCCTGGGCATCGACCGTTACCGCTCCCTCGGGCACGTCGTGACCCCAAGGCATCTCGTGACGAGACACGGCTCGCTCGACCGGCAACGTGTCGTGCTGGACCGCGACGGCATCATCGGGTGGAAGGTCGAGCAGTCGTTCTTCCAGCGGCGCGCCGCCATCGCGACGCTCGTCGCGACGACCGCAGCCGGTCGCCAGCACTATGACGTCGTCGACGTGCCGATCGAGGAGGCCTACGCCGTGCTCGCCGAGGTCAGCCCGGAGCTCGCCGGCCAGTTCCGTTGAGCGACAAGGCATCCAGTCACGACGCCCGTGCCTCGAGGAGTCGCGCGATCGAGGTGTAGCCCTTGGCGCGGGCGTGCTGGAGGGCGGTCACTCCGTCCTTGTCGGCAATGGTCCGGTCGGCACCTGCCGCCAGGAGGATGCGGACGATCTCCTCGTGGGCCGGCCCACCGTCGCCGAGGATGACCGCCTCGAGCAGGGCGGTCCACCCCAGGTCGTTGACGTGGTTGACGTCGATGCCGGTGCCCACGACCCGCCGCACGTAGCCGACGTGTCCGCGCTCGCTGGCCGGGATGACCGAGATGCCGCCGTAGCGGTTGCGGATCGTGAGGTCCGGCCCGGCCGGGAGGAGCGCCTCGAGCATCGCCACGCTGCCGGTGACCCCGGTGACGAGCCAGGGGGTGTCGTGCCGGTCGTCGAGCGCGTCGGGGTCGGCGCCCATCGCGACGAGCACCCGTGCAGCGTCGACGTGGTCGCCGGCGACAGCGAGGAGCAGTGCCGTGCGCCTGCGGTCGTCACGGGCCTCGAGGTCGGCGCCGGCCCGCAGCGCACCCGCCACGGCATCGGCGTCACCCCGCGCCGCCGCGGCGAGCAGCGCGGCGTCGGGGTCGGCCGGGGGTCTGGACGTCGTTGCCTTCACGAGAACTCCTTCGAGTCGGTCATGGCCGCGCTCGCGGGCCATCTGCAGTGGGGTGAGGCCCTCGTCGCGAGACGTGCGGGTGAGCTCCACACCACCCGCGACGAGGACGCGGACGGTGTCGACGTAGGTCGTCGAATCGCGGCCGAGCCAGACCGCCTCGTGGATCGCCTGGTAGCCGATCCGGTTGACGTGGTCGCGGTCGATGCCCGCCCGGAGCAGCTCCCCCACGATGAGGGAGTGACCACGCTCGGCCGCCCGGATGAGCCCGGTGCCGTTCCAGCTGTCCTTGTCGTCGACGCGGGCGCCGTGGGCGAGCGCCAGCCGGAGCAGGTCGAGCCGGCCCTCGCTCGTCGCGACGAGGTATGCCGACTGCTGGGTGTCGTCCTTGGCGTTGACGTTCGCGCCGCGGGCCACCAGAGCCCGCGCGCGCGCCAGGTCGTCCTTCCACGCCGCGTCCCGCAGGGCGGCGTCCAGCCGGGCCTGCTCGGCCGCCGTCGGCTTCGCCGGCTTCGTCGTCTCCACCGTCGAGCTCACCCTCCCCGCCGTCTTCTCGTCGAGTGGCCCCGTCGTCACACCCGACGTCGTGGCAGGGGTGGCCGGAGGGGTCACCCTGGTGGCGGGGCCGATCGAGGTGCAGGCGGCGAGGACGGTCGCCACGGCGAGCCCAGCGGCCGCCACGACCGTGGAGCTCCTCCCGCTGCCCCGTCGCATGGTCCTCATCGTGCCAGCGGGTCGGTGACGACCTCGTACGGGCCGGAGGCGACCGGCTCGTCGAACTTGCTGTCGACGAAGAGCGTCCGACCGCGGAGCACCTTGGCCGTCGTCAGCACGCGCGTCGGGTCGGTGGCGACCTCGGACACGAGCCGCGCAGCGCGGCCGTCGGCCGTGAGCTCGAGCGTCGCGAGCACCCGGGCGACGTTGCGCACGACGGTCAGGCGCGCGCCCCGCCGCACGAGACCGTCGGCGTCGGTCAGTGCCGCCCCGCCCGTCTCCACGCGGGTCGCGGAGCCGCTCGCGAGGTCGAAGCGCCACAGGATGCCGGCGTTCCCCTGGGCGACGACGAGCGCGGAGCGGTCGGCGCTGACGACGACGCCCCCGAGGTTGAAGCCGGCTCGCTGCTCGATGGTCCCGGTCGCGTCCGCCCACCGCGCGACGTCCCACTCGGCGCCGTCGAGAGCCACGCGGAAGACCTGGGGTGAGTTCGAGTTGGTGAAGTAGGCGGCGCCGTCCGGCCCGATGGCGACGTCGTTGAGGAAGACGTTGTCGCCCGGGGCCCGCAGGGCGGCCAGCAGGCGCCCGTCCGGCGCGTAGACCCAGAGGTCGGGGCGGCCGGTGCCGATCCCGTTCGGTCCGCCGGCGACATAGACCCGCCCGGCGGCGTCCGTCGTGATGCCGCGAGCGGTGTAGCGCCCGTCGGTCCCGTCGCCCGCGAGCCACTGCTCGGCCTCCGTGGCACCGGCCGACCCGCGGTGGATCTCGCCACCTGTCACCTCGCTGACGTAGAAGAGTCCGCGGCGCTCGTCGGCGCCGATCCCCTCGAACTTCGAGCCGCCGGCGTCGCCGGACAGCAGGTAGGTGCCCGGTCGGCCGGGGCCGGACGGGTCGGCCTGCGCGGGTGAGGCCGCGAGCAGGGGTGCGACGGCGAGGGCGAGGACGGCGGCGAGGCTGCGCTTCATGGTGGGGTCTCCGGGGGTGAGGTCGGGGCTGGTCGGTGCGGTTCCCACCAGCGTCGCTGCTCGAGCCCACCCGCCGCGTCGGGCGACCGGCCACACCGGAGTAGCCGATCGGATGATGCCCACCGCCCCGTCGCCTGCCTAGGCTGCCGTCATGGAGGAGGGCATCCTCGCGCCCGTGGCGCGACTCGACCGATGGCTCGACGCCGTCCTCCTCGTGCTCCTGCTCACCTGCTCGGTGCGCTACCTCCTGCGCCACGACCTCGACACCGCAGGGCTGCTCGTGCTCACCGGCGCCGTGGTGCTCGGCGCCGCCTACCTCACGAGGCGGCTCGTCGCCGACCGGCCACCGTGGCCCGTCGTGTGGGTCGCCGTCGTCGTCGTGCTCTGGGTCGCGCTGACCCTCGTCGCACCCTCCTTCGCCTGGACGGCGGTGCCTGTGGCCTTCGCCGTCCTCCAGGTGCTCCCGTTCCCGTATGCGGTGAGCGTCGTCGTCGTCATGACCGCAGTCGTCAGCGTGGCGTGGAGTCGCATCACCGCCGACCTCGATCCGACGGTCTTCGTCGGTCCGGTGGGCATCGCCCTCGTGACCGTCCTGTCCTACCGCGCCCTCGAACGTGAAGCCCGTACGCGCCAGACGCTCCTCGAGGAGCTGACGGACGCCCAAGCGGATCTCGCTGCGGCACAACGACGCTCGGGAGCACTGGCAGAGCGGACCCGTCTGTCCCGCGAGATCCACGACTCGGTCGGGCAGGGACTGTCGAGCATCAATTTGCTGCTCAACGCTGCCGAGCAGGACTGGGAGAGCAGGCCGGCCAGCGCCAGGGAACACGTCGCCGCCGCGGGCGTCACGGCGCGAGAGGGGCTCGACGAGGTCCGTCGCGTCGTGCGTGACCTCGCACCCGCGGGGCTCGACGACGCCGCGGGAGGTGCCTCCCCCGAGGCGCTGCCCGAGGCCCTGCGCCGCATCGCCGAGCGTTCCGCGCACGACGTGGACGTGCGGGTGCGGGTGCACGGCGACCCGGTCGCCGTGCCGTCGACGGTGGCCGGCGCCCTCGTGCGCTCGACTCGTGGCGCTCTCGCCAACGTCGTCGAGCACTCCGGTGCGAGCCGGGTCGTCGTCAGCCTCACCTACCACCCGGACGAGGTGCTGCTCGACGTGCGCGACGACGGGCGCGGGTTCGACCCCGCCCGAGCGGCAGCAGACGGCGACCGGGGGCGGGGCCTCGACGGCATACGGCACCGGGCGGCGGACCTCGGCGGGCGCGCGGACGTGGAGAGCCGCGCCGGGGAGGGCACGACGGTGTCTGTCCGCTTCCCCCTCGTGGCTGCCGGCGACCGGCAGCCGGCGACGGACGTCCGGCGACATGACTGACACACCAACCGGGCAGCCCGTGAGAGTCGTCCTCGTCGACGACCATCCCGTCGTGCGGGCGGGGTTGCGGGCCCTCCTGGGTGGTCAGGACGACCTCGCCGTCGTCGGCGAGGCGGGCGACCTCGACACCGCCGAGCGGGTCGTGCGAGCCGAGCACCCGCACGTCGTGCTCATGGACCTCAGCCTCGGGGACGGGCCCGGGGGCGCGGAGACCACCGCACGCCTGCTGGCCCTGCCAGACCCGCCGCACGTCCTCGTCCTCACGACGTACGACACCGAGGCCGACATCCTGCGCGCCCTCGAAGCGGGCGCGGTCGGCTACCTGCTCAAGGATGCCCCGCCGGAGCAGCTCTTCGCCGGCATCCGGGCGACCGCCCGCGGCGAGACGGTGCTCGCCGCCTCCGTCGCCGCCCGGCTCGTGCGCCGCGCATCCTCACCGGGCCCGGTCGTGACGGAGCGCGAGGTGGAGGTGCTCGAGCTGCTCGCCCGGGGGTTGGGCAACCGCGAGATGGCACGCGAGCTCTTCGTGTCGGAGGCGACGGTGAAGTCCCACCTGTCGCACGTCTACGCCAAGCTCGGCGTCGACACGCGGGCCGGAGCCGTGGCCGCAGCGATCGAGCGCCGGATCATCCGCTCGGGCGGCTGAAGCGCGGGACAGCCGGTCAGCCGGACGGGCGGTCGGCGGGCCTGGCCGCCGACTCGCGGAGCACGAGCTCGGTCGCGAGCTCGACGTGGTGGGAGTCGATCGACTCGCCGTCGATGAGCCGCAAGGCCGTTCGCACGGCGACACCGCCCATCTCGGTGAGTGGCTGGCGGACCGTGGTGAGGGGTGGCGACGACATGCGGGCGAGCTGGGTGTCGTCGAAACCGACGACGCTGAGGTCCTCCGGCACTCGCAGTCCACGCGCGCGGGCCGCCTCCATGACACCCACGGCGATCTCGTCGGACGCCGCGAAGATCGCCGTCGGAGGCACCGGAAGATCGAGGAGGGCCGCCCCACCCT
Organism: Humibacillus xanthopallidus; assembly: GCF_006716675.1. Classification (GTDB taxonomy): domain Bacteria; phylum Actinomycetota; class Actinomycetes; order Actinomycetales; family Dermatophilaceae; genus Humibacillus; species Humibacillus xanthopallidus_B. The sequence continues at coordinate 291,544 of NZ_VFPM01000004.1, read as the reverse complement.
CGACGCCGTCGGCATACATGAAGTGACCGGAGCGGATGTACTCGGCAGGCACGGTGACGCCCGCCCGCTCGAGCGCGGCACGGAAGCCGCCCATCCGCGCCTGGTTGCACGCCGCACCGAGGTGGCCGCCGAGGAAGGCGATGCGCCGGTGCCCGAGGTCGAGCAGGTGCTGGGCGGCGGAGAGCCCGCCGACGAAGTTCGTCGACCCGACGCTCGTGACGTCGGCGTTCGGCAGCTCGAGAGGGTCGATGACGACGAGGTGCACGCCCGCCCGTGAGAGGGCGGCGAGCTGCTCGTCCGACATGATGCTCGTGACGGCGATGAGCGCCCGGACCCCCGAGTCGGCGAGGTCGCGGGCCCAGTCATCCGGCGAGCCCTCGACCGGCGGCGCCCCGGTGGGTCGGCGCGTCACGATGACGTGGGTGCCCGTGGGCGCAGCGGCGTCGACGACCCCCTGGACGATCTCGGCGGAGTAGGCGTGCAGGTCGCCCTCGAACGCGAGCTCGATGGCGGGTCGCACGTCGCGGCGCCGGGCAGCCGCCCCCCGGGGGCGGTAGCCGATGCGGTCGAGCAGGTCCTGCACGCGCTCACGCGTCTCGGGTGCCACGTCGGTGCGTCCGTTGACGACCTTCGACACCGTCGCCACCGACACCCCGGCCGAGGACGCCACCTCGGCCAGGGTGGTGCGGGGGCGTGTGCGCGCGCTCGAACCAGCCATGACAGACCTATCCGCTGACGCGCTCTGCGGGGCCGACGTGCACGGGTGTGTCGAGGACCCGGTCCACGCCGACGACGCGGGTCTCGCCGGTGAGGCGCAGGACGGCTCGGCACGGCAGGTGGCCTGCGGAGGCGCCGACCAGGACGTGGACGTCGCCGGGCTCGACGATGCGGTGCAGGTCACGGCCGGTGTATGCCGTCCGGTCGGCGTGCACGGTGAAGCTCACACGGCGAGACTCTAGGGGCTCGAGCGATACGCGCGCGAAACCGACCAGCTGGAGGACGGGCCTCGTCACCTGCGCCACGACGTCGCGCAGGTAGAGCTGCACGACCTCGTCACCGGCGCGGTCACCGGTGTTCGTCACCCGCGCGGAGACGGTGACCTCCCCGTCCGTCGCGATCTCGGTCGCGCTCAGCTCCAGGCCGTCGATCGCGAACTGCGTGTAGGACGAACCGAATCCGAAGGGGAAGAGCGGCGTGACATCGAGCGTCGTGATGCCGTCGTTGCCCACGCCGAGTCGCGGCTGGAGGTAGGTGCTGGGCTGGGCGCCGGGGTGGCGCGGGATCTGAACAGGCAGGTGCCCGGACGGCTGGACGCGTCCCGAGAGCACCCCGGCGATCGCCGACCCGCCCTCCTCGCCCGGCATGAAGGCTTGCACGAGACCGGCGGCGCGGCCCGCGATCTCGCCGAGCGCATACGGCCGCCCGGAGACCACGACGACGACGACGGGGGTGCCGGTGGCCAGCAGCTCGGCGACGAGGTCGCCCTGCACGCCGGGCAGCGTGAGGTCAGCGGCATCGCAACCCTCGCCCGAGGTGCCGTGGCCGAAGAGTCCGGCGAGGTCGCCGACGGCGACGACGCAGACGTCCGCCTGCCGGGCGGCCTCGACCGCCTCGGCGAAGCCCGAACGGTCATCGCCCCGTGTGTCGCAACCCCGGGCGTGCACGAGCCGCGCGTCGGGCAGCTCGGCAGCCAGCGCGTCGGCGAGGCTGGGCACCTCGATGCCGAGACCGCGCGAGGGGTAGCGCGGGAGGACGTGGTTGGGGAAGGCGTAGCACCCCATGAAGGTGCGGGGATCGCTCGCCGCGGGGCCGACGACCGCCACCGTCGCGGGTGCGGGCCGACCCTCCCCCATGAGCGGCAGGGCGGTGCCGGCGTCGAGCAGGACCACACTGCGCTCGGCCATCTCGCGAGCGAGGGCGCGGTTCTCCGCGGAGTCGAGGTGCACCTGCTCCGCCCGGGTCACCGACCCCTCGGGAGTCCAGTCCGGGTCGAGCAGACCGAGCTCGATCTTCTGCCGGAGCACGCGGCGGGCCGCGCGGTCCACGACCGCCTCCTCCAGCTCACCGCTCGCGACGCGGTCGACGAGGTGCTGGCTGAAGCCGAGGGTGTCGGGCAGCTCGACGTCGATGCCCGCCTCCAGCGCGAGCACGCCCGCGTCGTCCATGTCGGCGGCGACCCCGTGCATCGAGGTGAGGAAGGGCACCGCCCAGTAGTCGGAGACGACCGTGCCCTCGAAACCCCAGGTGTCGCGCAGGATCTCGGTGAGCAGCCACGGGTCCGCCCCGGCGGGCACGCCGTCGATGTCGGAGTAGGAGTTCATCACCGCCCCGACCCGGCCCAGGCGGACCGCCATCTCGAAGGGCGGCAGCATGATGTCGATGAGCTCGCGGCGACCCATCGGGACAGGGCCGTGGTTGCGTGCAGCGCGCGATGCCGAGTAGCCCGCGAAGTGCTTGAGGGTGGCGATGACGCCCGCACCCTGCAGGCCCCGCACGTATGCCGTGCCCAGCATCGACACGAGGTAGGGGTCCTCGCCCATGGTCTCCTCCACCCGGCCCCACCGGTAGTCCCGCACGACGTCGAGCACGGGCGAGAGACCCTGGTGGATCCCGAGCGCCGCCATGTCGCGGCCGATGGCGGCCGCCATCCGCTCGACGAGGTCGGGGTCGAAGGTGGCTCCCCAGGCGATGGCGGCCGGGTAGACGGTCGCACCGAAGGCGGTGAAGCCGGTGAGGCACTCCTCGTGGACGATCGCCGGAATGCCGAGGCGGGAGGCGTTGGTGACGACCCGCTGCTGCTTCATGACCTCGGCGGCGCCGCCGGCAGGCGTGATCGGGACGCTGCCGTAGACGCGGGTGAGGTGACCGAGCCCGTGGGCTGCGGCGTCCTCGAGCGCGATGGTGCCGGAGGCGGCGAAGACGTCCTGCATGGGCGCGACGTTGAGCACCTCGTCGGGGTCGAGCGCGTCACCGGCGTCGGAGCCCGGCCCGGCGGGGGCGTCGGGGGCGGCGGCGGCGGCGGTGTCGGCGTCGGCCGTCATGTCGTTGAGCGCCCAGCGACTGCCGAGCTGACCGACCTTCTCGGCGAGGGTGAGCCGGGCGAGCAGGTCGTCGACGCGCTCGTCAGGACTGCGCTCCGGGTCGCGCCAGACCTCGTTCGGGACGAGGATGGGGCGGGCGGCGTCGTCCTCGAGAGGGCGCGTCTCGACCATGGTGAGCTCCTTTGCTAGGACAGTGGTATCGAAAGTTTTCGACACGTCTCTGAGTGGTCTTCGCGGGATTGCGTGCCCGTTTGAGCACAAAAACCCGCTTGGTGAGCCCGGACACGGTCTGGTCACAACCCTTGACACCCAAAACTTACGAAAAGTATCGTCGCACACACCAAGTTGTTGCGAAAGACCGTGTTTCTCGCCTCGCCGGGAGATCTCGGGCCAGGTGACACAAGGAATCGGCCGTCCCGCGGCCACGACACATGTGGAGATCAACGTGGATCCCAGAACCCCCTCTCGTCGAACCGTCCTCGGGCTCGTGATGAGCGTCCCCGTGGTGGCCGCCCTCGCCGCCTGCGGCAGCTCCGGCCCCAGCAGCTCGACCGCCTCCGGCAGCGCAGCAGGCGCCGGCGGCGGAGCCTCCTACTGGTACCTCACGGGCCAGCCCGGTGAAGGCATCCGCAAGGGCGCCGTCGACCGCTTCAACGCCGCGAACCCCAGCACCCAGATCGCCCAGACCGCGTTCCAGAACGACGCCTACAAGACGAAGATCAAGACGGCGATCGGCGCCGGCCAGGCGCCCACCATCATCTGGGGCTGGGGCGGCGGAGGTCTCAAGTCCTACGTCGACGCGAGCCAGGTCGACGACCTCACATCGTGGTTCGACGAGAACTCCGACGTGAAGAAGAAGCTCTTCCCCGCCTCCTTCGGAGCGGCCACGGTCGGCGGCAAGATCTACGCCATGCCGTGCGAGACGGTCCAGCCGATCGTCCTCTTCTACAACAAGACCGTCTTCGACAAGGTCGGTGCCCAGCCACCGCAGTCGTGGGACGAGCTCATGGCGCTCGTGCCGAAGTTCAACTCGGCCGGCATCGCCCCCATCTCCCTCGGCGGCCAGTCGCGCTGGACCAACATGATGTGGCTCGAGTTCCTCTTCGACCGGATCGGTGGACCGGAGGTCTTCCAAGCCGCCTTCGAGGGCCAGAAGGATGCATGGTCCAACCCTGACGCCATCACCGCGCTGACGAAGGTCCAGGACCTCGTCAAGGCCGATGGCTTCATCAAGGGCTTCTCCTCGATCACGGCCGACTCCAACGCCGACCAGGCTCTGCTCTACACCGGCAAGGCCGCCATGATGCTTCACGGCACCTGGACCTACGGCAGCATGAAGAGCGACGGTGGCGACTTCGTCAAGGGCGGTCACCTCGGCTACATGAACTTCCCGACCGTCACGGGTGGCAAGGGCGACCCGTCCAACACCGTCGGCAACCCCGGCCAGTACCTCTCGATCTCCTCGAAGGCCACCGACGCCGAGAAGGAGGTCGCCAAGAAGTTCTTCAAGACCGGTGTCCTCGACGACACCGAGGTCAAGGCCTGGATCGACACCGGCTCGATTCCGATCGTCAACGGCGCGGACGCCAAGATCGCCGGCTCCGAGGACGCCGACTGGCTGAAGTTCGTCTACGGCGTGGCGAGCGGCGCGAAGACCTTCGCGCAGTCGTGGGACCAGGCCCTGCAGCCCACCGCCGCCGAGACGCTCCTCGACAACATCGCGAAGCTCTTCCAGCTCAGCATCACGCCGGAGCAGTTCGCGACCAACATGAACGCGGTCACGAACTCGTGACCCTCGCCAGCGTCGGGTCCGTCAAGACAGCGCCAATCGGATCCGCCACGAACGTCCATGGTCGATCGCTGGCGTGGCTGGCGGTCCCGGCGCTGGTCTTCTTCATCGCCTTCGGGGTGATCCCGCTCATCGGCGTGCTCGCCCTCAGCTTCACGACGTGGGACGGCATCGGCGAGGTCATCCCCTCCGGCCTCGACAGCTGGCGCGCCACCCTCACCAACCCGGGCCTGCCTCACGCCATGTGGGTCACCTTCCAGGTGATGGTGCTGTCCTGGCTCTTCCAGACGCCCATGAGCATCCTCCTCGGCGTCTTCCTCGCGGGCGCCCAGAAGTACCGCGCCCTCTACTCGGTGCTCTACTTCATCCCGCTGCTGCTCAGCTCGGCAGCGATCGCCATCACCTTCAAGGCGCTGCTCGACCCCAACTTCGGCCTGGGCACGGGGCTCGCGTTGCCCTTCCTCAACCAGGACTGGCTCGGCGAGCCCACCCTCGCCCTCGGTGTCGTCGTCTTCGTCGTCTCGTGGCAGTACATCCCGTTCCACTCCCTGATCTACCAGGGTGCGGTGCGCCAGATCCCCACCTCGATGTACGAGGCGGCCCAGATCGACGGCGCCGGACGCATACGGCAGTTCTTCTCGATCACGCTGCCGCAGCTGAAGAACACCATCATCACGTCCTCCACCCTCATGGTGGTCGGCTCGCTGACGTTCTTCGACCTCATCTACGTCCTCACGGCCGGCGGCCCGGGCGATGCCACCCGGGTGCTGGCGCTCGAGATGTACAAGACCGGCTTCCAGGGCAACCTCATGGGTCCGGCCAGCTGCATCGCCGTCATCCTCGTCGTCGTCGGCCTGCTGCTCGCGCTGCTCTTCCGGCGCATCGGCGGCGGCGACGAGACCTCCAGCCAGCTCGAGGGGGCCTGACATGGCAAGTGCCGCAGTCCACGGCGGTCGGTTCCGCAGCATCAACTGGGCGGCCGGGATCTTCAGTACCTTCTGGCTCCTGATCGTGATGCTGCCGATCTACTGGATCGTCATCACGAGCATCAAGAGCCAGGCCGAGTACTTCGTGACGAACCCCTTCGTCCCCTCGTCCGAGCCGACGCTCGACGCATACCGGCTGGTCTTCGAGGCAGGGATCGTCCGCTACTTCGTCAACAGCGTCATCGTCACCATCGGTGCCGTCATCCCCGCGGTGGCGGTCTCCTTCATGGCCGCCTTCGCCATCATCCGGAGCAAGCCCAACCGCTTCATCCGTTCGTCCAACTCGGTCTTCCTCATGGGGCTGGCGATCCCGCTGCAGGCGACGATCATCCCCGTCTACCTCATCATCATCCGGCTGCACCTCTACGACACCCTGCTCGCGCTGATCCTGCCGTCCATTGCCTTCGCGATCCCGCTGTCGGTCCTCGTGCTGTCCAACTTCATCCGCGACGTACCGAACGAGCTGTTCGAGTCGATGCGCCTCGACGGCGCGAGCGAGTGGCAGACGCTGTGGCGGCTCGCTCTCCCCTTGACCCGTCCCGCGCTTGTCACGGTCACCATCTACAACGCGCTGCTCATCTGGAACGGCTTCCTGCTCCCCCTCGTGCTCACGCAGAGCCCGGACCTGCGCGTGCTGCCCCTGGCACTCTGGACGTTCCAGGGTCAGTACGGCATCAACGTGCCTGCCGTGCTCGCCGCGGTGCTGCTGAGCGCGCTGCCGATCCTCGCGCTCTACGTCGTCGGGCGCCGCCAGCTCCTCAGCGGCCTGACAGCAGGCTTCTCCAAGTAGCAGCCCCCATCGAAAGAGCAGTCCGTCGCCTCCCGCGGGGCCCACAGCCCCTCACAAGGGACGACGGACTGCTCTTTCGATTGCTCGCCTGACGCGATGGGTCGCGCCCCGAGGGCTCAGGCAGCGCTGGTGAGCAGGTCACGCGCTCGGTGGACCGCCTCGTCGGTGCCGAGCTCGTCGCGTGCCGCGGCACTTGTCGAGTACAGCTCGACCATCTCCTGGTAGGGCAGGGGCGGTAGGTGCCGTCGGGGCAGCGCGATGGCTTCGGGTGTCACGACGCTACGCCGCCCCATGAACGGCAGCATGTGGTGGACCGGGACGACCGGTCGTGTGGTCTCCACAATGAAGTCCGTCGGGGTGGTGACGAGGCCCCGCACATCATCCCACGGGACGAAGACCTCCGACCCGGCATACAGCTGATGGATGCCGTCCGGGGTGAGGGTCAGGGTGCCGTCGCCCGCGCGCCCCGTGGTCCGAGCCCACGCCAGGTAGGCCAAGAGCGCTGCTCCGAGGAGGAGGAGTCCTGCTGCCCAAGGAAACTCGCCGAGGGCCATCACCCCGAGGGCGGCGACCCCGACGACCATCAGCCACCCCGCCACCATGATGTGGGGGTGGCCCCGCCAGGGGTGGACTGCCATCCCCGTCCTTCCCCGTGCCGTGCCGGTCGTGATGACCGACTCCGCCGGACGACGCCGCCAGTTGAGGACGAGTACCGCCACGAGCAGGACGACGACGACCAGCCCGAGCGCCCCCAGAGCACTGTTGCTCATTGAGCCTCCATTTCGCAGTTGTCTCAGTATCCGCGGTACTTCTTCTTGTACAGGCTCTTGCGGGTGGCCCAGATGAGGGCGGCAGATCCGATCACGACCAGCACCGCGAGGGGCGCCGATCCGATGGCGGGGGCGGAGCCCGTCGTCGCGAGCAGATACAACGACCCGGCGCTCACGGCCAACAGTGCCCAGCCCACGAGCTGGGCGACGAACTCCATGACGAAACGCATGACGTCAGTATCGGTCGATATCGGTCGATCTCAGTCGAACGGGTTGAGCGCGCCGACAACGTCCTCGCCTGCTGACAGGAGCTCCTCCCCGCCTTCCTTGAGTCCCTCTCCGATGGAGTCGAGCGAGACGCCGTTGTCGAAGATCGACTGTCCGACTCCGGAGCCGAGGAAGCCTCCGATGACGCCGCCGATGATCGTTCCGGCCGGACCGAAGACTGACCCGGCCGCCGCGCCCGCCAAGGCGCCTCCCACCAGGCCGCCGACCGCTTTCGCTCCCGCGCGACCCGGGTCCTCGCCGTTCGCCACGTCCAGACCAAAGGCGGCGACCGAGCCGACCACGGGGATCGCTCCCTTGCTGAACTTCGCCAGGCGCGACAGTCTCATGGCCGTCTGCCCCGATGCGGACGCCTTCGCGCTGTACTCGGGGGCTTCGTCCAGGTAGCGGTAGAACTCGGCCCTGCTGCCGGTCAGCCGTCCACCCTCCGTCATCCTCCCGGCCCAGGCTGCCCGGCGCTCCGCCATCGCCGCGTAGTTGGCCTTGGCCGAGGTGTACCCGGAGCTGGTCTGCTTGAGGTACTCGGCCGCAGCGACGTCCGACGCCGATGCCAGCGACTCCTGGGCCAGGTTGACGCTGGGCGAGGACCCGCCGTCCGTCGACGAGCCGCTCGAGGTGCAGCACGAGGACGTCGTCGAGGTCGTCGGCGACGGGCTCGTCGACCCACCGCCACCGCCGTCGGCGATGAGCCGGTGCCCGTCGACCTCCACGAACGAGATGGGGTTGCCGCCGGCCAGGGCATATCGGTTCTGGCTCAGCGGGTCGAGGGCGAGGCCCAGGTCGCCGAGGGCAGAGGCATACATGTCCTCCTGGAGGAACCGACCGGTGTCGGCTGCGTAGCGGCGCGCGCCCATGTCGAGGCTCGAGCTCGCCGAGGAGGCGGTGGCGCCCCCGGAGTCGAGGCGACGACCCTGGAACTGGTAGGGGTTGAGCGGGTTGGTGTCGGTGTCCGTCGTCGCGTCCTGCTTCGACGACAGGCCGTCGTCCTCGCTGCCGTAGGCCGTGTAACCGTAGGACGCCTTGACCCCACCGGTGTCGTCGACGAGCTGCGAGACGGAACCGTGGACGTCGTAGGCGTAGGAGAAGCTGTCGGTCTTCGTCGTCCCGTTGTCCTGCGAGCTCATCGAGATGCGGTGGCCGTACGCGTCGTAGGAGAACGTCTTGGTCTTGGGGTCGGTGCCCCCCGACTGCTTCTCCTCCGTCGTCCTGGTCGTCAGCCCCTCATAGGTGAACGACGTCGACCGGTTGTCGCCGGCGGTCGAGTGCGTCTCGGTCTGCTTGCTCACCCGGTCGAGGGCGTCGTAGTCGTAGGTGGCGGTGTCGGTGGCCGTCGCGCCGGTGTAGGTGCGCTGGCTCGCCAGCCGGTTGAGGTCGTCGTAGGCGTAGTCCTGGACCAGCCCGGAGCCCGTCGGGCAGGAGCTGACACCGGAGCCCACGGCGACGCAGTCGACGTTGCCGTAGTTGTCGTAGACGTAGGACACCGAGCCGCCGCCGGACGACAGCTCCTTGAGCTGGTTCGACTGGTACTTCTGGGTCAGGGTCGGCTTGCCGGCTTCCGCCTTGGTCGTGACGTTGCCCCCACGAACGGTCGTGTCGCCGACGAGGTTGGCCGGCTCGTCGAGCTTGAACGTGTCGGTCACGCCCTGACGGCGCTGGTTGCTCGTGAGCTTCTGGCGGGCGTCGTAGGTGTAGGTGGCGATGCACGGGTTGGTCACGCTGGTGCAGGTCGTGCCCGCGTCGGCGCGCTTGTTGACGAAGGTGTCCTTGGTGCGGTTGCCGTCGACGTAGCGGTCGCCGGCGGTGCCGTTGGCGAGCGTGCCCGACTCGAGGTACTCGACGTCGTGGCTCGTGATGACACCACCGGAGGCATTGACGGTCTTGAGCAGGTCGACCTTGCCGTTGTCGAGGCGGTCCCACGTCGTCGTCTGCTTGACCGGCCAGCTCGAGGCCGTGCCGCTGCAGCCACTCTGTGCACGGCGCAGCGTGCGTGCCTCCTCCCAACCGGTGTCGTACCACGTGTTGGTCAGGTACTCGTCGCCGTCGCAGGCGCTGGCGGTGGTCAGGTCGGTGTTGGTCTCCTGGCGGTTGACCTGGGTGCTCAACCAGTCGGCCTCGTCGTAGGCGAGCTCGTACTCCTTCGGCGCCTTGGTCACGGTCTGCTTGGCGCTGTCCTGCTCACCGTTCTCCAGGCGTCGCGTGACGTTGCCGTTCGCGTCGTAGGCGTAGTCGTTGAAGGTCCACGGGGTCGTGTCCGACGCCTTCTTGCGGTGCCACACCCGGCTGATCTCGTCGAAGCCGTCCCAGCTCGCGCTCGTCTCGACCGGGTTCTCGCCCGCCGACACGACGCCCGAGGTGTCGAGGGAGTAGGTGAGGTTGTTGTTGCGGTCATAGGAGTAGGTCGTCGGGTTCCCGTCCCGGTCGGCGCGCTCCGAGAGCTTGCCGTCGTCGAAGTACCGCCAGATCATCTCCTTCTCGAGGTCCGGGGTGCCCGGCTGCCCTGCGACCTCGGGCGTGCGCCTGGTCTGCCAGGACTGCGCGGCGTAGTCGTAGGTCACCAGCGGTTGGTTGGGGCTCTTGGCCGTGCGGATCCATCCCGGACCGAAGTAGGTGCGGACGGTCCGGGCGGTGTCCTGCACGGCCGAAGCGGTGGTCGAGGTCACCGGCAGGGAGTTCCAGAGCAGGTGGTTGCTCTTGTCGTAGGCGCGGAACTCCGACTGCCGCTCCGTCTCGCCAGGCGCGAACGGCTTGACCGTCTGCACCAGGCGGTTGACCCCGTCGTAGCTGTACGCCGTGACGTACGGCGAGGAGCTCGTGATCGCGGCGCCGTCGGCGTGGTCGACCGCGCGGGGGGAGGCGACGAGGGTGCGGTTGCCGTTGCCGTCATAGACGACCTTGGACACCGCGGTGCGCGAGCCGGTCACCTGCTGCGTCGAGCGGATGGGCAGGTCGCGCTTGTCGTAGGCGGTTGTGGTGCGCTGCACGCGAGTCGCTGACGCAGCCTTGTCGATGAGCTGCTCGACGACGGTCACGTTGTTGTTGAGGTCGTACGTCTTGGTCTGGGCGTGCCCGAGCGGGTCGGTCTTCGTCAGCAGCCGGTGGGCGGCGTCATACGCGTATGCCGTGGTGAACGGTGCAGTCGCGGGGCCGCTGGTCGGGCAGGTCACCGCCGTCTTCTGCGCCCGTGGCGAGGTGACCGAGCGGAGGTCGCCCGGGGTGTCGTAGCACAGGAGCGTCGTGCGGGTGTCGGTCGCGGCCGAGCCGTGGTCGGTCTGCCGGGTCACCCGGTCGAGCACGTCGTAGTCGTACTCCGAGGCGTAGTCGAGCGACGTGGCCGTGGTAGCCGACCCCTTGGGGCGGGTGATGGAGGAGATGCGACCAGCGACGTCCCAGGTGTATGCCGTGGTCTCGCCCTGCTGGTTGCCCTGGGTGAGCGGTTGGTCCATGGCGTCGAACGTGCCGGTCTGGCCGACCGTGCCCTCGCCGTCGTCGGCGGTACCCCCGTAGTGCGGGTCGATGTTGCGCGTGACGTTGTCGTTGGCGTCGAACTGCCCGGACGACCAGATCAGCCGGCCGCGTTCGTACTCGAACGACTTCGGGGCGGACTGCCGACCGAGCCGGTGGAACGCGTCGTAGTCGAGGAAGGCCGCCGCGACGCGATCCGTGGCGGTGCCGGAGACCGTCGGATTCGCCTGTGCCGACAGGTTGCCGTCCTGCACCCAGCGCAGCAGGCCGTCGGCGTCGTAGCCCATCTCGGTCGTGATGCCCTCGGGCTCGGCGATCTTCGAGGGCGCGCCTGACGCGTCATACGTGTAGCTCGTCGTCTGGTTGCGGGCGTCGGTCGTCGAGGCCACCGTGCCCGGGGCGGCGGAGCCCGCGAGGTTCCACGTCAGCGTCGTCGCGTAGCCCTCCGGGTCCACGGTGCGGGTCGTGTTGCCGGCGGTGTCGTTGGTGAACACCCACGTGCCGCCCTCGGGCTTGGTGCGGCCCGTGAGCACGCTCCAGTGACCGTCGGTGTCCTTGGGCCCGAGCGGGCGGTTCTCGTAGGTCAGCGTGGTCTGTGCGCCGACCTGGTTGACCCAGGAGGTGAGGTAGCCGTTGGCGTTGTAGTCCCAGGTCTGCACGGCTCCGCCGGGCTCGACCAGCCGCTTGACCTTGTTGTCGGTCGACCACGTCACCGACGTGGTCTGCTCCAGAGCATCCACCAGCGAGGTGACGCGACCGAGGGTGTCGTAGACGTACTCGGTGTCGCGGCTCGACGGTGCGTCGACGGTGGTGCGCCGGTTGGTGATGTCGTAGCCGAACGCCGTGCAGAACGCCGCGCTCGTGCAGGCCTGTGTGGGGTCGCCGAGCCGGTTCCACCGGCTCTTGGCCTTCCAGCGCAGCTGCCCGGTGCCGGGACCGTAGTACGCGAAGACTGTCTCGGCGCCACGCGGGTCACGGACGCTGTAGAGACGCGTCGACTGGTTCGGCGTGTGCGGGTCCGGCTTGGCGCGGGCAGCGGAGGTCGTGACCGCAGGGCCGGCGCCGTTGGAGGTCGTGTACGTGAACACGAACGTGCGGTCGTCGAGCCGCTCGCCGTTCGCCTGCGTTCCACCGACCTGGGTCAGCCGCAGGAGGTTGCCGTCGTCGTAGTAGTCGAAGAGCAGCAGCGAGCCGGTGTGGTCGGCGATGCTCTTGATCTTGCCGCGGACGTGCGCCCGCTTGACCTCGGCCCTGCTCCAGTAGGCGATGGTGAAGGCGCGGCCCCCTGCGTCGGTGACCTTCGTGATGCGCCTCTTCGGCCCACCCGGGTCCTCCCCCGCGAGGACCGTCTCCAGCGTGAACGTCAGGGTGTTGCCATTGCGGTCGACGACCGACGTGGGGTAGCCGTCGGTGTCGAAGTAGAACGTGACCTTGTCTGGGCGGGTGAGGGAGTACCGCCGAGTGGGGTCGGTGCTCGGCCCCTGCAGATAGAGGTTGACGCCGGCCGGCTCGGCCCACGTCGTCGTGCCGTCCGTCTGGGTCGTTCCGGTGAACTTGTGAGTCGTGCCGTCACCGTCGGTGAACGTGACGTACTTGTTCGAGCGCCCCGAGATCGTGTCGGCACGGTTCGGGTGGATGTCGAGGGGGTTGCCCAGCCGGGTGAGCCCCGAGACCGCCAGCGACACGTTGTTGCCGGCCGGCGACTCCGAGTGGTCCTCGAGCGAGTTGTAGGTCAGGTCGACGGTCGTGGCGAGACCTCGGCCCGGCGCCGAGAAGGGGCTCCACCGCCACAGCGTGTTGCCGTTGCTCACGTTGGTCAGGGCCTGCGAACCCGCACCGGTGTCGGTGCCCTCGTACTGCCAGAAGCGCTCGAGGCCCAGGTGCCCCTCCAGGTCCTTGTCGACGACGACGGGCTGGTCGATCGGGGGGTTGCCCCGCGTCGCGAACCACTTGTCCGCGCTTGTGGAGTTGACGTCATAGATGTCGACGCGCAGGCGCACACGCGCCTTGTCGATGCCCACCGGCAGCGCCGGCGGCTCGATGAGGACGGGGATCGGCTTGCTCTGGCCGGGTTGGACGGTGCTCGGGAAATAGGTGTTGGCCGGCCCCTCGAAGAGGACGATGCCGTCGTCCCCCACCGACCCGTCACCCTTGGGCACCTCGGTCGGCACGTACCACCGGTACCAGAGTTGCAGACCGCTGCTACCGCCCTTCCAGGCCACGGAACTCGTGTTGGTCACGGTGACGTCGGCCTGCAGGGCGCCGCGCGCGACGCTCGCAGGGTCGCGGATCGGTTTGACGTTCGTCGTGTCCGTGTCGATCGCCGAGGGCCCGCTCGTCGAGAGCCCGCTCGTCGTCGACCGCTGGGTCGACGACAGAAGAGCGCTCCCGGAGTAGGTGGCGTACGAGTTCGTGCTGTCCTTGGGCGTCGAGCTGAGGCTCGTCGTCGTGGTCGTCGAGCCCGAGTAGGTGTCGGTCGTGGGAGCCAGGTTGTTGTCGAGGAAAGACGGCGGGATCGCCAGTGCCGTCGTGCTGTTGCCCGGCTCGTTGAGGTCGAGGGTCGCCGAGTAGATCGTGCCAGCTGCCCGAGAGACCGTCACGGTCGTGGTGCCGGACGTCGCGCTCCGTCCACTGCCGTCGAAGACCCGGGCGCTGAGCTGGTGGCTCGTGTTGTAGGCGGGGTCCGCAATGCTCCCGGGCTTCCACGTCGTCGACCAGGGCGCCGCGGTGTCCGTGCCGACGAGCTGGTCGTCAGCATAGAACTCGACCTTGGTCAGGCCGGTGCCGGTGGCGCTCGCCGTCATCGTGGCCGACGTGCCGACCACCGTGGATGCGGTGGGCCCGGTCAGGGTCACCGTCGGCTTGGCCGTCTTGTCGACCGTGACCGTGACCCCGGGCGACGTTGTCTGGTTGCCCGAGTCGTCGGTGGCGCGCACGGTGATCACCTGGGACCCGGACGCGACCGCCGCCGACGTGGTGTCCCAGGCGAAGGTCCACGGGCTGGCGGTCGCGGAGCCCAGCAGGGTGTTGCCGCTGAGGAACTCCATCTTGGCCACGCGGCCGTCGTCACCACCCGCGGCCCGCAGGGGCACGGTGCCGGTCACCACGGAAGAGGCGGCGGGAGCGGCGACAGAGACCCACGGGCCCCGCGACACGGCCTGCGGGTTGCTGTACGTGACGACGAGCTGTGGCCGAGCCGTCGTCGTGGAGTCGTCCGAGCCGTAGTCGATGGACGGGCTCGTGAGGCCGTCAGGCGTGTCGTCCGTCGCCTTGACCAGGACGCCGTCGTTGGGCGCGGCGCCGGTGACCCACTCACGCACGAGACCGAGCACCGTGAAGGTGTCGGTGCCGGCAGCGCTGCGCGACCTCGCGACGAGGGACGCGTCCGCCGTGGCGTCGAAGGAGGCGCCCGTCGAGGCCCAGCCCACCGAGCGCTGCGTCTCGAGCCACGTCGCACCCGAGGCTCCGCACGTGGCATTCTCGGTCCCCTCCTGCCACGGCTGCCGCAGCCGGTGCACCGAGACGGCGGTGTCAGGGTTGTTCGAGCCGGCAAACGCGAGGGTCAGTGTGGCCGAGGTCACGTCGGCCGTCGCGGGGATCGACCGCAGGTCGAATCGCAGCAACCCGCGGTGCTGCCACCCGTCGGCCGTGGTTCCCACGCGCATCGTCGGAGCAGCGCCGTAGTTGCGGTTGTCCGAGCAGCTCACCTCGGTCGACGCGTTGTGCGCGATCTGCGTGGCCTGTCCTCTGGAGGCGTCGGGCTGGAGCGTCATCGTCGTCGTGCCGGACGCAGGGAGGGTGACGGGGAGTTCTGCGGAGAGCACGCCGCCCACCACCAACCGGTACCTGACGGTCGCGCCGCCCTTGGCAGTCGTGTCGGTCCACTTCGTGGTGTTGCGGTCGGTGATGGTCGTCAGCAGGGTCGCGGGCGAGGGAGTGAAGCCGGCGGCCGCGGAGCGGTGGATCTCGTAGGCGACGAACGGCGCCGTGCCGGTCGCCACGTAGCTGTCCCAGCTGAGCTCGGCTCCGTTGCCGTTGAGCGTCGTGGGGGTCCGCAGGAGCACGGTGCCCGCGGCCGCGGCGTGGGCTGCCGGCAGGCGGTCCGGCGGCAGCATCCCCTCGGTCACCGGGGTGAGCAGGCCGACCACCAGACCGAATCCGACCGCTCCCGCAAGAGTGCGGCGGCGACTTCCCATGATCCCGAACATGTTCGCTCCCCTGTCGACGTGCATCCGAATGCACGAAATTTCCCATTTCGCTCAACGCGCGGGACCGACGGCGGAGGAGCAGAATCCGACAGAAGGGAGCCATAGTCCGACTATTCGGCGACACCGAGCCGGTGTCATGGTCGGGGCGCGGGGTGGCTCGACAGGGAGGCAACACCATGAATTCCACGCTGCCGCAGCTCGACGATCATGGACCGAGGAACTGCGTCGTCGTGGCCATGCCGGCCACGAGACCGACGCACCAGCTCGTCCGCTACCTCCTCGGCATGGACATCGTGCCGTTCGTCATCGCAGAGGCGAGGCACCTGCGCTACCTCGCCGACCTCGTGCGGATCGACTTCGCCGTCCTCGCCGTCGACGTCGTGGTGACCGACTCGCACGTGGAGCGTGGGGTGGCCGACCTCGACGTGCCCGTGCTCCTGCTCGGTGACACCGCCCGCACGGCGGTGGTCGAGCCGTCCAGCGTCCTGGCGGGTGACACGGACGACTTCGAGGTCGCCATCGAGGTCAGGCGTCAGATGACCGGCCTGCAGCACGGGCGACTCGCGTTCGGCGCGCTCGAGCTCGATGTCCGCCGCCATGTGGCCACCTGGTCAGGCCGTGACCTCGAGCTGACGCCGACGCAGTTCCGCATCCTCTCCGTCCTCGTGCGTGCATCCGGCCGTGTGGTCTCCCGACGGGAGCTGTGCCGGCGCGCCATGGGGACCCACGGCCCGGGCGACGAGGCACGGCTCGAGGCCCACCTCCGCCGGCTCCGGTCGCGGATCGAAACGGCCGCGGCCGAGCCCCTGCTCGTCACGGTCCGCGGCGAAGGGATTCGTCTGGCCGACGCGATCGTCTGAGCTGCCGGACGTCCGCGCGGTCACCACGTCCCGAACGCAACCGGCAGACGGCAGGGCCACGCGGCATACCCGCGTGGCCCTGTCGCGTCCGACCGTCAGCGTGAGGACGTGCTCGCGAGCACCGGCTCGTGGGCGTGGCCGGCGACGGCGCCAACGGGCGCCGGGATGACGGCTCCCTCGGCGGGCAGCTCGGCCTCGTCGTCGTCGAGCATGCTGGCCTCGTCGAACTTGTCCTGACCGGCGAGGACCCGCACCGCCTTCTCGCGGTCGATCTCACCGACCCAGGTGCCGATGAGCACGGTGGCGATGGCGTTGCCCGCGAAGTTCGTCAGGGCGCGGGCCTCGCTCATGAGACGGTCGATGCCGACGATGATGCCGACGCCCGGCACGAGGTCGGGGCGGTGCGACTGGAGGCCACCGGCGAGGGTCGCGAGACCCGCGCCACTGACGCCGGCCGCACCCTTGCTCGCGATGATCATGAAGACGAGCAGGGAGATCTGCTGGCCGATGGTGAACGGCTTGTCCATAGCCTCGGCGATGAAGAGGCTCGCCATCGTCAGGTAGATCGCCGTCCCGTCGAGGTTGAACGAGTAGCCGGTCGGCACCGTGATGCCGACGACCGGGCGGGAGACACCGAGGTGCTCCATCTTCGCGATGAGCCTCGGCAGCGCCGACTCGGACGACGACGTCGAGACGATGAGGAGGAACTCCCGGGCGAGGTACTTCAGGAGCGAGAAGACGCTGAAGCCGGTGACGAGCTTGAGGATCGTGCCGAGGAAGGCGAAGACGAAGATCGCACAGGTGACGTAGAAGGCGACCATGAGCAGCCCGAGGCTCTTGAGCGAGCCGAGCCCGGTGGCTCCGACGAGGGCGGCCATCGCACCGAAGGCGCCGACCGGGGCGGCCCACATGATCATCGCCATGAGACGGAAGACGAGGCGCTCGAGGTGCTTGATGCCGCGCAGGATCGGCTCCCCCTGCTTGCCCATCTTCTGCAGGGCGAAGCCGACGAGCAGGGCGATGAAGAGCGCCTGCAGCACCGAGCCGGCCGTCAGGGCGGACACCAGGGTGTCGGGGATGAGCCCGAGGAGGAAGTCGACCGTCGTCTCTGCCTCACCGGTCGCGGCCTTCGTGCCCGCGGCTGCCATCTCCTCGGTGAGGTTGAGCCCGGCGCCCGGCTTGATGAGGTTGCCGACGACGAGACCGATGCCGAGGGCGACCGTCGACATCGTGACGAAGTAGGCGAGGGCGAGGCCGCCGACCTTGCCGACCTGCGCTGCCTTCCGGACCGAGCCGATGCCGAGGACGATGGTGCAGAAGATGATCGGCGTGATCATCATCTTGATGAGGTTGACGAACCCCGTGCCGAGTGGCTTGAGCGACTTCCCGAACTCGGGGAAGAGCCATCCGACGAGGATGCCGGCGACCATCGCGACGATGACGGCGACATAGAGATAGTGCGTGCGGTCCTTCTTGGCGGTCGGGCCCGGCTGGGCGTCGACGGCGTTGTCGGCGGTGGAACTCACGGTGACCTCCGTGGTCTGGGCCCGGGCACTCACTGACCGGACGGGTGGATAGCACGAGAGTGGTCGCCCGACGAACTAGGGTCACGATTGTGTTCATTGAGTTCTCGACGAGGGCGGCGACCCGCACGTGAGCACGCGCTCGCCCGCACGCTGGAGCGTGGCGACCCAGACCTTCGTGCTCCAGGTCGGCGTCGCCGTGCTCGTCGTCGTCGCGGGACTCGCGGGCGCCTGGGTGCAGGCCCAGCGCGCCGGGGACATCGAGGCCATCGCCCGCACGACCGCGGTGGCCGAGACGGTCGCGGCGACGCCGGCCGTCATCGCGGCGGTCCAGCAGCCCACCCCCACGACGACCCTGCAGCCGTATGCCGAGCGCGTGCGGGTCGAGTCCGGCACCGACTTCGTCGTCATCATGAGCCCCGACGCGATCCGCTTCACCCACCCCGACCCGAGCCAGATCGGCAAGACGTTCATCGGGCACACCGCGGAGGCGCTCGCCGGCGGCACCGTCGTCGAGGACTACACCGGCACGCTCGGCCCATCGCTGCGCGTCGTGAAGCCGATCCTCGACAACGGCCGCGTGGTGGCTCTCGTCGCCGTCGGCATCCGCAAGTCGGCCGTCGGCGAGCAGGTGCGCGCGCAGCTGCCGGGGATCCTCCTCGCCGGGCTCGTGGTCGCCCTCCTCTCGGGGCTCGGCATGGCCCTCGTCGCCCGCCGCATCCGACGGCAGACCCATGGCCTCGGCGAGGAGCAGCTGCGAGAGATGTACGAGTACTACGACGCCGTGCTCCACGCCGTCACCGAGGGGCTGATCATCACCGACCTCGACGGCCGCCTCCGCCTCGCCAACGACGAGGCGAAGCGCCTGCTCGACCTGCCTGCCGATGCCGTCGGCCGCCGCGTCAGCGAGCTCGGTCTCGCCGCGCCCCTGGCCGCCGCTCTCACCGACGACGAGGCGCACGAGGACGAGCTGCACGTCACCGCGGCCCGGGTGCTCGTGCTCAACCGGGGCCCGGCGACGTGGGAGGGCCGGCTGCTCGGCCACGTCGCGACACTGCGCGACCGCACGGACCTCGAGGAGCTGACCGGCGAGCTCGACTCGGCGCGTGGGCTCGCCGAAGCCCTCCGGTCGCAGGCCCACGAGTCGGCCAACCGGCTGCACACCATCGTCAGCCTCATCGAGCTCGGCCACGCCGACCGCGCCCTCGACTTCGCGACGGAGGAGCTCGCCGTCTCGCAGGTGCTGACCGACCGCGTCGTGGGGTCGGTCGAGGAGCCTGCCCTCACCGCGCTGCTGCTCGGCAAGGCGGCCGAGGCGCACGAGCGCGGCATCGCCTTCGACATCGCTCCCGGCGCCCACTGGCCCCCTGACGTCGCGCCGACCCGCGACGTCGTGACCATCGTCGGCAACCTCATCGACAACGCCCTCGACGCCGTCGCCGAGGTCGGGGACCCGAGCGCCCGCCGGGTCTCCTTCGACGCCCACGTCGAGGAGCGGCCGACAACCGGCCAGGTGCCCGACGGCCCTGCCGCCGCAGGCCCGTCACCGCAGCGGTATGCCGTCCTCGACGTGTCGGACACCGGCCCCGGTCTGCCTCCGGGCGCGGTCGAGGACGCCTTCCGGCGTGGATGGTCGACGAAGGAGGCGGGCGGCGCGGGCCGGCGCGGCATCGGGCTCGCTCTCGTGGCACAGACGGTCGAACGGCTCGGCGGGCAGCTCTCCGTCTCGGGCCCGCCGGGAGCCCGCTTCACCGTGCGGCTGCCGGTCGTGCCGGCGCCGACGGCCGTGGCACAGCCGGCGCCGGCTCAGCCGGGTCAGCCGAGCCAGCTGGGCCAGCTGGGCCAGCCGAGCCAGCCGAGCCAGCCGACGGGAGCGACCTCATGAGCGGCACCGAGAGCCTGCGGGTGCTCGTCGTGGAGGACGAGCCGATCGCGGCGGAGGCCCACACGGCATACGTCGGTCGGGTCGAAGGCTTTGAGCCGGTGGCAACCGTGGGCACGTCACAGGCGGCGCTGAAGGCGTTGCAGGACAAGCAGATCGACGTCGTGCTGCTCGACATGAACCTCCCCGACCGCCACGGCCTCGATGTGGTGCGGGCCATGCGTGCGGCCGGCCACCGGGCCGACGTCATCGCCGTGACGTCGGCCCGTGACCTCGAGGTCGTGCGCGCCGCGGTGTCGCTGGGGGTCGTGCAGTACGTCCTCAAGCCCTTCGTCTTCGCGACGCTCCGCGAGCGGCTGCTCGCCTACCGCGCCTACCGCGACCAGCACGG
Source organism: Humibacillus xanthopallidus (assembly GCF_006716675.1). Classification (GTDB taxonomy): domain Bacteria; phylum Actinomycetota; class Actinomycetes; order Actinomycetales; family Dermatophilaceae; genus Humibacillus; species Humibacillus xanthopallidus_B. The sequence continues at coordinate 271,557 of NZ_VFPM01000004.1, read as the reverse complement.
CCACCGGCACGAGGTCTCGACCCAGGCGGAGGTCGACGAGGTCTTCGCCGGGGCGCGCAGCGGGGGCGAGACGCACCTGCCCAAGGGCATGGGCGAGGAGCTGCTCGCGCGGGTCTCGCGGGCACTGCGCGACGCCGACGGTGGCCGCTCGGCGAGCGAGCTCGCCGAGGCGCTGGGGGTCAGCCGTGTCACGGCGCGTCGCTACGCCGAGCACCTATGTGAGACAAGGGTCGTCGTGCGCCGGTCGCGGTATGCCGGTGCGGGCCGTCCCGAGGTCGAGTACCTCTGGGCGCGCTGAGTCCTCAGGCGACGTCCGCGGTGCTCCGCCGCCCGAGACGCGCGAGGATGCGCACCTGGCGGTCGGCATCGGCCGGCGTGGACACGGCGGGCTTGCACACCCCGTCGTCGTAGAGGTGCTCCCCGAAGCCGTCAGCAGAGGACTCGATCATGTCGAGCTCACGGTCGTCGAACCGCTCGTCGAGCCCCGCCGCGGCTGCGATGTCCCACCGGTGCACGACGAGGTCGAAGCCGTAGAACGTCACGATCGACGCGCCGACGGTCGTGCGCCCGAAGACGCCGTCGTACTCGTGCGCCGCGACGGCAGGGTCGGCGAGCAGGACGCGGAGTCGCTCGTCATGGGCGTGCCACGCCGCGCGCGGGTCGGCCTCGACCTCGGTGCCGATCGAGGCATCGAAGCCGTGCTGCGCGAGGAAGTCGCGCTGCGTCGACACGACGTGGTGCAGCACGTCGCGGGCGGTCCAGCTCTCGCAGGGCGAGTCACGCTCCCAGTCGGCGTCGGCGAGCCTGTCGACGACGGCACCGAAGCGGTCGGCGAGGCGCGAGTAGTCGTGCAGCACGGTGGTGGACGGTCCGGTCATTGGTCACTCCTGGTCGTGAAGGGGCGCCGCTGATGCGGTGCCTCGGAGTGACCGACGGTAGGAGCCGCACCGTCAGCGGGTCTTGATACTTTCCGACACATGGCGACGGGCAGTGGCGCACCGGTGGCGGCGACACGCGACGACATCGAGCGCGCCCACCTCCTCGACCCTCACGACCGCACGTGGTCGATCGCCCGCGCCGACGTCGCGCCCGACCTGGCCGATGTCGCACGCCGCTTCTGGATCCCCGTCTGGGACGTGCCCGACGGTGAGATCGCACCGCAGAAGGTCCTGCAGTACCCCGTGTGCCTCATCGTCATCTCCGGCTCCTACACGAGGTTCTACGGCGTCGTCTCGGGCCTGTCGCAGACGGTGCTCTCGGGCCGTGGCTGGGCCGTCGGGCTCATGCTCCAGCCTGCAGCGGGTCACCTGCTCACGCGAGCCCCGGTGCGCCGGATGACCGACCGGTTCGTCGACCTGACGACCCTCGACGAGCACGCGGCCATCGACGGCACGGCCCTGACGGCGGTCGTGCGCGAGATCATGACGCCCGACCCGGGCTCCGACGCCGCGCAGGCGCAGGCCCGGTCTGCCGTCGAGGCCGGGCTTCGACGGCTGCTGCCCGTCGACGAGGAGGGCCTGCTCGTCAACGCGATCGTCGAAGACGTCGAGACCTCCCCCGACCTGCTGCGGGTCGACGAGCTGTGCGCGCGCTTCGACGTCAGCGAGCGCACGCTGCAGCGGCTCCTGCACAAGCGCATCGGCCTCGGGCCGAAGTGGCTCATCCGGCGGCGCCGGCTCCAGGAGGCGGCCGACCGGCTGCGAGACGCCGACGCCGCGCTGGCCGGCATCGCGGCCGACCTCGGTTACGCCGACCAGGCCCACTTCACCCGCGACTTCCGCAAGGCGACCGGCCTGACGCCGGGCGAGTTCGCCGCCCGCTTCCGATGACGCGCATCGAAAGAGCAGTCCGTCGGCCACTCGAGCGCCCGACAACCCGATCGAAAGAGCAGTTCGTCGCGCGGGCGGTGATCACACCAGACTGGTGCCGTCGGCACGTGATCAGGGCGAAAGGGCGCTCACTCCCCTGACGCCAGCCAGGCGCGGATCGCGGCGCCGTCCTCGTCGAGGGTCGGCGGGGCCGCATGGTCACGGCGGGTGACCTCGGTGCCGTCACCGTCGAAGAACCGCAGCGGAGGCCCCGGCAGCGTGACCCGGCCGAGGGTCGGGTGGTCGACGTCGACGAGCAGGCCCTGGCTCGCGACCTGGTCCCACGCATACACCTCGTCGAGCCCGCGCACCTTGCCCGCCGGCACACCCACCTCGGCGAGACGGGCGAGGAGCGGCTCCGCGTCCCAGTCGGCGAACGCGCCTTCCACGAGGTCGATGACCTCGTCGCGGTGCGCGACCCGCTCGGCGTTCGTCGCGAAGCCCGGGGCGACGGGGTCGAGACCGAACGCGGCGCACAGCCGCTGCCAGAGGCCCTCGCTGCCCACGGCGATCTGGACCGAGCCGTCGCGGCAGTGGAAGAGGCCGTAGGGGGCGATCGAGGGGTGGTGGTTGCCCGCCGACCGACCCACCTCGCCCGCAACGGTCCACCGCGTCCCCTGGAAGGCGTGGACCCCGACGACCGAGGCGAGCAGGGAGGTGCGGACGACGGTGCCGCGGCCGGTGCGGTCACGCTCGTGCAGGGCCGCGACGACTCCGTAGGCGCCGTACATCCCCGACAGCAGGTCGGCGATGGGCACGCCCACCCGTTGCGGATCGTCGGGACCCGAGCCGGTGAGCGACATGACGCCCGCCTCCCCCTGGGCGATCTGGTCGTAGCCCGCCCGACCGCCCTCGGGCCCGTCGTGGCCGAAGCCGGTGATCGACAGCACGACGAGGCGCGGGTTGCGGCGGGTCAGCTCCTCGATGCCGAGGCCGAGGCGCTCGAGCACTCCCGTGCGGAAGTTCTCGACGAGCACGTCGGCGCGGTGCACGAGCGCGAGCAGCACCTCGCGGTCGTCGGCGTCCTTGAGGTCGAGGGTGATCGACTCCTTGTTGCGGTTGGCCGACAGGAAGTAGGTCGACTCGCGCCGGCCCTCGTCACCGACGAAGGGCGGGCCCCAGCCCCGCGTGTCGTCGCCGCGGCCCGGCGTCTCGACCTTGATGACGCGCGCGCCGAGGTCGCCGAGCATCATCGTCGCGTGTGGCCCTGCGAGCGCCCTCGAGAGGTCGACGACGACGATGTCGGAGAGGGGACCGGTGCTGCTCGTCATGCAGCCGACCCTAGTGCGCGAATGTGCGCCCCTTGCGACCGCTCAGGGGGTCGTGCGCGCGACCCCGGCCCGCAGGGCGAGCCCGTCACGGATGACGCCCGTCGCGAGGGCTGCTCCCACACCCTCACCGGCTCGCAGGCGCAGGTCGAGCAGGGGCTCGAGGCCGAGCTCGCGCAGCACGTGCGCGTGCGCCCGCTCCCGGGACCGCTGACCCGCGACGAGGTGGGCCGCGACCGCCGGCTCGAGCCGCGTGGCGGCGAGCGCGCTCACCGAGGTCGCGAGCCCATCGAGGACGACCACGCCGCCGGTCTCCGCGACGCCCATCACCACCCCGGTGAGGACGGCGAGCTCACCGCCGCCGAGTCGGCGCACCACATCGTGACCGGCGATCCGCCCCACGCGACGGATGGCCCGGGTCACGACGTCTCGCTTGCGCTCGGCCATCGCGGCGTCCGCCGCCGACCCCCGCCCCACGACCTCCTCGGCCGAGAGCCCGAGCAGCACCGCCGTCACCGTCGCAGCGACCGTCGTGTTGCCGACCCCCACCTCGCCGAGGGCGACCGGACCGTTCCCCGCCAGAGCGGAGCCGCGCTCCCGTCCGAGAGCCAGCAGGGCGGCATACGTCAGCTCATCGAGAGCGTCGGTGGTCACGAGATCACCTCTGCTGCAAGCGATTCCAGCATCGATGAGCTCGAGGTCGAGGCCTGATGAGCGGGCTGCCACCGCACCCATCGAGGTGCCCTCGCGTGTCGCGCGCGCCACGTCAGCCGTCACCGACGCGTCAAAGGCACTGATGCCGTATGCCGTCACGGCGTGGTCCGCGGCCGCGATCACGAGGGTGCCCCCACCGGTCGTGGAGGGGAGCGCCGTGATGCGGTCGAGCACGGTGTCGAGCACGCCAAGCGACCCCGGCACGGTGAGCAGGTCGTCGGCGCGGTCGCGCGCCGCCACGACGGCGGCCGGCTCGGGGGCGCGCAGGTGGGAGGTGGGTGCGTCGCGCTCGGCCCAGCGCTCGCGCATCACGACCTGCTCGAGCGGGAGGCGCTTCGACCAGCCGGCTCGCTCGAGACCGGGCTCCGGAGGCCGCTCGTCGGGCCAGCCGAGGCAGAGCCAGCCGAGCGTCTCGACGCCGTCGGGCAGGCCGAGCAGCTCGGCGAGCTCGACCGGCTCGAAGAGAGTCACCCAGCCGAGGCCGAGGCCGCGGGCGCGGGCGGTGAGCCAGATGTTCTCGATCGCGGTGGCGCAGGACCACAGGTCGGCGTCGGGGAACGTGGCGCGGCCGAGCACACCAGCCGCCGGGGTGCGGCGGTCGCACGCGACGACGACGCCGACAGGCGCCTCGCGGATGCCCTCGAGCCGGAGGTCCAGCAGCCCTCGGGCCGACTCCTCCGCCATGCCGTGGGCCTGGCGGAGCCGGCTGCGGTCGGCCATGAGGGCGGCGGCGTCACGGGTGGCCTGCTCGGTGATGACGATGAAGCGCCACGGCTGCGAGTGGCCGACCGAGGGCGCGCGATGACCTGCCGCGAGCACGGCCGTCAGCACGCCGTCAGGCACCGGGTCGGGGCGGAAGCGGCGGATGTCGCGGCGGGCGCCGATGACCCGGTCGAGGGCGGCGAGGTCGTCATGCATGGCCCATGCGTCCGGAGCCTGCGCCCGCTCGGCCGCCGAGGTGGCGTCGCCGATCGTCGGGACAGGGCGGCGGTAGCTCACGCTGCGAGCGTAGTTCGTCCTCGGCGCTCCTTCGGCCGGCCGGGTGGATGCTGCAGCACCTGCGCGCAGCCTCATCTCACTGTCGGTGAATCGCTGGCTCGCTGGATCGCTGACGTGGTCTGGACCAGGTGACGACATGGTGTGGACAGCCTCTTGAGAGCAATTCGAACAGGTGTTCTAATAGAGAGATCAGGGAGGGGGCGTCATGCCGTTCACGTGCGACTCGCAGTCGAGTCTCGAGGGCAGTCTCGAGCGCGGGTTCGTCGTGACGCTGGACGAGCGGATCGAGCGGCACGTGGCGCCATCCGCGCACCGGATCGTGGCCACCCTGATGGCCGAGACGGCTCCGACAGGCCGAGTCGACGGTCCAGACCGTGTCGACGGCCCAGACCGTGTCGATGGCTCGAACGGTGCCAGCGGTGCCGGCGTCGACGCGGACGCCGGCAGGGCCGAAAGCGACGGGGAGGCCGAGTGTGAGGCAAGTGCGGCCTCGTTCCACGCCTTGATGGCCGCCGACCTCGCCTGGTTCGAGGGCGGCCAACGTGTCAAGGGCATGGCCGAGGACCACCAGCTGGAGGCCCTGGCCAGGCTGCACGCCACCGCCCTCGCCGAGCTCGAGGCCCGCCACGCCCAGGCCTGGGTCGATCGCACCCCCTTGTCGGCCCGTGAAGCCGTCGTCACGGACGTCGCGGCCGCCACCGGCCTGTCACAGGCCGACCTGTCCGTGCGGCTCGAGCTCGCCACCGGCCCGGTGACGCGCACCGCGTTCCTTCGCGAGCAGATCCGCAGTGGCGCCACCACCGCGCACCGCGCCTGCGAGATCGTGCGCCAGACCCGCCACCTCGACGACGACGCCGCCGACCACATCGCCCGCACCGCCCTGGCCCCCACCCGCGACGGCGCCGGTCTGAGCGGCTCGCTCTTCCGGCAACGGCTGCGCCGGGCCCTGCTCATCGCCGACACCGACCACGCTGCTCGCCGCCGCGCCGCCCGCGCCCAGAACCGCGCCTGGGCCGAGATCCACGACGACGGCACGGGTCGCCTCAGCATCACCAACGACGCCGACAAGATCGCGGCCGCCTACGACCGCGCTGACGCCGCCGCCCGTGCCGCCCGCGCCGCGGGCGACCCTCGCACCCTTGACCAGCTCCGCGCCGACTACCTCACCGGCGCCGCCATCACCGGCTGGCCCAGCAACGACAGGATCACCGACACCGAGTCCGGCGCCGGCACCGGCTGCACCCCCACCGACACCGGCGCCGCGTGCACCGCCGGCACCCCCGACGGCGACCCCACCATCGCCAGCGACGGAGACCCCGCCATTGCCCCCGACCTCGGCGATGGCCATGACTCTGGCGACGTCCATGGAACTGGCAACAGCGACGGCCACCGCGACGACACGAGCCTCGGCACCCCACCGACCGGCTCCATCACGACGGGCACCACCACGACGGGCACCACCACGACGGGCACCACCACGACCGGCGCCACCACAACTCGAGCCGATCGCACCGGCCACGGGTTCGCGGGGATGTCGCCCTCCCCGGCCGCCAGGGCAATCGTCGTCATCCCCTTCGAGACCGTTCTCGGAAACGACGACCAACCCTGCGAGCTCACCGGGCACGGCCATGTGAGCGCTGCCCAAGCCCGCGAGATCATCACCGCCCCCGGCTCCATCTGGCAGACCCTGCTCGCCGATGAGCGCACCGGAAGGGCCATTGCCATCTCCCCCGGCTACCGCCCCACCGCAGAGATGGTCGAACACGTCCGCGCCGTTGACGGCACCTGCCGCGGACCCGGCTGCACCGTCCCCGCCCGCACCTGCGACCTCGACCACGACACGCCCTGGCCGCTCGGGCCCACGCACCCCGACAACCTCACCGCCAAACACCGCCAGCACCACCGCCTCAAGACCGCCGGCTGGTGGAGCGCCACACGCGATGCCGACACTCTCACCTGGCAGACCGCTGCTGGGCGCACCTATACGACCCACCCCAAGGACTGGCTCGACGGCCACCACCCCAGCGAAGGCCCGGTCTCGCCGCGCCGAGCAGCACCTGACCCAGTAACACCCGACTTGGCAACATCCGACTTCGTAGCGCCCGACCTGGGCGCCTCCCGCGCTCGTCCGGCGGACGCCCCCGCCTCGGGCGCTTGGGACCGTGCACCAGGCCCCAAGCCGATTGGAACGGCCTCCACCCGGCCCACTCCCGACCCCAAGCCGATTGGAACGGCCTCCATCCGGCCCACTCCCGACCCGCCACCCTTCTGACGAAGAGAGAGCCGCGGCCTAGGTGACGGAGTGGATGAGACCCACGTCAGGCTTCGGTCTCGATCCAGGTGCGGGTCGCACCGAGCACCCGGCCACCGTCGAGATCGGCCAGCGACATGCCGACGAAGGCCGTGGCGCCGTCAGAGGTCTGCCAGCGGAAGCGGTAGTCACTCGACGTCACGGCGTCGGCGATGGCCACTCCCGCATCCGAAGCTGACTGCGCCGCGGCGAAGGCGCCCGCCGTGCGCGCGAGATAGGCCTCGAGCTGGGCCGCATACGGGTCGGCGGCCGCAGCACCAGAGTCGGCCGCATCGACCGCGTCGACCGCAGCACCCGCGTCAGCGGCTCCACTGACGCCGGCCGGCCGAGCGACGTTGCTCACGAAGTCGCTCGCGACAGCCGCCGGCTCGATGACCGAGACCCACACACCGTGCCCGAGCATGACGGTCGAGAGCGACTGCATGAAGCCCTCGACCGCGAACTTCGCCCCGCAGTAGGCGTCGGCGAACGGCTGGCCGACGGCGCCTCCGACGCTCGTGACCGTGAGGACGCGGCCTGAACCCGCCGCCCTCATCGTCGGAAGAACGAGCTTGGTCAGCGCGACCGGCCCGAGGTAGTTGACCTCGAGCTGGTCCCTGATCTCGTCGAGTCCGAGCTGCTCGGCGGTTCCGACGGCACCGCGTCCGGCGTTGTTGACGAGGACGTCGAGCCGGCCATGGTCGGCGAGCACCCCGTCGACGCAGGCCCGTGCCGCCCCGTGGTCGGTCACGTCGAGCGCTCGGACGTCCAGCTCCACCCCGGCCTCGGACGCGGCAGCCTCGAGCCGGTCCGAGCGACTGACGTCGCGCATCGTCGCCACGACGGAGAGCCCGCGCCGGGCGAGCTCGATGGCTGCATGGAGTCCCATCCCGGAGGAGGTGCCCGTCACGAGGGCGACCTGCCGCCCGGTTTCATTCATGGGGCGACGCTACGCCCCGCCGTCATCAGGCGTCGACGTCGTCGAGACCGTCGATGACGATCTCGAGGAGCCGGGCCAGCTCATGTCGCTCGCTGCTGCTGAGACCCCGCAGCGTGTCGCTCTCGACGACGTTGGACTCACGCACGGCGGCGCTGAAGAGCGCCCACCCTTCGGTCGTGAGCGAGACCAGGGTGCGAGTGCGGTTCGTCGGGTCGGGCCGACGCTGCAGGAGCCCACGGCCGGCCATCTTGTCGAGGCGGTGCGTCATCGAGGACGGCGCGACGTTGGAGAGGTCGGCGAGCTGGCTCGGCGTGAGACAGGTGTCGCCAGCGCGGGCGAGAGCGGCCAGCACCGACCACTCTCCCTGGGTGAGGTCGAGGTCGGCGAACTGCCGCACGTACCACTGGTCGAGCTTCTTCGTCACCGCATACACGGCGGTGATGACCCGCTGCACCGACTCCTCGCCGCCGGCTGCGACATAGGTCGCGACGTCGGACGCGTGCTCCTGCTGGGCCGTCTGACGTCGCTTGGCTGACATGAACCGCATTGTCGCACCCGAGGGCCGAGTGGTACTCTTTCGATGTCGAAGTTCGTTTTCGAAATATTTGAGGCCGAAGCAACGTTGCGATGCTTCGGCCTCCTCACGTCTCAGAAAGGGTGTGAATCCTCGTGCGCACCAAGCTGCTCATCCTCGCCTCCTCCATCGGAATGCTCGGTTGGGGGACGGTGCTGCCGTACCAGTACGCGTACGCGGCGAACACCCGTGGTTGGGGCGCCCTCACCGCGGCACTCGCCAGCACCCTCTTCTCGGTCGGCGCGCTCGTCGCGGCCCCCTTCGCCGGCCGACTGTCCGACCGCTTCAACCCGGTCACCGTCGCCGTGGTCGCCAAGCTGCTCGCGGCCGTCGGTGTCGGCGGCCTCATCTGGGCCACGACGGCGCCCGCCTTCCTCACCGGCATGTTCATCTTCGGCCTCGGGCTCACCGCGGCGGGCCCGGCTGCATCGGTGCTCGTGCTGCGATGGACGCCGAGTGTCGACCGCCGCAAGGTCTTCGCGTACAAGTTCACCGGCGAGGCCATCGGCATGGCAGTCGGCGCCTTCGTCGCGGGCCTGTTCGTCGACCTCGACCGGGCCGACGGCATGGCCTTCGCCTTCCTGGCCGCCGGTGTCGGCTTCGCCGTCTCCGCCGCGCTGATCCACGTCGCCGGCATCGGCGCCCCGAGCGACCTCGCACCCGAGCTCGCAGCAGGCGAGGCCGAGACGCGACTCGGCACGATGGAGGCGCTCCGGCGCATCTTCGCGGTGCCCGCGCTGCGCTGGACCGCGGTCGTCGCGGTGGCGCTCGCCCTGGGCTTCTACGCCCAGTTCGAGTCCGGCCTGCCGGCGTATGCGCTCACCGTGCTCGACGTCGACGAGACCGCCATCGGGCTCGCCGCAGCCGTCAACTGCCTCGTCATCGTCCTGCTGCAGGTCGTCGTCGTGCGCCTCACCGCCAAGCGCGGCGCCGGCACCCTGCTCATGGCTGTCGGCGGCATCTGGACGCTGGCCTGGGTCGTGCTCTCCGCCGCCCAGTTCACCCCGGAGATCGCCTCGGCGCTCTTCGTCACGACCTTCGGCATCTTCGCCGTCGGCGAGACGATGTATGCCCCCGTCCTCAACCCGCTCACCGCCAGCCTGGCCCCCAAGGGCCTCGTCGGCACGACGCTCGGCACGTTCACTGCGATCCAGACGACCTTCTCAGCGCTCGGACCGCTCGTCGCCGGCGCCCTGCTCGGCATGGGGCTCTCGAGCGGGTTCCTCGGGCTTCACCTGGTCATCAGCCTCGTCGCTCTGTATGCCGCATGGCGCCTCCGTGCCGCCCTGCAGTCGCGTCGGGCCGCCGACGTGGATGCAGCAGCCGTCGAGGAGCAGGCGACGCGTGGACACGGCGCCCTCTCGGAGCCGCTGCCCGCCACGGCCTGAGCCCCACCGCGGCTCCAGTCGAAAGAGCAGTCCGTCACCCGCCCTGCGGGCTGACCCAATCGAGAGAGCAGTCCGTCACCGATGGACTGCTCTTTCGATTGGGGGGGTGGGCGCTTGGGGGATTCGAGGCTCAGGGAGCGAGCTCGGCAACGGGTGTGAGCAGCCGCGACCCGACCATGCCGACGGTGCTCGACAGGGTCGCGAGGAAGTCCGTGCGCACCGGCTCGGTCTTGCGGATCTCCCACAGCACCCGGGCGTTGGTCCACGCCGCGTCGCGGGCCCGCCCGATGCTCCACGAGCCGACGAGGTTGGCGAGGGGCGCGGCATACCGCTGGTCGATCTCGAGCTCGATGCCGGTGAAGAACGACTGGCGCACCTGCTCCTGCACCGAGGCGAGCAGGCCGGTGATGCTCTGGTAATCGGTCTCCACACCCGGGCTGTCGAGCGTGAGACCGAGCTGGCGGCACGTGCGCACGACGGCGATCGGCAGGTCGTGGTTGATGTGCGCGTTCATGCCCGCGAGCGCGAACTGGATCGACAGCACCCCGGGCGTGTGCCGCTGCTCGAAGAGCGGGCGCCACGCGCTCACCGGCTGCGGGGCGTCGACCGCCTCGAGGTAGAGCCCGGCGAAGACGAGGTCGAGCCGCGTCATGAAGGTGCTGTCGGCGAAGCCCCCTGCCGCGAGCCGGTCGCGCACGAGCTCGGTGACCGTGAGGTACATCCCGTTGAAGGCACGCACCCCGTCTCCGTCGGGCAGGCCGGCCTGCACCTGGCTCATCCGGGCGACGAGCGCGTCGACGGAGGTGAACTGGCCCGGCGGAGGCACCTCGGGGCGGTCGCCCCCGAAACGGCTCGTCAACGCGCCGACGATGCTCGACCACCACCCCATCCTCGGACGGTAGCCCCGGGCACCACTGGATGCGGGCGAATCAGCGGTAGTGCTCCTCGTCGATCGACGCGAGGCGGGAGGGGAGCAGCTCCTCCCCCAGCCCGTAGAACCGTTGGAAGCTCATGATGAGCGGTCGCCACGCGTCGGGATCGATCCGGTTGGCGTGGCCGGAGTCGGTGACGGCGGGGTGCGCGTGGACGCGGACCACCCGCGCCACGACGAGGGCATGGTCGGTCTCGTGGATCGCCTCGACGCAGGCCTCGAGCGCGACCGGACACTGTGCCGCCCGCAGCGCCGTGACGACGTCGGACCCCACCGGCGTGAGCCCGGCGAGCCCGAACTTGTCCTTGTGGTGTCGGTAGCCAGCCGCGGACTTCCATGCGTTCACCCGCTCGGCTCCGGTCGTGAGGGCGAGCCGGTCGACCGCATCGACCTGGTGGTGGCTCGGGAGGTTGACGACGAGCTCACGCGTGCGTCGCAGGTTTGCGAGCGAGTGGGAGCCGAGGCCGAGCCCAAGCGTCGCCGTGTGCCCCATCCAGAAGGCTGACGAGATCGGGGCGAGGTTCGGCGTCCCGTCCTCGTTCGTCGTCGAGACGAGGACGACAGGCGTGCCGAGGTAGAGGATGGCGGGGTCGATGGTGATGTGGCTGTTCACGCCCTGAGGACGCGCGACCGCGCCGATGCGTGAGGTCGGCGCGACGCCCTGGTGCCGCCGCCCCGCCGCGCCGCCGCATCGCCGACGCTTATCGGGTGGACGCCCGCCCGGCCCGGCACCGAGACTGCGACGCATGCCGATGCGTGAGCAGCCGATGCACGCCAACCAGATCGAGGTGACGGCCGAGACGGCCACCCGGTTGGTCCGTGAGCAGTTCCCCCGGTGGGCCGACCTGCCCGTCTGCGAGGTGACCTCGCACGGCACGGTCAACGCGATCTTCCGCGTCGGCACCGACCTCGTGGCCCGCCTCCCCCTCGAAGGCGGTGACCTCGAGGCCCGGCGCATCGAGCTCCTGCACGAGATGGACGCTGCCCGCAGGCTGCTGTCCGTGTCACCGGTGGCCGCCCCCGAGCCGGTAGCCCTGGGCGAGCCCGGTGCGGGCTACCCGCTCCCCTGGTCCGTCTACCGCTGGGTCCCCGGCTCCGTCGCCGACGACACCGACGTCGCGGACTCACGCCGTTTCGCGGCGCAGCTCGCGGGGTTCGTCGCAGCCGTTCGCTCGCTGCCCACCGAGGGGCGCACCTTCCGGGGAAGCCGTCGAGGTGGTCGGCTCACGCAGCACGACGACTACGTGCGCAGGGGGCTGCACCGGAGCACCGGGCTGATCGACACCGTCGGCCTGGCCGCCCTCTGGGAGCAGCTTCGCAGCACCCCGCGGACGTGCGCCGACACCTGGACGCACGGCGACCTCATGCCCGGCAACCTGCTCGTGCGCGATGGCGGCCTCACCGGCGTCATCGACGTGGGCCAGCTCGCCGTCGCCGACCCGGCCCTCGACCTCCAGCCCGCGTGGAACCTCTTCACGCCTCGGGCCCGCGCCGCCTTCCGCGATGCCCTCGCCTGCGAAGACGCCGAGTGGGACCGCGGCAAGGGCTGGGCCTTCGCACAGGCCATCGGCTGCCTCTGGTACTACCGGGAGACCAACCCGGTCATGTCCCGGACCGCCCACCGGACGCTCCAGGCGCTGCTCGACGCAGGTTGATGCGCCGCCCGGTCACGCGACGAAGAGGCAGAACGGGTGGCCCGACAGGTCCGCGAACACGTAGAGCGGCTCGTCGGGGTCGTCGCTCCGGTCGAGGAGGAGCTCCGCCCCCAGGGCCTCTGCGCGGCCGCGTTGCCTCTCCAGCTCGTCGCGACTGGATACCGTGAAGTCGACGTGCAGCTGCATCGGGACCTCATGCGTGGGCCACGTCGTCCTCGCCAGGTGGTCGACGAGCTGGAACGCGAGCATCCGCGCCCCCGCCGAGTCGACGAGCACGAGCCAGTCCGCCTCGTCGGCGGTCCCGTCCGTCGGAGGCTCGTCACCGGGCCGGTAGTGCAGGCCGAGCAGCTGCCGGTAGAACTCGGCAAGCTGCCGGGGCCTCGTCGTGTCGAGCACCGTGTGCAGGAGCCGGGGATACTCGGCCATGAGCCCTCCTCCTTGTTCCTCCGTGTGACCGAACGGGATCCGCTCGCCCCAGAGTGCCATCCCCCGTCAGCGGGTGGCTCTCTCAGCGGGCGTTGAAGGCCTCGATCCGCTCGATGGCCTCGGCGACGGCGGTGCTGCCGGCCGCGAAGCTGAGCCGCACCGAGTGCCCACCGGACCGGTCGTCGAAGTCGCCACCGGGCGTGATCGCCACTGCGGCATCCTCGAGCAGGGCGCGCGCATAGGCACCGGACGTGCCCCACCGCTCGAGCTGAGCACCGAGGTCAGCCCAGTAGTAGAAGGCGCCGTCCGGCGGAGCGGACTCGCCCCAGCCCAGCCGAGATCCGTTGTCCAGCAGCAGCTTTCGTGTGCGCGCGAACTCTGCGACGGCGTCGTCGCACTCGCGGTAGGACTCCGGGGCGAAGGCGGACACGGCGGCATACTGAGCTGGAGCCGGCGGACACAGCGCGACGTTGCCCGCCAGCGCGTCGACGGGTCGCACGAGGTCGTCCGGCAGCAGCATCCAGCCCAGGCGCCACCCCGTCATGCCCCAGTACTTGCTGAACGACGAGATGACGATCGCGGTGTCGTCGATCTCCCACGCGCAGACCCCGCGCGGGTCGAGGGCACCCGGCTCGGGATAGGTGACACCGTGGTAGATCTCGTCGCTGACGAGACGCACGCCGTTCGCGCGGCACCACTGCGCCAGCGCCGTCAGTTCGGCCCGATCGACCATCGTGCCAGTGGGATTCGCCGGTGAGGCAACGATGAGTCCCGCGAGCGGACCGTCCGCCGACGCCGCGTCGAGCAGCGCCGGCGTGGGCTGGAACCTCGTGCCCGCCCCGCAGTCGATCTCGACGACCTCGCACCCGAGCGCCGTGAGGATGTTGCGGTATGCCGGGTAGCCGGGCCGGGCGAGCGCCACCCGGTCGCCCGGGTCGAAGGCTGCGAGAAAGGCGAGCACGAAGCCGCCCGAGGACCCCGTCGTGACGGCCACCCGGGCGGGGTCGACGTCGACGGCATACCAGCGGCTGTAGTGGGCGGCGATCTCGGCGCGCAGCTCGTGGATGCCGAGGGCGGACGTGTAGGTGAGGGCGCGGCCCGAGGCATGGAGGCGGGCGGCGGCCTCCGAGACGAGCGTGGGTGCACCCCCCGACGGCTCGCCGGCGCACAGCGAGACGACGTCACGGCCGGCGGCCCGCAGCACGGCCACCCGGTCGAGCACGTCCATCACCTCGAAGGGTGCCACCTGCGATCGGCGGGAGGGTGCGGGGCGGCGCGGCGTCTCGGTCACCGGCACAGTCTCCCGCACCCCCGCTGGGTCCAGCCCATAGCATCTGCGGGTGAGCACCCCGCCCGCCGCCGTCACCCGCTCGACCGTCGTGGCCGCATCGGACCCCGGCCGGATCGCCCTCGCCCTCGTGCTCCACCGGCTCGCCCTGCGGCACTGGGTCGACCTCCTCGTGCCGGCGACCCTCGTCCTCGCCCTCGAGTGGCTGCTCGGGCTCCCGCTCGTCGTGGGGCTGCTCCTCGCCGTCGCGACGGTGGCCGTGCTCGTCACGGTGCGCATCTGGCAGGCCCGCCGCCGCTTCGCGCGATCCTTCCCCGTCGACTCCCGCCTCACCGTGACGGCGAGCCCCAGCGGCCTCGTCCTCACCCGCGGCGACGACCCGCCGGCGTTCGACGTGCGCTGGCACCTCTTCGACACCGCGACCGTCGTGCGCGACCACCTCGTCCTCGGCATGCGGGGCTCACAGGCGCTCGTCGTCCTGCCCGCATCGCTCAGCGACGAGGGTCTCGTGTCAACGGTGAAGGCCGCAGTCGCAGGCGCGCCCCTCGTCGCCACTGCGCCCGATGGCGGCGAGGTGTCGACCGCGAGCGAGGCGTCGCCGCAGGCAGACTCACCGATCGACGCTGGCCCGGTGGATCCCGCTCGCGTCACCACGACGACGATCGACGAGGCGACGATCGACCGGATGTCGCGAGACTTCACCGTGCAGTCGGTCACGGGCCTGCGCACGCTCGCGCTCCTCGGCCTCCTCGTCGCGCTCTCGGTGCTCGTCCAGTTCTCCTCCGACGCGACGACGCGCTGGGTCCTGCCCGTCGTCACCGTCGTGTTCATCGTGGCCGTCGTGGTCGGCGGCTACCTCGGCACCCGTCGGGTGCTGCGCAGGTCACCCGGCGGCCTCATCACGCTCACCTTCGGTGACGAGGGCTTCACCGCCACGTCTGACGCCGGCACCTCGCGCATGGAGTACCGCGACATCCTCGGCGTCACCGTGCGCGGCGAGACCGTGATGATCCGGGGCGCGGGCGGCGCCGTCGCCGTCTACCCGCTCACCCTCTTCCCGCCGCCTCTCCTCGCCGAGGTGCGGGCCGGGGCCGCACGCCGCTGAGCGGGCACGAGCGACGAGACCCACGAAACACGACGTTCACAGGTCGCGATTACCCTCGCCCCATGACGATCGCCTTCCACGCGGACTCCTCGAGCCTCGTCGACAAGGAGGTGCTGACCTGGGAGATGTTCGGCACCGCCTGCCGAGACCTCGCCCAGCTCGTGGCGGACTCGAGCTTCCGCCCCGAGGTCCTCGTCGCCGTGGCTCGCGGAGGCCTGCTGCCGGGCGGGGGCCTGTCCTACGCACTGGGCATCAAGCTCACCGACGCCATCAATGTCGAGTTCTACACCGACGTGGAGGAGACGCTCCCCGACCCGGTGCTGCTCGCGCCCCACCTCGACACCGACAGCCTCGAGGGACGCCACATCCTCGTCGTCGACGACGTCGCCGACTCCGGCCGCACCCTCGCCCTCGTGCTCGACCTCCTGCAGCAGCACGGCGCCGAGGCCCGCAGCGCCGTCCTCTACGCCAAGCCCCGCTCCGAGGTCACGCCCGACTACGTGTGGCGCCAGACCGACAAGTGGATCGTCTTCCCGTGGTCGGCAGAGCCACCCGTGCTCGTGCCCCTGCCCGACGAGGCGGTCGAGGGACGGACCGGCGCCGCCTCCGGCTGAGCGCCGCGTCCGGCTGACTGCCGGGCGTGTCAGAGCCAGCGGGACGGGTGGTCGACGACCTCGGCCAGCTCGGCCAGCGCCCCACCCGTCGCACCCGGGGCGCGGTCGTCCGCGGCGACCTCGATGGTCGGGGGCAGCCAGCGACTCGAGAGCACGCGCCTCGTCAGCTGCGGCTCGAGCCGGGGGCGCAGCACGTCGACGAGCCGGCCCAGGTGCCCACCGAGCACGATGACCGGCAGGTCGAGCACGTTGACGACGCCCGCCAGAGCGGTCGCGAGCGCCCAGGCGGCCCGGTCGAGCGCCGCCGTGGCATCGGCGTCCCCAGCCCGTATGCGTTCGGCGAGCTCCGCAGGATCCGCGTCGTGGGGCAGCCCCGCGGCTTCGAGCAGGGCGTGCCGGCCGGCATACCGCTCCAGGCAGCCCGTGGACCCGCAGGGGCACGGAGGACCGTCAGGGTCCACGCAGACGTGGCCGATCTCGCCGGCCCAGCCGTGTCGCCCGGTCATGACGCGACCGTCGAGGACGGCTGCCCCGCCGATGCCGATCTCTCCCGAGAGGTAGATGAAGTCGGGCAGTGGCCCCGGTCGCCCCGGCGCCGCCTGGGCGACCGTCAGGGCGGCGAGGTCGGCCTCGTTGCCGAGCCGGAGGTCGAGGCCACCGAGCACGTCTCGGCTGAGGTGGTCGCACGGACGCACGTCCGACCACCCGAGGTTGGGCGCGCGCAGGAGTACGCCGGGACCGACGGAGACGATGCCCGGCAGCGCGAGCCCGCAGCCGACCAGCCTTGTGCCTGAGGGGAGTCCGTCGATGGTGGCGCGGGCCAGCCGGCCGAGTCGCGCGAGCACCGGGCCGGGCTCGCTGTCGACGAAGTCGCCCTCGTCGACAGCCTCGGCGAGGCGTGTGCCGTCGAGCGCGACGACCGTGGCCGCCAGCGAGCCGGCATTGACCTGGAGGCCCAGAGCAGCGACGCGCGGGCTCGCCGCCAAGGGGGTCGCCGGCCGGCCGGGCCGGGCGGCTGCGACCTGCGCCAGCTCGACGAGCAACCCGCCGGCGACGAGCTCGTCGACGAGGCGCGACACCGTCGACCGGGTCATGCCCGTGAGTCCCGCGACATCGGCCCGCGACCGCGGCGCCGGCGAGCCGAGCACGGCACTGACGACGAGGGCGAGGTTGGTCTCACGCAGGAGGGCCTGCCGTGCGCCGGTGACGGGGGCCCGGTCACTGCCCGGGTGGGGGGCGGGTGCTGGGGACCTCCGAGGCGACTCCGCCTCGGCACCGAGGTCGACCGGCTCGTCCCGGTCGGTCACGTCGGCCATCTCCGGCACCTCGGCCATCTCCGTCATGTCGGCGCCCCTCACCCGCGGCGGGGCGGGACGGCGCTGCCACGCACGGTCAGGTGCGGCGGCAGGAGCTCCTGCACGGTCGGCTCGCCCCGCAGCTGGCTCATCGCGAGCTCGACGGCGCGGCGACCGACGTCGGTCGCCGGGATCGAGACCGCGTCGAGCGGCACCGCCTGGGTCTCGGCGATGTCGTCGGGACACAGCGCCACGACGGACATGCCCTCCGGCACCTCGCGCCCGGCCGCACGCAACGACTGGAGCAGCGGCGAGAGGGCGGCCTCGTTGTGCACGACGAGGCCGGTCACCTCGGGCTCGTCGTGCAGCAGCCGGTCGAGCACCGACTCGACCTCGCGGTGGTCTGCCCCGACGGCGTGGACCGAGCCGCTGACACCGAGCGACCGCGCCGCCTCCTCGAAGCCCGCCCGGAAGCGCAGCGCATAGCTCGTGCCGCGGTCGTAGACCGCAGGCGTCGCCCCGAGGAGCGAGACGTGCGTGTGCCCGAGACCGGCGAGCCGCTCGACACACACCCGAGCCGCAGCCGCGAAATCCAAGTCGACACAAGCGAACTCACCCGGTGAGTCTGGCACGCCGATGAGCACGACGGGGAAGCCGGTGCCACGCAGGCTCTCGAGGCGCGGCTCGTCGGCCTCGACGTCCATGACGATGATCGCGTCAGCCATCGACCCCTGCACGACCCGGCTCACGGCCTCGGGCCCCTCGTCCTTGGTGAGCAGCAGGACGTCGTAGTCGTGACGCCTGCACTCGACGGTGATCGCAGCGACGAACTGCATGATGACCGGCACGTTGACGTCGGTGCGCAGGGGCACGACGAGACCGACGATCTTCGTGCTGGCGCTGGCGAGGGCGCGGGCCCCGGCGTTCGGGCGGTAGCCGAGCCGGGCGATGCCGGCCTCGACCCTCGCCCGGGTCTCGGCCGAGATGGTGCGCTTGCCGCTGAGGACGTAGGACACCGTGCTCGGCGCGACCCCAGCCTCGCGGGCCACGTCGGCAATCGTGGGCATGCGCTCACCATAGGCGAGCGGAGCGGCTCCCGTGTCCGAGCTCATCGTCGTCGGCATCTCGCCCCCTCTCTGCGTGCTCAGACGCACCATCCCACATTAAGTCGCCTGACGAAACTATTGACGGATCGTCCTCGTCGATGTCACAGTCGAAGCGCTTCGACAACTTCCCACCGAGGAGCGAACAATGACGTTTTCCTTCCCGCGAGCCGCCCTGGCGGCCGTCGCCGTCGGTGTCCTCGCCCTCAGCGCCTGCAGCGGCGACGCCACCGGAGCCGGGGCGGGGGCCGGAGCCGACGACATCGGCGCCACGACCCTCAAGCTCTGGCACTACGAGAGCGCCAACGGCGCCATGGGGGCGGCCTGGGACAAGGCCATCGAGATCTTCAAGAAGGAGCACCCCGGCGTCACGGTCGAGTTCGAGCGCAAGGCGTTCGAGCAGATCCAGCAGAACGCCGGGATGATCCTCAACAGCGCCGAGGGTCCTGACCTCATGGAGTACAACAAGGGCAACGCGACCGCCGGGCTGCTCGCCTCACAGGGCCTGCTCACCGACCTGACCGCCGAGGCCCAGAAGCGCGGCTGGGACAAGAAGCTGAGCCCGAGCCTGCAGACCACCGCCAAGTACGACGACAAGGGCGTCATGGGTGGCAACACCTGGTACGGCGTGCCCAACTACGGCGAGTACGTGATGGTCTACTACAACAAGGACCTCTTCACGAAGAACGGCGTGGCGCTGCCGAAGACCTTCGCCGAGCTCGAGTCGGCGCTGGGAGCCTTCAAGGCCAAGGGAATCGCCGGTCTCGGCATGTCCGGTGCCGAGTACCCTGCCGGCCAGCTCTACTACCAGCTCGCGCTCTCCAAGGCCGACCGCTCGTTCGTCGACAACTACCAGCTCTACAAGGGCGCCGTCGACTTCGGCGCCGACCCGCTCAAGTACGGCGCCGAGACGTTCGACAAGTGGGTCAAGGCCGGCTACATCGCGAAGGACACCGCGAGCGCCAAGGCCGAGGACATGGGCACGGCGTTCATCGCCGGCAAGACGCCGATGATCGTCTCGGGCAGCTGGTGGTTCGGCCGCTTCACCGACGAGATCAAGGGCTTCGACTGGGGAACGATGCTCTTCCCCGGCAACACGCTCGACGCCGGCTCCTCGGGCAACCTCTGGGTCGTCCCGACGAACTCCAAGGCCAAGTCGCTCGCCTACGACTTCATCGACATCACGATGCGGCCCGAGGTGCAGAACATCCTCGGCGAGAAGGGCGGCCTGCCCGTCGCCGGCGACCCGTCGCAGATCAAGGACCCCCGCACCCGCCAGATGACGGAGAACTTCGCCACCCTGCTCAAGCAGGACGGCCTGGCCTTCTACCCCGACTGGCCCGTACCCGGCTACTACGACGTCATCGTGTCGAGCCTCCAGGGGCTCATCAACCAGTCGAAGGATCCCTCCGCCGTGCTCGCGTCGCTCGCGAAGCCCTACCAGGACGGCGTCAAGGAGATGCAGTCCAAGTAAGGCCGGCGGCCCTCACCCAACGGCCCTGACGCGGGGTGGGGCGGCCCGCCCGCCCCACCCCGACACCGGAGGTAACAATGTCGACCATCACCGTGACCCGCCGGCCTCACCGCGAGCGCTCCTACTGGACGTACTTCCTGCCGGGGGCCGTCCTCTTCACCGCCGTCATCGCGATCCCGCTCGTCTACAACATCTACCTGTCCCTGACCCGCTGGTCGGGCGTCGGCAAGCCGAGGTTCGTCGGGCTGCACCAGTACACCCGGCTCTTCTCCGACGAGCTCTTCTGGACCTCGTTCCGCAACTCCCTCGCGATGATCGTCGCGATGGTCGTCGTGCCGACGATCATCGGCCTCGTGCTCGCGGCCGTCCTCTTCGACTACCTCGGCCGTCGCTTCCGCGGCAGCGTCGTATCGGTGCTCCGGGCGACGTTCTACCTCCCGCAGATCCTGCCGGTCGTCGTGGCCGGCATCGTCTGGGGCTGGATCCTGCGCCCGGACGGCGCGGTCAACGCGATCCTCGAGGCCATCGGCCTCGGCTCCCTCGCGCAGGACTGGCTCGGCGACCCGTCCTTCGCCCTGCCCACCGTCATGCTCGTCATGGTGTGGGTGCAGATCGGCTACCCCGTCGTCATCTTCATGGCGGCCCTCGGCCGGGTCGACCCCGAGCTCTACGAGGCGGCCGAGCTCGACGGGGCCGGCTGGTGGGCCCGCCTGCGCGCCATCACGATCCCGCAGATCAGGCCCGAGACCTACGTCGTGGCGCTGACCTGCACGATCGCCGCGCTCAAGGTCTTCGGGCCGATCTTCGCCCTCACCCGTGGCGGCCCGGAGAACACGACCAACGTGCCCTCCTACTTCGCCTACACGACCTTCTTCAAGAAGCTCGACGTCGGCTACGGAGCGGCCATCGCCACGGTCCTCACGCTCATCATCGTGCTCGTCGCCGCCGGCTTCATGGTCTTCCAGGCCCGCGCCGAGCGAAAGGACGCCTGAGCCATGAGCGTCATCGTCACCCCCACGACCACGCCCGGCGCCTCGAACGCCGCAGACCCCGCAGGTGGGTCGCCCACCCCGGGCGCAGTGTCCGCAGCACCCGCCGTGCGCAGCCGCTTCACCCGCGGCCCCGGTCGCTGGGTCGTCCTCGTGCTCGTCACCGTCACGGCGCTGGCCGTCATCGCCCCCTTCCTCCTCATGCTCCTCAACGCCTTCAAGTCGCCGTCCGACTACAGCACGAACGGCCCGCTCAGCCTGCCGACGGAGTTCTACACCGAGGGCCTGACGACCTACTGGAACCAGGTCGACTACCCCCAGAAGCTGCTCAACTCGATCGTCATCTCGGGCACCGTCGCCGTCGCCGCGACCGTCATCTCGCTCCTCAACGCCTTCGCCCTCGGCATCGGGCGGGTCAAGGGACGGGTCTGGATCGTCGGCCTGTTCCTGCTCGCCAACATGCTGCCGCAGGAGGCCCTCGTCTACCCGCTCTACTTCTTCGCGAAGCAGGTCGGCCTCTACAACACCCAGCTCTCGGTCATCATCATCTTCACCGTCATCCAGAGCGCCTTCGGCACCTACCTGCTCTCGTCGGTGCTCACAACGTTCCCGCGCTCGGTGCTCGAGGCGGCCCGGCTCGACGGCGCCAGCCGCTGGCAGGTGCTGTGGCGGGTGATCTTCCCGATCACCCGGCCGACCCTCTCGGTCCTCGTCATCTTCTTCTTCATCTGGACGTGGAACGAGTTCTTCATCCCGCTGGTCATGCTCATCTCCAACAGCACGCAGACGGTGCCGGTCGCGCTCGCGACACTCCAGGGCGACCGCCTCATGGACGCGCCGACGACCAACGCGGGCGCACTCATCTCCCTCATCCCCTGCGTCATCTTCTTCCTCATCTTCCAGCGCACCCTGACCCGCGGCGTCATGGCCGGGGCCGAGAAGTGACCTGAATCCCCTTCCCACGAAAGCGAACCCGATCACCCATGAAGTTCACCGACGGCTACTGGCAGACGCGCGCCGACGTCACCCTGCTGCGTCCTGCGGAGGTGCGCGACCTCGAGATCGGCGACGACGGCCGCAGCCTCACCGCATACGCCCCGACGGCGCGCATCGGCACGCGGGGAGACACGCTCAACCGCCCGCTGCTCACGGTCCGCTTCCACTCCCCCATGCCCGACGTCATCGGGGTGCGCCTCACCCGTCACGAGGGCGGGCTGCCGCGGCACCCGCAGTTCGCGCTCGCGGGCAGCGGCACCGCGAGCGCCACCGCGACGGTCGACGAGAACGGCGGGGTCCTCGAGGCCGGCCGGCTCAGCGTCCACGTCGCCACGGGCGAGGGGTATGCCGTCCGCTTCGTCGCGGACGGGCGCGAGCTGACGTCGTCGATGCCTCGCGGCACCGGCGTCGCCCTCGGCGCGGACGGTCAGACGTGGGCCGTCGACCAGCTCTCCCTCGGCGTCGGCGACCTCGTCTACGGGCTGGGCGAGCGTTTCGGCCCGCTCGTCAAGAACGGCCAGACCGTCGACATCTGGAACGCCGACGGCGGCACGAGCAGCGAGCAGGCCTACAAGAACGTCCCCTTCTACCTGACGAACGCCGGCTACGGCGTCTTCGTGCGCCACCCCGAGGAGGTGTCGTTCGAGGTCGGCTCCGAGGCCGTCTCGGCGACGCAGTTCTCCGTCGCCGGCGAGCAGCTCGAGTACTACGTCATCCACGGCGCGACGCCCAAGGAGATCCTCGCGACCTACACCGCCCTGACCGGTCGCGCGCCCCAGGTGCCGCCCTGGTCCTACGGCCTGTGGCTCTCGACGTCGTTCACGACGAGCTACGACGAGACGACGGTGACCTCCTTCGTCGACGGCATGGCCGAGCGCGGGCTGCCCCTGTCGGTCTTCCACTTCGACTGCTTCTGGATGCGCGAGTTCCACTGGTGCGACTTCGTCTGGGACCCCGCGACCTTCCCCGACCCGGAGGGCATGATCCGCCGGCTCAAGGCGAAGGGGCTGCGCATCTGCGTGTGGATCAACCCCTACATCGCGCAGCGGTCGGCCCTCTTCACCGAGGGCATGGAGAAGGGCTACCTCGTGCGGCGGCCGGACGGCAGCGTCTGGCAGTGGGACAAGTGGCAGGCCGGCATGGGCCTCGTCGACTTCACCAACCCGGCGGCGGTCGACTGGTTCACCGGCAACCTGGGGCGCCTGCTCGACATCGGCGTCGACGCCTTCAAGACCGACTTCGGCGAGCGCATCCCGACCGATGTCGTCTGGCACGACGGCTCCGATCCGGAGCGGATGCACAACTACTACGCGCAGGTCTACAACCGCGCCGTCTTCGACCTGCTGCGCGACCGGCGCGGCGAGGGCGAGGCCGTGCTCTTCGCCCGCTCCGCCACGGCCGGCGGGCAGCAGTTCCCCGTGCACTGGGGCGGCGACTGCGACTCGACCTTCCCCTCGATGGCCGAGTCGCTGCGTGGCGGGCTGTCACTCGCCTACTCCGGGTTCGGCTACTGGTCGCACGACATCGGCGGCTTCGAGGGCCGGCCCGACCCCGCGGTCTTCAAGCGGTGGGTGGCCTTCGGGCTGCTCTCGAGCCACAGCCGCCTCCACGGCTCCGACTCCTACCGCGTGCCGTGGGCCTTCGACGAGGAGGCGGTCGACGTGACGCGCCGCTTCACCCGGCTCAAGCTCGCCCTCATGCCGTACCTCGCCCGGGTCGGTCGCGACGTCACGGCGGAGGGGACCCCGGTGATGCGCCCGATGCCGCTCGAGTTCCCCGACGACCCGGGTGTCGCCCACCTCGACCGGCAGTACCTGCTCGGAGACTCGCTCCTCGTCGCCCCCGTGTTCTCCGCCGACGGGCGGGTCGACTACTACCTGCCCGCCGGACGGTGGACCTCGCTGCTCGACGGCCGCAACGTCACCGGCCCCGGCTGGGTGCGCGAGGAGCACGGGTTCGACTCGCTGCCGCTGCTCGTCCGGCCCGACACGGTCCTGCCGCTCGGTGCCCGCACGGACACCCCGGAGTACGACTGGGCCGACGGCGTGACGCTCGCCCTCGTCGAGCTCGCCCACGGCGAGCACGAGGTCGTCGTGCCGGGCTCGCAGGCCGGGCCCGACACGGTCTTCACGGTGAGCCGCAGCGCGGACACGCTCGTCGTCCGTCGCACGTCCGGTCCCGACGGCCACGGCGCGTGGCGCGTCGTCGTCCCCGGCACCGACGAGGGCCGGGTCCGCGTGTCGGGAGGCCGTCTCGTCGCGCCGGTCGCCGACCTGCCGTATGCCGTGGGCGGGGCTACCGTCGAGGTCGACGGGGACACGCTCGAGATCGACCTCGAAGGAGGTGCCCGATGACGGACACCAGCACGATCGCCTCGCCCACGTCCCTCGCCGCACGATTCCCGGCAGGCTTCCGCTGGGGCGCCGCCACCGCGTCCTACCAGATCGAGGGCGGGGTCCACGAGGGCGGCCGCGGCCCCTCGATCTGGGACACCTTCAGCCACACGCCGGGCCGCACGGCCGGCGGCGAGACCGGCGACGTGGCCGTCGACCACTTCCACCGCTGGCGCGACGACGTGGCGCTGATGGCCGACCTCGGCCTGCAGTCCTACCGCTTCTCCATCGCCTGGCCCCGCATCCAGCCCACGGGAAGCGGCGCCGTCAACCAGGAGGGGCTCGACTTCTACTCCCGTCTCGTCGACGGCTTGCTGGAGAAGGGAATTCGCCCGGTACCCACCCTCTACCACTGGGACCTGCCCCAGCCGCTGGAGGACGCCGGCGGCTGGCCGCAGCGCGAGACCGCCCTGCGCTTCGCCGACTACGCGGGGGTCGTGGCCGCGCACCTCGGCGACCGCATCCCCCTGTGGCTGACGCTCAACGAGCCGTGGTGCAGCGCCTACCTCGGGTATGCCGCGGGCGTCCACGCCCCCGGGCGCACCGAGCCCGCTGCGGCGATGGCGGCCGTGCACCACCTCAACCTCGCGCACGGCCTGGGGTCACAGGCGATTCGGGCGGTCGCGGGCGACGGCGCCGGCATCGGCGCGGCGCTCAACTTCCACGTGCCCCGCCCCGCCGACCCGGCCGACCCGCGCGACCTCGACGCGGTGCGCACGGTCGACGCCCTCGCCAACCGGGCCTTCCTCCAGCCCATGATGGAGGGGACCTACCCTGAGGACCTCGTCCGCGACGTCGCCGCCGTCACCGACTTCGGCTTCGTGCGCGACGGCGACCTCGACGCCCTGGCCACCCCGCTGACGACCCTGGGCGTCAACTACTACTCGAGCTGCATCGTGCGCCACTACGACGGCAGCCGGCCACGGTCGACCGCCGACGGGCACGGTGACGGTGCGAGCCCGTGGGTCGGCGCCGACCACGTCGAGTTCCCCCCGACGGCGCCGCCCCACACCGCGATGGGCTGGAACGTCGACCCCGAGGGCTTCACCGAGCTGCTCGTCGGGCTGTCACGGCGCTACCCCGACCTGCCACTGCTCATCACCGAGAACGGCTCTGCGTTCGCCGACGAGGTCGACGCCGGCGGGCGCGTGCACGACCCGGAGCGCACCGACTACCTCGTGCGGCACCTCGGCGCCGTCGCGGACGCCCTCGACGCCGGCGCCGACGTGCGCGGCTACCTCGTGTGGTCGCTGCTCGACAACTTCGAGTGGGCCTGGGGCTACGACCGGCGGTTCGGCATCGTGCGGGTCGACTACGACACGCAGCAGCGCACGGTCAAGGACTCGGGCCACCTCTACGCCGCGGTCATCGAGGCGCACCGGAAGGGTGGGGGCACCGACGCGGCGACGGGCGCAGAGCCGGCCGGACGGCATACCTGAGGGTTTGCTGGAAGCGCTGGGGCACGCGCCGGTCGTAGTGTGCTCGACATGGACATCGGACTGCACCTCGCCAACTTCACCTGGTCGGGCGGATCGGCCACCTTCGTCGACGACCTCACGCGTACGGCGAAGCTGGCCGAGGAGATCGGCTTCACGAAGCTCTCCGTCATGGACCACGTCTGGCAGATCCGCGGCGTCGGGCCCAAGGAGCACGAGATGCTCGAGGCGTACACGACGCTCGGCTTCCTCGCCGCCGTCACCGAGCGCGTCGAGCTGCTCGCGTGGGTCACCGCGGCGATCTACCGCGAGCCGGGGCTGCTCGCCAAGGAGGTGACGACGCTCGACGTGCTCTCCAGGGGGCGGGCCTGGCTCGGCATCGGTGCGGCGTGGAACGAGGAGGAGTGCGTCGGGCTCGGCCTGCCCTTCCCGTCCACCGCCGAGCGCTTCGAGCGGCTCGAGGAGACCCTGCAGATCTGCCTGCAGATGTGGAGCGACAGCGACGAGCCCTACACCGGCAAGCACTACCAGCTCGGCAGCACGCTCAACTCGCCGCAGTCCGTGCAGCGCCCGCACCCGCCCATCCTCATCGGCGGCGGGGGCGAGAAGAAGACGCTGCGGATGGTCGCGCAGTACGCGCAGGCCTGCAACCTCTTCGACAGCCCCGACCTCGCCCACAAGCTCGACGTCCTGCGCGGCCACTGCGACGCGCTCGGCCGTGACTACGACGAGATCGACAAGACGGTGATGGGCTTCTTCGACATCGGTGCCAAGGGCGAGAAGGTCGACGAGGTGCTCGCCCACCTCGGGGAGCTCGCACAGCTCGGCATCACCCACGTGCACACCGGCGTGTGGGACGGGTCGAGCACAGAGCAGCTCGACATCTTCGGCGAGCGGATCATCCCCGCGGCGCGGGAGCTCTGAAGGGAGGCGTCAGCGCCGCGACGTCGGCAGCGTGAGGATCTCGGCTCCGTCCGGGGTGATGGCGATGGTGTGCTCGCTGTGCGCGGTGCGGCAGCCGGTGGCGCTGCGCAGCGTCCACCCGTCGTCGTCCGTGACGAGCTCGGCGGTGTCGGCCATGACCCACGGCTCGAGCGCGAGCAGCAGGCCCGGCCGCAGGGGGTAGCCCCGGCCGGGCCGGCCGGCATTGGACACGTGCGGCTCCTGGTGCATCGTCGACCCCACCCCGTGACCGCCGAACTCGGTGTTGACCTCGTAGCCCGCGGCGGAGAGCACCTGCCCGATGGCGTGGGAGAGGTCGCCGATGCGGGCGCCCGGCCCCGCGGCGGCGATGCCGGCCGCGAGGGCACGTTCGGTGGCGGTGATCATCGCGACGCTCTCCGCCGGCGGGGAGTCGCCCACGACGAAGCTGATGGCGGAGTCCGCGACGACCCCGCCGAGCGAGACGGCGAGGTCGAGCGAGACGAGGTCGCCGTCGGCCAGGGAGTAGTCGCGCGGCAGCCCGTGCAGCACGGCGTCGTTGACCGAGGTGCAGATGTAGTGGCCGAACGGTCCGCGTCCGAAGGACGGCTCGTAGTCGACGTAGCAGGACTCCGCCCCTGCCTCGACGATCATGGCCCGGGCCCAGTCGTCGATGTCGAGGAGGTTCGTGCCGGCGGTGCTGCGGGCCTTCATCGTCTGCAGGATGTCGGCGACGAGGGCGCCGGTCTCCTTCGCACGCGCGAGCTCGGTGGGGCTCAGGATCTCGATCATTCGGCGACCTTCGTGTGCGACAGTGACTGACCCGGACATGGTAGGTGTCGTATCGAGGCGCCGGCGTTCGTGGACCTGGTGAGCGGCGGCCGACCGGGCTGCCGCGCGCGAGAGTCCGCAGGATCTTGCAACGACTGGGAGGAGACGACGATGCCGGAGTACCTGATCACGTTCAACGACGAGTGGGTGCCCGACCAGAGGAGCGAGCAGATCACCGACAAGGGAACCGCCGCGAGGGCGGTCGTGGCAGAGATGCAGGCCGCGGGAGTGCTCCTCTTCACCAACGGTGGCCTCGACCGGTCGACGGCGCTCTTCAGCGTCGAGGCGGTCGACGGCAAGCCGGTCTTCACCGACGGGCCCTTCGTCGAGACGAAGGAGCACCTCGGCGGCTTCTGCGCCGTCGACGTGCCCGACGACGAGACGGCGCGCTACTGGGCGGGCCGGCTCGCCACGGTGCTCGAGTGGCCGCAGGAGGTGCACCGGTTCCGCGGCCCCGGGCTCGCCCGGACCGACGGGTAGTGACCCGACCGCCCGTCGACGACGTCCTCACCCGGGTCCACCACGAGGAGTGGGCCCGGGTGGTCGCGGCGCTCGCGCGTCGCTTCGGCGACCTCGACATCGCCGAGG
Organism: Humibacillus xanthopallidus; assembly: GCF_006716675.1. Lineage (GTDB taxonomy): Bacteria > Actinomycetota > Actinomycetes > Actinomycetales > Dermatophilaceae > Humibacillus > Humibacillus xanthopallidus_B. The sequence goes on along the minus strand of NZ_VFPM01000004.1, from coordinate 243,471 downwards.
ACGCGGCGGCGGAGGCCTTCGCGACGGCCGCCGAGCGGTGGCCGCGCGACGGCATCCCGCCCAACCCCGGCGGGTGGCTGACGACCACGGCCACCCGCAAGGGCATCGACCGGCTCCGTCGCGAGTCCCGACGCGACGCCAAGCACCAGGCGGCCCTCATGGCCCACGACGACACGCCCCACGAGCCGACCGGCCCCGTCGAGGACGACCGGCTGCGGCTCGTCTTCACCTGCTGCCACCCCGCGCTCGCGATGGAGGCCCGGGTGGCGCTCACCCTCCGGCTGCTCGGCGGCCTCACCGTCGCCGAGATCGCCCGGGCCTTCCTCGTGCAGGAGACGGCCATGGCGCAGCGGATCACCCGGGCCAAGGCGAAGATCAAGGCTGCCGGCATCCCCTACCGGGTGCCGTCGGCCGACGACATCCGCGAGCGGCTCGCCGGTGTGCTCGCCGTCGTCTACCTCGTCTTCAACGAGGGCTACCTGGCCGGCGAGGGCGACGACCCGCTCCGTGTCGACCTCACCGACGAGGCGATCCGTCTCGGCCGGCTGCTCCGTGACCTGCTGCCCGACGACGGTGAGGTGGCCGGGCTGCTGGCCCTCATGCTCCTCACCGACGCCCGGCGGTCGGCGCGCGTCTCGCGCACCGGCGAGCTCGTGACCCTCGACGAGCAGGACCGCGGCGCGTGGGACCGCGCCCTCATCGCCGAGGGCCGGGCCCTCGTCGAGGAGCGGATCGCGGCGGTGGCGGCCGGTGGGGAGCCGCCCGGCCGCTACCAGCTGCAGGCCGCGATCAGCGCGGTCCACACCGATGCGCCGTCCGCCCGCGACACCGACTGGTCGACGATCGTCGCGCTCTACGGCCGCCTCGTGGTCCTCGACCCCTCACCTGTCGTCCGGCTCAACCGCGCGGTCGCGATGGCCGAGGTGGACGGCCCGTCCGTGGCGCTCGCCGAGGTCGACCGGCTCGGCGAGGCCCTGGACCGCTATCACGCCTACCACGCCACCCGCGCCGACCTGCTGCGTCGCCTCGGTCGCAGCGGCGAGTCGCGGGCGGCATACGACCGGGCGATCGCCCTCGCGGGCAACCCCGCCGAGCGGGCCTACCTCGCCCGGCGACGCGACCAGCTCGCCGGGTGAGGGCGGCGCAGACGGCGCCGGCTCGCGATTCCTGAGACGCTGTCGGCATGCCACCGACCGAGCGTGATCGCGATGCCCTCGGGCGTGCCCGGCAGGCGAGACCCCGCGATGCGCTGGGTCGGCCGCTGCCCTACGGCGCCGAGGGGGTCGAGCCGGTGTCGGAGGAGCCGCTCCCTCCCGAGGAGACCCTCCGGATGGCGCGCGAGCTCGTCGACGGCGGGCGCCCCTTCTCCGCACACGAGGTGCTCGAGGCGCGCTGGAAGGCCGGGCCGGACGAGGAGCGCGACCTGTGGCAGGGCCTCGCACAGGCCTGTGTGGCCCTCACCCACTCCGCCCGCGGCAACCGGACGGGGGCGCAGCGTCTCGCGGACCGAGCAGCCCTGCGGCTCGAGGCGTATGCCGCCACCGGCCGCGACGCATACGGCCTCGACCTCGGCGCGGTGCTGGACTGCCTGCGCCGGCAGACGGCATGAGACCGCGCCCACTCAACCGCCTAACAATGACACTAAGATTTCATTTTTGATACTCTAAGCACGTTAAAGTTTCACATCTGAAACCCAAGGGAGCAGATGATGGCCGGCGCAACGAGCGCGCGCACCCCCGTGGCCGTGGCGCGCGCCCTGGACGGGCTGGGCCGGGACGTGACCACATGGCGCAAGCTGCGCCACCTGACGGTCGAGCAGGTCGCCGATCGTGCCGGCGTCAGCCGCAGCACCGTCCTGCGTCTCGAGAGCGGGCAGGGGTCGTCCGTGGAGAACCTGCTGCGGGTGACTCGCGCGCTGGGTGTGCTGGACCTGCTGACCAAGGCGCTCGACCCCTACGCCACCGACGTGGGTCGCCTCCGCGCCGACGAGGAGCTCCCGACCAGGGTGCGTCCGCGCGGAGCCGGCAGGTGAGCGCCGTCGAGGTCTGGGTGTCCATCGCGGGCGTGGACGTGCGCGCCGGCACCCTGTACCCGCACCGCCGCCGCGGCGGCGTCACCGAGAGCGCCAGCTTCACGTATCTGGACGAGTACATCGCGAACCCTCGCGCCTACTCCTTGGAGCCGGGGCTGCCACTCGGGGCCGGCGCCCACCAGAGCTCCGTCGGGCATCCGATGTTCGGCGCCTTCGGGGACTGCGCCCCGGACCGGTGGGGCAGGACTCTGGTCAAGCGGCGCGAGGCGGCCGAGGCCCGTGTCGAAGGCCGCGAACCGCGCAGCCTGGGCGAGGTCGACTACCTCCTGGGGGTCCGCGACGACCTGCGACAGGGCGCCCTGCGATTCCGCCGCGGGCAGGGCCCGTTCGAGGCGATCGAGGACCGCGGTGTCCCTGCCCTGACCGACCTGCCAGAACTGCTCACTCTCGCTGCGCGAGCCGAGGCGGACTCGGCCGACCTCCCGGACCTTCAGCGCCTCATCCGCGTCGGCAGCTCCCTCGGCGGGGCCCGGCCCAAAGCGCACGTTCGCGACGCCGAAGGGAACCTCGCCATCGCCAAGTTCCCCAGCGCCGCGCACGACACGTGGAACGTCATGGCGTGGGAGAAAGTTGCGCTCGAGCTCGCCTCCCAGGCCGGCATCAGTGTCCCGGTAAGCACCCTGCTGAATCTCGCCGGGCGCAGCGTTCTGATCGTGGACCGGTTCGATCGGACCCGCGAGGCCGACGGTGGACCCGCCGGCCGGGTCGGCTACGTCAGCGCGATGACGATGCTCCAGTCCACCGACGGCGAGCAGGGCAGCTACCTGGAGATAGCCGAGGCCATCGAGACGCACTCGTCGCGAGCGACCGCGGACCTGCGCGAGCTCTGGCGCCGGATCGTCTTCTCCATCCTCATTTCCAACACCGACGACCACCTCCGTAACCACGGATTCCTCCACGAGGACGGCGACACCTGGCGGCTGTCCCCGGCGTTCGACCTCAACCCCAACCCCGAACCAGGGCCCAAGCACCTGAGCACGGCCATCGACCTGGCTGACGACACGGCGAGCATCGCGATCGCACTCTCTGTCGCCGACTACTTCCGCCTCGGCGTCGAGGAAGCCAACGACATCGTCGCGCAGGTCCAGACGGCCGTCTCGCGCTGGGCCCGGGTCGCCCGTCAGCACGGTCTGTCCTCGAAAGAGCTCACCGCCATGTCGTGGGCGTTCGACGCGCACTCCGCGCGCGGCTCGACATCCGCGTAGCCACCACACCCACCGGCGACTCCGCGCGTCTCACGCCGCCGGGCGTGTGTCAGAGCGCGGGGGCGCCCGCTTTCGGTACCCGGATCGTCATGTCAACGACGTAGGTGCCGAGGTCGACCACGCTGCTGCTGCCCGCAACCGCCCAGGACCGCGACGGCCACAATGCAGGGCACGGACACGGTGAGCAGCGGCAGACGTCGGCGACGAGACATGCGCGGAGTCTAGGAGGGAGGGGCGCCGGTGGGCGGACACACGCAGCCCACTGGTTCTGTCGGCCGGGCAACCCAGGACCGATCTACTCCGTGATGAGGGTGTGAGACGAGCTGTGCCGGGAGAGAAGGACGCCGAGTTCCTCGCGTTCGTGACGATGTCACGCCGCGAGCTGCGTCAGGTCGCGTTCCTGATGTGCGGTGACTGGCACCAGGCAGAGGACCTGACCCAAGACGCTCTCCTCAGCCTCTACGCGGCGTGGGACCGCATCGAGGTCCGCTCTCGGCTCCTGCCGTACGCACGACGCGTCCTGCTCCGCAAGCTCCTCGACCAGCGAAGGAGACCGTGGCGGCGTGAGGTCGCCACAAGCGTGCCTGACCGGGAGGACGTGCGCGCGGGGACGCATGACCTCGGCGAACGGCGGATGCTGCTGGACCTGCTGGCGAACCTCGCCCCACGCCGAAGGGCCTGTCTGGTGCTGAGGTACTTCGAGGAGCTGTCGGTGGCTGAGACCGCCGAGGTCCTCGGTTGCAGCGAGGGCACGGTCAAGAGCCAGACGTCCAGAGCCTTGGCCGAGCTGCGCGCACTCGTCGACGACGCCGGTCTCGCCATTGACGATCTTCTGCAAGGAGTGTCCTGATGAGCACCCAGCTCCGTGAGGCCCTTAGAGGGGCCGCCGACGACGGCGAGTCTCCCTTCACCCGGACGCCGCACGACGTGCTGCGCGCGGCCCGACGGCATCAGCGGAGTCGCCGAGTCCGCGTCTGGGCTGTGCCGTCAGGAGCGGTGCTGGCAGTCGCTGCGACCGCGGCGGGCGTGCTCGTCGCGCCCGGACTGCTCAGCGGCGACGCGGCCCGCAGGTCCGCACCGGCGCAGGCTTCGGTCTCCCAGTCCGCGATCGCGCCGTCGACGTCTCCGTCCCCGACTCCCACGGTCTCGAGGGCCCCGGGGACGGCACCCTCTCCGACCTACGTGCCGGACATCCTGACCACGGCGGAGACCTTGGCGCGATGCCGCGCGCAGGCAGACAGGGACTTCGGCGTGGGAAAGGCCTTCTCTCTCATCGACCCCCCACGGGTACTGATGGCAGGGCGCGGAGTGCAGACCACCGATGCGAAGGGCAACCTCGGCCTGTGCACCATCCCCTACGCCACACCAGCGCGGTTGGTGCCTGGCCCGTTCGCCTCCGTCGATGACACGTCCGGCATCGCAGAACAGTGCAGCCAGGTCGCTGGCTACGACCTGACCGGATGGCGCCTGCGTACAGCCTCGTCGGGAAACGGCGCCCTCGCTGCCGTGTTCTCGTCCGACAACGGGTGGGATGCCGCGTGCGTCCTCACCCCGCAGGCGTGGGAGCCGCGCGGCACCCCGTTTCAAGAGGTGAGGATCTACGAGTCGAACCTGCCGTGGACAGGCGCGTCCGCGTACGTCGTGGCCCTGGACGGAACCTACCGCCGCACGTCGAAGCCCGGGACGAAGGCGGGGAGCATGTTCTACGGAGCAGCGACGCTCCGTGACGACGGTGGCGTGGCGACCCGCGCCACACGGGTCAAGGTGACCTTGGGCACGGGCGAGAAGTTCAGCTTTCCCGTGGTCGACGGGCGCTACGCCATCGTGATCAGCGGACCTCAGACAGGCGGCCTGCAAAACGGCACATATGTCGTGACAACATCGGACGGAACGGTCCTGCGCCGCGGCAGCCTGCACGGGTGAGACCACCTCGCGGATGAACACCAGACGCATCCCCTCGTGGGGCATGAGCCCCTTTCACGAGCCAGAGAACCGACTGCGGCCCGCCGCCGGTGCTGGCGGCGCCCTCAGCTGAGGATGTCGGAACGGCGGAAGCGGCGGTAGGCGAGCATCGTGAAAGCGACCGCCCACACCAGTGACCACAGCGCGCCGTGGAGCATGTCGGAGTAGTCGGGCGTCACGGCGAGGGCGTCCTGCCAGGCCCGGGAGTAGTGGCCGGGGAAGGCGTTGCGGTACGGGTCGAGCGCATCGAGCTGGTCGAGGATGTTGAGCAGGATGCTGACGAGCACCGCCCCGCCCACGGCCGCGAGCGGCGCGTCCGAGCGCGTGCCGAGCCAGAAGGCGATGGCGGCGATCGGCAGCAGCGTGATGAAGATGTAGCCCATCGCGAGCGCGAGACGCGGGAGGAACTGGCCCCATGTGAGGTTCTCGCCGAGCGGGTTCGTCAGCGGGTCCCACCCGTAGAAGATGCCGCCGACGAGCAGCCCCCACGCGGGCAGCAGCACCGTGGCGAGAAGCGTCGACCCGACCCCGACGACGAGCTTGCTCGTCAACAGCCTGGCCCGCTGCACGGGCGCGACGAGCAGGTAGCGCAGCGACGCCCACGAGGCCTCGGACGGCACGGCGTCGCCGCAGAAGAGCGCGGCGAGCAGCACGAGGAGCAGCTCGGACGCGAGGAAGACGAGCACGAGGCTGAAGTTGGCTGCGCCGCTCTGGGCGAGGTCGAAGATCCGCGACGTCGCACCGCCCCGGTTGCTGTTGGAGGAGCGCTCGCCGAAGAAGAAGGACCCGACGAGGACGAGCGGGAGCGCCAGCAGCAGGCCGAAGGCCCACGTCGTGCGCCGGCGGCCCCACTGGCGACGCACCTCGGCACGCCAGGACAGCGGGCTGCGCACGCGGGTGATCGCCTGGGTGGGCGCCGCCCCCGCAGGCTCCATCACCTCGAGCAGCGCTTCGCCCGGAGGCTGGGCGCCGGCATCCGTCGGCGCCGGTCGTGGAGTCTCGCTCATCGGGCCCTCACCTGCCTCAGTCGCTCGACGAGGGACGCGCCCTCGTCACCGGGCTCGATCGGCTCGCCCGGGGCGGAGGCCGACGAGATGACACCGAGGAAGACCTCCTCGAGGTGGCGCCGACTGCTCACCCCGACGACCGGCAGACCGGCGCCGACCGCTGCTGCCACGACGTCGGCGCGACCTCGGTCGGCCACGACGACGAGACGGGTCGGGGTGTCGACGCGCACCTCGGTGATGCCCTCCGAGGCCTCGAGCGCGTGCACCGCCGCCGCGAGCGCGTGGTGGTCGACGTGCTCGGGCAGGTCGACGATCGTCGTGTCGTCGCTGTCGACGAGGTCGGCCACGAGGCCCGAGGTGATGACCCGGCCGGCGTGCATGACGACGACGTGGGTGCACGTCATCTCGACCTCGGCCAGCATGTGGCTCGAGATGACGACGGTGCGGCCGGTCTCGGCATACCGGCGCAGGATCGGGCGCATCGCCGCGATCTGTGGCGGGTCGAGGCCGTTGGTCGGCTCGTCGAGGATGAGCAGCTCCGGCAGCCCGAGCATCGCCTGGGCGATGCCGAGCCGCTGGCGCATGCCCTGGCTGTAGGACTTGACCGGCCGGTCGACCGCTCCCCCGAGGGCGGCGACGTCGAGTGCCTCGTCGAAGTGGGCGTCCTCCGTCGCGCGACCGGTCGCCGCCCAGTAGGCCTCGAGGTTCTGCCGACCCGTGAGGTGCGGCAGGAAACCCGGCCCCTCGATGAGGGCACCGACCCGGCCGAGCACCGGCGAGCCGGCCTGCACCTCCTCGCCGAGCACGTGCACCGACCCGGCGTCGGAGCTGATGAGTCCCATGACCATGCGCATCGTCGTCGTCTTGCCGGCGCCATTGGGCCCGAGCAGCCCCACGACCTGGCCCTTCTCGGCGCGCCACGACACGTCGTCGACGGCGCGGTGCCCGTCGGAGTAGGTCTTGACGAGCCCTTCGACGACGAGCGGGATGTCGGCGAGGTCCGGACGCGCCGGCAGGTGACGACGGCGCCGGCGACGCACCAGCCACCCGCCGAGGGCGAGGAGCAGGAGCACCCCGAGCAGGGCCAGCGCGATGATCGCCTCGGTGTCGAGCCCCCCGGCGACGGCTCCCCCGACGCTCGTGCCGACCGCGACCGGCAGCGTGAGGGCCGATGCGTCGGTGATGCGGATGCGGCTGGGCACCCGCGAGTTGGCGTAGGTCGACTCGGTGCTCGTCAGCAGGACCCGCCACCGGGTGCCCGCGGGCAGCTCGTAGGTCGCGCCCGGCAGCGAGATCATCACCGGGGTCGGCCGACCCGGCGTCACCTCGAGCCGCACCGGCGCGACGAGTGGGTTGGTCAGCGTGACCGAGCCGCCGGTCACCCGCCACACCGACGCGAAGAGCGTGACCTCGCGACTGTCGGACGTGACGGTGAAGCGCATGACCGGCGACCCGACGACGGTCGTCGCCTCGGCGATCGGCTGCGTGTCGAGCGCCGTCGACTGCCCGGGCAGCGCCGCGATCTGGTACGTCGACAGGCTGATCCCGAGCGCGGCGAGCCCCGGCACCGCGATGAGCGAGGCCGGCTGCCCACCGGGCGGGTGGACGAGCGCCCCCTCGGCCGTCGCCAGGGGCAGCTCGCGGGTGACGAGCGGCCCACCCGACAGGCCGGGGTATGCCGGCAGCGTCGTGAGCGTGCTCGGCTGGCCACTGCGCGTGGCGGGGATCCCGTAGGTGAAGGCGGCCGTCGGCAGGGGTCCGTCGTGCGAGGCCTTGTCACGGACGTAGTGGTCGAGCCACTGGTAGGACGCCTCGGTCTCCTCCGCCTCGTGGCTGCTCGGGCCGTCGTGTCCCCCGTCACTCCACCGGACGGCATACGGCGTGCCACTGGCGGCGAGTGCCTGGGCGTTGGCGTCGGCCTGGTCGAGCCCGAAGAGGGAGTCGGCGACGCCCTGCACGAGGAGGGTCGGGGCGGTGACCTGCGCCATGGTCGGCTTGGGGCTGTGGGCGTGGAGCAGGGCCAGCAGCTCGGGTGATGCGGTGCCCGACTCGGAGGCCTGCACGAAGAGACGGCAGAGCGTGGGGTCGAAGCGCCCGCACGAGCTCGCGGGGCCGGCAGCGGATGCACTGGACGCGCCGGCACCGCGGCCCGCCGAGAGGAAGAAGTTCGTGGCCCAGACCTGCTTGAACGGCCCCGGCGTCGCGATCGGAGCGCGACCGGCGGCGGTGGTGGGCGGGGTGTTGAGCGCCGCCTGCGGGAAGAACGCGTCGGCGAGGTCGTTCCACGTGATGGCCGAGACGACGCCGTCGACGCGGCGGTCGACGCCGGCGAGCATGAGGCCGAGTGCACCGCCATAGGACCCGCCCATGACGCCGGCCCGCGGGTCGCCCGGCGCGTCGAGCTCGACGTCGCTGCGCGTGGCAGCGAGGTCGAGCAGCTTGCGCGCGTCGGCGATCTCGTAGGCCGGGTCGTTGAGGTGGATCGTGCCGCCGGACGCCCCGTGCCCGCGGGCGCTCCACGCCACGACGACGTAGCCGCGCTCGTGGAGGGCGCTCGCCTGGTCGGTGACGGACTCCTTGGAGCCGCCGAAGCCGTGGGCGAGCAGCACGACCGGGTGCTTGCCGGATGCCTGCGGCCACACGCTGACGTCGAGGCTCACGCCGGTGCCGTCGGGCTCGGGGCCGACCGGTACCGAGGAGACCTCCGGCGTCACCTGGTCGGCAGCGGGAGCCGCAGCTGGGACCGCGATGGCGGCGGTCGGCTGCGGTGCGCCCACGGCCGGGGCCCCGGGCGCGATCGCGAGGCTCGACGCGACGACGAGCGCGGCGATGAGGGGGGCCCGGAGCGACATGCCCACATCACATCACGCTGCGGTCGTTGAACCGTCAGCCACCGTCCAACCTTGGCACGGCGGAGCGTCAGCTCCGCTCGAGCCGCTTCTCGAGGAGGTAGGCCGCGACGATGCAGACGACGAGGACCATCGCGGGCGGCAGGAACCGGGCCGCGCCGTCCAGCTGAAGCCAGTCGTAGGGGGCCGTCGTGAAGCCGAAGACGTCGAGCTGGAGGAGGTAGCGCACGATCGGCAGCACCCCGAAGACGAGGCCCACCACCCCGATCATGTTGATGAGAAAGCGGGTGCCGCCCCCTGTCGACTCCTGCGGGTCAGCCACGGCCGCGCACCTTCTCGGGCTCGAGCGGCAGGCCCGTCTGCTCCGTCATGGCAGACAACCTACGCGGAGCGCTCGACGAGCGCGCACCCGCTGCCGGTGACGGACGCCCCGCGCACCAGCAGCGCCCGGATGCTAGAACCGTCACATGGCAACCACGCGTCTCGGCGACACCGAGGTCCACACCGTCGGAGAGCTCCCCGCCGTGGGAGACATCGCTCCGGAGTTCACCCTCACCGGCTCTGACCTGGGTGACGTGACCCTGCCCCACGGCACGCGCGTCGTCCTCAACATCTTCCCGAGCATCGACACGGGGGTCTGCGCCGCGAGCGTGCGCCGCTTCAACGAGCTCGCCGCCTCGCTCGAGGACACGACCGTCATCTGCGTGTCGGCCGACCTGCCCTTCGCGCTCAAGCGCTTCTGCGGGGCCGAGGGCATCGACAACGTCGTCGTCACCTCGACGTTCCGCTCCCACTTCGGCGAGGACTACGGCGTGCAGCTGCACAACGGGGCCTTCCGTGGCCTCCTCGCGCGGGCTGTCGTCGTCATCGACGCGGAGGGGATCATCACGCACACGCAGGTCGTGCCGACCATCGGCCAGGAGCCCGACTACGACGCGGCGATCGCGGCCCTCGGCTGACCCACGACGGTCAGGCCGTGTCCTCGTCGACCCAGTCGAGGGTGCGCTGCACGGCCTTCTTCCACTGCCGGTAGAGGCGCTCCCGCTCGGCCTCGTCCATCCGGGGTGACCAGCGACGGTCCTCGCCCCAGTTCTCGGTGATCTCGTCGGTGCTCGACCAGTAGCCGACAGCCAGCCCGGCGGCATACGCCGCCCCGAGGGCCGTCGTCTCCGCGACGAGGGGACGCACGACGTCGACGCCGAGCAGGTCGGCCTGGAACTGCATGAGCGTCTCGTTGGCCACCATGCCGCCGTCGACACGCAGCTCGGTGAGGGGCACGCCCGAGTCGGCGTTCATCGCCTCGAGCACCTCTCGGGTCTGGAAAGCCGTGGCCTCCAAGGCTGCCCGCGCGATGTGGCCCTTGTTGACGAATCGGGTCAACCCGACGAGCGCACCGCGCGCGTCGGAGCGCCAGTGCGGCGCGAAGAGCCCCGAGAAGGCCGGCACGAAGTAGGCGCCGCCGTTGTCACCGACCGTCGCGGCGAGGGTCTCGACCTCCTTGGCGTCGGCGATGAGCCCGAGGTTGTCGCGCAGCCACTGCACGAGCGAGCCGGTGACGGCGATCGAGCCCTCGAGCGCGTAGACCGGCGCGGCGTCGCCGAGCTGGTAGCAGACGGTCGTGAGCAGCCCGTGGGTCGAGTCGATGATGTCGTGACCGGTGTTGAGCAGCATGAAGTTGCCGGTGCCGTAGGTGTTCTTCGCCGTGCCGACCTCGAGGCACGCCTGGCCGAACGTCGCCGCCTGCTGGTCGCCGAGGATGCCGGCGACCGGCACGTCGATGAGGATGCCCGGCTTGCACGTGCCGTAGACCTCCGACGACGAGCGGATCGCGGGGAGCATCGCGAGCGGCACCCCCATCTCGGCGGCGATCCCCTCGTCCCAGGCGAGGGTGCGCAGGTCCATGAGGAGGGTGCGTGAGGCGTTGGTGACGTCGGTGACGTGCACGCCGCCGTCGTCTGCGCCGCCCGTGAGGTTCCACAGCAGCCAGGTGTCGATGGTGCCGCAGAGCAGCTCGCCGGCCTCGGCCCGCTGCCGTGCCCCCTCGACGTTGTCGAGGATCCAGCGCACCTTGGGGCCGGCGAAGTACGTCGCGAGCGGCAGCCCCGTGACGGACTTGAATCGCTCGGGCCCGGAGTCTCCGGCGAGCTCGTCGCAGATCGCCTGGGTCCGGGTGTCCTGCCACACGATCGCGTTGTGGATCGGCTGCCCGGTCGCGCGGTCCCACACGACGGCGGTCTCGCGCTGGTTGGTGATGCCGACCGCCGCGATGTGGGTCGCGTTGAGGTTGGCCTTGCCGAGCGCGCCGCCGACGACCGCCCGGGTGTTCTGCCAGATCTCGAGCGCGTCGTGCTCGACCCAGCCGGCCCGCGGGAAGATCTGGCGGTGCTCGAGCTGGTCGACCGCCACGACCCGGCCCCTGCGGTCGAAGACCATGGCACGGGTGCTCGTGGTGCCCTGGTCGATCGCGACGACGTGGCTGCTCTGCGCTGTCGGCATGCCCCAGACCGTACCGTCGCCGTCTCGCACCGTCACGAGGACGACGGCAGGACGAGGTGCAGGCGCGTCCGCGAGTCGACGCCCAGCTTCTCGAAGACCTTGCGCAAGTGGTAGTCCACCGTGCTGCGGCTGATGAACAGCTGCGCCGCGATCTCGGCGTTGGAGCTCCCTGCACTCGCGAGGCGCGCGACCCGCTCCTCCTGCGCCGTGAGCCGTGGCGGGGACATCTCGTGCCCACGGTTCGGGTAGCCGCCGGTCGAGACGAGCTCTGCCGCGGCTCGCGCGGCAAAGGCCTGCGCACCCATGGTCGAGAACTCCTCGTGAGCGCGGCTGAGATGGAGGCGCGCTCGCGCCCGCTGACGACGCCTGCGGAGCCACTCACCGTAGAGGAGGTGGGCACGCGCGGACTCCGCGCGAAGCGCAGTGCGCTCCAGTCGCTCGACGGCCTCGGCGTAGAACGCCTCGGCCCGCTGGCCGTCGGCGAGCAACGCGCGGCACCGGGCCTCCACCCCGAGCGCCCAGTCGGTCCCGCTCGCCTGCGTCGACCTCGCCAGGCGTACCAGGGCCTCGGCGGCCGCGTCGGCGTGCCCGCTGCGGACCCCCGACTCGACGAGCTCGACGAGCGCCCAGCGGGAGTAGATGATCGCCTCCGGGTAGGCCGCAGCAGCACGGGCATGGTCGAAAGCCTCCGCATACCGACCCTCGGCCACCCGCACGAGCGCCGTCGACCACGCGGCGAGAGCCAGGCCCATGCCCTCGCCCCGGGCGATGAGACCGTCGCGATGATCCTCGATGAGGCGACCCAGCCGGTCGGGCCGCCCGCGCCACGCCTCGACGGTCATCGCACCGTAGGGCGGCGCCACCGCCGACACCGACCGCCACAGCGACTCCGCCTCCTCCACCTGGTGCCGGGCCAGCGCTCCGTCGCCGCGGAGCGACTGCAGGGCCGCGGACGAGCTCAGCACCGCGGGCAGCGCCACGAGCGAGCCGGCCTCCCGCGCGATCTGCGTGCCCCGACCGGCCACGACCGCCCACGAGGCGTCGTCCCACTGGAGCACGGCGACACGGCAGGCGAGCCAGAGCCAGCGCAGGGCGTCATCGTCGGGGAGGGCATCGCTGCGGAAGGCCTCGAGGGCGCGTCCGAGCATCTCCGCGGCTGGCTGCGGACCGTCGAGCTCGAGCGTGGCGAGCCCCTCCAGCAGCGTGTCGGTGACACTTCGCCGGCTCCCCGGATCCGGCGCCTGACGCGCCCTCGCCGCCACCGACCTCACGTCGATGTCGTGACCGTCGCTGCACGCGAATAGCGCTGCCGTCAGCGCCTCCAGGTGCATGTCGCGAGCCCGGCGCGCGTCGTGCTGCTCCATGAGCACGGCAGCCGAGACGAGGAGCGGCACGGCATCTGTCCCGCGCTCGACAGTCAAGGAGATGCGGCCCCGCAGGTGCGTGGCCCTCGCGCGTTCCACCGCGTCGAGCGGTCCGTCCTCGGCAAGCGCCAGCATCGCCACTGCCCGGTCGGCAGACCCGGCCAGCTCACCGAGCTGGGCAGCGTCGAGGGCGCGTCGACTCCGGCAGCGCGCGTCTCCGGTCAGACGGACCGACTCCTCCATGAAGGCTGCCGCCGCGACGACCCCGCCCCGCGCCCGGGCCCGCACCGCCGAGCGCTCGAGCTCGGTCGCGATCGCCTCGTCGGTGCCGACCACCGCCTTGGCGAGGTGCCAGGCGTGGCGGTCGGGGTCGTGGACGGCGTCGGTGGCCTCGGCGAGCACGCGGTGCACGCGGCGACGCTCCTCGGGGGAGGCCGCGCCGTAGACGGCCGACCGCACGAGGGGGTGGCGGAACACCACCCGGGCACCGACCGACACGAGGCCGTCCTCCTCGGCCGGTGAGAGCGCGCTCGGCCCGATCGACTCCGCTGCAGCGGCCCGCCACAGCAGCGCGGGGTCGCCCGTGGGTTCGGCGGCCGCGAGCAGGAGCATCCGGCGCGTGTCCGCGGGCAGGGCGGAGGCACGGTCGCGGTACGCGGCCTCGATGCGGGCCGGGACCGGAGCGTCCTGCCCGGAGGCCGGCACCCGGAACCCGCCCGCGAGCCCATCGGGGCCCACGGCCCGGGCCAGCTCGACGAGCGCCAGGGGGTTGCCGTGCAGCTCACCGACGATGCGCGCGGCCACGGCGTCGTCGAGCCGCGGCACCACCGAGCCGAGCAGCGCCCGGGCGTCCTCGCGGCCGAGGGGCGGCACCTCGAGAGGGGGCAGGTCGGCAACGGCTCCGGGCACCAGCTCCGTCCGCGCCGCGACGACGAGACCGACGGCGTCCGCCTGGAGTCGCCGGGCGGCGAACGCCAGCGCGTCGACGGACTCACGGTCGAACCAGTGCACGTCGTCGACCACGACGAGCACGGGCGCCTGCGTCGCCGCCTCCGTGACGAGCCCTAGGAACGCCAGACCCACGAGGTAGCGACCCGGGGCCCCGCCCGTCGTGCGACCGAGCGCGACCTCGAGCGCCGCCTGCTGCGGCTCGGGCAGGCGCCCTCCGAGGTCGGGAAGCTGCGCGCACACCTGCTGCAGTCCGGCAAAGGGCAGCTCCATCTCGGCCTGGACCCCCGCGACACGCACCACGGTGCACCCCGACGCGTCCGAGGCGAGGTGGTCGAGCAGGGCTGTCTTGCCGATGCCTGCCTCGCCGTAGACGAGCAGGGTCGCGCAGCGTCCACCGCGGACAGCGGCCACGAGCTCGCGCAGACGCGCGCGCTCCACCTCGCGACCCAGGAGCATGACCGGAGCATACGAAGGGCAGACGGCCTCCGCCCAGCCCCTTGTCCATCCTTTGTGGCACGTCGTGGCGTCTCGCCGGAGGTCCGCGGACTACGCGTTTGCGTGATTCGGCACCCGAGGTGGATCCCTAGCGTCGGCGATGGGGTCCGCGACGAGAAAGAGGGTCCATGAGCACACGCATCGTCGTCGACGCGACATCGCGACGGGCCACGTTCGCACCCCGCTCCGCCGTGGACCAACCGTCCCGGCGAGCCGCATGCTGACGTCATCGCCGGCGCTGGAGGACGCCGGCATCGGGCAGGTGGTGTGGGTCGGGGCGCTCGTGACCATCGCCGCCGCCGCGGTCGGGCTGGTGGCGTCGCGGCTGCTGCGCCGCCTGCTGCGCCGCTGGGGGGTCTCGGGCGTGCGCGGCACGACGGGCCGCTCACCCACCGTCGCCATCTGCGTCCTCGCCGCGCTCATCGCCTACAACCAGGCGCTCGCGAGACCCTGGGCCGACGTCGTGGCCCAGCTGCTGTCCATCGCGCTCACCGCGTCGATCGCGTGGCTGTTCATCGTCGTGGCCCACGCGGTGGAGCAGGCCGCCCTCGCCCGCTTCCCGGAGAGCCTCGAGGACCTGCGGGCCCGCCACGTGCGCACGCAGATCACGCTGCTGCGGCGCATCGCCGTCTCCCTCGTCGTCCTCGTGGCCGTCGCCGCCGTGCTCTGGTCCATACCGGGGGTGCGCCAGCTCGGGGTCAGCCTCTTCGCGTCGGCCGGGGTCCTCGGCATCGTCGCCGGCCTTGCGGCCCAGACCACCCTCGGCAACGTCTTCGCCGGTATGCAGATCGCCTTCACGGATGCGATCCGCGTCGGCGACGTCGTCGTCATCGACCAGGAGTGGGGCCACATCGAGGCGGTGACGCTGACCTACGTCGCCGTGCGCATCTGGGACGGCACGACGCTCATCCTCCCGTGCACGTACTTCACGACCACGCCGTTCAAGAACTGGACGCACGCCGGCTCGCAGGTCGTCGGGCAGCTCGACCTGCTCGTCGACTGGGGCGCCGACGTCGATGACCTCCGCGCCGAGCTCGAACGGCTCGTCCGCCGCTCGGCGCACTGGGACGGCAGTGTGGCGAGGCTCGTCGTCGAAGCGACGTCGGAGAGCTCGATCACCTTGCGCTGTTTCGTCAGCACCGGCCGCAGCGACAACGTCGCCGACCTGCTGCGCGAGGTGCGCGAAGGACTGGTCGTCCATGTCCAGCAGGGCCTCGAGACGGTGCCGCGGCAGCGCCACCTCGTCGAGGTGGGCCGGGCCGTCGGGGCCGGTGAACCACACGTGAACCGAGGAGGAGCCGGATGAGCATCGAAGACGACCTCGACCGACCAGCGGATGCGCATGCCGGAGCTGTGGTGTCCGACCCCGACGCGAGAGCGAGCGCCGTGGAGCAGCAGCTCACGGACGAGGAGCGTCTTGCCCTCGTCGTCAGCGTCATGGGCAGCAACCCCGTGAGCCCGGGACGCGACCCCCGCATCCCGGAGGACGTGCCGATGAGCGCGGGCTACGTGCCCGGGGTGCCACGGCTCGGCCTTCCCGCCCTGCTGATGAGCGACGCGAGCCTCGGTGTGACCAACCCCGGCTACCGCCCGGGCGACACCGCGACCGCGCTGCCCGCCGGGCTCGTCCTCGGCGCGTCGTTCGACGCCGACCTCGCGCACGCCTGGGGTGTCGCGCTCGGCCGCGAGGCACGGGCCAGAGGTTTCAACGTCCAGCTCGCCGGCGGCATCAACCTCGCCCGGGAGCCCCGCAACGGCCGCAACTTCGAGTACCTCTCGGAGGACCCGCTCCACACCGCGCTCCTAGCCGCCCGCACCGTCGAGGGCATCCAGGAGCAGGGTGTCATCTCCACCGTCAAGCACTTCTCACTCAACTGCAACGAGACCAACAGGCACTGGCTCGACGCCAGGATCGAGCCGGCCGCACACCGCGAGTCCGACCTGCTCGCGTTCGAGCTCGCGGTCGAACGGGCCCGCCCCGGCTCCGTCATGACCGGATACAACAAGATCAACGGCGAGTACGCGGGCGGCAACCGCCACCTCGTCACCGACGTGCTCAAGGACGCCTGGGGCTACCCCGGCTGGGTCATGAGCGACTGGGGCGCCACCCTCGACTGGGAGTTCGCCCTCGCTGGGCTCGACCAGGAGTCCGGCGCCCAGATGGACACCATGCTGTGGGGCAGGCGGCCCTTCCTCGACGACCTGCCGGATGCTCTCGCCGACGGCCGCCTCCCGCGAGAACGCTTGTCCGACATGGTCCGTCGCATTCTGCGGTCGGTGTATGCCGTCGGCGCCGACACGTGGTCGGGGCCCGTCCCCCTCGACGCCGCCCAGGAGGCCGAGCACGCCGATGTCGCGCTGCGGGCCGCCCGCGAGGGCGTCGTCCTGCTGCGCAACGAGGGGGTGCTGCCCTTCGTGGCGGGCGAGGCCCTGCGCATCGGCGTCATCGGCGGCCACGCCCAGCTCGGGGTGGCCACGGGCACGGGCTCGAGTGCGGTCACCCCGCACGGTGGGTTCGCCGGCGTCGTCAAGGTCGGCGGCCCGGGCGTCATGGGTGTGGGGCGCAACCTCTACCTCCTGCCCTCCTCGCCGGTCGCCGAGCTGCGCCAGGCCCTGCCCGACGCGACCGTCGAGTACGACCCCGGCATGTCGCCAGCCGAGGCGGCCCTGCTCGCCCGGCGCGTCGACGTGGCCGTCGTGGTGGCGGTCCGGCTGGAGGGCGAGGGTTTCGACCTCGCCGACCTCGCGCTGCCGTGGGGCCAGGACGACGTCATCCGCGCCGTCGCCGCGGCGAACCCGCGCACGATCGTCGTCCTCGAGACCGGCAACCCGGTGGTCATGCCCTGGCTCGAGGACGTCGGCGCCGTCGTCCAGGCGTGGTACCCGGGCCAAGCCGGCGGACGGGCCATCGCCGAGGTCCTGACCGGACGGGTCAACCCCTCGGGACGCCTGCCCCTGACGTTCCCGCGGTCGCTCGAGGACACGCCGCGTCCCGAGCTGCCCGGCCTCGGCACCCCGTGGGGCACCCCGGTCGAGATCTCCTACGACGAGGGCGCCGAGGTCGGCCACCGCTGGTACGCCCTGCACGACAAGACGCCGCTCTTCCCCTTCGGCTTCGGGCTCGGCTACACGACGTTCGAGCACTCGGACCTCGCCGTCACCGGGGGTGCCACCGTCACCGCCCGGGTCGTCGTGACGAACTCCGGCGACCGTCCCGGCGCGGACGTGCCCCAGCTCTACCTGCGCTCCGTCGACGGCAGGACCCGGGTCCGGCTCCTCGCCTTCGACCGCGTCGAGCTCGAGCCCGGCGCGTCCGCCACGGTCCACCTCGAGGCCGACCCCCGGTCGCTGGCCCGCTACGACACGTCCGGCTCGTGCTGGCGCATCGACGGTGGGACCTACCGCGTCGCCCTCGCGCACGACAGCGGCGACGCCGGCTTGTCGGCCGAGGTCGAGCTCGAACCGCGCACGTTCGGGCGGTGATCGTGGGCGCCCTGTCGATCGCCTTCCAGCTCAGCGTTGCCGCGACGGTCTTCTGGGCCGGGCTGGGAGCGACCCGTGAGGACATCGGCTACGTCCTGCGTCGACCCCGCCTGCTCTTCGTCTCCCTCGTCGCGATGTTCGTCGTCATGCCCGTCGTCGCGCTCGCCATCGAGGTCACCTTCGACCTCCCGCACGCCGCGCGGGTCGCGCTCGTCGTCCTCGCGCTCTCGCCGATCCCGCAGCTCCTCCCCCGCACCACCCTCGCCTCCGGCGGCCACCACGCGTACGCCTACGGGCTGGCGTTCGCGGTCTCGCTCCTGTCGATCGTCATCGTGCCCGCCATGACGGCACTGCTCGGCCGGATCATGAGCCGTCCCTTCGGCGTCGACCCGGGTGTCATCGCCCGCACCATGGTGCTCACCGTGCTCGTGCCGCTCGCGCTCGGCTACCTCGTCCAGCGGGTCGCGCCGCGGGCGGCCGAGCGGCTGCGTGAGCCGGTGGGCAAGGCGGCGAACCTCATCATGCTCCTCGCCGTCGTCGCACTGCTCGTGGTCGCAGGCCCCTCGCTGCTGAAGGTCGCCAGCCTCGCGACGCTCGGGGCGATGACGCTGTTCGTCCTCATCGGGCTGCTCGTCGGGCACATGCTCGGCGGGCCGGTCCGCGACCACGCCATCGTGCTCGCCATCGCGTGTGCGAGCCGCAACCCCGGCCTCGCCATCGGCATCGCCGCCGCGAACTTCCCCACCGAGTCGTTCGGCGCCACCGTCATCCTCTATGCCGTCCTCATCGGCATCGTCGTCAAGCCCTACGTCTCGTGGCAGCAGCGGCGGCTCGCGGCCGAGGCGCCCAGCGTCACCGTCAGAGTAGAGTGACCATGACCGGCACACCCGACCACCACGACCGCATCTCTCGCACCTTCCCTGACGGGTTCCTCTGGGGCACGGCGACGGCCGCCTACCAGGTCGAGGGTGCCGTCGACGAGGACGGCCGCGGAGCGTCCATCTGGGACACGTTCGTCCGCACTCCCGGCGCCATGCTCGTCGAGGCGGACGCCGACGTCGCCTGCGACCACTACCACCGCTACCGCGAGGACGTCGCGCTCATGCGCGACCTCGGCGCGACGGCATACCGCTTCTCGATCGCTTGGCCGCGCGTCCTGCCCGAGGGCACGGGGACCCCCAACGAGGCCGGGCTCGGCTTCTACGACCGCCTCGTCGACGAGCTGCTCACCGCCGGGGTCGAGCCGTTCGCGACCCTCTACCACTGGGACCTGCCCCAGGCGCTGCAGGACCGTGGCGGCTGGGTCGAGCGCTCGACGGCCGAGGCCTTCGGGGCGTATGCCGCCCTCGTCGCCGAGCGGCTCGGCGACCGCGTCCACCACTTCTTCACCATCAACGAGTTCTCCAACCTCGTCGACTCGGGCTACGGCACGGGTCTGCTCGCTCCCGGCCTCCGGCTAGCGGCGAAGGAGGTCAACCAGGTGCGCCATCACGCCGTGCTCGCGCACGGCCTCGCCGTCCAGGCGGTCCGCGCCCACGGCGGGCCTGCGGCCCAGG
Source organism: Humibacillus xanthopallidus (assembly GCF_006716675.1). Taxonomy (GTDB): domain Bacteria; phylum Actinomycetota; class Actinomycetes; order Actinomycetales; family Dermatophilaceae; genus Humibacillus; species Humibacillus xanthopallidus_B. The sequence goes on along the minus strand of NZ_VFPM01000004.1, from coordinate 224,011 downwards.
TCGGCCCTGCCGACAACAGCGTCATCTGCGTGCCCGTCACCGACCGCCCCGAGGACGTCCGCGCCGCCGAGGTCGCGATGCGCGAGACGAACGCCGGGCTGCTCACCGTCATGCTCGAAGGGCGCTACACCGACGGCTACCTCGAGGCCGCCGGCGCCGACGCCCCACGGATCGCCGAGGGCGACCTCGACACGATCGGCAGCCCCCTCGACTTCGTCGGGGTCAACATCTACCAGGCCAACCACTACGTGCGCGCCAGCGACGACGAGGCGCACCCGCTCGGCTACGAGCTGCTGCCGTTCCAGCCGTCGCACCCGCACTTCGCACGCTGGCACCACGTCAGCCCCGAGTCGATGTACTGGGGCCCGCGTCTGGTCACGAGCGTGTGGAACCCGGCCGCCATCTACGTCACCGAGAACGGGTGCTCCGCCACCGACGACCTCGTCGACGGCCGGGTCCTCGACACCTCCCGGATCATGCTCCTGCGCAGCCACCTCGGCGAGCTCCAGCGCGCCACCGCCGAGGGCGCGCCGGTCCGCGGGTACTTCCACTGGAGCCTCATCGACAACTTCGAGTGGATCGCGGGCTACCGCAACCGGTACGGGCTGGTCCATGTCGACTTCGACACGCAACGACGTACCCCCAAGCTCAGCGCCTCGTGGTTCCGCGAGGCGTCCCGTCGCAACGAGGTGGTGTGACTGTGACGACAACGGCCCAGGAAGATCCCGACACGGGCGAACGGCGCGCGACCCGACGACGCACGCCCTGGGTGCTCCAGCTGCTCGTCGGGGTCGTGGCCGTGCTCGTCGGGGCCTTCCTCACCCTCAACCCCTTCTCGTCTCTGGCCGTGCTGCTCGTCGCGGTCGTCGTCGGCCTCGTCGTCACGGGCTTCGGCGAGCTGGCCGCCCGCGACGACGAGCAGAGCTCGCGGCGGTGGCCGGTCGTCAAGGGGGTTCTCTACCTCGCGGCTGCCCTCGCCGTCCTCGTCTGGCCGGGAGCGACGATCCGCGTCGTCGCCGTCGTCGTGGGCCTCGCCCTCGTGCTCGGCGGGATCGCCGACGTCCTCGCCGGCGCGAGCGCGCGGGGCACCGCCCGGTGGAACGGGATCATCGGCGGGGCAGCGTCCATCGTCTTCGGTCTGCTCGCTCTCGCGTGGCCCGACGTCAGCGTCCTCGTCATCGCGGTCGTGTTCGGCGCGAAGGTCGTGCTGCTCGGCGTCCGGCTCGTCATCGACGCGATCCGCCGGGCCCGGGGCCGCGACACGGAACTCGGCGCGCCGGCAGCCACCCGACCGGGGAGGGCACGGCCGGGCTGGTGGCGCCTCGCCGGCACCGTCGTCGGCGCTGCCGTCGCCGTCGTCCTCATGCTCGTCAGCCTCGCCCTGCACCGCGGGACGCCACAGCCGGACGCGTTCTACAGCCCGCCGGGCGACGTGCCGAGCCAGCCGGGGCAGCTGCTGCGGGTCGAGCCGTTCACCCGGGCCGTGCCCGCCGACGCGAAGGGCTGGCGGATCCTCTACACGACGACGAGCGACGACGGGGTGCCGGCAGTCGCGAGCGCCCTCGTCGTCACGCCGAAGGCTGCAGCGGGGCCGACCCCGGTCATCGCGTGGGCGCACGGCACCACCGGCGCCTCGCCGGGCTGCGCACCGTCGGTGCTCGACAAGACGTTCGAGTCGGGGGCGCTCTTCGTCGTCGATCGCGTCGTGCAGCAGGGCTGGACGCTCGTGGCCACCGACTACATCGGCCTGGGCACGACCGGTGTCCACCCGTACCTCATCGGCCAAGGCGAGGGGCGGTCGGTGCTCGACGCCATCCGCGCCGCGCACGCGATGAAGGACGTCTCGCTCGCCGACGACACCGTCGTGTGGGGGCACTCGCAAGGGGGGCATGCGGCCCTCTGGACCGGCATCCTGGCAAGCACGTACGCGCCCGAGCTGAAGATCGACGGCGTGGCGGCGATGGCACCCGCGAGCAACCTGCCGGGCCTCATCCGCAACCTCGACAACGTCACGGCCGGCGAGCTGTTCGCCTCGTACGTCGTCCAGGCGTACACGAGCACCTACCCCGACGTGCGCTTCTCCGACGTGGTGCGGCCGGGCGCCCAGATCCTCGTGCGCGAGATGGCCCAGCGCTGCCTGGCCGAGCCGGGGACGCTCGTGTCGATCGCCTCGACGCTCGTGCTCGACAAGCCGATGTGGCAGGGCAACCCCGACAGCGGCGCCTTCCACGAGCGGCTCGTCGAGAACACCCCATCCGGCCCGATCGCCGCCCCGCTCCTGCTCGCCGAGGGTGGCGCGGACCAGCTCGTCATCCCGGCGGCCCAGGACGCCTACGTCAAGGGGCGGTGCGACGCGGGCTACGCCGTGGACTACCGGACCTACCCCGGCAAGGACCACGTGCCGCTGGTCGAGGCCGACTCGCCCCTCATCCCCGAGCTGCTCACGTGGACCCAGGACCGCTTCGCCGGCAAGCCTGCCCGCAACACCTGCTGAGCTCGGCCTGAGCTCGGCCTGAGCTCAGCCTGAGGCTCAGCCTGAGCTCGGCCTCGCCCGACTAGGCTGGACGAGCCTGTTCCGGACCGAAGGGGAAGCAATGACCCAACCCGTGCGCCTCGACGCCGACTACCGCGCGCGAGCATGGCAGCGGCTCGCGACCAAGGCCTTCGACGTCCTCGTCATCGGCGGCGGGGTCACCGGCGCCGGTGTGGCCCTCGATGCCGCGACACGAGGGCTCTCGACGGCGCTCGTCGAGCAGCGTGACTTCGCCTCGGGCACGTCCTCGCGCTCGTCGAAGCTCTTCCACGGTGGCCTGCGCTACCTCGAGCAGATGAACTTCGACCTCGTTCGCGAGGCGCTCAAGGAGCGCGAGCTCATGCTCACGCGCATCGCTCCGCACCTCGTGCGGCCCGTGTCGTTCCTCTACCCCCTCACCGGTCGCGGGTGGGAGCGGCCTTACGTCACAGCGGGACTCACCCTCTACGACTCGATGGGCGGCGCCCGGTCGACGCCCCGCCACAAGCAGCTGACCCGCACCGGCGCCCTGCGGCTCGCTCCGTCGCTCAAGCGCGATGCACTGACCGGTGCGCTGCTCTACTACGACGCCCAGGCCGACGACGCCCGCCACACGATGACGACGGTCCGCACGGCAGCGGCATACGGCGCGACGGTGCTCTCCTCGGCCCGCGTCGTCGAGCTCCTCCGGGCCGGCGAGCGGGTCGTCGGAGCGGTCGTCGAGGACGTCGAGACCGGCGAGCGCGTCGAGGTGCACTCCTCCGTCGTCATCAACTGCACGGGCGTGTGGACCGACGACATCCAGACGATGGCGGGCGGCCGCGGCCGCTTCCACGTGCGCGCGTCCAAGGGCGTGCACATCGTCGTGGCCCGCGACCGCATCAACTCCGAGACCGGCCTCATCCTGCGCACCGAGAAGTCGGTCCTCTTCGTCATCCCGTGGGGCACCCACTGGATCATCGGCACGACCGACACGGAGTGGGACCTCGACCTCGCCCACCCCGCCGCGACCCGCGCCGACATCGACTACATCCTCGAGCACCTCAACGCCGTGCTCAACGTGCCCCTGACCCACGACGACATCCAAGGCGTGTATGCCGGACTGCGGCCGCTCCTCTCGGGCGAGAGCGAGGACACGAGCCAGCTCTCCCGCGAGCACGCCGTCGCCCGCCCGCAGCCGGGGCTCGTCTCGATCGCCGGCGGCAAGTACACGACCTACCGCGTCATGGCGGCCGACGCCGTCGACGCCGCCCGCGAGGACATCGGCGGCGACGTCTCCGACAGCGTCACGGAGTTCATCCCGCTCTCCGGCGCCGAGGGCTACCCCGCTCTCGTCAACCAGGTCGACCGGCTCGCGCGCCACCAGGACCTTCCGGTGTGGCGGATCAACCACCTCCTCCAGCGCTACGGCTCGCTCGTCCACGAGCTCTTCGCCCTCGCCGAGAACGACCGCAGCCTCTACGAGCCGCTGCCCGGTGCCGAGGAGTACCTCAAGGTCGAGGTCGTCTACGCGGTGACGCACGAGGGCGCCCTCCACCTCGATGACATCCTCGCGCGCCGCACCCGCATCTCGATCGAGACGCCGCACCGCGGCATCGAGAGCGCCGAAGCCGTCGCCCAGCTCGTCGCCCCGATCTTCGGCTGGGACGACGAGCGGGTCGCGCGTGCGGTCGGCGCCTACCACTCCCGGGTCGAGGCCGAGCTCGAGTCGCAGAAGGAGCTCGCCGACTCCGAGGCCAACGCCGAGCGGCTCAGCGCCCCCGATGCCCGGCGGATCCCGGTCAGCAGGACGCCCGAGAGTCCCTGAGTCTTCCTAGACTGGTGGGGTGACGACCCGACGGCGCCTCGCCCCGTTCGGCGCGGCCCTCGCCGTGGCCGCGCTGCTGGCCGCGGGCTGCGGCAGCCCCAACCTCGCCGCCCAGGCGCGCCTCGACGGCCAGGCAGGTGCCAGCCACGCTGCCACCGGGCAGTCCTCCGGGCAGTCCTCCGGGCACGGCGCGGTGGCCACCCCCAAGGCAGCCCCGGCCGCCCTGCGCGCCGGGGAGTCGCTGCGCAGCGTCGCCGTGCCGGCGCCCTACACCCCCAAAGCGCCGAGCGGCGGCACCGACGACTACCGCTGCTTCGTCCTCGACCCCCGGATCGCCCGGGACTCCTTCGTCACCGGCTTCGACATCGTGCCCGGCCAACCCGCCGAGGTGCACCACGTCATCCTCTACCGGGTGCCGCCGGGCCAGGCCGCAGCGGCCCGCCAGCGCGATGCCGAGACCCCCGGTGACGGCTGGACCTGCTTCGGCGGCACCGGGCTCGGCTCCCAGGGCTCGACGCTCGACGACGCGCCGTGGGTCGGGGCGTGGGCGCCGGGCGGCACCGAGCGGCTGCTCGACCCCGACATCGGCATCCCGCTGCCCAAGGGCTCCCTCCTCGTGCTGCAGGTGCACTACAACCTGCTGCACGGCGCGACGCCCGATCGCACCGCCGTCGACCTGCGCGTCTCGACCAAGGCCCTGACACCGCTCGACACGATGCTCCTGCCGGCGCCCGTCGAGCTGCCCTGCCGGCCCGGGCACTCCGGCTCGCTGTGCACCCGGGATGCAGCGGTGCTCGACGTCTCGGCCCGCTTCGGCGCGAACGCCGGGCGCATGGTCGCGGGACTCCTGCTCCTCTGCACCGGCAGCTTCAAGCCCACGCCGGGCGCGATGCAGACGTGCAGTCGCACGGTGCAGGAGCCGGCGACCGTGCGCACCGTCGCCGGTCACATGCACCGGCTCGGGTCGAGCATCCGCATCGACCTCAACCCGGGCACACCCACGGCGCGGACCCTGCTCGACACGAAGGTGTGGGACTTCGACAACCAGGGCGCCGTGTCCATCCCGGCCACCGCCGTCAAGCCCGGTGACCGCCTGCAGGTGACCTGCACCCACGACCAGGCCTGGCGTGACAAGCTGCCCGAGCTGCGCGGCATACCGGAGCGGTATGTCGTGTGGGGCGAGGGCACGACCGACGAGATGTGCCTCGGCATCCTCGGCGTGACCCGCCCGTGACGGCCTCCGCGCCGCGGGCCGACGCGGGTCAGACCGACGTGCTCGTCGTCGGCGGGACCGGCGTCGACACGATCGTGCGCGTGGAGGCCCTGCCGGTGCCGCTCGCCGACTCGCACGTCGTGCCGCCCATCCGGACGGTCGTCGGGCACACCGGCACCGGAGTCGCGCTCGGCTGCCACCATCTCGGCCTCGCCACGCACCTCGTCGACGTCATCGGTGACGACGTCGAGGGCCGGATGGTCACCGAGCGGCTGGCAGCGGAGGGCGTCCGCTTCGACCACGTCGTGCATCCGTCCGGCACCCGGCGGGCGGTCAACCTCGTCGACCCGCAGGGGCGGCGGATGTCCCTCTACGACCCGCGCCACCCCTACGACCTCGTGCCCGACGGCGCGCTGTGGCGCGATGCGGTCGCCGCCTCCCGGCACGTGCACGCGTCGATCATGCCGTGGACGGTGGCGGCGCTGGAGGAGGCCACGGAGCGGGGCCTCACGACCTCGACGGACCTGCACGACTGGGACGGCAGCAACCCCCACCACCAGCCGTTCGCCCGTGCCGCCGACCTCGTCTTCGTGTCGGGCTCGCGGCTCGAGGGGATCGCGGACGGCGTCGTCGCCGACGTGCTCGACCGGGGCCGCGCACGGGTCGTCATCGTCATGGACGGCTCCCGCGGCAGCCGGGTCACGGTGCGTGAGGGTGGCAGCTTCGCGGTGCCCGCGGTCGACGTGCCCGCGCGGCCGGTCGTCGACTCGAACGGCGCGGGAGACGCCTACGTCGCGGGCTTCCTCTCGGCGTGGCTGGCCGGCCGGGGTGCCCGGTCGGCAGCGCTCTCGGGCGCGGTGGCCGGCGCCTGGGCGTGCGGCACCGCGGGCACGCACACGAGCTTCGTCAGCCCGGGCGAGCTGGCCGGCGAGCTCGCCCGGCTGCGGGCGTGACCCCCGGCCCTCGCGGACCGTCGCGGACCGTCGCGGACCGTCAGGCCTGACCCCCCGCGATGTTGACCATCCAGCCGACGCCGAAGCGATCGGTCACCATGCCGAACTCGTCGCCCCACATCTGCTTCTCGAGCGGAACGCCGACGGTGCCGCCCTCGGAGAGCTTCGCGAAGTAGCCGCGCAGGTCGTCGGCGTCGTCGCCGCTCAGGCTGACGCTCATCGTGTCGCCGGGGTTGTGCGACATGCCGGAGGGGGTGTCGGCCGCCATGATGGTGTAGCCGTTCGGCGTGTCGAGCTGGGCATGCATGACGCCGTCGGGAGGCGTGCCCTCGGGCGCGCCGAACTCACCGAAGGTGCTGACGTTGAGCTCTCCGCCGAAGATGCTCTGGTAGAACTCCATCGCCTCGCGGGCGTTGTCGCGGAAGCTGATGTAGGGGTTGAGTCGAGAAGCCATGACGCACTCCTTCGGGGTCGGGGTCTCGAGCGGGCCGGCGGTCTGCCGGCCTCGCCCACCCACACTAGGACGGCCCTCCGACAGCGGCCCCGCTTCGGCCGAAACCCGTCAGCGCACGACCCTGCGACCGGTCGCAGACCTTCCCTCGGCCCCGAGCGGCCGCTGCGGTCGACCGTCGTCGGTCGGCCCCAGGCCGCCCTGGCACTGGGGGCAGTAGAACATCGTGCGCTCCTGGGGCGGGACCCCGATCGGAGCCACGCGAACCGGCCCGCCGCAGCGCCGGCAGGGACGGCCGCTGCGGGCGTGGACGTAGTGGGCGTCGTCGAGGCGGTAGGAGCCGGTGCTCGACTGGACCGCATGGTTCTTGCCGTTGTCGATGAGCCGGTGCGCACGGGCGACGACCCGCTCGAGCACCGCCCGGTCGAGCCCGTCGGCGAGGGCCCACGGCGGCACCTTCTCGAGGAAGAGCGTCTCGGCGCACCACATCGTGCCGACGCCCGCGAGGTTGCGCTGGTCGAGCAGCGCCTGCCCGACCGGCACGTGGGCCGCCGCGAGGTTGTCGACGGCGGGCACGGCGTCCCAGTCGGGGCCGAGCAGGTCGGGGCCGAGGTGGCCCACGAGGTCTCCCTCTCGCGCGGTCGGCACGAGGTCGAGCATGCCGAGCCGCAGGCCGAGGGCGGTCCAGTCCGGCGCGGACACGAGCGCCCGCAGCTGCGGGTTGCGCCGCCAGCGGGCCGCGAGCGACGGGGTCGCCTCGATGCGCCACTGGCCCTCCATGCGCAGGTGCGAGTGCAGCGTCAGCCCGCCCTCGACGCGGTGCAGGAGGTGCTTGCCGCGGCTCACCACCTCGAGGGTGTCGCGACCGCTGAGATCGGCGGTCGAGATCTCCGGCCAGCGCAGGTCGGCCTCGACGATGGGCTTGCCGGCGAGCGCGGCATGGAGGCGCTGCGCGGTGCGCCACACGGTGTCGCCCTCGGGCACGGCAGGTGACCTCCTCGCGTCCACGTGCTCGTCACGCGGTGTTCTCCGCACTGTAAGCGGTGCCGCCTAGCCTCGGCGCGTGCCCGAGCTCACCGTCGTCGTACCCGCGCTCGCCGAGAGCGACCACCTGCGCCGGTGCCTCGACAGCCTGGCTGGGCAGACGCTGGCCGCCCACCGCTTCGAGGTCGTCGTCACGTTGGCCGACGACTCGTATGCGCACCGGGCCGGGGTCGCCGCCCGCGTCGCGGTGCATCTCGACGGCATCGCCTCGGGCCCGGAGGTCGTGCTCGTCGCCTGTGACGGCACCACGCGCGCCGCCGCCCGCAACGCGGCAGTCTCCCGCGCGCGGGGTGCGTGGACGACCTTCGTGGCCGAGAAGGACTTCGTCGCACCCGACTACCTCGAGCTGCTCCTCGCGTCGGCTGGGACCGACCAGGTGGCGGCCGCACGCATCGTCGACGTCGAGCCCGACGGGTCGCTGCCGCCGTGGCGCGGGTCGTCCGCCGTCAGCGACCTCGATCTCGCGAGCTCCGTCGGCGGCAAGCTCTATCCGACCGCGTGGCTGCTCGAGACCCCGTTCGTGCGCTCCCTGCGCCACGACGAGGACGCCGTGCTGACGGCGCACCTCTTCGGCACCTTCGAGCGCCAGTTCAGTGGCTACGACCTCACGCCGGCCCGGCGCGGTGCGACGTACTTCCGCTCGCCCGCTCCCGCCGGCGCGCGCGACCTCGACTCCCGCCTCGCCGTCGTCGACGAGCTGCGCACGGCCGAGCCGACCGAGCTCGTCGACGCCCTCGTGCGGCAGCAGCTGGGTCGGGCCCGCTCGCCGTGGGCGGCCCTCATCACCCGGCCGCGCATCACCCACCCGCTCGTCGTCGTCGCAGGCGAGGCCCGCTCGGTCAACGAGCACGCCGGCGCCCTCCGCCTCCTCGCCCGAGCGGGGTATGCCGTCCGCGTCCTCCACCTGCGCGGTCGCCTCGTCGACCCGCTGCGTTCCGGTCGCACCGCCCACCGCCTGGCCGTCCTGCCCGCCGACCTGCCAGCGGTCGAACCCGCTGCCGCCTGGGCCGCCGGTCACCTGCTCCGGTCCGCCCCCCGCCGGGCCGCCGGGGCCGCGAGAGCCGGCCGGGTCGCGCGACGCCTCACCCGTGAGGGCCTGCGGGTCTCGCGCCGGTTCACCCCGGAGGTGCTGCCGGCACGCCTGGCAGCAGCCGCAGCGGCCCGCACCGACGAGCCCTCCGCCACCCTCCTGCAGGAGCCGTGCGAGCTCTTCGTCCTCGACGCAGCGGGAGACCGGGTCGTCGACCGTCTCGCCGGAGTGCGGGCGGGCCGCAGCGCCGGCGGGGCCTCCGACCGGCGTGACGGCGGGCGCGAGCTCGCCGCCCTCGCCCTCGAGGTGGCCGCCAGCCGCACGGGCTTCAGCCGGGCCGAGGCGCTCGGGCTGCGCCAGGCATCGCGGCTGCTGCGCGACACGGAGGCCGCCGGCGACGAACGGTCACCTGCGGCGCTGTGGACGGGGGCGGCATACCGGCTCGTGCGGGCGGGACGACGGGCTGCGGCGACCCAGCTGCTCGACGACTGCCTCGCCGTGACGGGCGCGGCCGAGGCGGAGGCCGCGGGCCACGGCGCCCTCGACGCCCTCATCCGGCTCGACGAGGCGAGTGCGGGTGCGAGCACAGGAGTGAGCACCGGGCCGGTCGACGTGCCCGCCGTCGTCGGCGCCTGCCTCCGGCACGCTGACGAGGCGCTGGCATCGGGCGACCTCGACCGTGTCACCTTCCTCGCGAGCATCGCCCTCGACCTGCTCTTCGCGCGCGTGCTGCACACGGCGGCGCCGAGCTCACCCATCGTCGCGAGCCCGACGAGCTTCCTTGCGCCACTGCGCAGCTCGCAGGTCGGGCAGCTGCTGAGCCCGACGCGCGGCGCACGCCCCGAGCGCCCCACCACGGCCGTGGGGACGGCTCGGGACACGGCGCGCCCCCGGGTCACCGTCCTGCCCGGGGCCTACCCGAAGTTCGCGGGCGCCGTCGTGCGCGAGCTCGAAGGTCACGCGGACGTCGACGTGCTCGACCTGGGTGCACGGGACCGCCGCTACGGCAACACCGCCATCGACCCCCTCACCGTGCGCGAGCGCGTCGCCGCGGCGGCCGGGGGGCGTGCCACCCTGGACCCCGCGACAGCAGCAGCACTCGACGCCGACGTCGTCTTCGTCGACTGGGCTGACAAGGCGCTCTCGCTCGTGACCGAGCACGCCCCCGACCGCACTCGCGTCGTCGTGCGGCTGCACGGCGTCGACACCCTGAGCGCGTGGTTGCACACGGCACGGTGGGAGCGGGTGGACGACGCGATCTTCCCGAGCGAGCACCTGCGCCTCGCGACGGAGCGCGCCCTCGGCGGTCGGCTCGACGGGGTGCGCCAGCACGTCGTCGCCAACCCGGTCGACGTGGGCCGCTACGCGCTGCCCAAGCTCGCGGGGGCGGCGCACACCCTCGGCATGGTCGGCTGGGCCCAGCAGGTCAAGGACCCGTGCTGGACCCTCGACCTGCTCGAGCGGCTGCGGGCCGAGGACGACCGCTGGCGGCTGCTGCTCGTCGGCGCCGACTTCCCCCTGACGAGCGGCAACGGTGTCGAGAGCCATGCGGCAGAGCGTTTCCGGTCGCGGCTGCTCTCCGGCGGGGCCGGCCTCGCCGATGCCGTCGACTTCGTCGGCTACACGAAGGCACTGCCCGAGGTGCTGCGACGGGTGGGCTGGGGGGTCAGCTCGAGCCGCCGTGAGGGCTTCCACATCGGGCTCGTCGAGATGGCGGCCAGCGGAGCCGTTCCCGTCGTGCGCGACTGGCCCGTCTATGCGGGCATCGGCGGGGCGAGCGGGCTCTTCCCGGAGGACTGGGTGGCTCGCGACATCGGCTGCGCCGCCGAACGGGTGCTCGACCTCTCGAGCTCCGGCCAGTGGGCCGACGCCGGCACGACGGCGGCCCGGGTCGCGGCCGAGCGGTTCGCCGGCGAGACCTCGGGCGACCAGCTGCGCCGCATCGTCCTCGGGTGACGGCTCGCGCGGTGGGCCCGCCGGTCGCAGGCGTACGCTCAAGGGGCATCGCGTCCGCACCACTGAGCGGCCACGGCATACCGGAAGCCGGCTCATGACGAATGCCACACCCCGCGAGCCGACCCAGCCACAGCGGCCGGCGGAGCTGATGGCTCAGGTCACGGCCGCCCAGTCGCGTGTTCGCTCGTTGCGCTGCGGCGCCGTCAACAGAGACCAGCTCAACCTCGCCCAGGACCAGCTGCTCGCGGCGATGGAGCTGTATGCCGCCGAGCTCGAACGGCGCCGGCTGCCGATCCCGCGGTCGCTGCGCGACGAGCTGCGCCTCTACCGCGAGATCCGGGTGCGCCCGTCTCCGTCCGTTCCCTATCGACCCCGCGACAGGTCCTGAGGGGCCGCGCCAGCAGCCGGGGCCGGGTGGGCGATGCGCCGGAGCACGTGAGCAGCAGCGGTGACGTGCTCGACCGGACTGCGGTGGTCGAGGGGCTGCGCGTCGAGTGCACTCCCCTCCTCGACGATGCCCCACACGGGTGTGCCGCTGCCGCGGTAGTCGCTCCACTTCGAGGGGAGGAAGGGGTTGCGTGCGCCGGGCGGGCTCACTGCGTCGGTCACGAGCAGGCAGTCCATCCGGCGGGCCAGGGCGAGGAAGTCGAGGTAGCCGACGAACGGGCGCGCGTGCACCTCGCCGGACAGGCCCCGCCGGGCGACCTCCTTGTCGAGCTCGTCGGGGTCACTGGTGAAGACGTGCAGGGCGAGCCTCCCCCGGGTCGGTGGGGGAAGGAGGCCGAGGGCGTCGAGCACGAGCGAGAGCCCACGGTTGGCGTAGAAGTTGCCGAAGTAGCCGATGTGCCGCCGAGCGGGGTCGAGGCGCAGCTCCGGGTTCGCCACGGCATACAGCTCGTTCGGCGGGGTCGGGTGTGGTGACACGACAGCCACCTGCTCGACGCGCGCAGCGAGCTGCGGGTCGTGGCAGGCCTCGAGCATGAAGTCGCGCTGGTGCTCGTTGGTGAAGATGACCCGGTCGGCGAGGGCGAAGGTCGCGGCCTCGCACCACGCAAAGGCGTTGAGGTCGGCAGGTGGGCGGAATCCCGCCGTCTCGATGGCGGTGCGCAGCCGGAGGAGCGAACGGTCGTCCGTCGCAGGCGTGGTTCGCACCCCGCCCTGCACGTCGTGCGACAGGGGGTCGGAGAACTCGGCATCCCAGAGGATCTCGGGCCGGCTGACCTTAACCTCGGTCGCGAGGAAGTGCGACGCAGCGAACTGGGCCCGGCTGTAGAGCGAGGTGTACGGGCCCTGCTCGGCCTCCCAGCGGGCGACCTCGGCGAGACCGAGCTGCTGGAAGTCCGAGATCGAGCTCCACGAGCTGAACGCGGTCCGGGACGGCACGGCGGCCCAACGGCGCACGAGACCTCCGCAGAGCCGCACGAGCCCGGGGTCACGGCTTCGGATCGCGTCCATCGCGTTGAAGACGACGTCGACAGGCTCCCCGTGCTCGGCCACACGCTTGGCCGCGACGATAGCCGCCGTGTCGGAGTAGGGCGGGAAGCAGTAGGACGCGACGAGGCGACGGGCGGGCGACGAGGTGCTCACGGTGGTCACGGTGCTCCCGGGCGGTGGTGTCGTGGGGTGGTGTCGTGGGGTGGTGTCGTGGGGTGGGTGGTCAGACGGTGACGTGGTCGACGGGGTCACCGTGGAAGACGAGCGACCCGCGCCGGGCGAGCAGCTCGAGGTCCGACACCGGCCAGGTGTGGCCGTCCGGGGTGGTCGCTCGCACGGAGACGAAGTTGAAGCGGTCGGCGGAGTAGACCCGCCCACCGTCGCGGCGCACCTTCTCGAGGAAGGTCGTGTCGACCCGACGGGGCAGGTCCTCGAAGCGCACCTGACGGGCGAGGTCACGTGCCACGACGATGGTCCCGCCCTGGACGAGGTCGACGTAGCGGTGCTCGGCGTCGGGGAAGCGCAGCAGCGTGGCGCCCGTCGACCGGAGGTGCGCATAGTGCGCCCACTTGCCGACGACGCTCGCCTCGGAGTAGTCGAAGGCGCGCACGAGGTCGCCGAGGAAGTGCTCGGCGTAGTGGTTGTCGTCGTCCATCTTGGCCACGTAGCGGCCCGACGCCGCCTCCACCCCCGCGTTCATGCAGGTCCCCAGTGTCCACTCCCGGGGCGCCGCGATGACGACGGCGGTCAGGCCCAGCTCACGGGCTCGCGCTCGAACCCGCTGCTCGTCGACCTCGAAGCCGTGCGTGACGAGGACGAGCTCTACCTGCGGGTGCGACTGTGCCGCAACGAAGTCGAGGACGTGGTCGACCTGCTCGGGACGCATCGAGGGCACGACCGCCGAGACGGAGCAGTCGCGCCGGGTCGTGGCGAGCCCGACCGATTCGAGCACCGTCGCGATCCGGTGCTCGTAGCGGTGCGCGTCGAGCACGCGGCGATGAGCGCGCAGGGCGAGGCGGTCGCGATACTCCGGATGCTGCAGGAGCGCCCGCAGCTCGAGCTCCGTCTGCTCAGCCGTGTCACTCACGCGGATCGTGTCGCCGAAGAACGGCTCGATCGCCGCAGACGGTGCAGAGAGCACGGCGGTCTGTGCCGCGGAGAGCTCGAAGAGTCGGCGTGCGCACATCGTCGGTGACCCGACGACGGAGTTGACGTTGAGGAAGACGCGGTAGGAGGTGTAGGCGCCGAGCAGGCGCTCGTAGGGCAGGGTGCCGACGACGGCCCGGGCGTAGGTGCCAGGGAACTGGTAGCGCTTGTCCCGCCCCGCCATCCGCGACCAGATCTCGAGGCCGAACGGCAGGGCCGGCTCGAGCAGTGTCGCCATCTGGTCACGCCGCTCGTCGTGCTTGTCGGCGAAGTAGGTGCCGGCGAAGGCGATCTCCCGGACGCGGCCCGCACCGCGCCGGACCGGGGTGTGGATGCGGGGCTGCGCACCGAAGGGCAGCAGGGCGACCCGGTCGTGCCCGAGGTCACGCCGGTAGTCCTCGATGCGGTCCGCGTCGACGGTGAAGACCTGGTCGAAGAGGCGGGCCGTCGGCAGGAAGGCGTCGTAGTTCGGCGGGTCCTCCTTGTTCCAGAACACCGTCGGTATGCCGTGCTGCCGGCACCACCCGACGAGCTCGGTGAGCGCCGCGGAGGGTGCGCCCTCCCCTGTCATGGCGAGACGCCAGGCGCCCCCGTTGCCGTTCCAGGCGGACTCGACGAAGAGGACGTCGACGTGCCTCGAGCGGAGGGTCTCCTGCCAGGTGGAGAGGTCCACGGCGACCTGGTCCCACTCGTAGCGCAGCGCGAGGGCGGAGAAGTCGTCGAGGATGACGGCCGCCGTCACGTCGGGCCGGTTGACCGGCCCGGCCGGCATCTCGGGTCGCGGGACGTCGACGCGGTTGCGACGGCGCGGCACCGCGGGGAGACGCCGACGCAGCTCGACGCGCAGCTTCCGCGGGAGAGCCTGTCGCGCAAGCGGATCGCTCATGGCGCGGCTCAGAGCAGTCTTTGCTCTCGTGACGTCGCGGGTCAGAGGTCCCCCGGTCCACGCAGACTTCGGCATCTGTTCGACTCTCGTTCGATCGGCACGGGTCTGGCGTTACGCGAGTCACCCGACGCTGGTGTCGTGACCCCCAGACGCGGCGCCAGTGTGGCAATCGATGGTGAACGCGAGACAAACTCGCGGCCACCGGGCACCGACCTCCGGGCGGGCCTCCGGATACTGCGCAATGCCCCAACGGCACTGTCGTCATTGGCAGTTCACGTCTCCCGCAGCCCGTGGCAGGCTGCGTGGGTCTGCGGACGCCTGCTGCCGCGCCCCGCCGTGTCGGCAGCCGCCGACCTGGCCGGCACGTCGTCGCTCGGCATCGTCCTGACGGCTGCATCCGGCCGTCGCGACGCCGCGAGCTGCCTCCTCGCCGTCCGCGTCGGGACGACGACCGGCCGCGCTCGTCACGGCGCCCTCGCCGCCGGGGCGGCCGCCGGGCTGGTGGCTCACCTGGCGACAGGGCACGGCACGGACGACGACGACCCCACGGCCGGGACCGCATACGTGCTGGAGACCCGTGGCCACCTGCTGCGCGCACGGACCGTCCTCGCGCAGCGCCGGGGGCCGCTGGCGCGCCGGCACCGGCGCTGGCTCGACGGACAGATCGCCGTACTGCGCGGCTCGGCGGTGGAGCCGCTGACGCCGCCACGAGCACGGCTTGCGGGGGCCCGCGCGGTGGGGTCCGTGCTGCACGTCGTCACGAACGCGCTGCCCGACGTGCAGGCGGGGTACACGATCCGCACCCACGGCATCCTCACGGCGCAGCGGTCGGCCGGGCGTCGTGTCGCCGCCGTGACTCCGCCGGGCTACCCGGTCACCCAGGGCCGAATTGCCACAGGGGACAGAGCAACTCACGACGACATCGACTACCTGCGCTCTCTACGGCCACTGGTTGACGTGGTGCCCGGCGCACCTGACCGCTCGCTCGTCGCGCACGCCGAGGCGGTGGCCCTCGCTTCGGCTGCGGTCGGGGCCGACGTGATCCACGCCCACAGCAACCACCTCAACGCGCAAGCCGCCCTCATCGCCGGCCGCCGGCTCGACCTGCCCGTCGTCTACGAGGTGCGGGGCTTCCTCGAGGAGACGTGGCGGTCGAGGGGCGGTGACCCGGCGAGCGACTTCTACCGGTGGACGCGGGCCACCGAGACCCGCTGCATGGGGCTCGCCTCAGCCGTCGTCACCCTGTCCGAGGGGATGCGCGACGAGATCGTGGACCGCGGCATCGACCCGCAGCGGGTGCACGTCGTCGGCAACTGCGTCGACGACCGCCTTCTCGCCGCCGCGCCCGACGGTGCGCGGGCACGGCGCGAGCTGGGCATCGCCGTCGACGCGATCGTCGTCGGCACGGTCTCGACGCTCAATGCCTACGAGGGCATCGACCAGATCGTCGCGGCCGCGGAGGCCGTCGACGACCCCAGCGTCGTCGTGCTGGTCGTCGGCGACGGTCCTGAGCTCGACAGGCTCCGACGTGCGGCAGATCGTCTGCAGGACAGAGGAATCCGCACACGTGTCATGCTCACGGGTCGGCTGTCGCGGGCCGGGGCGCTCGCGGCCCAGGCCGCGATCGACATCTTCTGCGTCCCCCGCCGGGCGACCGCGGTGACCGCGCTCGTGCCTCCGCTCAAGCCGGTCGAGGCCATGGCACTCGGCCGGCCCGTCCTGGCGAGCGACCTGCCGCCCCTGGCCGAGCTCGTCACCGGGGGCTCCGACGTCGGCCACCGGGGAGTGCTCGTCCCGGTGGGCGACGTCGAGGCCCTCGCCGCGACGATCACCCAGCTGGCGAGCGACCCGGCTCGACGCGAGTCCCTCGGCCGGGCCGGTCGAGCACACGTCGCGAGCCAGCGCACGTGGGCGGCCGCCGCCCGCCGCTACGACGGCATCTACGCCTCCCTCGACGTGGTGCCGGCGGATGCCGGGGCGATCGCCAACCGCGCCGTTCGGCTGGCCTCATGAGCAGCGTGTCCACCGAGCCCGAGATCCTGTCCCCCACGGAGACGCTCGTCGACGTGACTTCCATGCCGACCCCTCCCCCGCTCTCACCCGAGGAGTGCGCCGAGTTGGCGCGGTCCGCCGGGCTCTCCGAGCTGGGCGTGCGTCCCCATCGACGGCACTACCTGCGCGAGATCTGGGAATTCCGGCACCTCGTGTGGCACCTGTCGTCGGCCCAGGCCTACGCGACGAACCAGAACAACCACCTCGGCCAGCTGTGGGCCGTCATCAACCCGCTGCTGCTCGTCGGCTCGTACTACCTGATCTTCGGCCTGCTGCTCAAGACCCGCGGCGGCACCGAGAACTACATCGCGTTCCTCACCGTCGGCATCTTCGTCTTCGGCTACTCCGCCTCGGCGATCATCGCCGGAGCTCGCGCCGTGACGGCGAACATCGGCCTCGTCCGGGCCCTGCGCTTCCCGCGCGCGATCCTGCCGATGTCGGTGACGCTCACCCAGCTCCTCGTCTCCCTGCCGGCCTTCGGCGTTCTCCTCGTCATGATCCCCCTGACGGGAGAACCGTTCTCGTGGCACTGGCTGCTCTTCGGGCCCGCCCTCGTGCTCCAGACCGTCATCAACCTCGGCATCGCGTTCTTCCTCGCCCGCATCGTCAACGCCGCGCGCGACACGGCCAACCTCGTGCCCGTCGTCATCCGGCTGGCCCGCTACGTCTCCGGCGTCTTCTTCAGCATCACCCACTACGCCGGGCACGGGCTCGTCAGCATGCTCCTGCTCTACCAACCCCTCGCTGTGACGATGACGATCGGCCGCGAGGCCCTCATGGACCAGTACCCGCTCACGTGGTCGAGCTGGGCGGCCGCCGGCATCTGGGCGGTCGTGCTCGGGGCCGGGGGGCTCGTCTTCTTCTGGCGTGGGGAGGGTCGCTATGGAAGCGACTGAGACAGTGCGTGACCGGGACCGCGACCGCCACCGCTCGCCCGAGGCGACGCCGGGCGTCATCTGCTCGGAGCTCGACATCGTCTACACCGTCTTCGGCGCACGCAAGAAGGCGACGACGACCGAGGGCGAGCAACCGTGGCTCGAGCGCTTCCTGCGGCAGCGCCGGCAGGTCGACACCGGCAACGTCCGCAAGGTCCATGCCGTCAAGGGAGTCTCGTTCGTGGCGCGCCACGGTGAGGCGGTCGGCATCATCGGCCGCAACGGGTCGGGCAAGAGCACGCTGCTGCGCGCGATCGCCGGTCTCATCCCGCCGAGCGGCGGGCGCGCCTGGGCCGCAGGGCGGCCCGCGCTCCTCGGCGTCAACGCGGTGCTGCTCACCGGGCTCACCGGCTCGCGCAACGTCATGATCGGCGGGCTGGCGCTCGGTCTGTCACCTCGCGAGGTGCGCGCGCGCTACGACGACATCGTGGAGTTCTCGGGCATCGGCGACTTCGTCGACCTGCCGATGAGCGCCTACTCGTCCGGCATGGGCGCGCGCCTGCGCTTCGCCATCTCGACGGCCGCCACGCCCGACATCCTCATGATCGACGAGGCCCTCGCCACGGGCGACGCGGAGTTCCAGGCCCGCAGCCGCGAGCGCATCGCCGAGATCCGTGAGCAGGCCGGCACGGTCTTCCTCGTCAGCCACTCCAACGCGGCGATCCGGGAGTCGTGCGACCGGGTGCTGTGGATGGACCAGGGCCGCCTCATCATGGACGGCCCCACCGAGGACGTCGTCTCCGCTTACGAGGCGAGCCACCGCAAGGGCGGCCGATGAGCCCGCGGCGGAGCGACCGGCCCGACCGCGCCCTCGTCATGACGGTCGTCCACCATCCCGAGGACGCACGCATCCGTCACCGCGAGATCGGCTCGCTGCTCGACGCCGGCTTCGAGGTGACGTATGCCGCCCCCTTCGGCGCGCACGGGCTCCCCCTTCCCGACGTGCCCGGCCTGCGACCCGTCGATCTCCCGCACGCGAGCGGGCGCACCCGACGGGAGGCGATGCAGGCGGCGCGGGCACTGCTGCGCTCGCGGGGCGAGGAGCACGACGTCGTCATCGTGCACGACCCGGAGCTGCTCGTCGCGGCTCTCGGCCTGGGGTTGCGCAACCTGCTGTGGGACGTCCACGAGGACACGGTCGCGTCCATCGAGACCAAGGACTGGGTGCCACCGCGCGCACGCCGGCCGATGATGGTCGCGGCCCGGGCACTCGAGCGCCACGCGGAGCGGCACCACGAGCTCATCCTCGCCGAGCACGCATACGCCGAGCGCTTCGGCGGTGAGCACCTCGTGGTCCCCAACACCGTGCGCGTGCCCGAGACCGTGGACCGTCCCGGCTGTCACCGGGCGGTCTACCTCGGCTCGGTGACGATGCCACGAGGTGCGGCGACCCTCGTCCAGACCGGTCGGCGGCTCACGGTCGCCCGCAAGGGCCGGATCACCGTCGAGGTCATCGGGCCGGCGCGCGACCCTCGCACCGCCGAGGCCCTCGCCTGGGCCGTGAAGAGCGGCCACCTGCGTCACCACGGCTTTGTGCCGAGCGACGTCGCGCTGCCGATGCTCGACGGCGCCCTTGCCGGACTCTCGCTGCTCGAGGACCGCCCCAACTACCGGCACTCGATGCCGACGAAGGTCATCGAGTACATGGCCCACGGCATCCCCGTCATCACGACTCCGCTGCCGCTGGCCCGAGAGATCGTGACGCGGGCCGGGTGCGGCATCGTCGTGCCGTTCGGCGATGCCGACGCCACGGCCGCCGCCCTCATCGAGCTGGCGGCCGACCCCGAGCGACGAGCCGCCCTCGGCCGCGCCGGGCACCGCTACGCGCGTGAGCACCACGACTGGAACGCCGTGGGCCACGAGTTCGTGTCGCACGTCCGGGCACTCGCCCGTCGGGGCCGGCCCGACGAGGACGGGCTGCCCGCGCCGGCGTCGGTGCTGAGCGCGGATGCCCTTGCGACCCCATCGTCCTCCGGCCCGGAGGACCTACGACCAACCACGGGAGAACCATCATGTTCGACGACGGAATCGCCGTCATCGGTCTCGGCTACATCGGCCTACCGACCTGCGCCGCGCTGACGGGACGCGGCCTGCGGGTCATCGGTGTCGACGTCAACGCGCGCACCGTCGCCGAGATCAACGCCGGACGGGTGCCCATCGTCGAGCCCAACCTCGACGAGGCGATCCTCGAGGCCGTCGAGCGCGGCATGCTCACGGCGACGACGGAGGTGCCGCACGCCTCCGTCTACCTCATCGCCGTGCCCACGCCCTTCCGGGGCGACCACGAGCCCGACCTGCGCCACGTGCGGGCTGCCACGGAGGCGATCGCGCCACGGCTGCGCGGGGGCGAGGTCGTCATCCTCGAGTCGACGTCGCCGCCCGGCACGACCGAGCGCATCTCCGGGTGGATCTCGGACCTGCGGCCCGACCTCAAGCTGCCCCACATGGGCGGCATCCCCGACGTCCACCTCGCGCACTGCCCCGAGCGGGTGCTGCCCGGGCGCATCATGGTCGAGATCTTCACCAACGACCGCGTCGTCGGGGGCCTCACGCCAGAGTGCGCCGAGCGCGCGGCCGAGCTCTACCGCACCTTCGTCGCCGGCGAGATCGTGATCACCGACGCGACGTCCGCCGAGATGGCGAAGCTGACCGAGAACGCCTTCCGCGACGTCAACATCGCCTTCGCCAACGAGCTCGCCGAGATCTGCGACCACCTCGACGTCGACGTCTGGGAGGTCATCTCGTTGGCCAACCACCACCCGCGCGTCAACATCCTCCAACCCGGCCCGGGCGTCGGCGGCCACTGCATCGCCGTCGACCCGTGGTTCATCGTGTCGGCGGCACCCGAGCAGGCCCGGCTCATCCGCGCCGCCCGCGAGACCAACGACGCCCGACCGCGCTCGGTGCTCACGAAGATCTCCGAGGCGGTCGCCGCGTCAGGGCACGAGGGCGACACGGTGACGATCGCCTGCCTCGGCCTGGCCTTCAAGGCCGACATCGACGACCTTCGCGAGTCACCCGCCCTCGCGATCACCCAGACGCTCGCCGCCGAGCGACCGGGCGCTCGCATCCTCGCGGTCGAGCCGCACGTCTCGCGCCTGCCCACGACCCTGGCCGGTCTGCCGAACGTCGAGCTCGTGACGACGGAGCAGGCCGTGCGCGAGGCCCAGGTCGTCGTGCTCCTCGTCGACCACGCAGCCTTCCGGGCCATCAGCCCGGGAGAGCTGCGCGGACGCCAGCTCGTCGACACGCGTGGCCTCTGGCGCTGAGCCGGCGACGCCCGGGCCCCCGCACGGGAGCCCGGGCGTCGACCCGCACCCGAGATCACACGGTGATCAGGGCCGCGCCGCGATCGGATCCGGACCGCGAATCGAAGTCGGCTGCTCGCCGGCCGACGCCCAGGAGCTCGGCGATGGCGGCGACCGACCGCTCGGCGGCCCGGCCGTCACCGTAGGGGTTCACGGCGTTCGCCATCTCGGCATAGGCCAGGGGGTCGTCGAGGAGCTCCTCGAGCGCGGCGCGGATGACCGCGCCGTCGGTGCCGACGAGGCGCACGGTGCCGGCCTGCACCGCCTCCGGACGCTCGGTGGTGTCGCGCATGACGAGCACCGGCTTGCCGAGGCTCGGTGCCTCCTCCTGCACGCCCCCCGAGTCGGTGACGACGACGGTTGCAGCGGCGAGTGCGTGGGCGAACTCGTGGTAGTCGAGGGGCTCCGTCAGCAGGACGTTGTCGAGCGACGAGAGAAGGGGCTCGATCGCCTCTCGCACCACGGGATTGCGGTGCATGGGCAGGAGCACGCGCAGCTCCGGCCGCGCCTCGGCGAGGTCGCGCACCGCCGAGATCGCCTCGACCATCGGGGCTCCCCACGACTCGCGCCGGTGCGCCGTCACGAGCAGCAGGTCGCGGCCGGCGTGCGCCTCGTCGACCCAGTCCTGCACCCGCGCGTCGCGGAAGGAGACGGGGCGGGACGTCGTCCACTGCAGGGCGTCGATGACGGTGTTGCCCGTGACGGCGATCTGGTCCGGGCCGATCGCCTCGCGCACGAGGTTGGCGCGCGAGGTGCTCGTCGGGGCCAGGTGCAGGCCGGCAAGCGGTGCGGTGAGCCGGCGGTTGGCCTCCTCGGGGAAGGGCGAGCGGACGTCGCCCGTGCGCAGCCCTGCCTCGAGGTGGACGACCGGGATGCGCTCGTAGAAGGCGGCGAGGCTCGTCGAGAGCACCGTCGTCGTGTCGCCCTGCACGACGACGACATCCGGACGCTCCGCTGCGAGCAGACCGGCCGTCGCCTGCACGGTGCGGGCCGTCAGCTCGGCGAGCGTCGCCCCGGGGACCATGAGGTCGAGATCGTGGTGCGGCTCGATGCCGAAGAGGACGTTGACCTGGTCGAGCATCTCGCGGTGCTGCCCGGTGACGGCGACGATCGGCGTGAAGCGCTCGTCGGCCTCGAGGGCCGCGACGAGGGGCGCCATCTTGATGGCCTCGGGGCGGGTGCCGTAGACGGTCATGACTCGATGCATGGGGGCGCTCCTGGGACGTTGTCGAGCCGCCTGTCGGCCCGACCCACCCTCACGATGCCCGACGATCTCGCCGCGATCCGCCGTGAGAAGCCGGAGCGCCGAGGGTTCACTCGACCTTCACTGAGAGGTCGCGAATTCGATTGGGAGAAGCCATGATTCGCCAAAGCTACGACCTCGCGGTCATCGGCCTGGGCTACGTCGGTATGCCGCTCGCCAGGGCCGCCGTCAACGCCGGGCTGAGCGTCGTAGGGCTGGACTCCAGCACTTCCGTCGTCGCGTCCCTGGGTGCCCGCCGGTCGCACGTCGACGACCTCTCGGACGAGGACGTCGCCGCGATGCTGGTCTCCGGTTTCGAGCCGACGTCAGATCCCGCCTGCCTCTCGGACGCCGGCGTCATCGTCATCTGCGTGCCGACGCCGCTCGGGGCCGAGGGCGGCCCCGACCTCACCGCCGTCCGGGCCGCGGCCACGACGATCGCGCGGCACCTGCGCCCCGGCACGCTCGTCGTCCTGGAGTCCACGACCTACCCGGGCACGACCGAGGAGGTCGTGAGGCCGCTGCTCGAGGGCTGCGGCCTCGTCGCCGGCACCGACTTCCACCTCGCCTTCTCGCCGGAGCGCGTGGACCCCGGCAACACGGCATACGGCATCGTCAACACCCCCAAGGTCGTCGGCGGGCTCACCCCGGCGTGCACGCGGGCCGCCTGCGACTTCTACGCCCGCTTCGTCGAGACGATCGTGCCGACCAAGGGCACGCGCGAGGCGGAGACGGCCAAGCTGCTCGAGAACACCTACCGCCACATCAACATCGCGCTCGTCAACGAGATGGCGCGCTTCTGCCACGAGCTCGGCATCGACCTCTGGGACGCCATCGCAGCGGCACGGACGAAGCCCTTCGGCTTCCAGGCCTTCCATCCCGGCCCCGGCGTCGGTGGCCACTGCATCCCGATCGACCCGAACTACCTGTCCCACAACGTGCGTACGCGCCTTGGCTACCCGTTCCGTTTCGTCGAGCTCGCGCAGGAGATCAACGCGTCGATGCCCGCCTACGTCGTGCGGCGGGCGCAGGACGCGCTCAACGAGGACGGCCTGGCCCTGCGCGGTGCGCACGTGCTGCTGCTCGGCGTCACCTACAAGGCCGACATCGCCGACCAGCGCGAGTCGCCCGCGGTGCACGTGGGTCGCCGGCTCATCGACCTCGGAGCCGTCGTCGAGTTCCACGACCCCTTGGTCGACCGGTGGGACGCGCTGGGCCTGCCCGCACCCCGCGTACCCGACCTCGGCACCGCCGTGGAGGGCGCGGACCTCACCCTCCTGCTCCAGCACCACCGCGGCTACGACGTCGACGACCTGGCCCGTCGGTCGCGCCGCTTTCTCGACACCCGCGGTGTCGTGACGCCGGGGCCGCGTGTCGAGCGTCTCTAGAGCGCATCGACGGGTTACGGACCCCGCACGCGCGCGCGGTGCGACGATGACGGCGTGGCCGACGCCGAGATCCCCGAAGTCACGGACT
This sequence comes from Humibacillus xanthopallidus, assembly GCF_006716675.1. GTDB lineage: Bacteria > Actinomycetota > Actinomycetes > Actinomycetales > Dermatophilaceae > Humibacillus > Humibacillus xanthopallidus_B. Next base: position 200,565 of record NZ_VFPM01000004.1, on the reverse strand, counting down.
TCCTCGCCGAGCAGGCGCCCTTCGCCGCCGTGCCCCGCACTGACCTGGAGCGGCTCGCCCGCCGGATGACCGTCCGCTACGCCCGCCGCGGCACCCTGCTCATGTCGGTCGGCCGCGGCAACGACGAGGTCTTCGTCGTGCGCAGTGGCGCCGTGCAGATCACGGACGACAGCGGCACCCTCGTCGACCGCGGGGAGGAAGGCACCGCCTTCGGCACGACGGCGCTCGACGGACGGCCCTCACGCTTCGACGTCGAGGCCATCGAGGACAGCCTCCTGCTCGTGCTGCCGTCGGCCGCCTTCCACGAGCTGGCCACGGCACACCCGGCCGTGGGTGACTTCTTCTCACAGCAGCGCGCCTCCCGGCTGCGCCATGCGCTGCAGGCCATGCCGCACGCCCAGCGGCGCACCGCGGTGCTGCAGACCAGGCTGCGCGACCTCGTGCGGCGCGAGCCGATCACGACCACCGGTGACGCGACGGTCCGCGAGGCAGCGCAGCTGATGGCCCGAGAGCAGGTGTCGTCGCTGCTCGTCGTCGACGGCGGCCGTCTCACCGGCATCGTCACCGACCGCGACCTGCGCACCCGTGTCCTGGCTGCGGGTCTCGACTCCTCCACCCCGGTCAGCGCGATGATGACGGCCGACCCGGTCACCGCCGGGCCCGACGACATCGCGATGGAGCTCATCCTCGAGATGACCTCACGCAACATCCACCACATGCCCGTCGTCGGTGGCACCGACGGGCGCACTCCGCTCGGCATGCTGACGAGCACCGACCTCATGCGGCTCGAGCGGGCCAACCCGATCCACCTCGTCGGCGACATCGCCAAGGCCGACGACCTCGGGACCCTCGTCGTCCTCAGCCAGCGCCTCCCGCGCATCATCGACCAGCTCGTGCACGAGGACGCGACCGCCGACGGCATCGGCCGCATCGTCACCGCCGTGGGCGATGCGCTCGAGCAACGGCTCATCGGGCTCGCCGAGCGCGAGCTGGGGCCGAGCCCGACGGCATACGCCTGGGTGGTGCTCGGGTCGCAGGCCCGCCTCGAGCAGGGTCCGGGCAGCGACCAGGACAACGCCCTCGTCATCAGCGATGACGCGACCCCCGCCGACCTGCCGTGGTTCGAGGCGCTCGCGCGCTTCGTCGTCGAGGGGCTCGTCGCGTGCGGCTACCCCCGGTGCCCCGGCGACGTCATGGCGACCAACCCGCAGTGGCGCCGGCCGCTGCGCGAGTGGAGGCGCACCTTCACGCAGTGGATCGACGAGCCGGTGCCCGACGCCATCCTGCGGTCGGCCATCTTCTTCGACCTGCGCACCGTGCACGGCGACGACACCCTCGTCGAGGAGCTCCGAGAGCAGATCCGTCGGTCGGCCCCGCGCGGCACGCGCTTCCTCGCGCACCTCGCGAGGAACGCCGCGGCCAACGAGCCGCCACTCGGCTTCTTCCGCGGCTTCGTCCTGGAGCGGGAGGGGGCGCACAAGGACACCCTCGACCTCAAGCGCGGCGGCTTCCACGCCGTCGTCGAGGTCGCCCGGGTGCACGCGTTGTCGCGGGGTCTGCCGCAGGTCAGCACGTCGTCGCGCATCACGGCCGCCGCGGGTGCGGGTGGCCTCTCCGACGAGACGGCCGCCGATCTGCACGACGCCTTCGAGTTCATCCGCTACGTGCGACTTCTCCATCAGGCCAAGCAGATTCGCGCTGGCGAGCCACCGGACAACTTCGTCGCACCGAGCGAGCTGAGCAGCTTCGAGAAGCGGCACCTGCGAGATGCCTTCCAGGTCGTGCGGTCGGCCCAGCAGACGATCCTGCACAGTCATCCGCTCGGGCACGTGACGTGATCTTCTCGCGGCTCGGCGTCGACCACCGACGCGCGCGGCAGGCGCGGTGGGCCGGCCAGGCGCCCCCGGGCCCGGTGCGCGACTACCTCGGGAGCGCACCACCCGGTCCACGCACCGACGTCTCCGACCTGCGGCTCCTCGCGCTCGACCTCGAGACGACAGGCCTCGACCCGCGCACCGACCGCATCCTGTCGGTCGGCTTCGTTCCCGTGGACGGCCTGCGGATCAGCCTGGCGGGCGCGGAGCAGCTCCTCTGCCGCGCCGACGTCGAGGTCGGGCAGAGCGCGGCGGTCCACGGCATCACCGACGACGCGCTCGCCGGCGGCATCGAGCTGCGCGACCTCCTCGAGCGCGTCGCCGCGGCGCTCACCGGGCGGGTGCTGCTCGCGCACCACGCCGCGATCGAGACGGGATTCCTCTCCGCCGCGTGTGAGCGCGAGCTCGGTGTGCCGCTCCCGATCACCGCCGTCGACACGATGGAACTGCAGAGCCGCGTCCTGCGCAGCCACTCGGGCGAGGACCTCCCGCCCGGCGCGCTGCGCCTCGGCACGGCCCGCGCCCACCTCGGCCTCCCCCGGTATGCCGCCCACGAGGCACTGACGGACGCGCTCGCGTGCGCGGAGCTCTATCTCGCCCAGGTCGACCGCCTGAGCGGCGGCCGCCCGATGACCCTCAAGGCGCTCCAGCGCTAGGTGACGGTTGCCGAACCGTCCAGCTGGCGAGGAGGTTCAGTGCAGCCTCGGCCGACGAGTCGGGTGGAGCCGTGTAGACATTGACCCGCTGGCCCGGGTCGCCAGGCAGCTCGAAGGCTTCGTAGTCGAGCTCCAGATCACCGACGAGCGGGTGGTGGAGGCGTTTGCGCCCGGTGCGGTGGTAGCGCACGTCGTGCGCCGCCCAGCGGCGACGGAAGTCCTCGCTCCGGGTGGACAGCTCACCGACGAGGTCGGAGAGGGCTTTGTCGTACGGGTCCCGACCGGCCTCCGCGCGCAGGAATGCGACGCAGTCGTCTGCGACCTTGTCGTAGTCGAGGAAGAACTCGGGTGCGCCGGGGTCGAGGAAGACGAAGCGGGCGCTGTTGGGTGGCTGGCCCGGAGTGTGGGCCGCGGCCTGCTCGTAGAGCGGACTGTAGAGGGCCCTGCCAAGGTCGTTGGCCGCGAGGACGTCGAAGCGACCGTTGCGCAGGTAGGCCGGCATGGGCATCTGGTCGAGGACCCGCTGCAGGGCCGGTCGGACCTGACCGCGGACGGCCACGCGGCGCGGCCCACGGCTGGCGGGGGTGCCTGCGCTACGGACCAGGCGGTAGAGGTGGTCGCGTTCGGCCTCATCGAGCTGGAGCGCGTGGACGAGCCCGTCGAGGACACCCTCGGAGACGTTGCCGACGCTGCCGCGCTCGAGCCTCGTGTAGTACTCGACGCTGATCCCGGCGAGCAGCGCGACCTCCTCGCGGCGAAGACCGGCGACGCGCCGGTTCCCGCCGTAGACGGGCAGCCCGGACTGCTCCGGGCTGACCTTGGCGCGGCGGGTGGTGAGGAACTCCTTGAGGTCGTTCCTCGTCGGGTCGTTCCGGGTGGGCATGACCTCCACGCTACGTCGTCGGCCCGATCGTGGGAGTCCCTACGGGTACCCCTCACGACAGTGCCTGTCGGATCCGCTGGCAGCCGGGTTGACTGGGTCGCGAACGGACCCAACAGAGAGCGAGCACCACCATGAAGGCAGCGATCTTCCGGGGCAAGGGCACGATCGACGTCGGCGAGCGCCCCGACCCCGAGATCCAGGAGGCGTCGGACGCCGTCGTCCGGGTCGTCCGGGGCTGTGTCTGCGGCTCCGACCTCTGGTACTACCGCGGCATCAACCCGCACAAGGTCGGCAGCATCGGTCACGAGTACATCGGCGTCGTGGAGTCGATCGGTTCGGAAGTGACGGGTCTCGCCGTCGGCGACTTCGTCATCGCGCCCTTCACCTTCAACGACGGCACGTGCCCCGCCTGCCGAGCCGGCTTCCCGTCCAACTGCATGCACGGGGGCGCCTTCGGCAACGGCGTCACCGACGGCGGTCAGGGCGAGAAGGTCCGCGCACCCTTCGCGGACGCCACCCTCGTCAAGGTCCCGCAGCCGCCCGAGGGCCGGTTCACCGACGAGCAGCTGGCGTCGTTCACCGCCCTCTCGGACGTCGCCTGCACCGGCTACCACGCCGCGGTCAGCGCGGGCGTCCAGCCGGGCGACACGGTGGCCGTCGTCGGCGACGGCGCCGTCGGTCTCTCCGCGGTGCTCGCGGCACGCAAGCTCGGCGCCACCCGGGTCATCGCCCTCAGCCGCAACCCCGCCCGGCAGGCCGTCGCCGTGGAGTTCGGCGCCACCGACATCGTCGAGAAGCGCGGCGCCGATGCCATCGAGACCGTCCTGCGCCTCACCGACGGCGCCGGCGTCGACGCCGCGCTCGAGTGCGTGGGCACCGACGAGTCCATCGAGACCTGCGCCGGCATCACCCGCGCCGGCGGCATGATCGGCGCCGTGGGCGTCCCCCTCTACGAGACGTTCCAGTACCAGACGCTCTTCTGGAAGAACGTCGGCATCAGGGGCGGAGTCGCACCCGCCCGTCGCTACATCCCGGAGCTGCTCGACGACGTCCTCGCGGGCCGGATCAACCCGGGCCTCGTCTTCGACTTCACCACGGACCTCGACCACGTCGCCGAGGCGTATGCCGCCATGGACGAGCGGCGCGCCATCAAGTCACTGCTCAGCATCGGCCAGCCCTGAGGCTCAAGGACTCTCACTCGCACATCACGACCAAGGAGAACAGCAATGCAGACACGCACTCTCGGCAGCCACGGCCCAGACGCCGGTCCGGACTCCGGCCTGAAGGTCTCCGCGCTCGGTCTGGGCTGCATGGGCATGAGCCAGTCCTTCGGCGCCCGGCCACCGCGAGCGGAGATGGTGACCTTCCTGCGTGCCGCGGTCGAGCGGGGCGTCACCCTCTTCGACACCGCTGAGGTCTACGGCCCGTTCCACAACGAGGAGCTCGTCGGCGAGGCGCTGGAGCCGGTGCGCGACGACGTCGTCATCGCCACGAAGTTCGGGTTCGCGTTCGACGAGGCAGGTACGCAGACCGGCGTCTCGAGCCGGCCCGAGCACATCAGGGCCGCGGTCGAGGGATCGTTGCGACGGCTGCGCACCGACCGGATCGACCTGCTCTACCAGCACCGCGTCGACCGGGACGTGCCCATCGAGGACGTCGCCGGCACCGTCAGGGAGCTCATCGAGGCAGGCAAGGTCCACCACTTCGGACTGTCCGAGGCCGGGGTCTCCACGATCCGCCGCGCGCATGCGGTGCAGCCGGTCACCGCGCTCCAGAGCGAGTACTCGCTGTTCTGGCGCGAGCCCGAGGAGGCGATCCTGCCCGCCCTCGCCGAGCTCGGAATCGGCTTCGTGCCGTTCAGCCCGCTCGGGCGCGGGTTCCTCACCGGTCAGGTCACCGCGGCAACGCAGTTCGGCGAGGGCGACATCCGCGCCACCCTCCCCCGCTTCGAGAAGGAGGCCCTGCAGGCCAACCTCGCCCTCGTCGACCTCATCACGAGCGTCGCCGAGCGCAAGGGCGCCACGGTGGGTCAGGTCGCTCTCGCCTGGCTGCTCGCGCAGCAGCCGTGGATCGCCCCGATCCCCGGGACCAGGCGCCTCGAGCGCCTCGACGAGAACCTCGCCGCGGCCGACCTCCAGCTCACCGCTGACGACCTCGCCGAGCTCGACCGTGCATCAGCCAGCGTGCAGGTCCACGGAGCGCGGTATCCCGAGGCCATGCAGAAGATGATCGACCGCTGAGCCACCTCAGCCGGGCTGACCCGGCTGACCCGGCTGCACCGGCCCGATCCGGTAGGGGCGCATCATCTCGTTGTCCTCGTGCTCGACGATGTGGCAGTGCCAGGTGAACTGGCCCGGGTTGGTGAATTTGGCCTTGATTCGCGTCACCTCGCCGGGATAGGCGATCACCGTGTCCTTGAAGCCGCTCTCCCAGGGCTCTGGGGGCCGGGGGTCGCCGACGAGCCGCGCCGGAGGTTCCGTCTCACCGTCCTCGTTCGTCACCAGTGCCTGCCGGTTCACGACCTCGAACGTGGTCTCGTGGACGTGCATCGGGTGAGCGTCGGCCGTGAAGTTGTAGAACTCCCAGACCTCCGTGGCGCCGACGATCGGGTTCTCGCTCACCTCATCTGCCCACATCCTTTCCGACGCGTAGCCGAAATCATCGACGACCCCCAACCTCGCCTCGGCTGGCCCGTCCCAGTAGTCCGACGCCATCTCGGCGAGCGCCAGGCGGCGCGTGACCGTGGGCGCTGGCAGCGGGGTGAGCGGCGGAAGCGTCAGGAACTGGGGCGGCGTCGTCGGGTCCGGAGCGATCGCCGGGACGACCCGCAACTGCAGAACCTGTCCGGTCGTGTCCGGATCGGCCACGTCGAAGTCGTTCGGCGGCTCGCCGCCGCCGAAGGGCTCGTCGGGCCCGATGTTCCTCAGCACGTAGTTGCCCTGAGGCACGTTCGTGAAGTCGACGACGAGGTCGGCCCGCTCGGCGAGCCCCATGAGGAGCCGGTTGTTGTTGGCCGCGGTGAGGTTGACCGGCGCTGCGAGGAAGCCGCCCTCGTTGCCGATCGCCCACACCTCGACGCCCGGGATCTGGGCGAAGTCGAGGATGAGGAAGCGGGACTGGCAGCCGTTGAGAAGGCGAAGCCGGTAGCGGCGCTGCTCGACGGTGTGGAACGGCCACGTGTTCCCGTTGACCATGATCGTGTTGCCGAAGAACTCCGGGTTCCAGATCGGCGAGAGGTCCGTGCTGGGGATGAAGCCCGGGTCCACGGCCGTGGCGCCGTCGAAGAACTCACGGCTGTCGGGGTAGAAGAGGGAGCCGTCCGCGTTGAACGCCCGGTCCTGGATCGCGATCGGGATCTCGTAGTAGGTCTTGTTCGGGGGGAACCTGTCTCCCTCCATCGGCGCCGGCCCGGGCAGAACGGCAATGGTGCCGAAGCGACTGTCGAGGATGGCCTTGTCCCCCTGCGGCCCACCTCGGACGAGGAAGAAGCCCGCCGGCCCGGCGTACACGTTGAGTCGGGTCATGCCGAGGGTGTGGTCGTGGTACCACAGCGTCGACTCGCGCTGGTTGTTCGGGTACTGGAAGACGGCGAACCCCGGCCCCCAGGAGACACTGAAGCTCGAAGCCGCCTTGCCCTTGAAGAAGTCGTACCAGGTGCCCTCGGTCGCATATTCCGGGGGGACGTTGTTCGCCGCCGGCAGGAACCACGCCTCTGCATAGCCGTCGCTCTCGTCTCCGACCCCGACGGCGCCGTGGAGGTGGGTCACCAGGGGCACCGGTCCGGTGTACGGCGCGGGCGTGCTCGCGAAGGTCGGCCGCGTGTCGCGGTCCTGTACACCGCCGGGCGGGTTCGCCCAGTGCAGGGTCGGGTCGACCGGCAGCAGGTGCGGCAGGTAGTTGCCGTTCGTGTCCTTGAGGTCGTTGATCCACTTGACGCGCACGGGGCGGTCCCACCTGGACTCGATGGTGAGAGACGGTGCGTTGTGGATCAACAGCCCCTTCTTGTCCGCCGACGTGACCGCGCCATAGCCCCAGACAGTCGTCATGGGCAGTCCTGCAGGCAGGATCTGCTGCGAGATCTGCTTGACCGAGATCTCGTAGTAGTCGACCTGCTTGCCGCCTCGCAGCTTGATGGTCGCCGCACGTGGCATCACCGGCGGGATGAGGAGCGGCGTGACGAACTTCGGCAGGGCCACCGGATCGAGGTTGCCCCCGGGGATGGCCGCCACGGCCTGTTTCGTCCCCCCGGGTGTGTAGGTGTAGAGCACGAAGCCGGCACCCGCCACGCCAGCTGCTCTGATGAAGGTCCGCCGACTCATGGGCCGCCGGCCGGGCTCGCAGACGTCGTTCATTACTGCACCATCCAGTTCTCATGACTGATTGATGGCGTGTCCCCGCACATGCCCCACTTTGACTGGCCCGGACCGCGTGCCCCCACGCTGGTCCCCCGTCCGGGTGCCCCCATCAGGAGGGTCTCACCTGAGGCGAGGGTGTGCAGCGAGTTCTGTGAAATCTCTGAACGCCAGAGGGGACCTCGGCCGCTCTCGGACCACCAGCGGCGGGCTCACCGACGCAGACGCAGGCCCCGCGGTGTCATGTGGAAGCCGGCGTGCGAAAGCGCCTCGACGAGCGGGTGGTCCGAGCCGAGCAGCGAAGCGCCATCGGCCTTTTCGACAGTGAGCCGGCCGAGGGCACCCTCGCGCACCGCGAGAGCCAAGGCGTCGGCTGCAGCCTGCAACCGCTCCGCGTCGTCAGACCAGCAGAGCATCGTCTTGCCGCCGCGCTCGACGTAGAGCACGAGGTCGCCGTCGACGAGCACGACGAGCGCCCCCGCCTTGCGGCTCGGCTGGTGCCCCTTGCGTCGGGAGCGACCGCCCCCACCGGACTCGCTCGCCGCGCCCTGGCTCGTGTCGTCACCGGGCTCGGTGAGCCCGCGCTCCGGCCAGGAGATGCTCGCTCCGTAGGGGTTGGCCGGGTCGCTCGCAGCAAGCACGAGGGCCGGCGGCCCGGTGCGCTCCCGACGCGCGTCGGCGCCCCTGCCCTGCCGGGGCGGTATGCCGCCCTGCGGGCTCGGGGCGGGCGTGGCCCACTCGTCGCCCTGGCTCGGGTCGACCCTGCCGCCCGACGGCGTGGACGCGCCCGCGCCGGGCAGCCGTGACATCGACCGCAGGCGGTCGACGGCACCCGTCGAGGCGAACTGTGATGCGCCGAGGCCTTCGACGAAGTAGCCGCGGCGCACCTTGCCGGCTTCCTCCGCTGCAGCGAGCACGCGGTAGACGGCGGCGAACCCTCCGGGGACGTCCTCGGTGACGACCGACCCGCGGGTCAGCACGCCGTAACGGTCGAGGAGCAGCTCGGCGTTGGTGACCGCTCGCACGGTCGGGTCGGACTCGGCCGGTGGCAGTGCCGTCCACCGCCCCACCCCCGTCGGCGGGCCGGACGCGGCTGCCCGACCCACGGCGAGCGCCTTCGTCGTCGCGGCGTCCTCGGCCGCCTCGACCTGAGCGGGGCTCGCGCCTGCGACCGCACCCCGCAGGGAGCCGAAGCGGCCGAGCGAGCCTCGGCGTCCGGCATACCGCGTCGACCGGGGGCCCGAGGGGGCGCGCTTGTGGGCGGTCCGGCCGCCTGAGAGGAGGGCACGAAGGGGTGCCACGGTGTCGTTGGTGACGCGGCCGGACCACACGAGCGACCACAGCGCGTCATTGAGCTCGGTGTCGCCGAGGCGGACCCGCGTCGCGAGCGCGCGGAAGAAGTAGGCGCCGCCGCCCTCGAGAGCATCGAGGACGGCTCGCTCGCTGTCGGTGAGCTCGGCGTCGTCGGGTGGCGTCAGCGTGAGGTGTGCGGCGTCGGCGAGGTGGAGGCTCACCCACCCGTCGTCGCCGGGTAGCGACCCGTGACCTCGCCAGACGACCTCGCCGGCACTCATCACCTCGTCGAGCAGGGCGGGACGGTAGTCGGCGACCCGGGCGGGAAGGACGAGGGTCTCGAGGGCGCTCGCAGGCACGACCGCGCCCGTCAGCTGCTCGACGGCGCGCAGCAGCCCCTCGCGCCCGCGCAGCCCGCCACCGACGCCCTGCCACTGCGGGAGGAAGCGTGCGAGGTCGAGCTGGTCGACGGGCTCGACCTCGTGGCGCAGGGCGGCGAGCGACCGGCGGCGCAGCAGCCGCAGCACCTCGGCGTCGCAGAACTCCGGCCCGTGGCCACCGCCGTTCTCGGTCGGCAACAGCTCGCCCTCGACGACGCGGCCGGATCCGACGAGCCGGCGCAGCGCGTCGTGGACCACGGCCGGGCCGAGGCCCCACCAGGCCGCGACGGTCTGGATGGCGAAGGGCCCGTGGGTGCGGGCGAACCGGGCGACGAGGTCGGCGAGCGGGTCGGGCACCGGCTCGAGGAACGCCTGCGGCACGCCGACGGGCAGGGAGGTGCCGAGCGCGTCGCGCAGTCGTGCGGCGTCCTCGATGGCGGCCCACCGCTCGTCACCGGCGACGCGGACCGCGATGACGCGCCGTGCCTGCTCGAGCTCGGACACGGCCGCCTCGACCGCGGCGGGCTCGAAGCCCTCGGCGGCGCGCGCGACGATGTCACGCATCGAGAGGGGGCCGAGCACCCGCAGCAGGTCGGCGACGTCCTCGCCGTCGCGGGCGCCGCGCTCGGGCGTCAGCCGCTGCAGCTCGGCCTCGGTGCGGGCCACGGCCTCGGGGTCGAGCAGGTCGCGGAGCGCGAGGGCCTCGCCCTGCCCGAGCAGCTCGGAGAGCAGCGACGGGTCGAGGGCGAGCGCGGCGGCGCGGCGCTCGGCGAGCGGCGAGTCGCCCTCGTAGAGGTACTGGGCGACGTAGCCGAAGACGAGCGACTTCGCGAAGGGGCTCGGCTGGCTCGACTCGACGTCGACGACCTTGACCCCGCGCGACCGGATGTCGGTCATGAGATCGACGAGACCGGGCACGTCGAAGACGTCCTGCACGCACTCGCGCACGGCCTCGAGGACGATGGGGAAGGTGGGGTACTGGCTCGCGACCTCGAGCAGCTGCGCCGCGCGCTGCCGTTGCTGCCAGAGCGGCTGACGCCGGTCGGGCCGGCGCCGCGGCAGCAGCAAGGCGCGGGCGGCGCACTCGCGGAAACGTGCTGCGAACAGGGCGGATCCGCCGATCTCCTGCGTGACGAGCTCACTGACCTCCTCGGGCTCGAGGGTCACGAGCTCGATGAGCTGCTGGCCGATCTGGCCGCTGCCTCCCGCGTCCTCGAACTCGAGGTCGGGCAGGCGGAAGACGATGCCGTCGTCGCCGTGCATGGCCTGCACGTCGACGCCGAAGCGCTCGCGCATGCGTGCCGCGACGCAGAGCGCCCACGGCGCATGGACCTGGCCGCCGAAGGGCGAGAGCACCGCCACCCGCCAGTCGCCGATCTCGTCGCGGAAGCGCTCGACGACGATCGTGCGGTCGTCAGGGACGTGGCGGGTCGCCTCCTTCTGCTCCGTCAGGTAGGCGATGAGGTTGTCGGCCGCCCACTCGTCGAGCCCGGCCGCGGTGACCCGGGCGCGGGCGCGCTCGGGTGACAGCCCGACGATCTCGCGGACGAAGGCACCGAGGGCGCGGCCCAGCTCGGCGGGGCGGCCCTGCTGGTCGCCCTTCCAGAACGGCAGCTTGCCGGCCTGCCCGGGCGCGGGCGTGACGAGGACGCGGTCGTGGGTGATGTCCTCGATCCGCCACGTCGACGTGCCGAGGGTGAAGACGTCGCCGACGCGCGACTCGTAGACCATCTCCTCGTCGAGCTCGCCGACCCGGCGACCGGGCCCTTCACCGGAGGCGAGGAAGACGGCATACAGCCCGCGGTCGGGGATCGTGCCACCGCTCGTGACGGCGAGGCGCTGCGCACCTCGGCGGCCGGTGAGGGTGTCGCTGACGCGGTCCCAGACGATGCGGGGGCGCAGCTCGGCGAACTCGTCGGAGGGGTAGCGCCCGGCGAGCATGTCGAGGGTCGCCTCGAGCACCGAGCGCGGCAGCGACGCGAAGCTCGCGGTGCGGTGCACGAGGGTCTCGACGTCGGCGACGCTCCACTCGTCCATGGCGCACATCGCGACGACGTGCTGGGCGAGCACGTCGACAGGGTTGGCCGGGATGCGCAGCGACTCGATGGCCCCGGCGCGCATGCGCTCGACGACGACGGCGGTCTGCACGAGGTCGCCGCGGAACTTCGGGAAGAGCACGCCCTCGCTGACCGCGCCCACCTGGTGGCCCGCACGGCCCACCCGCTGCAGGCCGCTCGCGACGCTCGGCGGGCTCTCGACCTGGATGACGAGGTCGACGGCCCCCATGTCGATGCCGAGCTCGAGGCTGCTCGTCGCGACGACGGCGGGCAGGCGCCCGGCCTTGAGGTCCTCCTCGATGGCAGCGCGGTGCTCCTTGCTCACCGAGCCGTGGTGGGCGCGCGCCAGCACGGCGGGCGCGCCGCGGCTCGTGCCGGCCTGGGCCATGACCTGCGCGGGCGCCCGGGGTGCGCCGACGCTGGCGAGCGGCAGCCCTTCGTCCTCGGCGAGCCGCTCCTCCCAGATCTCGTTGAGCCGCGAGGTGAGCCGCTCGGCGAGGCGCCTCGAGTTGGCGAAGACGAGGGTCGAGCGGTGGTCGGCGATGAGGTCGACGATGCGCTCCTCGACGTGCGGCCAGATGCTCGCCTGCGGGGCGTTGCCCGCCGCCGGGCCCGACAGGTCGGGCACCCCCGGTGTGATCTCGGCCGCAGCCCCCGACAGCTCACCCATGTCGGGCACCGGCACGACGACCTCGAGGCGCCACTCCTTCGTCGACGCCGGCTGCACGATCTCGACCGGCCGGCCGCCGGCGAGGTAGCGGGCGACCTCCTCGACCGGACGCACGGTCGCCGAGAGTCCGACCCGCTGCGCCGGCGTCGGGAGGATGGCGTCGAGCCGCTCGAGCGTGAGCGCGAGGTGCGCCCCGCGCTTGGTGCCGGCGACGGCGTGCACCTCGTCGATGATGACGGTCTGCACGCCCCTGAGGGCCTCGCGCACCGACGAGGTGAGCATGAGGAAGAGCGACTCGGGGGTCGTGATGAGGATGTCGGTCGGGGTGCGCGCGAAGGCGCGCCGCTCGTTGGCGGGCGTGTCTCCCGACCGCACGCTGACACCGATGTCGGGCTGCGGGAGCTCGAGCCGCGTCGCGGCGTGGCCGATGCCGACGAGCGGCGCACGCAGGTTGCGCTCGACGTCGACGGCGAGCGCCTTCATCGGCGAGACGTAGAGCACGCGGCAGCGCTCGAGCTTGTCGGCGGGCACCGGCTCGCTCGCCATGCGGTCGATGGCCCAGAGGAACGCCGACAGCGTCTTGCCCGACCCCGTCGGGGCGACGACGACGCAGTGGTGGCCCGAGCTGATCGCGTCCCACGCCCCGGCCTGCGCCGCCGTGGGCGCGCTGAAGCTGCCCCGGAACCACGCGGCCGTCGCCGGGGAGAATCGATCGAGCACGTCGGCCCGCCTGTCCTTCGCCATCGAGGTCAGCCTGCCATCCCGCACCGACACCCGGTGGCCGGCCGGACGGCATACGCCGGCGTATGCCGTCCGGCGGGCTCTCAGGGCGAGGCGGGCCGGGCGCGCACGACCTCGCGGTGCGACCCGTCGAGGCGACGGGTCCAGCCCCGGCCGTCGAGGTGCTCGAGGAGCGGGACCACGGTGCGACGCGTCGAGCCGAGCGCCTGGCGCGCGTCACTCGTCGTGAAGGGCTGGGGCAACCGGGCGAGCTCGCGCATCGCGAGCGCCGGCGCCGACGGCAGGAGCACGATCTCGCCGGGCAGCCGGAGGATGCGGCCGGTGCCCTGGGCGGCGGCGAGCTCGCGGGCCCCGAGCCCGGCCGCGTCGAGGTCGTGCTGCTCGGGCGCCGTGAACGGATGCTCCCGCAGCCGCGCCTCGACCGCCCGGAGCGCAGCCTCGGCGCGGTCGCCGAGCGCTGCCGCGTGGCCCGGCAACCCGACGCGCCCGTCACGCACCTCGAGCCCGGTCGCTTCGGCGAGCCCGGTCACGAGGGCCCGGTCGGGCAGGCCTGCCGAGGCGCGTGCGGCCTCCAGGGGCACTCCGGGGTCGATGGGAGTCGACTCCGCGCGCCGCTCGACGGCCGCCCGCAGCCGCTGTCCCGCCACCTGCCAGGCGTCGTCGTCGACGAGCCAGCCACCGCGGCGCGCAACGGTGCTCGCAGGACGCCCTCCCGCGGGCACGACGATCCCGAGCGAGACCGCGTCGTCGTGACGCATCCACCCGCGACGCGCCACCTCCCGCGCGAGGTCCGGCACCGCGGCCAGGACCGCGACCTCGACGGCACGACGGGCGGCCGCGCCCCGGCGGTCGAGCCGGGGTGGGTCGGCGTCGACGACGAGCGCACCGACGACGCGGCGCGACCCCGGGTCGCGCAGGACGACCCGGTCGCCCGCAGCGAGGGGCAGCGGGTCGGACAGGCCCAGACGCACTGCGCCGGGGCCGAGCGGGCGGACCCGTGCCTCCACGGCGAGGGTGCCCGCGTGGACCATGAGGTGGGCCGGCAGCCGGTCACCCTCCTGCGGGCGGTGCCGCGCCCCGGGTGACGTCTCGTCGGACGAGTCGGTGGTGAGCCGCACGTCGACCGTCCTCGTCACGTGCCAGGCGTCCGGGGTGAGCAGCGCGTCGCCCCGGCCGACCTCGTCGACGCGGACTCCGCGCAGGTTGACCGCGACCCGCGCCACGGCGGAGACGGCGTCGCAGGGCTGCTCGAGGCTCTGGAGGCCGCGGACCGTCGCCCGCAGCGTGGCTCCTGACGCGCGGTGGACGAGGAGGTCGTCGCCCACCCGGATCGTCCCCGCACCGAGCGTGCCCGTGACGACGGTGCCGCTGCCCCGGATCGAGAAGGACCGGTCGACCCAGAGGCGGGTGCGCCCGGCCGTCTCCGGTGGCGGGAGCGTGGCGACGAGGTCGCCGAGCGCCGCCCGGAGATCGCCCAGACCCTGGCCCGTGCGGGCCGACACCGCGAGCGCGGGGCTCCCCGCCAGGCTCGTCCGGCCGAGCTGCTCCACTGCCTGCGCCATCGCCGGCTCCGGGTCGGCGAGGTCGCTCCGGGTGACGACGAGGAGGCCGTGCGTGATGCCGAGCGCGTCGACCGCGGCGAGGTGCTCGGCCGACTGGCGCCGCCACCCCTCGTCGGCGGCGACGACGAGGACGACGGCCGGGGCGGGGCCGAGCCCCGCGAGCATGTTGCCGATGAAGCGCTCGTGGCCGGGCACGTCGACGAACGCCACCTCGACGCCCGGCGCGAGGGTCGTCCACGCGTAGCCCAGGTCGATCGTCATGCCGCGCCGGTGCTCCTCGGCCCACCGGTCCGGCTCGATGCCGGTCAGGGCACGCACGAGCGTGGACTTGCCGTGGTCGACGTGCCCCGCGGTCGCGATGACGTGCACGGGTCAGTCCTCGGGGGTCAGCGCGGCGAGGACTGCGAGTACGGCGAGGACGGCGCGCTCGACGTCGCCGTCGCGGTCTGGCGGCACGCAGCGCAGGTCGACGAGGCACCGGCCCCGCTCCACGCGCGCCACGACGCCGGGCTCGCCGCGACGCAGCCGCTCGGCACACGCCTCCGGCAGGGCCACGGCCCAGCCGGGCAGCGGCACCCCGGGCGCTCCTCCCCCGCCGACCCGCCCCTCGACGGCGACGAGCTCGCCCGCCACCGCCGCCGCGAGACGCTCCGTGCGCACGCGCAGCGCCTCGCCGTCGGCGTGGAGGTATGCCGTCACCGGGCTCTCGGGGCCTCGCAGCGTCGCCTCCAGGGCAGCGAGCGTCAGCTTGTCTACCCGCAGCGCCCGGGCGAGGGGATGCCGCCGCAGCCGCTCCACGGTTGCCGCCTCGCCGAGGACGAGCCCGGCCTGGGGGCCGCCGAGCAGCTTGTCGCCGCTGGCCGTCACCACCGTCGCGCCGTCGGCGAGCGACGTCGTGGCGTCCGGCTCGTCGGGGACCAGCGGGTCGGGCGCGAGCAGCCCGCTGCCGATGTCGACGACGAGCGGCACCCCGAGCGTCGCGAGCTCGCGCACGGAGGCGGCGCTCGTGAAGCCCTCGACGCGGAAGTTGCTCGGGTGCACCTTGAGGACGCATCCAGTGTCGGGGCCCACCACGGCGGCGTAGTCGGCGAGGCGGGTCCGGTTCGTCGTTCCGACCTCGCGCAGGCGGGCGCCGGTCGACGCGATGAGGTCGGGCAGTCGGAAGCCGTCGCCGATCTCGACCATCTCGCCGCGACTGACGACGACCTCGCGACCGGCGGCCAGGGCCGTCGTCGCGAGGATGAGCGCGGCCGCTCCGTTGTTGACGACGAGGGCGTCCCCGGCCGCGGGCACGGCGGCTCGCAGCGCCTCGAGGGTGCCGCGGCCTCGACGGGCCCGTGCTCCCGTCGCGGTGTCGAACTCGACGTCGACGTAGCCCGCCGCAGCGGCGACGGCCTCGAGCGCGGCGTCGGAGAGCGGGGCGCGTCCGATGTTCGTGTGCACGACGACGCCCGTGGCGTTGAGGAGCGGACGCAGGGTCGTGCTGCGTGCCGGGAGCGCCGCCTGCGCCGCCGCGACGACCTCGCCGGGCGTGATCTCGCCGGAGCGGGCTCGGGCCTGGGCGGCTCGCACCGCCTCCTTGACCGCTCGCGTGCCGTGCCGCGCCGCAGCAGCCACGAGGTCGGGGTGGGCCAGCAGCACGTCGGTGCGCGGCACGATCCGCCGCGGATCTGCCTGCGACACGACCGCCCTCCTCTCCACACCGTCGACCGACACCACCCGGCGCGACCGGGTCGTGCTGGCGGAGGTGGACGGGAATCGAACCCGCCAGGCCGAGATGCTCGGCCTCACCGGTTTTGAAGACCGGGGGGACCACCAGGTGCCCAGACACCTCCACGCGCCACCGTACCCAGTCCGGCAGGCCGGGGACGACGGGGTCGCCGCGGTCGGGGCTGCGGCACCGGAGGACCGGGCGGCGCGCTGGGACGGAGCGGTCCGCATACAGTCGACGGGTGACGACCTCACCCGCGGCGACCCGACTCACCCAGTACGCCCACGGCGGCGGCTGCGCCTGCAAGATCCCTCCGGGGGAGCTCGAGGACATGGTGCGCGGCCTCGTCGGCGTCGGGTCGCCCGACCTGCTCGTCGGTCTCGACGACGGCGACGACGCCGCAGCGGTCCGCATCGAGGCAGGATCCGGTGGCGACGTCGCGGTGCTCGCGACCGCCGACTTCTTCACCCCCGTCGTCGACGACGCCTACGACTGGGGGCGCATCGCGGCGGCCAACGCGCTCTCCGACATCTACGCGATGGGCGGGCGTCCGATCCTCGCCGTCAACCTGCTCGGCTGGCCCCGCGACGTGCTGCCTCCGGAGCTCGCGCAGGAGGTGTTGCGCGGCGGGCTCGACGTCGCTCGGCTCGCCGGCTGCCCGGTCGCCGGCGGCCACAGCATCGATGACCCGGAGCCGAAGTACGGCATGGCGGTGACGGGTCTGGCTGACCCGAATCGCTTGCTGCGCAACGATGCTGCCGAAGCCGGCCTCCCGATCAGCCTCACCAAGCCGCTCGGGGTCGGGGTCCTCAACAACCGTCACAAGGCGACGGGCGAGGTCTTCGCGCACGCCGTCGAGTCGATGGTCGCCCTCAACGACACGGCGAGCACCGCGGCCCTCGCCGGTGGGCTGAGGGCCGCGACGGATGTCACGGGCTTCGGGCTGCTCGGGCACCTCTACAAGATGGCGCGGGCCTCAGGGGTGTCGGCCGTCGTGGACGCCAGCGCCGTGCCCTACCTCGACGGGGCGCGGGAGTCCCTGCGAGCGGGCTTCGTGCCCGGTGGCAGCAGGCGCAACCTCGACTGGGTGCGACCCCACCTCGAGGCTGCCGTCTCCGACGAGGACCTCGTCCTGCTGGCCGACGCGCAGACGAGCGGCGGCCTGCTCGTCGCGGGCGAGGTGCCCTGCGGGACCGTCATCGGCGAGTTCGTGGCGCGGTCTGAGCACCCTCTGAGGGTGCGGTGACTCGCGCTGCCGGAGCCGCGGGCTTCTTCGTCAGCAGCGGCAGGACCATCCCGACCAGCGCGATGAGGCCGACGACGGTGAAGCCGAGCGTGTAGGCCTTCTGCTCCCCGATGAGCGAGGAGATGAGCAGCGGGCCGACGATGCCGCCGATGCTCCAGCCGATGAGCATGAGGCCGTAGATCGCGCCGGCGTTGCGCACGCCGAAGAAGCGCCCCGCAGTCGAGGGCATCGTGCCGAACGCGCCGCCGTAGCAGAGGTACACGAGCGCCGCGAGCACCGCGAAGATGGCCGGAGAGGCGACGTGAGGGATGAGCAGGAGGCACGCACCCTGGATTCCGAGGATCCCCATGAACGCCGGCATCTTGCCGATGCGGTCCGAGAGCCAACCCCAGAGGATGCGGCCGCCGCCGTTGAAGAGTCCCAGGACACCGACGAGGCTGGCTGCAGCGGCCGCTGAGTAGCCGGAGAGGTCGCTCGCGCTGCCCGCTGCGACCGAGATCAGCGAGATGCCCGCCGTCACGCTGAGGGTGAGGATCGCGGTGAGGAGGTACCACTGCGGCGTACGCAGGGCCTCGGGAGCCGTGAAGTCCGCCTCTGGCACAGGGTCTTTCGTCGGGACGGCGCCCGAGGAGCCAGCAACGGCGGGGCCAGCCAGGCCCGGCGGGACGTAACCCTCCGGAGGGTTGCGGAACAGGCTCGCACCGATGACGATCGCCACGAGGTAGCCGATGCCGAGGGGGAGGAAGGCCTTGGTGGGGACGGAGGGGTCGCCCGCGATCAAGTGCTGCCCGAGGGGCGCAGTGATGACCGCGCCGAAGCCGAAGCCGGCCACGGCGATGCCGGTGATGAGCCCCGGCTTGTCGGGAAACCACTTCTGGAGCATGGCGATCGGCACGATGTAGGCCATGCCCAGGCCAAAGCCGCCGAGCACGCCGTAGCCGAGGATGAGGATCCAGAAGCGGTCCTTGTCGGCGAACGACGCGATGATGACGCCGAGGCTGTAGATGACGCCGCCGGTCAGGGCGACCACCCCCGGCCCGCGGCGGTCCTGGATGCGACCGCCGATGTAGCTGCCGACGAAGATCATGCCGATGGCGACCTCGAACGGCACCGCGGCCTGCGCCTTCGTCCAGCCGAAGGCCTGCTCGTTCTGCAGCGCCTTGGCAAAGACGCTCCAGGCGTAGACGGCGCCGATGGCGAGCTGTACGAGCACGCCCGCGAGGAGGATGATCCAGCGGTTGGGGGTCCGCTCGGTGGTCTGCGGCTGCATGACTCTACTGCTCACGGCGTGCCCTTCCTGTCGGGCGCGCGCGCCATCGCGCCGCCGAACGGACGGCGACGCGTTATCGCGCCGTCGTGATGGAGTCGTCGACGACACCGGCGGCGCGGCGGCGTTCGAGCCGCTCCCGCTGGGGTTCGACGGTGTACTTCGGGTCGATCGCAGATGCCGTACCCGCTTCGAAGACGCCGAATCGCAGGCAGGCCGAACCGGCCATGAGGGCAAGGCCGCTCAAGGCAGCAGCCACCCGGTTGCGGCCCAGCACGACCGAACCGACGGCGCCCCCGATCGTCAGGGCCTTGCTCGCGCGCAGCAGCCGTCCGGCCTTGCCGGTGCGCAGCGGCTCCGACAGCGTCGGGCCGAGCTTGTCCTGCATCCGCTCGAACGCCAGGGTCTCGGTCACCGCGCTGACAGCGGCGAGGCGCCGCGCCGGACCGTTCTGCGCCGTCGGCACCGCGACGAGAGCGAGCCCGGCAGCCGCGAGGTTCGCTGAGCTGACGAAGACGAAGGGCAGCTCGCGGTAGGACTCGTGCCACGTCGGCGTGGCGGTGTCGGCGAGCAGCACTGCGGTGTATGCCGCGAGCGGCGGCGCGAAGAGGGCCGACCCCACCGTCGCGGGGCCGTCCACGAGGTCGAGGACGCGGGCGACGCGGGCCACGGCGGATCCGCCGCCGGTGCCACCATCACTCCGGCCGGCGATGGCGGTCGCCACCTCTGAGGCGAGGGCCAGGCCCGAGAACCCGCTGAAGGCGGTGAGGATCCACGAGCCGACCGACATCGGCGAGGTGAGCTTGACGGTGCGCATCATGTTGAGCGCCCGGCTCGGCTTGCCGAGGTCCTTGGCGAGCGCGGCACCACCGAGGGCCGCAGCCCCCATGGCCGCCACGCGCCCGACCCGCTGGAGCGCCGGGTAGCCGAGGGCGCGGCCTCCCGCGGCGAGCAGCGCCGAACCGCCGGCGACGCCGCCGAGGAAGAGGTATGCCGCGATCTCCTTCTCCCAGGGCGCGGGCTTGACGATGTGGCGACCGTAGTAGCTGTCGAACGACACGTCGGGCACCATGAGCGACTCGTCGCGTCTGCGGGCGCCGTTCTGTCCGTTGCGCTTTCGCTCACCGTTGCCGCGGCGCACCCGCTCCGGAGGACGGTCGGCGTCGAACGGGTTGACCGTCATCGACGCCTCCCGACGAACGCTGCCGCGGCGAGACCGAGCATCGTCAGCCCGGCGTAGCCGGCCTTGCGGAACATGTCGGGCAGGTCGGCCGTCGTGACCCGGGGGTCCGGCGGCAGGCCGTAGACCTCGGGCTCGTCGAGGAGCAGGAACGTCGAACCCGTGCCCCCGACGCCGTCGTGGTCGTCGACGCCGTAGAGCCGGGCCTCGGGGTAGCCGAGCTCGTGCAGCTCCGCGACGCGGGCGCGGGCCGTCGCGCGCATCTCGTCGAGGTCGCCGAACTTGATCGAGGTCGTCGGGCAGGCCTGGGCGCAGGCAGGGGTCTGGCCGGCGCCGAGCCGGTCGTAGCAGAGCGTGCACTTCTGGGCGATGCCGACGTTCTTCACCTCGCCGTTCGAGGCGGCATACGACGGGGGGTTCTGGTGCGAGCCCGTGCCGGGCGCTCCCGCGATGCTGATGCCGTGCGACTGGCCGGTCTTCTCGTGGCCCTCGTCGCCGCGGCGGCGCTCGATGACGCCGAACGGGCAGGCCGCGACGCAGTAGCCGCAGCCGTTGCAGACGTCGTCCTGCACGACGACGGTGCCGAACTCGGTGCGGAAGAGCGACCCGGTGGGGCAGACGTCGAGGCAGGCCGCGTGGGTGCAGTGCTTGCACACGTCGGAGGCCATGAGCCAGCGGAGGTCCGGCACCGCCTGGTCGGTCGGACCCGGCCCTGCCCCCGCGCCGGGGCGGACATCGCCGGGGCGGACATCGCCGGGCGGGGCGAGCGTCGCGGTGGCCGTGCTGCCGCCCGCGAGCGCCGGCTCTCCGCCGGTGCGCACGGACGGCATCCCGAGCTGGACGAGCCGGCGACCCGACTCGCGCGCCTGCTCGATGCGCTCGCTCGACTGCTCGACGAAGGCGACGTGGCGCCACGTGCTCGCACCGAGCGCGCCGGTGTTGTCGTAGGACTGGCTCAGCAGGTCGAGCCCGTCCTCGGGCACGTGGTTCCACTCCTTGCACGCCACCTCGCAGGCCTTGCAGCCGATGCAGATGGAGGTGTCGGTGAAGAAGCCCTTGCGTGGCTCGTGCCGGTCCCAGGCGGCGTCGGCCGCCGGGTCGGTCGGTCCCGAGAGCTGGTTGCGCCAGAATCCCACTGCCTCAGTCCTCTCTCGTGTCTGGAACCGACGCCGGGCTGGACTCCGGGTGGCCGGTGCGCAGCTCGTTGCCCGTCATGACGGTGCTGCCGGCGCGTGACTGGTACTCGGCGACGAACCGCAGCAGCGCCTCACCGGTGGGGCGCCTGCCGGGCACGATGTCGCACGAGCCGGCCTTGCTCTCCTGGATCTGCACGTTGGGGTCGAGCGCGACCCCCAGCAGGTCGTTGGCGGCATCCCCGCTTACGACGGCGTCGCGGCCGACGCCCCAGTGGTAGGGCAGCCCGACCTGGTGGATCGTGCGCCCCGCGATGCGCAGCGGGGTCATGCGCTCGGTCACCATGACGCGTGCCTCGATGGCCGCGCGGCCCGACACGATCGTCGCCCAGCCGCCGTTCTCGAGGCCTCGCTCTGCGGCGAGCTCGGGCGAGACCTCGCAGAAGAACTCCGGCTGCAGCTCCGAGAGGTAGGGCAGCCAGCGGCTCATGCCCCCGGCGGTGTGGTGCTCCGTCAGCCGGTAGGTCGTGAACACGAACGGGTAGACATCCGCACCCGGCTCGTCACCGGACGGGCTCCACAGGTTGTCCTTGCGCGGGAAGACCTTGCGGGCCGGGTTGGACTGCTGCCCGTAGAGCGGGTTGCGGACGGGTGACTCCTGCGGCTCGTAGTGGGTGGGCAGGGGGCCGTCCAGCATGCCCTTGGGCGTGAAGAGCCAGCCCTTGCCGTCGGCCTGCATGACGAAGGGGTCGTCGCCCGCGAGCCCTGCGGGGCCGCCGGTGCCCGGCTCCGGCCGGTAGCCCGGCGCCTTGTCGGGAACGAAGTCCGGCACGTCGTGGCCGGTCCACCGGCCCTGGTCCTCGTCCCACCAGACGTACCTCTTGCGCTCGCTCCACGGCTTGCCGTCGGGGTCGGCCGAGGCGCGGTTGTAGAGGATGCGCCGGTTGGCCGGCCATGCCCAGCCCCACTCGAGGGCAGTCAGGTCCTGCTCGCGGCCGGGCTTGCGGTTCGCGGCGTGGTTGACGCCGTCCGCGTAGACACCGGTGTAGATCCAGCATCCGCCGTCGGTGGAGCCGTCGGCCTTCATCTCGGTGTAGGCCGACAGGGGCTGACCTGCCTTGTCGCCGGCGAGGTGACGGCCGTTGATCTCGGCGAGCACCGCCTCGGCGTCCGGGTCGCCGTGCTCGTCGGTGGGGTAGTCCCACGTGAGGTCGAGCAGCGGGCGGTCCCGCTCGTCGGTCGAGTCGGCCAGCAGCTCGCGCACACGCCGACCGAGCTCGAAGAAGAACTGCAGCTCGCTCTGGCAGTCACCCGGAGGCTGCACCGCTTGGTGGTGCCACTGGAGCATCCGCTGGGTCTGCGTGAACGAGCCGCTCTTCTCGGTGTGCGCGGCAGCCGGGAGGAAGAAGACCTCGGTCTCGATGTCCTCGGTGACGAGCTCGCCCGAGGCGATCTCGGGACCGTCCTTCCAGAAGGTGGCGGACTCGATCATGTTGAAGTCGCGCACGACGAGCCACTTGAGGTGCGCCATGGCCTGCCGCTGCATCCGCCCGTGTGCCGACCCGACGGCAGGGTTCTGCCCGAGGAGGAAGTAGCCCTCGACCTGGCCGTCGAGCATCGCCATCGTCGTCTGGTAGGTGCCGTGGGCTCCGGAGAGGCGCGGCAGGTAGTCGAAGCGCCAGTTGTTCTCGGCGGTCGCGGACGTGCCCCACCACGCCTTGAGCAGGCTGACGGCATACGTGTCGGCGTTGGCCCAGAAGCCCTTCTGCTCCTTGTTGCCGATCGCGCCGAGGTAGTCGTCCCACGTGTCGTGCAGGCCCGCCACGGGCATCGCGAGGTAGCCCGGGAGGATGTTGTAGAGCGTCGGGATGTCGGTCGAGCCCTGGATGCTCGCGTGACCGCGCAGCGCCATGATGCCGCCGCCCGGGCGCCCCATGTTGCCGAGGAGCAGCTGGACGATCGCGGCCGTGCGGATGAACTGCGCCCCGAGGGTGTGCTGGGTCCAGCCCACCGCATAGACGAACGCCGTCGTTCGCTCGCGGCCGCTGTTCTCCGTCACCGACCGGGCGAGGTAGTCGAAGTCGTCGACGCTGATGCCGCACGTCTCGGCCACCATCTCGGGCGTGTAGCGGGAGTAGTGGCGCTTGAGGATCTGGAAGACGGTGTTCGGGTCCTGCAGCGTCTCGTCGCGCAGCACCCGGGCGTGCTCGAGCGCCGGGCCCCCGGAACCGTGCTGGTCGCCGGCCGACCGCTCGGACTGCGACTGGCCGTGCTCGTGGACGGCGGCCGGGCCGCCGATGGTGCCGGGCGACTCGCCCTCGCCGTCGTTGCTCGCGTAGGCCCACGAGTCCGGCTTGTAGCTGCCCAGCTCGTCGTCATAGCCCGAGAAGAGGCCGTCGAGGTCCTCGGTGTCCTGGAACTTCTCGCTCACGAGCGTCGCGGCGTTGGTGTACGCGACGACGTACTCCCTGAAGTAGAGCTCGTTGCTGAGGATGTGGTTGATGAGGGCGCCGAGCAGCACGACATCGCTGCCGGCGCGGATCGGGATGTGCTTGTCGGCGGTCGCCGAGGTGCGCGTGAAGCGCGGGTCGATGTGGATGACCCGGGCGCCCTTGAGGCGCGCCTCCGTCACCCACTGGTAGGCGACCGGATGGCACTCGGCCATGTTCGATCCCTGGATGACGATGCAGTCGGCGTTGGACAGGTCCTGCACGTACTGCGTAGCGCCGCCGCGCCCGAACGAGGACCCCAGACTGGGGACCGTGGAGGAGTGTCAAATACGCGCTTGGTTCTCGATCTGGATCGCTCCCGCGGCGGTGAAGAGCTTCTTGATGAGGTAGTTCTCCTCATTGTCGAGCGTCGCCCCGCCGAGGGAGGCGATGCCCATCGTGCGGCGGAGCGGACGCCCGTGCTCGTCGTGGTCCTGCCACGTGCGCCGCCGCGACTCGACGAAGCGCTGGGCGATCATCTCGACGGCGGTGGACAGCTCGATCGGCTCCCAGTCGGCACCGCCCGGGCGACGGTAGAGCGCCTTGCGCTGGCGGCCGGGGTTGTTGACGAGCTGCTCGCTCGCAGATCCCTTGGGGCAGAGGCGCCCTCGCGAGACCGGCGAGTCAGGGTCGCCCTCGATCTGGACGACCCGGTCGTCCTTGACGAAGATGCGCTGGCCGCACCCGACGGCACAGTAGGGGCAGACGCTCTGGACGACCTTGTCGGCCGTCGACGTGCGAGGCTCGAGCTCGCGGGTGCGCGCCGAGGTCACCGCCGGCCCGCGGCCGAGGAAGTCACCGGAGCGGAGCTGCCGGACGACGGGCCACGACAGGAGCGTCTTCTTCGGATCCACCGGTGCACCTTCCTGCGCTGGACGGGTTGTGACAACCAACCAATCAGGTCTGTCTGGGAATCGCCACAAAGCGCATACCCACTGGCATGCCCCCTCACACCGGCACCGCGTCGACCCCTACACCGCGTAGACGTCACCGAGGTGCACCGGCACGAGCGCCCGGCTGCGGATGATCTCGACGAGCTGGCCGTAGGCCTTGAGGACGCCGCGGTGGTTGGCGTGACCGATGACGATGCGCCCCGCGGTCATCCACTCCTCGGCGTTGGCGACGATCTCGGCCGGCGGGATGGAAGACGAGTCGCCGAGGCTGCCGAGCCACATCGTCACCGCCGGGTAGCCGAGGTCGGCGAGCTGGGCCTTCACGCGTGCGTTCGTGAAGCCGTAGGGCGGGCGCATGAAGGGCCGCCCGAGGGTGCCGTAGGTGTTCTTGAGGAACGTCTCGTTGCGGTGGACCTGGTCGCTGATCTTGCGGGACGACAGCTTGACGAGGTTGGGGTGGCTCCACGTGTGGTTGGCGAGGAAGACCTGGTTGTCGTCGTGGAGCGGACGCAGCAGCCCGGCGTGTTCGGTCCAGCCGCGGTTGACCCCGTTGCAGAAGAAGGTGACCCGCAGGCCCGTGTCGCGGCACAGCTTCGCGTAGCCCTCGATGACCGCGGGGTTGGTGCCGTCGTCGACGGTGAGGGCGACGTGGTTCGTCTTGCCGGGCAGGCGGTAGAGGGTGCCGTGCGGCAGCGGCACCTTGGTGATGCCCTGGGGCGCCTTGAAGGGCCGGGTGTCGGCGGCCTTCGCCGTGCCTGCCGTCGCATCGCTGCTGCACGCCGACAGCCCCGTGGCCACCAGGGCGGCCACGGACGTGAGGAACAGTCGACGGTCCACCTGCCCACGGTAGGTGCGCTGCCCGCCGACACGGCGCCGCCTCGCCGGTGTGTCAG
This sequence comes from Humibacillus xanthopallidus, assembly GCF_006716675.1. Lineage (GTDB taxonomy): Bacteria > Actinomycetota > Actinomycetes > Actinomycetales > Dermatophilaceae > Humibacillus > Humibacillus xanthopallidus_B. Next base: position 175,285 of record NZ_VFPM01000004.1, on the reverse strand, counting down.
GGAACGCTCAGGCCTTGTCGTGCAGGACGAGCACCGGGCAGTGCGCGTGCTCCGAGCAGGCCGAGCTGACCGAGCCGAGCAGCAGGCCCGCGAAGCCGCCGTGACCCCGGCTGCCGACGACGAGGAGGTCGGCGCCGGCACTGGCCTCGATGAGGACCGTCCGGGGCGGACCGTGGCGCACGATCGGGACGAGCGCGGCCGGACGGTCGTCCCCGAACACCTCGCGCAACGTGTCGTCGAGGATCACCTGGGCGTCGAGGTCCGGGCGCCAGTTCGGGTCGACCGGCGAGCTGTAGGCCTGCGGGTACTCCCACGCGGTGATCGCCTCGATGCGGCTGCCGTCGCCGGTGGCTAGCCGCGCGGCCCAGCGCAGGGCTTGCTTCGACGACTCCGACCCGTCGACCCCGACGACGATCCGCCCCGCGCTCGCACCCTGCTCGCTCATGTCTGGCCCAGCCTCCGTCGCGGTCTCACGTCTCCCCCCATCGTGTCGCCGGGGGCAGCGCCCAGGCAGGGGCTTTGGTCCCGTGGCCCCGCTCGGGCGTATGCCGTCCGGCTCAGGCCTCGACGCGCAGCGCGGCCTGCAGGTCGTGCTCGATGTCGCGCGAGGCGAGGGCCAGCGCGCTGACGATGTCGACGAGCCGGGACTCGTCGAAGCGGACCGTCGGCATCGAGACCGTGACCGCCGCGCCCACCCGGTCGCCGACCCGCACGCCCCGGCCGACCGCCGTGACACCCGTCTCGGTGCGGTCCTTGTTGATCGCGAAGCCGCGGTCGCGCACGACAGCGAGCTCCTGCTCGAGGGCCGCCGGGTCGGGCCTCTCGCCCTCACGCCCGTCCCAGCGTTGGGCGGCATACAGCTCCTCGCGCTCGGCGGGGGTGAGGTCGGCGAGGATGAGCTTGCCGCCCGAGGTGAGGTGAGCCGGGAAGACCATGCCCTCGCGGTTGCCCACGCGCAGCGCCTGGCTGCTCTCGACGGAGCCGATGAATCGGGCGTAGTCGCCGGCGAGGACGAGCAGGTTGGCCGACTCGCCGAGACGCCCGACGAGCGCGTGCAGGTGCGGCAACGCGACCGTGCGCAGCAGGGCCGTGCGCGACTGGGAGTCGGCGGTCAGCGAGATGACCGGGCCGGCGTGGTACCGGCGGTCCTCCCCCTGCCGCGCGAAGTCGCGGTAGACGAGCATCGAGAGCAGCCGGTGCGCCGTCGAGCGGGCGACGCCGAGGCGCTCGGCCGCGTCGGAGACGCTGAGCGGACCCTCGACCTGGAGCATGACGGCAAGGCGCAGCGCGTGGTCGACGCTCGCGAGGGCGTAGTGCGGGCGGTTCTTCTGGGCGCGGTCCTGGGCCATCGGTTCCTCATAGCAGAATCTTCTGTTCCGTCATGGCGAACCTAGTCCACAGTCGTCCTCATGGCAACGACGCCCCCCACCCAGAACCGGCCCCAGGCCGCCCCCAGCCTGCGCCCCGGCCGCTCTGCCCGGCCCGCCTGGCTCGTCACGCTCCTCTGCTGGCTCATCGTCGTCTTCGACGGCTATGACCTCATCGTCTACGGAACGACCCTGCCCAGCCTCCTCAAGGAGAAGGGCTGGGACCTCACCCCGACCACCGCCGGGTTCATCGGCAGCCTGGCCTTCGCCGGCATGCTCGTCGGCGCCCTCGGCGCGGGCCTGCTCTCCGACCGGCTCGGCCGCCGCCGCACGATCCTCTGGGCCACGCTGTGGTTCTCGGCCTTCACCGCCCTCTGCGCCTTCGCCCCGAGCGCCGAGATCTTCGGCGGCTTCCGCTTCCTCGCGGGCCTCGGCCTCGGCGGCCTCGTGCCGTCGGCGAACGCCCTCACCGCGGAGTTCGTCTCGCGCAAGCACCGCTCGGCCGTCTCGACGATGATGATGTCGGGCGTGCCGATCGGCGGATCCATCGCCGCGGTCCTCGGCCTCTGGCTGCTGCCCACCTACGGCTGGCGCTCGATGTATGCCGTCGCCTTCGTCGCCGTGCTCGTCCTCCTCCCGCTCTGCTACCTCCTGCTCCCCGAGTCGCCGACGTGGCTGCGGGCGCATGGGCGAGTGGCCGAGGGCAAGGCGATCGAGGCGCAGTTCGGCCTCGTGCACGACCCGGCCGACCACGCGGGCGAGCAGCACGCGCCCGGCTTCCGCACCATCCTGCGCGGGCGGTTCCTGCGCCCCACCATCCTCTTCGCCGCCGCCACCGTCGCGACCCTCTTCGCGTGGTACGGCCTCGGCACGTGGCTGCCGAAGCTCATGGGCTCCGACCCCCGCTTCGACATGGGCCAGCCGCTCGCCTTCCTCCTCGCCCTCAACCTCGGCGCGGTGCTCGGCTCCGTCGTCACCGCCTGGGCGGGAGTGCGCTTCGGCCCCCTGCGCAGCGCTGTCGTCGCGGCGGCCGTCGCGTGCGTCGCCCTCGCCTTCCTGCTCACCTACCCGAGCGACGCCACCCCGATCTATGCCGCGCTCATCCTCGCCGGCGTAGGCACCCACGGCACGCAGTGCCTCATCATCGCCGCGGTCGCGAGCCACTACCCGCCCACCCTGCGCGGCACGTCGCTCGGCTTTGCGCTCGGCGTCGGCCGGCTCGGTGCCGTGCTCGCACCCCAGGTCGGCGGACTGCTCCTCGACGCCGGGCTCGGTGTCGGCAGCAACTTCCTCGCCTTCTCCGTCGCGGCCGGGCTCGCCCCGGTGCTGCTCGGCATCACCGCGGTCGTCACCAAGCCAGCCGTCTCGGCGCGGCCCGTCGCCGACGTCCTCGTCCACTGAACGCCCAGACCTCGAAAGGAACGACCATGACCCAGGCACCCCCCTCACCCGTGCGGATCGAGGCCGTCGACTCCGCCGACCAGCCCACCCCCAGCCCCGAGCTCGAGGCGCTCTACCGCGGCTTCGAGGACGAGCTCCTCGTGCCGCTCTGGACCGAGATCGGCGACCTCATGCCGGCGCACCCGCAGAGCAAGGCGACCCCCCACCGTTGGCAGTGGCAGACGCTGCTCGACCTCGCCGACCGCGCCGGCCACCTCGTGCCCGTCGGCCGGGGCGGCGAGCGCCGCGCCATCGCCCTCGCCAACCCGTCGCTCGGCGGCCGGCCGTTCGCGACCCCGACGCTCTGGGCCGCGATCCAGTACCTCATGCCCGGCGAGGACGCCCCGGAGCACCGCCACACGCAGAACGCGTTCCGCTTCGTCGTCGAGGGCGAGGGCGTGTGGACCGTCGTCGGCCAGGACCCCGTGCCGATGACGCGCGGCGACTTCCTGCCGCAGGCCGGCTGGAACCTCCACGCCCACCACAACGCGGCCGCGAAGCCGATGGCGTGGATCGACGGGCTCGACATCCCCTTCCAGTACTACACGGAGTCCCAGTTCTTCGAGTTCGGCCGTGACGAGATCTCCGACGCGGAGCGGGCCACCCCCGAGCGCTCGCGCTCGCAGCGCCTCTGGGGCCACCCCGGCCTGCGGCCCGTCTCCGTCCCCGGCCCGCTGCCGGCGAGCCCCCTGCTCGCCTACCGGTGGGCCGACACCGACCTCGCACTCCAGGAGCAGCTCGACCTCGAGGACGAGGGGTATGCCGCCACCGTCGAGCCGGGGCACGCCGCGGTCCGCTTCACCAACCCCACGAACGGGGGTGACGTCCTGCCGACCATCCGCACGGAGTTCCACCGCGTGCGCAGCGGGGCCGAGACCGCGCCGCGCAAGGAGGTCGGCTCGTCCGTCTACCAGGTCTTCGACGGCTCCGGCACCGTGACCGTCGGTGACACGACGTGGAGCGTCAGCCGGGGCGACCTCTTCGTCGTGCCGTCGTGGCAGCCGCTGTCGGTCCGCTCCGAGGCGTCCGCCTCCGACTCGGACTCCGGCGCCCTCGACCTCTTCCGCTTCAGCGACTCGCCGATCTTCGAGGCGCTGAACCTCGCCCGCACCTCTGTCTCCGCACTGCACGAAGGACTCTCCCGATGAAGCTCGCCACCCTCCGCAACGCCGAGGGCACGACCGAGGCGGTCCGCGTCGACGGCACGACCGCAACCCGGCTGGGCACCACGGACGTGGGTTCGCTTCTGGCCCAGCCGAGCTGGCGCGAGCGCGCCGAGGCGGCAGCCGGCCCGACGGTGGACCTCGGCGGGGCGGCATACGCCCCCGTCGTGACCAGGCCCGGGAAGGTCGTCTGCGTCGGGCTCAACTACCGCACCCACATCCTCGAGATGGGCCGCGACCTGCCGCAGTTCCCGACGCTCTTCAGCAAGTACGCCGAGACGCTCATCGGCGCGAACGACGACATCCGGCGACCCGTCGAGACCGACGCGCTCGACTGGGAGTGTGAGCTCGCCGTCGTCATCGGCGCGCCCGTGCGACGGGCGACCACCGCCGAGGCCGAGGCGGCGATCGCCGGCTTCGCGACGCTCAACGACATCACCGCCCGTGACTGGCAGTTCCGCACCAAGGAGTGGCTCCAGGGCAAGAACTGGGAGGCGACGACTCCGGTCGGCCCCTGGCTCGTGACGCCGGACGAGCTGCCCGGCGGGGTGCGCCCCACCCTCGCGATCCGCACGGAGGTCGACGGCGAGGTCGTGCAGGACGACACCACGGGCGACCTGCTCTTCGACCCCGTCGCGCTCGTCGAGTACATCTCGACGATGATCACGCTCCAGCCCGGCGACCTCATCGCCTCCGGGACCCCCGGCGGGGTCGGGCACGCCCGCAAGCCCGCCCGCTACCTCACGGCCGGCCAGAAGGTCGTCACCGAGGTGGAGGGTCTCGGCCGCTGCGAGAACGTCGTCGTCGACGACGGGCGCGACTGATGTCCCCCTCGCACGAGCAGTCCCTCACCTGGATGCGCGAGGGCACCGAGCTCTTCCTCAAGGCGCTCGAGAGCGTCGACGACGCGACGCTCGGCGCGCCGGGCCCCCTGCCCGGATGGACCGGACGGCACCTCGTCGCCCACGTGGCGGCCAACGCCGACGCGCTGGGCAACCTCGCGCACTGGGCCCGCACCGGCGAGGAGACCCCGATGTACTCCTCCCCCGAGCGGCGGGGCGCCGACATCGAGGCTGGGTCGCGGCAGCCCGCGACCCAGCTGCGCCACTGGGCGGTCTCGTCGGCGGCTCGGCTCGCGGACTCGCTCGACGCCCTGACGCCCGAGCAGTGGTCCAGCCAGGTCCGCACCGCGCAGGGTCGCACCGTCCCCGCGACGGAGATCCCGTGGATGAGGTCGCGCGAGGTCATGGTGCACGCCGTCGACCTCCGCGGTGCAGTCACCTTCGCAGACCTGCCGGCAGCCTTCGACGCGGCGCTCCTCGACGACATCGCCGCGAAGCGCGCCGCAGGCGCCGACGGGCCCGCCCTCGTGCTCGCACCTCTCGACGACGACCGCACGTGGGCCGTCGCGGGAGCCGGCCACCCGACGACCGTCCGTGGCCCGCTGGCGCAGCTCACGGCATACCTCAGCGGCCGACCGGCCGACGAGCTGCACGCCGACGGCGGCGTCCCCACCCTCCCCCGCTGGCTCTGACCGCGGTTTCTCCCGAAAGGACGTGTCATGACCACTCACACCAAGGACACCGTCGACGTCATCGTCGTCGGCGGCGGCATCGGCGGTCTCGCCAACGCCCTCGCCCTCACCCAGAAGGGCCTGCGCGTGCGCGTCCTCGAGCGCGCGGCCGAGTTCGGCGAGGTCGGTGCGGGGCTGCAGATCGCCCCGAACTGCACCCGGATCCTCGAGCACTGGGGCCTGCTCGACGAGGTGAGGAGCCTCGGCGTCCTTCCCGAGAACATCGTCATGAAGGACGCGGTCGACGGCTCCGAGCTCACCCGACTCGACCTCAAGGACGTCGAGGCGAGGTATGGCGCGCCCTACCTGGTCATCCACCGCAGCGACCTGCACGGGGCGCTCCTGCGGGCCTGCCAAGGGGCGGGGTCGACCTCGTGACGGACGTCGCCGTGACGGGCTACGACCAGGCGGACGGTCGGGCCAGCGCCATCCACGCCGGTGGCCGCGAGACGGCCGCCGTGGTCATCGCGGCAGACGGGATCCGCTCTGTCGCACGGCCGCTCCTCGTCGACGACGAGCCGGTCAGCTCGTCGTACGTCGCCTATCGCGGGGCCGTGCCGGCCGCGCAGGTCGAGGCGCTCGGCGTCTCGATGCGTGACGTCGTCGTCTACGTCGGCCCCAAGTGCCACTTCGTGCAGTACCCGCTGCGCGGCGGCGAGATGTTCAACCAGGTCGCGGTCTTCGAGTCACCCAAGGCCCTTGCCGGAGAAGAGGACTGGGGCACTCCGGACGAGCTCGACGACGCCTTTGCCGACACGTGCGAGGAGGTGCGAGCCGGGCTGCCGCTCATGTGGCGCGACCGCTGGTGGCGGATGTTCGACCGCGAGCCGATCCCGACCTGGGTGACCGGGCGCATCGCGCTCTCGGGCGACTCCGCGCACGCACCTCTGCAGTACCTCGCCCAGGGAGCCGTCATGGCGATGGAGGACGCCTACGTCCTGTCGGAGCACGTCGGCTCGCAGCTCGCGGCGGGTGCGTCGGCGGACACGCTCGACTGGGACGCTGCCCTCGCGGCCTACGACGCGGTGCGTCCCGAGCACTGCCGCCGGGTCCTCACGACCGCCCGCGCCTGGGGCGAGCTGTGGCACCACGTGGGCGACCAGCGGCTGTGGCGCAACGAGGTCATGCGCTCGCGCGACGTGCACGACTACGCCTTCGTCGACTGGCTCTACGGCCCGACCGCACTCACCCCCGAGCAGGAGCCCGCCATGTTCGGCGCCGACTGAGATCAGGCCGACTCTAGGGCAGCCCGTCCAGCGGAGCCGTGAGCTGGGTGCCATCGGCCGTCCACGTCACGGTCGCGGCGCCGGTGGCGACGTCGGCCTCGAGGCGGGCCAGGTCTGCGCCCGAGGTCCACGTCATCGTCACGGCGGAGCCACCTCCGTCGACGACGCAGTCCCCGCCGAAGGCCGGGTGCGCGTTGCGGAAACGGATGAGCCGGAGGAGTGCCTGCACGACGGGTCGGGTCAGGCTCTCGTCGATCTCGGCCGATGTGTAGTGGTGGCGGTTGACGTCGCGGCCGACCGTGGTGCGGTTCAGCAGCTCGATGTCGTTGGTGCCGGCGAGAAGGCCCACGTAGTAGACCTGCGGGGTGCCCGGCGTCCAGAACTGCAACGCCCGTGCCAGGAGGTAGCGGTCGTCGGAGCGCCCGAGCGCGTCGTAGAAGGTGCAGTTGACCTGGTAGAGGTCGACGTTCGACGCCGCCGCGCCCGTGGCGAGCCGGGAGGTGCCGCCCGACGCGTCGTGGATCGACTCGACGAGGGCATCGAGCTGGTCGGGCCCGAGCAGGCCCGGCCGTGACCGGTCGGTGCCGTCCGCGCCGACGTCGACGACCCCGATACCGTCGTGGGTGTCGAGCACGGTGATGGCGTTCGTCGGCCGGATCGCCATCCACGCGAGCAGCGGATCGGCATCGTGGGCGAGCAGCGCGTGGAGCACGAGGGGCGGCAGGGCGAAGTCGTAGACGCGGTCGACCTGCCGCGCGATCTCGATCTGACGCCGGTAGTACGAGTGCACCTCGACGAGGACCTCGAGGTCCTGCTCGTGACACCACGCGGTGACGTCGTCGATGAACCTGAACGTCTCCGCTGTCATGAAGGACGTGAGGCCGGGGGTCTTGACCGCGTAGCCCACCGCGTCGAGCCGCACCCTGCGCACACCGGCCGCGGCGATCCGCGCGATGACGCCCCGCAGGTAGGCCCGGGTCGTCGGATGACGGACGTCGATGTCGACCTGCTGGCTCGTGAACGTCGTCCAGAGGAGGCGCTTCGTCCCGTCCGCGAGGGTGTAGGGCGTGAAGGGCAGGCCTGGCCGCGGACGGTAGAGCCGCATGAGCACGTCCTCGGTCGCCCCGTCGGGGAAGGCGCCGGCGAAGGTGAGGAACATCCCGTCCCACTCCGAATCCGACCCGTGGGCCAGCCAGTCGAGGAACTGCGGTGAGGACGAGGACACGTGGTTGACGATGACATCGACCGTGAGGTCGTGGGCCTGGGCGAGGGCCGCGATGTCGTCCCACGTGCCCAGCCGCGCGTCGACCTCGGTGTGGTCGGCCGGGTCGAACCCGGCGTCTGCCCCGTCGAAGGGCCGGAAGAAGGGCAGCACGTGGACCCCACCGAAGAGGCCCGCGAACCGGGTCGCCAGCAGGTGGGCCAGACCCGGCAGGTCGCCGCCGAGACGATCGGCGTAGGTGATGAGCTCCACTCGGTCGGCCACAGCGTCCTCCTCGTCCGCGGTCACACCACTCTGGCGCATCCGGGCGATCGCGCGCCAGCACGGGGGGCGCCTCCGTCACGCGCTCGCGTTTAGGGGCGCGGGCCCGACCGGCGGCATACTCACGTGGTGACGAAGAACCTCGCTGAGCGCATCCCGCGGGATCCCGATCCCGACGGCCTCTACGAGGTCTTCACCGAGTGGACCGCCGAGCGGGGGCTCACGCTCTACCCGCACCAGGAGGAGGCCTTCCTCGAGATCCTCAGCGGCAGCAACCTCATCCTCTCGACGCCGACGGGCTCGGGGAAGTCGCTCGTCGCCACGGCCGCCCACCTCACCGCCCTCGCCGACGACCGGGTCAGCTTCTACACCGCGCCGATCAAGGCGCTCGTCTCGGAGAAGTTCTTCGCCCTGTGTGAGCAGTTCGGCGCGGACAACGTCGGCATGATCACGGGCGACGCATCGGTGAACTCCGACGCCCCGATCATCTGCTGCACGGCCGAGATCCTCGCCAACCTCGCGCTGCGAGAGGGCAGCTCGGCAGATGTGGGGCTCGTTGTCATGGACGAGTTCCACTTCTACTCCGAGCCCGACCGCGGCTGGGCGTGGCAGGTGCCCATCCTCGAGCTGCCACAGGCCCAGTTCGTGCTCATGTCGGCGACCCTCGGCGACGTCACGATGTTCCGTGACGACCTCACGCGCCGCACCGGCCGCGCCACCGCCGTCATCTCCGGCACCGAGCGCCCGGTGCCGCTCGAGTTCTCGTATGCCGTCACCCCCCTCCACGAGACCATCGAGGAGCTGCTGGCGAAGGACCGCGCGCCCGTCTACGTCGTGCACTTCACCCAGGCGGCGGCCCTCGAGCGCGCGCAGAGCCTCATGGCGGTGAAGATCACGACGCGCGAGGAGCGCGACGCCATCGCCGCGCGCATCGGCAACTTCCGCTTCGGGGCCGGCTTCGGCCGCACCCTCTCGCGACTCGTGCGCCACGGCATCGGCGTGCACCACGCCGGCATGCTGCCGAAGTACCGCCGGCTCGTCGAGCAGCTCGCCCAGGACGGCCTCCTCAAGGTCATCTGCGGCACCGACACCCTCGGGGTCGGCATCAACGTGCCGATCCGCACGGTCCTGCTGACAGGGCTGACGAAGTTCGACGGGACGAAGCAGCGGATGCTCAAGGCCCGCGAGTTCCACCAGATCGTCGGTCGAGCCGGGCGCGCGGGCTTCGACGCGCGCGGCTGGGTCGTCGCGCAGGCACCCGAGCACGTCATCGACAACCTCCGCGCCGTCGAGAAGGCCGGCGACGACCCGAAGAAGCAGCGCAAGGTCCAGCGCAAGAAGGCTCCCGACGGCTTCATCAGCTGGTCCGAGGAGACCTTCGAGCGCCTCATCGCCGCCGAGCCCGAGCCCCTGCAGCCGAGGATGCGGGTGTCGCACTCGATGCTCGTCAACATCCTTGCCCGCGAAGGCAACCCGGTCGCCCACGCGCAGCGGCTGCTCTCGGACAACCACCACGAGCCCAAGGACCAGCGCCGGCTCCAACGTCACGCGCTCGTGCTCGCCAAGGAGCTCATCACCTCCGGCGTCGTCGAGCGGCTCCCCACCGCCGAGGCGTCCGGGCGACGCCACGCTCTGACGATCGACCTGCAACGCGACTTCGCCCTCAACCAGCCGCTCGCGCCCTTCGCCCTCGCCGTCATGGAGACCCTCGACCCCGAGTCCGACACGTACGCAAGAGATCTCGTCTCCGTCATCGAGGCGATCCTCGAGGATCCCCGGCAGGTGCTCTGGGCCCAGGAGTCCAAGGCGCGAGGCGAGGCGGTCGCGGCGATGAAGCTCGACGGCATCGAGTACGAGGAGCGCATGGAGCGGCTCGAGGAGGTCACCTGGCCCAAGCCGCTCGCCGACCTGCTCGAGGTGACCCTCACGGCCTACCGGAGGACCCACCCGTGGATCTCCCCGGACGCCCTCTCGCCCAAGTCGGTCGTGCGCGAGATGTACGAGCAGGGCATGACCTTCAACGAGTTCGTCTCGGCCTACGGCCTCTCGCGCTCGGAGGGCCTGCTCCTTCGCTATCTCACCGACGCCTACCGCGCGCTGCGGCACACGGTGCCCGAGTCGCACCGCACGGAGGAGCTCGAGGACGTCATCGAGTGGCTCGGCGAGCTCGTGCGCCAGACCGACTCGAGCCTGCTCGACGAGTGGGAGGACCTCGTCAACCCGAGTGCCGCCACGCTGCAGCAGGACGACCTCGCACCGCCGGCGCGACCGCTCACGGCCAACGTGCGCGCCTTCACGGTCATGGTGCGCAACGCGATGTTCCACCGGGTCGAGCTCGCGTCGCGCGACGCGTGGGAGCTGCTCGGCGACCTCGAGGCCCGGGTGGCAGAGCTGACCGATCCCCCGCAGAAGGTCGTCATGACACCGGAGGCATGGAACGACGCTCTCGGCGCCTACTACGACGAGCACGACTCCATCGCGACGGACCAGCAGGCCCGCTCGCCGGGTCTCCTCCAGATCGAGAAGACCGCCGACGAGTGGCGCCTGCGGCAGGTCGTCGTCGACCCCGACGGTGACCTCGACTGGGGCATCACCGCCGTCGTCGACCTCGCCGCCAGCGACGACGTCGGCGCGGCGGTCCTCACCGTCGCCGCCTTCGAGCGCCTCGGCGGCTGAGCGCGGGCGGGTCCGACGGTCATGGTGACCGCCGGACCCACCTCACCAGCTGGGACTGCGTCGGGCTCAGCCCTTGTGGATGACGATCTGACCGCCGGAGAGCGCAGTCGTCGGGTTGGTCGTGTCGCCGCTGCCGATCTGGTTGTCGTAGACGATCGTGCTGTCAGACGTCTTCCAGATCTTCATGCGCAGCCTGTCGGGGCTGCCGTCCGTCGCCGTGAGCATGAAGCTGTAGCCACTCACGCCATTGACGCTGCCGGTGCCCTTGTACTGCGCCTTCGTGCCGGCGACGACGAGCCACTGGTAGTCGCTCGAGTGGAAGTTCAGGTTGCCCGCCTGGAACTGGAACTCGGTGCTGCCGGTGGGAACGGTCGCGCCCTTCTGGTACTTCGACACGAAGCCGAAGTTCGCGCGGCCCGAGGCCCCCGGGTCGGCCGGGTAGGCCCCTGCGGGCGAGGTGATCCAGCCTCCCCCGGTGACGAAGCCGCCGTCGGGGTCGAAGACGACGACGAAGCCGCACGTCTCGGTGTCGGAGCCCCCGTCGTCATCGGTGACGGTGACGGCGATGTCGAAGATGCCTGCCGACGCGTACTGGTGGGTGGCCCCGACCGGTGAGGTCGCCGCTGTCGCCGGGCTCACCACGCCGTCGCCCCAGTCGACCGTCATCGTGTGGGTGTCGTTGACGCCCGGGTCGGTGAAGGTGCCGGCGAACGAGACGTCGGTGCCGACCTGGTTGGGCGCCACGGGGCAGCTCGTCAGCGTCAGGCTCGGCGCGACGTTGGTGACCGTCACGTCGGTGCTGTCGGTGTCGGTCAGGCCGTTGTCGTCGGTGACCCCGAGGGTCACGGCGTCGACGCCGTCGTCGAGGCCGGCATACGTCGCGACCGTGCTGCTCGTGTCGCTCAGCGTGCCGATGGCGGGGTCAGCCCCGCTCCAGGCGTATGCCGTGATGGTGCCGTCAGGGTCGTGGCTCCCCGAGCCGTCCAGCGAGACGTTCGAACCCTCGGCGACCGTCTTGTCGGGGCCGGCGTCGGCGACGGGCGGCAGGCAGTTGACGGTCACGACGACCGGCGGGAACGTCACCGTCGCGTCCTCGTCGTCGGTGTAGACCACCGAGGAGTTGACGTTCAGTGGCCCGCAAGGAGCGCCCTCGTGCTTGATGCCGTAAGTGATGACGAGGTTCTCGTCACCAAGGTCGTCGCGGGAAACGGTGAAGCCGTTCGTCGTCACGCCACTGACCGTGGCGCCGAGGCCGGCGCTGACCGAACCGGGCACGAGGTCCCAGCCGGCGTCGAGCGTGACGGTGACCGATGGGTTGGTGGCGCCCGGCACGACGACGGCTGCGACGAGGGTCGACAACAGGGCCGCAAGCGAGCCGAAGCCGCCGACCGCGAACGTGTTGGCGTCACCGGCGCCACTCGCGATGGTCTCGAGCGTGGACTGGCTGATGCCATCCCCGACACCGACGGCGAAGACCTCGGCCTTGGCCTGCAGGCTCGTCGCGGCGGCAGCGGTGGGATCCCCCCCGTCGGCGTTGCCATCGGTGATCACGATGACGAGCTGGTTGCGCGCCGGGTCATCGACGCCCATCACGGCGCTGGCCTGGTTGAGACCGCACGAGATGCAGGTGCTCAACGCCGACTGAGGATTGCTGGAGATGGCCGACGCGACCGCAGCCTGGTTGTTCGACAGCGGGATGACCGTCTCAGCGCCGCTGGAGAATCCGACGACGCCGACGCGACCACCGTTGGCGAAGAGTCCGTCTGCGGCCACCGCCGTGACGACGCTGCTCGCGAAGGTGTTGAGCTGGTTGAACTCGGTGGCGTCGATGCTGCCCGACTCGTCGAGGACGAGCACGAGGTCGGTGGGTGTCGACTGCGTGCTGCTCTCCCCGTCGAGGGTGAGCGTGACGGTGGAAGTCCCGTAGCGAGCCACCGAGGTCGGACTGGCCGTCGCGTCCGGGGTGGGAGCGGCCGAGGCCATCGGGGCCATCGCCACTCCGCCGAGCGTGAGTGCGGTCGCGGCGATGACCGCCGCGACCGATCGAATCCGCGCCGGAACGAGCCGGCGACGTGTTGCTGTGTGCACGTGTATCCCCCTTTGGATCGGGTGCTCCGAGCCCCCTGTGGCCCGTCGTCGCCCGTTGTGCCCCCGATGTCCGGAAGTGGCCCCAGCCCCGCTCGGTGATACGTCGACCGCCGCGGCCCGTTAGCATCGCCCGATGCAGCTGCGCACCGAGGCTCTGCCGGACGTCGACGGCGTCTGGGTGCGCCCCGCCCACGCTGAGGAAGGCACGAGCACGGGCGTCCTCGTGCTCTCGGGGTCGAGCGGCAGGGTCGAGACCGAGCGCGCGAGCGTGATCGCCGGCGTCGGCGCGACCGCCCTCACCTACCGCTGGTTCGGGGCCCCGGGTCAGCCTCGCGGCATCTGGGAGCTGCCGCTCGAGAGCTTCGACTGGGCGGTGAGTCGCCTTGCCTCCCAGTGTGATCGGGTCGTCCTCGTCGGCGCGTCCAAGAGCGCTGAGGCGTTCCTGGTGTATGCCGCCGACGACCCCCGCGTCGACGCGGTCATCGCGCTGTCACCGAGTCACGTCGTGTGGGCCGGCGTCTCGCCGGGGCCGGACGGAGCGCTGCGCCCCCAGCACTCGTCGTGGTCGAGGGCCGGTCGGGCCGTTCCCTTCGTGCCCTATGACGACGACGTCGCGGTCACGGGCGACCCGCCGGCCTTCGAGCCCGTCTACCGCGCGAGCCTTCGCACCTTCGCCGACCGGGTGGAGGCCGCGACGATCCCGGCGGAGCGCTTCTTCGGCGACGTGTTGCTCGTCGCCGGGGGCGACGACCGGGTCTGGCCCTCGCTCGACTTCGCCCGAGCGGTCGAGGCTCGTCGGACGGCATACGGCCTGCCGACGACGCTCGTGACGCACCCCGACGCGGGCCACCGCGTGATCCTGCCGGGAGAGGCTGTCGCCACGGGTGGGATGCCCATGGACCGCGGGGGCAGCGAGTCGGCCGACCGAGCGCTGGGGCTGCTCGCGTGGCCCGAGGTCAGGCGTGTCCTCGGCGCCGCGGTGGGCTGAAACGTCGGACGCGCGGCGCGCAAGCGGGGGCCTGGCGGTGGGTATGTTCACGGGTGCACACCGGGGACCCTCTACCGACAGGAACGACTCACATGGATTCGACCGACGTCAAGCAAGCCTCACGGCAGGCCGGCGACCATCCGGCTCTCGAGACGGTGGCTCGCATCGGCTACGCCGTCAACGGCGTCCTGCACATCATCATCGGTGTCATCGCCCTCGCACTCGCCTTCGGGTCCAAGGGCACGAGTGCCGACCAGTCCGGAGCACTGGGGTCGCTCGCGGACAACCCCTTCGGCCTCGTCGTGCTCTGGATCGCCGTGGTCGCGTGGCTCGGTCTCGGCATCTGGCAGGTGACCGAGGCGATCACCGGCAGCTCCGAGACGAGTGACCGGGTCAAGGCGTCCGCCAAGGCCGTCGTCTACATCGCGCTGGCCTGGACGGCTTTCTCGTTCGCCACCGGCGGCGGGTCGTCGAGCAAGAAGCAGTCGACCGACTTCACGGCGTCGCTCATGGAGAAGCCGGCCGGCCAGTGGCTCGTCGCTCTCGTCGGGCTCGTCATCATCGGCGTCGGTGTCTACCACGTCGTCAAGGGCTGGAAGAAGAAGTTCCTCGGCGACCTGGAGTCGCACCCGGGCGAGTGGATCGTCAAGGCCGGCCGGGTGGGCTACATCGCCAAGGGCATCGCGCTCGCCATCGTGGGCGGCCTCTTCGTGCTCGCCGCGGTGCGCCACAAGCCGAGCGAGGCCAAGGGCCTCGACGGCGCCCTCCACAACCTCCTCGGCGCCCCCGGCGGCCCGGTGCTCCTGGCTCTCGTCGCGCTCGGTCTCATCGCCTTCGGCGTCTACTGCTTCGGCCGCGCCCGCCACGCCGACGTCTGATCGGTCGCTGCTGGACGGCCCACGCCGCACGTCACACACACATCGCCGGGAACCCTAGGGTTCCCGGCGATCGGCGTCTGGCGGGCGAGGCCCGCTCAGGGATCAAGCGGTCAGTGCCGCACGGCCTCGCGTGCCCGGCTGTCGACCGTCGTGCCGGACGTCTTGCGGCGCAGGTAGTTCCACGCCAGAAGCATGCAGACCACGCCGTTGACGGCCCCGATGAGGATGTCGGAGAGGTGGTGCATGCCGCGGTAGAGGCGGCCGTAGCCGACGAGGAGCGGCACGATGATGCAGATGCTCGTGACGAGGCGACGGAGCCAGGGCAGCTCGATGCGCTGGGCCATCATCGCGAAGGTGAGGTAGAGCGCCGTCGCAGCTCCCATGTGGCCGCTCGGGTAGCTCGACGTCGGCGGCGCCGGGTCGAGGTGCGGGACCGTCGGGCGGTCACGGCCGGTGATGGTCGTGGCTGCGACGAAGACGCTGGCCTGAGCGGCGATGGCGAGCGCCGGCACGACGGCATACCACCACTCCTTGGTGCGCCACCAGACGAGGGCGACGACGATGACGCAGACCCCGATGATGATCTCGGTGTTGCCGACGTGCGACCAGATCGCCGTGATGGAGTTCCAGGTCGCGGTGCGTCCGTCGGCCAGAGCCTTGCTGATCGAGTTCTCGGACTTGAGGTCGCCCAGCGGGCCGACGATGAGGAAGCCCAGACCGACGATGATGCCGAAGAGCACGATCGCCGGCGCGAGCACGCGCAGCGCCATGTCGCGCAAGGCCGACCCCACCGGAGGCCGAGACCTGTCGATCTCATAGCGGTGGATGAAGGTGTGGTTCACGAATCGCCTTTCTGCTCAGGCCCAGTGCGACCCTCCGGCGGAGGGGCGTCGTCGGGGCCGGTGGGGTTCCACCCGAGATAACCGAGGTAGGACGCCGTGCCGAGGCCGACTCCGAAGAGCACTCCTGCCACGGTGTCGGAGGGGTAGTGCACGCCGAGGAAGACACGGTCGAGGCAGGTCATCAGCACGACGAGCGAGAGTCCGCCGATGAGCCAGCCCCGGGCAGCCGAGGACAGCAGCGGCCAGAGGAGCAGCACGAGCACCGTCGCGATGGCTGCGGAGTTGGCGACGTGGCCGGACGGGAAGCTGTAGCCCGGCGCGTGCGACACCGGGTCGCTGACGACAGGGCGGGCGCGGTGGACGACCTCCTTGAGGAGGAGCTGGAGCGCCCAGGCCACCATCATCGTCACGAAGGCCCACAGGGCTCGGCTGCGCAGGCCGTACCTGCGCCACACGACGACGCACACGATCGTCGCGAGCACGTAGAGCACTCGAGGCGCGGTCGCCGCCTGCCACCAGATCAGGGCCGTGCGCAACCACGGGTTGTCGCGGGTGATGTCGGTCGCAGCGACGATGAGCCGCTCGTCGAGCTCGATGACGGGCAGGAACTTCTCTCGGACGACGAAGGCCAGAGCGGTGATCGGCACCGCGAAGACGAGGCCGAAGCCGATCGCCTTGAGCAGACGCCGTCCACGGCCACCTTGCGGTGACCGCCCATCGCGCTCGAGCTCAGCCAACCCGCACCACCAGGGAGTCGGGCAGGATGCGAATGCCGAGTGCCACGTGCTCGCCGATGGGGTCACCGTCGATCTCCGCCATGACCGGGTGGCCAGCCGTGACGGTGAACCCCTCGCCGCGGAGGCGGTCGAGCCGCTGGTGCCCGGCGCGGTGACGGGTCACGACGTCGGAGATGACGGAAAGCCAGCCCAGGGCGCCCCGAGGGGCGATCACGACGGTGTCGAGGAGGCCGTCGTCGAGCTTGGCCTCGGGCATCAGATCGATGCCACCCTGGAGGGTGCCGCAGTTGCCGATGACAACGGTGCGCGCGTGGCGGTTGACGGTGTTGCCCGCCCGCTCGACGACTCCCTCGCCGCCGGTGGAGCTCACCTCCACCCGGAAGCCGCGGCTGAAGAGGTGACGGAAGAAGCTGAAGACGTAGGCCACCCAGCCCACGACGGCCTTGACCTTCTCATTGGTGCCGGCCATGACCTGGCCATCGAGGCCGAGACCGGCCATGACGAGGAACACCTCCTCGTCGTCGTCCACCTGCGACCCGCCGTCGTGGGTGCCGTGGCTCTCGCGCGGCCGGATCGGCTTGTCGGCGACGCGCATGAGACCGACGTCGATGCGACGGTCGGAGCCGGAGAGCATCGCCTCGACGGCGTCCTCCAGCGAGTCGATGGGCAGGCCGAGGTTGCGGGCCAGCAGGTTGCCCGTGCCGCCCGGCAGCAGGCCGAGCGCGCTGTCGGTGCCGACGAGGGCCGACGCGACGGCGCGGACGGTGCCGTCGCCGCCGAGCGATGCGACGACATCGGCACCGGCCTCGACGGCCTCACGCCCCTGCTTCTCGCCGGTCTCCTCCGCGGTGGTCTCGATCCACCGGGGTTCGTCCCATCCGTGCCTCGCGGCCGCATCGGCGACGAGCTGCTTCGCAGCGTCCACGTCGTCGACCTTGACGGGGTTGTAGACGACGGCGAGGCTGCGGCGCGTTGCGGGGGCCGCGGGGGCCTCGGGCGCCTCGGGCGCCTCGGGCGAAGTGTCAGACATGGAGGGATCCTAGGGCTCGAGGCGTGAGGGGAACGCGGCCGTCGGGCGACCAGTGGAAGACATACCCACGGCGCCACGAGCCCCACCACGGCTCGGCTCCCAGCCTCCTCCAGCGCTGCGCGAGTACGCTTCGCCCGTGCTCACCATCCGCCGGAGGCTCCTGGCCGCAAGCGTCCTGGGCGTGCTCGCCGGCCTCTTCCTGCCCATGGAGCCGACGACCCCCACGCTGGCCCGCGCCCTCGTCGGTTTCGTCGTCGGCGGGCTCGCCTTCGCCGTGCCCCTCCTCGTGCACGTGCTCGGCCACAGCGCCGAGGACACCCGGGCGAAGGTCGCCGGCCGGGACGGCGACGCCAAGTGGTATGACGTCGTCGTCATCATCGTGGGGCTCGCCAGCCTCGCCGGGGTCGCCATCCTCCTCATCGGAGGCCAGTCGCGCGGCACGGAACAGGTCATCGACTCACTGATCGGCGTGGCAGCCGTGGCCGTCGGGTGGCTCTGTGTCCATACGCTCTACGTCCTGCGCTACGCCCGCGTCTACTACGCCAGCCCGACGCCGCCGATCGACTTCAACCAGGACGAGGACCCGGCCTTCTCCGACTTCGCCTACTTCTCCTTCAACCTCGGCATGGCCTACCAGGTCTCCGACACCGATCTCAAGACGACCGCGGTGCGCAAGGTGGTGCTCGGGCACGCGATGCTCGCCTACCTCTACGGCACGATCGTCATCGCGGCGACGATCAACCTCGTGGCCGGGATCGGCAGTGGGAGCGGCGGCTGACCCGCCGCTCCCACTGCCGTCAGACCCCGAGACGCGACTTCTCGTCCGACACCCAGAGCCCGATGAGGCCGGAGAAGTGCGCCATGAACTGGTCCTGCTCGTGGGCCGGGTAGGTCGCCTGGACGGTCGAGCGCAGGATGCGCCGGAAGGCGTCGGACTGCACCCACTCGAGCACGGCCGCGTCGAGGTGCGGCAGGTAGCGCTCGCACCAGGCCCAGTAGGCGTCGGTCTCGAAGTACTCATCGGCGATGGCGAGGTAGGCGTCGAGCTTCTGCGCGTCGTCGAGGTCGGTGCGGTCCGCCACGTCGAAGTAGCGTCGCATCTCGAGGTCCATCGGCCCGAGGCGGCCGGTCACGAGGCAGTAGGCCGACCACCGCACGAGCGCCTTGATGGCCCAGGGGAAGTAGTAGTGCAGCGACGTCACGGCGACATCGGGGCAGGCGTTCGCGTAGTCGATGGGATAGACGTCGTCGCCGGCGACGAGCATCTCGCAGGAGTTGAACTCCCACCCGAACATCGCGTTGACGATGCGGCTGATCGCTGCGGTCTGCTTGCCTGCCGACGGTGACAGGAAGTCGTGCGACACGGCATACCTGTTGTGCATCGGCTGGTCGGGACGGAAGTCCATGACCATGGTCTCGGGGCCGATCGAGAGGGCTCGCGCGAAGTGCTCGTAGTCGACGGTCGACTGGAGGTGCATGAGCATCTCGCCCGACTCGTCGTAGGCCTTGATGAGGTCGGCCTCGTTGTTGATGCGCGAGACCCCGCGCCAGCCCCCGCCGTCGAAGGGCTTCATGTACATCGGGTAGCCGAGGTCGTTGGCGATCTTCTTGAGGTCGAACGGCTGGTTGTACTTCGCTGACGTGTAGGCCCAGCGCACGTTGTCGACGGGGTGCTTGTAGGGCACGAGCCACGTCTCGGGGACCTTGAGCCCGAGCCGCATCAGGGCGACGTACGCGCTGTGCTTCTCCATCGACTGGAAGGTGAACGGGCTGTTGAGCAGGTAGGTGTCGTTCATCAGCGCGGCCTTCTTGAGCCACTCGCGCGGGTGGTAGTACCAGTAGGCGAGGCGGTCGATGACGAGGCCGGTGCGCACCGGCTGGCGCAGGTCGAACGGCTCGATCGTGAGGCGCTCGCTCGTCAGCTCGTGGGTCACTCCGTCGTCGGTGGTGATCGGCCCGACGAGCGCCAGCAGCTCCTCGAAGGCCGTCGGCCAGTCCTCCTCGGCTCCGAGCAGGAGCCCCACGAGGTGCGTGCGGTTCGTCGCGGCCGACGGCTGTTGAGCGTTCTCGGTCATCGTTGGGCTCCTAGGGTCCGGTGGCGCGTTCGACGAGTGCGATCCTTGCAGGAAGCGCGTCATCTGTCGCGGCTGTGACGGGCGACCGTGTCGTCACCGCGAGCAGGTCGATGAGATGGGGGTCGAAGGACCGGTGCCACGAGGGCCAGTCGTGGCGCCCGGGCACGACGGCGAGGTCGACGTCGTGGCCCTGCCGCTCGAGGGTGCGGGCCATGAGCTCGTTGTTGCGCAGGTTGCCCTCGGCCGACCCGCACGTCAGCGTGATGCGGGCATCCGTGCGCCTCCGCCGGGCTCGCCCCACCTGGGTGACGAACGAGGTGACCCGGTGCCAGTGCTCGAAGCTCTCCTCGCCGTCGAGCCGCTTGCGGAAGAAGGACCCCGACTGCAGGAAGAGGCCGGCGAAGGTCCCGGGCCGCAGCCACTCTGCCTGCAGCGCGGCGAGCGCGCCGAGGCTCGCTCCCATGATGGTCGGCCGACCCGCCGTCCGGTATGCCGTGAGCACCCTCGGCACCACGTGCTCGGTGAGCGCTTCGGCGTAGTGGGGGTTGGCGGCATACCGTGCGTTGCGCGGGCCCGGGCGGAGCAGCGCCACGCGCATGGGCGGGAGCCGGCCACTCAGGTGCGCGTCGTGCAGGACCCGGAGCAGGTGCGCGCGCCGGGCGTACTCCGGCCCGTCGTGGGCGAGCAGGAGGGGCAGCTGCTGGCTGCGGCGGCTGCCGTGCGGGGTGACGACGGCGAGGTCGACCTCGCCCACGGGTGTGCCGCTGACGGTGATCCTCGCGCGCCCCACGGAGACCAACATACGACCCGGTTGTGCACAGCCCCACGGTCGGACCCGACGGCGCGGCAGGAGCGGGTGGCAGCATGAGCGCTCAGCGACGGGAAGGCGGGGGCTCGATGGGCAAGGACAAGCGGGCGCGACGACGGGCGAGGGCGGCTTCAGCGCACCGCCCCAGTCCGGGCTGGCGCGCCGCGAGCGCGCACGGCACGGACGGCGCGGACGAGCACGCGGCGGTGGCGACGCTCATCACCCAGGCCCTCCACGCCCTCGACGTCGGCATGGACGCCCTCGTCGACGACGCGGCGGTGACGCTGGCGGGCCGGTGCGCGTCACCGACGACCCGGCGCGACGTGGTCATGACCCTGCTCGACTCCTTGACGGCCGCGACGACCGCCGCCTGGCAGCACGGCTGGCAGCCGAGCGACGTGCACCGGCTCGCGGGCCGTCGGCTCGGTGTCGCGGAGCAGGCGCTCGTCGTCGACGTCATGACCCACGAGCTGAGCCGCTACGCGCCTGCCACCGTCGACCGGCGCTGGTGGGCACAGCTCAGCGAGCTCGGAGCGGACCCGTGGTGGGACCGCTCGGCAACCTTGCTCGACGCCCAGCGGGAACGGGGTGTCGACTGGTTCACCCTCATGTCGCGCACGCTCACCGTGCTGCACCTCATCACGCGCCTGCCGGTGCTCGAGTTGCTCACCCCGGTGCCCGGCACCGCCGTCGCGCCATCCTCCGCCGGCGGCGGAACCGATGACCGGCCCGCCGTCGACGAGCGCATCCTCAGCAAGGTCCGGATGCTCCTCGCCAAGGCCGAGTCGACGACCTTCGAGGCCGAGGCCGAGACCTTCACGGCCGGCGCCCAGTCCCTCATGGCGCGGCACAGCATCGACGCGGCGCTGCTCGCGGCCTCTGGAGCGGCACGCCATCGCGACCCCACCGCGCCCGAGGGCCGCCGCATCGGCATCGACAACCCCTACGACGGGCCCAAGGCCATGCTCCTCAACGCCGTCGCCTCCGCCAACCGGTGCCGCATGGTCTGGAGCCGAGAGCTCGGCTTCGGCACGGTCGTCGGCTTCGAGTCCGACCTCGACGGTGTCGAGGTGCTCTTCACCTCGCTGCTCGTCCAGGCGACGCGCACGCTCACCTCGGCTGGATCGCGCACCGACCGGCACGGCGGGAGCCGTACCCGGGCCTTTCGGCAGTCGTTCCTCACCGCCTACGCGTCCCGCATCGGGGAGCGCCTGCGCGAGGTGACGGCGGCGGAGGAGGCGGCCGCCTCGGAGAACGCGCGCTCATCGGGACGAGAGCTCGTGCCGCTGCTCGAGGCGCGGGCCGAGGAGGTCGACGACGCCGTGAGCACGTGGTTCCCCGAGCTGCAGACCCACTCCGTGGGCGCGGTCCGCGACGCCGAGGGGTGGCATTCGGGGCGCGCGGCCGCCGACCGCGCCGAGCTCGGAGCTGGCCCCGCCATCACGCACTGACGGCCGGGAAATGGGCACTCGACTGGCGACCAACGTCGGGAAATGGGCACTCGACTCATCCTCCCGTCGAGTGCCCACTGTCCTCCGCCCTCTCCCTGTCGAGTGCCCACTTTCCTCCGGCCCTCGCGCGGCCAAAGCGTCGGTAACTGAGCACTCGACTCAGAGTCCGCGTCGGGAAGTGGGCACTCGACTCATCGGAGTGGTTCAGAGGGACTTGCGCAGGCGGTACCAGTGTGGCGTCGTCCTCTTCAGCGGCCCGGGCATGCCCGAGGTGTCGGCCGGCTCGACGGAGAGCAGCTGCCACCCCGGGAAGGCCGCCTCGACGTCCGCCTGCGAGACCCCGTCCGGCACGAGCGGCAGCGGGGTGGGCTGGAAGGCGAGCATGAGCAGCGTGGCGTTCGGGCGGGCGATGGCGGTCACGCCCGCGCCCTGCTCGCGGCGCGCGTCGGCGTCGAGGCCGTGGAAGCAACCGACGTCGAGGAAGAAGTCGAAGGTGCCGAGTGCGGCCTCCGAGAGCTGGGTGACGTCCCCGACGACAAAGGTGGCGCCCGAGCTGCCCGTACTCCGCGCGGCCTCGACGGCCCGAGGAATGTTGTCGACGCCGACCGCCTCCCAGCCCCGGGCCGCGAGCTCGTGCGTGTGCTGACCCCGGCCACAGCCCAGGTCGAGCGCCCGGCCCAGTGGGCGAGACCGCTCCGCCTCCTCGCGCTCGAGCAGCGCCTCGAATCCTGCCCTCGCGACTTCTCCGGCACGCTCCCACGGGGTGATCCCCAGACGGTATGCCAGTGCGTAGCCCGTGCTCATGACCCCTCCTTCATTTGGTTCGGGTATTACCCGAATGAATACTCGCTAGAGTGATCCTCGATGAGCGAACCTGTCAAGAGCCGACGCCCCTACCGCTCCCGACTTCGCGAGGAGCGTGCCCGCGCCAACCGCGTGGCGATCCTGCGGGCAGCGCACCGTCGCTTCGTCGCCGACGGCTACCCCCGCACGTCGGTGGCCTCCATCGCGGCCGACGCGGGCGTCAGCGAGGACCTCGTCTACGTGCTCTTCGCGACGAAGCGCGGCCTGCTCGTCGAGGTGCTCAACTTCTCCGTCACCGGCGAGCTCGACAGCCCTGTGGTCCTCGAACAGCACGGCCCCCAAGCCGTCCGCGCAGAGAAGGACCAGCGTCGACAGATCGAGATGTTCGCGGCCGACATCAGCCGGCGCACCGCCAGCGCGCGGCCGATCGACGACGTCATGCGCTCGGCGGCGCTCGTCGACGAGGCGGTCGCCGAGAAGCGCCGCGAGATGCACGACACCCGACTCGCGAACCTCACCCAGTTCGTGACCTGGCTCGCCGCCAACGGCCCACTGCGAGAAGGACTCTCAGTGGAGGAGGCGGCAGCCACCGTGTGGACCCTCACCGGTCCCGACGTGCACCGGCTGCTCGTCGACGAGCTCGCTTGGGACCACCAACGGTATGCCGCGTGGGTCCGGCGCACCCTCGAGGACTCCCTCCTCCCGCCGCCGCCGTCTCGGACGTCCGCTGGCGAGACCGCTGAGCTGCCCGGCCCTGGCCTCTAGAGGTCGAGGTCGGCCCAGATGGCCGCATGGTCGGAGGCGGCATCCTGCTCACGCTTCAGGGTGGGATACATCTCCCACTTACCGGAGGCTGTCCACACCCCCGCCCGATGCACTCCCGCAGCCGTGATCGTCGCGAACAGGGCGGGCGAGCAGAGGATGTAGTCGATCTTGTTGGTCTTGGCCGCCGTGCCGTAGGTGCCGGGCCGGCCGAGGTCGTCGAACCCCGAGAACGTGGACACGTCGCGCAGGTCGCTCGGCTTCGCGGCGACACCCGTCCCACCGGACCCCAGCAGCGGAGCGAGTGCCGAGCTCGTCGGGTGGTCGTTGAGGTCGCCGACCACAGCGACGAGGTCGAAGCCGTCGGCGCGCCGCTGCTCGTAGATCTCGCGCACCCGCTGGGCCTGGCGCTTGCGCCGGGCGGTCGCCTCACGCCCACCGTAGCCCTTGGACTTGAAGTGGTTGACCATGACGACGAGGGTGCGGCCGTCGCCGAGCGCGATCTCGAACTCGGCGCAGTCGCGGCTGAAGACCGGGCCCGCCAGGTCGGCGTCGTCGACGTGGCTCGTGATGCACCCGATCGGCAGGTCGCCGCGGGTGAGCAGGCCGACGTCGATGCCGCGCTCGTCGTTGCCGTCGATGAGCATGACGTGTCCGTAGATGCGCCCGCCGAGCGGGGCGAGCTGGTCGGCGTTGAAGTGCCGCAGGGCCCAGCGGTCCTCAGCCTCGACGACGCCGAGCACGTCGGCCCCGACGTCGTGCACGACCTGGGCGGTATGCCGCACGGCGAGGTCGGTGACCGTCGTCCGCTTCATCTCGAGCCAGCCGATCCAGTCGCCGCGTCCGTCGGCGACCACCGTCACCGTGCCGTTCGCCGACCGGCGCAGCAGGCGGCCGCGGTTCTGACGCAGGAGGAAGAGGGCCGTCTCGTCCGACGCCGTGAGGCCGAGCGTGTCGAGAAGGCGCAGGATGGCCGTCTTGTCAGCGGCCGCGTAGACCTGCTGCTGGAGCAGCTTCGTCAGCTCGGTGTAGGCATCGAGCAAGGGCCTCGCATCGCTCCACTCCGACGAGGAGAGGACCTTGGCCCGGTCGAAGAGGTTCTCGACGTTGTAGGAGGCGATGCGCATGACCCCTACGCTCCCACGGGCGGCATCGGAATCTCCGGCAACCCGGGCGTCTCGGACAGCCCGGTCAGAGGACCACCCCGCGGGCGCACGACAGCGAGGAACACTGCGGCCACGAGGGCCGTGACGCCGCAGATCGCCCAGACCGTGAGGTAGCCCGTCAGCGACGCGTGAGCCGTGGCCTCGGCATCGACGCTGCCGGTGGAGGCGAGCGCGATGGCGAAGACGCTCGAGGCGAAGGCCCCACCGATCGTCTTCGTCGTGTTCGTCATGCCGGTCGTCAGCCCCGTGTGCGTCGGCGGCGCCGCTGCCGCCGCGGCGGTCGGCAGCCCGGCCACGAGCGCCCCCGAGCCCAGTCCGGCGATCACCATGTTGGTCATCGTCTGCGCGAGCGTGTCGTGGAAGGGCAGGAAGAGCAGGTAGCCGACTCCGACGAGCACCGCGGCCCCGACCATCGCGGCCCGGGTGCCGATGCGACGACCGACGACGTGGAGCAGCAGGGCCCCGACCGCGAGAGAGAGCACGTAGCCGCCGATGATGATCGAGACGCGCCCCGCCGAGGCGCCGAGGCCGTAGCCCGTCACCTCCGGGTCGGTGCGCGCGAAGGTCGACAGCGGGATCTGCGCACCGAGCACCGACACCCCGAAGAGGAACGCGGTCGCCTGGACGGGCCACTGCCCCGGCGCACCCAGCACCCGCAGGTCGACGAGCGGCTCCGGGTGCGCGAGCTCGACCCGCGCGAACGGCACGAGGGTGGCGACGCCCGCGAGGACGAGCAGCCATGGCCAGG
Source organism: Humibacillus xanthopallidus (assembly GCF_006716675.1). Taxonomy (GTDB): domain Bacteria; phylum Actinomycetota; class Actinomycetes; order Actinomycetales; family Dermatophilaceae; genus Humibacillus; species Humibacillus xanthopallidus_B. Next base: position 149,980 of record NZ_VFPM01000004.1, on the reverse strand, counting down.
CGCTCGCGGGCCCGACGATCCGCAGCACGACGAGCCCGGCCATGACGAGGCCGAGCGCGAGGGTGATGAGCGTGAAGCCTTGCCAGTCGACGCGGCCGTGAGCCAGCACGGGCGACTCCTCGACACCGAACCAGATCGCGACGAGGGCCAACGTGACAACGACGGCCGGCACCGCGAGCAACGCTGTCATGCCGAGGGACTCGGCGAGGGCACCGCTCGCCAGGGCGCCGACGATGACGCCGATCTCGAGGCCCGCGACGAGCAGACCGGCCGCCCCGCGCACCCGCGACTCCGAGCCACCGGTGCGGCGGTGGATGATCGCCACCTCCATCGGCAGCCACACGACGTAGAAGCCCTGGAGCGCCCAGGCGACGAGGAAGAGCCCGAAGCTCGGCGCGAACGCGACGCCCCACGACGCGGCCGCCGTGACGACGGTCGACAGCAGCAGCACCTTGCGGTGCCCGATGAGGTCGCCGAGCCGCGCGAGCAGCGGCACGACGAGAGCCGAGACGATGAGCTGGGCGGCCTCGAACCAGTTGACGTCGGCGTCCTTGATCGACAGGTGCCGGGCGATGTCGGTGAAGATCGGCGTGTAGTAGCCCTGCAGCACGCCGCTGGCGAGCTCGACGCAGATGAGGAAGCCGACGACCTTCGTGATCGGGCTGCGCGCCATGGCGCGGGCGGCATCGGTGACAACCGTGCTGTCGGACATACGGATCCTTCTCTGGCTCAATGAATCTCAGTCACAGCGACTCGAGGAGCCGCCGATACCACCGCACCCCGTCGAGCAGCGCCTCGACCCCGATGCGCTCGTCGACACCGTGGATCGAGGCACGCTGCGCCGTCGACATGCGGAACGGCGTGAAGCGGTAGACCCGCGGCCACACCCGGTGGAAGTGCCGCGAGTCGGTGGCGGCCAGCATGACGTAGGGCACGGGCACGATCCCCGGGAAGACGTCCTCGAGCGTCGACTCCAGCACGCGGTATGCCGCATCGTCCGTCGGCGACACCGGGCTGGGCTCGTCGCCGCTGACGAGCGTCACCTCGACGCGGGGGTCGCCCACCGTCTTGCGAACTCGCTCGATGGCACCGTCCACCGTCTCGCCGACCATGACGCGCATGTTGACGTGCGCGCGCGCCGTCGCCGCGATGACGTTGGCCCCGGGCGAGCCCGAGAGCTGCGTCACCGCGACGGTCGTGCGCGTGAGGGCTGCGGTCTCGTGGCCCAGCCGGGCGAGCACCTGAGCGAGCACCGGGCGCAGCAGCCGGGCGTGCGAGAAGACCGCGCCGTACGGCATACGGGCGTGGGGGGCGACGTGCTCCATCATCTCGACGGTCGCGTCGGGCAGGTGCGCCGGGAACGGCCGCTTCTCGAGGCGCGTGATGGCCCGGGCGAGCCGGGCCGTGGCGCCACCCCGACGGGGAGCCGACGCGTGGCCGCCGTCGCCGCGGGCGGTGAGGTCGACATCGACCGTGCCCTTCTCGGAGACCCCGACGACGGCGATCTCGGCGTCGACCCCGGGCAGCACCCCCTCGACGATCGCGCCGCCCTCGTCGACGACGAACCATGGCTCGACGCGCCGCTCGCGCAGGATCGCGACCGCGTCCTTGGCCGCTCGGCCAGAGATCTCCTCGTTGCAGCCGAAGGAGAGCCACACGTCGCGTGCCGGCACGACCCCCTCGGCGACGAGGTCCTCGACCGCCTGGCAGATGGCGACGAGCGATCCCTTGCAGTCGAGCGCCCCACGGCCCCAGATGAATCCGTCGACCATGTCGGCGGCGAAGGGCGGATGGGTCCACCCGGACGGGTCGTCGACCGGCACGACGTCGAGGTGGGCCATGAGCACGACCGGCGCCTCACGCGTGCGCCCCACCCACCGCACGAGCAGGGCGTCGCCACTGATCCGCTCCACCTCGCACGTGTCGTGCAACCGGGGGAAGCGCCCCCGGAGCTCGTCGAGAAGCGCCGCGAAGGCCGCCCGGTCCTCCTTGCCGCCGTCCCAGTCCGAGACCGTCGGGATGCGGATGAGCGCCTGCAGCGCCTCGACCGCGGGCTCCCCGTTGCTGCGTCGCATGCCGGGAGCGTATGCCGTCCGGCTCGCCGGGTGCGGGGAATGCTGTCCCCGCCCGCGGCCGTTCCCTCGACATGGCTGACTACGGGCACGAGCTGCAGTTCGGGGTCTTCGCGAGTCCGGAGGTGGCCCGCGTGCACGACACGCTCGAGCTGGCCCAGCTCGCCGACGTGCTCGGACTCGACCTCTTCACCGTGCAGGACCACCCGTACAACGCGACGCACCTCGACGCCTCGACCCTGCTGACGGCCGTGGCATCCCGCACGTCGACGATCCGGGTCGCCCACAACGTCGCGAACCTGCCCCTGCGGCCTCCGGTCGGCCTCGCCAAGGAGATCGCCACCCTCGACATCGTCAGCGGTGGCAGGGCCGAGCTCGGCCTCGGCACGGGCGCCTTCTGGGATGCCATCGTCGCGGCCGGCGGAGAGCGGCGCACTGCCAAGGAGGCTGTCGACGCCCTCGTCGAGGCGATCGGCATCATCCGCGGCACGTGGGGCCAGGACCCGGACCGCCGGGGCGAGCGCTCCGTCACCCGCCGCGGCGAGCACTACTCCGTGGCGGGCCTGCACGCCGGCCCCGCGCCGCTCCACGACGTCGAGATCTGGCTCGGCGCCTACAAGCCGCGCATGCTCCGGGTCACCGGCCGGCTCGCGGACGGCTGGCTGCCGAGCATGGGCTATGCCGACCCGTCCGCCCTCGGGGAGATGAACGCGACGATCGACGACGCCGCAGCCGAGGCGGGCCGCGGACCCCTGGCGATCCGGCGGATGTACAACGTGTTCGGCCGCTTCGGCACAGCCGGAGGCTTCCTGCAGGGCACGGCGGACGACTGGGCCGAGCAGCTCGCCGGGCTCACGCTCGAGCTGGGCATGAGCACCTACGTGCTCGGCAGCGACGACCCCGACACGGTGCGCCGCTTCGCCGACGAGGTCGCCCCTGCAGTGCGCGAGCTCGTGCAGGTCGAACGGACCCGACGGGCTGCCGGCCCGTCCGCCGGCGTGCCGGGCGTCCCTCACCCCGCCCCATCGGTCCGCGCGGGGAGCGGCGAGGGCGCGGCCCTGGCCGTCCGGCCCACGCCCGACGACGGCAGGCGCCTCAGCCCGTCGCTACCGTGGCGCGAGGACGACCGGCCGGTGACCGCGAAGCCCGACGACACGGCATACACCCCGGCACAGCAGGCGGCGCCGCAGCACCTCATCGACGTGCACGACCACCTGCGTGGCGAGCTCGCCCAGGTCCGTGACGTCATCGACCAGGTGCGGCGGGGCCTGCTGTCCGTCGGCCAGGCCCGCTCGGTCATCAACACGATGACGATGCGCCAGAACAGCTGGACCCTCGGCGCCTACTGCGAGTCCTACTGCCGGATCGTCACGGGGCACCACACCCTCGAGGACCGCAGCATCTTCCCGCACCTGCGCCGCCGCCAACCGAGCCTCACTCACGTCATCGACCGCCTCGAGCAGGAGCACCACGTCATCGCCGACGTGCTCGAGCAGGTCGACGAGGCACTCGTCGGCATGGTCGGGTCCGACGGCTACGGCACGGCAGGCCGCGAGGCGCTCGACGAGCTCCAGCGGGCCGTCGACCTGCTCACCGACACGCTCCTGTCGCACCTCGCCTACGAGGAGCGCGAGCTCGTGCACCCGTTGGCGCAGCACGGCTTCGGCTGACCGACGCAGGCGAGCCCCCGGACGCGGCGGAGCCCGCCCCCGGTCGTATGCCGTGGGGCGGGCTCCGTCGCGTACCGGCAGCTCAGGCGCTGGCTGCGGCCGCTCCGTGCTCGAGCGACTCGACGACCGCGCCGCAGAACTGCGGAAGGTCGTCGGGGTTGCGGCTCGTGATGAGGTTGCCGTCGGTGACGAGGGCCTCGTCGACCCACTCGCCACCGGCGTTGCGGATGTCGGTCTGCAGGCTCGGCCACGAGGTCACCCGACGGCCCTTGAGGACGTCGGCCTCGACGAGGGTCCACGGCGCGTGGCAGATCGCCGCGACGGGCCGGCCCGACGCCACGAAGTCGCGGATGAAGCTGACCGCCACGTCGTCCGTGCGCAGCGCATCGGGGTTGGCGACGCCGCCGGGCAGCACGAGCGCGTCGTAGTCCTCGACCGTCGCGCTGCCGACCGTCACGTCGACGTCCTTCGTGTCGCCCTTGTCGAGGTGGTTGAACATCTGGACCGTGCCGGTCTCGGTGCTGACGAGAACGGCGTCGTGACCGGCGTCGGTCACGGCCTTCCACGGCTCGGTGAGCTCGACCTGCTCGATGCCCTCGGGGGCGACGAGGAATGCGACCTTCTTGGACACGGTGCCTCCTGGTGTGGCTGGTGTGGCTGAGGTGAGCAGCGGCGAGGCGCTGCGGGATGGATCGTCGGTGGCGCTCTGCGTGCCTCCACCTCGGCCCGTACCCACCTCGCCGCGAGGCGCACCACGCCGCCCGCAGAGGGGTCCGGGGGCCGCTTACGTTTGACGAGGGCGGCGAGGTCGGGTTGCGTGTCCGGATGACTGTCATCGGCTTCCACTGTTCCCACGAGCAGATCGACCCCGCCACCCTGCTGCGCGACGTGCAGCACGCGGAGGAGGCGGGCTTCACCGCGGGCATGTCGTCCGACCACCTCGCACCGTGGAGCGCCCGGCAGGGCGAGTCCGGCTTCGCGTGGTCGTTCCTCGGGGCCGCTCTCGCCGCGACGTCGCTGCCCTTCGGCGTCGTCACGGCACCCGGCCAGCGCTACCACCCCGCCATCACGGCACAGGCCATCGCGACGCTCGCACAGATGTTTCCCGGCCGCTTCTGGGCCGCCCTCGGCTCCGGTGAGGCCGCCAACGAGCGGGTGACGGGTGCCGCCTGGCCCCGCAAGGAGATCCGCGACGCGCGCCTTCGTGAGTGCGTCGACGTCATCCGCAGGCTCCTCTCCGGTGAGGAGGTGAGCCACGACGGGCTCGTCACCGTCAACCGGGGCCGCCTGTGGACCCTGCCGGAGTCCGTGCCGCCTCTCGTCGGCCCCGCCGTCACCCCCGAGACCGCGGCACGGCACGCGGAGTGGGCGGATGCGCTCATCACCGTCAACCAGCCGCGCGACGCCCTCGAGAGGGTGCTGACGGCATACCGCGACGCCGGCGGACGCGGGCCCGCACGGCTGCAGATCCACCTCAGCTGGGCGCCGACCGAGGACGACGCCCTGGCGATCGCCCACGACCAGTGGCGCAGCAACGTGCACGGGCCTCCCGTCGCGTGGGACACCGAGACCGTCGAGGCCTTCGACCTCATGGGCGAGCACGTGACGCCCGAGCACGTCGCCGAGGTGGTGCGCGTGTCCGCCGACCTCGGGCAGCACACTGCCTGGCTGCAGGAGTACGTCGACCAGGGCTGGGACGAGCTCTACCTCCACTTCGTCGGCAAGGAGCAGTCACGCTTCATCGACGCCTTCGGAGAGCACGTGCTGCCGCAGCTCGACCCGACGGCGCCGCCACCCGCCACGACCGCCACGCCGGCCGTCGAGCGCGAGGAGGCCCGCGCATGATGTACTCCCAGACCGGCGACCTGTGGTGGAAGAACGCCGTCCTCTACTGCGCTGACGTGCAGACCTTCGCCGACTCCAACGGCGACGGGCAGGGCGACCTGCGCGGCATGACGGAGCGCATCGAGTACCTCGCCGACCTCGGTGTGACCTGCCTGTGGCTCATGCCGCTCTATCCGACCGCCAACCGTGACGACGGCTACGACATCACCGACTTCTTCGGCGTCGACCCGCGCCTCGGGAGCCACGGAGACTTCGTCGAGCTCGTGCGCACGGCACGCTCGGCGGGCCTGCGCGTCATCGTCGACTTCGTCATGAACCACACGAGCGACCAGCACCCGTGGTTCAGGTCCGCCTGCCGCAGCACCGAGGACCCCTTCCGCGACTACTACGTGTGGTCGCCGACGAAGCCTCGCTCGAGCAGGAAGGAGGTCGTCTTCCCGGACGCCGAGGACAGCATCTGGGAGCTCGACGAGCGCACGGGCGAGTGGTACCTCCACCACTTCTACAAGACGCAGCCAGATCTCAACGTCGCGAATCCGGCTGTGCAGGAAGAGATTGCCAAGACCCTCGGCTTCTGGCTCCAGCTCGGAGTGTCCGGCTTCCGCGTGGATGCCGTGCCCTTCCTCTTCGCGCGGGACTCGGTGCCCGGGGTCGACGACGCGGAGGCGTTCAACCCCGACCGCTACCTCGGCGACGTCCGCTCCTTCGTCACGCGCCGGGTCGGCGAGGCGATGCTCCTCGGTGAGGTGAACCTGCCCTACGAGGAGCAGAAGCGCTTCTTCGGCGGGGCCGACGGCGACGGGCTCAACATGCAGTTCGACTTCATCGGGATGCAGCGCCTCTACCTCTCGCTGGCGCGCGCTGACGCCACTCCCCTCGCCGACGCCCTGCGGGAGCGGCCGGCGCTCGACGTCACGAGCCAGTGGGCGAACTTCGTGCGCAACCACGACGAGCTGACCCTCGACAAGCTGAGCAAGCGGGAGCGCACGGAGGTCTTCGACGCCTTCGGCCCGGAGCCCGAGATGCAGCTCTACGACCGGGGGCTGCGCCGTCGTCTGCCGACGATGCTCGGTGGCGACGAGCGCCGGATCCGCCTCGTCTACTCCCTGATGTTCTCGCTGCCCGGAACGCCGGTCCTCTTCTACGGCGAGGAGATCGGCATGGGCGAGAACCTCGACATCGAGGGCCGCCTCTCGGTGCGCACCCCGATGCAGTGGTCAGCCGCGTCCAACGGCGGCTTCTCCACAGCGCCCGCCGCCAAGCTCGTGCGCCCGCTGCCCGAGGGTCTCTACTCCCCCGACCACGTCAACGCACTCGACCAGCGTCGCGACCCCGACTCGCTGTGGAACCACATGCGCCGCCTCATCCGCATCTACCGGCAGATGCCGCAGATCGGCTGGTCCACGGTCGAGGTGCTCGACCACGACCAGCCGTCGGTGCTCGCGCACGTCTGCCACTGTGACAGCTGGCGCATGGTCGCCCTGCACAACCTCGGTCCCGACACGTGCACGGTGACGCTCTCGCTCGACGACGTGCCCGAGGGCGCCGTGCTGCGTGACGCCCTGGGCCACGGCCCGGCCAGCGACGAGGACGTGCCCGTCGTGTCCGGCACTCCGGTCGAGCTGCGGGTCGAGGGCTACGCGGGTCGGTGGCTGCGCCTGCTGGGCCCGGGAGAGGAGTGCTACCTCTGACCTCAGGCACCTCGCAGTCGGGGGCCGGATCGCGAGCGGCCGGGGCTAGCATCGGCTCCATGGCCCCAGCCCCGGTCGTCGCGCTCGTCCCCGGCATCTGGCGCATCCCGCTCGTGCGCGACTTCGTCAACGGTTTCATCCTGCGCGACGACGACGGGCAGGTGACCCTCGTCGACATGGGCCTGAAGCCCTCGGGTCCCAAGGTCATCGCGGCCCTCGCCGCCATCGGGTCGGCACCGTCCGAGGTCACCCGCCTCGTGCTGACGCACGCCCACCCCGATCACGCCGGGGGCGCGGCGCACGTCGCTGCCGCGACGGGCCGGGGCTTCGACATCCACGCGAGCGACGCGGCATACGCCCGCGAGGGGAGCTCGCCCCCGCGCGACCGCAGCTTCCTGCTCGGCCGGATCTTCGACCTCCTGTCGCGCGGCCAGGACTTCACGCCGGTGCCGGTCGAGCGCGAGCTCGCGGACGGCGACGTGCTGCCCGTCGTCGGGGGGCTGCGGGTGGTCCACACTCCCGGGCACTCGCCGGGGCACATCTCGCTGCTGCACGAGCCGACGCGCCTGCTCATCACGGGAGACGCCATCTTCAACGTGCGCCGGCTCCGCTGGCCGGTCCGCGCCTTCTGCACCGACTTCGCCATGACGAAGCGCACGGCTGCGGTGCTCGGAGAGCTCGACTACGACCTCGCCGCCTTCACCCACGGGCCCGAGCTGCGCGACCACCCGCGGGAGGCGATCCGCGGCTTCCTCGCGCGGGAGCGGCTGGCCTGAGCGGCGGGCGCGCCCTGACGCCCCGGACGCCCGCTGCCGTATGCCGTCCGGCTGGGTCAGCCGACCGTCTGCGGCGCGCGCCGGCGGGTGATGTCGGCGCAGTCGAGGCAGACCTCCTCGGGCACCAGGCCGAGACGCATGAGCACGGCGAAGAGGCGGCAGCCGACGCAGAGGCCGAAGGCGGCCTCGAGGAGCGGGAAGAGCACCATGATCGCGCCGATGACGACAACGGCGGTGATCGCAGCACCTGACCCGGTGGCGAGGTGCACGATCCAGAGCGCGGTCGCGGCGACCGTCATGACGGCGCCGATGGTCGCCGCGAACCGCTTCGGCGGGCCTGCCGTCGGACGCTTCGCCGCGGGCACGGCGGGTCGGATCCACCGGGACACGAGCAGGGCGAGGGGGCTGGCCTTCGGTCCGAGCGCGGCCCGCAGGGTGAAGTCGACGGCGAGCACGGCATAGAGCCACCACTGCTGGGTGCCGAGGGCGACGACGCCGATGACGAGCACGACGGCGGCGATGAGACGGACGGTCACATCGTCGACGACGGCGGGGAAGCGCGAGGAACTCATGGCCGACATTATTGAACACATAACCCTGCCTTATCCAATCCCGTTCGACATCCGGATGCTCGTCCCGTGCCGTGGGCGTCGGACGGCGGGCCTACGCTGTCGTCCATGGCCCTGCACATCGGATCGCACGTCGACCAGGAGGACCCGATCGCGGAGGCGCAGGCGCGTGGCGCCACCCTGTCGCAGTTCTTCCTCGGCGACCCTCAGAGCTACAAGGGCCCCGTGGTGCGGTATGCCGCCGGCGCCGCCGCGCTGCGGGCCGACGCCGAGGCCGCGGGGATCGACCTCTACGTCCACGCGCCCTACCCCATCAACGTGGCCAGCCTCAACAACCGCATCCGCATCCCCGGGCGCAAGCTGCTCCAGCAGCACCTCACCGCGGCCGCCGAGATCGGCGCCAAGGGTGTCATCGTGCACGGCGGCCACCTCGGCGTCGACGAGGACGCCGCCACGGGCTTCGACAACTGGCGCAAGTGCATCGACGGGCTCGACCTCGCGGTGCCGCTGCTCATCGAGAACACGGCCGGAGGCGACAACGCCATGGCCCGCCGGCTCGAGGCGATCGCGCGCCTGTGGGACGCCATCTCGACGGCTTCGGGCATCGAGGACGTCGGCTTCTGCCTCGACACGTGCCACGCCTTCGCAGGTGGGCTCGACCTCGGCACCGTCGTCGACGACATCCGGGCGATCACCGGACGCATCGACCTCATCCACGCCAACGACTCCCGCGACGAGGCCGGCTCGGGCGCCGACCGCCACACGAACTTCGGCTCGGGCACGCTCGACGGTGCGGCCGTCGCCGCTCTCGTCAGGGCTGCGGGCGCTCCTGTCGTGTGTGAGACCCCGGGCGGCCTCGACGGACAAGCGGCCGACATCGCCTGGCTGCGGTCCCAGGTCGGCTGACCCCGGACGGGCACCACGGGCGCACCTTCGCGGAACCTGACCCGTCAGGCGCCGGAGCGGCCTACCGTGAAGGTGACCCACCGGTCGGGGGCCAGTCCGGTGGCCGCATCCAGAGGAGGATCATGCGCATCTTCACCGCCCTTGCCACGTCAGCCGTGTCCGCTGCGGCGCTGGCCCTCACGCTCGCGGCGCCGTCGGGAGCGGTGGGCACGGATCGGGCCTCGGGGCCCGAGCCGCACGCTGCCGCAACGACGCTGGCGGAGCAGCGCCGGGTCACCGACTACTGGACCTCGGCACGGATGAAGAGCGCCATCCCGCGGGAGAACGTCTACGTGCCCCGGAAGGGCAAGCCCGGCACCGGAGGTGGGAGCGCCACGGCGGTCCAGGTGCCCGCGAGCCCGCTGTTCGGAAAGGTCTTCTTCACGGAGAAGGGCCTCAACTACGTGTGCTCCGGCACGGTCACCGCGAGCTCCACGGGCTCGCTCGTGACGACGGCCGGCCACTGCGTCAACGAGGGCCCCGGCGCCTACGTGACGAACTTCGTTTTCGTGCCGAAGTACGAGAACGGCAACCGCCCCTACGGCACCTTCACGGCGAAGAGCCTGGTGACAACGGACGAATGGCGCACGAGTGGGGACTTCAACCACGACATCGGGTTCGCCACGATGAACACCCTGAGCGGAAAGACCCTCGTGGGAGCCGTGGGGAGCTCGTACCCCATCGCGTTCAACAAGGGCTACAACCTCACCTTCGACGCCTACGGCTACCCTGCGGCAACGCCCTATGACGGCCAGACGCTCTGGCGCTGCTCCGGCCCCACGACGAAGGACACGAGGGGCTCGACCGACAACCGGCTGCCGTGCAGCATGACGGGCGGTTCGTCCGGTGGAGGCTGGATCACGGGCGGCTATCTCAACTCGCTCAACTCGTTCGGCTACCGCGGCGAGAAGAACGTCATGTACGGCCCGTACTTCGGCACCGTCGAGCAGACGCTCTACCAGACGGTCGACTGACCGGCGACGAACACCGGGCCCCGCAGCAGAACGGCCGAGCCCGGGGAGCCGCCCCCTCTGGGCTGAGTCGTACCGTGACTCAGCCCCATCAGCGGAGAGTCGCCTCCGGTGGTGGCGGCAGGGCCGGCACGGACTCGACATCGGTCATCCGGTCGGCCAGCAGCACGGCCACCCGCAGCTGCTCCCGGGTCGGGCGCACGACGTGAGTCGAGGCGACGACGCGGAAGTGACCGAGCGGCATACCGTTGCGAGCCACCGGCACAGCGGTGCACGCCTCCGTGGGGAGACCCGAACGCGCCACGGCGAGCGGTCGCCCGCCGACGAGCACGTCACCGTCGGCGTCGACGACGGCGTCGAGCTCGGACGGGTGGGCAGCCACCCACTCGCTCCGGTCGGCTCCGAGGGTGTGGGTGATGGCAGCCGAGATCGCCTCGGCCCGGGCCGCCTCGCTCGTGTCCGGCGGCAGGTCGAGCAGATGGGTCAAGCCCTGGATGTAGCCGTCGCGGCGGAGGGCGGCGGCCTGCTGGCGACGACCCCAGAGCGCGATCTCCGTGACGGCGAGTCCTACGACGACGAGGACGATCGCGAGCTCGAGGTCGCCGCTCTGGTGGATCGAGAACGAGTAGTAGGGCTCGGTGAGGAAGAAGTCGAAGCTGCCCGCAGCCGTCAGCGCGGCGAGGACTCCGCAGATCCGGTCGCCCGTGGCAGCGGCGGCCACCACCGTGAGGACGAGGACCATCGCCGCCGTGCTCTGGTCCAGGCTGTCGCGCAGCAGGGCGAGCACCGCACCCACGGCAACCGGCAGCAGAGCCGCGGCCCAGCGTGCCCACGCCCGGTGGTCAGCCAGCCAGTTCCTCGTCATGCTCCCAGCACACACCCGCCCGAACGGCCGTGACGAGCTTTCGCCCAGACTCTGACGTGATCTTGACGGGAACGTTCTATCCCGCCGGGGTGGGTGCCGCTGGCGTCGCGCCCATGCTCAGCACCTGCACCTTCACGACCTCCGACGTCGACGTGACCGACTACGCCCCCGCCATCGCGACGGGACTGCCGAGCGGCCACCTGCGGATGACCAAGACGTATGCGGGGGACTTGGCAGGTCGCAGCGTCACCCAGTTCACGTCGGCCTTCGACCAGGAGCGCGGCGTCGGCACCTACGTCGCCCTGGAGTCCTTCGAGGGCACGGTCGACGGCCGGCGAGGGGCCTTCGCCTTCGCGCACGCCGCGTCGACCAGCGGCACGGACCGCTTCAACGAGTACGGCGTCATCGTTCCCGAGAGCGGCACCGCGGAGCTCGCCGGCATCACCGGGACCGTGCGCCTGCGCATCGATGCCGACGGCACGCATTTCCTGGACGTCGAGTACGAGCTGCCCGGCGGGGCCTGACCCGGCGCCGGACTCAGTCGGTCGTGCGGCGGATGAACGCCCGCACGGCCAGGGGAGCCACCACCGCCGTGATCGCGACCGACCAGAGCACCGTCGTGAGGACCGGGTAGTGCAACGGGAGGGCCGCGTCCGGCAGCGCCGCGGGCCCGTTGCCCCACAGCTCACGCATGGCCTGCACCAGAGCGCTGATCGGGTTCCACTCGGCGAGGGTGCGCAGCCAGCTCGCCATGCCGACGGTCGGCGCGAAGGTGTTCGCGAGGAAGGTGATGGGAAAGATCGTCGTGAACATCAGCCCGTTGACAGCCTCCGGCGAGCGCATCGACGAGCCGACGAGGATGCCCACCCAGATCATCGCGAAGCCGAAGAGCAGCAGCAGCCCGAAGGCGAGCAGTGCCTTTCCGACGCCGTTGTGGATGCGCCAGCCGATCGCCAGACCCGTCACGGACATGACGAAGATGCCGATGCTCGAGTGGATGATGCTGTAGATGCTGCGCCCGACGAGCACCGACCCCCGGGAGATCGGCAGCGAGCGGAACCGGTCGATGATGCCCTTGCCGAGGTCCATGTTGAGGCCGATCGCGACGATGAAGGCGGAGAAGGCCATCGTCTGGGCCATGATCCCGGGCATGAGCCACTCCCGGTAGATGAAGCCGGGGATGACGATCGACCCGCCGAAGACGAAGGCGAAGAGCAGGACGAACATCACCGGCTGGATGGTGACGTCGGTGAGCATCTCGGGCTGGCGCTTGATGTGCTTGAGGCTGCGCCAGACCATCGTCGTGACCTGGCGGACGAAGCCCGGGGGCTGGAAGTCGTGGGGGGCGGCCGGCGCCACTCGGGTGGCTTGCTGGACTGCGGAGTCGGTCATGACTGGCTCTCCTCGCTCTGCGTGCTGGGAGACGGGCTGGACGTGGTGTCGGCGGTGGCACCGGCCGGTGGCTCCGCGCGGTGGCCGGTGAGGCTGAGGAAGACGTCGTCGAGGCTGGGACGCTGCAGGCCGAGGTCGTCGAGCACGATCTCGCTGCGCTCGAATACCGTCGCGACCCGCGTCATGTCGGACAGGCCGTCGGCCGGGGCGGTCAGCTGGCGGGCCGCCACGTCGACGTGCACCTCGGGCACGTGGGAGGCGAGCAGCGCCCGGGCGGCCTCGAGCTGGTCGGCGTGCGACACGGTGAGCACGATGGCGGCCTTGCCCGACTGGTCCTTGAGCTCGAGCGGCGTGCCCTGGGCGATGATCCGGCCGTGGTCGATGACGACGATGCGGTCGGCGAGCTGGTCGGCCTCCTCGAGGTACTGGGTCGTCAGAAGCAGGGTCGTGCCGTCGCGCACGAGGCTGCGCAGCACCTCCCACAGCTCGACGCGGCTGCGCGGGTCGAGGCCCGTCGTCGGCTCGTCGAGGAAGAGCACCGGAGGCGTCGCGATGAGGCTGACCGCGAGGTCGAGCCGCCGACGCATGCCGCCGCTGTAGTCCTTGATGACCTTGTCGCCCGCATCGGTGAGGGAGAAGCGCTCGAGCAGCTCGTCGGAGAGCTGCCGGATCGCGGCCTTGGGCAGCCCGTAGAGCGACCCCATGAGGCGGAGGTTCTCGCGGCCGGTCAGCAGCTCGTCGACGGTTGCCGCCTGCCCGGTCAGGCCCATGCTGCGCCGCACGGCCTCCGGCTCGCGGACGACGTCGTGCCCGGCGACACGGGCGGTGCCGCTCGTCGGCTCGCTGAGGGTCGTCATCATGCGAACGGTGGTCGTCTTGCCGGCGCCGTTGGGGCCGAGCAGACCGAGGACCGTGCCCTGAGGCACGGTGAAGCTGACGTCGTCGACGGCCGTCATGTCGCCGAATCGCTTGACGAGGTGCTCGGCCTCGATGGCCGCACCGGAGGATCTGGCACGCCCCGAGGGCGCCGTGGAGGTGAGGGTCATGGTGAGTGCTCCCGAGAGTGAGGGGTCCCTGTCTCGGCGACGATAGGGACGACCACTGACACTCTACGTTCGGTGTGCACGCCGTCAACATAGTTTCGGGTGGGGGCCGTCCCGCCATGAGGGCCGGCAGGGCACTTACGCCGACGGCGTAGGCGGACCCGGCCCCACGGCATACGGCGCGTGCGACGCTGGGAGGGCCTCGACGATCGGAGAGTCCCATGAGCACCACTGCCCGCCCCTCCCCCCGCAGCCCGCGGCGTCCGCTGCTCCGAGAGGTCTACGGCCGCCTGCTCCGCGGTCTGCGCACCCGGCAGGGGCGCACCCTCGCGGAGGTGTCGGCCCGCGCCGGCGTCTCCCTCGCCTATCTCTCCGAGGTCGAGCGCGGGCTCAAGGAGCCGTCGTCGGAGGTGCTCGAGGCGATCTGCGTCGCCCTCGGCTCGAGCGTCACCCTGCTCGTCGGCGCGGCGCACCGCGACCTCCGCGGCCTCGCGGCGCTGCCCGTCGAGGCTCTCGAGGAGGGCGTCGTGCTCGACCTCACGGCCGCTCGACCCGACGACGCGGCCGACCGGCGGACCGGGCGTGACCTCGCCCCCCCGACGCAGATCGACAGCCCGGCCCTGCTGCTGGCCGCGTAGGTGACCGAGCGGCGACGACGGGCCCCTCCGCCGTCGTCGCCGCTCGCCCGCGCAGCCCTCCGTGCTACGGCGTCAGGTGGCTCACCCGCGTGGACCAGTTGCCGAGTGCCGTGCGAAGGCCCGGGCCATGGCTCGCTCCCGCACAGGTGCCGAGCAGGTTGTCGCCCGAGCCGCCGAAGAACGGGCCGCCCCACGTGGTGTAGTCACAGGCGTGGGCGACGTACTCGCTCGCGATCCACACCGAGGAGCCGTCGACCGCCGCGGCGCTGTAGTCGCCCCAGCGGGTGCGAGGCGGGTTGCCGACCTGGGCCTTGTAGCTCGTGAAGCCGTCATCGGTGGCCGCGCCCTGCGCCGCGATGGAGATCGGACCGGCCCCCACGAGGGCGTCGATCGGGGCGTACGCCGCGCTCGGGAACGTGTCGCCGTCCGTGTAGCTAAACGCCATCACCCCACGGCCGCTCGGGGTGACTCCGATCGCGGGGTAGGTGAGGTCAGCCCCGGCCCTCCCGAGGTAGCCCTGCAGGGCCATCTTCGCCGTGAGGGAACCGGTTGCCATCGACGGCTTGACGATGAACCACGCGATGCCGGCCCGCTGCGCTCCACCCTCAGGGTTGAGCGCCGTGTCGAGGGCACCCCACAGCTTGCCGTTGGCGTACATCACCTGCTGCATGCGGGTGTCGTTCGAGTCGGGCCTGGAGACCACCTCGTTGTGCGCGCTGGCACCCACGAGGAGCCTCCAGCACCCGACGCCCGCGATCGTCGCGGTCGTCGTGTCGTTGATGCAGTGGCCCTGTGGCGTCGCGGTGGTGGGAGCCGTGCCCGCGCCCGGCTGCTGCGCCTTGGGCGGGATGGCGTACGCCTCGGAGCCGAGCACCTTGGCGCTCAGGGAGACGGCCGGGCTGGACGTGTTGAGCGACGACGTGTTCGTCAGGGCCCAGACGACGACCTGGCTCGACTCGTAGGTGCCTCCCGTGCCCGCCGTGGGATGCGTTGCCTCGTCGGCCGCGTTGGAGCTGAGGAAGTACTCCGTGCCCCCTGCCGCCGTCTCGAACGAGGTCGTCCCCGGCGACTGCGCCGGCCAGACGGTGAAGCCCGGCTGCGTGGCGCCGGCGTCGCTCGGCGCCGCCACCATGCCGGACGTGTCGAGGTGGGTCACCGACACGCTCGGCGCCCCGGTGGCCAGCTGGGCCTTGGGAAGGGCGTAGATCTGCGCGCCCGCGAAGCCGTTGGCATTCCACGGGTAGGCGTTCGTCGTGATGTAGACGCCGTTCGCGTCGGCCCCGATGTGCGGATAGTCGCCGAGGTAGGGGCCGGGGTTGACGCCACCGGTGTTCGTGCCGTCGTTCGTCACGTCGAACCGGTAGATGTTCCACGCGCCCGTCGGGCTCGCGGTCTGGCTGACCGCCATGTCGATGTGGTTCTCGAGCGTGAGCGCGCCGCTCGGCAGCGTCTCCAGGGTGAGCACGGCGACGAAGAAGCGCTGCGTGGCTGCGTCGAAGAGGCAGACGGGGTCGGTGATGCTCTGGGCCCGCACACCCGTCGAGCGGTTGATCGCCGGTCCGTAGCCGAAGAACGAGTTGAGGTCGACCGCGTGGTGGACGTCCCTCGGGTAGCCGGCCACGATGTTGCTGGCCGTGTTGTCCGGCAGCACGGAGGCGCCCGACGTGTCATAGACGTTGAGCACGTCGTTGACCGCCTCGAGGACGTGGCCGTTGCCGACGCAGAGGGCCTGGTCGGGGGGCTCGACGGTGAACTGGTTCCCGCCACGCGCATACCGCTGCTGGTAGAGGTTGAGGCCCTCGAAGGAGCCCTTCAGCGCGGGGTTGGACTTGGCCCTGGCGCCGCTCTTCACCCCGATGCTCCTGCCGCTGCTGTGACCGTTCGACAGGCTGCGGTCGGTGATGGTGCCGGAGTAGGTGGGCCCAGCGGCCTCGTCGTCCGTCTCACCGACGAACTCCGCCTGGGTGACGTCACCCTCGCCCGAGGGGGTGAACGCCCCGGTCGTGGCCGTCGAGGTGCCGACGAGCCGCGCTGAAGCGCCCGGTTCCGCCTGTGCCTGGGTCCCCGACATGCCGAGAGCGGCGAGCGCGAGGACGGGGACGGTGATGGAGCTGATGCGCCGGAGGCGCGACCTGCGTGAACTATCCATGGTCTCCCTTTCGAGGAGGTGGATCCCGTCCACGGGGCATCGATACCCGAGTCGCGAGGCGACGGTGCGCCGAGGAGGGAACGAGGACTGTTGTCGACTGGACGTCTGGGAAGGCCCTCGGCGACGGGTCTCTCGGCCGTTCACAGGAAATCTTGCACCACCTGCTCGTCGCTGTCCCCCGAACGCAGCACCCCGTCGACGCGTCGCCTCGCACCTCGGCGCACGGTCAGCCCGGCGCCACCTGGGCCTCGGCGGCTCGCTCGACGACGTGGTCGACGATCCCGAAGGTGACGGCCTGCGCGGCGGTGAGCACCTTGTCGCGGTCGGTGTCGGCCCGCAGCTGCGCCACGCTGCGACCCGTGTGCCGGCTCAGCACCTCCTCGACCTGCGCGCGCACGCGGAGCAGCTCGTCGGCCTGCAGGGCGAGGTCGCTCACCGTGCCCTGGCCGCCGGCCGACGGCTGGTGGAGCAGCACCCGCGAGTGCCGCAGGGCGAAGCGCCGCCCCGGCTCGCCGGCAGCGAGCAGCACCGCGGCCGCCGACGCCGCCTGCCCGAGGCAGTAGGTCGCGACCGGCGTCGGCACGAACTGCATCGTGTCGTAGATCGCCATGAGCGCGGTGAACGAGCCACCGGGGCTGTTGACGTAGAGGGAGACCTCCCGGTCGGGCGCCACGTCCGCCAGGTGCAGCAGCTGGGCCATGACGACGTTGGCGACCCCGTCGTCGATCTCGGTGCCGACGAAGATGATCCGTTCCTGGAGGAGCCTGCTGTAGATGTCGAAGCTGCGCTCGCCGGCCGGGGTCTTCTCGATGACGTAGGGGATCGTGTAGCTGCTCATCGCAGGCCCACCTTCCGCTCGACCCCCGCCGGACGCACGTCCGCGAGCGACGCGACGACGTGGTCGACGATGCCGTATGCCGCCGCTTCAGCAGCGCTGAACCAGCGGTCGCGCTCGCTGTCGCGGGTGATCTGCTCGACCGTCTGGCCCGTGTGCTCCGACTGGAGCTCGTTGACGCGCTGCTTGATCGCCTTGAGGTTGGCGGCCTGCACCTCGACGTCGGCCGCCGTGCCCTGGATGCCCGCAGAGGGCTGATGCATCATGATCCGCGCGTTTGGCAGCGCGAAGCGCTTGCCGGGCGTGCCTGCCCCGAGCAGGAACTGGCCCATCGAGGCAGCGAATCCCACTGCGAGAGTGGAGACGTCGTTGGGGATGACCCGCATGGTGTCGTAGATCGCGAGGCCCGCGGTCACCGACCCTCCGGGGCTGTTGACGTAGAGGCTGATGTCGGCCCGCGGGTCACGGGCCGAGAGCAGGAGGAGCTGGGCGGTGATCCGGTTGGCGATCGGGTCGTCCACCTCGGCGCCGAGGACGATGATCCGCTGGTGGAGCAGCTGCATCGACAGCTGGTCGTCGAGCGGGCCGTGCATGAGGGTCTCGGTCATGTGACCCAGCGTGGACGGCATACCCTGGCGCGGGAATGCCGCTCTGCCGCAGGCAGATTCGCCGAGAGCGTATGTCGCGCCGCTGATATCGCGTGGCGAAGCGGCCGCGGCTGGACGACGATGGCCCGCATGGCCGGAAAGAGATACCCCGACATGTGGGTCGACCCCGAGGACGACCCACGATCCCAGGGGGCCCTGCTCGGTGACGAGCGCGCCACCCTGCTCGACTACCTCCGCAGCTATCGGCTGACCCTCGAGATGAAGTGCGCCGGGCTCACCGCCGAGCAGCTGGCCATGCGGTCGGTCCCGCCCTCGACGCTCTCGCTGCTCGGGCTCGTGCGACACATGGCCGCGGTCGAGCGGAACTGGTTCCGCCGGACCATGGCGGGCGAGGACGTCCCGCGGCTCTACCGCACCCCGGACGACCGCGACGCCGACTTCAACGGCGCCTTCGGCGACGACGCCGTCGTCGAGGAGGCCTGGGCGCGGTGGAGCGAGGAGGTCGCCCACGCCGAGGCCTTCGTCGACGCTGCCGAGTCGCTCGACCTCGTGAGCCTCGACCCGAACACGCGCATCAACCTGCGCGAGGTCCTCGTCCACATGATCGAGGAGTACGCCCGCCACTGCGGACACGCCGACCTGCTCCGTGAGTGCATCGACGGCGCCACCGGCCAGTGAGCCGCCACCAATGGCATGCTCTGAGCATGGAAGCCGACGTCGTCGTCGTCGGGGCCGGCCTCGCCGGGCTCGTCGCCACCGCTGAGCTCGCTGACCGCGGCAAGCGGGTGGTGCTCGTCGACCAGGAGGGTGAGCAGTCGATCGGCGGCCAGGCCTTCTGGAGCTTCGGCGGGCTCTTCCTCGTCGACAGCCCCGAGCAGCGCCGGATGGGCATCAAGGACGGGCTCGAGCTCGCGACGCAGGACTGGATGGGCTCGGCCCAGTTCGACCGCGACGAGGACTTCTGGCCACGGCGCTGGGCCGAGGCCTACCTCAACTTCGCCGCCGGCGAGAAGCGTGCGTGGCTGCACCAGCAGGGTCACCGGCTCTTCCCCGTCGTCGGCTGGGCGGAGCGCGGAGACGGCCGCGCCGAGGGCCATGGCAACTCCGTCCCCCGCTTCCACATCACCTGGGGCACCGGGCCCGGCATCGTCGAGCCCTTCGAGCGCCGCGTGCGGGCAGAGGCAGCAGCGGGACGGGTGACGCTCGCCTTCCGACACCGGGTCGACGCCCTCGTCGAGACGGGCGGCGCCATCACCGGGGTGCGCGGGCGCGTGCTCGCGCCCGACGGGTCGGCGCGCGGGCGACCCACCAACCGCGACGAGGTCGGCGACTTCGAGATCACGGCGCAGGCCGTCATCGTGACGAGCGGGGGGATCGGCGGCGACCACGACCTCGTGCGGCGCGCCTGGCCGGAGCGCCTCGGCAGCCCTCCGTCGCACATGGTCGCGGGGGTGCCCGCCCACGTCGACGGTCGCATGCTCGGCATCACGCAGCAGGTCGGTGGTCGCGTCATCAACCCGGACCGGATGTGGCACTACACCGAGGGCCTTCGCAACTGGGACCCCGTGTGGGACAACCACGGCATCCGCATCCTGCCCGGCCCGTCGTCGCTGTGGGTCGACGCCCACGGTCGGCGGTTCCCCCCGCCCTTCTTCCCCGGCTTCGACACGCTCGGCACCCTGGGGCACATCATGCGCAGCGGCTACGACTACTCGTGGTTCGTGCTGACGCAGCGGATCATCGAGAAGGAGTTCGCCCTCTCCGGCTCGGAGCAGAACCCCGACCTCACCGGCAAGGACGTGCGGCAGGTGCTCGGGCGAGCCCGCGCCGGAGCGCCCGGCCCCGTCGAGGCCTTCAAGCGCCACGGGTCAGACTTCGTCGTCGCCGACCGGCTCGAGGACCTCGTGCGCGGCATGAACGACCTGACCGGCGACCACCTCATCGACGTCGACGAGCTGCGTCGCACGATCGTCGCCCGCGACAACGAGATCGACAACGCCTTCACCAAGGACGCACAGATCACGGCGATCCGTGGAGCGCGAAACTATCGCGGCGACAAGCTGATTCGCGTCGCCGGGCCCCACCGTCTGCTCGACCCCAAGGCCGGCCCGCTCATCGCCGTCCGGCTCAACATCCTGACGCGCAAGACGCTCGGCGGCCTCGAGACCGACCTCGCCGCTCGCGTTCTGCGGGCCGACGGGCAGCCGCTCCCGGGCGTGTATGCCGCCGGCGAGGTCAGCGGCTTCGGTGGCGGCGGCATGCACGGCTACAACTCCCTCGAGGGCACGTTCCTCGGGGGCTGCCTCTTCAGCGGCCGCACGGCCGGTCGCGCGGTCGCCGCCGCCCTCTGACGGCACACAGCGGCCCAAGACGCCGAGAGACAGCGCTACCCAACTCCAGACGGAACCGCTTATCTTTACCCCGTGAATCCATCTCCGGCGGCACCCGGCTCGCAGGCCTCGCTGCGCGAAGCCAACCGCCTGCGCGTGCTCGACGCCCTGCGCGAGCAGGGCGCGATGACCCAGGTGGAGATCGCCGGATCGACCGGGCTGTCGCCCGCGACGGTCTCCAACATGGTCAAGGAGCTCGACGCAGCCGGTGCCGTGGAGCTGGCCCCGAGCATCCGCAACGGCCGGCGCGCCGTGCTCGTCTCGCTCGCGACGGGCAACACCCTGCTCGCCGGCATCGCCTTCGGCGACCGTGACGTGCGGGTCGCCATCGCGACCGGCCCCCGAGACATCGTGGGGCGCCACCGGATGCCGTTGCCCGCGAGCCACAACGCCGACGAGGGGATGGAGCGGGCGTCACGCCTGCTCTACGACCTCGTCGACAAGTCGGGCAAGACGATGTCGGACGTCAAGGCGGTCGGAGTCGGCATTCCCGCCCCCGTCGACAGCGTCACCGGTCAGGTGGGCTCCGAGAGCATCCTGCCCGGCTGGCGAGGCATCGACGTCGGCGACGAGATGCGGGCCCGCCTCGGTGCTCCGGTCGTCATCGACAACACCTCCAACCTCGGAGCCCTTGGCGAGCTGAGATGCGGTGCGCTGCAAGGGGTTTCGGATGGCGCTTACATCAAGCTCTCCTACGGCGTCGGTGCCGGTCTCGTGCTCGGGGGCGAGATCTTCAGGGGCAGTGCCGGCACAGCAGGCGAGATCGGACACCTGACGATCGACGAGAACGGTCCGATCTGCCGGTGCGGCAACCGGGGCTGCCTCGAGACCTTCATCGGCTCACCCGCACTCACCGACGCCCTCATGGGCTCGCACGGCCGACTGACGCTGCGTGACATCATCGCGAACGCGCTCGAGGGCGACATGGGCTGCCGCCGGGTGCTCGAGGACGCCGGCCGCCACCTCGGGGTCGCCGTGGCCGGGCTCGTCAACCTGCTCAACCCCGAGGTCGTCGTCGTCGGTGGGCAGCTCGCCCAGGTCGGCGACATCATCCTCGAGCCGATGCGCCGGGCCCTCGACCGCAGCGCCATCCCGAGCGCCACGGCCTCCCTCGACGTGCGGCTGTCCGATCTGCTGACGGGGGCCGACGTCGTCGGGGCGGTCGTCGCCGCCGAGACCCTGCACGCTGCGAACGACAACCTCTTGGTAACGATTGCATCCACGTCTTGAATTCAAGGCTTGACGTCAACCGGCCCGACCCCCTTTACTCACCGTTATGGCCGCACCACCTCAGGGTGCCGGCGATGAACAAGGGAGTTCCAAGACATGCGTGCACGCACCACCCGCCTCGCCGGCATCGCCCTTGCGGCCGGTCTGGGCCTCGCCTCGCTCGCAGCCTGTGGCAGCAGCGACAACTCGTCCTCCAACTCGGGCAGCACCAGCGGCGCCGCCGCCGGCGGCGGCAAGAAGATCGCCCTGCTGCTCCCCGAGTCGAAGACCACGCGCTACGAGACCTTCGACAAGCCGTACTTCGAAGAGGCCCTCAAGGCAGCCTGCCCCGACTGCACCCTCATCTACAGCAACGCCAACCAGGATGCCGCGAAGCAGCAGCAGCAGGCCGAGTCGGCCCTGACCCAGGGCGCCAACGTGCTCGTCCTCGACCCCGTCGACGGCAAGGCTGCCGCCTCGGTCGTGGCAAGCGCGAAGTCGAGCAACGTGCCGGTCATCGCCTACGACCGCTTCATCGAGGGCGCGAACTTCTACGTCTCCTTCGACAACGCGGCTGTCGGCAAGCTCCAGGCGACCACGCTCGTCGACGTCATGAAGAAGAACGGCAAGACGTCCGGTGACATCGTCATGATCAACGGCTCGCCGACCGACCCCAACGCGGCCGACTTCAAGGCCGGTGCCCACAGCGTCATCGACAGCAGCGGCTTCAAGGTCGCGGCGGAGTACGACACCCCCGACTGGAGCCCCGACAAGGCCCAGTCGTGGATGGAGGGCCAGATCTCCGCCGTCAAGGCCAACCTCACGGGCGTCTACGCCGCCAACGACGGCACGGCCGGTGGCGCCATCGCCGCTCTCAAGGGTGGCGGCGTCAACCCGCTCCCGCCGGTGACGGGCCAGGACGCCGAGCTCGCCGCGATCCAGCGGATCCTCGTCGGTGACCAGGCAATGACGGTCTACAAGCCGATCAAGCCGGAGGCCGAGGCCGCCGCCAAGGCAGCCGTGGCGCTCGCCAACGGCCAGACGCCGGAGAAGACGACCGACTTCAAGGGCGTGCCCGCGACGATCCTCGACCCGATCGCCGTGGTCAAGGACAACGTCAAGGACACGGTCGTCAAGGACGGCATCTACCAGGTCAGCGAGATCTGCACCGGCGAGGTCGCAGCGGCCTGCACGGAAGCCGGAATCAGCTGATCCTCGACAACCACTGTCGCTCGTGACCACGCGGGTGTAGACCGGGTGGGTGGGCCACGAGCCCACCCACCCGGCGCTGTGTCCGCCTCCTCCACGGCGCCGGCACAGCCCCAGGATCCGCCCAGCACGAGCCCTCCCCGTCCCGCCCTCACCGGTGACCGACCGGCCCGACCCAAGGACTCTCATGACCGCCACCACCTCACCACCGCCGGCTCCCACCAAGACGGCCGTGCTCTCGCTCCACGGCATCTCCAAGCGCTTCGGGGCCGTGCAGGCCCTCAGTGGCGTCGACTTCGACGTCAGCTCGCACGAGGTCGTCGCGCTCGTCGGCGACAACGGCGCCGGCAAGTCGACACTCGTCAAGGCCATCGCGGGGGTCTACCAGCCCGACGAGGGCACGATGGAGTTCGACGGCAAGCCCGCGACCGTCCACAGCCCCGCCGAGGCCCAGAAGCTCGGCATCGCGACGGTCTTCCAGGACCTCGCCCTCTGCGACAACCTCGACGTCGTGGCCAACCTCTTCCTCGGCCGCGAGCTCTACAACGCCGGATCCCTCGACGAGGTGACGATGGAGAAGGAGAGCTGGCGGCTGCTCCGGCAGCTGTCGGCTCGCATCCCGTCGGTGCGCATCCCCGTGGCCAGCCTTTCGGGCGGTCAGCGTCAGACCGTGGCGATCGCCCGGTCGCTGCTCGGTGACCCCAAGGTCGTCATGCTCGACGAGCCCACAGCCGCACTGGGAGTCGCCCAGACCGCCGAGGTGCTCAACCTCGTCGAGCGTCTCCGCGAGAACGGCCACGGTGTCATCCTCATCAGCCACAACATGAGCGACGTCATGGCGGTGGCCGACCGGGTGACCGTGCTTCGACTCGGTCGCAACAACGGCACGTTCGACGTCAGCCAGACCAACGCCCAGGAGATCATCGCCGCGATCACCGGCGCCACGACCAATGCCGTGTCCGAGCGCGCCTCGCGACGTGAGCAGAGCGAGGAGCAGCAGTGAGCACCACGACTCCCGAGCCCGCCCAGGAGACCCCGGCCCCGGTCGACCCGACCGCCGCCAACATCCTTCCGGCCGACCTGCAGGACGAGCGCCTCATCGGGCAGACCGGTGTGTCCGGCGCCGTGCGGGTGTTCCTCTCGCGCCTGCGCAGCGGAGACCTCGGCGCCCTACCGGTCGCGATCGGCCTCATCATCATCTGGATCATCTTCCAGAGCCTCAACCCGGCATTCCTCTCGAGCCGCAACCTCGTCAACCTGACGCTCCAGAGCGCGGCCATCGGCACCATCGCCATCGGCATCGTGCTCGTGCTGCTGCTCGGGGAGATCGACCTGTCGGTCGGCTCGGTCAGCGGGCTCGCCGCCTCCATCGTCGGCGTCAGCTTCGTCAAGTCCGGGTGGCCGCTCGTCGTGGCGATCCTCGCCGGTCTCGCCGTCGGCGCCATCATCGGCATCTCCTACGGCCTGATCTTCACCCGATTCGGGGTGCCGAGCTTCGTCATCACCCTGGCCGGTCTGCTTGGCTTCCTCGGTCTGCAGCTCAAGGTGCTCGGCGAGACGGGGTCGATCAACATCCCGTTCGAGTCGAGCCTGACCCAGTTCGCCCAGCAGTCCTTCCTGCCCGACGTCGTCGCCTACGTGCTCGCGCTGCTCGTCGTCGCCGCGTATGCCGTCAGCCGCCTCCGCGCGAACTCCCGTCGAGCCGCTGCGGGTCTCTCCGTCACCCCGGTGGGCGCCATCGCCGTACGCGCAGCCTTCCTTGCCGTGATCCTGCTCGTGCCCGTCTTCGTGCTGAACAAGGACCGCGGCGTGTCGGTGATGTTCCTCGTGTTCCTCGGTCTCGTCGTCATCATGGACTTCGCCATCCGGCGTACCCGCTGGGGCCGCTCCGTGATGGCGGTCGGTGGCAACGTCGAGGCTGCTCGTCGAGCCGGCATCAACGTGCGCCGCATCTACGTGTCGGTGTTCGCGCTCTGCTCGACGTTCGCGGCCCTCGGCGGCATCTTCGCCATGGCGCGACTCTCGTCGGTCGGGCAGAGCAGCGGCGGTGGCGACACGAACCTCAACGCGATCGCTGCGGCTGTCATCGGTGGCACGAGCCTCTTCGGTGGGCGCGGCTCGGCCTACTCGGCCCTGCTCGGCATCCTCGTGCTGCAGTCGATCTCGAACGGGCTCAACCTCATCAACCTCCAGTCCCCCGAGCTCTACATGATCACCGGCGCGGTGTTGCTCCTCGCTGTCACCGTCGACGCCGTCTCGCGCCGCAGCCGCGCTGCGCACGGACGGGCCTAGACCGGATTCGACCCGCGCGAGCGGGTCACCGACGAAGGGCCCGCGCGCCGTCCCGCTCCTGGCGGCGCGCGGGCCCTTCGCCGTCCCCACCCCCGATCGAGAGAGCACGTCGTCGGCTTTCGCGGCACCTCCCACCATCGAACGGAGCAGTCCGTCGGCCCTGCTCCCGGTGTCGGGACCTTCAGCCCTGTCCCCCGCTCACCCGCGGAGCACATGCTGGGAGTCCAGGTGCCGGCGCCGCCGGCCGGGAGGAGGGTCCATGACACTCGACGAGCTCATGAGCAAGGCCAAGGACGCGATCACCGTGAAGCGGGTCTATGGCGAGCCCTACGAGAAGGACGGCGTCACCGTCATCCCCGCGGCCATGGTCGCGGGTGGCGGCGGGGGCGGCTCGGGCACCGACGAGTCCGGCAGCAACGGTGAGGGCGGGGGCTTCGGCATGGGTGGCCGGCCCGCCGGCGCGTTCGTCATCAAGAACGGCGAGGTGACCTGGCGCCCTGCGGTCGACCCCAACCGGGTGCTGCTCATCGCCGGGATCGTCGCGGTCACCTGGCTCGCCACGCGGCCGTTCGTCGCCCGGCGCCGAGCCGGCACCTGAGACGCAGGCACCGCCCGGGCAGCGCACCCCGGGCGGGGCGGAGCGCCCCGGGTGGGCGGGGCGCACCGCGTCGCGGGCTCACCGCGTCGCGGAACCCGCCGGACGGCATACCTCGGGAGGGGTGAGGTATGCCGTCAGAGGCGGCCGCGGATCGGGCTCCGCTCGACCGGGTCACCCTCATCGGGCATGACCATCTCGGCGCGCACTCCGAGCAGGCGCACCTCGCGCTCGGGGTCGAGCCGACGGGCGAGGTCGACGGCTGCCGAGACGACCTCGTCGCGCTCGCTCGTCGGTCGGGGCAGCTTCTTCGCCTTGGTCTGGGTGAAGAACGGCGCGTAGCGCACCTTGAGCGTCACCCGGAAGACGGGGCGCCCCTCGCGCACCGTGTCGTCGAAGGCCTGTGACGCGAGCTCCCGCACCGCCGCCTCGACCTGCGCCGGCGTCGTGAGGTTGCTCTGGTAGGTCGTCTCACGGCTGTGACCTCTCGCGATCCACGGCGAGTCGTCGACGACGGCCGAGCCGAGGCCCCTGCCGAGCTGGGAGTACCAGACACCCATCCGCGGGCCGAACTCCTCGACGAGCTCCGCCTCCGGCGCATCGGCGAGCTGTTGGACCGTCGAGATGTCATGGGCTGCAAGGCGTTTGGAGACCTTGGACCCGACTCCCCAGAGGTCGATCGTCGGCCGCGGACCCATCACCTCGAACCAGTTGTCCCGGGTGAGCCGGAAGACGCCGCGCGGCTTGCCGAAGCCCGTCGCGATCTTCGCGCGCACCTTGTTGTCGCCGATGCCGACCGAGCAGTGCAGCCGGGTGGCCTCGAGGACCGCGGCCTGGACGCTCCTCGCGAAGGCCTCGGGGTCGTCGGCCTGCACGCCGAGGAAGGCCTCGTCCCAGCCGAGGACCTCGACGACGACGCCGAGGCCGCGCAACGCCTCCATCACCTGCTCCGACGCCTCCGTGTAGGCCGGGGCATCGACGGGCAGGATGACGGCGTCCGGCACCTTGCGGGCGGCCAGCCGCAGCGGCATACCGGACCCGACGCCGAAGGCGCGGGCCTCGTAGCTCGCCGTGGACACGACGGCTCGCTCGGTGGGGTCGCCGCGACCGCCGACGATGAGGGGCAGCCCGGCCAGCTCAGGCCTTCGCAGCACCTCGACCGCCGCGATGAACTGGTCGAGGTCGACGTGCAGCACCCAGGACGGCGGGCTCATGGACCTAGATCTGTTTGCCCCGGCGGAAGGTGAGCGGCTCGTCCTCGTCGACCGGCGGCCGGTCCACAGCCCGCGGTGCCGGGCGTGCGGACCCCGCACCAGACCCCGCACCAGACCTCGCCACGGACCGCGGTGCCGGACTGTCCTGACGGCGGCGCTGGGCGACGAGGTCGGAGCGCCGGTCCTGCTCGCGTGCCGCGACCATGATGCCGTGGTAGAGCAGTGCCGCGGCGAGCAGCGTCAGCACGACGGAGCCGACGACGACGGGTGTGCCGGTGTGCGCGCCGCCGATCTCCGACCGCAGCACCCAGAGGACGCCGGCAACGCCGCCCACGACGGCGGCGGCGACGATCCAGACCATCGTCGCCCGTGTCACTCCGTTGCCCACCGGAACACTCTGGCACAGCCACCGGCGTCGACGGTGCAGCGGGCACCTGAGGGCTCGCGCGTCACGCGCGCCGATCGCGTGCGACGGGCAGCAGTCGGCCCGTCAGCCACGCCACCGTCTGGTCGGCGAAGTGCGGGTCGTCGGGCACCCCCGAGGTCCCGAACGGCACGACCCACCGGCTCGCGTCACGGTCGGCGAGGTCCCAGACGTAGCGGGCGACCGGGCCTCCGTAGGCGCGCTCCGTCACCCCGGGGGCACTCGAGGCCGCAAGGACACACCCCTTGTCGCCGGGCACCGGGTCGGGCGCCACCGACGGCACCCCCCGCAGTGGTATGCCGTCCGGCGAGGTCGCGCCGTCGAGCTGGTGAAGCGGGTCGAGACGGTGCCGGTCGCCCCACACCTCGTCCGGACCCACTTCTGCCGCAACACGATCGAGGGCCTCGCACGCACCGGCGGCGACGTCGATCCCGATCTGCGGGGCGCCGCGCACGAGCGAGTGCCAGCCGGCGCCGACCTGGCCGTCGACGTCGAGCCAGGACGCGAAGATCCGCGAGTGGCCCGTCGGCCTCTGCAGAGCCGCGAGCTGGGGCTGCGCCGTGAACCAGCGGACGAGCGCGGTCCTCCACGCCGAGAACAGCGCCGCGCCGTGGCTCGACGGGTCGCTGCGCCCGTCCCACGCGAGCAGCTCGGAGCGCACCGCCCTGCCGCCCGCGGTCAGACACTCGTCCGCCAGGGCATCGACGAGCTCGCGCATGACGGCCGCCTGCCCGTTGAGGGTGTCGACGTGGATGTCGGCGCAGTCGTCGGCCGTCAGGCCCTCGCGCTCACCGATGAGCTCGCGAATCCGGTTGGCACGGAAGGGCGTCGCGTACTCCACCCCGAGGCCACCGCCGCTGGCGCGGTCGTTCGCGCTGACCATCACGTCGTCGATGTCGCGTACCTCGTTCGGGCGCCGACCGCGCCACACGTGGCGGGGGTCCCATGCCGCGACCGGACGCTCCAGGTTGAGGGGGTCACGCTCCGCGACACGCCCGACGACGAGGTGGCGCATGCGACCGGTCGTGTCGGCGACGAGGGCGCTGTTGACGGGCTCGACCCAGCGTGACAGCGCCTGCTCGACGTCGTCGACCGTGCGCGCCCGCAGCAGCGGCAGGAGCGCCCCGAAGCCGAGGTCGTGGTCGACCTGGCTGGGTGTGCGCAGGCTGTATGCCGTGGGGCGGACCTCAGCAACCGCCACGGCCGCCACGGCCGCCACGGCCGTCACGGCCTCAGCAGCCTCGGCGGCTGCCACGGCCTCGGCGACGCCGGTGACGACCGGACCGCGGGCCGTGACGACGACCGGTACCTCGACCGGCGCTCCCCCGCGCACCGTGACCGTCTCCACCGACCTCGTCACCGGCTCCCACCCGTCGACGCCCCGCGCCTCGAGCGGGCGGCCGCCCGCGGTGCCGCCGACCGACGCCGGCGCCACCCGCAGGGACTCGATCGTCAGGTCCTGGTAGTCCGCCATGGCGTTCGTGATGCCCCATGCGACCGACCCGGTGTGCGCGAAGTGCTGCACGCCCGGCACCCCGGGGAAGGTGAAGCCCACGACGTCGAACTCCGAGCACGCCAGCCCCACCTGCTGGTAGCAGCCGGGCAGCTCGACGGTCCGGTGCGGGTCGCCGGCGACGAGGGGCAGGCCCGACGCCGTCTGCCGGCCACCGATCACCCACGCGTTGCTGCCGGACTGCTCCACCCCCTCGCGGCCGTCGAGACCCTCGGCATTGATGAGGGGCAGCAGGTGCGGACCCACCGTGTCGGCGACGTGGCCGTTGAAGAGCTTGTAGGGGAAGGTGCCGAAGAGCAGGTGGATGGCCCAGAAGATGCCCAGCGGCGTCCACGGCTCCCACGGGCGCGGCTCTGCCGCAACGGCTTCGAGACCCAGGAGGCCGATCTCGCGCGACCGTGCCAGGCCTTCGGGCAGGCCCTCGTCGACGCCTGCGACATACGCCTGGAGCCAAGCCCGGGTCTCCTCGTCGAGGGCGTCGTACGCCGCGCGCACCGTGGGTTCGAGCCGGACCTGGCGCGCGAACGTGTCCCAGGGCACCCCAGAAGCACCGACGTGCTCGGCCGTGCGACCCTCCATGCGCCAGCGCTGGTGCTCGATCTGCCACCCGCGGTCGAGGGCGGTGACGTGGCCCTGCGCGCGGGCGAGCTCGAGGACGTCGTCAGCCCGGAGGTGAGGTATGCCGTGGGCGTCCCGGTCGACCCGCCAGCTCACCTCGTGTCTCGCAGCCGGCCCCATCCGTGCCAGCGGTCGACGTCGATGCGGGCGGTGATGCGCGGCCGGTCGCGCACCGCGTAGGGCTGGCCCGTGTAGTGCCGCGCGATCCGGTCGATGTCGGCCAGGTCCGGGTCGTCGACCATCTGGGCGACCCGCCCCTGAAGGCTGACGTGCGTGATCCAGTTGTCGGGGTCCATGGCGCTCAGACTGATGCGGGGGTCCGCCCGCAGGTAGTCGAGCCGCTTGCGACCCGCGTCCATGTTGACGACGACCTGGCCCTGCTCGAAGAGATACCACGTGGGCACCGACACGGGCTGACCGTCGGGGCGCACGACACTGATCGTCGCGTAGTTGGGGCGGCGGAGGAACTCAGCCACGTCATCGGGCAGCGGGGGCTTTGGCACGTCGAATCTCCTTGCGGGTGAGGCGATCTCGCGATGGGGTCAGGTGGCGCTGAAGCGTCGCTCGAGCTCGCGGAAGAAGGCGTCGGAGAGACGGGTGTAATCCTGCAGCGTGAGGCGCACCGGCTCTCCCACCTTGAGTCCCAGGACGGTGCGATCCGGGTCGAGGGAGATCTGCGGGTCCTCCATGAGCGTGCCGCCGTTCTCCATGAGCGACCGGGCGAGGACGCGCACCTCGTTGAGGGCGTTGCCGTCCTTGCCCTCGACGCCGCGCAGCCGGTGCACGAAGTAGCCCTCGAGCACGAGGAGCATGTTGTTGAAGTACTCGGACTCGAGTGACTCCAGCGCCCCCTCGAGGCCCGAGAGGTCGGCGTCGCCGTGGTCGCGGGCTGCCTGGGCGACCTCGCGGAACATCGCCGTCTGGGTCTCGACCCGCGAGCGGCACGCATCGATGTAGTCGCCGTCGTACTCCTTCATGCCGAGCATGACCTCAGCCTAGCCAGCCGGGCTGGGACGACACCGGCAACCGCGTGCCGAGCGCGCGGCATACGGCTAACGTTGCGCCCATGGTGCGCGGCGAACGCAACGTGCTCGGCGGCGAGCTCGAGGTGTGCGGCACGGATCCCCTGACGGGCTTCTACCGCGACAGCTACTGCACGACGGGGCCCGAGGACCGCGGCAGCCACACGGTCTGCGTCGTCGTCACGGAGGAGTTCCTCGACCACCAGCTCGGCGTCGGCAACGACCTCACGACCCCGCGGCCCGAGTGGCGCTTCCCGGGCCTCGTGCCGGGCGACCGGTGGTGCGTCGTCGCGAGCCGCTGGCTCGAGGCGCAGCAGGCGGGCGCCGCCGCCCCGATCTTCCTCGCGGCCACGCACGAGCGCGCCCTCGAGATCGTCCCGCTGCAGCTGCTCGAGGCGTATGCGGCAGACGTGCCCGACGACCCGAGCTCGCTGCTCTAGACCCCGGTCACCGACGGAGCCGGTCGACCACCGCATCGGCGAGGACGGCATACCCCCCGCGGGTTGGGGTGGTCAGCCCCTCGCCACCGGGGGTGAATTCGGGCGAAGCGGTTCCGTCCGCGCCCCGGAGAGCACACAATCGTCGGACGACCCCCATCGTCCCCACCGTCCCCCATCGTCCCCGTCGTCACCATCGGAGCCACCCGTGCACGCGAAGCCCGTCGCCGTTGCGGTCCTGACGGCCTGCGCCCTCGGCGCCCTCGGCGCCCTCGGCGCCTGCTCGGGTGACCGGCCGGCGGTCGAGCTGAGCCAGGCGGCGGCCGGCACCCCGACGCCGGCCCAGACCGTCACGGTCACCGAGCTCATGACCCCGACGGTGACGACGACGGCCACGCAGACGCTGACGACGACGGCTACCGTCACGGTGACGGCTCTGCCGCGGCCCAGCCTCTCGACCTCGACGACGTTCAACCAGTCGCTCGCCTCGCTCGACTACACCAACCTCATCGATGACGTGCGGGTCCTCGACGGCATGCCCGGCACGGGGTCGCCGACCGCGCTGCAGTTCGAGGTGCTGGCCCGCCACCTGGCCTCCCTGCGCGCCAACGGGGCGCCTCCTGGCATCGACCCCCCGAGCTACTACTCGCGCATCGGCTCGCTCCAGCTCTTCGCCGAGGCCGCGTCCACCGAGGCCGCCGCGGGCTCACCGCAGGCAGCCGGCCGTTACGCGGTCATCCGCCAGGAGACCGGCGTCCTGCTCTCGCTCGTCAACGGGGCGCTGCGGTCGAACTACGCGCTGCCGGCGCCACCGCGGCCCACGACCTCGACGCCGACGACGACAGCCTCTCGCTGAGCCCTGCCCACCCCCAGCCGGAGCAGGCTGGTTGCGGTTGCAGATCGGACAAATGGGACGTTGACTGGGGCGCATCGCCGGCTGTCGCCGCTGGCGTGTCACACGCAACTCACACCCGACAGGAACCCACCCACATGTCCAGACGCCTGACCCGAACGACCGTCTCCTTCGCTGCCGCAGCCCTGCTCGGCGGCATCGCCGCTGTCACCGCCCCCGCCGCCCTCGCCGTCGGCGAGGGACCCTCGTGCTGCGCGAACGGCACGGTCAACACCTCGATACTGCACACCTACGACTCGATGGTCGCCGAGCTCCGGACGCAGGCCGCCAAGCAGCCCCGCATGCAGCTCGAGGTGATCGGCCAGACGATCAAGGGCCGCGACATCCACCTCGTGAAGTACCTCAGCGACCCGTCGAACCCGACGATCCTCTACCTCACCCAGCAGCACGGCAACGAGCAGCTGACGACCGAGGGGACGCTCGAGTTCATCAAGAGCCTCGGCACCGGCAAGAACGGCGACGTGCTCGACGGGGTCAACATCCTCATCGTGCCGATGCTCAACGCCGACGGCGCGATGGGCGACGTCGACTTCTCGCTCGACGACTACGTCGCGTCCGGCGACCGGCACCTGACCCGCTACAACGCGGCTCGGGTCGACCTCAACCGTGACCACGTCGCCAAGGCCCAGCCGGAGACGAAGGCGCTGCACGACAAGGTCCTGTCGGTCTACGACATCGACTACGCCATCGACCTCCACCACCAGGGCACGACGAGCCGGGCGGGCGGCGAGCTCGTCTCCGGCTCGATCCTCCACCCGACGAACGGTGACGTGTCGGCGCAGACCCTCGCCGGCAGCAAGCGCCTCGGCGCCGTCGTCTACAACGCCATCCAGCCGACCGGTTGGGGCCACCTCGGCAAGTACGTCGGCGGCAGCGAGCGCACCATCGCGCGCAACGGTCTCGCCGCGGAGTACGGCATCTCGACCCTGCTCTTCGAGATGCGCGGCATGAGCGACCACGAGAACGAGAGCGCCGTGCTCGGCCAGAAGAGCAACGGCTACCTCATCCGCCAGACCGTCATCACTCTGACCTCCACCGCCCAGGCGATCGCCGACGGCTCGATCGACACCGTCGACGCGTCGTTCTGGGACACCCTGCCCGCCCAGCGCAGCTGAGCCGGTCGGGGGTATGCCGTCCGGTCCGGGAGCGCGGGCGGGGCTCGCTCCTGACCGGGCGGCATACGCCACCCCACCGGCTTGGGCTCAGTGGGTCGAGGGCGGCGGGTCGGCGTGGATGTGGTGGCTCAGCCTGGCGTGGGATCGCCGCGGGGCCGGCACCCGCGACCACACGGCGCCCTGGAGGGCGAGCGTCGCCCACCCGGCGACCGCCATGCCGACGATGTTGAGCACGAGCTGCAGACTGCTGCCCCAGACCTCCGCCCACGCGCCGAAGGCGAGGCCGAGGCCGACGTTGCCCGCAGCGGGGATGGTCGTCACCGAGATGAAGACGCCGCTGAGGCCGCCGAGCTTGGCCGAGGTGAGTGACAGCACGCCCGCCGCGGCCGCGAGGATCGCGACGATGAACGACCACTGGTCGGGCGCGTAGATGAAGCCCGTGGCCGGCCGCGGGCCGGTGATGTCCTTCAGCGTCACCCAGCCGAGGGCGCGCCCGACGAGGCCGGCGAGGCAGGTCACGACGATCGCGACCCCGAAGCCGATGACCAGGGCCCGCGCCGCGACCGCGAGCAGCAACGGCCGGCGCCGCACGAGGGCGACCCCGAGGGCCGCGATCGCGCCGAACTCCGGCCCGAGCACCATGGCGCCGATGACGAGGATCTGCGAGTCGAGCACGATCGCGATGCCGGCGATGAGGGTGGCGAGCGACATGAACGAGAGATAGGTCCAGTTGAGCTCGCTGTCGTCGTAGGAGCGCTGGGCGACCTGCGCCCAGACGACGGCATCGGCGCTGCTGCCCGGCGTCTCCTCATCGGCCTCGAAGCCCGCCCGGGAGATCCACGTCGTGACCGGCTCGACCTGGAGCGTGCCGCGCTCGTGGACGCCGAGCTCGCGCAACCGGTCGATGAGGGCGTTGGCTCCCTCGCGCGCGACGTCGGCGTGCACGACGTCGCCCGCCGGCCGCACCGCCGCACCACGGATCACCGCCAGCGTGCTCACCGCGGTCGAGTCGGACAGCACCTGCATGACCCGCTCGGTCAGGTCACCGGGGATCGTGACGGTCATCCTCAGCATGCCGGACAGTCTCCACCAGCAGGCGACCTCCGGCGCGGCCGCGCGCCGACGTCAGCAGTCGCAGTGGTCGCCGCGCCAGGCCTCGATCCCCTCACGGACGGCAACGGCCGCGATGACGAGAGCCGCCACCGGGTCGGCCCACCCCCAGCCCAGGGTGGCGTTGAGCAGCAGGCCGGCGAGCAGGACGCCGGAGAGGTAGGCGCAGAGTCGGGTCTGCTTGCCGT
Organism: Humibacillus xanthopallidus; assembly: GCF_006716675.1. Taxonomy (GTDB): domain Bacteria; phylum Actinomycetota; class Actinomycetes; order Actinomycetales; family Dermatophilaceae; genus Humibacillus; species Humibacillus xanthopallidus_B. The sequence continues at coordinate 115,662 of NZ_VFPM01000004.1, read as the reverse complement.
CGGCCTCGACCGCGCGCGACCCGAGCGCCTGACCCGTGCGCCGCTGCGCCCGCGAGAGCCACGGCATGATGAGGATCGAGGCGATGGCGAGCCCGATGCCGACCGGCGAGGCGCCTGGGTGCTCCCCGCTGACGAGAGCGCCGACGGCCTCGTAGGACACGTAGGCGGCGAGGGCGAAGAACGAGACCGCGAGGGCGCGCAGTGCGGCTCGTTCGCGGGACTCGGGCACGGCGTGGCGGAACTGCCACAGGATGATGAGCGCGCTCGACACCTCGATGGTGGAGTCGAGCCCGAAGCCGACGAGGGCGACCGACCCCGCCACGAGCCCGGCGGCGATGGCGACCCCGGCCTCGATGACGTTGTAGGCGACCGACGCGCCGGCCAGCAGCTGGGCTCGACGGCCGAGCCGCAGCCGCTCCGCCGGGTCGCTCACCCAGTGCGAGTGCCCCGGCGCGCCGTGGTCGTGGTCGTGGTCGCCGTGGTCGTGGTCGCCGTGGTCGCCGTGGGCGGGGGTCACCGGAGTGAGCCCGAGGTCTCGGCGTGGGCTCTGCGTCATGACGACTCCAGACCGGACGTCGGGCAGAGCGCGACACCGTCGCCCGTCAGGGCGAGGAGGCGCTCGGCGGCCCCGAAGACCTCGAGCGTGGCCTCCGGCTCCGCCAGCCGGAAGAGGGAGGCGCGCCCCTCCGGTCGGGACGCGACGAGCCCGCAGTCGCGCAGGCAGGCCAGGTGCTTCGACACCGTCGACTGGGCGAGCCCGAGGTGCGCGGTGAGGTCGACGACGCGGTGCTCCCCCAGCGTCAGGTGACGCAGGATGGCGAGTCGGCTCGGGTCACTGAGCCCGTGGAAGAGCAACGCGGCCACGCTCAGCGCTTCCGGCTCGTCGACGACGCCCTCATCGATTTCTGTCGTTGTCATCGCCATAGAGCGATGCTAGCCCGCATCCCGTCTGCTGGCGAATGCGTGGTCGTCGCCGTCCCGGGTCGGCGGGGCCCCCGGGACTCCCGGCCGGGCGCGACCGGAACTCCTTGACGCGGGGCTCCTCGTGAGGACAGGGTGACCACCCGTGACCCCACCGCCCGAGGCTCCCGCACCGACCGCACCGACCGCCTCGACAGCACCGACAGCACCGACAGCCGCGCACCGCCGAGCCCGCCTCGCGGCCGGAGCCGCCTTCTTCGTCCAGGGGCTGCTCTTCATCACCCTGACGACGCGGCTGCCCCAGATCCAGGACCGGTGGTCGCTCGACGAGCTCGCCGTGAGCGGCCTGCTGCTCATGGTCGTGCTGCTCGCCGGCGTCGGCTCGGTCGTGGCCGAGGTGGTCGCCGGGAGGTCGTCGAGCGCGGTCGTCGTGCGGCTGGGCCTCATCGTCGCCACTCTGGGTTTCGGCACGCTCCTGCTCGCCCCGGCCTTTCCCGTCTTCGTGGCCGGGCTCGCGGCCTACGGGGTGGGCCTCGGCCTCGTCGACGCGTCGAGCAACATGCAGGCGGTGACGGTCGAGCACCTCTACCGCCGCCCGATCCTCCCGTCGTTCCATGCCTTCTGGACCGCGGGCGGCATCGTCGCGACCCTCGTCACGCTCGCGACGTCCGGAGTCGCCCTGGGCGCGGCCCTCCTCCCGCTCCTGCTGCTCCCGGTGGCGGCACTGGCCGCTCCCTTCGTCACCCGCGACCGGCTCGCACCGACGGGCGAGTCGCTGGACGTGCCGTGGCGCCGCATCATGCTGCTCGGCATCGCGATGGTGCTCTTCTACATGGTCGACACGGCTGCGACGACGTGGGGTCCGGTCTACCTCGACGGGACGCTCGGTGCGCCGAGCGGGCTCACCGCGCTCGCCACCCTCCCCTACCTCGTCGCCACGCTCATCGCCCGCGGGATCGGCGACGGGCTCGTGCACCGCTACGGCGCCGTCTGGCTGCTGCGCATCTGCGGTGTCGTCGCATCGCTGTCGCTCGCGGTCATCGTCTTCGCCCCGACGTGGGTCGTCGCCGTCGCCGGCTTCACGGTGCTCGGCGGAGCGGTCGCGACGATCGCCCCGTTGTCCTTCTCGGCCGCCGGGGCGGTCGCGGGTGGCGAGGGTCTCGACGACGTGCGCCGCATCGAGCGGGTCGACCAGGTGGTCGCGCGCTTCAACCAGTTCAACTACGTCGGAGCGCTGCTCGGCGCGGTGCTCACCGGCGCGGTCGGCTCCGAGAACCTGAGGCTCGGTTTCGCGGTGCCGATGGTGCTCATCCTCGGCATCATCCCGCTTGCCTCGCAGTTCGCCATCATCCGTCGGAGGGTCGACGCCGCCGCTCCGGTGTGAGGGCCGACTCGAGGGCACGCTGCACGAGCGCGATCGCCGGGTCGATGTCTGGCGCGGCCACGCCGCCGAGACCGAAGGCGAGCCCGTGCCGCGGGTCAGTCCCCCGGTGCCGGGTCGAGAGCGTGTCGACGAAGACGCCTGCGCTGCGCGCCACCTCCGCCACCGCCACGTCCGACGACCCGGGGTCGCGCAGCAGCGTCGTGACGTGCAGGCCCGCCGCCGACGGCACGACGCGCAGCCACGGCTCGAGTCGTGCCCCCAGACTCGCGACCAGCTCGTCGCGTCGCTCGCGGTAGATCTTGCTCGCGCGTCGCACGTGCGCGGCATGGTGGCCCTCGGCGAGGAAGTCCGCGAGCGCCGACTGGGTGGCCGCGTCGCCGTTCCACACGGTGACCCGACGTGCCTCGCGCAGGGCCGGCTGCAGCGAGACAGGGGCGATCGCGTAGCCAATCCGCAGCGCCGGCAGCAGCGACTTGGAGAACGACCCGATGTAGACGACACGACCGTCGCGGTCGAGACTCTGCAGCGGTTCGAGGGGCCGGTCCGCAAAGCGGAACTCGCTGTCGTAGTCGTCCTCGACGATGAGCGCGTCGTGACGGGCTGCCCACTCGAGCAAGGCGTTTCGTCGCGCCCTCGACATCGTGACCCCGGTGGGGAACTGGTGCGACGGCGTGACGTGAACCAGACGCGCACCGGCCGGCAGCGCGTCGACGACGAGGCCCTCGTCGTCGACGGGCACCGCGTGCACGACGGCCCGGTGGGTCTCGAGGAGGCGGTGCGCCGCCTCGTAGCCGGGATCCTCCACGGCGACGACCGCACCCGGGTCGAGCACCACCCGGGCCACGAGGTCGAGCGCCTGCTGCGCCCCCGCGGTGACGACCACGTCGTCACCCGAGGCGAGCACCGAGCGGGCGAGGCCGGCATACCGCGCGATCTCGGCCTGGAGACGTGGGTGGCCGCTGCTGTCGTACGTGCCACGGTCGACCCGGCCGGAGCGCAGGTGCGCCGTGACGAGACGGCGCCACGTGGCATACGGGAAGAGGGTGGTGTCGGGCACGCCGAGCGAGAAGTCGTATGCCGCCCCGTCGGGCCCGCGCACGGGCTGAGTCTCGCGCTGCCACACTGCCGCCGGTCGGACCGCGCCGTGACGTGCCGTGCGGGCAGGGTGAGCCCCCGTCTGGCTGGCCGCGAGCGAGCAGCCCTGCACGACAAAGGTGCCCGCGCCCCGTCGCGACACGAGGAACTCCTCGGCCACGAGCCGGTCGTAGGCCGCCGTCACCGTGCCGCGAGCGACGCCGAGGGTCGTCGCGAGGTCACGCGAGGCGGGTACGCGGTCGCCGCCGTCCAGCCGTCCGTCGAGGATGGCCTGGCGCAGCTGCGCGTAGATCTGGGCAGCGCGGTCCCCCGAGCCGGTGAGCTCGACGTGCATCTCGGTACCACGACGGGGCATACGCCGATTGGACCATGCGAAATGGCCTGAGGTGGACCTTCTGAGCGGGCCACTGGGACGGCAGGCTCGACCCGTGACGACGACCGACGGACTCGCGACGAGCCATGGACCTGCCGCGCCCACCGGCCACGTGCCCACCACCCACCGCGGTGCGCTCTCGCTCGCCCAGGGGACCGCGCTGTCGGTCGGGGCCGTTCTCGGCACGGGGGTCATCACCCTGCCGGCGCTGGCCGCAGACCTTGCGGGGCCGGCCTCGCTCGTGGCGTGGGGCGCACTCATCGTGCTCTCCGTGCCGTTGGCGAGCACCTTCGCCGCCCTCGGGTCGCGCTACCCCGACTCGGGGGGCGTGTCCACCTACGTCCGGGCGGCCTTCGGCGACCGCGCAGCCGCGGCGGTGGGCTGGTGCTTCGTCTTCGCCGTGCCGGTCGGGGCGCCGCCGGCGTCGATGATGGCCGGCGGCTACGTGGCGGACGTCGTCGGGGGCGGACGGGGCACGGCGCTCGGCGTCGCCCTGGCCCTGATCCTCGGCACGGCCGGGCTGAACATCGCGGGGCTGCGCCTCTCCGGCCGGGTGCAGCTCGTGCTCGCCGCGGTGCTGGCCCTGCTGATGACCGCCACGATGGCTCTCGCACTGCCGCACGGCAGCACTGCGTCCCTCACGCCGTTCGCACCCAACGGCTGGGGCGCCGTGGGGTCCGCCGCCGCCGTGCTCGTCTGGGGTTTCGCCGGATGGGAGGCCGTGGCCTCGCTCGCCGGGGAGTACCGCGACCCCCGGCGCGACGTGCCGCGGGCGACTGCCCTGGCGGTGGTCGTCATCGGTGTGCTCTACATGGGACTGGCCGCGACGAGCATCCTCGTGCTCGGCGCGGACGCCGGCCGCAGCCAGGCGCCGCTCTCGGACCTGCTCGCCATCGCGGTGGGCGACCAGGCCCGCGTGGTGACGGCTGTCGTCGCCGTGCTCCTGACGCTGGGGGCGATGAACGCCTACTTCGCCGGTGGCTCCCGGCTCGCCGCGGCGCTGGCACGTGAAGGCGCCCTGCCAGGCTGGCTCGCCCCCGGCTCGGGGGCGGGCGAGGTCCCCCGGCGCGGCGTCGTCGTCATCGCCGCAGCGGCGACGCTGTCGCTGCTCGTCACGGCGGCTCTCGGCATCGGCCTGACACCCCTCATGCTGCTGGCCACCGGATGCTTCACGCTCGTCTACGTGCTCGGCACGGCGTCGGCTCTGAGGCTGCTACGACGGTGGTCTGCCCCGTGGTGGACCGCTGGCGTCGCCTTCGTCAGCGTCCTCGGGCTGCTGGTCGCCAACGGACTCCACGCGCTGTGGGCGCTGGGGATCGTCAGCCTGTCGCTGCTCTACCACCGGTGGCGGACCACTGCTCCGGCGTCATCCGGAAGAGGCACGACTCACCCTCGTAGTACTTCTCGATGATGCCGAGATCGTCCATGCCGAGGCGGCGACACACGGCCTTGGAGGGCTCGTTGTCGGTGTGCGTGAGGGCGAAGATCTCGGGCAGCCCCCCGTCGAAGCCGTGCTGCATGACTGCTGCTGCGGCCTCGGTGGCGTAGCCCCTGCCCCACGAGTCTGGGTGCAGGTGCCAGCCGATCTCGACCTCGCCGTGGTCGTCGTTCGGCAGCGTCAGGAGGATGACGGACCCGGCGATCCGGCCCGGCTCGTCTGCCGTCGCGCGCACCTCGACGGCCCAGAAGCCGAGCGGCGGGCTCTCGCTCCTGCGGTGGTAGCGATCGATCCGCTCGTGTGCCTCGTCGAGGTCCTTCATGAGCACCGGCTCGCCGTCGCCGAGCCACTTCACGACCTCGAGGCGGCTCTGGATGTCGAGGAGGCGCTCGGCCTCGTCGTGGCTCCACGGGCGGACGATCAGGCGAGGGGTCTCGACGTGCATGAGGTCACGCTCGCACGGCCGGGCGACCGCCGTCATCCACATTGCGCTGCGCACGACGGGCCTCGCGGGCACGCAGGTATCGGGCGGTGGCATCTGCCACAGGAGAGTCTCCGGCCCCCTCTGCAATGAGTCACCACACGACTCAGCTCGCCCCAGTCGCGGCGACCCGGACCGGGTCCGGCTCCAGGGGAGCCGGGCTGAGTCACGCAGCGACTCAACGCAGAGCGACCAGCTCACACCACCACGCGCGCGTCGACTCCGGGACCGCCTCCCGCAGGTCGCCGTCACCTCCCCGTCCACATCCCCCTCTGCGCAGAGCGCAGGGTCACGCGGTCATCCACAGCAATGACCCAGGCCCTTCCGTCGCCTGACCTGCCCACCGCAGGCTCGCCACATGATCGACGCAGCGGGCCACGGGCCAGACGCCTTCTCTGACGCGCTGCGCCACGTCCGTCAGGCGCGGCAGCTGAGCCAACGCGAGCTCGCCGAGCTCGAGCCCGCCTGCGCACGGTGGGAGGATGACGGCTCGGTGGCCTTCGTCGACCGGGCAGGCCGGGCCTTCCCGGCCCATGCCGAGCTCCGGGTGGGCGAGGTCCCTGACTGGCTGGGCGGCCGGTACAACTGGTCGCGCGAGTGTGAGAACGCCCGCTGGTGGACCCGGCAGCGATCTCCGAGGCCGGTGGTCCCGCCGCCGCAGCACCGGCGCGCACGGCAGGATGGCGCCATGCCCCACGACTCCGTCATCACCGAAGCCATCGCCGCGTATGCCGCCGGGCGCCCGGAGCTCGAAGAGGCCACCGAGCGCTTCGTGCAGCTCGTGCGCGAGCTGCTCGACGACGCCGGCATCAACTACCTCTCGGTGACGGGCCGCACGAAGAGCGTCGAGTCCTTTGCCGCCAAGGCCGAGCAGCGCCGCGACGGCGTGCTGCTCCACCCCCAGCCGCTCGTCGACATCACCGACCAGATCGGGGTCCGGGTCATCACCTTCGTCCCCGACGACGTCACTGCCGTGGCCAAGCTGCTCGCCGAGGAGCTCGCCGTCATCGACGACCGCGACATGGGTCAGGAGACCGCACGGGCGGGCCGCTTCGGCTATGCGAGCCGCCACCTGCTCGTGTCCGTCGACGCAAGCAGGACGATCCCCGCGGCATACGCCTCGCTGCGGCGGCGCAGCGCCTCGGTGCAGATCCGCACGGTGCTCCAGCACGCGTGGGCCGAGTTCGAGCACGACATCCGCTACAAGGGCACGGTGCCCGAGGAGCACGCCCACGACCTCGACCGGCGCTTCACCCTCGCCGCCGGCCTGCTCGAGCTCGCCGACCGCGAGTTCTCCGCCATCCGCGACCGGCTCCAGCAGGCACTGCCCGAGCGGCCTGCGGACCCCGACGAGACCGGGGGCGGGGGCGGCATCGACGCCCAGGACCTCGCCAAGTTCCTCGCCGGCAAGTACGCCGACGCCGGGTGGTCGCGCGGTGACCACTACACGTGGGTGTCCGGGCTGCTGCTCGAGCTCGGCATCACGTCGGTGGAGCAGCTGGCCGAGGTCATCGCCCCCGTCGACGGCGCCGACCTCAACCTGCGCATGGGCTACCGCTACCCGCCGGGCGCCGTGCGACGGCTCGACGATGCCCTGCTCGCGACGTTCGGCGAGCGCTACGTCGAGCTGCCCGGCAACGCGCACCGCCGCGCCTCCCTCGAGACCCGGCTGCACAAGCTGCGCGACTGATCCGGCGCTCGTGTCGATTCCCGACGGGCGAGTTCGTCAGGATGATGTGGCGAGGGTCGCCACGAGCGCTCACGTCATTCGGACCGCATCTCGACACGGCGCACCAGAGCACGAAGGAGCCTGCCATGGCTGACACGTACGTCTACCTGATCCACGAGGGTGACTGGAACTCCGACGCCTTCCTCGACGGCACCGACCCCGGTGCTGCCCCTGCCGGCAAGGACCCGAGCGCGCCGGGTGCCGAGGGCGCCCCGGCCGACATGGACGCGTCCTTCCCCGAGCACAAGGCCTTCCAGCTGGCGGTCGCCGACCTCGGCGCCCGGATCGTCGGCGGGGCCGCCCTGCAGAACTCGCGCCACGGCGGCACCGTCACACCGGGCCCGAAGGACCGGCTCGTCGAGGACGCCGTCTACACCGACGGGCCGTTCGCCGACACCGCGGAGGTCATCACCGGCTTCTACCTCGTCGAGACCGACGACGAGGACACCGCCCGCCGCGTCGCCGCTCTCGTGCCGACCGGTGGCCACATCGAGTGGCGCAAGGTCTTCCCGACGGGGATGTGAGTGCCGCTCGGGCCGGGTGAGTTCGAGGAGGCGTGGCCGCGCATCGTGCGCGCCCTCGCCTCCTTCACCGGCAGCCTCGACGACGCGGAGGAGTATGCCGCGGAAGCCGTCGCGCGGGCCGCCGCGCACGAGAACGGCGGCGGCGGGCCGATCGAGTCGTATGCCGCGTGGTGCACCTCGGTGGCCAAGCGGGCGTGGCTCGACGACGCCCGCCGCCGCACCGTCCTCGAGCGGCTCGCCCCCGAGCTCGCCCGCTCCGACACGGACCTCACGGCCGCCCCCGTCACCGACCGGACCGCCATGGATGCCGACGACCTCTCCCGCGCGGGCCTCGACGACCGGCTCGCCCTGCTCTTCGTCGCCTGCGACGAGGCGATCTCACCCGCGTCGCGCATGGTGCTCGCCCTCCGGGTCGTCTGCGGGCTGACCGTGCCTCAGATCGGGAGCCATCTCGGCATCCAGGAGACTGCGGCAGCCGCCCGGCTCACCCGGGCCAAGCGCGCCCTGAGCGAGGCTCGCGGCAGCTTCCACATCCCCGACGCGTCAGAGCGCCGGCGCCGGCTACCGGTGGTCCTCGCCTGTGTCGCAGGCATGTTCACCGTCGCCCACCGGACGGTGCTCGACCCGGCCGATGCCGTCGCCGACACCGGGCGTCAGGCGCTCTCCATCGCGGACGCCGTCGTCGCGGCCTACCCCTCCGACACCGAGGTCCGCGGTCTGCGCGCCGTGATCCGGCTGGGCCTCGCCCGTCGACCCGGCCGGGTCGACGAGACGGGCACGGGGCTCGCCCTCGACGAGGTCGACCGCACCCGGTGGGACCTCACCCTCCTGCGGGCCGGACTCGCCGATGCGACCCTGGCTGCGGCCGGCGACGGACGCTTCGCCCTCGAAGCCGCGATCGCGGGGCTGCACTCCAGCGCCCGGACCTTCGCCGACACCGACTGGGAGCGGATCGTCTCGCTCTACCTCGCGCTCGAGCAGCGCTGGCCCTCACCCTCCGTGCAGGTCGCTCGCCTCACCGCGACCGCGCACGGGTGCCTCGCCCGTGGAGCGGACACCGCCGAGGTCGAGCGGGAGCTGCGGGCGCTGGAAGCCGGCGCGGCGGCATACGCCCGCCGGGACGCTGCCCTGGCGCTCGCCGACATCGCGTGGCGCACGGGGCGGCGAGACGAGGCGACGGCGCTCTACCGCGACCTCGCGGAGGTCATGGAGGCGGAGCCGCTGCGGCGCTTCTGCCTGCGACGAGCCTCCGGCGCGCCTGACCAGCCCTCGGAAACGGGATGACCGGCGCCCGCGCCGGCCTCACACTGGTGCGGTGCCCACCTCCAGCCAGTGGCTCGCCTTCCTCGTCGCCTCGATCCTCTTCATCCAGGTGCCGGGCCCGAGTCTGCTCTTCACCATCGGCCGCGCCCTGACCGTCGGCCGGCGCGAGGCGCTGCTCTCCGTCGTCGGCAACGGCATCGGCGTGACGGTGCAGGTGCTGCTCGTCGCCGTCGGGCTCGGCGCCGTCGTCGCCGCGAGCGCCACCGCCTACACGGTCATCAAGGTCGTCGGTGCCGCCTACGTCATCTGGCTCGGCATCCAGGCCATCCGGCACCGGGGCGAGGCGCGCCAGGCGCTCGAGACCGAGACTGCGGCCTCCCAGGGGCACGCACTGCGCATCGGCTTCGTCGTCGGGGTGACCAACCCGAAGACGATCCTCTTCTTCGTCGCCTTCCTGCCGCAGTTCACCAACACCGCAGCCGGCCACGTCAGCGTCCAGATGGCAGTGCTCGGCCTCGTCTTCGGTCTCATGGCGATCTGCTCCGACAGCATCTGGGCGCTGCTCGCCTCCAAGGCCCGCGACTGGTTCGCCCGGAAGCCGCACCGCCTCGACCGCCTCGGCGCCGCCGGGGGCACGATGATGGTCGGGCTCGGGGTGACCCTGCTCGCCCGCGAGTAGCCGCAACACTCAGGCAAAACCCAGTCAATCCCCAGTCGATCTCTGTCACACCGGCCTCGCGCCTTTGATATGACGGAGGGGTGACCTTCGTTTCGCCGGTGCTGACGGGCCCGTCGGACACGCACGCACGGGCCCGTCAGCACGAGCGAGCCGTCGCAGAGGCCGCCGCGGCGTATGCCGCCCTGCCGCCCGACCAGCCGGTCCGCCTCGCGAAGCGCACGTCCAACCTCTTCCGCACACGCGCTGCAGCGACGGCTCCGGGCCTCGACCTGTCGGCCCTGCAGGGCGTCATCGAGGTCGATGCGGTGGCCCGCACGGCACGGGTCGGGGGCCTCACGACCTACGAGCAGCTCGTCGACGAGCTGCTGCCACACGGCTTCGTGCCGCTCGTCGTGCCCCAGCTGCGCACCATCACGATCGGCGGCGCGGTGACGGGTCTCGGCATCGAGGCCGCCTCCTTCCGCAACGGGCTACCGCACGAGTCGGTCCTCGAGATGCGCATCCTCACCGGCACCGGCGAGGTCGTCACCGCGACCCCGGACGGAGAGCACGCGGACCTCTTCCGCACGTTCCCGAACTCCTACGGCTCGCTCGGCTACGCCCTCGACCTCGTCATCGAGCTCGAGCCGGCGCTGCCCTACGTCAGCCTCCGCCACGTGCGCTTCCCGTCGGTCGCGGCCCTGCAGGACGTCGTCGACGCGGTGATGACGACCCGGGCCCACGCGGGAGAGCGGGTCGACTTCGTCGACGGCGTCGTCTTCAGTGCGACCGAGTCCTACCTGACCCTCGCCCGGTGGACCGACGACCTCGAGGGGCGGGTGCGTCCGAGCGACTACACCGGTGACGACATCTTCTACCGCTCGATCCAGACCCGGCGCCGCGACGTGCTCACCGCGCACGACTACCTCTGGCGGTGGGACACCGACTGGTTCTGGTGCAGCCGTGCCTTCGGGGCGCAGGTCCCGGCCGTGCGCCGGCTCTGGCCGCGCCACCTGCTCCGCAGCGACGTCTACTGGCGCATCGTCGCCCTCGAGAACCGGCACCACGTGATGGGCCGGATCGACCGCTGGCGCGGCCGCCCACCGAACGAGCGGGTCGTCCAGGACGTCGAGATCCCCCTGCACCGCACGGCCGACTTCGTGTCGTGGTTCCTGCGCGAGGTGCCGATCGAGCCGATCTGGCTCTGCCCCATCCAGCTCCGTCCCGATACACACGGCCGGCACGACGACCCCGGCGACGACCCGCCGTGGCCCCTCTACCCGATGCGCCGTGACGAGCGCTACGTCAACGTCGGCTTCTGGTCGACCGTCCCCGTCGCGCCCGGCGCAGCCGACGGTGATGTCAACCGCGCCATCGAGCGACAGGTCACCGACCTCGGCGGACACAAGTCGCTCTACTCGGACGCCTACTACGACGAGGCCACCTTCGCCCGGCTCTACGGCGACGCGGCATACCGGCCCGTCAAACGGCGCTACGACCCCGACGGGCGGTTCGCGACCCTCTACGAGAAGGCGGTGCAGGCAAGATGACGATGACGGTGGGCGCGGCATTCGATCGGATCTTCGGTGCGGAGACTCCCTTCCGGCTCGTGGCCTTCGACGGCTCGACGGGAGGCATGCCGTCGGGGCGGGTGATGCGTCTCAAGAGCGCTCGTGGCCTCAACTACCTCCTCACGGCACCGGGCGACCTCGGCCTCGCCCGGGCCTACCTCATGGGTGACCTCGAGATCGACGGCCTCGACGAGGGCGACCCCTACGAGGTCCTGCGGCTCGTCGCCGGCGGGCTCGTGCCCCGGCGCCTCGGCCCGCGCGACGTCGCCGAGCTCGCGGCGTTCGTCGGTCGCTCGGGCCTGCGCGTGCCAGAGCTGCCCGCCGTCGAGGCGCCCAGCCCGCTGCGGCGCCTCAGCCACGGGCTGCGGCACGCACGCTCCCGCGATGCCGAGGCGATCCACCACCACTACGACGTGAGCAACGAGTTCTACGAGCTCGTCCTCGGTCCGTCGATGACCTACACGTGCGCCTGCTACCCCAGCGATGCTGCGACCCTCGAGGACGCCCAGGCGTACAAGTACGACCTCGTGGCCCGCAAGCTCGGTCTCGAGCCAGGCATGCGGCTGCTCGACGTCGGCTGCGGCTGGGGCGGCATGGTGCGGCACGCCGTGCAGCACTACGGCGTCACGGCGCTCGGCGTCACCCTGTCGAAGGAGCAGGCCGGTTGGGCCCAGGCGCGCATCGAGGCCGAGGGACTCGGCGACCGCGCCGAGGTGCGGCACGCCGACTACCGCGACGTGACGGAGCGTGGCTTCGACGCCGTGAGCTCGATCGGCCTGACCGAGCACATCGGGGTCAAGAACTACCCCGCCTACTTCCGCTTCCTGCGCGAGCGCCTGCGCGACGAGGGGCGGCTGCTCAACCACTGCATCACGCGGCCCGACAACCAGCACGCCGGCCTCCCCTCGCGGGGCTTCATCAACCGCTACGTCTTCCCCGACGGCGAGCTCACCGGGTCGGGCGACATCGTGCGGGCGATGGAGGACGAGGGCTTCGAGGTGCGTCACCACGAGAACCTCCGCGAGCACTACGCGAAGACCCTCGCCGGCTGGAACACCAACCTGTCGAAGAACTGGGACGACTGCGTCGCCCTCGCCGGGGTCGACACAGCGCGGGTGTGGGGCCTCTACCTCGCCGGATCTCGAGTTGCCTTCGAGCGCAACGAGATCCAGCTGCACCAGGTGCTGGCGTCGCGCACGACGAGCGAGGGCGTGTCCGGCTTCCCGCTTCGACCGCGCTACGAGCCGTCAGACTTCTGACCCGGCAATCGAGAGAGCAGTTCGTCGGCCCATCCCGGTGATACGCGAGCCAGGAGACGTCCGACGAACTGCTCTCTCGATTGGGGGGTGGATGGCTCGGCGGACGGTCAGCCGGATCCGCCGAGGTCGACCTCGTAGGCCTGGTAGACGATGTCGCCGCCGACCTGACGGTGCCGGCGCAGGCGACCCACCAGGGTCGTCACCTCCTCGCGGAAGGCGGGCAGGTCGGCGATCGTGCCGCCGTGCTCCAGAATCGCGAGGGAGCCGTCGATGGCCTCGACGAAGTCGCGGTGCTCGGCGCGCTGCCGCTCGATCGCCGGCACGAGCCGCGGCGCGGACGCGCTGATCCGGTCGTAGATGCCGCCGGGTCGCTCGGTGACCTCGACATGGTCGGCGAAGTCGTGAGCGAGCTCGGCGAGGGCAGCGTGCAGCCGCTCTCGCCAGGCGCCACCTCGCCCGATCGCCGACTCGAGGGCGAGGTCGACCGCGCTCAACGACTCGTGCAGCTCGGCGCGACGGGTGCGCACCTGGTCGAGATAGGCGGTGAGCTCGGACCCCGTGGTGGCGGACCGAACGGTGTCAGGCTGAGTCTGCATCATGACCACCTCTCTGCTCCCATGATCCCGCCGGCGACGACGCGGCGTCCAGAGGGAGCGGGCGTGAGACGGGCCATGGACTCACCCGTGGCGTGGCGCATACATGATGACGGCCACGCCGACCAGACAGAGCAGCGCTCCGCCGACGTCCCAGCGGTCGGGCCGGAAGCCGTCGACGACCATCCCCCAGAGCAGCGAGCCGGCCACGAAGACGCCGCCGTATGCCGCGAGGATCCTCCCGAAGCTCGCGTCGGGCTGGAGGGTGGCGACGAAGCCGTAGAGGCCGAGCGCGATGACGCCCGCACCGATCCAGGCCCAGCCGCGGTGCTCGCGCACGCCCTGCCAGACGAGCCACGCACCACCGATCTCGGCGAAGGCGGCGACGACGAAGAGGAGGATCGATCGGGCGACGGTCACCGGGTCATCGTCGCACCGGGGCGCGACCAGAACGGCGCCGCGACGGTCAGAGGTCGCCGGCTGCGCGGCGCTCGTCGTCGCTGCGGAGGATGCAGAACTCGTTGCCCTCGGGGTCGGCCATGACGACCCAGCCCCGCCCCTCAGGGGTGCGGCAGTCCTGCACGACGGTGGCCCCGAGAGCGGTGACCCGCTCGACCTCCTCGTCGCGCGGGCGGTCGGTGGGACGCAGGTCGAAGTGCACGCGGTTGCGCAGCTGCTTCGCGTCGGGCACGTCGATGAAGAGGATCCGGTGGGACCCGTCCGGCGAGAAGATCATGCACTCCTCGTGAGCCGGCTCGTTGGGGTCGTCCGGATCCTCGTGGTAGCCGAGCAGGTCGGCCCACCACACCGACTGGCGGTAGGCATCGAGGGCGTTGACGGTCGTGTGCGACAGGACGAGGGCCATGGCCGCCATCCTGTCGCGGAGCGCGCCGCCGCCGCCACGGAGTTTGCGGGGTCAGCCGACCTTGCGGCGCGCGGCGCTCCAGCGCCAGATCGCGGTGACGATGACCGCACCGACGATGGAGCCGATGATGCCGCTGGGACGCAGCTCGAGGCCGTCGCCCGCGATGAGGCTGGCGAGCAGACCGCCGACGAAGGAGCCGACGATGCCGGCCACGAAGGCCATCGTCCAGTCGATGCCCTTGCTTCCCCGACCGAGGATGAGCTGAGCCGCGGCGCCGACGAGCATGCCGAAGAGGATGATGCCGATGATGAGCATGCGCAGAGCATAGGTGGCGGCGCGTGAACGGCGCACGGTTCTGCCAGTGATGCCGTCGATGTCCGCCCCTCGCCGAATGCGCTTCGTCAACCTTGGTTGACGTCGGAAGGTGAGACACGTAGCGTGTCAACTGACGTTGACAACTTCTGGAGGTCCCGTGGAGGTGGACGAGGTGCTGACGATCGCACGCGCGACCGGGGACGACGACCCACGGGTGGCGCTCGCAGCAGCTCGCGAGCTGCGCCGCGCCGCCGATCGCACCGAGGCTGCGGTCGTGCGCCGCGCACGCGTGGGCGGTATGCCCTGGGCCGAGATCGCCGAGCAGCTGGGGGTCACGCGCCAGGCCGTCCACAAGAAGTACGGTCGCCGCTGACCCCGTCGGTGGACAGCTGGGGAGAGCCCGTCAAGCCGGTACACGTGCCCGCGCCATGTGGGCGGGGAGCCTCCGGTCAGCGGCGGAGGACGACGACGGTGTCGAGCGCTTCGCGGGGACCCTCGTCGGTGTCGACCGGTCGGACGCGGATCTCGGCCACCTCGACCTGGGCTCCCGCGGCGTCGAGGTCGAGATGGGCGAGCACCTCCTCGGGGTCGTAGAGGACCGACCGCTCGCTCGGACCACCCCAGCCGTGCTCGAGGTTGCGACCCGCGTGGCCGACGACGACGAGGCGCCCACCCGGGCGCACCGCCTCAAGGCCGGCGCGAAGGGCGGCTCGCATCTGCTCGGCTGGCAGCTGGAGGTAGGAGAAGAGGACGAGGTCGTGCCCACCTGCCCCCGGGACGGGAAGGGTGGCGTCCGCCACGACCGCGGTCAGGCGGTCGGCCCGGTCACCGAGCACCGACGCAGCCCGGTCGCGCAGGCGGCTGATCGCGACGTCGGAGTAGTCCGTGGCGAGCACCGTCCAGCCCTGCTCGACGAGCCAGATCGCGTTGCGACCCTCGCCCGCGGCGATGTCGGCTGCGCTGCCGGGCTCCAGCGGTCCGACGAGCTCGGCGACGAAGCGGTTGGGCTCAGCCGACCAGACGAGCTCGGAGGCGGCATACCGCTCGTTCCACGCGTTCGCATCCATGGGACTCATTGTGCTCGCCCGTGGTGAGCGCGCTCAGGTGGCGACGCTGTCGAGCCAGGGCTCGAGGACGCCGAGCACGTCTCCCGGCACCTCGAGCTGGGGCGTGTGCCCGACGCCGTCGAGGTATGCCGTGCGCCAGCTCGGGTTGAGCGTCGCGGTCCGTCGGGCTGCCGCCACCGGCACGAGACGGTCGTCCTCGCCGTGCACGAGCAGCACCGGCCGGTCGATGCCCGCGATGAGCGCGTCGTAGCGCCGCGGGCGGCGGAGCACCGCGAGGAGCGAGCGGGCGGCACCGAGGAAGTCCGCCTCCGGCGCGGGCATGGTGCGGCGCCAGGCGGCGAGCTGCACGCTCGCGCCGATGAGGTCGTCGTCGGCGCGGGAGGGATCGGCGAAGCAGAGCGCGATGGTGCCGAGGACCCGCTGACGGTCGGAGTAGCGGGCGGTGTAGCGCGTGAGCACGGCCTCGCCGACCCGCGGCACGGCATACAGCGCGAAGGTGGCTGCGACCTGGGGGTCCTGACGCTGTCGCGCGATCGGCAGCGCGGGGTCGATGAGTCCGAGACCCGCGACCTGCTCGGGACGACGGTCGGCGAGCAGGAGCGAGACCATGCCGCCCATCGAGTTGCCGACGAGGACCGCCGGCCGCCCGAGCACCCGGTGGACGAAGCGGCTCAGCAGCGCCGCGTTGTGGTGCACCGACGTCGACCGGCCGAGTGAGGGCGTCAGCCCGAAGCCGGCGAGGTCGAGGGCCACGACGCGCCGCGTCCGCGCGAGCGCCGGTCCGATGCCGACCCAGTTGAGGTGGGAGCCGCCGAGTCCGTGCACGAGGACGACCGGCGACGGTGCGTCAGGGTCGTCGCACCCGTCCGGGCCGCCGAAGTCGACGTAGTGGACCGGGCCGTCGAGGTCGACCGACCGGCTGGGTGCGCCCCACGGTGCCGCGAGGTCGAGGGGCTGGGCCGCGCTCGCGGCGTGCGGCTCGAAGGACTGCTGGCTCGACATGGGCGCAACCTACCCGCCGGACCTGAGGCTCGTCAGGCGTCGTGCCGCGCAGCCCGCAGCCCGATGAGCCGCTCCTCGACCCGGTTGGCGGTGAGCGACCTGGCGCGGTCGAGCGCGGCTGCCGCCTCCGCTGACCGGCCGAGCCGTGCGAGCAGGTCGGCTCGCACGACGTGGAACGCGGGGTAGCCGCCGAGGTCGAGCCCCTCGACGAGCCCGAGCCCCGAGGCAGCCCCCTCCACCTCAGCCACGGCCACGGCCCGGTTGAGTCGCACGACGTCGGTCGGGAACACCTCGAGAAGCTGGTCGTAGAGCGCCACGACCTGCACCCAGTCGGTGTCCGACGCCGTCGCGGCGTCGGTGTGCACCGCGTTGATCGCTGCCTGGATCTGGAACGGCCCGGGAGCGTTGCGCCGCAGGCATTCCCGCACGAGGGCATGGCCCTCGGCGACGAGCGCGGCATCCCAGCAGGCCCGGTCCTGGTCGGCGAGCAGCACCGGCTCGCCCGCCGCGTCGGTGCGGGCCGGGCGCCGTGCCTCGGTGAGCAGCATGAGGGCGAGCAGCCCCTTCGCCTCCGGCTCGTCGGGCATGAGCTCGACGACGGCGCGGCCGAGCCGGATCGCCTCGGCCGCGAGGTCGGGGCGCCCCAGCTCGCTGCCCGAGGTCGCCGTGTGGCCCTCGGTGAAGACGAGGTAGACGACCGAGAGCACCGAGGTGACGCGGGGCGGCAGGTCAGCGTCTCGAGGCACCCGATAGGGGATGCCCACGTCGCGAATCTTCCTCTTGGCCCTGACGATCCGCTGCGCCATGGTCGCCTCGGGGACGAGGAAGGCCCGGGCGATCTCCGCTGTCGTGAGGCCGCCCAGGAGGCGGAGTGTCAGTGCCACCTGGGCCTCCCTCGACAGGGCCGGGTGGCAGCAGGTGAAGACGAGGCGGAGTCGCTCGTCGCGCACGGGACCCTCCTCTCGGGGCTCGTCCGGAGCGGCGATCAACGCCGCCTCCGACTGACGCGCGTCGCGACTGGCCTCCCGGCGCAGCCGGTCGATGGCCCGGCGACGCGCGGTGGTGATGATCCAGCCGGCGGGGCTGGGCGGCATACCGTCTCGGGGCCAGCGCGCGACCGCCACGGCGAAGGCGTCCTGCACGGCGTCCTCGGCGAGGTCGATGTCACCGAGGGCGCGGATGAGGACCGCCACCGCCCGCCCGTGCTCCGCGCGGAAGACACGGGCGATGTCGGCGCTCGTCACCGGGGGCCGACCGGCGGGATCGGGCATGCTCACTCCGTCGTCGGCTGCTGACCCGGGCCGCCCTGCTCGAAGGGGCGGATCTCGACGGTGAGGCCCGTGGCTCCGGCGATGCGCTCGGCCCACCCGAGTGCGACGTCGTAGTCGGCCGCGCGCACGATCGAGATGCCGCCGAGGTGCTCCTTGGCCTCGATGAACGGGCCGTCGGTGAGCAGCGCGTCGCTGACGGCGTCGGGCTTGCGCACCACCGTGGCCGACGAGGTGGCCGCGAGACCGCCGGCGAAGACCCAGCCGCCAGCGGCACGGATGTCGTCGTTGATCTTCTCGAGCTCGGCCATGATCGCCGCGAGGTCGACCTCCGGCGGCGGGGGGCCGTCGCCGGAGAAGAGGCTGATGAGGTAGGTCCGCGTGGTGTCCATGGTCGCTCCTGGTGCTCGTGCCGGATGGTGTGGCGGTGAGGTGACGGCGCCGGGACGGTCGCCGCTCACCCTCTACACGAACGAGACCCGGCGCGATCGACAGCTGCGATCGACAGTTGCGTCCGACCGCTTCCGGTCAGGGCCGCGGACGCTGCTCGACGAGGCCCACGAGGTTGCTTTCGCTGTCCCTGACGAACGCCATCCACTCGTCGGTGCCCGCGGGCCCGAGCGAGTCGTCCTCGTGGGCGAAGATGACGTGGGGTTCGGCCTCGACGGGTGCACCCGCACGGCGAAGGCGCTCGACCGTCGCGTCGATGTCGTCGACGGACAGGTAGTGCAGGGCGCTCGGCGCGGCCCGGTCGAGCAGGAGGCGCACGCCGCCGAGGTCGAAGAAGACGAGGCCCGGCGGGTCGAAGGTGGCGACGGGCCCAGCGCCGAGCAGGTCGGCGTAGAACGCGGTCGCGCGCTCGAGGTCCTCGGCGTGCTGGGCGATCTGCACGAGCGTCATCCCCGCACGGTAGCCCCGTCTTTGGAGACCCGTCGAGAGGCAGGTCTGCCGCGAGGCCGGGTGTGCCGGAAGGCCGGGTGCGCCGAAGGGGCGCGGTCGCGCGCAGCGACCACGCCCCCTCGGCCCCGGGCGCTCGGAGCGCCGGGCCTCGCCTCACCTGCCGGCGGTGCGCAGGCCCTCCTGCCACTCCATGAGGTCGGCGATCTTGCCGGAGACCTCGTGCTCGTCGATGAGACCGTTGGCCTTTCCCCGCGCCGTCTGCAGCGCCTGCAGCGCGGCGTCGCGGTCGCCGGCCTCGGCTGCGGCCTCGGCGGCGGCGAGCCGCTCCTCGACCTGAGCCGTGAGCTTCTCCGAACGCACCGAGCCGTCGTCGGAGGCGGTCAGCAGGCCCTTGACCTCGGCGAAGGTCACGCAGTCCCCGCCGCCGCTCACCCTGCCGGCGGTCCACTCGATCCCGCCCTTGAGGTGCTCGAGGAAGACCGGGTCGGAGTACGAGGAGTCGACGTGACCGGCGCCTTCGTACCAGGAGCGACCACCCTCGAAGTTGTGGCACCAGGCGATCGGGTGGTCGGCGCCCATCCGGCCTCCGCTGTAGGTCGACTCGTCGAGCGTGATGAGGACCCGCACGGAGTCGCGGGGGTTCGACGAGAAGTTGTACCACTCGTCGAACCGGACCCACGCGCTCGGCAGGTGCGTGGTCGAGGGGTGCGTCGGGTCCTCGACGCGCATGGTCGCGGTCTGCTGAGCGGGGTGGTTGACGAAGCGGGCCCCGCCGCCCGAGAGCTTGCTGTACCACGGCACCGAGTGCATGGTGTCGGTCGCCGCGTGGAGGCCGACGTAGCCACCGCCGCCGCGGATGTAGCCCTGGAACGCTGCGAGCTCCGAGTCGTTGAGCAGTCTCGGCGTCGCCGGGTTCATGCTGTTCGTGTTGTCGACGGGCGAGGCGAAGATGATCGTCGCGTACTTCGACAGGTTCTCGGCGCTCGTGAACGGGGTGCTCGCCATCGTGAGGGCGGGCTGACCCGGCGACCCGGGTCCCCACCAGCCGCCGGAGCTGTTCGGCGGGTCCCAGACGTCGACGGTGAAGCCGCTCTCGCGGCCCATGTCGATGACGGCGTTCGTCGTCTCGTCGATGTGCGAGTGGCGGAAGCCGAGGGTCTTGCCGACGACGAGGACCTTGTACTCCCCTGTAGTGGCGGCCGCGGTGCCGGCGGTGACGGCTGCGGTGCCAGCGGTGACGGCTGCGGTGCCGGCTGCGGTGCCGGCGGCGCCGGCGGCGCCGGCGGCGCCGGCCGACGCTGCCCCGAAGCCGAGCAGGAGCGCGGCGAGTCCGGCGAAGGTCCCGAGCAGGCGGCCCGGGCCGACACGTCGGTGTGTCGTTGTCATGGTTGTCTCCTTGTGTGAGGTGCTGTGTGAGGTGCTGTGTGAGGTGCTTCTGGTGAGCTGCTGGGTGAGGTGGCGGGAGTGCTGCCTCGTGGGCGCCGGGTCAGTCCTTCGTCGAGAAGGCGGCGTCGAAGGCGGCGGCCGACGGCTCGTACGACGAGAGCCGGCGCACGAAGCCGAGCGCCTCGGGCGCTCCGACGAGACGGTCCATTCCGGCGTCCTCCCACTCGACCGAGAGCGGACCGTCGTAGCCGATGGCATTGAGCATGCGGAACGCGTCCTCCCACGGCACGTCGCCGTGTCCGGTCGAGATGAAGTCCCAGCCGCGACGGGGGTCGGCCCAGGGCAGGTGCGACGAGAGCCGGCCGTTGCGGCCGTTGCCGACCCGCTTCTTCGTGTCCTTGCAGTGGACGTGGGCGATCTTGTCCTTGAAGTCCCAGAGGAAGCCGACGGGGTCGATGTCCTGCCAGACCATGTGGCTGGGGTCCCAGTTGAGGCCGAACGCGTCGCGGTGCCCGATGGCCTCGAGGGTGCGCACCGTCGTCCAGTAGTCGTAGGCGATCTCGGACGGGTGCACCTCGTGCGCGAAGCGCACCCCGACCTCGTCGAACACGTCGAGGATGGGGTTCCACCGGTCGGCGAAGTCCTGGTACCCGGCCTCGATGAGGGCGTCGGAGGCCGGCGGGAACATCGCGACGTACTTCCAGATCGACGAGCCGGTGAAGCCCGTGACGGTGGAGACCCCCAGCGCGGCCGCGAGCCGGGCCGTGTTCTTCATCTCCTCGGCGGCGCGCTGGCGCACCCCTTCGGGGTCCCCGTCGCCCCAGACGCGGTCGGACAGGATGTCGCGGTGTCGCGTGTCGATCGGGTCGTCGCAGACGGCCTGCCCCTTGAGGTGGTTCGAGATGGTCCAGACCGAGAGGCCGTTGCGCTCCAGCACGTCCCGCTTGGACTGGACGTAGTCGGCGTCGTCCCAACGCCACGGGTCGAGGTGGTCGCCCCAGCACGCGATCTCGAGTCCGTCGTAGCCCCACTCCCCCGCGAGTCGGGCGACCTCCTCGAAAGGCAGGTCGGCCCACTGTCCGGTGAAGAGGGTGATGGGTCGTGTCATGAGGTGCTCTCTCTTTCTCTCAGTGCAGTCCCGGGGGTGCGGGACGTTGGTAGGTTGCGGCGGACCGGCGCCGGGACGGAGCGCACTGCCCCGGCGCCGGCCCACCGGGACGCGGGTGCCATGGGCACCCGCGCCCCTCCGTCACGGGGAGCTCGGCTCCCGTCCGCCGGTGTGCCGAAAATCCACCGGCGGGCGGGTGGTCCACCGGCGCGAGTCCGGGTCGAGACCGAGCTGCTCGTGACGGAACACTGCCTAGAGACCCGTCCGCATCAGGCCCGCGAGGGCGAGCAGGACGGCTTTGCGCTCCGCCTGCGTCACCGAGGTCTCCACCCGCGACACGAAGGTGTCGATGACCCGACCGGTCGCGACCGTGTTGCCGGCGGCGATCTGCCGCTCGACGTTGTCGAGCCGGTCGGTGAGTCCCTTGGCCTGCGGGGCCGTCAGGTCACCGGCCTCGACGCCGTCCGCGATCACCATCCGGGCGACCGTCCACGGCTGCTCCAGCGTGAACGTCACGGTGGTGGCGTTGCCGACGACGTCCCGGACGACGAGGGTGTTCTCACCCAGCGTGGCGCTGAAGGCACCCGGCGTGACCGAGTTGAGGTCGGACCAGACGTTGTCCGTCAGGTCCATCTCCTTCCCGTTCAGGGTGAGGCGGTCGACCTTGTTGAGGTCGTAGAGCGTGAACGACACCTTCGCGTAGACGCCGTCCGACCCGAGCGTGAACTGCGCGCCGTCCTTGGCCGTCACCGTCGGTCCGACCGAGTCGATCCTGACGCCGACCGTCTTGACCTCGGAGGTGTTGCCGGCCTCGTCGGTGGCACGGAACTGCACGGCATACGTGCCGTCCGTGGTCAGCCCGACGGGACCCGCGTATGCCGCCCACGCGCCGTCACCGATGCGGTACTCGATGGCGGGCGCCTTGGTCACGTCGTCCGTGGCCGCGGCGGTGAGCGTCACCGGCCCGGTGAACCACCCGTTGGCCCCGTCAGGGGATGCAGGGTCGCTGGTCACCGTCACCACGGGCGCCGTCGTGTCCTTGACGGTGCAGTCGGTCGCGGTGTCGTCCGGGGTCAGCGTGAAGTAGTCGAACGTCGCGGTGATCGGCAGGGCGGCGGCCTGGTTGGCCGTGCCCCAGAGACCGATCCGCGGCTCGTTGATCCCCGTGAGGGACCGCGTTCCGCTGATCGTGCTCCACGTGTTGCCGTCGGCGCTGTACTGAGCCGTGACGTCGAGCCCGTTGCTGCTCGACAGGCGCAGCCAGAACGTCTCCGGGAAGGAGGCGCCCAGGGCGGCCGAGTTCGTCTCCGACGCGGAGCCACCCACCTCGGCGAGGAACTGGACGACGCGGCCCGCCTTGTCGGGCGATGCCGTGCGGCCCTGCATGACGAGCTTCAGGTAGTTGTTGTCGTCGCCGTAGATGATCAGGCCCGCCTGCTGGTACTGGCGGACCGCCGGGAACGTCACCTTGGTCGTGGCCTCGAACGCACCACCGGGGAGGTGCTGCAGCACGAGGTTCGGCGTGGCACCGCCCGTGGCTCCGTAGAGGTCGGGGGCCGCGAGCTTGATGACGAGGTGACCGTCGGCGACGGACAGATCGCTGTCGGCCCGCACGGTGCTGTCCCACCGCTTCGTGTCGAGCGCCGTGCCGTCGAAGCCGTCGGACCGTCCGGTGAAGCACGTCGGGAGCGGCGTGTTGACCCGGATCGCCACATACGTGGTCGCCTTCGCGCCCCGGGAGTCGGTCGCGGTGACCGTCGCCCGGTAGCTGCCCGGCTTGGTGTACGTGTGCGTCGCCGCACCGGTCTGGCCGGTGTCGTCAGTCGCTCCGTCACCGAAGTTCCACGCGTAGGTGATCGGGACGTCGCCGTCGGGGTCGGTCGCCGTCGCGGTGAAGGCGACCTCGAGGGGCCCGTCACCGGTCGTCGGCGTCGCCGTCAGGCTGAGCGCGGGCCGCTGGTTCTCGGTGACCCCGCGACCACCGAAGTCGATCCAGTTGATGTTGGACCCACCCGTCAGCTGGACGAAGAAGAGCGGACCCGACACCCTGGCGCTCGCACCGCTCACCGTGCCCGAGAAGTACTGGTAGCTCTGCCAGCCAGCCGTGGGCTCCACCCGGATCTTGGCGACGGCCGGGCCGTCGGGAGCACCGGTGCGGACCTCCCAGTCGGCGCCGCCGGCGTCGGACGCCGCGCGCATCGTGATGGTGTCGATGTTCGTCAGGTTCATGACGTCCCACCGGATCCAGTCACCGGGCTCGATGTACCCGATGTTGCTGCCCCCGCCGAGGTTGTCACCGGCGGCCTCGACGACGACACCGGGGTCGCCGTTCGTGCCGCTGCCGACGCGGCCGGTGGCGTCGAAGAACTCCGCCTCCTTGCGCTTCGTGTGGACGACGACGGTGTCCTGGCCGGTGAGGGCCGAGGCGCCGGTCGCACCCTTGTCGGTGTAGGAGGCCGTGATGGTGCCGAAGATGTCGGCGCCCACGTGGCCCTCGTCACCGGGCAGGGGGAAGGTCCCCGAGCATCCCGAGTACTGCTCGTAGCCGTGGGCGTGCTCGTCGTGGCCGAGGGCAGGCTGGACGACGACCTTGTCGCAGTCGATGACGCCGTCCTCCGGGTCGGTGACCTTCACCTCGTAGGAGATGGTGTCGCCGAACTCGAAGAAGCCACCGTCGACGGGTGCGATGATCTCGACCTTCGGCGCCGTGTTGCCGACGACGATGTCGAGGTTCGACACGGCCGTGCGGCCGTCCGCGTCGGTGACGGTGAGGCGCGCCGTGTAGTCACCGACGGTCGTGTAGGTGTGCGACGTGACCGCGTCGGTCGAGTCGGTCGTGCCGTCACCGTCGAAGTCCCAGGCGAAGGTCACCTCGGTGCCGTCGGGGTCTCGCGACGTGGAGCCGTCGAAGTCGACCTTGAGCGGCGCCGGCCCGGAGAGGGGCGTGGCGGTCGCCCGCGCGATGGGTGCCCGGTTGCCCTGGACGTAGTCGATCCGGTAGATCCCCGAGTCGGCGTTGTTGCCACCGAAGCCGCTGCCCCACTCGATCATGTAGAGCGCGCCGTCCGGACCGAACTGCAGGGCGTGCGGCCGCGTCATCGGCAGGTTCGGCAGGAAGCGGTTCAGGTCGACGACGTCCGTGTGCTGGTCGTTCAGCTGCACGGTGAACAGCCGGCTGTTGTTCCAGTCGGCCCAGATCGCCTTCTCGTCGAAGTAGGCCGGCCACTTGCGGTCCGACTTCAGGTCGGGGTCGTAGGCGTACGTGCCCGAGGTCGTCGGCGCACCACTGCCGCCGACCTCCGGGTTCGCCGTGCTCGACTTGCCCTGCCACAGCTCTGCGCCGATGGCCGGCGGCAGCTGGGTCAGACCCGTGTTGTTCGGCGAGTCGTTGACGGGAGCGGCGCAGGTGTAGGCCGAGCCCGACTGGGTCGTGGCGAAGTCGTAGTCGACGTAGGGGGTGTTGGCCCCGACGCAGTACGGCCAGCCGTAGAAGCCGGGCTTGTCGACGATGTTCCACTCGACCCGACCGTCCGGTCCGCGACTCGGGTTCGAGGACCCGGCGTCCGGGCCGTAGTCGGCCACGAGGACCGCACCGGTCTGCTCGTCCAGCCCGATGCGGAACGGGTTGCGAAAGCCCATGCCGAAGATCTCGGGACGGGTCTTCGCCGTGCCCGGCGCGAAGAGGTTGCCCGCGGGGATGTCGTAGCCGCCAGCGTCCTTCGGGGTGATCTTGAGGATCTTGCCCGAGAGGCTGTTGGTGTTGGCGGACGAGCGCTGGGCGTCCCAGGCGGACCGGCCGGCGCGCTCGTCGAGCGGCGCGTAGCCGTCTGAGGCGAACGGGTTGGTGTTGTCACCCGTCGCGATGTAGAGGTTGCCGTCGTTGTCGAACTCGAGGGCTCCTCCGGCATGGCAGCACTCGTTGCGCTGCACCGGAATCTCGATGATCTCGGTCGCGGACGCCGTGCTGAGGGTGTTGCCGCTCACCGTGTACCTCGTCACCCGGTCGACCGACGCGGCGCCGGCCGGCGAGTGGTAGAGGTAGAGCCAGTTGTTCGAGGTGAAGTCGGGGTCGAGGGCGATCCCGAGCAACCCGAACTCCTGGCCGGTGTAGACCGGGAGGGTCCCGGCGGTGGAGACGTTGCCGTTGGTCTGGATCACCCGGACGTCACCGCCCCGGTCGACGTAGAACACGCGACCGTCCTCGGCGATGTCGAGCTCCATCGGGTTGGCCGTGTTGTCGTCGAGCGTGACCTTCTCGAAGCTGGCCGGGAGCGTTGCCGCGCAGTCGGCCGAGACGACGCCCGCCGCGGTCCGGATGCCGCCGAGCAGGTGGGTGAGGAACTGCGGGTCGGTGAAGCTGGCGTCGGTGTGGCCGAGACCGGTGTACCACGTGCGGCCGCCGTCGTAGTCGCGGCACCAGGAGATCGGGTGCTCGCTGCCCATCGTGCCGCCCGCGTACGAGCTCTCGTCGAGGGAGGCGAGGACGTGCACCTTGCCCATGGGGTTGGTGCGGAAGTTGTAGAGCTCGTCGGTGCGGTTCCACAGGCTGGGGAGCCCGGCCGTCGACGGGTGGGCGTGGTCCTGCACGTTGACGGTGTGGGCGGGGGTGCCGGCGGGGTGGCCCGAGAACCAGGCCCCGACGAGCTCGCCGTACCACGGCCAGTCGTACTCGGTGTCGGATGCGGCGTGGACGCCCGCGTAGCCGCCGCCCGCCTTGATGTAGCGCTCGAAGGCCGCCTGCTGGGTCGTGTCGAGGACGTCGCCGGTCGTGGAAAGCCAAATGACGACGTCGTACTTGGCGAGGTTGGCGTCGGTGAAGGCGCCGGCGTCCTCGGTGGCGTCGACGGTGAAGCCGTGGTCGGCGCCGAGCTTCTGGATCGCCGCGACACCGGCCGGGATCGACCCGTGACGGAACGCGGCCGTCTTGCTGAAGACCAGTGCCGTGAACGGGTCGGTCTCACCGTGGCCGTCGTGGGCCGACGCAGCCCCGGCGGACCACGTGACCGCCATGGGCAGCACAACGAGCATGGCGACGACGACGGCCACCAGTCGCCGTGTGCGTTGCCATGCCCTACTCGTGAGCAATCTCATCCCCTGCTCCTCCTCGAGAAGGTGGTGTGGTTGCGCTCCCTGCGGTCCGGGGCGGGTCCCCGGTCGTTCGGCCCTTGGTCCTGCGGTGGTGCTGTAGTCCTGCGGCCCTGCTCTGGTCCTGCGGCTCTGCTGTGGTGGAGGCGGTGTCGTTCCGCGCCGGGGTCTCGGGCCGGCGCCCCCTCACTGCTCGGTGCACCCGAGCAGGCGATGTGTGGCGCCGGTCAGGACATGACGCCCGACAGATGGCCGGCCTCGGCGCGATACGGCACGAGGCCGGGGTCGTCGAAGACATGACGCGTGGCACGCAGCGCGCCCCCGCGGACGGCTGCGGAGAAGCCCAGTGTCGAGAGCTCGATCCGGCAGCCGCCCGACTTCGGTGCGAAGACCTCCGTGTCGAGGTCGGACCGCAGGCGGGGCGCGAACCACGGCCCGAGGGCGGCGAAGTAGCCGCCGAGCACGACCATGCCGGGGTTGAAGATGTTGACGAGGCTGCCGCAGCCCTGGACGAGGCCGTCACCGATCTGCTCGACGGCGGCGAGCGCGCGCGGGTCGCCCGCCTCCAAGCGGCTCCGCACCACGTCGAGCCGCTGGACGACGTCGATCGACGGGTCGCGCACCGGGTCGTCGGCGGGTGCGAGTGCGCGCAGCAGGGCGCCGAGCCCGACGACGGTCTCGAAGCAGCCGACGCGCCCGCACCGGCAGCGACGCCCCGCGGGGTCGACCTGCATGTGGCCGAGCTCGCCGGCGAACCCACGGCTGCCGCGCAGCAGCCGGCCGCCGGTGACGATGCCGCCGCCGACGCCCGTCGCGCCGGTGATGAGGAGCAGGTCGGGGGGTGAGGTGCGGCCTCGCACGTCGAGCTCGGCGAGGACCGCCGCGTTCGCCTCGTTCTCGATGAGGATGGGGTAGCCGGGCTCGCCGAGGTGCGTGCGCAGCGGCTCGAGGACGGCGGTCTCGTGCCATCCGAGGTTGGGGGCGTCCCACACGAGGCCCGAGGCCGGGTCGGTGATGCCCGGCAGGGCGAGGGTGAGGCCGACGGGCACGGCGCCCTGGGCCGCGAGGGGGTCGATGACCGAGTCGACGAGGCCCGCGAGTCGGCGCAGGACCGCCTCGGCCCGCAGACCTGCCGTGTCGAGGGCCAGCCGCTGCTCGGACACCGGCTCGCCGCGGAGGTTCATCGCGATGACGGAGACGTAGTCGGTGGCGACCTCGGCGCCCAGGGCGATGAAGTTGTGCGCGTCGAGCTCGATCGTCTGCCCCGGCCGGCCGACGCTGCCGCGCTCGATCTCACCCTCACGGACGAGGCCGCGCGCGAGGAGCTCGGCGACGAGGCTCGAGACGGTGGCCTTGTTGAGCCCGGTCTCCGCGGCGATGCGGGCCCGCGAGCGCCCCCCGTGGACGCGCAGGTGGTTGAGCACGACGGAGAGGTTGTGGCGTCGCACGCTCATCTGGTCGGCCGTGCGTGCGCCGAGACGCGCTGCCGTGCCCTCCGAGACCGTCACGGCCGCCCCCTCCGAAGTGACCAGCGTCGTCGCTAGTACGTTGGGACAACAAACTAAAGACGACATGTCACGAACGTCAAGGTTTCCTCCGAATTTCCGGTGGTCCACCTGGACGTCACGGTGGGTCGGGGTCCCGACGCTCACTGGGATCGGCTCGCCGCCACGGCGGCGCCGGCCGCCTCGAGCACCAGGTCGTGGACGTCCGCCGCCGCCACCGTGTCGCGGCGCAGGCCCGCGTCGGAGGTGAGGATGACGGGCCCGTCGGTCGGGTCCTCCGGCAGGCGTCCGTGACTGCCCCGCACCCACCGCGGGTCGAGCGGGACGACACTCATCGCATACCGCAGCCCGAGCTTCTTGCGCACGAGGCTGAGGCCCGCGCGGGCCTTCGCCGAGCGGTCGGCGGGGTCGAAGAAGAGCTCGGCGGGGTCGTAGCCGGGCTTGCGGTGGATCTCGACGCCGCGGGCGAAGTCCGGCGCCCGGTCGTCGTCGAGCCAGTAGTAGTAGGTGAACCACGCGCGGGGTGTCGCCACGAGCACGAGGTCACCGCTGCGCTCGTGGTCGAGGCGGTATGCCGCCTGGCCGGCCCGGTCGAGCACCTGGTCGACCCCTGGGGTGGCCTCGAGCAGGGCGCGCACCTCGTCGAGGCGCTCCAGGTCGCGGACGTAGACGTGCGCGACCTGGTGGTCCGCGACGGCGAAGGCCTCGGAGGCCCACGGGTCGAGGTACTCCATCCCGGCCTGCGTGTGCACCTCGAGCAGGTCGGCGCGGCGCAGCACCCGGTTGACGTCGACGGGTTGGTCGACAGCGGTGATGCCGTACTCGCTGACGACGACGACGCTGACGCCGAGGCGCTCGGCGTCGTCGAGGAGCGGCGTCAGCGCGACGTCGAGCTCGGCAGCAGCGGCCCGGGCCTGCGGCGACTCCGGGCCGAAGCGCTGGAGGTCGTAGTCGAGATGTGGCACGTAGGAGAGCGTGAGGTCGTGCTCGGGCAGGAGGATGCGGGTCGCCTCGATGATCCAGCGCGACGACGCGATCGACGCCGTCGGGCCCCAGTACTGGAAGAGGGGGAATGCCCCCAGGCGCTCAGTCAGCCTGTCGTGCAAGGCAGCCGGGCGGGTGTAGCAGTCCGGCGACTTGCGGCCATCGGCGTGGTAGATCGGTCGCGGGGTGACGATCGAGTCGACGTCCATGCCCATCGCGTACCACCAGCAGACGTTGGCGACCCGGGCTCCGGGGTGCGCGCGACGCAGCGCGTCCCACACCTTCTCGCCCTCGACGAGTGCGTTGTGCTGGCGCCAGAGGAACACCTCGCCGAGGTCGCGGAAGTACCACCCGTTGCCGACGGCGCCGTGCTCGGCGACGGGTCGTCCGGTGAGCATCGTCGACTGGACCGAGCAGGTGACCGCGGGCAGCACCGTCTCGAGGGGCGCCTGCCAGCCCGTCGAGGCGAGCCGGCGCAGGCGAGGCATGTCCTGCAGCGCCCGGGGGGTGAGCCCCACGACGTCGAGGAGCAGCACCGCGGTCGGCTGCGGGGTGGGGAGGGCGTCGGTCGTCATGCGGGCTCCTTGAGTCCGAGGTCGATGAGCGTGTCGCGCAGCCAGGCGAGCTCGCCGGCGATGCTCCGGGCGAGGGCGGCGTCGTCGGTCGGCCGGTGGGCCTCGGGGACCACCGACCACGTGTAGGTCTCGACCTCGAGGTGGTCGGTCAGCGCTCGCTCCCCACCGACGAGGACCGCGAGCGAGGCACGCAGGTCGTCCGTGGTCGCCGCGAGCGGCGCTTCCGGCGCCTGGCCCAGGGGCACGTGGAAGTGGACGCGCCAGGGCTGCTCGACCCCGCCCGGAGCAGGGTCGAGGGGCCGTATGCCGCCGAGGGCGTCGCCGAGGTCGTCGCGGGCTCGCAGGGGGCCACGCTCCCCGCGCTCTCCGAGCTCCCCGAGCTCCCCGCTCTCCCCGGGTCGGGCCGTGTCGCCGGGCGCCCGCACCTGGTGGAGGAAGCGGTCCTCGTCGAAGGCCGCGAGCGCGAGACGTGCCGCCGGGTCAGCCGGGTGCTCGAGGTGCAGACCCGCCGACACCTGCGCCTTGACGACCCGGCGCCCCGCAGCCGCCAGCCGGGGCACGGCGACCTCCGCGTCCTCGAAGCCGACGGCGAGGTGGCAGAGGTCGAGGCAGACGCCGAGCACGTCGGTGTCCCAGCCGCTCATCCGCTCGACGAGGTCGCTCGTCGTCTCGATGACGCAGCCGGGCTCCGGCTCGACGCCGACCCGGATCTCGCGGCCGGTGCGCTCGCGCAGCACGTGCAGGTGGTCGGCGAGCCGGGCGAACTGCTCGGCCGCGAGCGCCTGGCGGTCGCCGAACCACGGATGGCGCCACCCGAGCGGCAGCGTCGAGATGCTGCCCCGTGCTGCGTCGTCGGGCAGCAGACGGGCGAGCACCTCGGTGAGGTCGACGGTGTAGTCGAGCCGTGCCCGCTCGGTCCAGTCCGGGTGGTAGACCCGGTGCTTGACGACCTCGTCCTGGAAGCCGCGGTAGGGGAAGCCGTTGAGGGTGACGACCTCGAGCCCACGCGAGTCGAGCTCGCCGCGCAGGCGGTCGGTGGCGGACGGGTCCCCGGCGAGGGTGCGCGCGACCGGCGCACTCAGCCACAGACCCAGGCCGAGCACGTCGGCGCCGAGGTGCCGGCGCACCGGCAGGGCGAAGCGGTCGAGCTGGCCGATGATCGTGTCGACGTCCTCACCGGGGTGGACGTTGGTGCAGTAGGCGACGTGGATCGTCTGCCCGTCGGAGTGGTGCAGGCGCACGGTCAGTCCCCCGCGCCGCGCAGCACGGAGTTGCCCTGGAACGTCGCGCCTGCACCGACGAGCTCGTCGTCATGGGTCTGCGTACCGTCAGGCTCCGTGTCGGGCAGGTCGAGTCGCCCACTCTGCGAGTAGAACTCGACGGGGTTGCGCCACAGCACCCGGTCGACGTCGTCGTCGGTGTAGCCGGCCGCGAGCATCGCCTCGGCGACCCGCACCGTCTTCAGCGGGTCGCTGTTGCCCCAGTCGGCTGCGGAGTTGACGATCATCCGGTCGAGCCCGTAGCGGCGCAGGATCTCGACCATCCGGTGCTCGTCCATCTTCGTGTCCGGATAGACGGAGAAGCCCATCCAGCAGCCGGACTCGGCCACGACGCCGACGGTCATCTCGTTGAGGTGGTCGACGATGACGGCACCTGGGTCAAGCGTGGACTCGCGCACGACGTCGAGCGTGCGGCGTGTGCCGGTCAGCTTGTCGCGGTGCGGGGTGTGCACGAGCGCGGGCAGCTCGTGCTCGGCGGCGAGGGCGAGCTGCGCGGCGAAGACGTCGTCCTCCTCCGGTGTCATCGAGTCGTAGCCGAGCTCGCCCACCGCCACGACGCGGTCCTTGACGAGGTAGCGCGGCAGCACGTCGAGCACCTCGCGGCAGCGGGCGTCGTTGGCCTCCTTGGGATTCAGCCCGATCGTCGCGAAGTGCGCGATGCCGTACTGCGACGCACGGAAGGGCTCCCACCCGAGGATCGAGTCGAAGTAGTCGGTGAACGAGCCGACGCTCGTGCGCGGCTGGCCGAGCCAGAAGGACGGCTCGACGACCGCGCGCACACCGGCCGCGTGCATGCGCACGTAGTCGTCGGTCGTCCGCGAGGTCATGTGGATGTGGGGGTCGAAGATGCGCACGTGAGGCTCCTTCAGTCTGCCCGGATGGGGCTGGGGTCGGGGGTGTCGACGAGAGCGAGGAAGGTGAGGGCGTCCGCGGGCACGACGCGACCCGCAGCCTGACGTTCGTCGGCGAAGTCGCGCACCATGCGGGCCAGCTCCGCGTCGGAGCGCGCCGCCAGGCCGGCGACCTGCTCGACAGGGATGCCCATGAAGATCACCTTGAGCACCGCCTGACGCCAGGCGTCGTCGTCGAGGTACGTGGCGGCATACGGCCCGAGCGCAGCAGCAACGAGGCGAGTGTCGTTGGTGCGCAACGCATCTCGCACGATCGGCAACGCCGCGTCACCGATGGCGTTGCTGCGCTCGGGTGCGTCGAGCGCGGGGAGCGCAAGCAGCACCGCCCGCCGCTCGGCGGGGTCGCCGTGCTCATAGAGGCGACGCACCACGTCGACGACGTATGCCGCCTGCCCGGGCACCGCGAGCAGCAGCGCCTCGCGGGCCGCGTCCCCGTCACCCCCCTCGCGGCCCGCGACTCGCGCGGCGGCCGGGAAGTGCCGCTCGATCGTGGCGGGGTCGCTCGCGACCTGCGCGAGCGCGTCTGCTGTCGTGGCGGTCGTCATGCGGCTCATCGGGCCACCTCCTGCGGTCGTCGGTGCGGACGGTCCACCTGCGCCCGCCGCTCGGCGTCGCGCAGGAAGTCGAGGCTCGCCGCAGCGAGAGCAGGCGCGGCGTGCGGGTGACGGGGCAGCTCGACGGCGACCAGGCCCCTGAAGTCGATCGCCGAGAGCGCGGCGAGGACGGGCGGGAAGTCGACCTCGCCCTCCCCGAAGGGCAGGTGCTCGTGGACCCCGCGACGCATGTCGTCGATCTGCACGTTGGCGACGAGGTCGGCCGCACCGAGCACGCATGCGGCGGGGTCGGCGTCCTCCGTGCAGCGCAGGTGCCCGACGTCGATGGTGAGGCGCAACCGGTCGGGTGACCCGAGCCGGCGCCTCAGCTCGAGGACGTCGGCGATGCGCTCGACGAACATGCCGGGCTCGGGCTCGAGGGCGAGGTCGACGCCGCGCGACTCGGCGACGGGGAGCAGCGACTCGACACCCTCCTCCACCCGCGCCCAGCACTCCCCCGGGCCGGCGCCAGCGGGAGCGATGCCGCTCCAGAAGGAGACGGCCGAGGAGCCCAGATCTGCGGCAACTCGAATCGCCCTGTGCAAGAGGTCGATCCGTCGTTCGCGGCCGTCATCCGAGACGAGGGTCGGCTCGTGCTTTCGCCGTGGGTCGAGCACGTAGCGGGCACCCGTCTCGACCACGACACCGAGCTCGTGACGGGCGAGGAGGGCGGCGACAGCAGCAGTGCGGGCCGCGAGATCCGGAGCGAAGGGGTCGAGGTGGGCGTGGTCGAGGGTCAGGGCCACCCCGTCGTAGCCCAGGTCGGCGAGGACCGCGAGGGCGTCGGACAGGCGGTGGTCGGTGAAGCCGTTGAGGCCGTACCCGAAGCGGAGGCTCATGTGGCCGACACCCGCTTCATCGCGAAGGCGCCCACCGGGGCCGACGCGGCGACGCAGAGCGCCGTGCCGGGGTTGCCGGCGGCCGCGATGGCAGCCGACTGGAGCGGCACGAGCCCGCGGATGCCGACGCCCGTCGCCCGTCGTGCGGTCGCCGCGTCCGGAGTGCGCACGGCGGCCACCTGCGCGCGTAGGACGCCCACGGCATACCACCCCGTCAGGGCGAGCGAGAGGGCTCGTGAGACGAAACCCGTTGTGCCGGAGGAGGGTGCGGTCAGTGCTCGCACCGCCGAGCCGACCGCGACGACGCTCGTCGTCGCGACACAGCCCTGCGCGACCGCGACGGAGCCGCCACGCACCTCTCCCCTGCTGAGCGCGGTGACACCGGCCGTGTGGAGCGCCACGAGAGCGGCTGGGGCAGCGGCGCTCCGAAGCGTCGGCCAGCCGCCTGCACTGGCGCCGAGAAGCACGTCGAGACCTCGCGTCGAGGCCATCGTGGCGACGCTGAGCGGCCCCTCCTTCGGGGCGAGGTCGTAGGCCCAGACTGCGGCCGCGAGCGCAGCTGCCACGGCAAGGGTGCGACGCCCGCCCGCCAGTCCGGCGATGCCGAGGCCTGCTGCGGTGAGGCCGCCGGCCAGGGCGAGCGCCGTTCGGGGAGCTACCCGCCCGGAGGGGATCGGCCGCTCGGCACGCTCGACCGCGTCGACCTCACGGTCGGCCCAGTCGTTGAGCGCCATCCCCGCCCAGTAGAGGCAGGTGGAGGCCAGGGGCAGCGCCCCCGAGCGCAGGCCATCGGGCCAGCCGGCCCCCGCCGGCCAGCCCGAGCTCGACGCACCGGCGAGGGAGTCACCCGGCACGCTCAGTGCCGCGGGCGCCCGCACCAGCTCGGCGAGGTCACGCAGTCGGGTCACGACGCCGTCGCCCACTCCGTCAGCGCGCGGTGCTGCTCGAAGAGACGGTGCTCGTCGGAGCCGACCGGGTCCTTGAAGAAGAAGCCGAGGGCGGGCAGCGGACCCACCTCGTCGCGGCGCAGCGCGAGGTCGGCGAGCCGGGCGAGGTCGATGACGAGGGGTGCCGCGAGGCTGGAGTCACAGCCCTGCCACGTGAACTGCATCGACATCCGCGTGCCGAGGAAGCCGGAGAAGGTCAGGTGGTCCCACGCCGTCTTCCAGTCACCGAGGTCGGCGATGTTGTCGATGTGCACGGGGCCGTCGACGGGGTGGCCGAGCATGGCCTCGAGACCCCGCGCCTTGCTGCGGGCCTTGCTCTCCATCGCCTGGGGGTCGGCGAGGGTGGCGCCGTCGCCGCCGCCGAGGAGGTTGGTGCCGGCCCACGAGCGGACGCGGAGCGAGCGGGCGGCGAACATCGGGGCGAGCACCGACTTGACGAGGGTCTCACCGGTCTTGCCGTCACTGCCTCCCCACGGCACACCGTGCCGCTCGGCGAGCTCGCCGAGTGCCGGCAGCCGGGCGCCGGTCGAGGGGGTGAAGTCGATGAAGGCGGCGCCGGCGGTGAAGGCTGCCGCGGCATAGACGGCGCTCGGCGGCAACGGCGACTCGCCGGCTGCCCAGGCGCGCTCGAGCGCATCGAGGCTCTCGTGGCCGGGCCGCTCCTCGACGACGGCCTCGGTCGAGGAGACGTTGATGACGACGACCCGGGCGAGCGACTCGGCGTCGCGGAAGGCGCGGATGTCGGCGGCGAGCCGCTCGACGGCGGCGGCCTGGTCCTCGTGACCGGGTCGGTAGCCGCCACGCAGGCGGTGGTCGGTGCGCTCGAGCTCGTCGTGCACGAGGTGGAGGGCGGTGTGCGGGATGACGCCGGCGTCGGCGAGCTGTGCCGCGCGCTTGAGGAGCGGCACGTCGACGACGTCGTGGCCGCCGAGGACGAGGCGGTCGAGGGCGACGAGCCCGGCGGCTGCGAGGTCGGGCTGCTCGGTGACGAGGCCGTCGGTCCCGTGGCCGCGGGCGGTGATGAGGGCGAGTCCGGTCGCCACGGTGGTGGCCACGGAGCCGCGGGCTCCGACCAGCCAGAGACCTGTTCGTGCGTCGCTCATGTCTCGTTCTCCTCATCGGGGTCGGGGGCGTGCTGGGAGGTCGTGCGGCGGGGTGGTTCGGGTGGATCGGGTGGTTCGGGTGGTTCGGGGTGGTGCGGTGCTGGGTGGTGCGGGTGGTGCTGGGGCCGGTGCCCCGGCGGCGAGGTGATGGGTCCTCGCCGCCGGGAACCGGTCGGGTCAGCGCAGCGAGGCGATGACCGCGTCGGCGTCGCGCGCCAGGGCAGCCGCAGCCGCCGCATCACGGACGTTGGACGTGGACTTCGTTGCGGCGATGAACCCCTCGAGCTGCGAGATGGCTGCACTGGTGCGGCCACCCGCGATGTGCTTCTCCGCCTGCTGGAGTCGCTTCTCGAGCTCCTTCTCGCCGGCGGGGGTGACGAGACCCTCGCGGGCCAGCCGCTCCGTCAGCGCCGTCAGCGTGAGGATCGAGGTCTTCGTGGTGAACGTCCTCGTCGTCGTCGTGACGAGACCAGCCTTGTCGGTCGCCTTGACGACGAGCGTGTGGCTGCCGAGCGAGAGGGTCCACAGCGCGAGCGGCTTGTCGGCCGCGACGGCGACGCCGTCGACGGTGGCCGTCACGGAGTCGATGCCGCTCGTGGCGTCCGTCGCCGTCCAGGTGATGTCGCCCGAGTTGCCGACCGAGGCTGCCTCGGCCGCGCCGGAGACCGCGACGGTCGGCGCCGTCTTGTCGAGCTTGATCGTCACCGACCCGACCTGGGAGACGTTGCCGCCGTTGTCGGTGGCCCGGTAGAGGACGGTGGTGGTGCCCTCGGTCGAGACGGTCAGGGCGGTGTTGGCGTTGACCCACGTCGTGCCGCCGTCGGTGGAGCGCTGGCGCGAGGCGACGGTGCCGTTGTCGGTCGCGTTGACCGTGACGGTGACGTTGCTCGTGTACCAGCCGTTCGCGCCGTTCGGGGTCGCCGGGTTCAGCGTCACCGAGACGGTGGGAGGCGTGACGTCAGCGACGCCGTCACCCGTGAAGGTCAGCGAGTCGAGGACGACCCCGCCCGTCGAGGTGACGTAGAGACGACCCGTTCCGGTGGGCTTCGACGACAGGGTCGCTGCCGCGTCGGTCCAGCCGGAGCCGTTCACCGCGATGGTGCCGAAGGGAGCCGCGGTCGGCGAGTCCCAACGGAGCGACAGGGTGCCGGTGCCCGTGGCGCGAGCGCTCACACCGGTGATGCCGACGAGGTTCGCCGGGTCCCAGGCCAGCCAGTCACCGGCGTCGAACGAGGTGACCTTGCGCAGGCCGCTCGCCGTGTCGTCGCCCGTGATCTCCACACCCTGCGTCGCGTCGGCCCACTCGGCCTCCTGCTTCTTCGGGTTGAGGATGAGCTGCTCGGTGGTGGTCGCACCGGGCAGGCCGTTGGCGCCGTTGTCGGTGTAGGTGATGACGACGACGCCGAAGATGTTCTCGGTCTCGCCGTGCTGCGTCGCGTCGGCCGGGGTCGGGATCGCGAACTGGCATCCCGTGCCCTGGCTCAGCGGGTGGGCGTGGGCGTCGTGGCCCAGGCCGAAGGTCCACGAGACGCGGGAGCACACCGTCGCGGTGCCGTCCTCGGGGTCGGTGGTCGTGACGTTGAACGGCACGGCCTGGCCCCAGTCGAAGAAGGCGCCGTTGGGCGGGGTGGTGATGTTCACCGTCGGAGCGACGTTGCCGACGCTGATGACGGTGCTCGTCAGACCACGCTTGCCCTCCGGGTCGGTGACCCGGAGCCGAGCGCTGTAGCGACCGAGCGTCGTGTAGGTGTACTGCGAGGTGGCTCCGGTGGCGTCGAAGGTGCCGTCACCGTCGAAGTCCCACTCGTAGGACAGGGCCCCACCCTCGGGGTCGACCGAAGCCGAGCCGTCGAAGGAGACCGTCAGGGGTGCAGTGCTGCTGCTCACCGGGGTGGCCTTGATGCTCGCCTGCGGCGCCTTGTTCCCGGGCGCGTAGTCGATGCGGTAGAGGCCCGCGTCGGGGTTCTGCCGGAAGAAGCCGTCGCCGTAGTCGAGGACGTAGAGCGAGCCGTCCGGCCCGAACTCGATGTCGATCGGGCTGTCGGTGATCGGCTGCCCGTTCGTCTCGAGGGCAGAGTTGGGCAGGAAGTGCGTGATGTGGTCGACGGGACCGTTCGGCCACTGCACGTCGAACACCGCGAGGTAGTCCTGCGAGAACTCGGCGAAGAACGCCTTCTTGTCCCAGTAGGCCGGGAACTTCGTCGTCGAGGTGTTGGCGGCGTCGAAGTGGTAGACCGGACCACCCATCGGGCCCTGGCCACCGGCCGGGGAGAAGTCGGTCAGCTCGGGCCACGGCTGGTGGGTGTTGTTGTCACCGTAGTAGAGCGTCGGCGCGGTGGCCGGCGGCACCTGTGCGAGGCCGGTGTTCCACGTCGAGTTGTTCAGCGCTCCGGCGTTGCAGTCGAACCACGGGCCGGGCGTCGCCGTCGCGAAGTTCCACTCGTTGTAGTTCGCGTTCGGGCCGTGGCAGTAGGGCCAGCCGCCGTTGATCGGCTTGGTGATGGCCGTGGTCTGCCACTCGACGTAGCCCATCGGGCCGCGCTGCGGGTCGGGCGCGCCGGCGTCGGGGCCGTAGTCACCCCACGAGACCGAGTTCGTGATCGGGTCGACGTCCATGCGGAACGGGTTGCGCAGGCCCATCGCGAAGATCTCGGGGCGCGCCTTGGCGGTGCCCGGGGTGAAGAGGTTGCCCGACGGGATCGTGTAGGACCCGTCGGCGCCGACCTTGATGCGCAGGATCTTGCCGCGCAGGTCGTTCGTGTTGCCGGCGCCCCGGCGGGAGTCGAAGCCGGGGTTGAAGCCGGGTGCGTTGTTGTTCGGCGCGTAGCCGTTGGCACCAGGGGCGCTCGCGGGCGTGTTGTCACCCGTCGAGAGGTAGAGGTTGCCGTCGGCGTCGAAGTCGACGTCACCGGCCACGTGGCAGCACTGGCCGCGCTGGACCTCGACCTTGATGATGACCTGCTCGCTCGCGAGGTCGAGCTTGTCGGTCGCGTCGTCCCACTTGAAGCGGCTGAGCTGGTTGTAGCCCTTCCACTGGTCCCAGTAGGACGCGTCGGCGCCGGCGGGCAGGCTGTTCGGCGCCGACCCCGTCGGCGTCGTCGTGACGTACGGCGCCGTCATCGTCCTGGGCGCGTAGTAGAGGTAGACCCACTTGTTCGTGTCGAAGTCGGGGTCGAGGGTGACGGTCTGGAGGCCGTCCTCCGAGTTGTTGTAGACCGACAGGGTGTTGATGACCTTGGTGACGCCGGTGTCGGGGTTGACGAGGCGCACGTCGCCGTTGCGGGCGGTCGTGAGCACACGGCGGTCGGGCAGGACAGCCATGTCGATCGGCTCGCCGGTGTCCTTGGTGAGCAGGATCTTCTCGTAGTTCGACCAGTCGAGCGCCGGCTCGGCGCCGTGGTCGACGCCGTCGTGGGCGACGGCGGGCGAGGCCATCACCCCGCCCAGCATGGTCGCGGCCAGGGCAGCTGCGGCAGTTGCCGCAAGTGCCCTCCGGCCTCTCAAACGACTTGTAGCATTCATCGGTACGTCCTTCTTGACAGAGACGGGCTGAGCCGGTCCCCGGGGGGCGCGCCGCTGCAACGGCATCTTGCGCCCTCCGGGGGCCGGTGTTTCCGGTATGCCGCCCCGCCGGCGTGTGACGGGGCTGCGGTCGTTCGGTGGCCGGGTCAGCCGCGGAGCGCGGCCATCGCGTCGTAGCTGACCTTGGAGAGCTCCAGCGACTGGTTCGGGGCGGCGGTGCCGCCGGGGGCGGTGTCCATCTCCCACATCGGGTTGTGCGCGCCCTTGGCGCCCACCCGACGCAGGAACGTCGAGTAGTCGATGTCGCCCTGACCGAACGGCGCCATGACGTAGCCGTTGGCCTGCGAGGTGTCGACCTTGCCGTCCTTCGCGTGGAAGAGCGGGAAGCGCATCGTCTGGGCCTCGACGACGCCGGCGGGGTCGAAGATCGAGGTGACGACCGACCCGTCGGGCGCGGTGTAGGACTTGTGCTTGTACTGCGCGACGTGCGCCCAGTAGATGTCCATCTCGAGGAAGACGTACTTCGGGTCGGTGTTGGCGAGGAAGTACTCGAGACGGCGGATGCCGGAGGACCGGGTCGGGCGGCCGCTGGCGTCGAGCGGCCCGCTGTCGAGCAGGAAGCTGTAGGCGATGTCGTGGTTGTGGGTGTAGAGCTTGAGACCGTGCGCGGCCGCACGCTCGCCGAAGAAGTTCCACCGAGCGGCCGCTGCCTCCCAGTCGGCGACGTAGGCGCTGCCGGTCGGGTCGCTGCCGGTGCCGATGTGGCCCATGCCGAGGATGTTGGCGATCTCGCACGCGGTGTCGAACTGCGCGATCGTCGCATCGGTGATGGTCGACGGGATGGAGCCGTGGTTGCCCTCGGCCTCGAGACCGAGGTCGTCGAGCCACGTGCGCAGGAGGGTGGCGCCGGCGACCGTGTTGAGGTCGGCACCGCCCTCGGCGTTGGCGTGCTGGCGGAAGCCGGCGAACTCGATCTGGCGGTAGCCGATCGACGAGAGCTCGGTCAGCACCTCCTTGAAGCCGGAGGCGTAGGGCGAGGCCAGCGGGTCACGGCTGACCGCGTCGCGCACGGTGTAGAGGATGATGCCGCGACGGGGCGCGGGGATGAGGATGCCGTTCGCGCCGGGGGCGGCCTTGGCCGCAGCACCGGTCATGGTCACGGCGGCCGCCATCCCCGTCGTCGCCGCGAAGAACTGGCGGCGGTTGAGGCCGAGCTTCGTGACGAGCTTCAGCGGGTTGACGTCGTTGTCGTTGTGCATGGTGTGCGTGCTCCTTCAGGGAGTGACAGAGACTTGGTTCGTACGTGTCGAGCTGGTCGAGCTGGTCGAACGGGTCTGGCTGGGGTGGAACGAGGCTCCTTTCGGCGCGGGCGACGTGTCTGCACGTGGTGGCTGGTCAGGACAGGGATGGAGACGGCACGCGGGCCCCGCCGATCGGGGTCCAGGACCCCTCCCGCTCCGCGCTGGTCTCGACCGCCGACAGGATCCGCTGCACCTGGAACCCGTCGGAGAAGGAGGGCCGAGGGTCGGTGCCCTCGGCGATCGCGGTGACGAGGTCGACCGCCTGGTGGGTGAAGGCGTGCTCGTAGCCGAGCACGTGGCCGGGGGGCCACCACCCCGCGACGTAGGGGTGGGTCGCCTCGGTGACGAGCACGCGGGTGAAGCCTGCGTCTCGCGCGTCGACCGTCGCGTCGTGGACGTTCAGGACGTTCATGTCCTCGAAGTCAAAGGCGAGTGAGCCGCGAGTTCCGTTGATCTCCAGGCGGATCGAGTTCTTACGGCCGGTGGCGAAGCGCGTGGCCTCGAACGTCGCCAGGGCTCCCCCGCTCATCCGCGACACGAGGACGGCGGCGTCGTCGACGGTGACCGCACCGCGCGTGGCGGATCCGTTGCCTGCCGATGTGCCACTGATGCCGCTCGTGCCGACGAGGCTGGGGTCGCTCACCGGACGTTCGCGCACGAACGTCTCGGTGAGGGCCGACACCCCGGTCAGCTGCTCGCCGGTGACGAACTGGGCGAGGTCGATGATGTGCGCACCGATGTCGCCGAGGGCGCCGGACCCGGCGCGCTCCTTCTGGAGCCGCCAGGTGAGCGGCGACTCGGGGTCGACGAGCCAGTCCTGGAGGTAGGCACCGCGCACGTGCACGATGCGGCCCAGCCGGCCCTCCTCGACGAGGCGGCGCGCATACGAGATGGCGGGCACCCGGCGGTAGGTGAAGCCGACCATCGACCGCACGCCGAGGGCGGCGGCGGCCTGCGCCGCCTGCACCATCCGCTCGGCCTCCTCGACGGAGTTGGCGAGCGGCTTCTCGCACAGCACGTGCTTGCCCGCCTCGAGCGCGGCGACCGCGATCTCGGCGTGGGTGTCGCCCGGCGTGCAGATGTCGATGATGTCGATGTCGTCGCGCTCGAGCAGGCGCCGCCAGTCGGTCTCGACGGACTCCCAGCCGAAGCGGTCCGCCGTGTCCCGGGCCGCAGCCTCGTTGCGCCCGGCGACGGCCGCGAGCCGCGGGACCGCCGGGACGTCGAAGTAGCTGCGTGCGTTGCGCCAGGCCTGCGAGTGGGCACGCCCCATGAAGG
The DNA here is from genome assembly GCF_006716675.1 of Humibacillus xanthopallidus. GTDB lineage: Bacteria > Actinomycetota > Actinomycetes > Actinomycetales > Dermatophilaceae > Humibacillus > Humibacillus xanthopallidus_B. The sequence continues at coordinate 74,539 of NZ_VFPM01000004.1, read as the reverse complement.
CGTAACCAATCATCCCCACCCCGAGGGCAGGCTTGCCAGAGTTCGTCATGTCGTCCTCACATCCGAGGTCAGTGGGTTCCGGTGGTCCCGATCCGCCGCCCGCGCCGGGTGACCCGGCGCGGGCAGCCGGCGATCAGGACTCGAAGCCCAGCGGCAGGTACTGCTCGACGTTGTCCTTGGTGACGACCGGCGCGTTGAGGACGATGCGCTTGGGCACCTCGACCTGGACGAGGTCGCTCAGGCCCTTGTTCTGGGCGATGAGGCGCGCGAGCTTGATGCCGTCGGCGGCCTGCGTGGGGGGGTAGATGACCGTGGCGGCCATCTTGCCCTCCTGGATCCAGCGCATGGCGTTGGCCGACCCGGCGCCGCCGATGAAGGCCATCTCGTGACGGTTCGCCTGGTCGAGGGCGGCCATGACGCCGACACCCTGGTCGTCGTCGTGGTTCCACAGGACGTCGATCTTCGGAGCGGCCTGGAGCAGGTTCGAGGCCTGCTTCTCGCCGGACTCAACGGTGAACTCGGCCGCGACGCGGTTGTCGACGGTCTGGTTGCACGCCTTGAGCGCATCGGCGAAGCCCTTGGAGCGGTCCTGCGTCAGGGGCAGTGCGTCGATGCCCGCGATCTCGGCGATGACCGGGTTGGTGAGGTTCTTCTCCTTGACGACCTGGCAGGCGTAGGTGCCGGCCGAGACGCCCATCCCGTAGTTGTCGCCGAGGATCGTCGAGCGTGCGGCGAACGGGCTGGAGAACTCGCGGTCGACGTTGATGACCGGGATGCCGGCCTGCATCGCCTTCGTCGCGACCTCGGTGAGGGCGGCGCCATCCGTCGGCAGCAGGACGATGGCGTCGACCTTGTCGTTGATGAAGGTCTCGATCTGGCTGATCTGGAGGCTCGCGTCGTTGGTGCCCTCCGCAGCCTTGAGCTCGACGTCGCTGTGCTTCTTGGCCTCTTCGAGCGCCGAGTTGTTGATGGCTGCGAGCCAGCCGTGGTCGGCCGCGGGGCCGGAGAAGCCGATGACGACCTTCTTGCCCGGAGCGTCGTTGCTGCTGCCCGCGTTGCCTGCCGGCTGCTGCGTCGAGGCGGCCGGCGTCGTGGCCGGCTCGTTGCTCGTGCAGCCCGCGGCGACGAGAGCAGCGCTCAGGGTGATCGCCGCGAAGGCAATGCGCTTGGTGGTGAGGGGAAGTGATGCAGACACGCTGACTCCTATGTGAGCGGGGTGGTGAGGTGATGCCGTGAGTTGTGGTGCAGCGCCTCGGGAAGTCCCCCCCTTGGCGAGTGGTCGACGCCCCCCTCGGTGGGAGAGGCCGACCGGACGACAGCCGTGGCGGCTAGGTCGACCTGGTGCGGGAGACCCGCTGTTGGAGCAGGACGGCGGCGACGATGATGGCTCCCTTTGCCACCGCCTGCGTGGAGGTGTCGAGGTTGTTGAGGGTGAAGACGTTGGTGAGCGTCGTGAAGATGAGCACGCCGAGGACCGTGCCGACGACGGTGCCGCGACCGCCGCTGAGGAGCGTGCCGCCGATGACGACGGCCGCGATGGCGTCGAGCTCGTAGAGCGTGCCGTGCGTCGAGGTGCCCGTCGTGGTGCGGGCCATGATCATGACGGCGGCGATGCCGCAGGCGATGCCGAGGAGGATGTAGAGGTACATCGTCTGACGCTGCACCCGGATGCCGGCGAGGCGGGCAGCCTCGGGGTTGCCGCCGATCGCGAGGGTCCGCCGGCCGAACGTCGTGCGGTTGAGCAGGATCCAGCCGACGACCGCGACGATGGCGAAGAGGATGACGAGCACCGGGATGCCGAGGACGCTGCCGCCGAAGAAGGTGATGAAGTCGCGGTCGCGGATGATCTGGGTGCGCCGCTTGGCGATGATCTCGGCGAGGCCTCGGGCCGCAGCGAGCATCGCGAGGGTGGCGATGAACGGCGCTATGCGCCCGTAGGCGATGAGCACTCCGTTGACGAGGCCGCATACGCCTCCGACGGCCAGCGCGGCGAACACCATGACGATCCAGTGGAAGTCGGCCGCGAGGGTCTGGGTGGCGACGGTCGTCGCCCACACCGACGAGAGCGCGACGATCGCGCCGACCGACAGGTCGATGCCGCCGCCGCAGATGACGAAGGTCATGCCGACGCTGACGACGCCGATGACCGAGCCGAGGCGCAGGATCGTCAGGGCGTTCTCGGGGCTGGCGAAGCGGTCGCCCGCCGTGATGATGCCGACGATGATGAGCAGCACGAGCGCGACGACGAGACCCGCGTTGCGTCCGAGCGGCCCGCCGAGGAAGCCGGCGATGCCGCCCGCGCGCGCGGGCGCTCCCCCGACCGGGGGACCCTGGGTGCTGGTGTCGTGCCCACCCCCCGTGCCCCCGTCTGGCGCCTGGTCTCCCGGCGTCTGGTCGACCTTCGTGACGTCGGCGCTCATGCCGCGTCTCCCTTCAGGATGATGTCGAGGACGGCGTGCTCGTCGAGCTCGTCGGCGAGGCCCTCGTGGCGGACGGTGCGGTCGGCGAGGACGAGCACCCGGTTGGAGAGCCCCAGCACCTCAGGGATCTCGCTGGAGACGACGACGACGGCGACGCCGTCGTCGGTGAGGCGGCGGATCAGGGCGTAGATCTCGGAGCGGGCGCCGACGTCGACGCCACGGGTGGGCTCGTCGAGCAGGAGCACGCGGCAGCCGCGGAGCAGCCAGCGCGCGAGGACGACCTTCTGCTGGTTGCCGCCCGAGAGGGTGCGCGACTCGCGGTGGATCCCCCGGGGCCGCACGTCGAGCGACTCCAGCAGCTCCTCGGCCGAGGTGTTCTCGCCGTCACGGTCGAGCAGGCCCGCACGCGAGAAGCGGGCGAGGGACGCGAGGCTGATGTTGGACGCCAGCGACGCACCGAGCACGAGCGCCTGGCTCTTGCGCTCCTCAGGGCAGAGGCCGATCCCGGCGGACACCGCGGCGGGCACCGAGCCGGGCCGTACGAGGCGGCCGTCGACCGTCACGGTGCCGGTCGTCGCCTTGCGCGCCCCGAAGATCGTCTCGACGACCTCGGAGCGGCCGGAGCCGACGAGACCCGCGAGCCCGACGACCTCACCGGGGTGCACGTCGAAGCTGACGCCCGAGAACTCGCCCGTGCGGCCCAGACCCTCGACCCGCAGGAGCGGCTCGCCGGCAGGCACCTCGGGCTTGGGCGGGAAGACGTACTCGATCGAGCGCCCGGTCATGTGCCGGATGAGCTCCTGGGTCGGGGTCGTCTTGGCGTCGAGGCCGGTCGTCACCGTGCGGCCGTCCTTGAGGACGGTCACCCGGTCGCCGATCTCGCGGATCTCCTCGAGGCGGTGGGAGATGTAGATGACGGCGACGCCCTGGTCGGTGATCTCGCGGATGACGCGGAAGAGCTGGCTCACCTCGCCGGCGTCGAGGACGGCCGAGGGCTCGTCCATGATGATGAGCTTCGCGTCGAGGGAGAGGGCGCGGGCCATGCTGACGATCTGGCACGAGGCGGCCGAGAGCGTGCCGACCTCGGCGGCGGGCGAGATCTCGGAGTGGCCGAGCCGGGCGAGCAGTGCCGCCGCCTCGCGGCGGGCCGCGGATCGCTGCGAGAAGCCGAAGCGCGTCTGCTCGTGCCCGAGGAAGATGTTCTCGGCGACGGAGAGGCCCTCGACGAGGTCGAGCTCCTGGTACATCGTCGCGACGCCGAGGTCCATCGCGGCCTGCGGGTGGCTGAGGGTGACCTGCTCGCCCTCCCACTCGATCGTGCCCTCGTTGGGCTCGTGGACGCCGGCGAGCACCTTGATGAGCGTGCTCTTGCCTGCGCCGTTCTGGCCGAGCAGGCAGTGCACCTCACCGCGCTGGACGTCCAGGTCGACGCCGCCGAGGGCGACGACCCCGGGGAATCGCTTCACCACGCCGGTCATGCGCAGGAGAGGGGCGTTCGCCTCGTCTCGTCGTCGAGATGTCATGCGTCACACCGTGGACCACTTCTGTCGGGGCGTCAAGCAAAAGTTTGTAATCGATCTGACAAAGACTGATTCGTGACATGCAGAAGCCGGATGTGCTTCACTTCGAAGGTGCGTATCGCCCCGTCCTCGCAGCCCATTGCGCCGTCGACCGGCGCAGGTGAGCTGCTCCAGCTGCTGCGCGACCAGACACCGCGCACTCGGGCGGAGCTCGCCAAGCTGACCGGCCTGGCCCGGTCGACGGTGGGGGCCCGGGTCGATGCCCTGCTCGCCAGCGGGCTGCTCGCCCCGAGCGGCGAGGCCGCCTCCACCGGGGGTCGCCCGCCGGTGCGCTTCGCCTTCAACCCGGAGGCCCGCGTCGTCGTGGGAGCCGACCTCGGAGCCACCCACGGCCGCATCGCGCTGACGGACCTCGCGGGGCGTCCGCTCTGCGAGCTCGGGGAGGACGTCGCCATCACCGACGGACCCGGCACCGTGCTCGACTGGGTGACGTCGACGACCTCGCGGATGCTCGACATGACCGGCCGCACGACGCACGACCTCATCGGGGTCGGCATCGGCGTGCCCGGTCCGGTCGAGCACTCGAGCGGGCGCCCGAAGCGCCCGCCGATCATGCCCGGCTGGGACAACTACGACGTGCCGGCCCACGTCGGCCGTGTCTTCGACGTGCCCGTCCTCGTCGACAACGACGTCAACATCATGGCGCTCGGCGAGCACGCCGTCGCCCATCCCGACGTCGAGCACCTCCTCTTCGTCAAGGTCGCCACCGGCATCGGTGCGGGCATCATCAGCGGTGGCCGGCTCCACCGCGGAGCGGTCGGCGCAGCCGGCGACCTCGGTCACGTCGCAGCCCCACACGCGCCCGAGGTGCTGTGCTCCTGCGGCAACCTCGGGTGTCTCGAGGCAGTGGCGAGCGGCCCGGCGATCATGCGAGCCCTCGCCGAGATCGGCATCTCCGCCTCGTCGAACGCCGACATCGTCGACCTCGTGCGCGGCGGCAACATCCCCGCGGCCCACGCCGTTCGCCAGGCCGGCCGCACCATCGGCGAGGTGCTCGCCACCTGCGTCAGCCTGCTCAACCCGTCGGTCATCGTCATCGGCGGCTCCCTCGCCCAGGCGGGCGAGAGCCTCATCGCCGGGGTCCGCGAGGTCGTCTACGGGCGCTCGCTCCCCCTCGCCACGAGCGACCTGCAGATCGTCGCGGCGACGACCGGCGTCCAGGCGGGCGTCATCGGGGCCGCGACCATGGTCATCCAGCACGCCCTCGCGGCCGACCGGGTCGACCTCGCGATCGCCGCGCAGTCCGCGTCCTGACCGCGGGCGGCGCAGGCCCACCACAATGGGTCCATGACCGATCACCGCCGCGTCGACACCTGGCTCACCGACATGGACGGCGTGCTCGTCCACGAGGAGGACGCCATCCCGGGGGCGTCCGAGTTCGTCGAGGTGCTCAAGGCGTCGGGCAAGCGCTTCCTCGTGCTGACCAACAACTCGATCTTCACCCCCCGCGACCTCGCGGCTCGCCTGCGCGGCAGCGGGATCGACGTGCCCGAGCAGGCGATCTGGACCTCCGCCCTGGCGACCGCGCAGTTCCTCGCGGAGCAGCGCCCGGAGGGCAGTGCCTACGTCGTCGGCGAGGCGGGGCTCGTCACGGCGATGCACGACGTCGGCTACGTCATGACCGACCGCGACCCCGACTACGTCGTGCTCGGCGAGACGCGCACCTACTCCTTCGAGGCGATCACTCGCGCAATCCGCCTGATAGAGAAGGGAGCCCGCTTCATCGCGACCAACCCCGACCCGAGCGGGCCGAGCCCGGCCGGCACCCTCCCGGCGACCGGCTCGGTCGCGGCCCTCATCTCCACCGCCACCGGCCGCCAGCCGTACTACATCGGCAAGCCGAACCCGCTCATGATGCGTAGCGCCCTCAACCGGCTCGACGCCCACTCCGAGACGACGCTCATGGTCGGCGACCGCATGGACACCGACATCATCAGCGGCCTCGAGGCCGGCCTCCGCACCGTGCTCGTCCTCACCGGATCGACGAGCCGCGCCCAGATCGAGCACTTCCCCTACCGCCCGACCCGGGTCGTCGACTCCGTGGCCGACCTCGTCGAGCTCGTGGGCGACCCCGACCCCAGCTGACGATCCCGTATGCCGTGCGGCCCGCCACGCGGCATACCGCGGGGTCAGCGGGTGGCCGCTGGGCGACCTGCGGCCTCAGCCCGTGACGACTGAGCGGCCCGAATCCGCCCACGCCCCAATCCCGCCCGCGAGATGGTAGACGTGGGTGAAACCGGCGCCGGTCATCGCGGCCACCGCGGCGGCCGACCGGTTGCCCGAGTGGCAGTAGACGGCATACGACCCGGCCCGGTCGAGCGCGGCGATGCGCGTCGCGAAGTCAGGCGCCGAGACGTCGATGTTGACGGCACCCGGGAGGTGGCCCTGGGCGTACTCCGCGGGCGTGCGCACGTCGACGACGGTCGTGCCCGGGGTGGCCAGCGCGGCGGCGAAGGTGTCGGCGTCGACCATGGCCCCGGAGGATGGTGCGACCGCGGCGCTGGTGACGCTGGTGGCGGTGGTCGTCCCCTGCGGCGCCGGATCCGCACCGCAGGCCGCGACGCCTCCGCCCGCGAGGACGGCCACGAGGACGAGTGCGGCGGATGCGGGTCGGATCTTCACGAGGGCTCCTTCGGTGGTGCGAGTCGCTACCACCATACCCCTCTGGGTATCCGTCGCCCCCCATCGAAAGAGCACTCCGTCGGCTGCCCGCCCCCCCGATGGCAATCGAAAGAGCAGTTCGTCGCCCTTCCACGCGACCGCACAGGCCCGCTCGGCGGCGACGAACTGCTCTTTCGATTGGTGGGGGCGCGCCGCGGTGGCGACGAACTGCTCTTTCGATGGTGAGGATCAGGCCTTGTGGTGCGACGGGGCGAGTGCGAAGACCGGTGTGTCGATCCCCTCGAGCCGGGCCTTGAGCTGCATGGCGAGGTAGCGGGAGTAGTGGCGCGACTGGTGGAGGTTGCCGCCGTGGAACCACAGGTTGTCCTGCTGCGTGGGCTTCCACATGTTGCGCAGCTCGCCCTCCCACGGCCCCGGGTCCTTCGTCGTGTCGGAGCCGAGCCCCCAGCACTTGCCGACGGTGTCGGCGACCTCCTGGCTGATGAGCTGCGCGGCCCAGCCGTTCATCGAGCCGTAGCCGGTGGCGTAGACGACGGCGTCGGCCTCGAGCTCAGTGCCGTCCGCGAGCACGACGGCGTGCTCGGTCAGGTGGTCGACCTGCCCTCGCACGAGCCGGATCGCGCCCTTGGCGATGAGCTCCGAGGCGCCGATGTCGATGTAGTAGCCCGACCCGCGCCGGAGGTACTTGAGGAAGAGGCCCGAGTCGTCGTCGCCGAAGTCGAGGTCGAAGCCCGCGGCCTCGAGTGCGGCGTAGAAGTCCTTGTCCTGCTCGCGGATCGCGTCGAACGCCGGTCGCTGGAAGTCCGCGAGGATCTTGTAGGGGATGGAGGCGAAGACGAGATCCGCTGTCTCGTGGTCGATTCCGGCGGCGACGGCCTCCTCGGAGTAGAGCGGTCCGAGCACCTTGTCCATGAGCGAGTCGGACTTCACGATGTGGGTGCTCGAGCGCTGGAGCATGATCGGCTCGGCGCCGTTCTGCCACAGGTCGGCACAGATGTCGTGGGCCGAGTTGTTCGACCCGATGACGACGACCTTCTTGCCCGCGTAGCGCGCCCCTCCGGGGTGCTTGCTGCTGTGGTGCTGGTCGCCACGGAAGACGTCGTGCCCCGGCAGGGTCGGCACGTTCGGTATGCCGCTCATGCCCGTCGCGAGCACCAGCTGCGACGGGTGGAGCACGACCTCACGACCCTCCCTCGTGACGTGGACGGTCCACGTGCCGGTGGCGTCGTCGAAGGAGGCCGAGGTCGCCTCGGTGTTGCTCCAGTAGTCGAGCTCCATGACCGTGGTGTAGCTCTCCAGCCAGTCGCCCATCTTGTCCTTGGGGGTGAAGACGGGCCAGTGGTCGGGGAAGGGGAGGTAGGGCATGTGGTCGTACCAGACCGGGTCGTGCAGGCAGAGCGAGTGGTAGCGGCTGCGCCACTGGTCGCCCGGCCGGGGGTACTTGTCGATGACGAGCGTCGGCACGTCGAGACGCTTCAGCCGGGCCGCGAGCCCGATGCCGCCCTGCCCGCCGCCGACGACGAGCACGTAGGGCTCGGCGTCGACGCCGTAGGACTCGACCTGCTGCCGGCGCCGGTCGAGCCAGTTCTCGGTCGAGACGTTGACCCCGTGCTCGGCGCCGCGCGGCCGGCGCGTTCCCGACGGCTCAGGGTGGTCCTTGAGGGCCTGGGCACTCGTGAGGAGCGTCCACGCCTTGCCGTCGCGCACGCGGACGAGGCCCTTGCCCGTGAAGGTCGCGTTGCCGAAGGTGAACCACGCCTCGGCCACCCCGTCGGCCTGCGACTCCGAGGTGGTCACCAGCTCTCCGGGCCAGGCGCCGGTCCCGACGCTGCCGAGCATGGTCGCGATCGCGTCGCGCCCCTCGGACGTGTGGATGTTCCACGTCATGCTGATGAGGTCGCGCCAGTAGCACTCCTCACCGAAGAGGTCTGTCACCCGGTCGGTCTCACCGGAGGCCAGGGCCTCGCCGAAGCTCTCGAGCCAGGCGCCCGCCGTCAGCTGCTCACCCATCGCCAACTCCTTTGTCCACGTGGTGGGTCGTTCCGGCAGACGCTAGGAGCCCGCCGCCGGCCGCGACAGAGTTGCAGAACGTTGCACCCCCGATCGAAAGAGCAGTTCGTCGGGTGGGCGAGCGCCCCGGGCGGCAATCGAAAGAGCAGTTCGTCGCCCTCCCACGGGGCCGCGCCGGCGCGCACGACGGCGACGAACTGCTCTTTCGATTGTGTGCGTGTGGGGGGTCAGGTGGGGTCGGGGCGCACCGTGGCCGGGGCGGTGAGGCGGTAGGGCCGGCTCTCGATGAGCCCGCCGAGGCGCTTGCGCAGCCGGGACATCTCGGCGCGGATCGTGACGGGCGAGCCCACCCCGTCGAGCCGGGACATCAGGGCGGCCGTGTCGAGGCCCGCCGGGTGCTCCGCGAGCAGGGCGACGATCTCGGCGTGGCGCTCGCTGAGCGGCACCTCGACGGTCGTGTCGCCGCTCGCGACGACGACGTGCGCGGGCGGGCGCCGCACGACCTCCACCCGCACGGCGGCGGCGAGCGCGACGTCCTCGTGCAGCACCCACCCGCCGCTGATCGCCTCCGCCCGCACCTGCCCGATCTCGGGCACCCAGAGCGAGCCGGCCCGCAGGCTGCTCGGCACCCACACCCGCTCGCCGACGCCGTAACCCTCCGCCCGGGCCACCCACCCGTGACGGTCGACGACGACGAAACGTCCGGCGCCGGCATACGGCTCACTCGCCCGCGCGACCCGGCGCAGGTCGCGGTCGTGCTCCCCCGCGAGCTTCTCGACCGCCTCGCGCACGGCCATCGTCACGAGCATGAGCGTGTGGGGGTGGGCGGTGCGGAAGGCACCGCTCAGCGTGACGACGCCGAGCGGCATACGGGCTCGGCGGTCGAGGATCGGGGCACTCGTGCAGACCCACGCGTGCTGGTCCTCACGGGCGTGCTCCGGACCGAAGATCTGGACGGGACGCCGCTCCTCCATCGCCGTGCCGAGCGCGTTGGTGCCGACGTCGCCCTCGCGCCAGCGGGCGCCCTCGACGAAGCCGAGGCCGTCGCTCTGCCGGCGCACGGGCGAGGGGCCGAACATCCAGAGCGGGTAGCCCTCGTCGTCGCTGATGACGAGCTCGTTGCCGGCTTCGTGCGCGAGCGGGAGGAGGCGCTCCTTGAGCAACGGCACGACCGAGCCGAGCAGCTGCGACCGCTCGCGGCGTCCGAGCAGGGCGTCGTCGGAGATCGGGCGCGACACCTTGTCGCCTTCCGGCGTCTGCCGCAGCCACGACCGGGCCACCACCCCGCGCGCACCCTGCGGCACCTCACGCGTGTGCGACCACGTGCGGTGCAGGCGCAGGAGGTCACGCGCCTTGGCTGCGGGATCCTCGAACGCCGTCAGGGCGGCTTCGAGTCCGGAGGCTGTGGTCATGCGCACCTTTGCGACGGACATCTGGGACGGAGCGTGCGGTGGGTCGGCGCCGAGGGTCACCTCGGGACACCCGATCGTGACACGGCGGCACCGCCCTTGGGTAGGTCGCGAGAGGTCAGGCAGGGTCAGGCGCGGGTCAGTCGCCACCAAGGAGGCGCCGCCACCACGGCCTGCGGTCCTCGCGTTCGTGCTCGAGGCGCTGCGCCGCCTCGCGCTCGGCACGCGCCTGCCGCTCCTGCTCCTCGACCTCGTCCCGGAGGACGCGCCACTGGGCGACCATCTCGTCGGCGTCGAGGGTCTTCGCGATCATGGGCGGCAGGTTGCCGACCGCGGGTCGCAGCCGGTCGGCGAGCACGCGCTTGTTGTAGTCCTCGATGACCTCGCGGACGTTCGCCTCCGTGCGCACATCGGCCAGGGATGCGGGGTAGCCCGCCGCCTCCTTGCGCAGCGCGAGCGCACCGGGCAGCGCACCGCCGAGATCGAGGTTCTCGCGCGCGGCGAAACGCTTGAGCCACCAGTCGGGGTCGCCCGAGTCGCTGAGGTCGAGCGGCTTGCCCGCGCCGGGCAGGTTGTCGAAGTCGCCGCGCTCCTGCGCCTCGCGGATCTGCTTCTCCACGGGGCTCTCCCACGAGGGCTGACTAGCCATGGCGTCCACGCTAGACGATTCCGTATGCCGCATGGCGGGCAGCACTGCAGGGTGCGATCCGCTGCCGGCGGGGTACGTGCACTGGACGAGGGCGTGGGTCTGCCGATGGCCTGCGTGCGAAGAAGCCGGTCGAGTGACGAGGAGCGAAGACGTGAGCGAGCAGCGGGACCTCATGGCAGGTCGCTACCGACTGCAGCACCGCATCGGGTCTGGCGGCATGGGCCACGTGTGGCTGGCCTGGGACGAGCGGCTGAGCCGCGCCGTTGCCATCAAGCAGCTGCGCGCGCTCGCGGACCTCCCCGAGGACGAGGCCGCCGTCGCGCACGAGCGCGCGATGCGCGAGGCCCGCATCACGGCCCGGCTCGACCACCCGAACGCCGTGCCCGTCTTCGACGTGGTGGACCACGAGGGGCAACCGTGCCTCGTCATGCAGTACATCCCGTCACGCAGCCTCCACGAGCTCCTCCGGGCAGAGGGCACCCTGCCGCCACTGCGCGTCGCCAAGGTCGGCGGCGAGGTCGCCTCGGCCCTCGCCGCAGCGCACGCGGCGCGCATCGTGCACCGCGACGTGAAGCCGGGCAACATCCTCATCACCGACGACGGCACCGCCCTCATCACCGACTTCGGCATCTCGCGCGCCTTCGGCGACGTCTCGCTGACGTCGACGGGCATGCTGACGGGCACGCCCGCCTACCTCGCACCCGAGGTGGCGCGCGGGGCGAGCTCGACCCCCGCGTCCGACGTCTTCTCCCTCGGCGCGACCCTGTATGCCGCGGCGGAGGGCACGCCGCCCTTCGGGGCCGGCGACAACCCGATGGCCCTGTTGCACAAGGTCGCGTCGGGCACGATCGACCCGCCGCGGCAGGAGGGTGCGCTCGCCGACGTCCTGCTGACGATGCTCGACGCCGACCCGGATCGGCGGCCGACGATGGAGGAGGCATCGCGGGCCCTGTCACGCCTGGCCGACCGGGCCGCTGCGGGTGCCGGTGCGGGTGCCGGTGCCGGTGACGCTGCGGGTGCCGGCGAGCGGCCGGGGTCGACGAAGGTGCTGCCCGTCGCCGGCGCAGCCCTCGTGGGCGCCGGAGGCCTCGGAGCGCAGGGTGGTCACACCGTCGAGCTGCCGAGCGATCCGCCCCCGCCGCCCGTCTCCGCACCTGACTCCGCACCCGTTTCCGCGCCCCTCGGAACTCCCGCCGTCCAGCAGGCCCCCGCTCCCGCTCCCGCTCCCGCGCCCGATGCCGGGCCGGAGGGGGCGCCACCCGGCGCACCCGGAGCACCGGGCGACCTCGTCGACCCCGCGAGGCGGCGTCGGCGCGGGGCTGCGGTCCTGGCGGGCGCCCTCGTGCTGGTCCTCCTCGCCGTCTGGGCCGTGCAGCGCGCGAACGACCCCGCGAGCGAGGCGGCACCGGCACCACGCGTCACCGCTGCGACCTCCCCGTCGTCGACGGCCTCGCCCGCACCGACCTCCGCGTCCTCCTCCTCCTCGGCCGCCGCATCACCGACCTCACGTCCCGCGTCGCCCACCCCGACCCACAGGGGCACGCCGCCTGCGACGAGCTCGGCGCCCGCACCGAGCACCACCGCTGCACCCCCGGCCGGCGGCGGCGCGGTGACGGCGAGCGCCCTGAGCCGGGCGGTCCGCGACTACTACGCGCTGCTCCCGGGCAACACCGACGCGGGCTGGGCACGGCTGACCGAGCGCTACCAGCGCACGACGGCGACGAGCCGCGCCTACTACGACCGGTTCTGGGGGAGCATCAGCCGGGTCCAGGTCTCCCAGGTCACGAGCGAGGCACCCTCGTCGGTGGTCGCCACCCTGCGCTACGACTATGCCGACGGTCGGACGTTCATCGAGCGCACGTCCTACTCCCTCGTGCGCCAGGACGGCCAGCTCAAGATCGACCGCTCCTCGGTCCTCAGCAGCCGACAGACCTGACGACGCGGCGGCTTCGACCCCGTCCGTCCTAGGTCGTCCCCGGCGCCCCGGCACCGCCCGCAGCGTTGTCCTCACCGGCGTCCACAACGGGCACGGGCTGGATGCTCGGCCGCACGAGGAGGGCTGCGGTCTCACCGTCACCGATCTCGAGGCGGTCGCCGGTGATGACGAAGGCCTGCTCGGCGCCGAGCAGCTCGAGGAGGCGCTGCTCCTGGGCCATCGCCTCGGGCGGCCCGGCCATCCGGGTCGTCGCTGCGTTGCCGACGACGAGCAGCCCGTCGCGCACCTCGAACTCCCCCATGAGCCGGTTGACGCCCGTCGTGCCGGTGAGCCGGCCGTCGGCGCCGAAGGACAGCTGCGGCTTCGGCAACGCGGTCACCTCGCCGCCGAGCTCCTGGACCGTCCACTCCGTGCCGTGGATCGCGTTGTCACCCACGTTGTCAGCCACGTTGTCACCCACGTTGTCAGCCGCGTTCTCAGCCATGGGTCGACCCAAGCACACGACGAGGACGCGCGCAGACGAAGCGGCCTTCACAAGCGACCGATGACCTCGTCGAGCATCGCCTCGGTGAGCTTGCCGGTGAAGGTGTTCTGCTGGCTCACGTGGTAGCTGCCGACGAGCCGCACGCGGCGCCCGGAGGCCGTCGTCAGCACGGCCTCCGCGCCGTGGCCGAAGCGCGGCTTGGGAGTCGGCACCTGCCATCCGCGACGCCGCGCCGCGCCGATCGCCGCGTCCCAGGCGATCGAGCCGAGCGCGAGCATCGACCGGAGCCGCCCTTCCGAGAGCTCGAGGTCGCGGTCGAGCCAGGCCGCACACGTGGCCTTCTCCTCGGTCGTCGGCTTGTTCTCCGGCGGTGCGCACCGCACGGCAGCGACGATCCGCAGACCCCGCAGCACCTGCCCGTCGCCCGAGCTGACCGACGTCGGCCGGCTCGCGTAGCCCCCACGGTGCAACGCGGCATACAGCCAGTCGCCCGACCGGTCCCCGGTGAACATCCGGCCGGTGCGGTTGGTGCCGTTGGCCGCCGGGGCGAGCCCGACGACGAGGACCTCGGCGTCGGGGTCCCCGAACGACGGACCCGGGCGGCCCCAGTAGGGCTGGTCCGCGAACGACGCCCGCCGCCCCTCGACCGCCACCGTCTCGCGCCACGCGACGAGCCGTGGGCACGCCCGGCACACGCTGATCCGCGCATCGAGCTCCGGTATGCCGTCCGCTCCCTTCGCCAGCCGCCGCACCTGCGCGGGGGTGCGGGCCACGGGCGTCTCCGCAGTCGCCGGGTCACCGGGCCAGCCGGTCCCCGGCGGCACCGGGGACCGGAAGAGCCCACCGGTCACGGGGTGCGCGGCAGGGTTGGGAAGGTCGACGGGAGCCATGCCGGCAACGCTAGGCCGAATCCGCACCGGTGAACCACGATGGGCGGTACGACGTCCTTGGACCGGGAGCACCAGTGAGGAGGTGGGCCGGCATGTCGCTCGACGACGAGGCGGTCGCGGCGATCTACCGCGAGCACGGCCCGATGCTGCGCCGGGTCGTCTGGCGCGCGACGAGCGACGCCAACCGCGTGGAGGACATCGTGCAGGAGGTGATCCTGCGGGTGTGGCGGCAGGCGCCGGAGACCGACAACCTGCGTGCCTACCTGATCACGACGGCCCGGCACCTCATCGTCGACCAGCACCGCGCCGCGACCCGACGGCCGCAGCAGACCGCCCTCGTCGACCTACCCGTCGACGACGCCGACCTCGACCGTGCACTCGACCAGGTGCTCGTCGAGGAGGCGCTCGGCCGGCTGCAGCCCGATCACCGAGACGTCGTGCGCTGCCTCTACTACGAGCGTCTGAGCATCGCCGAGACCTCGAAGCGGGTCGGAGCACCCGAGGGCACGGTGAAGTCACGGGCCTACTACGCCGTGCGCAACCTGCGCGCCATCCTCGACGAGATGGGAGTGACGAGATGACCGTCGGATCCGATGACCTGCACGTCCTCCTCGGCGGCTACCTGCTCGGAGGACTGTCCGATGCCGACCACCGCGCCTTCACCGAGCACCTGCGCGGCTGCTCCGCGTGCCAGGCCGAGCTGGGGCAGGTGTCGGGGCTGCCGCGGTTGCTCGACCTCGCCGGGCCGGCCGGCGGCCCCCACCTCTCGCCTGATGCCGAAGCCGCGGAGGCAGTCGCTGTCGACGCGCCGGACGGGGTCGACGACGCGCGCGTCGCCCGGTTGCTCTCTGCCGTCGCCCAGAAGCGACGGACCCGGCGCCGGTGGCTCGCCGCCGTGGCTGCGGCCGCTGCGACGGTCCTCTTCGGCGCCGGCCTCTGGCTCGGCCCGCGGCTCACCGCTCCTCCAGATCTACCGACGACCCACGTCGTCGCGTCGCCCGCACCGGGATCGTCGGTCCGCGTCGACGTCGCCCTCGTGACCCGGGGCTGGGGCACCCAGCTCGACCTCGACTGCGAGGACATGCCGACGGCCGGGCAGCTGACCCTCTACGTCATCGACCGCCAAGGAGCCTCGACCGCGGCAGCGTCATGGCTCGGCACCCCCACGGGATACTCCCGGCTCACCGGGGCGACCGCCCTGCGACCCGACGAGATCCGACGGCTCGAGATCCGCGACGGTGCGGGACAGGTGCTCGCCTCGGCGACGACCTGAGCTCGGCCGCGCGGCCGAGCGGGCGTCGGGTCCGCTCCCTGGCCGGACCCGGCGCCCGCTGCACGTCGAGGGGCGGTGCGGGGCGGCCCCCTGCCCCGCACCGTTCCCCTGCGCATCAGTGCACGCCGGGCGGCCCCTGATACGTCCCCACCCCACGATCGTGGAGGCGACTCACAGGCCGGCCGGGAGCCGGCTCTGCGCCGGGGTCACCGACACCTGTGTCCCGTCGAACGTGACCTCGCTCAGCCACATCGTCCGGCCCGGCACCTCGGAGCCGACGGCGTCCGGCGCCCATGCGTGGTAGACCATGAGCACCCGGCCGTCCTTGTCGAACAGGGCGCAGTGGCCCGGCCCGGCCGCGACGTCGGTGCTCGTCAGGACCGGCTCGGCGTCCTTGGTGAACGGCCCCGTCGGCGACGACGCCGTCGCGTGCCCTACGGCATACCGGTCGCTGCCGTAGTCGTTGGCGGAGTAGAAGAGGTGGAAGACGCCGTCGCGCTCCCAGACGAAGGGCGCCTCGACGAGGTGCCCCTCCCACGGAAGGTCCTGGCGGATCAGTCGTTTCGCCTCACCCTCGAGCCGCATGCCGTCGGCTGAGAGACGCTGGACCGAGATCCACGTGTCGACGCCGACGGCGTTGCCGTCGTTCTTCCAGTAGAGGTATGCCGTGCCGTCCGCGGCGACGAACGGCGAGGCGTCGATCGACCCGCCCTGGTCCTGCTCGCAGACGAGCGGTGTGCTGCCCGTGTCGCGGTAGGGACCCTTGGGGTCGTCGGCGACGGCGAGGCCGATGCACTGGATGCTCGGGTCGGGCGCCGTCGTCGTGTAGTACATGACCCACCGGTCGCCGAAGCGGTGCACCTCCGGGGCCCACACCTTGCCCGGCGTGGTCCACGACGCCAGCTCGGGCATCGCGTCGCTGCCCTGCGTCCACGACGTGAGGTCGTCGCTGACGAGGGTCTGCACGTTCATGCCGTTGCCGTTCGTCGCGATGGCGACCCAACCGTCGCCGTCGGGCAGGATCTGCGGGTCGGGGAAGTTGCTCGGCCAGACGGGGTTCGTCGCGGCCGCTGCGGGCCTGCTCGCCCATGTGCTCGCCGGTGTTGTCACGCTGCCTCCAGAGGTGGTCTCGGTCGCCCTCCCGCACCCCGCGAGGAGCACGGCTCCGAGGGCTGCGGTCACGGTCAGTCGTCGGCGGAGGACCCTCATCCTGCGCCCGGGTCGGCGGGCCAGCTCGACGCATAGAACCTCAGGTGGTCGACGTGCGCGACGACGGCCGGAGCGGCGCCACCATGGGCGACCAGCCCGATGCGGGGGTTCGTGCCGGGGCGGAAGGACCAGGTCGCCCCCCACGTCCACGTCACTCCGTCCCTGCTCGTGCCGGCACGGTAGAGGTGCTCACCGGTGGGACTGCGGTGGTGGGCGAGCCGCAGCCAGAGGGTCGGCGCCGCGGTGCCGACGATGGCTCCGCCATAGCTCGTGGGCCCGCTCGGGTCCTTCGGGTCGGCAGCGGTCTCGCGGCCGAACTCGGTCTGGCGCGTGTTCCAGATGGCGACCTCCGACAGGCGCGCGAAGTCGTCGTCGTTCTCGTACGCCACGAGTCCCACCTGCTGGTAGTTGCGCACCGCGTCGGTGCCGAGGTCGAGCGTCGTCTTCGCCTCGGCGATCCAGTCCCCGTCGCCCGGGGTGTCGTGCAGGAGCACGCTCGCCGTGTTGCCGCCGCCGACGAGGTCGGTGCCCTCGACGGGCCACCGCAGGCTCCCCCCGGAGACGGTGACCGCCGGGTTGCGCCGCACCCACGTGAAGCCGCTGAGGCTCGGGTCGTCGAAGTCCTCCGACGCCAGCAGCGCCCCGGCCACCGGCACGGGCGCGAGGGTGGCAGCGTCCGCGGCTGCCGGGTTGACGACGACGTTGTCGACGACGGCGCGGCTGCTGCTGAGCCGCACCGGAGCCGCGCCCGGACGCGCGTCGCCCGACACGTGGACGCGCGCCAGGACGTCGGCGAGGTCGCTCTCGGTGACCTCGGCGGTGAGACCACCCGCCGTCAGGTCGACGGTGAGGGTGCGCCAAGCCTGTGCAGGGAGCACGGGAAGCGCCGTCGTCGACGACCGGACGGTGCCGTCGTCGACCTGGGCCGTGAGACGGCCCCCCTTCGGGTCGAGCGTGACCTTGACGGCCGGGTCGCGACCGACGAGGAGGCGGAGCGGCTCGGTGCCGCGGTGGTCGAGCCGCACGTGCAGCGGACCGGCCGGCGCCGACGAGGTCGTCGACGCGGTGCCGCGCACGAGTCCGGTGTCGCCGGTGACCGGGTCGCTCGGTCCGTCGGCCATCCGCCGGAAGCCCCCGGCCGCCGGATCGGTCGGTGTGATGCCGAGTCCCGACGACAGGATCGGGGCGGGCTGCGGGGTGTCGGAGGGGCCCGCCCCCGCACGGGTCCGTGGCCAGCCGTCGACCCAGTCGAGACGGTCGAGCAGCATCGGCCGGCGGTTGATGCCGAAGGTCGACGTCAGCCACGGGTTGGTGCGGTCGAGGGCGTGGTAGGCGATGAAGTCACGGCCCTCGGCATCCGTGATGACGGCGTGGTGGCCGGCCCCGACGAAGCGGTTGCCGTTCTGCGTCAGCACGATCGTGCCGCCCACGCGGGAGGTGAGTAGCGACGTGCCCTCCGCGTCGACGAACGGCCCCAACGGCGAGCGCGAGCGGCCGGCGAAGACGGAGTAGCCCGTCGTGGGGCCGGCACAGCAGTTGGCGGCCGAGCCCATGAGGTAGTACCAGTCGTCGTGGCGCACGACGAAGGACCCCTCGTAGCGGTTGTCGATCGCGACCTGCGTCGCCGTGCCGACCGGGGTCAGCCCGTCCGGCGAGACGCGCGTGGCCCAGAGGCCACCGAAGTAGCTGCCGAAGTAGAGGTAGCGCTGGCCGTCGACGTCGGTGAAGCCGGCCGGGTCGAAGGTCCAGAGGAAGCCGCCCCCGGGCGCCCGGCGTGGGGGCACGGCCGGCGAGTCCGTCGCGGTCCAGGGGCCGGCTGGCGAGGCTGCCGTCGCGACGCCGATCGCCGAGTCGTCCCCGGGGTTGAGGGTCGTGTCGGTCACCGTGAAGTAGAGGACGTACTTCCCTGCGACGTAACGGATGTCGGGCGCCCACAGTCCCGCGGTCGGGGTCGCCCACGACGGGCGGTTGCCCGCATCGAAGACGGTCCCGAGGTACTCCCAGCTCGACCAGTCGCGCGTGCGCGCCATGTGCATCGCGCCCGGCGCATCTCCCGCGCGCAGCGGGTCGGACGTCGCGTAGGCATACCACCAGCCGTCGCGGCCGCGGATCACGGCTGGGTCCGCGAACGTGTCGGAGAACGGGTCCGAGACGGCGTTGGCGTATGCCGCGGGGCCCGGCTCGGCGGCATACGTGGCCGTGGCGGTGGTGGCGGTGGTGGCGGCGGTGGCACCCAGTGCGGCGAGCGCCGCCAGCACGGCGGTCATCCGACGGCCGCGTCGGGTCGTGCGGGGTGGACGGGACATCGAATCTCTCCTAGCCCTTGACGCCGCTGCTGGCGACGCCCTCGATGACGTATCTCTGGACGAACGAGTAGATGAGCAGCACAGGGATGGCGGCGAGCATGGCGCCCGCCATGACGACGGGGTAGTCGATCGTGTAGGCGCCCTGCAGCCGGCTGAGCCCGGCCGGCAGGGTGAGCCGCTCCGGCGAGAAAAGCACGTAGATCGGCCAGATGAAGTCGTTCCAGTTGGCCAGGAAGCTCAGCACGGCGAGGGTGACCAGGGCCGGCCGGGCATTGGGCAGCACGACCGAGCGAAAGGTGCGGAAGGGGCTGGCGCCGTCGAGGCGTGCACTCTCCTCGAGCTCCTTGGGCAGGCCGATGAAGAACTGGCGCATGAAGAAGACGCCGAAGGCTCCGGCGGCACCCGGCACCACGAGCGCCCAGATGGTGTCGAGCCAGCCCAGCTGGTCGAGGATGAGGAAGTTGGGCATGAGGAAGATGAAGCCGGGCACGAAGAGCGTCATGATGATTCCGGCGAAGATCGCCTTCTTGAAGCGGAACTCCATGCGAGCCAAGGCATATCCGGCCATGGAGCACACCGTGACGACGAGGGCCGAGTGGAGCGTCGCGGCCACCATCGAGTTGGCGAACCACCGCAGAACCGGGCTGGCGGCGTCCTGGAAGAAGAGCACGTCGTAGGCCCGGAGGGTCCACTCCTGGGGGATCCAGGTCGGTGGGACCGAACGCGCCTCGCTCTGCGTCTTGAAGGACGTCAGCAGGATGAGCAGCAGCGGTCCGACGAAGACGACCGTGAGGATGGCGAGGGTTGCCCAGAAGAGCGGCCCGTTGCGGCGTCTCATTTCTTCTCCCTGAGGGCCCAGAAGTTGACGAGGGCGATGAGCGAGAGGAAGACCGCGAGCACGTAGCTCATGGCGGACGCCTCGCCCATGCGGTACTGCGACAGGCCGAGGTCGGTGATGACCATGATCGCCGTGCGCGTGGTGTCACCCGGCCCGCCCTGGGTGATGAGGTAGCTCTGGCCGAACATGTTGGCGCTGGCGAGGATCGTCGTGATGACGACGAAGATGAGCACGGGCCGCAGCCCGGGGATCGTGATGTAGCGCAGCTGCTGCCAGGCCGAGGCCCCGTCGAGCTCTGCCGCCTCGTAGTGGTCGGGCGGGATGTCGCCGAGGCCGGCGAGGTAGATGACGGCGTTGAAGCCCATCGTCCACCAGATGGTGACGCCGGCCAGCGAGATCCACGCGTAGGGCTGCGAGGTCGTCCACGCCGTGTCGTCGGGCAGGCCGACCGCGCCGAGCAGTCCGTTGACGAGGCCGAAGGACGGGTCGAGCAGGTAGGCCCACATGAGCCCGATGACGGCCACGCCGAGCACGAACGGCGCGAAGAAGATGGCGCGGAAGAAGGTGCGCCCCGGGAACCTGCGATTGAGCAGGATCGCGAGCAGGAGCGGCAGGACGACGAGGAACGGCACGCTGATGAGCACGAAGAAGGCGGTGGCCTTCATGCCGTTCCAGAACGACTCGAACTGCACCGACGAGCTGTCGAAGAGGTCGACGTAGTTCTGGCCGCCCACGAACGGCTTGTTGGGCAGGAGGAAGTCCCAGCTGTGCAGGGAGATCCAGACCCCCAGCACGCCCGGCACGAGGACGAAGACCGTGAAGAGCGCGAGGAAGGGCGCGAGGAAGAGGTAGGGGGTCCACCGCGACCCGTGGATGCCGCTGGTCCGACCTCGGGAGCGGCGCCCGCCCGGCGCGGGCTCCGCTCCCGAGGCGGGTCTCGGGGGCTGTGTCGTCGTCACAGCCATGTCGTCAGCCGCCGTACTTCTTCTGGTTGGCCTCGAGGATCTTCGTGGCGCGGGCAGCCGCGTCGGACAGCACCTTGGCCGGGTCCTGCCCGCCGTTGATGGCGAGGTTGAGCGCCTTGTCGAACTCCGGCATGGCGTCGCCGATGCCGGCCACCGTCGGCGGGAAGTGCAGGTCGTCGATCTGGCTCGCCAGCGCCGCCTGGTCGGTGAGCTCCTTGAACTCCGCCGACTCGCGGACGCTGTTGCGCACCGGCACCTGGCCGGCCTTGGCCCACTCGAGGCTCTTGGTGCTGATCCAGTTGAGGAAGACGCGCGAGGCGACCGCCTTGTTCTCGTCGGGCGTGCGCTGCGTCGGCAGGACGAACTGGTGCGAGCCCGCCCACGCCGCCTTGGTGCCGCCGATGTTGGGCAGCGGGGCGACACCCCACTCGAGACCGGTCTTGGCCCCGAGGGTGTTGATGGTCCAGATGCCGTTCCAGTTGAAGGCCGTCTTGCCGTTCTCGAGGGCGACGAGGTCGGCGTCCTGGGCGATCTTCGCCGCCGAGTGGCCGTTCTTGACGAGGTCCTGGAACCACGTCATGGCCTTGACGCCGGGCTCCTCGGCCCAGAGCACCTGGGTGCCGTCGTCGTTGAAGAGCGAGCCACCGAACTGGTAGATGAGCGCCTGGACGGTGAGACCGCCGGTGAAGGGGAAGGGGCTCGCCCAGTGACCCTGCACGCCCTTGGCCTTCATCGCGTCGAGGGCCGCGCCGTACTCGTCGGCGTTCGTCGGCGGCTTCTCGGGGTCGAGGCCGGCCTGCTCCATGACGGACTTGTTGTAGAAGAAGCCGAGCGGGTGCACGTCGAGCGGGATGGCGTAACGCTGCCCCTTGTAGATGCCCGCCTTCCACGGCACCGGTGCGAAGTCGGACTCGGTCATCTTGAGAGCGCTCGCGACGTCGTCCAGCGGCTGGATCACCTTGCGCGCCGCGTTGGTGGCGACCGAGTCGACGTGCATGATGCCGATGTCCGGGCCCTTGCCCGCGGTCACCGCTGCGGGCAGCTTCGTGTAGTAGTCGGCCCACTGCATCGTGTTCATGCTGACGGCGATGTTGGGGTGCTCGCCGTTGAACTGGTCGACGAGCTTCTTCATGTACGGCCCGTCGCCGCCGGTGAAGCCGTTCCAGAAGGCCAGGGAGACCTTCGGGCCGCTGTAGCCGGTGGCGCCACCGCCGCCGACCGTCTGGGGGGCCTGGCCGGGCACGCTGCCCGATCCGCTGCCGCAGGCTCCGAGGGCGATAGCGCCTCCGAGCCCGAGGGCCCCGGTCAGCATGCGTCGGCGGGTGAGGGGGCCGGATGGGGTGCTCATGAGTTGTTCCCTTCGGTGATGCGGATGCAGTGCCACGAGATGGGCGGGAGGACGGCTCGGACGGTGCCGCCGTCGAGGACGGCGTCGCCGGCGCGCGGCACGACGCGCTCCGGCTCTGCCTCGGTGTTGTGGGCGTTCGGGTCGGCGTCGTGCAGGGTCAGGTGCTCCAGCCGACGACCGGAGGGGTATGCCGCCCGGCCCCCTGCTCCCCCGACGCTCCCGGTGCTCCCGGTGCTCCCGGTGCTCCCGGTGCTCCCGACGCTCGCGACCGAGTGGGCCAGGGCGTCGAGGTCGATGGTCAGCGCGCAGTCCTCGGTGCGGCTGCGGTTGACGGCGAACACCACGAGGTCGCCCGTGTCGGGGTCGAGCGTCGCGGTCGTGAGGAGCTGGTCGACGGCGCCGAAGGCCTGGGTCTGCACCACGTCGGAGACGACGGCAGGGCGCAGGACGGTGCCGGCGGCATACCGCGCGGTCAGCGCGAACGGGTGGAAGATCGCCTGGCGCCAGGCGGGGCCACCGGGCCGGGTGGCGATCGGGGCGATGACGTTGACGAGCTGGGCCTGACACGCCATCGAGACCCGGTCGGTGTGCTGCATCAGGGTGATGAGCAGGCTGCCGACGACGACGGCGTCGGTGACCGAGTAGACGTCTTCGATGAGCTCGGGCGCCTCGCGGACGGCCAGGCTGCTCTCGCCGTCGAAGCGTGCCTGGAACCACACGTTCCACTCGTCGAAGGAGACGCTGACCCGCTTGTCCGATCCCTTGACGGCGGCGACGTGGTCGGCCGTCGCGACGACCGCACGGATGAAGCGGTCCATGTCCTCGGCGCAGGCGAGGAAGGAGTCGACGTCACCGTCCACCGGCTCGTAGTAGGCGTGTGCCGAGATGTGGTCGACGAAGTCGAAGCACCGCTCGAGCACGACGCGCTCCCACGTGCCGAAGGTGGGCATCGAACGGTTCGAGGAGCCGCAGGCGACGAGCTCGAGGGAGTCGTCGAAGCGCCTCATGGCGCGGGCCGTCTCCTCGGCGAGGCGAGCGTACTCCTCGGCGGTCTTGTGCCCCATCTGCCACGGCCCGTCCATCTCGTTGCCGAGGCACCAGACCCGGACGTCGTGCGGGTCTGGGTGGCCGTTCTTGACCCGACGGTCCGACAGCTCGATGCCGGGCTCGGCGTTGCAGTACTGGAGCAGCTCGATCGCCTCGGTCAGGCCCCTGGTGCCGAGGTTGACGGCGAGCATCGGCTCGATGCCGAGCCGCGACGCCCACGACAGGAAGTCGTCCGTGCCGACCTGGTTGGTCTCGATCGACCGCCACGCGAGGTCGAGCCGGGTGGGCCGGTCCTCCTTGGGCCCGACCCCGTCCTCCCACCGGTAGTTGGAGACGAAGTTGCCGCCCGGGTAGCGCACGATCGTGGGCCCGAGCTCACTCACCAGCTCGGCCACGTCGGTGCGGAAGCCGTGCTCGTCGGCAGTGGGGTGGCCGGGCTCGTGGATGCCGGTGTAGACGCATCGACCCATGTGCTCGACGAAGGTGCCGAAGATCCTGCGGTTGAGCGGCCCCACCGTGAAGGCGGGATCGAGCCGCACGGATGCCGCGCCCATGGGTCCTCCTTGACCTGGCCGTGGGCCAACCGATTTACAACGGTTGACTTTCTGCGATGGCGCCATTTCTACAACGGTTAACATTCCGTTGTCCAGACCCTGTCGCCAGGTTGTGGAACCGTGGCGGTGTCCACTCGCTAGCGTTGGGGTGGGTGATCCGACGGGTGGAGGACGAATGGCTGCACGGCTTCGCGACGTCGCCGAGCGCGCGGGCGTGTCGGTCAAGACGGCATCGAACGTGCTCAACAACTACCCACACATCAAGCCGTCGACCCGCGCCCGCGTCGAGAAGGCGATGGCGGAGCTGAAGTACCGGCCCAATCTCTCTGCCCGCAGCCTCAAGCACGGGCGGGCCGGCTTCCTCGCCCTCGCCGTCCCGGCGATGGACTCCCCCTACTTCGCCGAGCTCGCCGCCCGCATCACCGAGGAGGCCTCTGCCCTCGGCTTCATCGTCCTGCTCGATGTCACCCGAGGAGACGCCGACGCCGAGCGCGTCGTGCTCGAGGGCATGCGCTCGCACGTCATCGACGGCGTGATCTTCTCGCCTCTCGCGCTCTCGGCCGAGGAGATCAGCCGGCGCGACGACGACCTGCCCATGGTGCTGCTCGGCGAGCGCCCCGTGCCGACCGGCTTCGACCACATCGCCGTCGACTCCGTCGCGGCCTCACGCGCGGCCACGGAACACCTTGTGGCCGTGGGCCGCCGGCGCATCGCCGCCGTCGGACGCGAAGCGGTGCGCGGCACCGCGTCGGAGCGGCTGCGCGGCTATCGCCAGGCCCTGCGGGCGGCGGGCCTCCCCTATGACCCGACCCTGGTCATCGACGTGCCGCACTACGACCGGGCCGACGGGCACGCGGCGATGCTGCGACTGCTCGAGCTGCCCGAGCCGCCCGACGCCGTCTTCTGCTTCAACGACCTCATGGCGATCGGGGCCCTGCGCGCCTGCGTCGAGTCGGGGGTGAAGGTGCCCGAGGACGTCGCCCTCGTCGGCTTCGACGACATCGCCGAGACCCGCTTCGCCAACCCCACGATCACGACGATCTCGCCCGACCTGACCGGGCTGGCGCGCGAGGCGCTCGACCTGCTCTCGCGCCGGATCTCCGGTGACGAGAGCCCGGCACGCGAGGTGCGGGTCGCCTGGACGCTGGAGGCGCGTGAGACGACGCTCGGCGTCCCGCGGCGCAGACGTCGACGGGCGGGCGGTCAGGACCGCGCCGGCTCCCCGCCGCCGGAGCGGCGCAAGCGGCCGCTCCAGCCGCCGGACTCGGTCAGCGCCACGTCACGCCGCAACAGCGCAAGACGCGTCAAGCGGTCGACGGGGTCGGCGGAGTCGTAGGGCGCGACACCGGAGACCCGGAGACGACCGGGTCCTCGACGTCCGGCAGATCGTCACCCATCCATCCGTCGTTGCCGGCCACCCACCCCGTGTTCACCGTCCACGGGCGAGCGCGGAAGGGCCGAACGGCGCTCGACGGCACGGGCGGGCGCGTGCGAAGGTGTCGACATGGCTGACGACACGACGATCGCTCACCGCATCAGCTCGCTCATCGACGAGGAGCACCAGCTGCGCGGCGCCCTCCAGGCCGGCTCGATCTCTCGCGACGAGGAGAACGCCCGCCTCCGGCAGGTCGAGGTCGAGCTCGACCAGTGCTGGGACCTGCTGCGCCAGCGCCGGGCCAAGCGCGAGTTCGGCGAGAACCCCGACGAGGCGCAGGTGCGGTCCGAGCGCACCGTCGAGGGCTACATCGGCTGAGGCGGGAGCGACAGCCCGTGCCCGAAGGGCAGCAGCGGGTCGTCGTAGCCGGGCACGTCCTCGTGGTGTCGGCGCACCTGCTCCATCGACCGGGGCAGGTCGAAGGGCAGCCGGCCCCGCGGGGGGATGACACCCGTCAGCGCGTCGAGCAGGGCGTCGTCGCTGCTGCCGTAGGTGCCGACGACGGCCGCGGCCGTGTCGAGCAGGGGTGAGAGCACGGCCGGGCGGTCGAGGACGACGTCGACGACGAGCGGGCAGACCGCAGCGATCCGCGCGAGACGGTGCACGAGCCCGGGCGCGAAGTCGAGCGAGCCCTGGTGGAACCACGCCTCGAGGAAGAGGTCGGAGCGCGGCTCGTGGGGGGCCATGAGGCGCACGAGGGCGATGTCGGCGTCCTCGGGCCGCTCGACGCGGGTCAACCCGTGCCCCGCCAGCGCCTCGTCCGACACCCGCTCGGCATAGACGCGCAGACCCGACCCGAGGGGCAGGGTGTCGGCGCGCGCGGCGAGCACGGTGACCGACCGCGCCTGGGCGGCATGGCCCTGCTCGCGGAAGTCGGCCCGGCCGACGGTCGCGGCTGCGGCGTCCTCGTCGACGTAGGGGTTGTCGAAGAGGCCGAGCCGGAACTTCACGGCGAGCAGGCGGCGGGCTGACTCGTCGATGCGGCCCTCGGTGACCCTGCCTCGGGCGACGAGGTCGAGCAGGATCTCGACACACTCCTCACCCCCGAACTGGTCGGCGCCCGCCTCGAGGATGAGCTCCATGCGACCGTGCGGGTCGAGGTGCTCCACCCCCCAGGCGCGGGCGGGCAGGACCTGGTCGCCGACGTGGTTGTCGTTGACGAGCTCCCAGTCGGTGACCACGACGCCGTCGTAGCCGAGCTTCTCGCGCAGCAGGCCGGTCACGACCTGCTTGTTGTAGCCGAAACCCACTGGCTCGATGGGCTCTCCGTCGATGACGAGGTCGATCGGCATACCGTAGTAGGGCATGATGCCTGCGGTGCCGGCCGCGACGATCGGGGGGAACGGCTTGAGATGGTCGGCGAATCTGCCTCCGCCGTAGACCTGCTCGCGACCGTAGGGGAAGTGTGCGTCCTCGCCGTCCTTCTGCGGGCCGCCGCCCGGGAAGTGCTTGCTCGTGCACGCGACACTCGTCTCACCGAGCGAATCCCCTTGGAAGCCCTTGAGATACGCCACCCCCAGCTCTGTGACGAGATCGGGGTCCTGCCCGAACGTGCCTGCCTGGCGAGCCCACCGCGGCTCGGTCGCGAGGTCGAGCGTGGGGTGCAGGGCCGCCCGGATGCCGACGGCGGCGTACTCCTGCCGGGCGATGTCGGCGAAGGCCCTGACAGCTGCGGGGTCGCGAAGGGCGGCCAGCCCCAACGGCTCCGGCCACTGCGAGAAGGCGCCAGCGGAGAAGGAGACGCCGGCGTTCTCGATGAACGCGTGCCGCGGGTCCGTGGAGATCGTCACCGGTATGCCGTGTGGCGTGGTCTCGGCGAGCGCCTGCAGCCGGTTGCTCCACCGCGCCGCGAGGCGGGGGTCGCCCAGGGCGTGGACGTTGAAGTGGTTGAGGTGCTTGTCACGCACGACCGTGGTCGTCGGCGACTTGCTGATGGCGCCCGGCTCCTCGATGAGGGAGCCGTCGGCACCGGCCTCGATCACCGTCTGGAACATGAGGCCGACCTTCTCCTCGAGGGAGAGGCGGCCGACGAGGTCCTCCACCCGCTCCTCCACCGACAGCCGGGGGTCCTCGAAGGGGTCCATCCGGCCGTTGCCGTTGAGGTCGCGGTAGGCGACGCCGTCCTCCGTCGTGCTGAGCTCGGGGCGCACGGGTGGGGCCTTTCGTTCGGTGGGGAATCTCGTGGCCGCCCGATGCGTGCGGTCGGGCGGCCACGAGGTCTAGGGGGGTGCCGTCCCCGGTGCCGGTCAGGCGCCGGGTCAGCGCGCCGGGTGCCGGAGGTCAGGCGGTCGGGCTCGCGCCGAACTCCTCGATGCCGATGACGGGCCGGAGCACCTTCTCGACGGCCGGCGTGCTAAAGGCCCGCCGGATGACGTCGCGCCCCAGCACGTTGCCGATCGCGCCCATCACCATCGCCTGGTCGAGCGAGAGGTAGCGGCGCGCGACGGTGCCCGACGTCACCGCGATGGCGTCGAAGAAGCCGCCACGGCCGTAGGAGTCGAAGTCGGCCTGGATGTTGGCGAGGTTGGTGAAGGCCTGCGCCGGCTCGTGCATCATCGCGAGGAACGACGCGTGCGGTGTGACGACGCCGTCACCGTAGGTCGGCGACGGGTTCGTCGCCGGGCGGCAGTCGCCGAAGCCCACGTCGTAGTTCGTCTTCTCCTGGTCGGAGAAGTAGCCCTCCGGGTTGAGGCCCAAGGCGTCGACGCCGTACTCGCGATAGCCGCCTGCGGGGTTGCTCGACGGGGAGAAGCCCCAGTAGCCGTAGCCGGCCTCGATGAGCCCGTGCTCGCGCTGCGCTCGCACGTGGAGCGGGTGGTTGCGTCCCCAGGAGTTCGGCGCCCAGGCTGCCTCGTCGACGAAGACGTCGGGCATGAGCTCCTCGAACATCGAGCCGCCCCAGCCGGGCACGATGTGCATGCCCCGGTAGGTGTAGGCACCCTCGTAGACGTTGACGCCGAGGTAGGTGCGGTGCTCGCCCACCGGCTGCATCTCGTGCCAGGACCAGTCGCAGGTGGCCGGGAAGGTGCGCCACATCGCGTAGTACTGGGCACCCGGGATCTGCCCGGTGATGATGCCGAGGTAGCTCGTGATGCGCGTCTCCGACACGGTGGTGTCGTAGTGGTGGTTGGTGTACCAGACGTCCGGGCCGATGCCGATGTGGTTGCCGGTGTAGCCGGAGAACCCGGGAGGCGGGGGCGCGTCGTAGAAGCCGCCGTGGATGAGCCCCGGCTTGAGCGCCACGTTCGTGTCGTAGAACATGTCCCAGCGCATCCGGTCGAAGATCCGCCTCGCCCACACCGACGCAGCTCGGTCGGAGTTCATGACGACGAGAAGGGCCGCCCCGAGCCAGCCGTTGTCGACGCTGGACACGAAGGGATAGATCCGGTCGCCGCTGCCAGGGAACTCGTAGAGCACGGCGCCGGTCGCCTCGTCGTACCAGTTGTAGTACATGCCGCTCGGCGTGTGGTGCTCCATCCGCTCCACCGTCTTGAGGGTGCGGATGAGGCGGGCCGACGCCTCGCCACGGGTGATGATGCCGAGCTCGCGGGCGACGACGGTCGACCAGAGGTAGCCACCGATGTTCGTCGGCGAGGTGTAACCGGAGCGGTCGCCGGCGGCAAGCGACTCGGGGATGTTGTCGGCGGGCAGGCCGGTCCTCGGGTCGGTCATCGCCACGAGGCTGCGCCACGTGTCGGCCGCCCAGGTGCGCACGCGACCGTTGTCGAGGGCGAGGGTCGCCGACCCACGCAGGTATGCCGGGGCGTTTCGTGACGCTGCAGCGGCACCGGGCGCCGGGGCGAGGGCGAAGGCCGCGACGGAAGCGGCGCCACCGACGAGGAGCGCGCGACGGGTCGTCGCCGGGCGGTCCTGGGCGGGGTGGGTGGGGGTGGGGTCTGACATGGGCTGTGCTCCGTTTCTGGGTCGGTTCACGCTTGCGTCGAGGGGTCGGTCGATGGGACTGCGGACCTCAGACGAGGGTCACTTGAGGCCGGTGGTGGCGATGCCCTCGATGAACTTCCGCTGGAAGATGAGGAAGATGAGGAGGATCGGGATGATGACGACGGTGGCCCCGGCGAGGAGCAGGCCGTAGTTGGTGCTGTTCTGCCCCGTCGAGTAGAGGGCGAGCGCGACGGGCAGGGTGTACTTCTCCTCGGACTGCGCGACGACGAGCGGCCAGAGGAAGTTGTTCCAGCTGCCGAGGAAGGTGAGGATGCCGAGGGTCGCCAGGGCCGGGCCGCAGAGCGGCATGATGATCCGGGCGAAGATCGTCAGCTCACCGGCGCCGTCGACGCGGCCGGCGTCGAGCAGGTCCTTGGGCAGCCCGATGATGAACTGGCGCATGAGGAAGACACCGAACGGGCTGACGAGGAAGGGCAGGAAGAGGCCGGGGAGCGTGTCGACGAGGCCGGCATTCGCGACGAGCACGAAGAGCGGCACGAAGGTCACGACGCCGGGGATCATGAGCGTGGCCATGACGGCGACGAAGATGACCTTCTTGCCCTTGAAGTCGAGCATCGCCAGGGCGTAGCCGAGCATCGAGCAGAAGACGAGGTTGCCGACCGTGACGACGACGGCGACGACGGCCGAGTTGAAGAAGAACTGCCCGAAGTTGAGCCGGCTGAACAGCTGGGTGTAGTTGTCGAGCGAGGCCGTCTCGGGCCACCACGTCGGCGGCACCTGGCGCAGCTCGCCCTCGCTCTTGAAGCTGCCGAGGATCATCCAGACGAACGGGGCGATGACGGCCACGAGGGCGACGACGAGGATGAGGTAGAGCCACCAGTGGCCGCCGTGGCCCGAGCCGACCATGCCGGCACGGGGCTGACGCCCGGCGGGCTGGTCGTCACGTGACGGCTGGGCGACGCTGCGTGGAGCGGTGTCGACGGACATGGTCATGTCCTCTCTCGGAGGAGGCGGAACTGCACGGCCGTGACGATCGCGATGACGATGAAGATGAGGTAGCTCATCGCCGAGGCGAGGCCGTAGTTGCCGTAGCCGAACTGGTTGTAGGTGTACATCGACAGCGAGATGGTGCTGTTGAGCGGGCCACCCTTCGTCATGACGAACGGCTCCTCGAAGAACTGCAGGTAGCCGATGGCCGTCGTCACCATGACGAAGAGCAGGGTCGGTCGCAGCAGAGGCATCGTGATGTGGCGGAACCGCCGCCACGTGCCGGCGCCGTCGATGGCCGCGGCTTCATGCAGCTCGGGCGGCACCGCCTGCAGGCCGGCGAGGAAGATGATCATCGCCGTGCCGAAGTTGCGCCAGGACGCCATCATGATGAGGGCGGGCATCGACCAGTTCGGGTCACCGAGCCAGTTCGGCCCGTCGATGCCGACCCACCCGAGCGCCGTGTTGATGAGGCCGCCCGGGTCCTGGAGCAGGAAGCGCCAGACGACGGCCACCGCGACGATCGAGGTGATGACCGGGGTGTAGAAGCCGAGCCGGAAGATCGAGCGGAACCGGGTGATCCCCTTGTCGAGCGCGACTGCCGCGGCGAGCGCGAGGACGAGCGTCAGCGGCATACCGATGAGCACGAAGTACGCCGTGTTGAGGGCGGCCCTGCGGAAGACCGGGTCGGACAGCGCCTTGGTGTAGTTGTCCAGCCCGATGATGTTCACCGAGAACGGGGAACGCAGGTCACGCGCCTTGGTGTCGGTGATGCTCATGAAGAGCGACTGGACAACCGGCCAGGCGGTGAAGGCCAGGAAGAGCAGGCAGAACGGGATCGCGAGGACCCACGCCGCTCGCCCCTCCCGTCGGCCGGAGCGACGCTCCGGCCGACGGGAGACGGTCTGGGTGGTCATCTCTTACTGACCCGTCCCGATGGAGTCCGCCTGCTGCTGCACGGTCTTGAGGGCGGCAGCGGGGTCGGAACCGGTCTTCGTGACCTTCTCCAGCTCGGTGTCGAACTGGTTGACGACCTGCTCCCACGTCGAGAACGACGGCGGGGCCTTGGCGGTCTCGAGCTGCTTGCCGAAGACGGCGAGCTTCTTGTCGGCGGCGAGCGCGGGGTCCTGCCACGCGCTCTTGACCGAGGGCAGGTCGGTCGACAACGAGTACCACTTCGCCTGCACCTTGGGGTCGGCGAGCCACTGGACGAACTTCCACGCCGTGTCGCGGTTCTGGGTGTTCTTGAAGACGGCGAGGTTCGAGCCGCCGACGAAGGACGACGAGCCGGCCGAGCCCGCAGGGATGGGCGCGACGTTGTACTTGTCCTTGAAGCCGGCGCCGCCGACCTTCTCGACCGCGGACATCATCCACGGGCCGGAGATGAACATCGGCACCTTGCCGCTCGCGAAGTCGGGCTCGGTCGTCGGCGTCGCAGGCGCGGCCTTGTCGGAGATTCCGTCGGTGAAGAACGACTGGTAGTACTTCGTCGCCTCGAGGACCTGCGGGCTGTCGAAGTTGTAGGCCTTGCCGCCGTCCTTGGTGAGGTCGGCGCCGTTGGACCATGCGAACGGCATGAGCGTCTGCCACGAGCCGGTGCCGCCGGCCTGCAGGCCGATGCCCCACTTGGCCCCGGCCTTGGTCTGCATGGCCTTGGCCATCTCCTTGAGCCCGGCCTGGTCGGTCGGGGCGGCGTCGTAGCCGGCCTTCTTCGCGAGGTCGGAGCGGTAGAAGAGGACGCGGGTCTCGACGTACCACGGGATGCCGTAGGACGTGCCGTTCACCTCGGTCGTCTTCTGGGCGCCGTCGAAGAAGACGGACTTGTCGATCTGCGCGGGGGTGGGGTCAAGAGCGCCGAGGCCTGCGAACTCGCCCATCCACGTCGTGCCGACCATGGCGAGGTCAGGCGTCTTGTTGGCGGTGATGGCAGTCGTGAACTTGTCGTGCGCGGAGTCCCATGGGATGGCGGTGACGTTGATCTTGACGCCGGGGTTGGCCGCCTCGAAGTCCTTGGCGAGCTCGGGCAGCTTGTCCCCCTCGGCGCCCATGGCCCACATCGTGATGGTGCCCTTGGCGGCTCCGGTGCTGACGGCTGCGCCGGTCTGTCCGGCGCTGGTCCCGCCCGTGTCGGAGCTGCGACCGCAAGCGGTCACGGTGAGGGCGGCGGCGGTCATGCAGGCGACGGTGATGGCGGTGGTGCGTCTCATCGGGTGTCTCACTTTCTGGGTGCCACGAGGGCTGGGGGCCTGTGGAGGTGGGTTCGGCGTCGGCAGGGGTCGAAGGGATCGGGGGGAGGCCTGGCAGGGTGCTGCCACGCCGGTGAGGGGCTAGGGGGTCGCGCAGCCGCACGAGCCGCGCAGCACCACCTCGGTCGGCAGCACGACGGGGGCCGGCAGCGGCGCTGCGCCGTCGACGCGTTGGTGGAGCCGCTCCGCGGCGAGCACCCCGAGCTCGTGCACGGGCTGGCGGACCGTCGTCATGCCCGGACGGACGTAGCGCGAGGTCATGACGTCGTCCCAGCCGACGACGGCGATGTCACCGGGCACGTCGCGGCCGGCGTCCTGCAGTCGGGTCATGATCGAGAGCGCGAGCTCGTCGTTGGCGCACACGAGTGCGTCCGCCTCGAGCTCACCGGAGAGGATGCGGTCGGCGACCGCGACGCCCTCGCTCTCGAGGAAGGGCACGCGCACCGGCTCGGCCGGGTCGAGACCGCGGGCGGTGTGCGCGGCGACGAAGCCGGCATACCGCTCGGAGATGTCGGGC
Source organism: Humibacillus xanthopallidus (assembly GCF_006716675.1). Lineage (GTDB taxonomy): Bacteria > Actinomycetota > Actinomycetes > Actinomycetales > Dermatophilaceae > Humibacillus > Humibacillus xanthopallidus_B. The sequence goes on along the minus strand of NZ_VFPM01000004.1, from coordinate 41,911 downwards.
GCCGGGGCCGGGTCACCGACGTAGAGCAGGCGTGAGCGGCCGTGGTCGAGGACGTGGGCCGTGAGCTGCTCGGAGCTGTGGACGTTCTCCGCGGCAACGAGCTCGACGCGTTCGCCACCGGGCACGTCGGACGACGAACCGGCAATGACGACAACGGGTTTGCGGCCGCGCAGGGCGCGGGTGAGGGTGGGCGGCACGGCGGCCGAGCCGAGCACGGCGATGCCGTCGACCCTCGTGGCGAGGTGGCCCACGGCACTCGGCACGTCGCTCTTGCCGTTCGCGAGCAGCAGGATGACGCTCTGGCCGAGCTCGGCGGCCCGCGTCTCGAAGCCCATGAGCAGCTCGGAGTAGTAGGGGCCGGTCAGCTCCGGGATGACGAGACCGTAGGCCTCGTGATGGCGCACGGCGAGGCTGCGCGCGGCGCCCAGCGGCACGTAGTGGAGGGCGTCGACGGCCTCGAGCACCTTCTGGCGGGTGGCCTCGGAGACGACGGCCCGGCCCTGGAGGACCCGCGAGACCGTCGCGATCGACACCCCTGCCCGCTCGGCGACGGAGTAGATCGTCGCACCGGCAGCGGGCGTCGCCCCCGGCGTGGACGGGTCGGGCATCGAGGCGGTGGACGGTGTCGACGGGCGGGCCGCCCGCTCGGGCCGTTGGCGTGGGGTCGTCGCCACGTGCCGCCTCCTTCGTCTCGTCGTCGAGTCGTGAATGCGCTTTCTCCGTACCCACCGATCCCGGCGAATGACGGGGTGTAAGCGCTTACATCGCTCCCCATGGTGCCCATGTCGTCCGGATTGCGCAACCCCCCGTCTCGCGAGCAGGCTCGGATCGGACCGTGCTGCGCCGTGTGGGCCCGACGACGCCACAGGCGAGTTCTGTTGTCTCCCAGCCACTTTCGTGGATCGTGGCGCCACCCCAGGCACAGGTATGCCGCCCGGCGGGCGCGGTGCCCACCGGACGGCATACCGGCTCCTCCGCCGGAGGCGACTCAGCCCTGCATGAGACCGAACTGGTTGCCGTCGGCGTCGGCGATGACCGTCGTCCGGCGGCCTCCGCCGACCTCGGTCGGGGGCTGCACGACGGAGGCTCCCGCGGCGACGAGGGCCGCACTCGAGGCGTCGAGGTCGTCGACGTGCCAGAAGGGCACGGTGCCGCGCAGGCCCTTGCGGTGCCCGTTGGGGTCGAGCGCGAACTCCTGCCCGTCGACGTTGTAGCCGACGTAGTAGGGCTGGTCGGTGTGCGGCTCGGCACCGAGCAGCGTCGTGAAGACACTCTTGGCGGCCGTGAGGTCGGCGACGGGGAAGATGATGGTGTCGACTGCGGTCATGTCCTGCTCCTCGTGATCGGTGGATGACGGCTGCTGGGCCGTGGGTGCGGCGGGCTGCCGGGGCGATGTCACATCCGGCGGTTGCGGCTCGTCAGAGGTGTGACGGATGCCGGGCGCAGAATGTGACGGCGTGACGCGACACCACGGACGGGACGGCTCATGGACACGACGCAACGGGGCGACGACACCGGCGACGGCGAAGGCACTGGAGACGGCGGCGAGGACTCGCACGACTGGGTGGTGCGGGACTTCGAGGCGCACCGTGCGCGGCTGCGGGGGGTGGCCTACCGCGTGCTCGGCTCGACGAGCGACGCGGACGACGCCGTGCAGGAGGCCTGGCTGCGGCTCGGGCGCACGGACGCGAGCCAGGTCGACAACCTCGGCGGCTGGCTGACGACGGTCGTCGCCCGGATCAGCCTCGACATGCTGCGCTCCCGGAGCGCACGGCGCGAGGACGCTTGGGACAGCGAGCTCTCGGAGCTGGTCGCCGAGTCACGCGACGGACGGCTGCACCTCGACCGCACGGTGGCCCCCGACCCGGCCGAGGAGGCCGAGCTCGCCGACTCGGTCGGTGTCGCCCTGCTGCTCGTCCTCGACTCGCTGACCCCGGCCGAGCGGCTCGCCTTCGTGCTGCATGACCTCTTCGGCCTGCCCTTCGAGGAGATCGCCGACATCGTCGACCGCTCCCCCGCGGCGACCCGACAGCTCGCGAGCCGCGCCCGACGCCGGGTGCGATCGGCACAGGTGGAGTGCGACGCCGACCGGGCCCGCCAGCGCCGCGTCGTCGAGGCGTTCCTCGCGGCGTCACGGGCCGGCGACTTCGCCGCCCTGCTCGAGCTGCTCGACCCCGACGTCGTCATGCGCGCCGACCCGGCCGCCGCGGCGATGGGTGCGGCAGCGCTGGTGCGCGGCCGCACCGGAGTGGCCGAGGTCTTCAACGGCGGCGCGAGGTCGGCCCGGCTCGCGGTCCTGGGCACCGACGACGCGGGCGGGATCGGCGAGGTCGGGGCCGTGTGGACGCTGCGCGGCGAGCCGAAGGTCGCCTTCTCCTTCACCGTGGTCGGCGAGCGGGTCACCGGCATCGAGCTCATCGCCGACCGGGAGTGGCTCACCACGACGGAGTTCACCTACCTGCGCGAGCCGCGCCCCGGCGAGGCGCCGGGCGCGTCGTGAGCGTGGGGGCGTCGTGAGCGCCGGGTGGCGTCGAGTGGCGTGGGGTGGCATCGGACGGCCTCGGGTCGCGGGTTCGTGTCAGGTTGAGACGTGACGCGCATGCGCCTGCGCCGACCAACGGGCCCGTCGTAGGGTCGGAGGGTGGCTGAGGGAGCACGCGCTGCACTCGTCCTCGGATCGGGGGGCGCTCGGGGCTACGCGCACATCGGTGTCATCGAGGTGCTGCGCGAGCGCGGGTTCGAGGTCGTCGCGATCGCCGGCACGTCGATGGGCGCGCTCGTCGGCGGCGTCACCGCGGCCGGCCGGCTCGAGGCCTACACCGAGTGGGCTCGCAGCCTGAGCCAGCGCGAGGTGTGGCGGCTGCTCGACCTCTCCATCACCGCACCGGGTGGCGCCATCCGGGCCGAGCGGATCATCCAGAAGGTGGGCGAGATCCTCGACGGTGCGACGATCGAGAGCCTGCCGATCCCCTTCACCGCCGTCGCGACCGACATCAACGCCCGACGCGAGGTGTGGTTCCAGCGCGGACCGGTCGAGAAGGCGATCCGGGCCTCGATCGCGATCCCGGGCGTCATCACCCCGGCGGTGATCAACGGCCGGGTCCTCGTCGACGGCGGGCTCATCAACCCCGTCCCCATCGAGCCCACCGCGGCGGCCGCCGCCGACCTCACGATCGCGGTCTCCCTCTCCGGCATGCGGGCCGCGGGGGCCACCGCCACCCCGGTCAAGGCCTCGTCGGAGCAGCGGCCGCGCGAGGAGTGGACCTCCCGGCTGCGGCGCAGCGCGGCGGAGGTGCTCGACTCGGAGCGGGTGCGGGCCATCACCGGGCGGTTCACCCACGCGCGTGAGGAGCCCGACCACCTCGATCCCGCGGCCTTCGCCCCCGACGGCGTGCACCTCACGGATGCACCAGAGGGGCGGGCTCCCGCCGCCGAGGGGCCCGCGGCGCGGCCTGGCATCTCGGTGGCCGCGGCCGCGAGCGCCGACCTCGCGGTCGACACGACCCAGACCCCGACCGACGCCCTGCTGCGCGTCAACGCCGACATCGGGCTCGTCGACCTGCTCAACATGTCGTTCGAGACGATGTCGGCGCTCATCTCGCGCTACCGGATGGCGAGCAACCCGCCCGACGTGCTCATCACCGTGCCGTCCAACGCGGTGCGCACGCTCGACTTCCACCGCGCGGCCGAGATGATCGACCTCGGGCGGCGGCTCGCGAGCGAGGCCCTCGACCAGGCGGGCTACTAGCGCTGCCGTCGTCGGCGTCGTCGGCGCCGTCGGGCGTCGTCGGCGCTGGCTGCTCTGTCGGCGGCGCGGCACTGTCAGCGGTGCGCGTCACAGTGGTCGGGTGATCCTGCACGCCGACGCCGACGCGTTCCTCGCCTCCGTCGAGCAACGTGACGACCCCCGCCTGCGCGGCCGGCCCCTCGTCGTCGCGCACGAGGTCGTCGCCTGCCCCTCCTACGAGGCGCGCGCCCTCGGCATCCATGCCGGTATGCCGCTCGGCCGGGTGCGTCGCCGATGGCCCCACGTGCTCGTCACCGGCTACCGCCCGGAAGCCTACGAGGCCGCCTCGGCCGGGCTGTTCGAGATCTTCCGGCGCTTCACCCCACTCGTCGAGCCGGGTTCGATCGAGGAGGCCTTCCTCGACGTCGCGGGTCGCGACCGCGGCGACCCCGGGGGCATGGCGGCGGCCCTGCGCGCCGTCGCCCGCGCGGAGCTCGGCCTGCCGGTGTCGGTCGGCGTGGGCCGGACCAAGCTCATGGCCAAGCTCGCGAGCCGGCGTGCCAAGCCCGACGGGCTCGTCGTCGTCGATGCCGAGCTCGAGTCACGGGTGCGGCCCCGCCTGCGTCTCGACGAGCTCTGGGGTGTCGGTCCGACGACCTGGAGGCGTCTGCACGCCGCGGGCCTGCACGTCGTCGCCGACCTGCACGGGTGGTCGGAGGACGACCTCGGGCGCATCGTGACGACTGCCATGGCCCGCCGGCTCCTCTCGATCGCCGACGGCACCGACGACGCGACGATCCGGTTGCCGGGGCCACGTCGCTCGGTGAGTGCGAGCCGCTCGCTGCCGTCGACCCGCACCCGCTCCACGGTCGAGGGGGTCCTCGAGGAGTGCGTCGGCCGGGCCCTTCACCGGGTGGTCGCTCTCGACGGAGCTCCGCGCGTGCCCCGGCGGATCGAGGTCCTCGTGCGCTACGACGACGGTGCCCACGTGCAGCAGCGCGGGCCGCTCCCCTCCCCGACCGTCGACCCCGAGGTCGTCGGGGCGACCGCCACCCGCCTGCTCGAGCAGACGGCCTACGAGTGGGACGGGCGGGGGGTGACGATGGTCGGAGTGACCCTGCCCCTCCCGCCCGCGGAACCGTCTTGACCTCGAGCCCCCTTGAGGTCACACCATGGCGGGGTGACCTCTTCGACGACGACTGACGCGGCGACCGACTCGCTCCGGCCCGGCGAGGCGGCCGCCTACCTGGCGCGCCTCGGGGTGGCGGCTCCGGAGGCGCCGACGCTCGGCGCCCTGGCGTCACTGCACCGTGCCCACCTCGTGCGGGTGCCGTTCGAGAACCTCGACATCGCGCTGCGCCGACCGATCCGGCTCGACCTCGCCTCCCTGCTCGCCAAGGTCGTCGACCGCCAGCGCGGCGGCTACTGCTACGAGCTGAACGGGCTCTTCGCCGCGCTGCTGCGCTCGCTGGGGTATGCCGTCGACCTCGTCTCCGCCCGGGTCGCCACCGCCGAGGGCGGGCTCACCGACGAGTTCGACCACCTCGCGCTCGTCGTCACCTCGCCCGAGCTGGGCGCCGCGGTGCTGGCCGACGTCGGCTTCGGCGACGGCTTCATCGACCCGCTGCCCCTGCGCGACGGCATCGAGGCGCACGAGCCCGGCAAGGACGTCGGCCTCGCCCAGGTCGAGGGCGAGTGGCACTATCGCGAGCGCCGCCGCGCCAGGCGTTTCGGGGATCGCGCGGACGGTGCCGGGAGCGCGCAGGACCAGGACGACGCGGAGGCCCAGGACGCCGGCGAGTGGCAGACGCAGTACGTCTTCACGACGACCGCGCACCGGCTCTCGGACTTCGAGCCGCGCAACCTCTGGCAGCAGACCTCGCCGGACAGCCACTTCACGCGTCAGCGGGTCGCCTCGCGGCTCACGCCGACCGGGCGAGTGACCCTCAGCGGGTGTCGCCTCATCACGACGACGCACGGTCGGCGCGACGAGGTCGAGCTCGCCGAGAGCGATGTGGCCCCAGCGCTGTCCGAGCACTTCGGCATCGTGCTGCCCTGACGGCATACGGCATCGGGCGACGGGGAGGGTGGGCCGGGCGCTGCTCAGCCCCAGGCGTCCTTGGTCGGTCGGCAGAGGCAGAACGGGTGGCCCGCGGGGTCGGCGTAGACGCGGAACCCCCGCTCGGGTGCGGGCCGCGGCGGCTCGACGGGGTCGAGGGCCGTGCCGCCGAGCGCGAGCACCCGCTCGTGCGCTGCGGCGATGTCGGCGACGACGAAGTCGAGGTGCGCCTGCTGCTGCCCCCGCGGCCAGTCGGGCGACTCGTGGTTCGGGGCGAGCTGCGTCGAGATGCGCGGCCCGTCCCACAGCACGTCGTACCACTCGCCGTCGTCGTCACCCTCCCCGCTCACGGTGCCGCCGAGGAGGTCGGCGTAGAAGCGCGCCACCCCGGCGGGGTCTGCGCAGTCGAGGGCGATGCAGTCGAAGCTCACCGTGGCGTCGGTCTCACGGGCGGTGTCACTCATGTGGATCTCCTTGTCTCGCGTGCTGATCCACTCAAGCACCTACCACCGACAGCGGTCGCATCTCGAGCCCGCTCGAGAGGGTCAGGTCACCGGCTTGGGCCACACGACGGCCGTGGAGGTGACCGGGCGCACGAGGGACGACGGTGTCGACCCGTCGACCGTGACCGTGTGGGTACCGGGAGGGAGGTCGTCGAAGGTCGTGACCCCGTGGCCGCCACGGAGCGTGGGCTGCGCCGTGGCGAGCACCTTGCCCTTGGCGCTGCGCACCGTGACGGTGACGGGCACCTTGGGCGGATCGGCGTCGGGGTCGTCGGCCTCGAGGTCGAAGGCCACCTTGAGGCCGGAGCCCTGCGTCACGAGGTCGGGCACCGAGGCGCGAACCGACACCGACTTCAGCTCGCGGCGGCGCACCGGCTTCGCGGTGAGGATCTCCTGCACCTGGTCGAGGACGAACTGGTTGCACTGGAGGTTCGTGTGCTGCTCGGGCACCCGGACGACGATGTTCGTGTCCAGGGCCTCGCCGAGACCGACGGCACCGGTGAGCGGCACGGTGCTGTCGCCGTAGTCGTTGTCGCTGCCGAAGTTCTGGTAGGCCGTGGCCTTGCCGCCGGAGAGCTCGACCGTCGTCGCCGTCGGCTGACGGATGCCCACGATCATGTGCGTCATGTCGCGGCTCGCCGCACGGGCCGACTCGGCGGACTGCAGGTCCATCTGGAAGGCCATCGCGTCGGCGACCATCGCCGTGTCGAGGTTGGGCACGGAGACCTCGGTCGTCTTGGCGTAGCCCCCAGCGGTGCTGATGCACGCGAACTCCGGCAGCAGCTGGTAGAGCGAGGGCATGCTCCGCGAGAAGGCCGTGAGGTCGATGCTGAGCGGGCCGATCCCCTTCTTGACCCCGTTGACGAGCTGCTCGAGCGCACCGGTCGCGCCCCGCCAGGGCGTGCCGAGCGTGATGAGCTTGCGGGTCACCTCGGCGCCACCGCACTTCTCGATGTACCACCGGGCGACGAGGCCACCCATCGAGTGGACGACGAAGACGATGCGCGCGTCCGCCGAGGCGCCGCCCTGGGCGCGCAACCGCTCGAGGGCCGGCTCGACGACGGTCTTCAGCCGCTCGCCGTTGTAGCGGTTGGACAGGCGCCAGTCGTAGGGGAACGCGATGAGGTTGGGTGGCTTGGCCCCGTTGTCGCGCTTGTAGCCGAGCGCCTCGAGCGCGTCGATGAGGACGTCGTAGCCGCGGATCGGGGTCCAGATGCCGGGGAGCACGTGCACGTCGGGCATGAGTGCGACCGGCTCGACACCGTCGTCGGGCGCGGCGTCGCCGATGCCCGCGGGCAGCGCCTTCTTGAGGATGGAGTTGCCCCCGGTCAGCAGCCTCCACACCGCGCCTGCGCTCGGAGCCCAGATGAGGTTCGCGCTGGCGGGCGAGCCGTCGGCACCTCTCACGCCGAGGGTGCTGCCGGTGATCCCCGGAAGCACCACGACCAGGTCGTTGCTCGTCATGACCAACCGCCTCCTGCACTGAGGTGAACGTCCTGGTCAACGGTGGCACGCGGTGTCGCCGGTGATACCCGAAACGCGCAACGTCGTGCAGAGTGGACCCACCTGAGACCCCACCTGATCCCACCTGATCGCCAGCCGATCCGGGGCCCCCGAGACAAGGAGACCGCACCTGTGGACATCACCGAGGTGATCGCACACCAGCACGACGAGCAGCGCCGGATGTTCGCGATGCTCGAGGAGTGGCCGCGCGACGACCACGAGGGGCTGGCGGCGATCTGGACGCGCCTCGCGATCCTGCTCGAGACGCACGCGGAGGCGGAGGAGCAGTTCTTCTATCCCGAGCTGCTCCGCCTCGGCACCGGGGGCGCTGACGCCGAGTCCGTCGACGAGGAGGTCGAGGACGCGGTCAAGGACCACAACGAGCTGCGGGCCGCCATCCGCAAGGTCGCACGCTGCAAGACGGGGTCGGCGGCGTGGTGGACCGGCGTCATCGATGCGAACGTGCACAACAGCGACCACATGGGCGAGGAGGAGCGCCAGGACCTCGCAGACTTCCGGCAGCGGGCCAGCCTCGAGCTGCGGCACGAGATCGCGGTGCAGTTCCTGCGCTACGAGTCGCTCAAGGCGGCCTCGGGCGTGAGCCCGGTCGACAAGGACCCCAAGCGCTACGTCGCCTCCCGCAAGGGCGCGACGACCTCGGCCACGGCGAAGCGGGCTGCCCGCGCGGCGAAGAAGGCGACCAAGGCCGCCCAGCCGGCCCGCAAGGCAGCCTCGAAGAAGGCCTCCCCCTCGGCCGCCAAGGAGTAGCCGTCGAGTGCCCACTTCCCCACGCCGAAGCCCCGTCCGAAACTGAGCACTCGACCCACCTTCACGTCGAGTGCCCACTTCCCCACGCCCGCTACCCCGTCCGGAACTGAGCACTCGACCCACCTTCACGTCGAGTGCCCACTTCCCCACGCCCGCTGCCCCGTTCGGAACTGAGCACTCGACCCACCTCCCCGTCGAGTGCCCACTTCCCCACGCCGAAGCCCCGTCCGAAACTGAGCACTCGACTGGGTGGTGACGTCGTCGCGGCCCGGGTGGTCAGGGTGTTGCGGCCGGCGGCTGCGGGTGTCGGGTGCGCCTGCGGCGCTCGACCGCGAGCGCAGCGAGCATGACGACGCCGGCCAGCAGCCCCCAGAAGGCAGCGCCGACGCCGGCGATGGTGACTCCTGACGCCGCCACGACGAGCGTCACCGCACCGGCCTCGCGCGACGCCGGGTCGGCGAGCGCGGCCGCGGCTGACGCAGCGAAGGTTCCGAGCAGGGCCAGCCCGGCGATCGTCTCGATGAGACCCTCGGGCGCCGATCGCGCCGCGGCCGTGACGATCCCCGCGAGCGGTCCGAAGGCGAGGTAGGTGAGCCCGCACGAGACCCCGGCGATCCACCGGCGGTTGCGGTCCGGGTGTGCCTCGGGCCCCGCCGCGAGCGCCGCCGAGATCGCGGCGAGGTTGATCGCGTGCCCTCCCCCGAGCGCCCCGAGGGCGCTCGCGCCGCCGGTGTAGAGCAGCGGCGCGCGCATGCCGAGGCGGTAGCCGAAGGAGCCGAGCACCGCGATCCCGGGGATGTTCTGGCTTGTCATCGTGACGATGAAGAGCGGCAGGCCGATGGCGACCATGGCAGTGACGTCCCACGTCGGGGCGACGAAAGTCACTGCGGGAGAGAGCTGCCCGATGTCGAGCGAGCTGAAGACGCCCGTCACCGCCATGACGACGACCGCCGCACCGAGCGCTCCGATGACGGCCCACCGGCGGGCAAACGCGACGAGCAGCAACCACACGACCATGACCGGCGCGATCGCGGCAGGCGAGGCGACGACGGCCCGAAACGGCGCGACGCAGAGGGTCAGCAGCACCCCGGCGAGCATCGCGCTCGCCAGCGGGACGGGGATGGACTCGACGAGACGCTCGAGCGGCCGGATCAGGCCGCACAGCGCGAGCAGCACGCCGCACACGATGAAAGCTCCCACGGCAGAGGCGAATCCGCCTGCCGGCACCGTCGCCGCAACCAGCAGCGCAGCACCCGGCGTCGACCACGCCATCGTCACGGGCATCCTCAGCCGCCAGGAGAAGAGCACGCACCCGAGGCCCATCGTCACGCAGAGCACGAGCAACCCCGACGCCGCCTGCTCCGCACTCGCACCCACCGCCTGCAGTCCGGTGAGAACGACGGCGAACGAGCTCGTGAAGCCGACAAGCCCGCACACGACACCCGCGAGCACGGCGTGACCCGTCGAGGCGTGCGGCACCGCCTCCGCAGCGGGTGAAGAGGTCACCGAGCCCTCAGGTCAGGTGGTCGCTCGAGGCGAGCGCACGGCATACGCGCTCGTATGCCGTGTGGTCGGCGGCGGCGACGAGACCGGGGGGCGCGATGTCGCGCGGGCTGTAGGGACGGCCGTCGGGCGTGCCCACGGCGCCACCCGCCTCGGCGAGCAGCAGTGCACCGGGCACGTGGTCCCACGGCGCGGCGGAGTGGTAGAGCACGTAGTCGGCCTCGCCCTCGACGAGCTTGGGGTAGTCGATGCCGCAGGACACCCAGGTAAGGGCCATCGGCGCGAGGCCGGAGAGCGACCGTCCGACCCAGGCGCGGCGGGAGGTGCGTCCACGCAGGTCGCCGGCCTCGGACGGAGGCGTCACCTCGAGCCGCTCGACGCCGGCGGCCGAGTGGCGCCACGTGCCACCCCCTCGCTCGGCGACGTAGCCGAGGTCGTGCTGCGGCTGCCAGATCCAGGCCCGCACGACCTCGCCGTCGCGAGTCTCGCTCGCCATGACGGCGTGGTCCTTCGAGCCGTGCACGAAGTTCTTCGTGCCGTCGACGGGGTCGACGGTGAAGGCGTGGTCGGCGGCGGCATACCGCTCCATGAGCGACGGGTCCGCGGAGTGCGCCTCCTCACCGAGCACGACGCAGTCAGGGTACGCAGCGACGAGGGCCGCGGTGATGAGCACCTCGGCCTCACGATCGGCGTCGGTGACGAGGTCGCCGGGGTTCTTCTCGTGGATCTCGCCGTCGGCGAGGGCACGGAAGCGGGGGTTGATCACCTCGGCGGCGACGTCCTGCAGGAGGGCGAGCACGGCATCCGTATCCACACCCCCAAGGTAGTGGTCACCGGTCGTGGCGCCCCGACCGCTCCGCCTGCCGGGAGCTCACGCGAGCGGGCGGATGTGAGCGGGCAGCTCGAGCCACCACTCGAGGATGCCTCGCGCCGGGTCGTCGGCGCGGGCGCCCGCGACCTGCGGGGCGGGCAGCGAGTCGCGCACCTCGCGCAGCAGGTCGTAGCGGCCGCGCATGCCGAGCACGTAGGACAGGCCACGGAGCCGGTCCTGCGTGGCGTCGAGACCCTCCGCCGACGGAGACTCCGCCGTCGCCGTCGCCGTCGACTCCGACGCCGCGCCCGCGGACGCTGCGCCCGCGGACGCTGCGCCCGCAGTCGCCACGGCCCGGATGCGCTCGGCGAAGGCGACCTCCCGCTCGTCACGCCGGCGGGTCGGGGGCTCAGGGGTGTTGCCGACGACGTATGCCGCCTCCTGCGCCACGTCGGCCGGGGTCTTGACCCCGAGCGCGAGCCGTTCGAAGAGGTCGAGGTCGGCGGCCTGCCCCATCCATGTCAGGACCGCGAGGCTCTCGTGGGCCGCGACCATGTCGAAGCGCCGCAGCGACTCGACGAGGGCCGCGACGTGCACCCGCCCGACGACGCGGCTCTGGGGCGAGATCATGAGGATGGCGAGGGCGTTGGAGCGGTCCTCCTCGTTGGTCTCGCCGAGCGCGGTCGAGATGAGCCTGCTGAGCACGGGCTCGCGCGCGAGGGTGTGGCCCTCGCCGAGGTCGAGCGCAGCCCGCACCCGCTTCTGCGCCTCACGGATCGCGTGCGCGCTGACCGCGCGGCCGTCGCGGATGATCGAGGCGGCCACCCGGCGGTCCTCGGCCGTCAGCACCGTCGCGAGCCGGTGGGTGCCCGACGGGCCGAGCGACCGGATGAGGTTCGCCGCGCCGCGGTGGACGCGGTAGGGCTGGTCGGGGTCGCGCAGGTGTCGCACGGCGAGGCGCGCCGCCTCGAGCCGCACGTCACGGTCGAGCGCGGTGCCCTTGACGAGGGTCGTCAGCACGATGAGGCAGGCCCGGAGCGAGCTGCTGTTGGTCGGGTCGCGCAGCTGCCCGAACATCATCGACAGGGCCTGCGGGTGCACCGTGAACTGCAGGAGGCTCAGGGTGTCGTTGTAGAAGGTGGCGTCGGGCTTCGCGACGACCTCCTCGGCCATCGAGGCGACGATCGGACCGCTGCGGGGGTGCCCGGCCAGACGCGCGACGGCCTCGGCCCGCTGCGCGTAGTCGAGGTGCAGGTGCAGGCTCACCTCCTCGATGCCCCGGCGCAGCAGCCGCTCCCAGTCGCCCGCTCGCACCATCGCGTGCGGCATCCGGCCGAGGTTGTCGGACAGGCGGTCCCACTCGAGGCCCGTCATCCGCTCGTCGGCAAGGGCCTTCTCGAGCAGCGCCAGCGTCGTGTCGACGTCGGGGTCGCCCGGTGGCGAGAGCGTCGCCGCGGGGCGCACCGGGTTGCGCGAGCGGGAGAAGAAGTCGATGGCGGCGAGGAGCTGACCCCGCGGCAGCCCCAGCACCGTCTCGTAGCGGCGCACGAGGCCGTGCGTGATGTCGACCCGGCCACCCTCCCAGCGCCCCACCTGGGCCCGGTGCACCGTGGGCGCGTGGCCGCCCCCGTCGGCGAAGCCGGCCGCACTGCGCATCGCCGGGTCGTCGGCGTGCTGACGAGCGTTGCGCAGCACCCACTGCATCTCGGCGAGCAGGCTCACGGGCCCACCCCGTCGTCGCGTGTTGCGCGAGCCCGGGACCGACGCAACGCAGCGTCATCCTCGGCGCGGACCGGCGCGGGCCAGCATCCTGTCCGCGGGCTGCGGGCCTGCGTGGGCCGTGCGTCGTCGACACCCCTGGGACTGCGCACCCTCACCCCTTCCGGCGACCCCCTCGCCCCTGTGACGTGACGTCGCACCCCTGCCTTCGTTGCGCTGTGTCCATCATTGCGCAACGTGCGCATGCTCGCCGGAAAGTTCGGCTACCGTAGGGAACGGCTCGCAGCCTGTGGAGGGGATGCGGTCCACATGAGGCCGGGAGTCAGCAGGGGATGGCTCCCGGCCTTTCATGTCCCCACCCTCCGACGCGTCGTCGAAAGACCGCAGCGCAACCCGTCGTGCAGCACGGACGACAACCCGGTGGCGGGCCGGCACGGGCGCCTGCCAAGGTGGTGCCGATGAGCACCGAGACCGGCCCGGCCCCCGAACTGACCGACGGCATCGTGACCCTGCGGGCGCACACCGCCCTCGACGCCGACGCGATCGTCACCCAGAGCCTCGACCCGCAGAGCCAGCGTTGGACCACGGTGCCCCGTGGCTACACGCGCGTCCAGGCCCTCACCTGGGTGCAGGAGAACGCCGCTGCGTGGCAGGACCCCCGCGGCAAGCGCTCCTGGGCCATCGAGTGGGTCGACGGAAGTGGCCAGTCGCGCCTCGCCGGCACGATCGACCTGCGTCCCGGTGCCTCCGTCACCGTGGGCGAGCTCGGATTCGGCCTGCACCCCGATGCTCGCGGCCACGGGGTCATGGCGCGCGCCGTGCGCCTCGTCTGCCGCTACGGCTTCGACACCGGCGGATGGGGCCGGCCCCTGACCCGCATCCACTGGCGCGCCATCGTCGGCAACTGGGGCTCGCGCCGCACCGCGTGGGCCTGCGGCTTCACGATGCACGGCACGATCCCCGAGAGCCACCCCGACCCCGACGGGGGCCCGACCGCCCTCGACACGTGGACCGGCAGCGTCGCGGCCGGCGACCCGCTCCGGGCCGGCACGCCCTGGTATGCCGCCCCGGTGACCGAGGCGGACGGCATACGGCTGCGTCCGTGGCGGGCCTCCGACATCGACGCGATCGAGCCGCGCGACGACGACCCGACCCACTGGATGCCGGGGCGCTCTGTGCTGCGGCGCGAGACCTTCGCGACCTGGCGCCTGCAGCGCGAGGAGCGGATGGCGGAGGGCACAGCCGTCGAGTGGTGCGTCGCCGACGCGCAGACCGACCGGGCCCTCGGTGGAGTCGTCCTCTTCAACCGGCAGGGCCCCATCGACGACGTCGCCGAGCTGGGCTACCAGCTCTTCCCGAGTGCGCGTGGGCGCGGTGTCGCGTCGACGGCGGCCCGTCTGGCGATCGCCCACGCGCTGCGCCCGGTCGCCGAGGGCGGGCTCGGTCTGCGCCGGCTCGTCGCCGAGACCGCGGCCGACAACGCGGCGAGCAACGGGGTGCTGCGGGGCTGCGGCTTCAGGGAGTTCGGCCGCGAGCACGCCGTCGACGAACTCGCCGACGGGTCGTGGGGCGACGGCCTCCACTGGGAGCTCCTCCCCTGAGCCCGCCCCCATCGCCCTCCTCGTCCGATCGAAAGAGCAGTTCGTCGCCGCCGAGCGCCTGCGCGGTCGCGTGGACGGGCGACGAACTGCTCTTTCGATTGTTTGCCTCAGCGGGCGATGTAACCGCCGTCGATGTAGAGCTCGAGACCGGTGACGAAGGCGGCGTCGTCGCTCGCGAGGTAGGCGACACCTGCCGCGATCTCCTCGGGCCGACCCAGGCGCCCCATCGGCGTCAGGTCGATCATCATCTGCTCGAAGGGCGTCCCCCGCGCGCCGTCGAGGATGGGGGTGTCGATGAAACCGGGGTGGATCGAGTTGACCCGGACTCCCTCTGCAGCCCAGTGCAGCGCGACGTTCTTCGTCAGCGTGCGGACGGCTCCCTTGGCGGCGTGGTAGGCCGGCGACGTGCCGAATCCCCCGCTCGTGCCGAAGATGGAGCTGATGTTGATGACCGCGCCGTGAGCCGATGCCTTGAGCAGCGGTGCCGCCACCTTCATGCCGAGGAAGACGCCGGTCTGGTCGATGGAGATCGTGCGCTCCCAGTCGGCGAGCGTCGTCTCCTCGATCGGGGCGAGATCGCCCATGCCAGCGTTGTTGACGAGCACGTCGAGCCCGCCGAACAGGTCCTTCGCCTTCGCGCAGGCCGCCTCCCAGTCGCTCTCGCTCACGACGTCGTGGCGGGTGAACTCCGCGCGGGCGCCGCCGTCGCGCAGCTCTGCCGCCGCCGCCGCGCCGGCAGCCTCGTTGACGTCGGTCAGCAGGACCGCCGCCCCCTCCTCGGTGAGCCGCCGTGCGGTCGCTCTGCCGATGCCACTCGCCGCGCCCGTCACGAGGGCTACACGTCCATCCAGCCGGTTCATGCTCATCACTTCGATTCGGTTCGGGCTCCCGTTGTTGTTCTCTCCATCGTGGCGAGGCGGCGGCTGCGACGCAGTTCTACCCGTCACAAACGGGGCCCGTGTGACGAACGAGACACGCAGGAGGGACGCCCGGCTCTCAGGGACCGAATCCGGGTCGAATCCGGGTCGACCCCGGTAGCGAAACCGGCCCGGAGGGTACGACTCTGGAGGCAGCGAGCACGACGATCGGTTGTGCCATGCATGAAGGAGACACCGTGGCATTCGGTGAGCAGCTCAAGCACAAGGCGGACGAGGTCCACCTGCAGGAGAAGGCGAAGGACTTCGGTGACGCGGTCGCCGACGTCATCAAGGAGGCCGTGACCCTCGTGGCGGGACTCGCCCAGGACAACCGGCCCAAGGTCGACGAGGCGCTCGACAAGGCCGAGGCCAAGCTCGTCCAGACCAACGGCGGCAAGCACGCCGAGACCGTGACCAAGGTTCGTGCCTCGGTCGACAAGGGCATTGACAAGCTCGTCGAGCACAACACCGGCCCGAAGGCCCCTCCCACCCCGCCTTCGTCCGCGGTGCCCGACGACCGTCATTCCGCGTTCGACGAGGACACCCCCGCCGGCTCCCCCAGCTGAGGCCGGCACCCCCCAGAGGCCGTATGCCGCTGTCCCACCCAGCGGCATACGGCCTCTCTCTGCGCCCCGATCGAAAGAGCGGTTCGTCGCCGTCGAGCGGGTCCGCGCGGACACGTGGGAGGGCGACGACCTGCTCTTTCGATCGGTGTGGAGGCCGACGAAGTGCTCTCTCGATCAGGGGAGGAGGTAGCCCGCGGGGAGGGTGCGGCGCACTCCTGACGGCAGGGATCCGACCATGACGCGGCCGGGTCCCGCAGCGTCGTTGTTGGTCAGCCCGAGCAGGTGGCCCAGCTCGTGCAGCAGCACCGTGAGCAGGTCCATGCGCCCGTCGGCGAGCGAACCCTTCGGCGCGACGAGGTCTCCGGACGAGTTGGTCGTCGTGAAGAGCGAGCCGGATGTCGAGGTGTACCAACCGAATCCGGCGGCGTCACGGTCGATGTAGATGACGTTGCCGACGGTCTGGGCGAGGACGCCCGCAGGCAGGTCGGCGACGACGAAGCTCACGCGGGAGAGCAGGTCGCTCGGCGCGCCGGCGGCCATCCACTGGGCCGCCGCGGTGGCCGCCACGGTGCTCACCGTCGCAGCCGTGACCGTCAGCGTCGAGGTCGACGTCGATGAGGTCGTGGCCGCGACGAGCGTCTGCGCGACGTTGGGCGGCGTGACGTTGGCCTCGAGCTGGTTCCACGCGGCGAGCTGGTTCTTGAGGTTCTCGATGCGCGTCGGGTCCCCGCTCGCCAGGGCTGCGTTGACCTGGTCGACGATCCACCGGGCGCTCACCGGGTAGGAGATGAACTGGCTGCCGGTCGAGAGCAGTGCCGAGATCGCGTGGCGCAGCAGGGCCTCGACGTTGCCGCCTCCGTCGTTGAGGGCGTCGAAGAGGGTCATGCTGCGGTTCGGCTCCGGCGCCGCGGTGAAGATGGAGCCCACGAGCTGGTCGGTGCGCCACACCTGGGTGCCGTCGCTCCACGTGGGCCAGCTGGCCGTGTGGTTCTTCCAGTAGCCGGGCGTCAACCCCTCGGCGTAGCCGTTGCCGTAGTAGCCGGCGACGTCGCTCGCGCTCGCCGTCTGCGAGGTGATCGGCTCGTCGACCGTGGCCCGTGAGGTGTTGAGGTAGCCGCCGCTGCGCACGACCGTCGTCGCGGAGTAGAGCCAGGCCTCGCCGATGTCGAGCAGACCGTTGGCGTTGGTGTCGCCGCTGACGTAGACCGGCGTGAAGTCGTCGGCCGTGGTGCTCGGCGTGCCGTTGTCGTCACGGATCGTCGACATGACGACGGCGACGTTGCCGGTGTTGCGCACGACGTAGGTCCACGTCGCGGTCGACCCGACGAGCAGCTCCTTCGCCGGCTGGGTGTTGGCGTCCTCGACAGGGGTCGGGCGGAACGGGTCGAAGGCGTTGACGGCCTTGACGACGGTGATCTGCGGCGTCACGCCGAGGGAGTAGTGCAGGTCGTCGTCCCAGACGGTGACCGTGCCGGAGCTGGTCGTCAGGCTGCCGCCGACGCGCACGACGTTGACGAACGGGCCGTAGACCATGGTGCGTGACAGCTCGTAGAGCCACGTCTCCGTCGGGTCGAGCAGCCCGTCGTGGTTCGTGTCACCGACGTTGTATGCCGTGCCGGTCGCGAGCACGGGTGTCGGAGTCAGGTCGTCGGCGGGGTTCGCCGGCGTGCCGTTGTCGTCGACGATGACGACGTTGGCGAGCGGGGTCGCCTCGGTGTTGCGGACGGCATACGTCCAGCGGGCGGTGCTCCCGGCGGCGACGAGCACCGGGGTCGCGGGGTCGGTGGAGCGGAGGCCGCGGAGGAACTTCTGCACCTCGATGCCGCCGCGCGTGCCAAGGAGGTTGGCGACGTCGGTCGCGGTCAGCTCCTCGTGCACGGGCTGTCCGACGACGACGCCGGTGACGGTCGCGGTGTTCTTGTAGGCGCCGAGCGGCACGGTGCCGGTAGCCCGGAAGAGCCAGGTCTCGCCCGGGTCGAGCAGGCCGTTCTTGTTCGTGTCGCCGACGACGTGGCCGTCGCCCGCGTCGACGGGGTCGACGACGAAGCCGAGGTTGGCGTTGCCCGTGCCGTTGTCGTCCTGCACCCCCGTGACGTCGACCGGGGTCGTTCCGAGGTTGCTCACGAGGTAGGTCCACACGACGGCCGAGCCGGCCAGCAGCACGGGCCCGGGCGCATCGTTCGCGTCCTCGTAGCGTGTCGGCTTCAGCGGGTCCTTCGCATTGACCGCCTTGGTGATGACGATCCTGTTGAGCGCGCCGTAGTGCAGGCTCGGGTCGCTCGAGCTCGCCGTCGCGCCCGACCGGGGCTCCCGGACGGTCACGCTGGCTGAGGAGACGAACTGGCCGGCCACGGCGGCATACGCTGCCCTGGCGACGCCGGCGGAGGTGTAGAGCCACGTCTCACCCGGGTCGAGCAGGCCGTTGGTGTTGGTGTCGCCGGTGTTGAACGACGTGCCCGCAGCGAGCACCGGCAGCGGGGTGAAGTCGTCGGCCGTGCCGGCGGTGCCGCGGTCGTCGACGAAGGCCGCGACCTGGACCCCTGCCGTGCCGGGGTTCGTCACGCGGTAGGTCCACACGACCGGCGTGCCGATCTCGAGGTAGAGCTGGTGCGCGGTGTCGTCGCCCTCCTCGAGGACGGTCGGGTGCAGCGGGTCGACGGCGTTGGTCGCCTTCTTGACGACGACGCCGAGGTCGAAGCCGCGGTACCACGCAACGTCCACGGACCCGTAGGTGACGTTGCCGACCTTGGCGGTGACGGTGGCGACGTTGACGTGCGGCCCTTCGGTGGCGAGGCGCGTGCCCAGCCCGGCGGAGGTGTAGAGCCAGACCTCGGAGCCGTCGAGGGTGCCGCTCCCGTTGCCGTCACCGCTGACGTAGACGGGGCGGAAGTCGTCGCTCGGGTCCGTCGGCGTGCCGTTGTCGTCGATGAGGACGATGGCGGAGGCCGGGATCTTGACGTTCGTCGTGCGCGTCACGAGGTAGGTGAAGACGAGCGGCGTACCGTTCCTCAGGTAGCGCGGGTTCGTCGGGTCGTTGGCGTCCTCGGCCGCCGTCGGGGCGAGCGGGTTGGCAGCGTTGACGGCCTTCTTGACCGAGATCCCGACGGTATATGCCGTGAAGTACGTGGGGTCCTGGCTGCTGAGGGCCGTGCCGCCGCAGCTCGCGGGCCCTGCGAGGCAGGCCTGGGCGGTGACGGTCGAGATCGACGTGTAGAGGCCGGCGGCCGCCGTGATGGTCTTGGCGCCTGCGGAGGTGTAGAGCCAGACCTCCGTGAGGTCGAGCAGTCCGTCGCGGTTCGTGTCGCCGGTGTTGTAGGCGACGCCGCCGACCGTCACGGTGACTGCCTTGGGGGTGAAGCCGTTGCTGTCCGTGACCGAGGTGATCTTGAGCGGCACGAAGCCGGTGTTGATGACGCGGTAGGTGAAGACCGCGGTCGCGCCCACGGCGAGCAGTGCGCCCGGCGGGGTGTCGGCGTCCTCGGCGCCGGTCGGCGCCAGCGGCACGACGGCGTTGACCGCCGTCTGGATCTCGACCTTGCCGCCTGCCACGGAGTAGTGGGCGAGGTCCGTGCCGGTGACCGGCAGGCCGGCCGCGTTGACGGCGGTGACGATCGCCGTGTTCGTGAAGTCGCCCGTCTGGCCTGCCATCCGGCTCCAGGCGTAGAGCCAGCCCTCGCCGGGGTCGAGCACGCCGTTGGCGTTCGTGTCGCCGACGTTGTAGCCGCCCGTGCCGAGCACCGGGGCGATGCCCGCCCCGAGTCTGGCGTCGTCGGCTGGGTTGCCCGGCGTCGCGTTGTCGTCGACGAGGCCGGTGACGGTCATCGGGCCGGCGCTCGTGTTGGACACGACGTAGGTGAAGCGGACCGTCGACCCCACGGCCACGGTCGGGCCGGTCGTGTTCGCGTCCTCGGCGGCGGTCGGGCGGAGCGGGTCGACGGCGTTCACGGCCTTGACGAGGCCGAGGCCGGTCGTGCCGAGGTAGATGGCCTGGTTGCTGTCGCCGTAGTCGCTGCCGTCCGCACCCCGTGCGGCGAGGCGCACGGTGTTGGTGAACCAGCCGACCTGGGCGGTCGTCGGCGCAGCCGCCACCCCGGCGGAGGTGTAGAGCCACGTCTCGCCGACACCGAGCAGGCCGTCGTAGTTCGTGTCGCCGACGTTGAAGGTGGACCCGGCGAAGACGGTCGTCAGCGGCAGTGGCGCCCAGTCGTCACCCGCGACGCCCGGCGTGCCGTTGTCGTCGGTGACGGACACGACGGTCACCGGCGTCAGGGAGGTCGTCGTGAGGCGGTAGGTCCAGCGCACCGGCGAGCCGGCCGCGAGGCGTGGCGCGGTCGCCGTCGTGTCGGCCTGCTCCGTCACCGACGGGTTGAGGATGTTGACGGCGTTGAGGTCCTTGGCGATCGAGACCAGCCTGGGGCTCGTCGAGTAGTTCGTCGGGTCGGCCGCTGTGACGAGGGTGCTCGCGACGGGGTCGTAGCCCTGCACGGTGACGACGTGCTGGTGGTCGCCGGGGAGGGCGGTCTGCGGGGCACCCGCGACGCCGACCGCGGTGTAGTACCAGACCTCACCCGGGTCGAGCAGCTGGTTGCCGTTCGCGTCGCCGGAGACGTAGCGGGGGTGGACGTCGTCGGCTGTGCTCGCTGTGGCGTTGTCGTCGGTGACGGAGAGCACCTGCAGCGAAGTCGTGCCCGGGTTCGTGACGAGGTAGGTGAGGGCGAGGCTGCCACCCGGAGGGAGCAGGCGTCCGGGCGGCACGTCGGCGTCCTCGATGGTCGTCGGCGCCAGCGGGTTCGCGGCGTTGACCGCACCGTTGACCGCGATGACGATGCCCGGGTGGCACGGGCAGTCGGCGCCGAGGTCGACGAGTCCGCGGTAGTCGATCTGCACGCCGCCGACGTTGCCGGGCTGCGGGTCCCGCGGACCGCCGTGCTGGGCGTTCCAGAACGAGTCCTTCGGCGTCGAGAGCGACAGCTCGTCGAGCGGCGTCGCCGGCGCGAAGGTCATGTCCATGCCACCCGCGACCGACAGGGCCCGGATGAAGTCCTGGATCCAGGGGCTGAAGGAGCGGTTGACGACCGGGGCGCCGAACGGGGCGAACGGCACGACGAAGCTGTTGAACTCGCCGCCCCAGTCGAACATCCGGGCCCGGCCGGTGCCGGCGATGAGCACGTCGCGACCAGAGCCACCGTAGGCGAAGGTCGGGGCCGACCACCGCTCGGGAACGGGCTGGCGGTTCGTGCCGCCGTCGACCTCGAGGTAGGGCGAGGACTGGAGCAGGTCGTCGCCGAAGCCGCCGAAGAGCCAGTTCGTGTCGGTGCCACCGACGAGCCAGTCGTTGCCGACGTCGCCGTAGACGATGTCGCAGCCGTCGTCGCTCTTGAGGAAGCCGCCCGCGGCGTCGCGCATCGGCTGTCCGGCCGCGTCGAGCACGAACGGCGTGAAGTTGAGGAAGAAGTCGACCTTCTGGCCGGCCGCGCAGGTGCCCGTGAGACCGATGTCGCGCGTCCCGTCGGTGCAGTCGAAGATCTTGGACCACGGGTCGTCGGCGTTGTAGTCGGCGAACTTCGTCGTCGCCGGGTCGTAGCGCAGCGGGTCGGCGGGGTTGATGCCCCAGCGCGAGAGGATCATCGACTGCTGGAGGTCGCTGAAGAAGAACGGCAGGGCCTCGGCGCCCGAGATGGCGTCGTCGCCCTCGTTGCCGTGGATCCAGTCGTTGCCGAGGCCGCCGTAGACGATGTCGGCGTAGCCCGTGGCCGTCGCGTCGGCGCTCGGGTAGACGAAGAGCCGCGCCTCGTGGAAGAGCTCGCCCACGGGGTAGGTGAGGGCCTGCGTGAACGGTCCGGGGATCGCCTCGAGCACGTTCGTCGCGTGCGCGACCGTGACGTCCCAGAGCGGCTCGGTGAGGCCGTTGCGGCTCGTCTTGTAGTAGCCGTCGTCGCCGATGAGCGCGTCGTCGCCGGTGCCGCCGTAGATGCGGTCGTTGCCGGTGCTGCCGATGACGGTGTCGTGCTGCCCGTCGCCGAAGAGCACGTCGTTGCCGACCTGTCCGATGACGAGGTCGTCGCCGCCCTCGCCGTGGACGAGGTCCGCGCCGCCGATGTCGCCGGCCGCGGCGGTGCGGTACGTGTAGTCGAGCAGCGTCCACGCCCGCGGCACGATCCGCTCGACGGACGAGTAGTTGTCGTAGGTGAAGGCGAGGAACGCGAGCGCCGCCTTCGTGGTGCCGTTGGCGTCCGTCGTCACGCTGCCGCGCGCGCCGACGAGGCGGTAGAGGTTGCCGTTGTCGCCGAGGATCGCGTCGGCGTCGTGGGCGTGACCGGTCGCCGACAGGTCGCCGAGGTCGTTGATGCCGACGCGGGTGCCGGCGCCGCCGTAGATCGAGTCGGTGCCGTCGGGCCGCTGGTCCCGGCTCACGAGCCCGAACATCGTGGAGCTTCCGCCGACGAGGTCGTCCTGCCCGAGGCCGCCGTAGACGACGTCGTTGCCGCCGTTGCCCTCGACGTAGTCGGCGCCGTCGGTGCCCGGCCCGGCCTGGTCCTCCACCGATGCCCGGGGGTCGTTCACGGTGTCGCGCGTCTGCACGTCGACGGTGACGCCACCCTGGTCGTTGATGACGGAGGCGTCGCCCTGGATCCAGTCGTTGCCGAGCTGGCCGAAGAGCACGTCGTCGCCTGCGCCGCCCGCGAGGCTCGAGTCGGAGAAGGTGGCGGGGTTCGGCGCGAAGCTCTGGTCGAAGAGGGTGACGAAGCGCACCGCCGCGCCGCGCGGGTCCTGCTGGAAGCCGTATGCCGTGCAGCTCGGTGCCGCGGTCGCCGCGGAGGCGCTGCCGTCGAGCCACTCGCACGGCGTCGACGTGCCGTCGTAGTTGGTGCCCGTCGTCTGGGCGGAGCCGTCGACGGTCGAGAGGATCGTCGTGCCCGCGAGGAGCCGGAAGCGCGGGCTGAGGGTGGTTCCGGTGCGCAGGATCGTCGCGTTGTCGCCGGCGATGACGTCGTTGCCGGAGCCGCCGTCGAGGTAGTCGCCGTAGGTGCAGGCGCCCGCGCCGACGCAGGCGCTGTGCGGCCCGTCCGTGCCGCCGGTGCCGCCGTAGACGTCGCCGTAGCCGACGCCGCCGGCGCTGAAGTCGACCCCGGCGTTGTAGCCGCCGGCGCCACCCGAACCGGCCGCACCCGGGACCGGCAGCCCGGCGTTCGTCGCCCCCGGCGCTGCGGAGAGAGGTGCCCCGGTGTTGCCGCCGATGAGGTCGTCGTCGCCCGCGCCGCCGGTCATCCGGTCGGAGCCGGCGCCGCCGATGAGGATGTCGTTGCCGGAGTCGCCCGTGACGAGGTCGTTGCCCCAGTTCGCGGTCGGTCCGGTGTAGATCGACGTCCACGTGAAGAGGTGGTTGTTGAGGGCCACGTCGAAGGGCAGGCCCGCCGGCTCGATGCGGCAGCCGGTCGTGCCGGGGTCGGCCTGCACCTGAGTGCAGTCGACCTGGCCGTGGTCGCCGAAGACGAGGTCGTTGCCGGCGTTGCCCCAGATCGTGTCGCTGCCGCCACCGCCGAGAAGCAGGTCGTTGCCGAGGTCGCCCTCGATGGTGTCGCTGACGCCGTTCTGCGGCTGGACGACCGCGAGGTGCATGAGCTCGAGCGTCGTCTGGAGGCGCTGGAGGCGCACGCCGTCGTCGGGCGCGAACGTGCCGGTCGACTCGTCGAGGCGCCAGGTGCGCGCGTCCTGCACGTCCTGCACGACCTGCCCGTGGTCACCGAAGATGACGTCGGCGTTGTCGGCCTGGCCGGTGGCCGTGCTCGGGGCCGAGCCGAAGCCCTCGCCGATGAGCACGTCGTGGCCGGCGAAGAGCGAGTCGGCGCTCTGGAGCGAGCTCGCGTTGGCCGTGACGACGGTGAGGACCCGGGTGATGACGTCGACGTTGAGACCGGAGTCGCCGTAGATGAGGTCGCGTCCGCGCTGGCCGAGGATGAGGTCGTCGCCGGAGCCGCCCGCGAGGATGTCGCCGGTCTGGCTGCCGATGATCGTGTCCTGGCCGGCGCCACCGTAGATCGTCAGGCCGATCGTCGGCAGCTGCCCGCTGGGCACGGAGGCGAAGAGGGCGCCCGCGTCGATGAAGTCGTTGCCGGCGTGGGCGAACGGCGCCGCGACGGGGAAGACGTAGTTCGGCGCGTTGCCGACCGGCTCGATCGTCGGCTTCGGGCCGAAGAGGTGGCCGGTCTGGGCCGTCGGGTCGCCGCTGTACCAGATGCCGTCCTGCGAGGTGTCGCCGAAGATGACGAGCGGTGACGTCGGGCCGCCGCCGCCGAGGACGATGATGTGGTCGCCGCCGACCCGGGCGTAGCCCGTCTCGGGCGACTTCGGGTCGTACACCGACACGGTGACGTCGGTCCACGTCGCCGTCGTCAGGACCGGTCCGCCCGCCGGTCCGCTCAGCAGCAGGGTCGCGCCACCGTCGGCGAAGCCGGTGACGGTGAAGGCGCCCACGGCATACCCCGGCAGGTTGACACGGTTGCCGACCGCGAAGCCCGCGGTGGCCCAGGCGACGCCGTCGGTGCGCGTGACCCGGCCGACGCCACCCGACGTCGTCACGGTGAAGGAGCCCGTGACCGCGAGCAGCTGGTTGCCGCCGCCGTGCACGGCCGTCAGGCCACCGTGCAGCGCCGGTATGCCGGTCGCGAGCTTGTCGTCCTCGGCCGTGTCGGCGCCCGGCACGAGGGTGCTGTGGATCGTCAGGGTGTCGTTGCCCTCGCCGAGCAGGATGTTGAGCGACTCGATGGTCGACACCGAGCCGTCGGTGCTGAAGGTGCCGTCCGCGTTGGTGCGGATCGTGCCGTAGCTGATGCCGCCGGGGAAGGCGTTCGGTTCACCGAAGGCCGTCGTGCCCGGGAAGGTGATCGACGGGCCCATCCCGAAGCCGGTGAGGGCGGTGCTCGTCAGGTCGCCCGAGAGGTTCTCGCGGCTGCCGTCATTGAAGATGTTGAGCACGTCGACCTGCCGCGCCTCGGACGGCTGCTGGCCGATGCCGAAGGGCGGGGTGTTGATCTCGTCGGGTGCGATGACGGCCGACTCGAGGCCACGCTTCAGGCCGCCCGTGCCACCGTCGACCTGGAGCGGGCCGCGGATGTCGGAGAGCAGGTGCGGCTGCTTCGGGAAGACGATGAGGTCGCCGCGCCCGGCCGGCAGCACGTAGGCGTCGTCGGCCGCGACGGTGACGGTGATCGGCACCCACCAGTTCGTCGCGTCGAAGGTCGCGACCGCGGCGTACTGCGTCATGCTCACGGTGCCGCTCGCCAGCGTGGGCGCCACGGTGAACGACATCTTCTCGAGGTTGGTGCCGAAGATCGACTGGATCTTGAAGGTGCCGCTCACACCGGCGACCTGGACGAGCTGGCCCTCGAGGAAGCCGTTGTCGAGCCAGCTGACGCCGTCGGTGCGGCTCAGCACCTTGGCCGTCGGGTCCCACGTGACCGCACCGGTGAACAGGCCTGCAGGAGCAACCCGCTGGAGGCTCACGCCGGTGAAGGTGCCGCCGGCCGGCAGCGCCGACGACAGCGTGATCGTGCCGGCCGTGACGCCGACGATGGTGTATGCCGTCGCGATCGTGTTGCTCGACGCGCCGGCTCCCGTGACGAGCAGCTTCTGACCGGTGCGGAAGCCGTCGGCGAGGAAGCTGCCGAGCTCGGAGCCCGCCGCCCGCGACAGCGTCGCGCCGGAGATCGTGACGTTGCCGCGGAAGAGCTCCTTGGCCGCGAGGCGCCCGACGGCGGCGAGGCAGACCTTGCCGAGGATGCCGGAGCCGCAGGTCGGGTCGGTGACGATCGAGGTCTGGCCGTCGGTGACGATGCCGATCGAGACCGCCGCCTTGGGCGCCTTGAGCAACCGGACGGCATACGTGTCGGTGATGCCGGCAGTGGAGCCGTCGGGCAGGCTGACGACGGTCGTGCCGCCGCTCTGCTTGACGTAGACGCCGGGCGAGTTGTCGTCGAGGACGAGCACATCGAGCGACCCGGTGACCTGGTCGTAGGTGGCGTCGCGGCCGGAGACCGTGCCGTCGACGGTGATGGCGACCATCGTGTGGTGCGGGTCCTGCACGAGGAAGTTGTCGACGGCCGTCACGGTGATGAGCACCGGCACGGTCCAGCCCGGGATGCCTGCGGCGCAGACGACGCAGATCGTGACCCGGTAGGTCTGGACCCCGCCGACGACCGGGCCGAGGGCGAAGCGGGCGTCGCTGCTGGAGAGGAGGATCCGCGCGTCAGACGGCGTGAGGACGTAGGTGACCGTGCCGCTCGGCTGGCTCGACGGCTGCACGGTGAAGGTGTCGGTGAGGCGCGTCGTCGGCGTGCCCTTGATGACGGTCGTGTTCGTGTCGGGGGCGCCGTTGTCGAGCTGCGTGACGACGACGTCCGGCGTGAGGTTGTCGATGACGGTGACCTCGACGTTGCGCACGACCGCTCCGGCGAAGACGGGGTCGGCGCTGATGACGGTGTGGCTGATCGCCATGACGATCGTGCCCTGCGGCAGGGTGTCGTTGGCGGCGGCGAACCAGACCGTCTGCGTCGTCTGCCAGTTCGCCGACGTGAAGTGCAGCACCGCGGCACGGTTGGGCACGAGGTGGGCGACGCCGAGCTCGTCGTAGACGGTGTGGAAGTAGCCGGCGGCGGTCGCGCATACGGCGGCGGAGGTCGTGCAGACGTAGACGGTGTCGCCGAAGGGGTTGCCCTGGTCGAACGGGTGCAGCGCGTCGTAGGGCCGCTGCTCGCGCGGGCTGGCCGCGGCCGAGACCGTGATCCACACGTCGGAGGTCGGGGCCTTGGCGAGGCGCACGCCGTGGCTGTCGACGGTGCCGATCGCCGTGCCGTTGTCCTGGCGGCGCACCGAGCTGAAGCCGCCTGACTCGGTGACGATGACGACGCCCTGCGAGGGCCGCGCCACCGAGACGTTGAGGCCGGCCGCGATGATGGCGTTGTAGTCGGCGTCGGAGCTGAGGACGAGGTGGTTGATCGTCGCGCTCGAGCCGTTCGGGTCGCGGCTCACGACGTCGCCGACGACGTCGCCCGCGACGTTGATGACGTCGCTGCCGAGGCCGCCGAGCACCCGGGTGGCGACACCGGGGGCCGTCGAGAGCACGTCGATCGTGTCGTCGCCCTGCAGGGCGTCGACCTCGACGACCTGGATGTTGCGGAAGCTGACCTGGATGCCGGCCCCGTAGATCGCGGTCGCCGTGACGACGATGTGGTCGGCGAACTCCGTGCCGAGGACGACGAGCTTGTTGAAGCCCGTGCCGCCGTCGACCGAGACCGGTGCGTTGATGTTGTACTGCACCTGGTTGTTGCCGTTGCCCGTACGGATGTCGGTCTGGGCCGCGGTCGAGAACCCGGAGGTGAGCTTCGGGCTCGGCAGGACGCCGCTGACGGTGGCGTCGGCGAAGCTGCCCGGCGTCAGCACCGACGACACGGTGAGCGTGAGCGCGGTGACGGCGGTGACGACGTAGGGGACGCCCGCGAGGTTGTCGTTGCCCGTGCCGGTGCCGGCGAGGGCGACCGTCTGGCCGACGAGGAAGCCGTCGGTGAGGAAGCTGCCGCTGCTACGGGTGATGGTGCTCGTGCCGGCAGTCGCGCCGGCGGCGATGGTGAGGCCGGACCGGGCGAGCGGGCCGCTGCTCAGCGAGACGCCGGCGAAGGTGCCCGAGGTGCGCAGCGGCGGGACGGTCGTCAGCGTGCGGGCCAGGGTGATCGTGGTGGCCGTGACGGCCGAGATGACGTATGCCGTCGTCGTCGTGTTGTCGTTGAGGGCTCCGGCTCCCTTGACGACGAGGGTCTGGCCGACGGCGAAGCCATCGGTGAGGAAGCTGCCGCTGCTGCGGCTGATGGTGCTCGTCGCGCTGGTGATCGTGACGGCGCCCGTGAAGAGCGGGCCCATGATGATCGAGCCGTCGGTGCGGGTCTGGGCGAGGGCGAAGGCCTGGACGGCGAAGAGGTCGTTGCCGTCGTTCCCCTCGAGCCGCAGGGCCGCGTGGTTGCTGTAGACCGTGAAGCTGTCGTCGCCGCTGCCACCCTGGGCCACGATCGGCGCGCTCGAGCCCACCGAGAGGTAGCCACGGGTCGTGGCGATCGTCGCGAACCAGTCGGGAGGCGAGAGACCGCTGTGGGCGTCGTCGCGGCGCATGCCGTAGACCTGCCCGATCTGGAAGCTGTCGTTCCCGGCGCCGCCGTCGAGCGTCGCCACGGCGACGGTGTCGTCGACGGCGAAGTGGTCGTTGCCGCCGTGGCCGAGCACCGCGAAGCGGCCGTTGACGGCGTTGTCGTAGTTGATCCGCTCGACGACGCCGAGGTGGGCGCTGAGGCGGGCGACGGTGAGCGGGTCGAGGCCGCCCAGGGCTGCAGGGTGGAGCACCGAGACGTAGCCGGAGTGGTTGGCGCACGCCGCCGTCGCCGTCGTGCCGCAGTAGACCGACGGGCGGGCCGAGCTCTCGCCGGGGATGTAGGACGAGGAGCGCAGGAGGAAGATGTCGTCGGTCGTCCACGGCAGCCCGGTCGCCGGGTTGATCCCGCCCAGGAGACTGTCGGCGCCGTGGACCTCGAGCGTGTCGGCTCCGCGGTCGGGGGCGCCGCTGTCGAGGACGTTGAGCACGTAGTGGTAGGCGCCACCCGCGCTGCCGTGGGTCCAGACGACGTAGGCGTCGGTGCCGTCCTGGCCATCGAGCGTGAGCGTCGTGCCGGCCACGGGCATCGTCTGCAGGAGGTAGACGGTGAGCGTGTCGGAGCCGTCGCCGGCCGGGGCGAAGACGCCCGGCGACGTCGCGACGGCCGAGCCGTAGGCGCGGGTGTTGCCGCCGAGCAGCGTCTGGTCGAAGACGATCTGGTCGTCGTCCGCGTTGCCGAAGACGCGCGTCAGGCCGCCGGTGCCCGGGGTGACCTCGCCGCGGAGGACGATGACCGTGCCCTCGTTGGCCGTCGCGTCCGTGACGCCGGGGTGCCAGTCGCCGTGGATGTCGATGGTGCCGGTCAGCGTGCGGGGGCGGTTCGGGTCGGTCGTGTTGCCGGTGCCCGCGTCTGCGGACGCCACGGTCGCGAGGATCTGCGCGCTCGGGTCGGTGACGACGTCATCGGCCGAGAGGAGCAGCACGTTGCCCGCCTGCGCCTCGATGAGGCCGTTCGGCACGGCCTGGACGTTCGGCACGGCCGACGGGCTCGCCGGCTCACGGACGAGCGTGCCGCCGGAGTGGAGCACGAGCAGGTCGTTTCCAGGGGCGGTCGTCTCGGTCGTCGTCAGGCGGATGTCGCCGGCCTGCGTGCGAGCCAGCAGGATCGCGGCCGGGCCGTCGAGCTCGGTGAGGTAGATGGTGGCGTCGGCCTGGGCCGCGATGTCGCAGGTCGCCGTGACGGCCCGGTCGGCGGCGCTCGCCTGGAACCAGCGGAGGGTATAGGTGGCCTGGCACCCGGTCCCCTTGGCCGAGTCGACCTTGAGGTCGCCGGTGAAGACCCCGGTGGCGGCGTCGGTGAAGGTGCCGATGCTGCCGCCGAGGGCGAGCAGGTCGATGGAGTTGCCGGTGACGTTGACCGTCGTGCCGCCCGAGCCGGAGTTGTGCCCGTCGAGGATCGAGCCCACGGTCGTCGTCAGCGTGACATCGGCGCACGCGGTCGCGCTCGAGCGCACGCACGTCGTGACGGTGTCGACGTGGAGGTCACCGGCGAGCGCCGGGGTGGCGGCGGCATACGCCCCCGCCGGGCTGCTCGGCGTCTCGGTGATGCGGATGACGCCGGCGGCGTCGGCGTCGAGGACGCCGTACCGCGCGTAGGACGAGTCGATCTCGACGAAGTTCGTGTCGGTGCCGATGCTGCCCGGGCCACCGGTGCCCGCAGTCATCGTGATGTCGACGCCGACGACGTCCGCGGCCGCGTCGCCGGTGACCGGCGGGATGGCGCTGCCCACGGGGGCGTCGACGATGGAGGCGGGCGAGGTGAGCGTCACGTCGTCATCGGTGGAGCGGACGAGGCCGAGGCGCAGGTCGGGGTTCGGGCCGAACGCGACGGTGACATCCGAGGTCGTGACGAAGGCCGGGTCGATGGGGCTGAACGCCTGGGCCACGACGACCCGGCGGGCGGTGCTCGCGGCAGCGGTCGCGGTCAGCGTGATGAAGCCGTTGGTGTCGACGTTCGTGGTGCCGTTGCCGTGGACTGCGACGAGCCCGATGACGTTGATCCGGGTGGCGCTCGGCGAGTCGTCCGCCGCGGCGACGGTGATGCTGCCGTTCGGCGTGCTCGCTCCCGAGCCCGAGTCGAGCGTCGCGAAGTCGTAGGTGCTCTTGACGGCGTGGCTGTTGCCGCCCGTCACGGCGACGGCGAAGAGGCAGTCCTCGGCCTGCGGCGTCGTCACGCAGTTGACGGCGTCGGGGTGGTAGAAGCTGTAGTACGTCTTCGTCAGCGACGCGTTGTGCTGGTTGATGACACTGACGCCCGGCAGCCCGGTGCGTCCCGTGCCCCACAGCGTCGCGCGGAGGATGACATCGAGGTCGCCGCCGGCGACGAGCGAGTCGATGGTGACGACGTAGGCAGGGTTCGCGGCGAGGGCGGGGTCGGGGATCGTCGGGTCGCGCAGCCAGGTGCGCAGGTCGAGGTGGGCGTCGACGCCCGCGGTCACGCTGAGCGCGAGGTCGTGGGCGGCATACTGCACGAGGTCGATCGCGAGGCGTGCGGCCGCGGTGCCGATCGAGCCGCGCTCGGCGTCGACGTGCACGATGTTGCTCTGGATGAGGGTCGTGTGCGCGTCGCCACCCGAGACCGGAACGCCACGGCTCGTCGCCGCGAGGATGGAGCCGTAGGTCGCGTGCACCCACGTCGACCCGAGCGGGTTGGTGATCGCGCCGCGCAGCGTGAGGTCCGAGGCGCCGGTGTTGTCGATGACGACCTGGCTCGGCGTCGCATCCTGCACGAGGTCGAAGCGGATCGCGTCGGAGGCCGTGCTGCTCGTCGCGAGCGTGACGTGCGGCTGGCCCGTGCGGTTGATGACGTCGATGTCGTTGACGACGAGGGCGAAGGCCGAGTTGTTGAGCAGCGTGACGGTGCGGAAGTTCTCGTGGAAGGTGAACGTGCCCCAGCAGTGCGTGCCGGCCGGTGGGTTGCTCGCGCAGCCGCCCTGGATGGTGCCGTCGTTCGACGTCATCCAGATGTCGCCGCTGCCGGTGTTGCGGATGTCGCCGACGATGATCGTGCCGGAGTAGGTCGTGCCGATGTCGGGGTTGGCGACGCCGTTGACGGTGACGTTCACGGCCTTGACGACCTTGCCCTGGCTGTCGATGAGCAGGTAGGGGTCGGGTCCGGAGTTGACCACGACGTCGGAGTTCCAGTCGATGAGGCGCGTCTGCGTGATGCCGCCGTCGGTGCTCTGGACACCGGCCGGGTTCTCCGCCTGCACGTAGAGCACGAGGTGGGCGGCGTTCGGTTGGCCCGGCAGGGTGATCAGCGGCGAGGCCGGGGCGTTCGAGGACGTGTTGACTCCGGGGATGAGGCGCGGGCCGGCGTGGATGACGACGCCCTGGTGCCCGAAGACCTTGGCGTCGGCATTGACCGTCGCCGAGCCGCTGTGGAGCGACGGGCCGATGCAGTAGCACGCCGAGTGGTCGTCGAGCGAGGCAGCGAGCAGGTCGTGCCAGGCCCGCACGTCGACGCCGTAGCGGCCGGTGACGGAGCCGCCGCTGCTCGCGATGCCGTCGAGCAGCGCGATGTCGCTCGAGGTGAGCGTGTAGTAGGGGAAGGTGTTCGTGCCGCCGAAGAGCGCGCCCATGACGGCGTGGGTGTAGAGGAAGTGGGCTCCCCCGGAGTGGGCGTTGACCCGCACGGTGTCACCGGCGATCTGGGCGCCGGCACCGGTCGCGGCGGCCGTGCGGTCGGTGATGGTCGTGTTGGCACCCGCGGTGTAGCCGCCGACGAGGCCGCCGCCCGAGGAGCTCGCGTGGTCGGTGCTCAGGTGGTTGCTGTCGGCGAGCACCGCGACGTCCCCACCGGCGGTGACGTTCGCGCCCGAGCCTGCGACCTGCGCGACGGCCGAGTCGCCCGAGATGGCGGCGCCCGGCGTCACGAGGCTGCCGATGAGCGCGGTGCTCTTGGCGTTGACCGTGACGCTGGCGTTGACGACGCCGACCGCGATGACGCCACCGGAGCCGTTGGTGACCCACGAGGTGTTGTTCGTCTCGACGTGCGAGGTGACGGTGACGTTGCCACCCGCGGTGACCGACCCGGCGAGGTAGGCGAGCGCGGTCGGGCTGTTGCTGAGGTCGGCCGTCGGCACGGTGACCCCGACGCCAGCGCCACCACCGCCGGCGGCCGTCGAGCGTGACTCGCCGTCACCGGTGGGCGGGTTGAGGGTGCGGAGCGAGACCGGTGAGGCGGGTGTCGTGTCGAGCGGGTTGCGGTCGCCCTGGTAGAGGCCGTAGGTGCCGCCCGAGACGCTCGTGAGGTCGATGCGCAGCTCGTCGGTCGGGCCGGAGCACCCGTCGGTGAGGCAGGAGGGGGTGAGGTGCAGGCCGGTCGCCCAGATGCTCTGGGTGCCGAAGAGGACGGTGTCGGTGAAGGTGCCCTTGCCCGCGATCGTGTACGTCTCGGACGTCGAGAACGTGATGGGGGTGCCGGCGACGGCGCTGCCGTCAGCGGCATACGACGTGATCGGCGCGAGCCCGAAGCCGGAGCCGTTGGGGGTCGTCACGACGTAGGTCTGCCCGCTCGTCAGGCCGCCGATGGGCGCGGGGACGATCCAGTGGTTGCCGGCGCTCGGTGCCGAGATCGGGATGGCCACCGGGTTGTCCGTGCACGTCTTGCCGGGGTCGCTCGCGGTGCCGCAGTTGTAGGTGTGCGAGGTGGCCTCGTAGCGCGACGCGGCGAGCTGGATGCGGTAGCTGTCGACGACGATGACGTAGTAGAAGCTGCCGCTCGTGAGACCGCCGACGGTGCCGCCGGAGCCGATGTACTGCACCTTCTGGCCGGACACGAAGCTGTGCGGCGTCTGGATCGGCGTCGTCGGGTTGCCGCTACCGTCGGTGTTGTAGCCGATGATCGGCGCGACCATGATCGTGTTGGCGCTGGTGTCCGTGAGGTAGCAGTGGTCCTTGTCGGGGCACCCGGTGACGTCGACCGAACCCGGGTCGAAGGCGACCGCCGCAGGTGCCTGGTAGGTGACGCGCTGGCCGGGGGCGAAGGTGTTGCCGAGGGTGATCGTCGTGCCGGAGGCAGCGCTCGGGGCGAACGTCAGTGCGGCTGCCTGGGCGGCGGTGAGGCTCGTGTAGAGCTGGACGCGGTAGGCGTCGATGACGCGGACGAAGAGCCGCTGGCCGCTCGCGATGGAGCCGTTGAGGGTGGCGTCACCGGAGAGGATGACGGCGTCACCCGTGACGAAGTTGTGCGGCGTCGCGAAGCGGATGACGTCGCGCACCGGGTCGACGCCCGGGCCCCCGGCGAGGTCGCCGGAGTTGACCTGGCCGGTCGCGAAGGTGTTGCCGAAGGCGAGGTAGTTGTCGTCGATGCCGATGACCGTGTAGACCCGTGCCGTCGTCAGGCCACCGATCGACGTGCCGATGTAGAGGACGGTGTCACCGGTCTGCAGGCCGTGCGACTGGAAGTAGACGGTGTTGGTCGTGAGGTTGACGTTCGCGACGTTGACGACGTCGCCGGGCTGGCCGCCGGGCGCGCGCTCCTCGTGCGTCCCGTTGGCGGTGTACGTGTCGGGCAGCGCGCCCGTGCCCGAGTCGCTGCGCGACTCCGCCTTGACGGTGGCGTTGCCGCCGATCCGGGCGTCGACGCCACGAGCGAGGTATGCCGTGACCGTCGGGTTCGTCGTGACGTTCGACCTCGCGACGCCGACCGACACCCCGCCGCCGCCGTAGCTCTTCGCCGTGGCGTTGGACTCGGCGCGGTGCGACAGGGCCGAGATCTCGAGGTCGCCGGAGAGGACGATCGTCTGGGAGGTGCCAGCCGTGCCGATGAAGGCGGTGACCGTGGGGGTGACCGAGCTCGTCGCGTAGCTGCCACCGCCGGCCACGACTCCACCGGCTCCGAGGATGCTCGTCGACGTCGCCGTCGAGGTGTCGTCGGCCGTGACGCTGAGGCCGCCCGCCTTGCTCGCGGTGGTGCCGATCGTGGCGCCGGCGGCGACCGAGGCGCTCGTCGTGCCGCGCACCTGGGCGTAGCTGTTGAGGACGCTGATGGCCACGCCACCACCGCCGCCGCCCTTGGCGGTCGCCGCGGCGGTCTGGGTGTGCGTCGCCCCGACGTCGATCGTCGTGCCGAGGCCGGTGATGGAGGCGGTGCCGCCGATGGTCGCGGTGACGGCGCCGCCGGTGCCGGAGTCGCTGTGCTCGAGGGTGCAGTTGGTCTCGGTGCTGGCCGCGCCGACCGTCGCGCACGCACTGCCGCCGGCGCCGGCGCCGAGGCCGATGGCGACGGTGAGCAGGTCTGCGGTGGCCTGGTTCTGCGACTCGGCGGTGACGGACAGGCTCGCGGCACCGAGCAGGTCGCCGTTGTAGGCAGCAGCCGCGCCGCCGCGGTCCTCGGCCTTGGGGATCATCGCGCTGATCGAGATGCCGCCGCCCGCGCCGCCGTTGCCCGTGGCGCTCGCCTTGTCGGTGGCCGAGGCCGAGACCGTGACGGCACCCGCAGCCCGGAGCACGGCGTTCTGGCCGACGGTCGCGGAGACGATGGCGGCGCTGCCGATGAGCGCCTCGGCACCCACGCCGGTGCCGGCCCCGAGGCCGACGGCGACGGAGACACCGCTCGCCGTGGCCGTGTTGGTGCCGGTGGCCGTGACGCTGACCGCGCCGGTGGCGACGGCGCCGGTCGGCATGGCCGCGTCGAAGGAGGCGCTGACGGCGGCGTCGACGACGGCCGTCGCGAGGATGACGGTGATGCCGAGCAGGCCGCCCGACCCGCCGCCGGCGGTCGCGGTCGCGGTGTTCGTGGCCGTGGCCGTCACCGTGATGCCGCTCGACCCGACCGTGAGCGAGCCCTGCCCGACCGTGGCGCTGGTGTCGGCGGTGCCGGTGATCTCGGCGTCGCCCTTGACCGCCGCGCCGGCCGCGATCGCGACGGCACCGGTTGCGGCGTCGACCGTTGCCGTGTCGGTCGCCGACGCCGTGACGGAGAGGCCCTTGACGTTGCCGCCGGCGGTGAAGCTGGCGGTGACGGGCGCTGCGATGGTCGCGGTCGGCACCGTGACGCCGATGGCGAGGCCGACCGACCCCGATCCCACGCCGGCGGTCGACGTGGCGGTGTTCGTGCCGGCCGCCGCGACCGTGGCCGTGCCGGCCGACGCCACAGACGTCGCGGCCACGACGGCCGTGATGCCGGCGGTCTGCCCGATGCTCGCGAGGGACGCCGAGCCGGCCAGGGCGCCGTAGCCGCCGACCGAGACGGCCACCGTCTTCGCCGTCACCGAGGTCGACCCGGTCGAGGTGACGTCGGTGCGCGACGAGGAGCGCACGATGCCGGTGAGGGTGGCGCGCACGCCGGCATCGACGCTCGCGTCGGAGACGAAGACGGTGGCCGCAGCCAGGATGCCGCCGGCGCCGCCCGAGGCGACCGACGAGGCACAGTTCGTGCCGTGGTTGGTGATCGTGTTGACGCTCGAGGTCGTGCAGGCGAGGTCGGTCGGGGCGAGCGCCGTGCCGGTGCTCGTCGTGTCGGGCCGTCCGGCGCGCACGGTCACGGCTCCGCCGGAGGTGATGTCGGCGGCGGAGGCCGTGCAGAGCCCGGCGGCGGAGAAGGATCCCACGCAGGCGCTCGTGTCGGCGTCGCGCGTGATGACGGAGTGGGCATAGGCGCCGGCGCCCCCACCGATGACCGAGAGCGAGACGAGGACGGTCGTCGCCGAGGCGGTGTTCGTCGCTGCGGCCCGGACCGTGACGGACGCGCCACTGGCCTGCCCGTCGAGCTGGGCGCGGGTGTGACCGGACACGGTTGCCTCGGGCAGCACGATGACGACGGAGACGGCACCGCCCGAGCCGCCGGGTGCGTCGGCCCGTGCCTCGTTCCACGCGGTGGCGACGACCGAGACGGCCCCCGACGTCGTGACGTTGCTCGTCGAGGTGAGCGCGGCGTCGGTCGAGCGGGCGTTCGTGGCCCAGGCCAGGGTGAGGCCGGCACTGACGCCGCCCGAGACCGCGATGTTGAGGGTGTTGGCATAGATGCCCGCGTGGTTGCCGGTCGCGGTCACGGAGACACCGAGGCCGCCGATGGTGACCGTCCCGTGCGCCCCCGAAGCCGCACGGGTCGAGCCGGAGTAGGTGATGACCGCGACGGCTCCGCTGATCGCGGCACCGACGCCGCCCTGGACCGACACCGCCTGGTTCGTCGGGATGATCGTGTCGGTCGAGGAGACGATGAGGCCGCCGACGGCGCCGTCCGCGCCGATGGCGACGTCGCCGACGAGGGCAGTCGTGTCGCCGCTGATGACGGCGACGGCGATGGCCGCACCGACCGCCCCGGCCGCGATGCTCACGCCGAAGGTGCGCGCCGAGATGGTGCGGGTCGCGACGGTGTCGACGGCGATCTTCGTGACCGCCTTGGGCACGGTCGCGCCGGTGTCGATGTGAGCGCTCTGGCTGCTGCTGTCGGTGATGACGACGACCTGGCCGCTGATGGCGAGACCGCCGAGGGCGCCGGCCGCGGCGAGCCCGTCGACGCGCTCGTCGAGCACCGCGTGCACACCGACGGTGGCTCCCGAGCTCACCGACCCGGTCGAGGCGATGCCGGCGTCGGTCGACAGGCCCAGGGTGACGATCGAGACGCCGGCGCCGAGCGCGCCGAGGCCGACAGCGGCGACGCCCGCGAGGCTCGTGACGTCGATCCGGTCGGTCGCGCGCACCTGCACGTCGCCGCCGGCGTGGACCGACCCGTAGATCGTCGCCGACGTGCCCGACGGGGGCGCCGGCTGGGTGAAGGGACTCGAGGCGACGGACCCGCCGGGGCTCGCGCCGGTCACCGACGAGGAGGCGTCGCTCGTGCTCGACAGCTGGCGCACCTGGTAGTTGTCGTCGCTGAGCGCCCACGACGGGGTGGCCGAGGCTGCGTCCGTCTCGGGTGCCACGAGGGAGTTGGTGATGTCGGTGAGCGCGACGTAGTAGTGGCCGCCGGAGCTGACGAGCTGGCCCTGCACGTAGTCGGTGCCGCTGACCCAACCCTCGATGCTGCCCGAGCCGCCGAGCACGCTGCCCCACCCGTTGCCGCTGCCGCCGTTGGTGTCGCCGCCCGAGGCGAGCGAGTCGGCGCTGCCGGTCGACGTGCCGGTCGGGGACTGGTCGCCGAGGGCCCAGTCACCGGGCGACGACGACGGGGTGTCCCCGACGGTCCGCGTCTTCGCGGCATACGTCTTGCCGCTGTAGGTGACGACGTCGCCGGCCTCGTAGGTGACGGTGGAGCTCCACGCCCGCGGCACCCAGACGGTCGGGTTGCTCGTGGGGTTCTTGCCGACGTTGCGGCTGCGGGCGAAGTACTTCACGCCACCCACGGAGACGATGTCGCCGGCCTCGTAGGTCGTGCCCGAGCTCCAGACCCCGCGGTCCGGCCCGCTCACGGCGCTCTGGTAGGTGTTCGTCGCCGCGGTGCCGACGGTCCAGACGGTCACCGACCCGGCGACGCCGACGACGCCGCCACCGAGGCTCACGGCATACGTCTGCACGTGCTTGGTCGCGAGCGCGTCGATCTCGACGGTGCCGTCGGCCCAGACGTCGCTGCCCACCCCGAGGTAGGCCTGGACGGTGATGTTGGCGACCCCGACGTCGACGCCGCCACCGATGCCGCCGGCACCGATGCCCACGCCACCGGCGATGGTGAGCGTCTCGAGGTAGTCGGTGGCCGCGACGACGACCGACTGGCCCGACGCGACGCCGGCGATGATGCCCGAGGTGCCCTTGTTGACCGTCGTGCCGCCGGCGATGAAGGCCTTGACGACGACGGTGAAGATGTTGACGCCGATGCCGCCGGCGATGCCGACGAAGCCGCCGGCGATGCCCGCGGTGAGGCCGAAGAGCTCCTCGGAGGAGTCCGCCTGGACGGCGAGGCCGTGGAAGGCGCTCTTCGTGCCGAAGCTGCCCGCGGCGGTCGACGTGCCGTCCGAGATGCCGGAGGCGGCTGCGCCCTTCGCGAGGACGACGACGACGTTGTTGCCGCCGAGGTGGGCCTCGGTCGTCTTCGTCACGACGGCCACCGAGACGCCCGCGCCGAGCCCGGCCCAGACGCCGGCACCGAGCGAGGCGGCCACGAGGACGAGGTCGGTCGTGTCGTTCGCGATCACGAGCACGTTGTTGTCGGCCCGGAGGGTGACGCCGGTGCCGGTGGTCGCGCTCGTCGTGAGGTCGAGGACGGTGACGCCGACCGCGCCGGCGAGGCCCGCGTCGCCACCGATGGCGGCCGAGGCGGCCACCGACACGAACGACTCGCTCGCGTCGGCCTCGACGACGATGTCGCCCTTGGCGTTGACGACGGTGGTGTTGCCGATGCTCGAGGTGGTCGTGATCTCGATGACGCCGACGGCGACACCGGCACCGGCGGCGACCGAGCCCGCCCCGGCCGCGGCGGCGGCGATGCCGAGCTGGTGGAAGCTGTTGCCCGCGAGGACGATGACCGACTGCGCCGGGTCGGCACCCGCGACGTTCGTGCTGCAGTCGCTCTCGGAGGCGCAGTTGACCCTCGCCGAGGCGCCGATGCTCGCGGTCGTCGTCACGGTGATGACCGAGACGGTGCCGGAGACGTTGACGGCGACGCTGCCGGAGACGCCGGCGCTGATGCCGATCGCGTTGATCGAGTCGCTGTTCGTCGCGGTGACGGCCACACCGCTGAAGCCGGTCTGCGTCGTCAGCGTGGCGGTCTGCGGGTTCGTCGTGCGCGGGTCGGGCGCCGGGAGGACGCCGGAGGGCACGAGGCTGTGGGAGGTGCCGGTCGCGGCGGAGGCCGTCAGCGTGATGGCGAGGCCGGAGATGGCGCGGTCGCGCGTCGTCGCGAGGCGGATCTGCTGGGCTCCGAAGGGACCGGTGGTCGCGAGGACGATCGCGTAGTAGGTCTGTCCGTCGGTCAGCCCGCCGATCGGGGTGCCGCCGCCGGAGCTGTAGATGACGGCGTCGCCGGTCGCGATCGGGGTGATGAAGGAGTAGGGGAGGGTGATCGTGTTGCCGCTGACGTCCTTGGCCGGGATGAACCGCGGCGAGGCGTCCTTGGTCGGCTGGGCGCTGTTGGTCGGCACGAGGCGCTGGGACTCGCCCATGAGCGCGTTGGGCAGGCTGAGGGCGAGCGGGGGTCCGCGGGCCGTGAGCGAGAGGGTGAAGCGCGTCGGGGTGAGGACGTTGACGTAGTAGGTGTTGCCGTCGTGCAGGCCGGTGATGTCGGCGCCGCCGCCGTTGTCGTAGATGACCTGCTGGCCCGTGCTGAAGCCGTGCGGGGTCGGCATGACGATGGCGAAGTGGTTGGGGTCGCTCGGGTCGAGACCCTGCGGCACGGGGTTGCCGTCGGTGAAGCCGCGCGGGTCGAAGCGCGGGTCCTGCTGGGTCATCGTGTAGCCGCCGCTGTTGACCGTGCCGTGGGCAACCCGCCCCACGAGGCCGTATGCCGTGACCTTGGCTCCGTCGCCGACCGTGGCCGTCGTCGTCTTCGTGAGGACCGGGACGGCCGCGCCCGCGCCGACCGACGCGCTGCCGGAGGCGGTGACGTTGCCGGCGACGATGAGCAGCTCGAGCACCTCGTCGGCCGTGACGAGGACGTTGCCGCCGGCGACGACGACGGTGCTCGCGCCGAGCGTCGCCGTGGTCGTCACGGTCATGACGGAGACGCCGGCGTTGAGGGCGATCGCGACGTCGCCACCGACCGCGCCGCCGACGGAGATCGAGGTGATCTTCTCGCTCGAGACGGCCGAGACGACGACGTCGCCGTTGGCGGTGATGCGGGTGCGGTCGCCGACCGAGGAGGTCGTCGTCTTCGTGATGACCTCGACGTCGGCGCCGGCGCCGATGCCGGCCGTGCCGCCGATCGCGACCATGCCCGCCGCGGCGACGATCGTCGTGCGGTCGGAGGCGATGACGACGACGTCCTGACGCCCGGGTGCGCCGGCGTTCGCCTGGTTGACCTGGGAGTCGGCGCCGATGCTCGCGGTCGTCGTGTCGGTGAGCACGTTGACGGTCGTCGAGCCGGCGATGCCGACGCTCTTGCCCGCGCCGCCCGCGATCGCGATGAGCATGATGTCGCCGAGCTGGGTCGCCGAGACGGTGAGGCCCGGGGTCGTGCTGGCGGTGGCCGCACGGGCGGCGAGCGTGGCGCCCTGCCCGGTGGTCGCGCTGACGCGGCTGGCCCGCACGAGGACGGAGGCTGCCAGCCCGATGCCTGCGTTGCCGGCCCCGATGGCCAGCCCACCGGCATACAGCCTGATGGTGGTGGCCTTGCCGGCGTCGTCGATGGCACTGCGGGCGCTCACCTCGAGGTCGCCGCCGGCGGTGACGGTGACGCGGTCGGCCGCGGAGGCGCCGCCGCCGAGGCTCGCGTAGGTGCCGGGCGCGCCGGAGCCCTGGTTCTGGACGATGACGATGAAGGAGCCGGCGGCGGCGTTCTGCTTGGCGACGCCGAGCGAGGCGGCGGCGGCGAGCACGGGGTCGGTGGCGATGGCGCGGACGCGGACGTCGCCCCCGGCCCAGACCTTGGCGCCGTTCGCGATGCCGGCCCGCACGTCCTGGTTGGTGACCGCGACGATGACGGCGACGCCGACCCCGGTGCCCTTCGTCGACAGGCCGATGCCGCCGGCGATGGCGATGGTCGACACGTCGTCGCGGGCGAGCACGGTGACGCTCTGGCCGGTGTCGCCGTGGTCGGTCTGGTTGACGAGGGCAGCGGTGCCGATGCGGGCGCTCGTCGAGCGGTTGCCGACGATGACGACGAAGGAGCCGCCGACGCCGAGGTCGCCCGAGCCCGCGCCGCCGCCGAGCGCCACCGACGAGAAGGGCGGCGTCTGGAGGCTGTCCATGCCGAGCACCGGCAGGCTCTTGATCGTGTCGGCGAACTCGCTCAGCAGGTCGTGAATGATGTCGAAGGGCAGCGGCGAGAGGTGGGCCGTGGCCTCGACGGTCGTCGCGCCGGAGGCGTTCGTCGTCGTCGGCGTGGCCGCGCTCGAGTCGATGAGCGCCGTCGTCGTGACCGCGGTGAGGACGGTGATCGCGATGGCGGCGCCGACACCCTGGCCGTTCGAGGCGAGGCCGGCGGCGAGCGCGAGGTTCTGCATGCCCATCGGGTTGGTGGCGCGGACCGTGAGGTCGCCCGTCGAGGTGAGGGTGGAACCGGCGCCGACCGAGGCGGTGGTCACGTACTTCACGACGATGATCCCGGCCGACCCGGCGATCTGCGGGTCACCCTTGCCGCCCGCCGCCGCGATGCCCCAGACGGTGACGGCGTTCCCGAGCGGGAGGCCGGTGGTCTCGTCGAGCGGCGTCGTCGCCTCGACGGTGATCGCGTCACCGCTGAGGGTGGTCCCGGTGCCGACGAGGGCGGAGCTCGCGATGTCGAGGTGGGCGAAGCCCACGCCGATGCCGAAGCCGGTCGAGTTGGC
Source organism: Humibacillus xanthopallidus (assembly GCF_006716675.1). Taxonomy (GTDB): domain Bacteria; phylum Actinomycetota; class Actinomycetes; order Actinomycetales; family Dermatophilaceae; genus Humibacillus; species Humibacillus xanthopallidus_B. The sequence continues at coordinate 674 of NZ_VFPM01000004.1, read as the reverse complement.
GTCGGTGTTGAGCGAGGTGCCGGTGCCGCGCGAGGTGATGTCGGTCAGCTGGTAGGCGCCGACGGTGATCGGGCCGGCCGCGTCGATCGTCACGCCGTTCACGACGCGCGCGATGTTGGTCGACTGCACCCACACGACGCCGAAGGCGGCGGCGATGCCGACCGAGCTGCTGCCTTGGCCGGACTGGGCGCTCGAGGCGGAGGAGCCGGCCTTGGCCGCGTCGTTCGCCTTGGGCGGGGCGTCGGCGCCCTTGCCGCCGGCGTTGGGGTCGTTCTTGACCGTGTCGGTCGCCGTGGCGTCCGCGGTCTTCGTCGTCGACGTCTTCGCCTGGCCGACCGAGCTCGCGTTGGCCTGGGCGAGCGCGGCGATGCGCGACTCGGCGGTGATGGAGGCGCTGTCGACCGTCGCGCTGCGCGAGAGCTCGGCGAGCGTCGTCCAGCCGATGACGATCGGCAGGGCGATCGCCATGCCGACGCCGACGTTCGTCGCCTTGACGTCGCCGTTGGCCTGGGTCTCGGTGAGGTCGGAGGTGTGCACGGCCTCGATCGTGAGGGCGCCGTTGATGTCGATGGCGGGACCGGTGCCGAGGCGCGCGGTCGTCGACTCGCCCGAGTTGACGATGAGCGCGACGGCCGGGCTGACGGCCGTGCCTCCCTTGGCGCCGGCCTCGGCGA
>NZ_VFPM01000003.1 GCF_006716675.1 Humibacillus xanthopallidus | reverse complement strand
GATCGTCGCGCGGTGGCAGCCCCGGTGGGATGCCAAGACGACGTGGCTGGGGTCCCTCTCCCGCTTCGACGACCGGGAGCCGGTCGCCCCGCCGCAGGCCCGTAGGGTCGCGCTCGTCTGGGGCGCCGGCGGCACCGACGTGACGGAGGAGCAGATCGAGGCGGCTCGTCGGGCGACGACCGGCTGGAGCTGGACGGTGTGCCGTGACGCGGGCCCCGACGCCCTGTGGGACAGCCTTCAGGATTCCGCCGTCGTCGTCGGTCACGCCGGCCAGAACGTCGTCTCGGAGATCGCTGCCGCGCGTCGCGGCTCCGTCATCATCGCCCAGCGCCGCCCCCACGACGAGCAGCACTTCACGGTGCACGGGCTCGAGGAGGCCGGCGTCAGCCACGGCTTGCCCGCCTGGCCCGATCCCGCGGCATGGCCGGCCCTTCTCGAGTCTGCGGCCCGGATCGACACCGCCCGCTGGAGCCGCTGGACGGACGGCGCGGGAGCCGACCGGTGCGCGGCCCTCCTCGACTCCCTCGCGCTCGGCGAGCGCCGATGACCGGCACCGGCTCGGCTGGTGTGGACCACCCGGCCCCCCGGACGGCCCTGCTGACGCTGGCGCACGGCCGGCACCACCATCTCGAGGGGCTCCTGCTGGGGCTGGGCGCCGGGTCAGTCCTGCCCGACCATCTCGTCGTGGTGGCGATGGACGACGCGCAGATCGCGTCCGTCGTGACCGAGCACACCCCGGCGGGGCTGCCCGCCGAGGTCCTCTCCGTCGACGCGCACCGGTGGGGGCTACCGCTCGCGACCGCGCGCAACCGGGCGGCGGAGCGTGCCATCGCAGCCGGAGCCGAGCTGCTCGTCTTCCTCGACGTCGACTGCATCCCGGGGCCACGCCTCGTCGAGCGCTACCGCGAGGCCGCCCGGTCCGCGACGCAGGGCTCCACGGACGTGTGGTCGGGTGCGGTGCACTACCTCCCACCACGACTGGCTGGGCGTCCTTACAGCGCAGTCGATCTCGAGGAGTCACGCCCCCACGCCGCCCGCCCCGTCGCGCCGGAGGACGGACTGCTCGCGGCCGACGACCTGCGGCTCTTCTGGTCGCTCTCCTTCGCCGTCTCGGCCTCGACCTGGCAGTGCGTCGGCGGCTTCGACGAGGGGTACGACGGCTACGGCGGCGAGGACACCGACTTCGCGATGAAGCTGGCGCGAGCGGACGGCCGCCTGTGGTGGGTCGGGGGCGCCCCGGCATACCACCAGCACCACGAGGTCGAGAGCCCGCCGCGGCGCCACCTCGTCGACATCGTGCGCAACAGCAACCGCTTCGCGATGCGGTGGGGCTGGTTCCCCATGGAGGGCTGGCTCGCGGCGTTCGCCGACGAGGGGCTCATCACGCTGGCTGGCCGGACTCCCAGGTGGCATCTGACCGCAGCCGGTCATAGAGCTGCTCGTAGGCCCTGACCATGCGGTCGAGCGAGAGGTGCTGATGCGCGTGTCGCCGGACCTTCCGACGGTCGAGCCCGACCGCGTCGGTCGCGGCGACGGCCATGGCGGTCACGTCGCCCGGTCGCACGAGCCGGCCCACGGCTGAGGGGGATCCGTCGCGCGTCTCACCGTGTGACTGGCCCTCGGCCTCACCGCTCGAGTCGTGCAGCACCTCCGGTATGCCGCCGCGCGCGAAGGCGACGACCGGCGTGCCGCACGCGAGCGCCTCCGCCACGACGAGGCCGTAGGGCTCGTCCCACACGGGAGTCACGAGGGCAGCCGCGGACGACCCTATGAGCGAGACGAGGTCGGGGGTCGCGAGGTGCCCGGCATACGAGATGTCCCGCCCGAGGCGTGGACGCACCATGGCTTCGAAGTAGTCGGGGTCGCTGACGGGACCGGCGAGCACGAGGGGCAGCGCTGCGCGTCGGGCCGCCTCGATCGCCAGGTGGGGCGCCTTCTCCGGCACGAGGCGCCCCGACCAGACGAGGGCGGTCCCGCCCGGGCCGGCGCTCCACGTGTCGAGGTCGACGCCGTTGGGCACGACGTGGGCCTCGTCGTCGGGCCGCAGGACGCGCCACTGCCGCGCGACGAAACGGCTGACGGCCGCGAACTCTCCGCGACCGCTGTCACCGCGCGTCAGCTCGATCGCGGACTCGAGCCACGGCGTGGGCGGGGTGTGGAGCGTGGTGAGCATCGGCGGCACCACGAGCGGGCTCATCGCCACGGGCAGGTGGTGCAGGGCGTGGTTGTGCACGAGGTCGAAGTCGTCACCACCGGGCCCCGCCAGCGACAGGAGGAGGCGCAGGTAGGCGTGGTGCGCGGCCATGAAGCCAGGGGCCGGCATCGACACGTCGCCGGCGGCCGTGCGAGAGGGTGCCCAACCACCGCTCGGGAGGACGTGCTCCGCGTCGGAGGCATCGGAACCCTCGGCGGCGAAGAGGGTGACGTCGTGGCCGCGGGCCACGAGCGCCCGCCGCAACTGCCAGACGAGCGACTCGAGGCCACCGGCGAAGGGCTGACGGATGGGGTGGTCGCACGGAGCGATGAGGGCAATCCGCAGCGGCACCGACGCCCGTCCGTTGACGGGGTCGCGAACGACGCTGACCGACCGGGGCTGCGTGCTCGAACGTTGGCTGCCGGCCCGCTGCACACCGTCGGGGCGCGCGAGGACCGAGGGGTCGCCGATCACCCTGCCGGACTCTGGTCGCTGCCTGTCACCCCTCACTCCTACCCGCACACACAGACGGTCAAACCTCCGATGACGGCCGTGAGGACGCGGTGAGCGGCCGGTGCCCCGGACGGGTAGGTGACCCCTGTGACTCGTGACGCGTCTGACCCAGGAGCGCCCGTGCCGAACGGCGCGGGCGCCGGCGCGGTCGCTGCAATTCGTGCAGATCCCGCCCGCGCGCGGCACTACGGACAGTTCTACGGCCTGGACCCGCTACCCGACGGCGGCCTGCCCCTGCTCATCGTGCACGGCAACTGCCAGGCGGAGTCCTTGCGCCAGCTGCTGCAGCACGCGCCCGGGGCGCCGTGGTCCAGCGTGCGCATCCCACCGGTCCACGAGCTCGCCGCCGAAGAGGTGCCCCTCCTGCAGCGACTCCTCCGGCGTGCCGACGTCGTGCTCACCCAGCCGATCGCCGACGACTACGGCCGTATGCCGGTCGGCGCCTCGCAGGTCGCTCAGACCGCCACGCGCGCCCGCACCGTGGTCTGGCCCGTCGTCTTCTACGCCGGCCTGCACCCGTGGCAGCTCGTGCACCACGACGCCGAGGCCGGCGACCCGCCGCTCGTGCCCTACCACGACGCGCGCACCGTGCTCCGCGCGGCGGAGAGCGAGCCCCACACCGACCCCAGCACGGCCATCGCCGTGTCGGCATGGTCGATCGGGGAGCTGCGACGCCGTGAGCAGGCTGCCGGCGCCGTTCCCGTCAGTGACCTCGTGCTCGCCTCCGGTGCGGGGGCGATGCGCACCGTCAACCACCCGGCCAACCCCGTGCTCGTCGCCCTCGCCCGCCGCATCCAGGAGACGCTGGGGCTGTCACCGACAGCCGTCGACCCGGGCCGTCGCCTCCTCGACGTCCTGCACGCCCCCGTCTCCGCCGACGTGCTCGTCGCGCTTGGGCTCGACCCTGCCGGTGCCCGTGAGGACTGGCTCGTCTCCGGCGAGGTCGTGCCGGTCGCCGAGGTCGAGCGCGCCCAGCTCGCCTGGCTCCTCGACCGTCCACGGCTCGTGGCCGACATCGTGCGGCGCCACCGCGCCCAGCTCGACCTCCTCGCCGGGCGCACGCCCGGCGAGGTCTCCCGATGAGGTCGTATGCCGTAGTCGGCCCCGAGCGGCACGGCGTCGTCATCCACGCCCTCCGGCTCGCTGCGTCGTCGCCGGCTCTCAGTGCGGGGCTCGTGCGCATCAGCACGCCGGACGTCGCCACGGCGTCCGCCGACCTGCGTCGTGCCCTCGCTGGCCGCGACAGCGCGATGATCCAGGTCACCGACCACCTCCTCGGCGCGACTCCCTCCGATGCCGCCGACCTCGTCGAGGACCTCGCTCGGACCACCCCTCTCGCCCTGTGCCTGCACGACATCCCCCAGCCCGAGGAGGGGGAGGCGCGATTCGCACGGCGCCGGACGGCATACCGACGCTTCGTCGACAGCGCCTCGGTCGTCGTGGTGGCGAGCGAGCACGAGCGAGCCCTGCTCGCCGAGTGCCTCGACGAACACGCGTCCAACACGCGGGTCGTCGTGCTGCCGCTTCCCGTCGAGCGGGTGAACACGCCTGCGCCCGAGCGGTATTCGCCTAGGAAAGGGCCAGCGAGGGTCGCCGTGCTCGGCTTTCTCTATCCCGGCAAGGGACTGGAGCACGTCATCGATGCCGCCGGTCGCGTCGTGGCTCGCGGGCGTGAGGTCGAGGTGGTGAACATCGGCGGGGTCTCGACCGGGCACGAGGGCCTAGTCAAGGAGCTCGCCCTGCGCGCGCGACAGGCTGGCACGACGTTCAGCGTCACCGGTTACGTGCCCGAGCGCGACCTCGCCCACGTCGTGCGCGACGTGGACGTGCCCGTCGCCGCTCACCTGCACGTCTCTGCCTCGGGGTCGATCAACACGTGGATCGCTCTGGGGCGCAAGCCGATCGTGCTTGCCGGCGCCTACACCCGTGAGCTCGCAGAGCGGATGCCCGGCGCGGTCACGATCGCAGACGACGTCGCCGCGCTCGCGCCCGCGATCGAGCGAGCCGTGGAGTCACCGGACAGCACGTGGCTCGGCGATGACGTGCAGCTCGGCCCGTCGTGGGCCGAGAGTGCTGCGGCGCACGAAAACGTCCTGAGGAGCATCTCGTGAATGTGACTGACACCAAACCCGTCTCGGAGACACGAGTGAGTGTCGTCGTGCCCCACTTCGAGCGACAGGACCAGCTCGACCGGCTGCTCGCCGGACTCGACATGCAGACCTTTCCGTCCGCCCGGTTCGAGGTCGTCGTGGCCGACGACGGATCGCGCGAGGAGCCGCGGGTGGGCAGGCGTGACTACGCAGCCTCGGTCGTGCGGCAGCCCGACGAGGGATTCCGCCCCGCGGCGGCTCGAAACCTCGGCGCCCGGGCTGCCGGGGGAGACGTGCTCGTCTTCGTCGACCAGGACTGCGTGCCCGCGCCCGACTACCTCGCGAAGGTGGCCTCGGTGACGACGTCCGCGTGGGACCTCACGGTGGGACACCGGCTGCATGCCGATCTCGACGGCTGGACGCCCGAGGCCGTGCGCGAGTGGCTCGGAGGCGACGGGCCTGCACCCACGCTCATCGACGAGCCGGCGTGGCTCCTCGACGGCTACGAGCGCACGGCCGACCTCACCCGACCCGACGACCGCGCCTACCAGCTCGTGCTCGGGGCGGCCGTCAGCGTGAGCCGCGACCTCCACGAGGAGCTCGGTGGCTTCGACGAGTCGATCCGCGTCTACGGCGGCGAGGACTGGGACTACGGCCACCGGGCGCACGTGGCGGGGGCCGAGATGCGCTGGCTCGCCGACGCCGTGGTGTGGCACGACGGGCCCGACCTGCCCGGGCGGGGCGATCTCACGGCCGTCAAGAACGCCGAGACGGTGGCGCTCGCGCGGCGCCTTCCCGACGCCGACGTTCGAGGCACCCACCTCGTGTGGTCGATCCCCGAGGTCGTCGTGCGGGTCGACGTGGCCCGAGCCGACGATGCCGTGGTCATCGCGAGCCTCGAGTCGCTGCTCGCGGGCACCGATGCCCACGCGTGGCTCGGAGACGGCGTCGCGAGCCCGATCGAGGACCCGCGGGTGCACACCGGCGAGCCGGGGCCCGAGGTGCTCGCCCGCGCGCGGTGGCTCGTGGACTGCGACGCCGTGCTGCTGCACGGCACGACGCTGCGCGACCTGACTCGCTCCGCCCCGGTCCGGACCCCGCATCTGCAGATCTGCTCGACCCGCGACGCCAACCGGCACCGGCTCGGCGTGGAGCCGCTCCGACCGCGGGGGCTACCCGTGGGCGTGCGGATCGAGCGGCTGGTCGAGACACCGGTGCTCGAGCGGCACTGGCAGTCGCGTTCGCCCCGGTGAGGGCGCCCCGGAGACCCCGTTCCAGACCGGCGGCCCGACAGGGGCGTTTCGGTTTGGTGAGTTGGTGCTGACAAGAGAGGATTGCCGACGTGGCGGGTGAATCAGGGGCGGGCAATGCCCGGCTGCTCGGGGCGGTCCAGGACCTGAGGTCCGCCGTCTCCGAGGTCACCCTCCCGCTCGACCTCCCGGGGTCTGCTGCCGGCCGGTCGACGAGGTCGCGTCTGCTCGACCAGCTCGACGACTACGTCATCCCGCGGCTCACCTCGATCGACGCGCCGCTGCTCGCCGTCGTCGGCGGCTCGACGGGTGCCGGCAAGTCGACGCTCGTCAACTCTGTCGTCGGGGGCGAGGTCACGCTCTCCGGCGTCCTTCGCCCCACGACCCGGTCGCCGGTCCTCGTGCACCACCCTGCCGACGGCGCCTGGTTCTCCGGCCAGCGAATCCTCCCCGGACTCGCACGGATCACCGGGCGTCACTCATCCTCTGACGGACCCGGCGCGGTGCGCCTCGTCTCGAGCGAGGCGGTCGCCGCCGGCCTGGCGCTGCTCGACGCCCCCGACATCGACAGCGTCGTCGAGGCGAACCGCGAGCTCGCGGGCCAGCTCCTCGCAGCGGCCGACCTGTGGATCTTCGTCACGACCGCCGCTCGGTATGCCGACGCCGTGCCCTGGGACCTGCTGCGCGAGGCGAGCGAGCGCGGCACCGCCGTCGCGGTCGTCCTCGACCGGGTGCCGGCCCCCGCCGTCGACGAGATCCGCACGCACCTCGCCTCCATGCTGCGCGAGCAGGGCCTTGAGCAGGCGCCGATCTTCACCGTGCTCGAGTCGCGGCTCGTCGACGGGCTGCTGCCCGACGACCAGGTCGAGCGGCTCCGCGCGTGGCTGACCGCGCTCGCCGGCGACGCCCAGGCCAGGGCGGTCGTCGTGCGCCAGACCCTCGAGGGCGCGCTCACCTCGCTCGACACGCGCACCCGCTCGCTGCTGGACGCAGCGGCCGAGCAGTCAGCGGCGGGCGACGCGCTCCTCGACGCCGCCCGGACGGCATACGACGACGCGACGACGCAGGTCCACGAGGGCATGGAGGACGGCAGCCTGCTGCGCGGCGAGGTGCTCGCGCGCTGGCAGGAGTTCGTCGGCACCGGTGAGTTCTTCCGCCAGGTCGAGTCGACCGTGTCGCGCGTGCGTGACCGCTTCACCTCGTTCATCAAGGGCGAGCCCGCTCGCGCCGACCACCTCGGCGAGGCGCTGCAGTCGGGCGCTGAGGCCCTCATCTCCAACCGGGCAGAGCTGGCGGCATCGGCGACGGCCCGGGCCTGGCGGGTGCTGCCCGGCGGCCACCAGCTGCTCGCTGCCGACCCCGGCCTCGCGAGGTCGAGCGACGGGGCTGCCGCCCGGGCCGAGCGGCTCGTGCGTGACTGGCAGGGCGACATCCTCGAGATGGTGCGCAGCGAGGGCAAGGACCGCCGCACGACGGCCCGCATCATGGCCTACGGCGTCAACGGCCTCGGAGTCGTCCTCATGCTCGTGACGTTCGCGAGCACCGCCGGCGTCACCGGTGCCGAGATCGGCATCGCCGGCGGCACCGCTGTCGTCGGCCAGAAGCTGCTCGAGGCGGTCTTCGGCGACCAGGCCGTGCGCGAGCTGGCGCGCCAGGCGCGTGAGCGGCTGATGACGCGAGTCGAGGAGCTGTATGCCGCCGAGCGCGAGCGCTACGAAGGAGCCGTGACGACGGTGCACGTCGACGCCGACAAGACCGCGAACCTCGAGAAGGCGGCTGCTGCCGTGCGGGCTGCGCGATGAGCCCCCTCACGATGGGCCGCGCCAAGGTCAAGCAGGCCTCGTCGGCGGAGGTCGGCGAGCGGACGAGCGCCCTGTCGATGGCCCTGCTCACCGGCGCCGCCGAGCTCGAGCCGGCGATGGTCGACCGCGCTCGGCGCGCCGTCGACAAGGCGGTCGAGCGTGGCGGAATCGCCGGAGACCACACCGTCGTCGCCCTGGCCGGGGCGACGGGCAGTGGCAAGTCCTCGCTCTTCAACGCCCTCGTCGGAGCCGACGTCGCGACGATCGGCGCGCGGCGGCCCACGACCGCCCTGCCGACCGCGGCGGTCTGGGGTGACGCCGACGCCACCCCTCTGCTCGACTGGCTCGGGGTGGCCACCCGTCACGTCGTCGAGGACGCCGGTTCGGCTGTCGACGGCGGCACGGTCGGCGGGCTGGACGGTCTCGTGCTGCTCGACCTTCCCGACTTCGACTCGCGCGAGGTCGCGCACCGCGTCGAGGCGGAGCGCATCCTCGAGCTCGTCGACGTCTTCGTGTGGGTGACCGACCCGCAGAAGTATGCGGATGCCCGGCTCCACGACGACTTCGTCTCCCTCCTGTCGCAGCACGGTGCGGTCACGCTCGCGGTGCTGAACCAGTGCGACCGGCTGTCACCGGCCGGTCTCAAGGCCGTCACCAGCGACCTCGGTGCGCTGCTCGAGGCCGACGGTGTCACGAAGGCCACGGTGCTGCCCACGTCGGCGGTGACGGGCGAGGGCGTCGACACCCTGCGCCAGCGTCTGGCGAATGCCGTTGCCGGACATGCGGCGTCGCGTCAACGACTGCGTTCTGACCTCGTCGTGGCTGCCTCTGCGCTGCGTCGCGGCGTCGCCGACACCGAGGCCGACGTCAGTCGGCTCGACCGCGCTGCGCTCGACACCGCGCTGGCCCGCTCCGCCGGCGTCCCGATCGTGCTCGACGCGGTGGCGCGCGACTACCGCCGCGAGGCCTTCGCGCACACCGGCTGGCTCTTCGCCCGCTGGACCAAGGGCTTCGCCGCCGACCCGCTGCGTCGGCTCCGCCTCGACCGCACCGGGGGACGCCCGCCGATCCCCGTCGACATCGAGGGCGCTGACGTGCGTGCGGTCCTCGGCAGGTCGTCCATCCCGACCCCGACCGCGGCGACCGCCTCGGCCGTCGACCTCGCCACCCGCACCTTCGTGCGCGAGGCGTCCGACGGCCTGCCCGTGCGCTGGAAGCAGTCGGTCGAGGACGCTGTGGAGGCGGGGGACGGGGGCCTCGCAGACGCCCTCGACCAGGCGATGCTCACGACCTCGCTGCGGGCTCGCCGGCCGATCTGGTGGCTGGTCGTCAACATCGTCCAGTGGGCCCTCGGACTCATCGCCGTCGCGGGCCTCGCGTGGCTCGCAGTCCTCTGGGTGGTGAGCCTGCTCGGGGTGCCGCGCCCTGACACCCCGTCGGTCGGCATCCTGCCCGTGCCGTCCCTGATGCTGCTGGGAGGCGTCCTGCTCGGGATCGGGCTGGGCCTGCTCTCGCGCTGGTGGGCCCGCATCGGCGCCCGGCGTCGACGCGCGGTCGTGGGCCGGCGGCTCACCGACTCCGTGGCGGCGGTCGCCGACGAGCGCATCCTCATCCCCGTCGACGAGGTGCTCGCTCGTCATCGCGAGACCCGGCAGCACCTCGACATCGCTGCACGCTGAGGCCGCCGGAACGCTGAGTCCGCGGTGCAGCCTTCGTCCACACCTCCCCGGAGGGGGAGCGTCGCCGTCCACAACCTCGCGACACTGCCTTCTGCCCGTGCGGCAGCGGGCCGAGAGTGGTCCTCACCCGGCGACGTCGGACGTCGCCGCACGAGACGAGGAGCACTGCGCATGAACGAGACCCGCATCACCGTGCACGGCAACGTCGTGTCCGACCCGGTGCAGCGCACGGGCCGCACCGGCAGCATCTTCACGACGTTCCGCCTGGCGCACACGCCCTACCGGCGAGGCGCCGATGGCCGCTACTACGACGGTGAGACGAGCTACTTCAGCGTCATCGCTTTCAGTGCGCTCGCCGCGAACTCCGCTGTCGCCCTGCACAAGGGGCAGCCCGTCGTCGTCGAGGGCAACCTCACGGTGAAGCAGTTCGCCGGCCCCGACGGCCAGCCGCGCACCTCCGCCGAGATCGAGGCCGACCACCTCGGCCACGACCTCTCGTGGGGCAGGGCCAGCTTCGAGCGGGTGAGCCGTGCGGCGGCCCTCGGCCACGACCGCACGGCCGACCCCGACGTGCAGGCCACGGTGCGCGCCATCGCGGCGGGGGAGGCCCCGCCCGACGACCGTCCCGCCCACGTCGATGCCGACGGCGTCGTGAGTGATGACTACGACCCGGCGCGTGACGCGGACGACCCCGCCGGCGGCCACGACGTCCTCGTCGACGTCGACGCAGACAGGGCGAGCGGCTCCGGGCTCGGCGACCCCGAGACCGACGACTACGAGGTGGTCACGCCGCTGACGGCCTGAGCGTTGCCGGCGCCGCCTGACGCTGCGCCGCGGCGCGGGTGCGGATTCGGTGTGACACGCCCAGGCCTATAGCCTTCGGGACATGGCCGAGTACATCTACACCATGACCCGTGCCCGCAAGGCGCACAACGAGAAGGTCATCCTCGATGACGTCTCGATGTCGTTCTACCCGGGCGCCAAGATCGGCATGGTCGGCCCCAACGGCGCCGGCAAGTCGACCATCCTCAAGATCATGGCCGGCCTCGACCAGCCGTCCAACGGCGAGGCTCGCCTCGCTGCCGGCGCGACGGTCGGCATCCTCCTGCAGGAGCCGCCGCTCAACGAGGAGAAGACCGTCCTCGGCAACGTCGAGGAGGGTGCCGGCGAGATCAAGGCCAAGCTCGACCGCTACAACGAGATCTCGGCGGAGATGGCCGACCCCGACGCCGACTACGACGCCCTGCTCACCGAGATGGGCAAGCTCCAGGAGGACATCGACCACGCCGACGCGTGGGACCTCGACAGCCAGCTCGAGCAGGCGATGGACGCCCTGCGCTGCCCGCCGCCGGACTCCCCGGTGACCACCCTCTCCGGTGGAGAGCGTCGCCGTGTGGCGCTCTGCAAGCTGCTCCTGCAGAAGCCCGACCTGCTCCTGCTCGACGAGCCCACCAACCACCTCGACGCCGAGTCGGTGCTGTGGCTCGAGCAGCACCTCGAGGGCTACCCCGGCGCCGTCATCGCCGTCACCCACGACCGCTACTTCCTCGACAACGTCGCGCAGTGGATCGCCGAGGTCGACCGCGGCAGGCTCTACCCCTACGAGGGCAACTACTCGACCTATCTCGAGAAGAAGTCCGAGCGCCTCCAGATCCAGGGCAAGAAGGACGCCAAGCTCGCCAAGCGACTCAAGACCGAGCTCGAGTGGGTGCGCAGCAACGCCAAGGGCCGTCAGGTCAAGAGCAAGGCGCGTCTTGCCCGCTACGAGGAGATGGCGGCGGAGGCCGAGCGCACCCGCAAGCTCGACTTCGAGGAGCTGCAGATCCCGCCCGGCCCGCGCCTCGGCTCGACGGTCATCGAGGTCAAGAACCTCAAGAAGGGCTTCGGCGACCGCGTCCTCATCGACAACCTCTCGTTCTCGCTGCCGCGCAACGGCATCGTCGGGGTCATCGGGCCCAACGGTGTCGGCAAGTCGACGCTCTTCAAGACGATCGTCGGCTTCGAGGCGCCCGACGCCGGCGAGGTCAAGATCGGTGAGACGGTCAAGATCTCCTACGTCGACCAGGGCCGGGAGGGGCTCGACCCGAAGAAGAACCTCTGGGAGATCGTCTCCGACGGGCTCGACTACATGAAGGTCGGCAACGTCGAGATCCCCTCGCGGGCCTACGTCTCGCAGTTCGGCTTCAAGGGCCCGGACCAGCAGAAGCTCTCCGGCGTGCTCTCCGGTGGAGAGCGCAACCGCCTCAACCTCGCGCTCACCCTCAAGCAGGGCGGCAACCTGCTGCTGCTCGACGAGCCGACCAACGACCTCGACGTCGAGACGCTCGGCTCGCTCGAGAACGCCCTGCTCGAGTTCCCGGGCTGCGCCGTCGTCATCACCCACGACCGCTGGTTCCTCGACCGCATCGCAACCCACATCCTCGCGTACGAGGGCACGGAGGCCGACCCGGCCAAGTGGTACTGGTTCGAGGGCAACTTCGAGTCCTACGAGGCCAACAAGGTCGAGCGGCTCGGCCCCGAGGCGGCCCGGCCGCACCGGGTCACCTACCGCAAGCTGACCCGCGACTGAGTGGCGGATCTCGCAGGGCCCCGGCTTCGGCCGGGCCCTGCGCCGTCAGATCCAGCCCTTGCGGCGGAAGACGGCGTAGAGCAGTCCTCCGCCGCCGAGGATGACCGTCGTGCTGAGGAGCACGCCACTCGGCTGCGCGAACCCGGGGTAGGGCACGTTCTGGCCGAACCACCCGGTGACGGCAGTCGGCACGGCGATGATGGCCGCCCACCCCGTCAGCTTCTTCATCACGGTGTTGAGCCGTGCGTCCTGCAAGGACAGGTTGGTCTCGAAGATCGTCGTGATCATGTCGCGCAGCGACTCGGTCCACTCCGAGGCCCGCAGCACGTGGTCGTAGAGGTCGTCGTAGAAGCCGTCGAGCTCGGTATGCCGTTCGGCGAGCTCGCCGCGGTGGCGCAGCACGGCGTTGACGACCTCACGCATGGGGAGCACGACGCGGCGCAGCTCGACGAGCTCCTTGCGCAGCCGGTAGGTGCGCACCTGCACCGCGTGCGTCTGGCCGCGCTCGTCGAAGAGCTGGTCCTCCAAGCTCTCGATGGCGTCGTCGAGGCGTTGGATCGTGTCGAAGTGACCGTCGACCACGGTGTCGAGCAGGCCGTGGACGAGCGCGCCCACGCCGAGCCGGAGCAGCTCGGGGTCGTCGTTCCAGCGCTCCAGCACAGGCGCCACGTCGAAGTGGTCGCTGCCGCGCACTGTGATGACACCGTTCGGAAGGACGAAGGCCGAGATGCGGCTCGTGCGCAGGCGGGACTCCCGGCTCCCCGGCTCGCCCCGGTCCTCATCGGCGTCGAGCTCGGTCGCATAGACGGTGAGGAACGTGTGTTTCGCGTGGCGAGTCGCCTTGGGGCGCTCGCCGCTGCTGATCGCGTCCTCGACGGCGTGCGGGTCGAGCCCCAGCTCACCGGCCAGGGCACGCAACGCCGCGTGGTCGGGCTCGCAGAGGTCGACCCAGACGAGGGTCCCGTCGCGACCCAGATGCTCGGAGACCTCGTCGAGCGCGAAGTCCTCCTCGACCACCTTGCCGTCTTCCCACCGGCGCGTCGTGACGCGTCCGCCGTTCGTGCCCGTGCCGGTGATCGTGCCCACGAGTCCAGTCCTACACCCCCGAGGCAGCAGGTCAGGCGATGAGGGGGGTGATCTCGCGCGTCGTGGACCGCTCGCCGAGCGCCAGGCGCCAGGCCTCGGCGAGGCGTCGGCCGACCTCGTCGGCCTGGTCGGGCGCCACACAGAACGGCACCCGGACGAACCGTCCGAGCCCGCCCTCGACGCCGAACTGGCCGCCGCGGGCCAGCCGCACGCCGGCCGACTCGGCGACGCGGGCGAGGTCGTCGCCTCGGTCATGGGGCAGCTCGCACCAGAGGTTGAGGCCTCCGCCTGGAACCGTGAAGCGCCACTCGGGCACGTGCCGGCGCAGCGCCTCGACGATCGCGTCGCGTCGTGCTCGGGCCTCGCGGCGCCGCTCGACGAGGAGCGCCTCACCCTGACGCAGCAGATCGACGACGACGAGCTGCTCGAGGACCGCGGTGCCGAGGTCGAGGCTGTGCCGCGCCTCGATGACCCGCTCCACGGAGCCGAGGGGAGCACGCACCCACCCGACCCGCAGCCCGCCCCACCACGTCTTGCCGGCGCTGCCCAGCGTGTAGGCCTCGGGGGCGCCGGCGGCAAAGGGCATCACCCGGCTCCCGACACTCTCGGCTGCGCCATCGCCATCGCCGGGGCCGAGGGCGAGCTCGACGAAGGTCTCGTCGATGATCGGCACGGCCCGGCCGGCGCGCAGCACGTCGCCCACGGCCCGACGCGTCGTGGCCGGCATGAGCAGCCCGGTGGGGTTCTGGTGGTCGGGGATGAGGTATGCCGCCCGCGCCCCGCTCTGACGCAGGCCGAGCTCGATGGCGTCGACGTCCCAACCCCGCGGCGTCAGCTGGGTGGGCACCGCTCGGTAGGACGAGCGCCGCACTCCCACAATGGCATTGGGGTAGGTCGGGCTCTCGACGAGCACCCGGTCGCCCACCTCGAGCTCGGCCCGCAGCACCGCGGACAGACCTGCGTGCGCGCCCGACGTCATGACCACCTGCTCGGGGGTGGTCGGCAGGCCACGCCCCTCGAACCAGGCAGCGACGGCGGCCCGCGCCTCCGGCAGGCCGTGCGGGTGGTAGCCCGCTGTCGCGAGGTGGCGCGGGAGCTCGGAGAGGGCTCGTTCGTAGGCTGCGGTGACACCGGCTGCGGACGGGAGGGCGGCATACGTGAGGTCGATGACGTCGGGCGGCACGTCGGTCGGGATGAGGCCCGCCTGCGACAGCGCGAGGCCGGAGGGTCCCGCCGGCAGGCAGACGACGCTGCCCGAGCCGCGCCGGGTCACGACGAAGCCCTCGTCGCGCAGGGCGTCGAGGGCCGCGCCGACGGTCGTGCGTGACAGGCCGAGCTCGGTCGTCAGGGTGCGCTCGCTCGGTAGCCGGGTGCCGACGAGGAGCCGGCCGTCGGAGACGAGGCGGCGGATGCCGTCGGCGAGGCCGCGATACGCCGGACGGGGAAGAGGATCGGACCCGAGGAGGAGGGCCAGTGAACGGGCGGAGACGGTGCGCACCAGACCACTGTTGCACGATTGGACCTTAATATCGATGCCAATGGGCCCCAGAATGGTCCCCATGCGACGCCACGTCCCCCTGCGCAACCTCTCGCCCCGCCAGCAGCTCCGGGCCGGGCGCCTGCCGCGACGGCTCGTGCAGCTGCTCGTCGGGCTGACGCTCTACGGCGTCTCGATGGCGATGATGATCCGCTCCACCCTGGGCCTCGACCCGTGGGACGTCTTCCATGCCGGCATCGCCACGCACGTGCCGCTCAGCTTCGGCCAGGTGACGATCATCGTCGGCGTGCTCGTGCTGCTGCTCTGGGTCCCCCTGCGCCAGTGGCCCGGCCTCGGCACCATCGCCAACGTCGTCGTCATCGGGCTCGCCGCCGACGCGGGGCTCGCCCTCATCGCGCCCCCGGAGGCGCTGTGGTCGCGAGCCCTCCTGCTCGGGTCCGGCATCGTGCTCAACGGCGTCGCCGGCGGGCTCTACATCGGCAGCCAGCTCGGCCCCGGCCCCCGCGACGGCCTGATGACGGGCTTCGCCCGCCGCACGGGGCTGTCGATCCGGCTCGTGCGCACGACGATCGAGGTCGTCGTGCTCGCCGTGGGCTGGCTGCTCGGTGGCCCCGTGGGCCTCGGCACCGTGCTGTATGCCGTCACCATCGGGCCGCTCGTCCAGTTCTTCCTGCCCCGGCTGACCGTCGACCTCGGCCCGGAGATCACGCCGGTGGTCTCGGACCGCGGGAGGATCCTCCTCGAGGACCGCACCTGAGCCGTCAGGCCAGCAGGGCGTGCAACCGCACGACCGACCGCGACCACGACGATGCGAGACCGGCTGCGACGCCGACGACGACGGCGGGGGAGAGCAGCCCGCCCACGGCGATGCGCTGGGCGAGCACGCAGCCCGGCTCCCCGCCGGCAGTTGTCGTCGGGTCGATCAGCCACTCGACGGTCATCGCCCCCGTCGGGATCGGCTGCTCGATCGTGAGACGACGCTCCGGCCGGCAGTCCGTGACCCGCATGGGCGGCGCCGTGCGGCGGTGGAGCGCGCCCGAGACACGGCCGGCGGGCTCGTACCGGAGTTGCGCCCCCACCCTCACCGGCTCGGTCATGACGACCGGTCCGACGGCGTCGCACCACTCGGGCCACCGCCGCGGGTCGCCGACGACGGCCCACAGCGCGGACGGTGGGCAGGCGAAGTCCTCGCGGGCGGTGCGCTGCCAGGCCATCGCCCCAACCTAGGTCACCGCGCGAGCGGCCACGAGTGCAGGATGCGGCAGTCGCCCGGCGAGTACCACGCGAGGTCGAGCCGGTCCGCCCGGCAGTGCGCCGGCAGGTGGCTCGAGACGAGGTCGCGGGTCGACCCCCTCGTCACGGAGTCCGAGAGGGCGTCGAGCGTCAGGTGCGGGACGACGCTGCCGAACTCCCCGGCATACGGCGGGCACCGGGGGAAGGCTCGCCACAGGCGGTCCGTGAGCGCCTCGAACGGACCCCTCGGCTCGGGCAGCAGGTGGACGATGCCGTTGGGGAAGACGCTGACCTCCTCCAAGCGGAAGTCGAATGCCATTGTGGCAGAAGCGATCTCGGAGACACGATCGAGTGCATCGGCATCGAGGTCGTCTGGTGCGAGGAAGGGCGCGAGGGCCGTCACGTGGGCGTGCACGAAACGTGGGTCGGCTGACACGTAGTCGAGGTCGTAGTGCTCCGTCCGGGCCCGCACGAACGGCTCGAGCTCGGGCACGGGCACGAGGAGGACGGTGTGGCCCGTCACCTCCGGGCCGCCGTCGCTGCCGTCAGCGCCCGGCACCGACGAGGCGGAGCGCGAGGGCGGCGTTCGTCGCCCCGATCTCGGTCGGGGTGCGCTTGATGGTGGGGGAGTACCACCGGGCGACGTCGACGGCGATGGAGAGGAGGGCGAGAGCGGTGTCGGCGCTGTCGTCCACCGAGAAGGCACCGTCGGCGACGCCCCGGTCGAGCACGTCGCGCACGAGGGAGTCCATCTCCTTGCGCAGTGCCAGCACCTCGGCATGATGCTCGGGCGTGAGGTGGTGGTGCTCGTACTGCACGACGCGCGCGACCTGGTACTGCTCGACGTGCCACTCGGTGAAGCGGGCCATCAGGGTCTCGAGCTGCTCCGTCGGGGTCGCCCCCTCACCGATCGCCCGGCGCAGCAGTCGCAGCGCCGACTCGTGCCCGCTGCGGCTGAGGTTGAAGAGCAGCTCCTCCTTGGAGCCGAAGTGCACGTAGACGCCGGCGGGAGACAGGCCCGCTCCCGAGGCGATGTCGCGGGTCGTCGTCGCGTGGAACCCCTTCTCGGCGAAGGCCTGGGCCGCTGCCTGCATGAGCCGGTCGACCGTCGAGGCATCAGGGTCGGAGGTCGCGGAGGGAGTCGCGGGCTGCGTCGTCGCGGGACTCGTCGTGGGGTGCGGCACGTTGACAGCATGCCGCAGGGGAGAGAAACTAAGCAAGCGCTTAGTTACCTGTCGGTACGGCGCGTCGCACCCAGTGATCACGCCCGATGGAGGACGGATGCCCCGCAACATCTATGACGAGGACCACGAGGCGATGCGCGCGTCGGCGCGCGAGTTCGTCGCCCGCACGCTCGCGCCCCGCGCTGACGAGATGATCGAGGGCAAGTCGATCCCGCGCGACATCTGGCTCGAGGCCGGCAAGCAGGGCTACTTCGGCCTCGACATTCCCGAGGAGTTCGGCGGTGCCGGCGTCGACGACTACCGCTTCAACGCCGTCGTCGCCGAGGAGATGTCGCGCTTCAACGCCGCGACGAGCTCCTGCTTCGGCATCCACTCCGACGTGTGCCCGCCCTACATCGTCGACCTCGGCACCGAGGAGCAGAAGCAGCGCTGGCTGCCGGGCATGGCGAGCGGCGAGCTCATCTGCGCCATCGCGATGACCGAGCCCTCCGGCGGCTCTGACCTCGCGGCGCTCAAGACGACCGCCGTCCGCGACGGCGACGCGTGGATCCTCAACGGCTCCAAGACCTTCATCACCAACGGCTACCAGGCCGACCTCGTCATCGTCGCGGCCCGCACCGACCCGTCCAAGGGTGCCAAGGGCATCACCCTGCTCATGGTCGAGCGGGGCATGGAGGGCTTCGTCAACGGCCGCAAGCTCGACAAGGTGGGCATGGACGAGTCCGACACCGCCGAGCTCTTCTTCGAGAACGTCCGCGTGCCCGACGAGAACCGGCTCGGCGAGGAGGGCATGGGCTTCATCGCGATGATGCAGCGCCTGCCGCAGGAGCGCGTCGGGGCCGCCGTCTCCAACGTCGCCCACGCCAAGGCGATCCTCGAGGAGACGATCCAGTACGCCAAGGACCGCAAGGCGTTCGGCCAGCCGATCGGTGCCTTCCAGCACAACAAGTTCCTCATGGCCGAGCTCGTCACGAAGATCGAGGTCGCCGAGGCCTATGTCGACGACTGCGTCGCGGCGCACGCCGAGGGCAAGCTGTCAGCGGTCGACGCCGCCAAGGCCAAGTGGTGGAGCTCGCAGGTGCAGAACGACGTGCTCGACCACTGCGTGCAGCTGCACGGCGGCTACGGCTTCATGAACGAATACCGCGTGGCCCGCGCCTGGCGCGACGCGCGCGTCACGAAGATCTGGGCCGGCTCCAACGAGATCATGAAGGAGCTCATCGGCCGGGACCTCGGCTTCTGATGAGGGCGCACGAGGGAGCGGTCGCGATCGTCACGGGCGCGAGCCGCGGCATCGGTCTGGGCATCGCTCAGCGGCTCGTCGCCGAGGGCGCCAAGGTCGTCATCACGGCGCGCAAGCCGGAGGCGCTCGCCGCCGCCGTCGAAGAGCTCGGTGGCCCGGGGAACGCGCTCGGTGTGGCCGGCAACGCCGCCGACGAGGCCCACCAGGACGAGGTCGTCGCCGCCGCGCACGAGACCTTCGGCGGGCTGCACCTGCTCGTCAACAACACCGGCATCAACCCGGTCTACGGTCCGATGGTCGACACCGACCTCGAGGTCGCCCGCAAGGTCCTCGACGTCAACGTCGTCGCGGCCTTCTCGTGGATCAAGAAGGCGATCGCGTCGGGCTTCGGTGACGCGGAGCACCCGGCGGCGGTCGTCAACCTCGCGTCGGTCGCGGGCCAGGCAGCCTCCGGGGTCATCGGGTGGTACGGCGTGTCCAAGGCCGCGCTCATCCACCTGACGACCGAGCTCGGCTTCGAGCTCGGCCCGGACGTCCGGGTCAACGCCGTCGCGCCGGCCGTCGTCAAGACGAAGTTCGCCGAGGCGCTCTACGAGGGGCGCGAGGAGAAGGTCGTGCGGGCCTACCCCATGAAGCGGCTCGGCCTCCCGGAGGACATCGCCGGCGCGGTGAGCTTCCTGCTCAGCAGCGACGCGTCGTGGATCACCGGGCAGACCCTGACGATCGACGGCGGGGTCACGCTCGGCGGCGGGCTCTAGCCGGTCACCCCCAGCGACCAGCGAGGCCACCGCGGTCGTATGCCGTCCGGCCCCCGTGCGCGAGCCCGGGGCCGGACGCATCCCGGCTGAGCCTGACGGAGCTCAGAAGGCTCACCACGGCAAGCACCTCCTCATCTCGTCTCCGGGCAGTCTCCGACAGGGCCGGTTTTGCGGTCTGAGTGAGCCAGGAGACGCGGGCGCGCCACCCGGCACACCCGGGTGTTTGTGCGATGGGGCGCCGGGCAGGCAAGAATGGCCCCTGCGGCCACTGTCGTCCGCATGTCGCCACGCCGTGGCGCGGCGGCTCCCGTGCCGCGACCGACGACGGAAGAAGGTCCATGGAGATCTGGCCCGGCAAGCCCTACCCCCTCGGCGCAACCTATGACGGATCGGGTGTGAACTTCGCCGTCTTCTCCGAGGTGGCCGAGCGCATCGAGCTCTGTCTCATCGACGACGACCTCGTCGAGACCCGCATCGACCTCCCCGAGACCGACGGTTTCGTGTGGCACGGCTACGTGCCCTACGTGCAGCCGGGCCAGCGCTACGGCTTCCGGGTTCACGGTCCCTACGCCCCGGACAAGGGGCATCGCTGCAACCCGAGCAAGTTCCTGCTCGACCCCTACGCCAAGGCGATCGAGGGTCAGGCCGAGAACGACCAGTCGCTCTACTCCTACACCTTCGGCGACCCCAAGGCCGCGACGACGACGAAGATCAACCTCGACGACAGCGTGCGGCACACGATGCACTCGGTCGTCATCAACCCCTTCTTCGACTGGGGCGACGACCGCCCGCCGCGTCACGAGTACCACGAGAGCGTCATCTACGAGGCCCACGTCAAGGGACTGTCGATGATGCACCCCGAGATCCCGGAAGACATCCGCGGCACCTACGCGGCCATCGCCCACCCGGCGATGATCAAGCACCTCAGTGACCTCGGCATCACCGCGATCGAGCTCATGCCGGTGCACCAGTTCGTCCAGGACGCGCCGCTCGTCGACCGCGGCCTGTCGAACTACTGGGGTTACAACACGATCGGCTTCCTCGCGCCCCACAACGCCTACGCGGCCGGTGGGCAGCGCGGTCAGCAGGTGCTCGAGTTCAAGGCGATGGTCAAGGCCCTGCACGCCGCGCACATCGAGGTCATCCTCGACGTCGTCTACAACCACACCGCCGAGGGCAACCACCTGGGCCCGACGCTCGCCTTTCGTGGGCTCGACAACAACAGCTACTACCGGCTGGTCAGCGATGACCTCACCCACTACTACGACACGACCGGCACGGGCAACAGCCTCCTCATGCGCAGCCCCCACGTGCTGCAGCTCATCATGGACTCGCTGCGCTACTGGGTCACCGAGATGCACGTCGACGGCTTCCGCTTCGACCTCGCCGCGACGCTCGCGCGCCAGTTCCACGAGGTCGACAAGCTGTCGGCCTTCTTCGACCTCATCCAGCAGGACCCGGTCGTCAGCCAGGTCAAGCTCATCGCCGAGCCCTGGGACGTCGGCGAAGGGGGCTACCAGGTCGGCAACTTCCCGCCCCTGTGGACCGAGTGGAACGGCAAGTACCGCGACACCGTCCGCGACTTCTGGCGCGGCGAGGGCGGGGCGCTCGGCGAGTTCGCTTCTCGCTTCACGGGATCCAGCGACCTCTACGAGCACTCTGGCCGCAAGCCGATCGCGTCGATCAACTTCGTCACGGCCCACGACGGCTTCACCCTGCGCGACCTCGTGTCGTACAACGAGAAGCACAACGAGGCCAACGGCGAGGGCAACAACGACGGCGAGAGCCACAACCGGTCGTGGAACTGCGGCGTCGAGGGCCCGACGAACGACCCGCAGGTGCGCGACCTCCGGCTGCGCCAGCAGCGCAACTTCCTCACCACGCTGATGCTCTCGCAGGGCGTGCCGATGCTGCTGCACGGCGACGAGCTCGGGCGCACCCAAGGTGGCAACAACAACGGCTACTGCCAGGACAACGACATCTCGTGGATCCAGTGGGTCCTCGACAGCGACGACCAGAAGCTGCTCACCTTCACGCAGTCGATCGTCAAGCTGCGCCGGGAGCACCCCGTCTTCCGGCGGCGTCGCTTCTTCGCCGGCAGCGCCGACCACGGAGGCGAGAGCGAGCTCGGCGACATCGCCTGGTTCACGCCTGACGCCGAGCACATGGACGAGGACGCCTGGCGCAACGGTCTTGCCAAGTCGCTCATGGTCTTCCTCAACGGCTCCGCCATCCCGGGGCCCGACCCGCGTGGCAACCCCGTGCTCGACGACTCGTTCCTCGTGATGTTCAACGCCTACAGCGAGCCGCTCAGCTTCACGCTGCCCGACGAGGAGTACGGCACGGAGTGGATCCCCGTCGTCGACACGGCGGCCCACGACCTCGAGAGCCACTCGCTCGACCCGTCGTGGCAGATCCAGGTACAGCCGCGCAGCATCGTCGTGCTCCGGTGCCCGCGCGTCACCGTGCCGGCGAGCGTGCCGGGGCTCACGGAGGAGGCCACCGCGTGACCGGGCGACCGATCGTCTCGACCCACCGGCTCCAGCTCGAGCCCGACTTCACCCTCGATGACGCGGTGGCCCAGGTGGACCACCTGGCGACGCTGGGGGTCTCGCACCTCTACCTGTCGCCGGTCCTGCAGGCCTCGGCCGGCTCGAAGCACGGCTACGACGTCATCGACCACACGACCGTGGCCGAGGGACTCGGTGGTGACGAGGCCTTCGCCCGCCTCGTCGCGGCCGCCCACGAAGCCGGCCTCGGTGTCGTCGTCGACGTCGTGCCCAACCACATGACGACCCCGACCCCCCTCTCGCTCAACCGGCCGCTCTGGTCGGTCCTGCGCGAGGGGCGTGGGTCGGCGTATGCCGCGTGGTTCGACATCGACTGGGACGCCCAGGGCGGTCGGATCCTCATGCCGGTGCTCGGGGCGCCGCTCGAGGAGGTGCTCGATGCCGGCGAGATCACTGTCGGCGAGCACGAGGGGGCGCCCGTCGTGCGCTACTACGACCACGTCTTCCCGCTCGCGGCGGGCAGCGACACCGGGGCGCCCCTGCGCGAGCTGCTCGAGGCCCAGCACTATCGCCTCGCGTCCTGGACGATCGCCGACGACGAGCTCAACTACCGGCGGTTCTTCGACGTCACCTCGCTCATCGCGGTGCGGGTCGAGGAGCCCGAGGTCTTCGACGCGACCCACCGGCTGCTCGTCGACGGCATCCGGTCGGGCGCCATCGACGGCCTGCGCATCGACCATCCCGACGGACTGGCCGACCCCGAGGGCTACCTCGAGCGGCTCGCCGACATGACCGGCGGCGCGTGGGTCGTCGTCGAGAAGATCCTCGAGGGCGACGAGCAGCTGCCGGAGAGCTGGCGCACGGCCGGCACGACCGGCTACGACGCGCTGCTGCGGGTCGGCGGTCTCTTCGTCGACCCCGACGGCGCATCGCCTCTCGACGAGCTCTCGGCCGAGCTGCTCGGCGAGCACCAGGACCTCGAGGCGATCATCACCGAGTCGAAGCGCTGGGTCGTCGAGGTCATGCTCGCGACCGAGGTCAGCCGGCTCATGCGGCTCGTCGCGCGGGCCCGGCCCGACCTCGAGCAGGCCGCCGCGCGCGAGGTCGTCGAGGCGATGCTCGTCGGCATGGACCGCTACCGCGTCTACATCCGCCCCGGGGTGCCTGCCCGGCCGGCTGACGCGGCTGAGCTCGAGTCGACCGTGGCTCGAGGGGCTCGACCTGGGGTCGACCTGCCGCCCGCGGTCGTCGAGGCCGTCATCGACCTCGCTCTGGGGCAGGCGTCACCGGTGGACGCCGCCGCGCAGGACGAGTTCGTCGTGCGGTTCCAGCAGACGTGCGGTCCGGCGATGGCCAAGGCCATCGAGGACACCGCCTACTACCGCTACGTCCGCCTCGTCGGGCTCAACGAGGTCGGGGGTGATCCGACGCGGGTGGGGGTGTCGGCGAGCAGCTTCCACGCCTTCGCACAGGGCCTGCTCGCACGTTCTCCCCGCACGATGACGACGCTGTCGACGCATGACACGAAGCGCGCCGAGGACGTGCGCGCGCGGCTCGCGGTCCTCGCCGAGCGACCTGCCGCGTGGGCCGAGTGGCTCGTGGAGGCGCGGCGCCTCGCGGCCGGCCTGCGCTCAGCCGAGCTCGACGTGCTCACCGAGTACTTCCTGTGGCAGACGGCCGTCGGTGCGTGGCCGATCAGCGAGGAACGGCTGCAGGCCTACGCGCTGAAGGCGATTCGTGAGTCGAAGCTCTTCACGCGCTGGACCGAGCCCAACACCGCGTACGAGTCGGCCGTCGAGTCCTTCGTCGCCGGTCTCGTGTCGACGCCGGAGATCGTGAGGCACCTCGAGTCCTGGGTCGAGTCCACCGCACCCGAGACCCGTGCCGCCGTGCTCGGCCAGAAGCTCGTGCAGCTGACGATGCCGGGCGTGCCCGACGTCTACCAGGGCACCGACCTCGTCGACCTCTCGCTCGTCGACCCCGACAACCGTCGCCTCGTCGACTACGACGAGCGGCGCCGTCGGCTGTCGCGGCTCGACGCGGGCGTTGCGCCTGTGGACCTGCACGACGAGAAGCTCCTCGTCACGGCCGCCGCCCTGCGCACGCGGCGCGAATGGTCCGAGTGCTTCGTCGGCCCCGGGGCCGTTTACCAGCCGCTGGAGCCGACGAGCCCGTATGCCGTCGCCTTCGGTCGCGGCACGGGTGACGGCATCGACGTCGTGACCGTCGTGACCCGGCTCGCCTCTCGCCTGCGCGACGGCGGGGGCTTCGGCGACTCCACGCTGACGCTGCCGGACGGACCATGGACCGACGTACTGTCGCAGCGGACGGTCCAGGGCGGGGTCGTGCGCCTGGCGACGCTCGTCGGCGATCCCGACGGGCTGCCTGTGGCGCTCTTGGTTCGGGTAGGGGACGAGGTGTGAGCTCAGTGATCGGGGTGTGGGCGCCGGAGGCGCAACAGGTTGCCGTGGTGTGGTCGGGGGCGCCGGACGAGTCGGACTCGTCGCAAGGGTCCGTCGGGGCGGACGGTGGGATCACCGCTGACGTCACGCGGTCGCCGATGACCCGCGGGGCGGGCGGCTGGTGGTCGTGGTCCGTCCCCGACGAGCTCGGCGGCCGCACGATCGACTACGCCTTCAGCATCGACGGCGGCGACCCACGACCGGACCCGCGCAGCCCGTGGCAGCCCCGTGGGGTCCATGGCCCGAGTCGCACCTTCGACCCGGCGGAATACGCCTGGGGTGACGGGGCCTGGCGGGGCACCCGGGAGGGCCGCGGAGTCTGCGGCGGGGTCGTCTACGAGCTGCACGTGGGCACCTTCACCCCGGAGGGCACCTTCGACGCGGCGATCGCCCACCTCGACCACCTCGTGGCGCTGGGCGTCGACCTCGTCTCCCTCATGCCGATCGCGGCGTTCGACGGCCCGTGGGGATGGGGCTACGACGGTGTGCACCTGTATGCCGTCCACCAGGCCTACGGCGGACCCGCGGGGTTCCAGCGCTTCGTCGACGCCTGCCACGAGCGTGGCCTGGGCGTCGGGCTCGACGTCGTCTACAACCACCTCGGACCCGCCGGCAACTACCTCGCGGAGTTCGGCCCCTACTTCACCGACGCCCACCACACCCCCTGGGGGGCTGCGGTCAACCTCGACGGCGAGGGCAGCCACGAGGTGCGCCGCTGGATCATCGACAACGCCGTCCGCTGGATGCGCGACTTCCACGTCGACGCGCTCCGGCTCGACGCGGTCCACGCGCTGCGTGACGACTCGCAGCCGCACCTGCTCGCGCAGCTCTCCGACGAGATCGCCTCTCTCGCAGCTGAGTTGGGCCGTCCCCTCGATCTCGTGGCGGAGTCCGACCTCAACGACCCCGTGATGGTGACGCCCACCGCCGAGGGCGGCCGGGGGATGACGGCGCAGTGGGACGACGACATCCACCATGCGCTCCACGTCGCCCTCACCGGTGAGACCGCCGGCTACTACGCCGACTTCGCCGGCGGCACCGAGGCGTGGCCCGAGGGCGGGTCGCTGTCGGTCCTCGCCAAGACGCTGACCGACGCCTTCCTCCACGACGGCCGGGTCTCGACGTTCCGGGGACAGGTGTGGGGCGCCAAGGTCGACCCCGAGGCGCAGTCGGGCCACCAGTTCCTTGCGTACCTGCAGACCCACGACCAGGTGGGCAACCGGGCGACCGGAGACCGCATCAGTGACTCCGTCTCACCCGGCCAGCAGGCCATCGGCGCCGCCCTCTACCTCCTCTCGCCCTTCACGGCGATGATCTTCATGGGGGAGGAGTGGCGGGCCAGCACGCCCTTCGCCTACTTCACGTCCTTCGGCGATGCGGAGCTGGCGGACGCGGTGCGCCGAGGTCGCCGGGCCGAGTTCGCTCCACACGGCTGGGCGGCCGACGACGTGCCCGACCCGCAGGACCCTGCGACCCGCGACGCGAGCGTGCTCGACTGGTCCCAGCCGATGGCGCCGGGCCACACCGAGATGCTGCACTTCTACATCGCGCTCACGCGGGTGCGGCGCAGCGAGCCCGACATCGCCTCGGGCGACCTGCGTGAGACCACCGTGGCATTCGACGATGACGCCCACTGGCTCGTCATGTCGCGCGGCAAGGTGCACGTGGTCGTCAACCTCGCCGGCCGCTCGCAGGTCGTGCCGTTCTCCGCGGAGGTCTCGCACGTGCTCGCCTCGTGGGGACGCGCACCGATCGTGCGGGGCGACGGTGTACGTCTCGACGGCCACGACGTGGCGGTCCTGCGCACCTTCTGACACCCAATCGAGAGAGCAGTTCGTCGCCGTCGTACGCGCTCCGTGACAATCGAAAGAGCAGTTCGTCGCCGTCGTGCGCGCCCGCGCGGGCCCCATGGAAGGCGACGAACTGCTCTTTCGATTGTCCGTGTGGCGGTGTGGCGGGGCGTCAGGACTGCTTGACCCTGACCATGCCCTCCTGGGCGGTCGTCGCGACGAGGACACCCTCACGGGAGAACATGTGCCCGATGGCGAGGCCGCGCCCGCTGATGGCAGACGGCGACTCCTGCGCGTAGAGCAGCCACTCGTCGGCGCGCGCGTCGCGGTGGAACCACATCGAGTGGTCGAGGCTCGCCACCCGCAAGCGTCGGTCGGTCCACACGAGGCCGTGGCGGCGCAGCACCGGCTCGAGGAGCGAGTAGTCGCTGGCATAGGCGAGCACGGCCGCATGGAGCAGCGGGTCGTCGGGCAGTCTGTCGACGGCGCGCATCCAGACGTGGTTCTTCGCGACCTGCTCGCGGCCGGCGTCGACGAAGAGGTTGCCTTCGACCGGTCGGAGCTCGATCGGGCGGGAGTCGGCGATGTGCCGGGCGCCGGGGTGGTCCACCCCGCGGAAGGAGTCGGCCAGCGATCGCACGTCCTCAGGGGAGGGCACCTCCGGTGCCGGATCCTGGTGGTCGAGACCGCCGGCACGCTCTTGGAACGAGCACACCATCGACATGATGGGGGCGCCCTTCTGCACGGCGTGGACCCGGCGGGTCGAGAAGGAGTTGCCGTCGCGCATCTCCTCGACGGCGAAGCGGATGGGCAGGGTGTCGTCACCGGGTCGCATGAAGTAGCCGTGCAGGGAGTGGATGGGCCGCGCGGTGTCGCCGGCACCGAGGTCACCCAGGCCACCGGCGCCCCGCACGGTCAAGCCTGCGGCCATCACGCACTGCGCGAGGACCTGACCGCCGAAGACCCGGCCGTGCGGCATCTTCTGGCTGCGGCCCTCGAAGACCCGAGCCGACGACGCGCCGATGGACTCCGCTGCGTCGCGGCCCGCCACGTCGGTCACGGAGATGTGCGCGGTGCCGACGTCCTTGAGGTCGAGCACGTCGAGCAGGTCGTCGATGGGCGACAGTGCGGGGGAGTCGTCGGTCACGAGGTGACCTTACCGAGGCCCCCCGCCGGCCGAAGGCTCCCCACACCCGATCACCCCTGGACCCGGTCGTGACACCGGCGTCCTCCTGCTCCTCGTCAGGCCTCCTGGGCGAGGACGAGGGGCAGGACCCCCGGCGCTCCCGCTTCGCGCAGCAGCCCCGCACACACGGTGAGGGTCCACCGCGAGTCGGCGACGTCGTCGACGAGCAGCACCGGCCCCGGGATGCCGCGCAGTCGCTCGGCGAGGCCGGGGCCCACCGCGAGCCGTCCCCAGACGTTGGCGAGCCGGAAGGCGCTGTTGCCCCCGGGCTCGCCCACGGGACCGCCCTCGACGAGGTCGAGCGCCCCGAGGTACGGCAACCGCCCGAGCTCACCGAGGCCGGCCGCCAGCGAGCCGACCAGCTCGGGGCGCCGGCGGGAGGGCACCGACACGATGGCCGCCGGCCGCTGCTGCCACCCCCAGCCGGCGAGCACGTCGACGCAGGCCCGCACGACCTCGGCCGGCACTGCGCGGTCAGGTCCCCGGAGCAGCTCGCGCAGCCGCTGGCCCCACCCGAGGTCGGACAGGCGGGCTACCGCGCGCCCCTCGTCCATGGCGATGGCGGGAGCGATCTTGCCCTTGAGCGGCACCCCGAGACGGTCCATGCCCGTGGGCCACTGCGCGCGCGTGTCGAGCACGACCCCCGGGCGCTCGAGGCGCGACCGCGCCGTGTTCACCGCCGCTTCGGGGATCGAGGTGTCGAACCACGGCGTGACGCAGCGGTCACAGCGGCCACACGGCTCTGCGGTGTCGTCGTCGAGACACTCCTGCAGGAACGCCATGCGGCACTCGTCGGTGCGCTCGTAGTCGACCATCAGCTGCTGCTCGCGCTCGCGAGCCTCGCTCACCCGGTCGTAGCGCTCCGCGTCGTAGGTCCACGGCGCGCCGGTCGCCGTCCACCCTCCCGCAACCCGCTGCACGGCCCCGTCGACGTCGAGCACCTTGAGGAGCAGCTCGAGACGGGTGCGCCGCACGTCGACGATCGACTCGAGGGCGACGGTCGACAGTGGGCGTGCGGCCTCGGCGAGTGCTCGCAGCACGGCGTCGGCCTGGTCCTGACGCGGCATCGACGCGGAGGCGAAGTAGCGCCAGATGTCCTTGTCCTCCGGCCCGGGCATGAGGAGCACGTCGGCGCGCTCGGTGGCGCGGCCGGCTCGGCCAACCTGCTGGTAGTACGCCACCGGCGAGCTCGGCGCGCCGAGGTGGAGCACGAAGCCGAGGTCGGGCTTGTCGAAGCCCATGCCGAGCGCGGACGTGGCGACGAGCGCCTTGACCTCGTTGTCGCGCAGGGCCGTCTCGAGCCGCACCCGCTCGGAGGTCTCGGTGCGCCCCGTGTAGGCCGCGACGGCATGGCCGGCCTCACGCAGCGCCACTGCGACGTCCTCGGCGGCGGCGACCGTCAGGGCGTAGACGATGCCCGAGCCCGGCAGGTCGGCGAGGTGGGCGATGAGCCAGGCGAGGCGCTGCTCGGGGGCGGCGAGGGGCAGCACCCCGAGACGCAGGGATGCGCGAGCGAGCGGCCCGCGCAGCGTGAGCACGTCGTGGCCTCCCGCACCGAGCTGCTCGACGACGTCGGTGACGACCCGGGCGTTGGCCGTCGCGGTCGTCGCGAGCACGGGTGTGCGGTCGGGCAGCGTCGTCAGCAGGTCGCGGATGCGTCGGTAGTCGGGCCGGAAGTCGTGCCCCCAGTCGCTGATGCAGTGGGCCTCGTCGACGACGAGGAGGCCGCACGACTCGGCGAGCGCCGGTAGCTGCTCGTCGCGGAAGCGCGGGTTGTTGAGCCGCTCGGGGCTGACGAGCAGCACGTCGACCTCGCCGCGGGCCAGCGCCCCGGAGACGGCCCCCCACTCGTCGGCGTTGGTGGAGTTGAGGGTCACGGCACGGATGCCAGCGCGCTCGGCCGCGCCGATCTGGTCGCGCATGAGGGCGAGCAGCGGGCTGACGATGACCGTCGGGCCGGCGCCTTCGGCCCGACGCAGGGCGGTGGCGACGAAGTAGACGGCCGACTTGCCCCAGCCGGTGCGCTGGACGACCAGGACGCGGCGTCGGCCCTCGACGAGCGCGGAGATCGCCTCGAGCTGCCCGTCGCGGAAGTCGACGTCGTCGCGGCCCACGAGGCGCCGCAGCGCCGCGGTGGCGCGTTCGCGCAGGTCGACCATGGCGGGGGCGGTGGGGGAGCTCGACATGCACCCAACCTACGTGGCCATGCTGACGACGCCGGACGGCATACCCCGGCCTGTGGACACGGTGCGCTCGGTCGGCGGGGGTGTGGACGGGCTGGAAGGATGGGCCCATGACAGACCCGGCAGACCGCACGCCGTATGCCGCGCAGGTGTCCCTGCGCTGGTCCGACATGGACGCCTATGCGCACATCAACAACGTGCAGTTCCTCCGTCTGCTCGAGGATGCGCGCGTCATCGCCTTCCGCGACTGGTTCGACGCCGGGGGAGCGACCGACCGGTCGCTGCTTGAGGAGGGCGTGCTCGTCTCGCGGCACGAGATCGAGTACCGCCGGCCGCTCGGCTTCCGGCACGAGCCGGTGGAGATCCAGCTGTGGGTCTCGCGCGTCGGCGGCGCGGGCTTCGACGTCGCCTACATCGTCACCGATCCCGAGGGGGTGGGCGACGGACCGGGCGGCACGATCTATGCCGTCGCCGAGACAGAGCTCGCGCTCTACGACTTCCGCACGGCGATGCCCCGACGCATGCGACCCGACGAGCGCGCCTCGGTGCTCGAGCACGTCGGCGGTGCGGCTCCCTTCCGCCGTCGGCGGCGGTGACGCGTGGCGACGGCCGTGACCGAGATCGACCTCGGCAGCCCCCGAGCCCTCGGCGACCTCGCCACCTTCGTCGGGCGGGCCAGGAAGGCCAACCCTGACGGAGCCGTCCGCCTCCAGCTCATGGGGCCGCTCCTCGTGACGACCGTCGCCGTGCTCGAGGGGTCCGGGCTCCTCGGCGAAGGGACGGTGCTCGGCCTACGGGTCGTGCGCGTCGCCTCGGACGGCCTTCTCGACGCGACGGTGGCGCTCGCGGCCGTGGCCGACCGACTCGCCCGCGCCGACGACACCACGAGCACCTTGCGGGTGCCGCCTGCCGAGGTGCGCGTGGCGTGGGCGGCGTTGGCTCCTCCACGCGCGGGGTGGGAGCCCGTCGGGGCGCTCTCGAGTGAGGTCGTCGACTCCATTGCGCGACAGGGAATCTCGCAGGTTGCCGAGGGAACGCCGGACGGCGCCGGCGCTCAGGCCGTGGCTGCGCTTCGACGGCAGGTGTGGTCCACGATGAGCGACTCGGTGCCGCCGATAGCCGCCGGACTCGCCTTCGGGGCGCACGTGCTCGGCTTCACCGCGCTCGGGGAGGAGGCGGCCGTCGCCGCCCACGGGCGGTGGACGCGGCTCAGTACCTCGCGCGGCCACGTCCTCGTGCGCTGAGGGGGCACCCGGGATCAGGCGGCGCCCGTCCACTGACCTCGCTCGACGAGGACCTGCTTGAGCACGTCGATGCGATCGCTGACGAGGCCGTCGACGCCGAGGTCGAGCAGGCGGCGCATCTCCGCCGGGTCGTCGACCGTCCACACGTGCACCTGCTTGCCGTGGCGGTGGGCCGACTCGACGAAGCGCTCGGTCGTGAGCTCGAACCGGCGACCACGCAGCGGCACCCAGGGTGGCACCTGGAGCACCTCGGCCGGGGTGTGGAGCATCGTCGTCAGCCATCGGGGGGAGAAGCGCAGCAGCGCGGTGCCCGGGACGCCCGCCGCGGTGACGACGCGACCGCGGGAGAGCCGACGGAACTCCGACAGGTGGCGCTGGTAGAACGAGCCGACGCACACCCGGTCCTGCAGGCCGTGCTCCTGGATCAGCTGCCACAACGGGCGCGCCGTGTCGGGCGCCTTGAGATCGATGTTGAGGCGGGTGCCCGGGAAGGCCTCGACGACCTCTGAGAGGAGAGGAACCCGGTCGTGCTCGGGCCCTGGCCCGAGGCGCGCACGGCGGACCTCGTCCCAGGAGAGGTCGCGGATGCGGCCCGCGAGGTCGCTCACCCGGTCGAGACGCGTGTCATGGAAGGCGACGAGACGCCCGTCCCTCGTCAGGTGAACGTCGGTCTCGAGGTGGGTGTAGCCGAGGGCGACCGCGCGGCCAAAGGCGGTCAGGGTGTTCTCGAGGCCCACGTTTGGCGCGTAGAGCGCGCCGCCACGGTGTGCGAGGGCCACCGGGGTGCGCGCCAGGTAGGGCCGAGAGCTCGCCATGCCCCGAGGCTATCCACTCGGGGTCCGGACTCGGCGGCCACCCAGGGCGCGTCAGGGTCAGAGACCCAGCTCGCGGGCGGTTGTGCCACGGCCCGCCACGAAGACGGCCCCATCGTTCATCATCCAGAGCACGACGTCGTCTGGGGTCTCGCTCTCCAGGTGGCGATAGAGCTGCCACTGCCGCGCGTCGGCCGGTCCCTTGACGACGATGTCCGTGCCGGTGTCGGGGTCGGCATCGGAGCCGTAGGCCACCACACCGTCGGCGAACGTCACGCTGAAGCCGTCGGCGAAGCCCTTGACCCGCCCCTCGGGAAGGCTCTCGAGGATCTGCTGCACCTGGTGGAGGGGCAGCTCGATGTTGATCATCCATCCGGCCATCTCAGGGTCTTCTCTCCACGATCTCGCCGTCTCGGGTGAGGAGGAGTACGACGTCGATGCGATCGTAACGTCGCAGTGCCGCGTCGACCTGGCGCACAGCCTCCTCCACGGGGTGGGGACTGCGCGCGAGGTCGACGATGATGCGAGGTGACTGGTCGCGGGCGTATCGCACCGCCTGGGTGATGGTGCTGGACCCGCCGCCGAATGGAGCCTTGAACTCCCAGCTCTCGCCACCCACCAGTGCGTCCGGCGACTTCGCGTCGTCGGCTCGAGGAAGGAACTCGACCGTGAAGCCTGCGCGCCGCAGCCGCTCGGCTGTGTAGAGCTCGTGCGCCTCCGGTGACGAGGCCCTCAGGGTCCTCGCTTGATGCTTCGACGTGGACCCGTCCTCCAGGACGAGGGCGAGGGCGTCGAGCTGCTCCTTGCGCCGCAGGCCGACCAGCTGGTCGCTCGTGGCCACAGCGGGAGCCCGCCGGGCGCCGGCGACAAGGAGCGCGCCAGTCGGAAGGGCAGCCCTCGCCGCCTCCGGCCGGAGGGCGTCGAGCGACGACGCGAGTGACGCCGTGCGCTGCTCGTCGACGCTCGTCTGCTCGAGCTCGACGTCGGAGCGGATGAGTGAGATCGCGAGGTCGTCCTCGGCCGTCCGGTTGGTGCCTCCTGACAGGAGGGTGGCCAGTGCAGAGCCGAGGCCCTTCGGGCCCTGACGCCAGGCGATCGCGAGCGCCTTGGCCTCGGCCAGGGTGCGCCACATGGACAGGTTGGCGGCATCCTGGCGTCGTGCGACGGTGACGAGTGCCGCCGAGGCCGACTGCTCGAAGTAGCCGATCCGTCTCGTCAGCCGGTCGAGGGCCGGGCCGGTCGCCACAGACGCCTGCGCAGCTGCGCCCGGCAGCCCGGCCCTGCCGAGCTCCGACTCGATGAGACGTCGGTAGCCGGCAGCGGTCGCCTTGCCAGCCCGGGTCGTGTCGGCGCCGACGGCGAAGGCCCCGACGAGCCTGCTCAGCTCGTCGGGACGCAGGAGGGGCTGATGTCCCTCACCGACCTTGACGCTCCAGGCGTCGACCTCGACGTCGGTCCCCCGCAGAAGCAGGTCGATGGCGTCGGGCATGGCGATCACCCAGGTGACTGCCGCCGACTCGAGCCCTGCAGTGCTGTGCTCGTAGACGGCGGTCGTGGAGTGCTCGCGCTGGGCGAAGGCATCGAGGCGACCGACCTCGCTCATGACCCGGGCCCGAAGGACGGCCGCAGGCTCGCTCGAGCCGCCGGCCACCGCCATGAGTCGGATGAGATCGGCGTCCGTGGCGAGCGAGAGGTCGGAGTGTGTCGCAGTGGTGCTCGCCTCGTAGCTGACCCACCGACGTGTGAGGGCCTCGGCCAGCACGAGCCGTCCACCCCTGGAGTTCGTCAGCCCGTGACCCTCGACCGGAGTCGAGAGCAGGTCGGTGACCCCGGCCGTGTCGTCGTCGATCTCGGCGAGGAACGTGTGGAGCGCATCTCCGGTCACGTCCGGGTCGTCGAAGAGCGATGCGAAGCGGTGACCCCCGGTGTCGAAGCTGCTGCCGTGTGCGCGCTGGGCGTCGTCGTCCCGGGCTTCGCCGATCTCGGCGGAGGCAGCTCCCGCTGCGAGGCGAGCGAGCAGGGCCGTCGGAAGGGGCTCTGACCAACCGGACTGCCGCGCCCCGACGACGAGCTGGCCGACGGCCCAGTAGCCGGTGGCGCGGCTCCGGGTGGCGCCGCCACCGACGACCTCGGCCAGCGCCGCGACGAGGTCATCGCGCAGCAGCGCCGCAGCCGACTCCACCTGCCGGGCAGTGCGGGCATCACGAGTGCTCGAGCTCGGGGGTGCGACGGCAGTGAGCAGCACCACCCCCAGCGCACCCACGGCCTGTCGGGTCAGGTCGAGACCACTGCTGCCTGAGGCGTCGCCGAGCAGCACCACCAGTCGGTTGACGCCGTCGACGCCGATCTCCTCCACGAGGGCCTGCGCATAGACGGGATCGCCGCTGTGCGGCTGGAGGGTGCGCACGAGGTCGCCCACCTCCACCACCGTCACTGACCCGGCACCACGGGCGAGCAGCCGC
The DNA here is from genome assembly GCF_006716675.1 of Humibacillus xanthopallidus. Lineage (GTDB taxonomy): Bacteria > Actinomycetota > Actinomycetes > Actinomycetales > Dermatophilaceae > Humibacillus > Humibacillus xanthopallidus_B. The sequence continues at coordinate 1,000,537 of NZ_VFPM01000003.1, read as the reverse complement.
CGCAGCACCGTGGCCCCGGCCACGGCGGACGCCCTGGTGTCGGACGCGCGCGCAGCGCCAGTCGCCAGCTGCTGGCCGTGGATCAGCCTGTCGCGCAACGACATCGGGCGAGGGTCGAGGCTCCGTGGAAGCCCTTCGTCGTTGAGGGAGGCGAGGGTGGCCGCCGCCCGGAGGCCGGCCCGGTCCAGCTCCGCGACCAGCTCGGCGTGTCGATGCGACAGGCGTGCCCTGGCGCCCTGCTGCTCCTCCGTGAGTCGCGCGAGCAACGGAACCGCGTCGAGGTCGACCCCCGCGCGAAGACGAACCGCGGCGACCGTGCGATTGTGCTCCTCGGTCGTGTGGTCCCACTCGCGCTGCAGCAGGCGTACTGCGTCCTGGCCGTGCTCCAGAGCGCTCGCGTAGCGTTCGAGGGCCCGAGCTGCGGCCGGCAACCTCTCCAGCGCCGAGGTGGACCGCCGGACGAGCTCCGTCGACTCGGTGACTGCAGCCTCGGCCGCCGCCCCCGACCACACCTGAGGAAGGACGGTCGCCAGCCGGCCGCGCAGGCTGCCGGTGCCGCGCGCCGCCTGCGCGGCCCGCCGCAACCTCATGGCCGCACCGCGCAGGGTCGTGGCGTCGCCGGGGGGAGTGGGCAGGGCACCGGCGCCGGAGGTCGAGCCCCCGGCGCCGGAGGCGTGACCGCGCGTCACGGTGGGGCCCAGACGACCACCGGACGACCGTGTGCGCCGGCGAGCGAACTGAGAGCTGACGCAGCAGCGAGCTCGGTCTCGCGGTCGTCTCGCACCGCGAGGTCGAGCTGACCACAGAGCGCGGCCACCCCATCGGCCATGGCGTCGAGGAGTCGGGCGTGCACGAGCCGGAAGCGGTCGAGCTCGGCGGCCAGCTGCGGCTGGCCCGCGCCCACCCCGGTCCGGGCCATCGCCGACGCAGCGGCAACCGCCTCGGCCGCCTCGCGCAGGATCGCAGGATCACCGCCGACCGAGGCTCTCACCGAGGCGACCCCGTCGCGGTCCATCTCGTAGCGAGCCATGACGAGACCCTAGGAAAGTCCGTCGAGCCACTCCGCGACTTGTCCACAGGAACGGCCAGAGGGCATCCCGCGCGGCGGGATGCCCTCTGGTGATGAGGTTTTCGTCAGTGCCAGATGGCCCAGACGGTCGTGTCGCAAGGCACGCGACCGTCGTCGAGCGCACCGGAGGCGACGACGACCTCAGCGCCCACGGGCAGCTCCACTGGCGAGTCGCCGAAGTTGGTGACGACGAGCACGCGGTCGCGGCCGTCACCCCCGTTGGCGAGCGCGAGGACGTCGGCGGCATACCCCTCGACGAAGGTCAGCGACCCCGTGCCGAGACCGAGCATGCGGCGCTGGTGCAGGAGGGAGCGGTAGAGCTCGAGGGTCGAGCCCGCCACGCCCTGCTGGCGGTCGACCGCATAGTCGGCGTAGACCGCCGGCTGCGGGAGCCACGAGGCGTCGGACGGGCCGAAGCCGAGGCTCGGCGCGTCGCCGACCCACGGGATCGGCACGCGGCAACCGTCACGTCCCGTCTCCTTGCCCTCCGTGCGGGCGAAGGTCGGGTCCTGGCGGAACTCGGCCGGCATGTCGGTCGAGTCGGGCAGGCCGAGCTCCTCGCCCTGGTAGATGTAGGCGCCGCCGGGCAGCGAGAGCATGAGCGCCGTTGCGGCGCGGGCCCGCTGGAGACCCAGGGCCCGGTCGGGCTGGGGGTCGGTGGCGGAGATGCCGTTCATCCGGTGGGTGCCGACGGGGAAGCCGAGGCGCGAGGCGTGCCGCACGACATCGTGGTTGGACAGCACCCAGGTCGAGGGGGCGCCGACGGAGTCGGCCGCCTCGAGAGACGAGCGGATGATCGAGTGCAGCGCCTCGGACTCCCACGGGGCACCGAGGAAGTCGAAGTTGAAGGCCTGGTGCATCTCGTCGGACCGCACGTAGCGCACGGCGCGCTCCTGCGGCTCGACCCACGCCTCGGCGCAGAGGATGCGGTCGGGCGCGCCGTACGAGTCGAGGATCGCGCGCCACGAGCGGTAGATCTCGTGCACGCCGTCCTGGTCCCAGTAGGGCGTGTGGACCCGGTGGTGGTCGTCCGCGAAGTCGGTGTTGCCGAGCATCACGGTGCGCTCCTCGCGCGTGTCTGGCAGGCCCTGCTCCTTGATGAGGCCGTGGGCGACGTCGACCCGGAAGCCGTCGACGCCGCGGTCCAGCCAGAAGCGCAGGATGGACTCGAACTCGGCGCGCACCTCGGGGTGCTCCCAGTTGAAGTCGGGCTGCTTGGGGTCGAAGAGGTGGAGGTACCACTGGCCCGGCTCGCCGTCCGCCTCGGTGACGCGCGTCCACGCCGCACCGCCGAAGACCGACTCCCAGTTGTTTGGAGGCAGCTCACCGCGCTCGCCGCGACCCTCGCGGAACATGTAGCGCTCTCGCTCGGCCGAACGAGGACCGGCCGCGAGCGCCGCCTGGAACCAGACGTGCTCGTCGGAGGAGTGGTTGGGCACCATGTCGACGATGACCTTGAGCCCGAGCTCGTGGGCCCGCTCGATCATCGCGTCGGCGTCGGCGAGAGTGCCGAAGATCGGGTCGACGGTGCGGTAGTCCGCGACGTCGTAGCCCGCGTCCGCCTGCGGCGAGGTGTAGAAGGGTGAGAGCCAGAGCGCGTCGACACCGAGGTCGCGCAGGTGGTGCAGGCGCGAGGTGATGCCCGGGAGGTCACCGACGCCGTCGCCGTTGCTGTCGGCCCACGACCGCGGGTAGATCTGGTAGATCACCGCGTGCCGCCACCAGGCCGCGTCGGGCCGGTCAGCGTGGTGCACCGGGGTCGTGGCCTCGCGGATCGCGTCGGCGTTCACGTCGTCGGGCCGGTCATGGGTCAGGGTGGAGGTTGCTGCTCGGGTCACGACGCACCATCGTTCCGCATCGTCGGCAAGATTCAAAACAGGTTTTGCAAGAAGTTTCAGGCAACCGGGCTTCGCGTGCGGCAACTGCTGTCGGTGGGCATTGGTAGAACGGTCGCATGAGAGCCGGCTTCGTCGTCCCGTACGCCACCGAGCGCGAGTTCGCCGACCTCGCGCGCCTCGGCGAGGAGCGGGGGTGGGACGCGGTCTTCGGCTGGGAGGCGCTCTACGGCGTCGATGCCTGGGTGCAGCTCGGGGCCGCCGCGATGGTGACCGAGCGCATCCGGCTCGGCACGCTGCTCACGCCCGCCTCGCGCCACCGGCCCTGGGACCTCGCCTCGCGCGTGGGATCGGTCGACCGCATCAGCGGGGGGCGCGCCGTCATGACGGTGGGCCTGGGTGCGATCCACCCGGGCTGGACCGCCTACGAGCCCGATGAGGGGCGTGGGGTGCGTGCGAAGAAGCTCGACGAGGGCCTCGCGATCTGGGCGGGCCTGCTCGAGGATGCCGCCACCTTCTCCTTCTCCGGAGAGCACTACAGCGCGGCGGCCAACGACTTCATGCTGCCCCCGCCCACCCCACAGCGCCCGCACCCACCGGTCTGGGTCGTGGGCGCGCCCACCCGGGGCGGCGGTCGGCAGCGCTCCCTCGAGCGAGCGGCCCGGTGGCAGGGCGTCGTCCCGGCGATCCACCCACCCGAGGAGGGCGCCCCCAAGCGGCTCGCGGACTTCGCCACCGTCGTCGAGGGCGTGCGTCGCATCCGGGCGGAGCTGGGACTGCCCTGGGAGGGCTACGACGTCGTCATCGAGTCCGATTCGTGGGGGTCGTTCACCTCGCTCGAGCCCGCGGAGCCGGCCGCCTGGGAGCAGGCCGGCGCCACGTGGTGGGTCGAGAGCTGGTGGGACCTGCCGCAGGGCCCCGAGGGCCTGGCCGAGGTGCGCCGCAGGGTGGACGCAGGTCCGCCGACCTTCCGCTGAGCGTCTCCCCAGGCTCGCCGTTGCCGCTTGCCGTATGCCGTCCCCCCGCCGTCATCGGGCGGCGACCGGCCCCGCTCCGACCGTTCCCCCCGCTCCACCAAGGACGACTCGCCGCGTTAGCGTCAGGGCATGACGACCTTTGTCACGGCGGCCTTCTGCCTGATGCGCGACGGACGGCTGCTGACCGTCCGCAAGGCCGGATCGACGCGATTCATGCTGCCCGGCGGCAAGATCGACCCCGGCGAGAGCCCTCGTGATGCAGCCGTGCGCGAGGTGATGGAGGAGGTCGGGGTCGACGTCTCGGGCGTGGGTGAGGCGCTCGGGCGCTTCCACGACGTCGCGGCCAACGAGCCCGACGCGTGGGTAGACGCGACCGTCTTCGTCACGCACCTGCGCGACGATGACGCGCCCGCCCCGCTCGCGGAGATCGCCGAGCAACGGTGGCTCGGCCTCGACGACGACCTGCCGGACGACCTCGCGCCGCTCCTGCGTAACCACGTCGTCCCCTCGCTGAGGGCACGTCTCGCGACAGGTTGAGGGGCGTCATCCACGGAGTGACGCCCCTCAGCAACCGCCCTCGCCGGGGTGAGCAGCGTCAGCGCGGTCCACCCATGCCGATGACGCCGGCCTTCGCGGCCTTCTTCACGGCGTCGGCCTCGGCCTGGGTGAGCGTGCCGTCCGTCACCGCCTTGGCGAGCTTGTCGTCGAACGCCTTCTGGCGCGCGGCATCGGCGGTGGCCCGCAGGTCGGCGAAGGCCGCCTTGACCTTCGCAGCGTCGATGCCCAGCTTGCTCGCGAGCTTCGTCGCGAGCTCGTCCTGCATCGTCGCCGGGTCCGGCTTGGCCGTGCCCTGACCCTGGGTGCGAGCTGCTCGGAGCTCGTCACGCACGGCCTTGAGGGCGTCCTTGAGCTTCGTCTCGTCGACGCCGAGCTTCGTCGCGAGAGCGGACAGGTCGGCACCCATGCCCTTGCCCAGCCCCTTGCCGAGCCCCATGACCATGCCCATACCACCGTGGCGGCCCCCCGGGCCGTAGCCGAGACCGTTCCCCTGACCGTTGCCCTGTCCGTTGCCCTGTCCGGGGTTGGCGTTGCCAGGGTTCGAGGTCGCCGAGGGGCTGGGCGTCGGGGTGGCGTCGTCGGCACGGGCCATCTGGGAGGCGCCGAGCCCGATCGCGGCCACGGCCGCGCCGGCGGCGGCGAGGCCCGCGGCCTTCTTGCTGATGGAGGCCATCTGAGTCCCTTCGTCGAGACGCCGGACTGTGCGCCCGACGCCGCTGGTGTCCTCACCAGACAACACCCGGGCGCTGGGCAAAGTGCTTCCAACCACCTGTGACTTGCTGTGAGTTGGAGCGAACCGTGCCCGGCTGCTCAGAAGGCTTCGGCAGGCCCGCCGCTGTTGACGAGGGAGTATGCGGCCCGCGTGAGGTAGTCGCGCAGCCGGTCGTCCTGCTCGGGGTCGAGCTCCAGCGAGTCGACGGCGTTCATCATGTGCAGGAGCCAGCGGTCACGCATGTCGGGCGTCACGGCATACGGCATGTGGCGCATCCGCAGTCGCGGGTGGCCACGCTGCTCGGAGTAGGTGGTCGGTCCGCCCCAGTACTGCTCGAGGAACATCCGCAGCCGCTCCTCGGCGGGCGCGAGGTCCTCCTCGGGATAGAGGGCCCGCAGCGGCTCGTCCTGCGCGACGCCGCGGTAGAACTCGCGGACGAGCTTGGCGAAGGTCTCGTGGCCGCCGAAGTCGTCGTAGTAGGTCACGTCGACCAGTCTCCCAGAGCCGCCCCGGCCCTCACGGGGCGGTGCCCTGCGGGGCTGCCCCACCGTAGGGCGGCATGACGGGCTGGGGGCTGCGCACGCCGGCCGCGTCGAAGGCGCGCTTGATCCGCTCGCGCATCTCGCGCTGCACGCCGAACTGCTCGTTGGCGACCGTCTTGGCGACGATACGGATCGTGATGGCGCCCGCGGAGATCGACTCGACGCCGACGACGTTGGGCTGCTCGAGGAGGATGCCCTTCCAGGCCTCGTCCTCGTCCATGACCTCGACGACGTCGCGGATGACCGCGGTCGCCTTCTCGACGTCCTCGTCGTAGGCGATGGCGACGTCGACGAGCGCCGTCGACCAGCCTTGCGTGCGGTTGCCGACGCGGACGATCTCGCCGTTGCGGACGTACCACGTCATGCCGTTCGCGTCGCGTAGCTGGGTGACGCGCAGCGAGACGTTCTCGACGGTGCCGATGACCTCACCGGTGTCGATGACGTCTCCCACGCCGTACTGGTCCTCGATGATCATGAAGATGCCCGACAGGAAGTCCTTGACGAGGCTCTGCGCGCCGAAGGCCAGCGCCACGCCGCCGACACTCGCCGAGGCGAGCATCGGGCCGAGCGGGATGCCGACGAGAGAGAGCACCGTGAGGGCGGTGATGCCACCGACGACGAACGTCGAGATGCTCTTGAGCAGCGCCCCCATGGTCTGGGTCCGCTGGACGTGGCGCGTCTGGGCCACCCCGACGGCCTGCAGGGCAAGGCCCGCGCCGGGGATCGCCGCGAGGCGTTCGGCTCGTCTGGACGTGGCCGTGGCCACGACGCGGTCGATGACCCGGTGCAGCAGGAGGCGCGCCAGGAACCCGACGACGAGCGTGACGATGATGAGCAGTGGCGTGCCGACGAGCCAGGCGGTGAACTCGTCCCAGGTGACGGTGCTGAGACTCGTCACGGTCGCGGACACGGTCTGCACGGGGTCCTCCCCCCAGGGTGTCGGTGCCGGCGTGGGCGGTGGCGTGGTCGCCGCCGGGGCGGCGAGGACGGACAGGGTGGTCGCGAGGTGGAGGATCACAGCGTCTCAGTCGGGAGGGGATCGGTGGATCGGCGTGTGACGACGGTATGCCGTGTGGCCGAGCCGCGCGTAGCGGCCCGGCCACCGGACATGCCGGTCAGCCCCGGCGGTCGCGGGCCTGGGCGAGCAGGGCGCGGGCGACGGTGTCGCGGTTCTCGGCCACCGTGCGCACGAGACCTGCTGCAGCGTCGGCGTGCTCGGCCAGCCAGGTGTCGGAAGCCTGCTTGAGCTGCTCGCTCGCGAGCGCGAAGGGGTAGAAGCCGCCGACGACGCGCTCACCCATCGCGACGCTGCGTGCGTCCCACGCGTCGACGAGCATGGCGTGGTACTTCGCGATGTAGGGCTCGAGCAGCGACAGGTCGGTGCTGCGGCGGAACCCGGCGCTCACGGCCTCGACCATCTGGTTGGGCAGGACGTTCTGCTCCACGGCCTTCGCCCAGGCGTCGGCCTTGGCCTCCGCGGTGGGGCGGGCGGCAAGGGCCTCGGCATGGCGCTCCCGGCCGGTCGAGGTCGGGTCGCGGTCGAGCTCGGCCTGGAGCTCGGCCTCGTCCGCGACGCCGAGCGCCGCGAGGGCCTTGACCAACGTCCAGCGCAGCTCGGTGTCGACGGAGAGACCCTCGAAGGCCGACTCGCCGGAGATCAGCGCACGCAGCCGCGTCTCGTCGGCGACGTCGCGGGTCGTGTTGGCCCACGCCTCGACGAGCTGGAACTGGGCGTCGCTGCCGGGCTGCGCCGTCTCGGCGAGTGCCTTGAGCGACGAGCTGAGCAGGGCGGACGTCTCGTCGCGGTGCTCGGGCGCCGTGTAGAGCCGGGTGGCCGTCGAGAGCTGGTTGATGAGCACGCGCAGCAGCGTCGAGTCGCTCTCGCCCGGCAAGGTCTCGAGCACGAAGCGCACGAAGTCGCGGGCCGGCATCTCCGCATCGCGGGTCATGTCCCACGTCGCGCCGAGCACGAGCGACCGCGGCAGCGAGTCCGTGAAGCCGCGCGGCAGTGAGAGGGCGGTCGCGAGGGAACGCTCATCGAGGCGGATCTTCGCGTAGGCGAGGTCGTCGTCGTTGACGAGCAGCAGGTCGGGCTGGGTCTGGCCGACGAGCGCCTCGATCTCGGTGCGGGCCCCGTCGATGTCGACCTCGTCGTAGCCGACCCGCTCGAGCACGGTGCCCGCGTCGCCCGACCCACCCGGCCGGACGGCATACCGCCCGATGCCGAGGCGGTGCGGACGCAGCGTCGGGTGCGAGTCTGCGGCGGTCTGCTCGATCGCGAAGGTCGCGTAGCGCCCGTCGGCGTCGACCTCGAAGACGGGGCGCAGGGTGTTGACTCCGGCAGTCTCGAGCCACAGCTTGCTCCACTCGGTGAGCTCGCGGCCGGAGGCCTTCTCGAGCTCGCCGAGCAGGTCGGCGAGCGTCGTGTTGCCCCACTTGTGCGTGGCGAAGTACTGGCGCAGCGCGGCGACGAACGGCTCACGGCCGACGTAGGCGACGAGCTGCTTGAGCACCGAGGCGCCCTTGGCGTAGGTGATGCCGTCGAAGTTGACCTCGACGTCCTCGAGATGGCGCATGTCGGCCGCGATCGGGTGGGTCGAGGACAGCTGGTCCTGGTCGTAGGCCCAGGCCTTCTCCGACGTGCCGAAGGTCGTCCAGGCGCTCGTCCACTCGGTGGCCTCGGCCTGGCACGTCGTCGAGGCCCACTCGGCGAACGACTCGTTGAGCCAGAGGTCGTCCCACCACTTCATCGTCACGAGGTTGCCGAACCACATGTGCGCCAGCTCGTGCAGGATCGTCAGCGCGCGTCGCTCGACCTTCGCCTCGGAGACCTTGCTCCGGAACACGTAGACCTCGGTGAAGGTGACGGCCCCGGCGTTCTCCATCGCGCCCATGTTGTACTCGGGCGTGAAGATCTGGTCGTACTTCTCGAAGGGGTAGGGCTGGTCGAACTCCTTCTCGAAGAACGCGAAACCCCTCTTCGTGCAGTCGAAGATGTTGTCGGCGTCGAGGTACTCGGTGAGCGACCTGCGGCAGAAGATCCCGAGCGGCACGACGCCCTCGCGGGTCTCCACCTCGTCACGGACCTCGTCGTAGGGGCCGGCGATGAGAGCCGTGATGTAGGAGGAGATCCGCTTCGTCGGCGCGAAGGACCACGTGGCTCGCTCGACCCCGTCAGCCACGCCGGCCGCCTCGGGCGTCGGCGTGGGGGAGTTGGACACGACCTTCCAGTGCGCGGGAGCCGTCACCGTGAAGGTGAAGCTCGCCTTGAGGTCGGGCTGCTCGAAGACGGCATACATCCGGCGCGAGTCCGGCACCTCGAACTGCGTGTAGAGGTAGACCTCGTTGTCGACCGGGTCGACGAAGCGGTGCAGCCCCTCACCGGTGTTGGTGTAGCTACCGGTGGCATCGACGACGAGCTCGTTGTCGGCGGCGAGGCCCGGCAGGGCGATGCGTGAGTCCGCGAAGACCTCGGCAGGGTCGAGAGCGGTGCCGTTGAGGGTCACGCTCTCGACCGAGGCCGCGATGAGGTCGATGAAGGTGTCGGCGCCGGGCTCGGAGCAGCTGAAGCGCACCGTCGTGACGGTGCGGAAGTGCTCGGGACCCGTCGTGAGGTCGAGCCTGACGGCATAGCTCTCGACGGTGAGGATGCTCGCGCGAGCGGCAGCCTCGTCGCGGGTCAGGTTCTTGCCGGGCACGTGGGTGACCTCCTGGGCAGGTTGCGTGGGCACGACGGCGCGTCGGTCCGACGGCGACGTCGGCGGCCATCCTCGCACGACCGGGGGAGGGGCCCACCACCGCTTTGTCTCCCGGGCGGCGGTGCCATGATGGGCCCCATGGCCGATGCGAACCAGACCAGCTCGCCCGTCGACGAGACGGCAGCCGCCCCCGCCTCCACCGGGTCGGGCAAGGAGACCGTCGAGATGTGGTTCGACCCGATGTGCCCGTGGGCGTGGATGACCTCGCGCTGGCTCATGGAGGTCGAGCAGCACCGTGACATCGAGGTGACGTGGTCCGTCATGAGCCTCGCCGTCCTCAACGAGCACGCCGAGAGCCTGCCGCCCGCCTACCAGGCGATGATGCAGCGCGCGTGGGGCCCTGTGCGAGTCGTCATGGGCGCCGCGGAGCAGCACGGCGACGCCGTCATCAAGCCGCTTTACGACGCGATGGGTACGCGCTTCCACCCCGGGGGCGAGCAGGACGTCGCCGTCGTCATCCGCGAGGCGCTCGAGGACGTCGGGCTGCCGGCCGAGCTCGCCGAGTTGGCGACGACCGACGCGAACGACGAGGCGCTGCGCGCCAGCCACCAGCGCGCGATCGACCTCGTCGGCACCGACGTCGGCACGCCCGTCATCGCCGTCAACGGCGTCGCCTTCTTCGGGCCCGTCGTCACCCCTGCTCCCAAGGGCGAGGCCGCGGCCAAGCTCTGGGACGGCTGCGTGCTCGTCGCCGCCACCCCCGGCTTCTTCGAGCTGAAGCGCACCCGCTCGCGCGGCCCGATCTTCGACTGAGCCGACCGGCGGGAGCGCCCCTTCCCGGCGACCCGCTCGACCTCTCCGAACCCCCTCCTCGACGCACCCACCCAAGGACGGACATGCGCATCCACATCGGCGGCGACCACGCGGCATACGAGCTCCAGCGCGCCCTCGTCGCCCACCTCACCGACGGCGGGCACGACGTCGTCGACCACGGTCCGGCGGACTACGACGCGCAGGACGACTACCCCGTCTACGTGCTGCGAGCGGCGGAGGCCGTGGCGGCCGACGAGGGGTCGCTCGGAGTCGTCCTTGGTGGCTCGGGCAACGGTGAGCAGATCGCCGCCAACAAGGTGCGAGGCATCCGCGCCGCCCTCGCATGGTCGGCTGAGCTCGCCTCTCTCGCAAGGGAACACAACAACGCGCAGGTGGTCTCGATCGGTGCGCGCTTCACCGCCACCGACGTCGCCAAGGAGATCGTCGACACGTTCGTCTCGACCGAATTCACCGATGAGGCGCGGCACAGCCGTCGGCTGGGTATGGTGACCGCGTACGAGAGCACGGGTGACCTTCCGGCGCTTCCGGAGTCGGGTGTCAGCTGAACCCGACGGCCCCGGGTCCGGTCCCCCTCAGCGCGCGAGAGGGGGGCACGTGGCCATCAACGAGAGCATCGTCTCTCGGCGCGCCCGCTACCCCGCAGGACCGGTTCGACGGCTCCGGTCGTTCGGCCAGTGGCTCGTGCGTGCACCGTGGCTGATCGTCACGTCCTTCCTGCTGCTCGGCGTGGTCGTGAGCCTCGCGATCGCCGTCTGGCCGCAGCAGGTGCCGTGGGGGGTCTACACCTTCCTCGTCGTCGCCTCAGGCCTCTTCCTCGAGCCGCGTCTGCTCATCGTCGTCTTCGTCGGGCTCTTCCTCGCGATGGCGACGCTGGGGGTCGTCCTCGGGACCGCGAAGTCGGCGACGCTCGGTGCCCAGCTCGTCACCGTCGCCACGATGGTGCTCATGCTGTGGCTCTCGCACGCTCGCGCCGAGGCCGGCGTCGTGGGGGTCGGCGGTGAGTCGATGCTCGTCGACATGCGCGACCGGCTCCGGGCCCAGGGCGAGCTGCCGACGCTTCCTCCACCGTGGGGCGCCGAGGTGGCCCTCGAGTCCGCCTACGGCGACGGCTTCGCCGGCGACTTCGTCGTCGCCAACCGGTCGACCGACGGGCGCATGCTCGAGGTGGCGCTCGTCGACGTCTCGGGCAAGGGGCGCGAGGCCGGTGCCCGGTCGCTCCTGCTCTCCGGCGCGCTGGGCGGGCTCCTCGGCGAGATGAGCGAAGGGGGCTTCCTCCCGTCGGCCAACAACCACCTGCTGCGCCTGCGCTGGTCCGAGGGCTTCGCCACGGCAGTTCACGTCGCCCTCGACCTCGAGACGGGCGAGTTCACCATCGGGTATGCCGGCCACCCGGCTGCCGCTCAGTACGCCGCCGGCTCCGGGCGGTGGCGGATGCTCGCCGGTGGTCGCGGGCCGCTCCTCGGCGTCATCGAAGGGGCGCAGTTCCCGCGCGAGTCCGGTGTCATCCGCCGCGGCGACGCCCTCGTGCTCTACAGCGACGGCGTGATCGAGGCCCGCGACAAGGCCCTCACCGACGGCATCGACCGCATGCTCGGCCGGGCGGAGTCCTTCATCCGCACCGGGTTCGAAGGGCTGGCCCAACGGTTGTGCGACCAGGCTGCCGCAGGGCTCGGCGACGACCGCGCCGTCGTCACCATCTGGCGCGGCTGAGCCCCTCGGGGCTTCTCGGCGCCTCTCAGGGCCTCTCGGGGCCTCTCGGGCTGCCGCCACGTACCGGCGCCCCATCCGGGGGTCGTCGTGCGGGCGACGGCCTCGTGCCGGGCCGTCACTACGATGCCTGCGTGAGCGAGCACCCCGCCGAGCCGACGACCGACGATGCCGGATCCATCCGATCGACCGAGCCCGGGGTGCCCGACCTGCCGCCGGGGGTCTCGCCGGCGAGGGTCCGCAGCTTCGTCCGTCGCGGTCGCCGCTCGACCCTCACGCGCGACCGGATGGAGCGGCTCGCTCCCTCACGGGCACTACCCCCCGGACCGTTCGACGCGCGGGCGACCTTCGGACGGGTCGCCCCCGTCGTGCTCGAGATCGGCTGCGGCCACGGGCACGCCGCCATCGCGTATGCCGCTGCCTTCCCCGAGCACGACCTCGTCGCCATGGACGTCCACACCCCCGGGCTCGCGCGGATGCTCGCCAGCGCGGACGAGGCCGGGGTGCCCAACCTGCGCATCGAGGAGGGCGACGCGGTGCTCTTCCTCCAGCAGCGCGTGGCCGATGGCACGTTCGATGCGATCCACCTCTTCTTCCCCGACCCCTGGCGCAAGAAGAAGCACACGAAGCGTCGCTTCGTCAGCCCCACCAACCTCGACCTGCTCGCGCGCGTGCTGCGCCCCGGCGGACACGTGCTCATCGCGACCGACCAGGACTTCTACGCCCGGCACGTGCTCGACGAGGTCGCCGGCCACCCGCGCTTCGCGGCCCGTCGCGTGGAGCGGCCCTCGTGGCGGCCCTCCGCCGGCTTCGAGGCCAAGGGCATCGCGGCCGGACGCGAGATCACCGAGCTGCGCCTCGACCTCGTCTGAGCGCGGCCAAGAGGGAACCGCCGTCGCGCCTCGTCGCTCGTGCCTTCACAAAGTCGGGGCAACAGGATTTGAACCTGCGACCTTCCGCTCCCAAAGCGGACGCGCTACCAAACTGCGCCATGCCCCGTCGTGCCACGCTGCTCCTGCTCGCGACACGAACGCGCCCGCGGCCGACTCGATTTCGGCTCCCGGGACGCGAACCAGTAGGCTAGCGCCTCGGATCGCCGGGTCACGTCGGCGGCCTGCGGGCGTAGCTCAATGGTAGAGCCTCAGTCTTCCAAACTGATCACGCGAGTTCGATTCTCGTCGCCCGCTCCACAGCAGCAAATGCGTTGGCCACCAATGGTGTCGGCTCCTACGGTGGAGTCCATGTTCCGACCTGACCTGCAGGACGCGCTGCGCGACAAGGACGCCGTGATGCGGTCCTTCTTCGCCCCGGACGGCAGCCTCACGAGCATCCCCACCAAGATCCGCAAGCGCCTCGTCGTGCTCGACCGGCTGTCGCAGGAGTTCGAGCCGGGGGAGAAGTACGCCGAGACCGAGGTCAACAACCGACTCCGGGCGTTCCACGCGGACGTCGCAGCCCTGCGCCGCTACCTCGTCGAGGAGGGTTTCCTCGACCGCGCCGACGGGCAGTACTGGCGTAGTGGTGGCACCGTCGGCTGACCGCGACCTCTTTGCGCCCCCGCGCCACACGGCATACCGCGGGCACTCCGCTCGAGGAGCGGGGCGCTCAGCGGAAGAGGGTCTCAGCGGAAGCCGAGCGCCTCGCTGAGGTAGCTCTCGGCACCGTCGGCCTCGAGGCCCTCCTCCACCGCGGCAGCGGTCCGCGGTGAGGGCCACGCGTGGATCCAGAAGAGCGCGAGGCCCCCGGGCAACGCGATGAGCAGCGTCAGCCAGCTGTGCGGCGTGAAGGCGAACGACACGGCGAAGGCCACGAGCACCGGCGCCTCCGCGAGGGCCGTGCGCAGGATCGTCGTCGAGGTGAAGAAGCGCAGGCTCGTCGCCTCCGCGTTCTCGCGGGGGAGTCCGTGGGGCAGGGCCGGCACGGAGTAGCCGATGCGACGGATGAGCAGCGCGGACCCGACCAGTGCCACGAGCACGATCGCGATGGCGAGCGCCGAGGGCATCGGAGCGGCCGGCTCGACGATGATCCGCACCGCCGACAGCATGAGCGCGCCCATCCCGACCATCGCGCTGACCATCTGCACCGGCCGGAGCGCGGCCTGCGTCGGGGAGCCGAACGGGCTGGGCGACGGGACCGGCGACTCGCTCATGGCCTCGAGCCTAGGTGATCGCGGCCCGTCGCCGATCCGCGCATTTAGCCATCCGCGTGCGGGCCGATAGCATGGTGCGCTGGCCGTCCGTTCACCGTCGACGACACGTCGGCACCACCCCAATGGAGTACCCGCAGTGAAGAGTGCGCTCGAGACCCTCAGCCCGACCCGGGTCAAGATGACCGTCGAGGTCCCGTTCGAGGAGCTCAAGCCGAGCCTCGACGCCGCCATCAAGCACATCGGCGAGCACATCCAGGTGCCCGGCTTCCGGCAGGGCAAGGTCCCAGCCCGCATCATCGAGCAGCGCGTCGGTCGCGCCGCCGTGCTCGAGGAGGCCGTCAACAACGCCCTGCCGACGTTCTACGGCCAGGCCATCGAGCAGAACTCGGTGCGTCCGCTCGGCCAGCCCGAGATCACCGACCTCACGGTCCCCGTCGCCGACGGTGACGACCTCACCTTCACCGCCGAGGTCGACACGCGCCCCGAGATCGACCTGCCCGACTTCTCCGACCTCGAGATCACCGTCGACGAGGCCAAGGTCGAGGACGAGGCCGTGCAGAAGCGCCTCGACGACCTGCGGGCTCGCTTCGGCACGCTCAAGGGCGTCGACCGCGCCGTCCAGGACGGCGACTTCGTCTCGATCGACCTCGCCGCCGAGATCGAGGGCGAGAACATCGACGAGGTGACCGGCGTCTCCTACGAGGTCGGTTCCAAGAACATGCTCGACGGTCTCGACGAGGCCCTCATCGGAATGTCCGCCGACGAGACCAAGACCTTCACCGCCCCGCTCGCCGGCGGCGACCGCGAGGGCCAGGAGGCCGTGTGCACCGTGACCGTCACCGCGGTCAAGGAGCGCGAGCTTCCCGAGCTCGACGACGAGTTCGCCCAGCTGGCTTCGGAGTTCGACACGCTCGAGGAGCTCAAGGCAGACCTCACGACGAAGGCCGAGATCGACGCGAAGTTCGCCCAGGGTGTCGCCGCGCGCGACCAGCTGCTCGAGGTCATCCTCGACAAGGTCGAGGTGCCGATCCCCGAGAGCATCGTCTCCGCCGAGGTGCACAGCCACCTCGAGGGCGAGGGGCGTCTCGAGGACGACGAGCACCGCGCCGAGGTCGACGAGAGCACCCGCAAGGGCCTCAAGACCCAGCTGCTGCTCGACGCCCTCGCCGAGAAGGAGCAGGTGCAGGTCCAGCAGGAGGAGCTCATCGAGTTCCTCGTCATGAGCTCGCAGCAGTACGGCATGGACCCCAACCAGTTCGCGCAGTCGCTCGATCAGGAGGGCCAGATCCCCGCCATGGTCGCCGAGGTCGCCCGCCGCAAGGCGCTGGCGTCGGTCCTCGAGAAGGTTGCCGTCAAGGACACCGCGGGCAACGTCATCGACCTCAACGAGGCCGTCCCCGGCACCGAGGGTGACGAGGACATCGAGGTCGTCTCGGCGGAGTCCGTCGAGGTCACCGAGGTGGTCGAGGTCGACGACGCCGCCGACACCGAGGCTGCCGCCAAGGCCTGACCCCTCAGACGAGGTATGCCGTGAGGCCGGCTCCCGCTCGGGGGCCGGCCTCCGGCGTACCCGGGTAGTCACCAGCGCGCCCGGGGTACGTCCATGGAAGCCGCCGCTCGGTGGCCGCTGGCCTGAGACGGATCGAGAAGGAGCCCCGCAGATGAGCAACGACGAGACCGGCGCGAACGTGGCGGACACCGACATCAACAGCGCCGACGTTGACGGCACGAACCCGCCCGAGCGCGACAGCACCGCGGCCGAAGGCTCGGGCGACGACGCCGCGCGCGGCAACCTGGATGGCAGCAACGCCGTCGACGAGCCTCGCGACCGCGCCCTCGACGAGGCGGGCGGCAACGGCTCCTTCGACTCGAGCGACTCCGGCGACTCGCGCGACACCGGCGCGGCCCACCCCGACGGCAGCGCCTCGGACGCCGGCGGCTCCGGCCAGGACAACGGGCTCGCGCAGTAGCTCGCGGCGTCGTCGGGACGGCTCGACAGCACCACCACGGGGCGCCGCTGCCCCTCGGACCCCGCCGGACGGCATACCCCGGCGGGGTCTGGCGTGCCACCGGCTCAGTGTTGCGCGCCCACCGCTCAGGTTTGTGCGCTCAGGGCGAACACGGCGCGGTTCGGGAAATCTGCTCCCCACCTCTCGCGTTAGGGTCAGTGACGAGCCAGCCGGCGACCGCTCACCCTCGGGTGGGCCCGTGCGACTGGACCACTTCGAACGATGGAGACATGGTGATTTCGGAGACCTCCGCCAACGGCAACGGCATGCCGGGTGGTCTGGACGACCACATCTACAACCGCCTGCTCAAGGAGCGGATCATCTTCCTCGGCTCCGACGTGCGCGACGACAACGCGAACGCGATCGCGGCGCAGCTGCTGCTGCTCTCGGCCGAGGACCCCGAGAAGGACATCTGGCTCTACATCAACAGCCCGGGCGGCTCGATCTCCGCCGGCATGGCCATCTTCGACACGATGAACTGGATCCCCAACGACGTCGCCACCGTCGCCATGGGCATGGCCGCCTCGATGGGTCAGTTCCTCCTCTCGGCCGGCACGAAGGGCAAGCGCTACGCGACGCCCCACGCGCGCGTCATGATGCACCAGCCCTCGGGCGGCATCGGCGGCACCGCCACCGACATCAAGATCCAGGCCGAGCAGATGCTCTACGTCAAGAAGCAGATGGCCGAGCTCATCGCCCAGCACACCGGGCAGACCGTCGAGCAGATCGAGAAGGACTCCGACCGCGACCGCTGGTTCAGCGCGGAGGAGGCCAAGGAGTACGGCTTCGTCGACCACGTCTTCAGCCGCTCCGACCAGGCGGTCGAGGGCAAGGGCGTCGGCCAGGCCGACGCCAAGGCCGAGAACTGACCCCGCGGGCCTGAAGAGGACTTGGAGATACCCATGATGATCAACCCCACCGCGCGCCTCGGCGACGTGGCCCAGCCGTCGAGCCGCTACATCCTGCCGCAGTTCGAGGAGCGCACCTCCTACGGCATGAAGCGGTCCGACCCCTACAACAAGCTCTTCGAGGACCGCATCATCTTCCTCGGCGTGCAGGTCGACGACGCGTCGGCCGACGACATCATCGCGCAGCTGCTCGTGCTGGAGTCGCTCGACCCCGACCGCGACATCCTCATGTACATCAACAGCCCGGGTGGCTCCTTCACCGCCATGACGGCGATCTACGACACGATGCAGTTCGTCCGGCCCGACATCCAGACGTTCGTCATCGGACAGGCGGCCTCGGCTGCGGCGGTGCTCCTCGGTGCGGGTGCGCCCGGCAAGCGCTTCGCCCTGCCGAACGCCCGCATCCTCATCCACCAGCCGGCGCTCTCGGGCGGCGACTACGGCCAGGCCTCCGACATCGAGATCCAGGCCAACGAGGTGCTGCGCATGCGCACCTGGCTCGAGGACACGATGGCCCACCACACCGGCCGCACGTCGGAGCAGGTCCGCAGCGACATCGAGCGCGACAAGATCCTCTCGTCCGAGGCGGCCAAGGAGTACGGCCTCATCGACGAGGTGCTCGCCTCGCGCAAGGCCTCGCTCGAGCAGTGAGCTGACGCCAGCACGACTCGCACCCTCCACCCCGTATGCCGCGGGGCTCGGTCGACTCGACCGGGCCCCGCGGCATACGGCTATGTTGGGGCGCATGGCCAGTGCTGAGTTCGAGTCCGCCGTCGAGAGCGTCAAGGGCCTGACCCGCGACCCCGGCAACGACGTCAAGCTGCGTCTCTACGCGCTCTACAAGCAGGCCACGGCGGGCGACGTCTCCGGCTCGCGGCCGGGGATGATGAACCCGGTGGGGCGAGCGAAGTACGACGCCTGGGCAAAGGTGTCGGGCACCGCTCCGGAGGCCGCCGAGGAGCAGTACATCGCGATCGTGCGCGACCTCACGTCGTCCTGACCCGCCCACCCGTTTTTGGCCGCCCGGGCTACCGAACGTGCGGCGGATCCCGCCACGTGCCGGCACTTTGGTCGCCCGGGCTACCGAACGTGCGGTGGATCCGGCCCCGTGCCGGCACTCTCGCCGCCCGGGCTACCGAATGTGCAGCGGATCCGGCCCCGTGCCGGCACTCTCACCGCCCGGGCTACCGAGTGTGCGGTGGATCCGGCCCCGCGCCGGCACTCTCGTCGCCCGGGCTACCGAGTGTGCGGTCACGCGGCCGCTCAGGCGGGGTGGGCCAGGTCCTCGGGCATGCTGGGGAAGTGGCGACGCCAGTCCTCCCTGAGGCGCGGCACGGCCATGCCCCGGGCCCGCATGGCGCCGGTGATGCGGGTGAGCGTGCGAGCCGGCGTCCGGTAGATGTCGGTCGATCCGGAGACCACGATGCGCCAGTCGTTGTCGTCGAACCACTCGCGACGCCCCACGTCACCACGCCATTGCGTGGGCGAGTCCGCGTGCTGTCGGCCGTCGTACTCGATGATGAGCCGGAACTGCGGGAAGCTGAGGTCGAACCTCCAACGAACGGTGCCGTCAGCCCAGTAGATCTTGTGGTTGATGACCGGCTCGGGAAGGCCGGCGAGGACCATCAGCATGCGAAGTCGAGACTCCATGCCCGAGTCCACCCCGGCTCGCACGAGGGCTGCGGCCACGCGTGCTCGGCGCGACCCCGGCCCCCGGCGACGGGCGGCCTGCTCAACCAGCTCACGGACAGTCACGCGGTTGGCCCGGACGAGCGAGTCGCCGAGGACGACGAGGTCGACGAGGTCGAGGTAGAGACCGAGGTCGAGGAAGGTCTGGACCGGCGTCGTCAGAGGTATGCCGTGAAAGGTCGTCACCTCGGCATTCGCACGCACGCGGTGGCCCAGAATGCCGGTGGCACGGAGGCGCACCCGGGGGGAGGTCACGTCGGTGCGGTCGGTGTCCGGCACGATCCCGCCCCAGAGGCGCGCCGCGGTGTGGTGGGAGACGTAGCTCCCCGGCTCGGCGAGGAGCAGCGCGCCCCGAGCGAGGACCTCCGGGGTGATCGGGACCTTTGCGGAGACGTAGACGTCGTGGAAGAGCCTGCGGACACGCCCTCGGCGACGGCCCCAGCCCGTCACACGCGGTGCGTCTTCTGAGCTCAGCCGGAAGGGTCCGAGGGCAGGCGCGGTCATGGCATCGATCGTCGCCGCAACGGGCCGACGGCATCGATGGTCATCCACAGGCCGTGGAGCGATGGCACTCTTCGTCGCCCGGGCTACGGAAAGTGCGGCGGATGGGCCCTGAGACCGCGGTTTTGGTGGCCCGGGCGATCACAGGTGCGGCGGGCGAGGCAGGACCGCACATTCGGTAGCCCGGGCGGCGAGAAGCGCGGGGTTTCGGGGGTCAGGCCGCACGTTTGGTCGCCCGGGCGGGGTGGTGGGGCGGGGGCGCTGACCTGCGGTTATTCGGTGGAACGGGGTTCTAGTCACAGGGGCGTCGTTTGTCCGCCATCAGCGGACAAACGGCGTTGCGCGAGCGAGGATGGGTCCGTCCGTCGTCTAATAGGAGTCGGCCCCGGGGTGGGGTCTGCCGATCGAACCCCCACGTTCGGCGCCGACGGACCAGGAGCGAATCGGTGGCACGCATCGGAGAAGGCGGAGACCTCCTCAAGTGCTCTTTCTGCGGGAAGAGCCAGAAGCAGGTCAAGAAGCTGATCGCCGGTCCGGGGGTCTACATCTGCGACGAGTGCATCGACCTCTGCAACGAGATCATCGAGGAGGAGCTCGCCGAGAGCAGCGAGCTGGGTCTCGACCACCTGCCCAAGCCCCGCGAGATCTTCGACTTCCTCCAGAACTACGTCGTCGGCCAGGACACCGCGAAGAAGTCCCTCGCCGTCGCCGTCTACAACCACTACAAGCGCATCCAAGCCGGTGAGGGTCCCAAGCGCGACGACGAGCACGTCGACATCGCCAAGTCCAACATCCTGCTCATCGGCCCCACGGGCTCGGGCAAGACCTACCTCGCCCAGACGCTCGCCAAGATGCTCAACGTCCCGTTCGCCATCGCCGACGCGACGGCGCTGACCGAGGCCGGCTACGTCGGCGAGGACGTCGAGAACATCCTCCTCAAGCTCATCCAGGCCGCCGACTACGACGTCAAGAAGGCCGAGACCGGCATCATCTACATCGACGAGGTCGACAAGATCGCCCGCAAGAGCGAGAACCCCTCGATCACGCGTGACGTCTCCGGCGAGGGCGTGCAGCAGGCCCTGCTCAAGATCCTCGAGGGCACGACGGCGTCCGTGCCGCCCCAGGGTGGGCGCAAGCACCCCCACCAGGAGTTCATCCAGATCGACACGACCAACGTGCTCTTCATCG
Source organism: Humibacillus xanthopallidus (assembly GCF_006716675.1). Classification (GTDB taxonomy): domain Bacteria; phylum Actinomycetota; class Actinomycetes; order Actinomycetales; family Dermatophilaceae; genus Humibacillus; species Humibacillus xanthopallidus_B. The sequence goes on along the minus strand of NZ_VFPM01000003.1, from coordinate 980,161 downwards.
TCGGCGGCGCGTTCGCCGGCCTCGAGAAGATCATCGAGTCGCGGTCGGGCCGCAAGGGGCTCGGCTTCGGGCAGCCGCTGCACAACCCCAAGGACCTCGGCGACAGCTTCTCCGACGTCATGCCCGAGGACCTGCTGAAGTTCGGGCTCATCCCCGAGTTCATCGGCCGCCTGCCGGTGCTCACGACGCTGACGCCGCTCGACCAGCAGGCCCTCGTCAACATCCTCACGGCGCCGCGCAACGCGCTCGTCAAGCAGTACCAGAAGATGTTCGAGATCGACGGCGTCGAGCTCGAGTTCACCGACGACGCGATCGAGGCGGTGGCCGACCAGGCCCTGCTGCGCGGCACCGGTGCCCGCGGGCTGCGCGCGATCATGGAGGAAGTGCTGCTCCCGGTGATGTTCGACGTGCCGAGCGACGACGGCATCGCCCGCGTCGTCGTGACTCGCGAGGTCGTGCTCGACAACGTCAACCCGACGATCGTGCGCCGCGAGGTCGAGCCGCGCGCCAAGCGCCAGCGCAAGGAATCTGCCTGACCCGCAAGCCCGCTGGCGCCATGTGCAGGTGAACGGAGGCTGAGTCGTGGCTGCCCCCTTCCGGCTCGCAGCCGGTGACAGCGCACCCGTGCAGCAGACGAGCACGACGTGTGGGTCTGCGTCGCTGACGGTCGCCCGTATGCTCGTCGACCCCGCCTTTGCCGCGTGGATCCGTGACGGCATACCGAAAGGGGCGCGCGACGGTGGCGGGTCCCGTTCCCTCGCGGGTGGCGGGGGCAGCGCTCAGCGGCGCTTCGCCGACTACGAGCAGGTCGTGGCCGGCCGCACCAACGGGCTCGTCGGTGCCGGGGGCAGGGTCCAGATCCCGTGGCCGTGCGCACTCGGCACCCCGCCGTGGGGTGCCCGCCACGAGCTCGAGCTCGGAGCCTCGGCGCCGGGGACCGGCTACGAGGTCACGTGGCTGCGCCACCGTGGCCGCGCCGGGCTCGAGGGGGCGTATGCCGCACTGCGGGCTCGGGTGCGCGACGGACGTCCCGCGTTGCTCTACATCGGCAACGCGCGCCTGCCTCGGCACGTCGTCCTCGTGATGCCCTCGACGGGGGACCAGGACCTCGACGTCTACGAGCCGTCCGTCGGGCGCGTCGTCGACCTGCCGCACCGGCCCTTTGTCGACTGCAGGCTCCGGCTGGCCGGCTGGGATGTCCCCTGGGCCGTCGTCTGGGCGCGACCGGGCCGGTAGCCAGGACGCTCCCCAGGCAGAAATCGAAAGAGCAGTTCGTCGGCCGCCACGCGGACCGCGGGGGCCCGGCCGGCGACGACGAACTGCTCTGTCGATTGGGGAGTGAGGGGCGTCAGCCCATGTGGGCGGGGGCCGCCCCGTCGTGTGCGAGCTCCTCGTGCTTGACGTTGAGGAACACGAGCGTGATGATGCCGCCGACCGCGATCATGATCGCCGCGACGAGGTAGGCCTTGCTCGCGCCGTAGGTGAACGCCTCGTCGGCGATCATCTTCTGCGCTGCCGCCAGCTGGTCCTGGGTCGGTGCAGTGCCGCCCTGGGGCATCTTCGCGGTGAGCTCGGCAACCTTGTCGTTGAGGTTGTTGACGAAGATCGTGCTGAGCGTCGCGAGCCCGAGGGTGCCGCCGACCTGCTGCATCGTGTTGAGCACGGCCGAGGCGACCGAGCTGTCCTCGTGCGCCACACCGTGCACCGCCGTCAGGGTGAGCGGCACGAAGATGAGGCCCAGCCCGAAGGCGAGGATGATGATCCACGGCAGCAGGTCCGTGGCATACGTGCTCTGCGGGGTCAGGTGGGTGAAGCCCCACATGCCGAGAGTCGCGAAGCCGGCGCCGGCGCCGGAGATCCAGCGCGGGTCGACCCGTGCGATGAGGCGCGAGGCGACCTGGGCGGCGACGACGATGCCGACCGAGAACGGGAGGAAGGCGAGGCCCGTCGTCAGCGCGGAGTAGCCGAGGATCGTCTGGATGTAGATGCCGAGGAAGTAGAACATCGCGAACATGCCGGCGCCCACGATGAGCATCACGAAGTACGAGGTGCCGCGGGTGCGGTCACCGGGGATGCGCATCGGCAGGAGGGGGTGCGCGACGCGCGTCTCGATGATGACGAAGGCGATGAGCAGGACCGCGCCCACGGCGAGGTAGGTGACCGTCGTCGGGTCGCTCCACGAGGTGCTGGCAGCGTGCGTCAGGCCGTAGACGAGCGACGACAGACCGGCGATCGAGGTGATCGCGCCGGGGATGTCGAGTGAGCCGCGACCGTCCTCGGACTCGGTGAGGATCCGCTGTGCGAGGAACGCGACGAGGATGCCGATCGGCAGGTTGATGAAGAAGTTCCAGCGCCAGTCGATCTCGGTGAGGACTCCACCGAGGATGAGGCCGATGGCCGCTCCGGCGCCCGACATGGCGGCGAAGACACCCATCGCCTTGTTGCGCTCCTTGCCGGCCGGGAACGTCGTCGTGATGAGCGCGAGGGCGTTCGGAGCCGCAAGGGCGCCACCGAGGCCCTGGACGGCGCGAGCGACGAGCATCTGCCCCTCGGTCTGGGCGATGCCGGCACCGAGCGAGGCGAGCGTGAAGAGGGCCACGCCCCAGACGAACATCCGTCGGCGCCCGTAGAGGTCACCGAGGCGGCCGCCGAGCAGCAGGAAGCCGCCGAAGGCGAGGGTGTAGATGGTGATGACCCACTGGAGGTTGGCCTGGCTGAAGCCGAGGTCCTCCTCGATGTGGGGGAGAGCGATGTTCACGATCGTGCCGTCGAGCACGATCATGAGCTGGGCTGCGCAGATGACGAAGAGCGCGAGACCGAGCCGTTTGGGTGGTGCGTCGTGGGAGCTGAACTCCTCTGACGGGTCGATCACCTCATCGACGGAGGGCGAAGACGAAGACATGGGTGTTCCTCTCGAGGGCGTGCGGGTGCGGTGGGTCGCCCCGGTCACCGACTGCTCAGCGCTGGCTGGCGGCGTCGGTGGTGGTGGCGGCGCAGGCCGGCAGGACGACGGTGTCCACGAAGACGGCAATGCGGTCTTGGCCCGGCCGACGTCCCGAGAGCAAGGTCTCGTGGATCGACAGGGCCGGAAGGATCATGGCGAGGGTGTCGAGGTCGGCGTCGGGGCCGACCTCACCCCGGCGCTGGGCGTTCTCGAAGACCGCGCGTGCGGCCCCGAGCTTGGGAGCGACGAAGCGCTCGTGGATGCCGCGCGCCATCTCTGGCTCGCGGTGGATGACGGGGAGCAGGGCGCTCCACGTCTGCATGACGACCTCGTCGTCGAGACCCCCGACGGCACAGGCCTGGGCGATGAGATCGCCGCGGAGGGTGCCGGTGTCGGGGTCCTCCTCGGCGGGGCAGCCGATGAAGAGGGCGAGCGCGTCGATGACGAGGTCCCGCTTGTGGGGCCACTTGCGGTAGAGCGTGGCCTTCGAGGCGCGGGCCGCAGCAGCGACCGCGTCGAAGGTCAGCCGGTCGTAGCCCACCTCGCGCAGGACGTCGATCGCTGCCTCGAGGAGCTCCTGCTCCCGGTCGCCGGCAACGCGCGGACGGCTCGCGTGAGTCGCGTCCGTCGTGCTGACCGTTCCTGAGTTCATGCTCACCCCCATGCCCGTTACCTCGCCCCAGAGACTGGCTCCGATGAAACGAAACTGTTTCGTTTCATGTGCAGCGTAAGTCGGCCCGCGGCCGAATGCAAACGTCTTTCGGCCGACGCGACAGAGCGCCAGCCGCGCGCGCCCGCCGCCGCGCGGCGGCCCCGGCGCGTCAGTCGGTCGAGGAGGGAGGGCTCGTGCGCACCCAGGCGAGCCCGGCCGCCACCCCGGCGAGGCCCACGACGAGTCCGAGGGCTCCGATGGTCAGGTCGCGGCTGGAGAGAGCGGCGACCGCGACGACGACGGCCCCGGCCGCGCAGAGGGCGACGAGGCAGTGACGGATCCATCGCTGCACCGTCGCCCGGGTGAACGACCCAGCGGGCGGGGAGCTCGCGGACAGCGCATGCGCGGCGTGGGCGGCGACGGCTCCCGCGGCTGCCGGCAGGGCCCACCACGAGTACGTCCCCTCCGGGGTGAGGACGAACCAGCCGATGAGCAGCACCGCCCACAGCGCCAACGGCGCGGCCGACCCCGACCACGGCATGAGCGCGACCGGCACGAGGGCGAGCAGCCACCAGACGCCGTCGAAGCCGCCGACCGCCAGATGGAGCGCGCCGAGATAGACGACGACGCCGGCTGTGGCGACGCCGGTCACCCCCAGCTGGGCGAAGGACCACTCGGGCCCGGCTCCGAAGCGCAAGGTGCGACGGCGGCGCGACGGCGGCGAGGCAGGCTGGGACGGGGGCACGTTCTCACCGCCTCGACAGCCGCGGGGCAGACGACCGACGGGCGATGTCGCGCAGCACCTGGTCGAGCGACCCGGGGCCGCGCCACGGCACGACCGGCACCCCGCGCAGGCGCAGGCTGCTCACCTGGGCCTCCCGCGAGAGCAGCCGCATGCGCCAGGCGAGGGACTGGTAGACGTCGCCGGTGCCCGCGACGAGGTGATCCGGGAAGGTGTCGACGACGACGACCGTCATGCCGCGCGCCGCCAGAGTGTGTGCGAGCGACACCATCGTCTGGTCGATGAGCGGCGAGAGGACGAGACACAGGGCGTTGGGGTCGACCCCGCGCAGGGCGTGCTCCCCGGTGTCGCGACGCTCGCTCGCGGGGGTGATGAGGGCGAGCGTGTCGAGCACCCGCCGCAGGTGGTTGGTGCCGGAGCCCGTGCCGAGCGCAGGCACCTCGGCAGCGCCGACCGTGCGCAGCGTCAGCCGGTCGTTGCTCCGCAGGAAGTGCTCGCTCATGGCGCCCGCAGCCCGCACGGTGACGTCGAGGCTCGTGGGCCGGCCGTCGATGCCCTCGCGCGGGCCGAGGTCGCTGAAGGCGTCGACGAGGAGGATGACGTGGGCGTCCTCGTCGGTGAAGGTCGAGGTCACGTGCAGGGTGCCCGTGCGCAGCGAGACCGGCCAGCTGATGCGGCGCAGCCGGTCACCGGGATGGAACGGGCGGATCGTGTTGAACTCGCTACCCGACCCGGGCCGGTTGGACCGGTTGAGACCCACGATGCCGCGTGGGTGCGGGGTCGGGGCGCTCGCGTCGAACGCCGCCGGCACGGGGAGCGTGGCGGTGTCGAGGTCGGGCAGCTCCTCGGGCCCCACCCGGTAGGCACCCCACGCGCTCGTCAGGGTCACCGACACGGTGCCGACGCGGCGGCGCCCCCACCGGGTGCTGCGCACTCCGAGGGTGGCCGTGCCGTCGTCGAGCAGGGCGATGCCGCTGCCGGACTGGCGATCGACGAAGGGCACCCGCGCGAGCGTCACGACCCCGTGCGCGTCGGGGACCACGGGCTCGGTGACGACGTGCAGCGCCACGGCCTGCCCCTCACGCAACGTGACATCGGAGAGCCGCGCCGTGGCCTCGACGGTCGCACGCGGGCGCGCCAGCTGGCCCCACACCGCGGCGACGGCGATCGGGGCGACGATCACGAGCAGGTCGGGGCGGCGTCCGAGCGCGGCGAGGACGGCGCCGAGCCCGACCAGCGCGATGGCCCGCTGGTGCGCGGCCGTCGTCTCCCAGGCCCCGAGGGTGCGCGACACCGTCGCCCGCAGCCGCCTGCCGTTCATGGGACGTGCCGCTCCCCGCGCGGCCCGACGGTGCCACCCGACCCCGCCGCCCCCTCGCGAGCCGACGGCGTGTCGACGGTCCGCAGGATGCTGGCGACGACACCCGCTCCGCTGACGTTGCTCATCCACAGCTCGGGCTTGACGGTGATCCGGTGCGCGAGCACGGCGTGGGCGACGGCCTTGACGTCCTCGGGAGTCACGTAGTCGCGGCCGTCGACGACGGCATACGCCCGGGCGCAGAGCAGCAGACCGAGCGCGCCACGCGGGGAGGCACCCATGAGCACGTCGCCGTGGGTGCGAGTCGCTGCCGTCAGCGCCACGCAGTAGCGCCCGACGGACTCGTCGACGACCGTGGCCTCGATGGCGGCCTGCATCGCGAGCAGCTCGTCGGGGGTGACGACCGCGTCGAGCACCTGCTCCTCCTGCTGGCGTGCCATCCGGTTCGCGAGGATCTGCCACTCCTGCTCGAGTGACGGGTAGCCGAACGAGACGCGCATGAGGAAGCGGTCGAGCTGCGCCTCCGGGAGGGGGTAGGTGCCTTCGTACTCAACGGGATTCGCGGTCGCGAGCACGTGGAAGGGCCGCGGCAGCTGGAACGTGCGGCCCTCGACGGTGACCTGCTTCTCCTGCATCGCCTCGAGCAGGGCCGCCTGGGTCTTCGGGGGCGTGCGGTTGATCTCGTCGGCGAGCAGCAGCCCGGTGAAGAGCGGCCCGGCGCGGAACTCGAAGTCACCCGTGCGCTGGTCGAAGATGAACGACCCCGTGATGTCGCCGGGCAGCAGGTCGGGGGTGAACTGGGCCCGCTTGAAGTCGAGGCCGAGCGCCTGCGCGAAGCTGCGGGCGGCGAGCGTCTTGCCGAGCCCCGGGAAGTCCTCCATGAGCACGTGTCCGCCAGCGAGGATGCCGGCGAGCACGAGCGTGAGCGCCTCGCGCTTGCCGACGACGGCCCGGTCGACCTCGTCGAGCACCCGGCCCGCGAGCTCGCTCGCGCGGGCGATGTCGATCCTCGCCGGGGTGTCGCCTCGGGGTTCACTCATCAGTCACCACTTCTCCAGTCTGGTCAGCAGGGGGTCGAGCCGCTCGGGCCGGTAGAGGTCGGGCGGCGGCAGTCCGACGAGCAGCTCCCAGAGCTCGGGCGGCGTGACGCCCTCCGACCAGCGCGGTTCCTCCTCGGCGACGAGCCCGTGCTTGGCGTAGAGCCGTTCGCGGATGAGCACCTGCAGCTGGACGTGGAGGTCGTGCACGAGCGCCTCGCGGCCCTCCTTCGCGAGGTTGGCCGCTGCGAGCCGCCCGGCGAGGTTGGTGACCCGGAAGTCGTTGCCGCGGCCCTGGCCGCCGAGCTCGCCGTCGACGAGCGGCCAGGACGTCAGGTGGTGTGCCTCGGCATGGTCGACGACGTGCCACAGCAGCATGGCGAGGGCGACGAGCACGGCGAGCAGCACCGGCACGTTGGGGGAGGTGCCGAACGCGACCGTCACCCCGGCGATGACCACCCAGGTCACGAGCAGGCCGATGACGCGCCGCTTCCACGGCCGCAGCGACTGCGCCATCTCGCGCCAGCCCCGCGCCTGAGGAGTCGCCGCCGGTATGCCGTCCGGCCGGCTCACGTTGCGCCGCCGCGGTTGCCCGGTGCGCCGGGTGAGCCCGGTGCGCCCGGAGCGCCCGGGCCCGGAGCGTGCGGGCCTGCCCCGCCGTCGCTGGCCGCCCGTGCCATCCGCGCCCCCTCGGCGATGAGGGTGAGGTCTGCGTGAAGGGTCTCGAGGTCGAGCAGGGCCCGCTCGCGGTGCGACTCGCCCAGCTCGTGCACGGAGAAGCGTGCCTCGCGGTAGAGCGCGGCGAGGTCACCGAGCCGGAGCCGGTCGACCTCCAGCGTGCCGATGACCCGCCCGGTGAACTCCGTCGAGGTCTCGGCCGGGTCGCGGGGCAGCCCGATGGCGGCGACGGAGGTCTCGAGGTCGAGCCACGCGGCGACGATGGCGTTGCGGGGAGCGCCGGTGCGCAGCAGCGTGACCCGCTGCTCGGCCGTGCGGAGCAGCTCGACGGGGACGTCGGGGATCTGGAAGCTCGGGTCCTCGTGCAGGGTGATCCGCGGCCGGCGCCAGAGCGAGATGAGGATGCGGATGAGCACCGCGAGGACGATGACCGCCGTCAGCACGAGCACGATCTGCACGAGGGCGACGAGGAAGGGCGACGGGTCCGACGGGGTGAACTGGCCCTCGCCGGCGGTCGACCGCGCCGTCGGCGTGGGCAGCAGGCTCTGCGGCACTGTCGGGGCCGGGGGCGGCGGCAGGGCGGCGTCGGGGCGCGCGAGCAGGGCCACCGGGCGCGCCACGGCCGCCACGACGAGGGCCGCCATGACGACGATGCCGCACCCGACGGCGAGCATCACCCCTCGCCTCGACATGCGTTCCAGCCTATTGCGGGCCACCCTGCAACGGGGGCGGCCCGGGAAACGGGCTCGGGAACGGGCTGGGAAGAACCGGTCAGGCCTGGGCGGGCTGCTTCTCCACGGGCACGAGCTCGGCGTCACGGACCTCGACGTGGTCGCCGACGGCATACGACAGCTCGGAGATGCGGCCACTCGCGCGCAGGTCGCTCTCGGCCGCCCGCACGTGGTCGAGGGCGGCCTCGGGTGCGACGAGCGTCATCGTGCGCACCTCGGCCCGCATGCCGACCTTGGCCTCGGACTTCACCTTGCGCACGCCCGCGAGGGCGGCGCCGACCGAGTCGAGCAGCGGGGCATCACCGCCGGTCGGCAGCTCGGAGCGGGTCGGCCAGCTCTGGCGGTGCACTGACCCCGTGCCGAACCACGACCAGACCTCTTCGGTCGCGTAGGGGATGAAGGGTGCGAGCAGGCGCAGCAGCGTCTCGAGGGCGAGGCGCAGGGCGGCCCGGGCGCTCGCTGCGGCCTCGTCGCCCTGTCCGCCGTAGGCGCGGTCCTTGACGAGCTCGAGGTAGTCGTCGCAGAAGGACCAGAAGAAGGTCTCGGTCACCTCGAGGGACTTCGTGTAGTCCCACGACTCGAAGCCCGCGGTCGCCTTGTCGACGACGTCGCCGAGGGCGGCGAGCATCGCGAGGTCGAGCGGGTGCGTCACGGCGGAGCGCAGGTCGCCGTCGACGTCGCCGAAGCCCAGCGCGAACTTGCTCGCGTTGAGCACCTTGATCGCGAGGCGGCGGCCGACCTTCATCTGGCCGGTGTCGTAGGCGGCGTCGGTGCCGAGGCGACCCGAGGCCGCCCAGTAGCGCACGGCGTCGGCCCCGTTGGCCTTGACGACGTCCTCGGGTGTCTCGGCGTTGCCCTTGGACTTGCTCATCTTCTTGCGGTCCGGGTCGAGGATCCAGCCGCTGATGGCGGCGTGTCGCCAAGGTGCGACGCCGTGCTCGAAGTACGACCGCGTCACGGTGGCGAAGAGCCACGTGCGGATGATGTCGTGCGCCTGCGGACGCAGGTCGTAGGGGAAGAGCGCGGAGAAGAGCGCCTCGTCGGAGCCGGGCCCCTCACCGTCGCGCACCGGCCAGCCCGCAGCGATCTGCGGCGTGAGCGACGACGTCGCCCACGTGTCCATGATGTCGGGGTCGGCCACGAAGCCGCCGACCTGGCCGCGCTGCGACTCCTCGTAGCCCTCCGGCACGTCGATCTGCGGGTCGACGGGCAGAGCCGACTCCGGCGCGACGATCGGGTGGTCGTGGTCCGGCTGCCCGTCGGCGTCGACGGGGTACCACACCGGGAAGGGCACGCCGAAGAAGCGCTGCCGGGAGATGAGCCAGTCGCCGTTGAGGCCCTCGACCCAGTTCTTGTAGCGCGACCGCATGAAGGCGGGGTGGAAGTCGACCTCGTCGCCCATGCCGACGAGCTTCGATCGAAGAGTGTGGTCGCGGCCGCCGTTGCGGATGTACCACTGGCGCGAGGTGACGATCTCGAGCGGCTTGTCGCCCTTCTCGTAGAAGTTCGCCTTGCGCTGGGTCTTGACCGGCTCGCCGTCGAGGTCGCCCGACTCGCGCAGCGCGGCGACGACGGCCTCGCGCGCGGTGAAGGTCGTCTTCGTCGCCAGCGAGGCGGCATACAGCTGCTCGCCGGGGCCACCGGCGATCCAGTCGGGGGTCTCCGCCTGCAGACGGCCGTTGCGGGTCATGAGCGAACGCATCGGCAGCTGCAGCTCGCGCCACCACATGACGTCGGTGAGGTCACCGAACGTGCAGCACATCGCGATGCCGGCGCCCTTGTCCATCTCGGCTGCCCGGTGAGCGAGCACCGGCACCTCGACCCCGAAGAGGGGCGAGGTGACGGTCGTGCCGAAGAGCCCTTGGTAGCGCTCGTCGTCGGGGTGCGCGATGAGCGCGACGACCGAGGGGATGAGCTCGGGACGGGTCGTCTCGATGTGCACCGGGGTGCCGTCGGGGCGGTGGAAGGCGACGCGGTGGTAGGCGCCGGGGTAGTCGCGCGCCTCGAGCTCGGCCTGCGCGACGGCCGTCTGGAACGTCACGTCCCAGAGGCCCGGGGCCTCGCTCTGGTAGGCCTCGCCGCGCTCGAGGTTGCGCAGGAAGGCCTGCTGGGCCACGGCACGCGAGCGCTCGTCGATGGTGCGGTAGGTGATGTTCCAGTCGAGGCTGAAGCCGAGGCGGCGGAAGAGCGACTCGAAGGTCACCTCGTCCTTGACGGTGAGGATGTCGCACAGCTCGATGAAGTTCTTGCGGCTGATCGGGCGCTGGTCGGCCGGCTTGATCGCCTTGCCGTTCGCGTCGACGCCCTCCTCGAAGGGCGGTGTGAAGCCCTCCTCGTAGGGCAGGCTCGCGTCGCCGCGCACGCCGTAGTAGTTCTGCACGCGGCGCTCGGTCGGCAGGCCGTTGTCGTCCCAGCCGATGGGGTAGAACACCTCGAGGCCCTGCATGCGCTTGTACCGCGCCATGCAGTCGGTGTGCGTGTAGGAGAAGACGTGGCCGACGTGGAGGCTGCCGCTCGCCGTCGGCGGCGGGGTGTCGATCGCGAAGACCTGGTCGCGGGAGAGCGTCAGGGCCCGCTCGCGGTCGAAGGCGTAGGTGCCCTCCTGCGCCCATACCTGCATCCACTTCTCCTCGAGGCCGTCGAGCGTCGGGCGCTCGGGGATCCGCGAGGTGGGGGCAGGTGCGTCAGTCATGCCCCCAATCCTTCCATGGGCGGCGCGATGCCCTCGACCGGCTTTCCCGAACGGATCGGGCGTCGGCGTGCCGAAGCACGGCGGCGCAGGGCAGAGTGTCCCCATGGAGCCCGTCTACACCCCCGTCATCGGTTTCGCGCGCGTCCTCTTCGCGGCGCAGGGGCTGAAGTTCACGATCCTCGGCGACGAGAACGTGCCCACGCACGGGGGAGCCGTGATGGTCATCAACCACACGGGGTACTTCGACTTCGCGTATGCCGGTCTCGCCGCCCAGAAGTCCGGTCGCCTCGTGCGGTTCATGGCCAAGGACACCGTCTTCCACCACCCGGTGAGCGGCCCGCTCATGCGTGGGATGAAGCACATCCCCGTGGACCGCGCCGCCGGTGCGGGGTCGTATGCCGCCGCCGTGGCGGCGCTGCGCGCCGGCGAGATCGTCGGGGTGTTCCCGGAGGCGACGATCTCACGTTCCTTCGAGCTCAAGGACTTCAAGAACGGCGCCGCGCGCATGGCGGCGGAGGCCGGCGTGCCGATCCTCCCGCTCGTCATCTGGGGCTCGCAGCGGGTCTGGACCAAGGGACTGCCGCGCCGCCTCGGGCGCACCAACGTGCCGATCATCATGACGGTGGGGGAGCCGATCCCGGTCGCGCCCGATGACGACGTCAACGAGGTGACCGCCCGCTACAAGGCCGTCATGTCGGAGATGCTCGACGTCGCGCGCGCCGCCTACGAGCCGCTCACGGGGCCCGACCTCAAGTTCCTGCCCGCGAGCCTCGGAGGCACCGCGCCGACCCTCGCCGAGGCCACCCGTCTCGACCGCGAGGAGGCCGCCGAGCGCATCCGCAAGCGCAAGGAGGAGCGGGCGAAGAAGGCCGCCGAGGAGGCGGCCAAGCAGGCGGGCTCGAAGGGCTGACGCGCGAGTCCGGGTCGTGGCGGGCCGGGTAGCCTTCACGCCATGGCACGACAGGCACGTCAGCGCGTCCCCGAGGGGCCGGCGCCCGACCCGGCCGTGCAGAAGCTGCGCATCCGCTACACGAAGCGCGGCCGGCTGAGGTTCACCTCCAGCCGCGACTTCCAGCGGGCGCTCGAACGCGCGCTGCGACGCGCCGACGTGCCGATGGCCTTCTCGGCGGGCTTCCACCCGCACCCCAAGATCAGCTACGCCAACGCCGCGTCCACCGGGACCGCGAGCGAGGCGGAGTACGTCGAGATCTCCGTGACCCAGCGCGTCGACCCCGAGTCGGTCCGGTTGGCCCTCGACGAGGCGCTCCCGCCCGGCATCGACATCGTCACGGTCGTCGAGGCAGCCCCCGGGGCGCTCGCCGACCGGCTCGAGGCCAGCGACTGGCTCCTCGAGTTCGGGGGGCTGGACGTCCAGGCGCTGCAGGCCGCGGTCGACACGCTGCTCGCCCGCGACACGGCCGAGGTGACCCGCATGACGAAGTCGGGTGCCCGGACCTTCGACGTGCGCGGCGCCGTGCTCACGGCGGTGGTCCAGTCCGCGGACGAGGCCCGTGCCGACACGGCTGCACAGCTCGGACCTTCTCACGTCATCGCAGCGGACTGTGCGATACTTCGGATGGTCGTACGACACACCACACCTGCCGTACGCCCCGACGACATTCTGACCGCGCTGCGTGAGATCGCCGACCTGCAGCCGCCGCGTCCCCCCCTGGTGACGCGACTGGCACAGGGACCGCTCGACACCGCAACCGCGAGGGTGACCGACCCGTTGTCCTGACCCAATCCAGGGTCAGACTCCGGCAAGGGTTGCCGACGAGAAGGTCGACGGCATTCGATCACGGGGCCGCGCCCAGCGCGAACCGTTTTCGGGTGTAGCGAGACGACTTCCGTCCGCCGCAGACGCGGTGGACGACTGCGAACCGCACTCGTGCGGTGTCGGCGGCTCCGGCCGAGCGTGTGGTCACACCGCACCTGACGGGAGGCTGCCTGATGGCACCCAACGACACGACACCCACCTCGACCGACGCCGACACCTCGACCCTCTTCGCCGAGCCGAGCGGCGCGTCCGCAGAGGGCGCCGCCCCCGCGGCGAAGGCCCGCGCGCCGCGCAAGCGGGCCGTGGCGAAGCGCACGACGAAGAAGGCCGCGGCAGCGCCGCCTGCCGACGATGTCCCGACCGACGAGCCCGCCGGCGAGCCCTCGGTCGACGCCCCCGCGCAGGAGGGGGCCGAGCCGGCTGCCGCACCGGCGGCCAAGAAGGTCGCCAAGCGGGCCCCCCGCAAGCGCGTCTCCCGTGCCAAGGCGACGGTCGAGTCGGTCGAGCCGGCCGAGCGCGCCGCAGCCGCCCTCGAGGAGCTGGTGGCCCAGCAGGCAGGCGCCTCCGCCGAGACGACAGAGACCCGCGAGACCGGCGACACTGCCGAGACCAGCGACGCCATCGAGGCCGTTGCTCCGGACGCCCTGACCGGCACCGACGCCGTTGTCGACGCCGACGAGGTCGAGGACCTGACGCCCGTCGATGACGAGGCTGACGAAACTGACGAGGTTGCCGAGGCTGACAAGGCTGACGAGGCTGACAAGGCCGACCACGCCGCCGAGAGCGCACCGGCCGGGCCCGTCGTTCCGAGCCTCAGCCTGCTCTTCCAGGCCCCTGAGCCCACCCCGACCCGCCGTCGCCGCTCGGCCGTGCGCGACGCCGGCCCGGTGACGCCCGCCGGCACGGCCCCGCAGACAACCCCTGAGGTCGAGGCCGAGGTCGTCGACCTCGAGCCCACCGACGACGTCGAGCCCGAGACCACCGCGCCGCTCGCCGACGACGAGGAGTCGACCCCGCGTCGCTCGCGGCGCCGTCGCGGCGGCAAGGGTCGCCGCGGGCGCGGGTCCTCCGACAGCGACGACGACAACGGCGACGACACGTCGGCCGAGCCGTCCGCCGAGACCTCCGACGACTCCGACTCCGGTCGCGACGACGAGGACGGCCAGGGTGCCGAGGACGGCCAGGAGGGCGACCGCTCGGACGCCGGTGACGAGGAGGGCGCCACCAGCCGTCGCCGTCGTCGTCGCCGTCGCGCGGGCTCGTCGTCCGACGCGGGCGACGACACCCCCAGCGTCTCGACCCGGGTGCGTCAGCCCCGCGCGGTGAGCGACGAGCCGACCGGGGTCAAGGGATCGACCCGCCTCGAGGCGAAGAAGCAGCGCCGCCGCGAGGGCCGTGAGGCAGGCCGCCGCCGCACCGTCATCACCGAGGCCGAGTTCCTCGCCCGCCGCGAGGCGGTCGACCGCGTCATGGTCGTGCGCAACCGTCAGGGCCGCACGCAGATGGGTGTCCTCGAGGACGGCGTGCTCGTGGAGCACTACATCGACCAGGCGACCAACGTGTCGATGGCCGGCAACATCTACCTCGGCCGCGTGCAGAACGTCCTGCCGTCGATGGAGGCGGCGTTCGTCGACATCGGCAAGGGCCGCAACGCCGTGCTCTACGCCGGAGAGGTCAACTGGGACGCCGCGGGCCTCGAGGTGGGTCAGCCCAAGCGCATCGAGAACGCCCTCAGCTCGGGCCAGACCGTGCTCGTGCAGGTGACGAAGGACCCGATCGGCCACAAGGGCGCTCGCCTCACCTCGCAGATCTCCCTGCCCGGCCGCTACCTCGTCTACGTGCCGAACGCGTCGATGACCGGCATCAGCCGCAAGCTGCCCGACACCGAGCGGGCCCGCCTCAAGAAGATCCTGCGCGACGTCGTGCCCGACAGCGCCGGCGTCATCGTGCGCACCGCCGCCGAAGGGGCGAGCGAGGAGGAGCTGCGCGCCGACGTCGAGCGGCTGACGAGCACGTGGGAGCAGATCCAGGCGCAGGCCGAGGCCTCCACCACCCCGCGAGCAGGCAAGAGCAAGGGCCGCAAGAAGAACGGCGCCACCGGCTCCGCGGTGACCGGCGCGGCGCCGATGCTGCTGCACGGTGAGCCGGACCTCACCGTGAGGGTCATCCGTGACGTCTTCAACGAGGACTTCAAGCAGCTCGTCGTCCAGGGCGACCAGGCCTGGGACGAGATCCACCCCTACATCACCTCCGTCGCGCCCGACCTCGCCGACCGGGTGACGAAGTGGACCTCCGAGGAGGACCTCTTCACCCACCACCGGGTCGACGAGCAGCTCGCCAAGGCGATGGACCGCAAGGTCTGGCTGCCGAGCGGCGGCTCCCTCGTCATCGACCGCACCGAGGCGATGACCGTCGTCGATGTCAACACCGGCAAGTTCGTGGGCTCGGGCGGCAACCTCGAGGAGACCGTCACCAAGAACAACATCGAGGCTGCCGAGGAGATCGTTCGCCAGCTCCGGCTGCGCGACATCGGCGGGATCATCGTCATCGACTTCATCGACATGGTGCTCGAGAGCAACCGCGACCTCGTCGTGCGTCGCCTCCTCGAGTGCCTCGGTCGTGACCGCACCAAGCACCAGGTCGCCGAGGTGACCTCGCTCGGCCTCGTCCAGATGACCCGCAAGCGGGTCGGCTCGGGCCTCATCGAGGTCTTCTCCGAGACGTGCCAGCACTGCAACGGGCGTGGCTTCATCATCCACACCGACCCCGTCGACCGTGGCGTCAACCAGCCCGAGGTCCACAGCGAGCCGAGCACCTCCGGCCGCCGCCGTGGCGGTCGGAGCAGCGGCGCCCCGGCGCAGGGGTCGAGCGGCGACAACGGCAACGGCTCCGGCAACGGCCGGGGCAACGGCGGCAACGGTCGCTCGGAGGGCTCGGGCTCCACCGAGCCTCCGCGCCACACGGGGCCGACCGCGGCCCAGATCGCCGCCGCGGCTCACGCCGCCGCGCTCAAGACGGCGACGCTCGCCGATGACGGGCACCCGCACGCGTTCCCCGAGGACAACGGCCCCTGGGCCGGGGACGACGCCCCCGTCGCCGAGTCGCACGACGACGCTCCCGCCGTCGAGCTCGAGTCGGACGTCACCGAGGCGACCACCCCGCAGGCCGAGCCCACGCAGCCCGAGCCCACGCAGCCCGAGCCCACGCAGCCCGAGCCCGCGGAGCCCGAGCCCACGGAGCCCGAGCCCACCGAACCCCAGGTGACCGCGGAGGTCGTTGCCGAGGCGCCGGTCGAGCTCGCGGTGGCGGTGGAGCCGGCACCCCGGGGCCGTCGTCGTCGTGGCCGGGTGGTGGCCCCCGCCGGGCCGCCTCGGGGCAGTGGAGCCGCCGCGGAGGGCGGCGGGGCCTGACTCCCGCCCTGACCGGCACGTCCCCGCAGGTCATCCGGCACGTCCGTGCTCGGCCGGTTTGGTCGATGGCCGGTCGAGCCGGTAATCTTGACCCTCGGTGCGCCCACCGGGCCCGTGTTGACGGGCCGGTGCCGAAAGCGGCGAGCCACATCCTGATGAGAGAGTGAGTTTCACTGTGTACGCGATTGTTCGCGCTGGCGGTCGCCAGGAGAAGGTGTCGGTGGGCGATGTCCTGCTCGTCGACAAGGTGACGGGTCAGCCCGGCGATGCCATCGAGCTCACGCCGCTGCTCCTCGTTGACGGTTCCACCGTCACGTCCGATGCCGACAAGCTGTCCAAGGTGTCGGTCAAGGCCGAGGTGGTCAAGGCCGCCAAGGGCCCCAAGATCGTCATCATGAAGTACAAGAACAAGACCGGCTACCGCAAGCGTCAGGGCCACCGTCAGCCGCTGACCCAGGTCAAGATCACCGCGATCAACGCGTGATCCACCCGGAACCCAGAGACTCACGAGAGAAGGACTGACATGGCACACAAGAAGGGTGCGTCCTCGACCCGCAACGGTCGCGACTCGAACGCACAGTTCCTCGGCGTCAAGCGTTTCGGTGGCCAGCAGGTCAAGGCCGGCGAGATCCTCGTCCGCCAGCGCGGCACGCACTTCCACCCCGGTGAGGGTGTCGGCCGCGGTGGCGACGACACGCTCTTCGCCCTCGTGGCCGGTGCGGTCAAGTTCGGCTCGAAGCGTGGCCGCAAGACGGTCAACATCGAGGTCCCGGAGACCGCTGCTGCCGAGTGATCGACCGTGATCACCACCTGATGTTCCGGAAGGGCGGGCCCGTGTGGCCCGCCCTTCCGGCTTTCCCGGCCGGACGGCATACCGGCTCGGGGGTCCGCCCCCGCCGGCGTATGCCGCCCGCCACCCCAGATCTGGAAGAGTGACCTCCCATGGCAGTGACCTTCGTCGACCGCGTGGTGCTGCACCTCAGCGCCGGAGCGGGTGGGCACGGTGTCGCCTCCGTCAAGCGCGAGAAGTTCAAGCCGCTCGGCGGCCCCGACGGCGGCAACGGCGGGCGGGGTGGCTCCGTCATCCTGCGTGTCGACCCGTCCTCGACGACGCTGCTCGACTACCACCGCCACCCGCACCGCAAGGCCGGCAACGGCGCCCCGGGAGCCGGTGACGAGCGCAACGGCGCCGACGGCGACGACCTCGTGCTCCCCGTGCCCGAGGGCACGGTGGTCAAGGACCGCGACGGCCGCATCATCGTCGACCTGGTCGGCATGGGCACCGAGCACGTCATCGCGGCCGGTGGCCGGGGCGGGCTCGGCAACAAGGCGCTGGCGAGCGCGCGGCGCAAGGCTCCCGGCTTCGCGCTGCTCGGTGAGCCCGGCGAGGACGTCGAGGTCGTGCTCGAGCTGAAGTCGCTCGCCGACGTCGCCCTCATCGGCTTCCCGAGCGCCGGCAAGTCCTCCCTCGTCTCCGTGCTCTCGGCGGCGAAGCCGAAGATCGCCGACTACCCCTTCACGACCCTCGTGCCCAACCTCGGTGTCGTCACCGCGGGGTCGAGCCGCTTCACGGTGGCCGACGTCCCGGGGCTCATCCCGGGTGCACACGAGGGCAAGGGTCTGGGCCTCGAGTTCCTGCGCCACGTCGAGCGGTGCTCGGTGCTCGTCCACGTCATCGACTGCGCGACCCTCGAGCCGGGTCGTGACCCGATGAGCGACCTCGACGTCATCGAGAACGAGCTCTCGCTCTACGTGCCCGACGCCGACCTCGGCGGACGGCCCCTCTCGGCGCGCACCCGCATCGTCGTGCTCAACAAGGCTGACGTGCCCGAGGCCCGCGAGCTCGCCGAGATGGTCAAGCCCGATCTCGAGGCGCGCGGCCTCGAGGTCTTCATCGTCTCTGCGGTCGCCCACCAGGGCCTGCGTGAGCTGACGTTCGCCATGGCCCGCCACGTCGACGAGGCACGCAAGGCCGTCGAGCAGGTCGTGCCACCGCGTGTCGTGCTGCGACCGCGCTCCGTCGACGACCAGGGCTTCACGGTGACCAAGGAGAGCGGCCCCGACGGCGTCTTCTACCGCATCACCGGTGACCGGCCGGTGCGCTGGGTGGCCCAGACGGACTTCAGCAACGACGAGGCCGTCGGCTACCTCGCCGACCGCCTGGGGCGCCTCGGTGTCGAGGACGAGCTCTTCAAGGTCGGCGCCGTCGCCGGCGACACTGTCGTCATCGGGTCGACCGACAACGCCGTCGTCTTCGACTGGGAGCCGACCCTTCAGGCCGGCGCCGAGCTGCTCGGCTCGCGCGGCACCGACCTGCGCCTGTCGGAGTCCTCGCGACCCACCCGCGACGAGAAGCGCGAGGCGCAGCGCGACCGCTACGCCGCACGCGCGGCGACGCAGGAGGAGCTCGAGGCCGAGCGCCGGGCCGGCCTCTGGCAGCTGCGCGACGACGAGGCCGACACCGACGCCTGAGTCCCGTCGAGTCGAGTGCCCGTCTTCCGACGCGAGGAAGTGGGCACTCGACGCGGGAACCGGCGCATAGGGTGTCGGCATGAGTTCGTGGGGCGCGCTGCTGCGTCGGGGCCACCTCGGCACCGAGGCCGACCGGGCGACGTTCCGCACCCTGCACACCGCACTGCTCGCATCGCCGCCGCTGCGGCAGGGGCTCAACCCGGCGAGCGCCGAGCGGTCGCTCAAGCACCTGCGCACCCTCCTCGGAGCACCCGCCGTGGCGATGACCGACACCACGCGGTTGCTCGCCTGGGAGGGCGGCCGGGCGCACCACTCCCGCCAGCCGGCCGTCATCGCCGCCGCGACCCTCGGCCACGGCCGCACGACCGTCGTCGACGGCGCCGACATCGCGTGTGACGAGCCGTCGTGCGTCGTGCGCCACGCCATCGTCGCCCCCCTCGACATCGAGGAGAAGGTCGTCGGCACGCTCCAGGTCTTCACCGACCAGGCGTCGGCCGGCCTCGTGCGCGCGACGAACGAGGTCGCCCGCTGGGTCTCCGGTCAGCTCGAGCTCGCGGAGCTCGACGCCTCGCGCACCCGGCTCATGGAGGCCGAGGTGCGCGCCCTGCGCGCCCAGATCAGCCCGCACTTCATCTACAACTCCCTCACGGCGATCGCCTCCTTCACCCGCACCGACCCCGAGCGTGCGCGTGAGCTGCTGCTCGACCTCGCGGAGTTCACGCGCTACTCCTTCCGCAAGCACGGCGAGTTCACGACGCTCGCCGAGGAGCTGCGCTCGATCGAGGCCTACCTCGTCATCGAGAAGGCCCGCTTCGGCGACCGTCTCACGGTGACCCTCCGGGTGGCTCCCGAGGTGCTGCCGGTCGTCGTGCCCTTCCTCTGCCTCCAGCCGATCGTCGAGAATGCCGTGCGCCATGGTCTCGAGCGCAAGCCCGGCGACGGCGAGATCACGATCCTCGCCCAGGACGCCGACCGCGAGTGCGTCGTCACGATCGAGGACAACGGCGTCGGCGAGGACCCCGAGCGCCTACGGCAGGTGCTCGGCGGCGACCCGTCGAGCGACTCGGTCGGGCTCGCCAACGTCGACGAGCGCCTGCGCGCGACCTTCGGTGACGACTACGGCCTCGTCATCGAGACCGCGCAGGGCGCCGGCACCAAGGTGACGGTGCGCCTGCCGAAGTTCCGCCCGGGGGTGCACGCATGAGCACGCCGCCGCGAGCCGGTATGCCGTCCGCTGCCGACCCGCCGACGGGCACCCTTCGCGTCCTCGCCGTCGACGACGAGGCGCCCGCCCTCGACGAGCTCGTCTGGATGCTCGAGCGGCAGCCGGCCGTGCGCCAGGTCGTGCCCGCGGCATCGGGGGAGGCAGCGCTGCGGGTCATCCACGAGCAGCAGCTCGACGCGATCTTCATGGACGTCCAGATGCCCGGCCTCAGCGGCCTCGACCTCGCGCGGGTGCTCTCGCGCTTCTCGACGCAGCCTCCTGTCGTCTTCGTCACCGCGCACGAGCGGCACGCGGTGGACGCCTTCGAGCTCAACGTCGTCGACTACGTGCTCAAGCCCGTGCGCGACGAGCGGCTCTCCGAGGCGGTGCGCCGCGTCGTGCGTCGGCTCGAGGGAGCCGACCCGACGCCCGCCACCGGCGACGACGAGAGCATCGTCGTCGAGCTCGGCGGGGTGAGCCGGCTCGTTCCTCGCGCCGAGGTGCTCTTCGTTGAGGCCCAGGGCGACTACGCACGGCTGCACACGGCGACCGAGAGTCACCTCGTGCGGGTTCCGCTCACGACGCTGGCCGACCAGTGGGCCGAGGCCGGCTTCGTTCGGATCCACCGCTCGTCCCTCGTCGCCCTCGGCCACATCACGGAGTGGCGCACCGAGAGCGGCCGCACGACCGTCGTCGTCGGCGGACACGAGCTGGTCGTCAGCCGGCGCCACACCCGCGAGCTGCGCGACCTGCTCGTGCGCCGTGCCCAGCCGCGGCACCGGAGCGGGCTGTGAGCGAGCGACGGGGCGACCGCGACGTGCCGCCGCGCCGGGTCCGCGTGACGAGCCCGCGCGCCGACGCGACCCGCACCCGCGTGACGTCGGTGGCCTCCGAGATCGACGCGCAGACCCGCCTCGGCGAGGTCTACATCACCTCGCTCATCCGCAGCCAGCTGCGTCTCGCCGTCGGCGTGCTCCTCGCGCTCGGGCTCACGCTCGGCCTGCTGCCGCTGCTCTTCCACCTCGTGCCGGCCATCGGCGAGACCGATGTCCTCGGCATCCCGCTGCCGTGGCTGCTGCTCACGGTCGTCGCGTCGACCGAGATCATCGCGCTCGGTTGGCTCTACGTGCGTCAGGCCGAGCGCAACGAGGAGAACTTCAGCGACCTGCTGGAGGGTCGGTGAGCACCGCCGCGGCCAGCATCGTCGCGGTCGTGCTCGTCTCGGTCGCGACGCTCGCGGTGGGCGCTTTCGGCCTGAGGGTGTCGCGGACGATGAGCGACTTCTACGTCGCCTCGCGCGGGGTCGGGCCGATCCTCAACGCGTCGGCCATCAGTGGCGAATACCTCTCTGCCGCCTCGTTCCTCGGGGCGGCGGGGCTGATCCTCGCCCGCGGGGTCGACATGCTGTGGCTCCCCGTCGGCTGGACGGCCGGCTACCTCGTGCTGCTCGTCTTCGTGGCCGCCCCGCTGCGCCGGTCGGGGGCCTACACGCTGCCGGACTTCGCCCAGCTGCGGCTCGAGTCGATCCACGTGCGACGCGTCTCGAGCCTGCTCGTCGTCGCGATCGGCCTGCTCTACCTCATCCCGCAGTTCCAGGGAGCCGGCCTCACCCTGCGCACGCTCACCGGTGCCCCGCTCTGGGTCGGTCAGCTCGCCGTGGCCGTCGTCGTCTGCCTCAACGTCCTCCCCGGGGGTATGCGGAGCGTGACGTTCATCCAGGCCTTCCACTACTGGCTGAAGCTCGTCGCGCTCCTCACCCCGCTCTTCTTCTTCGCCGGCCTGTGGGCGAGCAGCCGTATGCCGTCCGGCTCGGGCGCCGTCGACGTCGCCGACTGGGTCGAGCCGCTGCAGGGCGACCACGCCCTCTATCTCACCTACTCGCTGGTGCTCGCGACCTTCTTCGGCACGATGGGCCTGCCGCACGTCGTCGTGCGCTTCTACACCAACCGTGACGGCAGGGCGGCTCGTCGCACGACGCTCGTCGTGCTCGTCCTGCTCGCTTTCTTCTACGTGCTGCCAGTGCTCTACGGCGTGCTCGGCCGGATGTTCGCGTTCGACCTCGTCGCCGAGGGCCGCGCCGACACCGTCGTGCTCGAGCTGCCGAGCCGGATCTTCGACGGCGCGCTCGGGCAGGGCCTCACGGCCCTCGTCGCCGCGGGGGCCTTCGCCGCGTTCCTGTCGACCTCGACGGGTCTCGTCGTCTCGGTCGCCGGGGTCCTCAGCCAGGACCTGCTGCGCCGGGGCACCGGTCCGGGCCTGCGGGGCGGCATACGGGCGTTCCGGCTCGCGACGGTGCTGGCGGTGGGCCTCGCCCTCGGGCTCACCTTCGTCTCGGCGGGCGTGCCGGTCGCGCGGGCCGTCGAGCTCGCCTTCGCCGTCGCCGCGTCGACCTTCTGCCCGATGCTGCTGCTCGGCATCTGGTGGCGCGGGCTCACGGCGCGGGGCGTCATCGCGGGGCTCGTCGTCGGGGGAGGCCTGTCGATGACGGCCGTCGTGGCGACGACGTTCGGGGCGGACTGGGAGGGCTGGTTCGGCGTCGTCATCCGCCAGCCGGCCGCGGTGACGGTGCCGATGGCGTTCGCGACGATGGTCGTCGTCTCCGTCCTCACCCGCGCCACGGTTCCCACGCACGTCAACCTCACGATGGTACGGCTGCACGCCCCGGAGAACCTCGACCTCGACCGCGGGAGCTTCCACCCCGACCCGTCCCGCACCACCTCGCGGTCGGGAGAGGGCACGACCGCTCGTCGTGACAACGTGACCGTTCGTCGCGGCTGAGACGGCGCACGGCGACCGGCCGCCCCCTCTCACCGATCGGTCACGCGCAGCCGCTGCGCAGGCGCACCCGCCCCTTCTAGCGTGTGCACCGCCGGTCGCATGGCCGGCGGGCGCGAGCGACAGTGACGTCGGACGCCTCACCACAGGGGGTGGGCGAGCGGCACGGCTGGCGTGAGACGCCGACAGATCAGGCCCCGCACGACCCAACCGCCTCGGAGGTGGCCCCGTGAGCAATGAAGCTCCCGAACGCGTGGATGACGACCCCAACGTCGCCATGCAGAACTCTGCCGAGTTCAACGAACTGCGCACCAAGTTCCGCAAGTTCGTCTTCCCGCTGACCGCGCTGTTCCTCGCGTGGTACTTCCTCTTCGTCCTGCTCTCCGTCTTCGCCAAGGACTTCATGGGCACCCGCCTCTTCGGCAACATCACGTGGGGCCTCACCCTCGGGCTCCTGCAGTTCGTGACGACGTTCGCCATCACGATGTACTACGCCCGCTGGGCCGACCGGGTCTTCGACCCCGCGGCCGAGGCCCTCGCTCAGAAGATGGGAGGGCACCAGTGAGCTCGCTCCTCGCCTCGGCCCCCGCGCTCGCGCCCACGGCCACGACGGTCGGCAACCCGGCCATCAACATCACGATCTTCGCCCTCTTCGTCGTCGTCACCCTGGCGATCGTCATCCGCGTATCGCGCAACAACCGCAGTGCCGCCGAGTACTACGCCGGCGGTCGCGCCTTCACGGGTCGCCAGAACGGCATCGCCATCGCCGGCGACTACCTCTCGGCCGCCTCGTTCCTCGGGATCGCCGGCGCCATCGCCATCAACGGCTACGACGGGTTCCTCTACTCCATCGGCTTCCTCGTCGCCTGGCTGGTGGCCCTGCTCCTCGTCGCGGAGCTGCTCCGCAACGTCGGCAAGTACACGATGGCCGACGTGCTCAGCTTCCGGCTGCGTCAGCGGCCGGTGCGCATCGCAGCCGCGATCTCGACGCTCGCCGTGTCGTTCTTCTACCTGCTCGCCCAGATGGCCGGCGCCGGCGGCCTCGTCGCGCTCCTGCTCGGCATCGAGGGCCAGTTGGGGCAGCGGCTCGTCATCGTCGTCGTCGGCCTCATCATGCTCGTCTACGTCATCTACGGCGGCATGAAGGGCACGACGTGGGTGCAGATCATCAAGGCCGTGCTGCTCATCATCGGCGCCGGCATCATGACGCTCTGGGTCCTCAGCATGTTCGGTTTCAGCCTCTCGAACCTCCTCGGCGAGGCCACCCAGGCCTCTCAGGACGCGGGCGGCAAGGACCTGCTCCAGCCTGGCCTGCAGTACAAGAACCCCATCGACTTCATCTCGCTCTCGATGGCGCTCGTCCTCGGCACGGCCGGCCTGCCCCACGTGCTCATGCGCTTCTACACCGTGCCGACCTCCCGCGAAGCCCGCCGCTCGGTGGTCTGGGCGATCTGGCTCATCGGCATCTTCTACCTCTTCACCCTCGTCCTCGGCTTCGGTGCGGCCGACCTCGTCGGCGCGAGTGCGATCAAGCAGGCCCCCGGCGGCGTCAACTCCGCGGCCCCGCTGCTCGCCTTCGAGCTCGGCGGTGAGATCCTCCTCGGGATCATCTCGGCCGTGGCGTTCGCGACGATCCTCGCGGTCGTCGCCGGTCTGACGATCACGGCGAGCGCGTCGCTCTCGCACGACATCTACAACACCGTCGTCAAGAAGGGCACCGCCACCCCGGAGGAGGAGGTCAAGGTGGCGCGCATCGCCGCGCTCGTCCTGGGCGCCGTCGCCATCATCGGAGGCATCTTCGCCCTCGGGCAGAACATCGCCTTCCTCGTGGCCCTCGCCTTCGCCGTCGCAGCGAGCGCGAACCTGCCGACGATCCTCTACTCACTCTTCTGGAAGCGGTTCAACACCCGCGGCGCGCTGTGGAGCATCTACGGCGGACTGGTCAGCGCCATCACGCTGATCATCTTCAGCCCCGTCGTGTCGGGCAAGCCGGTCGACCCCGTGACGGGCAAGAGCCCCTCGATGCTCCAGGGCGTCGACTTCCACTGGTTCCCGCTCGACAACCCGGGCATCATCTCGATCCCGCTGGGCTTCATCCTCGGCTACATCGGGACGGTGACGAGCAAGGAGTACAACGCGGCGAAGTACGCCGAGATGGAGGTCCGCTCGCTCACCGGCCACGGCGCCGAGACGGCCTCGACGCACTGACCGACCCCCGCACGACCAGATCGAGGTGTGCCCGCTCGCGGGCCCTCACCACCCGAACGGCCACGCCCAGCAGGGCGTGGCCGTTCGGCCGTGGCGACCTAATCCCTTGCGCCGCACGGCGGAGGGGCGGACGCTGGACGGAGGTGGCTCCATGGAGCGGGGAGGCTCGATATGGACACGGTGCTGGAGCTCGAGATCGATCCCGGGGGAGGGGCGGGAGAGTTCACCGTGCACGTCGTGCGCTCGGTGGCGGGCGGCGAGCCCACCGAACACTTCACCCTCGACGTCGACGCGCTGCTTGCCACCCGACCTCAGCTGGAGTCGGTCGTTCTCGCGTCGTCGGTGTCGGCGCGACGGATCCTGCCCGCAGCCGAGGTGTCGGTGCAGTCGACGGGGGCGGCTCTCTTCGATGCCATCTTCGTCGGCGAGGTGGCCGCGATCTACCGATCGAGCCGGGCCGTCGCCGCCGATCGCGGGCAGGGGCTGCAGGTGCGGCTGCGCCTTGGCGCGCCGGGTCTCGCCGCGCTGCCGTGGGAGATGCTCTACGACCGCGACACCCAGGCCTACCTGTGCCGCCAGGAGACGCTGGTCCGTCACGTGGCAGGAGAGCACGCTCCGGACGCGCTGGCCATCGACCCACCCCTGCAGGTGCTGGCGGTCGTGTCATCACCGCGGGGGCTGGCGCCTCTCGACGTCGCGGCCGAGCGGGAGCACCTGGAGGAGGCGCTCGAACACCACGTGCGCTCGGGGCGCGTCCGGCTCGAGTGGGTCGAGCACGCCACGTGGTCGGAGCTGCACGACCGGCTGCTGCAGCGCCCGTGGCACGTCCTGCACTTCATCGGTCACGGCACCTTCGACGATGCGGCGGACGAAGGGGTCATCGCCCTCGTCGGCGCCGACGAACGCGCTGACTTCGTGACGGCGAGCAGCCTCGCAGACCTGCTGCACGAAGCCTCACCCACCCCTCGTCTCGTCGTGCTCAACTCCTGCGAGTCGGGGGCCTCCAGCTCCGACGACCCGTTCTCCGGAACGGCAGCAGCATTGGCTCGCAGCGGGATCCAGTCCGTGGCCGCGATGCAGTTCACCATCAGCGACCGTGCGGCGCTGGCCTTCGCCCGCGGCTTCTACACGGCTCTCGCCAACGGGCGCACCGTCGACGAGGCCATGCGCAGCGGCCGCATCGGCATCCTCGGGCTCGGCCGGGGCACCCTCGAGTGGGTCACGCCGCTGCTCTACGTGCGAGGGCCGGACACCCGTCTCTTCGAGGTCGCCGAGCCATCATCGGGCCCCGTGCGGGAGCCGGAGCCGCACATCGGCCAGCGCTGGCGTCTCGTCGCGGCGGCCGCCGTCCTCGTCCTCCTGCTCGGCGGGGTCGGAGCGGTCGTCTACCGGTCGGCGCAGGGTGAGGGGGCCACCGCGCTCGGAGCCACGACGAGCACCTCCGATCCCGGCGGGAGCAGTGCGGAGAGCCAGGGGAGCCAGGGGCCGTCCGACGTGGTGCCGAGCCCGGTCGAGATCGCGGTGCCCGGCAACACCCGCTGGCTCGACAGCGGCGTCACGTGCGCTCCCGGCACGACCCTCGACATCTCTGCCACGGGCACGATCCAGCACGACGCCTCGGCCGGCTCCACCGTGGGACCGGACGGGCTGACCGAGGCGCGCTACCACCGGTGGAACGTCGAGGGGCTTCCTGATGCGAACACCGCGGGACTCATCGGCAGCCTCGACGAGACCGGCCCGTTCTTCGTCGGCAGCGGCACGAGCTACGACTGCCCGCGCGAGGGGCAGCTGGACCTCGGCATCAACGACACCAACCTCGAGGGCAACTCCGGCGAGCTGACCGTCACGGTGCAGGCCCGACCGACCTGATCGGTCGGGCGACGGTCGCCGACCGTCAGAGGATGACGAGGTCGTCGCGGTGGATGACCTCGCGCTCGTACTCCGGACCCAGCTCCCGGGCCAGCTCCTTCGTCGAGCGTCCGAGCAGCCCGGGCAGCTCGGACGAGGAGTAGTTGACGAGGCCGCGGGCGACGGCAGCGCCGTCGGGGCCGCACACGTCGACGGGGTCACCGTCGTGGAAGGTGCCCTCGACCCCGACGATGCCCGCGGGCAGGAGCGACTTCTTGCGGTGCACGAGCGCCGCCACCGCGCCGTCGTCGACGAGGAGGCGTCCGCGGGCGGTCGTCGCGTGCTCCAGCCAGAGCCGGCGAGAGCGACCCCGCACCCCGACGGGAAGGAAGACGGTGCCGACGTCGCCGCCGGCGAGCACGTCGGTCACACGGTCGGCGGCGGTCACCGTGGTGACGACGCCGGCCGCGGTCGCGATGCGGGCTGCCTCGATCTTCGTCGTCATCCCGCCCGTGCCGACCTTCGACCCGCTGCCGCCGATCTCGACGCCGACGAGGTCGTCCGGGCCCGAGACCACGGGTATGCGCGTCGTGCCGACCCGGCTCGGCGGCCCGTCGTAGAGGGCGTCGACGTCGGAGAGCAGCACGAGCGCGTCGGCATCGATCAGGTGGGCGACGAGGGCCGCGAGGCGGTCGTTGTCGCCGAAGCGGATCTCGCTCGTCGCCACGGTGTCGTTCTCGTTGACGATCGGCAGGACCGAGAGGTCGAGCAGCCGCTCGAGCGTGCGGCGGGCGTTGGCGTAGTGGGAGCGACGCGTCACGTCGTCGGCCGTGAGCAGCACCTGCCCGACGGTGACGGCGTGGGCCCCGAAGGCGTGGGTGTAGGCGGCGAGCAGTGCACCCTGCCCGACCGAGGCGGCCGCCTGCTGGGTGGCGAGGTCTCGCGGACGCGCGGCGAGCCCGAGCGGGTGGATGCCTGCGGCGATCGCGCCCGAGCTGACGAGCACGATCTGCGTGCCCTGCGCGTGACGGTGGGCCAGGGCGTTGACGAGCGCGATGAGCCGGCCGCTGTCGATGCCGCCGTCAGCGCCGGTCAGCGAGCTGGAGCCGACCTTGACGACGAGCCGGCGGGCGGTGCTGATCGCGGAACGGGGGGACACACCCCGAACTCTAGTGACGGGCCGCGGCCGGACGCGGCCGCGTCCAGAGCACGGGGTTCGTCGTCCAGCCCCCGGAAACGGCGGGTCGTCCGTCGGCACCACGACCTACGCTGGGCACATGTCCACGACGATCGACCCCGCCGTCGCCGAGCAGGTCAACGCGCTCGCCGACCTGGCGCGCGTGGCCTCGCGGCGGCTCGCCCTGATGTCCCGCGCCGAGAAGGATGCCGCCCTGCTGCACCTCGCCGATGCCGTCGAGGCGGCGACACCGGCCGTCATCGCCGCCAACGCCGAGGATCTCGAGCGTGGCCGGGCGCGGGGCATGAGCGAGAGCCTCCAGGACCGCCTGCGCCTCGACGAGGCGCGTGTCGCGGCCGTGGCCCAGGCGCTGCGCGACGTCGCCGCCCTGCCCGACCCCGTCGGCGAGATCGTGCGGGGTTCCACCCTCGCCAACGGCCTGCAGATCCGGCAGGTGCGCGTGCCGATGGGCGTCATCGGCATGATCTACGAGGCTCGCCCGAACGTCACGGTCGACGCCGCCGGGCTCTGCCTGAAGTCGGGCAACGCCGTCATCCTGCGCGGCGGCTCAGCGGCCGCCAGCAGCAACCATGCGCTGGTCGAGGCCATGCGCGACTCGCTTGCGGCGCAAGGACTTCCGGTCGAGGCCATCACGCTGCTCGAGGAGGGCGGACGCGATGCCGCCCGTGCCCTCATGACAGCGCGCGGCCATGTCGACCTCGTCATCCCGCGCGGCGGCGCCGACCTCATCCAGACCGTCGTCACCGAGTCCACGGTGCCTGTCATCGAGACCGGGGTAGGGGTGTGCCACGTCTACGTCGACCGTGCCGCAGACCTCGACAAGGCGCAGGCGATCACGCTCAACGCCAAGACGCACCGGCCGAGCGTGTGCAACGCCGCCGAGTCGCTGCTCGTCCACCAGGACGTCGCGGCCGACTTCCTCCCCAAGGCACTGACCGACCTCGCCGGTGCGGGCGTGCGACTGCACGTGGCGCCCGAGGTGGCCGTCTATGCCGACGCGGCCGGGGCGGCATACGACCTCGCCAGCGAGCAGGACTTCGGCACGGAGTGGCACGGCCTGGAGATGAGCGTCGCGGTGGTCGACGACCTCGACGAGGCGGTGGAGCGGATCCGCCGGTTCGGCACGGGGCACACGGAGGCCATCGTCACCGAGGATCGCGGCGCGGCGCGGCGCTTCACCGCCGAGGTCGACGCGGCCGCCGTCATGGTCAACGCGAGCACCCGCTTCACCGACGGTGGCGAGTTCGGCTTCGGCGCCGAGATCGGCATCTCGACCCAGAAGCTGCACGCCCGCGGACCGATGGCCCTGCCCGAGCTGACGACGACCAAGTGGATCGTCGAGGGCGACGGCCACATCCGCTGAGGCAGCTCAGACCGAGATCCGTCCGTGACGTGGGGCCGCCACAGCCTCACCACAGGCCGTGCATAATGAGGCGCGATGGAAGCCACAGAGGTCCGTAAGCTCGCCCAGCTCGAGGATGGGCACTGGTGGTACCGGGAGCGCCGGCACCTGCTCGCCAAGGCGATCGCAGGGCTGACCCCGGGCCGCGCCCTCGACGTGGGCGCTGCCGGGGGAGGCAATACCCGCGTGCTGCGCGACCACGGCTGGCAGGCCGTCGCGCTCGAGTACGGCGCCGACGGTGCCGAGGTGGCGGCCGGTCGGGGCCTCCCGACGCTCCGGTCCGATGCGACCTCGCTCCCGCTCGCCGACAACAGCCTCGACCTCGTGGTGGCCTTCGACCTGCTCGAGCACCTCCACGACGACGACGCCGCGGTCGCCGAGGTGCACCGGGTGCTGCGACCGACGGGCACCTACCTCGTTGCCGTGCCGGCCGACCCGCGTCTCTGGTCGGACCACGACGAGGCTGTCGACCACGTGCGCCGCTACACCCGTCCCGGGCTCGTCGACCTGCTCGAGCGCGGCCACTTCCGGGTCGAGTCGGTGCAGTCGTGGAACGTTTTGCTGCGCCCCGTCGTCGCGATGCGGCGCAGGACGAGCACGGGCTCTGACCTCGACGACCTGCACCCGATCGTCAACTTCGGGCTGCGCACGATCATCACGGCCGAGCGCTACCTGCCCGTCAAGGACCTGCCGGGCGTCAGCCTGCTGCTGCGGGCGCGCCCGATCGCCTGACCGCCCGCGGGCGGAGGGCGCCCACGGCGGGCCACCGGCGCGTCACGTCCTGCGCGTCACCGACCCGGTGCGCTGACCTTCGTGCGCTCGGCGTCGAGGGCAGGTTCGCGGATGCGACCCTCGGCGGGGTTGGCCGGCAGCGGCGTGTCGGTGGGGCCGTGATCGCCGTGCCCCGCGGTGAGCGAGTCGTAGGCGATGAAGTAGGTGGGCCGCCCCTGCATGTGGGCATACATCCGTCCGATGTACTCGCCGAGGATGCCGACGCAGACGAGCTGCACCGCCCCGAAGGCCGACACGATGGCGACGGTGGAGGTCCAGCCGGCCACGGTGTGGCCCTGCGAGCGTGCGATCAACGTGTAGAGGAAGAGCAGCACGGCGATCACGGCGCCCCCGAGGCCGGCGAAGGTCGCCATGCGCAGCGGAGCAGTCGAGAAGCCGGTCAGTGAGTCGAGCGAGAGCCGGATCATCTTGATGAGGGGGTACTTCGACGTGCCGGCGGCCCGCTCGTCACGCTTGTACTCGACGGTGTCGGACGGGAAGCCGAGCGCGGGCACGATGAAGCGCAGCACGCGGTTGTGCTCGGGCAGGCTGTTGATGGCATCGACGGTGGCGCGCGACATGAGGCGGAAGTCGCCCGCGTCGGCGTGGGCCTTGGTCTGCGACATGACGGTGATGAGGCGGTAGAACGCCTGTGCCGAGGCCCGCTTGAACCACGTGTCGGTGGAGCGGTCGTTGCGCACGCCGTAGACGACGTCGACGCCGTCGTCCTTCGCCGCCGCGAGCATCTGGGGGATGACCTCGGGGGGGTCCTGCAGGTCGGCGTCGAGCGTCACGACGTAGTCGCCGAGGGCGCTGACGAGCCCCGCCGAGATGGCGGCCTGGTGCCCCGCGTTGGCACGCAACCGCACGACGCGCAGGGCCGGCCACTCACGGTGGTAGCGCTGCAGGAGCGCCGCGGTGAGGTCGGAGCTGCCGTCATCGACCGCGACGACCTCGTAGCGGACGCCCATCCCGTCGAGAAGAGGGCGCAGCCTCTCGACGAGCAGGGGCAGCACCTCCTGCTCGTTGTACATCGGGATGACGACGGACAACTCCGGGACCATGGGGTCCAGCCTACGGCCGCACGTGAGGTGCGGCTGTCACGTTGCTGTCCTGCCCCTGTGCCACCATCGCCGCGTCCCGAAACGTAACGTAACGCCCTGTGACCACGCCGCCCGCTCCGACCCCCGCAGGTATGCCGTCCGGCCGCCCCCCGCTCGGAGCCCCCGTGCTCGGCCGGTTCACGAAGTGGGGCGAGGGCCGGCACTGGGAGTGGGTCGGCCGCTACCTCGGGGCGGACGAGTTCGGTGACTGGTGGTACGCCCCCGTCGGCACGCGCTGCGTCCGGCCGGGGGTCGACTTCGTCGAGACCGACGGCTGGGTCTCCTTCGTGCCGCACGAGGGGGCGTATGCCGCCGGCTTCTACCCGGCGCACCGCGAGATCAGCGTCTACGTCGACATGACGACGGAGCCGGTGTGGCAGCGTCGCGCCGTCGTGGACGGCGGGCCGGAGTGGGAGGTCACGATGGTCGACCTCGACCTCGACGTCGTGCTCACCCGCGAGGGGCACCTCTTCGTCGACGACGAGGACGAGTTCGCCGAGCACCAGGTAGCGCTGGGCTACCCGCCCGAGGTCGTCACGCTCGCCGAGCTCTGGCGCGACCGCGTCCTCGCGGCGGTGGCGGCCGGCGACGAGCCGTTCGGGTCGGTCGGCCACGACTGGCTGCGCAGGGCGGCGCGCTGAGCGTCGTCGCTGCCGGTAGGCTGACCGCATGTCTGATCGTGTCCTCGCACTCGTCGCCGAGGGGGAGGAAGCCGCACGCGAGCTCCCCATGCCGGTGATCGCCTACTTCCTCATCGCCTTCGCGGTCTTCCTCGTGCTGCTCGGCGTCACGTGGAGCTTCCGCAACACGGCCGCCAAGCTCGGCTCGCCGCGCCGCGCGCCGGGTGCCGGCACCGCCCCCGGGCACGACACCGACGGGCACCAGCACTGAGCATGCGCCTCGGGGTCATGGGCGGGACCTTCGACCCGATCCACCATGGCCACCTCGTCGCAGCCAGCGAGGTGCAGTCGCTCTTCGACCTCGACGAGGTCCTCTTCGTGCCCACGGGAGAGCCGTGGCAGAAGGCGGACCGGCACGTCTCCGCTGCGGAGCACCGCTACCTCATGACGGTCATCGCGACGGCGTCGAACCCGCGCTTCACCGTGAGCCGGGTCGACATCGACCGCCCCGGGCCGACCTACACCATCGACACCCTGCGCGACATCCGCGCGGAGCGTCCCGAGGACGAGCTGTTCTTCATCACCGGTGCCGACGCGCTCGCCGAGATTCTCTCGTGGAAGGACGCCGAGCGGCTCTGGGACCTCGCCCACTTCATCGGGGTCACCCGGCCCGGGCACGAGCTCTCTGACAAGGGCCTTCCCGAGGACCGCGTCACGCTCCAGGAGGTGCCCGCCATGGCGATCAGCTCCACGGACTGCCGCGCTCGCGTGGCCGACGGCGAGCCGGTCTGGTACCTCGTCCCCGACGGCGTGGTCCAGTACATCAACAAGTACCGGCTCTACGCCGACCCACAGGGGGCTCCGCCCCCCGTGCACCCCCCGACCCACCGTCAGATGGCCCATAGCCTTCTGCCGCAAGGAGATTCGTGACTGCCGCCCAACATTCGCTCCAGCTCGCCAAGGTGGCCGCCCTGGCCGCCGAGGAGAAGATCGCCGAGAAGGTGATGGCGATCGACGTGAGCGACCAGATGCCGCTCACCGACGTCTTCGTCATCGCCTCCGCCCCCTCCGAGCGCCAGGTCGGCGCCATCGTCGACGAGGTCGAGGACCGCCTCCGTGAGCTCGGCAGCAAGCCGCTGCGCCGCGAGGGTGAGCGCGAGGGCCGCTGGGTGCTCATCGACTTCGGCGACATCATCGTTCACGTGCAGCACGAGGAGGAGCGCGACTACTACGCCCTCGAGCGGCTGTGGAAGGACTGCCCCGAGGTCGACCTGTCGGGTATCGAGCCGCTGCCGCGTCCCGTCAAGGCTGTCACCGAAGACGACACCGACGCGTGAGCCTGGTTCCCGGCGGTCCGCGGCCGCGGCGGATCGTCGTGATGCGCCACGCCGAGACGGTCGACAACGCCGCCCGCGTGTGGCAGGGGCACCGCGACTCGGCGCTCTCCGACCGCGGCGAACAGCAGGTCGCGGCGGCGGCGCCGCACGTCGCGGCATACGGTCCCGTCGTCATCGTCTCGAGCGACCTGCGTCGCGCGGTGTCGACGGCCGAGGCGGTGGGCGAGCTCACCGGCCTGCCGGTGCGCCTCGACGAGCGGCTGCGTGAGGTGCACGTGGGCGAGTGGCAGGGCCTGCACGTCGATGACGTGCACGAGCGCTACCCCGAGATCGTCGCCGCGCTCGACCGCGGGGAGGACGTGCCCAAGGGCGTCACGGGCGAGACCCGGCAGGACGTGGCGGCCAGGGCCGGAGCGGCGCTGCGCGAGGTGGCCGACGGCCTGGGCGACGGAGAGACGGCCCTCGTCGTCGCGCACGGCGTGTCGGCGCGGGTCGCCGCGAGCGACCTCGTCGGCCTCGACCAGGACGTCTCCGACCGCGTCTTCCGAGGCCTCGACAACTGCCACTGGGTCGAGCTCGTCGAGGCGGGCAAGAGCTTCTCGGCGACTGCGCGCTGGCGCATCGCGGGCTGGAACCTCGGACCGTGGAAGGCCTGAGCGGCGAGAGATCGCGGGCTCGTTCGGGGACCTTTCACCGCTGTGTCGGCGGCTCGGGAGGTGCTGCCCCCCGATTTGGGATCGGGCCCGACGACCCGCTATTGTTACGCAGTCGCCTCAGCGGGGCGGCACCCGAAAGGGGCTGTGGCGCAGCTGGTAGCGCACCTCCATGGCATGGAGGGGGTCAGGGGTTCGAGTCCCCTCAGCTCCACCGAAGACGAAGGGCCGGACGCATCGCGTCCGGCCCTTCGTCGTTCTCGGTGCACGTCAGGGGTGAGGGCGCGACGTCACGACGTCGATGCGGTTGGTCCGCCAGTCGGCGATCGTCTCCGTCGTGCGCGGCGGCAGGCGGCGGGTGGTGACGCTCCCCAGCATCCGTTCCAGGGTCGACCTCGGCGTGAAGGCCGAGCGCGTCGTCATGCCGCCGGCTCCGTCACCGCCACCCGAGCCCGGCACCGTGCTGACGGCGAGGTCGCCCTGCTGCAGCGACCGTGGGTCGAACTCCATGGTGCTCGTCACGACGATGAGACGGTCGGTGACCGTCACGATGCCTTCGTTCCAGAGGACGTCCGGCACCTCCCCGCCCAGCTCGAGGCTCGTCTTCTCGCCGGGCGCGAGCGCGACCCGGCCGGCGGCGAAGGCATCGGTGTAGATGCCGTACGAGTCGGTGAGGTCGAGCAGTGCCGCCCAGAGCGGCTCCTTCGTCGTGTTCTCGAGCGTCACCGTGAACTTCGGCGCCTTGTCGTCGACGTAGGCGATCTCGACCGTGCCTCCGTCATCCGTGCGGCCGTCGGCCGTGACGACGCTGACGCGCACGGCGTTCGTCGCAAGGCGGCTCGTCGGGTTCGTGAGCCCGGAGAGGCGCAGCCACCGGGCGACGTGCTCGAGCGCCGCGATGGTGCGTCCCTCGCGCCCCTCACCGGCGACGACCGGGACGAGCGGCCGCACGAGCCCGGGTCGGGTGATGACGAAGCCAGCTGGCGTCGCCTCGACCTGCAGGTCGGGAGGTGGTGGTGTGTCCGACGCCTCGATGAGGTCGATGAGCGTCGAGTCGGCCTTGTCGGCGGCCGACCGCAGGGCGGAGGTGCCTGCAGCGTCGCCCGCCACGGCGACCGCGAGGGGCTTGAGCGGGATGGACGTCATCACGGCGCGGTAGATCGACGACGGGTCGAGCTCGGGAGTCACGGTGACGACGGAGCGGTCGGGCAGCACCCGGGTGACGACCGCCGTGGCGAGCGGCTGTCCCCGACCGACGGCGGAGAGTGCATAGATCGCGAGCTCGGTGGTGTCGGTGGAGTCGCCGATCCTGATCGGCTCGGGCACGCCGTGCACGGCGCCGGAGTCGATGACCCAGCCCTCCGGGCGGTGGCTCAGGGTGAGCGGCCGCGGCGTCTCGGGGATGGAGCCGCCGAGGAAGGGCCGGTCCAGCTCGCTGGAGTCGACCGTCTCGAACTGCGGGTGCTGGTCACGTACGGTCGTCGTCACCTGCGAGGTCACCATGAGCAGGACGTCGCGATAGGACGGCGTGTCCTCCGACTGCACGAGGGTCTTCTCGAGGGCCGCTGACAGGGCGCCGCGGTGCTGACCTTGCGTCCGGATCTCCTTGGCCTTCTCGGAGGAACGGCACGCGGCGAGCAGCACGTGCCGCCCCGCCGGAGGTGTCCATCGTTCGCGTGGTGCCTGGTCGAGGTCGCGGGTCGTCTGGCCGCCCGCCGCGGCTGCTGCCTGGGCGGCCGCCTGCTCGACGGTGCCCGTGAGGAAGCTCTCGATCGGCCGGTGTCGGTTGTCCGGCGGTGCCTGCCGCACGACCTCGTCGACGTCGCGGGTCGCATCGCCGGAGTGACAGCAGTCGAGCACGACGAGCAGGTGGCAGCCGCTGGCCGCGACCTGCGCGATGAGCACTGCGAGCTCCTTGTCGGCGAGGTCCCAGCCCCCCGGCTCACGGCTGTCGACGAGCACGAGCGTCTCGTTCTGGTGGTCGGGCTCGTAGGGCCACAGCTCCTCGGGAGCCTCCTGGTGAGCCCCGTGGCCGCTGTAGTAGAAGAGCGCGACGTCCTCGGCGCCGGCCTGTCCGAGCAGCCTCGTGAACTCCGTCGTGACGGCGGCCCGGGTCGCGTCCTCGTCGGTGATCGTCACGAGGCTGAGGTCCTCGGCGGACACCCGGCCCTGGAGCACCGCGGCGAAGGCGGTGACGTCGTTGACACACCCCGACAGCTGCGGCACGGCGCCGGTGTAGGCGTCGATGCCGACGAGCAGTGCGTAGACGTGACCGGCCATGGGGTGCTCCTACTCGTCGAGGGACAAGATCGTCGTCTGCCAGGACACCGGGCGCAGTCCCATCCGCGCCACCAGCACGCAGACGGCATACGTCGGCGGGGCACCGACGATCTCGATGTCGAAGTCAGCGTGGCCGCTGCCCATCGCAGCGCTCCTTCCGTCGGATCAGGAGCCTGCCGTGTCGGCGAGGACGAGCGGCTGCCAGCGGGCGGGCTGGCCGTTGCCGGTGCGCACCGGGTTGGTGCTGATCATGCGGGCGAGCTTCCACGTCGTCGAGGAGCTGTCGGCGTCGCTGACGTTGACGTTCATCGCCCAGATCGACCCTCGGGCCGGGGGAGTGGCGAGGCCCACGTCGGACCATGGCACCGCCATCTCGACCTCGTAGCCGCCGGGGCGGTCGGTGCGTGAGAGCACGACGTTGGTCAGGCGTCCTCCGTCTCGGATCGCCCCCGCGTTGGCCATGTTGAAGGAGGCGAGGCCACCGAGCGAGGTGACGCCGACCATGACGTGGAAGTCCTTGCCGGAGCGGGGTTTCGTCGATGCGGGAAGGGTCGACACGTCCGGTCCGAACTCGAAGCTGACCCCGTCGCCCTTCCAGAACTCCGTCGGCTTGGACGCATCGACCGGGCGGCGGTCGGCGTCGTCGACGCTGACGTGCAGGTAGAGGAAGCGCGAGTCCCACTGGCCCTGCCACGTGGCCTGGAGGTCGTCGGGAGCCGGCTTCGGCGGGGCCGGGAAGACCTGCGTCGCGAGCTGCCCCTCGGGCACGCCTGCCCAGTCGGCGAAGCTCCCGTCGATGACGGGCGCGGTCGTCGCGCAGCCGAGCGTGAGCGCGCCTGCGGGCACCGGGGGGAAGGCGCCGCCGCCCGGGCCGCACGCCTTGGCCACCGACGACGCGGACGAGTCCCACCAGACGATGGCCCCGACCGCGATGACGAGGACGCCGACCGCCGCGCCGACCCACAGGAGGATGCGCCGTATGCGGCTCGGCCGGCGCCGCTCCGACGTGCCCGACGTGCCCGACGTGCCCGACGTGCCCGACGTGCCAGAGGTATCGGTCGTGTCCGGTGGCCTTGGCGGCGGAGGTGTCGGCTGCTCCTGCTGGCGCGAATCCGTTTGCGGCACAGTGTCGTTGAGGTCCGTCTCGTGGTTGAGGGGAGGGCGGTCCTCGGTCTGGGGGCGCACCCGCTCGAGGAGCTGGGTCGCGTCTCGGAAGTCGGGACTCTCCGTGGTGATCTGCTCGAGCAGCGGCTGAGCCGTCGCGGCCTCGCCCGCGCTGATCGCGTCGCGGGCCGCGTCGTAGAGCGACTGGAGCCGGCTCTCCGGAGAGGCGACCGAGGGGCCGGTCGTGGTGAAGGTGAACGGCTGGTCGGTGCCAGACCTCAGCAGGACGGCGGTGCCCCACTCGGAGGCCTCGTCGGACACGGCCATCGCCTTGCGCACCTCGCACATCGCCGCGTCGATGCCGAGGCCCTGGGTGAGGAACCAGTAGAACTCGTGGCTGAAGACGAGCGCGGCCCGGTCGCTGATCTCCGTCTGCATCGCGACGACGGCCGGCAGGCCCTGTCGCACGAGGGCCTGGCCGACTCCGGAGAAGGCGTCGCGTCCGGACGTGCGAGCTCCCTCGCAGGCGTTGAGGACGGCGAGCTGCATGTTGCGGGCGTCGTGCAGCAGGGTGCCGAGCCGGTTGCCGGAGACACGGTGGCTCGTGCCGTCCTCCTTCTCGAGGACGAGCACGCCCTCCTGAGCATCCTCGTCGAAGCCGCCGTGGCCGATGAAGTGGAAGACGTGGTAGTCGCCGAGCAGCGCTCGCTGCAGCTCCGTGAGCGTCGCTGTGTCGAGCACCGTGACGGACAGCTGCCCGGTCTTGACCATGTCGGCGGTCGTCGCGAGAAGGAGCTGCTTCTCGCGGTCGACGGCGAGGTCTGGCATGTCGGACGGGCTCGAGATCATGACGAGCACGCGCAGCGGGGAGTCGACGACGACGGCCGGCGGTCGTTGGAGCGAGTCGAGCAGCCGCACGACCGGGGTCTCCTGCGAGAGGGTGAGGAAGCGCTCGAGCGTGCTGTCGTAGAGGTACTCCCACGGCACCGAGTCGAGCTCGGGCACCGCGTCGAGTCGCAGCCGCACCCGCAGGTCCTTGCCCTGCGACCCCGCTGCGTTCAGGCTCGCGGCGAAGGCGTCGCGCACCGGCCCCGTGAGCAGGGCGTCGCCGAGCTTGCGCCCGTAGTCCTTGACCCCGCCCACCCGCGCGGCGACCGGCACGAGCCGGCGCGAGGCGACCCGTGGAGGACCGACGGCGATCATGAACTGTGCGAGCTCGGCTCCCACGAAGGGCATCACGAAGGGGGCCGACGCCTCGCCCGCGGGCGAGGAGACGACGCGGACGGCATACGCCGACCCGTCGCGGGTCAGCGCGAGATCGAAGTCGAGATAGTCACGGCTCATCGCAGTCCTCACTCCGCAGGAACCGCACCTTGCAGCAGACAGTACGCCGGAGCGACCGCCGTGATACCGGATCTGTAGAATGGGACGCGAGCGCGCGGTCGCGCTCGCGGACGAGGGAGCCGTACCCGCCCAGCGACAAGACGGCCAGATCGGGTAGTCATGTTCTGGCTCGTGCTCATCCTCTCCGGCGCGCTCGAGGCCGTCTGGGCGACGGCGCTCTCCGCCTCCGACGGCTTCCGCCGCCCCCGTCCCACGGCGCTCTTCGGCGTCTCGCTCGTCCTCAGCATGGCCGGCCTGGCGTGGGCCATGACGGGCCTGCCCGCTGGAACGGCGTATGCCGTGTGGGTCGGAATCGGGGCCGTCGGCACCGTCCTGCTGGCCGTCGCCCGCCGCGAGGAGCGGCTCGACCTCGCGCGGGGGCTGCTGCTCCTCGTGCTCGTCGGGTGCGTCGCAGGTCTCAAGGCGGTGGCATGATGCCGTGGCTCGTCCTGCTCGCCAGCGCCGTCCTCGAGGCCGTCTGGGCGTCGGCGCTCGCGGCCTCCGACGGCCTGAGCCTGCTCGTCCCGTCTCTCGTCTTCCTCGTCGCGGGCACGCTGTCGATGCTCGGCCTGGCCCACGCGGTGCGCACCATCCCCATCGGCACGGCGTATGCCGTGTGGACCGGCATCGGTGCCGCGCTGACGGTCGCGTGGGCGATGACGTTCGGTGAGGAGCCCTTCTCCGTCGTCAAGGTGCTGCTCCTCGCCGGCATCGTCGGCGCCGTCATCGGGCTGAAGCTCGTGGGTCACACCGGGGCGGAGGCAGCCACGGAGGAGGCCCCGCGCCGATAAGGTCGCGGGCATGGGTTCGTGGTGGTTGGAGGCCCTCGGGTGGGCCGGTTCGGCGGTGCTCGTCTGGTCGCTGCTGCAGACCCAGCTGCGACGGCTGCGCATCATCAACCTCATCGGCTGCGTCGTGCTCATCGTCTACAACGTCGCCAACCAGGTGTGGCCGATGGTCGGGCTCAACGTCGTGCTCGCCGTCATCAACATCACCTACCTCGTGCGGATGTCGCGCGAGAAGCACGACGCGGCCGCCTACGAGGTGCTCGAGGTGGCGGGCGACGACACCTACCTGCGGCACGTGCTGCGGGTGCACGAGGGCGACATCCGGCAGTTCAACCCCGGGTTCGTCCACGACCCCTTCGCGGGCGACCCCTCCTTCCTCGTGCTCAAGGGCGACGAGACGGTCGGAGCTGTCATCCTGCGCGATGCGGGATCGGGCACGGCACAGCTGCTGCTCGACTGGGTGACACCGCGCTACCGCGACTACTCACCGGGGGAGTTCGTCTTCGGTCCCGACGGCCCCTTCCGGCGGCGCGGCTTCAGCCGGGTCCTCACGCCCGCGGACATGGTCGACCCCTACTACGAGCGTCTCGGCTTCCGGCGCGAGGGCGACGCCTTCGTGCTCTGACGGTGCCTCGGCCCGGCCGGCCAGCACGATGCACCCGGCCAGGGTGAGGGCGAAGCCGGCCACTGCCACGCCGGCCCAGCCCGGGCGCACGCCGTCGCCGAGCCACACGAGGCCGATCGCGGCAGGGATGGTCGTCTCGGCGGCGAAGGTCAGCGCGGCGACCGTCGTGACCCGTCCACGCACGAGGGCGACGGCATAGCAGACGGCGGCCAGAACCGCATGCGCCACGAGGGCCCACGCCGTCGGCGCGCCGGCCACGTGCCACC
Organism: Humibacillus xanthopallidus; assembly: GCF_006716675.1. Taxonomy (GTDB): domain Bacteria; phylum Actinomycetota; class Actinomycetes; order Actinomycetales; family Dermatophilaceae; genus Humibacillus; species Humibacillus xanthopallidus_B. The sequence continues at coordinate 940,143 of NZ_VFPM01000003.1, read as the reverse complement.
ACGGTGTCGGCACCTCGATGACGCGCGCCGCGACCCCGACCCCGCCGAAGCCCAGGCCTGCGCCGATGCTCAGCACGACCGCTGAGCGCCCGCGGTGCCGGTCGGCGAGGCCCACCGCCATTACGATGCCGACGACGACCGCGGAGCCGAGGAGCCACCACCCGGTGGCGTCACCGCGAGACCGGGCCGCCCCCTCCTCGGCAGCGGCCGCGAGAGCGACGAGCCCGACGGCCACCGCACCCAGCGCGACGACCTCCCGGGTCAGCAACCGGACGTGCAGCACAACCACCGAGAGCACGGCGGTGACGGCGACCGACGACGCGACCGCCGACTCGACGAGGAACAGCGGCAGGGTGCGCAGCGCGACGACCGACGCGAGGAAGCCTGCGGCGTCGAGGGCGAGACCGGCTGGATACAGCCAGCCGGTCGCGACCCGCTGCCGCCAGGGGGTGCCCGAGGGCAGGGCAGCGAGGCGTCGCACCCCGATCGCCTGCAGGATCGTCGCGGCCCCGTAGGCGAGGGCCGCGGCGAAGGCTCCGAGGAGTCCGAGGCTCACGAGGCCATCGTGCCGGGGCGCGCTGGGAGGGTCATGGGCGGCACACGGCCGGGTCGGGTGACCCCGGGCTCAGCTCAGGCGAGCCGCTGGCACTTGCTGAGGAAGCGGTCGGGGTCGACGACCGCGCGGTGGACCTCGCCCCGCGCGATCTCCTCACCGTCCGACTCCTTGACGACGACGTGACACACGAGACGGCGACCGTCGTTGATCGGCTCGGCACAGAGCACGGTGATCTCGGCGCCCACGGGGCTGCCCTTGACGTGCTCGATCCTCACCATGGTGCCGACCGTCGTGTGGTCGGCGTCGATCTGCTGCTGGCACACCTGGAAGGCGGCGTTCTCGCACCAGGTGATGAGGCGGGGCGTGGCCAGCACCTCGAGGTCACCGCTTCCGACGCTCGACGAGGTGTCGTCGGCGGTCACCGTGTGTTGGAACTTGCGCATGGGCATTGGTCGAGTCTTGCAGAGATTCGCCGTACCGCCGACTCGGTGCTTCGCGTGGCCCAGCAGATGGATCCCGCGTGTCGCGCCCTCCGGACGCGCGAGCTGCTGTCAGCCTGTGGCAGTGACCACCCACCTGTGGGTCCTCGCGGTGGCGCTCGGGGTGACGGCGCTCATCAACTGGAGCTCCGTCGTGCGCGGCGACGTGCTCGTCGAGCGCCTCACGAAGCCCCTCGTCATCGTCCTGCTCATGGGCATCGCCTGGTCGCTCGACTGGGAGGGCGCCGTGGCGGGTGCGCCCGAGCTGGCACCCGTGCTCGTCGCGCTCGCGGTCTCGCTCGTGGGCGACGTCGCCCTGCTCAACGCGACGACCACGCGGTTCCTCGTGGGGCTCGGCTCCTTCCTGCTCGCGCACGTGGCCTACGTCTGGGCGATCCTCGGCACGACCGGTGCGGGCGGCTTCCCGTGGTGGCTGCTGCTCGTCGTGCCGGCCCTGCTCGTGCTGCACGCCACGGTGGGGCGCGACATCGTGCGCCACGCCGGGGCGCAGCGAGGTGCGGTGCTGGTCTACCAGCTCGCGCTCTTCGCCCTCGTGCTCGCTGCGGCGTGGAAGGGTGACGCGGTCGTGCTGCTCGGCTGCGTCCTCTTCCTCGCCTCAGACACCGTCCTCGGCCACGACCGCTTCGTGCGGGAGAGGCGATGGGCACCGCTCACCGTCATCGTGACCTACCACCTCGCCCAGACCCTCATCGTCGTGGGCCTGTTCCGCTGAGACCATGCTGACCCCTCACTGAGGAGTGGCGGGAAAAAGGCGCATAACGCCTCGCGCCGACGCCGACGGTGCCACGGTGGGTGGATGAAGTGGGGGCTTCGTGCGTCCTGACCTCGGGGGGCCGCGCAGGACGTCGCTCCATGCCCGAGGAGGCACAGCCATGACACGGACGCATCGAAGCGTCGAGAACTCTCACGGGGAACTCACCAGGGGCCCATGGGCCCGCGGCGCAGGGGGTGCGCTCGCGGCAGGTGCTGCGCTCGCGCTGGTTGCGGGCGTGGGCGCCGCTGGCGCAGCTCCGTCCGCGAGCACTCATAGTCCGCACAAGTCCTACGTCTGCAAGTACGTCTCGAAGCCGGGCGAGGCCGAGCGGCTGCAGACCGGTCGGAACCCGATCTGGGTCGACAACCACTCCCTGCTCGGCTACAACGGCACGGTCACGGTCGGTCAGGAGTTCAAGGACCGCCAGGGCCGTTCGGTCGTCATCGTGGCGAACACCCCGAAGCTCCACCCGGAGCCCTCTGTGTCGGACTGCCCGCCGGTGACTCCGCCGACGACCACGAAGACCACGCCGCCGACCACGACGCCTCCGACCACCTCGAAGACGACGACGCCCCCGAAGACGACGCCCCCGGCGACGCGCGCGACCACGCCGGTGACGACGCCGGCCCCCAGCGCGTCGACCTACCCGCTGCAACCGGTCAACGGCGGTGCAGCAGCTGACGTCGCCACGAGCCAGCTCGCAGTGTCTCCGGTCCAGGCCTTCCTCGTGCTGCTCGCACTCGTCGGCCTGCTCCTCGCCCTCGGCGTGCGTCTGCCGCGGGTGATGCGTCCCGGCGAGGGTGGCAAGGACGCCTGAACGGCCGCATGACGCAGAGCCAGGCGCTGTCCGGCGCACCAGCCCCGAACCCCCCGAGTGCACCACGCGCACACGGGGTGCTCGGGGCTGTGCTCGGGGCCGTGCTCGGAGTGCTGCTGCTCACGTCCTGCAGCGGCACGGGCCCCGCCACCGCGACCGGGCCGTCTGGCGTACCGGGTCAGGTGACGTCCTCGACGGCCACCGCGCCGATGACCTCGGCGACCGGGACCTCGTCGAGTCCGACGTCCTCCGGCCCGGCGGGCGCTGTCAAGCCCGTCGGCACGGGGGAGCTGACCCACTTCCAGGCCCTGCGCGGGAAGACCACGATCGTCGACGCCGCGTCGTCGGGTCTTGCCCGCTACGGCACCTCGGCCTCGTGTGAGGTGCCGGCCAAGCCGTGCTATTCCGCGCCCTACCTCGACAAGGTCGCCCGCATCGACCTCGGCGCGCCGCCGACGGTGCCCGGCACGCAGACAACCTTCGTCACGGGCCACGCCAACCGCTTCCACCCTCACGACCCCAGCCGGGGCGTCTTCACCCGGCTCCAGGAGGTGCGCAAGGGCGACACCCTCGTGCTGACGACGACGCGCGGCCGCTTCGTCTACGTCGTCACCGACGCCCTCACCGTGCCCTTCGACAAGCTGACGAGCACCCCGGCCGTCGTCACCGTGCGACCCGACACCGTGGTGGCGATCAGCTGTGTCATCCCTCCCGACCGGCGTTCGTATGCAGGCAACTACGTCGTCGTGGGCACCCTGACGGCCTCGAACCCCTCCTGAGAGCGGGCGCACCACGGGGTCGGGCAGGCCGGACGGGCACTGCGCTAACCTAGGCGCATGGCTGGCCTGCTGCTCCTTCCGCAGCCGCGTTGACGAAGGTCGGGACTCCCGACATCAACGCGGCTCCCCCTCCTGTGCGAGGGGTTTTCTTTTGCCCCGACCACGGGGCGAGGCGACGGACCACCCGCGACGAGAGTGATGAGATGAGCGACCAGAGCGACACCCCGAACGCAGTGACGAGCGAGACGCCGTTCCGCTACACCGCCCGCATGGCCCAGGACATCGAGCTCGCGTGGCAGGACCGCTGGGAGGAGTCAGGCACCTTCAACGCGCCCAACCCGGCCGGTCCGTGGGCCGAGCCCGAGCGGGTCGCGAGCCTCGGCGAGAAGCTCGTCGTGCTCGACATGTTCCCCTACCCCTCGGGCGTCGGCCTGCACGTCGGGCACCCCCTCGGCTACATCGCGACGGACGTCTACAGCCGCTTCCACCGGATGCTCGGCAAGAACGTCCTGCACGCCCTCGGCTACGACGCCTTCGGCCTGCCGGCGGAGCAGTACGCCGTCCAGACCGGGCAGCACCCTCGGAAGACGACCGAGGAGAACATGACGAACATGAAGCGCCAGCTGCGCCGCCTCGGGCTGGGCTTCGACAACCGCCGCACCTTCGCGACGATCGACGACGAGTACTACCGCTGGACCCAGTGGATCTTCCTCAAGATCTGGGACGCCTGGTATGACGCCGACGCCGTGCGCGCGGACGGCGGCCATGGTCGGGCGCGTCCGATCAGTGAGCTCGTCGAGGAGTTCGAGTCGGGCCGGCGCGCGCCGCTGACCGAGGACGGTCGTGGCTGGGCCGAGCTGACCGCGACCGAGCGCGCTCGCGTGCTGGCCGGCTTCCGCCTCGTCTACCAGTCCGAGGCGCCGGTCAACTGGTGCCCGGGACTCGGCACGGTGCTCTCCAACGAGGAGGTCACCAACGAGGGTCGCTCCGAGCGCGGCAACTTCCCGGTCTTCAAGCGCAACCTCTCCCAGTGGATGATGCGCATCACGGCGTATGCCGACCGGCTGGCCGACGACCTCGACGGGGTCGACTGGCCCGAGAACGTCAAGCGTCTGCAGCGCAACTGGATCGGCCGCTCGCAGGGCGCCCGCATCACCTTCCGCGTGCCCCTGGCCTCCGGCGAGCTCGCTGGTCAGCAGGGCGGCATCGAGGTCTTCACGACCCGCCCCGACACCGTCTTCGGCGCGACCTTCATGGTCGTCGCCCCGGAGCACCCGCTCGTCGACTATCTGGTGCCCGAGGGTGACTGGCCCGCAGGCACGCACGCCGACTGGACGGGGGCGGACGCGGCAGCGAGCGCGACCCCGAAGGAGGCCGTGGCGGCATACCGGCTCGCTGCGTCGCGCAAGAGTGACGTCGAGCGGCAGACGGAGGGCAAGGACAAGACTGGTGTCTTCACGGGCTCCTTCGCCACGAATCCGCTGACGGGAGAGCCGATCCCGGTCTTCGTCGCCGACTACGTGCTGATGGGCTACGGCACCGGCGCCATCATGGCGGTGCCGGGTCACGACGAGCGCGACTTCGAGTACGCGACGAAGTTCTCCATCCCCATCGTGCGCGTCGTCGCCGCCACCCCCGATGGCGGCGACGAGCCGCTCACCGAGCCCTTCGTCGCAGACGGCTTCGCCGTCAACTCCGCGAACGCCACCGTCAGCCTCGACGGGTTGGCCGTGGAGGACGCCAAGGAGCGCATCATCGCCTACCTCGAGGACGGTGGCGACGGGCGCGGCACCATCAACTACCGCCTGCGTGACTGGCTCTTCAGCCGCCAGCGCTACTGGGGCGAGCCGTTCCCCGTGATGTTCGACGACGACGGGGTGGCGTATGCCGTCCCCGACGACCAGCTGCCCCTCACCCTTCCCGACGTGCCCGACTACTCGCCCAAGACGTTCGACCCGGACGACGCGACGAGCTCGCCCGAGCCGCCGCTGTCGCGCGTGCCGGAGTGGGTCAACGTCGAGGCCGACCTCGGCGACGGGCGTGGTGTGCGGCACTTCCGCCGCGAGACGAACACGATGCCCAACTGGGCCGGGTCGTGCTGGTACTACCTGCGCTACCTCGACCCGGCCAACCACGAGACCTTCGTCGACCCGGCCAATGAGAGCTACTGGCTCGGCCGCCACGCCGAGCCCGTCGCGGGTGCGCCCGCCGGCACGGTCGACCCGGGCGGCGTCGACCTCTACATCGGCGGTGTCGAGCACGCCGTGCTGCACCTGCTCTATGCGCGCTTCTGGCACAAGGTGCTCTTCGACCTCGGGCACGTCTCGAGCGAGGAGCCGTTCCGCAAGTACTTCTCGCAGGGCTACATCCAGGCGTACGCCTACACCGACAGCCGCGGGCAGTACGTCGAGGCGTCCGAGGTCGAGGAGCACCCGGGTGCCCACGGCGAGGAGCCGACCTTCACCTGGCAGGGGCAGCCGGTCAACCGTGAGTACGGCAAGATCGGCAAGTCCCTCAAGAACTCCGTGAGCCCGGACGAGATGTACGACTCCTTCGGGGCCGACACCTTCCGCGTCTACGAGATGTCGATGGGTCCGCTCGAGCTGAGCAAGCCGTGGGACATCCGCGCCGTCGTGGGCAGCCAGCGCTTCCTCCAGCGGCTCTGGCGCAACGTCGTCGACGAGGAGACCGGGGCCCTGCGGGTGGACGACACCCCGCCCGACCAGGCGCTGACGACACAGCTGCACCAGACGATCGCCGGCGTCCGTGACGACTTCGAGGGGCTGCGCTTCAACACTGCCATCGCCAAGCTCATCGAGCTCAACAACAGCGTCACCAAGCTCGACGTGCCGCCGCGCGAGGTGGTGGAGGCGATGGTGCTGATGATCGCGCCGGTGGCGCCGCACATCGCCGAGGAGATGTGGAGTCGGCTCGGGCACGACGACGGAGTGGCGCACGCCCCCTTCCCGGTGAGCGACCCCGCCAAGATCGTCCTGGGCCAGGTCACGTGCGTCATCCAGATCAAGGGCAAGGTGCGCGACCGCGTCGAGGTGCCTCCCGACATCAGCGAGGACGACCTGCGCACGCTCGCGCTCTCGCGTGACAAGGTGAGGGCGGCGACCGAGGTCGGGGTGCGCACCGTCATCGTGCGAGCCCCCAAGCTCGTCAACGTCGTCCCGATGTGACATCGGCGAGACCCCTCAGGCACTGACCGGCGGAAGGAGCGCGACGTGACCGTTGCGGTCGTCACGGACTCCACGGCATACCTGCCCGAGGACGTCGTGGAGCGGCACGGCATCGAGGTCGTGCCGCTGCACGTCATCGTCGGCGGCCGCGACCACGTCGAGGGCCGTGACGTGACCGCCGAGCAGGTTGCCGACGCGCTGCGTCACTACACGATCGTCACGACCTCGCGCCCCACGCCGCAGGTCTTCGCCGAGACCTACCAGCGGCTCGCTGACGAGGGGGCGACCGCCATCGTGTCGATCCACCTGTCGTCGCAGATGTCGGGCACCATCGAGGCAGCCAGGCTCGCGGCCGCTGACGCAGCCGTCCCCGTCGAGGTCGTCGACAGCGAGACGATCGGAATGGCCATGGGCTATGCGGTCATCGCGGCGGCTGAGTCTGCGGCACAAGGGGATTCGGTCGTCGACGTCGCCGCTGTGGTCGCTGCTGCGCGGGCTCGGCTGGAGCGGTCCAGCGTCCTGTTCTACGTCGACACGCTCGAGCACCTGCGACGCGGGGGCCGCATCGGTGCGGCCTCGGCGCTGCTCGGCTCGGCCCTGGCCATCAAGCCGATCCTCGCCGTGCGCGGCGGACGCATCACGCCGGTCGAGAAGGTGCGCACCTCCTCGCGCGCGATCGCCCGCATCGTCGCCATGGCTGTCGAGCGGGTGCGCGCGGATGGGCTCGTCGTCGACATCGCCGTCCACCACCTCGACGCGCTGGGCCGCGCCGAGCAGATCGCGACCGAGCTGCGCCGCGCCGTGCCCGGTGCACCGCACGTGATCATCGTCGAGCTCGGGGCCGTCGTCGGCGCCCACGTCGGGCCGGGCACCGTGGCCATCGCGCTGTCACCACGCCCGGGTGAGCCGTTGCCCGATCCCGCCGAGGTGCCCGCGCCGTGACCGCCGGTGTGGTGCTCGGCTGGGCTGCGGCGATCGCCCTCGCCTTTCTCGTGGGGTCGGTCAACCCCGCGACGCTGATCGCCCGCGTGCGCGGCACCGACCTCTCGGTCTCGGGCTCGGGCAACCCGGGGGCGACGAACGCCGGCCGGGTGCTCGGACGCAAGTGGGGTGTCCTCGTCGGGGTCCTCGACGTGCTCAAAGGGCTCGTGCCGACCGTCATCGCTGCCCACTGGGTGGGCCCCCACCTCGCGTATGCCGTGGGCCTCGCGGCCGTCCTCGGGCACATCTGGTCGCCCTTCCTCCACGGCCGCGGGGGCAAGGGGGTTGCGACGACGCTCGGCGCGATCCTCGGCGTCCACCCCCTCATCGCCGTCGTCGTCCTCGTCGTCTTCGCCCTGGGCTTCGCCGTGACCCGCTGGGTCGCGGCAGGGTCGATCCTCGGTGCTCTGGCGATGCTCGTCATCGCCGTGCTCGTGTGGACGGGCCACTGGCCGGGCGACGTCTGGACCGGCGTCTGGCTCACCGCCCTCGCGCTCGTCGTGCTCGCCCGCCACAAGAACAACGTCGTCGGCTGGTGGCGCCAGCGACGGATGCCGTGAACTCCGAAACCCGTTGGAGTCATGGATTCCGCTGACCGCGATGCCTCTTCGGGTCTAGGTTCGATGACGTCCACTCGGGGTCGGAACGACCCTGCGCGCGGGTCGTCAGCGAGGAGCGTCGATGACCAGGAGATGGCGTAGGGCACGAATGGTGGTGGCAGCAGCGGCGCTCGGGTCGCTGCTCGTCGGCGGCGCTGCGGCGCTCGCCGCTCCGGGTGGCAACACCTGGAACTCGGCAGGTGGCGATCGCTCCAACACGAGATATGCCGCGAGCGAGAGCAAGATCTCGCCGGCGACGGTCGGCGACCTCAGCACGAAGTGGGTGCTGACCACCGGAGGCGACGTCTCGGCCACGCCCGCGGTCGACGGCCAGCGGGTCTACGTGCCCGACTGGGCCGGCAACCTCTATGCAGTCGACCGTGCAACCGGCGCGGTGGTGTGGCAGACGAGGATCGGCGACTACACCGGGATCCCGGGCGACAAGGCCAGGGCCACCCCGGCCCTCAGCGAGACGGCACTCGTGCTCGGCAACCAGGGACCCTTCGGCGGCGGCGGTGCCGTCATGGCGATCTCGAAGGACACGGGTCAGCTGCTCTGGAAGACCCAGGTCGACTCGCACGCGGCGGCGATCATCACGCAGTCCGCGACCATCTTCGACGGCGTCGTCTACGTCGGGGTGGCCTCGCTCGAAGAGGGCTTCGCGCTCATCCCCGGCTACCCGTGCTGCACTTTCCGCGGCAGCATGGCAGCGCTCGACCTCGCCACCGGTCAGCTGCTCTGGAAGACCTACCTCACACCCGAGGGCTTCCCGGGCAACGCCGTGTGGGGCAGCTCGCCCGCAGTGGACCCGAAGCGGGGTTCGGTCTACATCGCGACCGGCAACAACTACGACGTTCCGCAGGAGGTCCTCGACTGCGTAGCCGGGACGACGGACCCGGCTGTCAAGGCTGCCTGCCTCCCCGCGGACGACCACTTCGACTCGATCCTCTCGCTCGACATGCGGACCGGCGCCATCAAGTGGGCGACACGAGCGCTGCCCTTCGACGCCTGGACCGTGGACTGCATTCCCTTCTTCGGTGACGGCGACAACTGCCCCGAGCCTGCAGGTCCGGACTACGACTTCGGTCAGGCTCCAGCGCTCTTCTCCGTCAAGGATGGCAAAGGCAGGAATGTTGACGTCGTCGGGGCGGGCCAGAAGAGCGGCCAGTACTGGGCCCTCGACCCCGCCACGGGCGCGGTCCGCTGGACGACGCAGGCTGGTCCCGGAGGCATCGCGGGCGGGCTCCAGTGGGGCTCGGCCGTCGACGGTCGACGCGTTTACACCGCCAACGCCAACAGCAACGGCACTCTCTACGAGGGCGAGACGACTGGCGTGTGGTCGGCTCTCGACGCGGCGACCGGTGAGCTCATCTGGGAGAGCCGACCGCCGAACGGCGGCAGCACCTCCGGTCCTGTGACGACGGCCAACGGTGTCGTCTTCGGGTGCTCCCTCGACCCGCAGGGACACATGTATGCGCTCGACGCGGCCTCCGGCGAGGTCCTCTGGACCTTCGCCAGCGGAGGCTCGTGCCTCTCCGGAGCGGCGATCTCCAACGGCTCCGTCTACTGGGGTTCCGGATACGCGAACAACTTCCTCGGAACGCCCAACAACAAGCTCTACGCCTTCGGCCTGAGCTGAGGGCCCGATGTAGGGGTGGGAACGGCCGGCACCGGGCACGTCCCGGTGCCGGCCTCCTCATGTCACCGTTTGGGGCGACACCCGGCCCAGCGGCATACGGCAGGGGCGGCGGGTGACTGGCGTCAGAAGACGATCGTGCGGTGCCCCGAGAGGAAGACGCGCGACTCGGCGTGGTCACGGACCGCGCGGGAGAGCACGCGCCGCTCGACGTCGCGCCCGATGGCGACGAGCCGCTCGGGCGACTCGGCGTGCGTGACGCGCACGACGTCCTGCTCGATGATCGGTCCCTCGTCGAGGTCGGCCGTGACGTAGTGGGCCGAGGCTCCGATGAGCTTGACACCGCGGTCGTGCGCCTGGTGGTAGGGCTTGGCGCCCTTGAAGCCGGGCAGGAACGAGTGGTGGATGTTGATCGCGCGGCCCTCGAGCGCCCGGCAGAGGCCGTCGCTGAGGATCTGCATGTAGCGCGCCAGCACGACGAGCCCGACGTCCTCGACCTCGACGAGCCGGAGCAGCTGCGCCTCGGCGTCGGCCTTCGTCTCCTTCGTCACCGGGATGACGGTGAAGGGCAGGCCGTAGTACTCGACGAGGCCGCGGCAGTCCTCGTGGTTCGACACGACGGCGACGATGTCGATGGGCAGGTCGCCCGACTTCCAGCGGTGCAGCAGGTCGAGCAGGCAGTGGTCGAACTTGCTGACGAGGATGACGGTGCGGCAGCGCTCGGCCTCCGGACGCACGTCGAGCTGCTCCTCCGCGATCGCGGGGCTCGCCCGCACCGCGTCGAGCACACGCGGCACGTCGGCTGACTCGGCGTCGAAGACGGTGCGCATGAAGAAGAGGTTGGTCGCCTCGTCGGAGTACTGCTGGTTCTCGACGATGTTGGCCGAGACCGAGAGCAGTGCCGCCGAGACCGCCGCGACGATGCCGGGTCGGTCGTCGCACGTGAGGGTCATGATGTGCCGGGCCATTGGAGCAGTCTGGACCAGCAGGGTTGACGGGCGTGAATCGGGCCCGGGCGTGTCTCGGGTGGTGGCGCCTGTCCACACCTCCCGGGCAACGGGCCCGGTTGTCCCCAGCCGCGCCTAGAGGTGGCCGAGGGTGGGTGCCCGCTTCCTACCGTCGGGGTATGCCGCCCCGCCGCGCCCAGCCACCGCCTGACCTCGAGCGGGTGGCACGCATCCTCGGGGGTGGCGCCGGGGAGGGTCCGCGGCACCCCGAGGGCGAGGGCGTGGGCGAGGGCGAGGGCGCGGTGACGGAGCGGCGGCCTGGGTGGGTGCCGGTGCTCCCATCGCCCTCGGTCGGCCCTCCGACTGCCCTCGAGCAGCTGGACGCCGACCTCAGACGGGCTCGGCGGCCGGGAGTCGTGACGACCCCCGAGCCGATGCGGCTCGGACGGTGGTCGGTGTCGAACGCGACGGTTGTCGCGCTGGTCGCCCTCGTCGTCGCTGTCGGCTGCGTCTTCGCGGTGCGAGTGCTGTGGGCCGAGCGGTCGGCCGGTGTGGGGGTCCCCGTGACAGGTGGGGGTCGCGCGACCGGAGTGCTCGTGACGGGCACCGACGGTGCGCCGGTCGCCGCGCGCACGGCCGACGGCTCGGGCATCCCAGCGACCTCCAGACCCACGACGTCGGGTCCGTCAGAGCCGAGCGCGGGGGGTGGCGAGATCGTCGTCCACGTCGTCGGGCAGGTGGTCAGACCGGGTCTCGTGCGTCTGCGTCAGGGGGCCCGGGTCGCCGATGCGGTGGCCGCGGCGGGTGGCGCGCGATCCGGTGCCGACCTCGCCGCGCTCAACCTCGCGCGGCTCCTCATCGACGGTGAGCAGCTGCACGTCCCGAAGCCGGGGGAGGCTGTCGCGGCTCCGGCAGCAGGCAGTGGCTCAGGGGCCGGGACTGGTGGGGGAGCCGGCGGGGGAGCGGGCGGGGGTGGTGGTGGCGTCGGCGGCAGCGTCAGCCTCAACACGGCAGACCTCGCGGCTCTCGACAGCCTGCCCGGGGTGGGCCCGGTTCTTGCCCAACGGATCCTCGACTGGCGGGCCGAGCACGGTCGCTTCACGTCGGTCGACGAGCTCGGGGAGGTCAGCGGAATCGGCGACACGCTGCTCGCTCGACTTCGCCCGCGAGTGACCCTGTGAGCGCTCCGACTTCCGCGACGGTGCGCACGTGGCGCGGGCTCGCACCGCGGCGCAGGTCGAAGCAGGGGCCCCGCCTCGACCTGCGCCTGCTCGCTCCCGTCGCCCTCGCCTGGCTGGTAACCGCCTTTGCGGGGCTGCTCGTCGACGTCGCGGTCGTGTGGTGCGCGGCGCTGCTCGCGCTGCTGCTCGCCGGAGCACTCGTCCTGCGAAGCGGGTGGGTGGTTGCGCCCGGAGCGACGCGCCGGCTCATCGCGCTCACCCTGGCCCTCTCCGCGCTGCTGCTCCTTTCAGCGGCTGCCCAGCGAACGATCCGCACGGCTGGTCCCGTCGAGGGTCTCGCTCGCTCGGGCGCGGTCGTGACGATGGTCGGCAGCCTCGCCGCCGACCCGCGCCCGGTCGCCTCGAGCGGTGACCGCGGAGGGCCGGTCGTCGTCGTGCGGATCGCGGTCGACTCGGTCGTCGGCCGAGGCGTGCGCACGCAGGTGTCGACCCCCGTCCTCGTCGTCGGGCCCGCCTCCGCGTGGGCAGGGCTGCGGTGGAACGACACTGTGGAGGTCGTGGCCAGGCTCGCCCCCGCGGAGCCGGGCGATGACGTCGTCGCCGTGGGTCGGCCGCTCGGTGCCCCGCGGGTGCTTGGTGGTCCCGGCGCGGTTCTCGAGGCGGCGGAGGACGTGCGCACGCGGTTCCGCACCGCGACCGGGCACGTCTGGTCCGACGCCCGTGGCCTCGTGCCGGCTCTCGTCGTCGGTGACACGAGCCGCACCCCGCAGGACCTCACCGAGGCGATGCTCGCGACCGGGCTGAGCCACGTGTCGGCCGTGTCGGGCACCAACGTCACCCTTGTCGTGGCCGCAGCCGTCTGGGCCTGTGGGGTCCTCGGGATCCGACGACGCTGGCGACCGCTCGTCGCCGTGCTCGTGCTCGCGGCGTTCGTCGCCGTGGCACGTCCCGAGCCGAGCGTCATCCGCGCCGCCGTCATGGGAGCGGTCGGCCTGCTCGCCCTCTCGACCTCGCGGCGGCGGGCCGGTGTGCCCGTGCTCGGTGGCGCCGTCGTGACGCTGCTCGTCTGGGACCCATGGCTGGCCCGCTCGTACGGCTTCGCCCTGTCATCGGCGGCGACCCTGGGGCTGCTCGTCCTCGTGCGACCGTGGGGCGCCACCATCGCGTCCGGCCTGCCCCGCCGGCTCGGCTGGCTCGGGCCGGTGATCGCCGTGCCCCTCGCCGCCCAGGCGGTGTGCGCACCGCTCGTCGTCCCGCTCCAGGGGTCGGTCTCCGTCATCGCCGTCGTGGCCAACCTGCTCGCCGCACCCTTCGTCGGCCCGGCGACGATCGCCGGGGTCGTGGTCGCCGTGCTGGCTCTGGCCTGGCCGTGGGCTGCGGCGACGGTGGCGTGGGGTGCGGCCGTGCCTGCCCAGGCAATCGCCTGGGTCGCTCGCCGCTGCGCCGAAGCACCCGTCGTGTCGATCCCGTGGGGTGAATCTGCTTGGCACGCAATCGGTCTCGCTGCGCTGACCATGGCTGTGATCGTCACTATCCCGTGGGCGTGGCACCGGGGCCGCACCCGCCCGTCTGTCGCCGCCGCAGTGGTGCTCGTGACGATCGGGCTGTCGGCACCGACACGCGCCGTCGCCTGGCCACCGCCCGGTTGGCTGCTCGTCGCCTGCGACGTCGGTCAGGGCGACGGCCTCGTGGTCAACAGCGGTCCGGGTCGAGCGGTCGTCGTCGACGCGGGACCCGACCCTGACAGCATCTCCCGGTGCCTGCAGCGGCTGCGCATCGAGGCGGTCGACCTCGTCGTCCTCACGCACTTCCACGCAGACCACGTCGAAGGGCTCGCAGGGGTCCTCGCCGAGTGGCCGGTCGCCGAGATCCGCAGCTCGCCCGTCAGGGACCCACCCGGCGAGGCGGAGGCGGTCGGCCGGCTCGCCGCCACGCGGCACACCCGGGTCGGCGAGCTGCGGGCGGGTCAGCACCTCGAGGTCGGGGCGGTGGCGGCCGACGTGTGGTGGCCCGCTCGTCGGATCGACGCCGGCTCCGTCGCCAACAACGGGTCGGTCGTCCTGACGCTGCACGTCGGTGGGGTGAGCTTCCTCCTCGCGGGCGACATCGAGCGCGAGGCGGCGGCAGCCGTGCTGCGCGACGTCGAGGCCGATCCGCATCGGTGGGGGCACATCGACGTGCTCAAGGTGGCCCACCACGGTTCGGGGAACCGCGACGACCGTCTCCTCGACCACGTCGCAGGTCGGGTCGCGCTCATCAGCGTCGGTGAGGACAACGACTACGGCCATCCGACGCCGTCGACCCTGGCAGCCCTCGACGCCCGCGGCTTCGAGGTGCACCGCACCGACCTCGAGGGTGACCTTGCCGTGGTGAGCCGCGACGGTCAGCTGGCCGTCGTGTCACCGTGAGCGGGCGTCGCCCGGGCCAGTGACACCGGTCCTGCGACACGGGGCTCGGCGACGACGTCGAGCGTCGTCAGCAAGGGGTCCGCGGCGTAGGCGATGCGCACCCCTGCCGCCCGAGCCGACTCGAGGGCGCCGACGACGTGCTCGGTCACCACCTCACCCGGAGCGAGCACCGGCACGCCGGGCGGGTAGGGCGCGACGAGCTCCGTGCTGGTGCGCCCGACCGCGGCGCGGAGCGGGAGGCGCTCCCGGTCGGCGAAGAACGCCTCGCGAGGGCTGCAGCCCTGGACCGGCACGACCGACCACGAGGCCGCGGGCACCGTGGGTCGAGGTTCTGCGCGGTGGCGCTCGACGACGGCCGTCAAGGTCTCGACGAGACGGCCGATGCTCGAACGGTCGTCCGCCAGGGTGGCGAGGGCAACGAGGGTGTCGCGGTCGGCCATCTCGACCGGCAGACCGGCCGCGATGAGGTCGCGCTCGACGAGCACCCCGTCGACGCCCGTCCCTGCGAGCAGCACGACGAGCTTCGCCGGGTCGACGTGCGTCCCCTCCAGCACGACCACACCCTCGACCGCGGCCAGCGTCCGGCGTGCGTCCGCGACGAGGTCGATGAGGTCGCCGAGCAGTGCCTCGCCGTCGCGCTCGAGGAGGGCCACGGCCGCGTCCGTGCTGGCGAGGATCGCCCCGGCAGGACTCGTCGTGTGCGTCGCCTCGAAGGCTGCATCGAGCCTGGCGGGGTCGATCCGCTCGGTCCGGGCGAGCACGAGCGCGGCCTGCGACCACGCGGGCAGGGTCTTGTGGGCGCTCGTCACGAGGGCATCCGCCCCCTGTGCCAGCGCGTGCGGCGGCAGGTCGGGGTGCCAGCCGAAGTGGGCAGCCCACGCAGCGTCGACGACGAGCGGTATGCCGTGTGCGTGCGCCACGTCCGCCAGGTCACCGACACGGCCGACCGTCCCGACGTAGGAGGGGTCGGTGACGAAGACCGCCCTGGCGTCGGGAGCAGCGCCGAGCGCGGCGGCGAGGGTCTCGGGGGCCAGGCCACACGGCATACCCCAGCGGACGTCGAGCTCCGGGGAGACCCACACGGGCTCGAGCCCTGCGAGCACGAGCCCGAGCAGCATCGAGCGGTGGAGGGTGCGCTGCACGACGACCCGGTCACCCGGGCGCCCGACGGCGAGGGCGAGAGTCTGGTTGCCGTGGGTCGAGCCACCGACGGAGAAGCGGCAGAGGTCCGCGCCCCAGGCCCGGGCTGCGCGGGCCTCGGCCCGCTGGAGCAGGCCGCCGCTCAGCTTCACCTCGTCGAGGCCGCCGTAGAGGGGCACGTCGTCACGCACGATGTCGCCGACGAGGTCGGTGCGCTGCTTGTGCCCCGGGATGGTGAAGGGGTGTGGGGAGCGCTCGGCGTGGCTCAGCCACGCATCGAGCAGGGGAGCGCGGGCCCGAAGGCCCCTCGGGTCGCGAGGGTCCGGCGCCTCACCCATCGGCGAGCTCGAAGTCCGCGAAGTCGAAGCCGGGAGAGACGAGGCAGCTGACGAGGGCGTCGGAGCCCGAGGACACGGTGCGCTGCCACACGCCGGCGGGCACGAGGGCCTGCGCCACCTCGCCGGCCGCGACGGCGACGCCCACGGTCAGCCGGTGCTCAGCCTCCGGCTGGTCGCCGGACCCGCCGAGCTCCAGCACCACGGTGCCCGTGTGGGCGAGCCAGATCTCGTCGGAGGCGACCCGGTGCCACGCCGAGCGGTCGCCCGCCGGCAGCAGGAAGTGGATGAGCGTCGCCGTCGGCCGCACCCGCCCGTCCGCCAGCGTCACCGACTCCGGGGAGACCCACGTCTGGGCGAACCAGCCGCCCTCGGGGTGTGGCTGGAGGTCGAGCGTGTCGGCAAGGGCGGGACGCATGCGCCCATCATCGCCGACCGCCCGCGAGGGGGAGCAGGGGTCACCAGGCCCGCACGGGCGGCATACCGCTGCCACCGCCCGGCGTGGGCTTGACGGCGAGGATCTGGTCGACCCCCATGCGCCCCTCCTCGAAGGCCAGTGCGCCGCCCACGAGGTAGAGCCGCCAGACCCGGGCGACCTCCTCGCCGACGAGCCCGACGACACGCTGCCAGTTCGCCTCGAACGTCGCGTACCACGCGTCGACGGTCCTCACGTAGTGCTCCCGCAGCGCATGGACGTCGCGCACCTCGAGCCCGGACTCCTCGATGAGCGCGACCGTCTCACCGACGGGGCGCATGTACATGTCGGGCGCGATGAACGCCTCGATGAACGGGCCGCCGCCCGGCCGCGACGTGCGCGACATCTGCTGCACGAGCGCCCGTCCACCCGGCCGCAGGAGGTGGTGGATCTGTGCGGTGAAGGCCGGGTAGGTGCCCTTGCCGACGTGCTCGCCCATCTCGATGGAGGAGACCGTGTCGAAGGGCCCGTCGGTGACGTCGCGGTAGTCCTGCAGCCTGATCTCGACCCGGTCGCCCAAGCCGCGCTCGCGAATCCGCTTGTCGATGAAGGCTTTCTGCTCGCTCGAGATCGTCACCCCGACCACGTGCGCGCCGTAGCGCTCGGCCGCGTGCAGCGACAGCGAGCCCCAGCCGCAGCCGATGTCGAGGTGGCGGCTTCCCGGCTCGATGCCGAGCTTGCGGCATACGAGGTCGAGCTTGTCGCGCTGGGCGTCCTCGACGGTGTAGCCGGCGTCGTCGGTCGTCCAGTAGCCGCACGAGTAGGCCATCTGCGGGTCGAGGATGAGGGCGTAGAAGTCGTTGGAGAGGTTGTAGTGGTGCTCGATCGCGCCACGGTCGCGGGCCTTCGTGTGCAGCCGGCCGCGCAGACGTGCCTGTGACACCGGGGGCTGCGGTGGCAGCCCGATCGCGCCGAGCCCGTATGCCGTGCGCACCGCCTTGGCGATGAGGGGCAGTCGCGTCGGAGCGGGGTTCGCGGACGTGTGGGCGGCCGGGCTCGCGGCCGCGGCGCGGACGCTCGACCAGACGCGCCGGAAGCCGCTCCGCAGGTCGCCCTCGACGTCGATCTCGCCGGTGACGTAGGCCTGGGCGAGTCCGAGCTCCCCTGGGTGACGCACGAGGCGCCGCAGGGCGTCGCGGTCACGCACGACGACGGTCGGGGCGTCGGCGGTGCCGTCCGTCGGGCCGGCGGTCGTGCCGTCCCACGCCCGGATGCGGATCGGCAGCTTGCCACCGAAGAACGGCGAGACGAGGTCGGCGAGCTGGGGAGCGATGGCTCCGGTGCGTTCCGGAGCGACCGCTCGGGGGGTGGCGGCAGGACGGTCGTCGGTCGTGGTCATCGCGATGGCCTCTCAGCGGGGTCGGCTGGTGTGCGTCGTTCCCCGGAGGTTCGGTGCCGGGCCCGCCGCGGATGGGTGGCGCGACCCGGACAGGACGGCCGCTAGGCAGATACCCCGACCGCGGCCTCGCGTCGCGCGTCACCGGCGGCGATGAGCCCCTGGGGCCCGAGCTCGGCCGCACCGACGCCGCCGAAGTACATGTGGGGGCCGGGGTACTCGTGGGAGTCGAGACCGAGCTGCGCGATCCCCTCGGAGATCGTGGCGGACGGTTCGTGGTCGACGCGGACCCTGCCGTCGGGCATGAAGCGGACGTGGGCTCGCGGCTCGTCGATGGCCTCCTGCAGGGTGTCGCCCCCCAGCATCGTGTGCCCGAGCACCTGGAGCAGGGCCGTCGTGATGCGATCGGCACCGGGCGAGCCGACCGCGAGAGCGGACCCGGCCGCGCCCCGGGCGGTCGTCGGCGCCATGTTGGAGGCGAGGCGGGTGCCCGTGGCGACGGCGTGCAGGCCGAGCCGGTTGAGCTCCGGCTCACCGAGGGCGTTGTTGAGCAGGATTCCGGTTCCGGGGATCACCATGCCGGCGCCGTAGCCCGACGACATCGTGATCGCGCACGCGTTGCCCTGCTCGTCGACCGCCGAGATGTGGGCGGTCGACGCCGACGTCGGCAGGCCGACGAGCCCGTGCCGCTCGACCGCGGCCAGTAGGGCGTGCCCGTCGTGGTCGAGGTCGCGCGACTGGTCGTGCACCGTGAGGCGGTAGGAGAGGACGCGCCGCTGGATGTCGAGGACGTCCGCCCAGGACCGGTGGTCTCGGCGGGCCAGCTCGCCGAGCATGACCGCGAGCATCGGGCCACCGACCGACGGGGGCGGGTTGAGCGCGACGGTCCAGCCGCCGACGGCCCGCATCGTCGGCGTGCGCAGCGCGGGCTCGTAGGCCTCGAGGTCGGCACGGGTGATGAGACCGCCGTTGGCGGCCATGTCATCGACGAGCACCCGCCCGACCGCGCCCGTGGTGAACAGCGAGGGGCCCTGCACGGCGAGGAGCTCGAGGATGTCGGCGAGGTCGGGGTTGGTCGAGGTCTCGCCGGGCTGGATCGCCCCGCCGTCGGCTCCCGTGACGAGGGCGTGGGCCTCGGGGTCCGTGCCGAAGAGCGTGTCGCGCACGATGCCGAGGTAGAGCGCCGCCGAGGCACCGATGGGGTAGCCCTCGCGGCAGATGCGGGCGGTCGGCTCGACGAGGCGCCGCCAGGGGAGGTGGCCGTAGCGGTCGCGCGCGACCGCAAGCGCGTGGACGGCCCCGGAGTTGGCGACCGAGCCGTGCCCCGCGCCCATCGTGACGCCGCCTCCGTAGTCGGCGCGCACCTCGCGCACGCCGTGGCCGAAGGCGGACTCCGGCAGCCCGCGACCCGGCATCTCGACGTTGCCGTCGATGACGACCGGGTGCTCGCCCACCGGCCAGACGTTGACGAAGGCGCCGCCCATGAGGCTGACGACGCCCGGTTCGGTGCACATGGCCGCGAGGGCGGCCGCGATGGCGACGTCGACCGCACCACCGCCCTCGGCCGCGCACTCGAGGCCGGCTTCGAGCGCGGCGGGTCCGGTGGCGGCGAGGGCGACACGCGTCATGACGGCATTGTGTCGTCCGGGCGAGGCAGCGGCATACCGTCTCGCCTCACGGGCGACCCATCTGGTGGTACTCGGGGTTGGGCACGAAGCCCAGGGCGGTCGAGACGCGGTTGGTGAGGTTGAACATCCCGACCACCTGGACGAGCTCGACGATCTGGTGGTCGTCGAGCCCGACGGCCCGCAGCGGCTCGAGGTCGCCCTCGGTGACCTCGGCCGGGTGGAGCGTCAGCTTCTCGGCGTAGGCGCACATCGCGGCCTCACGGTCCGGCAGGTCGGCCTGGCGCCAGTTCGAGGCGACGAGGTCGGCGCGCACGGCGTCATCGGTGAAGGCGCGCAGGGCCGCGCCGTGGCTGATCTCGCAGTAGGTGCAGCGGTTGACGCTGCTGACGACGACGGCAAGCAGCTCGCGGTCGGCGTTGCTGAGGTGGCCTTCCTTGTTGACGAGGAGGTTGAAGTAGCCCCACCACGCGAGGAACTGCTCACCGTTGACGGCTTGCGCGCGAAAGACGTTGGGCACGAAGCCGAAGGCCTCCTGCGACTTCTCCCAGAGCCTCGCCACCCCGTCGGGCACGTCGTCGCGGTCGGGCAGGGGCAGGTAGGAGATGCGCGTCGGGTCACCCATGACGCCACCGTATGCCGGGTGGGCGGAGTCCGGCGCGTCAGGCGGGCGACGCGGCGAGCTCGGCGGGCGAGGTCGACGGGTCGGCGCCGGCCGCGGCGCAGAGCGCGTCCAGGGCTGCCGCCACGGCGGGCACCCGCAGCAGGTCGGGCGTCGTCACCGCGAGGATCTGGCGCTGCGAGACGGGCGAGAGCGAGAGCGTCGCGACGTCGTCGTGCTTGGCGGCGTTGAGGATGATGTCGGGCACGAGTGCGACCCCGAGGCCCGCGGTCACCAGGCCGAGCTGCGCGACGTAGTCCTCGATCTCGAAGGAGACGGTGGGCCGGAAGCCGGCCTTGTCGGCGAGGCCGACGAGGTGGGCGCGGCAGCGCGGACAGCCGGCGATCCAGTCCTCCGACGCGAAGTCCGAGAGGCTGGCGGTTCCGGTCTGTGCGAGGGGGTGGTCCTTGGGCGTGGCGAGGCGCAGCTCGTCGTCGAGCAGGTGGCGGGTGACGAGGAGCGACAGGTCCTCCACGAGCTCGCCGGCATCGACGTCCTTGGTGGCGAAGATGACTGCGACGTCGCAGTCACCGGCTCGCAGGGCCGCGAGCGACTGCGGGGGCTCCGCCTCGGTGAAGGTCATCGTGATGTCGGGGTGCCGGGAGCGCAGGATCGCCAGCGCCTTGGGCACGAGTGTCGCCGACGAGCTCGGGAAGGCCTGGAGGCGCACGCGACCTGCGCGGAGGCCGGCGATCGCGGTGATCTCCTCCTCGGCCGCGTCGAGAGCCGCGAGCACGCCGACGGCGTGGCGAGCGAGGACCTGACCGGCCTCGGTGAGTCGGACCTGACGGCCGTAGCGCTCGACGAGCACCGTGCCGGTGCGCTGTTCGAGGCGGCGCACCATCTGCGAGATGGCCGGCTGGGTGAAGCCGAGCGCGTTGGCGGCGCTCGTGAAGCTCCCCTCGTCGGCGATCGCCTTCATGACTCGGAGGCCGGCAGCATCGATCATGGCCTCATCATAACCGACACTTATGCATTACCGGCGGATCGAGCGCCGGAGTCATGGGTGGCGTGCGCGACGTAGGCTGGCGGCGTGCATCAGGCGGACGGCATACCCCCGCGGGGGCCGGGCGGGTCGACCCGGCTCGCCACCTCTCGCACCCTGCCACTCGAGACGCACGACCTCGGCACGTTCGACGACCTCGTCGACCTCGTGAGCGGGGGAGGAGTCGTCGTGCTGAGCGGCGCCGGCCTCTCGACGGAGTCGGGCATCCCCGACTACCGCGGGCCCGACGGCACGCGCCGCGTCGAGCCGATGACCTACGGCGAGTTCGCCGGCTCGAGCGACGCCCGACGGCGCTACTGGGCGCGCAGCTACATCGGCTGGCAGCGCTTCAACGCCGCGGAGCCCAACGAGGGTCACCGCGTCGTGACGGAGCTGCAGAGGAGCGGCTACGTCGACTCGGTCATCACGCAGAACGTCGACGGGCTGCACCAGGCCGCGGGAGCGAGTGACGTCGTCGAGCTGCACGGCTCGCTCGACCGGGCCGTGTGCCTGACCTGTGGTGAGGTGACCTCGCGGCTCGGGCTGCACGAGCGGATGACCGAGGCCAACCCCGGCTTCATGGAGCGCTTCGCCGAGGCGGCGGCAGCCGTGGGGTCCCAGTGGGGCGAGCAGGTGCGCCCCGACGGCGACATCGTCCTGCAGGACTCCCTCGTGGAGTCCTTCCACACGCCGCGCTGCCTCGTGTGCGGTCACGACACCGTCAAGCCCGACGTGGTCTTCTTCGGGGAGTCCGTGCCGAAGACCGTTGTGGAGCAGTGCTTCTCGCTCGTCGAGGCGGCGGGGGCCGTGCTCGTGCTCGGGTCGTCGCTCGCCGTGATGAGCGGCTACCGCTTCGTGCGCCGGGCCCACCAGCGTGGGGTGCCCGTCGCCATCGTCACGCGCTCGGCGACGCGCGGTGACGCCGAAGCGACCGTCCGGCTGCACGCGCCCCTGGGCTCCACCCTGACGCAGCTGCGCGGCGCTCTCGGTCACTGAGCCGCGCCTGCACGCCTCACGTGCGTCGGCGTGCCGCCGCCCACGGCCTGACGCCCGCGACCTCGCGTGCCTCGGGGTGCTGCTCGTCGCCGAGACCCCACAGCTCGACGGTCTGCACGACCCAGTACGCGCCGAAGAGCACGAGGATCACGACCTCGGCCACGAGGATTGTGAGTCCGAACCCGGCCACGGTCAGGTGCAGGACCACGGTGAGCGCCAGCAACACGCCGAGGACCACGGCGAGGGTGAGGTACGTGCGCCGGTAGGCGGTTGCCGTGGCCTGCTCGGCGGGGCTCTTGCCGTGCCGCTCGTCGACGCGCACGGCGCTGGACACCATGACCGCGATGGCCCCCGCCACCATGGTCGAGGCGGCGACGCCGTGGGCGACCGCGACGAGCGGTCCGCGCAGCACGGCCACGAGGACGAGCTCGACGACGACGACACCGACGAGGACCAGGGAGAGCGCCACGAGCCGTGACGACGGGGGCGCCTGCTGCCCGCCCCGAACCGCGCGCACCCGGATCGCGGCGATCACCACGAGGGCGACGATCGCGACGAGCACGAGCGTCGGCACGCTGACGCCGATGCCGGCCGCGATCTCGTCGGTGGACTCCTCGAAGGCGCTCGGTCCGCACCGCGCGTCCGGAAGGGTGGGCACGGCGGCGACGAGCAGCGCCATGAAGCCGGAGAAGTCGAGCAGGACGTTCTCCTCGGGGGAGTGCCCCTCGTAGGCGAGCAGGGTGATGCCCAGCGCGCACAGAGTGCCGACGAACGCCGTGCGTGCAGGGGTGAAGTAGTAGGCGCTGATCGAGCCGAGCCAGCACGAGCCGCCGGTGCCGAGCCACCACTGGAGCACGACGGAGACGAGCAGGGCGAGGAGCAGACCCACCATGGCGCCGCGCAGGTAGCGGTAGGTCTGCACCACGTCACGAGTCGGCGTCACGGAGGGCACCCGCGACGTCAGAGGCGGCGCAGGACGGCGGTCACCTTGCCGAGGATCGTCGCGTGGTCGCCGTCGATCGGGTCGAACGCCGGGTTGTGCGGCAGGAGCCAGACGTGGCCGTCCTTGCGCTTGAACGTCTTGACGGTGGCCTCGTTGTCGAGCAGGGCGGCGACGATCTCGCCGTTCTCGGCCGTCTGCGACCGGGAGACGACGACCCAGTCGCCGTCGCAGATCGCGGCGTCGATCATCGAGTCGCCGACGACCTTGAGGAGGAAGAGCTCGCCCTCGCCGACGAGCTGCTTGGGCAGGGGGAAGACGTCGTCGACGACCTCCTCGGCCGTGATCGGCACGCCGGCGGCGATGCGGCCGAGGACGGGCACGTAGGCCGCCTGCGGGCGGGCGTCGCCGGAGTCGGTTTCGAGATCGTGACGGCCGGCGTGCTCGGCGCTCGTGGAGGCGATGTCGATGACGTCGCCCCCGCGGTGGCGCAGCTCGGCAGCGGTGGCGTCGGGCGAGACGATCTCGAGGGCGCGGGGCCGGTTGGGGTCGCGGCGCAGGTAGCCCTTGGAGACGAGGGCGTTGAGCTGGTGGGAGACGCTCGAGGGGCTCGCCAGGCCGACGGCGTTACCGATCTCGCGCATGCTCGGCGGGTAGCCCCGGCGGTCGACCGAGTTGCGGATGACCTCCAGCACACGCCGCTGGCGGACGGTCAGGCCATCGCCCTTGTCGCGGTCGGGAAACTCGGTCACGCCCATGAACGTCCCCTTGCGGTGTGTGACGCCAGGCCTGAAACCGGCGGTGTGAGGCCAGTGTCAGTGGTGGCTGGTGAGGTGTGTGGTGTGAGGAAAGACTATGAGATTCGAACAGAGTTGCCAAACATCTGTTCGACGCGTGTCTCGACTTCCTCGAACAGGCGTGCTACAAATCGTACAGACGTTCGATCGAACACCCGTTCTCCGCAGCTCGCCGCTCCACCGCACAGGTCACACCACCGGGAGGTCACCATGAGCGCCATCGCACACCACGCACCGACCATCGAGCAGGGCGAGCGCCGTGCGCACCTCGTGCTGCTGCCCACCGGTCGCGACGCCGTGCGGGCTGCTCGGTCGGCTCGAGCGGCTCGGTCGGCTCGGTCGGTGCGCACGGCCCGAGCGGTCGGCCTGACGGACCCGCCGTTGCGGCTCACCCGCCTCGGGCGGCTCGTCGTGACGCTGCTCGTCGCGACCGCCGTCGCGGTGCTCGGTGTCGGCCTCGCCGGCCAGCTGGCGACGGCCAGTTCTGCGCCCCGCCCCGTGACCGTCGTGTCGGGCGACACCCTCTCCGAGATCGCTGCCCGCGAGCTCCCCGGTCTTCCGATCGCCGACGCCGTCATCGAGATCCAGCTTGCCAACGGGCTCTCCTCCAGCCAGGTCCACGCCGGTCAGACGCTGCTCGTCCCGACCCCGTGACCGGCTGACCCCCCCAACGGCCGCGTTGGCTCCACCATCAGCGGCTGGTGTGCGACGGCGATTCGACCCCGCCTCAGCGCGCCCGGGACGCCGCACCCTCCCCGGAGGGTGCGGCGTTCTGCTGTCCGTGTCCCGCTCGCCGAGAGGGTCAGCCTGTGGACGAGGTATGCCGTCCGCTCGAGTGCTGTGGACGAGGCTGAGCGCCGATTCCCTTGCCTCCCTAGCCTGCTCGCAAGTGGAAGGAGCAGGAGATGCAGTTCAGGGTGGAGACGGGCGGCCTTCGTGAGAGTGCGGCCGCCCTCGAGGAGGTGCTGGCCCGGCTCGAACGGGTGAGGGTCGTTGACGAGATCGCACCCGTGGGTTCGGCGTTCCGCGGCGGCGAGACCGCCGTTGCCTCTGGGCGGGCCTGCGCCGGGTGGAGCGCGCGTCTGTCGGCGCTGCGCTCGAGGGTGCGCGCCACGGGCGCGGCCGTCGACGTCGCGGCCGCCGGCTACGAGGCCGTCGAGGAGGTCGCCCGGCGAGCGATCGCGTCACCGTGACGGGGCTGGGGGTCGCGGCCCTCCGTGCCGCACGCCCGGAGCTCCTCTCGGCCGCCGCCAGGGGCATCGAGGAGCACCGGCGGACGGTGACGGGGGGCATCGAGACCGTGCTGCGCGGACGGTCGACGGCGCTGTCGGACGCAGGTGGCTCGCTCTCCCGGTGGTCCGGGCCGGCCTCGACCGCGGCCGCCGGCCGGTTCAGTGCCCTCGCCGCCGAGCTGACCCACGTCGGCCGAGACCTCGCCGTCTGCTCGCAGGCGCTGAGCCACGCGGGGCTGCGTCTGCGTTCCGCCCTCGGCCTGCTCACCCGGGCCGAGGCGAGGGCGCAGGAGCGGGGTGCTCGGGTCACGCAGGCCGGAGTCCTCGTCGTGCCAGCCCGGGTGCCCCGGGGTGACCCGGTGCTCGATGCCCATGAGGTGCGCGAGGACGCGCTGATGCGGGAGGAGGTGACCGCATACCTCCGCCAGGCCGGCCGAGTGGCGACTGAGACGGACGCCGACCTCGCGCGGCACCTCGTCGAGGCAGCCGGCGGCTGCCTCGCACCGGGGGAGCGAGGCGTCCTCACGTCGCTCCCGCCTCCGCCTGTCTCGGGGCCGGGCCACCCCTCGGCAGATGTCTTCGCCAACGCGGCGTGGTGGCGCAGCCTGACGAGCGAGGAGCGACGGCAGCTGGTGCAGGAGCGTCCGGAGTCGGTGGGGCCCCGCGACGGGCTGCCCGGGGCCGACCGTGACCAGGCGAACCGCATCCTCCTCGACCGGGTCGAGCGAGCGGCACGCGGCCGCCTCGCCGTTCTCGAGGCCGGTGGGGAGCCACTTCCCGAGGAGGTCGGGGCCGGGGGGTCGGCCGTGCTCGCGCTCGGACTGTCCGAACGCGCCGGGGCGCTCGAGCTCGTCAGGGGGCGGCTCGATGCGCTGCGTGCCGTGCGGGCCGTCCTGGGCCGTCAGGACGGCGCTCGCCGCCGGCTGCTGCTGCTCGACGTCGCGGGGCGACACCCGAAGGCTGCCGTCGCGATCGGCGAGGTCGACACCGCTCCACACGTCGCCACCTTCGTGGGGGGTTTCACGACGACCGTCGGCGGCGACCTCGACCGCTACGACCGCGAGCTCGCACGGCTGCGGTCGAGCTCGTCGGGGATGGCGCACGGAGACGTGGCGGTGGTGACCTGGCTCGGCTACGCGGCGCCTCAGGCCGACGAGGTGCTCACCCCGTCACGCACGGTCATGTCCTCAGGCGTGGCTGCCCGTGGGGGCGAGGAGCTCGCTGCGTTCGTGACGGGGTTGGACGCCTCTCGTGAGGTGCCCGCCGACCAGAGCGTCCTCGCTCACTCCTACGGGTCCGTCGTGCTCTCCTTCGCCCTGCGCCGCCCGACGGGCATCGACCGGGCAGCGCTCTTCGGGTCCCCGGGCACAGGCGGCGCCGTGCGCTCCGTCGTCGACACGGGGCTCAAGCCGGGCGCCTTCAACGTGCTCGGCTCCATCGACGACCCCGTCGTCGCGGGCGGGCGCGTCGTCCTCGGGCCGAGTGCCGCGTCGGTCGTGGGCGCGCGCACGCTGTCGACCTACGCACCCGGGGCCGAGGGTTCACCAGGGGCTCGCCGCACGTCGCGCGGTCACTCCGACTACCTCAAGGCCGGCAGTGACAGCGCCTTCAACCTCGCAGCCGTCGTCGCCGGGCGCGGGGATGCGACGGTCGCCGAGTCGGCGGCGGAGCGGGCCCGCAAGGCCTGGCGCTGACGCCAGATGAGGGGCGGCGTGGGCGGACGCACCCCTAGATGTTGTGGCGACACGCCGTGACGCCTGTGACTGCTGGTGCGTTTGTGCAGGTCAGCGACCCGACGCGCCGAATCGCTCGCGCGTGCTTGCGGTCTCGGTCACACCGCGCCTACAGTTACCCCTACATCTAGTAGTTGCACAGATGTAAGACGTCCACATGTAGTCCCCAGGTAGATGGGGGTTACCCACACGTCGTCCCCAGCTCATCCCCAGCACGACCCTCGATCTGTCCACAGGCCCGCGCCGGGCCCACGAACACCGGCGCGGGCCTGCGGGCCCGATCAGGAGCCGGGCGGGCGGCATACGGGGCGAGGTGAGGACGTTTCCACGAATGCACCACGGGGAAGGGAAGGTGGCCGACGTGCACTGCCCGTTCTGTCGCCACACCGACTCGCGAGTCATCGACTCGCGCACCACGGACGACGGCGCGGCGATCCGCCGCCGGCGTCAGTGCCCGGAGTGCAACCGCCGCTTCACGACGCTCGAGACCTCGAGCCTCAGCGTCATGAAGCGGTCGGGGGCGTCCGAGCCGTTCAGCCGGGCCAAGGTGCTCTCCGGCGTCCGCAAGGCCTGCCAGGGCCGACCGGTGACGGAGGACGACCTGGCGCTGCTCGCCCAGAAGGTCGAGGAGACCATCCGGGCGCAGGGCAACGCCGAGATCGAGGCGCACGAGGTGGGCATGGCCGTCCTCGAGCCGCTTCGCGAGCTCGACGAGGTCGCCTTCCTCAGGTTCGCCAGCGTGTACCAGGGCTGGGAGAGCCTCGAGGACTTCGAAGGGGCGATCGCCCTCCTTCGGGCCGAGCGTGACGCGGTGGGGGAGGAGCCCACGGGCTCTGCCCCGCTCGGCGCGCCACGGTAGCCGCTGCGACAGCGGGAGCACGCGCACCACCACCCTCCACGAACACAGCGCCGAACGGCCAAGGGGACTGTCAGACCCCGGCGAGACACTGGCATGGACGAGACGAGCACGAAGCCCATCGGGCCCCGGCGGGGGGCCCACCACGGTCAGGGAGGCCGCAGGACATGACGGAGATCGGTAACCGGAGCTCACGCTCGAAGGCAGGCGCCAAGGGCGTCAAGGTCGAGCGCATCTACACCACCCCCGGGGTTCACCCGTACGACGAGGTGACCTGGGAGAAGCGCGACGTCGTCCAGCAGAACTGGAAGACCGGCGTCACGATCTTCGAGCAGCGCGGCGTCGAGTTCCCCGACTTCTGGTCGGTCAACGCGAGCACCATCGTCACGACCAAGTACTTCCGCGGCGCCGTCGGCACCCCGGCCCGCGAGAGCTCGCTCAAGCAGCTCATCGACCGGGTCGTGCTGACCTACGTCGCCGCCGGCAAGAGCAACGGCTACTTCTCCTCGGCGGAGGACGCCGAGATCTTCGAGCACGAGCTGACGTGGGCGCTGCTGCACCAGGTCTTCTCGTTCAACTCCCCGGTGTGGTTCAACGTCGGCACCAAGAGCCCGCAGCAGGTCTCGGCGTGCTTCATCCTCTCGGTCGACGACTCGATGGACTCGATCCTCAACTGGTACAAGGAAGAGGGGAAGATCTTCCAGGGCGGCTCCGGCGCCGGCCTCAACCTCTCGCGGATCCGCTCCTCCAAGGAGCTGCTGAGCAGCGGTGGCACGGCCTCGGGCCCGGTCTCCTTCATGCGCGGCGCCGACGCCTCCGCGGGCACCATCAAGTCCGGCGGCGCCACGCGTCGCGCGGCCAAGATGGTCGTGCTCGACGTCGACCACCCCGACATCGAGGAGTTCGTCGAGACCAAGGCGCGCGAGGAGGACAAGATCCGTGCGCTGCGCGACGCCGGGTTCGACATGGACCTCGGCGGCAAGGACATCGTGTCCGTGCAGTACCAGAACGCCAACAACTCGGTGCGCGTCAACGACGAGTTCATGAAGGCGGTCGAGGAGGGCACCGAGTTCGGTCTGCGCTCGCGTCTCGACGGCTCGGTCATCGACACCGTCGACGCCCGTGAGCTCTTCGGCAAGATCGCCAAGGCTGCGTGGGAGTGCGCCGACCCCGGCATCCAGTACGACGACACGATCAACGCCTGGCACACGAACCCCGAGACGGGCCGCATCACGGCCTCCAACCCGTGCTCGGAGTACATGTCGCTCGACAACTCCTCGTGCAACCTTGCCTCGCTCAACCTGCTGAAGTTCCTGCGCGACGACGACACGTTCGACGCGGTGACCTTCCAGAAGGTCGTCGAGCTCGTCATCACGGCGATGGACATCTCGATCTGCTTCGCCGACTTCCCGACCGAGCCGATCGGCGAGACGACGCGCAACTACCGTCAGCTCGGCATCGGCTACGCCAACCTCGGCGCGCTGCTCATGGCGACCGGCCACGGCTACGACTCCGAGGGTGGCCGCTCGCTCGCCGCCTCCATCACGTCTCTGCTCACCGGCGCCGCCTACAAGCGCTCGGCCGAGATGGCCGCGGTCGTCGGGGCGTATGCCGGATACGCCCGCAACGCCGACGCCCACAAGCGCGTCATGCGCAAGCACCAGGCCGCCAACGACAACATCAAGACGCTCGACGCGATGGACTCCGACATCCACAAGCTCGCGACGAAGGCGTGGGACGACGTCATCAAGCTCGGTGAGAAGAGCGGCTACCGCAACGCCCAGGCGTCGGTGCTCGCCCCGACCGGCACCATCGGCTTCATGATGGACTGCGACACCACCGGCATCGAGCCCGACTTCTCACTCGTGAAGTTCAAGAAGCTCGTCGGCGGCGGTTCGATGCAGATCGTCAACCTGACGATCCCGCGTGCACTCAAGAAGCTCGGCTACCAGCAGGAGTCGATCGAGGCGATCGTCGAGTACATCGCTGACAAGGGCCACGTCATCGACGCGCCCGGCCTCAAGCCGGAGCACTACGAGGTCTTCGACACCGCCATGGGCGCACGCTCGATCTCGGCCATGGGCCATGTGCGCATGATGGCCGCGACGCAGCCCTTCCTCTCGGGCGCGATCAGCAAGACGGTCAACCTGCCCGAGGACGCCACGGTCGAGGAGATCGAGGACGTCTACCTTCAGGGGTGGAAGCTCGGCCTCAAGGCGCTCGCGGTCTACCGCGACAACTGCAAGGTCGGCCAGCCCCTGTCCGACGGTGGCTCGACCGCCAAGGACAAGAAGGACGCCTCCGACGCAGCGGCCGCCGAGGTCAAGGTCGAGAAGGTCATCGAGTACCGCCCGGTCCGTCGCCGTCTGCCCAAGCGCCGCACGTCGCAGACGACGTCGTTCTCCGTCGGTGGCGCCGAGGGGTACCTCACGGCCGGCACCTACGACGACGCCCAGCTCGGTGAGATCTTCCTGAAGTTCGGCAAGCAGGGCTCGACCCTCGCCGGCGTGATGGACGCCTTCTCGATCGCCGTCTCCATCGGCCTGCAGTACGGCGTGCCGCTCGAGACCTTCGTCGAGAAGTTCACCAACCTGCGCTTCGAGCCCGCCGGCCTCACCGATGACCCCGACGTGCGGATGGCTCAGTCGATCATGGACTACGTCTTCCGCCGCCTGGCTCTCGACTACCTCGACTTCGACACCCGCTCCTTCATGGGCATCCACACGGCCGCCGAGCGGGCCCGTCAGGTCGAGACCGGCTCCTACGAGGCCGAGGCCGACGACTCCGACGAGGACCTCGAGGACGAGCTGGAGACCCTCCAGCAGTCGGCTCCCGTCGCGAGGAAGGCGCCTGAGGCAAAGCCTGAGGACAAGGGAGAGCTCAAGGCTTCCGAGGTGAAGTCGGGGGCGGGTGCGGCCTCCGCTCGCGAGATCTCGAGCGAGGTGCACAGCTCGGCGGAGCTGCTCGAGAAGTTCGGCGGCATCACCGCCGACGCCCCGATCTGCATGACCTGCGGCACGAAGATGCGTCCCGCCGGCTCCTGCTACGTCTGCGAGGGCTGCGGAAGCACCAGCGGCTGCAGCTGATCAGGCCGGACCGGTGGTGAGGGGGTGGCCCGACAGGGCCACCCCCTCATGCGGTCGTCCGAGTACGTGTCCACGTGGCGCGAGGTCAGGACCGGCTCAGCTCAGGCGTGTGGGATGTCGAGGGCTCGCACGTCGTTCTTCGCAGCCGCGAGCATCTCGGCGAAGCTGCCCCGTCGTTTGGGTGCGGCTGCCTCCTGGGCCGCGAGGGCGCTGAGGACGAGCGCCGCGTCCGCCTCGCTGAGGGCGCCCGCCAACCGCGGGAGCTCCTCGGCCTCCTCGGCCCTGGCGTGATGCATGATCGCGTCCTCGATGAGGTCGAACTGCGTGCTGAAGGACGGCGAGGCCGGATCGAGCTGCTCGAGGTGCTCCAGCTGCTGCCCGACCCCTTCCTCCTCGAGCACGCGCTGCTGCGCGACCTCGTGGGCGTTCCCGACGCGAAGGAGGGGGTGGAGGAGTTCCTCCTCGACTGCCTCGTGCCCGGCCAGGTATCCCAAGAGGTCTCGAAGCCTCGCCGGCCGGTCGTCAGGTCCAGCGGTGCCCACCTGCGTGATGAGGGTGGTGATCCTCGCGTGCTGCGCTGCGATGGCGCCGATGACCTCGTCCGGCGTGGCGCGGCGGCGCGCGACAGGAGTGCCCGACGCTGCCGACGACACCGCGCTCGAGCCGGCCGTCGCCTTGGTGTCGTCGCTCCCACCGTGAGCTCGGCCTTCCATCGCGGCGAAGGCAGGGTGTCGGCTCGACACCTTGCGGACGGCTGTGAGGTGACCGCCGAGATAACCGGCGGCGCCAGCGGCGCCTGCTCCCGCGAGGGCCAGAACGGCACCCACCCGGTGTCGGTCACGGCGACGCGCCGACCACGACCCGGCATACAGCACGGCAGCGGTGGCGTTGAGGGCGGCGTGGGCCACTCCGACGCGCTGCGACCGGCGGTCGGCGCGACGCCACTCGGCCCACCCCGAAAGGGCCGTGGGTGCGGCGGCGAGCAGTCCCATGCCGACGAGACGGCGGGCTGCGTCCCTCGAGCCGGTGCCTCCGAAGAGGTCCAGGGCGGTGGTCGCGGTCCACATCCCGAGGGGCAGGTCGCTCAGTGAAGGGTGCAGCGCATGGCCCAGCCACTCACCTCGGAGCACCGCCCCGAGGGGCGAGGTGTCGAGGGGCGCTGTGACACTGCGCAGCGTGTCGACGGCGGGGTCGAGGCCGCCGTTGTCTTCCAGTGCCACCGCCGCCCGGGCGGGGGCCGGTAGCCGATGGGCGTGCTCGTCCGAGGAGGTCATGTGGGGGCCTTACCCAGCGCGCGTCACTCGATGCGTGCGATGGGCGCCCCCTGGGTGACGACGGCCTCCTCGGCCACGAGCAGGTGGATGGTGCCCGCCACGGGCGCTGCCACGTCGGCCGACACCTTGTCGACCTGCACCTCCGCGATGAGCTGGTCGGCGGCGACGACAGCACCGTCGCTGACGAACCAGGTGGCGAGGATGCCCTCGGTGTCGGGCTTCTCCACCGACAGCGGCGGGAAGAGAACGTCGGTCACAGCGCCAGCGACCTCCGGATCGCAGCCTCGATCCGATCGGGGCGGGGGAGCACGGCGTACTCCAGCCCGTGGGCGTAGGGGATCGGGACGTCGGGCACGGCGACCCGGTGGACGGGTGCCTTGAGCATCGTCGGGTCGTGGTCGGTCACCGTCGCGACGACCTCGCCGGACAGGCCGAAGGACAGGTAGTCCTCGTCGACGACAACGAGGTGACCGGTCTTCGCCACGGAGGTGAGGATGGCCTCCCGTTCGAGCGGCACGAGGCTTCGCAGGTCGATGACCTCGACCTC
Organism: Humibacillus xanthopallidus; assembly: GCF_006716675.1. Lineage (GTDB taxonomy): Bacteria > Actinomycetota > Actinomycetes > Actinomycetales > Dermatophilaceae > Humibacillus > Humibacillus xanthopallidus_B. The sequence continues at coordinate 907,782 of NZ_VFPM01000003.1, read as the reverse complement.
GACGCCTTCGCCCGAGAGCTTCTCGGCGACATCGAGGGCGTGGTGCACCGACAGCGAGAGCGTCACGACAGTGACGTCCGTGCCGGGCCGCGCCACCGCAGCCTTGCCGATCGGAACGAGGTGCTCGCCGTCCGGCACGTCGCCGACGGACCGCGCGTTCTTCGCCATCCAGGCGAGGCCCATCACGCCCTTGTGGAACATGTAGACGACGGGGTTGTCGTCGCGGATCGCGGAGGTCATGAGGCCCTTGGCGTCGGCCGGGTTGCTCGGCACGACGACCTTCATCCCGGGCAGGTGGGCAAACGTGCCCCAGAGGCACTGCGAGTGCTGCGCACCGTCGGAGTAGCCGCCGCCGACGGCGGTGGTCAGCACCATGGGCACCCTGACGTTGCCGCCGGACTCGAAGTGGATCTTGGCCATGTGGTTGTAGATCTGGTCGAGGCACACGCCCATGAAGTCGGCGAACATCAGCTCCACGATCGGTCGCATCCCCTCGACGGCCGCCCCGATGCCGAGGCCGATGAAGGCCGTCTCCGAGATGGGCGTGTCGATGATGCGTTCCGGGCCGAAGCGGGCGAGCAGGTCCGTGGTCGAGCTGAAGATCCCGCCGTAGGCGCCGACGTCCTCGCCGAGGTAGACGACCGCCGGGTCGCGCTCCATCTCCTGGGCGATCGCCTCGACCATGGCCTTCGACGTCGTGAGCCGGCGGCTGGCCTGGGGGGCGGGTGCGGTGGGGGTGTCTGTGATGGTCATCGTCGTCTCCTCAGGCGAACACGTAGGAGGTCGCCGACGCAGGGTCGGGCAAGGGGCTGGACTTCGCATAGGCGATCGCGTCCTCGACGCGCTCGGCAGCCGCGGCGCGGATGCGCTGCACGGCGTCGTCATCGAGCACGCCTGCCTCGCGAAGCGCCTTCTCGTAGCGGGGAATCGGGTCGTGGGAGGGCACTTCTGCCAGCTCCGGGCGGTAGCCCTGGGCATCGCCCTCGAAGTGTCCCCAGAGCCGCAGGGTGTGGATCTCGATGAGTGACGGGCCGGCGCCCGACCTCGCACGTTCGACGGCACGGGCCGCCGCGGCATACACCGCCTCGACGTCGTTGTCCTCGACGCGCTCACCTGGAATGCCATACGCCGCAGCGCGATCCGCGTTGGACGGGACCGCGGTCGCAGCGTCACGCGGCACCGAGATCGCCCAGTCGTTGTCCTCGACGACGAAGACGACCGGTAGCGACCAGCGGGCCGCGAGGTTGAGCGACTCGTGGAAGGCGCCCTGGTTGGCGGCTCCCTCGCCGGTCACCGCGACGGCCACGCGGTCGGTCTGCTTGCGCTGGAAGGCGAACGCCTGCCCGAGGGCCGGTGGGTAGCCCTCGGCGATGATCCCGGAGCAGGAGAAGTGGGTGGCGGGGTCGAAGAGGTGCATGTGGCCCCCACGTCCGCGCCCGAGACCCGTCTCGCGACCGAAGATCTCGGCCGTCATCGCGCGCAGGTCCATCCCGTGCGCGATCGCGAGGTGGTGCGGACGGTGCGTCGCCGTCACCGCGTCGTCGGTCGTGAGGTGCGCGCACACCCCCGCAGCCACGGGCTCCTGCCCGGCCGAGAGGTGCATCTCGCCGGGCACGAGACCCTTGCCGATGTCGAAGCCCGGCCCCTTGTCGGCGTGGTACTCCCGAAGGATCGCCTCCTCGTACGTTCGACAGAGCACCATCGTCTCGAAGAGGGCGGTGCGGGTGGGGGCGTCGAGGGCGCTCGCGGCTGTCTCCGCAGCCGGCGAGGTCGAGGGTTCGGCGTGCATCGTCATGACGTTCTCCAGATCCCCGGGGCTGGGGCTGGACGGCGTCGCTGTGCGAGGGGGAGCGACTCTCATCCACAACCAGCGCGGGCGTCCCGGAGGGCCGACTGGCCACCTCCCACACTAGGCACCACCTCGCGCGTGGTCCTCGAAACCGCAGACCGCGCCCCCTTTGTGGCGTATGCCGCAACGATCGTCGTGTTGCAGCGCGACGGTGCCGCCGTGGGTGGAGGATGAAGGTCCCGGGTCACTGTCGCCCGGGCGCCCCGCTGCAGGAGGACTGCTCATGGCCATGCCGAGTCCCGGCTACTCGATCACCGTCCGTGTGGAGCTGCCTGCAGGTGCCACCGCCACCGCCGCACTCACCACGGCCGTCGCTTCGGCCGGAGGAGCCCTGACGGCGCTCGACGTAGCGGAGAGCCGCACCGACCGGCTCGTCGTCGACGTCACGTGCGACACGCGCGACGAGGAGCACGGCGAGGGAATCACCGAGGCGATCGCGGGCATCCCGGGTGCGGTCGTGCGCAAGGTCAGCGACCAGACCTTCCTGCTCCACCTCGGCGGCAAGATCGAGGTCAACCCCAAGGTGCCGCTCAAGCACCGCGACGACCTGTCGCGCGCCTACACGCCCGGCGTCGCGCGCATCTGCCTCGCGATCGCCCGGCACCCCGAGGATGCGCGACGCCTCACGATCAAGCGCAACACCGTCGCCGTGCTGACGGACGGGTCCGCAGTGCTGGGGCTCGGCAACATCGGCCCCTTGGCGGCCCTGCCGGTGATGGAGGGCAAGGCCGCCCTCTTCAAGCAGTTCGGCGGGGTGGATGCCTGGCCGGTGTGCCTCGACACCCAGGACACCGACGAGATCGTCGAGATCGCGCGGGCCATCGCCCCGGTCTACGGCGGCATCAACCTCGAGGACATCTCTGCCCCAAGGTGTTTCGAGATCGAGGCGCGCCTGCGCGAGATGCTCGACATCCCGGTGTTCCACGACGACCAGCACGGCACAGCCATCGTCGTGCTCGCCGCCCTGACCAACGCCCTGCGGGTCGTCGGCAAGTCGATCGCGGACGTCCGGATCGTCGTCTCCGGAGTGGGGGCGGCGGGCCACGCCATCATCCGGCTGCTCCTCACCCAGGGAGCGCGCGACATCATCGGCTGCGGCCGAGACGGCGCGGTCCACAACGGCCACGAGGGCATGGAGCCCTTCCGCCAGTGGATCGCCGACCACACCAACTCTCGCCACGAGGCGGGCTCCCTCAAGGAGGTGCTCGCCGGTGCGGACGTCTTCATCGGGGTCTCCGCACCCGACCTGCTCACCGGCGACGACATCGCGACGATGGCACCCGACGCCATCGTCTTCGCCATGGCCAACCCGGTCCCCGAGGTCGACCCCATCGCGGCGAGCGAGCACGCGAAGGTCGTCGCGACCGGCCGCTCCGACTACCCGAACCAGATCAACAACGTGCTCGTCTTCCCGGGCTTCTTCCGTGGCCTGCTCGATGCCGGCGTCTCCGACATCACCGACACGATGATGGTTGCGGCGGCCACCGCCATCGCCGACTGCGTCGAGCCGGAGGAGCTCAACCCGAGCTACATCATCCCCAGTGTCTTCGACGCGTCGGTCGCTCCGGCCGTCGCCGCTGCCGTCCACGCCGCCGCACACGCGTCGTAGGGTCGAGGTCATGCAGACACGTCAGCTCGGTCGCACCGGTCGTCAGGTCTCCGTCGTCGGGCTGGGCTGCTGGCAGCTCGGTGGGGACTGGGGCGACGTTGACGACTCGGACGCCATGGCGGTGCTGCACGCTGCGGTCGACGCAGGCGTGACCTTCCTCGACACGGCGGACGTCTACGGTGACGGGCGCTCCGAGACCCTCATCGGGCGGCTGCTCGCAGAGCGGCGCGACGCAGGGCTCACCGTCGCCACCAAGATCGGTCGCCGCGCCGACCCCCATGTGCCGGGGGCGTTCACGCTCGAGGCCTTCCGTGGCTGGACGGACCGCAGCCGGCGCAACCTCGGGGTGGACCGGCTCGACCTCGTCCAGCTGCACTGTCCTCCCACACCGGTCTACTCCGACGATCGGGTCTACGACGCGCTCGACACGCTCGTCGACGAGGGAGCCGTCGCGGCATACGGCGTCTCGGTGGAGACCTGTGACGAGGCGCTCGTCGCGATCGCCCGCCCCAACGTGGCCACGGTCCAGATCATCCTCAACGCCTTCCGACGCAAGCCGCTCGAGCGCGTGCTGCCCGCAGCCGAGGCTGCCGGGGTGGGCATCATCGCGCGGGTGCCGCTGGCGAGTGGCCTGCTGTCGGGCAGGTACGACGAGACGACGACCTTCGCGGCGAGCGACCACCGCACCTACAACCGGGGTGGAGAGGCCTTCGACGTGGGGGAGACCTTCGCCGGGGTGCCCTTCGAGGTGGGGGTGCGCGCTGCGCGCCGCGTGAGCGAGCTCGCGGCGCCGCTGCCTGCCGCCCAGGTGGCGTTGCGCTGGATCCTCGACCAGCCCGGCGTCAGCACGGTCATCCCCGGCGCGCGCAACGAGAGCCAGGTGCGGGGGAACGTCGCTGCCGCCGCGCTGGATCCGCTGTCCGGCGACGTGCTCGACGGCCTTCGGGCGATCTATGACGACGAGATCCGCCGGCACGTGCACGACCGGTGGTAACGAGCGATCACGCTCTCAGGCGGCTCGCCGTCCGCGCCCGCCGGCGCGCACCACTGCTGCCGCCGGGATGATCTCGTCGCTCTCGACCCGCGCGCCGTCCCAGATGTGGGCGTCGGCGCCGATCTTGACGCGTGAGCCGATCTTGGCGCCACGACCGACCACGGCGCCCGGCCCGACGTGGGCACCGCTGCCGATGATCGCGCCCTCGTGCACCATGGCACCGCCGTCGATCCACGCACCGGACCCGATGCGCGCGTAGGCGCCGACGATGGCTCCCCGGTCGACGTAGGCCGACGGGCCGACATGCGCCGTCCTGGCGACGCGGGCGCGCGACTCGACGAAACCGCCGCCGTCGTCGTGGCGGCTGTAACGCAGCGCGATGCCGTTGTCGGCCTCGAACTCCTCGTACTTCCTCTGCCTCACGATGCCCCCTTCAGGCCGGTGGTGGACCTGGGGGTCCACATTCCTCACACGCCGTGAACGAGCAAGGACGCACGAAGATTCCGGGGCCGGAAAGCAACCTCGAGGGGCGTGGAACTCGTGGATCAGGAGGTCGATCAAGCACGTGCCGGCGCGCCACCCCCATGCCGCTCAGGATGCCCCTCACGACGCCGCCCACCACGTCGCCCGCCACGTCGCCCGCCACGTCGCCCACGTATGCCGTCCGCCACCTCGCGACCACGGCGCGCGCACCCGCTCCGGCTCAGAAGGGTGGAGGGTCGTCGGCGAGCGGCACGACGACCGCCTGCCTCGTCGTCTGCTCCCGCACCCCGTCGAGCCAGTCCTTGGGTCGGGTCTCGTAGGTGCGTCCCGCCTTGGTGCGCCAGCGGACGAGTCCCTCCGAGTCGCGGTCGACGCGCCAATGCCCGTGGGTGTGAGCGTTGTGGTGCTGTCGGTGCTTGCTCGTGAGGTTGGCGACGTCCGTTGGGCCGTGGGGCCACGGGATGTCGTGATCGAGGTCGCAGCGCGCCGCGGGCACCGTGCACCCCGGCGCGCGGCACGTGCCGTCCACGGCCTCGACGTGGGCGCGCATCGCGGCGGTGGGTCGGTAGGAGGTCGTCTCGAGCCGCACGGCGGCCCCGGTCTCGGCATCGACGGAGAGTCGGTGCCACGTCGACCCGGAGTTGAGGATGATCTTGCGGGCGTGGTCGGCCACGACCCAGCCGTAGCCCGGAACCTCGCACGGGCCATCAGTGACTCCGACCGCCGTCGTGAAGGGGACGACGATGCAGACCTTGGCCGCGGGCCGCTGACCGAGCCGGGTGAACCAGTCCTCGACGACCCGAGGCTGATCGAATCGGCCTGCAGGGCGGTTGGCCCGCGCAGCTGTAGCGGGTCCTGCGGCCGCTCCTGCTCCTCCGGCCGTGGCTTGCGGAGCCGTGGCCTCTCCGGCTACCCGTGATTCTCCGGTCGCCGCTGCATCTCCGGCTGGCCCTACGGGGGCCACTGCCTCTCCGCTCACCCTTGCTTCTCCGGCCGCCTCGGCTTCTCCGGCTGCTCGTTCAGCTGGGACCGGCCCCGTGGTTTCGGAAGGCACCGAGTCATCGTGGGACGCGGGCATCTCGGCGGTGCTCGGCCATCCGAACATGAGGATGTCGGTGATCACGTCGGCCCGCAGGCTGTCGAGGTCGCGGGAGTCCCCACCGTTGCGGGCGGCCCTCGCGATGGCATCGACCCGCTCCATGGCGCCGATGATCTTGTCGGCGTCGTTGGTGACGTGGAGTGCACCCAACCCGTCGGGCTCGATGAGAGCGAAGGCGCCGCGGCGCCTTCGCCGCGCCTCCCGGCGACGCTCGCCGGCCTCTCGGTCGGCTGCGAGACAGGCGCGACTGAGCCGCTGACGGAAGAGGGAGGGTGACGGGGGTGCGCCGTCCTTCTCGCGCAGAACGGTGTCGATGATCTCGAGCCCGACGTCGTCGGGCAGCCGGCGCGTCTCAGCATGGATCGTGCACGCTCGGTGCAGGCTCAGCGCTCCGGACTGCAGCCGCGAGCGGAGCTCTCTTGCGATGACGGTGCGGCAGGTGGCGAGTCCGAGGCGGGAGTGGATGTCGTGCGTGCCCAAGCCGGTCGCGGTGGTTACCTCCATCGCCGTGAGCTCGGCGGCGTCCAGCCAGCCCGGAGCCTCGCGACGACCGAGGTCGACGCTGCGGAGCTGCTCGCTCGACTCGATGTCGCCCTGGAGCCGGGCGAGAGCCTCGAGACCCACGGCGTCGAGGACGGCCTTGCACCGCTCGACCGCCTCGACCACTCTGAGGTCGGCGTTGACCTGCTGCTCGAGATCGGTCGAGCGCCTGGCAGCGACGTCGTCGGAGGCCGCCTCGACGAGCTCGGCGACGAGCACAGGCAGCCGTGCGCTGATCACGTGCTGGGCGACTCCGGTGCGAACCACCCGCTCGGCGAGCGACAGGTCCTGCTGGCGCAGGGCGACGCGATCGGCATCGCGCCGCCGGTAGAGGCCGACGAGGTCCTCGAGGTCGATCACGGCGTCGCAGGCCCGGTCCGACGACAGCTCGGCACCGGACGTCGCCCTTGCGCTCCGGAATGAGTGCACCCCCATCCCCTGACACCCCCTTGGTGAGAACCACTGACTCCATTCGAACACGTGTGCTACTCCTCACCTTCGTGTGGGCAGGGTGACGGTGATGCCACCGCAGCAGAGGTAGATGGTGGCGGCGAGGGCGTTGGGGTGGTGGTAGCCGTAGCCGCGGCGTTGGATGACGCGGATCTTGGCGTTGGTGCCTTCCAGGCGTGAGTTGGACAGGCCGAGCTCGATGCCGGCGATGATGCGGTCGGTGTGGGCCTCGAGGCGTTTGGCGAGGTTGATCATCGGGGTGATGCCGGAGCGTCGGGCGCGGGTGATCCAGCGGCGCAGGTAGGCGCTGGCCTTGGCCGGCTCGATGACGCGGAACAGGTCGCGCAGCTCCTCCTTCAGCAGCCAGGCGCGGTGGACGTTGAGGCGTTCGCGTCGCATCGCGGCGAGCATCTTCTGGTCGGCAGGGGTCAGCTTCTCCTTCGCGCGGCGCAACGCGAACCGGGCCGCGGTCCAGGGCGCGTTGGAGCGGGCGGCGAGGTTGGCGTGGGTGAGGAACTCGAAGCGTTCGGCGCGGAAGACCAGGTCCAGGGCCTCGCTGGCCCACTTGATGATGTGGAACGGGTCGAGGCAGATCTTCGCGTTCGGGGCTGCTTTCGCGGTGGCGCCGCGGAACGCCTTGGACCCGTCCATGGTGACCGCCTCCAGCTGCGAAGCGCGTTCTGGGCCAAGCAGATCGAAGAAACTGGCCAAGGATTCCTCGGACTTGCCCGTCGCCACCCAGACGACGTCGCCGGTGTCGTGGTCGGCGACCACGGTCAAGAACTTGCGGCCCTTGCGGTAGGAGATCTCATCGACCCCGATGCGGTACAGATGATCCAGTCGTGCCGTGTCCAGATGTTCGTCCACGACCCGGGTGATGGCCCGGTCCACCGACTTCCACGAGGTCCGCAGCAGCCGCGCCACGCTCGTCTTGTCCATCCGCTGGGCCAGCCAGGCGATCATGTCCTCGAAGTCCCGCGTGAACCTGGCCCCGTCCCGCGCCCACGGCACGGCCTCGGTGCGCACCCGCCGACACCGGGGGCACGCGACCCGCGCGATGCTCGCCTCGAGCAGGACCCGGCAGGTGCCGAAGTCCAGATGTCGCCACCGGCGGGTGCTGGCGTCATAGCGGCCACGGACACGGCGCCCGCACGGGCAGCGGTGCGTCCGCGCCCGGCGTCTGACCGTCAGGACCAGCCCCTCGTCGGTGAAGGCGACCGAGTCGACCAACGTTCCCTCGATCGCCAGGATCCGGTTGAATGCTGTGTTGACGCGCACGCGGATGGACCTCCCAGGTTCGGGCTTCGACACCACGAACCTAGGGGCCACACCGCGTGCGCGTCCCGCGTCCCCTGCCCCCTCGTCAAACCCGTTAAACCCGAATGCTCCCCGCCCTCAACGACGCCCAGCCTCGCCCACACGAAGGTGAGGAGTAGCACACGTGTTCGAATCGGCGTCAAGGACTGCGGGTGTCGAATGTGTCTACGTGTCAAAGCATTTCGTCTCAGGTTGTCCACAGGTCCGCCAGCCTGGGGACAACGCAGGAGCCGGATCGACGGCGACCGGGACGATGCCATGCATGACCTTCGAGGACCTGCCCCTGGACGTGAAGAAGATCCCGCTGACCGACCGCCGCGTCGCGGCCGACGTCATCGATCTCATCATCGGTGACGAGGCCCGGGCGGACGGGTGCGTCGGCCTCATGGTGTGCGATGAGCAGCATCGCGGCATCGTGCCCATCGTCCTGTCGGATGTGCCGCCCGACGCCGACGTCGGTGCACTGACCGCAGTGCTCGACATGATCCTGCCGCTCGTCGTCGCCCGAGGTGGCTCCCTCCTTGTGGGCCGCGGCCGACCCGGCGGCGGTGTGCCGACCGACACCGACCGGGCATGGCACCAGCAGACCATCGACTCGTGCCGGGCTCACGGTGTCCGGCTGCTCGGCTTCCACGTCGCGACGCGCGACGGGGTCACGGCCTTGCCGGAGCCGCTCACGGCAGCTCCGTGACGGCCGGCAGCGTGCCTTGCCGCGTCACCCTGCCCTCGTGTCCCGCGCACACGCAGCGCACAGGATGCACCCGGCATACCGCGGTTGGCTTGGTTGGGTACGTGCAGCACACGCGTTCGCCACTCGCCCCCAGGAGGATCCATGCGCATCGCCGTCACCGGCGGCACCGGCAAGCTCGGTCGCCACGTCGTCCGCCGTCTGACCGACAGCGGCCACACCGTCGTCAACCTCGACCGTGAGGGGGAGCGGGCCGACGGCTTCGTGCGGGTCGACCTCACGGACTACGGCCAGGTGATCGACGCCCTGAGCGGTGCGCGTGACGGCGACCAGCCTCCGGCCGTCGACGCGCTCGTGCACCTCGCGGCCATCCCTGCCCCGGGCTTGTCTGCCGACATCGAGACGTTCCGCAACAACATCGTCACGACGTTCGGCGTCTTCTACGCCGCGATCCGTCTCGGCATCCGCAACGTCGTCTACGCGTCGTCGGAGACCGTGCTCGGGTTGCCCTTCGACACGCCCCCGCCCTACGTTCCCGTCGACGAGGAGTATGCCGCGCGGCCCGAGTCCGTCTACTCCCTCGTCAAGCACCTCGAGGAGCAGCTCGCGATCGAGCTGTGCCGCTGGCACCCCGACCTCAAGATCATCGGTTTGCGCTTCTCCAACGTCATGGACGTCGAGGACTACCGAGCCTTCCCGTTCGACGCGGACGCCCGGGAGCGCAAGTGGAACCTCTGGGCCTACATCGACGGACGCGACGGCGCCCAAGCCGTCGAGAAGGCGCTGGAGCTCGACACTCCAGGCTTCGACCGCTTCATCATCGCCTCACCTGACTCGGTGATGACCCGGTCGAACGCCGAGCTGCTCGACGAGGTGTTCCCGGAGGTCGAGCGCAGAGGCGAGATCGGCGAGCACTCGACCCTGCTCTCCATCGACAAGGCACGGCGAGTGCTCGGCTACGAGCCCGAGTTCTCCTGGCGCGACACGCCTACGGTCAACGCCTGACGACGGTCGACGCCGGACGACGGGCGAGCACGACGGGTCGCGCCAGCGCACCTCAGCCGTCGGCGAGCTGGCGCCCTCGCTCCAGCTCGTCGGCGCGCTTCTGCTCCTCCTTCTCGATCTTCGTCGTGTCGCGAGGCGGCAGCTGGATCGACTCCTCGGCGGGCAGTCCGGCCTGAAGCTCGCGCGCCCGCTCCAGCTCCGCGTCGAGCTCGGCGCCGAAGAGCATGGCGAGGTTCGTGATCCACAGCCAGAGGAGGAAGACGACGACGCCCGCGAGAGTGCCGTAGGTCTTGTTGTAGTTGGAGAAGTTGGCGACGTAGACGCCGAAGATCGCGGAGGCGATGACCCAGGTGATGATGGCGACGAGCGCTCCGACACTGATCCAGCGGAACTTCGGCTGCTTGACGTTCGGTGCGGCGTAGTAGAGCAGCGCGACGATGAGCGCCACCGCGACCACCATCACCGGCCACTTGACGATGCCCCACACGGTCACCGCCATGCTGCCGAGACCGATGGCGTCGCCGATCGCCTGGGCAACGGGTCCGCTCACGACCAGGGCCAGAGCCACGGCCGCGGCGAGGACGACGGCCACCAGCGTGAGGAGCAGCATGAGGGGTCGCAGCTTCCAGAACGGCCGCCCCTCGGGAATCTCGTAGACGCGGTTCATCGCCCGCCCGAACGATGACACGTAGCCGGAGGCCGACCACAGTGCCGTCAGGAGTCCGAGGACGAAGGCGAGGCCCGCGCCGGACGAGCTGCTCAGCGACTCGAGAATGGGCTGCACCGTCTGCGCGACGCTGCCTGCCCCGACCTGCTCGAGCACCGAGGTGATCGTGGACACCGTCTGGGAGGACTGCCCGACGAGGCCGACGACCGAGAGCAGCGCGATCGCGGCCGGGAAGATCGCGAGCACGGAGTAGTAGACGAGGGCCGCGGCGAGGTCGGTGCACTGGTCCTTGGAGAACTCGCGCACGGTCCGCCGCGCCACGTAGCGCCACGAGTCCCGCCGGAGGTCGCGCAACGAGTCCGGCTTGGCACCCGCCTCAGGGTCGGCGGTCGGGTCCCGGTCGACCCGGCGCGAGCGACGGTCGTGCTCGTCTCGCGTGTCTTGGGCGTCCTGAGGTGGCTGAGGCTGGGGCGTAGTGCGCGTCTGCTCGTCCATGGGCCCGGAGTACCCGTTGTGACCCCGGGGGAACCACCCGATCCGTCACGGGGCAGGGCCGATGACGGCCCCGAGGGTGACGAAGGAGTAGCCGCGGGCTCGCAGCTCGCCGATCATGCGCGGGAGGGCGTCGGCGTCGAGCGTGGAGTGGTCGGTCGGATGCGCGCCCACGTGCATGAGCACGATCTGGCCCGGCACGAGCCGCGAGACCACCCGATCGACGACCGTCGACACGGACTGGCCGCCGGAGGTGCCCTTCCAGCCCAGGGTGTCGACCGTCCAGCGGAACGGCACGTAGCACTCGGCGTTGACGACGTCGATGGTGCGGGCGTCGACCGCGCCGAGCGGGAAGCGGAACCACGGCCGTGGATCCTGACCGGTGACGGCCTTGATGCGGGTGGCGGCCGAGCGCACCTCCGTGCGGATCGCTGCCGAGGAGAGCGTCGTCAGGTCGGGGTGGTGGTAGCTGTGGTTGCCCACGGGGTGGCGCGCCGCGATCGCCTGGGCGCTCGCGGGGAAGTCGTCGACGAACTCGCCGGTGAGGAAGAAGGAGGCCGGCACGCCCTGGGTCGACAGCGTGCGCAGGATCGAGGCGACGCCTTGGTCATCGCCACCGCCGTCGAAGGTCAGGGCCACGACCTTGCGTGTCGTGCCGAGCCTCTCGAGGTCGCGTCCCAGCAGCCGGGACGGGATGGAGCATGTCGACGGCGCAGTCGTCGGCGCCCTGGTGGTGACGCGGGGGCTGGCGCTCGGGCTGGAGCTGGGGCTCGGTCTGGGACTCGTGGACGTGGGCGCCGGCGTCACGGGTCTCCGGCCCGACGACGTGACGGCAGGCCGCGTGCTCGTGCCGGCCGTGCTCACCGCGGTCGTGGGCCGGGCGGTGCCCGTGGGGTTGGGCGTCGGCGTCGAGACGGTGGCGGTCGGTGACGTCAGTGAGGGCGTGGTCTGCGGTTCCGATCCCTGGCAGGCAGCGAGGGCCAGCACGATGGCGACGGCCACCGCGCCGGCACCTGCTCGTGTCCTCATGCATCCTCGGCGACCCACGACCCCTCCCACCTCCATGGAACACCCGTGACGGCGGCGCGGCGGCCGATTGTGCACGACGAGACAGCCGGTCAGAACGTTGTCAGCGCCGCGGCATACGGTGGGCAGCATGGAATTCCGATACCTCGGCAACAGCGGACTCAAGATCTCCGAGATCACCTACGGCAACTGGCTCACCCACGGCTCACAGGTCGAGAACGACGTCGCCACCCAGTGCGTGCAGGCAGCGCTCGACGCCGGCATCAGCACCTTCGACACGGCCGACGTCTACGCCAACACCAAGGCCGAGACCGTCCTCGGCGACGCCCTCAAGGGCGAGCGGCGCGAGAGCCTCGAGATCTTCACGAAGGTCTACTGGCCCACCGGCCCGGGCGGCAAGAACGACACCGGTCTGTCGCGCAAGCACATCATGGAGTCGATCAACGGCTCGCTGAAGCGCCTCCAGACCGACTACGTCGACCTCTACCAGGCCCACCGCTACGACACCGAGACGCCCCTCGAGGAGACGATGCAGGCCTTCGCCGACATCGTCCGCCAGGGCAAGGCGCTCTACATCGGCGTCAGCGAGTGGACCGCCGAGCAGATCCGCGAGGGCGTCAAGCTCTCCAAGGAGCTCGGCTTCCAGCTCATCTCGAGCCAGCCGCAGTACTCCATGCTCTGGCGCGTCATCGAGGGTGAGGTCGTGCCGACGTGCGAGGAGCTCGGCGTCAGCCAGATCGTGTGGAGCCCCATCGCGCAGGGTGTGCTGACCGGCAAGTACCAGCCGGGCCAGCAGGCGCCGGAGGGATCGCGGGCCGCCGACGAGAAGGGCGGCGCCGACATGATCAAGCGCTTCATGAACGACGACGTGCTGACGCGGGTGCAGAACCTCAAGCCGATCGCGGACGAGGCCGGTCTCACGATGGCGCAGCTCGCCGTCGCGTGGGTCCTCCAGAACCCCAACGTCGCCGCAGCGCTCGTCGGCGCCTCGCGTCCCGAGCAGGTCTCCGAGAACGTCAAGGCGGCCGGCGTGAAGCTCGAGCCCGAGCTCATGACGCGCATCGACGACGTGCTCGGTGACATCGTCGAGAAGGACCCCGGCAAGACGAAGGAGACTGCGCCGCAGCAGCGGGTCGCCTGATCCTCCGCCTGACCCTTCGCACGACACCGACGATGGGGGCCGTATGCCGTGCGGCCCCCGTCGTCTCTTGCGCTCCCCGTGCGACCCGGAGGAGCGTGCCTCCCATGGACGTCGACCTGCAGCAGCTCCTCACCAGCGCGGCCGAGGTGGGGGCGAGGCATCGCGCCACGGTGGGCAACCGGCCGGTCCAGCCGGTCACCGACAGGGACACGCTGACCTCGGCCCTCGGCGGCGACGGTGACCTGCAGGCAGGGCCGACCCCGCCCGCCGAGGTGGTCCGTCAGCTCGTGGAGGCAGCAGAGCCCGGGCTCGTGGGCACGGTCGGGCCACGCTTCTTCGGCTTCGTCATCGGCGGGTCCTCACCCGCGGCGACGGCGGCAGACATCCTCGCCACCGGGTGGGACCAGTGCGCCTACAACGAGGTGCTCTCGCCCGCCGCGGCGGCAGCCGAGCGCGCGGCCGGCAGCTGGGCCAAGCAGCTGCTGGGCCTTCCGGCGCAGGCATCCGTCGGCTTCGTCACGGGAGCCCAGGCGGCCAACACCGTCGGGCTCGCCGTCGGCCGTCACCGCGTGCTCGCCGATGTCGGCTGGGACGTCGAGCGCGAGGGCCTCTTCGGTGCGCCGCGTGTCGCGATCGTCGCGAGCGAGGAGCGGCACGCCACGATCGACCGCGCGGCACGGCTGCTCGGCTTCGGCACCTCGGTCATTCACCCCGTCCCGGCGACGAGCCAGGGGGCCATCGACGTCGAGGCTCTCGGCCGCGCCCTCGACGTTCTCGCGGGCGAGCCGGTGATCGTCTGCCTCCAGGCGGGAAACGTCAACACGGGCGCCTGCGACAACCTCAGCGCGGCGATCCCGCTGGCCCGTCGCGTCGGCGGCTGGGTGCACGTCGACGGGGCCTTCGGCCTCTGGGCCGCTGCCAGCCCGCGCACCGCTCACCTGCTCGACGGGGTAGAGGCCGCCGACTCGTGGGGCACCGACGCCCACAAGTGGCTCAACGTGCCCTATGACAGCGGTCTGGCCTTCTGCGCCGATGCCGCGCTCCACGCAGCCACGATGTCGTATGCCGCGTCCTACCTCACGGGGTCGGGCGCCGGCTCGGACTTCGTGCTCGGCGACCTCACCCCCGAGTCCTCCCGCCGGGCACGGGGGTTCGCGGTCTGGGCCGCCCTGCGCGAGCTCGGGCGAGACGGCGTTGCCGACCTCGTCGACCGGTCGTGCGCCCTGACGCGCCGGATGGCGGCGCGGCTCGAGGCCGGGGGCGCGACCATCCACAACGATGTCGTGCTCAACCAGCTGCTCGTGAGCGTCGGCGACACCGCCCACACCGACGCCGTCATCGCCGAGGTGCAGCGCGATGGCACGTGCTGGGTCGGGGGCACGACGTGGCACGGCCAGCGCCTCATCCGCGTCTCGGTGTCCAACGCGACGACGACCGAGGACGACATCGACCTGTCTGCGGACGCCATCCTCCGGGCCGCCGCCGTGGTGGGCGCCCGCGCCCCGTCCGCGACGTGACCGGAAGCACGAGGGGTGGGTAGCGAGCAGGAGGAAGCCAACGGCATACGGCAGGAGCAGTGTCATGCCCACGAAGCGCAGAGGTGACGACGACATGCCCTCGACGATCCAGCGGTCGTCGACCAAGGCTCAGGACACGTGGCGCGCGACGCACGACGCCGCGGTGGAGCAGTACGGCGAGGGCGAGCGGGCGCACCGCACCGCTTTCGCGTCGCTCAAGCACAGCTTCGAGAAGGTGGGCGACCACTGGGAGGAGAAGGCGCACAAGGGGCCGAGCGACGCGCAGGCCGCCCGGCGCGGCGCGGCCGCGCGAGCCCACCGCGACGACGGTGACTCCCAGGGCGGGGTCGATGCCTTTGCGAGCAAGGCCCACCTCTACGACATCGCCAAGCGGCTCGACGTCAAGGGACGCTCGTCGATGAGCAAGGACGAGCTCGTCGAGGCCATCCAGAAGGCGAACGACCGAGCGACGGCGGCAGCTCGCGACTCCTGAGGCTCACCGTGTCTGGCTCGTCACCACTTGCCCCACGCGGGTGCCGGACGCGCCATGATGGAGGTGGCCGGGAGCACGGTCCCGGCTCTCGCGAGGAGGCGTGCTCACCATGAACGGCCAGGAAGCGGACCGCACCACGGTCACCACCGATCACCCCACCGATGCTGCTGACACGACGTCCACCGACGAGTTCGGCGGCCACCACGTCCGCACGGCGGGCGTCGTCATCGGCTATGACGGCTCACCGGAGTCGCGGCTCGCTCTCAGCTGGGCCGCAGCCACGGCGCGACGGCGCGGGAGCCGCCTGACCCTCTTGCACAGCGTCAACCTCAGCTTCATCCCGGGCTTCCCGGCATTCGACACCTCGCAGGTGGAGCCCGAGCTCCAGGACGCGGCCAAGCGGCTCGTCGACGACGGCGCCATGCGTGCCGGCGACACGCTCGACGCGTCGCGGATCCAGACGCAGTACTGGCTCGGCAGCCCGGCTGCCCAGATCGTCGAGGCCTCCAATGACGCCGACCTCGTCGTGATGGGCAGCCGCGGACGCGGTCGCATCACGGGTGGGCTGCTCGGGTCGACGTCGTATGCCGTCGCCGCCCACGCGCACTGCCCCGTCGTCGTCGTCCGGCCGAACCACGAGCTCTCGCCGCCGGCGGACACCGAGAAGAGCGAGGTCGCCTCGATCAACGACGGCCTACCGGAGGTCGTCCGGCCGGATGCCTCGCATCCGGTGGTCGTCGGGTTCGACGACTCGGAGCCAGCCATGCGCGCCGTGCAGGCCGCCGCCGACATCGCGATGGAGGAGGGCGCCGAGCTGCGCATCGCCCACGTCGTGCAGGTGCCGTCGATCGACAGCTGGGCCTACGAGGAGACGGCCCACGCGGGCACGGTGCACGCGCACAGTCTTCGCGAGCACGCCGACGACGCGCTGGCAGCGGCGGTCCGCCTCGCCAAGGCGAAGCACCCCGATCTCGAGGTGTCGACGGAGGTGCTCTATGGGAACCCCGGGCGGGCCATCGCCGACCTCGGCTCGACCGCTGGTCTGGTCGTCGTCGGCTCGCGGGGCCGGGGAGGCTTCAAGGGCCTGCTGCTCGGCTCGGTCAGTCACAACGTCATCCACAATGCCGAGTGCCCGGTGATGATCGTCCGCTGAGGCGGTCTCGACCGGCTGCTCCCGATCGACCCGCGAGTCCGTCAGCTCCCGACGGGCTCGCGGCTCACGGCCTGCGGGTGCCTCGCTCGTGGGTGTCGTGCTCGGGGGTGTCGTGCTCGCCCATGACGGGATGGCCGGCGACCCAGACCCCGGCGACGTCGGCCGGACCGGCCAGGGCGAACACCCGGGCGACGGCCTCCGTTGCCGATCCTGCGTGCCGCAGCGCAAGGGCGAGGGGCGACGTCGCTGACGGCCGGAGCCAGAGCGCGTCGAATGCCTTGCCGACCGACAGGTCACCCACCTCACCATCGAGGCCGAGGGCGAGCGCGCCGGAGCGGGTCACGAGGTGCAGCAGGTCTGCCGGTGCGAGCGGCTGGCCCGCGTCACCGAGGAGCTGCTGCGTGAAGTACGCCTGCAGGCCCTCCTTGAAGAGCGAGAAGCCCGTGCCGGCCCCGACATCCGACCCGAGCGAGACGCGCACCCCGTGCCGCACGTGGTCGCCCAGCGGGAAGGGCCCACTGCCGAGGGCGGCATTGCTCGTGGGGCAGTGGGCGACCGTCGCACCCTGCCCCGCGAGGACGCGCAGCTCGCGGTCGGTCGGGTGCACGTCATGAGCCAGCACCGATGACGGTCCGATCACGCCGTGCCGGTCGTAGGTGTCGACGTAGTCGATGGCGTCTGGGAAAAGCGTTGCGACAGAGGCGATCTCGGCTTGGCTCTCATTGACGTGGGACGTGAACCGCGAGCCGGGCACATCCTTGAGCACCGCTTGGCACGACTCGAGCAGCTCGTCGCTCGCGCCGTACGAGAAGCGCGGTGTCACGGCATACCTCGTGCGGCCGGCGCGGCCCGGGCTCACGGGGCGGTGCCACCGTCGCGCGAGCGCGATCGACTCGTCGTAGGCGCGCTCGGGCGTCGTGAGCAGCGGCTCCGGGAGGCCGCGGTCGCTGACGACGAGCCCGGCCGTGACGCGAAGGCCGACGCGCTCCACCTCCTCGAAGAGCACGTCGACGGCGCTCGCGAAGTGCGCGCCGAAGACGAGTGCGGTCGTGGTGCCGGACGCCGCGAGCCCACTGACGAACTCGGTCGCGACGGCCCGGGCGTGGTCGGTCGACGCGAGGCGCGCCTCCTCGGGCAGGGCGACGGCGTCGAGCCACTCGAGCAGGGGCAGGCCGAGGCCGCCGATGACGCGCACCTGCGGGTAGTGGACGTGGGTGTCGACGAGACCCGGAAGCACGAGGCCCTCGCGCAGGTCGAGCACGTCGTCCGCATGCCGGCCGCTGAGCTCGGCCCACGAGCCACGTTCGACGATGGTGCCCTCGACGACGCGCAGCGCGGCGTCGGTCGCGACGCGCAGCTCGGCCCCCACGGCGCTCTCGCCCGTCGGGGTGTCGAGGAAGGTGCCCCTCACGATGGTCACGACGGGAGCACCGATCCGCCGGCGTGCGCGCCGCGTTGGCTCCGCAGCAGGAGGTCGGCGGCAACCGAGAGGGCCACGGTGGCGGGATCCTTGCCCGTCATGCCGGCCAACCCGATCGGGCTCTGGATGCGGCGCACCGCGTCGTCGTCGTGGCCCTCGCGGCGCAGGAGCGCCTCGAAGCGGGCCCACTTCGCCGTGGAGCCGATGAGGCCGATCGAGCCGAGGTGCCCACAACGGAGTGCGGCGTCGCAGAGGGCGGCGTCCTCGGCATGGTCGTGCGTCATGACGAGCACATGGGTGCCGGCCGGCACCTGGCCGAGCACGACCTCGGGCACGGGGGAGTGGTGGAGGTGGACCTGAGCCACGGCATCGTCGAGAACCGCGAGACGAGCGGGCTCGAGTGCTGCGGCGCGCGAGTCCACGAGGTGGAGGTCGAGGTCGTGCCGCGCGAGGATGCGGGCGAGCTCCAGCCCGACGTGCCCGACGCCGAAGACCGCCACCGCGGGCACGACGGGCAGCGGCTCCAGCAGGAGTGAGACCTCGCCACCGCAACACTGCTGGCCGTGCTCGCTCGGCGCCTTGTCGCTGAGCGACACGGTGAGGGTGACCGGCGCGGCGGTGGCGGCCTCGAGCATCGCGCGTGCCCGGGCCAGCGCCGTCGCCTCGAGGTTGCCCCCGCCGATCGTGCCCCACGCCTCGGCGGCGGATACGACCATCTTGGCGCCGGAGTCACGCGGGGCGTGACCTCGCACGTCGGCGACGGTCACGAGGACTCCGGGGTGGCGCTGGTCGCGCAGGGCCTGGACCGCCCGGAGCCAGCTCATCGGGGGCTCCCCGAGTCGGCGAGCCGCTCGGTCTCGGGGGCGATCGGCGGCGCGTCGGGCTCTGGTTGGTCCGGCGCGTGTGGGTCCTGACCGCCCACCTCTGCGCTGACGACAGTCACCCCTGCCCGCTCGGCGCGGCGGCCTGGGGAGTCATCGTCGCGCTGGGAGCGAGCCGACTCGATCGCCCACCAGACCGACTCGGGGGTCGCCGGTGTGGCGAGGTGGACGGCCGCACGCTCGGGCCCGAAGGCGGCGGCGGCCTGCCGCAGCGCCTCGCGCACCGAGAAGGCGAGCATGAGCGGTGGCTCGCCGACGGCCTTGGAGCCATACACGACGCCGTCCTCGTGGGCGTGCTCGAGCAAGGCGACGGTGAAGACCTCGGGCATCTCGGAGAGCGACGGCAGCTTGTACGTGCTTGCCGACTGCGTGGCGAGCCGGCCCCGGTTCGGGCCGTCACCCTCCTCCCAACGGAGGTCCTCGAGAGTGAGCCAGCCTGCGCCCTGGACGAATCCGCCTTCGATCTGGCCGATGTCGACCAGCGGCGAGAGGCTGTCGCCGACGTCGTGGACGATGTCGACGCGCCGGGTCCGGTAGGCGCCGGTGAAGCCGTCGACCTCGACCTCGCACGCGGCGACCCCGTAGGAGAAGTACTTGAAGGGCGAGCCCTGCATCGCGGTCGAGTCCCACTGCAGACCCTCGGTGCGGTAGAAGCCCGAGGCCCAGAGCTGGACGCGCTGCGCGTAGGCGAGCGCGACGACCTCCTCCCACGTGAGGGAGCCGCCGCCGCCCGAGACGACGCCCCCGGCGAAGGTGACCTCTGACGGGTCGACCGAGAGCTCGGCGGCAGCCACCTCGGCGAGCCGAGCGGTGATCTGCTCGCACGCGTGCTTGACGGCCCCGCCGTTGAGGTCGGCGCCAGAGCTCGCTGCCGTCGCAGAGGCGTTCGGCACCTTGTCGGTGCGGGTGGGCGCCAGCCGGACCCGCTCGAGGGGGAGCCCCAGGCTCGTGGCAGCCACCTGGAGCATCTTCGTGTGCAGGCCCTGGCCCATCTCGGTGCCCCCGTGGTTGATGAGGACGGAGCCGTCCGTGTAGACGTGGACGAGGGCGCCCGCCTGGTTGAACGTCGTGAAGTTGAACGAGATCCCGAACTTCACCGGAGTGATGGCAAGACCTCGCTTGGCATGGGGGTGCTCGGCGTTGAACGCCGCGACCTCCTCGCGGCGCTGCACGAGGTCGGCGCGAGCCGTGAGGTCGTCCCACGCGTGGACGAGGCGCTCGGGGTGGCGGACCGGCTGGCCGTAGGGGGTGGCCTGGCCGTCGACGTAGAAGTTGCGCCGTCGCAGCTCGGCCGGGTCGATGCCGAGCAGTGGGGCGCAGCGGCCGAGGATGTCCTCGATGACGAGCATCCCCTGCGGGCCGCCGAATCCGCGGAAGGCAGTCTGCGAGGTCTTGTTGGTTCGCGCGATCCGGCCGTTGACCCGCACGTCGGGGATCCAGTAGGCGTTGTCGACGTGGCACAGCGCCCGCGCGAGCACCGGCTCGGAGAGGTCCAAGCTCCAGCCGCCGTCGGACGTGAGGGTCGCGTCGAGCGCCGTGAGGTGGCCGTCGGCGTCGAAGCCCACTCGCCACTGCGCGTGGAAGCCGTGCCGCTTGCCCGTCATCGTCATGTCCTGCGTGCGGTTGAGCCGGAGCCGGACCGGCCGCCCCGTGAGGGTCGCCCCCAGTGCTGCCACGGCGGCGAGGCCGTGCGGCTGCATCTCCTTGCCGCCGAAGCCGCCTCCCATGCGCAGGGACTGGACCGTCACGGCGTTGCTCGGCAGGGCGAGCACCTGGGCGACCATGGCCTGGGTCTCGCTCGGGTGCTGGGTGCTCGACTGGACGAACACCTGCCCGGCCTCGTCGACGAGCGCGATGGAGACGTGCGTCTCGAGATAGAAGTGCTCTTGCCCGGCGATGTCGAGCTCGCCGGCGAAAACGACTGCCGCGTGGGCGAGCCCGCTCTCCACGTCGCCGCGCAGGAGGGTTGGCTGGCAGCCTTGGAACGCCTCGGCAGCGATCGCCTCGCGGAGCGTGATGATGGCGGGCAGCGGTGCGTAGTCCACCTCGACCGCAGCGGCCCCGAGCCGAGCCGCCTCGAGCGTCTCGCCGAGCACCCAGCAGATCGCATGGCCGACATGGCGGGCCTCGGCCGGGAAGAGTGGCTCGTCGCCCTTGACGCCGGCGTCGTTGAGCCCCGGCACATCAGCCGCCGAGAGCACCCGCACCACGCCGTCGATGCCGTATGCCGCCTCGACGCGGAGCGCTGTCACCGTCGCCCGGGCGTGCGGTGACTGGACCGGCCACGCGTGCAGCACGCCGGCAGTCCGGCCGACGAGGTCGTCGGTGTAGAGAGCGGAGCCGGTGACGTGCAGTGCTGCTGACTCGTGCGGGATCGCCTGACCGACAACGGCGTTCGCCGGGCGCTGCGAGAGACTGCTCATGCGCGAGCCCCCTCGGTGCGCCCCGGGTGCCCCTGCTCGGCATGCAGCCGCAGCAGGGAGGTGCCGAGCATGGCCCGGCGGTAGGCGGCCGAGGCGCGGAGGTCGTCGATCGGCGTGCCCTCGCCACGCAGCACCTCGGCGGCCGCCTCCACGGTCGACTCCGACCACGCGTGACCTTCGAGGGACCGCTCGGTCGCGAGAGCGCGGAGCGGAGTGGCGGCCACCCCACCGAGGCCGATGCGGGCCCGGGCGACCGTGCCGTCGCGAACGTCGAGGGCGAAGGCGATGGCGACGCCGCTGATGTCGTCGAATCGTCGCTTCGCGATCTTGTGAAAGGCGCTGATCGGGCTGAGCGGCAAGGGAATCCGCACGGCACGGATGAGCTCGTCCGCGCGGCGCACCGTCTGGCGATAGCCCGTGAAGAACTCGCTGATCGGGAGCGTTCGCTCCCCGCTCGAGGAGGTGAGGATCACCTCGGCCTCCAGGGCAAGCAGAACCGGTGCGGCGTCGCCGATCGGTGACGCCGTCGCGAGGTTGCCGCCGAGGGTCGCGCCGTTGCGGATGAGGCGCGAGGCGAACTGGGGCAGCAGCTCGGCCAGCAGGGGGACTCGCCCGCCGAGTCGCCGCTCGATCTCCGACAGGGTGAGGCCCGCACCGATGGTGATCGCGTCACCGTCCTCGTCGAGGTCGCGCAGCTCCGGCACGCGGTCGATGCCGATGACGAAGGCTGAGCGGGCCGCCCGCAGGTTGACCTCGACGCCCCAGTCGGTCGACCCCGCGACGAGCACCGCCTCGGGGTGCTCGGCCAGGAGCGTGCAGGCGTCGGTCAGGTCGGCGGCCCGGGCGTACGTGCCGGCCGCACCCACGAGCCGGGTCGGCACCGCACCGGGGGCCGGAGCCTCACGACGGCGGCCGAGCGGGTCGTCACCGGAAGGCATACCGAGGGCGTCTGCGGCGTCCTGGATCGGCCGGTAGCCCGTGCACCGGCAGAGGTTGCCGGACAGGGCATGGGCATCGCAGCCGGCGTCGGCGCGGTCGGCCCGGTAGAACTCTGCCGCGAGGCTGCACACGAAACCGGGGGTGCAGAAGCCGCACTGCGATCCGCCCCGAACTGCCAGCTCGCGCTGCACGGGATGCAGGTCATCGGGGGAGCCGAGGCCCTCGACGGTCACGACCTCCTGCCCGTCGAGGGAGGCCGCGGGCATGAGGCAGGAGTTGACGGCGGTCCACTCCGTGGTGCTGTCGCCGGAGCGACCGGGGCGTGCGACGAGCACGGCGCACGCTCCACACTCGCCCTCGGCGCAACCCTCCTTGGCGCCTGTGAGGCCGCGGGAGCGCAGCCAGTCGAGGGCGTTCGTCGTCGGGGACACCCCCTCGAGGCCGAGCGGGATCCCGTTGACGGTGGCGGACGGCATACGCGACGACATGTCGGGAGACGTACCCGATCGGGGCTCTGGACCGCGAGCGGCGCGCCCCGCGTGTGCGGGGGTCAGGGGAGCGTCGAGACGAACCGGCCCAGGGCGTCGTCCCAGCGTCGCTTGTCGCCCGCGCCGTCGTCGGCGATGCCCTCACCCTCGTGGTAGAGGTCGAGGCGGGTGCTGTCGCCGTCGCCCTTGAGCTGGAGGTCGACGATGCTGAGGGGGCCGTCCTCGTGCGGGTGCCAGGACACGCGGATCTGCTCCAGCGGGTGGAAGCTGCGCACGACGCCGTGAGGGCCGTCTGCGCTGTGCCACGACTCGCCCTTGCTGCCGAGCGTCACGCCGGGGCCGAGGAGGGCCTCGGTGCCTCGCGCGCTGATGAGGTGCTGCCACACCTCGTCGACGGGCTTGGCGACGGTCGTGGTGGCGTGCACGCCTGCGGGCGACCCCTCGAGCTCGGCGTCCTCTGCCTGCTCGGGGACCGACTGCGTTGAACTGCTCATGGGCACCTCCGGTTCGCTCGGACCGGCCCCGGATGGGCCGGACCCACCACCCACAGTCGATCAAAGGATGGCCCCGAGCACAATGCCTCGTGAGGGTGATCTCCGTCAGACCCGGAGTGTCGGTGGGCGGGGCTACGGTGCGGTCATGATCGATCATTTCGGCATCAACTGCTCGGACCTCGAGGCCAGCGCCAGGTTCTACGACGCGGTGCTCGGGGTGCTGGGCTACTCACGGCAGATGGACGTGGGCGTCGCCATCGGCTACGGCAGTGAGGGCCACCCGGAGTTCTGGATCTCGTCGTGGAGCGGCGAGGAGCCGAACCGCGAGATGCACTGCGCGTTCTCGGCCGAGAGCGTCGATGCGGTCCGAGCGTTCCACGAGGCGGCCGTGGGGGCGGGCGCCGAGTCCCTGCACGAGCCGCGCCTGTGGCCGGAGTACCACCCCGGCTATTTCGGCGCCTTCGTGCGCGACCCCGACGGCAACAACGTCGAGGCTGTCTGCCACCGAGGCGTGCCTCAGGGCTGACCGCGCCCGGGTGGGATCGGCCATGCCGGCCGCGCGGCTGCCGGTCCGTGCTGCTCGAACCAGTGCAGTGCCTCGAGCACGCCGACGTCGTCGAACCGGCGACCGGAGACCTGGAGCCCGACGGTGCGACCGTCCGCCGTGAAGCCCGCGTTGACCGTGCCGGCCGGCTGGCCCGAGAGGTTGAACGGCGCGGTGAAGCCGATATGGGGCATCGCCTCGTCGCCGTCTCCCCATGGCATGGGCCATTCCGCGGGAAAGGCCGCCATCGGTGCCACGGGGGAGAGGACGAGGTCGAAGGGCTCGGTCGCCGCGACCGTGGCCTGCTGGATGGCCATGGTCGCGGCGTAGTCGCGCATCAGCTGCCGGCCGTCGACGTCTCGGGCGGTCTCGGCCCACCGCCGGACGAAGGGCAGCACGCGATCCTGGGCCTCTGCGCTGAGGGCTTCGAGCTCGACGAGTGAGCGGACCCGCCAGAACTCGTCGAGCCGGGTGAGCCACTCGGGCGTCATGAACGGCTCGACGGGCACAACTTCGGCGCCGGCGGCGGCGAACACGGATGCTGCGGTCTCGACGACGGCCCGCACCTCCGGGTCGACCGCTGTGCCGCACCCGGCGTCGAGGAGCAGGCCGATGCGGGCGGTCTGCAGGCGGGGGCTGCCCAGGACGAAGGGTTCGGGCAGGGGCAGGCCCGGTGGTAGGGCGGTCCAGTCGCGGGGGTCCGGCCGGCTGATGACGGACAGGAGCAGGGCGGCGTCGGCGGCCGTGCGGGTCATGGGTCCGGCCACCCTGCCGAGGTAGGGCGTGTCGAGCGGCACGCGCCCGGCGCTGGGCTTGAGGGTGGTGAGCCCCAGCCAGGTGCCGGGGAGGCGGACCGAGCCACCGATGTCGGTGCCGACGTGGAGTGGGCCGTAGCCCGAGGCGGCCGCCGCGCCTGCGCCGGAAGAGGATCCACCGGTGGTCAGCCGCTCGTCCCAGGGGGAGCGGGTGCAGCCGTGCAGGCTGGAGACGCCGGAGCTGAGCATCCCTCAGTCGGGCATGACCGTCGAGCCGATGATGATGCCGCCGGCGTCCTCGATCGCCTCGACCACGGGTGAGCTGCGGGTGGGCACCGACGGTGTCGTGCCGGCGTTGCCCGCGGGCATGGGGACACCTGCCCGGGCGAGATTTTCCTTGACGGTGACGGGGATGCCGTCGAGCGCTCCGCTGGGCCCGCCCGCGGCCCAGCGACGCTCGCTCGCCCTGGCTGCTTCGAGCAGCTCCTCGCGGCGCGTCTCGAGGTCGTTGACCCACAGGGCGTTGAGGCCCGGCTCGCGCTCGCCGACGACGTCGGCCACGTCGAGGAGCACCTCGACGGGAGAGAGCCTCCGCTCGGCGTATGCCGCCAGCAGCTCGGTCGCGCACAGGGCGGCTGGGCGGCTCGGGGTCGTCACGAGGGGCCTCCTTCCACAGCGTGCCGACGGCAGGCTGTCCTCACGATAACCGTGTGGATATCTTCGACCGACTGTCACCGGCTCCCGGCATGCTCAAGGACATGAGCTTCGAGGACCTGCCCGCCGACTGGGCCCAGCGACCGATCACCGACCCCGACGTCTTCGAGGGCGTCATCGACCTCATCGTCACCGACCAGGCCCGGTGCGAGGGGTCGACATACGT
Source organism: Humibacillus xanthopallidus (assembly GCF_006716675.1). Lineage (GTDB taxonomy): Bacteria > Actinomycetota > Actinomycetes > Actinomycetales > Dermatophilaceae > Humibacillus > Humibacillus xanthopallidus_B. The sequence continues at coordinate 882,435 of NZ_VFPM01000003.1, read as the reverse complement.
CCTGCTGTGCCACGAGGGGGGCCGGCTCATGCAGCCGATCTGCCTGCCCGACGAGCCGCACACGGTCGACGTGGTGCGCGTGCAGAGCGGCCTGACGCGCCTGTTCACCGAGGCTGCCGGTGAGGGGGTGCACGACGTCGTCATGGCCATCGCGCGGCCTGGGCGTCCGGAGCCCACGCCGCGTGACCGCGACCTGCGGGCCGCCTTCGAGGGCGCGTGCAGCGTTGCTGGGGTGCGGCTGCTCGGGGTGGCCATCGCGGCTCCCACCGGCGTGACGGCCTTCCCGGCCGATGGTTCGGTCGCAGCCTGAGGCTGGCAAGGGCTGAACGTGTCACCGGGTGGCTCCCGTCTGTCCCACCCCGCGCTACCCCCGCCGCTGGAGCGGCGGGGGTAGCGTCGCTGGATCTGGCGCCGGTCGGCGTCGATGAGGACACGGGAGGCACTCATGGTCGCGAAACGGGATGACGTGGCGGACTCGGGAATGGGCTCGAACCCGGACGCCGGCAACGGCGAGGGCTTGACGGAGGGCTTCGGCGGCGAGGCGACGCGTGTGGTGCCCGACGATGCCCCGTCGTCCCGGTGGGACCGGAACGCCCAGGACGAGGACGCCCTCGTCGCCGACGGGCCGGAGGAGTCCTAGCCGCGCGGAGGCTGCGTGCTCGTCAACGGCTGACGAGCACGCCCTTGGCTTCTCGCACCGTGACCGTTGTCGCTGGCCCGGGCACGGTCACGGTCGACGGGATCTCGTCCCAGGCCGCCCCGTCGAGGCTGAAGTCGGCGCCGAACGTCGTGTCGACGCGGACCGGGAACTCGCCCTTGGCCCGGTAGACGTGCTTGACGTCGCCGTCGGGATAGACGCCCCCGGTCGAGGGGGTGGGTCCATAGCTCGTGCCGTCGCCGAAGACGTAGGTGAAGCCGATGAGCTTCGGTCGGATGCGGACCGGGATGCCCCGGAGAACGGACCGGTCGACCTCTCCGGGCGCAAAGCCGGCGGGAGCCCAGCTCACCTTGTAGAACGTCGTGAGGTTGACGAGAGTCGTGTTGCCCGCCGGCTGGCTCGAGATCTGCGGCTTCGCCCACGGCGTGCGCATGAACTGGGCCTTGATGTCAGCCATCGACAACGTCGGCCGCGCCCCCGGAGCCACATCAGCCGCACAGGTCAGACCACGGATGCTCCACGGTTCCGTGACCGCGTCTCCCTCCAACGTCCTGCGCCAGATGCGCAGAAGCGGGCCCACTTCACCTTCCGGGCAGTCTCTCAACGCATGCGCGCACGACACCTGCTCCGTCGGTGTGTCCGGACGGGCCGGTGCGCAGTCATTCAGAGACCGGTACTCATACCTCGGCGCGTCTGGCGACCTTTCGTCAACGAGCGCACCCCCGGAGTCCGCCGGGAATTTCTCTAAGGCGAGCACTTCGCTACGACTGAGCAGGCCGGCAGTGACCACCACCTGGTCCGTCTCACAGACGTCAAGTTGCGTGCAGCCTCCGCTGGCCCGCGCGACCGGGACCCCAAGACTCAACACAGCGAGGCTCATGCCAATGGCAGGTGTCCATCGCCGACGCAATGTCACGATGTTGCTTTCTGAAGGCGGGCGACGATCCAACGCTTGTCGAACGTCAATGTGGCGACGAAGGACAAGCTTGCTGCCCGGGTCTTGTCAACGGTCTTGCCTGCGGAGTTGACGATCGGCACACTCAATTGATCAAGACTTACCAGTACTTTTCGTGAGGACGGGGTGAATTCGCTCGCAGTCGCATAGTTGATCTGCGCCAGATCGCCTCCGTAATGGTTTCCGGCCGCGCGCACTTCCGACACGCCCTCGGCCAGAGAGTTGCACATCGCGCAGGAAGGACTTGAGAGCCCTTTCAACACCGATGGATCTGCCTTGCGGAACGCTTCATTGAGCGTGTCGAAGTAGAACTTGGAGAAGGCAGCGGCGCCCTCGATCGTCTCGGGGCGGGCGGCGGCGGGGATCTTGGCGATGACCGGATCCACCGACGGGGTGGGCGTCGCTGTCGTCGGTGTCGTCGTGGCGCTGGTCGACGTCGTCGTGAGCGCCGCGCTCGTGGGCGGGCTTTGAGCCGACCCGGACGTGCACCCGGCGGCCACGAGCAGCGCTACGACGCTGGCGACATACGGGAGGACTCGTCGTGCTCGCCCCTTCGGGACGAAACCACGGTCGGCGGAGGTCATCGGCATCCCCTCGTGCAGATCTCTGAGCCGTTCGGCATGACTCGGTGTCGGTGCTGGCCTGCGTGTTGGTGCTTCGGTGATGGTGCGTCCCGATTCGTTCCGCACGGTCTCATGATCTTGACGCAGTCGCACCCCGAGCCTCCGCCGCTGTCCACAGGCTCAGACCCGCCCCGGAACCCGTCCACAGCCACGCAGCGCCCCAACGCCCGAGTTCGGAGCATGGACGACTGGCAGGTAACCTTTGGGCCGGTCCTGCGCGGCCTCCACACGCGCAGCAACTGAGAACGCCCGAGACAGTGGCGTGTGCAAGGGAGCCCCATGACCCGCAGCGACAGCGTCGACGTCAAGCGTTGGCGTGCGAAGTATGCGCTCATCGAGCGTGCAGCAGAGTCGGACAAGGACGCCCAGGCCCTCTTCGCTGAGCTCGACTCCGAGCGCGCCGCCCGCAACGGCGAGCTGCGCGAGATCCTCGCCGACCTCGTCGCGAGCAGCGACCTGCTCGCCTTCAAGGAGGCGATGAACCACTGGGCGCGCAAGGACGGGCCCTATGTCGGCTTCGGCACCATCGGCAGCCCCTGGCTCGCGGCCCTCGTGCGGCGGGCGGAGGAGGAGTACGCCGAGGTCGTCGACCTGCTCAAGGCGACTCTCCAGACCCCGGCGTCGCCCCAGGACGCCGCCGACAAGCTCCAGTCGGTCGACGCCTTCCTCGCCCGGGGCGGCTCGCGCGGCCAGCGTGCCCCGGCACCCGGCCACACGGCATACGTGCTCTCCCTCTTCTGGTCGACCGACGATGCCGGCCACTGGCCGCTGATGTGGGAGAACGCCCCCCACATGCTCCAGCGGCTCGGCTGGCTCGAGCGCGGTCTCAGCCACGCCGAGCGCTACGTCGCCTTCGCCGACCTCTGCCACGCCCTGCGCCCCGACGACCCGCGGTATGCCGCCAGGATCCTCTGGCACTTCAAGGAGACCGAGGGTTTCGTCGGGATCGCCCCCAAGGTGCTCGACGTCTGTGTCGAGGCGGCCGAGCTCGCGTCGGAGTTCCGCCCTTCCTCCGGCTACGCGAAGCCGGCGCAGGAGGAGCGCGCCGCCGACCTCGCCCGTCAGCTGCGCGGCGAGGCCGACCACATCAGCGACAGCCTCATCGAGCGCCTCTCGACCGAGACCGGCCTGTACCTCGAGGCCCCCACTCTCGCGCTGCAGCAGCACGCGGGCGAGGAGAGCGCCTACCGCTCCGACCTGTATGCCGCGTGGATCCTCGTCGGCGGCGCGGGCGCTCCCGGCTTCCGGCTCTGGGTGACGCCCTCGGGGGTGGCGTTCGGGCTGCACGGTGGCTGGGAGGGTGAGAGCGAGCAGCAGCACCGCGAGGTGGGTGCCCTCGTGCAGGAGCACCTGCCGCGGGGACTGACCTTCTTCCGCGTCCACGAGGACGGCCGCGCCGACCGGCTCGAGCCGGCGGGGCGCGAGTACCCCAGTGGCGAGACCTTCGTCGGTCGCTGGTGGAAGGACGAGGAGGCCCTCGGCAGAGCTGATTTCGCCGACGACATCATCTCCACGGCACGCGCGCTGACGCCCCTGCTGCGCTTCATGAGCTCGAGCCAGCGCGGTGACGACCCCTCGCTCGAGCTCGCCTCGATGGTCGATCTTGGTGCCGAGGTCGAGATCTTCCGCACCGAGCGGCCCTATCCGACCGAGCGCGACGCCTGGCACCAGGAGCAGCGCCGGGTCTTCGCCGCGTGCCTCTCGCGCGAGGGTCTCGAGGACTTCGACCTGCCGACCTTCAAGCGCATCGTCTCGACCCGAGGCTACGGCGACATCGGCGCCCAGTCCGTGCTCATCAGCTCCATCAACGCGCTCGACGCCAGCGGCATCGAGCAGCTGCGCAACACGGTGCGCGAGCTGCTCTGGGGTGAGGGGCGCGACGAGGAGCGCATCAACCGCGTTCTGTCGACCGACGACGTGCCGGTGCAGGGCTTCGGTGAGACGGTCGTGCTCAAGCTCTTCGCGATCGCCCACCCCGAGCACTGGCTGCCGCTCTTCTCGCTCGGCGGCGACTCCGGCAAGGTGGCGATGCTGGCGCGCCTCGGCGGCCCGGCCCGCTGGACGGAGGGCAAGTCGCGCGGCCGCATGCACGTCGAGACGAACGCCCTGCTGCGCCAGACCCTCGACCCGCTGCTGCCCGACGACCCCTGGGGCCAGGGGCAGCTCGCCCACTGGCTCATGCGGCGCTCCGACAAGGCGCTCACGCCCGACAAGGACGCCCTCGGCGACGCTGCGGCCGACCTGCTCATCGAGGAGTCCTTCCTCCGCGAGATCAAGGGCTTGCTCGAGGAGAAGAAGCAGGTCATCTTCTACGGGCCCCCCGGCACCGGAAAGACCTACCTGGCACAGAGGTTCGCCTCGGCCCTCCAACCGGACCCGGCGAAGCGCGACATCGTCCAGTTCCACCCGAGCAGCAGCTACGAGGACTTCTTCGAGGGCTTCCGCCCGCAGATCGACCACCAGGGCCAGATGGTCTACGAGCTGCGCAAGGGTCCCCTCGCGCTGCTGGCCGAGGCGGCCGAGGCCGACCCCCTGACGCCGCACATCATGATCATCGACGAGATCAACCGCGCGAACCTCCCGCGGGTCTTCGGTGAGCTGCTCTTCCTGCTCGAGTACCGGTCGCACTCGGTGAAGACGTCCTACCGCCCCGACGAGGGCTTCGAGCTGCCCCCGAACCTCTACTTCATCGGCACGATGAACACGGCCGACCGCTCGATCGCGCTCGTCGATGCGGCGCTGCGCCGACGGTTCGACTTCGTGCCCTTCATGCCCCACGACGGGCCGATGCAGGGCCTGCTGCGCCGGTGGCTCGAGGCGCACGACGGACCGGTGTGGGTCGCCGACCTCGTCGACCGGGTGAACGAGGACCTGAGGCGCGCGCTGCGCGGTCCGCACCTGCAGATCGGGCACTCGTATTTCATGCGCCCCGGACTCGACGACGACGAGGCGACGTTGCGCCGCATCTGGGACTACAACGTCTACCCGTTCATCGAGGACCAGCTCTACGGGCGGGAGCATGAGCTCGCCCAGTTCCGTTGGGAGAACGTGCGATCCCGTTACGGCCAGATCGACCTTGCTCGCCCGTAGGCGTCACACAGGAGGCGTCACGCAGGAGGCCTCACGCCGTAAGGGTGGCACCGAAGGGGGGCGGCCTGCCGGCCCACCCGTCCTGGGCGTCTGGTCGACTGGGCGGTGGGCGAAGCCCCTCCCCGTCAGTCGGGACAGGGCGGGCAGTTCGGCGGCGTGTCGACCACATTCACCCGCGTGGTGATCGCCGGGTGGTTGTCCGGGTCGGGAGGCGTCGGGTTGTGCCCCCACGTGATGGTGATGTCGGCCGAGAACCCTTGCTGGGCACTGTTACCCGACGAGGCGACGAACTCCGTCGAGACGCTGCCATTGGCCGGCACGGTGATGGGCACCGGTGGCACGGAGAACTGGAACGACAGCGCCGAGCCGCTGAGGTTGGCGATGCTGACCGTGTAGACGTAGATCGTCTTCGAGGTCGGGTTCGCGATCTGGAAGTAGAGCGAGTAGCCCTTCGGGCGCGTGCTGCAGCTGTTGCCCGGGTACTTGCAGGCCGAGATGAAGGTCGGCACCGGTGCGGCGCCCGAGGCTGCCAGGGCCGGCGCCGCCGAGGCGACGGCGACCGCCGGCACGGACCAGGCGATGCCCTTGGCGACCGACCGGCGGGACACGCCCGAAGGTGGGCGTGACGGATCGTCATTCATGGTGTTGCCCCCGAGAAGTAGTCATCAGCACCAGGTGGTGCCACGCGCCACTCTAGTTGACAGGGGTTGCGCCCCGGGCCGGGCTATGCTCGACCCCGTCCCTCCACCCCTGCCGGATCGCCGTCGATGCCACCTGCCACGAGCACCACGCCCCCGTCCACCATCGAGCTTCCCGCCATCCCCGAGCACGGCCGCTCGGGGCCCGTGCGTCTTCCTCGTGACACCCGTGCCGCGCTCGTCGCGGCGGCGGGAGAGCGCCTCGTCATCCACGCCACCGCCGACCCCGACGTCGTCACGATCGGCGCGACGAGCTGGGTCGGCGCACTTGCCGTGCCCGGCCTCGTGGTGCGGGTCATGCCGCGCGTCTCGGTCACCAACTTCTTCGCGATGCTCGGTGCCGGCGTGTCCCCCGAGGCCTTCGAGCACGAGCACGTCACGTGGAGCGACACCGACGAGCTCATCGACGGGGTGGCCTACTTCGCGATCCGGCTCATCGACAGCGCCACGATGCGCGGGCTCGTCCACGGCTATGTCGCCCGCGACGAGCGGATGCGCACGATCCGAGGCCGGCTCATCGTCGAGGAGTTCGCTCGCCGTCCGTGGGCGGCTGCCGAGCCCCAGTGCCGCTACGACGAGTTCACGGCTGACATCGTCGAGAACCAGCTCTTCCGCTGCACCCTCCAGGCCATGCTCTCGTGGCCGCAGCTCGCGCCCCAGGTGCGCCGCGAGGCGCTTCGCGTCATGGGCCGGTTCGAGGGCGTCTCCGACACCCCGGCCACGAAGCACACGACCCCGGTCGCCGTGACGCGTCTCAACGAGCACTACGAGGACGCGATGCGGCTCTCGAGGCTTGTCCTGCAGGCGATGTCGCTCAGCCACGAGGCCGGTGACCAGCAGGCCAACAGCCTCATGGTCGACATGGACGACCTCTTCCGGCGCTGGATCGTCCAGGAGCTCGACCTGCGTCTCGCCCCGGACCTGCGCATCGACGGTGACGAGGACGTGTGGCTCGACGAGGGTCGCGCGGTCACGATGGCTCCCGACCTCGTCGTGCGGCGGGGGAGCGAAGTCGTGCTCGTCGGTGACGCGAAGTACTCCGTCGGTGCCGACGGATACCTCGCGTCCCGCGACTACCTCGAGCTCATCGCCTACACGACGGCGATGGGCCAGTCGACCGGACTGCTCGTGCACTGCAACAGCGACCGGTCGCCGGAGTCCGAGATCGTCATCCGCAACGCGGGCACGCGCATCCTGTGCCGTCCGATCCGTCTCGACGGGTCGTATGCCGCCGTGTGCCGTTCGCTCGACGGGCTGGCCGATCTCGTGCGTGAACTCGCCGACACGCCAACGGAATTCGAGGTTCCCGTCCTCGTCCGGGCTCGTCGCTGAACGCCGGCCGCCTGCTGGCGCATGAATACCTACGTGGCTCAACGGGTTTGATCCGTGACAGCGAGTGACCTCCGGTTCTACATTGGTGAGTACCGACAGGGATCTGCCGGAACGCCTTCGAGTTCTGGAGTTGATCGCATGAGCACGACCCATCGAGACGTCGCCGAACCCGTCGGCAGCTCTGCTGCCGACGGTGTCATCTACCAGGAGGACGTCGTCCGCTCCGTGTGGGCGCGCAGGCTCCTCGCGGGCCTCCGGCTCGTCCTCGGCTTCACCTTCTTCTGGCCCTTCCTCGACAAGCTCTTCGGCCTCGGCTACGCCACGCCGAGTGCGCGCGCCTGGGTCAACGGCGGCACCCCCGCCCAGGGCTTCATGAAGAACGCCGAGGGTCCGTTCGCCGGCCTCTTCAAGAGCATTGCCGGCCCTTGGGCCGACTGGCTCTTCATGCTGGGGCTGCTCGGGATCGGTGTGGCGCTGCTCGCCGGTGCGGGCCTCAAGCTCGCAGCCTGGACGGGAGCGCTGCTGCTGCTCATGATGTACCTCGCCGAGTTCCCGCTCGGTCAGGAGGGCATGACCAACCCGCTCGTCGACAGCCACTGGATCGAGGCGCTCGGCATCGCCGTGTGCGCCGCGACCTACTCCGGCGACACCTGGGGTCTCGGCAGGTGGTGGGGCCGCATCGTCGGCAACGGCATCCTGCGCTGAGGTCCGAGCTCACCGCACATCACACAGACCGCACATCCCCGGGCTCCGACAGCCCGGGGATGTGCCATGTTGGCGCCGCCAGCAGCCAGCTGCGCCGCGTGGCCGGGTGAATGACTGCCAGATCACACCCGGACGGGTCGCGCCCCTCACCCACCCACTACTACGCTGTGTAGTACCGACAGAGTAGCTGCCGGAACCACCCGAGTTCTGGAGTTGATCACCATGACCACCCACGACAACCGCCCAGGCACCACCGCCAGCGCCGACCTGCACGACCCCGCCAAGGGCGTCGTCACCTTCCAGGAGGAGGTCGTCCGCTCGAGCATCGCCCGCAAGTTCCTCGCCGGCCTGCGCATCGTGCTGGGCTTCACCTTCTTCTGGGCCTTCATCGACAAGATGTTCGGCCTCGGCTACGCCACCCCGTCCGCCCGCGCCTGGATCAACGGCGGCACCCCCGCCCAGGGCTTCATGAAGAACGCCGAAGGCCCCTTCGGCTCCTTCTTCAACAACATCGCCGGCACCTGGGCCGACTGGCTCTTCATGGCCGGCCTCCTCGGCATCGGCGTGGCCCTGCTCGCCGGCGCCGGCCTGAAGATCGCCGCCTGGACCGGCGGCCTGCTGCTGGCCCTGATGTACCTGGCCGAGTTCCCCCTCGGCGCCGAGGGCATGACCAACCCGCTCACCGACAGCCACTGGATCGAGGCCCTCGGCATCGCCGTCGTGGCCACGACCCTCGCCGGAGACACCTGGGGTCTCGGCAAGTGGTGGGGCCGCCATGTCGGTAACGGCTTCCTGAGGTGAGCGGGCCGGTGGCCGGGCCGTCCCTGACCCGGTCGCCTCGCGGGGAAGAGCACCCCGCAAGCGAGGCGGTCCTCTGGACCGCCTCGCTCCCTGCATGCCAGGAGCGAGTCCTCGTCAGCTCTCGGGGGTGAAGGCGCAGAACTCGTTGCCGGCAGGGTCGACCATCACGGTCCAGCCGATGCCGTCGTCGCCCTTCTCGCGCAACGGCATCGCGCCCTCTGACACGAGCGCGCCGAGGTCGTCGGTGACGACGTCGATGTGGATGCGGTTCTTGGCTGTCTTGTCCTCGGGCACCGGCTGGAAGACGATCGACTCGAAGGGCGCGCCGTCGATGTCCTCGACGCTGCTCCATCCCTCCTCACGCACGACTCTCCCGCCGAGGACCGCCGCCCACCACTGCGCGACGCGGTGGGCTTCCGCGACATCGCCCGTGACGTCCCACACGAGCTCGTAGAAGGGGTCGTCGACAGGGGCATCGCGCACGAAGACGCAGAACTCCTGGCCGTCGGGGTCTCCCAGCACGGTCCAGCGGGGCTGCTCGTCGACCACGTGCGCTCCCGCCGCCAAGGCCGCATCGAGCGACTCGGCGCGCACATCGAGGTGGAGGCGGTTCTTGACGGTCTTGGGCTCGCTCACCTCGTTGATCCACACGAGCACGTCGCCCCCGCGACGCAAGCTGGCGTCGCCGTCGTCGTGCAGGTGGGCGTCGAGCCCGAGCACCCCCGACCAGAAGCCGGCGAGCGCGTGGGCGTCGGAGGCGTCGATGCACAGGTCCTTGTACGTCGCGAGGGGCATGGCCCGACGGTAGCGCGGTCGTGCCGCGGTCGTGCCGCGGTCACTGTCGGAGCCGGACGGCATACTCGCTGGCATGCAGCGCATCGACGGCCACCTCGTGCTCAGTCCGACCGACCTGACCAAGCACGTGGCCTGCGCGCACATCACGACGCTCGACCTCGAGGCCCTCGACGCCGGGCACGCCCGGGCCACGGGCGTCGACGACTCGCTCAACCTCGTCTTCACCAAGGGGCTGGCGCACGAGCGCGACTACCTCGTTCGGCTGCGCTCCGAGGGCCGTCACGTCGAGGACATCGCGGCGCTCGGGCTCAAGGGTGGCGCTGCCGAGGCTGCGACGGTTGACGCGATGCGCCGCGGCGTCGACGTGGTCTACCAAGCGACCTTCTACGACGGTCACTGGGTCGGGCTCGCCGACTTCCTCCTGCGCGTCGACCTCCCCGCGGGCGAGCGCAGCCTCTTCGGCCCCTGGCGCTACGACATCGCCGACACCAAGCTCGCGCGCCGCCTCAAGGTCCCCGCCCTTCTCCAGATGGCCACGTATGCCGCCCGCCTCGAGACGCTCCAAGGCGTGCCGCCGCAGTGGCTGACCGTCGTCACGGGAGACCAGGAGCAGCACCCGTGGCGACTCGTCGACGTCGCGCCCTACGCGAGGCGGCGTCGGGCCGATCTGCTCGACGCGATCGCGAGTCCGCGCGCGACGGAGTCGGCGCGGGTCCAGCACTGTGGCCAGTGCCGATGGAAGGAGCGCTGCGCGCAGGAGTGGCTCGACCGTGACGACCTCATCCAGGTGGCCGGCATGCGACCGGACCACCGGGCGGCGCTCATCGACCTCGGTATCCCGACCCTGCGCGCGCTGGCTGAGTCCGATGACGACCAGCTCGCCGGCGCGCTGTCGGTGGCCACGCGCCGCCGGCTGCTCCAGCAGGCCCGACTCCAGCTCGCCGAGCGCGAGACCGGTGCTCCCCGGTTCGAGCTGCTGGAGCCGTTCTCGATCATCCATCAGCACGATGGGACGGAGCGACGCGTTCCACGAGGACTGGCCCTGCTGCCCGAGCCGCACGAGGGCGACGTCTACCTCGACTTCGAGGGCGACCCGTGGGCCGAGGGTGGTGCTGGCCGCGAGTACCTCGCCGGCATCTGGACCCGGCAGGGCGAGTTCGTCGAGTTCTGGGCCCACGACTTCGCGCAGGAGGGGCGCCTGACGACAGAACTTCTCGACTGGCTCACCGAGCGCTGGACCCGCTTCCCCGGCATGCACGTCTACCACTACGCGCCCTACGAGACGACGGCGCTCAAGCGCCTCGTCGGGCAGCACGCCACGCGAGAGGCGGAGCTCGACCAGCTCCTGCGCCACGAGGTGTTCATCGACCTCTACGCCGTCGTGCGCCAGGGCGTGCGCATCAGCAAGGGCTCCTACTCGATCAAGAAGCTCGAGGAGTTCTACTGGGGCCACGCGAGATCGAGCGACGGCGAGGGCGTGGCCGACGGTCTCTCGTCGGTGGTCGAGTACGAACGCTGGCTCGCCGGCCGCGACGACGGTGATCCCGACCAGTCGATCCTCGACGACATCCGTCGCTACAACGAGGAGGACGTCCGCTCGACCCTTGCGTTGCACGAGTGGCTCGAGAGCCGTCGCGCCGATCTCGAGGCCGCCGGCCACGTGCTGTCACGGCCGACACCGCAGGAGCCCAAGGAGATCGGCGAGGCGGAGCGAGCCGAGATCGAGCTCGCCGAGCGGCTCGTCGACAGCGGCCACGAGCTGCTCGCCGGTCTCGTCGGTTGGCACCGGCGCGAGAAGCGACCCGAGTGGTGGGACTACTTCCGCTACCGGGAGCTCGAGACCGGTGAGCTCGTCGAGGACCCGATCGCCATCGGTGGCCTCACGGGCGTGGAGCTCGTCGAGAAGGTGAAGCGCTCCAACGTCTGGCGGTACACCTTCCCTCCCCAGGACTGCCGACCGTCGCTCGGCCAGTACATCTCCGACGTCGACACGCACGAGACCGTCGGCAAGGCCCTCGACGTCGACGCGGAGGCCGGCTGGATCACCGTCTCGATGGGCGCAGCCAAGGAGCCGCCCATGCCCCGCGGCCTCGGCAAGCCGGGCCCGATCATGGACCAGGTCCTGCGCGAGAGCATCGCGCGCACCGGGCAGCTTGGTCTCTCCGGCGGCAGCTCCATGGCGACGCGGCTCGTCGACCGGGTCGTCCCGTCGGCGGCGGAGCTCCGGGCCCGCCCCGGTGAGACGCCGAAGGACGTCGTGGTGAGGGTGGGGCGCCACCTCGACGGAGAGGTGCTCGCCGTCCAGGGGCCTCCGGGCACCGGCAAGACGTTCGCCGGGTCGGCACTGATCCGCGAGCTGCTCGACGAGGGCCTGCGCGTCGGGGTGACCGCCCAGTCGCACGCCGTCGTGCTCAACCTGCTCGACGAGGTGGCCCGGCCGGCCTGGCACAAGGACGGCACCAACGTCGAGGACGGCGGCGACGAGCCGGACGACCCCAACGCCCTCATCCGCCACACGAGCGACAACGCCGCTGTCGCAGAAGCGCTCGCCTCCGGGGCAGCCACGCTCGTGGGAGGCACGGCCTGGCTCTGGTCGCGTGAGGACATGGTCGACTCCGTCGACGTCCTCGTCATCGACGAGGCGGGGCAGTTCTCGCTCGCTAACGCCGTCGCCGTGGCACCGGCCGCGAGATCCCTTGTCCTGCTGGGCGATCCGCAGCAGCTGACGCAGCCCACCAAGGCAGTCCACCCCTACGGCTCCGGCGTCTCGGCCCTCGACCACCTGCGCGTCACGGTAGAGAACGGGCACGAGGTCGTCCACGACGTCATCCCCGCCGACCGTGGTGTCTTCCTCGACTCCACCTACCGCATGCACCCGAGCCTCACCGTCTTCGTCTCGGAGCTCGCCTACGAGGGCCGCCTCGAGTCGGCAGCCGGTCGCGAGCACCTGTCGATCGATGCTCCGGGGTCGCTGTCGGGCGACGGGTTGCGCTGGGTCCCGGTCGAGCACACCGTGCTCTGCGACCAGTCGAGCACCGAGGAGGCCGAGGTCGTCCGCGACCTCGTCGTCGACATGCTGCAGGGGCAGTGGACCGATGCGTCTGGAGCCACGGCCCCGATGACGCTCGCAGACATCCTCGTCGTCGCCCCCTACAACGCGCACGTAGCTGCGCTGCGCGAGGCCCTTCCAATCGGTGCGCGGGTCGGCACCGTCGACAAGTTCCAGGGCCAGCAGGGAGCGGTCGTCATCTACACGATGGGCAGCACGAGCGCGGCTCTCGCGCCACGGGGCGTCGGCTTCCTCTACGACCTCCACCGCCTCAACGTCGCCGTCTCACGGGCGAAGGCGCTCGCCGTCATCGTCGGCAGCCCACTGCTGCTCGACGCCGAGGTGCACACGCCCGACGACCTCCGCGCGGTCAACGCACTGTGCCGCTACGTCGACGAGGCGAAGACGGTCCAGACGGTCTAGGGGCGGTGCGGCACCGTCTCGAGATCCTTCTCGATGACCTCGCGGTCCTCATCCGCGGCGATGGACCCGCACGCGGCGCGAGCACGGGCGACGAAGTCCTCGGCGGCGTCCCAGTCGCCCGCCACCGCGCACGCTCGAGCCGACGCCTCGTAGGCCGCGGCGAGGTCCCAGTCCGCAAGGGGGTGCGACTCGGCGATGGTGACGTAGCGGTCAGCGTGGTAGGCCGCCGCGTCGGGCTGGGCCATCACGGCATGGACCCGTGAGCAGAGCCAGTGCCCGCGGCCGAGGTTCTCCGGCTGCACGTCCGCAGCCTGGCTCCAGTGGTGCATCGAGGCGTGGGCGGCGGCGATCATCGCGTCGTCCTCCTCGGGCGTTCGATCGTCGCGGTCGAGCAGGGCCCACGTCGCGTTGTAGAGGTCGACACCCAGCCGACGGTGGTCGACCTGACTCGTCTCGGTCTCACTCATGGAGGGCACGCTAGTCCGTCGCCCGACCGACCCGCCCCACCCGCCCGGTTGGAGGTGATACCGAGACCGGGGTGGGGCCCGGAATCACCTCGAATCAGAGAGAGTGGTGCGCGGGTCGGGGACGGTCAGGCGCCGTGGGCGGCGACGTGCCAGAGCCGGCCCTCCCCGCGGATGTGGGGCATCGCCTGACGGATGGAGCGCTCGGCCAGCTCGGGAGCGACGCCCAGGTCGACGGCATACCGCAGCGCCACGGCGGGAGTGCGCTGACCGCCCTGGCGGCAGTGGACGAGCACCCGCTTGCCCTCGGCGCGGAACTGGCGCAGCGCCGACGACACGTCGTCGAGCACGAAGTCGAGGTGGGGGTTCGACTCCTCCTCGTCGTCGTCGTTGATCCAGAACTCGATGTGGTCGCGCGCGCTCATGCCATCGGCCGGGATGTCGTGCAGGCCGAGCGGGCAGAGGGAGACCACCGCGTGCACACCGAGCTCTCGCACGCGCGACAGGTCCGACATGGTGCCGAGCACGATGTCGGGGTCGATCGGGTGGGCCAGACCGAGCATCGGGATCCCGGGATCGCTCATCGAGGGCACTGACGGCCACTGTCCGTGCCGGCGGCCCCCGAGGGAGGTCGAGACGGCGAGCTCGACGAGGTCGTGCGCGCGAAGGCCTGGCCAGCCGTGGACCATGCGGCGCCACTGCGTGGGCACCGCCGACGCGCCGTAACGGGCCCCGAGCAGCGAGCCGGCGATGGCCGCGACCGTGTCGGTGTCGTGCCCGGCCCGCACGGCCGCCTGCAGGCCTCGCTGCAGGTGCATGGCCGACGCGTCACCGCGGTCGGTCGAGGTGATCGCGGCCCAGGCGGCCTGCAGGGCGGTGACGGTGTAGCCGTTGTTGGGGAACTGCCCCGGATCGGCCGCGGTCGCCTCCTCGATCCAGTCGCCCCAGCGGCCGGCATACGCGGGAGTGACGAGATCGAGCCCGGCTGCGAGATCGAGGCGCCCTTCGGTGACGGCGAGGCGGATGGCCTCGGACCAGAGCACCGACGAGTCACCGGCGAGCGGGTCTGCATGGGTGAGCTGCGCGACCGCCCGCGCCGCATCGGCCGTCGCCTGCCGGTCGTGGACGCGCGCCAGCCCGACGATAGACGTGCGCATCAGGGCGCCGTTGCCGGCCGTGCGGCCCGTGCGCTCGTGGAGCTGCTCGCTGGCCCGCGTGAGCCGTTCGTGCGGGCGCCCGGGCAGCTCGTGGGCTTCGGTGAGCACGGCCCGGGTCTGCGTGCCGATGTCGGTGGCACCCCCGGCGAGCCACGACGTGAACGCCTCCGCGATGTCGTCGAGGGCGTCCGGCGAGGTGAGATCGCCGCCCTGCGCCGCGACCTGGGCGACGCACAGTGTCATCTGCGTGTCATCGCTCCACTCGCCGGGGTCGTAGGGCCCGAGTCCGCCGCCCTTCATGACCGCCTCGCCGACGGGGGGAGCGGCCATCTCGTAGGGGACGCCGAGGGCGTCGCCACACGCCTGACCGAGCAGGACCCCGGCTGCGCGGTCGACGGTGATCGGGCGGATCGGCACTGCGGCTCCTGCGTGGTCGTTGCGGTCTGGTGGCGCGGTCGGCGCGGCTCTCGACCGTCCCGCTGCAAAATACCGCGTGCGGTCGGGCCGTCCGAGGCAGCGTCCGGCGCGCAGGTCCACGACGTAGGATTCCCGCGTGCTCCAACCGCTCACCGTGGTCGTCCTCGTGGCGACCGGCCTCCTCGCGATCCTGGCGGCCCACCACCTGCTGCGCCGCCGTCTCGTCGATGACCCCATCGTGCTCACGGGCGCGGCCATCGAGGTGGCGCTGCTCGTGCAGCTGGTCGTCGGTCTCGCCAATGCGTCGGCGATCGCCGACGGAGCGGAGCGGGCGACGTTCATCGCCTACCTCTTCACCGTCCTCGTCGTCATCCCGGTCACCGTCGTCATCGCCATCAAGGAGAAGACGCAGTGGGCCATGGCGGTGGTGCTCGGTGGCGCGGTCGTCGTCGCCATCCTCGTCGCCCGTCTCCAGCAGGTCTGGAGCCTCCATGGCTGAGCAGCCGGACACCGGGCAGTCGAACACCGGGCAGTCGAACACCGGGCAGTCGAACACCGGGCAGTCGAACACCGAGCAGCAGACCACCGAGCAACCGCCGCACACCGGGCACGGCTTCGGTCGTGTCCTCGTCGCCGTCTACGGGCTGCTGGCGCTCGCAGCGACCGGCCGCTCCATCCTGCAGATCACCGAGTACTTCGACCGGGCCCCCGTGCCCTACCTGCTCTCGGCGCTCGCCGCCGTCATCTACATCGTCGCGACGATCGGCCTCGCGCGGGGCGACCGCACCTCCGTGCGCCTCGCCACCATCGCACTCACCGTCGAGCTCGTCGGCGTGCTCGTCGTCGGCGCCATCTCGTATGCCGCCCGGTCGGCCTTCCCCGACAAGACCGTCTGGTCGCACTTCGGCCAGGGCTACGGCTACGTGCCGCTCGTGCTGCCGCTCGTCGGGCTGTGGTGGATCCACCGGACGAACCGCGCGTCCGAGGCGGCCTCACGGGAACCCGCGGCGGCGGCCGAGTCGGAGTCCTGAGCCCGCGTCGATAGGGTGGCGGCCATGACTGAGCAGACCCCGGCCCCGGGGGCCGGCGAAGCGACGGACCCGTCGGCGACGCCCGCCCGCCTCCCGTTGACGGTGCGACCCGTGACCGCCGACGAGGCCACCGAGACGCTGCTCGAGCTGGGTGGCAGCTTCCTGCAGACGCCCAACTGGGCGCGGGCCAAGCAGGGGTGGCGGCGCACGCACCTCGGGTGGTTCGACGCCGACGGACGCAGGGTCGGTGCCGGCCTCGTGCTCTCGCGCGCCATCCCTCGCCTCAAGCGGTCCTATGCCTACCTGCCGGAGGGTCCTGCCCTCCCGTGGGCGGCCGTCGCCGACGATCCTGCTGCCTGGCTCGACCCGCTCGTCGCCTGGGCGAGGAATGACGGCGCCTTCGCGCTCCGTCTCGGCTTCCCGGTGGTGTCACGGATCTGGGACCGGGAGCCGGTGAAGAAGCAGGTCGCCGAGGGCGGCCTGCTGAGCTTCACCACGATGCCGAGCGCCGTGGACAGTGCCGTGGCGAGACGCCTGGAGGTCTGGCTCGACGCCAACGAGTGGCTGTCGATCGGAGGCGACGGGGTGGCCGTCGGCCAGCCGCGCCTGCTCTGCATCGTCGATCTGCGCGGCCGGACCGTTCCCGAGCTGCTGAAGTCGATGAACCAGCAGTGGCGCCGCAACGTCAAGAAGGCCGAGAAGTCCGGTGTGGAGGTGCGCACCGCGCTCGCCGAGGGGCTCGACACCTTCTACGAGCTCTATGTCGAGTCCGCCGACCGCGACAACTTCCTGCCGCGACCGAAGGCCTACTTCGACCTCATGGCGCGCTCCTTCATGAGCGAGGGCGCCGGCAGCCCCGTCCAGGCGTGCTTCTACGAGGCCCACGTCGACGGCGACGTGCTCGCGTCGGCGCTGATGATCCGCTTCGGCCGCACGTTCTCCTACCTCTACGGCGGCTCCACCGAGCGCAACCGCGACGCCCGGGCCTCCAACGCGCTGCAGTGGCAGGCCATGCAGGACGCCGTGGCGGCGGGGTGCGACGCCTACGACTTCCGGGGGTTCAACACCTCGCTCGGCGCGACGAGCCCGCTGACCGGCCTGCTGCTCTTCAAGCTCGGTGCCGGTGCGGATGTCGTCGAGATGGTCGGGGAGCGCGAGCTCGTCATCAGCCGCTTCTGGCACTTCGCCTTCGAGAAGGCGATGGCCGCGCGGATCGCGATCAACAAGCGCCGCAAGGCATCTCGCGCCGCGGAGGATGGCGCTGACATCTGATGGCGAGGGCGCCTCGAGACCATCGAGGCACCCTCACCACGTGAGCTCGCAGCTGACCGACCCGGTGTCCATGGTGTGGATGGCAACGAGGTCCGTGCCCGCATAGACGCGGCACTGCAGGACGTCACCGGACCCGTCGGTGCTCGATGCCGCGACGGAGACGGAGCTCGGCACCGACCCCAGGTGGATCTCCCTCGCTAGCGGGGTGCGCTCCGAGCTCTCCTCGTGCAGCCCGGACGATGTGGAGACCGTCAACGAGACGTCCTGCGCAGAGGTGGACACGACCTCGACCCGGAGCATGGTGGTGTCCGGGGGGACCGGCGAGACGGGGGAGTCGAGGGGGAGAGGGTCGGTGGTGAGGCTCGGGTCCTCGACCGTGGTGACCCAGCCCGCCATCGACGGGTCCGGCGCCTGCTCACCCCACGGGTCTGACGAGCCACCCCACACCTGCTCGGAGGAACCGCTACCGGCGTCGACCACCACGTCGTGGCCGCCGGAGTTTCCCATCACCATGAAGATCCCGATGACGGCGGCATACGGGAGCCATGCCGGACGCCGGCCTCGCGTGACGGGCTCCGGCCTCGTGGGTGGGGTGCGGCGGACCGTCGGGTCGGGCTGCCAGCCGGTCGAGGGGGGAGGACCCGCGGGTGAGGCGTGGTCGGCCCAGGCGTCGGGCGGCGGACCGGGCGCAGGGGTCGACGGTGCGTCGACCGGTCCCTCGCTGGGCGACTCGGCGGGTGCGGCGGGAGTCAGGTCCGGGAAGGCGACGTGCCGGTCGTGCTGCGGGTCGGGCAGCTCGGGCCGCGACGTGGCGTCGTTCACATGTCCCCCTGAGTCCGTGCGGTGCGCCCATCCAACCACCGTCGTCGTCGACGGGCGCGGCGTCGCGACCCCGCTCTGAGCGATCGCGGAGCGTATCGGTTCCACCCGTCGAGCGGTCCGTGCAGACCCCGGGCCCAAACCCCCGCGACCGGCGCTGCGCCGCCCACATATCCTGACGGGCATGCCCGACGAGACCTCGACCTCCCGCGCCCGCGGGGGCGGTCGTCGCTCGCGCGGCAGACGCCCCGCGGCCGGTGCGCCCGGCACCCCACCGCGCCAGCAGCGAAGGCGGGCCGAGCCCACCGCCGACCAGCGGGCCGCCCGCAGGGCCGCCCGCGCGGCGACGGTGCCGCCCATCACCTACCCCGAGCACCTGCCCGTCGTCGAGCGCCGCGACGACATCGCCGCGGCGATCCGCGACCACCAGGTCGTCGTCATCGCCGGTGAGACCGGCTCGGGCAAGACGACCCAGATCCCGAAGATCTGCCTCGAGCTCGGTCGCGGGCTCGACGCCGTCATCGGGCACACCCAGCCGCGGCGCATCGCGGCCCGCGCCGTCGCCGAGCGGCTCTCCGAGGAGCTCGCGGTCGAGCTCGGCACGGCCGTCGGCTACCAGGTGCGCTTCACCGACCAGAGCAGCCGCGACACCCTCGTCAAGGTCATGACCGACGGCATCCTGCTCGCCGAGATGCAGCGGGACCGCGAGCTGCGCCGCTACGACACGATCATCATCGACGAGGCGCACGAGCGCAGCCTCAACATCGACTTCATCCTCGGCTACCTCAAGCAGCTCCTGCCGCGCCGCCCC
Source organism: Humibacillus xanthopallidus (assembly GCF_006716675.1). Classification (GTDB taxonomy): domain Bacteria; phylum Actinomycetota; class Actinomycetes; order Actinomycetales; family Dermatophilaceae; genus Humibacillus; species Humibacillus xanthopallidus_B. Next base: position 863,335 of record NZ_VFPM01000003.1, on the reverse strand, counting down.
GACCTCAAGGTCATCATCACCTCGGCGACGATCGACCCGCAGCGCTTCGCCGAGCACTTCGCCGATCCGGCCACGGGACACCCCGCCCCGATCATCGAGGTCTCGGGCCGCACCTTCCCCGTCGAGATCCGCTACCGCCCGCTCGTCGACCCCGACCGCCCGGAGGCGGAGGAGCGCGACATGGTGACCGGCGTGTGCGAGGCCGTCGAGGAGCTGTGGACCGAGCGGCACTCGGGCACGAGCAGCGACATCCTCGTCTTCTTCTCCGGTGAGCGCGAGATCCGTGACGCTGCCGATGCCCTGAACGGGATGAAGCTGCCGGTGACCGAGGTGGTCCCGCTCTACGGCCGGCTGTCTGCGGCCGAGCAGCACAGGGTGTTCTCGTCGCACACCGGACGCCGGATCGTCCTTGCCACCAACGTCGCGGAGACCTCGCTCACGGTCCCCGGCATCCGCTACGTCATCGACACCGGCACGGCCCGCATCAGCCGCTACAGCCAGCGCACCAAGGTGCAGCGCCTGCCCATCGAGCCGGTGAGCCAGGCGTCCGCCAACCAGCGCAGCGGCCGCTGCGGCCGCGTCTCCGACGGCATCGCCATCCGGCTCTACTCCGAGGACGACTACGACAGCCGCCCGGAGTTCACCGACCCCGAGATCCTGCGCACCAACCTCGCCTCGGTCATCCTCCAGATGACGAGTCTCGGCCTCGGCGACATCGCCCGCTTCCCCTTCGTCGACCCACCGGACTCGCGTCAGATCGCCGACGGGGTGCGGCTCCTCGAGGAGCTGCAGGCCTTCGCGCCCGAGGAGGAGACCCCGCCCAGCGGACGAGGGCAGCGCCGTGCGGGACGCCGCCTCACGGCATACGGCCGGACGATCGCGCTGCTGCCCATCGACCCGCGGCACGCCCGCATGGTCATCGAGGCGGACAAGCGCGGCGTGCTGCGCGAGGTGCTCGTCATCGTCTCTGCGCTGTCGATCCAGGACCCGCGCGAGCGGCCGCAGGACAAGCAGGAGCTCGCGAACGCCGCGCACAAGCGCTTCGCCGACGAGACGAGCGACTTCCTCACGTGGCTGAACCTCTGGGCCTACCTCAAGGAGCAGCAGGCGGAGCTGAGCAGCAGCGCGTTCCGCCGGATGTGCAAGGCCGAGTTCCTCCACTACCTGCGCATCCGCGAGTGGCAGGACCTCCACGGCCAGGTGAGGCAGGCGGCGAAGCAGGCGGGCCTCGACGTCAGCCGCGGCACCGTCAAGGTCGGGGAGGGCGAGGTCGACGCGGACGCGATCCACCAGTCGCTGCTCGCCGGGCTCCTCTCGCACGTGGGTGTCCGCGACGAGCAGAAGCGGGAGTATGCCGGTGCGCGGGGCACGCGCTTCGGCATCAGTCCCGGGTCCGCGCTCTTTCGCAAGCAACCGCAGTTCGTCATGGCCGAGGAGCTCGTCGAGACCAGCCGCCTGTGGGCGCGGGTCAACGCGCGCATCGACCCCGTGTGGGCTGAGCAGCTCGGCGAGCACCTTGTGAAGCGGCAGTACTCCGAGCCGCGCTGGTCGGGCAAGCGCGGCTCGGCCGTGGCGACCGAGCGGGTCACCCTCTACGGGGTGCCCCTCGTCGTCGGGCGGGTCGTCGGGCTCGGACGCATCGACCCAGAGCTGGCTCGCGACCTCTTCATCCGGCACGCCCTCGTCGAGGGTGACTGGCACACCGAGCACGCCTTCCTGCGCGACAACGCCGCCCTCGTCGAGCGCCTCGGCGAGCTCGAGGCGCGCACGCGCCGCCGCGACATCGTCGTCGACGACAGCACACTGATCGCCTTCTACGACAAGCGGATTCCGGCCGACGTCGTGTCGGGCCGGCACTTCGACACGTGGTGGAAGAAGGCTCGACGGCAGACCCCAGAGCTGCTGACCTTCACCGAGGAGCTGCTGCTGCGCGAGAGCACGGGGAGCATCGCCGACGAGGACCATCCGACGACCTGGACGCAGGGCGAGAACGTCCTGCCCGTCACCTACCAGTTCGAGCCCGGGTCGGCGCAGGACGGCGTGACGGTGCACATCCCGGTCGACCGGCTCAACCAGGTGACGCCGGAGGGCTTCGACTGGCAGGTGCCCGGCTTCCGTGAGGAGCTCGTGACGGCTCTGATCCGCTCACTGCCCAAGGGGATTCGCCGCAACCTCGTGCCGGCACCCGACCACGCCCGCGCCGTGCTGCCCGAGCTCGACCCGACGAGCGGGCCGCTGCTGCCTGCCCTGGCCGCCGTCCTGCAGCGCAAGGCCGGCGCGCCCGTCTCGCCGGCGGACTTCGAGGTCGAGCGGGTGCCGCCGCACCTGTTGGTCACCTTCAGCGTCGACGGGCCGAACGGGCAGCCGGTCGCGACGGGCAAGGACCTCGAGGCGGTCCGGGAGGCGGCCGCGCCACAGCTGCGGCGACAGGTGAGCCGCGCCGGGGCCCGCGTCGAGCGGGCCGGTCTCACGGCCTTCCCCGACGACGGGGTGCCCGAGACGTTCGAGAGCTCCGAGGGCGTCCAGGGCTACCCCGCGCTCGTCGACACGGGGTCGGGTGTCGACCTCCGCGTCCTGCCGACGCGGGCCGAGGCCGACGCCGAGCACCGCCTCGGTGTGCGACGGCTGCTCCTGCTCGGCATCACGCCGCCGTGGAAGCAGATCCTCTCGCGCCTCACGAACGCCCAGAAGCTGGCTCTCGGCCACAACCCGCACGGGAGCGTCCCCGCCCTGCTCGACGACTGCCTCGCGGCAGCCATCGACGCGATCCGCGACGACGCCGTCACCGACCGGAGCTCGGGTGGCGACCACGCCGTGCGCACCCGCGAGGACTTCGAGTGGGCGCTGTCAGCGGTGCGCACGCACACGACGGCGAAGGTGGTCCAGGTGGTCGGCCTCGTCGAGCCGATCCTCGCAAAGGACCTCGCCCTCACCAACCGGCTCGCCGACCTCGACCGCTCGAGCAGCCCGGCGATCCGCCCGATGCTCGCCGACGTGCGGGCCCAGCTGCGCGAGCTCGTGCGTCCTGGCTTCGTCGCGGACACAGGTCTGCGCCGCCTGCCCGACCTCGACCGCTACCTCCGGGCGATCGCCCACCGCCTCGACAAGGGGCCGGCCAACCTCGCCCGCGACACCGTGGCACTCGAGCAGGTCGACCTCGTCGAGGGCCGGTATGCCGACCTGCTCGACTCGCTGCGTCCCGCGCAGCGGGGCGCGGCCGAGGTCGCCGAGATCGGCTGGATGATCGAGGAGCTGCGGGTCTCGCTCTTCGCGCAGACGATCGGGACGGCATACAGCGTCTCGCCGCAGCGGGTGCTCAAGGCGATCGCCAAGGTGCGCGCCTGACCTGCTGACACGGCCCGCTGCAACCGTGGACGTGGGAATCTTGGGAACGGGCGGAGCGTTGCACGAGACGATCCCGGACGACGAAAGGCCAGACCCGTGCAGGACCCGACCGAGCTCTTCCAGTTCGAGAGCGACACCTCACCGAGCATGCTGCAGGAGCTGCAGGCCTCGGTGCTCATCGTCGCCCTCGGCGGATTCATCGACGCCGGCAACACCCAGCGCCTCATGGCGGACCACCTGCTCGAGGCGCACGAGTCGCGCGTCATCGCCTCCTTCGACGTCGACCAGCTCCTCGACTACCGAGGCCGCCGGCCCGTCATGGTCTTCGACCGCGACCACTGGAGCAGCTACGACGACCCGAGCCTGCTGCTGCACCGCGTCGTCGACAAGGAGGGCGTGCCCTTCCTGCTCCTCGTCGGGCCCGAGCCCGACTACCAGTGGGCGCGCATGGTCGAGGCGACGACGCAGCTCGTGCGCGCCTTCGGCGTGGGCCTCACCGTCAGCATCCACGGCATCCCCATGGCCGTGCCGCACACGCGCCCGCTCGGCGTGACCGCGCACGGCACCAACCCGCGCCTCATCTCCGGCAACGACCCGGCGTTCGGCACCGTCCAGGTGCCGGCCAGCTTCTCGTCGCTGCTCGAGCTGCGGCTCGGCGAGGCAGGCCACGACGCCATCGGCTTCGCCGTCCACGTGCCGCACTACCTCGGCCAGACGGAGTTCGGCGATGCTGCCGTCGTCGGGCTCGAGCGGGTGCGGGCCGCCACGGGGCTCGACCTCGACATCAGCGCCCTCGTCGCGACGGCGGGGCTCAACCGGGCCGAGATCACCCGGCAGATGGAGGAGTCCGACGAGATCACGGCTGTCGTGCATGCCCTCGAGCAGCAGTACGACACCTTCCTCGAGGGCCGTCAGCAGCGCAACCTCCTGGCCACGGACCTGTCCGACCTGCCGACCGCCGACGAGATCGGTGCGGAGTTCGAGGCCTTCCTCAAGGACGTCACCGAGGACGACGACCAGTCGTAGCGGCCCTCTCAGCCCGGGGCGCTGCGCCCCCAGCACGTCGAGTGCCCACTTTCCGACGCGGAAAGTGGGCACTCGTTGCGTCGGCCGGTCGAGTGCTCAGTTCCTGACGTGCCCCCTCGATCGAGTGCTCGTTTCCCCGCGCGGGAAAGTGGGCTCTCGACGGGGCGGGACGGGCGTCAGGGCTTGGCGTCGCTCCAGCGCCGGATGATCGACGTGTCGGCGACGAAGCGGACCTGGTCGGTGCCGGCCCACGTGCGGGCGGCGCCCGTCAGGGCGGCCTCGACCGCCTCGGCGGCGGCAGCCGCCTGCTGCTCCGGCACGTGCACGATGAGCTCGTCGTGGAGGCACAGCACGATCTGCCCGCCGAGCGGCCGCACCGCGTGACGCACGGTGGCGGCCCAGGCCTTGAAGAGCTCTGCGGCTGACCCCTGGATGATCGCGTTGCGCGCGTAGCGCCCTCGGGATGCGTCGGCTCCGGCCGAGGCGTCGGTCAGGGTGGTGCTCCCGCCCGGTGCCTCAGCTCCCTCACCCTGGCGAGGGGGACCCTCTCCGAAACGGATGAGACGGCCTCCCCACGTGCGTACGGACCGGCGGGCCACGCCGTCGTCGTAAGCCCGGTCGAGCAGGCCCATGGCCACCGGGTAGGCCCGCTCGAGATCCTTGAGGGCCTCACCGGCAGCGCCCGAGCGCTGGCCGTACATCGCCGCGAGGACGGCGATCTTGGCGATGGGCCGGTCGGCGCCCAGCTTGGCGGCGACGGGGGCGTAGAGGTCGTCACTGCGCGTCGCCTCCGCGAAGGCGCGGTCGCCGCTCACGACGGCGAGCACCCGCGGCTCGATCTGGCCGAGATCGGCGCGCACGAAGACGTGTCCGGGCGCGGCGGCGATCGCGGGCCGCAGGGGAGCGGGCAGGTTGTGCAGCCCGTTCTGGGCGGTCATGCGCCCGGCGGCGCCGTCACAGGCGGTCCAGCCCCCGCGGAGCCGGTCGTCGGGGCCGACGTGCTCGTCGAGCCACCGGTAGCCGTAGGTCGTGGCGATGCGCTCGTCCTTGCGCCACCGCAACAGGGCGTCGACGAGCGGGTGGGTGACGCGGTAGGGCTCGAGCATCCAGGCGCGGGTGTTGGGCACGTCGACCCCGACCGACGCGAGCAGCTCGCGCACCTGGGTCGGGTTGCGCAGGTCGGTCCGCTCGCGGCCAGGCGCGTGCCGCAGCACGGCGCGGTCGCGCTCGGAGCGGATGCGGGCGGCGTCGGCCTCGTCGCGGGCGCGCGGCCCGGCGGAGGCGGCGATGAGGTCCTCGGCGGCGAGCCGGTCGACGGGCAGGCCATCGCGCTCGAGCTCGAGACAGAGCACGGCCGCCGCCGACTCGGACCACACCGTGCGCTCCAGCCGGGCGAGGTGGCCGCCGCCGATGCGCCCGAGCGCGGCGAGCTGCGCCGCTTGGCACTCGAGCGCGAGCACCGCGAGCTCGCGCAGCTGCCGCTGGTCGAGGGCACGCGAGAGCGCATCGGCGCGGAGGTGCCCCTCGGCTGTGAGGAGCGGCCGGTCACCGGCATCGGCGAGGTCGAAGAGGTCGCCGTCGAAGCCGCTCAACCGCTGCGTGCGGGGGAGGGGCACAGCCGCCTCGTCTAGCCCCCGGCAAGCAGCGAGCACGTGACCGGGTGACGCCGCCCAGCCGCCGTGGAGGAGGCGGTGCGTCTCGGCGAGGTCCCACGTGCGCGCGACGTCGATGCCGGCGCCGACGACCTCGCGCAACGTTGAAGCGGCGGACCAGAGCACCCAGCGCGGTCCGAGTCGGGACGCGGCGGCGACGAACCGCCGGCCCACCTCCGCGAGCGGCCACGACTCGTCGATGCCCGGCCCCACGGCATACGCCCCCTGGGGGCCCACGACGAGGGCGACGAGGGGAGCACCGGCTGCCTTGTCAGCCAATGCAGCCCGCGATGCGTGCCACGGCTTCTCGCAGCACGTCGGGCGACGTGGCGAAGTTGATGCGCACGTGCCCTGCGCCGGCCGCGCCGAACATCGTGCCCTCCGAGACAGCGACCCGACCTCGCTCGAGCAGGGTGGCGGCCGGACGGTCGCCGAGCCCGAGTGGGCGCAGGTCGAGCCACGCGAGGTAGGTCGAGTCCGGCACGAGGAGGTGCGCCCCAGTGAGGTGCTCACGGACGAGCTCGCCGAGCAGAGCGCGGTTGGCGTCGAGCTCGCCGACGAGCTCGTGGACCCACTCGCGCCCGTGGCGGTAGGCGGCCGTCTGGGCGATGACGCCGAAGTGGCTCGCGCCGAAGGTGACGAAGGGATGCAGCCGCGCGACGTCAGCCCGCGCGTCCTCACCGGGCACGACGAGCGCAGCCTTGAGGCCGGCGAGGTTCCAGGCCTTGGAGGCGGACGTGACGGTGATGCCGCGCTCGCTGCCGGGCACCGTGAGGTAGGGGGTGAAGCGGTGCGGCGCGAAGACGAGGGGAGCGTGGATCTCGTCGGACAGCACGCGCACCCCGTGGCGCTCCGCGACGGCGGCGAGGCCCTCGAGCTCCGCGGCGCTGTGCACCGTGCCCGTCGGATTGTGCGGGTTGGAGAGGAGGTATGCCGCCCTCCCGCCCTGCGCCGTGACCTCGCCGAAGGTGGTGTCGAGCAGGTCGAGGTCGAGCCGGCCGTCCGCTGTCAGCGGCGCCTCCACGACCCGACGGCCGATCGAGGAGATGACGTCGTAGAACGCGTTGTAGACCGGGGGGCTGACGATGACCGGCCCGAGCGGATCGGTGAGCAGCCCGAGGAGGTGGGCGACCCCGGTCAGCACGTCGGTGACGCGGACCATCGCGCCGGGATCGGTCGTCCAGGCCCACTCGGCCTCGGCGAGCTCGGCGAGGGCTGCGGCATACCCCTCGTCGCCGGCGTAGCCGGTGTCTCCGCGCGTCATGGCCGCCGTGACGGCATCGACGACCGCGGGGCAGGGGCGGGCATCCATCTCGGCGATCCAGAGCGGCAGCACGTCGGCGGGGTAGCGGCGCCACTTGATGCTCGTCCGGTCGCGCCGCAGGACGTCGAGCGGCACGTCGAGGAGGTGCGTGGGCATGGCCCGACCCTACGAGACCACGCCGACAGGGAATCGCACCAGGACGACTGCCCCGCTCGGCATACGCTGACGACGACCGGCTGGGTATGGTCTGGGCGAACGCGACACCATCGGCAAGGGACGGCACCACGTGGGACTCCTGGGCATTGACAGCGACGAGGCGACGAAGGCGGCGGACGCCACCGCCACGCAGGTCCGCGCTGCGGCGAACGGCGGCGCGCTCGAGCGCGCCAAGCTGCCCGACGAGGGCGGGCTGACCGGAGCAGCGACCCGGCTGGTCGAGCGCCTGCTCGACATCGGCATCGACGGTCGGGGCCCCTTCGACTCAGCGGAGAAGGTCGCCGAGACGGCGCTCAAGCACGCGCGCGGCGACGTCGAGCAGGCGATCCGGATCATCCGCCGCGACCACCGTCAGATCGGGGCCGTGGGTGGCTTCGTGACCGGGCTCGGCGGCTTCTTCACGATGCCCCTCTCGCTGCCCGCCAACGTGCTCGAGTTCTATCTCGTCGGCACCCGCATGACCGCGGCGACCGCTAAGGTGCGCGGCTACGACCTCAGCCAGCCAGAGATCCGCTCGGCCGTGCTGCTCACCCTCATCGGCGCCGACAGCGACGACCTCCTCAAGAAGGCCGGCGTCGTCGCCTCGGGCGGCAAGTGGTCGAGCCTCGCCGCCGGACGCCTCCCGGCGCCCGCTCTCATGGTGCTCAACAAGGCGATCGGCTTCCGGCTGCTCGGTCGCATCGGAGGCAGCACCTTCGCCCGCTTCGGGCGCGCCGTGCCCATCCTGGGTGGCGCGCTGGGCGCTGTCATCGACGTCTACATGCTGGGTCGCATCGGCGCCCAGGCCGCCAAGGAGTTCCCACCGGTGGCCACCTACGGCAGGTGACGGCCGGTGAGCCACAGGTGACGACTCTGCAACGGCTCGGTGTGCCCGGAATCGTCGTGGCGGCCCGCTCGTTGGTGAGGGCATGAAGTCGGCATCCCGCATCAAGCTCGCAGCCACGGCTGCGTCGGTCGTCCGCGCGTCCATGCGGCCGGGGGGTCCTTCGGTCATGGAGCGCGTCCACGCGGTGCCGCGGCTCGTGCGTGCCACCCTCGACGGCACGTATGCCGGCACGACCGTCGCGCGCCTCGGGCTCGTCGCCGCTGCGGTGGCCTACGTCGCCTCGCCGATCGACCTGCTGCCCGAGGCCTTCCTGCCCGTGGTGGGCGCTGCCGACGACGCCGTCGTCATCGGGTGGGCGATCAAGGCCTTCATCGAGGAGACGGACCGCTTCGTCGCCTGGGAGCTCGGTCAGGGTGCGCGCCGGGGCCAGACGGTGCGGGGCGAGGCCACGTGGTCGACCCCTGCCGGTGGCGGGTGGGAAGGCGGGGCGAGCGACGGAGCCGCTCCGCGAGCCGACCGCGACACGACGGGCGCTGCTGCGCCACGCGCTGACGAGGACAGGACCGGGGCGGCTGCGCCGGGCGCCGCTCGCGCGACGCAGGGCAAGGTCGTGCTGCCCGAGGGTGTGCGCCAGGCGGCGACCGACTACGTGATGGAGACGGTCCGCAAGCGTCTCGAGCGCTGAGGCTCGGCGTCCCGCCGGGGGCCGGGTTCCTGCGCGCCGGCGTCGCCGCGCGCGCCGGACTTGTCCACACCTCCCTGCGACGGGCCTCCGTCGTCCACAGATGTCCTGCGCCCCCTCCCTGCGGCTCGAGCGGGAGACGAGGGTCGGGTCATGCCGAAGATCTCCCTGTCGGGGCCTGCCGACCTGCTGACCATCCTTCCCTTCCACCTCGGCTTCCAGCCGACCCGCAGCGTCGTCGTCGTGTGCTTCCACGGCAAGCGCATCGGCCTCGTCGCGCGTTTCGACATCGCCCCCGACCACCTTGCCGCGGACGCCGCGGCTGCGGGACTGCCCACGCTCGTGCGCGACCGGCCCTCGTCGGTGTGCCTCGTCGGCTTCGAGGAGGAGCCGGGGGAGTCCGACGCCCTGAGTGCCGCCCTGCGCGCCGGTCTCGAGCAGGAACGTGTCGTCGTCCAGGACCGCCTCGTCGTGCGCAACGGTCGGTGGTTCACCGTCGACTGCGACTGCTGCCCGCCGGGAGGCCGGCCGATGCCCCAGCCCGCCGACGTGCCCGCGGTGGCCGGCTACATCGCCCTCGGGCACTCGGTGCTGGAGGACCGCGACTCCCTCGCCGGGCTCGTGCAACCGCTGGCTGTCGACGACCCCCGGCATGACGACGTCGAAGCGGCCATCGACATCTGGCAGGCCCGCTACACCGTCTCGGTCGCCATCGACCGGATTCGGGCCGGAACGCTGCCCGTCGACGGCGACCTCGGGGATCTGGACCGGCTGCGAGAGCTCGAGCGGCTCGCCGCCGACCTGGACGATCTCACGGCCGATCTCACGGACGAGCTGGGGGAGGACCTCGCCGCGTTCGAGGACGAGGACGACGACGACGACGGGCTGGGCCACCTGGGTGACTTCGGTGACTTCGGTGACCTGGGCGAGGTCGGTGACAACGCCGACGGTGCCGTTGTCATCGACCTCGAGACCGGGCGGCGTCGTGCGGCGTCGTGGGGGAGCGCCGACGTCGACGACGACGTCGACGATGAGGATGACGATGCGGGTGCCGGAGTTTCCCCCGTATCGGTGCTCCTGCAGGCGGAGTCCCTCGCGGCGTGGAGCGAGGTCCTGCACGGAGAGGTCGGTGGCGAGAGGCTCGTCGAGCGGGTGCCGGCGCTCGTCGGACCGCTGCGCGACGTCGTCTTCCGCGACGCCCTCATCGCCTGGCTGTGCCCGGGTGCGGTTCCCCTCAGCGACTTCCCGCCGGGGCTCGTCGCGCTGTTCGAGGCCCTCGTGGGAACCGATGTCCGCTCGGCGGCTGCGGCAGAGTCCGTGCCGCCGCAGCCTCGCCCGCGCCGCGGACGGCGCAAGCGCGGCCGCCGTCTCGAGCGCCGTCTCGACCGCCACCGCGGTCGCCCGGACGACATCCGCATAGAGGGCCGCATCGACGGGCACGGGTCTGCGTGGGAGGACTGGCGAGCATGGGAGGAGGCGAGTGCGCCGCACCACGTCCACGCGCGCCTCGAGAGCGTCTGCCGGGTCGTTCCTGCCCCCCACGCCGCCCCGTTGCTCGCGGTCGTCGGCAACTACGCGTGGTGGAGAGGCGACGGCGCGCGCGCCGGCGTGGCCATCGACGCGGCGCTCGACCTCGAGCCCGACCACCGTCTCGCGGGGCTGCTGCGCGACGCGCTCGACCACGGGTTGCGCGGTCGGGGTGCGGACAATGCCCCCGTCGACGACCTCGCAGCGCACGGCCCGTCCGGCTCGTGGAACAGCCCATCGAGTGCGTGAGCGGTCTCGCGTATGGTGGTGCCTAGGTCATGAGTGCCAGCGACAAGCCCCGGCTCGCTGGCCGGCAACCCTCCTTCGCGGTGGGGTGCCCCGGGTGAGGACCTGGCATCCCTCAGACCGTGTGGGTGCAAGCGCGAGCCGAGGAGCATCCTCCATGACCGTCACCGACCGACACCCGGCCCGACCCGACGGCGCCGCCGACACCCACGGCGCGGTCGTGCCGGGACAGGCATCCGGCCAGACGACCTCGGGGTACGGCCCGACCTCGCGGCTGCGCTCGGTCCCGACCGGCACGGCCTCTCGTGGAGAGGAGGTCCCGCGGTCCAGCGGGGCCTGGCACGAGGGCGACCCCGTCGGCCAGCGTCGCTTCGTCGACATCGGCGGCCTCGACCTCGAGCGCGGCGGTCGGCTCTCGCAGGTCCGCATCGCCTACGAGACCTGGGGCACCCTCAACGCCAGCCGCGACAACGTCATCCTCGTCGAGCACGCGCTCACCGGTGACAGCCACGTCTCGGGCGAGGCGGGCCCAGGACACCCCTCACCCGGCTGGTGGAACGCGCTCATCGGCGCCGGACGTCCGGTCGACCCCGACGAGTGGTTCGTCGTCGCCTCGAACGTGCTCGGCGGTTGCCAGGGCAGCACCGGACCCTCGAGCCTGGCCCCCGACGGGCGCCCGTGGGGGAGTCGCTTCCCCTACGTGACGGTGCGCGACCAGGTCGCAGCGGAGGCGGCGCTGCTCGACGCCCTGGGCATCGACCGGCTCGCGGCCGTCGTCGGCGGGTCCATGGGCGGCATGCGGGCGCTCGAGTGGGCGGTGACCGAGCCCGAGCGCGTCGACCGGTGCCTCGTGCTCGCCTCGACGGCATATGCCACCGCCGACCAGATCGCGTGGTGCCAGCCCCAGCTCCTTGCCATCCGCCAGGACCCCGACTTCGCCGGCGGCGACTACTACGAGACCGGCCGCTCGCCCGAGAACGGTCTCGGACTCGCCCGACGGATCGCGCACATCACCTACCGCACCGAGACCGAGCTGAGCGAGCGCTTCGGACGGGAGGCCCAGCTCGGTGAGGACCCGCTGCGTGCGGGCGACCGAGGCCGCTTCGCGGTGGAGAGCTACCTCGACCACCACGCCGGCAAGCTGGCCCGTCGCTTCGATGCCAACTCCTACCTGCGCCTGACCGAGGCCATGAACTCCCACGACGTCGGGCGCGACCGCGGCGGGGTCGAGGCAGCGCTCTCGCGAGTGAGCGCCGACTGCACGGTCGTGTCGGTCGACACGGACCGTCTCTACCCGCCCCGTCTGTCCGACGAGCTGCACCGCGCCCTCCCGCGCTCGACACGCGCCCACATCACCTCCGACTACGGTCACGACGGCTTCCTCATCGAAGAGGACCAGGTCGGCGAGATCATCAGCGAGGCGCTGGCGCGCTGACGTCCACCCCGGCCCTCCGGGCCGGTCCTCGGCGACTCGCTTGCGAGAGTTCGCTGGTCGCGCCCTGGGGCGGGCTTTTCCGGTAGCGTGCGAGCAGGGGTATCACCGCACCAAGGAGGTCCGGACAAAGTGGCCATTGTCGTTGGTTACGTCGCAACGAAGGAAGGCCGCGCCGCCCTCAAGCGCGCAGCTGAGGAGTGCATGCTCCGGGGGACGCGGCTGATCGTCATCAGCTCGCACCGCGGAGGCAAGGACTTCGACCCCGACGAGGCCATCCAGTTCGAGAAGGAGCTCACCCGGGTGGGCGACCTGCTCGAGGAGAAGGGGCTCGAGCACGAGGTGCGTCAGCTCGTGCGCGGCAACGATCCCGCCGAGGACCTCATCAGTGTCGCCGACGAGGAGTCCGCTGACTTCATCGTCATCGGCCTGCGGCGCCGGAGCCCGGTCGGCAAGCTCATCCTCGGCTCGAACGCGCAGCGCATCCTGCTCGACGCCAGCTGCCCCGTGCTCGCCGTCAAGGCGGACTGAGAGCCCTCCGGCCAGGCGCCGTTCGTCGGGGGTCGGCACGCGCGGGCGGCTCGAGCCGGTCCGGGATATCACACCGGCGCGCCCGAAAGGGCGTTCTGTTCGCGGGCATCGCCGTTCGCGTTTTATAATGGTCGAGTACCGGATTGCACGAGGCGCACCGCGAGATCGCTCAGGGACCGACTCCACCAGGCCAAGCACATTCGGCACGAACCCCCACTCTCGTTCGTTGTGCTGGTGCATGCCCGGATCTGGTGCGCCCATCACGACGCACACAGCGACGAAAGGCGACTGCTTCCGTGCCGAAGGCAACAACCGCTGGAGCCCCCAAGACCCTGCCGAAGGTGTTCCAGCACGAGGCAATCATGCAGCTTCTCGTGAAGGGGAGCTCGAACGGGAGCATCACCGGCACCGAGATCGCCCGGGCCCAGGCCGAGGCCGCCCTCGACCTCAAGCAGATGAAGCCCGTGCTCACGACTCTCGAGGCCCACGACATCGAGATCGTTGTCGACGCGCCGCACACGAGCACCAACAAGACCCGCTCAGGGACCAAGGGAGGCACTGTGGCCACCGCTCGTAGCACCACGGCCGCGGCGACGAAGACCGCCGCCAGGACCACCACCTCGACCACGCGAAAGGCGCCGGCGAAGCGCGCCGCCGCAGCTCCGGCTGCCGCCGAGACCGACGCCGCAGCAGCTGCCCCCGAGGCGACGGTCCGCAAGACCGCCGCCAAGAAGGCCGCCACCACCGCTGGTGTCGCCAAGGCCGCCGCCGCAGCCCCCGCCAAGACGGCTGCCAAGAAGACCACGGCCCGCAAGGCCACGGCCAAGAAGGCCGTCGCCGGCGTGGACGACGCGGACGCGATCACCGAGGGCGACGACATCGTCGAGCCCGACGAGGCCGTCGAGACCGAGCTCGAGGAGGTCGACGTCGTCGCCGTCGCGGCCGAGGTGGCCGACGACGCCGACGCCGATGACACCGACGAGGACGGCGAGCCCAAGCCGAAGCCCGCGGCCGTGGCCGAGGAGACCGAGGAGTCCGGGTTCGTCATCCGCGACGACGACGAGGACGACGCCCCTGCGCAGCAGGTCGTCACCGCCGGCGCCACGGCCGACCCCGTCAAGGACTACCTCAAGCAGATCGGCAAGGTCGCACTCCTCAACGCCGAGCAGGAGGTCGAGCTCGCCAAGCGCATCGAGGCCGGCCTCTTCGCCGAGGAGAAGCTCAATGCCGAGGGCAAGATCGACATGAAGCTCAAGCGTGAGCTCTGGTGGATCGCCCAGGACGGCAAGAAGGCCAAGAACCACCTGCTCGAGGCCAACCTGCGTCTCGTCGTCTCGCTCGCCAAGCGCTACACCGGTCGCGGCATGCTCTTCCTCGACCTCATCCAGGAAGGCAACCTGGGCCTCATCCGTGCGGTCGAGAAGTTCGACTACACCAAGGGCTACAAGTTCTCGACCTACGCGACGTGGTGGATCCGGCAGGCGATCACGCGTGCGATGGCCGACCAGGCGCGCACCATCCGCATCCCGGTGCACATGGTCGAGGTCATCAACAAGCTCGCCCGCGTGCAGCGTCAGATGCTCCAGGACCTGGGCCGCGAGCCCACCCCGGAGGAGCTCGCCAAGGAGCTCGACATGACGCCAGAGAAGGTCGTCGAGGTCCAGAAGTACGGCCGCGAGCCGATCTCGCTGCACACGCCCCTCGGCGAGGACGGCGACAGCGAGTTCGGTGACCTCATCGAGGACTCCGAAGCCGTCGTCCCGGCCGACGCCGTGAGCTTCACGCTCCTGCAGGAGCAGCTGCACTCGGTCCTCGACACGCTCTCCGAGCGTGAGGCCGGCGTCGTCTCGATGCGCTTCGGCCTGACCGACGGCCAGCCGAAGACCCTCGACGAGATCGGCAAGGTCTACGGCGTGACCCGCGAGCGGATCCGCCAGATCGAGTCCAAGACGATGAGCAAGCTGCGCCACCCGAGCCGCAGCCAGGTCCTGCGCGACTACCTGGACTGACGGACTCGGCAGACATCGACGGGCCGCCTCGCTGGAGCGAGGCGGCCCGTCGGTCGTCCAGTGAGGCGAACGGCCGCGTCCAGTTTTCCCACGGAGTCCGCGCAGGGACCTTGTCCTCTGGCGGCCCGCGGTCCCCGCCACCCAGCATGGTGGGGAGGGATGGCCGGTCCACCTCGGGCTCGGCACCTCCGCGTGAAAGGAGAAGGCGATGCCCAAGCTGTCCAAGGCCAGCGCGTCGTCCCCCCAAGGTTTCCCGGGCTTCACGGAGTCATACGAGCAGGAGTTCGGCGACTGGACCGTGAGCATCGAGCGCGACTTCGTCGACATGGACCTCGCACCGTTCTTCAAGGGTGCACCCGACGACGAGTGCCAGGCGCACCACCTCGGCTACGTCGTGACCGGCACGTTCTCCATCCGCCGCCACGACGGCGTCATGGAGACATTCGAGGCCGGTGACGCCTTCGTCATCGAGCCGGGTCACGTGCCGGTGATGTCCGCCGGTGGTGAGTTCGTGGCCTTCACCCCGACCGCCGAGGCGAAGGAGCAGACCGCGGTGATGATGCCCAACATCCTCGCGTACGCGAAGGAGCACGGGATCGAGCTACCGGGGCTCACGACGCCTGCGTAGTCTTCGCCTGAGGCGGCGCGCCCGGGTGCCACCGCGAGCCGGCGACGGAGGAGTCTGGACGTGAGCGACACCGTGTTCGTGCTGCACACCGGTGGGACCATCGGCATGGTCGACACGGCTCAGGGCTCCGCGCCGGTCGCCGGGGCGCTCGCCCCCTACCTCGACTGGATCGTCGAGAACTCGAACGGTGAGCTGCCACCCATCGAGTTCCTCGAGCTGGACCCCCCGATCGACTCCGCCAACGCCACCCCCGAGGACTGGTGCGCGATCGCCCGGGTGCTGCACGAGCGCCGCGACGACCACCGCGGGTTCGTCGTCCTGCACGGCACCGACACGATGGCCTACACCGCGTCAGCGCTGTCCTTCCTGCTGCCCTCCTTCGGCAAGCCCGTCGTCGTCACCGGCTCGCAGATCCCCATCTCGCGCACTCGCAGCGACGGCCGGCAGAACTTCATCGGCGCCCTGCAGGTCGCCGCCCGCGGGGACATCCGTGAGGTGTCGCTCCTCTTCGGCGAGGTGGTGCTGCGCGGCAACCGCGCGACCAAGATCGACGCCTCGGGGCTCGACGCCTTCGACTCGCCGCGCCTGGCGGCCCTCGCCGACATCGGCATCGACATCGTCGTCAACTCCTCGATCGCACCCGCCGAGCAGGGTGAGGCGCGGCTCGTCGCGGGCCCGCTGGGCAAGGTCGCGGCGATGCGCCTCTTCCCCGGGTTCTCCGCGTCGATCCTCGCCAACCTCTGCCAGCCGCCCCTGCAGGGTCTCGTGCTCGAGGCCTACGGGGCCGGCAACGGGCCCGCCAATGACCGCGACTTCCTCGCGGCCGTCGAGGCTGCGACCGCGGCCGGCATCGTCGTCGTCGTCGTCACCCAGTGCGTGCGCGGGTCCGTCCAGCCAGGGGCGTATGCGACTGGCTCGGCCCTCCTGCGCGCGGGCGCGGTGCCGGGCTACGACCTCACGTCCGAGGCCGCCCTGAGCAAGCTCGCCGTCCTGCTCGGCGAGGGCCACGACGCCCCGACGGTCCGCGAGCTGATGCAACGCAACATCGCCGGCGAGCTCACGCGCTGACGCGCTCAGGCTTCGGGGGGCAGCTGGACCCCGAAGCCTGCGACGGCGAGGCGGAGCAGGACCTGTCCGGGCGCGAGCAGGTCGGCGATGCGAGCGGCGCTCAGCACCTCGAGCTCCGCCAGCCGGGCGGCATACGCCTCGGGGCCGCGCAGCCGGGCCTGCTGGAGCTCGAGGGTGTTGTGCCAGACCTTGCGCCTCGCCTCGCGCAGAAAGCGGGTCGAGGCGCGCCGGTTGAGCGGGGTGAGGACGCGGTCGAGGAGGCTCTTCGCCTGCTGCGACGCGAGCTCCGCGTCCTCCGCCGCGACGCGGCCCGAGAGCACCCCGTCGATCCGCTCGTGGTCGCGTGCCCGACCGGCCAGCACGACGGGGTCGGCGAACTCCGCGTCGCTGATCACGCCGAGGAGGGCCTGCGGGAGGTCGTAGTTGATGTGCGCGTTGATGCCGAGCAGCACGTGGCGCAGGGGCGCCAGCTCCTCCGGCGCACCGAAGGCGAGCCGCCACGGCCGCGGCGCGCTCCGGCCCGGGTCGCTCGACAGGTCGTTCTCGAGCGCGTCGAGGTAGAGGTCGGCGAAGACGACGTCCCACGCCTCGACCCAGACCGGGTCCTCGAACTCGCCGTCCCTGATGGCGGCGTCCACCGCGCGCGTCGTGCGCAGGTAGGTGGCGAGGAAGGAGCGTCGCGACTCCAGCGACTGCGGCATCGTGTCGAGCAGGCCCGTCATCCGGTCGATGACGTCGGCGATGCTGCGCTTGCCCTGCTGCGTCCCCACCGTCGGACCCCGCCCGCTGTCGGTCATGGTCGTTCTCCTCACGCCCGCGCCCCGCCGCTTCTAGTGTGGTGTGAGCTCCGCCCCGGTGTCCGTCGAATCCGACCGGACCAGGCGGCGCGTCGGGGCCGTCGGGCGCCCTCGGGCGCAGGAGGCGAGGCGCACATGGCGCAGGTGCGTGACGACCGAGTGCTGCCGGCCACGCGCGTGCTCGCCGTGGTGCTCGTCCCGATCCTCGTGGCCGCCTTCGTCATCCTCTACGGCTTCCCCGCGGACACCCGTCGCCTCTTCGCGTGGACGATCTCCCCGCAGCTGACGCCGATGGTGCTCGCCTCGGCCTATCTCGGTGGGGCCTGGTTCTTCGTGCGGGTGGCGCGTGAGCGGCGCTGGGCCGCGGTCGGCGCCGGCTTCCTCGCCGTCTGCCTCTTCGCCACGCTGCTCGGCATCGCGACCGTGCTGCACTGGGACCGCTTCAACCACGGGCACCCTGCGTTCTGGCTCTGGGCCACCCTCTACTTCGTGGCGCCGGTGCTCGTGCTCGGTGCGTGGCTGGCCAACTCCCGCGTGGCTGCGCCGCCCCGGCCGGACGAGCGCAGGATCGGGCCGGTTGCCCGAGCGGTCATCGCCACCGGCGGTGGGCTGGCGCTGCTCCAGGGTCTCGTGCTCTTCGCCGCGCCGTCCCTCATGATCCCGCTCTGGCCCTGGCAGCTCACCCCGCTGACGTGTCGCGTCGTCGGGGCGATCTTCTGCCTCGGCAGTGCGGGCCTCGTCGTCATCGGTGACCCGCGGTGGGAGAGGCTGCGGCTGCTCGTCGAGGTCGCGACCGTGATGCTCACGCTGATGCTCGTCGGCGCACTCCGCGCCCGGGGCGACCTGCACGGCGACCGGATGCTCACCTGGCTGCTCGCCGTCGGCTTCATCGGCGCCCTCCTCGGCGCGGTCTACCTCTGGTGGTCGATGCGCCGGCCGTCCGGCGCACCCCTCACGACCGGCGGCGACTGAGAACCTCCGAGAGGCGGTCGGGCAGGCTGCGCCAGTAGGCGACCCCGGTCTGTGGCCAGAGGAAGGAGCGCACCCGCGTCTTCCAGGCCCGCGTGCCGCCGACCTGCCGCCGGATCGAGCGGATGTCGTGGTGGAGGCGGACCGCCTCCTGCGGTGTCGTGCGCTCCGGCCGGTCGTAGCGCGACCTCTCGAGGGTCGCGGTGACGCGACGCATCGCCGACGCGCTCTCGGTGTCGAGGTGTCCCTGGGTGACGTAGCGCTCACGCAGCTGACGCAGGGTCGCCCCGGCGGGCGCCTCGAGGCCGAGGTCGCCGAGGTGGGCGGTGAGGTCGTCCCACTCGGCTTCGATGAGGTCCTGCTGCGTGACCGCGGCCCGCCGTCGTCGCACGCGCAGCGCCCAGGCCGTGATCGGCATGACGAGGACGGCGAGGACGATGACGAGCAGCGTCAGCATGATGACGAGGTTGCGCAGGGTGAAGGCCGAGGAGACCCGGTCGAGCACGCCCGTCGGCTCCGGCTCGGCGGCGGCGACCGCGGTCCGCGTCGGGGCGGCGCTGGTCGTCGCCCTGCCGGTCGACCCGCTCTCGGTGACCGAGCGGCCACCTCCCGTGGCGCCGGCGTCGCTGCCGAGCACGGCATACGGCGGCGGGGAGCCGGACCGCCCGCCCGGCGTGGGTTCGAAGCGCAGCCAGCCGTAGCCCTGGAAGAAGAGCTCGGGCCACGCGTGCGCGTCCGAGGCCTTGACGATGTACGTATCGGTGCCCACGGCCTCGCCCGGCAGGAAGCCGATCGCCATGCGGGCCGGGATGCCCTGGGCCCGCGCCATCATGATCATCGCCGTGGCGAACTGGACGCAGTAGCCCCGGCGCGTCTCGTAGAAGTTGCGGATCGGCTCCATGATGCGCCCGGTCTCGTCCCTCAGCGGCTCGCCGAGGTCGAGGCTGTAGGTGTAAGCCGGACCGCGCAGATGGTCCTGGATCGCGATGGCCCGGTCGAGCGGGTTGTCCTTGCCCGCTGTCACCTCGTCGGACCAGCGCTGTACGAGCGAACGCACCGTGTCGGGCAGCCTGAGGTCGTCCTCGGTGACGTCGGGGGAGTCCGGTGGCCCAGACTCGCGCAGCTGAGGCGGAGAGGGTGCGAGGTCGGCATACGTCACGCGGTAGGAGCTGACGGCCCGCCCGACCCGCACGTCGCGCGTCACGGGGTCGATCGCCCACGGCGTGCCCTCCATCGCGACGGCCACGACGGGGTAGGGCACCGCGATGCGCGGCGCCGCGAGGGTGTTGTCGGTGACGTCGATGACGTAGTCGCGTCGCTGCGACGCGGGGGGTAGGGGCTGCGGCTGGCCCGACCCGTTGCCGCCTCCGAGCTGGAGCCACTGTCCGCGGGAGTAGTAGGACGTGGCGAGCACTCGGAGCGGGGCCTTCGTGAAGGCCGTCGTCGTGTAGCTGAGGACCGGCGTCTGATCGCTGTTGTTGAGGCTCCGGCTGAGGTCGAGGGTGTCGTTGAAGCCCACCGACCCCTGTCCGCCGCCACCTTCCGAGCGTCCGAGCCCCTCGGTGAGGTAGCGCGGCGGGAAGTGGGGCACGACGAGGGGCACGGCGATCGCGAGCACGACGCCGAGGGCGCCGAGCTTGAGGGCGCCCGCGGAGAAGGAGCGCAGCGCCTCGCGGTCGTGCGCGGCCTCGTCGATCTCGCTCTCCTCGGCGGGGTTCGCGGTGCTCCATCGGGAGAAGGCGGCCCGGGCCGTCGTGTGCAGCATGAGCAGCCACAGCGCGGCGGGCACGACGAAGAAGCGCAGGGCAAGCGCAGCCTGACCGTTGGCCGCGGTGATGAGGTATGCCGTCAGGAGCGGGAGCCCCGCAGCCGCGGGGCTGCGCCAGGTGGCCGCCATGGCGTCGACGCAGATCGCGATGAGGCCGATCGCGACGAGGAGGCAGAAGGTGACGCCGTCGTTGAGGGGGGCGGGGGCGGTGTAGCGCTGGACCGTGTCGAGCGCCTGCAGGCCGAGGGAGTTGGCGACCTCGAGGCTGGCCGGCGTCGGTAGGAACCACGCGAAGGTGTCACCCGCGTAGCGGAAGAGCAGCACGTAGCCGACGACGAGCACCTGGGTGAGGACGACGAGCGCCTTGGACCGGGTCAGCCCTCGGGCCACGAGCCCCACGCCGGCGCAGAGGGCGATGACGACGACGGCCTGGGGGAGCCACGCGGAGTCGCGGAAGAGGCTCGTGATCGGGTAGACGGCAGCGAGCGTCGCGAGGGCCGCGAGGATCGTGATCCTCCAGCGTCGGCGGGTCATCGGCTTCCTCCGACTGCTGCGGCCGTGAGGACCGCCCACGCGTGGGCGACGTCGTCGTCGCGTCGCACCGCGACGGCCCGCCACCCGGCGAGCCGCAGGGCGTCGACGTGGGAGTCGACCGGGTCGGCCACCGAGTCGCCGAAGCTGTGGGCGTCGAGCACGAAGGCGATGCCGGTGGTGCCGGGCTGGCGCAGGCTCGCGAGACGCAGGGTGACGTCCTGCTCGTGCGGGCCGACGAGTGCCACGACGAGCCCACCCGAGGAGGCGAGCGCCTGGGCCGCGCGCAGGATCTCGTCCTCACCGCTGTCGTCGCGCAGCCTCGTGACGGCGAGGACGTCGAGGATCTCGTCGACGGTCAGGGTGTCGGCGGCGCGGGCGCTCTCGACGGTCTCGGCGCAGACGACGTGGACGGCATACCCCGACTCGAGCAGGTGCACGGCGACCGACGCGGCTGCGGTGACGGCCCACTCGAAGGACGACGAGGCGCCGCTGCCGCCGTGGGCGGTGGGGCGAGGGTCGAGCACGACGAGCGCGCGGCGCTGGGCGGGTCGGTCCTCCTGGCGGACCATGAGGTCTCCGGTGCGGGCGGTGGCGGGCCAGTGGATGTGGCGCAGGTCGTCGCCGTCGCGGTACTCGCGGATCGTGACGTCGTCCTCGCCGTGCAGGG
This sequence comes from Humibacillus xanthopallidus, assembly GCF_006716675.1. Lineage (GTDB taxonomy): Bacteria > Actinomycetota > Actinomycetes > Actinomycetales > Dermatophilaceae > Humibacillus > Humibacillus xanthopallidus_B. The sequence goes on along the minus strand of NZ_VFPM01000003.1, from coordinate 842,148 downwards.
CAATGAGGTGTGCATGCTCTCCCTCGGAGCCCACCCCTGCGCTCGGGTGCCTGCTCGAGGAGAGCGGGTGCACCGCGGGCAGGACGACGAGATCGGTCGTGCCCTCGAGCACGGCGTTGCGGTTGGCGAGGCCGAAGGGATCCTGCACCTGCACGCCGAGCGGGCCGAGCCGGTGCCGCCCGCGCAGGTGGGAGCGCACCTGGTAGTCGATGGCCCGCACCCGGCCGGGCGGGATGCGGCCGACGACGAAGCGCGGCCGGTCACCGAGCACGTAGTCGAGCCGCTCCTCGGCGAGGAAGATCGGGGTGGTCGAGGACGAGACGTTCTCGAAGGACAGTGTCACCGCGGCGTCCTGCCCGACGCTGATGCGCTCGGGCCGGGTGTGCCGCTCGATGCGCATGCGGGTCTTGCGGGTGCGCACGAGCGTCGCCGAGATGATAGGCAGCCCGATGAGCAGCACGCTGACCCGCGTGAGGTCGGGGAAGCCGAGAATGATGCCCGCGAGCAGCAGCAGGATGCCGGAGAGGAAGAAGGCGAGGCCGCGGGTGGTTAGGACGGCGCGAAGAGCGCGCATACCGGCGCCGCCTCAGCGGGAGGTCGCCGGCACCGGCACCTGGCGCAGCAGGTCGGCGACGACCTCGGCGGTCGTGCGGCGGGCGAGCTGGGTCTCGCTCGACGGTATGAGCCGGTGGGCGAGCACCGCCGACGCCAGCACCTGCACGTCGTCGGGGATGACGTGGTCGCGCCCCTCGAGCGCGGCGTGGGCCCGTGCGGCGCGCAGCAGGTGCAGGGCCGAGCGCGGCGACGCGCCGAGCCGCAGGGCCGTGGTCGAACGCGAGCGGGTGACGAGGTCGACGATGTACTGGCGCACGGCGGGGCTCGCGTGGACGCGTGACACGTGCTGCACGACGAGGTTGATCGTCTCGGCGTCGGTGACGGGCACGAGGTCGTCGAGCGGGTCGTGGGCCCCGTGGCTCTCGAGGAGGTCGAGCTCGGCGCGGGGGCTCGGGTAGCCCATGGAGATCCGCGCCATGAAGCGGTCGCGCTGGGCCTCGGGGAGGGGGTAGGTGCCCTCCATCTCGATGGGGTTCTGCGTCGCCATGACGATGAACGGCGCCTGCAGCGGGTAGGTCGTGCCGTCGACGGTGACCTGGTGCTCCTCCATCGACTCGAGCAGCGCCGACTGGGTCTTGGGCGAGGCGCGGTTGATCTCGTCACCGACGACGACGTTGGCGAAGATCGCCCCGGGGCGGAACTCGAAGCGGCGGGCGTCCTGGTTGAAGATGCTGACGCCCGTGACGTCGCTCGGCAGCAGGTCGGGCGTGAACTGGATGCGCCGGACCGTCGCGTCGATCGAGCGGGCGAGGGCCTTGGCGAGCATCGTCTTGCCGACCCCGGGCACGTCCTCGATGAGCAGGTGGCCCCCGGCGAAGAGGACCGTGACGGTCGTGCGCACGACGTCGGCCTTGCCCTCGATGACGCTCGTCATCGCGCCCGCCAGACGGTCGGCGACCCCGTGGACGAGGTCGAGGTCGGCGGTCTGCGACGCCGCGCTCGGGTCGAGGCCGGTCTCGGTCATGGTCACGCTGTCCTCCGATGGTTCGGTTGCCCCATGTCAGCGCGCGCCCGCTCATGACAGGCGCGCGTCCTCCCGTGATCTTCTCCCATGGACCCGTGCTTCGGAAGATCTCGTACAGCCCGGGCGGCACCGGCTGACGACCCGGAACCGCCTCACTCCACTTTCCTCCACGGTGAACGTGCGCGGGCGGCAATGAGTTCGCGCGCGGGTCAGATCCGCGCAGATTCGTGCATACGCGTCCCGTTTCGTCCCCTTCCGGTATGCCGTCCGGCGCAGTTGCGGACGGATGGCAGGCACGGGTGCCCCTCGGCACCCGCGCGAGCACTCGCCGAGCCCTCCACTTCACTCCACCGCCGATGACCTGCGCAAACGTGTGAGAGAAGTGCTCGATGTGGGTAATAGATCGTTGACGGTGGAGCAAAGTGGAGTACTGTGGGGAGCCAAGGAAGTGAGTGGTTTTCGCCAAGGGGTCGAGCTAGGGGAGGTGGCGAACCGTGTTCCTGGGGACGCACACACCTCGTCTCGACGAGAAGGGTCGGCTCTTCCTGCCGGCGAAGTTCCGCGAGCGCATGGCGTCCGGCCTCGTCGTCACGCGCGGCCAGGAGCGCAGCCTCTTCATCTACCCGATGGACGAGTTCGTCAAGGTGGCCGACCAGATGCGTCAGGCGCCGACGACGAGCAAGGCCGCCCGCGACTACATGCGCGTCTTCCTCTCGGGTGCCTCCGACGAGATCCCCGACAAGCAGGGCCGCTTCACCATCCCGGCCAACCTGCGGCAGTACGCCGGGCTCGACCGTGACGTCACCGTCATCGGTGCCGGGTCGCGCCTCGAGGTCTGGGACAGCGCGGTGTGGGACGCCTACCTCGAGCAGACCGAGCAGAGCTTCGCCGAGACGGCCGAGGAGGTCATCCCCGGACTCTTCTGAGCAGGACCAGCGAGCCCCGCAGTCACCCCGCAACGACCTGCACCGACCGCACGGCCACCGAGAACAGCCAGACCTGAGAGCCGGCCTCCAGCCGCTTCGCACCCGAGACGACTTCCCCCGTCGCGGGCGCCGCAGCGGATGGGGACCCGCCCGCAGGTCCGACCGCCACGAGAGCGCGACCGCCACCCCTCCACCTTCACACCGGCAGCGCACCTCCCTCACCGCATTCAAGTCACACCAGTCACACCAGCTCCACTGACAACACTTGCATCACCCGCCACACCAGCCGATCGTGAGGGACGCGCCATGACAGACCGAGGGGACCAGCCGGACGCGGCTGACCGCACGGCATCGGCTGACCGCGGTCCCGCGCGCGACCGGCACGTGCCCGTCATGCGCGACCGCATCCTCGACCTGCTGGCACCCGCCCTGGACCGGGAGGGCAGCGTGCACGTCGATGCGACGCTCGGCATGGGCGGGCACGCCGAGGGCGTGCTCGACCGCTTCCCGGGGGCGACGGTCATCGGCATCGACCGCGACCGCGAGGCCCTCGCCCTCTCCGGCGAGCGGCTCGCCCGCTTCGGCGACCGCTTCCGGCCGGTGCACGCCGTCTACGACGAGATCGCGGCTGTCGTCGCCGGCCTGGGACTGACCGCCGTCGACGGCATCCTCTTCGACCTCGGCGTCAGCTCGCTCCAGCTGGACGAGACCGACCGCGGCTTCGCCTACCGGGTCGACGCGCCGCTCGACATGCGGATGGACCAGTCGACGGGAATGACCGCGGCCGACGTCCTCAACACCTACGACGCTGCCGACCTCGCGCGCGTGCTGCGGGACTACGGCGAGGAGCGCTTCGCGCGCAAGATCGCCTCCGCCATCGTGCGCGAGCGGCAGATCGAGCTGTTCACCACCTCCGGGCGGCTCGTCGAGCTGCTCCGACGGGCCATCCCGATGGCGTCACAGCGTCAGGGCGGCCACCCGGCCAAGCGCACCTTCCAGGCCCTGCGCATCGAGGTCAACGACGAGCTCGAGGTGTGGCGTCGGGCCATCACCGGCGCGATCGACGTCCTCGCCGTCGGCGGGCGCATCGCGGTGCTGTCCTACCACTCCCTCGAGGACCGCACGACGAAGCAGGCCTTCGTCGCGGGCGCGACCTCGAGCACGCCGCCGGGGCTGCCCGTCGAGCTCCCCGAGCACGCGGCATACCTCTCACTGGTCACTCGCGGAGGTGAGGAGCCGCCCGACGCGGAGGTCGCCCTCAACCCGCGCGCCGCCTCGGCGCACCTTCGGGTCGCCGAACGGGTCCGGGCGACGCCACCCACCAGCGCCACGACGAGCGCCACCAAGAGCACGAAGAGCACGAAGAGCCGGAAGGGATCCACCCGATGAGCCAGATGACCGCCACAGCGCGCCCCCTGCGGGCCCCGCGTCGAGGGCCGGCCCCGGTCTCGTCCCTGCGGGTGCTGCCGGCTCGGATCGGCAGCACGGGCAGCGGGGCGTTCGCTGCCCTCTGCATCGTGCTGCTCACCGCCGGCCTCATCGCGCTGCTGCTGCTCAACACCGCGCTGGCCCAGGGCTCGCTCACGCTGGGGCAGCTCCAGCGCGACTCGGCCCGCCTCACCGACACCGCGAGCAACCTCCAGGAGGAGATCGACGCGGCCTCCGCGAGCGGGTCGCTCGCCAGGCGCGCCACCCAGCTCGGCATGGTGCGCATGAGCGAGCGCGCCTACATCGACCTCGCGAGCGGCACGGTCAGCGGCGAGGCCAAGGCGGCGACGAAGGACCTCGCGGTCCCGATCGTCACGAGCCCCACACCGCTCGCGGTGACCACGAAGGTCAAGGGCGTGCTGTCGTCGGCAACCTCGGTCGCGACCAAGGCCCAGACCTCGGCGCAGAAGGCGGCCGCGGCCGCCAAGGCCGCGGCAGCCGGCCAGGCCGCTGCGGGCACCACGCCGACGGGCGCCTCCACCGCGAACGCCACGCCGAGCGCGCCGGGTGCCGCGGCGACGCCGGCTGCGACGCCCACACTGGGAACGAGCGCCGGACCCTCCGCCCAACCAGCCCAGCCCACCAAGCCGGCGCCGACGACTGCGAGGTGAGAGCGTGACGCCGACTCGAGGCTCCGAGCCCGGCCGCTCGGGCGGACCGGGTTCCTCGGGCGCACGGCGGCCCTCGGGCGCCTCCGGCCGGTCCGGTACGACTGCCCGTCCGCCGCGGCCGGCAGCGTCCCCCGGCGGTCGGCCCAAGCCGGCTGGCACCGCCAAGCCCGGCGGCACCGCCAAGCCGGGCGCGAACGCCACGGCATCGAGGGGGCGCGGGGCCAGCGCAGCAGGTGCGTCGCGCTCCACCACAGCGCGGTCCACTGCGGCGCGGTCCACCGCGGCGCGTTCCACCTCGGGCGCCACCCCGCGCTCGGCCCCGCGCGGCCCGGCCCGAGCCTCGCAGCGGTCCGGCGCGGGCGCGTCACCGGCAGGCCGGGGTCGCGGCCCGGCTCCGAAGCGCGGGTCGACGCCCCGTCCACCGCGGCGGCCCCGTCGCGCGCTGCGCATCTCGACGGCGAACCCGCGCCGCCGGGCCCGGGTGATGTTCGCGACGATCCTCGTCGTCTTCACCGTCTTCGCCGGCCAGCTGCTGCGGATCCAGGCCTTCGACGCCTCGGCGACCCAGGAGGCGGCCCTCAACAAGCGCCTCGTGAAGACCCTCACCCCCGCCATGCGTGGCCAGATCCTCGACACGAACGGCCAGGTGCTCGCCACCTCCGTCGAGCGCTACACCGTCGCCGCCAACCCCAAGGCTGTCCCGGAGTACCAGGTCAGGGTCGACGGCACCCTGACGAAGGTCGGCGTCGCCGGGGCTGTGGCGGCGCTCGCGCCCCTGCTCGACATGAGCGCCCCCGACCTGACGGCGATCCTCACCCGCCCCAACACGCTCTACGCGATCGTCAAGAAGGAGGTCAACCCGGCCGTCTACCGCGAGGTGCGCGCCCTCGGCATCCCCGGCATCAGCGGCGAGAAGACGGCCGAGCGCATCTACCCGACCGGCATGGCGGCCGGTGAGATCGTCGGCTTCGTCAACCAGTCCGACCAGGCGGCAGCCGGTGGCGTGGAGCGCATGCTCGACAAGACCCTCGCCGGCACGCCCGGTCGCACCGTGGCCGAGCGCGCCCGCGACGGCTACATCATCCCCGGGTCACAGCGCGTCGACACCCCGGTCGTCAACGGGCGTGACGTCAAGCTGACGATCGACGCCGACCTGCAGTGGTATGCGCAGAACGCCCTCGCCAAGCAGGTCACCGGCGTCGGCGCCCAGTCGGGCACGGCCGTCGTCATCGAGGCGGCGACCGGAAAGATCCGGGCCGCTGCCAGCTATCCGACCTACGACTCCAACGACCCTGCCGCCTCGAAGAGCAACCTCGCGAACCGCGCGTTCTGGGAGGCCTTCGAGCCGGGGTCGACCGGCAAGCTCATGACGATGGCCGCGGCGCTCGAGCAGAAGGTCGTCACGCCCGACACCGGCGTCATCGTGCCGGTGCGGCTGCCACGAGCCGGAATCCGCTTCAAGGACAACGAGCCCCACGGCGTCGAGAACATGACGGCCACCGGGGTCATCGCCAAGTCGTCCAACATGGGCACGATGCTCATCGGCGAGCGCATCGCCCCGGACATCATGGAGGCCTACTACCGCAAGTTCGGTATCGGGCAGAAGACCCCCGTCAACTTCCCCGGCGAGTCGGCGGGCCAGCTCGCCAAGGCCAAGGACCTCAACGCCGCTCAGCGCTACACGATGCTCTTCGGCCAGGGCTACTCCCTCACCGCCGTGCAGGCGACGAGCGTCTTCGCGACCATCGCCAACAAGGGCGTGCGCGTGCCGCCGTCGCTCATCGAGGGGACCGTCGACGACAGCGGAAACCTCCTGCCGGCGCAGCCGACGACCCCGACCCGAGTCGTCTCCGAGGACACCGCCGTCAAGCTCTCGCGGATGATGGAGGAGGTCACCGGCGAGAACGGCACCGCGAGCGCAGCCCGCATCAAGGGCTACCGGGTCGCGGGCAAGACCGGCACCGCTGACCGCTACGACGAGAAGCTGGGCCGTTACAACGGCTTCACCGCCTCCTTCATCGGCTACGCGCCCGCCGACAAACCCAAGTACGTCGTCGGCGTCTTCATCCAGAAGCCCAGCGCGGGCATGTTCGGTGGCATGCTGGCGGGGCCGGTCTTCAACCAGGTCATGACCTACCTCATCGAGCGCACCGGAGCCCCGCCCAGCACGAAGTCCGACCTCGACTACCACGTGTGGGCCACCAAGCCGCTGTCCGAGAACGACCCGAACGTCATCAGCAATGCGCGGGCGAAGCGGGATGGCCTGTAAGTTGGGATGACGTGTCACCTTCCCCCCTCCGCCCCGCCACGTCGGGTGTGCCGCTCCGCGACCTGACGTCGAGGACCAGGGCCGGCGACCGGCTGCGGATCGATGCACCGGACCCCGCCTCCGGCGACGTCGTCGTGACCGGGGTCAGCCTCGACAGCCGGTCCGTCGTGCCCGGTGACCTGTATGCCGCACTGCCCGGCTTCCACGCGCACGGCGCCGACTTCGCGGCCGACGCCCTCGCTGCCGGCGCCGTGGCGGTGCTCACCGACCCGGCGGGTCGAACGCGGCTGCGTGCGCTCGACGAGCGCGCGCCATCGGCCTCCGTCGTGCCGGTGCTCCTCGCGGACCACCCGCGGGAGGTCCTCGGTGAGGTGGCGGCAACGGTCTACGGCCACCCGTCCGAGGCGCTCACCGTGCTGGGAGTGACGGGCACCAACGGCAAGACGACGACGGCATACCTCATCGAGTCGGCCCTGCGCGCCCGCGGACAGCGCACCGGCCTGATCGGAACCGTCGAGACCCGCATCGGCGACGAGCGGCTCGACTCCGAGCGCACCACCCCCGAGGCGACCGACCTGCACGCGCTCCTCGGCGTCATGCGCGAGCGGGGGATCGACGCGTGCGTCATGGAGGTCTCGAGCCACGCGCTCGCGCTGCACCGCGTCGACGGGGTCGTCTACGACGTCGCCCTCTTCACCAACCTCTCGCAGGACCATCTCGACTTCCACGCCACGATGGAGGACTACTTCGCCGCCAAGGCGTCGCTCTTCACGCCGGCCCGCTCCCGCGCCGCCGTCGTCTGCGTCGACGACGCGTGGGGAGCCCGGCTCGCCCGCGAGTCGAGCGTGCCGACGGTGACCTTCGCCTCCGCCCCGGCACGCGGTGTCGACTGGGTCGTCGACGAGGGAGAGGGCGGCGCCTTCGACCTGCGCGAGGTCGCCGGGGCGCGCGTCGTGTCGCTCGTGTCGCACCTGCCGGGTCACTTCAACATCGCCAACACGGCCCTCGCTGCCCTCGCCCTGCTGACGCTCGGCCTCGACGTCACCCAGGTCGAGGAGGCCCTCGCCGTGCCACCCGACGTGCCCGGCCGCATGGAGGTCGTGGCCCCCGGAGGGCCGGAGGGCCCCCGGTGCATCGTCGACTTCGCGCACACACCCGACGCCGTCGACGCCGCCCTCAGAGCGCTCCGGCCGTCGACGCGGGGCCGGCTCATCGCCGTGCTCGGTGCGGGTGGCGACCGCGACCGCAGCAAGCGGCCGGCCATGGGCGCTGCCGCGGCGCGGCAGGCCGACATCGTCGTCGTCACCGACGACAACCCGCGCAGCGAGGAACCGGCCGACATCCGCGCGGCCGTCGTCGCGGGAGCGCGAGAGACCGTGGCGTCGGGGGACGCCCGGGCGACTGAGATCATCGACGGCGGGTCGCGCTCCAGCGCGATCGCCGAGGCCGTCGCCATCGCCGTCCTCGGAGCCGGCTCGGGCGACGGTGTCGACACCGTCGTCGTGCTCGGCAAGGGACACGAGAAGGGTCAGGAGATCCACGGAGTGAAGCACCCGTTCGACGACCGCGAGGCCGTGCGCGCAGCACTAGGCGCCGCTCTCGGAGCCGCGACGAGCCCGGGCGTGGGATCGTGATCGCCCTCACCCTGGCGGAGATCCGCGACCTCACGGGCGGTCGCGTCACCGGCACCGACACCCCGGACGACATCGTCGTCGACGGCGTCGTCACCACCGACTCGCGCGACTGCACCCCGGGAAGCCTCTACGTCGCTCGCGTCGGTGAGCTCGCCGACGGCCATGACTACGTCGGCGCCGCCGTCGAGGCAGGGGCGGTCGCCGCACTCACCTCGCGCGAGGTCGAGGGAGTCGCGCAGGTCGTCGTCGACGATGTGCAGACCGCCTTCGGGGCCGTGGCACGCGGCGTCGTCGACCGCGCGCCCGAGCTGCGCATCGTCGGCATCACGGGCAGCTCGGGCAAGACGTCGACCAAGGACCTGCTCGCCGCCGTGCTCGAGTCGGTCGCGGAGACGGTCGCCCCCGTCAACTCCCTCAACGGCGAGATCGGCGTGCCGCTCACGGTGTGCCGGGTCACCCCGACGACGCGCTTCCTCGTCGCCGAGATGGGCGCCCGCGGCGTCGGCCACATCGAGTACCTCACCCGCATCGCCCCGCCCCAGGTCGCCGTCGTGCTCAACGTCGGCACGGCCCACCTCGGCGAGTTCGGCTCGCGCGAGAACATCGCCCTCGCGAAGTCCGAGCTGCCGCGGGCCGTCCCCGCCGAAGGCCTCGCCGTCCTCAACGCCGACGATCCGCTCGTGCTCGGCATGCGCGAGGGGCGCACGTGCCGCGTGCAGCTCGTCGGTGTCTCGCCCGAGGCGGATGTGCGCGCCGAGGACGTCGTGCTCGACGACCGCGGCAGGGCGGCATACACCCTCGTCTCGCCCGCTGGAACCGCACGGATCACGTTGCGCCAGAGCGGTGCCCACCACGTCGGCAACTCGCTCGCCGTCGCGGCGGCTGCGCTGGAGCTCGGGTTGTCGCTCGACCAGGTCGTCGCGGGGCTGTCCGTCGCCGAGGCCGTGAGCCGCTGGCGCATGGAGCTGACCGAGCGCCCCGACGGCGTCCTCGTCGTCAACGACGCCTACAACGCCAACCCCGACTCCATGCGTGCCGCCCTCGACGCGGTGGCCGCGATGGCCGTCGCCGGCCGTCGCTGGGCCGTGCTCGGCGGCATGCTCGAGCTCGGCGACGACAGCGAGGCCGAGCACGCAGCCGTCGGGGCGTATGCCGCGGGCCTGGGCATCGACCACCTCGTCGCCGTGGGGGAGGGGGCGAGGCCCGTCGCCGCGGCCTTCCCCGGAGCCGAGTGGGTGCCCGACACCGACGCGGCCCACGACCTGCTCGAGGGGCGGCTCGCCGCGGGCGACGTCGTCCTGCTCAAGTCCAGCCGCGACAGCGGGCTGCGGTGGCTCGGAGACCGCCTCGCGGGCCGGGACGTCGCGGTGATCGACGACGACAAGGTGGTCACCCCGTGAAGGGCGTTCTGCTCGCGGCATCCTTCTCGCTGCTGATCTCGCTGTTCGGCACGCCGCTCTTCATCAAGTTCCTCGTCAAGCGCGGCTACGGCCAGTTCATCCGTGACGACGGCCCGACATCGCACCACACGAAGCGTGGCACCCCGACGATGGGCGGCGCCGTCATCCTCGCGGCCACCCTCGGCGCCTACTTCCTCGCGCACCTGTTCACCCTCAACCCGCCGACGGCGAGCGGCCTGCTCGTGCTCTTCCTCATGGCGGGGCTGGGCTTCATCGGCTTCCTCGACGACTTCATCAAGATCAGCAAGCAGCGCAGCCTGGGCCTGCGCTCCAAGGAGAAGCTCATCGGGCAGACCCTCGTCGGTGTCGTCTTCGCGGGTCTCGCGCTGCAGTTCCCCAACGAGCAGTTCCGCACTCCCGCCTCGCTGCTCGTCTCCTTCGTGCGAGACACGAACATCAGCCTCGCGCTCGGGGGCAGCACCGTCGTCGGTGTCATCCTCTTCGTCATCTTCGCCAACCTCATGATCGCCGGGGCGTCCAACGGGGTGAACCTCACCGACGGCCTCGACGGCCTCGCGACCGGCGTCTGCACGATGGTCTTCGGCGCCTACGTGCTCATCGCCATCTGGACCTACAACCAGAACTGCCAGACCAACCCGGGCATCAAGTGCTACGAGGTGCGCGACTCCCACGACCTCGCGCTCGTCGCGGCAGCCGGCATGGGCGCCTGCTTCGGCTTCCTGTGGTGGAACGCGACCCCGGCCAAGATCTTCATGGGCGACACCGGCTCGCTCGCCCTCGGCGGCGCGCTCGCCGGCCTCGCGATCACGACGCACACCGAGCTGCTGCTCATCATCCTCGGCGGCCTCTTCGTCCTCGAGACGCTCTCGGTCGTCGCGCAGGTCGCGTCGTTCAAGACCACCGGTAAACGGGTGCTGAGGATGGCACCGCTCCATCACCACTTCGAGATGGTGGGGTGGAACGAGGTGACGGTCGTCGTCCGCTTCTGGATCATCGCCGGGCTCTTCGTCGCCTTCGGCCTCGGGGTGTTCTACGCCGAGTGGGTGGTGGGGTCCCAGTGAGCTTCGACCCGACGTACGAGCCCCGCGAGGGGCTGACCCACCGCGACGCCGACTGGTCCGGCATCGACGTGCTCGTCGTCGGCCTCGGGGTGTCGGGGTTCGCGGCTGCCGACGCGCTCGCCGAGCGTGGGGCCCGGGTCACCGCCGTCTCGCGCGATGTCACCGACGCGATTGCCGAACGGGCCACGATCCTCGAGATCCTCGACGTCGACGTGCGGCTCGGTCCCGAGCACGTGCACGAGCCGCCGGCAGGAACCCAGCTCGTCGTCACCTCTCCCGGCGTGCCCCCGCACGACCCGCTGATGCTCGCCGCCGCGACCTCCGGCATCCCCGTCTGGGGCGAGGTCGAGCTCGCGTGGCGCATGCGAGCGGCCGAGGGCGCCGCGCCGTGGCTCACGGTGACCGGCACCAACGGCAAGACGACGACCGTGGGCATGCTCGCCTCGATCCTGCGCGCCGGAGGCCTGCGGGCCACGAGCGCCGGCAACATCGGCACGCCACTGCTCGAGGCGGTCCTCCACCCCGAGCCCTACGACGTGCTGGCGGTCGAGCTCTCGAGCTTCCAGCTGCACTGGCAGCGCTCGATCTCGGCTGTCGCCTCGGCGGTGCTCAACGTCGCGCCCGACCACCTCGACTGGCACGGTGGCTACGCCGAGTACCTGCAGGCCAAGGGCAAGATCTACGAGAACACCCACCTCGCCTGCATCTACAACGTCGCCGACATCCAGACCGAGCAGCTCGTCATGGAGGCCGACGTCGTCGAGGGCTGCCGGGCCGTGGGATTCACGACCGGCATCCCGGCACCGTCGATGATCGGCATCGTCGAGGACGTGCTGGCCGACCGCGCCTTCGTCGAGCAGCGGCAGCGCTCCGCCGCCGAGCTGTGCACGCTCGCCGACCTGCAGGGCGACGGTCCTCCGCCGGCGCCGCACTACATCGCCAACGCCCTCGCGGCCGCGGCCCTGGCGCGCGCCTACGGGGTCGGGCCCATCGCGGTGCGCGACGGGCTGCGCGCCTTCCGGCCCGACCGGCACCGCATCGCCGAGGTGGCGACCGTGCGCGGGGTGCGTTTCGTCAACGACTCCAAGGCGACCAACCCCCACGCCGCCGCTGCAGCGATCCGCTCCTTCGACTCCGTCGTGTGGATCGCAGGCGGGCTGCTCAAGGGCGCCGACGTCGACAGCCTCGTCGAGGAGATGGCCTCCCGGCTGCGTGGGGTCGTGCTCATCGGGGCCGACCGGGCGCAGATCGCAGCCGCCCTCGCCCGACACGCGCCGGATGTCCGCGTCATCGACGTGCCCGACACCGACACTGGGGTCATGGACCGTGTCGTCTCGCAGGCAGCGCGACTCGCCCAGCCGGGTGACGTCGTGCTTCTCGCACCGGCAGCAGCGTCGATGGACATGTTCACCAACTACGGTGCGCGCGGCGATGCCTTCGAAGAGGCGGTGCGCAGGCACGAGGCTGCCGCCGGAGGGCTCGAGTGAGCACGACGACGGACAAGCCGGCGGCCAAGGCGCCGGCGGCCACGAAGGCTGTGGCGACGAAGGCTGCGGCCACGGCGAGCCCGGGCCTGCAGTCGCTGCCCGTCATCGGCAAGCTCGAGTCGCCCATCACGACGTACTACCTGCTCCTCGGCGCGACCGGGGCCCTCGTCGTCATCGGCCTCATCATGGTCTTCTCGGCCTCGAGCGTGGAGTCGCTGCTCGCCGACCAGGCGTCCTACGCGATCTTCGTGCGCCAGCTCGCCTTCGCGATCGTCGGAGGGCTCCTCGCGGCTGTCGCGAGCCGGCTCGACGTGCGGTGGTGGAAGCGCCTGGCGTTCCCCGTCCTCATCCTCTCGATCGTCCTGCTCGCGGCCGTCATCCCGTTCGGCAAGATGATCAACGGCAACCGCAACTGGCTGGCTCTCGGGCCGGTCCAGTTCCAGCCGTCGGAGTTCGCCAAGCTCGCGCTCGTGCTCGTCGGAGCCCTCATCTTCGCCAACAAGTCGGCCCGGATGGCGAGCACCCTGCATGTCGTGCTGCCCTACCTCGTGCCGATCTCCACCGTCGTGCTCGCGCTCGTGCTCGCCGGCCACGACCTCGGCACCGCCATGGTCTTCCTCGTCATCATCGCGGCGGTGCTCGCCGTCGCCGGTGCGAGCAAGCGCCTCTTCGCGATCGGCGGCCTCCTCGGCGCGGCGGGTGTGGCGGTCATGGTCTACACGAGCAGCAACCGCATGGGCCGCATCGCCGACTTCTTCGACCCGGCCTGCCAGTCCGACCCCAACGGCATGTGCGGCCAGTCGGTCCACGGCATGTACGCCCTCGCCGACGGCGGCTGGTGGGGCGTCGGGCTCGGCGCCTCCAAGGAGAAGTGGGCCTGGTTGTCTGAGGCCCACAACGACTTCATCTTCGCCATCATCGGCGAGGAGCTCGGCCTGCCGGGCACGCTCATGATCCTCGCGCTGTTCGCCGTGCTGGCCTGGGCCTGCTTCCGGCTCGTGAGCCGCACCCAGGACCGCTTCGTGCGCATCGCGGGCACCGGCATCATGGCGTGGCTCATCGGCCAGGCCATCATCAACATCGGCGCCGTCATCGGGCTCTTCCCCGTCATCGGCGTCCCGCTGCCCCTCGTCTCGGCCGGGGGGTCGTCTCTCGTGACGACCCTGCTCGGCCTCGGCATCCTGCTGTCCTTTGCACGCAACGAGCCCGGCTGCAGGGCTGTGCTCGATGCGCGTCCGAGCATGATCCGCCGGTCGCTCGCCGTGCTCCCGTCACGGCCCCTGTCGATCGCGTCCCGTCGCAGAAGTCGGTGATCCCGCTGTCCACCCCCACCTCCGTCCTGCTCGCGGGAGGGGGCAGCGCCGGCCACGTGTCGCCGCTGCTCTCGCTCGCCGACGCCCTGCGACGGCGCCACCCCGACGTGCGCCTCACCGCGCTCGGCACCCGTGAGGGGCTCGAGGCCCGACTCGTGCCCGCCCGGGGGATCGACCTGCGTTTCGTGCCGAAGGTGCCGCTGCCGCGCCGCCCGAGCGGTGACCTGCTCCGGCTGCCCGCCAACCTCAAGGCCGCGGTCGCCGCTGCGGGCGCCGCGATCGACGAGACCTCGGCGCAGGTCGTCGTCGGTTTCGGTGGCTACGTCAGCACGCCCGCCTACCTCGCGGCCCGCCGTCGGGGCGTTCCGATCGTCGTGCACGAGCAGAACGCCCGCCCCGGCATCGCCAACCGTCTCGGCGCCCGGTGGAGCACCCACGTGGCGACGACCTTCTCGGGCACGGCGCTGGCCCACTCCCGCCGCATCGGGATGCCGCTGCGCCGCGAGGTCGCCACGCTCGACCGGGCGGCGCTGCGATCCGAGGCGGCCGCGGCGTTCGGACTCGACCCGAGCCGCACCACGCTGCTCGTCACCGGCGGGTCGCTCGGCGCGCAGCGCCTCAACGACGCCTTCCGCGCCCGTGCGGCCCGGCTCGGCGACGTCGGCATCCAGGTGCTGCACGTGACCGGGCTCGGCAAGGAGTTCGACCCGGACCGGTCGCCGACGGGAGCGCGCTACGTCGTCGTGCCCTACGCGGACCGCATGGAGCTCGCGTATGCCGCCGCCGACCTCGTCGTCGCCCGCTCCGGTGCCAACACGGTGTGCGAGCTGACCGCCGTGGGGCTGCCGGCCGTCTACGTGCCGCTGCCGGTCGGCAACGGGGAGCAGCGGCTCAACGCGGCCGACGTCGTGGCTGCCGGCGGGGGGCTGCTCGTCGACGACGCAGACTTCACGCCGGCGTGGATCGACGCCCATCTGCTCGACCTCGTGGCCGACTCCGAGCGGCTCGCCGAGATGGGTCGCCGGGCCCGCGAGCTCGGCGAGCCTCGCGCCGACGAGCTGCTCGCCGACATGGTCGACGACGCGGCGCAGGGGACGGCATCGTGACCGCGACACCGACCGTCGAGCACCCCTTCGCGGGCGCCCGCTTCGACTTCGCCGCACCGGTGCCCGACGCGGCCGGCCTCGGACGGGTCCACTTCCTCGCGATCGGGGGAGCGGGCATGTCGGGCGTGGCCCGCATCATGCTCGCCCGCGGCATCGCCGTCACGGGCAGCGACGCCAAGGACGTGCCGGTGCTGCGCGCCCTCGAGGCCGAGGGCGCCTCGGTCTGGGTGGGATTCCACGAGGGTCACCAGGAGCGGGCCGACGCCGTCGTCATGAGCTCCTCGATCCGTGACGACAACGTCGAGCTCGTCGCGGCGCGCGAGCGGGGCGTGCCGGTGCTCCACCGCGCGCAGGGCCTCGCCGCGCTCATGGGCGATCGGCGCCCCGTCGCCGTCGCCGGCGCCAACGGCAAGACGACGACGACCTCGCTGCTCACCGTGGCCCTGCAGGGCTGCGGCCTCGACCCGTCCTTCGCCGTCGGGGGCGAGCTCGCCAAGCACGGCACGAACGCCCACGACGGCAGCGACGACATCTTCGTCGTCGAGGCGGACGAGAGCGACGGCTCGTTCGTCGTCTACCACCCCGAGGTGGCGATCGTGACGAACGTGCAGCCAGATCACCTCGACTTCTACCTCAACTTCACAGTTGTGGAGGCTGCCTACGACGCCTTCGTCGCGACGATCCGCCCCGGCGGCCTGCTCGTGACGTGCGCCGACGACGCCGGCTCCCGTGCCCTCGCCGACCGGGCGCGGACACGCGGCACCCGGGTCATCACCTACGGCTTCGACGCCGGAGCCGACATCGTCCTGGCCGACCACCGGGCCGACGGACTCACCTCGTCGGTGATCCTGACCGACGGCGGCGCCACGCGGCGGATGTCGCTCGGCGTGCCCGGGAGGCACAACGCGCTCAACGCAGCCGCCGCCTACGCCGCCGCCGTCCACGGGCTCGGGCAGGATCCTGAGTGCATCCTCGCGGGCCTCGCCTCCTTCACCGGCACGCGGCGCCGCTTCGAGCCCAAGGGCGAGGCGGGCGGTGTCGTCGTCATCGACGACTACGCCCACAACGCGGGCAAGGTCGCGGCGGTCGTCGAGACCGCCAAGGCCCTCGTCGGTGACACGGGCCGCCTCGTCGTCGTCTTCCAGCCGCACCTCTACAGCCGTACCCGTGACTTCGCGGCCGAGCTCGGAGCGGGCCTCGCGCCCGCCGACGAGGTCGTCGTGATGGACGTCTACGCCGCCCGTGAGGACCCCGTGCCGGGGGTGTCCGGCGAGCTCGTCGCGGACGCTGTGCGCCGGGCCCGCCCCGGCGCCGGGGTGCGCTACGTGCCGTCATGGTCCGACGTCGCCGCAGTCGTGGCCGACCTCGCGCGGCCCGGTGACCTCGTCCTGACAGTCGGGGCAGGCGACGTCACGATGATCGGCCCTGAGGTGCTCCGTTTGCTGCGGGGTGAGCCGTGATGCTCGACCGCTCCACCCGCGCGCCACGACCAACGACCGCCGCGCCCGCGTCGCGGACCTCCCGGGCGAGCGCCGTCGCCGGGCGGGGTCTCGCCTCCTCGCGACGTCGCTTCGAGCGGCGCGCCGCCGCCGCTCGCCGTCGTCCCCGGCTGCTCGCCGGCATCGGCGTGGGCCTGCTGCTCGTGCTGGGACTCGTGGCCTGGCTCGGGTGGTTCAGCACCGTCCTGACCGCGACGACGGTTGAGGTGCGAGGGGCCGCGGGCGCCGCAGCCGCCCAGGTGCGACAGGTCGCCGCGGTGCCCCTCGGCGGCCCCCTCATGCGTGTCGACACCGACGCTGCGCAGGAGCGGCTCGTGGCGGGCAAGGCGTGGCGCGAGGTGTCCGTCTCGCGCAGCCTGCCCCACACGGTCGTGCTCGAGGTGACGCCCCGCGTCGCGGTGCTCGCCGTGCGTGCGGCGGGCGGGCGCATCGACGTCGTCGACCGCGACGGCATGGTCTTCGCGACCGTGGCGGCACCTCCCGCCGGGGTGCCGATCGTGTCCTCCGGCGCCGCCACCGTGACCAAGGCCGGCGTCACCGCGGCCCTCCAGGCGCTCGGTTCGCTCGACCCGGCCCTGCGCCGCAACGTCTCGGGGGTCAGCGTCTCGGAGGCCGACCAGGTGAGCTTCCGCCTCAAGGTCAAGGACGCCACCAAGACGGTCGTCTGGGGCGGTCCGGGCGACGGTGCGACGAAGGCCAGGCTCGTCGGCATCCTTGTGTCGCAACCTGGTTCGACGATCGACGTGAGCGTTCCGTCCTCGCCGGTCACGCGGTGACGCGGGCTCCGAGCGGGCTCGGGCCCCGTGCCCCGGGCACGCGCCGGTCGGGTGCCGTGCGTCGGGGTGACCGGTGGCGGGCTAGGCTCGCCGCTGTGGCGAACGGGGTTTGAGGGGCTGGAGTGGCACCGCCTCTCGAAATGGGGCGATCCGCCCGGCGACACGCCGCACGGTGGGTTGATCGACGCCTCGCCCACGGCATACCGTCGGGGCACTGGTTCGTGACCAAACTGTAACTCTCACCTCCACGTTTAAGGTTTGGGTCGGCGTCCATCGAGGCCCGAGCGCCACGGCGGCGCAAACCAGCACGACCGACGCAGGCAGGACCGGCACCACCAGTCAGGAAGGCCCACTCCCGTGGCAGCAGCACCGCAGAACTACTTGGCCGTCATCAAGGTCGTCGGCATCGGCGGCGGCGGCGTCAACGCGATCAACCGCATGATCGAGGTTGGCCTCAAGGGCGTCGAGTTCATCGCCATCAACACCGACGCGCAGGCCCTGCTCATGAGCGACGCCGACGTCAAGCTCGACGTCGGCCGCGAGCTGACCCGCGGTCTCGGCGCCGGCGCCGACCCCGAGGTCGGCAAGAAGGCCGCCGAGGACCACGCCGAGGAGATCGAGGAGGTGCTCCGCGGCGCCGACATGGTCTTCGTGACCGCGGGTGAGGGCGGCGGCACCGGCACCGGCGGCGCTCCCGTCGTGGCCCGCATCGCCCGGGGCATCGGCGCCCTGACGATCGGCGTCGTCACGCGCCCGTTCACCTTCGAGGGCCGCCGCCGCGCCAACCAGGCCGACTCCGGCATCGGAAGTCTGCGCGAAGAGGTCGACACCCTCATCGTCATCCCCAACGACCGGCTGCTGTCGATCAGCGACCGCAACGTCTCGATGATGGACGCCTTCCGCTCCGCCGACCAGGTGCTCCTCTCCGGCGTGCAGGGCATCACCGACCTCATCACGACCCCCGGCCTCATCAACCTCGACTTCGCCGACGTCAAGTCGGTCATGCAGGGCGCCGGCTCTGCTCTCATGGGCATCGGCTCGGCGCGCGGTGAGGACCGCGCCGTCCAGGCCGCCGAGCTCGCGATCAGCTCGCCCCTGCTCGAGGCGTCCATCGACGGCGCGCACGGCGTGCTCCTGTCGGTGCAGGGCGGCTCCGACCTCGGCCTCTTCGAGATCAACGAGGCCGCGCGCCTCGTCCAGGAGGCCGCGCACCCCGAGGCCAACATCATCTTCGGTGCCGTCATCGACGACGCTCTCGGCGACGAGGTCCGCGTCACGGTCATCGCCGCCGGCTTCGACTCCGGGGGCCCGACCCACCGCGACGACGACCGCGCCCTCGGCCAGGTCATGGGGCGCACGGCCCCGCCGGCTCCTTCCGCCGCTACGCAGCGGCAGGCGCCGCAGCCGCCCCCGCAGCAGGCGCCCGCTCCGCAGCAGGCGGCGGCGCCCCAGCACCAGGGCGCACCGCAGCACCAGGGCGCGCCTCAGCCGGCCCAGGCGCACGCGGCGCCCGACGGGCGTCCGATGCAGCCGGAGCCGCCACGCCAGCAGCAGCCGCCGGTCCAGCAGCCGCCGCGTCAGGTCACCTTCGAGGAGGGCGACGACCTCGACGTGCCCGACTTCCTCAAGTAGGTCGCCGGTCCCGTCGTCCCCGGGTCGGGGTAGGGGGTCGGCACCGAGGTCACCGCGGCGTGCTCGGTAGGTTGGTCGTCGTGTTCCACTGGCGCTCGTCCGTCCTTCCGGCTCCGCACCCGCACCCCTCCTCGTCGTCGGTGTCGAGTCGCTCCGTCGACCTCGGGTTCACCGACCGCTCGGCCGGGCGGGGCACCGGGCCGTATGCCGGCCTCAACCTCGGTGGCCACGTGGGCGACGACCCGGCGGACGTCGAGGCCAACCGTGAGGCCCTCGCGACCGCGGTCGGGGTGCCGCGCGACCGCCTCGTCCTCATGAACCAGGTGCACGGTCGCGATGTCGTCGAGGTCCGGGGGCCGTGGGTCGGGGAGCCTCCGGAGGCCGACGCCGTCGTCACCCGCACGCCCGGTCTCGCCCTCGGCGTGCTCGTCGCAGACTGCGTGCCCCTGCTGCTGCACGACCCTGCGGCCGGGGTCGTCGGTGCCGTCCACGCAGGGCGCCCCGGCATGACCTCGGGCATCGTGGGTCGGGCCGTCGAGGCGATGCGAGACCTCGGAGCCGGCGCCATCAGCGCGACGGTCGGGCCCTCCGTGTGCGGGCGCTGCTACGAGGTGCCGCCGCAGATGGCGGCCGAGGCGGCCGGCGTCGCAGCCTCCGCCGCCGCCCGGTCGTGGACCGGCACGTCGGCGATCGACGTCGCCTCCGGTGTCGTCGAGCAGCTGGCGGCCGAATCCGTTGCCGTGCAGTGGATTCCCGGTTGTACCCGCGAGTCCGAGAGTCTCTACTCCTACCGCCGCGACGGCGTCACGGGCCGCTTCGCCGGCGTCGTGACCATGACCGAGGAGCACCCCCGATGAGCGACGACCAGCCCCGGCGCGACCAGCTGGCAGCCGGACTCGGCGAGGTCCGGGCCAGGATCGCCGCGGCGTGCGCCGACGCGGGGCGTGAGCCCGCCGAGGTGACCCTCATCGTCGTCACGAAGTACTTCCCCGCCTCGGACGTCCTGCTCCTCCACGACCTCGGCGTGCGCGACTTCGGCGAGAACCGCGACCAGGAGGCGGGGGAGAAGTTCGCCGAGGTGCGCGCAGCGCTGGGCGACGGGCCGGACGGCGTCGTGCTCCACTTCATCGGGCAGCTGCAGACCAACAAGGCGGGCCACGTCGCCGCCTACGCCGACGTCGTCCAGTCGGTCGACCGGCCCCGGCTCGTCAGCGCCCTCGACCGGGGCGCCCACCTGGCGAACCGTCGCCTCGACGTGCTCCTGCAGGTCGACCTCGACACGAGCCCGCAGGACGCGGCAGGGGGCGCCGGGCGAGGCGGGGTGCGCCCTGAGCAGGTCGGCGAGCTGGCCGACGCCGTCGCGGTGCGCGACCTCCTGCGCCTGCGCGGCGTCATGGCGGTCGCACCGCTCGGCGCCGACCCCGACGCTGCGTTCGCCCGGCTGCGCGAGGTCGCGGACGGCATACGCCGGCGCCACCCCGGGGCCGACTGGATGTCGGCGGGCATGAGCGGTGACCTCGAGGCCGCGGTGCGGCACGGGGCGACACACCTGCGTGTCGGAACCGCAATCCTCGGATCACGGCCGTCACTTCTGTAACGTCGAACCCACTGGATTCCGATCGGTTTGGGGAGTTGGCATGGCAGGGGCACTGCGCAAGACGATGGTGTACCTCGGACTCAGCGAGGAGGACCAGCGTCGTGACCGTGAGCGCTATGACGACTACGAGTCCTACGACGACTCCGACCACTACGACGACGAGTCCGACCGGTCCGGGGGGTCCGACCATGCCGACCACGGCGTGCACACCGCTGCCGTGACGCAGCTGCCGACCCGCCGCCCCGTCGCGGCTGTCGTGCGCGACCCCGAGGTGGGCTCGCTCAACCGGATCACGACGATCCACCCGCGCACCTACAACGAGGCCAAGAACATCGGCGAGTGGTTCCGTGACAGCGTGCCGGTCATCATGAACCTCAGCGACATGGACGACGCCGACGCCAAGCGCCTCGTCGACTTCGCCGCAGGGCTCGTGTTCGGCCTCCACGGCACGATCGAGCGGGTCACCTCCAAGGTGTTCCTCCTCTCGCCGTCGCACGTCGAGATCGCCGCCGATGAGCCCGAGACGCCCGCCGTCTCGACGCGCGGCTTCTTCAACCAGAGCTGACCCGGCCGCCCCCCGCCGTCGACTCGCCAAGATTCATCAGCGACACTGACGGGCATGGACGTGTTCTGGGCGATCTACGGCGTGGTCGTCTTCTCTTTCTTCATCGCCCTCATCGGCCGCTTCATCATCGACTGGGTGCAGGTGCTCGCGCGCTCCTGGCGTCCCAGCGGCCTCGTGCTCGTCCTCGCCGAGGCGATCTACACGGTCACCGACCCGCCGCTGCGGGCGCTGCGCAAGGTGATCCCCTCGCCCACCATCGGGGGAGTGCGCCTCGACCTCAGCTTCCTCGTCCTCATGCTCCTGACCTCGCTCGCCCTCAACGTGCCCAGCATCTTCTGATCGAGTTGTCCTGTCCGTATGGTGGATCGCGTGTCCGAGGCGTGGACGCCACAGGGTCACCGAGCCCCGAAGAAGGGTGCGGCTTTGGTTCGTGACCTGAACGTTAGATACCGTTGACCTGATCCACTCCGTCTGTATCGAGGTGACACATGGCGCTTACGCCGGAACAGGTGCTGAACAAGCACTTCCAAACCACGCAGTTCCGTCGTGGCTACGAGGAGAGGGATGTCGATGACTTCCTCGACGAGATCGTGGCCGAGATGCGCTCGCTCATCGAGCAGCGTGACGACTACCTGAAGCAGCTCAACGACTGCCGCGCGAGCAAGAACCAGGGCGCGGTTCGCGCCGATGGCGCGACTGCCGCGATGCCGGTCGTGGGTCGCCCCGGCGACGACGCGAAGCTCGGTGGCCTGACGGCGAAGATCCAGGACGCCGAGCGCGCCTTCAAGGCCGCCTCGGACCGCGCCGCCAAGGCGAAGGCCGACGCCGACAACGCCGAGCGCGCTGCCCGGGAGCGCATCGAGCGCGCCAAGGCCGAGGCCGAGCGCGCCGAGGCCGCAGCCAAGTCGGCGGTGGACAACACCGCCCTCGACGAGGCCCAGGCCAAGCTCACGCAGCTCAACACCCAGGTGGCCGACGCGGAGGCCAAGCTCACCAAGGCCCAGGAGAGCGCCCGCGCTGCCGAGGCCGAGGCCCGTGCCGCCGAGGAGCGCGCGTCGCGTGCTGCCACGAACGCCCAGGCCGCCGCCGCCTCGCCGGCCGCCGCGGCAACGTCGACCGGCACGGCCAACCTCGATGCCGCCGGCGTCATCGCGCTGGCCCAGCGCCTGCACGACGAGCACGTCGCAGCGGGAGAGTCCCGCCGCAACGAGCTCATCTCCGAGGCGGAGGGTCGCCACGCAGAGCTGCTCTCGACCGGGCAGGCGAAGCACGACGAGCTCGTCTCCACCGCCCAGGCGCGTCACGACGAGGTCACCCGACAGGCCGAGCAGATCGCCGCGGAGGCCGCGGCCAAGCGCGATCAGATGCTGTCGGAGGCCACCGCGCAGCGTGACCAGATGCTGACCGAGGCTGCCGCACAGCGCGACCAGATGCTGACGGAGGCGCGCGAGCGCTCCACCGGGATGGTCGCCGAGGCCCAGCAGAAGAAGGCCGCCCTCCTCGAGGAGCTCGACAAGCAGAAGGGGCTGCTCGACCGCAAGATCGAGGAGCTGCGCGGCTTCGAGAAGAACTACCGCAGCAACCTCAAGTCCTACATCGAGGGTCAGCTGCACGACCTCGACGGCAGCATGCAGGAGCCGGCCCACGCAGGCAACCAGAGCTGAGCCGTCGGGCTCAGTGCCCGAGCCGCACTGCGGCTCAGAGAGACAGCGATCACACCGACCGCCCGGAAACCCTCCGGGCGGTCGGTGTTTGTCCGTCACATGGCGAACTGTTCCGTCACTGCTGGCGTTTCACGTTTGTGCGGGGCGCGCTGGGGCCTTATTGTCGGCCCCACTTGTCAACGTCGACGGCGTGAGCGACGAAGGGGCTGTGGTCCGATGGTGGCTGAGAACGCAGGGTCCGGCACTACAACCGCACGGGGCGGGGCAGCCAGGAAGGCTCCCGCTCGGAAGACGACCGCGCCCTCCTCCGACAGCGCGCCCGCTCGGTCCACGACCTCTCGAGTCGGGTCGGCGGTGCGCTCCACCGTCAAGTCCGTCAAGGACGCGGTGACCCGGGCGACGACCTCGGGGGGCAGGCCGACCGCCCCGTCGGCGGCCCCGGCCAAGAAGGCGAGCGCGTCCAAGACCGCCACGACGAAGGCTGCGCCCGCGAAGACCACTGCGGCGAAGACCACTGCGGCGAAGACCACTGCGGCGAAGAAGGCGCCGGCCGCCAAGACGACCGCAGCGAAGAAGGCACCGGCCGCGAAGAAGGCGCCAGCCTCGAAGACGCCGGCCACGACATCGACCGCGAAGAAGCCCGCCGCCAAGAAGTCCCCGGCCAAGAAGGCCCCGGCCAAGGCCCCGGCGGCGTCATCGACCGCGAAGGCTGCGGCGAAGACGGCCCCCTCCACGTCTGCGGCCAAGACGGCCTCCAAGACGGCCTCCAAGACCGGCTCCAAGACCGCGACGAAGGCCGCGACGACTCGACCCGCACGACCTGCGGCGACGAAGGCCGCGAAAACGCCTGCGGCGCAGGCAGCGACGCCGGCCGCCCCCTCACCCGCCAAGACGGCCACGCGGGCGACGAAGACCTCCACGACGACGTCTGCTGCTCCGGCAGCGGAACGCCCGGCAACGGGTAAGAAGACCGCAGCCCCGTCCGCGGCATCGCCGCGAACCACCCGAACCACCAAGAAGGCATCCGTGACCACGAGCTCGACCGCAGCGCCCCGAGGCGCCAGCAGCACCGCCACGAAGACGACCGCCAAGACGGCCGGAACCGCGGCCAAGACGCCGACGAAGCGAGTCGCGTCGCGACTGCGGGTCAAGGACGACGAGTCACCGTGGAGCGAGGCAGAGATCGCCGAGGTGCGACAGATCCTCATCGACGAGATCGAGGAGCACCGCGCCGAGGTCGAGGTCGCCGAGCGCGAGCTCGACGAGGTCCTGCGGGCCAGCGGCGACGGCGCGGGCGACGACCAGGCCGATGCCGGGTCCAAGACCGCGGAGCGCGCCCATGAGATCTCCGTGGCCGCCAACGCCCGCGCCGGCCTGCTCCAGGCCGAGCACGCTCTCGAGCAGCTCGAGGCCGGCACGTACGGGATCTGCGAGAACTGCGGCAACCCGATCGGCAAACTTCGACTTCAGGCCCGTCCTCGTGCGACCCTGTGCATGCCATGCCAGGAGAAGCACGCTCGCCACTGACCCCGGACCACGCCACGTCGACGCCCCCCGAGGGCGTCGATGGCGCGTCCAGCCCCGACGACCAGCCCGCTGACGCGCCCGAGCGCGCCAGGCGGCATACCCCCGTGGAGGCCGGGCCGGCCCCCGACGACGCTCGCCCCTCGAGCCGCAGGCGGCGACGCCTCTTCGCGTTGCTCGCGATCGTCGCCGTGACCGCCTACGTCACCGACCAGGTGAGCAAGGCCGTCGCGCTGAACGCGCTCGCGGACGGCCTGCCCCGACCCTTCATCGGTGACTTCATCCGGCTCAAGCTGATCGGCAACCCGGGCGCAGCGCTCTCGCTCGGCGCCGGCAACACGTGGGTCATGACGGCGATCGCGGTGGGGGTGCTCGTCGCCATCGTGTTCGTCGCCAAGGGTCTCGGCTCGCGCGCGTGGGCGATCGCCCTCGGCCTGCTGCTCGGCGCGGCCCTGGGCAACCTCACCGACCGCTTCGTGCGTCCGCCGGGTGGTGGCCAGGGGCACGTCGTCGACTTCCTCGACTACAACCGGTGGTTCATCGGCAACGTCGCCGACATCTGGATCGTCAGCGCAGCCGTCCTCATCGTGCTGCTCGCCCTGCTCGGCATCGGGGTCGACGGCCGCCGCGACCGCGACGTGCGCGCTGCCAAGGCCGAGGCCGAGGCCGAGCGTGCCGAGGCACGCGCGGCCTCCGACGAGGGCTCCGAGGACGGTGGTGACCGTGCCTGACGTGCGCACCGTTCTCGTGCCCGACGGACTCGAGGGTGAGCGCGTCGACGCCGGCGTCGCCCGCCTCTTCGGGGTCTCCCGCACCAAGGCGGCAGACCTCGCCGCCGACGGGCACATCTACCTCGACGGCAAGAGCGTCAACAAGTCCGAGCGGCTCGTCGCCGGCTCCATGCTCGAGGTGTCGTTGCCCCGGGCCGAGGAGCGGCCCGGACTCGAGGTCGTCGCCCAACCGGTGCCCGGCATGACGATCGTCCACGACGACGACGACATCGTCGTGGTCGACAAGCCCGTCGGCGTCGCAGCCCACCCGAGCGTCGGCTGGGTCGGCCCCGACGTCGTCTCGGGCCTCGCCGCCGCGGGCTACCGCATCTCGACCTCCGGCGCGCCGGAGCGCCAGGGGATCGTGAGCCGGCTCGACGTCGGCACGTCGGGCCTCATGGTCGTCGCGAAGAGCGAGTCCGCCTACTCCCGCCTCAAGCAGGCGTTCCGCAGCCGCACCGTCGACAAGACCTACCACGCCCTCGTCCAGGGGCTGCCCGACCCCGTGGTCGGCACGATCGACGCGCCGATCGGCCGCCACCCCGGCCACGACTACAAGTTCGCGGTCATGAAGAACGGCAAGCCGTCGGTCACGCACTACGAGGTGATCGAGGCCTTCCGCCACGCGAGCCTGCTCGACATCCACCTCGAGACCGGCCGCACCCACCAGATCCGGGTGCACTTCGCGGCCCTGCACCACCCGTGCTGCGGCGACCTCATGTACGGCGCCGACCCCAAGCTCGCCGCGCGGCTGAAGCTCGAGCGCCAGTGGCTGCACGCCGTCGGCCTCGGTTTCGAGCACCCCGGCACGGGGGAGTACGTCCACTTCGAGAGCCCCTACCCGGAGGATCTCCAGCGGGCCCTCGACATCGTCGCGACCTTCTGATTCCTTCACCTTCGACCTCACCGTGAAGCCTGCCGGCGTATGCCGTCCGGTGACCGCGGTGGGGTCGACGCGCGTGGCGTCGCGGCGGGCCACGACACCCGGTCACGACACGCCGAAGGGTGTCCTCGGCGAGGCTTAGACTCATCCACGATGTCGACCCACGCAGCCCCGAAGCCCGACCAGAACTTCGTGCACCTGCACGTGCACACGGAGTACTCCATGCTGGACGGTGCGGCCCGCATCGGCGACCTCTTCAGCGAGGCGGCGCAGATGGGCATGCCGGCCCTCGCGACCACCGACCACGGCTACGTCTTCGGCGCCTACGAGTTCTGGAAGAAGTCGCAGGGCACAGGGGTCAAGCCGATCATCGGCGTCGAGGCCTACATCACGCCCGGCACACACCGCACCGACCGCACCAAGGTCAGCTGGGGCGACGGCGGCCGCGACGACATCTCCGGTGGCGGCGCCTACACCCACATGACGATGCTCGCCCAGAACAACGAGGGCATGCACAACCTCTTCCGCATGAGCTCGATCGCCTCGCTCGACCAGGTGTACACCAAGTGGCCCCGCATCGACCGAGAGCTGCTCTCCACCTACGGCAAGGGGCTCATCGTCACGACCGGGTGCCCGTCGAGCGAGATCCAGACCAAGCTGCGCTTCGGGATGTACGACGAGGCCCGCGAGGTGGCCGGCGAGCTGCGCGACATCTTCGGTCCGGAGAACGTCTACGTCGAGCTCATGGACCACGGCCTCGAGATCGAGCGGCGCACCCAGCGCGACCTCATCCGCCTCGCCCGCGACCTCGGCCTGCCGCTCGTCGCCACCAACGACCTGCACTACACCCGGGCCGAGGACGCCAAGGCCCACGCCGCCCTGCTCTGCGTCCAGTCGGGCTCGACCCTGATGGACCCCAACCGGTTCAAGTTCGACGCCGACGACTTCTACCTCAAGTCCGCCGCCGAGATGCGCCACCTCTGGCGCGAGCTGCCCGAGGCCTGCGACAACACGCTGCTCATCGCCGAGCGCTGCGAGGTCTCCTTCGAGGAGGGCGAGGGGCGCTACATGCCGCGCTTCCCCTGCCCTCCCGGCGAGGACGAGACGTCGTGGTTCATCAAGGAGGTCGAGACCGGGCTGCAGCGCCGGTTCCCCGAGGGGGTGCCCGACTACGCGCGCAAGCAGGCGGCCTTCGAGGAGGACGTCATCGTCTCCAAGGGCTACCCGGGCTACTTCCTCGTCGTCGCCGACTTCATCAACTGGGCCAAGCGCAACGGCATCCGCGTCGGGCCGGGCCGCGGCTCCGGTGCCGGCTCGATGTGCGCCTACGCCATGGGCATCACCGACCTCGACCCGGTGCCGCATGGCCTCATCTTCGAGCGGTTCCTCAACCCGGAGCGCATGTCGATGCCCGACTTCGACGTCGACTTCGACGAGCGCCGGCGCGGCGAGGTCATCCGCTACGTCACCGAGAAGTACGGCGAGGAGCGCGTCGCCCAGATCGTCACCTACGGCACGATCAAGGCCAAGCAGGCGGTCAAGGACGCGAGCCGCGTGCTCGGCCACCCCTTCTCCATGGGTGAGAAGCTCACCAAGGCGATGCCCCCCGCGATC
This sequence comes from Humibacillus xanthopallidus, assembly GCF_006716675.1. Taxonomy (GTDB): domain Bacteria; phylum Actinomycetota; class Actinomycetes; order Actinomycetales; family Dermatophilaceae; genus Humibacillus; species Humibacillus xanthopallidus_B. The sequence goes on along the minus strand of NZ_VFPM01000003.1, from coordinate 814,729 downwards.
ATGGGCAAGGACATCCCGCTCGCCGGCATCTTCGACCCACAGCACAAGCGCTACAACGAGGCCGCCGACTTCCGTGCCGTGCACGACGAGGACCCCGCCGCCCAGGAGGTCGTCGCGACCGCCCTCGGCCTCGAGGGCCTGAAGCGCCAGTGGGGCGTCCACGCCGCCGGCGTCATCATGAGCAGCGAGCCGCTCATCGACGTCATCCCGATCATGCGCCGCCTGCAGGACGGCCAGATGATCACGCAGTTCGACTACCCGAGCTGCGAGTCGCTCGGCCTCGTCAAGATGGACTTCCTCGGCCTGCGCAACCTCACGATCCTCGACGACGCCCTCGAGAACATCAGGCTCAACCGCGACGAGGTCATCGACCTCGACGCGCTCTCCAAGGACATGTCCGACCCGGCGACCTACGCCCTGCTCGGTCGGGGCGACACCCTCGGCGTGTTCCAGCTCGACGGCGGCGGCATGCGCGCCCTGCTGCGCCTCATGCAGCCCGACAACTTCGAGGACATCTCGGCCGCGCTCGCGCTCTACCGACCGGGGCCGATGGGTGTCAACGCCCACACGAACTTCGCGCTGCGCAAGAACGGCAAGCAGGAGCTCATCCCGCTCGACCCGCAGCTGAAGGGCAAGCTCCAGCAGGAGATGATCGACGCCCTCGACCCCATCCTCGGCATGACCTACGGCCTGGTGATCTACCAGGAGCAGGTCATGGAGATCGCGCAGAAGCTCGCCGGCTACACGCTCGGCAACGCCGACCTCCTGCGTCGGGCCATGGGCAAGAAGAAGAAGGAGGTCCTCGACGCCGAGTACGTCCCGTTCAGCGAGGGCATGAAGGCACAGGGCTTCAACGAGGCCTCGATCGCCGCGCTCTGGGGCGTCCTCGTGCCGTTCTCGGACTACGCCTTCAACAAGGCGCACACGGCGGCATACGGCCTCGTCTCCTACTGGACGGCCTACCTCAAGGCCAACTACCCGGCCGAGTACATGGCGGCGCTGCTGACGAGCGTGCGCGACGACAAGGACAAGTCGGCGCTCTACCTCAACGAGTGCCGGCACATGGGCATCAAGGTGCTGCCCCCCGACGTCAACGAGTCGATCGCGAACTTCGCTGCCGTCGGCACCGACATCCGCTTCGGGCTCGCCGCGATCCGCAACGTCGGCCTGCCCGTCGTCGAGGCGATCATCCGCACCCGTGAGGAGAAGGGCGCATTCGCCTCCTTCAAGGACTTCCTCTCCAAGGTGCCGGCCGTCGTCTGCAACAAGCGCACGATCGAGTCGCTCATCAAGGGCGGCGCCTTCGACTCGCTCGGCGAGAGCCGCCGTGGCCAGGTCGAGGTGCACGAGCGCTACATCGACGCGCTCGTCGAGGTGAAGAAGCAGGAGGCGATCGGCCAGGACAGCCTCTTCGGCTCCTTCGGCATGGACGAGACCACCGACGCCGGTGGCCCCGGCGCCTTCGACGGCCTGCCCCCGGTGCCGTCCCTCGAGTGGGACAAGGCGACGCTGCTGTCGTTCGAGCGCGAGATGCTCGGCCTCTACGTCTCCGACCACCCGCTCTTCGGCATCGAGCACATCCTCGCGACGCACGCCGACACCCCGATCGCCTCCCTGCTCGGTGACGAGGGCAAGCCGGACGGCACCCCCGTGACGGTGGCGGGGCTCATCACGAGCCTCCAGCTCAAGCGCACGAAGAAGGGCGACCTCTGGGCGATCGCCACGGTCGAGGACCTCGACGGCGCCATCGAGTGCCTCTTCTTCCCGTCGGCCTACATGACCTACTCGACGATGCTCGCCCAGGACACCGTCTGTGCCATCAAGGGCCGGGTCAGCGCCCGCGACGACTCGATCTCGATCTTCGCCCAGGAGCTGACGATCCCCGACATCAAGGAAGGCCCGCGCGGTCCCGTCGTGCTGACGTTGCCGCTCAGCCGCGTCACGCCGCCGGTCGCCGAGAGCCTCAAGCGGGTGCTCGGCGAGCACCCCGGTGCCACGGAGGTGCAGGTGCGCCTGACCCAGCCCGGCCGGTCGGTGCTCATGTCGCTCGACGACTCGCTCCGCGTCAACGCGACCTCGGCCCTCTTCGGCGACCTCAAGGCCCTGCTCGGTCCGGCCTGCCTCACCTGATGACAGGGGACGAGCGGCGGCGCCTGCGTCGGGCGAGGATGGCCGCCCTCGGCCTCGCCCCCGCCCTCGGCTCGCCGCAGGCGCCGACCTCGGCCCTTGCCGTTGCCCGCGCCCTCGGCGCCCTGCAGGCGCAGGACTACGCGAGCGGCGCGTGGTCGCTCGGGGTGCGCTCCGGGCTCACGGCCGCGCAGGTCGAGGACGCGGTGCGGGCGCGGGAGGTCGTGCGCACCTGGCCGATGCGCGGCACGATCCACTGGGTGCCCGCCGAGGACGCCCGCTGGATGTGTCGCCTCCTCGCGGCTCCCACCGGCACGGCCCTCGCCACCCGCTACCGCCAGCTCGGCATCGCCGACACGCACGTCGAGCTCGCGGGGCGCATCTTCGAGGAGCACCTGGGCGAGCCGATGAGCCGGCCCGACGTCATCGCGCTCCTCGCCGAGCACGGCATCGACCCGAGCGACCAGCGCGCCTACCACCTCGTCGGCCACCACTGCATGACCGGCCTCATCTGCCAGGGCCCCCTCGTCGGCAAGCAGCCGAGCTTCGTGCTCATCGACGCCTGGGTGCCCCACTCGCGCACCCCCTCGCGCGAGGAGGCCCTCGCGACGGTGGCCGAGCGCTACGTGCGCAGCCACGGCCCGGTGACCGAGAAGGACCTCGCGGGCTGGGTACGAGGGCCGCTCCGTCTCATCCGTGAGGCGCTCGCACTCATCGCCGACCGGATCGTGCGCGAGGAGGTCGACGGCACAGAGTGGCTGACGCACGTCGACGCGCGCCCCGCGCCCGAGGGTCCGACGGGGGTGCAGCTGCTCCCGCAGTGGGACGAGCTGCTCCTCGGCTACCGGTCGCGCGACGTCAGCCTGCCGCCCGAGCACCTCGTCACGGTCGTCCCGGGCCGCAACATGGTCTTCGCTCCGACGCTCGTCGTCGACGGCGAGGTCGCGGGCACGTGGCGCAGGCAGGCTCGCTCTGCGCGCGTCGAGGTGCGGGTGACGCCGTTCGCCCCGCTCACGGCGGCACGGTGGCGCGAGGTCGAGACGGCGGCGGCGGCATACGGCCGCTTCGTGGGTCAGCCGGTCGAGGTCGTCCGCGTCGAGGAGCGCTGAGTGGCGCGCGGCGGCGTGCCCGCCTCTCCGCTCCCACCGCGCCACGGGGTCGACGCCCAACGCTTCCGTATGCCGCAGGGCGGGCCCTGGGAGTCCCTGCGCGACCACCTCGTGGAGCGGCTCGCGGTCGGCCTCACGGCGCAGGAGGTCGACCGCATGCTCGCGGCAGGCGAGTTCGTGGACTCGGCCGGTCGGCCGGTGCCTGCCGACGCGCCCTTCGTGCCGCGCTCGGTGGTGTGGGCTCATCGCGACCTCCCCGAGGAGCATCCGCCCCCCAGCGACGTCGAGGTGCTGCACCGCGACGAGCGCATCGTCGTCGTCGACAAGCCGCACCACATGTCGACGATGCCGCGCGGTCGCCACGTCGTCCACAGTGCGCTGGCGCGCACGCGGGTGCTGACCGGCCTGCCCCGGCTCGCGCCGGCGCACCGCCTCGACCGGCCGACCGCCGGGGTGCTCCTGCTGACGACCGAGCAGCGGTGGCGCGGCGCCTACCAGCAGCTCTTCGCTGCGGGGCTCGTCCACAAGACGTACCTCGCCGTCGCTCCGGTCCGCGCCGATCTCGACCTGCCGCTCGTGCGTCGCACGCACCTCGTCAAGGAGCACGGCGCCCACCAGGCTCGCGAGGTGGCGGGGGAGGAGCCCAACGCCGAGACCCTCGTCGAGCTCGTCGACACGGCAGGCGGGCTCGGCCTCTACCGCCTGACTCCGCGCACAGGACGCACGCACCAGCTGCGCTGCCAGCTCAGCGGTCTCGGCATCCCCATCACCGGCGATCCGCTCTATCCGCTCGACCGCGCCGTCGCCGACGACGACTTCAGCGATCCGCTCCAGCTGCTGGCGGCCGAGCTCGCGTTCGACGACCCCGTCGACGGACGCCCACGACGCTTCGTGAGCCAGCTGCGGCTCAAGGCGTGGCCGGGGCCCTGGCCCTCGCCCTCTCCCGTCACGTGACGTTCACCCACCGGTGCCGAAGTCACCCACTGCTCCGACGCGCGCACGTCTCCGCACCGGTCTAGGGTGACCGGCAGACCGTGCCGAGGAGCCGGTCACCAGGGAGGAAACCACATGCTCTTGTCACGTCCTGTCCTGCGTCGGGTCGCGGGGGCCACCGCCGCCGCGCTCGCCGTCGGGATCGTCCCCCTCGTCGCGGCCGCGCCGACCGCGTCGGCTGCCCCGAGCGAGCTGTTCATCAGCGAGTACGTCGAGGGCTCGAGCAACAACAAGGCGATCGAGATCTACAACGGCACCGGCGCGCCCATCGACCTCGCCGCCGGTGGCTACCGCGTCCAGATGTTCTTCAACGGCGGCACCGCTCCCGGCCTCACGATCAACCTGACCGGCACCGTGCTCAGCGGCGATGTCTTCGTCGTGGCCCCCACCAACGCCAACGCGACGATTCTCTCCGCGGCCGACCAGACCTTCGGCACCGCGTGGTTCAACGGAGACGACGCCGTCTCCCTGCAGAAGAACGGTGTCTCGGTCGACGTCATCGGGCAGATCGGGTTCGATCCCGGCACCGAGTGGGGCACCGGCCTCACTTCCACGGCCGACAACACGCTGCGCCGGAAGGCGTCGGTCACGGCCGGCGACCCGAACGGCGCCGACGCCTTCGACCCGGTTGCGCAGTGGGACGGCTACGCCGCCGACACGTTCGACGGCCTCGGCAGCCACACGGTCGACAGCGGCTCGTCCGAGGATCTCGCCCCCCGGGTCTCCGCGAGCTCGCCCGCGAGTGGGGCCACGGGTGTCGCGGTGACCTCGTCCGTGAGCGTCACCTTCTCCGAGCCCGTCACGGCGCCGCAGGAGGCCTTCGGCCTCTACTGCGCCGCACTGGGTGACGTGGACGCCGTGGTCTCTGGCGGCCCCACGACCTTCACCGTCGACCCGGCTGCCGACCTGGTTCCCGGCGACCGCTGCTTCCTCACGGTCTCTGCCGCGCAGGTGCGCGACGTCGACACCATCGACCCGCCCGACACCATGTCGGACGACGCGGTCATCTCCTTCACCACCACCCCTGCCGGCGACCCGTGCACGCTTCCCTACCAGCGCATTCCGGCCGTGCAGGGTGCTGGCGCGTCCGTGACCACGACGAACACCGTGACCACCCAGGGCGTGGTCGTCGCCGACTACGAGGGTCCCTCGCCGGCCCTGCGTGGCTTCTACATCCAGGACCCCACGGGTGACGGCGACCCCCAGACCTCCGACGGCATCTTCGTCTTCGAGGGCAGCAACGCCGACACGGTCAAGCCCGGCGACGTGGTTCGCGTGACGGGTCGAGCCTCCGAGAACCAGGAGCAGTCGCAGATCTCGGTCGGCACCGTCGTCGCCTGCGGCACCGGTTCCGTCGCCCCGACCGACGTCGTCTTCCCGGTCGAGAGCAAGACCTTCCTCGAGCGCTACGAAGGCATGCTCGTCCGGCTGCCCCAGACGATGTCCGTCACCGAGCACTTCCAGCTGGGCCGCTTCGGCCAGGTGACCCTCTCGCAGGGCGGCCGTCTCCAGCAGCCGACCAACGTCGTCTCCCCTGGCGCGCCCGCACTGGCGCTGCAGGCAGCGAACGACCTGCGCAAGATCATCGTCGACGACGGGTCGCAGGCGCAGAACCCCGATCCGATCCTGTTCGCCCGGGACGGAGCTCCCCTCACGGCGAGCAACACCCTTCGCGGTGGCGACACGGCGACCGGTGTCGTCGGCGTCATGACGTACACGTGGGGTGGAGCCTCGGCCAGCCCCAACGCCTACCGCGTGCGGCCCGTGGGCGCCCTCGGCGGCACGATCGACTTCGAGCCGGCCAACCCGCGCCCGACGAGCGTCCCCGACGTCGGCGGCACCACCCGCGTCGCCGGGATGAACCTGCTCAACTTCTTCAACACCTTCTCCGGCTGCCGCAGCGGCGTCGAGGGTGGCGCCACCGACTGCCGCGGCGCAGAGAATGCGACGGAGTTCGACCGGCAGTGGCGCAAGACCGTTGCTGCCGTCTCCGGCACCAAGGCCGACGTCGTCGCCTTCATGGAGATGGAGAACGACGGCTACGGCCCGGGCAGCGCCGTGCAGTTCCTCGTCGACAGGCTCAACGAGAAGGACGGCGCGGGCACGTGGGCGTTCATCGACGCCGACAAGGCCACCGGCCAGACCGACGCCCTCGGCGACGACGCCATCAAGGTGGGCATGCTCTACAAGCCCGGCGGGGTGACGCCGATCGGCCGCACGGCCGTGCTCAACACCGTGGCCTTCGTCAACGGTGGCGACCAGGCCCCACGCAACCGGCCCGCGCTCGCGCAGGCCTTCCGCGACAACGTCACGGGCGGCGTCTTCGTCGGGGTGGCCAACCACCTCAAGAGCAAGGGCAGCGCCTGCGACGAGCCCGACCAGAACGACGGGCAGGCCAACTGCAGCGCGGTGCGCACGCGATCGGCCGCCCTGCTGGCCGACTGGCTGGCCGGCGACCCGACGGGCACCGGTGACCCCGACGTCCTCATCCTCGGCGACCTCAACTCCTATGCCAAGGAGGACCCGATCACGATGCTCGAGTCGAAGGGCTTCACGAACCTCATCGAGAAGTTCAACGGCGCGGAGGCCTACTCCTACGCCTTCGACGGGCAGTGGGGCTACCTCGACCACGCCCTCGGCTCGGCATCGATCACCGCCCAGACCACGGCCGTGCGCGACTGGCACATCAACGCCGACGAGCCCAACGTCCTCGACTACAACACCAACTTCAAGTCGGCGGGACAGGTCTCCTCGCTCTACGCACCCGACGAGTTCCGGATCTCCGACCACGACCCCGTGGTCGTCGGGCTGGACCTCGCCGACGACGCCGCGGGCTTCGTCACGGGTGGCGGCTTCATCCAGTCGCCGGCCGGCGCGCTCGTCGCCGACCCGACCAGGATGGGCAAGGGCGCCTTCCAGATCGACCTCGACTACGCCGTCGGGGCAACGCATCCCACCGGCTCGTTCGTCTACAGCCTCGGTGGCGCCGGCTCGGCGTTCAGCCTCGCGGCCACGTCGTTCGACTTCCTCACCATCCGGGGTGACGCGGCCCGCTTCTCAGGGGCGGCGACGGTGAACGGCGCCGCCGGCTTCACCTACACCGCCGACGTCGTCGACCGGGGTAAGGCGGACACGTTCCGCCTCGTCGTGAGGGCGGCGGGCGGGTCGCTCGTCTACGACAGCGGCGTGCAGACGGCGCAGGGCCAGATCACGATCCACCCCTGACGGTCCCCGCCGCCGTGCTGCGTGGGGGAACCTAGACTGCGCGCATGCAGCCTCCGATCGCCCGCCGCTCCCCGGTCGCCCGTGTCCACCATGGCGACCGCTTCGAGGACCCCTACACGTGGATGGCGGACCGAGAGTCACCCGAGCTGCTCGAGCTGCTCGCGGCCGAGAACGCCTACGCGACCGAGCAGACCGAGCGGCTGAAGCCGCTGGCGGAGGAGATCTTCGAGGAGTTCCGCTCGCGCATCGAGGAGACCGACCTCTCGGTTCCCGTGCGCCACGATCGCTGGTGGTACTACTCGCGCACCATCGAGGGCGAGCAGTATGCCGTCGAGGGCCGGGTGGCTCTCGCCGACCATCCTGCGCGGCCGGCCCTCTCCGACGGCCGTCCGCCCGCCGGGGAGGAGGTGCTGCTCGACCAGAACGCCGCCGCCGCCGGTCACGACTTCTTCGGCGTGGGCGCCTCCGAGGTGTCGCCTGCCGGCGACCTGCTCGCGTATGCCGTCGACCTCGCCGGCGACGAACGCTACGACGTGCGCGTGCGGAGCATCGCGACGGGCGAGACCCTCGACGAGGCCGTGCGGTCGACGGGAGGCTCGCTCGCCTGGTCGCTCGACGGGCGACACCTCTTCTACACGCGGGTCGACGACGCCTGGCGCCCCTACCAGGTGTGGCGCCACGAGCTGGGCACCGCGGTGGAGGCTGATGCCCTCGTGCACGAGGAGAGCGACGAGCGCTTCTTCGTCGGGGTCGGATCCTCGCGCGACGACCACCACGTCATCATCGCGATCAGCTCGAAGACGACGTCGGAGTTCCGCCTGCTCGACGCCGCAGACCCGCTCGGGACGCCCCGCGTCGTCGCCGAGCGTCGCGCGGGCGTCGAGTACGACATCGAGCCGATGGGCGACCAGCTCCTCGTCACCCACAACGCGAACCGCACGAACTTCGAGCTCGCGATCGCGCCGGTGACCTGCACGTCGGCGCAGGAGTGGGTCGCTCTCGACCTGACCGCTGAGGACGAGTTCGTCACCGGGGCGGAGGGATTCGACGACTTCATCGCCATCTCGCTCCGGCGTGAGGGCGGCACCGGGGTGCGCATCGTGCTGCGTGACCCCGCCGCGCCGCACGGACTCGGCGCGGCGCACGACATCTCGGTCGGCGAGCCGATCGGCACGATCCACGTCGGGGTCAACCCGGAGTCGTCCACCCCGACGCTGCAGGTCGTGCACGAGTCGCTCGTCACACCTCGCACCGTCGAGGACTACGACGTGCGGGCCCGCACCTTCACCCTGCTCAAGGCTCAACGCGTGCGCGACGGCCACGACCTCGCCCAGTACCGCCAGCGCCGGGAGTGGGCCACCGCACCCGACGGCACCCGCGTGCCGATCTCGATCGTGCACCGGGCCGACGTCGTGGCCGACGGCACCGCGCCCGCCCTGTTGCACGGCTACGGCGCCTACGGCATCCCCAGTGACCCGTGGTTCTCCGTGCTGCGCCTCTCCCTGCTCCAACGCGGCTGGGTCTTCGCCATCGCCCACGTGCGAGGCGGCTCCGAGATGGGACGCTCCTGGTACGACGACGGCAAGCTCACCGCGAAGCCACACACGTTCTCCGACTTCGTCGCCTGCGCCGACCATCTCCGTGACACCGGCATCGTCGCCCCGGATCGCCTCGCAGCAGAGGGCGGCTCAGCCGGCGGGCTTCTCATGGGGGTCGTTGCCAACCAGGCTCCCGACCGCTTCCGCTTCATCCACGCGTCCGTGCCGTTCGTCGACGCGCTGACGACGATCCTCGACCCGTCGATGCCGTTGACCGTCGTCGAGTGGGAGGAGTGGGGCAACCCGCTCGAGGACCCTGCGGCATACGCCCTCATGAAGTCCTACACCCCCTACGAGAACGTCTGCGCCCAGCGCTACCCGGCGCTGCTCGTCACGACGAGCCTGCACGATACGCGGGTCTACGTCACCGAGCCGGCCAAGTGGGTGGCCGCCCTGCGTCACGAGACGCGTGACGTCGAGGGGGCGGCGCCGATCCTCTTCCGCACCGAGATGGCGGGTGGCCACGGAGGGCAGTCGGGTCGCTACGACACGTGGCGCCAGTGGGCGTGGGAGACCTCCGTGCTGCTCGGCGCCGTCACCTGAGGTGTCCAGAGCGGGTGCCGCACCCTGAGACGTGCACGGGGGCGCCCCCGGGGCCTTTTAGACTCGTACCCATGATGTCAACCCTCGACCTGCGCGGCCGCACGCTCGACGTGCGCTTCCTGCGTGGGGCCCTGCCCCGAGCCGAGTTCGATGTCACGGCCGCCCTCGAGCAGGTGCGGCCGATCTGTGAGGACGTGGCACATCGGGGCGCCGAGGCGCTGCGCGACCTCGGCGAGCGCTTCGACGGGGTGCGTCCGACCCACCTGCGGGTGCCCGCAGAGGTGCTCCGGGCCGCCCTCGAGGGTCTCGACCCCGACCTGCGTGCAGCCCTCGAGGAGTCGATCCGCAGGGCGCGGCTCGTGCACGCCGACCAGCGGCGCACCGACACGACGACCCAGGTCGTGCCCGGCGGCACCGTCACGGAGCGCTGGGTGCCGGTCGACCGGGTCGGGCTCTACGTGCCCGGCGGTCTCGCCGTCTACCCGAGCAGCGTCATCATGAACGTCGTCCCCGCCCAGCTCGCCGAGGTCGGCTCCCTCGCCGTCGCGTCGCCCCCGCAACGCGAGAACACCGGCCCCTTTACCGGCTACCCCAACCCCACGATCCTCGCGACGTGCGCGCTGCTCGGGGTCGAGGAGGTGTATGCCGTCGGCGGCGCCCAGGCGGTCGCGATGTTCGCCTACGGCTTCGTCGATGACACCCGGCTCGTCGACGGCGAGCCGGTCGTGTGCGACCCCGTCTCGCTCGTCACCGGGCCGGGCAACATCTGGGTGGTCGCGGCCAAGCGCCTCCTCAAGGGACTCATCGGCATCGACGCGGAGGCGGGCCCCACCGAGATCGCCGTGCTCGCCGACGACTCCGCCGACCCGGAGCACGTCGCGGCCGACCTCATCAGCCAGGCCGAGCACGACCCGCTCGCGGCGTCGGTGCTCGTCACCGACAGCGAGGAGCTCGCCGAGGGCACCCGCGCGGCCTTGCGCCGCCGCGTCCCCGCCACGAAGCACTCCGAGCGCGTCGTCGAGGCGCTCGAGGGCACGCAGTCGCGCATCGTCCTCGTCGACCACGTCGACGCCGGCCTCGACGTCGTCAACGCGTATGCCGCAGAGCACCTCGAGATCCAGACGCGCGACGCCGCCGCGGTGGCGGCGCGCGTACGCAACGCCGGTGCCATCTTCGTCGGACCGCACGCACCCGTGAGCCTCGGCGACTACGCCGCCGGCTCCAACCACGTGCTTCCCACCGCGGGCTGCGCCTGCCACTCCAGCGGGCTGTCGGTGCAGTCCTTCCTGCGCGGCATCCACGTCGTCGACTACGACGAGGCGGCGCTGCGCGGCGTGGCGCGCCACGTCGTCACCCTCGCCCAGGCCGAGGACCTGCCCGCCCACGGCGAGGCCGTGACCGCACGCTTCGGCGACGAGGTGCCGCGGTGAGCGGGGACGGCGCGCAGGCCGAGCAGCCCGAGACGGCCGAGCCCACCGAGCCCACCGAGCCCACCGAGCCCACCGAGCAGCAGAGCGAGGTGCAGAGCGAGGTGCAGCGGCTGCTGCGGCCCGACCTGCGTGGCCGCACCGCCTACGGTGCGCCGCAGCTCGACGTGGCCGTCTGCCTCAACACCAACGAGAACAGCTACCCCGTGCCGGCGCACGTCGTCGAGGCCATCCTCGCGGCGCTCGCGGAGGAGATGGCGGGTCTGAACCGCTACCCCGACCGCGACTTCACCGAGCTGCGCAAGGCGCTGACGGCATACCTCGAGAAGCAGTCGGGCGTGTCGGTGACGCCCGACCAGGTGTGGGCGGGCAACGGCTCCAACGAGGTCCTGTCGCACATCGTCCAGGCCTTCGGCGGGCCGGGGCGCACGGCGCTCGGCTTCACCCCGAGCTACTCGATGCACCCGATCATCAGCGAGACCCTCGGCACGACCTGGGTCGACGGACTGCGGGGCACGGGCGAGCCGGACACCTTCGACCTCAGTGCCGAGTCGGCGGTCGAGCAGGCGCGCCTGCACCGGCCCTCGATCGTCTTCCTCTGCTCGCCGAACAACCCGACGGGCACGGCGCTGCCGTTCGAGGTCATCGGAGCGGTGCTCGATGCCGCCCCGGACGCGATCGTCGTCGTCGACGAGGCGTATGCCGAGTTCGCGCGGCCGGGCACGCGGAGCGCGCTCACACTGCTCGCCGACCACCCGCGGCTCGTCGTGACCCGGACGATGAGCAAGGCCTTCGCCTTCGCCGGTGGGCGGCTCGGCTACCTCGTCGCCTCCGCCGAGCTCGTCGACGCGCTCCGCCTCGTGCGCCTGCCCTACCACCTGTCGAGCCCGACGCAGACGATCGCCCGGGTCGCGCTCGAGCACGCCGACGACATGCTCGGCACCGTCGAGGTCATCAAGCACCAGCGCGACCGCATCGTCGAGGTGCTCGCGCAGCTCGGCGCGACGCCGGTGGCGAGTGACAGCAACTTCGTGCTCTTCGGCGGCCTCGCGGACGAGAAGGCCACGTGGCAGGCTCTGCTCGATGCCGGCGTGCTCGTCAGGGACGTCGGCATCGCCCACCACCTGCGGGTGACCGCCGGAGACCCCGACGAGACCACCGCCTTCCTCGAGGCGATGACACGCCTGGCCCCCGACCACCTCCGGGTCGCCACCCACCTCCCCGCCGAAGGGACGCAGCCATGAGCCGCACCGCCACCATCACGCGGGCCACCTCCGAGTCGTCGGTCGAGCTGAGCCTCGACCTCGACGGCACCGGTGTCTCCGACGTCTCGACGGGCGTCCCGTTCTACGACCACATGCTCGCCTCGCTGGCGAAGCACTCGCTCATCGACCTCACCGTCAAGGCCACCGGCGACACCCACGTCGACGTGCACCACACCGTCGAGGACACCGCCATCGTCCTCGGGCAGGCGCTGCGGGAGGCGCTCGGCGACAAGAGCGGCATCTCGCGCTTCGGCGATGCCACCGTGCCGCTCGACGAGGCACTGGCGCACGCGGTGGTCGACGTGGCTGGCCGTCCCTACGTCGTGCACGAGGGGGAGCCCGAGGGCCAGCAGTACGCCCTCATCGGTGGCCACTTCACGGGGTCGATGACCCGTCACGTCTTCGAGTCCTTCGCCTCCAACGCCGGGCTGTGCCTCCACGTCCGCGTCCTCGCGGGCAGGGACCCCCACCACATCGTCGAGGCGCAGTTCAAGGCGGTCGCCCGCGCCCTGCGCGCGGCGGTCGCCCTCGACCCGCGCGTCGTCGGCATCCCGAGCGCGAAGGGCGCCCTGTGACCAAGGACGTCGTCGTCCTCGACTACGGCAGCGGCAACGTGCGCTCGGCCGTGCGCGCGCTCGAGCGCGTCGGCGCGTCCGTGACCCTGACGGCCGACCCCGCCGCGGCCCTCGCGTGCGACGGCCTCTTCGTGCCCGGGGTCGGCAACTTCCACGCCTGCATGGCAGGCCTTGCCGCAGCCCACGGGCCGCGCATCATCGACCGGCGTCTCAGCGGAGGGCGACCCGTGCTCGGAGTCTGCGTCGGCATGCAGGTGCTCTTCGAGGGCTCCACCGAGCCGTCGGCCACACCGGTCGAGGGGCTGGGGGAGTGGCCCGGCACCGTCGAGCGCCTCCCGGCCGCCGTCGTCCCCCACATGGGCTGGTCCGAGGTCGAGGTCCCGTCCGGGTCCGGCCTCTTCCGTGGCGTCGAGCACGAGCGCTTCTACTTCGTGCACTCGTATGCCGTGCAGCACTGGACGCTCGAGCCCTCGGGCGCGTTCGTCCGCGTCGCGCCCAAGGTCACGTGGGCGCGGCACGGCGCCCCGTTCGTCGCGGCGGTCGAGAACGGCGCCCTGGCCGCGACCCAGTTCCACCCGGAGAAGTCCGGTGACGCGGGCGCCACCTTGCTCGAGAACTGGGTCCGCAGCCTCTGACGGACGTGTGTGTGAGACCCGATCCGTCTGTCGCACAGGCGGATCGGCCGACGAGGGAGCAGCCGATGGCGACGAAGAAGACGCCCCGCAGCACGATGGGATCGAGCTCGCGGGCGACCAGCAGCACGGCACGCCGCACGAAGCGGCGCACCGCGACGACGAGGCGCCGGACGAGCAGCGCCCTCCAGCCGCGCCGACGCGCGAGCAGGCCCGGGCTGCCGACCACGGTGGGCACCGCCCTCGGCACGCTCGTCGTGACGACGCTGCTCGACCTGTCGTGGCCGGTCCGCATCGGCCTCATCGTCCTCGTCCTCGTCGTGGGCCTCGCCTACGTCGTGTGGAAGAACCGCGCGGAGATCACTGCAGGAGCCGCGGCTCAGACGGCGAGCCAGACGGGCACCGCCGACCCTGCGAGCGCGGTCGACCCGGGCGATCCAGTCAACCCGGTCAGCCCGGACGCCCCGGCGTAGACAAAGCAGGCAGCTTCCCTCCGCCCCCCGTCAATCGAAAGAGCAGTTCGTCAGGTGCGTCGCCGCCCGGCCGCAGCGTGCTCACCGGGCAGGCGGTTCGAAGAGCTCGACCGGGTTTCCCGCAGGGTCCTCCGCGAGGATCTGGCGGCCTCCGGCACCCGACGCGACGCCGCCTCGGAAGGTCACCCCGGCAGCCCGGAGGGTCTCGACGGTCTCATCGAGATCCGTGACCTCGATCTGAAAGCGGTTCCAGCCCCCCGGCGCAGGGGGTGACCCGGTGTCTTCGCCGGCATGACCGGCGCTGCCTGCTCCGGGCTCGTTGAGCAACAGGCGGAGATCCCCCCGAGTCAGGATGGCGAATCCCGGGAGGGGCCCCATCGTGATCCCGAAGCCGAGGTGTTCGGTGTAGAACGCCACCGCTGCGTTGACGTCGTCGACGATGTAGCGAACGGCCATGGCGACCAGCTCTCCTCGTGGCAAGGGGTGGGACTCTCGACGGTACGCCGCATCACCGACGCCCTGGGGCTGTCGCAGGCAGGTTCGTGGCAGCAGGCGGACCGCTATGACATGCGCCGACGCGGGGCTGCTGCGGTATGCCGGTTGATGGCGGTCCATCTCCCCTGGGGCAGCCGCCCCCACCCAATCGAAAGAGCAGTTCGTCGGGTGCGTGACCGCCTGACGGACTGCTCTTTCGATCGGGGTGGGTCAGGGGGTGTACGGGACTCGCTCCCACGCGAGCGCGGGACCGGTGGCGCGTACCGTCATCCGGAGCCAGTCGGTGTTGTTGGCCGACCCGTCGACGGTGATTCGCTGGAGGTTGTCGGCCGAGCCCGCGACGCCGTACGTCGTGAGCCAGGCCGAGCCGGCCGCCAGCGGACGGTCGGCGTTGTAGACGTGGCTGTCTCCGTTCAGCAGGTAGACGTCGCCGTCGAACGTCGATGACTCCTCCACGAGGGTCCGCACCAGGGGAGTGAACGCCGAGATGTCGCTCGAGGTCGGCGTGTAGGTCGGGTCGAACATGTCGGCCTGCTGGAGGATGACCACGGCCCGGTCGTGGTGCTCGCGCGCCGCGGCGAAGCTCGAGCGCACCACCGCGAGGGCGTTGTCCATGCGGGCCTGCTCGGCTGCGAGCTGCTCCGGGGTCGCCGTCGTCAGGCCCAGGCCGGTCCACGGCTGGAGCCCGTCGTTGCTCCCGACGACGTGGATCGCAGCGAACTGCACGCCGGCGCGGCGTAGCTGGACGTTCTCCGGGAAGCCGGCAGCCGCCTGGGAGGTGACCGGCGCGGGCGCCTGTCCGAGGGTCCGGCCGGGCCGGTCGAAGAAGACCGAGCGGTCGAAGGCGAGACGCTCGAGCGGGTGGTAGGCGCCGTTGTTGGGCCGGTGGCAGTCGGTCCACTCGTTGTCGCCCGGGGTGTAGATCAGCGGCTTCTCGAAGCGGTCGAAGTCGGCGCGGATCATCCGGTAGTAGGCGTCGTCGCACCGGCTGGAGCCGTTCTTGATGTCTCCGACGTGGAAGGTCAGCGACGGCTTGGCTGCGTTGATCTGGTCGATCCAGCCCGGGAAGGCCTCGATCTGGGGGGCGCCGTAGGGCACGTCGCCGATGACGGCGAACGAGAAGCCGCCGTTCGATCCGGACGGCGGCGGGGCGGCCGGGGCGGCCGAGGCTGCGGCGAGAGGGGCGACAGCGGCGGTCAGCGCTGCGACGACGAGGGCGAGCGTCGACGCGGCACGCCTCTGGGGACGGGTCACGAGTTCTCCTGGGGTTGCGCTGGTGTCGGTGTTTCGAGGGTCGGTCCCGAGCCTTGCGACAGCGGCCCGGCGCCGGGTGCCGACGGGGCCCCGCTCCGGTGGACGGATGGTGAACTCTCGGTGCACGCGGGCACCTCAGGCGCGGCGGCGCGCCACACGGCATACTCGGGGGTTGCTGCCCGACCTGCGCTGGGCGGCTGCCGATGCCACGACGACCGAACATCCAGACCGAGGAACCGAGGAGCCGTCCCGATGACCGGCCAGCAAAACGACCAGTCGACCGACGAGCAGGCCGCCGTGCCACGGCTCGAGCTGCTGCCGGCGGTGGACATCTCCGAGGGCCAGGCGGTGCAGCTCGTCCAGGGTGTCGCCGGCAGCGGTGGACGGTTCGGCGACCCGTGGGAGGCCGCGAAGGCCTGGCAGGACGCCGGAGCGGAGTGGATCCACCTCGTCGACCTCGACGCGGCCTTCGGCCGGGGGAGCAACCGCGAGCTCATCTCCTCGATCGTCGGACGCCTCGACCTCCAGGTCGAGCTCTCGGGTGGCATCCGCGACGCGCACTCGCTCGAGGCGGCGCTCGCGACCGGCTGCCGCCGGGTCAACATCGGCACGGCAGCGCTCGAGGACCCGGAGTGGACGGCCTCGATCATCGCCGAGCACGGCGACCGCGTCGCGATCGGCCTCGACGTGCGCGGGACCACCCTCGCGGCCCGTGGCTGGACGCGTGAGGGCGGAGACCTGTGGGAGACGCTGGCGCGACTCGACGCCGAGGGCTGCGCGCGCTACGTCGTGACCGACGTCAACAAGGACGGCATGCTCCAGGGCCCCAACGTGCAGCTACTCCGCGACGTCTGCGCGAGGACCGACCGTCCGGTCATCGCGAGCGGAGGTGTCTCCACCCTCGAGGACATCGCGACGATCCGCACCCTCGTGGGCGAGGGCGTCGAGGGAGCCATCGTCGGGTCGGCCCTCTACCGGGGCGCCTTCACCCTGCCGGAGGCGCTCGACGTCGCCGGCAGGCCCGGCCGATGAGCGACCTGCCCACCGACTCCGCCGGTCAGGCCTGGGCGGGCAAGTCGATCCCGTCGCACGGCTTCGCGGGCGACACCGGGGGCGCCGATCCCGCCCTCATGGCGACGCTCGCGGCCGTCCACGAGCACCCCGACGCCGACGCGGAGGTCGAGCTGCTCGGCCGTGCGGCCTCGGCGCGGTGGCTCGTGCCTGTCGTCGCGGTGGCCGACGAGGTGGACGAGTCGGGTGCCCACGTCGTCGAGACCCGCAGCGACATGGCCGCCGTCACGCTCACCTCACCAGACGGCGCGCGGGCGCTGCCGGTCTTCACCTCGCTCGAGAGCCTCGCTGCCTGGGACGCTCATGCGCGGCCCGTGCCGGTCACCGCCTCGGCCGCGGCCCAGGCCGCGATCTCGGAGGAGTGCCAGGTGCTCGTCGTCGACGTGGCCTCCCCACACGCGACCGTGCTGCGCCCGAGCATGCTCTGGGCACTCGCGCAGCAACGGCCCTGGCTGCCGAGCCACCGCGACGACCACGTGGCCGCCGCGGTGCGCACCGCCGTGGCGACGGAGCCCCAAGTCAACGGGCACCGGGTGGAGGCGGGGGAGCCGGTCGGCGCCGGGGTGCTGCGCATCGTGCTGCGCCTGCGGCCCGGGCTGGGCGCCGACGAGGTGGGGGCGATCGCCACCCGCATCGGGGAGCGGATCGCGACTGACGGCGAGACCCGTGCGAGGATCGATGCGCTGACCTTCGCGCTGGAGGCAGCGACCTGAGCACGACCCGCGACTGACACGAGAGGTGCCGCCCGTGACTACCGCCCCATCGGCAACCGATGTGCCGGCCGCTGCCCGGACCTCCGTGCCCAGCGGTCCGCTCGGCTTCATGGTCGACCCGGCGCTCGACGCCCAGCGACGTCGCGACCTCAGGAGGATGCGGCTCGTCGCCACCGGTCTGCTCGTCCTCGCCGCCATCGTCTACGTCCTGACCCGCGGCCACGACGAAGGGCTGCTCGGCTTCGTCAACGCCGGGGCCGAGGCGTCCATGGTCGGCGCCTGCGCCGACTGGTTCGCCGTGACGGCGATCTTCCGCCACCCGCTCGGCCTGCCGATCCCGCACACCGCCCTCATCCCGCGCAAGAAGGAGATGATCGGCAAGAGCCTCGAGGAGTTCGTCGGCGAGAACTTCATGCGCGAGGACATCATCCGCGAGCGCGTCCTCGATGCCGAGCCGACCCGACGGGCGGCGGAGTGGGCCCTCGCCCCCGGGCACGCCAAGCGCCTCGTCGACGAGGTCGCCACCGTCACCGTTCACGCCCTGCACCGCATCCCTGACGAGGACGTGCGGGCCGTCATCGAGCAGGCGGTGCTGCCCCGGCTCGTCCAGGAGCCGGTCAGCTCGCTCGCGGGAGGACTGCTCGACCAGGTCGTGCGCGACCAGGCCCACGTCGGCCTCGTCGACCTCGCCCTCGACGAGATGCGGGCCTGGCTCGTCGACAACGAGGACCTCTTCGAGTCCCTCATCACCCAGCGGGCCCCGACGTGGGTGCCGACGGCGGTCAACGACCTCGTCGCCCGCAAGATCCACACCGAGGCCCTCAAGTGGCTCGCCGACATCCGCCGTGACCCGGAGCACGACGTGCGCCGGGCTCTCGACAAGCTGCTCGTCGACCTCGCCGCAGACCTCCAGCACGACCCGGTGACGCAGGAGAAGGCCGAGCGGCTCAAGGAGCGGCTCCTCACCCACCCCCAGGTCGTCGACACGGCGATGTCGCTCTGGGGCTCGCTCCGGGCCGTCGCCATCTCTGCCCTCGAGGACGAGGCTGGCCCGGTGCGCACCCGCGCGGTGGAGGAGGTCACGGGTCTCGCGGAGCGGCTGCTCGCCGACCGCACGCTGCGCGACCGCATCGACACGCGCATCTGCGACGCGACGGTGTATGCCGTGGAGCGCTACGGCACGGAGCTGACGAAGATCATCAGCCACACCGTGGACCGCTGGGACGGCAAGGAGACCGCAGAGCGCGTCGAGCTGCAGGTCGGCCGCGACCTGCAGTTCATCCGGATCAACGGCACGCTCGTCGGCGGCCTCATCGGCATGCTCATCCACGCCGTGTCGATCCTGCTGCCCTCCTGAGGCGTCAGCGACGCGTGTCGATGTTGTAGCCGCGGATCTTGCGATAGATCGTCGCGCGCGACATGCCGAGGTGCTCGGCGGCCTTGCCCTTGTTGCCGCCGTGGTCGGCGAGGGCCCGGGTGATGGCGTCGCGCTCGAGCGACTCGAGCGGCGTCAGGGTGCGCCGCCCCACGGCCATGCACTCCGGCGGCAGGTCGGCGAGCTCGATCGTGCCGGTGCGCTTGGCGGCGAGCACGCGGCGCAGCACGTCACGCAGCTGGGTCGCGTTGCCCGGCCACGGGTGCCGGGCCAGCTGGTTGACCGCCCGCGGCGAGATCTGCAGGTCGCGTGACGGCGAGAGCGTGCGCAGCATCGCCGGGATCATCGCCCGGATGTCGTCCGGGCGGTGGCGCAGGGGCTCGACGTTGATCGTGCGGTCGAAGCACGGCACGATCTGCGACTCGAGGGCGTCGTCGACGACGGACGCCTCGCGGGTCGCGACGACCCACCGGGCCGGGGCGGAGTGCGACCGGTCCGACTCCTCGAGGAGGCGGCTCGACACCGACCCGACGAGCGAGGCCGGCAGCCGGTCGATGTGCCGGATGATGAGGGTGCCCTCCTCGCTCACGAGCTCGTCCTCGAGGTGCTGGAACCACTCGTCGGGGTCCAGGGCCGCCGTCTCGGCATCGAGCACCCGCAGGTGCCGGGCCGGTGACTCCGCCACGTGGACCGCACGGGCGAGGGCATGCTTGCCGACGCCCCGCTCTCCGACGAGGAGCACCCAGGTGCCGGCGCGATGCGACTCGCGCAGCTGGGCGCCCGCCCTCGTCCACTCCGGGCTCGTGCCCGCGACGCCGGGCAGCTGCGCCGACAGGGCACGCGAGTCGGACGAGCGAAGCGGCCGCGACGAGGCTTCCTGGATCTGCACCCGGAAGACGCCGCCGACGACGGCGGACCCGACCGAGGTCGGCCGGTAGTCGAGGCGGGCGATCGCACCGCTCGGCAGGTCGGCCACGAGGGTGCGGGGCAGCACCTCACCGACGGCATCGTCGGTGCGGGCGACGAGGGCAGTCCGGTCGGCGGCGTCGAGACGCTGCTGGGCGAGGTGGTTCATCATGACGATGTCCTCGCTGAGAGCGAGGACGGGGCCCGTCGCGTGCCGGCACGCCGCGAGGTAGTCGCGCAGGAGCGTCATCTCGCTGACCGACACCGTGGCGAGGATCTCGTCCTCGATGCGCTCGGCGATCGAGCGCGCGTAGGTCAGCAGCAGGGCGTTCGAGACCCCGGCCTCGCAGGTGAGGTCGAGCACCCCGACGAGACCGCCGCTGATCGGGTGGTGGACCGGTGCTCCGGCGCAGGCGAAGGCCATGAGCGGCTCGGTGAAGTGCTCGCTGCCGACGATGAGCGTCGGGGTGCGCGTCAGGAGCGCGGTCCCGATGCCGTTCGTGCCGACGCTGTCCTCGGCGTAGGTGAAGCCGGGCGCCAGGCTGACCTTCTCGAGCCGGCGGCCGAAGGTGGTGTCGGGGCAGATGCGATGGATGACGCGCCCGGTCGGGTCGGCGAAGATCATGCTCACCGGCTCGCCCGCGAGGCCGTCGGCCATCCGGTGCATGACCCGGCTCACAAGGGCGTTGAGCTGCTGCGACTTACCCAGCGCGCCGGCATACGACGGCTCGACGAGCGTGGGGCTCACCCCGGCCTGGGTGCTGCGCTTCCACGAGCTCCCGACGACGTCTCGCACCGACCGGTCGAGCACCCCGGACGCGATGAACGCGTCGCGAGCGCGGGGTCCCTCGTGGCTGTGCGTCATCGACACGCCTCCTCTCAGGTGAGCACGTCCCGCGCCAGTGCGGGCCGGTCGTCTCCCCTGAAGAGTCTCAGGTTCGACAGCCCCACGGTGCAATGCCCTGCTGTGGATAGCAGGGGACCGTCTCAAAGTGAGACGCACCCGGTGCGCACCGGCCCCACCTCTCACATTGAGACAGTCGCGCCGGCGGGGGGCTGTGAGTCTCCTCTCACACGGCGAGCGTCCTCGTCGTGACGGCTCGGTCAATGCCGACCGACCCGACACCCAGGAGGCAAGAGTGAGCAGACAGAGTCTGACGAAGGCCCACGCGAAGATCTCCGAGCTGACGTGGGAGCCGACCTTCGCGACACCCGCGACCCGCTTCGGCACGGACTACACGTTCGAGAAGGCCCCGAAGAAGGACCCGCTCAAGCAGATCATGCGGTCCTACTTCCCGATGGAGGAGGAGAAGGACAACCGCGTCTTCGGCGCGATGGACGGCGCGGTCCGCGGCAACATGTTCCGCCAGGTCCAGCAGCGCTGGCTCGAGTGGCAGAAGCTGTTCCTGTCGATCATCCCGTTCCCTGAGATCTCGGCTGCCCGCGCCATGCCGATGGCGATCGACGCGGTGCCGAACCCGGAGATCCACAACGGGCTCGCGGTCCAGATGATCGACGAGGTTCGTCACTCGACGATCCAGATGAACCTCAAGAAGCTCTACATGAACCAGTACATCGACCCCGCCGGCTTCGACATGACGGAGAAGGCGTTCGCGAACAACTACGCGGGCACCATCGGCCGGCAGTTCGGTGAGGGCTTCATCACCGGCGACGCGATCACCGCCGCCAACGTCTACCTCACGGTGGTCGCCGAGACGGCCTTCACCAACACGCTCTTCGTGGCGATGCCCGACGAGGCTGCGGCCAACGGCGACTACCTGCTGCCGACGGTCTTCCACTCGGTCCAGTCGGACGAGTCGCGGCACATCTCCAACGGCTACTCGATCCTGCTCATGGCCCTCGCCGACGAGCGCAACCGCCCGCTCCTCGAGCGCGACCTGCGCTACGCGTGGTGGAACAACCACTGCGTCGTCGACGCGGCCATCGGCACCTTCATCGAGTACGGCACGAAGGACCGTCGCAAGGACCGCGAGAGCTACGCGGAGATGTGGCGTCGGTGGATCTACGACGACTACTACCGCAGCTACCTGCTCCCGCTCGAGAAGTACGGCCTCACCATCCCCCACGACCTCGTCGAGGAGGCCTGGAACCGGATCACGAACAAGGGCTACGTCCACGAGGTCGCCCGCTTCTTCGCCACCGGATGGCCCGTCAACTACTGGCGCATCGACACCATGACGGACACCGACTTCGAGTGGTTCGAGGAGAAGTACCCCGGGTGGTACAGCAAGTACGGCAAGTGGTGGGAGAACTACAACCGGCTCGCCTACCCCGGCCGCAACAAGCCGATCGCCTTCGAGGACGTGGGCTACCAGTACCCCCACCGGTGCTGGACCTGCATGGTGCCGGCCCTCATCCGTGAGGACATGGTGGTCGAGAAGGTCGACGACCAGTGGAGGACCTACTGCTCGGAGACGTGCTACTGGACGGACGCCAAGGCGTTCCGGTCGGAGTACGAGGGTCGCGAGACGCCCAACATGGGCCGCCTCACCGGCTTCCGCGAGTGGGAGACGCTGCACCACGACAAGGACCTCGCCGACATCGTCAAGGACCTGGGTTACGTCCGCGACGACGGCAAGACCCTCATCGGGCAGCCGCACCTCGACCTCGACCCCAAGAAGATGTGGACCCTCGACGACGTCCGCGGCAACCGGTTCATGAGCCCCAACGTGCTCCTCAACCAGATGTCCGACGCCGAGCGCGAGGCCCACGTCGCGGAGTACCGGGCGAACGGCACGAAGGTCGCCTGAGCGACCTCGTCGACCGGGGCCGTCCGGCTCCACCGCCAGATCGGGTTGGCGGCGCTACCAGGGATGAGTGGCGCCGCCAACCCCCGGACCCCGAGCCGCCAGCAGCACCTGCACACCCACACCACCCGCACTCGAGAGGAGGCCCACCATGGCCGACACCCACAAGATCTACTTCGAACCCGTCGACATCGAGATGGAGGTCGGCGAGGACGAGAAGATCCTCGACGCCGCGTTCCGTCAGGGCATCCACCTCATGCATGGTTGCCGCGAGGGACAGTGCTCGGCCTGCAAGAGCTACATCCTCGAGGGCGAGATCCAGATGGAGCGCTACTCGACGTTCGCCTGCAACGACGCCGAGGTCGACGAGGGATACGTCCTGCTCTGCCGGGCCCACGCCTTCAGCGACTGCACGATCGAGCTGCTCAACTTCGACGAGGACGAGCTGCTCGGCGGCGTGCCGATCCAGGACGTGCGCACGAGGGTCACCGCCATCGAGCCGATGACCCGCGACATCGTGTCGCTCCGCCTGACGGCGATCGAGCCGGCGACCTACGAGTTCAAGCCCGGGCAGTACAGCGACATCTTCATCCCCGGGACGGACGAGCACCGCTCGTTCTCCATGGCGACGACGCAGTCCACACCCGGTGAGGTCGAGTTCCTCATCAAGAAGTACCCGGGTGGCCGGTTCTCGGCGCTGCTCGACGACGGCCTCGCGGTCGGCGACGAGCTGCACGTCAACGGTCCGTACGGCTCGTTCACGATCAAGGAGGGGCACGCCCTTCCCGTCGTGTGCATCGGGGGAGGGGCGGGGATGGCTCCCATCCTCTCGCTCCTGCGACACCTCAACGAGACCGAGAGCACCCGCCCGGTCCGCTTCTACTACGGCGCACGCACGGCGGCCGACCTCTTCTACGTCGACGAGATCCTCGCCCTCGGCGAGGGCCTTCGCGACTTCGAGTTCGTCGCCTGCCTGTCGGAGCCCCTCCCGGAGGCGCCCTCGCCAGACGGGGGCGGTATGCCGTCCGGCCTCCGTCCGGAGCTCGGCAACGTCACCGACGTGGTGGCGCGACGTGAGGAGGCGCTCGCCAGGTGCGAGGTCTACCTCTGCGGTCCGCCGCCCATGGTCGACGCCGCGCTGCTCTTCCTCGAGCAGCAGGGCGTGCCCAACGACCAGGTCTTCCACGACTCGTTCACGAGCCCCGTGACCGTCGTGACGACCTGAGCGCACCTGCACGGCACATCCACGAATCACCAACATCAACAACGGAGTTGACTGACATGGCGGACATCACCGACCAGAAGACGCGCAGCTTCCCCAAGATCGAGTTCACCGATTCCGAGGCCGGCGCCCTGGACTTCCCGAGCTCGAAGAGCCGCACGTACAACTACTACAAGCCGGCCAAGCTGCGGGCGACGATGTACGAGGACGTCACCGTCGACGTGCAGCCGGACCCCGACCGGCACCTCACCCAGGGCTGGATCTACGGCTTCGGCGACGGCCCCGGCGGCTACCCGAAGGAGTGGACGAAGGCCCAGTCCTCCAACTGGCACACCTTCCTCGATCCCAACGAGGAGTGGGAGCAGACGATCTACCGCAACAACTCGGCGGTCGTCCGCCAGGTGAGCCTCTGCCTGGAGAACGCGAAGCGAGCCGGCGCCTACAAGAACTGGAACCACGCCTGGGTGGTCTTCATCCAGCGCAACCTCGGCGCCTGGATGCACGCGGAGAACGGCATAGCGCTGCACGTCTTCACCTCGATCCAGCGGTCCGCGCCGACGAACATGATCAACAACGCGGTGGCGGTGGCCGCGGCGCACAAGATGCGCTTCGCCCAGGACCTCGCCCTCTTCAACCTCGACCTCTCCGAGGCCGACATCGACTTCGACGGCCCGGCCCACCGCGACGTCTGGCAGAACGCGCCCGAGTGGCAGCCCACCCGCCAGACGGTGGAGGAGCTGACGGCGGTCGGGGACTGGGGTGAGCTCCTCTTCGCGACGAACATCGTCTTCGAGCAGCTCGTCGGCCAGCTCTTCCGGAGCGAGCTCGTCATGCAGATCGCCGCCCGCAACGGCGACTACATCACCCCGACGATCGTCGGCACGGGAGAGAACGACTACGCCCGCGACCTCGCCGCCTCGCGCAGCCTCTTCCAGCTGCTCGTTCGCGACGAGGAGCACGGCGCGGCCAACAAGGAGCTCTTCGGTCAGTGGCTGTCCGTGTGGGTCCCGAAGTGCCTCGCCGCGGCCAAGGCCCTCCAGCCGATCTGGTCGCAGCCGGCCGAGAAGCCGATCACCTTCGCGACGTCCCTTGACGCGGCGAAGGACAAGTTCCGCAGCCTGCTCGAGGACCTCGAGCTCGACATCCCGAAGGAGTTGGACCAGTGAGCATGACATTCGGTTCGGAGGCCTCGTTCTCCAACATGTGCGGCGTCACGCTGATGAACACCCCGGTCGGCCGCGTCGTGGCCGAGGTCATGGGTCGCAAGGAGGGCGTCGAGCTCACCGAGTACCCGTCGATGATCCGGGTCGACGGGCCCAAGCTGCTCGACTTCGACTACGAGGAGCTGAGCGACGCCCTCGGCATCGACTTCGACGGGTCCGTCTTCGAGGAGATCAGCTCGACGCACTACGGCCGCATGGTCCACCTCGACGACAAGACGATCCTCTTCGCCAGTCCCGAGGACGCCGCGGAGTACATCGGCTTCGACCTCGTCGCCAACTGAGGCACGCACCACCTGAAGAAGACCGACGAGAACCGTTGGCGCACCAAGGCGTTCGTATGCCGCTGGGCCGGCACCCAGCCCGGCTCCACCACTGGCTCCGGCCCAGCGGCACACGCCTGCGTTTCATCCCGACACAACGAAGTGAGGAAGCCATGTACGAGAAGAACGGCGAGAAGTACTACGTCGTCGATGCGCACGTCGCCCTGTGGGACGGCCGTGAGTCGAACCTCAGGAACATCCACGGCAAGCAGTTCATCGACTGCTTCTACGACTACCACAAGAACCTCAGCCCCGAGGAGGTCGTCTGGGACTACGACACCTACACGTACTACGGCGGCGAGCGGCTCATGAGGGACCTCTTCGACGAGGGCTACGTCGACCACGCGATCTTCCAGCCGGCCTTCCTCGGCGACTTCTACGAGAACGGTTTCGGGCAGACCGAGGAGGCGTGGGCCCTGACCCAGGCCCACTCCGACAAGCTGACCTACAACCACAACTTCGACCCACGCAACGAGCAGGCCGGTCTCGACCAGCTGCGGCGGGACGCGGAGCGCTTCGGCCTCAAGGGTGTCAAGCTCTACACCGCTGAGTGGCACGGCCGCTCTCGCGGCTACAAGCTGACCGACCCGTGGACCTACAGGTACCTCGAGGCCTGCGAGGAGCTCGGGGTGAAGAACATCCACATCCACAAGGGCCCGACGATCATCCCGCTCGACCGCGACGCGTTCGACGTCGCCGACGTCGATGCGGTCGCGACCGACTTCCAGGGCCTCAACTTCGTCGTCGAGCACGTCGGCCTGCCGCGCCTCGAGGACTTCTGCTGGATCGCCACCCAGGAGACCAACGTGCACGCCGGCCTCGCCGTGGCGATGCCCTTCATCCACACCCGCCCGCGCTACTTCGCTCAGATCATCGGCGAGCTCCTCTACTGGGTCGGCGAGGACAAGATCCAGTTCTCCAGCGACTACGCCATCTGGACGCCGAAGTGGCTCATCGAGAAGTTCGTCGACTTCCAGATCCCCGAGGACATGACGGAGTACGCGCCGCTCACGGTCGCCCAGAAGAAGAAGATCCTCGGCCTCAACGCCGCGAAGATGTATGACCTCGACGTTCCCGCGCAGCTGCGGCTGCCCGAGGCCGAGATGGCCGAGCCCGGCCTCGAGGTCGCGGCGGGGGCGAAGGAGAGCGTGTTCTCATGAGCGCCGTCGCCACTCCGGCCGCGTCCCCGACGACCCGGACACGGGGAGCGGGGCCGCGGCAGGGGGCATCCCTCGCGCACGAGGTGCTCGAGGCGCTCGCCACCGTCATGGACCCCGAGCTGGACGAGCCGATCACCGGCCTCGGCTTCGTCCGGTCGGTGGCCCTTCACCCTGCCGGTGTCACGGTCCACCTGCGGCTGCCGACGTCGTTCTGCTCGCCGAACTTCGCCTATCTCATGGTCTCGGACGCCCAGGACGCGCTGCGCCGCGTGCGCGGCATCGGCAGGGTCACGGTCCTGCTCGACGACCACCACGACTCCGACAAGATCAACGCCGGGATCGCGGCCGACGCGGGCTACCTCGGCACCTTCGGGGCCGAGGCGGAGGTGGGCCTGGACGAGCTCCGGCGCACCTTCCAGCGCAAGGCCCACACGGCCGCGATGGAGCGATGCGTCATGGCAGCGCTGACGGCCGGGTCCGTGCGGGTCGAGGACCTCGGGCGACTGACGCTCGCCGACCTCCCGGCGGGTCGTACCAAGGAGGCCCTCCTGCGCCGCCGCACCGACATCGGCCTCGGTGTGGCACCGGGGGAGCGGGTGCTCGTGGACGACCACGGCGAAGCGGTGCCGGACGAGGAGCTGCCGCTCCGGCTCCGGCTCGCGACCTCGGTGCGCATCTCCATCGAGGGCAACGCCCACTTCTGCCGGGGCCTGCTCGCCACCCGCTACGCGGGCGGCGACGAGACCGCCATCACCACCGAGATCACCGAGATCACCGAGATCACCGACACGACCAGCCCGACCAGCACGACCCGCACCACCAGCACCGCACCGAGCGTTTCTCATCCCCGGGCGACTCGCCGTCCGAAACTCGATCCGAAGGACTGACAGACATGGCAAAGGAACTGCGCTTCAACGAAGAGGCCCGTCGCCTGCTCGAGGTCGGCGTCAACGCGCTCGCCGACGCCGTTAAGGTGACGCTCGGTCCGAAGGGACGCAACGCCGTCCTCGAGAAGCTCACCGGACCACCGACGATCACGAACGACGGCGTCACCATCGCCAAGGAGATCCAGCTGCGCGAGCCGTTCGCCAACATGGGCGCCCAGCTCGTCAAGGAAGTCGCGATGAAGACGAACGGTGTCGTCGGCGACGGCACGACCACCGCGACCGTCCTCGCCCAGGCGATGGTCCGTGAGGGCCTGCGCGCCGTCGACGCCGGCGCGAACCCGATGCGCGTGCGCCGCGGCATCGAGCAGACCGTGCCGGTGGTCGTCGACACGCTTCGCCGTCTCGCCACCGAGGTGACCGGCCAGGCCGCCCTCGAGCGGATCGCCACGCTTGCTGCGAACGACGACGACGCCATCGGCTCGGCCGTCGCCGAGGCCGTGACCCGCGTCGGCAAGAACGGCATCGTCGCCACGGAGGAGTCGGAGACCCTTGGCCTCTCGGTCGACGTCGTCGACGGCATCGAGTTCGACCACGGCTACATCTCGCCCTACATGGTCACCGACCGCGAGCGGATGGAGGCGGTCTACGACAACCCTGTCATCCTGCTGACGAACAAGAAGATCACGCAGGTGCAGGACATCATGCCGACGGTCGAGGCCGCCAAGCGTGCCGACCGGCCACTCGTCGTCCTCGCCGAGGACGTCGACGGGCCGGCGCTGCAGCTGCTCGTCGGGGGCAACATGCACGGCACGATGCAGTCGGTCGTCGTGCGGGCCCCGGGCTTCGGTCACCGCCGGCTCGCAGAGCTCGAGGACCTCGCCATCGCGCTCGGTGGGCGGGTCGTGGCCAACGACACCGGCATCGAGCTGCACGAGATCAGCGCCACCGACCTCGGCACCTGCGACCGCATCACGATCACCGAGAACGACACGACGATCGTCGGCGCCCATGGCGACCCGGCTCTCGTCGACGCGCGAATCTCGCAGTTGGAGAAGCAGTTCGAGCGCTCGAAGATCGAGGGTGACCAGGACAGCCTGCAGATGCGGCTTGCCCGCATGACCGGCCGAGTCGCCGTGATCAATGTCGGAGGAGCCACGAGCGTCGAGCTCAAGGAGCGCATGCTGCGCGTCGAGGACTCCCTGGCCGCCGCTCGCGCGGCGCTCCAGGAGGGCATCGTGGCCGGCGGGGGCACCGCCCTCACCCAGGCCCAGGATGCCGTGTCGCGCATCGAGCTGACCGGCGACGACGCCGTGGGTCGCGAGATCGTGCGCCGCGCCCTCGTCGAGCCGCTGCGGTGGATCGCCATCAACGCGGGCTACGACGGCGACGAGGTGGTGTCCCGCGTCGCGAGCCTGCCGATCGGGCACGGGTTCAACGCCGTGACCGGGGCCTACGGCGACATGCTCGAGGCCGGAGTGATGGACCCGCTCAAGGTGACCCGGGCGGCCCTCGAGGCCTCCGCATCCATCGCGGCGCTCATCATCACGACGGAGACCGCGATCGTCGAGGAGGTCATGGGCAACCCCGGCGCCATCTACGCGCCCGGGTTCGGCGACCTCGCCGAGGGCCTCGTCCGTCCGAGCAACATCTACTGACCGGCGGTCGGCCGATGATCATGCTCCTCGAGGTCACCGCCGCCCTGGCGCCTGTCGTCGTGCCCCGGATGGTGCTCGGGCGCAAGCAGCTGAGGCAACGTCTCGACGTGCTGCTCTATCGCTGCGAGTCCCCCACCTGACCCGACGACCCGTCACCCGATGCCGCTCCGCCACTCGCGGGGCGGCATCGTCGTGTCAGGGCCGTGCCGTCTCGAGCGTCGCGGTCAGCCGCTCGAGCGTGCTGCGCAGCTCGGCGAGCTGCGACAGGGTGAGGCCGCTGCGCGCCGCGATCGCGCGCGGCACCTCCGAGACGCCGGCGAGGCGGTCGCGCCCCAGGTCGGTGAGCGCCACGAGCACCCGGCGCTCGTCGGCGCGGTCGCGTGTGCGCCCCACGAGGCCCGCTGCCTCCATGCGCTTGAGCAGGGGCGAGAGGGTGCCGGAGTCGAGGCGCATGAGCTCGCCGAGGGCCCCGACCGTCAGCGGACCGTGCTCGCCGATGGCCATGAGGGCGATGTACTGCGGGTAGGACAGCCCGTGCTCCGCGAGCAGCTCCCGGTAGACGGCGTCGAAGGCGCGCACGGTGGTGTGCATCGCGTAGCAGATCTGCTGCTCGATCGTCAGGGCGTCGGCCGGTTTGGACGAGGTCATACCCCAAGCGTACTATCAAATTGTGCACAACAGAATTGTGCGCAACGAAACTGAACGACCACCCACCGAGGAGCAGCATGAGCACCGCCACCCAGACCGCCCAGTACGTCGCATCGGCTACGGCCTCCGGTCGCGAGGGCCGCGCCGTCACCTCCGACGGTCGCCTCGACGTCACGCTCGCCGCCCCGCGCGAGCTCGGTGGCAGCGGTGAGGGCACCAACCCGGAGCAGCTCTTCGCAGCCGGGTATGCCGCGTGCTTCGCGAGCGCTCTCGGGCTCGTCGCGCGCCAGCGCAGGGTCGACGACTTCGACGTCGCGGTCACCGCCGACGTCAGCCTGAGCGGCAACGGCCGGCAGGGCTTCGGCCTCGCGGTCGTGCTCCACGTCGAGCTGCCCGACGGGTTCGACGAGGCACTCGGCCGTGTGCTCGTCGACACCGCGCACCAGGTGTGCCCCTACTCCAACGCGACGCGCGGCAACATCCCCGTCGAGCTCGTCGTCGAGTGACCGGAGCATCCCCAGCGCACCACCCGACGCCCGTGCGACCCTGATCGTCGAACCGTGAAAAGCACTGCCACAGAAGGAGAACCGATGTCCAAACCCCGTGAGGTCCAGCTCGTGTCCCGCCCCGTCGGCTGGCCGACGCCCGAGAACTTCGCGCTCGTCGAGAGCGCCCCGACGCAGCTCGCCGAGGGCCAGATCCGTGTGCGCAACGAGGTCATGTCGGTCGACCCCTACATGCGCGGTCGCATGAGCGACGCCAAGTCCTACGCCGAGCCGTATGCGCTCGGCGAGGCGATGCACGGCGGCGCGGTGGGCGAGGTCGTCGAGTCCCGAGCCGAGGGCGTGTCGGTGGGCGACCACGTGCTCCACGGCCTCGGCTGGCGCGAGGAGGCCGTGCTCGACGCGGCGTCCGCCCGCGTCGTCGACACGTCGGTGGCCCCGGCCTCCGCCTACCTCGGCGTCCTCGGCATGACGGGCCTCACGGCATACGCCGGACTGACGCGGGTCGCGAAGCTCAAGGAGGGTGACGTCGTCTTCGTCTCGGGCGCGGCAGGCGCCGTCGGCAGCGCGGTCGGCCAGATCGCCAAGGCGCTGGGTGCGAGCCGCGTCATCGGCAGCGCGGGCTCGCAGGAGAAGGTCGACCACCTCCTCGGTGACCTCGGCTTCGACGCGGCCTTCAACTACAAGGACGGCCGCGTCTCCGACCTGCTGCGCGAGGCCGCGCCCGATGGCATCGACGTCTACTTCGACAACGTCGGGGGCGACCATCTCGAGGCGGCCATCGGCTCGCTGCGCCTCGGCGGCCGCATCGCGATCTGCGGCGCCATCTCCGTCTACAACAACACCGAGGCGGCGCCCGGACCGCGCAACCTCGCCCGGCTCATCCAGACCCGCGGCACGATCCAGGGCTTCCTCGTCGGCGACCACTACGACCTCGCGGGGGAGTACGCCGCCAAGGCCGCCGCCTGGATCGCCGACGGCTCGCTCACCTCGCGCGAGACCTTCGTCGACGGCATCGACCACGCCGTCGACGGCTTCCTCGGCGTCCTGCGCGGGCAGAACGTCGGCAAGATGCTCGTCCGTCTCTGACCGAGAGGCGCACCCCCGATCGAGAGAGCAGTTCGTCGGCTCGGCCCTGAGCGGCCTCCCCGACGAACTGCTCTGTCGATCGGTCAGGTCTTGAGGAGCTCCTTGACCTTGTCGGCGGGCAGCAGGTCGTGGCGCAGCGGCTCGCGCACGAAGGACCCGGTGCCGTGCGAGACCGACCGGAGGTCGATCGGGTAGCGCGACAGCTCGGCCTGCGGCACCTCCGCGTGCACGACGGTCCAGCCGCCCTCGGGACCCATCCCGTCGGCCGGCTCGGTGCCGACGACCTGCCCGCGCCGGCCCCGCAGGTCCGACATGACCGCGCCGAGGTAGTCGTCGGCGACGGTGATGTGGACCCGGTCGATCGGCTCGAGCAGCGCCATCGTCGACTCGTTCGCGGCCTCCTTGAGCGCGAGGGCCGCCGCGGTCTGGAAGGCGACGTCAGAGGAGTCCACCGAGTGGGCCTTGCCGTCGGTCAGGGTCACCCGCACGTCGACGACGGGATGCCCGGTGAGCAGCCCCTTCTCGAGCTGCATGCGGGCGCCCTTCTCGACCGACGGGATGAACTGCCGCGGCACGGCGCCGCCGACGACCTTGTCGACGAACTCGAACCCCGCGCCGCGGGGGAGCGGCTCGATCTCGAGGGAGCACACGGCATACTGCCCGTGGCCGCCGGACTGCTTGACGTGCCGGCCCTGCACCT
Source organism: Humibacillus xanthopallidus (assembly GCF_006716675.1). GTDB lineage: Bacteria > Actinomycetota > Actinomycetes > Actinomycetales > Dermatophilaceae > Humibacillus > Humibacillus xanthopallidus_B. The sequence continues at coordinate 782,773 of NZ_VFPM01000003.1, read as the reverse complement.
GGCAGCGACGCACGAACGTCTCGCGCAGCGCGGTGCGGTAGGGCTCCGCGGTGACCGTGACGCCGTAGCGGTCGGCGAGCTGGCCGATGAGGTCGTCGACGTGGGCCTGGCCCATCGTCCAGAGCACGACCTGGTCGGTCTCGCTCGAGTGCTCCATGCGCATCGTGACGTCCTCTGCGACGAGTCGCTGCAGGGCGCCGCCGAGCTTGTCGTCGTCGGACTTCGTCGCCGCGCGGATCGCGACCGGCAGCTGCGGCTCGGGCAGCACCCACGGCGCGACGACGGCCGGGCGGTCGAGCGATGACAGCGTGTCGGAGGTCTCGGCACGGGTCAGCTTGGAGACGAGCGCGATGTCGCCGGCGATCGCCGTGCCGCGCGGACGGTGGGTGTCGACGAAGGGCGACGCGAGCGGCCCCACGCGCTCGTCGTCGTCGTGCGCGGGATGACCCGCGACCTCGTGCCCGACGAAGTCGCTGAGGTGCCCGGAGACGTGGACGGTCTCGTCGACCCGCAGCGTGCCGGCGAAGACCCGCACGAGCGAGAGGCGCCCGACGTAGGGGTCCGTGGTCGTGCGGACCACCTCGGCGACGAGCGGTTGCGAGGGGTCGCAGGCCACCCCGGTGACCACGCCGCCGACGGGCGTCGTGACCGCGGGGAGCGGGTGCACGGTGGGGTCCGGGAAGGCCCGTTCGATGATGCCGAGCAGCTCCTCGACGCCGGCTCCCGTGAGCGGCGCGACGGGCAGGATGGGGAAGAAGGTGCCCTGGGCGATCGCGGTGCGCAGGTCGGCGAGCAGGACCTCCGTGTCGATCGTCTCGCCCTCGAGGTAGCGGTCGAGCAGCGTCGCGTCCTCCGACTCCTCGATGACCGACTCGATGAGGGCGCTGCGCGCGTCGTCGTGCTCGGGTGACGTCTCACCGGTGAGCAGCCCGACGACACCGGTCACCTCACCGTCCTCGACGACCGGCCAGTGGGTCGCACGGGCGTCGCCGAAGGTGCGCCGGCAGGTCTCCACCGTGGTGGCGAAGTCGGCGCGCGGCTGGTCGAGGTGTGTGACGACCACGGCTCGCGGCATACCGACCGCGGAGCACTCGCGCCACAGCAGCGACACGGGCCGGTCGATGTCGTCGGCGCCCGAGACGACGAAGACGGCGGCGTCGGCGGCACGCAGTCCTGCGCGCAGGTCGCCGACGAAGTCGGGGTAGCCGGGGGTGTCGAGCACGTTGAGCGTCACGGCTCCGGTGTCGAACGAGGCCACCGTGAGGCCGGTCGTGCGCACGTGCTCGGTCGGTGCCGCCCGCTGGCCCGCGACGCGGGCCGCGAGGAGCGCGTCGAAGAGGGCGGTCTTGCCGGCCCCGCCTGGACCGACCAGGACGACGTTGCGGATGTCCTGCGGCGAGGCGGGGTTGGGGGCCGCAGGAAGGTCATTTCTGCCGGGCGTCTTTGCCATGCCCCCAGCCTTGTCCTCCGACACCACCGTCCACAAGAGCCCGTATGCCGCCCGCCCTGTCTCGCTGGTCACGTCAGGTCGCGTCGGGTCGCGTCGGGTCGCGTCGGGTGGGGTCGGGTGGGTCGAGCGGCTGCACGTCGGGGTGGGCGGGTCTACCGTTGATGCGACGGATCCGAGGGGGCGCCATGGCGGGCGAGACGGGAAAGTGGCTGGCCGGACTGCGACAGGTCTGCGCCGACGTGGCGGCGGGCCGGGCCAGCGTGGACGACGTCGACGCCGTGGCGCGCGGGGTGACCGTCGACGACGTCGTCGTCGCGGCCAACGTTTTCGGCGCCTACGACGTCCTCCTCTGGCTTGCCGGCGAGGTGTGGGACGACTCGGACCCCGATGCCGGGCTCGCCGTGCTCGCGATCGGCGGCAACCTCGCGTTGCTCGCGCAGCAGGTCACGGGTGAGCCTGCGGCGGCACTCACCTATGCCCGGCGCCTCGGGCGCCACGGCATGCAGGTCGCCGCGACGAACCTTCTCCGGGCGGCTGTCGAGGTGGGCGGCCCGCCCCTGCAAGGACGCCCACCGTTGCGACCCCAGTTGCTCAACCTCCTCGGGGACATGCTGCGCCAGCTGGGTGATCTCCGCGGGGCCGAGGAGGCGCTGGTCGACGGCCTCGACGACGTGCCCGCGGGTGTGTCCGACGGCGACGACGAGCGTCTGCGTGCCGCCCTGCTCAACAACCTCGCTCTCGTGCTGCAGTCACGGGGGGAGTTGACGCGGGCGGCCGAGCTGCTGCGTGAGGTGGTCGACATCGACCACCGACTCGGCGTGCCGGCGGCCGAGCTGGCGGTCTCCGTCGACAACCTCGGCAGCGTCCACCGCGAGATCGCCGACACCCACGGACCCCTCTGGCTCTCCGACGAGTACGTCAACGAGCCGACCTCGTCCGAGCTGCGCGTGGCGGAGACCTACTTCGAGCAGGCCCAGGAGCTCTTCCGCGCGGCGCTGCCCGACTCGGCTGACGACTACGCGATCTCCCTGATCAACTCGGCCGAGATCGCCGTCCTGCGCAAGGACGCCGCCGCCCTCGATCGGCTGAGCGCCGAGGCCGAGCGCATCGACGGCGAGCACCCGCTCACGCGGTCGACGAGCTGGCTCGTCCGGTCGATGCGGGGTCGGGCCCTGGCCGATGCGGGACGACACGGCGACGCCGTCGACCTCCTCCGTCCCTGGTTCGACGAGACCGAGGGCACGGCCGCCGCGCACGAGGTGCCCGAGCGCGCCCTCACCGTCCTGCTCGAGTCCGCGGCGGCCATCGGCGACGGTGCCCTCCTCGAGCGCGTCGCGCACGAGATCCTCGAGGTCGACGACGAGATGCTCGATCGCGCTCTTGTCGGGTCGACGAGCCGGTCAGCCCGCCATCAGCTGCGTCCGGTCCACCACCGCACCGAAGCCGTGCTCGGGGCCTGCCTGCCCGCGGGGAGCGGGGGTGTGCTTCCGGACTGGCTCTACGACGCGCTGCTCTCGCGCAAAGGGGTCCTGCAGGAGCGCGCGGGGAGCGCCTGGCTACGAGGCCTGGACGCGGGCTCCGTCGTCGACGAGGTGCGAGCGCCGCGCAGCGAGCTCGCGACGCTCGACCTCGACGGTGCCGAGGTGCGCACCGTGCGGGAGGCTCGGCGCCGGCGCGTCGAGGCGGCCGAGCGCCTCGAGGCCGCCGAGCGGGCGCTGCAACGCTCGCTGCCGGGGGGAGCCGTCGAGCGGGTCCGGTTGGGGGACGTGCAGGCCACCCTCGACGAGGGCACCCTGCTCGTCGACATCGTGCGCGAGCGGCCACCGGGCCCGAGGTCGGCGGCAGGCTACGTCGCCGTCCTCGTCAGGCGGCAGGGCCCGGCGCGCTTCATCCGCCTGGGAGGGGTGTCCGAGCTGGACGACCGGCTCGGTCGGGCTGCGCTCGTGCATGCCGCTCGTCTCCCCGCCGGCTCGCGCGACCCGGGGGCCGCGCGCCGGCTCACCCCGGTGGGACGCGGGGCCGAGTCTTCGCCGCCCACCTTCGCCGACCTCACCGAGGGGCTGCTGCCGCTCGCCGCCCACCTCGATGGGGTCTCGCGCGTCGTGGTCGCTCCGCACGGCCAGTGGGCGCGCGTCCCCGTCGCGCTGTTGCCGGGTGCGGACGGCGCGCCCCTCGTCACCGGCCTCGAGGTCACGCTCGTGCCGAGCGCACGATGGCTCGTCACCCGTCCGGCCGGGCCGGCGCAGCGAGACCCCGGTCCCGCTGTCGTCATGGGCGACGCCGACTTCGACCTCGGAGTCGCGCTCGCTCCCGGCGTGCTGCTCGAGATGCGTCCCGCCCCGCTGCCGTGGACGCGTGCCGAGGCGGAGGAGGTCGGTCGCGTGCTCGGGGTGGCGCCCCGACTCGGGGCTGAGGCCAGCAGGGGAGCGTTCCTCGCCGCGGACGGACCCGTCATCCTGCACGTGGCCAGCCACGGCACGTTCATCGACGCGTACGCGAGCGAGCGGGAGCAGCGCGAGCCCCGCACGCAGGTCGTGGAGGCGCGGGGCGACATCGTCGTGACCCGCGAGCCCGACGACGACGAGGGCATCGGCTGGTCGCCGATGGGCGAGGCGACGCCGGACGACCCGGCAGCGCGCCACCGGCGACGGGTGCAGTGGCTGCGCGAGGTCGGCCCGAGCGAGCCCTCGACCCGGTCCGCCCTGCTGCTGGCCGGCTTCAACGGGTGGCTCGCGGGAGCGGAGACCTCGCCCGACATCGGCACCGGGGTCGTCACCGCCGCCGAGCTCGCGCTGCTCGACCTCGAGGCAACCGAGCTCGTCGTGCTCTCCGCCTGCGAGACCGGGGTGAGCGCCGTCGACGACGTCGACGGCACCGTGCTCGGCCTGCGCACCGCGGCGCTCGCGGCCGGTGCCGACTGCTGCATCGCCAGCCTGTGGTCGGTGGACGACCGGGTGACGGCCGAGCTCATGACGAGGATGTATGCCGCCCGCGCCGACGGACACTCCTGGCCCGCCGCGCTGCGCGCCGCCCAGCTCGCCGTCCGCCGGCACCATCCGGATCCCTTCTACTGGGCGGCGTGGGTCGCCGAGGGCGGGAGCTGACCAACGCCGACTCCGCCCCCGCCCCGACCGCAACCCCGGTGCCGGCTGTCGGCGGCAGGTGAGACGCTTCTCTGATGGATGTGGGGCAGTACCGTCACGTGCTCGCGATCCGTGACACGCGCAACGCGCTGGCACTGGGTCTGCTCATCCGCATCCCGATGTTCGCCGGCACGGTGCTGCTCACGCTCCACGTCGTCACGGCGCTCGGGCGCAGCTACGGCGCTGCGGGCCTCGTCAGCGCCGCGGCCACCGTCGCGATCGCGATCTCGGGGCCCTGGCGCGGTCGGCTGCTCGACCGGCTGGGGCTGCGCCGCACCGTCGCGCCGTCGCTGCTCATCCAGCTCGTCTGCTGGTCGATCGCCCCGTGGGTCGGCTACGCGCCCCTCATGGCGCTCGCCGCGCTCGCCGGCCTCTTCGTCGTGCCGACCTTCTCGATCCTGCGGCAGGTCATCATCCGCTCGGTCCCGGAGCACCAGCGGCGTACGGCGCTCTCGCTCGACTCGGCCGCGACAGAGCTGTCCTTCATGGCAGGTCCGGCGCTCGGGGTCTGGCTCGCGACGACGTGGGACACCGGCTGGGCCCTCTTCACGGTCGAGATGGCCGCGGTCCTCGCCGGGTGCGTCCTCTGGGTCGCCAACCCCGCGATCAAGGGCGCCCCTGACACGACCGACGCGGCCGACAGGACCGACACGGCCGACGCGACCGATGCGAGCGGTGCCGCCGCTGCCTCGCCCGGGGTCGCTCCGGGCACCTCGCCGGAGCCCGTCCCCGGGGCCTGGCGCGGCTTCATCACGGTCCGTGTCGCCGCCGTCTACCTCGCCGCCGCGTGCACGACCCTGGTGCTCAGCGGCACCGACGTCTCCATCGTCGCTGCCCTGCGCTCCTTCGAGGCCACGGCAGCCATCGGCTGGATCCTCGCGCTCTGGGGTGCGGGCTCGCTCGTCGGCGGTCTCGTCTACGGCGCCTGGCACCGCTCGTTCTCCGTCTTCTGGCTGCTCGGTGGCCTCGCCGCGACGACCGCGCCCGTCGCGCTCGCGGTGGGCGTGCCGAGCTTCGCGGTGCTCGTCACGCTGTCCGGCTTCCTCTGCGCCCCGACGATCACTGCCACGGTCGAGCAGCTGAGCCGGGTCGTGCCCGAGCGCTTCCGCGGCGAGATGATGGGCTGGCACGGGTCCGCGATGACTGCCGGCTCGGCCGTCGGTGCACCGCTTGCCGGCTTCGCCATCGACCACGGCGGCTGGCGGTGGGGCTTCCTCGTCGTCTCGGCCCTCGGCGTGCTGGTCGCCGGTGCCGGCATGCTCGGCGGGGCCCGCGGTCGGGCGGCAGGTGCCGCCGCCGCCGCCTCGACCTCTGCGCAGGCGTCCCCGCCTGTCGCCGATTCGGAGCCTGGCGTGCCGGCTGCTAGAGTTGAGCACTGACCAGTCCTTCTCCTGCCACCGCTTCGGCGATGACGAGAGATCGACGTGCAAGAGAAGCTCGCTTCCACCCGCGCCGACCGTCAGGTCGCCGGGTCCAAGGTCGCACAGATCGACGGCTCCTCCGGGTGTCCTGCGGACTGTGCCGTACGCCGCGAAGGCCACCTTCCGGCATACGTCAACCTGGGCTCCTCGTGCACTCACGGGGAGCCTTTTCTCATGATGGTCGCGAGTAGCACCAGCACGGGAGCAGGACCCGCAGGTCACCCATTCACCGAACTTAGGAGCACCACATCAGCGAGCCTCGCATCAACGAGCGCATCCGGGTCCCGGAAGTGCGCTTGGTTGGCCCCAACGGCGAGCAGGTCGGCATCGTGCGCGTCGAGGACGCGCTTCGTCTGGCAGAGGAGGCGAACCTCGACCTCGTCGAGGTGGCGCCCATGGCCAAGCCGCCGGTCGCCAAGCTCATGGACTTCGGCAAGTTCAAGTACGAAGCCGCCATGAAGGCACGGGAAGCGCGCAAGAACCAGGTCAACACCGTCATCAAGGAGATCAAGCTCCGACCGAAGATCGACCCGCACGACTACGGCACCAAGAAGGGCCACGTCGAGCGGTTCCTCAAGGCCGGTGACAAGGTCAAGGTGACGATCATGTTCCGCGGCCGCGAGCAGAGCCGGCCGGAGCTCGGTCGCCGCCTGCTCGAGCGCCTCGCCGAGGACATCGTCGAGCTCGGCTACGTCGAGTCGGCTCCGAAGCAGGACGGTCGCAACATGATCATGGTGATCGGCCCGACGAAGAAGAAGGCCGAGGCCAAGGCGGAGCAGCGCCGCTCCCGCGAGCAGCGCGGAGCTGCCGGCGCCCACGGCGACGCTGCGCAGGCCGAGCACGCCGAGCAGACCGAGCAGACCGAGCAGATCGACGAGACCCCGCAGGCCGACCAGGCCCAGCAGGTCCCGACCGAGCAGGCCGCCGCCGAGTGACCGGCCGGCAGTGAGCACCGGGGGCGAGAGCCCCCGGGCCTGACAGACCACGTGCGCCCACCGGCGCACGCAACACGAAGGAGATCGGCCCCCATGCCGAAGATGAAGACGCACAGTGGTGCGAAGAAGCGTTTCCGCCTCACCGGCACCGGCAAGGTGATGCGCGAGCAGGCCGGCGGCCGTCACCTGCTCGAGCACAAGTCGAGCAAGAAGATGCGTTCCATCGCGAACGACGTCGAGCTCGCCAAGCCGGACGCCAAGAAGGTCAAGAAGCTCCTCGGCAAGTGAGCCGAAACCCCTACCCAGCATTCCGCTGAGCAGCCGGGTCCTCTCGGTTCCGCCAGCAGCACCACCTCGGTGCTTCGTACAGAAGGAGTATTCACGTGGCACGCGTGAAGCGGGCGGTCAACGCCCAGAAGAAGCGTCGCGTCGTTCTCGAGCGCGCAAGCGGCTACCGCGGTCAGCGGTCGCGTCTCTACCGCAAGGCCAAGGAGCAGGTCACCCACTCGCTCGGCTACGCCTACCGTGACCGTCGCGCCAAGAAGGGCGACTTCCGTCGCCTCTGGATCCAGCGCATCAACGCTGCGGCCCGCGCCAACGGCATGACCTACAACCGGTTCATGCAGGGCCTCAAGCTCGCCGGTGTCGAGGTCGATCGCAAGATCCTCGCCGACCTCGCCGTCAACGACGCCGCGGCCTTCACCGCGCTCGTCGAGGTGTCGCGCGCCAACGTCCCCGCCGCCGCGGAGGCCAAGGTGTCCGGCGACGCCGCCTGAGCGAGCCCACGCGACGCCCACGACGCGCAGCGACGCAGACCGAGCGCCGGGACCCCCCGTGCTGACCAACACCCGATCGGATCGGGTCAAGGCGGTGCGGGCGCTGTCCCGGCGCTCGGCGCGTTCGCGCACCGGAGAGTTCGTCGCCGAGGGCCCGCAGGCCGTCCGCGAGGCGATCGCCTTCCGTCCCGACCTCGTCCGTGACGTCTACGTGACGCCCGAGGCGGCGGCACGGCACACGGCCATCGTCGACGCGGCTCGCGCCGCTGCGCTGTGGGTCCACGAGGTGAGCCCCGAGGTGCTGGCCGCGATGGTCGACACCGAGTCCCCCCAGGGCATCGCTGCCGTATGCCGCGTGCTCGACGTCCCGCTGACCCGCGTGGTCGCGGGCCTCCCGCCGGACGCTCTGGTCTGCGTGCTCACCAACGTGCGCGACCCCGGCAACGCGGGCACGGTCATCCGCGGCGCCGACGCCGCGGGCGCCGACGCCGTGATCGTCAGCGACGCCAGCGTCGACGTCTACAACAGCAAGGTCGTGCGCTCGACCGTCGGCTCGCTGTGGCACCTGCCGATCAGCGTCGGCGCGACCGTTCCCGAGATCTTCGCCGCCCTGCGCGGGCACGGCCTGCGCCTGCTTGCCGCCGACGGCGCCGGCACGACCCTGCTCCACGAGCTCGACCTCGGGCGCGGCAGCCCCGGCAACGCCTGGGTCATGGGCAACGAGGCCTGGGGCCTGCCGCCGGAGATCAGGGACGCCTGCGACGAGGTCGTGCGGGTTCCCATCTACGGTCACGCCGAGTCGCTCAACCTCGCGATGGCGGCCACCGTCTGCCTCTACGCGTCCGCGGAGGCTCGCCGCGTCACGGGCTGACTCCCCGGGGCACGGTCGGGCGTGGTTATCCTTCCGAGCATGAGCACCGACGACGGTGAGCGCGTGCCGGCCACCCCGGGCTCCGTCGCGCCGGTCGCGTCGATGGCCGAGCTGCTGCCCGACGGGCTCGTCGTCATCGGTGCCGACCGTCGGGTGCGCCTCGTCAACGCCGAGGCACTGCGCGTGCTCGAGATCCCACGCGCCGACGACCTCGTCGGCCGGCTCGTCGACGACGTGCTGCCCCTCACCGACAAGTACGGCCGCGACTGGTGGGCCCACGTCGACCCGTGGCACGGAGCGCCGAGCCGCACCGGCCACCTGGAGAAGCTCCTCGTGGGTCCGCGTGGCAACGAGGTGCTCGTCACCGCACGCTATGTGCGCGCCGGCCAGGACGGCGACGACCACGTCGAGCGGGTGCTGCTGGGGCTGCGCGACGCCGAGGCGCGCCAGCGGGCCGAGCGAGACCAGGCCACGGTCCTGTCGACCGTCGCCCACGAGCTGCGCGCGCCCCTCACCTCGGTGACCGGCTTCACGAGCAGCCTGCTGCGACGCTGGGACCGCTTCTCCGACGAGCAGAAGCGCCTCATGATCGAGACGATCGAGGCGGATGCCAACCGTCTGACACGGCTCATCACCGAGCTGCTCGACATCTCGCGCCTCGACTCCGACAGCCTCAACCTGCGGCTCGGCCCCGTCGACCTCCACGACCTGCTGCGCACGCACGTCGTGCGTCACGAGCTCGGTCGCGCGCCGGGGGCCGTGCGCCTCGAGCTCGGTGAGACCGCGGCGGCCGACGGGCTGCCGGAGATGTGGGCGGATGCCGACCGCCTCGAGCAGATCTTCTTCAACCTCATCGAGAACGCGCTGCGCCACGGCGACGGCGTCGTCACGGTGACCCTCGACCGTCACGGCGAGTGGGTCGTCGTCCACGTCGACGACGAGGGCGACGGCATCCCGCCGTCCGACCGCGAGAAGATCTTCGGCCGTTTCTGGCACGGCCCGGGCAACGCGAGCACCGGCCTCGGGCTCTATGTCGTGCGGGGTCTCGTCGAGGCGCACGGCGGCACCGTGACGGTCGAGGACAACGCGGCCCGCGGTGCCCGCTTCACCGTGCGGCTGCCGTCCGGGCTGCCCGACGTCGTGGCCTCGTGACCGCCACATGACCGCCTCGTGACGGCCTCCTGACGACCTCGTGACGACCGGCTGCCACCGAGCAGCACCGTCACCGGTTCGACCCCGCCCCTAGACTGGGCCACGCTCGCACGAGCAGGAACGCGCGCGCCCGCGAGGCGCCCCAGCCAACGACCGACGAGAGCAGCGAACGCACCCCGATGTCCGGACCCAACACGAACTACGACCCCGTCGAGGTCGCGGCGCTCGACCCCGCGCAGATCGACGCCGCCGTCGAGCAGGCCCTCGCCGCGGCCGCGGCCGCCGGCTCCCTCGAGGAGCTCAAGGCGGTGCGCACCGCCCACCAGGGGGAGAAGAGCGCGCTCGCCCTGGCGAACCGCGAGATCGGCGCCCTGCCCCCGAGCGCGAAGGCCGAGGCCGGCAAGCGGGTCGGCCAGGCCCGCGGCCGGGTGGCGCAGGCGTTCGCCGCGCGTCAGGCCGAGCTCGAGGTGGAGCGCGACGAGCGCATCCTCGTCGAGGAGCGGGTCGATGTCACCGTGCCCGCGCTGCGTCGCCGGCCCGGTGCCCGGCACCCCATCGAGCTCACGGCCCAGCGGCTCGTCGACGCCTTCGTCGGCATGGGCTGGGAGGTCGCCGAGGGCCCGGAGCTCGAGAGCGAGTGGCTCAACTTCGATGCCCTCAACCTCGGCCCCGACCATCCTGCTCGGCAGATGCAGGACACCTTCTTCCTCGACCCCGTCGACTCCGGTCTCGTGCTGCGCACCCAGACCTCCCCGGTGCAGATCCGCACGATGCTCGAGCAGGAGCCGCCGATCTACGTCGTGGCCCCCGGCAAGGTGTTCCGCACCGACGACCTCGACGCGACGCACACCCCGGTCTTCCACCAGATCGAGTGCCTCGCCATCGACAAGGGCCTGACGATGGCCCACCTGCGCGGGGCGCTCGACGCCTTCGTGCGCATCATGTTCGGCGAGGAGACGCGCACGCGGGTGCGCGCCAACTACTTCCCGTTCACCGAGCCGAGCATGGAGACCGACTTCCTCTGCTTCGCCTGTCACGGCGCCGAGACCTGGGGCACGCCCGAGCAGTGCCGCACCTGCGGCGGGTCCGGGTGGATCGAGCTCGGCGGCTCCGGCATGGTCAACCGCAAGGTGCTGCGCACGTGCGGCATCGACCCCGACATCTACTCCGGGTTCGCCTTCGGGCTCGGCATCGAGAGGGCACTGATGCTGCGACACGGCGTCCAGGGCATGCACGACATGGTCGAGGGCGACCTTCGCTTCTCGCAGCAGTTCGGGATGGGGGCCTGACATGCGGATGCCGCTCAGCTGGCTCGCCGAGGTCACCGACCTGCCGCCCGGCGCCCGGGGCGCCGACGTCGCCGCCGGGCTCGTCTCGGTCGGCCTCGAGGAGGAGGACCTCCACGGCGGCGACCTCACCGGTCCGCTCGTCGTCGGTCGCGTCCTCGACTTCACGCCGGAGCCGCAGAAGAACGGCAAGACGATCCGCTGGTGCACGGTCGACGTCGGCCAGAACGGTCAGATGCTCACCGAGGGCAAGCACCAGGAGATCGTCTGCGGCGCCCACAACTTCGAGGTCGGTGACCTCGTCGTCGTCGTGCTGCCCGGTGCCGTCCTGCCCGGCAACTTCGCCATCGCCGCGCGCAAGACCTACGGCCACGTGTCCAACGGCATGATCTGCGCCGAGGACGAGATCGGCCTCGGTCACGACCACGAGGGCATCATCGTGCTCGAGCGGCTGCTCGGGGCCGAGAAGGCCGCGACGCTCCAGCCGGGTGACGATGCCATCGCCCTGCTCGGCCTCGCCGAGGAGACCGTCGAGACCAACGTGACGCCCGACCGGGGCTACTGCTTCTCCGTGCGCGGCCTCGCCCGCGAGTACTGGCACTCGCAGGGCAGCCCGGCCGGCGGCTACCGCGACCCGGCCGACGTCGCCACCCCGCAGGCCAACGACTCCGGCCACCCGATCCGTCTCGACGACGACACGCCGCTCGACGGCAACGTCGGCTGCGACCGGTTCGTCGCCCGCGTCGTGCGCGGCATCGACCCGACGCGCCCGTCACCCGCGTGGATGCAGAAGCGCCTGACCCAGATGGGGATGCGCCCGATCAGCCTCGCCGTCGACGTGACGAACTACGTCATGCTCGCCGTCGGCCAGCCGCTGCACGCCTACGACCTCGCCAAGCTCGACGGCCCGATCGTCGTCCGTCGCGCCCGCGCCGGCGAGGCCCTGACGACGCTCGACGACGTCGAGCGCACGCTGAGCCCCGAGGACCTGCTCATCACCGACTCCGGCGAGCGGCCGCTCGCCATCGCCGGCGTCATGGGTGGCTCCTCCTCCGAGGTCGACGACTCGACGACCGACGTGCTGATCGAGGCGGCCCACTTCGACCCCACGACGGTGGCTCGCTCCTCGCGCCGCCACCGCCTCGTCACCGAGGCGTCCAAGCGGTTCGAGCGCGGCGTCGACCCGCAGGTGACCGCGGCTGCCGCGCAGCTCGCCGTCGACCTCCTCGTCGAGCACGGCGGCGGCACGGCCGACCCGGGCGTGACCGACGTCGACCACACGACGCAGCGCACGGCATACCTCCTCGACGTCACGGAGCCGAGCCGCATCGTCGGCGTCGACTACCCCCGGGAGAGGGTGCTGTCGATCCTGCGCGACCTCGGCTGCGCCGTCGCCGAGTCGGGCGAGGGCACCGACGACGCCCACGTGCTCGTGACCCCACCGTCCTGGCGCCCCGACCTCGTCGACGCGCCCGACTACGCGGAGGAGGTCGCCCGGATCGACGGCTACAACAACATCCCGTCGATCACGCCGACCCCGAGCGAGGGGCGCGGGCTCACCCACGGCCAGAAGGCGCGGCGGATCGTCGCCGACGCTCTCGCCGGGGCGGGTTTCACCGAGGTGCTGAGCTACCCGTTCGTCGCCGCCGAGCTCGCCGACCAGCTGGGGTTCGCGCCCGACGACGACCGTCGCCAGGCCGTTCGCGTCGCCAACCCCCTGTCGGAGGAGCGTCCGCTGCTGCGCACCATGGTGCTCTCGAGCCTCGTCGACGTGTTGCGGCGCAACCTCGCCCGCGGTCACAAGGACGTCGCGATCTCGGAGATCGGGCTCGTCTTCCGGCCCGGTGGCCCACTCGGCAAGGCGCCGATCCCGAGCGTCGCGTCGCGCCCCGACGATGCCACCCTCGAGCAGCTGTATGCCGCCGTGCCCGACCAGCCGCGCCGCGCCGCGGTCGTCGCGTCCGGCCAGATCGAGCAGGCGGGGTGGTGGGGTCCCGGCCGCGCCGCCGACTGGAGCGACATGGTGGCTGCGGTGCAGTCCGTCGCCGCCGCGCTCGCCGTGCCGGTCGTCGTCGCCAACGACCCCGACCACGCGCCCTGGCACCCAGGCCGGTGCGCCCGGATCACCCTGGCCGACGGCACCCTCGTCGGGCACGCCGGCGAGCTCCACCCGAAGGCGCTCGCCGCCCTCGACCTGCCGCCGCGCACGGTCGCGGCGGAGTTCGACGTCGACGTGCTGACGGCTGCGAGCGAGGAGCCGGTGCAGGCGAGGGAGTTCTCGTCCTTCCCTCCCGCACTGACCGATGTGGCGCTGCTCGTGCGCTCGGAGGTCGCGGCCGGCGAGGTCGAGGCGGCACTGCGTCGGGGCGCGGGGGAGTCGCTCGAGTCGATCGTGCTCTTCGACGTCTACGAGGGGGAGCGGGTCGAGGCGGGTCACCGCTCGCTGGCCTACCGGCTCACCTTCCGGGCGCTCGACCGCACCCTGACGACCGACGAGGTCAACGACTTCCGCGACGCGGCCGTCGCCGCGGCCGCCCGGGCGACGGGAGCCGTCCAGCGCTGAGGCTTCGGCCAGAGACTTTCGGGTGAAGTGCATCCAGGAGCGGTGGGACGACGGAAGAAGTGGTGTCAGACCGACCACCACTTCCTAAGGACTCCGACATGCGACGCATTCTTCCCGTGGCCGCCGTACTGGCCCTCGCTCTCACCACCGCCGCCTGTGGCAGCGACAGCACCACGACCGCCACCCCCGCGGCGCCGGCCGCCACCTCGATGGCCTCCTCGCCATCGCCATCCGCGTCGACGAGCGAGGCCATGGCCTCGGCCGACATCGTCGACACCGCCGTGGCAGCCGGCGACTTCACCACCCTGGCGGCTGCGCTGACCGCCGCCGAGCTCGTCCCCACGCTCAAGGGCGACGGCCCCTTCACGGTGTTCGCCCCGACGGACGCCGCCTTCGCGAAGCTGCCGGCCGGGACCGTCGACACCCTGCTCAAGGACCCCAAGGGCGACCTCACCCAGATCCTCACCTACCACGTCGTGCCGGGGAAGGTGATGGCTGCCGACGTGCTGAAGATGGACGGCCAGAAGGTCAAGACGGTTCAGGGTGGCGAGCTGACGATCAACGTCGACGGTGACAAGGTCTCGCTCACCGACGCTGCCGGCGGCACGGTGAACGTGACGGCGACCGACGTGGAGTCCAGCAACGGTGTCATCCACGTCGTCGACTCGGTGCTCATGCCCAAGTGACCTGCGTGCCTTCCGCCCCGGTCTGAGGGCCCACCACGCGTACCCGCCCGGCACGGCCACCCGTGCCGGGCGGCCGCGCCTGCAGGAGCCTGGGTCCGGCAGTCGTCTGCACAAGTATTCATTCCTGTGTATACTCATGCATTGTGATCAGGGCAGCAGTGGCGGGGGCGAGCGGCTACGCCGGAGGCGAGATCCTCCGGCTGCTGCTCGCCCACCCGCAGATCGAGGTCGGGGCCGTCACGGCGGCGAGCAGTGCGGGTGAACGGCTCGGGGGCGTCCACCCGCACCTCGTCCCCCTGGCCGACCGCGTCATCGAGGACACCAGCCTCGAGACGCTGGCAGGTCACGACGTCGTCTTCCTCGCGCTGCCGCACGGCCACTCGGCCCGGCTCGCGGCGCAGCTGCCGGAGTCCGTCGTCGTCATCGACTGCGGTGCCGACTTCCGGCTCGAGGACGAGCAGGCGTGGACCGACTTCTACGACACGCCGTATGCCGGGTCGTGGCCCTACGGCATGCCCGAGCTCCCCGGCCCGGCCGGCACGGTCCAGCGCGAGCGGCTCACGGGGGAGCGCCGCATCGCCGTCCCCGGCTGCTACCCGACCGCGGTGTCGCTCGCTCTCGCGCCGGGCTTCGCCGCGGGGCTGCTCGAGGGCGACGACGTCGTCGTCGTCGCGGCCTCGGGCACGTCGGGCGCCGGCAAGGGACTCAAGCCGCACCTGCTCGGCAGCGAGGTGATGGGCTCGATGTCGCCCTACGGCGTGGGTGGCGTGCACCGGCACACACCCGAGATCGAGCAGAACCTCTCCCGCGCCGCGAGCGAGACGGTCACGGTGTCGTTCACGCCGACCCTCGCGCCCATGCCCCGGGGAATCCTCGCCACCTGCACCGCCCGGCTGCGCCCCGGCGTCGATCCCGCCGCGGTGCGCGCCGAGTGGCAGCAGGCGTATGCCGCCGAGCCCTTCGTGCACCTCCTTCCCGAGGGCGTGTGGCCGGCCACCGGCTCCGTCATCGGGAGCAACCACGTGCAGCTCCAGGTCGCCGTCGACGAGCGGCTCGGTCGCGTCGTCGTGGTCGCGGCCGTCGACAACCTCACCAAGGGCACAGCCGGCGCCGCCGTCCAGTGCGCCAACCTCGCCCTGGGTCTCGACGAGACCCTCGGCCTTCCCGTCGCAGGAGTCGCGCCGTGACCAGCGAGAGCCAGCCCGCCCCGCTGCCCGCGGGCTTCCGAGCCGCCGGTGTCACCGCCGGCCTCAAGGCGAGCGGCACCCCCGACCTCGCGCTCGTCGTCAACGACGGCCCCGACCACCATGCTGCCGCGGTCTTCACGACCAACCGGGTCGAGGCGGCGCCGGTCACCTGGTCGCGCCAGGTCCTCGTCGACGGCCGGGTCGACGCGGTCGTGCTCAACTCCGGTGGGGCGAATGCCTGCACCGGTGCGCAGGGCTTCCTCGACACCCACCGTACCGCCGAGCACGTGGCCGAGGCGCTCGGCCTGTCGGCCGGTGACGTCGTCGTCTGCTCCACCGGCCTCATCGGCGAGCTCCTGCCCATGGACAAGATCTTTGCGGGCATCGATGCCGCGGCCGCAGCGCTCTCACCGGCAGGGCTCGAGCCCGCCGCCATCGCGATCAAGACGACCGACACCGTGCACAAGGTCGCTGCCCACGCCGGCGACGGCTGGTCGGTCGCCGGCTTCGCCAAGGGCGCGGGCATGCTCGCCCCGGCGCTCGCGACGATGCTCGTCGTGCTCACGACCGACGCCGTCGTCGACCCGGGCGACCTCGACACGGCGCTGCGGGCCGCGACGGCCGTCTCCTTCGACCGCATCGACTCGGACGCGTGCATGTCGACCAACGACACGGTCGTCGTCCTCGCCTCCGGCGCGTCCGGGGTCGAGGTCGGCGCGGGCGAGCTGACCGAGGCGCTCACGGCCGTGAGCGCCGGCCTGGCGCGCCAGCTGATCGCCGACGCCGAGGGTGCTGCGCACGACATCGCCATCGAGGTCCGGTCGGCCGCGAGCGTCGACGACGCGCTCGAGGTCGCCCGCGCGGTGGCCCGCAACAACCTCTTCAAGTGCGCCGTCTTCGGCAACGACCCCAACTGGGGCCGGGTGCTCGCCGCCGTCGGCACGACGAGGGCTGCCTTCGATGCCGCCGGGCTCGACGTGACGATGAACGGCGTCCAGGTCTGCCGCGCCGGCGGGGTGGGCGAGGACCGCTCACTCGTCGACCTGACGGGCCGGGAGGTCCACGTCGTCGTCGACCTGCACGCGGGCTCCGAGGCGGCCACGATCTGGACCAACGACCTCACCCACGACTACGTCCACGAGAACTCGGCCTACAGCACATGACGACGACCCGTGCCCAGCAGAACCTCCGCGGCCTCATCGACGCAGCCGCTCTGCGCGTCGCCGCGGGCAAGGCCGCGACGCTCGTCGAGGCGCTGCCGTGGCTCGAGCGCTTCCGCGGCGCGCTCGTCGTCGTCAAGTACGGCGGCAACGCCATGGTCGACGACGCCCTCAAGGCGGCCTTTGCCGAGGACGTCGCCTTCCTGCGGTATGCCGGCCTGCGACCCGTCGTCGTGCACGGCGGCGGCCCGCAGATCAAGGCGATGCTCGACCGGGTGGGCCTCGCGAGCGAGTTCAAGGGCGGCCTCCGCGTCACGACGCCGGAGGTCATGGACGTCGTGAGGATGGTGCTCACGGGCCAGGTCGGCCGTGAGCTCGTCGGGCTGCTCAACCAGCACGGCCCGATCGCCGTGGGCCTCTCGGGCGAGGACGCCGGACTGCTCGGTGCCCGGCGCCGGGGCACCGTCGTCGACGGTGTCGAGGTCGACCTCGGGCTCGTCGGCGACGTCGAGAGCGTCAACCCCTCGGCCATCATCGACATCCTCGACGCCGGCCGGGTGCCGGTCGTCTCCACCGTCGCCCCCGACCTCGACGTCGAGGGCCAGGTGCTCAACGTCAACGCCGACACGGCAGCCGCGGCCATCGCCGTCGCCCTCGGGGCCGAGAAGCTCGTCGTGCTGACCGACGTCGAGGGCATCTACGCCGACTGGCCCGACCGCGGGTCCCTCCTGTCGACGATCGACGTCACCGCCGCGAAGTCCCTGCTCACCCGCGTCGAGGCCGGCATGGTGCCCAAGCTCGAGGCGTGCATCCGTGCGGTCGAGGGCGGCGTGCCCCAGACGCACGTCGTCGACGGGCGCAAGCCGCACTCGATCCTGCTCGAGATCTTCACCGACGAGGGCATCGGCACGATGGTCCTGCCCGACATCACCGCCACCGACACCACCGCCACCGACCTCACCGCCGGTGAGGGCCCCAAGCCCCCGAGCTCCGCCCCCGAGGAGGACGCATGACGAGCGACGACACCGGGTCCGGCAGCGGTTCCGAGCTGCTCGAGCGCTACGGCAGCGCCCTCGTCCAGGTCTTCGGCACACCTCAGCTCGTGCTCGCCTCCGGGCACGGCGCCTGGGTGACCGACGTCGACGGCAAGCGCTACCTCGACCTGCTCTCGGGCATCGCCGTCAACGCTCTCGGCCACGGACACCCGGCCCTGGTGCAGGCCGTCACCAAGCAGGCCGAGTCGGCCATCCACGTCTCCAACTTCTTCACGTCCGAGCCGGCCATCCTTCTCGCCGAGCGGATCCTCGAGGTCGCGCAGGCACCCGCGGGCTCCGGTGTCTTCTTCGCGAACTCCGGCACCGAGGCGACGGAGGCGGCCATCAAGCTGTCGAGGCGCACGGGCCGGCGCCGCATCATCGCCCTCGAGGGCTCCTTCCACGGTCGCTCCACAGGGGCGCTCGCGCTCACCCACAAGGCGGCATACCGCGAGCCGTTCGAACCGCTCATCCCCGAGGTCGTCTTCGTCGCCCCCGACGAGCCAGCGGCCCTGCGAGACGCGGTGGACGACACGACAGCCGCCCTCATCCTCGAGCCCATCCAGGGCGAGGCGGGGGTCCGGGAGCTCGCCGACGACTACCTGCGCCTCGCGCGCGAGCTGACGTCGCAGCACGGCGCCCTGCTCGTCGTCGACGAGATCCAGACCGGCATCGGCCGCACGGGCGACTGGTTCGCCCACCAGCGGTCGGGCATCGTGCCCGACGCGATGACGCTCGCCAAGGGCCTCGGCGGCGGGGTGCCCATCGGGGCTCTCGTGACCTTCGGGCCCGCGGTGACCGGACTGCTCACCGCGGGCCAGCACGGCACGACGTTCGGGGGCAACCCGCTCGCCTGTGCCGCGGGCCTGGCCGTGCTCGACACCATCGAGCGTGAGGGCCTGCTCGCCCACGTCCGCGAGGTCGGTGCCCTCCTCGACGACCTGGCGATCGACGGCGTCGCGGCCACGCGCGGTCGGGGACTCCTGCGCGCGATCGAGCTGGACGGCATACCCTCTGCTGCCGTCATGGTGGCTGCCCGGCAGGCGGGCTTCATCGTCAACGCCGTGACGCCCACCGCCATCCGCCTCGCGCCACCGCTCGTCATCTCCGCCGACGAGCTCCGCGGCTTCCTCGACGCCCTGCCGGGCATCCTCGCCACCGCCCGCGAGGCGAGCTCGTGAGCCGGACCCAGCGCCAGCGCCGCATCGTCGAGCTCCTGCGCCACCACGAGGTGCACAGCCAGGGCGAGCTCGCCGACCTCCTCGTCGCCGAGGGCACTGACGTCACCCAGGCCACGCTGTCGCGCGACCTCGTCGAGGTCGGCGCCGTCAAGGTGCGGCGCGGTCGCTCGCTCGTCTACGCCGTGCCGGGGGAGGGCACCGAGGTCGCGCCCATCGGCTCGCTCGGTGACTCCGCCTCGGCCCGGCTGCGACGCACGTGCGAGGAGCTGCTCGTCTCAGCCGCCCCTGCCGTCAACCTCGTCGTCCTGCGAACTCCTCCGGGGGCCGCCAACTACCTCGCGTCGGCCATCGACCAGACGCGCGACCCCGACGTGCTCGGCACCATCGCCGGCGATGACACGATCATGCTCGTGACCGCCAGCCCCGACGCCGCGGCCTCCGTCGCCGAGCGGCTCCAGGCGCTCGCCGACGCCCGCGACTGAACACCACCCCTCGAAGGAGCCCCATGACCCAGCACGAGCCCGCCCCGGCCGCCGACCGCGTGAGCCTCTGGGGTGGGCGCTTCGCCGGTGGACCCGACCAGGCCCTCGCGGCGCTGTCCAAGAGCACGCACTTCGACTGGCGCCTCGCCCCTCAGGACATCGCCGGGTCGCGGGCGCACGCGCGCGTCCTGCATGCCGCCGGCCTCCTCTCGGCCGAGCACCTGGCCGGGATGCTCGACGGCCTCGACCGACTCGAGGCCGACGTGCTCTCCGGCGCGTTCACTCCAGCTGAGGACGACGAGGACGTGCACACCGCGCTCGAGCGCGGTCTGATCGAGCGGGTCGGCGCAGACCTCGGCGGCCGGCTACGCGCCGGACGGTCGCGCAACGACCAAGTCGCAACGCTCTTTCGCATGTATCTGCGCGAGCACGCCCGGGTGGTGGGCGGACTCGTGCTCGACGTCGTCGATGCCCTTGTCGCACAGGCAGATCGGCACTTCGGTGTCGCGATGCCCGGGCGGACGCACCTCCAGCACGCCCAGCCGGTGCTGCTCTCGCACCACCTGCTCGCACATGCCTGGGCACTGCTGCGCGACGTCGACCGACTGCGCGACTGGGACGAGCGCAGCAACGCCTCGCCCTACGGCTCGGGTGCGCTCGCGGGCTCCTCGCTCGGGCTCGACCCCGAGGCGGTCGCCGCCGACCTCGGCTTCGCCCGTGCGGTCGAGAACTCCATCGACGGCACCGCGTCGCGCGACTTCGTCGCCGAGTTCGCGTTCGTGGCGGCCATGACGGCTGTCGACATCTCGCGCTTCGCCGAGGAGGTCGTCATCTGGGCGACGAAGGAGTTCTCCTTCGTCACGCTGCACGACTCCTACTCGACCGGCTCGAGCATCATGCCGCAGAAGAAGAACCCCGACGTCGCCGAGCTCGCCCGGGGCAAGGCCGGTCGACTCGTCGGCGACCTCGCCGGGCTGCTGACGACGCTCAAGGCCCTGCCGCTCGCCTACAACCGCGACCTCCAGGAGGACAAGGAGCCCGTCTTCGACGCCGTCGACACGCTCGAGGTGCTCCTGCCGGCCTTCTCGGGCATGGTCGACACCCTGACGTTCCACACCGAGCGCCTCGAGTCGCTCGCTCCCCAGGGGTTCGCCCTCGCGACCGACATCGCCGAGTGGCTCGTGCGCCAGGGGGTGCCCTTCCGCATCGCCCACGAGGTGGCCGGCGCCTGCGTGCGCGAGTGCGAGCCGCGCGGCATCGAGCTGTGGGACCTCACCGACGAGGACTTCGCGCGGATCAGCGAGCACCTGACCCCCGAGGTGCGCTCCGTCCTCTCGGTGGCAGGCTCGCTCGCATCGCGCGACGCCGTCGGGGGAACGGCGCCCGCGCGCGTGGCTGAGCAGCTCGAGGCGGCGCGTGCGCGCCTCGCCGCCGCGCGTGAGTGGGCGGCTGCCAGCGTCTGACGGAGGGCCAGGACGAGGCTGAGTGTCCGCCTGCGCGTCTGCGGCGACGGACGCTCAGCCGGTCGGTCCCCGGGTCAGCTGTCCTCTCGCTCTGCCGTGACGATCGCGAAGTCGGGGTCGCCGGGCGAGAGGACCGACAGGAGCCGTTGGAGGACGCCGGCGTCACCGGTCAGCTCGACGCCGGCCTGCGCCATCGCCTCGGGCGTCACCGACCCGCCGGCGAGAAACGGCAGCGCCGCCCGCGGCATCCGCAGCGTCGCGTCGGCGTCGTCGTAGCGGGCGACACCGCTGTAGGTCAGCACGCCGTTTGCGAGCCGCAGCCGGTAGTGGTCGTCGGCGTCGGTGAAGGCCACGTCGATGCTGAGGTCCTCGTCCCAGGCGCGTGGCCCGTCGACCTGGATCGCGATGGCGTCGAACAGCTGCGACGGTGACAGGGCCGCCAGGATGTCCGCGGACGAGGTGGCCGCCGGCGTGCCGAACGAGCCGCGACGCAGTTCCGTCGCGCCCGAGAGATAGAAGTTGCGCCACGTGCCGTTCTCCGACCCGTAGGCGAGCTGCTCGAAGGTATCGGCGAGCAGGTCGCGTGCCGCAGTGTGCTGCTGCTCGGCGAAGACGACGTGACTGAGCACCTCGGCCACCCACCGGTAGTCGCCGGCATCGAACGATGCCTGCGCCTTCTCCACCACCGCGTCGGCCCCGCCCATGAACTCGACATAGCGTCGGGCCTTCTCGACCGGCGGGTGCTGCCACAGGTGTGCCGGGTTGCCGTCGAACCAGCCCATGTAGCGCTGGTAGATCGCCTTGACGTTGTGGCTCACCGATCCGTAGTAGCCGTGCGTGCTCCAGGCCTGCTCGAGGGCCGGGGGCAGCTCGATGGCCTCGGCGATCTCCGGTCCGGTCATACCCTGGTTGAGCATCCGCAGGGTCTGGTCGTGGAGGTACGCGTAGAGGTCGCGCTGCACCGACAGGAACCTCACGATCCGGTCCCTGCCCCACGTCGGCCAGTGGTGAGACGCGAAAGCGACGTCCGTCCTGCCTGCGAACAGGTCGATCGCCTCCGTCAGGTACTTGGCCCAGGCGTTCGGGTCGCGGACGAGCGCGCCGCGCAAGGTCAGCAGGTTGTGCAGGTTGTGGGTGGCGTTCTCAGCCAGGCACAGGGCCCGGTACGTCGGGAAGTAGAAGTGCATCTCCGCGGGCGCCTCGGTGCCCGGGGTCATCTGGAACTCGATGGGGACGCCGTCGACGATCTCCGTGTGCCCCGTCTCGGACACCTCGATCGTCGGTTGGATGAGGGTCACCGTGCCCGACGACGTGGTCTGCCCGAGACCGGTGCCGACCTGACCGCGGACCCCCCGCTCGAGCGCGGCGCCGTACATGTACCCCGCCCGTCGGGCCATGGCCGTGCCCGCGTAGACGTTCTCGGCGACGGCGTGCTCGACGAATCCCTCGGGGGCGAGCACCGGGACCCTGCCCGAGTCGACCTCATCCTGTGTCGTGACGCCCTTGACGCCTCCGAAGTGGTCGATGTGCGAGTGCGTGTAGATGATGCCGGTCACCGGGCGGTCACCGCGGTGCTCGCGGTAGAGGGCGAGGGCCACGGCGGCCGTCTCCGCCGAGATGAGCGGGTCGATGACGATGACGCCCGTCTCACCCTCGACGAATGTCACGTTCGACAGGTCGAGGCCGCGCACCTGGTAGATGCCCTCGACCACCTCGAAAAGCCCCTGCATGGCCGCAAGGGTCGACTGGCGCCACAGGCTCGGGTTGACCGAGTCGGGAGCCTCGCCCGTGAGGAAGGAGTACGAGTCGCCGTCCCAGACGACCCGGCCGTCGGCGGCCCGCACGACTCCGGGATCGAGCCGTGCGATGAAGCCGTGGCTGGCGTCCTCGAAGTCCTGGGTGTCCTCGAACGGCCAGCGGTCGCGCAGGGCGCGCTGCTGGTCGGCGATGAACTGGCTCGGGTCCTTGCTCACGGTCATCTCTCGTCCTTCTGTCCGAACGGTGGCGACGCCGGCCGCCCCCACGACCACGGCCTCCGGCCGGGGAGACCGCAGGCCACGACGCGCTGACGGAGGCTGCTGCGAGCCTACGGCCGCCCGCCGCATACGACTCGGCTTTCCCGGGTGCGGCTCTCGTGGGTGACGGCCGCTAGCGTCTGGGGCGTGAGGACCGACGCCAGGCTGCCGCGCTCGTTCTTCGCGCGTCCGTCCGTCGAGGTCGCGCCGGAGCTGCTCGGGCGGCACCTGTCCTTCGGCGGGGTGACCGTCCGGCTCACCGAGGTGGAGGCGTATGCCGGAGGGCTCGATCCCGGGTCGCACGCCTTCCGCGGGCCGACCCCACGGACGGAGCCGATGTTCGGGCCCCCGGGGTTCACCTACGTCTACTTCACCTACGGCCACCACTGGTGCGTCAACCTCGTCGTCGGTGAGGTGGGGTCGGCGTCCGCCGTGCTGCTGCGCGCCGGCGAGGTCCTCGAGGGCCACGACCTCGTGCGCTCGCGGCGGGGTGGGGTGCGCGAGCGCGACTGGACGCGCGGTCCGGGTCGCCTGGGTCAGGCCCTCGCGCTGTCGGGGAAGCACAGCGGTCTCGACTTCTGCCTGCCATCGCTCGGCGCGCCGATCGACCTCGTCGTCTCGGAGGGTGCTCCGGTCCCACGTGCCGACGTCGCGGTGGGCCCCCGGGTGGGGGTGAGCGGCCCGGGTGGAGACGGGCAGGCCTACCCCTGGCGCTTCTGGGTCGACGGCGACCCGACCGTCTCGGCCTACCGCCCGGGCGTCGTGCGGCGCCGTTCGTGAGCCGACTGCCGCGCTCCTTCTTCGCGCGACCGGTCCTCGACGTGGCCGCCGACCTCCTCGGACGTCACGTCGAGCACGCCGGGGTCACGGTGCGCCTCTCCGAGACCGAGGCGTATGCCGGTGGCGTCGACCCCGCGTCGCGCGTGCTCAGCAGGCCGACGGGCCACAACGCACCCGTCTTCGGCCCGGCCGGACACGCCTTCGTCTACTTCACCTACGGACACCACTGGATGCTCTGCGTCGTGACGGGCGAGGAGGACGTGCCCGAGGTCGTCCTGCTGCGTGCCGGTGAGGTCGTGGGCGGGCACGAGCTCGCGGATGCCCGTCGGCCGGGGGTCAGGGAGCGGGACTGGTGCCGCGGTCCGGGCCGGTTGACGCAGGCCCTCGACGTCACGGGCGCGCTGTCCGGGCTCGACCTCTGTGCGCCCGCCTCGCCGCTCGTGCTCGGTGCGGGCGAGGCAGTGCAGACCGCGGACGTGCGAACCGGGGCGCGCGTCGGTGTCAGCGGGCCAGGCGGCGACGGCTCGGCCTACCCCTGGCGCTTCTGGGTCGACGGCGACCCGACCGTGTCGGCGTTCCGTGCCGGGGTGAGGCGCGGGCGGTGACGCCCGCCATGCGGGACCGGAGGCATCTCGGTGGAAGGGCCGCGGCGGCATACGGCAGGCTGTGACGCGGTGGGCAGGGTGCCCGCCGATGGCGAGAGGACACCGATACCCGTGACGGACATCTTCGACGAGCTGCAGTGGCGCGGCCTGGTGGCGCAGTCCACCGACGAGGCGGCGCTGCGCGAAGCACTCGCGGAGGGGCCCCTCACGCTGTATTGCGGCTTCGACCCGACGGCGCCGTCGCTGCACTTCGGCAACCTCGTGCAGCTCGTCGTGCTGCGGCACTTCCAGCGGGCGGGTCATCGGGTGATCTGCCTCGTCGGGGGGTCGACCGGCCTCATCGGCGACCCGCGGCCGACCTCGGAGCGGGTGCTGAAGAGCAAGGAGCAGACCGCCGACTGGGTGGCGCGCATCGAGCAGCAGGTGCGGCCGTTCCTCGACTTCGAGGGCGACAACCCGGCCCTGCTCGTCAACAACCTCGACTGGACGGCACCGATCTCGGCGCTCGACTTCCTGCGCGACATCGGCAAGCACTTCCGGGTCAACCACATGGTGCGGAAGGAGGCCGTCGCCGCCAGGCTCGAGAGCGAGCAGGGGATCTCGTACACCGAGTTCAGCTACCAGATCCTCCAGGCGCTCGACTTCCTCGAGCTCTACCGCGCACACGGGTGCACGCTGCAGACGGGCGGCGCCGACCAGTGGGGCAACCTCACGGCCGGGGTCGACCTCGTGCACCGGGTCGAGGGGGCGTCCGTGCACTGCTTCACGACGCCTCTGCTCACGGACGCCGCTGGCACGAAGTTCGGCAAGTCCGAGGGCAACGCCGTCTGGCTCGGCGCCGAGATGACGAGCCCCTACGCCTTCTACCAGTACTGGATCAACGTCGAGGACGCCTCGGTCGTCAAGCTGCTCAAGGTGTTCACCGACCGCACGCCCGAGGAGATCGCCGAGGCGGAGGCACAGGTCGCCCAGGAGCCGTTCCGGCGAACGGCCCAGCGCACCCTGGCGGCGGATGTGACGACCCTGGTGCACGGAGCGGAGGCGACGGCCGCGGTGCAGGCCGCCTCCGAGGCACTCTTCGGCAAGGGCGACCTGACGACCCTCGACCCGGTGACGCTGGGGGATGCGACCGCCGAGCTGCCGGGCGCTGACCTCGAGGTCGGAACAACGCTCGTGGACGCTCTCGTGGCCGTCGGCCTCGTGGACTCGCGCAACGCCGCCCGACGCACGATCGGTGAGGGCGGCGCCTCCCTCAACAACGTCAAGCTCACCGATCCCGAGCAGGTGCTGGGGGAGCGCGACTTCCTGGGCGGCCGCGTGGCGGTGCTCAAGCGAGGACGGCGAAACCTCGCTGCTGCACGCAAGGTCTGAGACACCCCTCTGATTGGCGCTCGAAGGGCGAATTCCGTTGTCACACAACGGGATCCGCCCTTCACCGGCTCTCCGGGCAGGCGGATTTGTGTTTCTCGGCCGGGCCCGGTTAATGTTCTCTTCGTCAGCCCGACAGGGAGGAACGGACGCCACGGCGGAGCGAGAGATCGCACCGCGAAGCAGGCCGGTCCCGGGGTTGGCAAACAGTCCGAAGCAGTCCGGTTGATCCGGTAGGCTTCGGAGAGCAGGAACCGCTGAACCAAGCGGGTCGGCTCGGACGCCCTGAGGGCGGATCGCGAGTTTGACTCCCAAGCTTGAAGCGGGTAAGTTTGAAGGGTTGCCCCGGAGCCCGGCCCACAGGGTCGTGTGACGGAGAGCGTCCGATTCTTGAGAACTCAACAGCGTGTCAGATAATCGATGCCAATTACCTCGTCTCGGGGCTGGCTGGTCGCATCGTTTGGTGTGGTTGGTTGGTTTCGGGGTGAATTATCCTTTGGTTGAACGAATGACCTAGCTTTTTGAGCTGGTTGTTCGGCTTCAGCTGGGTTTCGGACCCTTTTTGGGTTCAAAGTTTGCTCGCTGCCTTTTGGGTGGTGGGTGTTTGAACATCAACGGAGAGTTTGATCCTGGCTCAGGACGAACGCTGGCGGCGTGCTTAACACATGCAAGTCGAACGGTGACGATCAAGCTTGCTTGGTCTGATCAGTGGCGAACGGGTGAGTAACACGTGAGTAACCTGCCCCAGACTCTGGGATAACCCCGGGAAACCGGAGCTAATACCGGATATGACCCTCGTACGCATGTGCAGGGGGTGGAAAGTTTTTTCGGTCTGGGATGGGCTCGCGGCCTATCAGCTTGTTGGTGAGGTAGTGGCTCACCAAGGCGACGACGGGTAGCCGGCCTGAGAGGGCGACCGGCCACACTGGGACTGAGACACGGCCCAGACTCCTACGGGAGGCAGCAGTGGGGAATATTGCACAATGGGCGGAAGCCTGATGCAGCGACGCCGCGTGAGGGATGACGGCCTTCGGGTTGTAAACCTCTTTCAGCAGGGAAGAAGCGCAAGTGACGGTACCTGCAGAAGAAGCACCGGCTAACTACGTGCCAGCAGCCGCGGTAATACGTAGGGTGCGAGCGTTGTCCGGAATTATTGGGCGTAAAGAGCTTGTAGGCGGTTTGTCGCGTCTGCTGTGAAAATCCGGGGCTCAACCCCGGACTTGCAGTGGGTACGGGCAGACTAGAGTGTGGTAGGGGAGACTGGAATTCCTGGTGTAGCGGTGGAATGCGCAGATATCAGGAGGAACACCGATGGCGAAGGCAGGTCTCTGGGCCACTACTGACGCTGAGAAGCGAAAGCATGGGGAGCGAACAGGATTAGATACCCTGGTAGTCCATGCCGTAAACGTTGGGAACTAGGTGTGGGTCTCATTCCACGAGATCCGTGCCGCAGCTAACGCATTAAGTTCCCCGCCTGGGGAGTACGGCCGCAAGGCTAAAACTCAAAGGAATTGACGGGGGCCCGCACAAGCGGCGGAGCATGCGGATTAATTCGATGCAACGCGAAGAACCTTACCAAGGCTTGACATACACCGGAATCACTCAGAGATGGGTGCGTCTTCGGACTGGTGTACAGGTGGTGCATGGTTGTCGTCAGCTCGTGTCGTGAGATGTTGGGTTAAGTCCCGCAACGAGCGCAACCCTCGTTCCATGTTGCCAGCAACACTTCGGTGGTTGGGGACTCATGGGAGACTGCCGGGGTCAACTCGGAGGAAGGTGGGGATGACGTCAAATCATCATGCCCCTTATGTCTTGGGCTTCACGCATGCTACAATGGCCGGTACAAAGGGCTGCGATACCGCAAGGTGGAGCGAATCCCAAAAAACCGGTCTCAGTTCGGATTGGGGTCTGCAACTCGACCCCATGAAGTCGGAGTCGCTAGTAATCGCAGATCAGCAACGCTGCGGTGAATACGTTCCCGGGCCTTGTACACACCGCCCGTCAAGTCACGAAAGTCGGTAACACCCGAAGCCGGTGGCCCAACCCTTGTGGGGGGAGCCGTCGAAGGTGGGACTGGCGATTGGGACTAAGTCGTAACAAGGTAGCCGTACCGGAAGGTGCGGCTGGATCACCTCCTTTCTAAGGAGCATCTGCCCACACCGGTCCCTGCGGGGTCTGGGTGTGGTCCAGAGCCCGGTCTGTCCCCGAGTGTGGGGCAGCGGGTGCTCAAGGGTGGAACATCGATTATCGGCGCTCGTGATGGGGTGCTCCCGCAAGTACAGGCTGGTTTCAGCAGTGGAATCAGCAGTGGAACGTGGGGGTGGTTCGGAGTGGGTGCCTGACACGTTGTTGGGTCCTGAAGGATCGGGCGACGCGCACTGGCCGGCACGGCGGCACCTTGAGGGTGTGGTCGTGGTGGTGGTGTGTGCCGGCTGGTTTCTTCTGGTCGTGGGCCTCATCGATGGAGCGGCGTTGCTGCTTCGGGTGTGGGGTGCCGGTTGTATGTTGAGAACTTCACAGTGGACGCGAGCATCTTTGTAGTGTTCAAGTTTTTAAGGGCACACGGTGGATGCCTTGGCACCAGGAACCGAAGAAGGACGTAGGAATCTGCGATAAGCCTCGGGTAGTCGATAACCAGACTGTGATCCGAGGATTTCCGAATGGGGAAACCCGGCTGGAGGCAAGTCCAGTCACCCGCACCTGAATATATAGGGTGTGTGGAGGGAACGTGGGGAAGTGAAACATCTCAGTACCCACAGGAAGAGAAAACAACAGTGATTCCGTGAGTAGTGGCGAGCGAAAGCGGATGAGGCTAAACCGGGCGTGTGTGATAGCTGTCAGGCGTTGCATGTCCGGGGTCGTGGGACCCGCCAGCTGGCTCTGACAGGCCGGCAGGGAGTGAGAAATCTGCGTCATAGTCGAAGAGCATTGAATGGCTCGGCACAGAGGGTGCGACCCCCGTAGACGAAATGGTGTGGACTCCCGGTGGATTTCCCAAGTAGCACGGGGCCCGAGAAATCCCGTGTGAATCTGGCAGGACCACCTGCTAAGCCTAAATATTCCCTGGTGACCGATAGCGGACAAGTACCGTGAGGGAAAGGTGAAAAGTACCCCGGGAGGGGAGTGAAATAGATCCTGAAACCGTGTGCCTACAATCCGTTGGAGCCTCCCGCCGTTGGGCGTGTGGGGTGACAGCGTGCCTTTTGAAGAATGAGCCTGCGAGTTAGTGCTCAGTGGCGAGGTTAACCCGTGTGGGGAAGCCGTAGCGAAAGCGAGTCCGAACAGGGCGAATGAGTCGCTGGGTCTAGACCCGAAGCGGAGTGATCTACCCATGGCCAGGTTGAAGCGCAGGTAAGACTGCGTGGAGGACCGAACCCACTTAGGTTGAAAACTGAGGGGATGAGCTGTGGGTAGGGGTGAAAGGCCAATCAAACTCCGTGATAGCTGGTTCTCCCCGAAATGCATTTAGGTGCAGCGTCACGTGTTTCTTGCCGGAGGTAGAGCTACTGGATAGCTGATGGGCCTCACCAGGTTACTGACGTTAGCCAAACTCCGAATGCCGGTAAGTGAGAGCGTGGCAGTGAGACTGCGGGGGATAAGCTCCGTAGTCGAGAGGGAAACAGCCCAGATCACCAGCTAAGGTCCCTAAGCGTGTGCTAAGTGGGAAAGGATGTGGAGTTGCTGTGACAACCAGGAGGTTGGCTTAGAAGCAGCCACCCTTGAAAGAGTGCGTAATAGCTCACTGGTCAAGTGATTCCGCGCCGACAATGTAGCGGGGCTCAAGCACACCACCGAAGCTGTGGCATTGACATATTTGCTCGGCACCGACACCTGCGGGTTCGGTGTCCAGGCGTGTTGATGGGTAGGGGAGCGTCGTGTGGCCAGGGAAGCGGCGGTGTGAACCAGCCGTGGAGGCCACACGAGTGAGAATGCAGGCATGAGTAGCGAATGACGGGCGAGAAACCCGTCCGCCGAATAACCAAGGGTTCCAGGGTCAAGCTAATCTGCCCTGGGTAAGTCGGGACCTAAGGCGAGGCCGACAGGCGTAGTCGATGGACATCCGGTTGATATTCCGGAACCGGCGAAGAACCGCCCCTGATGAACCGAGTGATGCTAAGTGCCTGAAGCACGCCCATCGACCCTTCGGGGTCACCGGGTGTGTGGAGCGCACGACCCGACCTTGTAGTAGTCAAGCGATGGAGTGACGCAGGAAGGTAGCCTCCGCGTGGCGATGGTAGTCCACGTCCAAGGGTGTAGGGCGCGGTCCAGGCAAATCCGGACCGCATGAAGCCTGAGACCTGATAGTGACCGCGAATGCGGGAAGAGGGTGATCCTATGCTGCCGAGAAAAACTTCTAGCGAGGTTCGAGCCGCCCGTACCCCAAACCGACTCAGGTGGTTAGGTAGAGAATACCAAGGCGATCGAGTGAATCGTGGTTAAGGAATTCGGCAAAATACCCCCGTAACTTCGGGAGAAGGGGGGCCCTGATCGTGACCCCACTAGCTGGGTGAGCGTGATCGGCCGCAGAGACCAGGGAGAAGCGACTGTTTACTAAAAACACAGGTCCGTGCCAAGTCGCAAGACGATGTATACGGACTGACGCCTGCCCGGTGCTGGAACGTTAAGGGGACCGGTTAGCCTCACGGCGAAGCTGAGAACTTAAGCGCCAGTAAACGGCGGTGGTAACTATAACCATCCTAAGGTAGCGAAATTCCTTGTCGGGTAAGTTCCGACCTGCACGAATGGCGTAACGACTTCTCCACTGTCTCAACCACGAACTCGGCGAAATTGCACTACGAGTAAAGATGCTCGTTACGCGCAGCAGGACGGAAAGACCCCGGGACCTTTACTACAGCTTGGTATTGGTGTTCGGTACGGCTTGTGTAGGATAGGTGGGAGACTGTGAAGCCGTCACGTCAGTGATGGTGGAGTCAACGTTGAAATACCACTCTGGTCGTTCTGGATATCTAACCTCGGTCCGTGATCCGGATCAGGGACAGTGCCTGGTGGGTAGTTTAACTGGGGCGGTTGCCTCCTAAAAGGTAACGGAGGCGCCCAAAGGTTCCCTCAGCCTGGTTGGTAATCAGGTTTCGAGTGTAAGTGCACAAGGGAGCTTGACTGTGAGACAGACATGTCGAGCAGGGACGAAAGTCGGGACTAGTGATCCGGCGGTGGCTTGTGGAAGCGCCGTCGCTCAACGGATAAAAGGTACCCCGGGGATAACAGGCTGATCTTGCCCAAGAGTCCATATCGACGGCATGGTTTGGCACCTCGATGTCGGCTCGTCGCATCCTGGGGCTGGAGTAGGTCCCAAGGGTTGGGCTGTTCGCCCATTAAAGCGGTACGCGAGCTGGGTTTAGAACGTCGTGAGACAGTTCGGTCCCTATCCGCTGTGCGCGTAGGAAACTTGAGAAAGGCTGTCCCTAGTACGAGAGGACCGGGATGGACGAACCACTGGTGTGTCAGTTGTCCTGCCAAGGGCACCGCTGATTAGCTACGTTCGGAAGTGATAACCGCTGAAAGCATCTAAGCGGGAAGCACGTTTCAAGATGAGGTTTCCAGGCCCGCGAGGGCGAGAGGCTCCCAGCTAGACTACTGGGTTGATAGGCCGGACGTGGAAGCACAGTAATGTGTGGAGCTGACCGGTACTAATAAGCCGATGACTTGACTTACAAAGATGCTACGCGTCCACTGTGCAGTTCCCGAGATACAAACGGGAACCACCCACTGATTGATATCTCCATAGAGTTACGGCTGCCATAGCGAAGGGGAAACGCCCGGCTCCATTCCGAACCCGGAAGCTAAGCCCTTCAGCGCCGATGGTACTGCACTGGTGACGGTGTGGGAGAGTAGGACGCAGCCGGACATACTTTGAAACGAGAGCGCTCCAGACGGAACTTCACTGATCCGACTGGGGCGCTCTCTTTTCGTGTGCCGACCAGGTGAAGGTGGCGCCGAGACAGCTCGGCGCGGAAGGATGCAGACATGAGCGACCACGACGGCGACAAGAGCCGAGACGACCGACGCGATGGGCCGGGACGGGGTTCCCACCACGGCGCGGGCTCGGGGCGGTCGGGTGCTCCGCGTTCGACCGGCTCCGGCAAGGGCGACCGACGTGACGACCGCGGCGGGGCCCGTTCCGATGCCCGCAGCTCTTCGGGTGGGCGTGACGACCGGGGCGGGTACCGTTCCGATGATCGCCGCACCTCCGGGGGACGCGATGACCGAGGGGGCTACCGCTCGGACGACCGGCGCACCTCCGGGGGACGCGATGACCGGGGCGGCTACCGCTCCGATGACCGGCGCACCTCCGGGGGACGCGATGACCGGGGCGGCTACCGCTCCGATGACCGCCGCTCCTCGGGTGGACGTGACGACCGGGGCGGCTACCGCTCTGACGATCGGCGCCCGTCTGGTGACCGGGGCGGCTACCGCTCCGATGACCGCCGCTCCTCGGGTGGACGTGACGACCGGGGCGGGTACCGCTCTGACGATCGCCGCACCTCCGGTGGACGCGATGACCGAGGGGGCTACCGCTCCGATGACCGCCGCTCCTCGGGTGGACGCGATGACCGGGGCGGGTACCGCTCTGACGATCGGCGCACCTCCGGTGGACGCGATGACCGGGGCGGCTACCGCTCTGACGATCGGCGCCCGTCTGGTGACCGGGGCGGCTACCGGTCGGACGACCGCCGCACCTCCGGTGGACGCGATGACCGGGGCGGCTACCGCTCCGATGACCGCCGCTCCTCGGGTGGGCGTGACGACCGGGGCGGCTACCGCTCTGACGATCGGCGCCCGTCTGGTGACCGGGGCGGCTACCGCTCCGATGACCGCCGCTCCTCGGGTGGGCGTGACGACCGGGGCGGCTACCGCTCCGACGATCGACGTTCCTCCGACCGTCGCGATGACCGCGGTCCGCGGCGGGATGACCGACCGCGTGGTGGCACGGGACGCCCCCAGGACGGGGAGCGCGCCGGCGGCAGCCGTCTGACGCCGAAGTCGCCGCGCAAGCCGGAGCCGAGGATCCGTGAGGGAGTCACCGGCCACGAGGTTGATCGCGCCGTGAAGAGCCAGTTGCGCACTCTCTCCAAGGAGAATGCCGAGGGCGTTGCACAGCATCTCGTCATGGTTGCCGAGCTGCTCGATGTCGAGCCGGAGGCTGCTCTCGCGCACGCCGAGACCGCGGTCCGTCGGGCAGGTCGCGTTCCAGCAGCGCGTGAGGCCCTCGGCCTCGTCGCCTACCGCCTCGGAGACTGGGCCCGCGCGCTGGGGGAGTTCCGCACCGTCCGTCGCCTCTCCGGCTCCAACCACCTCATCCCGCTCATGGTCGACTGCGAGCGTGCCCTCGGGCGTCACGACAAGGCGCTCGAGCTCGCCCAGAGCCCCGAGGTCGAGGGCTTGGCCATCGATGACAAGGTCGAGCTCGCGATCGTCGTGTCGGGCATCCGTCGCGACCTCGGTCAGCTCGACGCAGCCGTGGCAGGTCTCAGTGACATCGTCAAGCGAATCAACCCGAACCGGCCGTCGGCTGCTCGCATCTATTACGCCTATGCGGACGCACAGCTGGCTGCGGGTCACGTGGAGGTCGCCCGCGACTGGTTCTCACGAGCCGTCGACGCCGACCACGAGCTCACGACGGATGCGGCAGAGCGTCTCGACGAGCTGGACGGCGTCGATCTCACCGACCTGCTCGAGGACGAGGCCGAGGACGTGGTCGAGGACGAGCTCGACGAGGACGAGCTCGACGAGGACGACTCCGACGAGGACGACTCCGACGAGGACGAGCTCGACGAGGACGACTCCGACGAGGACGAGCTCGACGAGGACGACTCCGACGAGGACGAGCCCTCGTCCCGCGACGACGACTGATCCGGCGGCACGGATGACGGACTCGCACGAGGTCGCAGAGCGACCCCACGGCCACGCCGTCGTCCCGATCAGGGCCTACGACGCGATCGTGTGCGACCTCGACGGGGTCGTCTACCGCGGCGACGGAGAGGTGCCCGGAGCCCCGACTGCCTTGCAGGACATAGCAGGCCGAGGCGTCCAGGTCCTCTACGCGACCAACAACGCGTCGCGGGTGCCCGCCGAGGTCGCCGAGCACCTGCGCCGCCTCGGTGCGCCGGCTCGCGACGTCGACGTCGTCACGAGCGCGGAGGCGGGAGCGGCGATCGTCGCCCAGCGGGTGCCCGCGGGCAGTCCCGTCCTGGCCCTCGGTGGCGACGGCGTCGCGTGGGCTCTGAACCAAGCCGGGCTGCGCCCCGTGGCGCCCCCCGAGGCCGTCGACCGGGGCGCCTCTGCCGTCCTGCAAGGCCTCGGGCGCCAGCTGACGGTGGCCGACTTCGAGGTCGCGGCCCGCCTCATCGCTGAGGGCGCCGTCTGGGTGGTGACGAACGGAGACACGACGCTGCCGCTCCAGTGGGGGACCGCCCCGGGCAACGGCGCCTACGTCGACCTCGTGCGCACCGCAACCGGACAGGAGCCGGTGGCCGTCGCAGGCAAGCCGGAGTCGCCGCTCTACGAGCTCGCGGTCGACCGCCTGGGCACTTCCCGCCGGCGCACGCTCGCTGTCGGTGACCGCCTCGACACCGACATCGCCGGCGCGCGGGCCGCCGGCCTCGACTCCGCCTGGGTGCTGACCGGGGTCGACCGTCCCAGCGCGCTGCTGGACACGGACCTGCTCCCCACCTTCGTCCTCAACTCGCTCTCCGAGCTCCTGGAGCCGTATGCCGTCCCGTCGCGACGCGAGGGCACCTGGCGTTGCGCGTCCGCCACCGCCCGGGTCGTGGACGGCGCCCTGCACGTGGATCGAGGTGACGCCGAGCCCGTCGAGGCGGTTCGCGCCGGTCTCGCGGCCCTGCTGGAGCGCCGTGTCCTCCACGCCGAGGCAGGCGCGGCGCACCCCTCCGCTCGTGCCCCCAAGACGTCGTCGACCACGGTTCTGCTGCAGGCCGGGGGCGCAGTGCTCGACGACCTGTTGGCCACAGCCGCCGGCAGGTGACCGCACGCCCGTGCCGGCAGGTAGCGTGACTGGCGTGGAACCACGCCCGATGCAGGAGACCGACATGGAGTCCCTCGACCCGCACGAGGACCGGCACGACCCCGCCCACGACGCCCACGACGCCCACGACGCGCACGACGCCAACGGCGACGCCGACGACGCCGGCCACGATGTCAGCGAGGACGAGGCTGGGGTCGACGAGACGGCATACCTTGGCGCCGGAGGACGAGACGTGCCGACTGCCCCGACCACCGGCGACGCCGTCGTCGACGCGGCCATGATCGAGCTCGCGGCAGCCGAGGCGGGCTCGCTGGCCGAGCGCATCGATGCCGGTGAGCGTGCCCACCGCGTGCTCCAGGGCCGCCTCAGCGACCTCGGTGGCGCGTGACCGCACGCCGACTCGACGCCGAGCTCGTCGCGCGGGGCCTGGCCCGGTCGCGCGGCCAGGCGCGTGAGCTCGTCGACGCAGGTGTCGTCCTCGTCGACGGCCGTCCCGCGGCCAAGCCGGCCCAGCCCGTGGGGCCGGAGGACGCCATCGTGCTGACGCGGCCTCCGGAGAAGTGGGTCGGCCGCGCTGCGTTCAAGCTCCTCCACGCGCTGCAGACCTGGCCGATCGCGGTCGAGGGCCGGCGCTGCGTCGACGTCGGTGCGAGCACCGGGGGGTTCACCCAGGTGCTGCTCGAGCACGGCGCCGCGCACGTCACGGCGCTCGACGTCGGCCACGACCAGCTCGCCGCCGAGGTGGCTGCGGACCCGCGGGTGACCGACCTGTCGGGCACCAACGTGCGCGACGTCGACGTGACCGCCCTCGGCGGCCCCTTCGACGTCGTCGTGGCCGACCTCAGCTTCATCTCGCTCACCGTGGTCCTCGCCCCGCTGCGCGCCCTGGTGCGGGAGGACGGCGACCTCGTCGTTCTCGTCAAGCCGCAGTTCGAGGTCGGCCGCGAGCGCCTGAGCAGGACGGGGGTCGTCACCTCGGTGCACGAGCGGCGCCGCGTCCTGCGCGCTGTCGTCGACGTCGCCCTCGGGCTCGGGCTGCAGCTCGAAGGAGCCGTCGCCAGCCCGATCGCCGGGGGTGAGGGCAACCGGGAGTTCCTCCTGTGGCTACGACCGGCGGGCCCCGGCGACGCACCGTCGGACCCGGATGACATGCTGGGGGCCATCGACCTGGAGGGAGATCCGTGAGTCGCCGCATCCTGCTCGTCGCCCACCCCCGTCGACCCGAGGCCCTCGCGCTCGCCAAGGGCGTCATCGAACGCCTCACCGGTCTCGGCATCGACGTCTCGCTGCAGGCTGACGAGGCGCGCGCCCTCGACCTCAAGGACAGCGCGCGCGTGCACGTCGCGCGGGTGCAGGAGCAGGCTGCCGAGGGCTGCGACCTCATCGTCGTGCTCGGCGGCGACGGCACGATCCTGCGCGGGGCGGAGTTCGCCCGCCGCGTCGACGCGCCCCTGCTGGGGGTCAACCTCGGTCACGTCGGCTTCCTCGCCGAGGCCGAGCGTGACGACCTCGACGCCACCGTCGACCACATCGCGCGCAGCAACTATGCCGTCGAGGAGCGCATGACGCTCCATGTCGACGCCAAGCTCGACGGTGAGCTCATCGCCAGCAGCTGGGCGCTCAACGAGGTGAGTGTCGAGAAGGCCGCCCGCGAGCGGATGCTCGAGGTCACCCTCGAGGTCGATGCCCGGCCGCTGTCGACCTGGGGCTGCGACGGCGTCATCGTCGCCACCCCGACCGGCTCGACCGCCTATGCATTCTCTGCGGGTGGACCCGTCGTGTGGCCCCAGGTCGAGGCCATCCTCGTCGTGCCGAGCGCCGCCCACGCCCTCTTCTCCCGCCCGCTCGTGCTCGGCCCCGACAGCCACCTCGCCGTCGAGATCAAGGCGGCCAACGAGGGCGCCGGCGTCCTGTGGTGCGACGGCCGCCGGCACGTCGACCTTCCGCCCGGTGCTCGCATCGAGGTCCGCCGGGGCAACCGGCCGATCCGCCTGGCCCGCCTCACCCGAGCCCCCTTCACCGACCGGCTCGTCGCCAAGTTCGACCTGTCCGTCGCCGGGTGGCGCGGCAACGGCCACCCGGTGAGCGCTCCCGGGCAGCCGGCCGAGACGCATACCGGCGTGGCAGGGGACGACGCGAGCCGCGCTGCGGGTGGCCGACCCTAAGGTGGACCCGTGTTCAGCCAGATGAGGATCCGGGGCGTGGGCGTCATCGACGACGCGCTGCTCGAGCTGAGCCCCGGGCTCAACGTGCTCACCGGTGAGACCGGGGCCGGCAAGACGATGATCGTGTCAGGCCTCGGCCTGCTGCTCGGTGAGCGAGCCGACTCGGGGCTCGTGCGCACCGGCTCCGACTCCGCGCTCGTCGAAGGTGTCGTCCAGCTGCCCCCCGGTCACCCGGCCCTCGTGCGCGCGGCAGAGGCAGGGGCCGAGCACGACGAGGGAGAGCTCGTCATCGCCCGCAGCATCGCCGCCGCCGGTCGCTCTCGTGCCCACGTCGGGGGGCGCACCGCACCCGTGGGAGTGCTCGCCGAGCTCGGCGAGATGCTCGTCGCCGTTCACGGTCAGGCCGACCAGTGGCGCCTGCGCCAGGGCGACGCCCACCGCGAGGTGCTCGACGCCTTCGGTGGACCCGAGCTCGCGAGCCGGCGCGACGCCGTCGGCGAGCTCTACGAGACATGGCGGGCCGCCGATCGCGAGCACGCCCGCCTCGTTGCCGAGGCGCGCGAGCGCGCGCGCGAGATCGACTCGCTGACGGCCTCTCTCGAGGAGATCGAGGCCGTCGACCCCCAGCCCGGTGAGGACGTCGCCCTGCGCGCCGAGGACGAGCGCCTCGCGCACGCCGACACCCTCCGCCTCGCCGCGAGCCAGGCGCTCTCCGACCTCTCCGGCGACGAGTATGCCGGTGAGCCCGTCAGCAGCGCCCGTGACCTCATCGGCTCGGCTCGGGCGGCCCTCGCCCCCGGGGCGCTCCACGACGAGGCCCTGCGCGGTCTCGACGAGCGGCTCCACGAGGTGGGCACCCTCGTCGGCGAGCTGGCTGCCGACCTCGCGGCCTATCTCGACGACGTCGAGCTCGACCCCGGACGGCTCGGCTACGTGCAGGAGCGGCGGGCGACGCTTGCGGGGGTGACGCGCAAGTACGGCGAGACGGTCGACGAGGTGCTCGACTGGTCCGGTCGTGCGGCCGCCCGGCTCGACGCGCTCGTGCAGGCCGATGACCGCGTCGCTGCTCTCGAGGCCGAGGTCGCCCAGCTGCGCGAGGAGCTCGTCGCCGCCTCGATGGAGCTCTCGCAGCTGCGGCGCAGTGCCGCTGCCGACTTCGGGGCACGCGTCTCGGAGGAGCTCTCGCACCTCGCCATGGGCAGCGCGGTCATCGAGGTCGACGTGCGTCACCGACTCGACCCCGACGGCGTCGCCCTGCCCGACGGAGAGCGAGTTCGCCTGTCGCGTCTCGGGATCGACGAGGTCGAGATCCTGCTCGCTGCCAACCGCGGTGCGCCGCCACGCACGGTGGCCAAGGCCGCTTCGGGCGGTGAGCTGTCGCGCGTGATGCTCGCCCTCGAGGTCGTCGGTGCCGACCGTGGCGTGCTCGGCGCCGCCGACGACGCAGCGCCGGGCGGCGCCGGCCGGGCGGGCGGGGCTGAGCGCACCAGTCCGCCGACCTTTGTCTTCGACGAGGTCGACGCCGGGGTCGGCGGCCGCGCGGCGCTCGACGTGGGTGCTCGCCTGGCCGCGCTCGCCGAGCACTCGCAGGTCATCGTCGTGACCCACCTCGCGCAGGTGGCGGCGTTCGCCGACCGGCACCTCGTCGTGCACAAGGCCGACGACGGGCGGGTCACCTCGAGCAGCGTCAGCATCGTCGAGGGTGACGAGCGGTTGCGCGAGCTGTCGCGCATGATGGGCGGCGACCCCGACTCCGAGGCCGGCCTCGCGCACGCCAGCGACCTCGTCGACCAGACGGCCGCAGCGCGTGCCGGTCGCGTGCCGACCGTGCGGCAGGGCGCGCGCTGAGGGACGTCTTGCGTCCGGCGAGCGGCGCCGTCCACACGGTGACGCGCCAGTCGTGGGGATGCTGCACCCCGACCCCCGGCACGTGACGTAGACTCAAAGCCCGTGGTGGATACGACGAAGCACATCTTTGTGACCGGGGGCGTCGCCTCTTCGCTCGGCAAGGGGCTCACCGCCTCGAGCCTCGGACGACTTCTCAGATCGCGGGGCCTGCGGGTCACGATGCAGAAGCTCGATCCCTACATCAACGTCGATCCCGGAACGATGAACCCCTTCCAGCACGGTGAGGTCTTCGTGACCGACGACGGTGCGGAGACCGACCTCGACATCGGTCACTACGAGCGCTTCCTCGACGTCAACCTCGTCGGTAGCGCCAACGTCACGACCGGCCAGGTCTACAACAACGTCATCGCCAGGGAGCGCCGCGGCGAGTACCTCGGTGACACGGTGCAGGTCATCCCGCACATCACCAACGAGATCGTCGCGCGCATGCGCGCCCTCGCAACGGGCACGCCCGACGCCCCGGACGTCATCATCACCGAGATCGGCGGCACCGTCGGCGACATCGAGTCGCTGCCCTTCCTCGAGGCCGCCCGTCAGGTGCGCCACCTCATCGGCCGCGACAACAGCTTCTTCCTCCACGTCTCGCTCGTGCCCTACCTCGCCCCGAGCGGTGAGCTCAAGACGAAGCCGACCCAGCACTCCGTCGCCGCCCTGCGCCAGGTCGGCATCCAGCCCGACGGTCTCGTGCTGCGGGCCGACCGCGAGATCCCCGAGCCGATCAAGCGCAAGATCTCGCTCATGTGCGACGTCGACGTCGAGGCCGTCGCGGCCGCCGTCGACGCTCCGAGCATCTACGACATCCCCAAGGTGCTCCACCGCGAGGGCCTCGACGCCTACGTCATCCGGCGCCTCGGCCTGGGCTTCCGCGACGTCGACTGGACCGAGTGGGACCAGCTCCTCCAGCGCGTGCACGACCCGGAGCACGACGTCGAGGTCGCCCTCGTCGGCAAGTACATCGACCTGCCCGACGCCTACCTGTCGGTGACCGAGGCGCTGCGCGCCGGCGGCTTCCACCACGACGCCCGCGTGCGCATCCGCTGGGTCGCGAGCGACGAGTGCCAGACCCCGGCGGGCGCCCAGCGGGCCCTCGGCGGCGTCGATGCGATCCTCGTGCCGGGTGGCTTCGGGGTGCGCGGCATCGAGGGGAAGCTCGGCGCCCTGACGTGGGCCCGTGAGAAGCAGGTGCCCACGCTCGGCATCTGCCTCGGCCTGCAGTGCATGGTGATCGAGTACGCCCGCTCCGTGCTCGGCGTCGGCGACGCGAGCTCGACGGAGTTCGACCCCGAGACCTCCCACCCCGTCATCGCGACGATGGAGGAGCAGAAGGCGTTCGTCGAGGGCGCCGGCGACCTCGGCGGCACGATGCGCCTCGGCCTCTACCCGGCGTCCCTCATGGAGGGCAGCGTCGTCCGCGAGACCTACGGCCAGGCCGAGGTGCAGGAGCGTCACCGCCACCGCTACGAGGTCAACAACGCCTACCGCGCCGACCTCGAGGCCGCCGGTCTCGTCTTCTCCGGCACCTCGCCGGACGGCACCCTCGTCGAGTTCGTCGAGCTGCCCCGTGAGACGCATCCCTACTACGTCTCGACGCAGGCACACCCGGAGTTCCTCTCGCGCCCCAACCGCGCACACCCGCTCTTCGCCGGCCTCATCGGTGCGGCGCTCGAGCGCCAGCGTGCGGGTCGGCTCGTCGAGGTCGAGCGCCAGCGCGCGCTGCAGGCCGAGGGAGAGGGAGGCGACGGGACCCAGACCCACGAGCACGACGACGCCCTGGCCTCCGTCTCGGCCTCCGGCGACCCGGCCTGACCGCGTGAGCCTCACTGCCCCCACGGGGACGGCCGCCGACCTCGTCGAGGTGTGGCACAGCGAGCCGGTGCTCGAGTCGTCGACGCCCTTCGAGGGGATCATCTTCGACGTGCGACGCGACCGTGTCGACCTCGGTGAGGGCGGCGTCGTCACGCGCGACCTCGTCACCCACCCCGGCGCAGTGGCCGTGCTCGCGCTGCGCACGGTCGACGGCGTCGACCAGGCCCTGCTCATCCGGCAGTACCGCCACGCCTGTGGCGCCCACGTGTGGGAGCTGCCGGCCGGCCTGCTCGACGTCGACGATGAGCCACCGTGGCAGGCCGCGGCGCGTGAGCTCGCCGAGGAGGTCGACCTCGTGGCCGAGCAGTGGCACGTGCTGGCCGACGACGTCACCTCACCGGGCGCCTTCCCCGAGACGGTCCGGGTCTTCCTGGCCCGGAGCCTTCGCGACGTGCCGCCCCACGAGGCGCACCAGCGCACGGCCGAGGAGCTGACCCTCCGGCCTCTGTGGGTCTCACTCGACGACGCCGTCGACGCGGCTCTTGCCGGCCAGATCAGCAACTCGGCCACTCTCGTGGGCCTGCTGAGCGCCCAGCTGTCCCGGGCGCGGGGATGGTCGACGTTGCGCCCGCACGATGCGCCGTGGCCGGCCCGCGACGCCCAGCGCACCCACCAGTCGTGACGTTCGCGGGCGAGGGAGCCGTCGTGGGGCAGGGGGAGAGCTGCCCCTGCGGCAGCGCCCTTCCGTATGCCGTGTGCTGCGGCCCGCTCGTCGCGGGCGAACGTCTCGCGTCCACGGCCGAGCAGCTCATGCGGTCGCGCTACACGGCATACGCGGTGGGGGCGACGGAGCACGTGTGGCGCACGTGGCACCCCGCGACGCGGCCCGAGCGGGTCGCCCCGGATCCGACGACGACGTGGTCGGGCCTCACCGTGCTGCGGGTCGAGGGTGGGAGCGAGGACGACGAGACGGGGGTCGTCGAGTTCGTCGCGCGCTATCGGGAGACGTCAGGGCGACGTGGACCGCGCAGGGGTGAGCTGCACGAGGTCAGCAGCTTCGGCCGCAGGGCGGGCCGCTGGCTCTACGTCGACGGTGAGGTCCGCTGAGCGACGCGGTCGCAGCACCGCGACCCCGACACCGGCGAGCAGCACGGCGCCGCCGACCGCTTCGAGCATCGTGGGCCGCTCACCGAAGGCCAGAGCCGCTGCGGCCATGCCGAAGACGGGCACGAGCATCGCGAAGGGCGTCACCGTGGCGACGGGGTGACGGCTGAGGAGCGTGTTCCAGATGCCGTAGCCGAGCAGGGACGAGAGGTAGGCGGTGTAGGCCGTCGACAGCACCGCCGACCACTGGACGTGGGCGAGGGGCGACCCGACGGCGTTCGGTCCCTCGATCGCGAGCGACAGGGCCAGGGCGGGCAGGGGGACGACGAGGCCTGACCAGACCGTGACCCCGAGGCCGGCGCTCGGGCCGGTGAGGCCCCCGGCACGGCGCGTCAGCACGTTGCCGACCGCCCACGACACGGCCGCCAGCACGAGCACGACGAGAGGCAGCACCGGCGCCGACAGCCCGCGCCCCACCGCGATCGTCACGAGGCCGGCACCGCCGAGGGCGACGCCGAGCCGCTGCGGGACGGATGGCCGCTCGCGGAGCCACAGGGCCGCGATGACGACCGTCAGCAGCACCTGGGCCTGCAGGACGAGCGACGACAGGCCGGGCGGCATGCCGAGGTGGAGGGCGAGGTACATGAGGGCGAACTGGCCAAGGCTCGTGAAGAGCCCGATGAGGGCGAGGTCGCGCCACGGCAACGCCGGGCGCCGGACGAGGCAGATGGCCGGCACGCAGACCACGACGAAGCGCACCGCGAGGAAGAGCAGGGGCGGCATCGAGTCGAGGCCGGTCCTGATCGCGACGAAGTTCGTGCCCCAGATCAGGGCGACGAGGACGGCGAGGGCGGAGTCACGCGAGCGCATGCGCCCATCGTCGAGGGTCAGGACCGTTCAGGTCCATCAAACAATAGTGGCCGTCACTGTGTAGCATCGCTTCATGATCGATCCCGTGGCACTGCGCTCCCTCGTGGCGGTCGAGCGGCACGGCTCCGTCGGAGCCGCCGCGGCGGCGCTCGACTACACCCCGAGCGCGGTGTCGC
The DNA here is from genome assembly GCF_006716675.1 of Humibacillus xanthopallidus. Taxonomy (GTDB): domain Bacteria; phylum Actinomycetota; class Actinomycetes; order Actinomycetales; family Dermatophilaceae; genus Humibacillus; species Humibacillus xanthopallidus_B. The sequence continues at coordinate 740,182 of NZ_VFPM01000003.1, read as the reverse complement.
AGCAGATCAAGCGTCTCGAGGCTCAGACGGGGGCCGCCCTGCTCGAGCGGCAGGGCCGGGGTGTGCTGCTCACCGAGGCCGGGCGCACGCTGACCGAGTCGGCGCGCGACCTTCTCGCCCAGATGGAGCTGCTCGAGTCGCGGGTCCTCGGCGCCAGCGGCGAGGCGGTCGGGACCGTCCGCCTCGCCACCTTCGCGACCGCCTACCGCGGGATCGTCGTCGGGGCGTTGGCCCGGCTGCGAGAGCGGGCGCCGGACGTGGTGCTGCGTCCGGAGGAGATCGACCCGTGGGAGGCTGTCGACGCCGTCGCGTCCGGGTCGCACGATCTCGCCCTCGTGCACAACTGGGAGCCCCTGCCACTCGCCATTCCCGACCACCTCGAGGTGCGCCACCTGGGGCGCGACCGGGCCGACGTCCTCGTGCACCGCGGCCACCCGCTCGCGACGAGGACCAGCGTGTCGGTGCACGACGTCGTCGACGCCGGCTGGGTGAGCGTGGCGCCCGGCTCCATCTGCCACCAGTGGCTCCAGAAGATGTGCTCGGACATCGGCAGGTCGCCCCGCATCGTCCACGTCGCGATGGAGTTCGCGACCCACGTCGCCCTCGTGGCTCAGGGCGAGGCCGTCGCCCTCGTGCCACGGCTCGGACGAGGGCCGCTGCCCTCCGACGTCGTGGCGGTGCCGATCGTCGATCCCGTCTCCGAGCGCACCGTGAGCCTCGTCTGGCGGCGCACGATGTCCGACCGGCCCGCCCTGCTGTCCGCCGTGGAAGCCCTTGCAGCAGAAGCCTCCCGCGACCTGAGCTGACGAAATCGTTTCTGCTGTCTAGTTGCTCGTGAGGACGACAAGCTGCTGCGTGGCGCGCGTCATCGCGACGTAGTGGTCGACGGCCCCTTCGACCCCGCTGCCGAACGCGTCCGGGTCGGCGAGGACGACGAGGTCGAACTCGAGCCCCTTGGCGAGCTGAGGCGTCAGTGACCGCACGCGCGGTCGTGCGCTGAACGTGGGATCGCCGATGACACAGGCGATCCCGTCCGCGTGGGTGGCGAGCCAGCTGTCGACGACGGACTGCAGCTCGGCGATGGGTCCGCGCCTGACCGGGATGCCGGTGCGACGGACGGAGGTCGGCACGTTGGCGTCCGGGATCACGGCGCGGATGACCGGCTCCGCCTCCTCCATCACCTCCTCGGGCGTGCGGTAGTTGATCGTCAGGGAGGCCAGGGTCGCGCGATCGAGCCCGAGCCGGGCCAGACGCTCCGTCCACGACTCGGTGAACCCGTGCCGTGCCTGGGCACGGTCCCCGACGATGGTGAAGCTCCGCGACGGGCACCGGGCGAGGAGCATCTGCCACTCCGCATCGGTCAGCTCCTGGGCCTCGTCGACGACGATGTGCGCGAACGGACCGGCGAGCAGGTCGGGATCGGTGGCCGCACCGGCGGCGTCCGAGCCCCCGGCCTCGTCGACGAGGGCGCCGCTGAGGTCCTCACCCCGGAGCATCGACATGACGTGCATCTCGGAGTCGTCCGTCGCGATCAGGTGGTCGACCACGCGCGCCATCTCGGCGCGATGGGCGGACAGGGCGGCCTCGCGCCGGCGCCTGCGCCGGGACGCATCCGGGTCGCCGAGCCGTCGACGGGCAGCGTCGAGGAGCGGCAGGTCTGACGTCGTCCACTCGGTCGGTGCCGGGCGCTGGAGCAGGCGGACCTCGTCCGCCCCGAGACCGGGGGCGCACCGGCGCAGGTAGGCCGGCACCGACCACAGGTCTCCCACGAGGTCGTCGGCTGCGATGACCGGCCATGACCGGTCGAACGCAGCACGCAGGTCGCGATCCTGACGCAGGGCTCGACGGACCATCTCGGGAGTGGCACCCGGCTCGACGTCCTCGCCGTCGTCATCGAGCCGGTCGCCGAGGTCGTGCCGCTCGACGACGATGCCGAGCAGCGCCTCCCACACGTCCTCTCTGGCCTCGTTGTGCGGGAGGTTGGCGGCGGCGGCGAAGGCGTCGGCCCAGTCGTCGGGTGTGAGCCACACCTCGTCCCACGGCGTCGTGACGAGGATCGCCTCCCTCGGCGGCTCCTCGTAGAGCGCCACGGCGGGCTCGACGGCCTGCACGAGCGCGACGGACGCCTTGAGCCGGGCCACCTCCGGATCGACCTCCTCGGGTGCTGCCGCTCCTTCGGCGACGAGGTCGCGCAGCGTGCAGGTCTGGACGCCCTCCTCGCCGAGGCTGGGCAGGACGTCGGCGACGTAGGCGAGATAGGGCTGGTGCGGACCCACGAAGAGGACACCGCCCCGTCGGTGCCCGAGGCGGGGGTCGGAGTAGAGCAGGTATGCCGTCCGGTGGAGCGCGACGACCGTCTTGCCGGTGCCCGGGCCGCCGTCGACGACGAGCGCGCCACGCGAGCCCGCCCGGATGATGGCATCCTGGTCGGCCGCGATGGTGGCGAGCACGTCGCGCATCTGCGAGGACCGGCTCGCGCCGAGGGTCGCGATGAAGGCGGACTGGTCGTCGAGAGCCGCCTGGCCGGCGAGCCCGTCCGTCGTGAAGACCTCGTCCCAGTAGTCGGTGACCCGGCCCCGCGTCCAGCGGTAGCGCCGGCGGCTCACGAGGCCCATCGGTTCGGCATGCGTCGCACCGAAGAACGGCTCGGCTGCGGGGGAGCGCCAGTCGAGCAGGAGCCTCCTGCCCGTGTCGTCGGTGAGGCCGAGCCGCCCGACGTAGACGGGAGGGGCGCCGTCGGCGCGGACCATGCGGCCGAGGCAGAGGTCGAGGCCGAAGCGCTGGAGGGCGCGAAGTCGGCCCGTCAGCCGATGGACCTCCTGGTCGCGGTCGAGGGCTGCCTGCCCGGTGCGAGCCGGGGCCCGGCGCGCTGCGTCGAGGCGGGCGGTGAGGTCGGCGGTCGCGCGTTCGACGGCGACTGCGATTGCGGCGAAGTGCTGCTCGTCCTCGGTGATCAGCGCCGGGTCGGCCTTGGGAGAGAGGTGGTCGGGCAGGGCGAAGGCGTCGGTGGTCAGTGGGCTCACGTCATCAGCTCCGATCAAGGATTGAGGCCTCGGCCGGTGATTCTGTGCCAGGACGGGGGCCTTGCCGCAAGCCCCCCGCTGCGCTATAGGTTGGAAGTGGAGAGAGGAGAACCCTCTCCCGGGTCGCCCTCCCGCCGTGCGTTGGCGAACTCCTGCTGGCGCGCCGACGGCTGGTCGAGCCGCAGGGGGCCGCGCAACCGCATGGCGGGGCGCTCGACGAGGACCCACGACAGCCACGACACGAGGATCGCGGCCGCGATGAGCGCGAGGTTGCGTGGCGTCGTGTGCGCGCCGAGCAGCAGGCTGTTGATGAAGGTCTGGTGCCAGAGGTAGAGGGCGTAGCTGATCGTCCCGAAGAACACCATGACGCGGGAGGCCACGACGCGTGAGTGACCCGACACGGCGGCATACACGAGCCACAGACCGATGAGGGCGTGGACGGCGCCCAGCGGGCGGAAGAGCGGGTGGTCGATCTCGAGCCCGTGGCCGGGGAAGGCGGAGACCGCGATGAGGACGACGAACGGGACGATGGGGCTCGCGGCGGGTGGCTCCCAGCCGCGGGCGCGCACGGCGGCGAGCCCGAAGGCCAGTGAGACGCCGAGCAGCAGGGCGAAGGCGTTGGTCTCCGTCGAGATGTCGAGACGGATCGCGGAGCCCCGGGTCCACACGCTGTAGAACGTCGCGAGTGCCGCCAGCGAGAGGGCGATCGTCACCGCGCGCGGGCGCACCCACGTCATGACGGCGATGAAGACGAGGGGCCACACGACGTAGAACTGCTCCTCGACCGACAGCGACCACAGGTGGTTGAGCACGCCGAGGTCCGTGCCGTTGATGCGCACCCAGTTGCCGACGTAGAAGAGCGACGACAGCGCCGCGACGGGGTAGTCCGACAGACGGTCGTCGCCGGTTGCCCACAGCAGCAAGGGAGTCAGCGCGAGGAGCAGGAGCAGCGCCGGCAGGAGGCGGACCGCGCGACGGCCCCAGAAGCGCCAGAGGCTGATCGACCCCCAGCGGTCCCACTCGCGGATGAGCAGGCTCGTGATGAGGTAGCCGGACAGCACGAAGAAGAGCGTCACGCCCGAGAGTCCACCCCAGCGCATCGGCAGGCCGGAGTGTGCGGCGACGACGAGGAGGATCGCGAGCCCTCGGACGCCGTCGAGGTCGCGGTTGCGGGAGTGCTGCACGGCGAAGAGCCTAGGTGCAGGCGGTCTAGGATTGGTCCTCGGTGCCCGCGGCCGCCTCGCGGTCGGGCCCGTCTGCTCAGCGCTCAGCCCGGGCGGCCGTCGCGCCGTCCGCACCACGTCCCGGAAGGACCCTCCGTGCTCCGCACTCACGAGGCCGGCACTCTTCGTGCCGACCACGCAGGCCAGACCGTCACGCTCACCGGCTGGGTGGCCCGACGTCGCGACCACGGCGGCGTCGCCTTCCTCGACCTGCGTGACGCCTCCGGGGTGGCCCAGGTCGTTGCCCGCGACGAGGTGCTCGCCCGCGGCGGGGCGCACGACGTGCGCAACGAGTTCTGCGTCAAGGTGACCGGCGAGGTGCGCGTGCGTCCCGAGGGCAACGCCAACCCCGACCTGCCGACCGGTGACATCGAGGTCATCGTCGAGCAGCTCGAGGTCCTCAACCCGAGCGCCCCCCTGCCCTTCCAGATCGACGAGCGCGTCACGGTGGGCGAGGAGGCTCGCCTCAAGCACCGCTACCTCGACCTGCGCCGCCCCGGCGCGAGCTCCGCCGGCGCCGCCATCCGGCTGCGCTCGAAGGTGAACGCCGCAGCCCGCGAGGTGCTCGGCGCCCGCGACTTCGTCGAGATCGAGACGCCGACACTGACCCGCTCGACCCCCGAGGGGGCCCGCGACTTCCTCGTGCCCGCCCGCCTCGCTCCCGGTTCGTGGTACGCCCTGCCGCAGAGCCCGCAGCTGTTCAAGCAGCTGCTCATGGTCGCCGGCATGGAGCGCTACTACCAGATCGCCCGCTGCTACCGCGACGAGGACTTCCGCGCCGACCGGCAGCCGGAGTTCACCCAGCTCGACGTCGAGATGTCCTTCGTCGAGCAGGACGACATCATCGAGCTCGGCGAGGCGATCCTCGCCGCGCTGTGGAAGCTCATCGGCGTCGAGCTGTCGGCACCCTTCCAGCGCATGACGTATGCCGACGCGATGGCGCGCTACGGGTCGGACAAGCCCGACCTGCGCTTCGGCAACGAGCTCGTCGAGTGCACCGACTACTTCGCCGACACGACCTTCCGCGTCTTCCAGGCCGACTACGTCGGCGCCGTCGTCATGCCGGGCGGGGCGTCGCAGCCGCGCAAGCAGCTCGACGCGTGGCAGGAGTGGGCCAAGCAGCGTGGCGCTCGCGGCCTCGCCTACGTCCTCGTGCAGGAGGACGGCGAGCTGGGCGGCCCTGTCGCCAAGAACCTCACGGATGCGGAGCGCGCGGGCCTCGCCGCCCACGTCGGCGCCCAGCCCGGCGACTGCATCTTCTTCGCCGCCGGGGCGACCAAGCCGTCGCGTGCCCTCCTCGGCGCGGCCCGGCTTGAGATCGGCCGGCGCTGCGGCCTCATCGACGAGAGCGCCTGGAGCTTCCTCTGGGTCGTCGACGCCCCGCTCTTCGAGCCGGCCGCCGACGCCGTCGCCTCGGGTGACGTCGCCGTCGGGGCCGGCGCCTGGACGGCCGTGCACCACGCCTTCACCTCCCCGAAGCCACAGTTCCTCGACACCTTCGACACCGACCCCGGCTCGGCCCTCGCCTACGCCTACGACATCGTGTGCAACGGCAACGAGATCGGCGGCGGCTCCATCCGTATTCACCGCCGCGACGTGCAGGAGCGCGTCTTCAAGGTCATGGGCCTGTCAGAGGAGGACGCGCAGGAGAAGTTCGGCTTCCTCCTCGAGGCCTTCGCCTTCGGCGCGCCGCCGCACGGCGGGATCGCCTTCGGCTGGGACCGCATCGTGTCGCTGCTCGCGGGCACCGAGTCGATCCGCGACGTCATCGCCTTCCCGAAGTCGGGCGGTGGTTACGACCCGCTGACCGCAGCGCCCGCCCCGATCACGGCGCAGCAGCGCAGGGAGGCCGGCGTGGACGCCAAGCCGGAGGCGCCGGCACCGGCCTGACGGTCCTGCCCGGCGTCGGTGCGCAGTCCTCGGATCCGCCGGACGCGACCGCCTCCACGGCGGATACTGGAAAGGCCTCGTCCTGCAGGCCGAGGCCTTTCGCCGGTCGTCGACGGGGAGGTCACGATGAGTACGGTGACGGTGCTGGAGAAGAACGGCACGCTGCGGGCGGTCGAGGTCATCGAGCTGGCGGCGCTCGCCGGGCTCGAACTGGCTGCCGCCGCGACCCTGCTCGAGAAGGAGTCGGGCGGCGGGCGCAACGTCTTCGGTCACGACGGCGTGGACACGGGCGGTTTCTACACCAAGGGCGGCCCGGTGACCAAGGCGGCCTACCTGCTCTACCGCGAGCACCGGGCCGAGCTCGGTGCCCAGGGCGTCGGGCCCACGCAGCTGACCTACCCGCCCTTCCAGGACCGGGCCGACGCGCAGGGAGGCTGCTGGGACTGGCGCGTCAACACCCGGGTCGGCTTCGACATCCTCTCGGGTCTCATCAAGGCCAAGGGCGTCCGCAGCGGCTTCCGCGCCTACAACGGGTCGGGCCCCGCCGCCGAGGCGTATGCCGACGACGCGATGAAGAAGCTGCGTGTGTGGCGTGAGCGTCTCGACCCTGCAACGGTCCTCGGCGACCCGGGTCGTCCGACGCTTCGCGAGGGGGACACCGGCCCGGCGGTCCTCGCCCTTCAGAAGTTCCTCAACACCACCTTCCCCAGCTACTCGAGCATCGATCTCGCGCCCAAGCGCTACGGGCCCCAGACGGCCAAGGTCGTGGCGGAGTTCCAGCGGCGCGCAGGAGTGTCGGGCACGGGGGTCAGCGCGACGGGGAAGTTCGTCGGGCCGCCCACGTGGGTTGCCTTGGAGCACTTCGGCTTTCGCTGACGCGGCCGTGCGCGAGCGGCGTTCGCTGGCAGGATGAGCCCGTGGCCGAACCGATCACGCGCGCTCCGGACGACGTGCTCGTCCACCTCCGGCGTGCCCGCGACCTCGCCGACCGCGAGTATGCCGCGCCGCTCGACCTCGACCGCATGGCCGCGGCTGCGGGCCTCTCGAAGTACCACTTCCTCCGCGTGTTCCGCGCGACCTACGGCGTGACGCCCGCGGAGTACGTCTCACGCCGGCGCATCGAGCGCGCCCAGGACCTCCTGCGCGCCACGAACCTCACGGTCACCGAGGTGTGTCACGCCGTGGGCTTCTCCAGCCTCGGGTCCTTCAGCAGTCGCTTCCGCTCGGTCGTGGGGGAGAGCCCCAGCGACTTCCAGAGGCGGTATGCCGCGGCCGGGGCGCCGCACATTCCCGGCTGCGTCCTCTTCATGTGGGGACTCGTCGAGAGCTCCGCAACCCAGGAGAAGCGCCAGCCGCCGGACCCGTCCTAGCGTGGCTGCATGATCACCAACATCAGCATCGTCAGCGTCTTCGTCAAGGACATCGACGAGTCCAAGCGCTTCTACGTCGACATCCTCGGATTCGAGGAGAAGGACGACATCACCCTCGGCGACGGCTACCGCTGGTGCTCCGTCGTGCACCCCAACCAGCCGGAGCTGCAGGTGAGCCTCGCCATCCCCGGGCCGCCGTTCTCCGAGGAGCTCGTCACGGCGATGAAGCGGGCCCAGGACTCCGGTGGCCTCAACGGACTCGGCCTCACCGTCGACGACTGCGAGCAGACCTATGCCGACCTCTCGGCCAAGGGCGTGGAGTTCCTCCAGCCCCCGTCCGCCCGGCCCTACGGCACGGAGGCGGTGTGCCGAGACAACTCGGGCAACTGGGTCGTGCTCGTCGAGCCGTCCGACCGGACCGTCACCGCCGCCGACTTCGTCTGACCACGCCGAGCCGCCCGGGTCAGCGCTCGATGAGGACCGGGCGGCTCGACCAGGCACACAGCCGGTCGTAGCCGAGGGAGAGGTAGAGCCCCCGGGCGATCGCGTTGTGGGAGTACATGCCGAGCGTGCACACCCCGGCCTCGGCCACCGCCCAGCGAGTGAGCGCTCCGACGATCGTGCGCCCCAGCCCGCGCCCGCGCAGGCGGGTGTCGACCGCGACGGAGGACAGGTGCGGCGCTCCCGCGCGCGTCCTGCCCCAGGCGGCAACGGCGGTCAGGGATCCGTCGTCGCCCTCGACGGCGAACCACCGCTCACCGTTGCCGGGCATCGTGTCGGCGGTGGGCGAGTGGGCCGCGAGGAAGTGCGTGATCTCGGCGGCCCTCGTGCGGTCGTCGATCGGGCGCACCCGAGCGTGCGAGTCGTCCGGTGCCGGCGCGACCGTCGTGTGCAGCCACTCCCAGTCGCCGCCCTCGAGCACGCGGAAGCGCTCGCGCAGCCGCGCCTCGAGGTGCTGGGGGACGCTGACGGAGAGGGCACGACGACCCGGCGCCACCACCTCGGCGATGTGCGGCAGTGCCTCGAGCAGGGGGGTCACCCCGTCGTCGGCCCCGAGGAGGTTGACAGTGCGCCGGTCTGCCGTGCGCACGCGCTGGAACGCGACCGCCCGATCGTGGTGCCACCACGTGTCGGCGAGGTCGTCGGTCACCTCCCACCGGACGAACGGGTGGTGGCCGGTGGCGTCGAGGAGCCCGTCGAGGCCGTGCCGCATCTCGACTGTCGTGGCCCCTGACGTCACTCGGTGATCCCGAAGCGCTCGTGCAGGCGTCGAAGCGGGGCCGGGGCCCACCAGTTCCATCGCCCGAGCAGCGTCATCGTCGCGGGCACGAGCAGCATCCTCACGAGGGTGGCATCGATGAGGACGGCGGCCACGAGGGCCACACCCATCTGCTTGATGATGAGGATGTCGCCCGCGACGAAGCCGGCGAACACGATGCAGATGAGCAGCGCGGCGGAGGTGATGATGCGGCCCGTCCGCTGCAGGCCGAGCGAGACGGCGCGGTCGTTCTCGTAGCCCTCCCGGTGGAACTCGACGATGCGGGAGAGCAGGAACACCTCGTAGTCCATCGACAGGCCGAACCCGAACGCCAGCACGAGGAAGGGCACGATCGACTCCACCGCGCCGACCGACGAGAAGTTGAGCAGCCCCTCGAGGTGCCCCTCCTGGAAGATCCAGACGACGACACCGAGAGCGGCCCCGAGCGAGATGACGTTGAGCAGCAGCGCCTTGATCGGGATGATGACCGACCCCGTCATGAGGAAGAGCAGGACGAGCGTGCCGAGCACGACGAGCCCCACGGCATACGGCGCCCGTGCCGACATCGACGCGAGGAAGTCGATCTGACCGGCCGCCTGCCCCGTCGTGAGGGTCTCGAAGGGGGCGGGGATTGCGCGGATCGTCGTGACGAGCTCCTGCGCCTCGTCGGAGGTGGGCGGACCGGCGACGCGGATGTCGACCCGCTGGTCGGTCGTGCCGAGCGGGGTGACGGCGAGCGACTCGACGCCCGGGTCGTCGCGGAACTGCTGGGCCCAGGTCGTCACGGCAGCGGTGTCGGAGGACCTCGCGACGACGGTCACCTCGGGCGCCGAGAGTGCCGGGTAGTCGCGGGCGAGCTGCTCGAAGAAGACCCGCTGGGGGGCGTCGACCGGCAGCAGCTCGGTGCCCGACGAGGTGAGCCGCATCGACAGGGTCGGCAGGGCGAGGATGACGAGCACGCTGACGACGGCGATGATGACGGCGATGGGCCGCCGCTGCACCCCGACCGCCAGGCGCGAGAAGACGCCCGTGTCGGACGAGGGCGCGACCGCCTTGCGGGCCAGGCGCTTCGCACCGAGGACGCACAGGGCCGGCACGAGGGTGATCGCGACGACCATGGCGACGAGGACCACGCTCACCCCGGCGACCCCGATGGCACGCATGATCGACGCCTCGAAGAGCAGCAGGCCCGACAGGGCGATCGCGACGATGAGGGCGGAGAAGAGGACGGTGCGCCCGGCGGTGGCGACGGTGCGCTCGGCCGCGTGCGCCACCTCCTCGGGCGAGGGCACCCGATGCTCCCGGCTCGACAGCTCCTCACGGAAGCGACTGACGGTGAGCAGCCCGTAGTCGATCGACAGGCCGAGGCCGAGCAGCGTCACGATGTTGACGACCGTCGCGTCGAGCTCGACGAGGTGCGAGAACGCGAAGAGGGACAGCAGCGCGCCCCCGATCGAGACGAAGGCGCCGACGATGGGCATGCCCGCGGCGATGAAGCCCGCGAAGACGAAGAACATGACGATGAACGTCAGCGGCAGGGCGATGCCCTCACCGCGAATGAGGTCGCGCTCGACGGTGGTCGTGATCGCGGAGATGATCTTGCTCGGGCTGCCCACGGAGCCCTGGGCGTCCATCACCTTCGGCACCTCGAGGAGCGCCTTCTCGGCGGCCGCCTCGGCCGCGTCCTGCGCCTTCTTGTCGAGGCCCGGCTCGAAGTCGACGACCGTGACGAAGCCGCCCGCCGCGGGGGTGCCGCCCTTGAGCAGGGGCGCCGCGGCCGGGTCGGTGAGTCCGCCGGGGACGAGCAGCGGAGAGCGGACCTGCTTGACGCCGGGAACCTCGCCGACCTTCTTCGTCGCCGCGGTCCCGTCGGCGACGACGGTGGCATCGGTGAGGTCCGCTTCCGTCACCTGCATCGTCAGGGTCTCGAGGGCCGGCTGGGCCTGCTCGATGATCGTGCGGGCCTCGGTCGACTCCGAGTCGACGGTGGGGGCGCCCGAGTGGAGACGGTTGAAGAGCGACTCACCGGTGACGCCGCCGACGGCCACCGCGAAGCACGCCACGGTGATGAGGATCCAGGCGATGACCCAGCGTCCGGGGTGGCGGGCGATGAGCCTGCCGAGCCGAGCCATGCGCGTCGGTCTTGCGTCGGACGCGGCGGCCGTGCCGGTCGCGTCGGGGGCCGGGGCCCCGGAAGAGGGGTTCTGCACGTGGATAGCCTTCCACAGTGACCTCAGACGACCTCTTCGGTGCCGCCTCCGCCGCCGACCGCGCGGAGCAGCCGGCCTCGGCCGGACACGCTCCGCTCGCCGTGCGGATGCGTCCGCGCACGCTCGACGAGGTGCGCGGCCAAGGCAAGGTGCTGCGCCCCGGGAGCCCGCTGCGACGGCTCATCGAGGGGTCCGGGGGAGCAGCCGGACCCCTCTCGGCCATCATCTGGGGGCCACCGGGCACGGGCAAGACGACGCTCGCCCACCTCGTCGCCACGGCCGCCGACCGGCGCTTCGTCGAGCTGTCGGCGGTCACGGCCGGCGTCAAGGACGTGCGCTCGGTCATGGAGCAGGCGAGCCGTGAGCGCGACCTCTACGGTCGCCAGACGGTGCTCTTCCTCGACGAGATCCACCGCTTCACCAAGGCCCAGCAGGACGCCCTGCTCCCGGGGGTCGAGAACCGCACGGTGATCCTCGTGGCGGCCACGACGGAGAACCCGTCGTTCAGCATCATCGCGCCGCTGCTCTCTCGCTCGGTGCTCGTGACCCTCGAGTCGCTCTCCGACGAGGACGTCGCCGACCTGCTGCGGTCGGCGCTCGCCGACGAGCGAGGGCTGGACGGCGCGCACACGCTGACGGACGACGCGCTCGACCACCTCGTGCGGATCGCCGGCGGCGACGCGCGCCGGGCGCTGACCTCGCTCGAGGCGGCCGCGGGCGTGGCGCTCGACGCGGTGCCTCCCGGCCGCGACGACGCCGAACCGGTCGAGATCACCCTCGCCCACGTCGAGCAGGCCGTCGCCCAGGCGGCCGTGCGCTACGACCGCGCGGGCGACCAGCACTACGACGTCGCGAGCGCCCTCATCAAGTCGATGCGCGGCAGCGACGTCGACGCGTCGCTGCACTACCTGGCCCGGATGCTCGAGGCGGGCGAGGACCCCCGCTTCATCGCGCGGCGCATCGTCATCTCCGCCAGCGAGGACGTCGGGATGGCCGACCCCACGGCCCTGCAGACAGCGGTGGCTGCGATGCATGCGGTCGCCCAGATCGGCATGCCCGAGGCGCGCATCATCCTCGCGCAGGCCGTCGTGCACAACGCCATGGCACCCAAGTCGAACGCGGCATACCTCGGGGTCAACGAGGCGATCGCCGACGTGCGCGCCGGGCGAGGCGGCGCGGTGCCGGCGCACCTGCGGGGCAGCGGGTATGCCGGCGCGGAGCGTCTCGGACACGGCGCGGGCTACGTGTACGCCCACGACGAGCCGGACGGCGTCGCGAAGCAGCAGTACCTCCCGGACGACCTCGAGGGGAAGGTCGCCTACTACCGGCCGACGGACCGGGGGTTCGAGGAGCGGCTGCGGTCGCGTCTCGAGTGGCTCACGGGGCGGCTGGGGCGCAGACGCCCTCAGTGAAGGGCGTCCACCCGTGTGGAAGGTGTGGCGACACGCCGGCGCGAATTGCCCCGTCACATGGATTGTTTCGGGCGGGTGACGTTTTGCCCGGACGATGTTGGGCGAGCCGTGGTGGTCGGTAACGATTTGTCATCCAGCGCGTCTCGAGGCTTGGACCGGGCCTTTCCCTGTGGCAAGGTGACGTCGTCCCAAGGGGTGGTCAACGGTCTTGCCGTGCGCACCTTCCCGGGACCTGTGGACCGCCCCGCGGTCCGGATGTGATCCCCATCAGGATGGAGACGACGCGTTGAACGCCCTACCGGAGCCCGGTGCCGAAGCGGTCATCGAGCACACGGACGAGCAGATGGTCGAGCAGACCGAGCGCAACGAGGACCTGGGGGCGCCGGCACACCGTGACGTGCGCACCGGCCGCTCGCCGGGCCGGGTTGCCTGGGACCGACTGAAGAAGGACAAGGTCGCGATCTTCTGCTCGGTCATCATCATCTTCTTCATCCTCGTCGCGATCTTCGCGCCGCTGCTCTACTCGCTGCAGGCCGTGGACCCCATCACCGGGGCCAAGGCTGACCCGTACACCGTGCACACGGAGCTCGTCGACTTCAACGGAATCCCGACTGTCGGCGCCAGCTCTGCCCACTGGCTAGGGGTCGAGCCACGTCTCGGCCGCGACCTCTTCGCCCGCTGGGCGGTCGGCGCGCGGCCCTCGCTCGTCATCGGCTTCATCGCCGCCGGCGTCTCCACGGTCCTCGGTGTGACGCTCGGCCTCATCGCCGGCTACGCCGGCGGCTGGCCCGACCGCGTCATCACGTGGATCACCGACTTCTTCCTCAGCCTGCCGATCCTGCTGCTCGTCATCGCCATCGTGCCGATCGCCCAGAAGAGCATCGCCGGGGGCGCTGACCTCACGGCTGAGCAGACCTCGGCGATCCGCTTCTGGGTCCTCATCGTCATCCTCTTCGTCTTCGGGTGGATGGGGCTGGCCCGACTCGTCCGAGGTGAGGTCAAGAGCCTTCGGGAACGGGAGTTCGTCCAGGCTGCCCGCGCCATCGGTGTGCCCACCCGGCAGATCCTCTTCAAGGAGGTCCTGCCCAACCTCGTCGGCCCGATCATCGTGTCCGCGTCGATCGCCGTGCCCGCCTACATCACCTACGAGGCGACGCTCAGCTACCTCGGCGTCGGCCTCGTCGAGCCCACCGCGTCCTGGGGCCGCACCATCGCGGACGCCCAGAACCTGTTCGCCACCTACCCCCTGTGGTTGTGGCCATCGGTCATCGGTCTGTCGCTCCTCGTGCTCGCCCTCAGTCTGCTGGGCGACTCGATCCGCGACGCCTTCGACCCCAGCAGTCGCCGCTGACCCCAACCGGGTCTCGGCCGTACAGATGTTCCCGGCAAAGCGCTGGGACAAGCACAACAAAGGGAGCAAACAACAATGCGCTGGACCAAAGTCCTGACCGTCGGGGCCGTGGCCTCCCTCGGTCTTGTCGCGGCCTGTGGTGCACCGTCGACGAACGGCACCGGCACGGGCAACGCGAGCGGTGACACCGGCAAGGTGGAGGGCGCCGCGGCGACCCTCGACCCGACCGCCAAGGGCCCCGCCCCCGCGGTCCCCGGTGCGAAGAAGGGGGGCATCCTCACGGTCTCCTACGCGACGACGCCCGCCAACATGGACCCGAGCGACCAGTTCTACCAGGACACCGCGGTCATCTTCTCGCTGAGCCACCGCGCCCTGACGACCTTCGTCAGCCGCGGCGACCAGCAGGTGCTCGTGCCCGACCTCGCGACCGACCTCGGCAAGGCGTCCGAGGACGGCCTCACGTGGACGTTCACGCTCAAGGACGGCATCAAGTACGAGGACGGCACGCCGGTCAAGGCGCAGGACATCGTCTACGCCGCCAAGCGCTCGTTCGACCCCGACCTGGCTGCCAACGGCCCGACCTACCAGCGCGAGTTCTTCAAGGGTGGCGCCGACTACCAGGGCCCGTTCAAGGGCGACAAGAACTGGAACGGTGTCGAGGCCAAGGACGACAAGACCATCGTCTTCCACCTCGAGAAGCGCTTCGAGACGCTGCCGTACTTCGTCTCGTTCAACCAGTTCACGCCGATCCCCGAGGCGAAGGACACGAAGGCCGACTACCAGCTCCACCCGCTGGCCACCGGTCCCTACATGTTCGACAAGTACACCCCGGGCACCGAGCTGACGCTCAAGCGCAACCCCAACTGGGACCCCAACACCGACCCGGCGCGTCACAACTACCCGGACGGCTTCCACTTCAAGTGGGGCCAGGACACGGTCAAGACGCAGACGGCCATCCTCGCCTCCAACGGTGAGGACGCCACCACCCTCAACTGGGACGCGATCGACTCCTCGCTCATCTCGCAGATCGAGGGCGAGAAGAAGGCCCAGTTCGAGGAGGGGCCCTCCTCGTGCGTGATCATGGTCAACATGGACGCGCGGAAGATCCCGCTGCCGGTGCGCAAGGCGATCGCGGTGGCCAACCCGTTCGACTCGATCCACAAGGCCGGCGGCGAGACCTCGCACTCGTTCAGCCCCGCCTCGACCATCATCCCGCCGCAGATCCCGGGCCACCTCGACTACGAGGCCGAGGCCGCTCCCGGCTTCAAGATGAACGGCAAGGGCGACGGCGACCCGGCCAAGGCCAAGCAGATGCTGGCCGACGCCGGCTACGGCCCGGACAAGCCCTTCGAGCTCATCTACTACTACACGAACGACGACGACATCGCCCAGAAGGTCAACCAGGTGCGCAAGCAGGCCTACGAGAAGGCCGGCTTCAAGGTGACCGACATCGGTGCGCCGAGCGCCGAGCGTCGCAAGCTCGTGGGTGACCCCAAGGGCAAGATGAACATGCTCCAGTCGCCGCGCGGCTGGTGCTTCGACTGGCCGTCCGCCGACTCGATCATCCCGCCCACCATCGGCACGATCGCCCTCTCGCAGGGCGGCACGACCTTCGGCAACTTCTCCGACGCCAAGATCGACTCCGAGATCAAGCGCATCCAGCAGCTCTCGATCACGGAGCAGGGTCCGGAGTGGGGCAAGATGGACAAGTGGCTGACGGAGAACTACCTCCTGGCCATCCCGGACTACAACGACAAGGGCAACTCGGTGTTCGGCACCAAGGTGAAGAACGTCCACAACAACCCCAACAAGGGCATGCCCAACCTGACGGACGTCTGGCTCGACCAGTAAGACCGGCCGGGACCGCCCTCCCACCAGAGGGCGGTGACTGACCACAACCCGTGGTGGGGGCTCGGAGACCTTCGGGTCCCCACCACGGATGCCCACTCCTTGGAAGGTTTCCCTTGCTCACGTACATCCTCAGGCGCGTGGCTCTCGCGTTGAGCGTCATCCTGGCGACGCTCGTGTCGGCGTTCCTGCTCTTCTTCGCCGGGCCGTCCGACCCCGCCCAGGCCATGTGCCCGGAGACGCGGTGCAACCCGCAGCGCCTCGAGCAGATCACGAAGAGCCTCGGCCTCGACAAGCCGCTGTCGCAGCAGTTCCTCGAGTACTTCAAGGGCCTGTTCGTCGGCCGTGACTTCACCTACGCGGGCGACACGGTGCATTGCGGGGCCCCGTGTCTCGGGTACTCCTTCTCGACCCGCCAGTCGGTCAACACCGAGCTCTTCAGCCGCTTCCCGAACACCGTCGTGCTGGCCCTCATGGCCGCCGTCGTGTTCGTCACGGTCGGGGTGACCCTCGGGATCATCGCCGCGATCCGCCGCGGCACGCCCGCCGACCGGGGCATCATCGGCAGCTCGCAGACCTTCGGCGCGATCCCGTACTACGTGCTCGCGCTGCTCGTCGCGCTCTACCCCGTCGTGCTCTGGAACATCCTCCCGCAGTACGTACCGATATCAGCGGGCGTCGGACCCTATCTGTTGGGCATGCTCGCCCCAGCGCTGATCCTCGGCCTCTACACCTCGACGTCGTACACGCGCTACACGCGAAACTCGATGCTCGAGACCCTGTCGATGGACTACATCCGCACGGCCCGCAGCAAGGGCATCCCCGAGCGCACCGTGCTCGTCAAGCACGGCTTCCGTGCCGCGATGAGCCCCATCGTCACGATCCTCGGCCTCGACATCGCGGCCCTGCTGACCGGCACCCTCATCACCGAGCAGATCTTCGGCGTCGACGGGATCGGGCGGCGCACCCTCGCCGCCTTCCGCGCCCAGGACCTGCCCGTCATCATGGGCAGCGTGCTCATCGGAGCGGCGGTCGTCGTCATCATGAACCTCGTCGTCGACATCGCCTACTCCTTCATCGACCCCCGAGTGAGGCTCCAGTGACCGCCACGGCGAACGCCATCCCCACGCAGTCCGCGGAGGCCACGTCCGTCGGCGACGTCGTGCTCGACGTCCAGGACCTCTCGGTCGTCTTCCCGACCGAAGAGGGCCTCGTCAAGGCCGTCTCCAACCTGACCTACCAGGCCCGTCTCGGCCGCACGCTCGCCATCGTCGGCGAGTCCGGCTCGGGCAAGTCGGTCTCGAGCATGGCCGTGCTGGGCCTGCACAACCCGAAGCGCACGCAGATCACGGGCAGCATCAAGCTCGACGGCATCGAGCTCGTCGGTGCGCCGCAGTCGACCTTCCAGAAGGTCCGCAGCACCAAGGCCGCCATGGTCTTCCAGGACCCCCAGAGCGCCCTGCATCCGTTCCACAAGATCGGCAAGCAGATCGCCGAGGCCTACCTCGCGCACAACAAGGTGAGCAAGGCCGTGGCCCAGAAGCGGGCCATCGAGATGCTCGACCTTGTCGGCATCCCCAACCCGCAGCGGCGGGCGCTGCAGTTCCCGCACGAGTTCTCGGGCGGTATGCGCCAGCGCGCGATGATCGCCCTGGGCCTGGTCAACAACCCGAAGCTGCTCATCGCCGACGAGCCGACGACCGCCCTCGACGTCACCGTCCAGGCGCAGATCCTCGACCTCGTCAACGACCTGCAGAAGGAGTTCGGCTCCGCGGTCATCCTCATCACGCACGACCTCGCGGTCGTCGCCGAGACGGCCGACGACATCGTCGTCATGTATGCCGGCCGCGGCGTCGAGAAGGGTGACGCCAAGGAGGTGCTGGCTCAGCCCTCGCACCCCTACACGTACGGCCTGCTCCAGTCGCTGCCCTCGCACTCCGAGGACCTCACCGAGCTCAAGGCCATCCAGGGCACCCCGCCCAGCCTGCTCAACCTGCCGCCGGGCTGCTCGTTCCACCCGCGCTGCGACTTCAAGAGCCAGGTCCCCGGCGACGCCTGCTGGACCGAGCTGCCCGAGTGGCGCCCGACACCCGGGCTCGCCAACCGCCAGATCCGGTGCCACCTGACCGATCCGGTGGGGACGCTCCAGGAAGACGAGGGAGTCCGATGACCGCCCAGCCGAGCACGCAGACCCGAGCTGCGGCCGACAGCGCCGAGAAGCCGCTGCTCGAGGTCACCGACCTGCAGCGCTACTTCCCCTTCCGTGAGGTGCAGGGGCTGCGCATGGTCAAGGCGACGGTCAAGGCCGTCGACGGCATCAGCTTCACCCTCCGTCAGGGGCAGACCCTCGGCCTCGTCGGGGAGTCGGGCTGCGGCAAGTCCACGACCTCGCGCCTCGTGACGCGGCTCGACGAGCCCACGGGCGGATCGGTGGTCTTCGAGGGGCGCGACATCACGCACCTCAAGGAGCACCAGCTGCGCTCGATCCGGCGCGATGTGCAGATGATCTTCCAGGACCCCTACAGCTCGCTCAACCCGCGCCACACGATCGGCTCGATCCTCTCGACGCCGCTCAAGGTGCACGGGCTGCACAAGGGCAAGGAGAAGGCCCGGGTCCAGGAGCTGCTCGAGCTCGTCGGCCTCAACCCGGAGCACATCAACCGCTACCCGTCGGAGTTCTCGGGCGGCCAGCGCCAGCGCATCGGCATCGCCCGGGCCCTCGCGGTCGAGCCCAAGCTCATCATCGCCGACGAGCCGGTCTCGGCCCTCGACGTCTCGATCCAGGCGCAGGTGATGAACCTCCTCGCCAAGCTGCGCGACGACCTCGACCTCGCCTTCATCTTCGTCGCCCACGACCTCGGCGTCGTGCGCCACTTCTGCGACCAGGTCGCGGTGATGTACCTCGGCAAGATCGTCGAGTACGGCGACAAGAAGAAGATCTACGAGGCTCCCGAGCACCCCTACACCCAGGCCCTGCTCTCTGCGGCGCCCGACATCAACGTCGCCCGGGGCATCGCTCCCAAGGAGCGCATCCGCCTCATCGGTGACGTGCCGAGCCCGATCGACCCGCCGAGCGGGTGCCGCTTCCGCACCCGGTGCTGGAAGGCGCAGGACATCTGCGCCCAGCAGGAGCCGCCGCTCGCGACCTCGGTCGAGGACACGACGTCGGTCCGAGCGCGGCGTGACCGGGGCCTGCACCTGCAGGCGTGCCACTTCCCGGAGGTCAAGACGACGCTCGTCGCCGAGGTGCCGGCCGAGCCGGTCGCCTGAGGCACCGGCGCACGTCCGGCACGGGTCGATCAGACCCAGCCCGTATGCCGTGGGGCCGGCTTCCCGTCCGGGAGCCGGCCCCACGGCATACCCCTGCGTGTCGCCCGGCTGGCCCGGGGCCGGCGGCTGGGCCGCGTCCTGCTGCGCGGGAGCGCGCCTGCTCGGGGGTCGGTTAGGGTTGACGGCGGCGCGACGTGCGCGCCGACGAGCGAAGGACGATGCGTGGTGGACTGCGTGGTGGGCACGGAGCAGCGGATGACGGCGAGACCGCAGGTGCGGTCGCGAGCCGGCCGGGGGTCAGCCGCGCCCTGCTGAGGCGCCTCGGCTGACCCCGCCCCGACTCCCACCCCCGCAGCACCGAGCACGAGGACAACACATGGAAACCGCTGAGATCAGGCGTCGCTGGCTCTCCTTCTTCGGGGAGCGCGGCCACACCGTCGTGCCGAGCGCGCCGCTCGTGCACGAGGACCCCAACCTCCTCTTCGTCAACGCCGGCATGGTGCCGTTCAAGCCCTACTTCCTCGGGCAGGAGACGCCGCCCTTCAGCCGCGCCACGAGCGTGCAGAAGTGCGTGCGCACGCTCGACATCGAAGAGGTCGGCAAGACGACGCGCCACGGCACGTTCTTCCAGATGAACGGCAACTTCAGCTTCGGCGATTACTTCAAGGAGGGCGCCATCGAGCTCGCGTGGGAGCTCATCACGCGCAGCCAGCGCGACGGCGGCCTCGGCTTCGACGAGAAGGACCTCTACGCCTCCGTCTACCACGAGGACGACGAGGCGATCTCGTTGTGGAAGAAGGTCGCCGGCCTCTCCGACGACCGCATCGTCCGTCTCGGTCGCAAGGACAACTACTGGAACATGGGTGTCGCCGGCCCCGGCGGCCCGTGCTCCGAGATCCTGCTCGACCGCGGCCCGCAGTTCGGCGCCGACCGCGACTGGGAGGCGGGCGACCGCTACCTCGAGTTCTGGAACCTCGTCTTCATGCAGTACGAGCTCGAGAACGTCCGGTCGAAGGAGGACTTCGACATCGCGGGCGAGCTGCCCAAGCGCAACATCGACACGGGCATGGGCCTCGAGCGGGTCGCCTACCTCCTCCAAGGCGTCGACAACATCTACGAGACCGACGAGGTCTTCCCGGTCATCGCGGCCGCCGAGGACCTCACCGGACGTCGCTACGGCGCCGATCGCGACGACGACGTCCGCTTCCGCGTCGTCGCCGACCACGTGCGCAGCTCGCTCATGCTCATCGGCGACGGGGTGACCCCGGGCAACGAGGGCCGTGGCTACGTCCTGCGCCGACTCCTGCGCCGTGCGGTGCGCTCGATGCGCCTCCTCGGGGTCGATGCCCCGACGCTGGAGCACCTGCTGCCCGTCAGCAAGGAGCGGATGAAGGCGTCCTACCCCGAGCTCGAGCGGGACTTCCACCGCATCAGCCAGGTCGCCTACGGCGAGGAGGATGCCTTCCGGCGCACCCTCGCGGCCGGCACGACGATCCTCGACACCGCGGTGGCGAGCGCGAAGTCCTCCGGCCGCTCGACCCTCGGCGGCGCCGAGGCGTTCGCGCTGCACGACACCTACGGCTTCCCGATCGACCTCACCCTCGAGATGGCGGCTGAGCAGGGGGTGCAGGTCGACGAGACCGGCTTCCGTGCCCTCATGGCCGAGCAGCGCGACCGCGCCAAGGCCGACGCCCGCGCGAAGAAGTCCGGCCACGGCGACACGAGCGTCTACCGGCGCGTCTCCGACACCCTCGGCCGTGAGGTCGAGTTCACCGGCTACGACCAGGTCGTCACCGACAGCCGCGTGCGCGGCCTCATCCGCGGCGGCGAGGTGGTCGAGCGCTTCGGCCCCGGTGACGAGGTCGAGCTCGTCCTCGACCGCACGCCGCTCTACGCCGAGTCGGGCGGTCAGCTCGCCGACCACGGTCGCATCCGCCTGTCGGGTGGAGCCGTGCTCGAGGTGACGGACGTCCAGCGCCCCATCGCCGGTCTCGTCGTGCACCGCGCGACGGTGCTCGAGGGCGAGGGCGCCGTCGGCGAGGACGCCGAGGCCGAGGTCGACGTGGCGCGCCGCCGCTCCATCTCGCGCGCCCACACGGCGACGCACATGGTCCACCAGGCGCTGCGCGACGAGCTGGGCGACACGGCGACCCAGGCCGGCTCCGAGAACTCACCGGGACGGCTGCGTTTCGACTTCCGCTCCCAGCAGGCGGTGCCCGCGGGCGCGCTCGGCGAGATCGAGTCACGCATCAACGGCGTGCTGCTCGACGACCTGCCCGTCACGGCCGACATCATGGGGATCGACGACGCCCGCAAGCTCGGTGCGATGGCGCTCTTCGGGGAGAAGTACGGCGAGCGGGTGCGCGTCGTGTCGATCGGCGACTGGTCGCGCGAGCTGTGCATCGGCACCCACACGCCGCGCGTCGGCCAGATCGGGGTCGTCAAGCTGCTCGGCGAGAGCTCGATCGGCTCCGGGGTGCGCCGCGTCGAGGCCCTCGTCGGTGTCGACGCCTACACGCACCTCGCGCGTGAGGCCGCCATCGTCAGCCAGCTGACCGAGGTCGTCGGTGGCCGCCGCGACGAGCTGCCCGATCGCATCGCCGGCATCCTCGGGCGCCTCCGCGACGCCGAGAAGGAGATCGCCGCCGTCAAGCAGGCGCAGGTCCTCGGAGCGGCGGCCGGACTCGTCTCGAGCGCCCGCGAGATCGCCGGGGTGCGCTTCGTCAGCCACGACGCCGGCGACGGGGTGTCGGCCGACGAGCTGCGTGCCCTCGTGCTCGACGTGCGCACCCGCCTCGGCAACGAGCGCCCCACCCTCGTCTCGATGGCGTCCGTCTCCGGTGGACGGCCGGTCGTGATCGTGGCGACCAACGAGCAGGCCCGCCAGACGGGGCTGCAGGCCGGCGCTCTCGTCAAGGTCGCCGCGCAGGCCCTCGGCGGCGGCGGTGGCGGCAAGCCCGACCTCGCCCAGGGTGGCGGCACCGACCCGACGCAGGTCTCGCGAGCCCTTGGGGTCGTCGAGGACCAGCTGCGGGCCCGAGGCGCATGACGATGTCCGACGAGCCCCTGGTGCGGACGGTCCGCCCCGGGGTGCGCGTCGGTGTCGACGTGGGCAGTGCCCGCGTCGGGGTGGCCGCCTCGGACCCGACGGCCACCTTCGCGCACCCGGTGCGCACCCTCGCCCGCGATGAGCAGCACGGCACGGACCTCACGGAGCTCGTGACCCTTGTCGAGGAGCTCGCCGCCGTCGAGGTCGTCGTCGGGCTGCCGCTGCTGCTCTCCGGCCAGGAGGGCGAGGCGGCACGCATCGCCCGCGACTACGCCGTGGCTCTGGCGGCCCGAGTGGGTACCGTGACGGTGCGACTGGTCGATGAACGCTTGACCACCGTCGACGCGCACCGCAGACTACGCGACAGCGGCGTGCCGGGACGAGGCCAGCGCAAGGTCGTCGACCAAGCGGCAGCTGTCCTCATCCTGCAGACCGCACTCGACACGGAGGCTCGCTCGGGCAAGCCACCAGGGGAGCCAGTCACCACGGGGGGAAGACGAAAGAAGGAACGTCGCCGATGAAGGACCATCTCGAGTCATCGATCTTCGGTGACCACGATGACCACGCCGACGTCCACGACCTCGTGGAGCACGACGCGCACCCGGCTGCGCCGCCTGCGAGCCGCCGCGAGCTGCGCGAGGCCGAGCTGGCCGCCCAGCGCGCCAGCCGGCGCCGCCGCGGCCGGGGGAGCGCCGCCCGTGCAGGCCGTGGCAAGCCCCCGTGGTGGCGGCGCCTGCTCGTCATCGTGCTCGCCCTCGCCGTCATCGGCGGCGGCGCCGCGGTTGCCTACCAGGCACTGCGCCCGGTCGTGGAGGGCTTCCTCGAGTCCAACGACTACCCGGGACCGGGCCAGGGCAGCGTGCGCGTCACCGTCGAGCAGGGCGCCGGCGGCAGCGCCATCGCGCGTGAGCTCGTCGACGCCGACGTCATCAAGTCGACGAAGTCCTTCGTCGACGCGGCCAACGCCGACTCCAAGAGCAGCGGGATCCAGCCCGGCGTCTACGAGATGAAGAAGCAGATGCGTGCCGCGGACGCGCTGGCCGTCCTCGTCGACCCCAAGAACCGCATCGTCACCCGCGTCACGATCCCCGAGGGGCTCTGGGCCACGGAGATCTACGCCAAGCTCTCGAAGGCCTCAGGCATCCCCGTGGCGCAGTACGTCGCCGCGGCCAAGGACGCGGAAGCCCTCGGGCTCCCGTCGTCGGCCAGGGGCAACGTCGAGGGCTACCTCTTCCCGGCCAGCTACGAGTTCGCGCCCGACTCGAGCGCCGCCGCCCAGCTCAAGCAGATGGTGGGGGAGTCGGTCAAACGGCTCGATGCGCTCGGCATCACCCCGGACAAGATGGAGCGTGTGGTCATCCTCGCGAGCCTCGTCGAGGGCGAGGCGAGCACCGAGGCCGACCGGGGAAAGGTCGCCCGGGTCATCGAGAACCGTCTCGCGTCCAACACCTCCATCGGCTTCGACTCCACCGTCAACTACATCTTCAAGAAGCGTGGCGTGCCGACGCAGGAGATGCTCGACAGCGACAGCCCGTACAACACGCGCCGGTTCAAGGGCCTGCCCCCGGGGCCGATCGCCAACCCGGGCGAGAGCGCGATCCAGGCCGCCGCGGCCCCGCCGGCCGGTGACTGGTTCTACTTCGTCACCGTCAACCTCTGCACGGGAGAGACGAGGTTCGCCGTGACCGCCGCCGAGCACGCGAAGAACGTCGCGGCCTTCAACGCCTGGCGTGAGTCCACGGGGGGCAAGTGCTGACCATCTCGCCGGAGCAGACGAGGTGCGCGGTCTGGGGCTCCCCGGTCGCCCACTCGCTCTCGCCCGTGCTGCACCGCGCCGCCCACGTGGCGCTCGGCCTCACCACCTGGTCCTACGACCGCCGCGAGGTCGACGTCACGGCCTTCGCTGGCGCGCTCGAGGAGCTCGACGAGTCGTGGCGCGGGCTGTCCCTGACGATGCCGCTCAAGGAGGTGGCCCTGCAGGCCGCCGTCGAGGCGAGCGACCTGGCGCGTGCGACGGGCGCGGCCAACACCCTCGTGCGGGTCGACGGCGGCTGGCGCGCCGACAACACCGACGTGCACGGCATCACCGCCGCGCTGGCGGCCGTGGGCTGCGACCTCACCTCCGACGCGGTGGCCGAGGTCGTCGTCGTCGGGTCGGGCGCCACGGCGCGGTCGGCCGTCGCCGCTGTTGCAGGTGCTGCCGGTGAGGATGGCGCTACGGGTGTCGCGGGGCGTCGGGTGACGCTCATGGTCCGCGACGAGGCACGTGCCGAGACCGTGGCTCAGGCGAGGGCGATGGGACTCCAGGTGGCAGTCGCCCCACTGGGCGAGTGGACCGATGCCGACCTCGTCATCAGCACCGTGCCCGCGTCGGCCGGTGTCCCGCTCGACACGCTCCCCACGGCCGACGGCGGCCGACCCCGCGTCCTGCTCGACGTCGTCTACGGCGAGGGCCCCACCCCGCTCCAGCGCGGCGGCCAGCACCGCGGGTGGACGTTGGCTCGCGGCGTCGACATGCTCCTGCACCAGGCGACCCGCCAGGTGACCCTCATGACCGGCCGGCCGGCGCCGCTCGCCGCGATGGCCGAGGCGCTGTATGCCGTCGTCGACCCGGTCTGGGGGGTGCGGACCTCCGCCGGTGGCCGATGACGTGGACCGCCTTCCCGGCGACACCGTGGTGGTTCGTCGTGGTGCTGGCCCTCGCCGGGGCCGCTGTCGGTGAGGTGCTGCGTCGCCGGCTCGTGACGGGCGGCTACCGGCTCGACGACGAGACCGGGCCACCACCTCGTGCCCCGATCGTCGTCGTGCCCGTCGCGATGGCGCTGCTCTGGGGACTGCTCGCCTGGCGCTTCGGGCCCCTGTCCGAGTGGGCCCTCACCCCGGCCTACCTCGGCTTCGCCTTCGTCGCGGTCGCGCTCGCGTGGGTGGACGCGGACGTGCACCGGCTGCCCCGGGGACTCACCCGGCCGGCATACCCCTTGCTCGCGGGGCAGCTCGCACTCGCCTCGCTCGCCTCAGGGGACTGGGCGGCCCTGCGGCGGGCGGCGCTCGCCGGTCTCGTGCTGTGGGTGATCTACCTCGTGCTCGCCGTCGTCGCCGCGCTGCTCGGCAGCGGCTTCGGGCTCGGCGACGTGACGCTGGCCGGGCTCGTCGGCCTCGCGACCGGCTACGTCAGCCTCACGGCGACGCTCGTCGCGTCGTTCGCGGCCTTCCTGCTCGCCGGCGTCTACGGGGTCGGGCGCATCGTCCTGCGCAGGGGCGGCCGCAAGGACGACATCGCCTTCGGCCCGTGGATGCTCGTCGGCACCCTCATCGCGCTCGTCGTGGAGCTGGCGCCGTTGCTCTGAGCTGCCCCGGCGGTGCCAGCCCCTTCCGACGCGTGCCGAACCGAAGGTCGTGTCTGGCAGGTCGTGTCGCCAGGTGGTGTCCCTCGTCGTGTCGCAGGTGCCGTGTCGCAGTGCCGTGTCCCGCGTGCCGTGTCCCGGGTGCCGGGCGGCCGGGGGCACGTCCCGGGGTGCGTGGGAGGATCGGGGGATGTTGCGTTGGTTGACGGCCGGTGAGTCGCACGGGCCCGCACTCGTCGCCATGATCGAGGGCCTGCCCGCAGGTGTCGAGGTCGGGGCGAAGGACCTGCAGGCGGCCCTGTCACGGCGTCGGCTCGGCTACGGCCGGGGGGCCCGGATGAAGTTCGAGCAGGACGAGGTCGAGTTCCTCGGCGGCCTGCGGCACGGGGTGACCCTCGGCTCGCCCCTCGCCGTGCGCATCGGCAACAGCGAGTGGCCGAAGTGGACGACGGTGATGAGCCCCGAGGCCGTGAGCGAGCAGGACTACGCCGCCTCCGACGACGTCAACGCGGAGAAGGAGATCGCGCGCAACAAGCCGCTGACCCGCCCGCGTCCGGGCCACGCCGACCTCGTCGGCATGCAGAAGTACGGCCACGACGACGCGCGACCCGTCCTCGAGCGCGCCTCGGCCCGTGAGACGGCGGCCCGCGTGGCGCTCGGCGAGATCGCGGCCCGCTTCCTCGAGCAGGCCTACGGCATCCGCCTCGTCTCCCACACCGTCTCGATCGGCACGGCGGGCGTGCCCGAGAGCGCCGCCCTCCCGACGCCCGACGACGTCGAACGACTCGACGCCGACCCGGTGCGCGCCTTCGACCCGTCGGGCTCCGCGGCCATGGTGGCCGAGGTCGACGCGGCGAAGAAGGACGGCGACACCCTCGGTGGCGTCGTCGAGGTCCTCGCCTACGGGCTGCCCCCGGGGCTCGGCTCGCACGTGCACTGGGACCGCAAGCTCGACGGCCAGCTCGCCCAGGCCCTGATGAGCATCCAGGCGATCAAGGGCGTCGAGGTCGGCGACGGCTTCGAGACGGCCCGGCGCCGCGGCTCCGAGGCCCACGACGAGATGGAGCTGCTCGACGGCGTCATCACCCGTCGCACCGGTCGCGCGGGCGGCACCGAGGGTGGCATGTCGACGGGTCAGGTCCTTCGGGTCCGGGCCGCGATGAAGCCGATCAGCACCGTGCCGCGTGCGCTCGCGACGGTCGACGTCGCGACCGGCGAGGCCGCGACCGCCATCCACCAGCGCTCCGACGTGTGCGCCGTGCCGGCTGCGGGCGTCGTCGCCGAGGCGATGGTCGCGCTCGTGCTCGCCCAGTCGTGCCTCGAGAAGTTCGGCGGTGACTCGGTCACCGAGACGGCGCGCAACCACACGGCATACCTGGGCGGCATTCGTGAAGGGCTGCGGACGTGGTGAGCGATCCCGGAACGCGCCCTGCCGCCGTCGTCGTCGGTCCCCCCGGTGCGGGCAAGACGACCGTCGGCGCCCTGCTCGCCGAGCGTCTCGGCGTTCCCTTCCACGACGTCGACGCGGCCGTCGAGGCGGCCGAGGGTCGCTCGATCTCCGACATCTTCGTCGACGACGGCGAGGCGGCGTTCCGCGACCTCGAGCGGGCGGAGGTCGCGCGTGCGCTCGCCGACGAGCGGGGCGTCGTGGCGCTCGGCGGGGGAGCCGTCATGGACCCGCTCAGCGAGGCGGCGCTCGCCGGGCACACGGTCGTCTTCCTCGACGTCGCCATCGCCGACGCGAGCAAGCGCATCGGCTTCGACCGCTCGCGCCCGCTCCTCTCGGTCAACCCCCGGGCGTCCTGGATCGCGATGATGAAGGTGCGCCGGCCCACGTACGAGCGCGTCGCGACCGTGCGGGTCGACACCGCCGGGCGCACGCCGGAGGAGATCGTCGACGCCGTCATCGTCGAGCTCGCCGGGGCGCAGGCGTGAGCGCTGCGCTGGGCTCGACGACGATCTCCGTCGGAGGCGACTACGACGTCGTCATCGGCTCCGGCGTGCTGGGGCGGGTCGCCGACCTCCTCGGCGCCGACGTCGAGCGGGTCCTCGTCGTCCACCCGCCCACCCTCGATGCCCTCAGCGGCGCGGTCGCCGATGCGCTGCGCGATCGGGGGTATGCCGTCCACCCCGCCGAGGTGCCCGACGCCGAGGCGGCCAAGACGGCGTCCGTCGCCGCCGCCCTCTGGGCCCAGCTGGGGCAGGCCGGCTTCACCCGCACCGACGCCGTCGTCGGGGTCGGGGGTGGCACGGTCACCGACCTCGCCGGCTTCGTCGCGGCGTCGTGGCTGCGCGGCGTGCCCGTGGTCCAGGTGCCGACGACCCTGCTCGGCATGGTCGACGCGGCCGTCGGAGGCAAGACCGGCATCAACACCGCCGAGGGCAAGAACCTCGTCGGCGCCTTCCACCCGCCGGCCGGGGTGCTGTGCGACGTCGACGTGCTCGCGACGCTGCCGCAGGCCGACCTCGTCGCGGGGCTCGCCGAGGTCGTCAAGTGCGGCTTCATCGCCGACCCCGTCATCCTCGACCTCGTCGAGTCGGCTGTCGCCGACGACGCGGGCCGGGCGCGCAGCGCCGCGAACCCCCACCTGCGCGAGCTCATCGAGCGCGCGGTCCGGGTCAAGGCCGACGTCGTCGCCGCCGACCTGCGCGAGAGCTCGCTGCGCGAGATCCTCAACTATGGCCACACCTTCGGCCACGCCATCGAGCAGGTCGAGCACTACTCGTGGCGCCACGGTGAGGCGGTCGGTGTCGGCATGGTCTACGTCGCCGAGCTCGCCCGGCTCACCGGGCACCTCAGCGGTCCGGAGGGTGACGCACTCGTCGACCGTCACCGGTCGGTGCTCGAGTCGCTCGGCCTCCCGACGACGTATGCCGCCGGACGCTGGGACGAGCTGCTCACCGCGATGCGACGCGACAAGAAGTCACGCGGCTCGACGTTGCGCTTCGTCGTGCTCGACGGACTGGCCCGGCCCACCCGCCTGGCCGGGCCGGACGACGCGCTGCTCCAGGCGGCATACGGCCTCGTGTCGCGTCGCGACGCCAGCGGCGCTCACTAGACTCGCCGCATGACGGCTCCCCTCGTCTTCGTCCTCTCCGGGCCCAACCTCGACCGGCTGGGCACCCGCGAGCCGGAGGTCTACGGCTCCGACACGCTCGACGACGTGCACTCCGCGGTGTCGCGGGAGGCGGGGGCGCTCGGGCTGCTCGCCGACTGCCGGCAGACCAACCACGAGGGCGAGATGATCGACTGGCTCCACGAGGCGGTCGACGCGGGCGCTGACGTCGTCATCAATCCCGGCGCGTGGACGCACTACTCGTATGCCGTCCGTGACGCCTGCGCCATCGTGACCACGAGCGGTCGCAGCCTCGTCGAGGTGCACCTGTCCAACCCTGCTGCGCGCGAGGAGTTCCGCCAGACCTCCGTCGTGGCGCCCGTCGCGACGGGCACGGTTGCCGGCTTCGGGTTGCAGTCCTACCTGCTCGCCCTCCGCGCCCTCGTCTGAGGAGTTCAGCCGCGGCGGCCCCGCAACGCATCCACCAGAGCCGTGCGCACGAGCACGTGGGCCGGTGGAGGCAGCTCCTCGAGGCCGAACCATCCGATGTCGTCGTGCTCCTCGGGAGCGACGTTTGCCGGCGTCCCCTGCCAGTCGCGCACGAGCCAGGCGCTGAGGAGCGCCGGCCCTTCGGCTGGTCCCGCGGTCACCCGACACAGGTGAGACGCCGAGCTCGTCGCGATCTGCACGTCGAGCTCCTCGTGCAGCTCCCGTGCGAGGGCGCCGAGCTCTGACTCGCCAGCCTCCATGACCCCGCCGGGGAGGTCCCACACGTCGGGGTACGCGCGTTTGTCCGGCCTCCGATGCACGAGCAGGACTCGACCATCACGAACCAGCGCACCGACGACGACCTTGTCCATCCGCGGATCAAAGCACGGACGTCCGACAGGCCCACCAGGACACTATGTACCTTGACGGGTACGTACCAAGATCGTTACCTTGGATCTCATGGACGCTGTGGTGCACGCGCTGATCCACACTCTCCGCCGCGACGGCTTCCATACCGAGACCGCCCGAGGAAAGAAGGCACGACGATGACCACGAGCGCGACGATGCGCACACTCGACGAGACCCGCGGAGCAGTCCGGGTCGAGGACCTCTACGACACGGACATCGGCGACCTCTGGCAGGCGTGCACGACGCCCGAGCGGCTGGCTCGCTGGATCGCCCGGGTCGACGGTGACCTGCGGGTCGGCGGCACGGTCCAGTGCGTCTTCACGAGCAGCTGGACCGGTCCGGCGCGCGTCGAGGTGTGCGATGCGCCCCATCACCTGCTGCTGACGACGGAGGCCGGGACGGACGACGAGGGGCAGATCGAGGTGTGGCTGACCGAGGAGGGCTCAATGACCCGCCTGGTGGTCGAGGAGCGCGGGCTGCCTTTGAGCCATCTGCCGTTCCACGCCTCCGGTTGGCGGGTGCACCTCGAGGACCTCGGTCGGTCCCTCGAGATCGACGGCCCGGTCCACCCAGAGGGCTGGAGCTCCGACGCCGGGGCGCCCGGCTGGAAGGACCGCTGGGAAGAGCTCACTCCGACGTACCAGCGTCAACGCTGAACGATCCGGGCTGCTGGGTGATGACCGGAGTGTGATCGCCCGGTCGTC
This sequence comes from Humibacillus xanthopallidus, assembly GCF_006716675.1. GTDB lineage: Bacteria > Actinomycetota > Actinomycetes > Actinomycetales > Dermatophilaceae > Humibacillus > Humibacillus xanthopallidus_B. The sequence continues at coordinate 710,277 of NZ_VFPM01000003.1, read as the reverse complement.
AGCTGCGCGAGGCGGGCGGCGGGAGCTTGCTCTGGATCCAGCCGATGAGGTCGCTGCTGCTGCGGGTCTGCAACCACACCCGGCCAGGACCCGTGAAGTCGGTCACGAGACCCTCACCACCGAGGATCGTGGACTTCCAGCTGCCGGCCTTGCGGACCGTGTACTGGACCGTGTCGTCGAAGGCGACGACATGGCCGGTGTCGAGCGTCACCTGCTCTCCTGCCGCCAGTGTGTAGGAGCGGATCGCGCCGTAGGCCGACATCAGCAGCTCGCCCTGGCCGGTGCAGCGCAGCAGCACCAGTCCTTCCCCACTGAAGAACGTCTTGCCGCCGCCCCACTTGGCATCGACGTCCACGCTGGTGTCCGAGGCGATCCACGAGCCGGACTGCACGAGCAGCGCTCCCGTGCCCTCCACGGTGACCAGGCTCATGTCACCTGGCAGGGCAGCAGCCACGGCGACGACCCCGCCGGTGGGAGAGGAGAAGTCGTTGACGAAGAAGCTCTCTCCGCCGAACGAGCGCTTGAGACCCTTGAGGAACCCCCCTCGCGTCGAGGTCGCTATCTGCACGTCGCCACGAGTCATCGCCATCGCGCCCGCCTCGACCCGGACCGCGCCACCGGCGGGCAGCGTGATCTCCCCGAATGCGAACGCCGGTCCCGAACTGATCTCCACCTGCATCTGATGCGCTCCATCTCCCGTGGGTGAGGCTGCCCCGGCAGCCACTGGGTCGATTGTCCCTTGCCACGGCTTCCTCGACCCGTGGAACCCGGCTCGTAACCGTTTCGTGGGTGCGATCGCGTCTTGATATCGTTCGCGCCACCAGCCCCCAACCCGAGGACGGCGAGTGCCCGAGCAACGTGTCGCGGCCGACCCGGACTCGCCGCTGCGCCCGCACGACGCATCCGAGATCGTCAGCGAGCTCACCAAGGTGCTGGGCAGCGCCACGATGAGCAAGTCGCCGCGCTCGCGCGAGTTCCTGGCCTACATCGTCACTGAAACGCTGGCCGGCCGGGCTGAGCGACTCTCCGAGCGGACCGTCGGCCGCAGGGCGCTGGGACGGGCAGACACCTTCGACGGCCGATTCGACGCCTCCGTCCGCGTGCGCGCCAGTCGGGTTCGCAAGTCCTTGGACGACTACTACGCCGTCGAGGGCCGTGCTGCTCGACTCCGCATCGAGCTGCCCTCGGGTGCCTACGTGCCGCGCTTCGTCAGATCGGCGCCCACGGAGCTGCCGTCCCCGGTGCAGGGCAAGGACGTCGACCTGACCGTCGTGGTCCTGCAGTTCGAGGTGTCCGGGGATGCCCGCGCCGACCTCGTTGCCACGACGATCAGCGAGCTGATCGCCCATCGCCTGGCCATGTTTCCCGGTCTGCGCGTCGTCGGGCCGGCCACGGCCCGATCGCAGAATCCCCGCGTGATCGGCCGGGAGCTCGACGGGCGGTTCGTCCTGCAGGGCTCGGTCGGATCGCGCGACGGGCTGGTGAGGCTCAGTGCCCGCCTGAGCGACTCCGACGGCGGTGACGTGGTGTGGGCCGCAAGTGAGACCGTCGACGCCGGGACGTTGCGCGGGTTCGAGGTGGAGGAGCGTTGGGCTTCCGGAGTCGCGGCCGAGCTGGGCGACTACGCCGGGGTGGTGTACCGCCGTGCGGCTCAGAAGCCCTCAGCGTCCGTGGAGCCCGGTGAGTATGCGGCGTGGCTGGCCTTCCAGGCCTACATCGAGGAAGGCAACCAGGCGACCCTACGTGCTGCTGACGAGGCGCTCGCGGCTGCGATGGAGGCGGGCATCCGCTCGCCAGTGATCCTCGCGATGCGTGGCAGCACCCGTGCCGTCAAAGCCGCCTACGGCATGTCCACGGACCCGCAGGCCGACCTGGCCGCGGCTGAGCAGCTGGCCCGTCGGGCCCTCGCCGAGGATCCGGGCAGCGCTCACGCGCACACGGTGCTCGGCACGGTCGCCCTCATCCGGCACCAGTGGGACCTTGCCAGGAAGCACGCGGCGGACGCGGCTCAGGCCAACCCGTTCCACCCGACCTTCCTGGCGACAGCCGGCACCCTGATCGCCAATTCCGGCGACTGGGAGCAGGGCATGGCACTGCTGCGGGAGTCCCTGCGGCTGAACCCCCTCCACCCGGGGTACATGCACACGCTCCTGGCCCAGGACCGGATCATGGTCGACGACGACGCTGCAGCGCTGGCCGAGGCCAGCCTCATCCATTCCCCAGGCGCGACCTGGGGTCCGCTGTTCCGTGCCATGGCGCTCGCCGGGCTCGGGCACACGGAACAGGCACGCCACGAGATGGATGAGGTGCTGGCGATCGACCCGACGTTCCTCGATGATCCGGTGGCAACCTTCACCACGTACACGAATCTGACCGACGAGCAGATCGGCGCACTGCTGCGTCACCTCGAACCCCTCCGGCCCGCAGCCCCCAGCTGATCAGACGGTCGCCTCGGCGTTGGCACCCTTGCGCTCGCCCACCTTGCCCCGGATGAAGAACGCGAGGATGTATCCGACAGGCACGAGCAGGAACAACGTGAAGCCCGAGGTCAGGGCGAGCAGGCCGTTGAACCCCGTGGTGTCCACCTTGCCCGGCAGGCCGCCGGTGGAGAGGAGCGTCGTGGGGTCGGTGAGGCCATGCAGGATCATCGCCGCCGCGATGAAACCGATCACGCGCATCGAGAGGTACATCAGCACACCGAAGGCCACGGTGTAGAGGACGGTGTAGGCCACGGGCCCCGCAGGCTCGCCGCTGAAGATGTTGAGGCCGTGGGACAAGCCGAACAACACCGAGGAGATCGCCGCGACGCTCCACTCACGCTGCCCACTCGAGCGCAGCATCTTCACCGCGATGCCCCGGTAGAGCAGTTCCTCGGAGAACCCGATCAGCGCACCGGTGGCCAGCACGAGCAGGACGACCGAGAGCGCGGGGCCGCCCCAGTCGATGGCGAGTACGCGCAGGGTGATCGGCACCAGCACGATGACCGGTGCGATCCACATCCAGCGGGAGCGGTAGATCGGCTGGCGGCCGAAGATCTCGGCGTTCCACCCCATGAAGGTGGTGAAGGCAAACAGCACGATCGATCCGACGATGAGAGCGGCCGTCAGTTGGACGAAGACGCTGCCCAGGCTGCTGAGCAGGTCGTCGTCGCTGTAGCTGCGGTCTGCCAGGCGCGCGACCACCTTGCCGGTGGGCAGGTAGATCGCGAAGTAGACGGCCACGACCAACAGCAGTCGCCAGAATCCTCCCTTGTTGAGGAAGCCCCGCAGGCCCCCTTGTGTCTGTGTCGGTGTCCGGGTCACGCTCGCCACCACGATCCCTCCAAGGTGTTGGTGTCTGCCACATCGCTTTCGAGAGGAAATCTAGTGACGCTGCTCGCGGCCCCGATGGGTTTCAGGCAGTCGTAACGGTTACGGCAATCAGGACCAGGTGGTTCGGGTTCTCATGATCATCCTCATCGGCGGTGACACCGCTCGCGAGACGTCCCGGTGTCGAAGGGCCCACCCACGCCGAAAGCGATCTCGGCGAACCGCTTCCCGATGAGCGTGTGCGCTGCCGTGTCCGGGTGGAGCCCGTCCGGAAGTGGCAGCGCTGTCGCGTCTGGCTCACCGTAGAGCTCGAGGCCGTCGAGGTAGTGCAGGTTGGGGTCGTCTGCCCGCGCCGCGACGATCTCCTCGAGCGCCCGGCGGACGACCCGCAGGGTCAGGCGCCCACCGGCGGTGTCACCCTCGGTGCCGGTGGCGATGAACCGCATGGCGCCGGACCCGAGGGCGGACGGATCCATGGCCCCCGGGCCGGGGGTGTTCTCGTGGATCCCGCAGAAGATCGGCGAGACGAGCAGGAGCGGGGTCTCGGGGTGGCCGTCGCGGACGGTGTCGAGGAAGCCGTGGACGGCGGGGACGAAGCTGCGCAGCCGCATCGAGTCGTGGCCCACGACGTTGATGCCGAGCTTGGCGCTGATGAGATCTGCCGGGGTGTCACGCAGGTGCCGGGCCATGAACGGGTCGACGAGGGCGCTGCCGCCGAAGCCGAGGTTGTGCAGCTGGGCGTGTGCTCTGCGAGCAGCGACGGACGGCCAGATGGCGGTCGGGCTGGTGGCGTTGGAGCCATGGCTGATGGAGCTGCCGTGATGGAGCCACACGGGTCCCCTGGGTCGTGCCGGGTGCACCGGCGCATCCGTGTGCAGGGCGACCAGGTCGACCTGCTCGTTGTGTGGCAACCAGATCTCGATCGTCTTCTCACCGGCGTCGAGGTCGTCGACCATGACGAGGTCGGTGTCGCCGCGCGCGAGGGTGCTCTCGCCTGTCCGCATGTCCAGCTCGATGGCGTCGCCCTGGGCCAGCGCGTGTGAGCTGTGCACGGCACCGTCGACCAGCACGTCGACAGCCCCCCTCGGGCGCGGCAGGCCCTGGTAGGCCACTCGCGTGGCGAGCAGCTCGAGAGCGAGGCGTCGTGCCGTCGTGCTGACCGCGATGCGCACCCCCGAGGGCTGGGCCTCCATGAGCGAGAGCTGGGGGTCGGCGAAGCGCTCCCGGATGGGTCGGGGGAGTCGGTGGGGGCACAGCCCTCGCTCCGTGCGTTCGAGCTGCGCCGCACCGACGATGATGTCGGCGGTGAGTGGCCTCGCGGTCATGGTCGTGGTCGTTCTCGTGGTCACGAAGGTTCCGTCCGGTCGAGTGGTGAGCGGTCATGCCAGTGCATGAGGAGGAAATGGAGCGAGTCGAGCAGCTCGGTCCAGGACTGCTCCACAGGGGGACCGCTGTGCGCGAAGCTCCCGATGCGCTCGAGGTTGAGGAAGCCGCTGATGGCCCCACCCACGATCCGCGTGGCGTGGGTGCGGTCACCCTCGCGGATGCCATAGCCCAGCAGGACCGCATCGATGACGTGGACCATCCGCGCAGCGGCGGGCGCGCTCACTGCGTCAGGCCCGGCCCGCCGCTGCAACGACTCCCAACACCCGGGACGAGTCTGCGCGTAGGTGCGATGCGCCGAGCAGAACCCGAGCAGGGCATCCTCCCGGGCGCGGCCGGCGATGGCGTCACTGATCAGGGTCGCCAGCTCATCCAGGGCAAGGGCCGTGACCCCGTCTCGGAGGGCAGCCAGATCGCGGACGTGCTCGTAGAGGCTGGGTGTGCGCACTCCGAACGACCGTGCGACCGCGGCGAGGCTGACGGAGTCGAAGCCCGAGGTGTCGGCCAGTTCTGCGGCGCGGGCGATCACCGTTGCCGTCGTCAGCTGCGCTCGTCCCACGGGTCAAACCTAACATGCAAAGGGTATCACCTATGAATCATAGGTTCTCGTCACAGTCGCCGCACAGAGCGGTCACGGGCGCGTCACGGGCGCAGCTCCCAGACTCGTCCCACGGAGGGCCCGCCGGGTCCCGCGACGAAAGGTCCGTCATGGCGGCGCACACACCCTCGGCTCCACAGCCCGAATGGCTCGACGAGGACGGCAAGGAGATCGAGGAGCACGACCGGGGCCTCGTCCACGACCTACGAACGCTCGTCGACCGGCGCCGGGCGCTGGCGCTCCTCGGTGGGCTCGGTGTCGCCGGTGCGCTCGCCGCGTGCAGCAACGGCACGGCGTCGGTGGCGACGGGCAGCCCGACGAACGCGCCCGCGGCCACGTCCGCCGGCACGAGCGCCGCCGGCCTCGTCGACGCACCGGACGAGACGGCAGGGCCCTACCCGGGCGACGGGTCCAACGGCCAGGACGTCCTCGATGACTCGGGCATCGTGCGCCGCGACATCCGCAGCAGCTTCGGGTCCTCCACGACGACAGCGCAGGGCGTGCCTCTCACCATCACGCTGACGGTGAAGGATCTCGCGACGAGCTCGGCCCTCGTGGGCGCCGCCGTCTACGTCTGGCACTGCGACCGGGAGGGCAACTACTCGATGTACAGCCAGGCAGCGGCCGATGAGAACTACCTCCGCGGCGTGCAGGCCACCGACGAGTCCGGGACCGCGACCTTCACCTCGGTCTTCCCTGCCTGCTACGCGGGTCGCTGGCCGCACATCCACTTCGAGGTCTACGAGAAGGTGAGCGACGCGACGTCGAGCGGACCCATCGTCAAGACCTCACAGATCGCTCTGCCCCAGGCCGCGTGCGAGTCGGTCTATGCCACCAGTGGCTACGAGCAGAGCGTCGGCAACCTGTCGCAGGTCAGCCTCGAGCGCGACAACGTCTTCGGTGACGACGCCGGCATCCACCAGCTCGCGACGATGTCGGGCAGCGCGTCGACCGGCTACACCGCGGCGTTGACCATCGGCGTCTGACCCACCCGCGCGCCGGGACACGTGGGAGCCTGCTCCCATGAGTGAGGACGAGGACCTCGACATCAGCGCGATGGCGGTCAACGTGACGATCCCCGAGTCGCTGCGCTGGAACGACAGCCGCCGGGGACAGGAGTTCCGGCTCGACACCCTCAATGTCCGGATGCTCCCCGACGGACACCTCGCGGCCAAGGCCTACGGCCGGCCGGTCGAGGGCGGCCGCGGGGCATACGTGTCGTTCACCGTGCCGGACCGCCCTGAGCTCGTCGCCCTGGTCGCCTCTGCGGCGGACCGCGCCGCCGAACGGTGGGCGGCCCATCGAGGACTCGGCTGAGGGCTCGGCTGAGCGAGCGTCAGGCCGCGCGGAGCGCCTCGGGCAGCGGCTCGGTGTGCACGATCGTCAGCTCCGACACGGCGCGGGTCAGGACGACGTAGAGACGTCGCAGGCCCGTGCGCTCGTCGGGCTCGGCAGCGGCGATGGCGGCCGGCTCCACGACGACGGTGCGGTCGAACTCGAGGCCCTTGGCGACGCTGGCCGGCACCACCTCGACCTGGTGGTCCTCGTCGTCGCCGTGGTCGCGGTCGAGCCGACCGTGGGAGACACCGGCGGCTCCGAGCGCCCTCGACACCCGGTCGACGTTCGCGTCCGCGACGATGACGCCGATCGATCCCGCCGCGCCGGCGGCCCGCTCGACCGCGGTCACGACCTCGCCGTCGAGTCCCGCGCTGTCCGCCGGACGGATCTCGAGCCGTCCGGGGTTGTCGCGCACCGACACCGGGGCACCGAGACCGGGGGCCATGTGCGGCAGGAGGCGGGCGGCATACTCGATGACGACGGCCGGCACGCGGAAGCCGCGGTCGAGCACCACGAGGTCGTGGTCGTCCTTGCCGAGATGGCGCATCGCGTCGTCCCACGACGCGGTCGCCCAGGGTGTCGTGCCCTGGGCGATGTCGCCGAGCACCGTGACCGACCCCGTCGAGCACCGTCGGCCGACGGCGCGCAGCTGCATGGGGGAGAGGTCCTGCGCCTCGTCGAGGACGACGTGACCGAGGCTCGGCAGGCGACGCAGCAGGTCGTCGAGCTCGTCGAGCAGGGCCATGTCGGCGCGCGACCAGCGGGCCGCTCCCTTGGTGCGGGCGGGCTCGGCCCACAGGAGGATCGACTGCTCGCGCTCCGTCAGGTCGTCGCCGGCCGCTGCGCGCAAGGCCCGGGGGTCGGACCACAGCCGGTGCAGCACACCCTGAGGGTCGAGGGCCGGCCACACGGAGGAGACGTACTTCTTCACCGCTGCGGACCTCGCGACGGCGTCCTGCACGCGGTCGTCGGGCGAGTCGCCCGCACGCTCCATCTCGAGCAGCACGTGGTGGGCGAGCCGCTGGGGCAGCAGGTCGCGCGCCGCCGAGTAGCGCACGCCCCGCGCGGCCAGCTCGTCGACGATGTCCCTGACCTCGTATGCCGGCACGCGCCACTTGCGCACGCCGCGCGGGACCACGAGCGCTTCCGTGGGAGGCACGAGGCTCGACCACACCGCGCGACGCAGGACGAGCGCGAGCCTCGCGTCGCCCTTCAGCGTCGCGACCTCGGGCGGCTCCTCGGCGCGCACGCGCCCGTGGTCGAGCAGGCTCTCGATGGTCGCGTGCCCGACCCGCACCTCACCCAGCGACGGCAGGACGGCGCCGATGTGGTCGAGGAAGGCGCGGTTGGGCCCGACGACGAGCACACCAGAGCGATCGAGCCGCCCGCGGTAGGAGTAGAGCAGCCACGCCGCACGGTGCAGCCCCACCGCGGTCTTGCCGGTCCCCGGGGCGCCCTGGACGCAGACGCTGACCGCGACGTCGCTGCGGACGATCTCGTCCTGCTCCGGCTGGATCGTCGAGACGATGTCGCGCATGGGACCGGTGCGCGGGCGCTCGATCTCGGCGGCCAGCAGCGAGCCGGCCGTCGCGGTCGACTGCTCGGGCTCGCGCAGGTGCTCGTCCTCGAGCGCGGTCAGCCGACCGCGGTCGACCCCGAAGCGGCGGCGCAGCACGACGTCCATCCGGTCGGCCGGCGAGGCGCGGTAGAAGGCCGTCGAGATCGGCGCACGCCAGTCGACGACGACGGGGTCGCCCGCTTCGTCCGAGACGTGCCGACGGCCGATGTGGAACTGCTCCGCCGGGCCGTCCGCGGGCTCGACGTCGATGCGCCCGAAGAAGAGCGTCGTGCGCGGGTCGTCCTGGAGCGAGGCGATGCGGCGTGCGAGGACCCGGCTCAGCACCTCCCCGGAGATCGCGTCGCTCGCCCGTGAGGCGTCGAGCTGCTCTGCCGACGTGCGCATCCGGGCCAGCTCGGCCCGGGCGGTGTCGAGGTAGGCCTGCTCGCGCTCGAGCTCTCCTGCGGGTGGGGCGGGCGCGGCCACGGCAAGACACCTCTCACGGGGAGCGGGGGCTGGAGGGAGCCGACCACGATACCGCGGCGCGGGCTCTCGCCGGACCCGCGCGATTCTTCGATCGGAGTGGGGCCCGGCTAGACTTGCGCGGCAACTCTCCCTGACTCAGCAACCGTCCCGACCGGGGCGCGCAGCGGCGTGCTCGACGGGCCGGACGGCATACGAAAGTGGTTTGACGACGATGGCTACGACCAACGACCTGAAGAACGGCATGGTGCTCAACCTCGAGGGGCAGCTCTGGTCCGTGGTCGAGTTCCAGCACGTGAAGCCGGGCAAAGGCCCCGCCTTCGTGCGCACCAAGCTCAAGGCCGTCCTCTCCGGCAAGGTCGTCGACAAGACCTTCAACGCGGGCACCAAGGTCGAGACGAGCAACGTCGACAAGCGCACGATGCAGTACCTCTACAAGGACGGCTCCGACTTCGTCTTCATGGACACCGACACCTACGACCAGCTGAACGTGTCGGAGACCGTCGTCGGCGGCGCGGCCGACTACCTCCTCGAGAACCAGAACGCCATCGTCGCGACGCACGACGGGGCGCCGCTCTACGTCGAGCTGCCGGCGTCGGTCGTCCTCGAGATCACGCACACCGAGCCGGGCCTTCAGGGCGACCGCTCGACCGGCGGCACGAAGCCCGCCACCCTCGAGACCGGCGCCCAGATCCAGGTGCCGCTCTTCCTCGAGACCGGCACGCGCGTCAAGGTGGACACCCGCGACGGGTCCTACCTCGGCCGCGTCAACGACTGAGCGGACGCGAATCCCCTTGTCAGCACGCAGCAAGGCCCGCACGCGGGCCCTCGACATCCTCTTCGAGGCGGACCAGCGCGGCATCAACGCCGAGAACCTGCTCGACGAGCGGCTGCGCGACCGCGAGTCACGTGCCGGCAACAACCCGTACACCGCTGAGCTCGTGCGTGGTGTCGTGGGTCGCTGGAACGACATCAACGCGGCCCTGACCGACTACAGCCAGGGCTGGACCCTCGAGCGGATGCCCGCCGTGGACCGCGCGATCCTCCGCCTCGGGGCGTGGGAGGTCCTCTGGAACGACGAGATCCCCGACGCCGTCGCGATCTCGGAGGCCGTGGCCCTCGCGACCGACCTGTCGACGGACGAGTCACCGGCCTTCGTCAACGGCCTGCTCGGTCGCCTCGCCGAGGTCAAGGCGACCATCGTCTGACGACGCACCTGCGGGCCTGCCGCTCGGACACGTGTCGGAGGCCCCTCGTGCCCGCGCTAGACTCCAGCGCGACGACATCCTTTAACCACCGTCCTGTGAGGCGGGGAAGGAGGTCCAGCGGCTATGACCTGCCCTGACCTGAGCGAGCCTGCCACCAGTTCGAGCACCCCTGCTGACGCGCGAGACGTCATGACGGAGGGCGACATCTCCCGGGCGCTGCGGCGCATCGGTCACGAGATCCTCGAGCGCAACAAGGGCAGCGAGGGGCTCGTGCTCCTCGGCATCCCGTCGCGCGGGGTCCCCCTCGCCCGACGCCTCGCGGCCTGCATCGAGGACGTCGAGGGCGCCGAGATCCCCGTCGGCGAGCTCGACATCACGCTGCACCGCGACGACCTGCGCCGCCACCCGGTGCGCACGGCCCACCGGTCGCGCATCCCGGCCGCCGGCATCGACGACAAGGTCGTCGTCCTCGTCGACGACGTCCTCTACTCCGGCCGCACGATCCGGGCAGCGCTCGACGCGCTGTCGGAGCTCGGCCGGCCCCGGGCCGTACGCCTCGCCGTCCTCGTCGACCGCGGTCACCGGGAGCTGCCGATCCGCGCCGACCACGTCGGCAAGAACCTCCCGACCTCGCGCGACGAGCGCGTGCACGTGCGGGTGGCCGAGCTCGACGGCATCGACGTCGTGCGCATCAGCGGGGGAGAGGGCCGGTGAGCAAGCACCTCATCTCCTCGGCCGACCTCAGCCGGGCCGAGGTCGAGGACATCCTCGAGACGGCGGCCTCGATGCACGACCTCCAGCGCCGCGAGGTCAAGAAGGTGCCGACCCTGCGGGGCCGGACCATCATCAACTTCTTCTTCGAGGACTCGACCCGCACCCGCAGCTCCTTCGAGATCGCGGGCAAGTGGATGTCGGCCGACACGATCAACCTCTCTGCCAAGGGCTCCTCGACGAGCAAGGGCGAGAGCCTGCGCGACACGGCGATGACCGTCGACGCCATGGCGGTCGACGCCCTCGTCATCCGGCACAACGCCTCTGGCGCGTGCCACCAGGTGGCCCAGTGGGTGCGCTGCAGCGTCATCAACGCCGGCGACGGCACCCACGAGCACCCGACCCAGGCGCTGCTCGACGCCTACACGCTGCGCACCCGGCTCGGTGACCTCGACGGCAAGCACATCGTCATCGTCGGTGACCTCACCCACTCCCGCGTCTTCCGCAGCAACGTCATCACGCTGAAGACGCTGGGGGCACGGGTCACGGTTGTCGCTCCGCCGACCCTCATGCCGAGCGGCATCGGCGCCTGGAGCGCCGCGGACGGCTTCTCCACGAGCTGGGACCTCGACGCGGTCCTCGGCGGGGACGACCCCGTCGACGCGGTCATGATGCTGCGGGTCCAGCGCGAACGCATGAGCGGGGGCTACTTCCCGACGGCCCGCGAGTACACCGTCGGCTACGGCCTCACCCGCGACCGGCTCGACCGGCTCGTCGCCCGCAACGCGGACGTGCTCGTGCTCCACCCGGGGCCGATGAACCGCGGTCTCGAGATCGCGCCCGAGGCTGCCGACGCACCCCAGTCGGTCGTCCTCGACCAGGTCTCGGCCGGTGTCGCGGTGCGCATGGCGGTGCTCTACCACCTGCTCGCCGGGGACGACGCGCCCGCCACGACCGCCACGACCGAGGGAGTCGTCCGATGAGCCGCCTGCTGATCCGCGGCGCCCGCCTGCTCGGGGCCGAGGCCGCCGACCTGCTCGTCGACGACGGCGTCATCCGCGAGGTCGGCTCGATCCGCGTGGGTAGCGACGTCGAGGTGCTCGACGCCGACGGGCTCGTCGCGCTCCCTGGCCTCGTCGACCTGCACGTGCACCTGCGCGAGCCCGGCCGTGAGGACGCCGAGACCATCGCCACCGGCTCTGCGGCCGCCGCGGCGGGCGGCTACACCGCCGTCTTCGCCATGGCCAACACGAGCCCCGTCACCGACACGGCCGAGGCTGCCGAGCGTGTGCTCGACCTCGGGCGCGCCTGCGGCCTCACCGAGGTGGTGCCGGTCGGCGCCGTGACCAAGGGCCTCGAGGGCGGGGAGCTCGCCGAGCTCGGCCTCATGGCGCGCTCCCGGGCCGCCGTGCGGGTCTTCTCCGACGACGGCCACTGCGTCCACGACGCCCGCGTCATGCGGCGGGCGCTCGAGTACGTCAAGACCTTCGGGGGCGTCATCTCGCAGCACGCGCAGGACCCGCGCCTCGCCGGACCCGACGCGTGCTGCCACGAGGGCGAGGTGTCCGGACGGCTCGGCCTCACCGGCTGGCCCGGCATCGCCGAGGAGTCGATCGTCGCCCGCGACGTCATGCTCGCCCGCCACACCGGCTCGCGGGTCCACGTCGCTCACGTGTCGACCGCCGGCACCGTCGAGGTCATCCGCTGGGCCAAGGCGCAGGGCATCGACGTCACCGCCGAGGTGACGCCGCACCACCTCGCGCTGACGACCGACCTGCTCGCGGGCTACGACCCCGTCTACAAGGTCAACCCGCCCCTGCGCCCGACAGAGGACGTCGAGGCGCTGCGCGCTGCGCTCGCCGACGGCACGATCGACGCGGTCGCGACCGACCACGCTCCGCACGCGCGTCAGGACAAGGAGCACGCCTTCCCGGATGCGGCCTTCGGCATGCTCGGCCTCGAGACGGCGCTCTCGGTCGTCAGCGAGGTGCTCGTGCAGCCCGGGCTGCTCGACTGGGCAGGTGTCGCGCGGGTCATGTCGAGTGCCCCGGCCCGCATCGGCGGCCTTGCGGCGCAAGGTCGCCCGCTGTCGGAGGGCTCACCGGCGCACGTCACCCTCGTCGACCCCGACCGTGAGCTCACCGTCGACGCGGCTGAGAGCCGCAGCCGTTCGCGCAACAACCCGTGGCACGGCCGAACCTTCCGCGGCGCCGTGGTGGCGACCGTCTACGGCGGCCGTGTCACCTTCGACCGCGGAGCGACCTCCCGCACCCACCGACCACTGACGACCGCTTCGACACCGGGGGCAGACCTGTGACCACCCAGACACCACTGACCGTTCCGGGCCGCGACGCACGGCCGGGGCGCCGGCGCGAGCCCGCCGTCCTCGTGCTCGAGGACGGCCGCACCTTCCGCGGCGCGTCCTACGGCGCCGTCGGCGAGACCGTGGGCGAGGCCGTGTTCTCGACGGGCATGACCGGCTACCAGGAGACGCTCACCGACCCGAGCTACCACCGCCAGGTCATCGTCATGACGGCGCCGCACGTCGGCAACACCGGCGTCAACACCGAGGACGACGAGAGCACCCGCATCTGGGCGGCGGGCTACGTCGTGCGCGACCCCGCGATCCGCTCGTCCAATTGGCGCGCGACACGCGACCTCGAGGACGAGCTGGCCGACCAGGGCATCGTCGGCGTCTGCGAGATCGACACGCGAGCCCTGACGCGCCACCTGCGCGAGCGGGGTGCCATGCGGGTCGGGCTCTTCAGCGGCGACGCGGCGGGCCGGCCCGCCGACGAGCTGCTCGACACCGTGCGCACGAGCCCCCAGATGACCGGTGCCGCGCTCGCCGCCGAGGTCACGACGAGCGAGCCGTATGCCGTCCCCGCCGTCGGCGAGAAGCGCTTCACCGTCGCGGCGGTGGACCTCGGGATCAAGGCGATGACGCCCCAGCTCATGGCCCAGCGCGGCATCGAGGTGCACGTGCTGCCGGCCAGCGCGACCATCGACGACGTCCTCGCCGTCGGCGAGCACGGTCCTGACGGCGTCTTCTTCTCCAACGGCCCCGGCGACCCCGCGAGTGCCGAGCACGAGGTGGCCCTGCTGCGCGAGGTCCTGTCGCGCCGCATCCCGTTCTTCGGCATCTGCTTCGGCAACCAGCTGCTCGGTCGCGCGCTCGGCTTCGGCACCTACAAGCTGAAGTACGGCCACCGCGGCATCAACCAGCCGGTCATGGACCGCACGACCGGCAAGGTCGAGGTGACGGCGCACAACCACGGCTTCGCGGTGGACGCACCCCTCGACAAGGAGAGCGACACGGCATACGGACGGGTGCGGGTGAGCCACGTGTGCCTCAACGACGACGTCGTCGAGGGCCTGGAATGCCTTGATCTGCCTGCCTATTCGGTGCAGTACCATCCCGAGGCCGCGGCCGGCCCGCACGACGCCGCCTACCTCTTCGACCGCTTCGTCGAGCTCATGGAACAACACCGTCTGACGACACCGAGCGCCGGACCCGCGACCGAGGGGAGCAACTGACATGCCCAAGCGCGACGACATCAAGAGCGTCCTCGTCATCGGCTCCGGGCCGATCGTCATCGGTCAGGCGTGCGAGTTCGACTACTCCGGCACCCAGGCGTGCCGCGTCCTGCGTGAGGAGGGCATCCGCGTCATCCTCGTCAACAGCAACCCCGCGACGATCATGACCGACCCCGAGTTCGCCGACGCGACCTACGTCGAGCCGATCACCCCCGAGGTCGTCGAGGCGATCATCGCCAAGGAGCGGCCCGACGCCGTCCTCGCCACGCTCGGCGGCCAGACGGCTCTCAACTGCGCAATCTCCTTGCACGACAACGGAGTTCTGGAGAAGTACGGGTGCCCGCTCATCGGCGCCAACGTCGACGCGATCCAGCTCGGCGAGGACCGCGAGAAGTTCAAGGGCGTCGTCGAGCGCTGCGGCGCGGAGTCGGCGCGCTCGATCATCTGCCACTCGATGGACGAGCTGCTCGCCGGGGCGGCCGACCTCGGCTACCCCGTGGTCGTGCGGCCGTCCTTCACGATGGGTGGCCTCGGCTCGGGCTTCGCCTACGACGAGGCCGACCTGCGACGCATCGGCGGCCAGGGCCTGCAGTACTCCCCGACGACCGAGGTGCTCCTCGAGGAGTCGATCCTCGGCTGGAAGGAGTACGAGCTCGAGGTCATGCGCGACCACGCCGACAACGTCGTCGTCGTCTGCTCGATCGAGAACCTCGACCCGATGGGCGTGCACACGGGCGACTCCATCACGGTCGCACCGGCACTCACCCTCACCGACCGCGAGTACCAGCGGCTGCGCGACATCGGCATCGCGGTGATCCGCGAGGTCGGCGTCGAGACGGGCGGCTGCAACATCCAGTTCGCCGTCAACCCCGCGGACGGCCGCATCATCGTCATCGAGATGAACCCCCGCGTCTCGCGCTCGAGCGCGCTGGCCTCGAAGGCGACCGGCTTCCCGATCGCGAAGATCGCCGCGAAGATGGCGATCGGCTACACCCTCGACGAGGTGCCCAACGACATCACCCGCGAGACGCCTGCGAGCTTCGAGCCGACCCTCGACTACGTCGTCGTCAAGGTGCCGCGCTTCGCCTTCGAGAAGTTCCCGGCCGCCGACCCGACGCTCACGACGACCATGAAGTCGGTGGGCGAGGCGATGGCGATCGGGCGCAACTTCACCGAGGCGCTGCAGAAGGCCCTGCGCTCGCTCGAGAAGAAGGGGGCCTCCTTCCACTGGGACGGGGAGGTCACCCCGCTCCACGCCGAGCGCGCGCTCGAGGAGGCCAAGGTCCCGACCGACGGGCGGATCGTCCTCGTGCAGCAGGCTCTTCGAGGCGGCTGCACCGTCGAGGAGGTCCACGAGGCCACCGGTATCGACCCGTGGTTCCTCGACCAGATCCAGCTCGTCAACGACGTGGCGGCGATGCTCGCCGAGGCCGACGAGCTCACCCCCGAGCTGCTCCGCCTCGTCAAGCGCCACGGCTTCAGCGACGCCCAGGTGGCCTCCATCCGTCGTATGCCGGAGGCCGTGGTCCGCGGCGTGCGCCACGCTCTCGGGGTGCGCCCGGTCTACAAGACCGTCGACACGTGTGCCGCTGAGTTCGCAGCCACGACGCCGTACCACTACAGCGCCTACGACGAGGAGACCGAGGTCGCACCGCGTGACCGGCCCGCCGTCATCATCCTCGGCTCGGGCCCCAACCGCATCGGCCAGGGTGTGGAGTTCGACTACTCGTGCGTCCACGCCTCGTTCGCCTTGCGCGACAAGGGCTTCGACACCGTCATGGTCAACTGCAACCCCGAGACGGTCTCGACCGACTACGACACGAGCAGCCGCCTCTACTTCGAGCCGCTGACCCTCGAGGACGTCCTCGAGGTCATCCACGCCGAGACGAAGGCGGGCCCGGTGGCCGGCGTCATCGTCCAGCTCGGCGGGCAGACGCCGCTCGGTCTCGCCAAGGCGCTCGCCGCCGAGGGCGTGCCGATCGTCGGCACCTCGCCCGACGCGATCCACCTCGCCGAGGACCGCGGTGCCTTCGGGCAGGTCCTGGCGCGGGCGGGGCTCGTGGCACCCAAGCACGGCACGGCATACAGCTCCGACGAGGCGCTCGAGGTCGCGCGCGAGATCGGCTACCCCGTGCTCGTGCGACCGTCCTACGTCCTCGGCGGCCGGGGCATGGTCATCGTCTACGACGACGACTCCCTCGTGACCTACGTCGAGAAGGCCACCGAGGCCTCGCCCGAGCACCCGATCCTCATCGACCGCTTCCTCGACGACGCGATCGAGATCGACGTCGACGCGCTCTTCGACGGCGAGGACATGTACCTCGGCGGCATCATGGAGCACGTCGAGGAGGCCGGCATCCACTCCGGCGACAGCTCGTGCACGCTGCCGCCCGCGACGCTCGGCGACGGTGAGCTCGAACGGGTGCGCGTCGCGACGCGCAAGCTCGCCGAGGGCATCGGGGTGCGCGGCCTCATGAACGTCCAGTTCGCCCTCGCCCAGGACATCCTCTACGTCATCGAGGCGAACCCGCGGGCCTCGCGCACGGTGCCCTTCGTCGCCAAGGCGACGGGCGTGCCGCTCGCGAGCGCCGCGGCCCGGGTCATGCTCGGTGCGAGCGTGCAGGAGCTGCGCGACGAGGGCATGCTGCCCCCGGTCGGTGACGGCGGGTCGATGCCGGACCACGCTCCGATGTCGGTCAAGGAGGCGGTCCTGCCGTTCAAGCGCTTCCGCACCAAGGAGGGCGTCGCCGTCGACTCCCTGCTCGGTCCCGAGATGCGCTCGACCGGCGAGGTCATGGGCATCGACCTCGACTTCGGGTCGGCCTTCTCCAAGGCCCAGCAGGGGAGCGGGTCGGCACTGCCTCGGTCCGGCGCCATCTTCGTGTCGGTGGCCAACCGTGACAAGCGCGCGATGCTCTTCCCGGTCAAGCGTCTCGTCGACCTCGGCTTCACGATCCTCGCGACCACCGGCACCGCCGCCGTGCTCCAGCGCAACGGCATCGAGGCCACGCTCGTGCGCAAGATCACCGAGCGCGGCGACGGCGACAAGGGCGAGCGCTCGATCGTCGACCTCATCCTCGACGGCACCGTCCAGATGGTCGTCAACACCCCGTCGGGCCAGGACGCCCGCGCCGATGGCTACGCCATCCGGGCTGCGACGACGAGCGCCGACAAGCCGATCATCACGACGATCGCAACGCTTGCCGCGGCCGTCCTCGGCATCGAGGCCCAGCTGACCGAGGAGGTCCGGGTCAAGTCGCTGCAGGACCACGCCCGCGACCTCGATCTCTACGGCCGCGGCACGTCGACGACGGCCGGTGCCGGACCCGCGGCGGCAGCCTCCACGGCGGCCCCGGCCGGGGTGGGCGCGTGAGCGCCTCACCCGTGCGGGCGCGCGTCGCGAAGGAGGTCGCCGAGGTCATCGCGACGCGGCGCGTCGGCGCCTACCAGCACCTCACCCTCGTGTCGCCGCAGATCGCCGAGCTGGCCCGCCCCGGGCAGTTCGTCGCGCTCGCCGTCGGTGATGAGTCGTCGGCCACGCTGCTGCGGCGCTCCTTCTCGATCCACAAGGTCAGCCCCAGCGGCACCTACGGCGGCACCGTCGAGATCGTCGTGTCGGCCGTCGGGCCGGGCACCCGCTGGATCGTCGGGCGCCAGCCGCACGACCCCGTCGACGTCGTCGGGCCGCTCGGCAAGGCGTTCCCGCTGCCGACGGAGCCGGTGCCCTGCGTGCTCGTCGGTGGCGGCTACGGCAGCGCTCCACTCTTCTGGCTGTCCAGCCAGCTGCGCGAGCGTGGTTGCCACGTCGAGATGGTGCTGGGTGCGGCCAGCGAGGACCGGCTCTTCGGAGTCGTCGAAGCGCGCCGCAGCTGCGATGGCGTCACGGTGACGACCGACGACGGGTCGGCCGGGCACCGCGGCTGGGTCAGCGACGTGCTGCCGGAGCTCATCGACCGCACGGGTGCAGGCGTCGTCTACGGCTGCGGCCCGATGGGCATGCTCCGGTCGATCACCGACATCGCGGGTCGGCACGGGGCTGTCGCCCAGGTCGCCGTCGAGGAGGCCATGGCCTGCGGCGTGGGCGTGTGCATGACCTGCGTCATGCCTGTCGTCGGCACCGACGGGCAGACCCGGATGGTGCGATCCTGCGTCGAGGGGCCGGTCTTCCGCGGTGACCGCGTGCGCTGGGATGCCTTCGAGGGCAACCACGCCCGCGTGCCCGACGACGCTGTCGGCGCACCGAGGGCAGGAGGCCACTGATGACAGACCAGCGCATCGCGCGGCCCACCGACGACCGGATCGATCTCAGCGTCGACCTCGGCTTCGGCAAGGTGCTGCCCAACCCGCTCATGACGGCCTCCGGCTGCGCCGCCAACGGGGCCGAGCTGCACCGCTTCTTCGACGTCTCCGAGCTCGGCGCCTTCGTCACCAAGTCGGTCATGGCCGACCCCCGATCGGGCCGGGGGACTCCCCGGATGGCCGAGACCCCGTCGGGCATGCTCAACTCGATCGGTCTGCAAGGGCCGGGAATCGCCGCCTTCGTCGACACCGACCTGCCGTGGCTGGCCTCGGTCGGGGCCCGGGTGCTGCCCTCGATCGCGGGCAGCTCGAGCACCGAGTTCGCCCACGTCGCGGCGACCCTGCGCGCGAGCCGCGCCTTCGAGGCCGTCGTCGGTGTCGAGGTCAACATCTCCTGCCCCAACGTCGCCAACCGGGGACTCGTCTTCGCCTGCGACCCCGGCGCGTCGGCCAAGGTCATCGCCCTCGTGCGGGAGCAGCTGCCACGTGACGTGCCGATCTTCGCCAAGCTGAGCCCCGACGTCACCGACATCACCTCCATCGCGGCCGCATGCGTCAAAGCGGGGGCCGATGGCCTGACGATGATCAACACCCTGCTCGGCATGGTCATCGACACCGATCTCATGCGCCCCCACCTCGGAGGGATCACGGGCGGTCTGTCAGGTCCCGCCATCCGGCCGGTCGCGGTCCGCGCCATCTGGCAGGTGCGCCAGGCCATGGCCGAGGGCCGCATCCCGGTCGTGCCGATCATCGGGGTCGGCGGGGTGCGCACGGGCCGCGACGCGCTCGAGCTCGTGGCTGCGGGCGCCAGCGCGGTGCAGGTCGGCACGGCGACGTTCAACGACCCCACGGCCCCGGTGCGGGTGCTGCACGAGCTCACCGACCTGCTCGTCGAGAAGGGCTACCGGCGCTTCTCCGACGTCGTCGGGGCCGCTCACGGCAGCCCCCTGCCGCCCCGTCCGGTCCCGGTGGACGAGAGGTCGCGGGCATGACGGACACGAACGTCGCGGGCGCCGCAGTGACAGGCCCGGGCGCACCGGGCTTCGGGCCCCGGCTCCAGGCGGCCATGCGCCGCCACGGCCCGCTCTGTGCCGGCCTCGACCCGCACCGTGCCCTCATCGAGCAGTGGGGCCTCACCTACGACGTCGCGGGGCTCGAGCGCTTCGCGCTCACCTGCGTCGAGGCGTATGCCGGTCGGGTGGCGGCGGTCAAGCCCCAGTCGGCCTTCTTCGAGGTCTTCGGCAGCCGCGGGATCGCCGTGCTCGAGCGCGTGCTCCACGACCTGCGCGACGCCGAGACGCTGACGATCCTCGATGCCAAGCGCGGCGACATCGGGTCGACGATGACGGCCTACGCCGAGGCGTTCCTCGGCCCCCACGCCGTCGCTCCGGCCGATGCACTCACCGTGAGCCCCTACCTCGGCTACGAGTCGCTGCGCCCGGCCATCGACCTCGCCGCGCAGAGCGGACGCGGCCTGTTCGTCCTCGCCCTCACGTCCAACCCCGAGGGCAGCAGCGTCCAGCACGCCGTCCACGCCGGCCGCTCCGTCGCGGCCTCCGTCGTCGAGGGAGCGCGCGGCGACAACGCCGAAGCGCACCTCCGTGGAGAGCTCGGGCACGTCGGCCTCGTCATCGGTGCCACCGTCGGCGATGCGGTCGAGCGGCTGGGCCTCGACCTCGTGAGGGCGGCCACCCCGGTGCTCGCTCCCGGCTTCGGCGCGCAGGGCGGCACCGCCGACTCCCTCGCGGCGACGTTCGGCCCCGCGCTCGACCAGGTGCTCGCCTCCTCGAGCCGTGAGCTCCTCGCGGAGGGGCCCGACCCCAGCCGGCTGGCAGCCCGGACCAGCTGGGTCGCGGGCGCGCTCGCCGAGGCCGTCGGCTGAGCTGTCGCACCGGTGCCGGGCGGTCCCGACCGACAGCCGCACCTGCACCTGCACAAGACGCGACAGGGCGCGCGGGGGACAATGGCGCATGACTCACATCGCCAGGACTCGCCGACTCCTCGTCGTCGTCGGCATGACCGCCGTCATGCCCTTCGCCGCCGCCTGCAGCTCCGCCACCGCACCCTCGACCGCGACCGCGAGCTCCGCCGCCTCGTCGGCTGCGGCCTCCGCCGCAGCCTCCGCCACGGCCGGCACCGAGGCCGCGGGCGACTACTGCGACGTCCTCAAGAACGGGCAGAAGGAGCTCGAGGGGCTCTCCGGGAGCCTCACCGACTCCGCTGCGCTCGAGAAGGGGCTGTCCGTCATCCGCAGGATCCAGGCGTCCGCGCCGCCGGAGGTCAAGCAGGCCTGGACCGACTTCGTCGGCTTCGTCGAGGCGGCTTCGTCGAGCAACACGAGCGCCCTCACCGACGCGATGACCAAGATGGAGGCCGCCGGCGCCACGATCGAGGCCCACGCCAAGACAGCGTGCAACCTCTCGCTCCAGTGAGGGGCTGCCGAGCCGCGACCCCGCACCAGCGAGGACCCGGCCACCGGATCGGCGGGGACGGCGGACGCGACGGGCCGGACGGCATACGGTGTGACCATGCTCAGCCCTGCTCACCGCGCCGCCGGCGCCCTGCTCGTCGTGACGACGGTCTCGACCCTCGTCGGCGGCTGCGGCACGTCGGACACGACGGCCTACTGCGCGGCGCTCAAGGCTGCCGACGCGCAGTGGGCTGAGGCAGGTGCCTCCCTTGAGGACAAGGCCGCGGCGACGCGCTTCGTGGCAACGGTGAAGGGGATCGAGCTCACGGCACCCGACGAGGTGAAGTCGGAGTGGGCTTCGCTCCAGACCCTGTTCGAGAAGTTCGCCACCGACACCCCTGACCTCTCGAGCGTCACGCCCGAGATGAAGGACTTCGAGCAGGCGGCGAAGCGCATCGAGGCGCACGCCAAGGCGACGTGCGGCATCGACCTCGGCACGTGAGCCTCGCGGGTCGGGGGCCGACGGCGGCTGGCCTGCACCCGCGTTGCGGGGCCCGCACGCGGGTCGCTAGGTTCGGCAGGAACACCCGACCCATCGACACGCAACGACAGACCGCACCGCACCAGGGGAGCGCCGGGCGCGCCCTGCGACCGCAAGGAGACCTGACACCGTGGCCCTTCCACCGCTCACGCCCGAGCAACGCGCAGCAGCACTCGAGAAGGCTGCGGCGGCACGTCGGGAGCGGGCCGCGGTGAAGAACCGCCTCAAGTACTCCAGCGGGTCGCTCGTCGAGGTGCTCGAGGACGGCAAGGTCGACCCCGTCATCGGCAAGATGAAGGTCACCGAGCTGCTCGAGTCGATGCCGGGCGTCGGGCGGGTGCGCGCCAAGGCGATCATGGAAGAGGTCGGCATCGCCGAGTCGCGCCGGGTGCGCGGCCTCGGAGCCAACCAGGTCGCGGCGCTGTTGCGCCGCTTCGAGCGGCCGTGACGCAGGAGCAGACCCCGGGCACGACGGAGCCGCGTCAGGTCGCCCCCACGCCGGGGCGGCTGACGGTGCTCGCCGGGCCCACGGCCGTCGGCAAGGGGACCATCGCCGCCTACGTGCGCACCTACTTCCCGGGGGTGTGGTTCTCGGTCTCGATGACGACGCGCCCGCCGCGGCCCGGCGAGGTCGACGGGGTCCACTACCACTTCGTCGACGACCGCGAGTTCGACCGGCTGGCCGAGGCGGGGCAGTTCCTCGAGTACGCCGTCGTCCACGGCGCCGCGAAGTACGGCACCCCGCGTGGGCCCGTCGAGCGCGCCATCCGTGAGGGCCGCGACGCGCTGCTCGAGATCGACCTCCAGGGTGCCCGCCAGGTGCGCGACACCTGGCCCGACGCGCTCTTCGTCTTCCTCGCCCCGCCGAGCTGGGAGGAGCTCGTCCGCCGGCTCGTCGGGCGCGGCACCGAGGGGGAGGCCGAGCGGGAGCGTCGACTCGACACCGCCCGCGCCGAGCTCGCCGCGCAGTCGGAGTTCGACCGGGTCATCGTCAACGACGATGTTCGTCGGGCGAGCGAAGAACTCGTATCATTGATGAGATCGGGACGCGCCGAGAGGTGAGTCCCGTCGTGGCGTGTGCCTCCGCCCGCCCCGCGCAGAGGCGTCGCACCCCCGCGCAAGCCCGCTGAAACCAACGAATCGAGATCACTGTGTCCGGTACCCAGGCTGCTCCCATCGGCATCACCAACCCGCCGATCGACGACCTCCTGGCGGTCGCCGACTCCAAGTACGCGCTCGTCATCTACTCCGCCAAGCGCGCGCGCCAGATCAACGCCTACTACTCCCAGCTGCAGGAGGGCCTGCTCGACTACGTCGGCCCCCTCGTGGAGACCGAGATCCACGAGAAGCCGATGTCGATCGCGCTGCGTGAGATCAACGAGGGCCTGCTGACTTCGACGCCCACCGAGGCCTGAGCACACCGGGAGGGCAGGGGCAGCCGATGCGTGTCGTGCTCGGGGTGAGTGGCGGCATCGCCGCCTACAAGGCCGCCTCGCTCCTGCGTCTCTTCACCGAGCACGGTCACGACGTGACCGTCGTGCCGACCGCGGCGGCCCTGGAGTTCGTCGGGGCGCCGACGTGGTCGGCCCTGTCGGGCAAGCCCGTCGCCACCGACGTGTGGACCTCGGTGCACGAGGTGCCGCACGTGCGCATCGGTCAGGGCGCCGACCTCGTCGTCGTCGCTCCGGCGACCGCCGACCTGCTCGCGAAGGCCGCGCACGGCCTCGCCGACGACCTGCTGACGACCACCCTGCTCACGGCCCGGTGCCCCGTCGCCTTCGCGCCGGCGATGCACACGGAGATGTGGGAGCACCCGGCTACGCAGGCCAACGTCGCCACGCTCCGCTCCCGCGGCGCCCACGTCATCGACCCCGCCGTCGGCCGGCTCACCGGCAAGGACACCGGCGCCGGCCGGCTCCCCGAGCCCGAGCAGCTGTATGCCGCGTGCCTCGAGATCCTGGGCGGTGCCGTTCCGGGGGTGGGCGGGTCGACAAGCCCCGTGCGCGACCTCGCCGGTCGCCGGGTCGTCGTGTCGGCCGGGGGCACGCGCGAGCCCCTCGACCCGGTGCGCTACCTCGGCAACCGCTCGTCGGGCAAGCAGGGCTGGGCCATCGCCCGCTCCGCTGCGGAGCGCGGCGCCGAGGTCACCCTCGTGGCCGCCAACGTGTCGCTGCCCGCACCCGAGGGGGTGCACGTCGTCGCGGTCGAGACCACGCTCGAGCTGAAGTCGGCCGTCGAGGAGGCCGCAGCCGGGTCCGATGTCGTCGTCATGGCGGCGGCACCGGCTGACTTCCGCCCGGCCAGCGTGAGCGAGAGCAAGATCAAGAAGTCGTCCGACCCGGCCGCCGGCCTGCGGGTCGAGCTCGTCGAGAACCCCGACATCGTGCGTGGTCTCGTCGAGCAGCGCGCTGCGCAGGGGAGCGACCGACCGATCGTCGTCAGCTTCGCTGCCGAGACCGGTGACGCGCAGGGCTCGGTCATGGACCATGCCCGCGCCAAGTTCGCCCGCAAGGGCAGCGACGTCCAGGTCGTCAACGAGGTCGGACGCGACCTCACCTTCGGCCAGGACGAGACGACGGTCCACGTGCTCCGCCGCGGCAGCGATGCTGTCGTGACGGTGGGGCCGGCATCCAAGGACGTCGTGGCCGACGCGCTCTGGGACACCGTCTCGGCGATGCTCGGCTGACGACTACACTCACGGGCCAGACCGGCCCGATCGGCCACACCCCGAGCTAGGGAGAGCAAGTGCCTGCACGTCTGTTCACGTCCGAGTCCGTCACCGAGGGCCACCCGGACAAGATCTGCGACCAGATCAGCGACTCGATCCTCGATGCCCTGCTCACCGTGGACCCGCAGGCGCGCGTCGCCGTCGAGACCCTCGTCACGACCGGCCTCGTCCACGTGGCGGGCGAGGTGTCGACGACGGGCTACGTCGAGATCCCCAAGCTTGTGCGCGAGACGATCCTCGAGGTCGGCTACGACGGCTCCCAGAAGGGCTTCGACGGCCGCACGTGCGGCGTCTCGATCTCCATCGGCGCACAGTCGCCCGACATCGCCCAGGGCGTCGACACGGCGCACGAGCACCGCTCCGGTGAGGTCGGCGACCTGCTCGACAAGCAGGGCGCGGGCGACCAGGGCCTGATGTTCGGCTACGCCTGCGACGACACGGCAGAGCTGATGCCGCTGCCGATCCACCTCGCGCACCGCCTCTCCGAGCGGCTCACGCAGGTGCGCAAGAACGACGAGCTCGCCTACCTGCGCCCCGACGGCAAGACCCAGGTCACCATCGCCTACGAGGGCGACCGCGCCGTCAAGCTCGACACCGTCGTGCTCTCGACGCAGCACGCGCCCGACGTCTCCCTCGAGGGCATGCTCGAGCCGGACATCCGGGCCCACGTCATCGAGCCCGTGCTCGCCGAGCTGCGCGAGAGTGGCACCGATCTCGACGTCAGTAGCTACCGCGCCCTCATCAACCCCACCGGCCGCTTCGAGATCGGCGGCCCGATGGGCGACGCCGGCCTCACCGGCCGCAAGATCATCGTCGACACCTACGGCGGCATGGCCCGGCACGGCGGCGGCGCCTTCTCTGGCAAGGATCCGAGCAAGGTCGACCGCTCGGGCGCCTACGCGATGCGCTGGGTCGCCAAGAACATCGTCGCCGCGGGCCTGGCCCGGCGCTGCGAGGTGCAGATCGCCTACGCCATCGGCAAGGCCCAGCCCGTGGGCCTCTACGTCGAGACCTTCGGCACCGAGACGGTGCCCGTCGACGCGATCCAGCAGGCCATCGGCGACGTCTTCGACCTGCGCCCCGCCGCCATCGTCGACGCGCTCGACCTGCTGCGTCCGATCTACAAGCCGACGGCGGCATACGGCCACTTCGGCCGCACCAAGGCCGACGGCGTCGAGAACCCCTTCACGTGGGAGCGCACCGACCGTGTGGACGCCCTGAGGGCCGCCGTCTCCGGCTGAGGCTAGATTCGCCCCCGTGGGCGACGACGATACGAACGACACGACGCAGCGACCGGCCGACCGGCCGGTCGCTGCGGTCGTCGTCGAGACCCCGCTCGCGCACCTCGACCGCGTCTTCGAGTACGACGTGCCCGACGACCTGCGCGCTGACGCGCAGCCGGGCGCGCGCGTGCGTGTGCCCTTCGCCGGGCGAGAGCTCGACGGTTACGTCGTCGAGCGTCGCGCGCATCCCGAGCACGACGGCAGGCTCACCCCGCTGCGCCGCGTCGTCAGTGCCGAGGCCGTGCTGACCCCCGAGGTGCTCGCCCTCTGCCGCGCCGTCGCCGACCGGTATGCCGGCACGATGAGTGACGTGCTCCGGCTCGCCGTGCCCCGGCGCCACGCGACGGCCGAGCGCAACCTCGCGCTCGAGGCCCCGCCGTGCGAGCCGGTCGCCGGGCCGTCCCCGGGCCCGTGGAAGGCCTACCCCGCCGGTCCGGCCTGGCTGCGCCGGGTCGCGTCGGGTGAGGGGCCGGCGGCCGCCTGGTCGGCGCTGCCGGGTCGCCGCCCCGACGAGGACTGGCCCGCGGCGCTGGCCGTGGCGGCGGCCACCGCCCTCTCGGCCGGCCGTGGCAGCGTCCTCGTCGTGCCCGACCACCGCGACGTCGACCGGCTCGACGCCGCGCTCACGCAGCTGCTCGGCAAGGGCCGGCACGCGCGCCTCACGGCCGACCAGGGGCCGCAGGCGCGCTACACCGCATGGCTCAAGGTGCTGCGCGGTCACGTCCGCGTCGTCATCGGCACCCGCGCGGCGGCCTTCGCGCCGGTGCACGACCTCGGCCTCGTCGCCTGGTGGGACGACGGCGACGACCTGCTCGCCGAGCCGCGCGCGCCCTACCACCACACCGGGGTCGTCCTCGAGCTGCGGGCGGCGGCCACGGGGGCGGCCGTGCTCGCCGGCGGCTTCGGGCGCAGCCTGCGGCTCCAGGTCGGCGTCGAGGACGGCACGCTCGTCCCCGTGGAGGCCGACGCCGCCACCCTGCGGGCAGCTGTGCCGCGGGTGACCGTCGCCGGTGAGGGTCTCGACGAGGAGCGCGACGGCCCTGCCGCGCGGGCCCACCTGCCCTCCCGCGCCTGGCGTGTCGCCAAGGACGCCCTCGTCGACGGTCCGGTGCTCGTGCAGGTGCCGCGGCGCGGCTACCTCCCCTCGCTCAGCTGCGCCGAGTGCCGCACACCGGTGCGGTGCACGCGCTGCCAGGGACCGGTCTCGGTCAGCGGCTCGGGCGCCGCTCCGTCGTGCCGGTGGTGCGGGCTCGGCGTGACCCCTGGCGCCTTCGCGTGCGCGAGCTGCGGCTCGCGGCGCCTGCGGTCGTCGGTCACCGGTGCCCGGCGCACCGCGGAGGAGATCGGGCGAGCCTTCCCCGGCACTCCGGTGCTCACCTCGGGATCCGGCGAGGTCCTGGCGCAGGTCGGCGGCGAGCCGGCGCTCGTCATCGCCACCCCGGGCGCCGAGCCGATCGCCGAGGGCGGCTACACGGCAGTGCTCCTGCTCGACGCGTGGGCCAGCCTCGACCTGCCGGTGCTCGACGCACCCCTCGAGGCCGTGCGCCGGTGGCTGGCCGCCGCCGCGCTGGCACGCTCCGGTCGCGCCGCGGTCCTCTGCGGCGCGCCCGAGGCGGTGGCGCTGCCCGCCGTCGAGGCGCTCGTGCGGTGGGACCCGGCCTGGCTCGCGGAGCGGGAGCTCGCGGAGCGGGCCGAGCTCGGCCTGCCGCCCGCCCTGCGCGTCGCCCAGCTGACGGGCAGCCGCAGAGCCCTCGAGGGAGCCCTCGCGCAGCTGGAGCAGCAGGGCCTCCCTCCGGGGGCCCAGGTGCTCGGGCCCGTCCCCGTCAGCCCGGCCGCGCACCGCGCCGTGACGCCACCTCCGCGGGAGACCGACGCGCCTGCTCGCACCCCTGCCGACCACCACGTCCTCGTGCGGGTGCCGCCCGTGGCCACCCTCGAGCTGACCCGCGCCCTCATCGCGCTCAAGGCGGTGCGGTCCGCGCGCAAGGAGGCCGAGGTCGTGACGGTGCGCGTCGATCCCCTCGAGATGTTCTGACCCGCCGTGGCAGAGTGACCGCATGCCCGACCGCCAGCGTGACCTCGACATCGTCCTCTTCGGCGCCACCGGCTTCGTGGGGGTCCTCACCGCGGCCCACCTCGCCGAGCACGCACCCGAGGAGGCCCGCGTCGCGCTGGCCGGACGGTCGCGCGCGAAGCTCGAGAGCACCCGGGCCGAGATCGGTGGACGGGCTCTCGACTGGGAGCTGGTCGAGGTCGACGCCACCGACGCCGTGCGGCTGCGCGCCGTCGCCGCGCGCACGATGGTGCTCGCCAGCACGGTCGGGCCCTATGCGGCATACGGCAAGGAGGTCGTGCGGGCGTGTGCCGAGGAGGGCACCCACTACGCCGACCTCACGGGCGAGGTGCTCTTCGTGCGGTGGTCGCTCGACGAGGTCGACGCCCGGGCACGCGAGACCGGGGCCGCGATCGTGCACGCCTGCGGGTTCGACTCGATCCCGTCCGACCTCGGGGTCCTCGTCACGGCCCAGCGCGCGGCCGCCGACGGCGCGGGCGAGCTCGGCGAGACGACGCTGCTCGTGCGCTCGATGAAGGGCGGCTTCTCCGGCGGCACGATCGACTCCGCCCGGCAGCAGGCCATCACGATGCGCGCCGACGCCGCTGCCCGCCGCACGGTGTCCGACCCGTATGCGCTGAGCCCCCGCCGCTCCGAGGAGCCGTCGGGCGGTGGCCGGGCGCGCGCCGGTGGTGTCGTGGGCACGCTGCGTCGACTCGTGCCGATCGACCGGGACGAGGAGACCGGCCGGTGGACGGGGCCGTTCGTCATGGCGGGGTTCAACACGCGCATCGTGCGCCTGTCCAACACCCTCTCCGACTGGTCCTACGGGCGCTGCTTCCGCTACCGCGAGGCGACCGACTTTGGCTCGGGACCGATGTCGCCGCTGCTCGCCGGCGGCATGGCGATCGGGCTGGGTGGGGCGGTCACCGGGCTGGCCTTCGGCCCGACGCGCGCCGTCCTCGACCGCTTCCTGCCGAAGCCCGGGGAGGGGCCGGGCCCCGAGGAGCGGGCGGCCGGTCGCTTCCGCATGGAGATCCGGAGCACGACGACGCAGGGCCGGCGCTACCGCACGAAGGTCGGGGCCGACTACGACCCCGGCTACGGCGGCACCGCGGTGATGCTCGGCCGAGCAGCCCTGTCGCTCGCCTTCGACGGCGGCGTGGGGGTGCCGCGCCGGACCGGCGTCTGCACGCCGGCCACGGCGATGGGGGAGGTCCTCGTCGAGCGACTGCGCGAGCACGGCTTCACCTTCGACGTCGAGGAGGTCACCGGCCGCTGAGCCGCCCGCCCTGGGTCGGGTGGCACGTGGATCCGACAACCCCCAAAGAGATGCTTGACGGTGGAGCCGGCGACACGGCATACTCCCAAACATGTCTTTGGAGGATGAGCGGATCAGTGACCTCAGGGCGACGGCCCACCCGCTGCGCCTGCAGATGCTCTCGCTCCTCACCGGCGCCGAGCTGAGCGCCGCTGAGGTCGCGCGAGAGCTCGACGTGAGCCAGGCCAACGCGAGCTACCACCTGCGCCTGCTGCTCGACGCCGGCCTGCTCGTCATCGCGAGCGAGGAGAACGTGCGCGGCGGCCGGGCGAAGCGCTACCGCCACGTGTGGGACGCCCCGCGCGCCCCCGGGGCCCAGCCCGACACCGAGGACGACGCCCAGCACTACGTCCGCGTCCTCGCCGACGCCATCCCGGCCCGCTTCGCCGACCGCCTCCCCGGTCGTCCCGGCGGCACGCACCTCACCGACGCCGACCTCTGGGTCGCGCCCGACGTGTGGGCGAGGGTCGTCGAGCTCGTCGGCGAGGCCAGTGCGCTCCTGCACGCGAGCGCGCAGCCGCCGCGGAGCGAGGGCACGGTGCGCGCGAACCTGTCGGTCGCCGCCTTCGAGCTGCGGCCCGAGAGCCGGGGCACGCGATGAGGGTCAAGGAGTCGCTCGGCGCGCTCGGCGACCCGCGGTTCGCGTGGTACTTCGCCGCCCGCACGGTGTCGACGGGCGGCTCGGTCATGGTGCCGGTGGCGCTCGCCTTCGCGGTGCTGCACATCGACGCGTCCGCCGGCGCGCTCGCCCAGGTGCTCGGCGTGCGCACCCTCGCCATGGTGGTCTTCCTGCTCGTCGGCGGGGTGGTGGCCGACCGGTTCTCACGCATCGTCGTCCTGCAGGTCTCGCACGTCCTCACCTGCCTCACCCAGGCGGTGGCCGCGGCCCTCATCATCAGCGGACACGCCACCCTGACGCAGCTGACGGTCATCGAGGGGATCAACGGCGCCGTCTCGGCCTTCACGATGCCGGCGATGATGGGCATCGTGCCGCTCGTCGTCGACCGCGCGCGGCTGCAGCAGGCCAACGCCCTGCTGTCCTTCAGCCGCAGCGGGCTCGCGGTCATCGGGCCGGCCCTCGCCGGCCTGCTCGTCGTGGGCGTCGGCCCCGGGTGGGCGCTCGCCGTCGACGCGCTGACGTATGCCGTCGCCATCGTCTGCCTCTCGCGCGTCGGTCTGCCCCGGGCCGAGCCGGGCCGCGTGCGGCGCCCCTCGATGGTGCGCGAGCTGCGAGAGGGGTGGTCGGAGTTCACCCGCCGGCAGTGGCTCTGGGTCGTCGTCCTCGCCTTCGGTCTGACGAACGCGATCCACGTCGGCGTCATCGGCGTGCTCGGACCGCTCATCGCGGCCTCGAGCGAGGCCATCGGAGAGGCGGGGTGGGGCCTCGTGCTGAGCGCCGAGGCCGCGGGCACGGTCATCATGACGCTCGTCATGCTCCGGCTGCGGCTCGAGCACCCGCTTCGTGCCGGCATGCTCGCCATCTGCGTCCTCGCGGTGCCGATGGTCCTCCTCGGGGCGCTGCCGGCCCTGCTGCCCGTGGCGATCGGTTTCTTCGTCGCGGGAGCCGCCGTCGAGGTCTTCGGCGTCGGGTGGAGCACGGCCCTGCACGAGCACGTGCCCGTCGCGGTGCTCTCACGGGTGTCGAGCTATGACGCCCTGGGCTCGTTCGTCGCGATGCCGATCGGGACCTTCGTCTACGGGTGGCTTGCCACCACCGTGGACCTCGAGACCCTCATCCTCGTGAGTGCCGCTGTCTACGTGGTGATCTCGCTCGCGGCCCTGCTCTCGCGGTCGGTGCGCGATCTCGGGCGGTCGTCCGAGGAACCCACCGAGGAACCCACCGAGGAACCCACCGACGAACCCACCGAGGTGCGCACCGTCGCGATGCCGGCCACGGCCGCCGGTCGGTCCTCGGCGCCGCCGCAGTCCTAGACTGGCGCTCGCCCCGTCCACCCCCGCACCCAGGAGTCTCGTGTCGATCAAGGACATCCGCCTCTTCGGTGACCCGGTCCTGCGCACACCCGCCGTCGACGTCGTCGACTTCGACAAGCAGCTCCGGGTCCTCGTCAAGGACCTCGAGGACACGATGCTCGATGCTCCGGGAGCGGGCTTGGCCGCCCCCCAGATCGGGGTGGGGCTGCGCGTCTTCACCTACTGGGTCGACGGAGTGCTCGGACACCTCGTCAACCCCAGCCTCGACCTGTCCGACGAGGAGCAGGACGGCCCTGAGGGCTGTCTCTCCATCCCCGGGGTCGCCTTCGACACGAAGCGCGCTCTCTCGGTCGTGGCGCGCGGCCAGAACATGTGGGGTGAGCCGGTCGTCCTCGAGGGCACCGAGCTGCTCGCCCGGTGCGTCCAGCACGAGACCGACCACCTCGACGGCATCCTCTTCCTCGACCGTCTCGACACGGAGTCGCGCCGCGAGGCGATGCGCGCCATCCGCGAGTCGGACTGGTTCGCCCAGAGCCCGACCGAGGTGCGCATCAGCCCGCACTCCACCTTCGGCCGGGCGATGTGACGTGAGAGTCGTCTTCGCCGGAACCCCCGAAGCCGCGGTGCCGAGCCTCGAGGCCGTGGCGGCGTCGAGCCACGAGCTCGTCGCCGTCGTCACGAGGCCCGACGCACCCTCGGGGCGGGGGCGCCGCCTCGAGGCCTCACCCGTGCGCCAGCGCGCCGAGGAGCTCGGCGTGCCGGTGCTGACCCCGACCCGGGTCAAGGAACCCGAGTTCCTCGACACCCTGCGCGAGCTCGCACCTGACGCCTGCCCGGTCGTCGCCTACGGCAACCTCATCCCGCCTGTCGCCCTCGGCATCCCGAGGCTCGGCTGGGTCAACCTGCACTTCTCCCTGCTGCCGGCGTGGCGCGGCGCCGCCCCGGTGCAGCACGCCATCATGGCCGGTGACACGGTGACCGGCGCCTCGACGTTCCTCATCGAGCAGGGCCTCGACACCGGTCCGGTCCTCGGCGTCATGACGGAGACGATCCGCCCCACCGACACCGCCGGAGACCTGCTCGGACGGCTGGCGACCGCCGGGGCCGGGCTGCTCGTGGCCACGCTCGACGGGCTCGAGGCCGGCGAGCTCGTGGCCCGGCCGCAGGCCGGTGAGGGCGTCTCGCACGCCCCCAAGATCGAGGTCGACGACGCCCGCATCCGGTGGGAGCACCCCGCCGCGGCCGTCGACCGCCGGGTGCGCGGGTGCACACCGGCCCCCGGCGCGTGGACGACCTTCCGGGGACAGCGCCTCAAGATCGAGCCGGTCACGCCGGTTGGCCCCAACGAGGCGGACGCCCTCGGCGGCCTCGCACCCGGCACTCTCCTCGTGTCGAAGAAGGCGGTCCACGTCGGCACGGGAACCGTGCCCGTGCGCCTCGGCACGGTCCAGGCACACGGCAAGAAGCCGATGGCCGCCGCCGACTGGGCACGCGGCACGCGCATCGAGGCGGGGGAGCGGGTCGGCGATGAGTGACGACGAGCACCGCGCCCGGCGCGGGGAGCGGCAGCGGCCTCCGGCCCGCGAGCGCTCGGCCCGGCACCGCTCCGAGCAGCGGCCGTCGGAGCGGGCCCGCCGCACCGACCCCGCCCGGCTGACGGCCTACACGGCGATGCGTGAGATCGCCGACGGCGCCTACGCCAACCTCGCGCTGCCGAGGCTGCTGCGCGACAAGCGACTCACTGGCCGAGACGCGGGCTTTGCGACTGAGCTCGTCTACGGCGCGACCCGCATGTCCGGTCTCTACGACGCGATCATCGCCTCGGCAGCGGGTCGGCCTGTCGGCAAGATCGACGCCAACGTGCTCGACACGCTGCGGCTCGGGGCGCACCAGGTCCTCGGGATGCGCGTGGCCACGCACGCTGCCGTCGACGAGACGGTGGCGCTGGCCCGTCAGGTCAACGGCGCCGGAGCGGCAGGCTTCGTCAACGCCGTCATGCGTCGCATCAGCGAGCGTGACCCCGACGAGTGGGTCGATCTCGTGACCCAGGGCATCACCGACCCGGTCGAGCGGCTGGCAATGCGCACCTCGCACCCCGTCTGGGTGGCGAAGGCCCTGCGTGCCGCCCTCATCGGGCACGGGGCTGCCACCCCCGACGATGTCGAGGCATCTCTCACCGCGCTGCTCGAGGTCGACAACGAGCCGGCCAAGGTCTCGCTCGTGGCACGGCCCGGACTCTCGTCGCTCGACGAGCTCGAGGGCTGGGGGGCGACGCGCACCGGGCTCAGCCCGGTCGGAGCTGTGCTCGACGAGGGCGACCCCGGCGCCATCGACGCCGTGCGCGACGGGCGTGCGGCGGTGCAGGACGAGGGCTCGCAGCTGCTTGTGCTCGCCCTCGCCAGCGCCAACGTCGAGGGTCCGGCTGCGGCAGACGAGCGCTGGCTCGACCTGTGTGCCGGGCCGGGTGGCAAGGCCGGACTGCTCGCCGCGCTCGCCATCGAGCGACGAATCCCGTTCGTGGCCAATGAGATCAGCGAGCACCGCGCCGATCTCGTCTGGCAGACGCTCGCTGCCGCGCGCGCCGCGGCACGGGACGCCGACACGAGCCTCAAGGTGCGCCACGGCGACGGGCGCGACATGGGCGAGGTCGACCCGGCGGCATACAGCAGGGTGCTCATCGACGCACCGTGCACCGGCCTCGGGGCCCTCCGTCGCCGGCCAGAGGCGCGGTGGCGCCGCTCGCCCGGCGACGTCGCGGCCCTCGCCTGGCTCCAGCGCGAGCTGCTGTCGGCGGGCATCGACGCGACCGCGCCCGGGGGCCTCGTCGGCTACGCGACGTGCAGCCCTCACCTCAACGAGACCCGCTTCGTCGTCGCCGACCTGCTCAAGCGGCGCGACGACATCGAGGTGGTCGACGCGCGGGGCCTCTTCGTCGACGCGTCGGGGGAGCAGCTGCCGGCCCTCAGGGAGGGCCCCTACGTGCAGCTCTGGCCGCACGTGCACGGCACGGACGCGATGTTCTTCGCGCTGCTGCGCAAGACGGGCTGAAACACGGGTCATCCCGCCGCCATGGTCTGGATCGTCGTCCCGTTCGACGTCGTCACCGGCTCGTCGGACGCGGCGTGCGAGCTGCCCGGACACGGCTGGGTCGCCGCTGCCCACGCTCGCGAGATCATCACGCGTCCCGGGTCCGTCTGGCGCACCCTCCCCGTCGACGTCTCCAGCGGGCGGGCCCTGTCCCGACCCGGCCTCGGCTACCGACCCACCGCCGCCATGGTGGAGCACGTCCAAGCCCTTGATGGCGTGTGCCGGGCGCCGGGATGCGAGGTGCCAGCCCTTCGTTGCGACCTCGACCACGAGGTTCCGTGGCCGGCAGGGCCGACCACCGTCGACAACCTCCACGCCAAGCACCGCTTCCACCACAACCTCAAGACTGACGGCGTCTGGACCTCCAGGCCCACCGGCGGCCGCGGCCTCGAGTGGACCACCCTCACCGGACGCACGTACGCGACGTGGCCCAAGGACTGGCAGGCGGGCGTCGACCAGCCGCGTGCCGACGAGGCCGCACCCGACGATCCGCCCCCGTTCTGAGCGACCGGTTCGAGGCGAGGACTGGCCCGACGGCACGGCCCCTAGGCTGTGCGCGTGCAGATCTCACCGAGCATCCTGTCGGCCGACTTCGCCAACCTCGAGGCCGAGCTGGGGCGCATCGCCAACGCCGACTGGGCCCACGTCGACGTCATGGACGCGCACTTCGTGCCGAACCTCACTCTCGGGTTGCCCGTCGTCGAGGCCCTCGTCAAGGTGAGCCCCGTGCCCATCGACGCGCACCTCATGATCGAGGACCCCGACCGCTGGGCACCCCAGTACGCCGAGGCCGGCTGCCAGTCGGTGACCTTCCACATCGAGGCCGCCCGCGACCCGAGGTCGCTGGCGCGCGCGCTCCGTGCCGCGGGCTCACGGGCATCGATGGCGATCAAGCCCGGCACGGCCTTCGCACCCTATGAGGACCTGCTGCCCGAGCTCGACATGGTGCTCGTCATGACCGTCGAGCCCGGCTTCGGGGGCCAGTCGTTCATGGCCGACCAGATGCCCAAGGTGCGGCAGGTCCGCGAGGCCGTTCGGCGTCACGGCGGCGAGATCTGGGTCCAGGTCGACGGCGGTGTGAGTAGCGACACCATCGAGCAGTGCGCCGAAGCCGGCGCCGACGTCTTCGTCGCGGGCTCGGCCGTCTACGGCGCGGAGGACGCCGCGGCAGCCGTCGACGAGCTGCGCTCGCTCGCGGAGCGGCACCGACACTGACACCGAGCTCGCGGTGGGACGCACCCTGAGGCGGCCGGGAGCCCGTGTGCGATCCGTCACCGGCGAGACGGTGTGCATCGTCGCACCGGCCGGGTGCATACTGGCCCTACGTGCTCCGGGGTCGGTGTAATTCCGAGCCGGCGGTTACAGTCCGCGACCCGGCCGCAGCCAGCGGCCGGTTGACCTGGTGAAATTCCGGGACCGACGGTGAAAGTCCGGATGGGAGGCAGCACGAGACAGGCCGTCACGGTCTGGGTTTTCGGCGTCCGCTGCCGGAGCCCGGCTCCCGGCGGCGTGTGGAGTTCCCCGGAGTTCGTCCGTGCACCGACGAACGACACGAGGTCGAACACCACATGCAGGCATCAGCCCTTGCCGATGGCACGCAGAACGTCTTCCAGCACGCGATCGATGCGTCGATCGCGATCGGCCCCTACCAGCTGCACTGGCTCGAGCTGATCGGCGTCCTCATCGGACTCGCCTCCGCCTACCTCGGCATGCGCCGGTGGGTGTTGGCCTGGCCCGTCGGGATCCTCGCCAACGTCATGCTCTTCTTCGTCTACCTCGGTGCCGTCTTCGGCGCCGACGAGCGCATCCCCCTCTTCGGCCAGGCCGGTCGCCAGGTCTTCTTCATCATCACGAGCATCTACGGCTGGTGGCGCTGGTCGCGACTGCGCCGGCTCAACCACGCGGGTGACCCGACCGGAGCGGCGATCACGCCGCGGTGGGCGACGGCCACGGAGCGCGCCGTCGTCATCGGCTTCTGGCTCGTCGGCACCGTCGTCGTCCACCAGGTCTTCGTCTGGCTCTGGAGCCTCGCGCCCAACCCCTACTTCACGCCACAGTGGTGGTTCTTCTGGTGCGACGCCTGGATCTTCGTGGGCTCCATCGTCGCCACCTACGCCATGGCGCGTGGGTGGAACGAGTTCTGGCTCGCGTGGATCGGGGTCGACCTCGTCGGCATCCCGTTCGGCTTCGCCACGGGCTACGTCCCGACAGCCGTGCTCTACACCTTCTACGGCGCCTTCGTGGTCTACGGCTTCACCCAGTGGGTCAAGGCCTCGAGGACCGAGCGGCCCGACTCCGAGTCGGAGCTCGCGCGAGCGACGGCGGGCTGACCCGTGGGTGACACGGCCGCCTCGACCTGGATGCGACGAGCCCTCCACCTCGCCGCATCCGGGCCGTGGCCGGACCCCAACCCCCGGGTGGGGTGCGTCATCGTCGCGCCCGACGGTGAGGTCGTCGCGGAGGGGCACCACCACGGCGCCGGCACCCCTCACGCCGAGATCGTGGCACTTCGCACCGCCGGCTCGCGGGCCCGGGGGGCCACTGCCTACGTGACCCTCGAACCCTGCGCGCACACGGGTCGCACCGGCCCGTGCGCAGACGCCCTCGTCGTGGCGGGGGTGGCGCGCGTCGTCTTCGCCCAGTCCGACCCGAACCCCGACGCGACCGGCGGGGCCGAGCGCCTGCACGCAGCCGGGGTCGACGTCATCGGCGGCGTGCTCGCCGACGAGGCCACCGCGCTCAACGCCCGCTGGGCGCGCGGCGTGGCTCTCGGCCGCCCGCTCGTGACGTGGAAGTTCGCGGCCACGCTCGACGGCCGCAGTGCCGCCTCCGACGGGACGAGCCAGTGGCTCACCGGCGACGCCGCGCGCGCCGACACCCACACCCTGCGGGCCACCCGTGACGCGGTGCTCGTCGGCACCGGCACCGTGCTCGTCGACGACCCACGGCTCACGGCCCGTATGCCGGACGGCGGGCTCGCGCCGCGACAGCCCCTCCGTGTCGTCATGGGCCTTCGCGACGTGCCCGAGTCCGCGCAGGTGCACGACGCGCCCGGTGAGGTGCTCCACCTGCGCACCCGTGATCCCGAGATCGCTCTCAAGGAGCTGTGGGACAGGGGAGTCCGCGACGTGTGGCTCGAGGGCGGCCCGACGCTGGCGGCGACCTTCATCACCGCTGGCCTCGTCGACGACGTCTACGCCTACCTCGCCCCGGCACTGCTCGGGTCGGGCCGCGCGGCCGTCGACGACCTCGGCATCACCACCATCACGGACGTCCGGCGGCTCGAGGTCGTCGACGTCGAGGTCATCGGCGGCGACGTCCGCGTGCACGCCCGGCCGAGTGACCCCACCGAAGAGGAGAAGTGATGACACGATGTTCACCGGAATCGTCGAGGAGCTCGGCACCGTCGAGGCCGTCGAGCACGGCGCGGACTCAGCCGTGCTCCGCATCAGGGGTCCGCTCGTCGTCAGTGACGCCGTGCACGGTGCGTCGATCGCGGTCAACGGAGTCTGCCTGACCGTGACCGAGCACGACAGCGAGCAGTTCGCCGTCGACGTCATGGCCGAGACCCTGAGCCGGAGCGCGCTCGGCGCGCTCCGACCCGGTGACCGCGTCAACCTCGAGCGGGCCATGCCCGCCGATGGTCGCTTCGGCGGTCACGTCGTGCAGGGCCACGTCGACGGCACGGCGACGATCACGCGCCGCACGCCCGGGGACCGCTGGGAGACGGTCGATCTCACACTCCCACCCGGCCTCGCGGCATACGTCGTGGAGAAGGGGTCGATCACCGTCGACGGTGTCTCGCTCACGGTGGCCTCGATCTCGGACGACGGCTTCTCGGTGTCGCTGATCCCCACCACGCTGGCACTCACGACCTTGGGCCACAAGGGAGTCGGCGACGTCGTCAACCTCGAGGTCGACGTCATCGCGAAGTACGTCGAGCGCCTCCTCGGCTCGCGGGCGGGGGCGGGACGATGAGCGGCCTGGCCACCGTCGAGCAGGCCCTCGAGGCGCTGCGCCAGGGTCGCCCCGTCCTCGTGCTCGACGACGAGGGGCGCGAGAACGAGGGTGACCTCGTGCTCGCCGCCGAGACCGCCACCGAGGAGTGGATGGCGTGGACCGTGCGGCACTCGTCGGGCTACCTCTGTGCGCCGATGCCGGCCGAGGTCGCCGACCGGCTCGAGCTGCCGCTCATGGTCACCGACAACCGCGACCCCCTGCGCACGGCCTACACGGTGTCGGTCGACGCGGCTCGTGGCGTCACGACCGGCATCAGCGCTGCCGACCGGCTGCGCACCGTGCAGGTGCTCGCCGACCCCGCCTCGGTGCCCACCGACCTCGTGCGTCCCGGCCACGTGCTGCCCCTGCGGGCCAGGCCGGGTGGCGTCCTGACCCGCCCGGGGCACACGGAGGCCGCCGCCGACCTCACGCGTCTCGCGGGTCTCGCCCCCGTCGGAGTCATCGGCGAGCTCGTGCACGACGACGGCACGATGATGCGCTACGACGCCGTGCTCGCCCTCGGCGCCGAGGCCGGCCTGCCGGTCATCACGATCGAGGCGCTGATCGCCTGGCGCCAGCGCTTCGACCGTGTCGAGCGGCTCGCGACGACACGCATCCCCACGGTCCACGGCACGTTCACCGCCCATGGCTACCGCGACACCCTCACGGGCGACGAGCACGTCGCACTCGTCAGCCCTCGCGGGCTGCAGGCGCTGGGACGCCCCGGCCCGGTGCTGACCCGCCTGCACAGCGAGTGCCTGACGGGCGATGCCTTCGGCTCACTGCGGTGCGACTGCGGCCCGCAGCTGCAGGCGGCGATGGCACGGGTCGGCCGCGAGGGCGGGGTCGTCGTCTACCTCGGCGGCCACGAGGGTCGAGGCGTCGGCCTCGTCGACAAGCTGCGTGCCTACGCCGAGCAGGACGCGGGCGCCGACACGGTCGACGCCCAGACCGCGCTCGGCCTGCCCGTCGACGCGCGCGACTACGCGGCCGGCGCCGCGATCCTGCACGACCTCGGGGCCGAGCACGTCGTGCTGCTCACCAACAACCCCCTCAAGGTGAGCGCCCTGCGCCACTTCGGTGTCGACGTCGTGGCCGTCGAGCGGCTCCACGGCCCGATGGGCGAGGACAACGCGGGCTACCTCATCACCAAGCGCGACCGGCTCGGCCACGACATCCCGGCCACGCCCCGAGAGCACCACGGCAGCAGCAAGGAGACAGCATGAAGGACGGCGCCCCCACCATCGCCACCGACGGCAGCGGGCTGCGCGTCGCGGTCGTGGCCGCGAGCTGGCACGACCGGGTCATGGGTGGCCTGCTCGACGGCTCGCTCCGCGGACTCGCGGAGGCCGGCGTCACCGACGTCGAGGTCGTCCGGGTGCCGGGCACCTTCGAGCTGCCGGTCGCGTGCGCGGCACTCGCCGACCGCTTCGACGCCCTGGTCGCGCTCGGGGTCGTCATCCGCGGCGGCACCCCCCACTTCG
Organism: Humibacillus xanthopallidus; assembly: GCF_006716675.1. Lineage (GTDB taxonomy): Bacteria > Actinomycetota > Actinomycetes > Actinomycetales > Dermatophilaceae > Humibacillus > Humibacillus xanthopallidus_B. Next base: position 671,016 of record NZ_VFPM01000003.1, on the reverse strand, counting down.
ACTACGTGTGCCAGGCTGCGACCGTCGGCATCACCGAGGTCGCCGTCCGCACCCGGGTGCCGATCGGCTTCGGCGTGCTCACCTGCGACGACGAGGCCCAGGCCCTCGATCGCGCCGGGCTGCCCGGGTCCGCCGAGGACAAGGGGCACGGGGCCGCCACGGCTGCGGTGGCGACCGTGGTCGCGCTCCGCGACACCGCCACGACGTGAGCGGCATACGGACCACGTCGGCTGCCCCCGTAGGCTGGGTGACCGTGAAGAGCTTTGAGCAGCTGTATGCCGAGCTGGCCGAGAAGGCCACGACCCGACCCGAGGGCTCGGGCACCGTCGCGCAGCTCGACGCCGGCGTCCACGCCATCGGCAAGAAGATCGTCGAGGAGGCGGCCGAGGTCTGGATGGCCGCGGAGTACGAGTCCAACGCCGAGGCGGCCGAGGAGATCAGCCAGCTGCTCTACCATCTGCAGGTCCTCATGCTCGCCAAGGGCATCTCGCTCGACGACGTCTACGCCCACCTGTAGGACCCCAGTAAGACCCCCAGAGGACCCCATCCCCATGCTGCGAATTGCCGTGCCCAACAAGGGCTCCCTGTCCGACGCGACGGTCGAGATGCTCCGCGAGGCGGGCTACCGCGTGCGTCGCGACACCAAGGAGCTCGTCGTCAGCGACGTCGAGAACGACGTCGAGTTCTTCTACCTGCGCCCGCGCGACATCGCCGTCTACGTCGGCTCCGGCACCGTCGACGCCGGCGTCACCGGACGCGACCTGCTGCTCGACTCCGGCTCCAGCGCCGTCGAGGTGATGTCGCTCGGTTTCGGCGGCTCGACCTTCCGGTATGCCGCCCGCCCCGGTCAGGTGGCCACGGTCGAGGACATCGACGGCAAGCGGGTGGCGACGAGCTACCCCGGCCTCGTGCGCGCCGACCTCGCATCCCGCGGGCTGAGCGGTGAGGTCGTGCGTCTCGACGGGGCGGTCGAGACCGCCATCACGCTGGGGGTGGCCGACGTCATCGCCGACGTCGTCGAGACGGGGGCCACGCTGCGCAGCCAGGGGCTCGCGGTCTTCGGTGAGCCGATCCTGCAGTCGGAGGCCGTGCTCATCCGCGGTGACCGGCCGGGGGAGGAGCAGGCCGTCTCGGTGCTGGAGCGGCGCATCGCCGGCGTCATCACCGCCCGGACCTACGTCATGCTCGACTACGACTGCCCCAAGGAGCTCGTCGACAAGGCGACCGAGCTGACGCCGGGCCTCGAGTCGCCCACCGTGTCGCCGATGCAGGACGAGGCGTGGGTCGCCGTGCGCGCCATGGTGCCGCGGATCGGGCGCAACCGGCTCATGGACGAGCTCTACGACCTCGGGGCCCGAGCCATCCTCGTCACCGACATCGCGGCCTGCCGCCTGTGACGCCGTGAGCAGCCCGACCGGCCCGAGCAGCCGCGACGCCGACCCGGCGCCTGACGCCTTCGCCACCTTCCGGTCGCGACGGGGTCGCGCCGTGGCGCTCGGCGTCGCGTGGACCGCACTCATCGTCTTCGGCGGTCTCGCCGTGCTCATGCCCGTCGAGACCCTCGGCCACTGGAGCATCATCGACCGCCTCATGTTCTTCGCCCTGGGCGTCGTCATCGCGGTCGTGGCCTGGCGCTACGCGTCGATCTCCGCCGTGCCCTCGCGGGAGGGGCTCATCGTGCGCAACCTCGTCCTCACCCGCACCCTGACGTGGCCCGAGGTCGTCGGGGTGCAGTTCGGCGGTGGCGAGCCGTGGGTGACGCTCGACCTCGACGACGGTGACACCCTGGCCGTCATGGCCATCCAGAAGGCCGACGGCGAGGTGTCGGGGCGCGAGGCATCGCGCCTGGCCGCGCTCGTCCAGGCCTTCGGCGAGTCGCGCCACCGCGACGGCGACGGGCCGCAGCGCGCAGGCGGCGAGGGCTCGTGAGCGACGGCCAGGGCGGCGAGCTGCGCGGCGGCGACCCCACGCCCGAGCGCATGCGCCACGCGCTCGGGCACTTCGCCACGGGGGTCACCGTCGTGACCGGGCTGACGGCACAGGGCGATCCGGTCGGCTTCGCCTGCCAGTCCTTTGCCTCGGTCTCGCTCGACCCCCCGCTCGTCCTCTTCTGTGCCGACCACCGCGGACGGTCCTGGCCGCTCATGCGCGAGCAGGGCCGCTTCACGGTCAACGTGCTCGGCCACGCGCAGCGAGACCTCATCGAACGCTTCGGGTCGAGGGCCGGGCGACGCTTCGAGGGGCTCGACTGGCTGCCGGCAGGCGCCGGGGGCCCGGGGCTGCCCGGGGTGCTCATGCGGATCCACTGCGCCGTCGAGCAGGTGCACGTCGCCGGCGACCACGACGTCGTCATCGGCCGGGTCGCCGAGCTCGAGGACGGCGAGCTGGGCCGGCCGATGCTCTTCTACCGTGGCCGCCTCAGCGTGACCGAGCGTCGCACCCCGACCGGCGACGACGGCGGCGAGGCGCTCGACGACTACTGGGGTTGACCCAGCCCGTACCGTGGGGTCGCGCACCACGCCGAGGGGACGGAGACCTGATGAGCGCGACGACGACGACGAAGGCGGCCACGCACGTCGCTGACAGCCACGACCGCATCCGGGTGCACGGGGCCCGGGTCAACAACCTCAAGGACGTCAGCATCGAGCTGCCGAAGCGACGCCTGACGGTCTTCACCGGCGTCTCGGGCTCGGGCAAGAGCTCGCTCGTCTTCGCCACGATCGCTGCCGAGTCCCAACGGCTCATCAACGAGACCTACAGCGCCTTCGTCCAGGGCTTCATGCCGTCGCTGGCCCGGCCAGAGGTCGACCTCCTCGACGGCCTGACGACGGCGATCATCGTCGACCAGGAGCGGATGGGCGCCAACCCGCGATCGACCGTCGGCACCGCGACCGATGCGAACGCCATGCTCCGGATCCTCTTCAGCCGCATCGGCACCCCGCACATCGGGCCGCCGACCGCCTTCGCCTTCAACGTCCCGACGCGCGTCGCGAGCGGGGTCATGAAGACCGATCGCGGCAACCGGCAGGAGACCTCGATCGTGCGCGAGGCGGTCTACCAGGGCGGCATGTGCGCCCGGTGCGAGGGGATGGGCGCCGTCAACGACTTCGACCTCACCGCGATCTACGACGAGAGCAAGTCGCTCTCCGAGGGTGCCCTCCTCGTCCCCGGCTACAGCATGGACGGGTGGTACGGCCGCATCTTCGCCGGAGCCGGCCTGCCCATGGACAAGCCCGTCGGGACGTTCACGGCGAGGCAGCTGCAGAAGCTGCTCTACGGCCAGCCGGAGAAGATCAAGGTCGAGGGCGTCAACCTCACCTACGAGGGCGTGCTCACGAAGATCCAGAAGTCGATGCTCTCCAAGGACCTCGACGCCATGCAGCCGCACGTGCGCCGTTTCGTCGAGCGGGCCGTCACCTTCACGACCTGTCCCGAGTGCAACGGGACGCGCCTGTCCCGAGAGGCGCTGTCATCGACGATCAAGGGCAAGAACATCGCCGACCTGTGCTCGATGCAGATCAGCGACCTCGCCGAGTGGTTGCGCGGCCTGTCGGAGCCGTCGGTCGCGCCCCTGCTGCGAGGTCTGCAGCACCTGCTCGACTCGTTCGCCGAGATCGGCCTCGGCTACCTCTCCCTCGACCGTCCCGCGGGCACGCTGTCAGGTGGGGAGGCCCAGCGCACCAAGATGATCCGGCACCTCGGGTCGTCCCTCACCGACGTCACCTACGTCTTCGACGAGCCGACGATCGGCCTGCACCCGCACGACATCGCGCGGATGAACGCGCTCCTGCTCCAGCTGCGCGACAAGGGCAACACCGTCCTCGTCGTCGAGCACAAGCCCGAGACGATCGCCATCGCCGACCACGTCGTCGACCTCGGTCCGGGCGCCGGTTCCGGTGGCGGCGAGGTCGTCTTCGAGGGCACCGTCGAGGGGCTGCGCGCCAGCGACACCGTGACCGGTCACCACCTCGATGACCGGGTGCGGCTCAAGGCGTCGACGCGCACGGCGACGGGGGTCATGGAGGTGCGTGGCGCCAGCACGCACAACCTGCGCGACCTCGACGTCGACATCCCGCTCGGCGTGCTCTGCGTCGTCACCGGCGTCGCGGGCTCCGGCAAGAGCTCGCTCATCCACGGTTCGGTGGCCAAGCGCGAGGGGGTCGTGGTCGTCGACCAGGGCGCGATCCGGGGCTCGCGCCGCAGCAACCCGGCCACCTACACCGGGCTGCTCGAGCCGATCCGCAAGGCGTTCGCCAAGGCCAACGGCGTCAAGCCCGCCCTCTTCAGCTCCAACTCCGAGGGCGCCTGCCAAGCCTGCAACGGCGCCGGCGTCATCTACACCGAGCTCGGGGTCATGGCGACGGTCGAGTCGACGTGCGAGGAGTGCGAGGGCCGGCGCTTCCAGGCGGCGGTGCTGGGCTACGAGCTGGGCGCTCGCAACATCGCCGAGGTGCTGGCGATGCCGGTGACCGAGGCGCTGGACTTCTTCGCCGAGGGGGAGGCCCGCACCCCGGCCGCCCACACGATCCTCGGGCGGCTCGTCGACGTGGGGCTCGGCTACATCACGCTCGGCCAGCCCCTGACGACGCTGTCCGGTGGCGAGCGCCAGCGCCTCAAGCTCGCCGCCCAGATGGCCGAGAAGGGCGAGGTCTACGTCCTCGACGAGCCGACGACGGGCCTGCACCTCGCCGACGTCGACAACCTGCTCGGGCTGCTCGACCGACTCGTCGACTCGGGCCGCTCGGTCATCGTCATCGAGCACCACCAGGCGGTCATGGCGCACGGCGACTGGATCATCGACCTCGGCCCCGGCGCCGGGCACGACGGCGGGCGCCTCGTCTTCGAGGGCACCCCCGCCGAGCTCGTCGCCGACGCCAGCACCCTCACCGGGCAGCATCTCGCCGCCTACGTCGCCGGGTGAGCGGACCGCGCCCTACTCGATGCGGCGCAGGCCCGGTCGCAGGCGCAGGGCGACGAGTGCCTGCAGGATGCCGACGGCGGCGAGCACGGCCCAGACGAGGCTGAGGCCGCCGGTGACGTCACGGACGAGTCCCATCGCCACGGGCCCGATCGAGGCGATGCTGTAGGAGGCGAAGAACGCCATACCGGTGAGGCGACCGCTCGCCTCGGGCGTCGCGGAATACCGCACGAGAAGCACGAGACCGAGCGAGAACGCCGCGCCCTGCCCGAGCCCGACCACCGCGGCCCACAGCCACGGAGCCGCGAGGGGTGCGAGCCAGATGCCGATGCACCCGAGCGTGCCCAGCGCGGCGACCGGCAGCAGCAGCCGGCGCAGGTCGGCAGTGCGGTCGCTGAGCACGGGGCCGAGCAGCCCTGAGACGATCTGCGTGCCGCTGAAGACGGCGGCGAGGTAGCCCGCCGACGCCGGTGGCCAGCCCTGCTCGACGTACGTGGGCGCCAGCCACGTCACGGACGAGTAGAAGGCCCAGGACTGCAGGGCGAGGTAGGCGGCGACGAGCCACGCGGTGGGGTGGCGCCACGGCAGCCGACCCCGTCCGGCTTCGCCCGGGGTGTGGTGGGGGTTGGCCCGACGCGTGAAGGGCGCCCAGGCGAGGGCACCCACGAGCGCGAGCACCGACCACGAGCCGAGCGAGGCCTGCCACGAGCCGAGCCGGTCGGCCAGCGGCACCGACAGGGCCGAGCTGAGGGCCGCGCCGCCCATCATCGCGAGCATGTAGAGGCCCGTGATGAGCCCGGCCCGCTCCGGCGGGAAGAAGGTCTTGACGAGGCGGGGAAGCAGCGTGCCGGCGAGGGCGATGCCGATGCCGGCGAGCGCCGTGCCGAGGTAGAGGATCGGCCACGAGTCCGCGGCGAACCGGCTCGCCGTGCCGGCGAGGATGGCGAGGATCGCGCCGAGCACCGCGGCAACGGCGCCGAGACGGTGGGCGACGACGCTCGCGACCGGCGCGAAGACGCCCATGCAGAGCACCGGAAGCATCGTCAGGGCACCGGCGGCGGCGTGGCTGAGACCGAGGTCGGCCGAGATCACGTCGAGCAGTGGGGGCACGCTCGTGATGGCCGTGCGGAGATTGGCCGCGACCGCGAGCAGCGCGAGGGCCATGACCCAGACCGGAGGCAGGGGCCGCAGACGCGGCGCGGTCGCCGTCGCCTCGGACCGCTCTTCGTGGGACGGGGCGGGTCGGGACACCCTTCAGAGACTAGAGGTGTCGACGACGAGGTCGGCACGCTCCCTCGTGCCGTCGGCGGCGTAGAGCTGCGCCTCCTGCGCGGCCCAGCGCTGCCAGTTGGGCCGGTAGGCCTCCCCGTCACGGGCGATGCCGCGCTCCATGCGCAGCGCTCGGTCGGCCTCGACGAAGACCCGCACGGCCGCATACGCCCCGGCGGGCTCGACGCTGCACCCGCAGCCCTCGACGACGAGGAAGCGCGACGGCTCCACGGCCCGCGTGCCCTGCCACTCGTCACGCACCCAGCTCCACAGCCGGTATGCCGCCGGGCGCCCGTGCGCGATCGGCTCCAGCACCTGCGTGGTGAGCAGCCCGGGCGCCTCGGCGAGCCCGTCCCAGCCCGGGAAGATGAGGTCCATGTGCACCACCTCGACGGTGCCGAGAGCCTGGAGGGCGTCGGCGACGCCCTTGGCGAGGGTCGTCTTGCCGGAGCCGCTCGGCCCGTCGATCGCGACGACCACCGTTGCGCCACAACGAGGCTCGGCCACGGCAGCCAGCGCTACGACCGCCTCCACGTCGGACCGGCGAGCGGGGTCGGTGAGCTGGTGCCACATGGCGGCGACCCTACCCGTGCGGCTGCTCCCGGCCGCTGCCCTAGATTTGGTCCATGCCGGTTGCCACGCGCGTCATCGCCTGTCTCGACGTCGACGCCGGGCGTGTCGTCAAGGGCGTCAACTTCGAGAACCTCCGTGACGCCGGCGACCCCGTCGAGCTCGCCAAGGTCTACGACGCACAGGGCGTCGACGAGCTGACCTTCCTCGACGTCACCGCGAGCAGCGGCAACCGTGAGACGACCTACGACGTCGTGCGGCGCACGGCCGAGCAGGTCTTCATCCCGCTCACCGTCGGCGGGGGAGTGCGCACGGTCGACGACGTCGACCGTCTCCTGCGTGCAGGCGCCGACAAGGTCGGGGTCAACACCGCCGCCATTGCCCGCCCCGAGCTCATCGCCGAGATCGCCGAGCGCTTCGGCGCGCAGGTGCTCGTCCTGTCGGCCGACGTGCGGCGCCGCCTGGGCGACGACGGCAGGCCGACGGACGACTTCGTCATGACCACCCACGGCGGGCGTACGCCGGTCGACCTCGACGCGATCGAGTGGTGCGCCCGGGCCGCCGACCTCGGCGCCGGCGAGATCCTGCTCAACTCGATGGACGCCGACGGCACCAAGGACGGCTTCGACCTCGAGCTCATCCGCCGGGTGCGCGCGGCCGTGTCGGTGCCGGTCATCGCCAGCGGCGGCGCCGGGCGGGTGGAGCACTTCGCCCCGGCCGTCGAGGCCGGTGCCGACGCCGTGCTCGCGGCGAGCGTCTTCCACTTCGGCGAGCTCACCGTCGGCCAGGTCAAGGACGCACTGCGCGCGGCCGGGGTCGTCGTGCGCTGACACGCCGGCATACCACCTCGGGGTGCGGCGGTCAGCCGAGGCCGAGCTCTGCCTGCTGGAGGGCCGCGATGTCGTCGGCGTCGCCCGAGAGCTCCACCCGCGCGACGTCCTTGCGGCCGTAGGCGTAGAGCACGAGCTCGGCCGGCGTGCCGCGCACGACGACGGTGCCGTGGTCGTCGGGCAGCTTGGCGGAGTGCCGGCCGTGGCCGGGCGCGACGAGCACGATGCCGGTCGGCGACTTGCGGAACATCAGGCGCGAGCTGCGGCGGAGGGAGACCCAGAGCGCGTGCTGGAGGTTGGGCGCGAGGTCGCGCGGCTCCCAGCCGGGCTGCGCGCGGCGCACGTCCTCGTGGTGGATGAAGAACTCGACGAGGTTGGCGACCTCGTCGACCTTCTCGAAGTGCATGGGGTTCCAGACGGGCGCGCCGGCGCGCACCCGCTCGACGAGCGCTCCGTAGTCGCCGGCAGCCATGCGCGCGCGCTCACGCTCGAGCCTGCCGTGCAGGAACGGCAGGATGATGCCGACCGCGAGATCCGGGCGCCCCTCGCGGATGACGAGGTGGGCCGCGAGGTCACGCGTGTCCCAGCCCTCGCACTTCGTGGGGGCGTCGGGGCCGACGCGGAGCAGCTCGTCGCAGAGCAGGAGGCGTTCGGACAGGGCGTGGCGGGTCATGGCCCCATCCTCGCAGCCGCAGCGGCGAGGAACTCGGTGGCCCGTCGCCGGGGCACCTGCCTAGGGTCGTGGAGTGATCGAGCTCGTGCGCCCGTCCGTCGACCTCGCCGCCTCGTGGTGGGCGCTCGTCGAGGCGTTCGACGGTGCGACGATCCACGGATCGGGCCTGCGGCCCGGCGACGGCGACCGGCTGCGCGACCCGGAGGTCTTCGCCGAGTGGGTCGACTGGCTCGCGGGCATGGAGCGCTCGGACGAGCCGCTGCCGGAGGGGAGGGTGGCCTGCTCCTACCGCTGGGTGCTGGACGACGGGAGGGTCGTCGGCACGATCGCGGTCCGGCACTCCCTCACCCCCTCGCTGCTCGCCGAGGGCGGCCACATCGGGTATGCCGTGGGGCCGGGCGACCGCGGACGCGGCGTCGCGAGCAGCGCCCTCGCGCTCGCCCTCGACCTCGCGCACCGACGCGGCATCGACCTTGCGCTCATCACGTGCGACGTCGAGAACGTCGCGTCGTCCCGCACCATCGAGCGCGCCGTCCGGCAGCGCGGAGGCTTCCTCGAGGACGTGCGCGACGGCGTGCGGCGCTACTGGGTAGTCACCGATGAGGCGACTGTCGGTGGGGCGTGAGAGGCTCAGAAGTCGTGCAAGCGGGGCCACCGACGCGCCCCGACCGCCTGCCCCACCACCCTGACACGCGACCACCGGGAGCCCCACACGTGAACGACTTGCCGTCCTCGACCCTGCGCGAAGGCCTGTCCGTCATCGCCCGTGGCATCAAGGGGCAGCCGCGGTGGTTCGCGCTCGCGGTCCTCGGCAGCGTCATCTACGGCGTCATGACCGTCATGACCGCGTGGACCATCGGGTGGGTCGTCGAGCACGAGATCGCCCCGGCGATCGCCGCCGGCACCGTCACGCCGCAGCAGCTCTGGACCATCGGCGGCGTGCTCGCCCTCGTCGTGCTCGTCACGGTCACCGGCGTCATCGGCCGACGTCTGGCCGGCGGTGTCGCGATGTTCAACCTCGGCGCGATGTACCGCCGCCAGGTGACGCGCCAGTACCTCCGGCTGCCGCTCTCCTGGCACCACAAGCACCCGTCGGGCCAGCTGCTCTCCAACGCGAACGCCGACGTCGAGGCGACGTGGAACATCTTCGCCCCGCTGCCCATGGCGCTCGGCGTCATCGTCATGCTCGTCTTCGGCATCGTGCAGATGGTGATCATCGACCCGTGGCTGGCCGTCGTGGGGCTCACGGTCTTCCCGCTCCTCTTCCTTGCCAACGTCGCCTTCCAGCGCGCCATGTCACCGAAGGTCACGCTGGCCCAGCAGCTGCGTGCCGACGTCTCCGAGGTGGCGCACGAGAGCTTCGAGGCGGCGCTCATCGTCAAGTCGCTCGGTCGCGAGGACCACGAGGCCGAGCGCTTCCGCGAGGTGACGCACGCCCTGCGCGACGCCAACATCGATGTCGGCCGCACCCGCGGCCGGTTCGACCCGGCGATCGAGGCGATCCCGACGATCGGCACGCTCGCGGTCCTCTTCGTCGGCACGCTGCGGGTCAGCAGCGGCTATCTCACGGCCGCCCAGGTCGTGCAGATCGCCTACCTCTTCTCCATCCTCGCCTTCCCCGTGCGGGCTCTCGGGTGGGTGCTCGCCGAGCTCCCCCGCTCCGTCGTCGGCTGGAAGCGGGTGTCGGCCGTGCTCGACGCCGAGGGCAGCATGACCTACGGCGATCGTGACCTGCCCCATGGGCGATCGAGCCGCCTGCAGGCCGAGCGCGTCGCCTACGCCTACGAGGTCGAGAGCGAGTCCGGCGAGATCGACCACAACCCGGCACTCGTCGACGTGACGCTGGACGTGGCACCAGGGGCGACCGTCGCCGTCGTCGGGCCCACGGGCAGCGGCAAGTCGACGCTGGCCACCATCGTGATGCGCCTCGTCGACCCCGACACCGGTGCGGTGCTCGTCGACGGCATCGACCTGCGCGAGGTGCGTCGGGGCGGCGTCAGCGAGGTCGCCGCCCTCGTGGCGCAGCAGACCTTCATGTTCGATGACACCGTGCGCGGCAACGTGACCCTCGGCGCCCCGCACGACGACGAGGCCGTGTGGCGCGCGCTCAACGTCGCGCAGGGCGCCGGCTTCGTCGACCGGCTCCCCGAGGCGCTCGACACCCACGTCGGCGAACGCGGCGCGAGCCTCTCCGGAGGCCAGCGCCAACGCATCGCGCTCGCCCGCGCGATCATCCGCGAGCCGCAGCTGCTCATCCTCGACGACGCGACGTCGGCGGTCGACCCGAGCGTCGAGCAGGCCATCCTCTCCCGCCTGCGCGAGGCGAGCTCCGGCACGACCGTGCTCGTCGTCGCCTACCGGATGGCCACCATCCTGCTCGCCGACGAAGTCGTCTACCTCGAGGATGGCCGCGTCCTCGACCACGGCACCCATGCCCAGCTGCTCAGCCGGTGCGCCGGCTACGAACGCCTCGTGACGGCATACGCCCGCGAAGCGGCCGAGCGGGCAGCGCTCGCTGCCGAGGACGACGACATCGGGGCGGACTTCGACGACGACTACACCGATCGCGACCCCCGGCGCGAGCAGCAGGTCGAGGAGGTGTCGCGATGAGCATGCGGTCCCAGGCCCTCGTCGAGCACCACGGTGTCGCGACGGGCAAGGAGATGTCGACCGGTGACACCCTGCGGCGCGGGCTTCACCTGTCGCCCGAGCTGAGCAGAGGCATCTGGGTGACGGTGTGCCTCGCGGTCCTCTCGACCCTCGGACGCGTCCTCGTCCCCTTCGTCGTGCAGCGGATCACCGACCAGGGCATCCTCGCCGAGGGCGGCCCGGACGCCGAGGTCGTGGCCGTCTACATCGGCGTCGCGCTCGTCGGCGTCGTCGTCACCGCCGTCTCGGCCTACTTCGTCAACGTGCGGCTCTTCCGCGCGTCCGAGAACGGCCTGTCGACCTTGCGGCTCAAGGCGTTCCGCCACATCCACGACCTCGCGATGCTGACCCAGAACACCGAGCGCCGGGGCTCACTCGTGTCGCGCGTGACGTCCGACGTCGACACGATCTCGATGTTCGTGCAGTTCGGCGGGCTCATGCTCATGATCAACATCGCGCAGATCACGCTCGCGACGGTGCTCATGGTGGTCTACAGCCCGCCGCTCGCCCTCGTCGTGTGGCTCTGCTTCGTGCCGCTCTTCATCATCATCCGCAAGTTCCAGGGCATCGTCGGGCGCGCCTACACGAAGGTGCGCGAGCGTGTCGGCGACATGCTCGGCGCGATCTCGGAGGCCGTCGTCGGCGCCCAGGCCATCCGTGCCTACGGCGTCGAGGACCGCACGGCCGCGCGCATCGACGCCTCGGTCGAGGCGCACCGCAAGGCAGCCATCGGCGCGCAAGCGCGCTCGGTCGTCGCCTTCACCTCGGGACAGCTCGTGTCGGGGCTCACGACAGCAGTGGTGCTCGTCGTCGGCACGGTCCTGGCGGTGGACGGCCGGCTGACGCTGGGCGAGCTGCTCGCCTTCCTCTTCCTCGTCAACCTCTTCACGATGCCGGTGCAGCAGGCGACCGAGATCCTCAACGAGATGCAGAACGCCGTTGCCGGCTGGCGCCGCGTCATCGGCATCATCGACACCCCGGCCGATGTCTCCGACCCCGCTGACGACGGCGTCGAGCTGCCGCGGGGCCCGATCACGGTGCAGTTCAGCGGTGTGAGCTTCTCGTATCCCGGCGGCGCCCAGGTGCTGCACGACATCGACCTCACGATCGCCCCGCGCAGCCGGGTCGCGATCGTCGGTGAGACCGGCTCGGGCAAGTCGACGCTCGCCAAGCTGCTGACCAGGCTCATGGACCCCACCTCCGGGCGAGTCCTCCTCGACGGCACCGACCTCGACACGATCCGCTTCTCGTCGCTGCGCCAGCGCGTCGTGCTCGTGCCCCAGGAGGGCTTCCTCTTCGACGGCACGCTGCTCGACAACATCCGCTTCGGCCGGCCCGAGGCGAGCCAGGAGGAGGTCGAGCACACGCTCGCCGAGCTCGGGCTCGACCCGTGGGTCGCCTCGATGCCGCTCGGGCTCCAGACCGAGGTCGGCCAGCGCGGCGAGTCGTTGTCGGCGGGGGAGCGGCAGCTCGTGGCCCTCGCCCGGGCCTACCTCGCCGACCCCGACCTGCTCGTCCTCGACGAGGCGACGTCGGCCGTCGACCCGGGCACGGAGGTCCGCCTCCAGCGCGCACTCGACTCGCTGACCCGCGGCCGCACGTCGATCGCGATCGCCCACCGCCTCTCGACGGCGCAGGCCGCCGACGAGGTGATCGTCGTCGACGCCGGCCGCATCGTCGAGCGCGGCCCGCACGCCGAGCTCGTCCGGCTCGGTGGCGTCTACTCCAAGCTGCACGACTCGTGGGTGGCGCAGCAGCAGGCCGTCTGACCCCCACCCCGCTCTGTCGATCGCAGGGCGGGGAGACGGCAGAATGTCCGGGTGACCGACAACCCGACCCTCAGCCCCGACATCGCCGCCCTGCTCAAGCGCGACGCGCACGGCCTCGTCGCCGCGGTCGTCCAGCAGCACGACTCGGGCGACGTGCTCATGGTCGGGTGGATGGACGACGAGGCCGTGCGCCGCACCCTCACCGAGGGCCGGGTGACGTTCTGGTCGCGCAGCCGCCAGGAGTACTGGCGCAAGGGCGACACGAGCGGCCACGTCCAGTGGGTCAAGGGCGTGCGCCTCGACTGCGACGGCGACGCACTCCTCGTCTCCGTCGACCAGGTCGGTGCGGCGTGCCACACCGGCGACCGGACCTGCTTCGACGCGCGGGTGCTGCCCGCGACCGTCGGCGAGCCCGACCCGGCCACCCCCGCCACCTGACCACCCGCCGGCAAGACCGACCGGTGGAGGCGGCGACACGGCATACGGGCTGGTGGGCCAGAATGGCCGGGTGCCCGACTCGACCACCTCCCTCGCCCCTGCGCCCGCACCACACGCAGACCTCGCGTGGGGACAGACGTGGCCGAGCCTGCAGGTCTTCACGGAGCTCGCGCTCGAGCACCGTCGGGTCATCCCCGTCGTGCGGCGCCTCCTCGCCGACAGCGAGACCCCGGTCGGGGTCTACCGCAAGCTCGCCCGCAACGCGGCCGGCACGTTCCTGCTCGAGTCGGCCGAGCACGGCGGCGTGTGGTCGCGCTACTCCATCGTCGGGGCGCGCTGCGCCGCCACGCTGACCGAGCACGACGGCGAGACGCACTGGATCGGTGCCCCGCCCGTCGGTGTGCCCACCTCGGGTGACCCGACCGAGACCCTGCGTCGCACGGTCGCCGAGCTCGCCACCGATCGCATCCCCGGGCTGCCGCCGCTCACCGGGGGCATGGTCGGGGCCATCACCTACGACGCGGTGCGGCGGTGGGAGCGGGTGCCCGACGAGGGTCGCGACGAGCTCGACCTGCCGGAGCTCGCGATGATGCTCGCGACCGACCTCGCCGTCTTCGACCACAGCGACGGCTCCCTCCTGCTCGTCGCAAACGCCGTGAACCACGACGCGACCGACGAGCGCATCGAGGACGCCTGGGCCGATGCCGTCGCGCGCCTCGACCGGATGACGGCCGAGCTCGCCGAGCCGGCCCCGAGCACGGTGGCGACGATCGAGCCCATCGCGAGCGAGCCGCGCAGCACTCACACGCAGGAGCAGTTCGAGGCGATGGTCGAGGAGGCCAAGGAGGCGATCCGGGCCGGCGAGGCCTTCCAGATCGTCGTCTCGCAGCGCTTCACCGTGCCGTGCGAGGCCGACTCGCTCGACGTCTACCGCACCCTGCGGGTGAGCAACCCGAGTCCGTACATGTACCTCCTGCGCCTGCCGCACCCCGACGGCTCGGCCTACGACGTCGTCGGGTCGAGCCCCGAGGCGCTCATCAAGGTGACCGGTCGCCAGGCGATCACCCACCCCATCGCGGGCTCGCGTCCGCGCGGCAAGAGCCCCGACCACGACGCCCACCTCGCCGAGGAGCTGCTGGGCGATGCGAAGGAGCGGGCCGAGCACCTCATGCTCGTCGACCTGGCCCGCAACGACCTCCAGCGCATCTGCCGCGCCGGCACCGTCGACACCGTCGACTTCATGTCGGTGCGTCGCTACAGCCACATCATGCACATCGAGTCGACGGTCGTGGGCGACCTCCGCTACGACCGCAGCGCCTACGACGCGCTCGTCGCGACGTTCCCCGCCGGCACCCTGAGCGGGGCGCCGAAGCCGCGCGCGATGGCCCTCATCGACGGCTACGAGGGAGTGCGGCGCGGCCTCTACGGCGGGGTCGTCGGCTACCTCGACTTCGCCGGCGACCTCGACATGGCCATCGCGATCCGCACCGCCCTCATCAAGGACGGCCTCGCCCACGTGCAGGCGGGGGCGGGCATCGTCGCGGACTCCGTGCCGCACCTCGAGTTCGAGGAGACGGTCCACAAGGCGGCAGCCGCCCTGCGCGCCGTCGCCGCGGCCGCCGGGCTCCGGCCCGTGACGCAGGAGCGTGGTCGGTGACGCTCTCCAAGCGGTATGCCGCCCTCGCCGTCCTCGTGCCGGCCGCCCTCGCGCTCCTGCTGACGACGCGCCCGTGGGCGGTCGGCGAGTCACGCGACGTGCTGAGTGCCGGCACGACCGAGGTGACGGGGGGAGCGGCCGCGCCGGGTGTCGTGGGCCTCGTCGTCGTCACCGTCGTCGCGCTGCTCGGCCTCATGACCGGTGGCCGCATCATCCGTGCCGTCTCGGCTGTCGTGCTCGTGCTCGCAGCGGCCGGAGCCGCGGCACTGACGCTGCTCGTCGTGCTCCGGCCGGTCGACGCCGTGTCGGCTGCCGTCGCCAAGGAGCTGGCCCGCACGACCGCACCGGACGCCACCGGCGCGACGACCTTCTGGGGCTGGGCCGGTGCCGTCGTCAGCGTCGCGCTCCTCGCCGGGGCTGTCGCCGCAGCCCTGTCGAGCCGCTCCTGGGCGGGCTTGTCGTCGCGCTACGAGCGGGGCTCCCGCCCCGAGAGCGGGCCTCGCGGCCAGGTGCGCAGCGCGTGGGACGAGCTGTCGGACGGCGGCGACCCCACCCTGCGCGACTCGCCCGAACAGACCTGACACAATGGCGACGGTCGGGGCCCACGGTCGGGCCCCCTGCGCGACGAGAGAGGGCGACATGGAAGACGAGCACGAGGACCACGGACACAGCACCGCCGCGTGGACCGGGGTCGGCATCATCCTGCTCGGCTCTGCCGTCGCCGCTGTCGCCGTCCTGCTGCCCAGCCTCCTGCTCGGCATCATCGGCGCGGCCCTCATCATCGCCGGTGCGGGCGCGGGCAAGGTGCTGTCGATGGCGGGCTACGGCAGCAAGGGCCACCACGCCCAGGCCGGGTCGCTCGTCGACGCCCCCGACGAGTCGGGCGCCGAGACCCTCGGCAAGAGCTGAGATCGGTGCCGACGGTTCTCGACGGGATCATCGAGGGCGTCCGCGAGGATCTCGAGCGCCGTCGCGCCGTGACCTCCGGGGCCGAGCTCGAGGCGCGTCTCGCGTCGGTGGCGCCCGCCCTCGACCCGATGCCGGGCATCCGCTCCGCGCCCGGGGTGGCCGTGATCGCCGAGGTCAAGCGAGCGAGCCCCAGCAAGGGCGCGCTCGCCGACATCCCCGAGCCCGGTCGGCTCGCCCGGGCGTATGCCGCCGGGGGAGCGAGTGCGATCAGCGTCCTCACCGAGCAGCGCCGGTTCAACGGCAGCCTGGCCGACCTCGACGAGGTGCGCGCCGCCGTGCCCACTCCCTTGCTGCGCAAGGACTTCATGGTCGAGGCCTACCAGGTGACCGAGGCCCGGGCACACGGCGCCGACCTCATCCTGCTCATCGTGGCGGCCCTCGACGACGCCCTCATGCGCGACCTGCACGACCAGGCGCGCGAGCTCGGCATGACCGCCCTCGTCGAGGTGCACGACGCCGCAGAGCTCGAGCGCGCGCTGGCCCTCGACCCTGTCCTCGTGGGCGTCAACGCCCGCAACCTCAAGACCCTCGAGGTCGACCCCCGCACGGTCACCGACCTGCTGCCCCGCGTGCCCGAGGGCGTCGTCGGGGTGGCCGAGAGCGGCGTGACCGGACCCCACGACGTCGCGACGTACGTGCGTGCCGGGGCCGGTGCCGTGCTCGTCGGCGAGGCCCTCGTGCGTGACGGTGCCCCGGAGCGCACCGTGCAGGCCTTCATCGAGGCCGCTGCTGCCGTGCGCAGCGGCGCCACCCAGGAGTGAGCATGACCCAGCCATCGACCACCTCATCCGGCGTGCCGGCATACGGCCGCTTCGGCGGTTTCGGGGGACGCTACGTCCCCGAGGCGCTGATCCCTGCCCTCGAGCAGCTCGAGGAGGTGTGGCGCAAGGCCGTCGTCGACCCGGAGTTCGTCGGCGAGCTCGAGCGGCTCCAGCGCACCTACACGGGCCGGCCCAGCATCATCACCGAGGTGCCCCGCTTCGCCGAGCACTGCGGCGGCGCCCGGGTCATCCTCAAGCGCGAGGACCTCAACCACACCGGCTCGCACAAGATCAACAACGTGCTCGGCCAGGCGCTGCTCACCAAGCGCATGGGCAAGACCCGCGTCATCGCCGAGACGGGCGCCGGCCAGCACGGCGTCGCGACCGCCACCGCGGCTGCCCTCCTCGGGCTCGAGTGCGTCGTCTACATGGGCCGCAAGGACACCGAGCGCCAGGCCCTCAACGTCGCCCGCATGCGGCTGCTCGGCGCCACCGTCGTGCCGGTCGACAACGGCAGCAAGACGCTCAAGGACGCCGTCAACGAGGCCTTCCGCGACTGGGTGGCCAACGTCGCGACGACCCACTACGTGCTCGGCACCGTCACCGGACCGCACCCCTTCCCCGAGATGGTCCGCGACTTCCACCGGGTCATCGGCGTCGAGGCCCGCCAGCAGGTGCTCGACCTCGTGGGCCGGCTGCCGGACGCCGTGCTCGCCTGCGTCGGCGGCGGCTCCAACGCGATCGGCATCTTCCACCGCTTCATCGACGACCGCTCCGTGCGCCTCATCGGCTTCGAGGCCGGCGGCGAGGGGGTGGCGTCGGGCAGGCACGCGGCGCGCTTCTCGGCCGGCCAGCCGGGCGTGCTCCACGGTGCGTTCACCTACGTCATGCAGGACGTCGACGGCCAGACGGTCGAGTCGCACAGCGTCTCGGCGGGCCTCGACTACCCGAGCGTGGGGCCGGAGCACGCGCACCTGCTCGAGTCGGGCCGGGCCGAGTACCGCCCCGTCACCGACGAGGAGGCGATGGAGGCCTTCTCGCTGCTCTCGCGCACCGAGGGCATCCTGCCTGCCATCGAGAGCGCCCACGCCCTCGCCGGGGCGATGAAGGTCGGGCGTGAGCTCGGCCCCGACGCGGTCCTGCTCGTCAACCTCTCGGGTCGCGGCGACAAGGACGTGCACACGGCCGCGGCGTGGTTCGGCCTCATCGACGAGGACGGCGGCACCGTCCTGCCCGCGACGTCCGAGGCTGCCGACGGCGCCACGGACGACGACGGCGCCACGGGCACGGGGGTGCAGCTGTGAGCGTCGGCCCCATCCTCGAGGCGTGCCGGGCGGAGGGCCGGGCGGCCCTCATCGGCTACCTCCCCGTCGGCTTCCCGAGCGTCGAGGGCTCGATCGAGGCGATGAAGGTGCTCGTCGACAACGGCGTCGACATCGTCGAGATCGGCGTCCCCTACAGCGACCCCGTCATGGACGGGCCCGTCATCCAGGACGCCGCGGTCCGGGCGCTCGAGGCCGGCGTCCACCTCGGTGACATCTTCTCCGCGACGCGTGCGGTCTCCGACGCCGGAGCCGGTGCCCTCGTCATGACGTACTGGAACCCCGTCCTGCGCTACGGCGTCGACCGCTTCGCCGGCGACCTCGCCGCCGCCGGGGGTGCAGGCCTCATCACGCCCGACCTCATCCCCGACGAGGCCGGCGACTGGACCGCCGCGGCCGACGCCAACGACCTCGACAAGGTCTTCCTCGTCGCACCGAGCTCGACGCCCGAGCGCCTCACCAAGGTCACCGCCGCCTGCCGCGGCTTCGTCTACGCGACCGCCGTCATGGGAGTCACGGGGGCGCGCGCCAGCGTCGGCGAGGCCGCCGCCGACCTCGTCGCCCGGACCCGCGCCGCCACCGACCTGCCCGTCTGCGTCGGTGTCGGCGTCTCGACCGGCGACCAGGCGGCCGAGGTCGGCCGCTACGCCGACGGTGTCATCGTCGGTTCCGCGCTCGTGCGGTGCCTCACCGAGGCGCCCACCCCGCAGGAGGGCCTCGAGGCGCTCGGCGCCCTCGCCCGTGAGCTCGCCGAGGGCGTCCGGAGGGGGCGGGCATGAGCCTGCTCAGCGGCATACCGACGGCGGTGTCCACGCTGGCCACCGAGCTGCCGTCGCCGTCCGTCGGCGTCTGGCACCTCGGGCCGCTGCCGATCCGTGGCTACGCCCTCTGCATCCTCGCCGGCATCGTCGTCGCGGTCTGGCTCACCCAGCGGCGGCTGTCCGCGCTCGGCTACCGCCCCGGGGTCGCCATCGACATCTCCGCGTGGGCCGTGCCCTTCGGCATCATCGGTGGGCGGCTCTACCACCTCATCACCACGCCGCAGCCCTACTTCGGTCAGGGCGGCGACCCGTGGAAGGCCTTCGCCATCTACGAGGGCGGCCTCGGCATCTGGGGCGCGGTCGCGCTCGGCGCCGTCGGCGCGTGGATCGGCTGTCGCAAGAACGGCGTCACCTTCCGCGACTTCGTCGACGCAGCCGCACCGGGGGTGGCCATCGCCCAGGCGATGGGGCGCTTCGGCAACTGGTTCAACAACGAGATCTACGGCGCTCCGACCGACCTGCCGTGGCGGCTGCGCATCTACGAGTGGGACACCAGCGCGGGGCGGGCCGTCGTCGACGCGGCGGGCAACCCCGTCGTCAAGGGCTACTTCCACCCGACCTTCCTCTACGAGGCGATCTGGTGCCTGCTCCTCGCGGCCTTCCTCATCGGGATCGGCAGACGCTTCACGCTGAAGCCCGGCCAGGTGTTCGCGGCCTACGTCATGGGCTACCCGATCGGGCGCATCGTCATCGAGAACATGCGCAGCGACTCGGCCAACTACATCCTCGGCCAGCGGGTCAACACCTGGGTCTCGCTGCTCGTCTTCCTCCTCGGCGTCTTCCTCTGGTTCCGGTTCGCCTCGATGCCCGGTGGGCGCGGTCCGAGCGCCGCCGCGGGCCATGACGGCACCGACGGCACCGACGGCACCGACGGCACGGCTGGCACTGACGGCACTGACGGCACTGACGGCACTGACGGCACGGCTGGCACCGACGAAGATCCTCCGGCCGAGGCCTCCGCGGACGAGGCAAACGCCGCGTCCGGGGCGGCGACCACGCAGGAGCCCTCACCAGGCACCTGAGCCCGAGTCCGCGCAGGCGTGATCATCAGGCGAGCACGGCGTCTCAACATCCGGAATCCGTCGTATCAGCAGGTAGGACGGCGGCATGCTCCGATATCGTCGTAACCATCGCCTGTGGCCAGTGCCGTCCACATGCCATTCGTCATGCCGTCGGCCCTTCGTGGGATGTCCCGAGGCCCAGTCAGAAGGACGGTGGAGATGTCGCCGCACACCCGCACCCTCTTCAGCGCACAGCCGGAGAACTCCGGTCTCTACCGCCGGGAGTTCGAGCACGACGCCTGTGGCGTCGCGCTCATCGCGACGATGCGCGGGAGCGCCGGCCACGACATCGTCGAGCACGCCCTCACCGCACTGCGCAACCTCGACCACCGCGGTGCGACCGGAGCCGACCCGCTCGTCGGTGACGGGGCGGGCATCCTCCTGCAGATCCCCGACGAGTTCTTCCGCGAGACCGTGCCGTTCACGCTGCCGAACGTCGGGGCGTATGCCGCGGGCATGGCCTTCCTGCCCGCGAACCCGATCGAGCGCGCCGCCGCCAAGGCCCGCATCGAGGAGATCGCCGCCTCCGAGAACCTCAAGGTGCTCGGCTGGCGCGAGGTGCCTGTGGGCGCCGACCTCGTGGGCAAGGTGGCCCGCGACTGCATGCCGTTCTTCGAGCAGCTCTTCGTCAGCAGCTCGATGGGGCGCCAGGTCGCGCTCGGGCTCGACCGGCTCGCCTTCTGCCTGCGCAAGCGCGCCGAGCGCGAGGTGGAGGTCTACTTCGCCTCGCTCAGCTCGCGCACCATCGTCTACAAGGGCATGCTGACGACCGGCCAGCTCGAGCCGTTCTTCCCCGACCTGTCCGACCCGCGCTTCGCGACCGAGCTCGCCCTCGTCCACTCTCGCTTCTCGACCAACACCTTCCCGTCGTGGCCGCTCGCGCACCCCTACCGGATGATCGCGCACAACGGCGAGATCAACACCGTCAAGGGCAACCGCAACTGGATGCGGGCCCGCGAGAGCCAGCTGACCTCCGACATCATCCCGGGCGACCTCGAGCGGATCTTCCCGATCTGCACGCCCGACGCGTCCGACTCGGCGAGCTTCGACGAGGTGCTCGAGCTGCTCCACCTCGGTGGCCGCTCGCTGCCGCACGCGGTGCTCATGATGATCCCCGAGGCGTGGGAGAACCACGCGACGATGGACCCCGCCCGCAAGGCCTTCTACGAGTTCCACTCGACCTTCATGGAGCCGTGGGACGGCCCCGCCAACGTCTGCTTCACCGACGGCACGCTCGTCGGCGCGGTCCTCGACCGCAACGGGCTGCGCCCGGGGCGGTATGCCGTGACCGACGACGGTCTCGTCGTGCTCGCCTCCGAGTCCGGCGTCATCGAGCTCGACCCCGAGCACGTCGTCCAGCGCGGTCGCCTGCAGCCCGGCAAGATGTTCCTCGTCGACACCGAGCACGGCCGCATCGTCAGCGACGACGAGATCAAGTCCTCGCTCGCGGCGGCCAAGCCCTACGCCGAGTGGCTCCACGCCGGGCTGATCCGGATGAAGGACCTCCCCGAGCGCGAGCACATCGTCCACACGGCCGCCTCCGTGCAGCGCCGCCAGCAGACCTTCGGCTACACCTCCGAGGACCTGCGCATCCTGCTCACGCCGATGGCGAAGTCCGGCGCCGAGGCGCTCGGGTCGATGGGCACCGACACCCCGATCGCCGTGCTCTCGTCGCGGCCCCGGCTGCTCTTCGACTACTTCACGCAGCTCTTCGCCCAGGTGACCAACCCGCCGCTCGACGCGATCCGCGAGGAGCTCGTCACCTCGCTCGGTACCTTCCTCGGCCCCGAGGGCAACGCCCTGTCCGCGTCGCCTGCTCACGCGCGTCAGCTCGTCCTCGACTTCCCCGTCATCGACAACGACGAGCTCGCCAAGATCGTGCACATCAACGCCGACGGTGACCTGCCCGGCTACGCGACCCACGTCGTGCGCGGGCTCTACGACGTGACCGGCGGGGCGGCCGCGATGCGCGACCGGCTCGAGGAGATCTTCGCCGAGGTGTCGCAGGCCATCCGCCGGGGAGCGCGCTTCGTCGTGCTGTCCGACCGTGACTCCGGTCGCGACCTCGCCCCCATCCCGTCGCTGCTGCTGACGGCCGCGGTGCACCACCACCTCATCCGCGAGAAGACCCGCACCCAGGTCGGCATGATCGTCGAGGCCGGTGACGTCCGCGAGGTGCACCACGTCGCGCTGCTCATCGGCTACGGCGCCGCGGCGGTCAACCCCTACCTCGCGATGGAGACCGTCGAGGACCTCGTGCGCTCCGGCGAGATCGAGGGCGTCGAGGCCGACAAGGCCGTCAAGAACCTCATCAAGGCGCTCGGCAAGGGCGTGCTCAAGGTGATGTCGAAGATGGGCATCTCGACGGTCGCGTCCTACCGCGGCGCGCAGGTCTTCGAGGCCATCGGCCTGTCGCAGGAGCTCGTCGACCGCTACTTCACCGGCACGGTCTCGCAGCTCGGTGGTGTCGGGCTCGACGTCATCGCGCAGGAGACGGCCGAGCGCCACGCCCGGGCCTACCCCCCGGACGGCGTGCAGCAGGCCCACCGGGTCCTCGAGGTGGGCGGGGAGTACCAGTGGCGCCGCGAGGGCGAGCCACACCTCTTCGACCCCGAGACCGTCTTCCGGCTGCAGCACTCCACGCGCCAGCGTCGCTACGACATCTTCAAGCAGTACACCGGGCGCATCGACGACCAGACGTCGCGCCTCATGACGTTGCGTGGGCTCATGGGCTTCAGGCCGACCGGCGTCACCGGGCGGCTGCCCGTGCCGCTCGAGGAGGTCGAGCCGGTCAGCGAGATCGTCAAGCGCTTCAACACCGGGGCGATGAGCTACGGCTCGATCTCCAAGGAGGCGCACGAGACCCTAGCCATCGCCATGAACCATCTCGGTGGCCGCTCCAACACCGGTGAGGGCGGCGAGGACGTCGACCGCCTGCTCGACCCCGAGCGCCGCTCGGCTGTCAAGCAGGTCGCGTCGGGTCGCTTCGGTGTGACGAGCCTCTACCTCACGCACTCCGACGACATCCAGATCAAGATGGCCCAGGGCGCCAAGCCCGGTGAGGGCGGCCAGCTGCCCGGCCACAAGGTCTACCCGTGGGTCGCCAAGACGCGCCACTCGACGCCGGGCGTCGGGCTCATCTCACCGCCACCGCACCACGACATCTACTCGATCGAGGATCTCGCTCAGCTGATCCACGACCTCAAGAACGCCAACCCCGCGGCGCGCATCCACGTCAAGCTCGTCTCCGAGATCGGGGTCGGCACCGTGGCGGCCGGCGTCTCCAAGGCGCATGCCGACGTCGTGCTCATCTCCGGGCACGACGGCGGCACGGGTGCCTCGCCGCTCACCTCGCTCAAGCACGCCGGTGCGCCCTGGGAGCTCGGCCTCGCGGAGGCGCAGCAGACGCTCGTGCTCAACGGGCTGCGCGACCGCATCGTCGTGCAGGTCGACGGGCAGCTCAAGACCGGGCGCGACGTCGTCGTGGCGGCCCTGCTGGGCGCTGAGGAGTTCGGCTTCGCGACCGCTCCGCTCGTCGTCTCGGGCTGCATCATGATGCGCGTGTGCCACCTCGACACCTGTCCGGTGGGCATCGCGACGCAGAACCCCGAGCTGCGCGCCCGCTTCTCCGGCAAGCCGGAGTTCGTCGAGACCTTCTTCGAGTACATCGCCGAGGAGGTGCGCGAGCACCTCGCGTCGCTGGGCTTCCGCTCCATCGAGGAGGCCGTCGGTCAGGTCGGCAGCCTCGACCTCGAGAAGGCCATCGCGCACTGGAAGGCCTCGGGGCTCGACCTCAGCCCGATCCTCGCGGTGGCCGACAACCCGACCGGCGGCACCCTGCACCAGTCGGCGGTCCAGGACCACGGCCTCGACAAGGCCCTCGACAACGAGCTGCTCACGCGGTCGCTGGCCGCCATCGAGGACGGCGAGCTCGTGCGCACGCAGATCGCCGTCCGCAACGTCAACCGCACGGTCGGCACGATGCTCGGCCACCACGTCACCAAGGCCCACCCGAACGGCCTGGCCGACAACACGATCGAGCTGACGATGACCGGGTCGGGCGGGCAGTCCTTCGGGGCGTTCCTCCCGGCCGGCGTCACGATGAGGCTCTTCGGCGACGCCAACGACTACGTCGGCAAGGGCTTGTCCGGTGGGCGCATCGTCGTGCGTCCCGACCGCCGGGCCACGCTCGTCGCCGAGGAGAACGTCATCGCCGGCAACGTCATCGCCTACGGCGCGACGACCGGCGAGCTCTTCCTGCGCGGCACCGTCGGCGAGCGCTTCTGCGTCCGCAACTCCGGTGCCCGTGCGGTCGTCGAGGGCGTCGGCGACCACGGCTGCGAGTACATGACGGGCGGTGTGGCGGTGGTGCTCGGCTCGATCGGCCGCAACTTCGCTGCCGGCATGTCAGGCGGCGTGGCCTACGTGCTCGACCTCGACCGCGACCTCGTCAACCCCGAGCTCGTCGATCTCTCGCCGTTGCGACCCGACGACGAGACCACCCTGCACGAGCTGCTCGTCTCCCACCTCGAGTGGACCGAGTCGCCCGTCGCCGACGCGCTGCTGTCGGACTGGGAGAACGCGCGCCAGCGCTTCACCCTTGTCCTGCCGCGCGACTACCAGCGCGTCCTCGACGTCAGGGCCCAGGCCGAGGCAGAAGGCCTCGACCTCGACGGTGCCGACGTGTGGAACCGGATCATGGAGGCTTCCCGTGGCTGACCCGCAAGGCTTTCTCAACGTCCGCGAGCGCGAGCTCCCGGCCCGACGTCCGGTCCCGGTGCGCATCCGGGACTGGAAGGAGGTCTACGAGGAGCAGCAGCTCGGCCAGCTCCAGCGGCAGGCCGGGCGCTGCATGGACTGCGGCATCCCGTTCTGCCACTCGGGCTGCCCGCTCGGCAACCTCATCCCGGAGTGGAACAACCTCGCCTGGCGAGGCGACTGGTCCGATGCGATCGAGCGCCTGCACGCGACGAACAACTTCCCGGAGTTCACGGGCCGCCTCTGCCCCGCGCCGTGCGAGACCGCCTGCGTGCTCGGGATCAACCAGCCCGCCGTGACGATCAAGCAGATCGAGGTGACGACGATCGAGCAGGCCTGGGGCGATGGCCTCGTGCAGCCGCTGCCGCCGGAGCGACTCTCGGGCAAGACGGTCGCCGTCGTCGGCTCGGGCCCCGCCGGCCTCGCCGCGGCCCAGCAGCTGACGCGCGCCGGGCACACCGTCGCCGTCTTCGAGCGGGCCGACAAGCCGGGAGGCCTGCTGCGCTATGGCATCCCCGAGTTCAAGATGGAGAAGGCCGTCCTCGACCGCCGCCTCGAGCAGATGAAGGCCGAGGGCACCCGCTTCCGCAACAACATGAACGTCGGCGTCGACATCACGGGGCGCCAGCTGCGCGACCGCTACGACGCCGTCGTGCTCGCCCTCGGCGCCACCGTGCCACGCGACCTCGACGTCCCCGGGCGCGAGCTCGGCGGCATCCACCAGGCGATGGACTACCTCCCGCAGGGCAACCGCGCGGCGCTCGGCGAGCAGGTGGAGAACCAGATCCTCGCCACCGGCAAGCACGTCGTCGTCATCGGCGGCGGCGACACCGGCGCCGACTGCATCGGCACGGCGCACCGTCAGGGTGCCGCGTCGGTCACGAGCCTCGAGATCATGCCGCAGCCGGGGGAGGAGCGCCCGGCCTCGCAGCCGTGGCCCACCTACCCGATGCTCTACCGCGTCGCGAGCGCGCACGAGGAGGGCGGCGAGCGGATCTACGCCGTCAGCACGACGGAGTTCGTCGGTGACGACGAGGGCAACGTCGCGGCTCTCCGCCTCACGGAGGTCGAGTTCGTCGACGGCAAGCTGAGCTCCAAGCCTGGTACCGAGCGCGAGATCCCCGCGCAGCTCGTCCTCTTCGCCATGGGCTTCCTCGGCCCGGAAGGCCCGGGTGTCGTCTCGCAGCTCGGGGTCGAGCTCGACGAGCGCAGCAACGTCAAGCGCGACAAGACCTTCATGAGCTCGGTCCCCGGAGTGTTCGTCGCGGGCGACGCGGGTCGCGGCCAGTCGCTCATCGTCTGGGCCATCGCCGAGGGTCGGGCCGCAGCCGCTGGAGTCGACGCCTGGCTCACGGGGTCGAGCGCGCTCCCGCGCCCGATCGCCCCCACCGACCGACCGCTCACCGTCTGACCTGCGCCACCACCCGATCGAGAGAGCAGTTCGTCGCCCCTCGCCGTGAGC
Organism: Humibacillus xanthopallidus; assembly: GCF_006716675.1. Taxonomy (GTDB): domain Bacteria; phylum Actinomycetota; class Actinomycetes; order Actinomycetales; family Dermatophilaceae; genus Humibacillus; species Humibacillus xanthopallidus_B. Next base: position 645,089 of record NZ_VFPM01000003.1, on the reverse strand, counting down.
GGGGTTCTCACCGACGAGCTGCTCTCTCGATCGGGGCTGACCACAGGGCGAACCCGCCCGGTGACCCACGTCACAGCACCCCTAAGGTTGAGGTATGCGCCGCGCCAAGATCGTCTGCACCATCGGCCCCAAGACGTCGTCCCCCGAGCAGCTCCACGCCCTCGTGCTGGCGGGCATGGACGTCGCCCGCCTCAACCTCTCGCACGGTGACCACTCGGTGCACGACCAGGTCTGCCGCGACGTGCGCGCCGCGAGCGACGCCTCCGGCCGCGCCGTCGGCATCCTCGTCGACCTGCAGGGTCCGAAGATCCGGACCGGCCGCTTCGCGTCGGGCCCGGTCACGCTCCGGGTCGGTCAGCGCTTCACGATCACGACGCGTGAGGTCGAGGGCGACGACACGGTCGTCGGCACGACGTATGCCGGCCTGCCGGGTGACGTCAGCCCCGGCGACTCGCTGCTCATCGACGACGGCAAGGTCATGCTGCGCGCCATCGAGGTGAGCGACACCGACGTCCTCACCGAGTGCGTCGTGCCCGGGGTCGTGTCCAACAACAAGGGCATCAACCTGCCGGGCGTCGCGGTGAGCGTGCCCGCCCTGTCGGACAAGGACCGCGACGACCTGCGCTTCGCGATGCGACTCGGCGTCGACATGATCGCGCTGTCCTTCGTCCGCTCGGCCGACGACATCACCGACGTCCACGAGATCATGGACGAGTTCGGCATGCGCCTGCCCGTCATCGCCAAGATCGAGAAGCCGCAGGCGGTCGACAACCTCGAGGAGATCGTCGCGGCCTTCGACGGCATCATGGTCGCCCGTGGCGACCTCGGCGTCGAGATGCCCCTCGAGGACGTGCCGCTCGTGCAGAAGCGTGCCATCGAGCTCGCCCGCCGCGAGGCCAAGCCGGTCATCGTCGCGACCCAGGTGCTCGAGTCGATGATCGAGAACCCACGCCCGACGCGCGCCGAGGCCTCCGACGCCGCGAACGCCGTGCTCGACGGCGCCGACGCGCTCATGCTCTCGGGCGAGACGTCGGTCGGCGCGTGGCCCATCGAGTCCGTCCGCACGATGGCCCGCATCATCTCGAGCACGGAGCAGAACGGCTTCGACAAGATCGAGCCGATGCCCTCGAGTCCCAAGACCGTCGGCGGCGCGGTCACGAGGGCGGCCGTCCAGATCGGTGAGACCGTCGGGGCGAAGTTCCTCATCATCTTCACCGAGACGGGCGGCTCGGCCACCCGCATGGCGCGCCTGCGTCCGTGGCTGCCGATGCTCGCCTTCACCTCAGACCCCCGGGTGCGTTCACGCCTCGCGCTCGTGTGGGGCGTCGAGACCTACCTCGTGCCCCGGATGCAGCACACCGACCAGTTCGCCATGCAGGTCGACCTCAACCTCATCCCCGAGGGCAGGGTGGCCAAGGGTGAGCGCGTCGTCATTGTCGCCGGCTCGCCCCCCGGCATCCCCGGGTCGACGAACGCCCTGCGGGTGCACCGCGTCGGGGACGCGGTCGACGGCACGGCCCCCGCGTACCGGCCCGAAGAGGTCACCGGCTGACCGGTCGACGAGCAGGCCACCGACCCCGGCTATGCTGGCCCGGCACTCCCGCCGGGGTGGTGGAATGGCAGACACGGGGCACTCAAAATGCTCTGACCGAAAGGTCGTGCGGGTTCGAGTCCCGCCCTCGGCACGCGTCCTCACGTGTCACTGCTGCGAAATGCCCCCGAAACCTCACCCCGGATAGGCTTTGCCCGTGAGCACAGACGAGAGCACGACCCCCCAGCCCGCCGAGACGCCCGCCGCCGCAGCGACCGGCGGCACTCGCATCCTCGTCGCCGAGGACGAGGCCCTCATCCGCCTCGACCTCGTCGAGATGCTGGGGGAGCAGGGCTACGACGTCGTGGGTCAGGCCAGCAACGGCGAGCAGGCGGTCGAGCTCGCCAAGGAGGTCAAGCCCGACCTCGTCATCATGGACGTCAAGATGCCCGTGCTCGACGGCCTCTCGGCGGCCGAGCAGCTCCACGAGTCCAAGCTGTGCCCCGTCATCATGCTCACCGCCTTCTCGCAGACCGAGCTCGTCGAGCGCGCCCGTGACGCCGGCGTCATGGCCTACATCGTCAAGCCCTTCACGGCCGACGACCTGCGCCCCGCCATCGACATCGCGACCTCGCGCTGGCAGGAGCTCAAGGCGCTCGAGGCCGAGATCGCCGACCTCGGTGAGCGCCTCGAGACCCGCAAGCTCGTCGACCGCGCCAAGGGCGTGCTCATGACCCAGCTCAAGCTGAGCGAGGCCGACGCCTTCCGGTGGATCCAGAAGACGGCGATGGATCGGCGCCTCGGCATGAAAGAGGTCGCCGAGGCCGTCATCAACGGGTTCCCGTCGTCCTGAGCGCAATGCGCCGCAAATCGTTCGGCGCCACAGGTCACGACACGGTCACTCATCGCGAGTTTCTAATGACCAGATCCAGACTCTGGGCCTAGCCTTCGTCTCAGCCCTCGACTGGGGGATGTGTGACATCAGGAGGACATCCGTGCGTTCTACCCTCAAGTTCGCTGTGCCGCTCGCGGTCGCAGCCCTTGCCCTCGGTGCCTGTGGCACGACGGGCGGCACCTCGAACACGCCGGCCGCCAGCGGTGGCGCCGCGGCCTGTGGCGACTACAAGATCGGCATGTTCGGTGCCCTCACCGGCCCCAACGCCAACCTGGGCATCTATATCCAGAACGGCGTGAACCTCGCCCTCGACGACTACAACAAGAAGCACCCGGACTGCAAGGTCACGCTCGAGAACTACGACTCGCAGGGTGACCCGACGCAGGCTCCCGCCCTGGCCAAGAAGGCCATCGACGACAAGAAGGTCGTCGGCATCGTCGGTCCGGCCTTCTCGGGCGAGTCCAAGGCCGCCAACCCCGCCTTCGCCGAGGCCGGTCTGGTCCACATCACGCCGTCGGCCACCAACCCGGCTCTCGCCGAGAACGGCTGGAAGACCTTCTTCCGCGTGCTCGGCAACGACGCGACCCAGGGTCCCGCCGCCGCGAAGTACATCAAGGACACCGTCAAGGCGACGAAGGTCTTCGTCATCGACGACGCGTCCGAGTACGGCAAGGGCCTGGCCGACATCGTCCGTCAGGACCTCGGCTCCACGGTCGTCGGCAACGACACCATCCAGCAGAAGCAGACCGACTTCGGCGCCTCCGTCACGAAGGTGACGGCCTCCGGTGCCGACGCGCTCTTCTTCGGCGGCTACTCGCCCGAGGCCGCGCCGCTCATCAAGCAGCTGCGTGACGCCGGGTGGAAGGGCACCTTCGTCGTCGCCGACGGTGTCAAGGACCAGTCGTTCATCGACAACGCGCAGGCGGCTGCCGAGGGCACCGTCATCACCTGCCCGTGCGTCCCGGCCGATGTGGCCCCCGACTTCCAGGCGGCCTACAAGGCGAAGTTCAACGAGGACCCCAACACCTACTCGGGTGAGGGCTACGACTCCGCGACCATCCTGCTCGACGGCATCGCCGCCGGAAAGGACCGCGCGACGATGGTCGACTTCGTCAAGGCCTACGACAAGCCGGGCGTGACGAAGCAGCTGAAGTTCGACGCCAAGGGCGAAGTGACCGACGTCAAGGTCTTCGCTTACAAGGTCGAGGGCGGCAAGATCGTCTCCGTCGGCGAGATCAAGTAAGGATTCACCGTCACTCCGGGGGCGGTCGGAGCCCAGGCTCCGACCGCCCCCGGCCGGTTGACGGGCAGCGGTACTCGGTCTCATCTCGCTCCCCGGCCCGCAGGAGGTCTTGGATGCAGTTCCTCATCGACAACTTCTGGGCGTTGACGATCACGGGCCTCACGCTCGGTGCCGTCTACGCCCTCGTCGCTCTCGGCTACACCCTCGTCTACGGCGTGCTGCGACTCATCAACTTCGCGCACTCCGAAGTCTTCATGTACGGCACCTTCGCCGCCCTCTGGGTCGTGATGTTCCTCGGCGGCAAGGCCGGCGGCGGCACCGGCCAGGTGATCTTCTGGATCGCCATGATGTTCGTCGCAGCCATGACGATGTCGGGTCTGATCGCGGTGCTCCTCGAGCGCTTCGCCTATCGCCCGCTCCGCAAACGCAACGCCCCACCCCTCATCGCGCTCATCTCCGCCATCGGTGCCTCATTCGTCCTCGCGGAGATCATGGGCCTGCGCGAGAAGATCGTCGCCTGGGTGGGCCTCGAGGACAACCTCAGGGCGTACGTCCGCAACTCGCGCAATGCCGTGGGCCTGCCCGACATCGTGGCCAAGGAACCGGTCTTCACGATCGGCGGCTACGCCGTCACCAACGTCGACATCTTCGTCATCGTCGGCGCCATCACCATCATGGTGATCCTCGACCAGTTCGTGAAGCGCTCCCGCCTCGGGCGCGGCATCCGAGCGGTCGCCCAGGACCCCGAGGCTGCAGCCCTCATGGGTGTCAACCGTGACCGGGTCATCCAGGTCACGTTCCTCGTCGGTGGCGTCATGGCCGGCGCGGCTGCCGTGTTCTACCTCCTGCGCATCGGCATCACCCGCTACGACGCCGGGTTCCTCCTCGGCGTCAAGGCCTTCACCGCCGCCGTCCTCGGTGGCATCGGCAACCTGCGCGGTGCGCTGCTCGGTGGCTTCGTGCTCGGTCTCGCCGAGAACTACGGCTCCGCCATCGTCGGCACCGAGTGGAAGGACGTCGTCGCCTTCGTCCTGCTCATCGTGATCCTGCTGTTCCGACCCACCGGCCTGCTCGGTGAGTCCCTCGGAAAGGCCCGCGCATGACGACCACCACGAACGTCACGCAGAAGAAGAAGGACCGGCCCAACCTCAACGAGCGCATCGCGGACCTCCCGCTGCCGATCAAGGTCGTGCTCTGGATCCTCTTCGCGCTCTTCCTCTTCGCGCTGCCGCTGCTCAACATCCCGTTCATCACGACGCCGGACTCCGACTTCGGTGGAGTGCTCTTCACCGTGTCGACGTACGTGCTCGTGGCGCTCGGACTCAACATCGTCGTCGGGTATGCCGGCCTGCTCGACCTCGGATACGTCGGCTTCTACGCCGTGGGCGCCTACACCGTGGGTGTCCTCAGCTCGCAGCACGGCTCGCTGCCGTGGCTGTGGTGCGTCCCGGTCGCCATCGCCGTCGCCATGGTGTCGGGCATCCTGCTCGGTGCCCCGACCCTGCGCGTGCGCGGCGACTACCTCGCCATCGTGACGCTGGGCTTCGGCGAGATCGTCCGGTTGACACTCGTCAACTCGCAGTGGCTGGGCGGCGCCCAGGGCATCTCCAACATCCCAAGGCCGCCTGGCATCGAGCTCTTCGAGGTGCCGAGCATCGACTGGAGCACCGGGGTGCCCGTCGTCGACCTCGGCACGACGACGACGTTCCTCAAGTTCGGGATCAGTGACTTCATCCCGTACTACTGGCTCGCGCTCGTCGTCATCGCACTCGTCCTCGTCTTCGACATCCTCGTCAAGAACAGCCGGGTGGGTCGCGCGTGGGAGGCCACGCGAGAGGACGAGGACGCCGCCGAGCTCATGGGCGTGCCGACCTTCCGCTTCAAGCTGCTCGCCTTCGCACTCGGTGCCGCCATCGGCGGTCTGTCGGGAGCGCTTTTCGCGGGCAAGTCGGGCTTCATCAACCCGCAGAGCTTCGAGCTGCTCCTGTCGATCCTCTTCCTCGCGGCCGTCGTCGTCGGTGGTCAGGGCAACCGGTGGGGCGTCATCCTCGGCGCGATCGTCGTCAGCTACTTCCCCGAGCGGTTCCGCGAGTTCGCCGACTTCCGCGTGCTCGTCTTCGGCCTGGCGCTGATGCTCCTCGCGATCTTCCGTCCGCAGGGCCTCCTCCCACCGCGGCGCACGCTGCGGGCCAAACGAGCGGACGCCAGACAGCACGTTCTCGAGGAAGGAGAAGCCGGTGCCTGAGCCGACGAACCCAGAACCGGTCGGCGCCGAGCCGACCACGCCCACACCCGCATCGCGCCCCTCGACGCCGGCCACGACGCCGGTCGACGAGGTCACCGAGATCAACCCCGACGTCGACATCGCCCCCGAGGACATCGGGGTGCCCGTCGTCGCCGAGGGCGAGCGGCTCCTCGAGGTCGACACCGTGACGCTGCGCTTCGGTGGTGTCGTCGCCCTCAACGAGGTGAGCTTTCACATCAACAAGGGCGAGATCCTCGGCCTCATCGGGCCCAACGGTGCCGGCAAGACGACGTGCTTCAACGTCATGACCGGCGTCTACCAGCCCACCTCGGGGGTGGTGCGCTACCTCGGCAAGCCACTGGGCAAGCGCCACAAGTTCCAGATCACCAAGCTGGGCATCGCGCGCACATTCCAGAACATCCGTCTCTTCGCCAACATGACGGCGCTCGAGAACGTCCTCGTCGGTGTCGACGCGCACCACACGACTGGTGTCGTCACGGCGATGTTCCGCCTGCCGAAGCACCGCCGCGAGGAGGAGCAGGGCCGGGCGCGCGCCATGGAGCTGCTCGAGTTCATGGGCCTCGACGGCAAGGCCGACGAGCTGGCTCGCAACCTCCCCTACGGCGACCAGCGGCGGCTCGAGATCGCTCGAGCCCTCGCCACGAGCCCTCAGCTGCTCTGCCTCGACGAGCCGGCGGCCGGCTTCAACCCGGCCGAGAAGGTCAAGCTGATGGAGCTCATCCGCACCATCCGCGACCAGGGCTACACCGTCCTGCTCATCGAGCACGACATGAAGCTCGTCATGGGCGTCACCGACCGGATCGTCGTGCTCGAGTTCGGGCGCAAGATCGCCGAGGGCAGTCCCGCGGAGATCCGCGACAACCCGGCGGTCATCGCCGCCTACCTGGGAGTTGATGAAGAAGATGCTTCTTGAGGTCAAGGGACTGTGTGTCAACTACGGGCGCATCGAGGCGATCCGCGACATCTCCTTCACGGTCGACCAGGGTGAGATCGTCACCCTCATCGGGGCCAACGGTGCCGGCAAGACGACGACGATGAAGACGATCTCCGGGCTGCGGCCGGTGCGCGCCGGCACCGTGACGTTCGACGGCAAGGACATCACCGACCTGCCGTCCTACGAGCGTCCGGTGCTCGGCATCTCGCAGTCACCCGAGGGTCGTGGCTGCTTCGTCGGGATGACGGTGATGGAGAACCTCGAGATGGGCACCTACGCCCGTCCGGACCGCAAGAGCAAGGCCGTCAAGGACGACCTCGAGCGGGTCTTCGAGCTCTTCCCCAGGCTCAAGGAGCGGGTCAACCAGGCCGCGGGGTCGATGTCCGGTGGCGAGCAGCAGATGCTCGCCATGGGGCGCGCCCTCATGGCCAAGCCCAAGCTCCTCCTCCTCGACGAGCCGTCGATGGGCCTGGCGCCGAAGCTCATCCAGCAGATCTTCGACATCGTCACGGAGATCAACAGCCAGGGCACGACGGTGCTGCTCGTCGAGCAGAACGCCGCCCAGGCGCTCAAGCGGTCGCACCGTGCCTACATCCTCGAGACCGGCGAGATCGTGCGCGAGGGCACCGGCAAGGAGCTGGCCAACGACCCCTCGGTCAAGGCCGCCTACCTCGGTGGAGACGTCTGACGGCGCTCACCAGCGGGTGCCGGCCGGACGGCATACGGACGGCAGCTGACGGGGCGTCGCGACCACGTGGTCGCGGCGCCCCGTCCGCCGTCCACAGGCTCAGGGGGTGCCTTCCGCCCGGGCCGGTGATACCCGTAGTCTCGGGCGGGTGACCTCGGGGCCAGAATGGAGGGATCATGGGTCGCTCGATCGCCACCGTGCAGCGCGTCGATGAGAGCCTGCACTCGCCCTTCATCGAGCTGTGGATCACTCATCGCATCGAGGTCGGCACCACACCCGAGGCCGCGCAGCGACTAGCTCTCGACGGCACGCTGCGAAATGCCTTGCAGCGCAACGATGTTGCTGCGTTCATCGCCTTTGTCGACAACCGCCCGGCGGGCTATCTCGTGCTGTCGGACTCGACCCGCAGCCTGCTCGTCGACTCCCCGTGCGTGTCGATCGACATGCTCTACGTCGATCCCGAGCACCGACGCCTCGGGGTGGGCCGCGTGCTGCTCGCCGCCGCGTCGCGGTATGCCGACCGGCAGGGTGCCGAGCACGTCGCGAGCCTCGTGCCCGCCCAGGACCGCGACGCCAACCGCTTCTTCGCCCGCCTCGGCTTCGTGCCGGAGACGGTCCGCAGGGTCACCTCGTCCGCGACGCTGCAGCGCAAGCTCGCGGGGGAGCCGCGCCCGACCCGGGTCGCCATCGACCAGGTGATGGCGCGCCGTCGCGACCTGCGCCTGCGGCGCCGCCACCAGCCGCCGCAGGTGGCCGGCTGAGGGCCTCGGCTCAGGCGCCGGGCACCGCCTCGCGGAGCAGGCAGGTGATGCGCGACGTGCACGTGCGCCGACCGGTGTCGTCGGTCACGACGATGTCGTAGCTGACGAGGGTGCGGCCGGCGCTGAGGAGCGTCGCCGTGCCCGTCACGACACCGGAGCGCGCCGCCCGGTGGTGCGTGGCGTTGATGTCGAGCCCGACCGCGATGCGGCCCGGACCGGCGTGCAGGCCGGCGCCGATGGACCCGAGGGTCTCGGCGAGCACGACACTGGCCCCGCCGTGCAGCAGCCCGTAGGGCTGGGTGTTGCCCTCGACCGGCATCGTCGCGACGAGCCGCTCCGGCGTCGCCTCGAGCACCTCGATGCCCATCCGCTCGATGAGGGTGCCCTCGAGCTGGAGCCCCAGGTCGTCGAGGTGGGCGGTTCCGGTGGTCTGCGGTGCGTCGGTCATGTCGGCGATGCTATGCCGGGCCATGGCCCGACAGGGCCGTCGGTGGCTCGCACTAGGCTGCGCGTGTGAGCCGACTACTCCTCCTCGACGGACACTCGCTGGCCTACCGGGCGTTCTTCGCGCTCCCCGCCGAGAACTTCTCGACGAGCACGGGGCAGCACACCAACGCCGTCTACGGCTTCACCTCCATGCTCATCAACATGCTTCGTGACGAGCAGCCGACGCACGTCGTCGTGGCCTTCGACAAGTCCCGCCAGACGTTCCGCACCGAGCAGTACGCCGAGTACAAGGCGGGTCGTGCGCGCACGCCCGACGAGTTCTCCGGCCAGCTGCCGCTCGTCAAGGAGGTCCTCGACGCCCTGCGCATCCGCTTCGTCGAGCTCGAGGGCTACGAGGCCGACGACATCATCGCCACCATCGCGACCGACGCCGACGCCAAGGGTGTCGAGGTGCTCATCTGCTCGGGCGACCGCGACACCTTCCAGCTCGTCTCCGACAACGTCACGATCCTCTACCCGGTGCGCGGCGTCTCCGAGGTGTGGCGCATGGGTCCGGCTCAGGTCGAGGAGAAGTACGGTGTGCCGCCGCAGCGCTACAGCGACCTCGCGGCGATGGTCGGAGAGTCCTCCGACAACCTCCCGGGCGTGCCGGGCGTCGGCCCCAAGACCGCCGCGAAGTGGATCACGCAGTTCGGCGACCTCGAGGGCATCGTCGCGAGCGTCGACCAGATCAAGGGCAAGGCGGGGGAGTCGCTGCGTGCCCACCTCGACCAGGTGCTGCGCAACCGCAGGCTCAACCAGCTCGTCACGGACAGCCCGGTCGGCGTCACCGTCGACGACCTCGAACGCGCCCAGTGGAGCCGCGAGGAGGTGCACGAGGTCTTCGACCGCCTCGAGTTCCGGGTCCTTCGAGACCGGCTCTTCGCCGAGGTGGAGGCGAGCGAGCCCGAGGCCGAGTCCGGTTTCGACATCGACGGCACGGTCCTCGACGCCACCGCCGTGGCCGGCTGGATCGCCGAGCACCTGCCGTCCGGCGAGCGCGCCGGCCTGTCCGTGGCCGGCACGTGGGCCCGGGGTGTCGGTGACCCGACCGCCCTGGCGATCGCCGCCCCCGACGGCGCCGCCGCCTGGGTCGACCTCACGGCCCTGACCCCCGAGGGCGAGCAGGCCGTCGGAGCCTGGCTCGAGGACGCGGAGCGACCCAAGGCCATGCACGACGCGAAGGGGCCGATCGAGGCCCTCGCCTCACGGGGCTGGTCGCTCGCCGGGCTGACGAGCGACACGCAGCTCGCGGCATACCTCGTCAAGCCCGACCAGCGCACCTACCACCTCGACGATCTCGTGCTGCGCCAGCTGCACCGCGAGCTCTCCGGAGCGGCGCCCGCCGACGGCCAGGGCATGCTCGACTTCGGCGGCGACGCCGACGAGGTCGCGGCGCAGAAGGAGATGGTGCGCGCGACGGCAGTGCGTGACCTCGCCGTCGTGCTCGACGAGCAGGTCGCCGCGACCGGCGGCTCGGAGCTGCTCGCCGACGTGGAGCTGCCGCTCATCGGCGTGCTCGCCCGCATGGAGCGCACCGGCATCGCGGTCGACGTCGAGGGCCTCGACGACCTCGAGCAGGACTTCGCCGCCAAGGTCGCCCAGGCCCAGGAGGACGCCTGGGACGCCATCGGTGGCGAGCGGATCAACCTCGGCTCGCCCAAGCAGCTCCAGGAGGTGCTCTTCGGCCAGCTCGGCATGCCCAAGACGAAGAAGACCAAGACCGGGTGGACGACCGACGCGGACGCGCTCTCGGACCTCTTCACCAAGACCGGGCACCCTTTCCTCGAGGCGCTGCTGCGCCACCGCGACGCGGCGCGGCTGCGGGTCACCGTCGAAGGGCTGCAGAAGTCGGTCGCCGACGACGGTCGCATCCACACGACCTATCTCCAGACCATCGCCGCGACCGGCCGTCTCAGCTCGACCGACCCCAACCTCCAGAACGTCCCGATCCGCACCGAGGAGGGGCGCCGCATCCGCGAGCTCTTCGTCGTGGGTGACGGCTACGAGGCGCTGATGTCGGCCGACTACTCGCAGATCGAGATGCGCGTCATGGCCCACCTCTCCGGCGATGCCGGTCTCATCGAGGCCTTCCGCACGGGCGAGGACCTCCACCGCTACGTGGGCTCCAAGGTCTTCGGCGTCGCGCCCGAGGACGTCACGCCGGCCATGCGCTCCAAGGTCAAGGCGATGTCCTACGGCCTGGCCTACGGCCTGTCGGCCTTCGGCCTGAGCAAGCAGCTGACGATCAGCACCGAGGAGGCCCGGGGCCTCATGGAGGGCTACTTCGAGCGCTTCGGCGGTGTGAGCGACTACCTCAAGGAGGTCGTCGCAGAGGCCCGTGGCACCGGTTGGACCGCGACGATGTTCGGCCGGCGGCGCTACCTGCCCGACCTCACCTCGGACAACCGGCAGCGCCGCGAGACTGCCGAGCGGATGGCGCTCAACGCGCCGATCCAGGGCTCGGCCGCCGACATCATGAAGGTCGCGATGATCAACGTCGACCGCGGCCTCGTCTCCTCGGGTGCCCGGTCGCGCGTCCTGCTCCAGGTCCACGACGAGCTCGTCCTCGAGATCGCCCCGGGCGAGCGCGCCGACGTCGAGGCCCTCGTGCGCCACGAGATGGGGCATGCCGCCGAGATGGACGTGCCCCTCGATGTCAACGTCGGCGTGGGTCGTTCCTGGCACGACGCCGCTCACTGACCGAGGTGGGCCCGTCCTCGCCTCTGGCCTCACCCGGGTCGAGCAGCGACCGCCGCTCGATGACGAGGCCGACGACGACGAGCGCCACCGCGACGCCGAGCATGACGTCGACCACCGCGTCCACGTCGGCGTGGTGGCCGGACACCAGCGCCACCGCCAGGCCACCCGCCACCCACATCGCGAGCCCCATCCGGGTGGTGGCCGCGGCCACCCCGGCATACGCGATGACCTGGACGAGCGCGAGGCACACCCCGAGGGCGGTGAAGCGCCAGAGCCCGGGCCCGAGCGCGGCGTAGGCCGGGCCGCCGACGAGGGTGACGAGCCAGGTGCCGAGCAGCGCCGTGAGCGCCACGCCGATCGTGCCGGCCCCGGCCGTCACGGCGAGTGCCCGCAGCAGCGCGGCTCGGCGTCGGGACCGCTGGGCCATCGCCGGATAGAAGAGGGTCGCGAGGAAGCCGAGACCCCAGAACGCCGCCTTCTCGAAGAGGGCCCCCACGGTGTAGGCGCCGGACGCCTCGGGTGCGAGGTGGTGGCGGGCCAGCAGGACATCGAGGCTCGAGAGGAAGAGCAGCCCCGAGGTCGGCACGACGGCCGCCGCGACGAGGCGCGCGAGGTGCCGGGGCCGCTCGGGGTGGCGTCCCGACACCAGCAGTGCCGCGAGCGGCCGCCCGCCGCGCGGGAGCAGGGCGAGGGCGAGGCCGGCCACGACCACCCAGCCGAGCGCGAAGAGGGTGATGACCGTGCCGACGCCGCCGCCGGAGCGGGTCACGAGCCAGGCCGCCGCGAACTTCGCCACCCCCGCGGCTGCGAGGACCACCGCGAGTCGCACGAAGCGCTCGCTCCCCTGGAGGGCGCCCTGCGCTGCGAAGACGACCGCGGTCGGCAGCATGGCGGCGCCGACGACGACCACTGTGAGCGGGCTGAGGTGGAGCAGGTGCGCCAGCACGGGCGAGAGCGCGGCGACGGCGACCGCCGTGAGCAGTCCGAGCGCCGCGGAGGCACGCATCACCCCGTGGATCGCCGAGGCCGCCGCCTCCGCGTCCGGCCCGGGGCCGAGCCGACCCCCGTCAGCGGCGTCGCCGGACATCGCTCGCGACACGAGACGCGCCGCGACGAGCTGGAGGCCGAGGGCCGGCACCCCGGCGAGCACGGAGAGGTTGACGAGCGAGCCCACCGCCCCGAGGTCGTCACCGCTCAGGGTGCGGCTGAGGACCGCGAAGAACGCGTAGGAGAGGACGTTCGAGGTGAGCGTGCCGATGAGCAGCACGGCGCCCGACCGCGCGCCGGGCGGGCGGCGGGGGTCACCGGCAGTGGTGTCGGGTGAGGACGCCACGGGGCCCGGGGCCGCCTCCTCGCGATGTGCCATAGTGCCGTGCATGATGCCAGCCCGGCGGCCGACTGCGCTCGCCGTCGCGGCTGGGACGTGCGTCACGATTGCGCTCACGGCACTGCTGCTGTGGCCGGCGGCCGGCCGTGGCCAGCTGCTCTATCGCGACTTCGTCTCGGTCCCCGAGCCGTCGCTGACCTCCCGCACGCTGGGCCTCGAGGGGCCCGCGCCCCGAGCCGTGCCGCTCGACCTCGTCATCGCGCTCCTCGACCCGGTCGTGCCGTCCGGGATCTTCCAGCTGCTCCTGCTCGCAGCGACGCTCCTGCTCGCCGGTGTCGGCGTGACCGTGCTGCTGCGCCGGTGGGGCCCGGTCGCCACGGTGGTGGGCGCTGCGCTCGCCACGTGGTCGCCGTATGCCGTCGAGCGCCTGCTGCTCGGACAGCCCCCGACACTGCTCGCCGTCTCGACCCTGCCGTGGATCGTCGTCGTGGCCCGCGAGGCAGCCAGCCGGCGGCGCTGGCTCGTGCTCACCGTCGTGGCCGCGCTCCCGGCCGCCCTGACGCCGGTGGGCGGCCTCACCGCCGCTGCCGCTGCCCTCGTCGCTGCCGTCGCATTCCGTCGGGCGCCGCTCCGTGACCTCGGTGTGGTCGCGGTCCTCGCCCTGCTCTGGTGCTCGCCGTGGCTCGTGGCCGTCGTCACCGGGCACGCGGACGCCGGCCAGTCCGACGGGGCACAGGCGTTCGCGGTCCGGGCCGCGGGCGTGCACGGCGTGCTCGATGTGCTGACGGGCGGGGGCGTGTGGAGCGAGGGCGCGACCCCTGCCTCACGCCTACGCTGGTGGCCTCTCGTCGTCGGCTGCCTCACCCTCGGCCTCGCGATGGTCGGCGCCACCGGCCTGCGCCGTCACCGGCGCCTGGCGTTCACCTGCCTCGTGGCACCGCCGGTCGTGGCTCTCGTCCTGGCCACCCCGTTGGGGCTCGCCGTGATGGCGGCGGCGCAGTCGGTGCCCGGTGTGGCCCTGATGCGTGACACCCATCGTTGGGTCGGCATCAGCGCCATGACCGTGGCCGTGCTCGCACCACTCGGCCTCCGTGCGCTCGTGCAGCGAGCCGGCGCGTCGCACCGCGGACCGCGCCGGGGGCTCGGCATCGCGGTGGCGCTCTCGGCAGGGGTCCTCGGGGTGTCGCTCGCCGTGCTCGCGGTGCCCGACGCCGCGGCACGGCTGCACGCGGCATACCGGCCGGTGACCTTGCCGTCGTCGTGGCAGCGCGTCGTCGCGGCGGTGGGGGAACGGCACGCCCTCGTGCTGCCGTGGCAGCCCATGCGGTCTGTCGGCTGGGCCGGCCCGGAGCCGTTCCTCGACCCCCTTCCGCTCGCGCTGCGCGGCCCGGTGACCGTCGGGCGTGACCTGATCGTCGTCCGCGACGGGCGCCTGCTGCGCGTCGGGGGAGCCGACCCCGAGTCGTCGGCGTCCTGGGCGAGGGGGGAGCTCGATGCCGCGCAGCTGCGGCGGCTCGGCATCGAGGCGGTCGTCGAGTGGCTCGGCACCCCTGGACGCCTGCCGGTCACGCACGCGGGGCTCGTCGAGGTGCTGCGCGGCGACGGCTTCGTCGTGTGGAGGGTGCGTGACTGAGGACACCTGAGAACGCACCTGCCGCCGGCTTGCCAACCGGCCGCGCACCGCTACCATACTCACGAGTAAGTCACGCCATGGCGGCGTGCTGGGAGGAAGTCGACACCTGTGAAGTCCACCGTGCTGTCCCGAGTGCTGGCCCGACTGAACGCCACGCCGAGCAGCGGTCGTCGTGACCGCGGAGCGGTCTCCGGACTTCTCATCGGCCTCGCCTGCGTCCTCCTCGGAGGAGGGGCGGCAGCGGTCGCCGTCACCGCCGTGGTGACCGCGACGGGCCCCAACGACAGCGGGGCCGTGCTCAACGGTCCGCAGAAGCCCGTGTCGCCCACCGAGATCATCCGCTACGGCGGCTGACCGACCTGACGGGCGGGCCGGGCAGCTTTCGAGCAACCCTCGAGCAGCCCAACCCGCCGGCTCAGCCCAGCACGACGAACGACGAGGTTCCATGCGCATCGCCCTGCTCAACTGGCGTGACCTGACGCACCCGGAGGGCGGAGGCGCCGAGCGCTACGCCCAGACGGTGTGCGCGGGCCTCGCCCGCCGCGGGCACGACGTCACGATGTTCTGCGCGGCCCACCCCGGTGCGGCTCCCGTCGAGGAGATCGACGGCTACAGCATCGTGCGGCGGGGTGGCCGCTCGACGGTCTACCCCGCGACCCTGCGCGCCCTCGTCCGGTCGGGCCGCGCGCACGGCGACTACGACGTCGTCGTCGACACGCAGAACGGCCTGCCGTTCTGGTCACCCCTCGTCACGAAGACTCCGGTGGTCAGCCTCGTGCACCACGTCCACCGCGAGCAGTGGCCGGTCGTCTTCGGGCGCGTCATGGCTCGGGTCGGCTGGACGCTCGAGTCACGCGTCTCGCCCCGGGTCTACCGCGGCAGCACCTACGTCACCGTGTCGGGCCGCAGCCGCGACGAGCTCGTCGGTCTCGGGGTGCGGGCCGAGGACATCCACGTCATCCACAACGGCACCGACCGGCCGATGGCCCTCGGCGTGCCGCGCGCTGCGACGCCGACGGTGGTCGTCCTCGGCCGGCTCGTGCCGCACAAGCGGGTCGAGCTCGCCATCGACACCCTCCGGCTCCTGCGCGACCGCGTGCCCGGCGTGCAGCTGCGCATCGTCGGTGACGGCTGGTGGCGGCATCGGGTCGAGGAGCACGCCCAGGCGGCGGGTCTCACCGATGCGGTGCACTTCCTCGGCTACGTCGACGAGGTGACGAAGCACCGCGAGCTGTCGCGGGCCTGGGTCGCGCTCGCGCCGAGCGCCAAGGAGGGGTGGGGGCTGGGCGTCGTCGAGGCCGGCGCCCACGGCGTGCCGACCGTGGCCCACCACGGCGCGGGCGGGCTGGCGGAGTCGATCGTCGACGGCCGCACAGGGGTGCTCGTCGACGACGTCGAGGGCATGGCCCGCGCGACCGCACACCTGCTCCGCGACGAGTCGGCGCGCACGGCGATGGGGGAGCGGGCCCGCGAGCACGCAGCCCTGCACTCGTGGGAAGGGGCCGTCGCCTCGTGGGAGGCCCTGCTCGCGGCTGTCGTGGCCGGCGGCCTCCTGCAGGGCGCCCCGGAACCCCTGCAGCGCGAGGCCGCGAGCGCCTGATGACTGCGCCGCACCCGTCGTCGGGCGGCGACGCGCTGGCCCCGTCAGGCACGCTGCGACGCTCGGTCCAGCTCCTGCGCGCCTTCCGCGTCGAGCAGACCGACCCCGACCGCTTCTACTCGCTGCTCGCGCTCGACTCGATCCGCGAGGTGCGCCGATGGTGCGAGCTCGAGGGCGCAGCGGTGCTCGACGTCGGCGGCGGCCCGGGTTACTTCGCCGACGCCTTCGCGGCCGCCGGCGCCCGGTATGCCGGGGTGGACCCTGACGTCGGCGAGCTCACCGCCCGAGGTGGCGTGGGCACGAACATGATGCGGGCCTCCGGGCTCGCCCTGCCCGTCGCGACCGGGGCGCTCGACCTCGTCTACTCGAGCAACGTGCTCGAGCACGTGCCCCAGCCCGAGGTGATGGCCGATGAGATGGTGCGGGTCGCCCGTCCGGGAGGCACCGTCGTCATCTCGTGGACCCCGTGGCTCTCGCCGTGGGGCGGTCACGAGACGGCCCCCTGGCACTACCTCGGTGGTCGCCGCGCGGCCGACCGGTATGCCCGTCGCACGGGTCACCGGCCCAAGAACGACTTCGGACGCAGCCTCTACGCCTGCTCGGTCGAGCGGATGATGCGCTGGCTCGACGGCGCGCGGGCGGACGGCCGGGCCGAGGTGGTCGAGGTGCTGCCCCGCTACCACCCGGCCTGGGCGCGCTGGGTCGTGCACGTGCCGGGAGTGCGTGAGGTCGTCAGCTGGAACGCCGTCATCGTGGTGCGGAAGCGGTGACCCGGTGGGTCCACTCACCCTGACCTCGGCTCCGACCGACCGGCCCGAGGCAACCGCATCCGAGACCGCCCCGACTCCTCCGGGGTCCCCGGCGCCGCGCCTCGTCTGGCACCTGCGACTCGTCGCCGTCGTCATCGGGCTCGCCGCGATCTGCTTCCGCCAGTCCCCGGGGCTCATCGTGCCCGACACCAAGCTCGACCTCACGGCCGACCCGGCGGGCTTCCTGCTGCGTGCCCTCCACCTGTGGGACCCGCAGGGGGCGCTGGGCCAGCTCCAGAACCAGGCCTACGGCTACCTCTTCCCCGTCGGGCCCTTCCACCTGCTCCTCACCGGCGCGGGCCTGCCGGCCTGGGTCGTGCAGCGGCTGTGGTGGACGACGATCCTCGTCGTCGCCTTCCTCGGCATCTGGCGTCTCAGCCGGGCCATGGGGGTGGAGCAGCCCTGGGTGCGCCTCGTCATCGCCGTGGTCTACGCCCTCGGTCCCCGCATGCTCAGCGAGGTCGCCATCACCTCGGTCGAGGTGTGGCCGCTCGCGCTCGCGCCGTGGGTGCTGCTGCCGCTCGTCGTGCCCGACCGCTCGGTGCGCTGGCGCGCCACCCGCTCCGGGCTCGCCTTCGCGTGCGTCGGAGGGGTCAACGCCGTCGCGAGCGGGGCGGTCCTCGTGCTGCCACTGCTCTGGCTCCTCACCCGCCGCTGGGACCGCGAGCTGCTGCGGCTCGCCCTCGCCTGGGCACCAGCCGTCGTGGTCGCCTCGGCCTGGTGGGTGCTGCCGCTGCTCGTCCTCGGCCGCAACAGCCCGCCCTTCCTCAGCTGGATCGAGAACGCCGCGGTGACGACGGCCACGGCGAGCCCCTTCGAGGCGCTGCGTGGCACGAGCGCCTGGCTCGGCTTCCTCGCGACACCGGCGGGTCCGTCGTGGCCGGCGGCGTGGCTGCTGCTCACCTCGCCCCTGCTCGTCGTCGCGACGACGGTGGTGGCGGCGTGCGGCCTCGCCGGTCTCGCGCTGCGACGCACCCCGCACCGCGCCTTCCTGATGCTCGGGCTCGTCGTGGGTCTCGGCCTCGTGACCCTCGGCAACCCGGTCTCCGGCTGGTTCCCGGAGGCGGCTCGCCACCTGCTCGACGGACCGCTCGCACCGCTGCGCAACACGCACAAGTTCGAGCTCGTCGTGCGCCTGCCGCTCGTCATCGGCCTCGGCCACCTGCTGGCCCGGGCCCACGCCCTGCTCCGCTCCGGCCGGGTGTCGCTGCCCGCGTGGTCCGACGGCTGGGTGCGACGAGGGCTGCCCGCGCTCGTCGTGACGTCGCTGCTCGTCGTCGCCTGTGCTCCGGCCGTCGGCGTCGCGCTCGCGCGCCCCGAGGGCTATCGCGTCATCCCCGACCACTGGCGCCAGGCCGCGGCCTGGCTCGATGCCCAGGCAGCGCCGGGCGCCGTGCTCGTCGCACCGGCCGCGAGCTTCAGCGACCTCACCTGGGGCTCCACCAAGGACGAGCCGCTGCAGGCGCTCATGCACCGCCCCTTCGTCGTGCGCGACGCGGTGCCGCTCGGCTCAGCGGGTGCGACGCGGCTGCTCGACTCGCTCCAGGACCGCCTCGGATCGGGTCAGCGCGTCGACGGGCTGCGCACCGTGCTCGCGGGTGCCGGCATCGGATTCGTGCTCGTGCGGAACGAGATCCGCCTCGACGCGCAGGGCTCGCCCCCGGCGGCGGTGACGCGGGCGCTCGTCGAGTCCGGTCTGCGCCGGGTCGCGTCGTTCGGGCCGCTCACAGGCGCGTACGGAGAGTCCGACTCCCTCACGGTCGACCACCGCACGCTCGTGCAGCGGCCCGCGATCGAGATCTACGCCGTCAGCGGTGCCCAGCCGGCGCGGCTGGTGTCGACGGCCGACCTCGCGCGCGTCACGGGCGGACCCGAGAGCCTCCTCGGCCTCGCCGACGCGACCGGTCGTCGAGACGTGCTCGCGGGGACGGACGCACTCGCCGTGCCGACCTCGTCGACGAGCCCGTGGGTGCTGACCGACGGGCAACGACGGCGTGAGGTCGACTTCGGCTCCGCCGCCGACAACACGTCGCAGCTGCTGTCACCCGACGACCCCGGTCGGTCGGGACGCACGGTGATCGACTACACCTCCGATCCCGGCGCGGGCCAGACGGTGCTGCACTGGCGGGGGGTCCGGTCGGTGACGGCCTCGTCATCGGCGTCGGATGCCACCGCGACGTTGCGACTCGGCCCGGGCAACGGCCCCGCGGCGGCCCTCGACGCGGACCTGCGCACCCGCTGGGTGAGCGGCACGTACGGGTCTGCCGTGGGGGAGTGGTTCCGGGTCGACCTCGACGGCGAACGCGATGTCTCCGGGACGACGATCTCGGTGTCGGGAAACACACCTGTGGCGGCCGAGCCGGCCGTCCTGCGGGTCGAGACCGCCGCCGGCGCCACGACGAGCGAGGTGCGGCCCGGACCCATCCTTCCGCTGCTCACCCCGCCGGGCCGGACGAGCTGGATCCGCATCACCTTGGCTCGTGTGGGCGAGGGAGCACCGAACGGCTTCTCCATCAACGAGATCGGCATCCCGGGCGTCGATCCCGGGCCCACTGCAGTCCTCCCCGCGAGCGCCTCAGGTGCGTCCGGCACCCCCGACGCCGTCCTGCTGCAGGAAGGTGCCCGGGGTCGCAGCGCGTGCCTCACCCTCGACGCGGTCGCTCGCTGCTCCCCGACGCTCGGCCAGGAGTGGGAGGAGACGGGGTGGTCGCGACAGTGGAGCGCGGAGCGTCCCACGACGTATGCCGTGTCGGGCACCGTCCGCGCGCTCGACGGCCCGGCCGCCGAGCGCCTCCTCGCCCTCCCCTCGGGCATCGAGGCGGCGGCGAGCTCCCGCCTCGTCGACGCCCCCTCCGGCAGGCCCGAGGCCGCCCTCGACGGCGACCCCGGCACGGGCTGGGTGGCCGGCGAGATCGACCCCGCTCCGTGGTTCAGCCTCCGCCTCCCGCAGCCGCGGGTGCTGTCCGGGCTGACCTTCACGAAGTCCTTCGACCTCGCCGCGTCGACTCCGGTCGAGGTGCGCATCACCTTCGACGACGGCAGCACGGTGACGCGTCGCGCAGACTCCGAGGGTCGTGTCTCCTTCCCGAGCAAGCGAACCCGCACCCTGAAGCTCGCCTTCGGCGACGTGCGGCTGCTCGAGAACATCGACTCCGCAACGGGTCGTCGTACCTTTGCGCCCACCGGCTTCAGCGAGCTGAGGCTGAGCGGTGCGGCCGACCTGGTGCGGCCGTTGTCGCCGGACCGGTCGACGGGCGTGCCGTGCGGCTTCGGACCGCCGATCGACGTGGACGGGAGGCGGGTGCTCACCTCGGTCACCGGGCGGGTGGGTGACGTGCTCGAGGGCCGACCTCTGCGCTGGCAGGTCTGCTCCGACCGCTCGAGCCTCGAGACCCCGTCGGGCACCGTGCTCGTGCGCGCCCGCGCGACCGCCGAGTTCGCCCCGGTGACGCTCGAGCTGCTCGGGGCCGGCGCGCCGCGCCGGGCAGCCGCGCAGACCCCGGTCTCGCTCGAGCGGCCGACCCCGGCTCAGGTCGTCGCCACCCTCCCGCAGCGGTCGGCTCCGACGACGCTCGTCGTCGCCCAGAACTTCCACTCCGGGTGGGAGGCTGCGACGGCGGACGGGCGGACCCTCACCCCCGTGCGCGTCAACGGCTGGCAGCAGGGCTGGCTCGTGCCGGCCGGGTCGGCGACGGCCGTCTCGGCGAGCTTCACCCCCGACGTGCCCTACCAGCTCGCCCTGCTCCTCGGTGCCCTCCTGCTCGTCAGCGGTCTCGTGCTCACCGTCGCGCTCGCCCGTCGCGACGAGGACGCACGGCCGTCACGGCTGACCCCGGCCCGCCCGACCGTCGTGCTGGCCGTCGCCGCCGCGGCCGTCGCCGTCGTCGGGGGACCGGTGGCCGTGGCGGCGCTGCTCGTCGTCGGGGTCGTGGCACTGCTGCCCTCGGCGGGGCGGCACGAGCGGCCCGACCCCGTCGTCTGGTGGTCCGCCGGGCGCCGTCGGAGACGGGCCGTGCTGGCGCTCGCCGTGCTCGGTCCGGTCGCGGCCGCCGTCGTCGTGGCCGCGGACCCCTGGCCCGGAGGCCGGCTGGGCATCGAGGCGCCGGTCGTTCAGGCGGGCGTGTGGCTCGGTGTCGCGGCGTCGCTGTGGGTGGCGCTCGGCGACGGCCGCCGCCGGCCGAGGCTCGGCATGGTGCGGACCCGGCGCATGACCGGCCGCTCGAGCACGACGTAGCTCACCGTGGCGACGGCGACGGCGAGCGCCGCCGTCAGCAGCCAGCGCTCCCAGAAGCCGCCCTCGAAGGTGGCGAGCCCCAGCCACCGGCTCACGAGCTCGAGGATGACGACGTGGTAGGCGAAGACGCCGTAGGAGATGAGGCCGAGGCCGACGCCGACGCGCCCTGACAGGGCCCGCACCGCCGTGGGCTCGGGCGCAGGTGGCACGGCGAGCACCGTCGGCAGGACGACGAGCGCGCCGATGACGGCATACAGCAGCGACTTCGTGGCGGCCTGCAGCGGGGTGGGCTCGGTGAGGTCGAGCGGCCCGGCGACGGGCGTCGACGCGAGCACGAAGAGCGCGGCGGCGAGGCCCCACACGGTGCCCGGGTAGGCCGCGAGCCGGTCGAGACGTCCGGCCGGCAGCACCCCCGTCGTGCGCGCCGCGTGCCAGGCGGCGAGGAGCATGCCGAGCCCGAACCAGCCGACGAAGCCGGGCAGCCACAGGCGCGCCTGGCTCTGGCCGAGCACCGTGACGATCGCCATCCACGCCGGCCCGGCAAGGACGAGCACGCCGCCGGCCACGCTCATCCGCCGCACCCACCGGTGGTCGCGGGGGCCACGGCAGGCGAGCGCCGCGACGACGGGCAGGGCGAGGTAGAATGCGACCTCGGTGCAGAGGCTCCACAGCTGGGTGAGCCCCACGGTCTGCGGCGTGCCGACGTAGATCTGCACGAGGAAGGCGTGTGCGAGGTAGTCGCCGACCGGCGCGTCCTCGCGCACGAGCAGCCACGCCGCGGCCACGACGACCCACAGGACGGGGAGGATGCGCCCGGCCCGCCGCACGAGGTATGCCGCCGGGCGGGGTCGGTGGTGCCCCTGAAGGTGCGCCATGGCGTGCGGTCGGAAGAGCAGGAAGCCGGAGACGACGAAGAAGAGCGCGACGCCGACATCGAGCCGCGAGATCAGCCCCGCGAAACGGCCCTCCAGGGCGGCACCGCTCTCGAATCCGACGTGCGTGGTCAGCACCGCCAGCGCCCCCACGAGGCGCAGCCCGTCGAGCGCCCGGAAGCGCGTGGGGTGCGCGCCCGGTCGCGGCGTCATGAGGCCGCGGCCGGCGCCGGGAACCCGACCTGGGCGTCACCGACGCAGAAGTTGACGCCCGGGGAGATGCCGCTCACGGTGATCCGGTCGCCGGCCGAGACGAAGGAGAGCCAGACCTGGCCGACGCCCTTGGTGAACGGGACCGAGACGGTGTCGTCGCCGAGCGTGACGCTCGCGACGGTGGACTGGTCGGCGAGGTAGCCGAGCCGGACCGCCCACCCCCACTCGGCCACGCGCTGCGTGAGGGGCACCTCGATCGAGCCGCCCGTCGAGGTGTAGCAGCCCGTGTGTGGCACGGACCTCGCCACCTCCGACATCCCCATCGGCACGAGCGACCCGTCCTGGGAGAGGACGTAGGGGTTGGTGAAGGCGCGTCGGGTGCGGGCGTCGGCCCGGGTCTGCTCGTCCTGCAGCGGGGAGAGGTAGCGACTGGTGAGGTTGTACTGCGCGAAGAGTGGCCCGATGATGCCGCCCGGCACCTCAGTGTCCCAGACCCGGGCGTCGGCAGGGAGGCGCTCGAGGGAGGAGATCGTGTTGGTGACGAAGGCCCGGGCCGGGTTGCCGGTGCTGAACCTCGCGTAGCCGCCCATGGCGTGGAAGGAGATGCCGGTGACGACGACGGCCATGACGGCGACGGCGACCACCCCGACCCGGCGGGGCACGGCAGCGAGGAGGTCACGACCCGTCGACGTCCACGGGTGGGCCTCGCCGCGCAGCGGCATGAGGCAGGCCCCGAGGGTCACGACGAGCGGCACGGTGGCGTCGGCGAGGTAGCGGGTCTCGAGCGCCACGATGGCGCCGCCGTAGGCCACCCGCCCGGCGGCGATCGTCGCGAGCGAGCCGAGGAGGTAGACACCGAGCGCCAGCCAGAAGCGCCCGCCGTGGCGCCGCACGAGCAGCGAGCCGAAGAGGACGGCCGCGGCGAGGATCCACATCACCCAGTCGAAGGCCCTCGGGGAGTCGACGATCGCCAGCGCGTAGCTCGTCGGCTGCCAGTCCCAGGGGCCGCCGAAGGTGCCGGGGATGAAGGTGCGGAAGACGCTGAGGTAGACGAAGTCGGTGAGCGGGCCCGCGGGCGGCGGCGTGACCGGGGAGTCGTTGCCGGCGCTGCGCACCCCGGGCAGGTAGAGCACGAGGTAGAGAGCGAAGGCTGCGAGGTAGCCGATCCACACGGGGCCGGTGCGCCTGAAGATCGCCCACACCGACCGCACTCCGCGCCGGGCACCCGGGGTGATCGCGAGGGTGAAGAAGACGAGGTAGGGCAGGACGATGACGATCTTCTCGAAGCTGGCGAGCCCCACGACCAGCCACACGACGGCGAGCACGGCGTCACGGGGACGACCGTGGCGCACGTAGCGGGTGTGCGAGCGCAGCCCTCCCGCGATGGCGATCATGAGGGGCAGCCAGATGATCGCGGCGGACAGCCACGTGAAGGCGGGGAGGGTGAGCGGGGTGAGGCAGAAGATGCCGTAGGGGAGCAGGACGAGCCACCGGCGCCCGAAGAGCTCGACGAGCAGCGACCAGACGAGCGCGGCGAGCACGACCTGCCCCGCGACGAGCACGATGACCGCGACCGTCCAGTTGAGCGGCGCGAGGTGGGCGAGCAGCCACATCGTCGCGAAGCCGATGGGCTCGAAGTGGCCCGTGTGCACCCGGGTGAGGTAGTCCCAACCGAGCGTGTTCTCGACCGCCCGGGCGCTCAGCATGAAGTCGTCGGTGATGAAGAAGCTGTCCTTGACGACGCTGAGCCGCACGCCGAGGGCGATGACGGTCAGGACGATCGCGACGGCACGGAGCGGGTCGCGCAGCAGCCACGGCGCCTCGCCGGGCGCGTCGAGCGTCCCGTCGGCCGCATCCCCCTCGGGGCTGCCGTTCTCGGGTTCGCGGCTGGGGTCGCTGGAGGTCTCCGGGGATCCGTCCCGGGCTGACGCGAGATCGCCGGCACGGTGGCTGCCGGCCACCCCTGCTTCGGTCCCCATACCTGTTCAACCTCCGACACGCCCTTGTGGTGACGGCTCACCGTACACGCTGATAGGGTCCGCACCGAAGCAGCGGTTACCGGTGCGTAACCCTCGCTCTCTGACAGCGTCGTCACCATCACCGGGAGTCCTTCGTGCGTCGTGTTTTCGGAGCAGTTGCCCTCGTCCTCGGCGTCACTCTCCTCGTGCTCGGCGCGGTCTCGCGGCCGCTCATCTACGACAAGCTCGCGACGGTCTCGCTCGACCAGCGCTCGACGTCCGTCTCCGAGGGCCAGAACATGTCGGCGCTGCGGGTCTGGAGCGACGACACGGGCAAGTCCCACTTCGACCAGCTGACCGACGCGACCATCCGCAGCACGCGTCAGGTCGTCGGCATCCCGGGCGCCGTGCCCGAGGCGGAGCGCGACACCACGGCCGTCTGGCAGACCGGGGTCACGTCCGAGGCCGTCGGCGTCGGCTCGCTGACCTACAGCCAGGAGCTCGTGACCTTCGACCGCCGGAGCGGCCTGACGACGGGTGCCGCGCGAGACGAGCGCTCTGCGGGCGACCTCGACGACCCGGCGAAGATGGTCCCCGTGAAGCACGAGGGGCTCTTCTTCAAGTTCCCCTTCGCCGTCGAGAAGAAGACCTATCCCTGGTGGGACGGAGACCTCTCCCAGGCGGTCGACATCTCCTTCGTCAAGGAGGAGGAGCTCTACGGCACCAACACCTACGTCTTCCAGCAGGTCATCCCGCCCACCGAGGTGCCACCGACCCGCACGGTGCCGGCTGCCGTCTTCGGGGGGACCGGTGCTGACGTCCAGGCCACGGTGAGCTACGGCAACACCCGCACGCTGTGGATCGAGCCCAACACGGGCGTCATCATCAAGGGCCAGGAGCAGGTCGACAAGTCGCTCATCAGCACGCTCGGCACGGTGGCGACGACGAAGGGCACGATCGGCTACACCGACCAGACCGTGCGCGACAACGCCGAGACCTGGGGCTCGAAGGGCCGACTGCTCGGCTTCATCGGTGGACCGTTCCTGTGGGTCGGCATCGTCGCCGGCCTGGCGCTCATCGTCCTCGGGGCCGTGCTCATCGGCCGGCGCCCGGTGTCGACCGACCCCGGCGGCGCTCGTGGCCGTCGAGGCTCCGACGACTCCGACGACTCCGAGGGCGTGGACGGGCTCGGTCTCGACGGCGGCACCCGCCGCGAGCGGACCGGCGCCTGACGCCCCGCTCAGGCGGGCTTGCGGCAGACGTAGACCGCAGTACCCGGGAACAGGCGCCCGCGCAGGGGTGACCACGCACCCCACGTCTCCTCGTGACCCTCGGGCCACTCCGGCTCGACGAGGTCGAGGAGCACGAGCCCGGCCGCGCTGATCTCGCGCACCCGGTCACCCAGCGTCCGGTGGTGCTCGACGTAGGTCGCCGCGCCCGAGGCGTCCTGCTCGACGTAGGGCGTCCGATCGAAGTAGGACTGGCGCACCGTGAGCCCGTCGGGCCCCGGGTCGTCGGCGAAGGCCCACCGCATCGGGTGGGTCGTCGAGAAGACGAACCGCCCACCGGGCCGGAGCACCCGGGCCGCCTCGGCCATCACGACGTCGGAGTCGCCGACGAAGGGCACGACGCCGTATGCCGTGAAGACCGTGTCGAAGACGCCGCTGGGGAAGGGCAGGGCGCGTCCGTCGCACTGGAGGAACGGCACCCGGCTCGCCGGCGGCACGCGGCGGTTGACCTCGAGCCCCTCGAGCACCATGCCGGCCGACAGGTCGGTCGCGACGACGGTCGCGCCACGGGCCGCCAGCCAGCGGGAGCACTGACCGGATCCGGCCCCGATCTCGAGCACGACCTGGCCACGCGGTTCGCCCAGCAGCCCCGCCTCCTCCTCGCGGAGGCGCTCCGGGCCCCAGACGAAGTCGGTGTCGCCGAGGAACTCGCCGTGCTCGACGTAGTAGCCCGCGGCCTCGCCGTCCCACCACGTGCGGTTGGCCGTGACCGTCTCGGCGGGAGGCGCGACACGCCGGGTGACCTCGGACGGCGTGCTCACGGCATACGTCGTTCTCTTTGACCGGGTGCTGACAGCGCCGATAGGATTACCGGGCACATCCGTGTGCGCACGACACTGTTGAACCTGTCCACAAGATGCCGGGGCGCCGAGCCATGCTCACGCGCCGCGTCGTCCCCAATCAAACCGTCCACAATCGGAGTTCCTACTACATGACTGCCTACACGGTCGAAAAGACCGCGCCTGAGATCGCCATCAACGACATCGGCTCTCAGGAAGACATCCTTGCGGCGATCGACGCCACCATCAAGGACTTCAATGACGGCGACATCGTCGAGGGTCGCATCGTCAAGGTCGACCGGGACGAGGTCCTGCTCGACATCGGCTACAAGACCGAGGGCGTCATCCCCTCGCGCGAGCTGTCCATCAAGCACGACGTCGACCCCGGCGAGATCGTCAAGGTCGGTGACGAGGTCGAGGCCCTCGTCCTCCAGAAGGAGGACAAGGAAGGCCGCCTCATCCTGTCCAAGAAGCGTGCGCAGTACGAGCGCGCCTGGGGCACGATCGAGAAGGTCAAGGAAGAGGACGGCGTCGTCACCGGCACCGTCATCGAGGTCGTCAAGGGTGGCCTCATCCTCGACATCGGCCTGCGCGGCTTCCTGCCTGCCTCGCTCGTCGAGATGCGCCGCGTCCGCGACCTCCAGCCCTACGTGGGCAAGGAGATCGAGGCCAAGATCATCGAGCTCGACAAGAACCGCAACAACGTGGTCCTGTCGCGCCGCGCCTGGCTCGAGCAGACGCAGTCCGAGGTGCGCACGACGTTCCTCAAGGAGCTCCAGAAGGGCCAGGTCCGTTCGGGCGTCGTGTCCTCCATCGTCAACTTCGGTGCGTTCGTGGACCTCGGCGGCGTCGACGGTCTCGTCCACGTCTCCGAGCTGTCGTGGAAGCACATCGACCACCCGTCCGAGGTCGTCGAGGTCGGCACCGAGGTCACCGTCGAGGTGCTCGACGTCGACATGGACCGTGAGCGTGTCTCCCTGTCGCTGAAGGCGACGCAGGAGGACCCGTGGCAGCACTTCGCTCGCACGCACGCCATCGGCCAGGTCGTCCCGGGCAAGGTCACCAAGCTCGTCCCCTTCGGCGCGTTCGTGCGTGTCGAGGACGGCATCGAGGGCCTCGTGCACATCTCCGAGCTGGCCGAGCGCCACGTGGAGCTGCCGGAGCAGGTCGTCAACGTCGGCGACGAGATCTTCGTCAAGGTCATCGACATCGACCTCGAGCGTCGTCGCATCTCGCTGTCGCTCAAGCAGGCCAACGACCAGTCCGTGCCGGTGTCGGAGTTCGACCCGACCCTCTACGGCATGGCCGCCGAGTACGACGAGGCCGGCAACTACAAGTACCCCGAGGGCTTCGACCCGGAGACGAACGAGTGGCTCGAGGGCTTCGAGTCCCAGCGCGAGAAGTGGGAGCGTCAGTACGCCGAGGCCCACGCCCGCTGGGAGGCCCACAAGGCCCAGGTCGACGCCGCGACGAAGGCCGACGCCGAGGCTGCTGCCGGTGGCAGCACGTCGACGTCGTACTCCTCCGCCACGGGTGACGTCGCCGACTCGGGCGACGCCGACCGCGGCGACCGGAGCCAGCGCAGCGCGCCGGCCCCGGTCGAGGGCACGCTCGCTTCCGACGAGGCGCTCGCCGCGCTTCGTGAGAAGCTGACCGGCAACTGAGCCTCACCGCTCCGAAGGAGCCCCGGACCCTCGCGGTCCGGGGCTCCTTCGCTGTCTCACCGCAGATCGGCGGCGTGCCCCCCACCGCCGTGAGGCGGTGGCCGTAGGCTCGTGACATGGACTCGGCGGCAGCTGACGACCCCATCCGGCGATGGACCGCTCGAGGCTTCGACGTGCAGGGCCATCGCGGCGCCAAGGGACTCGTCGTCGAGAACACCCTCGAGAGCTTCAGGGCGGCCTACGAGGCCGGGGTGTCGGGGATCGAGCTCGACGTGCGCCTCTCGGCTGACGGTGAGGTCGTCGTCTGGCACGACGCGGTGCTGCTGACGCACAAGGCGTGGTCCGAGACCCCGGGACTCGTGGGGTCGCGGATCTGCGACCTGACGCTCGAGCAGCTGCGCTCCGTCGACGTCGGCAGCCAGACGCTCGAGGGGTTCCCCGACCAGCGACCGGCCACCGGGGCCCACATCGCGACGCTCGCCGAGGTGCTGGCGCTGGCGGTCGAGCACCCGTCCGACGTGTGGTGGACGGTCGAGCTCAAGGTCGACCCCACCGAGCCGACCGAGGTCGCGGGCCGGCGCCTCCTCGTCGAGAAGGTGCTCGAGTGCCTCCGTGGGGCAGGGCTCGAGAGCCAGAGCTTCGTGCACTCCTTCGACTGGGCGGTGCTCGAGATCTCGCGCGACCTCGCGCCGTCGGTTGCCCGGTCGGCCCTCGTCGAGGCGGGCGTCACGTGGGAGCCGGGCAGTCCCTGGACCGGCAGCGTCCGGGTGAGCGAGACCCACATCGACGTGTGCGCGGGTGCCGCGGCCGTCGGTGCCCACGTCGTCTCGCCCGAGCACGTGCTCGTCGACGACGCCTTCGTGTCCCGGGCGCGCGAGCTGGGGCTGGGAGTGCTCCCCTGGACGGTCAACGACCCCGGCACCATGCGTGCCCTCGTCGAGGCGGGGGTCGACGGGCTCGTCACCGACTACCCCGACCGGGCCGCGGCCGCGCTCGCCGACGTCGTCGGGGCTGGGGCCTCGCGACGCGCAGACGGGCGCGACGGCGGGCGGTGACGAGGGTCCGAACTCATGGTCCGGGCCCTCGCCACCCCTCCTGCACCCCTGCGGGCGGAGCCGGCCCGGCGTTCGTGGCACACTCGTCCGGTGGGCAGGTCGCCGCTGTCGACGACGAGACCGACGGGTGGAGTGACGGGGTGGGAACCCCTGCGCCCCCCCATTCACTGGAACGCCGTTCCAGCGAACGTCATCATCCAGTCGAAGGGCGCCGATGTCAACCGATCGGGCGTACGACATGAGCTCGAGGGCCGAGGCCGCGCAGGCCACCCGCCGTCGGATCATCGACGCCGCCGGTGACATGCTCCTGCGCGACGGCTACCACGCCATGTCGGTGAGCAGCCTTGCCGCGGCTGCGGGAGTCAGCGCCCAGACCGTCTACAACGCCATCGGCGGCAAGGCCGCCGTGGTCAAGGCGGTCTACGACGTCACGCTCGTCGGCGACGACGAGCCCATCGCGATGCCCGACCGACCCGAGTTCAAGGCGATGTCGTCGGCACCTGACCGCGACGCGTTCCTGCGGGCCTACGCCTCGCTCTGCGCGACGATCTACGAACGCACCGGCCCGCTCCTCGGTGTCCTCCTCGCCCAGGGCGCCGGCAACGACGCCGGACTGCAGGACTTCGTCGCGACGATCGAGCAGGAGCGCCGCACCGGCAACACGAACGTGCTCGCCGCGATGGAGCGCGTCCACGGCCTCCCGCCCGACCTCGACCGGGCCCGCTTCATCGACGTCGTCTGGGCCGTGACCGCACCAGAGGTCTACGACCGCTTCGTGCGCCGGTGCGGCTGGACACACGAGATGTATGCCGCTTGGCTGGCCGAGGCGCTCGTCGCGACGTTCCGCAGCGCCAGCGTCGCCCCATCCGTGACGTCCGACCCCGAGGAGTAGCCCGTGCCCCGCCAGATCGCCACGAACACGAGCGTCGACCGTGAGGCCCTGCTCGACTTCGTCCGTCCGCGCCACTCGATGGTGCTCATGACGGCCCGGTCCGACGGGCGCCCCCAGGCCTCACCCGTCACCGGCGGCGTCGACGAGCAGGGTCGCATCGTCATCTCGACCTACCCCGAGCGCGCCAAGGCGGCGAACGCCCGCCGGCGCCCGGAGGTGTCGGTGCTCGTGCTCTCCGACGACTTCGGCGGTGAGTGGGTCCAGGTCGACGGCGACTGCGAGGTCATCGACCTGCCCGACGCCGTCGAGCCGCTCGTCGACTACTTCCGCTCCATCTCGGGCGAGCACCCCGACTGGGACGAGTACCGCCAGGCGATGCGCGACCAGGGCAAGTCGCTGCTGCGCATCACGCCCACTCGCTGGGGCCCGGTCGCGCGGGGCGGCTTCCCGGCGCGGATGGCCGACTGACGCCGTGCTGCGTGTCGGTCTGACCGGAGGCATCGGGTCGGGCAAGTCGAGCGTCGCATCGCGGCTGCGGGCCCTCGGCGCGCACGTCGTCGATGCCGACGCCGTGGCTCGCGAGGTCGTCGAACCGGGCACGGAGGCCCTGCGCCTCATCCGGGACCGCTTCGGCAGCGCCATGATCCGCGAGGACGGCACCCTCGACCGAGCAGGGCTCGCCGCCGTCGTCTTCGGTGACCGTGACGCCCTTCGTGCCCTCGAGGCGATCACGACGCCGGCCATCACCGCGCGCGTCACGACGCTCCGACGTGAGGCTCCGGCCGACGGCGTCTCGGTCTTCGACATGCCGCTGCTCGTGGAGCGCGGGCTCTGGGTGCACGAGCATCTCACGCTCGTCGTCGACGTCGATGCCGAGACCCGGGTGCGGCGGCTCGTCGAGCAGCGTGGCCTCCCCGAGAGCGATGCACGGGCCCGCATCGCCGCCCAGGCGAGCGACGGCGAGCGGCGGGCCGTCGCCGACGAGATCGTCGACAACAGCGGCACGCCCGAGCAGCTGCGCGACGTCGTCGACGTCCTGTGGCGCAAGCGCATCGAGCCGTATGCCGCCAACCTCCGTGACGGCACACGGACTCGTCGCGTGGGGCGGGGAGCGGTGGTGCACCCGCGTGAGGACTGGGGGCGGGCAGGTGAGCGCGTCGTCGCCAAGCTCGCCGCGGCACTCGCGCCGACGGGTGTGGCGACCGAGGTCTCGCACATCGGGTCGACCGCCGTGCCGGGCCTGCTCGCCAAGGACGTCATCGACGTGCAGGTCGGCGTGCGGCACCTTGCCGAGGCCGACCGCGACGACGTCCGGCAGGCCATGCGCGATGCGGGCTACATTCTCTCCCAAGGCAACTCGGGCGACACCCCGAAGCCGGGCACCGACCCGGCCTCGTGGGGCAAGCGCTTCTACGGCGGTTGCGATCCGGCGCAGGTCGTCCACGTGCACGTGCGTGAGTTCGGCTCTCCCGGTTGGCGATTCGCGCTGCTCTTCCGCGACTGGCTCGTCCACGTGCCGGCGGAGCGAGAGGCCTACGCGACCGAGAAGCGTCGTCTCCTCGCCATCGACGACGACACCGACGCCTACGTCGCGGCGAAGGAGCCGTGGTTCGACGACGCGTGGCGGCGGGCGCAGGCCTGGGCCGACGAGACCGGCTGGCGCCCGTAGCGCGACCCGGCCGAGCGGCATACCCGGGGCGTCGGGGGTGTTGTGGTTGGCATGCGTGGTGAGTACAAGGTTCCCGGAGGCAAGCTCGTGGCCGTCGACCTCGAGGTCGACGGGGGGAGGCTCGGCGACGTCAGCGTGTCGGGCGACTTCTTCCTCGAGCCCGACGAGGCACTGGGCGACATCAACGCCGCCCTGCGCGGGTTGCCCGTCGACGCGGGGGTGGAGCAGCTCGCCTCCGCCATCCAGGGGGCGCTGGGCCCCGAGGTGGCGCTCATCGGTTTCACTCCGGAGGCTGTCGGCATCGCCGTGCGGCGCGCGCTCGGCAAGGCGACCGGCTGGCACGACCACGCCTTCGACGTCATCCCGGCCCGGGTGCTGCATCCGGCCGTGCACGTCGCGCTCGACGAGGTCATCGCCCACGAGGTGGGCTCGGGGGAGCGACCCCCGACGCTGCGCTTCTGGGACTGGGACAGTCCCCTCGTCGTCATCGGGTCCTTCCAGTCCGTGCGCAACGAGGTCGACCCCGAGGGCGCCGAGCGCCACGGCTTCGACGTCGTGCGCCGGGTCTCGGGCGGCGGCGCGATGTTCATGGAGCCGGGCAACTGCATCACCTACTCCCTCGTCGTGCCGGGCTCGCTCGTCGAGGGGCTGAGCTTCGAGCGGTCCTACTCCTTCCTCGACGACTGGGTCATCGGGGCGCTCGCCGACGTCGGCGTCGCCGCGCACTTCGTGCCCCTCAACGACATCGCGAGCGACCAGGGCAAGATCGGCGGGGCCGCGCAGAAGCGCTACGCCGACGGCACGGTGCTCCACCACGTGACGATGAGCTACGACATCGACGCCGACAAGATGCTCGAGGTGCTGCGCATCGGGCGCGAGAAGATGAGCGACAAGGGCCACCGCTCGGCCAACAAGCGCGTCGACCCGATGCGCTCGCAGACCGGCCTGTCACGCGAGGCCATCCTCGACGCCTTCACGGCGTCGTTCGCCGCACGGCACCGCACCCGGATCACCGACTACACGGACACCGAGCTCGCCGAGGCACAGCGCCTCGTCGACACGAAGTTCTCGACCTCGGAGTGGACCCACCGGGTGCCGTGAGCCGGCGCGGCACCCGGTGGGCGGGCCTGCCGCCGTTCCGGCGGTGTCAGCGCCAGGCGGCCTGCCGCACGGCGACGGACAGCGCGGGGGCGAGCGGGAGCCGGGGGACGAGCGTGGCACCGACCGCGTGGTAGAGGTCGGCCTTGCCGGGCCACACGGTGTCGGTGGGCACGTTGGCCGGATCGAGCTGGTGGTGCCACGACCCGTGCTCCTCGTCGATGAGCAGGAGGCGGATGTGGTCCCACCACGCCGCGTAGCGCTCGGCGTATGCCGGCTCGCCCGTGCGCTGGTGGAGCGCCGCAGCCGTCGCCGTCGCCTCGGCGGCGACCCAGTGCATGCGGTCGCGCACGACCGGTGTGCCGGACCAGTCGGTCGTGTAGACGAAGCCGGGATGGCCGTCGACCTCCCAGCCGTCTGCCACGGCCCGCTCGAAGAGCGACCTCGCCGCGTCGAGCGCGCCGGGGGGTGCCGCCTCACCAGCGGCCGTCGCTGCTGCCTCGCCGTGGAGGAGCAGCCGGGCCCACTCCAGCCCGTGGCCGATGGTCGCACCGTAGGGCTTGAAGGGGTCGTCGGGCCGGTCCGCGTTGTGCTCGAGCTGCGGCTGCCAGGAGTCGTCGAAGTGCTCGGGCACCCGCCAGTCGTTCTCGCGCGCCCAGCCGGCGACGCGTTCGAGGATGCCGAGCGCCCGCCGCCTGCACGTGGCGGCGGTCTCGGCGTCGTCGCCCACCTCGGCGAGCACGTCGGCCGCGGCGAGGAGCGCCTCGGTGGAGTGCATCGCGGCGTTGATGCCGCGGTAGCCGTCGAGCTGCTCGAAGGCGGTGTCCCAGAGGTCGACCGGCAGTCCTGCCCTGGCGTCCCAGAAGCGGCGGTCGTAGACGTCGAGCGCCTCCGCGAGGAGGGCGCTCGCCCCGGGTCGCCCGGCGGCGAGCGCCGTCGAGGCGGCGAGCACGACGAAGGCGTGGTCGTAGCAGGCCTTCCCGTCTGCGGGTCGGCCACCCGGCCCCACCGAGGGGAACCAGCCGCCGTGCTCGGCGTCGCGCAGCGGTCCGGTGAGCCCCGTCATCGCCGCGTCGGCGATCGGGGCGCTCCCCGGCACGCCGAGCAGGGCACCGAGCGAGTAGACGTGCACCGTGCGAGCGGTGATCCACGTGTGGATGCCACGGTCGGGCTCGGGTCGTCCGCGGGCGTCGAGCCAGAACGCGCCGCCACCGGGCGCCGCGCAGCGCTCGCCGAAGGCGAGCAGGGCCCGGCAGTGGTCGTCGAGCCAGGCCCGGTGTGTGGGCTGGTCGGGCCACGCGACCGCAGGCGTGGGCATGGGCGCGGCGTTCATGGGTGCCTCCGTCGGAGCCTCAGGGTCACGAGCTGGAAGGGTCGTAGCGCCAGTGTGCCATCGGCGTCCACGAGGGCCCGGGGCTCTGCGAGGGGTCGCTCGAGCAGGTCGGTCTCGACGATCTGCTCGACCTCGAAGCCGGGGACGAGCCGAGCGCGGGCCCGGCCACCGTGGGCCTCGTAGAGCCGGACGACGACGTCGCCGCTGCGGTCCTCGGCCAGCTTCACGGCCTCGACGACGACGGCCTCGCTGCCCTCGAGCCGCAGGACGGGCTCGGGAGCCGAGCCGCCGACGACCTCGCGCAGCGGGAGGTTGATGCGGTAGCCCTCACGCACGGCGTCCGGGATGCCGGCACCGACCACGAGCCCGACGCGGAGCCGGTGCGTGCCCTGATCGGCCTCGGGGTCGGGATACGCCGGGGCCCGCAGCAGCGACAGGCGAACCGTCGTCGTCGTGCCGCCGCCGTCACGCGTGGTGCGGCCGATGTCGTGGCCGTAGGTCGAGTCGTTGGTCACGGCGACACCCCAGTCGCGCTCACCGACGTGCACCCACCGGTGGGCGCACGTCTCGAAGCGAGCGACGTCCCACGACGTGTTGCTGTGCGTGGGCCGGTGGAGGTGGCCGAACTGGATCTCGGACGTCGCGCGGTCGGCGTGCACGTCGACGGGGACGGCGAGCTTGAGCAGCTTCTGGCGCTCGTGCCAGTCGATGTCGAGCTCGAGGCCGATGACGTCGCTGCCCGACTCCACGGTGATGAGCTGCTCCACCCGCGACGAGCCGAAGGACCGCTCGACGCGCACGACGACGCGCGCCGGGTCGGCCGAGACGACCTCGACGACGTCGGCCGACACGAGGTCGGTCGCGTGGCGGCGGTAGTGCTCGTCGATGTCCCAGGCGTCCCACTGCGTCGGGGTGTCGCGGTGCAGCTGGAGGAGCGCCCCGCGCGCCCCGGGGGGCAGCACCTCGCGCCCGTCCGCGCGCAGGTCGACGATCGAGGCGAGCAGACCGTCACCGTCGACGACGACGCGGATGATGCCGTTGTCGAGGACGATCTCGTCGCGGTCGCCACCGGACTCCACCACGACCGGAGCGGCGTGGGCCGCGCCGCCCGAGGACACGGCGCCGAGCGCGGGCGCCCCGGACGCCGCGTGCGGCGTGGCGTTGAAGACGATGCGCTGGTCGCCCGCCCCGGCGAGCTCACGGAGCGACGCGGCGACGAGGCCCTCGAGGACGTCGGCCACGGCGGCATACCGCTGCTCGGCCTCGCGGTGCACCCACGCGATGGACGTGCCGGGGAGGATGTCGTGGAACTGCTGGAGCAGGACGGTGTGCCACGCCTCTTCGAGCGCGTCGTAGGGGTAGGCCGTGCCGCTGCGCACGGCTGCCGTCGTGGCCCAGAGCTCGGCCTCACGGAGCAGGTGCTCGCTGCGGCGGTTGCCGCGCTTCGTGCGCGCCTGCGAGGTGTAGGTGCCGCGGTGGAACTCGAGGTACATCTCGCCGCTCCACACGGGCGGGTCGGGGTACTCGGCCTGGGCGTCGCGGAAGAACTCGTGCGGTCCGCCGAGCTCGACGCGCGGGGAGCCCTCGAGGTCGCGGGTGCGGGCGGCGGCCGCGAGCATCTCGCGCGTGGGGCCGCCTCCGCCGTCGCCGTAGCCGAAGGGGAGCAGGGAGGTGTTGGCGCGGCCCTTCTCGGCGAACTGGCTCTCGGCCCGGGCGAGGTCCTCGGCCGAGACCGTGGAGTTGTAGGTGTCGGCAGGCGGGAAGTGCGTGTAGATGCGGCTGCCGTCGATGCCCTCCCACCAGAACGTGTGGTGCGGCATCCGGTTGGTCTCGTTCCACGACGGCTTCTGCGTGAGGAACCACCGGGAGCCGGCCGCGACCGCGATCTGCGGAAGGGCAGCCGTGTAGCCGAACGAGTCGGGCAGCCACACGTCGAGCGGCTCGACGCCGAACTCCTCGGCGAAGAAGCGCTTGCCCGCGACGAACTGGCGGGCGAGGGCCTCCCCTCCGGGCATGTTCGTGTCGGACTCGACCCACATGCCGCCGACGGGCACGAAGCGCCCCTCGCGGACGCGCTCGCGGATCCGCTCGAAGAGCTCGGGCTGGCTGTCGCGGACCCACGCGTACTGCTGGGCGGAGGAGCAGGCGAAGACGAGGTCGTCGTCCTCCTCCATGAGGGCAAGGACGTTGGAGAAGGTGCGGGCGCACTTGCGGGCCGTCTCGCGGGTCGGCCAGAGCCACGCGGAGTCGATGTGCGCATGGCCGACGGCGACGATGCGGTGGGCCGTCGCGTCCGCGCGCGCAGCCAGCACGTCGCGCAGCACCGCGCGCCCGGCGGCGGCGGTGCCCGGCACGTCGTCGGGGTCCACGGCATCGACCATGTCCTCGAGCGCTCGCACGACCGCCGCCCGCCGGGAGGAGGCCGGCGGGAGCTGGTCGACGAGACCGACGAGGGCGTCGACGTCCTGGTGCAGCTCCCACACCGCCTCGTCGAGCTCGGCGACGTCGGCGGCTCGCCAGCGGTAGAGCGGGACGTCACCGGCGGTCGCGAGGTCGCCGAGGCGTGTCGGCTCGAAGGTGAACGCGCCGCCCCCGGCGACGTCGGGGTTCGACGAGGCCTCGAGGAGCAGGTCGACGCTCCCGCCGTGGGCCGCCTGCGCGAGGGGCACGTAGCGGTTGCGCGGGTGCAGCCCCTTGAT
Source organism: Humibacillus xanthopallidus (assembly GCF_006716675.1). GTDB lineage: Bacteria > Actinomycetota > Actinomycetes > Actinomycetales > Dermatophilaceae > Humibacillus > Humibacillus xanthopallidus_B. The sequence continues at coordinate 608,458 of NZ_VFPM01000003.1, read as the reverse complement.
GACCGTGCCGTCGGGGCGGTATGCCGTCGCCTCCGCCTGGAAGCCCGGCTGGGTGTCGGAGTAGCCGAGGTCGACGACGACCTCGAGCCGGGTGCCCTCGCCGCCCCACCCGTCGGGCACGCTGCCGGTGACCCGGAACCACGTCGTGCCCCACGGACGGCCCCACGGGGTGCCGGGCGCGACGGGCTCGTAGTCGTGGCCCACGGCCTCCGCGAACGGGACCGGCTCACCGGGGACGACCCACTGGTGGGCCGACAGCGGCGAGCGCCGACGGTAGAGCGCGGGGACGAGGCGCTCGCGGACGAAGCGCTCGACCCGCATCTCGACGAGCTTGGTGTTGTCGTGCACGACGGAGGATTCCTCTCAACCTTTGACGGAGCCGGCGAGGGCGAAGGAGCCGCCCGCAAGACGTTGGACCAGCAGGTACAGCACGAGCACCGGCACGGAGTAGATGACGGAGAAGGCGGCCAGCTGGCCGTAGGCGATCGCCCCGTTGGTGCCGAAGAACGTGTAGATCGACACGGCAGCAGGCTGCTTGGCCGGGTCGAGGAGCAGCACGAAGGGGACGAAGAAGTTCCCCCAGGCCTGGGTGAAGACGAAGATGAAGACGACTGCGAGGCCCGGCCGCATGAGCGGCACGACGATCCGGCGCAGGGCCTGCATCGCGCTCGCCCCGTCGACCCACGCCGCCTCCTCGAGCGAGATCGGCACGCTGTCCATGAAGTTCTTCATCATCCACACCGCCATCGGCAGCGACGTCGCGGCGAGGAAGAGGATCGTGCCCGGGAGCGAGTCCAGCAGGCCGAGGGCCACGAAGAGGGCGTAGACCGGCACCATGACCGCGGTGATGGGCAGGCAGCTCCCGAAGAGGATCGTGTAGAGGAACGCCCGGTTGAACCGCATCCTGTAGCGCGAGAGGGGATAGGCCGCGAGGACCGCGACGACGACCGTGATGCGCGGTCGACCCGGAGATGACGAGCGAGTTGAGCAGCGGCGTGTAGGTCAGCTCGGGACTCAGCACGGACCGGAAGTTCTCGAGGGTCGGCTCTGACGGGACCGTCACCGACACCGTGGCCGAGGGGTTGACCGAGGCCAGCAGGAGCCAGGCCAGGGGCACGAGGAAGGCGACGGCGACGAGGACGAGGGCGAGGCCCGCGGCGATGGCGGTCCCCTTCCGCGTCGGTGACGACAGCTGCGGCGGGGTGGGGCTCGGCCCCATGGGTCGGGCGACCGTGCCGGGCACGGCGATCGGGGAGCCGCCCCGTCGTGACGTCTGGGCGTCGACGGGCCGGCCCGCGCGGGTCGTGGACTCGGTCATCAGTCGACCTCCGGCTTGAGGGCCCGCACGTAGACGAGCGCGAAGACGGCGCCGATGACAAGGGTCACGGTGGCGATGGCCGTGCCGTAGCCCACCTGCGCGAACTTGAACGCCTGCTGGAAGGCGAGGACGGGCAGCGTCGTGCTCTGCGTGCCCGGGCCGCCTCCGGTCATGACCCAGATGAGGGTGAAGACCCCGAGGGTCTGCAGGGTCGTCAGCATCATGTTCGTCGCGATCGCCCGCCGGATCATCGGCAGGGTGATGCGGAAGAACCGCTGGAGCGTGTTGGCGCCGTCGATCTGGGCCGACTCCGTGATCTCCGGCGGCACCTCGGCGAGGGCCGCGTTGTAGACCATCATCGAGAAGGCGGTGCCGCGCCAGACGTTGGCGAGGATGACCGACAGCATCGGGAAGAGGATCAGCCACGACGGCCCGTCGATGCCGAGCCAGCCGAGCGCGGTGTTGAGGGTGCCCTCGGAGGAGAAGAACGCATACAGCGTGAACGCGGCGACGATCTCGGGAAGCACCCAGGCCATCACGACGAGGGCGCTGACGACCGACCCGAGGCGCTTCGGCCCGCTGCGCAGCAGCAGCGCGAGCGCCATGCCGAGGACGTTCTGGCCGATGACGGCGGAGGCGACGACGAAGAGCAGCGTGAGCCACGCGGCCTGCCAGAACTGCGCGCTCGAGAGGAGCCGGGTGTAGTTGTCGAGGCCGATGAACTCGGGATTGGCCGCCCGGTAGCCCGAGAGGGCCGCGTTGGTGAGCGAGCCGTAGAGGGCGTAGCCGATGGGGCCGACGAGGAAGATCGCCATGAGGGCGATGGCGGGCGTGAGGGGGAGCAGCCTCAGCGCAGTGCGGGCGGGCCCCTGCGAGGGGGCGCCGGGGCCGCCGGGCCGGGAGCGGAACGGAGCCCGCCCCCGGCGCGTCGAGCCCTGAACGTCCAGGGCGGTCATGTCACTGGGCCTGCGTCTTGTCCTGGCCGACGATGCCGACGAGCGACTGGTCGTAGGTCTGCGCGGCCGCCTCGGGGGTGGCGGCGCCGGTCGCCACGGACTCGACGGCCACCTGGATGTTGCCCGAGATCTGGCTGTAGTCGGGCGTCGCCGGGCGGAAGTGCGTGACCGGCACGAGGGAGGCGAAGAACTTGAAGGACGGGTTGTAGGACAGGTACTTCGGGTCCGTCGCCACGTCCTTGCGAACGGCGATCTGGCTGTTCTCGGTGTCGTACTTCAGCGCGTTCTCACGGCTCAGGGCGACGGCGATGAAGTCGACCGCGGCCTGCTTGTCGGGGGCGTTGGCCCCGACGGAGAGCAGCCACCCACCCGACATCGACGTCGCACCCGGTGCCTGACCCTTCTGGGTCGGCATCGGCGCGTAGCCGATCGTCTTCTCCCACTCCGGCCACGCGTTGTCGCCCTTGATCCACTGCCCGGGCAGCCAGGAGCCGTCGAGCGCGATGGCGAGCTTGCCCTGCGGCAGCAGCTCGGTCGAGACGCGGCTGCCGACGGTGGCGTCGAGTGCGAGGTCGAGGCTCGGGCCGAGCTTCTCGCCGTAGACGGTCTTGTAGAAGTTGAGGGAGTCCTTGAAGCCCTGGGAGCCGGTGACCCACTTCTTGGTGCTCGTGTCGTAGAGGGTGCTGTCGGTGCCGTAGAGGAGCATCTCGAAGCCCTGCATCGAGGTGCCCTCACCGGTCGACTTGCCGGCGTAGATGTTGAACGGCGTGACGCCGGGGACCTTGGCCTTGATGGTGCGGGCCGCAGTGAGCACGTCGTCCCACGTCTTGGGCTGCCACTCGGTCGGCAGGCCGGCCTTCGCGAAGAGCTCCTTGTTGTAGTAGAGCGCGCGGGTGTCGGTGCCCATGGAGACCCCGTAGGTCTTGCCGTCGTCGCCGAGGCCGGCCTGCTTGGCCGTGTCGTCGAACTGCGACCAGTCGCTCCACTTCGCCAGCTGCTCGTCGATGGGGGAGAGGTAGCCGGCGGCGGCGTCGGAGCGGACCTGGAAGCTGTCCTCGTAGATGACGTCGGGCGCGGTCGAGGGTGAGCGGTTCATGAGCGCGAGCTTGGTGAAGTACTGGTCCTGCTCGGCCTCGATGGGCACGAGCTTGACGGTCTTGCCCTGGTGGGCGGCCTCGTACTCCGCCTTCGCCTTCTTGAGGACGGCGTCGAGCTGCGTGAACTGGGAGGTGCGCTGGTAGGCGACGGTGAGGGCGTTGGTGTCGCCGCCGGCGCCACCTGACGCGCCCGAGCTGGAGGACCCGCACCCGGCGAGGGCGACGGAGATGGAGAGGGCGGCGGCGCTCAGCGCGACGGCACCGTGTCTGCGGTTCATAGTGGTGATGGCCCCTTTGCTATCGCCGAGTCCTCGTTGACTCGCGCTGCAGGCTTTTATACATCAAATGGAGTTATTGATGTCAAGAGGTCGCGATGAACTCACAGGGGGTGCGGCAGGGTGTCGACCGGCAGACCGCACCGTCGCGGGTCCGCGCGTGGCGGCCGGGGATCAGTGGGTGACGAGCAGGGTCGCCGAGCGCGGGCTGAACGCCTGGTCGAGCACGAGGCAGGCCGCGCCGACGGCCGCGACGTCGGCGCCGACACTCGTGCCGCGCACCGTGATCGGGTGGATCGGGGTGGCCACGGCGGAGCTGCGGACCAGCTCCGGCACGACGCGGAGGAAGACGGGCGCGAGGTGCTCCCAGAGCGGCCCGCCGAAGACGACCTGGTCGATGTCGAGCAGGTTGACGACGTCGGCCGCGGCCTTGGCGAAGCGGACCGCCATGTCCTCGAGCAGCTCCAGCGCGTCGGGGTCGCCCTGGGCGGCGACGGCGCAGAGCCGGCCCAGGGCATCGCCGACGACGTCGCGGTGGTCGGCGTCCTCACGGGCCGGGCTGCCCGGACCAGTCCGGTCGGGTGCGTCGAGCCCCGCGATGCCGCGCCGGCGTGCCGTCTCGACGACGGTCCGCGGCGAGCACACCTCTCCGATGCAGCCACGCTGGCCGCACGAGCAGGGTGGGCCGTCGGGGCCGGTGATGAGGTGTCCCATCTCGCCGGCGTTGCCCGACGTGCCGCGGTGCACCTCGCCGTGGAGCACGAGGCCCGCGCCGACCCCGGTGCCGATGTAGAAGAAGACGGCGCTGCCGGGCCCGCCGACCGCCCCGGCCCAGAGCTCGGCGACGACGGCCGCGACGACGTCCTTGTCGAGCAGGACGGACAGGCCGGTGGCATCGGCCAGCACGTCGCGCACGGCCACGCGGTCCCAGCCCGGGAGGTTCGGTGGGCGCATGAGCGTGCCCGTCGTGGCGTCGACCGGCCCGGGCGCGGCCACGCCCAGACCGACGATCCGGTCGGGGTCGACGCCGGAGGCGGCGACGAGGGCCGCGACCTCCTGGGCCACCTCACCGAGCACCTGCTCCGGGCCGAGCCCGGGTCGCAGGGGGCGGACCGAGCGCGCGACCGGACGCCCGACGAGGTCGAGCACGACGAAGGTCATGAGGGCGGGGTCGAGGTGCACGCCGACGGCGAAGCGGCCTCGCGGGGCGAGGCGCAGCAGCGTCCGCGGCTTGCCGGGCCCGACGCCGCGCTTGCCCGCCTCCTCGACGAGGCCGGTCTCGAGCAGCCGCCTGCAGATGTTCGACACGGTCTGGGGAGAGAGGCCCGTGAGCGCCGCGACCTCGACGCGGCTCAAGCCCTCGACGTTGCGACGGATGGCCTCGAGGACGACCACCTGGTTGTAGTCGCCGACGCGCGGCAGGTTGGAGCCACGGCGGGTCGTCGCCGGGGTCGTCACGGCCGAGGGGGCGTTCACCGCCTCATCGTGACACGCGCGCGGCGCGGGACGGACCCGCTTGCGCGAGTCGCCCCCGGGTCGAGGCGGCCCGGTCAGCGCGGGCGACACGGTCGCGAGGTCCGCGCTGCCGTGGCCGCCCGGACGTAGCCTCGGGGAATGGACGGGCCGCGACGGCGCCTCGCCACGGTGCTGCTCGGCTGCTGCCTCGCCGCAGACGTGGTCGCGGTGTCGTGGGCAGGAGCCGAGGCCGAGGGTCGAGGACCGACCCCGACGACAGTCACCCCGGCGTATGCCGCGTCGACCGGTTCGACGCCCCCCGCGCCCTCGGCTCGGGCCACCTCGACAGCCGGTGCCCAGGCGACCGGCCCGTCGACGCCCCAGCCGCCTGCGCCGGCGAGCCCGCGCGACCGGATCACGCTCGCCTTCGCCGGCGACGTCCATTTCGAGCGTCAGGTGCGCGCGCTGCTCGACCGGCCCGAGCCGCTGACGACCGCGGTGCGTGACACGGTGGCGCGGGCCGACTTCGCGATGGTCAACCTCGAGACCGCGCTCGGCGCCGGTGGAGCGCCGCTGCCGGGGAAGGACTTCACCTTCCGCGCTCCGGTCACCACCCTCGCCACCCTGGCCGGGGCCGGCGTCGACGCCGTGAGCATGGCCAACAACCACGCCGCCGACTTCGGCGACGCCGTGTTCGCCCAGACGCTCGCCGCCCGCCGCGACGGGCCCATCCCCGTCGTCGGGGTCGGGCGTGACGAGGCGGAGGCCTTCACGCCGCTGCGGATCGACGTCCACGGGGTGTCGGTCGCCGTGCTCGCCTCCTCGCAGATCCGCGACGTCACCTCGCGAGAGCACGCCGCAGGGCCGGGCTCGCCCGGAATCGCCACGAACCTCGACCCGGGGCCGCTGCGCCGTGCCGTGCGCGCGGCCGCGGCGACGAGCGACGTGGTCGTCGTCATGCTGCACTGGGGACCCCAGTACACGAGCTGTGCCGACGACGGGCAGCGCGAGACCGCCCGGCTGCTCGCTGCTGACGGCGCGGACGTCATCGTCGGCGGACACGCCCACCGGCCCCAGGGGGCGGGATGGTCGGGCCGGGCCTACGTGGCCTACGGCCTCGGCAACTTCGTCTGGTACAACAACGACGGTCCGGCCGCCGACACCGGCGTGCTGACCGTCACGATCGACGCCGCTGCAGCGCACAGCCGGCCCCGCACGCGGTCGGTCGTCAGCAGCGGCACGTGGTCGCCGATGCTCATCGGGTCCGACGGCGTGCCGCGAGCCGCCGCCGCGGGTGCGACTCGCGACCGGCTCCTCGCGGGCTGGGACGCCGCCACACGCTGCGCCGGGCTGACTGCACGACCCGGCTGAGCGGCATACCGCGGCGGTCACGGGAGGGCAGGGCCCGCGGCCGTGGGTGTTGTCAGTGGTCGGACGTACGGTTGACGCATGCGTCCCACGACTGACCTGCAGCGCACGGTGGCCCCTTTCGAGGTCATCTCGGAATACACCCCGAGCGGCGACCAGCCGACCGCCATCGCCGAGCTCGCCCAGCGGGTCCGGGCCGGGGTCCAGGACACCGTGCTGCTCGGCGCCACCGGCACCGGCAAGTCGGCCACCACGGCCTGGCTCATCGAGCAGGTGCAGCGGCCCACCCTCGTCATGGCGCCCAACAAGACGCTGGCCGCCCAGCTCGCCAACGAGTTCCGAGAGCTGCTGCCCAACAACGCCGTCGAGTACTTCGTCAGCTACTACGACTACTACCAGCCCGAGGCCTACATCCCTCAGACCGACACCTACATCGAGAAGGACAGCTCGGTCAACGACGAGGTCGAGCGGCTGCGTCACTCGGCCACCAACTCGCTGCTCACGAGGCGTGACGTCATCGTCGTGGCCTCGGTGTCGTGCATCTACGGTCTCGGCACGCCGCAGGAGTACGTCGACCGGATGGCCCGGCTGCGCGTCGGCCTCGAGATCGAGCGCGACCAGCTGTTGCGACGTTTCGTCGAGATGCAGTACACCCGCAACGACCTCGCCTTCACGCGCGGCACCTTCCGCGTGCGCGGCGACACGGTCGAGATCATCCCGGTCTACGAGGAGCTCGCGATCCGCATCGAGTTCTTCGGCGACGAGATCGAGCGCATCTACACCCTGCACCCGGTGACCGGCGAGGTCGTCAACGAGGAGCAGGAGATGTACGTCTTCCCCGCGTCGCACTACGTCGCCGGCCCCGAGCGGATGGACCGCGCGATCCGCGGCATCGAGCTCGAGCTCGAGGACCAGCTCGCGCTCTTCGAGAAGCAGGGCAAGCTCCTCGAGGCCCAGCGGCTGCGCATGCGCACGACCTACGACCTCGAGATGATGCGCCAGGTCGGCTTCTGCAACGGCATCGAGAACTACAGCCGCCACATCGACGGCCGGACGGCGGGCTCGGCCCCCAACTGCCTCCTCGACTACTTCCCCGAGGACTTCCTGCTCGTCCTCGACGAGTCGCACCAGACCGTGCCCCAGATCGGCGCGATGTACGAAGGCGACATGTCGCGCAAGCGGATGCTCGTCGAGCACGGCTTCCGGCTCCCGAGCGCCATGGACAACCGGCCCCTGAAGTGGGAGGAGTTCCTCGAGCGCATCGGGCAGACGATCTACCTCTCCGCGACCCCGGGCGACTACGAGCTCGCGAAGTCGGCCGCGGGCGGGCCACCCGTCGAGCAGATCATCCGCCCGACCGGGCTCGTCGACCCCGAGGTCGTCCTCAAGCCCACGAAGGGCCAGATCGACGACCTCATGCACGAGATCCAGGAGCGCACCAAGCGCAACGAGCGCGTCCTCGTCACGACCCTGACGAAGAAGATGGCCGAGGACCTCACCGACTACCTCCTCGACAAGGGCATCCGCGTCCGCTACCTCCACAGCGACATCGACACCCTGCGCCGGGTCGAGCTGCTCCGCGAGCTGCGCACCGGCGTCTACGACGTCCTCGTCGGCATCAACCTGCTTCGCGAAGGCCTCGACCTGCCCGAGGTCTCGCTCGTGTCGATCCTCGACGCCGACAAGGAGGGCTTCCTCCGCTCGGCCCGCAGCCTCATCCAGACGATCGGCCGCGCCGCCCGAAACGTGTCGGGCCAGGTGCACATGTACGCCGACAAGATGACCCCCTCGATGGAGCAGGCGCTCGACGAGACCAACCGGCGCCGAGAGAAGCAGATCGCCTACAACACCGAGCACGGCATCGACCCCACCCCGCTGCGCAAGAAGATCGCCGACATCACCGACCTGCTCGAGCGCGAGGACGCCGACACGCAGGAGCTCATCGGCTCCGGCCGCATGCAGTCGCGCGGCAAGAGCGGAGGGGGCCGCGGCGCCATGGCAGCAGACGTCGGGGTCTCGGCCGGCGGCCGCACGGACCGGCCCGCCGACATGGCGGCGTCAGAGCTCGCGGGCCTCATCCAGGAGCTGACGACGCAGATGCACCAGGCAGCGGCCGAGCTGCACTTCGAGCTCGCTGCGCGGCTGCGCGACGAGATCGGAGACCTCAAGAAGGAGCTGCGGCAGATGAGTGCGGCGACGCGATGACGGCGCGATGATGGAGCGATGACACGCACGGCGACGGCAGAGCCCGTCGGGGGTCTCGTGGGCGTGACCAGGGTCACGCGACCAGCCCCTGGTCCCGATTTGAGTGGCCGAGACCCCGGTGAGAGGATCAGGCGTTCACGGAGGGGAGTATCCCTACTGCGACGCGCTCGTCATCACGGATCGGTCTTCACCGCCGCTCCCGGGCCCGTCGGTCCACCACGAGGTGGGCGGGAGAGACCTCCGGTCATTCGTTTGGTGACCGGAAGGTTGTGCCCATGAACGTGCCCACCTGGGGCTGGATCCTGACGATCGGTCTGATGGCGGTCTTCCTCGCCGTCGACGTCTTCGTCATCGCTCGTCGGCCTCACGTCCCGTCGATGCGCGAGGCCGGACGCCACCTCGCCTTCTTCGTGGCCTGTGCCATCCTCTTCGGCCTCTTCGTGTGGTGGGAGTGGGGCGGTCAGTATGCCGGCGAGTTCTACGCCGGGTGGCTCACCGAGTACTCCCTGTCGGTCGACAACCTCTTCGTCTTCCTGCTCATCATGAGCAGCTTCAAGGTGCCGGCGAAGCTCCAGCAGTCAGCGCTCATGGTCGGCATCATCATCGCGATCGTGCTGCGCGGCGTCTTCATCGCGCTCGGTGCGGTCGTCATCAACGCCTACGCCTGGGTGTTCTACCTCTTCGGCGCCTTCCTCATCTACACGGCCGTCAAGCTGGCCCGGGGCGGCGAGACCGACGACGACGAGTACCACGAGAACCGCTTCCTCCTCTGGGTCGAGAAGCGCTTCCCGGCCACGAAGGAGTGGCACGGCACGCACCTGACGATCGTCGAGAACGGCAAGCGCCTCATCACCCCGATGCTCATCGTGATCCTCGCCCTCGGCACGACCGACCTGCTCTTCGCCCTCGACTCCATCCCGGCGATCTACGGGTTGACGAAGGAGCCCTACCTCGTCCTGACGGCGAACATCTTCGCCCTCATGGGTCTGCGGCAGCTCTACTTCCTCATCGGTGGCCTGCTCAAGCGCCTCGTCTACCTCAGCATCGGCCTGGCGGTGCTGCTCGGATTCATCGGCGTCAAGCTCTTCCTGCACGCGCTGCACGAGAACAACCTGCCGTTCATCAACGGCGGCCAGCCCTTCGACGTGCCCGACATCCCCATCCTCGTGTCCCTGGGCGCGATCGTGCTCATCCTCGGGGTCACGACCGTCGCGAGCCTGCTCAAGACCCGCAGCGACAACAAGAAGGACGCTGCTGCGGGCATCACCCGCGACTCCGATGGCAACGTCGTCGAGACGAGCGACACCAGCGCGACGAGCGCGTTGGAGGAGTCGCCGGTGCCCGAGGTGGCCGCCGAGCACACCCCCAAGGGCTGACCGACCCTTCGACGCCGCTCGTCACGCCTCGTCGACGGTCACCGCGTCGCCGACGCTGATCGTGCCGGAGCCGAGGAGGCGCAACACCGCCCCACCTCGGTCGTGCAGGGCGCGAGCGGCGCCCGGGCCGAGCGTGTCGTCGAGCAGTCGGCAGGGGGCTGCGACGCGCACGACCTCGAGCTCGACGTCACCGATGGTGACCCGGGTGCCGGGCTTCGTCGGCACCCACCCGCCCGACACCGTGATGTTGCGGCGGGTCAGCCCGGGGTCGACGGGGCGCCCGAGCTCGTCGGCCGCGGCCTAGAGCGCCTCGATCGCCTGGATCGTGACGTGCCGGTGCCTGCTGCCGTGGTAGCGGTCCCCGACGAGCCCCGCTCCCGCCTCAGCGACGACCTGCGGGACCGACCGGGTCGGCAGGCGCCGGCCGGGGGCCGTGTGGATCGAGAGCACGGTTTCCTTCACCGTCACAACCTAACGACGTGCCGTTGCCGGTCCTCGGGGCGGGAGGCACCTGACCCACTCAGCGCACGCGGTGGGAGACGAGCCAGCCGACGAGGGCGGGCAGTCCCATGGCGCCCAGCACGGCGACATACGCGGCCGGCACACCCGACCCGGCGGCGGCGAAGACGATCGCCGACAGCGCGAGGGCGGTCGCCGCCCCCGCCGAGTCACCGATCTGCAGGGCCGAGCTGACGAAGCCCTGCTCGGTGGCGCCGGCGCGGCCGAGCGCCTGCGCCGTGACCCGTGGGTAGAGGGTTCCGATACCGAAGCCGAGCAGCGGGAACAGCCCGATGACGACCCAGGCGGGGGCGGCCAGCGCAACCGAGGTCGCGAGGGCGGCCAAGGTCACGGTCATCAGCCCGAGCGAGGCGGAGGCGGTGCGGCCGATCTCGAAGCGGGTGTCCCACGCCCCCTGCACCCACGACCCGACGAACCACGAGACGCCGGTCAGGGTGAGCGCCACGCCGGCGACGCTCGGGGAGAAGCCGTCGCGGTCGGTGAGCAGCCGCGGCAGGTAGACCTCGGCCCCCGTGAAGGCGGCGAAGGCGAGGGCGCGCAGGAGCACGTCGGTCGGCAGGCCTCGCCCCGCGAGCAGCGTGCGCCGAGGGAGCAGCGGCAGCAGGGCCGCCACGACGACTGCGAGCGCTCCTGCAGCGAGCACCACGGTGACGCCGACGGGGAGGGCCTCGAGGCGCTCCGCGACGAGGTTGAGCACGAGCACCGCGATGGCGAGCACGGTCGAGGCCCCGAGGGCCCGCCACCGCCACGGCACGGCGACGACCTCCTGACCGAGCCCGCGCACGATCCGGGCGAGCAGCAGGGCCGCGCCGAGCAGCACGACGATCGCGAGCCCGAAGACCCACCGCCAGCCGATCGTCTGGGCGATGATGCCCGCGACGAACGGCCCGGCGATGGAGGGCACGACCCAGGCGGCCGAGAAGCCGGCGAGGATCGCCGTGTGCAGCCGCGGCGGGTAGAGCCGGGTGACGAGCACGTAGAGGGCGGTGCTCGTCATTCCGGCGCCGAGGCCCTGCACGATGCGCGCCCCGACGAGCACGGGCATCGTCGGTGCGAGCCCGGCGCCGACGAGGCCGACGGCGAAGAGGACGAGGCCGAGCACGAGCGGCGGTCGGGGGCCGCGGCGGTCCGCGAGGTTGCCCGACCAGACGATGCTGACGATGCCGGCCGCGAGCGTCGCCGTGAAGGCCATCGCGTAGAGCGACTCACCGTGCAGGTCGCGCGCGATCGTCGGCATCACCGTCGTCAGGGCGAGCGCCTCGAACGCGTGCAGCGACACGAGGGCGAGCGCACCGATCGTCGTGGCGCGCAGTGCGGGTGAGAGCAGGCCGCCCTCCCGGGTGCCGGCGTCCGGCGTCCGGTCGCCCCCGGACCGGTCGTGCGCGAGCTCGTCCCCCACCGCGGTCTGCACCTCGGGGGCGGAGACATCGCTTCCCGGGGCGGCGCTGGGAGTCGTCATGCCCACAGGCTAGGACTTCAGGTGCACTTGACCTCAAACGCTTTCCGCGGCGACTCGGTCCGCGGCCGATCGGCGAGGGGCGATCAGCCCGGGGCGATCGTCGGGTCGGGGGCCGTCGGCCCGGTCGGCCCGGTCGGCCCGGCACCGCCCGGCACGCCGGCGGCACCGCGCTGCGCGCCGAGCACGATGACGCTCGCGGTCACGACGAGCGCCATGCCCGCGACCTGCGCCGCGTCGAGCACCTGGCTGAGGACGACGAAGCCGGCGAGCGCGGCGACCGCGGGCTCGAGGCTCAGCAGCACGCCGAAGACGCGCTGCGCGAGGTGACGCAGCGCGACGAGCTCGAGGGAGTAGGGCAGCACCGACGACAGCACGGCGATGCCGAGCCCGAGCGCGACGTCCTGCCACGTCCAGCGGTCGACCGTCGTCAGGCCGAACGGCGCCACGAGCACGGTCGACACGACGAGTGCGAGGGCGAGCCCGTCGAGCCCCGCGAAGGCTCGTCCCGTGCGCTGGCTCAGCACGATGTATGCCGCCCACATCGCCCCGGCGATCGCGGCGAACGCGATGCCGACCTTGTCGAACCGGTCCCAGGCGCTGTCGAAGGCACCGGACACGAGCGCCACCCCGAGCCCCGCGGCAAGCACCGCGACGAGGTCGCGCGGGCGCCGCGAGAGGACGGCCGCCAGCGTGAGGGGCCCGAGGAACTCGATCGTCACGGCGACGCCGATGGGCAGGTGGGCGAGCGAGGCGTAGAAGCTGGTGTTCATCGCGGCGAGGGCCAGACCGAAGAGCCCGACGGTCACCCAGTCGGAGCGGGAGCGTCCGCGCCACGACGGGCGCGCGGCGGCATACAGGATGAGCGTGGCGAAGAGCAGGCGCAGCAGCACCGAGCCGGTGGTGCCGATGCGCGGCACGAGCGTCGCGGCGAAGGCGCCACCGAACTGCACCGAGACGACGCCGACGAGGACGAGCAGCGGCGCGGTGCGGTGGTCGACCCTCACGGGTGGGGCAGTCGGCCAGCCGCGACGAGCGTCGCGACGCGCTCGGGCGGGAGGTCCTCCTCGACGAGCACGCCGCCGGTCTCGGAGGCGTGGACCATGCGACCCGGGCGCACGACGATGCCGACGTGGTGGATGCGCCGACCGGGCCGTGCGAAGAAGTAGAGGTCACCGGACCGGACGGCGTCGAGCGCGACCGGCTCGGCCACCTCGGCCTGGGCATAGGCGTCGCGCGCGACGACGTGACCGAGCTGGCGCCACGTGTGCAGCACGAGTCCGGAGCAGTCGAAGCCGAGGGGGGAGATGCCGCACCAGAGGTAGCGCAGCCCGAGGTGGCGCCGGGCGAGGACGACGGCCGGGTGGTCGCCCTCGTCGCGCTCCCCGGTGTCGCCGAGGAGGTCCGAGAGGTCGGCGGGTCGAGCGGGCGGTTCGGCCGGCTCCTGCTCGGCCGCGGGGGTCAGGTGCGCTGAGGGCACCCAGCCCGGGTAGCCGCGCTCGTCCTTGGGCGAACGCTGCCACGGTGCGACGACGTGGGCCCACCGCCCGGACGCGTCCGACCCGACGACGACGACCGGCTCACCGGCGAGCAGCTGCGACTCGACGCGGCCGTGGAGGCCGAGCCGGCCGTCCCCGGACTCGTCGTCGGTGTCGTGCTCGTCGAGGGCTGCGAGCCAGGCCACGGCGTCGGGGCGGTCGAGGGTGATGGGGGCGTCGACCGGGCGGGGGCTGTCGGGTCGCACCCACAGGGTCGTCACGGCGACGCCCACGGTGTGGGTCGCGGCTGGGGGACGGTCGCCCTCGGGCAGGTCGGTGCTGGCAACGCTCACGCGAGCATCCTCGCACTCCGGTGCAACCCGAGGACGACGCCCCCGGTGCGCCCCCGGTGTGCCTCCGGTGTGTCTCCGGTGTGTCTCGGGGGCAGTGCTGCTGGACCTGTGACCAACTGATCGAGAGCAATCTCTGGCCGGGGGAGCGGTGCACCAGATACCGTCGAAGCATGGACGAGCGAATCACCGTCGAAGGATTCGATCCCCCGAAGAACAGACGTCACGGACCCGACGGCGACCTGGTCGACGTGCAGGGGTGGATCCACGCCCCCGTCGACTGGGAGGGCGGACCTCGCCTCGAGCGGGCCTGGCGGGAGAAACACGGACGGTCGCGCCTCGGCGTCGGCCTCGCGGTCGCGAACAACCCGCGCCGGCACATCCTGCTCACCAACGTGAGCCACGACGTCGACTACCTCCGCACGGAGCTCGAGACGCTCATCGCCGAGGTCCTGGCCGCGGGCGACGACCACGAGCACGAGCCGACCACCTGATCGACCCCGTCCTGCGATCGAGAGAGCACTCCGTCCGCCCCCGCGGGGCCGACGGAGTGCTCTGTCGGTTGGGCTGGCCCTCGGCGGATTGCTCCCATCGATCGCGGTGAAACCGCGGTCCCGCTGGCACGTGGGCTCCTAGGGTGTGCGCATGAGCAGGGCCACGATCGTGACGGTCGACGACGACCCCATGGTGTCGGCGGCGATCGCTCGCGACCTCCGGAGCCGCTACGGCGGCGACTACCGCATCGTCCGGGCGTCCTCGGGCGCCGAGGCCGTCGAGGTGATGCGCCGGCTGCTGCTCCGCGACGAGCCGATCGCCCTCGTGTGCGCAGACCAGCGGATGCCCGGGATGTCGGGCATCGAGCTGCTCGCCCACGTCCGTGAGCAGGTGCCCGACGCCAAGCTCCTGCTGCTGACGGCCTATGCCGACACCGATGTCGCCATCACCGCGATCAACGAGATCGGCCTCGACCACTACCTGCTCAAGCCCTGGGACCCCCCTGAGGAGCGGCTCTACCCCGTCGTCGACGATCTGCTCGGCGACTGGCGTCGCGCCCACCCGGAGCACACCTCCGACGTGAGGGTCGTCGGCCACCGCTGGTCCGAGCGCAGCCACGACCTCAAGACGTTCCTCGCGCGCAACCACGTGCCCTACCGCTGGTTCGACGTCGAGCGCGACGAGGAGGCCGCTCGTCTGCTCGGCCTCGCCGACGCGACGACCGCCGACCTGCCGCTCGTCCTCGTGCCGGACGGCGAGACCCTGCGGGCACCGACGATCCTCGAGCTCGCCGCTGCCCTCGGGCTGCGGACCACGGCCGAGCGCGAGCTCTACGACGTGTGCATCGTCGGTGGCGGTCCGGCGGGCCTCGCCGCCGCGGTGTATGCCGCGTCGGAGGGTCTGAGCACCGTCGTCGTCGAGCAGTCGGCCCCCGGCGGTCAGGCCGGCCAGAGCGCCTCGATCGAGAACTACCTCGGCTTCCCTCGGGGGCTCTCGGGCGCGGATCTCGCCGGTCGTGCGCTCGCCCAGGCGCGGCGCTTCGGAGCCGAGCTCGTGCTGGCCCGCGACGTCGTCGCCCTCGAGGCACGAGGTCCCGTGCGGGCCGTGCGCTTCGACGGGGGCGACATCGAGGCCCGGGCGGTCATCGTCGCGACGGGGGTCTCCTACCGGACCCTCGAGGCGGAGGGACTGCCCGAGCTCATCGGGCGCGGCGTCTACTACGGTGCCAACGCCAGCGAGGCGTCGCAGTGCCAGGACGACGAGGTCTACGTCGTCGGTGCGGCCAACTCGGCGGGCCAGGCAGCGCTCAACCTCGCACGGTTCGCCGCCCGGGTGCACCTCGTCGTGCGCGGGGCCGGCATCGAGGAGACGATGTCGGAGTACCTCGTCGAGCGCATCCTCGCGTCGGAGACGATCGAGGTGCACCTGCGCTCCGAGGTCGTGGCAGCAGCCGGGGACGGCCATCTCGAACGCCTCACGTTGGCCGACCGTGACACGGGCGAGCGGGTGGAGGTGGAGGCGAGCTGGCTCTTCATCTTCATCGGGGCCTCGCCACGCACCGACTGGCTCGGAGACGAGATCGTCAGGGACGACAAGGGTTTCATCGTCACGGGCAACGACCTCAAGGTGATGGAGGCGGCGGACCCCAGCCGCGCGGGCGCGGCGGTTCCGGCTGGGGCGGCCGGTGGGGCTGCCGTCCGGGCGCCCTTCGCCCTCGAGACGAGCCTGCCGGGCGTCTTCGCCGCCGGCGACGTGCGGCTCGACTCGATGAAGCGGGTGGCGTCCGCCGTCGGTGAAGGGGCCATGTCGGTCTACTTCGTCCACCGCTACCTGGCGACGATCTGATGCGGGCCGACGACCTGCGGAGCCTGCCGATCTTCGCCGGTCTCGACGACGACCAGCTCGGGTCGCTGCTCGCCGCCGGTGCCGAGGTCGAGATCCAGCCGGGCGAGGAGCTCTTCCGTGAGGGCGAGCACGCCGACCACTGGTGGGTCCTCGTCGACGGGGTCCTCGAGCTCGTGCGCCACATCGGCCGCGAGGACGTCGTCGTCGGCCGCATGGACGAGCCGGGCCGGTGGGCCGGCGGCTTCCGGGCCTGGGACGAGCACGGTGTCTACCTCGCCACGGCGCGCGGCGTCGAGCGCGGACGGCTGCTGCGCGTCCCCGCCGACAGGCTGCGGGAGCTGACGCACGCGTGGCTGCCGATGGCCGGGCACCTCGTCGCCGGCCTCTACGGCACGGCCCGGTCGATCGAGTCCACGGCCCGACAGCGCGGAGCGCTCGTCACCCTGGGCACCCTCGCCGCGGGACTCGCGCACGAGATCAACAACCCGGCCGCCGCGGCCGCGCGCGCCGCCGACGACCTCACGTCGGTGAGCGGGCGGCTGCTCACGTCCCTCGGCAGCATGGCCGGTCTGGGCATGACTCCCGAGCAGTTCAGCAGCCTCGACCGGCTCCGTCAGGAGGTGGACGCGCCGACCACCCTCCAGGACCCCCTCGAGGCCGCCGACCGCGAGGAGGAGCTGGCCGACTGGCTCCTCGAGCACGGGGTCGAGCAGCCGTGGGACGTCGCCGCCGACCTCGCGGCTGCCGGGGTGGGCCGCGACTGGTGCGACCGAGCCGCGGCCGAGCTGGGCCCCGACGTGCTCGGGCCTTCCCTGCGGTGGGTGGCGAGCACGATCCGCGCGACGACCCTCCTGTCCGAGGTGAGGGAGTCGACCCGGCGCGTGTCGGAGCTCGTCGCGGCGATCAAGTCGTACTCGCAGATGGACCGCGGGTCGCTGCAGAGCGTGGACGTGCGCCAGGGCATCGAGAGCACGCTCGTCATCCTGGCTCCCAAGCTGCGCGGTGGCGTCGTCGTCGAGCGAGACCTCGCCGACATCCCATCCATCGCGGCCTACGAGGGTGAGCTCAACCAGGTGTGGACCAACCTCATCGACAACGCCGTCGACGCGATGGACGGGGCCGGCACCCTGCGCGTGTCCACCCGACAGGACGGGGACGCCGTCGTGATCGAGGTCGCCGACACGGGCGAGGGCATGCCGCCCGAGGTGGTCGAGCGCGCGTTCGAGGCGTTCTACACGACGAAGCCGGTCGGCAAGGGCACCGGTCTCGGCCTCGACATCGCCCGGCGGATCGTCGTCGACCGCCACGGCGGCACCATCGAGGTGGACTCCGAACCGGGTCGTACGGTGCTGCGCGTCCGTTTGCCGGTCCGGCGGAGCTGAGCCCCCGGCACCCCGGACGGCGCCCGGACGACGCCCGGGCGACGCCCGGGCGGTATGCATTCGGTCGGCTACCAGCCGCGTGCGCGCCACTCCTGCAGGTGCGGTCGCTCGACGCCGAGGGTGCTGTCGTCGCCGTGGCCGGGATAGAACCACGTGTCGTCGTCGTAGACGTCGAAGACGCGGGTCGTCACGTCCTCGATGAGGGAGTCGAAGCTCTGGCCCGGCTGCTTCGTGTTGCCGATGCCTCCGGGGAAGAGGCTGTCGCCCGTGAAGAGGTGGGTGCGTCCGTCGGGGTCGTCGGCGTCGCGGTAGGCGAGGGCGATCGAGCCCGGAGTGTGTCCCCGCAGGTGCACGACGTCCAGGGTGACGTCGCCGAAGCCCACCGTGTCGCCCTGCCGCACGGTCTCGTCCACGGGCACGGGCAGCGCAGCCGCGTCGTCGGCGCCCGCGATGGTGCGCGCCCCGGTGGCCGCCACGACGTCCGCGAGGGCGCGCACGTGGTCCCAGTGCTGGTGCGTCGTCACGACCGCGTCGAGGCCCTCGCCACCGGTGCGCACGAGGGCGAGCAGGGTGGGGGCGTCGTCGGCAGCGTCGATGAGCAGCTGGCGTCCGGTCGTGCGGCACGTCAGCAGGTAGGCGTTGTTCGACATCTCCGACACCGCGAGCTTGCGGATCGTCAGCCGGGGCAGCTCACGCACGTCGGCGGGGCCGCCCGGCTTCACCGCACCGGTGTAGCCGTCGCCGGCGGTGTCCGGGGTCGATCCGTGGTGGGTCATGCTCAGCCTCCGAAGGGAAGGGTGGGTGGGGGTCCGTCGATCGTCACGTCGTCGGTGCGGCCGCGAGCGACCCACAGCAGCAGGCCCGCCGGGCTCCCCGTGACGAGCGTGCGTCCGTCGCCGACGACCCAGGACCCACCCTCCGGCGTGGCCAGGCGCACCGACGGTGCGTCGGCGTGACGACGCAGCCGCTCGACGGAGTCGGCGAGGAGGAGGTCGAGCACCTCCGGTGCCACGCGGTCGAAGCGGAAGCACGCGTCGAGGTCGACGTGGTGGAAGACGAGCTCGCGCAGCCGCATGAAGGGCACTGCCCCGACCGTGATGGTCGGCCCGCCGGGCACCCGCTCGACCTCGACGTCGGCGTGCTCTGGTCCGAGAGCACCGAGCAGCGCCTCGAGACGTCCGGCCGACCCGAGGATGTCGGCGGCCTGGGCGGCGGCCGGGCGGCGAGCGCCCGCCTCGATCTCGGCGTCGCGAGCCTGCTGCGACGCATACATCGTGCCGGGGTCACCCGTCAGCGCGACGTTGCACACGCGGCCGAGGGCGTCGGCGTTGCGCGCGAGGTGGGAGAGCACGTGGCCGCGCGACCAGCCCGCGCAGAGCGAGGGCGCGAGGACCGCGTCGTTGCGCAGGGAGGAGGCGGTCGCGACGACCCGCTCGGTCTCGACGGCGATGTGCTCCACGTTGACGTCGGTGACTCTCACAACGATCCTCCCCGGGTGCGCCGGGCGGTCGCCCGGTCTCCGCTCGCCTCGGCGAGCGACAGGGCCGCGCCGACGAGAGCCAGGTGCGAGAACGCCTGCGGGTAGTTGCCGATCATCCGGCCTCCGACGGGGTCGTACTCCTCAGAGAGGAGCCCGAGGTCGTTGGGGATGCCGACGAGCCGGTCCATGAGCGCCGTCGCCTCCTGGGTCATACCCGCCTTGGCGTATGCCGTGACGAGCCAGAAGGAGCACGCGAGGAACGGGTGCTCGTCGCCCGGCAACCCGTCGACCCCGCTCTGGGTGCGGTAGCGCAGGACGAGGCCGTCACGCAGCAGGTCCTGCTCGACCGCGCGGATCGTGCCGAGCATCCGGGGGTCGTCGCCGTCGACGATGCCGATCGAGCCGAGGGTGAGCAGCGACGCGTCGACCTCCGTCGTGTCGTAGTGCTGGACGAAGGTGTTGCGGTCGGCGTCGAAACCGCGGGTCAGCACCTCCTCGCGCACCTGCTCGCGCAGCGCACGCCACCGCTCGACCGGGCCGGGGAGCCCGTGCACCTCGACCCCGCGGACCGCGCGGTCGAAGGCCGCCCACACCATGGCCCGCGAGTGCGTGAAGTGGCGCAGCGGGCCGCGGATCTCCCAGAGCCCGTTGTCGGGCTGCTCCCAGTGGTCGGCGAGGTTGTCGACGAGGGCGCACTGGAGGTTCCACGAGTCGGCCGACTCCTTGAGCCCGCGCGAGCGGGCGTGCTCGAGCGAGATCATCACCTCGCCGAGCACGTCGGTCTGACGCTGGGAGACGGCCCCGTTGCCGATGCGCACGGGCGACGACGCGGCATACCCCGGCAGGTGGGGGAGCTCGCGCTCGAGGATGTCCCTCCCGCCGTCGATGCAGTAGAGGATCTGCATGTCCTCGGGGTCGCCGGCGACGGCACGCAGCAGCCAGCCGCGCCACGACTGCACCTCGTGGAGGTAGCCGCAGCCGAGCAGCGCCTCGAGGGTGAGGGCGGCGTCGCGCAGCCAGCAGAAGCGGTAGTCCCAGTTGCGCACCCCGCCGAGGTCCTCGGGCAGGCTCGTCGTGGGGGCGGCGACGATGCCGCCGGTGACGCCGTGGCTGAGGATGCGCAGGACGAGCAGCGAGCGGGTCACGGCGTCGAGGTACGGCCCCTCGTAGTCGCTCATCGCCGTCCACGTCTGGCTGAGGCGCAGGGTGTGCTCGATGCGTGAGTCCACCTCGAGCGGCGCCGGCACCGGCTCGTGGCTCGGGAACCACGTCGTCGAGAAGGTGAGCACCTCGCCCGCTGCGACGTCGAACTCGTCGACATGGCGGCCGTCGCTCGAGCGGGGGAGCCGCTGGCCGCGCAGGACGAGCATGTCGGGCCCGGCCACGGCGCTGATGATGGTGTCGGTGCGGCCCTCCCGGTCGTCGGCGCGGCGGCTGACCCAGGGGCGGGTCGCGCCGTAGCCGAAGCGGACGACCCACTCGTGGACCATCCGCACGGTGCCGTCGAGACCCTCGACCCGGCGCAGCACGTCGGCCCGCCGGTCGGCGATCGGCATGAGGTCGGTCACCCGCACGGAGCCCGTCGCGGTGCGGTGCACCGTCTCGAGCACGAAGGAGCCGTCGACGTAGCTGCGCGTCGAGACGGCGTCCTCGTCGACCGGTCCGAGCAGCCACCGGCCGTGCTCCGGCGTGCCGAGCAGGGCGGCGAAGCAGGCGTGCGAGTCGAAGCGCGGGAGGCACAGCCAGTCGATCGAGCCGCGCCGGCTGACGAGGGCGGCCGTGCCGAGGTCGCCGAGGACGGCATACTCCTCGATCGGCGTGGGCGCGCGCTTGTGCTCGGGCTCGTGCGGGGGCGCCGGCTCGGGGCTCATGCGCCCGAGTATGCCGTCCACGGCGAGTTCGGAGGGGGCGGGGCGCAGGGTCCACGCGCTGTCGAGGGTGACAGGACTGTCGGAGGTCCCACCTAGCATGTCGGGGTGACTGTTACGCCCACCGGCTCCTCCCACTCACTCGTCGTCCGCGGCGCGCGCGAGCACAACCTGCGCGACATCTCGGTCGACCTGCCCCGCGACAGCCTCATCGTCTTCACCGGCCTCTCCGGCTCGGGCAAGTCGAGCCTCGCGTTCGACACGATCTTCGCCGAGGGCCAGCGGCGCTACGTCGAGTCCCTGTCGGCCTACGCCCGGCAGTTCCTCGGGCAGATGGACAAGCCCGATGTCGACTTCATCGAGGGCCTCTCGCCCGCGGTCTCGATCGACCAGAAGTCGACCAACCGCAACCCGCGCTCCACGGTCGGCACGATCACCGAGGTCTACGACTACCTTCGCCTGCTCTTCGCCCGCGCGGGCCGCCCGCACTGCCCGGTGTGCGGCGAGCCGGTCACCCGGCAGTCGCCCCAGCAGATCGTCGACCAGCTGCTGACGCTCGAGGACCGCACCCGCTTCCAGGTGCTCGCACCCGTGGTGCAGGGCCGCAAGGGCGAGTTCGTCGACCTCTTCGCCGAGCTCCAGACCAAGGGCTTCTCCCGGGCGAGGGTCGACGGCGAGGTCGTCTCGCTCGCCGAGCCGCCGGCCCTGGAGAAGCAGCGCAAGCACACGATCGAGGTCGTCGTCGACCGCCTCGTCGCCAAGGGTGACGACACGAGCGCGAAGCGCCGGCTCACCGACTCGGTCGAGACCGCGCTCGGTCTCGCCGGGGGCATCGTCATCATCGACTTCGTCGACCGTGACGCCAAGGCCAAGGACCGCGAGCGGCGCTTCTCCGAGAAGATGGCCTGCCCCAACAACCACCCCCTCGGCATGGACGAGATCCAGCCGCGGTCGTTCTCGTTCAACTCGCCGTTCGGCGCCTGCCCGGAGTGCACCGGCATCGGCACCGAGCTGGAGGTCGACCCCGAGCTCGTCGTGCCCGACGACGACCTCAGCCTCGCCGAGGGCGCCATCCAGCCGTGGGCGCAGGGGTCGGGCTCGGCCGAGTACTTCCAGCGGGTCATGACGGCCCTCGCCGAGGACATGCGGTTCTCGATGGACGCGCCGTTCCGGTCGCTCCCGTCACGCGCCAAGGAGGCGCTGCTCCACGGGCAGAACTACAAGGTCCACGTCAAGTACAAGAACCGCTACGGCCGCGACCGCTCCTACACGACCGGCTTCGAGGGGGTGGTGCCCTTCATCAAGCGGCGCCACGGCGAGACCGACTCCGAGTGGAGCCGCGAGCGCTACGAGGGCTACATGCGTCAGGTGCCCTGCCCGGTCTGCAAGGGTGCCCGCCTCAAGCCCGAGTCGCTCGCCGTCCTGCTCGGTGGCAAGAACATCTCCGAGGTGTGCGCCCTCGCCATCAACGAGGCGGCCGGCTTCCTCGACACCGTCGACTTCACGGCGCGCGAGAAGCAGATTGCCGAGCGGGTCATCAAGGAGATCGACGCCCGGCTCGGCTTCCTGCTCGACGTCGGTCTCGACTACCTCTCGCTCGACCGCCCCGCCGGCACGCTCTCGGGCGGCGAGGCGCAGCGCATCCGCCTCGCCACGCAGATCGGCTCCGGGCTCGTCGGCGTGCTCTATGTCCTCGACGAGCCGTCGATCGGGCTGCACCAGCGCGACAACCACCGCCTCATCGAGACGCTGACCCGGCTGCGCGACCTCGGCAACACGCTCATCGTCGTCGAGCACGACGAGGACACCATTGCGACGGCCGACTGGGTCGTCGACATCGGCCCCGGCGCCGGCGAGCACGGGGGCCACGTCGTCTACTCCGGCGCGGTCAAGGGCCTGCTCGAGCACCCCGACTCGGTCACCGGCATGTATCTCTCCGGCCGGCGCGAGATCCCGACACCGGTCGTTCGGCGGGGCCACGACGGGCGTCAGATCACGGTGTCCGGTGCCCGCGAGAACAACCTCCAGAACGTCTCCGTCGACTTCCCCCTCGGCAACCTCGTCGCGGTCACGGGAGTGTCGGGCTCCGGCAAGTCGACGCTCGTCAACGACATCCTCTACAACGTGCTCGCCAACAAGCTCAACGGTGCGCGCCACGTGCCGGGCCGGCACAAGACCGTCACCGGCCTCGACCAGCTCGACAAGGTCGTCCACGTCGACCAGAGCCCGATCGGGCGCACGCCGCGATCGAACCCCGCGACCTACACCGGCGTCTTCGACAACATGCGCAAGCTCTTCGCCGAGACGACGGAGGCGAAGGTGCGCGGCTACCAGCCGGGCCGCTTCTCCTTCAACGTCAAGGGCGGGCGCTGCGACGCCTGCTCCGGCGACGGCACCATCAAGATCGAGATGAACTTCCTGCCCGACGTCTACGTCCCGTGCGAGGTGTGCCACGGCGCGCGCTACAACCGCGAGACGCTCGAGGTGCACTTCAAGGGCAAGACGATCGCCGACGTGCTCGACATGCCGATCGAGGAGGCCGCCACGTTCTTCGAGGCGGTGCCCGCGATCGCGCGTCACCTCAAGACGCTCAACGACGTCGGCCTCGGCTACGTCCGCCTCGGTCAGCCGGCGCCGACCCTCTCCGGAGGTGAGGCGCAGCGCGTCAAGCTCGCGAGCGAGCTGCAGAAGCGCTCCACCGGACGCACCATCTACGTCCTCGACGAGCCGACGACCGGTCTGCACTTCGAAGACATCCGCAAGCTACTCGACGTGCTCCAGGGCCTCGTCGAGAAGGGCAACACCGTCATCGTCATCGAGCACAACCTCGACGTCATCAAGAACGCCGACTGGATCATCGACATGGGGCCCGAGGGTGGCTCGCGCGGCGGCATGGTCATCGCCGAGGGCACCCCCGAGCACGTCGCCGAGGTCGAGGCGAGCCACACCGGACGATTCCTCAAGCCGATCCTCGAGCGCACGGCCCGCACGACGACGCGCACGTCGACCCGCACGTCCGCCGGTCGCGGTGCCTCAGGCGGCTCCCAGCGATCCGGTGGCGCGTCCACAACCACCGGTACGACGATCGCCAGGAAGACCGGGGCGGGCACTGCCACGGCGGGCACGGCGGGCACGACCACCGGCACGACCACCGGCACGAAGGCGGCTGGCCGCGCGCGCGGAGGCGCCACCACGGCCGCCGCGAAGAAGTCCACGTCGAGCACCACCGTCAGCAAGACGAGATCCGCCCCGAGCACGACGACCCGGAAGAGGAACGGATGACCGAGCGCACGCACTCCCGCACGACCGAGCCGACGGCCCACATCTCCGAGCGGATCGCGCAGCTGACCGACCGGCGCGGTGTCCTCCGGGCAGCCGTCGTCGTCGCCGGCGCCGGCGCGCTCGCGGCCTGCAGCAGCCCTCCCGTGCCCGAGGCGCCGTCACCGTCCTCCAGCGCCGCCGGGGCGGCCTCCGGCACCCAGGCGGGCGGGGCCTCCTCGGCCGCGCCCGGCGGCATCCCGACGTCCGAGATCCCCGTCGGCAGCGGCAAGATCTTCGCCGACACCAAGACGGTCGTCACCCAGCCCTCGGCGGGCACCTTCAAGGCCTTCGACGCGATCTGCCCTCACCAGGGCTGCACGGTCGCGTCCTTCGAGGGCAACCAGATCGTCTGCCCGTGCCACCAGAGCCACTTCGACATCACGACCGGCGACCCGGTCTCGGGGCCGGCCCCGACGGGGCTCACCCCCAAGACGGTCACCGTCTCGGGGAGCACACTGACGGTGAGCTGACCCGCCCGCCCCGTCGCCCATCCCAGACGGTCGACGTCCCCGGAGCGGACCGCGCAGAAGAGTCCCCTTCGACCACCGCACCTTCGGTCGCCCGGGTGACCAAACGTGCGGTAAACCCGACCGCCGGCGGACATCTGGTCGCCCGGGTTACGGAACGTGCGGCATACCGGGCGGTCGGCGCGGTTCTGGTCGCCCGCGTTACGGAACGTGCGGTAAACCCGGCCGCCGGCGGACATCTGGTCGCCCGGGTTACGGAACGTGCGGCATACCCGGCGGTCGGCGCGGTTCTGGTCGCCCGGGCTACCGAACGTGCGGTAAACCCGACCGCCGGCGGACTTCTGGTCGCCCGGGCTACCGAACGTGCGGGCTGACACGGCGGTCGGCGCGGTTCTGGTCGCCCGGGCTACCGAACGTGCGGGGGTGGGTGCCGCCGATCGAGCGTGCATGGCGTTGAGCGGATGGCGGTGGCCGTCGCTCCTGTGCGGCCCCATGGGGTGACGTCGGGGTGTCGGTGCGCCGACATAGGGTGGAGCCGTGGCCGACCCGAGGACCTATCGCCCCAAGCCGGGGGAGATCCCGACCGATCCGGGGGTCTATCGCTTTCGTGACGGTCACGGGCGCGTCATCTACGTCGGCAAGGCGAAATCCCTTCGGCCGCGGTTGTCCTCGTACTTCCAGGACATCACCGCCCTCCACCCGCGCACCGCGACGATGGTGACGACGGCCGCGTCCGTCGAGTGGACCGTCGTGCGCACCGAGGTCGAGGCACTCCAGCTGGAGTACTCCTGGATCAAGGAGTTCGATCCCCGCTTCAACGTCAAGTACCGCGACGACAAGTCCTACCCCTTCCTCGCCGTGACGATGGGCGAGGAGTTCCCGCGGGCGCAGGTGATGCGCGGGGCCAAGCGCAAGGGCACCCGATACTTCGGCCCCTACGGGCACGCGTGGGCGATCCGCGAGACCCTCGACCTGCTGCTGCGCGTCTTCCCGGTGCGCACCTGCTCGTCCGGTGTCTTCAAGCGGGCCGGTGCGAGCGGCCGCCCGTGCCTGCTCGGCTACATCGACAAGTGCTCGGCGCCCTGTGTCGGCCGGGTGACGGCCGAGGAGCACCGGGCCATCGCCGACGACTTCTGCGACTTCATGACCGGCAACACGACCCGCTTCGTCAAGCGCCTCGAGACCCGCATGCGCGAGGCAGCGGCCGAGCTCGACTTCGAGCAGGCGGCCCGGCTGCGTGACGACATCGGGGCGCTGAGCAAGGCCCTCGAGAAGCAGGCCGTCGTCCTCGGCGACGCCACCGACGCCGACGTGTTCGCTCTCGCCGACGACGACCTCGAGGCGGCCGTCCAAGTCTTCCACGTGCGCGGTGGTCGCATCCGCGGCCAGCGTGGCTGGGTCGTCGAGAAGGAGAGCGAGGACATCCCCTCCCTCGTCGAGCACCTGCTGCTCCAGGTCTACGGTGACGCCGAGCGCGAGGGGGTCCCGCGCGAGGTGCTGGTGCCGGCCGAGCCCGCCGACCTCGAGGCGGTCACCGAGTGGCTGTCATCGGTGCGGGGGTCGTCGGTCAGCGTGCGGGTGCCGCAGCGCGGCGACAAGCGCACCCTGATGGAGACGGTGCGCCGCAACGCCGAGCAGTCCCTGGCTCGGCACAAGGTGGCCCGCGCCGGCGACCTCACCCTGCGCAGCCGTGCGCTGCAGGAGCTGCAGGACTACCTCGAGCTCGACGAGGCACCGCTGCGCATCGAGTGCTACGACGTCAGCCACGTGCAGGGCACCAATGTCGTCGCCTCGATGGTCGTCTTCGAGGACGGGCTCGCCCGCAAGAGCGAGTACCGCCGCTTCATCGTCCGTGGCGCCACACCGGGAGCGACACAGGGAGCGACACAGGGCGCGACTCAGGCCGCGACTCAAGGCACGGCGACCGACGAGCCCCTGACCGTCGACGACACGGCCGCGATGCGCGAGGTGCTGACCCGTCGCTTCCGCCGCTACCTCGAGGACGCAGAGGGCGCCGGGGACCTCGACCTGTCGACGGGCGTCGTCAGCGATGGCGCCGCAGGTGAGGGAGAGGGTGCAGCCGGCACGTCCGACGACTCCGCAGGCGCAGGTGACGACGACCGCTCGGCCTCGGGCCCGATCGACCCCGAGACCGGCCGACCCCGCCGGTTCGCCTACCCGCCGAGCCTCGTCGTCGTCGACGGCGGTCTGCCGCAGGTCAACGCCGCCCAGGCCGTGCTCGATGAGCTCGGCATCGAGGAGGTCGCGCTCGTCGGGCTCGCCAAGCGACTCGAGGAGGTGTGGCTGCCCGGTCTCGAGCACCCGGTCATCCTGCCGCGCACGAGCGAGGGGCTCTACCTGCTCCAGCGCCTGCGCGACGAGGCGCACCGCTTCGCCATCACCTTCCACCGCCAGCGGCGGTCCAAGGCGATGACGACGAGCCAGCTCGACGGCATACCCGGTCTCGGAGCGAGCCGCCAGAAGGCCCTCCTGCGGCACTTCGGGTCGGTCAAGCGCCTGCGCCAGGCGAGCGCCGAGGACATCGTCGCGGTGCCCGGAATCGGACCGTCGCTTGCACGCGCGATCGTCACCCACTTGGCTGAGGGTGCAGCGCCGGAGCCAGCCGTGAACCTCACGACGGGAGAAGTCCTCGAATGACCGCCGACCCCAACCCCACGCCAGGCAGGTCGCTGGCTGACGCGCCGATCGTCATCGTCACCGGCATGAGCGGTGCGGGTCGCTCGACGGCGGCCAACGTCCTCGAGGACCTCGGCTGGCTCGTCGTCGACAACCTGCCGCCGCAGCTGCTCTCGGCCCTCGCCGACCTGCGCGACGAGGCCCGCGAGCGCAACCCCGAGGCCTCGATGCAGCAGGTCGCCGTCGTCGTCGACGTGCGGTCCCGCGGCTGGTTCGGCATGCTCTCCGAGGCCATCGCTGCCGCCCGTGAGCGCGGTGAGCACCCGAGTCTCGTCTTCCTCGACGCGACCGACGAGGCGCTCGTGCGCCGCTTCGAGAGCGTGCGCCGGCCGCACCCGCTCCAGGCCGACGGCCGCCTGCTCGACGGCATCCAGCTCGAGCGCAGGATGCTCGTCGACCTGCGTTCGAGCGCCGACGTCGTCATCGACACCTCGGGCCTCAACGTGCACCAGCTGACGGCAAAGCTGTCCTCCCTCTTCGCCGGCGACCGACGCGCGCAGCTGCGCATCGCGGTCATGTCGTTCGGTTTCAAGTACGGCCTGCCCCTCGACGCCGACGTCGTCTTCGACATGCGCTTCCTGCCCAACCCGTTCTGGGTGCCCGAGCTGCGGCCGCTGACGGGCCGCGACGGCCCGGTGGCCGAGTTCGTCATGGCGCAGCCCGGCGCCGAGGAGTTCATCGACCGTGCCGCCGGCCTGCTGGAGACGATGATCGAGGGCTACGTGCGTGAGGGTCGCCGCTACGTCACCGTCGCCGTGGGCTGCACGGGTGGCAAGCACCGCTCTGTCGCCACGGCGGAGGCGCTCAGCACCCGGCTTGCGCAGATCGACCGGGTCGACACCTTCGTCGTGCACCGCGACCTCGGGCGTGAGTGACACCGGTCGGCAGCGCTCGTGACACCACCGCCTCCGCCTCCACCGGGGCCCCTGGTCCCCGCCCACCACCGGAGCATCGTCGCCCTCGGTGGTGGCCACGGCCTGTCGGCTGCCCTGACCGCGCTGCGCCTGCTCACGGACAGCGTGACCGCCGTCGTCACGGTCGCCGATGACGGCGGCTCGAGCGGCAGGCTGCGCGAAGAGTTCGACGTCCTGCCGCCCGGTGACCTCCGCATGGCGCTGTCGGCGCTCTGTGACGACAGCGACTGGGGGCACACGTGGCGTGACGTGCTCCAGCACCGCTTCTCGGGCGCGGGCGATCTCGCCGGACATGCCCTGGGCAACCTCATGATCGTCTCGATCTGGGAGCTGCTCGGCGACACCGTGCAGGGCCTCGACCTCGTCGGCCGGCTGCTCGGTGCCCGCGGGCGCGTGCTGCCGATGGCGGGCGAGCCGCTGCAGATCGTCGCCGAGATCCGAGGGCACGACCCCGACCGTCCCGACGAGACCGTCGAGGTTCGCGGCCAGCACCGCGTCGCCTCCTCGCCCGGCATCGTCTCCTCGATCGGCATCCTGCCCACGTGCCCGACCCCGTGCCGCGAGGCCATCGAGGCTGTCGGGCGGGCCGACTGGGTCATGCTCGGGCCGGGGTCGTGGTTCACCTCGGTCATGCCGCACCTGCTCGTGCCCGACCTTGCCGACGCGCTGGTCGCCACCCCGGCCCGGCGCCTGCTCAACCTCAACCTCGAGGTGCACAAGGGCGAGACCCGTGACTTCCGGGCCGAGGACCACCTCGCGTCGTTCGCGTCCAACGCTCCTGACCTCCGCCTCGACTACGTGCTCGCCGACCCCAGCGTCGTGCCCGACGTGCCGGCCCTGCGTGCGGCCGCCGCCGACCTGGGGGCCGAGCTCGTCGTCGCCCCCGTCGAGGCGCGGCGCCAGCCCGGCGTCCACGACCCGCTGCGGCTGGCCGCCGCGCTGCGCGACATCATCGCCTGACCGACCCTCGCCCCGGCTCGGCGCGAGGGTGCTTGATCGGGGTGGCAGGATGAGCCGCATGGCGATGACAGCGAAGGTGAAGGACGAGCTCTCGAGACTCGAGGTCACCAAGCCCTGTTGCCGCAAGGCCGAGGTGTCGACGATGCTGCGCTTCGCCGGTGGGCTGCACATGATAGGCGGACAGATCGTCGTCGAGGCCGAGCTCGACACCGCGAACGCCGCGCGACGCCTGCGCCGCAACATCACCGAGGTCTACGGTCACCGCAGCGACGTTCTCGTGCTCGCCGCCGGAGGCCTGCGGCGGGGGTCTCGCTACGTCGTGCGGGTCGTCGAGGACGGTTCGACGCTGGCCCGCCAGACCGGCCTCGTCGATGGTCGCGGTCGCCCGGTCCGAGGCCTGCCGCCGAAGGTGGTGAGCGCCTCGACGTGCGACTCCGAGGCCGCCTGGCGCGGAGCCTTCCTCGCGCACGGGTCGCTCACGGAGCCCGGACGGTCGTCGGCTCTCGAGGTGACCTGCCCTGGTCCCGAGGCCGCGCTCGCCCTCGTCGGCGCGGCCCGCCGCCTCGGCATCCAGGCGAAGGCGCGCGAAGTGCGCGGCGTCGACCGCGTCGTCATCCGCGATGGCGACGCCATCGGTGCCCTTCTGACCCGCCTCGGCGCCCACGACGCCGTGATGGCCTGGGAGGAGCGCCGGATGCGCCGTGAGGTGCGCGCGACCGCCAACCGGCTCGCCAACTTCGACGACGCCAACCTGCGCCGCTCCGCGCGCGCCGCGGTGGCGGCCGGCGCCCGGGTGGAGCGCGCGATGGAGATCCTCGGCGACGAGATCCCCGACCACCTGCGCGAGGCCGGCACCCTGCGTCTCGAGCACAAGCAGTCGAGCCTCGAGGAGCTCGGCCAGCTGGCCCAGCCGCCGATGACGAAGGACGCCGTGGCGGGGCGCATCCGGCGCCTGCTCGCCATGGCCGACAAGCGTGCCGAGGAGCTGGGAGTGCCCGGCACGGAGTCGAGCCTCACGCAGGACATGCTCGAGTCCTGACGGTCCTCGCCTCGACCCCGTGCCGCACGACGCCCGTGCGACACGAGTCAGGTGGCGCGGGGGAGCAGCGGCCGAGCACGGTGAGCGATCGCTCACCGCTACCTGAGACTCGCGACTCGCGTGCGAGAGCGACGCACTAGGGTGGAGGCTGATCAAGGCCGCCCGATGTCGCGCGGTCCCAGGTCTGACACACCGTCCGACACAGTCTCACCCGAAGAGGTGCTCAGCAGTGACCGTTCGCGTTGGTATCAACGGCTTTGGCCGCATCGGCCGCAACTTCTTCCGAGCCGTCCTGGCATCCGGAGCCGACATCGAGGTCGTCGCAACGAACGACCTCATGGACAACAAGACCCTCGCCCACCTGCTCAAGTACGACTCGATCCTGGGCCGTTTCCCCGGCGAGGTCACCTACGACGAGACCTCGATCATCGTCGACGGCAAGGCAATTCGCGTCTTCGAGGAGCGCGACCCCGCCGCGATCGACTGGGCCGGCGTGGGTGCGGACGTCATCGTCGAGTCCACGGGCTTCTTCACCGACGCGCAGAAGGCCAAGGCGCACATCGACGGTGGGGCCAAGAAGGTCATCATCTCGGCGCCGGCCAAGAACGAGGACATCACGATCGTGATGGGCGTCAACCACGAGCTCTACGACCCGGCCGCCCACACCGTCATCTCCAACGCCTCGTGCACGACGAACTGCCTCGCGCCGATGGCCAAGGCCCTCAACGACGAGTTCGGCATCGTCAAGGGCCTCATGACGACGATCCACGCCTACACGCAGGACCAGAACCTCCAGGACGCGCCGCACAAGGACCTCCGTCGCGCCCGCGCCGCGGCCCTCAACATCGTGCCGACGACGACCGGCGCCGCGAAGGCCGTCGCTCTCGTCCTGCCCGAGCTCAAGGGCAAGCTCGACGGCTACGCGCTCCGCGTCCCGGTGCCGACCGGCTCGGCCACCGACCTCACGTTCGAGGCCGGCCGCGAGACGACCGTCGAAGAGGTCAACGCCGCCGTCAAGGCCGCCGCCGAGGGCCCGATGAAGGGCTACCTCGTCTACACCGAGGACGAGATCGTCTCCAAGGACATCGAGACCGACCCGGCCTCCTGCATCTTCGACGCCGGCCTCACCAAGGTCATCGGCAACCAGGTCAAGGTCGTCGGCTGGTACGACAACGAGTGGGGCTACTCCAACCGCCTCGTCGACCTCGTCGCGCTCGTCGGCAAGTCTCTCTGACGCACCCGGCCACCGCCCCGGCACGCGCCGGGGCGGTGGCCGCAGCCATATCTCCACCCCATCGCTACCGGAAGAGGCAGACCGCGTGAAGACGACCGGTGACCTCGGGGACCTGCGCGGCAAGCGCGTCCTCGTCCGCTCCGACCTCAACGTGCCGCTCGACGGCACGACCATCACCGACGACGGCCGCATCCGCGCGTCGGCACCGACGATCAAGGGCCTGGCCGACGCCGGCGCTCGGGTCATCGTGTGCGCGCACCTCGGCCGCCCCAAGGGCGCCCCCGAGGCGAAGTACTCCCTGGCTCCTGTCGCCACGCGTCTCGGCGAGGTGCTCGGCACCGACGTCGTCTTCGCCGACGACACCGTGGGCGAGGACGCCAAGGCCAAGGCTGCCGCGCTCGAGGACGGCCAGGTCCTGCTCCTCGAGAACCTCCGCTTCAACGCCGGCGAGACCGCCAAGACCGACGACGAGCGCGCTGCCTTCGCGGCCGAGCTCGCCTCTCTCGCAGACGTCTTCGTCTCCGACGGCTTCGGTGTCGTGCACCGCAAGCAGGCCTCGGTCTACGACGTCGCTCGCCTCCTGCCGCACGCGACAGGCGACCTCGTGTCGGCCGAGGTCGACGTGCTGCGCCGGCTGACCAAGGACCCCGAGCGGCCGTATGCCGTCGTGCTCGGCGGCGCGAAGGTGTCCGACAAGCTCGGCGTCATCGGCAACCTCCTCGGCACGGCCGACCGGCTGCTCATCGGTGGCGGCATGGTCTTCACCTTCCTCGCCGCGCAGGGTCACGAGGTGGGCAAGAGCCTCCTCGAGGCCGACCAGATCGAGACGGTCAAGGGCTACCTCGACCGCGCCGAGAAGAAGGGCGTCGAGATCGTCCTGCCCGTCGACGTCGTGGCCGCCGACGCGTTCAGCGCCGACGCCGCGCACGACGTCGTCGCTGCCGACGCCATCCCCGCCGACCGGATGGGCCTCGACATCGGGCCCGAGTCCAGCCGCCTGTTCGCCGAGAAGCTGGCCGACTGCCGCACCGTCTTCTGGAACGGCCCCATGGGTGCGTTCGAGATGGCGCCGTATGCCGCGGGCACCAAGGCACTCGCCCAGGCCCTCGTCGACGTGACGTCGGCCGGCGCGCTCACGGTCGTGGGTGGAGGCGACTCCGCCGCAGCCGTGCGCCAGCTCGGCTTCGAGGACTCCGACTTCGGCCACATCTCCACCGGTGGTGGTGCGAGCCTCGAGTACCTCGAGGGCAAGGAGCTGCCCGGTCTCACGGTCCTCGAGGAGGGTGACGCCTGATGGCGAAGAACACCGCTGCCCCCACGAGCGGCCGCGTGCCGCTCATGGCCGGCAACTGGAAGATGAACCTCGACCACCTGCAGGGCACGCACCTCGTGCAGAAGCTCGACTGGACCCTGCGCGACGCCAAGCACGACTACTCCGCCGTCGAGGTCGCGGTCCTGCCGCCCTTCACCGACCTACGCTCCGTCCAGACGCTCGTCGAGGGCGACAAGCTCGACCTCAAGTACGGCGCTCAGGACCTCTCACCGCACACCTCCGGCGCCTACACCGGCGACATCTCCGGTGCCTTCCTCAAGAAGCTCGGCTGCACCTACGTGTGCATCGGCCACAGTGAGCGCCGCGAGGGCCACGGTGAGACCGACGAGGTCGTGGCCGCCAAGGTCAAGGCGGCGTACCAGCACGAGCTCACGCCGATCCTCTGCTGCGGCGAGGCCCTCGACGTGCGCAAGGAGGGACGTCAGGTCGAGCACGTCGTGGCCCAGCTGCGGGCAGCGCTCGACGGCGTCTCCAAGGAGCAGGCGGCCTCGATCGTCATCGCCTACGAGCCCATCTGGGCGATCGGCACCGGCGAGGTCGCGACTCCCGAGGACGCCCAGGAGGTGTGTGCGGCCATCCGCACCCTGCTCGCCGAGCTCTACAGCGGCGACGTCGCCGACGGCATACGCGTGCTCTATGGCGGCAGCGTCAAAGCCGGCAACGTCGCGGCCATCATGTCGCAGGAGGACGTCGACGGCGCCCTCGTCGGAGGCGCGTCGATCGACCCGGCGGAGTTCGCGGCGATCTGCCGCTACCGCGACCACCTCGCCACGAGCTGAGCCTTCCGCACCTCACTCGCTCGACTGCGCTGCGCCGTCTGCCACGGCGCAGCGTTCGGTCGATCGGGTGGGGGGAAGGTATCCTTGCCCGAGCCCTTGATCGAGCTGCGGTGGTGACGCCGTGGCTGACGACGTCCCGACGATTTGGAGTGACCACGTGGATGCGGTTCGCATCGCCCTTCAGGTCCTGCTGGTGCTGTCCA
This sequence comes from Humibacillus xanthopallidus, assembly GCF_006716675.1. Classification (GTDB taxonomy): domain Bacteria; phylum Actinomycetota; class Actinomycetes; order Actinomycetales; family Dermatophilaceae; genus Humibacillus; species Humibacillus xanthopallidus_B. Next base: position 574,588 of record NZ_VFPM01000003.1, on the reverse strand, counting down.
GCCTGGTCCTGACCCTCTTCATCCTGCTGCACAAGGGCAAGGGTGGTGGCCTGTCCGACATGTTCGGTGGCGGCATGTCGACCTCGCTCGGCGGGTCGTCGGTTGCCGAGCGCAACCTCGACCGCTTCACCGTGGCCGTGGCCGCGGTGTGGGCGACGGCCATCATCGGACTGGGCCTGCTGGCCCGTTTCGCGAGCTGAGAGGACGACACCATGGCGAGTGGTAACGCGATTCGCGGAAGTCGGGTCGGCGCCGGCCCCATGGGCGAGGCGGAGCGCGGCGACGCCGCTCCCCGCGTCCACATCTCCTACTGGTGCTCCAACGGGCACGAGACGCGCCCGAGCTTCGCGCAAGAGCCCGGCATGGTGCTGCCCGAGACGTGGGACTGCCCGCGCTGCGGCTTCCCCGCCGGCCAGGACAAGGAGAACCCTCCCGCCCCGCCGAAGGTCGAGCCCTACAAGACGCACCTGGCCTACGTGAAGGAGCGGCGCAGCGACGCCGACGGCGCGGCCATCCTCGACGAGGCCCTCAGCACGCTTCGCGAGCGCGGCCTCATCCAGTGAGCTGAGCGGTCGTCGCCACGGCGGCCGCACGACGAAGGGCCCGGGAGGATCTCCCGGGCCCTTCGTCGTTCCCGTTCGCAGGCGCTGCGCGACCCGATGGCGTATGCCGTGCGGCGGGGTCGTCAGCCCAGCGCCGAGGCCGCGTCGGCGTCGACGAGCCACAGGGTGGCGTCGGTGCCCCGCGGCCCGGCTGCCGGAACGTCCCAGCGGTCGGCACCGGGAGCGAGCGCAGCCGCAACGGCCTGCGCCTTGTCGCTGCCCGCGACGAGGAACCACACCTCGTGGCTGCGTTCGAAGCACTCGAAGGTGAGGCTCACGCGGTCCGGCGGCGGCTTGGGGGAGTCGTGCACCGCCACGGCGATGGCGTCGGTCTGGCGCTGCGCCGGGTGGTGCGGGAAGAGCGAGGCCACGTGCCCGTCAGGACCGACGCCGAAGAGCACGACGTCCCAGGCCTTCTGGCCGTGCGCCCTGATCGTCTCGCCGTAGGCCTGCGCGCTGGCCTCGGCGGTGTCGGACGTGTCGGGCCCGGCGACGCGGTGCACCTTCGCCGGGTCGAGTCCCAGGGCGCTGAGGCCGGCCTCGTCGTTCTGGGTGTCGTTGCGGTCGGGGTCGCCCGCGGGCAGGTAGCGCTCGTCGCCCCACCAGACCCGCACCCTCAACCAGTCGACGGCGGAGCGACCCGGTGTGCGCAGCACCGACGCGATGATCGCCGAGCCCATCGAGCCACCGGTCAGGGCGACCTGGGCCTCCGGGTTGCGGGTCTGCGCGTCGACGAGCGCGGTCACGAGACGAGCCGCGGCCGCATCGGCGAGGGACTGCTTGTCCGGGTGGACGACGACGCGGGGGGCCGCGGTCACGAGGTGGCCGCCTTCTTCGTCGCTGCCTTCGTCGTCGGAGCCTTGGTCGGCGCCTTCGTCGTTGCCTTCCGTGCCGAGGCCCTGGCGGGGGCCTTGGCAGGGGCCTTGGCAGGGGCCTTGGCAGGGGCCTTGGCAGGGGCCTTGGCAGGGGCCTTGGCAGGGGCCTTGGCGGTCCGCTTCGTCGACGACGTCCCGGCCGCCGCCTTCGTGGTGGACGTCTTCGTGGTGGCTGCCTTCGTCGCAGCCGCCTTCGTCGTCCTCCGCGAGGTCGTCGTGGCGGTTGCCTTCGAGTCGGCCGTCGGAGCGCTCGGCGCCGTCGAGGCCGACGCCGCGCTGGCCTGCTTGCGCGCCTTGGCGGCCTGCTTCTCGCGCGGCGTGCGCTTTCCGGCCAGCTTGCGCACCGTGGCGGCACGCACCTGCTCGGTCTCGGCATGCTCGGGCGCGGGCGGGGCAGTGATCATCGCGCTCGCCTCCTGGGCCGACTCGTCACGGCCCAGTCGTGCCGCGATGCGGCGTGACTCGGCCGGGTCCGGCGCCTTGCCGGCCTTGGCTGCCGCGGCGGCGGTGAGCCGCACCGGCTGGAGAGCCTCGAGTCCGTGCAGCAGCGCGTCCTCGTAGGCGTCGTCGGGGTCGAGACGGCGCAGCTCGTCGGCGAGGCACTCCGGCAGGTCGCGACGCGGCAGGCTGATCCGCCGGTCGGGCTGGCCGGGCTGCGACAGGGTGGCCACGACGTCACCCGGCCGCACGAGGTCGATCGGGCCGCTCTTGCGGTCGAGCCGCACCGAGCTGATGCCGGACCCCCGGGGGGTCGAGACGCGGTGGACCGGCACCTTGAGCCGGCGCTGCAGCCACGCGGCCAGCAGGTCCGACGAGGGGGAGTCGGGCGCGCCACTGACGACAGCGCTCGTGATCGGCTCGTAGGGAGGCTGGTCGAGCGCGGCGGCGAGCAGACCGCGCCAGTGCGTGATCCGCGTCCACGCGAGGTCGGTGTCACCCGGCGCATAGGTCGCGACCCGCTTCTTGAGCATGAGCCGCGGGTTGCGGTGCTCGGCCACGTCGGTGATGCGGCGCTGGGCCATCGCCCCGATGGGGTCCTTGCCCACGTCGGCGGGCGCCTCGCCCGGCCACCACGCGACGATGGGCGAGTCGGGCAGCAGCAGCGGCACGACGACGCTGGGGCCGTGGTTGGCGAGCGTCCCGTAGAGGCGCAGCACGACGATCTCGCTCGCCCCGGCGTCGCCGCCGAGGCGGATCTGGGCGTCGAGCCGGTTCTTGCCGCGACGGTCGCCGGGGATGACGACGATGATGCGGCAGGGGTGCTGCCTGCTCGCCTGGTTCGCCACGTCGATGGCGTGGCCGGCGTCGGTGTCCTCGACGACGATGACGAGCGTCAGCACCCGGCCGAGCGCCATGGCGCCGACCTCGTTGCGCAGGCGGACCAGCGTCTTGCTGATGCCCGTCGTCGTGGTGTCGGTCAGGTCGCGGATCACGGCATCCTCCACGTGCGTCCGTCGCGTTCGAGCATTCGGTCGGCGGATGCCGGGCCCCACGTGCCGGCGACGTACTGCTCCGGCTTCCCGCCCTTGGCCCAGTGCTTCATGAGCGGGTCGAGGATCCGCCACGAGGACTCGACCTCCTCGTGGCGGGGGAAGAGCGGGGGCTCCCCGAGCAGGACGTCGAGGATGAGGCGCTCGTAGGCCTCGGGGGAGGCCTCCGTGAACGACGAGCCGTAGCCGAAGTCCATCGTCACGTCGCGCACCTCCATCTGCGCACCCGGCACCTTGGAGCCGAAGCGGATGGTCACCCCCTCGTCGGGTTGCACGCGGATGACGATGGCGTTCTGCCCGAGCTCCTCGGTGGCGGTGTGCTCGAAGGGCAGGTGCGGGGCGCGCTTGAAGACGACGGCGATCTCGGTGACGCGCTTGCCGAGCCGCTTGCCGGTGCGCAGGTAGAACGGCACCCCGGCCCAGCGCCGCGTGTCGACCTCGAGGGTCACCGCGGCGAAGGTCTCGGTGGTCGACGCGGGGTCGACGCCGTCCTCCTCGAGGTAGCCGACGACCTCCTCTGCACCCTGCCAGCCGGCGGCATACTGCCCACGAGCGGCACCCTTGTCGAGGTCCTTCGGCAGACGGACGGCCGAGAGCACCTTCTCCTTCTCGGCCCGCAGGTCCTTCGCGTCGAAGGAGACGGGCTCCTCCATGGCGGTGAGGGCGAGCAGCTGGAGGAGGTGGTTCTGGATGACGTCGCGGGCCGCGCCGATGCCGTCGTAGTAGCCGGCGCGGCCGGCGATGCCGATGTCCTCGGCCATCGTGATCTGCACGTGGTCGACGTAGTTGGCATTCCAGACCGGCTCGAAGAGCTGGTTGGCGAAGCGCAGCGCGAGGAGGTTCTGGACCGTCTCCTTGCCGAGGTAGTGGTCGATGCGGAAGACCGAGTCGGGCGGGAAGACCCCCTCGACGATGGCGTTGAGCTCCTGAGCGCTCTTGAGGTCGTGGCCGAAGGGCTTCTCGATGATGACGCGTCGCCAGCTGTCGCCCTCGGCCGTCGTCAGGCCACACCGTTCGAGCTGCTCGCACACCGTCGCGAAGAAGCCGGGCGGGATGGAGAGGTAGAAGGCGTGGTTGCCACCGGTGCCGCGGTCGCGGTCGAGCTCGTCGACCGTCTTCGCGAGCAGGTCGAACGCGGCCGGGTCGTCGAACGTGCCGGGCACGAAGCGGAAGCCCTCGGAGAGGTTGCGCCAGACGTCCTCGCTGAAGGGCGTGCGCGCGTGCTGCTTGACGGCGTCGTGCACGACCTGACCGAAGTCCTGGGTGGCCCAGTCGCGGCGGGCAAAGCCGACGAGAGAGAAGCCCGGCGGAAGGAGACCCCGGTTGGCGAGGTCATAGATCGCGGGCATGAGCTTCTTGCGGGCGAGGTCACCCGTCACGCCGAAGAGCACGAGGCCGCACGGGCCGGCGATGCGGGGGAGTCGCTTGTCCTGTGCGGTGCGAAGGGGGTTCTCCCCGTGGGCGATTCGCGCCGGGGTCATCCACGCCCTCCCTGCGACAACGCGGCTGTGACCTGGGCGAGGCCGGCGTCGTGGTCGGTCAGGTGGAGGCGCAGGACCGGCCGGCCGTGGTCGGCGAGCACCTGGGCGTCTCCGCCGGCCTGCGAGGCGATGAAGTCGCCGAAGGTGAACTCGCGACCGGGGATGGACAGGTCCTGACCGGGAGCCGTCGTGATCTGCACGTAGACGCCCACGCCGGGGCCGCCCTTGTGGAACTGACCCGTGGAGTGCAGGAAGCGGGGCCCCCAGCCCAAGGTCGTCGGGCGGCCCGTGCGCTCGGCGATCCGGGCCCGCACGGCGGCGAGGTCGGCGTCGCCGAGCCGGTCGAGGTAGGCCATGACGGCGACGTAGCCGTGCTCGGGGTCGAGCTGACCGAGCAGCGCGTCGACCGCCTCGGCGACCGTCGAGGCGGAGCCCAGCCAGTCGCCGCCCATCGCGCGGATCTCGACGGCACCATCGGTGGCCGCGGGGTCCTCGCTCGCCGCGGTGCCCTGGTCGAGCAGGGCGCGGGCGGCCTTCTTGGCCGACTCGACGTCGGGCTGGTCGAAGGGGTTGATGCCGAGCAGGCGCCCGGCGACGGCGGTCGCGGCCTCCCAGAGGAGCAGCTGGGCACCGAGGGCGCCGCTCACGCGCACGTCATCGCCTGACGCCGCGGCGTCGTCGTCGACGGACGCGAGCCGGGCCACGAGCACGTCGGCCGCGGGGGAGCGCACCTCGGGTGCGTCGCCACCCTCGACGACGACGGGCAGCACTCCCGTGCCGTCCTTGCCGGTGGACTCGGCGATGAGCTGCTCGGCCCAGTCGGCGAACCCGACGATCCCCGAGCCCTCGTCGACGAGGACGAGCTTGTCGCGCAGCGGCACGGTGCCACCCATCGCGGCCCCGAGGCGCAGCGCGGGGTTGGCCTCGTCATCCTCGGCGAGGAGGTCCGCCACGGACTCCGCCTCGTCGAGAAGGGCACCGACGTCGACGCCGGCGAGCCCGCTCGGCACGAGGCCGAACGCCGTCAGGGCGCTGTAGCGGCCGCCCACGTCGGGGTCGGCGTTGACGACGCGGTAGCCCTTGGCCCGCGAGTCCTGGTCGAGCGGGCTGCCCGGGTCGGTGACGATGACGATGCGGGTGGCGGGGTCGATGCCGGCGTCGGTGAAGGCACCTTCGTAGGCCCGGCGCTGCGAGTCCGTCTCGACGGTGGAGCCGGACTTGCTCGACACGACGACGACCGTGTGCTCGAGGTCGTCGCCGAGCGCGCGCCGCACGTAGTCGGGGTCGGACGAGTCGAGCACGACGAGGTCCTTGCCGGCCGTCGCGCAGATCACCTCGGGCGCGAGCGAGGACCCTCCCATGCCGCAGAGCACGACGTGGGTGAGGCCCCGGGAGGCGAAGTCGTCGCGCAGCGCCTCGATCTCGCCGACGAGCGGCCGGGACGAGCGCGGCAGGCCGACCCACGAGAGACGGATGCGCGACTCGGACTCGGCCTCGGGTCCCCACAGCGTCGCGTCCTGCGCGAAGAGCCTGCTCGCCACCTGGTCGGCGACGAGCGCGGGAACGTGGGCTGCGATGGCATCGGCGGCTGCGCCGGAGGCGCTCACCGACAGCGAGCTCATGCCGAGACCTTCGCCATCTCGGCCTTGACGCCGTCGAGCAGCTCGCCCCAGGCCTTCTCGAACTTGTCGACGCCCTCCTCCTCGAGCAGCTCGACCACCTCGGTGTAGGAGACGCCGATGCGCTCGAGGTCGTCGAGCAGGTTGCTCGCCAGCTCGTAGCCACCGGTCACGGTGTCACCGTGGATGTCGCCGTGGTCGGCGGTCGCCTCGAGCGTCTTGCCGGGCATCGTGTTGACGACGTCGGCGGCGACGAGCTCGGTGACGTAGAGGGTGTCGGGGTAGGCCGGGTCCTTGACTCCGGTGGACGCCCACAGGGGGCGCTGCGGGTTGGCGCCCTCGTCGGCGAGCGAGCCCCAGCGCGGCGTCGAGAAGACCTCCTCGAACGCCTGGTAGGCGAGCCGCGCGTTGGCGAGTCCGGCCTTGCCCTTGAGCCCCCGGGCCTCGCTCGTGCCGATGGCGTCGAGGCGCTTGTCGATCTCGGTGTCGACGCGCGAGACGAAGAAGGATGCGACGGAGTGGATCGTGGAGAGGTCCTTGCCCGCGGCGTGGGCCTTCTCGAGGCCCTCGAGGTAGGCGTTCATGACGGCGCGGTAGCGCTCGAGGGAGAAGATCAGGGTCACGTTGACGCTGATGCCCTCGGCGATCGTCGCCGTGATGGCCGGCAGGCCGGCCCTGGTCGCGGGGATCTTGATGAGGACGTTCTCGCGGCCGACCGCGTCGTGCAGCTGCTTGGCCTGCGCGATGGTCTCGTCGGTGTCGTGGGCGAGCCGGGGGTCGACCTCGATCGACACGCGGCCGTCGACGCCCTTCGTCGACTCGTAGATCGGCAGGAAGATGTCGCACGCCTCGCGGACGTCGGAGGTCGTCAGCTCGAAGACGACCTCCTCGACGTCCTTGCCGGCCGCCGTCAGGGCCGCGAGGTCCTTGTTGTAGCGGTCGCCCTTGGAGAGCGCAGCCTGAAAGATGGACGGGTTGGAGGTGAGGCCGACGACGTTGCGCTCCTCCACCAGCTGGGCGATCTCGCCGGTCTCGATCAGCTCGCGCGACAGGTCGTCGAGCCAGATCGAGACGCCGGCGTCGGAGAGGGCCTGGGTGTTCGGGTTGGACATGCTGTTCACTTCCCCTTGCTCGTGGCGGATGCTGCCGACTGCGAAGCCCGGTCACTGGCCTCCACGTCGGAGCCCATGACATCGGTCGAGGCGCTCTGGGCGGCGCGGCTCGGGTTGGTCTCGGTGACTCGCGGGGCCGTGCGCGCCGAGGCACCGGCGGCCTTGATGGAGTCCTTGGCGGCCTTGACGACGGCGTCGGCGGTGATGCCGAACTCGCGGTAGAGCGTCGCCTGGTCGGCCGACGCACCGAAGTGCTCGATGCTGACACTGCGGCCGGCGTCGCCGACGATGTCGTGCCAACCCATCGAGACCGCGGCCTCGACGCTGACCCTGGCGCGCACCGCGGGGGGCAGGACCTTGTCCTGGTAGGAACGGGACTGCTTCTCGAACCATTCCCGGCAGGGCATCGACACGACGCGCGTCGAGACCTTCGACTTCTCGAGGCGCTCGGCCGCCTGGACGGCGAGCTGCACCTCGGAGCCGGTGGCGACGATGATGACGTCCGGCTCGCCCGTGCGTGACTCCTCGACGAGGACATAGGCCCCCTTGGCGACACCGCTCGTCTTGCCGTACTTCGTGCGGTCCCACGTGGGGACGTTCTGTCGAGTGAGGCAGAGGGCGGCCGGGCCGTCGGTGTTCGTGAGGATCTGCGCCCACGCCGCCGCGGTCTCGTTGGCGTCCGCGGGGCGCACGACGTCGAGCCCGGGAATCGCACGCAGGGCCGCGAGGTGCTCGATCGGCTGGTGCGTCGGACCGTCCTCGCCGAGGCCGATCGAGTCGTGCGTCCAGACGTAGGTGACGGGTGCCTGCTGGATCGCGGCGAGGCGCACCGCGGGCCGCATGTAGTCGGAGAAGACGAGGAACGTGCCGCCGTACGGACGGGTGAGCCCTTCGAGCGCGATCCCGTTGAGGATCATGCCCATGCCGTTCTCACGGATGCCGAAGTGGAGCGTGCGGCCGAAGGGGCCGCCCTTCCACGTCGAGGTCTGCTTCGAGCTCGGGATGAAGGAGGGCTGGCCCTCCATCGTCGTGTTGTTGGACTCGGCGAGGTCGGCCGAGCCGCCCCAGAGCTCGGGCATGACGTCGGCGATCGCCGTCAGCACCTTGCCGCTGGCCGCGCGGGTCGCGAGCCCCTTCTCGTCGGCGGGGAACGTCGGCAGGGCCTTCTTGAGGCCGGCCGGGGCCGTGCCGGCGAGGATGCGATCGAGCAGGGCCGCGCGGTCGGGGTTCGCCTTGCGCCAGGCCTTGAAGCCCTTGTCCCACTCGCGGTGCGCGGCCTTGCCCCGCTTGACGACGTCGCGCGCGTGCTTGAGGACGGCGGGCTCGACGACGAAGGACTTCTTCGGGTCGAAGCCGAGCAGCTCCTTCGTCGCGCCGATCTCCTCGTCGCCGAGGGCGGAGCCGTGCGACTTGCCGGTGTTCTGCTTGGTCGGCGCGGGCCACGCGATGATCGTGTGCAGCACGACGAGGGTCGGCTTGCCTGCCACCTTGTCGCCCGAGCGGATCGCTGTGAGCAGGGCATCCACGTCCTCGACGTAGGTCGCGCCGTCGGCGTCCTTGCGCCAGTCGACGTCCACGACGTGCCAGCCGTATGCCGCGAAGCGGGCTGCGACGTCCTCGCTGAAGGCGATGTCGGTGTCGTCCTCGATCGAGATCTGGTTGGCGTCGTAGACGACCGTGAGGTTGCCGAGCTCCTGGTGGCCGGCGAGCGCGCACGCCTCGTGGCTCACGCCCTCCTGCATGTCGCCGTCGGAGGCGATGACGTAGACGTGGTGGTCGAACGGGCTCGTGCCCGGCTTGGCGTCGGGGTCGAAGAGCCCGCGCTGCCGCCGTTGGGCCATCGCCATGCCCACGGCGGAGGCGAGGCCCGAGCCGAGCGGTCCGGTCGTGATCTCGACGCCCCTGGTGTGGTGGACCTCCGGGTGGCCAGGGGTCTGCGATCCCCAGGTGCGCAGCGCCTTGAGGTCGTCGAGCGAGAGGCCGTAGCCGGAGAGGTAGAGCTGGATGTACTGCGTGAGGCTCGAGTGCCCGCACGACAGGACGAAGCGGTCGCGCCCGAGCCACGACGGGTCGCTCGGGTCGTGCGTCATGACGTTCTGGTAGAGCAGGTAGGCGAGCGGAGCGAGCGACATCGCGGTGCCCGGGTGCCCGTTGCCGACCTTCTGGACGGCATCCGCCGCGAGCAGGCGCGTCGTGTCCACGGCACGCACGTCGAGGTCGGACCAGCCCGCCTTCTTCGCCACGGGCCGGGGGAGACCGGGATCACGACCAGCCAGCGGTCCGTCTGCTTTCCCCTTCCCCGCGGAGCTGGAACGGGTGGGCTTCTTCGCCGACGTGGCGGTGCTGGTCACGAACGGGTCTCCTTCGCCAGAAAGGTGGATCTCACGTATGCCGCGAGCCTAGTCCCAGCACGGATGCCGCTGTCAGCACGACCGGTTCGTGAACGACTGCATTGCGGGCGCGGGAGGGGTGGCACTGCGGCAGGGTGAGGGGGTGGGCAGACCGGCCGACGGGCGAGCGAGTGAAGCCCCGCGCGAGTGACGGTCTAGACTTGCGACGCCATGCTCCGTACCCGACCGTCGGAGCGACGAACCCAGCGATGAGGATCTCAGTGACAACGGTGGACCCCCGCGCCGACCTGTCGGCGCTGCACGGTCCCGACGGCAGTGGACCCACGTTCGTCCTCGGGCAGTACGTCTCCCTCATGAAGCCGCGGATCATCGAGCTGCTGCTCATCACGACGATCCCCGTCATGTTCCTCGCCCAGCAGGGTGTGCCCGACCTCTGGCTCGTCGTCGCGACGGTCGTCGGGGGCACGCTGTCGGCCGGGTCGGCGAACACCCTCAACTGCTACATCGACCGCGACATCGACGCCGTCATGCACCGCACGAGCAACCGCCCCCTCGTCACCGGCACGGTGACGCCGCGGGGAGCGCTCCTCTTCGGGGTGACGCTGGCGGTCGTCTCGACCGTCTGGCTCGGGGTGCTCGTCAACTGGCTGAGCGCGTGGCTCGCCCTCGCGGCCCTGCTCTTCTACGTCGTCGGCTACACGCTGCTGCTCAAGCGGCGCACGGCGCAGAACATCGTCTGGGGTGGCGCGGCCGGCTGCATGCCGGTGCTCATCGGGTGGTCGGCCGTCACCGGCTCGGTCAGCTGGTCGGCGTTCATCCTCTTCATGGTCATCTTCTTCTGGACCCCGCCGCACTACTGGCCGCTCTCGCTGCGCTACAAGGACGACTACGCCACAGCCCACGTGCCGATGCTGCCCGTCGTCGAGCGCTTCGTCGTCGTGGCCAAGCAGATCGTGGCCTACTCGTGGGCGATGGTCCTCACCTCGCTCGCCCTCATCCCGGTGCAGTCGATGGGCTGGGTCTACACCGTCGCGGCCGTCGTGTCGGGTGCGCTCTTCCTCGCTGAGGCCCACCGCCTGCTGTCGCGGGCCCGCGCCGGAGTGGCCGAGGAGGCGCTGCGCCCCATGCGCCTCTTCCACTTCTCGATCACCTACTTGACGATCCTCTTCGTCGGCGTTGCCCTCGACCCGATCTGGCACCTCCCGCTCCCCGGCCTGGGCTGAGCCCGCTCTGTCGAGAAGTGGGCACTCGACTGGTTGGGTGCCCACCACCACACGGTCGAGTGCCCACTTCTCGACGAGGCGGTATGCCGGCCGGCTGGCTCGGCGGGTCAGCGCACGGGGAGGCCGTCGGCGAGCTCGAGGGTCGCGTGGCCGGCACCGGCAGAGGCCAGGCTCGTCAGCATCCGCTCGTTGTAGGGCGCGACCCGTCCGCTCAGCTCGTGCGGCGCGACCCAGTGGACGGCGCGGATCTCGCGCTCGAGGAGGCGTACGCGCGCCAGGGCCGCGGGAGTCGGCGTCTCGACCTCGTAGACGAAGAGCACCGCGTCGCCCCATCCGAGCCAGGGGGCGAGCCAGTTCGTCGCGAGCAGGCGGCCGACCGTCACCTCGAGGGCGAGCTCCTCACGGATCTCGCGGGCCACGCAGTCGCGGGGCGGCTCGCCCGGGTCGACGACGCCTCCGGGCAGGTCCCAGTCGCGCTTGTAGACCGGCTCGCAGAGCAGCACGTTGCCGGCCGCGTCTCGGATGAGTCCCTGCCCGATGACCCGCTTGGTCGGCAGCACGGAGTCGAGCATCGCCGTGAAGCCCTCTCGGGTGCCGGGCGCCGGGTCGTCGGCCAGGCGACCGAGGACGACGGTGTCGTGCACCTCGCCGCCGAGCGTCGTGTTGCCGCGGAGCAGCCCCTCGCGACGCAACCCGGCCCATAGCGCCGTCCGGAGCGAGGCGCGGTTGAGCGGGTTGACCTCGGCCTCGACCCGGCGCAGGCCGAGGTCCGTGAAGGCCCAGTCGACGAGGAGGCGCACGGCGCGGGACGCGACGCCCCTGCCGCGGTAAGGGGCATACGTGACCCACGAGAGCACACCGACACCGTCGGAGCGCCGGCGCACGTCGACGGAGCCGGCGGGAGCGCCGCGCCACTCGACGAGGAAGGTCACCTTGGCGCGGGCGTCCGACCACTCGGCGTGGGTCTGCTCGACCCAGGAGCGGTGGTGCTCGCTCGTGGGCGGCGTCGCGGCGACGTCGAACCAGTGGGCGATCTCCGCGTCGTGCAGCAGCCGGGTGGCCTCGACGTCCGCCACGGTCCACGGCCGCAGTCGCAGGTCGCCATCGTGGAGGGCCGGCTGCTCGTCACTCACCCGGTCCACCCTACGGTCGCCGTCGGGTCAGACGGGATGGCGCCGCGTCGCGAGCACGCCCCAGGTGAGGGCGGCCACGAGCAGGCTCGCCCCGAGCATGTGGAGCAGCACGAGGACGATCGGCAGGGCGGTGAAGTACTGCACGTAGCCGATGACGCCCTGCGCGAGCGTGACCGCGAGGACGGCCCACCAGGCCCGGCGCACCTCGTCGGTCTTCGCGGTGATGAGCACGGCGACGAGGGTCGCGACGACGAGGCCGGAGAAGAGCATGACGGCGTCGGCGTGCAGCCACGACACGACGCGGGGGTCGAAGCCGGTGCGGGCCGGGGTGTCGGCGTCACCCGAGTGCGGACCCGATCCGGTGACGATCGTGCCGAGCACGACGACGACGGCCCCGACGAGGCTCGTGACGAGTGCGACGACGCGGGCCAGGGGGTGCACGAGCAGCTCGCCCGGACCCGACACGTCGTCGCGACTACCGCGCACGAGCGCCGTGGACAGTGCGACGAGCACCATCGAGAGGAGGAAGTGGCTCGCGACGAGCCACGGGTTGAGACCGGTCAGCACGGTGATGCCGCCGAGGATGGCCTGCGCCGGGATGCCGGCGAGGACCCCGACCGCGACGAGCTGGAGCCGCCCGCGCTCGGGCCACGCCGTCACGACGGAGTAGAGGGCTGCGAGCGCGAGGATGACGACGGCGAAGGTCAGCAGCCGGTTGCCGAACTCCACGAGGTCGTGGATCTGGCTCTCGTCGGTGCGCACCGGGGTGAACGAGCCGGGCACGCACTCCGGCCACGTGGGGCAGCCGAGACCGCTGCCGGTGAGGCGCACGACGCCTCCGGTGACGACGATCCCGATCTCGCCGACGAGGTTGGCGATGAGGATGCCGCGGGCCCAGGGGCGCGGCACACGAGGCAGCCGGGAGGCGACGGAGGAGACGAGCGACACGAGGGAAGCGTAAGCGCTGGCGGCTGACCCTCCGGCACCCGCCCCCGAGCGGGAGCGCAGCGGCCGGTCAGGCGAGGCCCGCCCACGTGACCTCGGCTCCGGCGTGCCCGGCCAGTACGACGGTGATGAGCGCTGCGAGTGCCGACACGACGAGCAGGATCGCGAGCGGCACCTCGAGCATCCGGCGGCGCGGCTCGTCCTCGTCGGGCGCCCGCAGGAACCATGCCGCCACGAGGCAGAGCACCATGAAGAGCAGGCAGATGATCTTCGCCCGGTCGCCCCACTCGACGTGCTCGCGCAGCAGGTCGAAGTCGGTCGTGGCGGCTCGGACCTGCGTCACCCGCCGCTGCAGGGCCTCACCGCTCTCGGCCGCGACGAAGGCCGTGACCCCCGAGATGACCCCACCGATCGCGACCGGCCAGCGGAGCAGGTGGCGCCACACGGGCCGCACCGCGAAGGCGATGGCGACGAGTGCCGACAGCGGCACGAGGACGACCACGGCGTGGATGATCAGCGCGTGCATCGGCAGGCCGAAGATGTAGTCGAACACGTCGCCTCCATGCGGTCGGGGAGCGGGCCGGGGTGCCCTCAGCCCGAGTGTGCCCTAAGCGTCAGTCGTCGAAGCGGAAGAAACGCGCAGCCAGGGCGCTCGCCAGCACTCCCCAGACGACGACGACTCCGAGGGCGGGGAGGTTCAGCGTGCCGTCGACGAGGGCCGAGCGCAGCCCGTCGGCGAGCCCGGCCGACGGCAGCAGCGCCGCGACGCTCGCCAGGCCGTCGGGCAGCTCGGTGCGCGGCACGATGACGCCACCACCGACGAGCAGCAGCACCCAGATGAGGTTGGCGAGCGCGAGCACGGCCTCGGAGCGCAGCGTGCCGGCGAGCAGGAGGGCGAGGGCCACGAAGGCCCACGTGCCCACGATGACGAAGAGGACGGCATACGGGATGCCGCCGAGGTCGGGCTGCCATCCGAGGGCGACCCCGATGACCGCGATGACGGCGATCTGGATGATCTCGATCGCCAGCGTGGCGAGCACCTTGGCCGCGATGAGCCCGCCCCGCCCGAGGGGCGTCGTGCCGAGGTAGCGCAGCACGGCATACCGGCGGTCGAAGCCCGTCGAGATGGCCTGCGACGTGAACGAGGCCGAGATCACGCACAGCGCGATGACCCCGGGCACCGCGACGTCGATGCGGCGCCCCGGCCCGAGGGAGGGGGAGCCGGTGGCGTGGAGGCCGACGAGCACGAGCGCGGGCAGCACGAGCGAGACGAGCAGCTGCTCGCCGTTGCGCAGCAGCGTCGAGGTCTCGAAACCCGCCTGGGCGAGGACGCGCCGCCGAGGGGCCGCGGCCCGGGTGGCGGGGCGGGGCGGCGCGGTGGTCATGCGGCCCCCTTCCGCGTGAGGCTGAAGTAGAGCTCCTCGAGCGAGCCGGCACCGACGACGTCGGCCAAGGGGCCTTCGGCGACGGTGCGCCCGGCGCTCATGATGACGAGGTGGTCAGCGAGCCGCTCGGCCTCCTCGAAGGAGTGCGTCGTCACGACGGTGGTCGTGCCCTCGTCTCTCAGCTCTCGGATGAGGTCCCACACGTCGAGGCGACCGTGGGGGTCGAGGCCCGCCACCGGCTCGTCGAGGAAGAGCACCTCGGGCCGGCCGAGGAGGGCGGCGGCGAGGGCGAGGCGCTGCTTCTGCCCACCCGAGAGCCGGCGCACCGTGGTGCCCGCGAAGTCGGGGACCCCGAGCCGGGCCGCGACCGCGTCGACGTCGGCGGGCTCTGCGTAGAAGCGCGCCAGGTGCTGGAGGAGGCGCATCGGCTTCGCGCCGTTCGGCAGGCCGCCACTCTGGAGCATCACCCCGACGCGGGCCCGGTGGTCGGGCCCTGCGGTGCCCGGATCGGTGTCGAGCACCCGCACGGTGCCGGAGTCGGGTCGCTGCAGGCCGACCGCGCACTCGATGGCCGTCGTCTTGCCGGCACCGTTGGGGCCGAGCACCGCGGTGACGGCGCCGGAGGGGGCCGTCCAGGACAGTCCGTCGAGGGCGTCGACGGCTCCGAACCGGCGACGGACGTCGGACAGTGTCACCGCTGCGGTCATGGCTGATGAGTCTAGGCTCGGTGTCACCACACCCGATGACCGCCCGGGTGAGACGAGGCCGCGACACCCGGCCGCCCCGCCCCCGCCGACGACCCCAGACTGGGAGAGCCCGACCTGTGAAGATCGACCCGGCCGCTCGGCCGTTCACCGTCATGGCAGCCGTGCCGACGGTGGTCGCCGCCCTTGCCCGACGCCCGCGCACGACCCTGGCCCTGGGGCTGCTGACCGCGGGAGTGACGCTCTTCTTCCGCGACCCGGACCGCACCCCCGACCGGTCGCCGGTCACCGACCCCGATGTCGTGCTCGCGCCGGCCGACGGCATCGTGACGCACGTCGGTGCACCCCAGCCCGGCATCGCGCCGCCGGGGGAGTGGCAGCAGGTGAGCATCTTCCTCTCGCTCCTCGACGTGCACATGAACCGCTCGCCCTACGGCGGCCGCGTCGTCGACGTCACCCACACCCAGGGCCGCTTCCTCGCCGCGTACCGCGCCGAGAGCGCGATGAAGAACGAGCGCAGCGAGGTCATCGTCGAGCAGGTCGTGCGCGGGCGCACCCGCCGCGTCGTCTACCGCCAGCTCGTCGG
The DNA here is from genome assembly GCF_006716675.1 of Humibacillus xanthopallidus. Taxonomy (GTDB): domain Bacteria; phylum Actinomycetota; class Actinomycetes; order Actinomycetales; family Dermatophilaceae; genus Humibacillus; species Humibacillus xanthopallidus_B. The sequence goes on along the minus strand of NZ_VFPM01000003.1, from coordinate 559,082 downwards.
CCAGCTCGCGCGGCGCATCGTCACGCGCATCGAGCCCGGCGACGAGATCGCGACCGGGGAGCGCATGGGCCTGATGAAGTTCGGGTCGCGGATGGACGTCTTCGTGCCGCCGGAGGTCGTGCTCGAGGTGACCAAGGGCAAGCGCGCGGTCGGCGGGGAGACCGTGCTCGGACGCTTCCCGGCCACGGACCCGTCGTGACCGGCGGCGCGACCCCGAGCCGGCGCGAGCGCATCGGGCGCCGCTTCCAGCTCGTCTCCGCCACCGGCGCGCGCGTCGTGCCGTGGAGCCGGCTCAACCCTCGGGTCCGCGCTCGGGCGGTGCTGCCGAGCCTCTTCACCCTCGGCAACATGATCTGCGGGTTCTCGTCGGTGCTGCTCTCCTTCCAGACGCACTACCGCGCTGCCGCTGTGCTCATCGCGGTCTCGATCGTGCTCGACATCGCCGACGGCGCCGTCGCGCGCGCGGTCGGGGCGATCACCCCCTTCGGCCTGCAGTTCGACTCGCTCGCCGACCTCATCTCCTTCGGCATCGCGCCGGCCGTGCTCGTCTACACGTGGGCCCTGCCCGCCTACCCCGTGTGGGCCTGGGCCGGTGCGATGTTCTGGCTCGCCTGTGCGGCCTACCGCCTCGCCCGCTTCAACGTCACGATCGACCCGCTCGCCGACAAGCGCTACTTCGTCGGGCTCGCGAGCCCCGGTGCGGCGGGCGTCGTCATCGCGACCGTCCTCGCGATCGGCGACCCGCTCTACGACTGGGCGCCCCTGCTGCCGGTCGCCGCCGGGGTGCTGCCGGCTGCCCTCATGGCCACGTCGTTCCGGTTCCGGTCCTTCCGTGACCTGCTCTCGCCGCGTCACCTTCGCATCTCGGTGCCGCTCGGGATCCTGCTCGTCCTCGGCCTCATCTTCTTCCCCGGCGCGACGGCGCTCACGGTGGCCTACGGCTACGTGCTCACCTGCCCGCTGGGCTGGCTCACCGCGCCGCTGCGGCGGCGCTGGTTCGGGCCTGAGGCGGTCGCACCGCCGCGCCGCCGGCTGCCGTCGGTCATCATGCCGCCGGAGGCGGACCCGGACTACATGGACCCCGACGACGACAGCGACGACGTCTCCGCCCACGGGTCCGGCGAGGCACCCACGGGGGCCGACGACACGGTTAGGGGACCCTGACTAGAAGTCCTCGGGGTAATTAGGTCACAATGGTGTGGTGTTTTTCCCTGAGCAGTCGCAGCGCGAGACGAGGGACGGCGAGCACGTCTCGCCGCTCGAGTCGCGCACGCGCTCCCGGGTCCTGCACATGGTCTCCTCCGACGGCCCTGTCACCGCTGCCGAGCTGGGGCGTCACCTCCAGCTGACCCCCGCTGCCGTCCGCCGTCACCTCGACGTCCTCGTCGAGCAGGGCGCCGTCGTCGAGCACGAGCCCACCGCCGCGCGCCGCGGCCGCGGGCGTCCCGCCCGCGCCTACGTCGTCTCCGACGCCGGGCACGGCGCCCTCGAGGCCGACTACGACTCGCTCGCCGTCGAGGTGCTGCGCTACCTCGAGACCACCGCAGGCCCCGCCGCGGTCGCCGACTTCGCCCGGAGCCGCGTCGCGACCCTCGAGCAGCGGTATGCCGTCCGGCTGGCCGACGCGGGCACCGACCCCGCCGCCCGCACCGCGGCCCTCGTCGAGGCCCTGAGCGAGGACGGCTTCTCCGCCACCGCGCGACCCGTCGGCGCCGGTGGCCTGACCGGGGTGCAGCTGTGCCAGGGCCACTGCCCGGTGCAGCACGCCGCAGCCGAGTTCCCCGCCTTCTGCGAGGCCGAGACCGACGCGTTCTCGCGCCTGCTCGGCGTCCACGTGCAGCGCCTCGCCACCCTCGCGGGCGGCGACCACGTGTGCACGACCTTCGTGCCGACCGTCGTCCCGGCAGGTGACCTGACCCGCCAGGTGCGGAAGAGCCCCGTCGCCAGCGGTGTTGACGCACCCGTGGGCACCGGACGGCATACCACCGACACGACAGACACCAACGGCACCACTGGCACGACCGGCACCACCGACCGACCCACCCCCACGACGCGAACCCCACGGAACGACCGCACGCACGTCAAGGAAGGTTCCTCATGACCACTCACATCGAAGAGCTCAACCCGGGACTCAAGGGCATCGGCACCTACGAGTACGGCTGGGCCGACAGCGACGCCGCGGGCACCAACGCGCGTCGCGGCCTCAACGAGGACGTCGTGCGCGACATCTCGGCCCGCAAGGGTGAGCCCGAGTGGATGACGAAGCTGCGGCTCAAGAGCCTCACGCTCTTCGGCAAGAAGCCCATGCCGTCGTGGGGCTCCGACCTCACCGGCATCGACTTCCAGAACATCAAGTACTTCGTGAAGTCGACGGAGAAGCAGGCGGCCACCTGGGACGACCTGCCCGAGGACATCAAGAACACCTACGACCGGCTCGGCATCCCCGAGGCCGAGAAGCAGCGCCTCGTCTCCGGCGTCGCCGCGCAGTACGAGTCCGAGGTCGTCTACCACCAGATCCGTGAGGACCTCGAGCAGCAGGGCGTCATCTTCCTCGACACCGACACGGCGCTCAAGGAGCACGAGGACATCTTCCGCGAGCACTTCGCGACGGTGATCCCGGCCGGCGACAACAAGTTCTCGGCGCTCAACACCGCGGTGTGGTCGGGTGGCTCGTTCATCTACGTGCCCAAGGGCGTTCACGTCGACATCCCGCTGCAGGCCTACTTCCGCATCAACACCGAGAACATGGGCCAGTTCGAGCGCACCCTGATCATCGCCGACGAGGGCTCCTACGTGCACTACGTCGAGGGCTGCACCGCGCCCATCTACAAGTCGGACTCGCTGCACTCGGCCGTCGTCGAGATCATCGTCAAGAAGAACGCCCGCGTGCGCTACACGACGATCCAGAACTGGTCCAACAACGTCTACAACCTCGTCACCAAGCGCGCCACGTGCGAGGCCGGGGCGACGATGGAGTGGATCGACGGCAACATCGGCTCCAAGGTGACGATGAAGTACCCCGCCGTCTTCCTCATGGGCGAGCACGCCAAGGGCGAGACGCTCTCGATCGCCTTCGCCGGGGAGGGCCAGCACCAGGACACCGGCTCCAAGATGGTGCACGCCGCTCCGAACACGAAGAGCTCGATCATCAGCAAGTCGGTCGCCCGCGGCGGTGGACGCGCGAGCTACCGCGGACTCGTCCAGGTGCTCGAGGGCGCCTCGCACTCCGCCTCGACGGTCCGCTGTGACGCCCTGCTCGTCGACACGATCAGCCGCTCCGACACCTACCCCTACGTCGACATCCGCGAGGACGACGTCTCGATGGGGCACGAGGCCACCGTCTCCAAGGTGTCCGAGGACCAGCTGTTCTACCTCATGTCCCGTGGCATGGCCGAGGACGAGGCCATGGCGATGATCGTGCGCGGCTTCATCGAGCCCATCGCGCGTGAGCTGCCGATGGAGTACGCCCTCGAGCTCAACCGCCTCATCGAACTCCAGATGGAAGGAGCCGTCGGCTGATGCCCGTTGCCGACACGCTCGTCGACACGGATGCCTCCGTGACCGACGCCAGCCGCACCACGCACGTCGACCCGCAGACCGCCTCGGCGGCCGGATTCGTCCCGCAGCAGTCCCGCGCCGAGCGCGCCGCGTCCTTCGACATCGGGGCGTTCCCGCTGCCGTCCGGACGCGAGGAGGAGTGGCGCTTCACCCCGGTGAAGAAGCTCGCCGCCCTGCTCGCCGAGGGCGCCACCGGGCACCTCGACTGGACGACGAGCCTGCCCGAGGGGGTCACGACGTCGACCATCTCGGCCGGCGAGGCCCGCGACCTCGGCATCCTGCCCCCGCAGGACCGGGCGGCGGTCCTCGCGGCTGCGTCGGCCGGCGGCGCCGTCCTTGTCGACGTGCCCGCCGAGGCCGAGCTCACCGAGCCGGTCCGCATCCGTCTCGACGGCTCCGGCTCCGACCCGGTGCACGCCCACGTCGTGGTGCGCGCCGGCCGCTTCTCCAAGGCCGTCGTCGTCGTCGAGCACGCCGGCAGCGCCCGGGTCTCCGAGCTGCTCTCCGTCGTCACTGGCGACGGGTCCGACGTCACCGTGGTCTCCGTGCAGCGCTGGGCCGACGACGCCCAGCACCTCGCGCAGCACGACGCCCTCGTCGGCCGTGACGCGCGCTTCACGCACGTCTCGGTGACGCTCGGCGGCGCGGTCGTCCGCGTCAACGCCAACGTGCGGTATGCCGGTCCGGGCGCCGACGCGACGCTGCTCGGCGTCTACTTCGCCGATGCCGGCCAGCACCTCGAGCACCGCTCGTTCGTCGACCACAACGCCCCCCACTGCAAGAGCCGCGTCACCTACAAGGGCGTTCTCCAGGGCGAGACGGCTCGCACGGTCTGGGTGGGCGACGTGCTCATCCGCGCGGAGGCCGAGGGCACCGACACCTACGAGCTCAACCGCAACCTCGTGCTCACCGACGGAGCCCGCGCCGACTCGGTGCCCAACCTCGAGATCGAGACCGGCGAGATCGAGGGAGCCGGGCACGCCTCTGCGACAGGGCGCTTCGATGACCTGCAGCTGTTCTACCTGCAGGCGCGCGGCATCCCCGAGGACGAGGCCAAGCGCCTCGTCGTGCGCGGCTTCTTCGTCGACGTCATCCGCGAGATCCCGCTCGCCGACCTGCGTGACGAGATCACCGCAGCGATCGAGGAGGAGCTCGCGACGACCGACTACGCCGCCCCCATCCAGCAGACCCCCAGCCAGCACGCCAGCAAGGAGAACTGACCGATGAGCACCCAGCACACGCTTGAGATCAAGGGACTCACCGTCTCGGTCGAGACCGAGGACGGTCCCAAGGAGATCCTGCGCGGGGTCGACCTCACCGTGAAGTCGGGCGAGACGCACGCCATCATGGGCCCCAACGGCTCCGGCAAGTCGACGCTCGCCTACAGCGTCGCGGGCCACCCGAAGTACACCGTCACCGGTGGCACCGTGACCCTCGACGGCGAGGACGTCCTCGCGATGTCCGTCGACGAGCGCGCCCGGGCCGGCCTCTTCCTCGCGATGCAGTACCCCGTCGAGGTCCCCGGCGTCACGGTCAGCAACTTCCTGCGCACCGCCAAGACCGCCGTCGACGGCGAGGCCCCGAAGCTGCGCACGTGGGTCAAGGACGTCAAGACGGCCATGGGCAACCTCAAGATGGACCCGGCGTTCGCCGAGCGCAGCGTCAACGAGGGCTTCTCCGGTGGCGAGAAGAAGCGTCACGAGATCCTCCAGATGGAGCTGCTCCAGCCGAAGATCGCGATCCTCGACGAGACCGACTCCGGCCTCGACGTCGACGCCCTCAAGATCGTGTCCGAGGGCGTCAACCGCGCCAAGGACGCGAGCGGGCTCGGCGTGCTCCTCATCACCCACTACACGCGGATCCTGCGCTACATCAAGCCCGACTTCGTGCACGTGTTCGTCGACGGCAAGATCGTCGAGGAGGGTGGCCCCGAGCTGGCCGACCGCCTCGAGGAAGAGGGCTACGACCGCTACGCGACCGTCCCGGCTGTCCAGGCCTGAGGAACGCCCCGAGATGACTTCTGCGACAGCGTCGTTCACGGATCAGGAGCTCACCGCACTGCGCGGCGAGTTCCCGATCCTGACGCGCACCGTGCGCGACGGCCGGCCCCTCGTCTACCTGGACTCCGGGGCCACCTCGCACAAGCCGGTCGCGGTGCTCGACGCCGAGCGGGCCTTCTACGAGCAGCACAACGCGGCGGTCCACCGTGGCGCACACCAGCTGGCCGAGGAGGCGACCGACGACTTCGAGGCCGCTCGAGCGACGATCGCCTCGTTCGTCGGGGCCTCGGCGGACGAGGTCGTCTTCACGAAGAACGCCACCGAGGCGATCAACCTCGTGGCCTACGCCTTCTCCAACGCGTCGCCGACCGGCGGACCCAAGGACGAGCGCTTCGTGCTGGGCCCGGGTGACGAGATCCTCGTGACCGAGATGGAGCACCACGCCAACCTCGTGCCGTGGCAGGAGCTGGCTCGCCGAACGGGCGCCACGCTGCGCTGGATCCCCGTCGACGCCGCCGGCGCGCTCGACCTCAGCGGTCTCGACGACCTGCTGACCGAGCGCACGAAGATCTTCGCCGTCACCCACGTCTCCAATGTGCTCGGCACGGTCAACCCTGTCACCGAGCTTGCTGCCCGGGCGCACGCCGTGGGAGCCCTCGTCGTCGTCGACGCCTGCCAGTCGGTGCCGCACCTGCCGGTCGACGTCGCGACGCTCGGCGCTGACTTCATCGCCTTCAGTGGCCACAAGATGTACGGCCCGATGGGTGTCGGAGTGCTCTGGGGCCGGGCCGAGCTGCTCGAGGCCATGCCGCCCTTCCTCACGGGCGGCTCGATGATCGAGCTCGTGACGATGGAGCGCTCGACCTATGCCCCCGCCCCCCAGAAGTTCGAGGCCGGCGTGCCCAACGCCGCCCAGGCGGTCGGTCTGGCGGCTGCGGTCCGCTGGATCGAGGCCGTGGGCATCGAGCGTGTCCACGCCCACGAGGCCGCCCTCGTGGCGCGCCTCCTCGCGGCGCTCGCCGAGCGGCCGTGGGTGCGCACCGTCGGGCCCGCAGCAGGTCAGCTCCGCGGTGGAGCCGTGGCCTTCGTCGTCGACGGGGTGCACGCGCACGACGTCGGCCAGGTCCTCGACGACGCCGGCGTCGCCGTGCGGGTCGGTCACCACTGCGCGTGGCCGCTGCACCGTGCTGTCGGCGTCGCAGCCACGACGCGTGCCTCGTTCGCCGTCTACAACACGCCGGCCGAGGTCGACGCCCTCGTCGAGGCGCTCGACCGGGTGCCCGTGGTCTTCGGTCTCGACCTCGAGAGGGCGGCCAGCTGATGGACCTCTACCAGGAGCTCATCCTCGAGCACTCCAAGCGGCCGCACCACGCCGGCCTCCGCGAGCCGTTCGACGCCGAGGTGCACCACATCAACCCGACGTGCGGCGACGAGGTCACCCTCCGCGTCGAGCTGACCGGCACAGGTGACGACGCCGTCGTCCGCGACGTCTCCTATGCGGCACAGGGCTGCTCGATCTCCGTCGCCAGCGCCTCGGTGCTCGCCGACGAGGTCATCGGCCACTCGGTGGGCGAGGCCCTCGAGACCTTCGCGGCCATGCGCGACATGCTCACCTCGCGGGGCAAGGTCCCAGGAGACGAGACCGTCCTCGGCGACGGGGTGGCCCTCTCCGGCGTCTCGAAGTACCCCGCCCGCGTCAAGTGCGCTCTGCTCGGCTGGACCGCGTTCACCGACGCCCTCGCCCGCAGCGGCGTCGACATCAGCACGACGACCACCGATTCGACCCCCAGACAAGGAGTCTCGTCATGAGCCAGACGAGCCAGCAGTCCCCGACCAACGTCGCCGACATCGAGGAAGCCCTGCGCGACGTCGTCGACCCAGAGCTCGGCATCAACGTCGTCGATCTCGGCCTCATCTACGGCGTCACCGTCGACAGCCAGTCGCACGCCGTCATCGACATGACCCTGACGTCGGCGGCCTGCCCGCTCACCGACGTCATCGAGGACCAGGCGGCCCAGGCCCTCGAGGGTCTCGTCGCCTCCCACCGCATCAACTGGGTGTGGATGCCGCCGTGGGGCCCCGACAAGATCACCGAGGACGGCCGCGACCAGCTGCGCGCCCTCGGCTTCAACCTCTGAGCCGGCTTCACCCGCGCTCGTGACGACGCGCGTCATCGAGGTCGATCCCGAGCGGCTCGACCGTTGGCTCGCCGGCTTCGCCGAGCGGCACGGCCCCGCCGACGCCACCGAGGAGTTCAATCCCGGTGGCGTCGTCGTGTCTGCGCGCGCTGCTGACGGATCCACTGTGGTGGCAACGCCGTTCGCGCATGAGCCGCTCGGCGTCGTCCTCGTCAGACGCGGTGGGTATGCCGTCGGGCTGGCGTCGCGGGGCACGTTCGCCTCGTCCAAGGTCGGCAGCCGTCACGTGCAGTCGCGCACCGCCGCCGGTGGCTGGTCGCAGCAGCGCTTCGCGCGTCGACGGGGCAACCAGGCCGATGCGCTGGTCGACGCCGTCGTTGGCCACGCGCGACGCATCCTCCTCGGCGACGACGAGTCACCCCGCGAGGGAGCGGACGGCATCCCTCGCGGTCTCGTCGTCGGGGGAGACCGCGCGCTGGTGCGCGAGGTGCTCGAGGCCTCCGCCCTCCGAGCCTTGCGAGGGCTACCGACGCGTGAGCTCTACGACCTGCCCGACCCGAAGCGCGACGTGCTCGAGACCGCACTGCGGCGCGGACGTGCCGTCCGCGTCGCCCTCACCGAAACGTCCTGACCCACTGACGGCAACGGCCTCTCCCGCGCAGGATCGCGCGGGAGAGGCCGTTGCCGGTCAGCAGGACGGGGTCAGACGAGCGCCTCGCGCCGGCCGTCGTTGCCGGCCCGGGCGCCGCCGCGGCCGACGAACTGAGCGCTGCCGTAGCCCACGACGAAGTAGCCGATGATCGCGAACATCCACAGCAGGAAGAAGCTGAAGGCACCGCCCTTGCCGAAGGCGCGGCCGAGGCCCAGGGCGACCATGATCGAGAAGATGAAGTTCACGATCGGGATGAGGAACAGCAGGAACATCCACGGGTTGTACCCGGCGATGCGCGTGAGGACGTAGGCGTTGTAGAACGGCACCCAGGCGGCCCAGGCGGGCTCGCCCGCCTTGCGGAACACGCCCATCAGCGCGATGGCGCCGATGACGTAGCCGAGAAGGCCACCGACGAGCGCCGGACCGGTCTGGGCAGAGGTCGTGGTGGTGTCGGCGACGAGGGTCGCGACAGTGGACAGCGAGGCCATCAGAAGAGTCTCCAGTTGTCGAGGGCCCACTCGTGTCGGGGCCAGCGGGAGAACATTAGGGACTTCGATGCCCCCCTGGGGCGCAACGCCGGTCGTGTCAGGTCACGACACGGTTTCGACTCCGAAGGTGTTGCACTGGTTGATGTCTCCCGTGCGGTAGCCCTGCGTGAACCACTTCATCCGGGCCTCGGCCGAGCCGTGAGTCCAGTTCTCGGGTGTGACGCGTCCCTGCATCTTCTCCTGGATGCGGTCGTCGCCGACGGCGGAGGCTGCGGAGAGGGCCGACGTGATGTCGTCCTCCGTGATCGGCTGGAGCAGCGGCTTGCCCGAGGCGTCCGTCGTCTCGGTGGCGTGGTTGACCCAGGTGCCCGCGAGGCAGTCGGCCATGAGCTCGACCCGCACGGCGCCGGAGTTCGGGCCCTGGGGGTCCTGCTGGGCGCGGTTCAGGATGCCGAGGAGGTTCTGGATGTGGTGGCCGTACTCGTGGGCGATGACGTACTCCTTGGCCAGCTGGCCGCCGTCGGCGCCGAACTTGCTCTGGAGCTCCTGGAAGAAGCTCGCGTCGACGTAGACCTTGCTGTCGAGCGGGCAGTAGAAGGGGCCGACCTGCGAGTTGGCCGTGCCGCAGCCCGACCGCGTCTGGCCCTGGTAGATCACCGTCTTGGCCGGCTCGTAGTTCATCTGGTACTTCGGCAGCTGCTTGGTCCAGTAGTCCTGCACGCTGTTGACCGTGCCGACGATGAGGCACACGTCGTTCGTGTTCGCGTCGGCGCCCGACTTGCAGGCGGCGAACGCCGAGTCCGGCACCTGACCGGCCGCCGTCACCTGGTCGGTCTGGAGCTGCTGGGAGGAACCACCAGCGGAGCCGGAGCCGCTCGAGTCGCTGCCTCCGCCCAGCACGTTGCCGCCGAAGATCAGCGTGAGGATGAGCAGGATGAGGCCACCGATGCCGCCGCCGACCTGGATGCCGCCGGGGAAGCCACCACCGCCGCCACCACGGCTGCCGCCGCCGGACTCGACCTGCGACGTGTCGAGCTGCGCGTTGTCGTTGAAGGTCATCGGGTGCTCCTCGTGCTGGGGACCATAGGCCTCCCGGGTCCGGTCGAGATCACCATAGTGTGCGAGTGCGGGTCGCCGAATGCTGCCATGAGGGTGTCGTACCCGCGGGGCCGTCCCTCCGTGCGCCGCACTGTCCGGCCCGGCCTGCGCCGGCTCGGTCAGCCGACCGGGCGTCAGCGGCTGACGCGGGCCAGCTCGTCGGCGAGGGCTGCGGTGAGGACGTCCTGGTCGGGCACCACCGCCGGATCGGCGACGACGGTGACGGCCAGCCGGCCGGCATACGACAGCACGTCGAAGCTGACCCCGACGTTGCCGGGGGTGACCGCGACCGGGACGACCGTGGTGACCTCGTGGCCGCCGACGTGCCACGGCAGGCGGGGTCCCCGAACGTTCGTCACGAAGGTGTGGACCAGCCGCTGGTGGTCGATGAAGAGCTGGAAGGCGCCCACCCGGGCCAACGCCCTGAAGGCCAGTCCGAGCGGACCCGACGACGTGCCGCGCTGCGGCGCCTTGCGGTCGGAGGTGAGCGCGACGATCCGCCGCAGGCGCTCGTCGCGGTCGACGACGAGCGGCAGTGCGAGCGCCATGACGCCGTTGTGGTTGCCGAGGCCGTCAGGGGAGGCCGAGCTCCGCGCCGACACGGGCACCGAGACGACGAGATCGCTCACCTGCTCCCCCCGGGCGCGCAGGAGGCCGCCGACCGCTGCAGCGACGCTGCTGAGGACGAGGTCGTTGACGGTGCAGCCACGCGAGTGGGCGGCCGCGACGAGCTCGGGCAGGGTCGTGGAGACGACGGTCAGCCGACGAAGCGGGCCGGTCGGCCGGTTGAGCGAGGTGCGCTCGGCGAGCCGCGGGCGACGCGGTGTCCCGGCCAGCTCGCGGATCCCGGCGGCCGTGTCGGCCAGCCGTGACGGCATACGCCGAAGCGCACGCAGGCGGCCCTGCCAGGCGTCCAGAGCTACGTCGCCCGTGCGCGGTGCCGCGGTCGGGAACGGCCCGGCCGGGGGTGCGCCGGAGGACCCCTCGTCGGAGAGTGCGGCGAGGACGGCGAGCCCACCGATGCCGTCAGCGAGGCAGTGGTGGGCGCTGAGGACCAGCGCGGCCGACCCGCCGTCGAGGCCGGTGACCCAGCGGGCGGCCCAGAGCGGCCGGTCGCGGGGGAGCGGGGTGCAGACGAAAGTGGCTGTGGCAGTGAGCAGCTCGGCGGTGCCAGCGCCGTTCTCGAGCACGGTCTGCTCGAGGTGGTCGCCGACGTCGAAGTCGGCCGCGTCCACCCAGAGGGCACGTCCGCAGCCCGGCGGAGTGCGCTCCAGGCGCTGGCGCAGGCGTGGCACGAGCGTCACCCGTGAGGCGACGAGCCCGCGCACCTCGTCGAAGGACAGCACGGCACCGGCCTCGACACGCAGGACGACGCCGATGTTCATGGGGGCTGGTCCCCGATCGGTCGCCAGCGTCGTCGCGTCGCTGGCGCTCACACGTTCGATGGTCATCGGCGCGGTCACCGACCTCTCGCTCCCTCTCAGGATACGGAGCGGTGCAGGACCTGCGGCCCATGAGGGCCAACCGCAGCTCGGACCCACAAAGCCTCTGCGGCCTCGGGTGAGCCCGCACGCGAGGCTCGGCGCCGCGGACTTCGGGGGTCCGACGTGCCGCCCGCCCGCCCGCTGGCGAGGTCAGGAGACGACGACGGCGTCCGGCGTGGTCGTCGTGAGGCGCATCCGCACCGTCACCTCGTCGCCGACCCGTGGCGGAGCGACGCCGTCAGGCAGCACGAGCAGGCTGCACTGCATGTGCGGCGGCTCGGCGAAGCGCGGCATCGTGCCCGACACGGTGAACGGCGACCGCACCCGGTGGGCCGCCTCGAGCACGCCCTCGGCGACGGCGATGGCCCGCGTGCGCGCGGTCGCAGCCGACGACGGGCTCTCCATCGCCACGCCGTGCGACGTGCCGCCGCTGACGACGACGAGGTGGCCGCTCGGCAGCGACCGCTGGCGGTAGCCGGCGTGGTCTCCCTTGACGACCGGCCGCACGTCGAGCACGTGGGCGCGCACCTCGTAGGAGGCCGGGTCGGCGTACCAGAGCGCCGTGCCGATGCGCGGCAGCAGCTCGAGGTCCGTATGCCGTCCGGCGAGGGTCGCGAGCTCGGCCGCTGACACGTGCGAGACGAACCAGCGCCGGATCCCGGGCACGGCAGAGATGAAGCGGCTGATCTCCTCGACGTGTCCCGTGCCGAGCGGCAGGTGGAGCGTCACGCCCTCGGCGCCGGCGTCGGCCGCGAGCGCCCCGACCTCGTCCACCGGAGCGCCGAAGCGGTTCATCGACGTGAGCCCCTCGACGACGACCCGGGCGTCCGGCTCCACCCCCCGCAGCGCCCCGAGGTCGTCCGCCGCCGTCACGGTGTGCACAACCCGGCGGTTCGCGAGGTCGGGCACACCGCCGTGCACCGCCGCGCGGAAGGGCTCCATGACGAGCACGTCGTGCCCGAAGGCGGCCAAGGCGGTGGGCAGCTCGGCATACGTGCCCACGGCGATCATCGGCACGCCCAGCCGCGAGGCCTCGGCGCAGAGCAGGTCGCGGCCGAAGCCGTAGCCGTTGCCCTTGATGACCGGCACGACACCGGGGTGCGCGGTGACGAACCGGTCGAGGCCGGCTCGCCAGCGCGCACCGTCAACGTGCAGCACGAACGACACGGGAGCTCACCGCCGCTTCATGTAGAGGTCGAAAGCCTTGTAGAGCAAGCGATTCAGCGGGAGGTCCCACTCGCCTGCGAGACGCACGGCCTCACCACCGGTGCCGACCTTGAAGCGGATGAGGCCGATGTGCGGGTTGTCGGCGGCGACGGTGTTCGTGATGCCGCGCAGGTCGTAGACGGTCGCCCCGGCCGCAAGGGAGTCGCGCATCATCCGCCACTGGATCGCCGTCGAGGCCTGCAGCTCCCGCTTGGCCGCCGTCGACGCACCGTAGGAGTACCAGGCGTGCTCGCCGACGCGGATCCAGATCGTGGCCGCGAGGACGTCGCCCTCGTGCTCGGCGAGGTAGACGCGGATCCGCTCGGGGTCCTCGGCCGACATCACGGCGTACATGTGCTCGAAGTACTCGCGGCCGCGCGGGGTGAAGCGGTCGCGCTCGGCGGTCTCGACGTAGACGCGGTGGAAGGCCGCGATGTCGCTCGCGTCGCCGACCCGCACCTGGACGCCGTTGCGCTCGGTCTTCTTGATGTTGCGCCGCCACAGCTGGTTCATGCCGGCGAGGAGGTCGGCCTCGGTGCGCCCCTCGAGCGGCACCTGGAAGACGTACTCCGGCTGCCCGGCCGTGAAGCCGTCGTCAGCTGACAGGTGCCGGAAGCCCAGCCGCCGCAGCGTGTCGACGACGGTGACCCCGACGGCGTCGGTGCTCGTCGGCGGTGCCTCGTCGTAGCGCCGCACGATGTCGCTCGCGATGGCCTCCTTGATGGCGGTGGCACCCCAGCGGTGCGTCGCCACCGGTGGCCCGATCCGCAGCGCGAAGGCGCCCTTGCCCCTGAGGTGGTCGCGCAGCGCGCGGAGCAGCTCGACGAGCCGCGGGGAGTCCCAGTCGATGCACGGCCCCTCGGGCACGTAGGCGAGCGACCGCTTGACGCGCGGCAGCGACCGGTGCAGCACGAGCGCGGCGCCGACCATCTGCTGGCCCTCGAACCACCCGACCGACTCGTGCCGCCAGTCGCGCTTCACCTCGCCCCACGCGGGGGTCTGCAGGAAGCTCGCCGCCGGCTGTGTGCGCAGCCAGGCGCGGTGCTCCTCCGCGGAGATGTCACGGACCGTGATGGGGGCGTTCACGGTCGCTCACGCTACCCGAGCGCGACCGCGCCGTCGGACACCTCACCCGGCCGGGCGGCATACCGCAGGCGTCGCACGCGGCGCCGCGGCCCCACGACCCGCTGCGGTATGCCGCGTGCCTCAGCCCCAGCCCATCGTGCGGGGGTCGGGCGGCAGCCGCGGGTTGAGCAGGTGGGAGACGAGAGCGGTCCAGCCCGTCTGGTGCGTCGCTCCGAGGCCCTCGCCGGTGTCACCGTCGAAGTACTCGGAGAAGGTGGGGTGCTGGCTCCACAGCGGGTCCGGGGACGACTCGATGCGCTTGCCGTCGGACGGGCGCCGGCCGTCGACGGGTCGGAAGAGCGCTGTCAGGCCGCCGTCGATGAGGTCGGCGGCGTCCTCGAGGGTGCCCCAGTTGCCCGACCCGGTCGGCAGCTCGATGGTGAAGGAGTCGCCGAAGTAGCGCCCGTAGGTGCGCAGCTTGTCGGCGAGCAGCACGTTGACGGGGAACCACACGGGCCCGCGCCAGTTGGAGTTGCCGCCGAACATGCCGGTGCGCGACTCACCGGGCTCGTACTCGATCGAGACGGTCCGGCCGCCCACCGTCGCCGTCACGGCCTCGCGCGTGGCCGCCGACAGCGAGCGGATGCCGAAGGGGGAGAGGAACTCGTCGGTGTCGAACATCCGCTCGAGGATGCGCCGCAGCCGCTTGGGCGGCACGAGGGTGAGCAGCATCTTGCCGTCGTCGCGGCCGAGCATCGGCTTGACGAGGTCGGGCCGGCGCTCCTGCAGCCACCGGAAGTTGCGCGTCACGTCCGGGCACTCGTCGACGACCCACGGCGGCACCTCCGTCGCGCCGAGGATGGGCAGCAGGCCGACCATCGAGCGCACCCGCATGTGCGGCGCGGTGCCGTCGGGCTGCACGAGGACGTCGTAGTAGAAGCCGTCCTCCTCGTGCCAGAGGCTCTTGTCGCTCGAGCCGAAGTGGCGCATCGCCTGCGCGATCGAGAGGAAGTGCTCGAGGAACTTCGTCGCGACGTCGTCCCACGCCTTGTCGGTGCGGGCGAGCTCGAGGGCGATCTTCAGCATCTGCTGGCAGTAGAACGCCATCCAGCTCGTCGCGTCGCTCTGCTCGAGCCGGAAGCCGGGCGGCAGGGGAGCGGAGCGGTTGAACAGCCCGATGTTGTCCATGCCGAGGAAGCCGCCCTCGAAGAGGTTGGAGCCGTTGGCGTCCTTGCGGTTGACCCACCAGGCGAAGTTGAGGAGCAGCTTGGCGAAGACGCGGGTGAGGAACTCGCGGTCGCGGTAGCCGTCGATGCGGTAGACGTGCCAGGCCGCCCAGGCGTGCACCGGCGGGTTGACGTCGCCGAACTCCCACTCGTAGGCCGGCAGCTGGCCGTTGGGGTGCATCGCCCACTCGCGGCACATGAGGACGAGCTGCTCCTTGGCGAACGCCGCGTCGACGTGCGCGAGCGGGATCGTGTGGAAGGCGAGGTCCCACGCAGCGAACCACGGGTACTCCCACTCGTCGGGCATCGAGATGACGTCGGCGAGGGCGAGGTGCTTCCAGTGCTCGTTGCGGCCCCTCTGGCGCGAGGCGGGCGGCGGTGGGGCGGCGGGGTCGCCCTCCATCCACCGGGCCACGTCGTAGCGGTAGAGCTGCTTGCCCCAGAGCAGGCCGGCATACGCCCGACGCGCGACGTGCCGGTCGCCCTCGCTCAGCGAGGGGTGGATGACGTGACCGTAGAACTCGTCGGCCTCGGCCAGGCGGCTGTCCATGACCGCATCGAACTGCTCGCCGAACCACTCGAGGCTCGGGTCGGTCGTCGCGAGCCGCAGGTCGACGGTGACGGTCTCGCCGGGTGCGATCGAGTCGAAGCGGTACCAGAAGGCGCACTTGCTGCCGTAGCCCGCGGGGTTGACCGCCTTGGCGCGGCCGTGCACGACCCGTTGGTTGATGGCGTCCTTGGGATAGAGCGACTGGTTGGCGAGGGCCTGCTCGCCGAAGAGGTGCTTGGCGTTGGTCTCGTTGTCGCAGAAGAGCGCCGTCGGGGAGCCCGCGGCGGCGATGACGTAGTGCCCGAGGAAGCCGTGCGAGACCTCCGCCGCGCGGAAGCCGCGCGGCGGGCGGCCGTTGCGCCGGATCTCGTGCAGCTCGGTGACGCGGTCGTCGAGGCCCCAGGACCACGTGTTGCGCAGCCAGATGGTGGGCAGGACGTGCAGCGGCGCGGCCTCGGGGCCGTGGTTCGTCGCGGTGATGCGGATGCAGACGTCGTCGGGGCCGGCCTTGGCGTAGGTCATCATGACGTCGAAGAACTCGTGGTTGTCGAGGATCCCCGTGTCGCCGAGCTCGAACTCCCGCTCGTCACGGGTGCGCTCGCGGTTCTCGCGGCGCAGCTGCTCGTACGGGAACTCCTGCTGCGGGTAGCGGTAGAGCCACTGCATCCACGAGTGCGTGGGCGTGCCGTCGACCGCCCACCAGTACTCCTTGGCGTCCTCACCGTGGTTGCCCTCCTCGTTGGTGAGGCCGAAGAGGCGCTCCTTGAGGATCGGGTCCTTGCCGTTCCACAGCGCGACGGCGACGTTGAGGAAGCCGAAGCGGTCGCTGATGCCGCCCAGCCCGTCCTCGCCCCAGCGGTAGGCCCGCGACACCGCGTGGTCGAACGGGAACTCCGACCACGCGTTGCCCTCCGCCGAGTAGTCCTCGCGCACGGTGCCCCACTGACGGCCGGAGAGGTAGGGCCCCCAGAGGCGCCACGGGGCGTCGGCACCTGCAGACTCGTTGAGCCGGGCGTGCTCGGCACCCAGCGGTTCACCGGGGGGCAGGGGGCTGTTCATGCGCACATCGTCGTGCATCCGTGTGTCGCCACGGTTACGGGTCTTGACCTTCGACCCGGTGCAAGGCCCAGTGTTCTCGTCATGCCAACCACCTCCGCACCGCATGCCGACCCCGACCGACTCCTGACGATCGGCGAGCTCGCCCGTCGCAGCGGACTTCGCGCGAGCGCACTGCGCTTCTACGACCGCGAGGGTGTGCTCGTGCCGGCGTCCGTCGACGCCGTGACGGGCTACCGGAGGTATGCCGCCGCGCAGGTCCGCCCCGCACGCCTGCTCGCGTCGCTCCGCCGGGTCGGTATGCCGCTCGCCGAAGTCGCGCTCGTGCTCGACGAGGACGAGCGGGGTGCGTCCGGGGCGGCCGGTGACGTCGTCGTCGCCCACGAGCAGCGACTCGTCGACGGGCTCGTCGACGCGCGGGCGGAGATCCGTCGCACCCTGGCGCTGCTGGCCGAGCGCGGCCGGGGCGACGGCGTGGGCGACCGGAACAGGGTGCGAGCGGGCGAGCTCGCCGCTGCGATCGGCTCGGTCCGGTTCGCCGTGGCGCCGGGGGAGCCGACCGCGGGCGCGCCGGGCGGTGCGGACCTCACGGTGCTGACGGGCATGCTCATCGAGCTCTGCGGCGCCGAGCTCCGATGCATCGCGACCGATCGCTACCGTCTCGCGGTCGGGTGGGCGCCCCTCGTCGGTGCTCCCGCGGCGTCGGTGCCCGTGGGCGCCGTCGTGCCCGCCGGATGGGCCGACCGGGTCGCGGACGCCTGCCGCGCCGTCGGCCCGGACGACGAGGTGGTCGTCGAGGTGAGCGAGGACGGCGTCGGTGTCGTCGTCGACGGTCAGCTGGTCGCCACACCGGTGCTCCCGGGCAGCTTCCCCGACTACCGGAGCATCGTCGCCATCGACCCGCAGCGGCCCCCCGTCGACGCCGACGGCCTGCAGGCCCTCCTGCCGGTCGAGCAGGAGTCGGTCGGCCTCGTCGTCGGCGACGACGCTGTCGGCCTCCTCGTCGCGGACGGGTCGGGCGGCGATGCCGTGGCCGACCTCTACGTCGACCCGGAGTTCCTCCACGAGGCGCTCGCCGTGGCAGGGCCTCGGCCCACCCTGGTGCTCGACGGGCCCCACCGGCCGCTCGCGATCCGCGGCGACGGCGCCGGCTTCTCGGTGCTCATGCCGGTCGCCGCACCCGGCTCGAGGTGATGCCGCCGCCGACGTGGGTGCTGCGATCACCTGGACCTGGTGCGTCCGAGTGAGCGGGAGGGCGGATAACGCGTCGAGAGCACCCCTCGGGCGCTGGCAGAATGGAGGGGTCATTCGGCCGCTGACGTAGTGCGGCACCAGAGAGGAACTGCCGTGATCGTCGCCACCGGGATCGAGCTGCGCGCTGGGGCGCGCCTGCTCGTCGAGGACGCCAGCTTCCGCATCGATGCCGGCGACCGCATCGGGCTCGTCGGGCGCAACGGAGCCGGCAAGACGACCCTGACCAAGGTCCTCGCCGGCGAGGCCATGCCCGCTGCGGGCACGGTCACCCGCACCGGCGCCGTCGGCTACCTGCCGCAGGACCCCCGCACCGGCGACCTCGAGATGCTCGCCCGTGACCGCATCCTCTCCGCACGAGGGCTCGACGAGATCGTGCGCCAGCGCGCCGAGACCGAGGCCCGCATGGGCAGCGACGACGAGGCCGTGCGCGAGAAGGCGATGCGCAGGTACACCCGGCTCGAGCTGGAGTTCGAGGCCCAGGGTGGCTATGCGGCCGAGTCGGAGGCCGCAGCGATCGCGAGCGCGCTCAACCTCGAGGAGCGCATCCTCGGCCAGCCCCTCGGCACCCTCTCCGGTGGTCAGCGCCGCCGGGTGGAGCTCTCGCGGATCCTCTTCTCCGGCAACGAGACCCTGCTCCTCGACGAGCCGACCAACCACCTCGACGCCGACTCGATCGTCTGGCTGAGGGAGTACCTCCGCGCCTACAAGGGCGGGCTCATCATCATCAGCCACGACGCCGAGATGCTCGATGCGGTCGTCAACAAGGTCTACCACCTCGACGCGAACCGCTCGGCGCTCGACGTCTACAACGTCAACTGGAAGACCTACCTCCAGGCCCGCGAGACCGACGAGAAGCGCCGCAGGCGCGAGCTGGCCAACGCGACGAAGAAGGCCGGTGCGCTCATGGCGCAGGCGGACAAGATGCGCGCCAAGGCGACGAAGGCGACGGCAGCCCAGAACATGGCCAAGCGGGCCGAGCGGCTGCTCGCCGGGGTCGAGGGGGAGCGGCAGACCGACAAGGTGGCCAAGCTCCGCTTCCCCAAGCCCGCGGCCTGCGGCAAGACGCCGCTGCGGGCGTCCGGGCTGTCACGCTCCTACGGGTCGCTCGAGGTCTTCACCGACGTCGACCTCGCCATCGACCGCGGGTCGAAGGTGGTCGTGCTGGGTCTCAACGGCGCCGGCAAGACGACCCTGCTGCGGATGCTCGCCGGGGTCGACGCCCCTGACACCGGCGAGGTCGAGCCCGGCCACGGGCTGCGCCTCGGCTACTACGCCCAGGAGCACGAGAACCTCGACGTCGGCCGCACGGTGCTCGAGAACATGAAGTCGGCGGCTCCTGAGCTCGGCGAGACCGAGGTGCGCAAGGTGCTCGGCTCCTTCCTCTTCTCCGGCGACGACGTGCACAAGCCTGCGGGCGTGCTCTCCGGCGGCGAGAAGACCCGGCTCTCGCTCGCGCTGCTCGTCGTCTCGGCCGCCAACGTGCTGCTCCTCGACGAGCCGACCAACAACCTCGACCCGGCGTCCCGGGCCGAGATCCTCGGCGCCCTGTCGACCTACGAGGGCGCGGTCGTGCTCGTCACCCACGACGAGGGCGCCGTCGACGCGCTGGAGCCCGAGCGCATCCTGCTCCTGCCCGACGGGGTCGAGGACCTCTGGGGTCCGGACTACATGGACCTCATCTCGCTGGCCTGACGCCCCGGCGCCTGTCGGTCGGGGACGCGGTGTGATGCAGGCGTCGCCGCAAGCATAATCAAACAGTTTGGATCACATAATGGATGCTTATTGTATTTGGGGGACCCGCTCGGCACACTGACTGTCATGCCCAGCGACCACCACCTCACCTGCCCGTTCTGCGCGGGTGACGACGTGACACCCTTCCCCGACCCCACCTCCGCGTGGTCGTGCCTGGACTGTGCCCGCGTCTTCCGGGTCGAGCTGGTCCAGCCGGCCTCGGTGACCGGCTGGGGCGTGCTGCGGGTCGTGCCGCCCGTGCGGGTCGCCGCGGCCGCTGCGTGAGCTCGGCCACCGGCGCCCCGAGGCGCCGGAGGCTCCCGCGGCTCCCGCGGCGGGCCGAGCCCCGCAGGTAGCCTGCCTGCCATGATGACTGACGCCACCCACCCCCACCCGCACCTGCGCGTCGAGACCGACGGTCCGGTCCGCGTCGTCACGCTCGACAGGCCAGACAAGCGCAACGCGCAGACGCCCTCGCTCTGGCGTGCGCTGGCCGAGCAGGCCCGCAGCGTCCCCGAGGAGGTCCGGGTCGTCGTCATCCGCGGTGCGGGCGAGGCCTTCTCCGCCGGCATCGACACCGCGATGTTCACGCCCGCCGGCATCGAGGGCGAGGAGAACATGGCGGAGCTCGTCGCGACGCACGGCCCCGAGGCCATGGACCGGGCCATCGCGGCATACCAGGAAGGTTTCACGGCGTGGGGGGAGTGCCCGGCACTCGTCGTCGCCCAGGTCCACGGCTATGCCATCGGCGCGGGCTTCCAGCTCGCCCTGGCCGCCGACCTGCGGGTGGCCTCGCTCGACGCGTGGTTCGCGATGCGTGAGACGAGCCTCGGGCTCGTGCCCGACCTCGGCGGCACCGGGCCGCTCGTGCACCTCGTCGGCTACTCGCGCGCCCTCGAGATCTGCGCGACGGGCCGCCGTGTCAGTGCCCCCGAGGCCCACGCGATGGGTCTCGTCAACGCGATCGCTCCCGCGGCAGACCTCGACGAGGCGACCTTCTCGCTCGTCCAGCACGTGCTCTCGGCGCCCGAGCCCGCCGTGCGGGCGCTCAAGGCGCTGCTCCGGTCGGCCGTGACCGCCGACCGTGACACCCAGCTGGCGGCCGAGCGCTCCGCCCAGAGCGGGCTGCTGCGTGCCCTGATGGGCGGCGCCGCCGGCTGACGGCGGGAGCGCGACGCGACCCCGGGGGAATCGCTGTCACCACCGCGCGGTTGGATCGGGGGAGGACAGGAGGTCACCCGATGGGCATGCAGCCGTGGATGGCGATGCGGTCGATGTCACGCGACTCGTCCGTCGCCGAGCGCCGTCTCGCGCCGGGCACGCGGCGACGTGTGCTGGCGTATGCCGGCCCCTACCGTCGGGCGATCATCGCCTTCCTCGCCGTCGTGGTGCTCGACTCGGTGCTCGTGGTCACGGTGCCCCTCCTGCTCAAGAGCCTCGTCGACGACGGTGTCATCCCCAAGGACTCCTCCGTCGTCATCCGGCTGTCGCTGCTCGTGGCGGTCATCGCCGTGCTCGACGCCGTGCTGACCGTCGTCTCCCGGTGGTACTCCTCGCGCATCGGTGAGGGGCTCATCAACGACCTGCGCACGCAGGTCTTTGCGCACGTCCTGCGCCAGCCCATCGCCTTCTTCACCCGGGCCCAGACCGGGTCGCTCGTGTCGCGCCTCAACAACGACGTCGTCGGTGCCCAGCAAGCCTTCACCTCGGTGCTGTCCAACGTCGTGTCCAACATCGTCTCCGTAGCCCTCGTCATCGCGGCGATGCTCGCCCTCTCGTGGCAGCTGACCCTGGGGTCGCTGATGCTCGTCCCCCTCTTCCTCATCCCGGCCAAGCTCATGGGCAAGCGACTCGCCGAGCTCGCCCACCGTCAGATGACGCTCAACGCCGACATGGGCACGCGGATGACGGAGCGCTTCAACGTCGCGGGTGCGCTCCTCGTCAAGCTCTTCGGCTCCCCGGCCCGCGAGGAGCAGGAGTATGCCGAGCGCGCCGGCCGGGTGCGTGACATCGGGGTGCAGATCGCCTTCAACCGCACGATCTTCATCGCAGCGCTGAGTCTCGTCGCCGCTCTGGCCACCGCCATGGTCTACGGCTTCGGTGGCGTCATGGCGGTGAACGGCAGCCTCTCGGTCGGCACCCTGCTCGCGCTCGCCGCGCTGCTCGCCAGGCTCTACGGGCCGTTGACGTCGCTGTCCAACGTCCGCGTCGACGTCATGACGGCCCTCATCTCGTTCGAGCGCGTCTTCGAGGTGCTCGACCTCGAGCCGCTCGTCACCGAGAAGCCCGGCGCCGTGGACCTCCCCGCCGGTCCGCTGGGGGTCGAGCTCGACCACGTCGGGTTCCGCTACCCCTCGGCCGACGAGGTGTCGCTCGCCTCGCTGGAGTCCGTCGCCTCGGGCGACCGGCGCGGTAGCGGGGTCGTGCTCCAGGACATCACCGTCTCGGTGCCTGCCGGTGCGCTCGTCGCCCTCGTCGGGCCCTCCGGCGCCGGCAAGACGACGCTCACCTCGCTCGTGGCACGCCTCTACGACCCCACGTCCGGGGCGGTGCGCATCGGCGAAGTCGACCTGCGCGACACGACGATGACCTCGCTGCGCGACCGGGTCGGGGTCGTCACCCAGGAGGCCCACCTCTTCCACGACACGATCCGGGCCAACCTGCTCTATGCCCGCCCTGACGCCACCGACGAGCAGATCCGCGCCGCCCTGACGGCCGCGCAGATCAGCGCCCTCGTCGATGAGCTTCCCGAGGGCCTCGACACCGTCGTCGGCGACCGCGGTCACCGGCTCTCGGGCGGCGAGAAGCAGCGCCTCGCCATCGCGCGGCTCCTCCTCAAGGCGCCCGACGTCGTCGTCCTCGACGAGGCGACGGCCCACCTCGACTCCGAGTCCGAGGTCGCGGTGCAGCGCGCCCTCGATGCGGCCCTCGAGGGCCGCACCTCCATCGTCATCGCCCACCGGCTCTCGACGATCCGCCAGGCCGACCTCATCGTCGTGCTCGACCACGGCCGCGTCGTGCAGACCGGGCGGCACGCCGAGCTGCTCGCGGCAGGTGGGCTCTACGCCCTCCTGCACGCGACCCAGTTCGACGAGGGCCGCGCCGACCAGCTGGCCGGCTCGGGAGCGCTCGACCCCGTCTGAGCACGGCGCCCGCGGGTCACGCGGCCGGACGTCAGGCGTCCTCCTCGTCCCAGATGCGCACCTTCTTGGCCTTGACGGGTCGTCGCGCGGCGGCCCGTCGGCCGTCCGGGTCCCCGGCGCCGTCCGCGTCCCAGCCGTCGCCCCCCGCCGGGCCGTCGCCCGCCTCGCCGGCCGCGAGCTCGCGACGCATCGCGAGGACGACGAAGACGAGCGCTCCGGGCATGAAGAGCCACCACTGGTAGGCATAGGCCTGGTGCGGGCCGAGATCCTCCTCCGGACGGGGGAGCGGCAGCACCGGGTGCTCCCCGGCGAGGACGGGCGGCTGCTGCGCACCCAGCACGACGTAGACGTCGTCGGCGGCGAGCTCCGGTCGCAAGGCCCGGGCGTCCGCGATGCTGATGCTCGCGAGCTGCGGGGGTGGCAGGTCGCGCCCGAGCTGCGGCTCGCCCGTGCGCAGCCAGCCCGTCAGGGCCACCTGCCCGGACGGGGGTGGGTCGACCGGCGGGGCCGTCTCGGCGTTCTGGGCGTTGGCCACCCAGCCGCGGTCGACGAGGATGGTGCGCCCGTCCGTGGTGAAGGGGGTCAGCACCTCGAAGCCGACGGTCTGGTCGAGCGTGCGGTTGCGCACGAGGAGGTCCTGCCCGGCGGCATACGTGCCCGTCAGCGTGACGCGGGTCCACTGCTGCTCCGGCGTCAGCGGACGCAGCGGCTCGAGGCGGGTGAGCGGCACGGGCACGGCGTCGTAGTTGGCTCCGATGGCCTCGACCTTGGTGCGCTGCTCGACGTGGCGGTGCCACTGCCACAGTCCGAGGTAGAAGCACGCGACGGCGAAGAGGATGCCGATGAGGGTCCCCAGCAGCCACCGCCGCGTCAGCCAGAGTCGAAGCACGCTTTGACGGTACCCCGGCCTACAGTGGAACCCATGACCCGCCTCCCCGACCCGACCTTCCGGTCGGCCGCGCCGCGTCCTGAGGGCCTGACGGGGCTGGCCGACCAGTTCGGGCGGGTGGCCCGCGACCTGCGCGTGTCGGTCACCGACCGCTGCAACCTGCGCTGCACGTACTGCATGCCGGCAGAGGGCCTGCCGTGGATGCCCAAGCCCGACATGCTGACCGACGACGAGCTCGTCCGCATCGTCGGCCTCTTCGTTCGTGACGGCATCACCCAGGTCCGCCTCACCGGGGGCGAGCCGCTGCTGCGCCGGTCGCTCGTCGACGTCGTCGCGGCCATCTCTGCGCTGCGCCCGCGTCCGAAGATCGCCATGACGACCAACGGCGTCGGGCTCGACCGGCTGGCGCGCCCCCTTGCCGCCGCCGGCCTCGACCGCGTCAACGTCAGCCTCGACACCATCGACTCCGAGACCTTCACCCGGCTCACGCGTCGCGACCGGCTCTCCGACGTCGAGGCGGGCCTCAAGGCAGCCGCCGACGCCGGCCTCACGCCGGTCAAGGTCAACGCGGTCGCGATGCGCGGCGTCAACGACGCCGACGTCGCCGACGTGCTCGCCTGGTGTCTCGATCGCGGCTACGAGCTGCGGTTCATCGAGCAGATGCCGCTCGACGCCCAGCACGCCTGGGAGCGCAGCGACATGGTCAGCGCCGCCGAGATCCGCGAGCGGCTCTCGGAGCGCTTCACCCTCACCCCGCTGCCGGCCGCCGACCGCGGCAGCGCGCCGGCCGAGCGCTTCCTCGTAGACGGCGGTCCGGCCACGGTGGGCATCATCGCCAGCGTCAGCCAACCCTTCTGCGCCGCCTGCGACCGCACTCGACTCACGGCCGATGGCCAGGTGCGCAACTGCCTGTTCTCGACGACCGAGACCGACCTGCGCGGCCCGATGCGCGACGGCGCCACCGATGACGAGCTGCTCGGGCTCATGCGGGGCGAGATGTGGCGCAAGCGCCGCGGCCACGGCATCGACGCACCCGACTTCGTGCAGCCCGACCGGCCGATGTCGGCCATCGGGGGCTGACCGGCTCCGCGTCGACGCGGCATACGGGAGGGGGGTCGGACCTGCGCTCCGACGTGTCGAGCGGGCACCGGAGCAGCTCCCGCCCGTAGGCGGCAGTCCTCGGGCGACGCCCACGGCTCATCGCGTGCTTGTGTACGATGCCCGCAATTGGCTGGCTGCCGCGCTCGGGACGGGGACCGCGTGGACCCGTCAGCCGTACGGCAACTGCGTCGCCCGGAGGCCGCCGTGGAGCAAGAGCCAGACCATCCATCCCGCCCCATGGGCCCCTATGAGCGAAGCCTGACCGAGAAGCTCGCCGGCTCCGCTGCGGGTTCGACCCCTGAGCGCCGAGGCGGCGGGCGCCACCGAGCCCCCGGGCGCGGGCCGCGACGCTCCGTCCGGCTGGTCATCCTCGGTGTGGTCGCCGCCCTCGTCCTCGGTCTCGGCGCGTTCGCCCTGCTCCGGCCCGACGACGAGAGCGCGGACGCCGCGCTGGCGTGCGGCCCGACGCGCGTGCCGCTGACGATCGCCGCATCCCCCTCGCTCGCGCCCGTGCTCACCAAGGCCGCTGCCGACTTCGACCGGGGCACCGAGTCGCTCGTCGACGGGCGGTGCACGACGACGAAGGTCGTGGCCACCGAGCCGGAGGCGTTCGGCGACACGCTGCGCACCGCGCTCGAGGCGGGCGGCGGGGCCAACGCACCGACCGCGTGGATGCCTGACGCGAGCATCTGGAGCGAGGTCCTGTCTCGGCGCCCGGAGCTGGCCAAGGCGCTCTCGCCGTCGTTCCCGGTCGTCGCCGTCAGTCCGGTCGTGGTCGCGGCCCCGCGGCCGATGGCCGAGGCCCTCGGGTGGCCCGCCACCCAGCCGAGCTGGGCGCAGCTGCTCGAGCTCGGACGCAACCCCGCGGGTTGGGCGGCGCACGGGCACGCCGACTGGGGGCGGGCTCGGATCAGCTGGCAGGATCCGCTCACCGACGCCGCCAGCCTCAGCGCGATGGTGAGCCTCACCGACGGTGTCGTGCCCGAGGCCGACACCGCCGATGCCACCCGCCGGAGCCTGCTCCGGACCCAGAGCTCCCTCGCCACCCTCCACGCCGACGCGGAGAAGGTCTTCGCGCCCCTGCGCGACTCGTCGAAGCCGCTCCCCGAGGTGCTTCGATCCGCCTCCCTGATGCCCACGACGGAGCATGCCGTGCGGACCTTCAACGCGTCGTCACCGCGCGTTCCGCTCGTCGCCCTCTACCCGACCGACGGGATCTATCCCAACGAGGTCCCGCTCATCACGGTCCGCGCCGGCTGGGTGACTCCGCAGCAGCAGGCCGCCCTCGACCGGTTCGCGGTCTTCATCGTGTCCGGTCAGGCCAGCGGTCAGTTCGCGGCAGCGGGGTGGCGCACGCCGCGGCTCGAGACCGAGTCGGACATCAGCGACGGCGCCGTGGCGTCCGAGCCGCGCTACACCCCGGCCGGGCCGAGCTCGTGGAAGCTCGCGCGGGCACTGCAGGGGTGGACGGCCGTCGACCGGCAGGGCTCCGTCATGGTGGTGCTCGACACCTCGGGGTCGATGAACGAGCGAGTCGCCGCCGCCGGCAACGCGACCCGCCTCGACCTCGCCAAGCAGGCCATCTCGGCGTCGCTGCCGCTCTTCTCGGATCGCACGAACGTCGGGCTGTGGACCTTCTCGCGCAAGGACAACCGGGCCGACTACACGTCGGTCCTCGACCTCGGTCCACCCTCGCGGACGATCGGGGGGACGCCCGCCATGCAGGCGCTGCAGAAGTCGGTCTCGGGCCTGCGCGCCGATGGCGCAACCGGGCTCTACGACACCGTCATCGCTGCCGCCGACGCCGCGCAGCGCGGGTGGCGCGCGGGGGACAACACGATCATCCTCATCAGCGACGGCAAGAACGAGGACCCCGGCAGTGCCAGCCTCGAGCAGGTGCTCACCAGGCTGAGGTCGCTCGGCGGCGGTGACCGCCCCGTCAGGATCCTCAGCATCGCTCTCGGCGGCGCGGCCGACGCGGCGACCTTGCGCAAGTTCTCCGACGTGACCCGCGGCGAGGCCTATGTCGCCCGGCAGCCCGAGGACCTCGACAAGGTCTTCCTCGCAGCCCTCACCGGCTGAGGAGTGCGTGCCGGTCGCGGCGCCGGCTCGAGGGTGCCGCGACAGGCTCGCGGACGCCGAGGCCCACGCCCGGCGCGCAGCTCACCCGTCGGCGTCGGTCAGGTCCGCGACGCCGACGACCTCGATGAGGAAGCCACGCAGTGCGAGGAAGTCGGCCAGCGACTGGCGGTGCTCGTCGCAGGCCAGCCATACCTTGCGCCGCTCCGGAGTGTGCAGCTTGGGGTTGCGCCAGATGACGGCGTGCGCGGCGGCCTGCCGGCACCCCTTGGCGCTGCAGACGTGCTCGCCGTCAGGTGCGACGTCGGGTCCGGTCACCGTCCGAGGCGGGGGGTGCGGTCGATCGGCGGCGTGACGGCCTGGATCGACCCGGCCTGCCGCGGCCGGACCGCATTCGCGACGATGACGGCGAAGTAGGGGATGAGCACCGCACCGGCGACCGCAGCCCAGCGCAGCCATCCCGTCGTGACGAAGACGAGGCCGAAGCAGAGCACGCGGATGCCCATCATCGTCAGGTAGCGCTTGACGCGCTGGTCCTGGTCGTCGGTGGAGGAGCTGGCCGCCGACGTGACGCTGTGCACCACGGGCTCGTTCTGGGGTCTTGCCACCTCTCTACGATAGTTCGATGCCCGGTGGTCGGCCACGAGGCTGTCTACCCTTCGGTAGTCCGTTAGGTTGCGGGTCAGGCATCGACCGCCGGCAGGCCCGGCCGAGGAGGAGCGCAGTGACCGCAGAGGCGCAGGAGAAGACCCCCCGCAACGTGCTCGTCACGGGAGGCAACCGCGGAATCGGACTGGCCATCGCCCGGGCGTTCGTCGCCGGCGGCGACAACGTCATCATCACCCAGCGGTCGGGGGAGCCGCCGGAGGGGTTGACCGCGGTGCGCTGCGAGGTCACCGACTCCGCGTCGGTCGACGCGGCCTTCACGGAGGCCGAGCAGGTCTTCGGCGGTCCGGTCGAGGTGCTCGTCGCCAACGCCGGCATCACGAAGGACACCCTCCTCATGCGCATGACCGATGAGGAGTTTGACAGCGTCATCGACACGAACCTCGCCGGCTCCTTCCGCTGTGCCCGCCGCGCGGCGACGGGCATGATCCGCAAGCGTCGCGGCCGCATCGTGCTCATCAGCAGCGTCGTCGGCCTCTACGGCTCGCCCGGCCAGACCAACTACGCCGCGTCCAAGGCGGGCCTCGTCGGCCTCGCCCGGTCGATCTCCCGAGAGCTCGGCGGCCGCGGCATCACCGCCAACGTCGTCGCGCCCGGCTTCATCGACACCGAGATGACAGCGGTGCTGCCCGACGACCAGAAGAAGGCCTACCTCGCCAACATCCCCGCGGGCCGCTTCGCCACGCCGGAGGAGGTCGCCTCCGTCGTGCGCTTCGTCGCGAGCGACGATGCTGCCTACATCACCGGCGCCGTGATCCCCGTCGACGGCGGGCTCGGCATGGGGCACTGACCCCCACCCGCGGCATACGCCCGTATGCCGTGAAGCCCGTTGTGCAGCAAGCCTCCTCACCACACGAGAAAGTCGCAGGCATGGGAATCCTCGAAGGCAAGAAGCTCCTCATCACCGGCGTCCTCATGGACAGCTCGATCGCTTTCCACGTCGCGAAGATCGCGCAGCAGGAGGGTGCGACCGTCGTGCTCACCTCGTTCGGCCGGACGATGAAGATCACGCAGACCATCGCCAAGCGGCTGCCCGAGACGCCTGTCGTCATCGAGCTCGACGTCTCCGACCAGGAGCACCTCGACACGCTCGCCGACCGGCTCCGCGAGCACGTCGACGGCCTCGACGGCGTGCTCCACTCGATCGGCTTCGCGCCGCAGGGCGCCTTCAACTTCCTCGAGGGCACGTGGGAGGACGTGTCGACAGCGGTGCACATCTCGGCCTACAGCCTCAAGTCGCTCGCCGTCGCGTGCCTGCCCCTCATGCCCGAGGGCGGCAGCGTCGTCGGTCTCACCTTCGACGCGAAGTTCGCCTGGCCCGTCTATGACTGGATGGGTGTCGCCAAGGCCGCCTTCGAGTCGACGAACCGCTACCTCGCCCGCGACCTCGGGCCGAAGGACGTGCGGTGCAACCTCGTGGCGGCGGGTCCGATCCGCACGACCGCGGCGAAGTCGATCCCGGGGTTCGAGCAGTTCGAGCAGATCTGGGACGACCGAGCCCCGCTCGGCTGGGACGTCAACGACCCGGTGCCGGCCGCGAAGGCCTGTGCGGCCCTGCTGTCCGACTGGTTCCCGGCCACGACGGGCGAGATCGTGCACGTCGACGGCGGCGTCCACGCGATGGGTCAGTGACCCTGCCGGTGCGGCGTGGGCGCGGCGCAGCGGGCACGCCTGCGGCTCGCTAGAGTCCTGCCCATGCCCGACGCCGGTAGCCCCTCCACCCCTGCCCTGACGTCCGAGCCAGGCAGCGTCTCGGACACCGCCTCGGACACCACCGCACCATCCGGCGCGAGGCCGCCGACGGCCCCGTCGGGCGGCGAGATGACCGCCGACGTGCCTGCCGAGGTGCCCGCCGTGCGGGTCGACGAGGTGCGCGTGCTCGAGGGGCCCAACCTCTACTTCCCCCGCCCCACGATCAAGGTCAGCCTCCACCTGCACGGCTACCTGTCGATGCGGCGCACCGAGGCCGAGGCGCTGGCCCGGCGCCTCGGGATGCGCGCTGCCCGTCCGGGTCGTCGAGGCAGCGCTCTGCGCCAGCGGTTCGTCATGCGGGTGATTCGCACCGTGACCAAGCGGGTCGGCTCCGAGATCGGGGTGGGGCGCCTCGGAGTGCGCGTGCGCGCCGGGCAGACCGTCGACGACGTCGTCATCGCCTTCCCCTGGGTTCACCGCACCCGCGGACAGGTGGCGGGTGAGCAGATCGGCGCCATGCTGGCAGGGCTGCTCGACCCGTCGCGGCGACCGGACGAGGTCATCGAGGCGGCGGGCGCCGTCATCCTCGCCTCGCCCGACGGTCCCCCGCCGAGCGTCATCACGCCGCGGGTCCCGGTCGCCTCCGTCACCGGCACGAACGGCAAGACGACGACGACGCGCCTCATGGCGCACATGTGCATGACCGCGGGCCTGCGCACCGCGTGGAGCTCGACCGACGGCGTGGTCGTCATGGGCGAGACCAAGGAGGCCGGTGACTTCTCCGGCCCGGCCGGCGCCCGGGGAGTGCTCGAGACGCCCGGTCTGGAGATCGGCATCCTCGAGACCGCCCGGGGCGGGATGCTCCTCAAGGGCATGGGCGTCACCGCCAACGACGTCAGCGTCGTCACGAACGTCAGCGCCGACCACCTCGGCCTGCAGGGGATCGACACCCTCGACCAGCTGGCTGAGGTCAAGGCCATCGTCACGACCGTGACCAAGCCGGAGGGGTGGGTGGTCCTCAACGGCGACGACCCGCGCGTCTGGGCGATGCGGCACGGCATCAAGGCGAAGCCGTGGGCCTTCAGCCTCGACCCTGCATCGCCCGCGCTGTGGGAGTCGATCAACCAGGGCGGGCGCGGCATCACCGTGCTCGACGGCGAGATCGTCGTGCTGTCGCAGAACGGCGACCCCGACCGCCTCGTCAAGATCGTCGACGTGCCTATGACGCTGTCCGGCCTGTCGCACAACAACATCGCCAACGCCCTCGCCGGCGCTGCGGCGGCCCTGGGCCTCGGCGTCGCGCGCTCTGCCGTCATCGAGGGGCTGCGCACCTTCGCGCCCGACCCCGAGCACAACTGGGGGCGGCTCAACACCTACTCGCTCCCGCTCGAGACCGGTGGCCGGGCCACGGTCATCATGGACATGGCCCACAACGAGGCCGGCCTCGAGGCCCTGCTCGAGGTGGCCCGGGGCCTCGTGGCGCCCGGAGGGGCGGTGCGGCTCAGCCTCGGGTGCGCCGGTGACCGCACCGACGAGGCCATCATCGCCATGGGCGAGATCGCCGGCCGAGGCGCCGAGGAGGTCGCCCTCAAGGTCGCCCGGCACTACCTGCGCGGACGCGAGGCCGACGACCTGCTCGACCTCTTCCGGGAGGGGCTGGCCAAGGTCGGCGTCCTCGACGTGCCGGGCTACGGCACGGAGCTCGCCTCGCTGGAGGCCCTCGCTCCGCACGCCCACGCCGGTGACGTCATCGCGTTGATGTGTCACGCCGAGCGCGCCGAGGTCGACGGCTGGATCCGCGAGCACGGCGGCACGGTCGACGACGCGCGCACGATCCGCCGCAAGGTCGTCGCGGCGCGCGGCGAGCACGAGCTCGAGTCGGAGATCGCCGCCCTCTGGAGCATGGACGACGCCGCAGCGCTGGTCGCCGAGGCGCAGCACCTCGTCGACGACCACCCCGGCGACGCCCGCCTCGTCTTCGAGCTCGCCGGCGCCAAGGACTCGGCCGGCGACGAGCAGGAGGCGATCAGCCTCTACGAGGACGCGCTGGCAGCCGGCCTCAAGGAGCCGCACCGTCACCGCGCCCAGCTCCAGCTCGCGTCCAGCCTGCGGGTCGTGGGCCGTGCCGCCGAGGCCGCGCCGATCGTGGACGAGGTCCTGGAGGCTCGACCGCACAACACGGCGGCCATCATGTTCCGGGCGCTCGTGCAGGCCGACCTCGGTCAGGAGCGGCAGGCGGTCGCCGACCTCATCCGGGCATCGCTCGAGGCGACCACGGACGTCGACACGCAGTCCTACCGTCGAGCCCTGCGCGCCTACGCGGACGAGCTGGCCCCGCCGCGCGCCGACTGAACCCATGTCCCGAGGTCGAGTGCCCAGTTCTCGACGTGACCGGGGCGTCAGGAAGTGGGCACTCGACGAGAATTCACCGTCGAGTGCCCAGTTCCCGACGGGGTCGAGGTCAGATGGCGGTGTCGTCGAGGGGCGGGTGGGTCTCGCCCGGGACGACCGCGAGGGCCTCGCCCTCGGCCTCGGTGCCCTCTGCCTCCGCGGTCGAGGTGAGGGTCGTCGGGTCGAGGTCGGGGTCGCTCGTGGCGGCGCTGGGCAGCCCGATGCGGGCGCCGGCCTGCGCGTGCTTGGTGCGCTCCTCGAGCTCGGTGACAACCATGGCGTGCTGGTCGACGCACATGACGACGAGGTCGCCGGGGTTGGTGCGGGCGAGGACGTGACGGGTGGCCTCGAGCTCGTCGAGGACGACCTCGACCTGCCGGCAGCGGGCCCCCTCCTGCATCGCCGTGTGGGCTCCCTCGGCGATGAGCCCCGCCGTCTCACCGGGCTTGCGGCCGCGGAGCCGCTCGTCCTCGCGGATGACGAGCACGTCGAAGTGCTGGGCCGCGACGTGGCCGAGCTCGCGCATGTCGTCGTCACGCCGGTCGCCGGCGGCGCCGATCATCCCGATGCGGGAGGTCTTCGTCAGGTCGTGCTGGCCCTGCTTCTGCGCGGCGTAGCGGTCGACGAAGGCGCCGAGCTCCTTCATGCCGGCCGCGTTGTGGCAGTAGTCGACGAAGACGTCGGCATTGCCCACCTCGATGAGGTTGAGGCGACCGGGGGAGAGGTAGTAGGTCGTGGCGAAGGTCCGCAGGCCCTGGCGGATGTCGTGCAGCGGTGCGCCCGCGGCGAAGGCGGCACCGGCGGCCGCCAGCGAGTTGGCCACGTTGAAGCGGGCGGCTCCGCCGAAGGTGGCCGGCAGCAGGTGGGTCCAGGCGAGCTGCATGCTCCGCCGACCGTGCTTGATGACGATCATCTCGCCGCGCTCGCTCGGCTCGAGCACGACGGCGCGGCCACCCCGACGGCAGTAGTCGTCGACGAACTCGCGCACCTCGCTGCCCGGCTCGGCCATGGTGAACCAGACGATGCCTCCGGAGCACCGGCGGCGCATGTTGCGCACGTGCGGGTCGTCGGCGTTGAGGACGGCGAAGCCGTCGCGCGGCACGGCCTCGACGATGACGGCCTTGACGTCAGCGAGCTGGCGCAAGGTGTCGATTCCCTTGAGGCCCAGGTGATCTGGCTGGACGTTCGTCACGACCGCGATGTCGTTGCGGTCGTAGCCGAGGCCCTCACGCAGGATGCCGCCACGAGCGACCTCCATGACGGCGAAGTCGACACGGGGGTTCTGCAGGACCATCCGCGCGGAGCGCGGCCCCGACGCGTCGGCCTTGATGACGAGGCGCTCGTCGATGACGACGCCATCGGTCGAGGTCATGCCGACCTTGCGCCCGAGGCCCTTGAAGATGTGGGCGATCATGCGCGAGGTCGTCGTCTTGCCGTTGGTACCGGTCACCGCGACGATCGGCACCCGCGACTGCGCGCCGGGCGGGAAGAGCAGGTCGACGACCGGCTTGGCGATGAACTGGGGCTCACCCACCGTGGGATGCGTGTGCATGCGGAAGCCGGGCGCAGCGTTGACCTCGCAGATCGCGCCACCCGTCTCACGCACCGGGTAGGTGATGTCGGGGCAGATGAAGTCGATGCCCGCGACATCGAGACCGACCATGCGCGCGGCTTCCTCGGCGATCTCGACGTTGTCGGGGTGCGCGTCGAAGGTGCGGTCGATCGAGATGCCGCCCGTCGACATGTTGCCCGTCAGCGCGAGCTTGACCATCTCGCCCTCGGGCGGCACGGAGGAGAGGGTGTAGCCCTGCCCCGCGAGGATCTCCTCGGCGTTCGCGTCGACACGGATCTTGGTCAGGACCTTCTCGTGGCCGACGCCGCGGCGTGGGTCGGCGTTGGTGAGGTCGACGAGCTCGGACACCGTGCTCGTGCCGTCGCCGATGACGTGGGCCGGCACCCGCTCGGCGATCGCCTGCATCTTGCCGCCGACGATGAGGCAGCGGTAGTCGCGCCCGGTGACGAAGGACTCGACGATGATCGTGCCGCGGCGCGACTCCGCCTTGGCGATGTCGTAGGCCTTCTCGACGTCGGCGTCGCTCATGAGGTTGAGGCAGACCCCGCGTCCGTGGTTGCCGTCGAGCGGTTTGACCACGACGGGGAAGCCGATGCGTCGGGCCGCCTCGACGGTGCCCCGCAGGGTGCGGGCCGACTCCTGCTTCGGCACGGGAAGCCCCGCCGAGCCGAGCAGCTTGGTCGTGAGGTCCTTGTCGCTCGCGATGTCGACCGCGAGGGCGCCCGTCTTGGAGGTCATCGTGGCCCGGATGCGCTGGGCGTGGACGCCTTGGCCGAGCTGGACGAGCGAGGCCGAGTTGAGCCGGATGAAGGGGATGTCGCGAGACGCCGCCTCCTCGAGGATCGCGGCCGTCGACGGTCCGAAGGCCACGCGCTCTGCCTGGCGCAGGAAGGCGTTGAATTCGGTCTCGAAGTCGAAGCCGTCCTCCGGCGCCACGAGGTGGTTGAGCAACCGGACCGACAGCTTGCCGGCCGCGACCCCGACGGTCTCGTCGGTGTAGCTGTAGATGACGTTGTATCGGCCCCGCACCCCCTTGACCGCGCGCGTCTTGCCGCGCCTCGACTCGTGGCCGGCGAGCGTCTGGAGCTGGAGGGCAACGTGCTCGGCGACGTGCCCGAGCCAGGTTCCCTCGTGGAGCCGCTCGACGAAGCCGCCGCGGCGTCCGCGCGAGCACGTGTGGTTGTGCAGCCCGGGCACGGCCTCGAGCAGCTGCTCGGTGAAGCCCGGGAGCGAGACGGTGGGGTAGTCCTCGAGGGAGCCGAGGTCGACGACGAGGTGGATGGCCTGCTGGTAGGACCAGACGTTGGGGCCCCGGTAGATCCGCGTCTCGAGGATCGTGAGGTCCGGGCGCGCCGGACCGGTGGGGGTGGGGACCTCGACGGCCATGGGACTCCTCCTGCGGGTCGTCTGAAACGGACTGCTCGTGGGACTCAGTGGGCAGCGCTGCTCGGGGCGGAGCGCGCGGCGCGGACCTTCGCGGGAACGACCGCACCCTCGATGTCCGGGTGGCGCTCGACGAAGGCGGTCAGCTCCACGTGCTGCAGGTCGAAGGTACTGCCCGTGGGCAGCGTGTGCACCACCGCTCCCGAAACGAGCAGCGGGGCACCGCGGCGCGCGTCCGGGGCGTCGGTGATGGCGTTGCGGGCGTTGACGACGAAGATCGCGCCGGCCCCGATGACCGACATGACCTTGGCGTCACGGATCTCGGCGGCGGTGTTCTCGTCGATGCCCATGCCGAGGAGGTTGGGGGAGGCCGCGACCATCGACATGAGACGGCCGTAGCGACCGCGCTGGTCGAAGTGCTGGTCAATGATGACGTCCTCGACGAGCCCCAGACCCGCCGAGATCTGGCTGGCACGCTGTCGCGGGGTCAGGCCCTCCTCGCCGAGCGAGATCATGTAGCGGCTCATGATCGAGGCGCCGGCGGAGGTGCCCGCCACGACGGCGCCGCGCTCGTAGGCGCGCACGATCGCGTCGCCCACCGGGGTGCCGACGACGTTCTGGGCGAGCTTGACCTGGCTGCCGCCGGTGAGGAAGACACCCGTCGCCGAGTCGAGGGCAGCGACGAGTGCCGGGTCGCTCGCCTCGCGTCGCGTGGCCGGGTGGACGACCGACACGTCACCGCCGCGCAGCCGGGTGAAGACGTCGCGGTAGGCCTCGGAGACCTCCTGGGCGAAGGACGACGCGGTCGGGATGACGACGATGTGCGAATGGCGCCCGCCGGCGAGCTTGACGAAGCGCTTGAGGACGACCGACCGCCCGATGCGGTCCTCGGCGCCCCCGATGATGAGCAGGGTGCGGCGTGGGGTGGACCCCTGGCTCGATCCGGACGATGTCACGCTCTGCATCGGGCCAGCCTAGTGAGACGCGTGAGGGACCGGAGGAGCGTGGGTCGGCGTGCCGTCGTCGAGATCGGCTTCCTCGATCTCCTCGCGCGAGATGCCGAGCAGGTAGAGCACCGAGTCGAGGTAGGGCACGTTGACCGAGGTCTGCGCCTGCTCCTGCACGATCGGCTTGGCGTTGAAGGCGACGCCGAGCCCGGCGGCGTCGAGCATGTCGAGGTCGTTGGCGCCGTCGCCGATGGCCACGGTCCGGCTGAGCGGCAGGCCCTCCTGCTCGGCGAACTCGCGCAGTGCGCGGGCCTTGCCGGCCCGGTCGACGACCTCGCCGACGACGCGCCCGGTGAGACGGCCGTCCTCGATCTCGAGACGGTTCGCGCGCGCGTGGTCGATGCCGAGGTCGTCGGCGAGCCTCCCGACGATCTCGATGAAGCCGCCGCTGACGAGGCCCACGGTGAAGCCGAGTCGCTTGAGGGTGCGCACGAGCGTCCGGGCTCCCGGGGTCAGCTCGATGGCGTCCCTGACCTCGTCGAGCACCGAGGCCGGCAGACCGGCGAGGGTGGCGACGCGCGCCCGGAGCGACTCCTCGAAGTCGAGCTCGCCGGCCATCGCGCGCGCCGTGACCTCGGCGACCTCGGCCTCGCGTCCGCAGTGGGCCGCCAGCAGCTCGATGACCTCCTGCTGGATCAGCGTCGAGTCGACGTCGAGCACGACGAGGCGACGGCCCCGGCGGGCCAGCCCACCGGGTGCGACGGCGATGTCGATGCCCTCGCTCGTCGCGACGAGCGCGAGCTCGGTGCGCAGCGACGGCACGTCGGCACCGGAGATGTCGAACTCCACCGTCGTCACGGGGTAGCGCGAGAGGCGCCGGATGCGGTCGATGTTGGCGCCGTGCTCGGCGATCCGGGTCGTGACGAGCGAGACCGCGTCGGCCTGCAGCGGAGCGCCGAGCACGACCACGGCCGCACGGCCCTGGCGTGGCCGGGCGTTGTCGCCGCTGCCCTCGGTGACGGTCAGCACGAGGCCGAGGCGGTGGGCGGCGACGGCGGCGGCGTCGCGCAGCTGCTCGACGTGTGCGCCGGGCCGCAGCAGCAGCGTCAGGGTGAGGTGACCGTGCACGACGACCTGCTGGATGTCGAGCACCTCGGCGCCGATGCCGGCCACGGCTCCGAGAAGGGTGCCCGTGACTCCCGGGCGGTCCTCACCCGTCACGGTGATGCTGAGGGTGTGGCCCTCCCACCCGTCGTCGGCGGGCAGGGACGATGCGCTCGCTTCGCTCACCCGGATCAGGGTAGTGAGCGCGCCTACGCGCTTGCCCGGCCATCCGGCATACGGCCCGAGGGGTATGCCGCGCGGCCGGGGCCGCTCAGGCCGTGGGCACTCCCTCGGCCCGGTTGACGTCGTCACGCCACTGGAGGAGGTCGCGCACGCGCGCGAGGTCGGGGTCGGCGGCCGCGACGCTCGCCGTGAAGAGGCGCGTGCCCACGTCGTGCAGCTGCTGGGCGTTGCTCGCGTAGTCGCCCGACTGGTTGGGGTTGCGACCCGGCACGAAGGCCACACCGGCAGAGCGCTCGATCTCGAGCGGGTCGCGTCCCCGACGCGCGCACCAGTCGTCGAGGACACGGTGCTTGTGCGCGATCTCCTCGGGGCCGCCGAAACCGTGCCAGATGCTCGCGTGCTCGGCGACGATGCGCAGGGTCTTCTTCTCGCCGCCGCCGCCGATGAGGATGGGGATGTCGCGGGTGGGCGCCGGGTTGAGCTTCGTCCAGCGCTCGCGGATGATCGGCAGGTCGCGGTCGAGGTCGTCGAGGCGGCTGCCGGCGGTGCCGAACTCGTAGCCGTACTCGTCGTAGTCGAGCTGCGCCCAACCCGACCCGATGCCGAGGATGAGCCGCCCCTCGCTCATGTGGTCGACGGTGCGTGCCATGTCGGCGAGCAGGCTGGGGTTGCGATAGCTGTTGCACGTCACGAGGGCGCCGATCTCGACACTCTCGGTCGACTCGGCCCACGCGCCGAGCATCGTCCAGCACTCGAAGTGCAGGCCGCCGCGGTCACCGCTCAGGGGGAAGAAGTGGTCCCAGTTGAGCAGGACGTCGACCCCCATCTCCTCGAGCGTCGAGGCGGTGCGACGGATCTGTGCCCACGTGGCGTGCTGCGGTGGCACCTGGATGCCGACGCGGGCCGGCCGCGGGTCGGATGTGCTTGCGGGAGAAGCCTGCTCGTCGATCGTCGTTCCTCCGGTCTCATCTCTCATGTGGACGTGTGGCGTCACCGCGTGACGGTCTGGCCCTTGCCGACGACGACGATGCCCGTCTCCGTCACGTGGAAGCCTCTCGCGCGGTCGTGCTCGTGGTCGATGCCGATCTGGGCGCCCTCCGGCACGACGACGTTCTTGTCGATGATCGCGCGCCGGATCTGGGCGTGCCGGTGCACCTCGACGTTGTCGAGGAGCACCGAGCCCTGGAGGCTCGCGTAGGAGTGCACCTTGACGAGCGGGGAGAGGACCGAGGCGTAGACGTGGGCGCCCGAGACGACGACGCCGGGCGAGACCGCCGAGTTGAGGGCCTCACCGATGCGGTCGCCGCTGCCGTGCACGAACTTCGCCGGCGGGTACGGGCTGTGGCTCGTGTAGATCGGCCAGTCGTAGTTGTAGAGGTTGAAGACGGGGTGGATCGAGATGAGGTCCATGTGGGCGTCGTAGTACGACTCGATCGTGCCGACGTCGCGCCAGTAGCCGCGGTCGCGCTCGGTGGCGCCCGGCACCTCGTTGATGCCGAAGTCGTAGACGGCCGCCTCGCCGCGGCTGACGAAGTCGGGGACGATGTCGCCGCCCATGTCGTTCTTGCTGCCCTCGCGCTCGTGGTCGCGGACCACGGCCTCCTCGAGCGCCGACGCCGTGAAGACGTAGTTGCCCATCGACGCGAGGATCTCGCCCGGGTTGTCGGGCAGGCCCTGCGGGTCCGACGGCTTCTCGCGGAACGCGGCGATGCGCATCGGGTCGTCGGGGTCGACCTCGATGACGCCGAACTGGTCGGCCATCGAGATCGGCTGGCGGATCGCCGCGACGGTGCACGCGGCGCCGGACTCGATGTGCTGGTCGACCATCTGGCTGAAGTCCATGCGGTAGACGTGGTCGGCGCCCACGACGACGACGATGTCGGGACGCTCGTCGTGCACGAGGTTGAGGCTCTGGTAGATCGCGTCGGCGCTGCCGAGATACCAGTTCTTGTCGACGCGCTGCTGCGCCGGCACGGTGGTGATGTAGTTGCCGAGCAGGGTCGACAGGCGCCAGGTCTTCGTCACGTGCGCATCGAGGCTGTGCGACTTGTACTGCGTCAGCACGACGACCTTGCGGTATTCAGAGTTGACGACGTTGGACAGGGCGAGGTCGATGAGGCGGTAGATCCCGCCGAAGGGCACGGCCGGTTTGGCACGGTCGGCCGTCAACGGCATGAGCCGTTTCCCCTCACCCCCCGCGAGGACGATCGCGAGGACCTTGGGACCACCGGCAGCGCTTCGTCGGGCCATGGACGCCACCCTAGGGCCAACATCGGCGCATCGGCAGGTCCAGAGCGCGGAATGGCGTCGGCTTCCCGCGCCTCGGGATGGTCTGCGGGCTAGGGTCGGAGCGTGCGCGTCGACATCCTCAGCAAGGAATACCCGCCGGCCATCTACGGAGGCGCCGGCGTCCACGTGGCCGAGCTCGTCCGGGCCCTTCGCGAGCGTGGTGACATCGACGTGCAGGTGCGCTGCTTCGGCGCCCAGCGCGACGAGGCCGGCACGACCGCCTACGCCGACCTGCCCGAGCTGGCACAGTCCAACGCCGCCCTGCAGACGCTCGGGGTCGATGTCAGCATGGCCGGCGACTGCGTCGGCGCCGACCTCGTGCACTCCCACACGTGGTACGCCAACATGGCCGGGCACCTCGCCTCGCTCCTCGGCGGTATGCCGCACGTCGTGACCGCCCACTCTCTCGAGCCCATGCGCCCGTGGAAGGCCGAGCAGCTGGGCGGTGGTTACCGCGTCTCGTCGTGGGCCGAGCGCACCGCCTACGAGGGCGCGGCCGCCGTCGTCGCGGTGAGTGCCGGCATGCGCGAGGACATCCTCAAGAGCTATCCGTCGCTCGACCCCGACCGAGTTCACGTGGTGCACAACGGGATCGACTCGAAGCTGTGGGCGGCCGACCGGTCCGCGGCGGCGACCGAGACGGTGCGCCGTCACGGCGTCGACCCCGACAAGCGCTCGGTCGTCTTCGTCGGGCGTATCACGCGCCAGAAGGGCCTGCCCTACCTCCTGCGCGCCTGCGCCGAGCTGCCTCCGGACGTGCAGCTCGTCCTGTGCGCCGGCGCGCCCGACACCCCCGAGATCCTCGCCGAGGTCGAGGGGCTCATGAACGACCTGCGCTCGAAGCGCGAGGGCGTCGTCTGGATCCCCGACATGCTGCCGCGCGCCGAGGTCATCGCGCTGCTGAGCCACGGCACGGTCTTCGCCTGCCCCTCGGTCTACGAGCCGCTCGGCATCGTCAACCTCGAGGCGATGGCGTGCGAGCTGCCCGTCGTCGCCACCGCGACAGGCGGCATTCCCGAGGTCGTCGTCGACGGCGAGACGGGGTGGCTCGTGCGGATCGAGCAGGTGCAGGACGGCACCGGCACCCCCGTCGACCCGGAGCGCTTCGTCACCGACCTCGCAGCAGCACTCAACGAGGCCGTGTCCGACGTCGACCGGGCGGCCGCCTTCGGCAGGGCCGGCCGCACCCGGGCGGTCGACTCCTTCTCGTGGGCGTCGATCGGCGACCGCACGCTCGAGGTCTACCGGTCGGTCCTCGGCGACTGACGGGCTGACCGGCCCGCCGGCCGAGGGGCCGGCGGGCGCTCGCGCGTCAGCCGATGAGCCGGCCCGTCACGGCATACGGCACGCCGACGACCTCTGCGGGCCCGCCGAGGATGTTGCCCAGCAGTTCTGTGGGAGAAGGGTATTCAGGGCCGAGCGCCTCGAGGTAGGCGGCGTGGGCCGACAGCGACGCGACCGCGGCGTCGAAGTGGTCGGACACGTCGATGAAGTGCGACGGCTCGGGATCGACCGCGATGAGCAGCTGGCGCACCTGCCACGGATCGAGGCCCTCGTCGACGAGGTCGGGGAAGATCCACCGGTTGCCGGCGTCGGCCTTCGCGTCGAGGACGGCGAGCCCGACGGCGCGGTGGTCGGCCTGGTTGACCTGCCCGCCCGGGAAGCGGTCGGCATACGTCAGCGTGACGAGCAGGTCGGGGCGGCGGATGCGGATCTCGCGGGCGATGGCCCGGCGCAGCGGCAGCCCGTGCTCGACGACCCCGTCGGCGAAGCCGTCGAGGAACTCCACGATCTCGACACCCACCCGTGCCGCGCCGTCGCGCTCCTCCTGCTCGCGAGCGGGGCCGGCCTCCGCGGGAGCCATCGTGTCGATGCCGGCCTCGCCCCGGGTGGCGAGCAGGTAGGTGACCGTCTTGCCGGCGGCCACCCACTTGTCGACGGCCGCGGCCATGCCGTACTCGAGGTCGTCGGGGTGTGCGGCGACGCACAACACGGTCTCGAAGGTCGACTCGTCGAGGGGCTGGAGCGTCGGCGCATCGGTCATGCCGGCGAATCTAGCCGACCTTGAGGCGAGGCCGGGCGGATGTGAGGATGAGGCATGCTGCCGATCGAGCTCGCCCGACGCCTGCGCACCGCCGGCCTCACGTGGACCCCGCGCGCCGGTGACCGCTTCGTGCTCCCCGTCGCCGGCATGGAGGAGGAGGTCTTCGTCATCAGCGACCTCACCGTCGACGTCCACCACTTCAAGACCGGCGACGTCATCGGCTTCAACGGCACGACCGAGTGGGCGCTCGACAGCGTCGAGCAGGACAAGGTCGTGTGGCTGCCGCGCGAGGACCAGCTGCGCGACCTCCTCGGTGACACCTTCGTCATGCTCGAGCAGCTAGAGGGGGGGTATGCCGTGTCGGTCACTCGCGCCGACGGCTCCGTCGAGCGGCACGCCGACATCGAGGCCGAGCGCGCTTACGCCAGAGCGCTGCTCGCGGCTCTCGACGAGAGCTAGGCCGGCCGCCAGCCGGCGAGCGTCATGACGGCGACGTTCGTCGCCTCGGCGAGCGCGGTGTCGGCGTCGCCACCCAGCGAGCGCAGAGCGGCCGACCGGGACGACATCGTGGCCGTGTCGACGCCGCTGGAGCCGAGCGCCGTGAGGCTCGCGGCCCGGTCTGCCAGCTGCGACGCGGTGCCGGCCAAGGACATGAGTCGTAGGGCTCGTCCGGGGGTCGTGCGGGGCACACCCCAGAGCCGCGTGTCGAGGTCGGACTCCGCCGCCGCGCGGGCCTCCTGACCCCAGGGCTGGCCGCCGATGCCGGCGAGCCTCGCCGTGTGCTCCGCCAGTCGCGTCATGAGCGTGCGCTCGACGTCGCGCAGGTCGAGCATCTCAAGTCGGTGGCGGGGCACCGGGTCGGCGTCGTAGGCCGTCCAGTCGACGCGGTGACCCGTGTCTCCCTCGGGCCCGAACGACGTCAGGGTCGGCACGAGAAGCCCGCCGATGCCTGCCACGTAGACGCATTCGCCGGCTTCGGCGGCGTGGGCTGTGGCGGCGGTGGACGCCCGCGGCATACCGCTGACGTCGCCCGGGCGGGGGAGGGCGACGAAGAGCGCGCCCTCGCCGAGGTCACGCCAGACGTCGAGGCGCGCGAGGTCACCGGCGACGTGGTCGAGGTCGGGGAACGACTGAGCCAGCGCCTCTCGCGTGGGCAGGTCGCCGCGCCACGCGGCCGTCACCCAGAGGGCGAGGCGGACGGAGGCGGGCAGCTCAGACACCCCGTCATCGTAGGTCGGCGCGCGAACCACGGCAGGAGGGCGGTGTCGGAGGCGAGACG
The DNA here is from genome assembly GCF_006716675.1 of Humibacillus xanthopallidus. Classification (GTDB taxonomy): domain Bacteria; phylum Actinomycetota; class Actinomycetes; order Actinomycetales; family Dermatophilaceae; genus Humibacillus; species Humibacillus xanthopallidus_B. The sequence continues at coordinate 516,813 of NZ_VFPM01000003.1, read as the reverse complement.
GCCGGGGCCGTGCCATAGGGTCGGGGCATGAGCGACGTCCTCGCCTTCGCCGGTGTCACCGTCCGTCGTGGACCGTCGACCCTCATCGAGGACGTCACCTGGGAGGTCGAGGAGGGCGAGCGCTGGGTCGTGCTCGGCCCCAACGGCGCCGGCAAGACGACGCTGCTGCAGATCGCCGCGGCGCGCATGCACCCGACGACCGGGGTCGCCGGCATCCTCGGCGAGGTGCTCGGCGCCGTCGACGTCTTCGAGCTGCGCCCCCGCATCGGGCTCGCGAGCTCCGCCATGGCCGAGCGCATCCCGGGCGACGAGGTCGTCGGCAACGTCGTCGTCACGGCCTCCTACGGCATCATCGGACGCTGGCGCGAGCAGTACGACGACCTCGACTACGCACGCGCCATGGAACTGCTCAAGGCGCTCGGCGCCGAGCACCTCGCCGACCGGCACTACGGCACGTTGAGCGAGGGGGAGCGCAAGCGGGTGCAGATCGCCCGTGCCCTCATGACCGATCCGGAGCTCATGCTCCTCGACGAGCCGGCTGCCGGCCTCGACCTCGGCGGCCGTGAGGACCTCGTGCGTCGCCTCGGTGACCTCGCGGCCGACACGGAGGCCCCCGCGATGGTGCTCGTGACCCACCACGTCGAGGAGATCCCACCCGGCTTCACCGATGTCCTCATGATCCGCGGCGGGCGGGTGGTGGCGGCCGGTCCGATCCCGCTCACGCTGACCGCGGAGAACCTCAGCGAGACCTTCGGCCTACCGCTCCTGCTCGAGCAGCACGGCGAGCGCTACTCGGCGCGCGCCCGGACCTGACCCGAATGGCCCCCCACTCAGCCGCGGCGGCGGAGGGGAACTGAGGCACAATCGGAGTCGTTACAGAAGTGACGAGGGGGACGTCGGTCGTCGGCGTACCGTCGCGAGGAAGGCAGGGTGGCCACAGTGGGCGCGGAACAGGCATGGATGGTCTGGCTCGGGGTGGCCCTGGTCCTGGTCGCGATCGAGGCGGTCACCGTCGACTTCACCTTCCTCATGCTGGCGGGCGGCGCGGTCGGGGCCTCCGTCGCCGCGGCCTTCGGTGCCGGGCCGGTCGTGCAGGCCGTCGTCGCCGCCCTCGTGGCGGTCGCGCTCCTCGCCATCGTCCGCCCGTGGATGAAGCGCCGCTTCACCGCCAATGCACCTGAGCTCATGGGAGCCGCCGCCCAGGTCGGGCGCTCGGCCTACGCGATCGACCGGGTAACGCCGGCGGGCGGTCGCGTCAAGCTCTCCGGCGAGACGTGGTCGGCCCGCACCCTCCGAGACAGCATCGAGCCGGGGGAGGAGGTCGTCGTCGACTCGATCGACGGCGCGACAGCCATCGTCAGCCGGGCCCACGTCGTGGGCAGCTGACCCGGCAACGACTCACCGGCCGGCTGCCCCGGCAGCCGACCGGGCAAGCGATCCGTTGGCACCACACAGACACCCGGACGGTCCACCCGGCCCGTCCGACCAGCCGCACCCTCGGGGGAGCGGTCCTCACACAGGGAGAAGGTCGAGAAGGTCGTGGACCCGCTACTCATCATCCCGCTGCTCATCGTCATCGTGGCGATCATCGTGCTCGTACGCACGGTGCGCATCGTGCCGCAGCAGACAGCCCAGATCGTCGAGAGGCTCGGCAGCTACAACAAGACGCTGACGGCGGGGATCCACTTCCTCATCCCGTTCGTCGACAAGGTGCGCGCCAACATCGACCTGCGCGAGCAGGTCGTCACCTTCCCGCCGCAGCCGGTCATCACGAGCGACAACCTCGTCGTCAACATCGACACCGTCATCTACTACTCCGTGACCGACGCCAAGGCCGCCGTCTACGAGATCGCCAACTTCATCCAGGGCATCGAGCAGCTGACCGTCACGACGCTGCGCAACGTCATCGGGTCGCTCGACCTCGAGCAGGCGCTGACGAGCCGCGACCAGATCAACGGCCAGCTCCGCGGTGTCCTCGACGAGGCGACCGGCAACTGGGGCATCCGCGTCAACCGCGTCGAGCTCAAGGCGATCGACCCGCCCCGCTCCGTCCAGGAGACGATGGAGAAGCAGATGCGCGCCGAGCGCGACCGCCGTGCGGCCATCCTCACCGCGGAGGGCTTCAAGCAGTCGGCCATCCTCACCGCTGAGGGTGAGAAGCAGAGCCAGATCCTGCGCGCGGAGGGCTCGGCACAGGCCCGCATCCTCGAGGCCCAGGGGCAGGCCCGGGCGATCCAGCAGGTCTTCGCCGCCATCCACCGCGGCAAGCCGACCCAGAAGCTGCTCGCCTACCAGTACCTCCAGGTGCTGCCCCAGCTCGCCCGCGGCGACTCCAACAAGATGTGGATCATCCCGTCCGAGCTGACCGATGCCCTCAAGGGCATCGGCAACGCGCTCGGAGGCACGGCTCCGCGGCCCGAGCCCGACGTCGACGACGAGAGCTGGGAAGGGGAGCACGAGCTCGAGGATGCCTTTGCCGGCACGGTCCTCGAGGACCCCGCCAAGGCGCTCGCCGAGGCCCGGGGTCAGGCCGCTCAGGCCAGCGCCGAGTCGACAGAGCACGCGGCACCGGCCGGACGGCAGCAGCCGCCCATCCGACCGCCGGCCGGCCAGGTGCCTCCGCCCTCGGGGGGTTCGCCCTTCTCGCAGGCTCCGCATGTCACCCCGGTGACCCCCGCGCCCCCGGTGCCCCCGGCACCCCCGGTCGCGCCCACCCGGGGCGACCTGCCCGAGCCCGCGCAGCCCCCGCAGACGCCGGAGGAGCCGACCGCGCGCTGACCTCATGGCGTCCGGCGGTCCGTCCTCCGATTCGGGGCGAACTGCACGAGAACGACATCCGGCACCCTTGTAGGGTGACCGGGTGTCGTTCTGGTCCTACCTCGCCATCGCGCTGGCGGGCACCGGGGCCGGCCTCATCAACACCGTCGTCGGGTCGGGCAGTCTCATCACCTTCCCGACGCTGCTCTTCTTCGGCGTCAACCCGCTCGTCGCCAACGTGTCCAACAACATCGGCCTCGTCGCCGGGGGAGTCACCGGGTCCTGGGGCTACCGCCACGAGCTGACCGGTCGCGCGGCCACCATCCGGCGCCTCATCCCGCTGTCGTTCGTCGGCTCCGTCATCGGCGCCTCGCTGCTGCTCGTCCTGCCGGCGAGCGCCTTCCAGGCGATCGTGCCGGTCCTCATCCTCATCGCACTCGTCCTCGTCGTGCTCGGTCCGCGGATCCAGCAGTGGGCGGCCCCCGACGAGGGTGAGCCCGTGCCGGCGTGGCACGTGCCCGCGATGGGGGCCGGTGTCTTCGTCGCCGGGATGTACGGCGGCTACTTCGGTGCGGCGCAGGGGGTCCTGCTCATGGGCATCCTCAGTGCCCTCAGCACCGAGCCGCTCCAGCGCCTCAACGGCTACAAGAACGTGCTCGCCCTCGTGGTCAACGTCGTGGCCGCCGCCGTCTTCGTGCTCTTCGCCCGCGACGAGATCGACTGGGTCATCGTGCTGCTCATCGCCGTGGGCTCCTTCGTCGGCGGCATCATCGGCGCGCACGTCGGCCGCCGCATCCCGCCCACCGCGCTACGGGCGCTCATCGTCGTCATCGGCGTCGTCGCCATCGTCAAGCTCGTCTGGTTCTCCTGACGGCGGGCCCGACGTCGTGCCGCCGGAGCCCGGAGGCTGCACCGAAGGCCGCTCAGTGCCAACTACGGTGTGGGGGTGCCGATCGCGATCACCGACTCCTCCGACCCGAGGCTCGAGGACTACGTCTCGCTGACGGACGTCGCCCTGCGCCGTCGCACGGAGCCCGAGCGTGGGCTCTACATCGCCGAGAGCCAGAAGGTCATCCGCCGAGCCCTCGCCGCGGGGCACCGGCCACGTTCCTACCTCATGGCCGAGCGGTGGGTCACCGATCTCGCCGATCTCGTCGAGGCCGCCGAGGCCGACGGCATCCCGGTCTACGTGGCGGCGCACGACGTCATCGAGGCGCGCACGGGCTTCCACCTGCACCGGGGCGCCCTCGCCTCCATGCAGCGGCCCGAGCTGCCGAGCGTCGAGGCGGTCGTGGCAGGTGCCCGCCGCGTCGTCGTCGTCGAGGACGTCGTCGACCACACGAACGTCGGTGCGATCTTCCGCAGCGCGGCCGCCCTGGGCGCCGAGGCGGTCCTCGTGTCGCCCCGCTGCGCCGACCCGCTCTACCGCAGGTCGATCCGCGTCTCGATGGGCACGGTCTTCCAGGTGCCGTGGACCCGCGTCGACCCCTGGCCGCAGGGGGTCGACCGGTTGCGCGGGCTGGGCTTCACCGTCGTGGCCATGGCCCTCAGCGACGACTCGGTGTCGCTCGACGCCCTCGAGGTGGACCCGCCCGAGCGCGTCGCGCTCGTCGTCGGCGCCGAGGGTGACGGCCTCTCGGCCCGGACGGTGGCGTCCGCGGACGTCACGGTGCGCATCCCGATGGCTGGCGGGGTCGACTCCCTCAACGTCGCAGCAGCAGCCGCCGTCGCGATGTGGTCGCTGCGCGTCCGGGACTGACCGCCCCGACCTGACGCCGAGCATCGGCGAGCATCGGCGAGCATCGGCGAGCATCGGCGAGCGCCGCCGAGCGCCGCCGAGCGCCGCCGAGCGCCGCCGAGCCCCCCGGCCGGCCTTAGGCCGTGCGGACGAGCCGCTCCATGAGCCGCTCGAGCTCGGTCGCCGGGTCCTCGCAGAGACCTCCGTGCACCGGGCCGGGCTGCACGACGGTCGATCGTGGCGCGATGATCCAGCCGAAGCGCTGCCCCCGCTTGTCGAGGCTCGGCAGCCCGCGGCCCGTCTCGCCGCGGCAGACCGCACGCACGCGCTCGAGCATGGCCCGCACCCCGTCGAGGTCGCAGGCCGGGGCCAGGGCGGCGGCCCGGGCCGGGTCGAGCTCCCACGCGGCGTCGAGGTAGTCGGCGTCCTGGCAGTAGAGCACGACGCCGACGTTGATGAACTCCTCGCGGTCGACGCGGGGCACGAGGCGCAGCAGGACGTACTGGTAGCCCTTCACGCCGCGACCCCGTCCGGCAGCCACGCGGCGGGCGAGCCCAGCCGCGCCCGGAGCATGAGCAGGTATGCCGCCCGCACCGCAGCCACGTCCGCGAGCTCGGCGGTGGGCTCGAGCCACTCGTCGGGCACGTCGGCGACGACCCGCTCGATCGCGTCGTCGCTGAGCACCACGGCCAGCTCGTCGTGCCTCCGAGCGACATCGCCGGCGACGTCGCGCAGCACGTGCCGACTGGCGTCGAAGGGCTGTGCGGCGAAGCGCTCCGGCGAGGGTGCGCGCCCCGGCCAGGAGTGGTGGAAGTAGAGGGCCGCGCCGTGGTCGATGGCCCACGTGCGGCCGTGCCAGACGAGCAGGTTGGGGTTGGACCACGTGCGGTCGACGTTCGCGGTGAGGGCGTCGAGCCAGATGATCCGCTCGGCGAGGTCGGCGGACGGCGGCCGGGACCCGTCGTAGCCGAGCGAGCCAGGCAGGTAGTCGACCCCGAGGTTGGTGCCGACCGAGGCGGTGAGGAGGTCCTGGACCTCCTCGTCGGCCTCGTAGCGGGCGATGCGCGCGTCGAGGTCGATGACTGCGAGGTCCGGCACGGGCACCTCGATGAGGCGGGCGATCCCGGCCACGATGACCTCGGCCACGAGGACCTTGAGGCCCTGACCCGCGCCGCGGAACTTCAGGACGTAGGTGCCGTCGTCGTCGGCCTCGACGATGCCGGGCAGCGAGCCGCCCTCCTTGAGCGGCGTCACGTAGCGGATGGCGGTGAGCTCGGGCAGCACCCGGTCAGCCTAGTGTCCGGGCGTCGTCGAGCCGTCCGACCCGTGCCCACTGCCGCGGGAGCAGGGTCGCCGTCGCGCCGTAGATCACGGCGAAGCCGATGAGCGGCCACCAGACGAGCCCGGACGGCGGCAGGAGCAGGGCGCCGAGCGCCGCTGCCGCCACCATGCCGGCGTTGTAGACGACGTCGTAGGCCGAGAACGCCCGCCCGAGCAGGTGGTCGGGCACGTGCGTCTGCATGAGCGAGTCGACGGTGATCTTGACGCACTGCGACGTGAAGGAGACGACGAAGCCGATGACGATGATCGCCCACGGGGTGAGCAGCAGACCCAGGGCGACGCAGACGAGCGCGCCGAGCGCGAGCATGCGGGCGGCATACGGCACGGGGCCCAGACGGGGAGCCAGCCACGGGGTGATGAAGGCGGCGAGCGAGAAGCCGACCGCCGCGCCCACCGCGGCGATGGTGAAGCCGAGGGCGCCGTGACCGTGCTCGAACGGCCCGCGGAAGAGCAGCAGCGACTGGAGGAGGAAGAAGCCGAACGGCAGGCGGGTGACGAAGACGAGGACGAGGAGCAGGCGGGCGCGGTGCGGACCCTGCACGACCGCCTCGACGATGCCGGAGAGCACCGACCCGGCGAGGTCGCGCAGGGCAGGCGCGTCGCTCGTGTCGTCGGGGCCGATGAAGGGCAGGCGGCTCGCGGTCCAGGACGCGCAGAGGACACCGGTCGCGGCAGTGAGCACGACGACGAGGTCGCTCGCTCCGAGAGCGCGCACCCCGGTGCCGACGGCGCCGCCGAGGAGGTAGGCGATCGAACCACAGGTCGGCGCGACGGAGTTGGCGCTGACGAGGCGGTCGCGGCTCACGACGTGCGGCATGGCCGAGGCGAGGCCCGCGAGGATGAAGCGGTTGACCGAGAACACGAGCAGCACGAGCGCGAAGAAGAGGATGCCCGTGTCAGGGCTCATGACGAGGGCGGCGACCCCGACCATGGCGACGACGCGGATGAGCTGGCTCACGACGAGCACCCGGCGCCGGTTCCAGCGGTCGAGGAGCACGCCGACGAACGGTCCGAGCACGCTGTAGGGCAGGAGGACGACGGCGAAGGCGAGCGCGATGCTCCGGGCGTCGGCGGCCTTCTCGGGGTTGAACAGGACGTGGCTCGCCAGTGCCACCTGGAAGACGCCGTCGCTGAACGACGACGTGATGCGCGCGAGGAAGAGCCTGCGGAAGCCACGCAGGTGCAGCAGCGTCCACACTGCGCGCAGGAAAGTCACGCGGCACAGCGTACGGTGCGCGACGGGCGCGGCCCGCGCCCGTCTGCCAGCGCGGCGCGCCCGGGGTGGTGGCGGATTCGCTGGCTGCGGTTCAAGGCCTTTGCATCGTCGTGGGGCATTCGCGCCACCGAACCGTGAGACGGTCCGCGGTTGTGCGGCTTTCGTCCTCTTGCCGGATCTGCTGGTGGTTCCTAGCGTTGGGGCGTGCGGGCAGGGACGTCCGCGCACCGCAACCTTTCATGGCCGGGTCGGTCGGGAGGCGGTCGGTCGTGGAGACGTCTCCGAGGAGATCCCATGGCTCCATCACCCACCCTGCTGCGCATCGATGCCAGCATCCGCGCGACCGACTCCGTCACCCGCGAGATCGCGGACACCTTCGAGCGCCACTGGTGCGAGACCCGGCCGGAGGCGCGCGTCGTGCGCCGCGACGTCGGGCTGTCGCCGCCGGCCTACCTATCCGAGCTCGAACACACCGCGATGTTCGTGCCGAGCGAGTACCGCACCCCCGAGCAGGCTGCGGCACAGGCGGAGGCCGCGGCGCTCGCCGACGAGCTCTTCGCGGCCGACACCGTCCTGCTCTGCGCCCCGCTCTACAACCTCGGCATCCCGGCGGGCCTCAAGACCTGGCTCGACCGCATCTACACCGACATCCGGCTCTTCCCGGGCTTCGGCATCACGCGCCCCCTGTCGGGTCGCCGCTGCGTCGTCGTGAGCGCCCGGGGCGGCGCCTACGGCCCGGGCACACCCATGGATGGGTGGGACTACGAGGAGCCCTACCTGCGCCGGCACGTCGTCGACATCCTCGGGATGGAGCTGTCGGAGATCTTCGTCGACCTCACCCTCGCGCACATCAACCCCAAGCTCGCCCACCTCGCGGACATCGCGGTCCAGAGCCGCAGGGCCGGTCACGAGGTGGCAGAGCGCATGGCCCACGAGCACGCCGAGGCCGCCCTGGCCTAGGCGTCGCACGACGAAGGACGGGCACGACGAAGGGCCCGGGTCTGTGACCCGGGCCCTTCTGTGGTGTCGAGGGGGGGACTTGAACCCCCACGCCCGTTAAGGGCACTAGCACCTCAAGCTAGCGCGTCTGCCATTCCGCCACCCCGACAAGGTGATGTGCAGGGGACCCGTGGGAGTCCCTTGCGGCGAGTGGAAACGTTAGCACGGGGCTTGTGCGGGAGACGAATCGGCCGGCTGAGCACGCCGAGGTGAGCGACCCCGCGCGGCGGCATACGCTGATCGGCATGACGACCGCCGAGCGCGCCGACCTCGCGAGCCCCGACGACCGCAGCGCCGGGGCGGTGGCGCCCGAGGACGAGGTGGTGCGCCTCTGCGCCGACCTCATCCGCATCGACTCGACCAACCCCGGTGACGGCACCGGACCGGGGGAGCGGGCGGCAGCGGAGTACGTCATGGCCCAGCTCGCCGAGGTCGGCCTCGAGGGGGAGCTGCTCGAGAGCGCCCCCGGCCGGGCCAACGTCGTGGTGCGCCTCGAGGGCGCGGACCCCGCCCGCCCGGGGCTCGCGGTGCACGGACACCTCGATGTCGTGCCCGCGAACGCCGCGGACTGGCAGGTCGACCCCTTCGCCGCGGAGGAGCGTGACGGCTGCCTCTGGGGCCGCGGCGCCGTCGACATGAAGGACATGGACGCGATGATCCTCGCCTCCATCCGCGACTTCGCGCGCACGGGCACGAAGCCGGCGCGCACGACGACCTTCGTCTTCTTCGCCGACGAGGAGGCGGGCGGGACGATGGGCAGCCACTGGCTCGTCGACCACCACCCGCAGTGGTTCGAGGGTGTCACCGAGGCGGTGAGCGAGGTCGGCGGCTACAGCGTCACCCTCCCGACGCCCGAGGGCGAGCGCCGCGCCTACCTGCTGCAGACGGCCGAGAAGGGCATCGCCTGGCTGCGTCTGCGAGCGCACGGACGCGCGGGGCACGGCTCCGTGCCGAACGACGAGAACGCCATCGTGCGACTCGCCGGCGCCATCGGCCGGATCGCCGCGCACGAGTGGCCCCGGGAGTACATCGCCTCGGTGCGCCAGCTCCTCGAGGGCGTCAGTGAGATCACCGGCATCAGGTATGCCGCGGACGACCTCGAGCCGCTTCTCGCGACGTTGGGCGGTGCCCAGGGCTTCGTGCGAGGCACCCTGCGCGACACCGCGAACGTGACGATGCTCGAGTCGGGCTACAAGCACAACGTCATTCCCCAGACCGCTTCGGCCGCCGTCGACTGCCGCTTCCTGCCCGGGCACGAGCGAGACCTCATGGACACCATCCGGGCGCTCGCTGGTGAGCACGTCGAGGTGGAGGTCGTGCACCGGGACGTCGCGCTCGAGGCGCCCTTCGACGGCGACCTCGTCGAGTCGATGAAGCAGTCGCTGCTGCGGGAGGACCCCGGCGCGGCGATCCTGCCCTACTGCCTCTCGGGCGGCACCGACAACAAGGCGCTGGGCAGGCTCGGCATCACCGGCTACGGCTTCGCACCGCTGCGGCTGCCTGCGGACCTCGACTTCGCGCCGATGTTCCACGGCATCGACGAGCGCGTACCGACCTCGTCGCTGCGCTTCGGGGCGCGGGTCCTGTCGGACTTCCTGCGCACCTGCTGAGCGAGGATGCGGCAGAGCGGGCGCAGGTGCGCGGTGCAGGGGCGCGGTGCGGTCGCGCGTCAGGCCGTACGGTCGACGCGCATGATCCGCCGGCGCAGCCACATCCGGCGGACGCCGCCCTCGTAGACGACGCTGCGCGCGAGCTCCCACCGGCCGTACTCGGCGTGCTCGCGGATCTCCTGGCGGGCCGCGGCCTTGGACGTGTGACGGTCGAAGGTCAGCACCCGGTACTCGTACTCCAGCATCGCGGCCATTCTGACATCGATCCGTGACCGCGTGCATCAGGTCGGCGCGATAGCCTCGCCCTCTGTCGGCCGACCGGCCGGCACCCACAGGGGGACCGGCAGCGACCCGCGCCGACGTCCACGGCCCAGGAGATCGACGACATGACTCTCACCTTCCGCCGCACGGCGGCAGCCCTCATCCTCCCCGCGGTGCTCGCCACGGCAGCCTGCGGCAAGCAGGCCGAGCCGGCTCCGGGGGGCACCACGGCCGCCGGCGCCACGGCCTCGGCCGCCGCTACCTCGGACGCAGGTGCGACGACCGCGCAGCCCTACCAGGACAAAGCCGCCCTCATCGCCGGCCTCAAGTCGGGCGCGACGTCCGCGACGACGGCGCACGTCGTCATGGACATGACCGCCGCGGGCGAGAAGATCTCGATGCAGGGCGACACGAAGATCGATGCGACGAACCCCGCCATGCAGGTGTCGATGGACATGGGCTCGCAGATGAAGCTGGACATGCTCCTCGTCGACAAGAAGATCTACCTCAAGGGCATGCCCGGGCTGCCGGCCGGCAAGTGGGCGGTCGTCGACAGCAGCTCCGACGTCGGCAAGCAGATGGAGAGCTCGCTGGCGCAGGCCGACCCGACGAAGATGTATGACCAGTTCGAGAAGGCCGTGACCGACGTCAAGCCGATGGGCGAGGACCCGGTCGACGGCGACAAGGCGTACAAGTACGAGCTGACCCTGGACACCAAGGCGATGGGTGATTCGCTCGCGAGCAGCAGCGGCGTAAAGGTCCCCGACACGATCACCTACCTCGCCTGGGTGGACGAGGCCAACCACCTGCGCAAGGTGACCTTCGACATCATGGGCTCCAAGGCGACGATGACGATGAGCAAGTACGGCGAGCCGGTCGACATCACCGCGCCGCCGGCCGCCCAGACCGTGAAGGCGCCGATGTGACCCGGTGGTGACCTCTCGCTGACGTCGGCACGAACCCTCGTCGACGGCCCGGCCCCGAGCTCCGCTCGAGGCCGGGCCGTCGCTTTTTGCGCACGACAAACGGCTGTCCGCCGGGTGGGGCGTCGACTACGGTCGTGGCATGGCCCAGGACCCACGCTCTGCCCTCGAGTCGCTCGTCTCAGCGCTCGAACGCCACTTCGAGGCGGCCACGGCCAATCGCGACCCCGACCACCCGATGGTGATCGCCGCCGCGACCGATCTCGCCGACGCCTTCGACGACTATGACGAAGCCCTCTTCGTCGCGACGGAGGTCGCCACGCCCCTCGCCATCTACGGCGAGGAGCTCGAGGGCGACGACAACGAAGAGGACGGCGGGGTCTACGCCGGTCTCGAGTCCGACGAGTACGACGAGGACGACGAGGACGACGAGGACGACGAGGACGACGAGGACGACGAGGACGACGAGGACGACGAGGACGACGAGGACGACGACGACGACGAGGACGACGAGGACGACGAGGACGACGAGTCCCCGACTCCGCGGCGCTGAAGGCCTCGGCGTACCTGCCTGAGCGTGCTCAGGCGGAGACGTCGTCCAGGGCCGAGACGATCTCGTCGGGCAGCACGAGGTCGAGGCTGCCGAGCGCTGCCCGCAGCTGGCTCGTCGTGCGCACCCCGACGATCGGCGCCGCGACCGCTGGACGGTCGCGCACCCAGCTGAGGGCGACCTGAGCGGCGCTCACGCCGAGACCTCGCGCCGCCATCGTGACCGCCTCGGCGACCTGCACGCTGTGCTGGTCGAGAAAGCGGTCGACGAAGCCCGGGAAGTGGTCGGACGCGGCCCGCGACCCCGACGGTATGCCGTTGCGGTACTTCCCCGTGAGGACGCCGCGTCCGAGCGGAGACCACGCCAGCAGGCCGAAGCCCAGCGCCTCGGCAGCGGGCGCCACCTCGTCCTCAGGCGAACGGCATACGAGGGAGTACTGGACTTCGTTGGCCACCAACGGAACTCGCGACTGCTCGAGAAGGCTCGCCGCGCGTGCGGACTGCCACCCGCTGTAGTTGGAGACGCCGACATAGCGGGCGCGTCCCGAGGCGGCGGCCCACTCGAGGGCCGACAGGGTCTCGGTCAACGGCACCTCGTCGGACCACGTGTGGACGAGCCACAGGTCGACGTGGTCGGTCCGCAGGCGGGCCAGCGACGTCTCGAGCTGGCCCATCAGCGCGCGACGCGACACGTCGACCCGGCGCGTGCCGCCGGAGCGCGAGATGCCGGACTTCGTGCAGAGGACGAGGTCGCTGCGGTCGACCGTGTCGTCGAGCAGCTCACCGAGGATCGTCTCCGACTCGCCCCCGCCGTAGCCGTAGGCGGTGTCGACGAGGTTGCCGCCGGCATCGAGGAAGGCCCGGAGGTGGTCGCCGGCATCGTGCCGGTCGACGGCGTTGCCCCACGTCATCGTGCCGAGCGCGAGCGGGGTCACCGAGAGCCCCGAGGTGCCGAGTCGCCTACGCATGGGCTGAACGCTAGCCGGTGGCGGAGGCGCCGCGCGGGTGCCCCGCGCAGGCCCACCACCGGCCAGCGTTCCGTGCCGGCCGGGAGAGCCGGCCGGGAGAGTCGTCAGGGAGAGTCGTCAGGGAGAGTCGTCAGGGACTGACCGGACCCTGGTGGCGTGGGTCTCCCATCCGCACCGCGGCGCTGAGGTCGGTGGCACCCGCATCGCGAGGCGCCACGGGGGCCAGCCCGAAGCTGTGCTCGATCGTGGCCATGATGGAGGTCGTGTCGTAGGTCGTGCTGTCGACCCCCGACTTCACCATGCCCGCCGAGAGGACGAGGGCGGGGATGCGCGTGCCGGGCCCCCACTTGTCCACCACGGGCGGCGAGACGTGGTCCCACTGGCCGCCGAACTCGTCATACGTCACGACGACGAGCGTCTGTTTGGCCTGCGGGCCCGACATGATCGTCCGGAGCAGATCGACGAGGTGGTCACTGCCGTCGGGCTCGCTCGCGTAGCCGGGGTGCTCGTTCTCGGCGCCGTAGGGCTTGACGAACGAGACCTGCGGGAGCGTCCCGGCCTTGGCCGCCGCGACGAACGTCGTCTCGTCCTGCAGGTGCGAGCGGCCGGGGGCGCCGACGGCGTAGTTCTTGAAGTAGTTGAACGGCTGGTGGTGGTACTGGAAGAGCGGGCCGGGGTGGCCGGCAGCGGCGTCGTCCCAGCCTCCGGAGTACCAGTTCCACGTGACGCCGGCGTCGCTCATCCGGTCGCCGATGTTGGGGTAGACGGCGTCGTCGATGAGCGGGATCTTTGCGCCTCCGCCGGACGGGGCGCTCGACGGCTGCACGGTGTTGACGGCGATGTTGCCGCACGCAGCCGTGTAGTCGAAGGCAGCGCCGTTGGTGCACGCCCGGGTGAGCTGGGCGTCCTTGACGGCAGAGGTGGCCGTGTAGAGCGGGTAGGAGGTCGGCATCCCCGCACTGTCGAGGACGGAGTTGCTCGCGACCGGGGTGGCGCCGCCGGTGTCGACGGGTGCTCGGGCCGCGATGAGGTACTGGTGGTTGAGGAAGGAGCCGCCGAAGGCCGCCTGGAAGAAGCGGTCGGCCACGACGTAGTTGGGGGCGCCCTTGCTGTGGAGGTAGCGGTAGATCGGGAGCGAGGTCGTCGCATACCGCCCCATCGTCAGCCCCACCGCGTCGGAGCCGGTGACGTAGCGGTCCTGCTTGCCGCCGTCGATCTGGTACTGCTCCTGGTAGAACCGGTGCACGATGTCGCGGGTGCAGCCGCCCGGGAGGCCGGTGCCGGCGAGCACTCCGGTCGGGGCGAAGACCCCGGGGGCCGGGCACGTGGTGTCGGTCGGCCGGATGTAGTCGTCGATGGTCCACCAGCTGTTGCCGAAGTGGCTCGCCGGCACCCCGTGGGCGGGGTCGCTGCACGTCGTCGAGAGCGGCTTCGGCGACGTGAGGTTCACGTCGTTCTGCAGGAGGCAGCCGTATGCCGTGCCGTCCTGGGCCACCTGGGTCGTCGAGTCGCCCGCGTTCTGCAGGCCGTCGACCACCTGCCCGCCGACCCGGCCCCACTGGCCGTAGAGGTTGTCGAACGAGTGGTTCTCCTCGTAGATGACGACGAGGTTGGTGTAGCCGCCCGGCAGCGGACCGCGCTGGGGTGCTTTCGTCGGTGGGGCGGCGGCCGCGGGCACCGCCGCGACGAGCGCCAGACCCAGGGCCGCGCTGCGAAGGCTGATCGCGGACCATGACGTCTTCGGGTGTCTCATGGATTCCCTTTCCTCGGTTGAGGCTGCCCGGAGCCCCCGCGCGGACCAGCCTTCCGAGACTCCCACCGTCGGCCCCAGACGGCGCGGCGAAATGGAGCGGGCACGGGGCTAGGGTCGCGTCATGAGACTCGGTGTGAACCTCGGCTACTGGGGACGTGGCGTGACCGGAGCCGACCAGGTGGCACTCGCCCGCGAGGCGGACCGGCTCGGCTACGACAGCGTCTGGGTCGCCGAGGCCTACGGTTCGGACAGCCCGTCGGTGCTCGCCTGGATCGGAGCGCTGACCGAGCGCGTTGGGCTCGGCTCTGCCGTCATGCAGATCCCGGGACGCACCCCGGCGATGACGGCGATGACCGCCGCGACCATCGACACGCTCTCCGGCGGCCGCTTCCGCCTCGGCCTCGGGGTGTCGGGACCCCAGGTGAGCGAAGGCTGGCACGGGGTGCCCTTCAAGAGCCCTCTCGGACGCACGCGCGAGTACGTCGAGATCGTCCGCACGGCGCTGCGCCGCGAGACGGTCAGCAGCCCGGGGCCGCACTACCCGCTGCCCCTGCCCGGCGGACCCGGCAAGCCGCTGCGTCTCTCGGCGCGCACCGTGCGGCCGGACGTGCCGGTCTACCTCGCGGCCGTCGGCCCGAAGAACCTCGAGCTCACGGGCGAGATCGCCGACGGCTGGCTCGCCATCTTCTTCAGTCCGGAGCACGCCGGCGACCTGCTCTCGACCATCGAGCGCGGGCGACGCCAGGCGACACGTTCTTCGGACGCGGAGCCCGGCGGGGGAGCCACCTCCGGGCCCGCGAACGTCATGGCCGGGTTCGATGTCGTCGCCACGACTCCCGTCGTGCTCGTCGACGACGTGGAGGAGGCCGCGTCGTACGTGCGTGACTACTGCGCGCTCTACATCGGCGGCATGGGCTCGCGCGAGCAGAACTTCTACAACCAGCTCGCCTGCCGCATGGGGTTCGAGCGCGACGCCGAGCGCATCCAGGACCTCTACCTCGCCGGCCGGCCACGTGAGGCGGCGGCAGCCGTGCCGATCGAGTTCATCGACGAGACAGCGCTGCTCGGCTCTCCGCAGCGCGTCGCAGAGCGGATGAGGCGCTACGAGGAGGCGGGCGTCACGACGCTCTCGATCGCCACCGGTGGCGGCATGTCGCGCGAGCAGGCGCTGGCCACGCTGGGTGCGGTCGCCACGATCGCCGACCTGACACCGTCCGGCCGAGCCGACCGGCCGAGCTGACCCGGGGAGCGACCAACCGAGCCGGCGTGCGGCGGCTCGCCGGACGGCATACCTGCTCGGGGCTGTCAGCCGGCCGTCGGGATAGGCTGCCACACTGTGCCCGCCAGGCCGCCCGTCCACGATGACGCGCGGCCGTCCTCGTCCCCAGCGCAGAAGGCTCTCCCTGACCCATGGCTGACCTCAGCTACCTCGACGCCATCATCCTCGGCATCGTCGAAGGCCTCACCGAGTACCTCCCCGTCTCCTCCACCGGGCACCTCACGATCACCGAGAAGCTCCTGGGCCTCGAGGTGGACGACCCCGCGGTGACGGCCTACACGGCCTTCATCCAGATCGGGGCCATCGCCGCCACGCTCATCTACTTCTTCAAGGACTTCGTGCGGTTCGCCCTCGCGTGGTTCCGTGGGCTGCGAGACACCGAGGCGCGCAAGGACCCCGACTACGGCCTCGCCTGGGCCGTGATCATCGGCTCCATCCCGGTCGGCGTCGTCGGCTTCCTCGCCCGGGACATCATCTCCGGCCCGCTGCGCAGCCTCTGGGTGGTCGCCGCAGCGCTCGTGCTCTGGAGCATCGTCATCGTCGTTGCGGAGCGGATGCACACGACGTTCGAGCGGCAGGGCCGACTGCGCGGCGAGCACTCGGTGCGCCCCATCGACGGACTCATCATCGGTCTCGTCCAGTGCTTCTCGCTGATCCCGGGCGTCTCCCGCTCCGGTGCCACCATCTCGGCGGGTCTCGCCCTGCGCATCGACCGCGTCACGGCGACCCGGCTCAGCTTCTTCCTCGCCATCCCGGCCCTGACGGCGGCCGGTCTCTTCCAGGCGGTCGAGGAGAAGGACGGACTCAGCGCCCTCGGCATCGGACCGGTCATCGTCGGCCTCGTCGTCGCGTTCCTCGTCGCCTACGCCACCATCGCCTGGCTGCTGCGCTTCGTGGCCAACCACAGCCTGCTGCCGTTCGTCTGGTACCGCGTCATCCTCGGCGTGCTCCTCGTCGGCGTCCTCGGTGCGGGCCTGCTCAGCGCCACCTGATCGCGGCACCTGCTCGACCTGCGGGCCTGCTGGCCTGCGGGCCGTGACGTCTGCGGCACACGCCCGCTCGCTGCCCCGTCGGGGAGTAGCGTCGGACACGAGAAGCACCGGCGCCGCAACGCTGACGGAGGAGGTTCGAGATGATGGGGACGACAACGGGCGGCCCGGTCCAGCCGGGTGACGAGGTCGAGCCCGAGTGGGTGGCCGAGGAGGTGCTTCCGGACGAGGTGCCCGAGGAGGGCGAGCCGCTCGGAGACCAGGGGCTGGGCAGCCTGCCCGACGCGGCTGACGAGGCCGACGTCGTGGACCAGCACACCGAGGTTCCCGACGAGGACGACGACCTCGATCGGGCCGCCCTGGAGTGACGCCGCGACGCGCGGTTTCGCAGTCTCCGGACCGGCGCCACAGGGAGCGGCGCTACAGGGACCGGCGCTAGAGCCACCCGGAGCGCTTGAACGCGCGGTAGAGGCCCGTGCACGCGGTCGCCATGACGAGCAGCACGACGTAGTAGCCGTACTGGAACTCGCCGTTGCCGACGTGCACGCTCGCCGACAGCTCGGGCATGTGCTCGAAGTTCATCCCGTAGATGCCGGCGATCATCGTCGGAACGGCCGCGATCGCCACCCACGCCGAGATCTTGCGCATGTCCTCGTTCTGCTTCACGGACACGCTCGCGAGGTGGGCCGACAGCACGTCGGTGAGCAGCCGGTCATAGGACTCGACGTGGTCGTTGACGAGGCGCAGGTGGTCACCGACGTCGCGGAAGAAGGGCAGGATGGCGTCCGGCAGCCGTCGGCCGCTGCGCTCCATGTACGACGCGAGCGTGTCGGCGAGCGGCTGCGTGGCGCGGCGGAACTCGAGCACCTCCCGCTTCAGCCGGTACATCGTGTTGGCGTCGCCGCCGGCGGCCGAGGCGAAGACCTGCTCCTCGATCTGCTCGAGGTCGCGCCGCACCTCGCGGTCCACGACGATGTAGTTGTCGACGACGGAGTCCATGACGGCGTGCAGCACGGAGACGGGACCGTGCTCGAGCCGCTCGGCCTCGTTCTCGAGACGCTGACGCACCCCCGCGAGCGGGTTTCCCTCGCCGTGGCGCACCGTGACGACGAAGAAGTCGCCGATGAAGAGCATCACCTCGCCCGTCTCGATGTCGCTGGTCGACTCGATGTAGCGCAAGGTCTTCAGCACGACGAAGGTCGAGGACTCGTACTGCTCGATCTTGGCGCGCTGGTGGCCGTGGACGGCGTCCTCGACGGCGAGGGGGTGCAGGTGCAGCTCCTCGTTGACGAGGTCGAACTCCTCGTCGGTGGGGTCCTTGAGACCGATCCAGAGGAAGCCGTCCTGGGTGAGGCGCAGCACGTCGAGCTCGTCACTGAGGTCGCCGCAGCCCTGGCGCCGGCCCTTGCGGTAGATGGCCTTGTCCACGATCACAGCCCTACTTCACCACGCGCGCGAGGCTGCGGCACGCACCTCGCCGCACCTTTGGCAGCCCGGGCGACGAGAAGGGCGCGGTTCGGTGGTGGGGCCCGCACTTTTCGTAGCCCGGGCGACGAGGGTGGCGCGGTTTTCGTGTCGGGCCCGCACGTTCGGTAGCCCGGGCGACGAGGGTGGCGGGCGGCATACCGGCGCCGCACGTTCGGTAGCCGGGGCGATGAGAGTGGCGCGGTTCGGTGGTGGGGCCCGCACCTTCGGTAGCCCGGGCGATGAGAATGGCGCGGTTCGGCGGTGGGGGCCGCACCTTCGGTAGCCCGGGCGACGGGAAGGGCCGCGTGCCGTCACCAGCTCGAGGCGGTATGCCGTCCGGTCGGGTGCGGCGTCTACGCTGGCCGACGTGCCCACCGTGATCTTCGTGCGCCATGGGCGCTCGTCCGCCAATACCAGTGGCACGCTTGCCGGCTGGATGCCCGGGGTCTACCTCGATGAGACCGGCGAGGTGCAGGCCGACGGCGTCGGTGTGCGTCTCGCTGCCGCCTCGCTGCCCGTCGTCGAGGTCGTGTCGTCGCCGCTCGACCGCTGCGTGCAGACCGCCGACCGGCTGTCGGCTCCGCTGCCCGGCACCGTGCGCCGCAGTGTGCACGCCGGTCTGGGGGAGTGCCGCTACGGCGCCTGGACCGGACGGCCGATCAGCGAGCTCGTCTCCGAGGAGCTGTGGAAGGTCGTGCAGGACCGACCGAGCGAGGCGCGCTTCCCCGACTCGGCGGCATACCCCGCTGAGTCGCTGAGCGAGATGCAGGCGCGTGCCCTCGACGCGGTCCGGGAGATCGATGCCCGCGTGCTCGAGGCGCACGGCGCCGACGCTGTCTGGGTCGCGGTGTCGCACGGCGATGTCATCAAGTCGATCCTGTCGCACGCCACCGGCGCCCAGCTCGACGACTTCCAGCGCATCAACGTCGACCCGGCATCGGTGAGCGTCGTGCGCTACACGAGCCGCAAGCCCTTCGTGCTCCGGCTCAACGACGTCGGCGGCGACCTCGCGGGCCTGCGCCCGCCGGAGCGGCGGGCGGTCGCCGAGGGCGACGCGGAGGTTGGCGGAGGAGCGGGAACCGGCGGCATCACCGGCGGCACCACCACCGGCGGCGCAGACCGCGAGGAGCCCGCAGACCGCGCGGACGGGCCGGGATCCGGTGCACCGGATCCGGTCGGCTAGGGTCGATTCATGACGCTCCAGGACTTCGATCCCGCCGAGCGCTTCGTG
Organism: Humibacillus xanthopallidus; assembly: GCF_006716675.1. Lineage (GTDB taxonomy): Bacteria > Actinomycetota > Actinomycetes > Actinomycetales > Dermatophilaceae > Humibacillus > Humibacillus xanthopallidus_B. The sequence goes on along the minus strand of NZ_VFPM01000003.1, from coordinate 497,732 downwards.
GCCGGCACCGTCGGACCTGCCGGGCAGCGAGCCTTCTACCTGCAGGCGAGCGACGGCCCACGGGTCGTGACGGTGGGTCTCGAGAAGCAGCAGGTCTCGGTGCTCGCCGACCGGATCAACGACGTGCTCGACCAGCTCGCCCCGACCACCGCGATCGAGCCGGGTCAGCCCGGTGGCGCGCCGGAGGACACCGACCCGCTGCTCACACCGTTCGACGAGGACTTCCGCGTGCAGACCCTCTCAATCGCGTGGGACGAGGATCGGCAGCGGCTCGTCATCGAGTGCCACGACCACGACCCCGACGAGCTCGACGAGGACCCGCCGGTCGAGGACGTGCCGCTCGCGCTCAACACCCTCCGGGTCAGCCTCGAGCCGGCTGCGGCGCGCGCCTTCGCCCGCCGGAGCAACGCGCTCGTCGCGGCAGGGCGGCCGCCGTGTCCGTTCTGCGGTGGGCCCCTCGACCCGAACGGGCACATCTGCCCCCGGGCCAATGGCTACAAACGCTGACCCGACGCCCCCACCCCCTGACCTCACCGGTGAGATCGAGGTGGTGGGCCGGATCTCCGGCTCGTCGAACCTCGCGGTCCTGGCGCGGCTCGAGTCGGCGAGCGCCGCAGCCGTCCACGTCATCTACAAGCCGGTGCGCGGCGAGCGGCCGCTCTGGGACTACCCCGACGGCACCCTCGCCGGCCGCGAGGTCGCCGCGGCCGTCGTCTCCGAGCTCGGCGGGTGGGACCTCGTGCCACCGACCGTGCTGCGCGACGGTCCGCTCGGCCCCGGCTCCGTGCAGCTCTGGATCGGTGACCCCTACGCGCCGGTGCCCGACGACCTCGTCGTCGACCTCGTGCCCGAGGGCCGGACGCCCCCGGGCTGGCACGCGGTGCTCGACGGCGAGACCCCGAGCGGATCGTCCGTGACTGTCGTGCACTCCGGCGCCGACGACGTGCGCTCGCTCGCCGTGCTCGACGCCGCACTCAACAACTCCGACCGCAAGGGCGCGCACTGCCTGCGTGACGGGTCGGGTCGGCTCTGGGCCATCGACCACGGGGTCAGCCTGTCGGCCGAGCCCAAGCTGCGCACCGTGCTGTGGGGATGGGCAGGGGAACCGCTGCCCGACGCCGAGCTCGAGCGGCTCGAGAGGCTGTCGGACGCCCTCGCCACGAGTGAGGGCCTGGACCGGCTGGACGCCCTGCTCCCCGAGCACGACGTCGCGGCTCTCGTGGGGCGGGTGCACCGCCTGCTCCGGGTCCGAGTCCACCCGCACCCGAACCCAGGGTGGCCCTCTGTCCCGTGGCCGCCGCTGTGAGCGACGATCCTCGGGGATAGAGTCCTGCCGTGAGAAGCTGGCCGACGCCGTTCATCCCGCACCTTCCCGGCCAGGCGCCCGAGGTGCGCGTCCGCGACACGGCGACCGGGCAGCTGCTGCCCGTGGCGACGCGCGACGAGGTCTCGCTCTATGTCTGCGGCATCACGCCCTACGACGCGACGCACCTGGGCCACGCGGCCACCTACGTCACGTTCGACCTGCTCGGCCGGGTGCTGCGCGACAGCGGCCACACCGTGCGCTACGTGCAGAACATCACCGACATCGACGACCCGCTGCTCGAGCGGGCCGAGCGCGACGGCATACCGTGGGAGCAGCTCGCGACGCGCGAGATCGCGCTCTTCCGTGAGGACATGACGGCGCTCGCGGTCATCCCGCCCGACGAGTACCTGGGCGCCGTCGAGAGCATCCCGACCTTCGTGGCCCCGATCGAGAAGCTCGTCGCCGACGGCCTCGCGTATGCCGTGCCCGCGCCCGACGCGTCGCGCGAGGGTGCGCAGGACTACTACTTCGAGGTGGCTCTGGATCCGCGGTTCGGCTCGGTCAGCCATCTCGACGAGGACGGCATGATGGCGGTCTTCGCCGAGCGGGGCGGCGACCCCGACCGCGAGGGCAAGCGCGGGCGGCTCGACGCGCTGCTGTGGCGCGCGCACCGCGAGGGTGAGCCGGAGTGGGATGGCGGCTCGCTCGGCTGGGGCCGGCCGGGGTGGCACATCGAGTGTGCCTGCATCGCGTGCGACCACCTCGGGCTGCCGGTCGACGTCCAGGGCGGCGGCACCGACCTCATCTTCCCCCACCACGAGATGAGCGCGGCCCACGGGCGTGCCCTCGCCGGCACCGCGTCCTTCGCCGGCGTCTTCGTCCACCAGGGCATGGTGGGTCTCGACGGCGAGAAGATGAGCAAGAGCCGGGGCAACCTCGTGCTCGTCTCAGAGCTGCGCGCCCAGGGCGTCGACCCCATGGCGATCCGGCTGGCGCTGCTCGCGCGGCACCACCGCGACGACTGGATGTGGGAGGCGGACCAGCTCGCCGAGGCCCAGCAGCGGCTGGCCACGTGGCGGGAGGCACTGTCGGGCAACGGTGGGCCGGTCGCCGACCAGACCGTCGACGACATCCGGGCGGCGCTTGCCGACGACCTCGACAGCCCGCGGGCGCTCGAGGCGGTCGACCGCTGGGCGACGCAGTCGCTCACGCGCGGCGGCGAGGACCCGGGCGCTCCGGGCGTGCTCGGCCGTGCGCTCGACGCCCTCCTCGGCATCCGCCTCTGAGGCCTTCGCGGGCCCGGCAGCGGATCAGTCGGCACATCAGTCGGCGGTAGGTGCTGTCCTGACGACACCGAACGCAGACTGATCCGCAGACTGATGCCATCCGAGGTCAAGCGGCGGATCAGTCGGCCCATCAGTCGGCGTTAGGTGCCGTCCTGACGACACCGAACGCAGACTGATCTGCCGCGTGAACGGGGCGGGGCGGCATACCGCAGGGGTGCGTCAGCGGCCGGTCTGGTCGTCGTCGCGGCCGCGAAGGTAGCGCTCGAACTCGCGCGCGATGGCGTCGCCGCTCGCCTCGGGGAGCTCGGCCGTGTCCTGGGCCTCCTCGAGCGACTGGACGTACTCGGCGACCTCCTCGTCGGACTGCGCGAGCTCGTCGACGCCGCGCTCCCACGCGCGCGCCTCCTCCTCGAGCTCGCCGTGCGGCACGGTCACCCCGAGCAGCGCCTCGATGCGACGCAGCAGGCTGAGGGTGGCCTTCGGGGAGGGCGCGCCCCCGGCATAGTGCGGCACCGCTGCCCAGGCCGAGACCGTCGGGATGCCGGAGTCGGTGGCGGTGTGGCTGAGGACTCCGACGATCCCCGTCGGCCCCTCGTAGCGCGAGGCCTCGACGTCGAAGCGGTGGATCGCTCCCTCGTCCTCGGCGGTGGCCGTGACGGGGATGGGCCGGGTGTGTGGCACATCGGCGAGCAGGGCGCCGATGGTGAGGATGGTCGTCACCCCGAAGCGCTGTGCGAGCTCGACCAGCTCGAGGGAGAAGGCCCGCCAGCGCATCGACGGCTCGATGCCCTGCACGAGCACGACGTCGCGCTCGAAACCGGTCTCGGTGGCGACGAGGATGCGGGTGGTCGGCCACGACAGCATGCGCCGACCCTCGTCGAGCACGACGCGGGGGCGGTTGACCTGGAAGTCGTAGTACTCCTCGGGGTCGTACGCGGCGACGACCTCGGCGTCCCAGGCGTCGGCGAGGTGTCGCACCACGCTCGTGGCGGCCTCGCCCGCGTCGTTCCAGCCCTCGAAGGCGGCGATGAGCACGGGCTCGGTGAGCTCCGGGACATCCTCGAACTCCAGCACGCGGCCTCCTTCACCGTTGGTTGCCGATCGGCTGCCGATGGGTCCCAGGTGACCCACACCTCCAGCCTATGGGGTCGGGCCGTCGTCGTGCTCGATCTCGGCGGTACGTCCGAGCGCGGCCGTGACCACGGAGTAGGCGCGCACGTCCCGTGTCGGTGCAGATCCGTAGAATCTTGCGGGTCCGCCCTCACCCGCTCCGCCACCACCGGCCATCCGGCCCGCTAGGAGTCACGTTGCCCCTGTCGTCGCACCAGCGACCCGACGTCACCGAGTCACTGACCGCTGCCCTGGGCGAGCGGATCATGATCATCGACGGCGCGATGGGCACCGCCATCCAGCGGGACCGGCCCGACGAGGCCGGCTACCGCGGCGAGCGCTTCGCCGACTGGCCGAGCGACGTCCAGGGCAACAACGACCTCCTGACCCTGACGCAGCCGCAGATCATCGCCGCCATCCACCGCGAGTACCTCGAGGCCGGCGCCGACATCATCGAGACCAACACCTTCAACGCCAACGCCATCTCGTTGTCCGACTACGGCATGGAGGAGCTCGCCTACGAGCTCAACCACGCGTCGGCGGTGCTCGCCCGCCGCGAGGCCGATGCGATGGCCGCCCGCACGCCCGACCGGCCGCGCTACGTCGCGGGGGCACTGGGGCCCACGACGCGTACGGCCTCGATCTCGCCCGACGTCAACGACCCCGGTGCCCGCAACGTCTCCTACGACCAGCTCGTCGCGGCCTACCTCGAGGCCGCGCGCGGCCTCGTCGACGGCGGCAGCGACCTCATCTTCATCGAGACGATCTTCGACACCCTCAACGCCAAGGCGGCGATCTTCGCCGTCGAGACGCTCTTCGAGGAGCAGGGCCGGCGCTGGCCCGTCGTCGTCTCCGGCACGATCACCGACGCGTCGGGTCGCACCCTCTCCGGACAGGTCACCGAGGCCTTCTGGGACTCCGTGCGCCACGTGTCACCGCTCGCCGTGGGGCTCAACTGCGCCCTGGGGGCCAAAGAGATGCGGCCCTACATCGCCGAGATGGCGAGGATCGCGGACTCCTTCGTCTCCTGCTACCCCAACGCGGGCCTGCCCAACGCCTTCGGCGAGTACGACGAGGCGCCCGAGGAGACCGCCGCGATCATCGCCGAGTTCGCCGACTCCGGGCTCGTCAACCTCGTCGGGGGGTGCTGTGGCACGACGCCCGCGCACATCGCCGCCATCGCCAAGGCCGTCGACGGCAGCCCGCGCCGCGAGTTCGGCCCGCTCCCGCCGGCGATGCGCCTCTCGGGCCTCGAGCCGTTCACCATCACCGACGACAGCCTCTTCGTCAACGTCGGCGAGCGCACGAACATCACGGGGTCCGCCCGCTTCCGCAAGCTCATCAAGGACGGCGACTACGACACGGCCCTGTCGGTTGCCGCCCAGCAGGTCGAGAACGGCGCCCAGGTCATCGACGTCAACATGGACGAGGGCATGATCGACGGCGTCGCCGCCATGGACCGCTTCCTCAAGCTCGTCGCGAGCGAGCCGGACATCAGCCGGGTCCCAGTCATGATCGACTCCTCGAAGTGGGAGGTCATCGAGGCCGGGCTCAAGTGCGTGCAGGGCAAGGCGATCGTCAACTCGATCTCGCTCAAGGAGGGCGAGGAGGCCTTCGTGCGGCAGGCCCGTCTCGTGCGCAAGTACGGCGCCGCGGCCGTCGTCATGGCCTTCGACGAGGACGGCCAGGCCGACTCCCTCGAGCGGCGCCAGCAGATCTGCGCCCGCGCCTACCGCATCCTCACCGAGGAGGTCGGCTTCCCGGCCGAGGACATCATCTTCGACCCCAACGTCTTCGCCGTCGCGACCGGCATCGAGGAGCACGCCTCCTACGGCCTCGACTTCATCGAGGCCACCCGCTGGATCAAGGCCAACCTGCCGGGGGCCAAGGTCTCCGGCGGCATCTCGAACGTCTCGTTCAGCTTCCGCGGCAACAACCCGGTGCGCGAGGCGATCCACGCCGTCTTCCTCTACCACGCGATCGCGGCGGGCCTCGACATGGGCATCGTCAACGCGGGCGCGCTCGTCGTCTACGACGAGGTCGACCCCGAGCTGCGCGAGCGGATCGAGGACGTCGTGCTCAACCGCCGGCCCGACGCGGCCGAGCGGCTGCTCGAGATCGCCGAGGAGCACAACCGGGCCGGCCAGGCGGCCGAGGTCAGCGAGGAGGAGTGGCGCGCCCTGCCGCTCGGCGAGCGCATCACCCACTCGCTCGTCAAGGGCATCGACGCCCATGTCGAGGCCGACACCGAGCTGCTCCGAGCCGAGATCGCGGCCCGCGGAGGTCGGCCGATCGAGGTCATCGAGGGTCCGCTCATGGACGGCATGAACGTCGTCGGCGACCTCTTCGGGGCAGGCAAGATGTTCCTGCCCCAGGTCGTCAAGAGCGCCCGGGTCATGAAGAAGGCCGTCGCCTACCTCATCCCGTTCATCGAGCAGGAGAAGATCGACGACCCGTCCCTCGCGACCCAGAAGGACACCAACGGCACGATCGTCATGGCCACGGTCAAGGGCGACGTCCACGACATCGGCAAGAACATCGTCGGCGTCGTGCTCCAGTGCAACAACTACGAGGTCATCGACCTCGGCGTCATGGTGCCGGCACAGAAGATCATCGACGCCGCGAGGGAGCACGACGCCGACCTCATCGGGCTCTCCGGTCTCATCACCCCCTCGCTCGACGAGATGGTCGGCTTCGCGGCCGAGATGCAGCGCCAGGGCCTGACGATCCCGCTCCTCATCGGCGGGGCCACCACGTCGCGCGCCCACACCGCCGTGAAGGTCGACAAGCGCTACGACGGCCCGGTCGTCTGGGTCAAGGACGCCTCGCGCTCGGTCCCGGTCGCCGCGGCCCTCCTCAGCGACGAGCAGCGACCGGCCCTCATGGCGAAGGTCAAGGCCGACTACGACTCCCTGCGGCTGCGGCACTCGGCGAAGACCGACCGGCCGCTGCTCACCCTCGAGCAGGCTCGCGAGCGCCGCACCCCGATCGAGTGGCAGGGCTACGCCCCGCCGCACCCGCACCTGCTGCTCCAGCAGGACCACGACGTCTCGACGATCACGCGGTCACGCCGCTCGTCGCAGCACGTCCGGGTCCTGCACGACTACTCCCTCGCCGAGCTGCGCCGCTACATCGACTGGCAGCCGTTCTTCAGCACGTGGGAGCTCAAGGGGACCTTCCCCGAGATCCTCAACAACCCGACGAGCGGTCCGGCCGCCCGCAAGCTCTACGAGGACGCCCAGGTGATGCTCGACCGCATCATCGACGAGCGCTGGCTGCGCGCGAACGGCGTCGTCGGCCTCTTCCCGGCCAACTCCGTCGGCGACGACGTCGAGGTCTACGCCGACGAGGCGCGGCAGACGCCCCTCGAGGTGCTCCACCACCTGAGGCAGCAGGGTGACCACCGCGCCGGCGTGCCCAACCGCTCGCTCGCCGACTACGTCGCCCCCAAGGGCACCCGCGACTGGGTCGGCGCCTTCGCCGTCACCGCGGGGCTCGGGGCCGCCGAGCGCGTCGCGGCGTTCCGAGCCGAGCTCGACGACTACAGCGCGATCCTGCTCGAGTCGCTGGCCGACCGGCTCGCCGAGGCCTTTGCCGAGCGGCTGCACGAGCGGGTCCGCAAGGAGTTCTGGGGCTACGCACCCGACGAGCACCTCGACAACGCGGGGCTCATCAAGGAGCAGTACGCCGGCATCCGCCCCGCACCCGGCTACCCCGCGTGCCCCGAGCACACCGAGAAGCAGACCCTGTGGCGCCTGCTCGACGTCGAGGCCAACACCGGGATGACGCTGACCGAGAGCATGGCGATGTCGCCCGGCGCGTCGGTGTCGGGCTTCTACTACTCCCACCCGCAATCGCAGTACTTCGTCGTCGGCCGGCTGGGACGCGACCAGGTCGAGGACTACGCAGCACGCAAGGGCTGGACCCTCGTCGAGGCCGAGCGTTGGCTCTCGTCCAACCTCGCCTACGACCCGGAGGACTGACCCGTGGCCCCCGATCTGCCCGCGGCCGTGCTGTGGGACATGGACGGCACGCTCGTCGACACCGAGCCCTACTGGATCGCCGCCGAGCACGAGCTCGTCGCGGCCCACGGTGGCGAGTGGAACGACGAGTACGCCCACCAGCTCGTCGGCAATGCCCTCGAGGTCTCGGCCCAGCTCATCATCGACAAGTCCGGCATCGGCCTCACGGTCCCCGAGATCGTCGACGCGCTGCTCGACCGGGTCGTGCGCCACGTCGAGGACGCGGTCCCGTGGCGACCGGGCGCCCGCGAGCTGCTCGACGAGCTCGGCGCGCTCGGCGTGCCCTCCCTGCTCGTCACGATGTCGTGGCGCCGCCTCGCCGACACCGTCGTGCGCAACCTGCCGGAGGGGGCCTTCACCTCCCTCGTCACCGGTGACGAGGTGGGCCACGGCAAGCCCCACCCGGAGCCCTACCTCGCCGCGGCCGCCCTCATCGGCGCCGAACCCGCCGACTGTGTCGCCCTCGAGGACTCCCCGGCGGGCGTTCGGTCGGCGACGGCGGCCGGCGTGCCGACCCTCGCGATCCCGCACGTCGTGCCGGTGCCCGAGATCCCGGGTGCCGTCCAGATCACCAGCCTCGACGGGGTGCGCGCAGCCGACCTGCTGCCCCTCACGGCATCGGTGCGCGCCACGCGCTGATCGCGGTCGTCGCGAGCCCGCGGTCGTCGCGAGCCCACGGTCGTCGCGACCCGGCGGACGGCATACCCCTGCTGGGAGGCCCCGGTCGCCGGCTCAGCGACCCTTGCGCCCCCGACCGCGCCGAGGTGCCGCTCCCCGTTGCGGCAGCGTGCGTCCGGAGGACCGCCGCGCCGCCCCGGCCCGCCCCGAGGCGGTATGCCGTCCGGTGCCCTTCGCGTCCGCCGACCCACTCGTCGGGGTGGCGTTCTCGGGCGCCCGCCCCCGGCTGGAGCGCTCGGTGCGCCCCCGGACGACGCCGATGAAGTCCTCGATGCGGGGGTCGTCGTCGTCGGCCCGCCAGGCCAGACCGATCCGGGAGCCGTCGACGCCGGTCACCTTTCGGTGCACGACGTCCTTGCGGTCGTGGACGCGGGCGACCGACATCGGCACGACGACGAAGCCCGACCCGGCGGCAGCGACGGCGATGGCCTCGACGACGCTCATGGGCGGCATCGCGGCGGCACGCTCACGCACCTCGGCGGACGCGGCATCGCGCCAGGCCGGCACGGTGTCGGCCGGCTGGAGGAGCACCTCGTCGGCGAGGTCGGTGACGTCGAGCTCGTCGAAGGCGGCTGCCGCATGCTCCTTGGCGACGACGACGACCGGGGTCTCCTCGTAGAGGGGGATGACGTGGAGGTCGGTGCGGTCGACGGGCAGGCGCAGCAGGCTGAGGGTCGTCGCTCCCGAGCGCAGGCGTGCCTCCGCCTCGCGGTCGTCGACGGGCGTGAGCTCGAGCGCGTCGTCAGGCCGTCGCTCGGCCCACGTGCGGGCCCACTTGTCGGGCGTCACGCCGGTGACGAAGTCGACCCGGAGCGGGCCGATCGGGTGCTCCGGCATGGCTGCCCCTTCGGTCGGGTGACGGGTGGTCCGAGGCTAGCCGACCTCCCGGACGCGCCGAAGTCTGGGAGCGCCCTGTGAGTTCCTTTTCGGGTGAGTTAACTCTGGGCCGACCTCATTGCGGGGCCGCATCCGGCAGACGACGATGCGCACATGACCACCCCCACGGCCGAGGCCGACATCGACGCCCTGATCGACTACGGCACCGCAGCGGGCAAGGTGGAGCCCGGGGGCATCGAACGCATCCCGATCGAGGAGCGGCACGGCAAGCCGTGGCACCTCTTCGCCACCTGGATGAGCCCCAACCTCGAGTTCGCCACCGTCTTCGTCGGCGTCATCGGGGTGCTGTACTTCGGGCTGTCCTTCTGGCAGGCGCTCGCGGCCGTCACCATCGGCAACGCGCTCGGCTCCGTCACGCACGGCGTCCTCTCGGCGTGGGGCCCTCGGCACGGCCTCGCCCAGATGGTGCTCAGCCGCACCGCCTTCGGCTACCGCGGCAACATCCTGCCCGCGACGCTGATGTCGCTCATGGCCGGCATGGGGTGGTTCGCCGTCAACAGCATCAGCGGGGCCTACGCCCTCGCGACGCTCTTCGGCTTCTCACCCCAGCTCGCCCTCGCGCTCGTCATCGCCGCCCAGGTGCTCGTCGCCTTCTTCGGTCACAACCTCATCCAGCTCTTCGAGCGGGTCGCCTTCCCGGTCCTGCTCGTCGTCTTCGTCATCGCGGCGACCAGCACCTTCGGTCACGCCGACCTGTCGACGCCGGGCACCGGCGGCACCCCCACGACGGGGGCGTTCATCATCACGCTCGCTGCGGCCTTCGGCTACGCGGCCGGCTGGAACCCCTACGCCTCCGACTACACGCGCTACCTGCCCGAGGGGCAGGGCCGGATGGCGGGTGTCTTCGCCGGGCTCGGCGACTTCGTCAGCTGCACCTTCCTCATGGCGGTCGGCGCCGCGTCCGCCACGATCGTCAACACCGGCCTCAGCAAGGACGCCTCGCCGACCGACGCCTTCACCCACTCGATGCCGGGCTGGGTCTCGGCGATCACCCTGCTCGGCATCGCCCTCGGCGCGGTCTCGGCCAACGTGCTCAACATCTACTCCGGCGCGATGTCGTTCCTGGCCATGGGGATTCGCATCGGCTACCGCCTGCGGCGTGCCATCGTGGCAGCAGTCTTCGGGGTGGCCGGCGGCATCATCGCCTACGCCTACCTCGGCGACCCGGCTGCCTACGAGAACTTCCTGCTCATCATCGCCTACTGGATCGGGCCGTGGCTCGCCGTCGTCTTCGTCGACCGGTGGATGCGCCGCGGCGACGACGAGGCCATCACGACCGTCGCCGAGGACCCGACGTCGACGAACTGGGCGGGGCCGATCGCGATGCTCATCGGACTCGTCGTCTCGGTGTGGCTCTTCTCGAACCAGACGAACTACGTTGGCCCGGTGCCCACCGCGAACCCCGACTTCGGCGACAGCACCTTCTTCGTCGGCTTCCTCCTGTCGGCCGTGTGCTACGCCGGCCTCGTGCGCGTGCTCAAGCCGACGTCCGTCCTCGACCGACAGGTGGCGTGACGTGATCGCGATCGACGACGCGACGGCTCGCGCCTGGCTCGCGACCGCGGTGGGGGAGGCGCGTGCGGGCCTCGGGGAGGGCGGCATACCGATCGGCGGGGCGCTCTACTCGGCCGACGGGGTGCTGCTCGGCAGCGGCCACAACCGCCGCGTGCAGGACGACGACCCCTCGGTGCACGGCGAGACCGACGCCTTCCGCCGGGCCGGCCGACAGAGCACGTATGCCGGCACCACGATGGTCACGACGCTGTCGCCCTGCTGGTACTGCTCCGGTCTCGTGCGCCAGTTCGGCATCTCGCGGGTCGTCGTGGGGGAGGCGACGACCTTCGTCGGCGGGCACGAGTGGCTCGCCGAGAACGGCGTCGAGGTGCTCGTGCTCGATGACCCCGAGTGCGTCCAGATGATGACCGACTTCATCGCGGCGCGCCCCGACCTCTGGAACGAGGACATCGGGGTGCCGTCAGGTGACGAGCAGGACGGGAGCAGCTGACATGGGCCACGTGCCGGTCATCGACATCGGTCCGTGGTGGAGCGGCTCGGCCTCCGATCGCGCCGCTGTCGTCGCCGCGGTCGACGACGCCCTCAGCTCGGTGGGCTTCATGCTCATCACCGGGCACGGTGTGCCGAGAGACGTTGCAGCACAGGTGCGCTCGCAGGCGCGGGCCTTCTTCGCGCTCCCCGAGGAGCTCAAGCAGGCGTATGCCGTCACCATCGCCGGGCGCGGATGGTTGCCTCCCGGGGTGGAGGCGAACGCCTACTCGGAGGGCACGCAGACGCCGCCCGACCTGAAGGAGACCTTCGCCGTCGGGGCCGACGACAAGACGGGCGACGCCGAAGTCGACGGCTACTGGTTCCCCGACAACGTCTGGCCCCACGAGGTCGCCGAGCTGCGGGCTGTCGTCGAGGACTATCTCGTCCGGATGCGGGTCCTCGCCGACGAGCTGCTGCGCATCTGCGGAGCTGCGCTCGGGGACGAGGACCTCTTCACGCGCCACACCGGCCACTCCACCTAAACCCTCAACCTCAACTGGTACCCGCCGCTCGTGCACGTCGGCGAGGCGGCCGAGGGGCAGTTCCGCATCGGGCCGCACACCGACTTCGGCACCGTGACGATCCTCGACCGCGAGCCGGGCGCCGGGGGGCTTCAGGTGTGGACCGAGCAGGACGGGTGGGAGGACGCGCCCTGGGATCCCGAGGCGCTGACGATCAACACCGGCGACCTCCTCGAGCGGTGGAGCGGGGGCCGTTGGAGGTCGAACCGCCACCGCGTGCTACCGCCGCAGCAGGCTCACCCCGACGAGGATCTCGTGTCGCTCGTCTACTTCTACGAGGCCGACCACGACACCGTCGTCACCCCGCTCGAGCCGCCGGTCGGGCGGGTCGGTGGCCTCGAACCCGTCGTGTCGGGGGAGTTCATCAAGGAGCGGCTCGACGCCATCACCGTCGGCTGAGCGGCTCGGCCGGTCGCCGTCGGGGTCGTCCGGGCTCGGGAGTCAGCGCTGCTGGGCGGCCCAGGCGCCTGCGCGGGAGGCGTCGGCGATGCGTTCGGCGAGGGCCTCGTGCTCGTCGCGGACGAGCCCGGTCGTCACCCGCACGTGACCCTCCGGCCCCGGTCGGGGCTCGACCGCGAAGGGCGAACCGGGGGTGACCGCGATGCCCTGGCTCGCGAGGCGCAGGACGGCGGCGGCCTCGTCGCGCACGGCGACCCAGATGTTGAGCCCGTCGGTGCCGGGCACCTCCACGTCGAGGGCGCGCAACCGGCTGACGACCAGGTCGCGGCGACGGGCGTACTCCGCGCGCGCCCTGCTCACCTCGCGGACGGCGTCAGGGTCCTCGAGCAGCGCGGCGAGCACGTGCTGGAGCAGACGGCTCGACCAGCCCTGACCCAGGGCGCGAGCATGGCGCACGGGGGACAGGAGGGCCTCGGGCCCGCTGACCGCGGCGAGGCGCAGGTCGGGACCGTGCGACTTGCTGTAGCTGCGGATGTGCAGCACCTGGTCGGGGATCCACGCCCCGAGGCTGATCGGTGTCGACGACGAGATGGGGCCGCTCGAGTCGTCCTCGACGACGACGACGTCATGCCCTCCCAGGAGGAGGGCGAGGCGGCGGGCGCGGGTCGGCGTCATCGAGATTCCGGTGGGGTTCTGCCCACGCGGCTGCAGGAAGAGCGCCGCGGGGCGGCGCGAGAGCGCTGCCTCGACCACGTCGAGGTCGAGACCGGTCTCCGTGAGCGGGACCCCCACGATCTCGACCCCCCGGTGCTCGAGCAGGTCGAGCATCGGAGGGAAGCCGGGACTCTCGACGAGGACGGTGTCTCCGGGTCGCAGGAGGGTGCGGCTGATGAGGTCCAAGGCATCCATCGCGCCGTCGACGACGACGATGTCGTCCGCGTCATACGGCCAGTCGCGCGCGAGGACCTCACGCAACCGCGGCAGCACGGGGTCATCGAGGTAGCTCGTCGGCGTCGAGCGTCCGGGCAGCCGCGCGAGCACCGGCGCGAGCGCGGGCAGCAGGTCGGGGTCGGGCACTCCCGTCGAGAGGTCGAGAGCGACGTCCGAGTCGTGGTGCAGCGCCCGGGAGTAGCGCTCCCCGCCTCGCCCGGTAGGAGCGACGGTCGTGCCCCGCCGACCGTCGGAGCGGATCGTGCCAGAACGGGCGAGCAGCTGCCAGGCAGAGCTCACCGTCGTCGGCGAGATCATCAGCTCCTCGGCGAGCCGCCGGATCGGGGGCAGCTGGTCGCCGGCGGCCAGCTCGCCGTCGCGGATGGCACGCGAGACCGCCTGGGCCAGGCCCTTGGCGGTCGGTGCGTCGAGGCGCTCCTCGAGCGCGGAGATGAGGCTGCGCACATTTGCACCATAGCAATAGAATCTTTGTGTGGCATAGGGGTGTGACGTAATCTTCGACCATGACCACCTCTCACGTCACGGCCATCGACCACTGGATCTCCGGAGCCCGCGTGCCCGGCACGTCAGGACGCACGGCGCCCGTCCACGACCCCGCGACCGGCCGGCAGACCGGAGAGGTCGCGCTCGCCTCCGCCGGAGAGATCGACGAGGCCCTGAAGACGGCCGTTGCCGCCGGGCGGGAGTGGCGGGCGAGCTCGCTGTCGAAGCGCGCGGCAGTGCTCTTCGCCTTCCGCGAGCTGCTGCACTCGCGCAGCGACGAGCTCGCCGCCATCGTCACGGCCGAGCACGGCAAGGTGCTCTCTGACGCGGCTGGTGAGATCGCGCGGGGCCTCGAGAACGTCGAGTTCGCGACCGGAGTTCCCCAGCTGCTCAAGGGCGGCTTCTCCGAGCAGGCCGCGAGCGGCGTCGACGTCTACAGCATCCGTCAGCCGCTCGGTGTCGTCGCCGGCATCACGCCGTTCAACTTCCCCGTCATGGTGCCCCTCTGGATGTGCGCCAACGCCATCGCCTGCGGCAACGCCTTCGTGCTCAAGCCGAGCGAGAAGGACCCCTCCGCCTCACTCTTCCTCGCCGAGCTCTGGAAGGAGGCCGGCCTGCCCGACGGCGTCTTCACCGTCCTGCACGGCGACAAGGAGGCCGTCGACGCGCTGCTCGACCACGACGACATCGCCGCCGTGAGCTTCGTCGGCTCCACGCCGATCGCCAAGTACATCTACGAGCGCGGCACCGCGAACGGCAAGCGCGTCCAGGCCCTGGGCGGCGCGAAGAACCACGCACTCGTCCTGCCCGACGCCGACATCGACATGGCGGCCGACGCCATCGTCTCGGCGGCCTACGGCGCCGCGGGCGAGCGGTGCATGGCCCTCTCGGTCGCCGTCGCGGTCGGTGACGTCGGCGACGACCTCGTCAGCGCCATCAGCTCTCGACTGCCGAAGCTCACCGTCGGCCCCGGCGCCGCCGCGGGCACCGACATGGGTCCGCTCATCACCCGCGAGCACCGTGACAAGGTCGCCGGCTACGTCGCCGCCGGTGCCGCGGCGGGCGCCACCGTCGTCGTCGACGGCCGTGAGCAGCAGGTTCCCGAGGAGGGCTTCTTCCTCGGCATGACCCTGCTCGACGACGTGACGCCCGACATGACCGTCTACCGCGACGAGATCTTCGGCCCGGTGCTGTCCGTCGTGCGCGTCGCGACGTACGACGAGGGCCTCGCCCTCATCAACCGCAACCGGTATGCCAACGGCACCGCCATCTTCACCCGCGACGGCGGCGCGGCCCGCCGCTTCCAGAACGAGGTCGAGGTGGGCATGGTCGGCATCAACGTGCCCATCCCCGTGCCGGTGGCCTACTACTCCTTCGGCGGCTGGAAGGACTCGCTCTTCGGTGACACCCACATGTACGGCCCCGAGGGCATCAACTTCTTCACCCGTGGCAAGGTCGTGACACAACGCTGGCCCGACCCAGCCACGTCGACCGTCGACCTCGGCTTCCCCCGAACCCGCTGAGAGAGAGAAGGATCCCGCCATGACAGATCTGACCGACCTCGACCAGCACACCGTCGTCGCGGGCCTGCTCGACGCGATGAGCGAGCAGCAGGTGCGCACGCTCGACCGCGACCACGTCTTCCACTCGTGGTCCGCCCAGGGGCTCATCGACCCGCTGCCCATCGCCCGGGCCGAGGGCTCGTACTTCTGGGACTACCAGGACAAGCGCTACCTCGACTTCAGCAGCCAGCTCGTCAACGTCAACATCGGCTACGGCCACCCGAAGGTCGTCGCCGCGATCCAGGAGCAGGCCGCCCGCCTCGCGACGATCCAGCCGGCCTTCGCCAACGACGCCCGCAGCGAGGCCGCCCGGCTCATCACGGAGGTGGCGCCGGACGGACTGTCGGCGGTCTTCTTCACCAACGGAGGCGCCGAGGCCAACGAGAACGCCATCCGGATGGCGCGGCTGCACACCGGCCGGCACAAGGTCATGGCGACCTACCGCAGCTACCACGGCGCCACGGCCGCGGCGATCACCCTGACCGGCGACCCCCGTCGGTGGCCGTCCGAACCGGGTCAGCCGGGCATCGTCCACTTCTGGGGTCCCTACACCTATCGCTCGGCCTTCCATTCCGAGACCGACGAGCAGGAGCGCGACCGTGCCCTGCAGCACCTGCGCGACACGATCATGGTCGAGGGCGCCCACACGATCGCGGCGATCATCCTCGAGACGGTCGTCGGCACCAACGGCATCCTCGTCCCTCCGGACGGCTACCTCCAGGGCGTGCGCGACCTGTGTGACGAGCACGGCATCGTCCTCATCGCCGACGAGGTCATGGCCGGATTCGGCCGCTGCGGTGAGTGGTTCGCCGTCGACCACTGGGGCGTCCGCCCGGACCTCGTCACTTTCGCCAAGGGCGTCAACTCGGGCTACGTGCCCCTCGGCGGTGTCATCATCTCCGACGAGATCCGCGCGACCTTCGACCAGCGTGCCTTCCCCGGTGGGCTGACCTACTCCGGCCACCCGTTGGCGTGCGCCTCGGCGGTCGCGTCGATCAACGCCTTCCACGAGGAGGGCATCATCGAGAACGCGCGCCTGCTCGGCACGGACGTCATCGGTCCCCGCCTGCGCGAGATGGCGTCGACGCACCCCAGCGTCGGTGACGTGCGGGGTCTCGGCGTCTTCTGGGCGCTCGAGCTCGTGCGCGACCGTGAGACGCGCGAGCCGCTGGTGCCCTTCAACGCCGCGGGTGATGCGGCCAAGCCGATGCTCGCCTTCGCCGCGGCGTGCAAGGAGCGCGGCCTCTGGCCCTTCACCCACTTCAACCGGACGCACGTCGTGCCCCCGTGCACGACGACGCCGGACGAGGTGCGTGCGGGCCTCGACATCCTCGACGAGGCCCTCAGCGTCGCCGACGAGTTCACCGCCTGAGGTATGCCGTCGGGTCGGGCGTCCGGGTCCGGGCGCCCCCCGCCGGCGTGCGGCGCGCATGCGTCACGACCGCATGCTGCGCGGCCCGATGGTGAGTCGCTGCAGGGGAGGTGCCGGCCTCCGTGGTCGTCTCGACCTCGGCGACGACGGCGAGGGGCGTCTGCTCCGTGCCCTGGCCCAGCGGGTTGTCGGAGAACATCTCCTCGAAGCGAGCCCAGGGCCCGGGCGCGTCCGTGCCGAGCACGTTGCAGCCGAGGTCGTTGGCGTCGATGACCACCGTGCCGCGGAAGGAAGAGCGGAACGGCTCGGGCAGTGCCGCCCTGACCGCTGCGGACAACGCGGTCGCGGCAGCGACCGGATGGGCCGGCGCCAGCATGGCCGACATGTTGGCCGGCGGGACGGAGTACTCCGTCGGCCCGTCGATGGCCCGCACGTCACTGCCGACGAGGTCATAGAAGAGCCCACGACGGCCGACGAGACGACCTGCCGCTGCAGCCGCCGAGGCGAAGAGGATCCGCGGGAGGCCGGCCTCGTCGATCGCGAGCTGCATCGTGAAGGGCGAGCCCAGCCCGATGCCGGCCGGGGTGCGGGTGACGTGCCTGCTGAGCAGGCGTGCGGCGGGCTTGACGTCGATGTCCCACAGATAGTGCGACCGGTGCTGGGTGGTCGCGACGATCTTCTCCGACACGAAGAGGTACCACGGCCGGCCCAGGATCGCCTGGTGCTCGGCGCCGGCGTCCGCGAGGCCTGCGACGAACGGCTCGAGGTGACGCAGCACCGTCGCGTGGAGGTCGTCGTCCTCCGTCACGCGAGAGGTGGCCACGGGGTAGCGGCGCACCGTCCCTCCGTCCTCGAGGACGAGGTCGATCTGCTTGCCGGGGTTGGCTCGGTAGCTCGGCGGGCCGGGGTGCTGGCCGCCCTCCATGGTGGGGTGGTCGCGCCCGGCCCCCGCCTGCGGCAGGTCCGAGGGGGCGTCGATGAACTCGCGCAGCCACAGCTCGACGTTGAGGACGCGCCAGAAGACCATCGAGTCGTGGCCACCGGTGCCGCTCAGCCACGCCTCGAAGGCGCCGAGCACCTCGGTGCGGTCGAAGTACGGGCGGCGCGCGAACGACTCGGAGAGGAACACGGCGTAGATCTGCTCACGCAGCTCGTGGAACCACTCGTTCTGGGGCGTCGTGAACCCGATCTTGTTGCGGCGCCGCGTGATCGACGCCGGGAGCAAGTCGGTGACGGCGTCGCGCAGCATCCGCTTGTTCCACCCACCGCCGATGACGGCGTCGTCCGGCTGGGCGAAGACGAAACGCACGAGGTCGAGGTCGAGAAAGGGGACGCGTCCCTCGAGGGAGAAGCGCATCGCGTTCTTGTCCTCGTAGCGCAGCAGGGCCGGGAGGGACCCCTCGAAGAGGTCGTGCACGAGGCGTTCGCGCAGGGTGGTGGTCGGCACGGCATACGTCTGCTCCCGGTGGGCTGCGACGAAGGTGGGCCGCAGCAGCGAGGTCACCGCCCCGCGACCCCGGGTGGGCAAGGCCGCGAGAAGACGCCCGCGGACGCGTCCGCGGGCCAGACCGGCGAGCACGTCGCGCTGCGCCGCCACCTCGCGCAGCCCGGCGCGGCGGTCCTGCTCGACGAGACGTCGCAGGTGGACGACGAGCTGCGGCACGTAGCCGGCGAGCAGCTCGTCGGCGCCCTGGCCGTCGAGCATGACGGTGACGTGCCGGCTGGCCTCACGCATGACGCAATACTGCGCGTAGGGGCCCGACGAGATGACCGGCTCCTCCTGGGTGCGGACGAAGTCGGTGAGGTCGGCGACGAGGTCGGCCGACCCGGGGCGCACCTTGTGCCCGTTGACCCGTGACTCACGCCCGGCGAGCGCGTCGTCGACCCAGCGCTCCTCGTCGTTGCGGTAGCCGCGGAAGACGGCCGAGAACGTGTTCTGCGCAGACCCGACCGACCGCGCCGCCGCCTCGGGCAGCAGCTCGTCGATGAGCGCGACGACGGCAGAGCTGTCGAGGCCCCCGGACAGGGAGGTTCCCACGGGGACGTCGGAGCGCAGGCGGATCCGGACGGCCTGGACCAGCCGCTCGCGGAAGTCGACAACCATGGACGGGTCGTAGTGGGGCCGGGCCGGGACGGTTGACAGCAGGTCCTCGCGGAGCGAGGTGAACAGCCGACGCTCGACGCCGCCCGGCGCGATCGTCATCATCTCGCCCGGCAGCAGCCGCTCGATGCCGTCGAAGAAGGTCTCACGGCCGTCGTCGTGGATCCGGAAGCGCAGGTAGCGGTAGAGGGTCTGCTCGTCGGGCCGCGCCTCGATCAGGCCGGTTGCGAGCAGCGGCCGGATCTCACTCGCGAAGAGCCACGCGTCGTCGTCGTCGGGCGCGGCGCCGGGCACCCGGGCCAGGTAGAGCGGCTTGATGCCGAAGTGGTCGCGCGCGAGCACGAGCGTCTGCTCGTCGCGGTCCCACACGGCGAGGCCGAACATCCCGTTGAACCTGTCGAAGGCGTCCGCGCCCCACTCGGCATACGCCTGGAGGACGACCTCAGTGTCGCTCTCGGTGTGGAAGGTGCGCCCGAGGGCGATGAGCTCCTCACGGAGCTCTGGGTAGTTGTAGACCTCACCGTTGTAGACGAGCGTGAACCGGCCGTCGCCGGTCGTCATCGGTTGGCGACCACCCTCGGCGTCGATGACCGACAGTCGCTGGTGGGCCAGCCCGACCGCGCGGTCGACGAAGGTGCCGTGGGCGTCAGGCCCACGATGCCGTTGGGCGATGTTCATCCGTCGCAGGAGGTCCGGGTCGGCCTCGAGGCCGATGTAACCAGCGATGCCGCACATGCCACGTTCTCCTTCGCTTCCCGCGGGGCGACCGCGGGATCGAACGGCTGCCGACTGCAACCACCTCGAGGGTGCCGGGCCGCTCTGGGAGATTTCTGAGCGAAGGGTGGCTGTGGGCCGGATGTCAGTCGTCGATCTCCACCTGGCCGGTGACCGTCGGGTCGACGGCGCGACGGGCCGCGTCGTCGGGCAGCGGGGGAGGTGTGCCGCCCCACGCCGGGCAAAGCGGCTTGTGGTCGCACCAGTCACAGAGGCGGCTCGGGCTGGGTCGCCAGTCGCCGGTCGTCGCCGCGCGCTCGATGGCGGCCCACAACGCCTTGACCTTGCGCTCGGTGCCGAGCAGGTCCTGCTCGTCGGGCTCGTAGGCGACGATCTCGCTGTTGCCGAGGTAGACGAGCTGGAGCCGTCGCGGGATCTCGCCGCGCAGTCGCCACAGGACGAGTGCGTAGAACTTCATCTGGAAGAGCGCCTTGGCCTCGAAGTGCTCCGAGGGCGAGCGACCCGTCTTGTAGTCGACCACCCGCATGGCACCGCCGGGGGCGACGTCGAGACGGTCGACGTAGCCGCGCAGCACGAGGCCGTCGATCTCGGTCTCGACATAGAGCTCGCGCTCCGCGGGCTCGAGACGAGTCGGGTCCTCGAGCCCGAACCAGGTCTCGAGCAGCGCGTGAGCACCAGCGAACCAGGCGTCGGTGCTGCCGTCGTGCTCGGTCAACAGGTCGAGCATCGCGGGCTCCTCGGCAGCGAGCCGCTCCCACTCCTGGGGCACCAGTCCGACGGCCGCGTCGATGGTGCGCTCGGTCGCGGGCAGGTCGAAGAGTCGCTCGAGCACGGCGTGCACGAGCGTGCCCCTCGCCGTGGCCGGGGTGGGCGGCGAGGGGAGCTTGTCGATGACCCTGAAGCGATAGAGCATCGGACAGGTCATGAAGTCCGAGGCTCGGCTGGGTGAGAGGGCTGCGACCATGGGGCGACTGTATGCCGCGGCGGCGACAGCGCCCGACCGCTCCCCACAGCACGAGGGCATAGGCTCTGAGGATGTCCACACCCGCCGGCCGCCGATCGCCGTACGGCTGGCAGATCGGGTCGCTGGCGGGCTCGCCGATCTACCTGGGCCGGTCGTGGCCGGTCATCGCCGTCGTCATCGTCGTCGTCTTCGGGCCCAACCTCGCGCGGCCCGACCGCGGCCCGGAGTACGGCTACCTCGCCGCCGCGGGCTACGCCCTGCTGCTGCTGCTCTCGGTGCTCGTCCACGAGGCGGCGCACGCCCTGGCGGCCCGCTGGAGCGGCCACCCCGTCGATCGCATCGTCGCCGACGTCTGGGGCGGTCACACGGTCTACGACTCCACGCGCACCTCGCCCGGCACGACCGCTCTCATCGCGGTCGTGGGGCCGCTCGCCAACCTCGCTCTTGCGGTCGTCGGCTTCCTCCTGCACTCCGTCACGACGAACGACACGGCGCTGCTCCTGCTCGAGATCATCACGTTCGCGAACCTGTTCGTCGGTCTGTTCAACCTCCTGCCGGGACTTCCCCTCGACGGGGGTCAGATCGTCAGCGCGCTCGTGTGGCGGGTGACGGGTCGGCGCGGCGCGGGCTTCGTCGTCGCGGGCTGGCTGGGCCGCGTCGTCGCGGTGGCGACCGTCGCGTACTTCGTGCTCGTGCCGTTCCTGCGCGGGCAGCCCGGTGACGCCTTCGGGATGATCTTCCCGATCGTCATCGCGGCGTTCCTCTGGCAGGGCGCCACCGGCGCCATCCGTGCCGGACACATCCACGAGGCCACGGCGCAGCCGGCCGCCGAGGTCCTCGAGCCCGTCGTCGTGCTCCCGGCCACCACGACGGTGGCCCAGGCCGACGCGGCGCTCGCCTCGGGTGCCCTCCGCCCCACCCCGGACCGCCGAGGACCTGACGACCGGGTCTGGCTCGTCACCTCGGACGACCGGGGGTGGCCCGTCGGGGTCGTGGAGACCGGTGCGGCACAGGCCGTCCCGCATGAGGCGCGTCCGCGCACCACCCTGTCGTCGGTCACGGTCGCCCAGCCGGGCGCCTGGGTCGTGGGCCTGTCGGCGTCCGACGTCCTCACCGACCTCATCCGGGTCATGAGCGAGCGCAGCCTCTCGTATGCCGTCGTCGTCGACTCGACGTCCCGCTCGGTGCTCGGCCTCGCGACGGCCGATCGCATCAACGCGGTCGTCGGCGCCCAGCTCGCCCGACGCGGCCGCCGCTGACCCCCGCGCACCACCGCCGCTTCCGTCCACACCTCCCGGGCATCGCCCGCACGTCGTCCACAGGTTCGCGGCCGGTCCCGTGCGAGCCGATCGCACCGGTGATGCTGGCCCCGGAGGGCTCGCGACGGTCGGGCCGGAAGGGATGGCGAGATGAGCAGGGGTGGAGGCGACGAGCCTGGTGGGGCGCCGGCGCTCAACGAGGTCGCGTTGCGGGGCCGGGCCTCGGCGCCGGGGGAGGAGCGCACGCTGCCGAGCGGCGACGTCATCGTCACGCTGCGGGTGATCGTCTCCCGGGAGGGCGCGGCGGCACGGCGAGCCACCGGGGGCGCCGAGGTGCGGCGAGCCCCCGTCGACACCATCGACGTCGTGTGCTGGACGGCGCGCACCCGTCGGGCCGCGCTGCGTCTCGCCGCAGGCGACGGCGTCGAGGTGGGTGGGGCGCTCCGGCGGCGCTTCTACGGTGGGCCGGCGGGGCGACAGAGCCGCTACGAGGTCGAGGCGGCATCGGTCCGCAGGGTGGCGAGAGGGGCGCCCGTGGCCTCCTAGACTGTGCTCCCATGAGCGAAGCCGCGCCGACCATCCCTGCCGGGAGCGCCCACAACCGACGCGGTGTGTTCGAGGTCGGCGAGCGGATCCAGCTGACCGACCCCAAGGGTCGTCTGCACACGATCACCCTCGAGCCGGGGCGCGAGTTCCACACCCATCGCGGTTTCCTTCGGCACGACGACCTCATCGGGGCCCCCGACGGGTCGGTCGTGACCAACACCGCCGGAGTCGAGTACCTCGCCCTGCGACCGCTGCTCAGCGACTACGTCATGTCGATGCCTCGCGGGGCCGCCGTCGTCTACCCCAAGGACGCCGGCCAGATCGTGACGATGGCCGACATCTTCCCGGGCGCGACGGTGGTCGAGGCCGGCGTGGGCAGCGGCGCGCTCTCGATGTCGCTGCTGCGGGCAATCGGCGAGCACGGGCGGCTGCTCTCCTTCGAGCGCCGCGAGGACTTCGCCGAGATCGCCAAGGGCAACGGCCGCGCCTTCTTCGGCGGTGACCACCCGGCGTGGACCGTCACCGTGGGCGACCTCGTCGAGAGCCTCCCCGCCACGGTCGCGCCGGGCACGGTCGACCGTGTGGTGCTCGACATGCTCGCGCCGTGGGAGTGCCTCGACGCGGTCGCCGACGCCCTCATCCCCGGTGGTGTCCTCATTTGCTACGTCGCGACCACCACCCAGCTGAGCCGAGTCGCCGAGGGCATGCGCCTGCACGGTGGGTTCACGGAGCCCAGCGCCTGGGAGTCGCTCGTGCGCGGCTGGCACCTCGAGGGGCTCGCGGTGCGCCCGCAGCACCGCATGCACGGCCACACCGGCTTCCTCATCACGACGCGGCGGCTCGCGCCGGGCGTCGTGCCCCCGGAGCGCACGCGCCGACCGGCGAAGGGCTCCCACCCGGTGGTGGATGGCGTCGCGGTGGGTACGCACACCACACCGGCGGCCGAGTCTGCCGGGGCGACACAGCCCGGTTCGCTCGCGGCCCTCGACGTGCCCGACGACGCGTGGACACCCGAGGCGATGGGCGAACGAGTCAAGAGCGACAAGACGATCCGCCGTGTCCGGCGATCACTGACTGAAACATCTGACGACAACTGACGACCTCGGGTTAGGGTCGAATCGTCACGGTGTGCGAGTGACGGATGAGGAGGCCGAGATGTCAGACGACGTCAGCAGCTGGAATCACGGGGGCGACGGCGGCTCCGAGGCCACGGGCTCGTCGAGCCCGGGCACGAGCGAGCGCGAGCTCGCCGCACTGCGCTCCGAGGTCGAGGCGTTGCGCGATGCGGCACGGGTCTCCCCGCAGCGCACGCGCGAGCTCGAGGCCCGCCTGGCCCACGTGCAGACGAGCCTCTCGACCCTGTCGACGCAGAACGAGCGCCTCGTGCGCACGCTCAAGGAGGCCCGCGAGCAGATCGTCACCCTCAAGAAGGAGGTCGACCGTCTCGCTCAGCCGCCGAGCACCTACGGGCTCGTCATGGACGAGCCGGAGGACGGCGCAGTCGACATCCTCACCGGCGGCCGCAAGATGCGCGTGGCCGTGAGTCCATCCGTCGAGGTCGGGGAGCTCGGCCTCGGCCGCGAGGTCATGCTCAACGAGGCGCTCAACGTCGTGTCGGTGCACGGCTTCGAGCGGGTCGGCGAGGTCGTCACCGTCAAGGACAAGCTCGACGCCCATCGGGTCGTCGTGGTGACGCACGGCGACGAGGAGCGGGTCTGCCGGCTCGCCAACCCCCTGCTCGGCGAGCTCATCCGGGTCGGCGACTCGCTGACGCTCGACCCGAGGTCCAACTTCGTCCACGAGGTCATCCCGAAGCTCGAGGTCGAGGAGCTCGTCCTCGAGGAGGTCCCCGACGTCGCCTACGAGGACATCGGCGGCCTGGCCGGTCAGATCGAGCAGATCCGCGACGCCGTCGAGCTGCCGTTCCTGCACCCCGAGCTCTACAAGGAGCACGCGCTCAAGCCGCCCAAGGGTGTGCTGCTTTACGGCCCTCCCGGCTGCGGCAAGACGCTCATCGCCAAGGCCGTGGCAGCGTCGCTGGCGCGCAAGGTGGCCGAGCGCACGGGCAAGCAGACCGAGAAGAGCTACTTCCTCAACATCAAGGGCCCGGAGCTGCTCAACAAGTACGTCGGTGAGACCGAGCGGCACATCCGGCTCATCTTCCAGCGCGCGCGCGAGAAGGCCTCCGACGGCACCCCGGTCGTCGTCTTCTTCGACGAGATGGACTCGCTCTTCCGCACTCGCGGGTCCGGGGTCTCGAGCGACGTCGAGACGACGATCGTGCCGCAGCTGCTCGCCGAGATCGACGGCGTCGAGCGGCTCGACAACGTCATCGTCATCGGTGCGTCGAACCGCGAGGACATGATCGACCCCGCGATCCTGCGCCCTGGCCGTCTCGACGCGAAGATCAAGATCGAGCGGCCCGACGCCGAGAGCGCCCGTGACATCTTCAGCAAGTACCTCACCGAGACCCTGCCCCTGCACGAGCACGACCTCGCCGTCCACGGCGGCGATCGCGAGGCCACCATCGAGGCCATGATCACGGCCGCGGTGGAGCGGATGTACTCCGAGATGGACGAGAACCGCTTCCTCGAGGTGACCTACCAGGGCGGCGACAAGGAGATCCTCTACTTCAAGGACTTCAACTCGGGCGCGATGATCCAGAACATCGTCGACCGGGCCAAGAAGCTCGCGATCAAGGACTTCCTGACGACAGGGCAGAAGGGCATCCGGATCGAGCACCTCATGAGCAGCTGCGTCGACGAGTTCAAGGAGAACGAGGACCTGCCCAACACGACCAACCCCGACGACTGGGCGCGGATCAGCGGCAAGAAGGGCGAGCGCATCGTCTACATCCGCACGCTCATCAAGGGCAAGGACGGCACCGAGCCGGGCCGCTCCATCGCCACGGCCAACACCGGCCAGTACCTCTGATGCCCAGGGTGCGCCAGCTCCTCACGCGGACGGCCTCGACCGCCTGAGGAGCTGCGCCTCGAGGGCCCGCCAGCCGATGAGGAAGAAGGCGAGCACGACGGCGGCCACGAGGACGAAGCTGACAGCCGTGCCGTGACCAGTGGCCTGTCGCAGCACCATCCCGATGAGCAGGGTCGAGAACCATACGGTGATGCCCGGCCCCACCTCGAGCGGCCACGCCTTGCGCAGGACGCGGACGACGGCCCACCCGACCAACGTGCCCACGAGGAAGGGCCACGCGGTGAGGAGGGCACCGATGACGGGGTTCGCCTCGTCGTGGCTGGCCCTCCCGACCGCCGCGAAGACGATGACGAGCACCACGTCGAGCGCGAACGCGACCGGTGGACGGCGCAGGAGGGCCGCAGCGGTGCTCATGACGGCGTGTCGTCGAACGGGAGCCGGGCCTGTGGGGGTGCGTGGGTCGGGTCGACGCCCTCGAAGAGCGAGCTGACCGACCGGCCGTGGTGGATCCGGCTGATCGCCTCGGCGAAGAGGGCCGAGACCGAGCGCACGGTGAGCTCGGGCCACCCGGGTGGCGGCGGAACGGTGTCGGTCGTGACGACCTCCGTGACGAACGGGTGGTCGCGGAGGCGCTCGACGGCCTTGCCCGCGAAGAGCCCGTGCGTGCAGACGATCGACGCCTCGGTGGTGCCGGCGTCCTTGAGGCGGTCCATGAGCTCCAGCATCGAGCCACCGGTCGCGATCTCGTCGTCGAGCACGATGGCTCGCCGACCGGCGACGTCTCCCACGATGGAGTCGATGACGACGCGGTCGTCGGAGATGCGCTGCTTCGCGCCGGCGGCCACGGGCAGCCCCAGCAGCCGCGCGAACTGCGTCGCCACCTTCGCGTTGCCGAGGTCGGGGCTGACGACGATGCAGTCGGTGAGGTCGGTGCCGCGGTAGTGGTCCGCGAGCACACCGATGGCGGTGAGGTGATCGACAGGGGTGGAGAAGAAGCCGTGCACCTGTGGCGCGTGGAGCGCCATCGTGAGCACGCGGTGCGCCCCGGCGGTCGAGATCATGTCGGCGACGAGCCGGCCGCCGAGGGAGATGCGCGAGGCGTCCTTCTTGTCGGAGCGGGCGTAGGCGTAGTGCGGCATGACGGCCGTGATCTGCGCGGCGGATGCTCCTCGGGCGGCATCGATCATGAGGAGCAGCTCCATGAGGTGCTCCTGCGTCGGTGGCACGAGGGGCTGCACGATGTAGACGTCGCGCTGGCGGCAGTTGGCCAGCAGCTGCGCCTGAAGGCAGTCGTTGCTGAACCGCTTGATGTCGACGGGCGACCGGCTCACCCCGAGGTGGCCACAGATCCTGTCGGCGAGGGCCGGGTGTGCCGACCCGCTGAACACGACGACGTCATTCACTCCGAGCCAGCTCTCTCGAGGTTCGCGTGCGCTTCGACCCTAGCCGACACGCGGTCGGTGCGCGTGCCGCGCGACCCAGGTGATGAGCTCGTCACACGGTGCCCACCGGGCGGCCGTCGCCCCCGGGAAGCTGAGGAAGCCGTGGGGGACGCGGGGGTAGTTCGTCAGGGTCACCTCGACGCCCGCATCGCGCAGTGCCCTGGCGTAGACCGCGCCGTCGTCGCGCAGCGGGTCGAGGTCGGCCGTCTGCACGAGCGCCGGGGGCAGCCCGGCGAGCTGCGCGGCATACAGCGGCGAGACGAGCGGGTCGCGTCGGTCGAGGGCGTCCGGGCCCTCTCCGAGGTAGTACGAGAGGAAGGCCTCCATGTCGGCTCGCGTGAGCACCGGCGCGTCAGCGTGCTCGGCGATCGACGGCTGGCTCATCGTGGCGTCGACAGCGGGGTAGACGAGGCTCTGGTGGGTGAGCTGCGCTCCGCCCTCGGACTGCACGACCTGGGCGACGACCGCAGCGAGGTTGGCGCCCGCCGAGTCGCCGGCCACGCCGATCCCCTCCGTGCGAGCCCCGAGTGCCGTCCCTGCCGACGCCACCCACCGCACGGCGTCGACGCAGTCGAGCGCCGCCTGCGGGGCGCGGAACTCCGGGGCGAGCCGGTAGTCGACGCTGACGACGAGCACCCCGGCGTCGTGGGCGACGGCGCTGCACACCGGGTCGTAGGACTGCGTGTTGCCGAGCACCCACCCGCCACCGTGGAACCACACGAGGACCGGCAGCGGCGCGGCTCCCGTGCCGGTGGGGCGGTAGGTGCGCACGGCGACCTGGTGTCCGTCACGGGCACGGAAGGCGGTCGCGCCGATGGTGACGTCTCGACGGACCCGCCCCGTGATCCAGCTGTAGGGCGGCCGCGCGGGCGCGGTCCAGGCACGCACGATGGGGATCTCGCGGGGGTCGAGGGTGGCGATGGATCCTCGTTCGCGAGCGACCGCCCGGACGACGAGGCGGGTGCGCAGGGGCATGTCCCACGAGCTGCTGCGTGTCACGCTGCGCAGTCTCGCACGGCGCGCAGGGCCCGCCTGCAGGTTTGCCGCCCCCCGGTCAGGCAGGATGATGGGGTGCCCAGCCCAGACGAGCCCCGCGAGGGCGGCGAACCCGACGCGGACCACGGCGTGCGGGTCGAGCCAACCGAGCCCGTCACGGCCGTCACGGTCGTCGAGCCGGTCGACGCCGATCAGCCCGCCCAACCGGACGAGCCGGTCGACCCCGCGGCCGCGGTCGAGGTCATCGAACCCCCGATCCCCGATCGTGTGCGACGGCCCGCCGACGCGATCCGGCTCGCCGTCGTCACCCTGTTCCTCGTGCTCGGCTTCGTCCTCGCCGACCTCGCGGTGGGCACCCGCGGCGCGGTCGAGCAGGACCTCGCCGAGGCGACCGGAGGCCTGCCGCGCATCCTGCTGACGCTGCTCGCGTGGCTGAGCGGTCTCGGGGCGGTGCTCCTGCCCATCGCGGTGGGTGCCGACCTGCTCGTGCGCCGCCGTCCGCTCCAGCTCGTGCAGGCCCTCGGAGCCGCGGTCGTCGGCGGCATCCTCGTCATCATCTGCGTCGCGCTCGTGACGACCGGGCACGGCGGCTTCCTCACCGACGTGCTCTCGCGTCCGACGTCGACAGGTCAGAGCCCGCCCCTCGACATCGTCGTCGTCTCGATGATCGCGCTGCTCACCGTCGCCGACATCGCCGGGCGCAAGTGGATCTCGCCGATCGCCACGACCGTTGTCGCCGCCACGGTCCTCACGACCTTCCTCTCCGGCCTCGTCACGCTGACGGCTCTCATCTGCTCGCTCCTGCTCGGCTGGCTCGTCGGCCTCGCCTTCCGGGTCGGCTTCGGCGCTGTCTCGACCCGGCCCCCCGGGGTCGACGTCGCCCGGGTGCTGCTCGACACCGGCGTGCCGCTCGAGCGACTCCGGCTCGTCGACGCCAACGCCGCCGGCGACAGGCGGTATGCCGGCACGACCGAGAGCGGGTCGGTCGACGTCCACGTCATCGACCGAGACACCTTCGGCCTCGCCTCGGGGCGGCGCCTGCTGCGTGCCGTCCGCCTCCGAAGCGGCTTCTCCCGGCCTCCTGCCGTGACCCTGCGCGCCGAGCTCGAGCACCGCACGCTCATGGGGCTGCTGCTCGCGGACGCCGGTGTGCACGCACCCCGGCCGGTGGCCGTCTCCGAGGTGGGCCCGTTCGCCGCCGTCATCGCCTACGTCGAGCCGCAAGGCGTGACCCTGGCCGAGCTCGACGACCTCGACGACGAGCAGCTGGCCCAGGTGTGGCGGCTCGTGCAGACCCTGCACCGTCGCCGGATCGCCCACCGCGGCCTCAGCCGCCGGGCCGTGCTCATCGACGCCGAGGGGCGGGTCGGGCTGCGCACGCTCGGTGCCGGCGACCTCGCGGCCGACGACATCACCCTGCGCATCGACCTCGCCCAGCTGCTGACGAGCGTCGCGATCGTCGTGGGGCCCCAGCGGGCTGTCTCCTCGGCCGTCAACGCGCTCGGCAAGGAGGCCGTGGTGCGTGCGGTGCCGGTGCTCCAGTCGGTCGCGCTCACCCCCGACACCCGGTCGGCGCTCAAGGAGCGCAAGGGCCTGCTCGGAGAGCTGCGCGACGAGCTCATGACGCTGCGGCCGTCGACGGAGGAGGTCGCCCCCGTCGAGCTGCGCCGGGTCACCCTGCGGTCGGTCGTCACCCTCATCGGTGGGGTCGTGGCGGGCTACCTCGTGCTCACCCAGCTGGCCCAGGTCGACCTCGGCGAGGTGATCAGGACGGCGCAGTGGGAGTGGGTCATCGTGCTCGTCGTCTTCGCCGCGGCCACGTTCGCCGGTGCGTCGATCGCCCTCGCCGGCGCGGTGCAGATCCACCTGCGGTTCATCCGCACCTACATGACCCAGCTCGCCGTCGCCTTCAGCGGGCTCGTCGCGCCTGCGGCCGTCGGCAACATCGCGCTCAACACCCGCTACCTGCAGACCTCGGGTCTTCCGCCTGCGGTCGCCGGCGCGAGCGTGGGTGTCGCGCAGGTGGCCCAGTTCTGCTCGTACTTCGTGCTCCTCGTCGTCGCCGGCGTGCTCGCCGGCACCGGGCCGGCGGTCTCCTTCAGTCCGTCGCCCGTGCTCGTGGCGGGGATCCTCGCCGTCGTCATCGTCGCCATCGGGCTGCTCGCCGTGCCCAAGGTGCGCGGCGTCATCACCGACCGGGTGATGCCGCAGGTCCGCTCCGCGGTGCCCCAGGTGCTGGCGATCTTCCAGCACCCGAAGAAGCTGGCGCAGCTGCTCGGTGGAGCCCTGCTGCTCGACGTCTCCTTCGTCGCCTCGCTCGTCTGCGCCACCCGGGCCTTCGGCTCCGACGCGCCGATCCCCGCCGTCGCGGTCGTCTACTTCGCCGGCGCCATCATCGGCTCCGCGGTGCCGACCCCCGGTGGTCTCGGCGGCATCGAGGCGGCGATGTCTGCGGGTCTCATCGCGATCGGCGTGCCCGGCGGCACCGCGGTCTCGGCCGTCCTGCTCTACCGCCTCGCGACCTACTGGCTGCCGATCCCGTTCGGCTGGTTCTCGCTCAACCGCCTCCAGAAGATCGGCGCCATCTGACCCCGGCCCGGCGGCATACGGCGGGCGGGGGAGAGGGAGCCACCCGGCGCCGGTTATCGTCCTGACCATGACGGTGCGGCGGATCATGGGGCTCGAGACCGAGTACGGCATCTCCGTGCCGGGCGACCCGATGGCCAACCCGATGTTCCTCTCGGGGCAGGTGATCAGCGTGTATGCCGCCGCGCAGGGCATCCGCTCCAACCAGTCGAGCTGGGACTACGCCTTCGAGGACCCCCTGCGCGACGCTCGCGGGTGGCAGCTCGACCGGCTGTCCGCCGACCCCAGCCAGCTCACCGACATCGAGGACCCGACCCTCGCCAACGTCGTGCTGACGAACGGCGCGCGCTACTACGTCGACCACGCCCACCCGGAGTACAGCTCGCCCGAGGTGACCCTGCCGCGCGACGCCGTCATCTGGGACCGCGCCGGTGACGCGATCGCGCTCGAGTCCGTGCGCCTGCTGGCCTCACGCCCGGGGCAGCCGCCGGTCAACCTCTACAAGAACAACGCGGACGGCAAGGGCCAGTCCTACGGCACCCACGAGAACTACCTCATGCCGCGACGCACGGCCTTCCCCGACATCGTGCGCCACCTCATCCCGTTCTTCGTCACCCGGCAGGTCGTCTGCGGCGCCGGGCGGGTGGGCATCGGCGTCGACAGCAGGGGAGCGGGCTACCAGATCTCCCAGCGGGCCGACTTCTTCGAGACCGAGGTCGGTCTCGAGACGACGCTCAAGCGACCCATCATCAACACCCGCGACGAGCCGCACGCCGTCGCCGACCGCTACCGCCGCCTGCACGTCATCATCGGCGACGCCAACCTGCTCGACGTCGCGGGCCTGCTCAAGGTCGGCACGACCTCGCTCGTGCTCGGCATGATCGAGGACGGGCACCTGACCGAGGACTGGTCGATCCGTCGTCCGGTGGCGGCCCTGCAGACCGTGTCGCACGACCCCACCCTGCGCGCCACCGTCGAGCTCGTCGACGGCCGGGTCATGACCGGGCTCGACGTGCAGTGGCTCTACCTCGAGGCGGCCAAGCGCTGGCTCGAGCTGCGGGGCGACGATCCCGAGCCCGAGGCCACGACCG
Source organism: Humibacillus xanthopallidus (assembly GCF_006716675.1). Taxonomy (GTDB): domain Bacteria; phylum Actinomycetota; class Actinomycetes; order Actinomycetales; family Dermatophilaceae; genus Humibacillus; species Humibacillus xanthopallidus_B. Next base: position 466,445 of record NZ_VFPM01000003.1, on the reverse strand, counting down.
AGGTGATGACGCTGTGGGAGGACGTGCTGACCCGGCTCGGCCACGACGTCATGTCGTGCGCGGGCATGCTCGACTGGGTGACGAAGCTCCAGCTCCTCGAGGGCTTCCGAGCCCGTGACGGCCTGGCTTGGGACGACCACCGCCTCGCAGCCGTCGACATCCAGTGGGCCGACGTGCGCCCCGAGAAGGGGCTCGTGCACCGCCTTCGCGACCGGGGCCGCACCGTCGACCTCGTCACTCCCGAGCAGGTCCGCGCTGCCCAGACGACGCCGCCCGAGGACACCCGTGCGTGGTTCCGAGGCAGCTGTGTGCGTCGCTTCGGGTCCGAGGTGTTCTCGGCCAGCTGGGACTCCGTCGTCTTCGACGTGCCCGGTCACGCGAGCCTGCAGCGCGTGCCGATCCTCGAGCCCGAGCGCGGCACCCGGGCGCAGGTCGGGACGCTCCTCGAGGAGAGTGCCGACGTGACCGCCCTGCTCCGCGGGCTCGCGACACCCGACTGAGGCGGGACGGCGCGTCTGCCTGGCAACCGGACTCCGGTGCGGCATCCCTGAGGGTGAGGGCCGGGCGCCCGTGGTGCACGGGGGTTCCCGGGGCGAGGACGAGCCCCTCCGACCCCGCCCGTATGCCGTCCGCGACCTCTGCCCGGTGCTCGGTCACGACGGGCTCACGCGTTAGGGTCGGGGGAAGAGGTCACACGTCCCAGGAGGTAGCCATGCCGGGTCAGGAACACGCAAAGCCGCAGCGCCGTGAGGACGAGGTGCCCGACGCCCCCGAGGCACCGCCCGCGGCGCCGTCGGGAGCCGCCGTCAAGGAGGGCCTGAGCGACGACATCGACAGCGTCCTCGACGAGATCGACGGGGTGCTCGAGTCCAACGCCGAGGAGTTCGTGCGCGGGTTCGTCCAGAAGGGCGGAGAGTGACGGCCGACCCCACGGGGCGGGCCCGCCGGCTCGACGACGCCTTCCTCGTCGCGGGCAGCTCGTCCTTCACCGACTTCGTCAGCGCCTACCGCCCCGAGCTGCTGCCCTCGGGCCGCCCCCTGCCGTCGGGGGCCAGCCTCGAGGCGCCGCACGGGACGACGATCGTCTCGCTGCTCTTCGACGGCGGCGTCATCATGGCCGGCGACCGCCGGGCGACGATGGGCAACGTCATCGCCAACCGTGACATGGAGAAGGTCTTCGCCGCCGACAGCTACAGCGTCGTCGGCATCGCCGGCACCGCCGGGGTGGCCATCGAGCTCGTCCGCCTCTACCAGGTCGAGCTGGAGCACTACGAGAAGATCGAGGGCGCGATCATGTCGCTCGAGGGCAAGGCCAACCGCCTCGCCTCGATGATCCGGGGCAATCTCGCGCTCGCCATGCAGGGCCTGACCGTCGTGCCGACCTATGCCGGTTTCGACCTCGAGACCGACGCGGGACGCATCTACTCCTATGACGTTACGGGCGGCTGCTACATCGAGGGAGGCCACCACTCGACCGGCTCCGGCTCGGTCTTCGCCCGGGGCTCGCTCAAGAAGCTCTGGCGCCCGGGCCTCGCCGAGGAGGCGGCCGTCGGCATCGCCGTCGAGGCGCTCTACGACGCCGCCGACGACGACTCGGCCACCGGTGGCCCCGACCTCGGCCGCCAGATCTGGCCGACGGTGGCTGTCGTCGACCGGATGGGCTCCCGCTTCGTCTCCCAGCCCGACCTCGAGGCCCACGTGCAACGGATCGTGGCCGCGCGACGCGACAACCCCGGGGGTGCCCGATGAGCATGCCGTTCTACGTCCCGCCCGAGCAGGTCATGAAGGACCGGGCGGACTTCGCGCGCAAGGGAATTGCGCGTGGACGCTCGGTCATCGTGCTCGGCTACGACAAGGGCATCGCCTTCGTCGCGGAGAACCCCTCCCGTGCCTTGCACAAGGTGTCCGAGATCTACGACCGGATCGCCTTCGGCGCGGTCGGCCGCTACAACGAGTTCGAGAGCCTCCGGGTCGCGGGCATCCGCTACGCCGACCTGCGGGGCTACTCCTACGACCGCACCGACGTCACCGCGAGGGCCCTCGCCAACACGTATGCGCAGACGCTCGGAGCCGTCTTCACCCAGGAGTCCAAGCCCTTCGAGATCGAGATCGTCGTGGCGGAGGTGGGGCTCACGCCCGAGGAGGACCAGATCTTCCGCCTCACCTACGACGGGTCCGTCGCCGACGAGCAGGGTTTCGTCGTCATGGGCGGAGCGAGCGAGAAGGCCGAGGAGCGGCTCGGGGCGGCCTGGCGGCCGGGCCTCTCGCTCGGCGAGTCGCTCCGGCTCGCGGTCGACGTGCTCGCCGCGTCGGGCGACAACGGTGAGCGCCGCGAGATCGGGGCCTCACAGCTCGAGGTCGCGGTCCTCGACCGGGAGCGTCCGCGCCGCACCTTCCGGCGCATCGTCGGGCCCCTGCTGACCAGCCTGCTGAGCCACGTCAACCCCACGTCAGACGCTCCGAGCACGGACGAGGGCCACCCGGGCCATCCCGAGGTGCTGAGCGGTGACAGCGCCGACGACGGCACCTCCTCGCCGAGCGACCCGGGGCCCGCGGTCTGACGACCGTCCCCCCGAGGCAGGTGTGGCCGGGCGCGGACCGATGCCCGGGCACGCGGCCGGGCCACCCGGCACACGGCAGCAGATGACGGAGGCCGTCCACCTGATGGGTGGACGGCCTCCGTCGTGCAAGCCCTGGGACGTCAGTTCGTCGAGGCACCCACGGGCGCGTTGCCGCGCTGGTAGTAGGACGACGCGGTCGAGCCGTAGGGCTGCTCGCCCTCCTGCTCAGCGGTGTCGTCAGCCGCGGCGTCTCCGGACTCCTGCGCCGACTCGTCGACCGGCTCCTCAGAAGCGTCCTCGTCGCCTGAGCCGGGCTGACCGTTGTCGCCGGCCGAGTCGTCCTGCTGCGCCTGCTGCGCCTGCGGCTCGGCCTGCTGCTCGGACTCGGGGGCGGCTGCAGGAGCCCGCTCCTCGGCCTTCGGAGCGGCCGTCTCACTGCCGAGGACGTCGGCGAGGGCGCCGCCACCGAGGGTCGAGAGCATCTGACGGACGTTGGCCAGCTGGGCGGTGATGCTGTTGCGCTGCGCCGTGGCAGCCGCCAGCTCGCGGTCGGACTCCTCACGCAGGCGCGAGGCGTGGTCGCGGGCCTCGGAGACGATCTGGTCGGCCTGCGACTGGGCGTTCTCGAGCGTGCGCTCGGCCCTGGCTCGCAGGTCGGCAGCCTCGCGCTCACCGCGCTCGGTGATCTGGCGCAGCCGCGTCTCGGACTCGGCGAGCAGCTGCTCCTGCTGCTTGCGGCGCTGCTCGAACTCCGTGTCGGCCTGCTCACGGCGGGCGGCGAGCGACATCTCGAGCTCGGCGGACGCGGTGGAGGCGCGCAGGCGGTGGGCCTCGAACTCGGCTGCCGCCTCCTGGCGCTGGGCCGCGGTGACGCTCTGGGCCTCGGCGACGATGGCCTGGGCCTCGCGGTTGGCCTGGGCGATGATCCGCACGGCCTCCTCGTCGGCACGGGCCCGGGCCTGCTCCGCATACGTCGTCGTCGTCGACTTGAGCTCAGCGGCCGACCGGTTGGCGCGCTCGCGGATCTCGTCGGCCTCGGCGACCGCACGGCTCTTCATGTCGGCGGCCTCCTGCTCGGCGAGCGTGAGGATCTGGGCGATCCGCTCGCCCAGGTCGGCGAACGTCTGCGCAGGAGCCGGCGTGTTCTGCTTCTTGAGGTCGGCCATCACGCGCGACTGCTGACCGAGCTGTCCCCGGAGGTCGGTCAGGGCGGCGTTGAGCTTCGTGAGCTCGACGCTGCGCTCGGCAGCGTCCTTCTTGGCGGCTTGGAGGGTGCGGTTCTGCGACTCGATGAAGGAGTCGACCTCTTCGGGCTCGTAGCCGCGACGGGAGAACTTGAAGTGTGGTCTGTCGATCATGACCGTCCAATGCAGGGGGTGGAGCTGGGAGGGGTGGACAGCCGCCATTTTGACAGGCCACACCCCAACACGCCCAAGCAGGTCGGCTTCGGCACCGTCACGATTGAGGCACGGGTGGGTCTGGCCCGGTTTGAGGTGACCTCACTGCGGAGCGGCTCAGTGGAGCCGCACGCGGGGGTCGAGCACGGCATAGAAGATGTCGACGACGATGTTGGCCACGACGACCGCGAGCGAGGCGAACAGGACGATTCCGATGATGACCGGCAGGTCCTGCTGGTTGATGGCATCGATCGAGGTCTTGCCGAGGCCGGGCAGGCTGAAGACCGTCTCCGTGACGACGACGCCTCCGACGAGCGCGCCCACGTCGATGCCGAACTGGGTGACGATCGGGGTCAGGGCCGCGCGCAGGGCGTGCCGCGTGATGACGCGGCTCTCGCGGATGCCCTTGGCTCGGGCGGTGCGCACGTAGTCCTCGCCGAGGACCTCGAGCATCGAGGCGCGGGTGAGGCGGGTGTAGGTCGCGGCCGAGACGAGGGCGAGCGTGAACCACGGCAGGATCATGTGCTGCAGCCACGGCCCGAAGCCTTCGCTCAGGGGCGCGTAGCCGCCCGGCGGGAAGATCGGGTAGCCGGCGACGGTCAGCTGGTAGTAGAGGAAGTAGAGCAGGAGCAGGCCGAGGAAGAAGGTCGGCATGGAGTAGAAGAAGAGTGCGAAGGCGGTGAGCGAGCGGTCGGTGACCGACCGCGGGCGGATCGCCGAGACGACGCCGTTGAAGACGCCCATGACGAGCCAGATGATGGCGCCGCCCACGACGAGGCTCAGGGTGATCGGCAGCGCCTGCGCCATGATCTCGGTGACCGGCACCTGGTGGTAGTAGTCGTAGCCCAGGTCGCCGTGCAGCGCCTTGCCGAGGAAGTCGAGGTACTGCTTCCAGATCGGCTGGTCGAGACCGAGCCGCGCCGAGATGAGCGCGACCGTCTCGGGGGTCGCCTGGCGGCCGGCCAGGGTGCGCGCGACGTCGTTGGGGGCGATGAAGAAGAGGGCGAAGACGGCCAGGGAGATGAGCCACATGATGAGCAGGCCCAGAGCCAGTCGGCGGAGGAGGAAGCGTGCCATCGACTCAGCCCCTCACTCGAAGATCCGGTCGCTGCGCGGGTCGAACGCGTCGCGCACGCCGTCGCCGAACAGGTTGAAGGCCAGGGTCGTCATCAGCAGGGCCAGTCCGGGGAAGACCATGAACCACCACGCCGTCGTGTAGTAGTTCTGGGCGTCGCTGATCATGCCGCCCCAGTCGGCCGTCGGCGGCGCGAGCCCGAGGCCGAGGTAGGACAGCGTCGCCTCGACGACGATGACGACCGGGATGAGCAGGGACGCATAGACGATGACGGGGGCGAGGATGTTGGGCATGATGTCGACGAACATGATGCGGCGGTCGGAGGCCCCCAGCGAGCGCGCCGCCTCGACGAACTCCCGTTCGCGCAGCGACAGCACCTGACCTCGGACGATGCGGGCGACCGCCGCCCAGCTGAAGAAGCCGATGACGAGCACGGTCACGGCGAGGCTCGGCCCGGTGATCGACACGAGCGCGATGGCGACGAGCAGGAACGGGATCGACAGCACGAGGTCGATGAGGCGGGCGAGCAGCGTGTCGACGGCGCCCCCGAGGAAGCCGGCCGCCAGCCCGACGACGACGCCGATCAGCACCGTCATGAGCGTGGCTGCGACACCGACGAGGAGCGAGACCCTGGCGCCGTAGGCGATCCGCACGAAGATGTCGCGCCCGAGGTCGTCGGTGCCCAGCCAGAACTCCGAGCTCGGTGGGAGGGGGAGGCCGTCGGGGGACAGGCCGGTCTCGCGGTACTGCTCGTTCGGCGGGTGTCCCGTGATCGCCGTCGTCACCGGGGCGAAGATGGCGAGGAGGATGATGAGCCCGATGACGACGAGGGAGCCCATCGCCACCCGGTCGCGGCGCAGCCGCTGCCACGCGAGGAGCCACGGGCTGCGCCCTTCGATGTGACGGGCCTCGAGGGGCCGCTCGTCGACGTCCTCCGGGGTGAGGAAGGCCGGCGCCTCCGCCTGGGGTTCGAGGTCGGTCAGCCGGGGGGCCGTGGGGTCCGTGGGGTCGTGGGGAGGAACGATGCTCATCGGGACTCTCCACCGGGCTCGGTCGGGGCCGCGGCCCCGAGTGGGACGGCGTCGTCGTCGACCGTCTGCGCGGCGTCGATGTGAGGACGGGCCAGGGAGAGGTCCTCGCCGATGGTCAGCGGGTGGTGGCAGGCGGTCGGGTGCTCGACCGTGTCACCGAGCACCGGACGCAGTGCCGGCTCCGTCGCGACGCAGTCCTGGCGCGCCTTGGGACACCGCGTGTGGAAGCGGCAGCCCGAGGGCGGGTCGGTGGGAGTCGGCAGGTCGCCGGAGAGGACGATCTGCTCGCGGCTGTCGGCGAGGTCCGGGTCGGGCACGGGGAGCGCCGACAACAGGGCACGCGTGTACGGGTGCCGGGTCGTGCTGAAGAGCGCGGGGGTGGGTGCCGTCTCCACCACCTTGGCGAGGTACATGACTGCGATGCGGTCGCTGACGTGGCGCACGACCGACAGGTCGTGGGTGATGAAGAGGTAGGTGAGCGAGAACTCGTCCTGCAGGTCGATGAGCAGGTTGATGATCTGGGCCTGGATGGAGACGTCGAGCGCTGAGACCGGCTCGTCGCAGATGACGAGCTTGGGACGAAGGGCCAGCGCCCGCGCCACGCCGATGCGCTGGCGCTGGCCCCCCGAGAACTCCGCGGGGAATCGGTTGTAGTGCTCGGGGTTGAGCCCGACGGTTGCCATGAGGTCCTGCACCTTCGTCTTCAGCTCGCGCCCCGTCGCGGTGCCGTGGATGACGAACGGGTCCCCGATGATCGCGCCGACCCTGCGCCGTGGGTTGAGCGAGCCGTAGGGGTCCTGGAAGATCATCTGGACGTCACGGCGCACGACGCGCATCTCGCGCCGGTCGAGATGGGTGATGTCACGGCCGTCGAACCACACCGTGCCGCTCGTGACGTCGTAGAGCCGCGCCATGCAGCGCGCGAGGGTCGACTTGCCGCAGCCGGTCTCGCCCACCAGGCCGAGGGTCTCGCCGGCATCGATCTCGAGCGTGACGTCGTCGACGGCGTGCACCTTGGCGGTGTCGCGGCGCCAGCTGCCGGAGCTGACGGGGAAGGACTTCGTGAGCCCCTCGACGCGGAGCAGGGGCTCGGTCATGGGCCGACCTCGACACGCGGCGCGGGGGTGCTCGCCCGCGGCTGGTCGAGCTCTCGCTGGACGCGGGCCGCGCGCAGCGACTCCCGATCGCCGAGGACCGTCGTCAGCCAGCAGGCCGAGGTGTGGGCGGGGTCGTCGAACACCATGCGCAACGGCGGTGTCTCGCTCCAGCACCGGGCGAACGCGTACGGACAGCGAGGCGCGAAGGGACACCCGGCAGGCAGGCCGATGAGCGACGGGGGGACCCCGAGGATGGGCGTCAGGCGGTCGCGCGCGCCGCCCCTCGCGGGGAGCGAGCCGAGCAGGCCCTCGCTGTAGGGGTGGTGGTTGGCGTAGAAGAGGGTGCGCCGCGCGGCGCGCTCCATGGCCGACCCGGCATACATGACGACCACCTCGTCGGACATCTCGGCCACGACCCCGAGGTCGTGGGTGATGAGGATGATGGCGGTGCCGAAGTCCTCCTGCAGCCGCCGCATCACGGCGAGCACCTGCGCCTGCACCGTGACGTCGAGCGCCGTCGTCGGCTCGTCGGCGATGAGCAGGACGGGATCGAGCGCCATGGCCATGGCGATCATGACCCGCTGGCGCATCCCGCCCGAGAACTGGTGGGGGTAGTCGTCGATCCGGGTCCGGGCGTGGGGGATGCCCACGACGCCGAGCAGGTCCGCAGCGCGTCGTCGGGCCGCCGCCGTCGACACGCTGCGGTCGTGGGCCCGGATCATCTCGACGATCTGCCAACCCACCGTGTAGTAGGGGTGCAGGCTCGAGAGCGGGTCCTGGAAGATCATGCCGATGCGGGCGCCCCGGATCGTGCGGAGCACCTCCGAGGAGGCTCCGATGAGCTCCGTGCCGTCGAAGCGCGCCGACCCGCTGACCCGTGCGCCGCTCGTCAGCCCGGTGATGGTCTGGGTCGCGACGCTCTTGCCCGACCCGGACTCGCCGACGATCGCGAGGGTCGAGCCGCGGTCGACGTCGAAGGAGAGCCCCCGCACCGCCTCCAGCACCCCGTCGGGGGTGTTGAAGGCGACGCGGAGGTCACGGACCTCGAGGAGAGCCATGGTGTCGGCGTCTGGTTCTCGCTCAGCCGCCCTGCTTGTCCGGGCTCAGCCAGACGTTGGTCGGGTCGAAGTTCTGGATCGCCGGCACGTAGACGGCGCCCTGCACCTGGCTCGCGCGGTAGTTGGCCTGAAGCGGGTTGGTGATGGGGAAGAAGGGGGCGTCCTTCATGACCGCCTGGTCGGCCTGTGCCCACATCGAGGCGGCCTCGTCCTGCGTCTTCGCGGAGCCGGCCTGCTGGATGAGCGCGTTGGTTGCCGGGTTGTCGTAGAGACCGAAGTTGCTGCCGTTCGGTGGGAAGGCCGGCTTGCCGTAGAAGAGCGGGTTGAAGAACGACAGCGCGGCGTTGCCGTACCAGTCGGAGCCCCAGCCGGCGACGGCCAGGTCCCAGACACCACGTTGCGCGACCGTGGGCACCTGGAGGTACTTCGTGTAGAAGTCGGCATTCGGCGACGGCACGCCGACGACGGTGACGCCGATCTTGGAGAGGTCCTGCTGGACGGTCTGGAAGGTCTTGCTGCTGCCCTGCGACGAGTTGCGGTAGAGCATCTTCAGGGTGAGCCCGTTGGGGTAGCCGGCTGCGGCGAGGTCGGCCTTGGCCTTGGTCGCGTTGTAGGGGTAGAGGTCGAAGTTGTTCTCACCGCCGATGACGTTCGAGGGCACCACGTGGGTCAGGGCCTCGTTGAGCTTCGGTCCGCCGAGCACCTGGATGATGTTGGTGCGGTTGATCGCCTCCGACAGCGCCTGGCGCACCTTGACGTTGCCGAGCGCCCCGTTGGTGTTGGGGGAGACGGTGTTGAAGACGACGTAGGGGTTGCTCGACGAGGTCGGACCGAGGCTGAGGTTGGGATCGTTCTTTGCGATCAACGCCGGCAGCTGCGAGGGCGGCGGGAAGTTGTCCCATTCCATGTCGGCAGTCGGCGTGCCGGTCTGCAGCTGCTGCTGGGTGGAGTCCTGGGTGACCGTCTCGTTGATGACGATCTTGTCGACGTAGGCCTTGCGGATCGGGTCGGAGCCGGCGGACCAGGCCGGGTTGCGCGTGAAGGTGATGTTCTTGGTGGGGGAGTACGACTCGATCATGTAGGGCCCGTCGGAGATCGTGTGCGACGCGAGCTCGGCGCTCGCCGGCACGTAGGCGTCGTACTCCTTGGGCGCGGGCGAGAAGGCGGGCAGCGTCAGCATGTCGGGGAAGTAGCTGGCGGGGTGGGTCAGCGTGAACTTCACCGTGAGATCGTCCTTGGCGACGACTCCCGGCAGCGGGGTCGAGTCCATGTATGCCGTCATGGCCGCCGGCGTGTGGCCCACCTTGGCGAAGCCGTCGCAGAAGCTCTTGAGCCCCACGATGAGGTCGAGGTAGTCGGGCAGGCCGCCGAAGGGCTGCGCGGGGTTGCAGGTGCGCTTCACACCGCGGACCAGGTCCGCGGCCGTCACTTGGCGGGCCGGCGAGGTGTTCCACTTCGCGCCGGACCGGATCGTGATCGTGTACGTGAGACCGTCGGCACTCAGCCCCTTTCCGGTCGTCGGCATCTCGGCGGCAAGGTCGGGTACGGCGTGCGTCGTCTCGCCCGCCCTGGCCGGGTAGGTGAACAGCTGCCGGCTCCACTCCCGCAGGCCGAGGTAGCCGATGCTGTAGTAGCTGATGTTGGGGTCCATGTAGTCGACGTCGCCGCTGCCGAGCATGTTGAGGGTTCCGCCCCTCACGGCCGCGGCGCCGGCGGAGCTGCCGGGTGCGGTGCCCCCGGTGCCACCGGTCGACCCGGTGCTGCACGCCGTCAGTCCCAGCCCGACGGCTCCGATGGCGGCCACCCACGTGAGCGCCCTGGTGTTCCTGGTCATGAGGTCCCTCTTCCGTGACGGGCACGAATGCAGATTCGGCAGCCCCTCGAGGAGGCCGCCCGATTCACGCTAGGCACGGCCGACGCGCGCCGGACGCTTCAGCGGCAAGGTGACACGGGAGCGCAAAGACAGAGTCATCAACCGCGACCGTGTGTGACGGTTCGGTGACGGATGTCATCGTGCGGTCGGAGCCGGCGTGATACTGGCCTCATGACGCGGCGCGTGCTGCTCGTCGAGGACGACGCAAGGGTTCGGCGCGTCCTCCGGCTCGCGCTCGAGGACGAGGGCTTCTCCGTGAAGGAGGCGGCCGACGGGGGGCAGTGCCTCACCGACCTGCCCGAGGTGGACCCCGACGTCGTGCTGCTCGACCTCATGCTCCCGGACACTGACGGCTTCTCGGTATGCCGTGAGATCCGCCGAACGAGCAGCGTGCCCGTCATCATGGTGACGGCTCGCACCGACAGCCACGACGTCGTGGCGGGCCTCGAGTCCGGCGCGGACGACTACGTGACCAAGCCGCTCGTCGCGCGGGAGCTGACAGCCCGCATACGGGCGATGCTGCGACGGGTCGAGCCTGCGGTCGACCACCGGCCACGGCGCGTCGTCGTCGGCGAGCTCGCGATCGGGCTCGACGACGGGGTCGTCACCCGGGCCGACCGGCGGATCTCGTTGACCCGCACGGAGTTTCGCCTGCTCGTCGAGCTGGCTGTCGCTGGCGGCAGGATCCGCAGCCGCGAGGAGCTGCTCGACCGGGTCTGGGGCTACGGCTACTTCGGCGACAGCCGCATCGTCGACGTCCACATCCGCCGGCTCCGGCAGCGCATCGAGCCGGACCCCGCCAACCCGAGGTATGTCGTGACGGCGCGCGGTCTGGGATATCGGCTGGCGATCTGAGTGCACGGCCTGCGGTGGCGGGTGACGGTGGCCTTCGGTCTGCTGTCCCTGGCCGTGTCGGCCGTGCTGTCGCTGCTCATCTGGTCGGTCCTGTCGAGCTATCTCGTGACCCAGCGCGAGTCGATGGCGGTGGCCGAGGGTGAGCTCGGTCGCACGGTCATCGAGGAGGGTCTCGTGTCGCGGGCCGGACTCGTGACGGCGCCCCTCGACGGGTTGCCGACGACCCAGTCGTCCGCGTCGCTCTGCCTCGTGGGCGGGCAGTGGTACTCCACCTCGCCCCGGGTCCCCGCCGCAAGCCTGCCGACAGCGCTCGTGGACGCCGTCACGAGCGGCCAGGAGTCGACCCAGCGGGTCGAGCTCGGAGGGAGCCTGGTGCTCGCCGTCGGCGTGCCGCTCACGCCGGCCCACTCCGGCTTGTTCGAGGTCTTCCCCCTGACCGACCTCGACCAGACACTCCGGACGCTGTCGACCGCGCTGGCGCTCGGTGCGGCGGCGACGGCCCTCCTCGGCGCGGCGCTGGGGCGCGGCGCGAGCCGGCTCGCCCTGAGACCGCTGGCAGAGCTGGGGAGCGTGGCAGCCGCGGTCGCCGAGGGACGTCTCGACGCGCGTCTGCAGACCGACCGGGACCCCGATCTCGGCCCGCTCGGGGCGTCGTTCAACCGGGCGGTGGCCGAGCTCGAGCACCGGGTCGAGGCAGACTCGCGCTTCGCGGCCGACGTGAGCCACGAGCTGCGCACACCGCTCACGACGATGCTCAACTCGATGCAGGTGATCAAGAACCGGGAGGCCTCCCTGCCCGCCTCCGTGCGTGAGCCGCTCGACCTGCTGGCCGAGGAGCTCGAGCGGTTCCGACGGCTCGTCGTCGACCTGCTCGAGATGGCTCGTCACGATGCCGGTCAGGGCCTCGTGCTCGAGGAGGTCAACCTCGCAGACCTCGTGCGGACGGCCGCAGACCACACCGCCGGGCGTCCGGTGACCGAGCCCGCGCACCCCCTCATGACACGGGTCGACAAACGCGGACTCGAGCGGGTCGTGGCCAACCTCGTCTCGAACGCCGAGCTCCACGGCGGGGGCGTGCTCGCGGTGCGCCTCTCGCGGCGCGGACCGATCGCCCGCATCGAGGTCGACGACGCCGGGCCCGGCGTTCCCGGGGAGCAGCGCGGCCGCGTCTTCGACCGCTTCTCGCGCGGCACAGCCCCGTCCGAGCGAGCCGGCCTGGGGCTCGGGCTCGCCATCGTGCAGCGCCACGTCGCGCTGCACGGGGGATCGGTCGCCGTCGAAGACCGCCCGGGAGGAGGCGCGCGGTTTGCCGTCGAGCTGCCGATCACGGACGTCTGAGCGGCGTCCCCGACCCCGGGTCGAGGTGGTGGCGTGGCTCGTCGTGGGGCTGGCCGCCCTGGTCGGGGTGTCGGCCTGCGGCCTCGGCGCGCAGGACGCCCCCGTCCCGGTCCAGGGGGCGAACGTCAGGAGCACCGGGCCGGGCCTGGGGTCGGGCTCGCTCACACCCACGGCGGTGCCGTTCACGATGCAGGCCTACCTCCTGCGGGGCGACCGGCTCGTCCGGGTCGAGCGCGAGGTCGCGGAGGGATCCGGTATCGGTCCACCGCTCGCCGCCCTCTCCCTGCCCCTGACGAGGGACGAGGTGGCGCAGGGGTTGCGGACCGCCCTGCCGACCACGGCGGACGCCGTGCCCCTGACCGGCCGGCTGACGCCGACGGGGGTGGCCGAGGTCGACGTGCCACCGGGCTTCGACCGCCTCTCCCTGCGCGAGCAGGAGGCCGCGCTCGCCCAGCTCGTCTTCACCCTCACGGCCGACACCATCGCCACCGGGGTGCAGGTCGCCTCGGACGGCAGGGCGCTGTCGATGCCCGACGCGACGGGCCAGCTGCTCTCCAGGCCGCTCGAGCGCACCGACTTCACCGCCCTCGCTCCGGCATCCTGACCGGCATCCTGACCGGCATCCTGACCGGCTCCGCGCCGGTCCTCAGCGGCGAGCGCAGGTGAGCCGCCTACAGTTGGTGCATGGAGCGGCGGATCTTCGGGATCGAGAACGAGTACGGCGTCACCTGCACGACGCAGGGGCAGCGTCGGCTCACGCCCGACGAGGTCGCCCGCTACCTCTTCCGTCGGGTCGTCGCGTGGGGTAGGTCGAGCAACGTCTTCCTCGGCAACGGCGCCCGGCTCTACCTCGACGTGGGCTCCCACCCGGAGTACGCGACCGCCGAGTGCGACTCGGTGCGCGAGCTCGTCATCCAGGACAAGGCGGGGGAGCGGATCCTCGAGGGTCTCGTCGAGGACGCCCAGAGCCGGCTGCGAGACGACGGCGTCGAGGGCGAGATCTTCGTCTTCAAGAACAACACCGACTCGGCAGGCAACTCCTACGGCTGCCACGAGAACTACCTCTTCGGCCGGTCCGGGGACTTCACCCGCGTCTCCGACATGTTCATCCCGTTCCTCATCAGCCGCCAGATCGTCTGCGGCGCAGGCAAGGTCGTCACCACCGCCCATGGCGCCAGCTACGCCGTCAGCCAGCGGGCCGACCACATCTGGGAGGGCGTCTCCTCCGCGACGACCCGCAGCCGGCCGATCATCAACACCCGCGACGAGCCCCACGCCGACGCGGAGAAGTACCGCCGCCTCCACGTCATCGTCGGCGACTCGAACATGTCCGAGACGACGACGCTGCTCAAGGTCGGCAGCGCCGACCTCGTGCTTCGGATGATCGAGGCGGGCGTCGTCATGCGCGACCTCACGATGGAGAACCCCATCCGGGCCATCCGCACGATGAGCCACGACCCAACCGGCCGCGCGACGGTGCGCCTCGCGAACGGCCGCGAGCTGTCGGCCCTCGACATGCAGCGCGAGTACCTCGACAAGGCCCTCGACTTCGTCGACCGCGAGGGGATGACGAGCGCGGACACCAAGCAGGTGCTCGACCTCTGGGGTCGGGCCCTCGATGCCATCGCGACCGGCGACCTCGACGCCATCGACACCGAGATCGACTGGGTCATCAAGCACCGGCTCATCGAGCGTTACCGCGAGCGCCACGGGCTCGCCCTCACCGACGCCCGGGTGCAGCAGCTCGACCTCGCCTACCACGACATCAACCGGCGACGCGGCCTCTTCTACCTCCTCCAGCGGCACGGGAGGGCAGCCCGCGTCGCGACCGATGTCGAGGTCTTCCAGGCGAAGGTGCGCCCGCCGCAGACCACGAGGGCCAAGCTGCGCGGCGACTTCATCCGGGCCGCGCAGGCGCACGGACGGGACTTCACGGTCGACTGGGTGCACCTCAAGCTCAACGACCAGGCCCAGCGCACGGTGCTGTGCAAGGACCCCTTCCGGGCGGTCGACGACCGGGTCGACCGGCTCATGGACACCATCGAGCGCTCGCCGTCCATCCAGCGTCCGCTCTGAGGTGTCCGCCACCTGTGAGGTGCTGTCCGCCGGCTGTGAGTGGCCGGCGCCGGGGACTCACGGGAACTCACGGGTGCTCGCCGGGGGTTAGAGTGACGGGGTTTGCCGAGCGGACCCCTGTGCCGCCCGCCCCCGATCCGAAAGTGCTCTCGTGCGCCCCTCCCGTCCAGCCCTGACCGTCGCCGCCTCACTGTCCCTCGCCCTGTTGGCCGGGTGCGGCAGCACCAGCACCCCGAGCGCGGGTGGCACGACCGCGGCCACCTCGGCTGCTCCGTCGGTCGCCCTCAAGGGCGTGACGGCCACGGGGGCGGTCGACCTCAAGACGGCGCCCAAGGTGGCCCTCGGCAAGACGCCGATCAGCTCCACCGCCGTCGAGCGCAAGGTGCTGACGCCGGGCACCGGCTCGGCCGCCACCAAGGCCGACACCGTGAGCCTGCGCGCCCAGATCTACAACGGCACGAGCGGCAAGCTGCTCGACGACGGCTACGCCGCCGGCCGTAACCCCGAGGGCTACCGGCTCGGCCGCACCGACCTCATCGCGGGCTTCACCGAGGGCCTGCTCGGAGCGACGAAGGGCTCGCGGGTCGTCTTCACGATCCCGCCGGCCAAGGGCTTCGGCGAGCAGGGCAACAGCCAGCTCGGTGTCGCGGGCACCGACACGATCGTCGTCGTCGCCGACATCGCCGACGTCCACCGCGGCCTCACGCAGGTCGACGGCACCCAGGCCGCCAGCCCGGCCGGCCTGCCGACGGTGGCCTTCCCCAACGGCCCCACCAAGGAGCCCACGGTCACGGTGCCGAAGTCGGCGGCGCCGACGGAGACCAAGGAGGCCACCCTCATCGAGGGCAAGGGCGCCACGGTCCAGAAGGGCCAGACCATCTCGGCGCAGTACCACGGCGTCCTCTGGCGCGACGGCAGCGTCTTCGACTCCTCCTGGCAGCGCGGCGCCGCGGCCGACTTCCCGATCGGCGTCAACGCCGTCATCCCCGGCTGGGACAAGACCCTCGTCGGCAAGAAGGTCGGCAGCCGCGTGCTGCTCGTCATCCCGCCGAAGGATGGTTACGGATCCGCCGGCACCGGGGACAAGATCAAGGGCACCGACACGCTCGTCTTCGTCGTCGACATCCTCGACGCGTACTGAGCCCCGGCAGCCACCGGAAGTCATCGGCAGTCACCGGCGGGGACCGACTCCGCCCCAACGAAGGGAACACGCAGCATGGCACTCGACCCGGACCGCACGAAGCCCGAGATCGACTTCCCCGAGGGCGAGGCTCCGGCTGACCTGCTCATCGAGGACGTCATCGTGGGCGACGGCCGCGAGGCCAAGGCCGGCGACACCGTGAGCGCCCACTACGTCGGTGTCGCGCACTCCTCGGGCGAGGAGTTCGACTCCTCGTGGAACCGCGGCGCGCCGCTCGACTTCCGGCTGGGCGTCGGCATGGTCATCTCGGGCTGGGACAAGGGCATCGAGGGCATGAAGGTCGGTGGTCGCCGCAAGCTGACGATCCCGCCGCACCTCGCCTACGGCGACCGTGGGGCGGGCGCCGCCATCGCCCCCGGTGAGACGCTGATCTTCGTCGTCGACCTCGACGACGTGCGCTGACCCAGCCTTCGCCACACGTACGACACGCAGGTATGCCGTGGGGCCGCGGCCCCGCGGCATACCTGCGTCTGCGTCGGGTAGCGTCGGACTGCCCACCCGTCCAGCGACCCCCGCCACCCACCCAGCGGGCTCCCCAGGAAGGTCGTGATGAGCCCCGCGTCTGCCTCGGCCGAGAAGACCGAACGGCTGCTCAACCTCATCCTCGCGCTGAAGTCGGCGAGGCGACCGGTGTCGAAGC
Organism: Humibacillus xanthopallidus; assembly: GCF_006716675.1. Classification (GTDB taxonomy): domain Bacteria; phylum Actinomycetota; class Actinomycetes; order Actinomycetales; family Dermatophilaceae; genus Humibacillus; species Humibacillus xanthopallidus_B. The sequence continues at coordinate 450,243 of NZ_VFPM01000003.1, read as the reverse complement.
ATAGGATCCGCGAGTCGCTGCCCGCCTATGCCGCGGCGACCTCCGACGAGGCGTTCGACCGGATGTTCGAGCGAGACAAGGACGAGCTGCGCGAGATGGGCATCCCCATCACGACGACCGTTCTCGACGTCCTCTTCGACGACGAGGTCGGCTACCGCATCGACTCGAACGAGACGACCCTGCCGGCGATCAGCTTCGAGCCCGACGAGGTCGCAGCCCTCGCACTCGCCGCGCGGGCGTGGTCGACGGCGAGCATCTCGGGGGCCGCGTCGGCGGGGCTGCGCAAGCTGCGCCTGTCCGGCGTCGAGATCGACGAGTCGGTCGCTGCCGGGGCCGAGCCGCGCATCCGCACCAAGGAGCCGGCATTCGATGCCGTGCATGCGGCGCTGTCGGCGCTCCAGCCGATCACCTTCGACTACCGCAAGAACGACGGTGAGCTGACGACCCGACGGGTCCAGCCGTGGGCCCTCAAGAACTGGCACGGCCGGTGGTACCTCACGGGCTACGACCTCGACCGCGAGGACGACAGAGCCTTTCGCCTCAGCCGCTTCGAGGGGGCCGTGCGCAAGCTCGGCCGTGCCGGCAGCTACGCCGTGCCCGAGGGCTACGAGCCGGACGTCGCCCTCGAGCAGCAGGCGGCGGCCTCGGTGGGCACCGCTCGCGTCCGGCTGCGCCACGGGAGGGGGCACACCCTGCGTCGTCACGCGCTGTCGGTGACCGAGCTCGACGAGCGCTGGTCGGAGGTGGAGGTGCCCTACTGGCGTGGCTCGACGGAGCGCGACGTCGTCGCCCTCGGGCAGCACGCCGTCGCCGTCTCGCCGCCGGAGCTCGTCGACGCCGTCCGCTCGACGCTCCTCGCGGCTGCCGAGGCCAACGAGAGGACGCCGGCATGAGCGCGGCCCGCCCGGCGCGCAAGCCGCCGGAGACCGCGACCCAGCGGCTCGGCCGGCTGCTCGACATGGTGCCGTGGCTCATCCAGCACCGCGGGGTGCCGATCGAGGAGGCGGCGAGCGAGTTCGGTGTGAGCACCGAGCAGATCGTCGAGGACCTCGAGCTGCTCTTCGTCTGCGGCACGCCGGGCTACGGTCACGCCGAGCTCATCGACGCCTCGTGGGAGAGCGGGCACGTCTACCTCGACAACGCCGACGACATCGCGGCCCCGATGCGCCTCACGCGTGACGAGGCCGTGACGCTCACGGCGGGGCTGCAGGCGCTCGGTTCGAGCCTCGTCGGCTCCGACGTCGCCGAGCGCACGCTGGCCAAGCTGCGGGCCGCGGCTGCCACGACGGTCGACGAGAGCGTGGGCCGCATCGAGCTCGATCTCGACGACGGCAGCCAGCATCCGGCGATGGCCACGCTCAAGGACGCCTTCGCCCGGGGCCGACGGGTGCACCTGGGCTACTACGTCGCCACCCGTGACGAGTCGACCGAGCGCGACGTCGACATCATGCGCATCGTCAACCTCGACGGGCAGTGGTACGTCGAGGGCTGGTGCCACCGGGCCCGGGGGGTGCGCCTCTTCCGCCTCGACCGGATCGAGCACGCCGAGGTCCTCGACGTCGACGGCACCCCGCCGCCGGAGGCGCGACCTCGCGACCTCGACGACGTCTTCGTCCCCGGTGAGAACGACCTCACGGTCGTGCTCGAGGCCAGCCGCTGGGCCGCCTGGATCGCCGACTACTACCCCAACGAGGGGGTCGAGCGCGGCCCTGACGGGTCGCTCCGGGTGACGCTCAAGGTGGCCGACCCCGCCCTCGTGCGCCGCCTCGTGCTGCGACTCGGGGGGGAGGTGCGGGTCGTGGAGCCGGCTGAGCTCGCACAGGCCGTCGCGCAGGAGGCGCGCTCCGCCCTCGAGGCCTACGACCGTCTCGACACGTGATCGGCGAGATGATTACCCGGGGTGCACCGGGGTGAGCCACCGCACACCAACGTATGCTGGTGCCTTGCAGCGAGGATGCTGCGCCGACCCGGCCGACCGGACCGGACTTCGACGAGGAGTAGAGACATGCCCAACCTGGGTGCCCCCGAACTGATCATCATCGCGATCGTCATCATCGCCCTGTTCGGATGGAAGAAGCTCCCCGACATGGCGCGCAGCCTGGGCCGCTCGGCCCGCGTCTTCAAGTCCGAGGTCGACGAGCTGAAGAAGGACGGCAAGCCCACGACGCCGAGCGAGGCGTCGCGCACGACCGTCCCCGGCGACGTCGTCGACCCCTCCGCCGAGGAGCGCCGCGTCGCGGACGAGCGGGTCGCCGAGGCCGAGCGCCAGGCCGCTGCTGCCCGGGCCGAGGTCGAGCGCCTCCGTGCCGCGAGCGCCGAGCCGACCGACATCCGCCGCGACACGACCCTCTGAGCGGGGCGCCCACCGCGCCCGCTTCTGCACGGACGGACCTGAATGCCCTCGTTCCGACGTCACCGCGACCCCGAGGGTCGCATGTCGCTCGGCGACCACCTCCGGGAGCTGCGCAACCGCGTCACCATCGCGGCCGTCGCCATCCTCCTCGGCGCGGTCGTCGGGTGGGTCTACTACAACCAGATCATCAACGCGCTGACCAAGCCGCTCCAGGATCTCCAGGCGAGCCGCGCCGACGGCGTCGTCAACATCAACTTCGCGGGCATGACCGATGCCTTCGCCCTCCAGCTGACGACCTCGCTCTTCGTCGGCGTGATCCTCGCGTCGCCGGTCTGGCTCTTCCAGATCTGGGGCTTCATCGTCCCCGGTCTGACGAAGAAGGAGAAGCTCATCGCGCGGCTGTTCGTCGTCGCCGCGGTGCCACTCTTCCTCGCCGGATGCTTCTTCGCCTTCATCATGGTTCCGAAGGCCGTCGCGGTGCTGCTGGGCTTCACCCCCGAGGGCGCCTACAACCTGCAGGACGGGTCGCAGTACCTCAACTTCGTGCTGAAGTTCATCGTCGCCTTCGGCTGCGCCTTCCTGCTGCCCGTCTTCCTCGTGGCCCTCAACCTCGTCGGCATCCTGCCGGCACGCGCGATGCTGAGGAGCTGGCGCCCGGCCGTCATGATCATCTTCGTCTTCGCCGCGATCATGACGCCGACGCCCGACGCCTACACGATGATCTTCCTCGCCTCACCGATGATCGCCCTCTACTTCGCCTCGATCGGGGTGGCCTTCCTCCTCGACCGGCGCAAGGAGGAAACGAAGCCCGACTGGCTGGACGTCGCCGACGACGAGGCCTCGGCCCTGTAGCGTTCGAGTGTGTCCCACCAGACCGACCGCGTCGCCCTGATCGTCAACCCGACGGCCGGCAAGGGCTCGGGCCGGCGGTTGGGAGAGCTGACCCGGGCGGCCCTCGTCGCTCAGGGCCACGAGGTCATCGACGTGTCCGGGGTCGACTACGCAGCCGCTCGTGATCGCGCGCAGCGCGCTGTCGCGGACGGGGTCGAGACGCTCGTCGTCGTCGGCGGCGACGGCATGGCGCACCTCGGCACCAACCTCGTCGCGACGACTCCGACGCGCCTGCTCGTCGTGGCTGGCGGCACGGGCAACGACGTCGCGGCCAACCTCGGTCTCCCCGTCAACGACCCCGCGGCCGCGGTCGCGCTGCTCCGGCACGGCACGACCCGGGCCATCGATGCCGGTCTCGTGCGCAACGGCGAGCGCGGCGACCGGTGGTTCGCCGGCGTCCTCGGCGCCGGCTTCGACGCCGTCGTCAACGCCCGCGCGCAGCGGATGCGCTGGCCCCGCGGGCAGATGCGCTACAACCTCGCCATCCTGCGGGAGCTGCCCGTCTTCCGTCCCATCCCGTATGCCGTGGAGCTCGACGGCGAACGCATCGAGACCCGTGCGATGTTGGTGACCGTCGCCAACACGACGTCCTTCGGTGGCGGCATGCGCGTCTCCCCGGACGCCGACCCGGCCGACGGCCTGTTCGACGTCATGATCGTCCACGAGCTGTCGATCCCGGCCTTCCTGCGGGTCTTCCCGAAGGTCTTCTCCGGCACCCACGTGACCCACCCGGCGGTCGAGATGCACCGGGCCGCCCGGGTGCGGCTGGAGGCGGACGGCATACGCTCGCAGGCCGACGGTGAGTCGTTCACCGACCTGCCCATCGACGCCGAGGTGGTGCCGGGGGCGCTCCGCGTGGTCGTGCCCGCCCCCGTGGGTACGCAGTCCGAGAAGGAGGTGGGGTCGTGATCGCGTCGTGGCCGCAGCTGGCCGAGTTCGCGGGGCAGCTCGACTTCCCGCTCGACGACTTCCAGGTCGAGTCGTGCCGCGCCGTCGAGGAGGGGCGTGGCGTGCTCGTCGCGGCGCCGACGGGCGCCGGCAAGACGGTCGTCGGCGAGTTCGCCGTCCACCTCGCCCTCGCGACCGGCCGGAAGGCGTTCTACACGACGCCGATCAAGGCGCTGTCGAACCAGAAGTACGCCGACCTCGTGCGCCGTCACGGCGCCGACAAGGTCGGGTTGCTGACGGGAGACGCCTCGATCAACGGTGAGGCGCCGGTCGTCGTCATGACGACCGAGGTGCTGCGCAACATGATGTATGCCGGCTCGACCACCCTGCGCGGGCTCGGCTGGGTCGTCATGGACGAGGTTCACTACCTCGCCGACCGCTTCCGCGGCGCGGTGTGGGAGGAGGTCATCATCCACCTGCCCCCCGACGTCAGTGTCGTGTCGCTCTCGGCGACCGTGAGCAACGCCGAGGAGTTCGGGGCGTGGCTCGGCGAGGTGCGCGGCGACACGGAGGTCATCGTCTCGGAGCACCGGCCCGTGCCGCTCTGGCAGCACATGATGGTCGGCCAGTCGATGTACGACCTCTTCGTCGAGCAGGTCGACGACGACGCCCTCGATCTCGACGACGCGGGCGCCTCGTCCGTGACCCCGGGCATGGTGCCGGTGACCGTCAACCCCGACCTCGTGCACGCCATCCGCGGCACCGAAGGACGCGGGGCCTGGGACTCGCACTGGGTGAGCAACCGGGGCGGCAGGCAGAAGGGCCGCGGCAAGAACGGCTCACGCGGACGCGACGACTGGTCGGGCCGTGGCCGTCGCGACGCGGGTCGGAATGGCCAGAACGGCGAGCGCCAGAACGGCCGCGGCGGCCAGAATTCCCGGGGCAGTCAGGGCGGTCAGGGCGGGGGAGGTGGCGCCTTCGTGCGCGGTGGCCGGCCCGGCGGCGGTGCGAGCCGCTTCGAGGTCATCGACCGGCTCGAGCGTGAGGGGCTGCTGCCGGCGATCACGTTCATCTTCAGCCGCGCCGGGTGCGAGGCGGCGGTCGGTCAGCTGCTCGCGAGCGGGATGCGCCTCATCAGCGAGGTCGAGGGGGAGCGCAACCGTCGCGTCGTCGAGGAGCGCATCCAGGGGCTCGCCGACGAGGACCTCTCGGTCCTCGGCTACTGGGACTTCGCCGACGGCATCGCCCGGGGCTTCGCGGCCCACCACGCAGGCATGCTGCCGACCTTCCGCGAGATCGTCGAGGAGCTCTTCACCGAGGGCCGTATCAAGGCGGTCTTCGCCACAGAGACGCTCGCCCTCGGCATCAACATGCCGGCGCGCACGGTCGTGCTCGAGAAGCTCGTGAAGTTCAACGGCGAGAGCCACGTCGACATCTCCCCGGCGGAGTACACCCAGCTGACCGGGCGCGCCGGGCGGCGCGGCATCGACATCGAGGGCCACGCGGTCGTGCTGTGGAACCGCGGCCTCGACCCGGCTGCCGTCGCCGGTCTCGCCTCGACGCGCACGTATCCGCTGCGCTCGAGCTTCCGGCCGACCTACAACATGGCCGTCAACCTCGTGCGGCAGTTCGGCCGCGACACGGCGCGCGAGATCCTCGAGACGTCGTTCGCGCAGTTCCAGGCCGACCGCGCCGTCGTCGGGTTCGTGCGCACCGTGCGCCGCAACGAGGAGGCGCTGGCCGGTTACGAGGAGTCGATGCGCTGCCACCTCGGCGACTTCGCCGAGTACGCCGCCATCCGCGACGAGATCCGCGAGCTCGAGCGTGACGGAGCCAGGCGCCGGTCGGCCTCGATGCGCGAGGACGCGGCCGGCTCTCTCGAGGCGCTGAAGATCGGTGACATCGTGCGGATCCCGGCGGGGCGGCACAGCGGCCTTGCGGTCGTCGTCATGCCCAACCGGGGCGGGCGCGGTGAGGCTGCCTCGCCCGCCGTCGTCACCGAGGACCACCACCTGCGGCGGCTCACGCTGCACGACGTGCCCACCCCCCTCGAACCGCTCGGCACGATGCGGGTGCCCAAGCAGTTCAACGCGCGCAACCCCAAGGCCCGCCGCGACCTCGCGGCCACGCTGCGCGCCCAGCTGCCGCACGACCCGCCGCCGCGACGCAGGGCGGCGGTCGACGTCACCGACCCGGGCTCGGACCGCATCGACGAGCTGCGACGCGAGATGCGGGCACACCCCTGCCATCGCTGCCCCGACCGCGAGCACCACGCGCGGTGGGCGGAGCGGTGGTGGCGGCTGCGCCGCGAGACGGACGGCCTGCAGCGCAAGATCGACGGGCGCACCAACTCGGTCGCGAAGACCTTCGACCGCATCTGCGAGCTGCTCGTCGAGATGGGCTACCTCGGCGAGGGTGGCACGACGATCACGGCCGAGGGCGACCGGCTGCGCCAGCTCTACACGGAGAAGGACCTGCTCGCCGCCGAGTGCCTGCGCGAGGGGCTGTGGAACCGCCTCGACGCGCCCTCGCTCGCTGCCGTCGTCTCGACGCTCATCCACGAGCCGCGCCGCGAGGAGGGCGGCCTGACGCCCCGGTGGCCCAACGACGACGTGCGCGAGGCCTACGACCGCATGATCACCGTCTGGAGCGACCTCGAGGACGCCGAGGGCGCCCTCGCCCTTCCCCGCACCGGTATGCCGGACGGCGGGCTCGCGTGGGCCGTGCACCGGTGGGCGAGCGGCCAGCGTCTCGAGGACGTCCTGCGCGGCACCGACCTCGCGGCCGGCGACTTCGTCCGTCGCTGCAAGCAGGTCATCGACCTGCTCGGTCAGCTGACCGACGCCGCCGATCCGGCCCTCGCAGCGATGGCACGCTCCGCGAGCGACAAGGTGCTGCGCGGCGTCGTCGCCGCCGACCGCCTGGACTGATCACAGACGTCCCCAGCCGCCGCCCCTCGATCGAAAGAGCAGTCCGTCGTCCCGATCGAAAGAGCACTCCGTCGCCTCCCGATCGAAGGATCAGTCCTGGCTGCGGGATCCGCGATCGCTACGCGCCGTGCGGCACGGTCGGGGTCCATCCAGCCGGCGGGTCCTCACCGACGCGTCCGTCGACGGCCTCGCGGATGAGATCGGCATGGCCCGTGTGGCGGCCGTACTCCTCGACGAGGTCGCAGAGGAGCCGGCGCAGGTTGGCGTGGTCACCGGCGTCGTTGTGGGCGGCGATCGGTTGCTCGAGCCCACCCTCCGCCAGGGCCGCAGCCAGGCGCCTTCGGGAGCGGGCGACGGCACCGTCCCACACGGCATACAGCTCGCTCGGCGTGTCGTCGGCGGCAGACGTCAGCTCCCAGTCGTCACTGCCGTCCCATCCCCAGCCCTCCCAGGGCTGCCCCAGCGGCTCGCCGCGCAGCTTGCGGGTGAAGCAGTGGTCCTCGTTGGCAGCGAGGTGCTTGAGCAGCCCGCCGAGCGTCAGCGTCGAGGCACCGACCGTGGTGCGCAGGCCGTCGGCGTCGAGCCCGTCGGCCTTCCACCGGAAGGTCGCGCGCAGGCGCTCGAGGGCGCCGACGAGCTGCTCCGTCTCGGTGCCGGCGAGGGGCGGCTCCCACGGGGTATCGGTCACGGGAGGCACGGGAGGCACGGGAGGCACGGGAGGCTCGGAGGAGGTCATCACTCCACGCTAGGGCGCGACACCGACAGCCGGTCGCTTGCGACTCACCCGATGCGCAGGGCGGTGACGACGCGGTCGAACGAGGAGGTCAGACCGTGCTCGATCGCGAGGCGCGACATGAGCGTGGGGTCGGCGACCGCGCTGGGCAGAGCCATGTCGACCTCGGGCAGGGTGGCGTCCCGAACGACCTCGACGACCCGAGGAGCCACGTCGAGGTAGGCCGCGCCGGCTTCGAGCCGCGCCCGCTGGGCACCCTTGAGTGCCGGGTCACCACCGTCGAGGGCGGCACGCAGGGCCGCGAGTGAGCCGTAGGTCGTGATGAGCTTGGCGGCGGTCTTCTCACCGATCCCGGCGACACCCGGCAGGCCGTCGCTCGCGTCCCCGCGCAGGACGGCCATGTCGGCGTAGGCGGCCCCCGTGCTCACGCCGTACTTCTCCGCGATGAAGGCCTCGTCGACGACGTCGGGGGAGCGCACCCCACCACGGGCCGTGTAGAGCACCCGGATCGCGTTCGCGTCGTCGACGAGCTGGAAGAGGTCGCGGTCACCCGTGACGACGTCGACGGGCATCTGGCCGGTGAGGGTCGTCGTCAGGGTGCCGATGACGTCGTCAGCCTCGTGCCCGTCGATGCCGACCCGTGCGATGCCGAGGGCCGCGAGCGCGTCGACGATGATCGGCACCTGCACCGAGAGCGCCTCGGGCACGGTCTCGCCGTTGAGCGCCTCGTCGCTCGCACCGGCCACCCGGTGCGCCTTGTAGGACGGGATGGCCTCGACACGGAAGGCAGGACGCCAGTCGTTGTCCCAGCAGGCGACGAGATGGGTCGGCCGCCCCCGCTCGACGAGAGAGGCGATCATGTCGAGGAAGCCGCGCACCGCGTTGGTGGGCACGCCGCTCGGGCCGATCACCTCGGGAACCCCGAAGAAGGCGCGGAAGTAGAGCGACGCGGAGTCGAGGAGCAGGGCGCGCTGGTTCGGCATGGGCCGAGACTACCGAGGTGTCCTGCGGTCCCGGACGCCACGAGGAGTACCGCGATGAGGGATGTGCCAGCGGGGCGCCCACGGCGTGGTCTACCCTCACGCGCATGGAGGAACTCGACCGCCGCCTCGTGGGACTGCTGCTCGCCGACGGACGGATGAGCTACACCGACCTCGGCAAGGCCACGGGCCTGTCGACGTCGGCCGTGCACCAGCGCGTTCGCCGGCTCGAGGAGCGGGGTGTCATCACCGGCTACGCCGCCACCGTGTCACCCGAGGCGCTGGGCCTGTCACTGACCGCGCTCATCTCCGTGACGCCCTTCGACCCGAGCGCGCCCGACGACGTTCCGGAGCGCCTCGCCCACATCAGCGAGATCGAGGACTGCCACTCGGTCGCCGGTGTCGAGAGCTACATCCTCAAGGTGCGGGTGGGCACCCCGAGCAACCTCGAGGACCTGCTCGCGCGCATCAGGTCCGCTGCCAACGTGTCGACCCACACGACGGTCGTGCTGTCGACCCCGTGGGAGGGGCGCAGCGCCTCCGCCACGCCGCGCGACAAGGGCTGACCCGTCCCGCTGGGGTCTCCCGCAACGAGCCCCGACGACGCCCCCGAGAGACCCGTCCCCGCCGATGACCTTCACCGACGTCGCCCCGCTGTCTCCGCGGCAGGCGCAGCTGCTCGACGGCTGGTTGCCGGGGGCCGAGATCGTGCGCGACCACGGCTGGGGCCTCGTCGCCACGACAGTGCTCGAGATCGTGCACGACGGCCACCGCCTCATCGTCAAGGCGGGGGGGTGAGAGCGACGGCCACATCCACCGGGAGGTGCGGGCGCACCGGGAGTGGCTGCGCCCCTGGCTGGCTGACCGGCGTGCGCCACGGCTCGTGCACGCCGACGTCGGGGCCAAGGTCCTCGTCACCCGCTACCTCCCGGGCCGTCTCGTGCTCGGCCACGGGGCCGCTGACGAGCCGGAGACCTACCGGCAGGCGGGCGCCCTCCTCGCATCACTGCACGCGCAGGACCCTCACCCCGACCCGGACCACGAGCGCCGCGAGAACGCCAAGGCTCTCGCCTGGCTCGACGGGACCCATCGGATCGACACCCGCACCGAGCAGCGACTGCGGTCGCTCGTCGCGTCGTGGCCCGCCGAGCCGGTGATCGTCGTGCCGACCCACGGCGACTGGCAGCCGCGGAACTGGCTCGTCGACGACGGGACAGTGCGCGTCATCGACTTCGGTCGAGCCGACCTGCGGCCCGCGATGACCGACCTCACCCGGCTCGCGGCCCAGGACTTCCGCCGCAACCCGTCCCTCGAGGAGGCGTTCCTCGACGGCTACGGCAGCGATCCGAGGGAGCCCGCCGCGTGGCTGCGCACCCGCGTGCGCGAGGCCATCGGCACCGCCTGCTGGTCGTATGCCGTCGGCGACCCGGCGTTCGAGGAGCAGGGTCACCGGATGGTGGCCGACGTGCTCGACGAGGCGTGACGACTGCCTCGCCGCCGAACGCTCAGCGTCGAGGGCGCCCGATCGGCGCGCGCACCGCTCTGGTGACCGAGGCGAGGTCGGTGGGGGAGAGGCCCAGGTCGAAGCCGCGCCGGCCGCCGGACACGTAGACCGTCTCGTGCGCGTATGCCGTCTCGTCGAGGACGGTGGGAAGTGGCCGCTTCTGCCCCACCGGGGAGATGCCGCCGACGACGTAGCCGGTCGACCGCTCGGCGGCCGCGGGGTCGGCCATGAGGACCGACTTGACCCCGAGCGCCGCGGCGACGGCCTTGAGGTCGAGCTCCCCGCCGACGGGAACGATGCCGACCGCCAACCCACGACCGGTGTCGACGAGAAGGGTCTTGAAGACCGTGGCCGGGTCGAGGCCGAGGGCCTCGGCGGCTTCGAGCCCAAAGCTCGGCGCCGACGGGTCGTGGTCGTAGGGATGTCGCGTGAAGGTCACCCCGGCGCGGTCGAGCGCGAGCGTCGCCTGGGTCGTCGGGCCCTCCGCGTCCTTGGCGCGCGCGCGAGCCATGCGTCAGACGAGCTGCGACTCGGACGCATGGCGGCTCGTCGCCGCCTGCTCCGACGAGTCGGCGAGCAGGGCCTCGCGGTCGATCGACGTGTGCCACCACTGCTGACCCGACTCGGGCAGCGTGTAGATCGGGTCGTAGTAGACGTACTCGCGCGACAGGGCCTCGGTGTCGTCCCCCTCGATCGAGGTGCGGTAGTTCTTGCGCCAGTAGGAGATTCCGCGCTCGGTGTCGTACTCCTCGACCTGGTGCACCCAGCGCTTGCCGACGAAGGGTACGTCGCAGACGATGCGCGGGGTGGAGAAGCCCGGGAGGTAGCCCATCATCGAGTGCTGGAGGTGCTGGGCCTCGGCGAGCGAGAGCCGCCAGTGCTCGGCGAACGGGATCATGTCGCACATGTAGAAGTAGTACGGCGTGATCTGCGCGCCGTCGGCGAGGCCGAAGCAGAGGTCGAGCAGCTGCTCCGAGGTGTCGTTGACCCCGCGCATCAGCACGCCCTGGTTGCGCACGTCGCGGACACCGGCGTCGAGCATGGCCTTGGCGGCCCGGGCGACCGAGGGGGTCAGCGACTGAGCGTTGTTGACGTGGGTGTGGATCGCGAGCGAGACCCCCCGCGCCCGAGCCTTGGCCGACACGCGGGCCACGCCCTCGACGACGTCCTCGGCGAACCAGTGCTGGGGCAGGCCCATGAGCGCCTTGCTCGCCAGGCGGATGTCGCGGATGTTGTCGATGTCGAGCAGCTGGTCGACGAACGCCTCGAGGTTCTTCCACGGCATGTTCGCGACGTCGCCACCCGAGACGACGACGTCGCGCACGACCGGGGTGGAGCGCAGGTAGTCGAGCATCGCGGCATACCGGTCGACGGGCTTGAGGTCGAACTTCAGCTTGGCGACCTGGGGCGTCGAGTTGCCGACGAGGTCCATGCGGGTGCAGTGCCCGCAGTACTGGGGGCACGTCGGCAGCAGCTCCGCGAGGACCTTGGTCGGGTAGCGGTGGGTGAGGCCCTCGGCCACCCACATGTCGTGCTCGTGGAGGGAGTCGCGCGATGCGTGCGGGTGCGACGGCCAGTCGGTGCGGCGATCGGAGAAGACCGGCAGCATGTAGTTGCGGATGGGGTCGGCGTAGAAGGCCTCGGTGAAGTCGTCGCCCGCCGACGGCATGGGCGCGTCGGTCGAGGGGACCATCGTGTTGAGCATCTGCGGCGGCACGAGCATGGACATCGTCGCGCGCTCGGCCTGGTCGCGCGCGAGGTCGTCGTAGAAGCGGTCGTCGAGCAGGTCGCCCATCAGGGCTCGCAGCTGCTTGATGTTCCTGACACAGTTGACCCGCTGCCACTGAGCGTCGTCCCAGTTGGCCTGCGTCACGCCGCTCCACCCCGGGAAACGCGTCCAGTCAGGCTCGAGGAGCTCGCGACGGCGGTACTCGTACGGCTGCTCAACCATGCCCATGCGCGACACAGTAACGTCAGCATGGGGACCGCTCAAACATGTCCATACCACGGTTTCGTAAAGAATTGCCGAGAGCGCCCCTATGCTGACGGATGTTCTGCGCCCCAACAGTGCTGAAACAGAAGGATTTGTGATCGTGTCGCACCCGCTGCCCGCTGGGGCGGACCTGCCCGCCAACCTCTGCGTGTCGTCGTCCCCGGTGGGCCTGCACCGGGTTCTCGAGCCCACCGGCGACGCGATCACGCTGCCACAGGCGGCCCGCCGCCTCGACGCGCGAGCGGAGCTGTGGCCCGACGAGGTGCGCATCAGCGTCGAGACGCTCAACCTCGACGCCGCGAGCTACCGGCAGCTCGCCGAGAAGCACACGACCGACGGGATCGTCGACGGCGACGCGCTGCGCGACGAGGTGCTCGACATCGTCGCGACCCGCGGCAAGATGCAGAACCCCGTCACGGGCTCCGGCGGCATGCTCATCGGCACCGTCGACGCCGTCGGACCGGAGAGCCGCCTCGGCCTCACCGTCGGCGACCGCGTCGCGACGCTCGTGTCGCTCTCGCTGACGCCCCTGCGGATCACGGACGGGCTGGCCCGGTGGGACGGGCTCTCCGAGCAGGTGCCGGCTGCGGGCCACGCCATCCTCTTCGGCCGTAGCATCGCCGCCCGGCTACCCGACGACCTCGACCCGCTCCTGTCGCTCATGGTCATGGACGTGTGTGGAGCGCCCGCGCTCGTCGAGCGCGTCGTGGGGGAGTATGCCGCCCGCCACGTGGCGCCGACCGTCGCCGTCCTCGGGGCTGCGGGCAAGTCGGGCTCCCTCTCGCTCGCCGCGGCACGGCGGGCAGGTGCCGGGCGTCTCATCGGGGTCGTGCCCGTGGAGGCGGAGCGCACCCTACTCGAGCCGACCGGTCTCGCCGACGAGGTCGTGCTCGCCGACGCCCGGTCGCCGCTCGGACTGTCCTCCGCCGTCGAGGCGGCCGGCGGTCCGGCCGACGTCACGGTCGTCTGCGTCGACGTGCCCGGCTGCGAGCAGCCGGCGATCCTCGCGACCGCCCAGGGCGGCACCATCATCTTCTTCAGCATGGCGACGAGCTTCGCGGCGGCCGCCCTGGGCGCCGAGGGCCTGGCGGCCGACGTGCGGATGATCGTCGGCAACGGCTACGTGGCGGGGCACGCCGACCTGGCTCTCTCGCTCCTTCGCGAGGTGCCGGCGGTCCGGGCCCTCTTCGAGTCGCGCCTCGCGGCCGAGAGGAGCACGCGATGAGCCGCACCGAGCCGTTGCTCCACCTCGACCCCGCCGTGGTGCGCCAGGCGCGGTCGCTCGCCCGCAGGGCCGCCGCGCCGGTCGTGAAGATCGCGCAGAGCCACACGACCGTCTCGGTGGAGCGGGCGACGCTGCGCCTCGCCGGACTCTCCGGTGCCGACCACGAGCGGGTGCCGTGGGTCAACCACCTCGTCACCGCGGTGCGTGACGAGGTGGGGCTCGAGCACGGCGTCACGACGCCGGTCTACGACGCCCTGCTGCGCGGCGAGGCCCCTGACCTCACGACACTCGCCCAGAAGGCCGCGAGCGGCAACGTCTCCTTCCGCCTCCCGGCCGGTCGGGAGGCCCAGGCTGCGCGGCGGGCGGCGACGAAGGGTGTCGGGGCCGGTCTGCGCACGATCGACCGCTCCCGCGCCACGCGCGAGCGGCTCATCCGGCGTCACGGCGACCCGACGTCACGGCCGTGGATCTACCTCATCGTCGCGACCGGGGACATCTACGAGGACATCCCGCAGGCCCAGGCCGCCGCCCGCGAGGGCGCCGACGTCATCGCGGTGATCCGCTCGACCGGCCAGTCGCTGCTCGACTACGTGCCCGAGGGTGCGACCCGTGAGGGCTTCGCCGGAACGTATGCGACCCAGGAGAACTTCCGTCTCATGCGCGCCGCTCTCGACGACGTCAGCAAGGAGCTCGGTCGCTACGTCCGGCTGACGAACTACGCGTCGGGCCTCTGCATGCCCGAGATCGCGGCCCTCGCCGGCATGGAGCGTCTCGACATGATGCTCAACGACTCGATGTACGGCATCCTCTTCCGCGACATCAACCCGATCCGGACCTTCGTCGACCAGCGGTTCTCGCGGCAGGTCCACGCCCGCGCCGGCATCATCATCAACACGGGCGAGGACAACTACCTCACGACCGCCGATGCCGTCGAGGCGGCCCACACCGTCACCGTGAGCCAGCTGCTCAACGAGTGCTTCGCGAAGGAGGCCGGGCTCGAGGACTGGCAGCTCGGCCTGGGGCACGCCTTCGAGATCAACCCCGAGATCCCCGACAGCTTCCGGATGGAGCTCGCCCACGCGCTGCTCGCCCGCCAGCTCTTCCCCGACGCGCCCCTGAAGTGGATGCCGCCGACGAAGCACATGACGGGCGACGTCTTCCGGGGCTACCTGCTCGACGGGTTCTTCAACCTCGTCGGGGCGATGACCGGCCAGGGCATCCTGCTCGTCGGCATGATGACCGAGGCGGTCGTCACGCCCTTCCTCTCGGACCGCGACCTCGCGCTCCAGAACGTCCGCTACGTCATGAACGCCGCGAGCGGTCTCACGGAGGACTTCCACCCGCCGCGTGACGGCTTCATCCAGACCCGGGCCCGCCAGGTGCTCTCGGAGGCGGTCGACCTGCTCGACCGCATCGTCAACGACTCCGACGCGGCCGGTGACCCGCCGCTGCTGGCCGCGATCGCCGACGGGACCTTCGGCCTCATGAAGCGACCGGCCGACCGCGGCAAGGGGCTCGAAGGCGTCGTCGTGCGCGCCGACGACTACGACAACCCGGCCATCACCGCCCTCGATGCGGGGATGCCGGCGAAGAAGGGCGAGAAGCGTTGAGCAGCAACATCATCCGCCCCTACGGCGACACAACCGGTGACGGCATGGTCCAGATGTCGTTCACCCTCCCGCTGCCGCACGACAAGCGGGCCGAGGGCGCGGCCCTCCAGCTCGCCCGCAAGATGGGCCTCGACCCGGCGCTGCTCGTGCACGCCAAGGCCATGGGGCCCGACTTCACCTTCTTCGTCGTCTACGGCAGCTCGACGCACCTCGTGAACCTCGACGAGGTGCACGTCGTCGAGCGCGAGTACCCCCTGCTGTCGGCCAAGGACGCCAACCTCGCGATCCGCAAGCAGCTGCGGCGCAAGCTCGTCGTCGTCGGCGCGTGCATCGGCACCGACGCGCACACCGTCGGCATCGACGCGATCCTCAACATCAAGGGCTTCGCCGGCGAGAAGGGCCTCGAGTACTACCGCGAGATCCGAGTCGTCAACCTCGGCGCGCAGGTCCTCGTGCCGGATCTCGTGGCCCGCGCGCGCGCCGAGAAGGCGGACGCGGTGCTCGTGAGCCAGGTCGTCACCCAGAAGGACGCCCACATCCACAACACGACCCAGATGTCGGCCGCCTTCCGCGAGGCCTACCCCGCGGGCCAGGTGCCGATCCTCATCGCCGGCGGCCCACGCTTCGAGGAGGGCTCCGAAGGGGCCCTCGGCGTCGACCGCATCTTCGGGCGTGGCACGACGCCCGGTGAGGTGGCGAGCTACCTCGTGCACGAGATGACCCAGAGAAGGGGGCGATGAGAATGGGGGACGCGCAGTCCCAGGGCGCCGCCGCGCGCCGCACCAAGGCCGAGGTCGGCTTGCGGGTCGTCCACCGCCGCTACGTGCCCTACGCCCACGCGCACTACGCCGGCAACCTCGTCGACGGGGCCTACTCGCTCGCGGCGTTCGGCGACGTCGCGACGGAGATGTGCATCCGCACCGACGGTGACGAGGGCCTCTTCGCCTCCTACAGCGACGTGCAGTTCCGCGAGCGCATCCAGGCCGGTGACGTCATCGAGATCAGCGCCGAGATCGTGCGCGTCGGCGGTCGGTCGCGCGAGCTCGTCTTCGAGGTGCGCGTCGTCGGACGAGGGCACCCGGAGCGCAGCGAGTCCGCCGCCGAGATGCTCGACCCGCCGGTGGTCGCCACGACCGCCCGCGGCACCGTCGTCGTCCCCTGAGCACCGACCTCCCGGCCGCACGGCATACGGTGAACCCCGTGCGGCGTCTCCTCGTGTCCCTGATCGCCGGTGGGCTGCTGTGCCTCGCGTTCCCGACGTTCGACGTGTGGGTGGCGGCGCCGCTCTCCCTCACCCTGCTCGCCTGGGCCGTGACCGGCCTCGGCGCCGGTCGGGGACTGCTCGCCGGAGTGCTCTTCGGCCTCGCGTTCTTCGTGCCGACGCTCAGCTGGTCGGGCATCTACGTCGGCGCCCTGCCGTGGCTGGCTCTCGCCACCCTCGAGTCGCTGTTCATCGGGATCGCGGGAGCCCTCTACGGCTGGCTGAGCCGGGCCGGCCGGGTGCGACCGCTTGCCTTCGCGCTGGTCTGGGTCGTCACCGAGGGCTTCCGGGCGCGCGCGCCCTACGGCGGCTTCCCGTGGCTCAAGCTCGCCTTCAGCCAGGCCGACTCGCCGGTGGGGCGCCTCGTCGCGCTCGGTGGCGCGCCGTTCGTCGGCTTCGTCCTCGCTCTCCTCGGTGGTCTGCTCGCGCTCGCGGTCCAGCGCCTCCTCGCCTCACGCCGGGCCGGGTCCCTCGGGGCCGGTATGCCGTGGGGCCCGGTCGCGCTGCCCGTCGCCGCCGCGCTCGTGCTCGGGGTTGCCGGTCTCGCCGTGCCGCTGCCGACCGACGGCCAGGCAGCACAGTTCCTCGGCGTCCAGGGCAACGTGCCCAAGGCAGGGCTCGACTTCAACGCGCAGCGGCGTGCGGTGCTCGACAACCACGTCGCCGCCACGTGGCAGGCGCAGACCGACATCGAGGCAGGGCTCGCCCCGACGCCCGACCTCGTCGTGTGGCCAGAGAACGCCTCCGACATCGACCCGGTGCGCAATGCCGACGCCCGTGACGAGATCGCCGCGACCGTCACGCGCCTCGGGCGACCGCTCGTCGTCGGGGGCCTGCTGGAGGAGCCCCCGGGGATGGTCTCGAACGTCTCCCTGCTCTACGAGCCGGGCCAGGGGATCACCGACCGCTACGTCAAGCGTCACCCGGTGCCCTTCGCCGAGTACATCCCCAACCGGTCCTTCTTCCGGATGTTCAGCGCCGAGGTCGACCGGGTCAGCCGCGACTTCGTCGCCGGACCGTCCGTGGGCGTCTTCGACGTCACTGGCACCGCCGGTCAGCAGATCAGGGCAGGCGTCGCGATCTGCTTCGAGGTGGCCTACGACGACATCATGCGCGACGCCGTGCAGGCGGGCGCCAACGTCCTGCTCGTGCAGACCAACAACGCGACCTTCGGCTACACGGCCGAGTCGCCCCAGCAGCTGGCGATCAGTCGCGTGCGCGCCATGGAGTTCGGCCGTTCGGTGGTGCACGTGTCGACCGTCGGCCAGAGCGCCCTCATCACGCCCGACGGAACTGCGCACCAGGTGACAGCGTTGTTCACACAGGCCCTCGTTCGCGGGGCTCTACCATTGCGGGACGCCACGACCGTGGCGACTCGTCTGGGGGAGGCCCCGGAGTGGGCGGCCGCCGCGGCGCTCGCGCTGCTCCTCGTCCTTCAGGCCAGGGGCGGGACCCACCGATCCGGTCCGGCGCCCCGGGCGGACGACAGCGAAGACAGCACAGAGGACAAGGAAGCGCATGACCGTGACGCAGCGTGAGCCGGTGACGAAGGTTGCCGTGCTCATCCCGACCTACAACGAGCGGGAGAACCTGCCCGGGATCGTCGCACGCGTGCGTGCGAGCGTCCCGACGGCCGACGTCATCGTCCTCGACGACAACTCCCCGGACGGCACGGGGCAGCTCGCCGACGGCATCGCCGCGGACGATCCCCATGTGCGGGTCGTGCACCGCCCGGGCAAGCAGGGCCTCGGCCAGGCCTACCTCGCCGGTTTCGCGATCGCGCTCGACGAGGGCTACGACGCCGCCGTCGAGATGGATGCCGACGGCTCCCACCAGCCGGAGCAGCTGCCCGCGATCCTCGCCGCGCTCGCCGATGCCGACCTCGCCATCGGGGCCCGCTGGGTCAAGGGTGGGCAGGTGCGCAACTGGCCCCTGCGCCGAAAGGTGCTCTCGGTCGGGGCGAACGTCTACACGAAGGTCATGCTCGGCATGCACGTCAACGACGCGACGGCCGGCTACCGGGCCTACCGCACGAGCGCGCTGCGCACGATGGGCCTCGCCGGCGTCGAGTCGCAGGGCTACTGCTTCCAGATCGACCTCACGCTGCGCGCGGTGCGCGCCGGCCTGCGGGTCGTCGAGGTCCCCATCACGTTCATCGAGCGCGAGGTCGGGGTGTCCAAGATGGGCAAGGACATCGTGCGCGAGGCCCTGACGAACGTCACGAAGTGGGGCATCGAGCACCGGGTCGGCCAGCTGCGCGGCGTCGTCGGCCGTCCGCGTGAGCGCGAGACGGTGGGGGAGCGGCCATGACGACGGCACCTGGGGCCCGACGCCGACGCCTGCGCCCCACCCGGGTCGCCGCGGTGCTGCTGCTCCTGGTGCCGATCCTCGAGATCATGGTGATGATCGCCGTCGGCCAGGCGATCGGCGGCTGGTGGACCTTCCTGCTCGTCATCGCCACCTCCGCCCTCGGCGCGTGGCTCATCATGCGGGAAGGCGGCCGCGCCTGGCGGGCGCTGGGCCAGGCGCTGCGCGAGGGGCGGATGCCGGCCCGCGAGCTCGCTGACGGCGTCGTCGTGCTCGTCGGCGGGACCCTGCTGCTCATCCCCGGCTTCATCACCGACGTCGCCGGGCTGCTCCTCGTCCTGCCGTTCACGCGCCCGGTCGCCCGTGCCCTGCTGGCCTCCGTCATCGGGCGCCACCTCGTCGCCCAGGTCGAGGTCTTCGGGTCGACGACGACCGTCGCCGACCGCCCGGCCTGGGAGCAGCAGGAGCCGCCGCGGGGCCCACAGCGCTCCGAGTCGAGCAGCGAGGTCGTCGAGGGCGAGATCATCGACGAGGACTGACCCGGCGCACCGGGTCAGCCGGGGCACACGGCCCGCTCGGCGCGGTGCGAGGCAACGGGCCCACGGGGCCGAGCCCTCAGCCGCACCCTCCGTCGCGTCCTCCGTCGCGCCCTCCGTCGCGCCCTCAGTCGCGCACGGTGTCGGCGTGGCGGTGTGCCACGCGCCAAGCCCCGTCCTCGCGCCGGTAGACCTGCGTGACGCGGAGGGTGTAGCTGCGCGGCTCACCGTCGACAGAGGCGGACGTGTGCTCCAGCCCTGCGCTGTAGGCGAGGTCGCCCACCACGTCGCAGGTCTGCACCTCGATGTCGAACGACGTGCAGTCCGAGAAGCTCTGCTCCAGCGAGGCGAAGAGCGCGTCGAGCTCCTCCTGACCCGTGGCGTTGCGCCAGGCGCCCAGGACGCTGACGGGCTCACAGCGCGACCAGAGCGCCCGTCGGGGAGCGGCGTCGCCGTTGTGCAGGGCCAGCTCCGCCGGGCGGAGCGAGGTCGCGATCCAGTCGAGCAGGTCGTCTCGCGCGGTCACGGATCCAGCATGACCACGCCCGAGCGCTCCTGCACGGTTATCGGCGGGACGGGCCGGGCGGCATACCCCCTTGGGGGCAGCGAAAAGCCCGCCTCCACGAACGAGGCGGGCTGATCGATCGTCTGGTGGCCGGGCGTGCTGCGGCCGGTGGTCAGGCCGTCTTGCGCCGGCGTGGCTTCTCGCCACGGGACTCGCGCAGCAGCGTCAGCCGTTCCTCGAGGAGCTCCTCGAGCTCGGGGATCGATCGACGCTCGAGCAGCATGTCCCAGTGGGTGCGCACGTGCTTGACGGGCTTGGCGTCGGGCTCGGGTCCACCGCCCTGCAGCTTGGCGTCGAGGCCGCAGCGGCACTCCCACGTCGGCGGCACGTCGGCCTCGACCGAGAACGGCAGCTCGGTGCGGTGCCCCTGCGCGCACACGTATGTGGTGAGCTGACGCTCACTGGGGATGACGTTCTCGTCGGACTCCATGCTTCTGGAACCGAGGTTGGAACCGCGTAGTGCTCGATCGGCCATGTGGACCCCTCCAAAACTCCTGCCACTGGTCGACACCGGTTTGGTGCCCTACCCTCACAGTCGCTTGAACGAGCAGGATGGCCCCGTTGTTCCCGAGGGGTCCGCGGGATTGTAAGCGACGCCTGACGTCACACGACAGCGGGAACCGGATTGCCGGCTTCGATGATGCCGCGGCGCATGTCGACCCGGGAGAGCAGGTAGCCGCCGATGACGAAGAAGGCGATGAGGCAGATGATCGCCCAGCGGTAGCTGAGGGTCAGCTGGTAGACGAGACCGAAGATGAGCGTCCCCAGCCAGCTCGTGCCGCGCTCCATCGCCTGGTAGAGGCTGAAGTACTCCGCCTCGCGCCCGCGGGGGATGAGCTGGCTGTAGAGCGAGCGCGACAGGGCCTGGGTGCCGCCGAGGACGATGCCGATGAGCAGGCCGAGACCGACGAAGACGGCGAGCGACTTCGAGGGCGTGACGAAGGCGATGACGACGACCACCGTCCAGAGCGCGATGCCGTAAAGGACGGTGCGCCACGCCCCGATGGAGGCGGCCACCCGGCCGAAGAGCCTGGCCCCGAAGAACGCGACGAACTGGACGAAGAGGAAGACGCCGAGCACCGTCGACTCGGAGAAGCCCAGCTCCTTGCTGCCGTAGATGCTCGAGCTGCCGATGACGGTCTGGATGCCGTCGTTGAAGAAGAGGTAGGCGACGAGGAAGGTGAGCGTCTGCGGGTAGTGGCGCAGGTCGCCGAACGTGCTGCGCAGCTGCTCGAGGCTGCCGCGCACGACACCCGCCTGCTTGTCGATCGGGGTTGCGACCGTGCCCGTCAGGTGGCGCAGCCCGAGGTAGGGGATGATCGTGAACCCCGCCCACCAGAGGCCGGCCGACAGGATGCTGATGCGGGTCGACATCGCCCGGTCGAGGCCGAGGTCCTTGTGGAAGATGTCGAGGGCGAAGTTGAGCGCGAGCAGCGTGCCGCCGCCGAGGTAGCCGAAGGCCCAGCCCTTGGAGGAGACCCGGTCACGCTCGTTCTCGTTGGCGATCCGGCAGAGGATCGAGTCGTAGATGACGAGTGATGCCCCGAGACAGATCCCGGCGATGACGACGAGGACGCACCCCAGCTGCCAGTTCGTGCCCGCGATGAAGAACATGAGGCACGCGGCCAGTGCGCCCGCCCACGCGAAGCCGGCGAAGAGCCGTGTCGGCCTCGGGCTGCGGTCGGCGATCGCGCCGATGAAGATGAGGACGATGGCGGAGACGATCGTCGTGAAGGTCACCGTGTAGAACCAGAGGCTTCCCGGCGACACCGGGATGCCGAGGACGGAGAGGTTCGTCGTGCAGTCGGCGCCGTCGGGCAGGTCGGGGCAGGCTGCTGCCGTCGCCACGGTCGTGAGGTACGGGCTGAGGAGCACGGTGGCGGTCGTGGTGACGTAGGCGGAGTTGGCCCAGTCGTACCAGTACCAGGCGCGCTGTTCCTTGGTCTCTGGACGCGCGGCGTTGACGGCGACGGACGACATGGCAGGACTGTCCCACACGCCGGGGCTGCACGGAGCGGTCCGCGACGTGAACACGCCGGGCCGACCGGGCGGCATACGGCAGCGACGGGGAAACGTCCCGTATGCCGCCCGGCGGGCCGGGGGAGGGGAGGGGCTCAGCCGTCGTGGTCGGCGTCCTGCACAGGCGGTTCGTCACTCGTCGTCAGCAGCTCCCACGCGAGCCCGTGGGCGAGCACGACGAGACAGACGACGGCCAACGCGGCTGCCTGCAGGCCGGTGAGGTGGAACGTGCCGGCGAGCTCGGGCGCGACGCCGAGCAGCACGATGAGAAGGTAGAGCACGCCGACGAGCCACCGGTTGCGCCGGAACGGCCCACGGGCGCCGGAGCCCCGGTCGGCCCGGACGAGCCCGAACGTCGACCAGGCCCCGACGATGGCGACGAGCCCGAACGTCGTGCGCCACAGGCCGGTCGCGGCGGGGGCGACCTGGGCGAACAGGCCCATGACGCCGGGGAGCAGGAAGGTGAGGTAGACACCGCCGACGAGCCGGCGGGTCTCGGGGGAGCCCAGCAGGTCTCGGCGCCGGTCGACGGCCGACCACCAGAGCCCGACGAGGGTGAAGCACGTGGCCGAGACCACGGCATAGAAGGTCGAGAGGTCCATGGCGCTCCTTCGAAGGTGCACACGATCGTGCCACCAGATCGCCCCCACGGAAGCGATTTAGCCCTAAAGTATTAGGGTGAACGCATCATCGGGGGATGAGATCGATGACGTCGTGGGCGCATGGCGCCGCGAACGTCCGGACGTCGACGTGAGCTCGATCGGCATCGTGGCGCCGGTCCTTCGGCTGGCGGCGCTCGTCGCGGAGCGCCGAGCCGGCGTCCTGGCCGCCCACGAGCTCGACCAGAGCCATCTCGACGTGCTCGGCGTCCTGCGCCGCAGCGGCCCGCCGTACCGGCTGACGGCCGGCGAGCTCTCTCGCCGATGCCGGGTGACGCCGGGTGCCACGACGCAGCGCGTGCAGTCCATGGAGCGCGCCGGGCTCGTGGAGCGCGTCCGTGAGGAGCCGGACCGGCGCACGGTGCACGTGCGGCTGACGACGTCAGGGCTGCGACGGCTCGACGAGGTCTTCGCCGAGGTCGTCGCGGCCGACGAGTCGTTGCTGGCTGGGCTCACGCCGCCGCAGCGCGCGGCGTTGGAGACGGCATTGCGGGGATGGCTCGACGTCGTGCAGGCGGGCCTGCCGGCCACCCGTCCAGAATCTTCGTAACGCCGATAATCGACATTATGTCACTTTGCTCATTGTCGCGGGTCCCCCGTGAGTCAGTGCCAGTCGCTGATCTGCACGTCTCTCGGTGACGGCGATCCTTCTCCCGTCTCGACCAGCGCCTTGAGGCTCAGCAGGAACGTGCCCCACTTCGTGCTGCAGTGGCTCATGAACTCGACGGGCTCCCTCCAGCCGGCGTGACGGAAGAGCACGATCGTGTAGTCGTCATCCTGGCGCAGCTCCCAGTCGATCGTCGTGCCGAGCCATTCCTCCGGTCCATCGACGACCCGCCATGCCACCCGTTCGGACGGCCGGGCCTCGACGACCTCCATGTCGAAACCGCCGGGTGGAAAACGAAACTCGAGAACGCCCCCGACCTCGCCCCTCCCCCGTGTGTCGTCGGTCCACCAGCCGGCCAGACCGTCGACGGTCGTCAGCGCCTCGTAGACCTGCTGCGGGCTCGATGTCCTGACCCCGATCCGGTGCAGGATGTCCACCATCTCTACTCTCCCTCTCTCTGTGACTGCCGCCGTGACGTGTGCTCGGACTCGCCCCGTGGCGGCCGTGGCGGCCGTGGCGGCTGTGGCGGCCGTGGTGACTCCTCGTGGGTGCGCTGGATCGCCTCGGCGATGCGCTTGATCCGCTGCAGTCGGGCATCCCACGCCGTGCCCACGGAGGCCAGCTGGGCCGCCGCCCGCGCGAGCTGGACGTCGTCCACCCGATAGCGCCGCTCCCGGCCCGACGCCGTCGCGCTGACCAGGCCGACCCGGTCGAGGACGTCGAGGTGCTTGGCGACGGCCTGACGACTGACCGGCAGCTGCCGGCCGAGCGTCGTCGCCGTACCGCCGCCCTCGACGAGGAGCAGGTCGAGCATCCGCCGTCGGGTGGGGTCGCCGATGGCCGACCAGAGGTCGTCGTCGACCAACTCGGCCAGGCGGGTGCTCATGACCGCACCGCCAACTGGGCCGCGTACGGGGCGACTCGCGGGAGGTAGAAGTCCCAGCCGGTGAGGTGCTCGTTGTACTGCTCCTCGAGGACGGCGACCTCCCAGCCCATCTCGCGGAAGCCGGTCTCCGTCATCCGCAGGAGCGTCCCGCGGCCCGAGGGGGTCAGCTCGAAGGTGACGAGCAGGGAGTTGCCCTCCGTCGGGGTCTCGTTGGCCGGATGCGCCCAGCGGAAGGAGAACGTGCCCGGTGGGCGCGCCTCGACGACGGTGAAGGCGACCACTGCCCCGCCGGCCCGAGGATCGCCGAAGACGATCTCCCCACTCGATCCCGGCACTGGCTCGTAGTGAGCATCGTCCGGCCACCACTTGCTCAGGTGGTCGGGACTGCTCACCACCTCGAAGACGACGTCGGGCGGTGCCTCGACGAAGATCTCTCGCTCGATGGTTCCGAACTCCATGACATCCTCCTGCAACTTTTGGTTGCGCATCAGGCTAGCGCGATGTCATGCGATGCGCAACCATCGGTTGCAGATCGTCCGCACGGCTTCCGGGCGCCGTAGCCTTGCTCTCGATGCAGTGCGACTACTTCGATGCCAACCGGTGCCGCTCGTGTGCGCTCATGGGCGTGCCGTATGCCGTCCAGCTCACGGACAAGCAGCGGCACTGTGCCGACGTGCTCGCGCCGGTGGCGCCTGGGGCGGTGTGGACGGATGCCTTCGCGTCGCCCGAGTCGGGCTTTCGCAACAAGGCCAAGCTCGTCGTCGGCGGTGAGCCGGGCGCGGTGACGCTCGGCATCCTCGACCCGAGCGGCCGCGGCGTCGACCTGCGCGACTGCGGGCTCTACGAGCCAGGGCTCCATGAGCTGATCCCCCGCCTTGCCGAGCTCGTCGACGACCTGGGGCTCGAGCCCTACGACGTGCCGTCGCGTCGCGGCGAGCTCAAGCACCTCATCGTCACGCATTCCCCGGCCGGTGCCGTCATGCTCCGTTTCGTCCTGCGGTCGCAGAAGCAGCTGGCCCTGCTCCGGTCGCGCCTCACCGTCGTCACGGAGCGGGTGCCCGAGGCGACCGTCGTCTCGGTCAACCTCCAGCCCGAGCACAAGGCCGTCCTCGAGGGTGACACCGAGCTCGTGCTGACAGTCGCCGAGGTGCTGCCGATGGAGGTCAACGGGATCACTCTCAACCTGCGCCCCAACAGCTTCTTCCAGACCAACACGGCAGTCGCTGCCGGTCTCTATCGTCAAGCGCAGCAATGGATTTCGGCTGCTGCGCCCCGCACGGTGCTCGACCTCTACTGCGGGGTGGGTGGATTCGCGCTTCACGCGGCCGTCCTCGGTGACCGTGGGCCGTCTGAGGTCGTCGGCATCGAGGTGTCACCCGAGGCCGTTGCGAGCGCTGAGCACACGGCAGAGGAGCTCCGCTCCGAGGGCCGACCCATGCCGCCCACGACGTTCCGCGTGGGCGATGCGACCGATGTCGCGGCCTTGGACCGGCTCGAGGCAAGGTCGTTCGTCGTGGTCAACCCGCCGCGACGTGGCATCGGCTCGCACCTTGCCGGCTGGGTCGAGCGGTCAGGGGCGGATCACGTCGTCTACTCGAGCTGCAACGTCGCGAGCCTCGCCAAGGACCTCGCCCTCCTGCCCTCCTACGCGGCGCGGTCGGCGCGCCTCTTCGACATGTTCCCGCAGACCGGCCATCACGAGGTCATGGTTCTGCTCGAGCGCTCCGACGGCCGGCAGCTCTCTGCCGCAACGGAATCGCGCGCACGATGACCTCCGAGAGGCTGGCGCGCGTCCAGCGCCGCTTTGCCGAGTTCGGGCAGGAGTACGCCGCCCTGCAGCTCTACGGCGCGGTGGCCCGGGCCGTTGCCGGCGACGCCGAGGCGGCAGCCCTGCTTCTCGTCGCCCGACCCGGTCAGGCCCGCCCTGTGCTGTGGTTCGCGGCGCTGCACGACCTCGTGCTGCGACACCCGGAGGTGCCCGCGGCCCGGTGGTACGCCAGCGTCGTCGGCCGCGAGCACCTGCCCACCGGTGACCCGTGGCCGGAGGTGCGGGCGACGGTGATGGAGCACCGCGGCGAACTGACCGATCTCATGGCGACGCGGTCGACGCAGACCAACGAAGTCAACCGGAGCGTCTACCTCGCAGCCGGACTCGCGATCGTCGGGTCCGACGGCGCACACCACGACGACGGACACACCCCGATCGCCCTCGTCGAGCTCGGAGCCAGCGCAGGACTGCTCCTCGGCGTCGACCGCTACGACATCGAGCTGGTGTCAGCTGCAGGCACGACGCGGCTCGGCCGCCCGGGGTCGGCCGTCCGCTGTCGCGGCGAGGACCGCGGCCGACCCGCACTGCCCGGGCTCACGCTCCCCCGCGTCGAGGGCCGGGCGGGCGTGGACCTCCATCCCGTTCGCCTCGACGACGTCGACGGCGTCCGGTGGCTCATGGCCTGTCTCTGGCCCGACGTGCCCGGACGGGTCGAGCGTTTCGTGGCTGCCCGTGACCTCATGCTGCTCGACCCGCCGCACATCGTCGCCGGTGACATGGTCGACGCGATGCCGAGCGCGGTGTCCTCGGCACGGGCCGGCAGCCGCGCTGACGTCCACGTCGTCGTCTTCAGCTCGTGGGCACTGACCTACGTCGCGCCGGAGCGGCGTGCCGACCTGGAGGCCGCCCTCGAACAGCTGTCGCGCGAGGTCGCCGAGCTGTCCTGGCTCACGGCAGAGCCGGAGGGGTGCGCCCCCGGTGTGCGGCTGCCGGCGCCCCGCCGCCTCGGAGCGGGCGGAACCGTGATGGGGCTGCGCCGCTGGCGGTCCGGGCGCGAGTGTCCCCCGGTCGCGCTGGGCACCTGTCACCCGCACGGCGAGTGGCTCGACCTGGACCTGGCGTAGGTCGCCGGGGCCGCTGCCCCTGTTCCTTTCGACACAGATTCCGCCATTCCGGCGCGCGTATCCACGCACGGCCATAGCGTTCATGGCGAGCGGTTCCGGGGGTGGATTGTTCTGGCACAGACAAATCCGGCATAACGTGTCGCCTCGCCCATAAGGGCGATAGGGGAGGAAATATGAATATCAGACGACGAGGTCTTGTCGCAGCATTGGCCTCAATGGCACTGCTGTTTCCGGGAACGGCTGCGCTGGCTCAGACGTCAGCGACCGCTGCGGCACCCACAGTTGCGTCCGCGGTGGAACCCCTCAGCAACCTCCCGCTCATCTCGGTGGTCCTCGCGGATCCCGACCCCACACACAACACCATCACCTACCTCAACGCGTCCAAGGACAACGTGGTCCCGTCCACGGTTGATCTCGTAGGCGCCCAGGACCCTGCGCAGAACCTCACAGCACTGTCGGCAGAGATCAAGGGCCGAGGCAACTTCACCTGGACCCTGGCCAAGAAGCCGTACCAGCTGAAGTTCTCCTCCGCCCAGTCAGTGCTCGGCATGGCGCCGGCCAAGACCTGGGTCCTGCTTGCCAACCACGCCGACACGGCGCTGCTGCGCAACAAGGTGGCTTTCGACCTGGCTCGTGAGCTGGGCCTGCCCTACTCCCCGGAGTCGCGATTCGTCGACCTCGAGATCAACGGTCAGGACCTCGGCAACTACCTCATCACCGAGAAGGTCGAGGTGAAGACCAACCGGGTCGAACTGCAGGACGACGCGGGGCTGCTGCTCGAGCTCGACAACAACTACGGGCTCGCGGAGGACTACCACTTCTACACCAAGACGAGCAACACACTGTTCGTGCTCAAGGACGCCAAGGGCGGCGTCAGTGTGCCCCTCAGCCCGACCGTCCAGACGGCCTACACGGACATCCAGACCTACCTCAACACCCTCGAGTCGCTGCTCTACGCTCCCAAGCCGGACTGGACCAAGATCAGCTCGATGATCGACGTCGAATCGTTCCTCAAGTACTACTTCGTCTTCGACCTCACCGAGAACCCGGAGATCGTTGCGTCGAGTGTCTACTTCTACAAGGACGGTCCGAACGACGTCCTCCACGCCGGACCCGTGTGGGACTTCGACAGTTCAGAGGGCAGCTACGCCGTGGAGCACCTCGGAGGCGACCCCGAGTCGGAGTACGTCAAGAATGCCAGCGTCTTGAGGAGGCGCGGCAACGGGTGGTTCGGTGAGCTGTTCCGCAACCCGCAGTTCGTGACTGCAGCCAACCAGATGTACACCGGTGAGGTCAGGGCCAAGATCGACGCGCTGACGAGCAAGATCGACGGCTACGCGGCTGAGATCAAGCAGTCCGCGAACCGCAACTTCCAGATCTGGCCCGTCCTCGGCAAGCCGTCCGTGTTCCCCGCCGGCAACGGCCACCTCGTACGCAGCACGTGGGCCGGCGAGGTCTCCTACCTCAGGGACTGGGTGGCCCAGCGGGCCGGCTTCCTCGACGGTTCCTACGGCGAGACCGTGCCCATCGTCCGGTACTCGACACACGTATCGACCATCGGTTGGCAGCCGACGATGAGCACGGGCCAGATCGCCGGGACGATCGGGCGCTCGCTTCGGGTCGAGGCCATGGTGATCTCGCACCAGAACGCGACGGTGCCGGGCTCGATCCAGGGCAACGCCTATGTGCAGAGTCTGGGCTGGCAGGGCTGGAAGGGCCCAGGCAGCACGATCGGCACGACCGGTCGTGGCCTGCGCATGGAAGGCGTGCAGCTGAGGCTCACGGACCAGCTGGCCGCCAAGTACGACATCTCCTACCGGGCGCACGTCCAGAACAACGGCTGGATGCCGTGGGTGAGGAACGGCGCCACCGCGGGCCTGCCGGGCCAGGGACTGCGGATCGAGGCGGTTCAGGTCAGGCTCCTGCCCAAGGGTCCCAACGCGTCCTACCGGAGCCACGTCCAAGGCATCGGGTGGATGCCGTACGTGACCAACGGCACGAGCAGCGGCACCACGGGACGATCCCTGCGGATCGAGGCTCTTCAGCTCAAGGTATCCGCAGGCCCGTACACGGGTGACATCTCCTACCGCGGGCACGTGCAGAGCATCGGTTGGCAGAGCTGGGTCGGATCCTCGACCTTCATCGGCACGACCGGTCGGGGACTTCGGCTCGAGGCCCTCCAGATCAAGCTGACCGGTGAGCGCGCTGCTCACTACGCCGTCCGCTACCGGGCGTACGTGCAGGACGTGGGCTGGCAGCAATGGGTCTGGGACGGTGCCACTGCTGGGACGACGGGCCTCGGCAAGCGGATCGAGACGGTCCAGATCGAGGTCATACCCAAGACCTCGTAGCCAGCCCAGGTGGCATCGGCGCACCCGTGCAGCGGCACGGGTGCGCCGATGGCGTTCTCGGGCAATTGCATAATGTCGATTACCGGCGAATTCCCTTGCAGCACAAGCGATTCCGTCAGCCCAAGCGCCGGCCAAGCCCGGCGGCATACGCGTCGAGGGCGCTGAGCACGTCGGCCGCGCGATAGACGCGGTTGCGGCGGTGCCCGGTCGACTCGAGGAGGATGCCGTCCGCGACGAGACGCTGCAGGGCCGACTGCGCCGTGGGCGCGGTGACCCCGAGCTCGCGGACGACGACGCGGGCCGTGACCACTGGCTGTCGCAGCAGCAGGTCGAGCAGACTCCACGACGCGGACCCGGCCCGGGCCGTGAGGCGGCCGGCCCACTCCTCACGCACTTCGCGGAGCGTGCCGACGAGCCGCTCCCCGATGTGGGTGCCGCTGCGAGCCGCCTCGGCGACACAGCGCAGGATCGGCTCGGCGTCACCGGCGCGGTAGGCCGTGAGGGCCGCGAAGTAGTCGTCACGCAGGGCGAGCAGACCGGCGGAGATCGGCACCGTCACCCGGTGGATGGCACCGGTGTGGAGCAGGACGGAGTGCAGGAGTGCCCGCCCGGTGCGGCCGTTCCCGTCGGTGAACGGGTGGATCGTCTCGAACTGGGCGTGCGCCAGTGCAGCGTGCGCCAGCGGTGGAAGGTCGTCGCGGTCCATGAAGGTCACGAGGTCGGCCATGAGCGCGGGCACGTCGGTCGCGAGGGGTGGCACGTAGTGCGCGTCACCCGGGTGCAGGGGCGAGCCGCCCACCCAGACCTGCTGCTCGCGCCAGGCGCCCGCTGCGTGCACCGACTGCTGCGACATGAGCGCGCGGTGCATGGCGAGCACTGCCGACTCGTCGAGGCGGCCGGCCAGGTCGAGCGCCGCCTGCATCGTGCGGACGTTGGCGAGGATCACCGCCGCGTTCGCGCGGGATCCCTCACCGATCTCCGCCTCCGCCAGGGCCCGCGCCGACGACGTCAGGTTCTCGATCTGCGAGCTCGCTGCGCTCTCGGAGCGCAGGAGCACCGACGCGAACGGCGCGATCTCACCCGCTCCCCCGGCGTCGAAGGCGGCGAGCAGCCGGGTCGCGTCGTCGAGGTCGGCCGCGAGGTCGCCACCCAGCACGAGCGCCACGTCGGCGACAGGCGGCACCAGTGCGGCGGCATACGTGCGGGGAGTCGTGCGCAGGGCGCGACGGGACAGGTCGAAGAGACCTTCGACGGGCTGCCAGGGCACCGTCACGCTGCCGAGTGCGGGCCAGTTCACCGGGGCCATGCCACCTCCTTGGTAAAGGTTAGCGCACAACCTTTACCAAGGACCTCAGGCCGTTTCGATGACCCACCACGCGGCATACGGGCTCAGGGCGACCTGGCCGTCAGCGCCCGCGTAGACCGCGTGGCCCCCGATGGCGTCGGCGGGCTGTCGGATGCCGGCCCCGCGGAAGAGGTCGAGAGAGACGTGGCGCCACTCCCCCGTGACGTTGTAGACGCACACCATGGGGCCGCTCGGGTGCCCCCGGCGGACGGCGAGCACGCCGTCCTCGGTGTCGGCGACCACGTCAGTCGTGCCGGACGCGTGCAGCTGCGGCAGCCCCGCCCGCACGCGGGCGAGGTGCGCGAGGCCCTGGAACACCCGGCCCGCGCGCGTGCCGGGATCGCGGCTCAGGGCGGCCTCGGTCCAGTCGATCCGCTCGCGGTGCGCCCAGCGGTTGTCGTCCTCGTGGCCGGGCTCGTCGGCCCAGTGCGGGTCGTTGGGAAGGCCCAGCTCGTCGCCGCTCCACACGACCGGTATGCCGCCCCACCCGGCGACGATGGCGTGGGCGAGGAAGAGGCGTGCGAGGGCCGCGCCCTCGGCGTCCGCGTCCGGCGCGTCGGAGAGCCCGACGAGGGCGGCCGCCGTGCCGCTGATGCGCTTGTCGCCCGTGGCGGGGTTGTGCTGGAAGACGAGGCCCCGCGCCCACGAGCCCGGGAAGTCACCGGCATACCAGTCGGAGAGGAACCGCCGGTGCTCCCAGCCGTTGAGCCCGACGGCCGCAGCATCCCCGTCGTCGATCGCCCACCCGATGTCGTCGTGACAGCGGATGTAGCAGATCCACGTGCCGCTCGGTGGGGTCGTGGGCAGGGACCGCAAGGCCTGCTTCGCCAGGAGCGTGCTGCCGGTCGCGAGCATCGACCACACCTGCACCATGAGGCTGTTGTGGTAGGCGAGATCGCTGACCCGCCCGGAGTGGCGCCCCTGACCGAGGTACTGCACGAGGTCGCGCGGGCCGACGATGGCCTCGGCCTTGAAGGCGAGCGCGGGGGCAGCGATGCGGGCCACGGTGCGCAGGGCCTGCGTGATGGCGTGCACCTCGGGCTGGTTCTGGCAGTTGGTGCCCAGGCGCTTCCACGTGAACGCGATCGCGTCGAGGCGCAGCACCTCGACCCCGAGGTTGGCGAGGTAGAGCACGACGTCGGCGAGCTCGACGAGGACGTCGGGGTTGGCCCAGTTGAGGTCCCACTGCCACTCGTTGAAGGTCGTCCAGACCCACCCGTCGAGCTCGGCGTCCCACGTGAAGTTGCCCGGCGCGAAGTCGGGGAAGACCTCGGGCAGCGTGCTCTCGTAGGCGTTGGGCATCTCACGGTCGGAGAACACGTGGAAGTAGTCGCGGTAGTGCGACTCCCCCGCCCGCGCCCGACGGGCCCACTCGTGCTCTCGGGCGACGTGGTTGAGCACGAGGTCGAGCACGAGCGAGACGCCGTGACCGCGCAGCGTGCGGGTGAGCTCGCGGAGGTCGTCGACGTCGCCGAGGTCGGCGCGCACCGTGCGGTAGTCCTGCACGGCGTACCCGCCGTCGTTGTCGCCCTCGCGCGGCTGCAGCAGGGGCATGAGGTGCAGGTAGGTGACACCCAGGTCGCGAAGGTAGGGCAGACGGCTCGGGATGCCCGCCAGGGTGTCGGCGAATCTCTCAGTGTAGCAGGCATATCCGAGCATGTCCGGTTGCTGGAGCCAGTCCGGGCGGAGGAGGCGACGCTGGTCGAGGTGCCTCAGCTCGGGCTCTCGCGCGCGAAAGCCGGCGATGGCGGACTCGACGAGCCGCAGCGTCAGCGCCGAGACGTCGTGGCCCGGGTAAAGCACCGCCAGCGCGTCGACGAGGTCGTCGGACCAGCGTTCGAGGCGCAGCTCGATAGTCTCCCGCTCTTGCTCGTCGAGGTCGACCAGGAGGGAGGAGACCGACTCCGACGTCGGTCCGGTGCGGGGTCTCATGGCCAGATTGAACAGCAGTCGGGCCGGGTGCGACAGAGGGTCACGCGGACGAGTTCGCGCCGGGTTCGGTGACGCGGTGCTGCCGTGCTCACTCGAAGGGCGTCGGGTCGCCGGCCCCGACCCTGGTCACGACCGGATAGCCGTCGGAGTAGTCGACGACCGTCGTCGGCTCCAGGCCGCACTCCCCCGAGTCGATGACGGCGTCGATGACGTGGTCGAGACGGTCCTTGATCTCCCAGCCCTCCGTCATGGGCTCGTCGTCGTCGGGCAGGAGCAGCGTGCTCGAGAGGATCGGCTCACCCAGTGCCTTGAGCAGCTCACGGACGACGGGGTGCTCGGGGATGCGCACGCCCACCGTCTTCTTCTTCGGGTGCAGCAGGCGCCTCGGCACCTCCTTCGTCGCGGGCAGGATGAACGTGTAGGGGCCAGGCGTCACGGACTTGATGGCGCGGAAGACCGAGTTGTCGAGCTGCACGAACTGGCCCATCTGCGCGAAGTCGGAGCAGACGAGGGTGAAGTGGTGCTTGTCGTCAAGGTGGCGGATGCGCAGGATCCGCTCCTTGCCCTCGGGGTTGTCGAGGGAGCACCCCAGGGCGAAGCACGAGTCGGTGGGGTACGCGATGAGGCCGCCCTCACGCAGGATCGCGACCACCTGGGCGATCGCCCGGGGCTGTGGGTCCACCGGGTGGACGTCGAAGTACCTCGCCATGCGTCCACCCTGCCATGCTGGCGCCATGGGTGAGGACGTGGGCCAGAACGTGAATGACGATGCGACTGACGACGTGGGTGACGGCGGGAAGGACGGCGGGAGCGAGGTCGGGAGCGAGGCCGGGGACGCGATCGAGATCTCCGACAACCCCGCCGCCGGCGCGTTCGAGCTCCGCGACGCGGGCCGGCTCATCGGCATCGCGCGGTATGCCGTCGTGCCGGCTTCCGAGGGCCACGCCGAGCGGGTGGTCTTCTTCCACACGGAGGTGAGCAAGGCCTTCGAGGGCCAGGGACTGGCCGGCCGGCTCGCAGCCACGGCGCTCGACCGGACCGTGGCCGCCGGGCGCACCATCGTGGCGCTCTGCCCCTACATCAAGGCCTACCTCAGGCGGCACGAGGCCGACTACGCCGGTCACGTGGCGCAGCCCCAACCTGCCGACCTCGACGCCGTGGACCGGGCCGTCGACGGCTGAGGACGTCGGGACGTCGGGCCTCTCAGCGGCGGCCGAAGTAGTCGCTGGCCTCCATCGCATCGAGGACGGACGGCGTGCCGTGCTGGTCGATCGAGTAGCGGCCGATGTCGACGGCTGTGTCGACGACGAGACCGACCGGGTTGGCGAGGTCCCACGGCGAGACGTGGATCTCTGGACCGGTCGCCGGATCGAGGGCGATCTGCGTGCCGAGCGCGTTGGGCAGGATGGAGTCGCCGATGACCGGCACGTGGTCGGTGAAGGACCCCAGGGGATGTTGCAGCGTCGTCAGCACCTCACCCCGCACGTGGTAGTTGCGCACCTGGTCGGCGGGCAGGACGGGGCTCTCGTTCCCGACGCTCGCGGCCGCGATGACGGTATTGGGGTGCACCCCGGCAGCGTTGAAGGTCACAGCGGGCAGGTCGGTGGCCACCGAGGCGGTGCTCGCCAGCCCGCCTCCGAGTGAGTGGCCGGTGAGTACGACGTTGTCGGCACCGACGGCGCGGGACAGCTGCTCGGCGAGGACGATGGCCTGGGCGTGCTGGGCGCTGAGCGCCCCCATGCCCTGCTGGAGGTTGGTCCCCCAGTCCTCGAGGCTCGAGGGATCGGTGCCGGCGAAGGCGAGCACGTAGCCGTCGTCGGCATCGCGGTAGATGGCCGCCTGGAAGCCGCCGGGCCCGTCGAGTGAGCCGGGATCGATGCCGAGCGCCTCGAGCTCAGCGGCGCCGACGGGGTGGAAGTGCTCGCTGCCCGTGCCGTCGTAGACCCCCGCCGCGAGCTCGGCGAGCTCGACGTCGATCTGCTGCGGGACCGTGCCGCGGGTCTCCTCGGCGATGCCCGGCTCTGCGGTCGTGCCGCCCGGAGCGGCGCCACCGAGCCTCGAAGACGGGCCGGGAAACCCCGGGATGCCGGGCAGGCCGGGCAGGCCGGGCAGGCCGGGCAGGCCAGGTAGCCCAGGCGGCCCAGGGAGGGCTGGAGCCGACGACCGCGCGCTCGCGGTGCGCTGGGCGCGGGCGTTCTCGCGCAGCCTGGCAGCCAGCATCTCCAGCGACGACGAGAGGCCCGTGAGGGCGGCTGCGGACCGGCGCCACTCGGCGTCGACGGCGTCGGCGTCGCCACCACCCCATGACCGGGCGATGACCGCCATCGCCTGGGTGCTCGAGTCCCGCACGCCGTCGACCCCGCGGGCACAGGTCACGAGCTCGCCCGCGACCCGGTCCAGCACCTCGGGGTCGCCCCCCTTGCGATAGAGCATCGCCACCTCCTCCTCGACGAGCCCTCACGCTAGGACAGGAGGCGGGGCGGGTCGATGGGGAGCACTCCCCGACCGGCACCTCAGGCTGCGGTCCGACCGCCCCGGGCGCCGCGCCCGACGAGGCACCCGAGCCCGCGGGCTAGACCCGGCGGGTCAGCCCGCGGGCTCGACCCGGCGGCTCAGCGTCGCGCGCCCGCAAGCGGCGCCGCGAACGGCGTCACGTCGGCGAACGGGTCGATGCGCTCGGCACGGGGCTGGCCCGTGACGAGGGCGGCGAAGGAGCGCCCCGCCCGCTCGATGCGCTCGCCGAGACGACCGGCCTCGGTGCTACCCCAGTCCTCACTCGCGGCGAAGACCGCGACCGGGGCCACGAGCGCGCCGAGGTGTGCGAAGAGCGGCCGGAGGGCGTGGTCGACGGCGAGCGAGTGGCGCGCCGTGCCGCCCGTGGCGCCGAGCAGGACGGGTGTGTCGCGCAGGGCGTCCGTGGGCAGCACGTCGACGAGCATCTTGAAGAGGCCGCTGTAGGACGCCGCGTAGATCGGGGTCGCGACGACGACCGCGTCGGCTTCCGTGATCGCGTCGAGCCGCACCTGCAGCTCGGGCGACGCGAAACCGGTGAGCACGGTGTTGGTGAGGTCGTGCGCGACCTCACGCACGTCGACGACCTCGACGACGACCTCGCGGGGCGCGAGCGCGGCCACGGTCGCCGCGGTCAGGCGGTCGGCGAGCAGGCGCGTCGACGACGGCTGGGTCACTCCGGCCGTGATGACGGCGAGGTGGAACGGGTTCACTTCGACACCTCCAGGGTGGATCGCGTGCGGTCGAGAGTCGTGGGCTGCGTCGCCTCCGGCGAGGCTCCGGTCACGTCGTCGACGGCGTGGACGGTGGAGTCGTGGCCTCCCCCGGCGGCGGCGAGCAGGCTGGCGTGGGTCGGGGCGTCCGGCACGTGGGCCGGCTTGAGGGCGGCGAACTCCTTGCGGAGCACCGGCACGACCTCCTCGCCGAGGATGTCGAGCTGCTCGAGGACGGTCTTGAGGGGCAGGCCCGCGTGGTCCATGAGCCACAGCTGGCGCTGGTAGTCGCCGGCGTAGTCACGGAAGCTCAGGGTGCGCTCGATGACCTCCTGCGGGCTGCCGACGGTCAGCGGTGTCTGCCGCGTGAACTCCTCGAGGGAGGGGCCGTGGCCGTAGACGGGGGCGTTGTCGAAGTAGGGCCGGAACTCGCGGACCGCGTCCTGGCTGTTCTTGCGCATGAAGACCTGGCCACCGAGTCCCACGATCGCCTGGTCGGCGCTGCCGTGGCCGTAGTGCTCGAACCGGCGACGGTAGAGCTGGACCATCTGCTTCGTGTGGCTGGCAGGCCAGAAGATGTGGTTCGAGAAGAAGCCGTCGCCGTAGTAGGCCGCCTGCTCGGCGATCTCGGGGCTGCGGATCGAGCCGTGCCAGACGAACGGCGGGATGCCGTCGAGCGGGCGAGGCGTCGAGGTGAAGCCCTGCAGCGGGGTGCGGTACTGGCCCTGCCAGTTGACGACCTCCTCGCGCCACAGCCGGTGCAGCAGCGCGTAGTTCTCGATCGCCAGGGGGATGCCGTCGCGGATGTCCTTGCCGAACCACGGGTAGACGGGACCGGTGTTGCCGCGCCCCATCATGAGGTCCATCCGGCCGTCGCTCAGGTGCTGGAGCGTCGCGTAGTCCTCGGCGATGCGCACCGGGTCGGTCGTCGTGATGAGGGTGGTCGAGGTGGACAGCAGGATCCGCTCGGTCTGAGCGGCGATGAAGGCCAGCGTCGTCGTCGGCGCCGACGGGACGAAGGGCGGGTTGTGGTGCTGCCCGGTCGCGAAGACGTCGAGCCCGACCTCCTCCGCCTTCTTGGCGATGGCGACCGTCGCGGTGATGCGCTCGTGCTCGGTCGGCGTGCGGCCCGTCGTCGGGTCGGTGGTCACGTCGCCGACGGTGAAGATGCCGAACTGCATGGATCCCAGCTCCTTTGTGATTGAGAATTCAATCATATCAACAGGATGGCCCCCTCGGTCATTCCCGCCCCCGCGTGCCTCCGCCGGCTCCTTCCCCCTGCGCGCCACCATGGTGATGGTCCGCGAGGAGGCGGACCGGGAGGGAGCGGTCATGCAGCTCGTCGCACCGCCTGCCGGCTTCGTCGCGCCGGAGCGTGTCACTGCTCCTGCCCGCCTCAGCCAACGGGTCCCCGCGGTCTATCCCCTCGCCGTCTGGGCCCATCGCGCCAGGCGCCGGCTCGAGTGGATGCGCTCCGACGCCGTCTGGGCCTCCGCGCGCTCCTCGTCGCCTCTTGCCCACCGGGTCAAGGCGCACAGCTCGCTGCTCATGCGCGAGCTGAGCGAGGACGAGATGCACCTCCAGCGCAACAAGGTCGTCAACCTGCGACTGGCCGCTGCCCGCGTCGACGGCATCCTCGTCGGCCCCGGCGAGACGCTCTCGTTCAACCGCGTCGTCGGCAGCTGCACCCGGCGCCGGGGCTACCTCGACGGCATGCGCCTGTCCAACGGCGAGGCGCGTGCGGGTGTCGGTGGCGGCATCTGCCAGCTCGCCAACCTCCTGCACTGGATGGTGCTGCACAGCCCGCTCACCGTCGTCGAGCGGTCCGAGCACTCCTTCGACCCCTTCCCCGACAAGGCCCGCGTCCTGCCGTGGGGAGTCGGGTGCTCGATCGTCTACAACTACGTCGACCTCGTCGTGCGCAACGACACCGACATCACCTTCCAGGTCTCCTGCTCCGTCGGCGAGCGCCACCTCGACGGTGAGCTGCGCTCCGACCGCCCGACGCCTCACTCGTACCGCGTGCAGGCCCGTCACGAGGCCTTCATCAAGGCCGGTGACGACCTCTTCCGGCGCAACGAGATCTGGCGCACGGTCATCGACAAGCGCACCGGTGACGTCGTCGGTGAGGAGCTGGTCAAGCACAACTGCGCGCTCGTGCGCTACGAACCGCTCGACGACGTGCCGGTCATCGACGCCTCTCTCGCCGACGCCTCGGCCCGTCACTGAGCCATCACGCGCGTCCACGCCGCGCCCCGGGTCCGGGCGGCATACGTGATTGGGTGAGGGCGTGCGGATCGGAGAACGGGCTCACGCGGTGGCTGCCGCCCTCTGGCGGCGCGCTGGCGGACGCCTGCAGTGGCGCCTCGTGCGCTGGCGCAGCGCCACCTTCCTCGTCGGGCTGACGGGCGTCGTCCGCGACCCGGCCGGTCGCGTGCTGGTGCTCGAGCACCGCTACTGGATGGGCAACGCGTGCGGCCTCCCGTCGGGGTATGCCGTCCGGCGCGAGACGTGGGAGGAGGGCCTCGCGCGCGAGGTGCGTGAGGAGACCGGCCTCGAGGTGTCCGATGTCGCGGTGGTGCGCGTGCGGTCCGGCTTCGAGGGACGCATCGAGGTGCTGCTGACGGCGACCGCCCCGGCAGGTGCCACACCCCGAGCCGACGGCGGCGAGGTGCTCGTCGCCGCGTTCGTCGAGCCGTCCGAGGCACGGGCCCGGCTGCGCGCCGAGCACGTGCGGATGCTCGACCACGTCGTGGGGGCAGACGAGCCCGCATGACATCCTGATGCCGTGACGGCTGACATCTCTCCCAAGGACCGCTTCATCACGGTCTACGGTCGCAACCCGGTGCATGAGGTCCTGCTCGACGACACCCTCGTCGTCGACAAGGTCGTCATCGCCGAGGGCGCCCGGGGCGAGGGCATCCGCGAGATCAGGGCGGCCGCGCGCCGCCGAGGGATCGAGGTGCAGGTCGCGAGCCCTGACCGGGTCAAGAAGCTCGCAGGCAACGGCCGGCAGGACCAAGGGGTCTTCGCCGACGTGGTGGCGCCGCGGATGCGCCCGCTCGACGCCGCCCTGGCCGGGGATGCGACCGGCCTGCGCACCGTCCTCGTCCTCGACGGCCTGACGACCCCGGCCAACGTCGGCATGATCCTGCGCACCGCGACGGCCGCCGGACTGGACGGCATCGTCGTGCCACGTCGCGGCGTCGCCTCCATCGACCCGCTCGTCGTCAAGGCCTCCGCCGGGGTCGCCTTCCGGGCGCCGATCCTCAAGGCGTTCACGGCTGGTGAGGCCGTCGCCGCCCTCAAGGCGCACGGCTTCCACGTCGTCGGGCTCGATGCCGACGGCGACGACGACCTCTTCACCGCGCACCTGCCCGAGCCGGTCGCATTCGTGCTCGGCAGCGAGAGTGCCGGCCTCTCCCCCGAGGTCGAGCGCCTCGTCGACACGTGGGTGTCGATCCCCATGGCTGCCGGCGTCGAGTCGCTCAACGTCGCCGCGGCCGGCGCCGTCGTCTGCTTCGAGCTCGTCCGTCGCGACCGCGCCTGACCACCCGCCCGTGCGGCCTGCCGCTCGCGGGGAGCGACCGTCGGACCGCCAGGGAGCGCCACCGCCGGCTCCGCTCAGGCGTGCCGCGGCATCGGCGGCCCAGTCGTGGCGGTCCGTCGGTCGCGTTGACCCACGGGGCCGAGGGTGTCAGTCGCCCCACTTCGCCGCGAGCGCGCGCACGACGGTGAGGTTGCGCGCCGTGCCGACCGCGCCGGTCAGCTTCTCGATCCGCGTGTTGCTCAGCCTCGCGCCCTGCACGCCCGCCGCGAGGAAGAGCACGATGTCGTTGCCGACGACGCGGGCTGCCTCGGTCGGGGCGGCCCAGGCGTGCAGGGCCTCGACCCCGGCAGGGTCCAGCTCGCCGGACATGAAGGTGACGTAGCGCCCGGCGTCGGCGGCGATCGGCGACTCCAACGCGTCCGCCTCGTGGGCCACCCGGCGCAGCTCTGCTGGGGTGCGCACGACGACCGGCACGTCGAAGCCGAACCCCTCGCTGATGACGGTCCGGAGCTCGCTCTCCATGCGGGCGCTGCTGCGCGTGGCCGACCGCACCCTGAGGTTGCCGCTCGCGATGTGGGTCTCCACCTCGTCGAACCCGTTGTCCTCCAGCAGGTCTCGCAGGGCCTGCATCTTCATCTGCCGCTTGCCGACGTTGACGGCCCTGAGGAAGCCGATCCAGGTCGGCATGGTCAGGCGCCCGTCCCGTCCGAGACGGGCACGTCGCGGGCGACGC
This sequence comes from Humibacillus xanthopallidus, assembly GCF_006716675.1. GTDB lineage: Bacteria > Actinomycetota > Actinomycetes > Actinomycetales > Dermatophilaceae > Humibacillus > Humibacillus xanthopallidus_B. The sequence continues at coordinate 410,269 of NZ_VFPM01000003.1, read as the reverse complement.
AGGTGCCGGAGCCCACGTGCTCGACCCGGCCCCCGACGTGCACCGTCCCCTCGGGGTCGATCTCGAGCAGCAGGACGGACGGTCGCCCGACTGCAGTGCCCTGGCTGACGTCGACCGACACGTCGCGCGACCCTTGGTGCACGAGCCAGGCGCCGAGGTTCGCACAGGCCGAGCCGGTCGCCGGGTCCTCGTGGACCGCGCCGTCCTGGGTGTAGAAGAGCCGGGCCTCGATCGACCTGGGCCCCGTCCAGGCCCAGACGTAGACGTGGGGTGGCCGCCCCGGGGAGGTCATGTGCTCGGCCATCGCGACGGCATCGGGGCGGCACGCCCGCACGCCGGCCACCGAGTCGACCCGCACGATGAGCTGCTCGACGCCCGCACCGACCCACAGGGCGTCCGAGCGCACGACGACGTGGGGGTCGACGCCCAGCCCGGCGGCGAGGTCGGCCTGCGACGAGGTCACCGCCCTGGTCGTGGCGACCGGTGCGGTCAGGCTCCAGCCGGCCCCGAGCCGCGTGACGGGGATGTCGCCGGCGGGCACCGTCAGGGTCACCTCGTCGAGCGGGGCGGAGGCCAGCGAGGCGATGACCGCCGCGGTGCCGAGGGTCGGGTGCCCCGCGAAGGGCATCTCGTGGCCCGGCGTGAAGATGCGGGCGCTCGCCCGCCCCGCACCGTCGTGCGACGTGACGAAGGCGGTCTCGCTGAGGTTGAACTGGCGGGCCCACGACTGCATCTCGGCGTCGGAGAGGCCACCGGCGTCGGTGAGGACCGCGAGCGGGTTGCCCGAGAACGGGTCGCCCTCGATCGAGAAGACGTTGAGCAGGCGGAAGGGCAGGTCCATGTGCCGAGTGTGCCCGAGACCGCGCCCGGGGACCACGGCCTGCGCGGCCCGTCGGCGCGCAGGGCTCCACGCCGATACATTGCTCCCATGGCCTCCCCCGACGGTGTCGTCCCCGGCAACATCTACCTCTTCCGGCACGGCGAGACCGAGTGGTCGCTCTCGGGTCAGCACACCGGCACGACCGACCTCCCGCTCCTGCCCGAGGGTGAGGCGGCGGCGCGCGAGCTCGCCGACGTGCTGCGCAAGAAGCGCTTCGAGCGCGTCCTCGTCTCGCCGCTCCAGCGGGCGAGGCGCACGGCCGAGCTCGCCGGGCTCGGTGACTTCGAGGTCGAGCCGTTGCTCAAGGAGTGGGACTACGGTGCCTACGAGGGCATCACGACCAAGGAGATCAGCGCCGAGATCGGGCGCCCGTGGGAGGTCTTCGCCGACGGGGTCCGCCCGGGCGTGACGCCCGGCGAGACGGTCGAGCAGGTCTCGGCCCGCGCCCAGCAGGTCATCGACAAGGTGTGGCCGGACCTCGAGCACGGCGACGTCGCCCTCTTCGGCCACGGCCATGCGCTCCGTGTGCTGACGGCCACCTTCCTCGGCCTCGACCCCCGTTTCGGTCAGAACCTCATCCTCGACGCCGGGTCGATGAGCGTGCTGACGCACCACCGGTCGACGCGCTGCATCGGGATGTTCAACCTCTCCCCCTGGCGCCTGCTCTCCGAGGACTGAGCGCCCCACCAGCGGGGCGTATGCCGTGTCGCCGGCCTCACGGCATACGTGAGCGGGCTTGTGGCACAGTCGCGCCCGAGTCACGCGCTGGGGAGCTCCCACGTGTGGACGGGCTCGTTGGCGCTCTGACCCTCCATGTAGAGGCGCAGCATCTCGCGCAGGGCCTTGTCGCGGGTCAGGCCGCGAGCCTCGAGTCGCTCGACGCACGTCGTCTGCCACGAGGCGCCGTTGACACCCTTGAGGCAGCGCTGCTCGACGATGCCGAGGAAGCGGTCGCGAACCGCCGCGGACACGCCCCACTTCGACAGGCCCTCGTGGGCCATCGGCAGGAGACGGCGGAGGATGAGCTCGCTCGCCGGCACGTCGCCGAAGCCGGGCCAGAAGGCGCGCGCGTCGATGCCGAGCCGGGCGCCCTCCTCGAAGTTGGCCTCGGCGGCCGAGAAGCTCATCCGGGTCCACACCGGGCGGTCCTCCTCGGCGAGCACCCGCATCGTGCCGTAGTAGAAGGCGGCGTTGGCCATGACGTCGGCGATGCTCGGGCCGGCCGGCAGCACGCGGTTCTCGACGCGGAGGTGGGGGCGCCCGCCGTGGGTGTCGTAGATGGGGCGGTTCCAGCGGTAGACGGTGCCGTTGTGCAGGCGCAGCTCCTTGAGCTCGGGAACCTCGCCCCGCTCGAAGACCTCCTCCGGCTGCTCGTCGTAGATCTCGGGCAGCAGGGCCGGGAAGTAGCGGACGTTCTCCTCGAAGAGGTCGAAGATCGAGGTGATCCACCGTTCGCCGAACCACACGCGCGGCCGGACGCCCTGGTTCTTCAGCTCGACCGACCGGGTGTCGGTGGCCTGGGTGAAGAGGGGGATGCGGGTCTCGGCCCAGAGCCGCTGGCCGAGGAAGAAGGGCGAGTTGGCGCCGAGGGCGAGCTGCGGGCCCGCGAGCACCTGGGCGGCGTTCCAGTGGTCGGCGAAGCGGTCGGGGTGCACCTGCAGGTGCAGCTGGATCGAGGTGCAGGCCGACTCGGGTGCGAGCGAGTCGGAGTAGCGGGCGATGCGCTCCCCCGTCGGCCCCTCGAGCTCGAGCCAGACGTCCTCGCCACGGGCGTCGAGGACCGCGTTGTTGAGGGCGGCGTAGCGGATGTTCTCGCTGATCCAGTCGCCCTCGAAGTGCTCGGGCATGACCGTCGGCAGGATGCCGATCGCGACGATGCCCGTGTGCAGCTCGGCGGCACGCTCCGACGCGCGGTTGAGGGAGCGGCGCAGGTCCGCCTCGAGCTCGAACGCCGAGTCGCCCGGAAGCGGGCGCGGCGGGACGTTGAGCTCGATGTTGTAGCGCGCGAGCTCGGTCTGGTAGTCGGGGTCCGCGATCTGCTCGAGGATCGCCTTGTTGTCGAGCTTGGGGCCGAGGTCCTCGGACACGAGGTTGAGCTCGACCTCGATGCCGGTCATCGGCCTGTCGAACTCGAACTGGCTGTGGCTGAGCATGCGTTCGAAGACGTCGAGGTCGCGACGAACCTTCTCGCGATACTGCTGTCGCTGCTCGCGCGTGTACCTGGCCTGCTCGACATCGGCGCCCACGAGCCGAGACAACCACACTCCGGCCACCAACGCGAGGACAACCGGCGAGGTGACCAGCCCTCGAACAACAGGCTCAGCTCTCGAAGGCCTCCGGCGGCGGGCACGAGCAGACGAGGTGCCGGTCGCCGTAGGCGCCGTCGATGCGGCTGACCGGCGGCCAGTACTTGTCGGCGGCGTCGACACCCACGGGGAAGGCCGCGTCGACCCGGTCGTACGGGTGCTCCCACGGGCCCGCGACGTTGAGCGCGGTGTGCGGGGCGTGGCGCAGCATGCTGTCGGCGACGGCCACCTCGCCGCGGCGAATGGCCTCGATCTCACCGCTGATCGCGATCATCGCGTCGCAGAAGCGGTCGAGCTCGTGGCGGTTCTCGGACTCGGTGGGCTCCACCATGAGGGTGCCGGCGACGGGGAAGCTCATCGTAGGGGCATGGAAGCCGTAGTCGATGAGGCGCTTGGCGATGTCGTCGACGGTGACCCCGGTCTCTGCCGTGATCTGGCGGACGTCGAGGATGCACTCGTGCGCGACGAGGCCGTCCTGGCCGGAGTAGAGCACCGGGAAGTGGTCGCGCAGGCGAGCGGCGATGTAGTTGGCGCCGAGCACCGCCATCTGGGTCGCGTGCCGCAGGCCGTCGCCGCCCATGAGCCGCACGTAGGCCCACGAGATCGGCAGGATGCCGGCGGAGCCGTACGGGGCGGCGGAGATCGGGCCGACGCCCGTCTCGGGGCCGGCCTCGGGCGCGAGCGGGTGGTTGGGCAGATGCGGTGCGAGGTGGGCGCGCACGGCGACCGGGCCGACTCCGGGGCCACCGCCGCCGTGGGGGATGCAGAAGGTCTTGTGCAGGTTGAGGTGGCTGACGTCGGCGCCGAACGTGCCCGGCTGGGCGAGCCCGACGAGGGCGTTGAGGTTGGCGCCGTCGACGTAGACCTGGCCCCCGGCCTCGTGGACGAGCTCGCACAGCTCGGTGATGGTGTCCTCGTAGACACCGTGCGTCGAGGGGTAGGTGACCATGATCGCGGCGAGGTCGTCGCGGTGCGTCTCGACCTTGGCGCGCAGGTCGTCCATGTCGACCGTGCCGCCCGGTGCGGTCTTGACGACGACGACCTTGAGGCCGGCCATGACGGCCGACGCGGCGTTCGTGCCGTGGGCGCTCGCGGGGATGAGGCAGATCCGACGGTGACCCTCGCCGCGCGCCTGGTGGTAGGCGTGGATCGCGAGCAGCCCGGCGAACTCGCCCTGCGAGCCGGCGTTGGGCTGGAGCGACACGGCGTCGTAGCCGGTGATCTCGCACAGCCAGGCGGCGAGCTGGTCGATGAGGTCGCGGATGCCCTCGGTCTGGTCAGCCGGTGCGAAGGGGTGCAGCCCGGCGAACTCCGGCCACGTGATGGCCTCCATCTCCGTCGTCGCGTTGAGCTTCATCGTGCAGGAGCCGAGCGGGATCATGCCGCGGTCGAGTGCGAAGTCGCGGTCCGAGAGCCGGCGGAGGTAGCGCAGCATCGCCGTCTCCGAGTGGTGCGAGTGGAAGACGGGGTGGGTGAGGAAGTCCGACGAGCGCTCCAGCCCAGCTGGTATGCCGGTCGCGTCCGAGGCCCCGATCGTCTCCTTGTCGTCCGGCGAGCTCACGCCGAAGGCGTCGAGGATCGCGAGAACCGTTGTGGCGGTTGAGGTCTCGTCGAGGCTGAGGGAGATGCGGTCGTCGTCGACGCGGTGAAGGTTAATGCCGCGGTCGGCAAAGCCGGTCGTCACCGCGTCGGCGCGGCCGGGCACGACCACCGTCAGCGTGTCGAAGAAGGCGGTGGTCTCGACGTCGAGGCCCGCAGCGACGAGGGTCGCACGCAGGTCGGCCGTGAGGCCCGCGACCCGCCGCGCGATGCCGGCGAGGCCCGCGGGACCGTGCCACACGGCATACATGCTCGCCATGACGGCGAGGAGCACCTGTGCCGTGCAGATGTTGGAGGTCGCCTTCTCGCGCCGGATGTGCTGCTCGCGGGTCTGCAGGGCGAGGCGGTAGGCCTGGTGGCCCTCCGCGTCGACCGAGACGCCGACGAGCCGGCCCGGTAGCTGCCGCTCGAGACCGCGGTGGACGGCCATGTAGCCAGCGTGTGGGCCGCCGAAGCCCATGGGCACGCCGAAGCGCTGGGCGCTGCCGACGGCGATGTCGGCGCCCCAGGCGCCGGGCTCGGTGACGAGGGTGAGGGCGAGCAGGTCGGCGCAGGCGGTGACGAGCGCACCAGCGGCGTGGGCGGCGGAGGCGAGCGGTGCCCAGTCGACGATCTCGCCGGAGGCGTCGGGGTACTGCACCATGACGCCCACGACATGCTTGCCGTCGGCGGCTGCGGCGAGTGAGGCCTCGTCCGTGACTCCGCGCAGGTCGGCCACGACGAGCGGCAGCCCGATGGCTTCGGCCCGGGTGCGCATGACGGCGATCGTCTGCGGGAAGAGGCGGGTGTCGAGGAGCACGACGGCGTCGGCGGGGGCCTTGCCGACCCGGTGCATGAGCGACATCGCCTCGGCTGCGGCGGTCGCCTCGTCGAGCAGCGACGAACCGGCGACGTCGAGGCCGGTGAGGTCGGTGACGACGGTCTGGAAGTTGAGCAGCGCCTCGAGACGGCCCTGGGAGATCTCCGGCTGGTAGGGCGTGTAGGCGGTGTACCACGCGGGGTTCTCGAGGACGTTGCGGCGCACCACGGGCGGGGTGACGGTGCCGTAGTAGCCGAGTCCGATGAGCGAGGTGAGCACGGTGTTGCGCGAGGCGAGCGCCCGGAGCTCGTCGATGACGGCGGTCTCGCTCGCGGCCGCCCCGACGCGCAGCGGCGACTCGGATCGGATGGCGCCCGGGATGGCGCGGTCGCACATCGCGTCGAGGCTCGGCTGCCCGATGACGGCGAGCATGTGCTCGGTGTCCGCGGAGTCGGGGCCGACGTGGCGGCTGACGAAGTCGGCCAGCGGGGCGCCGGCGGCGCCGCCGGGTGAGCTGCCGGGTGAGGCGGACGCGGTGGCGGAGAGGTGGTCGATCGACATGCGGGCTCCTGACGGGATTCGAGCGGACGACACACGCTCCCCGTCTGTTGGGCTCCGACAGGTGCCCTCCAGAGTTGCCTCACCCGCGTGGTCCTGGCGCCTGAGAGGTTCCGGGGATGTTGCCCCTTCGGCGCCTCGTAGGTGCTGCGCACCCCGAGGACTCTCCCACGCAGGGTCGATCGGCAGACCAAATCTACCAGCAGACCGCGCCGTGCCGGCCGCCTTCCCCGGCGGTCGGGGTCGACCGGTCGCGTCAGGCCATGCGGCGTGCAGCGCGGCGGGCCGTCAGCTCGTCGCCCGGGTGCTCTGTCACGGTGTCGTCCTCGGCCCGCTCGCTCGGCAGGTGGGCCAGCTCACCCTCGACCTCGCGCCAGACCCGCCCGACGGCGATGCCGAAGACGCCTTGGCCACCCTGGACCAGGTCGATGACCTCGTCGGCGGACGTGCACTCGTAGACCGAGGCGCCATCGCTCATGAGGGTGATCTGGGCGAGGTCCTCGACCCCGCGCTCACGCAGGTGCTCGATGGCCACGCGGATCTGCTGGAGCGAGACGCCGGTGTCGAGCAGGCGCTTGACGACCTTGAGGACGAGGATGTCGCGGAAGCCGTAGAGGCGCTGCGTGCCAGAACCGGTGGCGCTGCGCACCGACGGCTCGACGAGCCCCGTGCGAGCCCAGTAGTCGAGCTGGCGGTAGGTGATGCCGGCCGCTCGGCAGGCGGTGGGCCCGCGGTAGCCGGAGTCCTCGTCGAGAGTCGGCAGGTCGTCGTCGAAGAGCAGTCCCTGCGAGCCCGTCGGCAGCACGGCCCTCGGGCCGGGCACATCCTCGATGGCAGCCATGTCGTCCTCCTCCTGGGCACGCGATCAGCCGATGACAACCGGATAACTACAGTCGCGTCGTTCATCTGACGGTAGGCGCCTCGCCGGGACTGGTCAATCACCCTCCTCGCGCAGCGGCGTGTCGCGGGAGGTGGCGACCAAACCTTGAGTCTCAGGTCGAAGGTGAGGGTCCGGGCCCGCATCGGGCTCGGCGGCTCAGCTGCCGTGCTCCTCGGTGTCGGTGTCGGGCGCCTCGAAGTCCTCGGCCGACACCTGGTCGAGGAACTCCTTGAACTTCTCGACCTCGTCGTCCTCCTCGGACGACACGACGATGGCGGCCTCGTCGAGGATGGCCGGGTCGACGAGGACCTTGGCTCCGGTGCGCAGGGCGAGCGCGATCGCGTCACTGGCACGCGAGCTCACCTCTGCCGTGCCGTCGATGATGAGCGCGGCGTGGAAGACGGAGTCCTTGAGGGCGACGATGCGCACCTCCGTCAGGGTGTGCCCGAGGACCGTGAGCACGTCACGCATGAGGTCGTGCGTCAGTGGTCGTGGCGGCACGACCCCCTGCTGGGCATACGTGATGGCAGCGGCCTCGGCCGCGCCGATCCAGATGGGCAGGTAGCGCCCGCCGTCGCGCTCGCGCAGCAGCACGATCGGCTGGTTCGTCGGCATCTCGACGCGCACGCCCAGGACATCGACCTCTATCACCCGACCACCGTACCCCGCGCCCGGCCGGAGCCGGAGCGGGCCTCAACGAGAGAGGCCGGAACGCACGAGGGCGACGTGGAGCGCCAGGCATGCCGAGACGATCTCGGCCGCGCGCTCCTCCCGTGTGCCGCCGCCGTGCCGGGTGGCGAGGACCTGCTCGGCGAGGCCGATCTCGCGGTCGGCCGCGGTGCGGAACGGACGCAGATGGCGCGCTTCGAGTCCGTGCGCCGCGAGGGCGCGCGCCGCGCCGGCCACGGCGAGGGCGTCCTCGCCGTAGTGACCGTGGGCGTCGCTCTGGAGCAGGCCGTAGGTCTCGAGCGCCACGAAGGTCTCGGGGTCGAGCCCGGTGGCCTCGCGCACCTCGGCGCCGGTCAGCGAGACGGTATGCCGTTCGAGCAGGCTCCGGGGCGACGGCACTTCCGGATCGGGGCGGGGTGACGGTGGGCGAGGTCGACCGGGTCGCGTGGTGGCGGCAGAGCCCGGGGCGCCGGGTGAGTCCGGGGAGGTGACGGGGCCCGGGTCGTCGGTGAGGCCGCGGTCGAGGGCGTCGAGGGCCTCCCCGATGACCTTGAGCGGCCAGAACCGGTCGCGCTGCGCCTGCAGGATGTAGCGCAGGCGCTGCACGTCGGCCTGGCTGAAGGTGCGGTAGCCCGACGCCGTGCGCTGCGGCGTGACCAGGCCCTCCGCCTCGAGGAAGCGGATCTTCGAGGCGGAGACGTCCGGGAAGTCGTCAGCGAGCGCTGCGAGGACCTTGCCGATCGTCAGCCGGTCGGACGCCGCGGCGCCCGGACCGGTGCCGCCGACCCCCGGGGTGCTGCCCTCACTCACCTCGACGCCCCGAGCGCCCAGCCGGTCAGGCGGCGTAGTAGACGAGACGGAACTTGCCGATCTGCACCTCGTCGCCCGTGTGCAGGGCTGCCTCGTCGATGCGCTCACGGTTGACATAGGTGCCGTTGAGCGACCCCGAGTCACGCACGACGTAGCCGTCGCCGGCGAGCACGAAGACGGCATGCTTGCGCGACACCGTGACGTCGTCGAGGAAGATGTCGGAGTCGGGGTGGCGCCCCGCTGCGACCTGCTGGTCGTCGAGGAGGAAGCGGGCGCCGGTGTTGGGGCCACGGAGGACGACGAGCAGGGCGGTGCCCGGACGAAGCGCCTCGATGGTGGCCTGGTCCTCGGCCGTGAGGCCACGACCATCGACATCGACGTGCTCTGGCTCCTGAGCCGGAACACCCTGGAACCGCATGGTGCGCGGCTCGGTGTTCATCTCGTCGTGGGACGGCTGGTCGCTCGACATGCGCTCCTCCTCGTGCGGGTCGGGCTGGTCACTCGACATCAGGTCCTCCTCGTCGTGCGGGTGGGCCACGGCTCCCCCACTCTAGAGGACGACCGTGCGGCCGATCCGCTCGGAGTGGGGTCACCGTCACCCGGGGCCGGGCTGGTGCACGTGCAGGTCAGGACAGCGAGGCCTTGTAGCCCTCGGCGTCCAGCAGCGCATCGGCCGCGGCGGCGTCGGTGGGTCGCATCTCGAACATCCAGCCCTCACCGTAGGGGTCGGAGTTGATCAGCTCGGGCGCAGCGTCCAGCGCCGAGTTGGTGGCCGTCACCTCGCCCTCGAGAGGAGCGAGGACATCGCTCACCGACTTCGTCGACTCGACCTCGCCGCAGGAGTCGCCGGCCGTCACCGTGTCACCCACGGCAGGCAGCGACACGTAGACGACGTCGCCGAGCGCGTCCTGGGCGAAGGAGGTGATGCCGATGCGGACGACGCCGTCATCGCCGACGCGGACCCACTCGTGGTCGCTGGTGTAGCGCAGGTCGGAGGGGTACTCGAGGTCGCTCATGTCGCTCCTGTCATGACGGGTCGGTGCTGGGGTGGCGCGCACCCGCGAGGTGCTCGTGGGCGCGCGGGCGGGGACTGTGCTGACCACGCACCTGAGAGGATGCCACCTCTGCCCCCTCGGCGGACACCGGGTGGCCGATCCCGTTCCGACGCGGTGGTTCTCCGGCCCGGATCCGGTGCCTCCCGCCGGCCGCTTCGAGGTGCTCGCGCTACTCGACCGGCTTGGCGTGGGTCAGCTCGGTCGGGGTGTGGGTCGAGGCGATCTCGACCGACTCCGACTCCGTCACCGTCGCGTTGGCACCCTTCTGGCGCACCGACTCGACGATGCCGCCGGGGATGGTCATCGCCGAGGCCAGGGTCTTAGAGTCGCCGATGGCCTTGATGACGAACGGGCGCGAGACCGGGGTGCCGTCGATCTTGACCTCGCCGCCGGACTCGCCGATGAAGCTCGAGGCGACGACGCGCACTCCCCCGACGTCGATGGCCTCGGCCCCGCCGTCGCGCAGCTCCTGGATGAGGTCGAGGATCACCGGGCCGGTGACCTGGTTGTCGGGGTCGCTGATGCGCAGCGTGATGCCGGGACCCTTGGCGCCCACGGTGCCGGCGAGGATGCTGAGGGTGTCGAGCCGCTTCTGGGCCTGCTCGAGAGCCTCGGCAGACGTCCCGGTGCCGCTCTTCAGCCGGTCGCGGGTCGCCTCGAGCTCGCGGACCTGCTGGTCGAGTCGCGCGGAGCGCACCGAGACGTCGTCGAGCACTCGCACGAGGTCGGTCTGGCTCAGCTCGGCCAGGCCTCGCTCGTTGGTCAGCTGGACCTGGGCCGCGATGGCAGCCCCCAGGACGACGGCGAGGAGCAGGACGAGCAGGTTGGCTCGCGTCGCCCGCGGCTTGCCCATCGTCAGCAGACGCCCCCACGCGGCGCGGCCCTCGACAGGGTCGACGTGGTGGCCGTGGGCCGCATCCGCGACGACGAAGGGGTCGTCCACGAGCTCCGGCCCGCTCGGCGACGGTGAGCCGGACGACGCCGTCGGCGGCGTCGTGGACGGCGACTCAGCGGTTGGGGACTTAGCGGTTGGGGACTCAGCGGTTGGGGACTCAGCGGTTGGGGACTCAGCGGTTGGGGACTCAGCGGTTGGGGACTCAGCGGTTGGGGACTCAGCGGTCGGCGGCACGGCGTCGACAGGCTCGGGCACCGTCGCCTCCGAGGGCTCGGCCACCGTCGCCTCCGCGGGCTCGGGCACCGTCGCCTCCGCGGCGTCGGGCACCATCCCCTCCGCGGCGTCGGGCACCGTCGCCTCGACGGCCTCGGGGGCCGCTGTCTCCTCAGGCGTGTCCGCTCCGGGCGGCTGCTCGGTGGTTGCCGGCACCGTCGGTACGGCCGACGCCTTTTTCTTCTTCTTGTCCTTCTTGGGCTTCGGCACGTCCGGCACGTCCGGCGCGTCCTCGACCAGGGGTTCTTCGCTCGACATCGTCACGCCTTGAAGAGGTGGCGTCGGATCGAGGCGACGTTGGAGAAGATGCGCACACCGAGCACGACGACGACGCCGGTGGACAGCTGGGCACCGACACCGAGCTGGTCGCCGAGGAAGACGATGAACGCAGCGACGATGACGTTGGAGAGGAACGACACGACGAAGACCTTGTCGTTGAAGATCCCGTCCAGCACGGCCCGAACGGCGCCGAAGACGGCGTCGAGGGCGGCGATGACCGCGATCGGCAGGTAGGGCTGCAGCCACACCGGCACGGAGGGGTCGATGACCAGTCCGATCGCGAGTCCGGCCAGCAGGCCGAGGACGGGTATCACTGCGTGGTCTCCTGGGGGTTGGGGGTCGGGCCCGACGTCGGGCTGCTCGGCACACTCGTCGGGGAGTCAGAGCCGGAGCCCGTCTGCGTCGAGGTCGACGACGGCGCCGAGCCTACGGCGCCCGAGAGCGGTTTCGCGTGGTCGAGCCTGGCGGATGTGTCACCGGGCACCGTGAGGTCCTCGGACGTCGCCAGCGACGACCGGATCTGGTACTCCTGCCGGAGCTGGTCGAGATACACACCGGCGAAGGACGGCTCGAAGATCTGCTGCATGCCCTGGGGGTCACCGAGCGCCGTGATGACGTAGGGCCGTGACAGCGGTCGGAAGTCGACGATGATCGCCTGCCCGGCGAAGCGGATCGCCGCCGTCGAGCTGAGCCGGTGACCGTTGATGGCGATCGCCTCGGCGCCGGCTCCCCAGAGCCCGTTGACGACGATCTGCAGGTCTCCCGAGGTCACCCGCCCCTCCTGGAAGCCTCCGCTCGGGCGGTTGCCGGCGTTGGCGTCCGCATCGGCAGAGGCCGCGTCGTCGATGGTCAGCGTCAGTCCCTGGCCCCGCAGCGGCACGGCCGCAGCACCGACCTCGAGCTGCTTGATCTGCGACGTGAGGTCGTCGCTGCCGGACTGCTGCAGCGACAGGTCCTCGAGATCGCGCACCTGCTTGCTGACGGCGGCGAGCTTCGCCTCCTGTGCCGAGCTGTGGCTCTGGAGGGTCTCGATGCGGGAGACGAGCTCGTCACGGACCGTTGCGGCAGCCGTGGGCTTGGGCCGCAGGGCCTGCGCCCCGATGGCGAAGAGCAGCCCGGTGAGCAGCATCATGACGAACACGAGGACTGTGCGTGTCGACGTCGCCGGCGCCTCCCCCGCCACCCGGCGCCGGTCGGCCGCCGCCTGGTAGCTCGGGTCGAGCGGCCGCTCGAGCATCGAGGTCAGCAGGGTCATCGACGCGTCCGGACGTCGCTCCTCCGGGGTGCGGTCGTTCGGCCGCTCGTCCATCACGACAGCACCACCCGGGGGCTGCGCTCGAGCACGAGACGGGCCTGGACGGCATACAGCACGACGGCGAACCAGTAGAGCGCGACGCCCCACCACGCGAAGCCCCACCCGATCGGCTCGGCCAGCCGGCCGACCCAGTCGTCACGGTCGGCGAGCAGCAGGAACGGGAAGGCGTAGAGCAGGTTGAAGGTGGCGGCCTTGCCGACGAAGTGCACCGGCATGCCGACCTGGCCGCGGTGGCGCAGGTAGAGCAGCATGCCGGCCATCACCACGTCGCGCAGCAGCAGCACGACGACGAGCCACACCGGGATGATGTCGCGCCAGGCCAGGCCCACGAGCGTCGTGACGATGTAGAGCCGGTCGGCGATCGGGTCGAGGAACTGCCCGAGGCGGCTCTCCATGTGGAAGCGCCGCGCGATCTTGCCGTCGAGGTAGTCGGTGAGCCCCGACAGCAGGAGGATGACGAGCGCGAGAATGTCGCGTTCGGCGACGATGGCCCAGAGGAAGACGGGCAGGCCGATGAGCCGCAGCACCGACAGGGCGTTGGGAAGGGTCAGCAGACGGCCGGACACCACGTGCCCGGCGGTTGGCTGCTGCTCCACGTCCACGCCCCAGAGCGTAACGAAGCGGGCTGGGTGCTGATGTCAGGCCGCGGCATCGATGACGACACGTGACAATCCGGGAGCACGTCCCCTCTGGCACACTCTCCCCCATGCCGGGCGGACATGGACACAGTCACTCCCACGGCGGTAGCGGATCGCCGAGTGTGGTGGCGGTCAGCACGGTGGCTCGAGTGGGGCTCACGGTCTTCCTCGTGCTCTCCGCCGCCGCGACGGTGTTCGGCCTCGTCCGGCTATGGCCCGACGACACCGGGGCGTCCCACCGGGTCGCGAGCAGCGAGTACGCGGCCCCCGGCGTCACCTTCCCGATCGCCGTCGTGCAGGCGGTGCTGCCGCCCTGCGAGGGCGCGGACGCTCAGACGGGGGCAAAGCCCGCCGAGGGACAGTCGGGCGACGTCGTAGCCTCCGACGCGACGTGCGGGGCCGTCACCGTGCAGCTCGAGCAGCCGACGCCGAGCTCGGGCGACGTGCGCCCCATCGTGTCGGTCTCGGTGCCGCCTGCCATCTCGACGTCGGGGCTGCGCGACGGCGACACGGTGCAGCTGCTGCGCATCCCGCCCCGTGACGGCAACCCCGAGTCCTACTCCTTCCTCCAGGTCCAGCGCGGCGCGCCCCTGTCGCTCATGCTCGTGCTCTTCGTCGTCGTCGTGGCGCTCATCGCCCGCTGGCGCGGCATCCTCGCGCTCGTCGGGCTCTGCTTCGGCGGCCTCGTGCTCGTCAGGTTCATGCTTCCGGCACTGGTCGGGGGTGCGTCCGGCCTGCTCGTGGCGCTGGTCGGCTGCTCGGCCATCATGTTCGTCGTCCTCTACCTCGCCCACGGGCTGTCGGTGCGCACGAGCACGGCCCTCGCGGGCACCCTCTTCGGGGTCGGCATCACGGCAGGTCTCGGAGTCCTCGCCGTGGGCGGTGCCCGGCTGAGCGGTGTGGCCGACGACGAGGGCGCGACGCTGGCGTCCTTCATCCAGACGATGGACCCCAAGGACCTGCTCACCTGCGCCATCATCGTGGCCGGTCTCGGCGTCCTCAACGACGTGACGATCACGCAGTCGTCCGCCGTCTGGGAGCTGCGCGCAGCGGCTCCCGGGCTCGGCCGGCGCGAGCTCTTCCGCTCCGGCATGCGCATCGGTCGCGACCACATCGCCTCGACGATCTACACGATCGTCTTCGCGTATGCCGGCGCCGCCCTCCCGGTGCTGCTGCTCCTCTTCCTCTATGAGCGGCCCGTCCTCGACATGCTGCAGACCGAGTCGCTGTCGGAGGAGATCGTGCGCACCCTCGCGAGCGCCATCGGACTCGTCCTCGCCGTCCCCGTGACCACGCTCATCGCGGCGCTCACGGTCGGCGGGGCGAAGGCTCCCGCAGTCCCCGGCGGGCCGTCGCCCGAGACACCGGCCCGCCGGCCGGCGCCCGGCGCACTGCCCACGGCGGCCGACCTGCAACGCGCGGCCGAGGGTGCGCCTGCCCCACGCACCCGCGCCGAGGCGCGAGCCCGAATGTCGGACTGACCCGAGCCACCGGCCCACCCCGTCGACGAAGGGGGACCTAGGCCTCTGGTGGGTCGGTGACCGCAGTCCGACGCTGAACGTGTGAGGAACAGGCCCGGCCGGATACTCGGGGTCGTGGTGGGGGCGGTCATCGCCCTGACCGTCCTCGTCGTGTGGCTGTCCACCTCGCGCTCGACGACCGAGCTCGCCGTGGGCTCGCCCGAGCAGACCGTGCAGTCCTACCTCCAAGCCCTGACCCGTCACGACGCCGTCGAGGCGGCGCGCTACCTCGACCCGTCGAGCGGGTGCGAGGTCGCCGACCTCGAGCAAGACGGGCTTCCCGAGGGGCTGCGGGTGACCCTCGCCGACTCCACCGTGGCACCCGGCACCGGAGCACCCTCGGCCCGGGTCACGGTGCTCGTCAGGTTCGGTGACGGCCCCTTGGGCGGCTCGGGCCCGGGCACCTCGGAGACCCATCTCTTCCAGCTGACCCGACCGGGCCAGCAGTGGTTGATCAGCGGCACCCCGTGGCCGCTCTACGCATGCAAAGGAGTGCCGAAATGATCATCGGACTGCTGGGTCTCGTTGTCATCGTCGTGGGTGTCGTCGCCGTGGTGGCGGCGGTCCGCAAGGCATCGAGCCATGACCGGGCGGCGCCGGGTGACGGGCACGCCATCCGCCGCTTCTTCCAGTACCTCGTGCTCTTCGGCCTGCTCGTCGTGACCGCCAACGGCCTCACCGGGCTGCTCGGCCGGGCCTTCGGCGCGGAGGCCTTCCTCGTGGACGACGCGGACCTCGCGCTCAGCCTCGCCTTCACCGTCGTCGGGCTCCCGCTGTTCACCGGCGTCGCGCTGTGGTCGAGACGCAACCTCAAGAGAGACCCGGCGGAGGCACAGTCCTTCGGCTGGGCGGCATACGTCACCCTCGCGGCGCTCCTGTCGTTGACGATGGCGGCGGACGCCTTGAGCGCGACCGTCCAGGGCTGGCTCGGCGCGCGGCCCAATGGGGCCGAGGCCCTCGCGGCCCTCGTCGTGTGGGGGGCGATCTGGGGTGCCCACTGGTGGATCCACCTGCGTCTCGTGCCGGCGCCGCACTCGCGGGTGCACCACCTCGGTGGCTCGCTCGTCGGGCTCATCACGGCCGTGACCGGACTCGTCGTCCTCGCCGGGGCCGTCCTCCAGCAGCTCGTCGGCATGGGCTCGCAGATCGTGCCCTCGCTCCGTGACCAGCTCATCAGCGGAGCCGTCGGCCTCGTCGTGGGCGCCCTCGTCTGGGCCCTCTACTGGCTGCGGACGGCGTCGCGCGAGGAGCGCTCCCCGCTGTGGTTCGGTTACGTCCTGCTCGTCGGAGGTGCGGGCCTCGTGATGGCCATCGTCGCCGCGAGCACCGTGCTCTACACGACGCTGGTGTGGCTCATCGGGGACCCGGAGTTCACCGATGCCCTCCGCCACTTCGTCGACGCCCCGACGGCCGCGGCGGTCGCCCTCGTCGGCGTGGCCGTGTGGTGGTACCACCAGTCGGTGCTGGGGCAGTCCCCCGTCACGGCTCGCACCGAGGTCCGCCGGGTCTACGAGTACCTCATGTCGGCCATCGGTCTGCTCGCTGCGGGAGTGGGTCTCACCCTGCTCGTCGTCGCGGGCATCGAGGCCGCGGTGGGGTCCGAGGTCGTCGTGATCGGCAGCAGCGCCGTCAACACCCTGCTCCTCGCCGGGACGCTGCTCGTCGTCGGGGCACCCGTGTGGTGGTTCTTCTGGCACCGGATCCAGCGGTGCGTCGCGGCCGACCCCGCCGCGGAGCTCGCTTCCCCCACGCGCAGGATCTACCTGCTGCTGCTCTTCGGCCTCGGCGGGGTGGCCGCGGTGGTCTCCCTGCTCGTCGGCGTCTACCTGCTGTTCCAGGACCTCGTGCAGGGCACCTTCGGCCCCGAGACGATCCGCGCCATGCGCATCCCGATCGGCATCCTGCTGAGCACCGGAGCCATCGCGGGCTACCACGGAGCGGTCTACCGCTCGGGCCGCGAGCTGGTGCCGCACGCCGGCGCCCACGGCCCGCGGTACGTGCTCCTCGTCGGACCTGCCGACCCCGAGATCGCGCATGCAGTGGCGCACGAGACGGGCGGCCGGGTCCAGGCGTGGACGACGGAGACCGGTGGCGAGGCCTGGTCGATCGAGGACGTGATGACGGCCATCGGCACCAGCCCGGAGGCGTCGGAGGTGCTCGTCCTCTCCGACCCGTCCGGGGTGCACGCGATCCCCGTCAGCCGGTCCTGACCCGGGTGCGGGTGCCATGCCCCCGACCCCGGCCTCGGCTGCTGCCGGGGTCAGGGACGGGGCCGTGGTCAGGGCCGGGCGGGCAGCTCGAGGACGACGCCCGCATCGGGGTGCGCCGGATCGGGGAAGTTGGCGGTGTGCCCGTAGCGACCGGTCAGCGCCGGTTCCGCCCACCGCTCCGTGCGGGGGTTGCGGTAGTTGAACCACAGGGCCGGAGGCATCGGGGCACCCGTGACGACCCGGGCCAGCGCGATGTCGTCGGGGTGGTGGAACACGTCACCGTTGCTGGAGACGAGGTAGTTGCCGGCCGGGGCGGCGGCGAGCAGGGCGCCCGTCACGTTGGCCTGGCTGCCGTGGTGGGGCAGCTTGAAGGCGTCGACCTGCAGCCGCTTGACCCCACGGGCCCTCGCGATGCCGGACAGGCCCGCTGCGAGCACCGGCCCGAACGCATCACCCGCGAACACCGCACTGGCACCTCGGTGCTCCACGAGGAGCGCGATGCTGCTGCCGTTGGCGACCGAGGTGTCCTTGACGCTCTTGCGGCTCGCGAGCGCCTGCAGGTCGACGAGGGGCTCGAGGACGTCCGGTTGCGGGAGCGGCCGCTCCTCACGCTGGGCCTGCGCGACGACCTGGGTCCACTTGGCGCCGAGCTTGTGCAGCTGTGCGAGCGTCGGCGACACGACCGTGATCGTGGGACCCTCGGGGATGCTCACCTGGACGACCCCGGCCGGGGCTGAGCTGTCGATGGCCGTGCCGCCGAACGCGGAGTTCCACGGCAGAGGACCGCCGGCCCGTCGGCCGGCGGCGAGGCCCTGCCCGGCCGCGCCCATCAAGGTGGTCACGACGGTCTCGCCCTGGTCGATGCTCCGGGGCTTTCCCCGGTCGTCGGGCAGGTGCGTGCGCCCGTTGAACCACACGTCGCCGATGCGGGGTGCAAGGTCGCTCGACAGCAGCGGGATCATCCCGCCGATGTGGTCGCTGTCGATGTGGGTGATGACAGCGACGTCGATGGCCTGGTCGTCAGCGGGCATGCGGCGCAGCCGCGCCTCGAGAAGCGGCCACGTGTCGGGCGGGCCACCGTCGATGAGCATGCGCCATGGCCGGCCGTCCTCTCGCAGGCACTCCACCATCAGGCAGTCCCCGAGTCGTGCAGGGAGCAGCTCGATCCGCATGGCACCTGGCATGGCGGCCCCTCCGTGTCGTCTCACTGTGAAGTTATGGCCGCGCGCCCGCCGTGTCCGGCAATTGGATGCGATTGCGCCCGCGGGCTCGACACCTGCGAACTTGCTGGGAATGCCGGTCGCGGCGCTCGGGAGCGGTCGTGCGTGCCACGATGAGCGCGTGACGTCCGAGGGCGAAGCGACAGCGCCTGCGGCCCCTTCGTCCGGTTCCGGGGCGGGCGCTGAGCACGCCCATCGTCCCCGGGGCGGCCGAACGCTCCCCCTCGCGCTCGGGGCCCTCGGGATCGTCTTCGGTGACATCGGCACGAGTCCGCTCTACGCGATGCAGACCGTCTTCAGCCTCGAGCACAACACGGTGCAGGCCACCCGGGGCGACGTGCTCGGCGTCATCTCCATGGTCGTGTGGTCGATCACGCTCGTCGTCTCGATGAAGTACGTGGCGCTCGCCATGCGGGCCGACAACGACGGTGAGGGCGGCATCCTCGCGCTCGTGGCCCTGCTGCGCCGCCACCTGCACGGCACCCGTCGTCTCGCTGTGGTGATGGCGATGGGCGTCCTCGGCGCCGCCCTGTTCTACGGCGACGCCGTCATCACGCCCGCCATCTCCGTCATGTCGGCGATCGAGGGCCTCGAGGTCGCCCAGCCCTCCCTCGCCGAGCTCGTCCTCCCCCTCGCGGTCGTCGTGCTCTCCGGACTGTTCGTCATCCAGCGCTGGGGCACGGGTGTCGTGGGGAAGGCCTTCGGCCCGGTCATGGTGCTGTGGTTCGCGGTGCTGCTCGTGCTCGGACTGCCGCACATCGTCATGAACCCCGAGATCCTCGAGGCGCTCTCCCCCACGTATGCCGTGGCGTTCGTCCTCGAGAACCCGTTCATCGCCTTCGTCGCCATGGGCGGGGTGGTGCTGACGATCACCGGCGCCGAGGCGCTGTATGCCGACATGGGGCACTTCGGGGCCAGGTCGATCCGCCTCTCCTGGTACCTCGTCGTCTTTCCCGCGCTCGCCGTGAACTACCTCGGACAGGGAGCGATGATCCTCGAGGACCCGTCCGTCGTGTCGAACCCCTTCTTCCTCCTCGCCCCGTCATGGGCGACGTTGCCCCTCGTCGTGCTGGCGACGGTGGCAACCGTCATCGCCTCGCAGGCGGTCATCTCCGGCGCCTTCTCCGTGTCGCGCCAGGCCGTCCGGCTGGGGATGCTGCCCCGGCTCGCCGTGCGCCAGACCTCTCGCGAGGAGGGGGGCCAGATCTACGTGCCGGTGATGAACTGGATCCTCTTCGTCGGGGTCATCGTGCTGACCGCGTCGTTCGGCAGCTCGAGCCGGCTGGCTGCGGCATACGGCCTGGCGGTCACGGGCACGCTGCTGCTGACGAGTGCGCTCTTCCTGCTCCTCGCGAAGTATGTGTGGCGCGTGGAGACGTGGAAGGTCGTCGTCTACGTCGTGCTGGTGGTCGCGGTCGAGCTCACCTTCCTCGGAGCCAACATGACGAAGGTCGTCAGCGGCGGGTGGCTGCCGCTCGTCATCGCGACCTTCGTCGTGGCCCTGATGACAACGTGGCGCCGCGGCGCCGAGGCGCTGCACGCCGAGGAGCGAGTCCTCGAGGGGCCGCTGCCCTCGTTCCTCAGGATCGTGCGTGAACATCCGGAGTTCATCCGGCGCGTCCCCGGCGTCGCGGTCTTCCCGCACGCCAACGCGACGACGACGCCGCTCGCCCTGCGCGCCAACGCCGACTTCAACCAGGTGGTCCACGAGCGGGTCGTCCTCGTGCAGATCGTCAACGAGAACGTGCCGCACATCCGCCATGTCGACCGGGTGGAGGTCGACGACCTCGGCGACCCGGGCGACGGCTTCGTCCATGTCACGGTGCACGTGGGCTTCACCGACAGCCAGGACATCCCCAAGGGGCTCGCGCTCGCCGTGGGCATGACACCCGAGCTCGACATCGACCTCGACGAGGCCCACTACTTCCTCTCGGTGATCACCGTGCAGGCGACCGGTCACCGCGGCCTTCGCACGTGGCGCAAGCGGCTGTATGCGTGGATGTACCACAACGCTGCCAACCGGACCGAGGTCTTCCACCTGCCTCCCGACCGCACCATCGTCATGGGTGCCCACATCGAGCTCTAGGTCCCCGGACGAACAGCTAACCGCGTGCAGGGGGGACGGAGCCCGTGCCGGGGGAAGGTCGAACGCGCATACCGGCAGTGACGATCGCCGTCGCGACATCGTGCAGGCTCGCGTTGTGGGACCTGGCGTAGGAACGGATGATCTCGAAGGCCTCGTCGACGCCCACGCCACGATCGTTGGCGGTGATGCCCTTGGCCTGCTCGACCACAACGCGGGACGTCAAGGCATGCTGGAGCTGCTCGCTGAGGCGCTCGCGCTGATGAAGCTTGACGGCGTTCACGACGTATCCCGTCGCAGCGTCGGCGAGCACCTGGGCGATGTCCACATCTTCCGTGCTCCACGCCCTCGCTGTGGTGCTGTAGAGGTTCAGCGCGCCCACCGGCACCCCGGCCAGCCGCATCGGCAGACCGGCCACGGCCCGGATACCCAGCGCAGCGGCTCGGGCGCCGTAGTGCGGCCAGCGATACGCATCCGTCGTGAGGTCGTCCGTGGTCACCGGCACGCCCTGTCGCAAGGCGTCGTGACACGGACCCTCCTGGAGTCGCTCCTGAGCGAGCTCGAGCTCTGAAGCCGTGTGGTCTGAGGCAGTGACGAAGCGGAGGTGACCACCTTCCTCCAACGAAACCCCGCTGCTGGAGAGATCGAGCAGATCGACAGCGGTGTCCGTGAGCTCCTCGAGCGCCATGGCCGCGTCGTACGCGCTCGGCAACACGGTCGCGAAGCGACACAACGCCTCGAGGAGGGCAGCTTCGCGGGTCATGTGATCACCCTTCATTGCGTCCCGAGGCGATGGCCATTCCTGGCACGCAACAAGGCGGTGTGACGACCCCTAAGTTTCGCCAGAAGGCTAACACGTCGGCAGGGGCACTCGAAGATCCGGGTTCTCTGCAGAAGAGCTGCAGAGAACCCCAGACAGACTCACGCCTGCTACCTACAATCGGGAGCAGAATGGCGGCCCCTGCCCCCGGCTGTCCCTCACCGGCCCCAGACCCAGGTCGATCGAGAAAGGTCGACCTGTCATGTGGGAGGGGCCTCCCGGCGCCACTGCGCGTGTCACGGACCAGATCAAGACGTTTCGTCTCGGCGAGTTCGCCCTCATCGACATGCCCGACCTCGCAGCGTCGCGCTGCTCACAGATGCGGTCGACGCTCTCGGCTGAATGGGCGCTGTCCCCCAGCGGCCTGATGGTCCGGGTCACCCGGATCGAAGGCTACGACGCCGCGACGGTCCGTGCCCTCGCTGGCTTCGGAAGCATGGTCAAGCACTGGCCCGGCACGCCGATGGGTATCGTCGCGCCGTGCCCCTCCGTGCACGATCTCGTCACCCAGCACCCGTCTGGCCGCTTCCTGGCGACGGGACAGACCATCCCGGCTGTCTTGAAGCAGATGTGGGGCGCGGGCGTGGCATCGACCGTGACGATCGAGCTCGCGCCCACCCTTCGCTCCGTGGATGGCGCCCGCTCCACCGTGACGATGGCCTGCCTTGACTGGGGCCTCGCCAAGCTCATCCCCAAGGTCTCCCCGGTGGTTGGGCAGCTGGTCGCTCGAGCGGTGCTTGAGGGTGCCGGTGACCTCCATCTCTCGCTCTCTCAGCACAAGGCGCGAATTCGCGTGCTCGTGGAGGACGACGTTCCCCGGGCGTCCCACGGCGCGCGGGAGGACGGCACTGGCCGCCGTTCTCCCGCGACCACGCTCGGCGAGCATCTCGGCGCGCGAGGGGAGTTCAACGCGGGAGGGCGCCACTTCGCGTGGGCTGTGGTGGAGGCCCAGCGCCCTGCATTGGCAGGGATGGTCCCCCGTAACCGTCGAGCCGACCTAGCTCATCCATGCGCCCCAACGGTCGGACGCGTGGACACCAGAGCTGGGGGTGAGGACTGGGCCGAGCCCGGCTGGGAACCGGGATGCGGGGATGGGGGGATGGGGGGATGGGGATGAGGGACCGGAAGGCACCGACATCGCGGCGGCCCTCGTCCCGTGGCCGCCTCGCGCACCGGCGCGGGGCGGCCACGGCGAGCTCTGGCCTGCCGGGGGGCGGGGTGCACCTCAGCCGGCGCTCTCGGGTGGGCGCTCCGGTGGTGCGGTCGGAGGACGTTCGGCCCTGTCTGCCGCGGTGCCGCTGACCCATCCTGAGGGTGGAGCCTCCCGAGAGCCGAGGGCCAGGGCATGAACCACGACGTCTTCATCTGTCACTCGTCCAAGGACCGGACGATCGCGAACGCCATCTGCTCGACGCTCGAGCAGAACCGGATCCGGTGCTGGATCGCTCCGCGTGATGTCCTGCCGGGCACCGACTACGGCCAGTCGATCATCGAGGCGATCGCCGGCTCCGCGTTGACCGTGCTCGTGTTCTCGGACAGCTCCAACCACTCCCCCCACGTCAAGCGGGAGATCGAGCGGACGGTCAGTCACGGCATCCCGATCCTTCCCTTCAGGGTGGACGACGTCATCCCGTCGCCATCGCTGGAGTACTTCATCTCCGATGCCCACTGGCTCGACGCGATCACCCCGCCCATGGAGCAGCACCTGTTGCACCTCGTGGGCACCGTCCGGCTGCTGCTGGGCCGAGCGGACGCCAGCTCGACCGTTGAGTCTCCGACCGCGGACGTCCCGGCGCCGTTGCCGGTCCCAGTCACGACGGGCCAGCTCCCGGTGGGATCTGCCTCGACGGCGGTCAGACTCCCGTCTTGGTGGCGGTGGGCTGCCCTCGCAGCGGCGATCATCGTCACCCTCGCTGTCGTCGGCGTTCTCGTGCTCGGGCGCAACGACGGCGGCGCCGGGGCCTCGGGCGCCACATCATCCAGCGGGGCGCCCACATCATCGGCCTCCGGGACGACACCATCTACGCCAGACGGCCCGTCGGCGCGGGCCGCCCAGCTCGGGCAGGCCATCACGCTCACGGGCATCGACCCCGCGACGACGGCAGCCGTGACCGTGACGAAGGTTGTCGATCCGACGACCGCCACCGATGGCATCAGCAGCCCGTCCCCCGGAAGCCGCTTCCTGGCCGTCGAGATCACGATCAAGAACGCCGGCACCGCGGCGTACGAGGAGACTCCCGCCAACTGCGCCCGGCTCGTCGACGGCTCGGGCCGCGGTTACGACACGGAGACCGTCCTGTCCGTGGCGGCGGGCCCCGTCTTCGACACCTCGGTCAGGCTGCGCCCGGGTGAGCAGGCGACGGGCTACGTCGTCTTCGACATCCCGACGTCGGCGGAGGCCGCCTACGTCCAGTTCGCGTTGGACAGCGGTGTCGCAGACGACTCGGGAGCCTGGGCGCTGCCGGCGCCCTGAACGCCGCCACGGCTCGCGACGGGTCACCCGGCCGGACGAGAAAGGGGCCGGTAGACCCGGCCCCCCTCTCGCAGAGAAGCCTGCACGATCTCGTCTTCACGTGATTGTGCAGGCTTCTGACCTGCTGATTCTTCGGTCGGGCTGACAGTGTCTGATCTCAAGACATCCCGGACAGGTGTCTCACGACATGCCGGACAGGTGTCTCGGGTGATCCCGGACCCGCCGGGCAGGCTCGGGCATGTCCAAAGCGCGTCTGGTGATCACTGCTGTCGTTCTCGAGAAGCGTCCGGCCGCGCAAGTGGCCGCCGAGTACGGGGTGTCCCGGTCCTGGGTGTATGAACTGGTTGCCCGGTACCGGGCCGAGGGGGACGCCGCGTTCGAGCCACGCTCACGCCGCCCACGCTCCACCCCGAATGCCACCACGGAAGCAACGATCGAGCTGATCCTGCAGCTACGCGACCGGCTCGCCACCGCCGGGCTCGACGCCGGCGCTGACACGATCGGCTGGCACCTGGCCCGCCAACACCGGATCACGGTGTCCCGCGCCACCGTGCACCGGATCCTGACCCGGCACGGGAAGGTAAACCCCCAGCCGCAGAAACGGCCCCGATCCTCGTACACGATGTTCCAGGCCGACCAGCCCAACGAGTGCTGGCAGTCCGACTTCACCCACTACCGCCTCACCTGCCCTGACGGCAGCCCCGGCGCCGACGTCGAGATCATCACCTGGCTCGATGACCACTCCCGCTACGCCCTGCACGTGTCCGCCCACCCACGGGTCACCGCCACGATCGTGCGCGACACGTTCCGCGCCAGCTGCGCCGAGCACGGCACCCCTTACTCGACCCTGACCGACAACGGCATGGTGTACACCGTCCGGCTCGCCTCCCACCGCGTCCGCGGCGGACGCAACGCCCTCGAGACCGAGCTCGCCGCCCTCGGCGTCATCCAGAAGAACTCCCGCCCGAACCACCCCACCACCTGCGGCAAGGTCGAACGGTTCCAGCAGACCCTCAAGAACTGGCTACGCGCCCAACCCGACCAGCCCACCACCATCGCGCAGCGCTGCAGACCCTGCTCGACCGGTTCACCCTCGAGTACAACACCCAGCGCCCCCACCGCTCCCTCGCGCACCGCGCCACCCCGGCCGCCGCGTACACCACCCGACCCAAAGCCACCCCGGGCGAACACACAGGCGAACCCACAGGCCGCACCCACGACCGCAGCCGCGAGGACCGGGTCAGCAAGACCGGCAACGTCACCCTGCGCCATGACGGCCGCCTGCACCACATCGGCATCCGGCGCGCCCACGCCGGGACCCCCATCGTGCTGCAGATCCAGGACCTCAACATCCGCGTCGCCCACGCCATCACCGGCGAACTCCTGCGCGAGCTCACCCTCGACCCCACCAAGGACTACCAGCCCCAACACCCCAAATAGCAACAGCCGGACCTACATTCCGTAGGTCCGGCTGTCCACGATGTCTTGAGACATCACACGGTCGGGCTGACAGGATTTGAACCTGCGACCCCTTGACCCCCAGTCAAGTGCGCTACCAAGCTGCGCCACAGCCCGAATGCCCCTGCGGGCGAACGAAACCCTAGCGCACACCCGCTCGCAGTTCCGAATCGGCCCCCAACTTCCGGCGCGTGCTCGCCCCCGCAGGGCGTCCCAACCGCGTAGGTTCGCCTCACAGCAGGGATCGCAGGTGGCAGGGGATCGTCGCCACCGCGGGTCGGGGGGCCCGATCCACCACTGAAAGGCAGCTCATGCTCCGTCGTCCACGCGCACGCCTTCGCGGCTCCGTGCGCACCATCCTGCTCGCCGTCGCCGCGGTCGCCGGTCTCGTGACCGTGCCGGCCCTGACAGCGACCGCCATCACCGGCGGTGCGCCCGACGGCGAGGGACACCCGAACGTCGCGATCATCCTCTTCTACGACGAGGCCGATCACTTCCGCTACCGGTGCACCGCGACGCTCGTCACCCCGACCGTCCTCGTGACGGCCGCGCACTGCACCGCCGGCACCGCGGGCAAGACGATCGCGTCGTTCAGCTCGACCATCTCGGAGACCGCTCCGTCCAACATCCCGACGGCGCCGGACGTCGCCGCTGACGGCACGAGCCAGACGGGCTACACGCAGTCCGGTGTCTTCACCGACACTCGGGGGCGCACGTGGCACGTCGGTGCCCCGCACGCGCACCCGCAGTACTCCGACTTCACGGACCTCAAGAACTGGAACGACGTCGGCGTCGTCGTGCTCGACACCCCCGTCACGGGCATCGCTCCCGCGAAGATCGCGCCCGCCGGCTACCTCGACACGATCGCGAAGTCGACGCTCGCGCACACGCTCTTCACGATCGTCGGCTACGGCACCGAGGTCCGCAAGCCCGACAGCGGCCCGCAGAAGCCGACGGCGCTGTCCTACCCGCTCATCCGTCGCGTCGCCGACGCGCCGGGCCAGAAGCTGACGCCGCAGATCCTCCAGGTCAACGGCAACATCAACGACACCCGTGGCACCGGCGGCTCCTGCTTCGGCGACTCGGGCGGCCCCACCTTCCGTGGCGGCTACCAGGTGACCGTGACGAGCTACGGCTACACCGAGAACTGCCGCTACCTCGACGGCCTCCAGCGCATCGACATCCCCGTCGTGCAGAGCTGGCTCGCCACCTACGGCGTGCGCCCCGCCGCCTGACCCCGCACAGACCGAAGGGCGCCCATGACGTGAGTCGTGGGCGCCCTTCGCGCGTCACCGGCCGGCCGCTTGCGGTATGCCGCGTGGCCGGCAGGCGTCGTGAGTGCGGTCAGCGCTTGCTGCGCTTCTCGCGCACGCGCACCGAGACCTCGATCGGGGTGCCCTCGAAGCCGAACTGCTCGCGCAGGCGACGCTCGAGGAAGCGGCGGTAGCCCGCCTCGATGAAGCCCGACGCGAAGATGACGAAGCGCGGCGGTCGGGTGGAGGCCTGCGTGGCGAAGAGGATGCGCGGCTGCTTGCCCCCGCGCACCGGGTGCGGGTGCGAGGCCACGATCTCGCCGAGGAAGGCGTTGAGCCGTCCGGTGGGCACGCGGGTGTCCCACGACTCGAGGGCGGTCTCGATCGCCGGCACGAGCCGGTCCATGTGGCGCCCGGTGCGGGCCGACACGTTGGCGCGCGGCGCCCACGGCACCTGGACGAGCTCCTTGTCGATCTCGCGCTCGAGGTAGTGGCGACGCTCCTCGTCGAGGGTGTCCCACTTGTTGTAGGCGATGACGAGCGCCCGGCCGGCGTCGATGACCTGCTGCACGACGCGGACGTCCTGCTCCGCGATCGGCTGGGAGGCGTCGATGAGCACGACGGCCACCTCGGCCTTCTCGAGCGCCGTCTGGGTGCGCAGGGATGCGTAGAAGTCGGCGCCGCGGGACTGGTGGACGCGCCGGCGGATGCCGGCCGTGTCGACGAAGCGCCACGTCTTGCCGCCGAGCTCGATGAGCTCGTCGACGGGGTCGCGCGTCGTGCCCGCGACGTTGTCGACGACGACGCGCTCGGAGCCGGCGAGCCGGTTGAGCAGGCTCGACTTGCCGACGTTGGGCCGCCCGACGAGCGCGACCCGGCGCGGCCCGCCCTGGGCATACGCGCCGGTGGCGGACACCTGCGGGAGGACCTCGAGGACGGCGTCGAGCGCGTCGCCGCTGCCGCGGCCGTGGACCGCGGAGACAGGCCACGGCTGGCCGAGGCCGAGGCTCCACAGCATGGCGGCGTCGGCCTCGCCGCGCTGGTCGTCGACCTTGTTGGCGATGAGGACGACGGGCTTGCCCGACTTGCGCAGCAGCTTGACGACGGCCTCGTCGTCGTCGGTCGCACCGACGGTCGCGTCGACGACGAACATCACGACGTCGGCGAGGTCGATGGCGATCTCGGCCTGCTCGGCGACCCGCAGGTGGATGCCGGTGGCGTCGGCCTCCCAGCCGCCGGTGTCGACGACGGTGAAGCGGCGACCCGCCCACTCGCCCTCGTAGGACACGCGGTCGCGGGTGACGCCCGGCACGTCCTCGACGACGGCCTCGCGCCGGCGCAGGATGCGGTTGACGAGGCTCGACTTGCCGACGTTGGGTCGGCCGACCACGGCCACGACGGGGAGCGGGCCCTGCGGAGTGCTGTCGGCGGCATACGGCCCCTCGGCATCGAGCAGCGCCTGGTCCTCCGGGCTCAGCTCGAAGTCGGAGAGCCCCGCGCGCAGCGCGCGCTCCACGGCGGCGTCGTCGACGGGAGCGGTCGAGATCGGAGCGCCCTCGTCGGTGGGGCGGGCGGTCTCGTCAGTCACGGTGTCCTCGAATCAGTGAAACGTCTTTGAGCGACCATTCTCCACCCCCGCGGGGGGCGTCCGTGACGCGAGCGGCGTGGGATCACGCCTGAGCGGCCCCCACGACCTGGAGCACGGCCCGGACCGAGCCCTCGAAGTCGAGGTGCGAGGTGTCGATGGTCGTGACGCCGTCGGCCGCGACACTGAACTCCGAGACAGCGGAGTCGGCCTTGTCACGGTCGACGATCTGCGCCCGGGTGGCCTCGACCGAGGCCTCGTCGGCGTCGCCGTGCAGCTCGGTCGAGCGGCGGGCGAGGCGGGCCTCCTCCGAGGCGGTGAGCAGGATGCGTACCGGTGCATCCGGCGCGACGACGGTCGTGATGTCGCGTCCCTCGGCGACGACTCCCCCGTCGGCGGCGCCGGCCTCGGAGATGAGCCGGCGCTGGAGCACGCGCATGAGCTCGCGCACGGGGATGACGCCGGC
Source organism: Humibacillus xanthopallidus (assembly GCF_006716675.1). GTDB lineage: Bacteria > Actinomycetota > Actinomycetes > Actinomycetales > Dermatophilaceae > Humibacillus > Humibacillus xanthopallidus_B. Next base: position 382,225 of record NZ_VFPM01000003.1, on the reverse strand, counting down.
CACGGCCGAGACGTTGGTCGAGATGCGCGTCTCGCGGATGGCCGCGGTGACGTCGACACCGCCGACGGTGACGGTGGGGTCGTCGGGGTCGGTGCCGATCGAGAGCGGCAGCCGGTGGGCCGCGGCGGTGACGGCCTCCGGGTCGGTGAGGTCGACGTTCTCGCTCAGGCACCACCACGCGAGAGCGCGATACATGGCTCCGGTGTCGAGGTAGCCGTAGCCGAGCGTGCGAGCCACCTGCTTGGAGACGCTCGACTTGCCCGACCCCGAGGGGCCGTCGATGGCGACGACGAATCCGGACAGGTGGTCCTCGGGGGCGCTCGGCATGCGCCGAGGATAGTGGCACCCGTGGGCACCGGCCGACCGCGGTCAGTCGTGGACGCGCCAGCCGAGCCGCTCGAGCTCGGCCCGCAGCGGCTCGACGGAGGCCGGCACGACCGCGATCTCGGCGATGCCGACGGCCTGGCCGAGCCCGTGCTCGAGGTGGAGGTCCTCGAGGTTGATGCCGGCCGCACCGACGTCGGTGAGCAGGCGCGCGAGGGCGCCCGGCTCGTCGGGCACGACGACCGACACGAGCTCGTATGCCGCCGGGGCGGCGCCGTGCTTGCCCGGGATCCGTGCGTGGCCGAGGTTGCCGGCCTCGAGGAGCCGGCTCAGCGTGCCGAGGGAGCCCTCTCCCCCGTCGTCGACGAGCCCGTCGAGGGCCACGACGACGGCAGCAACCTGGTCGCGCACCTCGCGCAGCACGTCGCGCACCGCCTGGGCGTTGCCCGCAAGGATCTGGGTCCAGAGGCGCGGGTCGCTCGCCGCGATGCGGGTGACGTCGCGCAGGCCCTGCCCGGCGAGGCCGACAGCGCTCTCGGGGAGCTCGCGCAGCCCGGCGGCGACGATGCTCGCAGCGATCTGCGGCACGTGTGAGACCGCGGCGACCGCCTCGTCGTGCTCGTGGGCGGGCATCACCCGCACAGCCGCGCCGACGGCGGTCGCGAGGTGCGTGACCTGGTCGGTCGCGGTCGCACTCGATGCCGGATGAGGGACGACGACCCAGGCCCGCCCGTCGAAGAGGTCGCCACGTGCTGCCGCCGCGCCCGAGCGCTCGCGCCCCGCCATCGGGTGCGATCCGACGTAGCGCGAGGCGTCGGCGCCGGAGGCCAGCACCTCGCGCAGGATCGACTCCTTGACCGAGGCGACGTCGGTCACGACCGCACCGGGCCACTCGCGCAGCGCCTCGACGACGACTCGCGAGGCGACGTCGGGCGGGGCAGCGACCACGACGACGTCGGGCGCGTCGCCCTCGACGGCGAGCCGGCCCGCGCCGAGGTCGCGTGCGAGGCGCACCGCCGTGGGTGAGGGGTCCTCGAGCGATACCTGAAAACCTTTGTTGGACAAGGCGATTCCGAGACTCGTGCCGATGAGCCCCGTTCCGACGACGCGAACGTGCGTGGTCACAGCCCCGCAGCCTTGTAGAGGGCGCCGATCTCGGCCTTGTTGAGCCGGCGCATCCGGCCGGACTTGAGGTCCGCGAGGCGGATCGGCCCGACCTCGGTGCGCACGAGCTCGAGCACGGGATGCCCGACGGCCTCGAGCATGCGCCGCACGACGTGCTTGCGCCCCTCGTGCAGCACGACCTCGACCATCGCCTTGCCGGGCTGGTGGTCGACGATGCGGAAGGAGTCGACGCTGACGGGCCCGTCCTCGAGTTCGACACCCTCACGCAGCCGCTTGCCGACGTCGCGCCCCACCGGGCCCCGGATCGTCGCGACATAGGTCTTGAGCACGCCGTATGCCGGGTGCTGGAGCCGGTGGGCGAGGTCGCCGTCGTTGGTCAGCAGCAACAGGCCCTCGGTGTCCGCGTCGAGCCGCCCGACGTGGAAGAGCCGCTCCTCGCGGTTGCCGACGTAGTCCTCGAGCGAGATGCGGCCCAGCTCGTCGTGCATCGTCGTGACGACACCCTTGGGCTTGTTGAAGGCGAGGTAGACCCGGTCCTCGTCGAGGTTGATCCGCACACCGTCGACGTGGACGACCTGGGACTTCGCGTCGATGCGCACGCCGAGCTCGGTGACGACCTGCCCGTCGACCTCGACGCGGCCCTGGGCGATGAGGTTCTCGCAGACCCGGCGCGATCCGACGCCGGCGGCGGCCATGAGCTTCTGCAGGCGGATGCCGTCGGGGTCGTGCACGTCGACCGGTGCGGGCGCGTCGCGGTCGGGCAGGCGGGTGGGCTGGCTCGGCTTCGTCGACCCGGCGAAGCGCGCGGTCGAGCGGCTGCCGCCCTGGCCGTCGCTCTTGCCCGACGCCTTGCCGGGTGCCTTGCCTGACGGCTTGCCGCCGGACCTGCGGGGTCCCGCGGGCGCGGCACCGCCCTTCTTGCGGGGCTGGCGGGGTGACCTCGAGTGCTCGGTCATCGGTGTCCTTCCTCGATGAGCTCGTCGATGACGTCGACATCGGGTAGGTAGGGCGCGAGGGCGGGGAGCTCGTCGAGCGACGAGAGGCCCAGGCGCTGGAGGAAATAGGTGGTGGTGCGGTAGAGCAGGGCGCCGCTCTCGCCCACGTCGTCGACCTCCTCGATGAGGCCGCGCGAGACGAGGGTGCGCACCACGCCGTCGACGTTGACACCGCGCACGGCACTGACTCGCGCCCGCGACACGGGCTGGCGGTAGGCGATGACGGCGAGGGTCTCGAGCGAGGCCTGGGTGAGCCGGGCCTGCTGGCCGTCGAGGACGAACTTCTCGACGACGGGAGCGAATTCGGGACGGCTGTAGACCCGCCAGCCGCCGGCGACGCTGCGCAGGGTGAAGCCGCGCTGCTGGGTGGAGTACTCCTGCTCGAGAGCGTGGAGGTGCTCGACGACGTCCTCGACGGGCAGCTCGAGGGCTGAGGCGAGCGACAGCTCCGTCACCGGCTCGTCGACGACCATGAGCACCGCCTCGATGGCCGAGCGGGCGCCGCCCGGGAAGGTCGACAGGTCGAAGGCGATCTGCTCGTCGGCCGCCTCGGGAGTGCCGTCGGCAGACCTCTCCCCCGCGCTCGCGACCGTCTCGGGCGCGTGCTCGGACGCGTCACTCATCGTCGTTCTCCCTCGTGCCCACGTCGCCATCATCCCTGCCGGGCCGGGGGCGCCCGGCGGCGGGCCGGTCGTTGTCGACGTCGCGGTCGACCTCTTGGTCGACGTCCTCGTCGACCGCCTGGTCGTCGTCCTCGTCGAACTCGTCGTCGATCGACACGTCGTCGCGGTCCCCGCCCGTCCACCTCACGTCGAGCTCACCGAGCGCCTCGGCCTGCTCGAAGGCGATGGCCGACTCCTTGAAGAGCTCGAGGAGCGCGAGGAAGCGGGCGACGATGACGAGGGTGCTGTCGGCGTCGGCGACGAGACTGCGGAAGGAGGCCTGTCCGCGGGTGCGGAGCCGTTCGACGATGATGGCGGCCTGTTCGCGCACGCTGACCTGCGGGGCGTGCAGGTGGTCGAGGCCCACGGTGGGGGCGACCTTGGGGGTCATGGCGCGGGCGGCGATCATGGCGAACTGCTCGGGAGTGACGGCGATGACGAGCTCGGGCAGCAGGCTCGCGAACTCCGGCTCCATGCCGGCCTGGCGCGGGGTGATGCGGCCCGCCGTCGCCATCCGCTCCCGGAACACCCCGGCGATCTGCTTGTAGGCGCGGTACTGGAGGAGCCGTGCGAAGAGCAGGTCGCGGGCCTCGATGAGCGCGAGGTCCTCGTCGTCCTGTGGCCCGAAGGAGGGCAGGAGGCGGGCGGCCTTGAGGTCGAGCAGGGTTGCGGCCACGAGGAGGAACTCGGAGGCCTGTCCGAGGTCCCAGTCGTGGTCGCTGGCCTGAGCGGCCTTGATGTGGCTGATGAACTCGTCGGTGACCTGGGCCAGCGCCACCTCGGTGATGTCGAGCTTGTGCTTGCTGATGAGCCCGAGCAGCAGGTCGAAAGGGCCGGAGAAGACGTCGAGGTGCACCTCGAACGGCACGACCTGCCGGCGCGTGAGGATGCCGCCGGGCGTGAGGTCAGATCCCGTCGGCGGCACGTCGACGAGCGGCACCGCGTCGGCAGCGGCCTCCGGTGCCGTCGCTGCCGCAGCCACCTGCGTGGCGGCAGCATCGTCCGCGTCGACCGCCGGGCGGTCGACGATGCCCTGCTCGGTCATCGCACCGGGCCGGTCAGGCGGCGTCGCCGCGGGCGATGAGCTCCCGTGCGAGCTGGCGGTAGGCATTGGCGCCGGAGTGGTCCGAGGAGTACGTCGTGATCGGCTCGGCGGCCAGGGTCGCGTCGGGGAACTTCACCGTGCGGCTGATGACCGTGTGGAAGACCTGGTCGCCGAAGTGGTCGACGACCGATCGCACGACCTCGCGGCTGTGCAGGGTGCGTGAGTCGTACATCGTCGCGAGGATGCCGTCGACCTTGAGGCGCGGGTTGAGCCGGTCGGTGATCTTGTCGATGGTGTCGATGAGCAGTGCGACGCCGCGCATCGCGAAGAACTCGCACTCGAGCGGGATGAGCACGCCGTGCGCGGCCGTGAGCGCGTTGACGGTGAGCAGGCCGAGAGAGGGCTGGCAGTCGATGAGGATGACGTCGTACTCGTCGAGAACAGGCCGCAGCACGCGCGCGAGCACCATCTCGCGGGCGACCTCTCCGACGAGCTGGACCTCGGCGGCGGACAGGTCGATGTTGGCCGGCACGAGGTCGAGGCCGGGGGTGCTCGTGGGCGTGATGACCTCGTGGATCTCGTGCCCCCGCTCGACGAGCAGGTTGTAGATCGTGAGGTCGAGCTCCTGGGCGTTGACCCCGAGGCCCACCGAGAGGGCGCCCTGCGGGTCGAAGTCGATGACGAGCACCTTGCGCCCGAGCTCGGCCAGCGCGGCGCCGAGGTTGATGGTCGTCGTCGTCTTGCCGACGCCACCCTTCTGGTTGCACATGGCGATGATGCGGGCGGGACCGTGGCTCGTGAGCGGCTCGGGGTCGGGGAACTCGACGAGGGGGCGACCGGTCGGGCCGAGGGCGGCGCCGCCGGCCCCACGCACTGGAGCGCTCTCGTCGCGCTCACGTGCGTCGGCGCGCGGGGCGGCGGGCGGCACGGGCCCGGCGCTGCGCGCTCGAGGCACGGCGTTGCTGCGCTCGTGCGACGGCTCCGACGGCTGCGACGGCTGCGACGGCACCGACGACTGCAGGGACTCGCTGGTCTCCATGGTCTCGTGTGACTCCTCGTTCACCGGCTGTCCCACTCCGCTCGGCTCGCTGCTGGTGCTGCGTTCAGCCTCTCGCTGATCACTCGTGACCCTATCAGCGGGCCCGGGGGTGGGCGCCCGCGTAGACCTCGCGGAGTCGGTGCACCGAGACCATCGTGTAGATCTGCGTCGTCGTCACCGAGGCGTGCCCGAGCAGCTCCTGCACGACGCGCACGTCGGCGCCGCCGTCGAGCAGGTGGGTGGCGAAGGAGTGGCGCAGCGTGTGCGGCGACACGTGCTCGGACAGGCCGGCTCGCTCGGCCGCGCGCTGGAGGATCGCCCAGGCCGACTGGCGCGAGAGCCGGTTGCCACGCGCGTTGAGCAGCAGGGCCGGCCCCCCGCGACCGTGCGCCGCGAGCACGGGCCGGGCCCGCACGAGGTATGCCGTGACGGCCTCCACCGCGTACCTCCCGACCGGCACGACGCGCTCCTTGCCGCCCTTGCCCCGCAGGCGCGTGGCCGCTGTCGTGAGGCCCGGGGTCGCGTCGCCGGTGCCCGCCGGCCCCGTTCCGGGGTCGGCGTGGCGCGCGCCGAGGTCGAGGTCGTCGACGTCGAGCCCGACCGCCTCGCTGATCCGGGCGCCCGTGCCGTAGAGGATCTCGAGCAGGGCCCGATCGCGCAGCGCCTCGGGCGTGTCGCCGACCGACGCCGCGGCGAGGAGCCGCTCGACTGCGTCGACGGGGATGGCCTTGGGCAGGCGTGAGGGTGGCCGCGGCGGGGGGACCGCAGCGGCCGGGTCGGTGGCGACCTGCCCCTCGAGCGCGAGGAAGCGGTGGAAACCGCGCACGGCCACGAGGGTGCGCGCCGCCGATGACGGCGCGAGGCCCCGCTCGCTCAGCGAGGCGAGGAAGTCGGTGACGTCGGCCTCGGTGACCTGTGCGGCATCCCCGATGTGGCGGCCCGCGAGGAAGGCGATGTAGGCGCGAAGGTCACGGGCGTAGGAGGACAGGGTGTTGTCGGAGGCGCCGCGTTCGACCCGGACGTGGTCGAGCCACCCACGGACGTCACGCTCGAGAGGCGTGAGGCGCACCGTGGGTGGCCCGGTCGTGACGTCCTGGGTCAGGAGAGGGCCTCCTCCAAGGAGATCGAGGTCATGCCGTGAGCCTCGGCGACGGGGCCGTAGGTGACGTGGCCGTCGTAGGTGTTGAGGCCGAGGCCCAGGGCGTGGTCGCTCCGCAGCGCGTCGCGCCATCCCTGGTTGGCCAGCTTCACGGCATACGGCAGTGTGGAGTTGGTGAGGGCGTAGGTCGACGTGTTGGGCACGGCGCCCGGCATGTTGGCGACGCAGTAGAACACCGAGTTGTGCACCTGGAAGGTGGGGTCGGCGTGCGTCGTGGGCCGTGAGTCCTCGAAGCAGCCGCCCTGGTCGATGGCGATGTCGACGAGGACGGAGCCGGGCTTCATCTGCGCGACGAGGTCGTTCGTGACGAGCTTGGGGGCGGCGGCACCGGGGATGAGGACGGCACCGATGACGAGGTCGGCCTGCAGCACCTGCTCCTGGACCGTGAGCTTCGAGGAGGCGAGGCCGTGGACCTGGTTGTCGTAGCGCCAGAACGACATGCGCAGCTTGTCGAGGTCGGTGTCGAGCAGCGTCACGTCGGCGCCCATGCCGAGGGCGATGTTGGCGGCGTTCTGGCCGGACACGCCGGCGCCGAGGATGACGACCTTGGCGTTCTGCACACCACCGACGCCGCCCATGAGCACGCCGCGGCCACCCTCGGCCCGCATGAGCGAGTGCGCGCCGACCTGGGGCGCCAGGCACCCGGCCACCTCGGACATCGGGTAGAGCAGCGGCAGGGCGCCGGAGGTCAGCTGCACCGTCTCGTAGGCGATGCCGGTGACCTTGCGGGCGGCGAGCTCCTCGGTGAGGGGCTTGTCGGCGGCGAGGTGGAGGTAGGTGAAGAGCGTGAGGCCCTCACGCATGCGGTGGTACTCCTCCGCCACGGGCTCCTTGACCTTGAGCACCATGTCGGCCTCGCCCCACACGTCGTCGGCCGAGCCGATGATGCGGGCGCCGGCGGCGACGTACTGCTCGTCGCTGATCTGCGACCCGACGCCGGCGTCCTTCTCGACGAAGACCTCGTGTCCGTGCTCGGTGAGCTCGTGCACGCCTGATGGGGTGATGGCCACGCGGTACTCGTGGTTCTTGACCTCGCGTGGAATGCCGACCTTCATGCTGCACATCCTTCCGGACTCACCACGTCGCGCCGGGCGTCGTTGCCTGGCCGGCGACCGTGTGCAGGGCCGCGAGGCCACTCTAACGGCGTGTGATCGATGGCCAGACCACTTCTGCACCAGCACGATCCGGGGCCAGTAGGTTGGGCCGCGTCGATCGGTTCCGACCGACCCCCGCGTGACTCCGAGAGGCGCCATGAAGCTGTATGCGGACACCCCGACCCGCCGGACGCGGCAGCTGCTCGCCGACGCCTTCATCGTGCTGTGGGTGGGCCTGTGGGTGTATGCCGGCCGTCAGGTCCACGACCTCGTGACCAGCCTGCGCTCCCCCGCCGACTCGATCACCTCGGCCGGGCAGTCGGTCAACGACTCGTTGACCGGCGCCGGCGAGCAGGCCGGGCAGATCCCGCTGGTCGGCGACCAGCTGCGCACGTGGCTGACGCAGGCCGCGGGCTCCGGCACGACGCTGCGCGACGCGGGCGCCTCGATGGCCGACACGATCGACCGGCTCGCGCTCGGGCTCGGGCTGGCGACAGCGCTCGCACCGATCTCGATCGTCGTCGCGGTCTGGCTCTACGTGCGGATCGGCTTCGTGCGCACGGCCAGGCAGTCGCAGCGCTTCATCGACGCGGGTGAGGACCTGGACCTCTTCGCGCTGCGCGCCATGGCACGACAGCCGATGCGGGCGCTCGCGAAGGTCTCGGACGACCCCGCCGGCGCGTGGCGCCGGCAGGATCGTGCCGTCATCCGCGAGCTCGCCCTGCTCGAGCTGCGCGACCAGGGCCTGCGCCCGCCCCCGCCCCGGTCTGCCCCCTGACCCGACGCCCCCAGTCGAGTGCCCACTTCCAAGCAGCCCGGCCCATTCGAGTGCTCATCTCTCGACGCCCCGGCATGTCGAGAACTGGGCACTCGACGAGAGGGGTGCGGGCCGGGCGGGCACCTCCGAGGTCGAGTGCTCATCTCTCGACGCCCCGGCATGTTGAGAACTGGGCACTCGACGAGGGGGGGGTCGGGCTTTGGGGGTTATCAGGGGGTGTCGGTGCGGGTGACCTGGGGGTGGAGGTCCTCGGCCGGAGGGGTCCACGTCGCGGGGTCTGCGGGCACCTGCTCACCGGAGCGGATGTCCTTGACCTCGCCGTGCTCCCCCGCTGCGGGGAACCACACGAAGGGGATGCCGCGCCGCTCGGCGTAGCGGATCTGCTTGCCGAACTTGGCGGCGCTCGGCGCCACCTCGCAGGCGATACCACGGCGGCGCAACGCCGTCGCGATCTCGACGGCCTCGTGCCGCGCCTCGTCGTCGGTGAGCGCGACGAGCACGGCGGCAGGCGTGGACCGCGAGGCGGTGACGAGCCCGCGCCCGATGAGCAGGCCCAGGATGCGGGTGACGCCGATCGAGATGCCGACGCCCGGGTAGGTCGTACGGCCATCGCTCGCCAGGGCGTCGTAGCGGCCGCCGGAGCAGAACGAGCCCCAGTCCTCGTGGCCGATGAACTGGGTCTCGTAGACGGTTCCCGTGTAGTAGTCGAGACCGCGGGCGATCCGCAGGTCGGCGACGAGCGTGCCCGGCGCGTTGGCCATGCCCGTGCGGATGACGTTGGCGAGGGACTCGAGACCCTCGTCGAGCAGCGGGTGCTCGACACCGAGCGCGCGCACCTGGTCGACGAAGCCCAGGTCGGTCGAGCGGATGGCGGCCAGGGCGAGGCACTGGTCGGCCTGCTCCGGCGTCGTGCCCGACTCGACGAGCAGCGCCTTGACCTTGTCGGGTCCGATCTTGTCGAGCTTGTCGACGATGCGCAGCGTGCCGATGACGTCGGTGATGCCGATGCCCTGGTAGAAGCCGTTCGGGATCTTGCGGTCGTTGACCTGGATGACGAACTCGCCGACCGGGAACTTGCTGAAGACGTCCGCGATGACGAGCGGCATCTCCGCCTCGAAGTGCGCCGAGAGCTGCCCGACGTCGACGACGTCGATGTCGGCCTGCGTGAACTCGCGGTAGCGGCCCTCCTGCGGTCGCTCGCCGCGCCAGGCCTTCTGGATCTGGTAGCGCCGGAACGGGAAGGCGAGCTTGCCGGCGTTCTCGAGCACGTAGCGCGCGAAGGGCACCGTCATGTCGAAGTGCAGACCCCAGCGCGCGTCCTCGTCACTGCCGCCGGCGAGGCGCGAGACCGCGTAGATCTCCTTGTCGGCGTCCTCGCCCTGCGCGCTGAGCCGCTCGATCGGCTCGATCGAGCGGGTCTCGATCGAGCTGAAGCCGTGCAGCTCGAAGGTCTCGCGGATGACGTCGAGGAAGCGCTGCTCGACGATGCGCTCGGACGGGAGGTACTCCGGGAAACCGCTGATCGGGGTGACCTTCACGGCGGGACGGGACGGGGTGCTCACGCGGACAGGTCCTTCAGGTAGGGGTTGGTCAGGCGTTCGTGGGCCATCGTCGTGGCCTGGTAGTGGCCGGGCAGCACGAGGGTCGTGTCGGGCAGGGGCAGCACGACGTCGCGCAGGCTGCGCTGCATGGCGGCCGGGTCACCGCCGGGCAGGTCCGTCCGTCCGATCGAGCCGGCGAAGAGGACGTCACCCGTCACCATCGTGCGGTCGACGTCGACCTGCTCGGCGATGCCGTCGGGCACCCGGTCGAGGCCGAACATGACGGAGCCCTCGGTGTGGCCGGGCGCGTGCAGCACGTCGACGTCGAGGCCCGCGAGGGTCAGGCGCGTGCCGTCGCCGATCTCGACGACGTTGGTCGGCTCGGTCCAGGTCGCCGCCGTGCCGAACTGCTGCTCGAGCATCGCGATGAGACCGGGGTTGCTGCGTCCGAGCAGGTCGTGGAGGCGGTAGCGGTCGTCGGCATGGATGTAGGCCGCCGTGTCGGTACCGCATACCGGTGTCACGGAGTAGACGTGGTCGACGTGACCGTGCGTCAGCAGCACGGCGGCCGGCCGCAGCCGTTGCTCGGTCAGCACCTCGCGCAGCGTCTCGACGACGCCGATGCCGGGGTCGACGATGACGCACTCCTCCCCCGCCTGGGTGGCGAGGACGTAGCAGTTCGTGTCGAAGGCCTGGGCCGGGAACGCGATCGTCAGCACGCTGGGAGCCTAGTGCGCGAGCGTCGGGAGGCGGACGGCATACCGCGTCGGGGGGCACTCCAGCGTGCTGAGCGGGGAGATGTCACGTACTCGTGACCCCCTCCGGCACGAGCCCACCGTGCAGTGTCCATAAAATGACCGAACGCCCGGGGAGAGCCCACGCGGCCCGTTCGAGGAGAGGTTCGTGACCAAAGAGCAGGAACGCGCACGTGCGCGCCGCCGCTACGAAGAGCACCAGAAGACCGAAAAGCCCCCGGTGGGCGACGCCACGCGCGACAAGCAGGTCTTCGGCGTGATCCTCGCGGTCATCCTCGTCCTCGCTGCCGTGATCATCGTGCCGCAGTTCTTCGGGCGCGATGACACCCCCACGCCCGCCGCGGCCTCGACCACCCCGGCGACGACCCCGGCCACGGCGGCGACGGGCGCGAACGGCCTCCTCGAGGGGCAGAAGCTCGCAGCCGGCTGCACGAAGCCCCCGCCCGCGCAGACGGCCCCGAAGCAGCAGACCGCGGTGCCGGCCAAGGCGGCCGCGGCCGGCAAGACGTTCGTCGCCACGGTGAAGACGACGTGCGGCGACATGGTCTTCGAGCTCGACGGCGCGGCGGCCCCGCAGACCGTCGCGTCGTTCCTCAACCTCGCCAAGACCGGCTTCTGGGCGCCGAGCCCCTGCCACCGGGTCACGACCGAGGGCATCTACGTGCTCCAGTGCGGCGACCCCACGGGCACCGGCCAGGGCGGCCCCGGCTACACCTTCGGCATCGAGAACGCCCCCAAGGACGGCACGTACCCCACCGGGGCGCTTGCCATGGCCCGCACCCAGGACCCCAACTCCAACGGCGGCCAGTTCTTCATCACCTACAAGGAAACCCAGTTGCCCACTGACGGCGGCGGCTACACGATCTTCGGGAAGGTGACCAAGGGCCTCGACATCGTCGACAAGATCGCCGCCAACAAGGCCCTTCCGCCCACCCCGACGGACGGGACCCCGGTCTCCCCGATCAGCATCCTCAGTGTCAGCGTGACGGAGAAGAAGGCATGACGGACACCACCCAGCACCCCGGCCCGGACGACAGCGAGCGGGAGACCGCAGCGCCGACGGACACCCCGGAACAGACCGACACGCCCGACGAGGGCGCTCAGACCGGTGCCGACGCCGCAGCGGTGGAGCCGGCCGCCGCCGAGGTGGCTGATGTCCTCGAGTCGGTGGAGTCCACGGAGGCCCCCGCTGCCGAGGCACCGGTCGCCCAGGAGGCACCGGTCGCCGAGGAGGCACCGGTCGCCGAAGAGGCTCCCGTCGCCGAAGAGGCTCCCGTCGCCGGAGAGGCACCCGTCGAGGAGACTACCGAGGCGCCGGCGGAGACCCCCGTCGAGGAGGGCCCCTCCGCCGAGGAGGAGGCCCCCTCCCCCGCTGCCGTGGCTGTGCCGAAGCCGAGTGCCATCCCCACGCCCGCAGCTCTCGCTCGCACGGCGCCGCACCCGGTGGCGCCGGTCGCCCCCGCGGTCCCCGAGACCGACCACTCGGCCTCGGCTGCGTTCGGGCGCGTCGACGAGAACGGCACCGTCTTCGTGCGCACCCCCGAGGGTGAGCGCGAGGTGGGCTCCTACCCCGGCGCCACGGATGCCGAGGCCATCACCTACTTCGCCCGCAAGTACGACGAGCTGTTCGCCTCGGCGGTGCTGCTCGAGCAGCGGCTCGCCCTGCCCGAGGTGCCCTCCAAGGACGTCGCCGACGGCCTCAAGACGCTGGCTGCGCAGGTCAAGGACGCAGCCGTCGTCGGTGACCTCGACGCCCTCGCGGCCAAGCTCGACGAGATCCAGTCGGGCATCGCGAGCAAGCGCACGGTCGAGCAGCAGCACCGGGCCGAGGCCCGCGCGGCCGCAACGGCCGAGCGCGAGGCGATCGTCGCCGAGGCCGAGAGCATCGCCGGCCAGCCGGAGAGCAAGATCCAGTGGAAGACGAGCGGCGCCCGTATGCGTGAGCTGCTCGACGAGTGGAAGGCGCACCAGCGCTCCGCCACCCGACTCGACCGCGAGACCGAGTCGAACCTGTGGACCCGCTTCAGCGCGGCCCGCAACGGCTTCGACAAGGCGCGTCGCACCCACTTCGCGGGCCTCGACGCCGCCCACGGAGAGGCCAAGGCCACGAAGGAGCGCCTCGTCGCCGAGGCCGAGCGCCTCGCCTCGAGCACCGACTGGGCCGCGACAGCCGGCGCGTTCAAGCGCCTCATGGACGAGTGGCGCCGAGCCGGCCGGGCGAGCCGGGCCGACGACGACCGCCTCTGGAGCCGCTTCAAGGCGGCCCAGGACAGCTTCTTCGCCGCCAAGGACGAGGTCGTTGCGGCCGAGGAGGAGGAGTTCAAGGGCAACCTCGCCGTCAAGGAGGCCCTGCTCGTCGAGGCCGAGGCGATCCTGCCGGTCACCGACCTCGAGAAGGCCAAGGCACAGCTGCGCGCGATCCAGGACAAGTGGGATGCGGCCGGCAAGGTGCCCCGCGCCGACATGGAGCGGGTCGAGAAGGCGATGCGCCGGGTCGAGCAGACCGTGCGCGATGCCGAGGACCGCAAGTGGAAGTCGAGCAACCCCGAGGTCGCAGCCCGTGCCCGGGCGATGGTCGACCAGCTCGAGCGCGCAGTCGCAGACCTTCAGGACGACCTCGCCAAGGCGGAGGCGTCCGGCAGCGCGAGCAAGGTGAAGAAGGCCCGCGAGGCGCTCGAGGCGCGGCAGGTCTGGCTCGACCAGGCCCGCGCCGGCGTGGCCGAGTTCGGCGGCTGACACCAGCCACCCGTCGACGAGGCCGGTCCCTGCTGGTGCAGGGGCCGGCCTCGCGCGGAGGGTCAGGGGCGCGTGCGCAGGACGGCGTCCGTCGACTTGCTGCCGTTGACGCGGTAGACGTCGAAGACCCCGTCGATCTTGCGGACCGCCTTGATGACGTGGTCGAGGTGTGCGGGGTCGCCCATCTCGAAGGTGAAGCGCGAGATCGCCACGCGGTCGCGGGAGGTCTGGACCGAGGCCGACAGGATGTTGACGTGCTGGTCGGAGAGCACGCGCGTGACGTCGCTGAGGAGGCGGTTGCGGTCGAGCGCCTCGACCTGCAGCTGCACGAGGAAAACGCTCGCCGAGCTCGGGGCCCACTCGACGTCGATGAGCCGTTCCGGGTTGGCGGTCAGCTGTGATGCGTTCGTGCAGTCGACACGGTGCACGGAGACGCCGTCGCCGCGCGTGACGAAGCCGAGGATCGGGTCACCCGGCACCGGCGTGCAGCACTTCGCGAGCTTGACCCACACGTCGGGAGTGCCGACGACGACGACGCCGGGGTCACCGGGACGCCGGCGCGAGGCCGCACGGGTCGGCACGGTCGCCTCGGCGAGGTCCTCGGTGGCGCCCTCGACGCCACCCATCGAGGCGATGACCTTGCCGACGACGTGCTGGGCGGAGACGTGGCCCTCGCCGACGGCGGCATAGAGCGCCTCGATGTCCTGGTACCGCAGGTCGGTCGCGACGGCCGTCATCGAATCGTGGCTCATGAGGCGCTGGAGCGGGAGGTTCTGCTTGCGCAGCGCCTTCGCGATCGCCTCCTTGCCCGCGTCGATGGCCTCCTCGCGCCGTTCTTTGGAGAACCACTGCTTGATCTTGTTGCGGGCCCGCGGGCTCTTGACGAACTGCAGCCAGTCACGCGAGGGGCCGGCGCCGTCCGCCTTGGAGGTGAGCACCTCGACGACGTCGCCGTTCTCGAGGGTCGACTCGAGCGGCACGAGCCGGCCGTTGACGCGCGCACCGATGCAGTGGTGGCCGACCTCGGTGTGGACGGCATACGCGAAGTCGACGGGCGTGCCCCCCACGGGCAGGGCGACGACCGAGCCCTTGGGGGTGAAGACGTAGACCTCGCTGCTGCCCATCTCGAAGCGCAGCGAGTCGAGGAACTCACCCGGGTCCTCGGTCTCGCGCTGCCAGTCGAGCAGCTGGCGCAGCCACGCCATGTCGTTCTGGGGCGTGATCTCGCCCGGCCGCGCCCCCCCGCCGTTGCCCGCGGTGTCCTTGTACTTCCAGTGGGCGGCCACGCCGTACTCGGCACGCCGGTGCATCGTGTGGGTGCGGATCTGGATCTCGACCGGCTTGCCCTGCGGGCCGATGACCGTCGTGTGCAGGGACTGGTACATGTTGAACTTCGGCATCGCGATGTAGTCCTTGAACCGGCCCGGCACCGGGTTCCACCGCGAGTGGAGGGCACCCAGCGCCGCGTAGCAGTCGCGGACCGTGTCGACGAGGACGCGGACCGCGACGAGGTCGTAGATCTCCTCGAAGTCACGGCCCCGCACGATCATCTTCTGGTAGACGGAGTAGTAGTGCTTGGGCCGGCCCGTCACGACCGCCTTGATCTTGGCGCCCGTCAGGTCGTCCATGACCTGACTGCGCACCCCGGCGAGGTACTCCTCGCGGGCCGGCGCCCGCTCGGCCACGAGCCGCACGATCTCGTCGTAGACCTTGGGGTAGAGGGTCGCGAACGCGAGGTCCTCGAGCTCCCACTTGATGGTGTTCATGCCGAGCCGGTGCGCCAGCGGGGCATAGATCTCGAGCGTCTCGTTGGCCTTGCGCTTGGCCGACTCCTCGCTGACGTAGCGCCACGTGCGGGCGTTGTGCAGCCGGTCGGCGAGCTTGATGACGAGGACCCGGATGTCGCGGGCCATCGCGATGACCATCTTGCGCACGGTCTCGGCCTGGGCGGCCTCGCCGTAGGTCACCTTGTCGAGCTTGGTCACGCCGTCGACGAGCATCGCGATCTCGTCGCCGAAGTCGGCGCGCAGCTCATCGAGGCTGTATGCCGTGTCCTCGACGGTGTCGTGCAGCAGCGCCGCCGCCAGAGTGGGCGGTGTCATGCCGAGCTCGGCGAGGATCGTCGTCACCGCGAGCGGGTGCGTGATGTACGCGTCGCCGCTCTTGCGCATCTGGCCGTCGTGCGCGCGCTCGGCGACGGCATACGCCCGCTCGATGATCGAGACGTCGGCCTTGGGGTGGTTCTGCCGCACCGCCGTCATGAGCGGCTCGAGGACAGGGTTGCCCGCGGGCCTCGTGGCCCCGAAACGGGCAAAGCGGGCTCGCACCCGCGACGGGGTGGAGAGCTCGCTGCGGACGTCCTCGCTCATGAAGAGAGTCTAGGCGCCGTGTGCAAGCTCAGACCGTCAGGATCGCGTTGACCACATGTCCGTCGAGGCGCGAGCGGCCGCCGAGGAAGGCCAGCTCGAGGACCACCTCGATCGCGGCGACGCTCGCCCCGGCCCGCTCGACGAGCTGTGCACACGCCTCGGCGGTGCCTCCGGTGGCGAGCACGTCGTCGAGGACGAGCACCCGCTGACCGGGCTCGAAGGCGTCGGTGTGCACCTCGATCTCGGCGGTGCCGTACTCCAGTGCGTACGACTCCTTGAGGGTCTCGCCCGGCAGCTTGCCGGCCTTGCGCACCGGGACCATGCCGAGACCGAGCTCGTAGGCGACCGCTGCGGCGAGGATGAACCCCCGCGCCTCGATGCCGACGAGCACGTCGACCGTGCCGCGGTAGCGCTCAGCGATGTCGCTGACGAGGGTGCCGAAGGCGGCCCCGTCGGCGAGCAGCGGCGTGAAGTCCTTGAAGACGATCCCCGGTTGGGGGAAGTCCGGGATGTCACGCAGCCTGCTCGCGACGAGGGCGGCCATGTCGCTCACGGCGGTCAGCGCTTCGACTTCGGGGCGCGCTTGGGCTGGTTGCGTGGGCCCGCCTGCGCATACCGGTGCACCGGGCGGTATGCCGCGTCGACCGGTTGCTCGTCGGCGGCACCCGTGCTGTCGGCTCCGACGACGGCCGGCTCCGGGGCGCCCTCCGGGCGCGTGCCCATGAGCGCGTCGCGGCCGGTGCCCTTGGACCCGTGACGGGCGACGTAGCGGTCGAGGTCGACCACGGCCTTGTCCTTGCGCCGGAGGTCGACGAGCAGCGGCGTCGCGATGAAGATGGACGAGTAGGCGCCGACCGCGATGCCGATGAAGAGGGCGAGCGACAGGTCGAGCAGGGTGCCCGGGCCGAGCATCGTGAAGCCGACGAAGAGGACGGCGGCGATCGGCAGCAGGGCGACGACCGTCGTGTTGATCGAGCGGACGAGGGTCTGGTTGACGGCGAGGTTGGCGGCCTGACGGTAGGTCATCCGCTTCGACGCGAAGGCCTCGGCGGTGTTCTCGCGCACCTTGTCGAAGACGACGACGGTGTCATAGAGCGAGTAGCCGAGGATCGTGAGGAAGCCGATCATCGACGACGGCGTGATCTCGAAGCCGAAGAGGGCGTAGATGCCGACCGTGATGACGAGGTCGTGCAGCAGGGCCACGAGACCCGCCACCGCCATCTTCCACGTGCGGAAGTAGAGGCCCATGACCAGCGTGACGAGCACGAGGAAGACGATCAGACCTCTGATGGCCTGTTGACTGACCGTCTCACCCCAGCTCGGACCGATGAGCGAGGCGCTGACGGCCCCCTCCTGCACCCCGAAGGTCCTGGCGAGGGCGGCGCGGGCCTCCCCGGTGCGCTCCGACGCGGCCTCCGTCTGGACCCGG
This sequence comes from Humibacillus xanthopallidus, assembly GCF_006716675.1. Classification (GTDB taxonomy): domain Bacteria; phylum Actinomycetota; class Actinomycetes; order Actinomycetales; family Dermatophilaceae; genus Humibacillus; species Humibacillus xanthopallidus_B. The sequence goes on along the minus strand of NZ_VFPM01000003.1, from coordinate 365,174 downwards.
ACGGTGTCCTGGCCGACGACGGTCGCGACGACGTTGCCGCCGATGCCGGCCTCGCCGACAGCGGACTGCGCCTTCTGCTCATAGTCCTGGCTGTTGCTCACGCCCTGGACGCGGAACTCCGAGCCACCGCTGAACTCGATGCCGAAGTTGAGACCGCGGGCGAAGATGCCGATGAGGGCGAGGATGACGAGCACGCCGGAGATGGCGTACCACGTCTTCTGCCGGCCGATGAAGTCGATCGACCGCTTGCCGGTGTAGAGGTCGTTGCCGACCTGCGAGAAGTTCAGCATGCTCACGCCTTCCGCTGGGAGAGTCGGCTCGAACCGGCCGGCGCGGCAGCGCCCGCGGGTGCGCCGGTGCCCGTCTGGCCGGAGGCCTGGCCCGACGTCGGACGGGCCGGACCGAAGCGGCCGGCGCCGCGGTAGCGGACCTCCTCCTTCGCGCCGAGGCGCTGCGGGTCGAGCCCCGACCACTTGTGGCCGCCGCCGAAGAACTTCGTGCGGGCGAGCAGCTGGACCGTCGGGTGGGTGAAGAGGATGACGACGAGCAGGTCGATGAGCGTCGTGAGGCCGAGCGTGAACGCGAAGCCGCGAACGTTGGCCGACGCGAGGAAGTAGAGCACGGCGGCAGCGATGAAGTTCACCGTGTCGGCCGCGATGATCGTGCGTCGGGCGCGCTTCCACCCGGTCTCGACGGCCGCGACGAGCGGGCGCCCGTCACGCACCTCGTCGCGGATGCGCTCGAAGTAGACGATGAAGCTGTCGGCCGTGACACCGATGGCCACGATGAGACCGGTCACCCCCGCCATCGTCAGGCGGAAGCCGTGCGTCGTGCCGAGGACCGTCACCGCGAGGTAGGTGATGATCGAGGCCACGATGAGCGAGGCCACCGTGACGAGCCCGAGGGCGCGGTACTGGAGGAGCGAGTAGACGACGACGAGCATGAGGCCGATGAAGCCGGCGAGCAGGCCGATGCGCAGCTGCTCCTCGCCGAGCTGGGGCGTGATGTTGTCAGAGGTCTGCAGCGCGAACGAGATCGGCAGCGCACCGAACTTCAGCTGCTGGGCGAGCTGCTTGGCGGAGTCGATGGTGAACGAGCCGGTGATGGACGCGCGACCGTCGCTGATCACGGCGCGCGCCTGAGGCGCCGTGATGACCGACTTGTCGAGGACGACGGCGAACTGGTCGAGCGGCGGCTGGCTCTGGAGGCCGTAGAGACGCTTCGTGACCTCGGCGAACTTCTTGGCGCCGGCCTGGTTGAACGACAGCGCGACCTCGACGATCGAGGTGGGCTGGCCGTTGGGGCCGGGCTGGAAGCCGCTCGTCGCGTCGGCGATCTCGCTGCCGTCGATCTCGACGGGGCCGAGGACGTACTTCGTGACGCCGTCGGCGCCACAGGTCGCCATCGGCGCGTCCTTGAGGTCGGAGACGCGCTCGAGGGCGCCCGGCTTCGTGCAGTCGAGGGCGACGTACTCCTTGGCGACCTTCGCGGCGGCCTCGTCGGCCTTCGCCTTGTCCCAGCCCATCGTCACGAGACCGGAGCTGACCTGGGCCTTGACCGCGGCCTCCGTCTCGGCGGCGGTCGGAGCGGGCGCGGTGGTCGTCGGCGCGGTGGAGGCGGCAGGCGTCGTCGCGGAGGCGGTGCCCGTGGGCGTCGCCGGCGTCGTCGCCGCGCTGAGGGCGGGCGGGACCACACCGTTCTGGGCCGTCGCACTGGTCGAGGGTGTCGCGGCGGTCGGCGTGCCCGTGCCCGTCGGCGTGCCCGTCGACGTGCCGGTCGACGTGCCGGTCGAGGTGCCCGTGGGGGTGGTCGACGGCTTCACCGCGGAGCCCGGGTCGCCGTAGGCCTGGACGAAGACCGGGCGGAAACGCAGCTGCGACGGCTTGCGGATCGCGTCGAGCTGCTCGGTGGTCGGCGTGCCCGGGATGGACACGACGATGTTCTTGCCGCCCTGGGTCGCGATCTCCGCCTCGGACACGCCGTTGGCGTCGATGCGCTGGCGGATGATGTCGACGGCCTGGTCGATCTGGCCGGCGCTCACCTGCTGGCCGCTCTCGAGCACGGGCTCGAGGACCATCTCGGTGCCGCCCTCGAGGTCGAGCCCGAGACGGGGGGTCGTGGAGCCGCCGCCCCAGACGGCGAGACCGCCGGCGAGGACGCCGAGGCTCAGGATGACGACGAGCAGGCCGAGCAGGTGCCGGACTGCGGACTTCTTCGTGTTCGTGCGTGCCACGAAGGTCTCACTGACCTGACTGTGACGAGCCGGGGGTCGAACCGGGAGTCGAACCGGGAGTCGAACCGGGGGTCGAACCGGGGGTGCGGTCGGTGTCGGCGTCGTTCGTGGGGTCCACCGAGCCGGTCGCCGTGTCAGCCGAGCCGGTCGTGCCCGTCGACGTCGTGGCCGTGCCGGCGCCCGCGAGCGCGTCGCTCTGCTTCATCGCGATGGCGCGGCGGTCGACGCGGATCGTCACGCCGTCGGCGATCTCGAGCCAGCCGCTGGCGTCGTCGAGGTGCCGGATCGTGCCGAAGATGCCGGAGGACGTGATCACCTGGTCGCCGACGTTGAGGGAGCTGCTGAAGTTGCGCATCTGCTTCATCCGCTTGTTCTGGGTGTAGAACAACCAGCCGAGCAACAGCAGCGGCAGGGCGAAAATCAGCAACGAGAAAGTCCCGTTGTTGCTCATATCAGGCTCGATCCTTCGTGTCTTCGTCCGCTGCGCCGTGCGGGCACGGTGCAGCCGGGCGGGCGGCGCAGGGGGCCACCTCGAGTGAGTTCGTCGCGTCAACGACCAGGCGCACCGGATAGTGCCGCGGCAGCGGCAATGGTGCCCGCAGGAGTCTACGTGCGACGGTGCAGTTTGTCAGACTCCACGGGGGCCTCGGGACCGCTCGCTGGGTCACGTTTTGGATGCAGAACGCGGTGCCGGCGCCGGCACCGCGGGTGAGGCCGTCATCCGTCGAAGCGTCCCGACGAGTCGTCACCGAGCGGCAGGCGGGCCGACCAGAGACTCTGGGCGTCGCGGGGCGGGGTCAGGCCGAGGTGCTCCCACGCCTGGGCGGAGGCGGCCCGCCCCCGCGGGGTGCGGACCATGTAGCCCTCGCGGACGAGATAGGGCTCGGCCACGGTCTCGACGGTGTCGGGCTCCTCCCCCACCGCGACGGCCAGCGTCGACAGGCCCACCGGCCCCCCGCCGAAACGGCGGCAGAGCGCCTCGAGGACGGCCCGGTCGAGCCGGTCGAGCCCGCGTTGGTCGACGTCGAAGAGCTCGAGGGCGTGGCGGGCGGCCTTGAGGTTGACGTGGTGCTCGCCGTGCACCTGCGCCCAGTCACGCACCCGACGCAGCAGCCGGTTGGCGATGCGGGGGGTGCCGCGTGAGCGCAGGGAGATCTCGCGCACGGCGTCCTCGTCGGCGTCGACGCCCAGCAGGCGCGCGGATCGGTGGAGGATCGTCACGAGGTCGGCGGCCGCGTAGTAGTCGAGGTGCCCCGTGAAGCCGAAGCGGTCGCGCAGTGGAGCCGGAAGCAGCCCAGCCCGGGTCGTCGCCCCGACGACGGTGAAGGGCGGCAGCTCGAGCGGGATCGCGGTCGCCCCCGGACCCTTGCCGATGATGACGTCGACGCGGAAGTCCTCCATCGCGAGGTAGAGCATCTCCTCGGCCGACCGCGACATGCGGTGGATCTCGTCGAGGAAGAGCACCTCACCCTCGGCCAGCGAGGACAGCACCGAGGCGAGGTCGCCCGCGTGCTGGATCGCCGGGCCCGAGGTGATGCGGATCGGCTGCTCGAGCTCGCCCGCGACGATCATCGCGAGGGTCGTCTTGCCGAGCCCCGGTGGCCCGGAGAGCAGGACGTGGTCGGGCGGGGTGCCGCGCCGCTTGGCAGCGGTGAGCACGAGGCTCAGCTGCTCGCGCACGCGGTCCTGGCCGGGGAAGTCGTCGAGCCGCTTGGGGCGTAGCGCGACCTCGACCTGGCGCTCGTCGGTCTCGGCGTCGTCGTCGAGGCGTGCGTCGACGACCCGGGCGGTCGCATCGAACGACCCGTCGGCCCAGCGCTCGGTGTCGGTGTCGCCGACCTCGACGGCGCCGTCCCACGTGCCCGCGCCGTCCCAGCTGCCCCCGCCGTCCCCGCCGCCGCGGCCTCCGGGCGCCGCGCGGGTCATCGACCGAGCTCCTGGAGGGCGGCCCTCAGCAGCGCTGACACGCTCGCGCCCTCGGCAGCCCTGGGGGCCACGCGGTCGAGGGCGTCGTCGGCCTGGCGCACCGTCCACCCGAGGCCGACGAGCGCCTCTCTGACCTGCTCGCGCCACACCTCCCCCGTGTCGAGCGGCACTGCTGCCGACGTCGCCGCCGACCCGGGCAGCGCGCCGAGCTTGTCCTTGAGCTCGAGGACGAGACGCTCCGCGCCCTTGCGCCCGATGCCGGGCACCTTGGTCAGGGCCACGAGATCGCCCGTGCCCAGCGCGACCCGCACCGCGTCGGGCGAGTGGACGGCGAGCATCGCGAGGGCGAGGCGCGGGCCGACGCCCGACACCGTCTGGACGGTCTCGAAGACGAGCTTCTCGTCGTCGGTCGCGAAGCCGTAGAGCGTGAGGGAGTCCTCGCGCACGACGAGCGAGGTGGCGAGCTCCGCGGGCTGGCCGAGCCGCACCGACGTCGCGGTGGCCGGTGTCGTGTGCACGAGCATGCCGACGCCGCCGACACCGAGGACGAGGGTGTCGAGGCCGACCTTGAGCACGGTTCCGGACAGTGAGGCGATCATCGTGGCTGGGCTCCAGGAAGGGGTCGGGCTGAGCGGGCGCCGGGGGGCACCCGTCGGGGTATGCCGCCCGGCCGGGTCCCCGTGCGGGCGAGGACGTCGGCGCGGGCCTGGTCGAGACGGGTCTGGGTGCCGCCGCGCCAGACGTGGCAGATGGCGAGTGCGAGGGCGTCGGCGGCGTCGGCGGGCTTCGGAGCCTTGTCGAGGCCGAGCAGACGCGTGACCATCGTCGTCACCTGGGCCTTGTCGGCGCGGCCGCTGCCGCTGACCGCTGCCTTGACCTCGGTCGGGGTGTGCAGCGTGACGGGCAGCCCGAGGCGCTCGGCCATGATCATGACGATGCCGGTCACCTGGGCGGTGCCCATGACGGTCGAGACGTTGGTGTCGGCGAAGACGCGTTCGATGGCGACGCTCTCGGGCCGGTGTCGGGCGAACCAGAGGCGCATCTCGTCCTCGACGGCGACGAGCCGCTTCGGCGTCGGGTCGCCGGAGGGCGTGCGGATGACGCCGACCTCGACGAGCGTCAGCTTGCGCCCGGGCACCCCGTCGACCACCCCGACGCCGCAGCGCGTGAGCCCGGGGTCCACGGCGAGGACACGCACGGCATACCTCCTGGGTGACGGGATCGGGCTGGGAGCGAGCGGGAACCGAACAGGTGTTCGGGAGCCACGCTAACGCCGCTCCCCCGTGACGCGCAGGAGGCACGCCGTCACCGGCGTGCCTCCTCGTGAAGCGGCGAGCGAACCGCCGCTGCGCCGCGCGTCACTCCTCGTCGGCGTCGAGCTGCGCGAGCACGTCGTCGGGGATGTCGCCGTTGGCGTAGACGTTCTGCACGTCGTCGCTGTCCTCGAGGGCCTCGATGACCCGGATCATCTTCTTGGCGCCGTCGAGGTCGAGCGGCACCTGGAGGTTGGGCACGAAGGACGCCTCGGCCGAGTCGTAGTCGATGCCGGCATCCTGGATCGCCTTGCGGACCGCGACGAAGTCGGACGCCTCCGACACGATCTCCCACGTGTCGCCGTTGTCGTTGACCTCCTCGGCGCCCGCGTCGAGCACGACCTCGAGGAGGTCGTCCTCGGAGCCGGCCTCCTTGGGCACGGTGACGACACCCTTGCGGTTGAAGACGTAGGACACCGAGCCCGGGTCGGCGAGCTGTCCGCCGTTGCGCGTCAGGGCGGTGCGCACCTCGGCAGCGGCGCGGTTGCGGTTGTCGGTGAGGCACTCGATGAGCACGGCGACGCCGTTGGGGGCGTAGCCCTCGTACATGATCGTCTGCCAGTCGGACCCGCCGGACTCGGCGCCCGAGCCGCGCTTGACGGCACGGTCGATGTTGTCGTTGGGGACCGAGGTCTTCTTCGCCTTCTGGATGGCGTCGTAGAGGGTCGGGTTGCCCGCGGGGTCACCGCCGCCCTGACGGGCAGCGACCTCGATGTTCTTGATGAGCTTGGCGAAGAGCTTGCCGCGCTTGGCGTCCTTGGCCGCCTTCTGGTGCTTCGTGGTGGCCCATTTGGAGTGGCCGCTCATGCAGGTTCCCTCACGTTCCGTTGCTGGCGGTGTGATCTGACGATCTCGACGAACTCGGCGTGGACCCGGCGGTCTGCTCCCACCTCGGGGTGGAAGGACGTCGCCATGAGGTTTCCCTGCCGAACCGCGACGATCCTACCGGCGGCCGGTCCGCCGCTCACGCGCGCGAGCACCTCGACGCCGTTGCCGGCCTCCTCGACCCAGGGGGCCCGGATGAAGACGGCGTGCACGGTGCCGGCCCGCGAGGGGTCCGACCAGGCGAAGTCGAGGTCCTGCTCGAAGGAGTCGACCTGCCGGCCGAAGGCGTTGCGTCGCACCGTGATGTCGAGCCCGCCGAGGGTCTGCTGGTCGGGCCGGGCGTCGGCGATGCGGTCGGCGAGCATGATCATGCCGGCGCAGGAGCCGTAGACGGGCATGCCCGCGGCGATCCGCGCGCGGAGGGGGGCCTGGAGCTCGAAGGCGCGCACGAGCTTGTCCATGACCGTCGACTCCCCGCCGGGGATGACGAGGCCGTCGATCGCGTCGACCTCCGCCGGTCGCCGGACGGTCGACGCCTCGGCGCCGAGCTCGGTGAGGGCCGCGAGGTGCTCGCGGACGTCGCCCTGCACGGCGAGCACGCCGATGCGGGGCCGGGGACTCGCTGCTGCCATGGCCGCGAGCGTATGCCGCCCGGCGGGCTCTCCCCCAATCGGTCCCCGGCCACCCGGCTGCGTCTCGGATCGGAGACACCGCCCGCGCCCGGGCCTGACGTCAGCGGTCACTGACCGGATACGTTGCCGCTATGACGACGGTGCACACCCACGACGCCCTGACCGCACGCGCCGAGACCCTCGACGCGCAGTCGCCGCTGCACGGCACGCGCGACCGGTTCACCCTCCCCGACGGGGTGATCTACCTCGACGGCAACTCCCTCGGGGCGCTGCCCTCGGCGGTGCCGGCGGTCGTCGGCGACGTCGTGCACCGGCAGTGGGGCGAGCGGCTGATCCGGTCGTGGAACGAGTCGGACTGGTGGTCGGCCCAGACCCGCGTCGGTGACGCCATCGGGCGTCTCGTCGGCGCGGCGCCCGGCCAGGTCGTCGTCACGGACTCGACGTCGGTCAACCTCTTCAAGGCCGTCGTCGGCGCGGCCCGCCTGCGTCCGGGCCGCACCGTCGTGCTGACCGACCCCGACTCCTTCCCGACCGACCTCTACATGACCGACTCGGCAGCCCGCCTCGCCGGCCTCGAGGTGCGACGCGTCCACCCCCGCGACGCCGTGGCTGCCATCGCGGAGGCGGGTGAGGACCTCGCCCTCGCCTCGTACTCGAGCGTCGACTACCGCACGGGCGAGCTGTGGGACCTCGTCGCGATCACCGAGGCCGCCCACGCTGTCGGCGCCCTCGCCTGCTGGGACCTCTGCCACTCGGCCGGGGTCCTCGACATCCGGCTCGACGCGGACGGCGCCGACCTCGCGATCGGGTGCGGCTACAAGTACCTCAACGGCGGCCCCGGCGCCCCCGCCTTCATCTACGTCGCCGAGCGCCACCTCGCAGACTTCGACCAGCCGCTGACCGGGTGGCACGGGCACGCCCGTCCGTTCGAGATGAGCGGCACCTACGAGCCGGCGCCCGGCATCACCCGGGCCCGGGTCGGCACGCCGCCCCTGCTGTCGGTCCTGGCGCTCGAAGCAGCCCTCACGGCCTACGACGGGCTCTCCCCCGCCGACGTGCGAGCCGCGTCGCTGTCGGTGACCGGCCTGTTCATCGAGGCCCTCGACGCCCTCGGGGTCGACCTCCCCCTCGCGACGCCGCGCGACGACGACCATCGGGGCTCGCAGGTGTCGCTGCGCCACCCGCAGGCCTTCGCCGTCGTCCAGGCGCTCATCGCGCGTGGCGTCATCGGCGACTTCCGCGAGCCCGACATCATCCGGCTCGGCTTCGCCCCGCTCTACGTCACGCACGTCGACGCGGTCGCGGCGGCCGAGCACGTGCGCGCCGTCATCGCCGATCGCGAGTTCGAGCGGCCCGAGTTCACCGAGCGCGGCGCCGTCACCTGAGCGGCGACCCTCACGCTTGCGGCGGCCGGCGGCGATGGGAGTCAGTGAGCAGGTCGACGTTGTCGCTCCACTGCTCCGCCGCACCGACACCGCGCGGCAGCACCAGCACGGCCGGGTCGCGGATGCTGTCGGACACGACGGTGACGGCGTCCTCGCGCACACCCCGGTAGGGGCGGTCCCAGAACGGCGCGACGGGGTCGTCGACGGTCGGCAGCCCGACCTCGGCCTGCACGCGGCTGAGCTGCCGCAGTGCGTCGACGAGGCCCTGCTCGCGGTCGCGCCAGTCCCCGGCCGCCACCGCAGCGTGCAGTGGCGGGGTCGCCGATCCCGCTCGCGCCAGCCCGGCGAAGCTCGTGCCGAGCCACTTGGCGTAGGGCGGCCACCGACGCTCGAGCAGGTGCCCGAGGTGCAGGGCGACCCCGACGAGACGCGCCGCCACGACGCGTGACCCCAGCTCGTCGCCGCGCTCCCCCGTGCGTCCGACGAACGGCAGCTCCTGGGCGAGCCGGGCCCAGTCCGTCGCGACGACGTGGCGCCACACGTCGTCGGGATACCACTCGAGCCGCTGCCGTATGCCGTCAAGCTCGCCCGCGTGGTCGGCGAACACGACGCCCCCGGTGACCTCGAGGACGGCCTGCCCCGTCACCGACAGCCAGTCCGCAGGCGTCAGGTCGGCGGTGGGATCCACACCGAGACGCGTGACGGCGAGGTCACGAGCCGTCTGGATCTGCACGCGGTGGCGGATGACCGGGTCCCAGGTCGTCGCGAAGCGGACCGGGTGGGCCGCGAAGGTCTCCGGCAGGTGCTCCGCCAGGTGCCGGTCGACGGTCGCCACCAGCGTGGCGGGGACGAGCAGGTCGAGCCGTAGCCCCCAGTCGTGGTCGCGCGACATCGCGTCGTCGAGGCCGAGGACGTCGGAGCCGCTGCCGAGGCGAGCGGCGGCATACGGCAGCCCGGGCCAGCGGGCCTCGACGAGCGGCCTGACGACGCGCTGAAAGTAGGAGCGTGAGAGCTGCGCCCCAGTGAGGTCCACGCCCTCGATCTTGTCAGGGTGGGCGTCCCGACGCGCGTATGCCGCCGCGCCCGGTGGGGCACGGCGGCATACGTCAGCGGGTGGCTGGGAGGGCGGAGGTCACCAACCGCGCTCGGCGAGCCGGTGCGGCTGCGGGATCTCGTCGACGTTGATGCCGACCATGGCCTCGCCGAGGCCGCGCGAGACCTTGGCGATGACGTCGGGGTCGTCGTGGAAGGTCGTCGCCTTGACGATGGCCTCGGCGCGCTGCGCCGGGTTGCCCGACTTGAAGATGCCCGAGCCGACGAAGACGCCCTCGGCGCCGAGCTGCATCATCATCGCCGCGTCGGCAGGGGTCGCGATGCCGCCGGCGGTGAAGAGCACGACGGGGAGCTTGCCGGCCTCGGCGACCTCCTTGACGAGGTCGTAGGGCGCCTGCAGCTCCTTGGCCGCGACGTAGAGCTCGTCCTCGGGGAGGTTCTGGAGGCGGCGGATCTCCTGGCGGATCTGGCGCATGTGCGTCGTCGCGTTGGAGACGTCGCCCGTGCCGGCCTCACCCTTGGAGCGGATCATGGCCGCGCCCTCGGTGATGCGGCGCAGCGCCTCGCCGAGGTTCGTCGCACCACAGACGAAGGGCACGGTGAACTGCCACTTGTCGATGTGGTTGGCGTAGTCGGCGGGCGTCAGCACCTCGGACTCGTCGATGTAGTCGACGCCGAGGCTCTGGAGCACCTGGGCCTCGACGAAGTGGCCGATGCGGGCCTTGGCCATGACGGGGATCGAGACGGCCTCGATGATGCCGTCGATCATGTCGGGGTCGCTCATGCGCGACACGCCGCCCTGGGCCCGGATGTCGGCCGGCACGCGCTCGAGGGCCATGACGGCAACGGCGCCGGCGTCCTCGGCGATCTTGGCCTGCTCGGCCGTGACGACGTCCATGATGACGCCGCCCTTGAGCATCTCGGCCATGCCGCGCTTGACGCGCGTCGTGCCCGTGGCGGCGCTGCCGGGGATGGAGGGGGTGGTGCTCACGATGTCCTGCTTTCACGCGATCGCGGGGTGGGTCGAGATCAAGGGTAGGCCCCGGTGCGCGGTCGTTACGACAGCGCCCGTCCGAGGCGGCGGTGGACGGCGCCCGGGAGGGCACCGACGTCAGGTGGCGAGCGGCGAGGGCATCTCGTCGTCGAACTCGACGGTGCTCGGCAGCGGCGTGTGCCCGGCGAGGTGGAAGGCCCGGATCGTCCACTTGTGCCGCACGCGTCGCACGTCGGTGACGGCGTCGTTGTGGAAGCGCCGGGCGAGCTGCACGCGGGTGCAGGCCGACCCGACCTTGTCGACGAGGTCCTGCCCGTGCGGGGTCTCGCGCAGGGCCTCGACCACCGCAGGCGTCAGTGCCAGCTCGAGCGCCTCGGTGAGGTCGCTCTCGGCCTGCTCGCGCGCCTCGCCGTGCTCGGAGGGTGACTCGAGCGACTCGCCGGCGGCGGTCGCGAGCAGCAGGGCGGTCGCCCCGTCGAGCAGGCCGCTGTTGGCGAGCTCGACGGCGGCCTCGGCCCGGCGCACGAGGCGCGCGTCGAGGGCGGCGAGCGTGCCCCCGAGCCGCACGTGAAGGCGGTCGAGCCGGGCGGCGGTGTAGGAGAGGTACCAGGCGATGATGACGAGGACGAAGAGGGCGGCGAAGATCCAGGTGAAGAGCTCGGTCACCGGTGGGTCCGCCCCGGCAGGAAGCGGCCCCAGCGCCGCTCCGGCTCCCACTGCGAGGCCATCCGGCCCTCGATGACCGTCTCGTAGACGGCCATGATCTTGTCGGCGACGACCGACCAGTCGAAGATCCGGGCCCGCTCCTGGCCTGCCTTGGCGAGCTCCCCGCGGTGCTGCGGGTCGCCCAGGAGCGACACGAGCGTGCGGGCGAGGTCGTCGGGTTGCTCGTTGGCGAACATCGCCCCCGCACTGCCGCCGTCGAGGACGCGGGAGAACGCGGGCAGGTCGCTGGCGAGCACGCAGGCACCGGCCGACATCGCCTCGATGAGGATGATGCCGAAGCTCTCGCCGCCGGTGTTGGGTGCGACGTAGACGTCGACCGAGGCGAGCAGCGAGGCCTTGTCGGCATCGGACACACCTCCGAGGAACTCGCAGGCAGCCGCGACCTCCGGCGGCCAGCCCGCCGTGATCTCCTCGGGGTCGCCCGGACCCGCGACGAGGACGCGCAGGCCCGGCACCTCGGCCAGCACCGCCGGCAGCGCAGCGGCGAGCACGGGCAGGCCCTTGCGCGGCTCGCCCATGCGTCCGAGGAAGGCGATCGTCGGGGCGTTCGGCCGGCCGATCCACTCGGCGCGTCGCGGCGCCTCGGCGAAGCGGTCGACGTAGACCCCGTTCGGGATGACCACCGCGTCGCCGCCGACGTGGGTCGTCACCGTGCGCCGGGCGTCCTCGCTCACGGCGATGCGCCCGGCGATCTTCTCGAGCGAGGGCCGCAGGAGGGGGTATGCCGTCTGCATCGTCCGCGACCGGAGCATGGAGGTGTGGAAGGTGGCCACGATCGGCCCCTCGGCGGCCATGAGGGCGAGGACGCTGACGCTCGGTGTCATGGGCTCGTGGAGGTGGAGCACGTCGAAGTCGCCGTGCTCGAGCCAGCGGCCGACCTTGGCCGCCGTGACGGGGCCGAAGCTGAGGCGGGCGACGGAGCCGTTGTAGCGCACGGCCGTGGCGCGCCCGGCCGAGGTGACGTAGGGGGGCAGCTCGGTCTCGCTGTCGGCCGGCGCGATGACACTGACGTCGTGGCCCTCGCCGATGAAGTGCTCGGCGAGGTCGCGCACGTGGAACTGCACTCCTCCCGGCACATCGAGGGAGTAGGGGCAGGCGATCCCGATCCTCACGTCGCGCTTCCCGGGGAGGAGGCGGACGGCATGCCGGCGGTGGAACGGGTGGCGGCGCCTGCGGGGTCCGGTCGGACGTCGAGGTCCTGGACGAAGACCTTCTGGAGCATGTGCCAGCTCGACGTGTGGGCGCGGATCGTCGGCGCGAGGTGGTCGGCGCACTGCTGGATGAGGTCCTGCGCCCGCTCTGCCGTCGAGCCCTCGACCCGCGGGGTCAGCCGGTCGCTGAACTGCACGACGGTGCGGTGGCCCCCCAGCCCCTCACCCCGGGCCACGGGCTCGTAGTGGATGGACGCGGCATAGAGCGGCGCCCCGGTGAGGAGGGAGAGGACGGCAGGCCCCTTGGCCATGCGGGCGCGGTGGCCGAGCAGGTCGACCTCGACGCCGTTGGAGGTGAGGTCGCGGTCGCTGGCCAGCGCGATGACCCGACCGCCCTCGCGGGTGACGCGGACGAGGGCGCCGAAGGGGTCCTCGCCCCCCGTGAGCGGGATGATGTCCATGTCGATGCTGCGGCGGAAGGCGACGAACTCCTGGTAGACCTCCTCGGGCTTCAGCCGCTCGGCGACGGTCGTCACCGGCCCGATGTTGCTCGCCGACCACGCCGCGGCGAGGTCGAAGTTGCCGAGGTGCCCGACGAAGACGACGACCGGCTTGCCCTGGGCGGCGAGGGCCTGCGGCTCCTGCGCACCCTCCGCCACGACGGCCCGCTGGATGTCGGTCCGCGCCAGGCCGGGCAGGCGGAAGGCCTCGCAGTAGTAGCGCATGTAGGAGCGCATGCCGGCGTGCACGAGGTCGTCGAGCTCGGCCGCCCCGAGCTCGGGCCGCACGCGCGCGTAGTTGGCGCGCAGGCGCTGGACCCCCTTGCCGTTCCGGCGGTAGGCGACGTCGGCGACGCGGTCGAAGAGCCCGTATGCCGCCCGCTCGGGCAGCGCGCGCAGGGTGCGCCAGCCCAGCTTGAAGCCGAGCACGCTCACCGAGTCGGTCGCCCGGGCCGAGAGCGGGCGAGGGTCGGTCACGGCGAGACCTCGCCGGACGACACGTCTCCGGGGACATCACCACGGCCGTCACCGGCGACCTCGCCCGGCACGTCACCGGGGACGTCTCGCGAGGAGACCTCGCCCGAGGAGAGTGCCTGGCGCCGCACGGTGAGCATGCGCTGGAGCACGGTGATGAAGCTCGCGATGGCGAGCAGGGCGAGGACGACGCCGAGGAGCAGCGTCGAGCCGAAGAGGTCGGCGAAGAAGGCTGCCACGAGCACCGCGACGAGCCGGTCGGCGCGCTCGGCGATGCCGACGTTCGCGGTGTAGCCGAGGCCCTCGGCGCGCGCCTTGGCGTAGGAGACGACCGAGCCGAGGATGAGGCAGGCGAGGGCCAGCCCCGCCATCCAGCGGTTGTCGCCGGGGCCGGCGTAGTAGAGCACGAGGCCGCCGAAGATCGCCGCGTCACCCATCCGGTCGAGCGTCGAGTCGAGGTAGGCACCCCACTTGCTCGAGCGGCCCGACTCGCGCGCCATGATCCCGTCGACCGTGTCGGAGAAGACGAAGGCGGTGATGACGAGCACGCCCACCCAGATCTCCCCGCGCGGGAAGAAGGCCAGCGCCCCCACGCAGACGCCGATCGTGCCGACGACCGTCACGACGTCGGGACTGATGCCCAGGCGGAGGAAGAGGTGGGCGACGGGAGCCAGGATCTTGGTCATCGTCGCGCGGAGGAGTCTGTTGAGCATGGTGAGCACAGCGTACTGACCCCAGGGCCTCCTCCGGCCCACGCGCTCACGGCCGGCGGGTGCCCTCAGCCCCAGCTGGCGACGAGGCGCCTGCGGGTCTCCTCGAGCAGCACGGGCAACGCCTTGGTCTGCCCGACGATCGGCAGGAAGTTCGAGTCGCCGCTCCACCGGGGCACGATGTGCTGGTGGAGGTGGGCGGCCACCCCCGCGCCGGCCACGGCGCCCTGGTTCATCCCGAGGTTGAAGCCGTGCGGCCCCGACGCGGTCTGCAGGGCCGTGATCGCCTGCTTGGTCAGTGCCGTGAACTCCTGCGTCTCCTCGTCGGTGAGGTCGATGTAGAGCGAGACGTGGCGGTAGGGGCACACGAGCACGTGACCGGGGTTGTACGGGAAGAGGTTCATCACGACGTAGCAGTGCTCGCCGCGGTGGACGATGAGACCGTCGGCGTCGGACTTGGCCGGCGCGGCGCAGAAGGGGCACCCGGTGCCGGCCTCCTCGGTGGGCCGGTCTCCGAGGATGTAGGCCATCCGGTGAGGCGTCCACAGCCGCTCGAACCCGTCGTCGACATGGGCGAAGTCGTGCGCGCTCTCGACGGCGTCCCCGGCCTGCTCGGTCATGGTTGTCGATCCTAGGGCGGTGGGAGCCGGAGAGGTGAAGGCCCTGCGGTCTCACACACCGCAGGGCCAAGACCATTGAACCGTGTCCGTTGGTCAGGCTGAAACCCGACACGCCCGCATGCAGATCAGCCCCGCGGGTGTGAGAGCCGCGGGGCCGAGGTGCCTGGGGGCGCGCCGGACCGGTCACAGGGCGCCGTGAGAGAGGTGAAGGCCCGGGAAGTATGAGTTCCCGGGCCTTCGTTCTCCCGTCACGTGAATGATGGGAGAAACCGTTTCGCCGAAGCGATCCGGTACTTCAGTTGTAGCCCCCCGGAGGGCGGCGCGCAAGGGTTTCCCCGAAACTCGCGGCGCGGCATACGCGAGCGTCGGTATGCCGTGCCGCGGGGTCGCGTGCGACCCGCCGGCTCAGACCTGGGCGCGGGTCTCGATCGCCTCGAGGATCTCGGCCATGGCGTCCTCGATCGGCACGCCGTTCTTCTGCGAGCCGTCGCGGTAGCGGAACGACACCGCCCCCGCGGCTCGGTCCTCCTCGCCCGCGATGAGCACGAACGGCACCTTCGACTTGCTCGCGTTGCGGATCTTCTTCGGGAAGCGGTCGTCGCTGTCGTCGAGCTCGACCCGCACCCCCTTGCGCTTCAGCTGGTCGAGGACGCCCCGCAGGTGGTCGGCGTAGTCCTCGGCGACGGGGACACCGAGGACCTGCACCGGCGAGAGCCACACCGGGAACGCGCCGGCGTAGTGCTCGACGAGCACCCCGAGGAAGCGCTCGATGGATCCGAACTTCGCCGAGTGGATCATCACCGGCTGCTGGCGGGTGCCGTCGGCCGCCTGGTACTCGAGGCCGAAGCGCTCGGGCTGGTTGAAGTCGTACTGGATGGTCGACATCTGCCACGTGCGCCCGATCGCGTCGCGCGCCTGGACCGAGATCTTCGGCCCGTAGAACGCTGCGCCGCCGGGGTCGGGGACGAGGTCGAGGCCGGACGCGACGGCGACGTCCTCGAGGACCTTCGTGGCCACCTTCCACTGCTCGTCGCTGCCGATGAACTTGTCCTTCTTGTCGCCGTCCTCGTCGCGAGTCGACAGCTCGAGGTAGAAGTCGTCGAGCCCGAAGTCCCGCAGGAGGGAGAGCACGAAGTCGAGCAGGTGCTGGATCTCGGCGGGCGCCTGCTCCTGGGTCACGTAGCTGTGCGAGTCGTCCTGCGTCATGCCGCGCACGCGGGTCAGGCCGTGCACGACACCGGACTTCTCGTAGCGGTAGACGGAGCCGAACTCGAAGAAGCGCAGGGGCAGCTCGCGGTAGGAGCGGCCGCGCGAGGCGAAGATGAGGTTGTGCATCGGGCAGTTCATCGCCTTGAGCTGGTACTTCGCGCCCTCGAGCTCCATCGGCGGGAACATCGTGTCGGCGTAGTACGGCAGGTGGCCCGAGGTGTGGAAGAGGCCGTCCTTGGTGATGTGCGGCGTGCCGACGTAGTCGAAGCCCTCCTCGATGTGCCGGCGGCGGACGTAGTCCTCCATCTCACGCTTGATGACACCACCCTTGGGGTGGAAGACCGGCAGCCCGGAGCCCAGCTCGTCGGGGAAGCTGAAGAGGTCGAGCTCGGCGCCGAGCTTGCGGTGGTCGCGCCGCTCGGCCTCGGCGAGCCGGTCGAGGTAGGCCTTGAGCTCGTCCTTGGTCGGCCACGCGGTGCCGTAGATGCGCTGGAGCTGGGGGTTCTTCTCCGACCCGCGCCAGTAGGCGGCAGCGACCCGCATCAGCTTGAAGGCGTTGCCGATGAGCTTGGTGCTGGGGATGTGGGGCCCGCGGCAGAGGTCGCCCCACGCGCGGGTGCCGTCGCGGCGGATGTTGTCGTAGATCGTCAGCTCTCCGGCGCCGACCTCGACGCCCGCACCCTCGGCGGCCTCGTCGGCGTTGCCGCCCTTGAGCCCGACGAGCTCGCACTTGAAGGGCTCGTGGGCGAGCTCCTCGAGGGCCTCGGCGTCGGTGACGACCCGGCGCGCGAAGGTCTGCCCCTCGTTGATGATGCGCTGCATCGCCTTCTCGAGGGCCTTGAGGTCGTCGGGGTGGAACGGGGTCTCGACGTCGAAGTCGTAGTAGAACCCGTCACGCACGGGCGGCCCGATGCCGAGCTTGGCGTCCGCGTTGATGGACTGCACCGCCTGGGCGAGCACGTGGGCCGTCGAGTGGCGCAGCACCGCGAGCCCGTCCTCGCTGTCGATGGTGACCGGCTCGACGACATCGCCGTCGGCGAGCGGGTGGAAGAGGTCGCGCAGCTCGCCGTTGACGCGGGCGACGACGGCCCGCCCAGCGGGCCCGACCTCCTCGAAGAGCTCACCCGCCGTCGTCTGCTCCGCGACCGATCGCTCGCTTCCGGCGACGGTGACGGTGATCTGTGCAGACACGGTTGGTGCTCCTTCGTGGCGGGGTGGTGCCGCGTGGTCGCGGCCGACCCAGCGTAACGACAGCGCGCGCCGGCCTGCGACGCCCGTTCGCCCCGAGGCTCCCGGGCGGACAGCCGCCTCATCGAGGTCGCACGGTGGCGGGTCGGGGCGCAGCCCGGCCCCAACTGGGTCTGGCGCGCGCCATGACTTAGCGTGGGACGAAACGGGCGCGGCCGCGCCTGGTGACTCAGGGGGAGCCCACCATGCGACGAACGGCGCTGGCGGCCGCGTCGGCGGTGCTCGTCTGCCTGACCGCGTGCGGAGTGGCGTCCACGCCGTCGACCGCGCCCTCCTCCCCCGCGCCGACGGCCGGCGCCGGGGCGACGTCGGGCACGACGCGGGGGTCCGCCTCCAGCGCACCGACACCGTCCGCGACGTCTGCCACTGCTGCGTCGCTCCCCCAGCTGCCGCGCGGCGGACGCACGATCTTCCCGCAGCATCGCCTCGTCGGATTCGTCGGTTACCCCGGCTCCTCCGCACTCGGACGGCTGGGCGTCGGCGACCTCGACACCCGCGCCCGCGAGATCGAGCGCTTGGCCGAGCCGTATGCCGCGGGCCGCACGGTGCTGCCGGTCCTCGAGCTCATCGCCACGGTGGTCCACGGCGAGCCCGGGTCGGACGGCCTCTACCGCAGCCGGACGTCCGACCGCGTCATCGCGGCCCACCTCGCAGCCGCACGCAAGGTCAAGGGCCTCCTCCTGCTCGACATCCAGCCCGGCCGGGCCGAGGTGCTCGACGAGGTTCGCGCCTATGCGCGCTGGCTCGGCGAGCCTGACGTCGGTGTGGCGTTCGACCCGGAGTGGGCGATGGGTCCCGGTCAGGTGCCCATGAGGGCCTTCGGTCACACCACGGGCGACGAGGTCAACGAGGTGTCCGCCTACCTCGCTGACCTCGTGCGCGCGAAGAAGCTGCCGGAGAAGGTGCTCGTCGTCCACCAGCTGTCGCCGTCGATCCTGCGTGGCGAGAAGGCGATTCGCGCTCGCTCCGGTGTCGTCCTCATCAAGTCGGTCGACGGCATCGGGTCGCGCGAGATGAAGGAGTCGACCTACCGCAAGCTCACGACCGGCCTGCCGAAGCCTCTGCACGCCGGCTTCAAGCTCTTCTACTCGGAGGACCGGCGGTTCGGGCCGCTCATGACCCCGACCCAGGTGCTGGCCCTGCGCCCGCAGCCCGAGTACGTTCTCTACGAGTGAGACCGATGCCTGCAGTGACGGTGCGGCCGCTCGAGACCGAGCGGATCGCCGATGCGATCGAGGTGGTCTGCGCACGGCTGCCCGACCTGCCCCGCGCCGAGGCCGCGATGCCCTTCGAGAGCCCTCAGCTCTTCCCCCTCCTCGTGCGCCACGCGGCCCATGACAGTGACGATCGCATCGTCGGGGTCGGTCTCGTCCAACGCCCCGGCTTCGCCCCGCCCGACCGCTGCGGCCTTCGTGTCATCGTCGCCCACGACGTCGAGGGTTCGGGCGTCGGGGCCGCGCTCCGTGACTCCCTGCTGCCCCTGGTGCCTGCCACGATCGCCAGGCTCGGCACCGGCGTCTTCGACGACGACGCGCGGTCGCTCGCGGTCGCCCGGCACTGGGGCTTCGAGATCGAGAAGCACGGGATCGAGTCGAGTCTCGACCTCACCGAGGTCGCGGCGCCCTCTGCCCTGCCGCCGGGGGTGACGCTCGACGAGGTGCCGGACCTGCGGTTCGCCGACCGTGACGCCGTCGAGAGCATGCTCCGGGCCAGTCAGACGAACCCGGAGGCCGCGCTGGGATTCGTCATGAGCCTCGAGGTGTTCTCGACGATGCTCACCGCCGACGAGCAGCCGGTCTGCGTCGTCGCGCGCGTCGACGGCGTGCCCGCGGGCATCACCTTCGGTGGCGTGCAGTCCGGAGCGCTCTCCATCGCGTACAGCGGCGTCGACCCGGCCTACCGCGGGCGCGGCATCATGCGCGCGGTCAAGGAGCGCGCCCACGTCGTCGCGGCCCGCCTCGGCGCTACGGTGTCGAACACGACGAACGAGGAGCAGAACGTCGGCATCCGTCGCGTCAACGCGGAGCTCGGCTATGTCGTGCGCAGCGGGATCTACCGGATGGTGCAGGCGCACCATCCGGTCTGAGCATCACGGCGCCCAGGTGTTCTCGACGACGGCATGCTCGGTGTCGTCGCTCACCGACTCGAGCACCGAGAGGGTGGCCCCCGGCGAGAAGGCCGTGCGCAGGCGCACGGTCGAGGGCAGCGGCACCGGCTTGCGGAACCAGACCCGGCTCGTCAGGCCCTCCGCGGGAAGGCGTGAAGCCAGGGAGCCGATGGCCCGGGCGTAGGAGTACATCCCGTGCGCGATGGCGCCGGGGAAGCCGAGCGGCCTCGCGGTCAGGGCATGGAGGTGGATCGGGTTCCAGTCACCCGACACGCCGGCATACGCCCGACCCGTGTCGCCACGAAGGCGCCACTGCGGCCCACCGGTGACCGCGTCGAGGGGGGCGGTGGACGGCGCCTCGGACCGGGGTGCGTCGGGGTGCTCGGCGCCCCGGGCGAGGTAGGTGCTGACGCCGCGCCAGACGAGCTCGCCCCGGGTGCTCACCTCGGAGACGAGGTCGACCTGGGTGCCGCGCCGGTGCGGCCGCAGGTCCTCGGCCCACACGTCGATGTCGAGGACCTCGTCCACCGCGACCGCCCGCGTCACCTCGATGCGGTTCTCGACGTGGACGGCCCCGAGAAGCGGCAGCGGGAAGCCGTCACCCGCCATGACGACCATCTGCATCGGGAAGGCCAGCAGGTGGGGGTACGTCAGCGGCAACGACGGCCCGAGGGGCAGTCGGCACACCCGGGCGTAGGCCGCGAGGGCCGGCACGTCGACGGTGACGCCGGCCCGGGCGACCCGCACGTCCGGGAGGGTGTCGCCCACCCGCCTGCGCCTGAGTGCCGCCGAGACGTAGATCTGGCGGAGGTCGGGGGCCGTGTCGAGGGTGATGACCTTGGGCATCGTCAGGCCCCCAGCAGGCTCTGGCCGCAGACCCGCACGACCTGACCGGTGACCGCGGCTGCGCCGGGCTGGGCCAGCCAGGCGATGGTCTCGGCGACGTCCCGGGGTGTGCCGCCCTGCTGCAGGGAGTTCATCCGGCGACCGAACTCCCGTGTCGCGAAGGGGATCCGCGCCGTCATGTCGGTCTCGATGAAGCCCGGAGCCACGGCGTTGACCGTGATGCGGCGCGGCCGGAGCTGGGTCGAGAGGGCGTCGACGACGCCGATGACCCCGGCCTTGCTCGCGCCGTAGTTGGTCTGGCCACGGTTGCCGGCGATGCCCGCGATGGAGGCGACGCAGACGATGCGCCCGTCGTCCGGCATCGCCCCCCGCTCGAGGATCGCCTCGTTGAGCTGGAGGATGGACCTGAGGTTGACCGCCATCACACTCCCCCAACGGGATTCGTCTATGTTGACGAGGAGCTTGTCGCGGGTGATGCCGGCGTTGTGCACGACGATGTCGATCGCCCCGTGGCGCGACAGGGCGTGGTCGACGATGCGCCTGCCTGCCTCAGCCGCAGTCACGTCGACCTGCAGCGCCGTGCCACGGATCTCGTTGGCCACGGCCGCGAGCGAGTCGCCGGCGGTCGGCACGTCGACGGCCACGACGGTGGCTCCGTCACGAGCCATGACGCGGGCGATCTCGGCACCGATGCCGCGGGCTGCGCCGGTGACGACCGCGACCTTGCCGGCCAGGGGCCTGACGGCATCGGGGTTCGCTCCGGCTCGGTCGTCCACCCGGATGACCTGGCCGTCCACATAGGCCGAGCGGCCCGAGAGGAGGAACTCGGCCGCGGATCGAACGCCATCTGACGAGTCACGGTGCGCGAGAACGAGATTGGCGGTCGCTCCGTGACGAAGCTCTTTGCCGATCGAGCGCACGGCCCCTTCGAGCGCTCGCTGTGTGGCGACGTGCGAGACCTCGGTGAGGGTGCTGGGGTCGGTGCCGACGACGACGACACGGGCGTTGCGGGCCAGTGACCGGAGGGCTGGTGCACCGATGACGCGCAGGGCGTCGAGGTCACCGGGGTCGCGCGCCTCACTGAGGTCCAGGACGACCGCGCCGAGTCGAGCCGCCGTGTCGTCGTCGTCGGAGCGGCCCGAGCCGTCGGCGCCGTGGGAGCCGTCGGGCTCGGGGGCCTGTGGGTCGAAGGCGCGGATCGTCGTGATGCCGAGACCGTCGAGCCAGCCGGCGATGCCGTCGGCGAAGCGCCCGCCCCCGGCCACGAGCACCGGCGCCTCGCAGAGCGGCGCACCGGGGTCGTAGCGTCGCAGGCGTGTCGGCTGGGGCACCCCCACACGTCGGGCGACGGACGAGCCGATGATGGTCGAGAAGAGGTCGGTCACGGCTCACGCCTCCAGGATCGCGACGACGCCCTGCCCACCGGCAGCGCAGATGGAGATGAGGCCCCGGCCGCCGCCCGCCTCCGACAGCTGCTTGGCGAGGGAGGCGAGGATGCGCCCGCCCGTCGCGGCGAACGGGTGACCCGCCGCGAGCGACGAGCCGTTGACGTTGAGCCGGGTGCGGTCGATGGAGCCGAGCGGCTCGTCGACACCCAGACGGCCCCGGCAGAAGTCGGGGTCCTCCCAGGCCGCGAGCGTCGTCAGGACGGTCGCGGCGAACGCCTCGTGGATCTCGTAGAAGTCGAAGTCCTGCAACGACAAGCCGTTTCGGGCCAACAGCCGCGGGACGGCATACGCCGGGGCCATGAGCATGCCCTCGTCACCGTGCACGTAGTCGACGGCGGCGGTCTCGGCGTCGACGAACCACGCGAGCGGGGTCAGGTGGTGCTCCGCTGCCCACTCCTCTGTGCCGAGCAGCACCGCGGAGGCGCCGTCGGTGAGCGGGGTGGAGTTGCCGGCCGTCATCGTCGCCCCCTCCCCCTTGCCGAAGACCGGCTTGAGCGCGGCGAGCTTCTCGGTGCTCGTGTCAGGCCGGAGGGTCGTGTCCTTCGACACGCCGAGGTAGGCCGTGACGAGGTCGTCGAAGAAGCCTCGCTCGTAGGCAGCGGCGAGGTGCTGGTGGCTGGCGGCGGCGAGCTCGTCCTGCGCCTCGCGGGTGATGCCCCACTGGGCTGCGGTCTGCGCCATGTGCTCCCCCATCGAGAGCCCGGTGCGCGGCTCGACGTTCTGAGGGATCGCCGGGATGAGCTGCGTCGGGCGGATGCTCGCGAGCGCCTTGAGTCGCTGTGCCGTGCTCTTGGCGCGGTTCGCGGCGAGCAGGCCCTGGCGCAGCCCCTCGCTGACCGCGATGGGCGCATCGCTCGCGCTGTCGACCCCACCGGCGATGCCGGAGTCGATCTGGCCGAGGGCGATCTTGTTTGCCACGAGGATCGCAGCCTCGAGCCCGGTGCCGCAGGCCTGCTGCACGTCGTACGCCGGCGTCGTCGGGTGCAGCCGTGAGCCGAGCACGGTCTCACGGGTGAGGTTGAAGTCGGCGCTGTGCTTGAGCACGGCGCCGGCCACGACCTCGCCCACCCGCTCCCCCGCGAGGCCGAACCGGGCGACGAGCCCGTCGACCGCGGCGGTCAGCATGTCCTGGTTGGAGGCCAGCGCGTACGGGCCGTTGGCGCGGGCGAAGGGGATGCGGTTGCCCCCGAGCACGGCGACCCGCCGGGTGTCACGAGCGGCGGCGCGGGGGGAGGCAGGGGCGGCCATGGGATCTCCTCGGGTGGGGACGGTCGTGGACAACATAACCGAAACGTGCTGTAGCCGATACAGGTCGTACCTGTTAGGTTCGGCGCATGGCCGACCCGAGGACTCGAGCCGCCCCAGCCGTCCAGGGCGAGGCGCCGACCGCGGGCGACGCTCCCAACGCTCCCGACGATGATGACGGGCGCGACGGGCGCGACGTGCGGTGGGAGCGGCACCGCGAGGAGCGCCGCTCGGCGCTCGTCGACGCGACGATCCGCGCGATCCGGCGCCACGGCCCCGGTGTCGGGATGGACGACATCGCCGCCGAGGCGGGCACGAGCAAGACCGTCGTCTACCGCCACTTCGACGACCGTGCGGGGCTCTACCGGGCCGTCGTGGCACGCATCGAGAGCCGGGTCGTCGGCAGTGTGGCAGGGGTCCTGTCGACCGGCCCCGCACCCGCTGGTCCTGACCTGCGCCGCCTCATCGCCTCCACCGTCGAGGCCTATCTCGCACTCGTCGAGTCCGATCCCGATCTCTACCGCTTCGTCGTCACGAGACCGCTCGTCGACCGGCCCCTGCCGGATGACCCCGTCGGCGGCACCGTCAGCCACGTGACCGCGATGCTGTCGGGCGTGCTCGAGGCCGCCCTGCCGGCTCCCGGACAGGCCCACATCCTGGCAACCGCACTCGTCGGCTCGGTGCAGGCGGTCGCCGACGACTGGCTCGGCTCGTCCGACCGGGTGCCACGCGACACGCTCGTCGCAACGCTCACCGACCTCGCGTGGAGCGGACTGGCTCCCCTCGTCCGGTAGCCCTGCCGCGCAAGGACGCTCGCGGCATACCTCCGGCTCAGCCGGGCGGACGCTGGTAGCGACCACGCCGGTGCACGAGGGGCTCGGCGTCGTCGCCGAGCTCGACGTGCTCGATCACCGCCTCGACGAGGCGGGACCACCCCACGTCGCGCGTGGCGCCGGCGTCGAGTCGCACCCCCGCCCACGTCGAGAGGGAGGGCCGGCGCGGGCCCCAGGCCGTGTCCTGCCACTCCCCCGACCGGAAGGGGCCTCCGGGTGAGGGCATGACTCCCGCGAAGACGTCGGCGAGGTCGCGGTGGCGCCAGTCGAGCAGGGCGACGACGGCAGTGCCGGTCTCCTCGAGGCGCTCGAGGAGCTCCGACTCCGGATGGAGCACGGCGACGATCCGCGACGGGTCACCCGCGGCGACGAGGTAGGACGAGACCGTGAGGCCGGCACGGTCGCGGCCCGAGCCGGCGGTCCACAGCGAGACCGTCGCCCCGACCCGACCCCGAAGCCGCCTGGCCGGGTCGCGGTCGGCATCGGGCGAGTCGAAGGGGTGGCTCGAGTGGATCGTCACGGTCGTGACGCTACGCCGTGGCCACCTGCAGCTCGTCGTCGACCGTGATCGTTCCGGGGGTCACGACCTCGGCGTACACACCAGCACACTGTGAGGGCGACTGCGTCACGCGAAGGGTGCAGGCGCCCAGACGCACGACCTCACCAACGAGGCGGGCGAGGACGCTCGCGTCCATGTCGAGCACGATGTTGGCCTTGGGGTGCGTGGCGACGAAGTCGTCGACGCTCACGAGGTGCACGGCGTGCTTCTTCGAGCGGTTGCCCTCCGGACCCGAGGGGGTCACGTCGACGGAGTCCACCTCCTGCCCGGGAGAGTCGGAGTCGGGGTAGATGTAGAGGCTCGAGACCGTCGCATTCATGGACTCACGCTAGTGCGTCGGGCCTCTGCCGTGGCCCGACGCGCCTGCCTCAGAACCCGGTGGGTTCGGTCTCCAGCTCCGGCTCCGTGGGTCGGGGCTCGTGGTGCAGCGGACGCAGCGCCGTGGTCCGCTCGAGCCAGAGGAGGGCGTCGTAGCGGCCACCGATCCTCGTCGGCACGTAGTTGCCCGTCTCGTGGTGCGGGTTGTAGACGACGCCGATGGCGCGGTGACCCAGCCACGACGAGAGCCACGGGCCGGAGCGGTCGTCCGGAAAGACGAGGACGGCGGGCTCCCCGAGCGTCTCGTGCAGGAGCGCCTCGAGGGTGCCGGACTGCGCCTCGGGCATGACGAACGCCTCTTCTGGTGCTCCCCACGAGCTCGCGGCGAGGACCGTCCCTCGGTGCGATGCGAACCCGATGAGAGCGACCGAGCCATCGGGTTGGCGTTCGCGGAGCAGCTGACCGACGTTGACCATTCCGGCACGCGACATGTCGGTCGCACGCGCGTCGCCGACGTGCGTGTTGTGCTCCCACACAAGGCCTTTCGCGTAAGGTCCCGCGTGCGAGGCGACCCGCTCGATGGTGTCGACCATGTGTCGGTCGCGGATGTTCCACGACTCACGGTCACCCCGCACCATCGTGCGGTAGTAGTGCTCGGCGTTGGCGACGACCTCGGCGTTCTGCACGACGTCGAGCATCTCCTCGTCCTGCGACCGGGCCCGGCTCCGTCGCCGCACCTCGACGAGGAGGTCGACGACGTCGGACTCGCACGTCACAGGCACGAGCCGCGTGCTGCGCGCGTACCGGTGGGGATCCTCGCCGAAGGGCAGGAAGCACTGCCAAGCGCGCATGGCGGCCGGAAGGGAGTCCGGTGCGTTGCTCTCCAGCCAGGTCATGATCTCCCAGAGCGAGTCCCAGAGGGAGTAGACGTCGAGGCCGTAGAAGCCGACCCGGTCACCGGCGGGACGGGAGAGGTTGAACGACTTCAGCCAGGTCAGGAAGTCGGCGACGTCGTGGTTCGCCCACATCCACGTCGGCCAGCGCTCGAAGTGGGCCAGGAGACCGAGGGCATCGAGGTCGTCGTCGGCCTCGCCGCGCACCCACCGGTTGATCCGCCAGCAGTCGGGCCAGTCGCCCTCGACCCCGATCCAGCGGTAGCCGTGGTCCTCGATGAGTCGACGGCTGAGCAGCCCCCGCCATCGGTAGAACTCGCTCGTGCCGTGAGAAGCCTCACCGATGCACACGAACCGTGCCGCCTGCACCCGTTGGACGAGCTCGTCGAGATCACTCGACCGAGTGAGCGGCTTTGCCAACGAACGGATCTCGGCCGCGATGCGGTCGTCGTGGCGCGCGCGTGACCTGGCGCTCATGACGACTCCTTGCCGATCGCCGTGGCGCTCGACAGCGTGAGGTGGCGCACGAACCAGTCCCGCGCGAGGGAGGCGGCCTCGGACAGCGTGCCAGGCTCCTCGAAGAGGTGCGTCGCACCCGGAACGACCGCCAGCTCGGTCACGCAGCCGACGAGCTGCGCGCGCGCCTGCCGGTTGAGGCGCAGCACGACGTCGTCTGCGCCGCCGACGATCAGCAGGGTCGGTGCCCGCACCGCCGCGAGACGCGGGCCGGCCAGATCCGGGCGACCGCCCCGCGACACGACGGCCGCCACCCTCGACCCCGGCTCGGCGGCCGCCCACAGGGCGGCGCCGGCTCCGGTGCTCGCGCCGAACCACCCGATGCGACACGAGGCGGTGTCGGGTCTCGAGGCGAGCCACGTCGTCGCCGCCTCGAGACGGTGCGCGAGCAGCGGGATGTCGAAGACGTTGCCTCGGTCACGCTCCTCCTCCGGGGTCAGGAGGTCGATGAGCACCGTGCCGAGCCCGGCGTCATGCAGCACGTCGGCGACGAAACGGTTGCGGGGACTGTGCCGGCTGCTCCCGCTGCCGTGGGCGAAGACGACGACCCCGGTGGCTCCGACCGGCACGCGCAGGTGACCCTCGATGGTCTCGCGGCCCGTCGGGACGAGGACCTGCTCGTCGATGTCGCGGGGCGCGCCGGCAGCAGGGTGGCCCTGCGGGCCTGCCGCCAACCGGGCACGATGGCCGGCACGGTCGAGCAGGGCGACCACCTCGTCGTCGCTCGTCGGGGAGAAGTCGACGTAGTGTGCGCCCACCGCCCGGAAGTGCTCGGGCGCCGACACGCAGACGACGTCGTCCGCCTCGGGCAGGTGTGCCGCCGTGTGCGCGGGGGCGACGGGCACGGCGAGCACGACCCGCGCGGCGCCGAGTCGTCGGGCGACCTGACAGGCGACCCGTGCGGTCGCCCCGGTCGCGATGCCGTCGTCGACGACGACCGCGACCCGGCCGTGCAGGTCGACCCTCGGGCGGCCCCGTCGCAGCCGGTCGACACGAGCATCGAGCACCGCTCGCTCTCGTCGCTCGACGTCCTCGATCTCCTCGTCGGTGACGCGGGCACGCGTCACGAGGGTGCGGTCGAGGACCCGGACCCCACCCTCCCCGATGGCCCCCATGGCCAGCTCGGGCTGGAACGGCACGCCGAGCTTGCGCACGACGATGACGTCGAGCGGCGCGTCGAGGGCCTCGGCCACGACGGACGCGACCGGCACCCCGCCCCGCGGCAGCCCGAGCACGACGACGTCCTGACCGCGGAGGCTCTCCAGCTCGCGGGCCAGCCGGGTGCCGGCGTCGACCCGATCCTCGAACACGACCATGACAGCCTCCCTCGCCACCTGCAGCGCGCAGGTGTCCCGAGGCCATCGTGACCATCGGCTGCCGGTGCAGGGCAGGGTCGATGGTCCCGGTGCGTCAGTGACTGGAGCGGTCCGCCTCGCGGGCCGCGAGGAGCTGCGCGAGCTCGCCCGGCGGCATACCGGACTCGAGTGCGGCAGCGACGCGCTCCGCCTGGGTCTGGGGCGAGAGCCCGTCGAGGGGCTGGTCCCGGTCGAGGTTCGTCGGGAAGGCGTAGCCCTCGGCGGTGGCGGCGATGACGTTCGCGACCGCGCGCGCCGGCATACCGGCAGCGTGGGCGGAGACCAGCGCGGGGTAGGTGGCCGCGACGACGCGGGCGCGGTCGACGGTCTCCATGGCACGGCCGAAGGCCGAGCTGACCTGCAGGAGGTTTGCCATGCGGCGCACGTCGGTCGTGTGGTTGGTGCCGGCAGCGTGGAAGAGCGCAGGGTTGAAGAAGACCGCGTCGCCGGCCGACAGCGGCAGCTGCACGTGGTGGGCGAGGAAGTAGCTCTGGAACTCGGGCTGCTGGTAGGCGACGTAGCCGTGCGCGTACTTCTGGCTGTGCGGCAGGTAGAGCGTCGGGCCGGACTCGACCGGCATGTCGACGTGCGCGACGGCTCCCTGGAGCGTGAGCACCTGCGAGAGGGCGTGCACGTGGGCCGGGTAGCGCGCGCACGTCCCGGCGGACTGGAAGCCGAGGTGGTAGTCGCGGTGCACCGTCTGCCCGGCGCCGCCAGGGTTGACGACGTTGAGCTGCGAGGTGACCTGGTAGCCCGGCCCGAGCCACGCCTGCGCAGCGAGCGCGACGGCGTCGTTGGCGTAGTAGTCGACGAAGGCGACGGGGTCGGCGACGGCGAGCTTCTCGAGGGCGTTCCAGATGCGGTCGTTGGCGCCAGGCTTGGCGAAGTGGTCGCCCGCCGTGGTGCCGCTCTCACGCTGCTCGACGATCATCCGCTCGAAGGCCGCCGTCGCGCGCCCGAGGGGCTCGGCGTCGAAAGCGCCTGCCAGCACGATGATTCCGGGTCCGTCGGAGAGCGCCCGCGCCAGCTCGGCCAGCACGTCGCGCCGGGTCACCTCGTCAGCTGCGGTATGCCGCAGGGTGGCCCAGTCGTAGACGAGCACCTGCTGCTCGACGCGGCTCGCGTGCGGGTAGTCGGCGAGGTCGGTCTGCTCGCGGAGCACCTCGAGCAGGTCGGACAGTCGGGCATCCTCGGGTCGGATCCAGCGCAGCTGCGAGCTGGTCGAGGTGATGGTCATGGTGCCCTCCTCGGGCGGAACGGCGTGGACGGGACGTCACGGTGAGCTGGTGCTGGACGCGCGAGTGCTCCCTCAAGGATGCGCGACCGCGTGTGAGAGGGGCAGGGACTGAAGACCTCAGAAACACCTCAGTGGCGTTCACGCGGGCTACCCTTCAGCGCATGGCCCCGCGACGCCCGACCTCGCACCGGGTGCGCGACATCGCCGAGCAGTCCGGTCTCTCCGAGGCGACGATCGACCGGGTGCTGCACGGTCGTCCGGGTGCGAGTGCCCGTGCGGTGCGAGCGGTGGAACGCGCTGTCCTCGACCTCGACCGTCAGCAGACCCAGCTGCGTCTGGCTGCCCGGACGCTGCTGCTCGACGTCGTCATCCAGGCCCCACCACGCTTCAGCGGAGCCGTCCGGTCGGCGCTCGAGGACGAGCTCCCGGCGCTGCGGCCGGCGGCGGTACGGGCGCGGTTCCATCTGCGCGAGAACGCCGATGTGGACGCCGCTGTCGAGGTGCTCGACGGCCTCGGCCGTCGGGGACGCGTCAGCCACGGAGTGGTGCTCAAAGCGCCGGACCACCCCGCAGTTGCGGCGGCGATCGGCAGGCTGACGGACCGGGGCATCCCGGTCGTCACGCTGGTCACCGACGTGCGCGACAGCACGAGGGTGGCCTACGTCGGGCTCGACAATGCCGCGGCCGGGGCGACGGCCGCCTATCTGGTGACCCAGGTGCTCGGCGACCGCACCGGCGACGTGGTGTTGACGCTGAGCCGGTCTCTCTTCTTCGGCGAACGCGAGCGGGCCGACGCCTTCACGACGGCGCTCGCACGTCTCGCGCCCGGTCGGGCGGTCCACACCATCACCGACAGCGACGGACTCGACGTGACGATGAGCGCCCTGGTCTCCGATCTGCTCGCCTCCCACCCGAACGTGCGGTGCGCCTACTCCATCGGCGGCGGCAACCGCGCCATCGCCGGGGCCTTCGCTGCCGCGGGGCGACCCGCGACCGTCTTCATCGCGCACGACCTCGACGAGGACAACCTCGAGCTGCTCCAGTCGGGGGTGCTCACCGCGGTGCTGCACCACGACCTGCACGCCGACATGCGCACGGCTGTCCGCCAGATGATGCGCGCCCACCGACTCGTGCGCGGGGCGCCCACCTCGGTCGCTGCCAACGTCGAGGTCGTCACGCCCCACAACATCCCGCCGCGCATCCGGGCGCACTGACGCGGTCTCCCGCGTGCCGCCCCGCGGACGAAGAACGCGTCACGTGACCGGCTGCGCCGGGATGCTCGGGATGTTGTGGGGCGTGACGACGTTGATCTGTGACGCGACAGACTCGATGGGCCCCTCGAGCGCTCCGCTCGACTGCATGATCACCTGGCAGGCACGACGCATGTCCGCTCGCAGGTCGTGGTGGAGCACCGCGGTGATCCTGCGGTCCTGGATCAGCGACAGGTTGTCGCGATCGAGGTCGTGGGCGATGAAGGCCCGGCACTGCCGCCCGACGATGTCGAACGCGTCGAGGATGGCCCTGTTGCCACCGCCCATGGAGTAGACCGCCGTGACGTCGGGGTGCTCGCGGAGGATGGAGACGGTCTGCAGGCGCACGGCCTCGTCGAGGCCGTCGGTGTCGGTCGCCTCGATGAGGGTCCGACCGCCGGAGCGCTCCCGCATCGTCGTGCGGAAGCCCATCTCCCGCTCCTCCTCACCGCGAAATGCACTGCGGCTGAGGGCCATCAGGATCGCGTCGTCGTCGAGCCACTGGTCGATGAGGTAGGCCGCCGTGGCGCCCGCTGCCCGGTTGTCGATGCCCACGTAGGCGACTCGTTGGCTGAGGGGAAGGTCGCTGACCAGGGTGACCACGGGGATCCCCGCGTCGTGCAGCCGGCCGATCGCCTCGACGATCTCGGGCTCGTCCGGCGCCTTGAGGATGACCCCCATGGACCCGCGCCTGCGGATGCCGTCGAGAGTCTTGACCAGCTCGCCCGGTTGGGCCTTCTCACGGAAGTCGAACCTCGACCTGACGACCGCCGGGCGCAGCATGGGCAGCTCTGCCTCGAGGGCGGCCTTGACCGCGGCAGAGAACCGGTCGGGGGTCTGCATGACGAGGTCGACGATGAACGTTCGGCCGGTGAGACGGATCTGGCTCCGCTGCCGGTCGAGGTCGGCGATCGCCTGTTCGACGTTCGCCGCTGTGCTGGGGCGCACTCCGGGTCGCCTGTTGAGGACGCGGTCCACCGTCGCCTCGCTGAGGCCGGACTGGCGGGCGATCTCCCGGATCGGATACGGGTGGGGCATGCACCCATCATGCTGGATCGGTGATGGATTCGTTGGGGTTCCAGGGCTCCATCTCGGCTGTGCTCACACTGCGGTGGCGTCATCCCTGATGGCTTTTTGATGGCCTCACATTGCTTGACCGGCCGGAGTGCCGACCGTCACGCTGAGTCAACTTGACCGGTGCCGGAGCGCGTGAGTCGCCACGGCGGTCTTCCCTCAATGTCGATGGATGGAGTCCAGCGTGAAGCTGTTGATCGGAGGCCAGTGGGCTGAGGCTTCATCGGGTCGTCGGGAGGACGTGACGTCGCCGTTCGACGGGTCTGCCGTCGGGTCGGTGTCGCTCGCAGGTCGTGACGATGTTGACCGGACGCTCGCTGCGGCGGTCGAGGGCGCCAGGGTCTGGCGCCGAACCCCCGCGCACCAGCGGATGCAAATCCTGCTGAGGGCGGCAGCGCTCGCCCAGGAGCGGGCGGAGGTCATCGCGCAGACCATCAGCGCGGAGGCCGGCAAGACCATCACGGAGGCACGGGGCGAGGCATCTCGATCCGGAGAGCTGATCCGACTGGCGGCCTTCGAGGGGACCCAGCTCTACGGCGACTCCTTGCCGCTCGACGCGAACCCCGGAACGGGTTTCGACAAGGTGGGCTTCACCGTGCGTCAGCCGGTCGGAGTGGTCGTGGCCATCACGCCCTTCAACTACCCCTCGCTGCTCGTCCTCCACAAGGTGGCGCCGGCCCTGGCCGCCGGCAACGCCGTGGTGCTCAAGCCGGCCCGCACGACCCCGTTGACAGCCCTGGCCCTCGCCGCATGCTTCGTCGACGCCGGACTCCCCGAGGGGGTCCTGTCGGTGCTGACAGGGCCGGGCGGGGACCTCGGGGACGCCCTGGTCAGCGACCCTCGGGTCAACAAGATCTCGTTCACCGGGTCGACCCTCGTCGGCACGCGCATCACGCAGCTCGCCGGAGTCAAGAAGCTCTCCCTCGAGCTCGGCGCCTCCTGCCCCGTGGTCGTGCTGCCCGATGCCGACATCGACGCGGCGGCGGCGGCCATCGCTCTCGGCGGCTTCGTCAACGCCGGGCAGGTGTGCATCTCGGTGCAACGCGTCATCACCCACCCGAAGGTGACGGGCGACTTCCTCGACGCCCTGGTCCCTCGGGTGCAGCAGATCAGCACGGGAGACCCGGGTTCCACGGCCACCGGCATGGGCACCTTGATCACCGAGCAGGAGGCTGCGCGCGTCGAACGGTCGATCCGCGCGGCCGTGCACGACGGTGCCACGTTGCTCACGGGTGGGGAGCGGGACGGCGCGATCGTCTCTCCGGCTGTCGTCACCGGCGTCGATCCCAGCTCAGCCTTCAGCCAGGACGAGCTGTTCGGGCCCGCGGTGGCGGTGTCGACCGCCGAGGACTGGCAGTCCGCGATCGCCCAGGCCAACGGCACGGCATACGGGCTGGGCGCAGGCATCTTCACCTCCGACGTGTCAGGGGCGGTGCGCGCCATCCGCGAGCTCGACGCCGGCACCATCCACATCAACTGGACCCCGCTGTGGCGCGCCGACCTCATGCCCTACGGCGGGTTGAAGGGCAGCGGCATCGGCAAGGAGGGACCGCGCTCCGCCGTCGCCGAGATGACCGATGTGAAGACCGTCATCCTGCACGGTCGTCCCTGGTAGCGCTCCCGTACTCCCCTGCACCCCAACGGCCTTCGGTCGGCCGTCCTCGTTCCACCGCCCCGTCGTTCCCCCTGATGAGAAAGAGCCCGGACGATGTCTCCTGCCGCCACCATCCGATTGACCGCCGCGCAAGCCGTGGTGACCTACCTGTCCCGGCAGTACTCCGTTGCGGACGGCGAACGCCGCCGGCTCATCCCCGCCACCCTCGGCATCTTCGGCCACGGCAACGTCGCCGGTCTGGGTCAGGCCCTCGACCAGCTGAGCGAGACGATGCCGTTCATCCAGGGTCGCAACGAGCAGGCCCTCGTCCACGCGGCGGTCGGCTTCGCCAAGCACTCCCGACGGCGCGCCACGCTTGCAGTGACCGCCTCCATCGGTCCGGGCGCGATGAACATGGTCACCGGCGCGGCGCTGGCCACCGTCAACCGACTGCCCGTGCTCCTGCTGCCGGGTGACACCTATGCCACCCGCCACCAGGGCCCGGTGCTCCAGCAGCTGCAGCACCCCATCGATGCCGACCTGACCGTGAACGACGCCTTCCGGCCGGTCAGCAGGTTCTTCGACCGGATCACCCGTCCCGAGCAGCTGCTGACCGCCCTCCCGGCGGCGATGCGGACCCTCGTCGACCCCGTCGAGACCGGCGCCGTCGTCCTCTCCCTCCCGCAGGACGTGCAGTCGCATGCCTACGACTTCCCCGCCGAGCTCTTCGCCGAGCGGGACTGGGTCATCCGTCGCCCGGCGCCGGACGCCGACGAGATCGAAGCTGTCGCAGCGCTGCTCGCGTCGGCGAAGCGGCCGGTCATCATCGCCGGGGGCGGCGTGATCTATTCGGACGCGACGGCCGAGCTCGAGAGTCTTGCCGCGGCCGTCGGGGCACCCGTCGCCGAGACCTTCGGTGGCAAGGGTGCCGTCCAGACCGCCGCGTGGTGGCAGGTGGGTGGGATCGGGCTCGAGGGGACGCCAGCCACGAACACCCTGGCCAACGAGGCCGACGTGGTGCTCACGGTCGGCTCCCGACTGACCGACTTCGCCACGGGGTCGCACTCGATCTTCGCCAACCCCGACGTGCGGTTCGCGAGCATCAACGTCAACGTGCACGACGCCGACCGTCTCGGTGCCGTTGGTGTCATCGGCGATGCCAAGCGCAGCCTCGCCGCCCTCACCCGCGCGCTCTCCGAGCGCGACCTCCACCCGGAGCCGGCGTGGAGGAACCGCGTCGAGGAGCTCGCCGACGCTTGGGCGATCGAGCGGTCGGATGCGCTCGACCCGGACCAGCTGTTCGACAAGTCTGCGGTCAGCGAGGACTCCGACGTCGTCACCACGACCGACGCGGTCCTGACCCAGGGACAGGTCATCGGCGTCCTGCAGGAGCATGCCCGTGCGGGCGACGTCATCGTCGCTGCCGCCGGCGGCCCTCCCGGCGACCTCCAGAAGGTGTGGGACGCCACCGACGGACGGACCTGCCACCTCGAGTTCGGATTCTCCTGCATGGGATTCGAGATCCCAGCCGCCATGGGGATCCGGATGGCCCACCCCGACGCCTCCGCTCGCATCACGGCGTTCCTCGGTGACGGCACCTTCCTCATGTCTCCCACCGAGCTGGTCACCGCCGCTCAGGAGGGCCTGCCGATCACGGTGGTCATCCCCGAGAACCATGGCTACCAGGTGATCCACCGCCTGCAGATGTTCCGCAACGGGCGCGAGTTCGGCAACGAGTTCCGCTACCGCACAGGGCCACTCGAGCTCGCCGACGCCACCGAGGTCACGGAGGCGCCCCGCCTCAGCGGCGACTACCTGTCCATCGACCTCGTGCAGATCGCGGCTGGCCTCGGCGCAACAGCGCTGCGCCCCAGCACTGCTGACGAGCTGCGCCAGGCACTGGACGACACGCGCGGACACGACGGCACCGTCGTCCTCGTGGTCCCGGTGATCCCCCACGCGGACCTGCCCCCGGCTGGTGTCTGGTGGGACGTCGCCCCGGCAGAGGTCTCCGAGGTCCCCACCGTGCCGGCGCTGCGCGCCGAGTACGAGCAGGACCGCGCGTCCCAGCGGTGGTTCGGATGACCGCCACGGGGGCCGGCCCCCTCAACGGCGGCGCCCTGGCCCGGGCCGTCCGCCACGGCGAGGCCACGCTCGGGACCTTCCTCGGCACCGCCTCTGCCGTCACCGCTGAGGTCTGTGCCGCTGCCGGGTTCGACTGGCTGCTGCTCGACCTGGAGCACGGCGCCGGCGGTGAGGAGCAGGTCCGCGATGTCGTCCCGGTGGCCGGCGCCTACGGGGTGCCCACCGTCGTCAGGGTCGAGACCGACGCCAGGATCCGCATGGGAAGGGTGCTGGACAACGGCGCCGCGGGAATCATGCTGCCTCGCATGGACAGCGCGGAGCAGGTCCGTGACGCGCTGACCCACCTGCGGTTCCCCCCGAACGGGGACCGCGGCGTCGCCACCTACAACCGCGCCTGCCGGTTCGGGCTCGACCCGAGCGCCCTCGACCGGGCCGACGAGGAGATCCTCGTCGTCGTCCAGATCGAGTCGGTGGCAGCAGTCGCTGCCGCTGACGAGATCGCCGCCATCGACGGTGTCGATGTGCTCTTCATCGGTCCGCGCGACCTCAGCCACGACCTCGGCGTCCCCGGGGACACCAGCGCCCCCTCGTTCGTCGCGGCCCTCGAGACCGTGCTGGCCGCAGGGCGGCGGCACGGCAAGGCCTGCGGCCTTCTCGTCAACGACGGCGAAGCCGCCGCAGCACGCCTCGCCCAGGGCTGGTCCTTCGTGGCGATCGGCTCGGACTCCACCCTCCTCGCCGCAGCCTCCCGCTCCGCGCTGACGCGGGCGCGGCAGCACGCCACGACCTGAGGCGATGCCGTCCGGCACCCCCGGCTCCGGCGAGCTCTCCCCTCCCGACCTCTCTCCAGAAAGCGACATCGTCATGGTTGGACACATCAACGACAAAGGCGTCACCGAGCTCGGTGTGGGCCTGATCAGCGTCGGCTGGATGGGCAAGCTGCACAGCCGCGCCTACCAGGCCATCCCGCTCGTCTACCCCGAGCTGGGCATCCGACCGCGGCTCGTGCACGCTGCGGACACGGCCCCCGACCGGGTCGACTACGCCCGCGAGGTCCTGGGCTACTCCCGCGGCAGCATCGACTACCGCGACGTCCTCGCCGACCCCGAGGTCGACGTCGTCTCCATCTGTGCACCGAACCTGTTGCACCGCGAGATCGGCGTCGCCGCGGCGGAGGCCGGCAAGGCGTTCTGGATCGAGAAGCCCGTCGGCCGCGATGCCATCGACACGGCCACCGTCGTGGCCGCGGCCGAAGCAGCGGGCGTCACGACGTCGATCGGCTACAACTACCGGCATGCGCCCGCCGTGGAACGCATCCGTGAGCTCATCGCGAACGGCGAGCTCGGCCGCATCACCAACGTCCGGGCGGTCTTCTTCAACGGCTATGCCTCCGAGCCGAACGGGGCGTTGTCCTGGCGGTTCAAGCGTGACCTCGCCGGCAGTGGCGCGCTCGGCGACCTGCTCAGCCACGTCGTCGACCTCATGCAGTACGTCGTCGGCCCGATCACCGACGTCAGCGGAGTGCTCTCCACGGTGCACCAGCAGCGACCCATCCTCCCGATGGGGCAGGCCACCCACTTCGCGGTGATCGAGGACGGTGAGCTCGGGGACGTCGAGAACGACGACTACGCCGCGGCGCTCGTCCGGTTCTCCGCCGACTCCCCCGGCGCCGGTGCGGTCGGCACCCTGGAGGCGTCGAGAGTCATCGTCGGACCCCAGTGCGGGCTGGCGTTCGAGGTGTACGGCACCGAGGGCTCCGCCTCGTGGAACTTCGAGCAGATGAACGAGCTCAAGCTGGCGTTGGGTCGCACCGGCCCCAACCAGGGGTACACGACCATCCTGGGCAACGCATCGCAGGGCGAGTACGCCGCCTTCCAACCAGGACCCGGCAACAGCCTGGGCTACGACGACCTCAAGGTGGTCGAGGCCAAGAAGTTCCTCGTCGCCGTCACGGGCGGACAGCAGCGCAACTCCACCATCCAGGAGGCGCTCGCCGACGCCGAGGTCATCGCCGCCACGGCAGCGTCCGCGGTCGACGGGCAGTGGCACAAGGTGCCGCACGTCCCCGGAGCCACCTTCGGGCACGACCCGGGTCCGGCGGTCGGCAATGCCTGAGGTCGCCGAGCTGCCGGTGGTGGTCGGCCTGGGTCAGGTCGACCCCGACCTGGTCAGTCCCGTCCTCGGTGGGCGCTGCCGGTTCGTCCCGAACCCGACGGATGCGGACCTCGCGCTCGCTCAGGGCGCCATCGCCCGGGCCGACGCCGAGGTCGACCAGGAGTTCCTGGCCCGCGCGCCGCGCCTGCGTGTCGTGGCGCGGACCGGCGTCGGTGTCGAGCGGGTCGACCTCGACGCCGCGACCGCTCGGGGCATCGCGGTCGTGACCACGCCCGGTGCGGGAACGAACGCGGTGGCCGAGGGTGCCATCGCCATGGCCATGCACCTGGTGAAGCGCTTCGGCCCCCTCACCACCCTGGTCCGGTCGGGCCGGTGGGCGGCGCGCGGCGCGGTCTCCGTCGGTGACCTCGGCGGCTCGGTGCTCGGGGTCGTCGGCTACGGGCGCATCGGCCAGCGGGCCGCGGTTCTCGGCGCCGCGCTCGGCATGACGGTCCTCGCCCACGACCCCGTGAGCGAACCCCCCGCCGACGTGCGCTGCGTGGACCTGCGTGATCTCGTCAGCAGAAGCGACGTGATCACGCTGCACCTGCCGCTCCTCGAGTCCACCCACCACCTGATCGGGGCCGATCTGCTGCGTCACGTCAAGCCCGGCGCGGTCCTCGTCAACTGCGGCCGGGGTGGCCTCATCGACATCGACGCCGTCCACGCGGCGCTGGAGGACGGCCGTCTCGGCGGTGTGGGGCTCGACGTCTTCGACCCGGAACCCCCGGTGCACCATCCGCTCTTCGACCATCCCGACGTCGTGCTCACGCCACATCTCATGGGGCTCAGCCGGCAGGCCACGGCGGCCACCTTCGGCGACGCCGCTCAGGGCGTCCTCGACGTGCTCAGCGGCCGGTCCCCGGAAGCAGTCGCCAACGCCGGGTGGGATCACGCAGCCACCGTCCCGACCACCGGGAAGGAGTCGACATGAATGACCTCCTGACAGGCAAGGTGCTGCTCATCAGTGGCGGCACCCAGGGCCTTGGCGCCGGCATCGCCCGGGCTGCCGCCCGTGAGGGCGCCACGCTGGTGCTGGCCGGCCGCAACGCCGAACGCGGCGAAGCGGTCGCTGCCGAGCTCCGCGACACGGGTGTCGACGCCAGCTTCGTTCGTGCCGACATCGTCAACGTGCCGGAGGCTCAGGCCGCCGTCGCAGCCACCATCGAGCGTCACGGCCGCATCGACGGCCTCGTCAACGCCGCCGGGCTCACCACTCGGGGCACGATGCTCGACACCACGCCAGCGCTCTTCGACCAGCACATCGCCGTGAACCTTCGGGCCCCGTTCTTCCTCATGCAGGCAGCGATCGCCGACATGGTGCGCCGGGGCGAGCCGGGCACCATCGTCAACGTGATCTCCATCGACTCGCACGGCGGTCAGGCGTTCCTCGCGCCGTACGTCGCGGCCAAGGCCGGGCTGGCGGGGCTGACGAAGAACGCCGCCCACGCCCACCGCTGGGACCGGATCCGGATCAACGGCCTCAACATGGGCTGGTCCGCGACCGACGGCGAGGACGTCACCCAGCAGCAGACCCAAGGTGTCGGCCCCGACTGGCAGGAGCGCGCCGCGGCACAGCTCCCGATGGGCAAGCTCGGCCAGGTCGACGAGATCGCCGACTTCGTCGTCTTCCTGCTCTCCGAGCGCAGCGGCGTCGTCACGGGCTCGGTCATCGACTGGGACCAGAACGTCATCGGTGGTCTCGGCTGACCGGAACACCCCGTCATCAGCACGTCCCAACTCGTATCGAGGAGATAAACCATGCGCCTTGGCCTGATCGGTCTCGGCAGAATCGGCTCGTTCCACGCCGACACCCTGTCCCAGCTTCCCACCGTCGAATCCCTGGTCGTCACCGACGCGGTCCCTGCTGTCACGCGCGCCGTGGCGGACCGCGTCGGCGCGGACGTGGCGGACTCGCCCGAGAGCCTCATCCGCAGCGGAGTCGACGCCATCGTCATCGCCGCCGCGACGAACGCCCACACCGAGCTGATCCGGGCCGGGATCGACGCCGGCATCCCCGTGTTCTGCGAGAAGCCACTCTCCGGCGACCTCGCGGAGGCCGTCGCGGTAGCCCGCTACGTGACCGACAGCGGGATAGCCGTGCAGGTCGGCTACCCCCGCCGCTTCGACCCCGCGTTCAGCGCAGCCCGCGCGGCCGTTGAGGCCGGGGAGCTGGGTTGGGTCCACACCGTGCGCTCCACGACCCTCGACCCCGCGCCTGCACCACGCGCCTACATCGAGGCGTCCGGCGGGATCTTCCGGGACTGCAGCGTCCACGACTTCGACACCGTCAGGTGGGTCACCGGCCGGGAGGTCGTCGAGGTCTACGCGACGGGCAGTGCGAAGGGGGATGACTTCTTCGCCGAGTTCGGTGACGTGGCCACGGCCGCCACGGTGCTGACCTTCGACGACGGCGCCACCGCGGTGGTGTCCAACACCCGCTACAACCCTCGCGGTTACGACGTGCGCCTGGAGCTCCACGGCACCGGCGACAGCGTCGCCGCGGGGTGGAGCGACACCACTCCCCTGCGCAACCTCGAACCCGGCGTCAGCTGGCCGGCCGGCCCCCCGGCGACCTTCTTCATGGACCGGCTCGCCAGCGCCTTCCAGGCCGAGCTGCACGCCTTCACCGATGTCGTCGCCGGGCAGCGCACGTCGCCCTGCACCGTTGACGACGCCCTCGCGGTGGCCTTCATCGCCGAGGCCGCCACCCTGTCCGTGCAACAGCACCGTCCGGTGCAGATCGACGAGGTCCGACAGTCATGACTGGCCCCACCCTGAACGCAGCTTCCCCCGCGACGACAGCGGCCGACAACAGGATCGCCGGCGCCCCCATCTCGTGGGGTGTGTGCGAGGTCCCGAACTGGGGCTATCAGCTCACCCCGGAGCGGGTGCTCGCCGAGATGCAGGAGGTCGGCCTCTCCGCGACCGAGCTCGGCCCGGACGGGTTCCTGCCGGCCGATCCGACCGAGATGGCTGCGGTGCTCCGGAGCCACCAGCTCACCGCGGTCGGCGGCTTCACCCCCGTGCTGATGCACCAGGCTGCGCACGACCCGCTTCCCGAGATCAGCCGGATCCTCGAGGGCTACGACGCCACCCACGCAGAGGTCCTCGTTCTCTCCGCCGTGTCGGGACTCGACGGCTACGACACGAGGCCGACCCTCGACGAGGCAGGCTGGAAGCTGCTGCTCGACAACCTCGACCGCATCGCGCAGATGGCGTCCGAGCACGGCGTCCGAGCGGTGCTCCACCCGCACGTCGGCACGATGGTCGAGTCCGGTGCCGAGGTGCAGCGGGTGCTCGAGGGATCCTCCATCGCGCTCTGCCTCGACACGGGGCACCTGCTGATCGGCGGAACCGACCCGGCCGAGCTGACTCGTCAGTCGCCCGACCGCATCGCGCACACGCACCTCAAGGACGTGGACAGCACGATCGCAGACCAGGTGCGCGCCGGGCGACTCACCTACACCGAGGGCGTCGTCCGAGGCATGTACCGCCCGCTGGGGACCGGGGACGTCGACTTCGGGTCGATCGTGGACACCCTTCAGGGCAACGGCTACACGGGGTGGTACACCCTCGAGCAGGACACCATCCTCACGGAGGAGCCCTGCGGCGAGGGCCCGATCCACAACGTGCGCATCAGTGCCGACCACGTGCGGCACCTGCTCGCCCGCTCGACGGCTGCGACGCCGGGGTGAGCGCCGTGGAGCCACTGAGGCTGGGCCTGCTCGGTGCGGCCCGGATCACCAACCTGGCCGTCATCAAGCCGGCGCAGATCACCGGCACCCGACTGGTCGCCGTCGCGGCGCGGGACCCGGCCCGTGCCGCGGCCTTCGCCGACACCCACGGCATCGAGCGGGTCCACGAGTCCTATCTCGACGTCATCAACGATCCCGAGGTGGAGGCGGTCTACAACCCGCTGGCCAACAGCCTGCACGCCCCCTGGAACACGGTCGCCCTCGCCGCAGGCAAGCACGTCTTCACCGAGAAGCCATCTGCCAGCAACGCGACCGAGGCCGCGGACGTCGCCAGCCTGGCGAGCAGGACCGATCGGCAGTTCTTCGAGGGATTCCACTACCTTTGGCACCCCCTGGTCGCGCGGCTCCACGCCATTCTCGCCAGCGGGGAGCTCGGTGAGCTGCGGCACGTCGAGACCGTGATGGAC
Source organism: Humibacillus xanthopallidus (assembly GCF_006716675.1). Lineage (GTDB taxonomy): Bacteria > Actinomycetota > Actinomycetes > Actinomycetales > Dermatophilaceae > Humibacillus > Humibacillus xanthopallidus_B. The sequence goes on along the minus strand of NZ_VFPM01000003.1, from coordinate 324,496 downwards.
ATGCCGGCCCCGGACGCGAGCGATCCGCGCTGGTCGCTGGAGCTCGCCGGCGGTGCGCTCATGGACCTCGGCTGCTACAGCCTGCACTCCATGCGTGTCCTGGCGCCGTTCCTCGGCGGTGAGCCCGCGCTCGTCAGCGCGAGCGGAGGCGAACGCCAAGGGCACCCTGGGGTCGACGAGTGGGTGACCGCCGAGCTGGAGTTCCCGAACGGCGTCACCGGGACCGCGGGCTGCAACATGGCGAGCGACCACCACCAGATGAGCCACCGTCTGATCGGCACGGCGGGAGAGGCTGTCATCACCGACTTCGTCAACCCGCACAACGACGACCGGCTGATCGTCACCACCACCAAGGGCACCCGCACCGAGCGCCTCGGCACACGCTCCTCGTACACGTACCAGCTCGAGGCGTTGACGACGGCGATCCGCACCGGCGTGCCCGCCCGCACCGACGCGGCAGACGCGGTCAGGACGATGCGCCTGATCGACCAGTGCTACAAGGCAATCGGTATGACACCACGGCCAGCTGCCGTCGACTCCGAAAGTGATGAGACATGACAGTGCCCACGGACGAGCTGCTCGCCACCTGTTGGACGACCGCAGGCGACGCCGCCTCGGACCGGCCCGACCTGCGCAGCCCGTTGACCCTGCGCGAACGGATCGAGGCCGCATCCGCGGCCGGCTTCCGGGGCTTCGGCCTGCTGTCGGACGACCTTCCCGCCGCCGTGGCCGCCTACGACCTCGAGGGAATCCGAGCGATGCTCAACGACAACGGCATACGGCACCTGGAGCTCGAGGGGATTCCGTACTGGTGGGATGACGGGGCGCACCAGCAGGAGTCGGACCGGGTGCGCCACGCCCTCCTCGGGGCGGCAGAGGCGCTCGGGGCCCGGCACATCAAGGTCACCCCCGACGGCGACGACGGCCCGTGGGACCGCAGCCTCTGGGCTGCCAGGTTCGCCGAGCTCGCGGCGCAGGCAGAGGGGGTGGGTGCCCGACTCGGGATCGAGTTCTTCCCGTGGTCGAACGTCAAGACCCTGAGTGATGGACTGCAGCTCGTCGAGGACGCGGGCCATGAGGCGGGAGGGGTCGTCATCGACACCTGGCACATCGCTCGCGGGCACACGCCTGCGTCTGACCTGGCGACCGTGCCGCGGCACCGGATCATCGGCGTCGAGCTCAACGACGCCGACGAGCAGGTCATCGGGACGCTGTTCGAGGACACGGTCCATCGGCGCCGCTACTGCGGTGAGGGCAGCTTCGACCTCACCGCCATGATCACCGCACTGCGGACGGCCGGCTGGAACGGTCCCTGGGGCGTCGAGATCCTGTCCGACGAGCACCGCTCCACGCCCGTCGAGGAGGCCGTTGCCCGTGCCGCTGCCAGTGCCCGCACCGTGCTGGGCTCCTCACCGGTCGGCTAGCCGGCGGAGCGTGCCGTCGACCACGTGCGTCACCCGGTCGGCGGCCTGGAGATGACGCTCGTCGTGGGTCACCATCAGCGTCGTGAGGTCACGCTCGACCGTGAGCCGCCGCAGCAGCTGCACGATCGCCTCGCCCCGCTGGCTGTCGAGGGCGCTCGTGGGTTCGTCGACGAGGAGCAACCTCGGGTCGTTCATCAGGCCGCGGGCGATCGTCACGCGCTGGCGCTGACCACCGGACAGCTGGTGAGGGCGCCTGCCCACACAGTCGCCCATCCCGACGGCGGCGAGCAGCTCCGTCGCTCGCGGGTGCGCAACCGAGAGGGGTGTGCCGTTGAGGTGAGCGATGACGAGAAGCTGGTCGAGAGCCGTGAGCGACGCGAGCAGGTTGGAGCTCTGGAAGACGATGCCGATGCGTTCGCGGCGCACCGCGGCCGTCTCCTTCGGGCTGAGTCCCGAGAGGTCCCGCCCGTCCAGCAGCACCCGCCCGGAGTCGGGAGCGATGAGCGTCGCCGCAACCGCAAGGAGACTGGACTTGCCGGAGCCTGAGGGACCCGTCACGGCGGTCAAGGTGCCGGGTTGCGCTGTGAGAGAGACCCGTTCGAGGGCAGTGACGCGCTGAGTGCCATCGGGGTAGGTCAGGGTGATGTCGTCGAGCTGAAGGGTCATCGTGAACTTCCGAGAGCAGTGAGAGGGTCGACGGTGGTGACGGTGCGCAGCGAGAAGGCCGCTCCCGCGAGGCCGAGCACGGTCATCACGACAACCGGCACCAGGAGCGTCGGCAGGTCGAGGACGAAGGGCACGGCCGAGCCGACGGTGGCGGTGATCACCGACCCGACGGCTGCCGCCACTGCGGAGCCCAGAGCGGTGCCGACGAGCAGCAGGACGAGCGCCTGCCCGAGGGCGTCCCCGAGGAGGTAGCGCGTGGACGCGCCGACGGCCTTGAGGATGGCTATCTCACCGCTGCGCTGGACGGTCCACACGGTGAAGAACGCCCCGATGACGAGAGCGGAGATGGCGAAGAGCAGGGCCCGCATCAGCTGCAGCGAACCGTTCTCGGACGAGAAGGACCCGATGGCCGAGACGGACTCCGCCGGGGTGAGGGTGACGGTGCCCAGCCTCTGGTCGGCGGCGGCAAGATCGGCGCCGAGGTTCGCGCCGGCATCGGAGCCGACACCCGCTGAGCCATCCGCGCCATCTGCGCCCTCCGCGCCAGCCGCGGGCCGCTCCGCGTCGCCCGTGGTCAGGGCGAGGAACGTCGCATGGCCCGGCTCGAGACCGGAGGCAGGCGCGTTCGCCGTCGCTGCCCAGACGACGGGCGCGTGCGAGAACTCGTCGGTGCCGGAGACCTCCCCCACCGTGACCGACTGCCCGTCCAGGTCGATACGGTCGCCCGCGGTGACATCGAGCGCTGCCGCTGCCCCGGCCGACAGGACGACCCGGTCGGCAGCCACTCCGCCGGGCGCACCCGCCTCGCCGGCCCCGTTGACCCCGCCTGGAGCGAGCGACGACCCATCCGGCACGGCGAAGACAGCGACCGCAGTGGTGCGCCCACCGCCGCTCGCGCGGGTCATCGACACGACGACTGGCTCGGCCCTGCGGACGCCGGGGACGTGTGACCACGAGGCGCGCACCGAGGGCCCGACCGACGAGGTGGTGAAGTCGAGCTTCTGCCCGGCCGGGGGCGCCTCGAACACGAGGTGGTCGGCGGTGAGGTTGGTCACCGCAGAGGTGTTGCCGCGCCCCAGGCCGACCGTGAGGCCCGAGAGCAGGACGACGAGCAGGGTGATGAGTGCCACGACGGCGCCCATGAGGGCGAACCGGCCCTTGGCAAAGCGAAGATCTCGGATGGCGACGAACACGCCGGTGCTTCCTTTCCACGGGTTGCGCGACCCGCCTCCGCGCCGGGTGGGTCGCGTGCAGGGTCGACGCGCTGCAGCTGCAGCGCCGGTCTCCACCTTCCTCGAGCGCCACGTGGTGGCACATCGAGCGGGAGGAGGGTCTCCCCGCAACGATCGGCGCACCTGACGGTCAACCTTTCGGTGGATGCTGGCGGCCGGCGCGCCGCCGTAGGGTTGCCGGGACATGTCCTCCGGTGCCCCCTCCCATCCACCCTCCGCCCACGCGGCGTCCCCCTCCCCAGCGTCCCGATGGGGCACGACCCCCGTGCCCACTCCGTTGCGGTGGGGACTGCACCTGTTGGTGGCGGCCCTGCTCGCGCTCGCCGCCGTGCGCAGCGTCCTCGATGGAAGTGATGGCTGGCCGTGGGTGGTCGCGTGCTCGGCTCTGGTCGGCGCCGTGTATGCCGTGGGGCCACGGTGGAGCGCCTTCGCCGGGTCCCGGCGTGGGCTCCATCGCTGGCTCGCCGTGCTGCTCGGGGCCTGGGGCGTCCTGCTGGTCCTCAGCCCAGAGGCCGTCTACCTCGCGTTCCCGTGGTTCCTCCTGTTGCTCCACCTGCTCCCGCGCGCTGCTGGGCTCGTGGTCGTGGCGTTGACGACTGCCGCCGCGGTCGTTGGGTTCGCTTGGCATCAGGACACGTTCACTGCCGCGATGGTCATCGGTCCCGTGATCGGGGCCGCTGTGGCGATCGCCACGGCGTACGGCTACCACGCGCTCCAGGCCGAGTCCGAGCAGCGGCGGCGACTCATCGTCGAGCTCGACCGGACCCGTGCAGAGCTCGCAGCCGTGCAGCACCGGACGGGGGTCCTCGACGAGCGGGAGCGGCTCGCCCGCGAGATCCACGACACCCTGGCGCAGGGGCTGTCCAGCATCCAGCTGTTGCTTCGCGCGGCAGGCCGGGCGCTGGACCCCGCCCCGCAGGTGGGCGTGGCGTCGCAGGTCGACAGAGCCAAGGCTGCGGACCTGGTCGAGCAGGCCCGCCAGACCGCCCAGGAGAATCTCGCCGAGGCGCGGCGCTTCGTGCGCGAGCTGGCTCCGAGTGATCTGGAGGAGTCCACCCTGCCTGCCGCCCTGCAGCGGCTGTGCGACACGACGTCCGCGCGAACTGGCATACGCGTGTCGTTCCACGACGAGGGCGAGGCGGCCTCGCTCGGCACGCCCGTCGAGGTCGCCCTGCTCCGCATCGCCCAGACCGCGCTCGCCAACACGGCCCAGCATGCTCACGCCTCCCGGGCCGACGTCACGCTGACCGTCATGGACAGCGCGGTGACCCTCGACGTCGTCGACGACGGCACGGGCTTCGACACGCGTGCCCCACTCCAGGGGTCTGCTCGGGGCTCGGCGCAGGCCGGTTTCGGCCTGCGCTCCATGCAGTCCCGGGCCGCCGAGCTCGGTGGTGTGCTGACCGTGGAGTCCGAGCCCGGGCGGGGCACCGCCGTGTCTGCCCAGTTCGCACGTGCGGCTGCGACACCGTCGGCCCAGGATGTGGTGGGCGAGGACGACGTGCCTTCAGCACCGGCGGATGAGCCGGCCCGATGACGTCGATCCGCCTCCTCCTCGCCGACGACCATCCCGTCGTCCGCGCCGGGCTCCGTGCGGTGCTCGAGCCGGAGCCCGGCATCCTCGTCGTCGCTGACGTCGCCACCGCTGAAGCTGCAGTCGCGCGCGCCGCGACCGGAGACGTCGACGTGGTGCTGATGGACCTGCAGTTCGGCCCGGGCATGAGTGGCATCGAAGCCACCCGGCAGCTCACCGGCTCACCTGCCGCCGCCCGAGTGATCGTGCTGACGACCTACGACACGGAGGCGGACATCATCGCCGCCGTCGAGGCCGGCGCCTCCGGCTACCTCCTCAAGGACGCGCCGCCGGAGGAGCTGGTGGCGGCGGTGCGAGCCGCGGCTGCCGGTCAGTCCGCTCTCGCGCCGGCGGTGACCGAGCGCCTCGTCGAGCGCCTGAGGGCGCCACGCACCGCCCTCAGCAGCCGCGAGACGGAGGTGCTCACGCTGGTCGCCGACGGCCTCTCCAACCAGCAGATCGCCGCGCGCCTCTACGTCTCGCAGGCCACCATCAAGTCCCACCTCGTGCACATCTTCGCCAAGCTCGACGCGGACTCACGCACGTCGGCTGTCGCGATCGCGGTCGCGCGAGGGCTGATCCGCCGCAGCGGCCCGCCGCCGCTGCCCGAGGCCTGACCCGGCTGTCGCGCACAGGACACTCCCAGCGTCGCTCCGGCCCTCTGCCCGAGCACGGGTCTACCGTTTCTGCATGCCCGGTCGTTCGTCAGGGAGGGGCAGGCCAGAGCCGCGATCGTCCGCGGGCGAGAACCGGCTCCCGCCCGCGGCTGCCGTCATCGTCGCCGTCATCACGTATGCCGCCCTGCCGGAGAGCCTGCTCGTCGGTCCGCGGTTCGCCATCCCCGTCGTCGAGCTGGTCCTGTTGTGCACGCTGCTGGTCACCAACCCGCGGCGACTCGTCAGGCAGACGAGGTGGTCGCGCGCGGCTTCCATCGCGCTGGCCTGCGTCGTCATCGGCACGAATCTCGTGGCCCTGGGAATGCTCGTGAACGCCCTCACCTCGTCGAAGGCAGAGGGCACCTCACTGCTGCTCGCAGGCATGCAGGTGTGGGTCACCAACGTCATCGGCTTCGGGCTGCTCTTCTGGGAGGTCGACCGCGGTGGGCCGGTGGCGCGGCACACCCTCGCTCGCAACCAGCTGCTACCCGCCGACTGGCGCTTCTCCCAGGACGAGAACCAGGACGCGGTGCGCGAGGTCTCGGCGAGCTCGAGCGTCTCCAGCAACTGGAGGCCGGCCTTCATCGACTACCTCTACGTCTCGCTCACCAACTCGAGCGCCTTCAGCCCGACGGACACGATGCCGCTGACGGGTCGTGCGAAGGCCCTCATGGGCCTCGAGGCCACTGCGGCGCTGCTCACGTCGCTGCTCGTCGTGGCTCGCGCTGTCGGGGCTCTGGGCTCGGGTGGCGGGTGATCTCGGGATGCCCGGACGCGTCGGGCTGTCGCCCGAGCCGGTGGAGCCGCCAGCCGACGATGGCCATCCAGATCGGCAGGAGCACGCCGAAGTAGCCGAAGAAACCTCGAAGACCATGCGCAGCGCCTCGGTGGTGACGGTGCTGCGGTTCTGTGCGACGAGCGCCTCGGCGGCGGCAGCGTGTCCGGTTCCCAACGCCCCCTCCAAGAACGTCGGGAACCGGAACGTCATTGTGTCGCCGCACCGCGTGATGAAGGATCATCCTCAGGATGACCCAGGCATCAGCCTCGGGCGGAGTGATGTGCGGAAGGAGCACGAATGCCGTTGAGCGACCCGGTGGTTCGTGCGTTGCGCCATGCCGACCAGATGATCCGCGAGGCCGAGCGGGGCGATGCCTTCGGCGTGTACGACGCTTGCCGGGCGGCGGTCGCCGCCATCTCGAGACTCGACGACTTCTACATCGCTCTCGTCCAGGAACGCGACCGTCAGATCTCCTACCCCTACATGTTCAGCAACGGACGGTTCCTCGAGACGGGGACCGTGACCTACGGGCCACGGGGCGTCGTCGCCTGGGTCGTGGCGTCACGCAAGCCCTACCGCTACCGCGACGACGATGGCGCCCTGCTCAACCATGGAGTGCGCTTCGGCGACGGAGAGCTGTCTGCCGACGCCGTCGTCGTGCCGATGGTCGACGAGCACGGGGTCATCGGTCTCATGGGGGCACTGTCGGACTCGCCGGACTCGTTCAGCGACGAGGTGGTGACGGCGATGGCCTGGCTGGCCGGACACGTCGTCGATCGCGTTCTCGCCGCGTCACCGAGCCGCCGGCTGGACCTCGGTCTCGTCTACCCCGAGCTGCTCGACACGGGGCGGGCAGGCACGCTGATGGCGGTGAACCACGTGGCATCGGCCCTGACGGAGATGGCCTCGGAGATCGAGGGGCTGCGCAGCGTGCTGGAGCGCAGCGGCGTGGACGGATCCACCTCGGAGCGGCTGACGGCGCTGGGTCGCCGCTGCTTCGAGGTGCAGGCTGCACTCGTCACGCGTCTCGGGGCTCACGCCACGCCCGAGGTGGCGACCGCTCCACCGCCGAACCCGCTCGACGGACTCTCACCCAGGGAGCGAGCCGTCGTGGAGCTGGTCGTGAGCCCCACGGGCGATCCCGGCAACGCCGGCATCGCGAAGGCCCTCGGCATCGGAACCCCCACGGTGAAGTCGCACATGGCGTCCGCCCTCGCCAAGCTGGGCCTGCGCAACCGCAGTGAGCTCCGCTGGCTCGTCAAGGGGTCGGGACCCATCGAGTAGCAGCTCATGTGGCAGCCCGGCCCCTCGTGTCCTGCGCGGTCCGAGGTGGACCTCTCCCGTGTTGCAGGGAGGTGATGACCGATTGTTCATCCCCGTCGGATGAGGCGCAGCCGACGGCTCGTCCCTAGCGTGATGACCAGTGCTCGTGCAGGACTGGGGGTTCCCGGGCCTGGCACGAAGCATCCCGGAGTAGCGAACATCACGAATGGAGAAGGAGCGAATGACATGACGGTCAACATTGACGAGCTCGGCCCGGTCGACTGGATCGTGCTGGAGTTTCCCGGCGCAAAGCTCAACGGTGAGATCGCACCGGTTCTCAAGGACTACGTGGATCGCGGACTCATTCGCGTGCTCGATCTGCTCTTCCTCAAGAAGGACGAGAACGGCGATTTCGAGGCATTCGAGGCTGCCGACATGGAGGACAGCGAGATCGGCGAGCTGCGCAGCTACGAGACCGAGCTGGCCATGCTGTTGAGCGAGCAGGATGTGGCTGATCTCGTCGAGACCATCGAGCCCGGCAGCGCGGCTGCCGTGCTCGTGTGGGAGAACCTGTGGGCCGCTCCGTTCGGTGCAGCCGCACGCCATGCTGGCGGCCAGCTGGTCGCCAGCGGACGCATCCCCATCCAGGCGGTCATCGCCGCCATGGAATCCGACGCAGAAGAACTCGACGCAGAAGAAGGAGCATGACATGCCACTCGCAGCCCGACGCAGGAGAAGGACCGTCGCAGCCGTCGGCGGGGCCGTGGTCGTCGCCCATGGCGTGAACCGCCGCCACGACCGGCGTGAAGACCGCAGGGAAGACCGCCGCGACCGCAGGTAAGACCGCCGCGACCGCTGCTGATCCGGACGTCGAGCGGGGGTGGCCAGCGATGAGCTCGCCCCCGCGCTCGACCCGTGGCTGAGGAGGTCGCTGGGCATCCCACGCCTACGAGACGGTTGCCCTTATCGTGGCCGCGTTGTCGCGATGGACGTGGAGGTGGAGGTGGTCATGGTGACGGATGCGGCTGCCAGGGGCGGACCCGGGCGGTCGACGATCCATCGGCCCCGTTACCTCGTCGCCATGGACGACCAACCTCGGGTCCGACGGGCCAGCGACCTCACGACGGTCATCATCGGCATGGCGCTGCTCGGCTGGAGCATCGCCAGCCTCGACCAGACCAGCGACTCGACCACCGCGGCCCCGCCGCCCACGACCGCCCCACTCCCGACCTGGGCCCTGTCGCTGCTCCAGCTCGTCAACACCCTGGCGCTCGTCTATGCGCTCGGCGTCGTCGTCGTGCTGGCCCTGGCGCATCGAAGGTCGGCTGTCCGCGACGTCCTCGCGGCAGGGGCGCTGGTGGTGCTGGTGACCTGGGGGTGCGTGGCGGTCTTCGACCAACCGTGGCCGGCGCCGCTTCCGGAGTACGTCCCCGGAGGAGTGCCGCCGCAGTTTCCCGTCCTTCACGTGGCTATGGTGACGGCGGTGCTCCTGGCCGCCTCCCCCCACCTGGCCAGGCCCATCCGCCAGTTCGGCTGGGCCCTCGTCGTCATGGCGGGAGTGGCCGCGCCCGCGCTCGGGTTCGGCAGTGTCAGCGGCGCGATTGCCGGTCTGGGGATCGGGATGGTCTGTGCGGGTGGCGTCCTGCTCGTCTTCGGGTCGCCGCGCGGCTACCCGGCCGTCGCGTCGGTCGACGAGGCGCTGACGGATCTCGGCCTCCCCCTGACGGACATCCGGGTCGACCCCGACCAGTCGTGGGGAGTGCGCCGGATGATCGGGGTGGCAGCCGACGGTGGACTGGTCGAGATCAAGGCCTTCGGTCGCGACGCGACCGACTCCCAGCTCGCGGCGAAGGTCTGGCGGCCGATCGTCTACCGGGGCGAAGGGGTCAGCCTGAGCCTCTCCCGGTTGCAGGCCGCGGAGCACGAGGCGCTCGTCACGGTGCTCGCACGACGGGCGGGTGTTCGGGTGCCGGAGGTGCTGGCTGCGGCCAGCACCTCCGGCGAGGTGGCGGTCCTGGCGCTCTCCCGTGACGGGATCCGGTTGGACACCCTCGACCCGGAGAGCGTGTCGGACGCAGAGCTGGTGCACCTGTGGCGCGACGTCGCCAGGCTGCACGATGCGGGTATCACCCATGGGTCGCTGGACCCGGCAGCGGTGCGCCTCGACGAGGGTGCACCGATCATCACGAACTTCTCCATCGGCTCCCTCCACCGGCGTGAGCGCGACGCCCAGCTGGACGTCGCCCGGCTCCTCTTCGGTCTGGCCCAGCTGGTGGGCGTCGATCGCGCCGTCTCCACCGCCCACGAGGCCCTCGGCAGCGAACGACTCGGCGCCGCAGTCGCCTACCTCCAGGCCCCGGCGCTGCCGACGTGGGAGCGACGACACTCCCGCGCGGTCGCACGAGAGCTGAAGGCCCTGCGTGCCGGCGTCGTGGAGCGCACGGAGGTGCAGGTGCCCGAGCCGGTCAAGCTTCGGCGGGTCGGGCCCCGAGATGTGCTGACCCTGGTCGTGCTCCTGCTCTTCGTCAGTGCCTTCATCCCCGTCCTGGCGGGGGTGGACTACGAACAGCTGTGGGCCGAGCTTCAGGATGCGATCTGGTGGATCGTCGTGGCGACAGTCCTGCTGGGCCAGCTGGTCTTCGTCCCCCAGGCCGCCTCGATGATGTTCGCGGTCGGTCGGTCGCTGCCGCTGAGGCCGGCGACGATCCTGCAGAGCGCCATCGCGTTCATCTCGTTCGCGATTCCCGGGGTAGCCGGGCGCGTCACGATGAACGCGGCATTCCTCTTCAAGTACGGGGTGACACCGGCAGTCGCAGTGACGCAGGGGGCCATCGACGGACTGTCGGGCTTCATCGTGCAGGTGATCGTCGTGCTCCTGGCCTTCGCAACCGGGTCGGTCTCGTTCGACATCGCCGCGACCTCGTCCAGCGACATCGACCTGTGGCTGGTGCTCGCGGTCGTCATCCTCCTCGTGGGCGCTGCCCTGTTGGCGGTCTGGAAGGTGAAACGCCTGCACGAGCGCGTGGTGCCGGTCGTGACCTCCGCGTGGAGAGCCCTGACCGACCTCATGAAGGCACCATCGCGAGCCCTCGGCCTCTTCGGGGTCCAGCTGATCATCCAGCTTGCCTGGGGCCTGATGCTGTCAGCCGCGCTGTATGCCGTGGGGTCACCGCTCGACCTGCTCCCCTGCACCGTCGTGGTCGTGGCGACCAGCCTCTTCCAGGGAATCGTCCCGGTGCCCGGTGGCATCGGCGTGTCGGAGGCGCTCATGGTCGGTCTTCTCGTGCCGCTGGGAGTGCCGAGCGAGGCGGCGATGGCGGCCACCGTGGTCTGGCGCGTGGGGACGTTCTACCTTCCCGCGGTCGAGGGATTCTTCGCCTCACGGTGGCTCGAACATCGCGGCTACCTCTGACCGTCACTCCCCGGGGCCCTTGAGCTGCACGGTGATCCGCTCGTCCACCAGCCGCTCCTGCTCGGTCGCGAGACGCGTGAGGGCACGGATGTCCGCCGGCGTCGGCCGAGAGGTGTCGAGGGCCCGGGGCCACAGACGGCTGCTTCGCACGACGGCGGTCTCGGCGGCATACAGCAGCGTCTGGCTGACGACGTAGAGCAGCGCGAAGATTCCGGCGACGGTGGCGAAGCTGCCGTAGACGGGGCCCGACTTGGTCACGAGGAGAGCCAGCAGCCGAGCCCCGACGGAGAGCACGAGGGCGACGGTCACCGCACCGGTGACGGCGGCCAGCCAGCTGCTGCGCCACGACACCGGCCTGGCCACGAGAACTCTCCCCGCGGCGAGGAGGACGCCGAACACCACGAGCGCAGACGACGCCCCCGCCGCAAGGCGCTGCAGCTGACCGATGTCCGGAAGGGCCCCGGCGGCAACGGTGAGCGCGGCCACGAGCAGACCGCCCGTCAGCACGACGATGAGCATCAAGACGATCCGGGCGTAGCGTGCGACGAAGCCGAAGCGGGACCGCAGCGGCACCGCGGCCACGTGGTTGAGGGTCTCGTAGGCGGAGCGGACCACTCCCGTGGCGGAGAACAGCAGGCCGATGATGCCGACGGCAAGAGGGAGCCCGGACGTCGGCATCGCGACCAGGGCGGCGTTGACGGTGTCCTGCAGCGCAGGTGGAACCAGCGCCTCGACCATCTCCGTGCGCAGGGCGGGGTGGTTGGCGAGCGCCCAGCTGAGCACCGCCACGGCGACGAGGAGGAGCGGGAAGATGCTGAGGAACCCGTAGTACGTGATGAGGGCTGCCTGCCGCCCTCCGGCGTCGTCGCCGTACTTCTTCACCACCGCATACGGGAAGCCGAGCATGCCGTGGCGTTGCTGCACGGTGTCGGCCCACGCGAGCATCCGCGCCCCGATCGAACTGGCACCCGTCGGCACGTCACCTCCTCATCGCCTCGTCGCGCCGTGGCAGTCTGCCCACGGCCGTCCGACCCCGCACGTGCACGGGTCGTCGGGGCCCCGCTTGGCGTCCGCAGCGGCATACCAGTCCCGCAGGGCGGTGGCGTCTCTGCCTCGCCTCAGCAGGGCTGCCATGACCCGCATCGGCGCGTCGACGTGGCGGAAGAAGAGCTGGTAGCCCTCGCAGAGGTAGTGCAGACCCGGCTCGCCTTCGGGTGTCGTGATGAAGCGGTCCTTGGGGCAGCCGCCGTTGCACGCGAAGCGGACGTCGCACGACCTGCAGTACTCCGGCAGGGTGTCGAGTTTGGCCTGTCCGAAGGCCCGCTGCCGGGGTGAGTCGACCAGCTCGAGCATCGTCCGTCCCTGCGTGATGTTGCCGAGCAGGTAGTTCGGCTCGACGTAGTGGTCGCACGAGTAGAGGTCGCCGTTGTGCTCGAGGGCGACGGCGTCCCCGCAGGTGCGGGCGTGGACGCACAGGCCCACCTGGTCCATGCCCATCCAGTGCGCGAGGGCCGTGTCGAACATCGAGACGAAGACGTCGCCGACGTCGTGGCGGGCCCACTCCTCGAAGACGTCGACGAGGAACCGTCCGTACTGCTCGGCACCCACGGTGCGATGGGTGACGAGGTCGCCCTCCTGGAGGTAGAGCGGCCGGTCACCCGACCGCGCCCCCCACCCGGACTCGGCCAGGGGCAGCAGCTCAGGGGTCACGCGTTCCACGATGGGGATGAGCTGCACGAACGTGGCCCCGAGCTCGTCGCGCAGGAACGTGTAGACCTCGCGGCCGTGGTCGCCGTTGGCGGCGTTCACCGTCGTCAGGGCGTTCCACTCGACGCCGTTGCGCTTCAGCGCCTCGAGGCCGCGGATGACCCGGTCGAAGGTGGGCTTGCCGCCCTTGTCGACGCGATAGGCGTCGTGCATCTCGCGCGGCCCGTCGATCGAGACCCCGACGAGGAAGTCGTTGTCGCGCAAGAAGGTGCACCACTCGTCGTTCAGCAAGGTGGCGTTGGTCTGCAGGGTGTTGAGGATCCGCTGGCCCGGCGCGGCGAATCGCTGCTCCAGCTCGAGGGTGCGGCGGAAGAAGTCGATGCCCATGAGCGTCGGCTCGCCGCCCTGGAAGGCCACGACCACCTCCTCGGCACCACGCTGGGCGGCGAGGAGCTGGCTGATGTAGGCCTCGTGGACGTCCGCGTCCATCCGGAAGCCGCTGCCCGGGTAGAGCTCGTCCTTGGAGAGGAAGAAGCAGTACTCGCAGTCGAGGTTGCAGATCGCCCCGGTGGGTTTGGACATGACGTGGAAGGACCGCGACGCCGTCAGCGGCGGCGCCGCAGCCCTTCCTCCGTCACGACCCGGGTCCACGGTCACCCACGGACAACCGCGTCAGTCGAGCAGGAACCATCCCCGCACCTCCGCCTCCTGGTCGACGTACCTCTCTCCGGACACGTCGACGACGACCTTGTCGATGCTCCCACCCGTGAAGCGGAAGGGCGCCGTGTAGCTCGGCGACACGGCGGAGGCGTCATCACGGCCTACACAGAGCCCGTCGCCCACGGCGCAGAAGAGGCCCGGCTGGGTCACGATCGGCGCACTGCCCACGACGTCGGCGTCGACGTAGAGCGTCAGTGTCCCCCGCGCACCGGCCATCATCGGGTCCTCGCTTCGCCCCTCGGCGACGAACTCCGCGGTCACGACGTGCGCGCCCGGCTCCAGGACCCGGTCAGCGGTCACGGTCTGGACGTGCGTGCCCACCCAGTTGAACGCATACGTGAGCCGGTGGTCCTGGACGAAGAGGCTGTGCCCGCCTGCCAGACCGCCGTGGGCGAAGATCACTCCCTCGGTGGACTCGGAGGCAGCGTGGATGCCCGCTGCGATCGTGTAGGACCGGCCGCTGATGAGAACGGCGGACTGCTCGGGCACGGGTGCACAGTCGGGGTAGTAGACGTAGCGCTCCCGCGGCGGGGAGCCACTGGGGCGCTCTGCAAGCGTCTGCTCGAGAGCGGTGCGGTCATCGAGCGGCAGGCCGTTGTACTGCTCCGCCAGCTCGAACCAGCGCGCCGTGAGCTGCTCCAGGCGCTCCGGCTCGTCAGCAGCCAGGTTCGTCGCCTGCGCCCGGTCGACCTCGATGTGGTAGAGCTCCCACACGTCCTGGTCGAACGTGCCCCAGCCACTCAGTGGCGGGTGGAGCGTGCAGGCGAGCCAGCCGTCCTCGTAGATCGCCCGTTGGCCGAGCATCGCGTAGAACTGCGTGCGCTTCGCAGGAGCGTCGAGCTGCGTCAGCGACGCGGCAAAGCTCTCGCCCTCGAGGGCGCGCTGCTCGAACCCGCCCAGGGTCTGCGGTGGCGTGATGCCGATGAGGTCGTAGATCGTCGGGACCACGTCGACGGCATGCACGTACTGCGACCGCGGGATCTCGTTGGCGGGCACCGTGGCCGGCCACGACACGATGCACATGTCGGCGATCCCGCCCTCGTAGCCCGCCCAGCGCTTCCAGTACGGGAACGGCGTGTCGAACGCCCATGCCCAGCCCGTGTTGTAGTGGTTGTAGGACTTGGGGCCGCCCAGCTCGTCGATGTGCTGGAGGGTGAGCTCGGTCGGGGTGGGCACGCCGTTGAAGAAGCGCCACTCGTTGAACGTCCCGTTCGGGCCGCCCTCGCCGCTCGCCCCGTTGTCGGAGACGACGACGATGATCGTGTTGTCGAGCTCGCCGGACGACTCGAGGAAGTCGACGAGCCGACCGACCTGGTCGTCCGTGTACTCCACGTAACCGGCGAACACCTCCGCCATCCGGGCGAAGAGCCGCTTCTCGTCAGCGCTGAGGGACTCCCAGGGCCGCACGGTGTCGAGCATCGGCCACGGCTGCCCGTCCGGGCCGGTCGCGGCCGGCTCACCGCGCGGGTTGATGCGGGAGAGCACGGTGTCCTCCGGGAGGAGCCCCAGCTCCTTCTGCCGAGCGAGGATCCGGTCACGGATCGCCTCGTACCCCTCGTCGAAGACACCCGTGTACTTGTCGGCCCACTTCTGGAAGACGTGGTGCGGCGCGTGCGCCGCATCGAGGCTGAAGTAGAGGAAGAACGGCTTGTCCGGCTCGACCACCTTGGCGTCGCGGATGAACTGGATCGCCTTGTCCGAGAGGTCTTTTGCGATGTGATAGCCCTCCTCCGGCGTCGCCGGCGGCTCCGTCGGGTGGTTGTCGTGGATGAGGTCGGGATACCACCCGCTCGACTCACCACCGAGGAAGCCGTAGAACCGCTCGAACCCGCGACCGAGAGGCCACCGCTTCTTCCACGCGGCCATGCCGGTCTCCTCACCGGGCGTGAGGTGCCACTTGCCGACGCAGTACGTGTTGTAGCCGTGCTCCAGGAGCACCTCCGAGATGAAGCCGTTCTCGAAGGGGATCCGCGTCGAGATGCCGGGGAAGCCCGAGCTGAACTCCGCGATCGTCGCCATGCCGTTGGACGTCGCGTTGCGCCCCGTGAGGAGCGAGGCACGTGTCGGCGAGCACAGCGCCGTGGTGTGGAAGTTGGCGTAGCGCACGCCCGTGTCGGCGATGCGGCTCATCGTCGGAGTGTGCACGGGACCGCCGAAGCAGTCCATGGTCCCGTAGCCCACGTCGTCCCACACGACGAACACCACGTTCGGGGCTCCGGCGGGTGCCTTCGGCGCGAGATAGGGCTCCCAGTCCGGCACGGAGTCCCTGATGTCGAGCTCGATCTTGCCCTTGAAGTCCTGTGACATGGTGCCGCCTCTCCTCCTGACCACGACCGGAGAAGTCGTGGTGGCACGTCTGGGTGGCGCGGTGAAGGCACGAACCGATCACCGCGCGGGGGTCGTATGCCGCTCGCCCCCCGCCACGGGTACCTGCTGGACGAGGTCCACAGGATGAGGCATCCAGCATCAGCGTGGCAGGGGCTCAGCCCCCGGTCGTCATCCCAAACGGATGACCTCCGCTCGGGCGCGTCACAGTCGCCCAAAATGTCATCCGGGAGGGGTGATCCACTCACTCGCGACGTGGCGCGACGATGGTCTCCGGTGCCCCGGCGCCGTTTCGTCACGTGACGGGCGGGCAAGGGCACCGTCCGACGAGGAGCCCTCACGTGGACGGTATTGCCGCAGTCCTCCCCTTCGCCGTCGGCGTCGCGATCAGCCCGGTCCCGATCATCGCGGTGATCCTCATGCTGTTCTCGAGCCGAGCCAAGGTCCACGGTCCGATGTTCGCGCTCGGCCTGCTGCTGGCGGGCGTGAACCCGAAGAACCTCCTTCTCGCGGCCGGCGCCGGCGCGGCCGTTGCCGGTCTGGCGCTCCCGACGACGAACGCCGTCATCGCCGTCCTGGTCTTCGTCGTCGCCAGCCTGACGATCGCCGGCCCGGTCACCTACTACCTCGTGGGTGGCGAGTCCGCCCGCACCAGGCTCGACGCGACCAAGGACTGGCTCGCCCTTCACCACGATGCTGTCATGACCGTGCTCTTCCTCGCGCTCGGTGTGGACCTCATCTCGAAGGGCATCCCGCCCCTCACCTGATGCACCGACCCCTGCAAAGGAACGGCCATGAATACCAGCGCTCTCGTCATCGTCGCGGCCACCCTGTTCGGCTGGGGACTGGTCTCCAAGCGCCTGGCCCGCGCTGACCTGACGGCACCGATCGTCTTCATCGCCGTCGGTGCCGCGCTCGCGTGGGTAGGGGTGGTCGAGGGACCCGAGGAGCCCGCCGCGCTCACCCCCCTCCTCGAGATCACCCTGGTCTGGGTGCTCTTCTCGGATGCCGCCCGTCTGCCGATGCGCGAGCTGCGCCCTGACGTGGGGCGTTACCTGCGCCTGCTCGGCGTCGGCCTGCCGCTGACGGTCCTGCTCGGCTGGGCCCTGGCTGCGTGGTTCTGGCCCGGGCTGGGGCTCTGGTTGGCACTCTTCGTGGGAGCCGCCCTCGCGCCGACCGACGCAGCGCTCGGGATCCCCGTCGTCACCAATCCGGTCGTGCCGTCACGCATCCGTCAGCTCATCACGGTGGAGAGCGGCTTGAACGACGGGATCGCCACGCCCATCGTCATGGTCGCCATCGCGGGCGCGGCGGCCGCGGCCGGTCTCGAGGGCGACGAGGGCGCCGGCCGCGCCCTCGTCCAGCTGGCCCTCGGGGTCGTGATCGGGGCCGCCGTCGGCGCTGCGGGTGGCTGGCTCCTGCGCCTGGCCCGGAGGCACGACCTGGCAGCCGAGGACTTCACGGGCATCGCCGTGCTCGCCCTCGGTCTGCTGGCGTATGCCGCCTCCCTCGCCTTCGACGGCAACGGGTTCGTCGCCGCGTTCTGCGGAGGGCTGGCCTTCGGCGCCTGCGCCGGGCGCCGGGGGCCCGAGGAGCTGGTCTTCCTCGAGCAGGCGGGTGCACTGGTCTCGTCCCTCGTGTGGCTGGCGTTCGGCGCCATCGCCGTCCCCATCATGCTCGAACGCGTCGACCCACTCATGCTCCTGTATGCCGCGTTGAGCCTCACCGTGGTGCGGATGCTGCCCGTGGCGCTGTCGCTGCTCGGCAGCGGACTCGACCGCAGGACAGTGCTGTTCGTCGGGTGGTTCGGCCCCAGGGGGCTGGCCTCCCTCGTCTTCGCGCTCCTCGCCCTCGAGTCCCTGGGGCCGGTGTCGGACGAGGCGGTGGCCATCGTGACGGTCACCGTGCTCGTCAGCGTGCTGGCCCACGGGCTCAGCGCGGCACCGCTGGCCGGGCGCTACGGCCGGGCTGCCACGGCCGCCGGTCCGGAGCCCGGTGGACCAGTCGATGTCATCGAGCTTCGCCCCGCGGCTGCGGCTTTGCATCGGGCAAACCGGATGTCCGACGAAACCTCCCCAGGCCTCCGCGACTGAGACAGGCCCACCGATCGCACTTTCGATCTCCCATCGTGGCGGGTCGTTTCGCGAGTTCGCCCACGCCGTGGGCGAGGGGTGTGCCACGGTGACGCCATGGCGCTCCTGACGGGATACCGGAGGCAGTGGCTCCGTGGCGACCTGGTCGCCGGCGTCACCGTCGCTGCGATCGCCATTCCCGAGTCACTGGGCTATGCCAGCATCGCCGGTCTGCCGGTGCAGACCGGTCTCTACTGTGCATTGCTGCCTGCCATCCTCTTCGCGCTCATCGCCTCGACGCGACAGCTCGTCGTGGGAGCTGACTCCGCGACGGCAGCGCTCGTCGCGGCCGGCGCCGGCGCCGTCGTCGCCGCGGGGAGTCCCACCTACGCGAGCACCGTTGCCGTGCTCGGCCTCATCACCGCCGCGATCCTGCTCCTCATGGCGATCGCGCGCCTCGGGTTCCTCGCCGACCTCATCTCGCAGCCCGTGCTGGCCGGGTTCCTCAGCGGGGTCGGCGTCTCGCTCATCATCGGCAAGCTACCCGGGATGCTCGGCATCACGGCCTCGGGGACGACGTGGGACAAGCTCGTCGCCACCGTGACCAACCTCGGACACATCAACGTGACCTCTGCCGCGCTCGCGCTCGGGGTCGTCGTGTCGATGCTCTTCATGGAACGGGTGCTACCCAAGCTCCCCGCAGCCCTCCTCGCGGTCGTGGTCTTCAGCGTGGTCGCAGCCCTCATCGGCGCCGAGGGCCGCGGCGTGTCGATGGTCGGGGACGTGCCGGCGGGACTGCCCAGCCTGACCCTCCCGACCTTCGACGCCGGTGAGCTCACGCGGCTCACGGCAACCGCCGCTGCCATCGCAGTCGTCATCCTTGCGCAGAGTGCGGCCGTTGCCCGCAGCTTCGCCACCAAGAACGGCTACCGCGACAACACCAACCAGGACCTCTACGGGCTCGCCGCGGCCAACACCGGCAGTGCCCTCACGGGTGGCTTTGCCATCAACGGCAGCCCGCCGCGGACCTCCGCCGGTGACGGCGCCGGCAGCCGGAGCCAGCTCGTCAACATCACCATGGCGCTGGTCATCGGCATCGTCCTGCTCTTCGCCACGGGGTTGTTCGAGTACCTGCCCTCCCCCGTGCTGGACGGCGTCGTCTTCGCGATCGGCGTCGGTCTCGTCAAGGTCGGCCAGCTCCAGGCGGTCCGGCGCACCCGACTGTTCGAGTTCGGCGCGGCGATGCTGGCCCTCGTCGTCGTCGCCTTCGTCGGCGTGGAGCAGGGCATCCTGCTCGCCGTGCTCGTCTCTCTCGTCGACCGGCTCCGGCGCCAGCACCAGCCGCACGACGAGGTGCTCGTCTCCGACGGCGACGTCGCGCCGCGCCTCCTCGGCCGGGTGCAGCCTGGCACCCCGATGGACGGCATCCTCGTCTACCGATTCGGCACCGGGCTCTTCTTCGAGAACGCCGCCTACTTCGACGAGCGAGTGCGCGACCTCGTGGCTGCCGCGACCGCCCCGGTTCAGGCCGTCGTCCTCGACGCGGCGGCCATGGACGACATCGACTTCACGGGCACCGAGGTCCTGCGTCGACAGGCCACAGACTTCGCCGCTCGCGGCATCCGCGTCTTCCTCGCCGAGCTCTCGACGGATGCCGAGAACATCGTTCTCCGAGCGGGGCTCGGCAAGGTCCTCACGGTCGTCCCGCGTCTTGAGCAGGCCATCATCGCCGCGTCATAGGTGAATCACGACCTCTGGGAGGGGTCGGTCATGCCGTGCTGCCAGCCGGCGAGGAGCTGGTCGATGGCTCCGTGGATCAGCTCGCCGGCGGATGCGGGGACGGAGTCTGGGAGCTGGCCGAAGGCAGAGAGTCGGGAGATGCCGTACACCGTCGACCAGGCCACGGCCGCCCGGCACAGGACCTCGGCCTCGGAGGTTCCCTGCGGTTGACAGGACGCGATCGTGTCGTGGAGCAGGTCCCAGTACTGGATCGCGGCCCGCTGGAGCAGGGGGTGGTCGGCCTTGGCGACGGTGGGCCCGTGTGCGAGGTCGTGGACGTGCGGGTGCTCGCGGATGAAGTCCAGATACGCATCGGCCAGAGCGTGCAGACGGGCCGGTGGGCGGTCCCCCGCGGCCTCCACCGCCGCACGGGCCCGTGCCGTCGCCTCGGCCAGGCCGGTCCCTGCCACAGCCGCCAGGAACCGTTTCCTGCTACCGAAATGCACGTACGGCGCCTGGTGGCTGACCCCGAGCGACTGCGCGACGTGGCGCATGCTGAGTTGCTCCACCGGTGCGTCCGCCAGCTCCTTCAAGGCGGCGCGCAGGAGCCTCGATTCCAGCCTGTCCTCGGCTTCGGATGCCGTATCGGCCATCCCTCACCCCAATCTATTGACAGTGTCAACCTGTTGCGGATAGTAATGGTTGACACTGTCAACAGGAGGGATCATGACGCATCAAAACGCGATCGACACCGTGGTCGGGCCCCTTGCAGTCCGGGTGGTCGGTAGCGGCCTCCCAGCCGTGCTGTGGCCGAGCCTGTTCATGGATGCGCGTTCCTGGGATCGGGTTGTTCCCGCCCTCGCGCAGGACCGCTGCCTGGTCATCATCGACGGACCCGGCCACGGCGCGAGCGGAGATCCCGGACGCCGGTACACCTTGCGCGACTGCGTGACCGGGGCACGGCAGGTCCTGCACGCGATGTCAGTGACCGAGCCGGTGGACTGGGTCGGCAACGCGTGGGGCGGGCACGTCGGCCTCCAGCTCGCGGCCGACCACCCGGAGCAGTGCCGAACGCTCGTCACGCTCGGAACACCGGTCGCGTCCTTGTCTCCAGCGGAACGTCGGCGGACCTACCCGCTCCTGGCCCTTCACGGGGTCCTCGGGCCGATCACGCCCGTGCTTTCCGGCGTCACGAAGGTGCTGCTGTCGACCCACACGCGAGGCCACGACCCCGAAGCCGTCGACCTCGTGTGCGACAGCCTCCGCCACGCCAGGCGCCGGATGCTGCGCAATGCCGTGCTCTCGATTTCGCTGGGGCGCGAAGACCTGACCCCCCAGCTGACGCAGATCACGACCCCGACCTTGATCGTCACCGGCAGTGAGCACGCCGGATTCACGCCCGATCAGGCCGAGGCCGCCGCCCGCCTCCTCCCGCACGGGCGCACCGCCATCGTGCCTGACGCCGCCTACCTCGTGCCGCTCGAGGCGGCGGCGGCCACCGCCACGCTCATCCGTGAGTTCTGGGCGCACCCTGTCAACGGCGTGGACAACCCGGCTCCGAGGGAGAACCCGACCACCCATGAACCAGTCGCGGCGCCCAGCCCGAACGACAGGCGTCGCTCGGGCTGACGGCCGCCCCGCGCATCCGGAGCTCGCTCTCAGGCGGGGTGCCGGACGGCGTAGCGCACGTAGACCACGCCGTTGTCGAATCGACGCTGGTCACGCAGCTCGAGGTCGAGTCGTATGCCTCGAGGTAGAGCCGGCTTGCCGCCACCGACGAGGACCGGGCAGAGGAGCAGGACGCACTCGTCGACCAGGCCGTGTCGGAAGGCCTCGGCCGCGATCCCCGCACCTCCGATGCTGAGGTCGGAGCTGGAGGTCTCCTTGAGCCGTCGCACAGCCTCGGGCTCGAACTGCCGCTCGATGCGTGTGCGGGTGGTCGACACGTCGGCGAGCAAGGTGGAGTAGACGACCTTGTCGGCGTCACGCCAGATCTCGGCGTACTCGCGGACCACCGGGGACTCGTCCACCAACCAGTCGTCGCTCTCCCAGACACTCATCGTCTCGTACATGCGTCGCCCGTAGAGCGACGTGCCGATGTGCCGCTCGTGCTCGTTCCAGAACGCGTGCACGTCCTCGTCCGGCACGGACCAGTCGAACGACCCCGTCTCGTCCTCGAGGAAGCCGTCGAGTGAGGTGTTGGCTGCGTAGATCAACTTACCCATGGAGCCCTCCGCCCAGGCGCGTGCACCGGCGTGCGACGTCACACTGAGCAGTCAACAGTACCGACCGGCAGCCGCGGAACGCGCCGTCGATGACCCGTGGGCGGCCCATTCCAACGTCACTGTCACCGACGGAACACCATGTCGGCCACCACCTGGCCGAGGCTGTACCGGTCCGGTTCGGCATGCACTCGGCCAGGAGGACGGACTGCGCGACTCACCTCTTCGTCATCGTCTGGAGGAACCTGTCGGACCAGCGCAGCTAGCAGCTGGAGGTGGTCGTGTTGGTGCTGTAGCGGTACGTGATGCTTCCATGGGCGAAGCGGTTGCGGCGGCCGTCGGTGATGGCGTACTCGTCGGTGGTGGGAAACCCGAGGCAGGAGGTCTGGTAGCCCATTGACGCGTACTTCGTGCGGATCGCGCCGTAGACGAGGTGCGCTCCGGTCGTGCCGGAGTAGAAGATGCTGCGTCCGCCGGTGAAGTGGGCGTACCACCCACCGGTCACCGCGGTGACGTCGGTCGTGGGTAGCCCGTACCGGTCGGGGCCGCCGGCCGCGAGGTACTTGGTGAGGATCGCGCCGTTGACGAGGCGCGCTCCGGTTGTCGACGACCAGTAGATGCGGGCCTTGGTGAAGTACGTGGCCAGCCCGGCGGTCACTCCGATCTCATCGGTGGTGGGGAATCCGCGGACCGTCGGTCCCCCAGTGGCGAGGTATTTGGTCCGGATCCCTCCCTTCACGAGGTGCGCTCCGGTCGTGGCGGAGTAGTAGATGCTGCGTCCGCCGGTGAAGTGGGCGTACCACCCACCGGTCACCGCGGTGACGTCGGTCGTGGGTAGCCCGTACCGGTCGGGGCCGCCGACCGCGAGGTACTTGGTCAGGATCGCGCCGTTGAGCAGGCGCGCTCCGGTTGTCGACGACCAGTAGATCCGGGCCTTGGTGAAGTAGACCGCCAGGCCGCCGGTGACGGCCACCTGATCGGTGGTGGGGAACCCGAGGACCGTCGGTCCCCCGGCGGCGAGGTACCTGGTCAGGATTGCGCCGTGCGCCTCGTGGGCGCCGGTGGCAGCGCTCCAGTACAGGCGACCGCCCGTGTAGTTGCGGGCCCGACCCCCGGCGACGTCGTACTCGGGTGTGGTCGGACTCCCCAGGAAGGCGGAGCTCCCCCCCAGCGCGGTGTACTTGGCGTCGATCGCGGTCGTGTACCGAGCGCTGACACTGAGGTCAACGTTGGGCATGGTGATGGCGTGGGCGGCCGCACCCCCGTCGCTCCAGTCGGCGAAGGACCAGTAGGTGGAGGTCACCGGGGCGACGAGCTCCACGCTGGAGCCAGCAACCACCTGGGCTGAGGCAGCAGTCACCCCGTTGATGTTCACGGCCACCGGGCTGTCCACCGCGATGGTGCGCAGCGTGGGCTCGGCTTCATAGGTGGTCGTCGCCGTGGCGCCCTTGGAGTCCACGACGTGGGCGGTGACCAGCATGGTCGTGTCCGCGCCGTGGTCGGTGAACGGCTTGCTGTATGTCGGGCCCGTCACCGGGTCGCCGTCGGGGTGCACGTGGCAGCTGCCGGCGAACGGGCAGTGCAGCAGGCTCGTGTCCCAGCTGACCGTCACCGGGCCGTCTTCAGCGTCAGTGGCGGTCGCGGACAGCTCGACGACGTCCCCCACCGCGTAGGTGGTTGACGCGGCAGGGGCGGTGAGGGTGAGCAGTGGGGTTTCGTTGTCGGGATAGATCGTGGTCGTAGCGGTGGTCGTGGCCCCCAGCTGGTCACGGACGGACAGGGCCACCGTCATGGGGTCCGCTGTCACGTACGTGTGCACGGCGGTCAGCCCGGTCGCGCTCGCGCCGTCCCCGAAGTCCCAGCTGTACGTCAGCGCGTCACCATCCAGGTCGTAGGAGTCTGCCGCTGAGAAGGCGACCGTCTTGGTGGCCGCATCGGTGTTTGAGCTGAACGTGGCCACCGGGGCGCGGTTGCCGACCTGGTAGACGAGGCGCCGGACCTGGCCGCTGAGGAGGTCGGCGTAGGTCACGTCGCCGTTCGGGCCTGTGTGGAAGGCGACCGGGCCGCCGGCGTCGGTCGCGAAGCCGGCGCTCTCCGGCGCCCTCGTCATCGCGCCGGCGGTGTCGGTCGCCAGGGTCCACAGGTTGTGGCGGGCGTAGTCGCCGAAGAAGAAGGAGTTGCGGTACTGACTCGGATAGGACGTGCCCGTGTAGTGGACACCGCCCACCACCGCGGCCCCCGCCTGCACACCCGACTCGTCGTGCCGGTAGGACCAGATCGGCATCCGCGCCGAGCCGGCGGCGTAGAGCGCCTGGCAGACGCTGTAGGTCGAGAACGTGGTCTGGGCAGGCCCTTCATAGCACGGCCAGCCGGCGTTGGCTCCCGGCACCAGGGTGTTGACCTCCTCGGTGGTGCTCCAGCCGACGTCACCCAGATGCGGCACACCGGAGCGCGGGTCGAGGGCGAAGCGGAACGGGTTACGGAAACCGTAGGCATAGATCATGCTGCGCCACGACGAAGGAGCAGCGGAGGAGTAGAACGGGTTGCTGGGGACGCCCTGACCATCCGGGGTGAGATGCAGCACCTTGCCGTACGGCTGGTTCAGGTCCTGAGCGCGCAGGGTCGTGGGGTCGCCGTTGTTGAGGGCGTCATCTCCGATGCTGACGAACAACGTGTCGTCCGGGGCCACCACGACAGAGTCGATACCGTGGGTGTGCTGAACCTGGGCCAGCTGCGGCGAGGTCTGACTGCCATCGATCAGGGTGCGGACCCGGGTGAAGCTGGTGGGACTGTCAGCGGGGAGCGCCTTCCACTCCTCCACCATCCCGAAACCGGTGCCCGCCGGATCGCCCTTGTCGTACGACACGAACACCCGACCCGTGGACGAGTAGTCGTTGGCCGGCGCAAAGCCCAGGAAGCCGTGGTCGCCGAGTGCCCTCACGGATGGTACCTGGCCCACGACGCGTGCCACCGTGCCGCCTGGAGGCAGGAACGTGATCAGGCCGTTCTTGCCGCTCGTCAGCAAGCCACCATCATCCAGCCAGGCGAAGTTCGTCAGGTTGTATGCCGCCTGCCCCGTGGGGTAGTCCACGAGCTGGAAACCTGCCGGCAGCGTCAACGCAGCAGCCGCTGTCGCGAAGGCGCCAGCGCGGCCACTGAGGGCGGCTGACGTCACGGACGCGGCGTTCGCGGCAACGCCGGGCCCAGTGGCCAGGAGCGTGATGGCGGCAGCCGTGGCAGCCAGGACCCTACGAGTGGGCACGGTCGTGGTTCCTCCCCTTCGGTCGCCGACACCTACGCCCCCCGAGGGGTCGGCGTGCCCAAGGTAGCGACCAGGTGGGGACGGCGTCTCGCGACCGAAAGGACGAGTTCGACCGTGACCAAGGTTCTTGTCGTGAATCCCCCAGTTGTCCCTTACACGCTCTCAGACGCTGGCTCGCGCGCCTACCCCCCCGCCCGACCACTACCGGCTGTCTGGGTCAGGCTTCGGGGATCGGGCGGCCGAAGGCTTCAAGGGTGATGTCCTCGGGCTCTGGGCCGCCCCGGACGCCGGTGTCGAGGGCGTCGATCGCGGTGAGCTGCTCGCTGCTGAGCTCGAAGTCGAAGATGTCGAGGTTCTCCGAGATCCGTGACGGCGTCACGGACTTGGGGATGGCCTGGCGTCCCTGCTGCAGGTGCCAGCGCAGCATGGCCTGCGCGGGCGTCTTGTCGTGCGCGGCGGCGATGTCACCGATGACGGGGTCCTGCAGGGTGCTGCCGTGGGAACCGTCGCGGTAGAAGGTGATCCCGCCGATCGGCGACCATGCCTGGTTGAGGATGCCGCGCTGCTCGTCGTAGGCGAGCAGCTCGGACTGCCGGAAGTAGGGGTGGACCTCGATCTGGTTGACGGTCGGGACGACCGACGTCTCGGCAAGGAACCGGTCGAGGTGGGCCGGCATGAAGTTCGAGACACCGATGGCGCGGACCCTGCCGTCGGCATACAGCTGCTCGAGCGCCCGGTAGGCGGCGATGGTCCGGTCGAACGCGCCGGGCAGCGCCTGGTGCAGGATCAGCAGGTCGATCTGCTCGACGCCGAGCTTGCCGGCGGACTTGTCGAACGCGTGCAGGGTCTCGTCGTAGCCGTAGTCGCTGATCCAGATCTTCGTCTCGAGGAAGAGCTCGTCGCGCGCCACCGAGGCGCGGCGGATCGCCTCCCCGACCTCGCGTTCGTTGCCGTATGCCGCTGCGGTGTCGATGTGCCGGTACCCGGTCTCGAGCGCCGTGGTGACGGCGGCGATGGTCTGCTCGGGCGGGGTCTGGAAGACGCCGTAACCGAGCGCCGGGATCTCGATGCCGTTGTTCAATGTCATCGTTGGTGTGCTCACCTCAACCACGCTAGAGGGAGTCGCGCCGGGCCGGGAGTGCCTGCCGTTCGGGGTACTGCGAGTACCCCCCCACACACCCTCGGCTCGCCTGATGTGGGTCGGTCACCGGCGCAGCCCAGCGCGCCCCAACCAGGCCGCAACCTCTGGCCGAGCCGCACGTACCTGCTCCCCTTGGACGGCAAGGCCCTCGCCGACCTTCGCTCCGCCGAGCAGCTGCGCGTACTCCTCGGCGACGCGGCCCATGGCGCTGACGGCGTGGGTCACCAGGGGCAGGACGGTGTGGCTGGTGACGTCGACGGACTCCACGAAGGTCCGCATGATCATCGGCGCCCGGACGTTCCAGACGGGGCTGGCGAGCACGATCGTGCCGTATGCGTCGAGCGCGGGCAGCGGGTCAGCGATGGGTGGCCTCGCGTCGGTCTGTTGTTCTGTGAGGTTGCGTGCGACGGTCGCGTCGTAGTCGTGGGGGTACGGCTCCGCGGCGCGGATCTCGTAGAGGTCGACGTCGGTCAGCTCGGCGATCATCCGGGCGACGACGGCGGTGTTGCCGACGTCGAGATCGACCCGTCCCCCGTAGTGGTAGTTCTCGCGGCTCGCGAGAAGTAGGCCACGAGCGTGCGCCCGGCTCGCGTGCTGGGACTGACGTCGCTGGTCGCGCCCGTTGCGGGGACGCTTCGTGCGCTGGCGTCACTCGCCGTGTGCGTGGCAGGTCGGCCGGTGCACGCGGCGAGCGTGGACGCGGCGACGGCGGCGATGCCGGAGGCCACCAGGGCGCGTCGCCCGATCTGTCGGCGCCAAGCGGGTCTCATGCCCGGTACCGCGCCGCGCCGCTCGAGGTCCGGGCAGGCGAGGCAGCGCGCTGACGCTTGGGCAGCACGACAGTCAACGCGACCAGCAGGGAGGCGGCGAGCAGCACGGCGGCGCCCGTCAGGGCGACCTCGACCTGGGCGGCCACTGCCGCTGGCCCGTGCAGGCCCGCGCCGGCGTGGGCGGAGACGGCGACGAGCACGCCGAGGCCGAGAGCCATGCCGAGCTGGTGGGCGGTGTTGACCAGACCGGATGCGGCTCCCGCGTCCTGCGGTGCGACTCCGGCCAGGCCGGCGTTGGTCAGCGGCGCGAATGCGAGGCCCTGCCCGGCGCCGATCAGCGCCATCGGCAGCGCCACGGAGACGAGGTACGAGCCGTCGATTCCGGCCCTGCTCAGCCATGCCATTCCCACGAGGGTGAGCGCGATGCCACTGCAGAGCAGGACCGCGTTGGAGACCCGGGTGCTGAGCCGGGGGATCGACAGGGCGACCGCAAAGTTCACGAGCGACATGGGCAAGAAGCCGAGTCCCGCCTGCAGCGGGGTGAACCCGAGCCCGTCCTGCATGAGCTGGGTGCTGAAGAAGAAGAACCCGATCATGGCCCCGAGATAGAGCATGCGAGCGCCGTAGGCACCGCTGCGCTCCCGGCTGGCGAAGAGCCGCAAAGGCATGATGGGCTGCTCCGCGCGGGCCTCGTTCGCCACCAGCGCGACGAGCAGGACCACGCCAAGACCCAGAGAGGCGATGACGACGGGCGAGGTCCAGCCGGATTCGGAGGACTCGATGATCCCGAAGACGAGAGCGCCCATGCCCAGCGTGGCGAACACGGCCCCCGGCACGTCGAATCGACCGCGTTGGCGAGGGGTCTCGGTCAGTACCACCTTGGCGCCGATGATCATCGCGACAGCGATCGGGACGTTCACGAGAAAGGCGGCTCGCCAGGAGATCCAGGTCGTCAGGGCGCCGCCGACCAAGAGGCCGAGGCTGGCGCCGATGCCGGCGGTCGCGCCGTACCAGGCGACGGCCCTGTTGCGCTCCTGGCCCTGGAAGTAGGCGGTGATGAGGGCCAGGGAGCTCGGCGCCACGATCGCAGCGCCCACCCCCTGCACCGCTCGGCCGGCGATCATCCATGACCCCGTGGGTGCGAGGCCGATGAGCAGAGAGGCGGTGCCGAAGATGGCGAGACCGACGATGAAGAGTCGGCGACGCCCGACGATGTCCCCGGCGCGCGCCCCGAGGAGGAGCAGGCCGCCGAAGACCAGCGTGTAGGCGTCCTGGACCCAGGTCAGCTGCGTGGCTGACATGTCGAGACTGACGCGGATGCTCGGCAGACCCGTGAAGATCACCGAGTTGTCCAGCAGGATCATGAAGTAGCTGATCAGGATGATCGCGAGGATGGCGCCCGTGCCAGCAGCGTGTCGGGTGCCGGCTGCCGACCTGGTGGCGAGGGTCTTGACGTCGCTCATGGGCGGACCATCACTTTCGGGGCGGTGCGGTCATCCATGGCCGCACCGCCGTCGGGTGTCTGCTCCAGTGACACGGTCCGGTCGAAGGTGACGCGGACGTCGTCCGCGCCATACAGGAAGGTTGCTCGCATGTCGCCGATTCAACGCGGCATCCGCGAGCGGGGGGAGTCCCTGTCGTTCGGGGTACTGACAGGACCTCCCTGTCGCTGCGCACGACACCTAGCGTGGAGCCATGGTCCCTGCGCACACGACAGGACACGACATGGACAAGAACCCCGCCACCGCCACGGTCAAGACCCCGGCCGCGAGCTTCACCGGCGACGTGTGGATGAACCCGGTCTTCAACGGAGACGGCACCTCCCGGCTGGTCGTCGGGCTCGTCCGCTTCACGCCGGGTGCCCGCACCAACTGGCACTCGCACGCCAACGGCCAGTTGCTGGTGTGCACCGACGGCATCGGGCTCGTCGGCACCCGCGACGGCAAGACCGTCGTCCTCCGCCCCGGCGACAGCGTCTGGACACCGGCCGGAGAGGAGCACTTCCACGGCGGCACCAGCGAGAACATGATGTGCCACTACGCCATCCTCGACGCCTCCGGAGACGGCGAGGCCACCACCTGGCTCGAGCCCGTCACCGACGAGCAGTACTCGATAGCCCACCGCACGGCCGGGGTGTAGCACGGCCTTCAGGCCCGTTTCCGCAGGTCAGGTGCCATTTCTCTTCGGTGGACGTGAAGGGACTCGAACCCCTGACCTCTCGCGTGTGAAGCGAGCGCTCTAACCAACTGAGCTACACGTCCGGGCGCCCCAGCCACGTGGCTAGATCGGGGCGACGAGGGGAAACAATAGCCGGTCCGCGGCCCGCCGCGGAAATCGCCCCGCGGAACCGCTCCCGGACCTCAGTCGATGCCCGGAACCCGGGTCAGCACATCCTCCGCCCACTGCGGCAGGAACGCCGGAATCCCCTGCCACGCGAGGTAGCTCCACACCACGACCCACACGATCGCGAGGGTGCCGAGCGCGACGGCACCGCGCACCCAGAGGGCCTGTGCCATGATCCAGTCGTTCCACCGGCTGACGTGCCGCTTCGCGTAGTCGAGCAGGCGCTGGGCGAACTCGAACTCGCTCGCGAGGATGAGCAGCCCGAAGAAGACGACGAGCCAGCCGGGCCCCGGGGCGGGCACCATGACGAGCCCCGCCACCGTCACCACCCCCCCGACGACGCCCACCGCGATGCGCCACGCGAGATGCGTGACCTTGTTGCTGCGCAGCCGCGCCCGCCAGGCCCACCGGTCCTCGTCGACGTCGAGCGTCGCGTTGAGGTCGGAGTAGTCGACCGCGCCGGTATGCCGGCCGCCCGGCTCGCGCGTGGCGCCGGGCTCCCCGGTCACCACCGTCTCGTCCTTCGCCGGGACAACGGGCTCGCGGGCGTTCACGGGTCGAGGGTCCGATCGGCGTTATGGCGGAAGATCTCCTGCAGGGCCGTCGTGACCGGTCGCGCAGGGGGCAGCTCACGGTCGTCGATCGCGTCGATGGGGAGCACGTCCTTCGTCGAGCTCGTGATGAACACCTCGTCGGCGGTCGTCAGGACGTCGAGCGGAAGGACCTGCTCGCGCACCTCGACCCCGCCCTCGCGGCCCCACTCGATGACGAGCTCACGGGTGATGCCGCAGAGCAGGCCCGAGTCGCCCGGCGGCGTGAGCACGACACCGTCGACGACGACGAAGATGTTGCTCCCGGTGCACTCGCACAGCTCGCCGCGCGTGTTGGCGAAGACGGCTTCGATGGCTCCCACCGCCTTGGCCCGGGCGAGTGCGACGACGTTCTCGGCATACGACGTCGTCTTGAGGCCGACGACCGCGGACCGCTCGTTGCGCGTCCATGGCACGACGGTGAGCCGGCCGCTGGCCGGCGGCCGGGCCTGGGGCGCGGCGAGCACGATGGTCGTCAGCGAGGCCTCGTCGCGGTCGGAGCCGAGCGGCCCGACCCCTCCGGTGACGCTGTACCGCAACCGGCCGAAGGCGATCGGCTCGCCCTCCAGGACGGCCGCGACACCCTTGTCGACGAGTGCGAGGTCAGGGACGGGCAGCCCGAGGCCGGCCGCGGAGTGCAGCAGACGGCGGTGGTGCCGGGTCAGCGCGAAAGGTGCCCCGTCGACGATCTTGGCCGTCTCGAAGACGCCGTCGCCTACCGTGACGGCGTGGTCGAGGGCGCTCACGGCGGGGCCCTCAGGCTCGACGAGGTCGCCGTCGACCCACACCCGGATGTTCGTCCCCGTCACCGCTGCCCCACTCCGTCCCGTTCGTCTGCACGCGTCGCCACCGACCAGAGGTGCCGCGGTCGGCCCTCGCGCGCGCGTGTGTCGATCGCTCTCATGGTGTCACAGTGCCCGCGGCCAGCCCGATGAGCCGGGTCGCCTTGAGCTGGGTCTCGAGCCACTCACCCTCGGGGTCGGAGTGCCACGTGATGCCGGCCCCCGTGCCGAAGCGCAGGTGCCTCCGGCCCGCGTCGTCGCGGTCGGCCCAGAAGGTGCGGATGCCGACGGCGAGCTCGGCCGTTCCCCGGTCGGCGTCGACCCATCCGATGGCCCCGCAGTAGGGACCGCGAGGTGCCGACTCGAGGTCGGCGATCGTTGTCAGCGCGCTCGACTTCGGGGCTCCCGACACCGACCCCGGTGGGAAGGTGGCGCCGAAGATGCCGGGCCACTCGACCCCCGCCCGCAGCTCTCCGCTCACCGTCGAGACGAGGTGCACGAGCCCGGGGTGGGCCTCGGTGACGCACAGCTCGTCGACCGAGACCGTGCCGGGCTCGCAGACACCGGAGATGTCGTTGCGCATGAGGTCGACGATCATGACGTTCTCGGCGTGGTCCTTGGGCAGCATCAGCTCCGGCGTGGGTGCCGTGCCCTTGATCGGCCGGGTGACGAGGCGACCCTCGCGTCGCCTCAGGTAGAGCTCGGGCGAGGCACACACGAGGTCGATGCCGGCCTCGTCGCATCTGATCCGTGCGGCGTGCGGTGCAGGATTACCTTGTCGCACAAGAAGATCCAGCCCGTCGAGAT
Source organism: Humibacillus xanthopallidus (assembly GCF_006716675.1). Classification (GTDB taxonomy): domain Bacteria; phylum Actinomycetota; class Actinomycetes; order Actinomycetales; family Dermatophilaceae; genus Humibacillus; species Humibacillus xanthopallidus_B. The sequence continues at coordinate 293,032 of NZ_VFPM01000003.1, read as the reverse complement.
CAGCCTCGTCGGACAGCTCGTGGGTCAGCACCCGACAGACGTTGACCTGGTAGACGAAGCCGGCTGCGATCCGCTCGCGCACCTCCGCGACCGCCGAGACGTATGCCGTCCGGTCGAAGGAGCTGGTCCAGCTCCCGTCGAGCGGCGTCCACCGTGGCACCTCGGGCTCTGCGGACTCGTCCTGCTCGACGACAGCGAAGCGGATCGCCGTGACCTCGCCCTCGAAGGTCGCGACGACGGCCCAGAAGCCGTCACGCGAGATCGCCTCGAGGGCGTCTTCGCCGCGTCGCACGTCGACGACCTCACGGGCACGCCTGTCGGCGAAGCGGGCTCGGTCCACGGCAGCGATCCTAGGCGCCACCGCGCCGGCCCTCAGTCGGCGAGCGCCTTCTCGATGGGGGTGCTGAGGTCGGCCGGCTCGGTCTGCGGCGAGAAGCGCTCGATGACCTGGCCGTCGCGACCGACGAGGAACTTCGTGAAGTTCCACTTGATCCGGGCGCCGAGCAGGCCCCCCTTCTCGGACTTCAGCCACGCCCACAGCGGGTGCTCGTCGTCGCCGTTGACATTGACCTTGGCGAACATCGGGAAGCTGACGCCGTAGTTCTTCTGGCAGAACTCGCCGATCTCCTCCTCGGTGCCCGGCTCCTGGCCGCCGAACTGGTTGCACGGGAAGCCGAGCACGGTGAAGCCACGGTCACGGTAGGTCTCGTAGAGCGACTCGAGACCCTCGAGCTGCGGGGTGAACCCGCACTGGCTGGCGGTGTTGACGACGAGCACAACCTGCCCCGCACAGTCGGCGAGCGAGCGCTCCTGCCCGTCGATCGTCGTGGCGGTGAAGTCGGTGAGAGCCGTCATGGCTGTTCTCCTCTGGTCGTCGGTGATGGAGCCGTGGGGCACGCCGTCGAAGCGCCCCGGTCGGGGCGGTCCGATGGTGCGGCGCTTCGCCCATCATCACCCGCCGCTGAGGAGGACACTGTCGGGGGTAGGGGTATCAGCGCGGAGACCCGGCCGCTCCGTCCCCCGAGAGATGCCCGTCCAGACGCTGGTGAGGGGTAGCAGGTGAACGATCCGTACGTCGACTTCGACGTCGTCATCAGTCGCGACGACGCCGGCTACTCCGTGCGCGTGCCGGACCGCAACGGCCCCGGTGGTGAGCCGCTGGCCGCACCCTTCTCACTGCCCTTCAGCGCGACCGAGCTCGCGGGCTTCATGGTGGCCGTCGGCCCACCGCGGGTCGCCTCCCGCCGTCTCGTGCCGGTCTCGGAGCGGGTCGGTGACGTGAGAGAGCTGGGCCAGCGCCTCGGTGACGCCCTGCTCAGCGGCGCCATCGGCTCGGCCTTCCGGTCCGAGGTCGAGGCAGCAACGCGGTCCGGCCGCGACGTGCGCCTCCGGCTGGATCTCGAGGGAGCCCCCGACCTGCAGCCCGTGCCGTGGGAGTACCTCTACTCCGCTGAGCTCGGACGCTTCGTCACCCTGTCGAACCGCACGCCGATCATCCGTCAGGTCAAGGCCTTCGGCGTGCCGCCGCCTGTCGTCGTCAACCCGCCGTTGCAGGTGCTCGTCATGATCTCGAGCCCCAGCGACGTGCCCCGGCTCGCCGTCGACCGCGAGCGGCAGCTGCTCGAGGCGACGACGAAGGACCTCGTCGACGCGGGCCTCATCGAGCTCGTCGTCCTCGACGACGCGACGCTTCCCGCACTGCAGCGCGCCCTGCTCGACCCGTTCCACGTCTTCCACTTCGTCGGCCACGGCGGCTTCGACCGCGAGCTCGACCAGGGCGTGCTCGTTCTCGAGCGCGACGACGGCACCGCGCATCGCGTCACGGGTGCCCGGCTCGGCACCCTGCTCCACGACGCGCGCGACATGCAGCTCGCCGTCCTCAATGCCTGCGAGGGCGCCCGCAGCTCCGGCCGTGATGCCTTCTCGGGCGTCGGGCAGGCCCTCGTGCGGCAGGGCCTGCCGGCGGTCGTCGCCATGCAGACCGAGATCAGCGACCGGGCTGCGCTCGTCTTCAGCCACGAGCTCTACTCCTTCCTCACCCGAGGCCTCGGCATCGACGCCGCCATCTGCGAGGTGCGCAAGGCGATGGCCACCTCCGACGAGGCGTCCGAGTGGGGCACGGCTGTGCTCCTGCGGTCGACCGGCGGCTCCGACGAGCCCTTCACCTTCGTGCATTCCGGTGTCGCCCAGCCCGGGGAGCAGCACCGCCGGGACTCGCTCTATGCAGCGGCGAAAGCGGCGCTGGCCACCGGTGCCACGGAGACGGCGGCGCCCATCCTCGAGCAGCTCGCCGCGGAGAAGCCCGACGACGCCGAGGTGACGCAGCTGCTCGAACAGGTCCGTCCGGATGACACGAGCGCCCCACCGGAGACGCCGACGAGCCCGGTCGCGTCGACCGGCCCCACCACGCAGGCCGGCCCCACCACGCAGGCCGGCCCCACCACACAGTCCGGCCCCGCCACGGCGACGACTCCCCCGGCTCCGCCCAGCACCCCAGGGGCGGCGGCCCCGCCCCGTCACCAACGCCGGGTGCTCGTGGCAGCCGCAGCCGCAGCGCTCCTGCTCGTCACGGCTGTGGGTGCCATCGTGTGGCGCAACCAGAGCGAGAGCCCCACACCGACACCGTCCGCCGGTGTCACGGGGTTCCCGCAGGCGACCGGCTCACCGACGACGATCTCCGGCATCCCCACCGTCGACCTGCCGACCACAGGCGAGCCCACCGGCGCGCTCGTCCTGCCGTATGCCGTGGACGGCGACTTCCACAGCGCGGCCGGCAGCAACCAGAGCGGCTCGGACGGGAGCACCCTTGACGTGCTGCGCCTCCCTGGTGGCAACCGCGTCGTGACAGTGACGTCGAACGGACTCGTCAAGATGGTGCTCGAGGACCCCGGCGGCACGACGATCGAGGACCTCGGCCACTTCAGGAGCCGCGTCGAGGCGAACCGTGGCGGTCGCTTCGCCTACGTCGACGGCGACGACGGCCGCCTCAGCGTGCGTGACACCGACGGCCGCGAGGTCGCCAGCCTGCCGGGCGTGGGAACGGGCGCCGAGGTGGTCGGCTTCGCCGGCCCGGCGGTCTTCTTCACCGACAACGGCACGACGTTCCGCTGGGACACGACGACGAGCAAGGCCGCCGAGTGGCGCCAGAGCGAGATGGTCGCCTTCAACGACTCGACGAGGACCGCCGTCGGCGGTTCCGGAACAAAGTGCTTCGCCGTCGTCGGTGTCGACACCCCGTCGCAGGCGACGAAGGACCTCGACTGCCAAGGACTCGAGCTCAAGGGTGTCACCGGCGACGGACGCTACGCCATCGCCTGGAAGGCCCCGACCGGTCCCGAGCAGAGCCGTGTGCTCCTCATCGACACCACGACGGGCAAGCCGGCCTTCGCGGTGCGCGTGCCGTCGGGCTCGACCGTCGTGCAGGTCGGCTATCGCACGCGCCCCGTCCCCCGCACGCTCGTGCTGAGCACCGTCACACCTGACGGGCGCAACCGCCTCGTGGGCTGCCCCACCGACGGCACCTGCGAGATCCTCACGGAGCCCAAGCCCACGGTCGGAGACCCCGAGGCTCCCCCGCCCTACGTCATCGCCCGGGACTGACGGTCACCGGCCTGAGTGCCCGCGCGCACCAGACCGCGGTATGCCGCCCGGCCCGCTCCACGCATACGGCTCAGGAGGGCTCGGGCTCGGGCTCGGGCGGCGTGTCGCGGCCGTCGCGCTCGTCGCGCTCGGCCCACTCGAGCAGGGGCGCGAAGTCGAAGATGGCGTCGTCGATGCCCGCGTGGAGGTCACCGAGCTCCGCGAAGCGCGCCGGCATCGTGGCGATCGTGAAGTCGTCGGGCAGGGCGTCGGCGACCTCGTCCCAGCGCAGGGGTGCCGAGACGGTGCCGCGCGGGTTGCCGCGCACGCTGTAGGCAGCGGCGATCGTGTGGTCGCGAGCGTTCTGGTTGTAGTCGACGAAGAGGTCGGAGGGCGAGCGGTCCTTGCGCCACCACGTCGTCGTGACGTCGTCGGGGAGCCGGCGCTCGACCTCGCGGGCAAAGGCGAGGGCGCCTCGCCGCACGTCCTTGAAACCCCAGCGCGGCTCGATGCGAACGTAGACGTGCAGGCCGGAGCCGCCCGACGTCTTGGGCCAGCCCACCGCCCCGAGCTCGCCCAAGACCTCGTGCGTGACCTCGGCGGCGCGCCGCACCCGGTCGAAGGGGCACTCCGGCATCGGGTCGAGGTCGATGCGCCACTCGTCGGGGCTCTCCGTGTCGGCTCGACGGCTGTTCCACGGGTGGAACTCGACGGTCGACATCTGCACCGCCCAGATGACGTCGGCGAGCTTGGTCACGCAGAGCTCGTCGGCGTGGAGCCCGTAGCGCGGAAAGTGGAGGCGCACCGTCTCGACCCACGGCGGCGCGCCCGCGGGCAGGCGCTTCTGGTGGACCTTCGGGCCATCGACACCCTTGGGAAAGCGGTGCAGCATGCACGGTCGCTCCCGCAACGCGTTGACGATGCCCGGGCCGACCGACTCGTAGTAGCGGGCGAGGTCGAGCTTGGTCTCGCCGCGCTCGGAGAAGTAGACGCGGTCCGGGTTCGAGAGTCGTACGGGCAGCCCCTCGATCTCGAGCTCGACCGCAGGGGTGCCGCGGGATGCCGCCATGTCGTCACTCTAGGCGGGGAGCCCGACCGCCGGGCGGCTGTCGCTCCGGCGAGCGCTGTTCAGTCGGGGAGCTGGCGCATCTCGAGAACGGTCAGGCCGTAGGCGTGGAAGCGGTCGAGGAGGCCGTGCAGGTGCGCCCGGTCGGTGATGGGGCCGTAGAGGACGGTGCCGCGGCTGCTCGTCGTCGTCGACTCCGTCAACTCCGGGAAAGCTGCCGCCACAGCTGGAGGCAGCGGCTCAGCGAGCACGAACTCGTAGCGCATGACACCCCTTCGGATCGCATCGGCTGGCGTCCCCAGCCTGTCGCGACCGTGCTGCTCCGCGCGTCACCCGGTGCAGGTGACTCCGGTGACTCCGGGTGACTACGCGCGGGCTCCTGCGTGAATCCGGGTCGAGCCGTGTGGCGTGCAGGCCCTTGGGCTCAGATGAGTCCCTCGCGCCTGCCCTCGGCAACGGCTTCGCGGCGGTTGCCGACGCCGAGCTTGGCAAACAGCGAACGCAGCTGTGTCTTCACGGTGTTCGGGGAGACGGCACGGGCCCGGGCGAGCTCGGGCACGGTGAGCATCGACGGGAGGTCCTGGAGGAGGCTGAGCTCGCGGGGGGTGAGCACCGGGGCGGCAGCGGGGCCCCGCGAGACGGCATACCGGTGGGTCGGCTCGTGAAGTGCCGCGACGGTCAACGCGGACTCGATGACGTGCTCGACGAAGTCCTCCTCCGCGCCGAAGCGACCGCGGCCCTCGACGAGCAGCTCGAAGACCTCGGGTGCCACCTCGAGGACGAGGCGCACCGAGCCCAGGCGGCGGGCGATCGCCAGCCCGCGAAGGAGCGCGTCATGGGCCACCGTCGGCTGGTCGTTGCGGTGGGCCAGGGACGCCTCGAGGAGGAGCCCGACGACCCGGAGGTGGACCACGGGCACGCGTTCGGGTCTCGCGAGCACTCCCTGGAGGAGATGACGCGCTTCCTCCTCCCGGTCGAGCCGGACGGCGAGCTGCGCCGCGAGCACCGCTGTCTCACCGCCCGCTCCGAGCCGTCGCTCCGCCAGCTCGACGCTGGCGCGCGCGGCGTCGACCTCTCCACACGCCAGTGCCATTCGGTGGTGCTCGGCGACCTCGAAGGCGACGAGTGTCCGTGAGAAGCGCTCCGATGCGAGCGCGAGCACCTCGTCATGTCGCGCCCGCACGATGCGGCGCTGCTCGGCGGGGTTGCCCGCGGCACGGTCGAAGTCGATGAAGGACCGGACCGCGCGCACCGAGCGGACGACCTCCGGAGCCACGATGACACCGGTCGCTCCACTCGGCGCGTCGAGCGGGGCAGCCCCGCTCTCGAGGATCGCCTCGGCCACCCCGATGAGCTCCGCTGCCCGCCCGGGGTCGAGCCCGTCGTGGGCGGTGGCCGCGGCGCACACATAGGCGGGCACCAGGCGCGGGGAGGCCGCCCACCCGCGAGCTGTGGCGTAGTCGATGGCGTACTGAGCCCACTGCCTCATCTCGGCGAAGGTGCCGAGCGCCGTGTGTGCCGTCGACAGCGCCGCGGCGCACGTCATGACGACGAAGTCGTGACCTCGCACATCCGCGTCGACGAACACGGACTCGAGCACCGCCACCGCTTCGTCGAAGCGGCCGAGCCAGATGAGAGCGATGCCCGCCGTGACGTGCTCTAAAGCGCGCAGGTCGGACTGCCCCACCGCTTCGGCACCGCCGAGGCGGCTCGCCGACGAGAGCACGGCGTCGACCACCGCGGGATCCAGGTCGCCGCGCAGCCGGTCGCGGTAGAGCCAGGCAGCCGACAGAAGGCGGTCGAGACGTCTGGGCAGCACGGCAGACGGCGCTGCAGGCGCGGTGGGCTCCCGGTAGCGTCCGCCTGCACTCTCGAGGTGCGCCTCGGCCCGAGGCAGGTCACCGAAGTCGAGGGCGATGATGGCCGCGAGCACGTGCAGGAACCGTCGACGCGGCTGCTCGTCGCTCGGGCTCTCGAGCAGGTGCCCGATCGCGCGGTCGACCACGTCGTGATGGCCTTCGAGCAGGAGCCGCAGCCCGTCCTCGTGCAGGAGCGTGAAGACGGTGGACCGATCGCGCGACGAGATGGCGTGGTCGAGTGCCTCGGCGTCGTCGCCCCGGGCGTGGAGAAAGCGAGCGATGCGCAGGTGTTGAGCCCTGCTGCGCTGCCCGCTGAGGTCGGCGAGGCGGGCGACGAGGTAGCCGCGCAGCAGCGTGTGATAGCGGTAGCTCCGGTCCTCTGCACCGAAGACCGACACGAGCGAGTTGGTGTCCGCGAGGTGGTGGAGCAGCTGTCCGGCATCGTCACGGCCGCTCAGCAGCTCGGCCATCTCGGTGGACAGGCGCTCCGGAAGGCAGGTGTCGAGCAGGAAGGTGTGGGTCTCCTCGGGCAGCTCGTGCAGCACCTCCTCGATGAGGAACCAGAGTCCGCCGTCGGTGCCGAAGCCGTCGAGGACGCCGCCGACGTCGCGGCCCGATCGCAGCGTCATGGCGGCGAGGGCGACGCTGGCGACCCAGCCCTCGGTCAGCTGCCAGAGCCGGTGGACGTGCTCGCCCGACAGGTCGAGGCCTTCGGCCGCCAGCAGCTGCGCGGTCTCGTCCTCGTCGAGACGGAGCTCTGCATCGCGGATCTCGAGGAGCCGCTCCTGCAGGCGCAGGCGCCCGAGGGAGACCCGGGGATCCGACCGGGCCGCCATCACGATGTGCAGGTTGGGCGGCGCCCACTGGAGGAGTCGGTCGAGCGCGAGCACCGCGCCGTCCGACTGGATGACCTGGACGTCGTCGAGCATGAGCCAGATCGGCGCGCCCGCCCTGCGCACCGCCTCGGCGACCTGCCCCGTCAGTCCACGCTCGGCCTCCGTGCCGTCGCCGTCCTCGGCTGTCGAGCCGGGCTGAGCCAGCTGCTGACGCACCCGTGCCGGCAGCGCGTCGTGCAGGGCTCCGAGCACGAGGTCCTGGAGCACGACCGGGTCGTCGTCCTCGTCTTGCAGGGACGCCCATCCGGCGCCCTGACCCGCGGCCCGCAGGTCCGCGGCCCAGCTCGACAGCAGCGTCGACTTGCCGGCTCCGACCAGACCGGTGACGACGACGACGGTGCCGTGACCTCGCAGCGTCGCCCTGGACCGCGGCGTCGGCGCAGCGAGGCGGTCGCGGCGCAGCAGATGGGTAGGCGGCAGTGGCGGCTCACGACGTGGTGAGGGCCACGTCCAAGCCGGCGTGTGCGTCCCACCGCTCACAACCGCTACCCCCAATGGCTTAAGGAGTCACGGTTGATCATGCCTGCAGCCCGGCGATCAGTCAGCGGTTTCTCAGGATCGACACGCTGGGAGACAGCTGGAAACGGCGTTGGGCCCCCTCGACCTGGTGGTCGAGGGGGCCCAACGTCACACGGAGCGGACGACCGGGCTCGAACCGGCGACCTCAACCTTGGCAAGGTTGCGCTCTACCAACTGAGCTACGTCCGCACTCACCGGCCAGAGCGAGGCTCCGTCCGGTGCGAGCAAGACCATAGCGGAGACGACGTCGATCCGCGAAACCGCTCGGAGGCGGCCGCCGGTGCGTCTCCCGGGCCCGGTCAGCGGGCGAGGATCCGCTCCTTCTGCACCTGGAACTCGGCCTCCGTCAGGACGCCGGCGTCACGCAGCTCGCCGAGCTGCTTGAGAGCGTCGAGATCCACGCCCGTGTTCTCCTCGGCGGGCTCCGGCGGCGGGGCGTACTGCTGGGGCGGCGGCTCCGCATACTGCTGCTCGGGCGGGGCGGCCTGCTGGTCCTGGGCGGCCCACCTCCCGGCCTGACGGCGCGAGACGCGGTTCGACACCGCGGTCGCGGTCCCCGCGACGACGGCGGTCCTGGCAACTCCACGTAGAAGTCCCATGGTGTGCTCCTTCGATCTGACGTAGGGGTGGCTCGAGCGTGCGCCGACCGGTTCGGTCTGCGCGAGGGTGTGGGTCAGTCGGCGTCCGTCGCCTGCTCGGCGGAGCCGGCGCCTTCTGCGGCTTCGAGGGCTTCGAGGCGGGCGATCACCTCGTCGGCGGGGATGCGGGCGCTGGCGACCACGGAGGCCCCGGCGCGGCGCATGGCCGACACGAAGGGACCCGCCCACGTGTTCTCGTAGACGAGCAGCGCCACGGCGTCACCGGGCTGGACGAGCTCGCCGGCCTCGTTGATGTCGTCCTCGTCGATGAGGCCGGACTCGGCGCCCTCGAAGACCGCGAGGTCGAGGACCCCGTCGCCGTCCAGATCGGTGATGGCGGCAGCCGTGATGGTGCCGTCCTCGCTGCGCAGGACAGCCCTCATGTCGAGGACGCGGATGATGCCCCGCTCGACGAGATCGACGATGATGGCCATCCCCTCACCGTTCAGACGGGCTCCGGGGAACTCGAGGGCCAGGAAGTCGATCGGCCCCACGTCGACGTTCACACTCATGTCTTGCCTCCTTGACGGATGTGGTTGACGTCCCGAGCGTCACTCACCGCCGGAATGCATGGCATCACCCGAGGGGGATGACTTGGGCTCGGCGTGATGGTGGGACGCCCGGGCATCAGCCGTCGGTGTGGCCCGGGGACGCGTGCGGCTCGGGTGGAACCTCGACCTCCTTCATCGCCGTGATGCCGATGCCGAGCGACTCGAGCAGCCCGAGGACGGCGTCGAGTGTCGCCTTCTCACCGACGGGAACGCTGAGGACGCTCGCGCCTCGCTCCTGTCGCCGGACGACCTCGCCCACGGAGGCGGGCAGGTCCGAGGTCAGCTGACCGTCGAGGACGATCTCGTACATCCGCATGACTCACCTCACACAACCGCGGTCCCGGCAAGATGCCCGTTCGGCATGCTCGGGACTTCCTCGCGTCATAGTCTCGAGGCACGAGGCATTCGCCGCGTCAACCCGTGAGGATGACTCTCGCCGGCGGCATTCGGAGGAAAGCGCGATGGTCGTACCACGCCAGCTACGGATGACCCCGCCCGGGGTGTCCGTGGGGCTCATCGAGAGGCCCCGTCTCGCGACGCTCATGGAGGCGCGTCCCGTGACGGTCCTGGCGGGTGTCGCGGGGTATGGCAAGTCGACCCTGCTGGCAGCCGCAGCCGAGCGGCGGCCACCGGGGGGCACCGTGTGGCTCACGCTCGACGACACCGACAAGGATCCAGTGCGCTTCGTCGGGGACCTCCTCACTGCCACCACGCTGGCAGGGATCGAGCCTCTGAGCGACCAGGTCGAGCAGCTGCGGGTCTCGTCGTTGCGGGCCGAGCCACTCAGCCTCGTCGACTCCTTGCTCGAAGCGCTCTACGACTCCGCCCAGCCACACCTGCTCGTCCTCGACGACCTTCAGCACCTCGCCGGATCGGTCGCCTCGACCACGATCGTCGACCACCTGCTGAGGTGGGCGCCGGCCAACCTGAGGATCTCGATGGCGGCTCGGGTCGTTCCACCACTGCGCCTGCAGCGCCTGAGACTCGAGGACCGGCTCACCTACCTCGCCCACGACGACCTTGCCTTCAGCCTCGAGGAGTCCACAGCAGCGGTCCGAGCGGCGCAGCTCGACCTCGACCTCACCACGGTCACGGCCATCCAGCAGGCCACGGACGGCTGGCCTGCCGGAGTGCGGATGGCAATTCTCGCCGCTCGCCACCGAGGCACGGCCACAGATGTGTCGGTGGAGCTGCGGCGCGACCAGGCCCTCGCGGACTATCTCGCCACCGAGGTCCTCGCCTCACTGGCACCGGACCTGCGGAACTTCGTCCTCGAAGCCTCCCTCGACGAGCAGGTCTGCCCGTCGCTCGTCGACGCCGTGCGCGGCACCTGCACAGCTGAGGCACTTCTCGAATCATGCGTGAGCGCAGGGCTTTTCCTCTCCCGCGGCGTTCCGGGTACACACGGACAGTGGTACCAGTGGCATCCCCTCTTCGCCGCGCACACCCAACGTCGCCTGGCGGCCGATCACCCGAGCCTGGCGTCTCGGCTGCACGCCTCCGCGGCATCGTGGTGGAGCAGCGTCGATGCCCCGACGGCCATCGGGCACGCGCTGGCCGCCGGCGACGGGGAGGCGGCTTCGCGCATCTTCTCCGAGTCCTGGCTCGAGCTGCTGCTGCAGGGGCGCGTCGATGCGGTGCTGTCCGCCGTCGACCGGCTCCCCCACGTGTCGGCCTACCGCGGCGACGCCCACCTCGCCAAGGCGCTCGTCTCCGTGCAACGTGGCGAGACCGGTCTGGCGCGGGCCGAGCTCGACGCAGCACGCATCTCGGCGGGCACGCTGTCCGAGGTGGAGCGGACCCGACTCGAGCAGCGGACGGCGCTCGTCGAGCTGCTCGTCACCGGCTGCGACCTGGGTCTGGGCGAGGCGGCCCGGGCCGGCGTGGCGATGCTCGAGGAGCTCGCCGACGCGCGCACGGGACTCGATCCTGTTGTCATGGCGTCGGTGCAGGTACTCGTGGGCATGGGCGAGGCGCGGGTCCAGCAGCATGTCGAGACGGCCCTCGACCTGCTCCGCACCGCCGCACGGACAGCAGGGACGGCCGGCCTCTCCGCTCTCGAGCTCACGGCGCTCGCGGAGTCCTGCATCCCGGCGATCACCGAAGGGCAGCTGACCGAGGCGCACGACCGGGCGGTGGATGTGCTGGCGAAGGCAGAGGCCAACGGCTGGGTGGGCCTGACGACGCTCGCGCCCGCAGTGGTCTACCTCGGCTGGCTCGACTACTGGCGCGGAAACCTCCACGAGGCCCGGGCTCAGCTGCAGCGCAGCCTGTCGATGTTGTTCCCCTTCGACTGGGAACTGCGCGGTCTCGCTCTCCACTTCCACGCCAAGACCTGCCTCGCGCTGGGAGACCTCGCCGCGGCACGCGCCAGCATGACCCAGATCGCCGCGCTGATCGACGCAGGCGGGGCACCGGCGTGGTGGCCCAGGATGCTGGCAGCCATCGAGGGACTGCTCCTGTGGGCGGAGCACGAACCTGGTCGTGCGGTCGAGCTCGCCCTCGATCCCCCGTCGGGCCCGGACTACCCAGCCGCCCCGGCCCTGCGCGCGACGGTCCTGCTGCGGGCCGGGCGCCCGGTGGAGGCCCTGTCCCAGCTGGAGTGCGCGGACTCGTCAGATGCTCCCATCCAGGTCGAGTGCCTGTCGCGCTGCGTCGAGGCCGAGGCACTGGCCGTGCTCGGCAAGGAGGACGCGCACCTCGCCCTCGAGAAGGCCCTCGCTGCAGCCGAACCCGACGGCCTCTTCAGGCCGTTCCTCGCAGGCGGCGCCGAGCTGACGGCGCTGTTGAGGGAGCACCTGAGCCATGGCACGAGTCACCCCGAAGTCGTGACGCAGGTGCTGGCTCGCCTAGCCGACCCCGCGCAGCACCACACCACGATCTGGTCCGAGCAGCTGACCGAGCGTGAGCACGTGATCCTGCGTTACCTCGCCACCAACCTCACCAACACCGAGATCGCGGATGCGGAGTTCATCTCCGTGCACACGGCCAAGACCCACATCGCGCACATCTACCGCAAGCTCGGCGTCAACAACCGGCGCTCAGCGATCCGGCGCGCAGCGGAGCTCGACCTCTACTGACGACGTGCGCGGCGCGGGGGCGAGCCGATGCCATTGGCCGATCTCGTCTCAAAGGAATGACGCGGCGACACGGCGACCACGCGATGCTGACCAGACGGGGGACGTCCCCGTGCAGCAAACGGAGGTCGAGCATGCGAGCAGTCGTCGTCGTCCGAGGTGTCGTCGACGAGCGTGACGTGTGGCCGTATGCGTCGTGCTCGGAGAGCGACGGGGAGCGCACGACCCTGTCGGTGACCGTGCACGACAGCCAGGAGCTGGTGGGGGTCATCTCGACCCTCACCGCCCTCGGCCTCGAGGTGGTCTCGACGCGTCTCGTCCAGAGGACGGGCACAGCGCAGCACCCGGAGGACGAACAGGACGAGGCGATCTCGTCCTCGGAGAATGACGACCCGGCGCATCTGTCTGATGACAGTGAGGAGCTGTAGGAGCTCGTTTCCCGACCGCGGCCGTCGCAGGCCGCATCGAAAGGATGGCATCGTCATGGACTTCTGGAGCTATTTCTGGTTGCTCGTCTGGTGGTTCTTCTTCATCGCCTACCTCATGGTGCTGTTCCAGATCTTCGGCGATCTCTTCCGTGACCACGAGCTGGGCGGGTTTGCCAAGGCGCTGTGGGTGCTCTTCCTCGTCTTCGTCCCCGTCATCGCCTCTCTCGTCTACCTCATCGCCCGAGGCAAGGGCATGACGGCTCGCGCGATGCAGCGCAACGCCGAGGCGAAGGCGGCCCAGGACGCCTACATCCGCAGCGTGGCTGCACCGTCCGCGGGATCGTCGGGTGTCGATCAGCTCGCCCAGGCCAAGAGCCTGCTCGACTCCGGCGCCATCACTCCCGAGGAGTTCGCGGCGATCAAGGCCAAGGCCCTGGCCTGAGCGATGTCGTCCCCGGTGAACCGTGACACCGTAGGCCGGCTGGCAGCTGCTGCAGCCATCGCCACGAGCCTTGTCGTGGCGGGCTGCAGCGGCGCCACGCCGTCGGCCCAGAATCTCTGCGCAAAGGCCAAGGACCTCACCGCTGCAGTCGCACAGGTTCAGGCGGTCAAACCCGACGGCGCCGCGCTTCGGCAGCTGAGTGCCAAGGTAGACGCGGCGCTGGCCAAGCTCGACCGGCTGCAGGCCGTCACCGAGGGACGCTACGACACCGCCATCTCCGACCTGCGGGCAAAGCTCGTGACCTTCAAGGAGTCCGTCGACTCCGCGAGCAACGCGTCCCTCGAGACGGTGGCCCCGCAGATCAACAGCGCCCTCACCGATCTGCGCGGTGCCGTCGCCAGCCTCAACGAGAAGATCGCGACCCAGTGCCCGGCCGGCTGATGCCGCCCCGGCACCCCTGCAGGAAGGAATCGAGATGAGCGTTCAGTTCGTGCTCGAAGCACTCGTGGTGCTCGGGGCGATCGTCATGGGTACTCGGGCCGGCGGCGTGGGCGTCGGTCTCTGGGGCGGCCTCGGCACGTTCGTGCTCGTCTTCGTCTTCCGTGAGCCGCCGGGCGAGCCGCCCGCCGCGGCTCTGGCGATCATCCTCGCCGTGGTCACCTCCGCCGCCATGATGCAGGCCGCAGGCGGTATCGACTGGATGGTGGCGGTTGCGGCGGGAGTCATCGAGAAGCGACCCAAGCAGATCACCATCATCGCCCCGTTGACGGCGTTCCTCTTCTCCATCGGAGCCGGCACGAGCAACATCATCTACCCGCTGCTCCCCGTCATCTACGACGTCTCGTACAAGAACCGCATCCGTCCCTCGCGCCCGCTCACCGTGACGGTCGTGCAGTCGGGCATGGCGCTGGCGGCATCGCCCGTGTCGGCCGCGATGGCGGCGATGCTGACGCTCACCGACGTGGAGCCGTACAACCTCGGGCTCACCCAGATCCTCGCGATCACCATCCCGGCCTGTGTCGTCGGCATCGTCGTCACCTCGCTCGTGGTCAACCGGATGTGGAAGAACCTCGACGACGACCCCGAGATCCAGGCGAAGATCGAGTCCGGGCAGCTCGCCGCGCCGCAGCTGCTTGCTGATGGCGAGTCCGCGGCCTCACGTCTCACCTACACCAAGGAGGGGCGCAACTCCGCGTTGGCATTCCTGCTCGGCGTCGTCGCGATCGTCATCTTCGGCCTCTTCCCCCAACTGCGACCGGCGTTCGGTGCGGAGGGCGAGGAAGCCGTGCCCATCGACATGACGACGACGATCGTCATGGTCATGTTCGTCGTCGGCGTGGCGATCCTCTTCCTCGGCCGCCCCGACGTGAAGACGGTTCCCGACCAGTCGGTCTTCAAGGCCGGCATGATCTCGGCCATCGCGCTCTTCGGGATCGCCTGGCTGACAGCGACCTTCATCTCCGCGCACGAGGACTACATCGTCAGCACCATCGGAGGCTGGGTGACGAGCTGGCAGTTCATCTTCGCTCTGGCCGTCTTCCTGGTCGCAGCACTGACCACCAGCCAGTCGACCGCGACACGGACCATCGTGCCGATCGGGCTCGCCGCAGGGCTTCCTGCCGGCGTCGTGACCGGTATGTGGGCCGGCGCCCTCAGCGGCGTCTACACGCTGCCCGCCAACGGCACGCAGATCGCGGCAGCCAACTTCGACCTCACGGGCTCGACCAAGCTCGGCACGAAACTGCTCGACCACAGCTTCTTCGTCCCGATGCTCATCATGTCGGTGGTCACCATCGCCGTCGGCGCACTCATCGGCGCCGTCTTCTTCTGACGCACGCGCGAGCCGACCCTGACGTCGGGACCTCGAGACATCGACAAGGAGCAAGCATGCACATGGACAAGGACCAGATCGCCCAGCGCGTCAGCGAGCTGATGCCCGGAGTCATCGAGGACCTCGAGACACTGATCGCGATCCCGGCCATCGCGTTCCCCGGCTACCCCGAGGAACCGGTGCGCCAGATGGGCGAGGTGGCGTTGCAGATGTTCCGCGACGTGGGCTTCACCAATGCGCAGCTGATGGACGTCCCCTCGGGCTACCCCCCCATCTACGGCGAGATCGAGGGTCCGCCCGGATCGCCGGTCGTCGTCCTCTACGCGCACTACGACGTGCAACCCGCTCCCCCGGAGCAGGGTTGGACGAGCGACCCCTGGACGCCCACGCGCAAGGAGGACGGCCGCATCTATGGACGCGGGGCCGCCGATGACATCAGCGGTCTCGTGAGCCACCTCGGCACGCTGAGAGTGTTCGACGGCAAGCCGCCGTGCACGGTCAAGCTCATCCTCGAGGGCATGGAGGAGACGGAGAGCAACCTCGAAGCCTTCGTCGAGGCTCACCCCGAGCTCTTCGCCTGCGACCTCTTCGTGATCTGCGACATGGGCAACCTCCGTGTCGGCGAACCGGCCCTCACGACCGCCCTGCGCGGCGATGTGGCGTGCATCGTCACGGTGCGCACGCTCGAGCACCCTTTGCACTCAGGCGTTTTCGGCGGACCTGCACCCGATGCCATGATGGCGCTCGCTCGGCTCCTGTCGACTCTGCACGACGACGACGGCAACGTGACCATCGCTGGCGTCTCCGAGACGGTCTGGGACGGCGCCGACCTCAGCGAGGACGACCTCCGGTCGAGCGCCGACGTGCTCGAGGGAGTCGCTCTCACCGGCAGCGGTCCCGTGGGAGCCAGGCTGTGGGCCCGCCCCTCGGTCAACGCCATCGGCATCGACATGACCGACATCGCGTCGTCGTCCAACGTGCTCATCCCCGAGGCCAGGGCCAAGATCTCGATGCGCATCGTCCCCGGCTCCGAGCCCACGAAGGAGCTGGACGCGCTCGTCGCACACCTCGAGAGCCATGTGCCGTGGGACGCCAAGGTCGAGGTGCAACGCACCAAGGAGGCTCCGCCGTTCCTCTGCAAGACGGACGGGCCGGGGTATGCCGCGGCGCGCGACGCGCTGTCGGAAGCCTTCGGCAGGCCTGCCGGCGAGGCGGGCTGCGGAGGCTCGATCCCCCTGCTGCGCACTCTCGAGAAGGCAGCACCCGGGGCGGAGTTCGTGCTGTGGGGCCCCGAGGACGTCGCCGCTGCTCGCATCCATGCATCTGACGAGAGCGTCGACCCGGTCGAGATAGAGAAGCTCATCGTGGCCCAGGCTCTGCTGCTCCAGCGTCTCGCTACCGGCAGCGGGTCCGGCTGACAGCGGTGCCGCCGGCTGATGGTGCCAGTCGTCGTGCGGGTGCTCGTCAGCCGAGGCCGACGAGCACCTGCACGATGACGATCTTGGCGATCATCGCGATCGGATAGACGAGCACGTAGCCGAGGCCCACCCTCGTGTCGAAGCCGGTGCGGTCGTTGGCGAAGGCGAGGATGGCCGGCTGGGTCTGCGCGCCCGCGAGCATGCCGGCGTGCTGGGTGCCGCCCATCCGGTGGATGAGGCGACCGGCGACGAGCAGCAGGAGCGCCGCCCCCGTCGTGATGAGGAAGCCGAGAACTGCCACCTTCCACCCGAGGTCGGAGCCGATCGCCGCGACGATGCGCTCCCCCGCCCGCGTTCCGGCATACGCGAGGAAGGTGATCATGCCGAAGTACGAGAGCGACTGTGCGGCCCCGTTGGACATCGAGGTGACAACCGGACCGATGCGTCCCAGTCGCCCGAAGACGAGCCCGGTGAGCAACGTGCCCGCGGCCGCACCCAGCGCGAACCCACCTCCGGGCAGAGGGATGTGGACCAACCCGATGAGCAGGCCGAGGGAGAGCCCGAGCGCAAAACCACCCGGGTTGATGTCGGACATCCCCCGGTCTGAGTCGCCGAGGAATGCGCTGACGTCCTTCATCCGGTCAGCAGGGGCCGTGACTCGCACCCGGTCGCCCATCTGGAGCACGAAGTCGGGCGACGCCACGAGGTCGATGTCGGCACGCCGCACCCGGCTGATGTGGGCGCCGAAGCGGCCCTCGAGGTCCAACGCTCCGATGGAACGTCCCGCAAGGGGGGTGTTGGAGACGGTGATACGGCGGTAGTCGAGCTCCCCGGGCCCGCTGACGATGTCGTGGGACGACCGGTGGCCCAGCTCGGCGGTCACCTGGTCGACGAGGTCACGCGGACCCACGACCGTGACGAGGTCGTTGGGGCCGAGGCGTTCGTCCTCGCCTGCCACCACCGTGGGGTTGGCAAAGTGCCCGTGCTTGAGTCGCGAGAACGTCACCCGCTGCTGGTACCGCTCCTCGACGTCCGAGAGCAGCAGGCCGTCGGCCAGCTCCGTCCGGATGGTCTGGTTGACGAGCGGCTCGCTCGGCGGCGCCTCCTGACCGCGGTGTCGCAGTGACCACGACGCTGCGAGAAGCATGCCGACGACACCCCAGAGGTAGGCGATCGAGTAGCCGATCGTCGGGCCAGCCGGATCGGGTGCGAGCTCTGTCGCGGCCGCAAGGGCCGGGGTGTTGGTCAGCCCGCCGGCGAAGGTGCCGGCGACGACCGACGACGTCAGGCCCAGGGCCTGTCCACCGAGGACGGCCACGACGGCCACCACGACGAAGCTCGCCACGACCGAGAGCATGACCGGCCAACCGTGGCGGAGCGAGGCGAAGAAGCTCGGGCCGGAGACGATGCCGATCGTGTAGGTGAAGAGGACGAGGCCGAGCGTGCCGACCGTCTCGGGGATCTGGAGCTTGACCCCGTTGGCGACGCCCAGCGCGGACACCGCGATGGCCGCGAAGAGCACCGCGGCCGGGCCGATGGCAACGCCCCCGATCTTGACGCGGCCCAGGACGGCGCCGAGCAGCAAGAGCAGGGCAAGGAGCAGGACGGGTTGCCCCGACAGCGTGGTGAGCACGTCTCATCCTCTCGTCCGGCGAGGGCCGCCGTCAGACCGTTGGTTCACGACACGGCGCGATTCGCGTCACGGCGGGGCCATTCCGGGTGTCTGGGCACTCTCGCGGCTCTACCGTCAGAAGGTGACCACCACTCCCTCAGCCCAAGACAGGTCGCTGCGCCGACTCAGCACCCCGAGAGCGGCCGGCCTCGCTGGTGTCGCCTTCGCACTGCTCTTCGCGACGAGTCTGGCTCTGCTGCGGTCCGTCACGCCGGAGGATCCCTTTGCCGGAACGCCATGGACCGACGATGCAGGTGGGCGGATCCGAGTTGCGCTGTCCCTCATGCCTTTTGCGGGCATCGCGTTCCTGTGGTTCATCGGTGTCATCCGCGACCAACTGGGTGAGCTGGAGGACCGCTTCTTCGCCTCGGTCTTCCTGGGGAGCGGACTGCTCTTCCTCGCGATGATCTTCGTGTCCTTGGCGGTCGCCGGCGCTCTCCTCGCGGGTATCGGTGCCGGCGGCGGTCTCTACAGCGGCGACACCGTCTCCTTCGGCCGTGCCGTGATGCTGCAGATCGGCAACGTCTACGCCTTGCGCATGGCGGGCGTCTTCATGATCTCCCTGGGGACGATCTGGATGCGCACGGGCCTCATGCCGCGATGGTTGGCCGCGGTCACCTTCGTTCTCGCGGCGCTGCTGCTCTTCGTCATCAACCTCAGCCTGTGGACCGGGCTCGTCTTCCCCGGCTGGGTGCTCGTCGTCAGCCTCCTGATCCTCGCTCGGCAGCGGCGCGCCTGACTCGACGTTCGCGTCGCGTCGCGACATTCATCCTCGGAGGGTGAGTCTCCGGAGCGCCTCCCGCCCTAGGTTCGAGGCGAAGGCAGCAGCCTGTGTCCGGATGAGGGGAGCACCACGATGTCGGGGGCCACATCGTCAGCAGCGCGCGACGGCGCCACGGCTGCGGCCGGTGGCGTTCTCGCCGCGACGTGCCTGTCCACGTTCGTCGTCAATGCCAACACGTCCGCCGTCAGCATCCTGTTGCCGGCCATCAGCGCTGATACCGGCACGGACGTCACCACCCTGCAATGGGCCGTGACCGGATACTCCCTCGTCGGTGCCGCTGTGATCGTGACCGCCGGCTCCATGGGTGACGTCTTCGGGCGGAAGCGCGTCTTCCAGCTCGGCCTGCTGCTCTTCGTCGTGTCCTGCGTCTTCATCGGCCTGTCGTCGTCCGGCGGGGCCGTCATTGCCGGTCGCTTCATCCAGGGTGCGGCGGGGGCCACGATCCTGGCGTGCGGCCTCAGCCTGCTCTCGGTGGCGAACAGCGGCCAGGCCCAGCTGCGGGCCGTGTCGCTGTGGGGGGCAGCGGCCGCCGTCGGGGCGGCCGCCGGCCCGCTGATGGGTGGCGTGCTCGTCACGGTGATGGGCTGGCAGGGCCTCTTCTGGGTCGACGCCGTCATCGGCGGGGTCTGCATCCTCATCACGGCCCGCAAGGTGTCGGAGTCGCGCGACACCACACGGTCGCGCTCGATCGACTATGCCGGTTCGGCGCTCATCGCCCTGACTCTCGGACCTCTCATCCTGGCTCTCAGCAAGGGCAGCGCGTGGGGCTGGGTGTCTGTCGCGACACTCGCGTGCGTCGCTGTCGGCGTGGCGTCAGGCTTCGGTTTCATCGCGGTCGAACGGCGGGTGGCCGTCCCGATGCTCGACCTCGCCCTCCTTCGCAACCGGGTGCTCGTCGGTGCGACGGTCGCCATCCTCATCGGGTCCGGAACGATCAACGCCTTGATGTACCTCCTCAGCCTCTACTTCCAGAACCCGGACGCGCTCGGCTTCACGACGTTGCAGGCGGGACTCGCCACCCTGCCGGCCACGGTCGGCCTGGTCGCCATCGCCGCGGCCGTGCCACGGCTGACGGCTCGTCTGGGTGGGCGACAGGTGATCGCCATCGGCTTCCTGCTGACCGCGATCGGCTTTGCGGCGGTCGGGTTCGTCGATGCCGACTGGGCGTACCGCGCCTTCCTGCTCCCGCTGCTGGCGGTGGCCGTGGGGATGGGGCTCTCGAACGGGCCCGCCTCGTCAGCCTCCACAGCCTGTGTCCCCGAGAAGCAGGTCGGCTCAGCCTCCGGCATCTCGAACATGGCCCGCTACGTCGGTGCAGCGGTGGCGACCGCGCTGGCTGCGACGATCTACGGGGGCGTCATCGCCAGCCGCACAGAGCAAGGAGCCTCAGCCTCTGACGCGCTGGCTGCGGGCTTGGCGACGGCGTCGTGGGTCATGGCCGCGATCAGCTTCGCGGGCGTCGTGATGGCGGTCGTGATGGGCCGCCACCCGCCTGCCCGAGGAACACTCGAGGACTCGGCCGCAGCGGCTTCGGCCTCGACCTCGGTCACACTGCCGACGACGGCTTCCGCCGCCGCACCGAAGGGCGCCTGAGTTCGCACGACTGCCTGCGGCGACGCCCCAAGCGGACGTCGCCGCAGGCTGATCGCCTGGCTCAGAACGCGCCGTGTGCCTCGGCGGTGGGCAGGCCCGCCGTCTTCCAGGCGTTCATGCCGCCAGCGAGGTTGACGACGTCGGTGAATCCGAGCTCCATGAGGGTCGCTGCGGCCAGGGTTGCGCGCGTGCCGCTACGGCACACGACGATGACCCTCCGGTCCGGTGCGAGGGCCGGGTTGTGGGCCGGCGAGGCCGGGTCGGCCTGGAACTCGAGGATGCCGCGCGGGATCTGCACCGCGCCCTCGATGTGCTCCTCCCACTCGATCGGCTCACGGACGTCGAGCACGACGACGCCACCTCGCGCGACCTCCTCTCGAGCGTCCTCCGGGGTGACCGTGGCCACCCGGGCCCTGGCACTCTCCACCATCTGTGCTGCCGTTGTCGCGGTCATGTCGTCCTCCTCTCGTCGTCGGGCTCAGCCGAGCCGCGTGCCCTCGACATCGAGCCCTCCCCCGGCCGGGAGCTTGCTCCAGCTCCGCCGCTCCCACTCCTCGGCGAGGACCTCTTCGGCCGCCTTCTCGAGGAACTCCGGGCGGGCCCACTCGTCGACGTCGAAGTCGTTGTGGATGTAGCCGTGACTGACCATGAAGTCCTTGCCGATCTTGATGCACTCCAGGTTCTGAGCGCTGAGGCTCGGCACCATGTCGACGTCCTTGATGCCCTGGTAGGTGTCCTCGGCATCGCGGTAGAAGGTCTGGTGGTTGAGGATGTAGGCCGCTGCACGCTTGTTGTCGTTCGCCCACCGCCCCACCTTGACCATCGCCTTCATGTAGGCGACAACCAGCTCGGGGTGCTCATCGGCCATGACCTCGGTGCACGTGATGACGGCGGGGGTGTTGGCGACCTGGATCGTCCAGTCGGGGTACCTCGACAGATCCTCGATCATCTTGATCCGGCCCGTGGCCTCCTGAAGGTGCTGGAAGACCTTGCTCTGCGTGTAGATGGCATCGACGGTGCCGTTGAGCAGTGCCGTCTCCAGCGGACGGAAGGCCAGGTCGTGCTTGTGGTCGCGGCGCATCCACAGCTCGGACGGGTTGTTCATGGGCGGGACGAGCATCTCGGGCTTGTCGTACCAGTCGTCCGGGTAGGGGAACTCGACCAGCTCGATGTCGTCCATCGTCAGGTCGTGCAGCCTGAGCATCGTCTCGATGCCCATGTGCTCCTGGATGCGCCACCAGTCGTTCTTGACGGTGTTGAGGCTCTTGCTGATGCCGATCTTCTTGCCCTTCAGATCCTCCATCCGGAAGAACGGGTCGCGAGCGCGCACCGCCATGCACCCGCCCTCGGAGACCCACGTCGCGCCGAGCAGGACGGTGCGACGGATGTCGGCGTTGACGTGGATCGGTGGGTAGAGGCCACCGAAGCGGATCAGGTTGTCGAGGTTGTGGATGTAGTGCGGGTACCAGTTGTTCTCTGGCGCGTGGCGGAAGTACGCATACTCCACGCCGATCTTCTTGAACTCCTCACGGCACCACCCCAGCTCCTGGTCGATGTTGTTGGCGGAGACCATCGGGCAGTTCGTGAACCAGACCTCCTTCCAGTCGAGGGGGACGGTGGTCGATCGGCGCTCTGGCGCTGCAGTGCTGGTCATGACGCGTTCCTTCCTTGGGGCGGGGCCGGCCGCGGTGGTCGGGTGGCCCAAGGACCAGCGTCGCGGGCGGTCCGAAAGGCTCGCATCATGCTTCGGGATGACCTCTCGGATGATCCTCGACCTCGGTCAGATCAGCCCGAGCTGGGTCGCGTGACGCACGGCGGCGCGCCGGTTGGCGACGTCCAGCTTGCGGTAGACGTGGGCGAGGTGCGTCTTGACGGTGTTCACGGAGATGAACTCGGCCGTCGCGATCTCGGAGGGCGACATGTCGGTTGCGAGGTAGTGCAGGATGGTCCGCTCGCGCTCGGTGAGGGTCTCGCCCCAGTCGTTGACCGACGTGGGCAGGTTGCTCGACAGGTGGGCGAGGACACGGAGGACGAGGTCGCCGTGTCGGGTCCCCGTGCTGCTGTGCTCGGTCAGCAACGGGGTGAGCACGTCCCCGACCAGTCGGAACGGCTCGAGGAAGCCGTACCGCTGCGAGGTGTCGAGGGCCCGCTCCAGCGCCTCGTGGGCCAGCTGCCTGTCGCCGAACTCCGCGAGGGCCTGGGCACGCAGGGTGTCGACGACGCCGCTGACGTGCGGGAACATGCGCTCCGCCGGGATCGTGTCGAGCACGTCGAGCGTCTCCTGGGGGCGACCGCTCCTCAGTAGCACGCAGCCTCGGAAGCACGTCGCGAGGTGGAACTCGGGTCCATCGGCAGGATGCTGCGCCATGACCCGGGCCTCCTCGACGTGACCACGCTCCATGAGCACCATGGCGTCGAGGGCCAGGACCAGCGAGGGCCACCACGGCGGCATACGGTCATGAGTGGCGAGTTCCCGACCTCGCTCGGCTGCGCGCTCTGCGCCCTCGACGTCCCCCGCGCTCAGACACGCCTGGGCGAGCACTGTCGTGACCAGGCCGAGCATTGCCCAGTCATGCGGGAGCAACGTCGCCTCGCACCGGTCGAGAAGTGCGATCGCTCGGCGTGGTTCCCCCTTCCACAGCGCCAGCCACCCCAGGTAGCCAGAGGCCATCGCGATGCCCGGCAGGTCGCCCCAACCCTTGGCGTTGGCCTGTGCGAGCACGTCCCTCGCCAGCGCCTGCGCGTCGTCGAGGCGACCGGTCGCGATCGACGGGATGCAGGTCTCGGCCTGCGCCATGAGCCCGAGCGCGGTGTAGCCCGACTCGTTCGCGGTCAGGTGAGCCTGGCGCAGCAGCCGCACGGCTTCGAGGGGTCGGTCGAGCAGACGCGCCTCGCTCATCCCCACGTAGAGCTTGAGGAGCGCCATCGTGGCACGGTCCAGGGAGACCGAGCCTGCCTCGGACTCGACGACCAGCCGGTGCCCGCGCGCCAGGGACTCCGTCAACGCCACCCGGTCTCGGACGACGAAGAGCTCGATGACGGTGGCCCTCATCTCGAACTGGGTGCGAGCCGACGGGGGCAACCGATGCGACAGTTCTCGGGCCCGTTCGAGCTCCAACCTGGCCACGTCGACGGCCCCTTCCTCCGCCGTCACGAAGGCCGTGGCGAGATGGAGCTCCGCGGCGTCCGTCACGTCGTCGGGAACTGCTGCCGCGAGCCTTCGTGCCGTGTCACTCTGGCCCGCGAGGACGAGGTCGAGCCACACGGAGGCGGCGATCTCGCCGGCCAGCTCGTCGTCACGCGCTGCCAGGGCATGGCTGACAGCGACATCGGGATCGACGCTGCGCCACCACAGGGCTGCTCGCCGCTCGGCTGCCTGGGCGGAGTGGGGGCGAGCCAGCCGGGGAAGTCGAAGGTTCGAGGCGAAGAGTCCGTGCCAGCGGAACCACGGCTCGTCGCCGGCACCGGACTCCCGGTTGAGGAACAGCCCGTCCTGGGCACACCGCTCGAGCAGCGCTGCCGAGTCCGTGCTCGAGCGCACCGCATCCAGGAGGGACGGGCACACGAGCTCGTCGATCGTTGCATCGAGGACGAACTCGCGAAGGTCGGGATCGAGAGAGCCGAGGACCTCCGTCGTGAGGTACTCGGCGAGCGCGTCGTCGCGACGGACGTCGTGCAGGTCGGTCCGGGCTCCGGCGCGAACGGCGAGGACCGCCAGGCGGGTCGCCGCCGGCCAGCCCTGGGTCAGCGTGTGCAGCTCGGCGACGGCGTCGGGTCCGAGCCCCAGCCCCCAGAGCCCCACCGCGACGGCGGTCTCCTCGCGAGTGAAGGCGAGGTCGCTGTGCCCGACGAGCTCGAGCCGCCCGTCGAGGCGCAGCTTCTGCAGCCGCAGCTGTGGCATCGAACGGGACGCGAGCAGGACCCTGCAGGAGGGCGGCGCCCACGCCATGAAGTGGTCGACCAGTTCCAGGGCGCGCGGTGAGCCCACGAGGTGGTGGAGGTCGTCGAGGACGAGCGTCAGTGCGACCTCCTCGTCCACGAGGGTCTGCTGAAGGGTATCGACGAAGGCCAGGTGGTCGGCGAAGAGCGGGGGATCCTCCAGGCGCTCGAGCAAGGTCGCGAGGTGCCCGGCCCCAGGCGTGCGCATCGCCGTCAGGAGGTCCGCAGCCAGGCGCCCCGGGTCGCGGTCCGACGGGTCGAGGGTCAGCCAGACGACCGCTCCCTCCGGCCGGGCCTCGGCCAGCCATGAGGCGAGGAGCACCGACTTGCCGTATCCGGCAGGTCCCAGGACGAGGACGGCCGAGCGCGCGGCAAGGCGGTCGAACAGCCGCCGTCGCCTGACCACCTGACCGGTCAATGGCGATGGCGAGAAACGACCTCCGCGAGGGCGTTGCACCGTTGCCCCTCCTCCCCAGCCGGGCCCGCCACTGGCGGTAACTCTCACTGTGCCCATTCGATCAGAGGTGCACCCCAGGCGAGAGGCGATCGCGGAAGTCGTGCCTGCCACCACACGGCGAGCGACGTCTCGGCTCGGCCGGGGACTCCCTCGTCCGCTGCTCAGCGGGTTGACTGGATGCCATGAGAGCGAGCCACTACACCGGCGGGCGGGCGGCATTCGCGTCGTCTGCCTTCGACGCTCCGTCCTCCGAGAGGGAGATGCCATGAGCAGGTGGGACCCCGACCGCCTCGCCGTCGTCGACGCCGACGAAGAGATGACCGTCGCAGCACACCGCCCTGACGGAACGCTCCGCACGCCGCGGATCGTCTGGCAGGTCATCGTCGACAACGGCCTCTGGATCCGTTCGGTCCGAGGCGCCTCCGGCGGCTGGTACCGGGGCGTACGGCGCACCGGCACCGGTCGCATCGAGGCCGGCGGCGCCACCATCGACGTCACCTTCACGCCTGACCAGTCGCATGACGACGCCATCGACCGCGCCTACCGGGAGAAGTACGGCAACGGCAGCGCCGTGCGCGCGATCACCAGCCCTCTGGCACGCGCGACAACCTTGCGCGTCGAGCCGGCCTGACCCACAGCAGTTCCACACTCCACCAGGAGAGGACCCGAGATGCAGGTCGAGGTCCGCTGGACGGAGGGTCTGGTGCCCCCCGAACGAGGAGCACTGGCACGTCACCTCCCCCGGCTCCTTCATCACGGCGGCGCACCGGCGCCGGCGTGTCAGGGATGGAGTCTCGGGGCGAACTCCCCGGTCTCGGCGAGATCACGCGCCAGCTCCACCAGCTTCCGGTTGGAGTTCTGGCTCGCCTCGCTGAGCTCCCGGAAGGCTTGTTCCGGTGTCATCTTGTAGCGCTCCACGAGAACGCCGATGGCGAGCCCGATGTCCCGGCTGTTGCCGAGGGCGCGTGAAAGGTGGTCGGCGCGCTCCGCAGCGAGCGAGGCATCGACGGCGACCGCTGCGAGGTCCGCCAACTCCGTGGCGCGCTGGATCGCACCCTCGTCGAAGGCGCCGGGGGTGGCGGCATACAGGGTGAGCACCCCGAGCGTCTCACCGCGCAGGTGCAACGGCAGCGAGAGGACCGACAGCACCTCCGTGTGCGCCAGCATCTCGGCGGAGTAGTCGGCAAACCTCGCCTCGCACGAGAGGTCGGGGCAGTGCACCACCTCGCCGGAGCGGAAGGCGAGGATGCCGGGACTCGCGCCCGCGGCAGCGGCGATCTGTGCCGTGAGCACGGCCAACGACGCGTCGGTGGCGGCGGACAGTCGCGCGGGGCGGTCTCGGACCTCGTCCATCACAGCGGCCGCTGCCCACCCACACGGCACCGCGACGACCGCGGAATCGAGGATGTCAGCCAGGGTGCCCGTCACGCCCTCGGTCTCGACGAGCCGCCGTGTCAGCTCGGTCAACGGCTCGTCGATGACATCCTCCAGCCGGGCGGGAGGCACTCCGGCCCCCGAGGCGCTGGAGGCGGCAGGTCTCGGGGCCTGGGCCCCGGTGCTGGTGTCGTCGGCTGCGATGGCCATGGCTCCATCTTGTCACCGGTCACGCCACAGGGCAGGCGAGCAGGAGGTGCTCAGTCGCCCGGGCGACTTCTTCGTCCCGAGGTGCGTCGGGACCCGAGGGACGGGGTACGGGCCGGACGTGCACGCAGCCCCGCTGTCCGGCCTCCTCGCCACCCTCGTCGGCGCCGCGGCGCTGAGCGGATGCTCCGGCCAGGGCAACCCGGAGGTCGATGCTGCGGGCGCTGCGGCCCTGAGATTCAGCTCCGTCGCACCGACCGACGCGGCCACCGCCTGCAGCCTCCTCGCGCCGCAGACGGCCAGTGAGCTGGAGCAGGGGTCGGGCAGCTGTGCCCGAGGGCTCTCCGACGCGTCCCCGCCTGCGGGAGGAGGTCTGCGTGAGGTGGAGGTCTACGGTCTCGACGCCATGGTCCGACTGGACCGCGACACTGTCTTTCTCGCGCGCTTCGAGAAGGGCTGGAAGGTGACCGCCGCGGGGTGCACGCCACGGCCCGACGGTCCGTACGAGTGCGACATCAAGGGAGGCTGACGTGCGGGCCCTCTTCATCGGCTTCCTCGTCTTCATCGCGAGTGGGCTGGCCTACTGCATTGCCATCGGGCTGGTGCACCGATGAAGCGGCTGCGTGACCACGGTCTGAGCCTCGCGTTCACGACGCTGCTCCTCGCTGCGCTCGTGGGCCAGGCCCTGACAGGTCGGGCCGACTACAACGAGCAGGCTCTCGGGGCGGGACTGCCGCAGATGGATCTCGGCCAGTACGTGACGTCCTCACAGTTCACCGTCGACGTCGCCGAGAACTGGCAGTCCGAGTACCTCCAGTTCCTCCTCTACATCCTCCTGACGGTCTGGCTCGTGCAGAAGGGCTCGCCGGAGTCCAAGCCACTCGACAAGGTCGGGCGCGAGACGGACGAGGAGCAGAAGGTCGGCGCCTACGCGATGGACGACTCGCCGGCATGGGCCAAGGCCTCGGGCTGGAGGCGATCGCTCCTGTCCCGGTCGCTCGGCCTGACGATGGGCCTGATCTTCCTGCTCTCGTGGCTCGCCCAGTTCATTGCGGGCCGCAGCGCGTTCAACGCAGACCAGATCCAAGGGCTCGAGGCGCCGGTCGGCTGGGGGGAGTACCTGGCCTCCCCCGACTTCTGGAACCGAACCTTCCAGAACTGGCAGTCCGAGTTCCTCGCCGTGGGAAGCATGGTGGTGCTGAGCATCTACCTGCGGGAGCGCGGCTCACCCGAGTCGAAACCCGTCGGGCAGCCGCATACCTCGACGGGTGTGGAGGGCTAGCAGTCGAAGCCCGCAGAGTTGATCCCCGTCAAGGACGGGCAGCCGCCTCCGGCCTAGT
This sequence comes from Humibacillus xanthopallidus, assembly GCF_006716675.1. Taxonomy (GTDB): domain Bacteria; phylum Actinomycetota; class Actinomycetes; order Actinomycetales; family Dermatophilaceae; genus Humibacillus; species Humibacillus xanthopallidus_B. Next base: position 265,362 of record NZ_VFPM01000003.1, on the reverse strand, counting down.
TTGGAACCACTCAGCGAACGGAGGAACCCCAGATGTTCATCAACCGCATCATCACCAGGCTCTCCGCTATGTGGCCGGTCACCGTGCAGGCCCACTGCGACACCGCCGAAGGTCCGGCGGTCACCGACGGACGCAAGGCGTTGGAGACGGGCAACATCAACTACGCCCTGAAGTGGGTCCCTGCCGACGGTGAGGCCGAGGTGCGCGACGTCTTCGACAAGGTGCTGAAGGTTCGCGGCCTCGGTCCGGTCGCCGCCGACGTGGCGGATCGGCTCTTCCTCGAGACGTTGGTCCGCGTCCACCGGATGGCCGAGGGTGCCGGCTTCACCGGCATCCAGCCCGCCGGCACCCGGATCGACCCGGTGGTCGAGGCCGCGGACGAGGCGATCGCGTCGGGGTCGGACGCGGACCTGCTGCTCATGGTGGCACCGGAGCGCCGCATCGAGCTCCATCGGAGGTTCCAGGCTGCGCTGGGCCTCAGGGACTTCGACGTGGACGACCTCGAGGCTGCTCGGCGCTACATCGCCGCGTACGTCAGCTTCTTCACGTACACCGAGGGTGAGGAGCACGACCAGCACGCGCAGGTGAGCCCCGGTTCGACCGAGCACCACAGCCACGCGCACTAGGACGCTGGTGTGATGCGCGTGGTCAGGGTGGCCGGTGAGTCCATGGCCCCCACCTACCGTTCGGGCGACCTGCTGCTCACTCGAGGCGTTGGGTGGTCCCGGCTGCCGCGGAGGGGCGAGGTCGTGGTCTTCCGGCACGGTGGGGCCCGGATGCTCAAGCGTGTTGCAGGGGTCCCGGATGACCGTGTGGAACTCGAGGGCGGCCGCCTGTTCGTCAACAGCGAGTCCGTCGATGGGCGGCCCCGGATCCCGGGCGCCTACACCGCGGCATGGCGGGTGCCGATGGGCAGCTACTTCATGTCTGGTGACAATCCCCATGTCTCGGACGACTCCAGGGTCTGGGACGAGCCGTTCGTCCCGGTGGCCGACGTCGACGCGGTGGTCATCCGACGACTGACCGGTGCACGCCGCCACGCGGGCCTCAGACCAGGTGGGCTGCCCGCCGCAGCCGATCTGGTTGGGTGATCGCGACCGAGCGGCCCGGGCCGATCGAGATCAGCCCTTTGTCGGAAAGGCTCCTCAGGGACCGGCTGAGGCTCTCCGGGGTCGTGTCGAGCAGGGCGGCGACGTCCTTCTTGGCCAAGGGCAGGGTAACGGTGGCAATGCCGCCCCGCCATGAGCCCGGCAGGCCGAGCAGGTAGTCGGCTACGCGGCTCTCGACGTCGTGCGAGGTCAAGGAGCTGAGCCGCTGTTCGGCGTCGGAGAGTCGGGCGCTGACCGTGGCCAGCATCCGCAGGGCAATCTGCGGGTGCCGGTTGATCAGGGTCCTCAGGTCGTCGTGGCGGAACACGCAGAGCTGGCAATCGTCCAGTGCCATGGCGTGGTCCTCAGGTGCCCGGTCCGTGAACACCGACGCCTCGCCGACGAACTCGCCGGGCCCCAGCACGCGGAGGAGTTGTTCAGACCCGTCTGAGGAGACGCGATAGATCTTGAGGTGCCCCGTGTGCAGCACGATGAGACGCGACGGGCCACCACCGGCCGAGTACGCGAGCTCGCCGGCCGCCAGGCGGATCGGATGCGCCAGCCCCGCCACGCGTCGTTGGTCTTCCGCCGACAGCCCGGCGAAGACCGGCACACGCGAGACGCAGGTGTCTCCCATGACCTGAGTCTAGGAACGAAGGGAGGGAGCCAGCCCGCCTGCCTCGACTACCGTCACCACACCGAGTTGGGGACGGTGCGTGAGCGCGGAAGGCCGGGCTTCCAGGACCGAGACCGGGACTCGCGGCCCGATGCTGTCGCCACACTGGTCCTTGGAGCAGTCGAAGCAGTCGGGCGAGCACACCTTTCCAGCCGTATGCGGTGTGGCGCGGTCCCGTCGGCCGCGCCACACCGCTGGTGCCGGCGGCTCAGCCCACCTGCAGTCGGCGGTAGGACCCGTGGGCGAGGTCCTCGAGCGCGTTCGGGTGCCGAGGCTGCCAGCCCAGAGCGTGTCGGGTGCGTACGGCGGAGACCACCTGGTCGGTGGCGAGCGCCTCCGCGAACGACTGGCCGAGGGCCGCGGCCGCCTCCGTGAGCGACCACGGCCGGGTGCCGCTGACACCTGCGGCGACAGCCACTGAAGCCGCGAGGTCGCGCGTGTCCACACCCTCGGACACGCCGTGGAAGATGCTGCGGGCGGCTCCGTCGCGCAGGGCCAGGACGAAGAGCTCGGCCAGGTCGTCGACGTGCACCATCGGCCAGCGCACCCGCTCCTCCCCGACGTGGAGCGCCTCGCGGTGCTGCTGGGCAAGGTCAAGGAGCAGCGCCGGGATCCCGCCAGCACGCCCATGCGCCACGCCGGGGCGGATCACCATGCCGCGCACGCCCTCATCCGCCGCGGCCAGCACGCGTTCCTCCAGCCTGTGGCGGTAGCCCACGAGTGCGAGGGGTCTCGGGGGCGCGTCCTCGTCGAAGGGTTCCGCACCCGCTGGGGAGGGCCCCAGCACCCAGACCCCGCTGGTGTAGAGGAAGGGTCGCCCAGAGCCGCTGAGCTGCGTGATGATCGCTTCGAGCGCGGCGAGGTCGGCGGCCTCGTTGCCCAACGGCGTGGCCAGGTGGATCACCGCGTCGACGTCAGGTGTCACCGCCGCGCGGAGCGAGTCGGGCTCGCGCAGGTCGCCGCGCACCGTGTCGCCATGGTGCACCGGAGTCGTCTCTGCCCGCTCGCGGGTGAGGGCGACGACATCGTGGCCGGTTTCGACGAGGCGTTCGGTGACTGCTCGGCCCAGGTAGCCGCTTGCTCCGATGACGAGCACGTGTGGGTGGGCTCCTGCGCCGAGGCTCATCGCGTCCCTCCCTTCGTGAGGGTGCCGCCCAGGAGCTTGCCCAGGTCGGCCTCGAGGGCGTAGCGGGGCTTGGCCCCGTGGATCGTTCCGATGACCTCGCCCCCGCGGTAGAGGTTCATCGTGGGCATCCCGGTGATGCCGTAGCGCGCTGCGGTCACGGGGTTGTCGTCGACGTCGAGCTTGACGACCCGGAGCGTGTCGGGGTTGTCGGCGGCGATCGCGGCGAGCACGGGGGCGACCTGCAGGCAGGGGCCGCACCACGGTGCCCAGAAGTCGACGAGCACGGGGGTGTCGGACTGCAGCACCTCCTTCGCGAAGTCGGCGTCTGTGACGTGCTGGAGCTCGGTCATGGCTTTCCTTTCAGCGGTTCGGGGAGGCACCGGGTCCGGCGGCTGGCCGCCGCCGGACCCGGCTGGTCAGTGGTCGGCGAGGGAGTAGCCGGCCTCGGTCACGGCGGCCCGCACGGCGGACTCGTCGACCGGGCCGGCGCTGGTGACGGTGACCGCGCCGGTGGCGAGGTCCACGGCCACGTCGCTCACGCCCGGGATCTGCTCGATCTCCTCGGTGACCGAGGAGACACAGTGGCCGCAGGTCATGCCGGTGACGGTGTAGGTGTTCTGACTCATCGGTTTGTCCTCCTGTGGGAGTGGTGGATGGTGACGGTCCTCGCGGACCGCCGCACGCCACGGTTGCGGCGTGGGTCTGAAAGCCCGGGCTCGCCGAGGCGTTGGCTTCTCAGCCCTGGACGGGCTCAGAGACGGGCTCGGAGACCGTCTCGGAAACCTGCTGCGGCGCACCGGTGCGCAGGAAGGCTGCGGCGGCCAGCGCCCCGACCAGCGCGATGATGGCTGCGCCGACGAAGGCCGCCGAGAAGCCGTCGGTGAGCGCCGACCGGTCACCGGTCTCGCCCGCCCCGGCCGCGGCAGCGATTGCCGTCATGGCGGCCAGTCCGAGAGCCGAGCCGACCTGGTAGCTGACGTTGACGATGCCGGAGGCGAGACCACCCTCCTCGGGACGGGCGGAGCTGATGGCTGTGCCGAGGGAGGGGATGAAGGCCAAGCTCATTCCTAGTGCGGCCACCAGCGACGCGGGCAGCACGTCTACCCAGAAGGAGCCGTCGGGCCTGACGAGGGAGAGCCAGCCCAGGCCCGCGGCCAGCAGGAGCATGCCGGAAACGATCATGGCCCTGGGGCCGTACGCGGACATGGCCTTGGGTGCCAGCGCGATCATCCCGACCATGATGAGCGCGGTCATCGGCAGCAGGGCCGCCCCCGACGGGAACGCGCTGTAGCCGAGCACCTGCTGGAGGTAGAGGTTCAGGAAGAACCACATCGGGATCCAGGCGCCACCGAGGAGCAGCTGCGCGAGGTTCGCCGCGCCGAGGTTCGGCGTGCGGAAGATGCCAAGCCGCACCAGCGGCTCACGACGCGAGGCCTGGACCGCGACGAAACCGACCAGGAGGGCGGCTGCCACGGCCAGCGCCACCCAGGTGGACGCCGATCCCCAGCCGACCTCGGGAGCGCGCACGACGGCATACACCGCGGCGCCCAGGCCCAGCGTCACCATGAGGGCGCCGACGACGTCGACCGAGCCACGGCGTGCGCCACCGGCCGGCAGGAGCGCCGGCGTCGCCAGCAGGACCAGCACGGCGATCGGCACGTTCACGTAGAACACCCATGGCCACGACAGGTACTCGGTGATGATGCCACCCAGGAACACGCCGACCGTGCCCCCCGCCGGCGCGGCAGCGCCGTAGAGCGCCAGGGCCTTCGTCAGCTCCTTGGGGTTGGCGCCGAACGTCATCATGAGCAGCGTCAGCGCCGACGGTGCGACCAGTGCCGCACCCGCGCCCTGGACCGCACGACCCGCGAGCTCCGCCGCCGGGCTCCCCGCCGCGCCGGCGAGGACGGACCCGGCGAGCAGGACGGCCCAACCGGTGGTGAAGACCTTCCGCGCTCCGAACAGGTCGGACAGGCGGCCGCCGAGGAGGAGCAGGCCCCCGAAGGCCACGACGTACGCGTTGAAGACCCAGGACAGGTCCTCCTGGGTGAAGCCGAGGTCCACCTGCATCTCAGGCAGGGCGACCCCGATGATCGAGGTGTCCATGATGACCATGAACTGGGCCGCGGCGATGAGGGCGAGGCCCTTCCAGCGCCGCGACGCGGTGGTGGTGCTCATCTCTTTCTCCTAGTCGTTGACATGACTGCCGGGGCAGTGTCTGGTTGTATACCCCATGGGGGTAACAAGAAGAAGGCTGCCGGACGCCGTTTGTCGATCGCTGTCCAAGTGCTGTCTGTTCCGTTGCGGTCAGGTTGATTTGGGCTGTCCGCGCATCCGGGTGGCTTGTTCCGGCGTCATGTGACACATACCGTACGGGGGTATCTACAGACCACGGGCAACGGCGCGTCACCCCCAAGAGCACTCGCTCGCTGCCTGACCTGCACGAGGAGGAAGTCATGAAGCCAGTCACCACCATCGGCGTCTTCGCGTTCGCCCTGGCCGCGGTCTTCACCGGCGGAGCGGTCGCCGGCAGGGCTCTGGAACCCCGGATCGAGCCGCTCGGCGAGCCCGTCACCGACCACCGGAGCGGCTCCGGCGACGACCATGGAGCCAGCCTTGGCGCCGGCGACGATGCGACCACCGACCCACAGGGCTCGAGCGGGGTTGGCGCACCACGGGACGTGCCCGGCGGCGTGATGGTCTCCGCCGCCGGCTACCGCCTGCAGCTGGCCGCCGAGACCGTGCCGGCATCCCCGGCAGCCACCATGTCCTTCACGATCCTGCGCCAGGACGGCTCGGCGTTGCAGGACTTCACCCCGGCGCACGGCAAGGAGCTCCACCTGATCGTGGTGCGTCGCGACCTCGGCGGGTACCAGCACCTTCACCCGGTCCGAGACAGCGCCGGGACGTGGTCGAGCCCGGTGAACCTGTCGGTGCCTGGCGCCTACCGGGTCTTCGCCGACTTCGTACCGGCAGCGGGCGACCCCGTCACCCTCGGCGCCGACCTCGCGGTACCCGGCGACTACCGGCCCATCCCGCTGGCACCCGCGACCGCCACGGCGACCGTCGGCGACTACACCGTCCGCCTGACCGGCCGGCTGGCACCCGGCCAGGACTCACCGGTCACGCTCTCGGTGCTTCGCAACGGCACGCCGGTGAGCGACCTCGAGCCCTACCTCGGCGCCTACGGGCACATGGTGGCCCTCCGAGCCGGCGACCTCGCCTATCTCCACGTGCACCCGGCAGGCCACCCGGGCGACGGGAACACCCTGCCCGGCCCGCGCGTGGACTTCGCCGCCACCGTCCCGAGCACCGGCACGTACCGCCTCTACTTCGACTTCAAGCACCGCGGAGTGGTGCGCACGGCGGAGTTCACGGTGCCCGCCGGCGCAACGAGCACGCGTGGCGCGTCGCCGACGCCCGCCGCGACACCCACACCCGGCACAACAGGCCACACGGCCGCATCACACGCCCACTGAACCGTGTCCTCGAGAAAGGAAGACACCATGAGCACCACGCAGGACACCGCCCACGTCGTCGACGTCGGCCAACCGGTCGAGCTGTTGATCGGCGGCATGACCTGCGCCTCATGCGCATCCAGGGTCGAGCGACGGCTCAACAAGCTCGAGGGCGTCACGGCCACGGTCAACTACGCGACGGAGAAGGCCCGCGTCGTCGTCGGCCCCGGCGTCAGCACCGCGGACCTGCTGGGCGCCGTCGAGCAGGCGGGCTACACCGCTCGCCTGCCCGGGCCACCCCGCGACGACCACGTCCGCGACAGCGGCACCTCCCGCGACGAGGACGAGCCGGTGCGGCAGCTGCGTCGACGGCTCGTGGTGTCGGCGGCACTCTCGCTGCCCGTCGTTGCGCTCGCCATGGTGCCCGCCTGGCAGTTCACCTACTGGCAGTGGCTCTCCCTGACCCTCGCCGGCCCCGTCGTGGTCTGGGGAGCCTGGCCGTTCCACCGGGCCGCCTGGGCCAACCTGCGCCACGGCGCCGCGACCATGGACACCCTCGTGTCCGTCGGCACCCTCGCCGCGCTGGGGTGGTCGCTCTACGCCCTGTTCCTCGGAGACGCGGGGCTCCCCGGCATGACGCACCCCTTCGAGCTCGCCATCCGTCGCACCGACGGCTCCGGGAACATCTACCTCGAGGCGGCCGCAGGCGTCACGACCTTCATCCTCGCCGGCCGCTACTTCGAGGCCCGCTCCAAGCGGCGTGCGGGGGCCGCACTGCGCACTCTGCTCGAGCTCGGCGCCAAGGACGTCGCCGTGGTCCGTGGCGGTGCAGAGACACGCATCCCCGTCGACCAGCTGCAGGTGGGCGATACCTTCGTCGTTCGCCCGGGCGAGAAGATCGCCACCGACGGCACCGTGGTAGAGGGCTCCTCGGCGGTGGACGCGTCCATGCTGACAGGTGAGTCGGCGCCCGTCGAGGTCGGTCCGGGCGATGCCGTGGTCGGGGCGACGGTCAATGCCGGCGGGCGCCTGCTGGTCACCGCCACCCGGGTCGGCACCGACACCCAGCTGTCGCAGATGGCGCGCCTGGTCGAGGACGCCCAGAACGGCAAAGCCGCTGCCCAGCGGCTGGCCGACAGGATCTCCAGGGTTTTCGTGCCGATCGTCATCGCCCTGTCGGTCGCGACGCTCGGTTTCTGGATCGGCACAGGCAGCGGCGCCTCGGCGGCTTTCACGGCCGCCGTGGCTGTCCTCATCATCGCCTGCCCGTGCGCCCTCGGCCTCGCCACCCCGACCGCGCTCATGGTCGGGACCGGTCGCGGCGCCCAGCTCGGCATCCTCATCAAGGGTCCGGAGGTGCTGGAGTCCACCCGCCGGGTCGACACGGTCGTCCTCGACAAGACCGGCACCGTCACCACAGGGCGGATGACGCTCGTCGGGGTGCGCGCCGCCGACGGCGAGGACATCGACGAGGTGCTGCGGCTCGCCGGGGCGCTGGAGGACCACTCCGAGCACCCGGTCGCCCAGGCGATCGCGAAGGGCGCCACTGCGGCCCTCGGTGCGCTGCCGTCGACAGAGGACTTCGTCAACATCGAGGGTCTCGGGGTCCAGGGCATCGTCGACGGGCACGCGGTCCTCGTTGGCCGTCCGCGCCTGCTGAAGCAGTGGGCGCAGGAGCTGCCTCCCGAGCTCGAGGCTGCCATGGCGTCGGCGGAGAAGAGCGGGCAGACGGCGGTGGCCGTCGCCTGGGACGGGAGAGCGCGTGGAGTGATCGCCGTGGCCGATGCCGTCAAGCCGACGTCCGAGCAGGCGATCAGGCAGCTCAAGGCGCTCGGCCTCACGCCCGTGCTGCTGACCGGGGACAACCAGACGGTGGCGCGGGCGGTCGCGGCGGCCGTCGGGATCGACGAGGTCATCGCCGAGGTGCTGCCCGCTGACAAGGTGGCCGTCGTCAAGCGGCTGCAGGAGCACGGGAAGGTCGTGGCCATGGTCGGCGACGGAGTCAACGACGCCGCCGCCCTGGCCCAGGCGGACCTCGGGCTGTCCATGGGCACCGGGACCGACGCCGCCATCGAGGCCAGTGACCTCACTCTCGTCTCCGGCGACCTCCGGGCTGCTGGAGACGCCATCCGGCTCGCCAGGCGCACGCTGGGGACCATCCGCGGCAACCTGTTCTGGGCGTTCGCGTACAACGTCGCCGCGCTGCCGCTGGCGGCGGCCGGGCTGCTCAACCCCATGATCGCCGGTGGCGCCATGGCGTTCTCGTCCGTCTTCGTGGTCTCCAACAGCCTGCGGCTGCGTGGCTTCCGTTCCGCCGCGAGCGCGCGGTGAGGACGATCGACGTACGACCGACGTGGAAGGAGCCGCAGTGAGGTGGCGCGAGATCACCCTGCTGGTCGACGGGATGGGGTGTCGCCGGTGCGTCCGCGAGGTGTCGCGCTGGCTGCGGGACGTGCCGGGCGTGGCGACCGTGGAGGCCGATGCCGCCAGCACCCGGGTCCGGGTCACGGGGACCATGGCGTTGGGCGACGTGATCGCCGTCTTCGACGGCACGGCATACGCCCCCCACCCCGGTGCCGCGTCGGGCCCCGCCCGCAACCGGTGACCGCCGCCCTCGATCGGCGGACGCCCCAGGTGACAGCCGGGACGCTCCGTCGACCGTTGCCGGTCCGAGCGGGCTCCGGCACGATGGCCGTGTCGAAGGGTGGTGTGGCGGTGGACGAGGTGCGCTACCTGCTGCTGGGACCGATGGAGGTGCACGTCGGCGGTCATCCCGTCCGGCTGCCGGGTCCCGCCGAACGGGCACTGCTGGCGCAGCTGCTGCTGACTCCTCGACGCACCGTCCCCGCGACGACGCTGGTCGACCGTCTCTGGTCGGGCTCGTCGCTGCCGGTCGACCCGCTCAACGCGTTGCAGGTTCGCGTCTCGAAGCTGCGGCGTGCCCTCACGTCCGTGGGGTTGCCCGACGTGGTCGTCCGCCAGGGCACCGGCTACCGGGCCGATGTGGAGCCCGAGAGCGTGGACGCTGTGGCATTCACCTCCGCGATCGGCCGAGCCCGCACGGCCGGGGCTGCCTCGCTCCACCCCGACGAGCAGCACCTCGCCGGCTACGACGAGGCACTCGCCCTGTGGCGCGGTGAACCGCTGAGCGACTTCATTCATGAACCCTGGGCAACCGTGGAGGCGGGCCGACTCGCCGAGCTGCACCTGGCATGCGTCACCGAGCGCGCGCAGATCGCCCTCGGCCTCGGACGCGCCCTCGAGGTCGTCGCCGATCTCGAGCCCCTGGTGGCCGCCGACCCCACGCTCGAGTCGCTCGCCGGGCTGCTGATGGTGGCGCTGTATCGGGCCGGACGCCAGACCGAGGCGCTGGAGGTCTACCAGCGCACCCGGAAGGTTCTGGACGAGTCGCTCGGGCTGGAGGCGTCGGTGTCGCTGCGGTCCCTCCACGAACGCGTCCTGCGGCAGGACCCGTCGCTCGGGAGGCAGGCCGACCTGGTCCCGCCCGCCGTGGCTGCGCCGCGGCAGCGGGTGGCGGAGGCGCCGCGACTCGCGGCCACCAGCCTTCCCACCGTCGCCCGCCCGCTCGTCGGCAGGGGGGAGGAGCTCGGCACGCTCCGCGAGCTGCTGCGCGACGCGCGCCTCGTCACGCTGGTCGGCCCGGGCGGCGCAGGCAAGACGTCCCTCGCTCTGGCCGTGGCGGCCGGAGCGGCCGACCGCTTCCCCGACGGCGTGCACGGAGTGCGCCTCGCGTCCGTCCGGTCCGCCGACCAGGTCCCCTGGGCCGTCGCCGAGGCCGTGGGGGTGCCCCTCGATGGAGCCGCTGCCGACCGGGACGTCCGCAACCGCCTCTTCGCCTTCCTCGGCAACCGGCGCGCCCTGCTGCTGATCGACAACTGCGAGCACGTCGTCGATGCCGCGGCCTCACTGGCCGACGACATCCTGGCCCGCTGCCCCCAGGTGACGGTGCTGGCGACGAGCCGCGAGGCCCTCGCGGTGCGCGATGAGGTCCAGGTCACCGTCGGTCCCCTCGAGACCCCACCGGCGGACGCCCCGCCGCACCAGATCCTGGACCACGCGGCCGCGCAGCTGTTCGCCCAGCGGGCTCGCGCCCTGGTTGCCGACGCGGTGTCATCCGAGCAGGACCTGGCCGCCGTCGGCGCGATCACCCGAGCCCTGGACGGCCTGCCGCTCGCCATCGAGCTCGCCGCCGCTCGGGTCACCTCCCTGTCCCCCGTGGACATCGCCGCACGGCTGGGTCACCGCTTCAGCCTGCTCACCTCGGGCAACCGAACCGCCGATGAGCGCCAGCGCACCCTGCGGGCCGCAGTGAGCTGGAGCTACGACCTGCTGGACGTCGACGAGCGCCGGGTATTCGACCGCCTCTCGGTCTTCCAAGGAGGGTGGACGCTCGAGGCCGCAGAGGCGGTGCTGGCCGAGAGCGACCTTCCGGCGGGTGAGGTGCTCGACATCGTCGGACGTCTGGTCCAGCGGTCCATGGTCGTGGTCGAACGAGGGGCCACGACCCGTTACCGCATGCTGGAGACCCTCCGCGAGTACGCGTCCGAGCGCCTCGAGGCGGGCGGGGACATGAATGCGCTCCGACGTCACCACGCGGGGCACTACAAGCAGGTGGCCGAAGAGTGTGAGCGCCTGCTGCGCTCCGGCGCGCAGCGCGAGGCGTTGGCGGTGCTCCGCGACGAGCAGCCGAACATCCACGCCGCCCTCTCGTGGTGGGCCGGGGCCGGCGGCGACCGCGACGCCGCACTGGAGATGGCGGGCTCGCTCGGCCTGTTCTGGCACCTAGGGCGCCACCTCGAGGGCCGCGAGGTGCTCCGGGGACTGCTGGACTCGCCCACCGGCTCCCCCGCGGCGCGCGCCCGTGCCTTGCAGGCGTTCTCCCTCGTGGAACGACCGCGGGCCTGCCTGGTCCACCCGAGCCCCGAGTGCGCGGCGGCTGCCGCCGAGAGCCTGGCGGCGTTCGAGGAGGTGAGCGACGTGTCACGGGCGGCCCTGTCGAAGGTGCTGCTCGCCGTCGAAGGCGTGCCGGGCAGCGCCGGCGGCATGGAGGACGCACGGTACGAGTCCCTGCTCGAGGAGGCCGCCGCCCAGTTCGCCGCCGACGGCGACGCCTGGGGCGCGGCGGTCATCGGCTTCGTACGAATGGAGACCGCTCTCAAGCGCGGTGACGAGGCCGCCGTGCGCCTCGGGCGTTCCACCGCTGCCGCCTTCCGTCGGCTCGATGACCCGTGGGGGCTGTCCGCCACGCTCTACCACCTCGGATGGGGACTGCGGCAGTTCGGACGCTTCGAGGACGCCGCCCGCGTGCTCGAGGAGGCTGTCGACGTCGCTTCTTCGGCGGCCCTGTGGAACACCGTGCAGTGGGCGCTCGCCGACCTCGGGGTCGCCCAGCTCGACCTCGGACGACCCGAGATGGCGCAGGACCTCTTCCAGCGCGCGGCGGGCGCCTCACGGAAGGTCGGTGACGGAGCCGGCGTCGTGCTGTGCGACTACGGCCAGGGGTTGGTGTCCCTGCTCCGCAGCGACTGGGCCGCGGCGCGCGCCCGCTTCGACGCGGCTGTCGCCGGGTTCGAGCGGCTTCGCACGCCCGTCATGCGGGGTCTCGCCCTGCTGGGCGTGGCCCGCTGCGACGAGAACGGCGGTGCGGTGGCCCTCGCTCACGACGCCTACGTGGAGGCGGTGGCGCTGGGGCGCTGGGGAGGTGAGCCGGGCCTCACCGCCGGGGGCCTGGAGGGGCTCGCCCGCGTGTCGCGGCTGGCCGGCGAGCTGGGTGAAGCCGCCGACCTGGCCGCCGAGGCACGCATCCTGCGGTCCGCGACCAACCGGCCCCTCCCGCCGCACCAACGGGTGCCGGTGGACGTCGTGGAGGGGCGTTGATGGGCTGGCCCGGCTTCGGGCCACATCCGGGGCGCCGGCACCGTCAGCCGCGCTCGTCGGCCTCTGGGCCCTCACGTGGGCTTGGTTGCCCACGCATGAGCAGGGGTATGCCGCCGGGTGCGGCACCCGACGGCATACCTCCTTCAGACGAACCGAGGGTCAGAGCTGGTCGCGCCCGTCGTAGGTTCCCCCGTAGTAGGTCCCCACGCGGTCGCGGTACCCAGGATCGGACAGCTGGTCCTCGCCGAGCTCCGGCGAGGCCTTGATCTGGTCCTTGGTCCGGTCGACGTAGACGCTGTTGGCGTCCCAGTCGACCTGCTCCACCGTCCCGGCCGGCAGCATCACCTTGCGGCCGAAGATCCAAGGCCCGGTGTCGACCACGATGTAGCCGGCACCAACGTCGCGGGTGGCGGCATCGATCTTGCCGATGTCACCGTCAACCGCGTGCACCTTGAAGCCCGTCAGGTCCTCCTGACGAGTTGAGATCCCCGTGCTCTCCCGATAGTTCCAGGCGTCCCAGTGGTGGGTCGTCATGGTGTCTCCTCTCGTTCGAGTTGGTACTGCGCACCCCTCCTACCCGCCCACCCGCCCGGCAAACACAACAAGACGTCTTTACGCGGCCAAGCCGGCGGCTTTGCTCGTCGCCGCCGCAGTCGGCATGAGCATGGCCACGGCAGAGGGTTGCCGATCGGTCGCACGACGACGCGAGTCTCGGGTTCGTGGAAAGGGCCGGTGCGACGTAGCTCATACGACCAGCGCCTGGGTCGAGGACTCCTTGATCTTCGAGTTCGCCCACGTGGCCTGTCTTTTCGTCTCCGCCTGACACCGCTGTGCGAGCTCGAGGAGCTCATCGTCGACGATGGCCTGCGCCGCCTGCCCGATCATCTCCCAGTCCGTCAGCACCGACGAGGCTCGCAGATAGAGCTCGCGCAGGTCGCGCACCATGACGAGCTCGACCTCGGCAGAGCGTCCCCCGCGCTCGGAGAGCCATCGCCGAGCACTATCGACGACCGGGGCGGAGTCTGCCGGCTCCGGGTCGAGCTGCTCACCGAACCGCACTGCCATGGCAGCGATCTCGCGCACATGCCTCATGGACCAGGCCGCCAGGTCGTGCCCGAGGTGGAAGAACTCATGGTCGGCCCGATGCTTGTCGGCCATCCGCAGCAGGGCCCGGGCGAGCTCGACCTCGTCGTGGTGCAGGTCTCTCAGAACCACCCCGATCTTCATCGGATCCCTCCTCGGCCGGTCGGGATGGCACTCTCGGAGACCGGTCCGGATGCCGCGGTCGTCGGCGCCGGCGACGGAATGCCCTCTGCCGCAGCGACCTTGCGGACCGCACACGCCGCTGTCTTGAAGATCGGTTGCTTGGAGGCGGGGTCCCAGTCGGTGAGGGTGAGCTCGTTGGCCGCTCGCCCGTGGTCGCCCGGCCGCCAGCCCTCCGGGGTGTCCCAATAGCCGTAGTGGAAGGGCAGGAAGACGACCCCCGGTCGTATGCCGCTGACCCGCACGCGCGCCTGCACCTCCCCCCGGGGGGTCCGCACCTCCGCGAGGTCTCCCTCGTCGAGGCCGTACGTCGAGGCGTCGTGGGCCGACACCTCGACCCAGACCTCGGGAGCGGCCGACTGCAGCTCCGGGGCGCGGGCGGTCCGGGTGCGGGTGTGGAAGTGGTAGACGGTGCGGCCGGTGATGAGCTGGAGCGGGTGGTCTACGTCCGGCAGCTCGTGGGCCGGGCGGTAGTCGGCGGCCTTGATGACGGCACGTCCCTCGGGGTTGAGGGCGCGGTACTCCTGCTCCTCGAGCGGAGCGCCCGTCTCGAGGTCGCGACCGTAGGACTCGCAGTCGTCAGGCGACGCGCAAAAGACGCCACCGGCATACAGCCGCTCAGTGCCCTCCGGGCTCTCGTCAGTGCACGGCCACTGGATCCCACTGTCACCGCGCAGCTTCTCGTAGCTGAGCGCGCTGTAGTCGCACAGGCGTCCGCGACTGCACTCCCTCCAGGCATCGAATGCCTCCTCGGGCGACGACCACTTGACGAGGGGCTCACCGTCCTTGTCCTGCAATCGCATCCGCCGAGCGAAGTCGACGAAGATCTCGAGGTCGGGACGGGCCTCGCCCGGTGGGTCGACGGCCTTCTCCGAGAGGTGGACGGTGCGATCGGCGTTCGTGAAGGTCCCGGTCTTCTCCCCCCACGCCGCGGCGGGCAGCACGACATCGGCCAGCTGCGTCGTCTCCGTGGGGAAGATGTCCTGGACCACGAGGAAGAGGCGGTCCTGCGCCAGGATCGAGCGCATCCGAGCGAGCTCAGGCATCGATACCGCGGGGTTGGTCCCGGACACCCAGAGGAGGCGGATCGAGCCGTCCTCGACGTAGCGCATCATCTGCATGGCATGCGTCGGCGGCGTGGCATGCGGGATCTGCTTCGGCTCGACGTTCCAGTGCCGGGCGAGCTCAGCCACGTGCGACGGGTTGTTCCAGTTCCGGAAGCCCGCCATGTCGCCGTCGGCCCCGCACTCGCGGGTGTTCTGGGCCGTCGGCTGCCCGTTCATCTGCAGGATGCCGCACCCGGGCCGACCGATCATGCCCCGCAGGAGGTGCAGGTTGTTGACCTGCACGGCGGCGGCGGTCGCCTGGTGCGACTGGTAGAAGCCCTGCAACACCGTTGAGACCAACGCCTCGGCCTCGCCCACGAGGCGTGCCGCAGCCCGGATGTCGTCCGCCGGCACGTCGCAGATGGCGCTGACGACCTCCGGCGAGTATCGCGCGACGAGCTTCTCGAGGTCCTCGTAGCCGACCGTGTGCGCCTGCACCCAGTCCTCGTCCACGTGCCCCGAGGCGACGACCTCGTGGAGGATCCCGTTCATCAGGGCGACGTTCGTCCCGGGTCGCGGCGCAAGATGGACGGTGGCAGCCCTGGCGACCGGCGTTTGCCGGGGGTCGACGCACAGCACGGCCGGAGGGTCATCCCCGGCAAGGCGATCGAGCATCCGCATCCACAGCACCGTCTGGGTCTCCGCGACGTTGTGGCCGAAGAGAGCGTTGACGTCCGCATGGTCCACGTCGGTGTAGGAGCCGGGCTGGCCGTCACACCCGAACGACTCCTTGAGGGCCTCGGCCGCCGTCGCGGTGCACAGGCGCGTGTTGCCGTCGACGTGGTTGGTCCGGATGCCGCCGTGCGCGACGATCGCCAACGTGTAGTACTCCTCCAAGGAGAGCTGCCCGGTGGTGTAGAACCCCACGGCGCTGGGACCCTGCTCGTCGAGCAGCTCGCGCATCCGGCGCACGACGAGCTCCATCGCCTCGTCCCACGAGGCCTCGACGAGCCAGCGTCTCTTTCCGTTTCACCCGTTGCCACTCGGGTACCGGGTGGACATGGCCAGGTCGACCCGGGATCTCATCTCCGAGCTGGCGCAGGTGGAAGACGCCCTGCGCCATGTCACGATGCACTCGCGAACGGGAATCACCGTGGCGGGCCCGCAGCCAGCGGCTCTTGCCGACCTCATTCGGCGTGAGGAGGAACTCGTGGAGGAGCTGCGCCGGCGGGCCATCCCGGTCCAGACGTCGGACGATCCGCCGACAGGAGAGCCTTAGTCTGGCCCGCGCCCGCCGGTCGCGGCGGGGCACATCCCGCGCGCATACTCGACGGGTGGCTCACACGATCCTCTGCCTCCTTCTCGGGCACCGCTGGGACCGGCCGGGTGTTCTGGGCCGGGCCGTCGAGGTTCGTTGCCTGAGATGCGGCACCGTTGACGAGATCGACCAACGGCCAGGCAGGCCAGGAGGAGGGCTCGAGGACGGAGCCAGGTGAAGCGTCTACTTCCGGTGCGCGTCTCGGACGATGTTCTTCGCTGTCTCCGTCAGGGTGGTTCCTTCCCTCACAGCGCGCTCGCGCAGCGTTGCGTAGGCGTCCTCGACCGTGATCGTGTTCTGGTGTGCGAGAACTCCCTTGGCCTGTTCGATGATGGTTCGCCCGGCGAGGGCAGCCGCGGTGCGATCGCTGACCTCAGGAATCCCGAGGTCGTCGGGGGTGACCAGAACGAGGGTGGCGATGTCGGCGAACGCCTGTGCCAGCGTGACGTCGTCCGCGGTGAGCCGCGCCTTGGCGTGGAAGATGTTGATCGCCCCGACAGCCTAACCGTGCCAGCGCATGGGGTGGGCCTGAACTGCTCGGTAGCCGGCTGCGTGCATCTTGGCCGCCAGGTCAGGCCAGCGTCGAGCCAGGTCGGGGCCACCATCCTGCAGCACGGGCGCGCCGCCGGACACCGCGTCGGCACAGGGCCCGTGCTGTTCCTGTGCCTCGTAGAGCTCCAGGTCCAAAGCGTGGTGTGAGGTGGCCGCAAGAACGTCCAACCCCCCGAGGGGAGTGGTCACGAGCAGCCCGGCCGCTGCAGCATCCATGGCCTGCTGGGCATCGCCCAACAAGGTAGCCATCACGTCCATGACGTCGTGCCGGGACACGAGCGCCGACGTGGCCCGGGCAAGGGCTTGAATCGGGGTGAGTGTCATGGCTGGTCGGTCCCGTCGCGGTTTGGGGTGCTACCAGATCGCTCGGGGCTGCGCCGGCTGGGCTCGGTGTCACGGTCGGAAGCGGCGAAGTCGAGCTCCCTCGTCACGACCGCAGCTGCGACCCGCGCCAAAGGCCAGGTGTGGGCGAAGGCGTGTGCGCGGAGCAGGGCCAACGCTTCGTCCGGGCTGAGCCGCAGCTGCGAGACGACCATCCCTGTTGCCTGATGGATCTGGGCACGGCTGGCCCAGGGCCCGCTCAAGTCCGTGGCCAGCGCGTCAGGATCCTTGAGAATGCTCACCCCGATCGCGTCGGCGAGGAACTGGGCGGCGTCCTGCTCGAGCCGTGGGGTGGAGTCGGCAGGCTGGTGGCAGGTGAGCACACCGAGAATCTCGCCGTCCGGGTGAACCGGGATCGCGGTCATCCGCACGGCGCCGAACGCGTCTCGGACCGCCTCATCGAACTGAACCCAGCGGGCGTCCACGGGCTCTCCCCACACCCCGATGCCGGCCCTGAGCTGGAGCCCGGTGCGATATGCCGTCGGTCCCGGCCCCTGACCCAGCACGTCCTGCAGGTCCTCGAGCCGGGCAGCCTCGTCGTCGGTCGAGCACAACGTGACCCGATGAGGCGCCGTGTAGGCGATGGTGAGCGAGGCGCCACGGGCTCCCATGATGGAGACGGCTGCATGGCAGAGACGTTCAGGAAGGGGCATCGCTCGCTCTTGGACGGCCACCGCCTTCGCCAGCTCGCTGAGGATGGAGGCCCTGTCCCTCATGCCGTCCTCCCGAGGTCAGAGTGGCCCGTCACGATCGACGCCTCGCGTACGGTGAATGTGGCCTCTGGCGCAACCGAGCGGCTGCCTCGAGATAAGCAGGCCGACAGCTCAGAAGGACGTCCGTGGCGATTCGGCAGCCCCGATTGCAGACCGGTGCGCATCCTGCTCCGGCCGCCTCCCCCGTCACGTGCGGAAGCCTGCTCCGGGACGTGCGAGCCACTCTGCAACGGACGGGTCTCGCGTGCCATGGCTCCTCTTCGGCGAATCCCGAACTGGTCAGGCTGGCCAGCTCATGACTCCTCCGCCTCACCTCAGTATGGGCTGGATCACGCCTCCTGACGATGAGGCGTTGCGCCGCTCTGCGTGGAACACCCGTGTGGCCGAGCTCAGGCGGGCGGCTTCTCGGCTACCGGCATCGTCCCGGTTTCGATCACCTGACGGGCAACCACGTAGAGCTTGCGGTTCTGGTTCTGACTGATCGTCGACAGCATTCCGAAAGCGCAGTCCCGCGTCACCTTCTCGGTAGCCATCAGGATGCCCATCGCAACACCAATGTCCCGGCTGTGCTCCAACGCGAGCTCGAGGTTGGTCACCTTGTTGCGCAAGAGCGCGACGCGCTCAGCCATCTGGGCGTCGGCGTCCTGCTGCCTGGTCACGATCCTGAACAGGCCCCCGCGTCCTCCCATCGGGTCACCTCCGGGTGTCATCGAAGCCGTACGGCCGCTTCATGACCTATGTGGCAATCACTGACTTTACGCCAGTTCTCCGGAGAAGAGGCGGTCAGAGTGGGCACTGTGGGTGTGCTCGAACGCCCCGGTCGCACATGGAAACGACGCCGGTCCGACTGTTTGACCCGACGTCGCTCCGTCAGGCTCACACCTGACGCCGTCCTGAGCCTCGACGAGGCGCCCAAACCGGCACTTGCAGACTACGCCGCCCAGATCGACAAGATCTGGATCGGTGAGGGACCCCCATCGACGGGCACGGCGCTCTGGAGAGGGTGTCTGGCGGAAGCCGACCTGCTCACCGGTGGTTGGCCACGAACCGGATCGCACCTGCATCGCACGCGGGTCGCACGAAAACGGCCCCCGAACCGCGTCTCCGCAGGTCAGGGGCCGTTCTGTGATGGTGGGCGATACTGGGTTTGAATTTCATTCCAGCATAATCGTGAAATCTGGCGCTGACCTCACAATATGGCGTCTGACCTGCGGCGATGACAAACAGTGGCGCGTTCCTATTGTGGACACGAATCCCCAGAGAAGTACTCTGGTGGTCCACGTCTGGTCCACGAAAGGCGAATCTGTGTCCACCCCGAAGCGTCAGTTCGGCGCGATCGAGCGGCTCCCCTCCGGCCGCTACCGCGCCAAGTACCGGGGGCCGGACCTCAAGCGCCACAACGCTCCACACACCTTCGACTCAAGGATGGACGCCGAGGCCTGGCTCACTGACGAGCGCCGAAGGATCAGCCGAGGCGAGTGGGCTCCCCCGGTAAAGCCACGAGATGCACCTATGGCGGAGACCTTCGGAACCTACGCCGAGAAATGGCTGCGGCGACGCGACCTCAAGCCGCGCAGCCGCGAGCACTACAGATCCATCCTGAACCGCCACATCCTGCCGACGTTCGGCGACGTGCCGCTGAAGGCAGTGACGAGCGAGGTCGTCCGCGACTGGTATGCAGACCTCGAACCAGATCACCCGACATTGCGAGCACATGCCTACTCGCTACTGCGGACCATATTCTCCACCGCAGTCACCGACGAGAAGCTCACATCTAGCCCATGCCACATCCGCGGCGCGGGCACGACGAGACGCGCCCGCAAGATCCAGCCGGCGACGCTGTCCGAGCTCGAGGTCATCACGGCGTCACTCCCGGTGAAGTACCGGCCGCTGCTCATGCTGTGCGCCTGGTGCGCTCTCCGTTTCGGAGAAGCGACCGAGTTGCGCCGCAAAGACCTTGACCTCACAAACGGCGTGATCCACGTCCGACGTGGCGTCGTCCGCGCCGAGGGCCAGACGATGGTTGGCTCCCCCAAGTCCGAGGCCGGTGTTCGCGACGTCGCCATCCCACCTCACCTGATGCCAATGCTCAAAGCCCACGTCACGGCGATGCCGATGCGAGGCAAGGACGCACTGTTGTTCCCCGCCACCGATGGCGTCTCGCACATCGCGCCCAGCACCCTCTACAGGGTCTTCTACCCCGCCCGGAAGGCTGCCGGACGGCCGGATCTTCGGTGGCACGACCTGAGGCATACCGGGGCGACATTGGCGGCACAGACCGGTGCGACGCTGGCCGAGCTCATGGGCCGTCTCGGTCACTCAACGCCGCAGGCCGCTCTGCGCTATCAGCACGCCGCCCAAGGCCGCGACGCCGAGATCGCCGCCGCGTTGTCACGGATCGCCCAAGCCACCAAGTGAGCTCCCGCAGGCCCCGCCCCGGACCAGGCCGCCGACGGGGTGACATCCGCGCGCAGAACGGTGCCTCCCTTCAGCTACCTGCCGGGCCCGAGCGCGACCCGGCCCCTGAGAAGCCGACAGACCCGTGTCCTTTGGCCGCCTGTCGACCATCCGGCCGAGGCAGATCCGGACGTTGGACGCTTCCTCCGCCCCGCACTCTTCTCAACTGGTGCGGGCGATTGTCGGCCGGGTCGTGTCGCCGAGAGGTACGGGCGTTGCCTTCTCCGATACCGGCTGGCCCGACGGGCCGACGTACGCGTAAGCACGGCCGGGTGAGGGGCGAAGAACGTGAGTTCGGGCGAACTTCAAGACCGTGGCGGCATCCGGCCCGCGGAGGTACATCGTCAACTCCTGACCCTCAAGGAACGGGCCGTACACGTTCACGCCCGCTTGTCGGCCCGCTTCCTCAGCTCGCCCGAGGGTCTGCGGCAGGACCCGCCACCACGCGACCACCGGGTCTGCCGGCTGGTCCGGCACCACCTCGAGGAGGACTTCCACGTGGTCTGGGGGCACCGGTTCTCGCTGGTAGCGGGGCGCCGCGGACAGGCCTTGCCCGCTGATAGTCCACGTGTCTGACTTGCAGTCACCCACGCGACGGGCTACCACCGTGCCCTGCAGGTCGCGAGCGACGAGGCGGTTCTGCTCACACTGGTCCCCGCCCGCTGGCCATGACGCATTGTTGCGCCACACGACAACGCTGTAGCTGTAGCCAGCCGCGCCGGGGAGGCGTTGGGTGTCCTCGCGCTCGATGAGCACCGGCCGACCGCTCGCGTTGTGGACGTTCAGGGTGTGCGGGCCGGGCTCCTGCATCGAGTAGAAGAGCAGGACCATCAACGCGAAGTATCCTGCGACGCCTACACCGAGCATGATGAGGGCAACCTGCAGCGCCTTGCCCAGCGCCGTCTGAGTCCTTCCCATCGCATCCCCCTGTCTTTGCTAAGGAGACTAGGAGGGGCGTGGCGCTAGGTCCGCGGACGACCCAACAGAGTGCCGCAATCGTGACGTACATGCCGGTAACGGGGGATCGCGCATCACTACTTCGAGCGCAAACCAAACGACCTGTCATCGGCAGAACCGGGTTGATCATGCACCTCAAGAGGTGGCCGCGCGCGTCGGCACCGACGCGCAACAGGGTGCGACTCTCTCGCCGCCTGCCGGGGCGTGGGTCTCGCCCACATGCCGAGGGCGCGTCACGTGGGGCGTTTCCCTGTTCCCACCATCGACGCAACGCGCGAGACTGGTGCATGACCACCGAAGGTCAGCCGATCGATCGACAGCGCATCCACGACGAGCTGGAGAGAGCGCGCGCCGACCTGCAAGACATCGTCTCGCACGCCACGCCCGCCGAGCTCCGTCGCCGGACCCAGGGAACCAAGTGGACCAACGGCCAGATGCTGTGGCACATGACGTTCGGCTTCCTCATCGTGCGCCGACTTCTGCCGCTGGTCCGGCTTTTCGGCCGCCTGCCGGACCGGGCCAGCCGCACTTTCGCCGACGTGCTCAACGCTGCCACCCGGCCGTTCAACCACATCAACTACCTGGGCTCGGTGGGCGGCGCCCTCGTCTTTCGTGGTCCACGACTGACTGCACAGCTGGACCGCACGATCGCCCAACTCCACCGACGGCTGGACGCCGAGGACGAAGATGCACTCGATCGACGGATGCACTTCCCCGTCGGCTGGGACCCGTTCTTCCTCGACTCGATGACCCTGGCCGAGGTCTACTCCTACGCCACCGAGCACTACGACTACCACCAAAGTCAGCTCACGCTAACGTCCTCGTGAGGCCCAGGCCCTCAAATGCACATGGGTTCGCCCGCGGAGGCGGAGTCGCCGGTGGGCAGCCGTCGCTGACCGTCCTCAGCTCCCGCGATCCCGTCGGCTAGGAGGTGCGTCTATCCGCCGCCCTCTGACGTCAAGGGGCCGGGATCGGCGCTTTGGAGGGTGCGCCGGCGCTGGTCGCCGTCAAGGTCGTTCGTCCGGTGGGGCGCTGCACCTTGACGGCTCCGGCGCGTCGGCGCGGCTGTTGGGGAGCCGAGCCCGGGCGGGGGTTCGCAGGGGTCGCGGCGGCGGGCAGCGTCGTGGGTGCGGGTCCGGGAAGTGGCTGATCCGAAGTGTCGATGTGCGGGGGCAGGTCGACCGCGCTGGATATCAGAGTCGCCCCGCAGTGCCCTTCCGGGCCCGTTTCACCTGCACGGGCATCGGCGAGCAGCTGCCGATAGAGGGCGTCGGAGATCCTCGCTTGAGCTCTCTTGGTCAAGTCACGCGGCGAGCAGCCGCTGTTCGCCGCGGTGTCGGCCTGGGTCGTAGGGGGTGTCGGTGGTCCAGCATGCCCAAATCACCCGCACCCAGCCCCGGGCGAGGATCCGGATGGCGTGTGGGTGTCGAGCACCACGCGCTCGAGCTCGGCGGTAGGAGTCGGCGGCCCAGGCGGAGCGGTGTCGAGAGTTGTCGGCAAAGCTCGTGATGGCGACGCGGGCTGGCTTGTTCACGGTGTAGCGGAAGCCGACGTTGCGGGACTTGCCTGATGCCTTGGTCACCGGCGCGGCGCCGCACATGGCGGCGACCTGCTCGGGGTTCTCGCATCGCTCCAGCAGCGGGCCGATCTCGGCGATCAACGCGGCCAGGCTAACGGTGGCCACGCGCGGCAGGGTCTTGAGCAACGCCCCCTTGGGGTGCGTGGTCAAGGCGGCCGCGAGTTGGCCTTCAAGACCGGCGATCTCGGCGTTCAGCAGCCCGATCTGGGCGACGGAGGAACGAACGATCGCCTCGAGCACATGGTCCGAGATCGGATCCGCGCTGACGGGCGCTGCCCGGAGCCGACTGACTAGCTCCGCGGGGGACTTGCCGCCTCAATAGCTGTGCCGACGGCAGAACTGGTGCATGCGTCCCTCCCCAAGCCGGGCCGCTGACCGGGGGGTGGGGTAGTTGGCCAGGAACGCCAACGTGATCTGCGCAGTCAGCTTGTGGAAGAGCATCGCAGCGCCCGGCCAGTGCTCGGCGAGGATGGCCCACAGCTGGTTGGACGCTGCGGTGCGTGCCTCAACCAGCGAGGTCCGGGCCCGGACCAGGGCGGCAAGCTCCCTCGTGGCCCGCTCCAGGGGTTCCACCCGGCGCAGCCGGTGCCCATCGGTGCGGGCGTAGTCGGCGAGCATGAACGCATCCGCGGCGTCGGACTTCGCGCCGGCTGCGCCCCACCGCGGACGCGAGGCCTTGAAGGCTGCAGGCTCGACCATCAGGACGGGATGGCCGGCCCGCGCGATCAATCCGACGACCAGACCCTCACCGCGTTCGATCGCGACCGGGATCAGCGCCGGGTCGCCCAGTTGTGCGAGCTCGACAAACAGCGCCGCGAGCTCGGTATCGGCATGGTTGACCATCCAGGTCTTGACTGTCACGCCGTTGTCATCGAGGAGGCACACCCCGTGAACCGTTGAACCCCAATCCCATCCGCAGAACACTTGCTGACCTCCCGGCCGGACATCGCCGCTGGTAGCCGGGACGACAGTCGGTTCCTCATTGTTCGGCCCTCGTTGGGGCTGCTCTCTCGCGCCGATCACGCCTCCCGGCAACGACGAGGGCGACCAGCTCAAACAGGCCATCCAGTGGCGAGACATCGAGGCCGTCCCTCGCCGTTCCCGACGAACAGGTCAAGGTGACCCGCGTCCCCATACTCATCCAATGAGGCAGCGCAGCGCCTCGAGGGGCTTCTTGCCCTCGGCGCGCTTGCGTCGGTAGTAGGCGCGGCCGGGGGTGTCGAGGCGGATCTGGCTGATCGCGGCGATGTGGATCATGTGGTTCATCCGCCGGTCCCCGGCGCGGGACAGCCGGTGCCGGTCCTGCTCACCCGAGGACGCGTCCAAAGGTGCGGTACCCGTCCCGTCGATCAGCAGGAGGCGAACCGGTTCCGGTCGGCGAACCGGGCCACGTCACCGACGTCGGCCAACGTCCGCGCGGCCACGACCGGACCGACGCCACGCAGGTCCATCAGGTGCGACCCGCGGGACAGCACGATCGCCTTCAGCTCCTTGGTGAGGACCTTGGTCTTCTTGTCGACCTCGACCAGCTCGGTCAGCTGCTCGACCGCGAGCCTCTTACGGGTCTTCCCGGCCAGGTCCCGCGGCCGCACCGAAGCGAGGATTGCCTTGGCCTGCAAGGCGGTCAGGTCCTTCTTCGCCTTCCCGGGGGTGAGCTCGGACAGCAGCCGCTGCAACCGGTTGACGGTCTGGACGCGTTGCCGGGACAGCTCATCGCGTCGGTCAGCGAGCATCCGCAGCGCCTCGAGCTCGCCGTCGTAGGACAGCACCCGCAGTCCCTTGGTGCGTGCAGCGACGACCGCGACGGCGTGCGCGTCGTGGGCGTCGGTCTTGCGGTTGTGCCCGGTGTCGAGCAACCGGGCCCGGGCCGACAGCTTCGCGGGGACGTCGACGACGTACTCCCCGTCGGCGAGCAGCCGCTGCGCCAGCGGACGGCCCGCGCCGTTGCTGCCCTCGACCGCCCAGACCCGCTCCGGCCAGGCCCGCACCTGTTTGCGCATCGCGGCGTAGCCGGCCCGGTCGGTATCGAACCGACCCGAACCGAGCAGCTTCTCGTGGTTGTCGACGACCTCGATCGTCACCGACAGCTTGTGGGGATCGACCCCGATGAACACCGTCGCCATGTCGCCACCTCGTCCTCGTCTCGTCCTTGGACCTGCCGGGATCGCGAGGCGGGCAATGCTGTTGAGAGCAGGGCAGTCCCTTCTGGAGCCACACCTCGTCACGGCACCCAGCGGGATGCAAACCGGAAGAGAGCCACACCGATCACACTGGTGGGCAGCCGCGAGAAGAGCACCCCGCCGGGCACCTGGAACCGAGTCTGGCTGGACACCGGTCCTACCGACAATCGTCTAACAGGCTCCTGTCGGACGCGTCCCAGCCGCGGGCCGGTCAGCGGTGAATGCGCGGCTCAGGTCGATTGCGAGGCGGCCACGCGTAGGCGCCAACCAGCGCAGACGGCGCCGAAGGAGTCACCTCTCTGCGTCAGCGGCGGCCATCATGGCGTCGCGAACCACTGGAAAGAAGTCTCCCCAGCACTGGACGATCTTGCCGTCGGCAAATCGGTAGATGACCAGCTCTTGGGTGCTGATCCTTCGGCCCGTGGGAGCCATGCCGTCGAAGGGGCCGGTGTGCGTTCCCTGACCGATCAACCGTGCGGCGATCATGTCCTGCTCGACGACCAAGTCTTGCAGTTCCCAGCGGTAGTCGGGGAAGGCTGTGTGGACGGTCTCGAGCCTGTCGATGTAGCCGGCCAGCCCATCGGTGGCACCGGAACCACTCACCTGCTCGCACACGAAGTCGCCGAGCTGATCAAAGCGGTGCTCGTTGCAGCGGTCGAGGTACCGCGCGTACAGGGCGACGATCTTGGCGCGCTCGAGTCCCATGGGCGCATAGTGACACGCCGCGCTGGTGCACCACGCCCGCGACTTTAGGTCAAGAAGGTGACGAGCGCCCTCATCGCGGAATCTGACGGTCGCAATGGCGGGCGTTCACCCGCGCCCTGAGCGGCGACTCTGGCGGGCTTGCCTGATTCCGGTCCCCCACATCGACGGTGCAGCATGGACAGGGCGTCCCCGGGCAGCGTGGTTCTGGTTCACGGTCTGTGGGGGAACCCGGAGGACTGGCGGTGGGTCGGTGAGCTCATCGAGGACGCCGGGGCCGTGGTGGTCGCGCCTGACCTTCCCTCTCACCGCTCTCCCGAGGCCGGCACCGGCGCAGTGCTACCGATCTGGGCGGCCCTGACTCTGCTCGGTGCGAGCGTCTCCTGGCCGCTGCTGGCTCGCCTGCCTAGTGGCGGGCACACGTAAGCGCAGGGCCCTCGACAGGGAACCCGCCAGACCACAGAGCCGCCGGACGCCCGCCTGCCAGCGTCACGCCTCAACTCACGGGTTGCGGGTCACCTCTGCCTCGCCGTCTGGCCCTGTTGAGCTCCCGAGCCGCCAAAATGCGAAGAAGCCTGACCGGAACCGGCGTTCCCTGCCTCTGGTCCTCGTTCGAGCCGAGTCCGAAGCCGTGCGGTCTCGTCACCTCTTGGCCGCATCGGCAGCCCGGATGCAGGACCATCCGCTGACGCACGGCCCCCACGTGGCTCCGCACCGGAGACCAGCGGGCTCTCGGACTGCACAGGTCCAAGAGCGAGGAGTACGGTGAGACTTCAAGGCTTCAGAGGTGAGGCCCCTCTCTCCGAGTACGTCACGGAGGTAGGCCATGACCGATACCATTCCCGCTCGGGCCCTGACAGACGTCCCTGCCCAGACCGGCACACGCCTCTCGAGAGCCTCGAGAGGCGCCCCGGCCAACGACACCGCTGCTGCCGGCCGAGAGCAGATGCTGTTGGCGAAGTTCGACCTGCTTGACGAGCTCTACGCCAACCCTGACCGCAGCGCCGGGTCACTGGCGGAGGTCGCCGCCAAGGCCATCGCGGGGATCCGCTCCGCGTCCTTCGCCGCCATCAGCATCCGGCGCGCAGGCACGCTCCGGGTGCAGGCAGCCACCCACCCCCTCGCCGGCGAACTCGAACGCCTGCAGCGCCAGCTCGGGCAAGGCCCCAGCATCGAGGTCCTGACGCACGGCCGGTCCCACAGTGCCCTGTTGTCCATGCCGACCACCGACGCCTACGACGGCCCGTTCCCCGACCTGGCCCCACGCGCCCGCGACCTGGGAGTAGGCGCTCTGTTGTCGCTGCGGATCGCCACCGGGCTCCAGGACACCAAGGCGGCGCTCACCGTCACCGCGCCCAGCGGCCGCAGCTTCAGCGAGGACGACTTCCTCGACGCACTGACCATCGCCCACCATGCCCAGGGCGCGGTCGGCGCCGACCACGTCACCCACCTCACCCGTGCACTCGACAGCAGCCGGGACTTCGGCGTGGCCATCGGCATCCTCATGAGCCACTACCGCCTGACCCGCGACGCCGCGGTCGAGCTCCTCAAACGAACCAGCCAAGACCGCAACCACAAAGCCCACGTCCTGGCCATGCAGATCATCGAGATCGGCCAGCTCCCCGAGCGCTGACAAACCGTCGCGCTGGCGTGACCACCGTCCCGGCGCAACGCTGCAGGGCCGCGCAAGCATCCCGCCACCTAAGAACCGCCCCGGTGTGGAGGACGGTTTGGAGTGTCCCGGGCCTCATGGAGTCACTGCGCCGGATATGGGGCCCGGTGATCGATGTCTGCACTCCGAACTGTTGCGGCGTCAGCATGCCGAACGAGGAGGGTCGGCGTTGGCGGTGGTGCCGAGATCTCGATGTGGTCGAACATGGCGTTCGCCAGCTCAAGGTCACTGGACGCGAGGGAGGATGCCGTCGTCGTCGGAGAGCCCGCCGGCGGTATCCACGGTCTGCGCTCCGGCGCTGGCGGTCGGAGACCCCAGTGCGGCACGCGCGATCCGCCGCCGGGATGGCGCAGCGGGCTGGCCAGCAGGTCCATCCGCCAGCGGCGTGAAGGGCTCCTCGCGACCCCGGTCGTCTGTGAATACCGCAGCGCTGCCTGTGAACGCCACTTGCGCAGGCTGCGTCGAGTTGCCCAACCTGCCGCAGGGTTGCCGTCGTCACCCAGCAGGCCTCAGTTGAGTCCCTGATAGTGGTGTAGCGCGGTCGTCGAGTTCGTCCCGAGCGTGGACGCAGGAGCGGCCACCGCGTGATCCTTCGAGTTCACCTTCCACAGATCTCTCGAACGGAACCATCACGATGACCGCACCACACATTGTCGACCCTGCCGGCCTGCTCGGCGAGGCACTGGCCGAGGCGAGCCCGGACCTGATGCGTTCGCTGCTGCAGTCGATCATCAACGCCCTGCTCTGCGCCGATGCCGACGCCGTGGTCGGCGCCGAGTGGGGCCGCCCTACACCCGGACGCTCGAGCCAACGCAACGGCTACCGGCACCGCGACCTGGACACCCGGGTCGGCACCATCGACGTCGCGATCCCCAAGCTGCGCAAGGGCACCTACTTCCCCGAGTGGCTCCTCGAGCGCCGCAAACGGGCAGAGTCCGCGCTGATCACCGTGGTCGCTGACTGCTACCTCGCCGGCGTCAGCACCCGCCGCATGGACAAGCTCGTCAAGACCCTCGGGATCGACTCGCTGTCGAAGTCGCAAGTCTCGCGGATGGCCACCGACCTGGACCAGCTCGTCGAGGACTTCCGCCACCGACCCCTCGGCGCGGCAGGCCCCTTCACATTCGTCACCGCCGACGCACTCACGATGAAGGTCCGCGAGGGCGGCCGCGTCGTCAATGCCGTCGTGCTGCTCGCGACCGGCGTCAACGGCGACGGACACCGCGAAGTGCTCGGCATGCGGGTCGCCACCGCGGAAACCGGTGCCGCCTGGAATGAGTTCTTCGCCGACCTGGTGGCCCGCGGCCTGACCGGCGTCCGGCTCGTCACCTCCGACGCGCACGCCGGGCTGCGCGAGGCCATCGCGGCCAACCTTCCCGGCGCCGCGTGGCAGCGCTGCCGCACCCATTACGCCTTCAACCTGATGGGAGTGACCCCGAAGGCGATGTGGCCCGCGGTCAAGGCGATGCTGCACTCGGTCTACGACCAGCCCGACGCAGCCGCCGTCCACGCCCACTTCGACCGGCTGCTCGACTACGTCCAGGACAAGCTCCCCGCCGTCTTCGAACACCTCGACCGCGCCCGCGAGGACCTGCTGTCCTTCACCGGCTTCCCCAAGGAGATCTGGACCCAGATCTGGTCGAACAACCCGACCGAACGGCTCAACAAAGAGATCCGCCGCCGCACCGACGCCGTCGGGATCTTCCCCAACCGCGAAGCCATCGTCCGCCTCGTCGGAGCCGTCCTGGCCGAGCAGACCGACGAATGGGCCGAAGGCCGCCGCTACCTCGGACTGGACGTCCTGGCCCGCTCCCGCATGAACCTCGTCCCCACCACCGAACCCGAGATCGGAGCCGATAACCTACCCGCCCTGACCGCCTGACCCATCACCAAGAATCACGCAGCGCTACACCACCACCGGGGACTTGACCCAGGCCTCCGACGCGCTCTACCAGGTGTCGCCGATCTGTAGGAAACGGATGCCGCAACGGGTGTACAGGTCCACGGCGACGGGTCCCGCAGCGGTCCCGGAGGGCTGGTTCGTGCGGGTCCAGGGGCCTCCGTCGTGCGGGCCTCAAGGGCGAACGACGTGACGCATGCCAACGCCATCACCAGGCACCGGACCGAGCGCATGGATGACCCCCTCGAAGTACGCGAGAGGTCCATCAATCGCAGACACCGGGTCGGTTCGAGCCCCGACTGTTGACCATCAGCTCCAAGGCCCCTGTGATTGCCCCACTTCGCCGCGAAGCGGCAGTGTCGTTCCGCCGCGAAGCGGCAGTGTCGTTCCGCCTGCCGGGCGCATGGGCGCTACCGCATGCCGATGTCCGGCCCAAGTGCGAGGATCCACGTTGTGGAGGCGCAGCTCACTTCCCGCGCGATGGCCGCGGCCACAGCACTGGCTGCCGAGTGAGAGCTGCACGTCGACGACGGCGGCCCACGCCCACGGGCCGGAGGTCACGGCGAGCGCCACCCTGCGTGCCGTCGGTCCCGTGGACAGGCGGCATCAGTCGCGGGTCGGCAGCTCCCCGGTGTCGATCACGGCCAAGGCCAGGTCGTAGAGCTTGCGATTCTGCTCCTGACTCGTCTCGCGCAGCAGCTCGAACGCATCCGCCTGCTTGAGCTTGTGGCCTGCCATCAGCACACCCACGGCGGCGCCGATGTCACGGCTGTGATCGAGAGCCCTCTCGAGGTGGCCCACCTTCGTGCCGGCGTCATCCAACTGTTGCAGCATCTCAAGAATCAACGCTTCGATCTCCGTCTGGCCTCCGGCCGCCGGCCAGGGCGCGGCCGCAGACTGGCTCTGGTGAGCGTGGTCGGGACTTGGGTGATGAGTTGTCGTCATCGTTCCGCTCCTGCAACGGTCGAGTGGCTCGGCCCGGCTCACTGCACAACCGGCCCCTTCAAGAATATCCAGCATCAACCCCACCCACGAGGCCGTTGCTCGGACACACCCCGCGCTTCTCGAGGTGGCCAGCCATGTCCTCTGTCCCGCCGTCTTCGATGCCCTGGTCGTGCTCGGTGCCGCGCCCGGAGCGGACGCCGTGCCGGGTCTGGACGCTCGCGCTAGCCAGCCGAGCCTGCCGTCAGCTGCTCCGACGGATCCGCGAATCGGCGTCGTCGTCGGCGAGATGTGGCGTCACTGCAAGGCTGTCGTCACTCTGCGTGAGGGACAGGCCGCGCTGGGGGAGCTGGCTCAGCTCCTCGCGCTTCACCGGGTGTGGGACCACGTCACCACCATGGGTGACTGACGTCTGGCACTGACGAGGCCCGTGCCCTCAGGGGAGGGACGCGCGTTCACCTGCGCACAGCACCGCAATGGAGGTGATGGTGCTGTGAATGGCCCGCTTACACGTGTGATGTCGGGGTAGGAGGAGGGTGTGGAACCGATCCCTGAAACCCGGGCAGCACTCCATCAGTTGTCGCAGCACCAGGACGAGGACGTCGAGGCGCAGATGTTGCAATTGGCCGAGGCCGCAAGGCGCCTCGTGCCGAGCCTCGTCGGAATGAGTGTCACTCAGATCAGCGAAGGGGTGACGTTGACCTACGTGTCAGCACCCGACGTCGCTGGCGCGCTCGATGGCCTGCAATACGTCGATGCCGGCCCCTGCGAGGCCGCGATCCAGCGAGGTGAGCACGTCGCGGTCGACCACAGCGAACTGCTCGACGAGGGTCGCTGGCAGCTGTTCGCCCAGGCCAGCGCCGCCACGGGTGTCCTCAGCACCCTGTCTCTGCCCATCTTCGGCGGGTCCACCGTGACCGGAGGGGTGAACCTCTACGGAGGTCGCAATGACTCCTTCGCTGGCCATCACGAGGCCTTGGCCAAGCTGTTCGGGGCATGGGCCGCCGGCGCCATCAGCAATGCTGACCTCTCCTTCAGCTCACGCCTCGAAGCCGTCAAGGCGCCTGCCCGCATTGAAGATGCCAACACCATCAGCACCGCCATCGGTGTCCTCATCGAGACCCACCACGTGAGCTTCGAGGAGGCGGAGAACAACCTCCGGCAGGCAGCTGCCCGAGCAGGAGTCCCCGTCGTCTCGCTTGCGCTGTTCATCGTCCATCCTCCCCCTCCCCGTGATGGTGGCTGACGCGCGACCATGAATCCGAACAGGTGGAATGAGGGGTGGACGGGTATGGGAAGACGGGCCGGTGCACCTGGTCCGGTCGCGGAGACATCCACCTCGAACTCTCTACACACTGACCTCGCCTGAACTGTGGGATACCGACGGGAGCCTCATGAACGAGACGGACACCATGGCCCGCATTCCCGGCCACTTGCGCCGGGTTGCGGTCGACTACCAACGTCTGGGTCAGCAACTCCTGCACTCTTCGGAGGCCAACCCCTTCGACGCGGTCACCCAGCTCGCCGTGGACCGCATTCCCCACGCGGCGGCGGCGAGCATCACGACGCTGAAGCATGATCGCTTTGTCACGTCAGCAGCAACCGACGATGTCGCCAGACGAGCCGATGCCATCCAGTACGCCCTGGGCTCGGGTCCGTGCGTCGATGCGATCGTCGACCAGGCGATCTACAGCCCCAGGGACCTCGCGTCTGACGACCGCTGGCCGGAGTACGGTCATCGCGTGCAGGCCGAGCTCGGCCTGAGCAGCATGTTGTCCTACCGGATGAACCTCGAGTTCGCCGGAGTGATTGCAGGCCTGAACCTTTATGGACGCTTGCCTGACGCGTTCGACGACCACGACCTTGCTGAGGGGCTCCTTCTGACCACCCACGCAGCGCAGGCCGTGTCGGCCGCCCATCTTCGCGACCGAGCGGAGAACCTCGAAAGAGCGCTGTCGTCCAACCGGGACATCGGCACGGCAGTTGGTGTGCTCATGGGCCAACACAAGCTGACACGCGATCAGGCCTTCGACCTGCTGCGGATCGCCAGTCAAAACACCAACCGCAAATTGCGAGACGTGGCCCTCGACGTCATCGACACCGGCGATGTGGACGTCACGCCGCACCAGCGACGTTAGGGCGTTTCCTGGTCGCCCTCGGCAGCGACGAGCGGCAGCTCGCCCGTGCTTGACCAGGTTCCTGGACACCCTCCACCGGGCCCGGCCCCTCGCAGGGCTACTCCTCGACCCCCACCACCCCGGTCGAGGCGACCGGGCGTTCGTCGAGTCCGAGTTCGCCGGGTCCGAGACGGCCAGCGGGCTCCGGTCCGGCGCAGCGCTGCAGCAGCGAGCTTGGGTCAACGCACCGCCGCCGGGTCGAGACTCCGCCCGCCGCTGACCTAGACAGTCGACGCGGCACGGAAGCGGCTGCAGCGCTCGAGGGATGCCAGTTCCCCGGTTGCGTGCCTGACAGGTGGACAGCGACGTGTGGACATGCACGGAATCGTGGTTCAGACCTGGCCCGCACACCGTCGGTGATGTGCGCGACGATCCAATCACAGGCTGCTCACGCCGTGTACGGTCACCCCCGGAGCCATATCATCCTTCGTAGGCGCGTCCACAGCGCCGCCTATCGCCCACCTTCTCAGCCGGTCGGGGGCCGTGGTCGTTGCGGTAGGTGCGCAGCTGCGTGATCCGGCCGTCCTCGACGGTGAAGATGTGGCAGACCATGCTGACGTGGTCGTCGTCGGCAAGGGTGATGGTGGACAACTGCTCGACGAGGACGTCCTTGCCAACCTGGACCACATTCGTGTTCTCTGTAGTCAGGGTGGATCCCTGATTGATCGGGGCGGTGAGCCGCTCGACCATTTGGTCAGCGCTCGTGTACGCGATCCGCCAGGGCGAGTCCGTCCACGGACTGGCTAGTTTCACTTGGACATCGTCGGCGAGGAATGGGCGCAAAGCCTCGAAGTCCTGGCGCGAGTTCCGGGCGCGCTGGCTCGCCTCGATCCACGCCAGGACGAGGGCGACATCGTCGGACATGGCTCGATTGCAGCAGGCTGGACCGACTCGGTTGTTGTTCATGGCGCAAGTTGCGATGACGCGGCGGCCCTGGACCAAGACGTGGCAGGGCGTACGCAGAACTTGCGTGGCATCACGTCTTCCATCTGGCATCAGGCCGAGAAGTCCGTACTTTCGCCGCCTGCGGGGGTACCGACGGGGTCGTATTCGCTTATGAGGAACCGACTCCGTTTGCTGCAGAAGTGTGCGTCGTTGGCTCTGGGGCGGGTTGGCATCGGGCCGCCCCCGGCCCCGTGGCGCGTGCTCGTGGCCTGAGCCAGGACGCTCCCTGGGGGGCCGGTGCAGGTAGGGTCGGGCGACCGCACTCGAACGCAGTCGGGCCGGGAAGGATCCGCCCTCGTGCCGCATCAGCCGAGCCACGCCCAGACATACACGGTGACCATCCCCGAGGAGGCCGATGCCCGCCTCCTCGCCGACCAGCTCGCCGCCCGCGGGCACGCCCTGGTTGCCGTTCGCGAAGTGGACTGGGCGCGCCGTGACCCGTCGAGTTACTGGTTCGGCAAGCCGGCGCTGCGACCGCACGAACAGGGCCGGTGGGACGTTACCTCGGTCGCGACCGGCCCCCTGCCCGACGCCGACGAATCGTGGTGGCACGCGCAAGAGGATGCCGCGGTGCGGCGGCTGGCACAACGATTCGGCGGCCGTTCCAGCCGCAGCGGCGGTGGCGACACCGCTACCATCCTGCGGGTGTTCACGCGCGTGGGGCTCTCTCACGAGCTCGACGACGCCACAGTGCGCGAGCGCCGGTTGGCCTGCCTGGCCAACAGCCCAGCCCGGGTCCGCACCGTCGAGCGGGACGGCCCGGACGACTCGGGCGACGTGGACGAGGATCTGCCCGGCGGGCCGGGGGACCCGGTGAGGCTCCCTGCAGCCGACGCGGTGGACTGGGCGAAGCTCGAGCACGCCTACGGTGCCGCCGATGATGTTCCGCGGATGTTGGCCGGGCTCGCAGCCAACGACGATCAGTGGGGCGGGCACCTTGATGACCTCGTCGGGTCCGTTACCCACCAAGGCAGCAGCTACAGCTCGACCGCACCCGCCCTGCGGGTGGTCGCCGGACTGGCCCTGGCGCCCCAGCTGGCTCCGAAGCGACGGCTGGATCTGCTCTACACGCTCTTCCTCGCGGCCGCTGCGCTGGACCAGGCACTCGCGTACGGGTACCGGGCGGAGCCACATCACGGACAGGTGCGCGCGACTCTCGTCGCGGCATCCGATGACCTCCTGGCCCTGTGGCCGAGCGTCTCGCGCGCCGAGCAGCGCCTCCTGCTCCTGCTCGCCACCGTCGATGGCCGCCCGGTTCCTCCGCACGACCTGGCCGACCCTGCCAGCAGGCTGGCTGCGACCATGATCCGCGACGAGGACGAAGCATGCGACCTAGTGGACAAACTCGCCAGGAGCAACGAGAACGTCATCGAGCTGGCCGAGGGAAAGGCCCCGCTGCACTCCCGCCTGGTAGCCGCCCTTGAAGTCCTCCTCTGGGAGCGCTGACCACTCTCGCTGTTCGATGGGTCGGCAACCCGATAGCGCGCCCTGCGGGCAAGTGGTAGCCCGCTCGAAGGTCAGGACCAAGGCCTGGGCATGACAGCCGCACGTCGAAAACTCTGCGGCGGCGTCGACGTCCAGAGCGTGCGCGCTGGCCAGGGTCCCGACGGTCCGGTCCACATACCCCTGCCCCCTCAGTCGGCCCGGACCCTTGGCCGCCTCGAGCCGGGTGTTCATGGACAGGTCAACGTTCGCGATGCTCCGGGAGCTCGAGCCGCGAAGAGGCAGCGAGACCCTCCACATGACCATAGAAGGTGTCCGAGCCTGCACCGTAGAGATTCCCCCGCCGGTGACCACGCCGCCGGGGGCCGGCGGGCATGGACAGGGTGCTCCTGAAACCCGCCCCTGCACTGGCCTGTGCGAACAGCTGCCACCCATTCTCGTCAATAGGGCCATCCGTGCGCCCCTGGACCATCTCTGCCTCTCGGATGGCCTGCATACAGGGCCCGTCGTCGGCGTAACGCACGCCGCCCAGGACTGTCACGTCGACGTCGCAGGAGACGCAGGTCATTACCAGGTCGCAACGACCGCGCTACTTGGCGACGAAGGGGCGATGTCAGGTCCTCCTCAAGACGGCATACACCCTCGGTCCGAGAGCCGCGAGAGTGCGGCTCTTCGGGCCGGGGCGAGTCTCTAGGAACGCTGGATGCCAGTCACCCGTAGCCGGTCCCGGGTAGGTGGCCCGAAGTCGCTCCAGAGCAGGGATCGTCGCGACGACATCGCCGATCCCGGAGGCGCTGAGCACTCCGACAACATGCACATCTGGGAGACAAGCGGACCTTAAGCGCGGCGTCACCGGTGATGTGCCTGTCCGGCTTCAGCAACCTCCTCCGGCAAGAGAGACGGGCGGAAACGATCCTGCGACATCCCGATACCCTCAGCGATGCGAGAGACACCCGGCCCCCTACAAAGGCGGACGGTCGGACCGGCGATGCAGCGCGGGGCTGATGACTCACCTTGTGGGTACGGGAGCACCATGAGTGATCACGTGGTGTCGAGCACTGAGCCGTACGACCCCGATGTGGACTCTGACACGGACTCCACCATGACCGCGCCCGAGGGTGGGCGCCCCGATGGTGCGCCGCCCATGGCCGGTGCGGAGGCGGGGGGCCTGAAAATGACGATGCGCCGGCAGAGGAGTGACACGGCCTGCAGCAACGCCGTCACTCCCACTCGTCGCCGCCCCTGGGCAGAGATGTGCATGGCTCCTCAGGTAAGGGTGTGAGACCGACGGGCATGCGCCATGTCTCTGTCGGCCGCAAGCTCCGCTGTCGGCTGCTCGGTCACCGATGGGACCGCTCGGGCGCCCTCGGTCAAGCGGTGAGAGTGCAGTGTCTAAGGTGCGGTGCCGCTGCTGTCATCGACCAGCGACCGGGCACGCCGGGAGGCGGGCTCGCAGGAGGCTCGACCTAGACCCTTCGGACGTCGCGCCTCACGCCCGATGGTTCGGTTAGCGTCTAGGTACCTCGTGAACGTGCCTTCCTCATGGGTACAGAACGACTATGACGTGGGTCAGTTCCAAGTTGAGTCCATAGCGTTGGTGTACGACGACACCGGTGGCGTGTCCCTGCTGGATGCAGGTGCGGTCACCGCGTGATCCTTCGAGTGAACCTCTCACAGCACCCTCGAACGGAGCATCGCGATGACCGCGAACACCAGTATCGACCCTGCCGTCTTCCTGCACGACCAGCTGGCCCAGGCCAGTCCCGATTTGATGCGGGAGCTGTTGGGCACGTTCATCAATGCGCTGTTGTCGGCGCAGGCCGACAGCGTGTGCGGCGCCGAGTACGGCACCCGTTCCGCCGAGCGGGTCAACTCCCGCAACGGCTACCGGCACCGGGACCTCGACACCCGCGCCGGCACCCTCGATGTCGCGATCCCGAAGCTGCGCGAGGGAACTTTCTTCCCTGACTGGCTCCTGGAGCGGCACCGCCGCGCGGAGGCGGCGCTGAGCACGGTCGTGGCGACCTGCTACTTGCTCGGCGTCAGCACCCGGCGGATGGACAAGCTCGTCAAGACGCTCGGAATCACGGGCCTGTCCAAGTCGCAGGTGTCGGTGATGGCCCGCGACCTCGACGAGCAGGTCGCCGCCTTCCGCACCCGCCCACTGAACGACGGGCCGTACACGTTCCTCGCTGCGGATGCGTTGACGATGAAGGTCCGCGAGGCCGGCCGTGTCGTGAAGGTCGCGGTCATGGTCGCGACCGGCGTCAACGCCGACGGCTACCGGGAGGTCCTCGGGATCCACACCACCACAACAGAATCGAGCGCCGGCTGGCTCGCGTTCTTCCGCGACCTGACCGCCCGCGGCCTGTCCGGTGTCGCGCTGGTGACCTCCGACGCGCACGCCGGCCTGGTCGAGGCCATCGGGGCAACCCTGCCGAACGCGTCCTGGCAGCGGTGCCGCACCCACTACGCCGCGAACCTCATGTCGGTGACCCCGAAGTCCCAGTGGGGCTGGGTCAAGGCGCTGCTGCACAGTGTGTACGACCAGCCCGACGCCGACAGTGTCAACGCCCAGTTCGACCGGGTCCTGGAGGGCCTGTACGAGAAGCTCCCGGCCGTGGCCGAGCACCTCGAGCTCGCCCGCGCCGACATCCTCGCCTTCACCGTGTTCCCGAAGGAGATCTGGCGCCAGATCTGGTCGAACAACCCGAACGAGCGGCTCAACCGAGAGATCCGCCGCCGCACCGACGTCGTCGGCATCTTCCCCAACCGCGAGGCGATCATCCGACTCGTCGGCGCGGTCCTGGCCGAGCAGCACGACGAGTGGGCCGAGCAACGACGCTACCTCGGCCTCGAAGCCCTGAAGAACGCCCGAGCCGTCCTCACCGCACGCACCACCGACGACCAGCCCGAGGAGGCGACCACCGCCCTGATCGCCGGCGCGATCAACGCCTAACCGAACCACCACGACGGATCACCGTCGTACACCACCGATCCGGACTTGACCCAGTTCCACGACCTGGACCGAGACCACCCTGCTGGGCCTAGCCTTCGTGCTGTCTGCAGTCATCGGTCTCGAGCGCCACCGACGGTTCAAGAGCGCCGGGTTGAGAACGCACACGCTCGTCGGCGTCGGGTCAACGGTCTTCACGCTGGTGTCGGCCTACGGTTTCACAGACGTCACTGGCCGCGGTTGAGCCGTCGACCCGTCACGGATCGCGGCACAGGTCGTGACGGGCGTCGGCTTTCTCGGAGCCGGGGTCATCTTCGTTCGCCGAGGTAGTGTCTCCGGCCTGACCACGGCTGCCTCGGTCTGGCTGACGGCCGCCGTCGGGATGGCCTGCGGCGCAGGTCTGCCCGCGCTCGCTGTCATGGCCACCGGCTGCCACCTGCTCACGGTGACGATCTTGGCGAAGCTGGGCCGTCGGATGCAGTCGGAGCCCGGCAGCACGACCCTCATCATGCGCTACACGGCCGGTGAAGGGGCGCTGCCGCTCGCCCTGGGGCTGGCTGCCGAGCACGGCGCGACCGCCACCGTTCTCGGCGCCAAGACCGTGCATGAGGACGGGGCCCGAACGACGGTTCGTGCAGTGGTGCAGCTCGAGGCGAGCCCTCAGGTCGTCAGCAACCTCGTGGAAGAGATGACGGACATCGCGAGCGTGCAGTCCCTCCGTGTCCTGACCGAGGAAGAACGGCCCGGCTAGAGTCCACACGTACCCCAGGTGCTGCTGCAGGGGTTGGCCGCACCCACGGTGAGCCCCGCGGGCATCCACGCCGCGGAAGACGTGTCGCCGCCGGGGGCGAATCGCCGACCGGATGTCAAGCGTGTAGCCCACGCCGCCTCGGCGGCCGACGCTGGAACTAGGGATGTTCCCCGAGCGGGGTGTCGAACCCGCCGGTGTCGATCACGGTCTCGGCGAGGGCGGACACCTTTGCGTTGCGGTGCTGGCTCTCCTTGACCATGAGGCGCCAGGCGTCGTCCAGCGACAGCTGTCTGGTGGTCACGACGTAGCGACAGGCATGACCGTCTCTGTCGTCGTGATGTTCGCCATCATGCTGACGACCAGCGCCACCATCGGGCGCCATCCCACCGACATCAACTCCGCGGCTGACGCCGCCCAAGCTCCGCGCCCGGTCGCCGGACCACTCGAGGGGATGGTGTTCGCCCTCGGGTTCATCGGCACGGGACTGCTCGGAGTTCCCGTGCTTGCGTCCGCCGCCTGCATCGGCATGAGCGGGCTGACCGGCAAGTCCTGGGGTTTCGACCGCAGCATCCGCAAAGCACCGCTCTTCTACGGCCTCCTCGCGGTGAGCCTGACCCTCGGGCCCGTGCTCGCAGCAGTCCTCAACGATGCCATCGCCATGCTCGTGCTGTCCGCCACCATCACCGACATCTCTGCTGCGCCCTTCCTCGCCGTCGTCCTGCTCGTCGCAAGTGACAGGCGCATCATGAAGGACCGCACCAACGGCGCGTTGGCCACCCACACCGTGGGATGGCTCACCGCCGTCGTCATGGCTGCGCGCGGAGTCATTGCTATCGCGGCCCAGTTCATCGGACCATGAGACCCGACCACGACCGCAAGGTCGTCGCGCTCGTCGGCCGCCACCTCAACAACAAGCTCAGTGACAGGGCTCTTCGTCCGGCCCGTCGCGGCGAGGACCACTCGGTGTGAGCCGGTTCGGCGGCCTCTCAACCTTCCACGCCCGTCGAGGCATGCGGCTGCCCGACGGGTTTCGACTCCGGTGAGCCGCGCTCGCGCAGGTAGATGCTCAGCACCACCATGCTTCCGACCGCGAGGAACTCGGACTGCCAGTTCTGGAACGTCCGGTTCCAGAAGTCCGGTGCCGTCAGGTACTCCCCCCACCCGAGCGGCGCCTCGAGACCCTGGATCTGAAGGGCGTTGAAGGCGCTGCGTCCAGCAACGAACTGCGCGAGCCACGAGAGCAGGAAGATCAGGCCCATCGTCAGGCCCAGTGACCGGGAGAAGAGGGAACGCCTCCAACCCGAGGCGCTGGCCCACGCCGGCGAGTCGTCGACGGCGTGGGCGCCGACCTTCTGCTCCTCGTCCGTCTCTCGACCGATCTTGTCGAGCGGCTTGGACTCCGGTGAGCCCTTCTGGACGAGCCAGACCGTGAGCAGTATGTAGAGAAGGAACTGGAGATACTCCGACTGCCAGTTCTCGGCGACGTCGACGGTGAACTGCGAGGAAGTCACGTAGTGGGCGAGATCCATCGTCGGCAGCCCGGCCCCGCGAGCCTGCTCGTTGTAGTCCGCTTGACCCGTGAACGCCTGACCTACTAGGGCGCCGAGGAGCAGCGCCGTGAACGCCAGGCTCAGGCCGTGGTCGCGAAGCCGACTCACCGGTGCACCAGCCCGACGGCGATGCAGTAGGTAAGACCCGCAGCAATGAAGACGAGGTAGCCGATGAACAGGGCCCGCACGTCAGCCTCCCTTGATATCGCACTCGTAGGGACCGTTGGGCTGTGGGGTGCAGCCCGCGGCGGTGACCCTCCAGCCCTTCTCGAAGCGCGCGAGGAAGACGGTGTCACCGTCCAGGCGCACGATGGCGTCGAGACCATAGACCTCCACCGCACGCAGCGCTCCTCCTGCGGGCGGATCCGCGGCGGTGAGGCCTCGGCCGCAGCTGCCAGACCCCTTCTCCAGCTCACTCGCCGTCTGCGGCGCGAGGAGGTGGCAGGCGGTGGCGGCGTCGGTCTGGGTGACGGAGCTGAACCGGACGGCCGCAGCGCCCGCGGCATCGCTTTCCGAGTTCCCCTGCGCGGAGCACCCGCTAAGCGCCGACGCGCCGACAAGGGCTGCGAGGAGGGCACCGGACAGTTGGTTTGCATGCACGACCCTCCCCTACCCCCGCGAACGGGCGTCGACGCACATCGGGACGGTCCGGCCCATCTCAGCGATCCAGCTTCAGCCACAGGTCAGCTCACCCCGGTGGTCACTCAAGAGACTGCTCCACCACCCGGGTCCGCAACCCAAGCAGAGGTATGCCGCCGGGTGAGCACCCGGCGGCATACCTCACTTCAGACGGGCCGGGCGGTCAGAGCTGGCCGCGCCCGTCGTAGGTCCCCCCGTAGTAGGTCCCCACCCGGTCGCGGTAGGAAGGATCGGACAGCTGGTCGTCGCCGAGCTCCGGCGAGGCCTTGATCTGCTCCTTCGTCCGGTCGACGTGGACGCTGTTGCCGTCCCAGTCGACCCGCTCGACCGTCCCGGCCGGCAGCATCACCTTGCGGCCGAAGATCCAAGGCCCGGTGTCGACGACGACGTAGCCGGCGCCGACGTCGCGGGTGGCGGCATCGATCTTGCCGATGTCCCCGTCCACGGCGTGAACCTTGAAGCCCGTCAGGTCTTCCTGACGCGCTGAGATCCCCGTGCTCTCCCGATAGTTCCAGGCGTCCCAGTTGTGGGTCGTCATGGTGTCTCCTCTCGTTCGAGTTGGTACTGCGCCCCCCTTTTACCCGTCTGCCCGGAGCCCAAACGCCTCGGCTCAGATCCCGCGACGAGCCGATTCCGCTCGGCGATCAGCACTCGCGCGGATGGGTAAGCGGGAGGTGATGCCGACGAGACGAGAGGGTGCCCGATGCCACTGACGGGGATGACGGGAGAGGTTGCGCAGCTTTTTCTCGTGCGCCACGGGCAGAGTCTGGGCAACGTCGCCAACGACGACGCGCACCGGAGCGGGCTGGAACGGCTCGACCTCGCCACCCGTGACGCCGACACGCCACTGTCGCCTGCGGGCGAGGACCAGGCGCGCGCTGTCGGCCAGCACCTGAAGGACCTGGCCTGGGACGACCGGCCCGAGGTGGTCCTCAGCTCGCCCTACGAGCGGGCGGCCCGCACGGCCGGGCTCGCTCTGGCACCCATCGGCGGGGATGTCATTCTGGACGAGCGCCTGCGCGAGCGCGACCTCGGCGCCTTCGACGGCCTGACCGGTGAGGGCATCCGAGCCGCATTCCCGGAGGAGGCCGAGCGCCGCTCTGTCACGGGCAAGTTCTACTACCGGCCGCCGGGCGGGGAGAGCTGGACCGACGTCGCGCTGCGCGTCCGCCAGATGCTGACCGAGCTGAGACAGGTCCACCCCGACCGCAGGGTGTGGATCTTCACGCACCAGGCCGTCATCATGAGCTTCCGCCTCGTGGTCGAGCGGATGGACGAGCAGCGCCTCCTCGGGATCGACCTCTCGGAGGCCCTCGCAAACTGCTCTCTGACGACGTATGTGCGGGAGCCCGACGGGCCGTTGCGGCTCGAGGCCTTCGGGTCCACGACGCACCTCGACCAGCTCGATGCCCCGACGACTCACGAGACGCCGCGGCACGGCCCCGGTGACCCGGGGGCCCGGGGCGCTGGTGGCACGGGAGAAGGAGCGCCTTCGGATGCCTGACAGGGAGCCGGTCACCCTCACCACTGCCGTGCTGCGCGAGTGGCCGCTGCCCCGGCCGGGGGGTGACAAGCACGCGCGCGGCACCGCCCTCGTCGTGGGCGGCGGCCGGCAGACTCCGGGAGCCGTGCTGCTCGCCGCCGAGGCGGCCTTGCGTCTCGGCGCGGGCAAGGTGCAGATCGCCACGGCCGCCTCGACAGCGGCGCACGTGGCCGTGACCCTGCCGGAGGCGTACGTCGAGGCGCTGCCCGAGTCACGAAAGGGCGAGCTGCTCCCCGCCGGCGGCGCCCGCATCCTCGAGCTGGCCTCGGATGCCAAGGCCGTGCTCATCGGCCCCGGCCTCGCCGACCCGCTCGCGAGCGCGTTGCTGCTCGGCGAGGTCGTGCCCCACCTCGACTGCACTCTCGTGCTCGACGCGCTCGCGACCGCCTACCTGACACCCGACCTGCGTCGCGTCTCGCACCTCTCGGGTCGAGTCCTGCTCACCCCGAACGTCTCCGAGCTGGCCGCCACCCTCGGGGCTGACGTGGACGGGGTGCGCGGCGACCCCCAGGGTGCAGCTCGCGCCCTGGCCCGAGAGACACGCGCCACCGTCCTCAGCGGCGACGAGACGTCGCACGTCGTGACACCGGATGGACGCTGCTGGACCACGGAGTCCGGGCCACGCTCCCTCGCGACTGCCGGCTCGGGCGACGTCAAGGCCGGAGCCGTCGTGGCGTTCTGCGCCCGAGGCGCTCCCGCCGAGCAGGCCGCGGCGTGGGCAGCCCACTGCCACGGCGTCGCCGGTGAACGGCTGGCCAGTCGTCTTCCCGGCTTCCTGGCCCGGGACATCGTGGGCGAGCTGCCGTCGGCCCTCGCTTCGATCGAGGCCGGCTGACCGTTTGAGCCCAGCCATCTCGGGGAAGGGAAGGAGCAGCGGTCGACCGGGAGGTGGCACAGTGGTTGAGATAGAGCGGCGAGCCTTCGGCCTGCAGCACGGGTCGTCGAGGCCCGCTGACGCCGCCCTCACCTTCATCGGAACGGCGACCACGCTCCTCGAGCTGGGCAGCTTCACCCTCCTGACTGACCCCAACTTCCTGCACCGCGGACAGCGGGCCTACCTGGGCAAGGCATTGTGGTCGCGGCGCGTCACGGAGCCCGCCCTGTCGCCGTCCGACCTGCCGCCCCTGGACGCCGTGCTGCTCTCGCACCTCCACGGGGACCACTTCGACCGCGTCGCGCGGGCCGAGCTCGACCGCTCGGCGCCCGTCCTGACCACTCCGGCCGCGGCACGCCGTCTGCACAGCTGGGGCTTCGACACCGAGGGCCTGCAGCCCTGGCAGGAAATCGTCCTTCACCGTGGCGGCGAATCGCTCACCATCACGTCGGTGCCCGCCGTCCATGCGCGAGGAGCATTGCGGTCACTGCTCCCTCCCGTGATGGGCACCGTCCTCGAACACACTGCCGACGGCCATCGGCGACGGGTCTACGTCAGTGGCGACACCTTGACAGGGCCGCACCTCAACGAGATCCACGCCCGCTACCCCGACATCGACACCGCTATCGTCCACCTCGGCGGCACCCGCATCCTGCTGCACACAGTGACCATGGACGCCGACCAGGGCGTGGACTTCCTCGACCGCATCCGTCCGCACGAGTCGGTGCCCGTTCACCACAGCGACTACCCCGTCTTCCGGTCGCGCGTCTGGGACTTCGTGAGGGCCGCGCATAGGGCGGGCCACGACCGCGTCCGGGTGGTCAAGGCGGGGCAGCGAATCGACCTGTGCTCGCGGCCCGCAGCGGCCGGGCGTCCATCGGCAACCTCCGCATGACCTTCGCCCGTCTGCCGTCCGGCCCGCCCTACGGCGGCTCTGGCCTACGAGCGTTTCGAGGACGTGCCCACAGACGTGTTCCGGGCCGCTCCGAGGCCATGTTGAGTGGACCGTGCATGTGGCGCGGGCCGCCCTGAGGTGCTTCCACGCACACGGAGACCGCGGGTCCCTCGCCGTCGTGGGCTCGCTCCTCGGCAACATCGCAGCTCCGTTCATGAGCACCTACGTCACGTCGAGCGGTGCACGGCCTCGCGAGGACGCTGCAGGTCGAGGCCCGCGCCACCCCGGGCATCTCCGTCTCCCACGTGTCACCGGGCGGGGTGGACACGCCCGCTACGGACAGGCCGGGAGCTATCTCGGCGTCCACGGCCGGCCCCCAGACCGCATCTCGTCGCCCGATTGGGTGGCGCAGGCGGTCGTGAGATCGATCGAGCAGCCCTCACGCGAAAGGTCAGTCGACTTGGCCAATCCCCTTGTCGTTCGGCTCTTGTGACGTATGCGTGGGCCTGCGCAGCGGACCCGGGGGGGCACTATGGCGTCGTATCAGCTGCGGAGACACGTGTCCCAGGGGATCTCGACTACAACTGCTGGCGGACCCCGGCTTCTCGCCCCAC
This sequence comes from Humibacillus xanthopallidus, assembly GCF_006716675.1. Taxonomy (GTDB): domain Bacteria; phylum Actinomycetota; class Actinomycetes; order Actinomycetales; family Dermatophilaceae; genus Humibacillus; species Humibacillus xanthopallidus_B. The sequence continues at coordinate 221,067 of NZ_VFPM01000003.1, read as the reverse complement.
TGAGCCTAGCTGCACCTGAGCCGGCGCAGTCATGGTGTCGGCACCCATGGCCCGACGACCGACAGGGAGCACGCTCGCGTGGCGTACGTCCTCGAGCTCGAAGGCCAGAGCCGCATACGCGGCGACGGCGCCGAGCACCACGCCGGTCCACCCGGCGACGGTGAACCACGCTGGCGCCCCGGTCAGCTGGGCGAGGCCCGTTAGCGCGAAACGCGCTGCACTCAGGCCCATCACGACCATTCCGGCCAGCTTGCTCGACGCGGCAGCGGTCGGCACGAGCATGGCGACCGCTGAGCACAGCAGGAGAACCCCGAGTCCGAGAGAACGCGTGCCGGGCGGGGAGCTGAGGAGGGCGAGCGCGACTCCGGCCCAGGTGCCGGCGAGGATGCCCATGCCCGTGCCGGCGACCGGGTCGCGTGCGAGAAAACCCAGCACGCAGGCGATGAGCTGCAGCGGCACCGTGAGTCCGAGGATGCCCAGCGCGACCACCCGGCCATCCGACGGCGCGAGCACCTGGAGTTGGAGCATGGCCACGGCGAAGGTCGCTACCGTGAGAGCCAGGAAGCCAAGTGGCAGAGGATTGCCGAGCGGGCGAACGACGATCCGGACTCCTGGGTCCGCGCCCGGCCGTTCCTCGACGACACTCATACGACCAGCGCCTGGGTCGAGGACTCCTTGATCTTGGAGTTCGCCCACGTGGCCTGCCTCTTCGTCTCCGGCTGACACTTCTCAGCCAGCTCGAGGAGCTCCTCGTCGACGATGGCCTGCGCAGCCTGCCCGATCATCTCCCAGTCCGTGAGCACCGAGGATGCTCGCAGGTAGACCTCTCGCAGGTCGCGCACCATGACCAGCTCGACCTCGGCAGAGCGTCCACTGCGCTCGGAGAGCCATCGCCGGGCACTGTCGACCACCGGGACGGAGTCGGCGGGCTCAGGGTCGAGTTGCTCATCGAACCTCGCTGCGATCGCAGCGAGGTCGCGCACGTGCCTCCTGGACCAGGCCGCGAGGTCGTGCCCGAGATGGAAGAACTCGTGGTCGGCCCGGTGCTTGTCGGCCAGCCGCAGCAGTGCTCGGGCGAGCTCGACCTCGTCGTGGTGCAGGTCTCTGAGAACCATCCCGATCTTCATCGGACCCCTCCTCTGGTGGTCGCTGACGCATTGTCGGAGACGGGTGCGGACGCCGTCGTCGTGGGCGCCGGCGAAGGGATACCCTCTGCTGCAGCGACCTTGCGGACCGCGCAGGCTGCAGTCTTGAAGATCGGTTGCTTGGAGGCGGGGTCCCAGTCGGTGAGGGTGAGCTCGTTGGCCGCTCGGCCGTGGTCGCCCGGTTGCCGACCGTCCGGGGTGTCCCAGTAGCCGTAGTGGAAGGGCAGGAACACGACCCCGGGTCGTATGCCGCTCACGCGCACGCGCGCCTGCACCTCCCCCCGCGGGGTCCGCACCTCCGCGAGGTCTCCCTCGTCGAGGCCGTACGTCGCGGCGTCGTAGGCCGAGACCTCGACCCAGACCTCGGGGGCGGCCGCCTGCAGCTCTGGGGCGCGGGCGGTCCGGGTGCGGGTGTGGAAGTGGTAGACGGTGCGGCCGGTGATGAGCTGGAGCGGGTGGTCGACGTCGGGCAGCTCGTGCGCCGGGCGGTAGTCGGCCGCCTTGATGACGGCCCGTCCTTCGGGGTTGAGCGCGCGGTACTCCTGCTCCTCCAGTGGCGCACCGGTCTCGAGGTCGCGACCGTACGACTCGCAGTCGTCAGGCGACGCGCGGAAGATGCCATCGGCATAAAGCCGCTCGGTGCCGTCGGGGCTCTCGTCGGTGCACGGCCACTGGATGCCACCGCCACCACGCAGCTTCTCGTAGCTCAGGCCGCTGTAGTCGCACAGCCGGCCCCGACTGCACTCGCGCCAGGCGTCGAACGCCTCCTCCGGGGTGGACCACGGGACGAGGGGCTGACCGTCCTTGTCCTGCAGGCCCATTCGGCGGGCGAAGTCCACGAAGATGTCCAGATCCGAGCGTGCCTCGCCCGGCGGCTCCACCGCCTTCTCTGAGAGGTGCACGGTGCGGTCCGCGTTCGTGAACGTTCCCGTCTTCTCTCCCCACGTGGCGGCGGGCAGGACGACATCGGCCAGCTCGGTCGTCTCCGTGGGAAAGATGTCCTGCACGACGAGGAAGAGTCGCTCCTGAGACAGGATCGAACGCATCCGGGCGAGCTCAGGCATCGACACGGCAGGGTTGGTGGCCGAGACCCAGAGGAGCCGTATCGAACCGTCCTCGACGTAGCGCATGATCTGCATCGCGTGAGTTGGGGGCGTGGCGTGCGGAATCTGCTTCGGCTCGACGTTCCAGTGCCGTGCGAGCTCGGCCACGTGCGACGGGTTGTTCCAGTTGCGGAAGCCCGCCATGTCACCGTCGGCACCGCACTCCCGGGTGTTCTGGGCGGTGGGCTGTCCGTTCATCTGGAGGATGCCGCACCCGGGGCGGCCGATCATCCCGCGCAGCAGGTGCAGGTTGTTGACCTGAACGGCAGCGGCCGTCGCCTGGTGCGACTGGTAGAAGCCCTGCAGGACGGTCGACAGCAGCGCCTCCGCTTCGCCGACGAGGGCAGCCGCCGCTCGGATGTCGATCGCCGGTACGTCGCAGATGGGGCTGACGAACTCCGGCGAGTAGCGGGCCACGAGCTTCTCGAGGTCCTCGTAACCCACCGTGTGCGCCTGCACCCACTCCTCGTCGACGTTGCCGGAGGCGATGACCTCGTGGAGCAAGGCGTTCATGAGCGCGACGTTCGTGCCTGGACGCGGAGCGAGGTGGATCGTGGCGGCCCGGGCAACCGGCGTCGGCCGCGGGTCGACGCACAGCACCGCCGGAGGGTCGTCACCGGCCAGACGGTCGAGCATCCGCATCCACAGCACCGTCTGGGTCTCGGCGACGTTGTGCCCGAAGAGCGCGATGACGTCCGCGTGGTCGACGTCGGCGTAGGAGCCGGGCTGCCCGTCACACCCAAAGGACTCCTTGAGGGCCTCGGCGGCCGTCGCCGTGCACAGACGCGTGTTGCCGTCGACATGATTCGTGCGGATGCCGCCGTGCGCGACCAGGCCGAGCGTGTAGTACTCCTCAAGGGAGAGCTGCCCCGTCGTGTAGAAGCCGACAGCACTGGGCCCCTGCTCGTCGAGCAGCTCCCGGGTCCGGCGCACGACGAGCCCCATCGCCTCGTCCCACGACGCCTCGACGAGGCGGCCGTCTCGCCTGATGAGCGGCTGAGTCAGGCGGTCAGGTGACTGGATCGCCTGCCACCCGAAGAGGTCCTTGGGGCCGAGCCGGCCGCGGTTGACCCGGTCACTCCTGCCCCGCACCCCGACGATCCGGCCGTCGCGCACCGCGAGGTCGTAGGCGTCGCCGTTGGAGTGCAGCGTCGAAGCGGTCTGCACCCACCTGTCGACGTCGTGCTCGCTCACCCCAGAGGCGAGATGCTGGTCGACCCGCACCGGCCAGGATCCCCCGCGGGGGTACGGCGAGCGGTCACCCCAGATGTCGGTGATCCGGTTCTCGGTCGGCATGGGCGTCCTCCCTCTCAGGCGTGCGCCGTCGGCGAGCGGTCACGTGACACGGATCAACGAGTCGAGATCCGTCACGGCCCCCTTACCCTCGTCGGCGCGGACTAACGCCCGATGGGCCACGTCACCAGGGGGTGCCTGCGTCGCTCTAAGCGGCACACACTGATGGCAAGACGCCCGACGCCATGGGAGGGAGGGCATGCCCGTCACGGCACCGCTCGTGCGGAACGAACGCAGCCTCACCGGCTGGGCCATCAGCTCCCGCTCAACCCTGCTTCGCCGTCGTGGCGAGGCCCTCCATGAAGTAACGCTGGCCCACGGCGAACACGATGATCATCGGCAGCGTGGCGACAAGCGTGGCCGCCATCGCGATCTCCCAGTGGTACTCACCCGAGAGCGCGAAGCCGTCGACGATCTGCTTGAGGCCGCGGGGCATCGTGAAGTACTCCTCTGACTGCAGGTAGATGAGGGGCTTAAGCAGGTCGGACCAGCTCGCCTGCAGCTCGAAGATGAAGACGATGATGAGGGCCGGCCGGCAGAGCGGGAGGGCAATGCGCCAGAAGAGTCCGACGTTGCTGCACCCGTCGATGCGGGCCGCCTGGAAGAGCTCCCTGGGGATGCCGAGGAAGAACTGCCGCATGAGGAAGATGTAGAACGCCGAGCCGAAGAGGTTGTTCGCCCACAGGGGCACCTGCGTGTTGACGAGACCGAGCTGGTGCCAGATGAGGTAGACGGGGATCATCGTCACCGCCCCGGGCAGCATCATCGTCGCGAGCACGAGCCCGAAGAGGACGCCGCGCAGTCGGAAGCGGAAGTAGGCGAACCCGAACGCGACGAAGGCACTGGACAGCGTGACGGTCAGGGCGGCCATGAGCGAGACGAGCCCGGAGTTCATCAGCCAGCGCAATACGGGCCCTGCATCCCACACTTCGACGAAGTTCGACCACTGCACGGTCTCCGGCACCAGCCGGTTGTCGAAGACCTGGCTCTTGGGCTTGAGCGACGCGCTGACGAGCCAGACGAGCGGATACGCGAAGGCGATGCTCGCCGCCAGCAACAGCACCCAGCGGCCCGCGAGGCCCACCGTGAGACGACGCCTCTGGGGCCGGCGTCGCACCTCGAGGTCCGATGCGTCGGGAGGCGGTGGAGTCTCAATACTCGGCAGGCCCGTTCTCGTCTCGATGCTCATCGGGTCGACCCTCCTTCGTAGTAGACGAAGCGGTTGCCAACCCGCACCTGGATGACCGTGATGACGAGGATGATGAGGAAGAGCACCCAGGCCATGGCCGAGGCGAAGCCCATCTTGAAGAACTGGAATCCGTTCTGGAAGAGATAGACCATGTAGACGAGCGACTCGTCGGATGCCGTGGCCTTCTGCTGCGGCCCGTAGAACATCGTGTAGGCCTGGTCGAACATCTGCATGGCCGCGATCGTGTGGGTGATCACCGTGAAGAAGAGGGCCCCGGAGATCATGGGCAGCGTGATGCTGACGAAGCGGCGCACCGGCCCGGCGCCGTCGAGCAGGGCCGCCTCGTAGAGCTGCTTCGGCACGTTGTTGAGTGCAGCGAGGTAGATGATGATGCTGCCGCCGACGGTCCAGAGGCTGACGAGGGCGAGCGACGGCTTGAGCCACGCAGGGTCGGTGGTCCAGTCCGGACCGGTGATGCCGACCCAGCCGAGCACCTCGTTGACGAGTCCCCTCTGTCCGTTGAGCAGCAGGAGGAACATCGCTCCCGCTGCGACGGCCGGCGTCATGACGGGCAGGTAGAAGACGCTGCGGAAGAAGCCAGAGGCCCGTCCGACCTTAGTGAGGAGCATGGCCAGCGCGAGCGCGACGACGGTGCCCAGCGGCACGAAGAGGGCGGCATACACGAAGGTGTTGGACAGTGACGTCGCGACCTTCGGGTCCTGCACGAGCTGCTCGTAGTTGACCAGACCCACTGGCTTCGTGTCGCCGACGAGGGAGTAGTCGGTGAAGGAGAGCCACAGGCTCGCGATCATCGGGCCCGCGGTGAAGACGAGGAAGCCGATGAGCCACGGCGCGATGAAGAGGTAGGCCGAACGCGCCTCACGACGCTGCAGTCTGCCCCCCGCAACTCGCCTAGCCATTGCCGTTCGCCTTGCTGAAGGCCGCCTCCGCCTCCTTCTGCGCCTGGTCGAGGGCCTGCTGCGCGGGCTGGCCCGCGAGGGCACGTGCGGCCGCGCTCTTCCACGCCGCGTCGATCTCCGCACCGGCCGGCGAGGGGTTCAGCGCCGTCGCGGTGTCGAGGGTGGCGTAGTAGCTCTCGATCGCCTGCTTGAACCCCGGGTCGGGAGCATCCGTGAGATACGTCGACCGGATGCGCTCGTCGGCGACCTTGTTGGCGGTGAAGAGACCCGTGAAGAAGCTCTTGTCCTTCTTCACCTTGGCCATGCGGGCTTCGGCAGCCGTCATCCACGTCGCAGTGTCCGTCATCGTCTTCGCCCAGGCACACGCTGCCACCGGGTTCTTCGCGCCCTTGGGGATGGCCCACGCGCTGCCGCCGACCATGCTGATGGGCTTGCCCTCGTGGTCGGTGAACGGTGCCGCGTCGAGCTGGAGCCCCTTGGGGATGAAGTCACGCAGCACGTTGACGTACCAGTTCTCCATGGGGAACGCGACGACGGTCCCCGCCGACAGAGGGTTCTGCTCGCCGAAGATGTCGTAGGCGTCGCGGAACGACTTGAACTTCGTCCACCCGCCCTGGTCGTTGACGAGGCCGACGGTGTAGCTCAGCGCCTCGACCGCCTTGGGATCGTTGAGGTTCGGCGCGCCGTCGTCCTTGATGAGGGTCGCCCCGTTGGCCGTCGCCCACAGCGGGAACATCTCGGGAAGCTTGGGGTCGAAGCCGATTCGCTGGATCTTGTTGCCGTCCTGCTTGAAGAGCTTCCCCGCCGTCGCCTTCAGCGCAGGCCAGTCCTTCGTCTGGATGTCCTTGGCCCCCAGACCCGCCGCCGCAAGCGACTTGCCGTCCACCAGGTTGGTCGTGACGACGTAGAACTCCGGTATGCCGTAGAGCTTGCCGCCCAGCGTCACCGACTTCAGCGCCGCTTCCCGGTACTGGGAGGTGTTGATGGACTGACCGGACACACAAGCCTCCAACGGCTGCACCGCGCCCTTCTTCGCATAGGTGCCGATGAGGTTGCGGTCCATGTAGACGAGGTCCGGTGGATTCGAGCTGGCGAGCGCGGTCAGGAACTGCTGGGCGTCGAACTCCCCCTTGCTGTTGCTGACGCTCACGTCGGTGTATGCCGCCTTGAACGCGTTCACTCGAGCCTGAGCAACTTCGTCCTCCCCGCCGAAGCCCATGATTCGCAACGTGCCCGAGGGTTTGCCCGAGAAGCCTGAGGCTCCTTGCGACGGCGCAGCGCCGCCCGAGCCCCCCACCCCAGCGCACCCTCCAACCATCCCGCACACCAGTACCAACGTCATGACTCGACCCGCGACCATCGATCCCATCGTCATCTCCTGTCTGGGGCGCGAGGGGCGCCGTCGGAACGCACCTACCCACGCTTAGATCGTCGAAACGCTTTCACAGCAAAGCGATTCGAGGGTGCTGCGCGTTAGCTTCACCGTGCGGCGGGTATCGCCCTTTCATGGGAACGTCGATTCGAGCTCTGATCTCCGAGCTGGCCCAGGTGGAAGACGCGCTTCGTCACGCCACGCTCCACTCTCGGGCGGGCACTATCCCGGGCAGCGGGCAATCTGCGGCCGTTGCTGATCTCAGACGACGTGAGAAGCAGTTGGTGGAGGAACTGCACCAGCAAGCGGAAACGGGGATGAATTCGTCTGGGGACCAGCTTGATCCGTGAGGGCACCCGGCTGTCGAGGGCGCGTTACCAGCGCGGTGCGCCAAGGATCGTGTCTCATCCCCTGCCACTTCGTTTTTCGGCTTTCCACCCGAGCGCTTCGATGGGACGGTGGAGGATCCGAGCGGTCCAACCTGCGTGCCGGCTCTGTCTCATAGATGAGGACGGAGGAGCGGCATGCCTGCTCACGCTGGGTCCACTGTTGTCCGGGCGGTGTCGCCCACGCCAACCCCCACCACCTGCCCCGCGACCAGCCCAACCACCGACCGCTCGAGGAGCTGGTGCACATCTCGCGGGGAGCGGATGCGCATCCACCAGGAGCGGGACGCTCGCACCAGCACGCTGCTGGCCGCGTTGGCCGGCGACATCGATCTTGACAGCCCGGAGGGCCACCACCTCGTGGAACAGGTCTTTGTCCTGCACCTCGACCTGTGTGATGCCCTGGCTCGGCGCTACTTCAACCGGGGCATCGAGCGAGACGACTTGCTGCAGGTTGCTCGGTTGGGCCTGCTGAAGGCGATCCGTCGCTACAGCCCGGAAGAAGGCAAGAACTTCGCGGGCTTCGCGGTGCCGACGATCACCGGCGAGCTGAAGCGCCACTTTCGGGATCTCGGCTGGGTCGTGCGGCCGTCACGCCGGGTACAGGAGTTGCGCTTCTCGCTGCGTCAGACTCGCGAGGTGATGACGCATGAGCTCCAACGCGCGCCGACACGCGCCGAGCTCGCTACATGCCTTGGGGTCGCGGTGACTGACGTGAGCCATGCCGACGAAGCCGACTCGAGCTTCCGACCAGCGTCCATTGATCAGCCGAGCTCGACGGCCGAGCACAACCCCCTGACGGACGCGGTTTGCGTGAGCGATCGTGCGCTCGAGGCCGTGTGCGACCACGTCGACCTGCGCCGTGCCCTCGAGGGCTTGTCGTCGGAAGCGCGCCGTGTCCTGCAGCTGAGGTTCGTCGAGGATCGCAGTCAACGCGACATCGCCGACGAGATCGGGGCGACACAGATGCAGGTGTCGCGAATGCTGGGAAGGATCCTGCGGCAGCTGCGGTCCGAGCTCGAGGAGGCATCGACGATTGCCAGTTGAGCGGGTCCAAGAGATTTGGCGCATGCCGTTACGCGTGTCTCTGTGTTGCTCAGGTTGCGTCACGGCCGTGGAGTGTCAGCGCTGGAGGCGGGCACAGCGGCACCCCGGACGCCCGTACGGAGCAGCTCGTCCGCGACATCCCCGATTCTTCGGCGGCTGTTGCGAGTTGTGGAGCGCAACAGTGCGAAGGCTTGCGACTGACCCAGGTGCCGCCGCGCCATGAGGAAGCCCACTGCGCGTTCGATCGGAGCCCGGTGCTCGATGGCATAGGTCAACTGAGCGGCAAGCTCGCCGGCGTGCTCGGCTGCGACGGAGGCCCGTATGAGTTGGGCTGCCACGTCGGCGAAGCCGAGCAATCCCGCCGTGACGTCGGTTCCCCATCTCGTTGGTGCAGACCGATAGAGGTTGAGCGTCCCGATGGGGCTGTCGTCGAGGAGGATGGGCTGGGCGACGACGCCGCGTATCCCTGAGCCGCCCAAAGCGGCCCGCAGCCTGATGAGGGATGGTGGAAGGTTAAGTGCCGATTGCTGGCCACCGGCGGTCGCCTGCGAGGTCCTGGACGGTGACCGGTTGCTGCCCTGTGAAACTGTCGATGCTTGGGCTTTCGTTCGCCTCAAGCTGCCTGTGTTCGAGACGCCGTCCGATGTCATCGGTGGCAACGACGTAACGCAGCGAACCCATGTCATCGGTCAGCATGATGCCGGCGCCGTCCACAGCGAAAAGGTCGAGGCAGGCCTGCGCCACCCTGTCCAGTTTCGGCGACAGCATGGCGCCCTTCGCGTCCTGGGACACGGCCGCGAGCCTGGCTGCGAGTGCCGCCGCATCGACGGGCAGGCTCGACGCGACTGGTCCTGCGTCACTGCTGGTCCACAGATTGCTTCCTGTCATCCCGACCTTGTACCCCGGCTCGCCGGCCCGAGACGTGCCTAGTGACCCTTGCCGTTCGGTAAAGCACCGGTCTCGAGGACGTCCGCTGCCACTTCTCGAAGTTTGCGGTTGCGCGTCTGGCTGCAGTCGAGGAGAAGCGCATACGCCTCGTCGTAGGTCAGTTGCCTCAGTGCCATCAGAATCCCGACCGCCGCAGCGATGACCCTGTTGGTCATGAGGGCCACGCGGAGATGGTCGCGCTCGCGGCGCAGGAAGACGGCGCGGTCCACGAGCCTGAGCACCGGCGGCGCGGCTCCGTCCACGACCGCCAACGCACGCGCGACCGCATCTCGTGACTCCCGAAGTGCGTCATCTGCCTCGGACCAACCCATCTGGGGGTCGACCTGAGGCTGTGGCTCCTCGAGCTCGGCAAGCAGGCGGTCGACTGCCTCCAGGGCCCCGTCGGCGACAGCGAGCGACGCGTGCCCTGAAAGCGAGATTGTGACTTGAGGTGCGCGATCGCGTCCGCCGGGCGCCACAGCGCCATCAGCGGCCCGATCATCACCCGTCACGGGGTTCGCTCGAACATGGATGTCTCCGATCCTGGGCACACCTCTCACGGAGGCGGAGTCAGGACCGCGGACACAGGGCGGCCTTCGAGTGGATGAGCGCATTCACGACGCGCTCCAGACGACCCTAGGCGACGAGCAACGTGGCGGCAAAGCGACACGACACCCCGCGAGATGCGGATTCGCCCACGTGGCGGCCGCGCCGCCGTCAGCAAGCTTCGGAAAGGGGTACACACACCGCGACGACAGGACGTCAGACCCCGGCGGCCCTGTCTCCCTCTCTGGTGGCCATCAGCCGACTCGGGTGGCGCGAACGGATTTGTCATGAAGAACCCAAGCCCAATCACGTGTCAACCCCGACGGGACCTGGTGTCCACGGCACACGAGTGCCAGACGTCGGCCAGCGAGCATGCCAACGAGACGGACGTGAACCGGGGCCGCGGCGTGGAGTCCGACACCATGGTTCGGGCTCTGGACTTCATCGAGAACCACTGTGCCCAACCACTGTCACTAACCGACGTCGCAGAGGCGGCGGGCGTGACGCCCAGAGGGCTGCAGTACGCCTTCCGGAGGATGCTTGGCACGACCCCGATGGAGTACCTGCGAGGGGTTCGGCTCGACAGGGCTGCTCGCGAGCTCTCGCTCGGGGATCCTGACAGGGCCCTGACGGTCACCGAGACTGCGATGCGATGGGGCTTCTACCACCCGGGTCGGTTCGCAGCCGCCTACCTCGAACGATTCGGCGAGGCACCGCACGAGACCTTGACGGCCAGCCGAGAGAGTGCCGACTGACCTGCTGTCGACCTGGCTCAGATTGAGCCACCGCTCGCCGACTCAGACTCCCTCGCCACTGCCCGCTGAGACCCTCCACCGGAAGGTCGCGACCTCGGGGCAGTCATGACCGCTCCCGACCGCGGCCGTGCTGGCACGTGCGTCCAGCTCCAGCCTGCATCTTGACCGGCGACAAGGGCGACACCTTCATGAGCAAGGCGCGCGCACGTGAGGGCCAGGAGACCCACCGACACCATCTCACCAGGACAGCGGTGCCCGCTCTCCGGCCGCCCACCGCCCTGAGGAACGAAGCTGTCGTCCCACTCGGCCCCGGTACCGAGGAAACGAGAGGGATCGAAGGTGTTGGGTTGGGGCCATTCGGACGGGTCATGGTCGGTGGCCATGACGTCGAGCAGGACACGCCTACCGGCAGGGATGTAACAGCCCTCGAATTCTGTGTCGCGGGTGGTGATGGCCGCAAGCGCCGGGACGAAGGGATACAGCCGTCGTATCTCCTGGGCGAAGGCGACCGCCAGGGGTCCCCCGACGACAGTAAGGCGCTCGCCGGCCTCGGTGGCGAGGCTAGCGCGCCAGTCCTCGTGGAGCTGAAGTGCGATTGCCGCGAACGATGCGAAGCGGGCCACCGCGACGGTCGGGCGCAGGACGTTGAGCAACTCGACGCCCGCGGTGCGGGGGTCGAGGAGGGCGTCGTTCGTACCGCGGTGAAGGCTGATGCGTTCGAGCACGGACCCTTGGGGAGCGAACCGGCGTCCGTCCCGGACCTCCCGAACCAGCTGAGTGGCCCACCGGTCACAGGCAATGCGAGCCCGCCACGCGCGAGCGTAGGGCCATCCGGGGGTCGCGAAGTCCTCGACGATCGTCGCCATGTCCTCGGCCCTTCGGACCTCGTCGTCCGGCGACACGTTGATGCCGGCCCAGCGGATCACCGCTCGACCGTAGACGCGGGTCGCGGTGGGGTAGACAACTCCCCGGCCGGCGAGCTGCCACTGCTCCAGCTCGTCAGCGAGGAGGTCATCGGCGAGATGGAGCAGTGAAGCGACGCGTCCTTCGTCCATCAAGAGGGATACGAACAGCGACTTTCTCTGCCTGTGGGCATCACCGTCGAGGCTGTGAACGGCCCCGCGTCCGAAGAGCGGCAGCGCGATGGCGGGCGGCATCGCCCCGGCCCGTTTCATGATGGACTGGTCGTAGAAGAGCCGCACGCCGGCAGCTCCGCCGACGACGGTGGCACGACGCCCCATGAGCCGGACCGTGGTGGAGTATCGATCACGAGGCCCTGCGCGCCGGCCTTTTCTTCGTCGGGCCCACGCGGTGAAGAGGTAGCCGCGACGCATGAGATCGATCGTCTGGTCGAATTGCATGGCGCCTCGGTACCCGATCGCCCTCTGCCGAAACGGCGCTCAACGGTTTCCGCGTCCGAGATGGCTGGGTCAGGTGAGGACGCGACGGGCCACGGGACCACGCAGAAGGGCATTGCGCGTGCCGTCTACGACCGTCCTGGGTCGCAGTGCGGACGAGCCCCCGCCAGCTCCGTCCGCCATACCGCGAACCAGCTCATGGAGCACGTCTCGGCCCGAGTGCACCGGCCGCCAGCCCAGCACCGACCTGGCTCGCACGCTGTCCACCCATGGCGCCTGCAGGGCCATGTCCACCCAACTAGGGTCGAGTGGCTGGAGATGCGCGTGCCAGGCCGCCGCAAGCGCCGACCTCACGACCGTCTGGCGCAGCTCGACCGGGCGCGCTCCGAGGGCAAGCGCGATGTCATTGCCGGTCACCAGGCCCTCACCTGCGACGTTGAAGGAGCCGCTCGCCCTCTGCTCGACGATGCGTACGAGTGCTTCCGCGACGTCGTCAGCATGGATGAACTGCAGCCCGAAGTCGTCGTCGACGGGAACGAGCGGCAGGTGCTGGAGGGTCCGACTGGGTATCCATGCTGGAACGCCACATCTGAGCATGGGGCCGCCGGCGGCATACTGACCCACGAGGCAGGGCCGGACGACCGCCACTCGCGCTGCGGCACCGACCCCGCCCGCGTGGGCCGTCAGGACGCGCTCGGCCTGCACCTTGAGCTCGCTGTAGGTCGCGCCCGGGATGCCTTCTCGCGGCCATGTCTCGTCGACAAGGTCCCGGGTTTGCCGAGGTGAGTATGCGGCCACCGAGGACACGTGGACCAACTGGGCTTCGCTGTGGTCGAGGACGATGCGGGAGACGCGGTCCAGCACTCCGACGCAGGCCTGGCGCAGGTACTCCCGTCGGCGCATCGGGTGGAATGCCCACGCGAGGTGGATGAGGGCGTCGGCCCCCGACACGAGATCCCGAAGGGCGTGCGCGCCGCCTCGGTCGGTGAGATCGACATCGACCCACTTCACGCGCCCGTGTGCCCAAGAGCGTGGGACGGCTCCGCCCTGAGTGCGGGTGCGGCGGGCGAGCCCCACGACCTCATGATCACGGTTCAGGAGCAGCGAGACCACAGCGCTGCCGAGATTGCCGGTCGCTCCTGTGACAACCACCGTGCTCATCGGTCGCCCGTGACGTCCACTCCGACGGGGGGCTGCGCTCGCACGGTCCGGGACGTAGCCGCCTCGGGATGGTGGAGGTCGAACGCAGGACGCTCAGACTGGATCCGAGGCAGTGAGCGGAAGTTGTGGCGCGGTGGCGGGCACGACGTTGCCCACTCGAGGGACATGCCGTAACCCCACGGGTCGTCAGTCTGCACGGGCACCCCCCGGCGTGCGGTCTTCCACACGTTCCACACGAACGGAATCGTCGAGGCACCGAGCAGGAAGGCGCCGAGGCTGGACACGTCATTTGCCCATTGGAACCCTTCGGCGGGCAGGTAGTCGGCGTAGCGGCGAGCCATGCCCTGGACACCCAGCCAGTGCTGGATGAGGAAGGTGGTGTGGAAGCCGATGAAAAGCATCCAGAACTGGATCTTGCCGAGAAGCGGATCCAGCATGCGGCCCGTGAACTTCGGCCACCAGAAGAAGAATCCGGCGAACATCGCGAAGACAACCGTGCCGAAGACGGTGTAGTGGAAGTGCGCCACGACGAAGTAGTTGTCGTTCATGTGGAAGTCGAGAGCCGGGCTCGAGAGGATGATCCCCGTCAGGCCGCCGAACAGGAAGGTCACGAGGAAGCCCATGGCCCAGAGCATGGGTGGCTCCATGGCCACCGAGCCGCGCCACATCGTGCCGATCCAGTTGAAGAACTTGATGCCGGTCGGCACGGCGATGAGCATCGTCATGACCGCGAAGAACGGCAGCAGGACGAAGCCGGTCGCGAACATGTGATGCGCCCAGACGCTCGCAGACAGGGCGGCTATGGCGATGAGCGCCATGACCATGGACTTGTAACCGAAGAGCGGTTTGCGCGAGAAGACCGGGACGACCTCGCTGATGATGCCGAAGAAGGGCAGTGCGATGACGTATACCTCGGGGTGGCCGAAGAACCAGAAGAGGTGCTGCCACAGCATCGCCCCGCCGTTTCTCCGGTTCGAAGATCCGGCCCCCTGCGATGCGGTCGACCCCGAGGGCGAAGAGTGCGGACGCAAGAACCGGGAAGGCGATGAGCACGAGTAGAGACGTGACGAGAACGGACCATGTGAAGAGTGGCATCCGGAACATCGTCAGACCCGGCGCCCGCATGCAGATGATCGTCGTGATGAAGTTGACGGCGCCGAGAATCGTGCCGAAGCCCGTAAGAAGCAGCCCGAAGACCCACAGGTCCCCCCCTACCTCAGGGCTGTATCTCACGTCAGACAACGGCGCGTACGCGTACCAGCCGAAGGTCGCCGGCCCCTCAGGACTGAGGTAGCCCGAGACGACGATGAGGCCGCCGAAGAGATAAAGCCAGTAGGCGAACATGTTGAGGCGCGGGAAGGAGACGTCCGGCGCGCCGATCTGCAACGGCATGATCGCCTTGGCAAAGCCGGCGAAGAGCGGAGTCGCGAAGAGCAACAGCATGATCGTTCCGTGCATGGTGAACATCGCGTTGTACTGGTTCGGATTGTCGACGATCTGCAGCCCGGGCGCGAACAGCTCGGCCCTGATGAGCATCGCGAGGATCCCACCGATGAGGAAGAAACCGAAGGACGTGACGAGGTAGAGGTTGCCGATCACTTTGTGATCGGTCGTCGTGACGATGCCGACAAGACGCAGCGGTCGTCGAGTTGCCACGACCGGCCCGCCCTCGGGTGCCCCTTGGCGGCCTTGGTGGGTGTAGCGGTCCGTCGCCGGTCGCGTGGTACTGGTCATGCGGTCCTCCTCGGACAACTGGTCGATGCGGTCCCGGATGCCAGCTGACGCCGCGAGTGCGCGGCGGTGCGCAGGCGGGAGCCGCGGTAGCGCACCCCACCACGGGCTCGTGCGCCGAGGGCCAGCCACACGCAGATGCCGCGCTCCAGCAGCCAGACCGGTGCGGCGAGGGAGACGAGGGGTGGCACGAGGCCGGCGCCGATGCGCCGGCGCCCGATCTCGGCCACGCCGACAGTCGCGGCCAGCAGCAGCCCCCCGACCCCTCGCCTACGGCGTGCCGCGATGAGCAGCATCGGGAGGATTGCCAGCTCCGCAGCCAGTCTGCCGGGCTGTGCGAGATCGTCATAAGCTTGACGCACCCGCTGTGACCAGAAGTCCGAGCTCGACGGCGGCACTCGCACCACCACGATGTCAGGGGCGACCGTCGTGCGGAATCCTCTGGCCTGCAGTGTCCGCCACAGCTCGAGGTTCTCGAAGAGCACGTGCGGGCTCCAGCCTCCAGCAGCGAGGACGGCGGATCGGCGCAGAGCGAAGACACCGGGCCAGTCGTGGACCGCCGCCGCGTTGAGCAACGTGCGACCGCCGTCCCACCAGGCATGCCACGGCCAGCTCTCGAAGACGTTGACCGGCTTGACGAGGTCGCTGTCCTCGAGCCGGTCGACGAGCGACCGGAGCTCACCTGGGCCCAGCCGCACGTCGTCGTCGGCGAGCACGACCCGCTCGCAGCGCGCCCGACGAATGCCTGTCATGGCACCGACCACCTTGCCGTTCACGGCCGGGGAGGAGTCATCAGTTGACGTGATCTGGGCCCCGGAGCGGCAGGCGTCGACCTCCGGGCGAAGCATGCGGACGTCACCGGGCCACGCCTCGCGATGGCGGCGAGCGTGCCGAGGCGGGCTGCCGTCGACGACCGTCACGGCCTGCGCGCACGACAGGAGACGCTCGAGGTAGGCGCCCATATCGGACGTGCGCCGCAGGTGCTCCACGTCGTCGCCATCCCAGCGCACCGGGATGACGACCTCGACGTCGACGCATTTCACCTGCGCCTCTGGACCACTCACCACGGCGTCGCGGTACCCGAGCAGCCGCCGCCGAAACAGTTGCGGCACATGCCCCGTCCTGATCGCCCGGCCCCGTCTCGCCGACGGCGCTCGGGGTAGTGGATGCGCAGGAACGCTCACCCCGAGAGGAGCCACAATGGAAGAGCACGACGCACCGGGCACCGCTCCGGACGGGGCGCACCTCGCGGCAGCAGCGCACACGGGCCCCGTGGCGGCGTCGGCCATTGACCTCAGGAACGCGCCTGCCACCGAGGTGTACCGAGCGCTCGAGGAGATGGTCGGGCACGCTGCATACCCGTGTCTGGGAGCCAAGTCGGTGTATCGGCGCCACGGCGTCGCGCATCTCGTGCTCCGCGACATGGACGACCCGGGAACGACTGTGGTGCTGCTGCGGCATCTTCGCGCCTTCGGAGAGCACGCCCTGACGCCCGGCATCTTCCGCTCATTCATCGTCTCGTTCCGGGCTCCGGCTCACAGCGATGAGGCCGCGTTCGAGGAGTCGCTCTTCAGCCTGCTCCAACGCCTTCACGACAACGATGCGCTGCCCTGGGCCGAAGGGGTCGATGCGGACCCGGGCAGTCCGCACTTCGCCTTCAGCGTCGCAGGCACCGCGTACTTCCTCGTCGGGCTGCACCCTGCCGCGTCCCGCGTCGCGCGGCGTTCTCCGCTGCCGACCGTCGTCTTCAACCCCCACGTCCAGTTCCAACAACTGCGCGACCAGGGACGCTACGACGGCATGCGGACGCGGATCCGTGCACGCGACGAGCACTTTCAGGGCAGCGTGAACCCGATGGTGGCAGACCACGGCGAGTCCAGCGACGCACGCCAGTACTCAGGCCGGTATCACGGTCCGGACTGGATCCCGCCCCTCAGCGTGCGTTCCCCCGAGCCGGACGGGAGACGAGCAGAGGGCTGAACCGGCCGTCTCTTGCTCACCCCTCCTTGACGACCCGGAACGACGTGAGCTCCGGGTCCGAGGCGTCCGGGATCGTGGCACCGGCCGCCTTGGCCGCGCGCAGGTAGGTCAGGACCGGGTCCGTCCACCGTTCGCCCGGCAGGACAGTAGGCACCCCGGGCGGGTACGGGCTGACCATCTCCGCACTGATCCGGCCGACCGGATCCTGTACCTGGTCCGTCTCGGCGAAGAAGGCGTCCCGGGGGCTCATCACCTGTTCGAGCTCGAGCTGCTCCAACGGCGGGATCTGCGGTGGGGGTGCGTCGGAAGCAGGCGGGTCCTGCGCGAGCTGCACCATCGCTGCAAAGAGCCGGTCCACGGCCGCGTCGTCGTCGGCATAGGTCAGCGAGAAGACGACCCGACGCGAGTCGCCGAGCTGGGCGGCGATCCGACGATGCTCCTGCAACCAGCTCTTCGCGAGGTAGCCGGTGATCCCGAGTCCGCTGACGTCGACGCAGAGCTTCAGCGGATCCCACTCCGAGACTCCCTCCGTCTCGAGGATGCGCTCGTCATCGACGTGCAGTCCCTCGAGCTTCGCCAACCGCCGGCGCAGTTCGGCCGCGCGACGGAGCGCACCGTCGATGATCTCTTTGCCGTCGAGAGCGAGATGTCGGCGCCATCCGTCGATGGAACCGTAGATGAGTGCCGAGGGACTCGTCGTCGTGATGAGATCCAGCCGCAGGCGAAGGTCGACGGGGTCCACCAGGTCTCCGGCGACGAGGATCATCGACGCCTGGCACAGTCCGCCGTCGGCCTTGTGCAGGCTCTGGACGGCGAGGTCGGCGCCCGCCTTCACCGCAGCGGTCGGCGGATCCGGGTGGAAGCCGAAGTGCCCTCCCCACGCCTCGTCCACCATGAGTGGCACCCCCCGCGCATGGCAGAGCTTCGCGGCAGCGGCCACATCGGCCCCGGTGCCGTACTCCGTCG
Organism: Humibacillus xanthopallidus; assembly: GCF_006716675.1. GTDB lineage: Bacteria > Actinomycetota > Actinomycetes > Actinomycetales > Dermatophilaceae > Humibacillus > Humibacillus xanthopallidus_B. The sequence goes on along the minus strand of NZ_VFPM01000003.1, from coordinate 203,188 downwards.
GCGTGATGAGCAGGACCGCCTCCGTGTCGGGATGCTCCTCGAGCGCGCGCTCCACCTCAGTCGAGGTGGCGGGGTGGGCGACTTGGCGCTCCTCGTCCCAGGACGGGTGCAGCCACACCGGATTGGCCCCGGACAGGATGAGTGAGGCAACCACAGACTTGTGCACGTTCCGGTCCACCAGGATGGTGCTGCCCGGGCCCGTGATCGTGAGCAGCCCCACGTGGATGGAGATGCTAGAGCCGCACGTCGTGAAGACGGCCTGCCGGGCCCCGACCGCGGCGGCGTAGAGCTCCTCCGCCTCACCCACCGATGACTTGGCCATGATGACGTCGGCGCCGAAAGTGTCGCGCGAGATCACCCGCGCGGTGCCGTCGTCGATGCCCGCCCCGAACCTGTGGCCGGGAAGCGAGAAGGTGTAGGTGCCGATGTCACGGAAGCGCTCGATCGTCTCGAGCACCGGCGCCTTCGTCTGGTCATGATCCATGAGACGCCACTACCCCGGGGGCTTCGGCTCAGTCGCCTGACAGGCCGCGGCGTTTCACGCCGGTCACGGGGGGTACTCCGGCGCTGTGAAGAACTCCACACGTCGTGCCGTTGTGACGGGCGGTGCCGGCTTCCTCGGTGGCTGGCTGTGCCGGGCGCTGCTCGACGACGGCTGGCAGGTCTTAGCGGTTGACAACTTCCTCACCGGCTCCCCGTCCGTCGTGAAGGACCTCGAGCCGCACCCGGACTTCGCCTTCCTCGAGGCCGACGTGACAGAGGTCCTCGACGTCCCCGGCGAGGTCGGCCTCGTCATGCACCTTGCCTCGCCGGCCTCCCCTGTCCACTACGGTTCCCTGCCCCTCGAGACGATGCTCGTCGGCAGCCAGGGAACCATGCATGCCCTGGACCTGGCCCAGCGGGAGGGCGCCCGTTTCGTCCTCGCCTCGACGTCCGAGGTCTACGGCGACCCCCTCGTGCACCCCCAACCCGAGACCTACTGGGGAAACGTCAACCCCGTGGGGCCGCGCAGCGTCTACGACGAGGCCAAGCGGTATGCCGAGTCCCTGACGACGGCCTACCGGACCAGCCGCGGTGTCGACACCGCGATCGCGCGGATCTTCAACACCTATGGGCCCGGCATGCGCGTCGACGACGGCCGCATGATCCCCGCCTTCATGATGCAGGCGCTTCGTGGCGAGCCGATCCAGGTTGCCGGGGACGGCAGCCAGACACGATCTCTCTGCTACGTCACGGACACAGCCCGCGGCCTGTGCGCTCTGGCAGACAGCAGTCACGCCGGTCCGGTCAACCTCGGCGGTCAGCAGGAGCTCACCGTTCTGCAGGTGGCAGAAGCCGTCCGCAGACTGACCGGCTCTGCCTCGACAATCGAGTTCGTCGAGCTCCCCGTCGACGACCCGAAGGTCCGGCGTCCCGACATCACACGGGCGAGGGAGCTGCTGGGCTGGCAGCCGGTCGTGCCGCTCGAAGAGGGCCTCCGCTGCGCGTTGGAGTGGTTCGAGAGCCAGCTCGCACCTGACGGCCAGGCGAAGGCTCACGTCCAGAGTGGCGCGGCTGCAGCCCGCCTCTCGTCGTGAATCCTGCTGCCCTCCAATCGGTCTCGGATGGCTGAGATCACCTCGCTCACACCAGTGGCTGCGAGGGCGGAGTCGAGGTCGGTGCCGTGGGGGTCGCCGCCACCCCCGGCGGCCTGCCGCGACTTCCCCTTCCAGACGACGGTGTGAGGACCTGACGCGGGAGGACCCCACTCGTCGGGAGAGGTGGGGCCGAAGACCACGACCGAGGGCGTTCCGTGCGCGTACGCCAGGTGGGCGACTCCGGTGTCGCCAGACACGACGAGTCGTGCGCCGGCGACGAGGGCCGACAGCGCCGCCAGATCGGTCCTTCCAGCGAGCACGGCCCGAGATGGCAGCCCGGCTTGCGCGGCCACCTGGTCAGCGAGCTCGACCTCATCGGGTGAGCCCGTGACGACGACGCGATGATCACGATCCTGCAGCCAGTTCGCCACGCGCGCAAAGCGTCCCACCGGCCAACGCCGGGACGGCGCCGCCGCCCCCGGGTGCACCACCACGGCCCCCGGCGCCGGGTTCGTCGCCCTGGGCGAGTCCAGGCGCAGGTCCCGTGGGTCAACCGCCCAACCGGCGCTGCTCACGAGGCGGCACCACCGGTGCACCTCGTGCTCGCCGCTCACCCACGCCGGCCCCGCGACTCCCAGCTCGGCACGCGCAAAGGCGACGAGCCGTCCGGGATCCAGGTCCCGCAGCAGCAGATGGCTCTCGGGCCCGCAGCCGTGGAGGTTGACCGCGACATCGGGCGGCGGCCCCTTCCAGCCCAGCGGGCCGAGCCCGTATGCCGGGTGCACCCGGTCCACGAGACCGGCCCCCTTCACGAGCGCGTCCATCGGAGCGGGCGCCGCGAGCACCAGCTCGTGGTCGGGCAGGCCTCGCCGGACAGCACGGAGTGCCGGCACCGCCGTCAGCACGTCCCCGAGCCCCAGCGCGCGCAGGACGAGGACGCGACGCCTCACGGCCAGGAGCCCTCCACCGAAGGGGTGACGACGAGTTCACGGACCTCGCAGCCTTGCGGCTGTTGCAGCGCGAAGAGCACTGCAGCTGCGACGTCTTCGGGCCGGTTCAGCTTGGCATCCGGTCCCGGTCGATACTGCTCCGGGCGCCCGTCGAAGAACGCGGTGTGCATGCCTCCGGGCACGAGCGTCGTCACCCCGATCCGTCCTTGCGTCTCCACGGCGAGCGCTCGGGAGAACCCGACGACGCCGAACTTCGAGGCGCAGTAGGCCGTCGCATCGCTGAACACGCGCAGGCCCAGGGTGGAGGCGACGGTGACGACCCGTCCGTGGCGCTCGACGAGGGACGGGAGCGCCGCTCGGATGACGGCTGCGGTGCCGAGCAGGTTGACGAGGACGACTCGGTCCCAGTCCTCCCCATCCACCTCGTCGAAGCGCCCACACGCATCCGTGCCTGCACATGTCACGACAGCGTCCACACCACCGGCTCGCCCCACCAGCTCCCGCACGGCCTTCTCCGCCGAGCGGGAGTCCCCCAGATCGACCACCCCCACGTCGGACTCCGGCACCTCGAGCACCTCTGGATCGGGGGGCCGGCGGTCGAGGACGAGCGGTCGCCCACCTTCGGCTGCAACAGCTCGGGCAACGGCCGCGCCGAGGCCCGAAGCTGCTCCCGTCACGAGCACGGTTCCTGCAGTCCACGTCGTCATGCACCTCTCCTGACATCGGTTGATCCGTCCTGACCGGCGTTCCGCCCCATGGCGACCCCTGCCTTCGCAGCGACACGGTTGGACCCGTGGGACCCGGCGTGGCTGGCGGCCGCCTCGACGAGGCCCGTCGTAGAGCGCCCTTCGACGTAGGGCAGGACGACGGCCTGCCCGCCCCACTCCTCGAGCACCGCGAGCTCCGGCACCTCCGCCCCGACGTAGTCACCGCCTTTGGTCCAGATGTTGGGCCGCACCCGCCGAAGCACCTCGACGGGAGTGTCGTCGTCGAACACCACGACCTCGTCGACGCACTCCAGGGCGCGCAGCACGTGGGCACGATCGGTGGCGGGCACGATCGGGCGCCCCGGACCCTTGAGGCGGCGCACCGAGTCGTCGGAGTTGAGGCACACGACGAGCCGGTCGCCGAGTGCACGGGCCGCACGCAGCGTCGCGACGTGGCCCGCGTGTAGGAGATCGAAGCAGCCTCCGGTCGCCACGACGACGGGCCGCCCGGCGCTCCCTGGGCTGTGGTCCCCCAATGGAAGGGACCAGGGAGAGCGCAGGCTCTCGGCGTCCACCCGGGCGGCGCCACCGGCGGCGACGAACTCGGCTGCGCGGCATACCCCCTCGGCGACGGCGTCCGTGATGACACGGCCCTGCCCCAGCGCGAGCGCGGTGGAGACCGCAAGCCTGTCGCCGGCACCGCAGGGGTCGACGCAGTGCACGTGGGGCGCGGGGACGAGCATCGGCACCCCCTCGCCGTAGGTGAGCAGGGCCCCGCGCTCCCCCAGGGTCACCGCGACGGCCTGGGCCCGCCACGCCCGGGCGAGCGCCTCGGCGCGACGGCGGATGCCCGCCAGCGACTGCCGCGTGTCCCCGCCGTCGAGCCCCAATCGGGTGACCATGGCCATGGCCTCCCCCTCGTTGGGCGTCACGAGACGGGCTCCGGGCACGGGCTCACCACCACGAGGGTGGGGGTCCCACGTGAGCGGGACAGATCGCGCCGCGGACGAGATGGCCTGCCGCAACCCCTCGGCCTCGAGCGTCCCACGGCCGTAGTCGGCAGCGAGCAGCGACCCAGCATCGTTCACCGCCCGCAGGACCGATGCGCAAGCACGTCCGACGCCACCCGGTGGCCCGCCCGTGTCGAGCCGGACCAGCGACTGGCCACCCGCCCGGACGCGCCTCTTGACGGGGGTTGCGCCGCGGGAGGGAAGACCGATGACCGTGACGCCGGCCAGCAGCTCCCGCAGGCGAGCCGCTGCGGCATCGTCGCCGAGCGCCGTCACGAGCACAACCTCCGCACCGTCGGATGCGGCGAGGGCGGCCGCGAGGCCGGCACCTCCGGGACGCGCGCGCTCGACGAGCTCGTCGAGCACCGGCACGGGGGCGTCCGGCGACAGCCTGCCTGCGCGGCCCTCGAGGTCGATGTCGAGCATCGCGTCACCGACGATGACGAGCGGCCCTTTCACGCCAGCCTCCTCACGGGCTCGACGTCCTCGGACGTGCGCGCTGGATGCACTCCGAGCGCGTGGTCGAGACCAGCGCAGAGGATGTGGACGGCGACGAGGTGCAGCTCCTGCACCGTGGCCGTGAAGTCCGCGTCCACGCACAGGGTCTCGTGCGCGACGTCTGCCAGCGGGTTGGGCGTCGGCCCGGTCATCGCCCACACGGTCGCCCCACACGCCCGGCCACGGCGTGCCGCCTCGACGACATTCGGGCTGCGGCCGCTCGTCGAGAGCAGGATGACGACGTCTCCTTCTCGAGCGTGGGCCTCGACCTGGCGGGCGAAGAGCTCCTCGCCCGGGTAGTCGTTGCAGATCGCGGTGAGGCTCGACGTCTCAGCACTGAGGCAGATCGCCGAGAACGGTCGCCGGTCGAGTCGATAGCGCCCGACGAGCTCGGCGGTGAGGTGCTGCGCCTGGGCAGCGCTGCCACCGTTGCCCGCCGCGAGGAGCCGGCCACCGTGCTCCAGCACCTTCGCCAGCGTGCGACCCCAACGATCCGCCACGTCAACGCACGGCTCGAAGTCGCGCAGGGCATCCACGAGGGCGCCGAGGTGGGCTCGCTCGCACGGAGTGACCGCAGTGGGCCGGGAGGCGGCCGTTCCTGCTAAGGGACTCGTCGAAGCTGCCCTCTGCTCGGCGGCGCTGGATGACCCCGAGTTCAAGCCCTGTGTCATGGCGCAACCGCCTTCCGCGTCGCGGCGGCGACGATCCGCTCGTAGACCTCCTCGGTGGCCTCGGCCACCCGCGACCACCGGTAGAGCGCCACGGCCCGGTCTCGTCCCGCTTGTCCGTAGGCCACACGACGGGCGGGGTCCTCCAGGAGGCGCCGGACGGCGAGCGCGATGACGTCGGGACGTCGCGGAGGCACGAGCTCGCCGGTGACTCCCGGCAGCACCGTGTCGAGCAGGCCGCCGACGGCAGACCCGACGACCGGACGTCCGCACGCCATCGCCTCCACAGGCACGATGCCGAAGGGCTCGTACCACGGGACGGCGACGACGAGATCCGCCTCGTTCATGAGCTCCGGCACGCGCTCGCGCCCCACGCCACCGAGGAAGTGCACGCGCTCAGAGACGCCCGACCGGGTTGCGACCTCGCGCAGGCGTCGCACTTCTGGGTCGTCGTGCAGTCCGGAGGGAGCCGGCCCGCCGGCGACGCGGAGCTCGACACCCGGCAACATGGCGAGGGCCTCGATGGCGTTGCCCACTCCCTTGCGCTCGACGAGCCGTCCGATCGAGAGCAGCGTGCGGTGTGGTTTCGGCGGAACCTCTTGTGGCCGGAAGAGGTCGGTGTCGACGCCGCACGGCACGACGGTGGCGCGTCGAGCAGGTAGGCCCATCGCTGCCAACTCCTCCACCTCGTCCGTGCAGGTCGCGATGACGTGGTCGACACGGCGGCACAGCCCGCGCTCGAGGCCGAGGCGCTCGGGCGGGCTGGTGTCGTGATCTCCCTGCTGCCGTCGCTTGACGGTGCCGAGCGCATGGAACGTCTGGACGACCGGAAGGTCGACGCGCCGAGCCGCTCTCGTGCTCGCGACTCCGCTCATCCAGAAGTGGGCATGGACGATGTCGACAGGCCGCTCGGACCAGCGCATCTCGAGGTAACGCGCGAAGGCCGGCATGTACTGGAGCAGGTCGTCCTTGGGCACCTCTTCCGGCGGCCCGACGGGCACGTGCTCGACGGCATACCCCTCGTCGGTGACGACCCGGACCGGCACGCCCGTTGCCGTCCAGCGGCTGTAGACCGTGACGTCGTGGCCGCGAGCGGCCAGCTCTGCGGCGAGGGCCCCGACGTGGACGTTCTGGCCCCCGGCATCGGCACCTCCGAGCACGGCCAGCGGGTTGGCATGCTCTGACACCAGCGCGATCCTCATGTGACACCTCCAAGGGCGGAACGGGCTGAGGTCCACAGGGCCGGGACCTGCCTCTTGACGGGAAGGGTGCCGGCCGGCGGCAGCAGCGACTCGACAGCGCGGACGACATCGGTTGGGGTGACCTCGGACAGGCAGGGGTGGCCGGCGACCGGGCAGGTGGTGGCGCGGGTGTCGCGACAAGGCGCGTCCCCGCGTCCGAGAGTGACCACCGGAACGCCCCAGGGGCGCCAACACTCGAAGGGCACCGTGGGCGCGAAGAGCGAGACAACCGGCGTGCGGACCGCCGCCGCCAGGTGAGCGGGGCCGGTGTTGGCTGCGACGACGACGGAGGCGGCAGAAAGCACGCCGGCCAAGGTGGCGAGCGTCGTCGCCCCCCCGAGGTCGAGCACCTGGCCACCTGCTCCTCGCCTGCTCCCGAATGCCGCACCGGCCACCCGGGCAGTGAGCGCTCGCTCCTCGGGCCCGCCGGTCACGACAACGCGGTGGCCCTGGTCGACAAGGGTCTCGACCAGACGCTGCCAGCCGGTCTCCGGCCACGCCCGCGCGGCCACCGACGCTCCCGGGTGGACCGCCACGTAGGCGGGGGCTCGCGCGTGGGACGGGCCCTCGGGGATGTCCTGCCACGGCAGCCAGGGGCTGACTGCCGTGCGGACCGCGAGACGTCCGTCGTCATCCGGCGGGAGGTCGTACCCGGCGGCACGGACGAGCGACAGGGATCGCTCCACCTCGTGGATGCGGCTGGGCACGTGGTGACGGAGGTCGAGCAGGCTCCCCGGGTAGTCCTCGCTCACCGCCCCGACCCAGGGGACGCCGGCGAGGCGGAGCACGAGCGCCGTCGGCAGTGGGGACTGGTGGAAGGAGGTGAGCACGAGGGCCCGGTCCGGTGACCGTTCACGCACGGCGGAGACGAGATCCTCGACGTCCTCGCTTCTCACCGGCTGAGGGTGCGGATCGACCCACGGGCTGTGCCACGTGATGACCTCGTCGACGCCCGGAAGCAGGCGCCCGGCCTCCGCGCCTCGCGGCCCGCAGAGAAGCGTCACCCGCCGACTGCCGGCCGCGACCGCACGAATGGCCGGGCCGGCGAGGAGGACGTCGCCCGCGCTGTCGAGTCGCACGACGAGGCTGTGGGTCACCAGTGCCCTCCAAGGAGATCGTCGACCACAGCGCCCAGGTCGCGGCGCACGTGTGCCGCCGCCGTCACCTCCTCGGGTCGCGTCTCGGGTGTCGGCACGAGGACGCCCCGGGCGCCCGCCCGCTGCGCGGCAAGGAGGTCGGCGCCGATGTCACCGACGAGGACGGTGCGCGTCGGATCGACGTCGAGCCGGTCGCAGGCCTCGATGACGAGCTGGGGCGAGGGCTTGCGACAGTCGCACGAGTCCTCGGGGGCGTGCAGGCACTGGCACCAGACGTCGAAGGGCCCGAGCAGGTCGGCCACCCGCTGGTTGACCGCGTCGAGCTCCGCCGGGGAGATGAGCCCGCGACCCACCCCAGACTGATTCGTCACGACACCGACGCGGATCCCGTTGTCGCGCAGGCGATCCAGGGAGTCGCGAGCACTGCCGAAGGGATGCACGGCGTCCGGGTCGGCGTTATAGGGCACGTCGTGGACGATGGTGCCGTCGCGATCGAGGAGCACGAGGTCAGGTGGGCCGGTCCACGGTGCGGCGTGGCGGTGCCGCACCCTGCCGAGCATCGAGTGAGCGACAGCCGCAAAGGGGATGGCGGCGCTCGTCGCGACCATTCGCCGCACCTCCGGACCGCTCCTCGGGCCGGGCAGGATGCGCGCTGTCGCGAACTCCGCCGTGAGAGCGGCCGACAGCAGCGCAGCGGGCACCGCAACACGACGGCGGCCGTGCGCTGCAGCGAGGGCGGCAACCGCCGCTGACCCCACCGTCACCGCATGACGGCGGAACCGACCGCGGGGGACCTGCGCGCGCCTGCGCCAGTCCGCTCCGTGCAGCCGGCGCATGAGAGCGTCGTCGGCGTTGCCCGACTGCCGGCGGACGCTGACCCAGCCGTCTACCGGACGCACCGGGTGCTCGACGGTTCGCTGTCCCCACTCGATGCGCCCACCAGCGGCGGTGATCCGCAGCCCGAGGTCGACGTCTTCGCGGTAGGCGCGGGGGAACCGCTCGTCGAAGCCTCCTACGCCGACGAGCGCGGAGCGGCGGTAGGTCAGGTCCGCGGTGATCCAGGGAGCGTCCTCGAGGCCGGCGGTTGCTCGCTCCCAGTCATCGGGCCGGCGGTGGGCGGGCAGCGGTACGTGGAGCCGTCCCTGACTGCCGTGGACGTCGGCAGGAAGACCTTCTAGGTCTGCCAGGAGACTTGCGTACCAGTCGATTGCGGGGACGACGTCGTCGTCGACGAACGACACCCACGGCGTGCGGGCGTGTCGCCACCCGAGGTTGCGGGCAGCGGCCGGACCGCGCCCCCCGCTGACGAGGAGCTTCACGGCATACGGCAGCTCGTCGAACCACGCGGGGACGGCGCCCCCCTTCTCGGCCGCCCGGTCATCGACGACGATGACGGGCGAGGAGACGGGCAGCGACTGGTGGGCGAGCCGATCGAGGAGGATGACGAGCGATTCACGGCCCACCGTGGGCACGACGATCGTCGTCACCGCCCCGGGCCTGTCGGAGCGTGCCTTGGTCGGGGCCGGGCGGCTCATGTCGGCCGCCTGACGACGAAGGGCCCGAGCGCCAGCAGGTCGACGGGTGCGGAGCCGAAGCACTCGAGCGCGTCGCGCGGGCTGTCGACCATCGGGCGGCCAGCCGTGTTCAGGCTCGTGTTGACGACGACCGGCAGGCCGGTGAGCGACTCGAAGCCGGTGAGCATACGGGCGACGAGGGGCTCCTCGGCAGGGTCGACGGTCTGCACCCGCGCCGTGCCGTCCACGTGCACGACCGCTGGGATCCGCTCGCGCCAGCTCCGCTCGACGTCGTGCACGAAGAGCATGTAGGGCGAGGGTAACGGTCCACGGCCGAAGATCTCCGGGGCGCGGTCCGCGAGCACCATGGGGGCGACCGGACGGAACTGCTCCCGTCCCTTGACGTCGTTGAGCCGCTCGAGGTTCTCGGAACGGCCCGGGTGGGCGAGCAGCGATCGGTGGCCGAGCGCTCGAGGTCCGAACTCGCTGCGGCCCTGGAACCAGGCCACGATGCCGTCAGACGCGAGGCAGTCGGCCACGGCGAACGCCACGTCACCGGGACGCTCGTAGGGCAGCCGGGCGGTGCGCAGCACCTGCTCGAGTTCAGCGTCGTCCCAGCGGCGCCCGAGGTCGGCGCCCGGCATCGCGGTGCAGCGGTCTCCACCGGCCGACGCGACCGCCAGGGCGGCGCCGAGGGCCGTCCCGGCGTCGCCGGCGGCGGGCTGGACCCAGAGCTGCTCGTAGGGGCCGTCGCTGTGCAGCCGGGTGTTGGCGACGCAGTTGAGCGCCACCCCGCCGGCAAGCGCGAGGTGAGTGGCGCCGGTGCGGTCGTGCAGCCAGTGGACGAGCTCGAGAAGGACCTCTTCGAGGCGGTGCTGCACGCTGGCCGCGAGGTCGGCGTGCTCCTGGGTCCAAGGATCGTCGGCCGCTCGCCGCTTGGCGAGGGCGCCCCACTCGACACGATCGGTGCGAAAGCCTCCGTCCGCCGTTGACGACACCGCTCGCCGCAGCTCGTCCGCGAACTGAGGCGTCCCGTAGGAGGCGAGTGCCATCACCTTGTACTCGTCACTGCTGCGCAGGAAGCCAAGATGGGCCGTGACATCCTCGTAGAGCAGACCCAAGGAGTGCGGAAGCCGTTGCGTCGCAAGCGTTTCCAGGACGCCACCGGCGTAGTGTCCAGCGAGGTGACTGGACCGCTCACCACGGCCGTCGAGGACCAGGACGTCGCTGTCCGGTGCCGGCGAGGCGAGCGCTGCGGACGCAGCGTGGGCCACGTGGTGCGGAACGAACTGCACGCACGCCGGGTCGAGTCCGGGCAGCATCGTGGAGATGAAGCCCGGAGCGCGACGTGCATACTCTTGGCGCAGGCCGTCCCACGGGTCGTCGAGCCCCAGCTCGCGTGCCGGTTGGGCGAGCTCCGGATCGTAGGAGTAGGCGACGGCGTCGAGGTCGGCTGCCTCGAGCCCGGCCTGCTCGAGGCACCAGCGAGCCGCGCCCTCGGGCAACTCCCAGGCCGCGAAGGGCACCGGCCGGTGACCGTGCTTGCGGCGTGACAGCCGCTCTTCCTCGAGAGCGGCAACGGTGACTCCGTCGACAACGAGTGCCGCCGCCGGGTCGTGGAACAGCGCGTTGATGCCGAGAACCTTCACGAGGACTCCGATGCCGTTGGGGAGACTGCGCCGTCGCAGCAGGAACTGGTACCTCGCTAAGGCGGTGCCCACTTCTCGAAGAGGCGAAACACTTCGACCGGGAGAAGTGTCTGAACCAGCGAGAGAAGGGGCGCGGGGGTGCTCAGTCGTTCGTTTTGCCCGGCGCCAGGCCGTTTCAGCGTCCGTTCCTCGGGCAAGAACTGCTCGTGCGCATCTCCGTCTTCGGCACCGGCTACCTCGGCGCCACACACGCCGCGACGCTGGCCCATTGGGGCCATGAGGTCGTCGGCATCGACGTCGACCCGCATCGCGTCCGCCGCCTCGCCGCAGCCCGGCCGCCCTTCCACGAGCCGGGTTTCGCCGAGCTGCTCACCGGGGGCGTCACCTCGGGGCGTCTCACCTTCAGCACCGAGTTGGATGCTGTGGGTGATGCCGACCTGCACTTCCTGTGCGTCGGGACTCCCCAGCTCGACGGATCGCGTGCCGCCGACCTGCGGGCCGTCTGGTCAGCAGTCGACGCTCTCCTGCCCAGGTTGGGTGCGGGCGCGCTCGTCGTCGGGCGATCGACGGTCCCGGTGGGCACGGCAACACTGCTCCAGCAGCGCCTCGACGAGGCCCTCGGAGCCGGCCGCGCCGAAGTGGCGTGGAATCCCGAGTTCCTCCGTGAAGCCCATGCCGTCGAGGACTCCCTGCGCCCGGACCGGCTCGTGGTCGGAGCCGGGTCCGATGACGCGGCCGACAGGATCTGCGCGGTGTACGCCCCGCTCATCGACGCGGGCGTGCCGGTGGTGCGCACCGACCCCTGCACCGCAGAGCTCGCCAAGTCCTCCGCCAACGTCGTGCTCGCCAGTCGCATCTCCGTCGTCAACGTCCTCGCCGAGGTGTGTGAGGCCGCAGGAGCCGACATCGAGCGCTTGACGGAGGTGCTGGGCCTCGACCCGCGCATCGGGCCGCACTACCTCTCCCCTGGCCTCGGCTTCGGGGGCGGCTGCCTCCCCAAGGACCTGAGGGCCTTCGCGAGCCGGGCCGCGGAGCTCGGTGTATCCACGGCGGCCCAACTGCTCGATGCCGTCGATGAGGTCAACACCCACCAGCGCCACCGAACGGTCCAGCTCGCCACGGACCTGCTCGGCGGAACCGTCCGTGATCGACACATCGGCGTCCTGGGGGCTGCGTTCAAGGCGGACTCCGACGACATCCGCGACTCGCCCGCACTCGCCGTCGCGTCCGCCCTCGCGGCTGCGGGTGCCTGCGTCACGGTCCACGACCCCAAGGCCGCCCACCACCTGGCCCACCGCCGCGACCTCCGCGTCGCTGACGGGATCGACTCCGCCTGTGCAGGAGCGGACCTCACCATGGTGCTGACCGACTGGCCGGCCTTCGCCGCGGTCGATCCGGCAGCCCTGTCGGCCGTCGTGCAGCGCCGCGTGGTCGTGGATGCCCGCCTCAGTCTGGACGTGGAGCGCTGGCGGGCCGCGGGGTGGGACGTGCGCGCCCTCGGGAGACCCCGAGAGGTGAGCCTCGGGGGCACAGAAGGGAGTGCCGACGACGGCGTCGGTCTGGCTGACCCCCGGGCCGTGGACCGCGACCTCAGGGCGGGGTGAGCTCGGTGCGCATCCTGCTCTGGCACGTACACGGTTCCTGGACGACGGGATTCGTCCAGGGACCACACGACTACCTCGTGCCCGTGCTCCCTGGCCGTGGCCCCGACGGGTTCGGGAGGGCACGGTCGTGGCAGTGGCCCACGTCCGTGCGGGAGCTGTCTCCCGACCAGCTGCGCCATGAACCCTTCGACGTCGTCATCCTGCAGCGACCGCACGAGCGAGACCTGCTGTGGGAGTGGACGGGGCGTCGCGCCGGTGAGGACGTGGCCACGATCTACCTCGAGCACAACGTTCCCGGTGGACGAGTTCCCTTCGACCGCCATCCGATGTCCGATCAGAGCCTGATCCCGATCGTCCACGTGACACCGTTCAACGCCCTCATGTGGGACTCCGGCTCAGCGCCCACGCACGTCATCGAGCACGGTGTCATCGACCCCGGTGACCGCTACACCGGTGAGGTCAATCGGGCTGCGGTCGTCGTGAACGAGCCGGTGCGCCGCGGCCGGGCGGTCGGGACCGACCTGATCCTCCGCTTGGCCGAGGCGGCGCCCGTCGACGTCTTCGGCATGGGCGCGCACGCGCTCCGCACTGAACCGCCCCGAGCGCGCGGCCTGCGAACGGTCGAAGGCCTGGACCAAGAGCGCCTCCACACGCAGATGGCACGGCGGCGGGTCTATCTCCACCCCAACCGCTGGACGTCTCTGGGCCTCTCGCTCATCGAGGCCATGTTGCTCGGCATGCCGGTCGTGGCCGTTGCCAGCACTGAGGTCCCCTTGGCCGTGCCGCCGGAGGCCGGGGTGGTCGCGAGCCGGCCGGACCAGCTGGCAGACGGTATGCGCATGTTCTTCGCCGACGCCGCCGCGGCGCGTGCGGCGGGGGCTTTCGCTCGCGCCCACGCACTGCGCCGGTTCGGTCTCCAACGCTTCCTCGATGAGTGGGACGTCGTGCTGAGAGCTGCTGTCGCCGAGCAGGCCACCCGCCCTCATACGCCCCTCATGAGCGGCTCGTGAGCCGCTCATGAGGGTCAAGGCCCGAGTTCCTTCCCCGCGGGTGAGCGTCGTCGTCATGACCCGCGACCGGTGGCCCGATCTCCAACGATCCCTCCCTCGCCACGAGGGTCCGGTCGTGCTCGTCGACAACGCATCCAGCGACCACACCGTCGAACGCGTTGGAGAGTGCTTCCCCGACGTCACGGTTGTGGCGCTGCCTCACAACGCCGGCGCACCCGCGCGCAACGCGGGGGTGCGCCGCGCCACGACGCCGTACGTGGCCTTCGCCGACGACGACTCGTGGTGGGAGTCGGGTGCACTGGAGCGGGCCGCCGAGCTCTTGGACGCCCACCCGCGGGTCGCTCTGCTGGCCGCACGCGTCCTCGTCGGAGACGACGGGGCGCTCGACGGCGTCTGCGAGCAGATGGCACGGTCACCGCTCGGCACACGTGCCGGAGAGCCGGGTCCGCGCGTTCTTGGCTTCATCGCCTGCGGTGCGGTCGTGCGCCGGACGGCCTTCCTCGAGGCCGGCGGCTTCGACGACGTCGTCTTCTTCCCCGGTGAGGAGGAGCGCCTCGCGCTCGACCTCGCCGCCAGAGGTTGGGGACTGTGCTATGCGCCCGAGCTCGTCGCCCGGCACGTACCGTCGGTCGTGAGGGAAGGCAACGCAGCGCGCCGGGCGATCATCGCCCGCAACGCCCTGCTGACTGCCGTCATGCGCCGTCCCGTGACCTCCGTCCTCGCAACCGTATGCCGCCTGGCGAGCGACCGTTGTGGGCGTCGCGGCGTCGTGGCTGCTCTGCCGAGACTTCGGATCGCCCTGCGCGAGCGCAGCGTCCTGCCGCCCGCGGTCGAGGCGCAACGACGGGCGCTCGACGACTGACATTGTCGGCCGTCGTGACGCATCCGCCGCGTCGTCGGGCCGCTTGAACCCCCGCGCGGTGGCAGGACTGACACGAGCCGAGCCACCTGGGCGAGAAAACCGATCGGCGTCGTGACGTGCCCGGTTGACCTCGTCGGGGTCGGTACGGCGACCGCGTGGGTGGGTGACGTGGCGCGCAGCACCGGGCCTTAGGACCCGATCACGACCCGGATAAAGAGCCCATCATGACGGCATCGGAGGAGGGCCGCCCTGACGGTGGTCACTTGGGAAAGCGGCTGGTGTACATGCTGGTACGAAGTCGACGGGTCAGGAGTCAGCCAGGGGGTGGTCGCCGTGAGCTCCCCTGATGCGCACCGTGTGCGCCTTCCAGTCGATGTCGATGACGTCTGACATCGGCACGAGTCGGTCGTGACGGTGCCACCACCTGGCGACCACTCCGACCGCGGCCGGACCTTGGCGAGCGTCGCGTTCGTAGCCCAGACGAGAGCCCATACCATGCGAGGTGTGCTGCAGGTGCGTGATCTCCGCGGTGGAGGCTCTCGCGGTGATGCCGCTGCTGCACCGCAGCTCACAGACGACGCCGAGGTCGGAGTTCTGCGGCCCGAGCACGCGTGCACCGATGAGGTCGCTGGCTGCCCGGCCGTCGGAGCGCGGTGCGAGCAGTCGTTCCGCGTCCTCACGGGAAGGGGCGTGCACCGCTGGCGGTGTGTCCTCGTCGCCGCCGCCTGTCGCCCCGGGGATCCGGGCGACGACGTAGCGACGCAGCCACCGTTCGAGACCGGAAGCCCCGAGCAGGGCCGAGGCTGCGCCGGCATCGACCTCGACCGCAGAACCGATCGTGGTCACGTGGCGAAGCGGGACGACGACAGGCTTCGGATCCTGCTCGGGGTGCAGCCGTCGCCAGATCGCAACCATCCAGTCCCCCAGTTTGCCCGGGAGGCGACCGCCGAGCGCGGCGGGACCGACCATGAGGCCGGTGACGAGAAGGTGCTCGTCGCGCTCGACGAGCTCGAGGTCGTCGACGTTGCCGAGGAGTTCGCCGTGTGGGCCCGTGATCTGATGGTCGAGCAGCCGCAGCGCCACGTCGAGGGTGCTGCGGGCCTGGGGGTCGGGCAGCCTGCTCATCTCACTCCCCCGCCCGAGTGATGATCATGAGCGGGATCGCGGCGGTCGCAGCGACGACGACGAGGACGAGGTAGACCGTCCCCAACGCGTTGGCCACTCGCCCGTTCACGTGGCGGCCCATGTAGGTGCGGTCGTTGGCCACGACGAGGATAGGGAAGTACGTCAGCGGCAGGGCGATCGCGCTGAAGACTACGGAGTACTCCGTCAGCATGATGGGGTCCACCGTCGTGAGGAGGACACCGATGGCGAAGATGGCCGACAGCAGCACGACGGTGTGGAACCGAGCGGCTCGAAGCGGCTCGACGTATTTGCCCCATTGCCAACCGAAGTACTGCGCGATGCTGTAGCCGACCGAGAGGCCTGTCTCGCACGCTGCTCCGAACGTCGCAGCGAAGAAACCGAGCAGCACCGCAGCCAGGCCCAGCTGTCCGAGAGCGAGCGGCACGGGCAGCCCGATCTGACCCAGTGACCCCACCTGGATCCCTTGGGGCAGGAAGACCACCGCGGCAACCGCGGCGATCGTCAGCGAGAGCGCGCCCCCGAGTGGGAAGCCGATGAAGACGTTGGCCCGCATCGTGCCGAGATCCTTCTCGGTCCAACGCTCCTCCACACCGCCGGAGGAGAAGAAGAACACCTCGTAGGGCGTCATGGCAGCACCGAACAGCGCGATGGCGTAGTAGAAGTAGGTCGTGTGGCTCTCCTGCGACGGCACGGACGGCCGCGAGGCCTGTTGCCAGAGGGATCCCCAGTCCGGACCGAGCTTCCACAGGGCCACGGCGAAGACGACGAGCGCAAGGCCGGCCAGCCCGAAGGCGTTCTCGAGGATCGCGAATTTCACGCGCCACAGCACGAGCCAGACGGCGAGCCCGACGACCGGGATCCACAGGTAGCGGTTCACGTTCGTCGTGAGCTCGAGCGCGAGCGCGACACCGCCGATCTCTGCCATGAACGTCAGCAGGGTGACGGCCATCGACGCCCCGAGGTTGGCGAGCCCCATCCGCGGACCCAGCCGCTCGCGCACGAGGTCGAAGGTCGCTCGGCCACTCACGGCTGCGACCCGGCCGCTCATCTCGGCGAAGACACAGATACCGACGATCCCCACGAGCACCACCCAGGCGAGGGACAGCCCGAATCGCGAGCCGACGAGACCGTTGGTTACGAGGTCACCGATGTCGACGAAACCGCCGATGGCCGTGAGGACTCCGAGGGCGATGGCGAAGAGCTTGCTCATGACAATGCCTGCTGCGCCTGGTCGAGCTGATTTCCGAGGCGCGCGAGCTCGCGCACGCTGGCTCGCATGCCGGCTCGGTCCTCGCGGCGCACCGCGATGCGTGCTGCGCTCAAGGCGTCGGCCGTGTCGCTCAGCATCGTGCCTACGTGGTCTCGCAGCTCATCATCGCGCCGGCTGGGAGGGTCGACGCTTCCGAAGCTGTCCTCGATGGGGCCAAGGGCGGACTCACTCTGCGTGACGACGGTGTCGACGAAGGCGTTCGTGACCTTGCCGTCGAGACGGGCCTGCACCGCGAGAGCTCCGGTGCGCGCCTCGCCGAGCGCCGAACGGAGTGCGGCAGTGGCATTCTGCCGGTAGGCGCCCGAGTCGGTTGCCGGCGCGACGCACCCACTGACCGCAACGAGCGCCATCAGCGTCACGAGGACCGCGTGAGCTAGCCGGCCCATCCTGCCGATGCTCAGCAGATCCATCGTGCGGTTCATGACCGCCCTCGGAGGAGGACGTACCCGAGGACGGCCAACAGGGCGGCGAACATCAGCCAGCCGAGTGCCAGAGCAAACCCTTCGGTCATGTGCGACCTCTCTCGTGCAAGCCGCTCGATCGGACGGCGAGCCCCCGCGCCCGAAGGCGCGGGCACGCGCCCTCAGTCGTTGCCGTACCCTTCGCTCCCGCGATGAGACCGCTGAACACTGCTACGACCCTTCGCTGCATGAGGCGCCGGCAGAGCTGGGCGTCCGTCTCGTACGTGATGCGAGGGCATGTCGCCAAACACAGGACATTCGCGCCCTTGGCGACCGACACTGGAAGACAGCCAGAACGGCGCGCGTGACCGAACCGGGGGCGCCGTCGTCGATGGGACGAGCGGAGCATCGCCATGAGTCACTCACCAGGCCACGGAATGCATCACGGGTCGGACACCACGGGCGTGCACGGCATGCTGCTCTTCGGTGACGGTCCGTTCTACCTATCCCACCTGCCGATGTTCAGCCCACCCCACAACTACCAGGCGATCCTGCAGGTCACTCTCGAGGACGACGCCGCAGGCCAGATCCGCAACATCCACGCGCACTTCGGGCGTGACCGGCTCCTCACCGTGCGCCCGGAGACGTTCGCCATCACGGACCTGTCGCCGATGGACTCGTCGCAGCCGCGCACGGAGTTTCGAGGCGACGTCGTCCACGGTCACTTTGAGCATGGCGGTGACGTCGTGGCAGCGAACACGCTGATCCGCGTCGACGAGGTCGTCACCTTCCGCGAGCTCTCGGTGGGCCCCTCCGGGTCGAGGACCTCCGCTGGTGAACGGGATGAGCTCGCGTACCTGCCGGTCGGCGACGCCGACGAGGAGCTCTTCCTGGCCCACGTCATCACCGCTGCACCGGACTTCGACCAGGTGCTGCGCGTCTCCGTGTCGGGAGGGCATTTCACCCGCACCGAGCTCGAGCGACAAGGGCGCCCGACCATCACGATCGGCCGCCCGGACCTGCCCGCCAACCGCCTGGACGCGGAGGAGACGGTCGCCGGGCGCAGCAGTGCCGGCCAGCACTTCCATACCGAGGTCGAGGTCGAGGTGCTCTCCGAGGTGTACTTCATGGAGGACGAGCTGCGCTGACTCCCGCCCTGGGCGCGTCGTGCATGAGGGCGGCACCCGAACTGCATCACAGGCAAGCCGCGGTCTCGCGCCGCGAGGAGGTTTGCGCGACAACGGCGCCCGGCCGGCACGACACATCACTCGCGGGCCGATGTCGGTAGCGCTCCCTCTTCGACCGATGCGGCGTGCACGGTTCGCCCGGAAGAGGGAGCCTCTGGGGCGTCTCCGTCGGGCGCGCCGCCGAGCCTCCGGGGCCACGCGCTGTAGCGTCCCAGCAACGTGAGCAGTGTCGGCACCAGCACCGACCGCACGATCAGCGCGTCGATGAGCACACCGAGGGCCATGACGAACGCCAGCTCACGGAACTGTCGCAGCGGCACGAGTGCCAGCATTGCGAAGCTCGCTGCCAGCGTCAGGCCAGCCGCCGTGATCGCTCCGGAGGTCTCCGGAACGCGCTCGGCTATGGCTGTGCGCAGCGGGACGTGGTCGGCGCGGGTCCAGACGTGACCAACACCGTAGATGTTGTAGTCAGAGCCGAGCGACAGGAGCAGGACCGAGGCTGCGAACGGGACGTAGAAGGCGACGCCGTCATGGCCCAGCCGATCTTGGAGCACCAACGTCAGGCAGCCCAGCGAGGCCGCGAGGGCCAGGATGCTGCAACCGAGGAGGAGCACAGGGGCGACGACGGCACGGAGAAAGACCATCAGCAGAATAAGGTTCACGGTGAGGACCGCGATGGCGATGCGGCGCAGGTCCGCGTCGGTGGCCGTCACGAGCTCGCTCGCAATGGCCGTGTCACCCGCCAGCCCGGCCCGGGCGCCGGCGAGACCTGAGCGCTGCACGAGGTCGGGGAGAGCAGCGGAGAGCTGGTTCACGTCCTGGATGGCGATGGCCCCCAGGGGGTCGTGATCGAAGATGACGAGGAACCGCGCTGCGTCTCCATCGGGGGTGACGAGGAGCTTGTGCGTGACCTCGTCGGGAAGGGCACCAGGACTCACGACGCCGGCGACTCCTGGTTGCCGGGCGAGGTCCCGACCGAGGCGAGCGAGCTTCTGCGTGTCTGCTCCGACGCGCTGCGCCTGCAGCAGCACCTCGGTCGGCGCGACGATGCCTGGCGCGAAGCCCGAGGCGGCCTCGTCGGCCGCCACCCTTGCAGGATCGTCGGCGGGGAGTGCGGCGACGAAGGAGACACCGAGACGCAGGCGCTCGGCGCTCGTGCCCAGCATGGCGAGGCCCAGAACGCAGGCTGCACCGAGCACGAGGGCCACCACCCTGACGGTCAGCACCCGGGCAGCGGCACGTCCGACGGCGCCGGACCTGCGACTCGTCGGCCGGGCGGGCCAGAACAGGACTCGTCCGAAGATGGCCTGTAGGGCCGGCAGCAGGGTGACCGAGACGACGAGCGAGACGAGGACGGAGAGCGAAAGCACCGGGCCGAAAGCGCGGAAGAAGCTGGCTGCGCGACCAGCATGGCGGCGGTTCCCGCGGCCACCGCGACACCAGCCACGAGCACGATCCGCCCCGTCTGCGCGGCCGACGCCCTGGCCGCCGTCAGCCGGTCCGCCCCCTCCTCGAGGCCGGTTCGCATGCTCGAGAGGAAGAAGATGGCGTAGTCCGTGACGATGCCGAGCACCAACGCCAGCACCAGTGGTCTGAGCTGCTCGCGCACGCCGCCCTGCACGAAACGGCCGACGTAGTCGGTGGCCCGCACAGCCATGAAGTATGCCGCCGGAGCTGTGAGGAGCGCGACGATAGGAGCAACGACCGAACGGAACTTCACGGCGACGACCGCAATGATCACGAGCAGCGTGACCACCTCGAGAAGGGGCAGGTGTCCGTAAAGGATCTCGGTCTGCGTGACCTGGGCGGGGATGGTCCCGGTGACCCCGACAAGGTGATCGTCCGGGTTGCTCACGTGCTCGCGGGCGAAGCGCTCCGCGGCAGAGACCTCCTCGCCGACAGTCGTCCCGGGCTTGCTGAAGACGTAGGTCAACGCCGTGGTCCCGTGCTCCGACGAGGAGGGAAACGCGGCCGGAGTGTTAAAGATCGGCACGACAGCGGCGATGGGGCCGACGTCGCCCGCTCGCTTCTGCGCCACGGCAACTGCCCGCTCCGCCACCCTCCGCTGCGCTGACGTCGACAGTCCACGGGCGTCGCGCCGGACGATCATGTTGCGCGAAAGGATCGAGAACCCGAAGGCCTTGGCGGAGGCGCTCTCGGTCTGAATGGCTCGGCTCCCGGGCGGGGCGAATCCGCTCAGACCGGCGTTCGAGGTCGCGGCAGGGAGCCACAGGAATGCTCCCACGACGCCTGCCGCCCATCCCAGGACCACGAACCATCGCAGCTTCACCACGAGCCACGCGTAAGCCCTGGAAGGCGCGCCCACCTCCGACTTGCGCCAAGACCTCATACGCGCTCACCCACTTCACACGAGGAATACCCTCCTCGCAGGCGGGCAACGCCCAAGGTTCGTGTACTTTCCCGACGAGGAGGAGCGCCTCCCGCTCGATCTGTCTGCCCGTGGGTGCGGTCTCCGTACGCCCCAGAGTCTGTCGCTCGCCGCACCCCGTCCAGCCGACGGGAGAGTAGTGAGGCAGGTCTGACCGTCATCGCTCGCAACGAGCCCGTGACGGCGGTGATACGCCGCCCTGCGACCTCCGTGCTGGCGACCGTATGCCGTCTGGCCCGAGAACCCTGCGGCCGGCGTGGGATCGTGGCCGCCGGGCCCCGGCTTCGCCGCGATGGCGGCGCGACAGGTACTTGGCCAGTGCCATGACGGAACGGCACGGCCTCGAGCCCAGTGAGCGCCGTGCGGGGTCGCTGCTTCGTCCAGCGGCGCGGATGGCGTTTGAACGGCTTGTCCATGGGCAGAGGGGACGTACGAGCGCGGGGCACCCCGAGCAGAGAGGAAGCCTCATGTCCACACGATCTGACCGCTCCACCACCCGTCCGTCCACCATGACCTCACGTCGCAGCTCCGTGCAGGGAGCCTGCCTGTTCGTCGGTCTCGTCTTCCTGATCGTGGGGATCGCCGGCTTCATACCGGGGTTCACGACCCAGTACTCCTCGCTCGGCATGGCGGGCCACGAGTCAGACGCGATGCTGCTCGGGCTCTTCCAGGTCTCCATGCTCCACAATGCGGTCCACCTGCTCTTCGGCGTCGTCGGCATCCTCGCGGCACGCACGTGGAGCGCGTCACGGGCCTACCTCATCGGGGGCGGAGTCGTCTACCTCGCACTGTGGATCTACGGGCTCGCCATCGACAAGACCTCAGCGGTCAACGTCGTGCCGCTCAACCGAGCGGACGACTGGCTGCACCTGCTTCTGGGCGTCGGCATGCTCCTCCTCGGACTCGTCCTCGGACGCCGTCGCAAGCCGGTCGCCGCGGGGCACGACGCCGAGTACGGCGACTGGCGTCGTGACTCTGCGTCGTCCTGAAGAATGCCGGGTACGTAAAGGAAGTGGCATTCGGTTCATCGGCGTAAGGTTTCTGGTGGGAAGGCTGCATCCATGTCCGGACGTCGAGAGCATGACGAGCGCGACTGGGCCGCCGAAAAGCGGGACTTTGTCGCTGACCGCCGAGATGACCTCGCTGACGCACGCGACGCCGCTGCAGACCTGAGGGATGCTGTCGCGGACGCGCGCGACCTCGCGATGGACGATCGAGAGAAGGCCTTCGACCAGTACCAGCACGCCCAGGGCTCGGCCGCACCCACATCTGGGCCGGCCCGTACCTGCAACAGCCCGCCGGCGGCATCGATGTTGTCGCTCGAGAAGTCCTCGCGTCAGGAGGCACGCTTGGCGCGAGAGGAGCGGGCAGCCGAACGGGACATCGCTGCCTTGGAGCGGGCAGCTGCCGCAACACGGCGTATGTCGACAAACGCGTCCACCCAGCTGGCGGCAGTATTCGCGGAGATCGCGGCGCAGCTTCATGCCGACGGTTCGTTCGACCAGGTGCTCCAGCACATCGCGGAAACGGCCGTCGCCACGGTCACCGGCTGCGCCATGGCCAGCGTCACCCTCAGTCACCACAGTCTGCCCGAGACAGCGGCGACAACATCCCCGGCCGCCTCGGCAGTCGATCAGGCGCAGTACGAGGCCGGGGAAGGTCCCTGCCTCGACGCTCTTGTCACGCCTATGGTCTCCGCTGCCTCTTTCCCTGACAGCCGCTGGCCCAGACTCGGGGCGCGTCCGGCGGCGCTCGGCGCAGGGTCGGCAGCCTCGTACCGCCTGACCTTCGATAGCTCGCGTTCTGGTGGTCTCAGCGGATCGCTGAACACCTACGGCAAGGAGTCCAATGCCTACACCGATGAGGCCACCCACATCGGCATCATCCTTGCTGCCCACGCGTCCGTAGCTGGCGCCTCGGTCCGCGAGCGTTCGGAACTGGAACACCTTGCCGACAACTTGAGCACTGCTCTGCTCAGCCGGGACGTCATCGGACAGGCCAAGGGCATCCTGATGGAGCGGCTCAAGCTCACCCCCGAAGAGGCCTTTGACGCGCTGAGGCACTCGTCACAGCACCTCAACGAGAAGTTGCGACTCGTGGCCGAACGTCTCGCGCAGACAGGCGAATTCGATGAGGCCGAGGCAGCGGGACCTTGACGCCGCGTGCCGCGGCGACGATGACTAACCCCGCCAATCCTGTTTCTACCCAGCAGCGTCCACGGTGTCCACGCCGTGAAGCCGGTGGAGCGCAGCCGCCAATTCCCCGTAGCGTTCCGCCGGCCAGCAGCGCCGGGGGTCCCGAGCGCCAGGGTGGAGCACGACGAAGGCGTCCTCACCAGCCCATGAACGCCGGCTCTCTTGCAGGTCCCGCTCGGTGACCACGAGCGAGGTCTGCAGTTGACGGTGGTCAGTCCAGACCTTGAACCCGCCAGCTCGGCGATCTCGAGGCAGCGCAGTATCTCCGGCCGACTTCCGACATATCGGACGCTTCGTTCGAGACCCGGAGCGCCGGGTGCCGACGCGCCGACACTGTGACGAGGCCGGAGGGCGGCGACAACCTCGTTGCTCTGCGCACCGCCACCGTGCAACTGGACGAGCAGATCGTGGCGTCCGCGATACTCCTCCACGAACTTCCGTAGGGGTGACGTCGGGTCCTCGTCGAGACGGCATACGCCCTCGGTGCGCGGCACCGCGATCGCTCGGGTCCCCGGCCCGGGCCGCTCATCAAGGAAGTGTGGGTGCCAGACGTCCCCGAGGACTTCGAGCTCGGCCTCCGGGTAGGTGACGTGAGGGGCGGTCAGAGCCGGAACGGTCGCGAGGAAGTCCCCGATCCCCGAGGCCGTCAACACCCCGATGCGGTGCACATCCTCGAACGCCGTGAAGGGCAGGACGTCGACGACCAGGTCCTCGGTCATGGTCGATCTCCTCCGAGGAACTAGCACCGCATGGGCTGCCGCTGCGGACAGATACCCTCAACCGCAGACTCCACACATCGAGCCCACTCCGATTCGAGGGCCGCTGGAGCAGATGCGGCAGCGGGACGTTGACTGCCCCGACTTGGGGTACGGGACTCGCATGAGCGATGACGTGGTTCCTAGCACCGACCCATATGACCCAGATCTCGACCCGGACACGGAGTCGACGATGACCGCACCACCCGGTGGCCGGCCCGATGGGGCGCCCGCTCGGACCGGGGGTGAGGCGGTGACGCCATCAGACGACGATGCGCCCCCTGACGAGTGAAGCGGAGCCGACTCTCCCCTGGTGATGGCGAGAGAAGCGGCGGGCGCAGGGGACGTCCGGCTCGATCCCTCCGGTGCATCCTGCCGGGGGATCGGTGGGACCACTTCGGAGTTCTCGGTCGGGCGGTGTCGGTGCACTGTCTGAGCTGCGGCACGTCCGCCGTCATCGACCAGCGTCCAGGCAGGCTAGGGGGAGGGCTCTTTCGGGGCTCGCGTTGATGCCGTGGTTGCAGGTGCTCCGCTCATCGGAGGCGGGGCCGTGTCGGGGGGTGGGCATCAGCCCTGGTGATCATGGCGCCGGCGTGGGTACGAGGCGCACATGAGGTGGGTCAGCGCGACTACCTGGACAGAGACGGGCCTGCTGGGCTTGGCGTTCGTGCTGTCTGCAATCATCGGCCTCGAGCGTCACCGTCGGTTCAAGAGCGCGGGCCTGCGGACGCATACGCTCGTCGGCGTCGGATCGGCCGTCTTCACCCTGGTGTCTGCCTACGGATTCGCGGACGTCACCGGCCGCGGGGTCGTAGACCCGTCGCGCATCGCCGCTCAGATCGTCTCGGGAGTGGGCTTTCTCGGCGCGGGAGTCATATTCGTGCGCCGTGGGAGCGTCTCCGGTCTGACCACGGCAGCCTCCATCTGGTTGACGGCCGCGGTCGGTATGGCCTGCGGGGCTGGCATGCCGGCGCTTGCTGTCATGGCCACCGGATGTCAACTGCTCGCGGTAACGGTGTTGGCCAAGCTTGGGCGGCGGATGGCTTCCGATCCCGTTAGCACCAGACTCCTCATGCGCTACACGGCAGGACGAGGAACGATGCCGCTCGCACTGGGGTTGGCGGCGGAGCATGGGGTCCCAGCGACTGTCATCGATGCGAAGACCTCTGAGCAGGACGGCAAGAAGACGACAGTGCGCGCGATCGTCCAACTCGAAGGCAACCCACAGCTCGTCAGCGACCTTGTCGAGGAGATCTCCGATCTGGCGAGCGTTGAGTCACTTCGCGTCCTGACCGATGAGGGGTTATCGAACTAGCCCGCAGGACGAGGAGCCTCACGAGCGCTGGCGAGGTCCCACGCGGAGATGAGGACGGGTCCCCCCGGGCACGGTTTCAGTAGCTGGGGGCCACCATCGGTCGGCCGCCGAGGCAGGGAACCCCTCCGCCTCGGCGGCCGATCGGAGCGCCGATGGTCGGCTCTCTAGTGGCGCCACCCTGCGGGTTGAAGTTGGACGCCGCCCAGCGGACTGTCCCACAGGGCTGGTCCCCTTGGAAGAGTTCTGTCGACGGTTATTGACGGGGAGCTCACCACCTCGGGCCCGAGAGGCAGCCCAACTGACTCGGAGGGTCCGCAGCAGTTGGATGGCGAGATGCGCCGCGCCGGGGCCGTTGACCTCCAAGTACGGCGTGCGGCGACCCTCGAGTCGTGAACTGGAGGGCACCGAACGGTGCAGTCAACGCCTGATAGTTGCACCGGTGGAGCGTACTCGCGTCATTTCGTCTGCCTGCGTCTCCACGGTCCGGGTACAGATCGCTCGGCGGCGTCGCGAACGGCTTGAACAGACAGGTGTGCGCGGCGACCGTCCTCTGAGCCCTGCCCAACGAGAGCCCGGAGCATGTGTCGCCCCCGCGATCCCCCTGCGTTGCTGTGTGCAGTAGGCGATGAGCGGCCCATACGGAACGGCACGGTCAACGAGACGCAGGGAAACGACTCCGAACTGCAGGGGGAGGTGAAGGAGTAAATCGCCCCGGGTCTGGGAACGGTCTGATTCCGTGATTGCGGCACCGGTTGGCACAAACGTCAGGGACGCCTCGGGACGTCGCGGGAGGCACCCAGCATGGAGACGGGAGCGCCGGCAGGGCCGGCCGTCGTGCGACGGCCGGAGCGTGCGCGGTCACAATCCGTCAGCCGGCGCGTCGTGCGGGCTGCTCTGCTCGACCCCCGCTGATCCTCCACGTCACGGTACGGGTCGCGTCCTGGGCTCAACTCTGCGGCATGTTCGCGGTCACCGCGAGGATCCATGCAGCGTGCTGCAAGCAGGTTCACTCGAAGAATCACGCTGTGACCGCACCTGCACCCAGCAGGCACACGCCACCCGTGTCGTCGTACACCAAGGCTACGCACTCGACCACGGACGCATCTTGAACACTCAGCTGCCTCCCTGAGCTCCGTGCCGCAAGTCAAGGTAAGAGCAGCATGATCTTTCGGGCTGCGCGTGGTCTCGCCGCCGAGTCGCCACGTGCTATCGGTGGCTCACACGACGCCTTACGTTTCTGCCTCGTTATCGGCGCACAGTCCGATGAGTCCGGGCACGGGGTACGTCCCATTCGTGATGCGGCCTTCGTGGGCCTGCATCAGTGCTCGGTGATTCAAACCGGAGTTGCCGCACCCCACTCATCTCGAGCGCCATGCGCAAGATGTGAGTCGTAGGGGCAACCGCAACGGAACCCGGACACCACATGAATGACACCATGCCCCAGCACCTGCGCGAAGTAGCCCAAGACTTCGAACGCCTCGGGGAGCAGATCGCTCTATCACCACATGCAGATCCCTTCGAGGTCGTCGCTCGCCTCGCACTGGAACGCTTGCCGCACGCACGCGCGGTCAGCATCACCACAGTCAAGAACGACCGCTTCGTCACCGCCGCGTCCACCGACGAGCTGGCCGTGCGGGCGGACGCGATCCAGTACCAGCTGGAGTCCGGTCCGTGCATCGATGCCATCAGGGACCACGCCATCTACTACCCGAGGGATCTGGCCCTCGACCATCGGTGGCCCGAGTACGGCCAACGGGTGGTGGCTGAGCTCGGACTGCGAAGCATGCTCTCGTTCCGGATGAAGCTCGAGTTCGCTGAAGTGATCGCCGGAATGAACTTC
The DNA here is from genome assembly GCF_006716675.1 of Humibacillus xanthopallidus. Lineage (GTDB taxonomy): Bacteria > Actinomycetota > Actinomycetes > Actinomycetales > Dermatophilaceae > Humibacillus > Humibacillus xanthopallidus_B. The sequence continues at coordinate 176,303 of NZ_VFPM01000003.1, read as the reverse complement.
TACTCCGCCGAGACCGACGCCTTCGATGACGGCGACCTCGCCGAGGGTCTGCTGCTCACAACGCACGCAGCCCAGGTGGTCGCGGCCGCGCAGCTGCACGACCGCTCCCTCAATCTCGAGCGCGCGCTCGCCACGAGCAGGGACATCGGCGTGGCGATCGGCGTCCTGATGGGCGTGCACAAGCTGGGACGGACGGAAGCCTTCAACCTCCTAAAGATCGCGAGCCAGAACACCAACCAAAAGCTGCACCGGGTCGCCCTGGGTGTCATAGAGACGGGAACCGTGGACGTCATCCCTGAGGGCCGCCCCTGACACCGCAGAGTCGTGAACCACCGCACTCCCGAAGGTGCGGTGCTCTAGCCGGCGCTCGCATAGAACACAGGTGGTGCGAATGTGGTCGTGGGGTAGTGGCGTATCAAGTGATGCCGCCCAGAGCGCCTCCCCGCGCCTGCGCGGGCGGCTCGAGTGACGTCGTCGCCCAGCCCGGCTCGACCGCGGCAGGAGCCGACGCGACGAGCACCGTCAACCTCTACGCGTATGCCGTCCCGAAGGTCGCCCTCGACGCGCTGATCCCCGCCTTCCAGAAGACCGACGCCGGCAAGGGCGTGCAGTTCCAGCAGAGCTACGGCGCCTCGGGCGACCAGAGCCGCAAGGTCGCCGCGGGCGCCGAGGCCGACTTCGTCAACTTCTCGGTGGAGCCCCACGTCACCCGCCTCGTCGACGCGGGTGACGTCGACGCCAACTGGAAAGCCGCCTTCAGATGCCCCACGGTGGTCGCCGCGATCGTGAGCTGCCCGAGCCGCTTGCCGACCTGGTCGACCGCGGCGAACGTGTGCGTGCGCTTGTGCACGTCAGCGCCAACAACAACCATGGTGGTTGCCTCCTTCACCTGATCAGTGACTGGATGGTTGGGCTGGTCGGCGGACACATCTCAGTGGGGGCGGTTGCCACGCTCCTATCAAGTCACGCCGGCCGGTCCGTCGCACCGGCCGCGGGCAAAACGCATGCCCGCCAACCCGAAGGCGGCATCCACGGTAAGAGCCAGACGACCGATGATCAGGACCCAACCACCGCTAGAGCGGTGCTGTGACCCTGACACTGAGTCCACGGTATGCCGCAGCATCGGCCACGCTGTCGGGATCGTCGCGCACGTCACCATGTAGCCGTAGAGCATGGAGCCGGGCTGGTTTACGGTTCCAGGCATGTCCGCCGCGCAGCTGCCGCCCACGGGGACCTGCGAGCTGACCACCGTCGGGCGCCGCAGTGGAGCGCCGCGCCGCGTGGAGCTCTGGTACGTGCTCGTCGACGGCGAGATCGTCCTCACCGGGACCCCGGGGCCTCGGCATTGGCTCGCCAACCTGCGCGAGCACCCGGCCGTGGTGCTGCACCTGAGGGACCCCGACAGGGACTTGCCCGTCACCGCCAAAGACGTCACCGATGAGGCTGCGCGACGCAAGGTTACGCAGGAGGCGTGGCGTCTTCAGCCCTGGTATGCCGAGCAGCCGTACACCCTTGCGGACTGGGTCGCGCACTCCCCGATGGTGGCGCTCACCCCCTGCACGTGATCCCGTGGTGGCTGGCACTTCGTCATCCCTACCGTCGTCCCCCGCGCGGGTTGCGTGGCGGGGTGGAAGTCGGTGCCGGGCGGTCTAGCGCGGCGCCCCGCTCGGGGGATCGGGACGCCGCGCACCTCCTCCATCGCGACGCCGTGGCGCGTCGTTACCGCGCTTCGTCAGTGCCGGGGTCGTGGGTGCTCAACGAGGTGGCGGGTCGAGTGCGGCTCCTGTCTCCGTCAGGGCGCGGAGGGTCTCGGTGAAGCGCGCGGCGGGCGCGCCGTCGATGACGGCGTGGTCGAAGCTCAGCGTGAGCGGCAGCATCAGTCGGGGCACGATCTGTCCGTGGTGGACCGCGGGTCGCTCCACGACGCTGCCCACGGTGACGATGAGGGTCAGCGGTGCGACCGGGATGGCCCAGCCCCAACCGTGCGTGAACATCCCGATCGAGGTGACCCCGACCGCTGGTCCGAACGTCGCCGCGATGCCCGGTCTGGTGGATGCCATCCGGATGGCCGTGCGCCTCAGCGGCCCCGGGAGTCGCACCAGCGCAGCCGTGAGACGGCTCTGAGGGTGGGCCCGTGCCGGCCCGTACTTGGCCCGGTGCAGCTCGTCCGTGATCTCAGCACTCGACTTGCGATCCGCTGCCCGGATGATGGCGATGTCGAGGACCGCGCGTCCGTTCTCTACACGCTCCACCGTGGCGCCGACGTCGACATGGTCGAAGAGCAGGAGCGTGTTGCCGGCCTTTCGCGCGTTCACCTCGGGATGCTCGACGACCGCCCGCGCCACGGTGGCGATCACGAACCCCGTCCACGAGACCGCAGGTCGCGCCTCACGGATCCGTTCGCCGGCGTCCGTCACGTCGAGCTCGACCAGCGCATGGACCTGGAACCGTCTGCTGGCGCTGGTCAACCGGTCCAGGACCGGTTGCCGCTCCTTCGGGATCGGCCGCAGCACGTAGCTCGCGCCCGCCGCCCCATTCATGGGTGCGCCGGCGGTCAGCGGATGCCGTGCCACAGCGCGCGCTCCCACGAGCGCGGGTCGTCCACGACCACGGAGGTGGTGTCGAACCGCATGGTCGCTCGCCGCTTCAGGTCGTAGGCCGGCCAGCCCGGATCGCCGGTCCGGGCGAACGACACCCACGCAGCGTGCATGGTGTCTGCCAGCGCCTGCGGTGGGTCGGCGCCGAGCAGCGGCCCGAAGAGCGGCGCGTCCGGGCTCACCGTGTCGAAGACGAACGGCACCTCCAGCGCGTGCACCGCGCCCAGCCCCGGTGAGGCCCAGGCGAACTCATACATGTACGTGCTGGCGGCCGGGCTGACGTGCGCCTCGGCCAGGGCAAGTGCAGGGATCCGCATCCACCAGTCGGTCTGCACCTTCGCAAGGAGGTCACCGGGGCTCGAGCCCGGGTACCTCGCCCGGTAGGCGGCAAGGGCCGTGGCCGGGGCGAGACCGTAGGCGGCGAGCGACTGGTGCCCGTAGGCGGTGACCGGCCCGGTCAGGATCTCCTCGGTGATGCTCGCGATGGCGCCGCTGACCACAAGCCACAGCCTCCAGTCGTCGGTGTTGGTCCCGATCACGACGTCGACGTCCCGACCGGACCCTGCGCGGATGCGCTCGATGGGCAGGCTAGGCAGGACGTCCCCGTCGACCACGGGCTGCCAGGGCATGGTGCTCGTCGCGACGGCCTCACCCCAACGGTCCGGGTCCGGGTCGGTGAGCAGCTCCGCTTTCAGGCCCGCTTGCGCGGCCAGCAGCCGGGGGACCCCGACGTCCGCGATCGCCTCGCGGGTCGGGGCGACGCCGAGCCGATCCGCCAGTCGGTGGGCGATTCGCAGTGCGTCCTCGGCGGGCGTCACCTGGTGCGCGGCCCCGCTCTGCAGAATCGCCCGTCGAAACAGGCCCTCGGCGCAGGGCATGGCGAGCAGGGTGCCGATGCTCATGGCGCCAGCCGACTCACCGAAAACGGTGACGTTGTCAGGGTCGCCGCCGAACGCGGCGATGTTCTCGCGCACCCACTCGAGTGCCGCGACCTGGTCGAGCAGCCCGAGGTTCGCGACGCCGTCATCGAGGAAGAGGAACCCCTCCGCGCCCGGCCGCCAGTTGATGACGACGCAGACCACCCCGTCGCGAGCGAACCGACTCCCGTCGTATGCCGCCGTCGAGCTCAGCTCGAACATGCCGCCCTGGATCCACACCATCACCGGCAGACCCGACCCGGGCGGGTCGGGCGTCCAGAGGTTGAGGTTGAGGCAGTCCTCGGACACCGCGGCACGCTTCACGGCCTCGAACGCCCCTCCGACGGCCTCCCAGTCCTCAGCCGCTCCCGACGGCGGGCCGGTTGGAGTCGGCGGCGCCACCTGCGGCGGCTCTGCCCCCAGCGTCACCGCGCCGCGGACCCCCGCCCACGCCGCCACCGGCTCAGGGGGACGGAGCCGGTTCGCGCCGAACGGCGGCGCCGCATACGGCACGCCGAGGAAGGACGCCACCCCATCGGCAACGTTGCCGCGCAGCAGTCCGCTGACCGTCCTCACCACAGCATCCATCTGTCCACGATTGAGGCCGGTCACGACAACGGCTAGAGTCGAAAGTCCCGGGCCGGCCACTGATACGGGCCACGCGTCCTTGGTGGACGACAACCGCGGTCCACGGCGACTGTGGCACGCGGTCGCTGGGGTGACTGCACGATCGGAGCGCCGCCGGGCGTGGAACGTGATCCGCTTCCCGCGCCGGCGCAAGCGTTAAACGACATGATGCCGATGAGCGAGCGTCCTTACGCCCAGTTAGGGCGTGTCCGGTATCCGCTGCCTCGCGCCGCCAGGAGATAGCGGTTGGTTGCTTTCGGGCATCCGTCGCCAGAGAGAGTGGGAGCGCCTGAGTGCTGCGTTCGTCTCGGTGATTGTGACCGGTCATCGTGGCGACCCAGCGACGTCTCTGAAGTCGACGTGCGGCCTACAGCGTGGGCCCGGTTGTCGGGGCCGGCTGCGGGTGTTGGTGAGCGGCGTGGACGAAGCGGCGGTACCTCTCGAACCTGGTCAACTCTTCTGACGCGAACCGGTAGGGCGAGTTCTTGTCGGCCAGCCACACGTAGGTCACCAGGCCCAGGAATACGATGAGCCAGGCAAAGAGGTAACCGATCCCGATCCACCAGTCGTTGGCGGTGATCAGGTTCTGCTGGTTGACCTCGATCAGGTACCAGATGCTCAAGACGAGCCACGGAACCACGGACAGCAGGCCGGGGCTGTACAGCGCCCGGGCCTTGCCGAACCCGCCGCCGCAGTGAAGGAGAACTTCGAGGAAGTTGAACAGGACGGGTGCCAGGGCAAGCCAGATGACGTCGGGGAACAACACCGGCAGCAGGTAGAACGGGTAAGCGGCCAGGACGTTGACAACCATCGAGTTCATCTGGTTCAGCGGGTAGCGATCAGGAGTCCTACTGGCGCGGACGACCTCGTTCATGAATGTCGGCAGCCCGCCTGGCCACCCGTACTCCTCGAACTCGTGCAGCATCAGCACGGCGAAGCTGAGTAGGAGGATCCGCTGCAGCGTGTTGAGCTCGATGAGCACACCGCAAGCCAAGGCCAGGATGCAGACCGCGATCCCGACGTCGTACCAGTGCCTGAGATACCACCGCATGGTGTCTTGCCTCCAACGAGTGGGAGCCAGGAGCCGCGTCCCTGGCTGCGGCTCGGAAACACGCGACAAGAAGTAGTCGTGTGACTAAATGTAGGGATGGATAATCCTGTCCGGCAAGGTCCAACTGCCACGCTCACCCCTGGGTGGGTCGGGACGGACGAGCGGGAGAGGAGCACCGGATGGCGAAGACTGGGCGCCGGCCGGGCACGCCAGAAACCCGCGCACACATCCTGCGCGTCGCCCGTGACCAGTTCGCCGAGCGGGGTTACACCGAGACCACCATCCGGTCGGTTGCCGAGGCCGCGCGCGTGCACCCCGCGTTGTTGCATCACTACTTCGGCACCAAGCAGCAGCTATACCGCGAAGCCCTCGACTTTCCAGTCGACCCTTGGGCCGTCCTTGACCGGCTGCTCAAAGACACCGCGCTAGAAGACCTCGCCGCCCCGCTGGTCCGACACTTCGTGCGCACTTGGCGAGACCCGGACACCGGCGCCTGGCTACGAGCGAGCACCCGGCAGGTCTTCAGCCAGAGCGACAGCGTCCGCCTCATGCGCAACCACTGGGACACCGTTGTTCTCGTACGGATCGCGGCGACCTACGACCTACCCCAGAAGCAAGTGGCGATCGCCATCGCAAGCCTGTTCGGGGTGACCCTGGCCGACTCCTACATCGGCCTCGCCGCGCTCCAGGAGCTCGATGATGAGGAGCTGGTTGCGATCGTGGCACCAGTGGTCGACCGCTGCCTCAGGCCAGCCCCCTGACCAGTGCGACTTCGAGGCCGAGTGTGTCCCAGCACCGCGTCGGGCTCGCCATCCATTGCGCCGACTGCTCGCGTCAAGACTTCCGGGAGTCGCCCTAGCAGGTCACCTCCAGGCTCATGCGAGTATCGGCGCCATACCGAACCCGGGATCGAGTTCCGCGCTCACGCGATTAGGGCCAAGGTCTACTTCGGCTCAGCGTGCAACGCCGCTCTGTATCGCGGTTGCCCGATCGGCGGTGAATACCCCCGCCTCCAGCAGGCCGACGTACGCGAGGCTGGGCTGGCGTACGTCGGCAGCGAGTTCCAGTTGGCCCTGGACGTGCGGTTCGCTTCCAAGGAGCTCGCCGCGAGCAGACCACATCGAGGGCGCATTCGCTGGAATGCTCCAAAGCCGGAGGGCACGGCGGCTTGATGATGCTGGCCCGTTCAGTGTTGCGCGAGGTGGAACAACATCTGTTGTTCGGGAGTGATGAGGTGGGAGTGGTCGTCGTCTCCGGTCTCGATGAGCACCCAGTTGACGGCTCCTGTGAAGGTGAAGCCGGCGGGGTAGTCGGGGACGACGGGTGAGCCGGTGTCCTTGCCGACGTCGCTGGTCTCGTCGGCGGTGAACCCGATCGGGATGGACGCCTCGATCCTGCCCTGGCCGACCTGGATTCCGTCGACGAACAGGGTGATGGTCGCGCCCTTGGCGAGTCCGCCGCCGTCGTAGGCGGACTCCATGCGGACCTGGTGAGTGCCGGCCGGCACGGGGTCGGCGGCTTCGACGTAGCTGTAGGCGAGGCTGGCGAGGTTGTAGCCGAACTTGAGCCGGCCATCTTTGAGGTAGACCGTCCAGCCGGCAGAGAAGCCGCCCTGGTTCACGATCACGCCCTGGGCGCCACCCTCGGGGATCTCCACCTCAGCGGTGACCGAATAGGACTTGTTCTTGACGTTGAGGATGCCTTCTTGCGGCAGGCCGCCCATGCCCGGGTAGAGGGTCTGTCGGTTGCCCTTGACCGGTTCGGGGCGCCCTGCCATCTCGGAGTTGAACCGTTCGGCCAGGCGCCCGTCGAGGGGAAAGACGTTGTACTTCGACGCCTCGAGGATGAACAGTCGCTGCAGCTCGGCCAGCTTCTCGGGCTGTTCGGCCGCGAGATCGCGGGATTGGGCCTGGGTCCAGTTGGTACGCGTGTCGTAGAGTTCCCAAGTGTCGTCGTCCAACGACCCCAAGTCGGCGAGCGGCTCCCAGGGGACCCGGTGGCGGGTGGAGCCGATCCAGCCGTCGTGGTAGATCCCACGGTTGCCGTACATCTCGAAGTACTGGATGGTGTGCCGGTCCGCGGCACCGGGATCGTTGAACGTGTACGTCATCGAGGTGCCCTCCAGCGGTGCCTGGGTGACGCCGTGGACCATCGTCGGTTGCGGCAGGCCGGCGACCTCGAGCACGGTGGCGGCGATGTCGATCACGTGGGCGAACTGCTCGCGCGTCTCGCCCTTGCCGGTGATCCCGGTCGGCCAGTGCACGATCGTGCCGTTGCGTGAACCACCGAAATGGGAGGCGACCTGCTTGGTCCACTGGTACGGCGTGCACAAGGCGTGCGCCCAGCCCACCGCGTACAGCGGGTAGGAGTCCGTGCTGCCCCACCGGTCCAGACGTTCCATTAAGAACTCCGGTGTCTCGCGATCGGCCAGCCCGTTGGCCATGATGTACTCGTTGAACGAGCCGTTGATCGTGCCCTCACCCGAGGCGCCGTTGTCGCCGATGATGTAGAAGACCAGGGTGTCGTCCAGTGCCCCGAGGTCCTCCAGGGCTTGGATCACGCGGCCGACGTGGTGGTCGGTCTGCTCCAGGAAGCCGGCGTAGTTCTCGATCTGGCGGCGCAGGATCGGCTTGAGGTCCTCGGGCATGTCAACCCAGGCCGGGATCTCGTCGTGCCGGCTGGTCAGCTCGGCGTCCGGCGGGACGATCCCTAGGTGCTTCTGGGCGGCGAACGTCCGCTCCCGCAGGGCGTCCCAGCCCTCGTCGAAGACCCCCTCGTACTTCTCCCGCCACTCTGCAGGCACATGGTGCGGGGCGTGGGTGGCACCCGGGGCGTAGTAGATGAAGAAGGGTTGGTCCGGGGCCAGGGCCCGGTTCTGCCGAATCCAGGCGATCGCATGATCGGCGAGATCCTCGTTGAGGGTGTAGCCCTCTTCCGGTGTGCGGGGCGGGTCGACCTGGGAGGTGCCCTCGTGCAGAGCCGGGTAGTACTGGTTGGTCTCACCGCCGACGAACCCGTAGAAGTATTCGAAGCCGCTGCCAGTGGGCCACCTGTCGAAGGGCCCCACCGGGCTCGACTCCCACTGGGGAACCTCGTGGCATTTACCGAACATCGCTGTGGCGTACCCGTTCAGGCGCAGCGTCTCCTGGACCGTGGCCTTCGTGTTCGGCCGGGTCGTGTTGTACCCGGGCGCAGCGGTCGCGGTCTCGGTGATCGACCCGAACCCCACCGAGTGATGGTTACGGCCAGTCAACAACGCCGCTCTCGTCGGCGCGCACATCGCCGTCGTGTGGAACCGGGTGTACCTCAGGCCCCCGCCAGCGAGCCGCTCAGCGGTCGGCATGTGCACCGGCCCCCCAAATGCGCTCGACGCACCGAACCCGACGTCGTCCAACAGGATCACCACCACGTTCGGCGCACCCGCAGGCGGCCGCAGCCGCGTGATCGGATCGAAGTGCGTCCCCGGATCGGTCGCCGCGTACGTCGTCACCCCCAGCACCGGTCGATCCGGAATGGGCAGAACCTCACGCGGCACATCACTCACCATCGGACCCAAACCTCCTGCTATCGCCTATCACTTATTCCAGCCATCCCAACAGCTACCGAACTTCGACCAGCCTCCACCTGCATCGCCTCGCCCGACAACAGCACTGACCGACGGCGAAGCGTCTGCCCCGACCCAGCGTCACGACGAGGGCCAACAATCCAATCGGGCCCGGCGCGCTGATCTGTGGGGGTGCGAGGCTCGGCTTGCTTTTCGGCTCCCTCGGCGCTGGCGTTCGTGAAGAGCCGCCGAAGGACACAGAGAGGGTTCGGCAGCGGTGGTCCCTCGTGGGAGTTCGCCGGTTCACGCCGGAATCTGCCGTAGCTCGAGAAGTGTCAGCCCGAGGTCGTCCAGGGTGGAGATGACGGCGCGCACGGCGGCCTGGTCAGTCAGCTCGCCGTGTAGCGACATGCCGCCCAAGTCCGATGCGGGCTGGACTGTGAGCTGCGGGAAAGCGGCCGCTACGCGGTCGCTGGGGCTGCCTGCCACGATGAACTGATAGCGCATTTGCCTCTCCTCAGCACGAGTGTCACCTCTGGTCGACACGCCTTGCTCACATGAACTGGGTGAGCTGAAGGACTTGTGTGTGCCACGCTGGAGCAATGGCGTATCGGTCTGGCCTGGTTCCATCACAGACCCGGCGTCCGAACCACGCCGCTCCCGTGGTGGACCGTGGAGGGCTGCGAGCCGTTCTGGGCGTACGTGATGCCCAGGGCAGGCGGGTGCTGCTCGTGTCTGCCGGTGCCGGTTGGGGCAAGTCCACTCTGCTCGTCCAGCGCACCGAGGATCTCGAATCCGACGGAGTCCAGGTCGCTTGGGTGACCGTGCCGGCTCACGCGTCGGCCCAGTCGGTGTGGTCCTCGGTCCTGGTGGCGCTGCAGGAGCGTTTTGCCGGCTCGTTCCCGGAGGCGGCAGCTGCCCTGGGGGACCTTGCCCTGCCTTCTGCCCGCTCCACCGACGAGTTCGTCAGCGCACTGGCCGGCGTGTTGGCAGGCGCCGCACCGATTGCCCTAGTGGTCGACGAGCTCCAGCACGCCCCCGCGGATGCGGTGGCCCTGCTCTTCCGGGTCGTCGAGGAGGTGGGCCCCGAGACAAGGTTTCTGTTCGGGACCCGCTGGGATCCGAACGTTCCGTTGGGCCGGTGGCAGGCGCAGGGGATGCTCCACCAGGTCAGGGGCGCCGATCTCGCGTTCGACGAGCAGGAGACCGCCGCGGTCTTGGCTCTGCACGCAGCCGGCATAGACGACGACGTCGCTGTCGAGGTCCACAGACTCACCGAGGGTTGGCCCGTCGCCGTCGCGCTGGCCGGGAGTGCGCTGGAGCACCACACGGACCCGCACCTGTTCGTCAAGGAGTTCGCCACCGACACCCGGCCGATGGCCGACTATCTCGTCACGGAGCTGTTCGGCGACCTGGGCGACGAGCTGGCGCAGTACCTCCTCGATGTCTGCGCCCCGGACGAGGTCACCGTGGATCTCGCCCTGGCGCTCACGGGTCGCGCCGATGGTGGCGCCGTCCTGGCCAGGTGGGCGACCACCTCGGCCATGGTGGCCCGCTACGACCACGAGCCGGTGACCTACCGTCTGCACTCCCTGCTGCGCGCGTACCTGCGCGCCGAGGCCCGCCGCCGCGACCTGCCTCGATGGCGACGGTCGAACCGCATCGCGGCGCAGTGGTTCGCCGACCGCGGGTCGCTGACCCCGTCGCTCGCCGCAGCAGGAGAGTCCCACGACTGGATGCTGCTGACCGACCTCCTGGAACGGCACGGTCTCGAGCTCGTGATGGGCGGCGAGATCGACGCCGTTCGTGGCGCACTGGCGGCCCTGCCGCACAACGATGACGCAACGCGCCTCGCATCCCGGCTGGAGGGGGTCGCGGCAATGCTCGGCGGCGACCTGCCTGGGTTGCGACGGTCGCCGCCGCGCTTGCGTCCGCGGACCCGAGGTCTGCGGCGGCTCGATGGGCGGAGCTGTTCGACCTGGCGGGCGCGCGACTGGCCGGTGGTCGACCGTCATCGCTCAGCACCCGCCTCGCGACCCAGGACCCATCCCGCATCACCGACCCCGACGAGTCGCTGCTCACCTACCTGTGCGCGGGTCGTGGAGGCTCGAGCTCGGCGACTTCCCGGCAGCAGAGAACGACCTTGAGAGCGCGCTGCGGCTGGCGACCGAGTCCAAGCGCGACCTGGCCGCCTTGGACTGCCAGTCGCGCCTCTGCCTGGCGGCAGCAGCGGACGGCGACTTCCGCCTCACCAAACAGCGGTGCGACGAGGCCACGGTCTGGGCGACCAGGCGCGGCCTGGCCCACCAAACACCGATGATTCCGGTGCTGCTCATGCAGGCCTGGGCCGGATGGGATTCCCTTGACGACCCTGCTACGCGCGGACACGTCGACGCGCTACGCGCGTTTGGGGGGTCGAGTGACCCCCAAGTGGAGGCGTCGGTGAACTGGCTGGACTTGGTGCTCGGGCTCGGAGCCACGCGTGACCGGCAGCGCTACCACCGCGACATCAACGCCTGGTGGGGGCGCCATGATGCCTTGCTGACCGCGGCGACGGGTCTGAGCGCCTACCTGGTCCACGAGCTGCACGTCGCCAACGAAGCACGCGACGGGGACTGGACCGACGACGTCCTGCGCCGCGCTGTCGACCTGCATCCCGGCACGGGTGATGTCGCCGTCCTGCACGCGATGCGCGCCTTTGCCAACGACGACACCGACGGCGCCCAGCGGGCCGTCGGCTCCTTCCTCAAGACCGGGGCGTACCCGATCGCGGCGACCACCGGCTACCTTCTCGCGGCCCTGCTCGCCGACCGCGAGGGCAGCCACCGCGACACCGGACACTGGCTGCGTGAGGCGCTCCGCGTCGTCGAGCGTCGACTCAGCTACCGACCACTGACCTTCGTACCTCGCCACGCGACGGCGCTCCTACGCGCCCGTATCGGCACGTTCGGGCCCCTGGACGACGTCGCTGCTCAGGCGATCCGAGCACTGGACCTGACCCCCAAGAAGGCGTCGGTCCCCCTGACCACCCAGGAGAGGGCTGTCCTGGAGCTGCTGGTCTCCCAGCTCACCGTGCCCGGCATCGCCATGGAGCTCGCCGTCAGCCCCAACACCATCCGGACCCATCTGAAGTCCCTGTACCTCAAGCTCGACGTCCACACCCGCGCCGATGCGGTCGCCCGGGCGCGACTGGCGCGCCTGCTGTAGCCCCGCGGGTCCCCTCACCCAGTTCATGTGAGGCGATCCCTTGCACCCGGCGGGACGGTTGGTCCGCACGAGGACCCCAAGGAGGACCGGTGGGAAACGAACAGCCACAGGTCAGTGCCGTACGAGGGCACGCCATCACGTTCACCGGTGACCCGTTCTTCGACGACGGCGCCTTCGTCGACGTACCGGACGGCCTGATCGTCAGCGAGGGTGGCCGGATCACGGCGTTCGGCTCCTTCGATGACACGCGCCACGCCGTGCCAGATGGTGTCGAGGTGACCCATTACCCCGATCACCTGATCTGTGCCGGGTTCATCGACACCCACATCCACTACGTGCAGACCGGCATCATCGGCGCCTTCGGGTCCCAGCTCATCGACTGGCTCAACCACTACACGTTCATCGAGGAGCAGAACTTTGCCGACCGGGCGCACGCCGACGACGTCGCCCGCCGCTACTTCGACGAGCTGCTGCGCAACGGCACGACGACCGCGGTCACCTTCTGCGCGGTCTACCCCGAGTCGGTGGACGCCTTCTTCGAGGAGTCGGTGCGTCGCGGCACCCGGATGGTCGGCGGCAAGGTCCTGATGGACCGCAACGCCCCCGACCATCTCCTGGACACCGCGCAGAGCGGCTACGACGAGTCCAAGGAGCTCATCGCCCGCTGGCACGGCAACGGGCGACAGATGTACGCCATCACCCCCCGCTTCGCCCCGACCTCGACCCCGGAGCAGCTCGAGGCGGCCGGGACCCTCTGGGCGGAGTCACCCGGCACCTTCGTGCACACCCACGTCTCGGAGAACACCGGCGAGATCGCCTGGGTCCGCTCGCTGTTCCCCGACCGCGCCGGCTACCTCGACGTCTACGACCACTACGGCCTGCTCGGGCGACGCAGCGTGCTGGCCCACGGGGTGCACCTCACCGACCGCGAACGCGCCCGGGTGGCCGAGACCGGCTCGGCCGTCGCGCACTGCCCCACGTCCAACCTGTTCCTCGGTTCGGGCCTGTTCCACGTCCACGACGCCAAGGACCCCAAGCGCCCGATGCACGTGGGCCTGGGCACCGACGTGGGCGCTGGCACCAGCTTCTCGCTGCTCGCGACGATGAACGAGGCCTACAAGGTCGCCGAGTTGAACAACTACCCGATGAACGCGATCAAGTCGTTCTACCTGGCGACCCTTGGCGGCGCGGAGGCGCTCGACCTAGCCGATGACATCGGGTCTCTCGCCGTCGGCAAGGAGGCCGACTTCGTCGTGCTCGACCCCAACGCCACGCCGTTGCTGTCCTACCGTTCCGGTCGGGCCAAGACCACCGAGGAGCTGATGTTCGTGCTGTCGATCATGGCCGACGACCGATCCGTTGCCGCCACCTACGTGGCCGGCGCCATCGCCCACGCCCGAGAAGAGGACCGGTCCGGTCCAGCCGACGCCGCAGGCACCACGGGAGGAGGAGCCTGATGTCCACCGGCCACGCGGGGTACGCCCACGCCACCACGACGATGTTCGGCAAGGCGCACGACCCCAAGGCGCCCTCGCGCAAGGGCGGTACAGAGGCCTGGACCATCTGGGTGCTGGCCACCCTCTTCGTCGTCTGGCTCTTCGCCATCCAGACCGGCTACGGCATCGTCTCGCCCGACATCCAAAAGGATGCCGGGCTGTCAATCGGTCAGATCTCGCTCGCCGCGTCGATCTACACGTGGGCGTTCGCGCTGTGCCAGTTCTTCTCCGGCTCGCTCCTGGACCGGTACGGCACCCGCCCGCTGCTCGCGATCGCCGTCGGTTTCGTGACCGCCGGTGCGTTCCTATTCGCCGCCACGACCAGCTTCGGCACCCTCGTGCTCGCCCAGGTCGTGCTCGCGATCGGGTCCAGCTTCGGGTTCGTCGGGGCTGGCTACGTCGGCGGGACCTGGTTCCTGGCCGCGAAGTACGGGCTGATGTTCGGGCTGGTGCAGTGCTTCGCCTCACTCGGGTCCGCGTTCAGCCAGCCGATGATCTCGGCAGCGCTCGGGGTCATGTCGTGGCAGCAGCTGCTGGCCGGGTTCGGGGCGTTCGGTGTGCTGCTCGTCGCAGCCTTCGCCTTCGTCGTCCGCAACCCCGTGAGCACGCCCGAGGAGGCCGCAGCGGCGGCCGAGGCCTCCGCGGGCAAGAACGTCTTCGGCGAGATCTTCTCCGACCTCGGCGGCTGCTTCCGCAACTCCCAGGTGGTGCTGTCCTCCCTGTTCGCCGGCGCCTCGTTCGGCACCATGCTCGCCGTGGGTGTCCTGTGGGGACCGCGCGTTCAGGAGGCCCGCGGCGCATCGGTCGGGTTCGCCGCCGTCCTGTCTGCCCTGGCCTGGCTCGGCCTGGCCGCCGGCGCACCACTGGTGAACGTGGTATCCAACCGGTGGCACTCGCGCAAGAAGCCCGCCGTCGTCGGGATGCTCCTGCAAACCGTCGCCGTGGCCCTGTTCATCTACGGCCCGGCCAACGGCAAAGGCGCCGCAGCCGTTGTCATGCTCGCCGTCGGGCTCTTCGCCGGCACCCACATGCTCGGCTTCACCATCGCCGGGGAGTCGGTGTCGCCGAACCTGATCGGTTCAGCCTCGGCCATCGTCAACGGGGTCTGCTTCATCATCGGCGGAATTCTGGAGGCCGTGCCCGGCAAGCTCCTACCCGCGGGCACACCGACGCTATCCGACTACCAAGGCGCCCTGTGGATCATGCCGGTCGTCCTCCTCCTCGGCGCCGGCGCAGCCCTAGCCCTCAAGGAGCGTCCAGCAGCCGAGCCCGCCACCAGCGCCGGCACCAACGCCGTCTCGGCCGGCTGACCCGGCCCACATCGGCCACGACCCGTGACGACGGTCAACGCAGACGCACCGACACGGGCCGTCGTATGGTCCTGGCCGGATGCCGCCCGCGGCCTGCTCTACGCCGTGCCGGCGGCCGCCGCCACTGCCGTCGACCCAGCCAACGGGGTGCCCCTGGCCCTCGGTGTGCTCCCGGCCTGCCTGCTCCCGCTCCCCGGACCCCGGCGCGCGCGACTCGTCATCGCGCTCGTCGGGGTCGTCTGCGGGGCCTCGCTATTCGTCGGTGGCGCGTTGGCACACCTGCCCGCCGTCCCCACCGCCCTCGCGCTGGTCGCCGTGGTGCTGGCAGCCGCGGACGCCTCCGCCAGGCGGGCAGGGGGCCGGCTGCTGCTCGTCCTCGCCGCACCCCTCACCGCCGCCGGCCTGTCGTACGACGACTGGGCCACCTCGGCTGCCGCCGCGCTGCTGCTCACGGCCGGGGCCACATACGCCTGGGCCGTCTCCCTACTCTGGCCCGCACGCCCTGGCGCCCGGCGACCCCCGGCCGACCTGCCGGCCCGTCACGAAATGGTCCGCTACGGGCTGCTCCTGGGCACAGGGGCCGGACTTGCCTACCTAGTCGCGTCCAGGCTCGGCGTCGACCACCCCGGCTGGGCGCCCGCGGCCTGCCTCCTTGTCGCACGACCAGATGCCGGGCTCCTGTGGTTACGCGCGGTGGGCCGGGTCATCGCAGTGATCATCGGCGCGCTGGGCGCCGTGGCGGTCCTCGCGGCCGAACTGCCCCCAGCAGTGCTCGCCGTCATCGTGGCTCTGGTAGTGAGCATCGCCGCCGCCACCCGGGCCAGCCGGTGGTACATCACATCAGCGTTCACCACGTTCTTCGTCTTCGTCATGCTCCTGCAATCGCACCCCGAGCAGGCCTCGCAGAAGGTCGGCGAGCGGGTCGGCGAGACCGTCATCGGCGTTGGCCTGGCCGTCCTCTTCGGCATCGGTTTGCCGGCCCTATTCCTTCGCACCCGTAAGGTCTGAGCGGCGCCGTCTCCGAGTCGGTTTCAAACTCGCCGATCGGCCACTCGAGAGGATCCCCAGGTCCGTCATAGCGCCGCATATCGCCCAGTGAGGGGCCGGCGTCACAGTGCCTGGTTAGATCGCAGCCTCAGGGCCGGGGCCGGGTCTGCGCAGGGCGGCGGCACGGTGTTCGGGGTGCCGAGCGCGGCGAGCCGGGGAGGGGTGAGAAGCCGGTAGCGGTATAGCGGACATGCGGTGGTTACGAGCGACTCGGCTCGGCCGGGCCGGGCTTGTTCAGGCTGGTGGCGGACTTCTCGATACGGGCGGGGACGTGCTTGTGCCAAGGGTTGCCAGCGAACGCGTCGCGCAGGGCCGAGTCGGTCAGCTCGTTCAGCGCTACGCCTATCCGCTGAGTGCCTAGGTCCGAGTCGATGAGGGGTCGGCCGTCGGCGCTCCCGACGCCGTCAGATTGGGTGGCGGGAAGGTCGAGGCCGAAGCCGTTGGGAAGCGCAGCGTGTCCGCGCTGGAGACGGTCGTCGATTTCGACGGTTGCCTCTGCCGTGCCGCGGCGGGTGTAAATGCGTGCTCTGCCGCCTTCGTCGAGGCCCCAGGCGTGCGCGTCCTCGGGGTTGACACGCAGTGCGCCGGTCGAGCCGTTCTTGCGCCAGCTGTTGTCGCGGATGATGGTGTTGGCCGTGAAGGAGCGTCGCTGGCCGGCGACGACGATGACGGGGTACTCGGTACTGGTGTGGGTGGCCGGGGTCTGCGGCAGTTGTGCGAGGGCCTCGATAACGGGTGGGATGTCCAGGGAGATCTTCTGGTTATTGCGGTTCCCGTACCGCCAGCTCGCGTCGTAGCCGTCGCGGGTGAAGTCGACTCCGGAACGGTTGGTGATGATGGCGTCGAAGAGGTCGTTGAAGGTGTGGTGCCCGGCGCGCTTTGCGGCGTCGGGGTGGGTGCGGAACAGCTTGAGGCTCAGGCCCCACAGCGCGGCGGCCTGGGCTGCTCCCTCAGGCAGGGTGGGGCCCAGCGTGCGATATAGCAGGTAGGCGGCTTTGGACATCACTGTTTTGTCGAGGGCCGCCATGGCGGCGAAGGCGGCGAAGTAGGGACGTCGACCGAGCCGAGCGGCCGTGCGGAGCACGGCGAGCCGACGGCGCGGTACACCGGCGATCTCTTCGTAGAGCCTGCTGTAGATCTCGGCCTCGGGCATCGTGCCGGGCAGGGGGTCAAGCAGCGGCTTGCGGAGCTGGAAGCTGTTGACGGGGAACTCGAAGTTGAAGAAGGTGGTCTCCCACTTCTCGAACTGCGATGCGGCGGGCAGGACGTAGTCGGCCAGACGTCCGGTCTCGGTCAGGGCGACGTCGACGACCACCACGAGCTCGAGCTCGGCCAGCGATGCTCGGAACCTCTTCGAGTCGGCGAGGGAGTGCGCCGGGTTGGCGGAGTCGATCATCATGGCCCGGAACCGGTGGGGGTGGTCGGTGAGGATCTCCTCGGCGATGACGTTGCAGGGCACCAGGCCAGCTGGCATGAGGGCGCCGCTGACCGGTGTGCGCCGCAGCTCGGTCTCGTAGCTGCCGATGGCTGCCAGTGACGAGTGGACGTTCATCGCGCCCTGCTTGGCGAAGTTCCCGGTCAGCAGCCAGGTGAGTTTGTTGAGGTAGGAGACCACGGTGCTGTTCGGGCCCTGCTGCACCCCGAGATCCTCGTAGGTGGACACGCTCGTCGCGGTGGCGATCCGCACCGCCACGGCTCGGAGTACGCCCTCCTCAATGCCGCAGGTCCTCGCGTAGGCCGCGATGTCCACGGCCCGGAGCGTGGCGAGAATCTGCCGGTCGTCCGTCAGGTGGGCCGAAGCGAACTCGTGGTCGATGAGGTCGTCTTGCACGATGGCCCCCACGATCGCGGCCAGGCACCACGCATCGGTGCCGGGTCGCACCTGCAGGTGGATGTCGGCCAGGTCCGCGGTCTCCGAGCGGATGGGGTCGATCACGATCATGGTGCGAGTCGGGTCCTTGGAGATCTGCTTCAAGACGGTTCGGGCACGGGCCACCCCGTGGCTCTGCCACGGGTTCTTGCCGATGAACACCGACACCTCGGCGTGTTCGAAGTCCCCGACGGTGTGTCCGCCGGCGAGATGGGCGTCGACCCATGCCTCGCCGCACTTCTCCTGCGCGAGCGGGTTTGAGCGGTATCTCGAGCCCAGGATGTGCTGGAGCGGGCCACGATAGGCTCCGCCGAGGTGGTTGCCCTGACCTCCGCCGCCGTAGAAGAAGATGCTCGGCCCGCCGTGCTGGTCGCGGATCGCCTTCAGCTTGGCGCCGATCTCAGCCAGCGCGGTGTCCCAGCCGATCTCGCGGTAGGACCCGTCGGCCTCGCGTCGTAGCGGGGTCGTGAGTCGGACGCCGCCGTTCTGATAGTGGTCGAGACGCAGGGCTTTGTTACACGTGTAGCCGTGGGTGTGGACGTGCTCCTTGTCGCCGCGGATCTTGGCGAGTCGGCGACGGTCGAGCTGGACCTGGATGCCGCAGTTGTTCTCACACAGGATGCACGCGGTCTTGTGCCAGCCGTCCTCCGAGTCTGTGGATGCGCCGCCGCCATGTGCGGTGCGGTCTACGGCAGTGGCCGAACCGGTTGCAGTGATCGCCGGCTCTTGCGCCGTGGCGTCTTGGGGCATGTGAGGCACCGTTCGTCATAGGCTGGATGGCTCTCATCGACCCACCACGACACTAATAGAGCACACGCTCTGATATTTTGCTACTTCTGGGTAGCGAGAGTGCTGCTCCAGCACAGACGAAGGAGCGAGCAGTGCCGGCACTTGCCCAGGAGGGTCCCACGTGGACCATCAGCTTCGGAGACGACGAGAACCGCTTCTCGCCGTCGTTTCTGAACTCGGTGACCGAGTTCCTCGACGACCTGGCGAGCTCTTCGGAGCCGGCGGTGCTGCTCACCACAGGTGGGGGGAAGTATTACTCGAACGGTCTCGACCTCGACTGGCTCGGCGCGCACCCCGATGAGATGGGTGCCTATGTCCGGGACGTCCAATTGCTCTTCGCGAAGATACTGACCCTGCCTGTGCCGACGGTCGCCGCCCTGAACGGGCACGCCTTTGGGGCGGGAGCGATGCTGGCCATGGCGCACGACTACCGCGTCATGCGCGAGGACCGGGGCTACTTCTGCTTCCCCGAGGTTGACATCAAGATCCCGTTCACGCCGGGCATGAGCGCGCTGATCATGTCCAAGCTAAGCGCTCGGGCTGCCGTCGACGCCATGACAACCGGGCGGCGCTACTCCGCTGCCGAGGCCCTGACAGCCGGGCTCGTCGACGCGACTGCCGCGTTCGACGACCTGGTTGCCACGGCGTCGGCCCTGGTGGTAGATCTCGCCGGCAAGGACCGCGCCACGCTGGGCAAGATCAAGGCCACCATGTTCGCCGACGCGGTCACGGCCCTGCAGTCCACCGAGAGCTGAGCCTCATGGGTCGCCCTCGCGAGCACGACCTGGACGTGCTGCTGGACCACGTCAAGGCCCTGTGGGCCGAGCACGGCGTCAGCTGTGTCACCATCCGGGCGCTCAGCAAGGTCTCTGGGGTCTCGAACGGGGCGATCTACAACGCGTTCGGCTCGCGCGACAATCTGCTCGCCCGCACCTGGTCGCGCGAGGCAGAACAGTTCCTCTCCTTCCAGCGCGAGGCGGTCGACACCGCCCTGACGAACGGGGACGCAACGTCGGCGGTCGTTGCCGCCGCGCTTGCACCCTCTGACTACTTCTCCCACGACGCCCCAGGAGCACGGCTGCTGTTGACCGTGACCCTTGACGAACTGGCTAGAGCCAACGTCGGCGCGACGGAGCGTCAGCAGCTGCGGGCGAGGCGCCGCAGCCTTGGGCTCCTCATAAACCAGCTTGCGCGCGAAGTCTGGGGCAGCGCCGACGACGCCTCAGTGACCTTCATCAAGCTCTGCCTGGTTGATCTGCCCTCTTCCCTGCTCCTCGCGGGCGACCGGATCACCGACCCGCTGGCGAGGGTCGCCCTCGAGCGCGCTGTGCGCGGTGTGCTCGCCACGCCACCGCCCGCAGGCTGACCCCGATCGGGCTCAGTCCGACTGTGCCAGCCCCGACGCCCGGTCGCCGGCAACGACCAGCGGTATGAGAGGAGAGTGCTGCCACCGGGCTTGGGACGCGTCGGCAAGGCGGCGTCTCACCAGGCTTAAGCCTGCGGCGCTCCGCCGGGACCCGGTCAGATGTCCTCTACCCTCTGGACGACCTCCGCCACCGACATCACCGAGACTGCGCCAAGGTGGGATGTGCCCGAGCGGCAAGGACATGACCAGCGACACTCTTCGTGCCGTGCTCGAAGGTCTTGAGCTCGAGGGCGCTGTCGACGCGTTGGCGAAAGCGTCTCAGCCCAGCCGCGGTCAGTAGGCGCAGCCCTACTTCCGGGGGCAGAAGGTTACTGTGGGCGTGCGACGCTCTCGGTCCTCCCCTGTGCTGAGGGCGTCGTGCTGGCAGAGATTACCTGCGGAGCGGGCCGACGGGTGCTGCTGCCTGAAGGGCGGGGAGCCGTTGATCCCCATACCCGTGCGAATCCGTGCTTCTGGCAAGGGTTTTCGCTGCTGGCATGCCGTCCGGGGTGGCGAGAGAGGCGGCTGCTCCAGCCGCAGTCGCAGCTGCCCGTACGGCGTGGTCAGCTGCTCGCGTGACCGAGTCCCGGACCATGTCGGGGAGCGGGATGGGGCGGTCGTGGGCGTGGTCCGCGGGCCGAACCCACGCCTCGGTTGAGACGTTGCCATACGGGCCGCGCGCCTCCAACGCCATCGCCATCGCGTTGACGCCGCGGGAGGAGGCGCGCAGCTGCGGGTCCCCCGTAGCCTCTCGGAGGGCGTACGCGAGGTCCGTGGCAGTCGCGAGTCCCAGTTGCAACGTCCGGGACACATGTTTCAGATCGTCTGTGGCGGCGAGGGTTTCGACGCTCGCCACGCCTGAGCGGTCGTGAATGATCTCGAGCATCGCGGCGCGGATCTCGTTGGCTGCCGTGACGAGGTTAGGGTCCAGTTGGCGTCCGCGCTGCGGTGCGAGCTGCGCCCACGTTCTCGCGAGTGCGACCCAGCTCGCTTGGGCGGACTCGAGCGCGGGCGCGAGGCGGGTGCGGTACTGGCCGGGTTCGATCGAGCCGGTCTCGGCGGCGGCGCGCAGGATCGTCTGGCTGGCGAAGGCGGTGTGGCCCTGGGTTTGCGCGATGAGCATCATCGTCGCGGCTGTTGGGGTTCCGGCGAGGGCGCGGTGGGCCTGGATGTCCCAGGTGGCCAGCGCCTGGGGGAGCCGGTCGGGTTCCGCGGGTGGTTTGTGTTCGCCGTGCAGGGCTGCGGGGAAGGTGCCCGAGACGTAGGCGCCGGCGAGCTGCTCGAAGGCGGCCATTCGGTCTCGCGCCTCGATGGTGCGCTCCACTGACTCGCTCGGCAGGGCAGCGCGTTTCGTTGCGGGGAGGACGGCGAGGTCGCGCAGGTCGCGGTTCAGGGCGACCTGCACGCCGTGGGCGCCGACGTAGAGGACGTGCATCAACCGTGCTTTGGCCGCGTCGAGGTCCGCTTCGACCCCGGGCCGCATCGGGCGGACATCGGTGCGGCGACGCGCCAACAGCTCCGCAGCCGTCGTGAGGTTCTCGCACACCGTGAGCAGCCGATCGTCGCCGGTGCCGGTCCCGGGCCACTGGCGCCTCCGAGCCGCCTTCATCAGGTTGCTGTTCATCGTCTGGAGCTGCTCCATCAGGACCTGGCCAACGTCCCGGCGCTCGGGTTGGGCTGCCCTTGGGGACGATTCGGGAAACGCGCGCCACAGGTCGGCGGCGGCTTCGACGACCTCGCCCCAGGTTCGGACCATGACCCGGCCGTCCATCAGCGGGGTGTCCATCAGCACCTCGCGCACGAGCAGGTCGCAGTCCAGCAGCAGCTCCCCGACGCTGCGGCCGTCGAGGGCGGGCATCAGCCGTGCTCGCGAAGGATGTCGCAGAGCGCGACGACGACGCGGGAGCTGCCCCGGGGCAGCGCCTCGATCGGGACCGTGCGAGTCAGGGCCTCCGCCGCGCGCACCAGCTCGATCGGGTCGTCACGGTCCAGGCTCGACTCGGCGATCTGGACGTCGAGGAGCTCGATGTCGACGGGCAGCAGGGCGCGTGCCTGGCTGGCGGCGAGCCGGGCGACCAAGCCGAGATCCGACAGGGCGAAGGACTCCTCGAGCCCGGGCGCCGGGTCGGCGGCCAAAAGGCTCAGGCAGCGATCGGCTGCAGCCTCCAGGAGCAGGATCACCCCGCCGATGACCGCCAGGCCGTCCGTACCCGGGGTCATCGTCTCCGGTGTCTTCGACGTCATGGCGCGTCCCCTCTTCGTCGGATCTGATTGCCGTCTTCATCCACGCAGACAGCGGCCGTGGCGGGCCACCTCGGTGCGGGCCTGTGGATAACCCACGGGGGTGTCGGTGCGTGGTCGGACACTGGTCTTACGGACAAAAGCCGGGCAGCCGGCGGCTGACGATCAGCCGGAGCACGACGCGTCTGGCGTCGTTGTCGCACAGCTTGGGGGTGGGTGTGATGCGAGTACCGCTGACCAGGGTGCTGGCGCAGACGCCGGGCATTGCCGTCAGCACCGTTGTGACGGCGGCGCTGGCCGCGTCGCTGCCGGGCCCCCTCGGTTGGGTCGTCTTCCTCGGCGTCTTGTCTCTGGCGCTCGTGCTGCTGGCCGGCGCCGGCGAACCCGCCGCGCTACGTGGGCTGTTCGGTGCCCGGGCGTTGACGCCAGCCGAGGCCACCGCGCTGGCACCCGCGATCGTCCTGCTCTGCCAGCGCGGCTTGGGGCCGCCGCTGGTTTGCCTGTACCTGTGGCCCGGGGTGCGGACGGTGTCCGCGGCAGGAGCCGGCCGCCGGTCCGTTCTCGTCTCCGCGGAGCTGGTGTCGCAGGTTCGTCTGGGCCGGCTCCCGCCTGATCAGGCGGCTGCCGTGATCGCACACGCTGCGGGCCTCGTCCGGGTCGGCGCGCTCCGGTCCGAGCTGGGGATGCAGCTGTGGACCATCCCGTGGCGGTTACTGCGGGCCCTCGCCCGCGGCGTCGGCGCCGCCGGTGGGCGTCTGCCGCTGGTGGCCCTGATGTGGCGGGCCCGTTTCGTCGTTGGCTTGATCGCCCTCGGCCAAGGCGTGAGCGCCGGTCAGGTCGAAGCTGTCGTGGCCGGCGCGTTGAGTGCGGCTGTCGTCGGGCTGAGCTACCTCGTGCCCCGGTGGGAGAAAGCGTGGGCCGCCGGGCTGCAGGCCTTGGGGGACAAACAGGTCGCTCGCGCCGGTCTGGCGCCGGCGTTGGCTGATTTCCTGCTGCGGCAGTCACGCTCGGCCGCCACTTTTGAACGGGTCCACGCTCTCGAGCTCGCTCACGCCTCCCTGCAGCCGCCGAGTCCACCGGTCAGGTCGACGCGACATTGACAGGCGACTCGAGCGATACCGAGCGCGCGGTCTGGCACGCCGGGCCATCGAACCTCCGCCCCACGCCCGACCGCACGGGGCAACGGTGATCGTCGTCAGTGACACCCACGTGGAGGGTGGGACCTCGGAGGCTCGATCGCGTTCATCACGAGTCGATGCCTTATGCCCGGCACACCGGTCTCGCCGCGGCGCCCCGGGCGTCCTGTGCCACCGGCTGGCTGGCGACCAGCTCTCCGCGTCTCACCGGGGTGGTCCAGCAGGGCCGCGGCCGGGTGGGGCCTTCGGCGGCTCGTGGATCGCGTGGCCCAGCCCCACGGACTTGGGCGATGCGGACGGGTCATGGTGGGGTCCGTCCAGGTCGTCCAGGTCGTCCGGGGCGGCGGTCCAGGTCCGTGGGTCCATCCCGAGCTCCAGGGCCACGTCGATGAGGCGCGCCATCTGGTAGGCGGTCCCCGCCGGGACGCGTTCCAGGGCGACGCGTGCCTTGACGGCGTCGCCGTCGAGCCAGTGCGCGAACGCGGTCAACGACGCCACCGGCGCTAGGGGGGCCACGTTGGACTCGGGTGACGTGGCGCTATCGGGGCACCGCGTCAGCAGGTCGCGCCACAGCTCGGCGTGTCTGGGTGCCGTCGAGCGTTCGATCGATGCCCAGGCATGATCCCGGAGCGGGGTGTGCTGCACGTCGGCGATCAGGCGTGCCGCATCAGCGTCAGGCAGGACGGTGTGGCCGACCGCCGCACGGTCCAGCGTGGTGGTGATCCACTCCCGCTCGACCGCGCCTACACGGCCGCCGCTGCGCGCGGCCGCTGCGGCTCGCTCGGCCGCGAGAAGCATCAGCTCGTCCGGGACGGGGCGGCCGGACGCGTAGGCCTGCCGCAGCTGCCCTTGCGTCGCGAACGGTGTCGGACGCTCCAGCAGGAGGAACTCCGCCGTCATCAGGTCCCGGTCGCTCTGGGTCACCTCACCGTGGTGCGGTCCGTCCAGGCGCACCCAGCCGTCGCCGTCAACCGCCACCACGCCGATTACCGGGATCGCCGGCTCGAGCCGCTCCCGGACGGTGTCGCACACCTCGCGTGCGAGGGCCGGCTGGTCGGTGTACGCGAGCAGCACGACACCCACGCCCGCGCCGGCATACGCCCGGGCGAGCCCCTCAGCGACCGCCAGCGTCTGGGTTGCGCCATGGGGCAGGTTCACTCTCGCGACCGGGGCGCCGCCGGTCACTTCGGGGACGACCACGAGGGAGTCCTGCGGGTGCACTCCGAGGAAGTGCGGGACCGCGGCAACCACTTCGCTCATGTTGTGCAGCACGAGGTTTTCCTGGCTCACGATGCTCTCCTTCGCTCCGGACGACACGGTCACCTCCCAAAGCCACGCGGTCGCGCGTCGGCGATCACCTCGGACTCGGCTGCCGCGGCATCACCCCTGGGTCACGGATGAGGGTCACGGATGAGGGTCACGGCTGCGGGCGGTCCAGACCTGAGGAACTCTCGGGCGCCGGGTCGCCGACCTGCTTCCGCGCAGGGTTCCGGTCGGGGCGCTGCAGGTCGCCACCGAGCCGGCGGATCCGCGCGATCTCCTGCCGGGTCAGGCTGGGGCCGCACCACTGCGTCACCTCGGCCGGCGTGAGGTGCTCATCGACGAGCAGCTGCCGCAGCGCTGCACCCGCGCGCTGCTCGTACCTGGTGACAGCGGCGTCCCGCTCCCCCAGTGCGACGAGCACCTCTGTCGCACTGGCAGCTAGCCGCTTGTCCCGCTCCTGCCGCTGCGCCCGTAGCTTCGCCTGCGCATCGAGCGCAGCGCGGCGCGCCGCCTGCCGCACCGACGGCCGCACCTGTCGCTCTTGCCCCGCAGTGGGTTCACTCATGATCGGCCCCTTCTCGCGCACGGCATCTGTCATCGACGTAAGCCGCAGGCTCGTCTCCCGGCGATCACTCCCAGGGAATGGACCCCGCTATTCGATGTCGTCACCAGAGACGACGAGCTGCCGTCCCGGCTCACCCGCCACACCCGACGTCCCAGATCCCCGACGTGATCGACGCCGCCGTGCGAGGCGCGTACCCCCAGCAAAACCGCAACCGCCCAAGTCACACACACCTCATGCATTCCCGGTCGTTTCAGTTTCAACCACCTGATCGCCGAGGGCGACCGTGGGGGCTTTGGTCGGTGTGACGATGTCCCTCCACAAGCTCACGGCCGGGAGCGGGTACGACTACCTGACCCGTCAGGTCGCGGCGCAGGACGCCACCGACAAGGGCCACACCGGCCTGGCCAGCTACTACGCCCAGAAGGGTGAGACGCCCGGGGTGTGGGTCGGCTCCGGGATGGCCGGCCTCGACGGCCTCGATGCCGGGGAGGTCGTCACCGCGGAGCAGATGCAGGCCCTCTTCGGCTCTGGCCACCACCCGCTCGCGGCGCAGCGACTGGACCGGCTCGCCGGGCCGGACCTGACCGTCCGGGACTACCAGGCGGTGACCCGGCTCGGTCTGCCGTTCAAGGTCTATGGCGGCGATGTCAGCGCGTTCCGGGTCGAGGTGGCCCGCCGGGTAGGCGAGCTGGCATCCGCTCTGGGTGACGGCTCGGACGCGGTGGTTCCGCTAGAGGAGCGGGCGCGGATCCGGACCGAGGTGGCGACCGAGTTCTTCCGTACGGAGCACGGCCGGGACCCGGCGAGCGGGTCGGACGGCGCCCGGGAGATCGCCGCCACGATCGCGAGACACTCCCGCCCTCGGACGACCGCGGTCGCTGGTTATGACCTGACCTTCTCCCCCGTCAAGAGCGTCTCCGCCCTGTGGGCCGTCGCCGATCCGGCGACCGCCGCCGCGATCGAACGGGCCCACCTGGCGGCCGTCGGGGACGCGCTGCGGTTCCTCGAGGAGCACGCGCTGTTCACCCGGACCGGAACTAACGGGGTGCGTCAGGTCGACGTCCGGGGGCTGGTGGCGACCAGCTTCACGCACCGTGACTCCCGCGCCGGGGACCCCGACCTGCACACCCACGTCGCCGTCGCGAACAAGGTCCAGACCCTTGACGGGCGCTGGCTCAGCATCGACGGGCGGGTGCTGTTCAAGGCCAACGTGTCCGCCTCCGAGACCTACAACACCGCCCTGGAGAAGCGCCTCCACGCCGACCTCGGCCTCCGCTTCACCGAGCGCGACACCGAACATGTCCAGGCGCCGGACACAGCCAACGTCCGGGAGCGTGCGGTCCGTGAGGTGGTCGGGGTCGACCCCCGGCTGAACGAGCGCTGGTCGGCCCGCCGGGCGGCCGTCGTGGCCCGCCGCGGCGAGCTTGCGCAAACCTTCCAACGCGACCATGGTCGACCCCCGACCGCGGTGGAGTCGATCCAGCTCGCGCAGCAGGCCACCCTGGAAACGAGGGAGGCGAAGAAGGCCCCGCGGACCCTGGCCGAGCAGCGGACCACGTGGCGGCGCCAAGCCGTGGAGGTGCTCGGCGACGAGCACGCGCTCGACGCCATGCTCCGCGCAGCGACCGCCCCAACCGCCTCACGACGAGCCACAGGACGAGCCACCGCGCGGGCCGCCGGCGAGGCGGCCGGAGGGGTGGCCGGGGGACGGGTCGACGCCGGCTGGATCGACGCGACCGCAGCCTCGATCATCACCACGTTGCAGGCCTCCCGGAGCACGTGGCAGGTGTGGCACGTCCGCGCCGAGGCTCAGCGCCGTCTCCGCGCCGCCGACTCGGTCGAGGTCGCTGCGGGGGCTGTCGACGCGGTGGTGGGGCTGCTCGTCGACGAGGTCCTGGACCGCCGCTCGGTGCGCCTCACCGACCAGGGCGACGGCATCGCTGAGCCGGCGCAGCTGCGGCGCCGGGACGACTCCAGCGTCTACACAGTCCACGGCGCCGAGCTGTTCACCTCCGCCACGGTCCTCGCCGCCGAACAGCGCCTCCTCGCCGCGGCCGCCCGGCACGACGGGGCCACGGTCAACAAGCACGATGTCGAGCTGGCACTGCTCGAGTCGACCGCGAACGGGGCCACCCTCAACGCCGGCCAGACTGCCCTGGTGCGCGGCATGGCGTCCTCCGGGGCCCGCCTACAGCTCGCGATCGCCCCCGCCGGGGCGGGCAAGACGACCGCCCTACGCGCGCTGGCCACCGCGTGGGCCAACGGCGGCGGCCACGTCATCGGCCTCGCCCCCTCAGCGGCCGCCGCAGCCGTCCTCCGCGACCAGATCAGCACCCCCACACCCACCCGCACACCGACCTCTGGTGTTACTCGCAACCTCGGCAGCACCGAGACGGTCGGGCAGGCGTCCGCGGTCACGGACACCCTCGCCAAGCTCACCTGGTCCATCGCCCGCGGCGACCTGCCCGACTGGGCCGCCCGCATCGACGCCGCCACCCTCGTCCTCGTCGACGAGGCCGGCATGGCCGACACCCTCACCCTCGACACCGTCGTCCAATTCGTCACCGACCGCGGCGGGTCCGTCCGCCTCATCGGGGACGACCAGCAGCTCGCCGCGATCGGCGCCGGCGGCGTCCTGCGCGACCTGCAACACACCCATGGCGCGCTGCGCCTGACCGAGCTGATGCGCTTCACCGACCCCGCCGAAGCCGCCGCCACCCTCGCACTGCGCGACGGGGCGCCGGAGGCGCTCGGGTTCTACCTCGACCAGCACCGCGTCCACGTCGGCGACCCCGCCACCACCACCGAGGACGTCTTCGACGCGTGGCGCGCCGACGCCGACCGTGGCCTGGACGCCATCATGCTCGCCCCCACCCGAGAGCTCGTCGCCCAGCTCAACCAACGCGCCCGCACCCACCGACTCGACCGTCAGCAGCCCTGCGCTGACCCAAAGGCTCAGGTCACTCTCGCGGACGGGAACGCCGCCTCCGTCGGGGACCTCGTCATCACCCGCTCCAACGACCGCCGGCTCCGGTTGACCGCGTCGGACTGGGTCAAGAACGGCGACCGCTGGACCGTCATCGACGTCGGCGACGACGGCGGGTTACGGGTTCAACACACCCGCCACCGGCACACCATCACCCTCCCCGCCGGCTACGTCGCCGCATACACGGAGCTGGGCTACGCCACCACCGTCCATGCCGCCCAAGGCGTCTCCGCGGACACCATGCACGGCCTCGCCAGCGGGCAGGAGTCACGCCAGCAGCTCTACACGATGCTCACCCGCGGCCGGGTCGCCAACCACGTCTACGTCCAGGTCGTCGGCGACGGCGACCCCCACACCGCGATCCACCCCGACACCCTCACCCCACCCACCGCCACCGACATCCTCGAAGCCATCCTGGCTCGGGACCACTCCCCCACCTCCGCAACCACCCAGCTCGGCGACGCCGCCGACCCCACCCTGCTGCTCGGGCAGGCAACCGCCCGCTACACCGACGCCTTGCACGTCGCCGCCGAAGACCACCTCGGCCCCGACACCGTCCGCAGCCTCGAACGTGATGCAGAACAGGCCGTCCCCGGACTGGCCGAGGCACCCGCCTGGCCCACCCTCCGCGCCCACCTGATCCTGCTCGCCGCCCACGACCGCGACCCCATCGCCGCGCTCCGCACCGCCGCCAGCAGCCGGGAGCTCGACACCGCAGACGACCCCGCCGCCGTCATCGACTGGCGCCTCGAAAGCCCACTCCCAGGAGGCGCTGGCGGAGGACCGCTCCCGTGGCTCCCCGGCATCCCGCCAGCGCTGGCCCTGCACCCGAGCTGGGGCGAGTACCTCACCCGCCGAGCGGAGCTCGTCACCATCCTCACCGACCAGGTCAAAGACGCCGCCGTCATGCACACTCCCGTGTGGGTCACCCACGCTGCTTCCCGCCCTCACCCCGACGTCCTCGCCGACGTCCAGGTCTGGCGGGCCGCGACCCAGGTCCCCGAGCAGGACCGGCGGCCCACCGGGCCACCACAGCCGCAGAAGGCGGCCGCCCTGTGGCAACGCCGGCTCACCACCGCGCTGCACGGCACCCGCGCCCCCGCCCTGCAGGAATGGGAACACGTCCTGCACGCCGCATCACAAGGTGTCCGCCGTGACGACTTCACCCCGATCCTTGCCGAACGGCTCGCCGCCATGTCCAGGGCCGGGCTCGACGCGCGCGGCCTGCTCCGCCGCGCCACGGTCGTCGGGGCGCTGCCTGATGACCATCCCGCTGCCGCCCTGTGGTGGCGCCTGAGCCGGCATGTGTCACCGGCCGTCGCCGCCGACCCCGAGCACCGCGCCGACCATCAGCATGACGCGCTCATGGCGTCATGGGTGCCCCGTCTCACGGACACCTACGGCCCCACCCGGGCCGAGGGGCTGCAGTCCAGCCCGTGGTGGCCGGCCCTGGTCACGAGCATCGACCACGCCCTGCAACGCGGCTGGACCCTCGGCGGCCTCCTCGACACCCACCCAGGCCACGACGCTGACCCTCAGCTGACCGACGACCTCGACGACTGCCAAGCCATGGTGTGGCGCATCACCGTCCGCACCGACCCTCCCCCACCGGCCGAGGACCTCGACGAGGACCCGTCCCCCGATGACGACCGGTCCTGGGTCGACCACCCCGCCGACCACGCCATCGACCGCGAAATCGACTACGGGACAGAGCGCCTCAGCGAGGCGCCCACCCCGGAGCAGTGGCGTGACCTCCTCGACCCGAACCCCCACCCAAGCACCGACCCCCATGCCACCGACCCTGAGGACCGCGACGGGGCCGACCAGGTCGCTGCTGCTGTCGAGGTGCGGCTGCAGCTCGCCGCAATGGTCCGCGACGCGATGGGACCACTGCCTCCCGACGACGATGACGTCGAGGCCATGGTCTCCCGGGCCGCACTCTGGGACGACCGTCCGGTCAGCCGCGAAAGGCTGCTCGAGATCAACCAGATCACCCTGGACTACTTCCGTAGCCAGCTACCCGGCAGCTGGGCCGACACCTACCTGCGCGAACGCTTCAGCCCCGCAAACGAATCAGCGACCGGGCGCCCCACCGGGCCCCTTGCGACTGTCCTGTCCGGGTTCGCGCCGGGGTACGCGCCCGCCGGGTGGACCACCCTCGTCACCGCCCTACGGCGCGCCGGCGTCACCGACGAGGAGATGCTCGCCGCCGGCGTCGCCAGCCGGGCCCGCACCGGCAGGGTCATCGACCGGTTCCGCGACCGCGTCATGCTCCCGATCACCCGCGACGGCGACGTACTCGGCTTCGTCGGACGCCGCCACCCCGGCCTCGACCACACGCCGCCTGCTGGACCGGCCGGCGCCACCCGACCGGCTGTGCCGAAGTACCTCAACACCCCCGACACTCCCCTGTTCCACAAGGGCGCCCAGCTCTACGGCATACCGCCCTGGCCCCTGCCCGACGACGCGGCCCTCGTGATCGTCGAGGGCCCGATGGACGCCATCGCGGTCACCCTCGCCGGCAGCGGAGCCTACGTCGGCGTCGCCACCCTCGGTACCTCCCTCACCCACGAGCAGACCGCGCAGCTAACGGCGATGGGCCGACCTCTGGTCGTGGCCACCGACGGGGACCTGCCCGGCCGGGTCGCCGCCGAACGGGACTTCTGGCTGCTCGCACCGCACGGATTCTCCCCCGCCGTAGCCACCTTCCCCGACGGGTCAGACCCCGCCGCCGTCTACAGCCGCGAGGGCCCACAGGCACTGCTCGACACCCTCCAACGGGCTCGGCCCCTCGCGGCGCTGCTCATCGAGGAACGCCTTACCAACCTCCCCCAAGAGACGGCGCTGCAGCAGGCCAGCCAGATCCTCGCCGCTCAACCCGCCACCGCATGGGACGCCGGCACCCGCCACATGGCATCGCGGCTCGGGGTCCCGCTACAAAACGCCCGCGCCAGCCTCGTTGGCTACGCCGCGGAATGGAACCGCGGCCCGCGGGCCGCGGCCCAGCAGCAGCTGACCGCCCTCCGCGAGGTCCGCTCGCGGCTCGAGAACATCGCGGAGCAGCAGCCGGCCGACCGGTGGCTCAAGCTGGCCCGGGAACTCGACCCCCGCCTCCCCGCCCAGAGCGACTGGCCCGCCCTGGCCAGCATGCTCGACGACGCGCACCACGGCGGACACGACGTCGGCGGGCTCTGCCGACATCTCATCGACGAGAAGCCGCTTCAAGACCGGCCGGCTCAAGAACTCCGCCACCGCCTCGCCGTCCGGCTGCCTGACGACCCTGCGTTCGACGAGGCGTCGTTCAACGAGCCCGAGACTGCGAGCCATCACCGGACCGGTGCGGCCATGCAGCAGCTGGCCGGCGGCGACAGACCGCCGCACGGACGAGGCTCCATCCGGCGCTGAGATCACAACCCCGGAGAGCACCCTGGACGGAGCGATGACCACTGCCAGCGCCTATCGCCGGACGCACGTTCCGTGATCGGGCCAGGTCCGGATGACCGCAAACGTTGATGCTCGCCATTCCAGATCTCCGCGGACGCACATGTGAGTGACTGGGTCATCGGCGTACCGAAAGCCGAAGCGCCCAGACCATCGTCGACCCAGGCGCTCTGAGGCATTGCGCGTCTTTAGTGGGCTGCGTCGAACGCGGCCACAATCCGCTGCGGGATCCGTCCACGAGCGGGCACATCATGCCCGTTGCTGTGCGCCCAGGCGCGGATCTCCGCGTTACGGGAGGCGCCCGCGGCCGCGAGCCGCTGACGGGTGCGTGCGGGCCGGCCTGAGGTTCGTGCCCGGTCGGTCCAGTGCCCGAGGTTCTTGCGGAGCTCCTTCGCATTCTTCTCCGAGAGGTCAATCTCGTAGGCCTTGCCATCGAGGGCGAACGAGATGGTCTCGGCTGCCTCAGTGCCGTCAATGTCGTCAACCAGAGTGGTGATCACTTGTTGGGCCATGACGAGATGGTAGGGGCGGTTGGCTCCGGTGGAGCGCCGCCTCTCTGAAGGAAGGTCGTTCTGCGGCGAAATCTCGCGACTTTATCGGCGGTCGGCTCTCCGCTGGGGGGCGTTCACCGTACGGTGAACGCGTGGACGGGGGGACCGACGATACGCGCATTCTCCTGCGCTACGCCGGCTCTTGCCGGATCTGTGGGGTACCGCTCCCCGCCCGGGCCGAGGCGGTCTATGAACCGACGACGAAGACGGTCCGATGCATCAGCCACGACGAGAGCTCGCCAGTCGAGACCTCAGTCGCGAGTGTCGTCGAACCTGCTGCCGTGGCCGTCGTGGAGTCCGGTACCGCGGGAGCGTCAGCGCGTCGCGAGTTCGAGCGGCGCAAGACCAAGAGGGAAGAACGCATCCGGACCAAGCACCCGAAGCTCGGCTGCCTGATCCTCGCGCTCGCCGACGAGCGACAGTCAACGACCGCCTGGGACACCGGCGCAGCCGGAGAAGAGCGACTCGGCAAGGGCCTGGACCGCCTCGCCTCAGACACGCTCCGGCTGTTGCACGACCGGCGGATCCCGAGAACACGGGCGAACATCGACCACCTGGCCGTGACTCCCGGCGGCGTCTACGTCATCGACGCCAAGAAGTACCGCGGCCGTCCCCACCTCAAGATCGAGGGAGGCATCTTCCGGCCCCGTATTGAACGACTGCTCGTCGGGTCCCGCGACTGCACCAAACTCGTGGACGGAGTGCTCAAACAGGTCGACGTGGTGCGCGGGCTGCTCGACATCGACGTCCAGGTCCACGGGGTGCTCTGCTTCATCGACGCAGAGTGGCCCCTGATCGGCGGCACCTTCACCACCCGGGGCGTGCAGGCGTTGTGGCCCAACAAGCTCCACCCCCAGCTCCAAGCAGAGGGCCCATACACCCGCGAAACCATCGCCGAGATACACCGCAAACTCGCCCACGCTCTCCCATCTGCCTGAAGCACCCACCACGCCGAAACGCGGCGATATGACGCTGCAAGGACTGTCGAAAGCCCGCCATCTGGACGGGCTACCAGTCCTCGTCTTCTTCTCGCCGGTGCTCTTCGGCCATCTGGTCGATCTGCGCCTGGAAGCGATCTCGAGCCGCCAGAAATTCGGTGCGTAGCTCGTCGTCGACGGTCTGCTCGGCGGCGTTCGCGGAAGCGTCTCGGGCGCGGTTCAACTCCTCGGAGACGCCGTTTGTCCATCCCCAGCCTCGGAGACCCATTCCGTCGCGCCGGATGCGCTCGAGGACTTCCTCTCCCGTGTTGGTTTCGCGTGCGCCTCGCATTGCGGCTTCTGCCAGGCCGGGCTGGTTGGGGGCCCAGAGCGGAATCGGGGCGAGGCAATCGAGGAAGGCAATCAGCTCGGGTCCGGTGAGGTTCTCGCACAGGCTGGCGAGAGCGTTAGCCTGGTTCTCGGTGAGGTGATGGTTGACGGCTGCGTCTATGACTTGACCGATGGTGGTCGTCTCCTGACCGAGGTGGTCGTGGACCCAACCGGCGAGCGTGTCGGCGTGTTCGTCGAACGCGTGCCTGAGCTCGTGGATGTCAGTAGGGACGGGTTCTTCTCCATGCGAGAGCTCGACAAGGTAGTCGAGGACGAGTTGGGGGTGCACGGTCGCGATCCCGGTGAAGATCTCCTGCACGGCGTAATTGTCGAGGCCGGCGCGGGTGATGAGAGGTAGGAGCCTGATGGCTGTTTCCGCATCCAGGCTCGACCCGTACTTGCGGCCGTCGTAACTGCACGAGTCCTCGAGTACACGGGTGGCTCCTAAGGGCGAGATGTCGTGTCCGAGTAGAACGTCGACAGCTTCGACCGGGTTGGTGCGCAGGTAGCCGCCGGCCGCGCGTAGGAAAGCCTGCACTACGTCGGGATCGTCGTCGGTGAGACCGTGGGTCCAGACGGTGGTGAACTCCTCGGCGTGGGGGTCCCATCCCGCGCGGGCGAATCCGGCAGCGATGGACAGGCGCACCTCTTTGCGGCCGGTTCGGACCGCGCCCCGTACCCAGGCGATGGCTTCGTCTGGGCTGGTCCGCACCCATCGGTCGATGAGAAGGTCCAGGGCCTCGTCGAGTGGCCCGGGCTCGTTGCCGGCGATTCCGGTGGCGATAGCTCCCAGCAGTTCGGGTGCTTGCTGTGCGAACTGGTTCCACAGGCCCATGAGGATGATGTGCTTGTCTGCGCGGATCTGTTGGACTTCGCGAGCGGTCCGGTCTAGGAGTCCGAGAACGGCGTCGGCGTCACCGAACTGGATGAGGCGCCGCGTGAGGTTCTCGTTGCGGGCAGCGACGTGCTGGTCTCGGGCCTCAATCTTGGCGCGGATGGCGGCATGCTGTTCCGCTTGTCGCTGCTCGTCGGTGAAGTCCCTGGTTCGCTCCTGTTCTGCGTATCGCTCGGCTTCGAGATCTTCGATCGGCGGCACGTGCAGGATGCGCTTGGGCGGCCTACCCCACTCTCCGCTGAGGATGAGTTCGGCCATCTGGTCTTCCAGGTCGTCGTTCGCATCCAGGCGTGCTCCGAGCGCCATCGCGGCGTGCTGGAGCCGCAGAGATGTCGCGTGCTCGGCGCTCCACGAGACGACTTCGCGGACCTGGCGTCGTACGACCGCCGATGGAGTCTGGTCGGCGATCTGCTCGAGAACGGCGATAGTGGCAAGGTCGTCGTCCTCCCAATTCAGGATTGCGTCAGTGCCGACGGATTGTCCGAAGTAGCCGTGAGGTTGGTGCAGGGCTTCGCCGAGGAGAGCCAGTGCCGCCCCGGCCAAGTGGAGGTTGGTCGACACTGCTTGCGCGAGGAGCAGTTCACGAATCTGATCGCGGACTGGCCGCACCGCGGTGGCAGAGATGAGGTGGGGCCGGAACTGGAGGGCACGAATGCTCGATTGAACTGTCTCGAGATCCTCCTTCGCGAGCAGAGGTTTGAGCGCGAACAGCGGGGTCGTGACCTCGTCGCCATCGGCAGGTTCTTCCAGCCAGACCGCTACGCGGGCGACGATGCGTCGAGGGAATGAGGGGTCGGGCAATGTGGCGAGCTTCGCGAGGCGGTCAGTGACCATCCGGTCGGCGTGGTCTGGGTTGGAGTTGGTTGGCCGTGCGTCCTTCTTGCGGAGGGCCCACAGTGCATCGAGCGCCCGCTCGAGAACCTCTGGGTCGTGGGCGGCGGCTCGTGCATAGAGCTGGGGCATTCTGGCGCGGACGTCGTCGCGGTCCCGTGGCCTTAACCGCGACCAAGAAAACCGGTAGGCCGGGTCTTCAGGATCCTCTGGCACGGGTACGCCCGCGGCATCCTCCTTGTCGAGGCGGTGCCGCAGCTCGTCGAGCACCTCGATGAGCGCCGTCGGCTGGGTAGCCGCGAGCTGCTCGAGCTGGTCGAGCTCGCTGCACAGCCGCGAGCAGTAAGGGCTCTTCAGGCGATCGCGGATGGCATCCCAAACGCGCGCCATCACGTTCGGGCCGTGATTGTGGGTCAGACGCCAGTCAAGTTCACCTAGGGACAGCGCGAGGCGGTGATGGTGGTCGGCACCGAACTCGTTCCATAGTTCGCCGACAAAGCCGCTGTCGTACTTCTCGAACGCGGCAACCATCTCGACGATCCGGTCGGCGAGTACTTCGGGGACAACGCGCACATGGTCGCTGTGGTTGACCAAGATGCCGCGATCCGTGAGCACGCGAACGAGTTGAGCGAGCTCGATGACCGTCAGGGCGCAGAACGCGGCGATGCGCGCCTGGAGAGCCTCGCTCTCGTGGACTGGTTGCAAGCATGCGTAGGTCGCGATGACTCGGCGGGTGGTGCTGGCGTCAAAACCTTCAACGACGCCGGGCACCAGAAGTTCTTGGTAGCGGGCGAGGACCAGTTCCCGGAGGTTCGAGTTAACGGCGATGGCGCCGTTCAGCTGGTGGGTGCGGATGAGATTTGTCAGGATGACGGTCACGTGGGGGCTGTGCGTGGCCTGGTCGGCGAGGTAGTTTCGTAGTTCGAAACTCAGGTCGAGGTCTTCGACGAGGCCTCTCACGAGTCGTCGCGCGTCAGCCAGCTTGAGCTCTCCGACTTCGATGGTGGTGCGCTCGTCCGGTCCGAACGGCGCGAGGGAAACGCGTTCCGCGACGGCTCGGAGCGCGCTGGGCCGGGTAGCGAGGATGACTTGGATGTCGGGTTCGCTGCGCGCGGCGGCCAGCAAAGGCGCGAGTGCGGCCGGGTCATTGTGTGCGTCGTCGATGAACACGATGGACGGCGCAGCCCGCAGCTCGGCCATCGCCGCCGCGTCGAAAGTGTGATGGGCAGACAGGCAGGCGATGGGAACCGTGGGGTCGTGCTCCCGCTGGCCGGCGAGTGCCTCGGCGATCAGACGGGACTTGCCGCGGCCGCCGGGAGCGCTGACCACGACGACCTGCCGGAACGTCTCCGAGTTCCGGTCCAACGCATCAGCCAGGCCCTTCAGCTCGGATTCGCGCCCAGCCAACGGTCCGAGGTCGTTCATCAGCGAGTCCGGGTTGCGCCGGCTAGACCTGAACACATCGAGGGACACGAACGCGTCACCGGGTGAGTTGACGAACATTCGGCGTACGTCGACACCCCAGAACCGCTCGATGAGTTCACGCTGGACGTGCGCAGGGAGCAGCCGGACCATCTCGGTCAGGTTCCGGCGGTCCAGCAGCGTCCATCCGTCGTGCCTGAGCATCTCCTCTCTGGCTTGCTGCTTCGCGATCCCTCCGTAGACCAGGTACAGCTCGTCGGCGTTCTTGAACGTGACCGCGTCGACCGCGTCGCGGACGTCGGCAACCGTGAGCTTCTCGAGCTGTTTGACCTGCCAGGCGGCGGGGACGTCGTCGTTGAACCTGCCGAAGAAGTCAATGCCGTCCTGCTTGTCGCCGGGCACCCCCCACCGTTCGACGTGGGCGACGTGGCGGACGCCTATACCGAGCAGACGCTGGGCTACTAAGACCGCTTCGGTGAAGTCCTCGAGCTCTGCGTCAGTGAGCCAGGGGGTGGGAAGCAGTTTCGGCTGCTTATGGGACATCAGCCATTCGAGCGCCGATGGACGCTCATCCGGGTTACCGTGCTCGCTTGTCTTCCTCTGCGCCATTGAGGGTGTCCTACTTCTTGGCTTGGCCTACTTCCGTGGTGATCCCGGCGCCGGGTCTGGCGCCGGTGATGGAGTAGGCGTCGTGGTGGCGGGGAGCATCACCCTAAGGGACGAGGTCGCCACGTGCTGAGCTTGCCGCTCGACCTGAACGATTCACATGCCTCTGCTCGGGAGTGCGGAGAACGAGTTCTCCCTTCAAGGCTATCGAGCGGGCAGGAGTAACTGCGGCTCGGTGCAGACGCAGAGGAACGACAACGTGGAGAGGCCCGCCGCCGGGCTGAAATCATCGGTCCGCAGGGCAGATCGCCGGAGTGCTGCAGCATCTATTAGTCAGCTGGGCTGACTGAGCAGACCCGCATCACTCTGGGCGATAGGGGCGCCCAGAGCGGGCAATATGCCGCACCCACTCGAGGGTCACTGGGCGCGTCGATGGGGCAAGACGTCGCGCGACAGGGTGCGCCCTCGTGCGCAGGGGACGCTAGTCGCGAGCTTCACCAAACTATGGCCAGTGGGGAGGCAGCCTTGGCTGTCCGGCTCCAGCGTGCGTGAGGTGGTCAGTTGGGCAGCCCCCACGGGACCGCCGACGTGGTCATTGGGATCGACCAAGGCGATCTCGTGGCGTGACGCCTAGAACTTGGCCAGCTCGCGGAGAAGGGTGCTGTGAGGCTGGGGTGGAGGTGGCGCCTCCACCCCAGCCTGTCTACACCTGCTGCTCGATGGTCCCGCCGGGGTTCCGCTTCGCAGTCCCCGGAGTTACGAATCGGCCGGTCGAGGCGGATCGGTAAACTGAGCGGTTGTTCGCGGATCCGGACCCGACCTGCTCGGTCGTGGTCTTCGATGGCCACCGGGCTGCGGCGGCCTTGCTGACGAACCGGCCCGAGCCGGCACTGCGATTCACTGAGCGTGCCATTGTTCCCTCCTGGAACATGGATCCCGAGGTTGAAGGGCCGAGGCTGTTCCTGGGCCGTGTACGCCACTACGCTCGCCGGACCACTAGTCATGGTTGCCGTCGTCGTATGACCTCGGTGCTGGGGCAGGTCCGCGTGTCGGCGGGTCTGCCCGTTCTGTCAGCCCAGGTGGGCTGGCAGAGGATCAGGGATACGGTCTCGTTCTTCCTCATGACCCCGTGCGCCGTGTGTCTCGCCGCTAGTAGCGGTCTAGCTGGTCACCGTCACCGTCTCCGTGAGGAACCTAGTCAGGCGTGTCGTGGTGCACCCGGCTACGAGATGCGGTCGACCTCGAGGGCCGCCCTTCGGCGACGTCGTGCACCCAGAAGTGATCATTACAGTCCGCCGTCGGCCGGCGTCGGCTCAAATTTGAACGTGCCCGCGTCGGCGTCGAACACGATGCGTCCGCGTCCGGCCGCTCGCACCCGACGCCAGACGGTAAATGCAGTGAGGATGGCGTGCTCCCACTGCGCCGGGGTGCGCACCCCGACCTCCATCTGCCCGGTGAGCTGCTCGACCTGCAGTAGCAGCGACTGGTCCAGCCGCTCGACTCCCTCGAGGTAGTCGTGCTGCGCCGCGTACGCGAACACCGCGGCGGACAGTCCCTCCTCGATCGCCACGGCGCGGCCTCCGTCCTCCTGCTCGTCTACGACTGGGTTGCTGCGCCGCTTACGACCCATCAGGGCTCGGGTGACGGGCGACCATCCGAGCAGGGTGGCGAACGCGAGATGGAAGACATCGTGGTACCGATAGCCATCGTCCACGGCGGAGGCATCGGTCAGATCACTGCCGATCTGGACGCCGTCCACCATCATCCGCACAACGTCGCTGCCGTCGTCGCGCTGGCCGACGACGAGGTCGACGACGCCGCGGCGCGGCAGCCGCTCACCGGGCGGGTAGTTCGCGTCGAGTTGGTCACACGTTGTGAGCTGCCAGCGGGCTTTGGTCTTCTCCAAGTTCGCGGTGGCGATCTCGTTCAGGTCCAGGCCGAGGTCGTTGGCCACCGCGGCGACGTACCAGAGGACGTCGCCGAGCTCCAAGCGCATCCGTGCCTTCCAGAACGCGTGGGCCTCGCCGTCGCGGAGGTGCTTCTTGTACTCGCTGGCCACCGACCCGGCCTCCCCGGCCAAGCCGAGCAGATGCACGACTAGTGCATCTTCGCCGTCAGCACGGTCACGCTGGTCGGTCCCAAGTGCCTTCTGCTGGAAATCCCGCAGGTCCATCGTCCCTCCCTTGGCATTCCGACACGTTGTCGGATAACCCAACACTGTTGTACCATCCGACAAGGCAGTCGGCAATTCCAACACAGAACTGGTCATCCTAGGAGGGCTCGCGTGGACGTTGAGGACATCGAGAACATCATCATCGAGCTACTCGCGCAGGAGCGTGGCTGCCCCCCGGCAGATCTGCGGCAAGAGCTGTTGGCGGGTGGGGCTGACATGCCGGTCGACTCGCTGCTCGCGGTGGAAGTGCTCGTCCGGGTCGAGGAGATCATGGGGGTGCGCTTGGAGGCCAGCCCGGCCAACGGGGAGGCGATGCGGTCAGTGCGAGCGTTCGCACAGGCGATTGCGGACGCGGCAGCGCCCGCGGCACCTCAGTCACCTGCTGCCGGCGGAGCGCCGGCGTGAGCACCGAGGCGCAGGAGTGGAAACGGCTGGGCGCCCGGCTCAAGGGCGTCCGGGAGTACCTGGGTCTGTCCCAGCAGCATGTCGCGCAGGTCACCGGTATCTCCCGCTCGGCCATATCCGAGATCGAGCACGGTCGCCGAAAGGTGGACAGCCTCGAGCTGCGCAAGTTCTCCAAGCTATATAAGTACCCGGTCTCGGCGCTGCTGGGCGAGCAGCCCGGCGGTGACGAGGAGTCCCTTGACGCGATAAGCGCCCTGGCCCGGGCGGTAGGTGACCTGACCGACCAGGACATGACCGAGTTGCTCCGGTACGCGCAGTTCCTGAAGTTCAACGGCCGGCCGGGGGTCGAGTAGCCGTGAACGACCGGGGTCGTCAGGAGGAGGACGGTCGCGGGGCAGCACACCCTCGCCCGCGGGTTGTGCTGCCACGAGGGGCGGCACGCCCGACGTCGATGACGTGGCAGCAGGCGCAGTCGGCCGCAATGCTTGCGGCGGCTCAGGCGCACGCCGACCTCCGCGTGAACCGGCGAGAGCCGTTCGTCGACGTGGTCGGGGCGCTCGCGGCGTCCGGGGTTGCGCACCTTATGTGGCGGCCGATGGGGACGTTATTCGGTGCGTACTTGAAGCAGCCGGGCGTTCCAGTCGGGGTCCTCGTCAACAACGGCATCCCGTTCCCAGCCCGCCGGATGACGCTGGCGCACGAGCTCGGCCACCACTGGTTCGGCCACTCCACGAGCCTGGATGACGAGCACACCGCCGGTGGGTCTGGTGGAGGTCGGGCCCGCCGGTGGAGCGACCGGGAGAAACTCGCCGAGTCATTCGCCGCATGGTTCCTCATGCCGGCCCCGGCCGTGCAGGCCGCGGTCCGGCTGGTGACCGGTGGGCCGCCGTTGAGCACCCCGGAGCAGGCGTACCAGCTGTCGCTGCTGATGGGTGTGCCGTACCGGACACTTGTGCGACAGCTGCAGACGGTGCGACAGGTTTCGTCGCAGACCGCCCGAGCGTGGGCGGCTGTCCAGCCCGGGCGGCTGAAGGCCCGTGCCGTCGCCGGCTTTCCGGCGCAGGCGAGCGGCCGCGCCGACGTGTTTGTCGTCGCGCCGACGTACGACCAAGTGACGTTGGTGGTCAAACAAGGGGACCGGGTGTTGTTCGACGCTCGCCCGGCACCTGCTCCCGCGTCTGGCGTGGGTGCGTCGCAGGGGTGGCCGCAGTGGCTGGTGCCCGTCGTAGGCTCCGGTGAGGGGACGTCGGTGGCGTTCGACGTCTTGGCCAGCTCACCGGATTCCGGTAGCGCGCGGGAGTGCGAGATCGAGGTCGAGGCTGACCCGGAGTTGAAGCTGGTGACGCTCACTATGGCCAGCGGTGGAACGGTGCAGGTGCGGGTGGCGTCGCGACCTCGCGGACTGGAGCAGGGTAGGAGTCTCGGATGAGCACGCAGGTAACCACGACCAGTTCGAGCCTGAGCGAGGGATGGGCCAAGACAGTGCGCAGCCTGCTCGGCTGCCCGAAGCGCAAGGCGTTCCACACGGTGACGGTGATGACTGACCCGACCAGCGAGGACCCGGACCTGCGTGCCGGACTCGATCGGCTCCTGGCCCGTCACCACATGCAGCCGGTGGTCGAGGTGGCCAACACGGTGTTCCCGCAGGCGCTCGCAGAAACGTCGACCGACGCCTACCATCTCGGGCGGCGGTACCGGGCCATATACCCGCGGCTGCGCCAGCTCGACCGGGACAACGTATCCGGCACTTACTTCGGTCGCCTGGTCCAGTACCCAGCATCCCGCGGTTCGGTGGACCAGTTCGCAGAGGTGGTGGCACGGATGAAGGTGCAACGTGCCGCAGGTGCCGCCGGGGTCAGAAAGGGCGTGATGGGTGCGGCGTACGAGACGACGTTGCA
Source organism: Humibacillus xanthopallidus (assembly GCF_006716675.1). GTDB lineage: Bacteria > Actinomycetota > Actinomycetes > Actinomycetales > Dermatophilaceae > Humibacillus > Humibacillus xanthopallidus_B. The sequence goes on along the minus strand of NZ_VFPM01000003.1, from coordinate 134,723 downwards.
CGAGCCCGGCGACGCGGTTGCGTATCTGGCCACACAGGTCCCCGGGACCGACCACCGGTACCGCGGCTTCCCGTGCCTGACGGGGCTGAGCTTTCAGCTCATCGACGACCAGGTGCACCTTCTGGCCCAATACCGGTACGAGTACCTGTTCGCCAAAGGGTACGGCAACTATCTCGGTCTGTCCCAAATGATGACTTTCGTCGCCGACGAAGTGGGTGTGCTGCCGGGCCAGCTCACCGTCGTGACCGGCCGAGCCCACGTGGACCTGACCGCCAAGCACATCGGCCCGCTGATTGACGGGTTCGTCCTGGACGTCTGAGCCCGGCGGCGGGCGGAGGCCTGTCAACTGGCCAGTGCGGGCTCACCCACCTTGTCGTTCAGACCCCACTTGGGTGGGAACCACGGCCGCATCATTGAGGGGTTGGCGGTGAACTTCTGCTTGATGCGGGTCCTACCGGAGTGCCCGACGTGGTCGGGATGGACGACCCGCGCATACTTGTCGACCTCGCAGAAAAGGTTCTGGCAGTCGATGAGCTGCAGTGGACGCCCGTAGAGACCGCCGAAGGTCAGGCCTAGCCGGGTGAAGTGCTCGTCCTGGTGCTCGGCCATGTAGGCGATGATGTCTGCTTCGATGCCGCGAGCGCTGTCACCGAAGCACTTGCGGATTCCGTCGCGCGCCCCGGGGCCGGGGACGACGAAGTCCATCTCATCGAACGACAGGGCGGCCGAGTAGTTGAGGTCGATGAGGAATTGGTATGCAAGGAACGGTCCGATACCGGGCAGTTCCGCCAGGAGTCGGTACGCGTCCCGCATCGTTGGTGCGTGCCGCACGTGTTCGAGGACGCGCTGGTGAAGAAGGTACGCGAGCAGACGGAGGTGGTTCGTGTGCTTGCGCACAGCTCCGAATGGTGGGGGCGGGACTATGTACGCGGCGGAGTACAGGCGGGTGCCCGCCTCGATTCGTGAGCCGAGAATGCGGTTGTACACCTCGACGTCGAACCCCTTGTGTGTGGGCGTCTCGTCCAGCGCCTCGCAGAGCGCCTGCCAAGTCTCGACCTTGTTGAACATCTTGAACAACAGGATGCGGAACATGACTTCGATCGGGTCGTCTGTGTCAGGTAAGTACGCGACGTTGGATATGAGGTACTGGCTGACCCGATCAGCGGCCCGGTAGCAGTTCGTGAACCGGTGCCCGGCAATGACCTTGTCCTGGGTCCATGGTCCGTCCTCACCGCGGATGCGGGCCTGGTAGACCGCGTGCCGTTCGGCAGCGAACCGCCAGTACGTGTCGAACACCGGAGTCGGTGTCAGCCTGCGGTCCGCCACCAGGATGGCACCTGCGCTCCGGTACTTGCCGTCTTCAAGGGCTAAGGCGCGGCTAGACGCATATGTCCCGCGCTTCGTCGGGGGGTTCGCCGCTGTCTGCGCACTGTGCTTCATGGACGCTCCTGATTGGTCCGGATGCCAAGACACCCTAGGGGTAGGTGGGGCGCCGGCCGCGCAGGCGGTGCCGGTGTCCGTTCGGGGCGTGCGAAGTGTCCTGTGCGGTCGGAGTTCTGGCTCATTCGTCGGCGTCGTCAAGGATCTCGCCGGTCTCGAGGTCGACGACTTCGGGGGTGAGGTGTCCGGTGTCGACGAGGTGCAGTCGCATGGTCTCGCTGGGGTCTCGGCGTGTGGGCTTGAGGAGGGCTTCGTCGTGGGCGTAGACGGTGTCTCGTTGCTGGACGGCCCGTTCGGCGCCGTGGCGGTTGTAGCGGCCACGGGCGGGCCAGTCACTGTGGCCTTCCTCGCAGTGGTCCTTCAGGCGGGTCCGAAGTCGTTCGGTGAAGGCGGGCAGCGCGTAGCGGTGCCACTCCTCGAGTGCGTCGCTGGTGAACCCGAGGCCGGCGCGGCGGCGTTGGTCGGCCAAGACAGCGATCTCGTGCACGAGGTGCGGGTGCTGGGGCCAGCAGGGCGGGATGATGCCGACGATATCCCAGACGTACTCGAGGTTGAGCCAGGCGACGACCTGGTCGAGCCAGAGCCAGAGTTCGCGCCGGAGCTGAGGGTCCCTGATGCTGGTCGGGTCCCAGGGTCTGGGCAGCATACGCAGGTCGCCGAGGGCTTTCTTCTGCTCTGCGGTGCCGTTGGCGGCGAGGTGCAGCTCGCGGTAGCAGTGCGTCAGTCCCCGGCCCGGTTCCGGGAAGGGTCGGACCATGGGGGTCGGCGGGAGCTGTGGCTCGGAGGTGACGCTCATCGCCGCACCGTGAACTGCGGCGTCATGTTCGAACCCTCGGTCGTGTCACTAGACAGGCCGTGACGTCGCGCTTCGACGAGCGCTGCGGTGGAGCGGGCCTCCGGGGTGACCACCAGCCGGCGTCCCTCCCCCAGCCGGGCACGGGCTGCGGCCTGCTCGGCGAGGAGCCGCCGCCCGGTGCGCCCGTCGACGCACCGGTGCAGCGCCGCGATGATCGGTTTGCCGTTCTCGGCGACGACGAGAGCGTGCCGTTCCTTGAGCTGGCGGACCTCGGCGCCGGTGAGGATGGGGATGTCTTCCCCGGCGACGTTCCGGCCACCGCGGTGCCCGCTCTGCCAGCTGGTGCGGGCGACCCGGACGGGTCCGAGAAGGTCGCTGATCTCCTGGTTGAACGCGACGTCCTTGGAGCCGCCGAAGAGGACGAGGGTGTTCGTCAGCCCGAGCAGCGTCCGGGCCTCCTGGTCGCCGAAGATCGCGGTGAGCTGGGGCCGGGTCTGCGCGGCCCAGATGAAGGAGATCCCGAGGGCGCGCTCGTTGGCCATCCGGGTACGTAGCGTGGGCAGCGGCGCGGTGGAGGGCAGCTCGTCGAGGCAGGCGAGCATCGGCGGGCAGAGCCTGCCCCAGCGGGACTGGTTCGCGGCTGCGAGTGCCGTGTCGAGGACGTGCTCGGCGACGGCTGTCATCAACGGGGACGCGCTGGCGTACGGGTCCTCGCGTCCGAGCAGGTAGATGGTGCCGCGCCGCGCGATGACGTCGGCGACATCGGTCGCGGGCCGTCCGGGCCCAGGGACGCAGCGGCGCCTGATCGGCTCCTGGAAGAACAGGCTCATCGTCTGCTGCACGGTGGTGATCGTGTTCCCGGCGGTCCGTTCATCGCCGCGGAGCGCCCCGAACAGCAGCCCGTGCCAGAACGGCGCGGCGTGCGGGTGCTCCCGCAGGATCTCCGTCGGGTCGGTGGCACTGAGCGGGTTCGCGACCCAGCGCAGCACGTCCTGCAGGGTGCGACCCGTCAGAGCCGCCGCGTGGAAGTAGGCCTGCAGGACCTTCGCGGCCTCGGCCGCGTAGAACCGGGCGGCGTCGTCACCGTGTCCGCCGGCGACGGCGCCCTTGACGGTGCCGGCCGTGAACGCCTTCGCGCGCCGCTCGGCCAGCATCGGGTCAACGCACCCGTCGATCGGGTCCCAGACCAGCTCGGGCAACCCGGACGCGGCACCGAACGGGTCGAGCACGACACACGGCCGGTCGTCGGTCGAGCGGGCCGTGAGACTCAGCAGCAGGTCGTCCAGCTTCGTCAGCGTCACCAGGGCCGCGCCGGGCGCCTGCAGCAGCGCGGGGATCAGCGCGTCGAGGGTCTTGCCGCTGCCCTGGGGGCCGATGACCCCGGCGGTGCGGTCCCACGGCACCCACAGCTGCCCGCCGCGGGGCTGGGACGAGGTGCCGAGCCGCCATCCCACATCGGTCGGCTCGAACCGCGCCCTGGACGGAGACCGGGGCCAAGACAAGAACCGCGACCGCACTCTTGTCGTCTCGGTCGGCATCATGACCGCTCCTTCCCGTAGAGGTCTGGGCGGATAATGCCGCGGACGCGGTGCAGCCGCCGGTGCCCGAGCAGCGTCTGCGCCTCGGCCTTGCTGGCCATCCCGTAGACACGGTGCGGTCCCCACCGCAGCCACAACGCCCTCCCCGCCCAGCACAGCACCACCAGGATCATCAGCTCGGCCCCGGTGACCCACGCCCGGACCGCGGCTGGTGACGCCCGGCCCGTTGTGCCCGACGGCAGCCCGGCGCTGGCGTCTCCGGCGAGGATCACGGGCACGCTGGTGAGAAACTCGTCTCTCGGCGGGAAGGAGAAGCCACCGCCGCCGGCGGCGAGGTTCGCGCCGGCCCGGCCTGCCTGCACCCCGAGCACCAGCAAAAGCAGCACCGTGACGGCGAGCATCAGCGGGATCTCCCACGTGAACGGGTACGGGTTCGAGCGGCGTGACTGCTGCATGAGGGTCTCCTTCACCGACCAAAGCCGTCTGCGCCCGGGTGGGCGTTCACCGCCGCGGCCGGTCTCGCCCTTCTTGCGTGGCTGCGGACCGTCCGGGCGTTTCGTGGAGGCGTTGGTGGCGCCACAGCCAGGCCGCCGGGTCCTGCCCGCCGTTGCTGCCGTCGAGGGTGGGCTGCGCCCAGCCGCGAGCCCGGACGGCGCTGTGCCAGTGGAACGCCGGGTCGGACGGGCCGGGTTCGCGTGGCGTCGATTCGGTCTCGTTGCCACTCCCATCTGGGTCCACCGGGGCATCCAGCGCGGTGTCGCAGGACAGCTCCCACGGTGCGGGCTGCCTGGGGTCGTCGGCCGACTCGTCGGGGATGTTGCTCATCCGGGTCACCTGAGTCACCTCAGCCCCTTGGTCACGGTCGGGTGGTCGGCCATGTTGCCGACCCGCCAGATCTCGAAGATGTGGTGGCTCGGCCCGCCGGCATAGGAGAAGTGCCTGACTCCGAGGGATCTCGACCTGGCCTCGATGGTCGTCCGGGTCGCGGGGTCCCACACGAGCATCACGTGCCCGATCCGGGACGGGCCGAGGTAGGAGTCCCAGAAGATGACGTCGCCGGGCCGCTCCGTCCCGGGCCTGATGCGGAAGCCGTTGCCCTTGGCCAGCCAGGCCCGCTGCGCGCCGGCGGTGCGGGGCATGCTGATCCCGATCCGCGCGAACGCTGTCTGGACGAGGGAGGAGCAGTCCCACGCGTCAGGGCCGTTGGCGCCCATGACGTACGCGTCGCCGGCCTGGCTGCCGGCCCACTGCAGCAGCTGCCGCACCCGGTCGCTGGTCAGCGGCGGCAGCGAGGCGTCGCCGCCGCCGCCGCCGTTCCCGTCGACCGGGCCGTCGCATCCGGTTGGGTCTCCGAGGACGATGCCGCCGCCGTACGCGTGGGCGTAGTGCAGGACGTCGTTGACGTACCAGCTGGCGTGGTTGTACGCATACAGGGCCTTGGTGACGCCGTCGGGTCCGTCGGTGACGCCGGAACGCACAAGGTAGTTCGCGGCGGAGGTGATGCTGTCGGCGTCGTTGCGGATGTCGACGAGACCGTCGCCGTCGCCGTCGACACCGACCGCCGCGAACGTGGCCGGCATGAACTGCATGAGCCCTTGCGCGCCGGCGCTCGAGGTGGCGGTGGTGCGCCCGTGCCCGGTCTCCTCCATGCCGATGCCGGCGAGCAGCGTCCACGGGATCGCGTACCTCGCGGCCGCAGCCTGGTAGAGCGCCTTCACCTTGGCGGGTATCGGCAGGGGCTGGTTGCGCAGCGACGCCTGCCGCGGGCTGCCGGGCGCGGGAAGCCCGAACCCGATCCCGCCCTCCATCACCGTGTCAACTGAGTCTCCCGCTCTCCCAGTCGCCGCGCCGTTGCCTGCCCCTCTTCCTCCGGCGGCGGCTGCTGATGTGACGGTCGTGCCGGCTGTGACGGCTTTGCCGTTGAGGGGTGCGCCGTGCGAGAGCATCCACGGGACGGGGTCGGTCGCGACCCCGCGCACGAGGATCTCGAGGTGCAGGTGGTTGCCGGTGCTGGTGCCGGTGCTGCCCTCGAACCCGAGCCGCTCGCCCGCCCTGACGGGCTGCCCCTGCCGGACGTCGATCCGGGCCAGATGGGCGTACCTGCTGGTGACCCCGCCGGCGTGCGCGACGTCGACATAGTTGCCGTAGCCGCCCCGGGAGACCCCCGCGAAGGCGACACGGCCGGGGCCGATCGCGACGACCGGGCCGGGCCCGGGCTGGGAGACGAGGTCCTGCCCGGAGTGGTGCTCCCACCGCAGGTGGATGGGGTGGAACTCGCGCCCGAAACCGCGCCGGCTGACGGTATACGCCTGGGTGAACGGTGGCCGCCACTCCCCCGTCCCTGGGATCCCGGTGCCGCAAGCGACGGTCCTCAGCTGCTCCCCTGCCGCCGGGCCGGCGACCGCCATCACCAGCACCGCGGCCGCGATAGGGATGCAGGCCAGCGGAACCAGGGGCAGCAGGATCACGGCAATCTTCTTCACTACCAGTGCCTTTCAGCCCGCGGCTTCGAGGGCCTGGTTCGTGAACGTAAGCTTCCGTTCGATCGGGTGCAGGACGGTGGCGACCTTGTAGTGCTGGTCGCCGACGCACCACAGGGCGCGGCCCTTGCCCTGCATCGCCCAGCCCGTGACGAGGTCGCGGGCGATCGGGCCGAGGCCGAGCATCGTCTCGAGCTCGGCCGCGACGGCCCGGTCCTGCCCGTGCAGGATCTTGATGTCGGCCAGGTGCAGCAGGTCCTTGGCGATCGCGACGGCCTGCGATCCGCTGTCACCGGCGGAGAGCAGGTCCGAGGGTTTGTGGGCGATCGCGAACTGGACGTCCCCGTCGCGTCGGGACAGGCGCAGGTCCGCGTCGAAGCTCTTGACGGCCTCCGGCCCGAGCCGCAGCTGCTTCCACGACTCGTCTCGGACCACGACCCGCACATCCCCGGGCGCTGCGAGCTCCCGCATCCCGCGGCCCCACGAGTTGAGGCAGGTCAGCGCGATGCCGACAGCCTCGTCACCAAGGGGTTCGAGCCGGGACAGGCTCAGCGACTGGATCGGGGCGGCCCAGTCCAGTCGATGCTCGTGTGGTCATCGAACAGGCCGGCCAGCGCCCCGGAGACGAGCTGCCCGAGCGCGTCCCGCAGCATCCGGGTGTCGTCCAGGAAATGTCGTTCGTCGGCGTACCGGCACTGCGCGACCAGCTCGCTCGTCGGGGCGTCGAGCAGCCGCCACAGGTGCGGGATGGTCGTCTCCCGCATCCGGGTGTTGCCGTGGGCGTAACCGGTCAGGTGCGCCAAGGCGGCCTTGACGACGACCTCGTCGGTGGGCCCGAACGGCACCCGGTGCTCCCCGATGCGTTGGGAGCCGACGAGCCCCCGGACGAGGGTCAGCCAGCGGGCGAACACGATCGCCGCGCGACCTTGAGCGGCCTCGGCGCTGAGCTGGTCCCAGCCGGTGATCAGTGGCCCGAACGCGAGCGGGTTGATCCGCGCCGGCAGGCCGTGCCCGATCGCGAACGGTTCCACGTCGAGGAAGCGGCACAGCGGCTCGTACTCGTCCTTCGGGTCGCCGAGCACGAGGACCCGGTAGCCGAAGTCCATCATCCGCAGACAGAACGCCTTGGTCGTGGCGGACTTGCCGCGGCCAGGTTTGCCGAGGCTGAAGATGTTGGGGTTGGTCACCGGGACGGTGTCGTCGAGGACCCAGCCGAGCGGGTCGGCGTAGAACGATCCGCCGGAGAGCAGGTCGATCCCCATCTGCGCTCCGGTCGGCGGCAGCCCGGGGGTGGAGATGAACGGCCACAGCACCGGCGCCTGCTCGGAGGTCATCCTCCAGGTCGAGACCGGCGCCGCCCCTGATGCCCACCCCCGGCCGGGGCGGCGGGCCCCCCGCGGCGGGACGTGCCGGAACAGCCGGGCGTCCTTGGGCGGGTGCAGGGCGGGTGCGGCGGAGGGCAGCTCGTGTCCGAAGTCCGACAGAAGTCGCGACATATCCCTACCCTCGCCGCCCCGACCGCGCCGTTTGCTCACGTCGATCGACCTCACGTCAAAGGGATTCATGTCGCGCGGTTTCATGTCAGTCCGCCCCCCTTCAATCGGCTCGTCGGGTGAGGCTGACCCCGAGCGGGGCGGTCGACGCGGCGAACGCGACGTCCTGGGCGAGGTCGAGCCGCAACGGGGCGAATCCGGCCCGCCGCACGGACGCGTCCAGGTCGCGCCCGAACGCGGAAACCCGGGCGGTCTTGGCGACGGTGACAGTGACGACGGCATACGGGCGGGTGAGGCTGTTGCCGCGGGCGAGCTTCGCGTCGAGGCGACGGACCTTCTCGCTCTCTTCGCTCGCCTTGGCCCGCTTCTTGACCTTGGCCCGGTGCCGCAGCTCGTCGCCGATGTCGGCGGCCCACTCGCTCGTGGCGCTCTGCCGGTTCGCGACCGACTGCGTCAGGATCGGGTAGCAGACCATGAAGGAGCGCCGCTCCCCCGGCGCGGTCGGGCGCGAGGGCTCCCATCGCGGCGCCCCGGACGGGCAGCTTCACCGTCGAGGAGATCGAGTTCCACGCGTCGTGGCTGTAGTGCCGCACGGCCGGGTCCGCCCCGGAAGGCCCGGCCATCGCCCACGGCACATCCGCATTGATCCCCGGGTTGGTCCCAGGGTTGGTCCCAGGGTTGGTCGCCCGGTTGGTCGCTGGGTTGCCCTGAGACGTGGTGGTGGTGTCAGCGGTGGGGTTGGTGTCGCGGCCGGCGAGGGCGTCGATGATTCCGGCCCGGTCACCGGGCGCGAAGCCGGTGCGGCAGGCCAGCGCCAGCTCTGGGCTGGTGAGCCAGGCGACGCTGGTCATCCCCATGCCGCCGCGCAGCTGCGCCTCGATCTCGTCGGCGAGGCTGTAGAGCACGCGGGCGCGGCCGTCGAGGCCGCCGCCGGACTCCTTGGCCTCCCGGGCGAGCCGGCCCTCGGGAACGACGACGGTGACGAACGCCTCGGTCCGGACGCTGGCCCGGGTGAGGTTCGCCTGCAGCTCATCGTTGACCTGACGGGATGCCTGGGGTCCGGTGGCGCGGCGGTGCCTGGCGATCCACTGGTCGCGTTCGGCGCCGTCCTCCGGGACGGTCCGCACCAGGAACACGACCGCGTCGATCAGCTCGGTCCGGGCGGCGAGGTCGAGCAGCTCCCCCAGCCCGGCGCCGAGTCGTTCGCGCTGGTCCAGTTCGGCCAGGCCGATGCCGGGGTGGATCACAGACGCGGTCAGCGCCCACGTCCGGCAGCGGTGGTCCTGGATGATCGCGGTCCTGCTGGAGGTGGCGCCGCGCGGGGGGCCGTCGTGGATCCGGACACCCTGGAGCACCCCCGGCAGGTCCGGCTCCTCGAGCGAATCCGCCTCTCCCGTTGAGGCTTTCGACCGGAACCGGGTCCACCCGGCGAGGCCCCCGACGGCGAACGACAGCGACGCGAAGACCCAGCCCATCGCCGACCGTCCACGGACCGGCGTGACCGTCACCAGCACGATGACCGCCCACAGCAGCGTGAAGAGGGCAACCGAGGTCCACGCCGTCTGCTGCATCGCCCACGCGATCGGCAGGAAGGTCAGCGCGACCGTGGTCAGCTGCCACCCGGACAGGCCGAAGAACCACCCGATCCGGGCCCTCGAGTAGTCGGAGTAGATGACACCCATGACACGCTCCCTCTCTCTTATGCCGGGACGGCGGGCACAGCGCTCGCGGCAGCCGCTCCACCTGTTCCACCGGCGGCGCCCGCAGCGCCGGCGCCACCAGCAGCGCCCGCAGTACCAGCCGGTATCCCGCTGCTCCCGCTGCCTTCGGACATCCCCTTCGCGCCGGGGCCGGTCCCCGACGGCGTTGCGGGCATGGACGGTGTGCTCGGGGACGAGGGCTGACCTCTGCCATCCGTACCGCCGGTGCGGCCACTGCCGTTGCTGCCGTCGGTCCCGTTGCCGTCGGCGCCGTTGACCGCTGGGTTGTCGTCGTCGCGCCGCTGGTTGGGCTGCTGGTTGCGCTGCTGGTTGTTGCGGCGGTCGGAGCTGAAGTCCGGGACGTAGCTGGAGTCCCCGACGCCCATCTGGTTGGTCAGGTCGGCGCCCATCGCCGCTCCCCTGGCGCCGACGGTCGCGACCAGACCCAGACCGGCTGCGGCGAGGCCGCCGAAGCGGCTGCTGGTGGAGCTCTCACCGGCGCCCTCGGCCTGGGAGCGTCCGTGCTCGTCCGTGCTCGAGGCCGCCGTCGACGTGGAGTCGCCTGCGCTGCTCTTGCGGGCGAGGACTCCGCTCAGGCCGCCTTGGGCGGCCATCCCGGCGCGGAGCGCGGCGCCGGAGGAGGTGCCCGGGTCGGTGAACGCGAGCAGCTTGAACAAGGCGAGCGGGCTTGCGCAGCCGATGCAGATGAGGATGACGCCCGGAACGGCGGTGCCGATGGCCTTCTGCAGGTCGTCGGTCATCCCGGTGGCGACCCCGGAGGTCATCTGCACCCCTACCCCGAGGACGAGGACCATCAGGACCGGGGTGAACGCGGCGGCGTGGAACCAGCGGAAGCTCTTCCAGAACCAGCTGCGCCCGAAGTCGGAGGACAGCCCGGCGGCGGAGATCGGTGTCGTCGCGGCCAGGACCATGAGCGCCCCGGCGCGGGTCAGCAGGACGAGTAGGTGCCCGATGGCGGCGAAGACCAGCACGATGCCCATCAGCCCGAGAACGGTGGCGACGGTGCCGTCGGAGATGTCGGCGACGTCGATCGGGCTGCCGAGGGGGCTGAACTGCGCCCAGCTGTCGACGTGGAGCAGCGTGGTCATGAGGGCCTTGGTCAGGCCGCCGCAGGCGGCGAGGACCGCGATGCCGTAGCCGATCCAGGCGACCCACACGAGCAGGAACTGGCCGGTGCCGACGAGCACCTGCCCGACGCTGCGGCCGTCTCGGCGGAAGGCGGCGATCCCGAGCTGTGCCACCGTGAGGATGAGCATGAGGCTCAGCCCGATCCAGGACGTCACCCGGTAGAGCGACCCGGCGGGGCCGCCCTCGCTCAGGTCCGGGGTGGTGAAGTCGTCGACGATGCCCAGGACGAGCTTGAGCAGCCACAGGCCGGCGTTCCACAGGCCGAGCATCGCGGCCGTCCAGCCGTCGGCGATGACCTTGCCGGCAGCCGACGCGAGGTAGGAGAACGGGTCGAGCATGCTCAGGACCTCGCGCTTCCGGCAGCCGCCCCGGCAGCGGGTGCAGACCCAGGCGCCGCGACGGGCGCAGCACCAGTGTCGGGACGGGCGTCGGGTGCGGGGGCGGTGTCGACCCAGGTCCGCCACCCCGCCTTGATGGCCAGGTCGGTGCCCGGCCACGTCGACGGCGCCGGTGCTGGGCTTGGTCCGGGAGCGATCATCCACCGGCCCCCACTTGTCCCAGGTCCCCCCGGATCCCCCGCTCCATCGGTCCCGTCGGTCCATTGCATGCGTTCACAGTGGCCGTAGGCGACCCGCGCGTCGGTTGTGATCACGGCCTGCACGTCGAGCAGGACGCAGGCGAGCACCCAGTCGTCGCCCTCGACGCCCTTGACCATCCCGGCGACCGGGGTGACCGTGACCGTCACCAAAGTGTCCTTGCTCTGCCCTTGTCGGGCGGCGGCGAGGAAGGCCTGGACGTTGCGGGTGAGCGGCCAGTCGGCCACCGCGACGGCCCCGGTTCGGGTCCATCGGTGGTGGACGTCGTTGACCTGCGGGATGGACATGCCTTGCAGGACGGTGGATTCGATCGCGGCGAGCTGGGCCACCGCACCTGCCGTGGTGTGCGGGAAGCCGGTCGGGACGTCCGCGGGCCCGGTCCGCGTCACCGCCGGGACGAGCAGCGTCGGGGCCGGGTGGGCCGAGGGGACGCCTCGTCGGGCACTGTCCGGGTCGACATCGAGCATCGGTGCGGCGGCGACACGGTCGCGGTACGCCTGCCCCCTCGCCGGGCCGGCTGGCACGTCGCGACCGGCATCGCCGGGGATCTCGGCTCGAGTGGTTTCCCCGATGGCCGGGGATCCGGGTGAGGGGGATGCGCCGAGGGAACCGAGCGCGTAGTAGACCGCCAATCCCAGGCCGACGAGGAAGACGAGCGCAGCCAGCACACCGCCCGCGAGAACGGTCAGCAAGCGTCGCCGGTCCCAGCCGCCCGCTGCGCCGTCGTGCAGATCAGCGGATCGAGCGGGAGGTCGGATGGTGGGTCGCATCAGACGCACCCGTTGCCGGTCATGGCGCTGACGATCCCCGGGAGGATGAGGTAGCCGATGACGGCCACGAACACCATCGCGAGGCCGACGACGCCGGCCTTGCTCGCGTGCGGCATGCCGAAGATGCGGCCGCCGACGACGGCGCCGATGCCGACCACGATCCCGAGGGTGAAGAGGATCCCGACGCCCCACAGCACGTAGCCCATGAGCTGGTCGGCGTAGACCTGGGCGCCCGGTGGGGCCACCGGGCACACCTTGTGCGGCAGGGCGGCATACGCGGCCGCCGCGTTCTGGGCGGTGGTGGCGTTCATGATGGGAGGTCCTTCTCGTGGGTGTCGGCCTGGGCGAGCCGGAGCAGGGTGGCCGCCGCGCTGAGCAGCGCCGGCGGGAGCGGCTGGGAGTCGAGGCCTCGAGCGGCCAGCCCGGTGTCGGTCGGGACGTCGACGAGCCGGCCGCACCGGTCCAGCTCCCGCGTCCTGCGGCCCACGGACGCTGCGACCCCGCGCGGCCAGCGGCCGCGCCTGGGACCGACCACACCCGCGACCACGTCCGCCACGTCGTGGTCATCGAGCAGGGCGAGTACGCCCTCGAGGCGGCGCAGGCCCGGCACGGTCGCCGAGGTGACCGCGATGACCACGGGCACGCGGCGAACCTGGTCGGCCAGCCAGCACGACCCGACCAGCAGCTGACCGAGCTCCCACGAGACGTCAAGGACGTTCAGACCCACAGGTCGTGTCGGCTCGGTCGGCCGTGGCACGTCCTGCGGGCCGGTGACGTTCGCGGTGATGCGCTCGAGCAGGACCCGGTCGCGGCGGCCCTGCGACCAGCCGGTTCCGGTGTGGCCCAGCTCCGCGGTGGGTGCCGCGGCCAGGCCTGAGGCGGTGGCGGTGGCGCACTCGATGACCCGCGCGGCTCCGGCGGCCGTCGCGACTGCGACGGCGACGGTGGTGGCGCCGGCGCCGCCGTGGCAACCGATGACCGGCAGGACCGGTTCGGTCGGCTCCCACACCACATCGGGCGTCGACGTGCCAGGCCGGCGCGAGGTCGCACGCCGGAGGTGGCTGCCGCTGCGGAACTGGCCGGACTGGACGGCCAGCCACGCCCGCTTCAGCTCGTCAGTGCTCACCGCCCGGCGCGGGCCGGGAGTGGTGGTCACGACGCTCCTCCATCGAACGCTCTGCGGCGCGCGTCGAGGGCCTGCCGAAGTGCCTCGGAGTCGAGCCGTGAGAGCGCCACCTTGGCGCGCTGCACCTCGTGCAGACGCTCGACACACGCAGCGAACTCGTCGATCGTCGCCACCTCCGTGCTGGCGAGGTCCATCAGGCGCTCGGCGTCTGTCGGGTCTGTCTCTGTCACGGTTTCTCGCACGGTCACTGTCATCACCTCGCCGCCTAAAGCCCGCCCGCCCCGGCTGGCGGTCACTGGTCACGCCGGGACCTGCGCGGTCGTGGCACCCACCGCGTCCCGCAGGGCTTGGATGGCGCGGCTGGTGTGCCGGCGCACCGTGATCGCGGCGACTCCCCGCCGCCCGGCGACCTCGGCGGAGACGTCGTTGCCGAGCAGCCCCGCGTGGCCGCGCCCCGACCTCACGGTCCGCTGCCGGTCAGCGGTCTGCGCGACGTCGACCAGCAGGGACCGGTCCTCGTCGGTGATGACGCCGCCGGCGCTCGCCCAGTCCAGCAGCTCGGCCAGCTCCTGCTGCGCCGAGGTCTCTGGAGTCTCGGCGCTCTCGGAGGGCTCGGCCGGCATGGCCTCCCAGATCCTCTCGGTGGGCGCGACCGGGATGGTCCGCGCCCACGTCGGGTCCGCCGCCGCCCCGACACCGAGGTCGCGCATGACCGCCTTGCGAGCATTCATCAAGACGTTGGCCGCGACCCGGTGCCCCCGCTGCCACCGGAAGGTCCGAGCCTCCATCCACAGCGCGGCCGCCAGCATCTGGTCGATCCGCGGGGACAGCGTGAACATCCGGGAAGCCAACAGACTCACCCCGGGAAGCAGCACCCACGCCAGAGCCCCAGTCGCGGCGACATCGTCCCCGCCCTCGGGCGAGGACAGCTCCGCCAACGTCAACAGCACCATGTCGGCGTCATCGCGATCGGCCTGCCGCAACCACGCCGGCAGCTCCAGCAGGTCCTCCACCACCCCGAGCACCGGGTGGGCCGACACCCAGCCGGGCCACCGAGACCGGGCCATTGCCAGGACATGACTCTCCGGGTCACCCAGACCCAGCTGCGTCGCGACACTCATCATGAGCTCCTTCCGCCGTGTAGACACGGCAGGAAGGTCGCTCTCAGACGTCCCCGGGAACGTCACCCACCAGGGCCGTCGCAGCGGGGGTACGGGTCCCCGGCGAAGGGGGTACAACACCCTGACCTGCGACGATGCGACGTACCCCAAGAATCTGAAGGTGCCGATGCGTGCGGGTGTTGTCGGGGATGACGACGTGCAACCGCGAGCCGTTAGGGCCGGACGGGTCGATGACAAGGCGGCCCAGGTCTACGCCGGAGAGACCTACCGCTCCCATCAGGCGAGCACGTGGCATCGAGGCGCATCGCCGGGAGCTCCCGGCGGAAGACCTGACTCGCGGACTCGGCCGGCCGCTGCTCGACGTGATGCGTGGCTTGGTGCAGCTGCGCAGCGCCGCGAGATGGGGCGGGCGATCACTCATCCTCGAGTCGAGCCGGACGGACCCGCGTCCGCATCGCCTGCCGGTGGTGGTTCCTGCAGCCTCCCGCTCTTGCCTGCAGCCTTGGGACCAACGGCTCTACAGCTCGGGCACCGGAGAGAGACACGATGGCCTCATGAGAGGTACCGAGATGAAGCCGGTGCTGTGGATCGCGGTGGTCTTGATGCTGGGTGGGGCCTTCCTGCTCGCGACAGAAATCGGCGCACCGGGCCTCTGGATTTTCGTCATCGCGGTGGGCATCGCACTGGTGGTTGTGGACCGGGTCCGCTCGCGCACCAGACAGGGAAAGTGAACCCTCCCAACACCGGGCGTCCGTGGGACCAGTGGGTCGGCCATCGGTCGCGCGCTTGTCAACCCCACGACCCGCTGCGGGAAACGCAAGGCTCGCTCTGTGGCCATCTACGGGACCGGGGGCTGAGCAGGGAGACGAGGGCGGGTATGGCGGAGATGACCAGGACGGCAAGCAGGATCAGCCCGAGGTTGCCGGACACCGCCGGGATGACGCCGAGCCAGGAGCCTCCGCCGAACATCACCACAGCCCATAACGTGGCGCCGGCGAGGTTGTGGACCAGGAACCGCCGTCGATCCATGCCGGCGACGCCGGCCAGGACGGGAGTGAGGGTGCGGGCCGGCGGCATGAACCGTGACAGGACAACGGCTTTCGCCCCGTGCCGGTCGAAGAGCCGGCGGGCCCCGTCGAGGCGCTCGGGCGAGATGAACCGCGACCCGCGGACCTGCTGCAGCCCGGGGCCCAGACGCCGGCCCAGCAGATAGGCCACCTGGTCACCGGCGGTCGCGGCCAGGGTGACAGCGACCAGAGAGAGCCACACGGGCAGCTGCAGCGCGCCCGCGGCGACGAGGACGCAGGCACTGACCAAGAGTGTGTCGGCTGGCAGGAGGAAGCCGGCAAGGAGCCCGGACTCGGCGAAAGCGACCCGCCATGAGCAGCAGGGCGAACGGCCCCAGAGGCGCGAGCAGTGCAAGCAGAAAGCCATTCAGGGCGACACCTCGGTGCGTTCGGGCCCGGACCGCGCCTGGTCGGTGGCCGGGTGTCCGCGGGGCGAGCCCTCCCGACGATCGTGCTGGCGGCGGCTGTGCTGGCCACCGCGTCACCCTATGCGGCGACCGCGGCTCTGGGGCGTCCGAGTCGCCGAGGGTCAGCTGGTGGCGGCAGTCGTGGAGACGACGATGGAGGCGATCACCGCGGCCTGGACCTGCCTGACGGCCTGTGCGACTGCCTCTGCGCCCCAGCCGAGTTCACCGATCTGCTCGGCCAGATGCCGCATCGTCTTCTTGTCCCGCTGGGGGAAGAGCTTGGGCAGCAGGTCGATGGCGTTCAGGATTCCGACCAGGGCGGCCGTGAGGGGGTCGGGCTGAGCACCGTCGAGGACGGCCGCGATCCGCGCCTGGATGTCGGAGCGCACCTCGGGTCGGCGTATGGGCCAGGAAGTGGACGTGAACACGCGCAGTTGCCGGTGCTGGAAACGCTCGAGCACACGCGCTGCGGCCAGCTCCTCGAGGACGCACTCCTGGATGTCGTTGGCTCTGCCCTTCCAGTCGGATGCTCCGCCGATCCGGGCGACCGCGTCCTTAGGCGTGTGGCCGACGGCCCGGTCCCGTGCCTGCTCGAGCACTCCGGACTGCGGCGCAGCCACGCCAGGTCGTGCGACCAGACGGGCTCGGCTCGGCTCTCCGGGCTCGAGGTCGAGGACGCCGTCGAGGACCAGCTGCAGGACGGCGGCACCGGCCACCGCCGCCTTGCGTTTGGTGGAGTCGACTCGCAGCCTGCCCTCATCGTCGAGCATGAGCAGGAGCAGCTCCGCCGGGAGCGGCCATACGTATGAGGAGGTCATGACTCGGTCAACTCCTTGGTCTCCGCGTTCAGCGGGTTCGTGTCGTGCATGGCTACCCAGGAACGGGTACGCGGGCCCAACCGGGGCTTCGCTGTGCAGGTCAGTGAGCACCGTGGTCTGCACTCCAATCCCCTCTCCTCCTCATCCTTCGCTCGGGTCCAGGCGAACCTCAGGGCCGAACGTCCCTCAACGCCAGTCGCCCCGTGGAGGCGGGACCTCTGGCACTGGGTCGGTTCCCTGCGCGGCGAGACGATGCTCGTGACCGCCCGCGGGCCGTGACCCACTCGGGGGCGGACGGAGCGCACCAGCTGGGACCGAGGAGGTTGCCTTGACGTCCACGCACGATGGCCATCGCATCGAACTTCTGTACCGCGCCACGACCACACCGCGGCTCGTGCAGGTGCCCTGCCTGAGGTTCTTGTGCCTGGACGGTTACGGCGACCCCAACACGAGCCCTCCGTACGCGGCTGCGGTCAAGGCGCTGTACTCCGTGTCCTACGCAGCCAAGTTCGACGTCAAGAAGGTCGGAGGGCCAGACTTCACCGTCTCCGCGCTGGAAGGACTCTGGTGGGCCGAGGACTTGAGCACCTTCCTGACCGGCGACAGGTCGCACTGGCACTGGACCCTGATGATCCGCCAACCCGAGTCCGTCACCGACGACCGGCTCGCGCACCTCGCGCACGAGGCGGCCGCCAAGAAGTCGCTGCCCGCTGCTGCCGGGCTGGGGCTGATCTCCTTCGAGGAAGGCCCCGCCGCGCAGGTGCTGCACGTCGGGCCGTACGCTACCGAGGCGACCACGACCGCGAAGCTGCACGACTTCATCCGAGAGCACGGGTTCGCCTTCGACGGTCATCGCCACAAACACCACGAGATCTACCTCGGCGACCCACGCCGCTCAGCCCCCAATACCCTGCGCACCATCATCCGACAGCCCTACACCGGGCCTTAGAACGATGGCTCTCGCTGACGGCGTGACCGACGTGTCTCTAAGCTTCGCCGGACAGATCCAGCGCGTCACGGGCGAGTCCTCCACGACCGTGGCCAGCGTCGACCTGGGAGGCAGCTCGCTAGTGACCCGCGTCGCCGTTGTCTGGGCGGCTTGTCCTGGAGTCCCGCAGGAAACGGACGAGGCAATCGCAGAACCTGAGCGGTGCGGCTCCTCGGCTACGCGCCGCAAGCGTCAACCAGAACACCCCACACGGGGTGCATCCAGGTGCAGCGGCCGCAGCCAAGGCTTGGGTGCTAGAGAGCCCCCTCAGGCTCGTCCACGAGGGGCTGTGGCTTCAGCCCCAGCGGGTTGACCCGTAACCGGTCCGCGGTGACCGAGGCCCAGTCTGGGCGGCTGGCCAGCATCCGGGCGCGGTCGATGGCCACACCGAGTGCCTGCTCGCGGATCTCGGGCGTGATGTCCATCGGCTGCGCCGTGATGAACTCGACGTCGGTGACACCGATGAACCCGAAGATGGCGCGCAGGTAGGGCTCCTGGAAGTCGAAGGCGTTCATCGGCGACCCGGGCGAGTAGTCCCCTCCACGCGAGGACACCACGATCATCTTCTTGCCGTGGACCAACGGCACGGCCTGCCCGATCTCGTTGTAGCGGAAGACGTATCCGGGCTGGATGATGCAGTCGATGTAGTACTTCAGGGCGTAGGGGATGCTGAAGTTCCACATGGGGGTGGCGAGCAGGTACGCGTCGGCGGACAGAAAGTGTTCGATGGCGCGCTCGATCTGCGCCCACGACTCGGCGTGGTCCCTGCTGATCGGCCGGCCGACCATGAGCGTGTACTTCGCCTCGATGTTGTCCCCCGCGATGGCCGGCAGGTCGTCGTTGTAGAGATCCACGGTGTCCACCTGGGCATGAGCGTGGTGCTCCTTCAGGCTTGCCAAGAATGCCGCCGCGACACGCTCGGTGTTGGACTTCTCCCCCCGAGGGGATGCGTTGATGTGCAGCAGCTTCATGTGGGTCGCTCCATCTGTGGGTGCAGCCTCTCGACTCAGCTGGCGGCGGCATCCACAGAGTCGCGCCAGGCAGAGCGCGCTGATGCAAGCGTATGGCGGCAACGGGGACTGGACGCCTGTTGCCTGAAATGACCGTTCCGAACTTTTCCCCTCAACACCAGCCTGGGCCGGGGCTTCCCGCCGGTGCGTGCCGAACATCCCCCACGGGCAACGCTGGGCATGCAACGAAGTGGGCGCTAAAGCCCAAGAACCTCGCGGTCCACGGCCGACAGCACCACCGTGCGCGGCGTCCAGGCCGGCGGCTTCGTCTGTTCGGCCAAACGATCGCTCGCCAGAATTGAATCGTCGTATCTCCACCGGCCGGACACGGGCGCCGATAGCCTCAAGCGTTCGGAACGGGGGCCGGACCTCACCAACCGACAGGTGGATTCATGCGCAAGATCCAAGGCTTCAGCATGCGTACGGCGGTGGCTCTCTCGGCATTCGGGGTGATCGCGGCCGGCGGCCTGACCGCCCCCCAGGCGCTCGCGGCGCCCAGCGCCGCGGCGAGCCCTGCGAAGGCGTCCCAGCTGGGCAAGCATGATCGCGAGCTGCTCGCCACAGCCCGCGCCAACGGCTCACCCACGGTGACGCTGCTCATCGCCGCTGTCCCCGGGCAGAACAGCTCCGTGACCAGCGCTCTGAAGTCCTTGGGCGCGGTCATCAGCAAGGCGGACAGCGACATCAGCTACATCCGCGCCGTCGTGCCGATCGACAAGGCCCAGACCGCCGCCAACCTGAGCGGCATCGTCGCTGCCGACCTCGACGAGGTCATCCCGCTCGACGACCCGACGCCCCAGGGCTCGCAACCCGCCACCCCCCAGACGCCACCCGGTCCTGACACTCCTCGGGACAACCCTTACATGCCGATTCGCGACACAGGTGCGGCCGCTTTCACCGCGGCTCACCCGACATGGGACGGCCGAGGCACCACCATCGGCATCGTCGACTCCGGCATCGACCTCGACCACCCGGCCCTGGCCACGACGACCACCGGGGAACGCAAGATCACCGACTGGGTCACCGCCACCGACCCAATCACCGACGACGACCCGACATGGCTGAACATGTCCACCCAAGTCACCGGGCCGAACTTCACCTTCAACGGCGGCAGCTACGTCGCACCAGCCGGGAGCTACCGGATCGCGCTCTTCAACGAGGGCGACCCGCGCCTGGGAGGGGAGGTTGGCAGCGACGTCAACCGCGACGGCGACAGCACCGACAAGTTCGCCGTCCTGTGGGACCCCGCCGCGGGCACCGTCCGGGTCGACACCAACCAGGACAACAACCTGAGCAACGACCAGGTCCTGACCGACTACGCCAAGAAGTTCGACGTCGGCCACTTCGGCACCGACAACCCGGCCACCGCCGTCCGCGAGTCGATGCCCTTCGTCGTGCAGACCGACGGCAAGAACAAGGTCGTCAACATCGGCATCGTCTCAGGCGAACACGGCACCCACGTCGCCGGCATCACCGCAGCGAACCAGATGTTCGGGGGCGCCATGTCAGGCGCCGCCCCCGGCGCCAAGCTGAAGTCCGTGCGCGTCTGCATGTTCATCACCGGGTGCACCTCACACGCCCTGATCGAAGGCATGACGTTCATCGCCAAGCAGGGCAACGTCGACGTCATCAACATGTCCATCGGCGGACTGCCCGCGCTCAACGACGGCAACAACACCCGAGCCGTCCTCTACAACCGGCTGATCGACCAGTACAACGTCCAGATGTTCATCTCCGCCGGCAACAACGGGTCCGGCCTCAACACCATCGGTGACCCAGCCGCCGCCTCCAAGGTGCTCGCGGTCGGCTCCTACATCAGCAAGGAGACGTGGCAGAAGAACTACGGCTCCGACTCCACCTATGTCGACAACCTGCACGGCTTCTCCTCCCGCGGCCCCCGCGAGGACGGCGGCTTCAAGCCCGAGATCGTCGCGCCCGGCGCCGCGATCTCCACCACCCCGATGTGGGAGACCTCCTCACCGGTGCCCGGCACCTACACCCTCCCGGCCGGCTACTCGATGCTGCAGGGCACCTCCATGGCGTCCCCACAGGCCGCCGGCGCCGGTGCGCTGCTCGTCAGCGCCGCCAAGCAAGCCGGAGTGCAGAGCAAACCCGCGCAGCTGCGCGAAGCCCTGACCTCCTCCGCCCGCCAGCTCGACCGCTACGGCGCCTACGAGCAGGGCAACGGCCTGATCAACGTCGGCGCTGCCTGGGAGCTGCTCAAGACCAACCTCAAGCCGGTCGACATCAGCTCCTCCGTCGAGGTCCACACGATCCTGTCGGGGTTCCTCGCAACGCCGGGTCGAGGCGAAGGCATCTTCGACCGGGAGGGAGTGGCGGCCGGCGACAGCTACACGCGCACCTACACCTTCACCCGCACCACGGGTGGCGGCGGCAGCCGGACCTACAACCTGGCTTGGACGGGCAACGACGGCACGTTCGAGTCGCCGGCATCCGTGGCGCTGCCCCTCAACACCCCAACCACTGTGGCCGTCAGCGTCCACCCGACCAAGGCCGGTACCCACTCGGCCATCCTCAACCTGGACGATCCGTCCACGCCCGGCATCGAGAAGCAGACCCTGAACACTGTTGTCGCGGCAGAGGCCTTCACGGCTGCCAACGACTACACCGTGGCGCACTCGGGAACCATCGGTCGCAACCAGGTGACCAGCTACTTCTTCAAGGTGCCCGCGAACACGCCGGCGTTCAAGGTCGACCTTGTCGGCGGTGGCACCACCCCCGGTGCTGGGCAGATCCGGTTCCTGCGGTTCCACCCCTACGGCGTCGCCATCGACGACAACTCCTCGCTCAGCTGCTACACCCCGACCTCGGGCGGCTGCTCAACCGGGTCGCCGACCAGCCGCACCACCAGCAACCCGCAAGCCGGCGTCTGGGAGGTCACCGTCGAGGCCCGGCGCACCTCCGACGCCGAGAACGCTCCCTACACCCTCACCGCCTCCATCCTCGGCGCGAGCGTCACACCCAACCCTGACACCATCGCCTCCGCGACCATCGGGACCCCGGTGGCGCGCAGCTACACCCTGACCAACGGCTTCGGCGCCTTCACCGGCCGCGCCGTCGGGACCACCTTGGGCAGCGCCAAGGTGCTGACTCCGACCATCGCCAACGGTGCTCAGCAGCAGCGCGGATTTGTCGTCACGGCCGGTTCGACATCGCTGAGGGCAACCATCGGTTCCACCAGCGACACCGGAGCCGACCTCGACCTCTACGTCTACAACTGCACCAGCGGCTCATGCGTGCTCGCGGGACAGTCAGCCGACGGAGACAGCGAGGAGTCCGTGACGATCACCAACCCAGCAGCCGGCACCTGGGTGACCCTCGTCGACGGCTACGCCGTCCCGTCCGGGTCGACCACGTTCAACTACGTCGACGTGTTCACCAACGCGGCGTTCGGCGCCGCCGCCGTCACCGACGCCAACGCGCTCCGCCCGGCCGGATCGTCGTGGACAGTGCCCGGCACCGTGACCGCCAACGCGGCCCCAGCCGCCGGTCGGGTCCTGCTCGGCAACGTCCAAGTGCGCACCGACACCAACATCCTGGTCGGCAGCGGCGACGTCGTCATAGAAACCATCACCCCCTAGCGCCCAACTCGGCCGCCGCAACCACAAGGAAGGGCCTCGCCGGAACAATCTGGC
Organism: Humibacillus xanthopallidus; assembly: GCF_006716675.1. Lineage (GTDB taxonomy): Bacteria > Actinomycetota > Actinomycetes > Actinomycetales > Dermatophilaceae > Humibacillus > Humibacillus xanthopallidus_B. The sequence goes on along the minus strand of NZ_VFPM01000003.1, from coordinate 112,568 downwards.
GAGGCCCTTCGTGCTCGCTGCCGCCCCCGGCGTGATCCCACTCACCGGTACGCCCGCAGCCTGATCGATGGCGCAGCCCATTCGGATGGACAATCGACGCCGGAGCCGGCACGGCACGGCACGGCACCGGTCGACGCCCAGGGGCCGCGACAACGAGCAAGCCACTCCCGCGCAGAAAGGGTATGTCTGCGGGCTGGCCAAGGTTGTAGCGCCGGGGCCGGCCTGGCATATGTATAGGGTGCGAGGCGCCGTTGGGACCCCCGAGCCGATGGCGCCTCGCCTGCAGACTGGCTTCATACGTGCCTCCCTCGGGTCCCTCTCGGTTCGGGTGCGCTGCCAGTCAGCGCAACAGCGTGACGGTCACGGTGCGGGGCGTCGCCGTGCCGGACGCGGTCGCGGGCGAGACGACGAGCAGTCCGCCACCCCCGACCCACGTCTCCAGATCCACGAGGGCGGCATCCCTCTTCGGGGTGCCGTAGGCGGCGTCGAACTCGCACGCGACCGTGTACGCCCCGAACCGCCGTCGCAAGGGGGGCTCGACTCGGAGGCCGGTGGAGGGGGCCTCCGAGTCGAGGGTGCGAGGCGGCGTCCTCCTTGGGAGTCCGTGACGCCGCGCAACATGCCCTATATCGTCCGTTTCCCCCTGGTCGTTACAACTGACAGCTGGCGGGTGATAGCAGGCACGCTTCGTGTTTCGTGTGTCGAACCTGCAGTCGCGCCGTCCCCTCAAGCGACGATGGCAACCTAAAGAAGGCAACCCAACGTCACAGCCCGAGCGCTTCCCGCTCCTCTTTCCGGAGAACGACGGTTCGAGGCGTGGCCGCGGCCGGGGCCGTCCGTAGGTCCAGACTGAGAAGCCGGCACCGGGCCTGGATGATCTGGATGATCACCTGCCCAGCGCCGACGTCGCCGCCCATGGCCTTGTCCCAGAGGGCGTGCTGCACGGCGTCGAGACGGGCCACCTCGAGCTCCTGGAGGCCCTCCACGGCCTCTCTGCGGTTCCGGGCGAGAGCCTGGTGCACCATCCGGTAGACGGTGCCCTTGTGGGCGTACCCGAGCTCGTCGGCGATCGCCTGGTACGTCAAGCCCTGGGTGGCGAGCTCGACCGCACGGGCCTGACGGGCAGCCGCCAGGGCCCGGTTGCGATGCTGCCCGGTGACCAGAGGAAGAACTGCTGGGACGCTCATGAGAACCATTCACGCGCAAACCCGCCCCTATTGGTGAGGGCTCGCCCGCGTGGTGTTACGCCGCGGTCGCCCGGGCACATCAAGAGTGCGAGAACGCGACCCCCGAGCCGGTGGCGTCCCGCCTGCAGACTGGCTACAGACTCCCGTCCGTTGCGTTCTCTCGTTCCTTGTGTTCTGCCGGTCAGCGCATCAGGGTGACGGTCACGTTGCGTGGCGTCGCCGTGCCGCTTGCGGTCGCGGGTGAGATGACGAGCAGTCCCCCACCCCCGGCCCACGTCTCGAGCTCCACGAGGGCGGCATACGTCTTCGGCGTGCCGTAGGCGTGGTCGAACTCGCACGCGAGCGTGTACGCCCCCGACCCGCTGTCACTGGAGACCCACAACACGGCAGAGATCGTGCGGACCAGGCTCAGCCGCTGACTGCCGCGCAGCGTCGCACCATCGAGGACCTTGAGGTTGAGGATGACCTCGGCCGAGGCATACCCCCAGATGGCGCCGATGTTCGTCCAGTAGGACGCATCGACGATCGTCTCGACCCGGATCCGGCGCACCGCGGCATCGGCCGCGAACGAGCCACCCACCGACGCCAGCTGCTGCTGCGAGCCGACCATCACGTTGTTGTAGCTCGACAACCGGCCGGTGTTGCGGTCCGCGGTCGCGCTGCCTGTCGTCGATCCGAGCGTGTAGGGCTTCGGGATCGTGAGCGTCGAGACCGACGGCGGCGGAGGCGGAGGCGGGGGCGGCGGGATCCACCACGAGCCGATGTTGATCGAGTAGCCGACGAGTCCGGTCGCCGACAGCAGCCGGTCGGCGTCGCGCGTGCCTGCCACGTCGAGCTCCTTGGGCACGTCGTCGCCCAGCACTGCCTTGGCCTCCGCCGCACCCTGTTTCGGGTCGACGCCTGTGGCCGTGACCGCCTTGTCCAACCGAGTCGCCCACGTAGCCCGCGCCTTGTCGAACCGCGCCAGGGCGCCGTCCTGGTCCCCTTCGGCTGCCGCCTGGAAGTCGGCTCGCATCGCCTCGACGTCGAGGCCCGCGGCGTCGGCGCCCTTGCGGGCAGCCTTCTCGTACTTCTGGGAGAGCTTCTCGAGGGCCTTGAGCTGACCGTCGAGCTTCTGGCCGTGATCCGCGCGAGCCTTCTCCAGGTGCTTCTCGTAGCCCTTCTGCGCCGTTCCGACGTCCCCAGCGTCGGGGCGCTCTTGTGCGCCGGCCTTCGTGTCGTCCTTGTCCATCCTGGCCATCCCCTTCTCTTCAAGGCCCCGGTCGCGCACTTCGGTGGCCGCGACTACGGCGGGGGTGAAACATGCACTCTCCACGCTGACAGATCAGCGCCAACGCGACAGCAGAAACAGCCGCAAGAAGTGGCAAAAGCCGAGAGGGGTGATGAAGAGGTTGAAGACCATTCAATTGGACGGCCCGGCTCCGGCCGGCCGCAGGACAGTCAGGGGGCTGGCGCCGAGATCTGCGGAACCAGACTCTGCGAGGCGGCGTTCGACAGCAGGTGGCCCTTCTCCCAAATTCATACGAGCGGAGCTCCGAGAGTCCCTCAGTGACGGTCACGCAGACTCATGCGGCGACGGTCCGTCCCTAACGGAATCGGCACACCTTTCACACCGGCCCCACTAGTGCTCATTTCTGGTCGTTCTATATGGTGAATTTGGTGTATCGGAGCGGCTCGAGTGCCACTGTGGTCAGTGGGATAAGAAAAGGCGCAGGCCGACTTATCAAGGGTGGACCCGCTGAGCAGTCCCAAGGGGATTTCCGCATGCACGCAATAGTTCGCAGGCGCAAGCCTGCCTTGAAACGGTCTCTTACCGCCCTCGCGGCAACACTGGCCCTCGCGGCGACCGGCTTGGCCGGTGCGCCAACGGCCGCTGCCGCCATGAGCCCTGGTGCGTCGGTGAGTCCGACGTCGATCAACCCGGGCGGCACCTCGACGGTGACCCTCACCCTTCAGGGTGAGACCAGCGTCCAGTCGACGCCGACGGACCTCGTCCTGGTCCTGGACGAGTCGGGCAGCATCAGCCCGACCGACTTCACCACGTTGAAGTCGTTCGCCAACGACGTTGTCACCGAAGTGGCGAACGCCGGCCTGTTCGCCCAGGGCGGCCGCGTCGGCGTGGTGAGCTTCGCGTCCAGCCAAGAACTCATCATCGGCCTGAGCAACAACCAGATCGCCGTCAACACCGCGATCACGAACAACCCGCAGTCGGGAGGCACCACGTGCATCTCCTGCGGCCTGAACGAGGCGGCGTCAATCCTTCCCCATGCCGCAGGGCGTAACCAGGTGGTCATCGTCATCACGGACGGCAACGCCAACGGCGGCGACCCGACGTCCGCAGCAGCGACGGCCCTGCAGTCCGAGGCCGAGGTCTTCGCCGTCGGTGTCGGCAGCGGGATCAACCAGACAACGCTGAACATCATCGCCTCCGCACCGGATGCCACACACACCTTCCCGGTGGCGGACTTCAACTCGCTTGCCGCGATCCTGCAAGCGCTGGTCGCGGCAGTCAACGTGCCAGGCGCTACCAACCCGCAGATCGTCGTCACCGTGGCAAACGGCTGGGACTACGTCTCCGGCACCGCAGCGGCCAACCTCGGCGCTGCCGTCTCCGGGGAGGCTCTGGCCGGTTTCACCGTCAAGCGGGCGAACCTCGGTGCCGAGCTGCTGACCATCACCTACGACGTGGTGCACGAGGGGACGCCGTGCGGGTCGCTGCCCGTCAACGAGTCCGTCGCGTACACCGACGACGAGGGCGCGACGGTGAGCTTCCCGGCCGTCAACGTCTACGTCAACTGCGCCCCCGTGGCCGACGCCGGCCCGGACGTGTCGGTCCCCGAAGGATCCACCGTCGCGTTGGACGGCACCGGTTCGTCTGACACGGAAGGCCCGCTCGCCGCCTACGCGTGGAGTGGCGCCGACGCCGCTGTCGGCTCCATCACCGACGCCGGCAGCGCCATCGCGACCTACAACGGTCTCGACGACGGCGTCGACACGGCCACCCTCGAGGTGACCGACGCCGGCGGCCTGACGGACACCGACACCGCCACCGTCACCGTCACCAACGTCGCGCCCAGCCTGACGCTCACGACGTGCCCGACGGACCCGAACCAGATCGGCACCAACGTCAGCTTCGCTGGCTCCTTCACCGACCCGGGCACGGCCGACACGCACACGATGACGGTCAACTGGGGCGACGGCACCAGCACCGGCCCGAGCGCTGCGACCTCGCCCGTGGGCGGCACCCACCCATACGCCACCGCAGGAATCTTCGACATCACGGTCACCGTGGCCGACGACGACGGCGGCAGCGACAGCAAGACGTGCGCGTTCGTCGTGGTCTTCGACCCCAACGGCGGCTTCGTCACCGGCGGCGGCTGGATCAACTCCCCGGCCGGCGCCTACCCCGCCGACCCGGGCGCATCCGGCCGCGCGAACTTCGGCTTCGTCTCGAAGTACCAGAAGGGCGCGACCGTCCCGACCGGCAGCACGGAGTTCCAGTTCCAGGCCGGCAACCTGAACTTCCACTCCGACGCCTACCAGTGGCTCGTTGTGGCCGCTGACAAGGCGCAGTACAAGGGCACCGGCACCGTCAACGGCGCGAGCGGCTACGGCTTCATGCTCACCGCGACCAACGGCAGCCCCGACAAGTTCCGGATCAAGATCTGGAAGACCGCGGACAGCACGATCGTCTACGACAACCAGATCGGTAGCGGCGACACCGCCAACCCGACCACCGCCCTCGCAGGCGGCTCGATCCAGATCCACAAGGGCTGACGCCCACCGCACGACGAGAGGGGCCGGTGCGCCAGCACCGGCCCCTCCCACGCCCACACCGTCTCCCGTTCGGCGCAAGCGGCGATGTGCGCGCGGAACACATGGCCCGAACCGGCGCGGAGCGAGTCGATCTGCCCCTGAGTCACCACCTGTTCGTGGCCTCAGCGCGAGCCCTCTTCAGCGGCTCGAACGCGCGCACGGCGTACCGCGCTGGCCGCGCTGGCCGCGCTGGCCGCGGCGCACCTTCCTCGACTTCCATTCTGCCGCAACCTCATTCGTAGTATATTGGGCACTACGAGGCATCGGGATAACCACGTCCGAGACTGGGCTGGAGAAACCCCCTCGCACGAGTTTCACGAAGGGCCCGTCACATCAGTGGCGGGCCTTTTCGCTTGCCCGGACACCGCTCCGGGTCCATCCCTGAAAGGAACCACCATGACCGCACCACCGATCACCCTGCGCAGCCTCGCGGAGCTGCTCGCCGTCATCCCGCACCTGCTCGGCTTCGAGCCCGCACACTCGATCGTCGTCATGGCGCTGCGGGACACCAAGCTCAGCCTCACCCAGCGGATGGACCTGCCCGATCCCGACCGCGCCACCGAGGTCGCGCACACCCTCGCACGGCACGTCCTCAAGGACGAGGCCGAAGCCGTTCTGCTCGTCGGCTACGAGACCACTCGGGGCGAGAGCCTGCCGCTCCTCGAGGCCCTCAGCGAGCAGCTGCGCACCGACGGGATCGCCACCCGGGACCGGCTCGTCGTCCACGACGGGCGGTGGCGATCCCTCGACTGCGACCGGCCGACGTGCTGTCCACCCGACGGCAGGCCGCTGCCAGCCCCCGCCGAGGTCGCCTCCACCCTCGCCGAGTTCGTCGGACACGGCAGCGCTCCCCTACCGAACCGGACCGCCCTCGCCCAGCTCCTCGAGCCCGGACCCGCAGCGGCCGAGTTCACCACCCTGCTGGACCGGGGCCGCAAGGCGCGAACCACCCTGACCCGCGAGCAGGCCCTGCGCCGGCTCGCGGACGTGTGGGCGCGCATCCTCACCATCGACACCGACCCGATCAGTCTTGGGGACGTAGCCGTGGCCTTGCAGTCCCTCACGGCCATCCCGGTGCGGGACGGGATCATCGCCCTGCTCGTGCCGGGCACGCTGGCACGGGATGCCCTCTCCGAGGACGTGGGAGCCCTGCTGGAGCAGATCACAGACCGGCTGGACGCTCAGGGCCAAGGCCTCGAGGATGCGGATCGCCCAGCGGTGCAGGCCCGGCTCGTCCTGCTGTGCCAGCACGCCACCGACTGGCACGCCGCACCGGTCCTGACCGTCCTCGCCGCGTACGCCTGGTGGCACGGCGACGGCGCCATCGCGCGGGTCGCCATGGACCGGGCCCCGCGCGCCGACCCCGGCTACCGCCTCGCCCGGCTGCTGCAGCTGATGCTCGACGAGCGCATCCGCCCCGACCGCCCCTGACACCTCACCACCCGAAGAACCCAGGCCTGCCGCACAACGCGGCGGGCCTTCGTCATGCCCGGCAGCAGATGCCACCGGGCCTCACCTAGAAGGAGATCCACCATGTCCGCTACACCTATCGACCGGACGCTCTACGCCGTCCCGGCCCCACCCCCGAAGGAACGGTTCGCGCTCCTGCTGCGCCTCAAGAGGACAGCACGGCGCGCCCTCCACACCGTTCTCGCGCTGCCCCGCGGCGCCGCCGGCTGGGTCCTGCGCCAAGCCCGCACCGCCCTGTCCGCGCTCGGCAGCAACCCCGTCCTCGCCGGCCTCGGCGGCCGACTGTCGAGCCTCAGGCAGCTCATCCGATCGGTCGGGCCGATCCCCGCCACAGCCGCCGTCCTGAGCATCCCCGCCGTCTGGCGGGCCACCGTCCGGACCGCACAGTTCGTCGGCTCCAAGATCGCCGGCGGCGCGAGTGCCCTGTGGCGGCAGACCCGCTCGCTGCTCGGGAAGCTCGGACCGAGCGGGACCCGGATCGCGACCGGGCTCGCCGACGCCGGCAGCATGGTTCGCGGGGTCTTCGTGAGTTTGGCCGTCCACCCGGTCAGCCAGACCATCACCCGGGCTGTCACCTCCCTGGCTGGCCTGGTCCGGCCGGCCAGCCAGAGCGTCGTCGTCCACCGGCTCCTCGGCAGCTCGTCGGCTCCTCGTCGCTGCGCTGGGCCATCGAGCTGGTGGCGCTGCCGCTGGTCATCGCCCCCCGCCTGGCCGTGAGCGTCAGCCATGCTCTGCGCCCCGCGTCACCGGCCGTGTCCACGGCTCACGCGGCTCAGACGGCCCAAGCAGCGCAGGGCCAGGCACCCGCGAACGAGACGCCCTTCGTCGCCCCAAAGCCGACCGTCGTCACGCAGGACCCCGAGAGTCCTTCCGTGCCAGAGGAGTCCGACGACTGGGATGCGGCCTACGAGCCTCAGAACCGGGCCGAACGCCGCGCCCAGCAGCAGGCCCAGACCCACGCCAAGCGCGCCCGCGCCCGGCGCTGAGCATCCACACGAACCACCCGTCGCAGGAGGCCCGTCGAGCAGTCGGCGGGCCTCCTCCCCTCTCGCAGAGGAGAACCCATGCTCATCGTCCTATCCATCGCCGCAGCCGCGGCACTCGTCGTCGTCGCCTACTCCAAGCTCCGACAACACTCACCCGAAACCGGCACCGCCGGCCTCCGCGCCGTCCGCGACCTCGCCGACGTCGTCATCGTCTGCGTCAAAGCCGTCGAAGGCGTCGTCGACGTCCTCTCCCGGCCGCCCCGTCTCGCCACCGGATCGACCTCGCAGCGCTGGGCCTACCCCTCCGCGTACGACTCCGGCTACGAGCTTGAGGATGAGGAACTGTGACCGCGCGAGTTCCTCGGCAACGTGTGTCCACCGGGGTAGACCCCAACTGGACGGGGAGCTCGAAGGCCCCAGACCGTCCGGCTGAGGTCCCTTACCGCCCGGTTGGACAGAAGCGAAGGGAGGTCTAGAGGTGCCTGGACAGGTCCTTGCCTACATCCGCGTCTCGTCCGCCGACCAGAACCCGGAGCGACAGGTGACCGCGATCCATGAGGCCCTGGGCGGGAAGCGGGATCGCTGCTTCACCGACCACGCGTCCGGCGTCAGCACCGACCGACCCGCTCTGACGTCCATGCTGGCGCATGTCCGCGACGAGGACGTTCTCGTCGTGGCGTCGATGGACCGTCTCGCCCGCAGCGTCATCGACCTCGACCAGCTCGTCACCCGGCTGACCAGTGAGGGCGTCACAGTGCGGTTCCTCAAAGAAGGCCTCACGTTCCAGCCCGCGGTCCTGGCCGACCCGCTCGCCGTCTTCCAGCTGCAGGTCATGGGTGCGTTCGCCCAGCTCGAGCGCGCGCTCATCCGGGACCGACAGCGCGAGGGCATCGCTGCCGCCAAGGCCCGTGGCGTATACCGAGGCAGGGCACGGCGTCTTGGCGTAGAGCAAGTGGAGCAAGCCCGCGCCGACATCGAGGCGGGTGTCCCGAAGGCGGTGGTCGCCCGGCGGCTGGGCGTCGCGCGGCAGACCTTGTACACCGCGCTTCACCCCGACCCGGCCTCGACGTCCACAGCATCCTGAGCCAAGGCTCGGCCCTACTGCCCGGCGAGTACGAGCCAACGCGCCCCCTCCCGCCACCTCGACGGGAGGGGGCCAACAGCGCTTCTTCTGCGTCCGAAGGGTCTTCCATCATGTCGGGATGGCGCCAACGGAGCGGTCGCTTCGGCGCGCGGAACTCCCGATGACAGGATGTGCGCGAGCCACCGCGCGGTGTGCTTGTCTTCTGGGCGCGATACGGCAGCCAAGAGCGAGAAGGCGGGCGCGGTCCAGTAGCCTGACTCCTGTTGGCCGGCACGGGCGGCCTCGTTATACGAGGGTTGAAGCGACCCTTGCAGCGACGTTCCCATCGAGGGTTCAGCCATTCCCAGTACCGGGGCGAGCGTGCCCGGGTCGCCGCCATCTGAGTCCCCGGCCCACGCCATGGGCTCAAACCGGTAAGGGTCGCCGCCCGCGCGACCCCAGATTGCCTGAGGGCCACCGCGACGAGGTTCAGGACGTCCACCGCTTGGATAGGCCGCCCGGGCAGCAGCGGCCAGCAGTGGTAGAGGGTGGGCTGTTTCTGCCACCCCGTCACCCACTGCGGGGCAACATCCCGGTTGACCACGTACGTGCCGTTCAGCGTCGGCGACGCCGTCCAACGCCCCCAAGTGCTGTACCCGGCCGTCTCATCACCGTTGATTCACCCCGGGTTTGATGGAGGCCTTCAGGGTGTTGCCCCCACGAGCTGTGAGGGCTGTTGTGCAGCGTAGTGCTTGGTCTCGTACTCGATGGGTGGGATGTCGCCGAGGCTGCCGTGGAGGCGGCTGGTGTTGTACCAGTCGACCCACTCAGCGACGGCGATCTCCAGGTCGTCGATGCTCTTCCACGGTCCGCGTCTCGACAGCAGCTTAGGATTACGGATCAGTTCGGTCTTGAACGTCGAGTTGAATGCCTCGGCGGCTGCGTTATCGTACGAATCGCCTTTACTGCCAACGGAAGCGACGAGCTCTTCCTCTTCCAGCCGTTCGGTGTAGCGGACCGCTCGGTACTGCACGCCGCGGTCGCTGTGATGGATCAGGCCGGTCAGGTCGCGGCCGGCCCGCTGCCGCGACCAGATGCCCATCTCGAGGGCGTCCAACGCGAGGGTCGTGTGCAGCGAGGTCGACACCTGCCAGCCAACGATCCGGCGGGAGAACATGTCCATCACGAATGCCGCGTACACCCAGCCCGAGCAGGTCCGGACATAGGTGATGTCCGCGACCCAGAGCCGGTCGGGTGCATCGGCGGTGAAGTTGCGCTCGACGAGGTCGTCGGGGTGCCCGGTGCGCGCGGGCAGCGTGGTGCGTGGGCTCTTGGCCTTCATCAGCCGGGAAAGAAAAGAAGGTCTAACGGATGAGATCTAAGTGTTCGATCTATATTCCGCATGGACGACATTGACCTACCAGGCTCAGCTGGCGTGACGTGTTCGTTCCAGCCAGTCCTTGCCAGCGATGACCTGCTTGGTGCGGTCGTTGAGCTCCGGCGGCGCACCTTCGTGGTCCGAGCGGCTGAGAACGTCATCGCGCAGGATCCGGTCCGCCTCTGCATGGTGGCCCTCCGCATCAGCGACGGCAGCGAGGTCAAGCCTGGGGATCTCCTCGTCGGGTGCGGCGAGTGCGGCGGTCTCCGCGGCGAGCCTGGCCCGTCGGAGGTCGCCTGCTCGCAGGCTGTGGGTGGTGACGAGGTGGGCGACGTCGACGATGGCGCACAGCAGGTGCTGGTCGATCCGGTCTCCGTCGACGAGCCAGTACCAGCGGTCTTCTTTGAGGCTGCTGAACGGTTGGCCCTGCACGAGCCGCAGCGCGGCGTCGAGGTCCTCGATCCCTTCGGGTCCGCGTGCCTCTCCACGGACACGGAGGCGGCGGAAGAGGTCGGCGTCCACGAGGACGTCGACGACCTGGTAGACGCCGACGCCGCGGGCGAGGGCGGCGGGTGCCTTCCGGGCGTCGGGGAGGTGCTTGTCGCCGGTGCGGGGGTTCGCTCCGAGCCAGTCGCGCAGGATCCGGATGTAGTCGCGGGCCTTGGCCTGGGTGATGTTGAAGGTGTCGGCGAGCTCGGCGGGGGTGGCGCCGTGGGGGCGGGTGGCGAGGTAGGTGAGCATCTCGGTGAAGTAGTGCTTGCGCTTGGTCAGCGGCGTCCCCCGGGTCCGGGCGCTCACCGGCCCGAGCAGGGTCAGGCGTGGCAGCCGGCAGTCGTCTGACCACCATGCGGCGAGGTCCGCGTCGAGGGTGGGGTCCGCGGCGAGCACGGCGTCGCTGACCTGGGCGGTGACCTTGGGTGCGAGTGCTTGCAGGTCCTCTCGGGTGGTCGCGCCGTCGCGGAGGTACTCCTCGTCGGCGAGGTCGAGGACGGTGGTGACCGGTTGGCCGAGGCTCTGCTCGTCGACGGTCCGGGGCAGGGTGTGTTCGTTCCGCAGAGCGCCGGCCTCGTTGCTCCAGGACCGCCAACCCTCCCCGGCATCGGTGGTGGTGGGGATGGGGATGGGGACGTCGTCGAGGTCCTCGCTCTGGGCGAGCAGGACTGCGCAGCCTTGGGCTTCGTCCGGGGTGAGGCCGACCGCGACGAGGTCGAGCCCAACGGCCGGCAACAGGACCCGCCCGTCCGACGTCACGGTGATCTCCATCGTTGGGTCTGTGCTGCTGGCGCTGCTGTTGGTGCGCTCGCCGCAGACGACAACGCTGGTGGCGGTGCGGCCGGCGTGTCCGTGGATGAGCTCGAGCAGCTGCGTCAGGGCGGGGGTGACCGGCGCGGCGTCGGCTGCGGTGTCGAGGATGAGCAGGCGTGCCGGCCAGGCGTCGGCGCCGGATTGAGCGGCCCGGGCGGTGGCCACGTCGTCGTCGCCAAGGTCGTGGACTCGGTCGAGGGTCGCGATGGCGTCGGTGAACACGTCCGCGGCCGGGTCGCCGCCGGCATGCACGCGGAGCCGGTCAGGATTCATGGCGGCCACCTCGGCGCCAACCCCGATCATGTCGACCCGCACGCCGTGTGACCACGGGTTGCAGGCGATCTCGGCGAGCAGGTACCTGGCCAGGTCGCGGCTGAAGTCGGCGTCGCCGGTGATGCTGACGTCGAGGTCCTCGAGGTTGAGCAGCCAGGGGTCGCCGGTGTCGCTGGCGCCGATCGTGACGAGCAGGGGGTAGGGAGCGGGCTGGTCGGGCACGGCTGGCCCGACCTTGTCGAGCGGGGTGCCGGTGGGCAGCGTCCAGTGCAGCTGGTCGGGTGTGCCCTGCCAGGGCGCGGCGATTCCGGCCGGGCTGATCAGGTGCAGGCGGATCGTCGACTTGGTCAGCTCGACGGCCGCGAGCTGCGGGACGGCGCCGCCGGTCCGGGTGTGGGCGGCTGCGAGGCGGCGGAGCATCTCGTCGAGGTAGTCGACGGTCGGGGCGCTGTCGCCGCCGACGGCGATGACGGTCTTCTCCACCGGCGCGAGGGCCGGCTCGGGTGTGGCGATCGTCCGGCCGGGGCGTCGTGCCCTGAACTGGGCTGTCCGTCGTCTGCGCAGGCTCAGGAGCATCGACCCTGCAAGGAGCGCTCCCGCGCCGGTTAGCCCGGTCAGTACCCAGGAGGCCGGCACCTCACCCTGCTCATCTACGGTCGTCGGCGCTTCGAGCGACGACCCGGGAGTTGCTGTCGGTACGGATCTGCTTGTGGCTGTTGGGCTTTCGGCTGGCCGAGGGGCTAGGGGTGTCGTCGGTGTCGCGCCCTCGGCCGCGGTCGTTGTTGAACCGACCGCGTCGGCGGATCCCTCGGCAGACGCAGGCGGTGGTGGATGGATGCCGTGCTCGGGCGCCGACCGGAGTGGCACGTGGCGCTCGGATGAGTGGGCCGGCTCGGCGGGCGCCTGCGGGGTGGCCTGCTCGTCGGCTGGGGGGATGGTCAGGATCCATCCGGGGCGGATGAGGTCCAGGTCTCGCAGCTGTTCGCCGTCCGCCTGCCGGGTGTTCGTGGAGGCGTTGAAGATCTCGGGGTAGCGGCTGGCGCTTCCCAGCTCTTCCTTCGCGATACCGGAGAGGGTGTCTCCCGGTCGCACGGTGACGGTCCGCTCGCCCGTGTCCGCTGCCTGGTCGCTCTCGGGCGCACGGGTCGCTGCTCCATCTGCGGGGGGCATGGTGAGGGTCCACCCCGGCTGGATGAAGTCCGGGTCGGTCAGTTGGGCGCCGTCGGGCTGAATGGTGTCCTTGGAGGCGTCGAAGATCTCTGGGCACCGGCCCGCGGCCCCCAGCTGCTCCTGTGCGATCTGCGAGAGCGTGTCCCCCGGCTCGACGGTGACCGTGTTGACGGTGTCTGTCGTGGCCTCCCTGGGGATGACGAGCAGGGTGCCCGGCGTGAGGAAGCCGGGCTTGTCGCCGAGCACCTCGGTGTTGAGGGCCGCGATCTCACCGAAACGCGCCCCGGAGCCGAGCCGCTGTTCGGCGATCGACCATAGCGACTCGCCCCGCTTGACGGTGTGTGTCAGCAACGGCGGAGCACTCCCCCGCTGACTCGGGCGGCCAAGAGTCAGTTTGTCTGCCGTCGCGGCGCCGCTTCCCGTGGCGACTTGGGCGGGACGCCCTTCCTGGGGTGTGGCGTTGCTTTCCGCGTGGGCCCCGGCGGGGATCTCAACCGTGGCAGTGACAACCGCAGGGGATCTCGGGATGGTGGCGGCCCTGGCCGGCTGGGCGCCGACGGGCGCGGTGATGAAGAGCAGCAGCGCGGCGCTGACCAGGTTCCGTGCGGCCACCTGGGGCATCGCCAGCCCCGGGAGCCGGGGAGCGCGGACCCCGCGTAGCCGGGAGATCACCTCGAGGACAATGGAACCCGCCAGGAAGAGCCAGGCAGCCCAGCCGACGATCGTGAGCACGCTCAGCACGAGGGACCCGTCGTCCGGGCTGGTCAGCGCCGCCCACAACCGGCTCATCGAGGGCACGGAGGGGATCGTGTCCGGGATGAGGTCGGCGCCCACGGTCAGCAACGCGGCGGGGAGGCCGAGCAGGATCGCGGTCAGCCCGGCCGCCGCGGCCAGGCCGATCAGACGGGCCCGCAGCCGGGCGCCCCGCTCAGTCCCAAGGGTCATCGCTCGACCCCGTCGACGGAGCGGGTGGTGCGGGAGTCGGCGGCCCCGTGGACGGTGAACACGCTCAGCCCGATGATGCCCAGGAACGTGCACTCGTAGGTCGCCGTGGTGCTGACGTGCACGGTCTGACCGTCCACGACCGTCGCGGTCCCGGTCAGGCCCGACCCGGCGAGGTAGGTCTGGGCGGCTCTTCGGGCGGCCGTCGGGTCGACGGTGACCCCGTCGCCGCGGACCGCTGCCGCCGCCTGCAGCTGCTGGCCGCCGGCGCGGGCAGCCTGGCGGGCGACGTCCTGGGCGCGCTGCTGGGCGCCGACCTTGCCTCCGAGGTCGACGGCGAGCCCGACGAGGATGATCATGACGAGGCCGCTGGCTGCCAGCCAGATGCTCACCGAGCCGCAGTCGCGTGCCATCCTCGTAAGTTGGCGGCGTTCACGAATTGTCCAGCGCTCAGGGCTCGGTCGCCGTGTCGCCGTGCTCGTCGTCCACCTCGTGCTCGTCGTGCTCCTCGTGCTCCTCGTGCTCGTCGTCATGGTCATCACCGTTCTCGGTAGGTGTCGATGGCGGACCGCGTCGTGGCGGTGACGGTCTTGCTGCCGGGGACGCCGGGCGCGGACAGGTCGGCGAGGTTGACCTCGCAGGTCACGGTCGCGGTGACCTGGGCGGGGGTGCCGACCGGGGCGGCGAACCCGGTCGTGTCGACCGACACGGCCGTGCTGGCGCAGGTGAGCCCTTGGCTCGCCAGCGCGGAGCTGGCTGCAGACGACGCGGCCCCTTCCGCGTCTCCTTGGGTTCGGGAGATCGATGCCGAACGGGCTGCGCTGTTGGCGGCCGCCTCGACGGCCTGGTGCGCGATGGCCATCCGACCGGCGAAGATGATGAGCCCGACGAAGAGCAGGAACGCGGGGACGCCGATCACGGTCTCGATGACGGCCGAGCCACGTTCGGTGCCCTTCTGACGGCACTGGAGACGGGGGCACCGGGGGTGTGGAGGGCTGCTCATCGGGTGATCCGTTCGACGGGCACCGTCGCCGACTGCCGCACGAAGGGCGACCAGCCCGGGATGACGCTGAGCGAGGTCCCGGTGACGGTCACGGTCGCGACCTGCGTCGTCCGGCTGCTTGTGACGTGGGTGCTCTTGAGGACGTCGTCGCCGCCGGCCGCGGCGACGAAGGATGCCGCCGCGGCCGTCCCCGCTCCCCCGCTGCCGTCCTCGACCGAGGAGGCCCTCGCTCCCTCCTGCGCTGCGGCGATCGCGACGGACCTCGCGTGGTAGAACAACGCCGCCTGCATCCCGAGGAACATGACCGCGAAGAGCACCGGCAGCAGCAGCACCATCTGGATCGAGGCGGAGCCGCGCTCGGATGGCCCCGCCGCGGTGCGGCGGCGCTGTCTGGGCGCGCGGGTGCTGCTCATCGCCGGTCTGCGGATCCGGTGGCTGCTATCTGATGCTGCCGGCCTTGGAGGTCACGTAGTTCGTGATGGCTGCGACCACGATGCCGACGATGCCGATGATCGCGACCGCCCAGATCACCATCTCCATGGTGACCGCACCCCTGTCTGAGTCGCGGCCCGCGCCTCCGTCCGGGTTGGGGTTTCGTCTGAGCCTGGCGTCCAGCGTCGTCTCGGCCTTGTCCGTGAGGGTGGCGCTGAGGATGTGCAGGGTCGCTGCGAGGTAGTGCATGGGCCTCTCCTGTCTTCGTGTGTCTGCCGGGTGGTTCCGAGTTCTCCGGGTTGTTCACGTGCGCTGGGGGGGTGCAGGGTGATGCGAATTCGGTTGCGGTGCAGTGGCGTTTGAGTCCTTTAAGGTCAGGTGTCGCCCATTGCCCGCAGCAGCGCGGGCGCGACGAGGATGGCGAGGAAGATGACGCCGAGCAGGCTCATCGGGATGGACATGCGTTCGCCGACCTCGTTGGCCTTGGCCTTCTCGGCGCCGAGCATCGCGGCGCGCATCCCCGCGGACCGGGCACGCAGGTTGGAGTAGATCTGCGCGCCCTCCTCCCCGGAGAGGCGCATGATGTCGGCCAGGTCCTGCAGCTCGGGCAGGCCGAGCTCGTCGGCGAGGTTGCGCAGCGCGTCCCACGGGGTCAGGCCGGACCAGCGGGTCCGGGCGAGCTCCTCACCGAGGCGCCGGAAGACCCAGGAGTCGCCGACGTCGGCGGCGGCTTCCATCGCCTGCCGGGGACCGGCTCCGCTGTTGCGTTCGAGGGCGACGAGGTCGATGTAGGCGCCGAGGGCGCGAGTGAACTCGGCACGGGCCTTCTTCGCGTCGTCGCGGGCGTTGTAGTCGGGCAGGAAGAAGAAGACCACCGCGGCTCCGAGCGAGGCGAGGACGGGGATGACGACGGGGACGGGCAGGCGCAGCAGGGTGAAGAAGGCTGCGAGCAGGGGCGGGGCCAGCAGCCCCAGCCCGGCGAACATGAGCTTCTCGCCGTAGAAGCGGCTCACCGGGATCCGCAGGATCGCCAGCTCCTTGACGGGGACGCTGCCCCACGCCCCGGCGGGCAGCGTCTTCATCCCCCACAGCCCGAGCCGTTCCCGCGCGTCCGCTGCGACCACACTGTCCGCGCCGGCTTGGCCGAGGTCGCCTCGTGACCGACTGTTGTTGGGTGAGAGCCGCTTCAGGGCGTCGCCCAGGTCCGGGTCGGCTGGGGTGAGCCGCCACACGATCAGGGCGACGCCGAGCCCGACGAGGCCGCCCGCGAGGATCGCCAGCTGCAGTCCCGTAGGCATCATCGGGCCGCCTCCTTCGCGGCCGTACCGATGAACCGCGGGAGGCTCTGCCCGATGGCCATCCGCTTCATCCAGATCAGCGTCGCCACGTAGAGGCTCAGCATGACGACGAGGATGATCTGTCCGAACGGGGTCGCGTAGGGGGTGATGTAGTCGCCGGTCAGGGCGAGGACCGCGAGGACGCCGATGGTGATGATGGTGACCCAGCGGGCCGTCGAGCGCGGTTTGGCCCGGTCGGCCTCGATCTCGCGTCGAGCCCGGACGTCGGCGGCGACGGACTCCGCGAGGGCTTCCAGGACGCTGGCGACGCCGGCGCCGCGGCGGCGGGCGCCGAGGATGAGGTTGGCGGCGACGAGGTCGCCGGTCGCGTCGTCGAGCTCGTCGGCGAAGGCCCGCAACGCCCGTTCGGTGCCCCACCGGGCCCGCAGCCGGGACGCGAGCCGGGTGACCTCGGGCCGGATCTCCTCCGGTGTCGAGCGCAGGGTGGAGATCAGGGCCTGCTCGAGCCCGACGCCGGCGGTGAGGATGCCGGACAGGGAACGGGTCCACTCCTCCATCGCCTCGAGGCGCTCGATCTTGCTCGCCGACTCCAGGGAGGACAGCAGGTAGGGCAGCCCGGCCAGTGTCGCTGGCACGATGAGGATCGCGACGACCCACCCGGTCAACACTGCCGCCAGGACACCGATCGCGAGACCGGCCAGGAGCAGCCGCTGGCTGCGCCGACTCACCCCCGCGAGCCGTGGCCGGCGTGACCCTGGCGACCCGGGCGACCCGGGCGGGCGCCGCCGGCAAAGCGAGTCTGCTTCGGCCGGTCGTGGCCGGAGGCCCAGGACGAGCCCGAGCAGGCCCGCGACGACGAGCGCGCCGGCCACGGCCGGGATCAGCGGCGTCATGACGCGGCCTCGTCCCCGAGCCCGTGACCCTGCCCGTAGAAGCCGGGCAGGTCGAAGCCCCACTGCTGCAGGTCGCGGTAGTCGTCCGGGAGCACGTTCGGGGTTGCCATGCGCGCCCCGGGCGTGGTCGCGAAGACCTTCTGTACGGCATACCCCTTCTCTCGCTCGCCCGGGGTGACGGTGATGACCTCAGAGACCCAGCGGGCGCGTTGCGCGGTGCCGTCTGCCAGCGGGCTGGTCTCCAGGTGGACGTGCACGACGAGGTTGATGCTGGCGGCGATGGCGCGCACCGCGTAGTCGTGGGTCACGTGCGGCCCGGCTTCCATCGCGCAGGTGACGAGCTTGTTGATCGCCCCTTCGGCGTTGACGGCGTGCGTCGTGCTGATTGACCCGGCGCCGGACTCCATCGCTTTGAGCATCGCGAGGATCTCGTGGCCGCGGACCTCGCCGACGATCTGCCGGGAGAGGTTGAACCGGAACGAGTCGAACAGTGCCTCGCTGAGGGTGAATTCGCCCGCCTGCCGGCCGTCCGCGCCGCGCTCGCCCGACCCGGGCCGGGCCTCCCACGCGAAGACGATGGGGTGGGTCTCGGTCAGCTCGTGCAGGTGCAGCTCGTACTCGGTCTCGAAGGTGCCGATGATCTCGTGCCGCGGGATCTCGGCGCACAACGCGCGCACCAACGTCGTCTTCCCCGCGCCCTGCGCCCCCGACACGACGATGGACTTGCGGGCCCGGACCGCCGCCCGCAGGAACGAGGCCGCCGTCTCGGACAGGTTGCCCCGCGCCACGAGATCCGCCAGCGTCACCTGCCGCAGCCGGTGCCGCCGGATCACCATCGACGGTCGCGGCATCACCCACGCGACCGCGGCCAGCCGCGCCCCACCGTCCAGGCGCAGGTGCAGCTTCGGCTGCGCCTCGGAGAACGGCCGCGCGTTCGCCTCGGACCGGCTCGCCAGGAACACGAGGAAGTCGATGAGCTCCTGGTCGCTGTTCGCGACCGCCGGACCGGGCACCATCCGCCCGTCGGTCAGCTCGAGGGTCACCCGGTCGCAGCCGGTGACGATGATGTTCTCGACCCGGTCGTCATCCACCAGCGGCTGCAGCCGCCCAAGCCCGAACAGCGCATCGTCCAGGGCCTGAGCCATCTCGTCCTGCTCGGCCACGCTCCACTGGGCCTGCCCCGCCTCGACCCGGGCCACCGACTCGTCGTTGAGCAGGTCCAGGATGATCGCGCGCCCCCGCTCCCGCTGCACGAGCTGCGATAGGTGCGCCCGCTCCTCCCCGAGAGCGGCGCTGAGCCGGTCGGAGGCCTGCTGGCGCAGCGCCGCCACCAGCTCCCAGTCCAGCTCGTTCCCGTATGCCGCCCGCACCGGACGCAGGTCCCCCCGAGTCCGCTCGGGCAGGTCTGGCGACGAAACTCGCTCTGGGTCACGCTCAGGCGTCGGCCGCATCGTGAAGGTGCCCCGCACGCGCCCAGGCCGCGACGGCGCCGAGGTCCCTGCCGGTGGTGACGCGGGCGTCTGCACTGATGTCGGTGTCGGTGTCGCGAACAGCGGCAGCGATGTCGGATCGGTCGGGTCCATGGACACGCTGTGGTCCGTCGACCGTGCAGGGCTCGGGAAGCCGGCGTGCTCGTTCATGACCGGGCTCCCATCGAACTGCGCAAGGGCTGGCCTGCGAGCTCGGCCCGGTTGGCGGCGACCGTGGAGTCGATCGCGTCCCGGGCGGCGGTCAGGCTTCGCACGAGCGGTGACGTGCCGAACTTCCGCGGCGCCTTTGCGCCCCTACCGAAGACCCGGGCGGCAGCGGGCTCCCATGCGAGAGAGGCGATCACGGGGATCTGCAGCACCTTGTGGACCTCACGGGCGGTGTACGGGTGGCCCTCGCCCACCATCAGCACCGCCAGGGACGCGGAGCCGCCCACGCGCTCGAAGCCGGCCCGCAACGTCTGCGCCCAGGACCGGGCCCCGGACAGGGACACCAGATCCGAGCGCATCGTCAGCAGGCACAGGTCGGCGGCGTACAGCAACGGCTCCGGGAACCCCGTGAGGCCCAACCGGCCGGCGTCCACGATGACGTCCTGCCCCGTCGGTTCCAACGTCTTGAGGGCGGCCGCGAGAGGCTCCCACAGCGGCACGAGGCTGGGCGCCTGCGTGTGCGAGCGGGTCCCCGGCAGCAGCGCGGCCGAAGTCCCGTTGATCCGCACTGTCGCCTTGGGTACTGCCTGCTCCAGCTGGCCGTGCCGGTGGGCCAGCGCGAGGTCGATCAGTGAGGCCGTCGGGGCGGTCTGGCCGCGCAGATACCCAGCGAGGACCGAGGACCCGCCCGTCGGGTCCGCTTCGACGAGCAGCACCGGCCGCGGCCAGGTCAGCGCGAGGCCCACCGCTGACGTCGTTGTTCCCGGCGATCCGGAGGCTGAGGTGAGCACGATCAGGGCCATCAGGTCACCGCTCCCGACTGTCCAGCACGAGCGCGACCCTGCCGGTCGCCGCCCGCGCGGCGAGCTCGCCGGCCTCATCCTTGGGGACCAGGACGGACACGACCGTCTTGTCCTGCTCCGCGCCGGGGTGCAGGCCCACGACCGTGGCCGTCACCTCGACCGTCGGCCCGTCGGTGACCTCGCCCTGCGCGCCCGGAGTGGCGACGATCCGGACGGTGTCGCCGGCCTGCACCGGTTCGCCCGGCATCAGGGAGGGCGGCAGGGCGACACCGACGACCGACTGACCTGCGGGAGGGATGACCGAACGCGTGACGGACTCGGCTGTCACGAGGCTCCCGGCGGCCATGTCCATCGCGGCCCGCTGGCCCACCAGGTCAGGCAGGCTGTCCCCGGCGACGGTCCGCAGGCCGGGGTCGACACCGACCTGGACCGTCATCAGGTCGGCTCGGTCGATCGTCTCGCCACGGGCGATGGTCGCCCGGACCGCGACCACGTCGTGGGTGTTGCTCGTCGACGTCCAGGCCCAGGCACCGAGCAGGGCGCCCAGGCAGACGGCTGCGACCGAGGCCACGACCAGGATGGGACGGCGACGCAGCTTCGGCGCCGGGGACAGCGGGGCCGCCGGGACTGGCGCGGGCGTCGCGTGTCCATTCTGTCGGACAACGTCGGTGCTGCCCGTACGTGCTGTTGTCCCGGCCATCTGCGTTCCCCTGTCGAGAGTGTTACCGGTTGATGACTTGGGCCTCGCCCATGGTGATGTTCGTCGTGCGGGACAGGTCCAGCGGGATGACGCCGCTCTCCCCGACCCCGGTCCAGGTCACGCTCCAGTAGCTCGTCGCCGTGACGGCATACGAGCCCTGGCGGGTGTAGGTGTGGCCGCAGTCCGGGCTGGACTGTCTCCCAAAGGAGTCCGCGTACGGCGTCCCCTTAGTGAGACACACGACCTGCGTCCCGTCGCCCATGTCCCACACGATCTTCTTGACCTTCGCCGTCGCACGGACCGTGAAGCCACCCGCTGACGCGGTACGCGTGATCGGCCCCCAGGTGTTCTCCGCCGGGCCGTCCACCCACATCCACGTCGGAAGCCCGATGATCCCGACACTGCCCGGCCGCGGCTCAGGGACAATACCGATGGTGACGGCCTTCAGCTGCATCGCCGTCACGGCCTGACGCGCCAAGACACGCGGGTCCGGCGGCGGCGCAGCCGGAGGCGGACCGCCAGCCCAGAACAGCAGCACCCGATCACCATTGACATCGCTGCCCGCGACGAGACACTGATAGATCGCCCCGTCGTTGTGGCCACCCCAAACAGCGTCGCTCTTGGGGGGCGTAGGCACGAGGGCGCCCATAAAGAGGCAAGCAACCCCGTTGACGCTGAGCAGATTGGTGGCCTTGCCCGAAGAGCCAGCGCCTGAGTTGGCCTTGGCGGGGGTTCCATCCGAGGGCACGCCGCCCCCACTCCCCCCGGGTGACACGCCGGGGACTCCGACCCCGCTTGCCCAAAGAATGCAAAGGCCGTTGTCGTTGAACTTCTTGCATGCCGGCGCGTCTGCCACGGCGGGAGCCGCGACGGCGAGGGAGCCTAGGACGAGCGCGCCCGCGAGTAGACTACGGCTGCTTAGCATTTGTCCGCCTTCGGTTGGACGTACGCCACCCGCCAGCCGTCGGGGCTCGGGTACTCGTAGTTCACGACGCCGAGAAGCCGCAGGCCGGTAGCCTTCCGGCTGGTTGGGACTATCGACTTTCCAGATCTATCCAGGACGTTGACGCCGGTGACGTCGTAGCAGACGAGGAAAGTCACCACCGGGACTGTGGGGGGCGAAGCCTTCAGATCCTTGGCAAGGTCAGTGTCTACGTGCTGGACCGACTTCAGCTTGGTCTCCCCCGTTAACCTCGCCTTCTGCGCCTTGGCAGCGTTTAGGGCATTCACATTGTCGACCAGAGCCGAGCCGATTGACGACGCCTCGAAGAACGAGGGGTTGGTCTTGGCTGGGTCGTACAGGCCTTGCACCGAGTCCCTGTAGTACCTCGACACCATCCCCCGGGCATCTGCCTCGGCGATCTGCGCGGGGCTCTTCGTCGTTGGCGTCGGTGAGCTGGAAGTTGAAGCCGACACGCTCGCCGTTCCGGAAGTAGAAGGCGTCGACGGAGTGGACGCACCGGTGCACGCAGCCAGCGCAGCCAGGGCGATGGCGGCAACGGCCACCCCGCGGCCTCGCCTAGATGCTCGAGTCATGTCGTCTCTCCCCGGGTCTCAAAAGATAAAGCCCGCCCACCTGCGCCTGGCGATCAGCGTCGGGTAGGCGTTTTCACGATATGGCGGGTTTGCGCCCATGAGCAGACCAGGCGGCTACCTGTGGATAACTACCTGCAACCGTCCCCGGCCTGGGGATTCGCCCGTTTTGCACCTCATGCCAGTCCATGGCACCACACCTACGGTCATCACGCAGTTCAAGACCTCCCAGACCAGCACATCGCGGAAGGGGTTGCAGGACCGCATCACCCAGCGGCCACCTTGGGAGCCATGGACCGTGTCGATGACATCGCCTCGTCGAGGAGGCGACGGATCCGAGGTGATCGCCCAGACCTCGTGCCACGGCTTTGGAGACTGGGAGGTCACCATGAACCAGAAGAACCGCCGCGAGTTCGAGTCACTCGCCGAAGCAGCCGAGCGCACAGGCTTGAGCACGAAGACGATTCGACGGCGCATCGCCAGCGGCGTGCTCGCCGCCTACCGCAGCGGCCCCCGCGTCCTTCGAGTCGACCCGTACGACGTCGACCAGATGATGGTGCGCCTGCCGACCATGTCTGCAGGACCGGAGTCCATGCGGGCGCCACACGCTTCCCGCTGATCCTCCACCCAGCGAGGGAATCCACTTGCCCGGGGACTCCGACCTGCCCCTCCGGCTTCGTAGCGGCATGATCAGTCGGGTGGCCCCTTACGACGACACAGGTGACCCGACCCAGGTGGGAGAGCCGGACGGGCACGGCCTGTTCGGCGTCCTCGACGAGGACGCCGATGGACTCCTATGCCACATCTGCGGCTGGCGAGGCCCACACCTCGGCCTCCACGCATTCAAGGCTCACGGCATGCACGCGCGGCAGTACAAGCTCGAGCACGGCCTCCGCCGCTCCAAAGGGCTCGTAGCCGCAGGAGTGCGCGAAAAGCTCGCCACTCGCGGCACCGCCCAAATGTCCACACGGACAGGTCTCATCGCTGCCCGTGATCCCAAGAGAGCCACCGCTGCACGGCTCGCTCGCGGGATGCCCCTCTCCCCTGCAGGGGCAGTAGCTTCGCTGTCCGGTCTGCAGACGCCACAAGCGAGTCGGCGTGTCGTCATCGTCGTCACCTGCGCAGAGTGCGGCGCGGAGTTCTGCCCGTTCCACATGGCGCGCCGGCGAAAGTTCTGCACACGGTCCTGCGCCAGCCGGTACATCCGCCGGCGTCGGAGTGAGCTCGCACGCAGGTCAGTCACGGGAACTGGCACGGTCCCTGAGTCGGCGGCCGAGTCCCCCGACGAGCTCGGCAGAGGACATGCATAGCGGCGGGACCGCCGTGCGGGTTTGCATCGACGTGTGTCGAGATCGGCTTGGGAGACCCGAGCGGGAGCCCAAGAGTCCCGCCCGATGTCGGGACCCGTGGTCCACGACGTCGGTGACAGGACTCGTCGAGCGAGATTCGGCGTCGGACCACGTACATCTTCAGGCTCGGGGTGGTCCACGTCTGGTCCACGTAGGGGGAAAATGGAAGGCCCCCAACCGGCGTTTCCGCTGGTCAGGGGCCATATTCCGGTGGTGGGCGATACTGGGTTTGAACCAGTGACCTCTTCCGTGTCAAGGAAGCGCGCTACCACTGCGCCAATCGCCCTGGGTGTTGCTGTGTGGTGCTGTACCGAGGTGGAGACGGGATTTGAACCCGTGTACGCGGCTTTGCAGGCCGCTGCCTCGCCTCTCGGCCACTCCACCGTGGAAGGCAAGTGGAACTATTGCCTCCGAGCGGACGACCGGGCTCGAACCGGCGACCTCAACCTTGGCAAGGTTGCGCTCTACCAACTGAGCTACGTCCGCGGGAACACCAGCGGTGTAACTTCCCCGCTGCGTGCTTGGTAGACATTAGCGGATCGATCTGCGACATACAAAACGGCCCCCACGCCCCGACGATGCGCCGGCGCACCGGCGGTCAGTCGTCCTGACGGTGGCTGCGCAGGGCGGCCTCGCCGGTCTGCGGCGCGTCACCCGAGCGCCCCTCACTCCCCTGCCCTCCGTGCTCGCCCAGCTGCCGCTCGGCGTCGGCGAGCTCGTCCTCGATGGCGACCTGGAGCACTGCCCTCTCGCTCCACGGGTGCCAGTGCACGGCGCTGCTGGCCCCGTCGCTGAGGACGACCGGCCAAATCGTCCGCGTCGCCGCGTTGAGCCCCGACCCGATGAGGATCGCGATGGCGAGCGCGTAGAGCCAGATGAGCAGGACGATCGGCGCGCTGAGGGGTCCGTAGATGGTCGACCCGCCGAGCGAGGCCTCGAGCGACACGCGGACGACGTAGGAGGCCGCCAGCCAGATCGTCATCGCGAGCACCGCACCGGGGATGTCGCGCACCCACGGCCCGCGTCGCGGTGTCGACACGTGGTAGAGCGACGTCAGGGCCAGGACGCTGACGACGAGGACCGCCGGCCAGTAGAGGTAGCGCAGGAAGTCGAGCTGCGGCGGCAGCCACGCGCTGATGATGCTGGGGCCGAGCAGGACGATCGGCAGCAGGACGATCCCGGCGACCGTGCCCACGGTGTAGAGCGACAGCGACAGCGCGCGCAGCTGGATGATCCCGCGAACGTCCTTCTGCCCGTACATGATCGACACAGTGTCGATGAAGACGTTGAGCGCCCGCGACCCCGACCAGAGCGACAGCAGGAAGCCGACCGACACGAGCTCGGGGCGGCCCCGCGAGAGGACGTCCTGCACGGTCGGCACGAGCAGCTCGGTGATGCTGGCCTCGGTGAGGAACTGCGCGGCATACGTCTGGATCTCGGCGACGACGCGCGCCACGGCGTCGGGGCCGATCCACGCGCTGACGTAGCCGAGACCGCCGAAGAGGCCGAGCACGAGCGGCGGCAGCGAGAGCAGCATGAAGAACGCCGCCTCGGCAGCGAGCCCGGTGACCCGGTAGTCGAGGCAGACGTCGACCGTGCGCAGCGTGAGGCGGGCCGCCGTCATGCCGCCCGGGACCCGCTCCAGGGCGGCCTGAAACCTCTCACGCACAGTCATCAGCCCCGAGGCTAGTGGGGCCCGACCGGGTGACCGGCGCGACACGGGGAGGCAGGTCACGCCAACCGGGCCCGCACCTAGGCTCGGGAGGGTGAGCACACACGAGGTGACCAACCAGGTGCCCCCCTTCGCCGGCCGCGACCTGCTCGCCGACGACCCCGCGCTCGCCGAGGCGCTGGAGCGCTGGGGCGGCGACGGAGCCACCGAGCAGCTGCGGCCGCTCGGTCGCCTTGCCGGCTCGGAGGAGGCCCAGGAGCACGGCAGGCTCGCCGATGCCCACCCGCCGGTCCTGCGCACCTTCGACAGCCGCGGCAACCGCATCGACGAGGTGGAGTTCCACCCGTCGTGGCACTGGCTGCTCACTCAGGCCGTCGGAGCGGGCCTCACCGCCGGCCCGTGGACGGCTCCCCCGGGCACCGGCGCCCACGTGCGCCGCGCCACGGGTTTCGTCGTGTGGTCGCGGGTCGAGGCGGGCCACGGGTGCCCCGTCTCGATGACGTATGCCGCCGGCTCGGCTCTCCGGCACCATCCGCAGCAGCGCGACCGCTGGCTCCCCGCCCTCGCGAGCCGCACCTACGAGCCCGGCATCCGGCCGGTCGGCACCAAGACGGGCGCCCTCGCCGGCATGGGCATGACCGAGAAGCAGGGCGGTTCCGACGTGCGGGCCAACACGACCCGCGCGGTGCCCACCCCCGGCGGACCCGTCGACGGCGAGACCTATCGCCTCACCGGCCACAAGTGGTTCTGCTCCGCGCCGATGAGCGATGTCTTCCTCGTCCTCGCGCAGGCTCCCGGCGGTCTCACCTGCTTCGTCGTGCCGCGCGCGCTCGGCGACGGCAGCCGCAACGCCTTTGCCCTGCAACGCCTCAAGGACAAGCTCGGCAACCACTCCAACGCGTCGAGCGAGGTCGAGCTCGATGGCACCTGGGGCGTGCGCCTCGGTGACGAGGGCCGCGGCGTGCGCACCATCATCGACATGGTGAGCGCCACCCGGCTGGACTGCGTGCTCGGCTCGGCGGCGACGATGCGCGACGCGGTCGCCAGGGCCGTTCACCACGCGCGCCACCGCTCGGCCTTCGGGGCGCTCCTCGTCGACCAGCCGCTCATGCGCAACGTGCTCGCCGACCTCGCCCTCGAGGCGGAGGCCGCGACGGTGCTCGGCCTGCGCCTCGCCCACGCCTTCGACACCGGTGAGAGCGACTTGGCCCGCCTCGGCGTCGCACTCGGCAAGTTCTGGGTCTGCAAGCGCACGGCGCCGATGGTCGCCGAGGCGCTCGAGTGCCTCGGGGGCAACGGCTACGTCGAGGAGAACGGGCTTGCCCGGCTCTACCGGGAGGCGCCGCTCAACTCCATCTGGGAGGGCTCGGGCAACGTCAACGCCCTCGACGTCCTGCGCGCAGTCTCCCGCGAGCCGGCGACGCTCGAAGCCCTCACCAAGGAGCTGCATCGCGTGCGCGGGCGTAGCGTCGATCTCGACCGCCACATGGATTCGGCTGTCGCACAGGCCCGCTCGCTCGATCCGGCGTCGCCGGAGGCCGCCTTCGTCGCCCGCTCGGTCGTCGAGAAGCTGGCTCTCGCCCTCCAGGCGAGCCTCCTCGTCGAGCACTCCCCTGCCGCTGTTGCCGACGCGTTCGTGGCGAGCCGCATCGCCGACCGACGGGGCCACACCTTCGGCTCGCTCGACGTCGACCTCGCGGCGTCTGCCGGCGCCCTCATCGA
Source organism: Humibacillus xanthopallidus (assembly GCF_006716675.1). GTDB lineage: Bacteria > Actinomycetota > Actinomycetes > Actinomycetales > Dermatophilaceae > Humibacillus > Humibacillus xanthopallidus_B. Next base: position 85,936 of record NZ_VFPM01000003.1, on the reverse strand, counting down.
GCGCGCCGGCTGACGTCAGGCAGCGTGACCGTGCCTCAGCTCTCGGCGAGCCGCTTCTTCTCCACCTCGATGTCGAAGTCGGCCGGCGGCCACGTGAGGTTCATCGACCGCAGCGCCTCGAGGAGGAGCTGCTGCACGGCGAGCCGGGCGTACCACTTGTGGTCGGCGGGCACGACGTGCCAGGGCGCGACGACCGTGGACGTCTTGTCGAGAACGACCTGGTAGGCCTCCATGTAGTCGAGCCAGTGGCTGCGCTCGTCGACGTCGCCGGGGTTGTACTTGTAGTACTTGTCCGGCCGGTCGAGCCGCTCGAGCAGGCGTTCGCGCTGCTCCTCCTTGGAGATGTGCGTCATGACCTTGATGATCGTGGTGCCCGACCGGTCGACCCGCCGCTCGAAGGCGTTGATCTGCGCGTAGCGCTTCTGCCACACCTCGGGCGGCACGATGTCGTGCACGCGGACGACGAGCACGTCCTCGTAGTGCGAGCGGTCGAAGACCCCGAGCTGGCCCGCCGCGGGCAGCGCCTTCTCGACGCGCCAGAGGAAGTCGTGGGCGAGCTCTTCGGGGGTCGGCTGCTTGAAGGCCGTGGCTCGGACGCTCTGCGGGTTGACGGAGATGACGTGCCGCATGAGGCCGCCCTTGCCGGAGGTGTCCATGCCCTGCACGACGAGCAGCAGCGCCCGCTTCGAGCCCGCCGTCGACTCGGCGAAGAGCCGCTCCATGAGGTCCGACAGCTCGGCGTGGCCTGCCTCGAGGGCCGCCTCGCCGTCGTCCTCGTCACCGTCGAAGGCCGGGGTCGACCCGGTGTCGACGTCGACGAGCGAGAAGCCCTTGCCGACGCGGAGCGCGTCGGAGAAGCCGCCGAGACGCGCGCCGTCGTCGCTGACCTCCTCGCGCGCCTCGGAGACCTTGGCGGCCTTCTTGGCCGCCTTCTGCTCGCCCTTGCCCGAGGTGTCCTTCTGCTTCTTCTTCTTGTCCTTCTTGCCCTTGCCCATGGGGGTCATCCTGCCGGACGCCACCACCCCGGAAGGGGATCCGCCGCGCCCGACCTCGCGGACGGCATACTGAGCCGATGCGCCTGCTCGTCTCAGGGTCTCCCGCCGTCGCCGCGCCTGCCGACCTCGACGCCCTCGGCGACGCGGCCCTGTATGCCGTCTACGCACCTCCGCGCGTGCCCTGGCTCCGCGCCAACATGGTCTGCTCGCTCGACGGGTCCGCGACGGGGGCCGACGGCCGCTCGGGGGGCATCAACACGGACGCCGACCACGTCGTCTTCGAGCTGCTGCGCGCCCAGAGCCATGCGGTGGTCGTGGGCGCGGGCACCCTTCGCGACGAAGGGTATTCGCCGATCTCGGTCGACGATCGCTGGCGCGGCCTGCGGCAGGGCGACGGCCTTCCGCCCAGCCTGCCCCTCGTCGCCGTCAGCAACCGCGGCCAGGTGCCACCACGGCTCGACGGCGTCGACGACGGCTCGGTTCTGCTGGCCACCGCCGCGTCAGCGCCGGGTCTCGAGAAGGCCCGGTCGAGCCTCGGCGAGCAGCACGTCATCGTCTGCGGCGACGAGCGCGTCGACCCCTCTCAGCTCGTCGAGGCCCTGGCTCGCCGCGGCTGGACGCGCCTGCTCACCGAGGGTGGCCCCTCCTGGCTGTCGACGCTCGTGGGGCAGGGCCTGCTCGACGAGCTCTGCCTCACCCTGGCACCGACCCTCGTCGGCGGTGACCACCCCCGCACCCTCAGCGGTCCCGAGGTCGCCGTCGACCTCGACCTGCACGCCCTTCTCGAGCAGGACGGCACGCTCCTCGGCCGGTGGCTCACGCGCCGCTGAGGGTCACACCGATGCGAGGAAGTCGGCCACAGCCCGCTCCCACCGCACGGAGTCCTCGTTCCACTCCCGGCAGTGCCGCGCCACCTGCCACCGCTCGAACCGCACGAGGTCGGGCCGCCGGCCGGCGATCGCGACGGCCGGCCCGATCGGCACGAAGTCGTCTCCGTCGGAGGCGATGACGAGCATCGGCCGGGTCAGCTCGTCGGCCCGGGCCACCCAGTCGGTGCGCGCGACGTCGAGCGGCTCGTGGACCCCGACGAGCCGACGGCTACCGCGTGAGCCCATGAGGTCGGTGGCCATGCGCGCGAGCGGGCCCGGCACCCGGTGCACGTGGGCGTGGTGCCGCAGCACGACACCCCAGTCGAGCACCGCCGAGTCGAGACACACCCCGACGACCCGCTCGGCGAGCGGTGACCGGTCGAGAGCCTGGAGCACGACGGCGCCGCCCATCGACCACCCCATGAGGACGATGCGGCGCGCACCGTGCGACACGGCATACCCCATCGCCGCCTCGATGTCGCGCCACTCCGAGAGGCCGAGGTTGTAGCGCCCGTCGGGGCCCGGAGGGGCGTCGCGGTCGTTGCGGTAGGCCGCGACGAGGCTCGTCCAGCCCGCCCGACGGAGCACGGGGACGGCCCGGAGCGTCTCCTCCTTGCGGGCGCCGCGGCCGTGCACGAGCACCGCCCAGTCGCCCGTGGCAGGCACGGCCGGCTCGGGCCGCACGACCCAGCCCGGGAGCCCACCGACGTCGGAGAGCACGCTGACGTCCTCCTCGGGCAGGCCGAGGCTCACCGACGGGCGGTCCCAGTAGTAGTACTGGTTCCAGCGGGCCGGGCCGGGAGCGAGCTCGCCCCGGTCGACCGCGATGAGCTCGCGAGTGACCGTCATCGGGTCCTGCAGGAGCACCTCGCCGACGCGGGCGTGGCCGAGGCCGCCGGAGAGCCACACGCCGTAGCGACCCGGCCCGGTCGTGTCGAGCGTGGCCCTGAAGGTCACCGAGTCGGCGTCGTGGTCGAGGATCATGACGTTGTCGGGCTGGAGCTCGTCGGGGGTCAGCACCCGACGGGCGAAGTACGCCGCAGCCGCCACCGAGCCGGCGGCGGCGCCCACGGCGGACCCGCTGCCCACCGCCGCGGCGACGAGCGCGGGACGCGAGACCACCCTTCGCCACTGCACGGGCCCCATCGTCGCAAACACCGCGCCCGCACCGGCGCAGGTGCCCACCGCGGCGAGCCGGGGCCGCCCGCACCCCCCCTGAGGGCTCGAGGGGCATGACGGGCACAAAGTCGGGCCCCGTGGCGTTGGTCCGGACATGAGCGACAAGACGACCTCCAGCAAGCCGTATGCCGTCCAGCGCAGTGAGCAGGAGTGGCGCGAGTCCCTGACCCCGGCCGAGTTCAAGGTCCTGCGTCAGGCCGGCACCGAGCCCGCCTTCCGGGGTGAGTACACCGACACCAAGACCCAGGGCGTCTACGCGTGCCGCGCGTGCGGGGCCGAGCTCTTCCGCAGCGACACGAAGTTCGAGTCGCACTGCGGCTGGCCGTCGTTCTACTCCCCCCTCGCCGGCGACACGGTCGAGTACATCGAGGACCGCACCTTCGGGATGAAGCGTGTCGAGGTGCGCTGCGCGACCTGCGGCAGCCACCTGGGCCACGTCTTCGAGGGCGAGGGCTACGACACGCCCACCGACCAGCGCTACTGCATCAACTCGATCTCGCTGCGCCTGCAGCCCGACGAGCCGAGCGATCCGTGCGCCTCAGCGTGAGCAGGCGGTTACTCGCCTAGATTGGGAGCATGAGCGGCGACGGCGACATCCGCATCGGGACCCGCGAGCGCGACGACGCGCTCGCGGCCCTCGAGGTGCACCATGCCGCAGGGCGGCTCGACGCGTTCGAGTACGAGGACCGGCGGGGGCGCGCTCGCGACGCGGTGACTCGCGCCGACATCACGGCCCTCTTCGCCGACCTGCCCGAGCCGCAGCCCCGCTTCGAGGCCGACCCGGCTCGGCGCAACCTGCCGGCCAAGCGTGCCGCGTCCTCTCACCGCCGGCTCAGCTCGACCCTCAGTGCTCTCGCCCCGTTCATCGGCATCGCCGCCTTCGCGCTGACACGGTCGTGGCTTGCGCTGCTGCTCATCCCCGCGATCGTCATCATCGCGAAGAACCTCGACAGCTGAGCCGAGGCGCGGTCGCCGAGGCTCCGGCTGCCCTCAGCGCAGGTTCGCGACGAGGTGGGCGGGGTCGACGAGCGGCCCGGTGAAGAAGGGGATCTCCTCGCGCACGTGCCGGCGAGCCCCCGAGGCGCGCAGCTCGCGCATGAGGTCGACGATGCGGTGGAGCTCGTCGGCCTCGAAGGCGAGCAGCCACTCATAGTCGCCGAGCGCGAAGGACGCGATGGTGTTGGCCCGCACGTCGGGGTAGTCGCGCGCCATCTGCCCGTGCTCGCGCAGCAGGTCGCGGCGCTCCTTCTCGTCGAGGAGGTACCACTCGTAGGAGCGGACGAAGGGGTAGACGCAGACGTAGCGGCGGGCGTTCTCGTCGGCCATGAACGCGGGGATGTGGCTCTTGTTGAACTCGGCCGGACGGTGTAGCGCAGCGTTGCTCCAGACCGGCTCGAGGTGCTGGCCGACCTCCGTGCGCAGGAAGCCGTGGTAGGCCGACTGGAGCTGCTCGATGGTGGCCGCGTGCCACCAGATCATGACGTCGGCATCGCCTCTCAGCCCGGCCACGTCGTAGAGGCCGCGCACGACGACTCCCTGCTCGGCGATCTCGGCGAGGAACGCCTCGAGCTCGGAGAGTGCCTTGTCGCGGTCCTCACCCAGCGGGGTCGCCGAGGCGAAGACGGACCACATCGAGTAGCGGATGGTCTCGTTGATCTCACGCATCTGTGCCGGGGTCAGTCGATCGCTCATGAACCCATCATGACAACCGCTCCTGACCGCGGGCTCAGGGGGTGAGCAGCGCTCGTGCGGCCGCGCGTCCCGACGCGATGCAGGCAGGGATCCCCACACCGTCGTATGCCGCCCCGGCCAGGGTGATCGTCGGCGGCAGGTCGCGCCGGGCGACCTCGACGACGCGACGATGACCGACGGCATACTGCGGCAGTCCCCCGCCCCAGCGCTGCACGTGGGCGTCGATCGGGTCGGGCAGCTCGCCGAGCACGGCCCGAAGGTCGGTGAGGGCGGTCTCGACGAGCGCGGCGTCGTCGTGCTGGAGCGAGGCCTCCTCGCCGTGGCGGCCGATCGAGGCGCGCAGCCAGGTGCGGTCCGGGTGCGCGTCGGCGAGCCAGGGCCACTTCGACGTGCTGAACGTCGCGGCCTTGATCGTCAGCCCCTCGACGGGTGGCACGAGGAAGCCGCTCGTGCCGGTGAGCGCCTCGGGGCGACCGTCGACCGCGAGCGTGATGATCGCCATCGAGGCGTAGTCGACGGCGGCCAGCCGAGCCGCCGCCGTCGGCGCGACATCGGTGAGCAGGCGTGCGGTGGGGTGGGCGGGGACGGCGACGACGACGGCGTCGTGTCGCTCGTGGACCACGTCGGTCGTGGGACCGGTCGCGACGACCCAGCCGTCGCCGTCGGGCCGGAGCTCGCGGACGACGGCCCGGGTGCGCACCTCGACCCCGGCGTCGACCAGGGCTGCCTCGAGCGCCGGCGGCAGGGTGCCGAGACCTCCGACGAGCGTCGCGAAGACGGGAAGGACCGCGGTCGGCGCCGACCGGGCCGCGAGCTGGGCCTCGCGGGCGACCTCGAGCAGCGAGCGCCCGTCGTGGGCAGCGCGGCGCAGAGCCGGGACGGCCATGTCGAGCGAGATGCGTCGGGCGTGGCCGGCATACACCCCGGCAAGGAGCGGCTCGACGAGCTTGTCGGTGACGGCGGGCCCGAGCCGGGCGTCGACGAAGTCGCCGACGGAGACGTCGTCGGTGACGAGGGGGGCCAGCGGCTCGTCGCGGAGCCGGTGCACCTCGGCGTCGGTCAGCAGGCCCCGCACCGACTCGGGGTCGGAGGGCACGCCCATGACGGTGCCCGACGGCATCGGCCAGCGCCGGCCACCGGCGACGATCGTCGCCCCGACGGCAGCTGGGTAGGTGGTGCGGCCGTCGACACCGATCTCCTCGAAGAGCGTGAGCGCCTCCGGTCGGCGGGCGAGGACGGACTCCGCGCCGACGTCGACGAGGGCTCCACCGACCTGCTCGAGTCGCAGCTTGCCGCCGACCCGGTCGCTGCCCTCGTAGACTGTCACGGAGACGTCGGCCTCGTGCCCGGCGAGCTCCCACGCGGCCGCCAGTCCGGCGATCCCCCCACCTATGACGGCGACCTTCCTGCGCATGGCCCCACTCTGTCACTGCCTCCCACGGGCGTGAGGAGCGGGGCGGAACGGGGAATGACACTCCCATGACCTCCGGCACGATGCTCCTGCTCACCCCCGCTGCACTGGCCCAGGCCGAGCTCTCGGGCCTCGTGGGCGTCGCGACTCGAGTCATCACCGCCCTCGGGGAGTGGGGCGTCGGCGCGCTGACCTTCGTCGAGACCGTCGTGCCTCCCCTGCCCAGCGAGGTCGTCCTGCCCCTCTCCGGATTCATCGCCCGTCAGGGGCAGATGGAGCTGTGGCTGCTGCTCGTCACGAGCACCATCGGCTCCTACCTCGGTGCGCTCGCGCTCTACGGCCTCGGGCGGCGGCTCGGGCACGAGCGGGCCGTCACCCTGCTGGCGAGGCTGCCGCTCGTCGACCGGCAGGACTTCGAGCGCTCGTCGGCGTGGTTCCGCCGGCACGGGCGAAGCTCGGTGTTCGGGGCCCGGCTCGTTCCCGGGGTGCGCAGCCTCGTGTCGCTGCCGGCGGGCGCCGAGCACATGCCGCTGGCGCGCTTCAGCGTCTTCACCATCGCCGGCAGTGCCCTGTGGAACGGCGTGCTCATCGGCCTCGGCTGGCTGCTGGGGTCTCGCTACGACCTCGTCGACCAGTACTCCGGTTGGCTCAACTGGATCGTCGTCGCCGCTGTCGTCGGGCTGGTGGCGTGGTTGGTCGTGCGCCGGGTGCGCCACGGGTCGAGAACCGCCTCAGCAACCACGCCCGGCCAGCCCAATGCGGCGGCCGAGCAGCGAGAGCACGGGCACCAGCATCCGCTCGAGCACGAGCACGAGCACCGACGGCGGTCCGCGCTGATGCCGGAGCAGCTCCCCGACTGACCCGCACCACGGTGCGCGGCCACCGGGACGCGTGCCGTCGTCGAGCAGGGTGCGGTGGTCGCACGGTGCAACGTTCCCGCGCTGCCAGGTGTCTCACGGTCAGAGCGGTGTGACAGCAGGGCCCACCGCCCCCGCGAGAGGCACTCCGATGACGATCACGACCAGCCCCGGCGCGACGACGGGCGCGCAGCACAGCTCGACGCCGACCTCACCGCAGAGCTCCCGGACAACCGGCGAGGGCGGCCCGGGGGCGCGCCCGCCACGGAGGGGACCGTCGTGGCTCGACCGGCGACGGTCCTTCAGCGGCAAGCACGGTCGGGCCCTCGCGATCACGCTCGTCGCGCTGGCCGTGATCGCGCTCGCCGTCCCGATCGGTCTGGCCCGGCTGTCGACCGGGGGTGGCTCGGGCTCAGAGGCATCGGTCGCCGGCGGGGCGCCGGCTCAGGTTCAGCGCGACGCGAGCGGAGCAGCCGGATCGGCAGGCTCGTCGGGCTTGTCGGAGGCGCCCGGAGCCTCGGGATCTGCCGGATCCGCCGGGTCTGCAGGGTCGGCAGGGTCGGCAGCGGGCAGTGGCACGGCCGCTTCCCCGCAGGCGTCGAGCGACTCCTCGAAGGCGGCCGGCGGACCGCTGCTGTCACCGGAGGCCGCCGCCGCCCTCGACGCGACGAAGATCGTCCGCACCGCGTGGATCGGCCTGCAGGTGACCGACCTCGCCACCTCGGCGGGCCGGGCCCGGATCATCGCCTCGGGCGCCGGGGGCACCGTGCTCAGCGAGGACGTCGTGACGGCCCTCGACCCCGTCGGCTCCGCGAAGGGCGCCTCGGGGACCGGCCCGGACGGCATACCGACGACTGACGTCGGCGGCGTCGGAAGCTCCGGGTCCGCGGGCACGTGGCCACCGGTGGGGCTGAACCAGGCGCGGCTGACCCTCAGCGTCCCGGCCGAGAAGCTCGACGCCGTGCTCACCCAGCTGTCGGCGCTCGGCACCGTGTCCTACCGCTCCGCCCAGGCCGAGGACGTCACCGCGACCTACATCGACACGCAGGCGCGGATCGGACCGGCTCGCGACAGCATCGAGCGGGTGCGCGCCCTCATGGCCAAGGCCACCGACCTCCAGCAGCTGCTCGTCCTCGAGGGCGAGCTGACCCGGCGCCAGTCCGATCTGGACGCGCTCACCCAGCAGCTCGCCGACCTCGAGAAGCGCACGACGATGTCGCAGGTCACCGTCGCGATGTGGACCCCGGCTGCTGCAGCAGTGGTCGACGAGGGCTCCGGCGTCGTCGGTGGGCTGCGCGGCGCGTGGGAGGCCCTGCTGAGCTCGCTCACCGTCATCCTCACCGGCCTCGCGGTGCTGCTGCCCTGGCTGCTGCTCATCGGCCTCGGCGCGCTCATCGCCCTCCGCGTCGTGCGCAGGCGTCGCCGCACAGCCACCGCGACGGCTCCCGTCATGAGCCCTGTGGCGGCGTCGAGCCCGACCGCGCCTGCTTCGACACCGTCGCCAGCCCCTTCAGCGACAACACCGTCGTCGACCGACTGAGGCCCCTATCCTCGAGGGGAGCAGGACCCGACAGAGCGAGGACGCATGCCAGGTCACCCGATCGACGTCATGGTCGACGAGCTCGTGCGGGCTGCCGTCCGCGTCGCGCCCGGGCTGGAGGCGCCGCTGCGCCAGCTGTCAGCGGGTGACCGGCACGCAGCGACCCGGGCGCTGACCGACCCGGCGAGGCCACTCGGGGTCGGTGGCTCGGCCGACGAGGCCGCAGACGAGGCCGCGGTGGCGGCGGCGTTCGCCCGGTTGTCACGGCTGCTGGCCCTCGTCGGGCTGCCGGACGGCGGCGCCCGGCAGATGGTGCAGCTCGCGGGGTCGGTCGGTGAGGTCGACGCCGACCTCGAGCCGACGCTGCGCGCCATGTCGCTCGCGACGCCGCCGGTGCGCACGCTCTGCGAGCTCGCCGCCCTCGAGGTGCCCGGGCTCCTCCAGTGGCAGGCGATGCTGCCCCCCAACAACCCCTGGGCCGGTGAGACCAGCCTTGCCGTGCTCGATCGGGTCGCCGCCGCCGGCGCCTCGCTCGTCGCCTCGGCCGAGGCCATCGACCCGCGGACGGGTCAGATCGCACGCCTGTGGCTGGCCGACATCGACCGTCGGGCGGCCCGGTGGGAGCAGGCCATGGCAGCCGCACGCTCGGTGGAGTCGGTGGCAGCCGACCGCGAGGTGCAGGGTTACGTCGAGCTGCTGCGTGGTGACTGGGCCGCGGCGCCGTTGAGCAGCCCTGCGGCGTGGAACTGCTCGTTCCAACCGGTCATCGGGCAGGACGGCAGCATCGGCGGGCTCGAGGATCGTGAGGGAGCGGTAGGGCTCGACCTCGGTGCGGCAGCGCAGGCGTGGGACCGTGCCGCCGCGCTGCTCGTCGGCCCGACGTGGACGGCGCGCCTCGCGCTCCGCCGGACGTGGCTGCGAGTGGCCACGGGTGACGCCGTGGGTGCCGTCGAGCAGGCGGAGGCGAGCCTTGCCGCCTACCGCACGGCCGGAGACCCTGCCGGCCGCGCCGTGGCGGCGGCGCACCTCTGCCTCGCCCGACTCGCCGCCGGTCGCCTGCCCGCGGACACCGCCCTGGCCACCGACACCGCGACCGGTGCCGCCCAGCGCGTGGGGGCGGCAACGGTGCTCGGGCTCGCCCAGCTCTGCTCGCGCGTGAGCCGCCTGTGGCGGGTCTCGGCAGTTGCCGCGGAGCCGGCCCTCGCAGCCCTCGACCTCTCTGAGGCGCTCGCTCGTCCAGCGGGCCTCACCGAGCACCTCACCCGGTGCACGATCGACCGCGCCCAGGTGCTCGCGTCCGTGGGCTCCACCCGCCGCGCCCGCCTCCTCATCGAGGAGGCCATCTCCTCCGTGGCCGGCGCAACGTCCGAGGCCGCCACGTCGGCCCTCAGCACCGAGCTCGGCCTCCTGCTGCTACAGCTCTACGGCATCGCCGTCGTCGACCGGGACGGTGCGCAGATGCATGCTGTCGCGCAGCGCTACTACTCGGAGCCGTCCGTTGTCGCAGCGCTGGGCGCACAGCTGCCGCAGGCGGGCACCGACGCGGTCGCCCTCGCCTATGAAGGAGAGCGCCGCAGCGAGGAGGGCGACGAGGAAGGGGCGTCACGGCTCCTCGACAAGGCGCTCGGAGTGGCGACGACGACCAACCCCGGAGCCCTGCTCGCCGTCCTGGCGAGCCGGCACGAGCACGCCGCGGCCGCGGACGTCATGGCCGCGTCGGTGCAGGCGCAGCTCGCGGCGAACGCCGCAGGCGACCTCGGCATCGGCCACGGTGACGGGGCCGGTGGGGCGCTGTCGAGCCTGCCGGCCGAGGTCATCGCCTCGATGCTCGAGCTCCAGCGCCGGAGGATCCTCCTGCAGGGCTTCTCGGCCCTCGTCCGGCTGCGCGACCCCGATCGCGCCGCGCCCCTGCTCGCGGACCTCGAGGCGTCGGCGCGTGACGCGCCGTGGTGGTCCGGCATCGCCGACGAGGTCGAGGCGCGACTCGCGGCCGGGCTGCTCAAGGAAGGGCAGGGTGACCGGGCAGCCGCCTCGGTCGAGCTGCTCGCGGGGCTGCGCGCGGCAGACCTGCGCCGCAGCACCATCTCCGACGACGAGCTGCGCACGGCCGTCAGCAGCCAGGTCGTCGTCGCCGATCTCGTGCGCACCGCCGCCAGGGTGGCCCTCGACGACGGACGGCCCGCCGAGGCCGCCGAGCTCGCGATGCGCGGCCAGGCCCGAGCCCTCGTCGACCTCGTCTCCCGTGGCACGGCCCGTCGCCGGAAGCCGGTGGCCGACGGCGACCCGCCCGACAGTGCCGCCGCCGGAGCCGACGCCGACGCCGACGCCGACGAGGATGACGCGGTGGCCACGTGGCGGGGCGCGAATGCCGACCTCGAGATCGCCAGCCGCCGCCTGCTCTTCGCCATCGCGGCGGACGCAGGTCCCGACGCGCTGGCCCGGCTGCGCGCCGAACGCGACGAGGCCCAGCGCGCAGCCCGCTCGGCCCAGGAGCAGCTCGCGGGTCTCGACCCCGACCACTGGCGCACGGTGAACCCCGCCGCAGCGCCGGTGTCCGTCGAGGACGTCGCTGCCTCCCTCGCCCCCGACGCCGTGCTGCTCCAACTGCTCGTGGCGGCCGGAGAGGTGCTCGTCTGGGTCATCGGTCCGGCAGGGGTCCTCGCCACCCATCACGCGCGTGACGTGTGGTCACTCGCCGGTGCCGCGAGCCGCTTCCGCGCCGCCTGCGCCGACGGACTGCCGTCCACGACCGATGCGGAGGCGCTCGCCGAGCAGCTGCTCGTGCCGGTCGCCGACGCGCTGCGGGCCGCTCGTGAGGTCGTCGTCGTCGCCTCGGGCCCCACCACCGGTATGCCGTTCCACGCGCTCCCCTTGGACGGCGCGCCCCTCGGTGACCGCCACGTCGTGCGCTACCTGCCCAGCGCGAGCCTCGTCACCCTCACCGGCGCGTCCGCCGCCGGTCCGGACCCGACGTCGTGGGAGGGCGCGCTCGTCGTGGGCGACCCCGAGGCGATGAGCCTGACCGACCCCGTCTCGGGGCTGAGCGCGCCGGCGTCCCCGCTCCCCGGCGCACGCGTCGAAGCCGCCCACGTCGCCGCCACCCTGCCCGATGCGCACCTGCTGCTCGGACCCGAGGCGACCGAGGACGCCGTACGCGCCGGGCTCGGCGCCGCACCCGTCGTGCACCTCGCGACCCACGGACTGCTCGACCGCGACAACCCGCAGGCCTCGTGCGTGCTCCTCGCGGACGGGGCGGCGCTCGAGGCGGGCGAGATCGCCGGGCTCACGCTCCGTGCGCGCCTCGTGGTGCTCAGTGCCTGCCACTCGGGCGAGGGTGGTCCGGCCGGGGGCGACGAGCTGCTCGGCCTCGCGAGGGCCGTGCTCTCGTCGGGGGCCGGGGCCGTCGTCGTCACCCTGTGGGCGGTGGACGACCGGTCCTCCGCCCTGCTCATGGGTCGTTTCTACGAGCGCCTCCTCGCGGGCGCCGACCCGGCAACCGCCCTGCACGATGCGCAGCAGTGGCTGCGCGGACTCGACAGCGCCGCGGCCCGGACGGCATACGGCAGGCTGAGCGAGGAGGTCTCGACCCGCCCGGGCGTCGATGCGACGGCAGTGGCGCAGCGTCGCGTCACTCCCGTGGGGTCGTCGCGGGAACCGGCGCGTGGACCGGTCGGCTACGCCCACCCGCGGCACTGGGCCGCGTTCGCGCTCGTCGGCGGGTAGCTAGCGGACGAGGCGCTGGCGCACCATCGCCGAGAGGTCGCGGATCTCACGCACGTGCAGGGCGTGGGCGAGGCCGACGTAGATGACCACGAAGACGAGCCCGACGAGCCCGATCTCGAAGCTCGCGGCGAACATCCGCTGGAGGATCGTCGACGAGCCGGTGATCGTGCCGCCGAGGATGGGCTCGAGCACGGTCGTCGCGCCCCACGCGACGAGCCCGGCGACGGCAGCGGCGATCCCGATGCGCGATGCCGTCACGACGACGCTCGAGAGGCCGAGCGCGCCGATGCGACGCCGCAGCAGCATCAGCCCCGCACCCGAGCTGGCGACGTTTCCGATGGTCTGGCCGAACGCCATGACGCCGATGGCCCAGACCGGGTTGACGTAGAGCGTGAAGAGGCCGGCAAGGAGGCTGATGCCGGTGAGCAGCACCTGCATGGCCACCGTGGGTCGACCGTCCTCGAGCGCGAAGAACATCCGGTAGCAGAGCAGGTCGATGCCGAAGGGCACGAGGCCCAGGATCATGATGACGAGCACCGATGCCGACACCTGGACCGACCGCGGGTCGAGCCCGGGGTTGAGCAGGGCCACGATGGGCCCGGCGAGCACCATGACGAACGCCATGATCGGCACGTTGGCGACGAGCGGCATCGTGAGGCCGGTGCGGAAGTCGCGCTTGAGCGAGGCGTCGTCACCCGAGGCTGCGGCCGCCGAGAAGCGGGGGAAGAGCGCGGTGATGATCGAGACGGTCACGAAGGCGTGCGGCAGCATGAAGAGCGTGAAGGCGACGGCGTAGGCGGCCGGACCGCGCACGATGTCCTCGAGACCGAGCTGCTCGCCCGACGCGGTGGCGTTGTTGAGCGCTCCCTGGCTGATGAAGAAGCCGAGCTGCGAGATCGCGAGGCCGTAGAAGGCCCACATCGCGAGCCGGCTGACCCCGCCGAGCCCCACGCCACGGATGCCCCAGCGGGGCCGGTAGTGGAAGCCGGTGCGGCGCAGCGCCGGCACGAGCGAGAGTGCCTGGACGATGACCGACAGCGTCGCCGAGCCGGCGAAGAGCCAGATCATCGGGCCGGTCCACTCCTCGGGGGTGCGCGGCGCCGGCACCGCCTCGCCGCGAGCGCGGTTCGGGAAGAGCACGATGAACAGGAGCAGCCCCGCGACCGCCACGACGTTGGCGAGGAACGGGGCCCACGCGAACGCCCCGAAGCGACCTCGGGCGTTGAGGATCTGGCCGAGCAGGGCGAAGAGCCCGTAGAAGAAGATCTGCGGCAGGCAGATGAGCGAGAAGGCGAGGGCGAGGTCCTTAAACTCCGGCGAGGAGTTGCGCGCGAGCAGCCACACGAAGCCGCTCGCCCCGGCCATCACGGCGAGGGTGATGAGGGCCATGCCCGTCAGCGCCACCGTGATGACGCGGTCGGTGAACTCCTGTCCGCCGTCCTCGAGCTTCATGGCCCGCGCGAGCGACGGGATCAGCACGGCGTTGAGGATGCCGCCCGCCGCGAGCACGTAGAGCACGTTGGGCAGGGTGTTGGCGAGCGAGAAGGCGTCGCCGGCGAAGGAGGCGCCGATGATCGCGGTGATGAGGCCGTTGCGCACCACTCCGAGCACGCGCGATGCGACGGACCCGCCGAACATCGTGAGGCTCGAGCGGGCGACGGAGGGTGCGGTGGCCAACGTCATCGGCGGCTCGAGCACTCGTGGACGAGTGCGGTGACGCGCGTCAGCACGTCGGGGTCGACCTCAGGCAGCACGCCGTGCCCGAGGTTGAAGATGTGTCCGGGCGCGTGACGGCCCTCCTCGACGATCTCGCGCACCCGGCGCTCGAGCGCGTCCCAGGGTGCGAAGAGCAGCGCCGGGTCGAGGTTGCCCTGCACGGCATACCCCGGACCGAGCCGGTCGACCGCATCGGTGAGCGACGTGCGGTAGTCGACCCCGACGACCTCGGCGCCCGCCTCGCCCATGAGCTGGAGCAGCTCGCCCGTGCCGACGCCGAAGTGGATGCGGGGCACGTCGAGGTCCGCGACCGCGGCCAGCGCGACGGCCGAGTGCGGCATCGCCCGGGCGGCGTAGTCGGCCCGCGACAGGGCGCCCGCCCAGGAGTCGAAGAGCTGCACCGCGCTCGCGCCCGCCTCGGCCTGGACGCGCAGGAACGCGCCCGAGATCTGGGCGAGCCGGGCGCAGAGGGCGTCCCAGAGCTCCGGGTCGCCGTGCATGAGCGCCTTGGTGCGCACGTGGTTCTTCGACGGGCCGCCCTCGACGAGGTAGGAGGCGAGGGTGAAGGGGGCGCCGGCAAAGCCGATGAGCGGGGTCTCACCGAGCTCGGCGACGAGCATGCCCACGGCCTCGGTGATGAAGGGGACGTGCTCGGGCGTGAGCGGGGGAAGCTGGTCGAGGTCGCTCCACTGCCGGATGGGCCGGGCGACGACGGGCCCGACACCCGGCACGATGTCGAGGTCGACGCCGATCGCCTTGAGCGGCACGACGATGTCACTGAAGAAGATGGCGGCGTCGACGTCGTGCCGGCGCACCGGCTGCAGCGTGATCTCGGTGACGAGGTCGGGTCGCATGCACGACTCGAGCATGGGGATGCCCTCGCGGATCGCGCGGTACTCCGGCAGCGAACGCCCTGCCTGCCGCATGAACCAGACCGGCGTGCGGTCCACCGGCTCACGGCGCGCAGCCCGCACGAGGTCGCTCGTACGGGTGGGTCGGGTGGTGGTCTGGACGGGGGTCGGCACCGGTCAATCCTGCCACGGTGCGGCCACTCGGCCCGTCACGCGCCCAGCCACGCGCCCGGCGCGCCCTCGGGACAGATGGCGCCCGGGCGGCATACCCTCGGGTAGTGCACACGAGAACGTTGCCGGGCAACCACGGCGCGGTCTTCGCGAGGACCCTCTCAGCCCTCCGCGACGTCCGGGTGCGCTCCGAGGTGCGCCTGACCGAGGTCCCCGCGCCCACCCGCATCGCCCCGTATGCCGCTGCCCTCACCGCCGACGTCATCGACGTGAGCGACCCTGAGGCCGACCTCGCGACCGGTCGCTTCGTCGTGCTGCACGACCCGAGCGGCCCGGAGACGTGGGACGGCCAGTGGCGCATCGTCACCTTCGCGCGCGCCGAGCTCGAGGCGGAGCTCGCGGGCGACCCCATGCTCGGCGCGGTCGGCTGGTCGTGGCTCACCGAGTCGGTCGGGGCGCGCGACCTCACGTGGACTGCCGAGGCCGGCACCGTGACGCGTGTCGTCAGCGAGAGCTTCGCCGGGCTCGCCGACCGCGAGGCGAGCGTCGAGATGGAGATCCGCGCGTCGTGGACGCCCGTCCAGGGCGAGATCGTCGACCACCTGCGCGCCTGGGCCGACATGCTCTGCACCATCGCCGGCATCCCTCCCCTGCCCGACGGCGTCGTCCCCCTGCCGGGGCAGCGGCGGTGACGGCTCTGCAGGATCCTCCCGTGCCCGATCCCGCGGGCAGCCGGGAGGAGGCGGTGATGACGCTCACCCCGCTCACGGTGCCGCGAGACGGCGTGCCCGATGTCGTCGTCGACGAGCGCGTCCTCTCGCGAGCCGCCGACGACATCGCCCGTGGCACCGGCCCGGTCGCGATCGACGCAGAGCGCGCCTCCGGCTACCGCTACGGCCAGCGCGCCTACCTCGTGCAGCTGCGGCGCGAGGGCTCCGGCACGTGGCTCATCGACCCCATGGCCGTGCCCGACCTCTCCCCCGTCGGCGAGGCCCTCGGCGACGCCGAGTGGATCCTCCACGCCGCCACCCAGGACCTGCCCTGCCTCACCGAGGTCGGCCTGCGTCCCCAGGCGCTCTTCGACACCGAGCTGGGTGGGCGCCTCGCCGGCCTGCCTCGGGTGGGGCTCGGCGCCATGGTCGAGTACTACCTCGGGCTCTCGCTCGCCAAGGAGCACTCAGCCGTCGACTGGTCCGTCCGCCCGCTCCCCGAGCCGTGGCTGCTGTATGCCGCCCTCGACGTCGAGGTGCTCGGTGACCTTCGTGACGCGGTGGCGGCCGACCTCGAGTCGCAGGGCAAGGCCGGCTGGGCGGCCGAGGAGTTCGAGCACCTGCTCTCGTTCTCCGGGCCGGAGCCTCGCACCGACCCGTGGCGCCGCACGTCCGGCATGCACAGGGTGCGCGGCCGGCGCGGCATCGGCATCGTGCGCGCCCTCTGGGAGTGGCGCGACGCGCTGGCCCAGCAGCTCGACGTCTCCCCCGGACGCGTGCTGCCCGACGCGGCCATCAGCGAGATCGCGATCGCGAACCAGCGTGCGACGACCGCGCCACGACGCATCACGGTGACCGAGCCGCGGCTGTCGCGGTCGGTGCGCCGCCACCAGGAGGCGATCGTCGAGGTCGTCGCGGCGGCCCTCGCGCTGCCGGAGGACGACCTGCCGGTCGTCTCGCTGCCGCCCTCGGGGCCACCACCGCCCAAGGCCTGGGCAGACCGCGACCCCGTGGCGGCGGCTCGGCTGGCCCGGGCCCGTGAGCTGCTCATCGCCGTCTCGGCCGAGCTCGCGGTCCCCGTCGAGAACCTCCTGACCCCCGACCTGCTGCGCCGCTACCTCTGGGAGGGGCCGCCCGCGCCCACGACCGAGGAGGTCGCGGCATCGCTGCGCGAGCTCGGCGCGCGGCAGTGGCAGACGACGATCACCGCGCCGCTCATCTCCCTCGCCTGCACCGAGCACCCCGCCACCTGACGGCCCCACCCCCATCGACAAAGCACTCCGTCGGCGTGCCTTTCTGACCTAGGGCAATCGAGAGAGCAGTTCGTCGCCCTTTCCTGGGTCCGCGCGGGCCGCTCGACGGGCGACGAACTGCTCTGTCGATTGGGGAGGAGGTGCGCTCGCGATGGACCGGTGCTCGGCTGCGGCGACGAACTGCTCTTTCGATTGAGGGTGCGCGTGAGGATGCTCACCCGAGGGGTCGTTGGACCGGAAGTTACCGGGAAGTAGGATCGGAGGCGGTGGCCAGCACGGCCATGCCCGCCGGCAGTGACGTCGGCCCGGGCTCCCGAGCGATCCAGGAGGCATCGTGCCCCGCGCACTCAATGAGGTCGTCTTCGTCGACGGCGTCCGCACGCCCTTCGGCAAGGGGGGCGAGAAGGGCATGTATGCCCAGACCCGCGCCGACGACCTCGTCATCCGGTGCATCCGCGAGCTGCTCCACCGCAACCCGAGCCTGCCCAAGGACCGCGTCGAGGAGGTCGCCATCGCCGCGACCACCCAGATCGGCGACCAGGGGCTGACCCTCGGGCGCACCGCCGCGCTCCTCTCGGGCCTGCCCAACACGACGCCCGGCTACTCCATCGACCGGATGTGTGCCGGGGCCATGACCGCCGTCACGAACACGGCGAGCTCGATCGCCTTCGGCGCCTACGACATCGCCATCGCCGGCGGGGTGGAGCACATGGGCCGCCACCCGATGGGCGAGGGGGTCGACCCCAACCCCCGCATCCTCTCCGAGCGGATCGTCGACCCTGACGCGCTCGTCATGGGCAAGACCGCCGAGAACCTCCACGACCGGTTCCCGCAGCTGACCAAGGAGCGTGCCGACGCCTTCGCCGTCGGCAGCCAGGACAAGCTCGCCAAGGCGTATGCCAACGGCCAGATCCAGCGCGACCTCGTGACCGTCGCGACGCGACACGCGGAGCTCGGATGGGGTCTCGCGACCACCGACGAGCCACCGCGTCCCGGCACGACCGTCGAGGAGCTCGCCGCCCTCAAGACCCCCTTCCGCGCTCACGGCAACGTCACCGCGGGCAATGCGGCCGGCCTCAACGACGGCGCCACTGCCTGTCTCCTCGCCTCGGAGCAGGCCGCCACGGACCTCGGCCTGCCGGTGCGCATGCGTCTCGTCTCCTACTCCTTCGTCGGCGTCGAGCCCGAGGTCATGGGCGTCGGCCCCGTGCCGGCCACCGAGAAGGCCCTCGCCAAGGCCGGCCTCTCGATCGCCGACATCGGCCTCTTCGAGCTCAACGAGGCCTTCGCCGTGCAGGTCCTCGCCTTCCTCGACCACTTCGGCATCGCCGACGACGACCCGCGCGTCAACGAGTACGGCGGAGCCATCGCGACCGGGCACCCGCTCGCCAGCTCGGGCGTGCGACTCATGACCCAGCTCGCGCGCCAGTTCGAGGAGCACCCCGAGGTGCGCTACGGCCTGACCGCCATGTGCATCGGCATCGGCATGGGCGGCGCCGTCATCTGGGAGAACCCGCACCACGCGGACTACTCCCCCACCGCCATCGCCGCGACCACCGAGGAGTCCGACAAGTGAGCACCACCACGACCGAGAAGCCCACGGCAGCAACCGATTTCGCGTCCGAGGTCGTGACGAGGACTCTCGTCCACGACGTCGCCCTGCCGGACGGGGCGGGCACGCTTGCCCTCATCACCCTCGACAACGGCTTCGACCACACGAAGCCCAACACCTTCGGCCCCCGGTCGATCGCCGGCCTCGCGACCACGGTCGAGCACCTGCGCGAGCGCGCCCAGGCCGGCGAGATCGTCGCCGTCGCCGTCACCGGCAAGCCGTTCATTTTCGCGGTCGGCGCCGACCTCACGGGCGTGCCGTTCATCGGCTCGCGGGACCAGGCGCTCGAGGTCGCCCGCGCCGGCCACGCGGCATACGCCGCCTTCTCCGACCTGCCCGTGCCGACCTTCGCCTTCGTCAACGGGGCGGCCATGGGCGGTGGCGTCGAGCTGGCGCTGTCGGCCACCTACCGCACCATGAGCGCGGGCGTCCCGGCGGTCGCGCTGCCCGAGGTCTTCCTCGGCCTCGTCCCGGGCTGGGGCGGCTGCTGGATGCTGCCCAACCTCGTCGGCATCGAGAAGGCGCTCAAGGTCATCATCGACAACCCGCTCAGCCAGAACCGCATGATGAAGGGCGTCGAGGCCTTCCAGCTCGGCATGGCCGACGCGCTCCTCGAGCCGGCAGACTTCCTCGAGGAGTCGATCGCCTGGGCTGCCAAGGTGATTCGCGGCGAGATCACCGTGGAGCGTCCCGAGGTCGACCGCGACGAGACGACGTGGAGCGCGGCGATCGCCAGGGCCAAGGGCCTCGCCGACGTCAAGACCGGACGTCAGGCCAGGAGCCCGTATGCCGCCCTCGACCTGCTCGCCGCCGCGCGCACCGCGACCCGCGAGGAGGGCTTCGCCGCCGAGGACGAGGTGCTCGCGGACCTGCTCATGAGCGACGAGCTGCGGGCCGGGCTCTATGCCTTCGAGCTCGCGACGAAGCGCGCCAAGCGACCGGCGGGCGCGCCGGACCAGTCCCTCGCCCGCCCGGTGACCAAGGTCGGCATCGTCGGCGCCGGGCTCATGGCGAGCCAGCTCGCACTGCTCTTCCTCCAGCGGCTCCAGGTGCCGGTCGTGCTCACCGACATCGATGACGAGCGGGTCGCCAAGGGCGTCGGCTACGTCCATGCCGAGCTCGACAAGCTCGCGGGCAAGGGCCGGCTGAACCCCGACAAGCTGAACCGCTACAAGGCCCTCGTCACGGGGGCGACGAGCAAGGACGGCTTCGCCGACGCCGACCTCGTCATCGAGGCGGTCTTCGAGCAGATGTCGGTCAAGCAGCAGGTCTTCGCAGAGGTCGAGGCCGTCGTGTCGCCCGAGTGCGTGCTCGCGACGAACACCTCGAGCCTGTCGATCGCTGAGATGGCCTCGCAGCTCACGCACCCCGAGCGGGTCGTCGGCCTGCACTTCTTCAACCCGGTCGCCGTCATGCCGCTGCTCGAGATCATCCCCGGCGAGCGCACCGACGACGCCACGCTCGCAACGGCGTTCGCCGTCGGCAAGGCGCTGAAGAAGACGTGCATCCGCGCGGCCGACCGTCCCTCGTTCATCGTCAACCGCCTCCTCGGCCGCTTCATGGGCGAGGCCGCGAAGATCCTCGACGAGGGCACGCCGATCGAGGTCGTCGACCGCGCCTTCGCCGGTCTCGCGCCGATGCCGCCCTTCGTCCTCATCGGGCTCGTCGGGCCGGCCATCGCGCTGCACAACGGCGAGACGCTCGTCGCGGCGTTCCCCGACCGCTTCTACGCGTCGCCGACCCTCCAGCGGATCGTCGCCGCCGGCAAGCGCGGCTTCTACGACATGAGCTCGGGCCGCCCGGTCCTCGACCCCGAGGTCGCCGAGCTCATCGAGAAGCCGGCCGAGCCGGTGGTGCTCGAGCTCCCACAGGTGCGCGAGCGGGTGCTCACCGTCCTCGCCGACGAGACGCGTCGCATGCTCGACGAGGGCGTCGCGCAGGCCCCGATGGACATCGACCTCGCGATGATGACGGGCGCCGGCTTCCAGATGTGGAACGGCGGCATCACCCCACTGCTCGACCGCACGGGAGTCGCCGAGCGCGTCACGGGCTCGCGCTTCCTGCCCCAGGGCGTCGCGAACGTGCGCCGCTGAGCGTGCGCCGAGCGGGCGCTGGGCGGGCGCTGAGCCCTCCCCACCGACCCCCCGACTCCTTCACGACGACCCCTCCACGGGCGCGCCCCGGGTGCGACGGCACCCGGGGCGTCAGGCCGTCCGGCACCCAGCGCGGGAGGGCGGCATACCCCCGTTCGGGTGGGGTCGAGGGCGCGTCGACTTGCCATAACTCATATATGAGTTAACCTCGACGGCGTGACCCAGACCTACCTCACCCGGATCGGCGGCCTCATCCGCGACGCCCGACGCCACAAGGGAATGACGCAGAGCGAGCTCGCCGAGCTGCTCGGCACCTCCCAGGGCGCGGTGACGCGCATCGAGCAGGGCAAGCAGAACCTCAGCCTCGACATGCTCGCCAAGATCGGCGACGCCCTCGACTCCGAGTTCGTCTCGCTCGGCCACTCCGGCCCCCAGCACCTGCGCATCGTCGGCGGGCAGAAGCTCAGCGGCTCGATCGACGTCAAGACGAGCAAGAACGCCGCCGTCGCCCTCCTCTGCGCCTCGCTGCTCAACCGTGGCCGCACGACCCTGCGCAGCCTCGCCCGCATCGAGGAGGTCAACCGCATCCTCGAGGTGCTCGCCTCGATCGGCGTGCGCACCCGCTGGCTGCCCGGCACGAGCGACCTCGAGATCATCCCGCCGGAGACGCTCGACCTCGAGCACATCGACGTGGACGCGGCCCGGCGCACCCGCACGGTCATCATGTTCCTCGGCCCGCTCCTCCACTCGCACGAGAGCTTCCAGCTGCCGTATGCCGGTGGCTGCGACCTCGGCACCCGCACCGTCGAGCCCCACCTGGCGGCGCTGCGCGCCTTCGGGCTCGAGGTCACCGCGACGCACGGCTTCTACGAGGCGAAGTCGGACCGCTCGGTCAACCCCGAGCGCGCCATCATCCTCACCGAGCGCGGCGACACGGTGACCGAGAACGTCCTCATGGCCGCCGCCCGCCACGCGGGCACGACGGTGATCCGCAACGCCAGCCCCAACTACATGGTGCAGGACCTCTGCTTCTTCCTCGAGAAGCTCGGCGTGCGCATCGAGGGCATCGGCACGACGACGCTGACGGTGCACGGCCTCGCCGACATCGACGTCGACGTCGAGTACTTCCCGAGCGAGGACCCCATCGAGGCGATGAGCCTGCTCGCCGCGGCCGTCGTCACCGACTCCTCGATCACGATCCGCCGCGTGCCGATCGAGTTCATCGAGATCGAGCTCGCGACGCTCGACGGCATGGGAATGAAGTACAACCTCACGCAGGAGTACGTCTCGGGCAACGGCAAGACGCGGCTCGTCGACATCACGACGATCCCCGGCCCCCTCCACGCGCCCACCGACAAGATCCACCCGATGCCCTTCCCGGGGCTCAACATCGACAACCTGCCGTTCTTCGCCCTCATCGGGGCCGTCGCCGAGGGCAGCACGATGATCCACGACTGGGTCTACGAGAACCGCGCGATCTACCTCACCGAGCTGACGAAGGTCGGCGCGAAGGTCCAGCTGCTCGACCCGCACCGCGTCATCGTCGAGGGACCGACGCGCTGGCGTGCCGCCGAGGTCGTCTGCCCGCCGGCGCTGCGTCCGGGGGTCGTCGTCCTGCTGGCGATGCTCGCCGCACCGGGCACGTCGGTGCTGCGCAACGTCTACGTCATCAACCGCGGCTACGAGGACCTCGCCGAGCGTCTCAACGCCCTGGGAGCGACGATCGAGGTCTTCCGCGACATCTGAGGCCGCGATCTCGGGCCTCCTGGGCTGGTGGCGAGCCCTGCAGCCATGCGCCCTCAGCGGGGAGCCCGGCCCAGCTCCAGATGGCGCGTCGACGTGTGGCGCGCGAGGGGGGTCGGGCTGGTCGGCACTGCCGTGACCGGGGAGGCTCCGCTTCCGCTGTCGTCGCTTCCGCCGCTTCGGCGCGGGTGGTCCTTGCGGTACTGGTTGACGACCTTCTGGAACTGCGTCCACGCGGCCTTGCTCGGATCTGCCCTGAAGTTGGTCGATGCCCACAGGATGTTCATGAGTTCCCCCTCGACGCGGCCCTCGAAGAGGTGGAACTCGTAGAGGTACTTCGTGGTCTCACCGTTGAAGTGGTGCAGGAACAGGTCCACGTCACCGTGCTTCGCCGCGGTGACGGTGTGTCTGAAGGTGACGACCTCTCCGTCGGTGCTGCGCATCGTGAACGTGTGGCACGTCTTGGCCTGGGCGGCGTTCTCGGCCATCACGTCGCGGGCCTCGGCGACCGTCGGGTAGGACTCGGCGACCTCCTCGAACCAGGCCGACTTGTTCGACATCGAGACGTCCGCGAACGCCTCCGGACTCGGCGTGTGGGCGTTGAACATCGTGATGCAGGACCGGTCGCCGGAGACGTACTCCCCCACCAACGAGATGTCGAGGCCCCCGGTGGTCGAGTAGTCCCCGGAGTCGGAGAAGTCCGCGGAGTAGGACTTGGCGAGGACCTTCGTGGCCAACGAGGTCTCGAGCACCGAGGCCGGCACGATGACGTCGGCGGCGACCGTCGAGGTCGGCGAGGGACTCGATGGCGTCTCGGACGAGCTCGACGATGGGGGCCATCCGGACGCTGTCGAGGCTGTCGAGGCGTCGCCGGCGGAGCCCGGGACAGCCTTACCGCACGCCCCCAGCCCGGCCGCCAGCCCGGCCGACAGGACGACGGCCAGTACGGCCGCCGGCGCCCCTGCTGCTGCACGTGTTCGGCCCGGCGTCCTCCTGGATGCCTCCTCCGGAAGTCCTGCGTCTCGCCCTCGAGGCTGACCTTAGGAGGACGTGACAACGCACGACAGAGGCATTGGTCCCCGTTCGGCGTGTCTGTCACAGCACTCGGCGATCCGTGAAGCGTGGTGCAGCGGCTCAGAGTGCAGCCCGGGTGCCGCAGGCCGCGGTCCCGGGCCGCAGGACCCCTCGCTCACCGTCCCATCTTCACCTGCTTCTCGGTGCCGAGGCTCGCGAACTCGAGGTCGGCCGCGCTGAGGGCGCCGTCGAGGGAGCCGGTGGCCAACGCCTCACGGTTCGTCCACAGGACGTGGAGCCTCGTCATCGAACCTCCGATGGTGACGTGCTCGTTGTAGGAGCCCTTCATCATCGCCCCCTGGCCGGACCACGTGACGTTGACGTCGACGGTGGTGTCGGTGCAGTCACCGACGAGCTCGCCGTTCTCGTCATAGGTGCACAGGGTGGCCGGCAGGTCTGTCGCGGAGAGCGAGGCGCTACCGAGGCGCTTCGCGTCGATCGTCAAGGCGAATCCTGTCGTGACGTCAGCGTTGATGCTGGTCGTCGTGCCCCCGTTGGTGCCGACCGTGTGCCAGAGGTGCAGCTCGGACCCGGACCCCCACAGGGACTTCACCGCCGACACCCCGGACGCCCAGTACTGGTCGCCCGACTCCTTGAACCAGTTGGCCTGGGCGGATGCCGTGTTCGATCTGACGTGTGTGACCGGTGAGCTCGCAGCGCCGGCCGTGCCGGTGAAGCCCAGCAGGCTCACTGCCGCTACTGCAGCCACAGCTAATGCACGTTTCATGTCGCGTCCTCTCGTGTGCACCGAAAGGGGCCGCGGGATGGTGCGTGAGGCCCCTCTTGACCTAGCCCTTCCATGACAGCGGGTATGCGTGAGGAGCGTCAGTGCCGAAAGTCCTGATTGTGCTTCTTTGTCGGCAGGTCCCGGGCCATCTGGTGGTGCCGGGTCCTCCAGAAGGGCCGGTCGGCCCAGCGGAGCTCGGTGCCGTAGATGTGGCGGGCCGTCTCGCGGTAGGCCGACCACACCGGCTCGAGGGAAGGGGCGGCCTCGGGGCTCGCTCCGGCCTCTGGCTCCACGGCTCGCGCCACCGCCTCGGCCGAGGTGAGTCCCGTGTAGAGCGCGTGGAAGAGCCCCTGCGACGACAGCGGGTCGAAGGCCATCGCCGCGTCACCGACGGCGATCCAGTCCGGTCCGGCGACCGTGGGCATCCGGCTCGTGCCGGCAGCGCACACCCGCAGGCTCGTGCCCTCCTCGAGACGAGAGTCGGCCAGCTGCTCGGTCAGCCCTGCCGAGACAGCGGCCCGCTGCCCCAGTGTCGCGCCGACCGTCCTGACGTCGACGACCTCGGGGTCGGTGTGGAAGGCAAGCAGGCGTCGACCACCCGGCACGGGCGCGGTGAACCACCACCCGTCGGCAGCGCTCTCGACGTAGGAGGTGCCCTGGGCCGCATGCCGCACCGGCAGGAGCGTCCACACGCAGACGAGGCGGTCGACGACGGTGCGGTGCCGGCCGATGGGAGCCAGCAGCCTCGAGCCGCGACCGCTCGCATCGGCGAGGAAGCGAGCGCGCACCTCCAGCCGTGACGTCGCACCCCCGGTGCCGACGCGCAGCCTCCAGCCACCCTCATCGTGCCCGATGACGCCGGCCCGACCGTCGAGGACCACCGCCCCCCGAGACAGGGCACCCGAGAGCAGCAGCTCGTCGAAGGCCGTGCGGTCGAGGCTCCAGCCGGCTCCGTCGAGGTCGCGCAGGGCGTCCTGCACGAGCAGCTCCGGGCCGCCCCAACGGCTGAGCCGTGCGTGGCAGGGAGGATGGCCCTGCGCGACGAAACCGTCCCAGGCGCCCAGCTCACGCAGCAGCCGTGCGGCCGCACCGGGAAGGGTCTCACCGAGCCCAGGGCGGCCGGTGCCCCGCTCCCGTCCCGGCGCGCCGCGGTCGACGACGAGCACCCGGAGCCTCGAGCCGGGACGGATCGCCAGCCCGGTCGCCAGGGCGGCACCGGCCGGACCACCGCCGACGACCACGACGTCGGCATCGAGGACGGTCATCGTCGACAGCTCAGGTGCGAAGGCCGCCGGGGAAGCGTCGCACCTTCTCGATGCCGGACACGTCGACGTCTGCGGCCGAGCGCCCCACCCGGTGACTGGCGCCGAGCGAGCTGAGGGCGGGAGCCCCGGAGGCGTCTCCCGTCGCCGCACCGGTGCGCGCCTCGATGGCTGCGGCGTCGTCCCCGCTCTCGACGGGGATGAGCCGGTGGCTGTCCTCCACCTCGATGACGGCCGGGAACGCGCCGTCGGCCGGGCCGGGCAGCACCTCCACGACGCCGAGGTGGTCGAAGGCGCGCACCATGTTGTTGATCTGGCTCGTGTAGCTGTCGGCGCCGAGGGGCTCGATCCACGCCGCCCGGTTGGCGAAGGCCGCCGCCCGCTCGTCCGGTGAGCGCGACTCGTCCATGACGACCTCGTAGTTCTCGCGGGTCAGCACCTGGTTGGGCACGCGAGCCGGCCAGAAGGTGGGCACGTAGGGGTCGTAGGCCGTCGAGTAGCCGGACCGGCAGCTGGCCGTGTCGGTCTGCCACGGCACTGCCATCCAGCGGGTGATCGAGCCGGGCTCCTGCGCGCAGAGCGGCCCGTTGGGGATCGTCACCGAGTCCGAGGTGAGGACGGCGCCCAGCGTGGGCGGCTCCCAGCCCGGGGCCGCGTGCGCGAAGCGGAAGGGCGCGAGGTACATCGTCGCTGCGCGCACCGGCCAGGTCATCTCACAGCCGGGGTGGAAGGCGTCGGCCAGGCAGAACTCGAGGGCGGCCCTCGTGAGCATGTCGCCCTGCTCCTCGACCGGCAGGTCGTCGACGGTGCGCGGCCCACGCCGCGGGAGCGTGACCTCACCCCCGCCACCATCACCGTCGAGCCCGTCGAGATCGAGGTCCGCATCGAAGCAGCCCTCCGCCCACTGCTCGAGCATCCACATCTGGGTCGCTGTCAGTGCCGCGTTCTGGCGGGGCGACGACACGGGCGGGATGTTCATGGCGTCGCCGTAGAGCCACGGCCAGGGCTTGGGCGACATGCCGTCGACGTCGAAGTCGCGGAACGACCGCGCCACGGTGCGACGCACCTCGCGGTGGGCAGGCAGCGGGCTCGCGAGCCGGGCCAGGGCTGCAGCAGACGTGAGGTCGAGGGCGCCGTCGAAGCCGAAGCCAGCAGCAAAGCCGGCATTGACCCACTGGAGGCCGGAGAGCCGCTCGAAGAGGGGCAGGATGTCGTCGCGGAACGACGGGCGGGCGGGCCGCGCCAGGGTCCCCGCCTGGATGGCCACGTCGCGCATGAGGTCCCACATGGTGCGCACCGACGTGCGCTGGGGCGCGTAGTTCGGGGGCGCCACGACGACCCACGACGGGATCACCTCGAGCGGGAGCCCGTCCAGGGTCACCGTCGCCGTGACCGGCCCGTCCGAGACGTCGTCGTGCCATCCCTCGTTGTTGGCGAAGGTGATCGCGCGGCTGCCGTCGGACGACGCCGAGCAGCCACTGCCACCGAGCACGACGAGCCGGCCGTCGTCATCGGTGCGGATGTCGCCGAGCGGAACCGGCGTGCCCATGAAGGCGCCGCCGTCGAAGGGCACCGGTCCCTCGCCCCGGCCGGAGACCGACCGGCGCCCCGGCCGGATCTCGAGGGTCGACCGGTCGCTCACCGTCGGGTTGCGCAGGGTCGTGGCCGGCGCGGAGCTGGCCTCGGGGATGTCGAGGGCCAGCTGGAAGCCGTACCAGGAGGACTTCGTGTTGGCGAGCTCGACGTGCCACGTCAGCTCGACGTCGGTCTGGGCGGGGGTGAGCTCTCGCACGATCGTCCCGAGCGCGTTGACACCGAAGATCCGGAACCGGGCGCCCTGCCGCTTCAGCCGGCCCTCCGCGTCGCGGTAGGAGCCGGGCGGCAGCGGGTCGGGGTCGACGACCTCCGGCCCGATGACGTACTCGTCAGGGCTGTTGCCCACCCGCGCGATGCCGATGGCGGGGTGGATGACCGCCTGGACGATGCAGTCGTCGACGTCCGACGGTGCCGTCCCGGTGGGCCGAGCCACGGTGGGGTCGGTCAGCGGCTGCCCGTTGGCGGTGTGGCGCAGAGCCGCCCCCGCGGCATACACCTGCTGGCGGACCGCGGCGATCGAGGACTCGGCGACGGGTGCGTTCTCCGCGGGCACCCGCCAGATGTTGAATGCGAGGCTCTGCCCGTAGTCGCACTGGCCCCGCGCGTCGACGTCCTGACGGGCGAGCACGAGACGGGCGACTGGGACGTAGGGGCTCGCCTCCTCCGGCCACGGCACGGTCGCCCGGTCGAGCGGCATCGCGACGGGGTCGGTGCGCACCTGGACCGAGAGCACGAGCGCGTGCTCGCGCTCCCTCAGCCGCCGCGCGAGGTCGGTCGCGAGGTAGTCGGGGTCGTCGTCGGGGATGTTGACCGGCGGGGTCTCCGGGTCGAGGCGGTACTTCACGATCTCGCTGCCGAGGTGGAAGGGCAGCACGCCCCAGTAGCTCGCGGTGAGCACGCTGCTCTCGGGCGCGGTCATGTCGTCGAGGATGCGCTGCGTCTCGGGGTGGGCCGCGAGGTAGCCCGGGTAGTCCTGCTGCACGACGCCGGCGTAGGTGAACTCGACCATCTCCTTCGCGTCGTCGACGAAGAAGACGTCGTGGTTCTGCAGGACGAGGTCTGCCGTTGCGCCGTCCTCGCCGAGCGCCGTCACGCCGGGGATGCCGAAGAGCTTCACGCCGATGCCGAGCGTCGTGCCGAGGTCGGCCGTCGTGGGGCTCGCATCGCTCGAGAACCGCACCCACGCATCCAGCCGGTCGTGCGCGAGGAAACCGACCCGCCACTCCTCCGGCACGGAGTCGAGGCGCTCGAGGCGCCCGTGCGCCACGCCGTGCACCTTGCGGAAGACCGCCCGCTCCGCGGGGACCTGGCCGGTCGCGATGCGCCGCGCCTGCCCCGTCCTCACGAACATGTCGGTGAGGCGCTCGGTCGCAGACCCCGGGTCGTCGAAACAGGGCGGGACCGGGAAGTCCTGGTCGTCGGTCATCTCGGGTCTCCGATCGCGAGGCGGTGCTGCGATCGTTTCCCGCCCCCGTCCGAAGCGAGGTGATTTGACCAATTCTTTGCCGACTCCCGAACATCGCCATACGCACGACGTCAGCGGCCGGCGGACACCGCGAACGGCGGCTTCGGCGCCTCCGTGGCCATGTCGTCGGGCGCCACATGACTCCCCCGCTTTTGTGGGTGTCGGCCACACAGGGGGTTCCGTGCGCGCTCCCTAGTCTTCCCGCATGCCCGACGCCCGCCATGACGCTCGCACCGATGCTCGCGAGGACGCGCCGCCCGACCCTCACCGGGGTCCAGCCGCCGTCAACGCCCCGATCGACCTCACCGGCCGGACCGCCCTCGTCACGGGTGCCGCGAGCGGCATCGGTGCCGCCATCGCCGTCGCCCTCGAGGCCGCCGGAGCCAAGGTGCACGCCGCCGACCGCGACGAGGCGGGGCTCGCCAGACTCGCCGGGACGACCTCGATCAACCCCCTCACTGCCGACCTCAGCGATCTCGACTCCCTCGCGTCGCTGCCGACCGACGTCGACATCCTCGTCAACAACGCCGGCATCCAGCACGTCAGCCCCATCGAGGACTTCCCGCTCGAGCGCTTCGACCTCATCCTCGACCTCATGCTCGTGGCGCCCTTCCGCCTCATCCGCCAGAGCCTCCCCCACATGTATGCGCAGGGCTGGGGCCGCGTCGTCAACGTCTCCAGCGTCCACGGCCTGCGCGCCAGTGCCTTCAAGGCCGCCTACGTCACGGCCAAGCACGGCCTCGAGGGCCTGTCCAAGGTCGTCGCCCTCGAGGGCGCACCCCACGGCGTGACGTCGACGTGCATCAACCCCGCCTACGTGCGCACGGCCCTCGTCGAGAAGCAGATCGCCGACCAGGCCCGCACGCACGGCATCCCCGAGGCCGAGGTCATCGCCAGGGTGATGCTCGAGCCGGTCGCCGTCAAGCGGCTCGTCGAGCCCGAGGAGGTCGCCGCGCTCGCCCTCTTCCTCTGCGGACCGGCCTCGGCGTCGGTGAGCGGCACGTCCTTCTCGATGGACGGTGCCTGGACCGCTCACTGACCCCCTGCCCGAGGCCCTTTCCGGGCGCCCGACTGCCTAGGATCTGCGAGTGCCCACCGACAGCCAGATCGACGCCGAGGCCGCCGAGCAGGTGATGACCCTGCTCGAGCTGCTGGCGTCCGGCGCCCCGGTGGCACAGATCGCCGCTGCTCCTGCGCCCGCGGCGGCGCGTGACCTCGCCCTGCGCATCACCCAGACCCGTGAGGTGCACCAGCAGCGCGAGGCGGGGCTCGCCGCCCTGCTCGACACGGCGCGCGAGCTGTCGACGGCCGACGACCCTGGCGAGGTGCTCGACGCCATCGTGCGACGAGCCCGGAGGCTGCTCTCCACCGACCTCGC
Source organism: Humibacillus xanthopallidus (assembly GCF_006716675.1). Taxonomy (GTDB): domain Bacteria; phylum Actinomycetota; class Actinomycetes; order Actinomycetales; family Dermatophilaceae; genus Humibacillus; species Humibacillus xanthopallidus_B. The sequence continues at coordinate 56,019 of NZ_VFPM01000003.1, read as the reverse complement.
CTACCTCACGCTCTACGACCCAGAGGCCGGCGACACCTTCATGCGCGCCACGGACGGCTCGGTGTCGGCCGCCTTCCAGTCGGTGCGCCTCGCCCTCGGCGCCGGACTCGGCGGCCTCGTCGCCTCGACCCGCAAGCCCTACTGGACCGCCGACTACTGGTCCGACGAGCGCTTCCGCCACACGAGCGCCATCGACGGCGCCGTCGGGGAGGAGGGCATCATCGCGATCTGCGGCACCCCGCTCATCGTCGAGTCCCACTTCGTCGGCGTGCTCTTCGCCGCCAACCGGTCATCGCGCCCCTTCACCCGTGAGGAGGTCGCCCTCCTCGGCAACCTCGCCACGCTCGCGGCCGTGACCCTCGTGCAGACCCGCGCCCTCGCCGACGCCGAGAACGCGCTCGCCGCCCTCTCCGAGGCCCACGAGACCGTGCGGCAGTATGCCGCCGGCATCGAGAAGGCGGCCGCCGCGCACGACCGCTTCGCCTCCCTCGTGCTCCACGGAGGTGGCGTCGACGACATCACCCATGCCCTCGCCGAGCTCCTCGGCGGCTGGGCCGTGCTCGTCGACGAGGCGGGTGAGCGGCGCAGCTCGGCCGGCCCCGCTCCCGATCCCGACGACTCGGGTCGTGGGCCCTTCGAGCGCCTCGACGCGCTGCCCGGCCTCGCCTCGGGCCGGCTCGTCGAGCGGGACGGCATCTACGCCGTCGCCGTCACCGCGGCCCGTGAGCGCCTCGGCACGATCTACGTCGGGTCCGTCGGAGCCCTGGGTGACTCCGACCACCGCACCCTCGAGCGGGCCGGGGTCGTCACGGCCCTCGTCATGCTCTTCGAGCGGCAGGCGGCGGATGCGCGGCAGTCGGCCCGCAACCGACTCGTGAGCGACCTCGTCGCCGCGCGCGGCTCGACCGAGGAACGCATGCAGCTCGCTGGGGCAGCAGGCTTCGATGCGCGACGCCCCTTCTGCCTGCTGGTGATTCGCGGTGACAGCCCGTCGGGCCACCGGGCGCTGCTCATCTCGGCCAGCGCCGCCAGCGGGCCCGGCGCCCTCGTCGGCTCCCACGACGGCGATGTCGTTGCGCTCGTGCCCGATGACGAGAGCGACGACGCGGCCAGCTTGGCGAAGGCCGTCGCCGCGCGCATCGGCAAGCGCACGTGTGTCACCGTCGCGGGCGTCGGGCCGATCAGCGACCTCGCCCGCATCCCCTCCGCCCACGAAGAGGGCGCCCGCACCGTCAGTGCGCTCATCGCCCTCGGCCACCGGGGCATCGGTGCAGCCGCCACCCAGCTCGGGTTCGCCGGGCTCATCGTCGGCTCGGACCCCGACGTGGACGCCTACGTGCAGCGCCTCCTCGGGCCGCTGCTCGACTACGACGCCCGCCGCGGCACCGACCTCGTCGGCACCCTCGCGGCATACTTCGCGGCCGGCAGCAGCCCGCGACACGCGGCCGGCACGCTGCACGTGCACGTCAACACCGTGTCGCAGCGCCTCGAGCGCATCTCGGCCCTGCTCGGCGAGACGTGGCAGCAGCCCGACGACGCGCTCGAGCTCCAGCTGGCCCTACGCCTCCGAGCCCTCCAAGCCCCCCGCTGACCACGCTGACGACGCTGACGACGCTGACGACGCCGACGACGCTGACGACGCCGACCAACGCCCTCGGGTGGCCGCGCAATCCCAGCCGGCGTGAGGCGGCTGAAGCAGCGCGGCTCTTCGAGGGGCGGGCGGCAGGTCAGGCGCCGAGCTGCCGGTCGATCGCGTCGGCGACGGCGGTGTCGCCGAGCACGATGTCGTAGTGGTTGGCGTCGACCTCGGTGACCCGGACCTGCTCCGGCACGTCGAGCGCTGCCAGCCGCGCGGGGTCGTAGAGGCCCTGCGGCTCGTCGAGCAGCCCGCGGCGAGCCCACAGCAGCTCGACCGGGACGCCCTTCGCGGCCAGGTGGCGCACGGCGGCATGGGCCTGCGGATCGGCGAGCACGTCGGCCCCGTCGGCCCGCACCGCCTCGAGGACGCAGGTGCTGCGCCACTGCCCGACGCCGTCGTCGACGAGGTCATGCTCGATGTAGCGGCGCGCAGCCTCCCCACCCGGTCCCCGCAGCACCGGTCCGAGCGCCGGGTGCTGGGCCCAGAAGTCGAGATAGGCCTGCGGGTCCGCGAAGCGCATCGAGAGCCGGTCCATGGCGGGGCCGATGACCGCCTTGAGCGTGGCGTCGATGTCGAGGTCCGGCGCCACGGGGAAGGCCAGACCGCCGTCGACGAGCACGACCCCCGTGAACCGGTCGGGGTGCAGGTCGGCGGCGAGGGCGGCGACGAAGGCCCCCATCGAGTGACCGACGAGGACCGGGGCCGCGGCGAAGACCGACGCGATCGACGCCAGGTCGTCGGCGTGCACGCGAAGGCCGTAGGGCCCGGGGGCGCTGCGGCTGTCACCCCGGCCGCGGAGGTCGGGCGCGAGGAAGCGCACCGCCCCGGACCCGTGCCGCCGGTCGACCTCGTCGGCCACCCGCTGCCACGACAGACCGTTGGCCGTGATGCCGTGAGCGGCCAGCACGACGGGGGCATCAGGGCGGGCCGCACCGACCGTGAGGTCGTGGATGGCGAGATGACCCTCCGCGAGCTCGATGACGAATGTGGACTCCGTGCTCACGAGGAACCAGCCTTCCGGATCAGCCTGCCGCCGAGGCCGGTGAGGCCCGAGGGTGCGAAGTAGACCACGACGATGAACAGCACGCCGAGGATGAACAGCGGCTGCGAGAGTACCTGCCGCACCACCTCGGGCAGCGGCTCGAGCCATGCAGCCCCGCTGACCTCGACGAGCCGGGCGTCGGCGTAGGCGTAGAGGAACCCCCCGAGCAGGGCACCCCACCGGCTGCCCGCACCGCCGAGCACGACCATGACGAGGAGCGACAGGGTGAACTCCGAGGTCGTCAGGTGCGGGTTCGAGCCGCCGAGCACGAGGGCGTGGACGATGCCGCCCAGCGCGCCGAGCACCGAGGCGACGACGATGGCGAGCAGCTTGACCCGGTAGGTGCCCAGCCCCAGCACCGCAGCCCGGGACTCGTTCTCGCGCACGGCCGCCATCGCCCGACCGGCACGGGAGCCGATGAGGAGCGTCACGACGACCCAGGCGAGCACGACGAAGCCGAGCGCGAGCCAGTAGCGGTAGGGCGCGTTGGCCACGCCGACGAGCAGCGCTGGCACGGCGTCACGGTCGAGCACCTTCCCCTCCTCGCCGCCGGTCACCCCGCCCGGGTTGCGCATGACGATGATCGAGGCGGCTTGGGCGAACGCGAGAGTCACCATGGCGAATGCGATGCCGCCCACGCGCAGCGCCACCGCCCCGACGACGAGCGAGAGCACCGTCGAGGCGATGAGGGCGAGGGCGACCGCCGCTGGCAGGGGCAGCGACCACGTCGAGAGCGAGATCGTGAGCAGATAGCTGCCCGACGCGACGAAGAGCGCGTGCCCGAAGCTGAGCAGGCCCGTCCGCCCGAAGAGCACGTCGTAGGACAGCGCGATCCCGGCGACGACGAGGCAGGTGGCGAGCAGCTGCATCGAGCCCGGCCCGTTGACCCGACCCGGCAGGATGCCCGGCAGCTCGGCGGCCACGTAGGGCAGGTACGCGAGCACCCCCAGGACGACCAGCGGCAGCACGACCTTCCACGGTCGACGCCGGCGGCCCCGTGCCACCTCCGGCTCAGCGGTATGCCGGGTGGCCGGCTCCGCGTCCTCGGGCGCCTCGGTGAGGTGGCTGGCCTGGGAGGTCATGCGCTGGCTCCCTTCAGGGACGACGGCCGCAGGAGCAGCACGAGGGCGAGCAGGAGCACGACCGACAGGTCACCGACTCCGCTCGCGGCGTAGTAGTTCGCCAGCTGCTGGACGAGGCCGACGACGACAGCGGCGACGGCGGTGCCGGTCAGCGACCCCATCCCGCCGATGACGACGACGATGAAGGCGTAGATGAGGAGGGACCCGCCCTGACCGGGCGAGACGGCACCGGCGTACTGCGAGTAGAGGACCCCTGCGAGCCCGGCCGCCGCTCCCCCGATGGCGAAGACGATCGTGAAGGTGCGCTGCACGTCGATGCCGAGGGCTTCCACCATCGTGCGGTTCTCGACGCCGGCGCGGATGACGAGACCGAGCCGCGTGTAGCGCAGGAGCGCGAGGAGTCCGGCGAGCAGCATCAGCGCGACGGCGATGTAGACGAACCGGTCGTTGGGCAGCCGCGCCCCGAGGATCACCGTGGTGCCGCTCATCCACGCCGGCGTCTCGACGGGACGCGGGTCAGCGCCCCAGATGCCCTGTGCCGCAGCGACTCCCGCCAGTGAGAGGCCGACCGTCACGAGCACCTGCTGGATGTGGTGGTGGTAGAGCGGCCGGATGAGCACGACCTCGACGACGAGGCCGATGACCGCTCCGACGAGCACGGCCACGACGACGGCGACGGCGAGGCGCGCCCCGATGGGAAGGGACTGCGGCAGGTCGCTCATCGTCAGCCACCCGGCATACGCGCCTGCGGTCATGAAGACGCCGTGGGCGAAGTTGAGCACCCCCATGAGTCCGTAGATGAGGCTGAGCCCGCTCGCGGCGAGGAAGTAGAGCGCGCCGAGGCCGAGGCCCGTGACGAGGAGAAGGAGCAGGTCGCTCACGCCGCGCCCTTCCGCCGCATCGAGACCCCGAGCAGCTCTCGCGTGAGCGCCGGGTCGGCCACGAGAGCCGCCGCGTCCCCGTGATGGACGACCCGGCCGGCGTCGATGACGACGACCTGGTCGGCGATGCGTCGCACGAGCGGGAGGTTCTGCTCCACGAGGAGGAGCGGCGTCGTGCGCGCGACCTCGGCGAGCACGTCGGCCACCTCGGTCACGAGCTTGGGGGCGAGGCCCTTGGTCGGCTCGTCGATGAGGAGCAGGTCGTTGCGCCGGAGGAGGACCCGCGCGAGGGAGACCATCTGCTGCTGGCCGCCCGAGAGGGTGCCGGCCTGCTGGTCCCCGCGCCCGACGAGGTCGGGGAAGAGCTTGGCGACGACCGGGGCATCGACGCCTCGGTCGGGGTCCACGAGGCGCAGGTTCTCATCGACGGTGAGACCGCCGAAGACCTCGCGGTCCTCCGGCACGTAGCCGATGCCCCCGCGAACGATGCGCGAGGTGCGCTGGGACTGGATCTCGTTGCCTCGCAGAGTTATTCGACCGGTGCGGGGGGCGAGGCCGATGATGGCCTTGAGCGTCGTCGTCTTGCCGACGCCGTTGCGACCGAGCAGGGCGGTCACTCCCGTCGCGGGCACGTCGAAGGTGACGCCCTGGAGGACGTGCGAGCCGCCGTAGCGCACGTGGAGGTCCGCGACGGAGAGGATGGCTGCGGCAGGTGGTGTGTCGTTCACAGTGCTTCTCCCAGGTAGGCCTGCTGGACCCGCTCGTCGGAGGTGACCTCGGCCGGCGCCCCGACGGCGAGCAGCTCGCCGTGGTGGAGCACCGCGACGCGGTCGGCCAGACCGAGCACGACGTGCATGTGGTGCTCGACCATCGCCACGGCCACCCCGGAGTCACGCACCTCGCCGATGATCTCCGTGAGGCCGTCGACGTCCTCGGCCGAGACCCCCGCCATCGGCTCGTCGAGCAGGAGGGTGGAGGGTGAGGAGGCGAGCGCCATGGCGAGCTCGAGCTTGCGCCGGTCGCCGTGCGACAGGTCCCTGGCGAGCGTCGCCCCGCGACCCGGCATACGGACCCGGGCGAGCAGGTCGTCGACGCGCCGGCCGGAGGCCGGCCCCGCGGCCCGGAACGGGCTGAACGGGGCCGGTCCGGCTGCCTGGACGGCGAGCCGCACGTTCTCGCCGGCAGTGAGGCCGTCGAAGAGCGCCGAGGTCTGGAACGAACGGGCGAGGCCCATGCGGGCGCGAGCCGTCGCGCTCGACCTCGTCACATCCCTGTCCTGCACCGTGATCCGGCCCGAGCTGGGCCGTGTCACGCCGCTGAGGATGTTGACGAGCGAGGACTTGCCGGCGCCGTTGGGGCCGATGATGCCGAGCAGCTCACCGGTGCCGACGGTCAGCGAGACGTCGTGCAGGATCTGGGCGCCGCCGACCTTCCAGCCGACACCGGTTGCGGAGATCACGTCGCGTCGCCGCCGGTCACTTGAAGGGGGTGACGGGAGGCGCCACAGCCTCGGCCGAGAGCGTGTCGACGAGCTGCGGCACGACGTTGCTGCCCTCCTTCTCGAGCGAGGCGGTGAACATGGGCTGGAGGAGGGCGTGGTCCTCGGGCCGGATCGTCAGCTGCCCCTTGGGTCCCTCGAAGCTCCAGCCCTCGAGAGCCGAGACCATGGAGTCGACGTCGCCGCCCGCCTCGAGGGCGTGGACGATCATCTGGCCAGCGACGAAGCCGTCGTTGGTGAAGAGGTCGACCGCCCCGCCCTCGGCCTTGAGGCCCTTGTCGAGCGCCTGGTACGCGGCGTTGTCGGCCGCCCCCTCGAAGAAGTGGGACAGGAAGTTGATCTTCGTGCCGACCTCGCCGAAGAGCGCGTGCGTGGGCTTGATGTCGAGGCCGGTGACGACCTTGGTCGTCTCGAACACCCCCTGCTGCCCGAGCGTGGTCCACATCGCAGTGGCGTTGGCGCCTGCCCAGGCGACGAAGAGCAGGTCGGGGGCGGCAGTCTTGACCTTCGTCGCGAAGGGCGTGAGATCCGTTGCGGCTGCGGGCACTTCGACGGAGTCGACCGTCGCACCCTTGGCGCCGAGCACCGCGGTGACGGCCGCGACGTTGGCCTTGCCGAAGGCGCTGTCCTGCGCCAGGACGGTGACCTTCTTGCCCTTGACGTCGCCGAGCATCGAGCCTGCGGTGGCGACGTCCTGGTAGGTCTGCCGACCGGAGCGGAAGGTGTACCTGTTCGCGCCGGTGACGGCGTCGGCTGCGGCCGGGCCCGAGATGAAGAGGACCTTGTTGTCCTCGGCGAGCGGGGCGACCTGGAGCGCCACGCCCGACGACGTGGAGCCGGCGATGATCGTGTTGCCCTGGCCGATGAGGTCGGTCGCCGAGGCGACAGCCTTGGCGGGATCGCCTGCGTCGTCGGCCTCGGTGATCGTGATGGCCCGACCGCCCACGGCGCCCGTGCCCTTGGTCGCGTAGTCGATACCGACCGTGAGGCCTTGGCGGTACTGCGTGCCGTAGGTCGCGAGCGGCCCGGACTTCGAGTAGACGAGCCCGACCTTGAACGGCCCCCCGGATGCGCCACCGGACGCGGCAGCCGTTCCGTCGCCCGCAGGGGCGCCGGGCTGGCCGGGCGAACCACACGCCGCGACCGACAGGGTGATCAGTGCGCTCGCGAGCGCAAGGCTCCATCGCTTGGACACCGGTGTCCTCCACCTCTGGTGGGCGCTCGCGCCTTTGCTGCAACGAGATTCGTTGACGCCCAACCGTTTCGGCGAAAGTAGTTGAGCCTCCCGCAGACCGTGGTGGGAGCCGGAACCACAAAGACCGAGCCCGCATGTGGCACGCCGCCACCCTGGACGCCCAGAGCTTGATGCACCGAGGTGTCACAAGACCGGCAGCTGTCTCGTCTGTAAGGGGGTACGCAGGCAACGAGAGAAGGAGCGCGAGATGAGGGTTCTGGTGGCAGGTGCGACGGGGGCCATGGGCCGACAGCTCGTCCCCCGCCTGGTGGCAGCCGGGCACGAGGTCCACGGGATGACACGCAGCGAGTCGAAGCACGCGCTCCTGCGTGGTCTGGGGGCGGTCCCGGTCGTGGCTGACGCCCTCGCCCCCGAGGAGGTGGCGCGGGTGGTCGCCGAGTCGCGCCCGGAGGTGGTCGTGCACCAGCTGACCGCCATCGGGCCGATGGACATGAGGCACTTCGACCGCGCCTTCGCCCAGACCAACCGGCTCCGGACCGAGGGCACCGACCACCTCCTGTCGGCTGCCCGGGCGGCCGGCGTGAGGAGGTTCGTCGCCCAGAGCTTCTTCGCCGGCTACGACCGGGTCGGTGGCCCCGTGAAGACCGAGGACGACCCGTTCGGCACCGCACCGCCGCCCGGCATGGAGCAGACCGTGGCCGCGATCCGGCACGTCGAGGACAGCGTGCTCGCCGCGTCGTGGACCGAGGGTCTCGTGCTGAGGTACGGAGGCTTCTACGGCCCGCACACCTCGCTCGGCCCGGACGGGGAGCAGACCGAAGCCGTCCGGCGGCGGAAGTTCCCGGTTGTCGGGGACGGTGGCGGGGTGTGGTCGTTCGTCCACATCGCCGACGCGGCTGAGGCGACGGTTGCCGCCGTGGAGCAGGGCGCACCGGGGGTCTACAACGTCGTCGACGACGAGCCGGCGAGCGTGGCGACGTGGCTGCCGGTGCTCGCCGAGGCGCTGGGGGCCAAGGCGCCGATGCACGTTCCCCGGCTGGTCGGTCGGCTTCTGGCGGGCGAGACTGGCACGGTGATGATGACTGAGCTCCGGGGCGCGTCGAACGCCAAGGCGAGGCGCGGTCTGGGCTGGACCCCGGCGCACGCCACGTGGCGTGACGGCTTCCGCGAGCTCGGTGAGCAGGTGCGCGCCGAGGGCGGTGCGGCGGCGTGACCGCCGAGGGTGGCGTGCCCGCGGCAGCGCTCGACCGGGAGCAGCTGCTGGCGTCGCTGCGCCCCGTGGCCTTCGGGATCGCGTACCGCATGCTCGGCAGCGTCACCGAGGCGGAGGACGTCGTCCAGGAGGCACTGCTCCGGGTGCACCGTTCCCTCGAGGCGGGCGAGCAGATCGACTCTCCGCGAGCGTTCACGGCCACCGTCACCACGCGGCTCGCCATGGACGAGCTGCGCTCGGCGCGAGTGCGTCGTGAGCGCTACGTCGGCGACTGGCTGCCGGAGCCCATCCTCACGGATGGCCGGGGCGCCGACGAGGACCCGGCTCGGCAGACGGAGACCGCCGACGCGCTTTCCATGGCGCTGCTCGTGCTGCTCGAGAGCCTGTCACCGGAGCAGCGGGCGGTGCTGCTGCTCCACGATGTCTTCGGCTACGGCTACGGCGAGGTCGCGACGATCGTCGGCAAGGGCGAGGCAAACGTGCGCCAGCTCGCGGTGCGTGCCCGACGCCACGTCGAGGAGCGCCGGCCACGCTTCACGACGACCCCGGCGCAACAGAGCGACCTGGCGAGCCGGTTCTTCGCGGCAGCCCGGACGGGCGACCTCGCCGGTCTCGAGTCGCTCCTCGCCCACGACGTCGAGCTGGTCGGAGACGGCGGTGGCAAGGCGCCGTCGCTCGCGCGCTCGCAGCACGGCCGCAGCCGGGTCGCTCACACGCTCACCAACTGGCTACGCGCGCTGCGCCACCTGCCCGAGATGGAGATCCGGCTCGCCGAGGTCAACGGCGATCCTGGCGCGATGTTCCTCGTCGAGGACCGGCTGCTGGCGGTCTGGGCCCTCGACATCCGGGACGGCCAGGTCGCGGGCGTCCGCGCGGTCGTCAACCCCGACAAGCTCGCCCACCTCGGGCCGGTCGGTGACGCGGGCGCCCTCATCCGCCGGCTGGGTGGCGCCCGCCCAGACAGCTGAGGGCTGTCAGCGCCTGCGGTCGGCGACGACCCACGAGGCGGCGGCGCTGACTGCCGCCACGACGAGGACGGAGGGCCAGGCGCCGACCTTCTTCGCGAGGGGGTGCGAGGCCGCGAAACCACCGAGGTAGACAGCGGCAAGGCCGGCGGCGCCGGCTCCCCCGGCCGTGGCGACCCACGTGCGGCCGGCATAGAGCCCGGCTGCGGCGAGCACGACGCCCCCGAGGGGACGGATGCCGGTCTCGCGGGCGGCGACGTAGCCGCCGACGAGCCCGAGGGCTGCGATGGGGGCCGTCGTCACGTCTGCTGCGTCTCGAAGCTGCATCCCCCGATCGTAGGCAGCCGTCCTGTGCCGGGCCCGGGCCGGGCCCCTGAAGGGGCGGCGCTGAGCCGCCGGCCTCCCGTCAGAGGCGCGGCTCGAGCTCGGCGACGAGCTGGTCTGCGGTGAGTCCGAGGTCCTCGAGGATCTGGCCCCGCGACGCGTGCTCGAGGAAGCGCTTGGGGATGCCGTAGGTGTGCACCGGCACCTCGACCTCGGCGTCCCGGAGCGCACGGGTGACCGCCGACCCGACGCCACCGCTCACGAGGTTGTCCTCGACGACGGCGACGACCCGTGCCTGGCGGGCGAGCGCGACCACGTCGTCACTCACCGGCACGACCCAGCGCGGGTCGACGACCCGGACGGTGCGGCCGTGGGCGGCGATCTTCTCCCCGGTCTCCGTCGCGAGGCCGGCGAAGGCCCCGACGCCGACGACGAGCAGGTCGACGTCCTCGCCGGCGTTCTCGAAGAGCACGTCGACGTCACCGGCCGAGCGCACGGCGACGAGCGGGTCCGCGACGTCGCCCTTGGGGAAGCGCAGGACGGTCGGGCCGTCGGAGACGTCGAGGGCCTCGCGCAGCTGCTTCTTGACCTGGTCACCGTCACGCGGCGCCGCGAGGCGCAGCCCCGGCACGATCGAGGTGAGCGTCATGTCCCACATGCCGTTGTGCGAGGCGCCGTCGCTGCCGGTGACGCCGGCCCGGTCGAGCACGAACGTCACGCCGGCCTTGTGGAGGGCGCAGTCCATGAGCACCTGGTCGAAGGCCCGGTTGAGGAACGTCGCGTAGACGGCGACGACGGGGTGCAGGCCGGCATACGCGAGGCCGGAGGCCATCGTCACGGCGTGCTGCTCGGCGATGCCGACGTCGAAGACGCGGTCGGGGTAGGCGGCGGCGAAGCCGTCGAGCCCGACGGGGATGAGCATCGCCGCGGTGATGGCGACGACGTCGGGCCGCTCGGCCCCGATGGCCACCATCTCCTCGTTGAACTCGTCGGTCCAGATGCGCCCGGCGACCTCGAAGGGCAGGCCGGTCTCGGGGTTGAACTTGCCGACGCCGTGGAACTGGTCGGCCGCGTCGTCGATGGCGGGCTGGTAGCCGCGGCCCTTCTGGGTGATGACGTGCACGATGACCGGTGCGCCGAAGTCGCGTGCCTTGGCGAGGGCGCGCTCGACAGCCGGCTCGTCGTGGCCGTCGACCGGGCCGATGTACTTCAGGCCGAGGTCCTCGAACATGCCCTGCGGGGCGACGATGTCCTTGATGCCCTTCTTGACGCCGTGGAGGGTCTCGAACATCGCACCGCCGACGACGGGGGTCTTCGCGAGCGAGCGCTTGCCCCAGTCGAGGAAGCGCTCGTAGCCACGGGTCGTGCGCAGGGTCGCGAGGTGGTCGGCGAGGCCGCCGATCGTCGGGGCGTAGGAGCGCTCGTTGTCGTTGACGACGATGACGAGCGGCAGGTCCTTGTCGACGGCGATGTTGTTGATCGCCTCCCACGCCATGCCGCCGGTGAGGGCGCCGTCCCCGATGACCGCGACGGTGTGCCGCCCGGTCTCGCCGCGCAGACGGCGTCCCTTCGCGATGCCGTCTGCCCACGAGAGGGCCGTCGACGCGTGCGAGTTCTCGACGACGTCGTGCTCGGACTCGGCGCGGCTCGGGTAGCCGGAGAGGCCGCCGCGCTTCTTCAGCTTGCTGAAGTCGTGCCGCCCGGTCAGCAGCTTGTGCACGTAGGCCTGGTGCCCCGTGTCGAAGACGATCGTGTCGGTCGGGGAGGTGAAGACTCGGTGGAGCGCGATGGTCAGCTCCACGACTCCGAGGTTGGGCCCGAGGTGGCCACCGGTCTTGGAGACCTCGGTGACGAGGAACTGGCGGATCTCCTCGGCCAGAGGTGCCAGCTGGTCCTCGGGGAGCGCCTTGAGCGCCGCAGGGCTCGTGATGGTCTCCAGCAGGGCCACGCTGCCTCGTCCTCTCGCTACGGGTGGGTCGATCGAGTCTAGGGTGAACGCCCGCCGTCACGGAAACGTGCGCGAGGGCGAGGCGCTGTCGCGGGTGTCACAGCCGGGGGGCGAACACCTTGCCCTGGAGCGCCTCGTGGAGCAGGTGCGTGGAACGGGAGGCCGCGCGCAGCCGCATCCCCTCGGCCTCGATCTCGCCGAGGATCTCCTCGAGCGCGTCGGCCGGCACGTGCGGGCCGACCGCCACCCGCGCCTCCCGCCACGCGTCTCGCATGGCGACGACCTGCCCGTCGAGGTGCCGACCGGCCAGCCAGGCGAGCGCGATCGGGTGCCGCCGCCACCCGGCATACCCGCGGTAGTCGGGCGGGCACTGGTCGAGCAGCCAGAGCACGGCGCGATCCTCCCAGCCGGGGGTGTGCGCCGGCGGCACACCCTTCGGCCAACCGGGTGGGGTGTGCGCAGTCATGGCTCCAGTGTGCCTCCCCTACGCTCGGGCCATGATCCGGGTCATGTGGCTCACCGCCTTCCTCGACCTGCCGCCGGACGGGCACGGGGCAGGGTCGCGCTTCTGGTCCGCCGTGACGGGGTATGCCGTCTCGCCGGCTCGTGGGGAGGACGCGGAGTTCATGACATTGCTACCTCCCGCTGGTGACCCCTTCGTCAAGGTGCAGCGCACCGTCGCCGTGCGCCGCCCCGACGGCTCGTCACCGGACCGTCCGTCGATCCACCTCGACGTCCACGTGCCGACCGCCGCCGACATCACGCCGGCTGCCGAGACGGCGGTGTCACTGGGCGGACGCATCGTGCACCGCTCACCGCACGGCTACGTCGTGCTGCACTCCCCCGGCGGCCTCACTTTCTGCCTCGTGCACGAGCGGCTGCGCGAGCGTCCGGGCCCGTCGCGGTGGTCCGGCGACGACGGCGACCACGAGAGCCTGGTCGACCAGGTGTGCCTCGACATCCCGGCGGATGCCTTCGCGACCGAGTGCACCTTCTGGGCCGACCTCACCGGGTGGGAACTGCGCACGTCGGCCGCCCACCCCGAGCTGGCCCACCTGGCCCGGCCGGACGGCATACCGCTGCGGCTGCTGCTGCAGCGGCTGGGTGACGACCCCCGCGACGTCGTCACCGCGCACCTCGACCTCGCGAGCAGCGACCGGGGCGCCGAGACGAGGCGGCACGAGCGGCTCGGCGCCGTCGTCGAGCAGGTGCACCCCGCGCTCGGCTGGACCGTGCTGGCCGACCCGACCGGGGCGCGCTACTGCATCACCGACCGCGACCCCCGCACCGGCCTCGTCCCGTGAGCCCCACCTGACCGGCCGGCCTACCAGTTGGCCTCGGCGGGAGCCGGCGGCAGGGGGTGGCCGGCGGGCGCGATGACGTAGGCGATGCCACCACTGTGGGGCACCCAGACGTTCTCGAACTGCTCACGGTCGTAGACGACCCGCACCTGCGTGTCGTGGGCGATGAGGTGCGACGCGGGGTCGTTCGCGATGACGTCGCCAGCGGTGGTGAAGCCGCGGATGACCATGAGGTGGCCGTTCGTGCTGTAGCCAGCCCCCTGGAGCTCGCCCTTGCTGAACGAGACCGACACGACGAGCGGGATGCCTGCGGCGATGAAGGCCTCGGCCTCGGTGAGGCTGCGCAGTCGGGTGACGAAACCCCGCAGCCCCGGGCGCGTCGCGGCGTAGGCGGTGTTGAAGGGCCAGTTGCCCGCGCCGTCGTAGGTGTAGTCGAAGACGTTGCGGGCCGTGAAGTCGACCTGTGGGTCGACGGGCGGCGTGACCCACGCCGTCTCCGCGGCCGTGGGACCGGCGCCCCAGAAGTCGACGACCATCGCGGTGGAGGTCGGCGAGCACCAGGCCTCTCCCCCGTTGTCCCACTGCGGGTAGTGGCCGACGTGCACCTCCTGCGAGTAGGCCGGCACGGGCAGCTCCATGCCGCAGGCCGGCCCGTTGGGGCTGCGTGGCACCTTCTTCGTGTCGGGCAGGGCAGAGGCCATCGCCCCGACGGCCGACAGGGTCGGCTCGTGCGTCGTGCCGTGCGGGCGCAGGAGGCGCACCTCGAGCTGCCAGTCGGTCAGGGTGTAGCCGGTCCGCGTCGCCAGCGTGTCGGTGTAGACCGTGGCGACGGTGTCGCCCTGGCCGGCGAGGGAGGTGCGGTGGATGCCGCCGCCGTCGGCCGGGTCTTCGGCGCACCAGCGACCGAGCACGTAGTCCTTGGTCAGCGTGCCCGCGCTCGTGCCTCGCACCCGGATCTCGATCCACGACCCGCCCGGCGTGGCGGCGTTCCACGACGCGACCAGCTCGGTGAGGCCGAAGCCAGGGGTCACGACCGGGGAGGTCCACGTCGCGACGTCGTAGGTCACCGGTGCGCCCGAGGGGGCGTGCGGGTCGACGTAGTCGACGGTCGAGTCGAAGGGCCCGACAGCGAGCTCCGCCCCCGACCACGAGGTGAAGGCGACGTGCCGTGCAGGGTCGGCCTTCTTGCTCGTGTCTGCGGCGCGGGCGGCACCGGCTCCCGAGACACCGGCGAGCCCGGCGAGAGCCGTGCCGGCGGCCGCAGAAGCGAGTAGCGCGCGGCGGCTCGGCCGGATGGGGACAACGGGCACGTCGGGGGTGTCCGACAGGGTGGAACGGCTGGGCATGGCGCACCTTTCGCGAGGGACAGGGCGGCCAGTCAACTCCCGTCGCCGCGGCGATGGGGTCAAGCGGTCGTAAATTCTCGCGTCGTCGCGGTGGGATGGCGCGAGTTCGCCTGCGCGACAGGGGGTCAGCCCCAGTTGGCCTCCGCCGGAGGCTCCGGCAGGCTGACCCCGGGCGGCGCCATGACGTAGGCGAGCCCACCGTCGTCGCCGACCCAGACCCGCTCGAACTGGTCTCGCCGGAAGACCGTGCGCACCTGCTCGTTGCTCGCGACGATGTGGCTGTTGGGATCGTTGGAGACCACGTCGCCCTCGGCCGTGAAGCCGACGATGGTCAGCAGGTGACCGTTCGTGTCGTAGCCCGCGCCGTCGAGCTGGTTGCGGTGGAAGGTCACCGACACGACGAGCGGTATGCCGGCCGCGACGAACCGCTCGGCCTCCGTGAGGTCGCGCAGGCGCGTCACGTACGCGCGCAGGCCCCGCGTCGCGGCATATGCCGTGTTGAAGGTCCAGTTGCCGGCGCCGCGGTAGGCCGGGTCGTAGACGTGACGGACGCCGTGGACGACGGCGGGGTCGGTGTCGTGACCGACCCACGCGGACTCCTCGGGGGTCGGGGCCACCCCCCAGTGCTCGAGGAGCATCGTCGTCGACGTCGGCGAGCACCAGCTCTGGCCCCCGTTGTCCCACTGCGGGAAGGTGCCGACGTGCAGGCGCTGCGAGTGCGGGGGCACCGCGACTTCGACGGCGCGGCCGAGGGTCGGTGCGCTCGTGGGCTCGTCATCGGGCACGGCGAACGCGAGGGCCGCGCCGGCGACGAGGGTCACCTCGGGCCAGCCGCCGTCGTGGGTGTCGTCGGTGGCGTCGGTGGCGTCGGTGGCGTCGGCTGCATCGGGCGCCCGGAGCCCGGTGACGCGGATCTGCCAGCGGTCGAAGCGGTGCGGCGCGGTCGCGCGGTAGCAGTCGGTGGCGACCCGCCCGACGTCGAGCACCTGGCCCGGCACGGTCGTGCGCGTGATGGGCGACCCCTCCTCCGGGTCTCCCTCGGCCCATCGAGCGAGGACGAGCCACGGGGTCCACGGCTCGCCTCGCTCCTCGGACGCGACGCGCACCTCGAGGCGGAGCCACGTGCCTGCCGGCGTTCGGGCGTTCCACGACGGGATGAGCTCGCTCGCCCCGAAGTCGGTGGCGACGACCGGCGACTCCCACGACCGGGCCACGTAGGTGAGCTCAGGTGCCCCCGGGACGTGCGGGTCGGCATACGGGACGGGCTCGCCCGGAGCCCAGTCGAACCCGTCCTCCCAGACGGCGAAGGTCGCGTGTCGCTCGGTCACGGCAGGAAGCATGCCATGGGCCCAACCGCTTCTCGCGAAGAGGTCGGGCCCATGGTGTGGCCGCCGTACCTGCGGCTGCGACTCGCTCCGGCGTCAGCTCGCGACGAGCGAACGCAGGACGTACTGGAGGATGCCGCCGTTGCGGTAGTAGTCCGCCTCGCCGGGGGTGTCGATGCGCACGACGGCGTCGAACTCCGCCGTCTCGCCGGACTCCTTGGTGGCGACGACCTTCACGGTCTTCGGCGTCGTGCCCTCGTTGAGGGCCGTGATGCCGGTGATGGCGAAGGTCTCGGTGCCGTCGAGGCCGAGCGAGTCGGCGTTCTGGCCCTCGGGGTACTGGAGCGGGATGACACCCATGCCGATGAGGTTGGAGCGGTGGATCCGCTCGTAGCTCTCGGCGATGACGGCCCGGACGCCGAGCAGGCTCGTGCCCTTGGCGGCCCAGTCGCGGGAGCTGCCGGAGCCGTACTCCTTGCCCGAGAGGATGACGAGCGGGACGCCGGCCGCCTGGTAGGCCTGGGACGCCTCGTAGATCGTCGTCTGCTCACCGCCGTCGAGGAAGTTGCGAGTGAAGCCGCCCTCCACGCCGTCGAGGAGGAGGTTCTTCAGACGGATGTTGGCGAACGTGCCACGGATCATGACCTCGTGGTTGCCGCGGCGCGAGCCGTAGGAGTTGAAGTCCTTGCGCTCGATGCCGTGGGCGGCGAGGTACTTGCCCGCGGGGCTGTCGTTCTTGATGGCGCCGGCCGGGCTGATGTGGTCGGTCGTCACCGAGTCGCCGAGCTTGGCGAGCACTCGGGCGCCCTCGATGTCGGAGACGGGGGTGGTCTCCATCGTCATGCCGTCGAAGTACGGGGGCTTGCGGACGTAGGTCGACTCGGCGTCCCAGGCGAAGGTGTCGCCGACCGGCGTCTGGAGCGACTGCCAGCGCTCGTCACCCGCGAAGACGTCGGCGTAGTCGTCGGTGAACATCTGCTGGTTGATCGACGTGGCGATGGTCGCCTCGACGTCGGCCGGGGCCGGCCAGATGTCCTTGAGGAAGACGTCGTTGCCGTCGGTGTCCTTGCCGAGGGCCTCGGTCTCGAAGTCGAAGTCCATCGTGCCGGCGAGGGCGTAGGCGATGACGAGCGGCGGGCTCGCGAGGTAGTTCATCTTGACGTCGGGGTTGATCCGGCCCTCGAAGTTGCGGTTGCCCGACAACACCGAGGTGACGGCGAGGTCGGCCTCGTTGATCGCGGCACTGATCTCCTCGTTGAGGGGGCCGCTGTTGCCGATGCAGGTCGTGCAGCCGTAGCCGACGAGGTGGAAGCCGAGCTTCTCGAGGTAGGGCCACATGCCGGCCTTCTCGTAGTAGCCGGTGACGACCTTGGAGCCGGGCGCCATCGAGGTCTTGACCCAGGGGGCGACGCTCAGGCCCTTCTCGACGGCGTTCTTGGCGAGCATCGCGGCGGCCATCATGACGGAGGGGTTCGAGGTGTTCGTGCAACTCGTGATGCTCGCGATCGACACGATGCCGTGGTCGATCTCGAAGGTGCGGCCGGTCGCGTCGGTCACGGAGACCTTCTTCGAGGGGCGGCCGGTGCCGTCGCCCTCGTCGGCCGGCTTCGAGCCGCCGTTGGTGCCGTCGGTCGCGCCCTGGGGCGACGGGTCGCTGGCGGGGAACGACGACGCAGCGCCCGCGTCACCCTCGTCGTGCGCGACGTAGGTCGGCAGGACCTTGCGGAAGGCCTCCTTCGCGTCGCTCAGCGCGATGCGGTCCTGGGGACGCTTCGGGCCGGCGATGGAGGGCACGACGGTCGAGAGGTCGAGCTCGATGTACTCGCTGTAGCGGGCCTCGGGCTGGTCGGGACCCGCCTTGAGCCACATGCCCTGCTCCTTGGCGTAGGCCTCGACGAGCGCGACCTGCTCGGCGGAGCGACCGGTGAGGCGCAGGTAGTCGAGGGTGACCTCGTCGATCGGGAAGATGGCGCAGGTCGAGCCGAACTCCGGGCTCATGTTGCCGATGGTGGCGCGGTTGGCGAGCGGCACCTGGGCCACGCCCTCGCCGTAGAACTCGACGAACTTGCCGACGACGCCGTGCTTGCGGAGCATCTCGGTGATCGTCAGGACGACGTCGGTCGCGGTGGCCGCCGTGGGGATGGAGCCGCTCAGCTTGAAGCCGACGACGCGCGGGATGAGCATCGAGACGGGCTGGCCGAGCATGGCCGCCTCGGCCTCGATCCCGCCGACGCCCCAGCCCAGCACGCCGAGGCCGTTGACCATCGTCGTGTGGGAGTCGGTGCCGACACAGGTGTCGGGGTAGGCGACGCCGTCGCGCACCATGACCGTGCGAGCCAGGTGCTCGATGTTGACCTGGTGCACGATGCCGGTGCCCGGGGGCACGACCTTGAAGTCGTCGAAGGCGGTCTGGCCCCAGCGCAGGAACTGGTAGCGCTCCTGGTTGCGCTGGTACTCGATCTCGACGTTGCGCTCGAAGGCGTCGGAGCGGCCGAAGACGTCGATGATGACGGAGTGGTCGATGACCATCTCGGCGGGCGCCAGGGGGTTGATCTTCGCGGCGTCGCCACCGAGGGCGGCCACGGCCTCACGCATCGTGGCGAGGTCGACGATGCAGGGCACGCCGGTGAAGTCCTGCATGATCACGCGGGCGGGCGTGAACTGGATCTCGGTGTCGGGCTGCGCGTTCTCGTCCCACGACCCGAGCGCACGGATGTGGTCGGCCGTGATGTTGGCGCCGTCCTCGGTGCGCAGGAGGTTCTCGAGGAGCACCTTGAGGCTGTAGGGCAGCGTCTCCTGCCCCTCGATTCCGGCGAGGCGGTAGATCTCGTAGGACTGACCACCGACCTCGAGGGTCCCCTTGGCCTTGAAGCTGTCAACACTGCCCACAGCGGGCTCCTTCCAGCAACTCTGTTGGATGTCGCGGTGCTCGATATATCTTGACGTCAAGATATATCTAACCACACGACCCAGTGGTTGTCAGGCCACCGTCTTGCGCCCATCCTTCACCGCCCGGGCTCGCCTGTCTGCCCGGGACCACGGGCGATTTTTGGGCCTTCGGCCCCGCGAGAAGCGGAGGTCACGCCGCCTCGGCACGTCAAGCGGCACTGACCCTGACGTCCGCGGGGCGCGTCACGTAGCTGCGGCCGGTGGGCGAGGTCCAGGTGCAGACGCCGTCTGCGTCGAGCACGAGGAGCCAGCCGGCGTGGTGCTTGAAACCGTGGTGGGTGCGGCAGAGGCACAGCAGGTTGTCCTTCGAGGTCGGGCCGTCGGGAAAGCGCACGACGTGGTCGAGGTCGCACCGCTGCGCCGCAACGGAGCACCCGGGAAAGCGACACGTGCGGTCGCGGTCTCGGACCCGGCGTGCGAGCGCGGCATGAGGCCGGTAGACGGACGGGTCCCGTGCCACGGTCACGCCCGTGAGGGCGTCCGCTCGCGTCACCCTCAGGCGGATGTCCGGGTCGCTGAGGATGTCGACGAGCGTCGAGGAGAGGATCCACCCCGCCCGTGGGTCGCGAACGCCCACGGTGGGTGGCCGCCACGGGCCGAGCCGCAGCCGGTAGCGCTCGAGCATCCCAGCCGGCAATCGCTCCCACTCGCGACGCGCCACCTCCTGCTGCTGGAGGACGAGCAGGTGGACGGCTGACTCGTCCGGGAGCCCTCCGAGGGCAGGGCTCCCCCGTGGCGCCAGTTCTGAGCCGATCGCGTGCCACGGGGCCAGAGCCGGGCCGACGACGTGCTCCAGCCCGTCGGGGTCGCCACCCGCCGGATGCGACTCAGCGGTCGCTGGGTCAGTGATCGGAGCCAACGGAGACGCGGCAGGCTTCGGGTCTGCCGGTGACGGGTCTGCACGGGTCGCGCCGGCCGGGTCGCTGCCGCCCAGCGGTGTCGCTCCGCCGACGACCGCGTGGAGTCCGGCCCCGTCGGTGTCGGTGGAGGTCGGCACCACGAGCTCGACGGTCGTCGTCACGTGCGCGGACCCGAGGAGGAGGTCGGCGAACGCATCGGCCCGGGCCTGGTCGATGGTGCGGCCTGGGTCGGCGCGGACGTACTCGTGGGCAAGCTCGTCGATCGCGGCCCAAGCCTGCATCGACACGTAGGACGGGAGCGACGCGGTCCACCACGCCATGCCGGGATCAGCCCCAGGGGTCACCCGGACGAAACGGTCGGCCACCGCCCGCTCGGCTCGCTGCTCCATGGAGCCTTCGTCGATGAGGGCCGCGGTGCGCTCGCAGAGCCGCCGCAGCCGAGCAGGTGTCAGCTCGGCCAGACCCGGGACACTCGTGATGGCGGCGTCGAACAGGGGGCGGGCGCCCACCTGGACGAGCTGGGCGACGTCGACGATGACCCGGCTCTGCCGACTGTCGAGCAGGCCCTCCAGCGTCATGCCGCGCGTGCGGGGCAGCTCGTCGACGAGACACAGGGCGTCGGCCACCCGCGACTCCGCCGACCGCGGGGTCAGCCGCAGGAGCGGGGCCACGCTCGACGCGACGATCTTCACGGAGCTCGGCCGGTGCTCGCTGCCGTCTGACCAGCCCCCGTCGAGGTCCGAGAGGTCCAGCTCCTCGCTCCGGACTCCTGCCGCCAGTGCGAGGTCCTGCATGGCGGCCAGCACGTTGGTTGCCCGCTGGGTGACGGCGAGGACGGCCTCGGCCCCGGCGTGGTCGAGGCTGCGCAGTCGCTCCGGCACGATGCGCGCCACCACTGCCGCCTGCGCCGTCGCGGGGAGCGCGTCGAACACGGCCGCGGGCACCAGCGTCACGGCCTCGAGCGCAGCGCCTGCCGAGACCCGTGAGGTCTCTGGGGCGGTCGTCGCGCTGTCCATGATCGAACACTAGTACGAACCACCGACAGTCCTCGGGCGTCATCCACACCCCACGCGCGCGTACCACCCACGCCGTCAGTCCACGGCGAGTTGGCTGACCTTCGTCCTCTCAGGCGCATCCTGAACGGCCCCACGCGGGCGCCACAGCCACGCGTCGCGGAGCACGGAGACCGTCACCATGACGAACGTCGCGCCCACCACCGTGACGTATCCGGTCCGCCCCTGGTCGAGCGTCCGGAAGGCGATCAGCCACCACGCTGCCACCACGAGTCCCGCACCGAGCATGCCTGCGGTCACGCGGCCACTCACCAGCCGAACCACGTGTATCCAGGCGATCGGCACGAGGAGGATGAGGTAGAACCAGTGGCTCACGGGCAGGAGCAGCAGCCCACAGCCGACGAGATGCCAGAACGCCAGCCGCTCGTCATGGGGCCGGCGGAGAGCGACGAGCCCGATGGCGATTGCCCAGAGGCTCAAGACCGCCGTGGCCGCCCACCGCAACCACGGTGAGACCACCAAGGGCTCGAACTGGGTGCCCTCGGCGAAGAGATCGCGACCGACCCCGAACGCGGAGTACGACAGGTAGGGCTGCACGGAGTTCCGCCGCGTCGCGAGGTACCAGTCCGGCACGAACGACGGACCGAGGAACGCAGCGAAGGCGAGCGCGCCCCCCAGGAGAACGGCGCACATGGCCACGACGGCCGAGGGCCGGCTGGTCCCACCGCGTCGAAAGACCCAGATGACGGCGATGAGGGGCCAGGTCTTCACGAGCCCGGCGAGACCGATGAGCGCACCGAAGACCCAGGCACGACCCCGACGCGCCGCGAGAACGGCCGCCGAGAACAACGCGAGCACCAGCAGGTCGCTCTGTCCGTAGAACAGCTCCAGGGTCACGGGCCAGGTCCAGAAGAGGAGCCCGGCACCCACGATCACGAATGCAGGCGCGCGCCAGCTGCGGAGCTCGACCGTGAAGGTGCGCCAGGTCGCGATGAGCGCGATCACCCCGCACGTCACGGCGATGAGGTTCCACCACAGCAGTGGGCCGCCCGTGTGCAGGAGTGCGGCGACGACGAGCGCGACGAGCGGCGAGTAGACGTAGCCGTCCACCGCATACGGCGTTCCGAGGTCGGTCAGCGCCCTGGCCGCCGCGGAGTAGTACGTCTGGAAGTCATGCCCTGCGTTGTCACCGGCGAGGGACGCCTGCAGGCGCGTCCACGACGCTCCCGCGACCACACAGGACGCAACGATCCAGAGCAGGGCAGTCGGCAGCCTGCGGGTCACCGCTGCTCATCGACGGAGGACGCCGGCTCGAGCACCGCGATGCACTCCACGTGGTGGGTCATCGGGAAGGCGTCCCAGGCCTCGAGCGAGGCCATGGCGTAGCCCCGCTCCCCCGCCGCCCGCACGTCGCGGGCCAGCGCCGCCGGGTCGCACGCCACGTAGACGACGCGTCGAGGCTGCAGCTCGGCCACCAGCCGCATGACGTCCTTGCCGGCCCCGGTGCGCGGCGGGTCGAGGACGACGAGGTCGGCGCGCACCCCCTGCGCCACGAGCGAGCGCAGCTCGCGGTCGACGCGGTTCGCCCGCCACTCGACACCCTCGAGGTGCTCCGTGTTGCGTATGCCGTTCTCGACGGCCCGTGCGTCGCCCTCGACTCCCAGCACGGACCCTCCGGGGGCGACGAGCTCGGCGAGGCGCATGGTGAACAGGCCCGATCCGGCATAGAGGTCGGCGACGAGGTCACCGGGCTCGGCTCCGAGCAGTGCGACCACGCGCCCGAGGAAGGTCGACGCGGCGCCGGGGTGCACCTGCCAGAAGCCGCGCGCCGAGACGACGTACTCACCCTCCCAGTCGCCGTCTCGCACGAGCTCGCCCACGAGGCCACCGGCCGCGTCGGAGCCCGAGGCGACCGGCAGTGGCACGAGCACCGGCTCGTCGGGGTGGGCTGCGTCGATGACGTCGACCGACTCGACGTCGGGCCAGTCGGTGTCGAGCACCCCCGAGTCGATGACCCCACGGGTGGCGATGAGGCAGTCGTCGACCGGCACCACGGTGCGCGACCGGTGCGCGCGCAGCCCCGGCCGTCCCAGGTCGTCGACCGCGAACTCGACCCGCGTGCGCCAGCGCAGCCCTTGCTCGTCGCCAGGCACCGGCCGCACCGAGACGTCCACGTCGAGCTGGGCGAGACGCGCGAACTGCTCGCGCACGACGGCAGCCTTGAGCGCCCGTTGGGTGTCGAGGGACGCGTGCTGGAAGTCGCAGCCCCCGCAGAGGCCGGGGGCGGCATACGGGCAGGGGGGCGCGACGCGCCCGGGAGCGGGCTCGAGCACGGTCACCGCGTCGGCGCGCACGAAGGAGTCGCCCACGCGCCCCTCGGTGATGCGCGCGACGACGCGTTCGCCCGGGAGGGTGTGGCGCACGAAGACGACCTGTCCCTCGTGCCTCGCGACGCAGTGGCCCCCGTGCGCGACCGGGCCGACGTCGACCGTCCACTCGCGGCCGACGAGCGACTCGCCACCCTCGGCGCGCTCCCGCGTGCGGCGCTCGCTCACAGGGCTCCCCCGCGCACGGAGCCCGGGATCGGCGGCTCGTCGATCCATTCCCGCTCGGCGCCCTCGGACGACTGGAGCTGCCACGGCACGCTGACGACCATGACTCCGGGGGTGAAGAGCAGGCGTGCCTTGAGCCGCAGGGCGCTCTGGTTGTGCAGGATCTGCTCCCACCACCTGCCGAGGACGTATTCCGGCAGGTAGACGGTGACAAGGTCGCGCGGGTTGCCGCTGCGGATCGAGCGCACGTAGTCGAGCACCGGCTTCGTGATCTGGCGATAGGGCGACGCGAGGACCTTGAGGGGCACGGGGATGTCGCGGCGGTCCCACTCGTCGAGCAGCGCCTGGGTCTCCTCGGGGTCGACGTCGACCGTGACGGCCTCGAGGTAGGACGGGCGGGTGGCGCGGGCGTACGCCAGGGCCCGCATCGTCGGCTTGTGCACCTTGGAGATGCAGACGATGGCGTGGACGTGGCTCGGCAACGTCGGACGGTCGACCTCCCAGTCGATCGCGAGCTCGTCACGCACGCGGGAGTAGTGCTTCTTGATGCCGAGCATGAGCAGGAAGAGCACGATCATCGCGAGGATGGCGTACTTGGCGCCGGCCTGGAACTTCGTCAGCAGGACGACGACGAGCACCGTCGCCGACATCGCGGCGCCGACCGCGTTGATGACCCGCGAGCGCTGCATCCGAGCGCGCTCCTTGGCGTTGCGCTCGAGCCGCAGGTGGCGCGTCCAGTGCCGCACCATGCCGACCTGCGAGGTGGTGAAGGAGACGAACACGCCGACGATGTAGAGCTGGATCAGCGCCGTGACCTCGGCCTTGAAGACGATCACCAGCAGGATGGCCGCCCCGGAGAGGATGAGGATGCCATTGCTGAAGGCGAGCCGGTCACCGCGGGTGTGCATCTGGCGCGGGAGGTAGCCGTCCCTCGCAAGGATCGAGCCGAGGACCGGGAAGCCGTTGAAGGCGGTGTTGGCGGCGAGCACGAGGATCAGCCCGGTGACGATCGAGACGAAGATGACGCCGAAGTGGAAGTTCGCGAACACCGACTCGGCGAGCTGTCCGATGGCTGTGTGCTGCACGTAGGAGTCACCGACGGGCTGGCCGTCACGCAGCAGCTGGGCGCCCGGGTCGTCGGCGATCTTGACGCCGGTCCACTGACTGAGCGCGATGATCGACCCCAGCATGACGACCGAGAGCGTCCCCATGAGCAGCAGGGTCGTCGCGGCGTTCGTGCTCTTCGGCTTCTTGAAGGCCGGCACGCCGTTGCTGATCGCCTCGACGCCGGTGAGGGCCGCGCAGCCGGACGAGAAGGCCCGGAGCAGCAGGAACGCGGCGGCGAGCCCCGTCAGGCCCTGGCCCTCCTCCGGCAGGAGGGTGAGGCTGGCGCTTTCGGCCGGCGCCAGGGTGCCGGTGAAGTGCTGGATGAAGCCGTAGATCCCCATGCCGATGATGGCGAGCATGAACGCGTAGACCGGGACGGCGAAGGCCTTGCCCGACTCGCGCACGCCACGGAGGTTCATCGCGGTGAGGAACGCGATGAGCGCGACCGCGACGATGACCTCGTGGCCGCGCACGAAGCCGAGCACGGTAGCGGCGTTCTGCACACCTGACGAGATCGACACCGCCACGGTCAGCACGTAGTCGACGAGCAGGGCGCTCGCGACGGTGAGGCCGGCGCGGGGGCCGAGGTTCACCGTCGCCACCTCGTAGTCGCCACCGCCGGACGGATAGGCGTGGACGTTCTGGCGGTAGGACGCGACGACGACGACCATGACGAGGACGACCGCGATGGTGACCTGCCAGCTGTGCGACGCCACGAAGGCACCACCGGCCAGACCCAGCATGAGCAGGATCTCGTCGGGCGCGTAGGCCACGGACGAGAGGGCGTCGCTGGCAAAGATCGGCAGCGCGAGCCGCTTGGGCAACAGCGTCTCGCCCAGCTTGTCGCTGCGCATCGCGCGACCGAGGAGAAGTCGCTTGAGCAGCGATCCCGAACGTGGCACGGACGACACTGTATGCCGGAACGCCCCCTCCCACAGACCATCCCCGGAGGGCGTCCGCGGGGTGGTCACCGCCACGCGCCGACCCACGATGGCGGGCCCCGGCACGGTGTAGCGTCGCGTCCGTGCACTTCGTGATCATGGGTTGCGGCCGCGTCGGGTCGACGCTCGCCCGCACCCTCGGCCGCAGCGGCCACGACGTCGCCGTCATCGACTCCGATGCGTCTGCGTTCCGGCGGCTCGGCACGTCCTTCGACGGGCAGACCGTGACGGGCATCGGGTTCGACCGTCGCACCCTCGTCGCGGCGGGCATCAAAGAGGCCTACGCCTTCGCCGCGGTGAGCAGTGGCGACAACTCCAACATCCTCGCAGCCCGGGTGGCTCGCGAGACGTTCGGCGTCGAGCACGTGGCAGCGCGCATCTACGACCCTCAACGCGCCATGGTCTACCAGCGCCTCGGCATCCCCACCGTCGCGACGGTGCGCTGGACGGCCGACCAGATGATCCAGCGGCTGCTCCCCCAGGGCGCGGTGCCCGAGCTGACCGACCCCAGCGGCAAGATCGTCATCGCCGAGGTGCCCCTCGCCGAGCCCTGGATCGGGCGGCGCATGACCGACATCGAGGAGCAGACGGGCGCCCGCATCGCCTACGTGACGCGGCTCGGCGAGGGCACCCTGCCCAGGGCCGACATGATGATCCAGCAGGGCGACCTCGTGCACCTCGCCGTGCCGCGCGACGACCTCGCCCGGGTCGAGCGCCTCTGCGACCAGCCGCCCGCGGCCCACTGACGGACTGACGGATTCAGGAGAAGGAACCGCATGCGCGTCGTCATCGCCGGAGCCGGGAGCGTCGGCCGGTCCATCGCCCGCGAGCTGCTCGCCAACGGGCACCAGGTGCTGCTCATCGACAAGGACGCCGACGACGTGCAGGCCTCGCGCGTGCCCGAGGCGTCCTGGCTGCTCGCCGACGCCTGCGAGCTGGCGGCCCTCGAGGAGGCCCGGCTCGAGGAGTCGGACGTCTGCGTCGCAGCGACGGGTGACGACAAGGCGAACCTCGTGCTCTCGCTCCTCGCCAAGACCGAGTTCGGCGTGCCGCGCACCGTCGCGCGCGTCAACAACCCCAAGAACGAGTGGATGTTCGACGAGTCGTGGGGCGTCGACGTCGCCGTGTCGACGCCGCGCCTCATGACGGCGCTCATCGAGGAGGCCGTGAGCATCGGCGACCTCGTGCGCATCTTCGAGTTCCAGCAGGGCCGGGCTTCGATGGTCGAGATCACGCTGCCCGAGGGCAGCCCGTTCGCCGGGCGCCGGGTCGGTGACGTCGACTGGCCGACCGACACCGTGCTCGTCGCCATCATCCGCGAGGAGCGCCCGCTCGCCCCGACACCCGACGATGCGATCGAGGCCGGCGACGAGCTGCTCTTCATCACCACGACGGAGCAGGAGGACCGGCTCCAGGAGCTCGTCGCGCCGGGCACCCAGCACCACCGCTCAGCCGACGACGACGAGGTCTGACGGGCCGACCACGCGCCGGTCGGCACCGACCGGGCGCTGGGCGCACGACCGTCAGGGAGCCGGGCGGGCGATGCCGTTCGGGTCGATCGGGGTGCGTCCGCGCACGAGGATGGCGCCCATCGCGGTGATGGCGAGCAGGTAGGCCGGCCAGCCGAGCACGACCTTCGCGACCCCGAGCGCCGCCACCTGCTCGGCGAGGTAGAGCGGCACCATGATCGCGAGCCGCACGATGTTGAGGGCGATGAGCACCCAGGCGAGGCGCATCGCGACGGTGACGATGCCGCGGTGGCGCCGCCACCACGTCGGGTCCTCCGCAAAGGCCTCGGGCTCTGCCACCCCGACGACGAAGCCGAAGACCGGCCACCGCGTCAGGTTGGTCACGAGCAGC
The DNA here is from genome assembly GCF_006716675.1 of Humibacillus xanthopallidus. Classification (GTDB taxonomy): domain Bacteria; phylum Actinomycetota; class Actinomycetes; order Actinomycetales; family Dermatophilaceae; genus Humibacillus; species Humibacillus xanthopallidus_B. The sequence continues at coordinate 28,978 of NZ_VFPM01000003.1, read as the reverse complement.
AGGACGAGCAGACCGGCGTTCTGGAGCATGCCGGGCAGGAAGGCGTCCTCCGCCTTGCCGGACCGGAGCGCGAAGAAGGCCGAGATGCCGATGCCGACGGCGGCATACACGATGAAGCGGGGGTCCTGCCGCTGCGCGAGACGCACGAGGAGGAAGACGGCGACGCAGGCGCCGGCGACGAACAGCGAGGTGCGCAGGTCCTTCGTCACCGACCAGGTGAGCGCGAAGGCCAGTGTCGGCACCGCCGACTCGACGGCCCCGCGCCACCCGCCGATGGCCTCGGAGAGCTTGTCGCGCAGGAGGTCCTCGACGGTCTCGTAGCGGCGCAGGTCGGCCTCGGAGCGGGCGACCGCGTCACCCTCCGCGCCCATCGTCGGCTCCGGCTCGGCGCCGACGATGGGCGCTCGCGGCTGCGACGGGGACGGGGACTCGGCGTCACTCATGGGTCTGCCCCACCCGGCCGAGGATCTCGTAGGCCGGGTTGAAGATGGTGGTCACCTTGCGCTGCCTCGTGACGCGCCCGGTGGCCTGGATCTTGATGCCGGGCACGATGCCCGCGATGCGCCGACGGCCCAGCCAGATGAGGTGCAGCGAGTCGCTGCCGTCCCACAGCTCCACGTCGAGGGCCGGGGTCTCGTGGCGCGGGCGCAACGTGACCGAGCGGACCTCACCGCTCACGGTCACGCGGGTGCGCTGGACGATGTCGCCGATGTGGCTGACGCCGAGGTCCTCGGACTCGCGGCGCAGCTCCGCCGCCTCGAGCTCGTGCGCCGGGCTGGTGAGCCGGTCGGAGAGCCGGCGCAGGACACCCGGCTTCGTCGTGCTCACCGGGGACTCCGGGGACTCCGGGCGCCCCGGGCACCCCGGTGACGCCGGGACATCAGCGGACCTCGGTGATCTCGGGGCCGCGCTCGAAGGGGTTGAGGTCGTCGAGTCGGGGCGCGCCCGGCTCGACCGGCTCGGCGGCCTGGGCCGCCTCGGCGGGCACCTCGGGAAGACGGAGCGGGAGCAGCTCGCGGGGCGGCATCGCCTCGTCGCCGCGGTCGATGACGGTCGTCCGGATGACGTCGTGGACTGCCTCGGCGGCCTCCGGCTCGATGGCGGCACGACCGCTGACGACGGCGCGGAGGAACCAGCGCGGCCCGTCGATGCCGACGAAGCGTGCGGGCATGAAGACGGTGCGACCGTCGGGGCCGGCCTGGGGCATGCGCGTCAGCAGCTCCTCACCGAACTCCCCGGTGACGACCTCGGCCGTGCCCCCGGAGTCGACGATGCTCGCCGCGATCTCGTTGCGGATGTCGACCCATACGCCCTCGGTGCGGGGAGCGGCGAAGGCCTGCAGCTGCACGGCCGACTCGCCGAGGACGGCGGTGACACCAGTGATCTGCTGCTCCTGCTCGTTCACCTCGAGGCGCAGCTCCATGCCCTGGCTCCCCCGGAGCCAGATCGCGCCGAGGTTGAGGTAGTCGGAGTCGTCGTCGACCTCGCTGCGGTCGAAGGGACGAGAGGTGGGCTCGACCGGGTCGGAGGCGGCCTCGTCGCCGAGCTCCACGTCGTCCTGGGTCTCGTCGACCTGACCGTCGACCGCGTCGTCGACCGGACGGTCCTTCGACCGGCCCCTGCTGAAGAGTCCCACGTCCCTCATCCGTCCTTCGTGCTGTGCCGTCACCCGGCGCACTCCGTGCGCCCGGCGAACCGTATCCGATGATCGCTGCTGGATCAGTCCCGGATCACGCGGACGGCGGGGGCGTCGGCGCCGCGAACCCTGCCGCGGTCGGAGGCACCCCACCGAAGCCGCCGGTGGATCCGTGTCCAGTGTCCCCCCTGCTGGTCCCGGTGAGCGAATCGACCGCGACGAAACGAGGGCGCTCCACCCGTTGCACGACGAGCTGGGCGATCCGGTCGCCCCGTCGCACCGTGAAGGCCTCGCGGGGGTCGAGGTTCACGAGGTTGACGAGGATCTCACCGCGGTAGCCCTCGTCGACGGTGCCCGGAGCGTTGACGATCGAGATCCCGTGTCGAGCAGCCAGCCCCGAGCGAGGATGCACGAAGCCGGCGTGGCCGGCCGGCAGGGCGATCGCCACGCCCGTCGGCACGAGAACCCGCTCACCGGGGGCGATCGTGACGTCGACTGCGGAGCAGAGGTCGGCGCCGGCGTCGCCGGGGTGAGCGTAGGCCGGCAGCGGCAGCTGGGGGTCGAGAACCTTGACGGCGACCTCGAGCGCCACGTCCCCGGCGGTCTCGAGGTCGTCGGTCCCGAGGTCGTCGGGGGCAGCACAAGGGTCGGTCACGAGGACCGACCCTACTTGCTTGCTGCCATGCTGCACGGCACCGCTCAGGCGGCGCACTCCGTGCAGATCATCATGCCGTTGCTCTCCTTGGCGAGCTGGCTGCGGTGGTGGACGAGGAAACACCGTCCACACGTGAACTCGTCGGCCTGCTTGGGCAGGACCCGGACCGACAGCTCCTCACCGGAGAGGTCTGCGCCGGGCAGCTCGAAGCCCTCGGCCTGCTCGGTCTCGTCGACGTCGACGCTCGACGAGGACTTGTCGACCCGCCGTGACTTGAGCTCCTCGATGGAGTCCTCGTTGAGCTCGTCGTCGGTCTTCCGAGGCGCGTCGTAATCGGTTGCCATCGTGGTGTCTCGCTTCCCCTTCGTAGGGCGCCATGCGCTCTGTGACGCCAAGAACGCTCGTGGTCGTCCGCTTGTTCCCGCTGCTCCCGCTGAGTTAACAGCCGCGAAACATGTCAGCGTGCGCGTATGGTGCCCGATCCGAAGGTGCGCTGTCACTTCCGTCCGGCCAAGGTCTGAGACAAGTGAGCCCACGTGACCGTGCGCCTGTCCTTTTCGGACCAATAGTTCACCTCTCCTTTGCCATCTGCGTACCGTCCGACGTGCACAGTGGGGGTCCTACGACGCGGTAGGGTCGCCGGACCCACCGATCGATTTCCGGCCCGGAGGTGCACATGACCGAGTTCGTCGACCAGATCCGCCTACGCGTCACCGACGCCCTGAGTGACCTCAGCCAGGCCCGCGCCGCGGGTGACGACTACCGGGTGCAGGTGCACACCGGTGAGCTGGAGTCCTTCGCCCGCCTCGCCGAGGAGAACGGCGTGCGCGTGCCGGAGCTCGAGCCCTTCAGGGCCGCCTGAGCTCAGCCCTGCACACCCGCAGGGCCGTCCACCCCCCTCGAACCCGCCTGGCACATGCGTCGGGCGGGTTCGACCGTGAAGCCCGTATGCGTCGGGCGGGCTATGTCGTGAAGAGCGGGGCCACCTGCTCGACGAGGGCCGGCCCGGCGGCCACCGTGAGCGCCTTGCCGGGGGCGCCCCCGTCGCGCCCGACGACGACACCGCCGGCCTCCTCGACGACGATCCAGCCGGCGGCGAGGTCCCAGGCGTTGATCCCCGACTCGGCGTAGGCGTCGACGGAGCCGTCCGCCACCCGCACGAGGTCGAGGGCTGCGCTGCCGATGCGCCGGATGTCGCGCACGAGCGGGAGGACCCGGGTGAGGACCTCCGCCTGCCGCGCCCGCACATCGGCCGCGTAGCCGAATCCGGTTGCGAGCAGGCTGCGCCCGAGCCGATGCTCGGATGAGACCGCGAGCCGCCGTGGCAGGGCGGGGTCGCCCGTGGCCTCCGGCCTCGTCCATGCCCCGGAACCACGCCGGGCGTGGTGCACGAGCCGCAGGCACGGGTCGGAGACCGCACCCGCGACCGGCGTCCACCCACCCTCTCGGGAGGGGTCGCCGACGACGACAGCCACCGACACGGCATACGCCGGGATGTCGTAGAGGTAGTTGACGGTGCCGTCTATGGGGTCGATGACCCAGGTGAGCCCCGAGGTGCCCGTGACGTCGGCACCCTCCTCACCGAGGATGCCGTCGTCGGGGCGGGCCTCGAGGATGAGCCGGTGGAGCAGCTCCTCGGAGCGCCGGTCCATCACGGTGACGACGTCGGTGTCCGTCGACTTCGTCTGGGCCACCCCGAGGCGGTCGGGGCGCTCGTCACGGATGAACCTGCCTGCGGTGACAGCGAACTCGATGCAGAGCTGCTCGAGGGCCGTGAGCTCGTCGTCGCCGGGGATGGCGGTCGTGGTCGATGCATCCATGTCAGTCACGCCCGCACAGGGCGGGACGCGCCTGGCGGAGGTTCGGGCAGCAGCCCGGCTCGCACACGGACGGGCGCCGACCCTCGTAGTCGGGGACGGCCTCGCCCCGCGCCTCGGCGGCGCGCTCGACGAGTGCGTCGACGAGGTCGGTGACGAAGCGCCCATCGGTGCCGACCGTGGGCACGCGCACGAGCTCGACGCCCACCCGGTCGGCCGTCTCCTTCGCCTCGGTGTCGAGGTCGTAGACGACCTCCATGTGGTCGGAGACGAAGCCGATGGGGGCGACGACGACCGTCGTGGTGCCGGCTGCGGCCAGCTCCTCGATGCGGTCGTTGACGTCGGGCTCGAGCCACGGCTGGCTCGGCGGACCCGAGCGGGAGCAGAAGACGAGCTCACCGGTGAGGTCACGGCCGAGGATGCGGTTGGCCTCGTCGGTGATGGCAGAAGCGAGTGCGAGGTGCTGGCGCTGGTAGAGGTGCCCCTCGCCGTCGCCGGGTCCGGCCGTCTCGTCCATCGCCGTGGGGATCGAGTGGGTGACGAAGAGGAGGGCGACCTCGTCGTCGGGCGCCCCGTCGAGGGCTCGCATCGCGTCGACGACCCTGCCGAGGTTGGCCGCCGCGAAGCCGGGCCGCGGCGCATACGGACCCACCTTGTCGATCTGCAGCTCGATGCCCTCCTCCGCCACCGCGGCGACGGCGTCGGCGAGGTTCTCGCGGTACTGCCGGCACGAGGAGTAGCAGGAGTAGGCACTCGTCGTGATGACGAGGAGGCGTCGGTGGCCCGCGGCGTGGGCCTCGCGCAGGGCGTCGTCGAGGAACGGCGGCGAGTTCCGGTTGCCCCAGAGCACGGGCCGCTCGATCTCTCGTGCGTCGAGCTCGGCCCGCAGCGCGGCGATGAGCGCACGGTTCTGGTCGTTGATCGGGCTCCGGCCGCCGAAGTGGTGGTAGTGCTCCCCCACCTGCTCGAGGCGCTCGTCGGGGATGCCGCGACCTGCGGTGACCCGCCGCAGGAAGGGCATGACCTCCTCCGGCGCCTCGGGTCCCCCGAAACTCAGGAGGAGGACGGCGTCGTACGGGTCGAGGGTGTTCTGCATGCCAACACTTTCGCGTGGTGTGGGTCCGGCGTCGAGGGGAGGTCAGGTGCGCGTGCCCGACCGCAGTGGTGTAGGGGCGTTGAGGTCGAGCCGCACCGCGATGAGCCGCACGGCGAAGACGAGACCGGCGGCGGCCCAGAGCATCCACATGCGCAGGACGCCCTGCTCCACCAGCACGACGACGACGACCGAGCCGAGGAGCGCGGGCAACGCATACAGCTCGCGGCGCAGCACCTCGGGCACCTGGCCGGCGAGCAGGTCGCGGATCACCCCGCCGCCGACGGCGGTGATGAGACCCACGAGGACGGCGGCGATCGGCGCCACCCCGAGGGTGGTCGCGGCCTTGAGGCTGCCGGAGACGGCGAACGCCGCGAGGCCACCGGCATCGAGCACCTTGACGAAGCGGCCGATCCGCTCGATCGCGGGGTGGAGGAAGAAGGTCGCCAGACCGCCGAGGGCCGCGGCGCTCAGCAGGCGCCAGTCACTGATGCCCACGGGCGGCACGACACCGATGAGGACGTCGCGCATGATGCCGCCGCCGAGGGCGGCCGCACACGCGAGGACGAGGACCCCGAAGAGGTCGAAGCGCTTCTTGACCGCGACCAGGCCACCCGAGAGCGCGAAGACGAAGACGCCGACGAGGTCGAGGGCCAGCTGGGCGGAGGCGAAGTCGGTGGGCATGGCAGAGCAAACGCTACCCGCGCGGCGTGGTCGCTTTGGTGGGCACCCGGCACGGTGGCATGCTCGACGCGTTCCCTTCACGATCCGTGACAAACCACAGGCACGCAGACGTCCGCTGATCCGCTCGACCGGGAGACCCACCCATGCAGGACCTCACGCTCATCGGCGTCCACGAGGACGGCCTGCACCTGCTGCTGGCCGATGCCGAGGGCAACCGCTACACGGTGCCCCTCGACGACTCGCTGCGCGCCGCGGTGCGACGTGATCGCCCCCGGCTCGGGCAGCTGCAGAACGAGCTGACGGGCGGACTGCGGCCGGCGGCCGTCCAGTCGATGATCCGCGCCGGCCTGTCGGCCGAGGAGGCCGCGGAGCGGGCCGGGTGGACGGTCGAGAAGGTGCACAAGTACGAGGGGCCGATCCTCGCCGAGCGAGAGCACGTGGCCGGCCTGGCGCGCCAGGTGCGGCTGCGCTCGCGCGGAGCCTCCCACGGGGCGTCGACGACGCTCGAGGCACGGGTGACCGAGCGCCTCCTCAGCCGTGAGATCGACCCCGCCGCCGTGGCCTGGGACTCACGCCGCGCCGACAAGGGCGAGTGGATCGTGTCGCTCGCCTTCGCAGCAGGCGGTCGCGAGCGAGAGGCGGCGTGGCGCTTCGACCCGCTCGCGCGCATCGTGTCCGCGCTCGACGACGAGTCGCGCTGGCTGAGCGAGGACGACGACACCCCCGCACCCGGTCCCCTGCCCGCTCCCCATCTGTCCACCCCCGCCCGTCCGGCCACGGTCTATGACGTCGAGGCCGAAGGCGGCGTGGGCGCCCCGACGGCACGGGGCCGCTCGGGCCGCTCCGCGCGGCCGTCCGCGTCGACGAGCGCCACGCGACCTACGGCCGACTCGGACGTCGCGGCGTCGCGCTCGTCCTCCTCGGCCGGCGAGCCCCCGGAGGGCGGCGAGCCGCTCGACCTCGTGGCCGCGATGCGCCAGCGCAACGCGCAGCGTGGTCGGCGACGCCGGCCTCGCGGCGCCGACGTGCCGGGGCTCGACGAGGCGCCGGAGGAGGCACTCCCCCTCGAGGAGCTCGCCCTCGACCCGCGTGACCACGTGCCCCCGCCGGCCCAGCACCCGCGCCCCGAGGACGAGGCGGAGCAGGCGGCCGACACGAACGACACGGATGACGTGGCCGACACCGACACCGACGACACGGCCGGGGTGGCTGACGTCGACGAGGTCGACGAGCTGGACGACGGCCTCCCGGGCGACTCGCTTGTCGAGGACGACGGTCACGACGACGACGTCGACGACGTCGATGCGGTCGACGACACCGGCGGTGCCGCACCCGACGAGGCCGTGCCCGAGCGCGCGACGCCACCGGTGGCCCCACCGAAGCCCGGCCCGCGACCGCGTCCGGCCGAGCGCACCCAGCCCGTGCGCCAGGGCGCGCCCACCAGCACGTCGTCCGCTGCCCGGGCCGACGACGCGCAGGACGACGGCAGCGAGCTCATCGAGGAGCAGGTGCCCGCGCCCGCGGCGGCGAGCCCCAAGCGCCCGGCGCCGGCACGACCCGCCACCCGCAAGGGTGGGCGTCCGAGCGTGCCGAGCTGGGACGACATCATGTTCGGCCGCAAGGGCGACTGACCGACCGACCGACGCCGGCCACCCGCACACGGCACGGCGCCCCCGGACCCACAACCCCACCGCCGAGCCCGTATGCGGGCGGCCGGCACCGCTCTCACGGGCACGTTGTGGGTCTGAGGGTCTGCCCGGACCGGCCCGCTCGGGACGCTAGTCGGCCTGGGTGATCGGCAGGGGCGGCAGCGGGCACACGTCGAGCTCGAAGGGCAGGACCTCGGCCGACTGCGCGCTCGCCCGGGCTGCGTGCGAGGTCATGCGCCGCATGTAGTGCCGGCGGCAGAGCACCTCGTACTCGACGACGCCCGGCTCGGCGGCGTTCGTGTCGCCGACGACGACCTGCTCGCCCTCGACGACCATCGACCCGTCGACGACGCGGGCGTTGGTCGTGGCCCGCCGGCCGCACCAGCAGAGCGCCTCGACCTGGAGCACCTGCACCCGGTCGGCGAGCTCGATGAGCCGCTTGCTCCCGGGGAACAGCTCGGTGCGGAAGTCGGCGGTGATGCCGAAGGCGAAGACGTCGACGTCCATCTCGTCGACGATGCGGGCCAGCTGCTCGACCTGCTCGCAGGTGTAGAACTGCGCCTCGTCACAGATGAGGTAGTCGATGCGCTGTCCGGCGGTGGCCCGTGAGACCACGCCCTCCCAGAAGTCGAGGTCGTCGCCGACCTCGAGCGCGCCGGTCGAGAGTCCGAGTCGCGACGAGAGCACGTTGCTACCGGCGCGGTCGAGCTTGGTGAAGATGAGGCCCACGCGTCCGCGGGCCGCGTGGTTGTGGTCCATCTGCAGCGCGAGGGTCGACTTGCCGCAGTCCATGGTCCCGGAGAAGAAGACGAGCTCAGCCACGGTGCACCACCCTAAGCGCCCCGGCGGGGTGGGACGACGATGACGGGCACCGCGAGCTCGGCCTCGCTCGTCGAGCCGTGCAGGCCGAGCAGGCGCACGATCTCGGGACGCATGAGCCCCGAGTGCACGACGGCGAAGGACGGCTCCGTCATGACGACGAGGTCGCCGATGCGCGGCTCGACCTCGCGCCGGACCGCGCCGAACCACCCGTCGTCGAGCAGCTGCTCGCGCGTGCGGACCGTGGCCGACCCGCGCAGCCGCGAGCTCCAGAGCGCCGCCACGGCGTCGCGCTCCCCCGTCTCGGTGTAGAGCTGGAGGCACCGCGGCTCCCCGCCGAGGTGGCGTATGCCGTGCATGAGCTCGGGCTCGTGGGCGAGGTCGATGCGCGACTCGAAGGGCACGTCGACCATGCCGTGGTCGGCGGTGATGACGATCGACGTGTCGTCGGGCACGCGAGCGGCGAGGCGCGAGAGGGCGCCGTCGACCGACTCGACCTCGTCGCCCCACTGCCACGACTGGCACCCGTGCACGTGGCCGACCTTGTCGACCTCGCCCCAGTAGAGGTAGACGAGCGAGCGGTGCGACTCGCGCACGGCCGAGGCGACGGCATCGACCCGGTCGTCGAGGCTGAGGCCCGACCGGAAGCCGCCACCGCGCAGGGCCGCGGTCGTCAGGCCCGAGCCCTTGAAGTACCACGGCCCGACCATCGTCACGGCCACGCCGGCGTCCTCGAGCACCTCGAAGACCGTCTCGTGGGGCTGCCAGCGCACCGGGTCGGGGCCGTCCTCCCACGACAGCTCGTTGACGAGACGGTCGGTGTCCGGGTCGAGCACCTGCATGCCGACGAGGCCGTGGGCCCCGGGGAGCAGGCCGGTGCCGAGGGTGCCCATGGAGGTCGCCGTCGTCGTCGGGAAGCCGCACGGGATCCGGCGCGCCGACGCCAGGTGGGACCGCAGGAAGGGAGCGTGCCCGCTGCGCTGGAGCAGCAGGTCGTGCCCGAGGCCGTCGACGAGCACGACGACGGTGCGCGGCACCGCGGGCAGGTCGAAGAGGTCACGGCCGGCATACCGGCTCACCCCGAGGCGGTCGGCGACGGAGGGCAGCACGTTGGCGAGGCTGCCCTGCGACCAGTCGGGGGCCGTCTGCGTTGCGGTCATCGCCGTCGGGTCAGGGCCGGCGCGCGTGGCCGCCGCCGATGCTCGCGGAGAGCACCCGCGCGAAGGCCAGGGCTCGCCCGACGGCGTCCTCTCCGTCGGCCGCCGAGCTGACCCGGAGCGAGATGTCGTCGGAGGCGATCGTGCCCTCGAAGCCGTGGTCGGCGGCGCACTCGGGGTCGCCGCACTGGGCGGGGATCATGTCGAGGCGGCTCACCGCTCCCCAGCCGAGGGTGAGCGTGATGTCGCGACCGTGTGTGCCCGGGGTGAACGTGTCGGGCTCGGCCACGACGTGCGTCAGCATGACGCCACGCACCGCAGTGAGCGGCACCGTCTCGGTCGTCGCCGTTGCCATGAGCTTCTCGTCGGGCTCGGCGTGGTCGTCGGCGTGCGCGATGACGAGCCGGTCGGGCGTGACGACGAGCACGGTGACGTGCCGACGTACCGTCTCGCTGTCGAAGGTCGTCTCCTGGTGGACGAGGTGCGACACGACCTCGTCACCTGCGATCGCGGACTCCACGACGTCGACGACGAGCGACGGGTAGTAGCCGGCCCGGTTGATCGCCTCGGTGAGGTCGGCGGGCAGGGTACGCACCGGCTCCTGGCCGGACTGCTGGGTCGCACGTCGCATGCCCCCCATCCTTGCACCAGCGGGCGGGTTGGCCCGCCGGGCATCCTCAGGTCATGCGGCGGCGGCCGGGGTCCTTGCGCACGAGGGCGGGGCGCACGACGACGTCGGCGCCGAGCACGTCGACGCCACCGGTCCACGCGTTGACGGGGTTGAGCTCGACCGACGCCATCTCGGGGTGGTCGTCGGCGAGCACCGAGAGGCGGGCGATGAGGTCGGCGAGCGCCGCCCGGTGCACGGGCGCGGCGCCACGGTGGCCGGCGAGCAGGGGCGCGGCCTTGACCCCGTCGATGAGGTCGGTGACGTCGACGTCGGTGAGGGGCGGGATGCGGTGGGCCACGTCGCCGAGCAGCTCGGTCGGCGGCCCGGCCACGGAGAAGCTCACGACGGGGCCGAAGAGCGGGTCCTCGCTCGCCCGCACGACACAGGAGACGCCCGGCACGGCCATGCGCTGCACGACGAAGCGGTCCGCCCCGAGCGGGCCGAGGCGGCTCGACAGCGAGGTGTAGGCGTCGCGGACCGACTCGGCGTCGACGAGGTCGCCTCGCACCCCGGCGAGGCCCGGCTGGTGACGCACGAGCGGCGAGGTGGACTTGAGGATGACGGGGTAGGTCAGCGTGTCGGCAGCCCGGACGGCGGCCTCGACCCCGGTGACCTCGATCGCGGGCCAGAGGCGGATGCCGTAGGCCGCGAGCAGCTCGCGGGACTCGTCTCTCGTGAGGGCCCGGCCCTCGGGATGGGTCGCGAGGACCGCCTCGGTGAGCCGCTCGACCTTCGCCCGGTCGATGCCGACCGGCGACACTGCCGAGCCGCGGTCGCGCGAGCGCCACTGGGCGTAGCGGGTGACGGCGTTGAGGGCCCGGATGCCATCCTCGGGCATCGCGTAGGAGGGCACCGAGCGCGTGACGTCACCCTGGACGTAGGACAGCCCGTCGCCGACACCCCGCATGCCGAGGAAGGTTGCGACACAGGGCTTCTCGTACTTCGCGACGATCTCACGAACGGCCGTGTGCACCTCCTCGTCCTGGGTGACGAGCGGCGGGATGAAGGCGGCGACGACGCTGTCGACCTCGGGGTCCGCGAAGGCCGCGTCGAGGGCGGTCGCGAACTCCTCGGCCGACGCCTGGGGCAGCAGGGAGACCGGCCCGTGCGTGACCTTGAGCCCCCAGCTGAGGCAGGCACTGGCACTGAGGGCACCCAGGGCGTCGGAGTTGCCGACGATGGCCACCCGGTCGCCCGCGGGCAGGGGCTGGTGCAAGGTCAGCTGGGCGACGTCGAAGAGCTGGTGGACGTTCTCGACACGGATGACACCGGCCTGACGCAGCAGCGCGTCAAATGCCTGCGGCGGAACGTTGGTCATCCGCGTGCGGTGCCCGGGCGGCGCGGCGAAGCTCGAGACACCCGAGCTCACGACGATGACGGGCTTGACCTTGGCGAGCTGGCGCGCGATGCGGGAGAACTTGCGCGGGTTGCCCATCGACTCGAGGTAGAGCCCGACGGTGTCGGTGTCCTGGTCGTCGATCCAGTACTGCATGAGGTCGTTGCCGGACACGTCGACCCGGTTGCCCGCCGAGGCGAACACCGAGATGCCGAGGCCGCGGCGAGCAGCCGAAGCGAGCACCGCGACGCCGAGCGCCCCGCTCTGGGCGAAGAGCCCGAGACGCCCGCGCTGCGGCACGACCGAGGCGAGGGTGGCGTTGAGCTGCACCTCCGGGTCGTTGTTGATCAGGCCGAAGCTGTTGGGCCCGATGACGCGCATGCCGGCCCGGCGCACGCGCCGACGGAGCTTCTCCTGGAGCTTGATGCCCTCCTCGCCCGCCTCGGCGAAACCGGAGGACAGCACGAGCAGGGCCTTGACGCCGGCCTTGCCGCACTCCTTGACGACGCCGACGGTCTGGTCGGCCGGGATGACGAGAATCGCGAGGTCGACGGGCTCGGGCACGTCGCGGATGCTCGGATAGGTCTTGAGCCCCTGGATCTCGTCGGCCTCGGGGTGGATGGGGTAGAGCTCGCCGCGGAAGCCGCCCGCGATGATGTTGGACAGCAGGACCGCGCCGATCGAGTGTGCCCGCCGGCTCGCACCGATGATCGCCACCCGCTCGGGGAAGAGGATGGTGCGCATGCTGCGCGCCTCGGCGCGGTGCTCGCGCGAGAGCTGCACCTCCTTCGACCGCTCGGTCGGGAGGATGTCGAAGGACACCTCGATGACGCCGTCCTCGAAGTGGTGCGAGACCTCGTAGCCGGCCTCCTTGAAGACCGTGAGCATCTTGCGGTTCTGGGGCAGCACCTCGGCGGTGAAGCGGGTGATGCCGAGCTCCTGCGCGATCGCGGCGAGGTGCTCGAGCATCACCGACCCGATGCCCTTGCCCTGGAAGTGGTCGGAGATGTTGAAGGCCACCTCGGCCGAGGTGGGGTCGATGCGGTCGTAGCGGCCGATGCCGATGATCTCGCCGTCGAGGGTCGCGACGAGCGCGACCCGGTCGTGGTGGTCGACGTGGGTGAAGCGGTAGAGGTCGCGCTGGCTCAGCTCGCGCAGCGGCGCGAAGAAGCGCAGGTAGATCGACTCGGGCGACTGCCTCGAGTGGAAGAGCTGGATGCCCTCGGCATCGTCGGGCGAGATCGGGCGCACGTGCGCGACGGTGCCGTCGCGCAGCACGACGTCGGCCTCCCACTCCACCGGTGCGCCGGTGGCCTTGGCCGACACCCGCTCCAAGGCGCCGGTGTCGTCAGGTGCGCTGTCCTCCACCATGCGCTCATCGTGTCACGTCCCACCGACCGGCCCGCCGAAGATGCGACGCTGGCCTCATGGAGTTCACCGAGGTCGTCCGCCGCCGCCGCATGGTCCGTCGCTACGACCCCGACCGCGCGGTGCCGCGCGCCGTCGTCGAGCGGTGCCTCGAGAACGCCGTCCGCGCCCCGAGTGCCGGTTTCAGCCAGGGCTGGGACTTCCTCGTCCTCACCACGGACGAGGAGCGTGAGGGTTTCTGGAACTCCACCACCGTCCCGGGGGCGCCCGTCGACGCCTGGCTGGACGGCATACGGGCGGCGCCGGTGCTCGTGCTGTGCCTGTCGCACATGGACGCCTATCTCGAGCGCTACGCGGCGGAGGACAAGGGCTGGACCGACCGCGACGAAGCCCGCTGGCCGGTGCCCTACTGGGACGTCGACACGGGCATGGCGTCGCTGCTCATCCTGCTGACCGCCACGGACGAGGGCCTGGGCAGCCTCTTCTTCGGAGTGCCACCGGAGCGGCACGCGGCGGTGCGCGAGGCCTTCGCCATCCCGCCCAGCCGCACCATCGTCGGCGTCGTCTCCCTGGGGTATGCCGTCCCGGGGCCCAAGAGCCCCAGCCTCCGTCGACACCGCCGGACCGGCGAGGAGGTGGCCCACTGGGGTCGTTTCGGCGTGGCAGGTGACGACGCATGAGCGGCCTGCGCGAAGATGAGACGTTCACCCGCTAGCGGCAAGGAGCACCAGCCGGCATGGCCCGTCGCACGACCACCCCGCCTCCCCCCGAGGACTTCGAGGAGAAGATCGTCGGCATCGACGTCGAGGAGGAGATGCAGAACGCCTTCCTCGAGTACTCCTACAGCGTCATCTACTCCCGGGCCCTGCCCGACGCACGCGACGGGCTGAAGCCCGTGCAGCGCCGAATCCTCTACGGCGCCAACGAGCTCGGGCTGCGGCCCGACCACGGGCACGTGAAGAGCCAGCGCATCGTCGGGGAGGTCATGGGCAAGTACCACCCGCACGGCGACCAGGCGATCTACGACGCCCTCGTGCGCATGGCGCAGCCCTTCACCCTCCGGCTGCCCCTCATCGACGGCCACGGCAACTTCGGCTCGCTCGACGACGGCCCCGCCGCCGCCCGCTACACCGAGGCGCGCATGGCGCCCGCCGCCCTGCTCATGGTCGGCAGCCTCGACGAGGACACCGTCGACTTCGTGCCCAACTACGACGACACGCAGTGGCAGCCCGAGGTGCTGCCGGCCGCCTACCCCAACCTCCTCGTCAACGGCGCGGCCGGCATCGCCGTCGGCATGGCCACCAACATGGCGCCGCACAACCTCGTCGAGGTGATCGGCGCGGCCCGGCACCTCATCGCGCACCCCACGTGCTCACTCGAGGACCTCATGAAGTTCGTGCCCGGGCCCGACCTGCCCTGCGGCGGCAAGATCGTCGGCCTCGAGGGCATCCGAGACGCCTACCTCACCGGCCGCGGCAGCTTCCGCACCCGGGCCACCGCCCGCATCGAGGCGCTCACCCCGCGCCGCAAGGGCATCATCGTCACCGAGCTGCCCTACCTCGTCGGGCCCGAGAAGGTCATCGACAAGGTCAAGGACCTCGTTCAGTCCAAGCGGCTGCAGGGCATCGCCGACCTCAAGGACCTCTCCGACCGCCAGCACGGCCTGCGCCTCGTCATCGAGATCAAGAACGGCTTCGTGCCCGAGGCCGTCCTCGAGCAGCTCTACAAGCTGACGCCGATGGAGGAGAACTTCGGCATCAACAACGTCGCCCTCGTCGAGGGCCAGCCCCGCACGATGGGGCTCAAGGACCTGCTGCGGGTCTACGTCGACTTCCGCACCGACGTCGTGCGCCGCCGCAGTGCCCACCGGCTGCGCAAGCGCGAGGAGCGCCTGCACCTCGTCGAGGGCCTGCTCATCGCCATCGTCGACATCGACGAGGTCATCCAGGTCATCCGCACCTCCGACGATGCCGACATCGCCCGCACCCGCCTCATGGACGTCTTCGACCTCGACGAGATCCAGGCCAACTACATCCTCGAGCTGCGCCTGCGCCGCCTGACGAAGTTCTCGCTCATCGAGCTCGAGACCGAGAAGGCCGAGCTGGAGCGGGCCATCGAGGAGCTGCGCGCCCTCCTGGCAGACGAGAAGCTGCTCCTCAAGCTCGTCTCCGACGAGCTCGCCGCCGTCGCCAAGGCGCACGGCACCCCGCGGCGCACGGTCCTGCTCGAGAGCTCGGGTCAGAGCGCCGCAGCGACCGCCAGCAGCCCCCTCGAGGTCAGCGACGACCCCTGCTGGGTGCTGCTCAGCTCGACCGGCCTGCTCGCCCGCACCGGCAGCGCCGAGCCAATCCCCACCGAGGGCTCCCGCTCGAAGCACGACGTCATCGTCGGCGCCGTGCGCACGACGGCCCGTGGGGAGTTCGGTCTCGCGACGACCGCCGGCCGGATGATCCGCCTCTCCGCGCTCGACCTGCCGACGCTCCCGCCGACCAACGGCGCACCCAGCCTGTCGGGCGGCGCTCCCCTCGCGGCCTACGTCGACCTGCCGAAGGGCGAGGAGCCGCTCACCATCCTGCCGATCGGCGCCGAGGCGCCGGTGCTGGCTCTCGGTACCGCGAGCGGGGTCGTCAAGCGGGTCACTCCCGAGGCGCCGAAGAGCGACGAGTGGAGCCTCATCAGCCTCAAGCCCGGCGACCGGGTCGTCGGCGCGGCCGTCGCCGACCGCGATGACCTCGACCTCGTCTTCGTGACGAGCGACGCCCAGCTGCTGCGCTTCGCGGCGCGGTCGGTGCGGCCCCAGGGCCGGTCGGCGGGCGGCATGGCCGGCATCAAGCTGTCGCCCGGCGCGACGGCGGCGTTCTTCGGCGTGGCCGACCCGGCGCGCCACGGCGTCGTCGTCACGTCGTCGGGCAGCTCCGACGCCCTCCCCGGCACCCAGGGCGGCTCGCTCAAGGTGACGCCGTATGCGGAGTACCCACCGAAGGGACGGGCCACCGGAGGTGTGCGCTGCCACCGCTTCCTCAAGGGCGAGGACACCCTCGTGCTCGCCTTCGCCGGGAACGCTCCGGCCAAGGCCGCTGCCGCGAACGGCGTCGCCATCGAGCTGCCCGCTGCCGACGGGCGCCGTGACGGATCGGGGGTGCCGGCCACCGCCGTCATCGCCCACGTCGCGTCGGCGCCCTCGGAAGGCGCCGACACCAACGGGGCCGTGTCTCCCGGGGAGTCCGAGTGAGCAAGCGACGCGTCGCTGCGGAGGCGGAGGTCGTGCAGGCGGAGGTCGAGGCGGTGGAGGTCGAGGCGGTGGAGGTCACGGAGGCCAAGGCCGAGGTCGCCGAGGTCGCCGAGGCCGAGGTCGAAGAGGCCGGGGTCGTGCAGGCGACGGCCCTCGACGAGCACCCGTCGACGACGGGGCACGGTGCGCCGGCGGAGGATGCGTGCTCGGTGCAGTGGGACCACGACGGCACGAGCGCCTACGGCACGGCCGCAGGCGCCGCCTTCTTCGTCATCGTCGAGCAGTCGGGGCCCTGGGGTCGGGACGCCGCCCGGGAGTCCCACCTCGACCCGTTGCTCGGCGCCGAGCTCGACGCCCGCACGAGCCGAGCTGGCGGCCGCTTCATGCTCGTGCGGCGCCCCGGTGGCCACCCGGCACAGGACGGCCCCCGCCGCGTGCTCCTCGCGCACGCCGGGGCTGCGCCCGATCTGGAGCCGTGGTTGCTCGAGGCGGAGGTCGCCGACCCCGGAGAGCTGCTCGGTCTCGACTGGGGCGCCCTCGCCCGAGGTAGCCGGGCGCTCGTGGCAGCCTCGTTGCCCGGCGCCCACGACGCGGAGCCGACGCTGCTCGTGTGCACGAACGGCCGCCGCGACGTCTGCTGCGCGGTGCGCGGCCGGCCGCTCGCCGCCGCAGCCGCGCGGGTCGCGCCGGGGCGCGTCTGGGAGGTCTCGCACACGGGCGGCCACCGCTTCGCCCCCACGGCGGTGCTGCTGCCCTGGGGCCAGACCTACGCGCGCCTCGACGAGCAGGGCGTGGCTTGGGTGCTGGAGGCGAGTCGGACCGGCCACACGCCGGCCGAGCTGCTCGGTCCGCTCCACGACCGTGGCCGCTCACCCCTAGCCCCCGCCGCCCAGTGCGCCGAGTCGCACGTGCGGGCGCAGCTCGGCGAGACGCACCTCGCCTCCCTCCGGGCATCGACCCCGACCCCCTCGTCCGACGGCGCCGACGTCGTCGTGGGCCATACCGACGGGCGCAGCTGGCGCGTCCACGTCGTGCGCGTGCCGACGGCCCGTGTCCGCCCGGAGTCGTGCGGCAAGAAGGGCATCGAGGTGCTCGAGCACCAGGCGACGCTCGTCACCCCCCTCTGACGGGTGGAACCCGCCCGGCCCGGCCGTTCCGGTGCGAGACTGGTGAGGAGAGCCCGGTCGAGCAGGGAGGCTGTCGTGTCCCGCGTGGTCCACTTCGAGATCCAGGTCGACGACGTCGACCGCGGCAAGGCGTTCTACGCCGCTGCGTTCGGCTGGTCCTTCGAGGACTACGGCCAGTTCACCGGCTCCCCCTACTGGGGCATCGTGACCGGACCCGGCGACGAGCCCGGCATCGGCGGGGGCCTGCTGCCGCGCGCGGTCCCGGCACCAGCTCCGGGCCAGGGGGCGAACGCCTTCGTCGCGACGATCGGGGTCGACGACTACGACGACACGGAGCGGCGCATCCTCGCCGCCGGTGGGCAGGTCGCGCTGCCGAAGACGGCCCTCACGGGCATGGCGTGGCAGGGCTACTACCTCGACACGGAGGGCAACACCTTCGGGATCCACCAGCCCGACCCCGACGCGGCCTAGGCAGCCCTCACACCGGGCGCCGCCCGTCACCGACCTCGGGCGGGCTCACCACGGTTTGGGGTAGGTCGGACCATCGCCTCCCGTGGCGTCGCGCTGGTCCTCGCCGAGCTGCTGGTTGCGCTCGATGGTGTTCTGGCGCTGCTGCTCCTGGAGGAAGTCCTGCTGCTCCTGGCTCGGGGTGTTGTCGGGGTCCGGTGTCGGGTCCGGCGCGGGGGTCGGCTGCTGGCCCGGGGTGTCGCCCGGCTGCTCCGGAGGCGTCTCCGGCTGCGGCTGCGGGTCGGCGCTCTTGTCCTCCATCCGCTGCTGCGCCTGCTGCAGCTGGTCTCCTGTCTGACCGCCTTCGGGGGCGTCGCAGAGTGGCGGCCGTTGGCTCGTCGTCTGGATCCCCTTCTCGTAGAACTGCTTCCACTCCGTCGTGCGCTCCTTGGCCTTGGCCGCGTCACCGAGCGCCTCGTAGGTGAGCCCGAGGTTGACCCGGACCTTGCACTCGTCGATGCCGCCCTTGGGCACCTGCTCGAGGGCCTGCTCGAACCATGGGCGCGCGTGCTCGAAGTTGCCGGTCAGCACGTGTGCGTCGCCGATGGCGAAGGGTGACCGGAACTGCTCGACCATGTTGACCCACCCCTGCCGCTCCCCCCACTCCTGCGTGGCGGCACGGTCGCCGGCCTCGTAGGCCGCGAGCGTCTGCCCCGCGACGACGTTGAGACTGAGCAGGCGCAGGGCGGTCAGGAGGAGCAGCACGACGACGGGCAGGCTGGCGAGCAGCAGCGTCCGGCGCCGCCGGCGTTGCCGTGGGCTCATCGGAGGGCGTGGCCCCTTCTCCGACCCGTCCTTGCCCCGTCGCCACCCCGAGGGGGTATGCCGCGTGGCACGGCTCTGCGCATCCCCGACCCCACCGCGCGTGGGCAGGTCGGCGAGCAGCAGGTCGGCGTCGTCGTCGCGCGCTCGGGAGGGCTGCGACGGTGACGGGGGTCGGGCTGCCTCGGGGAGGTCACGGCTCTGGTCGGCGCTCACAGCGGGGCCTCCTTGCGTCGACGGGCCTGGGCGAGGGCGGCGAGGCTCGCACCGAGCTCCCACACGGCGAGCCCGGCCACCCCGATGAGCAGCGGCCAGTAGAGCTCCTGGCGTGCGCGGACCCGCTGCTGCTCGACCTCGTCGCTCGTGCCGAAGCGGTCGAGATCGATGCCGGCCACCACGGGATCGATCGGGTCACCCGAGTCGCGGTGGACGTAGGGCAGCCCCAGCTGGTCGCCGACGGCGCGCAGGTTCTTCTCGTCGATGACCGACCGGGCGTCCTCGCCGGTCGCCGGGTCGATGATGTAGGAGGCGCTCGTGTCGAAACGCGACCGGGTGGCCTTCATCCGGCCGCCGTCGGTCGTGCCGTAGCCGAGCACGGCTCCGCCGCCGACGAGCCGCTTGTCGATGGTGAAGGGGGCGGGTGGCTCGGGGGCGGTCTGCTCACCGTCACCGAGGTAGAACACGAGCCTGCCGCGATCGGGGGTGCGTTCCTCGGCCTGCTGGAGCATCCGCCCCAGCCGCTCGTCGGCTGCCGTGATCGACGAGCCGCGGGAGTACTCGGACGGCTCGGGCAGCAGCGTCTCGAGCGCGGCCTCGAGAGCGTTGGAGTCGGTCGTCAGCGGCAGACGCACGCGGGTGGCCTGGTCGAAGGTGATGACGGAGTACCGCGCACCGGGCAGCGCCTCGGTGATCGCTGCGATGTCCGCCTGCACGCCGGCGATGCGGGGCCGCTCGTTGCCGTAGTCCTCGGCGATGATGCTGCTCGTCGTGTCGACGACGAAGTAGACGTTGAGGTTCGCAGCCGAGGCGTTGACCTCGTCACCCGGCACGGCCGGTCGGAGCGCGGCGATGCCGAGGAGCACGACCATGGCGGTCAGGCGCCAGTGGGTGGCGCGTGACTCCCCCGGCACCGAGCGCGACGTGGGGTTCCACCACACGGCCACGAGGGCCGCCACGACGAGGACGAGCAGCACCGGCCACGGGCCCACCGGGAGGAAGGTCACGACGACCACCTCCGGCTCGCCCCGATGACCCCGACGAGACCCAAACCGGCCAGTGTGATCGGCACCACCGGGTTGTCGGTCTGCAGGGCCCGGGCGGACGAGTCGATGAGCGCGGCCTCCTGCGCCTGGACGGCGTCGACGATGCCGCCGATGGCGCTCGTGTCGCTCATCGCGAAGTAGCGACCCGCCGTGCCCTCGACCACCTGGCGCATCTCCACGGCCTCCCGGTCGACGCCGTCCTCCTCGGGGTTGAGGCCGTAGACGCGCACGCCCTTGGCCTTGGCCAGCTCGCCCGCTTCGACGACGTCGATGATGGGTCGCCCCGCGAGGTGGTTGTCGGTCGCGAAGACGAGCGAGCGTGGCCGCTGGGTGTCGATGCGGTCGAAGCTCGAGACGCAGGTGGCGAGGCCGTCGCCGATGAGCGAGGTGCCCCTGCCGTTGAAGGTGCCGGCGAAGAACGACTCGAGGTCAGGGTCGCCTGCGAGGGCCCGCCCGGCGACGTCGAGCTCCTCGTTGATGAAGTCGTAGTCGTCGGTGAGGGGGAAGACCGTCGCTGCCGAGGAGTTGAAGATGACGAGGCCGATGCGCTCGCCCTCGAACCGCGTGACGAGACGCTTGAAGGTCGAGACCAGCTCGGCGTCGTAGGCCGCCATCGAGCCGGAGATGTCGAGGCAGAGCATGATGTCGCGGTTGCGGGTCTCCGGCCGCTCGACCGTCGTGTCGACGGGGCGTGCGGCGCCGACCAGGGCCGCGCCGCCGAGGAGCACCGCACTCGCGGCAAGGACGGCCATCCGGATGCGGTGGGTGCGCAGCGCCCGGCGGTACTCCGGCAGCGCGGTCAGGGCCGACGTGTTGGCGACGGCGGCGGTCGCATGCGCCGACCGACGCGCGAGATGCCGCGTCACCGCAACCGTCGCGACGACGGCCACGAGCAGTCCGACGACGAGGACCGCGGGGAACCTCAGGTCGAGGCCGGTCAGCTCCATCGACGCACCACCTGCTTGGCCACGTCGCCGGCACCGGCCAGGGTCTCTGCCTCGTGCGGACCGAACTCACCGGGGTAGAGCTGGCCCACGACCTGCGACACCGGCGTGAGGCGCTCCCCCGTGGCCGTCAGCTCGGTGAGGGTCATCGTCGGTGCGCGGATGCCCGAGACCTCCTGCACGAAGTGCCGCACGAGGACGCTCAGCTGCTGGTGGCCTGCCCGCTGGGTGATCTCGCCCCGCGCCGCCCGGCCGAGGACGAGGTCGATCTGGCGCGTGTAGTCCTCGCGCAGCCGCGACAGTCGGTCGGACGTGACACGCGCCGGGATGCGCACGCGGGCGGGCCGGGTCGAGGTCCACACGAAGACGTACCAGAGGACGACGAGCGCGAGCAGGGCGACCCCGATCCACAGCCACCGGCCGGCATACAGGTCAGGGGCGTAGAAGCCCGGCGGTGGGGCGTCAGCGGCGCGCACGGCGCTGCCTCTCGAGCAGGCCGAAGACGGCGGTCACGACCTCGTCCGACGAGCCGATCCGGGCATGGTTGATCGACCGGCGGTCGAGCAGCTCCGCCGTGCGGCGCACGCGCTGCTCCACCGATGCGGCATACGCCTCGCGCACCTTGGGGTCGAGGCGTACGAGCGTCGGCAGCGGCTCACGGTCGGAGACGTCGTATGCCGTCCGGTCGCCCCCGATGGCCGTCGGGTCGGCGTCCTCGACCGTGATCCAGAGGATCTCGTGCTGCACGTGGAGGCGGCGCAGCAGCTCGTCCAGGGCGGGGTCGAGGTCGCGGTCGTCGGCGACGACGACGAGGAAGAGGCGGCGACGGACGTTGCTGACGATCCAGCGCAGTTGGGTGGCGAGGTTGCTCTGGTCGGCGTCGAGGGCGGTGGCTGCGTCGATCGCGCGCAGCAGCAGCTCGAGATGGGTCTCGGTGCCGCGCAGGTCGTGGGACACCGTCGAGGTGGCCGTGCCGCGGACGAGGCCGACGAGGTCACCGTGCCGCTGTGCGAGGTAGCCGATGAGACCGGCGGCGCAGATCGCCACGGCCGACTTCGGCTCTCCGCTGCGCGTCGTGGCCGCCATGCCGCGGCCGGTGTCGACGACGAGCACGAGGCTCTGCTTGCGGGTCGCGACGTAGCGCTTGACGAGCGGGGAGGCGTGCCGGGCGGTGGCCTTCCAGTCGATGTCGCGCACCTCGTCGCCCGGGACGTAGGCGCGCAGGTCGTCGTAGTCGAGGCTGCGCCCGTGGAACGCCGAGGCGTACTCCCCCTCGAGCATGCTGCGCGAGCGCCGACGAGCGTGGACGAAGAGCTTGCTCTTCACCCGTGTCAGCAGCGTCGTCGTCACGGCCACGTCCCCCTTGCGCCAGCCCGTCAGGGCGTGCGGATCCCGCCGACCATGGCGTCGATGACGTGCTCGACCGGCACGTCGTCGGCGGCGGCCTCGAAGCCGAGCGACACCCGGTGCCGCAGGACGCGGTGGGTGAGGGCCTTGACGTCGTCGGGGACGACGTGGTTGCGCCCGTCGACGAGAGCCCGGGCCCGGGCCGCGGCCATGAAGGCGATGCTCGCGCGCGGGCTCGCGCCGTAGTCGACGTAGGCGGCCAGGCGCGCCTCGATGTAGTCGCGCGGGTGGCGGGTGACGTAGCCGATGCCGACGATGTAGTTGACGATCGCGGGGTCGACGTAGACCCGCGAGACGAGGCCCTGGAGGCGCTTGACGTCGGGGATGGACACGACCGGTCCCGAGGGGCCGTCGAAGACGCCGGAGTCGATCCGGCGCAGCACCTCGGCCTCCTCGGCGGGTGACGGGTAGTCGAGCACGTCCTTGAGGGTGAAGCGGTCCATCTGTGCCTCGGGCAGCGGGTAGGTGCCCTCCTGCTCGATGGGGTTCTGGGTCGCGAGGACGAGGAAGGGATCGGGCAGCGCATAGCTGCGGTCGCCGATCGAGGTCTGCCGCTCCTGCATCGCCTCGAGCATCGCCGACTGTGTCTTGGCACTGCTGCGGTTGATCTCGTCGAGGAGCACGACGTTGGCGTGCACGGGGCCGAGCTGGGTCTCGAAGGTGCCGCTCACCTGGTTGTAGACCTGGGTGCCCACGATGTCGCTCGGCAGCAGGTCGGGCGTGCACTGGATGCGGTGGAAGGTGCCGCCGACGGCCTGGGCCAGGGTCTGCGCGGCCGTCGTCTTCGCGAGGCCGGGCACGCTCTCGAGCAGCACGTGCCCACCGGTCAGCAGGGCGATGAGGAGGGTCTCGTGCAGCCGCGCCTGGCCGACGACCTTGGCCGTGAAGGCGCCGGAGATGGAGCTGATCGTGTCCTGCGCCCACCGCAGCTCGTCGCTCGTGAGATAGGGGCTGGGCGGGGCGTTGTCCGCGCTGTCGGCCGGCGTCCGCTGGGCAGGGGGCACCTGGGCATCGTCGACCCGGCCGGTCGGGACCTCCACCGTGTAGGTGTCGACCCCGGCGCCGTCCTGGGCCGACGGTGCGTGATGGGCGTCGGGGGCCGACTCCCCGGTGTTCGCGTCTCCCACGTTCGACTCCCCTTCCGGCGACGTCCGGTGTCGTGAGTCACACCGGACGCTCATGGTAAGCACGGGTTGCTGTGCCGCGCGCTGCCACCCGGTGCGTTCTCAGGCGTCGATGCGCTCGCGGTCGATCTCGGTGGCGGACTCGATGATGAAGTCCTTGCGGGGCGCGACGTCGTTGCCCATGAGCAGCTCGAAGGTGCGCTCGGCCGCCTCGAGGTCGCGCATCGTCACCTGGCGCAGGGTCCGGTGGCGCGGGTCCATCGTCGTGTCGGCGAGCTGGTCGGCGTCCATCTCGCCGAGACCCTTGTAGCGCTGCATCGGCTGCTTGACCTTCTTGCCCGACCGCTCGAGCCGGGTCAGCGTGCGCCGCATCTCGAGCTCGTTGAAGGTGTAGATGAGGTCGTTCTTCTTCGACCCGGCGTTGATGACCTCGATGCGGTGCAGCGGCGGCATCGCGGCGAAGACACGGCCTGCCTCGACGAGCGGGCGCATGTAGCGGAAGAAGAGGGTGAGCAGCAGGGTGCGGATGTGCGCGCCGTCGACGTCGGCGTCGGTCATGATGATGACCTTGCCGTAGCGGGCGGCCGCGAGGTCGAAGCTGCGGCCGGAGCCGGCGCCGATGACCTGGATGATCGAGGCGCACTCGGCGTTCTTCAGCATGTCGCTGACCGAGGCCTTCTGGACGTTGAGGATCTTGCCGCGGATCGGCAGCAGCGCCTGGAACTCCGAGGACCGCGCCTCCTTGGCAGTGCCCATCGCGGAGTCTCCCTCGACGATGAACAGCTCGGAACGCTCGACGTCGGTCGTGCGGCAGTCACGCAGCTTGCTCGGCAGGGTCGAGCTCTCGAGAGCGTTCTTGCGGCGCTGCGTCTCCTTGTGCAGCCGCGCGCTGATGCGCGACTTCATCTCGGAGACCACCTTCTCGAGCAGCAGGGCGGCCTGGGCCTTGTCGCCGCGCTTGGGCGAGGTGAGACGCGCCGTCAGCTCCTGCTCGACGACCTTGGCGACGATGGCCCGCACCGCGTTGGTGCCGAGCACCTCCTTGGTCTGACCCTCGAACTGCGGCTCGGCCAGTCGCACGGTGACCACGGCCGTCATACCGGCGAGGATGTCGTCCTTCTCGGGCTTGTCGCCGCCGACCTTGAGCCGCCTCGCGTTGAGCTCCAGCTGGCGGCGGAAGACCTTGACGATCGCCTGCTCGAAGCCCGCGACGTGGGTGCCGCCCTTGGGGGTGGTGATGATGTTGACGAAGGACTGCATGCGCGTGTCGTAGCCCTGACCCCAGCGCAGGGCGATGTCGACGCCGCACTCGCGCTCGAGCTCGGTCGGGGTCATGTGGCCGTTGACGTCGAGCACCGGCACGGTCTCGGTGAAGGTGCCGGAACCCTCGAGGCGCCACACGTCGGTCACGGCCGTGTCGGGGGCGAGGAACTCGACGAAGTCGGTGATCCCGCCGTCGTGCTGGAAGACCTCCTCCACGGGCCCGTCGGCACCCGGGGTGCCGGGGATGCGGCGCTCGTCACGGATGACGAGGCGCAGGCCGGGGACGAGGAAGGAGGTCTGCCTGGCGCGGCCGGCGATGGCGTCGTAGTCGAGCTCGGCGTCCTTGAGGAAGATCTGCCGGTCGGGCCAGAACCGCACGCGCGACCCGGTGACGCCGCGCTTGGCCTTGCCGACGACGGGCAGGGCGCTCTTCTTCTCGTAGGGGGTGAAGTCGGAGTCGGGAGAGTGCACCGGAGAGCGGTCGGTGAAGGTGCCGGGCTCACCGCGGCGGAAGCTCATGCCGTAGGTCTTGCCGGCGCGGTCGACCTCCACGTCGAGGCGGGCCGACAGGGCGTTGACGACCGAGGCGCCCACCCCGTGGAGGCCACCCGTGGCGGCATACGACGCGCCGCCGAACTTGCCACCGGCGTGCAGCTTCGTGAAGACGACCTCGACGCCGGACAGCCCGGTGCGCGGCTCGATGTCGACGGGGATGCCGCGCCCGTCGTCGCGCACCTCGATGGAGCCGTCGCCGCCGAGGATGACCTGGATGTCGGTGCACACCCCCGCCAGCGCCTCGTCGACGGCGTTGTCGATGATCTCCCACAGACAGTGCATGAGGCCGCGCTGGTCGGTCGAGCCGATGTACATGCCCGGGCGCTTGCGCACCGCCTCGAGGCCCTCGAGGACCTGGAGGTGGCGGGCGGTGTAGTCGCCGGTGCCGTTCGGTGCGGGGCGTGAGGCGGAGGCCACAGTCGATCTCTCTCGTTTCGGTCTGACGGCCGGGTCGCCGGCCGCACCCGAAGCCTAACGACCGCAGGCGACGACACCCGGATGCCACGCGGGTCCGGGCGGTTCCGGGCGGTCACGGGGCGGTTCCGAGGGTGGTTCCGAAGGCGGTTTCGAGGTGCCGCAGGGGTGGACACGACGTAACGATCCGGGCATGACGGAGGTCTCACTGATCGAGCCTGCCAATGGGGAAGGTTCGAACGTGATTCACTGTTGGAACATCCGCGACAACGAATCGGGCGCCGCAAGGCAATCACGGTGTCGCGGGTAACTGGCAGGGTCACCCTTCGGGGAGACCCTCGACGGGTAGAGAGAAGGCGAGCACAAGATGACGACAGCACTGGCACCCGAGTTGACTGCGGCTGACCGCTGCGACCGGTGTGGAGCCCAGGCCTACATCCGCGCCCGCCTTGTGACCGGCGGTGAGCTGCTGTTCTGCGCCCACCACGGTCGTGAGCACCTGCCGGCGCTGATGGACAAGGCCGTCGACGTCCTCGACGAGACGGAGCGTCTCCAGGAGACGCGCATCTCCTCCATGGACGAGCACTGAGCGGACCGAGGCACGACCCCGGCAAGGACGCCTGCGACTGTCCTGACGCACTGAGCGCGCGACGGTGATCACCGGATCGAACGTTCTGGTGGGCATCGTCATGCTCATCGGCACCGTCGGGATCGTCGTTCCCGTCCTTCCGGGGCTGTTCCTCGTCTGGGCGGCCACGCTCCTCTGGGCGATCGAGGTCCACTCCAGCGCAGGCTGGATCGTCTTCGCGATCGCGACGCTGCTGTATGCCGCCGGGCTCGTCGCGCAGTACCTGCTGCCCGGGCGACGGATGAAGCGTGCGGGGGTCGACTCGAGGTTCGTCGCGGTCGCGCTCGTCGTGGCCGTCATCGGCTTCTTCGTCATCCCGGTCATCGGGGCGGCCGTCGGCTTCGTCGCGACGATCTTCCTGCTCGAGCTCGCCAAGCATCGCAGCAGAGGTGCCGCCTGGCGGGGGACGGTGCACGCCATCAAGGCGGTGGGGCTCAACATCGGCCTCGAGCTGGCGACGGCGTTCGCCATCATCACGACCTGGGCGATCGCGGTCTACCTCACGCGCCCCTGACGGCGCGCCTGCCTTCGCCCCTGATTCCCCTGATCCGGCTCCACAGGCTCGCGCCTGAGCGTGGTCCGTCAGGCGGGTCACCGAGCTTACGGGTTCATACCAGCGCAGGCCCATGGGCCGGGACAGCGATGGCGAGGGTCACCACTGATCGCGACGGCGCTTCTCCCAGCGCTCTTCCATCCGCTCCATGAAGGTGCCGTGCTTCGTCGCACCGGCGTTGGGCTTGCCCGCCCGGGGCTTCGGCGTGCCGTCGGAGCCGACGGCGGCGAGCTTGGTCTTCGAGGGGGTGATGGCGTAGACGATGCCGGCCACCATGACCGCGAACCCGACCGCACCGAGCCAGATGAGGCTCGACATCGCCGATACGACCACCAAGGCGAGCCCGGCGACAGCGGCGACGACACCGATGACAACGCGACCGCGACCCACCCCTCGCGACTTGGTCTTCTCGATCCGCGACGCGAAGCGCGGATCCTCGGCGTAGAGCGCCTCCTCCATCTGCTGGAGAAGAGCCTCTTCGTGTTCCGAGAGTGCCACGTGGCACCTCCCTGTGCGATCTCGACTACTCGAAGCCTAAGGCGGGAATCGTCGACGCGGACGTGTTTCCCTCAGGATAATTCGCGTCGCTCCCGTTGGGAACCCGAGGGTCGGTCAGGCATGAGGCTCGCCGGCCTCACGGAGCCGGCACCGAAACGCGCGCTGGCCCGGTCGACGGCACGATCTGCGTCTCGCCACCCGTGCTCGGGCTCGTCGAGTCGTGCTTGGATCGGCGCCTGAGCGGCGGGAACGAGCCCTTCGAGGCGCACGCCGACGAGTCTGATCCGTGCCCGCTGCAGACCGAGCCGGTCATAGAGCTCACGGGCTGTGTCGAAGATCTCACGCGAGACGTCGGTGTGATGGCGCAAGGTCTTGGCCCGAGTGATGGTCGTGAAGTCGGCAAATCGCACCTTGATCGACACGGTGCGCCCTGTCATGCCGGCCGAACGGGCCCGCGCGGCGGTGCGGTCGGCGAGCCGGAGGAGCTCGCGATGGATCCGCACCGGGTCGTCGATGTCGTGCGCGAAGGTCTCGTCGGCGCCGATGGACTTCTCGCGTCGCTCGGGCACGACCGCCCGTGGGTCGCGCCCCCAGGCGAGGTCGTGCAGTCCTCGCCCCGCGCTGTCGCCGAGGGCCCGCTGCAGGGTCTCGACCGGGGTGTGGGCGAGGTCGGCGACGGTGCGCAGCCCGAGCCGGTGCAGCTGCTCCTCAGTACGGTCACCGACCCCCCAGATCGCCCCGACCGGGAGCTGGTGCAGGAAGGCGACGACCTCGTCGCGAGGCACGACGATGAGGCCATCGGGCTTGGCGAGGCTCGAGGCCAGCTTGGCGACGAACTTCGTCGGCGCGATGCCGACGGAGCAGGTGATGCCCTGCTCGTCGGCGATGGTGTCGCGCAGCTGCTCGCCGATCTGGGTGGGGCGGCCGAGGCGGCGCACGGCGCCGGAGACGTCGAGGAAGGCCTCGTCGAGCGACAGCGGCTCGACGCTGTCGGTGATCGAGGCGAAGGTCGCCATGATCGCGTCGGAGATGGCGGCGTAGCGCCGGTGGTCGGGCTCGATGACCACCGCCTGTGGACAGAGGCGCCGGGCCCGGGCCATCGGCATCGCCGACGTGACGCCGAAGGCGCGGGCCTCGTAGGTGGCCGAGAGCACGACGGATCGTCCGCTCGCCCCGCCGATGATGACCGGCTTCCCCCGCAGCTCGGGCCGGGAGATGAGCGAGGCCGAGGCGTAGAAGGCGTCCATGTCGACGTGCAGGACCGTGCACCCGGTGTCGTCGGGCGGCTCGGCGTCGGTCCTGGTCGGCGCGGTGAACTGGCGGCGGCTCATCGACGGCCCCCGTCGACAGCGCCGCTCGGTCGCACGGTGGGGTCAGTCGCGGCGCGCCAGGACGTGCAGGCCATTGCCCAGGGTCCGGAGGAACTCACGGCCGGGACCGGAGACGAGCAGCTCGTCGAGCTCGGCGAGTGCGACCCGGTCGGCCTCGGAGTCGATGTGGGCGGCCGGCACGAGGTGCCCGAGGATGCCGGTGCCACGCACGTTGACGTCGGTGAAGCCGGCCTCGGCGAGCAGGGCCTCGATCTGGTCGACGTCGAAGCGTCGCGGCAGCGGGTCGGTGCTGCCCCATCGGCCGGACGGGTCGGTGAGGGCAGCGCGCGCCTGACCGAACTCGCCCGCGATGGCCTTGGCGAAGACGACGGCGAGACGGCCCGACACGAGCAGGGAGAGCCGCCCGCCGGGACGCAGGGCATCGGCGGCGGCGCGCAGGGTCGCCGCCGGGTCGTCGACGACCTCGAGCGTGCCGTGGCAGCAGACG
>NZ_VFPM01000002.1 GCF_006716675.1 Humibacillus xanthopallidus | reverse complement strand
CGCGAGCGTCTCCCCCGGTCGCACCCGGGCGTCGTCGGCGTCGAGGGCCTCACGCCACCAGGCACGCCGTTCCCGCCAGGTCGCGAGCACGTCGCGCACGACGTAGAGCCGTCCACGCCAGATGAACGCCTCCGGCCGTGCCCCACCACCGGCTCCACCGATGCCTCCACCGGCATCACCGACGGCATCACCGACGGCATCACCGGAGCCGGCCGGGCCCCGGCCCGTCGCCGAGGAACCGGAGAGAGGATCTCTCGCGGACTGCCCTCCCACCGGGAGCGCCGAACGCACCGATGACGGCCTCACACCCTCACCACGAACCCGCACCTCGACGGGATCACTGAACCTACGCACCACGACACGTCTCCTTCGGACACGTCGAGGCCGGACATCACGACCCAGAACCACACACGCCCCACACGCGCAGTCCTGACACCAACCGACGACTGACACCTCATGACCGACCTGCTGGCCGGCCCCTGACTCATTCGAACACCTGTTCGATATCTCGACTGTAACCCCTGCCGCCGACACCGTGTCAAGACGCCCTCCACAGCCGCGCCCGACCCCCGTCGACCCCCACCGGCCCCGCCGACCCTGCGGTGGGCGCACCGACATGAGTAGCCGTGCTCAGGTACTCCGGACGAGCAGACGACAGGCTTGCTCGTGCGGGTTCGGTCCGCGAACGGAGGGGCGCAGGGGTTCCGTCCGCTCACGGATCGAGCCCGCTCTGCATGCCCGGCGGGGCGCACCCTCGGCCCGGCCGGCGCGAGCACCTTGCGGCTCCCCCGCGGATGCGGGACTGTCAGACCTGTCCGACACCATGTCGTGCACCGAAGCAGCACCGGAGCAGGCAGAGCACGCACGAGAGCGAGGAGGGGCCGTGGGAGCGGAGCTCATCCCCATGGCGTTCAGCACCGGATGGGGAAGCGGCATCAACGCCTACCTCGTCGTGCTCGTCCTCGGACTCGCCGACCGCGTGTTCGGCGTCTCGCAGATCCCTGACGCCCTGGCCCGCACCGACGTGCTCATCGGTGCCGGCATCCTCTTCGCCATCGAGATGGTCGCCGACAAGATCCCCTACGTCGACTCCGTCTGGGACTCCGTGCACACCGTCGTGCGCCCGGCCGTGGGAGCGACGATCGGCTACCTCATCGGCCACGAGACGGCCAGCCTCGACGCGGCGATCGGCGCCGCCACCGGTGGCATCACCGCCCTCATCTCGCACGGGATCAAGGCCGGGCTGCGTGCTGCGGTCAACACCTCCCCCGAGCCGGCGAGCAACGTCGTCGTGAGCACGACGGAGGACGTCGCCGTGACCGGCGTGACCGCCCTGACGATCGCCCATCCGTGGCTCGCCGCGACGATCGCCCTCGTCCTGCTGCTGCTGGGCGGCTTCATCGTCTACAAGGTCGCCGGTCGCATCCGGCGCTACAAGCGGCGCTACGACGCCTGGGGTGAACGCATGGGCATCTCCGCGCCCTCCACCCCCTCGACGCCCGCCAGATCTCCCGGCAGATCTCCCGGCAGGTCTCCCTCCAGATCACCCGGCAGCTCACCGGGTCGGTCCGGCGGCGCAGGTCTGGGCGCCGGCTCCGACCCACCGCACCACCCGACTGACCGACCACCCCGTGCCGGCGAGGGTCAGAGACCCTTCGACCAGCAGGGCTGAGCCCACTGCGCAGGGGCCTTCGCCCGTCACGAGTCCGGGGCCAGCTGGGCCCGACCTGCTCACAGCGCATCGCCATGTCACCGAGGGTGAGGGCACAGCACCCCCGCCGACGGTGGAGGCACTGGCACGCACCGCCAGTCCATCGAAGGAGACACAGGCATGAACAAGAAGACCATCGCCCTCGCCGGGGCGGGCATCGTGGCCGCCTCGGCCCTCGCGCTCGGTGGAGCGGCTCTCGCCAGCGCCGACGAGACCGGGACCGGCGCGACCACCACGAACGGCTACGGCCAGGGCCCCGAGAGCGGGCAGCAGGGCATGCGCGGCGGCATGGGCAACGGCAACACCGACCCGAGCAAGCCCATGAGGTCGGACGAGAAGCTGCTCACGGGTGACACGGCGGCCAAGGTGACCGCCGCGGCGAAGGCCAAGGAGCCCGGTGCCACCATCGAGCGGGTCGAGACCGACTCGGACGGCGTCTACGAGGCCCACATGGTGCGCGCGGACGGCACCCACATCACCGTGCAGGTCGACGCGTCGTTCACGGTGACCGGGGTGCAGGAGGGTGGGCCCGGAGGCGGGATGGGACCCGGCATGGGCATGCGCGGCGACCGTGACGGCGACGGCCCCCAGCCCGACCAGTCCACCCAGCCCAACCAGTCCACCCAGCCCGACACGGGCACGACCACCGCTTCGTCGACCACCTGACGGGCCGAGGCGGGTGCCGGCGCCACACCGGCACCCGCAGGCGCGCTCGCCGGCCGACCCAGCAGCCGTGGAATCCTCAGAGGTTGCCGAAGACCTCGAGCGTCGCCGACGACCGGTTCATCGTGATGAAGTGGATGCCGGGGGCGCCCTCGTCGAGCAGGCGCCGCGACGACTCCGAGGCGATCGCCATCCCCTCGGCGCGCACGGCGGCAGCATCGTCACCGTGACGCTCGAGCCGGTCGGTGACAGCGGCCGGCATGGGCTGGCCGGCGAGCTCGGCCATCCGCACGACCTGACGGGCGTTGGTGATCGGCATGATCGCCGGCACCACCGGCAGTCGCGAGCCGCGGCGCGTGAGCTCGTCACGCAGACGAAGGTAGTGGTCGACGTCGAAGACCATCTGGGTGATCGCGAACTCAGCGCCCGCCTGCTCCTTGCGGATGAGGGTCTCGGCGTCCTCACTGATGTCGCGTGACTCGGGGTGGCCGTCGGGGAAGGCCGCGACGCCGACGGTGAAGTCACCGAGCCCCTTGACGAGGCGCACGAGCTCGTCGGCGTGGTCGAGGCCCTGAGGGTGCGCCACCCACGGCTGGCCGAGGCCGCCCTGGGGGTCACCGCGCAGGGCGAGGATGTTGCGCACGCCGCCGGCGGCATACGCCCCCACGACGGAGCGCAGCTCGCCGACCGAGTGGCCGACGCACGTGAGGTGCGCCATCGGTGTCAACGACGTCTCCTCGAGCACCCGCTGGGTGAGGCGCACGGTGCGGTCACGAGTGCCCCCGCCGGCGCCGTAGGTGATCGAGACGAAGCTCGGCGCGACCTTCTCGAGCCGGCGGATGGCATCCCAGAGCTGTGCCTCCGAGGCGTCGTCCTTGGGCGGGAAGAACTCGAAGCTGAACGACGGCAGGGGTCCACCGATGAGGTCGGGGATCGAGCGCGTGAAGCGTTCCGCGCGCGTCATCGAGGACGCCGTACCGTGTGCCATGGAGCCCACGATAAGGCGGCGCCGTCCACGACGCGTGGGCTGCCCACGTCGTGGTGCAGGCTCCGCGTAGGCTGGCGCACGACTTCCCGACGCGATGGAGGACCTCGTGCAGACCCCCACCGACCTCGACGGCCTCCGCCGACGGGTCCAGCAGGCGATCGACGGGCAGATCGCCGGGGGCGCCACCTCGCTCACCGAGATCGGCCCCGAGATCGCCCCCCTCGTCGACGCCGTCGAACGGCTGCTCACGGGCGGCAAGGGGCTGCGTGCCGGCTTCCTCTACTGGGGCTACCGCGCAGCCGGGGGCGCCGACTCCGACGCCCTCGTGCGGCTCGCGGCGAGCATGGAGTTCTTCCAGGGCGCCGCCCTGCTCCACGACGACGTCATGGACCGCAGCGACACCCGACGCGGTATGCCGTCCGCCCACCGGGCCGTGGCAGCGCTGCACGCCGCCCGGGGCTGGGACGGCGACGCGGACCGGTTCGGCGAGGGCGCGGCGATCCTCGCCGGCGACCTCTGCCTCACCTGGTGCGACGAGCTCTACGCGACGTGCGGCCTGCCGGCGGAGGAGCTCGCCCGGGGTCGGCACCTCTTCGACGCGATGCGCACCCAGCTCATGGGTGGGCAGTTCCTCGACCTGCTCGAGTCGGTCCGTGGCTGGGACGGGCTCGACCTCGAGGAGCGGATCGCCTCGGCCCGCAAGGTCATCCGCTTCAAGAGCGCGAAGTACACCATCGAGCACCCCCTCCGCATCGGCGCGCTCGTCGGTGGCGCGACCGACGACGACCTCGCTCCCCTGTCGGACTACGGGCTCGCCCTCGGTGAGGCGTTCCAGCTGCGCGACGACCTCCTCGGCGTCTTCGGCGACCCGGAGGCGACGGGAAAGCCGGCGGGCGACGACCTGCGCGAGGGCAAGCGCACGGTGCTCATCGCGCTGGCCCTCGACGCAGCTGCACCCGACGACCGGGCGCTCGTCGAGTCGCTGCTCGGGCGTGACGACCTCGACGTCGCCGGCGTGGAGGCGATCCGTCGCGTCCTCGTGGGCACGGGCGCGGTCGATCGGGTCGAGGAGCTCATCGCGACGCTCGCCGACGATGCCCGCAAGGCCGTGGGCAGGGCTCGTGAGAGCGGGCGCCTCGACGGCAGTGCGCTCGAGGTGCTCGAGGCGCTCGTCGACGTGTCGACCGCTCGCCACGCCTGAGGATCAGCGAGCCTGGGGCTCAGCAGTCCTGGCTGCGACGGGGTCAGCGCGAACCGTCCGAGCGCTAGAAGGCGAGCTCCTGGGCGCGGCGACGGATCTCGGTCTTGTGTCCCGCGCGCAGCGCGTCGATCGGGGCGCCCTCCACGGGCAGCGTCGCATCGGGGGTGAAGAGCCACGCGATGATCTCGTCATCGCTCATCCCGCCGTCGGCGAGCACCGTGAAGGTGCCCTTGAGCTCGGGACGCGGGCCCGTCTCGTCGACGAACTTCGCCGGCACCGCGATGACCCGGCGCTCGCCGATGCGGGTCGCCACGAGCTCGCGGTCGGCGATCAGCCGCCGAGCTGCCGAGAGGGCGACACCGAGGCGCTCCGCGAGGTCGGGCACGGTGAGCCACTCCCCGACCAGGGCTTCGAGACCGGGCGAGTCCGACGCCTCCGCCACATCCGTCTGGTCGGCGACC
Source organism: Humibacillus xanthopallidus (assembly GCF_006716675.1). Lineage (GTDB taxonomy): Bacteria > Actinomycetota > Actinomycetes > Actinomycetales > Dermatophilaceae > Humibacillus > Humibacillus xanthopallidus_B. The sequence continues at coordinate 1,572,597 of NZ_VFPM01000002.1, read as the reverse complement.
CCCGCCTCGCCGAGCGGGTTCGTGGCGGCGCGCGGCTCGGACGCGGCCGGTGCCAGGGGCTGGGCGGGATCGTGCTGCGGGTGGTCGCTCACGAGTGAGGAGTCTGCCACTGACCCGGCATCCACCCCGAATTACACCGATGTATTTATACTTTAGCGCTCAAATATACGCTAGTGTCACACGCGCCCCACAGTTGTCTTCCAGACTCACCGATCACAGCAGTAGCCCGCTCACCCGATCCTTCCGGGCGCCCCCTCCACCTCGCCAGAGCAGCCTCGGGACACCGAGCCAGAGCACCGGGCTTCGAAGGAAAGGACCCTCGACGTGCCCTTCGCCGCCGACGTCGCCACACTCGTCACTCCCCCGCACGCGGTCGTGGCTGCACCGCGGACGACCTGGAGCACGGTGACCGTGCGCTCCGGCGACACCCTCTGGGACCTCGCCATCACGCATCGCACGACCGTCGCCGCCATCGTGGCCAAGAACCGCCTGCCCCACGGCGGCGCGGTGATCCACGTCGGCCAGAAGCTGCTCGTCCCCGGCAAGGGTGCTGCCACGCCCGCGGCAGCCGCGAGGCCCGCCGCGAGGCCCGCCGCCAAGCCCACCGCCAAGCCCACCGTCAGGCCGGCCGCGAAGCCCGCTGCCGCCACGAAGCCGACCCGCAAGCCCGCCACCACCGCCCTGCGCACCTACGTCGTGCGCTCCGGCGACACGATGTCGGGCATCGCGAAGCGCTACACGGTCAGCGTCACGGCGCTCCTCGCCGCCAACCACCTCAGCGCGTCGAGCTACATCTACGTCGGCCAGCGCATCACCGTCCCGACGCCCGGGGCGAGTGGGCAGCCCGCCCGCAAGCCGTTCCCGAAGCCGTCCTCGAAGCCCGGACCCAAGCCCGCCCCGAAGCCGTCCTCCCAGCCGGCCGCGAAGCCGACGGCCTCGACGGCGCGCGCCCAGGCCGTCGCAGCGAGCAAGGCCAAGCTCGCGGCCATGACCGTCCCGAGCCGCACCGAGACCGCCGACCTCATCCGCTCCATCGCCACCCGGCACGGTGTCGACCCCAAGCTGGCCCTCGCGATCGGCTGGCTCGAGTCGGGGTGGTACCAGCGCGCGGTCTCCTCGACGAACGCCGTCGGCGTCATGCAGATCATGCCGATCACCGGCACCTGGGCCTCCCAGCTCGCGGGCCGGAAGCTCGACCTCTACGACGTGCGCGACAACATCACCGCCGGGGTGCTCGTGCTCCGTGCGCTGCAGACGATGGCCGACTCGAGCGACCAGGCCATCGCCGCCTACTACCAGGGCCTCTACTCGGTGCGCACGCGAGGTCTCTACACCGACACGAAGGCCTACGTCGCCAGCGTCAAGGCGATCTACGCCCGGCTCTGACCCGCCTCGCCTGCAGGGAATGCAGGCCGGGGCACCGTAAACTCCTGCCGTGACGTCCAGCGTGGCGGACTCCCTCGTCGGTCGGGTCATCGACGGGAGGTACCGCGTCCTCTCGCACCTCGCAGACGGAGGCATGGCCTCGGTCTACGTGGCGCTCGACGCACGCCTCGACCGAGACGTCGCCCTGAAGATCATGCGTCCCGGCCTCGCGACCGACGCCGTCTTCGTCGAGCGCTTCCGCAGCGAGGCCCGGTCGGCGGCCCGCCTCAGCCACCCCAACGTCGTCGCCGTCTACGACCAGGGCGAGGACGACGGCGACGTCTTCCTCGCGATGGAGCTCGTCGAGGGCAAGACCCTGCGCGACGTCATCCACGAGGAGGCGCCGCTCACCGCCCGCGAGGCGATCGCGATCCTCGAGCCGATCCTTCTCGCCCTGCAGGCCGCCCACTCGGCCGGGCTCATCCACCGCGACGTCAAGCCGGAGAACGTCATCGTCCGCCGTGACGGCGAGGTCAAGGTGGCAGACTTCGGCCTCGCGCGCGCCATCACCAACCAGACGACGACGAGCCAGACCGGCGTCCTGCTCGGCACGGTCTCCTACCTCTCGCCCGAGCAGGTCGAGCGCGGGGTCGCCGATCAGCGCAGCGATCTCTACGCCGCGGGGCTGCTCCTCTTCGAGATGCTGACCGGTCGCAAGGCCGTCAGCGGCGACACCCCGATCCAGATCGCCTACAAGCACGTCCACGGCTCCATCGACGCGCCGTCGGCCGTCGTGCCGACCGTGCCGGCCCGCCTCGACGACCTCGTCGCCCGCGCCACGGCGCTCGAGCCCGACGACCGCTTCGCCAGTGCGGGCGACTTCCTGCGCGCCCTGCAGCACGTGCGCCGCGACCTCATCCCCGCCGAGCTCGACCGGCGCGGCAGCGCCCTCGGTGCCACGCCCCTCTCCCCCGTCGTCGCGACCACCGCGACGCTCCCCGCGGTGCGCGACACCGGCTCCGCGTCGGCGTATGCCGCCCCCCCGGCTGCCGCGGCAACCTCGGCCCGCGCCGGGCGCGACGCCGGTGCGCCGCCCGACGAGGCGGACGGCATACCGCGTCGGGCGCGTCAGCGCTCGTCGCTCGCCGGCCTGCCGGTGCACGAGCCAGAGCGCAGCCACACGGCCGCCCTCCCGCTCCAGCGCAGGCGCCGGCGGCGGTGGCCGTGGTGGGTCGCCGCCCTGCTGGTCGTCGGGGCGGGCGCAGCGGGCTGGTGGTTCACCGTCGGGCCGGGCGGCATGACCGTCGTGCCCGCGGTCGTGGGCCAGCAGCTCACCGCCGCCGACACGGCCCTTCGCCAGGCCTCACTCTCGCTGGACGAGAACGAGGAGTTCTCCGAGACCGTCGCCAAGGGCGTCGTGCTGCGCATCGAGCCCGACCCCGGCACCCAGCTGTCCAAGGACTCGATCGTGCGGGTCGTCGTCTCCAAGGGCCAGGAGCGCTACGACGTGCCGGCCCTCGTCGGCACGAAGGCCGACGACCTCGCCAAGGCCCTGTCGCCGCTCACCCTGGCGGTGGGTGAGCGCACGACGGCGTGGAGCGAGACGGTGCCCGAGGGCGAGGTCATCTCCCAGGACCCGAAGGCCGGCACGTCGGTCAAGCGTGGGGTCGCGGTGTCGGTCGTCGTGTCGAAGGGCCGCCAGCCCATCCGCGTGCCCTCGGTCGTCGGGGCGGACGCGGGCGCCGCGGCGGCAGCGATCACCAAGGCGGGCCTCAAGGCAGTGCGCGCCGACGACGTCAACAGCGACACGGTGCCCACGGGGCAGGTCGTCTCGCAGACCCCCGCCAAGGGCTCGCTCTTCCGCGGTGACAGCGTGACGATCACCGTGTCCAAGGGGCCGGTCATGGTGCAGGTGCCCGGCGTCGTCGGCCGCCCCACGGCCGAGGCGGAGAAGGCACTGACCGACCTCGGCTTCAAGGTCCAGAAGGACTATCCCTTCGGCAAGCTCTTCGACCTCGTGCGCGTGCAGAGCATCGACGGCGGCCAGCAGGCGCCGAAGGGCTCGACGATCATCCTCACGATCGTCTGAGACCGCGCCGTGCAGCACGCGGCGCAGTCGCGCCTTGCCACGCTCCTGCTCATCGCCCTGACTGCGGTGTGGGGCTCCACCTTCTTCCTCATCCACGACCTCGTCGAGACGGTGCCGCCGGTCGACTTCCTCGCGGTGCGCTTCACGATCGCGGCGGTGATCATGCTCGTGGCGTTCTGGCGGTCCGTGCGAGCCCTCGACCGGCGCGCGGTGTCCATCGGGGTCGGGCTCGGCGTGCTCTGCGGACTCGCCCAGATCGCGCAGACCCAGGGCCTCGCGACGACGCCGGCCTCCGTGTCGGGCTTCATCACCGGCACCTACGTCGTGCTCACACCGGTCTTCACCGCGCTCCTGCTGCGCGAGAAGGTGGCCGGCTCGACGTGGGCCGCCGTGGCGCTCGCCACCGTCGGGCTCGCGCTGCTGTCGCTCAACGGCTTCTCGGTCGGGGTCGGCGAGGCGATCACACTGCTGGCCGCCGTGCTCTATGCCCTGCACATCGTCGGCCTCGGCCGCTTCAGCGCCGGCGAGATTGCGGTCGGTCTCTCGGTCGTGCAGATGGTCGTCATCGCGGTGCTCTGCCTCGTCGGGGCGGCGCCCGGGGGCATCGTCCTCCCAAGCGGTGCGGGGCAGTGGGCGTCGGTGCTCTACATGGTCGCCTTCGCGAGCATCCTCGCGCTCTGGGCCCAGACGTGGGCCCAGGCCCACCTGCCCGCCACCCGCGCGGCGATCATCATGACGGTCGAGCCGGTCTTCGCCGCGTTCTTCGCCGTCACCCTCGGCGACGAGTCGCTGACGGCGCGAATGCTGGTCGGCGGCGCGCTCGTGCTCGCGGCGATGTATGCCGTCGAGATCCTCGCGCGCCGGCGCCCGGGTGAGCTGCCTGCCGAGGCTCTGCACCACGAGGTCTGATCCCGGTGCCGACCGACCCCAGGTGTCAGCCCTGCGCGAGCATCTCCGCGACGAGGAAGGCGAGCTCGAGCGACTGCTGGTGGTTGAGGCGCGGGTCGCACACAGACTCGTAGCGCTTCTCGAGGTCGGAGTCGATGATCTTCTCCGCGCCGCCGAGGCACTCCGTCACGTCGTTGCCCGTGAGCTCGACGTGGATGCCACCCGGGATCGTCCCGAGCGAGCGGTGCACCTCGAAGAAGCCCCGCACCTCCTCGACGATGTCCTCGAAGTCGCGCGTCTTGTAGCCCGAGGGGCTCTCGAAGGTGTTGCCGTGCATCGGGTCGCAGATCCACGTCACCGTGGCGCCCGAGGCGGTCACCTTGTCGACGAGGGCCGGCAGCGCGTCACGGATCGTGCCCGCACCCATCCGCGTGATGAACGTGAGGCGACCCGGCGTGCGCTGGGGGTCGACCTTGTCGATGAGGCGCAGCACCTCGTCGATGTCGGCCTTGGGGCCGAGCTTGACGCCGATGGGGTTGCTGATGCGCGACACGAAGTCGATGTGGGCGCCGTCGAGCTGGCGGGTGCGCTCGCCGACCCAGACGAAGTGCGTGGAGGTGTCGTAGAGACGACCGGAGCGGGAGTCGATGCGCGTCAGCGGGCGCTCGTAGTCGAGCAGCAGCGCCTCGTGGGCGGCGTAGAACTCGACCGTGCGCATGGCGTCGAAGTCGGCGCCGCAGGCCGCCATGAAGCGCATCGCCTTGTCGATGTCCTTGGCGATCTTCTCGTAGCGCTGGTTGGCGGCGTTGGCGACGAAGCCGCGGTTCCAGTCGTGCACGTGCCGCAGGTCCGCGAATCCGCCTGTGGTGAAAGCACGCACGAGGTTGAGGGTGGCCGAGCTCGCGTGGTAGGCGCGGACGAGGCGCTGCGGGTCGGGGATGCGAGCCGTCTCGTGGAAGGCGAAGTCGTTGACCATGTCGCCCCGGAAGGCCGGCAGCGTCACGCCCTCGCGGGTCTCGACCGTCGAGCTGCGCGGCTTGGCGTACTGCCCCGCCATGCGGCCGATCTTGATGACCGGCACCGACGCGCCGTAGGTCAGCACGGCCGCCATCTGCAGGATCGTCTTGATGCGGTCGCGGATGTTGTCGGCGGTCGCCGACGCGAACGTCTCTGCGCAGTCGCCGCCCTGCAGGACGAAGGCCTCGCCGACCGCCGCCTTGGCCATGCGGTCGGTGAGGATGTCGCACTCACCGGCGAAGACGAGCGGTGGATAGGTCGAGAGCGTCTCGATCACCTCGGCGAGCGCGGCCGTGTCCGGCCAGCTCGGCTGCTGCGTCGCCTCGAGCTCGGTCGCGGCGGCGGTGAGGGCGGCCAGGGCCTCGGACCCGTCGACGGGCTCGAGGCCGACATCGGCGGTGACGGCGCTCATGTTCACCCCGACAGCGTAGTCGCCGTGCGGGGCCCGCCCCGGCCGAGGTCCGCATCCCGAAACCACGACTCGCCCGTGGACACCGTCACCGACGCCCTCCGGTATGCCGTCCGGCAGGCTCCCGGGGGACGGTGGGCACTCGACGTGGCCGGGCCGCATACGGCAGCAGCTCGACGCGGCGGTCAGGTCGCGGGGTCGCCGAGGTCGAGGCCGCGCTCCATCGCGAACCGGGCGAGCTCGACCCGGTTGTGCATCTGGAGCTTGCCGAAGATGTTCTGCACGTGGTTCTGCACCGTGCGGTGCGAGAGGAAGAGCGTCGCGGCGATCTCCTTGTAGCCCATCCCGGTGGCGACGTAGCGCAGGATCTCGGTCTCCCGCTCGGTGAGCTCCGGGATCTCGCGACCGCCCTGATCCGGACCGGCCGTGCGGGCGCGCCGGAACTCGCCGAGCACGAGACCCGCGAGGCCGGGGGTGAAGACCGGGTCACCGGCCGCGGTGGCGCGCACCGCGGCGAGGAACTCCTCCCGGCCGGCGGACTTCACGAGGTAGCCGAGGGCGCCCGCCTTGACGGCGTCGAGCACGTCCTTGTGGTCACCGCTCGCCGAGAGGATGAGGATGCGCGTCGGCACCCGCGCCGCCGAGAGCGCGGCACACACCTCCGGTCCGTCGAGGCCGGGCAGGTTGAGGTCGAGCACGAGCACGTCGGGCACGAGGGCACGGGTGCGCGCCACGGCCGCGCGCCCGTCGTCCGCGGTGGCGACGACCTCGAAGCCGGCGTCGGCGAGGTCGCGGGCCACGGCGTCGCGCCACATCGGGTGGTCGTCGGCGACGACGACCGTGACGTGGTCGGCGGCCGACCCCTGCCCCTGCTCAGTCATGGCACCTCACCGATCCCCAGCCTCCCTCTGATGCGTCGGCGGAGCCGGCGACGGCCCCTCTCCCCCTGCTGCTCCCCTGCTGCTCCCCTGCTGCTCCCCCTGCCCCCGGCAGCGGCCGCGACGGCGTGGCGACGCCGTTCCTGTCCATCGTGCCCGAGACGTCACGGTCTGTGGAGCAGATTTCGTCGTCCGGACGGGGCCTACCCAGGGGAGCGGGACGCGGCACACGACCTCAGCGGGCCGGGGCGTGCGGCACCCGCAGCTCGACCGTCGTGCCACCGGCCGCGCCCGAGGTGACGCTCGCGGTGCCACCGAGGTCGGCGAGGCGCCCCCGGATGCTCGACGACACCCCCAGGCGACCCTGCCCGACGGCCTCGTCGAGCCGTCCGGCCTCGACACCGACCCCGGAGTCGCGGATGGTGACCTGCACCCCTGCCCCGTCGTCGTCGAGCAGCACCCACGCCCTGGCCCCCTGGCCGGCGTGCTTGCGCACGTTGTCGACGGCCGCCTCGACGGCCGCGACGACCTCGTCGGCGACCCGACGTGGCAGCAGCACCGGCTCGGCGGGGGCGACGAGGGCGATGTCGTCGGTCTCGACGTGCGCGAGCAGGCCACGCAGGTCGGCCTCGCCCGAGACGGCCCGGTCGACCTCGGCGAGATCGGCCTGGCTGACGAGGGTGCGGAGGATGCGCTCCTGCTCCCCCGCCATCGCGCCGAGGGCGGCGGTCTCGCCGCCGATGTCGATCGCCCGGCGGTTGATGAAGGCGAGGGTCTGCAGCACGCCGTCGTGCACGGTGCGCGCGAGCCGGTCGCGCTCGGCGCGGGCCGCCTCGACCCGCATGGCCTCGGCGAGCGCTGCGTGGCTCGCGCGGGTGAGGTCGACGCAGTAGCCGATGCAGCCGCCGAGGAGCAGGCCGAGGATCGTGTTGGTCACCGTGTTGGCCGTCGGCTCGATGACCTCGACGAAGGAGCATGCCCCGACGATCGCCGCGGCCACGACACCGCCGCGCCAGCCGCGCAGCACGGCCCAACCGACGATGGCGGCGGACGGCCAGATCGACGGGATCGTCTTGGCCCCCGACGTGATGACCTCGGGGCTGTCGACGAGGCGCGTGCCGAGGATGGCGGCGCACGCGATGGCGAGCTCGACCGTGTAGGCCCGCGCCGTGCGCATCGGCCGCACCGTCTGCACGACGGTCCACCCGGTGAGGACCCCGAGGATGACGACGGCAACGGTCGGGTTGACCATCTCCTCGCGCCGTTCCCAGGCCGACCAGACGGCATACGCGAGCGCGAGACAGCGGAAGACGTCGACGGCACGCCAGAGCCCGCGGACGACGACGTGCTCGTCGAGCAGCACCGCGGCTCGGCCGGGCGTCAGGGGCTCGCGCCCGCTCATCTCAGGAGGCAGCGACGACGGGCCCGGGGCCCTCGTCCTCGTCAGGCGCGGAACGGGCTGCGGCGGTGTCCCTGCCGGCGTCGCTCGCAGGGTCGGGGAGGTCCCTGGCCCGCTCGAGCTGCGTCGCCCGACCCTCGGCGGCGTCGAGAGCCGCCTCGAGCTCCGGCGCAGCCGCACCCGGCTTGGCGGCCTCCTGGAGCTCCTTGGCCTTGGCCCGGGCTGCGGCGAGCAGGCGGTCCTTCATCGACGTGGCGTACATGTCGACGTACTCCTGGCCCGACAGCAGCATCAGCTCGTACATGATCTCGTCGGTGATCGAGCGCAGGACGAAGCGGTCGTCCTCCATGCCCTCGTAGCGAGAGAAGTCGAGCGGCTTGCCGACCCGCACCCCCACCCGCATGATGCGCGGGATGACCTTGCCGGTCGGCTGGGCCTTGTCGGTGCCGATCATCGCCACGGGGATCACGGTGACGCGGCCCTCGAGGGCCATCCGGGCCACACCGGTGCGGCCGCGGTAGAGGCGCCCGTCGGGCGAGCGCGTGCCCTCGGGATAGATGCCGAGCAGGTCACCGCGGCGCAGCACCTTGAGGCCCGAGTTGAGCGCGGCGCTGCTCGCCTTGCCTCCGGAACGGTCGACGGGCACCTGCCCGATGGCCTTGAAGAAGGCTGCCGTCAGACGGCCCTTGACCCCACGTCCGGTGAAGTAGTCGCTCTTCGCGAGGAAGGTGACGCGGCGCGGCACGACGAGCGGCAGGAACACCGAGTCGGAGAAGGACAGGTGGTTGGAGGCGAAGATCGCCGGCCCCTCCTCGGGGATGTTCTCCTCGCCCTCGACCCAGGGCCTGAAGAGCAGCCTGATGATGGGACCGATGACGATCGTCTTCAGAAACCAGTAGAACAACCGTTGTCCACCTTCCACGTGACGGCTCGAACTCTACGACACTCGCGCGCGGTGAGGGCCGCATGCGAGGATCAGGAGGTCCCGCCGCACCGCCAGGAGGATTCCCGTGAACGACCGCGACCTCGATGCGGAGTTCCAGCGGATCGTCGCGGGCTGGGACGACGAGGCGCCTGACCCCCTGGCCGACCGCGCCGACCGCGCCGACCGGGCTGACGGCGCTGACCAGGCCGACCGGGCCGATGGCGCGGGCGCCCCCGACCGTATGCCGTCCGGTGGCGACGCTGCCCCGGCGGGCGACGCGCTGACGTCCGACGACGGCACGAGCGGCGGCTCCGCCAAGACCACCGGGGTCAACCCCGCCCCCTTCGGCCCTGCAAGCCAGGCCGTTCCCGCCGACCCGACCGGTGCGGCAGGCCCCGCCGGTCCCGCTGGTCCCGCCGGTCCCGCGGTCCCGACGCCGACCGATGTCGCCCACGGCGGGGACCTCGGTCTGCCGATCGCGTCGACGACCTCGCACGTGTGGCGCGCCGGGGCCCCGAGCGACGCGGTCGACGACGTCGACGCACTGCTCGACGAGGCGAGCGCCGCCCGCGGCGGTGAGCCCGACGACCACTTCGTGCCGCCGTCCGACATCGAGCTGCCGTCGGCCGAGACCGACCCGATGTTCTGGGCCATCGTCGGCGGCCTCGTCGGCGGCCCGCTGCTGCTGTTCTACCTGCTCTTCTTCGACCGCGACGGCAGCGGGTGGTGGGTCGTCACCGCGATCGCCATGGTCGTCATCGGCTTCGTGCTGCTCGTGCTGCGTGGCGGCAACGAGCGCGACCCGTTCGACGACGGCACGAGGGTCTGACCGACCCGGCGACCTGGGTGTGAGGGGCGCTCAGCGACCGCTGCGGGCGAGCTCCGCGGCACCGATGAGGCCCGCGTCGCTGCCGAGGACGGCCCGCACGATGCTCGCCTCGGGACGGTAGCCGCGCCCCGTGAGCTGGCGCCGGAAGGCGTCACGCGCCGGGCCGATGAGCATCTCGTCGGCGGCGCTGACCCCGCCGCCGATGACGAAGAGCCCGGGGTCGAAGGCGGCCGCGAGGTTGGCCATGCCGATACCCAGCCACTCACCGATGTCGGCGAGCAGCTCGCGCGCGGTGGGGTCGCCGTCGTGGGCGGCCTCGGTGATGAAGGGGCCGGTGAGTGCCGCAGGGTCACCACCGAGACGGGTGAGCAGGTCTGCCACCACAGGAGATCCGGCCTCGATCATGGCCCGTGCCTCGCGGACGAGGGCGTTGCCGCTGGCGTACTGCTCCCAGCAGCCGCGGTTGCCGCACTCGCAGCGCACGCCGCCGGGGACGACCTGCATGTGCCCGAACTCCCCCGCGATGCCGTGGCGTCCGCGCTGCACCTGGCCGTCGATGATGAGTGCCCCGCCGATGCCCGTGCCGAGGGTGATGACGACGACGTGCGACTCACCGCGGGCCGCCCCGAAGCACGCCTCCGCCCACGCGGCGGCGTTGGCGTCGTTGTCGACGGTGATCGGCAGCGAGATGCGCTGCGACAGCGCGTGGCGCAACGGCTCGTTGCGCCACGACAGGTGCGGCGCGAAGACGACGGTCGCACGGTCCTCGGCGACGAAGCCGGCGGCCCCGATGCCGACGGCGACGATGTCGGCGGGATCGGCGCGGCCGAGCAGCTCCTCGACGGCCCCGACGATGGTGTTCTCGACGACGCGCGGCGAGGTGGAGCGGTGCGGGGTGTCGAAGCGCACCCGCTCGAGGATCGCGCCGCTCTCGTCGACGATTCCCCCGGCGACCTTGGTGCCGCCGATGTCGATGCCGATGGCCAACCGACGGGTCATGCCGGGCCCTCGTGGTCCTCGCGTGCCGGCGGGTCGGGAGCGGCGTGGTCGCCGGCTGCCCCTGGACGCGTCGAGCGCTCACGCTGCGCCGTCGCGAGGTCCCGCAGCGCGGTGGCCGCGAAGCCGACGAAGTCGGCGACCCGCTCGATCGTGTCGGGGTTGACCTGCTGGACGAAGCTGATGATCTGGCACACGGGACACACCCGACAGGCCGCCGGCTCGCGGCCGCCGCACGTGCACTCGGGTGCCTGCCGGGCATCCGTCAGCGGTATGCCGCCGGGTCGGGCCCCGGCGCCGGCCGAGTCCGTGGCCGCGCCGTCGTGACTCCCGCCCGCCCCGTCGGCGGCGGCGCGCGGAGCGCTCGAGGACCCGGCCCCCGGCTGCTCGTGAGCGGTCGTGTGGGAGGACGCGGACGGCATACCGCCGCCGGCGCCCCAGCCACGGCGCGACAGCAGCTCGACGAGCAGCGCCGCCTCCTGCGCCACCGTGCGCGCCGGCTCGGCGTCCGCTCGGGATCCGTTGTGAGTGTGCCCGTCGGGCTCGTCCGTCGCCGTCACGCCGGTCAGGCCTCGACCCGCTTCTTCAGCTCTTTGAGAGCCGTGTCGACGATGACCTTCTCGGCCTTGCGCTTGAGCAGGCCGATCATGGGGATCTTGACGTCGACCGCGAGGCGGTAGGTGACCTTCGTGCCCGCGCCCTGGGCGGCGAGGGTGTAGGAGCCGTCCATGGCCTTGAGCACCTGGGCCGTGACGAGCGACCACGAGACGACGCCCGTGCCGTCCTCGACGACGTCCCACTCGTAGTCGAGGACGTAGGTGTCCTTGATGGCTCCGGCGTCGAGGGTGAACTCCACCTGGTCGGCCCAGCCGTCACCCTCCTCGGCGAGCACGCGGATCGCCTTCACCTCGCCGGCCCACTCCGGGTAGGCCTCGAAGTCCGCGATGACGTCGAGCACCTCTCCGGGGGGTGCGTCGACGACGATGGAGGACTCGGTGCGATCGGCCATGAGCCGAAGGTTATCGCGTTGGTCACGGCGCGGCGTGCAGGCTGCGTTTGGCTCCCGACCCCGGTCGCGCGCGTGCGAGGATGGGCGCGAAGCCCACCGCGACTCGTCGTGGCGGACCCCTCTCACGCCATCGCCGGGCGTGGCCCGCACCGTCGTCGCTGCTGGCCATCCGTCGGTGTCGTCAGCCCCACTGCACACCCGCCGCTCACGAGGAGTTTCCGTGAAGGACAACGTCGTCGCACCGCTGGCCCCCGTCACCACCGAGGGAAGCCTTGCCGACCTGCCCAGCCGCAACGCCGCCGAGTCCCCTGCCGGTGCCGCCTTCGCCCGTAAGGGCGCCGGGGGCAGCTGGACGACGACGACGTGGCGAGAGTTCGCCGCCGACGTCGACGCGGTCGCGAAGGGGCTCATCGCCTCGGGTGTCCAGCCGGGCAGCCGGGTCGGCCTCATGTCCCGTACCCGCTACGAGTGGACGCTCGTCGACTTCGCGACGTGGAGTGCCGGCGGCGTGGTCGTGCCGATCTACGAGACCTCATCGCCCGAGCAGGTCGAGTGGATCCTCTCAGACTCCGGTGCGGTCCTCGGCGTCGTCGAGACTCCTGCGCACCGCGAGACCGTGGGGCTCGTCGAGGCCCAGCTGCCCGACCTCACCGACGTCGTCGTCATCGCGGACGGCGGCCTCGACGCCCTGCGGCAGAAGGGCACGTCCGTGCCCGACGCCGAGCTCGCGGCCCGGCGCGAGGCTCTCGACCGCACGTCCCTCGCGACGATCATCTACACCTCGGGCACGACCGGCCGTCCCAAGGGCTGCGAGCTGACCCACGGCAACTTCCTCGACCTCGCCGAGAACGCCACCGAGAAGCTCAAGGAGGTCGTGCGTGCCGACGGCGCCTCGACGCTGCTCTTCCTCCCCCTCGCCCACGTCTTCGCCCGCTTCATCGAGGTGCTCTGCGTCTCCGCCAAGGCCCGGATGGGGCACTCCGCCGACATCAAGACCCTGCTCGACGACTTCGCCGGCTTCCAGCCGACCTTCGTGCTCGCGGTCCCCCGCGTCTTCGAGAAGATCTACAACTCCGCCGAGGCGAAGGCCGCAGCCGAGGGCAAGGGCCGCATCTTCCTGCGCGCGGCGACCGTGGCGATCGCCTACAGCGAGGCCCTCGACGCCGGTGGTCCCGGTCTGCTGCTGCGCCTGCAGCACGCGATCTTCGACCGGCTCGTCTACGGCAAGCTGCGTGCGGCCATGGGCGGCAAGGTGCAGTACGCCGTCTCGGGCGGCGCGCCGCTCGGCACGCGCCTCGGCCACTTCTACCGCGGCATCGGCGTCATCATCCTCGAGGGCTACGGCCTCACGGAGACGACGGCACCGGTGTGCGTCAACACCCCCGACAAGATCAAGATCGGCACCGTGGGTCCTCCCCTGCCGGGCACCGGCATCCGGATTGCCGAGGACGGTGAGATCCTCGTCAAGGGGATCGGCGTCTTCCGGGGCTACCACGGCAACGCCCAGGCGACGGCTGACGCGGTCGTCGACGGCTGGTTCCACACCGGCGACATCGGCGACCTCGACGACGACGGCTACCTGCGGATCACGGGCCGCAAGAAGGAGCTGCTCGTCACCGCCGGCGGCAAGAACGTCGCGCCGGCCGTGCTCGAGGACCGCCTCCGGGCTCACCCGCTCGTGTCGCAGTGCATCGTCGTCGGCGACCAGAAGCCCTTCATCGCGGCGCTCGTCACGCTCGACGAGGAGATGTGGCCGCTGTGGGCCAAGAGCCACGGCGTCGAGGGCGTGTCCATCGAGCAGGCGCGGACCAACCCCGTCGTCCTCGAGGCCCTCCAGCATGCCGTCGACCGCGCCAACCAGGCGGTGTCCAAGGCGGAGTCGATCCGCAAGTTCACCGTGCTGGAGGGTGACTTCACCGAGGCCAACGGCTACCTCACCCCGTCGCTCAAGCTGAAGCGCAACGTCGTCATGAAGGACTTCGCCGACGACGTCGAGAAGCTCTACTCCTGAGCGGCCGTCGCGGTCACGAGGTCGTCAGCGAGGCGATGCGGGCGCGCCACTGCCGCACGAGAGTCGCGCGGTCGGTGCCGGCCCGCACGAGCGCGAGGTCGGTGATCGCCTCGGCGTCGCCGAGGCTCGCGGCCGGCGCCGCGAGCCCGCCCGCCGCCTCGCGATAGAGGCGCACGAGCGCAGCCGTGCCCTGCCGGTCGGCCAGCTCTCGTACGGCCAGCAGTGAGAGGCCGTATGCCGCTGCCAACCGACCCGCCGCCGGGTCGAAGTCCGCGGCGGCCGGCAGGCTCGAAGGAGGGCCCTGGGCGCTTACGAGGTCGAGCGCCGGCGCCACGACCTCGCGCTCGGGCAGTGCGACCGAGCGGTAGGCGACGAGCTCGGCGAAGCCCTCGGCCAGCCAGGAGGGCACGGTTCGCGTCGTCGACGCTCGCACGCTCGCATGGGTCAGCTCGTGCGTGAGCACGACGTCACGACCGACACCGCTCAGCCCCACCCACGGCGACGGGACGATGACGATGCGGTCGGCGCCCGCGGGCACGCCCGGCTCGAGCGGGCCGTCGGTGACCGCCGCGACTCGTGCCATCGAGGCGCCAGTCCTGCCGAGCAGTCGCGCCGCGTCGTCGTCGGTGCCGGGAGCGACCCACACCGAGGGCTCGGACCGACCCCAGACAGCTGCCACCTGACCGGCCGCCGTCCGGGCGCGGCGGGTGAGCTCGTCGAGGCGTGCCTCGGAGCCGACGACGAGCAGCAGGGCGTCGGCGGTGCGGCGGACCCGCAGGCCATCGAGGTCCCACGGCTGGAGGCGCTCGGCGGGGTCCCACGAGCGCAGGCGTGGGCCTGGGCCGGCTCCGGTGGCGTCGCTCCCCTGCTGGGCAGCGAGGGCCAGGTCCACGACGAACGTGCGCGGGCTCGTGTCGAAGCCGGCGAGCCGGTAGGTGGCGGTGAGCCTCGCGCGGGTGGCGGGCATCGCGGGGTCAGTCGGTGGGGTGGTCGTCGCGGTAGCCGGCGTGGCGGTCGATGGTGCGGGCTCGCTGAGCAGGGACACCGAGACGACGTGGAGATCGGTGACGCCCATGGCCCGCATCCGGTCGAAGATCAGGCCCTGAGCCGTTCGGACGGTCTGGCCGACGTCCGGTGCGAGGGCGGAGAGCCAGGCAGCCCGGTCTCCCCGCGTGACGGCACCGAGGCGGTCCGTCAGGAGGGCGGTGATCTCGTCGGCCCGGGCAGCTGACACCCGCAGGGAGGCTGTTGCTCCCGCTGCTGGGCGGTCGACGGTGCTCGACGGGCTGCCGGCGCCGCTCGTCGCCGTGCAGGAGGCCACGACCGGCACGGCCAGAAGGGCGGTGGCCAGCGCGGGCAGCACGAGCCGGAGACGCGACACCTCGTCATGGTGACACGCGACCCCGCGGCCGCCGATCGTGGTCAGCCTGCGGCGCGGGTGGCTCGCGCGGGGCGGGAGGACGGCCCGTGGTGGGTGTGCACGCTGGCGGGGGTGGAACCCTCACTCGGCACGGCGCGGGCCGCATTGGCCTCCTGGACCGTCACGAGCCCGGCACCGAGCAGCACCGACACCGCGTGGCGCTCCGCCCGGTCGAGGGCGAGGAGCGGTGGCGCGGTGAGACCTGCCTGCGGACCACCGTCGATGGCGGCCGGGGCGGCACCGGCTTCGGTGAGGACCGGGCGCGGGGCCTCGCGCGGGGCGAGGGGCACGGCCGTGAGCGCGGTCACCATGCAGTCCGCGCACCGGACGTGCCGCACCGGGCAGGTGTTGCAGTCGACGAGCATCATCCTGGGCACCTCTTCACGTCTCGTTGCGTTCTGTCACGAATGACGCTAGGGGCGACCACCGACACTCCACGGCGCCCGCCCCGACGACCGCCGCGCCTTCCGGGCGTTGTCGGCGCCGCGGCATACCGTCGGGGCATGCAGGCGATCCAGTCGACGTTCGATGACCTCGGCACCTCCCTCGCCGACGTCACCTTCGTCGTGGTCGACCTCGAGACGACCGGGGGCGCCCCGGCCGAGTGCGGCATCACCGAGATCGGTGCGGTCAAGGTGCGCGGGGGCGAGCACCTCGGTGAGTTCCAGACCCTCGTCGATCCCGGCGAGCCGATCCCGGCGTTCATCTCCGTGCTCACCGGCATCACCGACGGCATGGTGCGCGACGCCCCACGCATCGAGACGGCCCTGCCCGCCTTCCTCGAGTTCGCGGCCGGCAGCGTGCTCGTCGCCCACAACGCCGGCTTCGACATCGGCTTCCTCAAGGCTGCAGCTGCCCGCACCGGCACGGCCTGGCCCGGCTTCGCGGTGCTCGACACCCTCCAGCTCGCTCGCCAGCTCGTCGTGCGTGACGAGGCGCCCAACCACCGGCTCGGCTCGCTCGCCCAGGTCTTCGGGGCGACGACGACACCGGACCACCGCGCCCTGCACGACGCCCGCGCCACCGTCGACGTGCTCCACGGGCTCATCGAACGCGTCGGCAACCTCGGCGTGCGCACACTCGAGGAGCTTGCGAGCTACAGCTCACGGGTCACTCCGACCCAGCGGCGCAAGCGCTTCCTCGCCGACCCGCTGCCGCACGCCCCGGGGGTCTACCTCTTCAAGGACGGCAACGGTCGGGTTCTCTACGTCGGCACGAGTCGCGACATCCGCACCCGAGTCCGGTCCTACTTCACCGCCTCCGAGCAGCGCAGCCGGATGGCCGAGATGGTGCGGCTCGCGCAGGCCGTGCACCCCGTCGTGTGCCAGACCCCGCTCGAGGCCCAGGTCCGCGAGCTGCGACTCATCGACGAGCACAAGCCTCGCTTCAACCGCCGGTCCAAGGACGGCCGCAAGACGATGTGGGTGAAGCTGACGAGCGAGCGCTTCCCCCGGCTGTCGATCGTCAAGCAGGTGCGTGACGACGATGCCCACTACATCGGACCGTTCCGCTCGCGCCTCACGGCGCAGTCCGCCATCGACGCCGTGCACGAGGTCGTGCCGCTGCGGCAGTGCACCGGCCGGCTCTCGGGCCGCTCGTCGGCGTGTGCGCTCGCCGACATGGGCCGCTGCGGTGCACCGTGCACGGGGGCACAGTCCGAGGGCGACTACGCCATCGTCGTCGCCGACTGCGCGGCGATCTTCAGCGGCAACGCCCGGCCCGGCTCCGACCTGCTGCGCGCGCGCCTCGAGGAGCTCGCATCGGCAGAGCGCTTCGAAGACGCTGCCCGCGTGCGCGACCGTTTCCTCCAGCTCGTTCGGGGCGCGGCCCGGGCGCAGCGCCTGGCTCCGCTCACCCGCTCCCCCGAGATCGTCGCCGCACGGCGCGCCGACCACGGTGGGTGGGAGCTCGTGAGCATCCGACACGGTCGTCTCGCCGGCACCACCGTCAGCCCGCGGGGAGCCGACCCCATGGTCTACGTCCGCACCCTGCAGGCCACCGCCGAGGTCGTCGCGCCGCCGACCCCCGACCGGCCGTCGGCCCTCGTCGAGGAGACCGAGCTCCTGCTGCGGTGGCTCGAGGCACCCGGTGTGCGCATCGTCGAGCTCGACGGCACGTGGACCTGCCCCGTCGGCGGCGCCGGCGCGGTCCGCCACGAGCTCGAGCCGGCCGTCGCCGCAGCGAGAGACGTCGTCGGTTTCGACCACGACGTGCCTGCTGCGGGCCGGCGACCCGGCCCACGACCCGCAGGGCCACGACGCACCGAGCCGGCCGTGGTGGCGACGGCTAAGGTGTCACCGTGATCACCGCCATCGTCATGATCAGCTGCGAGGTCAACCGGATCCCCGAGGTCGCCGAGGAGATCGCCAACATCCCCGCTGTCTCCGAGGTCTACTCCGTGACCGGCGACGCCGACCTCATCGCGATGGTCCGTGTCCGGTCGCACGACGACTTCGCCGACGTCATCGCCGATCGCCTCAACAAGGTGTCCGGCGTCGTCGGCACCTCGACGCACATCGCCTTCCGCACGTACTCCGCGCACGACCTCGAGGCAGCCTTCAGCCTCGGCCTCGACGACGCCTGACCGCACATTCGGTAGCCCGGGCGACGCAACAGCCGGGTCAGGGGCGCATTCGCCGCACGTTCGGTAGCCCGGGCGGGCTCAAGCGCGGGTTGCCGCCACCCAGCGGTCGACGACTGCCGTCGCCGCACCCGAGTCGATCGCGTCGGTCGCCAGCGCCATGCCGGCCCGGACGTCCTCGTGGAAGGCTGCCGTGTCGGACCCGCTGTCGGGTCGGGTCAGCGCGAGGGCGATGCCCGCGTTGAGCAGGACGGCGTCGCGCACCGCCCCGTGCTGCCCCGCGAAGGTGTCGCGCACGACCTGGGCGTTGTGCTCGGCGTCGCCTCCCCTCAGCGCCTCGATGGGGTGCAGGTCGAGACCGAGGCGTGTCGGGTCGAGCGAACGGAGGCCGACCGCGCCGTCGCGCACCCACCACACCGCCGACGTCGTCGAGACGGTGATCTCGTCGAGACCGTCGTCACCGCGGAAGACCGCCGCGTCACGGCCGCGGCTCGCGAAGACGCCCGCCAGCAGCGGAGCCATGCGGGCATCGGCACAGCCCACGGCGGCATACGTCGGCTGGGCGGGGTTGGTGAGCGGCCCGAGGAAGTTGAACGCCGTGCCGATGCCGAGCTCGCGGCGCGGCACGGCGGTGTGCCGGAACGACGGGTGGAACGTCTGGGCGAAGCAGAAGGTGATGCCGGCCTCGCCCGCGATCTCGACGACCCGCTCGGGCGGCAGGGACAGGTCGATGCCGAGCGCCTCGAGCACGTCGGCACTGCCCGACGACGACGACGCCGCGCGGTTGCCGTGCTTGACGACTCGCACGCCCGCCGCAGCGGCCACGATCGACGACATCGTCGAGATGTTGACGGTGTGGGCCCGGTCTCCGCCGGTGCCGACGATGTCGAGGCTCGGCCCCTCGACCTCGATGCGCCTGGCGTGGCCAAGCATGACCTCCGCGAGGCCACTCATCTCGTCGACGCTCTCGCCCTTGGAGCGCAGGCCGATGAGGAAGCCGGCGATCTGGCTCGGAGTCGCCTCACCCGCCATGATGCGGTCCATCGCCCACGCGGTCGTGGAGCGGTCGAGGTCACGACCGGCGATGAGCTCCGAGAGAAGTGCGGGCCACGTGCGCAGGTCGTCGGTCGCCATGCGTCAGGCCGCGGGAACGCCCGAGCGTGCCAGCGTCGTGATGGCCGACGTGAGCGCGATCGGGTCGAGCGGGTGCGGCACGGCGAGGTCGGCCTGCGACCAGGCCGCCAGCCAGCTGTCCTGCGGGCGGCCCGTGAGGACCACGATCGGCGGGCAGTTGAAGATCTCGTTCTTCAGCTGTCGGGCGAGGCCCAGGCCACCGACCTTGGCGGCCTCGCCGTCGAGCACGAGGATGTCGAAGCGCTCGTGGTCGACCGAGCTGATGACCGCGTCGGCGGTGGCGCACTCGTGCCAGCGGACCACCTCGATGTCCTTGGCCGGGCGGCGCCCAACGGCCGCGCGCACGGCGTCACGCGTCGTGTAGTCGTCGCTGTAGAGCAGGACCGACACCTCGATGCGCGGCTGGGGCTGCGAGCCCGTCGTCGTGAGCTGCGTCGAGGGCGCGCTGTCGTTCGAGGCGTCGTTCGGGGCGGTCATGCGCCCGATGCTACCGGCCCCGCCCTCTCGCGCTGCAGCAACCTCCCGGGCGTGGTCGGGGCCCGTGTCGGGGGGCCTGCGTGACGCCACCGGACGGCATACGGCAGCATCTGCGGTGGCGTGACCCGCTGCATGTCGGAATGGTCACGAATGCTCGACACCCGATCAACAAACCGCTCCAAACGGGGGGGTCACTCGCGCAGGCGCAGAGGAATGTGGGAATAATGGCCAACGTGGCGACAGCATCAGCAGTTCCTTCCAGTGCAGTGATGAATCCGGCGGCGCACGGACCGGCGACCCGGCCCAACATGGTTGCCGTCGGCACCATCGTGTGGCTGTCGTCCGAGCTGATGTTCTTCGCCGGCCTCTTCGCCGTCTACTTCCAGCTCCGCTCCGTGCGCACCGACCTCTGGGCCGAGCAGACCCAGAAGCTCAACCTGCCGTTCGCGAGCATCAACTGCCTCGTGCTCGTCATCTCCTCCGTGTGGTGCCAGCTCGGTGTGTGGAAGGCCGAGCGCGGCCAGAAGGCCCGCACCGGCAAGCTCTACGACCTCAAGGGCTGGGGCATGCGGGAGTGGTACGTCCTCACCTACCTCTTCGGCGCCTTCTTCATCGCCGGGCAGGTCATGGAGTACGCCGAGCTCGTCCACGAGAACGTCACCCTGAGCTCCGACGCCTACGGGTCGGTCTTCTACATGGCGACCGGCTTCCACGGCCTGCACGTCACAGGCGGTCTCATCGCGTTCCTGCTCATCATCGCCCGCACCTTCACGACCCGGCGCTACACGCACGCCAACGCCACCGGCGCGGTCGTGACCTCGTACTACTGGCACTTCGTCGACGTCGTGTGGATCGCGCTCTTCGCGACCATCTACATCCTGCGCTGACGGCATCGATGACCGAACCGATCGCCCTCGTTCCAGCACCAGCCCCACCGCTTCCGGGCACGCACCACCGCCCGACCGACCGACCGACGACCACCTTGGACGACAGGACCGCACCGTGAACGCCTTGGCCGCCCGACGCCGACACCCCGCCGCGATCGCGGTGCTGCTGCTGCTCGGCCTCCTCGTGACCGGAGGCGCGTACTCCTTCTTCGCCCCCAAGGACGCCAACGCGGCGCCCACGGTCTCCGCCGACGCCGTCCAGGACGGCAAGAACCTCTTCCTCGCCAACTGCGCGAGCTGCCACGGCGTCAATGCCGAGGGCACGAAGTCCGGGCCGACGCTCGTCGGCGTGGGTGCCGCGTCCGTCGACTTCCAGGTCAGCACGGGCCGTATGCCGCTCGCCGGGCCCAACGTGCAGGCGCCGGTCAACAAGGTGAAGTTCGACGAGACCGAGATCGCGGCCCTGGCCGCCTACGTCGCCTCCCTCGGCGCCGGCCCTGGCATCCCCGAGGAGAAGTGGACGACGGTCATCCAGCCGGGCACCCCGGAGAACAACAAGGCCATCGCGACCGGCGGCGAGATCTTCCGCGTCAACTGCGCCATGTGCCACAACTTCGCCGGCGCCGGCGGCGCGCTGACCCGTGGCAAGTACGCCCCGGCCCTCGACGAGGCGACGCCGCGCCAGATCTACGAAGCCATGGTGACCGGCCCCCAGTCGATGCCCGTCTTCAACGACCGCAACATCTCCCCCGAGGGCAAGCAGCAGGTCATCTCCTACCTCGCCGCCCAGCGCGACCAGACCAACGTCGGTGGCTTCAGCCTCGGCAACCTCGGCCCCGTCTCCGAGGGCCTCTTCGCCTGGGTCTTCGGTCTGGGCATCCTCATCGCGGGTGCGGTGTGGCTCGGCAAGAAGGCCGCATGACCGCCCCGCGGCTGCTTCGCATCCCGACTGACGACAGGACCAGGACCCGATGAACGACAACGAGACGACGGCACCCGGCGAGAGCGGCGCGCTCGTCTCCGCCACCCCGGGTGGCGTGGTCGCGCAGTCTCAGGCTGACGCGGTGGACCGCTTCGAGAACCCCGGCCTGCCGCCGCACGTGCACCGGCTCGCCGACGACGACGAGTCCGCGGCAAAGCGTGCCGAGCGCCAGGTCGCCACGATGTTCGGCCTGTCGATGCTGGGCGCCCTCGTCTTCCTCGTCGCCTACTTCGTCGTGCCCGACGAGTCGACGTTCTACTTCCCGGGCATCGGTATCGCGAGCACCCAGAACGTCGTGCTCGGTGTCTCGCTCGGCATCTCGATCCTCATGATCGGTCTCGGCGCCGTGCACTGGGCCAAGACCCTGATGCCCGACACCGAGGTCGTCGAGGAGCGCCACCTGCAGGCCTCCTCCCCGGAGGACCGCGCGAAGGCCGTCGCGTCCGTGAGCAAGGGCGGCGAGGCTGCTCAGCTGCCTCGTCGGCCCCTCATCAAGTACACCCTCGGTGGCGCGCTCGGCCTCTTCGCCCTGCCGCTCGGCCTGCAGGTCGCCGGCTCGCTCGGCCCGACGGATGTCGAGGAGCTCAAGACCACGATCTGGGACCCCTCCTACAACGACGGCAAGCCGATCCGCCTCATGCGCGACCCCGAGATGACGCCGATCAAGCTCGAGGACGTCACGAACGGCTCCGTCTTCCACGTCATGCCGGAGACGCTGCAGAAGTTCATCGACGAGGGCAAGCACGTGCTCGAGGCGAAGGCCAAGGCTGCTGTCATCCTCATCCGCCTGGACCCTGAGCTCATCAAGGTCCAGAAGGCCCGTGACTGGGGTGTCGACGGCACCGTGGCCTACTCCAAGATCTGCACCCACGTCGGGTGCGCGGTCGGTCTCTACGAGCAGCAGACCCACCACCTGCTCTGCCCCTGCCACCAGTCGACGTTCGACCTGACCGAGGACTGCACCGTCATCTTCGGCCCGGCCAAGCGTCCGCTGCCGCAGCTCAAGATCCAAGTCGACGACGCGGGTTACCTCGTCGCCCCGCAAGGGTTCGACCAGCCGGTCGGACCGAGTTTCTGGGAGCGTTTGCGATGACGACCATCAACGAGAGCCGTCCGGCGCAGGGCCTGCGGGCCGACGACCGTCGCGACGAGCAGGTGCACGAGTCGACGAAACCGCTCGGCGGCATCGCCGGATGGGTCGACGACCGGGTCGGCGCCGCCAAGGGCGTGTCGTTCCTGCTCAAGAAGGTCTTCCCGGACCACTGGTCGTTCATGCTCGGCGAGATCGCGATGTACTCGATGATCGTCTGCCTGCTGACCGGGGCGTTCCTCACGTTCTGGTTCGTGCCGAGCCAGACCCTCGTCCCCTACGACGGGTCCTACATCCCGCTCCAGGGCGTCATGGTCTCGGATGCCTACCGGTCGACGCTGGACATCTCCTTCGACATCCGTGGCGGCCTGCTCATCCGGCAGATCCACCACTGGGGCGCGCTGATCTTCATCGTCGCGGTCTTCGCCCACATGGCCCGCGTCTTCTTCACCGGCGCCTTCCGCAAGCCGCGTGAGATCAACTGGGTCTTCGGCACCATCCTGTCGATGCTCGCCTGCATCGAGGGCTTCGCCGGCTACTCGCTGCCCGACGACCTGCTCTCGGGCACCGGCATCCGCGCGATGAACGGCTTCGTCCAGTCGATCCCGGTCGTCGGCTCGTACGTGTCGTACTTCATCTTCGGCGGCGCCTTCCCGGGCGAGGCGATCGTGCCGCGCCTCTACTCCGTGCACATCCTGCTCATCCCGGCGATCCTCATCGGCCTCTTCACGGCCCACATCCTGCTCGTCTTCGTGCACAAGCACACGCAGTACCCCGGGCCCGGCCGCACCAACACCAACGTCGTCGGCTACCCGCTGATGCCGGTCTACATCGCCAAGGCCGGCGGCTTCTTCTTCATGGTGTTCGGCGTCATCACGCTGATCTCGGCACTCTTCACGATCAACCCGATCTGGGCCTACGGCCCGTACGACCCCTCCCCTGTCACCGCCGGCTCCCAGCCGGACTGGTACATGGGCTTCGCGGACGGCGCGCTGCGTCTGCTGCCGGGGTGGTTCGAGTTCGTCTCGTGGGGTGACTTCACCTGGAGCATGAACATCTTCCCGGGCTCGATCTTGCTGCTGCCCATCATGTGGGGCGTCATCGGCGCCTACCCGTTCGTCGAGTCCTGGGTGACCGGTGACAAGCGCGAGCACCACCTGCTCGACCGCCCGCGCAACGCCCCGACGCGTACCGCCATCGGCGTCGCCGGCATCACGATGTACTGCGTGCTCTTCTTCGCGGCCGGCAACGACCTCATCGCGATCAAGCTCCACCTGTCCATCAACGACATCACCATGGCGTTGCGCACGCTGTTCTTCATCGGCCCGCCCATCGCCTTCTGGATCACCAAGCGGATCTGCCTCAGCCTCCAGCGGGCCGACCGCGAGAAGGTGCTCCACGGCCGTGAGACCGGCACCATCTGGCGCTACCCCGACGGCCGGTTCGAGGAGATCCACGCACCGCTCACGCCGAACGAGCGCTGGCCGCTCGTGCAGCACGAGGTTCCCGAGCCGCTGCAGATCATCGCCGAGAAGGACGAGAACGGCGTCGACAGCCCCATCGCTCGCAAGGAGCGGCTGCGCGCCAAGCTCTCGCACTTCTACTTCGTCGACCGGGTCGCACCGGTGACCCCTGCCGAGCTCGAGGCGGCCCACCACGCGCACGACGAACCGCACGCGGCCCTGCCGGCGGGCGAGCACGAGGCTCTCGAGAGCACCGGCGCCGGCGCCGAGCGCGAGTCGATCAAGGCCGACAAGCGACTCGACTGACGCCGGCTCCCCGCAGCGGCCCGCTCCCCCTCCGGGGGGCGGGCCGCTGTGCTGTCCCCAGGCTGCGATCCTCGCCGACGCGCAGGGCTCTGTGGTGACACGTCCGGCGAGTCCCTCGAGCGCCGGGTCGAGCACTCCCAGCTCATCGAGCAGCACTCCGAGCTGGCGGACGGCCTCCTCTCGCAGACGCCTGCTCCGGCGGCGCCAGGCCACGACGGCGACGGCTCGTGACCGAGGGCACCTCACCCGACAGCCCCTCAACCAACGGCCCCTGACCGGGCCTGACGCGTCACTGAGGCGGTGCATGGAAGACTCTGTCCCATGCACCGCCTCAGTGACGCCGAGTTCGAGCAGGCCGTCGGTGACGCGCTCGACTCGATCCCCCCGGAGCTGGCGCAGGCGATGGACAACGTCGTCATCCTCGTCGAGCCCGAGCCGCCTCAGGACGACCCCGATCTGCTCGGGGTCTACGACGGGGTGCCGCTCACCGAGCGCGACGGCTGGTGGGACGCCGGGTCCCTCCCCGACCGCATCACGATCTTCCAGGGCCCCCTCGAACGCTTCTGCGACTCCCCCGAGCAGCTGCGCGAGGAGATCGCCGTCACCGTCGTCCACGAGATCGCCCACCACTTCGGCATCTCGGACGAGCAGCTGCACGAGCTCGGCTGGGGCTGACGGACGCCGACGCGCCTGCCGGTTGACGAACGCCGACGTGGCCCGCAGGGCCCGATGCCGCTCGCACTCGAGGGCGTCTCGCAGGCGGGACACTTTCAACGCTTCGGTGGACAGACCCCTTTACGCGACAGCAGTTGCGGCTTACCGTCGAAGCACCGATAGATCGATCGGACGGAGGTGCCCCCAGATGTTCTCTCCAGCACGATCGCACCGCAGGCCCGAGGGCCCGTGAGGCACCGATCTCGAAGCGAGAGGCCCGGACGCTGATGCGTCCGGGCCTCTCGTCGTCAGACAGGCGTGGCGGGGGTCAGATGGAGTACTCGCCGGAGAAGGACTCGAACACCCACAGGCACACGGCCACGATGCCGAAGGCTGCGCCGATGATGAAGAGCCACCAGCCGACAGCCAGCCCGAGGAACATCACAGCGCCGGAGCCGGCGAGCCAGAGCGGCGTCCACGAGCTCGCGACGAAGTAGCCGTAGTTGCCCTCCTGCTCGTCGATCTCGCCCTTGATGTTGTCTTCCGGGCGAAGGGGGAGCTTCCTGCCGGTCATCCAGAAGTAGAAGCCGGAGAGGGCGAACAGCGCCCCGGTGAGGATGAGGGCGGTGACGCCGATCGGCTCCTGCCACTTCGACCAGAACCCGTAGATGAGCACCACGGGGATGAAGAAGATGCAGAGGTAGACGAAGAGCTTGGTCTCGACGCGCATCGGTCAGTTCTCCTTCTCGCCCGTGCGGGCCGTCGTGTGCTCGGCCTCGACGTCGGCCGGACCCATCACCTGCACAAGAGTGCCCTGGTCTGCGACCGGGCGGGCGCCGGGTGCGGCCTCCGGGTGGTGCAGGTCGAAGGCGGGGCGCTCGGAGCGGATCCGCGGCAGCGACGTGAAGTTGTGGCGCGGCGGCGGGCAGGACGTCGCCCACTCGAGCGAGGCGCCGTAGCCCCACGGGTCGTCGGAGGTGACGAGGGGGGCCTTCTTCCACGTCTTCCAGACGTTGTACATGAACGGGATCATCGAGGCGCCGAGCAGGAAGGCGCCGATGCTCGAGACGACGTTGGCCGGCTGGAAGCCCTCCGCCGGGAGGTAGTCCGGGTAGCGACGCGCCATGCCCTCGATACCCAGCCAGTGCTGGATGAGGAAGGTCATGTGGAAGCCGATGAAGAGCATCCAGAAGTGGATCTTGCCGAGCCGCTCGTCGAGCATCCTGCCGGTCAGCTTGGGCCACCAGAAGTAGTAGCCGGCGAACATCGCGAAGACCACAGTGCCGAAGACGGTGTAGTGGAAGTGGGCGACGACGAAGTAGCTGTCGGAGAGGTGGAAGTCGAGTGCGGGGCTCGCGAGGATGATGCCCGTCAGGCCGCCGAAGAGGAAGGTGACGAGGAAGCCCATCGCCCACAGCATCGGGGTGGCCATGACGACCTTGCCGCCCCACATCGTGCCGATCCAGTTGAAGAACTTCACGCCGGTCGGCACGGCGATGAGCATCGTCATCACGGCGAAGAAGGGCAGCAGCACCTGGCCGGTGACGTACATGTGGTGGGCCCAGACGCTGGCCGAGAGGGCCGCGATCGCGATGGTCGCGAAGACGAGCGTCTTGTAGCCGAAGATCGGCTTGCGCGAGAAGACCGGCAGGATCTCGCTGATGATGCCGAAGAAGGGCAGGGCGATGATGTAGACCTCGGGGTGGCCGAAGAACCAGAAGAGGTGCTGCCACAACATGGCCCCACCGTTCTCGGCGTCGAAGATGTGCATCCCGAAGCGCCGGTCACCACCGAGGGCGAAGAGCGCGGCCGCGAGGATCGGGAAAACGACGAGCACGAGCAGCGACGTGACGAGAACCGTCCACGTGAAGATCGGCATCCGGAACATCGTCATGCCGGGGGCGCGCATGCACACGATCGTCGTGACGAAGTTGACGGCACCGAGGATCGTGCCGAAGCCACCGAGGGCGAGACCGAAGACCCAGAGGTCGCCGCCGACGCCCGGCGAGTAGCTGACGTCGGAGAGCGGTGCGTAGGCGAACCAGCCGAAGGACGCGGCACCCTGG
Source organism: Humibacillus xanthopallidus (assembly GCF_006716675.1). Taxonomy (GTDB): domain Bacteria; phylum Actinomycetota; class Actinomycetes; order Actinomycetales; family Dermatophilaceae; genus Humibacillus; species Humibacillus xanthopallidus_B. The sequence continues at coordinate 1,545,722 of NZ_VFPM01000002.1, read as the reverse complement.
GGCGTGAGGAAGCCCGCCGACGCGATGAGCCCACCGAAGAGGTAGAGCCAGTAGGCGAACATGTTGAGGCGCGGGAACGCGACGTCCGGGGCGCCGATCTGCAGCGGCATGAGCGCGTTGGAGAAGCCGGCGAAGAGCGGCGTCGCGAAGAGCAGCAGCATGATCGTGCCGTGCATCGTGAAGAGCTGGTTGAACTGCTCCGGGTTGTCGACGATCTGCAGACCCGGCGCGAAGAGCTCGGCGCGGATGAACAGCGCCATGACGCCGCCGAGCAGGAAGAAGACGAACGAGGTGATGAAGTAGAGGTTGCCGATGACCTTGTGGTCGGTCGTCGTGACGTAGCGGACGAAGGTCTGCCCCTTCGTGGACCGCTTGCGCTCCATCGTCGCCGACGGCACCTGGGCTTCCCGGTTGAACGTTGTGGAGGTCATCAGTTGCTCCCAGTGCGTGCGGGTGCGGGGATCTTGTCGGCGTCGGCGGGCACCATCTGCTCGCGGCTGGCGTCGACGGGGATGAGGCCGGTCTGGCCGAGGTCGGCGAAACGCTTCATCGCGGCGTCGTACTCGTCCTGCGTGACGACCTTGACCATGAAGAGCATCTGCGAGTGGTAGGCGCCGCAGAGCTCGGCGCACTTGCCCTGGAAGGTGCCCGTCTGGGTCGGGACGACCTGGAACTTGTTGGTCTTGCCCGGGATCATGTCCATCTTCATGAGGAACTGCGGCACCCAGAAGCTGTGGATGACGTCGCGGGCATTGAGCACGAACTCGACGCGCTTGTTGACGGGCAGGTAGAGCACGGGCATCTCGTCGCGGGCGTTGGGGTCGCTCGGGTCGACGTGGACCCCGGTCTCGTGGACGTTGGAGTCGACGTAGTTGAAGTCCCAGCTCCACTGCTTGGCGACGACGCTGACCGTGACGTCGGGCTTGGCGCTCGTGCTGACCAGCGCCGCCTCGTCACGCGCGGTGTACCAGAAGAACACGGCGACCATGAAGACGGGGATGACCGTGTAGAGCAGCTCCATCGGCACGTTGTAGCGCAGCTGCACCGGGAGGGTCTCGTCGCCCTTGCGCTTGCGGAAGCGCACGGCGGCGTAGAGCATCAGGCCCCACGTGAGGATGCCGACGAGCAGGACGGCGATCCAGCTGCCGACCCACAGGTCGGTGACGCGCTGACCACCCTCGGACACGGCCTTGGGCAGGAAGCCGTTGGAGACCTCGCCCTGGCACCCTGCGAGGGCCAGCGCGACCAGCGCCGCGACGGGGGCCGCCTTCGCGGCGCGCCGACGCCGTCGAGGGTCTGTCACCACCGGCGTAGTCGCCGGGGTCTCGTCGTGCTCAGGCACCAGGTGCACCTTTCGTTCCGTCCGCGGGCGCCCGAGGGGCGCCTCCGAGCGATCTCACAACTGCATCCGGGCAGCGAGGTGCCCACCACCGAACCCTACCGCCCCGTCCTCCGGGTTGTCCGCAGGGGTGGCTAACGTTGCGCCGTGCCCAGTCACGATCCGGGAACGAACGTTGGACCCCCGCAGACTCCGGCGCCCGACGGCCGCCGTCGGCTCCTCGACGCTGCCTCGGGGCCCCTCCACCCCGTCGCCCGCGACACCCTCGTCGCCGCCCTCTCAGCCGGCTGGGCCGACCCCGCCCGCCTCCACGCCGAGGGCCGCACCGCGCGGGCCCTGCTCGACCGTTCCCGCGAGGTCATCGCGAGCGGTCTCGGGGTGCGCCCCGTCGAGGTGAGCCTGCTGCCGAGCGGCCCGACGGCGCTCGAGCGCGCGATCGACGGGGTGCGGTATGCCGCCCGCCGGCGTGGCGCTCGGACGGTGGCCTCCGCGGTCGAGCACTCCGCAGTCCTCGTGCCGGCCCGCGCGCGCGCCGCCCGGTCGGACGATCCCGCGCTGCTCGCCGAGGTGCCCGTCGACGGGCTCGGGCGGGTCGACCTCGAGACGTGGGAGCGGGCCCTCGCCGCTCCCGGCACGGTGGTGGCGGCCCTGCAGAGCGCCAACGGCGAGGTCGGCACCCGCCAGCCGCTCGAGGACGCGCACGCGGCCGCCCGGGCCCACGGCATACCGCTCGTCGTCGACGCGATGGCGGGCCTCGGCCGCGACGCCGTGCCGGAGCACTGGGACGTCCTCGTCGGCGACGCCCGCTCCTGGGGCGGTCCCCCGCTCGGCGTGCTTGTCGTCCGTGAGGGCGTGCGCTGGCAGTGGTCGGGCGCCCGCGCCGACGTCGAGCACGGCCGCACCGACGTCAGCCCCTGGGTTCCCGTCGCCCTGGCGGCCGCGGAGGCCTGGCAGCAGGCCAGCGCCACGACGGCGGCCGACGAGGCCCGCACCCGCTCGCTCGTCGGCGCGGTGCGCGAGGCGGCCGCGGGCGTGCCTGACACCGTCGTCGTCGGCGACCCCGACGACCGGCTGCCCCACGTCGTCACCTTCTCGAGCCTCTACGTCGACGGCGAGGCGCTCGTCGGTGCCCTCGACCAGCAGGGGTATGCCGTCGCGAGCGGTTCGGCGTGCACGTCGAGCACGCTCGAGCCGAGTCACGTGCTCGCGGCGATGGGCGTGCTGACCCACGGAAACGTCCGCGTCACGCTCCCCCTGCCGGCCGTCTCACCCGCGATCGAGGCCGACGTGGCCGACTTCTGCGCCGTCCTCGCCCCGACGGTGGCGCGCGTGCGCTCCGAGCTCGGGGTCGGTGACCTGTGAGCGCATCCCCGGACGAGCCCCTCGTCGTCGACGCCCGCGGTGAGCGCTGCCCCCTGCCGGTCATCCGCCTGGCGCGGCTCGTGCGCGGGCTGCCTCCGGGAGAGGTGCCGGTGACGGTCCGGGTGCTCGCCACCGACCCGGCGGCAGCCTCCGACGTGCCCGCCTGGTGCCGGATGCGCGGTCAGCGCTTCGTCGGCGCGGAGGCGGAGGCCGACCACACGGCATACGTCGTCGAGGTCACGCCCACAGGGCCGGCAGCGGAGCGCTGAGAACCTCCGGCAGGCCACGGAGGTAGTCCTCGCGCGTCATCTCGCTCACGCCGAGGGTCGCGAGGTGGTCGGTGCGCCACTGCACGTCGATGAGGCGGCGCGGGTCGCCGTCGGCGGCCAGCAGGTCGCGCAGCGCGACGAGCGCCGCCTTGGAGGCGTCGCGCACGGTGTGGAACATCGACTCGCCCGCGAAGAGGCCACCGATGGCCACCCCGTAGAGGCCGCCGACGAGACGGTCGTCCTGCCACGTCTCGACGGAGTGCGCCCAGCCGGCCTCGTGCAGCGCGGCATACGCGTGCGCCACCTCGGGAGTGATCCAGCGGCCGTCGCGGTCGGGGTCGGCGCACGCGGCCACGACGGCCTCGAAGGCGGTGTCGACCCGCACCTCGAGGTGGCGCATCGACTTGCGCAGCGACCGGGGCACCCGGAGGTCGTCGAGCCGCAGCACGCCCCTGGGGTCGGGCGACCACCACCCGATCGGCGGGGCGCCGTGCTCACCGATGCCCATCGGGAAGACGCCCTGCGTGTAGGCGGCGTAGAGGGTGCTGACGTCGAGGTCGGCACCCACGCCGATCAGGTCGTCGCCGGGCGCGACCTGGTCGAGCGCGAAGTCCCAGTTCGTCGGGGGCGGCGGGATGGGCACGTCGTGGCGCGAGGGCGGCGGACCGGGGCGACTACGGCCGGTGGCAGACGATGTGCGGCTCGATCTCGGCGGCCGACTCCGGGCCGTAGGCCTCGGCGAGGCGCGCGAGGAAGTGCGCCTTGCTGAGGACGTACTCCTGGGTGCCCACCGTCTCGATGACGTAGGTGGCGAGCATCGAGCCGAGCTCGGCGCACCGCCGGGTGGTGAGGCCCGCTGCGAGGCCGGTGATGAAGCCGGCGCGGAACGCGTCGCCGACGCCCGTCGGGTCGGCGCGGCGCACCTCGCGGGCGACGGGGACGGTGATCGTCTCCGCGTCCTTGCGGTGGATCGTCACCCCGCCCGAGCCGCGGGTGATGACCCGCGTGCCGACCCGGTCGAGGATCTCGTCGTGGTTCCACCCGGTCTTCTGCTCGGTGAGGTGCGCCTCATACTCGTTGGTGAAGAGGATCGTCGCGCCGTCGATGAGGCCGCGGATGCCCTCGCCGTCGGAGAAGGCGAGCTGCTGGGAGGGGTCGGCGATGAAGGGGATGCCCCGCGAGCGGCACTCCTCCGTGTGGCGGGCCATCGCCTCGGGGTCGTCGGCGCCGACGAGCACGAGGTCGAGCCCTCCGACGCGGTCGGCGACGGGAGCGAGCTCGATGTCGCGGGCCTCGCTCATCGCCCCGGCGTAGAAGGTCGCGATCTGCGCCATGTCGTTGTCGGTCGTGCAGATGAAGCGAGCCGTGTGCTGGCTCTCGGAGTAGTGCACCGACGTGCAGTCGACGCCGTGGCGCTCCAGCCAGGACCGGTAGTCGGCGAAGTCCTCACCGACCGCGCCGACGAGGATCGGGCGCAGCCCGAGGCCGGCCATGCCGAAGGCGATGTTGGCGGCCACTCCCCCGCGCCTCACCTGGAGGTCGCCGGTGAGGAAGGAGAGCGAGATCTTGTCGAGCTGCTCGACGACGAGGGAGTCCTTGAAGGAGCCCTCGAACGTCATGAGGTGGTCGGTGGCGATGGATCCGGCAATTGCGATCTGCACACCGGAAACCTAGCGCGCGAAGGGCCCGACCGTGACGGTCGGGCCCTTCGGGAGGTGCTGGTGGTGCTGCTCGATCAGCTGAACGAGTCGCCGCACGCGCAGCTGCTGCCCGCGTTGGGGTTGTCGATCGTGAAGCCCTGCTTCTCGATCGTGTCGGCGAAGTCGATGGTCGCGCCCTCGAGGTAGGGAGAGCTCATCCGGTCGACGACGACCTCGACACCGTCGAAGTCGCGCACGAGGTCACCGTCGAGGCTGCGCTCGTCGAAGTAGAGCTGGTAGATCAGGCCGGAGCAGCCGCCGGGCTGCACGCCCACGCGCAGGCGCAGGTCGTCGCGACCCTCCTGCTCGAGCAGGCTCTTGACCTTCGTGGCGGCGACGTCGGTGAGGACGACACCGTGGGCGGGAGCCTCGGTCTGCACCTCGGCGGGAGAAGCGTTCGTCTCGACACTCATGTGTTGGTCCTTCACGTCGTGGAGCGTGGGTCAGGAGTGACAACCCACGCACTACCGGAAGTGTTCCCGGCTCGTTCAGGATACGACGCAGCCCGACAGATCGGTGCATCACCACCACGTGGGCGTGCTCAGGCGGGGCGGGGTGACCACGTGCGGGCCACCCGGGCGGCCCGGGCCGCGAGGGTGCCCACGGGGTCGGCGAGCGCGTCAGCCACCTGCTGCGGGCGTTCGGCGACGGCATACACGCCGGAGAGCCCGGCGGCCATCGCCTCCCGGCGACCGACGAGCGACTGGCCGGGGATGGCGATGGCGGGGATGCCGAGCCGTGCGGCCGCCTCGGCGACGCCGACGACGACCTTTCCCTGAAGCGACTGCCAGTCGAAGCGGCCCTCCCCCGTGACGACGAGGTCGGCGGTCGCGAGCACGTGGCCGAAGCCGACCGCGTCGAGCACCGCCCCGACGCCGGAGACCTGACGCGCGCCGAGCAGGTGCAACGCGTAGCCGAGCCCACCCGCGGCTCCGGCCCCCGGCTGGCGCTCCGGCCTGATGAGGGTGCCCGTCAGCAGGTCCTTGGCTGGCGGCCTGACCCGCGCGATGATGCTCGCGAAGTGGCCCAGGGCGTTCTCGAGGCGCTGGGCGTCCTCCTCCGAGGCACCCTTCTGCGGCCCGAAGACGGCGCTCGCTCCCTTGAGCCCGAGCAACGGCGAGTCGACGTCGCTCGCGACGACGAGGTCGGTGCCGCGCAGGCGCCCCCGGGCGGCGTCGAGGCCCTCGACGTCTCGCTCCGCGACCTCGGCGAGCGCGAGGCCGCCGAGGCCCAGTCGGTCGACCGGTCCGACGCCGAGCGCCGCGAGCAGTCCGGCTCCGGCGTCGTTGGTCCCCGAGCCGCCGAGCCCGATGACGACGCGCCTCGCGCCGGCGTCGAGCGCGGCGAGGAGCAGCGTGCCGACGCCGAGCGTCGTCGTGCGGGTGGGGTCGCGCTCCTCGGGGGCGAGCAGGTGCAGCCCCGCCGCCTGCGCCGACTCGAGGTATGCCGTGGGGCCGCCCTCGTCGTCGACGAGCAGGAAGGTCGCGGGCACCTCCCGTCCGAGCGGGTCGGTCGTCACGACGGCTCGCACCTCGCCGCGCAGGTTGGCGGAGAGCACGTCGACGAAGCCGGGGCCGCCGTCGGAGAGGGGGATGCGAGAGAGGACGTCGTGCGGCGCCGTGCGGGCCCAGCCCTCGGCGATCGCGTCGGCGGCCTGTCCGGCGGTGAGCGATCCCGTGTAGCAGTCCGGGGCGATGACGACGTGCACGAGCCGCATCCTCCCATCCCGGACGCCCCGGCGGTTCGAGGTGATCCCGCAGGGGACCCTGCTCCCGGGATCACCTCGAATCGGGGGTGGGGGCCGGACGGCATACGATCTGAGGATGAGCACCGACACCGCCTCGGCACCGGCCCCGCTGCCCCTGCTCGTGCTCGGGCAGGGCACCGACCTGCACACGGAGCGCGGTGTCGAGTGCCCCGGCGAGCTGCCGTCACCGTCCGACCCGGACCTCGTGGCGCGAGCCCGTGCCGCCAAGGCCGCGCTCGGCGACCGGGTCTTCGTGCTCGGCCACCACTACCAGCGCGACGAGGTCATCGAGTTCGCCGACGTCACCGGCGACTCCTTCAAGCTCGCGCGTGACGCGGCGGCCCGTCCCGACGCGCCCTACATCGTCTTCTGCGGCGTGCACTTCATGGCCGAGTCCGCCGACATCCTGACGAGCGACGAGCAGACCGTGATCCTGCCCGACCTCGCCGCCGGGTGCTCCATGGCCGACATGGCCGCCATCGCGCAGGTCGAGGACTGCTGGGAGCAGCTGAGCGCCGCCGGGGTCGCCGAGCAGACGATCCCCGTCACCTACATGAACTCCTCGGCCGCGATCAAGGCCTTCACCGGCCGCCACGGGGGCACGATCTGCACGAGCTCCAACGCCCGCACCGCCCTCGACTGGGCGTTCGAGCAGGTCGGCGGCGTCGACGGCACCGGCAAGGTGCTCTTCCTGCCCGACCAGCACCTCGGGCGCAACACCGCGGTGCGCGAGCTCGGACTCTCGCTCGACGACTGCGTCGTGTGGGACCCCCACCGCCCCAACGGCGGCCTCACCGGCGAGCAGCTCGGTCGCGCCCGGATGATCCTGTGGCGAGGGCACTGCTCGGTGCACGGCCGCTTCTCGGTCGACGCGGTGGAGACCGCCCGACGTGAGATCCCGGGCGTCAAGGTCATCGTCCACCCCGAATGCCAGTACGAGGTCGTCGAGCTCGCCGACGAGGTCGGCTCGACCGAGAAGATCATCCAGACCATCGCCGCGGCGCCGGCCGGCACCTCCTGGGTCGTCGGCACCGAGCTCAACCTCGTGCGCCGCCTCGCGACGCAGTTCCCCGAGCAGCGCATCGCCTTCCTCGAGAAGAACGTCTGCTACTGCTCGACGATGAACCGCATCGACCTGCCCCACCTCGTGTGGGCGCTCGAGTCGCTCGTCGACGGGCGCGTCGTCAACCCGATCCGCGTCGACCCGACGGTGGCCGCGGAGGCGCGGGCCGCGCTCGACCGGATGCTCGCCCTGCCCGGCACGACCCACAAGGACTGACTGCCTCGATGCCCGGCCGCATCGCCGTCGTCTCCGACGTGCACGGCAACACGACCGCGTTCGAGGCAGTGCTGGCCGACATCGAGGCGCGCGGGATCAGGCGCATCATCAACCTCGGCGACGTCGTCGGCAAGGGGCCGCGCGGCTCAGAGGCGATCGCCCTCACCCGGGCGCACTGCGAGGTCACGGTGCGCGGCAACTGGGACACCTTCATCGCGCGCGACGAGACCCAGCTCTGGCCGGCCGCGCAGTGGACCCACGACGAGCTCAGCCCCGACGACCGGGCCTGGCTGCTCGCCCTGCCGAACACCCATGACCTCGTCATGAGCGGTCAGCACGTCCGCTTCTTCCACGCCTCGCAGGTGCACGAGTTCCACCGCGTCAACTATGACCACACGCCGGAGGAGTTCCGGGGGATGTTCACCAACACCGACTTCACCGGCGACGGTCCGACGCCGACAGTCGTCGGATACGGCGACATCCACGGCACCTACCTCGAGGTCGACCTCGGCCTGACCCTCTTCAACGCCGGGTCGGTCGGCAACCCGCTCGACGCACCGGGAGCGCCGTACGTCATCCTCGAGGGCGACCCGGACACCGGGCCGGACAGCTTCCCGGGCACCTTCCCGGGCAGCTTCCCGGGCAGCGGGCCCGAAAGCGGGCCCGCTGTGGCGGCGCCGGGAGGCAGGGCCGGGCCGTCGATCACCTTCGTGCGGGTGCCCTACGACGTCGAGGCCGAGATCGCGGTCGCCCGCGAGCTCGGCATGCCCGACGTCGAGGCCTACGCCCTCGAGCTGCGTGAGCAGGTCTACCGCGGATCGGCCTTCCCGCCGCCGTCCTGAGCCCGCCGTCCTGAGCCCGCCGTCCTGAGCCCGCCGTCCTGAGCCCGGCGGCCATCAGGCGTGCAACGCGGCCACCAAGCATGCAACGCGGCCGTCAGCCGTGCAGCGCCCCCACTCGGGCGAGGAAGACTGCCTCGGCGACGCACACGTTCTCGAACTCGCCGAGGTGCAGCGACTCGTTGGCCCCGTGCGCGCGGGTGTCGGGGTCCTCGACGCCGGTGACGATGATCGCCGCATCCGGGAAGCGCTCGACGAAGCTCGCGATGAACGGGATCGACCCGCCGACGCCGATGTCGACGGGGTCGACGCCCCAGGCGTCGGCGAAGGAGGCCCGCGCCTCGTCGTAGAGCGGCCCGTCGGCCTGGGCTGCGAAGCCGGGACCGCTCTCCTCCAACGCCACCTCGACCTCGGCGCCCCACGGGGCGTGGCTCTCGAGGTGCGCCTTGACCAGCTCGAACGCCGCCGCGGGGTCCTGCGTCGGCGCGAGGCGCACGGAGATCTTCGCAGCGGCCGAGGCGGCGAGCGTGTTAGACGCCTTGTCGATGGACGTGGCGTCGATGCCGATCGTCGTGATCGACGGCTTGGTCCAGAGCCGCGACAGGATCGAGCCGGTGCCGATGAGCTCGACACCGTCGAGCAGTCCGCTCTCCTCGCGGAAGCGTGCCTCGTCGTAGTCGAGGTCGGCTGCCTCGCCCACGTCGAGCCCGGCGACGGCGACCGACCCGTCGTCGTCGTGCAGGCTCGCGAGCAACCGCACGAGCGCCGTGACCGCGTCGACGGCGGCGCCGCCGTACATGCCCGAGTGCACGGAGTGGTCGAGGGTGCGCACCGTGACGACGGCCCGCAGGCCGCCGCGAAGGGTCGTCGTCAGCGCCGGCGCGCCGACGGCCCAGTTGGTCGAGTCGGCGATGACGATGGCGTCGGCAGCGAGCCGGTCGCCGTGGCGCTCGAGGATCGTCTCGAGCGACGGGGAGCCCGACTCCTCCTCGCCCTCGACGAAGATCGTCAGACCGACCGGGAGGTTGCCCGAGTGCGCGCGCAGCGCCGCGATGTGGGCCATCACCCCGGCCTTGTCGTCGGCCGCACCGCGGCCGTAGAGGCGCCCGTCGCGCTCCGTCGGCTCGAAGGGCGCGGTGTGCCAGTCGGCCTCGTCACCGGGCGGCTGCACGTCGTGGTGGGCATAGAGGGTGACCGTCGGCGCGCCCTCGGGTCCGTCGACGTGCCCGATGACCGCCGGCCGTCCGCCTTCGGTGACGACCTCGACCTCGAGCCCCTCGGCACGCAGCAGCTCGGCGACGGCATCGGCGCTGCGGGCGACCTGTGACTGGTCGAAGCTGCTCGCCGAGACGCTGGGGATGCGCACGAGTGCCTCGAGGTCGGCCCGCACCTGCGGCATGAGCTCGGCCACGCGGGCGCGGATGGCCTCGATCTCGTCGGGCGTGAGGGCTGGGGTGCGGGCTGCGTCGGTCACACCGGTGACCCTACCGAGGCCGGCGGGCACCGACGAGGAGCCCGTATGCCGTCTGCCTCGTGTCAGGGGCCGCGGGTAGTTTCGGGGTCGTCGCCGCCAACTCCTTCCTCGCCGGACAGGACGCCTGGCTGCGCCGGCTCGGCAACCTGCGCAACGTCGTGCGGCAGGAGGTCGTGGCCCGACAGCTGGCGCAGCACCTGCCCGCGCCGCCCGCGACCGTGCTCGATGTCGGGGCGGGCCAGGGCACCCAGGCCCTGCGGCTCGCTGCCCTCGGGCACGTCGTGACGGCGGTCGAGCCCGACGAGGGCATGCGCGCGGCCTTCGACCGGAGCGCCGCAGACCTCGACCAGGTCGCGCGCGACCGGGTCACCCTCCTGGGCGGCGACCTCGACAGCCTGGCAGCCAGCGTCCGGTCGGCGACCTTCGACGTCGTGCTCTGCCACGGCGTGCTCATGTACCTTCCCGAGAGCCGGTCGGCGATCCGGTCGCTGGCCGAGCGACTGGCCCCCGGCGGGACGCTGTCGGTCCTGGCCCGCAACGGTGACGCACTGGCCTGGCGACCTGCCTCCCGACACGACTGGAGCGCAGCCATCCGGATGCTCGACGAGAGCACCGCTGCGCGAGTCGAGGGCCGAGATGCGTTCTACCGCAACGAGATCGGTGTCGACGCTCGCGCCGACACCCTGGCGTCGCTGACGTCGGCGTGCGCCGACGCGGGCCTCGACGTCGAGGCGTGGGGCGGGGTGCGCGTGGCGTCCGACGACGTGCCCGTCGACGAGCCCGCCCCGCGAGGCGCCGAGCTCGCGGAGCTGCTCGACGTCGAGGAGCGCCTGGGCGCCACCGACCCGTATCGCGCCCTCGGAACCCTCCTGCACGTCATCGCGCGCCGCCCGCGGCAGCCCGCGGGGTCGTAGGTCGGTGGTTCACTGACACGGTGGACGCCGTCGACGACGCCTTCGAGGCGGTCCCGCGAGCGGACTTCCTGCCGCGCGGGGTGCGCCGGCGCGCCGGCGTCGACGGACCACTGCCGATCGGGCACGGCGGCACGTGCTCGCAGCCACGCACCGTCGCCGACATGCTCCGCCTGCTCGACGTCCGTCCGGGCCAGCGGGTGCTCGACGTCGGCTCGGGGTCCGGGTGGACGACGGCCCTGCTCGGCCACCTCGTCGGCCCGGCCGGCCACGTCGTCGGCGTCGAGATCGAGCCCCACCTCGCCCGGTGGGGCGCCGAGAACGTCGCCCGGGCCGGTATGCCGTGGGCGCAGGCTCGCGCGGCCGACCCCGCCGTCCTCGGCCTGCCCGCCGAGGGTCCGTGGGACCGCATCCTCGTCTCGGCGCAGGCTGCTCGCCTGCCACAGGCGCTCGTCGACCAGCTCGCCGACCCCGGGCGGCTCGTCGTGCCCGTCGCCGGCCGGATGGCGCTCGTGGTCCTCGAGGCAGGAGCGACGCGGGTGAGCGAGCACGGCTACTACCGCTTCGTCCCGCTGCAGCCCGGCAGGTCACCCGCGGGCCACCTGATCCACGCGGCGGCGGCTACTACCGCTTCGTCCCGCTGCAGCCCCCGGCAGGTCACCCGCGGGCCACCTGATCCACGCGGCGGCGGCTACTCCAGTCACGGCCCCAGTCACAGCCCCGGTCTCACCCACGCTCACGATGCCGGCGACCCGCCCGCCAGCGCTTAGAGTGTGTCCGTGTTCGGACGCAAGAAGACCCTCAACGAAGAGCTCGCCCCGCCAGTCGAGCAGGACCAGGCGCGCCCCGGGGCCAAGAACCGCCCGACGCCGAAGCGTCGCGAGCAGGAGGCCCTCAACAAGCGTCCCCTCATCGTCACCGACCGCAAGGCGGCCCGCTCGACCGACAAGGCCGTGCGCCGGGAGCAGATGGCCAAGCAGCGAGCAGGCATGCTCGCCGGCGACGAGAAGTTCCTGCCGGCCCGCGACAAGGGGCCGCGTCGGCGCTTCATCCGCGACACGGTGGACGCCCGCTGGAACATCGGCGAGTTCATGCTGCCGATCATGCTCATCGTGCTGCTGCTCAGCTTCGTGCGCGCGAGCTGGGCGCTCATGGCCGTCTTCATCCTCGTCTACGGCCTCATCATCGTCGCGGTCATCGACGCCCTGCTCATGTGGCGGCGCACCCGCACGAAGATCGAGTCGAAGTTCGGCCAGTCCGAGAAGGGCGACGCGTGGTACGCCATCATGCGGGCCTTCCAGATGCGCCGCACCCGTATGCCGAAGCCCCAGGTCGCACGCGGCGACCACCCGTCCTGACCCCGGCTGAGGCCCCCGGTCAGAGCAGGTCGGCGAAGGCGAGCGGCGCGCGCGTCACGGCATACGTCGCGAAGTAGAGCCGGTCGACCGAACCGTCCTGCGCGCGCACCACCTCGAGGAGCTCGCCGCGCTCGCGGCCCTCGACGGCACGGAAGCGGTCGGCCACGACCTGACCGTCACGGCGCTCGGCGGCATACCGCGTCTCCGAGAGCGGGTCATCCTCGCCGAGGCGCGACCACAGCGCGCCGTCACGGACGAAGAAGGTGATGGGCGAGCCCTCCGACCACCAGAGCCCGAGCAGGTGCTCGAGCTCGGGACGGGGAGCCTCTGGCGCCCACGGAGCCGCCAGCGAGGGCTCGGCGTCGAGCACGGCCTCGACGAGGTCGGTGGCGAGGGCGAGCGAGAGCGCCCCCGAGCTCGCGTTCGCGAAGACGACTGCCCCCACGCCCTCGCGGCGGCGCACCCGGAGGCCGGTGAGGAAGCCGGGCATCGCTCCCCCGTGACCGACGTAGACACGCTCGCCGCGCCGGCCCATGCCGAAGCCGAGCCCGTAGGCGCCACCCCAGCTGTCGACGTCGGTCATGATGATCGGTCGGCACATCTCCTCGACCGTCTCGGCCGAGACGACGCGGCCGTCAGGGCGCGCGACGTAGGCCGCATAGCGAGCCATGTCGGCGACCGTCGACCACAGCCCACCGAGCGGAGCGGTCGCGCCCAGCTCGAAGAGGGGCTCCTCGCGGGCGGTGCCGGCGTAGGGGTCGATCTGGTAGCCGACCGCGCGGTCGTGCGCCGGCAGGAGGCCGGTGCGCGTCATGCCCAGCGGCCCCGTGACCCGGTCTCGGACGACGTGCTCCCAGTCCTGGCCGGTGACCCGTTCGATGACCTGGCCGAGCAGGCCGTAGGCGAGGTTGGAGTAGTGGAAGGCGTGGTGCGCGGGCAGCACCTGCTCGGCCTGCTCGACGCCGGCCACGAAGGCCTCGCGATCGGGGGCCTGCAGGCTCTCCCAGATGTTGCCGATCGGCTCGCGCTGGAGGCCGGAGGCGTGGGCGAGCATCTGCCGCAGCGGCACTCTGCCGTGCCGCGTGCCGGGCAGGTAGTCGCCCAGCACGTCGTCGAGGGTGAGCCGGCCCTCGTCACGCAGCGACATGACGGCGAGCGCCGTGAAGGTCTTGGTGACGGAGCCGATCATGAACTGCGTGTCGTCGTCAGCCGGCGCAGCCGACCCCGGCGAGACAGGCGCGCCGGGCTCACCCAGCCGCGCCGACCCGACGTGCGCCGACCACACGAGCTCGCCGTCACGGACGACACCGGCGCTGACGCCGGGTGAGCGCCACGAGCGCTGCGCCGTCAGCACCCGTCCGAGGAGGTCGCGCCCCAGCGCGTCGGACAGGCGTTCGCTCACTCCGCGGCCCGCAGGCTCATCGGGCCGTAGACGACGGCCTCGTTCTGGCGCAGCGTCACGGCCTCGACCCCGGCGGCGAGCAGCTCCTGCCACGACTCCCCGAGGAAGTTCTCGGCGTCGCTCTGGGTCGGGAAGCCGGCCGTCGGCAGACCCTCGCCCTCCATCGTGTTGCCGTGGGCGTCGAGGAACAGCCAGGACCAGTCAGCGCTCATGGCCTCACCCTAGCCAGCCGCCACGACAGCGGTCCGGACCGCCGCCCGACGTGCGGTTTGACGAGCGTGGGGGCCACGTGCCACGGTTCGCACGTACCGAAGGACGATGGGGCAAGCCGGTGTGACTCCGGCGCTGACCCGCAACCGTGATGCCGACGGCCGTTCCCCACCAGGGGGCCGGCTCGGGGCAAAGTCGGAAAACCCGCGTCCACTCGGCTCCTTTGTCAGTCTGTCGTGGAATGCGGACCGGAGTCGCCCGAAGGCACGGGGCCCCGGCCCCGCCTGCCCGCACGGTGTCCGACCGCGAGGAGGAAACCGTGTCCCTTGTTCGTCCTGGTCGCACGCCCCTGCGGGTCGTGCTGTCCCTGCTGCTCGCCGGCGCCTTCGCCGTCCTGACCATCGCCCCGGCGCAGGCTGCGGCCTACCGGTACTGGGGCTTCTACCAGCTGTCCGGCGGCGCCTGGGTCTTCGCCCAGAAGGGCCCGGACCAGACCGTGCCCGTCGACGGCAGCGTCGAGGGCTGGCGCTTCGCCGTGGGCGACGAGCAGTCGACCCGCCTCCCCCGCGCCGTGCTGACCTTCGACCAGCTGTGCGGGGCCACCCCCGCTGCTGCCGGACAGAAGCGGGTCGGGCTCGTCGTCGACTACGGCCGTCCGGCCGACTCCGGCGACGGGGCGACCCCGCCGCAGCCGGTCGCGCTCTGCGCCTCCGTGCCGACCGACGCGACGAGCACCGACGTGCTCGCCAAGGCGGGCAAGCTGCGCACCGAGAAGGGTCTCTTCTGCGCGGTCGCCGGCTACCCGGCCAAGGGCTGTGCCGACGAGGTCAAGGAGGTCAGTGCGGAGGCCAAGGCCGCCGACACCCCCGTGACCATCGCCGCCCCGGCTGAGGCGACCAAGACCCCTGCCGCCGTCGCGACGCCGATCTCGGCCCAGCCCGCCGCCCAGGACACGTCGACGAGTGCGGGAACCGTGGCGGCATACGTCGTAGCCGTCCTCGCGGTCCTCGCCCTCATCGGCTACCTCGTCGCACGCTCCCGCCGGGGGGCGGGCACCCGGTCCTGACCGGGCGACCGCGATGCCGCTCCGTCCGAGGCTCCTGCACCCCGCAGCCTGGTGGCTGTGGGGGCTGGGCCTCGCGACGGCTGCCTCGCGCACGACGAACCCCGTCGTGCTCCTGCTCGTCATCGGGGTCTGCATCGTCGTCGTGACGGAGCGACGCGATCCGGCGACGACCAACCCGCTGTGGGGCTTCCTCGCCATCGGAGCGATCATCATCGCCTTCCGCGTCGTCATGACGATGCTGCTCGGCAACGGCGTGCACGGCGAGACCGTCCTCTTCACGCTTCCGCGAGTTCCCTTGCCGGAGTGGGCTTCTGGCATCCGACTGGGTGGCCCGGTCACGCTCGAGTCGCTGCTGTATGCCGTCTACGACAGCCTGCGCCTCGCCGCGGTCCTCGCCTGCCTGGGGGCCGCCAACGCCCTCGCGAGCCCACGCCGGCTGCTGCGCTACCTGCCGGCGACGCTCTACGACGTCGGCACCGCCGTCGTCGTCGGCCTCACCTTCGCGCCCCAGCTCGTGACCGACGCCCGGGCGGTGCGCGCCGCGCGCACCCTGCGCGGCCACGAGGGCACCGGTGCGCGCGAGACGGCGCGGCTCGCCGTGCCCGTGCTCGAGACCGCCTTCGAGCGTTCCCTCGGCCTCGCGGCGTCGATGGAGTCCCGCGGCTACGGCCGGACCGTCCACGCCAGCACGCGCGACCGGCGACTCGCCTCGGGGCTCGCGCTCGTCGGCCTGCTCGGCGTGCTCGGCGGTCTCTACGGACTGCTCGACGCCTCGGCCGGGGGCGCTCTCGGCCTGCCGCTGCTCGCGGTCGGGGCCGCGCTCGCGGCCGCCAGCCTCGTCGTCGGCGCGTCGCGCGAGCGGCGCTCCGGGCACCGCCGGGACCGGTGGCAGTGGCCGGAGACGGTGACCGCGCTCGCTGGTGCCGTGCCCGCGGTCGTCCTCGTCGCCGGCTCCGTCCGGGGCTGGGACGGCATCATCGTCACGCCCGCACCGGGCCTGCCCGCGCTCCCCCTCCCCGTCGTGGCTGCCGTGCTCCTCGCCGCCGTGCCCGCGTGGCTCACCCCCCGACCTCGCGAGGAGGACCGATGATCACTTTCGACCACGTGTCGGTGACGTACGCCGGCGCGCCCGCTCCCAGCCTCCACGACGTGACGCTCGAGATCCCCGAGGGCGAGCTCGTGCTCGTCGTCGGCCCCACCGGCAGCGGCAAGTCGACCCTGCTGCGCACCATCAACGGCCTCGTGCCGCACTTCAGCGGGGGCACCCTGAGCGGGCGGGTCACCGTCGACGGGCTCGACACGGCGCGGCACCGCCCCCGCGACCTCGCGACCGTCGTCGGCCTCGTGGAGCAGAACCCGAGCACCACCTTCGTCACCGACGTCGTCGAGGACGAGGTGGCCTACGGCATGGAGACGATGGGCCTCGACCCGACCTCGATCCGCCGACGGGTCGAGGAGACGCTCGACCTCTTCGGGCTGACTCCCCTGCGCGGTCGGCCCCTCGGGGCCCTCTCAGGCGGCCAGCAGCAGCGCGCGGCGATCGCCGCCCTCTTCGCCGCCGGCCCGCGGGTGCTGGTGCTCGACGAGCCGACGTCGGCGCTCGACCCGGTCGCGGCCGAGGAGGTGCTCGCCTCGCTCCACCGGATCGTCCACGACCTCGGCGTGACCGTCGTGCTCGCGGAGCACCGTCTCGAGCGCGTCGTGCACCATGCCGACCGGGTCGTCCTCGTCGACGGCGGCCACACCTCCGACCTGCTCGACCCCGCCGAGGCGATGCTCGACTCGCAGATCTACCCGCCCGTCGTCGGGCTGTCGCGCCTCGCCGGGTGGGCTCCGACGCCGCTGTCGATCCGGGATGCCCGCCGCCGGGCCTCGGCGCTGCGTGAGCGGCTCGTCGAGGCGAGCTCGCGGTCGGTCCCCGAGCTGCGAGCAGTCGGTCCGGCCACGGCCCTGAGCGTCAGTGACCTGCGTGTCGTGCGGGCCGGCCGGATCGTCATCGACGAGCTCGACCTCGGGCTCGAGGCCGGCTCGGTGACGACCCTCATGGGCCGCAACGGCGCCGGCAAGTCGACCCTGCTCGGCGCCATCGCCGCGCAGCACCCGGTCGCCAAGGGGCGGGTGCGGCTCGGGGCGTCGTCGGTCGACCCGCACGCCGTGCCCCCGCGCGAGCGGGTGCGTGCGGTCGGGCTCGTGCCCCAGCAGCCCGAGCTGCTCCTCTACGCCGACTCCGTCGCGGCGGAGTGCGTGGCGGCCGATGCCGACTTCGGCGCGGCTCCTGGCACGACGGCCGCTCTGCTGCACCGCATCTCGGGAGGCATCGACGGGGCCCAGCACCCCCGCGACCTCTCCGAGGGCCAGCGCCTCGAGCTCGCGCTCGCCGTCATCCTCGCCGGCTCGCCCGAGGTGCTGCTCCTCGACGAGCCCACCCGGGGGCTCGACTACGGCGCCAAGCACCGGCTCGGCGAGGTCCTCTCGGGCCTGGCCGCCGAGGGCACGACCATCCTGCTCGCCACCCACGACGTCGAGCTCGCCGCCGAGGTGGCCGACCGGGTCGTCATCCTCGCCGACGGCGAGATCGTCACCGACGGCAAGGCCCGCGAGGTGCTGTCGGCCTCGCCCGCCTTCGCCCCCCAGGTCACCAAGGTGATGCTGCCGCAGACCTGGCTCACGGTCGCCGAGGTCGCCAACGCGATCGGGCGCTCGGCATGAGCTCCCGGCCGCCGGAGACGCCCGTCGCGACGGCACTCGGCGCCACACCAACCGGCTCGCGACGAGTCATCCCGCTGCGGTGGCCGGCCGTCGTGGCCGTCGCCGTCGTCGGCGTCGTCGGGCTCTTCGCCTTCATCTGGCCCTTCGTCGTCCCGGCCGAGGTGGCCATCGCGCACGGCAACGACGCTCCGTGGTTCTTCGCCGTGCTCATCGCCCTGCTCGCCGTCGTCTGCCTCGCCGAGGTCTCGGCGGGTCGCCTCGACGCCAAGACCGTGGCCGTGCTCGGTGTCGCTGCCGCGGCCGGCGGCGCGATGCGGCTGCTCAGCGCCGGCACGGCCGGGCTCGAGCCGATGTTCTTCGTCGTCATCGTCGCGGGGCGCGTGCTCGGTCCGGGGGTCGGCTTCGTGTCCGGTGCGCTCGCCGTGACGACCGGCGCCCTCCTCACCGGAGGGGTCGGGCCGTGGCTGCCCTTCCAGATGGTCTGCGCCGGCGGTATCGGGCTCGGCGCCGGGCTGCTCCCCGTCGCTGCCGGCAGCCGGGCCGAGCGGTGGGTCGTCGCGGCCTACGCCCTCGTCACCGGCCTCGTCTTCGGGCTCTTCATGAACCTGTGGTTCTGGCCCTTCCTCGGCGCCAACGCACCCACCGGCATGGGCTTCGTCCCCGGCGCCCCGGTCTCGGAGAACCTCGCCCACTACGCGCTCTTCTACCTCGCGACCTCCCTCGGGTGGGATCTCCCCCGCGGCGTGCTCAACGCCGTCCTCGTCGTCGTGGCCGGGCCGGCCCTGCTCCGCGTCTTCCGGCGAGCCGCGAGGCGTGCCGCCTTCGACGCCCCGGTGGCCTTCGAACCCCCGAGCGAGCAGGTGCGCCGGTGAGCCCCGCCACGCGGGCAACGGCGAGGGCCACGGCAAGGGCGTCGAGCACCACCCTCGTGACCGGTCCGGTGCGCAGCGGCAAGAGCCGCCACGCCGAGCAGCTGCTCGCGCACGAGCCCGCCGTGACCTACCTGGCGACGGGCCGTCGTGCCGACCTCGCCGATGCCGAGTGGACCCGTCGCGTCGAGGGCCACCGCGTGCGGCGCCCGATGTCGTGGACGACGGTCGAGACGAGCGACGTCGTGGGCGTCATCCGGTCGGCGCAAGGCCCGGTGCTCGTCGACTGCCTCGGCACCTGGATCACGGCGCTGGTCGACGAGAGCGGGTGGGACGACCTCGACGCCGCCGCCGAGCTCGTCGGGCGGCAGCGGCAGGCGCTCGTCGAGACGCTCTGCGCCACCCGCGTCCCCGTTGTCGTCGTCACCAACGAGGTCGGATGGTCACTCGTGGCGACGACCGCGTCGGGCCGCTTCTTCCACGACGAGCTCGGCCGGCTCAATGCCGCCGTCGCGGCCGCTGCCGCCCGCGTGCACCTCGTCGTCGTCGGGCGGGTCCTCGACCTCAGCGACGCCGCGGTCGTGCCCGAGGCGCTGCCGCCGGCCGTCCCCGATGCGTGACGCCTGGCGCCTCGCCGTCGGCACCTTCACCGCGGTGCCGGTAGGGGCGCCGCGCACCGTCGACCGTCGCAGTCTGGGGGGCGCGATGCTGCTCGCGCCCCTGACGACGGTCCCCGTCGTGCTGTCGTGGGTCGCCCTCGCACTGCTGACGGCTCGGGGCCTGCTGCCGTATGCCGTCGCCGCAGTCCTCGGGCTCGTCGTGCCCGCGCTGCTGTCGCGGGCCCTGCACCTCGACGGCCTGGCCGACCTCGCCGACGGCCTGACCTCGGGCCACGACCGCGAGCGATCGCTGGAGGTGATGCGTCGGGGCGACACCGGCCCGGCCGGGGCCACGGCACTCGTCCTCGTCCTCGGCCTCGACGCTGCCTGCCTCGCGGCCCTGCTCACCGACGCGGTCGGAGCGGTCCTCGCCGTGACCGCCCTCGTCGCGAGCCGGCTGGCTCCCGCGATCTGCGCGCGACACGGCATACCGCCTGCTCGGGAGGAGGGGCTCGGCCAAGGGGTGGCCGGCACCGTGTCGCGGCGAGCACTTGCGGCCCTCGTCCTGGTCGTCTGCGTCGCGGCGGGAGCCATAGCCGCGCTCCCACCGGTGGCGGCCGGGCGCCCGTGGGGGACGACGGCACTCGCCAGCGCGGCGGTCGCGCTGGCGGCCGCGGCCGGAGCGCTGGCGACGCGTCATCACGCCGTGCGCCGCCTCGGAGGCGTGACCGGCGACGTCATCGGAGCGGCCATCGAGATCGCCATGGCGACCGGCCTCGTCGTCGCGTCGGCCCTGCACGCAGCAACCTGACACGAGCGGCGGCGCGGGGCCGCCGCTCAGGCGACGGACGACCGTTGGTCGAGGGTCAGCTCGGGAGGAGCCGGGCCACTCTCGAGGGGAGGCGGTCGCGCCAGCCGGCCGCGGGAACGTCGCGCCGCACCTCCGCGATGCGCTCGCGGCGGGCCCGCTCGACCGCGGGTGACTCGAGCCTCGGCCACGGCTCCTCGCGGGCCAGGGCGCGGGCGAGGACGAGGTCGGCGAGCTCCGGGTTGAGTGCGAGCAACGGGCCGTGCAGGCGCGTTCCGAGCACGTTGCCGGCGAGGACCCCCTCGCCTGCGCCTTCGCCGCGGTTGCCCCGGCCCGCCTCGAGCGTGAAGAGCGGGCGGGCGCCGGGGTGGAGCTCGGTGCGCAGGTCGTTGGCCTCCCACCCGATGAGGGCTGGCAGGTCGAGGCTCGCGTCCGGACGGGTGACGACCGTGCCGGTGGCCTCGTGATCGGGGTGCACGGTGACCGGAGCGAGGCCCAGACCCTCCTGCGCCGCTCCGCCGGCGTCGACCCACGCGTGGCTCACGGCGTCGAGGCCGGCGTCGACGGCGAGCAGGACGGCCTGGCCGTCACGCACCCGGACGACGAGGTCGGTGTCGGCAACGCTGTCGACCAGCGCCTGCACCCCTCCGCGGCCGGTGCCGCCGAGGAGGTAGACGTGGGCGTCGACGAAGGCCCCGGGGCGGTCGACGGTCACGAGCTCGACCGAGACGCCACGGGCCGCGCCGCGGCGCGCCAGCGCAGCGGCATTCGCCTCGTCGGCGGCCGCGACGGTTGCGAGCGGGAAGAGCGTCGCGACGGTGAGGGACGGCTGCGGGCTCAATGGGTGCTCCCTCGGAACTGCTTCGAGATGCGGCGGAAGGCCGGGTAGTTGCAGGCGACGACCACCTCGCCGGGGGCGTGGCCCGTCACGGCCGACTCGAGGTCGGGCGCCTCGCGGACCGTCACCCCCGCGGCGTCGAGGATGGCGAGGCCGTCGGCCCGTCGCCCTCCGGTGACGTAGACCTCGCGCCCGGCCAGGCGGTGGAAGGGCGCCTCCCACATCGTCGCGGTGTCCTTCGGCCCGAAGGGGTCGAGCGCCACGACGAGCGGACGGCCGGTCGACACGGCGACGTCGATGGCCTCGGCCCATCCGGCAGGGTTCTTGAGCATGAGCAGGCGCGCCTGGTGCTCGCCCACGCGGTAGGGCGCATACCGCCCGTCGACGTCCGCGACGGCGCTGATGCGCTCGGCGGCCGCGTCGACGTCGACCCCCAGCGCGTCGGCGGCAGCGAGCGCGAACGCGCCACCGACCGGCCCGGTGCGACCCGGCACCGTGACGTGCAGACGGGTGCGCCCGCCGGCGTGCTCGACGGCCCACCCGTCACCGTCCTGCACGACGGTCCAGTCGGGCTCGGGCCGCGAGCGGTGGCAGCCGGGGCAGCTCCACGAGGTGTCGGTGAAGTCCTGCACCGTGCCGCACGCCGGGCAGACGAGCGCGTCGTCACGCCAGTAGAGCCCGCCGCTGACGCCGATGCGGCGAGGCGCCGTCTCGAAGGCCCAGCTGACGAGGGGGTCATCGACGTTGACGATCGCCACGCAGTCGTCGGGCAGGGTCGCGGCCGTGTGCCGCCAGTGCTCCAGCGTGCTCTTGAGCGAGACGCCGCGGGTGTACTCGCGAGAGGAGTTGAGCACGACGACGGCCTTGGGGCGCGTGCCGCGCGCGACCGGCCCGAGATAGACCTCGTCGCACTCGATCGCGGCCAGACCGCTCTCGCGGTCGGCCGCCATGGCGGTGACGATGCCGTCGGTCATGTTGGCGCCGGTGGAGTTGGACACGACGGCACCACCCGGCGAGAGGGCAGCAGCGACGAGGGCCGTGACCGTGCTCTTGCCGTTGGTGCCGGTGACGACGACGGTGCGTCGGTCGCCCGCCACCGCACGCAGCACCTCCGGGTCGACGCGCAGGGCGAGGCGGCCCCCGATCATCGAGCCGGAGCCGCGGCCGAGCGCCTGGGACAGCCGCCCGGCGGCCTTCCCGGTGGCGAGCGCCGCGCGGGCACGGAGCGGATCGCGTGCGTGAGTCAAAGCGGCTACCCTTCTGGACGGCGTGGGGTCGCCAGACATCTCGGTCGGCGACTGCCCGAGGACATGCCAGATCGTAGCCGCAGGCCGACCGCCGCCCGCGGGTGGATGAGGAGAGACCCCCGTGCGAGCGAGCGACGTCGGCATCGAGATCGGCACCGGTCAGGCCGGTCCCCACAACGCCATCACCGACGTCGCGGGCGTCCGGGTCGGCTACAGCACCATCGTCCACGGCGAGGGCGACCTCACCGTCGGACAGGGCCCCGTCCGCACCGGGGTGACCGTCGTGCGCCCCCACGGGGGTCGACCCTCGACGGAGCCGGTCTTCGCGGGCTACCACCGGCTCAACGGCTTCGGGGAGCTCACCGGCCTCGAGTGGCTCCACGAGTCGGGCATGCTCTCGAGCCCCATCGCCCTGACCAACACCGACAGCGTCGGCGTCGTGCGCGACACCCTCATCCGGCGGGAGACCCGCGTGCCCGGTCGGATGCCGATCATGCTGCCCGTCGTCGGCGAGACGTGGGACGGCATCCTCAACGACATCAGCGGTCAGCACGTCACCGCTGAGCACGTCCACGCCGCCCACGACGACGCCCGCGGTGGGCCGATCGCCGAGGGCAATGTCGGCGGCGGCACCGGCACCCAGTGCTACGGCTTCAAGGGCGGCACCGGCACCGCCTCCCGCGTCGTCGAGCTCGGCGAGCGACGCTTCACCATCGGCGTGCTCGTGCAGGCCAACCACGGCGACCGCAAGCACTTCGAGGTCAACGGTGTGCCGATCGGGCACGTCCTCACCAAGAAGGACGTCCCCTTCCCGAGGATGTCGGAGATCACCCGCGTCCCGCCGCCGGGCACTGGCTCGGTGCTCGCCGTCGTCGCCACCGACGCCCCCCTGCTGCCGCACCAGCTCAACCGGCTCGCCCAGCGGGCGGGGCTCGGCATCGCGAAGTTCGGCGCTCGCGGCGACAACTACTCCGGTGACCTCATGATCGCCTTCTCGACCGCCGCCCACGGCATGCCCGACCAGGGCCCCGGCGCCCGCACCGCGGTCGGGTTGCAGGTCGAGATGCTCGCGCTCGAGTACTTCGACACGCTCTTCGGGGCCGTCATCGAGGCGACCGCCGAGGCGATCCTCAACGCGATGCTCCAGGCCGAGACGATGACCGGTCGCGACGGGCTGACCGTCCACGCGCTCGACGGCGAACGGCTCGCCGGCATCCTCGACCGCTACGGCCGCCGCCGCTTCTCGCTGCGCTGACGACCGTCCCCACCGGGCTCTCGCCCGGCCGGGTCAGGTCAGGGCCGCCTCGACCTTGGCGATGGCGGCCTGCTCGTTGCCCGACGTGTCGTCGGCCGCCGCCGCGGCGTCACGGCAGCTCGCGAGCACCATGGCCCGATAGCCGTCGACGAGGTCGGGAGCCTTGGCGCGCAGGATCGCGACGGCCTGGCCGAGCAGCTCGAGCGTGCGTGCCTCGACCTGCTCCGGCGTGCCCTTGGGCAGCTCGGGAAAGCCGCCCTTGCCGACGAGAGCCGCGATCTGGGGAGGTGAGCCGGCGATCGCCTTCGAGGCCGCGAACGACTCCTTGAGGCTGTCGAACATGCCCTTCTCGGCCCGCGACACCAGCGCGCCGGCCAGCAGGGCGGCCGAGCGCAGCGTGCCGTGCTCGTCGTCGGTGAAGGTGGCGCCCGGTGCGCCCGTCGTGGCGGGCTGGTCCGCGGGGGTCTCGGTCATGGTCAGCTCCTCAGGGTGGGGTCAGGACGGAGGTCGTCCGCCTCCGATCCTGCCCCCTCGAGCCCGCGGTATGCCGTCCGGCGCGCCCCCGATCTCGGTGACGCGCCGTCGTGGTCACCCTCAGGACTCGCGGACCTGCACCTGCACGAAGGGCGGCTTGACGACGGTGGCCTCGACGCCACGACCGCGGACGTCCACGGAGACCGTCTCGCCGTCGGCGACGTCGGGAGCCAGCAGTGCCAAGGCGATTCCCTGCTTGAGGGTCGGCGAGAACGTGCCCGAGGTGACCTCGCCGACGGTCTCGCCGTCGCGGCTGACCACGCAGTGGGCCCGCGGGATGCCACGACCGGTGACGAGCAGGCCGCGGATGAGCCGGGTCGGGTTCGCGCGCTCGGCCTCCAGTGCGGCCTTGCCCCAGAAGGCGTCCTTCTTCCAGCCGACGGCCCAGCCGGCGCGGGCCTGGACGGGCGAGATGTCGAGCGAGAGGTCCTGGCCGTGCAGGGGGTAGCCCATCTCGGTGCGCAGCGTGTCACGCGCGCCGAGGCCACACGGCATACCGCCCCAGGGCTCGAGGGCGGCGACGAGGGCGTCCCACAGCGCGGGGGCGTCGTCCCAGCGGGGCACGAGCTCGTAGCCGCGCTCGCCGGTGTAGCCGGTGCGGCAGACGATGACCGGACGGCCCTGCCAGTCGGCCTCGACGAAGGACATGTAGTCGTGGCCCGTGGGCAGACCGAGGCTGCCCAGCACCTCGTCGCTCTTCGTGCCCTGCACGGCGATGACGCCGTAGTCACGGTGCAGGTTGGTGACGGTGATCCCGTCCGGCGCGGCCGCCGCGAGGCGCCGGACCACCTCGGCCGTGTTGGCCGCGTTGGGGATGAGGAAGACCTCGTCGTCGGACTTGAGGTAGGCGATGAGGTCGTCGACGACGCCGCCCGACTCGTCACAGCACAGGGTGTACTGCGCCGAGCCCGGCTGGATGCGCCGCAGGTCGTTGGTGAGGCAGGCGTTGACGAAGTCGGCCGCGCCCGGCCCGGCCACGGAGGCCTTGCCGAGATGGCTGACGTCGAAGATGCCGACGCGCTCGCGGACCGCGGTGTGCTCGGCGACGACACCACCGCCGGGGTACTCGATCGGCATGTCCCAGCCGCCGAAGTCGGCCATCTTCGCCCCGAGGGCGACGTGGCGGGCGTGCAGGGGTGAGAGGAGCGGGGAGGTCGTCCCCGACTGCGCTGTCGTCATGCTCGCCAACCTACCGTTCCGGCGGGCACGCGACGGCCCGGTTACGATCGAGCGCGCACGCCTGTCGTGCTGCCGCGCCCCGCCTGCCGGCCGGGCACCAGCCCGACGGTCGCACCCGCGCGAGCACCGACACCCCCGCGACGCCACGTCCCACAAGGAGCACTTCCGTGACCACCCTGACTCTCTCCTCCCGCTCGGCGGGAGATGCCGCGGTCGACGCCCTCGTCGTCGCCATCGTATCCGGCGACAAGGGCGCGGCCCTCGCCCCGGGGCACGGACTCGCCCGCCGCACGGTGACGCACCTCGGCTCCGTCATCGGCGACCTCGAGCTCGCCGGCAAGGTGGGCGAGGTCACGGCGCTGGCGTCGGTGCCCGACGTCAAGGCGCGCGTCGTCGTGCTCGCCGGCGTCGGCGCGCTCGGCACCGGCACGCCCGACGCGACCGCCCTCGAGGACGTCCGCAAGGGGATCGGGGCCGCGGTCCGCGGTCTCGCCAAGAAGAAGAAGGCCGCCGTCATCGTGCCGGGCACGTCCGCCGAGCTCGTCGCCGCAGTCGCCGAGGGCGTCAGCCTCGGGGCGTATGCCGTGTCGAAGGCCGGCACGACGAGCACCGACGCCGTCGAGTCCGTCTCGATCATCGGCCCCGGAGACGCCGCCTCGCGCAAGGCCGTCAAGCGGGCCGCCGCACTGGGCGAGGCGGTCGCCTACACCCGCGACCTCGTCAACCTGCCGCCGAACCTGCTCTACCCCGAGACCTTCGTCGACTCGGTCGCGGCGAAGATCAAGGGCAGCAAGGTCAAGCTCAAGTCCTACGACATGAAGGCCCTGCGCGCGGGTGGCTTCGGCGGCACGGTCGGCGTGGGCCAGGGCTCGGCCAACGAGCCTCGCATCGCGGTGCTCACCTACTCCCCCGCCCGTCCCAAGGCGACCCTCGCCTTCGTCGGCAAGGGCATCACCTTCGACTCAGGCGGCCTGTGCATCAAGCCTGCCGCGGGCATGCTGACGATGAAGTGCGACATGGCCGGAGCGGCGGCCGTCGCGGGCGCGGTGCTCGCCATCGCCGAGCTCGGGCTACCGATCGCCGTCACCGGCTACCTCGGCCTGGCGGAGAACATGCCGAGCTCGACCGCCCAGCGGCCGAGCGACGTCGTGACGATGCGCGGCGGCAAGACGGTCGAGGTGCTCAACACCGACGCCGAGGGCCGCATGGTGCTCGGTGACTGCATCGCCCTCGCCTCCGAGACGAAGCCCGACGCGATCGTCGACGTGGCGACGCTCACCGGCGCGCAGGTCATCGCACTCGCCAACACGGCAGCGGTCATGGGCAACGACGACGCCTTCCGCACGCGCGTGCTCGACGCCGCCGAGGCGGTGGGTGAGGCGATGTGGCCGATGCCGCTGCCGAAGGAGCTGCGCCCGGTCCTCGAGTCGATCAACGCCGACCTCGCACACAAGGGTGGGTCCGAGGGCGGCATGCTGACGGCGGGCATCTTCCTCAGCGAGTTCGTCGGCGAGGGCATCCCGTGGAGCCACCTCGACATCGCGGGCCCGGCCTTCAACGACAAGGGCCCGACAGGCTACTGGCCCAAGGGTGGCACCGGCTTCGGCGTGCGCACCCTCGTCGGCCTCGCCGAGTCCTACCTCTGACCGTCCCCCACCGTCGAGGGGCGACTCCTCGAGGGGTGGGCAACGTCGAAGGGCCAGAACGCGCGACGCGTTCTGGCCCTTCGACATGCCGGCGGCGACGGGTCGTGGCGACCCGGCCGGCCCGGGAGCCGTGCTGGTCAGCCGCCGGACTTGCGGCGGAACATCTGCTGCGCCTTGGCCGGCCCGTGGGCGCCGTGGACCTTCGAGCGCTCACCGTCGTCGGAGACGTCCTTGCCGCCGTGCGCGTGCTTCTTGTCGAGTGCGGCGCGGAACTTCGCCTTCATGTCCTCACTCGGGCCGGCCTTGGCTCCATCCCTGGCGCCCTTCTCCTGCGCCGATGTGTCCCCATCCTTCGTGGACATCGAGTACCTCCTTCTCGTTGGTGCCGAATCCGGCGTGGACGGAACGGGTTTCACTGTGTCAGCGACCCGGCATACGTGCCAGTGCTTTTGGCAGTCAGGCATCTCCCTGACGCTTGCGCTTGCTCCACTCACGCATGCGGTTGGGGTAGCCGGTCTGGTTGACGTCGTAGACGGGGATGCCGAGCTTGCGGCTCACCTCGAAGGCCTCCTTGGGAGACGGCACCGCCCGGCGGGTCCACTCGCCGTCCCACGCGATGAGCACGATCGTCGTGTTGGTGACGCTCGTCGCCGGCTCGACGTAGGCCTCGACGCCGCGCTTGGTCGCGACGAACGTCTGCAGGTGGGTCTCGACCTCCTTGCGGTCGATCTCCATCGCGGGCCCGTCGGATCGCCCCGGGAACTTCACGGTCTTCCGGGAGCTGCGGCGAGAGAACCAGCCCATGGCGGCACTGTACGTGCTCCACCCGTCATGACGCCTCGTGCTCGGGTCGGCGTGCCCTGCTTGTGACGTGCCCCTCGATCAATGACAAGATGCTCTTGCAGTCCACCCCGAATGCCCAGCACCAGCGCCACGAGCCCCACAAGGAGCATCAACTCATGTCGGCTGACGCCGCAGACGACTACGACGTCGTCATCCTCGGTGGAGGGTCGGGCGGCTACGCCTGCGCCCTGCGATCGGCAGAGCTGGGCCTCTCGGTGGCCCTCGTCGAGAAGGGCAAGCTCGGCGGCACGTGCCTGCACGTCGGGTGCATCCCGACGAAGGCCCTGCTCCACGCCGCCGAGATCGCCGACGTCGCCCGCGAGGGTGAGCGGTTCGGTGTCCGCACGACGCTCGAGGCGGTCGACATGCCCGGCGTCAACGCATACAAGGACGGCGTCGTCGGGCGGCTCCACAAGGGCCTGCAGGGCCTCGTCAAGGCCGCGGCCATCGAGTACGTCGAGGGCGCCGGTCGCCTCGACGGCCCGCACACCGTCGTCGTCGGCGACCGCCGCCTCACCGGCAAGAACGTCGTCCTCGCCACCGGCAGCTACGCGAAGTCGCTGCCGGGCCTCGAGATCGGCGGCCGCATCATGACCAGCGAGCAGGCCCTCTCGCTCGACCACGTCCCGGACCGCGTCGTCGTGCTCGGTGGCGGCGTCATCGGTGTCGAGTTCGCCTCCGTCTTCCGCAGCTTCGGCTCGGAGGTCACCATCGTCGAGGCACTGCCGCGGCTCGTCGCGGCCGAGGACGAGGCACTGAGCAAGCAGCTCGAGCGTGCCTTCCGCAAGCGCAAGATCGGATTCAAGACCGGGGTGCGCTTTGCCGGCGCGAGCCAGAGCGACGACGCCGTCACGGTCTCCCTCGAGTCGGGCGAGACCATCGAGGCCGACCTGCTGCTCGTCGCGGTGGGCCGCGGGCCCGTCACCGAGGGCCTCGGCTACGAGGAGGCGGGTGTCACCGTCGACCGCGGCTTCGTGCCCACCGACGAGCGACTGCGCACCAACGTCGACGGCGTCTACGCCGTCGGCGACATCGTGCCGGGTCTGCAGCTCGCCCACCGCGGCTTCGCCCAGGGCATCTTCGTCGCGGAGCAGATCGCCGGCCTGTCGCCGGCCCCCATCGTCGAGTCGGGCATTCCGCGCGTCACCTACTGCGACCCCGAGATCGCCAGCGTCGGCCTCACCGAGGCGCAGGCCCGCGAGCGGCACGGCGAGGTCGAGACCTACGAATACAACCTCGGCGGCAACGGCAAGTCTCAGATCCTCGGCACGCAGGGCTTCGTCAAGCTCGTCCGCGCAAAGGGTGGACCCATCGTCGGCGTGCACATGATCGGCGCGAGGATGGGCGAGCAGATCGGCGAGGCACAGCTCATCGTCAACTGGGAGGCGCACCCGGAGGACGTCGCCGGTCTCGTCCACGCGCACCCCACACAGAACGAGGCGCTCGGCGAGGCACACTTGGCCTTGGCGGGTAAGCCCCTTCACGCACACGCTTGAGCCAGTAACTCGGAAGAGGAGAGAACACGTCATGTCAGAACGCGTGACCATGCCGGCCCTGGGTGAGTCAGTCACCGAGGGGACCGTCACCCGCTGGCTGAAGAACGTCGGTGACAAGGTCGAGGTCGACGAGCCACTGCTCGAGGTCTCGACCGACAAGGTCGACACCGAGATCCCCTCTCCCGTCGCCGGGACGCTGCAGGAGATCCTTGCCCAGGAGGACGACACCGTGCCGGTCGGCGCCGACCTCGCCGTCATCGGCGACGGTGACGCTCCCGCCCCGCAGCAGTCCGCGCCGGAGCCGGCGGAGGAGCCGGCGGAGGAGCAGGCCGCAGCACCGGCACCCGAGGCCCCGAGCACCGAGCAGGAGCCCCAGCCGGCCACGAGCGAGCCGGAGGCCGAGCAGGCCGCGGCACCGCAGGCTGCCTCCTCGGGCAGCGCCGGCGGAGGCGGCCAGACGGTGACGATGCCCGCGCTGGGCGAGTCGGTCACCGAGGGCACCGTGACCCGCTGGCTCAAGGCCGAGGGCGACGAGGTCGCCGTCGACGAGCCGCTCCTCGAGGTCTCGACCGACAAGGTCGACACCGAGATCCCCTCCCCCGTCGCCGGCACGCTGACCAAGATCCTCGTCCAGGAGGACGACACGGTGCCCGTGGGTGCCGACCTCGCCGTCATCGGCGGAAGTGCCGACAGCGCCCCCGCGGCGCCGGCCCAGGCCGAGCAGGCCGCCCCCGCGGAGCAGCCGAGGGCCGAGGAGCCCCGGGCAGAGGAGCCCCAGGCCGAGGAGCCCCAGGCCGAAGAGCCCACGGCCGAGGCACAGAAGGCCCCCGAGCCTGCCGGTGCCCCCGCCGACGCCCCGCGGCCCCCGGCCCAGCAGTCGCCCGAGGCCGCCGAGCCCGCCCAGTCCGCCCAGTCCGCCCAGTCCGCAGCTGCGCCCGAGCAGCGTGACGACGCAGCGGCCTACGTCACCCCGCTCGTGCGCAAGCTCGCGACGCAGCACGGCGTCGACCTCGGATCGATCACGGGCACCGGCGTCGGTGGCCGCATCCGCAAGCAGGACGTCCTCGACGCCGCTGAGGCGGCCAAGGCGCCCGCCCCCGAGCCGGCCGCCCCGGTCGCGGCTGCGAGCGCACCCTCTGCCCCGGCACCCGCAGCCGCCGCTCCCGCCACGGTCTCCCCCAAGCGGGGCACGCGCGAGAAGATGACCCGACTGCGCAAGGTGATCGCCACGCGCATGGTCGAGTCGCTGCAGGTCTCGGCCCAGCTGACCACCGTCGTCGAGGTCGACCTGACGAAGGTCGCCCGCCTCCGTGCGAAGGTCAAGAGCGACTTCGAGGCCCGCGAAGGCACGAAGCTGAGCTTCCTGCCCTTCCTCGCCCTGGCCGCCACCGAGGCGCTCAAGGCGCACCCGATGGTCAACGCGAGTGTCGAGGGCGACGAGATCGTCTACCACGGCACCGAGAACCTCGCGATCGCCGTCGACACCGAGAAGGGCCTGCTCGTCCCGGTCGTCAAGAACGCCGGCGACCTCAACATCGCCGGCCTCGCCCGTGCCATCGCCGACCTCGCCGACCGCACGCGCAACAACAAGATCGCTCCCGACGACCTCGCCGGTGGCACGTTCACCATCACCAACACCGGCAGCCGCGGTGCGCTCTTCGACACGCCGATCATCAACCAGCCGCAGGTGGCGATCCTCGGCACCGGCGCGATCGTCAAGCGTCCCGTCGTCGTCACCGACGCCGACGGCGGCGAGACGATCGCGATCCGCTCGATGATGTACCTCGCGCTGTCCTACGACCACCGCATCGTCGACGGTGCCGACGCCGCACGCTTCCTCGGCACGATGAAGGCCCGCCTCGAGGAGGGACGCTTCGAGGCATGATCGCCGCACCCCACGTAGGGTGAGACGCATGGGCAAGCGCGTCGCCGTCACCGGCTCCTCCGGACTGATCGGCGGCGCGCTTAGCCGTCACCTCACCGATCGAGGTGACACGGTGCTGCGCATCGTGCGACGCGACCCCCAGGGGCCCGATGAGATCCGCTGGGACCCCGCGCGCGGCCAGCTCGACGCGGGAGCTCTCGAGGGTGTCGACGCCGTCGTCAACCTCGCTGGCGTCGGCATCGGTGACAAGCGCTGGAACGCCGAGCACAAGCGCGAGGTCGAGCGCAGCCGCACCGACGCCACCGGAACGGTGGCCCAGGCGCTCGTGCGGGTCGCCGAGGAGTCGGGTCGGCGGATCCGCCTCGTCAACGCCTCCGCCGTCGGCTTCTACGGTGACCGGGGTGACGAGGTCCTCACCGAGGAGAGCGCTCCGGGCCAGGACTTCCTCGCCGGCGTCGTCACCCGGTGGGAGGAGGCCACGCAGCCCGCCGTCGACGCCGGGCTCTCGGTCGCGTGGGCGCGCACCGGGCTCGTCATGTCGCCCGACGGCGGCGCGTTCTCGCCTCTGCTCCTGCTCGGCCGCCTCGGGCTCGGCGGACCCATGGGGTCGGGCCGAGAGTGGTGGCCCTGGATCACGATCGTCGACGAGGTGGGCGCCCTCACGCACCTCATCGACCACGACGAGATCGTCGGCCCGGTCAACCTCGTCGCCCCGACGCCCGCGCGCCAGAAGGACATCGCGCGCGAGCTCGGCCGGGCGCTGCACCGGCCGGCCTTCGTGCCCGCACCGCGCTTCGCCCTGCGCCTCGTCATCGGCGAGTTCGCCGACTCGATCATCGCCAGCCAGCGCCTCGAGCCGCAGGTGCTGACCCGGGCCGGCTTCGCCTTCGAGCACGCCGACCTCGGCAGCGCCGTCAGCTGGCTGGTGCGCTGACCGCTGCGATCCGCCACCCCTCGGAGCCGCGCACGAGGGTGAAGTCGAGCACCTCACCCGTCGCAGCCGGCCGCTCGACCCGCTCGCCCGCGCTCACGAGGGTGTATGCCGTCCAGTCCACCCGCGCCCGCACCACGGACCCGGCGCCCTCCGCCGACACCACGGCGGCGTGGGCGACCTCGAGCGACAGACCCTCCCAGCGTGCCTCCGCGGCGCGCAGTCTCGCGATGACGGCCACATCGGCGGCGTGCGCGGGTGAGGAGCGCTCGTCGACCCCCGCCAGACGCCCCGGGTCGCGCCTCACCAGTGCCTCTGCGCGGCGGTCGCTGAGCGCCTGGATGAGGTCCTGGGGAGACGTCCGCGGTGCGTCGACCTGGCGCAGCAGCGCCTCCACACCGCTTGTCGCGGTGGGCGATGCCGGCGACGGGGTGGGTGTCGCGCTGGTGCCCGGCCCGGGGGTGACGCCCTTGCCGATGACCACCGAGGGTCGCGACGATCCCTCGGAGCCCGCTGGCCGGACGGTCTCACTCGCCGTTGCCCTGGACAGGGCCGACACCACCCCGGCTGCGAGCGCCACGACGACCACCCCGACCAGCACGGCGAACAGCGCGGCTGCCCCCGCGGACCGACCCGACCACGACCGACGGGCCCTCGAGACCCGCCACCAGCCCGGGGTGGCCTCGGGCGCGGCCGCGGCAGCCTCGTCGGCGGCCTCGGCGCGGATCCGATGGGTGAGCGCAGAGGCCTGGTCGGCGCCGACGACCACCTCGACCGCCTCGGCCGGGGCCGCCTCGTAGAAGAGCCGAGCGGCCTCGGGCGCGGACGGCCGCCGCGCGGGATCGGGATCGATGCAGGCACCGATCACCTCGGCGAGCTGGCTGCCGACATGACTGCGGATGACCTCCGGGTCGAGCCGCAGCATGGTGTCCGGAGCGCCGTTGCCCGTGAGGCAGAACCATGCCAGCGCACCGAGCGAGAAGACGTCGCTGGCCTCGGTGGGGGCGAACCCCTGCCGCACCTCCGGCGCGAGGAAGCCCTCGGTGCCGTGGATCGGCGCATCCGGCGAGGCCCCGGCGAGGCGAGCCGCTCCGAGGTCGAGAAGGAGGGGCTTGCCGTCGGCGGTGAGCATGACGTTGGACGGCGAGATGTCACCGTGGAGCCCGCCCGCACCGTGCAGGGCCTCGACCGCCTCGCACATCGGCGTGACGACCGTGACGGTCTCGCCGGGCCGGAGCCGGCCCCTCGCGCTCACCGTGCTCCGCACGGAGGCCCCGATGACGAGGTCGAAGACGAGGGCCACGCGGCCGTCGGCCATGGCCACGACGTCTCGCAGGGTGACGAGATGCTCGTGGCGCACCGCCATGAGCACGTGCGCCTCGGTGCGGGTCGCGTCCTCGTCGGCCAGCCAGCCGACCTCGTGGGCCACCTTGATCGCCACGGCCTGCCCCATCGCGTCGCGGCCCTGCCAGACGGTGCCGGAGGCGCCTCGACCGAGCACGGACTCGACCCGGTGCCCGGGCACCTCGGGACGTGCAGGGTTCCTGTCGCTCACCCGTCCATCGTCACAGCGTCGTCGACTCCGGCGCGGGCGTCATCCACAGGGCACCGACGACAGTGCTGCCACGCAGGTCAGGTCGGCGTGACGACCTCGACGACGCGCCCCTCGCCGGCACTGACCCGGGCTGCGTCGATGACCGCGAGCACGTGCACTGCGTCGCGGGGGTCGACAGGCATCGCCGCCTGGGGGTCCTCGGAGGCGAGCGCCGCAGCCACAGCGCGGTAGAAGTCGGACTCGTCGGCGTCGGTCACGACGGGGCCCGGCTCCCGCTCGTCCCCACGCACGATCCAGCCGACCGCATCGCCCTCGTTGGCGAACTCCGTGAACGCGCTGACGTCGTCGAACTGCTTGCCGATGACGTAGGCCCCCTCCGAGCCGTTGACCCGCGCCCGCGGCCCCGGCGCGCCGTTGACCGAGCTCGACCACACGTGGCTGACGACCCCGGAGGCGTGCCGCAGCGCGACGAACGTGTCGTCCTCGGCGACCGTGGTGCGCGCGTCGATCTCGGCATAGACCGTGGCGACCGGGCCGTGCAGGATGACGGCCTGGTCGATGAGATGCGTGTGCAGGTCGAGGAGCAGTCCGCCCCCCTGCTCAGCCGTGACCTTCTCGCGCCACCGCTGCTTGGGCACGGGACGCCAACGGTCCCAACGGTATTCGGCCCGCCAGATCTCACCGATGAGGCCTTCGTCGCGCACCCGGAGCAGCGCCGGCAGTTCGGGGTCGAAGCGCCGGTTGTTGAAGACCGTCAGCGGCACGCCAGCCCGCTCCGCCAGCTCCACGACCTCGAGCGCGAGCGGGGCATCGGTCGCCAGCGGCTTGTCGACGACGAGCGGCAACCCCGCGGCGATGACGGCCTCGGCCTGCTCCCGGTGAACCCCGCTGGGCGAGGCGAGCACGACGACGTCGACGCCTCCGCCCGAGAGCAGCGACTCCAGGTCGCCGACGATCCGTGCCTGCGGATGATCCTCGTGCACCTGCGCCACGCGCTCCGGGTTGCCCGTCACGACGGCCCCGACCTCGAGCCCCGCGCTCGCGATGAGCCGGGCGTGGATGCCGCGCCCGGCGGAGCCGTAGCCCACGAGGCCGACGCGGACGGGTGGGCGAGGCTGCGACGTGGCGGACGGCATACCGCCTTCCTAAGGGGCGGATGCCGTCCGGCGCAACCCGGCCCACCGCTGGCTCCCGCGGCACGCCGTAGGCTGGCGCCATGCGCTTCGTGCACCTCGGCCTCGACCCGGACTTCGTGGACTACGAGCAGGCCTGGCAGGTCCAGCGCGACATGCACGCCAAGGTCGTGAGCGGCGAGGAGCCCGACACCGTGTTCCTGCTCGAGCACGCGCCCGTCTACACGGCCGGGAAGCGCACCGAGCCGCAGGAGCGCCCCACCGACGGCACGCCAGTCGTCGACGTCGACCGCGGCGGCAAGATCACGTGGCACGGGCCGGGCCAGATCACCGGCTACCCGATCGTGCGGCTTCCCGCGCCCATCGACGTCGTCGGCTACGTGCGCCACCTCGAGGAGATGATGATCCGGGTGTGCGCCGACTTCGGCATCGAGGCAGGGCGCGTCCACGGCGAGAGCGGCACGTGGATCGCCGAGGACGACCGCGGCCCGCGGCGCAAGATCGGCGCCATCGGCATCCGGGTCAGTCGTCAGGTCGCCATGCACGGCTTCGCCTTCAACTGCAACCCCGACCTGTCGTGGGGTGAGGTCATCATCCCGTGCGGCATCGTCGGCGCCGGCGTCACCTCGCTGTCCTTCGAGCTCGGCCGTGACGTGCCGGTGACCGAGGTGCTCCCCCACGTCGAGAAGCACCTCGCCGACATCCTCCCGACGCTCCAGCCCAACCGTCGGGTCCTCGAGCAGGCGTAACCCCCGCTGCTGCGCGGGGGAACGGGGCGGCCGGTTCGTTGACCAGTCTCCTCGGGCGGGTCTACCGTCGAGATGCGTCGCCGCGTGCCGATCCACATCCGTGGTCGGCCGGTCTGTTTCTGGCCAGGAGGCGATCGTGCGGAAGCTCGTGGTACCTCTCGCGGTGGCGGCGAGCGTCGCGGCCGCGGGGATGATGACCGGGGGCGCGGCATCGGCCGTGACTCCCATCTACGACATCACCACGCTTGCGGGCAAGGTGGCGTCGGTGAACGGCACGGCCGGGCTGCAGATCCGGTTCTCCTCCTACGTCGAGGAGGAGTCGGTCGACGGTCCCTACACGGGCGCGGTGACCCCACCCATGACGCCCGCTTTCGTGCTGTCGAGCCCGCTCGACGGCACGTCCGTGCAGGGCCCGGCCGTGACGGTCAACCGCGACACGGCGGCGGCACCCCAGAACGAGACGGCGATCGCCGTCGACCCCAACAACTCGCAGCGAGTCGTGGCAGGAGCCAACGACTACGTGACGCGCACCTGGTCGTGCGACGTCGGCGGCACGCCGTGCAGCGCCCTCGGTGACGGCTACTCAGGCACCTACTACTCCAACGACGGCGGCTCGACGTGGCAGGGCGTCTCGTCCGACCCGGCGCACCTCGGCACGCTCATCCCCGGCGTCACCCACCTGACCGGGGGCCCGTACGACGCCGGCGGCGACCCCGCTCTGACGTTCGACAGCCGGGGGGCTGCCTACTTCGCCGGCCTCGGCTTCGACCGAAACACGCCGCCCAACACCGTGACCGTCAACCGCGGCACGTTCAACGGGTCCGGTGCGCTGACGTGGAGCGCTCCGACGTTCATCAACCCGACGACGTCGCCCTCGGTCTTCAACGACAAGGAGTGGATCGCAGCCGACGCCCACGCGAGCAGCCCGTTCCGCGACCGTGTCTACCTCACGTGGACCCGCTTCCTCTTCAATCCCCAGAACGGCGCCTACGTCCAGTCCCCCATCTTCTTCGCCTCCTCGAGCGACCACGGGCACACGTTCACGACGCCGAAGTCCATCTCGGGCACCGTTCTCTACGACCAGGGCTCGAGGCCCGTCGTGGGTCCGGACGGCTCGCTCTACGTGTTCTTCGAAGGGTCGACCCGGCTTGCGACCCACAGCTCGACCTACGTCGTGAAGTCGACGGACGGCGGCGCGAGCTGGGGCAAGCCTGTCGCGATCGCGCAGCTCACGGACAGTGACTCCCTCAAGGACACCGCCTTCCGCGTCAACAGCTTCCCGGCCGCGGCCGTCGCTCCCGACGGACGCCTCTACGCGACGTGGACGACCGCCGAAAGTGGTGCATCGACGGCGGTCTACAGCACGTCGACCGACGGCGGGGCGACGTGGTCGGAACCCAGCCGCGTCTTCGCCGAGGCCAACCGGACTGCGGTCGGCTACCCGGTCACCCAGCCCGGCGGTGGCACGCTCGACGCACCCGCCGCAGCTCCCGTCGAGGACATCTTCCCCGCCGTCGGTGTCGGGCCGGACGGCCACGTCTACCTCGGCGCCTACCGCGGTGACGTCGTGTCGCCGTGGCAGACGTGCACGAGCGCACCGGCCCCGCCCGTCGGGCGCATCAGCTGCGACACGCTCGGCCCCTACGTGCACAACACCCGGCTCGACTACGTCGTGACGGACCTCGACCAGACCCAGGTCATGAGCACGCACCCGATCAACACCCGCTACGGCTTCGGTGGCGCCTTCTTCGGCGACTACACCGACGTCACGGTCGGCGCCGACGGCGAGGCGCACGCCCTCTGGACCGACAGCAACAACGTCCAGAACGTCGTGTGGTTCTACGGTGTCCAGTTCGTCCCGACGCCCATCCACCAGCAGGACGCCGTGATCCGTTCGGCCCACTTCTGACGCCCACCGCACGGCACCCACGTATGCCGCCGGGCCGGGCCCGGCGGCATACGCGCGTCACGTGTCGCACGTGCGGCGCTCGGGGGACGCTGGGGGGACGCTCGGTGCGAGCGGCGACACGAGCGCGCAGAGCCCCGGGCGTCGGCCCCGACCCCTAGGGTGTCGCTGACACATCCCGGGGACCACAGGGGGGTTCATGGACGTCGCCGTCCGCACCGTCAACCTTCGCAAGACCTATCTCAGCCGCGGTTCGAGGCGCGTCGCCGTCGGCGGCCTGACGATGAGCGTGCCCCACGGTGGGGTGCACGGCTTCCTCGGCCCCAACGGCTCGGGCAAGACGACGACGATCCGCATGCTGCTCGGGCTCATCCGCGCCGACTCCGGCACGGCCGAAGTCTTCGGGGAGGAGGTCCCCCGGCGGCTGCCGCACGTCATCGACCGGGTCGGCGCCATCGTCGAGTCCCCCAAGTTCTTCCCCACCTTCACGGCCAGGCAGAACCTCGCGCTGCTCGCGGGCGCCATCGGCAGCCCTGCGGCTCGCGTCGACGAGGTGCTCGAGGCCACCCACCTGCGCGACCGCGGGCGCGACCGGTATGCCGGCTTCTCCCTCGGCATGAAGCAGCGCCTCGCGATCGCGGCGACCCTGCTCAAGGACCCCGACCTGCTCATCTTCGACGAGCCGACCAACGGGCTCGACCCGGCGGGCATCCGCGAGGTTCGCGACACGATGAGATCGCTTGGCGCGCAAGGCAAGACGGTCCTCGTGAGCTCGCACATCCTCGCGGAGGTCGAGCAGGTCGCCGACACCGTATCGATCATCGGGCACGGGTCCCTGCTCGCGGAGGGCAACGTGCGCGACATCCTCGGCGGCTCCGGGGTCTCCCAGGTGCGCGTCGGCGTGGCCTCCCCCGACCGGGCGCAACAGGTGCTCGAAGCCGCCGGATTCGCCCTCACCCGCGACGGACAGCACCTGCTCGTCGGCACCGACGACCCGTCCGCGATCACCCGGGCGCTCGCTGGGCACGGCCTCTACGTGGCGGAGCTCGTGCCGGTGCGTCCCGACCTCGAGTCGGCGTTCCTCGCGCTGACGGCCGACGAGGGGCTCGGCAGCGAGTCCGACCGGTTGGCCGGCGGTCACGCGCCCGGGGGTGCCTCGTGAGCGGCACGCTCCTCACCCCGGAGTCAGGCCCCCGCACCCGGGTGCGACCCACCGGAACGTCCTTCGTCGGACTCGTCGGGGTCGAGCTGCGCCGGCTGTGGTGGCGTCGGATGGCCAAGGTGGTGCTCGTCGCCGTGGTCGCGTTCGTCGGGGTCTCGGCCTACGCCGCCTACCAGCAGACCCGACCCGAGGCGCTCGCCGAGCGCATCGAGGACTACTCCTCCATCGTCGCCGAGACGACGCGGCAGAACGCCTCGATCCCGGCCGACGAGAAGGCAGCCCAGATCGAGGCCTGCCAGCGCGACGAGGCCGCCACCGGCGCAGACACCTCCGGCGGCGCGCCCGTCGACTTCAGGTGCGAGCAGATGTTCGACCCACCGTCACCGGAGTCCTTCGGCATCGTGGCCGCCGAGCGCACCGCGATCACCTCGTCGATCGTCGAGAGCGGCCTCTGGATCTTCGGCTTCCTGGCCTTCATCCTCGGGGCGAGCTTCGTCGCCGCAGAGTTCGCTGCCGGGTCGATGGGCAACTGGCTGACCTTCGAGCCGCGACGAGTGCGGGTCGGCACCTCCAAGCTCGTCGCCGCCGGCCTGGGCGGCCTGGCCGTCGGAGGTCTCGGGGTCGGCCTCGCGACGCTCGGGGCCACCCTCGTCACCACCGTCAACCGGCCGGGCGCGGACCTCCCGGTCGCCGCGGCGCCGATCGTGCCCGGCGACACGGCAGCCCAGTCGTTGCTGCGCGTCGTGGCGATCGTCGGGCTCGGCGGCCTGGGGGGTGCGGTCATCGGGTTGCTCCTGCGCTCGACGGCCGGCGTCATCGGACTGGTCGTCGGTTGGCTCGTCCTCGTCGAAGCCTTCGTCGCCAGTGCCTTCGCGGAGGGCCGGCTGCAGCCGTGGTTCCTGCGCACCAACATCGAGGGCTTCGTGAGCGACGGCACCACCTACTTCGCGACCCGGTGCGGCGTCGACGGGTGTCAGACGGTGTCGATGCCGCACTCCTACACCGCCTCGTGGATCTACCTGCTCGTCGTCACCTCGCTGGGGGTGACGGCAGCCCTGCTTGCCTTCCGCGCCCGCGACGTCACCTGACCGCGCGGCTGCGGAGCCGCGAGTGGCCGCGAGTGGCCGCGCCTGGCCGCGCCTGGCCGCGCCTGGCCGCGCGGAGTCCCGGGAGTCCCGCGGAGCCGGCCGGACGGCATACGCCAGCGGGTGACGCCGGCGTCGAGGGTTGTCCCCGCGGGGGCGTAACCTGTGCGGAGCAGCAAATCCCGACCAAGGAGCCCCTGTGTCTGTCGTTCCCGACGGCCGTCGTCTGCTGCGCGTCGAGGCGCGCAACGCCGAGACCCCCATCGAGCGCAAGCCGTCGTGGATCCGCACGACCGCCAAGATGGGGCCGGAGTTCACCGCCCTGCACTCGATGGTCAAGAGCGAGGGCCTGCACACGGTGTGCCAGGAGGCCGGCTGCCCCAACATCTTCGAGTGCTGGGAGGACCGCGAGGCGACCTTCCTCATCGGCGGTGACGTGTGCACCCGGCGCTGCGACTTCTGCGACATCGCGACCGGCCGGCCCACCACGCTCGACCTCGACGAGCCGCGCCGCGTGGCCGAGTCGGTGCGCCAGATGGGACTGCGCTACTCGACCGTGACCGGTGTCGCGCGTGACGACCAGCCCGACGGCGCTGCCGGCCTCTATGCCGAGACGATCCGCCAGATCCACCTGCTCAACCCCACCACGGGCGTCGAGATCCTGCCGCCCGACTTCGGCGCCAAGCCCGAGCTCGTCAGCCAGGTCTTCGACGCGCGACCCGAGGTCTTCGCCCACAACCTCGAGACGGTGCCGCGCATCTTCAAGCGGATCCGCCCCGCCTTCACCTACGAGAAGTCGCTCCAGGTGCTGACGATGGCGCGCGACGCCGAGCTCGTCACGAAGTCCAACCTCATCCTCGGCATGGGCGAGACCGACGCCGAGATCGAGGAGGCGATCCGCGACCTGCACGACGCCGGGTGCGACATCCTCACGATCACGCAGTACCTCCGCCCCTCCAAGCTGCACCACCCGATCGACCGGTGGGTCAAGCCCGAGGAGTTCGTGCACTGGTCCGACGTCGCCGAGGAGATGGGTTTCAAGGGCGTCATGGCCGGCCCGCTCGTGCGCTCGTCCTACCGTGCCGGGCGCCTGTGGGCCACCGCGATGGGCAAGTGGGGACGCCCGATCCCCGGGCACCTCTCGCACCTCGCCGAGGCTGCGACGGCACCGGCCCGCCAGGAGGCGGCGTCATTGGTGGCGCGCGCCGCTGGCGCCGTATCCTGACCCCATGGCACGCAACCCCTTCGCACGCAACAAGGGCGGCGACAGCACGCCCGCCGAGAAGAAGCAGGGACGACTGTCCCAGATCATCGATGTCTACCGCGTCTCCAAGGAGACCGACCCGGTCATCGGGTGGTGGATGTTGCTGGCCTTCCTCGGCACCTTCGCCGTGCTGCTGGTCGTCGGGATCCTGCTCAAGCTGCCGTGGATCTTCGGCATCTTCGGTGTCCTCTTCGGCATCCTCGCCGCCACCATCATCATGAGCCGCCGTGCCGAGCGTGCTGCCTACTCGCGCATCGACGGGCAGGCCGGGGCCGTCGGCGCCGCGCTCACCTCGATCCGCCGCGGGTGGTACACCGACCGCGAGCCGGTCGCTGCCGATGTCGCCCGTCCCGGTGACATCCGCTCCGCCGCGATGGTCTACCGCGCGCTCGGTCGCCCGGGCGTCGTCCTCGTCGGGGAGGGCCCTTCGGGCCGCGTGCAGAAGCTGCTCGCCGCCGAGAAGAAGCGCGTCGAGCGCGTCGCACCGGGCGTACCGGTGACGACGATGCGGGTCGGAAACGGCGAGGGTGAGGTGCCCCTGCCCAAGCTCGCGAGCAAGGTGCAGCGCCTCAAGGCCACGATCACCAAGGACGAGATAGCCCTCGTCAACAAGCGCCTGAAGTCGCTCGGAGGCATCCGCGCTCCCCTGCCGCCCGGTGTCGAC
This sequence comes from Humibacillus xanthopallidus, assembly GCF_006716675.1. Lineage (GTDB taxonomy): Bacteria > Actinomycetota > Actinomycetes > Actinomycetales > Dermatophilaceae > Humibacillus > Humibacillus xanthopallidus_B. The sequence goes on along the minus strand of NZ_VFPM01000002.1, from coordinate 1,504,409 downwards.
CCGATGAAGGCCCGCATGGACCGCAAGGCCCTGCGCGGCAAGTGAGCCCCGCTCGCCCCTGACCGGTTCGACAACCTGACGGGCCGACAGGCACCCCCCCCCAATCGAAAGAGCAGTTCGTCGTTTCCGGCGAACTGCTCTTGTCGGATATATCCGTCCGACGGAGTGCTCTTTCGATTGGAGCGGACCCGACGGAGTGCTCTTTCGATTGGGGCGAGCCTCTTCGGGTGCTCTCCGGTCTTCGCAGCGGTCTTCTCAGCGGACTTCTCAGCGGACTTCTCAGCGGGTGCGGATGACGACGGTGTTGGGCACCTTGTCGTGCAGGCCGCGCCCGTCGCGGTCCCAGATGATCGCGGGGACGAAGAGGCAGAGGAGGATGGTGCGGACGAGTGCCTGGACGAAGGTCGCCCGCCCACCCATCACCGACTGCACGCGCAGCCCCATGATGCGGTGACCGAACGACGTGCCCACGGTCCCCACGAGCAGGACGTGCATGACGGCGAGCACCCCGAGCACGATGAAACCCTGGCCGCCCGTGGCGGGTGGGTCGGAGAAGGGCAGGGGCACGCCGAAGAGCCCGCGCGCGATGACCACCGCGATCGCCCAGTCGATGAGGATGCCGACCAGGCGCACCCCGAAGGACGCGATCGAGCCAGGACCGCTCTGCGGCAGGCCGAGGCGCTGACCTCGCCACTGCCCGTCAGCCGTGCGCTCGCCGGGCCCACTCAGCCACGACCCGAAATCTCTGCGGTCCACCACGGCACCAGCCTAACGAGACACGCCCCGTCTGCTTGACCAGCCCCTGCCCATCCGTAACACCGCCGAAACATCCGAGTCATGGCCGAGTAATCGGGCCTCGCTAGGGTCATCCCTGACAGCACGAGGCCGTCGGTCACTCCTTCGCGCGATGTGACGCGCGCAGGACCCCCCCACCGACGACCTCGACTCACATTCAGGAGGTTGGATGTTCAGCTCAGCCGACGAGGTCCTTGCTTTCATCAAGGACGAAGACGTCAAGTTCGTCGACATTCGGTTCTGTGATCTGCCCGGAGTCATGCAGCACTTCAACGTGCCGGCAGAGACGGTCGACGAGGACTTCTTCAGTGTTGGCCAGATGTTCGACGGATCCTCGATCCGCGGCTTCCAGGCGATCCACGAGTCCGACATGAAGCTCGTCCCCGACCCCGCCACCGCGTTCATCGACCCCTACCGGGCCGAGAAGACGCTGGTCATGAACTTCTCGATCCTCGACCCCTTCACCGACGAGCGCTACAGCCGCGACCCGCGCAACATCGCGACGAAGGCCGAGGAGTACCTCAAGTCCACCGGCATCGCCGACACCGCCTACTTCGGTGCCGAGGCCGAGTTCTACGTCTTCGACGACGTGCGCTTCGAGACCAAGTCGAACGCCGGCTACTACTACATCGACTCCATCGAGGCCGCGTGGAACACCGGTCGCGAGGAGGAGGGCGGCAACAAGGGGTACAAGACCCGCTACAAGGGCGGCTACTTCCCCGTCTCGCCGGTCGACCACTTCGCCGACTTCCGCGACAAGATCTGCCTCGAGCTCAAGGAGGTCGGTCTCAACGTCGAGCGCAGCCACCACGAGGTCGGCACCGCCGGCCAGATGGAGATCAACTACCGGTTCAACACGCTGCTGCACTCCGGCGATGACCTGATGAAGTTCAAGTACGTCGTCAAGAACTCCGCCTGGGCGCAGGGCCACACCGCGACCTTCATGCCGAAGCCGCTCTTCGGTGACAACGGCTCGGGCATGCACACGCACCAGTCGCTCTGGAAGGACGGCGAGCCCCTCTTCTACGACGAGCGTGGCTACGGCGGTCTCTCGGACCTCGCGCGCTGGTACATCGGTGGCCTGCTCAAGCACGCCCCCTCGCTGCTCGCCTTCACGAACCCGACGGTGAACTCCTACCACCGCCTGGTCCCGGGCTATGAGGCACCGGTCAACCTCGTCTACTCCGCCCGCAACCGTTCGGCCTGCGTCCGCATCCCGATCACGGGCACCTCGCCGAAGGCCAAGCGCATCGAGTTCCGCGTCCCCGACCCGTCGGCGAACCCGTACCTCTGCTTCGCCGCGCAGCTGATGGCCGGTCTCGACGGCATCAAGAACCGCATCGAGCCCCCGGAGCCGGTCGACAAGGACCTCTACGAGCTGCCGCCCGAGGAGCACGCCGCGATCCAGCAGGTCCCCGGCTCGCTGCCGGCCGTCCTCGACGCCCTCGAGGCCGACCACGCATACCTGCTCGAGGGTGACGTCTTCACCGAGGACCTCATCGCGACGTGGATCGACTACAAGCGCAAGAACGAGGTCGACCCGATCCGCTTCCGCCCGCACCCTCACGAGTTCGAGATGTACTACGACATCTGAGCCTCACAGGGCGCTGACGTGCTCAAACGTCATGTGCTCACCTCCTTTGTCCTTGACTTGTCCTCACGGGCAGCCAGAGCCACGGCGACGGCAGCCCGTGAGGACTCGTCTTTGTCCGGCCACATGTGCCCGTAGGTGTTGAGGGTCGTCATGGCCGACGCATGCCGCAAACGCGTCTGCACGACCTTGACGTCTAGCCCGGCGCTGATGAGCAGCGAAGCGAAGTAGTGGCGGCAGTCGTGGAAGCGGAAGCCCTCGGGGAGTGCCTTGATGCTGCCGCGCACCTCACGCATGGCCCGCTCGATCGCCCACGGTGTAGCGGGGCGCATGATCGCATCCGTTACCAGGACGTCGGCACCAGTTCGCGCAACCTCAGCCGAGAGCATCAGTGCGAGCTCGGCCGGGATCGGCACCGCAGTGCGCGACGTGTCCGACTTCAACGGCTTGTCGGGGTACTGAATCGCCGGGTGGACGATGCCTCGCATGAAGTCCATGTCTGTGACGCGCAACGCAGCCGCTTCGGCCAGCCGTAAACCGGCGAACGCGCCGAGCAGCACGGCGGGGCGCAGACCCTCGGGAAACGCTTCGTAGAGCGCCCATATCTGCTCGGTGGTCGCCACGTAGGGCCGCTGCTCCCCCGTCTTTGGTGCTGTCTTACGGGAGCACGGAGAGCGCGGGATGATGCCATCGGCCACCGCGTCACCCATCACCTGAGCCAGCCGTCGATACACGGCGTAGACATAGGACGGCTCATAGCCCTCAGCGGTCAGCCGCGCGGTCCAAGCCTTGACGCTAGACGGCCGCACCGACGACAGCTGCATGGTGCCGAACTCCTGCCGGATCAGACGCAGATGCACCTTCGCCTGCCGCAGAGTGGACGGCGCGCGGGACGCGTAGCCCTCGAGCCATGTGTCGCACCACTGGTCCACCGTCTGGCGCGCGGTCCGCGGGTCGACGTGCGTGCCGGCGACCAGGGCCGCGGTCTGCTCGTCGATCCACCGCTGCCCGTCCACTTTGCGATCGAACCGGCGCGCGTGCTGCTTGCCCGTGCTGTCGTAGTAACGAGCCTGCCATCGGCCGTTCGGCTGCTTCCTGATGCTGGCCACCGCTAGACCTCTTCCCTCTCGCGCTTGCGCGCGCGCCATGATGCTTGGTTGCGGCGTCGCTGCTCCCGTTTGCACTCTGCCCGGTCGCAGTAGACAGCCTCTCCGCCGCGCGGTGGTCTGCTGCGCTGCACGCGGGAACCGCACGAGGCGCACTCGTAGTGCCTGCGCCTCACGTCGTCGACCTGCCGTCCCATTCGGCAGGTCGACGACCCCACCCCACCGGACGCGGCATGACCAACCAGGGGGGATGGCCCTCCCGCCCCTACCGCCTGCGACCCGCCAGTCCACCTGTCGCTCCCCGTGTGACCCGAACGCATCCGAAAAAGTGAGGCCCCTATGTCCGAGAAAGTGAAGATCCCACCGACCCCGCCTGGCACCGGTCCGGCGGGCCGGCGGCTGTGGAGGTCAGTGCTGAGTGACTACGAACTCGCCGAGCATGAGCTGCAGCTGCTCGCGCGCGCGTGCCGTGTCGCGGACACCTGTTCATCCCTGCAGGCGACCGTGGACACCGATGGGCCGCTGACGACGTCGCGGCTCGGTGAGCAGCGTGCGCATCCGGCGCTGGTCGAGCTGCGGCAGCAGTCGGCGCTCCTGGCCCGCTTGATCGTCGCGCTGCGGGTGCCGATCGGTGAGCAGGAGATGGATACGCAGCGCACGCGGCGCCGGGCCACCCGCGGCGTCTACAGGCTCGGGAGTGCGTCGTGAGGCGCCGACACCCCGCCGCCGAGCTGCCCGAGCCGCTGCGGGTGTTCGTCCGCGAGGACTGGCCCGGCCGTGACGACGCCGAGGCATACGGGGCGTTCATCGACGCCCGGCATATCTGGCGGGACGAGCGCGGTCTCGACTTCCTGCCTGACGACCCGGAGGTCTGGGCTGCCTTTCCTGATGGGGAATTCCGAGTGGAGGACATCTGATGAGGCGCCGCAAACCGACCGGCCGCGCGCTGACCCCGGACGAGCTCGTGGCGCTGCGCACCCATGTCGAGACGCGGGTCGCGCACCTGCCGGTCGAGGATCGGAGCGCGGCTATGCGGGCGCGGCTGGCTGAGGCCGGGACGAACTCGCTCGAGTGCATCTGGGCCGAGTACTGGATCCGCCGCGGACGGCCGGCGCACTACTCCCCCGCGATCGAGATGGGGTGGGTCCCGTGAGGCGCCGTCCAAGGCCCCAAACCGGCAACGACCTGCCGCCGACGTTGGCGCACTTCGACGAGCGTGACTGGCCGGATAGCCGACCGGACGGAGCGCCCGGGACCGACCGGCAGTGGGCGCGTCTGCGCTGGAACCGAGCTCGCGGACAGTGGCGCTCTCAACCGAAAGAAGGCTAGGCATGCTCGACATCTCCACCAGCGAGGCCGTGGCAGGACTGAGCGTCACCACGACGACATACGACACAACCTACGGCGGGCGCGACCAGTGCCCGCTCGGATACTGAAAGGAACCCCCACATGGGCACTGACCCTGTTGCGTCCACCTTCTCCGCCGGCGAGAAAGTTGGTGTGGCCGCGAAGTTGAATTTGCTTGTTGCCACGGTGAACTTCGCCAACAACCCGCCGCAGTGCTACGCCTACCAGACAGCCACGCAGACCCTCACGTCGAGCGTGTGGGGACTCGTGCCGCTCGCGGGCGAGTTGTTTGATGTGGTGCAGTCGGGCGACTCCCCGATGCACGACATCACGACGAACAACTCGCGCATCTACTTCCGCACCGCCGGCAAGTACGAGGTGACCGGGCAGGGCTACTTCGTCGCCAATGCGACCGGCACCCGCCTCGCCCAGATCCGGCTGAACTCGGGTGGCAGCGACACCGGAGGCACGCAGGTCAACGTGTCGCAGCAGTCGGCAGGCGGTGGCGCCGCTATTGCGGTTCCGATGCCGTCCCCTGTGATCTCGGTCTCGGCCGGCGACTACGTCGAGATGTTCCTATTCCAGAACAGCGGCAGCAACCTCGCCACGAGCACGCCAGGTCAGGCCGTCAACTTCATGCGCGTCCGGTTCGTGGGGGCGTAGCGGGCCGACTCACCGCAGAGACCGCTAGGGGTCGTCGCCTGGGTCTTGACGCACCCCGGGTGGGTCGGAGGGGTCCCAGGCCCTCTGCGGGGCCGTCGGGCCTACAGTGCCGGTATGGCGTTGAGGCTCGACGAACTGATGACGGAATCGGTCCGAACGAACTTCCATCATGACGTCCAGGTGGTCAATGGACTGCTCAGTGACGATCCGCAGCTCGGGCAGTGGCCAATCCATCCGGATAGTGCGCTGGCCAAGGATGACCTTGCGACTGCCGGCTACGAGCCTATTTCTCACCAAGTTATCCGTCTCGTGCACGCCTCGACCGACTTTCTACACGGAGTCAGTTCGATGATCCTCGAGGCCAAGTCCGTCCACACCTACGCCGAGTACGCCATGATCCGTGGCGGGATCGAGTGCGCCGCGGTCGCGTGGTGGCTGCTGGAGCCTCCCTCACAGCGTGAGCGCGTCTCCCGGTCGCTGCGCGTCTTCTGGGCGGATACGAAGGACATGGGGCTCGTCTACCAAGACGCGTCGTCGTGGCGCCGCACCAAGCGACAGCGGCTTGAGTGGCGGAACGCCGTTGCTCTGGCGAACGGCATCGACAGTGGAACCCTCGACGGTGGCTACAACATGACGAGCGTGCTGACGACGATGTCGACCAAGATGGGGAGCGGCGTGCTCACAGCCTGGCGCGTGGCGTCGGGGATGACCCACGGACGGTCCTGGGCCATGCTCGCGATGAGTGCTCAGGAGTTCGGGGTAGCCGGCGACGACAACACCATCCCAGTGCGGATCAGCGCTGACCTCGACTCGCTGGGGATGATCTTCCACAACGCGGCCGTTGCGATGCAGGACGCCTACAGCATGTTCCACCGCCGCCGAGCCCCCACTCAGCGCACAGCTCTCGGTCTGCCGCTCCAATGACTTAGAAACCCTGTTTCGCTCCCGGAGGGCGGCCGCGCATCTCCTGCGCAATTTCGTGGACCTCGGTACCGTTCCCGGATGGGCGTACCGACGCCCAGCAAATCGCTGATCTTGCCCACCGCAGGTGCGTCCGACCGAAGTCCACTCGCCCGAGCCGCGTGCGCGTCGCTCAACTTCTCTTCGTCTGTGACGTCGTACTCCACTGCCACCAGGATCACCACGCGGATGGGGCAAGTATGCCAACAAACCACGCTTCGCCGTCGGGTGCTAGCGCGAGTTTGGAGTCATTCGAACCTGAGCGTGTGGGTCGCCTCGTGGTGGCCGAGCTCGTCGTCCCAAGTCATCCGGACAGGGATCGGGTCGAGCATGTCCGACTCGCTCAGATCGAACCCACGCCGGTAGGCCGCATCGGGCTCGAGCGTGCCGACCTCGACCACCTCGTCCATCCACTGTGGCTTGACGGCGAGGTCCGCGACCACCACCCGCGCGTTAGTCGCCCTGGCCTTGCCGGAGTTGCGCAGTGTCCACGAACGAAACGCGTTGCCGCCCTCACCGCCTCCAGATATGGACAGCCGTGCCCTACGCAGCTCATCGGCCTGACGCCGTCGGTCATCTAGCTCTTCTTCCCGGCGCGCCTCCTCGATGGCTAGGACGGCCGCAGCGGCGTCAGCTTGCCTCTTGCTGTAGACCGCTGACGCGCCGGCCGCGATGATTGCGACTACTGACAGGACGAGAGCGGCTATCTCCATGGCCAAAGGATCGCAGGTGCTGCACGAGTCCCCGGGGAGTCGCCACCCGACCGGCCGCAACAGGCCGGCGTCGAGCCAACTGCATCACGAGCGCCCCGTCTGACTCGACATGCACGAGCTGGCATCGGCCCCGGGCTGTCGACGCGCGCCATCGCGCCAGTGGTCGGAGTCTCACAGCGGACGGCAGTCAACGACGTCGCTTCTCAGGTGGGAAGTCTTTCCCGCGTCGACACCGGCGAGACCGGCGAGGTCTGCGACGACTGCCCCGCGCCCGAGGTCCTTCTCGCGGGGTTCGGTGAGGCCGCTGTCACCTCACCAACCGAGGGGCGGGTCGAGTCCCCCACTCCCCGCCCCTCGGTCACCGGCATGGGCCTGCACCGAGCGAACCTAGACGGACTCCATGCCTCGAGTCTCATAGACGCTCCCACTCTGTGACACGTCAACCCATCGCCAGTGATGTGGCGAATAGAGCGTCTCAGCGCCATCGGGTGACTTCACGACCAGCACGCCGCCTTCCTCGACGTCCAAGTCGGACCCCTCGTACTCGATGGATTGAACGGCGGTGTGGACGGTGAAGTTCCTCATGACAGGAGAGCGTGCCACCAACACCACCGAATAGGGCAGATCGACTCGCCCCCACGCCCGCTTGCTTGCCGATTTCTAGGTAGCGTGTGAGCACCGTCTGTGTCTCGGGGGGGCTCCCCTGACTGGTCGAGACGCCCAAGCGCTCCCCCGCTCGGGGATTGAGCGGGGGGCGCTTGCCCTCCGGTCGCCCAAAGGCGTCAGCCGCGCTTGAGGTTGCCACTCCCCTCGACGAGCAGAGCCGCATAGTCGTGCGCTTCGTCTGGCGCGCCTGGACCGGCGTCCGGGCACTCATGGGGCCGACGCCTTGACCCACGCCACGGCGTCGTCCCACGCGATGAGACGGCGCCCGCTGTCGTCGTCTTCCTCGCGGTGCGCGAGGCAGCCGGCTGCCATGGCCTGCCTGACGTCGACCGCGGACGTCCCGGCCATCAGTGCCACGTGCTCGGCGTAGAGGTAGCCGTCTGGGGGTGATCCTGCCTGTCGTGCGCCGGCTCGGTAGCCGGTTCGGTAGCCGGCCCGGAATGCCTCGGACTCGTCGCCGTTGGGGGCGGCGTCGTCGATCCGGTTGCCGAGGCGCATGAGGCTCTGACCGAGGTCGCTGATGGCGGAAGCGAGCTGGATTCGGGGGTGCGTGATCCACCACTCGAGGGCCGTTGCGTCGTCGCTCTCGATGTGAGCCGACAGACGGGCGCGCGCTGTATCAAGAGCTGCGTAGGGAAGACTGGTGTGCATGATCGTTCTGCCTTTCTAGGGAAGGTTGTTCGGTCCAGGCCCTGCTCGGCGTGCCCGCGCCGAGTGGGGCCGTCCTGCATTCCTACTCCATGGCTATGGCGGTCGCCACTCCCAGGGCGTTGTCCTTGCGGTGTCCTTGGGACATTCACAAGCGCCCATCGTTTCTCAACGGTCAGAGTCGGAGTTTCTGCACGTCAGACGGCTAATGCCTAGGCGTCCAACGGTTTCCAACTATGCGTGCAGAGTTCGAGATGTACTACGACATCTGATCGACCGTCGGCGCCCCGCGCCAACGGAGCTCGACCCTGAACGGCGGCTGGCCTGCGTCGGTGTCCCCCGACACCCCGCAGCGCCGGTCGCCGTTTCACCGTGTCGGCGCACCGGCGCACCAATCCGCCGCTCGGAGTCGTCAGGCCTCGAGCACGTCGACGCCGCGGCGAAGCACCCGGAGCGGAGTCCCCAGGGCGCGGGCGTCGAGATCGAGGCGGCCCGCGACGACGAGGAGGTCCGCTGCGCGACCGGCCGCCAGCCTGCCCGCCTCGTCGCCGATCTCCAGCGCGTCGGCAGCACGAGACGTGCACATCGCGAGCGCCTGCTCCACGGGCACCCCGACCATCTCGTACGCCTGGAGGACCGCGAGGACGAGCACGTCGTGCGGCTTGGGCGGACCGATGCCGGCATCCGTGGCAAGCACGCAGCGCACACCCGCGTCGAGCATCACGCGGATGTGGGCGAGCAGCGCCGGCAACCGTGCCGCGAGGGCCGGCAGCATCGGCCCCGGGAGGCTTCCTGCCGTCAGCACGACCGGAGTGCCGTATGCGGCCAGCCGGTCGATGAGGGCCTGGTCCTGCGCGACTCCCTCGGCGGTCATGAAGGTGCAGTGCTCGATCGTGTCGACGCCGGCGTCGAGCGCGTTGACCACCCCGCCGGTGCCGTGAGCGTGGGCGGCCACGGGGAGCCCACGGGCGTGGGCCGCGTCGACGACGGCACGCAGATCGGCAGGCCCGAACTGGGCTTCGTGGGGCAGCGACCCCGGCGTGACGTTCCCGCCGGTGGCCATCACCTTGATGACGTCCACACCGGCCTCGGCAAGGCGGGTCACCGCTGCGAGGAGCTCGTCGCGGTCGGCGCACTCGCCACCGAGGAAGTGGCAGTGACCACCAGGGGTCGTCAGGGCCGGGCCAGAGGCGAGGATGCGCGGTCCGGACGACGGGTCGGTGGCGATCCCATCCCTCAGCCCCAGAGCGACGCTGCCGCGCGACCCGAGGTCTCTAACCGTCGTGATGCCGGCGGTGAGGGCACGTCGCGCGTTCGCTCTCGCCGTGTCGAGGAGCGTCGCGTCGTCGTTCGACGCGTGCCAGCCGAGCGGGTCGGGCGAGCAGTCCCAGCTGAGGTGCTGGTGGGCGTCGACGAGCCCCGGCAGGATCGTGACGTCGCCGAGGTCCTCCAGATCCACAGCACTGCCGTGCTCTCGCCACGGCGACACCTCGGCGATGCGCCCTTCGTGGTCCAGGACGACATCGACCGGCCCGATGAAGCGCTCGCCGTCGAACGCCTGGCTCGCCCGCAGCGCACGCATGTGGCCCTCCCGCTCACCGTCTCCATCACAGACTCTGACGTTGGCTCCGAAGTGTCCTCGCCCCCGCGGCAGGGGGTCAAGGACATGGCGCCTTTCACGCAGCGGTGAGGCGGACCCGCCTGCGCCGCAGGCGAGTCCGCCTCTGTGTCACGGACGGGTCACTTCAGTCGCGACCGAGGTTCGCCTTCGCCAGGCCCCAGATGACGAAGACGTTGAGCGCGATGATGACGAGCGCCCAGAGGGGGTAGTACGGCAGCCACAGGAAGTTCGCGATCGCCGAGAGCACCGCCAGTGCGATGCCGACCGAACGAGCGACGATGTTGCCGCTGAGGATGGCCCCTCCGGCGACGGCGATGATGACACCCAGGATGAGGTGGATCCATCCCCACGTCGACGCGTTGAAGGTGAAGACGTAGTTGGGACCCTTGATGAGGAAGTCGGTGCCGTTGACGATGGCGACGAGGCCCTCCACCGCCTGGAAGATGCCGACCATGAGCATGATGCAGGCAGCGAAGGTGCTGGCTCCGACAGCCCAGGCAGAGCCGGGGGCCGGCTTTGCGGATCGAGGTGACGATGAGTTGGCCATGGAAGTCCTCCTGAGGGTGAGGTGCTGATGATCTCGACGCTAGGCACGCGCGAGCTCGCGCACTACACCCGGATGAGGTGAGCCGGTTACCGAGCCGCGTGGCCCGAGCTGTCGGGGTCGGACGGAAGCTGCCCGACCCCGCGGCAGAACCGCACCTGTCACATCTGGGTGATCTCGCCACACGTCGGGCTCCTCCCCTCGCCTCGAGACGCCCGGCGGGGTAGGAACAAGGCATGACGGACCCCTTCGACCTCGAGCGCTTCGTGCGCGCCCAGGAGGACTCGGGCACCTACGAGCAGGCCCTCGCCGAGCTGCGCGCCGGCCGCAAGAGAAGCCACTGGATGTGGTTCGTCCTCCCCCAGGTCGCCGGGCTGGGTCACAGCGCCACGGCGCAGCGGTATGCCGTCTCGGGCCTTGACGAGGCACGCGCGCTCCTCGCGCACCCGGTGCTGGGGCCCCGCCTCATCGAGTGCGCCCGTGCCCTCGAGCAGCTCGACGAGCACGACCCCCGGAAGGTGCTGGGCGACATCGACGCGGTGAAGCTGCGCTCGAGCATGACGCTCTTCGAGCGCGCCGCCGCCGACGCTGCGGACGCCCACCCCGACTCCGAGTCCAGCTCTGACGCTGACGTCCACCGCGCCGCGGCCGAGCTCTTCGGGAGGGTGCTCGACCACTACTTCGACGGGCGACGTGACGACGCGACCCTCGCCATCGTCGGCCGGCCGTCGTGACCGACGACCGGAGGACCCACGTCGTCGACGACGCCCACCCGGCCGCGCAGGACGAGCCGCCGGACCCACGGCGGTGGCGAGCCCTCGCCGTCTGCCTCGTCGCAGGCTTCATGACCTTGCTCGACGTCAGCATCGTCAACGTGGCGCTGCCCTCGATCCAGCAGGGCGTGGGAGCATCGCCCAGCGACCTCCAGTGGATCGTCTCGGGCTATGCGCTCGCCTTCGGGCTCACCCTCGTCGGGGCCGGACGCGTCGGCGACATCGTCGGACGGCGACCCGTCTTCATCGCGGGTGTCGTGCTCTTCGGCGCCGCCAGCCTGGCGTGCGGGCTCGCCTCCAGCAGTGCGGTTCTCGTCGTCGCCCGGCTCGTCCAGGGCGCGGCGGGGGGCATCCTCAACCCACAGGTCTCCGGGCTCATCCAGCAGATGTTCTCGGGCCGCGAGCGCGGTCGTGCCTTCGGCATGCTCGGGGCGACCATCGGCATCTCGACGGCGGTCGGGCCCATCGTCGGCGGGCTCATCATCAACGCTCTCGGCCCTGATGCCGGGTGGCGCTGGATCTTCTTCGTCAACCTCCCCATCGCGGTCGTCGCGGTGATCCTGGCCAGACGCTGGCTCCCCGCGCCGCGCCGGGCAAGGTCGGCGCGTCTCGATCTCGACCCGGTGGGCGTCGTCCTGCTCGGCGGCACGGTGCTGGCCCTGCTGCTGCCGCTCGTCGAGACGGGCCGGGGGTCCGGCCCGTCGGGGTCCCGTTCCGGCGCCATCCCGTGGTGGGTGGCGATGATCGGGCTCGTCCTCGCTGCTGCCTTCATCGCCTGGGAGCGCAGCTACACCCGGCGTGGCCGCAGCCCCCTCGTCGACCTCGACCTCTTCCGCGTGCCGGGATACAGCCCGGGCGCGACCGTCGGGCTCATCTACTTCGGCGGCTTCACCGGCATCTTCTTCGTCCTGACGATCTACTTCCAGGACGCCCTCGGCTACTCGCCGCTGCTCGCAGGGCTGGCGGTCACGCCCTTCGCCGCCGGCTCGGCCGTGGCCGCCGCGATCGGCGGCTACCTCGTGGGGCGTTTCGGTCGCCTGCTCGTCACGGCCGGGCTCACGACCGTGCTCGTCGGGCTCGTCGTCGTCGACCTCGTCCTCGCGCACGTCAGCGGCCCCCAGCTGGGCTGGGCCTTGCTCGTACCGCTCCTCGTCGCCGGTCTCGGCAGTGGTCTCGTCATCTCACCCAACGTGACGCTGACGCTGGCGGCGGTCCCCGTCAAGAGGGCGGGCACCGCAGGCGGGCTGCTCCAGACCGGTCAGCGCATTGGCACCGCCGCCGGCATCGCCCTCATCGGGGCGGTGTACTTCGCGGTCTCGGCGACGCACGACAGCACGAGGGGTGCGGTCTGGGCCCTGCGGGTCGCTGCGGGTCTCGTCGCCGTCGCCCTGCTTGCGAGCGGGCTCGACCTTCGTTCTCGCCGGCGTCAGCCTCAACCCACGCGCGACGACGAGGATGAGGCAGCAGGTGACGCAACGGGTGACGGTGAGGGCGTCGCCACCGGGCCGTAGGCGCGGTCGACGGCCCGGCTGACCCGGTGGTGGGGCCACGTGAGGGCGAGCAGGCCGACGAGCACGACGGTGATGGCAGCGCAGATGGCGACGGCGAGGTAGGGGTTGGCGGTGTGCCGACCGAACCAGCCGGCCACGAGGAAGGAGACGCCGGCCGCGGCGACCGACACCGAGCCGGCGAGGCTGAAGATCCTGCCGCGCAGCTCCGGCTGCGTCACGAGGGTGAAGGTCGCCTGCAGGGGCACCATGAAGGCCTGGAGGAGTCCGCTCACGACGAAGAGGGCCACGACCAGCCAGATCGGCGGGTGGAGCGCCAGAGCCAGCAGCGGCACCGGCATCGCCAGCGCGAGCGGCACGATGAGCTGGTTCTGCCGCTGCACGTGCAGGCGTCCGATGAGCACGATGCCGACGAAGGCGCCGACGATCGGTGCGGCCATGAGCACGCCGCCGAAGCCGCCCCAGCCGTTCTCGTTGGCGATCGGGATGGCCAGGGCCTCCGGGGCGGAGATGGCGAGGCCGGCAACAGCGCTGAGCGTGACGAGCCGAGCCAGCACCGGGTGGCCGGCCAGGTCGCGCGCTGCGGTCTGCAGGTCACGGGCGAATCCACGTAGCCCGCGCCCGCGCACCCCCGACACGGGCACCAGCGGCGCGACGACGAAGATGACGGCGGCAGCGACGAGGAAGGTGACGAGGTCGAAGACGAGGCCCACGCCCGACCCCACGAGGGCGACGAGCCCACCACCGATGGCCAGACCGATCGCCTGGTTGAACTGCTCTGACATGGCCCCCAGACCCACGGCCCGCGCGTAGAGGTGACGGTCCTCGAAGAGGTCGGTGAGCAGCACCATGTTGGACGCCGTCGAGGCGCCCCCGATCGCCTCCAGCGCGAAGAGCACGATGAACAGGCCCCAGATGGGCGACTGCGTCACCGTGAGGCCGATGAGGCCGACCACGCAGAGCGCACGGAGCAGGTGCGACCAGATGAGCACCCACTTGTACGGGAAGCGGTCGACGACCGGCCCGACGAGACTGCGGCCGAAGAAGGTGGGCACGAGGCTGACGGCAAGGGTCGCCGCCGTCGCGAGAGGCGACCTGGTGCGCTCGTAGACGACGGCCGCGACGGTCACGCGAGCGATGTAGTCACCCCAGAGCGACAGCGCGTTCGCGACGAAGATGGGGAGGTAGTGCGGAGCCCGGAGGACGGCGGCATACGTCGGAGCGGTGCCGCTTCGCCCTTGGCTCGGAATCACGTGTTGACGCTACCCCTAGGTGGCGAGTCGTAAAAGTTGAAATCAGTGGCCTGCCTTGCACGCCGCGCGACACGCCGCCACATCTCGCCGAGAGCCGACGCCTCGCCGGCGGGGCGACCCATGATCCGGCCGATCCCCTCGGCGTCACGAAGGTCGGTCGGAACGCTCTCGACGGGGCGACCGCGCCACAGCACACCGGCGTTGCGCATGAGCGAGCCGAAGCGCCAGGCCTCGCGCAGGGCGCGGACGTCCTCGGCCGACAGGAGACCGGCGCTGCCCAGTGCCTCGAGGGCCGCCATCGTGCCCGTGACCCGCAGGGCGGGCTTCGCATGGGCGTGCTGGAGCTGGAGCAGCTGCACGGTCCACTCGACGTCGGTGAGGCCGCCCCGGCCGAGCTTGAGGTGCGTGTGCGGGTCGGCGCCGCGGGGCAGCCGCTCGGCCTCGACCCTCGCCTTGAGCGTGCGGATGTCTCGCACCTGCGTGGGGGTGAGCCCCTCCTCGCGGTAGCGCAGGGGGTCGATGAGTGCCGTGAAGTCGCGCGCGAGCGCCTCGGAGCCGGCGACGGGCGCGGCTCGGAGGAGCGCCTGGAACTCCCAGGTCAGGGCCCAGCGCTCGTAGTACGTGCGGTAGGAGTCCAGGCTGCGCACGAGGGGGCCGTTCTTGCCCTCCGGCCGCAGGTCGGCGTCGAGGCTGACCGCGGGGTCGGGGCCGGTGCTCGACAGCTGACGGGTCAGCTCCTGCACGACGGTGGTGACCCGGGCCTGCACCTCGGCCTCGGACTCACCCGGGTGCGGCCGGTGGACGAAGAGCACGTCGGCGTCGGAGGCGTAGCCGAGCTCGCCACCCCCGAGGCTGCCCATCCCGACGACGAGAACCTCGCCCCCGAGTGGTCGCTCCTCACGCCGCTCGAGGTCGGCGATCGCAGCGCCCAGCGACGCCTCGATCGTCGCGGCAGTGAGGTCGGTGAGGGCGGCCCCCACTCCCTTGAGGTCGATCGTGCCCAGCAGGTCGGCCAGCGTCACGCGGAGCAGCTCGTGGCGGCGGATGGTGCGCACGGCCGCGATGGCCTCGGCCACGGTGTCACGGCGGCCGGCTGCCGACCGCATCGTCGACACGAGGGCCTCACGGGTGCGGGGCGTCAGCCCGTTGGGGTCACCGAGCATCGAGACGCTCTCCGGTGACCTCGCGAGGAGGTCGGCGGCATACCGGCTGCGCGCCAGCGCGTGCGCCAGACGCTCGGCTGCGCGGCCCTCGTCGCGCAGCATCTTGAGGAACCAGTGCGTCGAGCCCAGCTCGTCGGAGACCCGGCGGAAGGACAGCAGGCCGGCGTCCGGGTCGGCCTCGTCGGCGAACCAGCCGAGCATGACGGGCAGCAGCGTGCGCTGGATCGCGGCGCGGCGGCTGACCCCGGCCGTCAGGGCCTCGATGTGGCGCAGGGCACCGGCGGGGTCACGGAAGCCGAGCGCGAGCAGGCGCTGCCGCGCCGCGTCGGGCGAGAGGCGCACCTCGCTCGGGCTGAGCTTCGCGGCGGCGGCGAGCAGCGGCCGGTAGAAGAGCCGCTCGTGGAGGCGGCGCACCTCGCGGGCCGACGCCTGGCGGTCGGCGACGACCGCCTCCTGCGGCTTGGTGCGGTGCCCCATCGCCCGCCCGAGCCGGCGGAGCTCCGGGTCCGCGACGGGCATGAGGTGGGTGCGGCGCAGCCGGTGCAGCTGGATGCGGTGCTCGAGGCAGCGCAGGTGCCGGTAGGCGTGGTCGAGGATCGCGGCGTCGTCGCGCCCGACGTAGCCGTTGCGGGCGAGGGCGGAGAGCGCCTCGAGCGTCGTGGCTGAGCGCAGCGACTCGTCACTGCGCCCGTGCACGAGCTGGAGCAGCTGCACGCTGAACTCGACGTCGCGCAGGCCTCCGGGCCCGAGCTTGAGCTGGCGCGCCGCCTCGCCCGCGGGAACGTGCTGCTCGACCCGACGCCGCATCGCCTGCACGTCCTCGACGAAGTGGTCGCGGCCGGCCGCCGCCCACACCATGGGCGAGATCTCCGCCTTGTAGCGCAGGCCGATCTCCTTGTCTCCCGCGGAGACCCACGCCTTGAGCAGCGCCTGGAACTCCCACGTCTTGGCCCAGCGCTCGTAGTAGGCCTTGTGGCTGCTGATGGTGCGCACGAGCGGCCCGTTCTTGCCCTCGGGCCGCAGGGCCGGGTCGACGGGCCACAGGGTGCCCTCCGACGTGGGGGTCGAGCAGGCGCGCATCGTCGCCGTCGCGAGCGTCGTGCCGATGCGCAGGGCGGTGTCCTCGTCGACGCCGTCGGCGGGCTCCGCGACGAAGATGACGTCGACGTCGCTGACGTAGTTGAGCTCGCCGCCGCCGGTCTTGCCCATGCCGATGATCGCGAGGCGGCACTGCTCGTGACCGGGGCCATGCTCCTCGCGGGCGATCGCCAGACCCGCCTCGAGCGCGGCCTCGGCGAGCTCGGCGAGGGCCTCGCCGACCGCGGGCATCGACGCGATCGGGTCGGGCGCGGTGAGGTCGAGGGCCGCGATGCGCATGAGGCCGCGGCGGTAGGCGACGCGCAGCGCGTCGTAGGGTCGCACGTCGCCGCGCTCGGTCGTGACGGCGCGCACGAGCTCCTCGCGCACCCGTTCCCCCGTATGCCGGGTGGCCCGCGAGGCGTCGAGCCAGTGCTCCGGGTGCCGCACGAGGTGGTCGACGAGCGCCGTCGAACCACCGAGGACGGCGAGCACGCGGTTGCGCGACTCGCCGGGGGTGACGAGGTCGGTGCAGAGCGCGGTGATGCCCCACTCGGGGTCGTCGTCGCGACGAGCGAGCGACTCGAGCACCCGCACGAGGGCGAGCAGCGCCTCGTCCGGGTCGGCCGTGTCGCCGATCGCGCCGACGACCTCGTCGACCTGCCCGTCGGGGATGACCGAGCGCAGCGGCAGCAGCGCCGCGTCAGCGAGGAGCCCGACCGCCCGCTCGGGGTCGGCGAAGCCGAGACGGGCGAGGGCTCCGGTCGTGGTCGTCGTGCGCGATGACATCGGTGTCAGGTCCTGCCCGTCGTCGGGAGTCGGCCCGCTGCGCGGTGTGCGTCAGAGACGCGGGAGGTAGCGGTCCAGCTCGAACTGGCTGACCTCGTGCCGGTAGTCCTGCCACTCCTGCCGCTTGTTGCGCAGGAAGAAGTCGAAGACGTGCTCACCGAGGATGTCGGCGACGAGCTCGCTCTCCTCCATCACCTCGAGCGCGCGCCCGAGCGAGCTCGGCAACGGCTTGATGCCCATCGCGCGGCGCTCCGCGTCGGTGAGGCTCCACACGTCGTCCTCGGTCTCGGGTGGCAGCTCGTAGCCCTCCTCGATGCCCTTGAGGCCGGCGCCGAGCAGCACGGCGAAGGCGAGGTAAGGGTTGCACGCCGCGTCGAGCGAGCGCACCTCGATGCGCGTCGACTGGCCCTTGTTGGGCTTGTGCATCGGCACGCGCACGAGGGCGGAGCGGTTGTTGTGGCCCCACGTCAGGTGCGCCGGGGCCTCTCCCCCACCCCAGAGGCGCTTGTAGGAGTTGACCCACTGGTTGGTGATGGCAGTCGTCTCGGCGCCGTGGCGCAGCAGCCCCGCGATGAACTGCCGTCCGACCTTGCTCAGCTGGTAGGGCGCACCGGCCTCGTAGAAGGCGTTGGCGTCGCCCTCGAAGAGCGAGAGGTGCGTGTGCATGCCGGAGCCGGGGTGCTCCGAGAAGGGCTTGGGCATGAAGGTGGCGTAGATGCCCTGGGTGAGCGCCACCTCCTTGACGACCGTGCGGAACGTCATGATGTTGTCGGCGGTGCTCAGGGCGTCGGCGTAGCGCAGGTCGATCTCGTTCTGCCCCGGCGCGCCCTCGTGGTGGCTGAACTCGACCGAGATGCCCATGTTCTCGAGCATCGTGATCGCGGCGCGACGGAAGTCGTGACCGGTGCCGTGGGGCACGTGGTCGAAGTAGCCGGCGTCGTCGACGGGGACCGGTCGCCCGAGCGGGCCGCGCTCCTGCTCGAGGAGGAAGAACTCGATCTCGGGGTGCGTGTAGAACGTGAAGCCGAGGTCTGCCGCCTTGGTGAGGGCCCGCTGCAGCACGTGCCTCGGGTCGGCGAAGCTCGGGGCGCCGTCGGGCAGCTGGAGGTCGCAGAACATCCGGGCGGTGCCGGGCGGGTCTCCGCGCCAGGGCAGGATCTGGAAGGTCGAGGGGTCGGGCTTGGCCAGCATGTCGGCCTCGTAGACCCGGGTCAGTCCCTCGATGGCCGAGCCGTCGAAGCCGATCCCCTCGGCGAAGGCACCCTCGAGCTCCGCCGGCGCCACCGCCACGGACTTGAGCGTGCCGAGCACGTCGGTGAACCAGAGACGGACGAAGCGGATGTCGCGCTCTTCGATCGTGCGCAGCACGAACTCTTCCTGACGGTTCATGTGTCGATCCTGCCGCATCGCTGTTTCGCGCATGTGACGACACCCGTGGTTTTGGGACGCCGCCCCTGCCGTATGCCGTCCGGCGGGGGGCGGCACACCCCCCGGGGGGCGCAGCGCAGACGCGAGAGGGCCCCCGAGGTGATCTCGGGGGCCCTCTCGGTCAGTCGACCTCAGGTCACTTGAAGGTGACCTTGACCTGCAGCTCGTTGCCGCCGTCCGTGGTCTTGCTGACCGTCATCGTCGTGCCCGAGCCGGCCACCTTGGTGGACGCCCACGGGTTCGTCGAGGCCCAGTAGCGGTTCGGGTCCGAGTCGTCGAACGTCGGGATCGCCGGCGAGGACGCGACCGTGGTCTCGATGCCGTTGCGGTGGAAGCTCACCGCGTCGGTGGCCTCCTGGCCGAAGGTCGCATCGAACGGCTGGCGCCGGTTGCCGAGGCGGGTCTTCGAGCCGTCCGCGTTGTTGAGGTAGATCGGCGCCGGGCGGGCGTCGACCGGGAGCACCTGGCCGCCACCGGGGTGCGAGCTGGTGTTGTTGTTGGTGTACTCGCCGTTGGCGAACCAGACGAGCATGCCGTTCTGGTACGGGAATCGCTCCACCCAGTCAGGCTTGGTCGTGCCCCAGCCGAAGTTGTACGGGCCTGTCTCGAGGGTCTGGTCGTAGCCGCTGTAGACGCGGTTCTCGGCGTAGTAGACGTCCTGCACCTGCTTGGTCGTCGTGCCGTTGATGATCGAGAAGCCCTTGGCCGTCCAGGCCCCGGCGCCACTCTCGACGCTGTCGACCGGGCCGGTGACGCCGTCGGCGGTCACAGCGACGTCGTCGATGAAGGCCTCGCTCGAGACACCACCGTCAGTGGCCACGCGGAAACGGAACTGCACCGAGGAGCCCTTGTAGGCAGAGAGATCCCACGACTGCTGCGCCCAGGCGAAGCGCCCGTCGATCGGCGCCCCGACCTGCTTCCAGGTCGCGCCGTTGTCCGTCGACACCTCGCCGTAGAGGTAGTCGTAGCCCTTCTCCAGGTTTCCCTGCACCCAGGCGCCGACGGAGGCCGAGGTCTTGGCCCCGGTGAGGTCGACCGTGCGCGCGAGGGTCGAGTTGAGGTTGTCGTCGAAGCCGCTCCACCACTCGGCCGTGCCGGAGTGGGGGGTGTTGCGCTTGGCGGTCACCGTGCGCTCCGGGAGCGGCACGATCAGAGCCTGGACCGATCCGCTCTTCGTGGCCCTGTCGGCCTGGCTCAGCTTGACCGTCGTGTCAGTGCCGTACGGCACGACCTTGTAGTCGAGCCAGCCGAGCTGCAGCTTCTCCCACGCGCCCATGTAGCCGGGCGTCGTGCCGATCGAGTCCTGGCCGTGGTTGAGCCACGAGCCACCGCTCATGAGGGTCCAGAAGGCGGTGCCGTTGTCGCCGCCGGCCGTGTCGTAGAGGTCGGGCAGGCCGAGGTCGTGGCCGAACTCATGCGCGAACACACCGAGTCCGCCGTTCTCGGGCTCAGTGGTGTAGTCACCGATCCACATGCCCGAGTTGCCGAGCTGCACGCCGCCGAGCTTGTTGAAGCCGGGGCCGGTCTTGCCGGCGTCGGTGGAGTAGGCGTACCAGCGGTGCGACCAGATGGCGTCCTCTCCCTGCGCGCCGCCGCCGGCCTCCTCGCCCTCACCGGCGTGGATCGCCTGGAAGTGGTCGATGTAGCCGTCGGGCTCGGTGAAGTCGCCGTCGCCGTCGTAGTCGTAGCGGTCGACCTTGTCGAACTGCGCGAGGTAGCTCTTGATGTCGGCGTCGCTCTTGCCGGCCTTCTTCTGGGCGTCGTACCAGGCGGTCGCCGTGTCCTGGATGTAGCTCCAGTAGCCGTCGGACTCACTGGTGCCGTCGATGGGGTTGCCCTCGTCATCGGTCACGGGGTTGTGGCCGTAGCGCGCCTCGTTGTACGGCACGGTCACCCAGTCGGAGACGTCGCCCTTGGCGACGAACCGGCCGTTGCTCTGCTTCTGGTAGAAGTCACGGAACGACTCCCCCGGGCCGAACATCATGTCGAGGTAGTGGTCGCGGTTGAAGTCCTTGATCCAGTACGTCGAGTTGTCGTCCGTCGCGTTCCCGTCCCAGGTGCGGTCGGGCTCGGGGATCGTGTTGTGCACGGGACCGGCCGCACCACCCTGCGTCGGCATCGTCTTCGTGCCGAAGTCCGTGAGGATCGTGAAGATGTCCTCCTCACGGTTCACGGGGTAGTTGACGTACGTCGGCTTGCCGGCCTTGCCGTTCTTGGCGGTCGTCGTGACCTCGATGACGCGGTTGCCGTTGATCGTCTTCGTCGTCGCCTCGCCCTTGATGAGCTTGGTGACGGCGTCCTTCGTCTTGGCTGCCTGCGCATCGGCAAGCGGGTTGGGCAGGTTGTCGGGGCGGGACGCCTGCGCGGCCGCGGGGTCTCCGCTGACCGGGGCCGGTGCCGCCGGCGTTGCCTGAGCCTGCATCGGGGCGGTGAGGCCGGTGACGACGAGTGCCCCCACGGCCAGCCCGGACACAGCGCTCCAGTGACGCTTGTTCAAGATCTGTCCTCCTGATGAATCCGGCGCCGAGCGGCGCCTCAGGTATGACAGCACAGATGCACGACAAATTGAGGATTGCGTGTGAAGTGGATGTAAAAACTTGTGGCACAAGCCATTTCAGCCGAAGAAGCTTCAAGGGAGGGTAAATTCTTGCAGTCCTCTCGTCTGTCCCCGCAGCCGGCCGGTAGCGCTCTGTCCCGCCGTGGACGTGGCTGTGTCCGGTCAATTGCGAGCGCACCGCTAGCATCGGCGGCATGAGCGCTGAGGCACCCGAAGAGCCCAACCCCTACGGGTCCGCGAGCCGGCCGTCGGGTGACCCTGCGGCCGTCGGGGCCCCTCGCGGTGCACAGACCGGCGGCACCGCGCCGCTCCCCCGACGCGTGCGCATCCCGCACCTGCAGGCCATGAAGGCCGAGGGCCGCAAGTGGGCGATGCTCACGGCATACGACATGTATGCCGCCCAGATCTTCGACGAGGCCGGCATCCCCGTGCTCCTCGTCGGCGACTCCGCGGGCAACAACGTCTACGGCTACGAGACGACGGTGCCGGTGACCCTCGACGAGATGGTGCCGCTCGTGCGCGCGGTCTCCTCGGCCGCACATCGCGCGCTCGTCGTCGCGGACCTGCCCTTCGGGTCCTACGGCGCCTCGATCGAGCAGGGCTTCGCGAGCGCCGTGCGCCTCATGAAGGAAGGGCTCGCCCACGCGGTCAAGCTCGAGGGCGGCGCCCCGATGGTGCCCCTGATCAGGGCTCTCACCGATGCCGGCATCCCGGTCATGGCCCACCTCGGCTTCACCCCGCAGAGTGAGCACCAGCTCGGCGGCTACCGCGTGCAGGGCCGGGGCGACGCCGCTGACGAGCTCATTGCCGAGGCCCGGGCCGTGCAGGACGCCGGCGCCTTCTCGGTCGTCCTCGAGATGGTGCCCGCGCCTGTCGCGGCGCGCGTCACCGAGGAGCTCGCGATCCCCACCATCGGCATCGGCGCCGGGGCCGGCACCGACGCGCAGGTGCTCGTGTGGAGCGACTTCGCCGGGCTGCGCAGCGGCAAGGCGCCGCGCTTCGTCAAGAAGTACGCCGACCTGCGCTCCACGCTCATCGACGCCGCGCAGGCGTATGCCGCCGACGTCGAGTCGGGCGCCTTCCCCGCGGCCGAGCACTCCTTCGAGTCGTAGCGCCCGCCCGCGCGGGGTCGGTCGCCGGGGTCAGTCGCCGGGGTCAGTCGTCGAGCTCGTCCTCGTCACGGGCGGCTGGCCCGTCGCGCCAGGCACGGTCTGCCGCGTCCCACGCCTCCGTCTTCTTGTGGGCGGTCTCGAGAGCTGCCCGCGCCTCCGCCTCGGTGGCGTAGGGGCCGAGCACCTGCTCGCCACGGCTGCGGTTGTCGTCGGTCTCCACCTGGCCGGTGTCGACGTTGTACCAGAAGCTCACTGCGACTCCTCACATCTGCGCTGACGTCCTGGACGGGGTCCGGGTCGTGGGCGACCCGCGCCGGGGCGCGGTCGCGACGACCTAGACTCCACCGTATGCCGTTGCTCCACGCCCCGGTGTCTCCGCACCCCCTCAGCCCCCGCCGATCCGTGCCCTCCTCGATCGCCCGGCCGCACTACGTCGACGTGCCCAACCCGCGCGAGGACGGTGACGCCCGCATCAAGGACGCCGAGACGGTCGAGCGGATGCGCATCGCGGGTCGCATCGCCGCGCAGGCCATGGCTGCGGCGGCGGAGCGCATCGCCCCCGGCGTGACCACCGACGAGCTCGACGCCGTCGCCCACGAGTTCATGCTCGACCACGGCGCCTACCCGTCTCCCTTGGGCTACAAGGGATTCCCGAAGTCGGTCTGCACGAGCGTCAACGAGGTCATCTGTCACGGCATCCCTGACGGCCGGGCGCTCGAGGACGGCGACATCGTCAACATCGACGTCACGGCATACATCGGCGGGGTGCACGGCGACACCGACGCCACCTATCTCGTCGGCGACGTCGACGAGGAGTCGCGGCTGCTCGTCGAGCGCACCCATGAGGCGATGATGCGCGGCATCCGCGCGGCACGTCCGGGGCGCCAGATCAACGTCATCGGCCGTGTCATCGAGAGCTACGCGAAGCGCTTCGGCTACGGCGTCGTGCGCGACTTCACCGGTCACGGCATCGGCACGGAGTTCCACTCCGGGCTCATCGTCCCGCACTACGACGCCGCGCCGAACTACGGCACCGTCATCCAGTCGGGCATGACCTTCACGATCGAGCCGATGCTCAACCTCGGCACCCACGAGTGGCAGATGTGGGACGACGGCTGGACCGTCGTCACCCGCGACGGGCGGCGCTCGGCGCAGTTCGAGCACACCATCCTCGTGACGGACACCGGCAACGAGATCCTCACGCTGCCGTAGGCTCCTCTCGCCACACCCCGAGGCACCGGTCGACCCGGCGGCCTCGGCCGCACCCACACCCCCACCTCGACAAGGAAGTTGCAGCTCATGGGCAAGAAGGGCAAGCCACTCGGCATCGACATCGGCGGCAGCGGCATCAAGGGTGCGCCCGTCGACCTCGAGGCCGGCGACCTCGCCGAGGCCCGTCTCAAGATCCTCACCCCGAAGCCTGCGACGCCCGACGCCGTGGCTGAGGTCGTCGACCAGATCGTCGACCACTTCGCCGACCGGACCGGCGGCTCCCCCATCGGCGTGACCGTGCCGGCCGTGGTCATCCGCGGCACCGTGCTGTCGGCCGCCAACATCGACCCTTCGTGGCGGGGCACCGACGCGGAGGCGCTCATCAAGGAGCACACCGGCCGCGACGTCACGGTGCTCAACGACGCCGACGCTGCCGGCATTGCCGAGCTGCACTACGGCGCCGCCAAGGGGGTGCAGGGACTCGTCATCCTCACGACGCTCGGCACCGGCATCGGCACGGCGCTCATCCACGACGGCCGGCTCGTGCCCAACTCCGAGCTCGGCCACCTCGAGATCGACGGCTACGACGCCGAGGACCGGGCCGCCTCGTCGGTCAAGGAGCGCGAGGGCCTGTCGTGGAGCGAGTACGTCGAGCGCCTCCAGGTCTACTACGACACCATCGAGAAGCTCTTCTCGCCGGACCTCATCGTCGTCGGTGGCGGCATCTCGAAGGACAGCGAGAAGTTCCTGCCCCAGCTCACGCTGCGCTGCCCGATCGTGCCCGCCCTGCTGCGCAACCAGGCCGGCATCATCGGCGCCGCACACCTCGCCGTCGAACGCTCCAAGGGCAAGAGCAAAGGCTGACCCCACTGCACGTGGCGAGCTGAGCACTCGAGCGTCGAGTGCCCAGTTCTCCCCGTCCGAAAACGCGCACTCGAGCGTCGAGTGCCCAGTTCTCCCCGTCTGGAAGTGAGCACTCGAGCGTCGAGTGCCCAGATTCCACCGTCGGGAAGTGGGCACTCGAGCTCAGGGTCAGGTGCGCCGGAGGGCGGCGAGCAGCTCGGGGCCGCGGCTCTCGAAGAGTCGGCCGCCGATGCGGATGCCGACGAGCGCGGCAGCGACACCGAGGGCGAGCCCGAGCACGGCGGTGGCCCACACCGCCCAGACCTGTCCCTGCCAGCCGAGCCAGGCGAGCAGCAGCACGGGAGCAGCGATGACGGTCGTGCCGATGCTCGCGACCGTCTGGGCGAGCAGGGTGGCGCCGGCCGCACCCGGCGGCGAGGCGAAGGGGCTCTCGCCCGACTCGGGCACCGGGTAGGGCAGCACGACGTTCATGACGCTCGACAGGCCGTAGCCCGCACCGAGCAGCGCCACGGACAGGCCGAGCAACCCGCCGAGCAGGTCGAGACGGCCGCCGAGCCCCGCGCCGACGAGCGTGTATGCCGGCACGAGCAGGAGCGCGAGCAACGCTGAGGCGACGAGACGCCCCCGCCGGTCGGCCACCCCGGGCGTTGCCGTGACGAGGTGCAGCCACACCGCGTCGGAGTCGTAGGCCACCGCGTTGTGCTCGCCGAAACCGAGCAGGAAGGCGACGAGGGGTCCCATGAGCAGGGGCGCCCAGAGGACGTCACCAACGACGAAGGGCACGAGGAGGAGCAGCGGCACAAGCGGCGTCGTGATGAGCGCGACCTGGAAGCGGGGGTCGCGCCGGTAGGAGGTGAGGACACGGCCGGCCACCGCGCCGCCCGCGGTGTCAGCCGTGCGAGCGAAGAGGCCGAGGTCGCCGTCGGCAGCGACACCGGCGTCGGAGCGAGCGACGGCGCGGGGGTTCTCGACCTGGTCGGAGACGGCCCCCGCCCAGAGGCGCCCGACGACGACGAGCGTCAGGACGCCGAGCAGGAGGCGGAGGAGGCCGGTCGTGGTGTCACCGGCCGCGATGTCGGTCGGCGCGGCCCACACCCAGCCGAGGGGGGTCCACGCGATGACGTCGGACAGCATGCCGGCGGCCCCCTTCGCGTCGGCGCCGGAGCTGGCGACGAAGGCCACGAGCGGACCGGCGACGAGCAGCAGCACCAGCCCCGCGATGGCCAGCGCGTCGCGGCCGCGTCGTGACTGCAACGCACCCGTGGCGCGCGCCGAGACCCAGCGGCTCGTCGTCACGGCGGTCAGCACGCCGACGACGACGCAGACGAGCCCGGCGACGGCCGAGCCCGGCGTCACCGTCCACGCCACGAAGACCCCGGCCATGATGACGCAGGTCGCGAT
Organism: Humibacillus xanthopallidus; assembly: GCF_006716675.1. GTDB lineage: Bacteria > Actinomycetota > Actinomycetes > Actinomycetales > Dermatophilaceae > Humibacillus > Humibacillus xanthopallidus_B. Next base: position 1,478,618 of record NZ_VFPM01000002.1, on the reverse strand, counting down.
GGCCGGCAGGCCGATGAGGGCCGAGAGCGCGAGGCCGACGGCGAGGTCGCGGGTCGGCACGGCGAAGGTCGCGAACCGCGCGGGATCGAGCGTCGGGTCGGAGCCGAACGTGAAGAGCGGCACGATCGTCCAGAGCAGGATCGTGCCGGCCCCGACGAGCGGGATGATGACCCGGGCATCGTCGAGCGACGTGCGCAGCGACCCCAGCAGGACGGCCACCCCGACCACCGCGAAGGAGAAGTAGACGATGCCGGCGATGATGCCGATCGTCTGGGCGCGGCTGCGCCGGAAGAGGTTCCGGAGCAGGAGCAGCTTCAGTCGGAGGAGGTGCGCAACCACGACAGGCCCTCCACCTCGGTGCTTCCCCCGACCAGCTCGACGAAGCGCTCCTCGAGGGAGCGCCCGCCGCGCACGTCGTCGGTCTGCCCGACGGCGAGCACCTGGCCGTCGGCGATGACCGCGACGTGGCTGCACAGTCGCTGCACGAGGTCCATGACGTGGCTCGACAGCACGACCGTGCCCCCGGCTGCGACGTAGTCCTCGAGGATGCGCCGGATCGTGGCGGCCGAGATCGGGTCGACGGCCTCGAACGGCTCGTCGAGCACGAGCACCCGGGGCGCGTGCACGAGCGCGCAGGCCAGCGTCGCCTTCTTCGTCATGCCGGCCGAGTAGTCGACGACGAGCTTGCCCTGTGCCTCGGACAGGCCCAGAGCGGCGATGAGCTCGGAGGCCCGCGACGTCGCGAGGTCACGGGACATGCCGTGCAGGAGGCCGGCATACGTGATGAGCTGGAGACCCGTCAGGCGGTCGAAGAGCTTGAGCCCGTCGGGGAGCACGCCGAGCAGTCGCTTGGCGGCGACCGGGTCGGCCCAGACGTCGCGTCCGAGGACGAAGGCCTTGCCGTGGTCGGGTCTCAGCAGCCCCGTGACCATCGAGAGGGTCGTCGTCTTGCCGGCGCCGTTGGGCCCGACGAGACCGAAGAACGACCCTCGGGGCACATCGAGATCGATGCCCTTGACGGCGATGAGATCACCGAAGCGCTTGCCGAGAGCCCGGATGGCGATCGCCGGACCATCGGTCGGAACACCTTGCGGTGCAGGCAGATCCGCAAGGACACCGGGATCGTTCACGACACTCCCCCGAGGTCTGTCATCACTCGCTCGCTGTCAGAAGGTCGCGGACTCGTCGTCACGCAGGTCGACGTAGTCGAGCCCGTCGACGCCCGAGAACTGCAGGATGTGACCGGCATACATCTTCCGACCGGCCGGTGAGAGCAGCCCGTCGTGGATCGGGATGAAGGTCTTGGGCGCGATGCGGGCGACGAACGCGATGGAGTCACGGCTCGCGGCCCACGGGGCGTTGAGGGGGTGGGCGAGCACGTCGACCGGGCCCGGGTCGGCGTCGTAGGCGTCACCGGGGTGGAAGAGGGTGGGCTCGCCGTCGGCGCGCAGGACGACTCCGACGTTGGGGATGCGCGCCATCTTGTCGTGGTTGAAGGCGTGCAGCTCGCCGACCGGCTCGACCGTCACGTCGCCGATCGTGAACGACCCCCCCTGCTGCGTCGGCACGACCGCCAACCCCTCCGCCCGGAGCGCCTCGGCCGTGAGCGGGTCGGTGTGCACCGGCGTGCCCGGGTTGGCGCGCACGAGCTGCGGAGCCCGTTCGGGGTCGAAGTGGTCGGGGTGGTTGTGGGTGACGATGATCGCGTCGAGACCGGTCAGCTCCTCGAAGCCGGAGGAGAAGTTGCCGGGGTCGATGAGGATCCGCCGGTCGGCCGATTCGACGAGCACACAGGCATGTCCGAGGTGAGTCACGCGCATGACCCCACCTAATCACGCGAACCCGGCGACACGGCATACCGCTCTGGCCAAAGGACCGCGCGGCGGGCGGGCTCGATGGCACACTCGCGTCATCGGCGTGGGCCTGTCGGGGGCCGGCGCGACGGCGATGAGGTGGCACGGCATGACGCAGGCGGTTGGGCGGGCAGACGACCTCGCGTTGCTGCGCGCCTACGAGCCGGTGCTGCGACTGACGCAGGGCGAGTACTTCGTGCCGGTCGCCGTCGACGCCTACGTCGCCGGGGCATCCCTCATCCGCACCCAGGCGGGCACGAGCACGGTCCTCGCGGGCCCAGGGTCGCTCACCCTCGACGACCTCGCCCGCCAGGGGGCCGCGCAGGACGGGCCGGGCCTCTCGCTCAGCGGGCTCTCCGAACCGGCCTCCTGGTGGGGCCGGGTGCGGCGGTTGCTGCCGGGCCGCCGGCCGAGCTTCCGCGCCGGCAACCGGCTGGCACAGGTGGGGCTGCTCGGACGCACCATCGACACCCTGAGCCGTGTCTCCCTGCTGCTGCGCGGCTCGGTGCCGGGCGGCAGCGCCGCGACGGCGTATGCCGTGCAGCAGGAGCGCCTGTCGCCGGACTCCCCGACGTACTACGGACGCGTCGTGCGCGGCGGTGACTGGATCGTGTGCCAGTACTGGTTCTTCTACTCCTTCAACAACTGGCGATCCGGCTTCTCGGGGGTCAACGAGCACGAGGCGGACTGGGAGCAGGTGACCATCTACCTCGACGGCACGGGCACGCTCGACGACGCCGGGCTCCCGCCCGCGCGATGGGTCGTCTTCTCCGCCCACGACGAGGTCGGGGACGACCTGCGCCGCCGGTGGGACGACCCCGACCTGTCGATCGTCGGCGGGCGGCACCCCGTCGTCTTCGCCGGTGCCGGATCCCACTCGGGCGCCTACCTGGCCGGTGACTACCTCATCACCATCGCCCCGCCCTCACTGGGCGGCGTCGTGCCGGCGGTGCGCCGGGTCGCGAAGATCTTCGCGCCGTGGGCGCGGGCGGCCCAGACCGAGGGGCTCGGCATCCCCTACGTCGACTACGCCCGGGGCGACGGTCCGGCCATCGGTCCAGAGCAGGAGCAGTCCTGGAACCCTGTCGTCATCGACGAGGACACACCGTGGGTGCGCGACTACCGCGGCCTCTGGGGCCACGACACCCAGGACCGGCTCGGAGGCGAGCGCGGGCCGGCGGGTCCACGCTACGAGCGCAACGCCACCGTCCGGCCGTCGTGGGGCGACCCCGTCGGGTGGGCGGGCCTCGCCAAGGTGGCGCCCAGCCCAGAGGCGGAGGCACGGCTCGTCGCCGACCGCATCGAGCAGATCGACAGCCGGGTGAGCGCGCTCGAGGCCGAAGCCACGGCGGTCGGCCATGACCTGACCTCGCGGGCCGCCGCCCTTGGCCCGGACAGCCCGGACGTGCGCGCGCTCGCGCCCGACGAGCTGGCACTCAGCTCTCTCCGGATGGAGGCGGTGCACCTGCGCGACGAACGCGTGCGGCTCGAGCGCGCAGCGCGGGAGGGGCTGCCGACGGCGGGACCCCACGCCCACCTGTCGCACCGGCGCACCCCGATCGCCTCGAGCGAGCGCACCCGCGACCGGGTGCTCGCCTTCTGGGCCGTGATCAGCACGCCGATCGTCCTCTACCTGCTCGCCGGGTTCTTCAAGCCAGAGGTCACCGACCGGCCCATCGCGGCCGTGCTCGTCATCGCCTTCGTGCTCGGCGTCGAGGCCTTCGCCCGCGGCTACCTCGGTGCCTACCTGCTGCGCCTCGTCGCCGTCCTGGGCCTCATCGTCCTGCTCGCCGACGTCGCCGCGAACTGGCAGACCGTCGCGTACTGGGTGCTCGTGGCGTCTGCCGTCACCGTGCTGCTCGTCAACCTGCGCGACGTGCTGAGACGCTGACGGGCGGTCCTGCCGCCCGTCAGCATCGTCACGTCATCGAGCTGCCGTCAGCAGTCGTCGCAGGCGTCAGCGTGCGCGAGCCCCCCATCGGCGTCGCCCCGGGAGCGCTGTTTCCTCAGGCGTCGATCGAGGAGAGGTCGCCGTAGCGCTCCCCCACGACCGCATCGCGCGGCACGGCCCGCCTCGATCGCGGCGAGGTCGTCGGCCGTGAGGTCGACCCCGAGCGCACCGACGTTCTCCTCGAGGTAGCGGACCCGCTTGGTGCCGGGGATCGGCACGACGTCATCGCCCTGGGCGAGCACCCAGGCGAGGGCGAGCTGGCCGGGGGTCACGTGGTGAGCGGCCGCGATCTCACGCACCCGCGCGACGAGCGCGAGGTTGGCCTCGAGGGCCGCGCCCTGGAAGCGCGGGAAGTAGGCCGTGCGCCGGGAGTCGTCCGCATCGAGGTCGTCGGGCGACGTGATCGCGCCGGTGAGGATGCCACGGCCGAGCGGCGAGTAGGGCACGAGGCCGATGCCGAGCTCGCGCAGCGTCGGCAGGATCTCGTCCTCGACGTGCCGGGTGAAGAGGGAGTACTCGGTCTGCAGCGCCGTGATCGGGTGCACGGCGTGCGCCCGACGGATGGTGTCGACCGACGCCTCCGAGAGGCCGAGGTGCCGCACCTTGCCCGCCGTGACGAGCTCGGCCATCGCTCCGACGGTCTCCTCGATGGGCACCGTCTTGTCGACGCGGTGCTGGTAGTAGAGGTCGATGTGATCGACGCCGAGGCGCTTCAGGGAGGCGTCGGCAGCAGTGCGCACGTAGTCGGGACGCCCGTTGATGCCGAGCCGGGTGCCGTCCTCCGCCCGCTCGTTGCCGAACTTCGTGGCGAGCACGACCTCGTCACGACGGCCCGCGATGGCCCTGCCGACGAGGCGCTCGTTCGTGAACGGACCGTACATGTCGGCCGTGTCGAGGAAGCTCACGCCGAGGTCGAGGGCGCGGTGGATGGTGGCGATGCCGTCGGCCTCCTGGCCGGTGCCGTAGAACTCCGACATGCCCATGCAGCCGAGGCCGAGGGCCGAGACCGTGAGCGAGGAGGCGGTGCCCAGGGCGCGGCGGGGTGTCGAGGCGGCTGGGGTGGAGGTGTCGTTGGTGGTCATGGCGTCGAGTCAAGACCTTCGAGCGCACTCCACGTCAAGCCACAGCTCGCCCTCACGCGTCACCAGACCGTTCGCATCAGACCCCCACGGTCTCGAGGCGGGACTGGTAGATCCCGATCTTGTTGTCGATCGCACCGAGGTGCTCGGTGACCTCTGCGAGCTGGGCGAGCACCCGGGCCCGGTGGGCCTGGAGGAGAGCCAGCCGCTCGGACTCGTTGCCGTCACCCTCACGGCACAGGACGGCATACGCCCGCACCTCGCGGATGGGCATGCCCGTCGCACGAAGGCGCGTGAGCATCGTGATCCACGCGAGGTCGGTCTCGGTGTAGACCCGGTGCCCCGAGCTCGACCGGCCGACCCCGTGCAGCATGAGCCCGTCGCGCTCGTAGTAGCGCAGGGTGTGCGTCGTGAGGCCCGTGCGCTCGGCCGCCTCCGCGATCGAGAGGCCTGCTGTGGGGGCGATGGTGGTCATCCACCCAGCCTGCGCCTTCGAGTGCACTCCACGTCAAGTCAGCTCTCGGCCGCGCCACCGCGACGCGTCACTCGTGCCCAGAGTCCGGTCTGCGGGGTGACGCGAAGGGGCTCGGTGTCGGTCGGCCGCGAGGCCTCGTCGCGGGCGGACTCGAGCTCGTGGACCGCTCGGGTCGCGTCGCTGATGAGAGAGCCGTAGACGGGCCACTGCTCGGGGTCGTCGAGCGGGGTCACGCGCACCTCCTCGCGCAGCTCGGCGAGCACGTCGCGCGCGTGGCCGATGCTGCGGTCGAAGGCCGCGGTCGCGTCCTCGTCGTGCAGGCCGAGATGCTGCACCGCATCGGCGAGCGATCCCAGCGCGTCGGCATAGCGGGAGAGGAAATCCGGCGACGGAGCCGGGTGCCGCTCGTCCGCGGCGTCGACGAGGGTGCGACCGACGCCGGTCACCTGCCACAGCACGTGGCGCAGCGTCTTGACCGTGCGCTCGTAGCCCTCCCAGTGCACGTCAGCCGGCCGGATGCCCTCGCGCGGGTTGAATCGCGTGCTCTCGCGCCCCGTCCGGATGTCGTCGACGATGTAGCGCGTGCGGTCGGCGATCTCTCCGCCACGGCGGTACCAGCCCCGGGCCGTCTCCGCGTCGAACCCGCGTCGCAGCCCGTCGGCGAGCTCGAGGAGCAGGTCGCGCACCTGGTCGGCGAGCGCCGTCACCCGCTGGCGGGGCTTCGTCAGGTGCAGGGGCGCGAAGACGAGCGCGTTGACGGCCACGCCGATGACTCCCCCGGCGATCGTCTCGACGATCGTGAGGGAGGTGAACTCCTCGTCGGTGCCACCAGCCGTGATGAGCGAGAGCAGCACCATGGCCGGCACCTGGATTCCGTGGTCACCGAGCCGCGACCACCGCCCGATGACGAGGGCGACGAGGATGACGACGAACATCGTCCACGCGTTGACGCCGACGAACGTCGCGACCACCCAGGCGACGCCGAGACCGAGCACGACGGCCGCGATCCGCTGGGCGCTCGCCGAGATGGAGCGGACCATCGTGCGGTCGACGACGAGCAGCGCCGCCATGGGGGCATAGAAGGGCACCGGGCTGTGCAGCACCCGCACCGCGAACTGCCAGGCGAGGACCGTCGCGAGGGCGGCCTTGACGAGCAGCATGACGGCATCGCGCTCCGGTCCCGGTCGGCGCACGGCGGTGCCGAGAGCACGCAGTCGGGTGCGCGTGTCGTCGCGCCACTGGCTCATCGGGGCCAACCTCCGTGCTGCCCCCTCAGACGGGGCGACCCGGTCCTTCGTCGTCCCACGCGCACACTCTAGGACCCCGCGCGGTCGGTCGCGGTATGCCGTCCGGCGGGCGGCTTCTCAGGGTCGGCGAGGCTCCGCGACGGTTGCGTCCAACGCGTGCACGGGCGTGCCCGGGCGAGAACGCTCCTCGCGCCAGCCCTCCCAACGGGCGACGACGAGGCGTCCGAGCCACACGCCGACGGCCGCCGCGAGCAGACCGAGGACGACGCCACCCACGACGTCCGGCACGTGGTGCACGTGCACCGTCACGCGGGAGGCTCCGACGAGTGCTGCCCCGAGGAGGAGCGCGATGCCGATCCGGCGACGGAAGGCGAAGACAACGCCCGCGATCGCCGCCGCCATCGTCGTGTGGTCGGACGGGAAGCCGTTGTCGGCGCCGTGCGGCACGAGCGGCGGACGTCCGTCGACGACGAAGGGCCGCGGGTCGAACCACGCCGCACCGCTGACGAGCAGGAGGATCCCGACGACACCGAGGGTGATCGCACCGGCCACGGCCATCGACACCTTCGTGGGGCGGTCGGCCACCAGCCAGACGATCGCGGCCACGAGCGCGAGGAGGTAGATGCCGTAGTCGGTCACGAGGACGGAGAGAGTCTGCACCGCACGATCGTGGCCCAGCGTTCTCAGTCCTTTCTGAGAACTCAGTCGAAGGCCGCCTCGCGGAGCTCCTCCCGTCGTCGCACGGCATCGCGCACCCGCACCATCTGCTCGTCGGTGCACTCGAGCCCGTAGACGTCGCGGACGAACTCCGGCAGGTCGGCCCGGTAGTCGTGGCCCCACGCGGCATAAGACCCCTCGAGCTGCGCGTTCTTCATGTCGACGAGCGTCTGGAAGAACGTCGTCACCGGCCGCCACCGCATCGTCGCCGGTATGCCGCGTGGCGACCGCCCCGGGAGCTCCTCGGTGCGCGGGCGGCCGGGTCCCAGCCAGTCGGGACGCCGGCTCAGCAGGTCGAGTCCGAAGCGGGTGACGCCGTCGTTGTCGTGGCTGAGCAGCACGTAGCGGACCCTGGCCCGCGCTTCCTCGCCGAGGGCGACGTACTGCTCGTGGTCGTTGACGACGGCGATGAGGCTCGGGTCGACGTCGGGTCGCGCGGGCCCCGTGATCTCGTGCATCCACGTGCTGCCCGCCGGCGTGCCGATCCAGAGGGCGCGGTCGATGCCGAGGGCCTGCGGGCCGAGCGTGCCCCAGCCGAGGAGGACGTCCTGGCTCGTGTGCGCGCCGAGCGACTCACCGAAGAGGACGACCTCGGGCCGACGGTCCGGCGGCATCCCGCGCACCCGCTGGAGGATGCGGAGCCAGAGCAGCCGGTTCTGCTCGCGCGCCGCCCGGATCTTGCCGAGGGAGAGCGGCGACGGCCGCTTGGAGTACTGCATCGTGACGCTCGCGACGTCGCCGCGCGTGAGGTACTGCGCGGCCGCGACCGCGACGTAGTTGACGTAGCCGGTGCCGGTGGGCGACACGAGCATGAGCATCGAGCGCGACCATGCGTCGGTGCGGTCCATCTCGGCGATGGCGAGCTCGACCCGCTCGACCGGGCCGGCCGCGCTGTCGAGGCCGACGTAGACCTGCACCGGTTGCGCCCGGGCGGGCTCTCCCATGACCGTCGGGATCGACAGGTCCTCCGGCACCCGTCCGTCCGGCAGGGCTGGTGGGTCGACGACGACCTCCGGGCGCACGTAGGTGACGGCGTGGCGCCGGCCCTCGCGGCCGAGCGAGTCCCACGCGACGAGGCTCTGCGGATCACCGCTGATCATCGGGTGCGTCCACACGCCGGGAGCCGCCTGCATCCACGGGTCGACCGTCGTGCTCCCGGCCTCGACCTTCTGCATGGCCCGGGTCCACAGGAGGTTGAGGCCCGCACCGGCGACGGCGGCGAAGGCCGCGTGCGAGCTGAGCCTCCAGAGGAGGCCGGTGCCGGGGGTCGGCCCGGGGGCGAGGCGGCGCACCTGCTCGGCGGTCCAGCGCTCGACCCACCCCGAGCCCCAGAGCACGGCGATCACCGCCGCGCCCGCGGCGAGGCCCGGCAGGGTGGGCACGTCGTCCACGGCCCGCGGCGTGGTGTCGGATCCGGCGGTGGTCGGCTCGGGCGCAGCGGCGCGGGCACGTTCGATGACGGCGGCGGTGACCAGGCCCACGGGGATCGACAGGGGCAGCGAGGCGATGCGACCCTGCGCCCCGACCGCACGGTCGAGGGCCCGCGCACCGGCCGTCGCGGCCAGCAGCACGCTCCCGCAGAGGGCCGTCGTCCCGAGCCGCCACCCTGCCTGCCGCACCGCTCCCCGCGCCGGCGTGGAGACCCCGCCGCGGTCGAGGTAGGCCGCGAGGCCCAGTCCCACGGGGATGCCGCCGACCTCACTGGCCAGGGCGGCCACGGACCGGCGTCGCGCCGGCGACCAGTCCTCCGGGAAGGGCACGGACCCGGCGGCGAACGCCGCGGCGACGTCGATGAGGTCCTGCGCCGCGAGGGTCAGCAGGTAGTGCGAGCCCGTCGACAGGCCCGTGATGATGCCCTGGTCCTGCCAGCTGCGTTTCGACAGCGAGGGGGCGAGGGTCGGCGGCGTCATGGCCGCTGCCATCACGAGCCCGACCCGCTGCCCGGTGTGCGCGGCGTCCCTCGAGTCCACGGAGTCCTCCCAGTCAGGCAGGTGGCGCGGGGCGACCTCGCCTCGCCTTCCTCTCGAGCATCGCGTCCGTCTGGCGGCCGGCCGTCATCCGAACAGGATGAAACCGGCCGCTGCGGGTGGCCGGTCCGGCGCATCCCCTCCCCCGCGACGACGCGGGCCGCCATAGTGGATGCATGGCTGCGAACGACGACGTCGACCTCTCACCTGCGCCCCTGCGACTCGAGTCGCCGGACGGCAGGTCCTTCAGCGTGCGAGGGCCGGCCAGCGCGTGCCCACGCGTCGGCGAGTACCTCGCGATCGACGGCGCAGACGCACCGCTCGCCTTCGTCGAGGAGGTCGCGACCGACCCCGCGGGCGACGCCTTCGTGGCCAGTGGCTCGCTCGTCGGCGACGCCTCGGGCGCAGCGGAGGCGCGGGCGCGCTGGTCGCAGACCCCGGTGCGACCGACCGAGGCCTCCGCCGTGCAGCGCCTCCTCTCGGCGCCCGACGAGCAGCTGCACCTCGGCCGGCTCGCGGACCACGACGAGGTGGGCGTCGCCCTCATCCCCAAGCGCCTCAACCGACACACCTTCTGGTGCGGTCAGAGCGGGTCCGGCAAGACGTATGCGCTCGGCGTGCTCCTCGAGCGGATCCTCGTCAACACAAGACTGCCGATGGTGATCTTCGACCCCAACAGCGACTTCGTGCGGCTCGGCGAGACGACAGCGGGCGCGGACCCGGAGTCCGTTGCGGCACTGGGCGATCGCGAGGTCGTGGTGCTGCGGCCGGGAGACGAGACCTCGCCCCTGCACGTCCTCTTCAAGGAGATGACGCCCCGGGCCCGTGCAGCGGTGCTGCGGCTCGACCCGGTCGTCGACCGCGCCGAGTACAACGCCCTCCTCGGCCTCATGGAGGACCTCGATGCCGTCGAGACGCCCGACATCGTGGGGCACCTGCTCTCGCTCGGCGACCCGGACGCCACGGCACTTGCCCAGCGCCTCCAGAACCTCGGCGTGCTCGAGTGGCGGACGACGTGGGCCTACGGCGCGGAGAGCGCGACGTCGGTCGTCGCGCGGCGGCCGGCCGCCACGGTGCTCGACCTCGGCGGCTACGACCGCAACGAGGAGCAGCTCACCGTCACGCTCGCCGTCCTCGACGACCTCTGGGCCAGGCGCACCGAGCGTCGACCGCTGCTCCTCGTCATCGACGAGGCGCACAACCTCTGCCCGCCCGACCCGGAGACGCCTCTCGGCGTCGCGGTGCGCGACCGGCTCATCCAGATCGCGGCCGAGGGCCGCAAGTACGGCCTGTGGCTGCTGCTGTCGACGCAGCGGCCCTCGAAGGTGCACCAGGGCATCGTGTCGCAGTGCGACAACCTCACGCTCATGCGGATGAACTCGCGCGACGACCTCGAGCAGCTGGGCTCGATCTTCGGCTTCGTGCCGCGCGGCCTGCTCGCCCAGGCGGCGCGGTTCCGGCAGGGCGAGGCCCTCGTGGCCGGCGGATTCGTGCCGATGCCGAGCATCGTGCGCGTGCGCGGTCGGGTCACGCCGGAGGGCGGCATCGACGTGCCGGTGCCGATGCCCTGAGGCCCGCGGCTAGCGCCGCGGACACCCGGGTGCGCTCGCCGCTGCCTCCGGGTGACGTCACGGCGCGACCTCAGTGGAGCAGCGACTTCGAGACGATCATGAGGATGCCGAGCATCCCGGCCAGAGCGGCCTCGACGAGGGCCTCCCGGACGGGCGCACCGGCATACCGGGCGGCGAGGTAGGCCAGCGAGGCGAGCACGAGCACGGTGAGCCAGAGGGCGAGGTCGGCGGCGGTGGACGACGACATGCCGAGGGCTGTCGCGATGGTGAAGGCGCCGAGGCCCGGCACCCCACCGAGCAGCACGCCGGACTCGTGGCGGCTGGCCGCGGCGAGGCGGTGGAGGAGGGTGTCGCGCCCCTCCCGGAACTGGTGGGCGAAGGCCCGCACGTAGACGTCGGCGAGCCAGTAGACCCCGAGCACGAAGAGCGTCGTGGCGACGATGCGCCGGGCCGAGGTCTCGTGGCCGGCGGTCGCACTGATCACGGCGCCGGTGATGATGACGCCGTAGAGGATGCCGGCGGGGTGTCGGGAGGCGACCCACAGACCGGCCCGGTGGCGTGCGTCCATCAGCTCCACGGCTCTCTCCCCCACTCTCGTGTCGGTGCTGCGCCACCCCACACGGTGTCAGACCGGGCGGGACTCGTCCACGGAGCCGGCCGGGGAGTCGTCCACCTCGCCCACGGTCTCGTCGTCGTCGTCATCGTCGCCGCCGTCGTCACCCTCGCCCGAGCCAGGGGCGCGGCGCGGGATGCGCCCGGTGAAGAAGAGCGCGCCGACGGTCAGCAGTGCGGTGACGCCGAAGGCCTCCTGGAGGGCGTCGAGGCGCGCGGCCGAGTTGACGTCGAGGATCGCCTGCGCCTCGGTGCCCGTCACACCCGCCGCGGTCAGCGCCTCGCTCAGCTGGGCGTCGGAGATGAAGGGGACGCCTCCGACGATGGGGGTGGCGGCCTTCTGCTTCACCTCGGCCGGGACGTCCGGGTTGGCCAGGACACCGCTGACGACGGAGGCGGTCAGCGTCGACAGCAGGACCGAGCCGACGAGCGCCGTGCCGAGCGAGGCACCGAGGTTGGTACCGGTGTTCTGCAGACCGCCCACCTCGGCTGCCTCGGAGTCGGGCACGGACGAGACCGTGACGCTGCCGAGCTGCGACGACAACGCACCGAGGCCGAGGCCGATGAGCAGCATCGGGACGGCCACGACGGCGGCATTCGCGCCAGGGTCCATTCCCCCGACGAGCACGAGGATGCCGGCCAGCATGGACAGCAGGCCCAGTCGGACGACCCGACGAGGGTTGGCCTGGGGCCAGACCTTGGGGACGCCGGCAGCAGACAGCAGCAGCGCGAAGGAGAGCGGGAGGATGCGCAGTCCGGTCTGCAGGGCGTCGAGCTGCAGCACGACGGAGAGGAAGAGGGGCACGGCGAAGAAGACGCCGGCCTGGATCATGTACTGCGAGAAGAACATCGTGAGGCCGCCCACCAGGCCCCGGTTGCGCAGCATCGCCGGCCGCAGCAGGGGCTCCTTGCCGATCTTCACGAGGTGGCTCTCCCAGCGCATGAAGACGAACACGACGAGCAGGCCCAGCACCATGAGCCAGATCGTCGGCGAGGCCCCGAGGATGGACGGTGCACCGGGCTTGGGGATGACCCATCCCCACTCGCTCGACCGCAGCACGCCGTAGACGAACGAGCCCAGTCCGATGATCGACAGGAGCGAGCCGACGTAGTCGATCTTGGCCGGAATGGGGGCGACATCGGCCATCTTGGGCAGGAAGGCGAGGATGACGAGGACGATGACGACCTCCCCCGCGAAGACGTAGCGCCAGGAGAAGAACGTCGTCACGGCGCCGCCGATGAGCGGGCCCGCGGCCACCGCCATCGCTCCGGCTGCTGCGATGAGGCCGTATGCCGCGGCGCGCCTTTCCGGGGGGAAGTTGGCTGCCACGAGCGCCACGATCGCGGGCATGATGAGCGAGGCGCCGAGCCCCTCGAGCACCGACCAGCCGAGCAGCAGCACCTGGAGGTTGGGTGCGAGCGCCGTGGTCAGCGAGCCGGCGGCGTAGATGACGAGGCCGATGCCGAAGGCGCGCCGCCGCCCGATGATCGAGCCGATCTTGCCGCCCGTGATCATCATCGTCGCCATGACGAGGGTGTAGAGGGTGATGGCGGTCTGGATGCCGCTGATCGTCGTGCCGAGGTCGCTGGCGACGACGGCCATCGAGACGTTCATCACCGAGCTGTCGAGCGTCATGACGAACTGCCCCGCGGCGAGCAGGGCAAGCACGATGCCCGCCCCGGTCCGCGCCGGAGTGCTACTGGCCACGGTCGTCTTCCTCCCAGATCGTGCCGAGGGCGACCTCCCGCCCCCGATGGGGACCAGTCCAACCTCGGCGGCGGGGGGCGTCATCACCCCGGGGAGGTGAAGCGGCACGACGGGCGACCACCGCCCGGCGGCGTCCGCCCTTTGCTGACTTCAGACCATCTCTTGACGGAAGACAGGGAGAACTTCCAGCCGGGGCGGGACGAGGATCAGCAGCACACTGTCCTTTTGCAGAAGGAGTAGTTCATGTCTCGTCGCCGACCCGTCCACCGCCGCCCGCGCCTCGTCGCGCTGCTCACCACCGGCGCCCTCGTCATCGGGCTCGCACCGGCATACGCCGCGAGCTCCGCCGGAGCCGAGCCGCCGGGCAGTCCACCGGGCGACAGCGTGAGCACCTCGCCGCCGGGGGTCTCGCTCGTCAAGGTCGTCGTGCCCGACCGGGCGGCGGTCGACCGTCTCACCTCGCTCGGCTTCGACGTCGCGGAGTACACCCGCCCCGTCGACGGCGGGGTCGAGATCCACGTCGTGGCGGACGCAGCAGACACCCAGGCGATCACCGCCCTGGGCTACCGGGTGGGCGATGCCGTCACGAGTCCCTCCGACGTCGCCCGCAACCGAGCGGAGCGCTCCGCCACCATCGCCGCGGACGCGAGCGCCCTGGCGACTGCCGACACCCTCACGGTCCTGCGGGCAGAGTGGTTCACCTCCACCGACAACCAGCGATTCCTCTCCGTCGAGGTGAAGACGGACGCGCCGGTGGCCACGAACATCCTCACGGTGCAGTGGGACTCAGGTCCGGGCACCGCGATGGGCTCGGGGGGAAGCGCGACGATGTCTCGCTTCGTCGACGCCGGTCAGTACATGTACCACCGGTTCAACGCACCCGTCCCGGTGGCCTCGGCACCGTCCAAGGTGACCATCACGAGCAGCGTCGGTGGCAGCATCACGAAGGACGTCTCGCAGTGGCTCGGCACGGCACGAAAGGCCCCGAGCCCGCACTACGTGTCCGACTTCGTCGACCACTACATGGACCCGACCGAGCTCTCTGCGCGGTTCGCCTCCCTCGCGAAGGAGTTCCCGTCGCTGACCCAGCTCATCGACCTCCCCCACAAGACGAACGGCTACCGTCGGGCGGCCCAGGCCACCTTCGGCACCGTCACAACGAGCACCCTCTACGTCACCTCCAAGGCCTGGGGACACGAGGGCGGTAACGACCTGAGCGTCGCCCTCGTCGACCCGGGCGCGCCGAACGCCGCGCTCAGCGTCTCGGTCTCCGGCACGGCGATCTCCGTGTCGCTCGCGACGGGCTCGTCCGGTGCGCTGACGTCGACGGCGGCCCAGGTCGTGGCGGCGATCAACGCGTCACCGGCGAGCTCGGCACTCGTCACCGCGAGCACCTACCGCGGCAACGCCGGCGCAGGAGTCGTGGCCGCTGCTGCGAGCACGCGGCTCAGCGACAACCTCAGCGCCCCCGCGTCCGTCTCGCGCGAGCCCTTCCAGGTGCAGGCGCTGCGCATCGGCAAGGCGCGGGACGGCTCGCGCACCGGTGTCTTCCTCTACTGCCAGGAGCACGCCCGCGAATGGGTCACCCCCCTCGTCTGTCTCGAGACGGCCGAGCGGCTGCTGCGCAACTACCAGAAGGACCCGACGACCCGGAAGCTCGTCGACAAGCTCGACATCTTCATCGTGCCGTCGATCAACCCTGACGGTGCGCACTACAGCCTGTACGACTTCGCGAGCCAGCGAAAGAACATGACGAACCACTGCGGGCCGGCCGACTCCGACCCCGCCCGCCGCAACTCGTGGGGCGTCGACCTCAACCGCAACTTCTCCGTCGGGTCGGTCTTCGACGGCTTCACCGGCGCGTCGGCCACGAACTGCCTCTCGGGCACCTTCGCCGGCCCCGCCGAGCTGTCGGAGCCCGAGGCGCGCAACGAGGTGTGGCTCGTCACCCAGTTCCCCAACATCAAGTTCGCGATGAACACCCACTCCTACGGCGGCTACTTCATGTGGCCTCCGGGTGCCTACAAGGCTGCGGGCCGCGAGCTGCTGCCTCCCGTCGAGCTCGGCACCGAGGAGTTCTTCTGGGCGGCGTCCGAGCACATCCTCTCGGCGGTCAAGCAGTGGCGCGGCACGGCGATCTGGCCGGGCCAGACGGGCCCGGTCACCGACGTGCTCTACTCCGCGGCAGGCAACTCCGCCGACGAGCTCTGGTACAACCACGGCATCATCGGCTGGGACTTCGAGGTCGGGGCCGACGTCTGGAACCCGACGACCAAGCGGTTCGAGGCGGTGGGCTTCCAGCCGCCCTTCGCCGAGGGTCACGAGGAGGCCATGGAGTTCTCGAGCGGGCAGATCGGCATCCTCGAGGTGGCTCTCGCGCACGAGACCGACTCGACGCCGCCGAGCTCGTCCCTCGAGGTGCAGAAGCAGGAGCCCGGCAGCACGTCGTTCACGTTCGCGACGAGCGAGCCGGCGACGGTCTACTACACGCTCGACGGCAGCCGTCCGACCCTCAGCTCCTCGAAGCTGACGCCCGCGGGGTTGCGCGAGGGTGCCGGTGCCGTGACGGTGGACGGGCGGACCGAGGTCCGCTGGTTCTCCGTCGACATCGCCGGCAACACCGAGGCGCGCTACCGGCCGGACGGCAACGGGCAGAACTTCCGTCGCGAGGTCGTCGCCGTCCAGTGATGCGCTGAGCCCATGGCGAGTGAGCCCGGTCCCCATGGGGGCCGGGCTCACTGTGCACCTCGACAGCTGGCCCGGTGACCTCGTCGGTCACCAGCGGATCAGGTTCGCCACCCTGACGTCCTGGATCGACGCCTCCTCGGTGCTTCCGACGAAGGTGCCGCCGGGCAGACCGGTCACCGTGATGTCGGCTGATGCCGGCCGCATGGCCGTCTGAACCATGTCCATCGTCCAGGAGCCGCCGACGGTGTAGCGGGAGTGCGACCTCTGCTGCTCGAGCGTCCCCGTCGCGGTCCAGTCCGCCGATGCGGAGATCGTGACGGTCACCCCGTTGGGCATCTCCTCGCCCGTGGTCTCGTCGAAGACGACGACGTCCGCCTCGCAGGTCGGGATCTCGAGCTGGGCACTCGACAGGTCGTCGGCGACAGCGAAGTCGACGTTCGCGGCCTCACACCACAGCTCGGCAGGATAGGGCTCTGCACTGGTCCCGTCGGCTGGCATCATGAGAGCGATCGCGACGAAGGCCGGCTGCGGACCGCGCACGGCCTTCGACCCCGCGACGCGATGCACGGTGGTCGCGTCAGCACCCTGGACGTAGACAACCCGTGGCGCTCCCACCTCGGGCTCAGCACCCTCGGGCGCGAACCACCTGGCATCGGCAATCGTGCCGCTCATGGTGAAGGCCTCGCGGGCGACCCCGGGGGCGCTGCTCGCACTGACCGGCACCGCGAGAGTGGCGAGCAGACCCGCCACCGCAGGCACCCCGAGCCTCCGCATTCGTCTCGCCTGTGATCCCACGGCGTCCGCCTCCACTCCTGGTCCGGGTGACACGCTCGGTGCGTCCCGCCTCTTCCCGGACGCTAACGAGGGTGATCCGGCAGGTGGCAGAGGCGAAGGTCTGCCTCGCGAGCATCGCGAAGTGCAGGATGGTGACCGGGGCGGGCCGCCCGGCGAGGTGCCAACGGGCGAGCCGGTTGCTCGGAGGAGCGCGGCACAGGGGACGATGGGCCCATGGCGAAGCAGCACGCTGGTCCGCGGTTCCTCAAGCGCAAGGGGCACGACCTCACCGTCAAGGACAGCGAGGGCGTCAAGCACCACGCCACGCTGCAGCCCGTCGACCAGGCGTCCGACCGACACGGCACGCACGACGACGGCGCGTTCGCCTTCGGCTACTGCAAGAGCTGCGACTGGACCGGCCCCGCCCGCAGGGCCCGCGACAAGGCGCGCAAGGACGCCATCGCCCACCAGGACGAGTGCCCGAGCAAGGGCAAGATCCGCATCGGCGTCAGCGAGAACGACCCGAGGTAGCCAGACCCCGGTCGGTGTGTCTCCGCGGGTCAGAGCCCCCGCAGATACATCGATCGAGCGAGGGGTGGTCGCGGTCGCGGGTGATCGCCCCCTCAGTGGGTGGAATGCAGGCGGGCCTCGGCCGCGGCCCAGTCGAGGCCGCCGCGAGGATCGTGTCGTTGCACCGGGTGCGTCCGCCGCACGAGAGCCCGCATGGCTGCGAGGTCAGGCAGGTCGGCCCCCAGCGCGCGGGCCTGCACGAGGACGTTGCCGAGCGCCGCCGCCTCCGACGGCCCGGCGAGCACGGGCAGGCCGCAGGCGTCGGCCGTCAGCCGGCAGAGGAGCTCGTTCTGCGAACCGCCCCCGACGACGTGCACGACCTCGACCGGCGTGCCTGCGAGCTCGCCGGCGGTGCGGACGTGGCGGCGGTAGGCCAGCGCCAGGGAGTCGAGGATGCACCGGGTCAGTGCGGCCGGGCTCTCGGGCACCGGCTCCCCCGCCCGACCGGCGAGCCGGGCGATGCGCTGGGGCATCGGGTCGGAGGCCGTGCCGGGTCGCAGCAGAGCGGGGTCGTCGATGTCGATGACCGTCCGCAGGCCCGGCGACCGGGCCGCACCGGCGAGCACCGCCTCGAGGACGACCGGCTCGTCGCCCTCGCTCTGCCAGGCACGGAGGCACTCCGACAGCACCCACAGACCCATGACGTTCTTGAGGAAGCGGATCGTGCCGTCGACGCCGGTCTCGTTGGTGAAGTCCGCCTCGCGCGCGGCCTCCGTGAGGACCGGCTCGTCGAGCTCGAGCCCGACGAGCGACCACGTGCCCGACGAGATGTAGGCGAAGGAGCTGCCCTCGGCGGGCACCCCCACGACGGCCGAGGCGGTGTCGTGCGAACCCACCGCGACGACAGTCACGCTCGCCTCGAGACCGAGCTCGGAGGCAACCTCCGGAGTCACCGCGCCGACGCGGTCACCCGGGTCGCGCAGGGGCGGCAGCAGCCGCGGCGGTATGCCGGCCCGCTCGGTGAGCGCGACAGCCCAGTCCCGCTCACGGACGTCGTAGAGCCCGGTCGTCGAGGCGTTGGTGCGCTCGGCCCCGACCGCCCCGGTGAGCCAGTAGCCGATGAGGTCCGGGAGCAGCAGCAGGGTCGTTGCAGCCTCGAGGGCCGCCGAGCCGCCTGCCGCCACGAGCTGGTAGATCGTGGTGAACGGCAGCTGCTGGAGGCCGGTGACCGCATACGCCTCCTGCGCCGAGACGCTGGCGGCGACCCGCTCGAGCACGCCGTCGGTGCGCCGGTCGCGGTAGCAGTAGGGGGTGCCGAGCAGCTCGCCGTCGCGGTCGAGCAGGCCGTAGTCGATGGCCCACGAGTCGATCCCGATGCCGTCGAGAGGTCCGGTGCGCACGATCTCGCGCAGCCCGGCAGCCACCTCGCGGTAGATGCCCACGACGTCCCAGTGCAACGAGCCCCCGATGGGCACAGCACCGTTCGGGAACCGGTGGACCTCCGAGACCTCGAGGCGGTCGGCGCCCTCGCCGACCGAGACGGTCGCCGCCATGACCCGGCCACTGGTGGCGCCCAGGTCGATGGCGGCGACGCGCAGCTCGGTCATCGGAGGAAGGCTGCGGCCACGCCTGCGTCGACGGGGATGTGCAGACCGGTGGTGTGGGTCATGTCCGGGCCGCAGAGCGCGAACACCGCGTTGGCGCAGTGTTCGGGGAGCACCTCGCGCTTGAGCAGGGTGCGCTGGGCGTAGAACTCGCCGAGCTTCTCCTCCTCGACGCCGTAGACGGCCGCCCGGTTGGCGCCCCAGCCGCTCGAGAAGATGCCTGACCCGCGCACGACGCCGTCGGGGTTGACACCGTTGACCTTGATGCCGTGCTCACCGAGCTCGGCGGCGAGCAGGCGCACCTGATGGGCCTGGTCGGCCTTGACCGCCGAGTAGGCGATGTTGTTGGGCCCGGCGAAGACGGAGTTCTTCGAGGAGATGTAGATGATGTCGCCACCGAGGCCCTGGTCGATGAGAACCCTTGCAGCCGTGCGGGAGACGAGGAAGGAGCCCTTCGCCATGACGTCGTGCTGGAGGTCCCAGTCGGCGACCGTGGTGTCGAGCAGCGACTTCGACAGCGAGAGTCCGGCGTTGTTGACCACGAGGTCGACGCCGCCGAAGGCGAGCACCGCGGCATCGACCATGGCCTGCACCTGCGCCTCGTCGGCGACGTTGGCCTGCACGCCGATCGCGACGTCGGGGCCCCCGATCTCAGCCGCTGCGCCCTCGGCCTTGGCGAGGTCGAGGTCGGCGACGACGACGCAGGCCCCCTCGGCGGCCAGCTTGGTCGCGATCGCCTTGCCGATGCCGCTCGCGGCGCCGGTCACCAGGGCGATGCGGGTCGCGAGGGCCTTGGGCTTCGGCATGCGCTGGAGCTTGGCCTCCTCGAGGGCCCAGTACTCGATCCGGAACTTTTCCGCCTCGTCGATCGGTGCGTAGGTCGACAGCCCCTCGGCGCCGCGCATGACGTTGATGGCGTTGACGTAGAACTCTCCCGCCACGCGGGCCGTCTGCTTGTCCTTGCCGTAGCTGAACATGCCGACGCCGGGCACGAGGACGATGAGGGGGTCGGCGCCGCGGATCGCCGGCGAGTCCGCCTCGGCGTTGCGGTCGTAGTACGCCTGGTAGTCCTCGCGGTAGGCCACGGCGAGCTCCTTGAGGCGGGCGATCGAGTCGTCGACGCTCGCCGTCGCGGGCAGGTCGAGCACGAGCGGCTTCACCTTGGTGCGCAGGAAGTGGTCCGGGCACGAGGTGCCCAGGGCGGCCAGCCGCGGGTGCTCGGCCGAGGCGAGGAAGTCGAGCACGACGTCCGAGTCGGTGAAGTGCCCGACCATGGGGCGGTCGTGCGAGGCAAGTCCGCGGATCGTCGGGCCGAGGGCAGCAGCTCGCGCGCGGCGCTCGTGCTCCGGCAGGGCGGCATACCCCTCGAGGGCGGGGCCGAAGGGCTCCGGACGGCTGTGCTCGGCGATGTGGGCGGCAGCCGTGTCGATGATCCAGAGCGAGTTGGCCTCGGCCTCGTCGCTCGTGTCACCCCACGCGGTGATGCCGTGGCCGCCGAGGATGCAGCCGACGGCCTGCGGGTTCTGCTCCTTGATCGCCGCGATGTCGAGGCCGAGCTGGAAGCCGGGGCGGCGCCACGGCACCCAGGCCACCTTGTCACCGAAGATCGTTGCCGTGAGGGCCTCCCCGTCGGCGGCGGTCGCGATCGCGATGCCGCTGTCGGGGTGCAGGTGGTCGACGTGGGCGGCCTCGACGAGACCGTGCATCGCCGTGTCGATCGAGGGCGCCGCGCCCCCCTTGCCGTGCAGGCAGTAGTCGAACGCGGCGACCATCTCGTCCTCGCGCTCGAGCCCCGGATAGACGTCGACGAGTGCACGCATGCGGTCGAGGCGCAGCACGGCCAGGCCGCTCTCCGTGAGGGTGCCGAGGTCGCCCCCGGATCCCTTGACCCAGACGAGCTCGACGGGCTTGCCGGTGACGGGATCGGTGACGGTGCCCTTCGCGGAAGTGTTGCCGCCGGCGTAGTTGGTGTTCTTCGGATCCGCTCCGAGTCGGTTGGAGCGGGCGATCAGCTCCGCTGTCGGGGAGGGGGTCGTGTCGGTCATCGGTCAGTTCCATCCTGCCTGCGTGCCGCCCGCGCGGTCCGCTTCGATCTGTTGCTGGTAGCCGCTGCTGAGGTAGGCCTGCATCGGTCGGGCCGGCAGCCCGCGGCTCTCACGCCAGGCCGCGAGGTCGGCCCGGACGTCGGTGTAGAAGGCATCCATGAAGATCTCGTTGGCGGTGAGGACGTCGCCCGCGTCCTGCGCGGCGCGCAACGCGTCGGTGTCGACGAGCAGCGCCCGGGCCGTCATCTCCTGGACGTTGAGCACCGAGCGGATCTGGCCCGGGATCTTCGCCTCGATGTTGTGGCACTGGTCGAGCATGAAGGCGACCGGGCTGTCCGGGCCGAAGCCGCCGCCCCGGATGACCTCGTAGAGGATCCGGAAGAGCTGGTAGGGGTCGGCCGCGCCGACGATGAGGTCGTCGTCGGCGTAGAAGCGGCTGTTGAAGTCGAAGGAGCCGAGCTTCCCGAGGCGCAGCAGCTGCGCGACGATGAACTCGATGTTGGTGCCCGGGGCGTGGTGGCCGGTGTCGAGGCAGACGAGCGCGCGCTCCCCCAGTGCCGCGACGTGGGCGTAGGAGGTGCCCCAGTCCGGCACGTCGGTGTGGTAAAACGCGGGCTCGAAGAACTTGTACTCGAGCACGAGCCGCTGCTCGTGGCCGAGCCGGTCGTAGATCGTGCGCAGGCTCTCGGCGAGGCGGTCCTGACGCCCGCGCAGGTCGCCCTGGCCCGGGTAGTTCGTGCCCTCGGCGAGCCAGATCTTGAGATCGCGCGACCCGGTCTCGTGCATGACGTCGATGCACTCGAGGTGGTGGTCGATCGCCTTCTGCCGGATGCGGGCGTCGGTGTGGGTGAGGGCGCCGAGCTTGTAGTCCTCGTCCTGGAAGGTGTTGGAGTTGATGGTCCCGAGGCCGATGCCGAGGTCCTCCGCATAGCGCCGCAGCGCGCCGAAGTCGTCGACCCGGTCCCACGGGATGTGCAGCGAGACGAGCGGCGCGAGCCCCGTGAAGCGGTGGACGGTGGCGGCGTCCGCGATCTTCTCCTGGACCGTGCGCGGGGTGCCCGGTGAGCCGAACACCCGGAAGCGGGTGCCGGAGTTGCCGTAGGCCCACGACGGGACCTCGATGGCCTGGCCCTCGAGCTGGGGGGCGATCTCGCTGAATGTCGTCATGTCTCATCACTTCTGGGTTGCGTCGGGTCCGGCGTGGGTCGGTCGGACGGGTGCGGAGCGAGCTCGTCGAGCTGGTCCTCGAGGTGGAAGACCTCCTCGAGGAGCAGGAAGCCCTCGTCGGGCGCCACCCCGTCCAGCTCCTCGAAGAACGGGGCCATCTCGGCCTGCCACCGGGCGTTGACCTCGGTGCGGGCCATGCCCGCGACGGCGTCCTCGAGGGACGGCGTCTCGACGTAGCCGATGAGCAGCCCGTCGGCGCGCAGGAAGAGGGAGTAGTTGTGCCAGCCGTTCTCGGCCAACGCCCGCAGCATCTCGGGCCAGACCGCGGCATGCCGAGCGCGGTACTCGTCGATCCGGTCGGGCCGGACCTGCAGCTGGAAGCAGGCGCGCACGATCACTCCCGAGGTGGTGTGGTGGGTGAGGGGGTATGCCGTTCGGCGGGGTGGGCGGACCCGCCCGGCCGGCGTGGGGTTGCTGCCGGCCGGACGGTCAGCGCTCAGAACGTGAACTGGTCGATGTTGCCGGCGTTGAAGGCGAACGGGTCGCCGAGCAGGACGGTCTGGTTGGCGCCGACCTTGAAGTCGCCGAGCTCGCCCGCGGTGAAGGTGTCACCCTCCTTGCCGGTGATCTTGCCCTTGACGAGCGCGTCGGCCGCGTAGGCCGCGAGGCCGCCGAGGTCGGCCGGGTTCCAGAGGTAGAACTCGTTGACGGTGCCGTTCTTGACGTACTCGCGCATCTGGTTCGGCGTGCCGAGACCGGTGAGGGCGACCTTGCCCTTCTTGTCCGAGGTGGACAGGTAGCGGGCAGCAGCGGCGATGCCCACCGTCGTGGGCGAGATGATGCCCTTGAGGTTGGGGTGGGTCTGCAGGAGCGCCGCGGTCTTGTCGAAGGAGGTCTGGTCGTCGTCGTTGCCGTAGACGACGTCGACGAGCTTGACGTTCGGGTGGTTGGCCGCGAGGTCCTTCTTCATGAGGTCGATCCAGGCGTTCTGGTTCGTCGCGTTGGCGCTCGCCGAGAGGATCGCGATCTCGCCCGAGTCGCCGATCTGCTTCGTGATGCCGTCGACCTCGACCTTGGCCAGGCCGTCCGGCGAGGCCTGGTTGATGAACAGGTCGCGGTACTGCGGATCGGTGTCGGAGTCGAAGGTGACGACCTTGGTGCCGCCCTTGCGCGCCTGGTTGAGCGCGTCGCCGATGGCCTTGGGGTCGTTGGCCGAGACGACGAGGGCGCTGGCGCGCTGTTGTGCAGCCGTGTTGATGTACTGCACCTGGCCGTCGGGGCTGGCCTGCTGGGGGCCGACCTCGGAGTAGGTGCCTCCGAGCGACTCGACGACCTTCTTGCCACCGGCGTCGCTCGTGTCGAAGTAGGGGTTGCCGAGGTTCTTGGGGATGAAGACGACACTCAGCTTGGCGGCCGCGGTGGCCGCGCCGGTGCCGGCGGCGCCGGAGTCGGTGGCAGCCTTCGTGCACCCGGTGAGGGCGAGGCCGGCGGTGAGGGCGGCGACGCCGAGGACGGCGGAGCGGCGCGAGATCGAGGTCATGCGATTTCCTTTCAAGGGGTTCCGACGCCAGCGGGCGTCTTCGTGGGGCGGGTGCCCCGGTTACGCCTGGCAGCGACGTCGGAGACCCACGCCAGGACTGGGGTTGAGACCACCGACACCACCAGGAGCAAGCCGATGATGATGTTGATGACATTGACCGTGATCCCTTGCAGCCGTAGGGCGCTCGAGATCACGCCGATGAGCAGCACACCGGCGATGACGCCGATGAGCTTGCCTCGGCCACCGAAGATGGACACGCCGCCGAGGAGCACGGCCGCGATGACCTGCAGCTCGAGGCCGGCGGCGTTGTCTCCGCGGGCGCTGCCGAAGCGCAGCGTGTAGAAGATGCCGGCGAGGGCGGAGACCGCGCCGGTGAGGACGAAGAGGATGAACTTCGTGCGCTGCACCTTGACGCCGGTGAAGAGCGCGGCCTCGCTGCCCAGCCCGATGTCGTAGACGCCACGCCCGAAGGCCGAGAAGTGCAGCAGCAGGGCAAAGCCGAGGGCGAGCGCGAGGAAGAGGAGCATGACGGTCGGGATGCCGGTGTCTCCGACCGTCTCGGAGGCGCGCTGCGTCCAGTCGGCCGGGAAGTCGGTGACCGCCTTGGTGCCGAGGATCCCGACCGCGAGGCCGCGATAGAGGGCCAGGGTGCCGATGGTGACCGCGAGCGACGGGAGCCCGACGTGGGCGACGAGGTAGCCGTTGAGTGCTCCGCAGAGGGCGCCGACGACGACGGCGATCGCCGCTGCCGCCGGGATCCCGAAGCCACCTTCGTGCAGCACTCCGACGAGGACGCTGCTGAGGCCGACGACGCTCGCGACCGAGAGGTCGATCTCCCCGGTGACGATGACGAGGGTCATCGGCAGCGCGATGAGCAGGATCGGCGTCACGTCGAGCAGCAGGTAGGTGAGGGTCAGCTGCTCGCCGAAGTAGGGCACGTTGCCGTAGGCCCACATCGAGACGGCGATGACGAGAGCGACGACGGCGGCCTCGCGGCTGAGGAGGAGCCGGCGCCACAGCGGGTGGGCGTAGGCGGCATACGTGCGGGTCATGGGAGGTCCCTCGCTTCGACGAGTCGGCGTGACTGGCGGGCTGCGAGCACCCGGTCGAGGACGATGGCGCTGAGGATGAGCGCGCCCACGAGCGCCTGCTGCCAGAAGTCGGGGATGCCGAGCATCGGCAGGGCCCGGTTGATGGTGACGAGGAGCACGGCGCCGAGCGCCGCTCCCCAGACAGTGCCGCTGCCACCGAAGATCGCGACGCCGCCGATGACGACGGCGGCGACCGCCTGGAGCTCGATGCCCGTGCCCGCGTCGGAGCTGACCGAGCCGTAGCGGGCGGCGAAGACGACACCGGCGAGGCCGGCGAGGGCACCGGAGAGCACGAAGGCGCTGAGCACGCGCCGCCGGACGTTGAGACCGTAGAGCACGGCGGCGTCGGGGTCGGAGCCGATCGCGTAGAACTCGCGTCCGCTGCGCGCCGTGTAGAGGTAGTAGCCCACGGCTCCGAGCACGGCGAGCGCGACGATGAACAGGACCGGGATGGTGAGCACCTGCGCCGTGCCGAGCGAGAGGAAGTCCGGCGGCAGGTCCGAGGCGTTGATGCGGCTGCTGCCGGCCCACGAGAGCACGATGCCCCGGTAGATGTAGAGCGTGCCGAGGGTGATGACGAGGGCGGGCACCCGGGCCAGTGCGACGAGCAGCCCGTTGACGAGGCCGAGCAGCCCGCCGACGAGGATCCCCGCGGCGAAGACCGCGACGATCGGCAGGCCGGGGTGGTCGATGAACAACCGCCCCGTGAGGTATGCCGTGAGGCCCAGCACCGAGCCCACCGACAGGTCGACGTTGCGCGTGATGATGACAGCCGCCTGGCCGACCGCGAGCACGATGAGCATCGACGGCGTGAGCAGCAGGTCTCGCCAGCCGCTGCTGCTCAGCAGGAAGCTGGGGTTCTTGATCGTGGCCGCGGCGACGACGAGCAGGAGCACGACGAGGATCGAGAACTCCCGCGAGCGCAGCAGGCCCTGCACGATGCGACGGCGCGGCGACAGGCTGCTGGGCTCGACGAGCAGCTGGGTCTCTGAGGTGACCGCAGGCTGTATGCCGGGCTGGGCGTCGGGCACGGACACGGTCGGCTCCTGGGTGGGTGCGGGCGTCATGACGCGATCTCCCGGGCCCGGGTGGCGGCGTGCATGACGGACTCGGGGGTGGCGCTCTCGCGCGGCAGGTCGGCGGTGAGCCGGCCCTCGCAGACGACGAGCACCCGGTCGGCCATGCCGAGCACCTCGGGCAGCTCGGAGGAGATCATGAGGATGGCCATGCCCTGCCCGGCGAGCTCCGAGAGGAGCCGGTGCACCTCGGCCTTGGTGCCGACATCGATGCCTCGGGTGGGCTCGTCGATGATGAGCAGGGTCGGCGTGGTCGCGAGCCACTTGGCGATGACCACCTTCTGCTGGTTGCCCCCGCTCATCGTCTTGGCGAACATGTCGAGCGAGCTCGTCTTCACCTCGAGCCGGTCGGCCCAGGGCGCGACGGCCCGGTTCTCCATGCTCTTCGTCAGCAGACCGAACTTCGCGAGGCCCCCCCGGATCACACCGGCGATGTTGTCGGTGACGGACGCGTCGGTGACGAGCCCCTGCTTGCGACGGTCCTCGGGCACGAAGGCCATCCCGGCCCGGATGGCGGCGGCGGGGTCGTGCGAGGGGACCGTTCTGCCCTTCATGCGCACCGACCCGAACTCGTAGTCGTCGACGCCGAAGACGGCGCGGGCGATCTCGCTGCGACCGGCACCGACGAGGCCTGCGAGGCCGACGATCTCGCCGGCCCTGACGCTGAAGGAGACGTCGTGGAAGACGCCCCTCGAGGTCAGTCCGGACACCTCGAGGACGGGGTCGCCGATCTCTGCCGGGGTCTTGGGGAAGAGGTCGGAGACCTCGCGACCGACCATCAGGCCCACCATCTCCTCGACGCTCGTCTCGGCGATCGGCCGCGTCGCGACGTACTCACCGTCGCGCATGACCGTCACCGTGTCGCAGAGGTCGAAGACCTCGTCGAAGCGGTGCGAGATGAACACGATGGCGCGTCCCTCGTCGCGCAGGCGACGGGCGACCGTGAAGAGGCGCTCGACCTCGACACCGCTGAGGGCCGCCGTGGGCTCATCCATGATGAGCAGCCGGGCGTCGAGCGAGATGGCCTTGGCGATCTCGATGATCTGCTGGTCGGCGATCGACAGGCCGAGGGCCGGACGGCGGGGGTCGATGTGCACCCCGAGCCCGGCGAACAGCCGGCTCGCCTCGGCGTGCATCGCCGTGCGGTCGATGCGGCGGCCGCGGCCGAGGATCTGGCGGCCCATGAAGATGTTCTCCGTGACCGACAGGTCAGGAAAGAGCGTGGGCTCCTGGTAGATGACGGCGACGCCCGCGGCCTTCGACTCGGCGGTGGAGCCGAAGTCGGCAGGCTCCCCCGCGAGGAGGAACTCGCCGGCGTCGCGTCGGTGCACCCCCGCCACGATCTTGATGAGGGTCGACTTGCCCGCGCCGTTCTCGCCGACGAGGGCGTGGATCGAGCCGGCGTGTGCCACGAGGGTGGCCGACCGCAGGGCGACGACCTGCCCGAAGGACTTGGCGACGTCACGCAGCGTCAGGGTCGGAGGCGGTGCGCTCTCCGGAGAGACGATGTCCATGGTTTCCTTGCATCTTTGAAAGGTTTCAACTGCGGGTAATCTAGGGAGCCGCGCCTCCGGTGTCAACCCTTTGAGGACAGGTAAGATCCGCACGTGTCTCGTTTCAATGCATCGCCGCGGAGCCGAGGGTGAACGCCGCCTCCCGGTCCGTCAGCGTCAAGGACGTCGCCGCCCGCGCCGGCGTGTCGCTCGGCACGGTGTCCAACGTCCTCAACCGCCCCGACCGCGTCAGCGATCCGACCCGGGTCAAGGTCGAGACCGCGATGCGCGAGCTCGGCTTCGTGCGCAACGAGTCGGCGCGGCAGCTGCGGGCCGGGCACAGCCGCGTCGTCGCCTATGTCGTGCTCGACGCCGCGAACCCCTTCTTCACCGACGTCGCCCAGGGCGTCGAGCTGTCAGCCGGTCTCGCCGACCTGTGGCTCTTCATCTGCAACAGCAACAACGACGCCGAGCGGGAGCGCGCCTACCTCGACCTGCTCCAGCAGCAGCGGGTGCAGGGAATCCTCATCACCCCCGTCGACCCCGACGCCGAGCACCTGCGCGAGGTCGCCGGACGCGGCACTCCCCTCGTCGTCGTCGACCGCACCCAGCAGGGCCTCGACCTGTGCTCCGTCGCGGTCGACGACGTGCTCGGGGGTCGCCTCGCCGTCGAGCACCTCATCGACCGCGGGCACACGCAGGTCGCCTTCATCGGCGGTCCGCTGAGCATCGGCCAGGTGCGTGACCGCTGGCAGGGAGCCCAGCAGGCCTGGGCCGACGCGGGTCTCCCGCCGGAGTCGCTGCACCTCATCACGACCTCGGCGCTCACCGTCGTCGAGGGCCGCGGCGCCGGCGAGCGGCTCTCCGGCCTCCCCTCGCGACGGCGCCCGATGGCTGCCTTCTGCGCCAACGACCTCCTCGCACTCGGCCTGCTCCAGCAGACCATCGGCAGCGGTCGGCGCGTGCCTGACGATCTCGCCATTGTGGGCTACGACGACATCGAGTTCGCCTCTGCCGCAGCGGTTCCCCTCACGTCCGTGCGTCAGCCCCGGCACGAGCTGGGCCGCACCGCAACAGAGCTCGTCATCGACGAGGCGACCAATCCCGCGCACACGCACACCCAGGTCACCTTCACCCCTGAGCTCATCGCCAGGACCTCGACCCTGGGATGAGCCGGCCTGGCGTCGGCACGCGCCCCCATGGCGCCGCCGGCCCTCCGGCGTCGGTCGGAAACCCAGGTGCCACATGGCCTTGGCACTTCCTACGCTGCTCGGGTGCACCCCTACGCTCCCCTCAACGTCACGGTCACCACCCCGCGGCTCGAGCTCCGAGGAGCCACCGACGACCTCCTCGAGGCGCTGGTCCCGCTCGTGCGGGCGGGTCAGGCGGACGCCGATCCGCCGCCCTTCGACGACCCGATCTCCCTCTACGAGGACGACGCCGACGTCCGGGTGCAGAAGTGGCTCCGCGCGGTATGGCGCGCTCGCGCCCGCGTCGAGGCCGACTTCTGGAGGCTGGGTCTCGTGGTCGTCCTCGACGAGCGCCCCGTCGGCATCCAGGACGTCATCGGAATCGAGTTCGCCGCGTTCGGGACCGTCACGACCTTCTCGTGGCTGGCCGCCGACTCCCGCGGCCACGGCCTCGGTCTCGAGATGCGTCAGGCCGCACTCCAGCTCGCCTTCGACGGGTTCGGCGCCGCGGAGGCCGGCAGCGACGCCTTCGTCGACAACGCCGGCTCCAACCGGGTCTCCGAGAGGCTCGGCTACGCGCGCAACGGCACCGAGTGGGCCGCGCGGCGTGGGGAGCCTGCGCTCCTCCAGCGCTGGCGGATGACTCGGGAGCAGTGGCTGCCCCGACGCCGCGACGACATCACCATGACCGGCGTGGAGGCCTGCCGAGCGGTGTTCCTGGCGCCGTCCTGAGTGACGGGCCGGGGCCTCACGTCAGAGCGGCCCGCTCACCGGCGGCAGACCGTGAGCGGCCCGCGCTCGCTCGACGACGCCGCGCACGAAACCGACCTTGGCGTCGGTGTAGCCCTCGCCCCAGACACCGGCCGCGACGAGCGAGGTCTTGAGCTCGGCGTACCGCTCGCGGTCGGCGGGGTGGCGACGCAGCCATTGCGCGAAGAGGCGCACATGAGCCTCGGGCCAGCGATCGGCCTCGAAGAGGTGCCCGATGGCCAGCCGCACCCCGTCGTCGAGCAGGAAGACCGCCCAGTGGTCACCGACGGCGACAGCGTCGCTCCACCCAACCGGCGCGAGCAGGCTCGACGCGTCGTCAACGCTGACACCGGGTGGGATCCGGATCGCGATGTCGATCACGGGCTTGGCCACCAGGCCGGGAACGGACGTCGAGCCCACGTGCTCGAGAGCCCAGTCGGGACCGAGGGCACGGCCGAGCGCGTCGACGAGGACGGCATACCGCCTCGGCCATGCGGGGTCGGGCGCGACCAGCCGCGCGTCCGGATACCGCCCGCGATCGCCCATGTCCGAGACGGTAGGCCGAACGACCGACAGCGTCTGACGGCACTCCCCCGAACTCGGTTGCCGGTGGTCACGCGTCGCCCTAGCGTGGCTTAGGGTCCGCCGTCGCCCGACGCGACTTGCGCGGCGACTTCCTCGCACAGCTGCCACACCGAGAGGAGATGCCCGATGTCCGGTCGACTGGCCGCTCTGTGCATCGACGCGAACGACCCCGGCCGTCTCACCCGCTTCTGGGCCGGCCTGCTGGGCCGCGAGATCGGAGGCGATGGCGTGACCATCACGCCGAGGACCGACGTGGAGTTCGACATCGTGTTCCGGCCCACCTCGGAGCCCAAGGTCGGAGCCAACCAGATGCACCTCCATCTCACGAGCACCACCGCGGCCGACCAGCGAGAGACCGTCGAGCGCGCCCTCGGGCTCGGCGCGCGTCATCTCGACGTCGGGCAGCGTCCCGAGGAGGGGCACGTCGTCCTCGCGGACCCGGAGGGGAACGAGCTGTGCGTCATCGAGCCGGGCAACGGATTCCTTGACGGGTGCGGCTTCCTCGGCGAGCTGGCCTGCGACGGCTCGCGCGAGGTGGGCCTCTTCTGGAGCGATGCCCTGGGGTGGCCGCTGGTCTGGGACCAGGACGAGGAGACGGCGGTCCAGTCCCCCGCCGGCGGCACGAAGGTGGCGTGGGGCGGCCCGCCTGTGCGGCCCAGGACTGGCAAGAACCGGATGCACCTGCACGTCGCGCTGCCGCCCGATACTGATCTCGGGGTCGAGGCCCTGCGCCTCCTGGCCCTGGGGGCCCGACGAGTCGACATCGGCCAGGGCGACGTGCCCTGGGTGGTGCTCGCCGACCCCGACGGCAACGAGTTCTGCCTCCTCGACCATCCCCGCTGACCTGCTGAGGCCGCCGCGCACGAGACCGCGGCGAAGGCCGAGCCCTGTCTGCTCACGAGCGCTCCCTCTGGAGGTATCCGAGGGTGAGCCAACCCGCCGCGACGGCCAGCAGGAGGATGCGGGGCTGTCCCATGACGAAGGTCGTGACGAGGAACGCGGCCAGCGCCGCCACACCGAGGCCGAGGATGAACCCGCTGCGCTTGCGATCCTGTCTCACGGTGGTCCCTCTCATCGTGAGCGCGCCGTCGGCGAGGCTCGATCGACGTCGAACCTCACCGAGCCCGTCTAGGTACGCGACACCAAATGCGCGGCGGTCCGGTATCACCGCGGGGCCGCGGGTCTCCTCCCCTCGGCGCCGGATGAACGGCATCCGGCCGATCCACTGAAGGGAAGCACCATGAAGAAGCTTGCACCCATGGCCGCGCGGTTCTCGCGCACCCACGAGGGCTACCAGCACCCCGCCAAGCTCGACGCCTGGGAGCAGGCCGTCATGGGCTCGGAGCTCGAGGCCATGCGCTGGCCCGGTGGCTCGATCTCGGGCTCGGACGACGGCTGGGACGACTGCGACGAGTGACGAGTGACCCGAGACCCCCGGCGACCCAGAGACTTGAGGAGAAGGACAGCATGAGCACCGTAGCGATCGTCACCCTTGCAGGAGACCTGCACGCCCGCGTCATTCGCAGGCAGCTGCAGGAGGTGCACGGCGTCGACGTCGCCGTCGTCGCCTCCGACACCCTCTCGGCCGCCGGGGGACTCACGTGGAGCAACGTGGCAGGACAGGAGCTCACCCTCCCCACGGAGGACGGCGGCACCGTGTCCGTCGCCGACCTCGACCTCGTCTGGTGGCGCCGCTGCCACGGGCGACCCACGGTGCCCGATGCGGTCACCGACCCGCAGATGCGCAAGCTCGTCGTCAAGGACAACCGCGCCGGACTGCGTGGCCTGCTCATGGCGGGCTTCTCCGGCACGTGGATCAGCGACCCGTACGCGACCGAGCGCGCGCAGAACAAGATCCTGCAGCTGAGCGTCGCCCGCAGCGTCGGGCTGACCGTGCCGCGGACGCTCATCAGCACGGATCCCACCGCGGTGCGCGACTTCGCCCGCGCCCACGGCGGCACCGTCATCGCGAAGACCCTCACGGGACTGCTCGGCACCTCGCTCGAGGCGGGTCGGGTCAGCGTCGACTCGCTCGTCGACGACGACGAGATCACCGTGTCGGCCACGGTCTACCAGGAGGAGGTCCCGGGCACCGACCACCTGCGCGTCATGGTCTTCGGCGACGCCGTGCACACCGCGCGCATCCGCAGCGGTGAGCTCGACTGGCGGCTCGCGAACGACATGGAGGTCGAGCCGGTCGTCATCCACCCGCGACTCGGCGACCGGCTGCGCGAGGTCACCCGCCGGCTGGGCCTTCGGATGGGGGTCTTCGACGTCAAGCTGCGGCCCGACGGCGAGCCGGTCTTCCTTGAGGTCAACCCCCAGGGCCAGTTCCTCTTCGTCGAGGGCATGTCGGACATGCCGCTGGGCGAGGCCTTCGCCGACTTCGTCGTCGACGAGCTGGCCGCGGTTCGTGGACGGGCGTTCGCCTGACCCCTGCCCCACTCCCCCGGGCCCGATGGCGTATGCCGTCGGGCCCGGTCCACGTCTCAGCCGCCCACGCGCTACCGCGGGCTCCAAAAGCGCTGCGCGGCAAGAAGACTCAGTGTGCTCGGGAGGCCGGGACGAGGTAGACGGGGACCGGCGCCGACCGGATGATCTTGGAGGCCCGAGAGCCGAGGAAGAGCCGGGCGGCGGGCGCCGACGAGCTGGGACCGACGACGAGGAGGTCACCATCACTCCAGTCGACGCACCAGACCGCCTGGCTCCACGTCGCACCCTCGGCCACGACGAGAGAACGTGCGAGCCGGTCACCGAGCGGGCCGGCATCCGCCTCCGTGAGCTGCGCGACGAGCTGCTCCTTGAGGCGGGCCACCCATTGGTCGACGACGAGCTCGTCAGCCGACTCCTCGACGCTGCCGTAGAACCTCTTGGGGGGACGGACGGCGAACGACACGACCCGCAGGCTTGCTCCGGTCCTCTCGGCGAGTCGCGCACCGGCCTGCGCCGCGTGGGCCAGGTCCTTCGAGCCGCCGTAGCCGATGCTCACCCGGCGGACGTGCGAGGCCGGCCCGGCGCGGTAGCCGAGCGGAGCGAGGAGCACGGGCAGCGGGGCCGAGTGGACGAGCCGGTCCGTGACGCTGCCGAACGAGATCCGCCCGAGTGACCCCTTGTGCGACGAGCCGAGCACGATGGCCGATGCACCGCTCTGCCCCGCGAGCTCGAGCAGCCCCCGGGGGATGGACGACGCCTGGCGCACCTCGAAGGTCGCGGCGACGTCACCCGGCAGGTGAGCCCTGGCCTCGTCGAGGACGGAGCTCCCCCAGTCGGTCAACGGGCCGAGGTAGTTGCCGTCGACGAACTCCGGTGCTCCCGCGGCGTGCGGCGTCGTGACGACGACTGCGACGAGGAGCGGTTCACCAGTGGAGCGCGACAGGACGCTCGCCAGCTCGAGCGCGGACCTGCCGCTGTCCTGCGCCGTGTAGGCGACGACGATCGTCATCGCTACACCGCGGGAACGAGGGAGGCGGCCTCGACGTGCGTCACGGGCAGGCCGAGCTCGGCTGCGCGGTCGACGACCTCGAAGCGCTGCCAGACCGACTCGGCCGCGGGGAGCGTCACGACGACGATCTGGTCGGGGTCGAACTCCTGCACGGCCGCGCGCAGCGCCCGCAGCGGTCGTTGGTCGCCGATGCCACCGGACGCGTCAAGATGGTGGGCCGTGAGGGACTCGAGCGTGCGATCCAGCCGTCGCTGCGCTGCCTCGGTCGTCGCGTCCTTGACGGAGACGGCGCCATGGGTCGCGGCGGTGCCCGTCTCGACGGGACTGGCCGGCACGCATACGTAGTAGCAAGCCTTGCCCTGGGCGTCGATGCGCTGGAGCTCGGCGACGAGCTCGTCGGACTCCAGCGTCTGGTTGGCGAGGACGAGCACCCGTCGCGCCTCACCCGTGTGCTGCGGCGCGACCCGCTCCGGCAGCCGGGCGATCCGCGCCTTGTTGATGAAGAAGAGGACGAGCACCACCCCGAAGGAGAGCAGGCTGAGGACCAGCTGGATGCGGACGTCCTCCGTCAGGCCCATCTGGACGAGCACGAGCACGATGCCGATGGCGGTGATGATCGAGAGCACCGGGAAGAGCCACATCTTCACCTTGAGCGTCGACGCGTCGGTGCGGTAGCGCAGGATGATCTGCGAGATCGCGATGAGCAGGTAGACGAAGAGGATGACGGCCCCGGAGGAGTTGAGCAGGAACGAGAACACGGTGTCGGGTGAGACCGCCGCCATGATGACCGCGAGGAAGCCGACGACCGACGAGGCGAGGATGGCGACGACGGGCACGCCGCGCGAGTTGACGGACACCATCGAGGCGGGAGCCTCCCGCCTGGCAGACAGCACGAAGAGCATCCGCGACGCCGTGTAGAGGCCGGAGTTGAGGCACGAGAGGACGGCGGTCAGCACGACCGCGTTCATCACGTCGGCGGCATACGGGATGCCCATCTCCTCGAAGGCGGCGACGTACGGCGACGCCTCGAGCGTGGAGGAGTTCCACGGCAGGATGACCGCGAGCAGGAAGATCGAGCCGACGAAGAAGATCGCGATGCGGGTGATGACCGAGTTGGCAGCCTTGGAGACCGCTCGCTCGGGGTCGTTGGACTCGGCGGCGGCGATGGTCGCGATCTCGGCGCCGACCATCGAGAAGATGACCGTCACGACTCCTGCGGTCACCGCCATGCCACCGTTGGGGAAGAAGCCGCCGTGCGCGGTGAGGTTGCTGAAGTCGAGGTCGGCGTTGGGCCAGATGCCGAAGACGAAGAGTCCTCCGCAGACGAGGAAGACGATGATCGCCGCCACCTTGATGCCGGCGAACCAGAACTCGAACTCACCGAACGAGGAGACGGAGATGAGGTTGGTGCCCGTCATGAGGAGCATGAGCACGAGGCTGAGCACCCACGTCGGCACGCCGGGGAACCAGTAGTTGATCACCTTGGCCCCCGCGACGGCCTCGAAGCCGACGACGATGACCCAGAAGTACCAGTAGAGCCAGCCGACGGAGAAGCCGGCCCAGTCGCCGAGGGCCTTGCGCGAGTAGTCGGCGAAGGAGCCGGTCGAGGGGTTGGCGACCGCCATCTCGGCGAGCATCCGCATCACCATGATGATGAGGACCCCGCACAGCGCGTAGGTGATGAACGCTGCCGGGCCGGTGGCCTTGATGACCGTGCCGGACCCGACGAACAGGCCCGCCCCGATGACGCCACCCATGGCGATCATCGTCAGCTGACGCTGATTGAGGGCCTTCTTCAGCTCCGGACCGCCGCCGGACATGTCAGGCCCTCCGAGTCGGGCGGGGAGTGCTGCGGCGGTTCAGCGGACGAGACATGGGATGCCCCTCTCGATCGGTCCGAGGGGGCGGTGCCCCCGCACGGCGACCTGCCCAAACTAGCCAGCGTGGGGGGATCTGTCCACGGATGACCAAACCGGGGCAAACCGTGGCGGCTCCGGGGCGGGCCGGGGGTCGGAGCGGCGGCCGGCGGGACCTTCGCCTCTGGGGGCGCGCTCCGCCCCGAGGGAGTCTGGAACGAGAGACAAGGTGTCGATGATGCGCACTGCGCGGGTGGCTGGAGCGGCGGGGCGGCACCTGCTCGTGGTCGTCGCCCTCACCACGTTGGCGCTGGCCGCAGGTGGGTGTGCGCCCACCGAGCCGAGCGGCGGGGCGACGAGTCCTGCGGCCACCTCGTCGACTGCCGCGTCGAGCGCTCCCCCGACGACGGCCCCCTCGACGCCGCCGACCACCTCGCTCGCCCCGACCCCGACCGCCGCGCCGACGACTGCGACGCCGACGACCGTGGCGCCGACAGGCGGCCGTCCCACGCAGACCAAGCCGTCGGGGACGAAGCCCACCGCGCCCGCGCAGCGGATCGTGTTGCGGGCCGGAGACTCCGGCCCGAAGGTCCGTGCCATGCAGGCGCGGCTGCGGCAGATCGGCTGGTTCGCGGGTGACGTCACGGACTACTACGGCTCACGCACGACCGAGGCCGTCCGTGGCTTCCAGGCCAAGCGCGGCTTCCCGGTGACCGGCATCGCCGACCAGCGCACCTACGACCGGCTGCTGTCCATGACCCGGGCGCCGACCAGCGACGAGCTCGCCAACATCAGCCCCACACCGGTCACGCCGGGCGTCTCGAGCTGGGACGTCGACCAGCGGTGCCTCACCGGCCGCGTCATCTGCATCAGCAAGTCGACGCGCTCGCTCACGTGGGTCATCGACGGAGCACCGCAGTACGCCATGGACGTCCGCTTCGGCAGCGAGGAGGAGCCGACCCGGGAGGGCGTCTTTGCCATCACCTTCAAGAAGGTCGACGTCGTGTCGACCATCTACCACACCGCCATGCCGTACTCGATGTTCTTCAGCGGCGGCCAGGCGATCCACTATTCGGCGGACTTCGCCCGCAACGGCTACAACGGCTCGTCGCACGGGTGTGTCAACGTCCGCAATCTCACCCTGCTCAAGCGGCTCTACAACACCGCCCCGGTCGGCACCACGGTCGTCGTCCACTGGTGACGCCGATGACGCCGCTCGCCGGGTGGCTGACGCGGTGGTAGGACTGAGCAAGAGCAGTCCTGCCGACGAAGGAGACCCGCTGTGTCCACCCCCGCTGCGCCCCCCGGCTTCACGCGCTACCTCATGAAGAGCAAGTTCGGCGCCGGGCGCGACTTCGCCGTGCTGGACCCGGAGACCGAGAAGCAGCTCTTCTTCGTCGACGGCAAGATCGGCGCACGGCCGAAGGCCGAGGTGCAGGCGGAGGACGGCACCGTCCTCTACAGCGTGCGCGGGCAGCTGCTCGGGATCCCGAAGAAGATGTCGATCACCGACGCCTCGGGCAGCGAGGTCGCCTTCCTCAAGGCCAAGGCGTTCTCGATGATCAAGGACAAGATGACGATGGAGATGGCCAGCGGCGAGCCGTGGCAGCTGACCGGCCAGTTCATCGAGAAGAACTACACCGTGACCAGCGGCGGCCGCGACGTCGTGCGCATCTCCCAGAAGTGGATCGCCGTACGAGACAAGTACACCGTCGACGTGGCCGACGGAGCCGATCCCGGCCTCGCCTTCGCCATCGTGTGGGCTGTCGACCGCTGGGTCGAGCGCGACTGACCCCGTGCGGTTTTCGTCACGCGCAGGCACGACTGAGGCAGCTGAGGTCGCTCGGCGCGACGACGCCCTGGTCTACCTCAGGGCCCACCAGCGGGGCAGGTCGGCGAGCGAGTCGAGCACGGCGTGCGGGCGCACGTCACCCTCGAGATCGGACGCGGAGAACTTGCCGGTGCGCACGAGCACGCCGGTCAAGCCCGCACGCTGCGCGCCCGCGATGTCGGTGTGGATGTCATCGCCCACCATGACGACCTGGTCGGCGGGAACGTGCAGAGCCTCGACCGCGGAGCCGAAGAAGGTCGGATCCGGCTTCCCGGCGACGACCGCGGTGCGCCCCGCGGCATACTCCAGCGCGCGCACGAACGCGCCCGCGTCGAGCCGAAGGCCGTCCTCGGCGCGCCAGTAGCGGGTCATCCCCAGGGCGACCAGAGGTGTGGCGGGGTCGCTCATCAGCAGACGCAAGGCGCGATTGAGGGTGGTGAAGGTCCAGCCCTCCCCCAGATCGCCGATGACCACCGCACCCGCTCCGTGCTCGACATCGTCCTGGAGGGGATCCAGCTCGACGAACTCCGCGGCGGTGGCTTCGGGGGCGAAAACCGCGGGTCGGGTGATGCCATGTCGCCGCAGCCACGCCACCGCTGCCACGGCAGGTGTGAGGACCTGCTCCGCCGCAGACGAGACTCCCAGCCCAGCCAGCTTGTCGACGACCGCCTGCCGCGGACGCGACGTGGTGTTGGTGAGGAAGAGGTGCGGGATCCCCTCCCGGACAAGCCAGTCGACGACCTCGACGGCACCCGGCACCGGCTGGTCGCCCACGTAGACGACCCCATCGAGATCGAGCAGCACTGCGCGCACGTCTCCATCATCACGCGCACGCGCCGCTACGGCGCCGCCTCAACGCGAACACGTCGCGACGCCTTGGCAGGGCACAGTCAGTGGTCCGCCCGCCGGACGACCAGGATGGGTGTGACGGGGTCGGATCCGCTCATGAGGAACCGGCTCCGTTTGATGCAGAAGTGTGCGTCGTTGACTCTGGTGCGGGTTGGCATCAGCCCGCCCCCGGACCCACGTGGCGCGGTGCTCCTGGCCGAACCCAGGAAGCTCCCTGCGGGAGGGCGGGCGCGGATAGGGTCGGGCGACCGCACTCGAACACCTTCGGGCAGGGAAGGATCCGCTCTCGTGCCGCATCAGCCGAGCTACGCCCAGACGTTCACGGTGACCGTCCCCGAGGAGGCCGATGCCCGCCTCGTCGCCGACGAGCTCGCCGCTCGCGGGCACGCCTTGGTTGCCGTTCGCGAAGTGGATTGGGCGCACCGCGACCCGTCGAGTTCCTGGTTCGGCAAGCCGACGATGCGTCCGCACGAGCAGGGCCAGTGGGACGTGACCTCGGTCGCGACCGGCCCCCTGCCCGACGACGACGAGTCGTGGTGGCAGGCGCAAGAGGACGCCGCGGTGCGGCGGGTGGCACAGCGATTCGGCGGCCGTTCCAGCGGCAGCGGCAGCGGCGACACCGCTACGGTCCTTCGGGTGTTCACGCGCGTGGGTCTCGTCCACGAGCTCGACGACGCCACGGCAGGCGAGCGCCGGTTGGCCAGCTTGGCCGAAAGCCCAGCCCGGGTCGGCACCGCTGAGCGGTACGACTCGGACCACGTGGACGAGGAACTGCCCGACGGGCCGGGAGATCCCGTGAGGCTGCCGACAGTCGACGCGGTGGACTGGGCGAAGCTCGAGCACGCCTACGGCTCCGCCGACGACGTCCCGCAGATGCTGGCCGGGCTCGCAGCCAACGACGATCAGTGGGGCGGGCACCTTGACGACCTGGTCGGGTCCGTTACCCACCAAGGCAGCAGCTACAGCTCGACCGCGCCCGCCCTGCGGGTGGTTGCCGGACTGGCCCTGGCGCCCCAGTTGGCTGCGAAGCGACGGCTGGATCTGCTCTTCACGCTTTTCCTCGCGGCCGCCGCGCTGGACCAGGCGCTCGCGTACGGGTACCGGCCGCAGCCACACCACGGGCAGGTGCGCGCGACCGTCGTCGAGGCATCCGAGGCCCTCCTGACCCTGTGGCCGAGCGTCTCGCGGGCAGAGCAACGCCTACTGCTGCTGCTCGCCGCCCTCGATGGCCACCCGGTCCCTCCGCACGACCTGGCCGACCCAGCCAGCAGGCTGGCCGCGACCATGATCCGCGACGAGGACGAAGCAGTTGCCCTGCTGGAGGAACTCGCCAGGAGCAACGAAGAGCTCATCGAGCTGGCCGAGGGCAGGACCCCACGGCACTCCCGCCTGGTAGCCGCCCTTGAAGTCCTCCTGTGGGACCGCTGACGATTGGCGCGCCATCGGCTTCAGAGTCAGCCTGACCTGACGGGCGAGAGTTCGCCGCCCCACCGGACTGGATGCGCGCATCGGCCGCCGGGGCTTGTTCTCACGCAACCCAAGGACTGTCCCAGAACCGCTCCGTGTCCGCGCGACTGCGCCACGCACGACCGCTGGGAGGGGCCCGTCCCAGAGTGAGTCGCTCGGGCTCTGCCAGGCAAGGCGTGCGTCATTTCGGCTCCTGACGGGCGCCGGCGTCTCGCCCACGTGCCGATGGCTGGACGTTGCCACCTTGCTGATGATGCGGGACGACCTAGACAGAGGAACGACGAGAATGGCGCCATGCTCACTGCCGACAGCCACGTGCACAGCGAGTGGTCCTGGGACACCGGCGGTCCTCATTCAGAGGCGAGCGGCACCATGGCGGCTACCTGTGAACAGGCACAGCGCATCGGGCTTCCTGCTCTGGTCTTCACCGAACACTTCGATTTCGAGGAGACGTGGCGGGCCGGCACGGAGGAGTTTCCCGTTGCGGCGTCGCGACACATCAATGAGGCCGGCTATCTCGTTCCCCCGCCCTTGGACGTCGAGGGCTACTTCGCGGCGATCGCGGGGTGCCGGCGACTGTTTCCGGACCTCACCATCCTCAGCGGTGTGGAGTTCGGACAACCTCACCTCGTCGAAGACCGGGCTCGCCAGCTGGTGGACCTCACTCGATTCGACCGGATCAACGGATCACTGCACACGTTGCCGGTAGGGCCAGACCGCGCTGAACCGGTCACGTTGTACCGCTGGTGGGACCCGGATGACGTCATGAGCGCCTATCTCGACGAAGTTCCTGCCATGCTCGCCTCGACTACCTTTGAGGTCTTCACGCACCTCGACTACGCCGTCCGCCACTGGCCCCTCGAGCAGGCCGGACCCTTCGACCCGCGTCGCTTCGAAGAACAGTTCCGCGCCGCCCTGCGGGCGATAGCCGAGTCCGGTCGGGCGCTCGAAATGAACACGCGTCGCCTGTCGTCTTGGCTCCCACAGTGGTGGACGGAAGAGGGCGGTCGAGCAGTGTCCTTCGGAAGCGACGCCCACGTTCCGACGGCACTGGCGAGCGGCTTTCCGGAGGCACAACACATGCTGGAGCACTTTGGCTTCCGGCGCGGGCGACGGCCGGAACACCTGTGGACGCGATAGCCGTCATATCAACCTTAGGTATGGCCTCTCTGCGCATCCGCGGCGGCCCGCGTGCCACCACTGCCGCGATCCGCTCGACGAAGATGGGCGCGCCCGGTGCGCCTAACCGCCGCCAGACGGGCGCACGGGCTTTACCCGCATAGCAGGGAGTCGGGCGTTGCGGTCCTGCCGATGAGTGCTCGTGGTTGGACCTTCGCGAAGCCACGCGCAGGCTGATGACTGTGACGATCGCCGCAGTGGGCAAGGAGCCGACACGGGACCTTGGCCTCTGGCCGCTTCGCGTGCCGGAGCCATGCTTGAAGCGAGGGAGGCCGACGCCTCCGGATGAACGGCACGCCCCGCGACGACCATGACCGTGCTGAAGAGGCAAGCGGGAGGAGAACCCGGAATGCGCACCGTCGGTGTGGAAGAGGAGTTCCTCCTGCTCTGGCCGGACGGAACTCTGGCACCGGCCGCGCCCGACGTGCTTCGCCTCGTCGGTGACAGCGCCAGGCCCGGTCAAGTGAAGCCTGAGTTGATG
The DNA here is from genome assembly GCF_006716675.1 of Humibacillus xanthopallidus. Lineage (GTDB taxonomy): Bacteria > Actinomycetota > Actinomycetes > Actinomycetales > Dermatophilaceae > Humibacillus > Humibacillus xanthopallidus_B. Next base: position 1,437,820 of record NZ_VFPM01000002.1, on the reverse strand, counting down.
ACCTTCCAGATCGAGACCGCCTCGACCGTGTCCCGCGATCTGACGCAGCTGCAGGTCGAGTTGGCCGGTCTGCGTGAGATGGCCGGTGAAGCGGCTCAATCTCTCGGCGTCTCCGTGGTCGCCTCAGGGGTGTCTCCGTTCGCTCATGCCGGGCTCACCATGCTGACCGATGCGCCACGCTACCAACGGCTGGCGGCCAGATTCCCTACCGCGACGGCGGTAGCCGGCGGAACCTGCGCCTGCCATGTCCACGTCGGGATCGACGACCGCGATCTCGGCGTTCAAGTCCTCGCCCGCCTGCGCCGGTGGCTACCCACCCTGCTCGCCATCAGCGGGAACTCGCCCTTCGCGAACGGAGCGGACATTGGCTGGGACAGCCTCCGCTATGGCCGGCAGCTGACCTGGCCCACCTTCCGGTCGCCTCCGGTCCTGCGCACGGCCGACAGCTACGACCGCATCGTGACCGCCCTGTGCCGCACCGGGGCGGTACTTGACCCGCGCAACGTGTACTTCCTCGCCCGGCTCTCCCCGCGCTACCCGACGCTGGAGGTGAGGATCGCCGACACCTGCCTGACGACCCGCGACGCCGTTCTCCTCGCCGCGCTGGTCAGAGCCCTGGTGACCAGGCTGGCAGACGACGTCAGGTTCGACCGCCCGTCGGTGGCGCCTCCGGCGGCCACCGACTCCCTCGGGCAACAGCTGCTCACCGCCGCACACCACGGGGTAAGCAGCACCCTCTCGAAGCACCGACCGGCGCCAACGCGCGCAACGGTTGCGGCACCCATGTCGCGCCTGGTCGACGCGGTCCTGCCGGCGCTCGAGACAGCGGGTGATGCCAAGCCGGTTCTCGCCCTGCTCGAGGAGCGCCGGCGCATCGGCACCGGCGCCCAGAGGCAGCGAAACCTGTGGGGCGGAGCCACATCGCGTGAGGCGTTCGTATCGGCCCTGGCCGACGCGACCCGGCCCCGCATCCGGTGTCCGCATGCCGCATCGACATCGGAGCAAGGAAGTCCCCAGGTGACGGTCGTGTGACCCGGTTGGCGCCTGAGCCTCCCCGTGCTTCAACGAATCACGGAACCGCCCGTCGCGCAGTGCACCTCACTCCACGTGCCCGCACGAGAGCTCGCCCAGATCGCGGAACACCTCGAGCACGCAAACGCAGACATTCTCGCCGTTGGCGCCCGTGCAGCTTGCTGTGCACGCAAATCGAAGGATGGGAGGCATCCATCCCAATAACGTGACACAACTCCGAGGAAGCGTCGGCCCTGGCATGCAGCCGACGGCGATCATTACTGCGCACGTCACCAAGGCGCGCAATGAGGCGACGCGCCCAGATCAACCCGTCCAGCTTGTTGATGGGCTAGAGATCGCGGACGTACTGGCCACGCGTGGCATTGGGGTGAAACACACCATGCTGATGCTCGTCCGCCTCGACATTGCCGGAGCTGAGATCAAGGCTGTCGGAGAACGACTGATCCCCGGTCCTGAAAGCCTGCACAGGCAGCGCGGGGATGGTCTCGAGGCGGCACATCGCAACGGACGTGCCGTCCGCGGCAGATCCGCGCGCTCGTGGGGTTGCAGAAGCCGGGGGCGGCTGCCGTGGAGGTGTTCGAGCCGAACGCGACCGTTCTGGGTCAGATGATCCTCCCGCGCCCGCCCTGCAGTCGAGTCGCCGCCAGGCGGCACTACATGCGCAGTCTGATCGCGAACAGGAAGTAGCAGAGGATCGGCACCGCCAGAAGCGAAAGTACGGCCATCACCGTGATCAGCCGACTCCAACTGCGCAGGAGCGCGCGCAGGAGGGTGAAGCACAGGATGCCGACGAGGCCGCCGAGCGTGTTCAGGATGACATCGTCGATGTCCGATGCGCCCACTCCGAAGACACCTTGGACGATCTCCACCGCGACGCTCACGCACAGGACGATGAGCAGGTTCGTCCAGATCCCCATCCAGCGCCGCAACAGAGGCAGCAGGGCGCCGAGCGGCACGAACGCCACGACGTTGCCGATGACGTTGCCAATGGCGAACCTCTTCGCCGTCGCCGGGCCGCTGAACAGGTAGCCCGAGATGGTCGCGAATGGGATCAGGTTGAGCGAGCGCTCCGAGCCCAGCGGGCGCGAGAACAGCAGCAGTTTCAGCAGAAGGGCAAGATAGAAGACGGACACCACCCAGATGACCACCGTCCCGATCTTCACGAGCAAGGTCATCGTGCGCCACGTCAGCGCGTCATCGCCGACAACGTCGGGCTGCGGCTGCACAGGCACTCGAAGAACTTAACAAGCGGAGCAACGCGTTCCGTCCAGGGCCAGCCTGACGCGCGACGGGCGGGTTCACGTTCCAGCGACGTTCGACCGGGACGAGCCTCTTCAGCAGCGCGGCCAGGTCAGGCGGCCTGGTCGGGCGTCCCGTCCTCCGAGCGGCACGATCGCACGTCACATCCGCGACCGTTGAGGAGGTTGCTGCAGCGCTGAGGCACACTCCCGCGGAGTTCCTTGCGGTCCTGTAGACAAGTTCTCATGCGAACCGAGGATGCTTTGCCTCGCGACCCGCGCTTGGACCCCTTCCGTGATGCCGTCTGGGAACTGAGTCACGAGGGCACCGTGGAAGCGCATCTCGTCACGAACGTGAGTCACTTCCGGTACTGGCCGTTCGGTCGCAAACGCCATGACAGTAGAAGGCACGCTTCGTGACGAGCTTTGGGGGCGGTGCGGACCTCCGTGACCTCGAAGCAGGAAGTCGCGACGCTTCTAGCGTCCAGTGCACTCACCGTGCGCGGCAAGATCGGACGTCCCGTCCGCGGCAAGACCGGGCGTTGCAGCGATGGTGAGACCGGGCGTGAACGCTGATGAGCGGTCCATGCGCGGCCAGGACGGGAGTGACCGTGTGGCCAGCGGCGCGAACCGTGACAGGACAATGACTTTCGCCCCATGCCGGTCCAAGAGCACGGGGGTGCCGGCGAGGCGCTCCGGCGGGAGGAAGCCCGACCCGCGCCTCCGGTGCAGCCCGGGGCCAGACAGTGACCCACCGGTGGGCCGTCTGGTCACCAGCGGCCGCCCCGGCTCGTGTCAATCTCGCCAGGGTGTGTGTGCGTGCGTGGGAGCATGAGATGTGGAGTTGGTCGACATCCGGGCGCAGCCCCTCGAGATGCTCGCGGGGTTGCTCGAACCAGAGCGGTTCGAGCTGTTGATGAGGACCGCCGCTCGCGCTCGGGAGCTGCTCGCTGGTCGCATCGTGTGGAACATCAACTCCACCGCCTCGGGGGGCGGCGTTGCCGAGATGCTCCAGACCCTGCTTGCTTACACGCGCGGCGCGCAGGTGGACACTCGCTGGCTCGTCCTTGACGGCGACCCAAGGTTCTTCGAGATCACCAAGGCTGTCCACAACTCGCTCCATGGGTCACTGGAGGGGCGCTCCGGCTTCGACGCTGCAGACCGCGAGCACTACCAGCGGGTGATGGCCGCCAACGCGGCCCAGCTGCACGGCATGGTCAGGGCCGGGGACATCGTCCTGTTGCATGACCCCCAGACGGCCGGCCTCGCGGAGACGCTGGCCCGGCTGGGGGCCCAGGTGGTGTGGCGCTGCCACATCGGCCGGGACCAGACGAACGAGATCACCGACCTCGGGTGGGAGTTCCTGTGCGAGCACGTCACTCCCGCGCACCGGTTCGTCTTCTCGCGGGCGAGCTACGCCCCGGCCTGGCTGCCCCCTGAGCGCGTGAGAGTCATCCAGCCCTCGATTGACCCCTTCTCCACGAAGAACAACGCGCTCACCGAGGCCGAAGTCCGCCAGGTCCTGCTCGAGGTGGGACTGGTTCACGACGGCGCCGACCCCGACCACGTGCAGTTCCAGCGCCGAGCCGGCAGCCGCGGCGTCCTGCTTCCGCGCGGCGGTCTGCTGTCGAACCCGCCGCCCCACGAGGACGCTCCGCTCGTCCTGCAGGTGAGCCGGTGGGACCGGCTCAAGGACATGCCCGGGGTCTTGACCGGCTTCGCCGAGCACGTCGCTCCGTACCGGCCGGACGCTCACCTCGTCCTCGCCGGGCCGGACGTGTCCGGCGTGAGCGACGACCCCGAAGGGATGCAGGTGTGGGCCGAGTGCCGCGCCGCTTGGGAGTGCCTGCCTGACCGGGAGCGCGCCAGGTGCCATCTGGCCACCTTGCCGATGGGCGACGTGGACGCGAACGCCCTGATCGTCAACGCACTCCAGCGGCACGCGACGGTGGTCGTGCAGAAGAGCCTCGAGGAGGGGTTCGGCCTGACCCTGACCGAGGCCATGTGGAAGGGCCGCGCCGTGGTCGCCAGCGCCGTCGGCGGGCTGCAGGACCAGGTCACCGAGGGCGTCGACGGGCTCCTGGTGAAGGACCCGACCGATCTCGCCACGTTCGGCAGCCTCGTCACCCGGTTGCTGGCAGACCCGGCCCTGTGCGCCGCACTGGGCAGCAGGGCCCGCGAGCGGGTGCGCCACGACTTCCTGGGCGACCGCCACCTCACCCAGTGGGTGGAGCTGTTCGCCGACCTGGATTCCTGACCACCCTGCCGCAACCCGGCCTTGTCGGCCCACGCCAGCACAGGACCAGCCCTCGGACGTCCCGTCCGCGGCAATGCAGGACGTCCTCAGGAGCTCGAACCGATCTGGCAGCAGGCCTCAACGTGCAGCAGCCGGGCCTGGCCACGCTGAGCGGTTAATCGGCCAGGGAGCACACCCAGCGGCAGGATGGGATGTGCCGTCCACGGCATAGCCGGACAAACACCTTGGATCTACCAGGTCGGCGAGTGGGTCGCGGTGCGTGCCCTCGCGGGATGGAAGGAGGCCTACAACGAGGACGGGTCGCGCCAATCACCACCCTTCCTCACAGCAGTCGAATGGCTGACCGTCTTCCACGTCGTGGAGTTCAGGATCGTGGAGACCCGGATCATCTCCGTGGTCGAGCACTCCCACGCGACTGCTAGACCGCGGCACTGCGCGCTGACGATCACGGGCCCGACAGGCGCCTTCCGTGCGCGGCACTGCGATGATGCCGACGAGTAGCAGGGGCCCCAGGTGTCTCGTCGGTCATCACAGGCTGCCCCTCCCGACGTCGACCTAACCCGACCACACGCTGCCGGGCAGGAACTCGATCACCATGCAGGACCGAGGACGAGACCGCCGGCACCCGCCCAGCCCTTGACGCCACACACCTGACGCTGATGAGCGTGCGTGCGTTCAGGCATGGCTCGGGTTGAGGAGGGACCTGAGGATCTTCTCTACTTCGTCGAGGCTGTCTTGCTGTCCATCGAATGCTGTCATGTGCTCGCGTCCAGCCTGGTCGCGGAACGCCATTCTCCGAGTGAAGAGCGTGACCCCGTCACGTTCCTGCAACTCCATCGTTTCGACTGCCTCGACGTCCGGCCAGCAGTTGAAGTGCCACGTCTCTACGGTTCGGACCGGCGGCTCGACCACAAGGTATGTTCCGCTGAACGTGAACACGGTTCCGTCTGTCGTCACGAAGGAGGAGTGATAGTTGCCTCCGACCCGTAGGTCGATCGAGCACTCCGTCATCCGATCCGGAGGCGTCGCACCCCACTTGGTCACGTGCTCGGGTTTCGTCAGCACGTCGAAGACGAGGGCTATCGGTGCGTCGAACTCTCGGGTGATGACGACCTCGAGATCGTTCGGGAACGTGATCACTGCAGAGCCATGCCGACTAGCTGCCATCGTCCTCTCCTTGTCGTTGCAGCTCCTCGAGGTAGTCCTCGAGCCGGTCCAATCGGACGTTGATCGCTTGCTCGTACTTGGCGACCCAGTCGTGCAAGGGTCGAAGATGCTCCGGTGCCAGGCGATAGAGCCGGCGGCGGCCATCGGCACGACACGTGACGAGTCCCACTTCACCGAGCACCCGTAGGTGTCTCGATGCCTGAGGCTGAGGCAGCGACACGTCGCGGGCGATCGCACTCACCGTCTTCTCACCAGAGAGCAGAACATCGAGGATCGTGCGGCGGTGGATGTCACCGACCGCGTTGAAGACATCCGAAGTCGTCGGGGCGCGGGCCATCTGCGAATCGTATCTCCATATGGACATATTTGAAGAGTGCGGATGCCAGGTGCTGCTCCGGTGGACGACCACTGATCGGCAGATCCGGTAGATCACGCACCTCACCAGGCGGCCGCAGGCGTCGGCGCGGGCGCGCAAGTCGCACGAGCGGGATGGGGATCAACTTCGGCGCGGAGTCGCGGGCACCAGGCGCCTCGGGCCGTCCGCAGCAACTCCCAGCCTGCGCGAAGCCCCCAGTGATGGGGGCTTCGCTTTGCCTTCACCTGTCCCGGGGGGTCAGATGATGAGCAGTACCGCAGCGGTAACTGCCCCAGCCAGGCTCAGCGCGCCGAGCACGAAGCTCACCACTGCGCCTGCGGTCCAGTGCCCGGACTGGTCGCGAACACTGGCGCCCAACATGCCGAAACCGGCGGTGAGCAGTGCTCCGCCCGCGATCCAGCTGCTGAGGTACCAGACCTCGCTCAGGTCCGCCAAGATCCAGCCGGCCGATGCAAAGTACACATATGCACCGAACGCTGCGACCAAGGCACCGATGACCAGGAGCGTGTAGTCGACTGTGCGGTTGCGGAACAACCGGGGAAGACGTTGCTCAGTCTCCGCACTTTGCTTCTCAAGGAGCTGCGACATCGTCGTCACCTCCTTCCTGATCTCACCTTCAGTCTGCGTCAGGGTGGGCGCCGACGTAAGAGGCGTTGGTCCTGGTTGGCACGGCGGGTAAGCACCGAAGGCGGGTACTTCGGCCCTGTCCGGCCCACGTGTCGCCTGCCACGCTGGTGGCGCTGGGAGGCCAAGAGGAAGGTGCGCGATGGTCGGGAGTCGGAAGCACCGCTTGGTGGTCGGCGGCATCGTCGTGTTGGTCGGGCTGGTCGCTGCCGCCGTCTTCGTCGCCGGCCGAGGCCAGGGCCCGCCTCCCGCCGCCACGCCTATTCCAGCGACCACGTCTCCCTCCCCCACCACGACGACGCTCATGACGGCGCCTCTCACCGGCCTTCCGATAACCCCGGGAATGAGCATCAACCACCCAGCGGTGGCGATCAAGATCTCAGACGTGCGGCAGGCGCACCCTCAGATCGGTGTCGACAAGGCCGACATCGTCTTCACGGAGCCCATCGGTGTCGCCTACACGCGACTTCTCGCGGTCTTCCATTCCCAGCTGCCGAGCCTCGTAGGCCCAGTGCGCTCGGTGCGGCCGCCGGACGCCCCCCTGCTGTCGCCCCTGGAACCCGTGTTCGGCAACACGATGGGCGCCCCATGGGTCGTCAGCTACGTCGACTCGGTCGGCCGCTTGGACGACCTCGGCACACTGCGGGTGCCCGGCTCGGACGCATACGTCCTGAACCGCAGTCGGCCACGACCGGACCACGTCTTCGTGAAGCCCCGGACCCTCATGGGGCTCTCGAAGCTCACCGAGCCGCCGGCTCCCTACTTCTCGTATGCCGCTGACCTGTCCTCGGCTTCAGCGTCGAGTGCCGTTGGGGCCGGGAGCTCGGCAGTGGTGCCGTACGGCGCTGGTTTCAACATGACCTGGACGTACGACGCCGTGCGGAAGCGGTACCTACGGTCCGAGCCCTGGGGGGCCCACACGACGGTGGACGGCATTCGGGTCAGCGCCACCAACGTGCTTGTGCTGAAGGTCAGCTCGTCAGTGGGGAAGATCGGAACCGGCTCGGGTGCCCCCGTGCCGATCCTCGCGCTGACCAACGGATCGGGCCAATTCGTGGCACTTGCCGGCGGGCACTCAGTCGCGGGCACCTGGGCCAAGGGGCCTGTGACCGACACTTTCGTGCTGCGCACCGACAGCGGCCAGGCACTGTTCCTCGCCCCCGGTAACACCTGGGTCGAGATGCCCGGTGCCGCAGCAACGGGTGACGATCCGCTGAGCCTCCGCCCTGCCGACGCGAACGGGCCTGCCAGGAGGGCGCGCTCCCTTTTCGGATCAGTCACCCACGGGGAACAGCTCTAGAGAGACTATTCCGTGGGCTCGGCAGCTCCTCAGCAACTCCAGCCCTTCAGTGCTCTTGGCCTCCGCCGAGGATGTCCATGCGCAGCAGCTGAGACTCGCTCGAGATGCCCGGATAGGACTTGTTGGTCGGGGGCACCAAGGGCCAGATGTCTTTCTTCTTCACCAAGCGCGGGGACCGCAACTCAATCTCCTGGCCGTCTACGGACAGCCGCGCCTCCTGCGCGGCCATGACGTTCTTGACCCAGTCGGTCCGCGGCCCGTACAACGGGATGAACAGGTAGCCGTCCGGAAGGTGGTGGACGTCCAGGGGAGTCCGGTAGGTCTTCCCCGAGGATCTTCCCGTGTGAATCAGGACCGGGCGGACGCCCCGGCGCACCTCGACGGGGTTGAAGACCCGCTTGTTGATGTGGGCCAGCCAGCGCGGCAAAGGCATCGGGGTTCCTCACTCCTTGAAGAGACACGGTGCTGGGCGGCGGGCCGCCCTCGGTTTTTCTGTTGCGGTTGGTGCGGTCCTGACGACACCAGGCCAGGTGAACGAGACGATCCCCCAGCAAGGCCCTGACCTACGGTGTCATCGAAGGCGCCGTCGACGCGGCGATCGAACCCACGCTCGGACCCGCGGCCCTGGGAGTGAATCCTCTGACGATCAACCAGACGGCGAGGACCATCTCCTGCAGACCGATGGGGATGTTGAGCACCGTCGTGACCGTCGTGAAGCCGAACTCCTGGGTGAATCCGGCGTTGACCGTGGCGACCAGCATCATCGCGGCTCCGACCAGACCCCACCCCGACAGCCATCGCGGCACGACCCGGGACCGGTACATCACGAGGTAATACAGCAGAGCGCCGGTGCAGAACGCGAGCATCCCGACGAACCCCTGCGCCCAGTCACGCACTGCGAGCAGAGCGTCCGCCGTAGGAGGGAACGAGACCGATGCGGCCGAACCCGCCGCCAGCGACTGCTGGCTCACGGTCAGCAGCGCCAGGAGGCTGAGGGACCCGATCAGGACGAACACGCCCTCAACCACCCTGGCGGCGACAGATCCGAGAGCCAACCCGCGGCTGGACTTCCGCAGGACCGGATACAGCCCAATGGCGATGCCAGCCCCGGTCGCGGCCCAGACGAACTCGAGGAGCGCCGTCAGGACCACGGCACTGTCGCTGTCCGCCAGCTTGCCCAGGTAGTCAGGGCCATCGAGAGTCGAACCCAACGGGATCGCGCTGAGAATGCTGGCCGCTGAGCAGGCGATCAGCAGAATCCCCACCGCGATCGCGTGCCCTCTGTACGACTTCATCCTTCTCGCCTCCACAGTGTGACCGCTTGTGACCCATCGCCACTGGGACGACCTGCCTCGCATCTCCCGCTAGGCCGCCCGCCCCGGGTGGCCGTAGAGGCAGAGGTCCCGCTCCCTTGCCCGGATCAGACGCCCGGCAAGGCCACACGCAGGACACGTCCGCGTTGAGGCGAGGCGGGGGGCTTGGACGGACCGACCGTCAGGGCGACGCGCAGAGTCGGTGTCGCACCACCCTGCGGCGCAGGGTGGGCGAAGCCTCGACCTCGTAGCCGGCGTCGAGGAAGACCTGGAGCAGCCCGACCGACGCCTCGTCCCAGATCACGGTCTTCCCGGGCGGCGGCTCGGTCCGGTAGCCCTCGAGGACGCGAGCGCCGACCTGTCTGCCGTACTCGACGGTCGCAGCGGCGAGCTCGTACATGAGTCCCTGTCGCCGGAAGCCCTTCCGCACGACGAAGCAGGTGACCGACCAGACGTCCTCGAGGTCGGGGTCCATCCGCATCCACGCTTTCTGGCGTGCCCAGATCCTCGGGTAGTTCTCCCGCGGCTCGACCGCGACCCAGCCGGCCGGCTCGCCGTCGACGTACCCGAGCAGCCCGGACGTGGGGCCGCTCGTGCCGCACCCGGCCTGCTCCAGCAGGGCGGCGTCGCGCTCCTGCTGGGTCGTGTCGCGCCAGATCCAGCCAGGGACCTTGAGCGCCTGGCAGCGGCACTTGCGGGCGCCCCCGGCCTCGAACACCGCCTCGACGTCCTCGCTCGTCGCGTCGTTGGCGGGTCGCCAGGTGAACTCAGGCACACCGCGAGACTAGTGGCGGGGCCGCCGCCAGTGACTCCATCGCTCAGGGCGGACCTCCTCGGAGAGGTCATGCCGAAACGTCCTCGAGCGTGATTTCTGGCTGACAACGTGGCGGATCAACGGGATGATCGCGAGAGAGTCGATCGGCGAGGCGACGCGTGGATTCGGTGATGGAGGTCGAGATCGGGCCGGCGGCCGCCGCCGGTCAGTTCACCGTGCGGGTGCTTCGGTCGGTCGGCGCAGGCAAGCCCACGACGACGTGCGCGCTCGACGTCGAGCGGCTGCTCGCGCAGCGGCAGGGCCTCGAGGACAGCATTCTCGCCTCGTCGGTCGAAGCTCGTCGTGTCACGCCGGCGCACGAGTCATCGCTGGAGGCGGTCGGCACGCTCCTCTTCGACGCTGTTTTCGCCGGCCAGGTGCGCGAGGCCTACCGCACCAGTGTCGCCGTCGCGGAGAACCGTGGGGAGGGGGTGCGCCTGCTTCTTCGGCTCATGGCTCCGGGGCTCACCGCGCTGCCTTGGGAGGCCCTCTACGACCGTGAGGGGCGCAACTACCTGTGCCGAAAGGAGCCGCTGCTGCGGCAGATCGGGACGACGCCCTCCACGCCAACTCTGCCCCTGGAGCCACCCCTGCGGGTGCTCGCGCTCATCGCCTCGCCGAGCACGCTGCCTTCACTGGACGTTGCCGGCGAACGGGCACGTTTGGAAGAGGCCCTGGCCGAGCAGGTCGAAGCCGGATGGATCCACCTCGAGTGGCTGCTCGATGCAAGTTGGCAGCGTCTGCACGAGAAGCTGCTCGACGAGACGTGGCACGTCCTGCACTTCATCGGGCACGGCTCGTACGACCTCACACGGGACGAGGGCGTGCTCGCGTTCGTCGGACGGGACGGGCGGCCGGATCTCGTCAACGCGAGCCGCTTCACGGATCTGCTGCACGAAGCCAGGCAACGTCCGCGACTGGTCGTGCTCAACGCGTGCCTCACCGCAGCCGAGAGCACGGACGACCTCTTTTCGGGTACGGCGGCAGCGTTGGTGCGCAGCGGGATCAACGCTGTGGCCGCGATGCAGTTCGCCATCAGTGACAAGGCGGCCATCGCCTTTGCGCGCGGCTTCTACATGTCCCTCGCACACGGTCGCCTCATCGACGAGGCCATGCGCAGCGGGCGGATCGCCATCCTCGGTGTCGCACGAGACACGCTCGAGTGGGTGACACCTGTCCTGTGCGTGCGCGGCGACGACACCCGGCTCTTCGACGTCAATCCCAGTGCAGCACCCGTCCCTCCCGTCTCGCCGACAGGAGAGCACGACCAGCCAGGGGTCGCGCGCACCGCTCCGCCACCTGCTGCACGGGAGCAGGGCCACACGGGCTCCGTTCAGGTACAGCCGGCGCAGGGCGCGGCAACGGTCGGCGGGCCACCGCGCATCGCCCGGCATGCGCGATCGCGGCGCCATCTGGCCTATGCCGCCGCGGCTGTGCTGGTCCTTGCGACCGCCGGGACCGCAGCCACCCTGCGGGCCCTGGACCGCGTAACCCCGGCAGACAACGAGATCACGGCGGACGCCCCCTGGCGGCTCGAGATCAGCAGCGACCCTACGTCTGGCGGCTGCACTGTCGCGGTGACAAACACCGACACCCGCTACGAGGAGGTGTTCAAGAATGTCTGGGGGACCAAGACGTTCCAGATGCAGACCGCAGGCACGTTCCGGTGGCAGGCCGACGACCCAGGCTGCCTCGTGCGCCACCGCTCCGGGTCGGGGAAAGCCGTACTGCCATTCAGCCAGAAGCCCGGCGAGGGTGACACCGACGCCTTCGCAGCACCGAAGGCTCCGGGCACTGTCGTGGTGCAGGTCCAGGCCTTCAACGGCTACAGAATGTGCACATTCGAGCTGCACGATGCCGCGGACGGACGGCTCGTGGCCCGCGCCACGGTGGCGGCCCCAGCCAAGGGCCCCCTGCGCCTCGACCCGCTCGGACGCTCCCAGGTCTACCTCTCCGACTTCTCGGGATGCGACATCCTGGTATCCGCTGAGACCTAGCTCGCTCGTAGGCGATCATGGCTCTGGCCGCAGCCGCCGAGGACAGACTCCCCACGGGGCAATCTCGCGTCGGGTTCGACCGTGCACATCATCGCCCGGATCGACGATGGACACGGCGTTGTCCTGTCGAGCCGAGGGCGAGCGGATGGCCGGCGGCCGTGCGAGCGATCCCCGAGGTGATGCGAAGACGCCAACGGCCGCCGGCCACTCGGTGTCCCTTGCTGCGTCAAAGCGCTATTTGGAAATCGTTGTGTTGGGGTTGATGCGTCTCATCAGGTTCGGGAAGGGGTAGACCACGACGATGACGGCGATGACGATACCCACGAAGTTGTAGGCGATGCGCTCCCAGATGGTGCTGCCGCCGGAGGTGATGTCGTTCGCCGTGTAGAGCAGCAGGATGGTCGCCGTGTAGAAGATCGGGACCATCCCCAACTTGGTCTTCTTGAACAGCCCGTTGAGCACGCCGAAGAGCCCCCCGAGCAGCACCAGGATCGCCGGGCTGGTGATGAAGGCCAGTGCGATCGACGCCAGCACTGCGCCGACGAGGGTCCCGATCATCCGTGCAATGGCGCGCTTCTCAGACAGTTGTGGGTCGTAGCGGGTGATGTTCCCGACGGCACTGGGCGCCCAGCCGAGCTTCGCGAAGCCGGCCGCATAGGACACGGCAAGTGCCAGCGAGGCGCCGATGGCCATCCGCAGCCCCTGCTCGGCCAAGTCACGATCCGGGACAGTGGGGTCGACCTTGGGTGCCGGTATCGGGGTCCAGACCGGGAGCAACGAGATGATTGCCGACCAACCGAGGACCGCCGCGAAGGCCAGGAAGTTGGCCGACGCCTTCTCCGGGCCGCCGGTGTTGAGACCAGCGGTGAAGATCATGACGAGTGTCAGTGCCAGCGGCCCGCCGACGGCCCAGCCGCTGAGGAAACTGAGGTTGAGGCAGACCATGAAGGTGAAGGCCACGGCCACCAGCGGGTACGGCGCAACGGCGCCCCCCATCAAGTAGAAGCCAAGGCCGAGTGCGAGGATGACCGATCCCATCACCATCCGGGCCTCTGTCTTGGACGGCAGGAACAGAGAGCTGAAGAAGAACCCGCCCTGACCGAGGACGACGAGGTAGGTCGAGTGCCCCAAGGCGGCGTACACCACCATCGGAGCCATGCAGACCAGCGCCCGCAGCGCCTCGGTCCACATCAAAGTGACCTTGCCGTCCACCCCGATGGCGTCTACGACCCGTTGATCACCGCTCATGTCGACCTTTCATCCCGGGGTGTCTGGCTGGATACCCCGATGTGGGAGGGCTCTCGCCCCTCCAAAACGTCCCACCGGAGGCTGGGGTGCGACATCGCCTACGGCGCATCTCCCCTAGGTGACCTTGTCGTCTGCCCTGCACAGATCCCACGCCGGCCCGGAGCCACGGCCGGCTCGCTGCTCTCAGGGTGTGCCGACGCTTGGCGGACGTGCCGGCCCCTCAGCCAGTGCCGCCGTCAACGACGCCACCGCATACAGGGCCATGGCCTGCAGGTAGAGGACGAAGAGGATGCCGATCGGCGCCGCCAACGCCCCGTACTGCGGCTTGTCCACCACGAAGCTGACCAGCAGGGCCATGGCCTGCTTGAGAACCTCGATCACGACAGCCCCGACAGCGGCGCCGACGACGAGCGGCGAGCGCGGGGGGCGGATCCCCCCGAGGTGACCGAGCATCAGGTGCATCGACACGTAGTTCAAGACCATCGCGAGCACGAGAGCGGCGACACTGAGCAGGACCGTCGAGCCGCTCCAGTCCAGGCCCAGAGCGCTGAGCAGGCGGGTGAAGAGGTCGGCAGTGACGCTCGCGCTGACGAACGACAGGAGGATGATCGGCGCCAGGACAAGGAACCAGCCGAACGCCCAGAAGCGCACTCGGACGACGTTGCGCGTGTTGTTCGGAGCACCGTAGACGGCGTGAAGCGAACGGCTGGCCCCCATGACCGCCCCGGTGGAGCCGTAGAGCAGGCCGACCGTACTGACGATGGAGGTGACCTGTGCTGTGCCGCGCAGTAGCTCGGGGTCGAGTCCGGACTGACCCACCAAGCCGGGGAATGCCGCGGACACCGCCTCGGTGATGTACGCGGCGAGCTGTTCAGCGCCCAACGCGGCCGTCACCCCGTACGCCAGCGTGAGGATCGAGAACAGGGCGAGGAAGAGGTAGTAGGTGGTGCCAGCCGCCAACAGCGTCGCCCTCGATCGCGTGAAACGGATGCTCGTCCGCATCCCCAGGCCGAAACCCTCACCGAGCCAACCCTTTTGACCTTCGAGGAAGCGCACCCTCTCGGGTAGGTCCTTGGCCGGCGGGTCAACAGGTTCCCCCGGTATCGCCGGAAGAGGAGCGGTGTCCACGCTCTGACCGTACTGGGCCTCCGACTGTGCTCCGACAGAACCGCTTTGACCCCACCCTCCTGCAGCTCTCCTCTAGGGGAAATGCCGCCTAGGGGATGTGTGAGATCAGTCCGCCCTGAAGAGTCGTCGTCAGGTCACACGACTCACTCGGCCGTAATCGGCCGAGACTTCACATGGAGGTTGGCACATGGAAGACCCGAACTACGTCCTGTATGTGGCTTCTTACGGCGACGACACTGCCGCCGCTGCGGAGGACTTCAAGGCCCTGAAGCACGTCGATGAAGCTGCCGTCGTCGCTGCTGTCGTGCTCGACCGAACCACCGACGGCAAGGTCGACGTGAAGGAACACGGAGGCGGCCTTGTGGGTGGTGGAACCGTGGCAGGAGGCGCAGTAGGGCTCGTCATCGGCCTCTTCTCACCCCCGCTGTTGGCTGCAACGGCCATCGGCGCGGCAATCGGTGCTGGGATCGGGGCAATCATGAAGCGCCACGAGGAGAAGAAGATCGGCGTCGACGCCGAGGAATGGCTGCCTAATGGCTCCTCAGCCATCGTGGCGGTCGTCGACGATGTCTACCTCGACGGGATCGACTCGGCCATTACGAAGGCCGTGAAGAAGACCAACAAGGCCATCGACAAGGGGGATTACGACGCCATCGTCCAGGCGATGAACGAGGGCGGCGACGCCATCATCAAGGCCGTCGACGCCTGACGCCACTGCAGGGGCCCGCCACCTCACCAGTAGGCGATCCGGTCTGCTTCTCGTTTTCTCCAAGGCTCGCGTTCGACCCGACCGAGTCTGGACCTACCCGGGCAACGCACGGCGACCTCGCTGGTACTCACTCGGAGGACGGCTGCACGCCGGAGAGGAATCGACCGATGACGGCCGTCGCTACCACACCGCGAACACCTCGGGAACGTCGTCGAGCGATCGCCAGGTACCTCCTGCGTGTGGTGGGTACACGCGGTCGTCGAGTCCGCCCAACCCACGGCGCGAGCCAGCGACACATCGCGGCAGTGGGCAAGGCCCCCACCGCATCGCACGATTTCACAACAAGGAGCTGAAGGAGCGTCATGAGCGTCAAACCCGCCACCCAGTACAGCAAGTCCGCAGTCGGACTCACATTGTTTGCGGCCATCATGATGATGGTCATCGGAACCTTCCAGGCCGTCCAGGGACTGGTCGCCCTCGTGAACGACCAGTTCTATGTCGTCGGAGAGAAGTACATCTTCACCTTCGACCTCACGGCCTGGGGATGGATCCACCTGCTGTTCGGCGTCCTCTCAGCTGTGGCCGGCTACTTCGTCCTTCAGGCCAAGGTGTGGGCACGCACGGTCGGCGTCATCGTCGCCGTGGGCAGTGCACTCGTCAACTTCGCCTGGCTGCCGCATTACCCGGTTTGGGCGATCATCATCATCACCCTCGACGTGTTCGTCATCTGGGCCCTGACGGCTCACGGCCGGGACATCACCGAGAGCTGACCTGGATCGTCCGCCGGCGCGCACTCCGACACGGCGAGGCCCAGTGCGCCTGCGCTTCGGTCACCAAGGTGGCGAGGCGCAGGGGCAAACCGTGCCGGTCCCCATCTCTCTCCAGGGGGCGAACTAGGAGGCGGCGACGGGAGTGTCGCGGAGGGCGAAGGCAAGCCGGTCGCGGGCCGCACGCTCGACGAGCAGCGGCACGAAGTCACGGACGGGCCCGGTCATCTCGGCGTGTGCAAGGCGAACGGCCGCCTCTACGACCGTCGCGTCCAGCTGGGGAAAGCGTCGTCGCAACCTCTCCTCCACCTCAACGAGGGCTCGTCGCTCATGGTCTGGTCCAGTCACTGCAGGACCGTTGATGGTCGGCACGACTACACCCCCGTGGTCGCGGCGATACGCCGGGTGCGAATTGCCTCCACGAGGGCGTCGTGGTCGACGGCGTTGAGGTCGGCATAGGCCTCGGCGAACTCGGCCATCGCGTCGTCGAACCGAGGCTTGGAGCCGAGGTATGCGGCTATCGCGACTCGGTCACCGGAGCGGGCGTGCGCTCGGGCCAGAGTCGCGCCGCATATCCGGCCGTACCGGCGCATGCCCCGGGGCGCCAGGTCTTCGACGACCACCGAGCCCTTACCGTCGCGGAGCTGACGCAGGTAGTAGTCCCGCTCTGCTCCATCAGCTCCCTTGGCTCGCTGCCAGCCGAGGAAGATGTCGCTCGAGGCCTGCATCAGGTGTTGGCCCATCACAACGCGACGACCTTGGTTGGAGAATCGCACCGCAGGAACGAAGCCGGCCAAGACCGAGGCCTGTGCCTCCTTCGCCTGCAGCAACAAGTGGATCGGCCCCGTCGAGCCCCTGGAACAGCAGGATCCACGCTCGGGTGCCGACGCTTCCTACCCCGACGACCTTGCGCGCGACCTGAGTCAGCTCGTACTGGTCGAGCAGGTGTCGGCGGTCCGAAGGCAAGGTGCGCCGATAGGCCGCAACCAGGTCGAGCACCTGCTGGCGTCCCTGCGCAGCGTCAGCCTCGCCCCAGAGCTCGTCGAGGGGAACGAGCAGAGGTGGCAGGCTGCGAATTCGAGTGCGACCATCGACGCTGCTGGCGAGGTTCTTCAGGGCCTGCACGCTGTCCCGGCCACGAGCCTTCTCGAGCCGCTTGCGGGCCTTGGCGCCACGCTTGGTGTCGAGCTGCTTGCCAACCTGACGCAAGACGTCGTCCACTTCGATGTGGGTGTACCAGACAGCCAGGTTCTTCTGCTCGGCGAACGTGGTCATCGCTTCCCGGTAGCCGGCCGCGGCGGCCAGCGCGATCTTGCGGCGCTTCTTGCTGCTGAAGCCGTTGCTGCGACCTGCGACCGCAAGGCTGGCGACCAGCCTCTTGACGTCCCACTCGAACGGTCCCGGGTGGGTCTCGTCGAAGTCGTTGACATCGAAGACCAAGCGCCGCTCGGGGCTGTTGAAGACGCCGAAGTTGCTCAGGTGTGCGTCTCCGCACAGCTGCACGGTCAACCCGGTGTTCGGTGTACGTGACAAGTCGGAAGCCATGACAAGGGCCGCGCCGCGGTAGAAGGCGAAGGGTGACTCGACCATTCGTCCGTAACGGATCGGGACGAGCTCAGGCACTCGAGAGGCGGCCTGGCTCTCGAGCAGGGTCAGTGCATCCGCGCGACCGTCGATCTCGACGGTCGCCAAGGAGTGCCGGGGAACTCGAGCCCGGACGCGCCTCCCGGCGGCACCACGCTGTGTCCGGCTCGGACGCCGGCTGGCCTCCGGAGGGGCTGAAGTGTTCGCGCTCCGATTCATGGTGCTCCTTCAACTGGATGCGCGGCGATGCCGTCACCTGGACCTTGCGTCGTAGCAACGCTGGCACCTGTCTGGCGAAGGGACATCACCCGTGGGGACTTTCACCTAGGGGAATGCCGTCCGCTGCGGTTGTGGCTCGCGATCCCCGTGCTGCCGGAACTGCGCTGTCCTCGTTCGGGTCGGGATGACGCCGCGTGCGGGGGACCACGGTCGCCTTTCCTTCAGCGAGCGGTGTCTTGCATCCAGCGGCGGCTGCGCGGGTCGCCTGTCGTGTAAACCATCGGTGGTAGGCGCCGACAAGCGGGCCTGCGGTGAGGCCGTGCAGAAAGACGCTCAGGCCAACCGTTGCCACGACCGTGGCGGCGATGTCTCCCGAGCCTGGGATGCCGCGCTCCATCGCGAGCAGGAGGAACACCACCGAGGCGAGACCTCTCGGACCGAACCAGCCCATGAAGGCCACTGTCTGCCGCGCTGCCCCGGTGCGCAGCATGGCGATCGCGACAGGCACCATGCGGACGACGGTCAGGCTCAGCACCGCGTAGAGCACGACCTTCCAGGTGATGTCGTGCCACACCGCGCTGATGGCCAGCGCCCCAAATCCCATCCAGGTGACCGCGGCAAGGACGTTGCCTACCTCCTCGGTGAGGTAGGTCGTGCGCAGCCCGTGCTGTCCAGAGACGGCTCCGAACACCATCCCTCCGACGAAGGCTGCGATGAACCCACTGCCGCCGAGGGTGACGGCGACTGCATAGGCGCTGATGGCGATCGCGAAGGTGACCGCTTGGCGCCATTCCGGCTTGATCCAGCCGCGCCTGTCCGCCTGGCGCAACGCCAAGCCTCCAACCGCGCCGGTGCTCAGGCCCGCAAGCAGACCCCAGCCGATCTGCGCGGCGATGTTGGTGAGTACCGCGGACGTCACGCCGCCCACCAGCGTGGCCATCGTGAGGTCCAGTGCGACGAGGAAGAACGGCACGGCAATGCCGTCGTCGAACCCGCTCTCGACATCGAGGGCCTGCCGCACCCGCGGGGGCACCCTGGGGTCGTCGACAACCCGCTGACCGAGGGCCGCATCCGTCGAACACAGCATCGTGGCGAGGAGGAAGGCGCTGGCCACCGCCATGCCGGGGAAGACGACCAGTCCCATGACGAAGCCGAGCACCATGGTTCCGGGAATGGCGATGACGAGCAGACGGCTCGGCCAGGCGGCGCTGTGCCGCAGCGCCTTCAGGTCCATGCGGACCGAGTCGCTGAAGAGGAGGAACACGAGCGCCAGCTCGGTGAGCCGCTCCACGACTGCGCTGTCCAACGGAACATCGAGCCAGCCGAACCCGGACGCGCCGGTGACGAGCCCGAGCGTGACGAAGGTCATCGCGGAGGTGATCCCTCGGCGGTCGAGGGGGCGTGAGGTCACGCCGTACACAATGAGCAGGACCGCCACGGTGAGAACCGCTGTCACTGGACGTCTTCCTTCGGTGTTGTTCTCGCCCGCGAGCTCAAAAGACGCGTGCGAAGTCGTTCTTCATGCTGACGACGGTCCAGCCGTTCTCGGATGCTGCGGCCAGGGCTCTCTCGGCGCCGCTGCCATAGGCGAACTCGCGTGCGGCGTCGTCGTGGTTCACCAGCAGGCGCAGTGACGGCCTCCCGGGGTGAGGCTCGAACTCGAGCATCGTGTCGCCATTGGAGTTGCCTACGGCCAGCAGGGGTCGACGGCCCACACCGTTCCAGATCTGCACCGGCTTCTGCGGGCCGTCGTCGAGGAAGCCAAACTGTGCCTTGCGGGTGATACGGCCGCCGTCTGCGGCGGTGTACTCGATGGGCGAGAGGCTGGCAATGACCCGCTCGGTGGGGATGCCGAAGGCCTCCTGGGCCACGGGGCGCATGAAGTCGCTGCCACTGCCCGACACGATCCAGGTCGAGAAGCCGTTCGCCTCCAGGTGACGGAGGAGCTCCAGCATGGGCGCATACGTGAGCCCAACAAGAGGCTGATGCAGCGTCGGGTGCATCGTGTCGCGCAAGAACGTGCCCGACTGCGTCTGGAAGTTCTCGACGTCCATGTCGGCGAATGCCGTGCCGATGCCGCTCAGCAGCAGCTTGGCCCCCGCGTCGTCGCCGGCATAGTGGTCGGTGATGACCTTCCCCAGCCACGCGTTGTCGTGTTCGTAGGCAGCTTTCCAGGGCTGGCGGGTACGACGTTCCGGGCTGGCTTCGGCCATTTCCGCCAGCTTCGCAAGGATGAACCCAGCCTCGGCAGGCACCGGCTGCTCGCACCACAACGTGCCGTCGGCGTCGAATACGGCAACGCGCTCTTCGACCGGCACGTCCGCGGCAACGACCTTGTCGACGAATGCGACGATGGCCGACTTGGTCGGCCCGTCGTTCCAGCTGGCCAAGTTTTCGGTCACGACGGTTCCTTTCCTCGGGTGTGTGCGCCCGGCGCGAATGACAGCGTCCCTTCTGCGCCGGATGCTCAGGCGGATGAATGTGCTGCCTGGGCTGAGCCATCGGCAGCCGCCGCGGCAGCCGCCTTGCGTTGGGCCCGCTTGCTGCCACCGGCCGGCCGGGCGTGGTCGATGGCGTTGGAAATGCTGGGGAGCAGCTCGTAGCGCTTGCCGTAGATATCCGCCAGGGAGAGCAACATCGCAATGACGGGCACGGCGAGGAAGGCACCGGCGACGCCGAACAGGGCCGCGCCGAGCAGGACCGCCCCGAACGAGACGGCCGGGTTCACGTCCACTGCCTTGGAACTGATCTTCGGCTCGATGAAGAGGTTCTCGACCTGCTGGTAGAGGACCGCCCAGACGAGCGCGATCACGCCGATCCACGGGGTGGGGGTGAGCAGGCCCACGGCCACGGGCAGGATGATCGAGATGTACGTGCCGATGGTGGGCACGAACTGGGCCACGATCCCGGTCCAGAGCGCCAGCGCGAGCCAGTACGGCATCCCGATGATGATGAAGACGATCGCAGTCGTTGCGGCGTTGATGCCGGCGAGGATGAGGCGCGACGCGATGTAGCCGCCGGTCTTCTCCGCGGTGATCGTCCAGACCTTCTGCGCCACTGGCTGCGCGCGGGCCGGGAACAACGACCCCACCCAGCGCTCGAACTGAGGCATCTGGGCGGACAGGTAGAAGATGAACATGCCGAAGGTGAATACGCTGAACAGCGCCCCGAGAGTTGAGCCGAGGAATCCGAGAGCGCTCATGCCCGCCTTCTCTGCGGCTGCCGCGAGCTTGTCTGGGGTCAGGCCGACAGAGCTGAGGACGTTGTCCCGTGTCAGCGACATCGAGAACGAGCTGTTGACCCACTCCAACGTTCCGTCGACCAGCTTCGGCACGTAGAGCAGCAGTTGCACCACCTGGTCCACGAACAGCTTGCCGAAAGCCGCGAGAAAGAGGACCACGAACACCGCGAAGGCGCCCATGACCAGCCCCGTGGCGGCGCCACGCCTCATGTGCTTGGCGAGCCGATCGACACCTGGCGCCATCGCGATCGCTGCGAACAACGACATGAGCACGGTGAAGATGAGGTCGCCCCCGTCCCGCAGGACGAACAGCGCGAAGGCGCCGACGGCGACCACCCCCAAGAGCGCAAACCCGATCCGCCACACCGACCGCATCGAGAGGCTCTGGGCCGCGACTCCAGTCGCCTCAGCGGGCACGAGCTGACCATCAGAGGTGATGGCGAGCGCCTCCGCGGGCGCGACCGCCGCGTCGTGTCGAACGTCATCGGACATGGTCTTCTCCTTGATTTCACGGGCGACCGCCCGGACGGGGCAGCCAGCTGGGGCCACATCTTCATCAGACCGCAGGGATCCTGCGGTGTAACCGCCTGCACGGTGATCTCCCCTAGGTGAATTCACGGGGAAGGTGATGCGGGCGCCATAGCGCGCTGTGAGCGTTGTGGAGCGAAGGCGAACGTCGGGGGGCACCCCCGGGCCACGCTCCGGATGGCCGCAGGACGAGCCCTTCACCCTCGCGGCCGGGTCAGCCGACCGCTCGATTGAGGAGAACGCTCATGGCAACAGACACCGATGGCCCAGTCGACCTCTACGTCGCGGCATACCTCGACGAGGACGCCGCGCGCGGCGACTGGGACGCGATCAAGCAGCTGGCCGACGACGACGTGATCAAGGTCGAAGGACTGATCCTGGTCAGTCGCGGCACCGACGGAAAGATCAATGTCAAGGACGACTTCCACACCACGGGCAAGGGCGCTGCCTGGGGCGCGGTCGGCGGCGCGATCGTCGGTCTGATCTTCCCGCCGAGCATGCTCGCGGGCGCCCTCGTCGGCGCGGGCGCGGGTGCCGGTGTCGGGGGCCTGATCTCACACAGCGAGAAGGCCGACATCAGGGACGACGTCCAGGACTCCCTCCCCCTCGACAGCTCAGGCATCGTCGGGATGTTCGACGAGCAGTGGGAGGCAGCAGTCGACCAGGCCCTCACCAAGGCATCGACGGTCAGCAAGAACAAGGTCGACGCCACCAGCGCCAAGGCACTGACGGACGCCGTGAAGAGCGTCTGAGCGTCCAGCTCCCCACCAGCAAGCACATGAAACAAGGAGATCGCAATGAGCAAGCAGTTCAACGGCGTCATCAACATTGACATCCAGAACTCGACACCTGACTGGACGTCCTACGCCCAGCCCGTTCCGCCCGAGGGCGCCCCGAGCGTCATGTACGTGGTGCTTGACGATGTCGGGTTCTCCGCCCTCGAACCCTTCGGCGGGACGATCGAGACGCCGAACATAAACCGGATCGTCAAGCGCGGATTGCGCTACACCAACTTCCACACCACGGCCCTGTGCTCGCCGACGCGCTCCTGCCTGCTGACCGGCCGCAACCACACGACCAACGGCATGGCGTGCATCGCGGAGGCGTCCTCTGGCTTCCCGAACGCGAACGGCCACATCCCCATGGAGACCGCCATGGCTTCCGAGATCCTCGGCGAGCAGGGATGGAGCACGTTCATGGTGGGCAAGTGGCACCTGTGCGCCGAGGACGAGGAGAACCTCGCCTCGCGCCGGCAGGGCTGGCCGAGCGGCCGCGGCTTCGACCGCTGGTACGGGTTCCTTGGAGCCGAGACCAACCAGTGGTACCCCGACCTGGTCCACGACAACCACATGGTGGACCCACCAAAGACTCCCGAGGATGGCTACCACTTCTCGGTCGACATCACGGACAAGGCACTGGAGTTCATCCGGGACATGAAGGCGGTCGCTCCGGACAAGCCGTTCTTCCTCTACTACTCCTTCGGTGCCGGCCATGCACCGCATCAGGTGCCGAAGGAGTGGGCGGACAAGTACAAGGGCAAGTTCGACATGGGCTACGAGGCCTACCGCGAGATTGTCTTCGAGAACCAGAAGAAGATGGGCATCATCCCCGAGCACGCCGAGCTCTCGCCGATCAATCCCTACGGCGACCTCAAGGGCCCCAAGGGTCAGGAATGGCCTTACGCCGACACCGTTCTGCCATGGGACGGGCTCAAGGAGGACGAGAAGAAGCTGTTCTGCCGGATGGCCGAGGTCTACGCCGGCTTCGTCAGCCATGCCGACGACCAGCTGGGCCGGATGCTGGACTACCTCGAGGACTCGGGTCAGCTCGACAACACGCTCATCATCGTTGTCTCGGACAACGGTGCGTCCGGTGAGGGCGGCCCGACCGGTTCAGTCAACGAGAACAAGTTCTTCAACAGCATCCCGGACTCGCTCGAGGACAACCTGAAGTACCTCGACGTTCTTGGCAGCACTCTGACCTACAACCACTACCCGACGGGTTGGGCGTGGGCCTTCAACACCCCGAACAAGCTCTGGAAGCGCTACGCGAACTACCAGGGAGGCACCGCCGACCCGATGATCGTCTCGTGGCCGGCTCAGATCAAGAACCCGGGACTGCGAACGCAGTACCAGCACGCCATTGACATCGTGCCCACCATCTACGATTGCCTCGGCGTCGAGTTGCCCGACAGCTACCGCGGTGCCAAGCAGGTGCCGCTTGAGGGCAAGAGCTTCCGTGGCACCTTCGACGACGAGAAGGCACCGGGTCGCGAGACGCAGTTCTACTCGATGCTGGGAACCCGCGGGATCTACCACAAGGGCTGGAAGGCGGCGTCGGTGACGCCGGCGATGCCGGACGCGTGGGCGGAGTTCGCAACTCAGCGCTGGGAGCTGTTCGACACCGACAAGGACCCGAGCGAGTGCCACGACCTTGCCGACCAGCACCCTGACAAGCTCCAGGAGCTCATCGCACTGTGGTGGTCGGAGGCAGGCAAGTACAACGCTCTTCCGCTCGAATCGCGCAAGGCCGTCGACATCCTCACTACGTGGCGTCCCCAGGTCTCGAAGCCGCGCGACCAGTACACCTACTACCCGGGGTGCGCCGAGGTGCCCGAGGCTGTCGCGGTCAACATCCGCAACCGCGACTACCGCATCACGGCTGAAGTCACCATCGAAGCGGACGAGGGTGTCGGCGGTGTCCTCTTCGCGCACGGCTGCCGCTTTGGCGGGCACGCCCTGTACGTCAAGGACGGCAAGCTCAAGTACGACTACAACTACGTGGGCGAGACCGACCAGTACGTCGAGTCGACGAAGGAGCTGCCGACCGGTCGCTGCCGGCTCTCGGCGTCCTTCGTCAAGGACGACAGCGACGCCATCCCGACCACGGGCACGCTCAGCCTCTACATCAACACCGAGAAGGTGGGCGAGGCCAAGATCAAGACGCAGCCAGGCAAGTTCTCGCTGGCGGGTGAAGGCCTGAACGTGGGCATGGACCGCGGCGAGCCGGTCACGGCCGACTACCCCGGCACCGCACCGTGGCCCTTCACCGGCGGCACGATCCACAAGGTGGTCGTCAACGTCTCCGGCGACCCGTGGGTCGACCGCGAGAAGGAGGTCCAAGCCGCGTTCGCCCGCGACTGACACCGTCACCGCGTCATCCCGTGGGGCCGGGCCGAGCTGGCCCCACGGGCGACCCCAGCACAACGCAAGGAGAGATTCCATGACCGACCTCACCACCGAACAGAACGAGAGTGACGAGCTCGACGCCGAGAACGCCCTGTTCGTGCAGACCGCGACAGCCACCAGCAGCGTCGACGGCCGCCTGACCCTGACAGGCATCACACCGTCGACCCTGTACTTCGCTGACCGCCCGGAGCGAGCCACGGGGCACCTCAGCACCCAGGACTTCGTGAACCTGTGGGCAGTGGGCGACAACAGTTTCGAGAGCGACCCGCCCAACGCCGTGCTGGCGTTCCTGAAGTCCCCAGAAGACGCTCCGCAGGACGCGGTCGTCGTGCTGCGTTCCCCCGTCCTAGAGGACGGTGCGCTCCGGTACTCCATCGAGGTGCTCGAGGGGACCGTCCCCGAGACCACCGGCCCGGTGACCCTCTTCATCGATCCGTTCGGGCGCCCGCTGTCGCCCGTCTCGGTCTGCGGCGTTCGTCGTCGCGGCCGCCGCCGCGGCCGACGGCGCGCCATGCGCCGCTTCTGAGGCATGCCACCAGGCGACTCCACCCTGAACTCGCTCAGCTCGAAAGGAATACGACAATGTCCGACCCGAACTCCTTCTGGGACTTCCTGCTCTGGTTCTGCCTGGTCTTCATCTGGATCGCTGCCATCATGGTGTGGTTCCGGTGCGTCTTCGACATGTTCAGCGACCACACCCTCTCGGGCTGGGGCAAGGCCGGGTGGGCGCTGGTGCTCATATTCCTGCCATGGATCGGCGCGCTGATCTACCTGATCGCCCGCGGCAAGAGCATGACCGACCGGCAGACCGCCGCCTACCAACAACAAAAGGCCGCCCAGGACGCATACATCACGTCGGTCGCCGCCTCGAGCGCAACGCCCGACCAACAGATCGCGGGCGCCAAGGCGCTTCTCGATGACGGCACCATCACTCCCAGCGAGTTCGAGAGCCTCAAGGCCAAGGCCCTGGCCTGAACCCCGGATCACCCCACAACAAGGAATGACATGACCACCACCCCCGTCGGCTCCCAGCCCTTCCACATCATGGCCAAGCCAACAGGGGCGGTGTGCAATCTCGACTGCGAGTACTGCTTCTTCCTCGCCCGAGCTGCACGAGACCTACCTGCGCGAGCTCTTCACCTCCCACCCGCCCGTGGGAGAGGTCACGGTCAACTACCAGGGTGGAGAGCCCACCATGATGGGGCTGGACTTCTTCGCCCGGAGCGTCGAGCTGGCGGCTGCGCTGGCTGGTCCGGGCCAGACGGTGCAGCACACCATCCAGACCAACGGCACCCTCCTTGACGACGACTGGGGAGCGTTCCTCAAGGAGAACGGCTTCCTCGTCGGCCTGTCCATCGACGGGCCGCGTGAGATGCACGACGCCTTCAGGGTCGACAAGGGCGGCAAGCCCACCTTCGACCGGGTGCTGCGGGGATGGGAGATCCTGACCCGGCACGGGGTGGAGTGGAATGCCCTGACCACGATCAACGCCGCCAACGCCGAGCACGGGCTCGAGGTCTACCGGTTTCTGCGTGACGACCTGGGCGCCACGTTCATCCAGCTGATTCCCATCGTCGAGCGGGTCACTCCCGAGCTGCTGCCGATGGCCGACGCGGGGTGGGGGGTGCGGGCAAAGGACCGGCCGCTGTACAAGCAGGAGGGCTCGGTCGTCACACACCGCACGGTCACCGGGGAGCAGTACGGCCGATTCCTCATCGAGGTCTTCGACGAGTGGGGGCGCCACGATGTGGGTGACGTCTTCGTGCAGATGTTCGACACCGCGCTGGCCCACTGGCTGGGCATGGATCAAGCCGGCATGTGCGTCCACGCCCGCACGTGTGGCTCAGCGCTCGCACTGGAGCACAACGGCGACCTCTACTCCTGCGACCACTTCGTGGAGCCCGCCTACAAGCTCGGCAATCTCGCCGAGGGGCGGCCCATGCTGGACCTCGTCATGTCGGACCGCCAGACGGGTTTCGGCAACGCCAAGGCCGACCTGCCGCGATACTGCCTTGACTGTGACGTGCGGTTCGCCTGCAACGGCGGCTGCCCCAAGGACCGCTTCCTCACCACACCTGACGGTGATCCAGGACTGCACTTCCTCTGCGCGGGCTACAAGGACTTCTTCCACCACGTCGACGCCCCCATGAAGGTCATGGCGTCGCTGCTTCGCCGCGGACAGGACGCCACCGCCCTGCGCGACTGGTATGCCGTTCAGGACGCAGAAGCCGCCGCATCCGTGTGAGGGGGCAGCCACGGAGCCTTCTCCGGATCCGCGATTATCCGCAAAGCGGAAGCCGGCGCTCGGGGCGCGTCTACTGTTGACTCCGTGAGTTGGGTCGACAGCGCGGGAGGCGCTGATGGCTTGGCTGGGTCCCCGGCCGCCAGCCCGCATTCCGGGGCGCCGGCGCGAGTCCTGGTCGAGACCAAGCTGCACGCGCCGCCCGCAAGGGAGCAGGTCGTGCTGCGCGAGCGACTTCTCGGGCGGCTGGACCAGGTCGCCGGGCACCGACTCACCCTGTTGGCAGCCCCTGCTGGATACGGCAAGACGAGCCTGCTCACCGCATGGGTGGGAGCGGAGGCACACTCTCGTCCGATGGCGTGGCTGTCGCTCGACGCCGACGACAACGACGCATCCATCCTCTGGTCCTACGTGCTCGAGGCGCTACGACGAGCCTGCCCCGCCCTTGACGTCGTGGACGACCTCGCTTCGCCGTCCACGCCAGCCCTGGTCGAGGTGCTGCTCCCGCGTCTCGTGAACGCGCTCTCCGACCAGGCCGGCGTCACTCTGGTGCTCGACGACTTCCACCTCCTCACCGATTCGCGCGCCCGCGCGAGCGTCCGGTGGCTCGTGGAGCACGCCCCCGACGATTTCCAGCTGGTGGTGGCGACCCGGACCGAACCGGACCTCGGATTGTCAGCACTACGGGCACATGGGCAGCTGACCGAGCTGAGGGCGGACGACCTGCGCTTCAACCTCGATGAGGCTGACGTTTTCCTCAACGGGCGCCAGATGCTCGGCCTCAGCACGAGTGACGTCAGACTCCTCGTGGAGCGCACCCTCGGCTGGCCCGCCGGCCTGTACCTCGCGGCGCTGTCGCTGCAGCGAGCCGAGGACCGCCACGGGTTGGTCTCGAGATTCGAAGCGTCCAACCGGCACGTCACCGACTTCCTCGAGTCCGAGGTACTCGAGGCCAACGACCCGGCCGACCAGGACCTCATGGCGCGCTGCGCCGTTCTCGACCGGATCTCTGGCCCCTTGTGCGACGCGCTCACCGGCCAAAGCGGGTCGCATGAGACGCTCCGTCGCTTGGCGCGGAGCAACCTGTTCCTGACGCCCCTCGACGACGACGGCGCCTGGTACCGGTTTCACCCCCTGTTCGCACAGCTGCTGCGAGTTCAGCTGGAACGCCGCCACCCGGGCCTTGCCAACGAGCTGCACCAGCGCGCGTTCGCCTGGCATCGCGATCGCGGCGACACCGCGACGGCCATCAACCACGCACTTGAAGCAGGTCTGCACTCGGAGGCCGCCGACCTGGTCGCGCAGACGTGGTACACACAGATCAACTTGGGCAGGTTCCACACCGTCGTCGCGTGGACCGACCGCTTCCCACCGAGAGTCCTCCACAGCGACGTGCGGCTGCTCCTGGCCCGAGCCTGGGCCCTGTCGGCGTCGGGCCAGGAAGCTGAGGCGGCGGAGAGCATCGTACGGGTCGAGCGGCTGCTCGACACGCACGCCGGAAGCCTTCCGGACGGATTCAGTTCCGCGGAGGCCAGCCTTGAAACCCTGCGAGGCTCATTTCCCTGGGGGAACGTCCGCGAGGCACACGCCCACGCAGTGCGCGCGCTCGAGCTGGAGGGGCCGGACTCGCCGTGGTACCCCGTGGCCCGCTGGGGGCTCGCGATGGCGGACATGTGGCGAGGCCGGTTCCGAGAGGCGGAGCAGCAGTACGCCGAGGTCATCGCACTCGCCAACCGCCGTCAAGGGCACTGGCTGATCCTGTGTGCCTCGCTCGCATACTGTTCGATGATCGCAGGCGAGGAGGGACGAACGGAGGCGCAGGCACGACTCGTGGATGAGTGCACGCTGGTCGCCCGGGAGCACGGCTTGGTGAATGCCACATCGGGCCCTTCAATGGCGCTGGGGGCGATGCTCAACGATCGCGGTCGCCCAGCAGAAGCGCTGCCCGTGCTGCAACGGGGGTTGACCCTGGCACGGCACCAGGGACAGCCGCTCATCCTGCTCCGCACGCTGCGCTACCTGGGCGACTCACTCACCATGCTGGGGCGAACGCAGGAAGCGGCCGCCGTGGCCTCTGAGGCCCGCATGATCATGGCGGCGTGCGTGTTCCCGGCAATCGACAGCCCGATCACGCCTCCGACGCGCCGGGCCACGTCAGAGTCGACGTCTCGACAGCCGGCCCCCGAACCGCTCACCCATCGGGAGCTCACCGTGCTGACCCTGCTTGCCGGCAAGGGCAGCGAGGCCGACATCGGGCGAGAGCTCTTCGTGTCGCACAGCACCGTTCACAGCCACGTTCGTTCCATCTACCGGAAGCTGGGAGCCGCGTCGCGTGCTGAGGCCGTCGAACTGGGCCGCAACTGTGGCTACCTCGAGATGGCCGTCGCGCCGGTGTGAGCCATCGGGCCCTCAGGGAGGGTTGCACGGCCTACAGCCAGCCTGATTTCTTGAACTGCCGGTAGAGCACGACGGACGAGAGAACCATCAATAAGAGGCCCCACGCGTAGCCGAACCGCCAGTCGAGCTCGGGCATGTGGGAGAAGTTCATCCCATAGATTCCCGCAAGGACTGTCACCGCTGCCGCGATGGCTGCCCAGGCCGACATCCGCCGCATGTCGTCATTCTGTTGCACCCCGATCCGTGACATGTTGGCGTCGAACGCGCTCGACAGCCGGTTGTCGATGGCCTCGACAGCGTCGGCGACACGCGCCAAGTGGTCGGCGACGTCGCGGAAGAAGGGCTGCGCTTTGGCCGAGACGCCGTCGATCTCACCATGCGCGAACTGGTGTATCGGACTCGCGACCGGCCGGATCGCCCGACGCAGCGTCGTGACCTCGCCGTTGAGCTGGTGGATCCGGAGCGACGCGTCCGCCGCGCCTGTGGCGAACACCGCGTCCGACACGTCGTCGACATCACCGTCGAGCTGGGACACGACCTCTTCGTACACGTCGACGACGCGGTCGGACACCGCGTACACGATCGCCGCAGGTCCCTCTTTGAGGACATCCACGTGCTTCTCGATCTCGCGGCGCACACTCTCCATCTCGAAGTGCGCGCCCTGCCGCACGGTGACCACGTAGTCCGGGCCCATGAAGAGCGCGACCTGCCCGGTTGCCACCGAGTCGGCGCCCTTCACGTAGGCCAGCGTGCGCATGACAAGAAGGACCATGTCGCCGTACTTCTCCAGCTTGGGACGCTCTGCATGGCCCAAGGAGTCCTCGACGGCCAGTCGGTGCAGGCCGAAGATCTTCGCCACGCTGCGCATCGTGTCGGCATCCGGCTCGTGCAGTCCGACGGACACGAAGTCTCCCGCCTGTCCCTTCCGCACGGCATCGCGGACTGCAGCGAGGTCGTCCGGGGCCGCCGCGACCTGCAGCTTGGCGCCGCTGCGGTAGACAGCGGTGTAGGCGACGGCCGATCCAGGTGTCCGGTCGATCGTGGCGTGGGTCATGTCGCACCTTCCTGCTCACGACTCACGCTGCACCGCTCCGGAGGTCACGACATCCCCTGTCACCGAATATCACCTAGGGGAAACAGGCAGCAGGTGGTGCGTCGCGACGCCAACGGTGTGACGCTCGCAACATGGACAGGGAGCCGGTGATGTACCGAATCGTCCTGCGTGGCGAGCTCGGCGACCAGTTCGGCGTCCTGTTTCCCGACATGCTCCTGACGCGAGAGTCGGGCTCTACCGTGCTCACCGGTCCGGTCGTCGACCTGGCGGGCCTGGACGCCGTGCTCGAGAAGGCGCAGGACCTCGGTCTGGAACTCGTCTGGGCGGGGCGCTGCCACGCGCGTGGGTGAGGGCCTGGGCGGTGATCGAGCGCACCGAAGTCTTGAGGCGATCTTCACGCCGTTGTCGGCGCCCACCACGTCGTGTCCCAACGGCGAGGGCCAACACATCACCGCAGGTCAGAGGCCTGAAAGTGGATGAGTCGGCCGATACGCCGGGTTCTGTTCCTTGCCGCCGTTTCCGGTGACGAAGCGACGGCCATCCATCTAGGCCGACCATTGCTGGCCGGCTCGAGCGTCCTACCCGCACACTCGACCGGGCCGGTCTCCTCGGCGCCCGAGGGCGCCGTGCATGCACTGTCTGGACTTGCTCCGGGTGGGGTTTACCGAGCCGCTCCAGTCACCTGGAGCGCTGGTGGTCTCTTACACCACCGTTTCACCCTTACCGGCTGCCGAAGCGGCCGGCGGTCTGTTCTCTGTGGCACTGTCCCGCGGGTCACCCCGGGTGGCTGTTGGCCACCACCCTGCCCTGTGGAGCCCGGACGTTCCTCGGCAGGGCCGAGGCCCTGACGCGACCGTCTGGCCGACTCATCCGCCACCCAGCATAGGCCCCGTATGCCGTCCGCCCCGACCGCGACCACCGCGACCGCCGCGACGTGACGGGTCTGTCAGTCCCCCGCCTGCGCGCTCGTCGTCGCGACGTAGACCGAGTTGGACGACGTCCCGCCGGTCAGGGGGTTGGCGAAGGTGACGAGGTGCGCCGTCGCGGTGGCGAACACCTCTGCGAGGAGTGCCGTGAACGGCTCGTCCGGCGGGTCGTCCGACCACAGGGCGAAGACACCACCCGGATGGAGCCGCGCCGCCAGCTGGCGAAGCCCGTCAGCGGTGTAGAACGACGCGTGACTCGGGTGCAGCACGTGGTGCGGTGTGTGGTCGATGTCGAGCAGCACGGCATGGAAGCGCGCTGGCGCGTCAGGGCCGAAGCCGGCGGACCCGCGCGACAGCGCGAAGAAGTCGCCCTCGACGAGCACTGTGCGGGGGTCGGTCGGGAGGGTCGCCGTGTCGGGCAGCAGCTGTCGGCGGTGCCACGAGATGACCGGCGCCAGCGCCTCGACGACGGTCACGGAACGCACGCGGTCGTCCTCGAGCGCGGCAACTGCCGTGTAGCCGAGGCCCAACCCACCGACGAGCACATCAAGGCCCTCCGGCCCATCGGGTGCAGGACCGGCCGCGGCCGCGAGGCCCAGTCGGGCCAGCTCGATCTCCGCCACGGTGAAGAGGCTCGACATGAGGAACTCGTCACCGAGCTTCACCTCGTAGACGTCGATCTGGAGCGTCGGCTCGAGCCTGCGTCGCAGGCTGATGGTGCCGAGCGACGTGTGCTGCCAGTCGATCTCCTCGAGCCGCTTGCTCACGAGGTCAGCCGAAGATGGGGCTGAGGGCCCCGGCCGGGAGGTCGCGCTCGACCGATGACATCCGCCACTTGTCGGCGAAGACCGCGAGGTGCACGCCGTCGGCACGGGTGAGCGCCTCGGCTCCCCCGCGGTTCTCGAGCTGGGGCAGGGCGTCGGGCGTGACGGCCCGCGCGACGGAGTAGGGCAACGGCTCGAGACGGATGGGCGAGCCGAACTCGTGCTCCATCCGGTGCTTGGCGACGTCGAACTGCATCGGGCCGACAGCAGCGAGCACCGGCGCCTGCGCGCCACGCCGGTCGGAGTGGAGCACCTGGACGACGCCCTCCTCCCCCAGCTGCTCGATGCCGCGCCGGAACTGCTTCTGCTTGCCGCTCACGGCGGCCCGTGCCACGGCGAAGTGCTCGGGGGCGAAGAGCGGGATGCGCGGGAAGGCCACCTTCTCCTCCGCAAAGAGGGTGTCGCCGACGCGCAGCGCGTTCGCGTTGACGAGCCCGATGACGTCGCCGGGGAAGGCCTCGTCGAGCGTCGCGCGCTCGCGCCCGAAGACGCTCTGCGCATACTTCGTCGCGAAGGGGCGCCCCGTGTCGGCATGCGTGACGACCATGCCGCGGGTGAAGCGACCCGAGCACACGCGCACGAAGGCGAGCCGGTCACGGTGGGCCTTGTCCATGCCCGCCTGGATCTTGAAGACGAATCCGGAGAAGGGCGCCGAGACCTCACGGGCACCGCCGGACACGTCGGCGCGCGCGCTCGGCGCCGGCGCCAGGGCGACGAGGGTGTCGAGCAGCTGGCGCACGCCGAAGTTCAGCACCGCCGAGCCGAAGAGGACCGGCGTCGCCGCACCGGAGAGGAAGAGCTCGAGGTCGAAGCCGTGACCGGAGGCGTTCAGCAGGTCGTACTCCTCCTCCGCCTGGGTGAACGCGTCACCGACGGTCCGTCGGGCCTCGTCGGCCGACCAGCGCGTGGCAATGGCTTCGGTCGCCCCGCCGGGCGTGCGTGTGAACTCGACGAAATCGCCTGTGGCGCAGTCGAGCACACCGCGGAAGTCTCCAGCCACGCCCACCGGCCAGGTCAGCGGCATCGGGTGCAGGTCGAGACGCGTCGTCAGCTCGTCCATGATCGCGAGGGCGTCCAGACCGGGCCGGTCCCACTTGTTGACGACCGTGATGACGGGGACGCCACGGGCACGGCACACCTCGAAGAGCTTGTGGGTCTGGGGCTCGATGCCCTTGGCCGCGTCGACGAGCATGACGGCGGCGTCCACGGCCGCGAGGACGCGGTAGGTGTCCTCCGAGAAGTCCGCGTGCCCCGGGGTGTCGAGCAGGTTGACCACCGTCTCGGCGTAGGCGAACTGGAGCACCGCGGAGGTGATCGAGATGCCGCGGTCGCGCTCCATCTCCATCCAGTCCGAGACGACGCCACGGCGGTTGCCCTTGCCGTGAACCGCGCCCGCCTCGCCGATGGCGTGGGCGTGCAGCGCCAGCGCCTCGGTGAGCGTCGACTTGCCCGCGTCGGGGTGCGAGATGACGGCGAAGGTGCGGCGCCGGGCCGCCTGCTCGGCGACCTCAGGCGAAGCGGTGCCCCCGGTGGTGGGGTGGCGGGTGGTGTCGAGGTCGCGCTCGGTCGGCGACGCGGTGGTGTGCATGGTCCTCCAGTGATCTGCTCGAGTCTCCCATCGCTGCCGTCGATCCACCGCATCGGCGCCCAGGGGCCACCGCAGCCGTATGCCGCACTCCTGCCCTCAGGTGCCCGAGGGTGTCGCGCGAGACGCCTGACGCCACCCGAACCGCGCCCCTAGGGTTGGACCCGTGACTGCGAGCACCGAAGACACCCGCCTTGATGCCGACGTCCAGCTGCTCACCCGCCTGCTCTACGAGACGGTCGAGCGACACGACAGCGCCGAGGTCGTCACCCAGATGCAGGACGTCGAGCGGTGGGCCTCCGCGGCGCACGCCTCCGGCTCCGCGTCCGACGACGAGCGCATCACCCAGGCGCTGAGCGCCCTCGACCCCGACCGCAGCGCCAAGCTCGCGCGCGCCTTCACCGTCTACTTCCACCTCGTCAACGTCGCCGAGCAGGTGCACCGGCTCGACGAGTCGGCCCTCCACGACGGTGCCTCGCTCGCCGACACGATGGATGCGGTCCGCGCCGCTGGTCTCGACACCGCCGACCTCTCCCGGACGGTCGGGCAGGTCGAGGTGCGACCCGTGTTCACCGCGCACCCGACCGAGGCCTCCCGCAGGTCGGTCCTGACGAAGATCCGCCAAGTCGCCGACCTGCTCGAGGAGGGCGCCGACCCTCGGGCCCAGCCCGCCGACAGGGCTCGCATCGAGCGGCGCCTCGCCGAGGTCATCGAGCGGCTCTGGCAGACCGACGAGCTGCGGGTCGACCGGCCCCGGGTCATCGAGGAGGCCCGGTCGGCGCTCTTCTACCTCGAGGAGCTCGCCGACCAGGTGCTCCCCGAGGTCGTCGACGAGATGGCCGCGGGCCTGGGCGCGCTCGGTGTCGACCTCTCCCCCACAGCGGTGCCGGTCCGCCTCGGCTCCTGGGTGGGCGGCGACCGCGACGGCAACCCGCTCGTCACCCCTGCCGTCACCGAGGAGGTGCTCCTCCAGCAGACGAGGACCGCCCTGCGCGTGCTCGAACGCAACCTCCAGGCGCTCCAAGTGGAGATGTCGGAGTCCTCACGCGTCGTCCCGCCCAGTGACGAGGTGCTCGCGCAGACCGAGGGCGCGCAGACCGAGGAGCCCTACCGCGCGGCGCTGCAGACGATGCTCGACCGGCTGGCCGCCACCTCGGGCCGCCTCCTCGAGGGCCAGCACAGCGAGCGCTCCTACGCCGACGCCGACGAGCTCGTCGCCGACCTCGCCACGATCCACCGCTCCTTGCTCGACCACCGCGGTGAGCTCACGGCTCGCGGTCCGGTCGCTCGCGTCATGCGCACGGTCGCGCTCGTCGGATTCCACCTCGCGGTCCTCGACATCCGCGAGCACGCGGCGCACCACCACACGACGCTCGCGCGGCTCTACGACCTCGTCGGGCAGGAGCCCGCCTACGCGACACTGTCGCCGCCCGAGCGGACCGCCCTGCTCGCCCGGGAGCTCGCCGAGCCCAGGCCGCTGCTCAGCCCCACGACCCGGCTCGACGGCGTGCCGGAACGCACGATGGAGACCTTCCACACGGTGCGCCGCGCCCTCGACCGCGATGCGGGCGCCATCGAGTCCTACATCGTCTCGATGAGCGAGGATGTCGACGACGTGCTCGCTGCCGTCGTCCTCGCCCGCCAGGCCGGACTCGTCGACCTCACCGCCGGCGTCGCCCGCATCGGCTTCGTGCCGCTGCTCGAGACCCCCTCGTCGCTCGCCATCGCCGGCGACTTTCTCGACCGGCTCCTGTCCTGCGCCCCCTACCGCGAGCTCGTGCGCCTGCGCGGCGACAGCCAGGAGGTCATGCTCGGCTACTCCGACTCCTCGAAGCTCGGCGGCATCACCGTCTCCCGGTGGGGCCTGCACCGCGCCCAGCGCGAGCTCGTCGAGGTGGCCCGCACGCACGGCGTCAGCGTCGTGATGTTCCACGGTCGCGGCGGCAGCGTCGGACGCGGCGGCGGACCGACCCACGAGGCCATCGTCGCCCAGCCGGCCGGCACCGTCAGCGGGCGGATCAAGTTCACCGAGCAGGGCGAGGTCATCTCCGACAAGTACCTCGTGCGATCGCTCGCCCACCACAACATGGAGCTGTCGCTCGCGGCGACCTTGCGGGCGGCGACCCTGCGCCGGGAGGCGCAGAACACCATCGAGGTCCGTCGACGGTGGGACAGCCTCATGGACGTCATCTCGGAGGCGTCGCACGCGGCATACCTCGACCTCGTCGGCGACGAGGCGTTCCCCGAGTACTTCCGCCAGTCGACGCCCGTCGACGAGCTCGCCGACCTCAACCTCGGCTCGCGGCCCGCCCGTCGCGGCGGTGGCGGCCGGCTCGAGGACCTCCGCGCCATCCCGTGGGTCTTCGGGTGGACCCAGTCGCGCCAGCTCATCCCCGGCTGGTTCGGGGTCGGCTCCGGCCTCGCCGCCGCCATCGACGCCGGCTACTCCGACCAGCTCGAGGAGGCGGTCCGGCGCTGGCGCTTCCTGCGGATGTTCCTCTCCAACGTGGAGATGACGCTGAGCAAGACCGACCTCGCCATCAGCCGGCGCTATGTCGAGCAGCTCGTCGACCCCTCGCTCCAGCGCTTCTTCGGAGCCGTCACCGACGAGCACGCCCGGACCGTGCAGCACCTCCTCGCCGTCACGGGCAAGGACGCGCTGCTCTCCGACGAGCCGGTGCTGCGGCGCACCTTCGCCGTGCGCCATGGCCGGCTCCACGCCGTCCACGAGCTGCAGATCGCGCTGCTGCAGCGCACCCGGTCGGGCCAGGCCGCCGACCCCGAGCTGCGCCGCGCCCTGCTCCTGACGATGAACGGCATCGCCGCCGGCCTGCGCAACACCGGCTGACGCGGCCTCGCCCGGATGCGACATCAGCCGGCGCACGCGCGCGCCGGCCGATGTCGCATCCTTGGATCCGCCTCAGTCCCCCTTGACGTTGACGATCTGCCGCAGCGTGTGGCGGACGTCGACGAGCTCGGCGGCGTCGAGCATGACCTGGTCGATGTCCTTGTAGGCCATCGGGATCTCGTCGATGAAGGCGTCGGTGTCGCGGTACTCGATGCCGGCCATCGCCGCGCGCAGCTGCTCGCGCGTGAACATCCGCCGCGCCGCCGACCTCGAGTGCGCCCGCCCCGCGCCGTGCGGCGACGAGTGCAGGCCGACGGGGTTGCCCCGACCCGTGACGACGTAGGAGGCCGTGCCCATCGACCCGGGGACGAGCCCCGCCTCGCCCCTCCGGGCGGAGATGGCGCCCTTGCGCGACAGCCACACCTGCTTGCCGAAGTGCTTCTCCTGCTCGGTGTAGTTGTGGTGGCAGTTGATCTCCTCGTGCCGCTCGACGTCAGCTCCGACCCACGCGCCGAAGGCCGCGACCACGCGGTCCATCATCTCCTCGCGGTTGAGCAGGGCGAAGTGCTGCGCCCACCGCATCTGGCGGATGTAGGCCCAGAACTCGTCCGTGCCCTCCACGAGGTAGGCAAGGTCCTTGTGCGGCAGCGGAATCCACCACCGCTCATTGAGCTGCTGCGCAACCGTGATGTGGTGCTGGGCGATCTTGTTGCCGACCCCACGCGAGCCGGAGTGCAGGAAGAGCCAGACCCGCTCGAGCTCGTCGACCGTCACCTCGATGAAGTGGTTGCCCGAGCCCAGCGTCCCCAGCTGGAGCCTCCAGTTGCTCGCGTATGCCGCCGGGTCGAACTCCGCCTCGTCCGCCCGGCTCTCGAGGTCGACCACCCGCTCGGCCGTGTGGTCGAGCGCGACCGTGGTGTTGTAGACGCCTGCGGACAGCGGCACCGCGCGCTCGATCGACTCCCTCAGCGGGGCGGCATACGCCGGCAGCTCGGAGCGGGTGAACTGGGTGCGGACCGCGATCATGCCGCAGCCGATGTCGACGCCGACCGCTGCGGGCATGATGGCGCCGAGGGTCGGGATGACCGACCCGACGGTCGCGCCCAGGCCGAGGTGCGCGTCGGGCATGAGCGCCACGTGCGGGTGGATGAACGGCATCGTCGCCGTCGTCTCCGCCTGCGCACGCGTGGCGGGCTCGAGGATCGACGCCCAGCTGACGAGCGTCGACGAGATCTTCTCCATGGGTCCTTCCCCTGGTGGTGGGACTGCGACCCTAGGCGCCACCCTCACGGCGGCGCACCGGGATTTGCCCACCCGCCAGACGCAGAGGAACCATCTCGCGCCGCCGTTCGCTGGGGAGTCGGACGACGATCGCAACCGATGCCAGGACCATGACGCCCCAGACGACACCTGACCAGACCCCGACGAAGACCAGAGCAAAGGTGCTCGATCTCTCCCTCACCCAGCTGCTCGGCGGCTCCGCCGCCGCCGCGACCGCTGCGGCCCTGGGCTCACGCCTCGGCGTCGTCGGCACCATCGCCGGCGCCGCCGTGCTGAGCCTCGTCTCCGCCGTGGCGGCGAGCCTCTACACGGCCTCGATGACCCGGGCGCGCGACGCCGTCGTGCTCGTGCGCTCACGCCGCGGGGACCTCGAGGAGGTTCCCCTGTCGGCGGTGGAGCCGCCCGAGACGGCCGCCGGCCCGGCTGACGGCCCGCCGCCCCCTCGGGCCGCCGCGTGGTGGCGCCCGGACCGGGCGACGACGCGGGGCGTGCTCGTCACGACCGGTGCGCTCTTCGCCATCGCCGCGGCCTTCCTCACCGGCCTGCAGCTCGCGACCGGAGCCCAGGTCACCGGCACGTCCATCGGCAGCTCGGTGTCTGCGGCGCGGGACGTCTCCTCGGGCCGCCCCGGCACCGCGGTCACCTCGCCCACGAGCGGCACCCCGACGGTGCCGGCCGCGGGCGCCGCAGGTGGCGCGACCGCCCCGGCGGGCGCCCCCCAGACCGGTCCGGCCACCACCGACGCGTCCGTCAGCACCGGATCCGTCAGCGGCGGGCCCACGTCCGGTGGAGGCCCGACCACGGCTCCGGCGGCCACCCAGACGGCGCCCGCGGCGGGCGGCACCCCGGCGGGCGGCATACCGACCGGGGGCGCGACGCCCTCAGCCAGCGCGACGAGCCCCTGAGACTTCGGGGCGCCTCCGCCCCTGAGCACCCCAGCCGTCAGGCGACGGAGAGGGTGATCGTGCCCGTCGACACGTCTGCGGCATCGACCCGCACCGTGACCGAGTCGCCGGGCTGAGCCGTGCCGCTCGCCTTGGCCACGACGGCGAGGTCGATGAGCTGCACGACGATGCCCTTGCCGTTCTCGTCGACGACGACGGCCGAGAGGGTGTCGCCGACGTAGGGCACGAGCTCGGCCGCCTCGACGGCGTCGGTGCACGCGCGCTCGACGCCGTTGGTGCGCCGGTCGGAGGCAGCCATGATCTCGGGCAGCGAGGGCAGCGCCTCACGCACCCAGGCGGGCACCTCGGTGCCCGCCGACAGCGCCTCGCAGACGACGAGGCCGAAG
Source organism: Humibacillus xanthopallidus (assembly GCF_006716675.1). Classification (GTDB taxonomy): domain Bacteria; phylum Actinomycetota; class Actinomycetes; order Actinomycetales; family Dermatophilaceae; genus Humibacillus; species Humibacillus xanthopallidus_B. The sequence goes on along the minus strand of NZ_VFPM01000002.1, from coordinate 1,398,642 downwards.
CGGTCGACGAGCCGGCGCAGCGGAGCCGTGACGTGCGCATACGGGTTCGCGACCGCCGCGTGGATGGGCTGGTCGGGCACGGCACCCTCGAAGGGCGTGTAGCCGGCCCCACGGAAGAGCGTCGTCGCCTCGTGGATGAGGGCAAGGTGGCGCGGGTTCGCGTGGTCGAGGGTGCGCAGGAACTCGCCGTAGGCGAGGCCGTCGGGCCACGGCACCCCGGTCGCGGCAGCCTGGCGACGGAAACGCTTGAGGTCGCGGGGATCCGGCGGCGGCATCGTGCGGAGGATGCCGACCTTGCCCCTCAGCATGAGGTCGGCCGCGCCCATGCCCGTGAGCAGCGAGATCTGGGCGTTCCAGTCCTCGGAGGCGAGCAGCGGGCGGAAGGAGATGCGGAAGCCGCCCTGGCCGTCCTCCTCGACCTCCTGCTCCGGCATCGGGAGGGTCGCACCCCCGCGCTCGCGCTCGAGCAGCACGCGCTTCTCGCCGACCTCCTTGAGCAGCACGAGGCACTCGTCGGCACTACCGTCGTCGACGGCGCGCTGCACCTGCTCGTAGTCGTAGCGACGCACGCTGCGCACCATGGCGCGGTAGACCTCCACGGCGGTGCCCTCACCGTTGGCCGCGAGGCGCATGTCCCAGACGAAGGCGGGCCGCACCTGGTCGGGTAGCAGGCTGGCGGCGCCCTCGCTGAGCTCGCTCGGGTGCAGCTGCACCCGCTCGTCGGGGCAGTAGACCGTCTGGCCGCGGCGCCGCGCCTCGGCGTCGACGGCGCCGCCGGCCCGCACGAATGCGGGCACGTCGGCGATGGCGTAGCGCACCCGGTAGCCCGCGCCGTCGCGGTCGATCGACATCGCCTGGTCGAGATCCTTCGACGTCGGCGGGTCGATCGTGATGAAGGGCACCGCGGTCTCGTCGCGCTGCGGCAGGTCGGCCTCGGCCGCCGCGCGCTGCGCCTCCGCGATCACCTCGGGCGGGAAGGCGTCCGGCACCTCGAACTCGCGGCGCACCGCCTCGAACCGGTCGAGCAGGGCCTGGGAGGTGTCGCTCGGCTCCGTCGCCGGGCGGAACACGATGTGTCGCTGCGCCATGCGCCAACCCTAGGTGAACCGCGCGCCCCGTCCGGGGCTCGACCTGCGCTCATCGTGGCCGTGGTGCCCGACCTAGGCTGACCCCGTGCTCATCCTGCTGCCTCCCTCCGAGGGCAAGACCCCCGCGCGGCGAGGCCGCCCGCTCGACCTCTCCTCGCTCTCCTTCCCGGAGCTCACGCCGTTGCGCGAGAGCGTCATCGACGCCGTGGCCGACGTCAGCGCGCAGCCCGGAGCCACGGAGGTGCTGGGCGTCAGTGCCGGGCTGGTCGACCAGGTGCTCCGCAACGTCGACCTGCGGTCGGCGCCCACGGCGGCGGCCGTCCAGGTCTACAGCGGGGTGCTCTACCAGGCGCTCGACCACGGCTCGCTCGACGCTGCCGCGAAGCGGCGCGCCAACCGCAGCATCGTCGTCTTCTCGGCGATGTTCGGCGCGCTGCGGCTCACCGACCGCGTGCCGGCCTACCGGGTGCACGTGTGCGCCCGGGTTCCCGGTGTCGGGGTCCTCGACCGTGAGTGGCGCGCGCCGCTGGGCGCAGCGCTCGACGCCACCGTCAAGCCGCGCGAGCTCGTTGTCGACTGCAGGTCGACGACGTATGCCGCCATGTGGCGTCCCACGGGCGAGCGCGCCGAGCGCTGGGTGCACGTCACCGTGCCGGGCGCCTCGCACAACGCGAAGCACACGCGGGGTCTCGTCACCCGGGAGCTCGTGCAGGCCGAGGCGCCGCGCACGCCCGGCGCGCTGGCCGAGCGGCTGTCCGGGCACTTCGACGTCGAGCTCATCGCCCCGCTTCGTGACGGCCGACCGTGGACCCTCGCCGTGCGCGAGCAGGTGGGCGGCGCGGGTCCACGGGCGAGTGCCGCGGCGGCCGCGCGGTGACCGACCTCACGGTCCTCGCCGAGCGCGTCCTGCCGGTGCTCGCGTTCCTCATCGCGATCACGGTCGTCGCCGAGATCTGCGACCTCGCCGGGGTGTTCGACGAGGCCGCGCACCTCGCCGCGCGTGCTGCTCGCGGTCGCGTCCTCGTGCTGTGGCTGCTCGTCGTCGTGCTCGCCGGCGTCAGCACGATCCTGCTGAGTCTCGACACGACAGCGGTCCTGCTCACCCCCGTCGCGGTCACCGTGGCGAGCCAGGTGGGCGTGCCACCGCTTGCCTTCGCGATGACGACCCTGTGGCTGGCCAACACGGCCTCACTGCTGCTGCCGGTCTCGAACCTCACGAATCTGCTTGCGCTGCACCACTTCACGGCGCTGGGGCTGTCGGTCAACGAGTACGTCGCCCTGATGTGGCCACCTGCCCTCGTGGCGATCGTCCTCACCGTGGTGGTGCTGTGGCTGCTCCACCGGCGCGACCTCCGCGGTCGCTACGAGAAGCCGCCGAAGGCCGAGCCGCACGACCGCACCCTCATGATCGTCTCGGCGGTCGTCGCGGCCCTCCTCGCACCGGCCTTCGTCTCGGGCATCACACCGGCGTGGCCGGCCATCGCGGCGGCGCTCGTCCTGCTCGCGGTCACGGCCCTGCGCGCGCCGATGCTGCTGAAGCGCATCAGCGTGCCGTGGAAGGCGGCGCTCGGCGTCGCCGTGCTCTTCGTCGTCGTCGACCTCGCCCTCGCTGCGGGCCTCGGTCCGTGGCTGACCGAGGTCGTGGGCGGAGGCACGGCGGCCCCCGACCTGCTGCGGCTCAGCTCGATCGGGGCGGTCTCGGCCAACGCGATCAACAACCTGCCCGCCTACCTCGCGCTCGAGGTGACGGCCGAGCACTCCCCCGAGCGCCTCGCCGCGCTGCTCGTCGGTGTCAACGCCGGGCCGCTCGTCACGGTGTGGGGCTCGCTCGCGACCATCCTGTGGGCGCAACGCGCCCGGGCCGCCGGCCTGACCGTCTCGTGGCGCCGGCTCGGCGCCACGGGCCTGCTCTGCGCGGTCGTCGTCGTCACCGGTGCCACGCTCGCGCTGGCCCTCACCGCCTGACCGCGGCCGGCCCCCTCGATGTCGAGTGCCCACTTCTCGGCGGGTCCCGACGTCGAGGACTGAGCACTCGACCGGGAGAGGGTGCCAGGACGTCAGCCGAGGGCGCGGCCGAGGTCGTCGATGAGGTCGCGCACGTCCTCGAGCCCGATCGACACGCGCAGGACGCCGTCGGTGATGCCCACCGCAGCCCGAGCCTCCGGCGTCAGGCGGCGGTGCGTCGTCGTCGCCGGGTGGGTGATGAGCGACTTCGAGTCGCCGAGGTTGTTGGAGATGTCGATGACCTCGAGTGCGTTCATCAGCGCGAAGGCCTCGTCCTTGCCGCCAACGAGCTCGAACGTCACGACCGTGCCCGCGGCCAGCATCTGCCGCTTCGCGAGCTCGTGCTGCGGGTGCGAGGCCAGGAACGGGTGGACGACCTTGGCGACCTTGGGGTGCGACTCGAGGAAGCGCGCCACCTCGAGGGCACTCGCGGCCATCCGCTCGACGCGCAGCGACATCGTCTCGAGTCCCTTGACGAGCACCCAGGCGTTGAAGGGCGACATCGACGGGCCCGTGTGACGCATGAGGTTCTGCACCGGGCCGTCGATGAACTCCTTGGGCCCGAGCACCGCACCACCGAGCACGCGGCCCTGGCCGTCGATGTGCTTCGTCGCCGAGTAGACGACGATGTCGGCGCCGTGCTCGAACGGCTTGGAGAAGACCGGCGTGCCGAAGACGTTGTCGACGACGACCTTCGCACCGGCCGCATGGGCGAGCTCGCTCACGGCGGCGATGTCGACGAGCTCCTGCATCGGGTTGCTCGGCGTCTCGAAGAAGACGGCGGTCGTCGGCTCCGAGAGCGCCTCGCGCCACTGGTCGAGGTCGGTGCCGTCGACGAAGACGCTCTCGACACCCCAGCGCGGGAGGATCTCGTCGAGGATGACGAAGCAGGAGCCGAAGAGGGCGCGCGAGGACACGACGCGGTCACCCTTGCCGAGCAGCGCCGCGAGCGCGACGAACACGGCCGACATGCCGGAGCCCGTCGCGAAGCACGCCTCGGCCCCGTCGAGCTGACGCAGCCGCTCCTCGAACATCGTCACGGTGGGGTTGCCGTAGCGCGAGTAGACGAAGCGGTCGACATCGCCCTTGAACGCCGCCTCAGCCTCCTCGGCCGTCTCGTAGACGAAGCCGGAGGTGAGGTAGATGGCCTCCGCCGTCTCCTCGAAGCCACTGCGCGACAAGCCTGCTCGCACCGCGAGGGTGTCGGGTCGCCACTGCTGCACGTCGTCGCTCATCCCTGCACCCACGGCAGGCCCGCAACCTTCCAGCCCGAGACGGTGCGGTGGTGCTCGGCGTCGTGCGGGCCCTCGAAACCCTCGAGCACGTTGAACGACCTCGACCACCCAGCAGCCGTGGCCGCCTCGGCCGCAGCGACCGACCGCACGCCCGAGCGGCAGAGGAAGTAGACGGACGCCGTGCGGTCGACGCCCGCGGCCTCGAGCTGCGCGACGAAGTCGGCGTTCACCGCGCCCGACGGGAACGTCTGCCACTCGATCCGCACGACGTCCTTGCCGAGACCACGCACGTCGGGAAGCCCGACGTAGGACCACTCGGCCACCGTGCGCACGTCGACGAGGACGGCGGCAGGGTCGGCGGAGAGGGCCTCCCAGGCCTCGGCGGGTGTGACGTCACCGGCATAGCTCATGCAGCCGAATATCGCACAGCGTCCGTCAGGCGAGATGCTCGGTCCGATTGGTGAAAGCGACCGCGGCCGACCCGTCCTCCCAGACCTCCACCGCGGTCAGGCTCCCGGGCGCCGTCGCGATGGCCCAGAAGCGCTGGCCGGGCGTCTCGAGCACATCGGTCAGGACCGAGAGCACCCCGCGTCGGCTCGTCACGGCGACGACGGTGCCCCCGCGCGCCGCGAGCGAGCGGTATGCCGTGCGCACCGTCTCGTCGGCGTCCTCACCGGGTGCCCGGCCGGCCCACAGGCCCGCCACGGTCGGCTCGGAGCCCACCTCGGCGCCCACCGCCCGCGCGACCTCGAGCGCGAGCGGCTCGTCGCTCGTGACGACCTCTGAGTGGGGCCCGACAAGGCGGAGCACGGCTGCGACGACCCGGGGCACGGCGGCCTCGACGAGCGGCACCTGCACGAGCAGCAGCCGCAGGGGCTTGTGGTGGGCGGCGACAGCCGCCCCCTCCCCCGAGCTCACCGTCGTCGACGCCGCCGAGTCCGACTGTGCCGCAGCAGCATCCGCGTCCTCGTCGTGCAGGACGCGATGGATCGACTTGCCGTCCATCGCATCGTTGCTCAGCGCGTCCGCGGCCTTGTTCTTCTCCCGGGGGATCCACTCGAACGAGACGGTCCCACCGGCGTCACCGATCTCGGCACACAGGTCGCGTGCCTCGAGCGCGAGGCGCCGCATGTCCTCGTGCTTGATCTTCCAGCGGCCCGACATCTGCTCGACGACGAGCTTGGAGTCCATGCGCGCCACGACGTCGGCCGACGGGTCGAGGTCCACGACGGCGCGCAGGCCGGCGAGGAGCGCGGAGTACTCCGCGACGTTGTTGCTCTGCTTGCCGAGCGGCTCGGCCATCTCGATGAGGACACGACCGGTCTCCGGGTCGCGCACGAGGGCGCCGTAGCCCGCGACGCCGGGGTTGCCGCGCGACCCCCCGTCGGCCTCGATGACGAGGCGACGGCGGCCGCCCGACTGCTTCGCGCCTGTCGTCGCAGGGCTCACAGACCGGACTCGGCGGTGCGGATCATGATGCGGCGGCACTCCTCGCATCGCACGACCTCGTCCGGGGCCGCGGAGCGGATGCGCGAGAGGTCGACGTTGTTGAGCTCGAGGCGGCAGCCGCCGCAGCGACGGTGCTTCAGCTCGGCGGCGGCCAGGCCCCCGCTGCTGGCGCGGATCTTCTCGTAGAGCTCGGCGAGCTCGGCGCCGATGCCGGCGACGATGTCGGCGCGCCCGGAGCCGACCTTGGTCTCCTCGGCCGCGAGGTCGGCGAGCGCCGCGTCACGCTCGGACTCGAGCGTGGCGAGCCGTGCCGCGAGCTCCTCCCGGTCGGCGTCGAGCTGGACGACCTTCGCGTCGAGGGCCTCGGAGCGCTCCATCACCTCGAGCTCGAGGTCCTCGAGCTCGGACTGGCGGCGGGCGAGAGAGGCGAGCTCGTGCTGGAGCGCCTGGAGGTCCTTCGCGCTGCCCTGCCCGGCGTCGAGCCGGGCCTGGTTGCGAGCCGCCCGGTCGCGCACGAGCTGGACGTCCTGCTCGGACTTGGCGACCTCGCGGCGCACGTCGCCGGCGGTCGTGCGGGCGTTGACGATGTCGGTGTCGAGCGCGGCCAGCTCGCGACGCGCAGCCTCGATCGCGGGCAGCTGCGGCAGGTGGCTGCGCGCGTGCGCGATCTGGTCGAGGCGCGTGTCGATCGCCTGCAGCTCGAGCAGGCGCCACTGACGGGACGGATCGGCTTTCAGGACACACCTCCGGGCTCGGGCCGGGCACGGTTGGCTCCGGCGACGAAGGTCCAGGGCTCGGTTCGGAGTCCGGACAGTCTGCCCTCGACCCTAGTCGGTGCAGCGGCGCCGGACCGCCCCTCCTCCGGGTGCTCCGCGGGGTCCGACTGCACGCTGTCGCCCGAGCCCGCCCCCAGGACGGCCAGCAGCTGCTCGCGCGCCGTGGCGAGCCAGAGCGACTCCATCGCCCAGTGCCCGGCGTCGACGATGTACGGCGTGCCGTCGCGCGCCTCCTCCCGGGCCTCGAGGACGGGATGGTGGCGCAGGTCGGCCGTGACGTAGACGTCGGCCCCGCTCGCCCGCGCCGCGTCGAACTGGTCGTCTCCCGAGCCACCCATGAGGGCGACGGTGCGCACGGTCGCGGCACCCGGTCCGCTCACCCGCACTCCCCCTGCCGTCGCGGGCAAGACGGTCACGAGCAGGTCGGCGAAGTCGGCCAGCGACATGGGCTCGGTCAGCACGCCGACCCGCCCGGCGGCATACCCCCCGAGCTCGCTGAGCGGGCGCTGCTCCGTGAGCCCGAGGGCGTCGGCGATGACGGTGGACACGCCGGGGTCGGCGACGTCGGCGTTCGTGTGGGCGACGTAGAGCGCGCAGCCGGCTCGCACGAGACCGGTCACCGACGCGCCCTTGGCGCTCGTCGTCGCGACCGAGTGCACCCCGCGCAGCAGCAGCGGGTGGTGCGTGACGAGCAGGTCGGCGCCCCATTCACGCGCCTCGTCGATGACCGCGAGGGTCGGGTCGAGCGCGAAGAGGATGCGGCGCACCGGCTGGTCGAGGTCGCCGGTGACGAGGCCGACCCGGTCCCACTCCGCCGCACTCGACACGGGCCACAGGCCCTCGAGCGCAGCGACGACGTCGCGGAGCGCGAGAACGGTGCCGCCGGCTTCGCGGCCAGCGTCGTCGGCGTCGTCGTAGGGGTGGTGCACGTGGGCCCGGCCGGGCTCGAACCGACGACACCCGCGGTGTAAACGCGGTGCTCTACCAACTGAGCTACAGGCCCCGGGGCGCGCAGTGTGCCCGCCCGGCGGCCATTGTGTCAGCCCTCGGCGCGCGCCGCGCCCACTCCCCGCCGACGTGTCGCCCGGCGGCGGGCGCCGTCAGTGGATCAGTCGGTCGCCTGCTGCTCGCGCAGGCCCGCGAGGGCCACGCGGTATGCCGTGAAGTCGCGTCCCTGCCCGATGCCGAGCACCTCGGACCAGACGAGCACACCGTCACGGTCGACGAGGAAGGTGCCCCGCAGCGCGTAACCCTCCTCCTCGTCGAGGACGCCGTAGCGACGGGCGACCTCGCCGTGCGGCCAGAAGTCGGAGAGCAGCGGGAAGAAGTGGCCCTCGGCGTCCGCCCAGGCTCGCAGGGTGTACATCGAGTCGCACGAGACCGCGAACACCTGGATGTCGTCGGTCTGGAAGTCCTCGAGGCCGTCGCGGATCGCCCGCAGCTCGCCCCGGCAGATGCCGGAGAACGCCGCCGGGTAGAAGACGATGACCGCGTTGCGCCTACCCCGCGCGGACGAGAGGCTGACGTCGACGCCGTACTGGTCGACGAGGGTGAAGTCCGGCACCGGCTCGCCCACGGCGAGCGCAGCGGCCCCGTGCGACTCGATGCCCGGCGGCGGCGCCGTCGCCGCCCCGTTCACCGGCGCGGCCCCTTCGGCGGCATGAGGCGGGTGGCAGCCCACTCCGTCGCCACGTTGACCTGGCCACCAGTCGTCAGGCCGGCCGTCGAGGCCGCCTCCTCGACATCGCTCGCCTGGACATGACCGGGGCGACCGGCCTTGGGCGTCAACAGCACGACATAGCCCTGGTCGAATAGCTTCGTCAGGGCGTCGACGAGCAGGTCGACGAGATCCTCGTCGCCGTCGCGATACCAGACGATGACGCCGTCGGCGCCGTCGTTGAACTCCTCGTCCTCGAGCTCACTACCGATGACGTCCTCGATGCCGAACCGCAGGTCATCGTCGACGTCGTCGTCATAGCCGAACTCCTGGACGGTCTGCCCTGGGGCAAACCCGAGCTTGCTGAGGGACGCCGCTCCCGCGGTCGCGCTCACTGTCACCGATCCTCTCGATCACGGGCCGAGGCCCGGTAGGTCTGAACTCTCGTGTGTGACAAGTGCACCGGGTCTGGGCTCCGAGCGCAAGCAGGGCTCACCGTGGGCACCCACGTCGTGGACGGCATACCGCCTGCTCATGGTCGTCGGGCGCCGCGGCACACCCCGCCCGGTCCCCGTGCTGGACCCGACTGTGACGGTGACCACCATTTGGTAGAGGATGGGTGGAGCAGCGCCGGGGCCGACCGGTCGCAGGCGCCTGCGACGCGACGAGAAAGGACCCGACGTGGCACCCGAGGCCGGCCCGATCCTCAACGGCATCCCCAGTCAGCTCCCGGACATCGACCCCGACGAGACGCAGGAGTGGATCGACTCCCTCGATGCCGTGCTCGACGAGAAGGGCCGCACGCGAGCGCGCTACATCATGCTCAAGCTCATCGAGCGCGCGCGCCAGCAGCAGGTCGGGGTGCCGTCGCTGACGGCGACCGACTACATCAACACGATCCCGCCGGAGCGCGAGCCGTGGTTCCCCGGCGACGAGGACGTCGAGCGCGAGATGCGCCGCTACATCCGCTGGAACGCCGCGATCATGGTGCACCGCGCCCAGCGGCCCGGCATCGGCGTCGGCGGCCACATCTCGACGTATGCGTCGGCCGCGACGCTCTACGAGGTGGGCATGAACCACTTCTTCCGCGGCAAGGACCACCCCGGCGGCGGTGACCAGATCTACTTCCAGGGTCACGCCTCCCCCGGCATGTATGCCCGCAGCTACCTCGAGGGCCACCTCACGGAGACCCAGCTCGACGGGTTCCGCCAGGAGAAGAGCCACATCGTCGACGGCAAGCTCGAGGCGATCCCGTCCTACCCGCACCCGCGGCTGCTGCCCAACTACTGGGAGTTCCCGACGGTGTCGATGGGCATCGGCCCGATGAACGCCATCTACCAGGCGCAGTTCAACAAGTACCTCCACAACCGCGGCATCAAGGACACGAGCCAGCAGGACGTCTGGGCCTTCCTCGGTGACGGCGAGATGGACGAGCCCGAGTCGCGCGGCCTGCTGCAGCTCGCGGCCAACGAGGAGCTCGACAACCTCAACTTCGTCATCAACTGCAACCTGCAGCGGCTCGACGGCCCGGTGCGCGGCAACGGCAAGATCATCCAGGAGCTCGAGGCGTTCTTCCGTGGCGCCGGCTGGAACGTCATCAAGGTCGTCTGGGGCCGCGGGTGGGACCCGCTCCTCGCCGCCGACCGCGACGGCGCGCTCGTGCACATCATGAACCAGACGAGCGACGGCGACTACCAGACCTTCCGCGCCAACGACGGCAAGTACGTCCGCGACCACTTCTTCGGCCGCGACCCGCGCACGGCCAAGATGGTCGAGGGCTGGAGCGACGAGAAGATCTGGTGGGACCTCCGGCGCGGCGGCCACGACTACCGCAAGGTCTACGCGGCCTACAAGGCGGCGCGTGAGCACACGGGCCAGCCGACCGTCATCCTCGCCAAGACGATCAAGGGCTACGGCCTCGGCTCGCACTTCGCCGGCCGCAACGCCACGCACCAGATGAAGAAGATGACGCTGGATGACCTCAAGGCCTTCCGCGACAGCCTCCGCATCCCGATCACCGACGAGCAGCTCGAGGCCAACCCCTACCAGCCGCCGTACTACCACCCGGGCGCCGACCACGAGGTCATCAAGTACTCGATCGACCGGCGCCAGAAGCTCGGCGGCACCCTGCCGAGCCGGCGTGTCGACTTCGAGCCGCTCAAGCTCCCCGGCGACGAGGCCTACGCCCAGGTGAAGAAGGGCTCGGGCAAGCAGGAGGTCGCCACGACGATGGCGTTCGTCCGCCTGCTCAAGGACCTCCTGCGCGACAAGGAGTTCGGCCCGCGCATCGTGCCGATCATCCCCGACGAGGCGCGCACCTTCGGCATGGACGCGTTCTTCCCGACGATCAAGATCTACAACCCCAACGGGCAGAACTACACGCCGGTCGACGCCGAGCTGATGCTCGCCTACCGCGAGAGCACCGCCGGCCAGATCCTGCACCTCGGCATCAACGAGGCCGGGTCGCTCGCGGCGTTCACGGCCGCCGCGACGTCGTACGCGACGCACGGCAAGCCGATGGTGCCGATCTACGTCTTCTACTCGATGTTCGGCTTCCAGCGCACCGGCGACTCGATCTGGGCTGCGGCCGACCAGATGTCGCGCGGCTTCCTCATCGGGGCCACGGCCGGCCGCACGACCCTGACCGGCGAGGGTCTGCAGCACGCCGATGGGCACAGCCCCCTCCTCGCAGCGACCAACCCCGCCGTCGTGCACTACGACCCGGCCTACGCCTACGAGATCGCGCACATCATGCAGGACGGCCTCGACCGGATGTACGGCGAGGGCAGGACCCCCGAGGAGTCCAACGTCATCTACTACCTCACCGTCTACAACGAGCCGCTCCAGCAGCCCAAGGAGCCCGACGACGTCGACGTCGAGGGCATCCTGCGCGGCATGCACCGCATCTCGGTGGCCAACACCGAGGGCTGGACGCACGAGCCGCCGCGGGCGCAGATCCTCGGGTCGGGCGTCGGCGTGCCGTGGGCGCTCGAGGCGCAGCAGCTGCTCGCCGACGACTGGGGTGTCGCTGCCGACGTGTGGTCGGTGACCTCGTGGAACGAGCTGCGTCGCGACGGTCTCAAGGCCGACCAGCAGGAGTTCCTCAAGCCGGACGGCCCGCCGATCAAGCCGTGGGTCACCCAGTGCCTCGAGGGCACCGAGGGCCCGGTCGTCGCCGTGAGCGACTACATGCGAGCCGTCCAGGACCAGATCCGCGAGTGGGTCCCCGGCACGTACGCCTCGCTCGGCGCCGACGGCTTCGGCTTCAGCGACACGCGCGCTGCCGCCCGCCGCTTCTTCCACATCGACGGCCCCTCGGTCGCCGTGCGGACGCTGCAGCTGCTCGCCAAGGAGGGCAAGGTCGACGCCGACGTGCCCGCCAAGGCGGCCGACAGGTACCGCCTCGACGACGTCACCGCCGGCACGTCGGGCAACGCGGGTGGCGAGAGCTGACGCTCCCCCACTGACGTATGCCGCCGGGCCCGGTTCTCCTCGGAGAGCCGGGCCCGGCGCATGACGCCGATCGAGAGAGCAGTCCGTCCGCCCCGTGTCCGCGACCGACAATCGAAAGAGCAGTCCGTCCGCCCTGCGTCCGCGACCGACAATCGAAAGAGCAGTCCGTCCGCCCCGCGTCCGCGACCGCGCTGGCGCAGGCGTCTTACGGACTGCTCTTTCGATTGGGTGACTCGGACCGCCGGCGGACGGATTGCTCTTTCGATCGCGGGGCTCAGCCGCTTGCCGCTGCCACCGGCGTCGCGATGAGGACGGCGCGGTTGTCCCACTCCTGCCGGAGCGGGCTCCACCCCGTGCAGGTGATCATGACGAGCTGCGCCGGTCCGTCGGCCGCGTAGAGGCGTCGGCTCGAGACGAAGTCCGGATAGGTCTCGGGGGTCAGGTCCAGGTGCATCTGGGTGAGGCGATACGTCACGACCGCGCCGTTGGCGCAGGAGAGGCGCATCGCCATGCCGAGGTGGGCCCGCTGGGTGGAGTCGGTCGTGAAGATCGCCGAGCCGTCGCGGTAGGTGTGCCCGTCCATCAGCACGGTGCCCCGAGGAGACCCGGCGAGAACGCTGGGATACCAGCCGGCCTTGCGCCGGTCCCGCTCCGACGGCACCCCGAGGCTGCCGTCGCGCTCGAGACCGATCTCCGTGACACGTGCGTCGACGCCAAGGGCGCTGATGACCAGGCCCGTGGGGCGACAGGCCTGCGCAAGCGTCGCTCCAGCGGCTGAACCGGACGGGGTCGGGGACGTCGGGGCGGTGGTGTGAGCGCGCGGGCCGCCGGAGCCCCTGGTCGGCGCGGCGGCACCGGGAGTCGGCGCCGCACTGGCCGGCGCCAGCTGGCTCGTCGAGCTCGACGTCGACGACTGACGACCGTCGGCGAGGGCCGATCCGGGTGGGAACGGCTGGAGCACCGCGAAGCCAGCGGCCGCGGCGAGCACAGACGCGATGCCCGCCGCACTGATGAGGGTGCGCCTCCGCGCAGCACGCGGAGAGGAGTGACGCGCCCGGTAGCCCATCGGAGATCCTTCCCCGCAGGCTGGCCCGCGGTCGTCGTCTGTGGCCGTGATCGCCACCGGAACGGGTGAACCCCCGCCCTCGCCACTCGCGTGGCTCAGGCGGGGGTTTCCCCTTCAGTCGGTCAGCCCAGCGTCGGCTTCGAGGTGCGGAGGCTGAGGCCGAGGCCCAGGGCCACGAGCACCAGCACGAAGGCGATCAGGGAGTTGAGCGGGTTGACCGTGCCGGCACCGCCGGTGTCGGGTGCACCCGGCTTGGGTGTCGGCACCGTGTTGGTGTCGGTCGGTGCCGTCGTCGTCGGCACGACAACCGCCGTCGTGGCGCTCGTCGTGGTGGCGCCGGACGTCGTGGGGGCGACGGTCGTCGTCATCGTCCCGACCGTGGTCGTGGGTGCGACCGTCGTGGTCGGGGCCACCGTCGTCGTGGTAGGCGCGACCGTGGTCGTCGGGGCCACCGTTGTCGTGGTGGGCGCGACCGTTGTCGTGGTAGGCGCGACCGTCGTGGTCGGAGCCACCGTCGTCGTGGTCGGAGCGACCGTTGTCGTCGGAGCCACCGTCGTCGTGGTCGGAGCGACCGTCGTCGTGGTGGGCGCGACCGTCGTCGTGGTCGGAGCGACCGTTGTCGTCGGAGCGACCGTCGTCGTGGTCGGCGCGACCGTTGTCGTCGGGGCCACCGTCGTCGTGGTCGGCGCGACCGTCGTCGTCGGAGCCACCGTCGTCGTGGTCGGCGCGACCGTCGTCGTCGGAGCCACCGTCGTCGTGGTCGGCGCGACCGTCGTCGTCGGAGCCACCGTCGTCGTGGTCGGAGCGACTGTCGTGGTCGGAGCCACGGTGGTCGTGGTCGGAGCGGTCGTGGTCGACGTCGTCGTCGTGGTGGCGGCCGTCGTCGTCGAGGTCGTCGGCACGGCGCACTCACTGCGTGTGATGACGTTGCTGTCCAGAGTCACAGCCCCGTTGCGTGCCAGCAGCCGCCCCTGCACGGTGGCGCCGGTGTTGGCCGTGATCGAGGTCAGGGCCATGACGGTCCCGACGAAGGTGGAGGCGGTGCCGAGAGTGGCGGAGCTGCCCACCTGCCAGTAGACGTTGCAGGCGTCGGCGCCGTTGATCAGGCTGACCACGCTGCTCGAGGCGGTGATGAGGGTGCTGGCGGACTGGAAGATGAAGACGGCGTTCGGGTCACCCTTGGCGTCGAGCGTCACGGTGCCGGTCAGCGACAGGAGCGAGCCGGTGTAGACCCCGGACACGAGGGTCTGGCCGCCCAGGTCGGCAGAGACGGTCACGCTGGTGGCGCGGCTCGCCGTGTCGTTGTAGGCGGTGACGAGGTCGGCCTTGGCCTGGAGCGCCACAGCGTCGGCCGAGTGGGTGGCCCCGTTGACCAGTCCGGGCGGGAAACCCGTGATGGCAGTGCCGGGGCTGACGCCCAGGTCACCGGTGAGGACGGACGGCCCGGTGTTGGTCACGGTTGACCCAGCGAGGACCGCGAAGCTTCCGGCCGTGCCGAGGCCCACCGGCCCTTCAGCTGCGGCTGCCGGGCGGCTCCCCATCGAGACCACGGCGATCGCCAGCGCCAGAGCGACCACCATCCCGACGATGCGAAAGGAGCGCGGGACGCGCAGCAGTGGATTGGCGTGTGGCAGCCGAATGATGGTTGCGGCCATGGCGGGTTCTCCCAGAGGCAAGTAGTGGTTGCGGCATGCCTGCTGAGGGAGGGGGACGTCCCGCGGCAACGTTCCCAGGCGATGTGGAACCGGCCTCACGTGGAGATGAGGTTGAGGCCATGTCCGACCGCCGTGCGCAGTGCGCGTGGGGCGTCGAGCTGTCCGGCTGATCGCGGGAGGCCGAAAGAGATCCCCGCTGTCGTCCTGACACTGGGGGCTAAATCGGGATTATCCGAATTAATTGTCGAATCTTGACCAAAGTCAGTACAAGACCAGACCTGCTTCCGCTGGATTCTCCCCTGATTGGATAGGTATGCGTGGCTGTGCATATACTTGCATCCATGTCCAAGGTCCTGACCTCGCTCCCCGTCGGTCAACGTGTCGGCATCGCCTTCTCCGGCGGCCTCGACACCTCGGTGGCTGTTGCCTGGATGCGAGAGAAGGGCGCCGTGCCCTGCACCTACACGGCCGACCTCGGGCAGTACGACGAGCCCGACATCGACTCCGTCCCGGGGCGCGCCGGCCAGTACGGCGCCGAGATCAGCCGGCTCGTCGACTGCAAGGCCGCCCTCGTCGAGGAGGGCCTGTCGGCCATCGCCTGCGGCGCCTTCCACATCCGCAGCGGCGGCAAGACGTACTTCAACACGACCCCCCTCGGCCGCGTCGTCACCGGCACGCTGCTCGTCCGGGCGATGCAGGACGACGGCGTCTCCATCTGGGGCGACGGCTCGACCTTCAAGGGCAACGACATCGAGCGGTTCTACCGCTACGGCCTCATGGCCAACCCCGAGCTGCGCATCTACAAGCCGTGGCTCGACGCCGACTTCGTCAGCGAGCTCGGCGGGCGCCACGAGATGTCCGAATGGCTGACGGCCCGCGACCTGCCCTACCGCGCCTCCGCCGCCAAGGCCTACTCCACCGACGCCAACATCTGGGGCGCGACGCACGAGGCGAAGACCCTCGAGTTCCTCGACGAGTCGATCGAGGTCGTCGAGCCGATCATGGGCGTCAGGTTCTGGGACCCCTCCGTCGCCATCGAGACCGAGGACGTGACGGTGCGCTGGGAGCGTGGTCGCCCGGTGGCGATCAACGGCACGGAGTATGCCGATGCCGTCGCCCTCGTCGACGCCGCCAACCGCATCGGTGGCCGTCACGGCCTCGGCATGAGCGACCAGATCGAGAACCGCATCATCGAGGCCAAGTCGCGCGGCATCTACGAGGCCCCCGCGATGGCGCTGCTCCACCTCACCTACGAGCGGCTCCTCAACGCGATCCACAACGAGGACACGATCGCCAACTACCACGCCGAGGGCCGCAAGCTGGGCCGCCTTCTCTACGAAGGGCGCTGGCTCGACCCGCAGTCGCTCATGGTGCGCGAGTCGCTCCAGCGCTGGGTCGCCTCCGCCGTCACCGGCGAGGTCACCATCCGGCTGCGCCGCGGCGACGACTGGTCGATCGTCAACACGTCAGGCCCGGCGTTCAGCTACCACCCCGAGAAGCTCTCGATGGAGCGCACCGAGGACGCCGCGTTCGGCCCGGTCGACCGCATCGGGCAGCTGACGATGCGCAACCTCGACATCGCCGACTCGCGCGCCAAGCTCGAGCTGTATGCCGCCCAGGGCCTGCTCGGTGCCGACGCCAAGCAGCTCGTGGGTGAGCTCGCCCCCGGCGGCGCCGCCGCGATCTCGGCCAACCCCGCCGCGGCCGACGTCGACAGCGAGGACGACATGCTCGACCGCGCCGCGATGGAGTTCGGCACCGACTGACGGGCCGCCGCCCCCAGACCGCTTCGAGGCGGACCGCAGCCGTGGAGGGATGCGGTCCGCCTCGGAGTTCTTCGTGTGTCAGCGCTGCCGGAGGAACGCGCCTCGCGCGGCGACGCCGATGTCGGGCTGGTCGGTGAAGAGACCGTCGATGCCGGTCTGGAGGAAGCGCACCTGCTCGTCGACAGCCCGGCCGTAGTCGGACGGCGCGGACCCGATGCGGTAGTCGGTCGGCAGGAAGGTGTTCTCCGCACGGAACGTGTACGGGTGGACGAGCAGGCCGACCGCGTGGGCATCACGAACGAGGCTCGTCGGCGTCGCCCTCAGCGTGCCGTCCGCGTTGCGGGGGATGACGAGCGACTTGTCGGGGCCGAGTCCGTTGATGGTGCGAGCGAGGACCGCGAGGCTCGCCGGCTGCTGCAGGTCGGCGTAGGTGCGCGGGTCGCCCTGCGCGACGAGGTCGTACGGTGCACCGCCACCGGTGAGGAACACGAGTGGAGCCCTGAGCTTCAGCGAGTCTCGCAGCGTGTAGAGGCTCGTCAGCTCGAAGGACTGCACGAAGACCGGCGCGTTGGGCCGGTCGAGTCCGTGCCGACGCAGGGCCATGGCGACCTTGGGCTCCAGCGCGAGGCCGAGCTGCTGGAAGAAGGTCGGGTGCTTCGTCTCCGGGTAGACGCCGATCGTGCGGTGCAGCTCCCGGCCCAGCTGCTCGCGCAGGCGCAGCACCTCCTCGAAGGTCGGCACCTCGAAGCGACCGTCCCAGATCGTGTTCTCCTGGCGCACGAGCGGCAGGCGCTCCTTCGCCCGCAGCGTCTTCAGCTCGGCGAGCGTGAAGTCGGTCGTGAACCAACCGGTCACGGGCTGCCCGTCGAGCAGCTTCGTGGTGCGGCGGGCGGCGAACTCGGGGTGGTCGGCCACGTCGGTGGTGCCGCCGATCTCGGGCTCGTGGCGGGCGACGAGCACGCCGTCCCTGGTCGAGACGAGGTCGGGCTCGATGACGTCGGCGCCCATGCGAGCGGCCAGCTCGTAGGAGGCCAGGGTGTGCTCCGGACGGTAGCCGGAGGCTCCGCGGTGGCCGATGACGAGCGGCTGTGGCTGGGCGCGGGTCGAACCGCTGCTCGTGGTGGGGATCGCCCCGGCGTCGGTGCGGGTCAGTGCCTGGGCCGATGATGCCGGCGCGACCGTGGCGAACGAGGCCGCGGCGATCAGGGCGAGGACGATGGTGATGAGGAGGCGTCTCATGGCGCCAAGCCCATCGCCTCGCCGCGTGGGGCGGGCGACCGAGAGCGGTCGGCGAGAGGGCGGTCTGTCGGCCATCAGGTGACGTCGACCTGAACCCCGGCAAACCGGCGCGGCGGGCACTCGACGGGCGGGAGGGCGGCAGTCGAGCCCAGCGGTCGTGACTCGACGCAGATCAGCCTGACCTACGACTGGAGCTCGGTGACCGACAAGGACATCCTGTCCGAGGTCAGCTTCCCGCTCGTCAGCAAGGAGCAGCTGGAGGACAGCCTCGGCCGACTCGCCGAGACCGTCTCGAGCTGAGTCGACGCGCCTCGCGGCCGTCGCTAGGGTCGGGCGGATGCGCCCTACGGAGATGACGACGCCCGACGCGATGATCACCCAGTACTCCTCGACGGAGCGCCTCGCGACCCGTCGAGGCGTCTGGCGCCCCGGACCTGAGGGCGTGTCACCCACCGACGTGCTGCGTGGCGCCATCCTCGACGCGCAACCCACGTCCGTCATCGAGATCGGTTGCGGCACAGGCCATCTCGCACGCTCGGTCATGGACGTGGTGCCCGATGTCGACTACGTCGCGACAGACCTCTCCCCCGCCATGGTCACCTCGGCCGCGGCACTCGGAGTGCCGGCCACGGTCGCCCCCGCCGACGACCTGCCGTTCCCCGACCAGACCTTCGACGTGGCCGTCGCGGCCTGGATGCTCTACCACGTGCCCGACCTGGACGCCGCGCTGCGGGAGCTTCGTCGGGTGCTCCGCCCGGGCGGCGTGCTCGTCGTGGCGACGAACGGTGCTGAACACCTCGCCGACCTCCTGCGGGAGGCCGGCGGCGAGCCCCTCGTCACCCAGTTCACGTCAGAGGTTGCCGAGGAGATGCTGGGGCGCCACTTCTCGCACGTGACGCACCGCGACATCGAGACCCGCGCGACCTTCGAGGACCACGCGGCCGCGGTGGCCTACCTCGCGACGTTCGACGCCGAGCTGTCGCGGGCGCTGCCGCCCTTCGACGGGCCGCGATCGTATGCCGGCAGCACCGCGATCCTCACCGCCCGGTAGGCGTGGGCGGCGGAGCGGCTTTGTCGGCGCCCTACAAGCCATCACCCGCCCGGCGACCTAGGGTGGGGCCATGAGCCCACCGTCGCGACAGCACGCCAGTGCCTCGACGATGCTCGCCGTCGAGCGCAGCGCCGGCGAGCTGTCGACGCTCGCGGTCCGGCGGATGGAGGAGAACCTCGACTGGTATCGCCGCCTCTCGGCCGAGGAGCGCTCGCAGGTCGGGCTCGTGGCCCAGGCCGGCATCTCGCAGTTCATCGCCTGGTTCCGGCAGGACGACCAATCCCCCTCTGCCATCTCGATCTTCGCCAACGCTCCGCAAGAGCTGACCCGCACCGTCAGCCTGCGCCACACCCTCGATCTCGTGCGCACCGTCGTCGACGTCGTCGAGTCGCGGGTCGAGAGCCTGGCCGGGCCCGGCGACGAGCAGCTGCTGCGCGAGTCGGTGCTGCGCTTCTCGCGCGAGATCGCCTTCGCCGCCGCCGAGGTCTATGCGGGGGCCGCCGAGGCCCGCGGCGCCTGGGACGCACGCCTCGAGGCACTCGTCGTCGACGCGGTGCTGCGGGGCGAGGCCGACGACTCCATGCAGTCGCGGGCCAGCGCACTGGGTTGGGGCGAGGTCTCGCACGTCACCTTCGTCGTCGGCAGCACCCCCGGGGGGCGAGGCAGCACCGTCCCCGCCATCGACGAGCTGCGTCGCGCCGTGCGCGAGCACGGTGTCGAAGCCCTCGCGATCGTGCAGCGCTCCCGCCTCATCGCGATCATCGGCGGCACCCGAGAGCCGCTCCGCGTCGTCACCGCCGTGGCAGACGCGTTCGGTCCGGGACCGATCGTCGTCGGTCCGACGGTGCCCCACCTCTTCGCCGCGGGCCGCTCGGCCCGGGCCGCACTCAGCGGGCTCTCGGCCGCGCCCGCCTGGCCCGATGCCCCCCGAATCGTCGAGTCGGAGGCGCTGCTTCCCGAGCGAGCCCTGGCCGGGGACCAACCGGCGCGGCGCATCCTCGTCGACCGGGTGCACCGGCCGCTGTCAGCGGCGGCCCAGGCCCCGCTGCTCCAGACGGCGACGGCATACCTCGAGACCGGCGGCTCCCTCGAGGCCACGGCCCGCGCGCTCTTCGTCCACGCCAACACCGTGCGCTACCGCCTCGGGCGCATCAGCGACCTCACCGGCTACGACCTCGCCACCCCGCGCGAGGCGTGGGTCGTGCGCATCGCGCTCGCCCTCGGGCGGCTCTCCGGTGAGGGGCGGACACCCGCGGCCCTCGCCCCTCCCACCAACGACCGCGTGCGGAGTACGTTGGGCTCCAAGGTGCAACCGTATGCCGTCCCCCCGGGTCGTCAGCCCGACCTCGTCCCACGTGGCCGTTTGGAGGATTCCTCCAAAGGATCGAGTGGGACTTCGTGACAATCGGTGGGAGGGTCCCCGTCGGTAACCCGGAAGGGTGGAACTCGTGCTAGCGATCGTGTGCCCCGGACAGGGCTCCCAGACCCCCGGCTTCCTCTCCCCGTGGCTCGAGCTCGACGGAGTCCGCGACCGCCTCGAAGCCCTCGGCGAGGCCGGCGGGCTCGACCTCGTGGCGCACGGCACCGTGTCCGACGCGGACACCATCAAGGACACCGCCGTCGCACAGCCGCTCATCGTGGCCGCAGGGCTCGTCACCGCAGGTGCCCTCCTTCCGGCCCCCACCGAAGCCACGGGCGCCGTGCTCGCCGGCCACTCCGTCGGTGAGTTCACCGCCACGGCCCTCGCCGGCGTCGTCAGCGGCGCCCAGGCGATGTCGCTCGTCGCGACGCGCGGTCGGGCGATGGCCGAGGCCAGCGCCGTGACCCCCACCGGCATGGCCGCGGTGCTCGGCGGTGACACCGACGAGGTCCTCGCCACGATCGAGCGACACGGCCTCACGCCCGCCAACGTCAACGGTGCCGGCCAGGTCGTCGCCGCGGGCACCCTCGAGCAGATCGAGGCCCTCCGCGCCGACCCGCCGGCGAAGGCCCGGGTCATCCCGCTCCAGGTGGCCGGCGCGTTCCACACGCACCACATGGCACCCGCGGTCGACGCACTGGCTGCTGCTGCGGCCGACCTCACTCCGGCCGACCCGACCCTCGCCCTGCTGTCGAACGCCGACGGCCGGGCCGTGACCGACGGCGCCGAGGTCGTGACCCGGCTCGTGCGCCAGGTGAGCAACCCCGTGCGCTGGGACCAGTGCATGGCGACCCTCGTCGACCTCGGCGTCACCGGGCTGCTCGAGCTCGCACCCGCCGGCACCCTTGTCGGCCTCGCCAAGCGCGCGATGCCCGGCGTCGAGACCGTCGCCCCCAAGACCCCCGACGACCTCGACGCGGCGCGTGCGCTCGTCGAGACCCACGGTGGCACCGACAACCCCTCCCCCCGAGAAGGCAACCAGTGACCTCACCCACCGCCTCCACGCCGCCCACCCCCAAGGGCACCGGCACCCTCGTCGACAACGGCGCGGCGCGCCACTCGCGCATGCTCGGCGTCGGCGCCTACCGACCCGCGCGCGTCGTCATGAACTCCGAGATCGTCGACAAGATCGACTCGAGCGACGAGTGGATCCGCGAGCGTTCGGGCATCATCAGCCGCCACTTCGCCGCTGACGACGAGAGCGTCATCGACATGGCGGAGCACGCGTCGCGCCAGGCCCTCGAGCACGCCGGCATCTCGCCCGACCAGATCGGCTTCGTCCTCGTCGCGACGGTGACCCACCCCTACCAGACCCCGGCCGCAGCGCCCGAGCTCGCGGCGCGTCTCGGTTCGACGGCCCCGGCCATCGACATCTCGGCCGCCTGCGCCGGCTACTGCTACGGCGTCGCGATGGCGAGCGACATGGTCAAGGGCGGCTCGGCCGACTACGTGCTCGTCGTCGGTGTCGAGAAGCTCAGTGACTTCACCGACCCCTACGACCGCGGCAGCGCCTTCATCTTCGGCGACGGCGCCGGCGCCTGCGTCATCGGCCCGAGCGCCACCCCCGGCATCGGCCCGACCGTGTGGGGTTCCGACGGTGTCCAGCGCGACGCGATCAGCCAGAAGCAGGCCTGGACCGAGGTCCGTGAGTCGTGGAAGGACGCCCAGGCCGACAAGGCCGTGTGGCCCAACATCGGCATGGCGGGTCAGACGGTCTTCCGCTGGGCGGTCTGGGGCATGGCCCCCGTGGCCCAGCAGGCCATCGACAGGGCCGGCATCAAGGCCGACGACCTCGACGCCTTCATCCCCCACCAGGCCAACATCCGCATCATCGACGCGATGGTCAAGCAGCTCAAGCTGCCGGCCGACATCCCCGTCGCCCGCGACATCGTCACGACGGCCAACACCTCGGCCGCCTCCATCCCGCTCGCCACGACCCGGATGCTCGCGGAGGGCGAGGCGCCCAGCGGCGGCCTCGCGCTGCAGATCGGCTTCGGCGCCGGCCTCGTGTATGCCGCCCAGGTCGTCGTGCTGCCCTGAGCAGCAGGCGCCCCGGCAGCCACAGCTCCCGCCGGTCCCGACGGGTCATTCGGGCCAACGGCATGACATCCACCACGGATGACAGACGAGAACACCAACGACACAAGGAGCACCCAGATGGCTCAGTCCGAGCAGGAGATCCTCGACGGTCTCGCAGAGATCGTCAACGAGGAGACCGGCATCGACACCGCGTCCGTCGAGATGGACAAGTCCTTCACCGAGGACCTCGACATCGACTCCCTCTCGATGATGACGATCGTCGTCAACGCGGAGGAGAAGTTCGGCGTGCGCATCCCGGACAGCGAGGTCAAGAACCTCAAGACCGTGCGCGACGCCGTCACGTTCATCAGCGGCGCCCAGGCCTGATCGCCGCCGTCGTCCACGTGGCCGGCGCGGGCAGCGCGTCAGCGCCGGTCACGTGGCTCGCGTCAGCGATCGAGCCCCACGCGTCTCCGGCCCCCTTCTGGCCCGAGCGCTCGACTCCGCAGCAGCGCACCAGAGCTCCACCCGCACAGACAGCAGCACAGCACCGCATCACCCCCGTCACTCGACCCAGAGGAGCACGTCACCATGACGTCCATTCGCGACCGCCGTGTCGTGGTCACCGGACTCGGTGCGACCACGCCAGTCGGCGGCACCGTCCCCGAGACGTGGGAAGCCATCCTCGCCGGCCGTTCCGGCGCGCGCACGATGGACTTCGACTGGGTCTCGAAGTACGAGCTGCCCGTCACCTTCGCCGCGCTCATCGCCACGCAGCCCATCGATGTCCTGGCCAAGGTGGAGACCCGCCGTCTCGACCCGTCGAGCCAGTACGCCCTCATCGCCGCACGTGAGGCGTGGGCCGACGCCGGCGCCCCCGAGATCGACCCCGAGCGTCTCGGCGCCGCCATCGGCTCCGGCATCGGCGGGGTCTGGACCCTGCTCGACCAGTGGGACGTGCTCAAGGAGAAGGGCCCCCGCCGGGTCTACCCCCTGGCCGTGCCGATGCTCATGCCCAACGGTCCTGCGGCTGCCGTCTCGCTCGACCTCGGTGCCCGCGCCGGGGCCCACACCACCGTCAGCGCCTGCGCCTCCGGGGCCGAGAGCATGGGCTACGCCATCGACATGATCCGCACGGGTCGCGCCGACGTCGTCGTCGCCGGTGGCACCGAGGCCGCCGTGCACCCGCTGCCGATCGCGGGCTTCGCCGCCATGCAGGCCCTCTCGACCCGCAACGACGACCCGGCTGCGGCCTCGCGTCCCTACGACACCGGCCGTGACGGCTTCGTGCTCGGCGAGGGTGCCGCCGTCTTCGTGCTCGAGTCGGAGGAGCACGCCAAGGCCCGAGGCGCTCGCATCTATGCCGAGCTCGCGAGCGTCGGAATGTCGGCCGACGCCCACCACATCACGGCACCCGAGCCCAACGGCTCGGGAGCCTCGCGCGCGATGCTCTACGCCGTCGAGCGGGCCGACCTCGCGCCCACCGACATCCTCCACATCAACGCGCACGCGACCTCGACGCCGGTCGGCGACGTGGCCGAGTACAACGCCATCAAGCGGGCCTTCGGCGAACACACGGACAACATGTCCGTCACGGCGACGAAGTCGATGACCGGGCACCTACTGGGCGCGGCCGGCGCGCTCGAGGCGGTCATCACGGTCCTATCCGTCTACCACCGCACCGTCCCGGCGACGATCAACCTCGACGAGCAGGATCCCGAGATCCCGCTCAACGTCGTCAAGGGTGAGCACCAGAAGCTGCCCGACGGCGACATCGCTGCGCTCAACAACTCGTTCGGCTTCGGCGGTCACAACGTCGCCCTGGCGGTCCGCAGCTACTGAGCACGAGCCCGCCGCACGGCATACCGCCGCGGTGGCCGGCGAACACGCCAGCACGACACGACGAGGGCCCGGGGGCACGAACCCCCCGGGCCCTCGTCCTCCCGGCTGCCGCGCTGGAGGACGGGCAGGCGGGACGTCCGTGGTCAGCCGACCTTGTGCAGCCAGCGCACGGGCGCGCCGTCACCAGCGTGCCGGAAGACCTCGAGCTCCTCGTCCCACGGCAGCCCGAGCAGCAGGTCGATCTCGTCCTGCAGGGCCTCGAGGTCACCGCGCGTGCGCATGACTGCCTCGCGGAGGCGGTCCTCCTGCACGACGGCGTCGCCGGATGCCGACGTCATCGCGTGGTGGATGCCGAGGCGTGGCGTGTAGGACCAGCGCGCCCCGTCGCAGCCGGGCGACGGCTCCTCGGTGACCTCGTAGCGCAGCGAGTCCCAGCCCCGCAGGGCGCTGGCGAGCTCGGCGCCAGTGCCGGGCTCGCCGGTCCAGCTGAGCTCGGCCCGCAGGTGCCGGGGCGCAGCTGGTTGGGGCAGCCAGTCGAGGGTGACCCGACGATCGAGAACGGCCTCGATGGCCCACGTGATGTGGGGGCACAGCACCGCTGGGGCTCCGTGTACGAACACGACCCCACGCGTCATGGTGCGCGGCAACGCGACAGACATCCGAACCTCCTCGGTGTGCAGGGACGTCTTCCCCAACGCCTGCTGGCCGAGTCGTGCTCGTGGTGCTCGCCGTGCCGATCTTCACTTCAGGTATGCCGCGTGCCCACGGGTGTGGGCACGGGCTCCATTGTGCACCACCCAGCACACCCGCACCAGAGGACTCTCAGGGAACGGGTGCATCAGGATCGCCCACTCGCTCCGGCGCTGGCATGGTCTGTGTCATGCCGAACGCACAGCAGAGCGCGCGTTCGGCATGACGTTGTCGCCGGCACGTCACGAGGTGGCGGGGACCCCGGGGTGGAGGTAGACCTCCTCGCCGCGCAGCTCGACCTTGTGCGTCGCGACCGGCTTCGTCGCCGGCAGGCACTGCGGCACCCCGTCCTTGAGGCAGAAGCGCGTCGCGTGCAGCGGGCACTCGACCTCCCCCGCCTCGATCCACCCCTCGGCGAGCGACGCATCCTCGTGCGAGCACGTGTCGTCGAGGGCGTAGTAGGTGCCGTCGTCGTCGCGGAAGAGCGAGATGGGCTCCGTCGTGCCGGTGAGGTCCATCGGCAGGACGAGTGCCTCACCGGGTGCCACGTCGTCGACCGCGGCCACGCGGATGCCGTCACTCATGGGTTGGGTCCTTCGGTCATCGGGGTGCTGGTCGTCCGTGAGCCTAGAGGGTGAGTCGGGCGCCCCCTGCAGTGGTCGCTAGACTCCCAGCGTCCTCGGTGGCCGCGTGCCGTCCGAGGGTGGGGGCAGTAGCTCAGCCGGTCAGAGCAGCGGACTCATAATCCGTCGGTCCAGGGTTCAAGCCCCTGCTGCCCCACCGTCGTGGAGCCGCGCCTGCTGCCGTCGCCGTGTGACGAGCCAGGCGGACCTTCGTCCCTTGATCGAGAGCCCACCACGGGCGAAGGATCGAAGAGGGGAAAGGTAGGTGCGTCATGAGCAGCGCCAAGCAGGAGCAGCCGCTCGTCCCCACGGGTCATGAGACTCCTTGGGTGACGCGCGCGTGGATCGGCCTCGCCCTGGTCCCGGTCTTCTTCTTCATCGCCTTCGCCGTGGGTGAAGGCCTCTACTCGATGCTGGGCTACGAAGCCGGCTCCGTGGATGCTCCGGGATGGACGATCGCGGGCATCGCGGCCCTCACCTTCGCCGTGGTGGTCATCCCCTGCGTCATCGCCATCCACTACGGACGTCGCGCGATGAAGGCAGGCGATCTCCGCGGACGGACCCCGATGATCATCGGCTGGGTCGTCGCCGCGGGGTGGCTCGTCATGACGGTGGTCTCCGAGGTCGGCAACATCCTCGCCCGGTGAGCCCCGGTGAGCCCCGGTGAGCCCCGGGTGAGCCCGGGTGAGCCCGTGTGAGCCCGTGTGAGCCTGGGTGAGCCCGGTGCGGCTGGTCGCCGGTCCACGGGCTGACCGCTGAGCGCCGGGCCGTGAGCGCGAGCAACCGCGAGCGCCCCTGAGAGAGCATCCAGTTCGCGCCCAGCGAGTCGTCAAGCTCGTGTGGGTAGTTTCAGGAGTGAGCGCTCCACGGAACGGCACAGGAAGAACCCTCCGCCTCCTTGCGGGATTCCTCGTTGCGGCCTGCCTGGTCGGGGTGCTCGCTGCCGGTCTGTCAGCCCCCACGGTTGCCGCCATCGGCAGCCTGGCCGACTCCGGGAGCACCGCCTTCCTCGACCTGCCGAGCACCTTCACGGCGGTCGCGATGGCGCAGGGCTCACGGATCCTCGCGGCCGACGGCTCGCTCATCGCCGCCCCCCAGGACCAGAACCGCCGCACCGTGAACTTCTCGCAGGTGGCGCCCGTCATGCGCGAGGCACAGGTGGCCATCGAGGACAGCCGGTTCTACGACCACGGGGCCATCGACCCCGCCGGCCTGACCCGCGCGGTCCTTGAGGACCTGCGCACCGGTGAGGCCTCGCAGGGCGCATCGACCCTCACACAGCAGTTCGTCAAGATGACCCTCCAGGCCAAGGCGCTCAGCCAGGGCCAGACGTCCGAGGCGCAGGCGGCCACCGCCAAGACCCTGCCCCGCAAGCTCACCGACCTGCGGTATGCCGTGGCCCTCGAACGCTCGTGGAGCAAGGACCAGATCCTCCAGGGCTACCTCAACCTCGCCTACTACGGTGACGGCTCCTACGGCGTCGAGGCTGCCGCGCTGCACTACTTCGACGTTCACGCGCGATCCTTGACCCTCACCGAGGCAGCCACCCTCGCCGGGCTCGTCCAGAGCCCGAGCGCCACCGACCCTGTGCACCACCCACAGCAGGCTCAGTCACGGCGCAACGTCGTCCTCGACCGCATGCACGAGCTCCACGAGCTGACGACCGCCCAGTGGCAGGCCGCCGTCAGGCGGCCTCTCTCGGCCGACCTGCGCATCACGAACCTGCCCGCCACCTGCGTCGCCTCGGACCATCCGTACTTCTGCTCCTTCGTCATCAGCTGGCTCGAGCAGCAGCCGGCGCTCGGGGCGACGACGCAGGCCCGGCACGACCTCCTCGTCCACGGTGGTCTGACGATCCACACGACGCTCGACCCGAGCGTGGAGGACACGGTGAACGCGGCGCTGCGCACCGTGGCGCCCGAGCACAACTCCATCGGGGTCGCGGCGGCCGCCTACGTCACCGAGCCGGGCACGGGCAAGGTGCTCGCGTTCGGGCAGGACACGGCATACGGCAGCTCGCGGCCCGGCGAGACGGAGGTCGACTACTCCGTCGACGCCACGTACGGCGGGTCGGGCGGCTTCCAGTTCGGCTCGACCGCCAAGGCCTTCTCGCTCGTCACCGCGATGGCTCAGGGTCTCGGCACCCGTGCGAGCATCGACGCTCCGGCCGCCGACAACCAGCGCCCGGCCACGTTCTCGTCGTCGCAGTTCCCCCAGCCGTGTGGGCTCTCCACCGACTGGATGGTCTACAACGACGAGGCCTGGGGCGGTGGCCGGATGTCCTTGATGACGGCGACCGCACAGTCGACCAACACGGCCTTCGTGGCGCTCGCGAGCAAGATCGGGGTCTGCGCCATCCACGACACCATGACGGCGTTCGGCATCCACGGAGGCGACGGCTCGCCGCTCGGGACCTATCCACCTCAGGTGGTCCTCGGCGCTCAGGCCGTCTCGCCGGCGACCCTCGCCACCGCCTACGCAGGTCTCGCCGCCGGCGGGGTCGTCTGCGCCCCCTATCCGGTGACGAGCATCGAGCAGGGCGGCAAGACCCTGTGGTCGCCGAAGCCGTCGTGCAGGCGCGTCGCCGATGCCACCGCGGTGAGCCAGGCGACCCGATACCTCGAGTACAACATGACCCACGGGTCGGGCATCCTCAACCAGCTCTCCGGCCGCGTCTCCGCGGGCAAGACAGGCACGTCCGACGGCAACGCGCAGTCGTGGTTCGTCGGCTACACCCCACAGCTCGCGACCGCCGTCTGGGTGGGCAACCCGACGCGCCCGAACCGGCGGATGTTCGACGTGACGATGGGTGGCAAGTACTGCCACGCGATGACGGGCGCGTGCTACGCCGCGCCGATCTGGCGCCGCATCATGGACGGCGCCCTCGCGGGCGAGCCCGCGCTGCCCCTGCCCTGAGACGGGGTAACTACCGTGGGTACGTCGGGCGCCGGTCAGCGGACCAGCGCCGGGACCGGCTGAAGGGAAGCGCACGACCATGGACTACGTCCGCCTCGGAAACACCGGCCTGCAGGTCTCGCCCCTCATCATCGGTTGCATGAGCTTCGGTGACCCCCACCGTGGCCCTCACCCGTGGACGCTGGACGAGGACGCCAGCCGCCCTCTCATCCGACAGGCCATCGAGGCCGGCATCACCACCTTCGACACCGCCAACGTCTACTCCGCGGGCAGCAGCGAGGAGATCGTCGGCCGCGCCCTGCGCGACTTCGGCCGCCGCGAGGAGCTCGTCATCGCCACGAAGGTCCACGGCCGGATGCACGACGGGCCGAACGGCGCAGGCCTGTCGCGCAAGGCGATCCTGAACGAGATCGACGCGAGTCTGCGCCGGCTCGGCACGGACCACGTCGACCTCTACCAGATCCACCGCTGGGACCCGCTGACCCCGATCGAGGAGACGATCGAGGCCCTGCACGACGTCGTCAAGGCGGGCAAGACGCGCTACGTCGGGGCCTCCTCGATGAGCGCGTGGCAGTTCTCCAAGGCCCACTACCTCGCCCGGATGGCCGGACTGACGACCTTCGTGTCCATGCAGAACCACTACAACCTCCTCAACCGCGAGGAGGAGCGCGAGATGCTGCCGCTCTGTGCAGACCTCGGCGTGGGTGTCCTCCCGTGGAGCCCGCTCGCCCGCGGCAGGCTCACGCGCGACTGGGACGTCGAGACCGCCCGGAGCCAGACCGACGAGTTCGGCAAGACCCTCTATCGCGAGGGCGACCGGGCGATCGTCGACCAGGTGGCCGCGATCGCGCGGGAGCGCGGGGTGCCGCGCGCCCAGGTGGCGCTGGCGTGGGTCCTCGCCAACCCGGTCGTCACGGCGCCCATCATCGGCGCCACGAGGCCCGAGCACATCGACGATGCCGTCGCTGCCCTCGACCTGCACCTGGGTGAGGACGAGCACGCCCGCCTCGAGTCCGCCTACGAGCCTCACGAGCCCGCCGGCTTCTGAGGCCCGACGGTTCGGAGTCACTCCTGTCACACCAGTCACATCCGTCACGAATCTCGGAGAACTTCTCCCACAACTGCCCCCAATCGTTCTCCCCCACATATGGTGGAGGAAGCGACAGAGGTTGGCCCCTGGGGAGAACCAACCGCAGTTGGTAGTGACAGATGCGGCCCATGGGCCGAACGTGACGAGACGCCTGAGGGGGTGGCCGGCCGGTGGGTGATGACACCCGACCCAAGGGTCCCTTCGTCCTCAACATCCGCATGAGTGGCCGCATCGTCCCGTTTGCCGCGGGACTCACGATGTTCGCGGTCCTCCCCTTCCTCGGCGGCAGCGCCCCGAGCGCACAGCGCGCCGACGTCGTGCTCGCCGCCGGCACCCCGGCGCAGGCCGCGGTCCAGGACGCCGTCGGAGCAGTCGACGTGGCTCGCGCAGGCCTGTCCGACCACACCACGTCACTGCTCGGCGACGCCGTCGCGGTCGGCGGCGGCAACGCCGCCTTCAGCGGCGCATCGGGGCTGTTCATGTTCCCGTCGATGAACCTCGCACTGTCGACTGCACAGGCGGTCGCCGCACCGGTTGCCGGCCCGCCCTCCACGGCCGGCTTCATCCACCCGGTCCCGGGCGCCGAGGTCTCCGCCTTCGGCCCCCGCATCCACCCGGTGCTGCACCGCGCGATGTTCCACACCGGAATCGACCTCCAGGCGAGCTGCGGCACCCCGATCCGCGCCGCGGCCGACGGCACGGTGATCTACGCCCGCGTCTCCAACTCATGGGGCCTGCGCACGATCATCCAGCACACGACCGGCGTCAAGACCGCCTACGGCCACCAGTCGAAGTTCCTCGTCAAGGAGGGTGACGTCGTCAAGCAGGGCCAGGTCATCGGCCTCGTCGGCACGACCGGGTGGTCGACCGGCTGTCACCTGCACTTCGACGTCATCATCAACGACCGCTACGTCGACCCGGCCCCCTACCTCGGCTTCCCCGCCTCGGCCGTGGACAGCATCCCGTATGCCGTCGTCCCGCACTTCGTCATCGACCGGAGCGGGCGCACGGTGCAGACCGTGCAGGACGGCGACGTGCCGATCCCGTCCGGTGGCTCTGCCGGCTCGAGCAGCGCGATCGACGGCTCGGGCAGCACGCCGTCGACTTCCACCCCGACGACGACACGACCGACGTCCTCCGGCTCGGGCACGACGACGCGGCCCCCGACGTCCACCGGCACCGGCACGCCGACGAGCACCGGCACGTCGAGCGGCACCGGCACGTCGAGCGGCACGGGCACCCCGACGACCGGCACGACGTCCGGTTCCTCGAGCAGCACGACCACGACGCAGCCTCCGTCGGAGACGACGACGAGCTCGCCCACCACGACGACGAATCCGCCTGAGACGTCGACCACGACAGCCGCCGACCCGACTCCGACCGACTCGCCGACGTCCTCGACGAGCCAGTCCACGACGAGCGCGGAACAGTCGGTGACGACGTCAGACCCGGCTCCGGCAGGCACGAGCGACACCTCGACGAGCTTGACGAGCTCGTCGAGTGACGCGTCGACCGGCACCTCGAGCTCGGCCGACACGGCGAGCACCGCCGACACGTCGACCTCGACAGGGTCGACGGAGAGCGCCACTCCCTGACCTGCCGGCTCGGCCGGTGCGCGGACCCCGCCGTGCGGGTTCCTCGCCCGTCCCCGCCATGTCATGGTTCGTCGGGTTCTGAGCGGTCCGACACAGGCAGATGGAGCCGATTGCTCACGATTGGGCGTCGCTCTTGCGTGGTGACTCCCCCGCGCGCGTCCCAGCCGATAGGTTTCCGGGATGGACGACGTGAATCCCGGTCAGGCAGATCGGACCACCGGCGAAACGGTTGCCCCTGACCGCACCGGAGGCGCTCGCGAGCCGATGGTCGTCATCGAGGGCGTCAACAAGCACTTCGGAGACCTGCACGTGTTGCAGGACATCAACCTCACCGTCGGCAAGGGTGAGGTCGTCGTCGTGCTCGGCCCCTCGGGGTCGGGCAAGTCGACGCTGTGCCGAGCCATCAACCGCCTCGAGACGATCGAGTCGGGCACCATCAGCATCGACGGCAAGGCCCTGCCCGAGGAGGGCAAGGCGCTCGCGCAGCTGCGCGCAGATGTCGGCATGGTCTTCCAGTCCTTCAACCTCTTCTCGCACAAGACGATCCGAGAGAACGTGACGCTCGGACCCATCAAGGTGCGCAAGAAGTCCAAGGCCGAGGCCAGCACCCAGGCTGATGCGCTCCTCGAACGCGTGGGTGTCTCGGCGCAGGCCGACAAGTACCCCGCCCAGCTCTCCGGCGGCCAGCAGCAGCGCGTCGCCATCGCGCGATCGCTCGCCATGGGTCCCAAGGTGATGCTCTTCGACGAGCCGACCTCGGCGCTCGACCCCGAGATGGTCAACGAGGTCCTCGACGTCATGGTCGGCCTCGCCAAGGAGGGCATGACGATGATCGTCGTCACCCACGAGATGGGCTTCGCCCGCAAGGCAGCAGACCGGGTCGTCTTCATGGCCGACGGCCAGGTCGTCGAGGTCGCCACGCCCGAGGAGTTCTTCACGGCGCCCAAGAGCGCCAGGGCCAAGGACTTCCTCGGCAAGATCCTCACCCACTGACGATCCCCGCCACCACGCACCAACCGCCCGCAGGGAGCGGCACGCACCCGGCGTGCCGCGAGCAACCACTCATGGAGGAACCCAGATGAAGTCACGAGGACTTGGCGCCGTCGCAGCAGCCGCTGCCCTGGCGCTCACGCTCGCCGCGTGCGGATCGAGCAGCAGCGGAGACAGCGCCGGCTCCGGCGGGGGCACGAAGCTCAAGATCGGCATCAAGTTCGACCAGCCGGGCATGGGCCTGAAGAAGGGCAGCGAGTACACCGGCATGGACGTCGACGTCGCGAAGTACATCGCGAAGCAGCTCGGCGCCTCAGAGGGCGACATCACATGGGTCCAGGCCCCGAGCGCCCAGCGCGAGACCCTCATCCAGACCGGTCAGGTCGACATGGTCGTCGCGACGTACTCGATCACCGACGCCCGCAAGGAGAAGGTCAGCTTCGCCGGCCCCTACTTCGTCGCCGGGCAGGACCTGCTCATCCGCGCCGACGACACGTCGATCACCGGCCCCGACTCCCTCGACGGCAAGAAGCTCTGCTCCGTCAAGGGCTCGACGTCCGCGCAGAAGGTCAAGGACAAGTACCCGGGCGTCCAGCTCCAGGAGTTCGGCACGTACTCCGAGTGCCTGCCCGCCCTGGCAACCGGCGGCGTCGACGCGCTGACGACCGACGACACGATCCTCGCCGGGTATGCCGCCCAGCCGGAGTTCAAGGGCAAGTTCAAGGTCGTCGGCCAGCCGTTCTCGCAGGAGAACTACGGCGTCGGCATCAAGAAGGGCGACACCGCCCAGTGCACGAAGATCACCGACGCCATCAAGAAGATGATCTCCGACGGCTCGTGGCAGAAGGCCATCGACAACAACCTCGGGCCGGCCGGCTACAAGCCCGGCCAGGGCAACCCGCCCACCCCCGCGGCCTGCTCCTGATCCACCCGCACCCGGTGGCGGGTCGGTCGACACCAGCCGTCGACCGACCCGCCACCGCCGGGGTCCGGGCCCGCTGACCGGCGACGAGCACGGACCGTCCGGCACCAGCCCTCGACACCGACCTCGACACCTCCGCTCCACCACTCCCCCGAAAGGAGCGCCGTGCTCGACATCCTCGACAAGTACGACGTCCTCGGCGCGTTCTGGATGACGATCAAGCTGACCGTCTTCTCCGCGATCGGCGCCCTCGTGATCGGAACGATCCTGGCCGTCATGCGGGTCGCGCCCGTGGCGATCCTGCGCCGGCTGGGGGCGTTCTACGTCAACACGGTCCGCAACACCCCCCTGACGCTCATCCTCGTCTTCTGCTCGCTCGGTCTGCTCTACATCCTCCAGATCAACCTCACCGACCCGAACTCGTCGACCTCCATCGTCGACAACAACATCCGGTGGGCGATCGTCGGTCTCGCGGCCTACCACGCCGCCTTCGTCTGCGAGGCCCTGCGCAGCGGCGTCAACACCGTGCCCCTCGGGCAGGCCGAGGCAGCCCGCTCGATCGGGCTCACCTTCAGCCAGAGCCTGCGTGAGGTGATCCTCCCCCAGGCCTTCCGCGGCTCGATCGCCCCGCTGGGCTCGGTCCTCATCGCCCTGACGAAGAACACGACCGTCGCCTCGATCATCGGTGTCGCCGAGGCCTCCGGCCTCATGAAGGAGATCATCGAGAACGAGACCGCGAGCTTCGGGGTCTTCTTCATCTTCGCCCTCGGCTTCGTCATCCTCACCCTCCCGGTGGGGATCCTCTTCACGTCCCTCTCCCGACGCCTGGCGGTGAAGCGATGAGCGCCCAGAACGTCCTCTTCGACGCCCCCGGGCCCAAGGCCCGCCGGCGGCACGCGGTCTTCACCGTCATCGGCTTCGCCCTGGCAGCGGTGACCCTCGGTCTCGTGGTCTGGAAGCTGCAGGCACAGGGCCAGCTGGACCCGTCCATGTGGACCGTGCTCTTCACGGCCGACGTGTGGACCCAGTACCTCATCCCCGGCCTCATCAACACCATCAAGGCCGCCGCGCTCTCCATCGTGTTCGCTCTGGCGTTCGGCCTGCTCTTCGGCATGGGGCGCCTGTCGCACAACGGGCCGATCAGGTGGGTGAGCGGCATCGTCGTGGAGTTCTTCCGCTCCGTGCCCGTGCTGCTGATGATGTACTTCTTCTTCCAGGTCTTCGCCTTCAACAACTACTTCGGGGCCGACTACAACTCGCTCGCCGCGGTCGTGCTCGCACTGACGCTCTACAACGGCTCGGTCATCGCGGAGCTCGTGCGCTCGGGCGTTCACGGTCTGCCGTCCGGACAGTCGGAGGCCGGTCTCTCGATCGGCCTGACGCCCGGTCAGACGCTGCGCTCGATCCAGCTGCCCCAGGCCCTGACGGCGATGCTCCCGGCTCTCGTGGGGCAGCTCGTCGTCATCCTCAAGGACAGCGCCCTCGGCACGGCGATCACCTACCCCGAGCTGCTCCAGGCCGCGAAGGACGTCGGCACGGCATACGGCAACGTCATCCCGGCGTACGTCCTCGCCGCGCTCATCTTCATCCTCATCAACTACGGGTTGACGAACGTCGCCGGACGCGTTGAGCGCCGCCTCAGCCGACGCGGTCGCGGTCCGCGCAAGGGTGCCGCCGCTGCCGTCGTCGGGACAACGGTCGACGGCTCCCTCGGCGGCCCCCTCGAGGATGCTGCCGTCGGCGAGGCGCCGGGCCCGCCCCGGTGACCCTCCAGGGTCGGCAACGCCGGCCGATGACGAAGGCCCTGACACCGTGGGTGTCAGGGCCTTCGTCGTGGGCTCCCCCGATTGGACTCGAACCAATAACCTGCCGGTTAACAGCCGGCTGCTCTGCCAATTGAGCTACAGGGGAATGCTGCCGGGCAACCATAGCAAAGGGATCGGGCCGACACTAAATCGGGTCGCCGGGCGCTGGATGCCCTCTCAGCGACCGATCTCCGAGCGCAGACGCGCGAGGTGTCTGCCCGCCTCGGCAGCCACCGCCGGGTCGTCGACGCGGGCCCCCTTGCCGGGGATCACCTGCTCGACGATGGCGCCGGTGGCGAGGTCCTGACGGATGACGACGCGCACCGTGCGCCGCGCAGAGGTGCGGAACTCGTCAGCCAGCACGACGCTCGCCTGCACCCGCTCGCGCAGCGTCTGCTGGATCAGCGAGGGCTCGGTGACCTCCCACCGACACGGCGCCCCCTGGTCGACCCACGAGACGGTGAGCAGCGACTCCCCGCCCTGCCACGTGCCCGCCTCGACCTCGTGCCACGGCCGGCTCCAGGCCAGCACACCGTCACCTCCGACGAGGGCGAGGTGGTGGGTCGTGGCGACGACGTGAGAGCCGGTGCGGTCATCGCGGGCCCATGCGAGCACACGCTCGCCGGGGCCGAGCGGCACCGCCGAGCGCACCGTGTCGGGCAGCGGAGCACGCCGCCGGTTGCCGAGGAGTCCCATCAGCCCATCCCTGCCTTGATCGTGGCGAGCTCGCGTTGCAGCACCTGCAGCTGGGTGCCCAGCTCGCGGGTGCGCTCGGGTGAGGGCTCCGCGGCATGGTCGAGCCGGCGCATCTCGCTCAGGGCGTCGGCGATCTGCCGGGTGAGGGCGATGGTGCGTACCCGGTCGAAGAGCTCCTCGACGTAGCGCGCCGTGGGCAGGCCCGTGACCGGGTCCATCCGGGTCGGCAGGGTGCCGACGGCCAGCTCGCTCACGAGTCCGGCCACGGGTCGCGGAGCGGCCTCGGTGACGGCGGCCATCCAGGCCTGCGCGTTCGCCGAGCTCGTCGTGGCTCGGGCGATGCGGATGCCGTCGAAGACCGCCCGGTGAGCGGGAGCCGAGAAGGACTCCGGGGTCAGCATGTCGATGGCCTCGGCCCGCAGCACGTGCGGGAACTGCAGGAGCACCTGGAGGAGCTGCCTCTCGGCCGACACGACCGGGTCACGGGGGTCGGGCATCGCCATGATGCCGCCGGACTCGGCGACCTCGTCGTCGCCCGGCTCCGGCGACTCCACGACCGCGCGGTCGCGCCGGCGGTCGTCGTCGGCGGAGTCGACGGTGAGGCGCCCGGCACGGCTCACCTCACGCGCCACCTGCTCCACCTCGAGCCCCAGCAGGCCGGCCACCTCACGGGTGTACTCCGGCCGCAGCGACTGGTCGCGGATCGCCGCCACGATGGGAGCGACGGCCGTCGCCGCCCGCACCCGTCCCTCGGCCGTCGCGAGGTCGTAGCGCTTGATCGTCGTGCGGACGGCGAACTCGAACATCGGCACGGCGTCCTCCACGAGGGCCTGAACGGCGGGGTCGCCCTTGGCCTGGCGCAGCTCGCACGGGTCCATACCCGAGGCCTCGACCGCGACGAAGGACTGCGACGAC
Organism: Humibacillus xanthopallidus; assembly: GCF_006716675.1. Taxonomy (GTDB): domain Bacteria; phylum Actinomycetota; class Actinomycetes; order Actinomycetales; family Dermatophilaceae; genus Humibacillus; species Humibacillus xanthopallidus_B. The sequence continues at coordinate 1,362,680 of NZ_VFPM01000002.1, read as the reverse complement.
CACTTCTGGTCGTCGGCGAAGGCCCGCATCGCGGCCTTCTGCCCCGCGGCGTCGCCGTCGAAGGTGAAGATGACCCGGGCCGGGGCGAGGTCTGCCTCGTCGCGCATGATGCGGCGCAGCACCTTGATGTGGTCGGAGCCGAAGGCCGTGCCGCACGTGGCCACGGCGGTCTCCACCCCCGCGAGGTGGCACGCCATGACGTCCGTGTAGCCCTCGACCACGACAGCCGTGCGGTCGGCCGCGATCCGCTTCTTCGCGAGGTCGAGGCCGTAGAGAACCGTCGACTTCTTGTAGATCGGTGTCTCGGACGTGTTGAGGTACTTCGCCTCGATGCGGTCGTCATCGAAGATGCGCCGCGCCCCGAAGCCGACCGTGTCGCCGGTGATGTCGCGGATCGGCCAGACGAGACGCCCCCGGAAGCGGTCGTAGAGCCCCCGCGAGCCCCGACCGGCGAGACCGCCGGTCACGAGCTCGTCGTCGGTGAAGCCCTTGGCTCGCAGGGCGCGCACGAGGTCCTCCCCGCCGCGTGGGGCGAAGCCGACCCCGAAGTGCTTGGCCACGGCCCCGTCGAAGCCGCGGGCCCGCATGAAGTCGCGGGCGGGCCGAGCGCCGGGCTGGTTGAGCAGAGCCTCGGCATAGAACTCCTGCGCGACCCGGTGGGCCTCGATGAGCCGCGAGCGCCGACCCGGACCTTCCTGCGCCGACCGCGCGCTGCCGTCCTCGTAGCGCAGCTCCATGCCGAGCTTCTGCGCGAGCCGCTCGACGGCCTCGCTGAAGGAAAGGGCCTCGACCTTCTGCACGAAGGAGATGACGTCGCCGCCCTCGCCGCACCCGAAGCAGTGGTAGAACCCCGCGGCCGGGTTGATGCCGAAGGAGGGGCTCTTCTCGTCGTGGAAGGGGCAGAGCCCCACGAGGCGCGCCCCGGAGCGCCTGAGGGTCACGTGCTCGCTCACGACGTCCTCGATCGACGACCGCGCCTTGACCGTCGCGATGTCGTCGCTGTTGATGAGCCCCGCCATGTGCCTCCTCCCGCTGCTCGTGATTCTAGGTCGACACTCCCACCGCGCCGGTCAGCGGCTCCACTGCACGTGCAGCGCCAGGGCGCGCACGTCGGTCAGCGAGGCCACCTGGTCGACGACGACCCGCAGCCGCTCCCCGTCGTCCGACGCGGCGTCGTGGTCGGCGCGGAAGGGCGCGTCGAGACGCTCAGCCGGCCGGGCGGCATACCCCTCGACGAGGCTCCTGACGATGTCGCGCTGCTCGGCCATCGCCCGCAGCCGCTCGTCGGTCGTCATGACGAAGTGGTTGGCGATCGCCTTGAGCACGGAGCACTCGGCGCGGGTCTCGTCGGGCACCACGAGGTCCGCCTCGAAGCGGCACAGCGGCCCGGGGCCGTGGCGCTCTCGCGTCGCGCGCTCGACGTCGAGCACGAAGTGCCCGATGAGCCGGCTCGTCATGTCCTTGAGCCGGGCGAGGTCACCACGAGAGCCGCCGTATGCCGTGGGCACCGCGTCGGAGGCCAGGAGGCGTTCCAGCGCGGCCCCCAGGGCGTCGCTGCCGAGGTCGGGCGCGTAGGTGCGGCCTGCCACGGCCACGACCTCTGCCATGTCGGTGGAGCGCAGCACGCGAGGGTCGAGCCAGCCCGAGGCGATGGCGTCCTCGACGTCATGGACGGAGTAGGCGACGTCGTCGGACCAGTCCATGACCTCTGCCTCGAAGCACCGGTCACCGGGGGTGGCCTGCTCGCGCATCCACTGGAAGACAGGGAGATCCGATGGGTAGACGCCGAACTTCTTTGTGGGATAGGGCGCTTCGCCACGTTGCCAGGGATACTTCGTCGTGGCGTCGAGGCTCGCGCGGGTGAGGTTGAGCCCCGCGGGAGTGCCGTCCGGGTGCGAGCGCTTGGCCTCGAGCCGGGTCAGGAGGCGGAGGGTCTGGGCGTTGCCCTCGAATCCCCCTATGTCGCAGGCGATCTCGTCGAGAACCGTCTCGCCGTTGTGACCGAAGGGCGGGTGCCCCAGGTCGTGGGCGAGGCACGCCGTGTCGACGACGTCGGCGTCGCACCCCAGCGCGGCACCGAACTCCCGACCGATCTGCGCGACCTCGAGCGAGTGGGTGAGGCGGTTGCGCACGAAGTCGTCGTGGCCCGGTGCGAGGACCTGGGTCTTGGCGGCGAGGCGGCGCAGCGCCGAGGAGTGCACGACCCGCGCCCGGTCGCGGGCGAAGTCGTCGCGGTCGGCCCGCTTCTGGGCAGGGTCCTCCGCGACCCACCGCTCGCGATCTCGACCCTCGTAGCCCACGACCCGACTCTAGGCCGGATCACCCCGGCGGCAGCGTGAGGCCCGTCGTCGCGGGGTCGACGGTCTCGTCGAACGCCGCCCGGGGGTCGCCCTGGAGGCGCTCCCCCGCGTGGGTGCCCAGGTCGTAGCGGTAGGGGACCGACGAGCCGGTGGGGGCGGCGGCAGTCGCGGCGAAGACGTCGGCGCTCTCCCAGGCGTAGTCCTCGATCGGGGCCGCCAGGGCGTGCGCGAGCCCCGGTTCTCCCGTGACCGCGCCGCCGGCCAGAGGTCGTGCAGTGCCCCCTACGCCGGCGGGCACGGGAAAGGTTGCACGACGCCTGACGATGACGCCACGGCACAGCGACGGTCGCAGCAGCGCCGAGGGGGCATACTTCAGGGATGGAGCCGTTCAGGCTTCCAACGCGAGGAGCTCGCCATGGGCGACAAGTCACCGAAGTCCCACATGACCACCAAGGCCAGATCGCTCAAGGAGAAGCGTGCCGACAAGCACGCCAAGTCCGCGGCGAAGGACCACATCGAGATCATCCCGCCCAAGGGCAAGCGGTGACCGGCCTCTCAGCGCAGCTCTGAGCGGGCCCGCCGCACCCAGGCCGGCTCGGTGCCGTAGCGCTGGATCTTGATGAGGCGCAGGTTGGCGCAGTCGTCGACGAGCTCGGCCATCCGCTTGTCGCGGGTCGCCTCCAGCTTCGCGGTGAGGACCCAGTTCGTCGCGACTCGCCGGTAGGACGGTGTCGCGGCGTCCCAGAACGCCGAGGCCGTGGCGTCGGCGCGCAGCTGCGCCTCGTAGTGCGCCGGCCACTCCCTCTCGCGGGTCTCGTAGGCGTAGATGCCGGAGCGGTCCTCGCGCCGCCTGGCGAAGGCCGCCAACCCCGCTGGGTGCATGCGCCCGGACGCCGTGAGCTCGGCGACCGCGTTGATGTTGATCGTGCTCCAGTTGCTGCCGCTCCGGCGCGGCGTCCACCGCTGGCGGCGGGTGTCGTCGTCGATGCTCTGGGCCATCGAGTCGATCCAGCCGAAGCAGAGCGCCTCACGAACGGCATCGGCCCACTGCAGACCCGGCGGGTCGACGTGCTTCTTGTTGAGGCCCATCCACAGCTCGGTCGCCGTGTCGTGGTTGGCCTCGAGCCATGCCCGGAAGTCGGCCGCGTCGTCGAAGAACACGGCCGGCCGCTCCGGCGATCCGCCCTCTCGCATGACCCGATGGTGCCACCACCCACCGACAGGGGGCAGGATCTACCCGTGACGAGCACCCCCGACCGGATCGCCCTCGCCGCCCACAACAACGCCCTGTGGTGCGACGCCGTCGCCCGCTCCCACGGCGTGCGGGGCACCTTCGACGACGAGGCCTGGGCGGCCCCCACCCGCACCCCGCCCTTCTACCCCGACGCCGTCACCCTCTCCCCCACGGCCGAGGAGTACGACCTGCTCGCCCGTGTCGACGACTCCGACGGTTGCTCGGTCAAGGACTCGTGGGCCCGCCTCGACCTCACGCTCGAGGACTTCGCCCGGCTCGTCGTCGGCGAGTGGGTCTGGCTCGACCCGGCGACCCCGCTGCCCGTGGACGCCGGCGGCAGCTCGCGCACGTGGCGTCGCGTCACGACCGCCGACGAGCTGGCGGAATGGGTGCGCGCCTGGTCGTCCGACCCCGACGCCGTCTCCATCCTGCGGCCCAGCCTGCTCGACGAGCCCGGCGTGCACGTGCTGGCTGGGCGCTCGGCCGCAGGATCCGTCGTCGCCGGTGCGATCCTCCACGTCACCGGCGAGGTCGCCGGCCTCGGCAACATCTTCGCCCGGGACGGCGACGAGCACCGGGCCTGGCGCGAGGCCGCCGCGGCTGCGCGAGAGGTCGCCCCCGGCATACCCCTCGTGGGGTGGGAGGCGGGGGCGAGCGTCGATGCGGCCGTCGCCGCAGGGTGCGAGCGGCTCGGGCCCCTCACGGTCTGGCTGAAGTAGCCTCAGCCGCCGCTGACGGACAGCTCGGCCTCGGCGATCGTGCGCTCGTGCTCCTCCGAGAGCTCACGCGACTCGAGCCACCGGTCGGGCAGTGCGACGGTGCGCGACGAGCCGGCGCGGCCGCGCTGGCCCTCCGCCGCCTCCCCCGGCCACGGCGCGTCGCTGTCGAGGGTCGCGAGCAGCGCGTCGAGGGACGCGAGCGAGTCGACGAGCGCGAGCGAGTTGCGGATCGTCGAGCCGGCGGGAAAGCCCTTGAGGTACCAGGCGATGTGCTTGCGGATGTCGCGGCAGGCGCGCTCCTCCTCGCCGTAGAAGTCGGTGAGGTATGTCGCGTGCGTCCGCAGCGTGTCGGCGACCTCCCCGAGAGAGGGGGTCACGCGCGTCGGGGTGCCGGCGAAAGCGGCCGCGAGGTCGGTGAAGAGCCAGGGTCGGCCGAGGCAGCCGCGCCCGACGACGACGCCGTCGCAGCCGGTCTGCTCCACCATGCGCAGGGCGTCCTCGGCCGACCAGATGTCGCCGTTGCCGAGCACGGGCACCGACGCGATCGTCTCCTTGAGCAGCCGGATCGCCGCCCAGTCGGCCTGGCCCGAGTAGGCCTGTAACGCGGTGCGGCCGTGGAGCGCGATCGCCGCGACCCCCTCCTGCTCGGCGGCGAGGCCGGCGTCGAGGAAGGTGAGGTGCGTGTCGTCGATGCCCTTGCGCATCTTGACCGTCACGGGGATGTCACGTCGGGCGCCCTCCTCGACGACGGCGCTGACGATGCGGCGGAAGAGGTCTTTCTTCCACGGCAGCGCCGAGCCGCCGCCCTTGCGGGTCACCTTGGGCACGGGGCAGCCGAAGTTGAGGTCGATGTGGTCGGCGCGGTCCTCGGTGACGAGCATCCGGGCCGCCGCTCGGGCCGTCGCCGGGTCGACGCTGTAGAGCTGGATCGAGCGGGGGTTCTCGTCGGGGTCGTGCTCGATGAGGCGCATCGACTCCGGCGTGCGCTCGACGAGCGCGCGCGAGGTGATCATCTCGCTGACGTAGAGGCTCGTCGCCCCGCTGGCGCCGCCCAGGGAGGTGCCCTCGTTGCCGTACTCACGGCACAGGCGGCGGAAGGCGCGGTTGGTGATGCCCGCCATCGGCGCCAGCACGACCGGTGACTCGATGACGTGGCGGCCGATGCGCAGCGGGGGCAGCACGGGCGCCGGGGCAGCGAGCGCAGCCTCCTGCGCGGGCGCGTCGGCGGTCATCAGGTCGGTCACAGCGACCCATTCTCCCCAATCAGGCGCGCTGGACCGAATCGGCGAAGTGGAGCAGCGCCTGCGCGAAGGCCTCCGGCTGGTCGAGGTTGGCGAGGTGACCGGCCCGCGGGATGACCTCGACCCGGGCCTGCGGGCAGGCCCGGAGGAACGCGCGCGTGCCGAGCCGGAACTGGTCGAACCGCCCGTTGAGCAGCAGCACGGGGCACGACACGTGGCGGAGCATGGCCGGCCGGCAGTGCGTCATCACCTCGCGCCAGGCTGCCGGCGTCGCAGCGAAGTAGTAGCCGCCGGCGATGACCGGCTCGATGCGCTCGGGCGGGTAGAGCCGTCGGAGCACCCGGTCGTTGACCCTCGTCATCCGCTCCGGACCGAGCCGGTCGGTCAGGGCCGCCACACCCCGGTAGATCGCCGCTCCCGGTCCCGTCGGGGTGGCGGAGGCGTCCGCGAGCACGAGGCCACTGAGGGCCTCGGCCCGCCGGGCGGCATACGCCATCGCGACGTAGCCGCCGAGCGAGTGGCCGACGAGGACGACCGGCACGCCCGTGGGCAGGGCCTCGTCGATGACCTCGACGCAGCGCTCGAGGGTGAAGGCCTCACGCTCGCGGGTGCCATGGCCCGGCAGGTCGACGAGGGTCAGGCCCACGTGGCCGCGCAGCAGCGGGACCTGCGGCGCCCACTGCGAGCTCGCGAGGCGGGAGCCGTGGATGAGAACCAGGTGCACCTCCACACGGCGAGGATGCCACGATGGCCGCGTGACCCACCTCATCAGTGCTGCCGAGCTCGCGCGCGGGATCGACGACGTCGTCGTGCTCGACGTCCGCTGGGCGCTCACCACCGCCAACACCGCCGCGGGGCGCGACGACTACGACGCGGGGCACGTGCCGGGTGCCTTCTTCGTCGACCTCGACACCGAGCTCGCGGCGCCGGCGGGTGCCGGTGGACGCCATCCGTTGCCCGATCCCCTTGTCGTGCAAGCGATGCTGCGGCGGGCGGGCATCACTCCGAGCACTCGCGTCGTCGTCTACGACGGCAAGGAGTCGTATGCGGCAGCGCGAGCCTGGTGGGTGCTGCGCTGGGCCGGCGTGTCGGACGTCCGCGTGCTCGACGGCGGGTATGCCGCGTGGCTCGCCGCCGGGCTCCCCGTCTCGACCGAGACCCCCGCCGACCGGGGCGGCGACATCGAGGTGAGGCCCGGTGCACTGCCGACCCTCGACGCCGGCGCAGCCGCTCGCGTCGCCCGGGAGGGGCTGCTGCTCGACGTGCGGGCGCCCGAGCGCTACGCCGGTGAGACCGAGCCGATCGACCCGGTCGCGGGGCACATCCCCGGCGCCGTCAACAGCCCGACCACCGCCTGGCTGACCCCCGACGGGACCTTCCGGCGCGACCTGGCCGAGCACTGGGCCGCCGTGCGCGGCGAACGGGGCGGCGAGGTCGGCGTCTACTGCGGCTCCGGGGTGACTGCGGCCCACCACCTCCTGGCGCTCGCCGAGCTCGGCGTCGATGCGACTCTCTACCCCGGCTCGTGGAGCGAGTGGATCCGCGACCCGTCCCGCCCCGTCGCCACCGGTCCCCACCCCGGCTGACACCAACGCCGATCGACAGAGCAGTTCGTCGCCTGCACGGGTGCACCTCCGATCGAAAGAGCAGTTCGTCGCCGTCTCGTGTGCGGCGCCGGCCATCGGACGCGCGACGAACTGCTCTTTCGATCGGTCTTGAGGAGGGGCGAACGCGCGTATGCCGCCCGCCCGGGTGGGCGGACGGCATACGTCAGCGCTGGGTGGGCGAGGTCAGCAGCCGACGAGGCGCTGGGCGAGGTAGCCCTCGACCTGGTCGAGCGCGATGCGCTCCTGGGCCATCGAGTCGCGCTCACGGATCGTGACCGCCTGGTCCTCGAGGGTGTCGAAGTCGACCGTGATGCAGAACGGCGTGCCGATCTCGTCCTGGCGGCGGTAGCGCTTGCCGATCGCGCCGGCGTCGTCGAAGTCGATGTTCCAGTTGCGGCGCAGCTGGGCCGCGAGGTCGCGCGCCTTCGGGGAGAGGTCGGCGTTGCGCGACAGCGGCAGCACGGCGGCCTTGACCGGCGCCAGACGCGGGTCGAGACGCAGGAGGACGCGCTTGTCGACGCCGCCCTTGGTGTTGGGCGCCTCGTCCTCGGTGTAGGCGTCGACGAGGAAGGTCATGAGCGACCGGGACAGGCCGGCCGCCGGCTCGATGACGTAGGGCGTGTACTTCTCACCCGTCGTCTGGTCGAAGTAGACGAGGTCGGTGCCGGAGTGCTTCGAGTGCGTCGACAGGTCGAAGTCGGTGCGGTTGGCGATGCCCTCGAGCTCACCCCACTCGGAGCCGGCGAAGGTGAAGCGGTACTCGATGTCCACGGTGCGCTTGGAGTAGTGCGAGAGCTTCTCAGGAGCGTGCTCGTAGTGGCGCAGGTTGTCGGGGTTGATGCCGAGGTCGACGTACCACTTGGTGCGCTCGTCGAGCCAGTACTGGTGCCAGTGGTCGTCCTCGCCGGGCTTGACGAAGAACTCCATCTCCATCTGCTCGAACTCGCGGGTGCGGAAGATGAAGTTGCCCGGGGTGATCTCGTTGCGGAAGCTCTTGCCCGTCTGCGCGATGCCGAAGGGCGGCTTCTTGCGCGAGGCCTGCATGACATGGTTGAAGTTGACGAAGATGCCCTGAGCCGTCTCGGGACGCAGGTAGTGCAGCCCCGACTCGTCCTCGATGACGCCGAGGTAGGTCTTGAGCATCATCTGGAAGTCGCGGGGGGCGGTCCACTGGCCCTTGGTGCCGCAGTCGGGGCAGACGATCTCGGACATCTCGATCGTGTCGGGGTCCTCGATGCCCTTCTTGGCCGCGAGCGCCTCCTGGAGGTGGTCCTGGCGACGGCGCTTGTGGCAGTTGAGGCACTCCACGAGCGGGTCGGTGAAGGTGCCGACGTGACCCGAGGCGACCCACGTCTCGCGGGGCAGGATGATCGAGGAGTCGAGACCGACGACGTCGTCGCGGCTCGTCACCATCGACCGCCACCACTGCCGGCGGATGTTCTCCTTGAGCTCGACACCGAGCGGCCCGTAGTCCCAGGCCGATCTCGTGCCTCCGTAGATCTCACCGCTCGGGAAGACGAAGCCCCTGCGCTTGCAGAGGCTGACGACGGTGTCCACGGTGGATGTCTGCTTGGCCATGCCGCTCAGGTTATCGGGGCGGCGGCCGGCGGTTGTCCGCCGTCCGGGGTATGCCGCCGCGTCCCCTAGGCTCGTGTCGTGGCCATGAGCTTTCGTTCCCGTGTCGAGCACGCGTCCTACCCGTGGGTCGAGCGGCTCCGCGCCGTGCCGCGGCCGGTGGCGATCGGCGGCTTCATCGCCCTGCTGGCGGTCGGGATCCTCGCGCCGCGACCGTGGGCGGGCATCGCGTTCCTGCTCGTCTCGCTCTTCGTCGGCTGGCTGCTCTACCTCACGTGGGAGCGGCTGACGCTGCCCGAGCGACTCATGCGGACGGCCGTGCTCGTGCTCGCCCTGGCGGTGGCCGTCGTGAGGATCTTCCCCAGCTGACGTCGACGCGGTTTTGACAATCATTCTCACAACGAGAATGATTGTCATCATGATCTCCGCTCCCCGGCGCCGCGCGCTGACCGCCCTCACCGCCGTCGGCGCCTGCGCCGCGCTCGTCCTGTCGGCCGCCGCGTGCAGCAGCGACTCAGGAGCAGGCTCGGGCTCGGCCGAGGGGGCGGTCGTCACCTCCTTCTACCCGCTCCAGTTCGCCACCCAGCAGATCACCGGATCGGCCCTCCCGGTCACGTCGCTCACCAAGCCGGGCGCCGAGCCGCACGACCTCGAGCTCGCCCCGCAGGACGTCGCCGGCCTGACGAAGGCACGCCTCGTCATCTATGCGGACGGCTTCCAGCCGGCGGTCGACGACGCCATGGCGCAGGTCGACCAGAGCCGCGTGCTCGACGTCGCCGACGCCGCGGCGCTGACGCTCCCCGCGGCCGAGAGCGGGCACGCCGGCGAGTCAGCCGCAGACCACGCGGAGCACTCGGCCGACGACCCGCACTTCTGGCTCGACCCGCAGCGGTATGCCGCGGTCGCCAAGGTCATCGGCGCCCGCCTGGCCAAGGACGACCCGGCAAAGGCCGCCACCTACACAGCGAACACCGACGCCTTCGTCGCGAAGCTGACGGCGCTCGACGGCGAGTTCGCCAAGGGGCTCTCGTCCTGCACATCGAAGGTCCTCGTGACGAGCCACGCCGCCTTCGGCTACCTCGCGAAGCGCTACGGCCTCGAGCAGCACGGCATCAGCGGCATCTCGCCGGAGGCGGAGCCGAGCGCCGCTGCACTGAAGGAGATCTCCGATCTCGTACGCACCGAGGGCGTCACGACGATCTTCCAGGAGACGCTCGTCGAGCCGAAGTTCGCGCAGACCGTCGCGACCTCGACGGGAGCGACGCTCTCGACCCTTGACCCCATCGAGGGCATCACGACCGACTCGGCCGGCAAGGACTACTTTGAGGTCATGCGCAGCAACCTTCGCGCGCTCCAGCAGGGCCTCGGGTGCTCATGAGCGCCCCCCGCACCTCGCCTGACGCCGGCCTCCCGGCGGCCGCGTCCGACGTCGTGATCGACCTGCGACGGGCCTCCTTCGGCTACGGCGAGCGGCCGACGGTCACCGACGCCACGCTGACGGTCCGTCGGGGCGAGATCGTGGCTGTCGTCGGCCCGAACGGCTCGGGCAAGTCGACCCTCATGAAGGGCATCCTCGGCCTTAACGAGCGCACCGACGGCACCCTCACCCTCTTCGGCGTGCCGGGCGACGAGCTGCGAGACCGCGCCCGCCTCGGCTACGTGCCCCAACGGCATACCCTCTCGACGTCGGTGCGGGCCACGGCGGAGGAGATCGTCTCGACCGGGCGCCTCCCCCGCATCGGCTGGCTGGGCCGACTGCGCGCGACCGACCGGCAGATCGTCGCGCGCTCGCTCGACGTCGTGGGGCTCGCCGACCGGGCGGCGACGGAGGTCAGCACGCTCTCGGGTGGCCAGCAGCGCCGGGTGCTCATCGCGCGCGCCCTCGCCGGCCAGCCCGACGTGCTCATCATGGACGAGCCCACCGCAGGCGTCGACGCCGCCAACCAGCACGTCCTCGCCGACGTGCTCGAGCGGCTCGTCGAGCGCGGCGTGACGATGGTCATCGTCACCCACGAGCTCGGAGCGCTCGAGCGGCTGCTGACGCGCATCGTCGTCGTCGACGGTGGGCGCATCCGCTTCGACGGCACCCCCGAGCGGTATGCCGCGCAGCGCGGTGCCGTGCACCACGACCACGACAGCCACCACCACGACGACGAGCTGCGGCCACACCCCAGTGGCGTGACCGTCGGCCCTCTCGACGTGCGGCACGACGGGAGGCGACGGTGATCGACCTGCTCTCCATCGACTTCATGCAGCGGGCGCTCATCGCGGCCCTTCTCGTCGGCACGGTCGCACCGATGGTCGGCATCTTCCTCGTGCAGCGGCGGCTCTCGCTCATCGGCGACGGCATGGGCCACGTCGCCCTCGCCGGTGTCGCCATCGGGCTCGTGACCGGCGTGGCACCGGTGTGGACCGCGCTCGTCGCGGCGGTCGTCGCCGCGGTCGTCATCGAGCTGCTGCGCACCCGTGGCCGCACCAACGGCGACGTCGCCCTTGCCGTGATCTTCTACGGCGGCATCGCAGCGGGCGTCGTCATCATCAGCAAGTCGCCCGACGGCACGCCGGCGAACCTCATGAAGTACCTCTTCGGCTCGATCCTCACGACGACCTCGTCGGACCTCTACCTCTTCGCCGGTCTCGCGGTGCTCATCGCCGCGACGACCTGGGCGCTCCGGCCGCGGCTGTTCGCGGTCGCCAACGACGAGGAGTACGCCCGAGCCGTCGGCATCCCGGTGCTGCCGCTCAACATCGTGCTCGCCGTCCTCACCGCGACGACCGTCGTCGTCGCGATGCGGGTCGTGGGCCTGCTGCTCATCAGCGCCCTGATGATCGTGCCGAACGCCGCGAGCCAGCTCATCGCTCGGTCGTTCAGCGGTGCCCTGCGCTGGGCCATCGCCTTCGGCCTCGTCTCCGCGGTCGGCGGCGTGGCGCTCTCCTACCCCCTCAACACGCCGTCCGGCGGAACGATCGTGCTGCTGGCGGTCGGGCTCTTCATCGTCACCGCGGTGGCTGCGACGGTGCGCACCCAGCTGTCACGACGCCGGCACGACATCGCCGAGACCCATCCCCACGAGCACGGCATCGAGTGCGGGCACGAGGCGATCCCGCACGGCGACCACGTCGACTACGTCCATGACGGGCACCTCCACGCCGCGCACGAGAGCCACTACGACGAGCACGGCCACGAGGGCGTGCACAGCGACACGACCGGCGGTGCTGGCGCGGCCGGCACGGTGGGGGCGGCCGACACAGCTGGCACGGTTGGGGCGGCTGACACGGCCGGCACGACGAGCACGACGACGGGAACGGCACGATGAGCAAGACGACGAGTCCGGTGAGCCGCCGGCCGACGCGCCAGCAGGCCGCGGTGGCCGAGCTGCTCGGTCGCTGCGACGACTTCACGTCGGCCCAGACGGTGCACGCCCGACTCCGCGAGGCCGGAGAGGGCGTCGGACTGGCCACGGTCTACCGCACGCTGCAGGCGATGGTCGAGGCGGGCACGGTCGACGTGCTGCGCACCGACGACGGCGAGGCCGTCTATCGCGCCTGCTCGACCCACCACCACCATCACCTCGTGTGCCGGGCCTGCGGCAAGACGGTCGAGGTGGAGGGACCGGCGGTCGAGAAGTGGGCCGACAAGGTGGCCGGCGACCACGGCTTCAGCGGCGTCACCCACACGATCGAGATCTTCGGCACCTGCGCCGACTGCACCGCTGCCGGCGCCTGAGCAATCGAAAGAGCACTCCGTCGGGTCCCCCGCGACCCCAAGCCGACCCAAGGTCTCAATCGAAAGAGCGATTTGTAGGTCCAGTCGGCGGTCGACCCCGGGGCCTCAGGCGACGAATCGCTCTTTCGATTGGTGGCGTGGGGGCCGTGGAGCCCGACGAACTGCTCTTTCGATTGCCCGCGCCGACGAACTGCTCTCTCGATCAGGTGGGGGTGTCGACGGCTCCGCCGTAGCGACGGTCGCGGTCGACGTAGTCCTCGATGGCGGCCCACAGGTCGCGCCGGTCGTAGTCCGGCCAGAGCCGGTTCTGGAAGACCATCTCCGCGTAGGCCGACTGCCACAGCAGGAAGTTGCTCGTGCGCTGCTCGCCCGACGACCTGACGAAGAGGTCGACGTCGGGCATCGTCGGCTCGTCGAGGTAGCGCTTGATCGTCTTCTCGTCGACCGAGCTCGGCCGCAGCCGACCGGCCTTGACGTCATGGGCGATTCGCTGCACGGCGTCGGCGATCTCGGCACGGCCGCCGTAGTTCACACAGAAGTAGAGCGTCAGTCCCGTGTTGTGCTGCGTCAGCTCCTGGGCGACCTCGAGCTCCTTGACGACCGAACGCCAGAGGCGCGGCGCTCGCCCGACCCAGCGCATCCGCACACCCCACTCGTGCAGCTGGTCGCGGCGCCGACGGATGACGTCGCGGTTGAAGCCCATGAGGAAGCGCACCTCCTCGGGTGAGCGGCGCCAGTTCTCCGTCGAGAAGGCGTAGGCCGACAGGTGGGTGACGCCGACCTCGATGGCCCCGGCGACGACGTCGAGCAAGGACGCCTCCCCTGCCTCGTGGCCCTTCGTGCGAGGCAGGCCCCGGGCGTTGGCCCAGCGGCCGTTGCCGTCCATGACGACGGCGACGTGCTTCGGCAGCAGGTCTGCCGGGATGACCGGCGCCGTCGCGCCGGAGGGGTGCGGGAAGGGCTTGGCGTACATGGCTCTCCGTTGAGGTGGTGAGTTCGCTTGCGGTTCAGGCGCGTTCGACGAGGCGCAGTGAACGCAGGCCCCGCTCGATGTGCCACTGGAGGAAGGCGGAGACGAGCCCGTTGCCCTGGCGCCGACACCGCTCGTCACTCGCGTCGGCGACGTCCCAGTCTCCGGAGAGCAGTGACGCGAGCAGCGCGAAGGTCTCGGGGGCGGGCGCGCTCGAGCCGGGCGGACGGCATACGGAACACACGGCCCCGCCGGCCTGCACGTTGAACGCCCGGTGGGGTCCGGTCGCGCCGCAGCGGGCGCAGTCGACGAAGCTCGGCGCCCAGCCCGCGACGGCGAGGGAGCGCAGCAGGTAGGCGTCGAGGACGAGGCCGGGATCGTGGCTGTGCTCGGCGAGCGAGCGGAGCGCGCCGGCGAGGAGGAGGTACTGCTGGGTCTGCGGCTCGTGCTCCTCGGTCAGCTGCAGCGCGGTCTCGAGCATCGACGTCGCACACGTGTAGGCGGCGTAGTCGCGGGCGATCGCGTCGCCGTAAGGGGCGAGCGTCTCGACCTGTGTGACGGTGTCGAGGTTGCGCCCCTCGTAGCACTGCACGTCGATGACCATGCCCGGCTCGAGCCGCGAGCCGAAGCGCGACTTCGTGCGCCGCACGCCCTTGGCCACCGCCCGCACCCGGCCACGCGTGCGGGTCAGCATCGTGATGATGCGGTCGGCCTCACCCAGCTTGTGGGTGCGCAGGACGATCGCCTCGTCACGGTAGAGGGGCATGCCGACCATTCTCCCCCGCCCGCGCGGCGCGAGCTCACCGCACGCGCCGAACCCCCCGAGATCTCCCGATCTCCGGTCGCCTGATCGAACAGGCGTTCGACCTTTGGGCTATCGTGGCTCCATGGACCTCACCCTTCAGGGGTCGCTCCTCGACCTCACCGACGAGATGAGCCTGCGCCACCTCGGCACGGCCACCCGACGACACCACCTGACCCGCGGGGCGTGGGTCGACGTGCGCCCCGACTGGCTGAGTGCCGGCGACGAGCTCTTCACGGCGCTGCTGCACGACGTGCCGTGGCACGCCGAGCGGCGCCAGATGTACGACTCCGTCGTCGACGTGCCCCGCCTCACGAAGTTCTACGCCGCCGGTGAGCGCCTGCCCCACCCGATGCTGACCACGGCCCGCGAGGCCCTCTCGGCGCACTACGCCGACGAGCTCGGTGAGCCGTTCGTGACGGCCGGCCTGTGCCTCTACCGCGACGGCCGTGACAGCGTGGCCTGGCACGGCGACCGCATCGGCCGCTCGCGCGACAGCGACACGATGATCGCCATCCTCTCGCTCGGCTCGTCGCGCACGCTGACGCTGCGACCGCGCGACGGCGGCACGATCGAGGGCACGAGCCAGAAGACCTTGCGCTTCCCCCTCGGGCATGGTGACCTCGTCGTGATGGGCGGCTCGTGCCAGCGGACCTGGGACCACGCGGTCCCCAAGACCTCCGAGGCCGTGGGTCCGCGCATCTCCGTCCAGTTCCGTGTTTCCGGAGTCCGTTGAAGGAGACCCCTGCCGTATGCCGTCCGGCCCGTCCGACCCCGCCGCTCCACCGTTCCTCGACCACCTCGCGGATGACTCCGCGCGCTTCCGAACGGTCCTCGCCGATGCCCCGCCGGGCCTGCGGGTGCCGACGTGCCCCGACTGGGACGCCGACGACCTCATCTGGCACCTCGCCGAGGTGCAGTGGTTCTGGGGTGAGATCGCCGCCGGCGGCCTGACGACCCGAGCCGACGTCGATGCGCTCGATGGACGTCGCGTCGAGCGGCCGGCCGACCGTGCCGGGCTCCTCGAGCACTTCGACCGGTCGAGCAGCCGGCTCCACGCCGCCCTCGCTGCACTCGACCCCGCCACCGAGCTGTGGATGTGGGCCGACGAGCACACCGCCGGCTACATCGCGCGGCGCCAGGCGCACGAGGCGATGATCCACCGCCTCGACGCCGAGCTGACCGTCGGCGCGCGCACTCCCCTCGACTGCCGCCTGGCAGCCGACGGCGTCGACGAGGCGCTGCGCATCATGCGTGGCTACGAGCCCGAGCCGGGGCTCACGCACGAACCCGTCGCGGGCACGGTCACGATCGCCACCGTCGATGCGATGCACGCGTGGACCGTCACGCCGGTGCGGATCACCGGCGCCTACGAGGGCCGGCAGATCGACCTCAGGCGCTTTCTCGTCGACGACGGCCCCGACGACGCCTCGGCCGCTGAGATCTGCGGCACCGCGGCCGACCTCGACTGCTGGCTCTGGAACCGCCCAGCGGCCGAGGCGATCACTCGTGAGGGTGAGGCGGCCGCGTTGGCCGCCGTGGACGCCGTGCTCACCGACTCGATCGACTGACGCTCGCCCGGCACAGAAGACGGCGCCGGGCGGGTCCATCGGACCCACCCGGCGCCATGAGCACCACCGTGCGCGTCAGACCTCCCGCGCCTCGATGACCTGACCGTCGGGCCCGATGAGGTGGCCCTGCCGGCGCTTGCGCAGCTCCGTCTCGTTGCGGATCTCACGGAAGCGCTCGTCGGTGAGCGGGTACTTCCAGAAGATGAGCATCGCGATGGCGGCGACGATCGCGGGGAGCAGTCCGATCGTGAAGCGGATCGCGTCGATGGCGGACTCCGGCTGGACCGGGTTGGGCACCGCCGCGGTGGCGGAGAGGTAGCCACCGAAGGCGAGGGCCGCCGCACCCACCGCGCCACCGATCGACTGCGTGATCTTGCGGGTGAAGGAGAAGACCGCGTAGGTGGCGCCCTCGGACCGCTGCCCGGACTTCCACTCGCCGTACTCGACGGTGTCGGCCTCGAGGCCGAACATGATCGTGTTGATCAGAGCTGCGCCGATTCCCTTGATGCCCAAGAAGATCAGGGCAGGAGCGACGGCGCCGACCGGCGTGAAGAAGAGCGCGATCCCGCCGACGACGGTGAAGACGCCGCACCACTGGAAGAGGGACTTCTTGCCGAAGCGGTCGACGAGCTTGGGGATGAAGGGAGCCGCGACGATCGAGATGCCGCTGTTGACGAGGGTGATCGGGCCGAGCCACTTGATGTCGCCCATGACGTACTGCGCGTAGAAGGCGGACGCACCGCCGACGGCGAAGAGGCCGACGAGGTAGAAGAAGCTCGCCGCGCAGAGGTAGCCGAGGGGCTTGTTGGTCCGGATCGTGTCGTACGTCTCGCGCAGCGACACCCGGGGTGAGGTGCGCACGACCTGCTCGCGACAGAAGTACCAGGTGATGAGGTAGGCGATCGAGCCGATGACGATGAAGAGCAGGGTCGTCTGCGTGAAGATGGCCTGCACCTGCTCCTGGTACTCCGCGGGGGTCAGCGTCTTCTTCACCGACTTCAGGTCCGAGATCTTCGGCGCGATGATGTAGGTGAGGACGATGCCCCCGAGCGCGCCGCCGAAGAAGCGCGACGACACGAGCTTGGCCCGCTCCTTGACAGACTGCGTCATCGCCGAGGCGAGCGAGCCGTACGGGATGTTGACGAGCGAGTAGAGCAGGCCGAGGACCGCGTAGGTGACGTAGGCGTAGAGCAGCTTCGCGCCGTCGTCGAGCGAGCTCGGGACATGGAAGGTGAGGAAGCTGAGGAAGAGCAGCGGCACGGCTCCGAAGAGAATGAAGGGGCGGAACTTGCCCATCCGCGTCATGGTGCGGTCGACGAGCCGGCCCGCGAACATGTCGGCGACGGCGTCCCAGAGCCGCACGACGAAGAACATCGTTGCGACGGCGGCCGCGGAGAGGCCGGCGACGTCGGTGTAGTAGTAGAGCAGGAACGCCGTGCTGAGGGTGAATGCCAGGTTGTTCGCGAAGTCGCCGAATCCGTAGCCGACGACCGATCGCTTGGGAAGGCGCTCGTCGACGAACGACTGCGCGATCTCCTCTTTGGTGATGGTGCTCATGGGGCCGAACTCCTTTGTGGGCCAAGGCTTTTTCGCCATCGGTGATGCACCTAGTGAAGGGCCGTCTGGCCCTGGCGGACAACGAGTTGCCTCTTGTTGCCAGACGGTTGCACGGTGTTGCCGCGCACGGTGCCCGAGGGACCCGCCAGCAGGGCTGCCGCATCCGCCAGATCGCGCAGCCGCGCCCCCGCGGAGGCTCGCGCGTCGCGGTATGCCGCTGAGCTGGCTTCCGGCGCCACGACCCTGTCGCTGCCGTCGGCACGGTCCCCGACGAGACCCGGGGCGAGGCGCCTCAAGGAGTCCTCCAGCGTGGCCTCGAGCCCGACGGCGTGTAGCCCGAGCGCCGCCGCACCGAGCGCCGACCCCTCGGCGCCGGCCGTCACACTGAGCGGCCGGCCGAGGGCTCCGGAGAGGACCTCGCGCCAGAGCTCGCTACGGAAGACACCCCCGGTGGCGCGGATCGAGGTCACGGGCTCGACCTCGTCGAGGCCGTCGAGGATCGTGGCGAGCTGGTAGGCGACGCCCTCGACAGCGGCACGCACGAAGTGCGCCCGGGTGTGGCGCTGGCGGATGCCGAGGTAGGCGCCGCGCAGGTCGGCGTCCCAGAGAGGGCCACGCTCGGCCAGGAGGAACGGCAGCATGACGAGGCCCTCGCTGCCGGGTTCGACGCCGGCAGCGAGGGCCAGCAGGTCGGTGTCGGTGACGGGCGGGCCGGCATACTCCTCGGGGGCGTCGGGACGCTCGGCCGCGAAGACTGACCCGGCCCACCTGACGACGGCGCCGCCGTTGCTGATGGGAGTGCCGAGCACCCACCGGTCCTCCGTCAGGGCATAGCAGAAGAGGCGGCCGCTCGGGTCGGCCCACGGGTGGTCGACGACGAGACGGAGGGCGCCGCTCGTGCCGAGGGAGAGCCCGGCGACGCCGGGGCGGATCGCGCCCGTGCCGAGGTTGCCCAGGGGCCCGTCGCCGGCACCGAGGACCACGGGGGTGCCGGCGGGCAGGCCGACTCGTCTGGCGACGTCGGCGTCGAGCGGCAGGGTCGCTGTCGTCGGGAGCACCGGTGGCAGCTGGCCGAGGCGGGCGCCCGAGAGCGCGACCGCCTCGGCGTCCCAGGTGCGGTCGGCGATGGAGAGCATCCCCGTGCCGCTGGCGGACGACAGCTCCGTGACGAGGTGACCGGTGAGGGCGTGCAGGATGAGGTCCTTGAGCCCGACCCAGGAGGCGGCCCGGGCCATGAGCTCCGGCTCGTTCTCGGCGAACCAGCACAGCTTGGTGAGGGGTGACATCGAGTGCACCGGCGTGCCGGACCGGGCGTGGAGCGAGGCCGAGAGCGGGGTCTCGCGCAGCCTGCGTGCGACGTCGCGGGCCCGCGCGTCGGCCCAGGTGACGATCGGCGTCAGGGGTCGCGCCTCGGCGTCGAGGGCGATGAGCCCGTGCATCGCGGTGCTCACCGAGACGGCGACGACGGACCCGCCGTCGAGCTGGGCGACGCAGCCCGCGAGAGACGTCAGGGTGGCCGCGACGACGGCGTCGGCGTCCTGCACGCGCCACCCGGAGCGGGGCCTGACGAGGGGATACTCGTGCACGGCGACCGCCGCGGGCGACCCGCTCGTCACGTCGGGCTCGGCATCGTCGAGGAGCCGGAACGCGACGACCTTGGCCGCTGTGGTGCCGACGTCGACCCCGACGACGTAGCGAGGCTGGTGTCGCCCGTCACTCACGAGCGGCACCCGCGAGTGAGGCGGTCGCCGTGGTGGCTCGCCCCAGTCGGGTGAGGTGCGCGAGCTGGGCGAGCACGACAGGCGCGATCGGCTCGCGCTGGCCGTCGTCGAGGCCGAGCCACTCGAGCACCGAACGGACCGCGGCCTGCGGGTCGCCCTGTGCGAGCGCCCGGACCTCGGTCGCTGCGGTGTCGGTGACCGGCGCTCCGAGCCCACGCAGGTGCGCGATCCACGCGGCGACGATCCGGGTCGCGCCGGGTGCGACGCGGCCCCGGGCCAGCTCGGCCCGGATGACGGGCAGGGCTCGGATCGGCACCTTCTGCGAGCCGTCCGCCGCGATCTGCGCGAGGAGGTGGCGGATCTGCGGGTTGCGGTAGCGCTCGAGCAGGGCCTGGCGGTAGTCCGAGACGTCGACGGCCGGGAGGTCGACGTGCGGCGCCGCGGCGTCCCACCACTCCTCCACCCACGAGCGTACGAGGGGGTCGGCGATCGCGTCGGCCACGGTCTCGTGCCCGAGGAGGGAGCCGGCATACGCCATGAGCGAGTGGGAGCCGTTGAGCAGCCAGAGCTTGCGCGTCTCGAAGGGACGCACGTCCGCCACGACCGTGGCACCCGCCGACTCCCAGTCGGGCCGCCCCGCCGGAAAGGTGCCGGCGAGCACCCACTCCGAGAACGGCTCGGTCGGCACGGTCTCGGGGTCGTCGACACCCGTCTGGCGTGCGACCTCGGCACGGTCGTCCGCGGTCGAGCGCGGCGTGATGCGGTCGACCATCGTCGTCACCCAGGAGACGTTGGCGTCGATCCAGGCCGGGAGGGAGGGGTCGACGAGGGAGGCGAGGTCCCCGACGACGCGTGCGACCATCGGGCCGTTGTCGGGCACGTTGTCGTTGGGGACGACGGCGATCGGACCTCCGCCCGACGCCCGGCGGGTCAAGAGGCCGGCGACGAGCTTCCCCGGCGTCGTCGACACGCTCCCGCGCGGATCCCCCTGCAGCGCAGCGATGTCCGCGCGCACATCGGCTGCGTCGACGTCGAGCCCGCCCTGCGGGTTCCGGCGGTAGCCGGCCTCGGTGACGGTCAACGTCACGACGGCCACGGCGGGGTCGGAGAAGTAGCCGCGGAGAGCGTCGAGGTCATCGGCCGGGTGCACGGCACTGAGGCTCGAGATGACCTCAGGACGTGCTCCCCCCGGGCCCCGGACGAGGAGGGTGTAGAGCCCGTCCTGCTCGGCCAGGCTCTCCGCGACGGCGGGCGAGCGCCCCGTGAAGGCGGCGATCCCCCACTGCGCGGCGTCGCTCGCGTGCTCCGTGTACCAGGCGGCGTGCGCCCGGAAGAAGTTGCCGACGCCGAGGTGGACGATGCGCACGGGCGCGGCGGGCCGCCCGTCGGTCTCTCGCCGGAGGCGGCGCCGAGCCACCCCGGCGTGGGCCGCGTCGTCGGTGTCGCGCGCCGTGTCGGACGTCGTGTCCGGCGTCGTGTCGGGCGTCGTGTCGGGCGTCGTGTCGGGCGTCGTTTCGGTCGGGTGGGTGCTCACAGCTTGAACGCCTTCCTGGGGATGGTCGAGACGAGGTCGATCACCGTCTCGAGGGCCTCGTCCTCGTCGAGCCGGTGCTCGGCCACGAGCTGGGCGAGGTAGCCGCTGTCGAGGCGCCGGGACATGTCGTGGCGGGCCGGGATGGACAGGAACGCGCGCGTGTCGTCGATGAAGCCCGAGGTCCGGTAGAAGCCGGCCGTCTCGGTGACGGCGCCACGGAAGCGGCGCACGGCCTCGGGCGCGTCGAGGAACCACCACGGGGCGCCCGCGTAGACGCTCGGGTAGAACCCGGCCAGCGGCGCGATCTCCCGCGAGAGGACCGTCTCGTCGAGCGTGAAGAGAATGAGCTGGAAGCCCTCCGCCGTGCCGAAGCGGTCGAGGAGCGGCTGCAGGCCTCGGGTGAACTCCACGGTCGTCGGGATGTCGTGACCCGTGTCGGGTCCGAAGCGCTCGAGCGTCGGCGAGTGGTGGTTGCGGTGCACGCCCGGGTGCAGTGTCATGACGAGGCCGTCCTCGGTCGACATCCGGGCCATCTCGACGAGCATGTGGCGGCGGAAGGCGGTCGCGTCGCCCGAGCACACGACGCCGCGCAGCGCGGCGTCGTAGATCCGGGCGGCCTCGTTCTCGTCGAGGGTGAGGGTCACGACGTCGGCGTGGCTGTGGTCGCTCGAGACGGCGCCGTTGGCCTTGAAGAAGCGCCGCCGCTCCTCGAGCGCTGCGAGGTAGCCCCGGTAGGTGCCGGTGTCGACCCCGCTCGCCCTCGACAGGTCGGTCATGAGGTCGGCGAAGTCCGCGCGCGCAGGCTCGAGGTAGCGGTCGGGTCGGAAGGTGGGCACGACGCGCCGACGGAACCCGTCGTCGCGCAGCGTGCGGTGGTGGTGGAGGTCGTCGACCGGGTCGTCCGTCGTCGCGAGGATGTCGATGCCGAAGCGCTCCATGAGGGCCCGGGGGCGGAAGTCGGGTGCCGCGATCGCCTCGGCGACCCGGTCGTAGATGGCGTCGGCGCTCTCCGGCGCCAGTCGCTCCGTGACCCCGAAGACGTCGGCGAGCACGCTGTCCATCCAGAAGCGGCTCGGTGTGCCGCGGAAGGCCGGCCAGTGCTGCGCCAGCAGGTGCCAGGCGCGTCGCGACTCGGCGGCCGTCAGCGGGCGACCCCCGACTCCGAGCTCGTCCAGCGCGACACCACGGGCATGGAGGAGGCGGAAGACGTAGTGGTCCGGGGAGACCAGCAGGCTCGTCGGGTCGCTGAACGCGACGTCCTCCGCGAGCCACTGCGGTGGGACGTGGCCGTGAGGCGAGATGATGGGCAACCCGGCGACAGCGGCATACAGCCGGCGGGCGATCTCGCGCGTCCGCGGCTCGACGGGCAGGAGCCGATCGGGGTCGAGGGCAAGGGGCCGGGCTGTCGCGAGGGTCGTCATGTCTGCCATCGTGCGCCCCCGGCGCGCGGGTGCCCACGAGTTGCCACGAGTTGCCCGGCGCCCTTGTCGGCGCGGGCGGTCGGGGCAACAGTGGGTCCATGACGACCACCGCACCGAGGCCGGCCACCGCACCGAGGCCGACCACCACCCCAGCTGCCGACGAGACACCGCAGGAGGCGGCCCGCCGGGCCGCGCGCCTCGGCGGCACCGAAGGGGTGCTCGCTCCGGAGGCGGTGAAGGCCTTCATCGCCGAGCAGCTGGGCGGGGCCGACCTCGACGGGAAGAGCGTCTGCATCGTCGTCCCCGACGGCACGCGCACCTGTCCGCTGCCCCTCCTCGTCGGCGCGGTGCACCGAGCGCTGCACGGGCGCGTCACGCGGATGACCACGCTCATCGCACTCGGCACCCACCAGCCCATGTCGGAGGCAGCGCTCGCTGCCCACCTCGGCTACGAGGAGAGAGGGCTCGAGGCCACGTATCCGGGCATGTCGGTGGTCAACCACGAGTGGTGGGAGCCGTCGACCTTCGCCGACCTCGGCACCATCCCGGCAGCGCGCCTGGCGGAGCTGTCGGAGGGGCGGCTGTCGATGGACGTGCCGGTGCTGCTCAACCGGGCGGTGGTCGAGCACGACGTGGCGCTTGTCGTGGGGCCGGTGCTGCCGCACGAGGTCGTCGGCATCTCGGGCGGCAACAAGTACTTCTTCCCCGGTGTCGCGGGCCAGCAGATCATCGACGTCTCGCACTGGATCGGGGCGCTCATCACCTCCGCCGAGATCATCGGCACGACGGACATCACGCCGGTGCGGGCGCTCATCAACGAGGGCGCGTCGCTCGTCCCGGCCGAGAAGCTCGCCCTCTGCGTCGTCGGCGAGTCGGGCTCGCTCGACCTGCACTCGATCTCCTTCGGCGACACGATCTCGTCGTGGGCCAACGCGGCCGAGGTCTGCGCTGCCACGCACGTCACCTACCTCGACGAGCCGGTCCACCGGGTCATCTCGGTCATCCCGGAGATGTACGAGGACATCTGGACCGGCGCCAAGGGCTTCTACAAGCTCGAGCCCGCGGTGGCGGACGGCGGCGAGGTCATCATCTACGCGCCGCACATCACCGAGATCTCGACGAGCCACCCCGAGATCAACGAGATCGGCTACCACTGCCGCGACTACTTCGTGAAGCAGTGGGACCGGTTCGAGCACATCCACTGGGGCACCCTTGCCCACTCGACCCACCTCCGGGGGGCGGGCACCTACGACGCCGAGACGGGCGAGGAGCGTCTGCGCGTGCGCGTCACGCTCGCGTCGCAGATCCCCGAGGAGGTATGCCGCGCAGCCAACCTCGGCTACGTGGACCCAGGCTCCATCGACGTCGCTGCGGAGGCGGAGGGTGGCGCGTTCGTCGTGCCGAACGCCGGTGAGGTCCTCTTCCGGCTGCGCTGACCCGTCGACCGGCGCACGACGAGACGCACCGGCATGACGATCGGCTCACGGCTCGGCACGGCGCCCCCGGCCATGGCGACGAGGTTCTTGACGCCGGTCGCGCCCATCGCGTGCAGCGGCGCGGCGACGGTCGTCAGCTCCGGCTCGGTGATCTCGGCCAGGAGGGTGTTGTCGAAGCCGACGACGCTGACGTCGCCCGGCACGCTGAGGCCGAGTCGGAGCAGTCCCTTGAGCACGCCGATGGCGACGACGTCGTTGTAGGCGATGACGGCGGTGGCCCGCTGGGCGGCGATCTCGGCGGCTCGGCCGAAGCCGGCTTGCACGGTGGGGCTGTTGCAGGGGCCGACCCGGCGCAGGCGGATGTCGAGCTCGTAGGTCGCCTCACGCAGCGCCTGCCACCGCGTGCCGTCGGTCCAGCTCGACTCGGGGCCGGCGACGTAGGTGATCGAGTCGTGGCCGAGCTCGGTCAGGTGCTCGACCGCCCGGCGGACGCCACGGGCGTTGTCGACGAGGATGTTGGGCACCTCGGGAAGTCGGCGGTTGAGGACGATGACGGGCTTCTGCTTGGCCATCATGCGGATCGCCTGGTCCGACATCCGCGAGCTCGTCAGGAGCACGCCCTCGACGGCGCGCAGCTCGCGCTCGGTCCACTCCCGCTCGAGCTGCGCGTCCTCCTGGGTGTGCGACAGGAGCAACGTGTAGCCGAGCTCCGCCGCGGCCTCGTGGGCGCCCCGGATGATGTCGCCGTAGAACGGGTTCGTGATGTCGGTGACGACGACGGCGAGCGTCCTCGTGCGGGTCGGCACGAGGCCCGGGAGCGAGCCGGAGCGGTAGCCGAGCTGCTCCGCGGCGGAGAAGATCCGCGCCGCGGTCTCGGCGTTGACGCGCCCCGGCCGGGCGAAGGCCCGCGACACCGTCGACGCGGCCACCCCGGCGGCCTCCGCCACGTCGTAGATGGTCGGCCGGCGCTCCATCCCGCCAATCTAGGCAGCCACCCCCCACCCCCACAATCGAAAGAGCACCCCGTCGCCTCCCAGCCAAGGCGAGAGCGCGTCGCCAGACGACCGCGTATGCCGTCCGCGACCTCCCGATCGAACGAGCACTCCGTCGTACCTCGGCGTATGCCGTCCGCGAACCCTCAATCGAAAGAGCACTTCGTCGGACCCCGGCGGCCTGTGGACAAGTCACCGCCTCGATCGTGGGTCGTCGCCACCATCGACACATGCCTTCCCCCCTCCCCGAACCGCTCAGACACCGGCCCTTCACTCCAGGTATCGCCAGTGTGTGGGGCCTGACGCGAACTCAGGTGTACGCGATGAACCTCGTGTCGCCGGTCCGTGGCGTATGGGCGGCCGACCCACTCGACTCACTCGTGGAGCAGTGCGGTGCCATCTCACTCGTGGTCGAGTGCCATGCGTTCTCTCACCTGACCGCCGCCAGACTTCACGGGCTTCCACTTCCGATGGCGCTGGACGACGACGACTCGATCCACGTCGTCCGCGATGCCCGTGACGGGGCGATCCGTCGACGGGGGCTGATCGGACACCGCGGCCTCCTCAGTCGCGAGGTGGTCACGTTTGCCGGTCTCCCCGTGACGAGCCCGGCAGAGACCTGGGTCGACATGGGCGAGCTCATTCGCCCCGGGATGCCCTTGGGTCTGGACGACCTCGTCGTCATGGGAGATGCCGTGGCGACCAGGCTGGGCTCGGTGGACCCCTTGCACGAGGCCCTGAGCGCCAGAGTCGCCCCGCGCGGCAAGCTCACCCTCCTCGAAGCCCTCACCTGGATCAGAGTCGGCTCGGAGTCACCGGGCGAGACTCGCACGAGGCTCGTGCTCGTGCGAGCAGGGCTGCCCGAGCCTGAGCTCAATCAGCCCATTGTCGCGGTGGGCGACCGGTGGTTGGGCCGGCCCGACATGCGTTGGGTCGCACAGCGGGCGCTGCTCGAGTACCAAGGGCGGGAGTTCCACGACAGCGACGAGCAACGAGCGCAGGACAAGGTGCGGTTCCAACGGTTCGGCGACGACGGCTGGTCGGTCATCGAGGTCTGGGACGAGGATGTCAACACCGACGCGGCCCGAATGGCGCTGGTGCTGAGGGCCGCTGAGGAGCTGGGTCAGCCACGGGAAGGCTTGGAGCTCACCGACATCCACCCGAGGTTCTTCAGCACGCGGATGCTCGAGCTCGCCGAGATCCGCGCCCGGAGAATGCGCGCCAGAGGCTGCTGATCCCGCCCGCCGACGAACTGCTCTTTCGATCGGGAAGGGCCTTGCGGCATACGGGCTCGGCTGGTCGACGAACTGCTCTTTCGATCGGGTGGGGGGACAGCCCGAGCTGCGATCGAAAGAGCAGTTCGTCGCCCTTCCACGCAGCCGCGCCGGGCCGCTCGAACCCGACGAACTGCTCTTTCGATCGGGGAGGACCGGGCGGCATACGGGCTCGGCTGGCTGACGGACTGCTCTTTCGATTCTGGTGGGTATGGGCGTGGCAACTGGTGGCAATCGCTCGCCTGGCGCTGGCGGCGGTGACTCAATGGAGGGACGCCCCACCGATGACGAAAGGCACCACCATGCTGCGCCCCCAGGACACCTCCACTCGCGAGACGAAGCGCCTCGACGGCCTCTGGTCGTTCGAGCTCGACGGAGACTCCGCGGGCCGCGACGCCGGGTGGTTCCGTGGTCCGCTGCCCTCGCCCCGCGACATGGCGGTGCCCGCGAGCTTCAACGACCTGACCGCCGACGCCGCCGTGCGCGACTACGTCGGCGACATCTGGTACCAGCGCACCGTCCGCGTCCCGCGCGGCTGGACGGACCAGCGCGTCGTGCTGCACTTCGAGTCCGCGACGCACCGCGCCACCGTCTGGGTCGACGACCACGAGGTGGTGAGCCACGAGGGCGGCTACACACCCTTCGAGGCCGATGTCACGGAGTTCGTCACCCCGGGCGAGGAGGTCCGCATCACGGCGCTCGTCAACAACACCCTGAGCTTCCAGTCGATCCCGCCCGGCGTCATCGAGGACACGGCCGCGGGCAAGGCCCAGCGCTACTGGCACGACTTCTTCAACTTCGCCGGCATCCACCGCTCGGTCTGGCTGGCCGCGACGCCTCAGGCGCGCATCGAGAACCTCACCGTCGTGACCGGCTTCTCGGGTGACGTCGGCTCGGTCGACTTTGCGGTCGAGACCGCCGACTCCGACGGGCTCGAGGTCCGCACCGTCCTGCGTGACGCCGCGGGCCGCGAGGTCGCCACCGGCAGCGGCGCGACCGGCTCGCTGCGCGTCGATGACGTCCACCTCTGGGCACCAGGACACGGCTACCTCTACGACCTCGAGGTCCAGCTCGTCGACGACACCGGCGTCGTTCTCGACACCTACCACCAGTCCGTCGGCATCCGCACCGTCGAGGTGCGCGGCACCGAGTTCCTCATCAACGGCGACCCCTTCTACTTCAAGGGCTTCGGCATGCACGAGGACCACTCGACGATCGGCAAGGCACACAGCCCGGCCCACCTCGTCCAGGACTTCGAGCTGCTCGACTGGATCGGGGCCAACTCGTTCCGTACGTCGCACTACCCCTACTCCGAGGACGTCCTCGACTACGCCGACCGCCACGGCATCGTCATCATCGACGAGACCGCGGCCGTCGGTCTCAACATGGGCCTCGGCGGCGGCATCTTCGGCGGGCAGGGCTACACGACCTTCTCCCCCGACACGATCAACGAGACCACTCGCGAGGTGCACGCCCAGGCCATCCGCGAGCTCATCGCCCGCGACAAGAACCACCCGAGCGTCGTGCTCTGGTCGATCGCCAACGAGCCCGAGTCCGACACCGAGGGCGCCGAGGACTACTTTCGCCCCCTCTTCGACGTCGCCCGCGAGGCCGACCCGTCCCGTCCCGTCGGCTTCGTCAACGTCATGCTCGCCCCGCACGGCAGCTGCCGCGTCTCCCAGTTCGCCGACGTCCTCATGCTCAACCGCTACTACGGCTGGTACGTCAACACGGGCGACCTCGCCGGCGCCGAGATCGCGTGGACCGAGGAGCTGACCGGCTGGGCGTCGGAGGGCAAGCCGATCATCATCACCGAGTACGGCGCCGACACCCTCGCCGGCAACCACTCCCTCACGCCTCAGCCGTGGAGCGAGGAGTACCAGGTCGACTACCTCGACATGAACCACCGTGTCTTCGACGCGTGCGAGGCTGTCGTGGGTGAGCATGTATGGAACTTCGCGGACTTCGCGACCACCTCCGGCATCATGCGCGTCGACGGCAACAAGAAGGGCGCCTTCACCCGCGACCGCAAGCCCAAGGCGGCCGCCTTCGCTCTCCGCCGCCGCTGGCGCAAGGACGCCTGACCCGACCAGCCCACCACCCGGCATACGCCGGATCACCCTCTCCCCCAAGGAAAGCAACCGTGAGCAGCCTCGCCACCATCGGAGTCACCGGACTCGCCGTCATGGGCAGCAACCTCGCCCGTAACCTCGCCCGCCACGGCCACACCGTCGCGGTGCACAACCGGAGCAACGCGAAGACGCAGGCGCTCATCGAGCAGCACGGGTCCGAGGGCACCTTCGTCCCTTCGGAGTCGACGGCCGACTTCGTCGCCTCCCTCGAGCGACCCCGGCGGATCATCGTCATGGTCAAGGCGGGCGGCCCGACCGACGCCGTCATCGACGAGCTCGTGCCGCTGCTCGAGGAGGGCGACATCGTCGTCGACGGCGGCAACGCGCACTTCGAGGACACCCGGCGCCGCGAGGCCCGGCTGCGCGAGCACGGGCTGCACTTCGTCGGCACGGGCATCTCCGGCGGCGAGGTCGGTGCCCTCGAGGGCCCGTCGATCATGCCGGGTGGCTCCAAGGAGTCGTATGCCGCCCTCGGCCCGATCCTCGAGTCCATCGCCGCGCAGGTCGACGGGGAGCCGTGCTGCGCCTGGATGGGCCCTGACGGCGCCGGCCACTTCGTCAAGATGGTCCACAACGGCATCGAGTACGCCGACATGCAGTTCATCGCCGAGGCCTACGACCTGCTGTCGGCGGCAGGACTCACGGCCGCCGAGGCAGCCGACGTCTTCAGGGAGTGGAACTCCGGCGAGCTCGACTCCTTCCTCATCGAGATCACGGCCGAGGTGCTCGACCAGGTCGACGCAGCCACCGGCGGCCCGCTCGTCGACGTCATCGTCGACGCGGCCGAGCAGAAGGGCACCGGCCGCTGGACCGTGCAGACGGCGCTCGAGCTCGGCGTGCCGGTGTCGACGATCGCCGAGTCGGTCTTCGCCCGCTCCGGATCTGGTGACACCGACGTGCGCGGAGCGGCCCGAGGAGTCTTGACCGGGCCGAATCGCACTGTGACAGTTGAGGATCGGCAGCGCTTCGTCGACGACGTGCGCGATGCACTGTGGTCCTCCAAGGTCGTCGCCTACGCCCAGGGTCTCGAGCAGATCCGCAAGGCGAGCGACGAGTACGTCTGGGACGTCGACATCGCGACCGTGGCCCGCATCTGGCGCGGCGGCTGCATCATCCGTGCACGCCTGCTCGCGCAGATCAGCGACGAGTACGCCGCCGGCCGGCTCGCGACGCTCCTCGTGGCCCCGAGCATCGTCTCCGGGCTCGGCGACCGCCAGGACGCGTGGCGACGCGTCATCGCCCTCGGCGCCACCTCGGGGGTCCCCGTGCCCGGCTTCTCGAGCGCGCTCGCCTACTACGACACGATGCGCGCCGAGCGTCTGCCGGCCGCCCTCGTCCAGGGTCTCCGCGACAACTTCGGAGCCCACACCTACGGCCGCATCGACCGCGACGGCGCCTTCCACACGCTGTGGTCGGGCGACCGGACCGAGGTCACGACGCCGTGATCGACCGACGGACGGCGATCGGCAAGACTGGGGACATGACGACTCCTGACCCGTCGGTCGAGGTGTGGGGGCAGCGCAACGACGCGCTGCCCCCACACCTTGCGGCGCGTGCTGACGCAGTGGGCGAGCGACTCCGAGCCGGTATGCCGTCCGGCCAAGGCCGCCTCGGCGTGGCCTTCTCGGGTGGCGTCGACTCCGGGCTCCTGCTCGCCCTCGCGGTGCGCGCGCTCGGAACGCCTCGGGTCGTCGCCGTCATCGGGGTCTCCCCCAGCCTTGCTGCCGATGAGCGCAGGGGCGCTCACGACGTCGCCGCCCACATCGGCGCGTCGGTCGTCGAGGTCGCGACGCACGAGGGCGACAACCCCGCCTACCGCGCCAACGGACCCGACCGCTGCTTCCACTGCAAGGACGAGCTCTTCACCCGGATCTCCGACGACGTTGCACGCGCACACGGTCTGACGGCCGTCGCCTACGGCGAGAACGCCGACGATGCCCGCCGGCCCGACCGCCCGGGCTCGCGCGCCGCGACCGAGCACGGCGTCCTGCGGCCGCTCGCCGACGCCGGCCTCACCAAGGCGGACGTGCGCGCGCTCGCTCGCGCCCTCGGCCTGCCCAACGCCGACAAGCCCGCCGCCCCGTGCCTGGCCTCGCGCATCCCGCACTTCTCGGTCGTCGATCCCGCCAAGCTGGCCCAGGTCGAGCAGCTCGAGGCGGCGGTCCGCTCGCTGGGCTTCGACGACTGCCGGGTGCGCCATCACGACCAGGTGGCGCGTATCGAGCTGTCGGAGCCCGACCTCGCGCGCTCGATGGCGGCTCCGGTCCGAGCGGCCCTGCACGAGGCCGGCCGGGCAGCCGGGTTCGCCTTCGTCGCCGTCGACGTCTCCGGCATCCAGTCCGGCGCCTTCACCCTCCCCCTCGTCCAGGTCACCCGTGGCTGACGCCGTCGCTCCCCCCGGCGACGGCGCTCGCCCCGGCGGGAGCGATCTCGGCAACGGCGATCTCGGCGAGAGCGATCTCCGCGACGTGGCCGAGCTCGACCTCGGAAGAGCGGCCCGGCGCGGCTACCCCGAGGCGATCTACTGCGAGGGCAAGACCTCCGAGCAGGTGCGCGCCATCGCCGAGCGCCTGCGGGCCGCGGCTGCCGATGGCACGACCTCGGGCGCCGTGCTCTTCACTCGCGCGAGCGCCGAGCACGCCGAGGCCGTCCTCGACGTGCTGCCCGACGCCGTCCACGACGAGACCGCGCGCCTTCTCGCCTGGCCGCCGGACCCTCCGGCTCCGTCGGGCGGGCTCGTGGCCGTCTTCTGCGCGGGCACGTCGGACCTTCCCGTGGCCCGCGAGGCCGTGCTCACCGCGCGCTACCTCGGACGCGCAACCGAGCTCGTCGTGGACGTCGGGGTGGCCGGCCTGCACCGGATCCTCGCCCGCCGCGACCTCATCGACCGGGCGCGCGCCATCGTCGTCGTCGCCGGCATGGACGGCGCCCTCCCGAGCGTCGTCGCCGGCCTCGCCGCGTCACCTGTCGTCGCCGTGCCCACGTCCGTCGGCTACGGCGCGGCCTTCGGGGGGCTCGCTCCCCTGCTCTCGATGCTCAACTCCTGCTCACCGGGGATCGGCGTCGTCAACATCGACAACGGCTACGGCGCCGGTCACCTCGCGGCCCAGATCGCGGCACCGTGGTCGCCCACCGCGGAGCGTGCCTGACAGCTCGGGAGCTCCGCACCCACGCCACCCCGGTCACGGGGTGTCGCGCAGCCCGTCCGGTATGCCGCCACCCCGCGTGAGACCCGCAGCCGCGGCAGCCGCTTCGGCTGCGTCGAGCACCTCGCGCACCGGCAGGCCCAGGGCGACAGCAGCAGCCTCGACGTCGCGGAACTCGGCGGCCACGTTGACGATGCGGCCCTGCTGGTGGGCCACCTTGATGCCCACGCGCTGACCGCTCACCTCGACATCCGACCAGCCACGGTCGAGCGCCCACCGGATGACGTCGTGCACCCGCACCCCGATGGTGCTCGTCGAGGCGAACACGACGTCGACGAGCCCGGCCACCAGCGACGGGGCCGCGAGGACGGAGAGCAGCTGGGCCGGCCGGCCACGCTTCATCGTCATCGGGGTGGTCCACGCATCGGCGGCGCCGGCCGCGAGCATGCCGTCGATGACGGTCGGCCACAATCGGGGGTCGAGGTCGTCGACGTTGGCCTCGATGACCTGCAGACGCTCCGCGGGGCCATCCGCGCCCCGGTCTCGATCCGGCTGGCCCACGACGACGCGCACGACGTTGGCCCGGTCGGGCTGCTCCTTGGTGCCGGCCCCGATGCCGACCGTGTGCACGGTCATGGCGGGCATCGCCGTCTGCCCGCCCGCGAGGGCGGTGACGAGCGCGACTCCCGTCGGGGTGGCGAGCTCGCCATCACCTCCGGAGGTGACGTCCCACCCGCGACACAGCTCGAGCACGGCTGGCACCGGCACGGGCACCCGGCCGTGCGCCACTCGCACCGAGCCGGAGCCCAGCGAGATCCGGCTCGCCGTCACACGGCGGCTTCCCCCCGCGCCCGGCGCCCCGGCCACACCCGAGGCGTTCGACGCCCCGGTCACACACGACGCCCCGGCCACACCCGACGCGCCGCCCCCGCCGAGTCCGCCGAGCACACCGAGGTCGGCGAGCGCAGCACAGGTGCCGACGACGTCGGCGATGGAGTCCCAGGCGCCGACCTCGTGGAAGTGCACGTCGTCGACGTCGGTGCCGTGCACGCGCGCCTCGGCGACGGCCAGGCGCTCGAAGACGGCGTGCGCGCTCTCGCGGACGACGTCGGGCAGGTCAGCCGCCCCCAGCCGATCCCTGATCTCGGACCAGCGGCGGTGGTGCTGGTCGGCGGCGAGCAGCTCGACGTCGACCTTGAGCGCCCGCATGCCGGCCCGCGCCGTCTCGTGTGCGACGAGTCGCACGGTGCCCGGGATGA
This sequence comes from Humibacillus xanthopallidus, assembly GCF_006716675.1. Lineage (GTDB taxonomy): Bacteria > Actinomycetota > Actinomycetes > Actinomycetales > Dermatophilaceae > Humibacillus > Humibacillus xanthopallidus_B. The sequence continues at coordinate 1,330,462 of NZ_VFPM01000002.1, read as the reverse complement.
CCGAGTCCACAGCGGACTGGACGACCTCGAGAGCGGCTCCCGCGTCGACGAGGGCCCCGAGGAGCATGTCGCCGGAGACACCCGCCGAGACGTCGAGCCAGGCGCAGCGGTCCTCGCCGCGGTCCGGGTCGTTCATGGGTTCACCGTAGGCGCCCGGACGCGCGCGGGTCGCGCACGGCTCGCAGCCGCGGTCGCCGCAGGTGCGGCACCCAGAGGTGCACCATGCCGGCGAGGGCGACGACGAGCGGCACGAAGGCGAAGAGGTAGCGTGCCCGGCCCTGGAAGAGCAGGGTGAACGCGGCGATGCCGAGCACCGTGACCGCGAGCAGGACGATCTCGCGGCGGTAAGGGGCTCGGAGGAGCCCGACGCCCGCGAGCAGGAGCACGGTGATCCACATCGCCTGGGCAAGCTCGGCCCGCAGCGGGTACCACCGACCGTGCAGCCCGTTCAGCTCCTGCACGGTCGCGACCGCTCCGGTCGCCGGGGGCATCACCCCGGGCAGCGAGTCGGCCCCCTCGACCCAGGCCGAGAACATGCCGTCGCCCCAGTTCCACGCGAGCTTGTTGCCGTAGAACGCGAGGGTTCCGAGCGGACCCCGCTCGGCCCACCGGTCGGCGAGGAAGGCACGCGCATAGGAGTCCATCTCGTCTGGGCTCAGCCCCTGGATGCCGTCGACCATCTCGCGGGAGTACGTGCCGTAGTTCGTCACACCCGTCTCGCTCGTCTTCTCGTTGGACCCGTTGGCCAGCCACCACAGCGGGCTCGGCGAGACATCGGCTCGCAACCGGGAGTTGTCTGCACCCGAGGCGTTCTGCGCAAGGCTCGGCACCGCGACAGCCAGGGCCGAGAACAGCACGAGACCGGCCGCACAGGCTGCCAGCCCGGCTGCGCGACGCTCGAGGTGCTGGTGACCGTCGAAGACCGCCACGAGGACGGCGACAGCGACCGCGATCACCATGACGACCGGAGTCGTCTTGAGCGCGTACGCCACGGTCATCGCGAGGATCGAGAGGCACCACAGGACGACGCGCACCTCGCGGCGCCCCGGCGCGAGCGCGCGGGCCGCGAGAGCGGCGCCGCCGGTGACGAAGGGCATCGCGTAGAGGTCGGTGTACGGCACGGCCACCCAGGGGCTCGTCGCGACGAGCACGAGGGTGACGAGCTGGGCCGAGAGAGCGGGACCGCGGCCGGCCACCCGGGCGACGAGGTCGTGCACGGCATACAACGTCACGGCGACGCAGACGGCGCTGAGCCCGATGAGCACCTCGTCCGCCGTCAGACCCGCCTGCCTCGCGACCGCGTGACCCCACTGGTCGACCGCGAGGAGCGGCAGGTTGTTGGGGTAGAGCGAGAAGTAGTCGACGCCGAAGGGCGGCAGGGGCAGCCCCGAGTCGAGCGTGCGTGCGAGGTCCATGACGACGCGGGCGTCCCAGCCGTATGCGTACTGCCCGGCGAGACCCACCGCTGCCGTCACGACTCCCCCGCCGACCGCCACCGCCGGCGGCACCCAGCCGCGCCCGAGCCACCGCGGCAGGCGCGCGACGAGTGCCAGGAGCACGAGCGCGACGACGCCGACGACGACCACCGGCCAGCGATAGGGCGTGATGACCGCTCGGGGGGCGACGAGCGCGACGAGGGCCACGCCGAGCAGCCCGACCCCGGTGAGCCGCATGAGGAGGCGGCCGACCGGTGAGTCCATGCGCAGACCGTATCCCAGCGCCATCCGGGCATGGGGCGGTGGCTCAGGGTGGGGCCCACCGCGCGTCGAGCGGCGGGCCCCACCCGCGTCGCGGGCCCCGCTCAGGCGGTCGTCGCGTCGCGGACCGACCGGTTGACGGCGGACACCACGGCCTTGATCGACGCCGTGACGATCGACGGGTCGACCCCGACGCCCCAGAGCACCCGCTCACCGACGGCGCACTCGACGTAGGCAGCGGCGCGCGCGTCGCCACCGGCCGAGAGCGCGTGCTCGGCGTAGTCGAGGACGCGGACGTCCGGAGCGTCCTCGACGGTCGAGAGCGCGTCGACGAAGGCGGCGATCGGGCCGTTGCCGCGGCCGTGCACCGTGAGGCTCTCGTCACCGTCGCGCATCGTGGCCTCGAGCGTGCTGACGCCGTCGACCGTCGAGTCCGTCACGACGTTGACGAGCTCGAAGCGGCCCCAGGCGCGGTCGGGGTCCGGCAGGTACTCGTCCTGGAACCTGGCCCACAGCTCGGCCGGAGCGACCTCGCCACCGTCCTGGTCGACACCGCGCTGCACCACTCCGGAGAACTCGATCTGGAGCCGGCGCGGGAGGTCCATCTGGTGCTCGGACTTCATGATGTAGGCGACGCCACCCTTGCCGGACTGGCTGTTGACGCGCACGACCGCCTCGTAGGAGCGGCCGAGGTCGTGGGGGTCGACGGGGAGGTAGGGCACGCCCCACACGAGGTCGTCCACGGAGGTCCCCTTGCCCTTGGCCTCGACCTCCATCGCCTCGAAGCCCTTCTTGATGGCGTCCTGGTGCGACCCGGAGAAGGCGGTGAAGACGAGGTCGCCGCCGTAGGGGTGGCGCTCGCCGACCGGCAGCTGGTTGCAGTACTCGACCGTGCGGCGGATCTCGTCGATGTCGCTGAAGTCGATCTGGGGGTCGATGCCCTGGCTGAAGAGGTTCATGCCGAGGGTGACGAGGTCGACGTTGCCGGTGCGCTCGCCGTTGCCGAAGAGGCACCCCTCGATGCGGTCCGCCCCGGCGAGGTAGCCGAGCTCGGCGGCTGCGACGCCCGTGCCCCGGTCGTTGTGCGGGTGGAGCGAGACGACGACGGACTCCCGACGGTCGAGGTGGCGGATCATCCACTCGATCGTGTCGGCGTAGACGTTGGGCGTGATCATCTCGACCGTGGCGGGCAGGTTGATGATCATCTTGTGGTCGGGGGTCGGGTCGAGCACCTCGATCACGGCGTTGCAGATGCGCATCGCGAAGTCGGGCTCGGTGCCCGTGTAGGACTCCGGGGAGTACTCGTAGTAGATCTGGGTGTCGGGGATCGTCTCCTCGAGCTTCTTGATGAGGCGGGCCCCCTGGACGGCGATGTCGATGATGCCGTCCTGGTCGAGCCCGAAGACGACCCGGCGCTGGAGGATCGAGGTCGAGTTGTAGAAGTGGACGATGGCCTGCGTCGCGCCACGGATCGCGTCGAACGTGCGCTCGATGAGGTGGTCGCGGCACTGCGTCAGCACCTGGATCGTCACGTCGTCGGGGATGTGCCCGCCGTCGATGAGCTCGCGGCAGAAGTCGAAGTCCGTCTGGCTCGCAGACGGGAAGCCGACCTCGATCTCCTTGTAGCCCATCTTCACGAGCAGCTGGAACATCCGCAGCTTGCGCTCGGAGTTCATCGGGTCGATGAGCGCCTGGTTGCCGTCACGCAGGTCGACCGCGCACCACCGCGGGGCCGTCTCGATGCGCTTCGTCGGCCACGTGCGGTCGGGCAGGTCGAACGGGATCTGCTCATGGAAGGGCTGGTACTTCTGGAACGGCATTCCCGACGTCTGCTGGGGGTGGATCATCGCTTCACTCTCTCGTCTGCGTTTCGCTCGGTGTCCGGCCGGACACGGGAAACTCCGCGACGAGGAGGGCCGGGGGTCAGGCCTCGTCGCGGCAGAGAAGGAGGAGGCTCACCGCACGCACGATGTCACCGTATGCCGGTGGGTCGGCTCGCGTCCACCCCTCGGGACCCCTGCCCGGATCGTGAGACCTCGGGGTCGTCGGGCGCGTCGGCGATCTGCTCCTCGGGGCGCGGGGGGACGTTCTGGTCGTCCTCGAGGACCTCGAGCTCGTGGTCGTGTGCGGCTGTCTCCGACATGTCAGCCTCCTCGCTCCGAGTCTAGGACGGACGCGCCTCTCAGGCGCGCTGACAGACCATGAGCGCGTTGCCGTCGGGGTCCTCGAACTGGACGAAGAGGACGCTGCCGATGTCCTCGACCTCGGAGGTGATCGTCACGTCGAGCCTGCGGAGGTGGGCCACCGTGGCCACCATGTCGTCGGTCCAGAGGAAGAAGCGCGGCGGCCCCGACGTCTCGACGTCCGGTCGGTTGGCGTCGAGCGAGAGCCGGGTCTCCCCGTCGGTGGGCACGTCGTAGATCGTGCCCCCGTGGGAGGCGGCGCCCGGCTCGAAACCCAGCAGGGCGGCATACCACCGGATGGCGGCGGCCATGTCGCGGACGGGGACGAAGACCTGGCCGACTCGGCGCTGGATCGGGCTGCTCACCCCGGCAGGCTAGGGGCACCCACCCACAGCGCGAAATCGCCTGTGCCGCAGCGCTGGAACGCAGCGCTAGAAGCCGAGGCGCTGCATCTGCTTGGGGTCACGCTGCCAGTCCTTGGCCACCTTGACGTGCAGGTCGAGGTAGACCTTCTGGCCGAGGAGCTGCTCGATCGCCTTGCGGGAGTTCGTGCCGACCTCGCGCAGCCGGGACCCCCCCTTGCCGATGACGATGGCCTTCTGGCTCGGGCGCTCGACGAAGACGTTGACGCGCACGTCGATCATCGGGCTGTCCTCGGGGCGCCCCTCCCGCGGCACCATCTCCTCGACGACGACCGCGAGCGAGTGCGGCAGCTCGTCGCGCACGCCCTCGAGGGCTGCCTCGCGCACGAGCTCGGCGATCATGATGATGTCGGGCTCGTCGGTCATCACCCCGTCGGGATAGAGCTGGGGCGAGCGCGGCAGGTAGGACGACAGGAGGTCGCGCACCTGCTCGACCTGCTCCCCCGACACGGCCGAGCACGGGATGATCGCGTCCCAGTCGCCGAGCTGGTCGATGGCCATGAGGTGCTCGGCCAGCTGGTCGCGGTCGACGGTGTCGGCCTTCGTCGCGATCGCGACGACGGGACGGCGACGCACGGAGCGCAGCTCGGTCAGCTCGTTCGCGATGAACGCGTCACCCGGCCCGGGGCGCTGGTCGGCCGGCAGGCAGAAGCCGATGACGTCGACCTCGAGAAGCGTCTCGCGCACGAGGTCGTTGAGCCGCTGGCCGAGCAGCGTGCGCGGCTTGTGCAGCCCGGGGGTGTCGACGAGGATCAGCTGGGCCTGCGGCGTCGTCGAGATGCCGCGGATCGTGTGCCGCGTCGTCTGGGGCTTGGAGCTCGTGATCGCGACCTTCTGCCCCACGAGGGCGTTGGTCAGCGTCGACTTTCCGGCGTTGGGCCGCCCGACGAGGCAGGCGAACCCCGCGCGGTATGCCGCCTGGTCGCCGTCCTCCGGTGCCGTTCCCTCAGTGCCCGCTCGCGTGCCCATGGGCGTCCTCCGTGTCGGTGTGGTCCATGTCAGTGTCCTCTGCCGCGACGCGGTGCACGATGACCGAGGCGACGCGGTGGCGCCGACCGGCCATCCGCTCGGCCGTCAGCTCGAGCCCCGCGATGCGGGCGGAGGAGCCGACGATCGGCACGCGGCCGATCGCCTTGGTGAGGAGGCCGCCGACGGTGTCGACGTCCTCCTCGTCGATCGTGACGTCGAAGAGCTCGGCGAGGTCGTCGATGTCCATCGAGGCGGGCACCCGCAGCGTGCCGTCCTCGAGCTGCTCGACTCCTGGCGCCTCGCGGTCGTGCTCGTCGGCGATCTCGCCGACGATCTCCTCGATGATGTCCTCGATCGTTACGAGCCCGGCCGTGCCGCCGTACTCGTCGACGACGATCGCGAAGTGGGTCTGGTCGCGCTGCATCTCGCGCAGCAGGTCGTCGACCGGCTTGCTCTCGGGCACGAAGTGCATGGGCCGGGTCACCTCGGTGGCCAGGCGCTTGGCGTCCTCTGGGGCGGCGTTGAGCCGCCGTGCGACGTCCTTGAAGTAGAGCAGGCCGCGCACGTCGTCGCTGTCCTCGCCGACGACGGGGATGCGCGAGAAGCCGGAGCGCAGGAAGAGCGACATCGCGCTGCGCAGCGACTTGTCGGCGTCGAGCACGACCATGTCGGTGCGCGGCACCATGATCTCGCGCACGACGGTGTCGCCGAGCTCGAAGACGGAGTGGATCATCTCGCGCTCGTCGTCCTCGATGACCTCGGAGCGGCCGGCCATGTCGACGAGGTCACGCAGCTCGGACTCCGTCTGGAAGGGGCCGTCGCTGTAGCCCTTTCCCGGTGTGACGGCATTGCCGAGCACGACGAGCAGCTTGGCGACCGGGCCGAGCACGCGTCGCAGCCCGACGGCGAGCGGCGCGCTCCAGAGGGCGACGGTGTCGTAGTGCTGACGGCCGAGGGTGCGCGGTGAGACCCCGACGACGACGAACGACACGACGGCCATGATCGCGATGCTGATGAGCGCCCGGCTCCAGGTCGACTCGACCTGCCCCGCGACGGCGAGCGTGACGAGCACCGCTGCGGTCGCCTCCGCCACGACGCGCAGGAAGGCGATGACCGACAGGTAGGCCGGCGAGTCGCCGACGACGACCATGAGCGACTTCGCGCCGGAGCGGCCCTCGTCGTAGAGCTCCGCCGCCCGGACCCGCGACATGCGGAAGATGGCCGCCTCGGACGCCGACAGCACGAAGGCCATCGCGATGCTGATGAGGGCCGGGAGGACGAACTGCGGGAGCATCAAGGTCTCTCGTGAGTGAGCTTCTGTGCGGGACGGGGGCGCGCTCAGGCGCCGGGCCGGCCCCGGGTCGCGAGGAAGGTGAGGAGCAGCTGGCGCTGGAGCTCGAACATCTCGCGCTCCTCCTCGGGCTCGGCGTGGTCGTAGCCGAGCAGGTGCAGGATGCCGTGGGTCGTGAGGAGCAGCATCTCCTCCATCGGGGCGTGGCCCGCCTCGGCCGCCTGCCGCGTCGCGACCGACGGGCAGAGCACGATGTCGCCGAGGGTGCCCTCCTCGGGCTCCTGGCCCTCCCGGCCGGGACGCAGCTCGTCCATCGGGAAGCTCATGACGTCGGTCGGTCCGGGCAGGTCCATCCACTGGACGTGGAGCACCTCCATGGCCTCCTCGTCGACGAGCTTGATGCAGAGGTCGGCCTGCGGGTTGACCCGCATCTGCTCGAGCACGTACTTCGAGCAGGCGAGCAGCTCGAGCTCGTCGACCTTCTCGTCGGTCTCGTTGAGGACGTCGATGCTCACGCGCGAGCCTCTCTCGCTCCGTGAGCTCCTCGCTCGCGAGCCGCCGCGGAGGCCTTGCGCTCACGCTTCTCGCGCTTGACCTCGTCGGCCTCGTAGGCGTCGACGATGGCGCTGACGAGCCGGTGGCGCACGACGTCGTGCGAGGTGAGCTCGGCGAAGTGGACGTCCTCGACCCCTTCGAGGATGTCGCGCACGACCCGCAGCCCCGAGCGGGTGCCGCCCGGGAGGTCGACCTGGGTGATGTCACCGGTGACGACCATCTTCGACCCGAAGCCGAGACGGGTGAGGAACATCTTCATCTGCTCGCTCGAGGTGTTCTGCGCCTCGTCGAGGATGATGAAGGCGTCGTTGAGCGTGCGGCCACGCATGTAGGCGAGCGGCGCCACCTCGATCGTGCCCGAGGCCATGAGCCGCGGGATCGTCTCGGGACTGACCATGTCGTGCAGCGCGTCGTAGAGCGGGCGCAGGTAGGGGTCGATCTTGTCGTTGAGGGTGCCCGGCAGGAAGCCGAGGCGCTCGCCCGCCTCGACGGCGGGGCGGGTGAGGATGATCCGGTTGACCTGGTGGGCCTGGAGGGCGGCGACCGCCTTGGCCATCGCGAGGTAGGTCTTGCCCGTGCCGGCCGGGCCGATGCCGAACACGACCGTGTGCTGGTCGATGGCGTCGACGTAGCGCTTCTGGTTGAGCGTCTTGGGTCGGATGGTGCGACCGCGGCTGCTCACGATGTTCATCGTCAGCACGTCGGCCGGGCGCTCGCTCGACTGGTTGCGCAGCATCCCGATCGAGCGCTCGACGGCGTCGCGGTTGAGCGGCTGGCCGAGGTCGACGATGGTCAGCAGCTCGTCGAGGAGGGAGTCGATGATCTCGAGCTCGCCCGTCGGGCCGCTGAAGGTCATCTCGTTGCCCCGCACGTGGGTGTCGACGAGCGGGAACTGACGCTCCATCGTGCGCAGCAGCTCATCGCGCGGGCCCAGCAGGGACACCATCTCGATGGGCGGGGGGATGCGGCGGGTCAGCACGGGTGCGTCGGAGTCGACGGGGCTGACGGGGCCGCTCGAGTCGGGGCCGGGTGAAGAGGCGTCATTCATCGTGATGTCGAGTCTACGTGCGACCGGCGGAGCTCCTCACCACGAAATCGGCGAGATCGGCACTCTGGCGGCGGCGGGTCGGCTCGTGGACGTACATCATGTGCCCGGCCTCGTAGTAGGCGTGCTCGATGTTGGCGCGCAGCTCGTCGGGCAGCTGGAGGTGCGCGACGACGTCCTCCGCGGCGAAGTGCGGGGTGGCCCCGTCGTAGTAGCCGTAGGCGACGTGCACCCGCAGGTGCGGGTTCTGGCGCATCGCGCGCTCCAGCTGCGGCGAGACGTCGATGGGCCGGCCCTCGAAGTCCTTGAACGACCACGGGTGCACGAGGCGCGAGATCTGCTCGTAGTGCAGGTCGCTGTCGAAGCCGAGCTCGTCGCGAACGTAGTGGTTCCACGTCGCGGCATACGGCCCGGCGATGGCGTCCATCGACGGGTCGGCGTCCATCCCCTCGGCGATCGCGCTCGCTGCAGGCCCCGTGAACCGGCCGTCGAGGCGGCCGACCGACAGCCGCTGGTCACGCAGCAGCTCGGTGAAGAAGCGCCAGTGCTCGATGCGCAGGTCGGCGCGGTCGACGTAGTCCTCACCGAGCCCCGTGAGCCGCGCGAGGGTCGCGACCGCCTCACGCCGCTCGGACGGGGTGAGCCGGGCACCTCGGGACAGGAGCCACGGGTAGTCGCGCGCGGCATACGCCTCCGCCTCGTCGAGCACTGCTCGGAGGCCGCGGCGGCCGTGCTTGCCGTGGTAGTGGGCGATCGCGGCATACGTCGGCAGGTAGAGCGCGTGGGCGCGGTCGTTGCGCTGCTTCTCGAAGTCGACCGACGACAGGTCGAGGACGCTGGAGATGAGGATGAGCCCGTTGAGGTACATGCCGTACCGCTCCTGGAGGTGCCCCGCGAGCGCCGCACCGCGCAGGGTGCCGTAGGACTCCCCCGCGATGAACTTCGGCGACATCCAGCGGCGGTGGCGCGACGTCCAGAGCCGGATGAGCTCGGCGACCGACTCGATGTCCTTCTGGTAGCCGTGGTAGTCGCCGGGCTTGCCGCCCTCGACCGCCCGCGACCACCCCGTCGACATCGGGTCGATGAAGACGAGGTCGCTGACCGCGAGAAGCGACTCCGGGTTGTCGACGAGGTCGTAGGGCGGCGCCTCGAGCGCGCCGACGTCGCCCATGACGACGCGGCGCGGGCCGAGCAGCCCGAGGTGCAGCCAGACGCTCGAGCTGCCGGGCCCCCCGTTGAAGGCGAAGGTCACCGGCCGCTTGCGCACGTCGGCGCCGTCGAGCACGTAGCTCGTCATGGACAGCTCGGCGCGGGCCTTGTGACCACCGAACGTGCCGTCCTCGTGGTGCTCCTCGCGCAGGACGACCCGGCCGGTCGTCGCGGTGTAGCGCAGCTGGCGGCGCCCGACCCGCAACGTGTGGTGGGTCGTGACGAGCTCGTCGACCGGCTCCTTGGGCTCGGGCTTGCCGGTCGGGTCCTTGGACGTGTCGCCGGCAGGGAGCGTCTCGCCGTCAGCGGCGTTCTGGTCGATCTCGCTCCGGTCGCTCACAAGAGCCACTCCTCGCTGAATCGGGCCCCCGCGAGCACGTGGACGTGGGCGTGGAAGACGGTCTGGCCAGCGCCACTGCCGGTGTTGACGACCATCCGGTGCGCGTCGGCGACGCCCTCCTGCTCGGCGACCTGCTGGACGAGCCGGAAGACGTCGGTGAGGTCGTCGGACGACGCGGCAAGGGCGCCCACGGTCGGCTCGTGCCGCCGAGGGACGACGAGCACGTGGACCGGCGCCGCCGGGTTGATGTCGCGGATCGCGATGGAGCGCTCGGTCTCGGCCACGCGCTCGGACGGGAGCTCGCCGGCGACGATCCTGCAGAAGATGCAGTCGTCGGGCGTCTGCTGGGTCATGCCTGCACCCTAGGCACCTCGACCCCACCGCGCACCTGAGTCGACGAGCCCGTCGCCGCCCTCCCGCCCATTCGAGGTCTCGGGAGGTCTGTCGGTCAGCGCCAGCGGGTGGCGGCGTTGATGACGGCCAGGGCTGCGGGGCCGGCGGAGGAGGAGCGCAGGATCGCCGTGCCGAGCCGCACCGGGCGACCGCCCGCCGCCGTCAGCGCCTCGAGCTCGCGGGGCGAGATGCCTCCCTCGGGACCCACGACGACGAGCACGTCACCGTCGGCGGGCAGGTCGAGACCGGCCAGGCGCTCGACGGCCTCCTCATGGAGCACGACCGTCAGCGCCGCAGCCTGCACCCGCGCGACGAGCGCCCGGAGGTCGACCGCGGCGGTCGTGAGCGGCATACGGGCTCGGCGGGACTGCTTGGTCGCGCGGGCGACCACGGCGGCCCACTTGGCGAGCGACTTCGCGGCGCGCTCGCCGCGCCAGACGACGACCGAGCGCTCTGCCTGCCACGGCACGACCTCGTCGACACCGAGCTCGGTGGCGGCCTCGATCGCCTGCTCGTCGCGGTCGCCCTTGGCCAGGGCCTGCACGAGCACGAGACGCGGCTGCGGGGCGGGCTCGTCGGTCACCTCGACGACCCGGCCACGCACCCACGTGCGGTCGACCTGCTCGGCCTTGCAGAGCACGCACCGCCCCGCACCGTCGGCCACGAGGTAGCGCTCACCCGGCCGCACGCGCACGACGGTCGCGGCGTGACGGCCCTCGTCGCCCTCGAGCAGGAGCACGCCGCCCGCCACCGCGCCTGCGACGGCCGAGGCGTCTCCGAGGAAGAGCTGGTGGGTCACCGCGAGCACTCCCCCACGCTCACGGCGTCACTTCTCCTTGAAGGCGTCACGCAGCTTGCCGAAGAGGCCCTTGTTGGCGGGGGCGAGCCGACCCTCGGGACGCTCCTCCCCGCGCAGCGCTGCGAACTGCTGGAGCAGCTCGCGCTGCTCCTCGGTCAGCCGGGTCGGGGTCTGCACCGTGGCGTGGACGAGCAGGTCTCCGCGCCCGCCGTGGCGCAGGTGCGTCACGCCGAGCCCGCGCAGGGTGTGGACCTCGCCGCTCTGCGTGCCCGGCTTGATCTCGAGGTCCTGCATGCCGTCGAAGGTCGAGAGCTTGAGCGTCGTGCCCAGCGCGGCCGCCGCCATGGGCAGCTCGACGCTGCAGTGCAGGTCGTCGCCCCGCCGCGTGAACGTCTCGTGGTTCACGACGCGGATCTCGACGTAGAGGTCGGCGTTGGGGCCGTTGCCCGGGCCGACCTCACCCTCTCCGGTCAGCTGGATGCGGGTGCCGGTGTCGACGCCGGCGGGCACCTTTAGCTTGAGGTTGCGCCGCGTGCGCACGCGCCCGTCGCCGGAGCAGTCGTGGCACGGGTCGGTGAGGTTGGAGCCGTAGCCTTGGCAGTTGACGCAGGGCCGCGAGGTCATGACCTGGCCGAGGAAGCTGCGCTGGACCTGCTGCACCTCGCCGGCGCCCCTGCAGATGGGGCAGGTCTCGCGACCGGTGCCCGGCTCGGCCCCGTCACCGCCGCAGCGCGCGCAGCCGATGGCCGTCTCGAGCGTCAGCTCCTCCTCGGAGCCGAAGACGGCCTTGGCGAGGTCGATGTCGAGGCGCACGAGGGCGTCCTGGCCGCGCTGCACGCGCGAGCGGGGTCCCCGCGTCCCGCCCGGGGCACCGGCACCGAAGAAGGCGTCCATGACGTCGCTGAAGGAGAAGCCCGCCCCCGCGCCGTAGCCCGCGCCACCGCCGCTCGCGAAGGGGTCCGAGCCCAGGTCGAAGGACCGCCGCTTCTGCGGGTCCGAGAGCACGTCGTAGGCCTGTGAGACCCGCTTGAACTCCTCCTCGGCCTCCGCGCCCGGGTTGACGTCCGGGTGCAGCTTGCGGGCGAGGCGACGATAGGCCTTCTTGATGTCCTCCTGGCTCGCGTCGCGAGCCACCCCGAGGACGGCGTAGTAGTCGTTCAAGCTGAGGTTCCTTCGTGGGACGTGGTGCGTGTGGTGCCGGGGCGACGGTGCTCCGACGGCTGGCCTCGTTGCAGAGGTGAGGATCTGGGTCAGGTGGTCTGGTTGGCGTCGAGGATCTCGGAGACGTAGCGCGCGACGGCCCGGACCGAGGCCATCGTCATGGGGTAGTCCATCCGGGTCGGGCCCAGCACGCCCAGGCTCGCGACCCGCTCGGCACCCGAGCCATACCCCATGGAGACGAGCGAGGTCGACTGCAGGCCCGTCACGGGGTTCTCGGAGCCGATGCGCACCGACACGAGGTCGGGGTCGTCACCGAGCTGACCGAGGAGGCGCAGCAGGGTGACGTGCTCCTCGAGGGCCTCGAGGATCGGACCGATAGTGCGCGGGAAGTCGGTGCCCGCACGGGCGAGATTGGCCTGACCGGCCAGCACGACCCGCTCCTCGCGCTCCTCGACGAGGGCGTCACCGAGGGCCGACACCACGGCCTCGGTCGTCGCCTTGTCCGGCTCCGGGGCGTCCTCGACGAGGTGGCGCAGCCGGGTCGCCGCGAGGGTGAAGGGCACGCCGGCGGCGACCTCGTTGATGCGCGAGCGGATCGCGGCGACGAGCGCCTCGCCCTCGGCGTCGACGAGCGAGCGACCGGTGTCGACGACGCGCTGCTCGACGCGGCCCGTGTTGACGATGAGCACGATCATGAGGTGCGTCGCGCCGATCGGCACGAGCTCGATGTGACGCACCGTCGAGCGGGTGAGCGAGGGGTACTGCACGACCGCGACCTGGCGGGTCAGGCTGGCGAGCAGCCGCACGGTGCGGTCGACGACGTCGTCGAGATCGACGGCGCCCTCGAGGAACTGGCTGATCGCGCGACGCTCCCCCGGGTTCAGCGGCTTGACCGCGCTCAGGCGGTCGACGAAGACTCGGTAGCCGGCATCGGTCGGCACCCGTCCCGCCGAGGTGTGGGGGGCGTGGATGAGGCCCTCCTCCTCGAGCAGGGCCATGTCGTTGCGCACCGTCGCCGCGCTGACACCGAGGTGGTGGCGCTCGACGAGGGCCTTGCTGCCGACGGGCTCGGAGGTCTGCACGTAGTCCTGCACGATGGCGCGCAGCACCATGAGCCTGCGGTCCTCGCTCATCAGTCCTCCCTCGCTGCTCGTGCGCACCTCTGGCACTCTCGATTGACGAGTGCCAAGTCTACGCGTTCGGCCGCCGATGCACCGAACGACGTCCTCGGTGTCGAAGGTCGCAGCGCCCTCGGGCGTGGCGTGGCGCGCGGGCCCGCGGGACGGCATACCCTGCCTCACCGTGAGCCCCGACGACCGCTACGGCAACGACGTACTCTCCGGCGACTGGCGTGCCCCTCGGCGGGGCCGCTCGACCGACCTTCCCGCCGAGCGTGACCTCGTCGTCGAGGAGGTCGAGACCGGCTGGGTGGGCGCCGTCGTGCGGGTCGAGAAGGCCGGAGGTATGCGTGTCGTGCACCTCGAGGACCACCGTGGCCGCACCAAGGCCTTCCCGCTCGGCCCCGGCTTCCTCGTCGACGGCCGCCCCGTGACGCTCACCCCTCCCCGGGCCGCGTCATCGGCGCAGCTCGCCGATGCGCTCCGCGCGCAGTCGCGCACGGCCTCCGGGTCGGTGGCGGTGCACGACGCCCGGGCCAGGGTCGCGAGCGGCTCGCGCATCTACGTCGAGGGTCGCCACGATGCAGAGCTCGTCGAGAAGGTGTGGGGCGACGACTTGCGCATCGAGGGCGTCGTCGTCGAGATGATGGACGGCGTCGACGATCTCGCCGGCATCATCGCCGAGTTCCAGCCCGGCCCCGGACGGCGGCTCGGCGTCCTCGTCGACCATCTCGTGCCGGGCACCAAGGAGGCGCGGATCGTCGACCAGGCGCGTTCCCTCCCGGGGCTCGCGGCGCACGTCAAGATCCTCGGACACCCCTACGTCGACGTGTGGCAGTCGGTCCGCCCCGAGCGGCTGGGCTGGCAGAGCTGGCCCGTCATCGCCCGTGGCACGTCGTGGAAGCACGGGATCTGCGCCGAGCTCGGCTGGCCGCACGACACCCAGGCTGACATCGCGCGCGCCTGGAAGCGCATCCTCGGCACCGTGGGCACCTACGCCGACCTCGAGCCGACCCTCCTTGCGAGCGTCGAGGAGCTCATCGACTTCGTCACCGAGCCGGCCGCCTGACGGTCCCTTCTCCGAGCCCGTCTGCCGTCAGCGCAGCACGTAGCCCGTGATGTCCACCTTGACGTATGCCGCAGCCGACGTCCTGACGCGGATGGCCCCGTCGGGGCCGATCGGCACGACGATGGTGTTGGTCACGGTGGCGCCGGAGAGGTACTTCACCGTGGCGTACGGCGTCTCGGCGGCGCCGCTCGGGTAGGCGGTGAGATAGCCGCTCGCCGTGGGCGACACGGCCGTGACCGTGACGGTGACGGCGCTGACGCCCGAGGACGGGACGCCCGCCTTCCCGAGCACCGGCACGATGGGCGCCGAGCCCGCGGGCACTCGACCGGCGGGGAAGCCCAGCCCGCTCTGGCTGTCGAGGACGCGCTTCGGGGTGAGGGCGACCTGGTCGCCACCGGAGCGGAGCCATCCCACGATGTCGACCATGACGTCCGTCTGCGCGGACGAGTGGATCTTCACCGCACCCCCGGTGCCGATGCGCGCGACGACGAGGCCCGTGCCGGCCTTGCCCGTCTCGTAGCGCACCTGCGGGGCCGCGGGCCGCGTCGCCCCCGACGGGTAGGTGGTCAGCCAGCCTCCGCCGGTCGCATTCGCGGACGAGACGTCGAGCAGGACCGCCGAGGCACCGGAGGTCGGGACGCCGGCCCGGCCGGTCACGGTGAGGCTGAGGGTGCCCCCTGCGGCGAGCTTCGCCTTCGTCGCGGAGAGACCGGTGCGCGTGTCGAGCACCCGCACGGGCGCCCCGCCCGCAACGTGCCCCCCGGTGGCCGACCACCCCACGACGTCGGCCGAGAGGTCGGTCGTGGCGGACGTGTAGATGCGGACCTTGCCGTCGGAGCCGACCCGGGTCATGACGCTCGTGGTGTTGGGGCGAGCGGCCCTGATGGAGGCCGCTCGTGCGGTCGGCTGCGTCGTGCCGGAGGCGTGCACCGTGAGGTAGCCGTCAGTGGCGGGAGTCGTCGCGTTGACGTTGAGCAGCACCTTGTCGATGCCGGAGGTGGGCAGCCCCCCTCGCCCGGTGACCTGGAAGGTGACGGCCGACCCGCCCGTGACCCGCACCTTGGCGGCGCCGTTGCCGGTCCGCGTGTCGAGCAGGCGGACCGGACCCGCGACCTGCCAGGACGGGTCCGTCGTCGGAGCGCTCGCGCCCTGGTCCTTGAGGTGGATGAAGCCGGTGGGCCAGCGACCGCCCGTCAGCGTGATGCGGCGCCAGCGGAAGTCGCCACCCCAGTTGTCCTCCGAGACGAGGATCTCCGAGGGTGAGATGACCTTCTCCACGTAGGCCACGTGTCCCGTCGCGGAGTAGGACGTGTTCCACCACGCGACCGCCCCCCGCGCAGGGCTGTTGTTCGTCTGGGTCGGGAAGGCGGGACCCCAGTTGTAGGCATTGCCCGACAGCGAGTCCGGCCGGACGTTCGGCATCCCGTTCTTCACGAGGCGGTAGGCGACGTAGTTCGTGCAGTTGTGGCCGGGCGTCTGGCGCCAGTAGCTCGTCGAGGAGACCGCCTTGTACCCGCTGTCGGAGTAGCCGGCCGCGTTGCACGTGTCGTAGCCGGTGCAGAGGACGATCCACTCGGCGGAGCTGGCCGGAGCCGTGAGGCCGACGCTCGTGAGCAGGGCGAGCAGGAGCGCGAGCACCGGCAGTGAGCGCCTCGACCGTCGACGCCGGGACCGTGGCGTAGCCGACGGCTCGGTCGACGGCTCGGTCGACGGCTCTGCCGGCAGCCCGGTCGGCGGCCCGGTCGGCAGCCCGGTCGGCGGCTCCGGGGCGGGGCCTGCACAGGTGGGGCTGGCTGCTGGACGTCCGGCTGCGCTCACCGTGCGGCTCCCGTCGTGGGCATCAGGTCCCTACGGAATCTAGGACAGAAGCGTCACGACGTCACTGCTTTCCCAAAAATCCCTTGCGACACGCCGAGTCCCTACGCCGACATTTCGCCCCCGTGTGCTAATCAGCGACGGCGACCGGGGAAGACGAAACGATCGATGAGACGACGCTGGACGGACGTCCTCGGCGGGCGCACGACGATCGTTGCGTCCGGCCGCAGCGGCTGGCGCAGCACCGCCTTGGCGTGCGAGAAGAGGTCGATGGAGAACTCGCCGTGGTAAGCCCCCATGCCGCTCATGCCGACGCCCCCGAAGGGCAGCTCGGGCACGGCGAGGTGGGCCAGGGGGATGTTGAAGCTGAGGGCTCCCGATGACGTGTCACGAACGAACCGCCGCCTCGTGTCGGGACTCGACGTGAAGACGTAGAGGGCGAGCGGCTTGTCGCGGCCGGTGATCACCTCGATGGCTTCGTCGACGCCCGACACCTCGACGAGGGGCAGCACCGGCCCGAAGATCTCCTCCCCCATCACTGGGTCGTCGAGCGACACGTCGTCGAGCACCGTGGGGGCGAGGTAGCGCGCCGAGAGGTCGCTCTCGCCACCCGTCACCACCTTCGAGGGGTCGATGAGCTCGACCAGGCGACGGAGATGGCGCGCGGTGATGATGCGCCCGTAGTCGTCCGAGCTGCGGGGATCGTCGCCGTAGGAATCGCGAATCGCCTTGATGAGCAATGGCTTGAGCGCATCGAGAGTCTGCCGTGTGCCGAGCACGTAGTCTGGCGCGACGCAGGTCTGCCCGGCATTGGTGAACTTGCCCCAGACGATGCGTCGGGCGGTCGTCTCGAGGTCGACGCCGTCGTCGACGAACGTCGGCGACTTGCCGCCGAGCTCGAGGGTGACGGGCGTCAGGTGCCGGGCCGCCGCCTCGAGCACGATGCGCCCGACGACACCGTTGCCGGTGTAGAAGATGTGGTCGAAGCGCTCCGTGAGCAGCGCGGTCGTCTCCGGCACGCCGCCCTCGACGACGTGCACCGCCTCGGGGTCGAGGTGCTGCGCCATGAGTCGCGCGATGACGGCGGATGTCGCCGGCGCGACCTCGCTCGGCTTGACGACGGCGGCGTTGCCCGCGGCCAGCACGCCCACGAGCGGTCCGAGCGTGAGGAGCACCGGGTAGTTCCACGGGGCGATGATGAGCACGACCCCGAGCGGCTCGCGCACGATGCGCGCCTGCCCGGGCTGGACGCGCAACGGCACCGACACACGACGCGGAGCGAGCCATCGGCGCAGGTGCTTGAGGGTGTGGTCGATCTCACTGACGACGAGACCCATCTCGGTGAGCCAGAACTCCTCGGCGCTCTTGCCCAGGTCGGCCTCGAGCGCCTGTGCGATCTCGTCGTGGTTGTCGATGAGCAGCTCTCGCAGGGCCTTCAGCTGGGCCTCACGCCAGGCATACGGCTTGGTGCGGCCGCTGTCGAAGGTGTGACGTGCCTGCGCCACGACCGAGGACACGATGGAGGCCACGTCGGACTCGGCGGTCGACCTGGAGGAGGCGAGGTCAGTCATCGGATTCCTTTGTTGGATCGGGTCTTTCATGCCGCCAGGAGGCGGTGGACAACGGTGTCGGCGAGAAGGCGGCCGCGCCGGGTGAGCACGACCCGGCCGTGCGCGACAGCAGCCGGACCGTCGACGAGACCGTCGGCGATGAGCCCCGCCACGGCACCGCGCCCCCCGGTGCCGAGGTCGTCGACGGGCAGACCCTCGACGAGGCGCGTGCCGAGCAGCACCCGCTCGTCGTGGCGCTGCTCGTCGGTGAGGCACTCGCGCGCCTGCGCGGGCGAGACGCCCGAGGCGAGGCGTGCGGCATACGCACTCGGATGCTTGACGTTCCACCAGCGCACCCCGCCGACATGGCTGTGCGCGCCCGGACCGATGCCCCACCAGTTCGTGCCGGCCCAGTAGGCGATGTTGTGGCGGCACCGGGTCTGCTCCGACCGGGCCCAGTTGCTCACCTCGTACCACCCGAAGCCGGCATCGGCGAGCAGGGCGTCGGCGAGCTCGTACTTGTCTGCCTCGTCGTCGTCCTCGGGCATGGCGACGAGCCCCCGGCGCACCTGGGCGGCGAGCTTCGTGCCCTGCTCGACGACAAGGGCGTAGGCCGAGATGTGGTCGGGCTCTAGCGCGATCGCCGTCTCGAGGCTGCGCCGCCAGTCGTCCAGCGACTCCCCCGGCGTGCCGTAGATGAGGTCGACACTCACCTGCATGCCCGCTGCACGGGTGGCCGCGACCGCCCGTGCGACGTTGGCGGGGTCGTGCGTGCGCTCGAGCGTTGCGAGCACGGGAGGCACCGCCGACTGCATGCCGATCGACACGCGCGTGAAGCCGCCGTCGGCGAGCTCCGTGAGCGACTCCGGCGTCACCGAGTCGGGGTTGGCCTCCGTCGTCACCTCCGCGCCGGGCTCGAGCCCGAAGCACTCGCGTATGCCGCCCAGCATCCTCACGAGGTCACCCGACCTCAGCATCGTGGGAGTGCCACCACCGACGAAGACCGTTGACACGGAAGGTGACTCGTCACCGAGCACTCGGCGGGCGAGGTCGACCTCGCGCAGCGCGGCATCGGCGTAGGAGTCCACCCCGATCGAGGCTCCGGGGCCACCCAGCTCGGTGAGGGTGTAGGTGTTGAAGTCGCAGTAGCCGCATCGCACGGTGCAGAACGGCACGTGCACGTAGATGCCGAGCTCGGTGCCGGCGAGCGACGACAGGGCCGCTGCGGGGAGCTCGCCCGACGCGGGGGCGGGGTCGCCGTCGGGGAGGGCGGAGGGCGGCATACCACGATTGTCTCAGGCGAGGAGGGCGCCGTTGACCGGCCGTCGTCCTACGCTCAGGAGATGAGCGGTGCGGGCGAGGGCCGGCCCCCACCGGCCGTGCCGTCGCTGCGCACGGCCGTGCTGCTGGTGCTCGCTGCCATCGCGGCCGCCGCGGCCCTGCTCCTCGTGTCGACGCGGACGGGGGACCCGTCGCCGAGCGGTCCGACGACGAGGCCGCCCACGACCGCACCGGGCACGCCGGCGCGGGCAGCCGGGGCCGTGACGTGCACCGCGCCGCCGACACCCCCGACCACGGCGCCCCGTCGGGCGTCCCCGCCCGACCCGGCGATCGCGGCGGGAGCCCGGTGGCGGGCCACCGTGACGACGACGTGCGGCGTCATCCGGCTCGAGCTCGACGGCAGGGCCGCCCCAGCGACGGTCGCCTCGTTCGTGACCCTCGCGCGGTCCGGCTACTGGTCCGACAGCGTCTGTCACCGCCTGACGAGCCACCAGGCGCGCACCGGCTTCCTCCAGTGCGGCGACCCGACCGGGCACGGCTTCGGCGACCCCGGATACGGCCTCCCGCTCGAGAACGTCCCGGCCGACGACCACTACGTGCGCGGCATGGTGGGCATGGCGCGCGGCGACGACGTCAACGGCACGGCCGGAGAGTTCTTCCTGGTTTACCGCGACTTCACCGTGCGACCGGGGGCCCCGGTCTACTCCGTCTTCGGCCGGGTCGTCGAGGGCCAGGAGGTCATCGACCACATCGTCGCGCGCGGCGGCGAGGACACGCGACCGGACGGGCCACCGTTCGCCTCGATCAGCATTCTCACCGTGAGCGTCGTGCGCGACTGACGTCGCGGACGGTCACCAGGGGTCACCAGGGGGTCATCACGGGGTCATCACGGGGTCACCACGGGGTCACCACGGGGGGGCTCGCTTAGGCTGCTGGGGTGTATAGCCCCCAGTGGATCGACCTCGACGGCGTCGTCAACATGCGCGACCTCGGCGGCCTCCCGACCGAGTCGGGTGAGGTCGTGCGACACCGCCGGCTGCTGCGCTCCGACAACCTCCAGGACCTCTCGCCGGAGGCGATCGAGACGCTCGTGACCCGCTTCGGGGTGAGCGACGTCGTCGACCTGCGCACGCACGTCGAGCTCGCCAAGGAGGGCGACGGACCCCTGCGCGCGGTGGTGCAGATCCGCCACCACCACCACACGCTCTACCGCGAGGACTCGACCGAGTCGGGCATCCCCGCCGCGGAGCGCGCCCTCCCGTGGGAGACCGACGAGCGCCATGAGGCCGCGGCGGCTCGTCAGCTCGCTGGCGCGGACGCCGCGCACCGCCGCAGCCACGAGGAGTACTGGTCGGAGCACTATCTCTCCTACCTCGCGACCCGCCCCGACTCCGTCGTCGCCGCTCTCGACGCGATCGCCTCGAGCGAGGGCGCCGCGATCGTGCACTGCGCCGCTGGCAAGGACCGCACCGGCACCGTCGTCGGCCTCGCCCTCAAGGTCGTCGGCGTGCCCGACGAGCTCGTCATCGCCGACTACGCCGCCTCCGCCGAGCGCGTGCCCGCGATCATGGCGCGCCTGCGCTCGAGCACCGCGTATGCCGCGAACCTCAAGGACAAGACGGTCACCCAGCAGTCCCCGACCACCGACACGATGCGCCTGCTGCTGCGCACCCTCGACGAGCGCCACGGTGGTGCGCTCGGCTGGCTGGGCACGCAGGGGTGGACCCGCGCCGACACCGACCGCCTGCGCCGCAAGCTGCTCGGCGACCGGGGCTGACCGGCCTACCAGCGCTGGCCGGCGCACCAGCGCACGGCACCGGGCGGCATACCGCCTGTGGCCCGCCACCAGCTCGAGACCACGAACCCGACGCGCACGCAGGAGCACTGTCGGTGGTCGCCTCTAGTGTCGTTTCATGGCAGAGAACGCGGACGTGCTCGAGCTCCTGAGGAGCCGGCTCGCCGACCTGGAGACGCGGCAGCGCTCCGGGGGCGGCACGTCCGCGACCGACTTCTGGCAGCGCCTGACGGGCGGTATGCCGTCCGCGCCCGACGCGTCCTCCGCGACCGCGTCGGGCCCGTCGCGACCGTCTGTGACGACTGCACCCGCGGAGGCTGACGGGGCGGGCGTGTGGGCCGAGTGGGGCAGGACCACGAGCGGCCCGGCAGAGCCGGGGCCGTCCCAAGGATCGACGGGGACGTCGCGGCGCAGGCCGAGCCGCCGGGTCGCGCCGCAGGTGCGGCCGTTGACCGCGCCGCGGGGGCCGTGGTCCGGGGTGCCTGCGGAGGTGCTGGACTCGATCGACCCGCAAGGGCTGGAGCCCCTGTCGGAGGCCGAGTGGCTCGCGATGGTCGACGACCCGGAGTGGATCGAGGCCACCGCAGCCCGCGCCGCAACGTGGGACAGCGACCGCAGCCGCGCCGACGCCCGCCAGGCTGTGCAGCTCGACGCCGTCGTCGGCCGGTCCTTGGTGGCTCACGCCGACACCGACCTCGCGGCCGCGGCCGAGCGGGTCGCCGCGCAGCGCGCCACCCTCGAGGTCACCCTCGTCGGCATCGTCTCCGAGCTGGTCTCCCGCGGCACCGAGGCTCCGGACGGGCTCTCACGGGTCGACTGGCTCCGCCGCCACGACGCCTCCCTGACCGCCGGGCAGGCCAAAGCCCTCGTCACCGTCGGCGCCGCCCTGACCGGCCCCCGCTGGGCCCGCCTGCGCCTGCTCGTCACCACCGGGCAGGTCACCGTCGGCAACGCCGCCCAGATCCTCGACTTCCACACCCGCACCGCCCCGGTCGCCGACGATGGCGACCTCACCACCGCCCTCGCCGACCTCACCGACCAAGCCCGCCAGCTCCGCCCCGAGGAGCTGGCCCGGCTCGTGCGCCACCACACCGAACAGATCACACCGCCCCGCGACCAGGACGACCTCGACCACCGCCGGCGCACCGCGCGGGGGCTGTGGTTCACCCCACCCAACGCCACCGGCATGGTCGGCCTGCGCGGCACCCTCGACCCCGAAGGCGCCGCCATCCTCAAGTCCGCCATCGACCCCCTCTCACTCCCTCGCCCCGAAAGAGACGAACACGGCCACACCATCACGGCCGACGACCGCACCCCCGCGCGCCGCCGGATGGACGCCCTGCTGGCCATGCTCCAACGTGGCGTCGCCTCCGCCGACCGGGTGCCGACCACCGACAAGGCGAAAGTCGTCGTCCTCATCGACCTCGACACCCTCCTCACCGACCTCAGCGACGACCTCGGCGACCACATCGGCGACGACATCCCCGACGCGTTCCGCCGCAAGCCCCCCACCAGCACCCGCACCGGCACAGCCACCGGCACCGGCACCGGGACGGGCATCACCCTCAGCGGCGACGTCCTGTCACCGGGCGTGGTCCGGCGCATGGCCTGCGACGCCCAGATCATCCCCATGGTCCTCGGCGGCGACAGCAAACCCCTCGACGTCGGCCAGCGCAGACGCCTCTTCACCCGCTCCCAACGCCTCGCCCTCGGCGTGCGCGACAAGGGCTGCAGCTGGCAGGGCTGCACCATGCCCCGAGCTGGTGCGACGCCCACCACGTCACCCACTGGGCCCTCGGCGGCCCGACCGACCTGCTCAACGCGGCCCTGCTGTGCCCGAGACACCACACCGAGGTCCACCGCCGCAACCTCACCGCGACAGTCACCGCCCACGGCGTCACCTGGCACACCTGAGCCACCCGCCCCAATCCCCGCCGAGACCAGCGGGGACTGAGGCATGCCCGCACCGAGATGAATGCTGTTCACAGGGGGCGGCCACGCCTCATCAGGCGCTGTGGCACACCCCGGTGTCGTCACCCCGGTGTCGTCACCCCGGTGTCGTCACCCCCATGTCGTCACGCGGTGTCGTCACCCCGGTGTCGTCACCCGGTGAGGTCGAGCGCGGCGGCGAGGAAAGCCTTGCCCAGTCCGCCGAGCTCGAGGTCCAACACGGTGACGCGGGTATGTCCGCACCCATCACGGATGCCAACACCGTCCCCGTGCCCCCGAGCGGCCTAGGAGCCCTTCTTGCCCTTGTCTCCGTCGCTCGAGAGCGCGGCCACGAAGGCCTCCTGGGGGACCTCGACGCGGCCGACCATCTTCATCCGCTTCTTGCCCTCCTTCTGCTTCTCGAGGAGCTTGCGCTTGCGGCTGATGTCTCCGCCGTAGCACTTGGCGAGGACGTCCTTGCGGATGGCGCGGATGTTCTCGCGGGCGATGATCCGCGAGCCGATCGCGGCCTGGATCGGCACCTCGAACTGCTGGCGCGGGATGAGGTCCTTGAGCTTGCCGGCCATCATGACGCCGTAGGCGTAGGCCTTGTCCTTGTGGACGATCGCGGAGAACGCGTCGACGGTCTCGCCCTGCAGGAGGATCTCGACCTTGACGAGGTCGGCCACCTGGTCGCCGTCGGGCTCGTAGTCGAGGGAGGCGTAGCCGCGCGTGCGCGACTTCAGCTGGTCGAAGAAGTCGAAGACGATCTCGGCGAGCGGCAGCGTGTAGCGCATCTCGACACGGTCCTCGGAGAGGTAGTCCATGCCGCGCAGCGCCCCGCGCTTCTGCTGGCAGAGTTCCATGATCGCGCCGACGAACTCGCTCGGCGCGAGGATGGTGGCGCGCACGATCGGCTCGCTCACCTCGCGGATCTTGCCGTCGGGATACTCGCTCGGGTTGGTGACGTGGACCTGCTTGCCGTCGTCCATCGTGACGTCGTAGACGACGTTGGGCTGCGTCGAGATGAGGTCGAGGCCGAACTCGCGCTCGAGGCGCTCACGGACGATCTCGAGGTGCAGCAGCCCGAGGAAGCCGCAGCGGAAGCCGAAGCCGAGGGCGGCTGAGGTCTCGGGCTCGTAGACGAGCGCGGCGTCGTTGAGCTTGAGCTTGTCGAGGGCCTCGCGCAGGTCGGGGTAGTCGGAGCCGTCGATGGGGTAGAGCCCCGAGAAGACCATCGGCTTCGGGTCGCGGTAGCCGCCGAGGTCCTTGCTGGCGGGCTTGCTCGCGTTCGTGACCGTGTCGCCGACGCGCGACTGGCGCACGTCCTTGACCCCGGTGATGAGGTAGCCGACCTCACCGACGCCGAGCCCCTTGCTCGGCATGGGCTCGGGGCTGATGACGCCGATCTCGAGCAGCTCGTGCGTCGCCCGCGTCGACATCATGACGATCTTCTCGCGCGGGTTGAGGTTGCCGTCCACGACCCGCACGTAGGTGACGACGCCGCGGTAGGTGTCGTAGACCGAGTCGAAGATCATGGCCCGGGCGGGAGCGTTCGCGTCACCGGTCGGGGCGGGGATCTGCGCGACGATCGTGTCTAGGAGCGGCTCGACGCCCTCGCCGGTCTTGCCCGACACGCGGAGGCAGTCCTCGGGCTCGCCGCCGATGAGCTTGGCGAGCTCCTCGGCGTACTTCTCGGGCTGCGCCGCCGGCAGGTCGATCTTGTTGAGGACCGGGATGATGGTGAGGTCGTTCTCCATGGCGAGGTAGAGGTTGGCCAGGGTCTGCGCCTCGATGCCCTGTGCGGCGTCGACGAGAAGCACCGCGCCCTCGCACGCGGCGAGCGACCGGGACACCTCGTAGGTGAAGTCGACGTGGCCGGGCGTGTCGATCATGTTGAGCGCATAGGTCGTCAGGGCGCCGGCGGCGTCCTCGACGGCCCACGGCATGCGCACCGCCTGGCTCTTGATCGTGATGCCGCGCTCCCGCTCGATGTCCATCCGGTCGAGGTACTGCGCGCGCATCGCCCGAGCGTCGACGACGCCCGTCTTCTGCAGCATGCGGTCGGCCAGGGTCGACTTGCCGTGGTCGATGTGGGCGATGATGCAGAAGTTGCGGATGAGGTCCGGCGGCGTTGCGTGGGGCGCCAGCGCAGTACGGGCCATGGGCGACACGGTGGGACGAACCTCGCAGGGTGGGGAGTGGGGGTCGGCATGGCGCGGGTCGGGTGGGCCGACGCCCGCTGCCACCGGCACAGTCTCCCACGCTTTCGCCGTATGCCGTGCACCCCGCGAGCGTCTCAGCCTCAACTCCGCGTCACCCACCGCGTCACCACCGCATCACCACCGCGCCACCCACCGCGCCACCCTCCGTCTCACCGCTGCGCCAGGACTGCACCGCCGACGTGGCCGGGGTCGGTGCCGTGCCGCACAATGGCGCCCATGCGCGCCCAACCCATGCTGAGGCTGCCGGTGGCTCCGGGGTCACACCTGCCCCTGCGCCGCTACGTGCGCCACCCGCGAGAGATCCTCGTGCTCGTCCTCGCCATCATCGCCTCGGTGCTCCTGCTCGTGCTCGCCGTCGACGAGATCATCGCCGCGAACGACGAGGGACGCGCGCCCGACGTCTACGCGCTCGCCCTGATCTTCGCGCCGCTGCTCGTGTGGTTCGCCCGTGGCCAGCTCTGGGCCCAGCAGCGGCTGAGCGGCATCAAGCTGACCCCCGAGCAGTTCCCCGAGGCCTACGCGATGCTCGTCGACGCGGCAGCGCGCTCAGGACTCTCGTTCGTCCCCGACGCCTACGTCGTGCTGGGCAACGGGGTCATCAACGCTGCGGCGTCGGGTCACGGCTTCCGCCGCTTCGTCTTCATCAACAGCGACCTGCTCGAGGTCGGTGGCGCGGCGCGAGAGCCCGAGGCGCTGCGCTTCGTCATCGCCCACGAGGTCGGCCACATCGCGGCCGGCCACGTCAGCTACTGGCGCATCCTCGGCACGTTCGCCTCGCAGTGGATCCCCGTCGTCGGGTCCACGCTGAGCCGGGCGCAGGAGTACACCGCCGACAACTACGGTCACGCGCTCGCCCCGCAGGGTGCCAGACTGGCGATGGCCACCCTCGCCGGCGGCAAGTACCTCAACCGGTCCGTCGACGTCGACGCCATGGCCGACCGGGCCGTCACCGAGCCCGGGTTCTTCGTCTGGGTCGTCAACGCGTCGTCCTCGCACCCCGTGCTGCTCTGGCGCATGCACGCGCTGCGCGACCGGCGCCGCCCCGGCCGCCTGCTCTGGCGACCCCGCGAGCCGTGGCTCTGGGGTGAGGCTCCCTCCCCCGGCACCTATGCGCTGCCGACGATGGTCGGCTTCCAGCCCACGGCCCCGACGGGCATCGGCGCGGGCATCGGCGCGGGCGGCGACGACCGAGCGGTCCGGGCCGACCTGCCGACGACCCAACCCGCGTGGCCGCAACGCACCCCCGCGGCCCCCACCACACCGCTGCCGGTGGCGACGGCGGCCGCCGAGCCCGCGGCATACCGCCCCTTCGACGCTCCCCCGGTGACGCCGCCCTACGACCCGACGGCACCCCAGCCGGAGCGGGAGTCCGAACCCGAGCGCTGGCGCCCCTGAGCGCGAGCGGTCGCTCCGACCACGGAGCGCGCGGTCAGCGGGGGTAGGCGAGGGCGGGGCCGATGACGCGCACCGCCACGTCGTCACCCGGCCGCAGCGGAGCCTGCGAGCGGGCGGCGAGGCGCAGGGCGGGCCGGGTCTCGGTGAGGGTGAGCCGCACGATCGAGTCGTGACCCTGGAAGACGACGTCGTCGACGTGAGCCCGGTGACCGTGGCGCTCGAGGCGGCCGTCGACCCGGATCTGCTCCGGCCGCAAGGCCGCGAGCACGGGGCCGTCGGGCACGTCGGCAGCGCCGTGCAGCGGCAGGAGGCCGAGCGCCGTCTCGACGGTCGCGCCCGCCTTCGTGCCCGGCAGCTCGACGAGGTCGCCCACGAAGCGCGCGACGACGAGGTCGGCGGGCCGCTGGTAGACCTCGGCGGGGGTGCCGTGCATGAGGACGCGCCCCCGGTCCATGACGGCGACGGAATCGGCCATCGACAGCGCCTCCTCCTGGTCGTGGGTGACGATGACCGCGGTCGCCCCGATGGCACGGAGCACGCCGCGGACCTCCGTGCGCACCTGGGTGCGCAGGCCCGCGTCGAGGGCCGAGAACGGTTCGTCGAGCACGACGACGCCCGGGCTCGGAGCCAGCGCCCGGGCGAGCGCGACCCGCTGCTGCTGGCCACCGGAGAGCTCGTCGGGACGGCGGTCGCCATGGCCCTCGAGGCCGACGAGCGCGAGCATCTCCTCGACCCGCTCGGCAGTCGCTCGGTCGCGCCGGCGGCCAGGAAGGCCGAACGCGACGTTGGCGGCGACGTCGAGATGCGGGAAGAGGGCCCCCTCCTGCGGCACGATCGCGACTCCGCGCCGCTCCGGCGCGACATGGGTGCCCGGCGCCTCCACGGTCGTGCCGCCCACGGCGATGGTGCCGGCGTCGGGTCGCACGAAGCCGGCAACGACCCGAAGGAGCGTCGTCTTGCCGCAGCCGGAGGGTCCGAGCACGGCCGTGAGGTGGCCACCGGCCACCGTGAGGTCGACGGCGTCGAGCGCCGTCGTCGCACCGAACGCCTTGGTCACGCCCTCCAGCGTCACGGTGCTCACAGGACACTCCTTCGTTGCGGATCACTCTGGGGTTCAACGACGTTCGCGAGAGACGGAGTGGCAGTGTGGGATCGTGGTGGCCTGACGGGCGCGAGCAGACCAGCGGACTCAGCCGGCCCCTCGAGTCCCGCGGACTCAGCGGACTCAGCGGGCTCGATCGACTCGCCGAGGCGGCCCTGGGCGTGCATGAGCCACAGCGTCGGCGCCACAGCGAGCGCGACGAGCGCGAGAGCGTAGGGAGCCGCGGCGGCATACGCGGCGACCCCCGTCTCGGTCCAGAGGCTCGTGGCCAGGGTGTTGGAGCCGGTCGGGCGCAGCAGCAGGGTGGCCGGTAGCTCCTTCATGATCGTCAGCAGGACGAGCGCCGTGCCTGCCGCGACCCCCGGCCCGGCGAGCGGCAGGGTGACCCGCCGCAGCACGTCGAGCGGGCGGCTGCCGAGCGAGCGGGCGACCTCCTCGACCCGGGGCGAGCTCATCGCGACGGACGCACGCACGGCACCGACGCCCGCGGGGAGGAAGAGGACGGCATACGCGATGAGGAGCAGCGGGGTGCGCTGGTAGATCGGCTGGGCGACGCGGACCCCGAAGAAGACGAGAGCGAGGGCGACGACGATGCCCGGCAGGGCGTGACCCGCCCAGGCGCCGAGCTCGATGGCAGAGGTCGCGCGCGAGCGGTGCCGGGCCGCGAGCACTCCGATCGGCACGGCGATGGCCATCGTGACGAGGGCGCCGAGCAGCGCCAGCAGCAGGGTCGTGCCGGTGCTCGTCACGAGCCGGTCCACGTCGACGCCGGCGGAGAGCCCCGTGACGAACCAGTAGACGAGGGAGGCGAGCGGGAAGGCCAGAGCGACCCCGACGACCGCGACGACGGCCGCGGTCGCCCCGCTCGCGGCGAGCCGCCCCAGCTGCAGCGGCTCGGAGCGGCGCGAGAGGCCCGATCCCACCCGGGTCTGCTCGAGGCCGCCGCGGCTGCGACGCTCCCCCAGCGCGATGAGCACGGTGAGGACGACGAGCAGCAGCGAGAGGACGGCGGCAGGCGTGCGGTCGAAGCTTGCGCGGTAGGAGGTGTGGATGACGCGGGTGAAGGCGTCGAACTGCAGCAGGGAGACGGCCCCGAAGTCGCTCAGCACATAGAGCGCGACGAGCAGACCGCCCGATGCCGCAGCGGGCCAGACCTGGCGCACGGTGACCGTGAGGAACGTGCGCCCCGGGCCGCGGCCGAGGCTGCGGGCCACCTCCTCCTGTGCCGGGTCGACGCCCCGCATCGCGGCGACCACGGGCAGGAAGACGTAGGGGTAGGTACACGCGGTGAGCACGAGGGTCGCGCCGACGAAGCCGCGCGCCCACGGGGCCGCCGCGACCCAGGCGAAGGCTGCGACGTAGCTCGGAACGGCGAGCGGCAGAGCGAGCAGCACGGCGAAGAGCCGCCGGCCGGGCAGGGTCGTGCGCGTGACAAGGGCTGCGAGCCCCACGCCGAGGACGAGGCAGAGCGTCGTCACCGTGCCGACGAGGGCGAGACTTCGGCCGACGAGCTCGAGGGTGCCCGGGCGGGCGAGGATCGCCCCCACCCGGTCGCCGGCCTCGACGGTGCGCACGACGAGGTAGCCGAGCGGCAGGAGCGCGAGGAGCGCTCCTGCCACCGACGGGACGACGAGCCAGAGTGGGGCCCGCCCGGCGTCGCGCGTGCTCAGGTGAGTCCCACCTCGCCGAGGAGGGCGAGCGTGCGGTCGAGCGAGTCGAGCTTGTTGAGGTCGACACTCGAGCTGCGCAGGTCCTTGAGCGCGGGCAGACCGGCGGGCGCGGGGGTGCCGTCGACGACGGGGTACTCGAACGTCGTCTCGGCGAAGTACTTCTGCGCCTCCGGGCCAAGGAGGTAGGACACCGCCTTGGTCGCGGCCTCCTTCTGGTCCGTGCCCTTGAGCACGCCGACTCCGGCGACGTTGATGAGGGCGCCCGGGTCGTCCGAGCCGAGGAAGCGGATCTTCGCCGTGACGGCGGACTCGCCCTTCTCGGCGGCCTTCTCGAACCAGTAGTAGTGGTTGATGAGCCCGAGCGAGACCTCGCCCTTGTCGACGCCGTCGAGCACGGCGACGTTGCTGTCGTAGGCCTTGGGCTCGTTGGCGCGGAAGCGCTCGAGCCACGCCCGGGCACCATCCTCGCCCTTGGTGACGCGCAGCGCCGTGACGAAGGCATGGAAGGAGGCGTTCGACGGCGCGAAGCCCACCTTGCCCTTGTACCTCGGGTCGAGCACCGCGTCGATGGTCGTCATCTGCGCCGCCTCCGGAGCCTGCTCCGGGTGGTAGGCGACGACCCGGGCCCGCGCCGAGGTGCCGACCCAGAGGTCGGCGGGGTCGGCGTAGCCGTCGACGACCGTGTCGGTGACCGCCGGGTCGAGGGTCTCGAGCCGCCCGGCCGCGCCGAGGGCCCCGAGGGCGCCGGCATCCTGGCTGAAGAAGAGGTCGGCCTTGGTGGCGTCGCCCTCCTCCAGCAGCTGCGCGGCGAGCTCGCTGGAGCCGGCGTAGCGCACGCTCACCGTGACGCCGGTCGCGGCCGCCAGCTGGTCGAGCAGGGGCGAGACGAGCTTCTCGTTGCGGCCGCTGTAGATGACGAGGTCACCGTCGGAGGCCGCTGCCCCCGTCGAGGACCCGGCGGCACCGGTCGCGCCGGAGGCGGGTTGGTTCGCGGAGCCGCCACAGGCCGCGAGGGCGAGGACGGCGCTGGCCGCGAGGGCGGTGACGAGCAGGGGGGTGCGTCGGCGACGGAGGTTCACGAGCTGGCTCCCGGTGTCAGGGGTCGAGGGCAGGGCGGATCGGCCGCCGAGTCGGGTGACAGGTGTGAGTTGCTCCGGACTCGCTGGCCTCACCACCTCGGTGAGTTAGGCAAGCCTCACCTTATTTGCGAGCTGCCGCCACGCCAAATCCCGTCCACCGGGGGCCGTGAGGCCCGGGGGCACTGAGGGCCGGGGGCCACCGAGGACTACCGGGGACCACGCCGCCGGGTCCGGACGATCAGACGTTCGCGGTCTCGACCTGCCGCGCGGCGGGACGCGCGACGTGAGCGCGGCGCTCGAGCGCCGCTGAGAGCACGGCCACCCCGACACCGAGGACCGCGAGGCCGGCGCCCACGAGGCTGGGCGCGCCGTAGCCCCAGCCGGCGGCGAGCACGAGCGAGCCGAGCCAGGCCCCGAGGGCGTTGGCCATGTTGAGCGTCGAGTGGTTGAGCGCAGCCGCGAGCGACTGCCCCTCGTGGGCGACGTCCATGAGGCGCGTCTGGAGCAGCGGCACGACGATCGATGGCAGCACCCCGAGCACGAAGACCATGACGACTGCCAGCCACAGCACCTGCGCGGCCCAGCCGAAGACCGCGAGCAGGGCCCCCACGAGCGACAGCGCGATGATGATGCCCTTGAGCACCCCGACCCGGTTGGCGACGCGCCCGCTGAGGACCATTCCGGTGACCATGCCGATGCCGTA
The DNA here is from genome assembly GCF_006716675.1 of Humibacillus xanthopallidus. Taxonomy (GTDB): domain Bacteria; phylum Actinomycetota; class Actinomycetes; order Actinomycetales; family Dermatophilaceae; genus Humibacillus; species Humibacillus xanthopallidus_B. The sequence goes on along the minus strand of NZ_VFPM01000002.1, from coordinate 1,299,667 downwards.
TGCCGCGAGGACCCACGGGATGTAGCTCTCGTCGAGCCCGGCGAGCTCGGTCATCGTCGGCGTGATGTAGGAGTACATCGCGAACATGCCGCCGAAGCCGACGACGCCGATGAGCAGGGCGAGCCACACCTGCAGGCGACGGAGGGAGCGCATCTCCGAGCGCATCGACTCCTCGCCGCTCGGGCTCTGGTGGGGCAGGAAGACGCCGATCGCGGCGACCGTCACGACCGCGACGAGGCCGACGACGAGGTAGGGCAGGTGCCACGAGTAGCGCTGGCCGAGAAGGGTCGCAAGGGGCACGCCGATGACGTTGGCGACCCCGAGGCCACCGAGCAGCGTCGCCACCGCAGCCGTGCGCCGCTGGTGTGACACGAGCGAGGCCGCGACGACCGACCCGATGCCGAAGAAGGCGCCGTGCGGGATTCCGGCGAGGAAGCGCGCAGCCATGACGGTCGGGTAGGTGTCGGCAAACGCGATCGCGATGTGCGCCACGGCGAAGAAGCCCATGAGCCCCATGAGCAGTCCCTTGCGCGGCATCTTCGCCGCCATGACGGCGATGAGCGGGGCGCCGATGACGACTCCGAGGGCGTAGGCCGAGACGTAGTGACCGGCCGTCGCGATGTCGACCCCGGTGCCCTCGGCGATCTGCGGCAGCAGTCCCATCGTGACGAACTCCGTCGTGCCGATGGCGAAGCCGCCCAGCGCGAGGGCGAGGATGGCGAAGGTCGTGCGTCGTGCGGCGGGGCTCACGGTGGGTTCTCCGGGTTCGGGGCTGTGCGTGGCAGTGCCGGGGGCACTGGGAGCGGACAGGATGGATCGCCGTCGACCCGGGCTCAGACCCAAACGGTAACGGTGGCGCGGTTACGGTGATTCCCATGTCTGCCCTCGACCGCCTCCTCCAGGGCCTGCGCAACGCCCTGCGCGGCCCCCGCACCCCGCCCGCTCGCGGCCCGAAGCCGGGATCGAGGCCGGGCTCGCGGCCGGGCTCGCGGCCAACGAGCCCGCCGGGCGCCCAAGGAGCCCAAGGAGCCCAGGGCCCCCAGGGCACCCAGGGCACCCGGACCGACGGAGGCGACCGGACGGCATACCCCGGGGATGCCACGACGCTGCCCGACATGACGTACTCCCCCGCGCCGGACGGCAACCCCGACCCGGGCGAGATCGTGTGGACGTGGGTGCCCTACGAGGAGGACCACACCCAGGGCAAGGACCGGCCCGTGCTCATCATCGGGCGCGAGGCCGAGTGGCTCGTCGCGCTGCCGCTGACGAGCAGGGACCACGACGTCGACGAGCAGCAGGAGCGCCGCTCGGGGCGGGAGTGGGTCGACATCGGCACGGGCGACTGGGACCGGCGTGGCCGGCCGAGCGAGGTGCGGGTCAACCGGCTCGTTCGGGTCGACCCGCAGGGGGTGCGCCGCGAGGGTGCGGTGCTCCCCCGTGACCGCTACGAGCGCGTCATCGCGGCGGCCCGCGCCCAGCGGCGCTGAACACCTCCGCGCGCCTCACGCTCGCCGGACGCAGTTCGGGCCCGCCACCCGAGGGTGACGGGCCCGAACAGGGCTGGTGCGTGACGCGTCAGAGCGCCGCGGCCTTCTTCGCCATGGCCGACTTCTTGTTGGCGGCCTGGTTGGCGTGGATGACGCCCTTCGAGACAGCCTTGTCGAGCTTCGTCGAAGCGACCTTCAGGGCGTCGGAGGCGGCGTCCTTGTCACCGGAGGCAGCGGCCTCACGGAACTTGCGGATCCACGTGCGGAGCTCGCTCTTGACGGCCTTGTTGCGCTCGGTGCGCTTCTCGTTCGTCTTGATGCGCTTGAGCTGCGACTTGATGTTTGCCACGTTGAGAGTTTCTTTCGTTCGGTCGGATGGTTGCCGTTAGAGGGCGGCAAAGCAGCTCGGGACCGGGCGTGGGGCACCCTGCGTGAGCCGCTCTGGGTAGAGCCTGCATACGCGCACGACCAAGAGCGCGCACGCAAGGGTCAAAGTTACCAGTGGCTCCGCTCCCCTCCAAACCGGCGCCGCCACCGGGTCAAGGCACCCGCGGGCGTATGCCGCCGCGCCCGGTCAGCTCGCCGCGCGGGCTCGCGCGATGGTGAGGATGGCGCGCTCGACGGCATAGACCGGGTCTCGGCCCCCGCCCTTGACCTCGTGGTCGGCCGCGGCGATGGCCTGCACGGCGACGGCGAGACCGTCGGCGCTCCAGTGCCCGACGGCCCGGCGCGCCTTGTCGACCTGCCACGGGGCCATCCCGAGGCTCTTGGCGAGCTGGGCCGAGCTGCCCCGCCCGGCTGAGCCGACCTTGACGAGCTGGCGCAGCTGCGAGGCGATGACCGCGACGATCGGCACGGGGTCGACCCCAGAGGCGATCGCGTGCCGGAGCAGCCGCAACGCCTCGCCGGCCTGGCCGGCGACGGTCGCGTCGGCGACCCGGAAGCCGGTCGCCTCGACCTTGCCGCCGTGGTAGGTGTCGACGACGGCGTCGTCGACGGTGCCCTCGGTGTCGGAGACGAGCTGCGAGCAGGCGCTCGCGAGCTCGCGGAGGTCCTTGCCGACCGCCTCGACGAGGGCGCGCACGCCCTCGCTCGTGATCTTGCGGTGGGCGGCCGCGAACTCCTTCATGACGAAGTCGGTCTTGTCGCGGTCGGTCTTGACCGCCGGGCAGTCGATGACGCGTGCACCCGACTTCTTCATCGTGTCGAGGACCTTCTTGCCGCGCATGCCGCCGCCGTGCGCGACGACGAGCAGCAGGTCGGGGTCGGGGGTCGCGACGAGCGTCAGCAGGTCGGCCTGCATCTCCTCGGGCGCCTCGTGCACGCCGGTGACGACGATCGCCTTGACGCCACCGAAGAGCGACGGGCTCGCGTGCATCTGCAGGGCGCCTGCCTCGTAGGTGCTCGGCTCGAGACGGATGACCTCGAGGTCGGGCTCGGCCGCGCGGGCGCTCGCGACGACCCCGGAGACGGCGCGCTCGACGAGGAACTCCTCGGGTCCGGTGACGAGCACGAGCGAGGATGCGGCCGGGTCGGTCATGGCAACACCCTGCCACGCGCCCCCGACACCCCGACCACTGCCGCCACCCGCGGTGTGTCCCTGGCGTGCTCAGTCGAAGAGGGCCCCGGAGGCGAGGTTGAGGTCGAGCTGCTCGAGGCGGGCTGCGATGGTCTCCTCGCTCAGCTCGAAGTGGTCGACGAGCTCCTCCAGCTGCATGCCGGACTCGGCCGCATCGCGCAGCTCCTCGTCCTGCTCGTCGGTCCACGCGTGCCCGGACGTGACGGCGCTGCGAGACGACTCGGCGACGGGCGGCGGGCCCGCGACGGGCCGCGGGTGCTCGGTGCCGTCGGCGTCGGCGCGCGCTCCGGTCAGTGACCGCAGTGCGGGCTCCTCGACGGCCACCGGCGGTGGTGCGGTGGCGTCGAGGCGAGCGAGGGCGGCGAGCACCATCGCCGTGTCGGTCGTGGGATAGAAGGGCGGCAGCGAGCGCTGGAGGAAGCCGGCATACCGGGCCGTCATCATCCGGGAGTCGAGGAAGGCGACGACCCCGCGGTCGTCGGCCCGCCGCACGAGTCGACCCGCCCCTTGAGCGAGGCGCAGCGCCGCGTGGGTCGCCGACACGGCCATGAAGCCGTTGCCGCCCATGCGGGCGATCGCCTGCGAGCGGGCGGACGCCAGCGGGTCATCGGGGCGCGGGAACGGGATGCGGTCGATGATGACGAGCTGGCACGAGGACCCCGGCACGTCGACGCCCTGCCACAGGGTCAGCGTGCCGAAGAGGCACGTGCGCGGGTCACGGGCGAACTGGCGCACGAGGGTCGTGATCTGGTCCTCGCCCTGGCAGAGGACCGGGATGTCGTCGCCGAACCGGGCCCTCATGACCTCGGCGGCCGTCTGCGCCGCACGCATCGAGGAGAAGAGCCCCAGGGTGCGTCCGCCGGCGGCCCGGACCAGCGCCTCGATCTCGTCGAGCGTGTCGTCGCCGGCGCCGTCGCGACCCGGAGGCGGCAGGTGGGCGGCGACGTAGGCGATGGCCTGCTTCGGGTAGTCGAACGGGCTGCCGACGTCGAGCCCCTGCCACGCCGGAGCGCCCTCGCCCCGCAGGCCGATGGTGCCGGCGACGGCATCGAAGGTGCCGCCGAGCTCGAGGGTCGCCGACGTCAGCACGACCGTGCGGCCCTCGAAGACCTTGTCGCGCACGAGCATCGCGACACTCATCGGGGCGACGCGCAGGACCGGGCCGCGGCGCTGGTCGCGATTCAGCCAGACGACGTCGAGCTCGCGCTCCTCGAGGATGCGCTCGGCGTTCTCCTGCACCTCGTCGACGGCGGCGCGGGCGACCTGGCGCGCCCCGTCGGCCTCCTGCCCGGGCGGCGGCTTGAGGTCGCTCTGCACCGTGCGCGCCGTGTCGCGCACGCGAGCGAGTGCGAGTCCCACCGAGTCGGGCACGCCGAGCATCCGGCCCTCCTCGAGCGGCTCGAGGGCTGCCGCGAGCAGCTCTCCCGCCTCCTCGAGCGCCGGGCCGTTCTCGGACATGCGACCCGCCTTGCGGGCGGCCGTCATGACCATGGCGCCGGTGAGCTCGTCGGTGATGGTCGCGGTCACGCGGTCGACGAGCTCGTGGGCCTCGTCGACGACGAGCACGTCGTGCTCGGGCAGCATCTGGCGGCCCTCGAAGGAGTCGATGGCCATGAAGGAGTGGTTGGTGACGATGACGTCGACGTCCTTGGCGGCCTCGCGCGCCCGCTCGACGAAGCACTCGGCGACGAGCGGGCACTTGCCGCCCATGCACTCGTGCGCCGATACCGACACCTGCCGCCAGGCTCGCTCCGAGACGCCGGGGACGAGCTCGTCACGGTCACCGGAGTCCGTGCTCGAGGCCCACTCGCGCAGTCGGACGACCTCCTGGCCGAGCCGTCCCACCGCGGCGTCGACCTGACCGACGCCGAAGAGCCCCTCCTCGTCGTCGGGGAAGCCGCCCTCGAGCTTGTTGAGGCACACGTAGTTGCGCCGACCCTTGACGAGCGCGTAGGTCGGGCGACGTCCGAGCACGGGTGCGAGGGCGTCGGCGACGCGGGGCATGTCGCGGTCGACGATCTGGGCCTGCAGCGCGAGCGTGGCGGTCGCGACGACAGCGGGCTTGCCCGCCTCGAACGCGTGAGCCACGGCCGGCACGAGGTAGGCGAGCGACTTGCCGGTGCCCGTGCCCGCCTGCACGAGCAGGTGCTCGCGCGCGTCGATCGAGCGGGCGACGGCCCGCGCCATCTCGACCTGGCCGGGCCGCTCGGCGCCCCCGACCCCCGACACCGCGGCGTGGAGGAGGTCGTCGAGCACGGGTCGCTGGGGCATTGGATCAGGGTATGCCGACGCGCCTTCGCTCCGCCCCCGTGGACCCCCACCCTGTGGACCCGCGCACGGGCCGGGCGCCGGTGCCTGCCGCCTCGGGACCGGCGGAGCGCGCCGTCGATCGTCCCGACTGGGCTCGACATCACACTCGTCATTGCGGCGATTCTGTTGTGTGAGCGCAGATCCGGGAGTTGTATCGACCCATGAGTGCATCGCTGCCCACCGACCTCGAGATCGCGCACGCGGCGACCCTGCGTCCGCTCGTCGACGTCGGGTCCGACCTCGGACTGACCGAGGACCAGCTCGAGCCCTGGGGGCGTGACGTCGCGAAGATCGACCTCGCGGTCCTCGACGAGCCGGACGCGGGCCACCGGGCGAAGTACGTCGTCGTCACGGCGATCACTCCGACGCCTCTCGGGGAGGGCAAGACGACGACGTCGGTGGGTCTCGCGCAGGCGCTCGGGCGCCTCGACAAGCGCGCGGTCGTCGCCCTCCGGCAGCCGTCGATGGGCCCGACCTTCGGCATCAAGGGCGGCGCGGCGGGCGGGGGCTACAGCCAGGTCGTGCCGATGGAGCGCCTCAACCTGCACCTGACCGGCGACTTCCACGCCGTGACGGCCGCGCACAACCTGCTCTCGGCGATGATCGACAACCACCTGCACCACGGCAACAAGCTCGGCATCGACGTCCGCAACATCACCTGGCGCCGCGTCCTCGACGTCAACGACCGGGCGCTGCGCACCGTCATCGTCGGCATCGGTGCCCGCGAGGACGGTCTCGTGCGCCAGACCGGCTTCGACATCACGGCGGCCAGTGAGGTCATGGTGCTGCTCACGCTCGCCACCTCGCTCGAGGACCTGCGGCTGAGGCTGGGGCGGATCGTCGTCGCCTACACCGTCGAGGGCAAGAGCGTGACGGCCGACGACCTGCAGGCCGCGGGCGCGATGTCGGTCATCCTGCGCGACGCCCTCAAGCCCAACCTCCTCCAGACCCTCGAGGGGGGGCCGGCCATCATCCACTGCGGGCCCTTCGGCAACATCGCGACCGGCACCTCCTCGGTGATCGCCGACCTCGTGGGCGTGCGCGGCAGCGACTACGTCATCACCGAGGCCGGCTTCGGCGCCGACATGGGCGCCGAGCGCTTCTTCAACGTCAAGTGCCGGGTCAGCGGGCTCGTGCCCGACGCCGCGGTGCTCGTCGCCACGGTGCGCGCCCTCAAGGCGCACTCCGGACGCTGGGTGATCAAGCCCGGCAAGCCGCTGCCCGAGGGTCTGCTCGCCGAGAGTCCCGACGACGTGCGCTCGGGGCTGCCCAACCTGCGCAAGCACATCGAGATCATCCAGCGCTTCGGTATCGCGCCCGTCGTCGCGATCAACGCCTTCCCGACCGACTTCGACTCCGAGCACGCGGTCATCCAGCAGCTGTGCGACGAGCTCGGGGTGCGGTGCGCCGTCACGACGCATGTCGCCGACGGAGGCGCCGGCGCGCTCGAGCTCGCACGCGTCGTCACCGAGGCGGCGGAGGAGCCCAACGACTTCCGCTTCCTCTACCCGCTCGAGATGCCGCTCACGGAGAAGATCGAGACGGTCGCCCGCGAGGTCTACGGCGCCGACGGCATCGACGTGAGCCCGTCCGCTGCCAAGGCCCTCGCAGAGTACGAGCGGCTCGGCTTCGGCACCCTGCCCGTCGTCATCGCCAAGACCCACCTGTCGATCTCCTCGAGCCCCTCGCTCAAGGGTGCGCCGACCGGCTGGCGGCTCCCGGTCCGTGAGGTGCGCGCAGCGGTCGGAGCCGGCTACGTCTACGCGATCTGCGGAGACATGCGCACGATGCCCGGGCTCCCGAAGTCGCCCAACGCCGAGCGCATCGACCTCACCGAGGACGGCTCGATCGTCGGCCTGTCCTGACCCGTCTCAGCGAAGCGGTGCACCGTCGACCCGGCGGGCCATCGCCACGTCGTCGCGGTAGTCGCTCTCGGTCAGCTTGAGGCCGCGCGGAACGCGCCCGACCTCGCTCCAGCCGGCCCGCCCGTAGAACTCCCCGAGGCCGAGGCCATCGCGGTAGTCGAGGCGCAGCAGCTCGACGTGGGGCAGCTCGAGTCGCGCGATGCCGACCATGCCCGCGAGCAGGACCCGGCCGAGGTTGCGGCCCTGGATCGCCGGCTCGACCATGAGCCGCTTCAGACCCGCGACGTGCTCGTAGGGGAAGCCGAGCGCGTGCTCCCAGAGGCCGATGCCGCGCACGGGGCCCCCGGGATCGGTGCGGGAGCCCGCCGGCGCGTGCACCGGAGCTGCCGGCTCGCGCAGGACGCAGAGCAGGCTGCGGCCGGCGCGGACGTCGCCCAGGTGACGGTCGAGCGCTGCCGCGACCTCGTCGCGCGGCGCCCCCGGCAGGAACCCGACCGAGCCGCCGGCGTCGTTCACCCGGACCCAGAGGTCGATGACGTCGTCGCGCAGCGCGTCGGCCGCCGCTGCGGACACCGCTGCGACGCGGGGCGCCTCGAGGTAGAGCATCGGCTCGCCGTCGGGGTCGTCGCGCGGAGCCCGTGTGCCACAGGCGAAGAGGCCCGAGCGCTCGGCCGTGCGCCTGGACGCCGTGTTGACCTCGTCGACCATCGCCGTGACGAGCGAGGCAGGACGGTGCTCGACCCCCCAGGCCACGACCGCACGCGCGATCTCGAGCCCGAGACCACGGCCCAGCCGGTCGAAGGCGAGGCGGTAGTAGAGGTTCAGGGCAGAGACATCGGAGTCCCTGTGCCGCAGGCCCGCCCACCCGATGACCTCGCCGGTGGCACGGTCGACGACGGCGGCATACCCCAGCTCGTCACGCTCCCAGTCGGAGAGGTCAGCCGACAGTCGCGCGCGGCAGCCCTCCGGCGTCGGCATGCTTGCCGGTGCGTGCGCATAGGTGCGCGGGTCGGTGTGCAGGCGGACGTAGTCGTCGAGGTCGTCGGCCCTCGGGCGACGCAGGACGAGCCGCTCCGTCGTCAACCAGACGGGGTCGCTCACGATGGCCGCCGTCCGGGAGGGAGGCGGCCACAGGGTCCGTCGAGGTGCATGAGCCCATCCTCACCGACGCCACCGACAGCACCACCCCGACAAGCCGAAGGGCCCCGCGGCGGGGGCCCTTCGGGTCGGGGAGACGCCGAGGTCAGCTGGCGACGACGGCGTATGCCGCGAGGTCGGCCTCGATGATCGGCGTCACCTTCGCGCGCAGCCGGGTCCCGTCGGCCACGTGCTCGCTCTCGAGGATCTCGCCCTCCTCGTGGATCCGGGAGATGAGGTCGCCGCGGTCGTAGGGCACGAGCACCTCGACCTCGATGTCGGGCTTGGGCAGCTCGCGGGCGATGAGCTCGCGCAGCTCGTCGAGCCCCGCGCCGGTGCGAGCCGACACGGTGACGCAGTGCTTCTCGTGCCGGCGCAGCCGGGCGAGCACCTCCGGGTCGGCGATGTCGGCCTTGTTGACGACGATGATCTCCTTGAGCTGGTCACCGCCGACCTCCGCGAGCACCTCGCGCACCGCGGAGATCTGGCCCTCGGGGTCGGGGTGCGACCCGTCGACGACGTGCAGGAGAAGGTCGGAGTCACCGACCTCCTCGAGCGTCGAGCGGAACGCCTCGACGAGCTGGTGCGGCAGGCTCCGGACGAAGCCGACGGTGTCGGCCAGCGTGTAGACGCGGCCGTCGGCGGTCTCGGTGCGACGCACCGTCGGGTCGAGGGTGGCGAAGAGCTGGTTCTCGACGAGCACACCGGCGCCGGTGAGGCGGTTGAGCAGCGAGCTCTTGCCGGCGTTGGTGTAGCCGGCGATGGCGACGGAGGGCACACCTCCCGCGTGACGCGAGTGCCGGCGCGTGTCGCGGCTCGTCTTCATGCCCTTGATGTCGCGGCGCAGCTTGGCGATCTTCGTGTTGATGCGGCGACGGTCGAGCTCGATCTTCGTCTCACCGGGGCCACGCGAGCCGATGCCCTCACCGCCGGCGACGCGGCCACCGGCCTGTCGGGACATCGACTCACCCCAGCCACGCAGGCGCGGGAGGAGGTACTGCAGCTGCGCCAGCTCGACCTGGGCGCGGCCCTCGCGGCTCTTGGCGTGCTGGGCGAAGATGTCGAGGATCAGCGCGGTGCGGTCGATGACCTTGACCTTGACGACGTCCTCGAGGGCGCGGCGCTGGCTCGGTGCCAGCTCGCCGTCGCAGATGACGGTGTCAGCACCCTCCTCGACGACGATGTCGCGCAGCTCGAGCGCCTTGCCCTTGCCGAGCCAGGTCGCCGGGTCGGGCTTCTGGCGACGCTGCACGACGCCCTCGAGCACGGTCGAGCCGGCCGTCTCGGCGAGGGCCGCGAGCTCACGGATGGAGTTCTCGGCGTCGTCGGCGCTGCCCTCGGTCCACACACCGGCGAGCACCACGCGCTCGAGGCGCAGCTGGCGGTACTCGACCTCGGTGACGTCCTCGAGCTCGGTCGAGAGGCCCTGGACGCGGCGCAGCGCGGCGCGCTCCTCGCGCTCGAGCTGGTCGCCGTCATAGAGCGGCAGCAGCGTCTCGTCGAGGTCGTCGTAGCCGTCGTGCGGGGCCTCGCCCAAGGCGTCGGCGCGGGTGGCGAGCAGGTCACGCTCGCGGGTCGTGTCACGGATGTCGCTGGTGGGGCGGTTGCTGTGGTTGGTCGTCATGTTCTCCCTATGGTCCCACTCGTCCAACGCCACGAGCCACCGGTTTGTGCCCGGGTCGGCACCTGCGCCGTGCGGGCCCGCCACCCGGATGGGTCCGGCCCGCTAGCGTGGGCGCCGATGAGCGAGCAGCCCGACCACTACTTCACTGCCGAGCCCGCATCACTCGAGGAGCGGCGCCACATCGCCGTGCAGCTCGACGGGCAGGCCGTGACGCTGACCACCGCCAAGGGCGTCTACTCCCCCGAGCGGCTCGACCCGGGCACGGCCGTCCTGCTCGCCGGCGCTCCCGATCCGAGTCCCACCGGCGACCTGCTCGATCTCGGCTGCGGCTGGGGGCCGATCGCCCTCACCCTCGCGCTGCGCTCCCCCGCCGCGCGGGTCTGGGGGGTCGACGTCAACCGCAGGGCCCTCGACCTCGCCCGCACCAACGCGGCCTCACTGGGCCTCGAGACGATCACCTTCTGCGAGCCGGACGAGGTGCCGGGCGACGTGCGCTTCGCGACGATCTGGTCCAACCCCCCGATCCACGTGGGCAAGGCCGCCCTGCACGCCCTGCTCGAGCGCTGGCTTCCCCGGCTGACCGACGACGGCGTCGCTCACCTCGTCGTGCAGAGGCACCTCGGCTCCGACTCGCTCCAGAAGTGGATCAACGCGCAGGACTGGGGCCTGCGGTGCACGCGCCTGTCGTCGGCCAAGGCCTTCCGCATCCTCGAGGTCCGCCGAGCCTGACGCCGACGTGCCACCGCCTCCAGGGGTGCGGTCAGAGCGGGAAGTCCCCGTCGGCCACGAGCTCGGCCGGGCCCGCGAGCTCGACGCGCTGGCCGGCGAGCGGGGTGACCGTCAGGCGGCCTCCGGGCACGTCGACGATCCACGGCGAGAGGTCCTCGACACCCGACCAGAAGCGCGTCGCGAGGGCGGCCGCCGCGGCGCCCGTGCCGCACGACCGAGTCTCGCCGACGCCGCGCTCGTGCACGCGCATCGCGATGTGACCGGGCCCCTCCGCCCGCACGAACTCGACGTTGGCCCCACCGGTCGGCTCGGGGTGCAGCTCGGGCGCCTCGGTGAGGTCGAGGTTCTCGAGGGCGATGCCCTCCGGGAGCATGACGACAGCGTGCGGGTTGCCGAGGTCGAGCGAGAGCGCGGGCACCGGCTTGCCGTGACGCGGCTTCACCATGACGTCGAAGCCGTCGCGGCGCGCCCCCTCCTCGTCGACGAGGCGCCACGGACCCAGGTCGATGGCATACCCCTCCTCGGTGACGCGAACGGTCTTGACCCCGGCCCGCGTCGCGATGCTGAACGAGCTGCCGAAGACGAGCCCCTCACGGCGCAGGAAGGCCGCGAAGACGCGCGTGCCGTTGCCGCACATCTCGGCGAGGGAGCCGTCGGCGTTGCGGTAGTCCATGAACCACTCCGCCTCGGGCGCGAGCGCCCGCACCGTGTCGTCGGTGGCGAACCGGGTGCGCACGACACGGATGACGCCGTCGGCGCCGATGCCCGCGTGCCGGTCGGCCATGCGCTGCACCTGGGCGGGAGTGAGCTCGAGCGAGCCCTCGAGGTCGGCGACGAGGATGAAGTCGTTCTCGGTGCCGTGGCCCTTGGTGAAGCGCGTCATGCCGGCCATTCTCCGGTATGCCGTCCGGCCGGGCTCGCGGGGTCCACCCGGTCGGTCTCGGGCGGGGTCGTCGCCGGATCGTGGGCGACCCGCGCCGCGTGCACGCGCGCGTGCTCGATCGCGGCGGGCGTCGTCGCGAAGAGGTGCTTCTCGTGCGCCAGACCGTCGTAGACCCCGAGCTCACGGAGGATCCGCTCGTGCTGGGGGCGCACCCCCGAGAGCAGCACCGAGACGCCCCGTGCCTCGAGCCGCGAGATCGTGTCGGCGAGGACAGTGGCACCCGTGGCGTCGACGACGGTCACTCGCGACATGCGCAGGACGACGACGCGAACGTCACTCACCTCGGTGAGCTCGAGGAGGAAGTCGTGCGCGGCGCCGAAGAAGATCGGCCCGTCGATGCGGTAGGCGACGATGTGCTCGTCGAGCAGCGCGCGCTCCTCGTCGCCGTGGTCGCTCTCGTCGAGGGGCACCTCCTCGAGCCGGGCAGAGGCTGCGGCCTGTCTGAGGACGAAGAAGCCGGCCATGACCAGTCCGATGAGCACGGCCATGACGAGGTCGAGCAGGACCGTCGCCGCAGCCGTCCCGATGAGGACGAGTGCATCCCCCCGCGAGGAGCGCAGCAGGGCGCCGAGGCTCGAGACCCGGACCATCTGCACCGCGGTCGCGACGAGAACTCCGGCCAGGGCGGCGGTGGGGATCATCGCCACCCACCGGGAGGCCACGAGCACGATGAGGAGGAGGACGGCCGCGTGCGTGAGCGCGGCGAGCCTCGACGCCGCTCCTGCTCGCACGTTGACCGCCGTGCGCGCGATGGCCGCGGTGGCGGGGATGCCGCCGAAGAGCGGCGCCGCGAGGTTGGCGAGACCCTGCCCGACGAGCTCACGGTCGGAGTCGTGCCGTTGCCCCACGCTCATCGCATCGGACACGGTGGCGGAGAGCAGGCTCTCGAGCGCAGCGAGGGCCGCGACCGCGACGGCGGGCAGCAGGAGCGAGCTGAGGTCGGACACTGCCATCGACGGCAGCGAGGGGGCCGGCAGGCCGGCGGGTACCGCACCGATGGTGGCGATCCCGAGGCCGAGGACAGAGTTGGCGACGCTCGCGAGCACGACGACGACGAGCGCCCACGGCAGACCCGGGCGCAGGCGCGCCAGCCCGAGCACCCCGGCCACGACGGCGGCCGCGACGACGAGCGAGGGCCACGCCGGGTGCGACGCCCAGTCACCGACTGCTCCCAGCGCCTGGCCGAGCACCTTCTCCCCATCCGCGTGCACCCCCAGGGCCGCAGGCACCTGCTGGAGCAGGATGATCGCGGCGATCCCGAGGGTGAAGCCCTCGACGACGGGCACGGGCACGTAGCGGATGTAGCGGCCCGCACCCACGTAGCCGAGCGCCATGAGCACGACACCGGCCATGAGCCCGACGACGAGGACGCCGTGCGGACCGTACGTCGCGATGATGGGGACGAGGACGACGGTCATCGCACCGGTCGGCCCGCTCACCTGCACCCGGCTGCCCCCGAAGACCGCCGCGACGGCGCCCGCGACGACGGCCGTGACGAGCCCCGCCGTGGCTCCCATCCCGGAGCTCACTCCGAAGCCGAGGGCGAGGGGCAGCGCGACGAGGCCGACCATGAGGCCTGCAGGCAGGTCCCGCCCGAGCCGCACCGAGGCCCAGTCGGACCTGCGCGGAGCCAGAGCCTGCAGCCGCCGCGCCTGCCGCAGCGTCCAGGCCCGGACCCCCTGCGCGTCGAGCTCGAGCGTCATGAGCCGGCCGTCGGGCTGAGCTCGGACTCGAGCTCGCCCTGGGCAGCGATGATGCCGGAGAGGATGCGCCGGGCGGCGAGGAGGAGGTCGCGAACCTCAGGAACGCTGACCGAGTAGACCACCTCACCCCCGACCCGCGTCGACGTGACGAGCGACGTGCGCCGCAGGACGGCGAGCTGCTGCGACAGGCTGCTCGGCTCGATGTCGATGCGGTCGAGCAGCTCGTGCACGGCGTGGTCCCGCTCCGAGAGCAGCTCGAGGATCCGGATGCGAGCCGGGTGGCCGAGCGTCTTGAAGAACTCGGCCTTTGCCTGGTAGAGCGGCACACTCATGGGACGACCCTTCGATGTGAACCTTTTCAGTTGCACACTTTATCAAGTCATGAGGTGGGCACGGGACCCGGTGGCCCCGAATGACGACGCGCACCCGGTGGGCGCGTGCCAGCGGGTCACGAAACGCGCAGCACGCGGAGGGCTTCGCCCAGCACCCTGGCCCCGTCGCCGTCGGTCGCGTCGAGCCAGACGATGCGGGGGTCAGGGCGGAACCACGACTCCTGTCGTCGCGCGTAGCGACGGGTCGCCTGCGCGGTGTCGGCCCTCGCCTGCGCCTCGTCGAGGTCACCGTCGATGACGGCGATGGCCTGGCTGTAGCCGATGGCACGCGAGGCGGTGACGCCGTCGCGCAGGCCGCGCGCGAGCAGGCCCTCGGTCTCCTCGCGCAACCCGGTCTCCCACATGATCGCGACCCGCCGGTCGATGCGCTCGTCGAGCACCGCCCGATCCACCCGTAGGCCGAGCATGACTGCAGGAGAGACGAACTCGCGTCTGGGCATCGAGGCGCTGAAGGGTCGTCCGGTGATCTCGATGACCTCGAGGGCGCGCACGACGCGGCGGACGTTGCCCGGCAGGATCTGCGCGGCTGCCTCCGGATCGCTCTCGCGGAGGCGGCGGTGCAGCTCTGCACCGCCGACGCGCTCGGCCTCCCTCTCCAGTCGCTCCCGGACCTCGGGGTCGGTCGGCGGGATGTCGAGCCGGTCCAGCGCGGCGCGGACGTAGAGGCCGGAACCTCCGACGAGGACGGCGCGGTTGGCGCGTGCAGCGATCGAGGCGAGGTCGGACCGGGCGGCCTGCTGGTAGGCGGCGACGGTCGCCTCCTGCGTCACCTCGAGGACGTCGAGCTGGTGGTGGGGAATGCCACGACGCTCGGCGAGCGGCAGCTTGGCGGTGCCGATGTCCATCCCCCGATAGAGCTGCATCGCGTCGGCGTTGACGATCTCGGCGCCGAGCCGCTCGGCGAGGTCGAGCGCCAGTGCGGACTTGCCGGTGGCGGTGGCGCCGACGACGGCGATCGTCGGGGCGGCTTCGCTCTCGCCCGGGGCGCCGGGACCCGGCGGCCCCGGCTCGGGCGCGGTCACCCGGCGAGCTCTCCCGAGTGGCCGTCCGCGTGCGCGACCTCGACGGTGTCGTCGTCATGACCGAACGGGTCCTCGTCGACCCCGGGCATCCACGAGTGCCCGGGCTTGCCCCAGCCGTTGCGCTTGACGGCCTTGCGGGCCTTCTTCGACTGCCGGTCGTCGAGGCGGTCGACGTAGAGCGTGCCGTTGAGGTGGTCGTACTCGTGCTGCATGCACCGTGCGAACCACCCGGTCGCGTCGAACTCGACGCGGTTGCCGTCGACGTCGAGGCCGACCACGTGGGCCCGGTCGGCCCGCTTGAGCGGGAAGGCCTCGCCGGGGACGGAGAGGCAGCCCTCGGTCTCCTCGTCGGGGTTCGGGCGCTCCTGCGGGATGCGCGAGGTCGTCACCGTCGGGTTGACGAGGTGACCCTGCTCGGGCACCCCGTCGTCGTTGGCCATCTTCCAGATGAAGACTCGCAGGCCGACGCCGATCTGCGGGGCTGCGAGGCCGACGCCGTTGGCCGCGACGTTCGTCTCGTACATGTCCTCGACGAGGGTGCGGAGCTCGTCGTCGAAGTCGGTCACGAGGGCGGCCGCACGGTGCAGGACGGGCTCACCGGTGATGACGATGGGGCGCACGGTCATGCGCCAAGTCAAGCACGAGGCCGCGAGCGCCTCCGAATCGCGGTCAGGGCGCCGCGCAGGCTGGTGCGACGGGTGCGACCGCCGGGCGCCCGACCGACGGCATGCCGAGGCTCACGGCAGGCTTGCCCGTGCCGTGGGGGGCGTCCTGGAGCACCGCCCACGCGTCGCCTCCGCGAGTGCGCCGGACGGCATACGCCCCACCCTGCACGCCGGAGTCGGCAACGAGGTGGTGGGGCGCGCCGTAGGTCACGGCGACGGTAACGGCGTCACCCGGCCGGGGCACCTCCGCGCCGTCCGGGACGGCGAAGTGCACGAGCCTGTTGTCGCGTGCGCGGCCCGAGAGCCGGTGCGTCTCGGCGTCCTTGCGCCCTTCGGAGGGGGCGACGAGCACCTCGACCCCACGGCCCTCGAGGCTGCGGTTCTCGGCCCAGCTGACCTCTTCCTGGAGGGCGATGAGGCGCTCGAAGCGCTCCTGGACGACCTCCTTGGGCACCTGGTGCTCCATCGTCGCGGCCGGGGTGCCGGGGCGGATGGAGTACTGGAAGGTGAAGGCGCTGGAGAAGCGCGCCGCCCGGACGACGTCGAGGGTGCCCTGGAAGTCCGCCTCGGTCTCACCGGGGAAGCCGACGATGATGTCGGTCGTGATCGCGGCATCCGGGATGTGCTCACGGACGGTGTCGATGATGCGCAGGAACCTCGCGCTGCGGTAGGAGCGGCGCATGTCCTTCAGCACCTTGTCGGAGCCGGACTGGAGCGGCATGTGCAGGCTCGGCATGACGTTGGGCGTCTCGGCCATCGCGAGGATGACGTCGTCGGTGAAGGCTGCCGGGTGGGGGCTCGTGAAGCGGACCCGCTCGAGGCCGTCGATCTCGCCGCACGCGCGGAGCAGCTTGCCGAAGGCGAGCCGGTCGCCGAACTCGACCCCGTAGGTGTTGACGTTCTGGCCGAGGAGCGTGACCTCGACGACCCCCTGCGCCACGAGCGCCTCGATCTCGGCGAGGATCTCGCCCGGACGGCGGTCCTGCTCCTTGCCCCGAAGGCTCGGCACGATGCAGAAGGTGCACGTGTTGTTGCAGCCCACGGAGATCGAGACCCAGCCGCTGTAGGCAGAGTCGCGTCGGGTGGGCAGCGTCGAGGGGAAGACCTCGAGGCTCTCGAGGATCTCGACCTCGGCGCGCCGGTTGTGGGCCGCCCGGTCGAGCAGGGCCGGGAGCGAGCCGATGTTGTGGGTGCCGAAGACGACGTCGACCCACGGAGCCCGCTCGACGATCGTGCCGCGGTCCTTCTGCGCCATGCAGCCACCGACGGCGATCTGCATGTCGGGATTCTTGAGCTTGGCCTGGCGCAGCTGCCCGAGGTTGCCGTAGAGCTTGTTGTCGGCGTTCTCACGCACGGCGCAGGTGTTGAAGACGACGACGTCGGCGACCTCGGGCCGCTCCCCCGCGGGCAGGGCTGCGAGCTCGACGTAGCCGGCGGTCTCGAGCAGGCCCGAGAGCCGCTCGCTGTCGTGGACGTTCATCTGGCACCCGTGGGTGCGCACGTCGTAGGTCCTGGGTGCCGGCGGCATCGAGGCGCCCGGGGTGACCGGGGTGACCGAGGTGACCGAGGTGACCGAGGCGGACGCCGGGGACTCGGACGGCTTGGGGAGGCTGGGGTGCGTCGTCATGGCCCGTCAAGAGTACGGCGTCGCGGCCACGCTTCCGTTGCCCGTCACGGTCTCGACAGGCGGCGTTCAGGAATACGAGGCAGGCTGAGGTCGTTGACGCCATCGCTTGACAATTCAACGAAGCAGTGCCAGCCTAGTTGTTGAAAGTTCAATCACCTACCTCGAAGGAATCCATCATGGGTCTGTTCAACCGCACCAAGGACGAGGCCGTCACCGAGGCCGCCTCCGTCGCCGTCGCCGACATCACCGGCGACTACACCCTCGACCCCAGCCACACCCGCATCGGCTTCTCGGCCCGCCACGCGATGGTCACGAAGGTCCGCGGCCACTTCGACCAGTTCGAGGGCAGCGCGCACGTCGACACCGCCACGCCGGCGAACTCCTCGGTCACCGTCACCATCGAGGCCGCCAGCGTCACGACGGGCAACGAGCAGCGCGATGGTCACCTCAAGACCCCCGACTTCTTCGACATCGCCAACTACCCGCAGATCACCTTCGTCTCGACGAACGTCGAGCGCGACGGCTCCGAGTGGGACATCACCGGCGACCTCACGATCAACGGCGTGACCAAGTCCGTCACCATCCCCTTCGAGGAGACCGGCTCGGCGAAGGACCCCTTCGGCAACACGCGCGTGGGCTTCGAGGGTGAGGTCACGATCGACCGCACCGAGTGGAACCTCTCCTTCAACGCCGCCCTCGAGACCGGTGGCGTCCTCGTCAGCGAGAAGGTCAAGCTCGAGTTCGACGTGTCGGCCATCGCGAACGTGCCGGCCGAGGCCTGAGCGACCACGGCGAGACGCACTCGCGGCGCACGACGCCGATGAGACCACAAGGGTGGGGAGCTTCGGCTCCCCACCCTTTCGCATGCTCCGGCCCTCAGTCGCGCTGGTGCTCCGGTGCGGCGCCGACCGCCTCCCGGATGACCGGCCACGCCACCTCGCTGGAGTAGCCCTTGCGGGCGAGCAGGCCGGCGAGCCGGCGCGTCTGCACCTCGGCAGGCAGACCGTGCAGGCTGCGCATCCGCTTCTGCACGAGCTGCTCAGCGCGCATCCGCTCGTCACCCGCACCCACCTGGCCGAGCGCCTCCTCGGCCACGTCCTGGTCGATCCCCTGCTTGCGCAGCTCGTGGGCCAGCGCCCGGCGGGCCAGTCCCTTGCCGGCGTGCCGGGCCCGCACGAGCATCTCGGCGTAGGCCTCGTCGTCGACCAGGCCCACCTGCGTCATCCGGTCGAGGACCCGCGCCGCCACGTCGTCGTCACACCCGCGCTGACGCAGCTTCCGCTCGAGCTGAGCACGGCTCCGAGGAGCCATGCTCAGCTGGCGCAGCACGATGGCGCGGGCCACCGACTCCGGATCGGCCTCGGGGCTCTGCGCGGCCGGGTCGTCAGGGGGCGGTGCGACAGACCCTGCATCGCGACCTCCGGCCCGACGCGGACCGGGCCCGGCGGCCGCCACCATCCCCTCAGCTGCTGCGAGGGCGGCGGCGGCCCGGGACAGGCGGTCCTCACGGTCGCGATCCGAGCTCGAGGCGGCCCGTGCCGGCTGGCCGTCGCGGTCGTCACCCGTCATGGTCAGAAGTCGACGGGCACGTCCGAGACCTCGGCGGGCTGGTCGACTCGCGGCCCGACGCCGAGCTTCTCCTTGACCTTCTTCTCGATCTCGTCGGCGAGGTCGGGATTGTCCTTGAGGAAGTTGCGGGCGTTCTCCTTGCCCTGACCGAGCTGGTCGCCGTCGTAGGTGTACCAGGCGCCGGCCTTGCGGACGAAGCCGTGCTCGACGCCCATGTCGATGATGCCGCCCTCGCGCGAGATGCCGTGGCCGTAGAGGATGTCGAACTCGGCCTGCTTGAAGGGCGGGGAGACCTTGTTCTTGACGACCTTGACGCGGGTGCGGTTGCCGACCGGCTCGGTGCCGTCCTTGAGGGTCTCGATGCGGCGCACGTCGAGACGCACGGACGCGTAGAACTTCAGCGCCTTGCCACCGGTCGTCGTCTCGGGAGAGCCGAACATCACGCCGATCTTCTCGCGGAGCTGGTTGATGAAGATCGCCGTCGTGCCCGTGTTGTTGAGGGCGCCGGTCAGCTTGCGCAGGGCCTGGCTCATGAGCCGGGCCTGGAGGCCGACGTGGCTGTCGCCCATCTCGCCCTCGATCTCGGCGCGCGGCACGAGTGCGGCGACGGAGTCGATGACGATGATGTCGATCGCGCCGGAGCGGATCAGCATGTCGGCGATCTCGAGTGCCTGCTCCCCCGTGTCGGGCTGGGAGACGAGCAGGGCGTCGGTGTCGACACCGAGCTTCTTGGCGTAGTCGGGGTCGAGGGCGTGCTCGGCGTCGATGAACGCCGCGATGCCGCCGGCCTTCTGCGCGTTGGCGACGGCGTGGAGGGCGACCGTCGTCTTGCCCGAGGACTCCGGACCGTAGATCTCGACGACGCGCCCCCGCGGCAGGCCACCGATGCCGAGGGCGACGTCGAGGGCGATCGACCCGGTGGGGATCACCTCGATCGGTGCCCGAACGTCGTCGCCCAGACGCATCACGGCACCCTTGCCGTAGCTCTTCTCGATCTGACCCATCACCGAGGAGAGGGCCTTGTCCTTGTCCTTTTCCTGCATGGCTGCCATGTCGTGGTCACCTGTCTGCCGTCTGCGCGGTGGTCGTCTACCTTCGACCCGCGCACGGCCTCGTCGTGAGATGTGCTGTCGGGTCAGACGTTAGGTGCCGGCGCCGACATCGAGGTGAACCACGAGACGGCCTGTGGATGATGCGGGTGATGGCGCAGGACCTGTGGACGACACTACCGAACAGGTGTTCGACATGGGAGCGACACGCCGCACCCCGGGACCGGCTAGCGCGCCGACCCGCCCTGCGCGCCCCGGGCCACCCGGTCGTCGCGGCCCAGCCGGCGCTCGGGCGGCACGTCCATGTCGTCGCAGAGCGCCTCCCACACCTCACGCGGTGGCACCCCGTCGGCGATGGCCTGCAGCGCCGTACGCTGCTGCAGCGTGCCGAGCACATGGTCGCGAGCGAGCGAGCCGGCATACGCCGGGCCGAACTCGTCGTCCATGAGGGTCCAGAAGTGGCTCATCCGCACTGGGTCCTCCCGACCTGCTCACTGCGACCTGCGCGCCTCGCGCGGGCCGGTCACTGCCGTCCGCGCCTCGATCCGGGCCAGCATACGCGCGATGACCTCGTCGGCCCCGTGGCATCTCCAGCACCGGCAGCACCACTCGCACCGGCGCCGGACCGTGCGCGTCTCGGTCAGGGGCGCCACTCGGCGCGGTAGTCCGGATGGTCTGCGTAGGCCGCGGCGAAGATGAGACAGGCGTACTCCGCCTCGTCCTTCATGCCGGCGCGGCGCTGGTCGGCCGTGCCGTCGTCGAGCACGCGCACCCGGTCGACGAGCCACTGCTTGGCGGCAAGGTCGGCCAGGGTGCGGTCGGGGCCCAGGGACGCGACGTAGGTGTCCACCCGGCTGGCCGGGTCGGCGACGAACCACGACGGGCCCATGGCCCACTTGGCGCCCTCGGCGCGCTCGCGCTCCTCGGCGATCCGTGCCGACAGGAACTCGGTCACCGTCTGGGTGTTCGGCACCCTGTCCTCCTTGATCGATCTGCTCGGGTCGCTGGACCCACCCGGGCACGACCCGAGTCCCCTCGACGCGTGGTGGACCTCCCCCCAGAGGGCCGGGATCAATCATGGCCGCCCGACGGGCCGTTTGGGGGCGCTGCGACCCACGGATCGCGCTGGAGTGGCGGACTCGGGCGGTATGCGTGGCAGGTGCCGTCGAGGTCGCCCACGAGCGACCCGTGGAACGACAGAAGCCGTAGGCGGCGTCGAAGCCTTGTCCGATCCGACCACGCCTGTCCGTGGCCGGAGGTATCGTCCACAGCGTCACCGGTCATCCGTGACCGTGGCGGGCTGCACCGACTGCGCAGGGGGAGAACGACCATGACCGACCCGACTCCGGACCACACCCCGGACCCCGCCCCGGACCCCACCCAAGGTCCGCCCCCGGCTCCCGCTCCTCACGCGTCCGGCCCGTCAGGACCGTCAGGACCGTCAGGACCGTCAGGACCGTCAGGACCGAGCGTGCACCCCACCGGCACCCCGATCGGCAGCCCCGTCGGCAGTCCCGTCAGCGGCCCGACCGAGCTTCCCCGCTACACGTACCCCGGCGGGCCGCCCGCAGCATCGGCGGCGGCAGGGTCGGCCGCGGCGGCGGCCACGGGAGTCGGCCTCTCCGACCCGCAGGAGCGTGCTGCCACAGCGCGCCCCGGACGGCGCCGCACCGGGCTCGTCGTCGGCGGCGTCGCCGCGGCCCTGCTGCTCGGCGGCGGAACGGTCTTCGCCGTGCAGCAGCTGAGCGGCGCAGGAGCCCAGCCGGCCGACGTGCTGCCGGGTGACGCCTATGGCTACGTAAGGCTCGACATCGACCCCTCGGCCGGGCAGAAGATCGCCGCGGTGCGCTTCCTCGGCAAGCTCCCGCAGGTGCGCGACACCCTGACCGGCGACGACCCCCGCCAGAAGCTCTGGGACCTCGTCGCGCAGGACGCCGCCGACAGCTGCGTCTCGGCCGTGCGCTACGACACGGACATCGCGCCGTGGCTCGGCGACCGCGCCGGCGTCGCGGTCCGCCCCGGCGGCACCGAGGACAAGCCGAACGTCGCCCTCGCGGTGCAGGTGCGCGACGAGACCCGGGCCAAGGAGGTCCTCGGCAAGCTCTTCGCCTGCGACAAGGACGGCGCCGACATCGAGACGAAGGACGGCTACGTCCTCGTCATGCCGCCCGGCACGGGCGCCTCGACCATGGCGGCCGTCGCCAAGGGCACCCTGGCCACCAACAGCACCTTCACCGGCGACATGGCTGCCCTCGGCGAGCAGGGCGTCGTGTCCGCATGGTTCGACATGACGAACGGCGCCCAGCAGCTGCAGGACCTCGGGGCGGGCGCGCTCGGCACCCCAGGCACCCCGGGCACCTCGACCGCGGCGGCCCAGGGCCGGGTCGCCGCCGCCCTGCGCTTCGACCCGTCCTTCGTCGAGCTCGCCGGCGTCGTGCGAGGCGCCAAGGCTGTCAACGCCGCACCGGGCGACACCTCGCAGCTCATCGACCTGCCCGACGACACGGCCGCCGCCCTCCACGTCTCCGGCGCCGACCGGGCCATCGACTCGGCCTGGCCGGTGCTCTCGGAGCAGCTGAAGAACCTGAGCGGCATGACCGGCGGCGACGTCATCGGCGAGATCGAGAAGGAGCTCGACGTCACGCTGCCCGACGACCTCAAGGTGCTCCTCGGCCGCTCCTTCACCCTCTCGCTCCCCCAGCAGGATCTTCGCGTCGCAGACTCCTTCGTCGTGGGGGGCAAGATCGTCTCGAGCGACAGCGCCCGGGCCGGCGACCTCGTCGACCGCATCGACCAGGCGATGGGTGGCATCCTCACGCACTCCGTCGACGGCGGCACCGTCTACCTCGCCACCGACCCGGCCTACGTCGACGCCGTGAAGAAGGGTGGCGCCCTCGGCGACTCCGACACCTTCAAGGCCGCTCTCGGCGACGTGAGCCGCGCCAACGGCGTGCTCTTCGTCGACCTCGACCGCATCGAGAGCGCCTACCTCGGCGATCTCGAGGGCGAGACGAGGGCCGTCGTCGAGTCGTTGCGCGCCGTCGGCGGATCGACCACCGTCACCGGCCCGGGGGAGGCGTCGTTCTCCCTGCGCGTGGTCGGCAACTGAGCCGCCCTCACCGAACCCCCACGCCGGCGCCGCCCGACGCCCTACGATGCGGACCATGCGGCCCGGCCCGAACGCCGAGGAACGCCTCAGCGCCCTCATGGAGGGCTGGGCGGAGGCGGGTGACCGCCGCGGAGCCTTCACCCAGTGCTACCTCGTGATGACCAAGCGGGTCCACGATGCCGTCGACGACGGTGCGTTCAACGACGGGGCCTGGGTGACCCGCCTGCTCGAACGCTTCGCCGACTACTACTTCGAGGCCGTCGACGCCCACGGGGCGCCTGAGCCGCAGCACCCCTGTCCGGAGGTGTGGCGGTCGGCCTTCGACGCGTGCGCCGACCCGTCCTGCCACGTGCTGCAAGTGCTCATGCTCGGCATCAACGCCCACATCAACCACGACCTCGCCCTGGCGCTCGTCGACGTCCTCGACGACTGGGACACCCTCGACGAGACTGCCCGCTCGGCCCGCCACGAGGACCACGAGCGGGTCAACGAGATCATCGAGGCGACGACCGACGAGGTGCAGCGCGAGGTCGTCGACCGCTGGTCTCCCGCAGCCCGCACCCTCGACGTCCTCCTCTGGCGACTCGACGAGTGGACCTTCGGCGCGCTCGCGGAGTCGTGGCGCAGCCGGGTCTGGACCGACGCGATGGACCTGCTCGCGCTGCCGCCGGGGAGCCGGCGCGAGGCGTCCGCCCACCTCGGCACCCGTGCCTCCACGGTCGCCACCGTGATCCTGCTCGGTCGCCATCCCGGACACCGCGCGGAGGGCTATCCCTCCGGCGTCGCCCACGCCCCGATGCCGGAGCCCGCTCCTGACGGCATGCGGATCTCGTTGCCGGAGTAAGTGATACCGCCCTCGACCGGTGACGCGAGCGACCACCACGCAGCGTCGAGGTCGGGGGTGTGCGTCGTCGGCTGCGCGGCGACGAGGGCGGCGGCCGCCCCGACCCCGATGTGGCTCTCCATCATCGAGCCGACGATCGTGCCCAGCCCGGCCTCCTCGGCGCGGCGCAGCAGCGAGCGCCCGAGCGTGAGCGACCCGCACTTGGCGAGCTTGACGTTGACGAGGTCGGCTGCGCCCAGCCGGATGATGCGCTCGAGGTCATGGAACCCGTAGCAGGACTCGTCGGCCATCACCGGCAGGCCGACCCGCGCACGCACCCAGGCCAGCCCCTCGACGTCCTCGGCGACGACCGGCTGCTCGACGAACTCGACGCCGAGGTCGGCGACCTCGAGCGCCCGGATGACCGTCACGGCCTCCTCACGGGTCCAGCCCTGGTTGGCGTCGAGCCGGATGGCGACGCCCGGACCGACGGCGTCGCGCACCGAGGCCACGCGCTGGACGTCGGTCGACGCGTCGGTGCCGACCTTCATCTTCAGCGTCGTGAAGCCGGCGGCGACGCGCTCGCGAGCCGTGTCGGCAAGTGCCGACGCCGCGCCCGCCGACAGGGTGACGTCGGTCGTCAGGCGCTCCGGTATGCCGTCCGGCCGGCCCGAGAGGAGAGCGGCCACGCTCGTGCCCTCCGCCCGGGCGACGAGGTCGTGCAGGGCCGCGTCGACGGCCGCCTTGGCGCCGAAGTTGCGCGCGACGGCCCGCTGGGCGGCGCCGGCGACGGCGGCGAGGTCGGCGCGGTCGTCGAGGGCGTGCCCGAGGAGCACGGGCGCGAGCATCGTCTCGATGCACGCCGTCGCCCCGGCGAGCGACTCACCGGTCACCTGCCAGACCTGCGGCGCCTCACCCCGCCCGACCCGCCCGTCGCTGTCGGTGATCGTCACGACGACGGTGTCGGTCGTCTCGGTGCGCCGCAGCGCCGTCACGAAGGGGGTGTGCAGCCGCACGGAGACGGCCCGCGTCTCGACCCGGTCGATCGTCGTCACCGCTGCACCTCCCGAACGTCGTGCGCCTGGTGTCGCGCGTGGTCCGCGGCCCAGACGTCGGCCGCGACCGACGCGACGAAGGCAGCGGCCTCGTGCTCGCCGAGCTCGATCGTCGTGCAGATCGAGAGGACGAACGGGTCCTCGCCGGCCGGCCGCACCAGCGCGACGTCGTGCGAGACCCCAGGGATCCAGCCGGACTTGCTCGCGGTCGGGGTGCCGCTCGGCAGGCCGGCCGGGATCTGGTCGACGTGCTGCTGTCGCTCGAGGATCTGCTCGACGGGCTCGCACACCGGCGGGCCGCCCAGCGCCGGCTCACGACGAGCGACGGCAGCCATGAGCAGGCCGAGGTCTGCCGCGGTGACGGTGTTCGTGATGCCGGCCGCCCGGGCGACGGCGTCCTCGATGCCGCGCCCCACGACGGTCGTCGGCGAGCACCCGGCGAGCCGCACCACCTCGGCGACCTCGTCGCGGCCGACGACGTCGAGCAGGAGGTTCGTCGCGAGGTTGCCGGAATGGGTGATGGCGTGCTCGGCCAGCTCGCGCAGGGTGCGGGTGG
Organism: Humibacillus xanthopallidus; assembly: GCF_006716675.1. GTDB lineage: Bacteria > Actinomycetota > Actinomycetes > Actinomycetales > Dermatophilaceae > Humibacillus > Humibacillus xanthopallidus_B. Next base: position 1,274,423 of record NZ_VFPM01000002.1, on the reverse strand, counting down.
CCCCGACGGCGGCCCACGTCTCGGGGTCCTGGTCGTCGTCCTCGTCCATCGTGAACGGCGAACCGTCGAGGACGGAGGCGAACGCGTTGCGGACCGGGAGCGGCGCGTCGAGGTCGAGCTCACCGCGCACGACGCGGCGCTGGGCAGCGATGACGAGGGGCAGCTTCATCGTCGACGCGGCGTAGTGCGGCGCGTCCGCCCGGTGACTCCACCGGCACCGGCCGGCCAGGTCACCGAGCCACACGGACACGGAAGCGGACGGGTCGTCGGAGGCCAGCGCGTCGAGACGCGCCACGAGGTCGGCGAAGGAGCTGGGCACCCCAGAACGCTAGAGGATCAGGCCGCGGAGGCCGACACCACGTCGTTGCTCGGCACGGGGAGGGTGACCGTCGGGGCCAGCCCCTCGCTCTCGGCCATGCGGCTCGAGACGTCGATGAGCACCTGTGAGAGCGGCAGCTCGAGAGCACCGCAGATCGAGGCGAGCAGCTCGGACGACGCCTCCTTCTCACCGCGCTCGACCTCGCTGAGGTAGCCGAGGGAGACCGAGGCCGTGGCCGACACCTCACGCAACGTGCGGCCCTGGGCCCGGCGGCGCTCGCGCAGGACGTCACCGAGCTCGCGTCGCAACAGTGTCGTCATGCCGGCCTCCTCCAGGTCCTCGTCTCGGCGTCTCGTCGTCGGTGGTGGTGGACCGGGGTGGTGTCGATCCGGTCGTCAGGTGCTCGTGCGCGGCCCACCGTCGTCCGTGACCGCTAGGCCTACCGTACCCCCAGCCCCTGTCGGCGGTGCAGGGGTTGTCCGCGTGGCGCCGATCTCGCGGAGCGCGAGCAGCAACACCTCGTGCACGGCGCCGGAGCGCACGGCTGCTCTGCCACCCTTCAACCGCAGCGCCACGGCGGCTGTTCCCGAGGGTCCCGCGACCGCGACGTGGACGGTGCCGGAGGGCTTGCCCTCGGCCGGACCCGGCCCTGCCACGCCCGTCGTCGACAGGCCCCACGTCGCCCCGAGGCGGGCCCGCACTCCCTCGGCCATCGCGATGGCGACGTCCGGGTGCACGGTGCCGACCCGGTCGACGAGCTCGGCGGGCACCCCGAGCAGCTCCACCTTGACGCGCGCGGCATACGCGACGACCCCGCCGAGCAGCACCGCCGACGCACCGGGGGTGTCGGCGATGGTCGCGGCGACGAGACCGGCCGTCAACGACTCCGCGCTCGCGACCGTCTCACCGCGCTCGGTCAGCAGCTCGACGAGCCGCTCCCCCGCGTCAGCGCCGTTCGCCACGGGTCACTCCCGGCCCGCGCCCCCGCGGCCCGCGGGGTCGACGGTGGGGTGCTGGTCGCTCTCCGGTGCCGCCGTGTGCCGCTCCGTCGCGGGCGCATCGGCGCTCACCGGGGCCGCCTTCTGGCTCGGCGCCACCGGCGGTGCGCCGGGGTCCGCAGGACTCACCGGAGCCTCCGGCGCAACGCTGACCGTCGGGGCCGCGGGCGGCGTCGTCTGGGCGCCGTCCTGGTCGCCGCTGCGTGCCTCGCGACCGGCAGCGCGCCGTTCGCGCCGCAGCCTCGTGCGCTCACTCGTCTCGCGCAGCCGGGCGGCCTTGAAGACGTAGTCGACACCGCTGACGACGGTCATGACGAGGGCGGCGCCGAGGAGCACGTAGGCGACGAAGAGCCACGCACCTCCGAGCGGCAGCACCGCGAGCGGGAAGGTCAGGGCGCCGAGCGACAGGGTCTGCAGCATCGTCTTGAGCTTGCCGCCTCGACCGGCCGGCATGACGCCGTGCCGGATGACGACGAAGCGCAGCACGGTGATGCCGATCTCGCGCACGACGATGACGACCGTCACCCACCACCAGATGACCCCGAGGACGGACAGCCCGATGAAGGCGGTGCCGGTCAGGGCCTTGTCGGCGATGGGGTCGGCGACCTTGCCGAAGTTCGTGATCTCGCCGCGCTGCCGGGCGATCTTGCCGTCGATGCCGTCGGTGACGGCGGCGAGGACGAAGACGACCCAGGCCCAGAAGCGCCACCACGGGCTCGAGCCGCCCTCCATGAAGAGCAGCACCCCGTAGACGGGCACGAGGAGGAAGCGCAGCACCGTCAGGGCGTTGGGCAGGTTCCAGTCGGTCGGACGGGGAGCGGGCCCCTCCCCCCGGTGGAAGCCACCCGCGGTCATCGCGGCTCCGCGACGAGGTCGATGCCCTCGGTGCCGACGACGACGGCGGCGACGAGGTCACCGACGGCGGGCAGTGCTGCCCCCTCGGGCAGGTGCAGCTGCGTGACACCGTCGACGTCGGGGCCCTGGAAGGCCGCGCGGCCCACGGGCAGCCCGTCGTCGTCGATCTCCTCGACGAGCACGACGACGTGCTCGCCGATGCGCTCCTCCGCCCGCTGGGCGTTCAGCTCCTCGACGAGCCGCGTGAAGCGGTCGAAACGGTCGGCGATGACCTCGGGAGCCAGGTGGCCGGCATACCCCTCCGCCTCGGTGCCGTCCTCGTCGGAGTAGCCGAAGACCCCGACGACGTCGAGGCGAGCCTCCGTGAGGAACGCCTCGAGCTCGGCGAGGTCGGCCTCGGTCTCACCGGGGAAGCCGACGATGACGTTGCAGCGGATGCCGGCCTCGGGGGCGTCGGCCCGGACGCGTGCGAGCAGGTCGAGGAAGGCCTCGCGCGAGCCGAAGCGGCGCATCGAGCGCAGCAGCGGCTCGGAGGCGTGCTGGAAGGAGATGTCGTAGTACGGCACGACACCGGGGGTGTCGGCCATGGCGCGCAGCAGGCCGGGCCGGATCTCGGCAGGCTGCAGGTAGGAGACGCGCACGCGCTCGATGCCCTCGATGGCGGTCAGCTCCGGCAGCAGCTTCTCGAGCAGGCCGAGGTCGCCGAGGTCCTTGCCGTAGGACGTGGAGTTCTCGGAGACGAGGAAGAGCTCCTTGACGCCGCGCTCGGCGAGCCAGCGCCCCTCCGTGATGATGTCGGCCGGCCGGCGCGAGACGAATGCCCCACGAAACATCGGGATGGCGCAGAAGGAGCAGCGGCGGTCGCAGCCCGAGGCGATCTTGAGCGGCGCCCAGGGCCGGCCGTCGAGCCGGGCGCGGATGACGCGGGGGCCGGAGGCGGGTGTGGGCACGTGGCCGTCGAGCGGGTCGGCGGGGGCGGCATACGCCTGCGTGTCGCCGTGGCCGGGCAGCGCGACGCCGGTGCTGCCGCCCTGGCGCTCGACGGGTGAGAGCGGCAGGAGGGTGCGACGGTCGCCCGGCGTGTGGCTGGTGACATGGCCCCCGGCGAGGATCGTGCGGAGGTGGCTGCTCATGTCGCGGTAGGAGTCGAAACCGAGCACGGCGTCGGCCTCGGGCAGCTGCTCCTCGAGCTGGGTGCCGTAGCGCTCGGCGAGGCAGCCCACGGCGACGACCTTCTGCGTGCGGCCCCCCGCGCCCTTGAGGTCGGAGGCCTCGAGCAGGGCGTCGATGGAGTCCTTCTTGGCCTGCTCGACGAAGCCGCACGTGTTGACGACGGCGACATCCGCCTCGGCAGCGTCGTCGACGAGCCGCCAGCCCTCCGCCTGGAGGCGCCCGGCGAGCTCCTCCGAGTCGACCTCGTTGCGGGTGCACCCGAGGGTGACGAGCGCGACGCTCCGGTCGGTGCTCGGGTGGGGAGGGGTCATGCGTCCACTCTAGATGGACCGGTGTTCAATGACGGACATGCCAGCAAGCGCCCCGACCACCCCTCCCGAGCCCGACGGCAGCAGCCTCGAGCGGGCCCGGGCGGTGCTCGCCGAGCACCCGCTCGTCGACGGCCACAACGACCTGCCCTGGGCGGCTCGGGAGCAGACCGGCTACGACTTCGACGCGCTCGACATCGCCGCGCGGGTGCCCACGACGCAGACCGACCTCCCGCGCCTCGCCGAGGGCGGCGTGGGCGGGCAGTTCTGGTCGGTCTTCGTGCCGAGCACGCTCCAGGGCGACGCGGCCGTCGCGGCCACGCTGGAGCAGGTCGACGGCGTGCACCGGATGATCGCGACGTATGCCGGCCGGCTGGCTCTCGCGCGCACCGCCGACGAGGTCGAGCGCGCCAACGCGTCGGGTCGGCTCGCCTCGCTGCTCGGGGCCGAGGGCGGCCACTCGATCGGGTGCTCGCTCGGCACCCTGCGGATGCTCCACGTGCTCGGGGTGCGCTACCTGACGCTGACCCACAACGACAACACCCCGTGGGCGGACTCGGCCACCGACGTGCCCGTCGTCGGGGGCCTCAGTGCCTTCGGGCGCGAGGTCGTCACCGAGATGAACCGGCTCGGGATGATGGTCGACCTCAGCCACGTCGCCGCGACGACGATGCGCGCGGCCCTCGAGACGACGGTCGCGCCGGTCATCTTCAGCCACTCGAGCGCGCTCGCCCTCTGCGACACCCCGCGCAACGTGCCCGACGACGTGCTCGCCGCGCTGCCTGCGAACGGCGGGGTGTGCATGGTGACGTTCGTGCCCGAGTTCGTCTCTCCCGCCACCGCGGCGTGGCGGCTCGAGGCGGCTGCTGCGGCGGCGGAGGTCGGCGTGGAGGCCCGCGACTGGGAGGCCTTCGGCCGGTTCACCGCCGGCTGGCAGGTCGAGCACCCGAAGCCCGACGCGACGATCGAGCAGGTCGTCGCCCACCTCGAGCACGTGCGCGAGGTGGCGGGCATCGACCACGTCGGCATCGGCGGTGACTACGACGGCACCGACACCTTCCCCGTGGGTCTGGAGGACGTCAGCGGCTACCCGCGGCTCGTGGCGGCGCTGCTCGAGCGATCGTGGTCGCGGGCCGACGTGGCCCAGCTCGTGCGCGGCAACACCCTGCGGGTCATGCGCGACGTCGAGGCCGTGGCCCGCGACCTGCAGACGACCCGAGCGCCGAGCCTCGCGACCTTCGCCGAGCTCGACGGCACGGCTTGAGCGCACCCCAGCTCGACGGCACGGCCCGAGCGCACCCCCGGCGGCACGGCATACGCCCTCGAAGCGCGGCTACTGGCGGAAGCGGGCGATCGTGAGGCCGACGAGGCGGGCGACGACGAGCGCGACGTAGAGCATGCCGACGATCTGCTGGAGCAGCACGAACGACCGCGCGTGCGGCGTCACCGCGTAGATGTCGGACAACCCCGTCGAGGTCATCGTCGTGATCGAGAGGTAGAGCAGCTCGTACCAGCTGCGCACCCCCGGAAGGGCCTCGCCGTAGATGGTGAACGAGCTCGGCCAGATGAACTGCACGGCGACGTAGAGGTAGGCGAACCCCCACGCGACGACGGTGAAGGTCGCCCCCGTGGCATAGAGCTCGTCGCGGGTGACCCAGTTGTCGGCGAACATGTACCGCAGCAGCCCGTAGCCCGTGTAGAAGTAGAAGAGCGCGTGCAGCAGGGCGCTCCAGAACGCGACGGAGTCGTTGTCCGGCCAGACCGCCTCGGCCACGGTCAGCAGGACGACCGGGCCACCCAGCACCACGGCCACCCAGGTCAGGGCCGGTGTTGCCCGCACCGCCCGCACGGCGAGGAAGAGCACGAGCAGGCCGATGATCCCGAAGATCGCGCGGCCCGCCTCTCGGTAGTCACCGAAGGTCGCGGTCTCGACGAAGGGGTAGAGGATCAGGGCCCCGAGCTGGACGAAGAGGAGCAGCGCACAGGGCAGGTCAGCCACCTTGCGGCGCAGGCGTTCGAGGCGGCCCGGCGGTCCGACGCGACGGGGCGACGACGGCCACAGCTCCAGTGAAGCACTCACCTGCCGGAGCCTAGTGCGGGGTCGTCAAGAACGCGTCAAGAGGCGTCAGCCGGGCGTCAACGGGTCGAGGTCGCGCAGGCGCCGGGCCGTAGGAACGTCTCATGGTCACCAACATCCTCCTGGGCCTCGTGGCGCTGGCCGTGCTCGGCTACCTCGTCCACGTCCTCCTCCACGCGGACCGCTTCTGATGGGCGACACCGCCAGCGGGCTGCTCACCATCGCCGTTCTCGTCGCCGCCCTCGCCGTCGTCCACGTGCCCCTCGGCGGCTGGATGGCGACGGTCTTCACCGACACGCGGCACTGGCGCATCGAGCGCCTCGTCTACCGCCTCGTGCGGGTCGACCCATGGTCCGAGCAGCGGTGGGTGACGTATGCCGTCGCCGTCCTCGCGTTCTCCGTCGTGGGCATCGTCCTGCTCTTCCTCCTCATCGTCTTCCAGGGCGTGCTGCCGCTCGCGCGGGGCGCCTCGATGAACGTCGACACGGCCGTGAACACCGCCGTCTCCTTCGTGACGAACACGAACTGGCAGTCGTATGCCGGTGAGGCGGGCACGTCGCCGTTCGTGCAGACCGTGGGCCTCACCGTGCAGAACTTCGTCTCCCCCGCCGTCGGCCTCGCGGTCGCGATCGCGCTCGTCCGCGGTCTCGTCCGCTCGAGCGGCTCGGACCTCGGCAACTTCTGGGTCGACCTCGTGCGCGGGCTCTTCCGCGTCATCGTGCCGCTCGCCCTCGTCGGTGCCGTCGTGCTCCTCCTCGGGGGAGTCATCCAGAACCTCACCGCCCCGACCACGATCACGACGCTCTCGGGCGGGCACCAGGTGCTCCAGGGCGGGCTCGTCGCCTCGCAGGAGGCGATCAAGGAGCTCGGGACGAACGGCGGCGGCTACTTCAACGCGAACTCGGCACACCCCTTCGAGAACCCGAACGCGTTCACCAACCTCGTCGAGGTCTTCCTGCTCCTCGTCATCCCGTTCTCGCTGCCGCGCACCTACGGCGTCATGGTCGGCGACCGCCGCCAGGGCTGGACCGTCCTCGGCTTCATGGGGACGCTGTGGGCGCTCATGCTGACCGCGGTCACGTGGTCGGAGGTGCACGCCGCGGCCGGGCCGCTCGGCGGCCTCGAGGGCAAGGAGCTGCGTCTCGGCGTGTGGCCCTCCGCGCTCTTCGCGACGAGCACGACCGCCACGTCGACCGGGGCCGTCAACTCGATGCACGAGAGCTTCTCGGCGCTCGGCGGCGGTGGCGCCCTCTTCACCATGATGCTCGGCGAGCTCTCGCCCGGCGGCGTCGGCACGGGCCTCTACAGCGCCCTCGTCGTCGCCGTCCTCACCGTCTTCATCGCCGGCCTCATGGTCGGGCGCACGCCCGAGCTGCTCGGCAAGCAGATCGGTCGCCGCGAGATCACCCTGACCGCACTCACCGTCCTCGTCATGCCGTTCCTCGTGCTCGTCTTCACCGGCATCGGCATGGTGGCGCCGCTCGTGACCTCGCAGATGCTCGCCACGGGCCCGCACGGGCTCACCGAGGTGATGTATGCGTACACGTCCGCGGCGAACAACAACGGCAGCGCCTTCGCGGGCTTCTCTGCCGACACGCCCTACACCAACCTCACGCTGGCGCTCTGCATGTTCGTGGGCCGCTTCGCTCCCATCGTGCTCGTGCTCGCCCTCGCGGGATCGCTGGTCGCACAACGTCGCCGGCCAGTGACCGCCGGCACCCTCCCCACCCACTCCCCCACCTTCGTCGGCCTGTTCGTCGGGGTGGCCGTCATCGTCGGCGGCCTCACCTTCTTCCCCTCCCTGGCCCTCGGTCCCCTCGCGGAGGCACTCTCATGACCCCCACCTCGACGACGAGGCCGTCGTCCACCGCCGACGTGTCGCGCCCTGGGCGCCCCGGCCCCCGGCGCCGGCGCGACGACGGCGGTCAGGCACTCATCCGGTCCGGCCGCACGAGCACGTCCTCGACGCAGCTCGCGCGCCAGCTCGTCACGACCCTGCCCCAGGCCGTCGCCAAGCTCGACCCGCGGCACGTCTGGCACAGCCCGGTGATGTTCGTCGTGTGGGTCGGCTCGGTCGTGACGACGGTGCAGGCGATCGCCGACCCGTCGTGGTTCGCCTGGACCCTCAGCATCTGGCTCTGGGCGACCGTGCTCTTCGCCAACATGGCCGAGGCCGTCGCGGAGGGCCGGGGCAAGGCCCAGGCCGCGACGCTGCGGGCCACCCGCAGGACGAGCACTGCCGAGCGTCGCCTTCCCGACGGCTCGCTCGAGACCGTCGCAGCCTCGGACCTCACGATCGGCGACGTCGTCGTCGTGCGACCGCACCAGGTCGTCCCCGGTGACGGCGACGTCATCGAGGGCATGGCCACCGTCGACGAGTCAGCGATCACCGGCGAGTCCGCACCCGTGATCCGCGAGTCCGGCGGTGACCGCAGCGCCGTCACCGGGGGCACGACGGTGCTCTCCGACGGGATCACCGTGCGCATCACGACGAAGCCGGGCGAGACCTTCATCGACCGGATGATCGCCCTCGTCGAAGGCGCCTCGCGGCAGAAGACGCCCAACGAGATCGCACTGACGATCCTGCTCACGGTCCTGACGATCATCTTCCTGCTCGCCGTCATGGCGATGCAGCCGATGGCCGTCTACTCCGGGCAGGCGCAGTCACCGATCGTGCTCGTGGCCCTGCTCGTGTGCCTCATCCCCACGACCATCGGCGCGCTGCTGTCGGCGATCGGCATCGCCGGCATGGACCGTCTCGTCCAGCACAACGTGCTCGCGATGTCCGGTCGCGCCGTCGAGGCCGCCGGTGACGTGTCGACGCTCCTGCTCGACAAGACGGGCACGATCACCTACGGCAACCGCCGCGCGACCGGGCTGCTCGCGGCGCCGGGCCTCGGCAACGACGAGGTCACCCGGGCGGCATACGTCTCCTCACTCGCCGACGAGACCCCGGAGGGGCGCTCGATCGTGGAGCTCGCAGCGGCCGCCCTCGACACGCCCACCCGTGAGGCGCTCGACCGGCTCCCCCGCGACGGCGCGACCTTCGTGGCGTTCACTGCCTCGACGCGCATGTCGGGGGCAGACCTCCCCGACGGCACGGCATACCGCAAGGGCGCCGCGGACTCGGTCGCACGCTGGGTGAGCAGCCACGGCGGCGAGATGCCGAGCGGGGTGCTCACGGAGGTCGACGGCATCGCGAGCTCGGGTGGCACGCCCCTCGCCGTGGCCGTGCAGGAGCCGGGCCGCTCGCCACGGGTGCTCGGCGTCATCCACCTCAAGGACGTCGTCAAGCCCGGCATGAAGGAGCGCTTCGCCCAGCTGCGGGCCATGGGCATCAAGACGGTCATGATCACCGGCGACAACCCGCTGACCGCGACGTCGATCGCGGCCGAGGCGGGCGTCGACGACTTCCTCGCGGAGGCGACGCCGGAGGACAAGATGGCGCTCATCAAGCAGGAGCAGCTGGGCGGCCGGCTCGTCGCCATGACCGGAGACGGCACGAACGACGCACCCGCGCTCGCGCAGAGCGATGTCGGGGTGGCGATGAACACCGGCACGATGGCCGCCAAGGAGGCCGCCAACATGGTCGACCTCGACTCCGACCCGACAAAACTCATCGACATCGTCTCGATCGGCAAGCAGCTGCTCATCACCCGTGGGGCGCTGACGACGTTCTCGATCGCCAACGACATCGCGAAGTACTTCGCGATCATCCCGGCAATGTTCGTCATCCTCTTCCCGGGGCTCGACGCGCTCAACATCATGGGCCTCGCGTCGCCGCAGTCGGCGATCGTCTCGGCCGTCATCTTCAACGCGCTCATCATCATCGCGCTGATCCCCTTGTCGCTGAAGGGAGTCCGCTACCGCGCCGCCGGCAGCACGGCGCTCTTGCGGCGCAACCTCCTCGTCTACGGCCTGGGCGGCATCGTGGCCCCGTTCATCGGGATCAAGCTGATCGACCTCATCGTGAGCCACCTGCCCCTCTGACCCCCGAATCGGTGTGATCCTCGTGACCAGCACGCTCAGCTCCTTCGTCAAGCAGTCATGGGCCGGCCTGCGCGCCATGCTCGTCCTCACCGTCCTGCTCGGCCTCCTCTACCCCGCCGTCGTCTGGGGGGTCGGTCAGGTGGTCGCCCGCGACCGGGCGGCCGGCTCGCTCGTCAGCGTCGACGGCTCGGTGGTCGGGTCCTCGCTCGTCGGGCAGCAGTGGACGGGCGCCGAGTGGTTCTGGGGCCGCCCGTCGGCCAGCGACTACGCAGGCGACACGAGCGGCGGGTCGAACCTCTCGGGCACCGCGCTCGCCGCGGAGGTCGCCAAGCGGGCCTCGGCCGCCGGGCTCGACCCCGCCACCGCTCCCGCCGACGCACTGACCGCCTCCGGCAGCGGGCTCGACCCGCACGTCTCGCAGGCGTATGCCGTCTCGCAGGTGCCGCGCGTCGCCGCGGCCCGCGGGCTGCCGCAGGCCGAGGTGGCCGCGCTCGTCGACGCGCACGTGCAGGACCGGATCGCCGGCTTCCTCGGTCAGCCGCGCGTCAACGTCCTCGAGCTCAACCTCGCCCTCGCTGCCCTCTCCGGCCGGTCCGCCGGCTGACCTGACAGGATCGGTCCATGGGTCGTGGGTCCCTTCGCATCTTTCTCGGCTCGGCGCCCGGGGTCGGCAAGACCTTCGCGATGCTCGACGAGGCCCACCGCCGGCGCGAGCGCGGGACCGACGTCGTCGTCGGCATCGTCGAGACGCACGGGCGTGCGCACACCGCGGCGGAGCTCGAGGGGCTCGAGATCCTGCCGCGCCTGACGCTCGACTACCGCGGCTCCGCGCTGACCGAGCTCGACACCGCCGCCGTCCTCGCGCGGCGGCCGCAGGTCGTGCTCATCGACGAGCTCGCCCACACCAACGTGCCCGGGTCGCGGCACGAGAAGCGGTGGCAGGACGTCGAGGAGATCCTCGACGCCGGCATCGACGTGCTCTCGACGGTCAACATCCAGCACCTCGAGTCGCTCAACGACGTCGTCGAGTCGATCACCGGCATCCGGCAGCAGGAGACGCTGCCCGACGAGGTCGTGCGCCGCGCCGACCAGGTGCAGCTCGTCGACATGGCGCCCGAGGCGCTGCGGCGGCGGATGGCGCACGGCAACATCTACGGTCCTGACAAGGTCGACGCCGCGCTGTCGAACTACTTCCGCGTCGGCAACCTGTCGGCCCTGCGAGAGATCGCCCTGCTGTGGCTGGCCGACCGCGTCGACGAGGCCCTCGAGCGCTACCGCGCCGACCTGGGCATCCAGGAGCAGTGGCCGGCCCGCGAGCGCATCGTCGTCGCCCTCACCGGGGGCCCCGGCAGCGAGACCCTGCTGCGCCGCGGCGCCCGCATCGCGACCCGGGCGGCGGGTGGTGACCTCATCGCCTGCCACGTGCGCTCTGCCGAGGGCCTCGCCTCGATCGACCCCACGGTGCTCGCCCGGCTGCGCCGCCTCGCCCGCGACCTCGGCGCCGAGTTCCACGAGGTGTCGGGCCACGACGTCGCCGAGGCGATCCTCGACCACGCGCGCGGTGTCAACGCGACCCAGGTCGTCGTGGGGGTGAGCCGTCGCGGCCGGTTCCAGCAGCTGCTCCGCCCGAGCATCGCGTCGGAGGTCGCCGACAGCTCCGGCGACATCGACGTGCACCTCGTCTCCCACGAGGGGTCGCGGGTGCGCCGGCGCGGTCCGCGATCGGGCGGCCTCCCCGCGCGCCGCGTGGTGGCGGGGCTGCTCCTCGCGGTCGTCTCGCTCACTGCTCTCACCGCCGTGCTCGTGGCCACCCGTGAGAGCCACACCCTGTCGCTCGACCTGCTGCTCTACCTCGCCCTCACCGTCGTGTGCGCGCTCGTCGGCGGCATCTGGCCGGCGCTCTTCTGCGCCGTCGCCGGCTCGCTCCTCGTCAACTGGTTCTTCACCGAGCCCCGCGGCACCCTGACGATCAGCGACCCGCCCAACGCGCTCGCCCTCGCGGTCTTCATCCTCGTCGCGATGGCGGTCAGCTCCGTCGTCAACGTCGCGGCCCGGCGGACCGAGCAGGCGGTCTCGGCCGAGCGTGAGTCGGCCGCCCTCGCCGCCCTGAGCCGTGACCTCCTCGCCGAGCCCCGCCCGCTGCCCGCCCTGCTCGAGAAGGCCCGGGATGCCCTCGGCATGCACTCCGCGGTGCTGACCGAGCAGTCCGTGCTGCCCGAGCTCTCCGAGGCCACGGGGCCGTCGGGGCTGCCAGCGTCGTCAGGCGGCGCCGCGCCCCGGGTGCTCGCCTCGACCGACCCGCACCTGCCGGTCGGCTCCGACCTGCCCCCCGACCTCCCGTGGGCCGTCGACGTCACGGTCGAGGACGGCGTGCACCTGCTCCTCGACGGCCCGCCCGTCGCCGCGGAGGACCAGCGTCTCGTCAACGCGTATGCCGCCCACGCCGCGATCCTCCACGGCCGCGAGCAGCTCGTGCAGGCTGCGCGTCAGGCGGCCGGCCTCGCCCGGGACAACGCGGCCCGCACGACCCTGCTCGCCGCCGTGTCGCACGACCTGCGCACCCCGCTCGCCAGCATCAAGGCCGGGGTCTCGACCCTGCGCCAGACCGGCCTCGAGCTGCCGCCCGACGACGAGGCCGAGCTGCTCGAGTCCATCGAGGAGTCCGCCGACCGCCTCGACGCGCTCATCGGCAACCTGCTCGACCTCTCACGGCTCGAGACCGGGAGCGTGCAGCCCCACCACCACTCCGTCGACCTGCTCGACGCCGTGGTGAGCACGGTGCGCACGACGTCGGACCCGGGCCGCGTCGAGGTGGCGCTCGAGCCCGACGTGCCACCCGTGCGCACCGACCTCGGGCTGCTCGACCGCGTCCTCGCCAACGTCGTCGAGAACGCCCTGCGACACAGCCAGACCACCGATGTCCGCATCACCGCCGGGCGCATCGGCGAGACCGTGCAGCTGCGCGTCGTCGACCGCGGCCCCGGGGTGGCCGACGCCGACAAGGACCGCATCTTCGCGGCCTTCCAGCGCGCCGGGGACGCCCCCCAGGGCGACGGCCTCGGCCTCGGCCTCGCTGTGGCGCGCGGGCTGATGACGGTCATGGGTGGCACGCTCGTCCCCGAGGACACCCCCGGTGGCGGGTTGACGATGGTCCTCGAGCTGCCCGTCGCCCAGCCCCAGGAGGAGCCGTGAGCCGTGTCCTCGTCGTCGACGACGACCCCCGACTGCTGCGCACCCTCTCGATCGCCCTGCGCGCGCACGGCAACGACGTCGTGACCGCGAGCGACGGGCGCACCGCGGTGCTGTCGGCCGCCGAGGACGCACCCGACGTCGTCATCCTCGACCTCGGTCTGCCGGACCTCGACGGCACCGAGGTGCTGCGCCGCATCCGCACGACCTCGTCCGTGCCCGTCATCGTGCTCTCGGCCCGGCACGAGAGCGACGACAAGATCGAGGCGCTCGACCTCGGCGCCGACGACTACGTGACGAAGCCGTTCGGTGTCGAGGAGCTGCTCGCCCGGGTGCGGGCGGCGGTCCGGCGCAGCGGCGAGGTCGGGCGGCAGATCGGCACGGTGCGCACCGACCACTTCACCCTCGACTTCTCGGAGCGTCGGGCCACCGTGGAGCAGGCCGAGATCCGCCTGACCCCGACGGAGTGGCGCCTGCTCGAGGCGCTGTGCCGCGAGCCGGGCCACCTCGTGCTCCAGCAGGACCTGCTGCGCTCGGTCTGGGGGCCCGCCTACGGCCGGGAGTCGAACTATCTCCGGGTCTACGCGAACCAGCTGCGCCGCAAGCTCGAGCCCGACCCGGGCAACCCGCGCCACCTCATCACCGAGCCGGGCCTGGGCTACCGCTTCACCCCCTGACCGCGGCCGATGCGTCGTGGTCAGTAGCGCTCGCGGCCCCCGCGGTCGGTGAGGTTCCAGGCGTCTTCGGACTCCTCGTCGTCGTCCTCGACGATCGGCCTGATCTCGCCGGGGCTCCACACCCCGACGGCGGTCGTGTCCTCCTCGCGCAGCCGGCGCTCGCCGCGCTGCGCGACGATCGCCGCCGTGCGCTGCGGGGTGTCGTCGGCGTCGTGGGTGGACCCGGTGTCGTCGTCGGGTTCCGCGTCGGGGTATGCCGTCTCGTCGGGGTGCGCGCCCGGGGGCTCGATCGCGACGGGCGGGGCGGCATACGGCTCGGGGTGCTCGATGATGTCGTCGAGGTCGGCGGGCTCGTTGGGGTGGGGCACGTCCTCGCCGCGGAGCAGCGCGAGCGTCTGCGGGAGGTCGTCGGGCCGCACGAGCACGTCGCGCGCCTTGGAGCCCTCGCTCGGGCCGACGATGCCGCGCGACTCGAGCAGGTCCATGAGGCGCCCGGCCTTGGCGAAGCCGACGCGCAGCTTGCGCTGGAGCATCGACGTCGAGCCGAACTGCGTCGTGACGACGAGCTCGGTCGCCTGGAGCAGCACGTCGAGGTCGTCGCCGATGTCGTCGTCGATCTGCTTCTTCGGCGCGACGACCGTGACGTCCTCGACGTAGTTCGGCTTCAGCTGGGTCGTGACGAACTTGACGACCTCGTGGATCTCGGACTCGTTGACCCACGCGCCCTGGACGCGCATCGGCTTGCTCGCGCCCATCGGGAGGAAGAGCGCGTCGCCCTGGCCGATGAGCTTCTCGGCGCCCGGCTGGTCGAGCACGACTCGCGAGTCCGCCAGTGAGGAGGTCGCGAAGGCCATGCGCGAGGGGACGTTGGCCTTGATGAGGCCTGTGACGACGTCGACCGACGGGCGCTGCGTGGCGAGCACGAGGTGGATGCCGGCGGCGCGCGCGAGCTGGGTGATGCGCACGACCGACTCCTCGACGTCGCGCGGGGCGACCATCATGAGGTCGGCGAGCTCGTCGACGACGACGAGGAGGTACGGGTAGGTCGTGATCTGCCGCTCGGAGCCGGGCAGCGGCTTGACCTTTCCGGCCCGGACCGCCTTGTTGAAGTCGTCGATGTGCTTGAAGCCGAACGCCGCGAGGTCGTCGTAGCGCTGGTCCATCTCCTTGACGACCCAGGCGAGCGCCTCGGCGGCCTTCTTGGGGTTGGTGATGATCGGGGTGATGAGGTGCGGGATGCCCTCGTAGGCCGTCAGCTCGACGCGCTTCGGGTCGACGAGGATGAGGCGCACCTCCTCGGGCGTGGCCCGCATGAGGATCGAGGTGATCATCGAGTTGACGAAGCTCGACTTGCCGGAGCCCGTGGCGCCGGCGACGAGCAGGTGGGGCATCTTCGCGAGGTTGGCGATGACGTAGGCGCCCTCGACGTCCTTGCCGACACCCATGACCATCGGGTGCTCGTTGCTGCGGGCCGTGTGGCTGCGCAGCACGTCGCCGAGCGAGACGTTTTCGCGGTCGAGGTTGGGGATCTCGATGCCGATGGCGGACTTGCCGGGGATCGGGCTGAGGATGCGGACGTCAGCCGACGCGACGGCATACGCGATGTTCTTGGACAGGGCGGTGACGCGCTCGACCTTGGTGCCGGAACCGAGCTCGACCTCGTAGCGCGTGACCGTCGGGCCGCGGGTGAAGCCCGTGACGGCAGCATCGATGTCGAACTGCTCGAAGACGTTGGTCAGCGACTCGACGACCCGGTCGTTGGTCTCGCTGCGCGTCTTGTGCGGGGGTCCCGGCGTCAGCATCGAGTGGTCGGGCAGCTGGTAGGTGATGTCGCCGCCGAGGCTCAGCTGCTCCGCGCGAGCGGGCAGGTCGGACATCGGCGGCGGGATGAGCTCGGCCTTCGGGCCGACCTTGGAGGTGTCGGGGGCACCGAGGGTGCGCGGATCGGTCGCGTCGATGACGCGCTCGACGCCCGCGGCTCCGGTGCCGGACGCGCCCTTCGAGCCCGAGGGCCGCGGCACGACGAGACCCGGCGGGGTCGGGCGCTTCTCGCCGGGGCGGGGCCCGTCGGCGTCGTCCTCGAGGCCCTTCTGCGCGGCCTGGCGGAAGGCCTCGTCGCCATCGCGGTCGCTGAGGTCGACGGCGCGACGACGCTTCGGCTTGGCCTCGGGCACCGCCTGGGTCGCGTCGGCGTCGGCCGGAGCATCGGGCGTGCGGTGGATGACGAGCGACCTCAGCTGGCGCAGCCGGGTCGGGATCATGTTGACCGGCGTCGCCGTGATGACGAGCAGGCCGAAGAGGCCGAGCAGGCTGAGCAGCACGATGGCACCGGGCACCGAGACCGCCGCGGCGACCGGGCTCGAGGCGAGGAAGCCGATGATGCCCCCCGCCGCGCGCATGCCGTCGGCGCCGTCGGGCGGGTTGGGGATGCCGTCGGCGATGTGCGACAGGCCGCAGGCGGCGAAGGTCAGCGCGATGGTGCCGACGACGACCCGGTTGGTCGCGCCGTCGTCCTGCGGGGCGCGCAGCATGCGCAGGCCGAGGGCGAGCAGCACGAGCGGGACGGCATACGCGACACGGCCGAAGGTGCCGGCGAAGACGGCGTGCACGACCTGGCCGAAGACGCCGCTGACCCCCCACCACTCGCGGGACGCCACGACGACCGCCAGGGCGATGAGCGCGAAGCCGATGCCGTCGCGACGGTGCTCCGGCTCGAGGTCGGCGGCGCTGTGGCCGACACGACGGACCGCGCCGCCGGCGAGGTGCGAGACCCCCATCCACGTGTTGCGCACGGCACCGAGCGGGAAGGGAAGCCCACCGTCGCGGGTCTTCGTCGTGCGCGCCGGCGCCTTGCGGGCGGCCGGCTTGCGCTGCGCCGGCCGCGTCGACCGGGCAGCGGCGGGGCGCGCCGAGGAGCCACCCGTCGTGCCCTTGGCACGGGTCGCGGCGGCGCTGCTCGGGCGCTGACTGCTGGACGGACGTGTCGCCATGATGGCACCGTACGTCACCGTCCCTCCCAACTCACGCGTCACACGCGCACCACAGGGCAAAGAGTGCAGACCGCCCCGGACCCAGGTCCACAATCGAAAGAGCACTTCGTCGGCCTTTCCTGCGGCGGGTGGGACGACGGACTGCTCTCTCGATTGACAGGGTCGCCCGGTGTGACGACGGACTGCTCTGTGGAGTGGCGGGCACCCGGCGCGGCCCGGGCTCCTAGGCTGGAGGTGTGAGCACCGGGCCGCTGCCGGCCGAGGGGCACGACGCCCCCGGCGGAGTCTCACGGCCCCACGGCACGGGCCTGCGTGAGCTGCTCGCCATCCGCCCCTTCCGCAATCTCTTCGCGGCGGGCACCCTCTCGAGCTTCGGGGACTGGCTGGCGCTGCTCGCCACGACCGCCCTCGCCGCCGAGCTCGCCGCGGGCGGTGTGGGCGAGTACCTCGCCGTCTCAGGGGTGTTCATCCTGCGCATCGCGCCGGCGGTGGTGCTCGGCCCCCTCGCCGGGGTCGTCGCCGACCGGCTCGACCGGCGCCACACGATGATCGTCGGCGACCTCCTGCGCTTCGCGCTCTTCGTCTCCATCCCCCTCGTCGGCACGCTGTGGTGGATGTACGTCGCCATCCTCGTCATCGAGTGCGTGTCGCTCTTCTGGAACCCGGCCAAGGACGCGACCGTGCCCAACCTCGTGCCACCGGAACGGCTCGAGCTCGCGAACCAGCTCGGCCTCGTCGGCAGCTACGGCACGGCCCCGCTCGCGGCCGTCGCCTTCTCCGTGCTGTCCCTGCTCAGCGCTCCCCTGCGCTCGGTCATCCCCGGCCTCGACCCCGAGGGCGTCTTCCTCGCGATCTACGTCAACGGGCTCACCTTCGTCGTCAGCGCCTGGATCGTGTCGCGACTCACCTTCCCGCGCCCCACCGCGAGCGAGACCCTCGACGGCCACTCGATCCTGCGGACCGTCACCGACGGCCTGCTCGTCGTCAAGGAGCGGCCCTTCGTCCGGGGCCTCATCGCCGGGATGATGGGCGCCTTCGCCGCCGGCGGGCTCGTCATCGGGCTCGCGACACGCTTCGTCAAGGACATGGGGGCGGGCGCGCCGGGCTACGGGATGCTCTTCGTCGCCGTCTTCACCGGCATGGCCCTGGGGATCGTGGCCGGTCCGCGCGTCCTCGCCGGGCTCTCCCGGCCCCGGATCTTCGGGGCCGCCCTGACGGGTGCCGGCGTCATCCTCCTCGTCCTCGCGCTCGTGCCGACGCTGCTGCTCGCGCTGCCCCTTGCGACGGTGCTCGGTGCGGTCATCGGCATCGCCTGGGTCATCGGCTACACCCTGATCGGCCTCACCGTCGAGGACGAGCTGCGGGGACGCACCTTCGCGCTCGTGCAGTCGCTCGACAGCGTCGCGCTCGTGCTCGTGCTCGCGGTGGCCCCGCTGCTCGCGGCGGCCTTCGACGCGATGCTCTCCCTGCCTCGCACACTCACCCTCGGGCCGCTCGACCTCACGTACACGGGCGCGATGGCGGCCTACCTGCTCGCCGGTCTCGGGATGTGCGCGGCGGGGCTCGCCGCCTGGCGGACGATGAACGACCGGCCCGGGGTCTCGCTCCTCGCGGAGCTTCGCGACGTCCGCCGGCGGCGCCGCGCCCGATGACGGCATGCCGCGCCCGCTGAGCGCATGGCGCCCCCGATGGCGGTATGCCGTCCGGCCGCGCCCGCGTGCCCGTCTCAGATGACGACACCCGACCGCCACGTCGTGGACAGCCCCGAGGCCCCTCCCCTATCGTTCTGCGCAGGTCATGAGTGCCAGTGACAAGCCCCGGCTCGCTGGCCAGCAACCCTCCTCCGCGGTGGGGTGCTCCGGGTGACGACCAGGCCGTGCCTCGTCAGAACGCAGATCGAGGTCCGGCAAGCGCGGGCCCGCATCCGGTGGGTCCCAGACCCAGGAGCACTGACATGTCCGTCCTTCCCAGCACCTTCTGCGGCGCCTCCGCTGCCTCCGCCCCCTCCGTGCGCGCCCGCGCTCTGCACGCCGTGCCCGACACGGCGACCCTGCCAGAGGTCGTGGGCGCGGGCCTCACGGTGCCGACGCTCGCGGGCCACACGGCATACGCCAACCTCGACCACGCCGCCTCCACCCCGGCGCTCGTCACGGTGAAGCAGGCCGTCGACCGCACGCTCGAGACCTACGCCTCGGTGCACCGCGGCGCCGGCTACGCGTCGCGCCTCACGAGCGCGTGGTACGAGCAGGCGCGCACCGAGGTCGCCGACTTCGTGGGCGCCCGCGACGGCGACACCGTCATCTTCACCCGCACGACGACGGACTCGTGGGGCGTGCTCGCCCGTGCGCTACCGAGCCGCACGACCGTCTTCGTCTTCGGCACGGAGCACCACTCGACCCTGCTGCCCTGGGGCCGCCTGCGCACGGTGCGCCTGCCCGTGCCCCAGAGCGTCGAGGACGCGGTGGAGCTCCTCGATGAGGCCTTCGCCGACAACCCGTCGCGCCACCGGCTCCTCGTCATCGCCGCCGCCTCCAACGTCACCGGCGAGGTGTGGCCGGTCGAACGCTTCGCCGCCATCGCCCACGCGCACGACGCGCGCATCGCCGTCGACGCCGCCCAGCTCTCGGCCCACCGCACCATCGACCTCGCGGCCTGGGACGCCGACTACGTCGCGTTCTCGGGTCACAAGACCTACGCCCCCTTCGGCGCGGGCGTGCTCGCCGGCCGGAGCGACTGGCTCGACGCCGGCACCCCCTACCTCCCCGGCGGCGGCGCGACGCGCGCGGTCACCGAGGAGGGCACGGTGTGGGCCACAGGCCCCGCCCGCCACGAGGGCGGCAGCCCCAACGTCGTCGGGGCGGTGGCCATCGCCGCCGCGTGTGCGACGATCCGCCGCCACCGCGAGGCGATCGAGGCCCACGAGGTGCGCCTGCTCACCCGACTGCGCGACGGCCTCGAGGCCGTGCCCGGCGTCGAGGTGCTCTCCTTCTTCGGCGACGACCACGACCGCGTCGGTGTGCTCGCCTTCACCGTCGCGGGCTGGGACTCCTCGCTCGTGTCCCAGGCCCTCTCGGTCGAGCACGGCATCGGGGTGCGTGACGGCAAGTTCTGCGCCCACCTGCTCGTCGACGAGCTGCTCGAGGACCCGTGGGGCGAGCGTCCTGCCACGGCCGTCCGCGCGAGCATCGGCCTCGGCACGACCGACGAGGCCGTGGAGCGGCTCATCGGAGCCGTCACCTCGCTCGTGGCAGACGGCACCGCCGCCACGTGGACGCAGACCGAGGCCGGCTGGGTCGTCGACGGCGGCGACCCGCGCGACGTCGAGGTCGAGCGCCCCTGGTAAGTGCCTGGATCGAGGTGATCCCGCCACCCACGTCAGGGCCAACAGCACCTCGAACCGGGGTCAGGGCGCGTCGGGCAGGGCGTAGCTGCCCCACACGGCGGCGTGGTCGGTGCCGTTCATGGCCACCTGACCGGAGTCGATGACGGTGAGACCGCGACTCAGCACGTGGTCGAGCTGCACGAACGGCGGGAGGCGGCTGCCGGCATACGGCCACGTGCGCACCCAGCCGCTGCCGGTCGTGCGCTGGGCGTCGTCGAGGCCGTCGGCGACGGCTCGGAAGCCGGGGTGGGCCGAGGAGCTGTTGAAGTCACCGACGAGCAGGATCGGTCCCGTTTCGGTCTGCCGCTCCTTCCACGCCTGCAGCGCCCGCAGCCCGGCGCGCCACTCGGCCGTCTGTCCGGGGATCGGGGCCGCCGGGTGGGCCGTCTGGACCCGCAGGTCGACGCCGTCGACCGTGACGACGACCTCCGGCTGACGGTTGGGTGAGCCGCCGAGATCGGCCGACACCTCGCGCAGCGGGTAGCGCGAGAGCACCATCGTGCCCGCATAGCCGTCGACCTCGGCCTCACCGGCGCGCTGCGGGAAGTAGGAGTCGGCGCCCTCGCGGCGCAGTCCCTCGAGCGCCGACGGCGTCACCTCGGTGAGGACGAGCACGTCGACGGCGTGGAAGCGCACGGCGTCCATGAGCTGCGTCGGCTGCGCCCGGCCCACCCGGAGGTTCGACGACATCACCGTGAGATCGCGGGTGGCGTCGGGCGAGGCGTGCGAGACGAACGCCGGCGCGACCTGCGTCGCCGCCACGACGAGCGCGACGCCCACGGGCAGGAGCACCCACCATCGCCGCAGGGCAGCGGTCAGAACGGTGAGCAGCAGCAGGCCGATCGCGACGAAGGGCGCCGCCGTCTGGAGCACGACGACCGGGTATGCCGTCGTGTCGACCCAGCGCAGCGCCCCCACCGCGACCAGCCCGAGGAGCACGACGAGGAGCGCGACGTCGGTCAGGCGGCGTCGCACCTCGGAGCGCACGACCACCTCAGGCCTGCAGCACGACCGGGATGATCATCGGCCGGCGACGGATCTTGCCGCCGACCCAGGAGCCGACGGTGCGGCGCACGACCTGCTGGAGCTGCTGGTCGTCGCGGACGCCGTTCGCCACGGCCTCCTCGATGGCGCGCTCGACCTTGGGGATCACCTGCTGGAAGATCTCCTCGTCCTCGACGAAGCCGCGAGCCGTGATCTCCGGCCCGCTCGCGATCTTGCCGGTGGCGGCGTCGAGCACGACGACGCAGGTGATGAAGCCCTCGTCGCGCAGGATGCGGCGGTCCTTGAGCAGGGCCTCGTCGGCGCCGCCGACGCTGCTGCCGTCGACGTAGACGTAGCCGACGTCGACGACACCGGTCACCTCGGCCACCCCGTCGACGAGGTCGACGACGACGCCGTCCTCGGCCAGCACGACGCCCCGCTCGGGCACGCCCGACTGGATGGCGAGCTGGGCGTTGGCATACATGTGCCGCCACTCCCCGTGGACGGGCAGCACGTTGCGCGGCTTGACGATGTTGTAGCAGTAGAGCAGCTCGCCGGCGCTCGCGTGGCCCGACACGTGCACCTTGGCGTTGCCCTTGTGCACGACGGTGGCGCCGAGACGCATGAGGCCGTTGATGATGCGGTAGACGGCGTTCTCGTTGCCGGGGATGAGGCTGCTCGCGAGCAGGACGGTGTCGCCGGGGCCGACGTCGATGCGGTGCTCGCGGTTGGCCATCCGCGACAGCGCCGCCATCGGCTCACCCTGGGAGCCGGTGCAGATGAGTACGAGCTCGTCGTCGCGCAGGCTGTCGATCTTCTTGATGTCGATGAGGATGCCGTCGGGCACCTTGAGGTAGCCGAGCTCGGCGGCGATGCCCATGTTGCGCACCATCGACCGGCCGACCATGGCGACCTTGCGGCCGGCCTTCTCCGCGGCGTCGAGGACCTGCTGCACCCGGTGCACGTGGCTGCTGAAGCAGGCCACGATGATGCGTCGCTCGGCGTGCCGGAAGACCTTGTCGATGGCCGGCGCGATCTCGAGCTCGGGCGTCGTGAAGCCGGGCACGTCGGCGTTCGTCGAGTCGGTGAGGAAGAGGTCGACGCCCTCCTCGCCGAGCCGGGCGAAGGCGCGCAGGTCGGTGAGGCGCCCGTCGAGGGGCAGCTGGTCCATCTTGAAGTCGCCGGTGTGCAGCAGGGTGCCGGCATCGGTGCGCACGAAGACGGCGAGCGCGTCGGGGATGGAGTGGTTGACGGCCACGAACTCGAGGTCGAAGACGCCGAGCCGCTCGCGCTGGCCCTCCTTGACGGCGAGCGTGTAGGGCCGGATCCGGTGCTCCTTGAGCTTGGCCTCGACGAGGGCGAGGGTCAGCGTGGAGCCGATGAGGGGGATGTCGCCCTTCAGCCTCAGCAGGTAGGGCACGGCCCCGATGTGGTCCTCGTGGCCGTGCGTCAGAACGATCGCCTCGATGTCGTCCAGACGGTCCTCGATGTAGGAGAAGTCCGGGAGGATGAGGTCGACGCCGGGGTGGTGGTCCTCGGGGAAGAGCACGCCGCAGTCGATGACGAGCAGCCGGCCCTTCGTCTCGAGGACGGCCATGTTGCGGCCGACCTCGCCGAGCCCGCCGAGCGCGACGACCCGCAGGCCGTTGTCGGGGAGGGCAGGGGGCGCGGTCAGCTCGGGGTGAGGATGGCTCACAAGTGTCCTGTCATTCGGTGGTGAGGTCGCTCGGGCGACCGGTGGTCGTGAAGGTGGGGGTCACGCGGTGACGACCGCGATGGCCTCGCGCAGCAGGCTGCGCTGCACGTCGTCGGCGGGGACGAGGGGCAGGCGCACCGTCGCGCTCGAGATGAGTCCCTGCTCGGCGAGGGCAGCCTTGGCCATGATGGCGCCCTGGGTGACGTTCATGACAGCCTCGACGATCGGGGCGAGCCGGCGGTGCACCGCCCGGGCGTCGTCCCACCGGCCGTCCAGCACCGCATCGGCCATCTCGCGGTATGCCGTGGGCGCCACCTGGGAGGTGACGCCGACGAAGCCGACGGCGCCGTTGCCGAAGTGGGCGAGGTTCATGGCGTCGTCGCCGGAGTACCAGTCGAGCCCGGTCGCCTGCATGAGCTCGCTCGCGAACCACAGGTCGCCGCGAGCGTCCTTGACGGCGGTGATCCGGTCGTGCTCGGCGATGCGCAGGTAGGTCTCACGGGCGATGGCGATGCCGGAGCGGCCGGGGATGTCGTAGACCATGACGGGCAGGTCGCTGGCGTCGGCGAGGGCGGTGAAGTGCGCGACGAGGCCCGCCTGCGGGGGCTTGTTGTAGTACGGCGTGACGGCGAGCACGGCGTCGGCGCCGGCCTTGTGCGCCATCTGCACCGACTCGACGCTCTTGGCGGTGTCGTTGCTGCCGGCGCCGGCGATGATGACGGCACGGTCCCCGACGGCCTCGATGACCGCGCGCAGCAGCTCGTCCTTCTCGCGGGCGGAGGTGGTCGGCGACTCCCCCGTCGTGCCCGACACGACGAGCCCGTCGTGACCGTGCTCGACGAGGTGGACGGCGAGGGACTGCGCCTGCTCGAGGTCGATCGAGCCGTCCTCCCGCATCGGGGTGACCATCGCCGAAAGGACGCGTCCGAGCGCGGGTGCTCCTGCCATGGGCCAAGGTTAGCGCCCGCGCCCCGGCCCCACCCGTTGCGCCCGCCGGCAACGATCCGGGCGCGGGCCTCGTCAGCACCCGGCCACGAAAAAGCGAGGCACTACTCGCTCGGGGGTCCGAGTAGTGCCTCGCACCTGCTCCATCGGAGCAGCCGCCTGCGCGTTACAGGACTCGCCGAGGAATTTTCTGCAGCAGCCTGCGGCCGCCTCAGGATCGCCGTTCGAGGCTCACCCAGGCGAAGCCCTCGCGCTCCTCGCGGCTCGTCTCGAGCCACTCGTCCGGGTCGATCGGGGGGAAGGTGACCGAGCCCTCCGGGGACTGGTGGACCTCCGTGACGAGCAGCCGGCCGGCATACGGCATCGCCTCGCGGTAGATCTCGCCGCCGCCCACGACGAAGACCTCGTCGGAAGGGCCGGCGAGCGCCAGTGCCTCGGCGAGCGAGTGGGCGGTCTCGACGCCCGGGTGGTGCCAGTCGGGCTGGCGGGTGATGACGATGCTGCGCCGGCCGGGGAGCACGCCCATCGAGTCGAAGGTGCGCCTGCCCATGACCATGGGGTGGCCCATCGTCTGGCGCTTGAAGTACTTGAGGTCGTCGGGCAGGTGCCACGGCATCGACGCGCCGTCGCCGATGACACCGTTGCGGCCGACGGCGGCGATCATCGTCACTCGGGTCATGACGACAGCCTCCCAGATGCGGCGGAGAGGCTGGGCCCGTTCGGCCTCAGACGGCGATCGGCGCCTTGATGCCGGGGTCGGCGACGTAGTCGACGAGCTCGAAGTCGTCGAGGTCGAAGTCGTCGATGTCGGTCTTGCCCGGCGTGATCCGCATCGTCGGCAGCGGGTGGGGCGTGCGGGTCAGCTGCAGGCGCGCCTGGTCGAGGTGGTTGAGGTAGAGGTGTGCATCACCCAGCGTGTGGACGAACTCGCCCGGCTCGAGGTCGGTCAGCTGGGCGACCATCTGCGTGAGCAGGGCGTAGCTCGCGATGTTGAAGGGCACGCCGAGGAAGATGTCGGCGCTGCGCTGGTAGAGCTGGCACGAGAGGCGGCGCCGCCCGTCGGGCCCGGGCGGCGAGACGTAGAACTGGAACATCGTGTGGCACGGCGGCAGCGCCATGTCGTCGACGTCGGCGACGTTCCAGGCGGAGACGATGAGACGGCGGCTGTCGGGGTTGGTGCGGATCTGCTCGATGACCTTGGCGATCTGGTCGACGCGGCGGCCGTCCGGAGTCGGCCAGGAGCGCCACTGGTAGCCGTAGATCGGCCCGAGGTCGCCGCGCTCGTCGGCCCACTCGTCCCAGATCGAGATGCCGCGCTCCTGGAGCCAGCGCACGTTCGTGTCGCCGCGGAGGAACCACAGCAGCTCACCGATGATCGAGCGCAGGTGCAGCTTCTTGGTCGTCATGGCCGGGAAGCCGTCGGCGAGGTCGAAGCGCATCTGGTGACCGAAGACGCTGAGCGTGCCCGTGCCGGTCCGGTCGGACTTCTCCTGGCCGTGGGTCAGGACATGGTCGAGGAGATCGAGATACTGCCGCACGCTCGCAGCCTAACCCCGAGGGGTGACCCCACCCCGGGCGGTCGACGCGGACTCACCGAGCGAGAGCGACAAACACGTCGTAGACCATGAAGGCTGGCCAGAAGAGCCCCTGGAAGACCGCGAGGACGTACTCCCAGAAGACGTCGGCCTGCTGGAAGAAGAAGACCCACGCGCCGAAGATGCCGAGTCCGTAGAGGGCGCCACCCCCGGCTGCACCTGCGTTGCTGTTGCTCATCGCTCTCTCCTTCGCCTCCTCCTCAGTGTGCGCCGCGGACGTCGGGCGAGACGGCCGTCGAGTCGCACCTCACGCTCGCCGTGGCCCCGGCTCAGCCGGACGCTCCGAGCGCGGCGTCGAGGAACTCGCCGACCCGGCGATCCCACTCGGCGGGCGCGGCGGCGAGAGCACCGGTGTGGCCGCCGGGCGCGAGCCACACCGTCACGGAGGAGGGTGACCCGGCGGCGATGAAACGAGCGGCATCGACCTCTTCGAACGACTCGGCCGAGGCGACGAGCAGGAGTGGGCGTGGCGCCGCCGCGGCTGCCGACGCCCGCAGCGTGGGCGGCGGCGAGGCCGGGGTCAGCAGGTCCGCCGCACCGTAGGTCAGGCGGTCGAGCTGCTCCTGGAGCCAGCCACGCAGTCCCAGCTCGTCGGACAGCCACGCCTTGTCGCCGGCGACCCGGTTCGTCGCACCCTCCGCCACGACCGCCCTGATCCGATCGTCGGACGCAAGGGCGCCGATGGCCTCCTCCCCGCCCATCGACAGGCCGACGACGCCAACCCGCCCGCCGGTGACGTCGGCCCGCGTGGTCAGCAGGTCCACCGCAGCACGGATGTCGAGATCGCCGTACCAGCCGAACTCCATGGCGCGGCCCTCGCTGCCGCCGTGTCCACGGGCATCGACCATGAGCACGCCGTAGCCCCGCTTCGCGAGGACGGCTGCATGATCGAGCACGTCCGACCTCGTCGAACCGGCGCCGTGGCAGAGCACGACCGCCGCGCCGTTCGTCGACGGCACGTACCAACCCGCGAGGCGGACACCGTCGGCGGTCAGCGCCGTCACGTCCTCGTAGCGCAGGCCGACGCTTGCGGGTGTGCGGTCACCCAGCGTGGCTCGCGGCGCGACCGTCGCGGCCACCGCCTGGCCCAGCGTCAGGGCCGCGGCCGCGACCAGGACGACCGCGAGGGGCACGACGAGCAGCCGCCCGACGAGCTGTCCGGTGCGCCACACCGCCCGGACGCCGACGACGAGGAGGCTCAGGCCCACAAGGGCTGCGAGCAGCCCGATGACCGACGTGGCCGTGAGGCCGTCCCGGAGCAGGTGCGGGGAGAGCCCGAGGCCGATCGCCAGAGAGGTCGCCCCGGCCAGGAGGGCAAGGGCCCCGGCGAGTACGACGAGGGGCGCAGGGCGGACGGTCGCCGGCTGGTCGATCCGCCCGCCGTCCATCGTCAGGCGTCGTAGTCGAGGCTGACCGCGTCGGTCACGGGGTGGCTCTGGCAGGCGAGCACGATGCCGGCCGCGACCTCCTCGGGCTCGAGGGCGTAGTTGCGGTCCATCCGCACCTCCCCCGCGACGACGCGCGCCCGGCACGTGCCGCACACGCCACCGGTGCACGAGTACGGGGCGTCCGGTCGCACACGCAGCGTCGCGTCGAGGATGGTCTCCTCGCGGCTCGGCATCGGGATGACGGTCGTGCGCCCGTCGAGGTTGATGGTGACGGTGGCCTCGGGCGGCGCTCCCGTGTCGACGACGACGGGTCGCTTCGGCGCGGTGCCGTCATCGACGTGGAAGATCTCGTGGTGCACGTGGCCGGGGTCGACACCACGCTCGAGGAGCAGCTCCTCGGCGCCGGTCACCATGCCGAACGGGCCGCAGAGGTACCACTCGTCGACCTGGTCGATCGGCACGAGCGCGCCGAGGATGGCCTCGAGCCGCTCGCGGTCAAGCCGGCCGTGGAAGAGCTCGACGTCCTGCGCCTCGCGCGAGAGCACCGTGATGAGCTGGAAGCGACCCGGGAAGCGGTTCTTGAGGTCCTCGAGCTCCTCGAGGAACATGATCGAGCTCGTGCGCCGGTTGCCGAAGAGCAGCGTCGCGCGCGAGCCCGGCTCCTCCTCGAGCGCCGTCGTCAGCAGGGCGATGACGGGCGTGATGCCCGAGCCCGCGGCGATCGCGACGTGGTGACGTATGCCGTCCGGCTGGG
This sequence comes from Humibacillus xanthopallidus, assembly GCF_006716675.1. Taxonomy (GTDB): domain Bacteria; phylum Actinomycetota; class Actinomycetes; order Actinomycetales; family Dermatophilaceae; genus Humibacillus; species Humibacillus xanthopallidus_B. Next base: position 1,247,103 of record NZ_VFPM01000002.1, on the reverse strand, counting down.
TCGGGCACGTGAAGGACCCGAGCGGGGTCATGACGTCGAGCACGTCGCCCGGTGCGACGACGTCGTTGAGGAAGGTCGACATGCGGCCCTCGGGCACGCGCGCGACGGCGACCCGACGCAGGTGCTCCATGCCGGCAGCGCCGCGCGACTGGCAGATCGAGTAGGACTGGCGCACCTCCTCGCCGTGGATGCTCGCCCGGACGGTGAGGTGCTGGCCCGGCTCGAAGCGGTACTCCTCGACCAGCTCGTCCGGCACCGCGAAGGTGACGGCGACGGCGTCATCGGTGAGGCGCTCGACCGCCGCGACGGTGAGGGGGTGGAAGCGGGCCCGGTGGCGCACCGCCGCCGGCGCCGCTGCGTTGGCGGCCGCGCCCGCGTCTGCGGCTGCGGGCGGAGCGGGCTGGCCGACGGTCTCGTCGGTGGGGGTGGTGACGTCGGTCATTCAGATGGCCTTGAACTCGTCGAAGGGCTCGAGGCACGCGGAGCAGCGGCGCAGGGCCTTGCACGCGGTCGAGCCGAAGTGGGCGATCTCGGTCGTGTCGGTGGAGCCGCAGCGGGGGCACGCGACGACGTGTCGCTGGAGGCGGACCGCAACGGGCCCGCGGCCCTCCGCCTCGGACCCTGACACAGGCCCCGGCGGGGCGATGCCGAAGCGCTGCAGGGCAGCCCGGCCCTCGTCCGTCATCCAGTCGGTCGTCCAGGCCGGCGACAGCTGCGTGCGGACGTCGGCGGCATACCCCTGCTCGCGGGCCTCGAAGACGATGCGTGACGCGATCGCCTCCATCGCGGGGCACCCGCTGTAGGTCGGGGTGATCGTCACGACGACGGTGTGCGTCTGCTCGTCGACGTCGACGTCGCGCAGGATGCCGAGCTCGGCGATCGTGATGACCGGGACCTCCGGGTCGGGGATGCGCGAGATCGCTTGCGCGACAGGCGATTCCACTGCCACAGCCATCACCACGTGGCGCCGGGGTGCGACCGCGCGATGTGCTGCATCTCGGCGAGGAGGTAGCCCATGGGCCTCGAGTGGATGCCGGCGCGGCCACCGCGAGAGCGCCACGGAGAGGCGTCGGGCAGGGTCAGCGTCGCCTCCTGGACGACGCGGCGCACCCGAGCGACCACGCCGTCGTGCAGGCTCGAGGGAAGCACCCCGACTCCCAGCTCGGCCGCCGTGACCGACGCATCGTCGTCGTCGAACAGCTCGGCGAGATGGGGCTGCACGCGCTCGAGGGCGGCCTTCATGCGGCGGTGCGACTCCGCAGTGCCGTCACCGAGGCGCACGACCCAGAGGGAGGCGTGGTCGAGGTGGTAGCGCACCTCCTTGAGCGCCTTGCCGGCGACACCGACGACGACGTCGTCGGACGACCCGGTGAGAGCCGTGTGCAGCTCGACCTGGTAAGCGGAGAACCAGAGGAGCCGCGCCATCTCGTCGGCGAAGTCGCCGCGCTCCTGCTCGACGAGATGCACGTTGCGCCAGTCGCGCTCGTCGCGCAGCATCGCGTAGTCGTCCTCGCCACGGCCCGTGCCGTCGATGGAGCCGATGTAGGGGTAGAGCGCGCGCGCCTGGCCGAGCAGGTCGAGGGCGATGTTGCCGAGCGCCATGTCCTCCTCGATCTGCGGGGCGTTCGTCATCCACTCGGAGAGGCGCTGGGCGTAGACCATGGCGTCGTCGGCGAGCCCGAGGAGGTAGGCAGCCTCGGGGCGCTCCCCCGTCGGTCCGTTCTCGGCGGCGCCGGGCAGCGCCTCCTCGGACTCGGACGGGGCGTTGGCGGAGTTCACGGGGCTCACGTCGGCGTTCACAGGTACTCGACGTCGTCAGGGACGTCGTAGAACGTCGGGTGGCGATAGATCTTGTCGGCCGCCGGGTCGAAGAACGAGTCCTTCTCGTCGGGGCTGCTCGCCGTGATGTCGTCGGCGCGCACGACCCAGATCGAGACGCCTTCCTGGCGACGGGTGTAGACGTCGCGGGCGTTGCGCAGCGCGAACAAGGCGTCCGGGGCGTGCAGCGACCCGGCGTGCACGTGCGAGAGCCCCCGCTTGCCACGGACGAAGACCTCCCACAGCGGCCAGCTCCGCTCGGGGGGCGCCTGCGGGGTGTCGGCAACCGTGTCGGCAACCGTGCCGGCAACCGTGCCGGCTGCGGTGGCGGCAGCCGGGGTGGCCGTGTCGGTGGCCGGCTCGGCGGGCGGGGTCGACGCTCCGCTCACGCGGCACTCTCCTGTCGTCGGGAAGCCTGCTTGGCGGCATACGCCGTGGCTGCCTCACGCACCCACGCGCCCTCCTCGTGGGCGCTCCGGCGGTGCTCGATGCGTTCGGCGTTGCAGGGCCCGTCGCCGCGCAGCACGCGCCAGAACTCGTCCCAGTCGATCTCGCCGAAGTCGTAGTGACCGCGCTCCTCGTTCCAGCGCAGGTCGGGGTCAGGTAGCACGATGCCGAGCTTGTCGGCCTGCGGCACCATCATGTCGACGAACTTCTGGCGCAGGTCGTCGTTGGCGAAGCGCTTGATGCCCCAGGCCATCGACTGCTCGGTGTGGCCACCGCCCTTGGCGGCCTCACCGGTGTCGGGCGGGCCGAACATCGCGAGGGCCGGCCACCACCACCGGTCGGCGGCGTCCTGGGCCATCGCCTGCTGCGCCTCGGTGCCGCGCATGAGGGTCCATAGGATCTCGAAGCCCTGCCGCTGGTGGAAGCTCTCCTCCTTGCAGACCCGGATCATGGCGCGGGCGTACGGGCCGTAGGAGCAGCGGCAGAGCGGCACCTGGTTCATGATGGCCGCGCCGTCGACGAGCCAGCCGATGGCGCCGCAGTCGGCCCACGTCAGCGTCGGGTAGTTGAAGATGGAGGAGTACTTCTGCTTGCCGTCGTGGAGCCGGTCGAGCAGCTCGGCGCGGTCGACGCCGAGCGTCTCGGCGGCGCTGTAGAGGTAGAGCCCGTGGCCCGCCTCGTCCTGCACCTTGGCGATGAGGATCGCCTTGCGGCGCAACGACGGTGCCCGGGTGATCCAGTTGCCCTCGGGCTGCATGCCTATGATCTCGGAGTGGGCGTGCTGGGCGATCTGGCGGATGAGGGTCTCGCGGTACTTCTCCGGCATCGCGTCACGGGGCTCGATGCGCTGGTCGGCCGCGATGAGGGCGTCGAACCCACCCTGGGACGCCTCGCCGACCGCCCGCCCCTCGACATGGGCGGCCGCCTCGTCGTAGGCCGCGGTCTCGGCGGCGTTGAGCGGCACGTTCGGGTCGATGACGTCATTGCCATACATACGTCCAGTATGCGAGACCGGTGGGTCCGCGTCCAAAGCCGGGGGTGCGTGGCGCCCTGACGGCGCGGCTGACCGCGCCTGAGAGGATGCCGGGGTGGCACACGACGAGCAGACGCCCCTCCCGCAGGACCACTCCCCCGACCACGGGCACGACCACGGGCACGACCACGGGTCGGAGCGAGGTCCCGTCGCGGACGCGAGCGTGCGCATCGCCCGGGTGAGCGACGCGCCCGCTGTCGGCCTCGTGCAGGCCGTCGTCTACCGCGAGGCGTATGCCGGCACGCTGGGCGAGCAGGTCCTCGCGCAGTTCGAGCCCCGGGCCTTCGCCAACGCGTGGCGCGAGTCGCTGACGAACGCGCCGTCGCGCGACCACGTGCTCCTCGTCGCCTGCGCGGGCGAGCAGGTCGTCGGCCTCGCCGCGGTCGGCCCGTCGTCAGACCCGGACGGGCAGGAGATCGCCGAGCTGCTCGTGCTCGCGGTGCATCCGGAGGCACGCCGGCAGGGCCACGGCTCGCGGCTGCTCCACGCCGCGGTCGACACGGCCCGGGGACGGGACCGCCACGTGCTCGCGGCCTGGGTGCTCGCGACGGACGACCACACCAGAGCCTTCCTCACCGCGGCCGGCCTCGATACCGACGGCGCGCACCGCGAGCGGGTTGTCGACGCAGAGGGCTCGACGGCGCGGGAGGTGCGCCTGTCGGCCGGCCTGGCCCCGGAGGCGGAGTGAGCCGGCAAGATCCGCCCGATCCGCCGGATGCGAGCCCGAGCAGTGCCGACCAGCCGCTCGGGCCGCTGGGGCCCCTCGGGCCGCTCGGCCCCGAGGAGCCCGCGGCTGTGGCTGAACCCTCCGCCGCCGTCCCGACCGATCTGACCGCCCGACCGGGACGGACGGGCGGCCTGCAGTCTCAGGCGGAGTGGGCGCAGTTGGCGCAGGTGCAGTCCTCGCACGTGCACGTGTCGCACGAGCACCCCTCCGGGCAGTTGTCGCACGTGCACGGGGACTCGGGGTTGGCGTTGATCGGGTCGATCGGTGCAGCCTGACCGCTCATGGTGGTCCTCCTCGTCGGGCGGGACACCGTCGTCCCACGAGAGCGACGTACCCCGTGACGCCACGTCCGACGCGGCCCCGGACGAGCGGGTCAGGTGAGGCCGAGGTAGTGCTCGAGGCCGACGGTCAGGCCGGGGTGGTCGGCGACCGACCGCACAGCCGCGACGACCCCGGGCATAAACGACCCGCGGTCGAACGAGTCGTGCCGCAGGGTCAGCTGCTCCCCCGCGTTGCCGAGCAGCACCTCCTGGTGGGCCGTGAGGCCGCGCAGCCGTACCGAGTGCACCGGTATGCCGTCCACCCGGGCCCCGCGGGCACCGTCGGGGTCGTGGGTCGTCGCGTCGGGCGCCGACGGGGTGCCCGCGTCCTCGCGCGCCCGGGCGATCATCGCTGCGGTGCGCACCGCCGTGCCGGAGGGCGCGTCGACCTTCGCCGGGTGGTGCAGCTCGATGACCTCGACCGACTCGAAGAAGGGGGCGGCCTTGGCGGCGAAGGCCATCATGAGCAGGGCCCCGATGGCGAAGTTCGGGGCGATGAGCACGCCCACACCGGCACCGCTGCTCGCCGGGGGCGCCTCGGCGAGCTGGCGACGGAGGGTCTCGACCCGGGTCTCGTCCCAGCCGGTCGTGCCGACGACGACGTGCACTCCACGCTCCACGCAGTGCGCGACGTTGCCGGGTGACGCCGCCGGCACGGTCAGCTCGACGGCGACGTCGGCACCGGCGAGGTCTCCCAGCTCGTCGCCGGAGCCGTAGGCCCCCACGACGACGAGGCCCTCGGCCGACTCGATGGCCCGAACGGCTTCCGACCCCATGCGTCCACTCGCGCCGATCACGGCCACCGTGATGGGTCGAGTCGTGCCCGTCGTGCCAGTTCTGTCCGCCGTGTCGCCCACGCGGCCCAGCGTAACGACCGCGACCCCCCGCGACCCGGCCGGACGGCATACGGACTCTTGTCTCACAACCGGCTGACGACGTTGCCTCCCCGGCGCACACTGAAAAGGGAGGAAGTGGTCCACATGCCCTTGAACCAGCACACCGTGCGGACCCGTCGTCAGAGCCGTCGACGCGTGTCCACCGTGATCGCCTGTCTCGCCACACTGGCCCTCGTCATGGGGGTCGTCGGGATCGGCGCCGCGCCGAGAGCGCAGGCCGCGGTGAAGTACGGCCACGACATCTCGTGGCCCCAGTGCCCGACCAGCGTCGGGGGCTATGGGCTCCCGATGCCTCCGACGACCACTGGCTTCGTCGTGGTGGGGCTGACAAAAGGTCTGCCCTTCACCGAGAACCCTTGCCTGGCAAGCCAGATCGCGTGGGTTCGGAGCAACTCCACTCCCGCACACGCGTACACGATGGCCGCCTTCCCGACCGCAGCCCAGCTGACGAGCCATGGGGCAAGCGGGCCGTGGAAGTCCTCGACGCGGGCGGCGCAGCTGTCCAACGTCGGCTACGCCGAGGCGATGTATGCCGCCGCGAGCCTCAAGCGCATCGCGTGGCGTCCGCCGGTCGTGTGGATCGACGTCGAGCCACGCAGTGCGCAGCCGTGGCCGACGGCCTCACTCGTCCAGCGCCTCGAGAACCGTTACGTCATCGAAGGGATCATGCGAGGGCTCAAGGACGCGGGCTTCGGCTACGGGGTCTACTCCAACACCTCCGGCTGGCGGTCGATCACGGGGTCGTGGTGGCTGCCCGGCGTGCCGGTGTGGGCCACGGCGGGCACCCTCGACTACCCGACCGAGGCGCTGGACCGGTGCACGCAGCCGAGCTTCTCAGGAGGTCGCCCCTACCTGTCGCAGTGGTGGGATGCGACGCGCGACTACGACCGCACGTGCGAGCCGTATGCCTTCACGTCCTTCCCCGCTCCGCCGGCGACGCTGTCCAACAGCACCGCCGACTTCACCGGCGACTGGAAGAACGACATCCTCGCCCGCTGGACGTCCACGGGAACCTTGCGGCTCTATCCCGGTAATGGAACGGGCGGTCTCGGCTCCGGAGTGCTGCTCGGCTCCGGTTGGGGCGCGTTCGCCTCGCTGGAGACCGTGGGTGACTTCAGTGGCGACGGCGCCCTCGACGTGCTCGCCCGTGAGACGTCCACCGGCTACCTCTGGCTCTACCGTGGCAACGGCAAGGGTGGGTGGACGCTGCCTCGCCTCCGCGTGGGCACGGGCTGGAACATCTTCGACAGGATCGTCGGCGTCGGCGACTGGAACGGCGACCAGCGCGTCGACCTCCTCGCACGGCGTGCGTCGACGGGTGAGTTGTTCCTCTACCCGGGCAACGGCAGAGGCGGATGGGGCACCCGGGTGCGCTTGGGCGCCGGGTGGAACAGCATGAACGCACTCGCTGGCCCCGGAGATCTCAACGGCGACGGACGCGCAGATCTGCTCGCCCGGGAGCGTGCGACCGGCTACCTGTGGCTGTATCCCGGCAACGGTTCTGGAGGACTCCTCCCACGAGTACGCATCGGCACGGGCTGGGGATCGATGACAGCCCTGATGAGCGCCGGTGACCTCGACGGGAACCGGGTCCCGGATGTCGTCGCCCGCGACAGCGCCGGCAGTCTCTGGCTCTACCCGCGCACGCCGACCGGCTGGCAGGCGCGTCAGCTCCTGGGCACAGGCTGGAACGTCGTCAACGCGATCTTCTGACCGGCTAGGGGGCCGAACGCGGAGCGGCCCGCCACCCCAGTGGGGTGACGGGCCGCTCGGACGAACGAAAGATCCGGACGGATCAGACCTCGGCAGGAGCCTCGGCCGGCGCCTCGGCCTTGTCGTCGCCCTCGGGCAGGACCGCCGCGAGGCTGAGCTTGCCGCGCGGGTCGATCTCCTTGAGCTCGACCTGGATCTTCTGGCCGATCTTGACGACGTCGTCGACGCTGTCGATCCGCTTGCCGCCGACGAGCTTGCGCACCTCGGAGATGTGCAGCAGGCCGTCCTTGCCGGGCAGCAGCGAGACGAACGCACCGAACGTCGTCGTCTTGACGACCGTGCCGAGGAAGCGCTCGCCGACCTCGGGCATCTGCGGGTTCGCGATGGCGTTGACCGCCGCGCGAGCCGCCTCGGCCGACGGGCCGTCGACCGCACCGATGTAGACCGTGCCGTCGTCCTCGATCGAGATGTCGGCGCCCGTGTCGTCCTGGATCTGGTTGATCATCTTGCCCTTCGGGCCGATGACCTCACCGATCTTGTCGACGGGGACCTTCACGGTGATGATCCGCGGGGCGTAGGGGCTCATCTCGTCGGGCACGTCGATGGCCTCGGCCATGACGTCGAGGATGTGCAGACGCGCGTCGCGGGCCTGGGTCAGCGCGCCGGCGAGGACCGACGCGGGGATGCCGTCGAGCTTCGTGTCGAGCTGGATGGCCGTGACGAACTCCTTCGTACCGGCGACCTTGAAGTCCATGTCGCCGAAGGCGTCCTCCGCACCGAGGATGTCGGTGAGGGCGGCGTACTGCGTCTCACCGTCGACGGTGTCGGACACGAGGCCCATCGCGATGCCGGCGACCGGGGCGCGCAGCGGCACACCGGCGTTGAGCAGCGACAGGGTCGAGGCACAGACCGAACCCATGGACGTCGAGCCGTTGGAGCCGAGGGCCTCGGACACCTGACGGATGGCGTACGGGAACTCCTCGCGCGTCGGCAGGACCGGCATGAGCGCACGCTCGGCCAGGGCGCCGTGACCGATCTCGCGGCGCTTCGGCGAGCCGACGCGGCCGGTCTCACCGGTGCTGTAGGGCGGGAAGTTGTAGTTGTGCATGTAGCGCTTGCGCGTGACGGGGCTCAGCGTGTCGAGCTGCTGCTCCATCTTGAGCATGTTGAGCGTCGTGACACCCATGATCTGGGTCTCGCCGCGCTCGAAGATCGCGGAGCCGTGCACGCGCGGCAGGACCTCGACCTCGGCGCCGAGGGCGCGGATGTCGGCGAGGCCACGGCCGTCGATGCGGACCTTGTCGCGCAGGATGCGCTGGCGGATGAGCTTCTTCTGGACGGAGCGGAAGGCGGCCGAGACCTCCTTGTCACGCCCCTCGAACTGCTCGGCGAGCTGCGCCTTGACGGCGGCCTTGATCTCGTCGAGGCGCTCCTCGCGCTCCTGCTTGCCGGCGATCGTCAGCGCGGCGGTCGCGTCGTCGGCCGTGGCGGCCTCGACGGCGGCGTAGACGTCGTCCTCGTAGTCGAGGAAGATCGGGAAGTCCTGGACCGGCTTGGCGGCCTCGGCGGCGAGCTGGGCCTGGGCCTCGCAGAGCTGCTTGATGAACTTCTTCGAGGCCTCGAGGCCCTCGGCGACGACCTCCTCGGTCGGCGCCTGCTTGCCCTCGTTCTTCACGAGGTCCCACGTCGACTCGGTGGACTCGGCCTCGACCATCATGATCGCGACGTCGTCGCTGCCGTCGGCGTGCGTGACGACGCGACCGGCGACGACCATGTCGAAGACCGAGCGCTCGATGTCGGAGAAGTTCGGGAAGGCGACCCACTGGCCGTCGATGAGCGAGACGCGCACGCCACCGATGGGGCCCGAGAACGGGAGGCCGGAGATCTGCGTCGAGGCGCTGGCCGCGTTGATGGCGAGCACGTCGTACTGGTGGTCGGGGTTCAGCGAGAACACCGAGATGATGACCTGGACCTCGTTGCGCAGACCCTTCTTGAAGGTCGGTCGCAGCGGCCGGTCGATCAGGCGACAGGTGAGGATGGCCTCGGTCGAGGGGCGGCCCTCGCGGCGGAAGAAGCTGCCGGGGATCTTGCCGATGGCGTACATGCGCTCTTCGACGTCGACCGTCAGCGGGAAGAAGTCGAACTGGTCCTTCGGCTGCTTGCCGGCGGACGTGGTGGACAGCAGCATCGTGTCCTCGTCGAGGTACGCCGTGACGGCGCCGCCGGCCTGCTTGGCCAGGCGTCCGGTCTCGAAGCGGACCGTGCGGGTGCCGAACGAGCCGTTGTCGATGACGGCTTCGGCGAACGTGATGTCTGGACCCTCCATGTGGGCCCTCGCTTTCTTTTTCTCAAGTGCCGCGCACATCGTCGTTGTGTGCGTGGTTTCTTCGGGTGCCCGGACCCACAGGATCCGGGCGCACCTACGACGAAAGGCGGCCTCCGCTGAGCGCGGTGACCGCCTTTCGTCACGTGTTCATCGACGCAGACCGAGGCGCTTGATCAGCGCGCGGTAGCGCTCGATGTCGGTCGCCTCGAGGTAGCGCAGCATGCGCTTGCGACGGCCGACCAGGAGCAGGAGCCCACGACGGCTGTGGTGGTCGTGCTTGTGGGCCCGCGAGTGCTCGGTGAGGTCCTTGATGCGCTGCGTGAGCATCGCGATCTGGACCTCGGGGGAGCCGGTGTCGCCGTCCTTCGTGGCGTACTCGGTCATGATCTGCTTCTTGACGTCAGCTTCCAAAGGCATGGGTGAACCGACTCCTTCTCTTCTCGTTGCGCGGTGCTCCAGGGCATGTCCACCTGGGCGCTCTCGATCCGCGGCCGGACTTACGGCGGGTCCAAGCGTAACAGCGGGGCAACAGGCGCCCTAATCGGCAGGGGGACCCGAAAGCCTCGCCCCGGTCTCGCCCGTGCGTCATTCTCGCAGGTGGGCACGGGGACGGCGTGGCTCGCACTGGCACGCACACGCGGGTAGGCATCCGGGCGACAGGAGGCAGTCGATCTCGCACGTGCACTCGGGCGGCGGAGGAGCAGCCCGCGCGAGCAGCGCGCGCACCCGCCTGAGGTGTGCCCGCTCGCGTTGAGCCGCTTCACGGAGGTCGTCGAAGGTCGGGTGGTCGGGCGGCACGCCGTCTCGCTCGCGGCGTTCGTCCCGGAGCGTGCGCTGGCGGTACCACCCCTTGGCCGGCGGTCGGTCGCGCCGCGGCATGAGCTGACGCAGCTTCGGCACCTCGCTCGGCAGGTCGACGTCGAGGTGCGCCGGGAAGCGGCGTCCGCCGTTGTCGCGCAAGGTGTCTCGTGCGACCGGCGCGACAGGCTGCCCGTCGGTCGCGACTGCGACCAGGCGCAGGCCGGCCAGTCCGAGGATGCTACTGAGCAGGCTCACCGACACCGAGCACCCGCCCGTCTCGATGCGTGCCACCGTCGAGGGCGAGGTGCCCACCCGGGCCGCGAGGTCACGCTGGCTGAGATCTGCCATCCGCCGCACCCGCATGACGAGCCGAGCCACATCAAGTTCGTCGTCCACCGCTGCCTCCCCGTCGTTGGCCCAAGCATGCCCCTCCCCACCGACAGCCCTCCCCCCACTCACTCACTGCCCCCCACACCGACGCAGTGGGACCCACTGCTTCTCACACCGACGCAGTGGGACCCACTGCTCCGCCAGCCGGGGCAGGGGGACCCACTGCTCCGCGGGGTGGAGCAGTGGGTGAGGGGCTGAGGGGTCGGGCCAGCGGTTCGGAGTGTGTTGGCCTCCGGCGCCGGGTAAGCATGGCAGACAGTGCATTTCGGGCAAATGGCCGTTCGTGACCGTTCCGTGACCGTAGGCCTGTCCGGGATTTCACCACCCCGGGTACTTACGTAGGGCTCGGGACCCCTACCCCCCACAAAAGGAGTGAAGCGACACCATGATCATCCTCGGACTGATCCTGCTGCTGGTCGGCCTTCTCGCCAAGATCAGCATCCTCACCACCATCGGCATCGTCCTCGTCGTCGTCGGAGCAGTGCTCTTCCTGCTCGGCACCACGGGCCGCGCCATCGGTGGCCGGAAGCACTGGTACTGATCGCTGCACCCGCACCACAGCACCCGAGTGAAGCCCTCCACGACCTGGTCGTGGGGGGCTTTGCCCGTCCCCCGTCGCTCAGCCTGCGTGCAGCAGGGGCAGGACCCGTCGGACGGCATCCGCGCGCGAGGTCGGGGACCAGGCGCCACCCTCGAAGACGAGGCACACGAGTTGGGTGCCACGCGGGGTGTTCTGGGTCGTGACGAGGAAGTGGCCGGCGTCTCCCGCGCCGAGCGTCGGCTTGTGCCGTTCGCCGACGAGCCCGGTGACACCCGCCAGAGAGCCCGGCCCTCCGAGCCCGCATCTCTCCACGGCACCGACGAACCACTCGGTGGCGCCGAGGGATCGACGACGGTCCGCGCCGAAGTCCAAGGCCACGTAGAGCAACGACGCCGCGCTGGTGGCCGATTCGGAGGAGGCTGCGAGCCGCGCGTACGCCCGTCCCGAGACGACACGGTCCGCACCGGACATGCGAAGCAGCTCCTCGGCATCCAGCGCCGCCCACGGCAGGCTCAGGTCGCAGTCCGGCGAGGCCGGGAGCGCTCCGCTGCATCCTCCGGCGCCCGGGCGCGCTCTCGCCTCGACGGCATCGGAACCGATCTCGCTCGCCCCCGGCCACAGCTGCTCGGCGCGAACCGGGGCACGGTTGCCGAGCTGCCTCACCGTCACGCACCCCGACGCCTCAGGGATGGGGGTCATGGCCCAATCCCCCACTGCCGCAGGAGTGCTCGCGCGCGCGGCAGGGCCATCGGAGCCTGCTGCCGCCCCCGCGGCGCCTGCCGCCGCGGTGACGCCGGGGACCACCGCGACCGACGCAGTAGGGGCGGCGCCCGCAGCCGGAGTGCCCGATGGAGCCGTCGCTGCTCCACCCGCCACCGTGCACGCGCCGATCAGGAGCGACCCCAGCACGAGCGCGGCCGGCCCCGCAGAGCGGAGCCGGCCGGACGGCATACGACGATCGTGGGTCAGAAGTTGATCATGTGGCCGGCGATGCCGTGGACGGCTTCCTTCACGGCCTCACCGAGCGTGGGGTGCGCGAAGACGGTGCGCGAGACCTCGTCGGCCGTGAGGTCCCAGGTCTGCGCGAGGTTGAGGACCGGGAGCAGCTCCGTCACGTCGGGACCGATGAGCGCCGCGCCGAGGATCTCGTTGTGCTCGGCATCGGCGATGATCTTGACGAAGCCGACCGGCTCGCCGAGCCCCATCGCCTTGCCGTTGGCCGAGAAGGGGAAGGTCGCCGTCTTGACGTCGTGGCCCGCCTCCTTGGCCTGCGCCTCCGAGAGGCCCATCGAGCCGATCTGCGGCTGGCAGTAGGTCGCCCGGGGGATGAAGCGGAAGTCGATGGCCATCGTCTCGACGCCCGCGATCGTCTCGGCGGCGACGATGCCCATCGCCTCGGCGACGTGGGCGAGCATGAGCTTGGCGGTGACGTCGCCGATCGCGTAGACGTTCGGCACGTTGGTGCGGCCGTACTCGTCGATGGCGATGGCGCCGCGGTCGGTCAGGGCAACCCCGGTGGCCTCGAGGCCGAAGCCCTCGGTGCGCGGGGCGAAGCCGATGGCCGACAGGAGGCGGTCGGCCTCGAGGACCTGCTGGTCGCCGCCGGCCGCTGGGCTGACCGTGACCTTGACGCCGGAGCCGGTGTCCTCGACGGACTCGACCTTCGTGCCGAGCATGACCTTGACGCCGAGCTTCTTGTAGTGCTTGAGCAGCTCCTTGGACACGTCTGCGTCCTCGGTCGGCACCATGCGGTCGAGGAACTCGACGATCGTCACGTCGACCCCGAAGTTCTTCATGACATAGGCGAACTCGACGCCGATGGCGCCCGAGCCGGCGATGATGATCGAGCCGGGGAGCTCGGGGTCGAGGATCTGCTCCTCGTAGGTGACGACGTTCTTGCTGACCTGGACGCCGGGAATCATCCGCGTCACCGAGCCCGTGGCGATGATGAGGTTGTCGAAGGTGATCGAGCGCTTCTCACCGGAGTTCAGCGCCACGTCCATCGACGTCGCCGAGGTGAGGGTCCCCCAGCCGTCGATCTCCTCGATCTTGTTCTTCTTCATGAGGAAGTGCACGCCCTTGACGATGCCCTCGGACACCTTGCGGCTGCGGGCGTGCGTCGGGCCGAAGCTCATCGTGGCGTCGCCCTCGATGCCGTACTTCGCCTTCTCGTGCATCAGCGTGTGGGCGAGCTCGGCGTTCTTCAGCAGCGCCTTGCTCGGGATGCACCCGACGTTGAGGCAGACACCGCCCCAGTACTGCTTCTCGACCACCGCGACCTTCATGCCGAGCTGGGACGCGCGGATCGCCGCGACGTAGCCCCCGGGTCCGGCACCGAGCACAACGACATCGAAATCAGCCATGGCCGACAGCCTATCTGGGCCGAGTGGGCTCACGAGACCGTGCCCATCGACCGGTCGCAGTCACCGCAATCAACCGCACAACATCACAATCTGTGCTGCAGTCGACAAAACAGTCCGACGCAGGCCCCACATTCGCTCGGCTCGGGAGTAAGTTCCGCGACGCAACTGCCGGTCCATCCGGCTCCGGACCAACGGAGGTCACTCGCGTGAGCACCACCCCGCATCGCCACTCGGCGCCACCTGCCAACAAGGGCCTGCTGGCTGTCGCAGGCGTCCTGCTCGCCCTCCCGATCATCGCCCTGCTGCTCGTCGGCACCTACGCCAAGGACGAGCCTCGACTCGGCGGCTTCCCGTTCTTCATCTGGTACCAGTTCCTCTGGGTGGCGATCACCTCGGTGCTCACCTACACGGCGTACCGGATCGTCCTCAAGGCAAGGCCGCACGTGCCCATGACGCCGGAGGGCGACGCCTTCCTCGACCGCGACGCCGCCGGCACCACCGGCACCACCGGCACCGGCGACGACGTCGCGCCCGAGGGGGATGCGCGATGAGCGCCCTCGCCACAGCCAACGAGGCCGGTGTCAACGGCGTCGCGCTCGCCGTCCTCATCTTCTTCTTCGTCGTCGTCGCGATGGCGGGCTTCTGGGCCGCGCGCTGGCGTCGCCCGACGAGCATGGAGAGCCTCGACGAGTGGGGCCTCGGCGGACGCTCCTTCGGCACGTGGATCACGTGGTTCCTGCTCGGCGGTGATCTCTACACGGCCTACACGTTCGTCGCCGTGCCGGCCGCGATGTGGGCGTTCGGTGCGGTCAACGGCTTCTTCGCCGTGCCGTACACGATCATCCTCTACCCCATCATCTTCATCTTCATGTCGCGCCTCTGGTCGGTCTCGCACCGCCACGGCTACGTCACGCCGGCCGACTTCGTCGAGGGCCGCTCCGGCTCTCGCGGCCTCTCCCTCGCCGTCGCGGTCACCGGCTTCCTCGCGACGATGCCCTACATCGCCCTCCAGCTCGTCGGCATCCAGGCCGTCCTCGAGGTCGTCGGTGTCGGAGGCGGCGGCAACTGGGTCGCCAAGGACCTGCCGCTCTTCATCGCGTTCCTCGTCCTCGCGCTCTACACCTACACCTCGGGCCTGCGCGCACCGGCGATCATCGCGTTCGTCAAGGACATCCTCATCTACATCGTCATCATCGTCGCCGTGATCTACCTGCCCTCGAAGGTCGGCGGCTGGGGCCACGTCTTCGATGCGGCCGAGAACAAGATGACGACGACGACGAACGCCGCGACCGGCAAGCCCAACGTCTTCATCCCCGGGCCCGGCGCCTACTGGGCGTACGCCACCCTGGCGCTCGGCTCGGCGATGGCGCTGTTCATGTACCCCCACTCGATCACGGCGACCCTGTCGGCCAAGAGCCGCAACACGATCCGCAAGAACGCCTCGATCCTGCCGGCCTACTCCTTCCTGCTCGGTCTGCTGGCCCTGCTCGGCTGGGTAGCCATCGCCGCAGGCACGAAGCCGGTCGGGCTCGACGGCAAGGTCAACGGCCAGCTCGTCATCCCGCAGCTCTTCGAGGACATGTTCCCGTCGTGGTTCGCCGGGGTGGCCTTCGCCGCAATCGCCATCGGGGCGCTCGTGCCGGCCGCGATCATGTCGATCGCCGCGGCGAACACGTTCACCCGCAACATCTACAAGGCGTGGATCAAGCCGGACGCGACGACGAAGCAGGAGGCACAGGTCAGCAAGATCACCTCGCTCGTCGTCAAGGCGTTTGCCCTGATCTTCGTGCTCACCCTCGACAAGAGCAACGCGATCAACTTCCAGCTCCTCGGCGGCATCTGGATCCTCCAGACGTTCCCCGCGCTCGTGTTCTACCTCTACACGCGGTGGTTCCACCGCTGGGCGCTGCTCGCCGGCTGGGCGGTCGGCATGGTCTACGGCACGGTGGCGGCCTACAACGTGACGAACCAGGCGACGGGCGCGCCCTTCGCCGGCTCGGTGGCCAACATGCCCGTCATCGGACAGCTCGGCTACATCGCCGTCACCGCCTTCGCGTTCAACGTCGTCGCCGCCGCGGTGCTGACCCTGGTGCTCCGGGCCGTGAAGGCGCCGGAGGGCACGGACTCGACGGTCCCCGCCGACTACTTCGCCGACGCGGGCGACCCCCGCGTCCAGAAGCTCGAGGTCGGACCGCACGAGACGACCCCCTCCGCCTGACCGAGGCACCTCGAGGGGCACTGTCCACCGCCTTCGCGGCGGGGGGCAGTGCCCCTTCGTGCTGCCGTATGCCGTTCAGGCGCGGGGCTGCTCGGGCGGCAGAGCCTCGATGGCCTCGTCGACGTCGAGGCCGGTGACCTGGAGCAGGTCGACGACGACCGAGCGCAGCTGGGCGAGCACCGTCTCGGTCGCGAGGCTCGCGGTGCGCGGCAGCCGGCCGGTGCTCTCGGCGACGGCGAGCATCCCGGCGCGGCCGATCTCGGGCGATGCGTTCTCCGCGAGGGCGCGGGCGATGACGTCGACCGCGTCGGCCAGCTCGAGCATGACCTGCCGGTACGCCGGCGGCAGCGGCTCACCGCGCCCGACCGACACGGTGATCCGCCGCACGAGGACGCGGGTGCTGCGCATCGCGCGGTCGAGGGGCTCGACGAGCTCGACCATCTTGCGCACGTGCGGCGCGTGCTGGCGCTTGAACGGGGAGCTCGCGATGACCGAGAGCCCCTCGTCCGCAGCCGTGCTCAGCTCACGCAGCAGCGACTCCGTGCCTCGCGCGGAGGCGAGCACCGCGGCGGCCTTCTCGACGTCGAGGTCGTCGGCGCTGGCCTCGGCGCGGCGCAGCAGCTCGCTGATCTTGCGCACCGCCTCGGCCGCTGCCACGCGAGGGCGGCGGAGCGGGGCCTGGGGCACGACCGTCGCCGCGACGAGCGCGACGCCGCCTCCGATGAGGGCGTCGGTCCAGCGGGTGAAGGCTTGCCCCGGCGTGGCGGCCAGGGCGGCGACGACGATGCCCTGCACCGCGGCCTGGGTGACGAGGACCGGGCCCCCGTCGAGCAGCGACGCGGCCCCCATCGAGACGAGCACGACGGCCGAGATCTGCCACGGGCCGCTCCCGGCCAGGTGGACGAACACGTCGGCGACGAAGACCCCGACCGCGACGCCGATGGCCACCTCGACGACCCGACGCTGGCGCTGCCCGTAGGACATGCCGAGGCAGATGACGGCCACGACCGGCGCGAAGAAGGGTGAGCGGTGTCCGAGGACGTCGGCGGCGACCCACCACGCGACTCCGGCGGCGACAGCGCACTGGACGAGCAGAAAGGCGCGCGAGCGCAGCCGGGCGAGACGGGTCGCGACGCTCAGCCGGCTCCGGTCCCAGGCGCGGTCGAGGGCGTCGATGACCGGAGCGTCGTTGCGGAGGTAGTCGTCCATCAGGGCCTCCCCCTTCGTCAGAGCTGTCGGAGCGCTCCGGCCACCGAGAACGCTGGGACCGCCCGAGCCGTCACATCTTCAGGGACAGGATGGCATCGAAGATCTGGCGCACGGCGGGGGCGGCCACCTTCGAGCCCGACGCACCCTGGCTGACGACCACGACGACGGCGTACTTCGGCCGCGTCGTGGGCCCGAAGGCGGCGAACCACGCCGTGGCCTGCTTGCCGAAGACCTCTCCGGTGCCGGTCTTGCCGGCGACCGGGTAGCGGTCCTGGGGGATTCCGGCCCACGCCGTGCCCGCGGACCCACCGGGTCGGGTGACGTCGGCGAGCGCCGCCCGCACGTAGGCGAGCACGTCGGCGGGCACTCCCACGGTGCCGGTGCGCCGCGGTGCGATCGGCGTGACCGTGCCGTCCGGGGCGCGCAGTCCTGACGCGACCTGGGGCTGCCACAACGTGCCGCCGTTGGCGATCGCGGAGTAGACCTGCGCCATCTGCAGGGGCGTCACCGCGAGGTCGCCCTGCCCGATCGAGAAGTTGACGGCGTCGCCGGCACGCCACTGCCAGCCGGTCGCGCAGTTCTCGACCGCGAGCTGGCTGAGATAGGCGGCCCGCTCCTTGTCGGTGCGCGCCACCTCGGGGTAGCCGCTCCGGGCCCGCGCGCACGTGGCGGACCGGGTGGCGGCCCAGTACTGCTCCTTCCAGGCCCGGTCGGGGAGGCGACCGGCCGACTCCCCCGGTAGGTCGATGCCGGTGGCCCGGCCGATGCCGAAGGCCCGCGCGGTCTCGGCGAAGCGGTCACGTGCGCCGGGTGGCGCGCTGATACCCCCCTGCGCCTGCCACGCGGCATACGCCAAGCGGTAGAAGACGGTGTCGCACGAGACGACGAGGGCCCGGTGGAGGTCGATCGGCCCGTAGCCGCGCGACTCGAAGTTCTTGAAGACCCGCCCGCCGACGGTGAGGCTCGGCGAGCAGTCGTAGGTGCCGGTCAGCCTGGCTCCCGACGCCACGGCGGCCGGCACCGAGATGACCTTGAACGTCGAGGCCGGCGGGAACGTCTCGCCTGTCACCCGGGACTTCAGCGGCACGCCGTGCCCCTCGTCGCTCAGCCGCTCGAGCTCCGCGCTGCTGATGCCGCCGGTGAAGACGTCGGGGTCGTATGCCGGGTTGCTCGCCGCCGCGACGACCGCGCCGTTGGTCACGTCGAGGACCACGGCCGCCGCGGCGTCGGCCGGCAGCCCCTCGGCCCTCGCTCGCGCCACCGTCTGCGCGAGCACGGCCTCGGTGCGCGCCTGGAGCCGGGCGTCGAGGTGGGTGACGACGTCGGAGCCCGGCACGGGTGGCCGGCTCGACAGCGTCTCGGTCACGACTCCCCGCGGGTCGATGGCGACGACGGTGGCGCCGTTGCGTCCGCGCAGCGCGGAGTCGTACTGCTGCTCGAGGCCCGACCTGCCGACGACGTCCTCGGCGTCGAGCGCGCCGGCCCCCGCCTCGACGTCGGCGGGGCCGGCCCGGGCGACCCAGCCGAGCAGGTGGGCCGCGTTGACACCCGAGGGCGCCGGGTAGCTGCGGGCCGGCTCCGGGGTCACGCCGATGCCGGGGAACTTCTCGGGCTGCTCCATGAGCGTCAGCGCCCGCCGCGGGTCGACGCCCGCTGCGATCGGGATCGGCACGTAGGGCGAGCCGTTGAAGCAGGCGGGGGCCCGAGGGGCTCCGACGGTGCCGCAGAGCATCGTCTTGCCCCACAGGCGGTCGAAGGGCTGGCCGAGCACCGCCGCGACGGAGCGCACGAGCGCGCGACCGCCATCGTCGGCATCGAGCAGGACGCCCCGCTCGAGGGTGACGACGGTCGTGAAGGCGTTCGTCACGAGGCGCGCCCCCGTGCGGTCGAGGATCTGCCCCCGCAGGGCGTGCTCGGTGATCGTGCGCGTGTGGACCGAGGATGCCTGGCTCGTCAGCTGCGCCCCGTCGAGAAGCTGGACCTGGCCGAGCCGTGCGACGACGAGGCCGAAGAGCGACACGAGCAGCACGAGCACGACGCCCGCGACGCCGGTGGGCCGGGTGCGGCGCGGGCCACGGGTGGCTGCCCGCCGGGGCCCTGTGCCCCGGGAGGGGCGACCGCCCCTCACCCGAGCCTCCGCCGCACGAGGGCACGGTCGACGGCGAGGAGCACGGGCAGCGCGAGCAGCCCGACGGCGACGGTCGAGGCGAGCCGGCCCAGCCCCTCCGCCGCAGCGACGCTGCCCTCGGCCGCGATGGCCGACGCAGACCGGCCGAGCAGCACGACGATGCCGGCAGCCGCGAGGGCGAGCACCGCGCGGCCGAGCGTACGTGACGACACCCGCTGGAAGAGCCCACCGACGAGACCGCCGAGCATCATGACGAGAGGAGTGAGCCCGAGCGGCGACCCCACGGGCGGCACGAGCTCGACGACCCAGCCGGCGACGAGCCCGACGAGAGCGCCGTGCACCGACCCGCGCAGCACGGCCGTCGCGACGACGCCGATGAGCACGAGGTCGGGCACCCACTCCTCCGGCACCCCGAGCCGCGGCAGCAGGGTGGCCGACAGCAGCGCCGCGACGACGACGTATGCCGTCCGGCCGAGCCCCAGCAGCGTCGCCCTCACGAGGCGGCGCCCTTCGCCGGCGCGGCTGCCGGTGCGACTGCCGGTGCGACTGCCGGTGCGGAGGGGGTACCGGCCGCCGGCACCTCGGGACGCGCCGCCCTCCGGGCCTGCGGCACGAGGACGGCGACGACGTCGATCGCGTCGGGGTCGAAGACCGGGCGCACCGTGGCGGTGCGGGTCAGCTGGCCCCGGTCGGGATCGACGGCGGTCACGGTGCCGACGACGATGCCGGCGGCATACGGCCGATCGTCGATGCTGCCGAGGGTCGTCACGGTGTCGCCGACGACGGGCGTGCCGGGTTGCACGAACGACAGGGTCAGCGATCCACGCGGCCGCGACTCGCGGTCGGTCGACGAGGGCGAGCTCACCGTCGCGAGCGTGCCTGCGGGGCCGACGCGCACGCCGATGACCGAGCCGGTGCTGCCGAGCACCTGCACGTCGCACGTCCAGGGCGACACGGCGACGACCCGCCCGGCGAGCCCCTCCGCGGTCACCACGGTCGAGTCGGTCGTCACGCCGTCGCGGGTGCCGACGTCGAGCGTCAGGCTCCGGCCCCCGATCGGGCTGAGGTCGCTCGCGACGACGCGGGCCGCGACGAAGCGGTGGCCGGCCGCAGGCTCACCGCCGACGAGCTCGGCGAGGCGGCCCTGCTCCGCGAGGCGCCGCTGCTGGTCGGCGACCGTGGCGCGGAGCAGGACGTTCTGCGCCTCGAGCGCCGCGATCTCGTCGCGCGGCGCTCCCGAGAGCGCCCGCTGGACGGGCCCGAGGACCGCGCCCCCGGCGTCGCGCACGGCGCCGGCGACCCCGGAGCCCGCGAGGTCGGCCCCGAGCAGCGCCAGCGTGGCGATGACGAGTGCGGCGAGGAGGCGGCGCTGGTGGGTCTGCTCCATGGTCGACCTAGAGCCGGCGGTCTCCGACGAGCACCCGTTCGAGGCTCGCGAAGTCGTCGACGCACCGACCCGCACCGCGGGCGACGGCGCGCAGGGGGTCGTCGGCGACGTGGACGGGCACCCCGAGCTCGTGGCGCATCCGGGCGTCGAGCCCGCGCAGCAGCGCTCCCCCGCCGGTCAGGGTGATGCCCCGGTCGATGATGTCTCCGGCCAGCTCGGGCGGGCAGACGTCGAGCGTCGCGCGCACGAGCTCGATGATCTGGAGCACCGGCCCCTCGATGGCCCGGCGCACCTCGGCCGACCCGACCTCGATCGTCTTGGGCAGGCCGGTGGTGAGGTCGCGCCCCCGCAGCCGGGTCGTCAGCTCCTCGCGCAGCGGGAAGACCGAGCCGACCGCCACCTTGATGTCCTCGGCGCTGCGCTCACCGAGCAGGAGGGAGTATTCGGCCTTGACGTGGCTGATGAGCGCCTCGTCGATCTCGTCGCCGGCCGTGCGCAGCGAGGTGGAGGTGACGATGCCGGCCAGGCTGATGACGGCGACGTCGGTCGTGCCCCCGCCGATGTCGACGACCATGCTCGCCGCCGTCTCGTGGACGGGCAGACCGGCGCCGACGGCCGCGGCCATCGGCTCCTCGACCATGTAGACACGGCGGGCGCCGCACCGGGTCGCCGCGTCCTCGAGGGCCCGCCGCTCGACGCCGGTGACCTCGCTCGGCACGCACAGCACCATCCGGGGGCGCACGAGGCGCGACGGGCGCACCTGGTCGATGAACCATCGCAGCATCCGCTCGGCCTCGTCGGCGTCGGAGACGACCCCGTCGCGCAGGGGTCGCACGGCCCGGATCGTGCCCGGGGCGCGCCCGAGCATCTCCTTGGCCTGCGTGCCTGCGGCCACGAGCCGGCCGGTGCCGACCTCGACCGCGACGACCGAGGGCTCCTCGAGCACGACGCCCCGGCCGCGCACGTGGATGAGGGTGTTGGCGGTGCCCAGGTCGATCGCGAGGTCGCGTCCGAGCGCCGGCCAGGTGGTCATGGCCCGGATTGTGTCGCGGGCGCCGCGCGAGCCCGAGCGCATCGGGCGAGTGTCGCGCATTGTGTGACGGGTGTGACTCGAGTGACGCGACGCCCGGCGTGGCGCGGCGCGTCACCGGACGGCATACCGCGGGCTCACGGGGTCGACGGAGTGCTCTCTCGACTGCGAGCGGGAGGCGAGAGGGGCCCTCGCCGGACTCGGCGGTTGCCTCAGAGCTCGGGGAACCAGATGCCGATCTCGCGCTGCCCGGACTCGTGCGAGTCGGAGCCGTGCACGATGTTCTGCTGCACCGGGGTGCCCCAGTCGCGCCCGAAGTCGCCGCGGATCGTGCCCGGCAGCGCCTCGGTGGGGTTGGTGGCGCCGGCAAGCGAGCGGAAGCCCTTGACGCAGTCCTGGCCCTCGATGACGACGGCGGTGACCGGGCCGGAGCTCATGAAGTCGACGAGCGGCTCGTAGAACGGCTTGCCGACGTGCTCCTCGTAGTGCACGGCGAGCTGCTCGCGGGTCGGCGTCAGCACCGAGAGTGCGACCAGGGTGTAGCCCTTGGCCTCGATGCGACGCAGCACCTCCCCGGAGAGTCCGCGCTTGAATCCGTCGGGCTTGACGAGGACGAGTGAGCGTTCGGTGGTCACTCACCCACCCTATCGGCCGGGCCGTCGACCGACCCACTCCCCTCGGCGGACCCGCTCGCCTCGGCAGCGGCGGCCTCGCGCTCGAGGACCTCGGCGTCGATGCGGGCGCCCTGGATGAGGCAGGTCACCCACATCGTGAGGAAGAAGATGCCGACGACGAGCATGAGCGGCACGACGAGCGCGCTGAGCAGCGTCAGCGCCTGCACCGCCCACCCGAGGGTGATGCCCCAGGGCCGCCGCAGCGTGCCGGCCGCGACGACGGCGAGGGCCGCGAGCCCGATCCCGACGACGAGGTATGCCGTGGGGCTGGCTGCCGTCGCGTCCGTCGCCGCGAGGCCGCGGGCGACGAGGGCACCGAGGGCGATGCAGAGCGCCTCGCCGCCGAGCACGGTGGCGAGCATGCGCCAGGTGAACTTGCCGGTGGTGCCGTAGAAGATGATGCCGCGCATCGGAGGGTCCTCGAGTGCTGGGATGCAGGGGTGCTGGGGGGTGCTGGGGGGTGCTGGGGTGCTGGCCGGTGTCGCTGCGGTCAGTAGTTCTGGGCGGTGTCCCACGTGCGGATGATCGCCTGGGCCTCGCTGCGGCTCGCGCCCGTGGCCTCGGCATAGAGCGCCATGGCGTCCTCGCGCCGACCGGCCCGGACGAGCTCGCTGATGCGCGAGCGCGCCTCGTCGGTGAGCCGCCCCTCGCTCCACGAGGACGCTGCGTCACGCACACCCGGCCCCCGGCCGGGCACGAACCAGTTGTCGATCGCGCTCTTGGCGTCGGTGAGCGCGGCCCCGGTGGCCTCGCGGTAGATCTTGATCGCGTTGATCTTGTGGCCGGCGCTGATCTCGCGGCTCACCTTGGCGCGCACGGCGTCGGTGAGACCGACGAGCTCTCGGTCGGGGTCACGCCGGCCCATGACCCGGCCCCACAGCACGACGACCATGACAACGATCGCGACGATGACGACGAGCTTGACGAAGGGAGGCATGGGCTCAGCCTAGGGGCGGGGCGCAGTGGTCAGCTCTGCCAGGCCGGCCCGGGCAGCGGACGAGGCGGGGGCGGTCGAGGTGGCTGGGGCGGTCGAGGTGTCGATGAGCCACGGCGCGTCAGACCTCCGTCCGACCGAGGAGCATGCGCACCTCGCCGGCCGTGATGACCGAGCCGGTCGCGATGACCCCGCCGCCCATGCCCTCGGCCTCCGCGAGCGTGACGGCCTGCTCGAGGGCATCGGGCAGGTCGCGCACGACGGTCACGCGTGACTCGCCGAAGATCTCGGAGGCGAGCACCCCGAGTCGGTCCGGGGCCATCGCACGGGGGGACGAGCTGCGGGTGATGACGACGTGGTCGAGGGCCGGCTCGAGCACCTCGAGCATGCCGACGGCGTCCTTGTCGGCCACGATCCCGACCAGCCCGACGAGGCGGGTGAAGGTGAAGGCCTCGTCGAGCGCGGCGACGAGCGAGCGCGCACCGTGCGGGTTGTGTGCCGCGTCGACGAGCACGGTCGGCGATCGCCGCACGACCTCGAGGCGCCCGGGCGAGGTCATGCTCGCGCAGGCTGCCGCGAGCACCTCGGCGTCGATGCGCTGCTCCCCGCCACCGAGGAAGGCCTCCACCGCCGCGACGGCAGTCGCGAGGTTGCTCGCCTGGTGCGCCCCGTGGAGCGGGAGGAAGAGGTCGGCATACTCCCCCGCCAGGCCGCGGAGACCGACCTGCTGGCCGCCCAGGGCGACCTCGCGCGTCACGACGCCGAAGTCGTTGCCCTCGAAAACGATCCGGCTGCCGCCGACCTCCTCGACGCGGTCGATGAGCACCCGCGCGACGTCCTCGTCCTGGGCCCCCGAGACGGTGACGGAGTCGGCCTTGATGATGCCGCTCTTCTCCTCGGCGATGGAGACGACGTCGTCGCCGAGCAGGTGCGTGTGGTCGAGGTCGACCGGCGTGACGACGGCGACCTGGGCGTCGATGACGTTGGTGGCATCCCACGACCCCCCGAGGCCGACCTCGACGACGGCGACGTCGACCGGGGCGTCGGCGAACGCGGCGTAGGCGAGTGCGACGAGCACCTCGAAGAAGTTCATCCTGCGGCCGCCCGACTCGAGCGAGCGGGCATCGACGATCTCGATGAGGGGAGCCATCTCGTCGTAGGCGGCGATGAACTTCTCGCGCGGGATCGGCTTGCCCGACAGGGTGATCCGCTCACGGATGTCGTGCAGGTGCGGCGAGGTGAAGCGGCCGGTCGACAGCCCGCTCTCGCGCAGGATCGCGTCGATCATCCGGCTCGTCGAGGTCTTGCCGTTCGTGCCGGTGAGATGGATCGTCGGGTAGGTCCGCTGCGGGTCGCCGGCGAGCTCCATGACCGCGGTGATGCGCTCGAGCGACGGGCCGATGTCGTTCTCGGGAGCGCGGGCGAGGATCTCCTCCTCGATCTCGCGCATCCGCTTCATCTCCTCGAGCGTGCGCGCCGCGTCCTGCTGCGCGGCGTCGGGGCGGCCGCTCACTCCGAGCCCTCCTCGGGCGTCGCGTCGTCGTGGTGCGGCGACGCGATGCGGCGCTCCATCCACACGCTGACGGGCAGGCCCGATCCCCCCGACTCGCGGTGCGTCTCGGTGAAGCCGTGCGCGGTGTAGAAGCGGGCGGCCTGGCGGTTGCCCTCGATGTGCGACAGGACGATGCGGTCGTGCCCGAGCTCGAGAGCCCGGTCGACGACGGCCTTCATGAGGCGCGACCCGATGCCGTGGCCGTGGTGGCCCGGCAGGACGTAGAGCTTCCAGAGGGCGAAGGCGGAGTCCTGCATCCCGAAGGTCGCCACGCCGACGACCTCGCCGTCCTCGACGGCGACGAGGGTGCGGCCCTGACGGATCGAGGTCGTGACGACGTCGGGGGTCCACCACTTCGCGAGGCCCATGGCGACGTACTCCGGCCCGGCGATGGGCTCGTAGGTGGCGAGCCACGTGCGGTGGCCGACCGAGAGCACCCCGGCGAGGTCGTCGCCGCCGGCGAGCCGGATCTCGAGGTCGTCCTCGCTGACGCCGCCGTGGGCGCCACGGGAGTCGTCGGAGGGTCGGGGCGCGGTCATCGCTTCACCACCAGGATCGTTGCGGGCTGGTTGTCGCCGACGACGACGTCGACGGCTCCGGGCAGCACCGGCGCGGCCGGTGTGGACCCGTTGGTGCTGAGGGGTCCCGAGGCGAACTGTGTCGCCAGGGTCTCGCCGACGATGAGGTCGCGGTGGGTGACCGTCGCCTCGAAGACCTCGTCGGACCCCTGGATCGTCAGGCTGATCCGGTCGCTGACGTGCAGGCCGCCATCGCGGCGGGCCTGCTGCACGGCGCGCACGAGGTCGCGGGCCACGCCCTCGGCGGCGAGCTCCGGCGTCACCGTCGTGTCGAGCACGACGAAGCCACCGCCCGGCAGCATCGCCGTGGCGCGGCTGTCGGGTGCTCCGCCGGCAGCACCACCGGCCACGACCGTCTCGAGGGCGTACTCCCCCTCGACGAGCGCGAGCCCGCCCGAGGTGACGACACCGTCGGCCGAGACCGACCAGTCGCCGGACTTGCTGCCCTTGATCGCCTGCTGCACGTCGCGGCCGAGCCGGGGGCCGGCTGCGCGAGCGTTGACGGTGAGGCGCTGCGTGATGCCGAAGTCAGCCTCGCTCGCCGTCGCGAGGTCGACGAGGGTGAGGCGCTTGACGTTGAGCTCGTCCTGGATGATGCCGCGGAAGGGCTCGAGGCTCGCCGGCTCGGGCACGACGAGGGTGAGCTCGCCGAGGGGCAGACGGGCGCGGAGCTTCTGCGCCTTGCGCAGGCTCGAGCCCGTCGAGCAGATCTCACGGGCGCGGTCCATCGCGACGACGAGGGCGTGGTCGGTCGGCAGGTCGGCCGGGTCGGGGTAGTCGGTGAGGTGCACCGAGCGGCCGCCGGTCAGGCCGCGCCAGATCTCCTCGGTGACGAGCGGCAGCAGCGGCGCCGTGGCCCGGGTGACCGTCTCGAGAGCCGTCCACAGGGTGTCGAAGGCGGCGAGCGACTCCTCGCTCTCACCTCCCCAGAAGCGGTCGCGCGAGCGGCGGATGTACCAGTTCGTCAGCACGTCGAGGAAGCCGCGCATCGTGTCGCAGGCGGAGGCGATCTCGTAGTCGTCGAGCTGGTCGCGCATGTCGCCGACGAACTCGCTCAGCTTGGCGAGCAGGTAGCGGTCGAGCACGTCGGTCGAGGTCGTCGACCGCTTGGCCTCGTAGCCCTGCCCACCGCGGGCGGTGTTGGCGTAGAGGGCGAAGAAGGACCAGGCGTTCCACAGCGGGATCATCACCTGGCGCACGCCGTCGCGGATGCCCTGCTCGGTGACGACGAGGTTTCCGCCGCGCAGGATCGGGCTGCTCATGAGGAACCACCGCATGGCATCGGCACCGTCGCGGTCGAAGACCTCGGAGACGTCGGGGTAGTTGCGCAGCGACTTGCTCATCTTCTGGCCGTCGGAGCCGAGGACGATGCCGTGGCTCACGCAGGTCTTGAAGGCGGGTCGGTCGAAGAGCGCGGTCGCGAGCACGTGCAGCGTGTAGAACCAGCCGCGCGTCTGCCCGATGTACTCGACGATGAAGTCGCCCGGGAAGTGGTGCTCGAACCACTCGGCGTTCTCGAAGGGGTAGTGCACCTGGGCGAAGCTCATCGACCCCGAGTCGAACCAGACGTCGAAGACCTCCTCGACGCGGCGCATCGTCGACCGGCCCGTCGGGTCGTCGGGGTTGGGGCGGGTCAGGCTGTCGATGAAGGGCCGGTGCAGGTCGGTCACCTCGACGCCGAAGTCCCGCTCGAGCTCCTCGAACGAGCCGTAGACGTCGAGACGGGGATACTGCGGGTCGTCCGACTTCCACACCGGGATCGGGCTGCCCCAGAAGCGGTTTCGCGAGATCGACCAGTCGCGCGCGTTGGCGAGCCACTTGCCGAACTGGCCGTCACGGATGTGCGACGGCGTCCACTCGATCTCCTGGTTGAGCTCGAGCATGCGGTCCTTGATCTTCGTCACCTCGACGAACCACGACGAGACCGCCATGTAGATGAGCGGCTCGCGGCACCGCCAGCAGTGCGGGTAGCTGTGGTCGTAGGTCTCGCGGCGCAGCAGGACCGTGCCGGCCGTCACCGAGCCCGTGTCGCCCTCGCCGCGGGTCGCCGCCTTGAGGTGGTCGATGATGTGCGCGTTGGCGTCGAAGACGTGCATGCCCTCGTAGTCGGTGACGGGCCAGGTGAAGCGGCCGTCGGGGCCGACCGGCACGACCGGCTCGATGCCGGCCGCGTCGGTGACGATCTTGTCCTCCTCGCCGAAGGCGCCCGCGGTGTGCACGAGTCCCGTGCCGTCCTCGGTCGTGACGAACTCCGCCGGGAAGACGAAGTGCGCGCGCTCGTGCCCCTGGTAGTAGGAGAAGGGCGGCGTGAACGACCGGCCGAGCAGGTCGGCGCCCTTGAGCCGCTGGACGATCCGCTCGTCGAGGGTCGCGGTGTCGACGTCGGGGCCGAAGAGGTCCTTGGCATAGGCGGCGAGACGCGCGGCGCCGATGACGTAGCGCTCGGTCGTGCCCGTGACGTCCGACTCGACGACGACGTAGTCGATGTCGGGGTGGACCATGATGCCGAGGTTGGCCGGCAGGGTCCACGGCGTCGTCGTCCAGACGAGGGCGAGCTCACCGGTCTCGAGGCGCAGGCCGACCGTGACGGCAGGGTCCTGGCGCATCTTGTAGACGTCGTCGTCCATGCGCAGCTCGTGGTTGGACAGCGGCGTCTGGTCGTTCCAGCAGTAGGGCAGCACGCGGAAGCCCTCGTAGACGAGGCCCTTCTCGTGCAGCTGCTTGAAGGCCCAGATGACCGACTCCATGTAGTCGGGCTCGAGCGTCTTGTAGTCGTTGTCGAAGTCGACCCACCGGGCCTGGCGGGTGACGTAGTCGCGCCACTCCCCCGTGTACTTGAGCACCGAGCTGCGGCAGGCGTCGTTGAACGTGTCGATGCCGAGGTCGACGATGTCCTGCTTCGTCTTGAGCCCCAGCTGGCGCTGCGCCTCGAGCTCGGCGGGCAGGCCGTGGGTGTCCCAGCCGAAGCGGCGCTCGACGCGCTTGCCGCGCATCGTCTGGTAGCGCGGCACGATGTCCTTGACGTAGCCGGTGAGGAGGTGTCCGTAGTGCGGCAGGCCGTTGGCGAAGGGCGGCCCGTCGTAGAAGACGAACTCGTTGTCGCCGTCCGTGCCGGCGTCACGGCCCTCGACCGACGCGATGAACGTGCCGTCCTCGTCCCAGTACTTCAGCACCCGCTCCTCGATCTCCGGGAAGCGCGGGTTCGAGGGCACGCCCGCGCGGGTGTTGCCCTCGCCGGTCGTCTCGCCGTTCGTGGTGACCTGGGGATAGGTCATGCTGGTGGTCTCCTGGGTTCGCGTCTGTTGGTCGCTCGTCTGGATCACGAGGACGACGTCTCCTGCCGGAGGTTGCCGCGGTACCACCCCGCTTGCCGCACGCTCCCACCCGGTCGGGCAGACGGCATACGGCCGCTCTTGTCGAAGGCTGTGACGGGCCCACCCGTCCGGGTCTAGTAGGAGCTGTCGCTCTGTTCTTCCGGAGGCTCGCCGCTGATGACGGCTCCAACGCCTGTGGGCGTCAGTCTAGCCTGTCAGCGTGCCCGAACTGCCCGAGCGCCTCGCCCCTCGTGAGGTCACCGACCCCGACGTGCGGCGTTCCTACGCGCTCGACGCGACGGTCGCGCTCGCGCCGCTACCGGACGACTTCACCGTCGTGCGGGCGCGCGACGTGGACGACGTCGTCGCCGTGCTCGAGCACGCACAGGCGACCGGCACCCCCGTCGTGCCGCAGGGTGCGCGCACCTCGCGGGCGGGCGGTGCCACCGCCTCCGACGGCTGCATCGTCCTCAACGTGGAGGGGCTCGACGCGATCCACGAGGTCAACCCGCTCGAGGGGTATGCCGTCGTCGGCCCCGGCGTCGTCAACGCCGCTCTCAAGCAGGCGGCCTCGCGGGAGGGCCTCTTCTACGGGCCCGACCCGGCGTCGTGGGAGACGTGCACGATCGGCGGCAACGTCGCGACGAACGCCGGCGGCCTGTGCTGCGTGAAGTACGGCGTCACCGCCGACTGGGTCAAGGCGCTCCAGGTCGTGCTGCCCGGCGGCGAGATGATGCGCACGGGTCACCGCACGGTGAAGGGAGTGGCGGGCTACGACCTCACCGGCCTCTTCGTCGGGTCCGAGGGGACGCTCGGCGTCGTCACCGAGGTCGTCGTGCGGCTCGCACCCGCGCCCGACCCGGCACTCACGGCGCTCGCGGTCTTCGACTCCCTCGACGCGGCGGTTGCCGGCATCGTCGCGCTGCGGCTCGACCCGCACCGCCCGTGCCTGCTCGAGATCATCGACCGGACGAGCGTGCGGGCCATCCAGGCCTTCGGCGACTTCGGCTTCCCCGACGACTGCGCCGCCGTGCTGCTCGTGCAGTCCGACCGGCCCGGTCACGTCGCCGACGACCTCGCCCGGTATGCCGCCCTGCTGGAGTCCGCGGGCGCCACCGACGTCGCGGTCGCCGCCGACGCGCAGGAGTCGGAGGCCCTGCTCGCGGGTCGCCGGGTCATGAGCACCGCCTTCGAGTCGATGGGCGGTCGCCTCGCCGAGGACGTCTGCGTGCCGGTCGGTCGGCTCGCCGAGTTCGTGCGCGGCATCGAGGCGATCGGCGAGCGCCGCGGCGTCGTCGTGCCGGTGAGCGGCCACGGCGGCGACGGCAACCTCCACCCGTCGATCGTCTATGCCCTCGACGACCCCGACAGCCTCGCCCGGGCGTGGCAGGCCTTCGACGACGTCATCCGGCTCGGGCTCTCGCTCGGGGGCACGATCACCGGCGAGCACGGCGTCGGCTCGGTCAAGGTGCCGTGGCTGGGCCTCGAGCTGGGGGCCGCGGAGCTGGCCCGGCAGCAGCGCCTCAAGGCGGTCTTCGACCCGCTCGGGATCATGAACCCGGGCAAGGTCTTCGCCGCGCCTCCAGAGTGAACGCGAGCGCGCACAGGGTGCCGGGTTAGCGTGGCGAATGGCCCGATCGAGCACCCATCGCCTTGCCGCCACCGGTGTCGCCCTGCTCGTCGCGGCCGGCTGCACCGTTCCTGACGGGGGGTCCGGGCCCACGGCGTCCGATTCGGCGCCCGCTCCCGTCACCTCGTCGCCGTCGTCGTTCGCGTCGACCGCCGGCACGCCCTCGACGACCTCGCTCCCCCAGCCCTCGACGAGCACTGCCCGGCCACGCGCGGACCCGTTCGACAGCGCGACGGCACTGGACGGCATACGGGCGCTGGCGGCGATCGGCCCGCGTGACGCGGCCAGCCCCGCCTACGCACGGGCGGCGGACTGGGTGGTGGGGCAGCTGCGGGCGGCGGGCTACCGCGTGACCCGACAAGCCTTCGAGCTACCGGCCGGGGTGTCGTGGGGCGTGCGGGTGCCGGCCGGGCGACCGGTCAACGTCGTCGCCGACCCGCCCGGCTTCGACCCGGCGCGGCCCCACCTCGTCATCGGCGCCCACCTCGACACGGTGCCGCAGTCGCCCGGGGCCGAGGACAACGCGTCGGGCATCACGACGATGATCGAGCTCGCCCGCATGGTGCGCGAGGAGCCAGTCGCGCTGCCGGTGCGCTTCGTCGCGTTCGGAGCGGAGGAGGCGCGCGGCGGCAACGGCACGAGGTATGCGTTCGGCTCGCGACACTTCGTCGGCTCGCTCGGGGCCGCCGAGCGCCGTGCGGTGCGCGGCATGGTCGCGCTCGACCGGGTGGGGGTGCGCTCGACCACCGTGCCCGTGTGCACAGGTGGGCGCGGGACCGGGAGTCTCGCGGCGGCCATCCGCTCCGCCTCGCGGGCGGCGGGCGTGGCGACGAACGGGTGCACCAACCGAGCGAGCGACCACGTCTCCTTCGAGGCGGCCGGCATACCGGCGGTGCGCATCGGCAGCGTGCCGTATGCGGCGTACCACTCCGCGCGCGACGTGCCGTCGGTCGTCGACCCCCGCCAGCTCGAGCGGGTCGGCGCGACGGTGTGGGCCTGGCTGCGGTCGCTGCGCTGAGACCGAGGGCGGGTGCGGCCACGGGGTTTGGCAGGATGAGGCCATGACGGAAGTGGAGACGACCGGAGCGTGGCTGAGCCGCGAGGACCTCGACAACGCGCGCGAGCGCCTGCCGATCCTCTACGTCCACGCGATCCCCGTGCGCGCCGACGACAAGGGCGTCGTCACGCACATCGGTCTGCTGCTGCGCGCCGACAGCGACGGCGGCATCGGCCAAGAGGTCGTCGGCGGTCGCGTGCTCTACCACGAGAAGGTCCGCGACGCGCTCATGCGCCACATCGAGACCGACCTCGGCCCGGTGGCTCTGCCGCGAATCCCCTTGTCGCCACAGCCTTTCACGGTTGCCGAGTTCTTCCCGACGCCCGGGGTCACCCCCTTCCACGACCCGCGCCAGCACGCCGTCTCGCTCGCCTTCGTCGTCACCGTCATGGGCGACTGCCGGCCGCAGAAGGACGCCCTCGACCTGTCGTGGGTCACTCCCGAGGAGGCGGCCACGATCGCTTCCGGTCCGGAGATGTCCGGTTCGCACGGAGTGCTCGTGCGACAGGCCTTGGCACACGTCGGATATCCCGTCTAAGTCGGTTGATCGGGGCACTTCTCCTGATCAAGTAGCGGATCGCTTGATATCTTCCGGGAGTTTTCCTGCCATAGCGGACGACTTTGTGTGATCCACGTCGCATTCCGACAGGTCGTCCTACCGTAAAACGTGGACGTGAGTGGGCCCTGAGGGGCGACCACTCGGGGGACGCGGGCCGGGGGCTCGACGCGATCGTGCCGTCTTCGTCGACGCACATCCTCCAACGGTGCGGGGGCCGACAACCGCTCAGGTATGGAGACATTCATGACTGTTTCATGGCTCATGTCTCGGGGGAAGCCCACGTTAGGGCAACACACACAAACATCCGCACGACGTCGACTGATGGCTGGCCTCGCGACCCTGGGGCTGCTGCTGGGTGGCACGCTCCTTGCAGGAAGCACGGCTCTCGCCGTCAACGCCACCGGGGCTTTCGAGCTCGACGGGAACGCGAACAACCAAGCCGCGGCCGGCGACGACTGGGACAACGTCTGCTACCAGGTCGCCATCAACGACGGCAAGACCGCAGTCGAGGCTCAGGCCCTCTGCGGCACGTCAGCCGGCACGACCGCGACCGCTACGGTCAAGTCCACGGCCGTGTCCTGGGTGGCCGAGACCGACCCGAGCGCCACGATCTTCACCGGCGGCGGCTCCAAGGATCCTCAGGATCCAGGCGACAGCTGGGCGTGGAAGAACGCCGGCGGGCTTCCCGACAAGGACAACCTGCTGCACGGCTTTGCCGCTCGCTACTCGGTCGAGCCGAACGCCACCACCTGTCCGGCCGGCACGTTCCCGTCGTGTGAGGTCATCTTCTTCGGCTCCGACCGTTACGCCAACGACGGGGATGCCGTGCAAGGCTTCTGGTTCTTCCAGAACAAGATCGAGCTGGGTGACGTGAGTCGTGGCGGCGGCTTCGCCTTCACCGGACACCACAAGAACGGTGACCTTCTCGTCATCAGCGACTTCAGCAACGGCGGCGATGTCTCGACGATCGTCGTTCACCAGTGGGACGACACCTGTCTGGCGGCGGCGAACAACAACCCGCAGCCCGGCCAGTGCTCGGCAGAGAACCTGAGACTGCGAGCCAGCTCCGCAGCCGCCAACTGCGCGACCTCGGCGTCGACGGCCCAGTTCTGCGGCATCGTCAACCCCAACACGATCACGATGCCGTGGCCGTTCCTCGACAAGAAGGGCACGCCAGACAACGGCGCTCTCAACGGCGAGTTCTTCGAGGGGGGCATCAACCTCAGCACCCTCGGCCTCGGCGGTGAGTGCTTCGCCAGTGTCGCGTCGGAGACGCGCTCGTCGACCTCCCCCACCGCGACGCTGAAGGACTTCATCCTCGACAACTTCGGTGAGTGTGGCGCAACGCTGTCCACCCAGGTGTCCAACGCGGGACCGGTCATTCCGGGCACGGCCGTCTACGACACCCTCACCGTCACGAGCACGAACCCGAACGTCACTCCCTCCGGCACCGTTTCCTGGTACCTCTGCGCGATGACGACCGCGACTGGCGCGTGCGACGGCACGACCAACGTGGGCAGCCCGATCGGCACACCACCGGCGAACCAGACGACGCTCGGCGGTTCGGGTGGCATCGCCACGACGCAGTCGCCGAATGTGAACACCGGCACGGGCCTGGCACCGGGTCGCTACTGCTTCCGGGCGGAGTGGCCGGGCGACACGAACTTCACGGCCGGACCGTACAAGGAATTCGGCGGCGCCAACGGCACCAACGAGTGCTTCACCGTGAAGGACACGTCAAGCATCACGACGGACCAGAAGTGGCTACCGCAGGACACCGCGACAGTGGTCACTGCGGGTGGCACTGCGGTCAGCGGAACCGTCGTGTTCAGCCTCTACGAGAACGGGACGTGCGCCGGCACGCCTGCGACGACGTTCACCGACACCACAGTGGCCACCGGTGGGAAGTTCGAGACGAACAACTCGACCTACTACACGACGTCCAAGACGATTTCGTGGTCTGCGGTCTTCACACCGACCGACACGACCGCCGTCGTCGGATCGACCACCACGAGGTGCGAACAGTCCGTTCTCACCATCGACAACTCCGCGGGCCCGTTCCCGCCGGCATGATCAACTGACGGACGATCCTCGCCGAACGAGGCCCCCGGCACCTGTGCCGGGGGCTTCGTTACAGGCTCACACGATCTGAGGTGACGGGAGGTCGCTCGCTCGTGGGTCTGGTGGCGAGGCATCGGGAGCGGCTGACGCGGCCTGCATCGATTTCGCGTCTATGTCCACCTTGACGCCCTTTTTCCTGAAGGCCCGGGTCCTCACCCACGTTCCTTCGGAGATTACAGGAAGAAACGGACGACATTTTGTGATCCTCATCGCGAGACGTCAGGTCGTTCTACCGTCGCAGAAGGACGTGGGTGGGCGCTGAGGGGGCGACCACTCGGGGGTTTCGAGCCGGGGGGCTCGTCGTGATCGTGCTGTCATCGCCGACGCACATCCTCCAACGGTGCGGGGGCCGACATCGCCGAACAATTGGAGACGCACACATGCATCGTTCATGGAACGTGTCTTGGGGGAAAAAATCGTCTGGGCGCAGGACACGAACGCGTGGCCTGACCCGCAAGCGCTCCGCAGTGCTCCTGGCCGTGGTAGCCCTTCCACTCGCCACGCTCGTAGCGCCGAACGCCTTCGCAGGCACCGTCCCGCCCTTCACCATCGGTGATGAGGCACCCGGGCCAACAGTAGTGATCAACATCCCAGGCGACGACGCGACTGGGCTCAACGCCTCGAACCCGGACGATCCAGAGGGCAACGTCAAGGAGCTGGGCCCGCTCAACTCGAACACGACCAAGATCGGCGTGATCCACAACGACGCGCCACCCACCCTGGACAAGACGAACCCCAACGGCCAGGTCGACCTCCGACAGGCCTGGATCAACACCAAGAACGACGGCCCAAATGGAACAGGCGGCGACGACTGGATCTACTTCGCGTGGGAGCGCGATGCCAACACCGGCAGCGGCTTCATCGCCTATGAGTTCATGCAGAAGGCAGCACCGACTGTGTGTGGCACGTACGACCCCAACAGCGCGACAGTGCTGGGCCAGTGCAACCCATGGGCCAACCGCGACGGCGACACCGACGACACCGGCGCCCCCGGACCTGACGGTGGCGACGGCGCGGACGTCGGCGACTTCTTCATCCTGTGGGACCAGCAGGGCGGCAGCAAAGACCTCTTCTACCGCAAGTGGCTCGGCACCGCTCCGAACCTGACCCTTTCGGCACCTCTGCTGCTCGACACGAACGTTTCGCGCGCCGACTACAGCGTCGATGGGTTCCGGGGAGAGGCAGCCATCAACGTCACGGACATCGTCTTCGGTGGCCAGGCGACGTGCCTCGCCTTCGCGAACATCATCCCGAGCACCGTGACGGGCAACTCCGACACCGCCGACTACAAGGACACCATCCTGCAGCCCGGCGTCGACCTGTCGAACTGCGGCACGACGACGACCACGACGCCGCGTGACTCTGCGGGGGCAGCCATCCCGGCGGACGGCATCTCGATCACCCAGAACGGTGTCGTCGAGGTCAAGGACCGCGCCGTGATCGCACTCACGGGTGCTGCCAGCGGCACCGTGGGCGGGACGATCGACTTCACCCTCTGTCGCGCGAACGACTCCGCCGCCGGCCCAGGTGGAACCCCTGCGGCCACGAGTGCCTGCGACACGACCGATCCCAAGTCACTGCTGGTCGACAACGACAAGACCGTCGTGGACGAGGACGGTGTCGCCGGCTTCCCGGTGACGGTCACCTCCTCCAGCGCATGGGTGACGGCAGCGGGCAGGTACTGCTGGAAGGCCGTCTACAGCGGCAACGAGACAGCGGGCTACACCGGCTCGAGCGACGAGTCGGTGGGTGAGTGCTTCGTGATCAAGCCCGTCACGCCGTCCGTCACGACCACGGCGAGCGACGACGTGACGGTCGGTCAGACACTGAGTGACACGGCCACCGTGACCGGTCTTGCCCCCAAGCCGACCACGGCCGTGATCCACAACAGCTCGTCCGTTGGCACCCGTGCGCCGGCCTCGGGAACCGTGACCTTCGAGCTCTACGGACCAGGCTCCTGCGCGACCAAGGTGCACGGCCCGGTCAACGGTTCCATCAACACCTCCGGTGTTGCCACCACGCCGAACCCGCAGTACGTCGCGACCGAGCCCGGCACCTACAGCTGGAAGGCCACGTTCAACGGCGACAACCCGAACAACACGGCCAGCGCCACGCACAACACGGCGTGCGACCAGGGGCTCGAAGACGTCGTCGTCAGCAAGAAGCAGCCGACCATCAGCACTGCTGCCACGACGACGGCGGTTCTGGGCTCGACGATCACGGACAAGGCAACGGTGGCGGGCGGCTACTTCCCCGCTGACAGCCCGTACTCCCCCGGAACCGTGACGTTCAAGCTCTACGGGCCGTTCGGCCCTGACGACGTCATCGACGAGAACTCCTGCGTCGACTCCGGTGACGGTGCGAACCTGATCGCGGCTGGCGGGAGCACGGTGAACGCCACCGTCGTCGCCGGTTCGACGACGTCGGTCGAGGCCTCGGCCACTCCGTACGCGCCGAATGCTCCTGGCACGTACCTCTGGGTCGCCTCGTACAGTGGCAACGGGCAGAACCTGCCGGTCTCCGGCACCTGCGCCGACGCCAACGAGGCGAGCATCATCACGAGGGCCCCGGCTGACATCGCCACGGCCCAGTCCTTCTACCCGCAGGACTCGGTGACCGTCTCGGCCACTGTCGGTGGCACCCCGACCGGCACCGTCGTGTTCAAGCTCTTCGGCCCGGATGCCGCCAACTGCTCCGGTACCGCGGCCTGGACCTCGCCGGAGATCACCCTCAACGCCGGTCAGGCAGCGACGAACAACCAGACGTTCGTCATCAACGCGGCCAATGCCGGCGCGTACCACTGGCTCGTCAGCTACAGCGGCGACGCATCGCACCTGCCCAACCCGGGTGTCTGCAAGGACGAGACGTCTTCAGTCTCGATCAACAACAACGCCATCCCGTGAGCTGAGTCATCGACCTGATCGCGGCCCGGCCGGCGGGGCGGCCGGGCGCGACGGGTAGGTCGACAACGAGCACCACCAAGGGACCGTGACCGGTTCGGGGCCTGTGTCCCGGGCCGGTCACGGTTCTTTCCGGGCATATGCCACCACTTCCGCGGCGGGTGTATCGGGGGCACTCCAGCCGCCTCCTTCAACGCGGCGCGGCCGACCAGGGCCGCGGTCGTCACAGCCCGGATCGGGGGTCGGGCACCTCCACCCAGGGAAAGAAGTATCAGCATGAAGGTCATCAAGTCAGTACTCGTCGCGATGATTGCATTCGTCGCCGCCCTCGTCATGGCAAGCCCGGCCTCCGCCGTCGCCGCCAAGTTCTTCAGCGTGAACTCGAGCGTCAACAGCGGCGGTTCGCTCGTCGTCTCGTTCGACGAGCGCGGCCTCGGCAACGGCAACATCGACTACACCCTCACCGCGGACGCATCGGCGGTCTACGCGTGCATCAACGGCGGCGGGAACCACCCCAAGGCCGCCAACAAGGAGACCGTCAACGGCGACGTCTCGGCTGCCGGCAGCTTCGAGTCGAAGAACGGCCGCGTCCAGGCCAGCCTCTCCGCCGGCCCGATCGACGCCGGTGGCTTCAGCTGCCCGAGCGGCCAGCGGCTCGTCCTCGCCTCGGTCTCGTACTGGAACATCGTCCTCACCGACACGACGAACGGCACCACTGTCTCGGTGCCCAACGCGTCGCGCGTCTTCTTCGCCGTCTAGGACGGTTCGGCGGCCGCGACACATCGTGCGTCTGGCACCCTCGGGGCCTCGAGGGGTGTCAGACGGACAACCAGTCGTGCGGCTGACACCCCTTCCATCTGAGAGGTGTCAGCCGCACGACCACGTATGCCGTCCGCACCCCTCCCAGCCGAGAGGTGCCGACCGCGCAGCGACGTCTCGCGCCGCCCCTCAGTGCTGGTGCTCGAGCAGCTCCTGGCGACCCGAGCCCAGCACGGTGAGTGGAAGCAAGGTCTTGCCGGTCGGCCCGATCTCGATCTCGGTGCCCATCTGGGGGCACACCCCGCAGTCGAAGCACGGGGTCCAGCGGCAGTCGTCGACCTCGGTCTCGTCGAGCGCGTCCTGCCAGTCCTCCCAGAGCCAGTCCTTGTCGAGACCCGAGT
Organism: Humibacillus xanthopallidus; assembly: GCF_006716675.1. Classification (GTDB taxonomy): domain Bacteria; phylum Actinomycetota; class Actinomycetes; order Actinomycetales; family Dermatophilaceae; genus Humibacillus; species Humibacillus xanthopallidus_B. The sequence goes on along the minus strand of NZ_VFPM01000002.1, from coordinate 1,209,277 downwards.
CGAGGTGGTCCCACGGGAGCACCTCGTTCTGCTCGCGCTCGCGCGTCGTGAACCACGCGACGTCGACCGGCTCGTCGGCGAGCGCCTCTTCGGCGCAGCGCATCCACCGCTCGTAGGAGAAGTGCTCGCTCCAGCCGTCGAAGCGACCACCGTCTCTCCACACCGCCTCGATGACCTTGCCGACGCGGCGGTCACCGCGCGAGAGCAGGCCCTCGACCACGCCCGGCTGGCCGTCGTGGTAGCGGAACCCGATCGAGGAGCCGTAGCGCCGGTCCGACCGGATGGCCTCGCGCAGCTTCGCCAGGCGCGCGTCGGTCTCCTCGGCGCCGAGCTGCGCGGCCCACTGGAACGGGGTGTGCGGCTTGGGCACGAAGCCCCCGATCGACACCGTGCACCGGATGTCACGACGGCCGGACACCTGCCGGCCCGTCTCGATGACCCGCTTGGCCAGCTCGGCGATCTGCAGGACGTCCTCGTCGGTCTCGGTCGGCAGGCCGCACATGAAGTAGAGCTTGACCTGCCGCCAGCCCGCGCCGTATGCCGCCGCCACCGTGCTGATGAGGTCGTCCTCCGAGACCATCTTGTTGATGACCTTGCGGATGCGCTCGGAGCCGCCCTCCGGGGCGAACGTCAGGCCGGACCGACGACCGTTGCGGGTCAGCTCGTTGGCGAGGTCGATGTTGAAGGCGTCGACGCGGGTCGACGGCAGCGAGAGCCCCGTCTGCGTGCCCTCGTAGCGGTCGGCGAGCCCCTTGGTGACCTCGGCGATCTCGGAGTGGTCGGCCGAGCTCAGTGACAGCAGCCCGACTTCCTCGAAGCCGGTGGCCGCCAAGCCACGCTCGACCATCTCGCCGATGCCGGTGATCGACCGCTCCCGCACGGGGCGGGTGATCATGCCCGCCTGGCAGAAGCGGCAGCCGCGGGTGCACCCACGGAAGATCTCGACCGACATGCGCTCGTGCACCGACTCGGCCACCGGGACGAGGGGCTGCTTGGGGTAGGGCCACGCGTCGAGGTCCATGACCGTGTGCTTGGCGACGCGCCACGGCACCCCCGGGGCGTCGGCAGCCGGAGCCACGCGCTTGATGCGGCCGTCGGGGAGGTAGGAGACCTCGTAGAACGCCGGCACGTAGACGCCGCCAGTGCGAGCGAGCCGGAGCAGCACCTCGCGGCGACCACCGGGACGACCGGCGGCCTTCCACTCCCCCACGATGTCGGTGATGGCGTGCACCGCCTGCTCACCGTCTCCAATAACCGCTGCGTCGATGAAGGCGGAGATGGGCTCGGGGTTGAAGGCCGCGTGGCCACCCGCGATGACGATGGGGTCATCGAGACCGCGGTCGGCAGCGTGGAGCGGGATGCCGGCGAGGTCGAGGGCGTTCAGCATGTTCGTGTAGCCGAGCTCCGTCGAGAACGAGAGCCCGAAGAGGTCGAAGTCGCGCACAGCGCGGTGGCCGTCGACGGTGAACTGCGGAAGGCCCGCGGACCGCAGCTGGGCCTCCATGTCGGGCCACACGGCATACGTGCGCTCGGCGAGAGCATCCTCACGCTCGTTGAGGACCTCGTAGAGGATCATGACGCCCTGGTTGGGCACGCCCACCTCGTAGGCGTCGGGATACATCAGGGCCCACCGCGTGGTCAGCTCCTCGCCGGCGGGGCCGCGGCCACCGACGTGCCAGTCCTTGACGGTGGAGTTCAGCTCGCCGCCGACGTACTGGATGGGCTTGTTGACCCGCTCCAGCAGCGGCTCGAGGTCGGCCCACAGGGATTCACCAGGCATCCGACCATGTTACGTGCTGCGTGGAGTGCTCACTTTCGCGCACTTTCCGGGGCCGGTCAGCCTCGCCGGCACGCGCGAAAGTGAGCACTCGACCTGAGGTCAGTCGGCCTCAGGAGCCTTCGGCGTACATCGCCTCGATCTCCGAGAGGTGCTTCTCGGTGACCGCGCGGCGTCGCAGCTTCATGCTCGGGGTCAGGTCGCCCTCCTCGATCGTGAGGTCCTTCTCGAGGATGGTGAACTTCTTGATCGTCTCCCAGCGGTTGAGGCTCGCGTTGAGCTGGTCGACGTAGCCCTGGACGAGCGCGCGCGCCTGCGGCGAGGAGACGATCTCGCTGTAGGACTTGCCCGCGAGGCCCTCCGTCGCCGCCCACATCGTGATCGCGTCGGGGTCGAGCGTGACGAGCGCGGTCGCGTAGTTGTGGCCGGCCCCGTGCACGAGGAACTGGCTGACGAACGGGCACATGCCCTTGAAGCGGGCCTCGATCTCGGCCGGTGCGATGTACTTGCCGCCCGAGGTCTTGAAGAGGTCCTTCTTGCGGTCGGTGACGAAGAGGTAGCCGCGCTCGTCGATGCGTCCGATGTCGCCGGTGTGGAACCAGCCGTCCTCGTCGAGCACCTCCGCGGTCGCCTCGGGGTTGTTGTGGTAGCCGCGCATGACGCCGGGGCCCCGCACGAGGATCTCGCCGTCCTCCTCGGCGATGCGCACCTCGGTGCCGGGCATCGGCCACCCGACCGAGCCGTACTGGTAGGAGCCGTGCTCCGGGGTGTTGACGGTGGTGCCGGACGACGTCTCGGTGAGCCCGTAGCCCTCCTGGACGAGCAGACCGACGGAGCCGAACCAGCGCGCCACGTCGGCGTTGAGCGGGGCCGAGCCGCTGATCATGAAGCGGACCCGGCCGCCGAAGCGCTCCTGCACCTTCTGGAGCACGAGCTTGTCGGCGATCCCGTGCTTGCGCGCCAGCACGGCCGACGGCTGCTCACCCCGGGCGAGGACGTCGCGCATCTCACCACCGACCGACAGGGCCCAGTCAATGAGCTTCTTCTTCAGGCCCTTCTCCTGCGCGAACATCAGCGCGACGCGGCCGCGCGCCTTCTCGAAGATGCGCGGCGGCCCCGCCATGAAGGTGGGCTTGATGACGGCCATGTGGTCGACGATCTTCTCCACCCGCCCGTCGACGGCGGTCGGGAAGCCGATCTGCAGGCCCGTCGCGACGAGCATCTTGCCGAAGACGTGCGAGAGGGGCAGCCAGAGGAACTGCAGGTCGTCCTTGCCGAGCGTGCCCATCGCCTCGATGACGGCGCCTTCGTAGACGACGCTGTCCTGCACGAGGCGCACGCCCTTGGGCCGTCCGGTCGTGCCCGAGGTGTAGATGACGACCGCGAGGCTCTCGGGCCCGAGCTGGTCGACGCGCGAGGTGACGAGGTCCGGGGTCGCGCTCAGCCACTCCCGGCCCTTGGCGGCGAGCTCGTCGGTCGTGATGACCCAGCCGTCCTCGCTGCCCTCGCCGGTGAGGTTGATGACGTGCTGCACGCCGGGGATCTCGCTGCGCACGGCCTGCAGCTTGGCGACCTGCTCGGCGTTCTCGGCGAAGACGATGGAGCTGCCCGAGTCGGTGAGGATGTAGGCGACGTCCTCGGCGATCGTCGTCGGGTAGACGGTCGTCGTCGCGCCACCGGCGCAGATGATGGCGAGGTCGGCGAGGATCCACTCGACACGCGTCGTCGAGGCGATGGCGACCCGGTCCTCGAGCTGGACGCCGAGGGCGATGAGCCCGGCGGCCCACTCCGTGACGATCGCGTCCGTCTCGCGCCACGTGAGGGTCGTGAGCTCGGTCGAGTCACCCGTGAAATAGAGGTATGCCGGTGTGTCCGGAGTCGCCTCGACGCGCTGGCGGAAGAGCGCTCCGACGCTCGGGGCGCGCTGGTCGAGGATCGACTCGTCGACGGTTCGGTCGGCGAGGGAGATCAGGGGCATGCGGACTCCTTTGTCGCTGCGGCACCCGTCATCGGCGTCTGCGGGCGCCGCCACATGCCCGGATGATGCCAAACGAACGGGCGCACGTCACCTCCCCGCCACCGAAAGACACCGCAATGTGACCCGCGGGTAACCACCGCGAACCCTCCCGGCGCGCCACACGGCCACCGCCCTCACGACGCCAACCCGGCGCCGGTCAGGCGGCGCCGGGTCCGGTCCGCGCCGCCGACGACGACGACGCGACCGTGCCGACCAGCCCCACCGCGATCCACGACGCGATCATCGCGGACCCGCCGTAGGACACGAAGGGCAGCGGCAGCCCTGTGACGGGCGTGAGGCCCAGGTTCATCCCGATGTTCTCGAAGGCCTGCACGCCGAGCCAGACGGCGATGCCGAGTGAGACGAGCCGCCCGAACGTGTCGGCCCGACGGGCCACGACGGCGGCCCGCACGACGATGAAGGCGATGAGCAGCACGAGCCCGAGGGCCCCGACGAAGCCGAGCTCCTCCCCCGCCACGGAGAACACGAAGTCGGTCTCCTGAAAGGGGATGTAGCCGCCCTGGGTCTGCCGACCGGCGAAGAGCCCCTGACCCGAGAGGCCGCCGGAGCCGATGGCGAGGCGGACCTGTCGGGTCTGGTAGCCGATGCCTTGTGGGTCGAGCGACGGGTCGAGGAAGGCCTTGAGCCGGTTGCTCTGGTACGTCGAGAGCAACGACGTCGTGAAGGCCGCAACCGTCACACCCACCCCGGCGAGGACGACGGCGACCGTCCACGGCCACGGAGCCCCCGCCGCGGCGATGATGACCACCGCCATCGCGACGAGCACGAGGGCCGAGCCGAGGTCGGGCTGCGCGAGCACGAGCACCACCGGTATGCCGGCGACGACCCACGCGAGCGCGACGTCGCGGTTCCGCTGGCGCAGCCCACGGTCGGCCCGGTCGGCGAGCAGCATGGCGAGGCCGATCGCGAGCGCCACCTTCATCAGCTCGGACGGCTGCAGGGTGAAGCCTCCGGGCAGCCGGATCCACGACCGCGAGCCGTTGACCGTCGACCCGAGCGGCGAGATGACCGCGACGAGACCGACGACCGCGAGCACGTAGACGACGGGTGCGAGCGCGCGCACGACCCGGACGTCGAGGCGCGTCAGCCCGACCGCGCAGGCCATGCCGATGGCGACCGCCAGCAGCTGCTTGAGCGCCAGCCCGGCACCGTGCGTCTCACGGGTGGCTGACCACACGAGCACGACGCCGACGAGCGACAGCCCGGCGGCACCGATGAAGAGCCCGAGGTCGACCCGCAGCCACGACGTGCGAGAGCTTGGCCCCCACCGCCGCGCGGGCGTCAGGACGGCACGAACGCCGAGAGGATCTCGCGACACCGGTCCACGTCCAGGGCCATCTGCTCGACGAGCGCCTCGACGCCGTCGAAGCGCAGCGTCGGCCGCAGCCGGTCGACGAACTCGATGACGACGTGCTCGCCGTAGAGGTCGAGGTCGGTGCGGTCGAGGACGTAGGCCTCGACACGGCGCTGGTGACCGTCGAAGGTCGGGTTGGTGCCGACCGAGATCGCCGCCGGGAGGGAGCGGTCGGGTGCGTCGGGGGCGAGGTCGAGCCTCAGCAACCACCCGGCATACACCCCGTCGGCGGGCACGAGGCCCTCGTGGTCCTGCGAGAGGTTGGCCGTCGGGTAGCCGAGCTCGCGCCCGCGGTGGTCACCGTGAACGACCGTGCCCGAGACCCGGTGCGGCCGGCCGAGGATCTGCGCGGCGTGCGCGACGGTCCCCTCGAGCAGCTCGGCCCGCAGCTGGGTGGAGCTCCACCGCGTCGTCATGCTGCCCTCACCGATGTCGTCGAGGGCGACCACCTCGAAGCCGTGGGTCTCGCCGAGCTCGCGGAGGGTCTCGACGTCGCCGGAGTTGCGCACGCCGAAGCGGGTGTCCTTGCCGACGACGACGGCCACCGCGCCGAGCGCCTCGACGAAGGTGCCCTGCACGAACTCCTCCGGGGTCTGCTGGGCGAACTCCGGCGTGAAGTCGAGCACGAGCGTGGCCCCGAGACCCACGGACTCGAGCGCATCCAGCCGCTGGCCGAGCGACATCACGGCAGCCGGCGCCCGGTCGGGGTAGAGCACGGCGATCGGGTGCGGCTCGAACGTCACGGCCACGGGTGTCGCCCCGCGCTCGGCCGCCTCGCGCACGACACGGGTGAGGACCTCGCGGTGCCCGCGATGGACGCCGTCGAAGTTGCCGAGGGTGACGACGGTGGGGCCGAGATCGGCCGGGATGTCGTCGAGTCCGTGCCAGCGATCCACGGCGCCCACTGTAGTGGCCGCCTCACCGTCGTCGCGCACGGCGCTCAGGCGCCAGACCCGGCTGCGGCGAAGACGACCTTGGCGCGGGCCTGCTCCCCCGTCTCGTCGAGCACGGCGACGAGGCGTCCGGACGGGTCGATGGCCGCCACGGCCCCGACGCGATCGAAGCCGCTGCGGATGCGCTGACCGTGGCCGATCCGCACGGCCTCCTCGGTGCTCACCTCGTGCACGGGCAGCTGGGCGCGCGCCGCCTCCGCCACCGGCAGCAGGGGTATGCCGCCGCGTCCCTCGCGCTCGGACGCCGCCGCGAGCTCCTCGAGCGAGTGCGCCTGCGTGAGGTCGAAGCGCCCCACCCGGGTGCGCCGCAGGGCTGTGAGGTGGCCGCCGACCCCGAGGAGGTCGCCGAGGTCGCGCGCCAGGGCTCTCACGTAGGTGCCCGACGACACGTCGACCTCGACGTCTACGTCGACGACGTCGACCGGAGGACCGACCTCCGCCTGGGTCTGTGCAGGTCGGACGGCGTGCACGTCGAAGCGGCTCACCGTCACCGGACGGGCAGGCAGCACGACGTCGTCGCCGGCGCGCACCCGGGCGTAGCTGCGCACCCCGCCGACCTTGATCGCGCTGACCGAGCTCGGCACCTGCTCGATGTCGCCGGTGAGTCGTGCCACCGCTGCCGGGAGCTCCGCCTCGAGCGCACGAGCGTCGGGCACGCCGAGCAGCGCTGACGTCTCGCCCTCGGCGTCGTCGGTGATCGTCGACTGCCCGAGCCGGATCGTCGCCGCATACGACTTCTCGCAGCCCACGAGGAAGGTGAGCAGCTTGGTGCCGCGGTCGACGCCGAGCACGAGCACGCCGGTCGCCATCGGGTCGAGGGTGCCCGCATGGCCGACCCGCCGGGTGCCTGCGAGCCGGCGCATCCGGGCGACGACGTCGTGGCTCGTCCATCCGGCCGGCTTGTCGACGACGAGCAGACCGCCGAGCGCGTCCGTCATCGAGCCTGGGCGTCCTGGTCGACCGCGCCGGTGGGCGCTACCGCGCCGCCGGCGCCGTCCGCGCTGTCCGCGCCGTCCATGTCGCCGGCGTCGTCCGCCGGCTTCTTGTAGGGGTCGGCGTCACCGGCGTACGTGGCACCGGCGGCCGCACGAGCGAGCTCGGCATCGCGGGCGCGCGTCTGTGCGAGGACGTCCTCGAGGTGGGCCGAGTCGGCCGGCAAGGCGTCGGCGATGAACTCGAGCGACGGCGTGAGGCGGATGCCGATGCCCTTGCCCACGGCGGAGCGGATGCGGCCCTTGTTGGCCTCGAGGACCTCGGCGCTCGCCCGACGCTCCTCGTCGGAGCCGAAGACGGTGTAGAAGACGGTCGCGTGCTGCAGGTCGCCCGTCACGCGGCAGTCGGTGATCGTGACGAAGCCGAGGCGGTCGTCCTTGATCCGGAACTCGAGGTACTCAGCGACGATGACCTTGATCCGGTCGGCGACCTTGCGGGCGCGGGGGTGGTCAACCATGACTACCTCTCTCTGGTTGGTGGGGTGCCGGCACGGGGCCGACTGACCAACCCTAGTCAACCCCCCATCCGGGCGCCCAAACCCCGACCGCAGTCGGGTGTTCGTGGGTGTCTTGGACGGGTATGTGCCCCACGTACACGTGGGGTCCGTGTCCATGGTTCGTGCCATCCTGCCTTGGGAGAGACCCCTGATGACGCCTTCGCAGTCGGCCGAGGACGCCGACCTCGCGGGTGACTCCGGACGGCGGCTCGCAGGAGAGGACCTCACAGAGCTGCTGGCGATCGTCCGGCGCGTCGTCGGAGCCCGGGTCGGCAGTCTCCCGATCGCCGAGGACCTCGTCCAGGAGACGCTGACAAGGGTTCTGGCCGCCGCCCCGTCGGTCGACCCCGGCCTGCTCGAGCCCTATGCGATCGTCACGGCGAAGAACCTCGTCGCCTCGATGTGGCGCGACGACGATCGCAAGCGTCGCAACCAGCACCGGGCCGCCGACCTGCGCGCACCGGAGTCTCCTGAGGCACAGGCCCTGATCGACGAGGAACGGTCAGCCATGGCGTCGGCGCTCGGGCGACTGGACGAGCACGAGCGCGCCCTGCTCATCGAGCACGAGCTGCGTGGCACCGACACGCGCACGATCGCCGAGGAGGAGGGCACGACGCCCGGTGCCGTTGCCGCCCGGCTCAGCCGGTCCCGGGCGCGGTTGAGGGTCGAGTACGTCCTCGGGCTGGACTCCGGTGACCCGCCGACGGACCGGTGCCGACCCGTGCTCCTCGCGCTCAGCTCCGCCGACCGGCGCCGCCAGCGAGAGCTCGATGCCGCCACCCACCTCTTCAACTGCGACTTCTGCGGCCGGCTCAGCGAGCCGCTGCTCGCCAGGGGTCAGCGCCAGGACGGCGTGCTGCGCATCCCGATCGCGGCAGACCCCGACATCGTCAAGGCCCGCGGGTCCGTTCGCGAGCTGGCCGGACGGCTCGGCTTCTCGCGGACCGACCTCACCGTCCTCGCCACCGCCGTCTCCGAGCTCTGCCGCAACATCGTGCGCTTCGCCGGGTCCGGAGAGCTGCTCGTGGAGCTGCTCGAGGAGCCTCGCCCCGGGGTGCGGGTGACGGCGCGCGACCGGGGCCCGGGGATCGCTGACCTGGAGGCGGCCCTGCGCGACGGCGTCAGCACCTACGGCGGCCTGGGGCTCGGCCTGCCCGGGGTGCGAAGGCTCATGGACGAGTTCGCCATCACGAGCGAGCCGGGCGCCGGCACCACCGTGACCATCACCATCTGGGGAAAGGACCCAACGACATGACGCAGACGACATCGGGGCAGCACCTGCTCTCCGAGCTCGTGGCACACCTGCGCGAGCACCGCACGAAGCTGCGCGAGGAGTGGGCCGAACGGATCCAGCAGGCTCACCTGCTGACGGCCATGACACCGCAGGAGATGGCCGCCGAGACCACCTCGGTCTACGACAACTACGTCGAGGTGCTCGAGACCGGCAGTGTGGAGGCCCTGCAGCACTACGCCCGCGACCTGTCGGAGCGGATCATCCCGCGCGGCGTCGAGACCCATGAGGTGGTGGGCATCGTCCTGCTCCTGCGCGACGTGCTCGCCCGCTCGCTCTTCGAGAAGTACCAGCGCGACTTCGGCCTGCTCAACCAGGTGCTCGACGCCTACGAGCCGGCCGCCAACCGCATCGCCAACACCGTGGCCGTCAGCTTCGTCGACGAGCGGGAGCGGGTCATCCGGCAGCAGCAGGATGCCATCCGCGAGCTGTCGACACCGGTGCTCCCGGTGCGAGAGCGCCTGCTCATCCTGCCCATCATCGGGGTGCTCGACAGCGACCGTGCGAAGCAGCTCACCGAGCAGCTCCTCGCGGGCATCCGCAGGCACCGCGCACGGGTCGTCGTCATCGACATCACCGGCGCCCCTGACGTCGACGAAGCCGTCGCGAACCACCTCGTGCAGACCGTCGACGCGTCACGTCTCATGGGTGCGAGCGTCATCATCACGGGACTGTCACCGAAGATCGCCCAGACGCTCGTGACGATCGGCGTCGATCTGAGCAAGATGAACACCATCGGCGACCTGCAGGGTGGCCTCGAAGAGGCGGAGCGCCTGCTCGGCTACGCCGTCACCAAGAAGGAGGATGCGACGCTCTCGTGAACTCCGGTCCAGCGCTCGTGTCGATCCTGCGACAGGGAAGCACCCTGATCGCATCGATCCACACTGCCCTGGACGACTCCGAGCTCGTGCGCTTCCGCACCGACCTCGTCGGGCAGATCGGCGAGCACCGCTGCCGCGGGGTCATCATCGATGTGGCTGCGCTCGACGTCATCGACTCGTTCGCAGCGCTCACCCTGCGCACCATCGCGGAGATGGCGCGCCTGCGCGGGGCACGCACGGTGATCGTCGGCATCCAGCCTGAGGTGGCCTTCACCATGGTGCGGCTCGGGATGGGCACGGGCGGCATCCCGACCGCCCTCGACCTCGAGGAGGGGTTGGCGCTGCTCACCGGTGGGGCCGACGGCGACCGGCGCCGGTCATGAGCGCTGCTGACGAGGCCGCGAGCAGGGCCGCCTTCACCCAGGACCACCTCACCACGCTGCTGCGGTTCATCCCGCGCCGCGACGAGGCCGCGCGTGCAGCCGCATACGACCTGGGCCGACGGGCCTTCGGCGGCGGCATCAGCCTCATCGAGGTGTGCCGCACCCACGGGGACGCCGTGCTCGAGCTGATGCGCGAGAGCCCCGAGGCGGAGCAGCTCGACGTGGCGAGCGCGGGAGCCGACCTGCTGCTCGACCTCGTGGCGGCCTACGACATGACCCATCCGGGCCCGGACGCCGTGACCCCGTCCCCATGACGCGGGAATCCCCGGCCACTGCCCTCCACGAGATCCCCTCGCCCCCGTACGTCGTGCTCAGGGCGCCGCGGCGAAGCCCCAGCGCCACGCCACGGCCCGGCGTCATGAGCCTGCGCCACCGTCCTCTTCAGGGGTGATCGGTCGCCCACGAGGGAACCGATGCACCCGATGAAGAGGAGCTCAACCATGAACCTGTCCACCAAGGTGTGCACCGCCGCCGTGAGCGTGCTGGCCGTCGGAGCGCTCGGGCTCGCCCCCGCCGCCAGTGCCTCAGCCGCGCCGTCCGCAGCTCCCACCGCCGCGCCGGCAGCAGCCACGCCACGCGCAGCCATCGACCCCGCGACGATCAACCAGACCATCGCTGGCGTCGGAACCTTTGCCGGCACCTTCACGCCCACCGGCTTCAGCAACCAGGGGGGCCAGCTGGCGGTCACCGGTGTCGTCACCGGCACCCTGACGACGCTCGCCGGTGCCGTCATCCCTGTCACCCAGACCGTCACGACGACGGTCGCCGGCGCCACCAGCACGAACGGCTGCAAGATCCTCGACCTCGTGCTGGGACCGCTGCACCTCGACGTGCTCGGCCTCGTGGTCGACCTCAACCAGGTCAACCTCGACATCACGGCAGTTCCGGGCGCGGGCAACCTGCTCGGCAACCTCCTGTGCGCCGTCGCCGGTCTTCTCGACGGCAGCGGGATCAACGGCCTGGCGAACCTGCTCAACCGCCTGCTCGGCCTCTGACCAGTTCCTGACCGGTCTCTGACCGACTCTGGGCAACCAGTCACACAGGCGACGCCACGGCGCCGGCCCCCGAGGGGACCGGCGCCGTGGCGTCTGTGACGTGCGTGGTGCCGAAGGCGTCAGGCCCGCGGCTTCTCGCGCATCTCGTAGGTGGCGATGAGGTCACCGAGCTGCAGGTCGTTGAACGACCCGAGGTTGATGCCGCACTCGAAGCCCTCGCGAACCTCCGTGACATCGTCCTTGAACCGGCGCAGACCGGCGATCTCGACGTTCTCCGACACGACGACACCGTTGCGGGTGATCCTCGACCGGGAGCCACGCTTGATCTCGCCGCTGCGCACGATCGAGCCCGCGATGTTGCCGAACTTGCTCGAGCGGAAGATCTCGCGGATCTCCGCCGTGCCGAGCTCGACCTCTTCGTACTCCGGCTTGAGCATGCCCTTGAGGGCCGCCTCGATCTCGTCGATGGCCTGGTAGATCACCGAGTAGTAGCGGATCTCGACGCCCTCGCGCTCGGCGTAGTCGGCGTTCTGGCCCTCGGCGCGAACGTTGTAGCCGATGATGATCGCGTTGCTGGCCATCGCGAGGTTGATGTTGTTCATCGTGATGGCACCGACACCGCGGTCGATGATGCGCAGGTCGACCTCGTCGCCGACGTCGATCTTGAGCAGGGCGTCCTCGAGCGCCTCGACCGAGCCCGACACGTCACCCTTGAGGATGAGGTTGAGGGTCTCGACCTTGCCCGCAGCGAGAGCCTCGTTGAGGTCCTCGAGCGAGATGCGCTTGCGGGCCTTGGCGAGCACGGCCTGGCGGTCGGCAGACTCGCGCCGCTCGGCGATCTGGCGGGCCGTGCGGTCGTCCGGCGCCACGACGAACGTGTCACCGGCGCGCGGCACCGAGCTGAGACCGAGCACCTGGACCGGACGCGAGGGACCGGCCTCGGCGACGTTGTTGCCGTGCTCGTCGAGCATGGCGCGGACGCGGCCGTGTGCCGAGCCGGCGACGATCGAGTCGCCGACGTGGAGCGTGCCGGTCTGCACGAGCACCGTCGCGGTCGCACCGCGGCCACGGTCGAGGTTGGCCTCGATCGCGACACCGCGAGCCTCCTTCTCCGGGTTGGCCCGGAGGTCGAGAGCCGCATCCGCCGTGAGCAGGACCGCCTCGAGGAGGCTGTCGATGTTCTGACCCTGGCGGGCCGAGACGTCGACGAACATCGTGTCGCCGCCGTACTCCTCCGCGACGAGGTTGTACTCGGTCAGCTGCTGGCGCACCTTGGACGGGTTGGCACCCTCGACGTCGATCTTGTTGACGGCCACCACGATCGGCACGTCGGCCGCCTGCATGTGGTTGAGCGCCTCGATCGTCTGGGGCATGACACCGTCGTCGGCGGCCACGACGAGGATCGCGATGTCGGTCACCTTGGCACCACGGGCACGCATGGCCGTGAAGGCCTCGTGACCCGGGGTGTCGATGAAGGTGATCGCGCGCTCGACGCCCTCGTGCTCACGGTGGACCTGGTAGGCACCGATGTGCTGGGTGATGCCACCGGCCTCGCCGGCCACGACGTCCTCGTTGCGGATCGCGTCGAGCAGGCGGGTCTTTCCGTGGTCGACGTGACCCACGACCGTGACGACGGGGGGACGGGCCTCGAGGTCCTCGTCGTCCTCGCCCTCGATGCCGGTCTCCAGGTCGATGTTGAAGGAGTCGAAGAGCTCCTTCTCCTCCTCCTCCGGGGAGACGACCTGGATGTCGTAGCCGAGCTCGGCACCGAGCACCTTGAAGGTGTCCTCGTCGAGCGACTGCGTCGCCGTCGCCATCTCACCGAGGTGGAAGAGGACGGTGACGAGCGATGCCGGGTTGGCGTTGATCTTGTCGGCGAAGTCGGTCAGCGACGAGCCACGGCGCACGCGCACGACGGTCGAGCCGTCACCGCGCGGGACGGTGACGCCACCGATCGACGGCGCCTGCATCTGCTCGAACTCCTGGCGCTTCGCGCGCTTGGACTTGCGTCCGCGGACCGGACGACCGCCACCGCGGCCGAAGGCACCGGCGGTCGAGCCACGACCGCCGCCACCGCGGGGACCGCCGCCGAAGCCACCGGGGCGACCACCACCGGGGGCACCGCCACCGGGACCGCCGCCGAAGCCGCCACGCCCACCGGCGCCGCCACCCGGGCCACCACGGCCCGGACCGGCCGGGCGCTGACCCGGACGACCGACGGTGCTGCGCTCGGGCATCATGCCCGGGCTCGGACGCACGCCACCGGGACGCGGGGCACCACCGGCGGGGGCGCCACCGGGACGCGGAGCGCCACCCGGACGGGGAGCGCCACCAGGACGCGGAGCGCCACCGGGAGCGCCGCCACCGGGACGCTGCTGCGGCCGGGGCATGCCCTGGCTCGAGCTGAAGGGGTTGTTGCCCGGACGAGGCGCACCGCCGTCGCCACCGGTGCGGGGCGCACGGGACTGACCCATGCCCTGGCTCGGCGCGAACGGGTTGTTGCCCGGACGGGGCTGGCCGGGACGAGGTGCCGGCCGCGGGGATGCCGGCACGCCGGAGCCCTGCTGCCCGCCGTCACGGCTGGACTGGACGCGCGAGGGCGCCGAGGGAGTGGCCGAGGCCGCAGGAGCGGCCGGGGCCTTGGGGGCCGGGGCGGACGGCGTCGCCGCTGCCGGGGCCGAGGGGACCGACGGCGTCGACGGAGCGGCCGGAGCCGGAGCCGACGCGCCGGGGGTGCCCGGACGTGCAGCCGGGGCTGCGGGCGCCGAGGCGGCCGGAGCCGATGCGGCGGGTGCAGCCGGAGCCGACGGAGCGGCCGGGGCCGCGGGGGAAGCCGGTCGGGCCGGACCCGCGGGGGCCGGGGCCGACGGCGAGGCGGCGCGCGCAGCGGGTGCTGCAGGCGACGCGGCCGGCGAGGGTGCCGGCGCAGACGAGCGAGGCGCCGAGGGCGCCGGAACGGCCTTGGGGGCCGCAGATGATGCCGTGCCGCCGGAGCGCAGTTCCGCGGGGAACGTCTCCTTGATCTTGCGCACGACGGGGGGCTCGATGGTCGACGATGCCGACCGGACGAACTCTCCCTGGCTCTTCAAGTGTGCGAGCAGGGTCTTGCTCTCGACTCCGAGCTCCTTGGCGAGCTCGTAGACCCGGACCTTAGCCACATTTCTCCTGTTCCTGGTCCGGCCTGAACAGGAAGTGGCCGAACCGTGGGTTATTGCTGGGGCTTGCTCATCGCTGAGTACTCATCGGGTGCTCATAGCGTTTCAACCCGCCTTGTTGGTTCGTTGACTGATCTCTGACTGATGGCGACCGGCCGTGGGGCCGACACCGTTCTCCTGCGCGTGCTGGATGTCGAGGTACTGGGCGACCGCGCTGACATCGACCGCAGCCTGCAGTCGCAGGGCACGCCCGAACGCCTTGCGGCGCACTGCCATCTCGAAGCAACCCGGCACCGGGTGCAACCACGCACCACGTCCCGGCATCCGGTGTCGCGGGTCCGGGCGGAGCACCACCGGGGAGGAATCCCCGGCATCTCTGTCCGTCGCCGCGACCACTCGCAACAGTGCCGACCAGCTATCCGTTCCGCGACATCCCACACAGGTGCGAGATGGCTCGGCACGGAGTCCAGTCCGGTCGGCCACACATCAGTCTACCGCGTGTGGCGTGCCACGCGCTCCACGGGCCCTGCCGATCCCCCGCTGGTCTCCCGCAGGTCTCCTGCGGACGACCCTCAGGACGCCATCGCAGACGTATGCCGTCCGGCACAGGACGCGGACGGCATACCCCTCGGGAGGCGACGCCTCAGCTCCGGGGCGCGGCGGCCTCGGTGTCGGGACGGATGTCGATGCGCCAGCCCGTGAGCTTGGCCGCGAGGCGGGCGTTCTGGCCCTCCTTGCCGATGGCGAGGCTCAGCTGGTAGTCGGGGACGATGACGCGGGCTGCGCGGGCACCGGCGTCGACGATCTCGACGGACTGCACGCGGGCCGGCGAGAGCGCGGCGGCGACGAAGACGGCAGGGTCGTCGGAGTAGTCGACGATGTCGATCTTCTCGCCGCGCAGCTCCGTCATGACGGCCCGCACCCGGGCTCCCATCGGGCCGATGCAGGCGCCCTTGGCGTTGACCCCCGGCACCTTGCTGTGGACCGCGATCTTCGTGCGGTGGCCGGCCTCACGGGCGAGGGCCGCGATCTCGACCGTGCCGTCGGCGATCTCGGGCACCTCGAACTTGAAGAGGGTGCGCACGAGGTTGGGGTGGGTGCGCGAGAGGCTGACCTGCGGACCCTTGGGACCGCGCTTCACGCTGACGACGAAGCAGCGCAGGCGTTCGCCGTGGACGTAACGCTCCCCCGGCACCTGCTCCGAGATCGGCAGGATGCCCTCGACGGTGCCGAAGTCGACGAGAACGTTCCGGGGATCCTGGCTCTGCTGGATGATGCCCGAGATGACCTCACCCTCCCGGCCCCGGAAGTCGCCGAGGATGGCCTCGTCCTCGAGGTCGCGCAGGCGCTGGACGATGACCTGACGAGCCGTCGAGGCGGCGATGCGGCCGAAGCCCTCGGGCGTGTCGTCGAACTCCGGGCCGGGCTCGCCCCGCTCGGGGCGCTCACCCTCCACGGCCGGGAGCAGCTCGCCCTCCTCACGGGCCCACACGATGACGTGCCCCGTCTTGCGGTCGAGCTCGACGCGAGCGTCGCGGTAGCTGCCCTCGGTGCGGTGGTAGGCCACGAGCAGCGCCTGCTCGATGGCCGGGATGAGAATGTCGAGACTGATGTCCCGCTCCCGCTCGAGCGCGCGCAGGGCGGCAAGGTCGATGTCCATCAGATGTCCCCTTCCGTCGCGGGCTCGTCGGAGCCCGCCTCGTCAACGTCTGGTGCGCCGTCATCGGCACCCGTCCTGCGGAACTCGACCTGCACGACCGCGTGCTCGACCGCGTCGAGCTCGAGCGTCACCGTGCGGGCCGGCTCCTTCTTCGTGGCAGGCACGTCGAGCGTGAGCGCGTCGGCGCCCACCTCGACGAGGCGGCCGGTGTCTCTGCTGCCCGCATGGGCGACCTCCACGAGGCGGCCCACCTGGCGGCGCAGCTGGTCACGCGAGGTCAGCCGGCGGCCGACACCGGGCGACGACACCTCGAGCACGTAGGGCGCATCGCCCATGACGTCGCTCTCGTCGAGCGCGTCGCTCACCGCCCGGGTCGCCTCGGCGACGTCGTCGAGCGAGAGGGAGGACACGGCGCTCGCCGTGTCGGTGTCGTCGAGCCCGCTGATGTCGGTGTCGACGAGGACACGGACGAGGCGGCGCTTGCCGGCAGGGGTGACGGAGAGATCCTCGACGACGAGCCCCAGCGCCACCAGCACCGGCTCGAGCGTCGCCCTGAGGTCCTGGGCCGTGCTCATGCGTCGACGCCTCCTGCTCTTCTCGAATGTCCGGGCTCTGCTCCACCGCCCGTCGGGCAGGGCGCGAGAGACCGCGTGGGCCAACTCTATCGGTCGCACGGGGCCCTGGCCGCCCACGACCGCGCCACCCCAGGGTGGTCGGGGTGGACAGGGTGGACGGGGTGCCGCGCGTGACAGGATGCACCGCATGAGCGGCGACACCCCGAGGCCCGGGTCCCGGGAGGGAGTGCAGCCCGGTCTCCCGGGGCGCCGGCTGCTCGTGCTCGGCGGAACCGCCGCGATGCTCACCTCCGTCGCCGGCTGCGGGCTGCGCCTCGACCTGCCCCAACCACCGCCACCGGTGCCCACGCGCAAGCCGGCACCCGACGAGCGCTTCATCCTCGCCGTGATCAAGGACCTCCGGTCTCTCGTGCGGGCCGCGGGCACGCTCGAGCCACGCGGCGCGGCCCGCGGCGTCGTGCGCGAGACCCTCGCCGCGCAGCGCCGCCAGATCACCGTGCTCACGGGCCGGCTCACCAACGCCGGCGTGCCGACGGCCGAGATCACCGCCGCCACCGCCCCGACCCCGGTCACCCCGCCGACGTCGTCGGGCGCCGCCGGGTCCACGGGCACCCCGAGCGCGACGGCGGGTTCGCCCAGCGCTCAGACAGGTTCGCCCACCGACGTGGCCGCGGTCCGCTCCGTCGCCGACCTCGCGTCGGTCCTCGCCACCATCACTCCCGACCGGTGGGCGGCTCTCGCGGCCACGACTCCAGGCACCCGCGACCTCGTGCTCGCCGCTTGGTCGTCGCGGCTGGCCTCCGCCGTGCTCCTCGGAGCCACGGTCGACCCCACGACGATCCCCAGCGGCGCCCGCCCCCGGATCATCGACCAGACCTCGCCCCTCGTCTACGGCTTCGAGGTGGTCGCCGCCCAGTCGACCGGCGCGCGGCGAACCCGCGCCCTCGCGACGCTCGACGCCCTGCGGCGCCTCGACCTCGCCGTGGCCGGTTCGACGACCTCGACCCCGGGCGGCTGGGCGCTGCCCTTCCCCGTCACGACGCCGGCGGAGGCGCAGCGGCTCGCGACCCACCTGCTGAGCACGGCCGTCGACGCGACCGTCGACGTCGCCGGAGCCACCCCCGACGGCCCGGCGCTGGACGACACCGCCCGGTGGAGCGGGCGCGTCCAGGCGCTCGCCACCGACTGGGGTATGCCGGTCGCTGCCTTTCCGGGGACGTCCCCGTGAGCTCGTGGCCCGGTCAGGCGGCAGGCGGGGCGGCTGGCCATGGCGGAGGCCGCGGTGCGGCGCGCTACGACCTCGTGCCGGCGCTCTTCGCCCACCACGTCGCGGGCTACGCGCCCGAGGGCTGGATTTCGGGCCAGGACTGGCTCGACGACCTACCGGGACTGCTCGGCAGCCTCCTTGACGAGTGGGAGCTCGAGCCGATCGGGCAGCCGCTGCACGGCGTGTGCGCGGTCGTCGTCCCGGTTCGCCTCCTCGGCGCCGGGCGGGAGACCGTCGGGGTCAGCGGCGAGGGCGTGCTCAAGGTGAGCTGGCCACACCGTGAGGCGGCCGCCGAGCCGCTCGCCCTCCAGACGTGGAACGGCCACGGCGCCGTACGGCTCGTGCGCGCCGACCCGGCGCGCTTCGCGATGCTGCTCGAGCGCCTGCACACCCGTGACCTCGCCCGCGTCGACATCGACGAGGCGTGCGGCGTCATCGGTGACCTGCTGACGACGCTCCGGCGGCCCGCGCATCCCCGCATCCCCCGCCTCACGGCATACGCCGAACGTCAGGCCGTGGAGCTGCGGGCGGCTCCCCCGGTGCTGCCGCGGCGCTACCTCGACCAGGCGGCTGCGCTCGCCGGCGAGCTCGTGACGCGGGCACCGTCGGAGGACCGGCTGCTGCACACCGACCTGCACTACACCAACGTCCTCGGGGCCTACCGCTCCCCGTGGCTCGCCATCGACCCGAAGCCGATGGGTGGTGACGTCGCCTTCGAGGTCGCTCCGGCCCTGTGGAACCGCGCCGACGAGCTCGGCACCGGCTCTGAGGTGCGGTGGTCGCTGCGGCGCCGGCTCGAGATCATCTGCGAGCGGGCAGGCATCGACGAGGGACGCGCCCGCGCGTGGACGATCGTGCGCGAGGCGGACAACGCGGTCGACGCCGCGAGCGGTGCTGGCACGGGCGGAGCAAGCCGGGCGGCCCACGACCGGGTCAGCCTCGCGGTCACCATCATCAAGGCGATGAACGACTGAGAAGGCTCCACGCAGCCTCCTATCAAATCGTTTCGACTCAGGGGCCCGGAAGACGTAACCTAGGGCAGCCCCAACCTTCGATATCGAAAGTCACTCGCTCATGCCTCGCCTCGCCGTGCCCTCCCTCCGCACCTTGCGATCGGCCCCGCCGACCCCGGGCCGAGAGATCGCGCGCATCGCCGTCCCGGTGAGCATGGAGTTCGTGCTCATGCTCGTGCTCAACTTCGTCAACCAGATCGTCGTCGGCGGTCTGGGCGCGACGGCCATTGCGGCCGTGGGCTTCTCGAACAGCCTGACCTTCATCCTCGCGGTGACCCTGGGCTGCCTCGGCACCTCCGTCAGCATCCTCGTCGCGCGCGCCCACGGCGCGGGCCGGCGCGGCGACCTCGACCACACCGTGACGGCAGCCGTCCTCACGGCGCTCGTGCTCGGTGTCGTCGTGTCGTTCGTGCCGTGGTTCTTCGCCGACCGGGTCATGGGTCTCGTCGGCGCCTCCGACGCGGTGGCGGCGGCCGGCACCGACTACTTCCGCCTCACGGTCCTCGCCACGCTGCCGGTCATGCTGAGCGCGATCATGTCGGGGGTGCTGCGCTCGGTGGGGCAGCCGGCCCGGCCGATGGTCGCGACGATGATCACCGTCGTGGCCAACTCGATCCTGGCCCTCTCGCTCGTCACCGGCCTCGGCCCCTTCCCTGCACTCGGTGTGGCGGGAGCCGGCTGGGCGACGCTCATCACGGCAGTGGCGAAGACCCTGATCCTGCTGTGGATGGCGTACGGCCGCAAGGTGATCGGCTGGAGCCTGCCCGACAGCCTGCGCCAGTGGCACGCCGTCGTCGTGCCGCTCTTCGTCCTCGCACTGCCGCTCGGTGTGACGGAGCTCTTCTGGACGGTCGGCACGTTCCTCTACAACGTCGTCTTCCAGCAGCTCGGCGACGAGGCGCTCGCGGCGGCGCAGATCGTCACGACCCTCGAGGGCATCTTCATCGTCGGCAGCATCGGCCTCATGGCCGCGACGACGACCCTCGTCGGACGCTCGGTCGGCAGCGGCGACGTCGACGCGGCGATGGCGTGGGTGCGGCGCGTGACGCGGGCCGGCGTCGGCACGGCGGCCGTCTTCGGCGTGCTCTTCGCGACGTCGGTGCTCTTCCTCGACACGCTGTTCGCAGAGGCCGGCCGCGACGTACGCGTCATGGCCGGCGTGGGCATCCTCATCAACGCCGCCTTCCAGGTGATCAAGGTGCGCAACATGATCATCGGCGCGGGCGTGCTGCCGAGCGGCAACGACGTGCGCGGCGTCATCTTGGGCGACGCCGTCGGCGCCTTCCTCGTGGGGCTCCCGCTCGCCATCGTGCTCGGTCTGCACACGCCGCTCGGCTATGCGGGCATCTTCATCGCACGCATCGTCGACGAGGCGGCCAAGCTCGCCATCTTCACGTGGCGCGCCCGGCGGATCCGCTGGCACGCGCTCGTCGACAGCACGGCGCCGCTGCCGGCCTGACCCGGTTCAGCCGGTGACGACGAGCTCCTGGCGCATGCCGCCCGCGTAGTGGTTCGTCAGGTTGCAGACGAGCTCGTAGTGCCCGGGCGCGAGGGTGAGGGTCACCCAGCCGACGGCTCCCGAGTCGATGCCCTCTCCCGCGCCCGCGGCGCACGAGCTCGACGCCTCGCCGAGGCTCCCCGACTCGTCGACCTTGCCGTCCGGGCCGGGCACCCGCTCCCCGGCGCCGGCGCCCGCGGCGAGCGGGAGCACGACGAGCTCATGGGTGCGCCACCCGCGGTTGTCGACGACGAAGCTCACCTGGCCTGACGACACGGTCGCCGGCTCGGCCGTGAGTGACATCCGGGCTCCCATGGGCGCAGTGCCGCCCATCGTGTGCGACATCCCCATGTCGGCGAGGGTGACGGTGACGCGTTGGCCGGGCAGGTCGGTGGGGGCGGCGCACGTCAGGGGCGCGAACATCGCTCTCCCCGCGCCGTTGCCGTTGCCGGTGCCGCCCATCATCCCTCCCACTGCGGTGGAGCCGCCGTTCATCGGACCCGGCCCCATGACGGTGGTCGTGGTGCACCCGGTGAGGAGCGCGCCCGTCGCTGCGACGGCGCCCGCGAGGCGCGCCACCCGGGCGGCGGTTCCGTGCTGTTCCACGTCCTCGACGTTACACCCCATGGGGTATGCCGCCCGCCCACTGTGAGGCACGGGTCACCGCCTGCGGCTGGGACGGCATACGCCATGGGTCGAGGCCCGGAGGCGGGAGTCGTGGACAAATCGTGAGCGACGGTGTCGGATCAGGGGCGAGGCGCTCGTCGAGTGAGTGAGGGGCAGCCCACGAGGGGACGCCCGGGACGCAGGAGATGAGTCGCGATGCAGTATCTGGTTTCCGTGATCGACGACGGCACTGGCCGAGCCACCCCCACCGAGGAGGCCGACATCGACGCCTTCAACGACCGGCTCCGCGCCGAGGGGTACTGGGTCTTCGCCGGAGGCCTCGGCTCGCCCGACCCGGCGACGACGATCGACAATCGGGGCGACACGGCGATCATCACCGACGGGCCGTACCTCGAGTCGAAGGAGTATCTCGCGGGTTTCTGGATCATCGAGGCACCGGACCTCGACGTGGCACTACGGCTCGGCGCCGAGGCGTCGAGGTGCTGCAACCGCAAGATCGAGGTCCGCCCCTTCCTCTGACCCACCCCGAACGAAAGAGCACTCCGTCGGGCCCGCCCCCGGGCAGCAATCGAAAGAGCAGTTCGTCGCCCGTCCACCCAGCCGCGCGGGCCCGCTCGACGGCGACGAACTGCTCTTTCGATTGGGGTTGGATGGATGCGTACCTTGACTGCTATGTACCTGTGTTGATACACAGTGGTCATGGAAGCAGCCCTGAGAGCACTGGCGGACGACAGCCGGCGCACGATGCTCGAGGCTCTCGCCGAAGGACCCGCCACGGCGGGCGAGCTCGCCGCCCTCCTGCCCATTGCACGCCCCGGTGTCTCGCGTCATCTGCGGGTCCTGCGTGAGGCAGGCCTGGTCGAGGTGCGGCAGGAGGCACAGCGGCGCATCTACTCGCTTCGTCCCGAGCCGTTGGCCGAGGTCAACGACTGGCTGACCCACTACCTGGCCTCGTGGGACCAGCGGCTGGACGCACTGCACACCGAGATCGCACGCGGCAAGCGCGAGCGAAGGAGCACCGGATGACCGGCGCCACTCCTGCGAACGCTCGAACCTGGAGAGCACACCGATGACGAACCGCCTCGGCGCCGCCACGAGCCCCTACCTCCTCCAGCACCGCGACAACCCCGTGCACTGGCAGGAGTGGGGACCCGACGCGTTCGCCGAAGCGAGGCGTCGCAACGTGCCCGTCCTGCTGTCGGTGGGGTATGCCGCGTGCCACTGGTGCCATGTCATGGCGCACGAGTCGTTCGAGGACGACGAGGTGGCAGCCACCCTCAACGCGCATTTCGTCTCCGTCAAGGTCGACCGGGAGGAGCGACCCGACATCGACGCCGTCTACATGTCTGCCGTCACCGCGACGACGGGTCACGGCGGCTGGCCGATGACGGTCTTCCTCACGCCCGAGGGTGACCCCTTCTACGCCGGCACGTACTTCCCCCGGGACCACTTCCTCCAGGTGCTCGCAGCGCTCGACGAGGCCTGGCGCACCCGCGAGGAGGAGGTGCGCCAGTCGGGCCGTCACATCGCCACCGCCCTGTCCGACGCGCTCGCTCCCCCGCCGCCGGCCACGGTCGACACCGCTGCCCTCGACCGCGCCGTCACCACGCTGGCCAGTCAGTTCGACTCGCGCGCAGGCGGATTCGGGCGCGCACCGAAGTTCCCGCCGTCGATGGTCCTCGAGTTCCTCCTGCGTCACCATGCTCGCACCGGTGACGACCTCTCGCGACGCATGGCCGACCGCACGCTCGAGGCCATGGCGCGGAGCGGTATGTACGACCAGCTCGGCGGCGGCTTCGCGCGCTACAGCGTCGACGCCGACTGGGTCGTGCCGCACTTCGAGAAGATGCTCTACGACAATGCGCTGCTCCTGCGGGCCTACACCTCGTGGTGGCGCGCGACGGGCTCGGCTCTGGCACGTCGCATCGTCGACGAGCTGGCCGAGTTCGTCCTGCGCGACCTCTCCACCCCCGAGGGCGGCTTCGCCTCGTCGCTCGACGCCGATGCGGCCCGGGTCGAAGGGCTCACCTACGCGTGGACGCCTGCCCAGCTCGACGAGGTGCTCGGCGCCGCGGAGGCCGCTCGCGCGGCCGAGCTCTTCGTCGTCACCGAGACGGGCACCTTCGAGCACGGGGCGTCGACGCTCCAGCTGCCGGTGGACCCCGACGACCCGGCCTGGTTCGCGTCCGTCCGCCGTCGCCTGCTGGACTCGCGCGCCACCCGGCCGCAGCCCGGACGGGACGACAAGGTCGTGACGTCGTGGAACGGCCTCGCCATCGCCGCGCTCGCAGGCGCAGGCTCCGTCCTCGGTCACCCCGAGTGGGTCGCGGCCGCGGAGCGGTGCGCCGACCACGTGCTCGCGGTGCACGTCGTCGACGGTCGGCTGCGCCGGGCCTCCCGGGGCGGGGTCGTGGGTCGCGCCGAGGCCGTCGCCGACGACTACGGCAACCTCGCCGAGGGGCTGCTCGCCCTCCACCAGGCCACCGGCGACCCTCGGTGGCTCCGCGACGCGCAGGCTCTCCTTCACCGCGCCGTCGAACGCTTCGGTGCCGATGACGGCGGATTCCACGACACGGCCGACGACGCGGAGACGCTCTACCTGCGGCCCCGCAGCGCCGCCGACAACGCGGAGCCATCGGGGCAGTCGGCTCTTGCCGGCGCCCTCGTCACCCTCGGGGCCCTCACCGGCGACACCGCGGTCATCGAACGGGGGCGGCAGGCCACCGAGGCAGGCCTGGGGCTCGCTGGGCGCGACCCGCGATTCGCCGGCTGGTCGCTCGCCGTCGCTGAGGCCATCGCAGCCGGCCCGGTGCAGGTCGCGGTCGTCGGAGACGGTCCGCACGCCACCGACCTGCTCTCCACGGCTCGGCGCAGCACCAGCCCCGGCGCGGTGGTCGTCGCGGGCTCCCCGGACGCAGACGGCATCCCGCTCCTCGCGAACCGCCCTCTCGTGCAAGGGAGCCCGGCCGCATACGTGTGTCACGGGTTCGTCTGCGACCTCCCCGTCACGACGGTCCCCGATCTGGAGGCCGCCCTCGCCCGGGCGTGACACCCGCCCGCCCGAGACCGCCGGACCTCAACCGAGGTATGCCGCGATGCACCGGTCCGCCGCGGCGCGAGCCGCCGTCTCGTCCTCCCCGGCGGCCACCTGGGCGCGACACCACGCCTCCCCGCTGCCTCGCATGAAGGCGCGGCCGTCCTCGCTCGCGACCCAGGCCGCCGCCGCGTCACGGTCCATGCCGCTCCCCGACTCGAGGTGCAGTGTGAGGCCGAGCAGCATCGAGTCCCAGCCGATGCCGACGGCGCCCGGACCGTACTCCTCCCACCGCTGGGCGTCGACGTGGGCGACGTGTTCGACGCGCAGGGCCGACTCGGTGTCGTCGCCGGAGAGCGTCGCGACGACCCACGACACCTCGCCGCCGAACTCCCACGTGACGGCGATCCGCTCGCCAGGCACGCACTCCTCGATGGTGCCGCCGGCGTTCCCCTCGAGCTGGTAGTGGCCACCGAGCCGCAGGTCGCCGCTGATCGGCATGAGCCACCGCGAGATCCGCTCGCCGTCGGTGACCGCCGACCACAGCTCGTCGAGGCCGACCGGGTAGCGCTGCGCGACGGTGACGGTCTTCGTGTCCGCGCCGTCGCGGCTTCCGCTGGCCACCCTGCGGGTGACGCTCCCGAGGCGTGCGGCGTGGTGGGTCGGCTCCGTGGCGTTCGCGCTGCTCGTGTTGCTCGTGTTGCTCGTGCTGCTCGTGCCGGTCATCTCGTGGTCCTCCTGTGGTGTGGTGAGTCGCTGGACGGTGCGTCGGCGCGCGTCGGGGCCCGCCGGTCCCTCGCGCCCCGGTGCAGCTCGGTGCCGAGCGCGTCGAGACGTTGGGTCCAGAAGTGGCGGAACTGCGCCACCCATGCGTCGATCTCCTCGAGCGGGCCGGGCTCCACGGCATACAGCCGCCGCTGGCCGTCGGCGCGGACCGAGGTGAAGCCGGCGTCGCGGAGGACCTTGAGGTGCTGCGAGACCGCGGGGTGCGAGATGCCGAACTCGGCGGCGATGACCTCGGCGAGCTCGCCCGACGACCGCTCGCCGTCGGCGAGCAGGGTCAGCAGACGGCGACGGACGGGGTCACCGAGGACGTCGAAGGCGTGCACCCGTCCATTGTTTGCGCCGTAACTTAATTAAGTCAAGAGCACAGTATGCCGCCGGGCTCAGAGCACCGTGGAGAGGTAGTCGGGTGCCCGGCGGTCGAACGCGTCGGCAGTCTCGGCATCGCCGACGAAGAGAGCCGTCGCCCAGATGTCGGCCCAGAGGAGCGTGGGGCCGACCACCGTGACGGAGCCACTGCGGCCGACCATCTCGCCGGTGCGGGGGTCGTAGAGGTGCGCGCCGCGCGCCGCGGTGCCCGAGGTCGCCACGGCCCCGTGCGTGAGCGAGACCGTGCTCGCGATCTGGGAGCGGTCGCGGGGGTTCTCGATGCCGACGCGCCAGGCGATGCTCCCAGCTCCCTCACGCGGGAGGTCGGCGGACGGCACGACGAGCAGGTCCCCGCCGGCGTTGATGCACGACGACGTGCCCGGCAGGTCGACGAGGCGCTCGGCCGCTCGGTCGACGGCCCAGCCCTTGACGAGTCCCGTCGGGTCGAACGCGAGGTCGCCCTCCCCCGTCGGCAGCAGGGTCGTGAAGGCGCCCAGGGTGTCGCGCTCGGCGCGCTCCCCGATCGCGAGCGCCTCCTCGATGAGGGGGCTCACCTCGCTGACACCGACCTCCTCGCGGCGCAGCCGCATGAGGTCGGAGTCGTCGCGGTAGGTCGAGAAGATCCGGTCCATCTCGCGGAAGACGGCAAAGGCCTCCTGGACCGCCTGCTCACCCGCTGGCGTCAGGGCCGACGCCCCGCGCAGGTGGATGCTGATCGGCATTCCCATGATCTGCTCGACCCAGGCCTTGCGGGCCGGAGGCGTGCTCGTCTCGGTGCTCATCATGGCTCCTTGCTCGTCCGTCTCAGTGTGACTCAGGGGGCCCGGCGCAGCGCGGGTGACTCGCGTGACCGCGTGACCCGCCTGACCCCGGGGCGCTGGCGTGGGGATCCGAGCGCCTCAGAGGTTGGCCTGGTCGATGGCGGACTGGAGGGACTGGGTGTAGCCCTGCCACGTGAAGGTGGCACCGGAGACGACGTCGATGTTGGCCGACTGCGCCTGCACCGCCTCGTCGTTGTAGATCGGCACGGCCTGCGAGTTGATCATCTGGTCGTGGCGGTCCGACATCGGAACCTGGAGCACGTCGACCGCGGTGATCTTGCCGCTCGCCACGGTGATCTGGACCTGGACCGGGCCGTAGCGCGTGTCGATCGCGTCACCGACGTACGTCTTCGCGGCGCTCGAGGCACTCGCCCCCGACGAGCCCGATGAGCTGCCCGAGCCCGACGAGCTGCTGGACGACGAGCTGTCGTCGGTCCCACCCGTGCCGCCGGAGGACCCCGAGGCCGAGTCGGTCGTCGTGCTCGGAGCGCTCTGGGCGGTCGTCGTGGCCGGCCGGGTCTCTGCCGTGGCCACGACCGAGGACCGCGACGTGTGGTAGCTGAAGAGCAGGACGATGACGGTGAGGGTGCTCATGGCCCAGGTGACGATGCGACGCATGGGGGTCTCGTTTCGGGTCGGTTGCGGTCAGGAGGGGTCGGTGAGGGTCTGGTGGCAGCGGGGGTCAGTAGCTGAAGCGCTCGTGGTGGATCGACTCGGCCGGCACCCCGGCGTCCTTGGCCGCCGTGATGACGTGCTCCATCCAGGCGGGGTTGCCGCAGACGAAGACGTCGCGGTAGGCGATGTCGGGGACGATGCGCAGCAGCGCCTCGGCCTCCCCCAGGTGGGCGGAGTCGGCGGGCAGCCAGCTCTCGCGGTCGGTGCGGCGGTGACCGACGACGGCGACCACCCGGGCGCCCTTGGCCCGGGCCAGGGAGAGCAGCTCGTCGGCGAGGACGATGTCGGACTGGCGTCCGACGCGATAGATGACGACGGTGGCGTCGGGTCCGGCAGGTAGCTCCTCGAGGAGCGCTCGCAGGGGCGTGATGCCGATGCCCGCGCCGATGAGCACGCTCCGCTCGCGGGTGCGCACCCCGGCGTGAAGCCGCCCGTACGGTCCCTCGACGAGGACGGGTGTGCCCGGCCGGAGGGTGGCGAGCCGGCTGCTCGAGTCGCCGACCGCCTCGGCCGTGATGCGCAGGGTGCGACCGTCGGGCGCCGCCGAGATGCTGTAGGGGTTGGCCCGCGACGAGCCCTCCCCGTCGAGGAAGCGCCACTGGAAGAACTGACCGGCGCGCACCGGCAGCCGGTCGAGGTGGCGGCCCGTGACGACGACGGACGTCACGGTGGGCGACTCGGCCCGCACGTGCGACACGACGAGGCGGTGCCGACGGGAGCGGATGAGCGGCAGGGCGACCCGGTAGACGATGACGCTGGCGAGGGCGGCGGCATACAGCCCCCACCAGAAGACGGTGGCCACGGTGCTCGACCTGAAGTCGGCACCCGTCCACAGCTGGTGCGGGAGGGCGAGCCCGGCGCCGAGGTAGGCGTAGAGGTGCAGCAGGTGCCACGACTCGTAGCGCAGGCGCCGCCGCGCCTTCTTGACCGACGTCACGACCACCATGACGAGCGCGACGGTGCCGGCCAGCGCGAGCAGCATGCCCGGGGCGTGGAGCGTCTCGTCGACGAACGTGCCGATGACCCCGAGGTCGGTGCCGGCGCTGTAGCCGAGGACCGTCAGCACGATGTGGGCGACCATGAGGTTGAACGACGTGTTGCCCACGAGGCGGTGCACTCGCGCGAGCTCGTCCTGCCCCCAGGCCTGCTCGAGGATCGGGATGCGAGCCATGAGCAGCACCTGGATGAGGATGAGCACGGAGGCGACGAGTCCCGTGAGGCGTCCGACGTTGGTCAGCGACTCGCCCACCGACGTGAAGTCGCTGATGCCGCCACCGGCGACCCAGAGCGCCACGACGAAGAGCACGAGAGCCCACCCCACCGCTGCCGTGGCGTCACGCCACCAGAGCGGCGTCGGCCGGAGATGGCGCGGGACGGCGTGCGCGGCGGGCGTGGTCGCCGACGGGAGGTCATGGGCCTCGGGGAGGACGGCTGCGCTCATGAGTCCCACACTTCTGCGGGTGGCTGTGCGTCACCTGTGGCCGCGTCAGGACGGTCGTGTGAGTCAGCTGGCCGCGGTCCACAGCGTGAGATCCGAGGGCGCCGGCGTGAGCCCGAGGCGCTCGCGCAGCCGGGCCGTGGAGAACGCGCGGCTCACCGCGAGATGGGAGACGCCGTATGCCGTCAGCACCGGAGCCGTGCGCGACCGCAGGAGGCGGGCGGTGCCCTCGAGGGCGAGCGCCGCCGCCCAGGCGACGGGCGCGCCGGTGAAGACAGGGCGCTCGGTCCAGCCGTTCGCGGCGGCGACCCCCGCGGCGACGGCGCGCAGCTCGAGGGGTCGCTCGTCGGCGACGTTGAGCACCGCCACGCCACCGTCGCTCTCGCACGCCCTCACGGCGGCGGCTGCGACGAGACGCACGTCGGTGAGGTGCACGCGGGTGCGCGCACCCCCGGGGCAGACGAGTCGCCCGTGTCGACGCGCCCGGGCGAGTCGCGGCAGCAGGGTCGTGTCACCCGTGCCGTGCACGGCATGCGGTCGCAGCACGACGGTGTCGCCCCGCGCGAGGACGAGCTGCTCCTGGGCGATCTTGGCCCGCGTATAGGCCGACAGGGGGTGGTGGGTCGGCAGGTCGTCCTCGGTGAGCAGCCACCGCGGGCGGCCGGCTCCACGCAGGGGGTAGACGCTCGCCGACGAGATGAGCACCACCCGCGCCTCCGGCCACGTGTCGAGCACCGCGCGCGTCCCCGCGACGGTGACGGCGGCGTGGACGGGCCAGGGGTCCCACTCGTCGACGTGCGCGGCGGCGTGGACGACGGCGTCGACCGTGGGCTCGTCGCGGAGCCGTCCGGTCGTGAGGTCCCACGACCGGTGCACGAGGCCGGCGCGCTCGGGCACCGGACGGCGGCTCAGCGCCACGACCTCGTGGCCCGACCCCAGCAGGTGGGAGACGACCACCCCGCCGACGAAGCCGCTGGCACCGGTGACCGCGACCCTCACGCGACCCTCACGCGACCCTCACGCGACCCTCACGACCGGTCACGTCGCGGGGCGGTCGCCACGAGGGCGCGCAGGGCCTCGAGGTCGACGGCAGCGGAGCGGCCGCGCCGCGGCACCGCCTCGACGACGACCACCTCGTCGGGTCGCCACCCCTCGTCGGCGAGGTCGGGCCAGGCCCGGTGCACCGCGCGGGCAACGGACTGGGCGGTCGACCGGGACCGCTGCGTCTGCGGGGCTTCGGGCACGACGGCGAGCACGACCCGCTCCTCACCCGACACCGGGTCGGGCACCCCCACGAGGGCGCAGTCACGGATCGCGAGCCCGGCGTGCTCGCGCAGGAGCGGCTCGACGAGGTCGGGGTAGATGTTGGCCTGACCCCGGATGATCATGCTCTTGGACCGTCCGGCAAGCAGCAGGGTGCCGTCCGGCCCGAGCGACCCGAGGTCACCGGTCCGCACCTCTCGCGTCGGCTGCTCGCCCGCGATCCGGTCTCGGCCCTGGGGGGCGACGACGACGATCTCGCCCACGTCGGCCGCGCCGTCGGCCGCTGCGCCCGGGCCGACGTCGGCGCTGCCCGCAGGGGTGTCGATGCGCACCGACACCCCGGGGAGCGGGAACCCGAGGCACGTGCGTCCGGGGGGCGAGTCGAGCACCTGCTCGCCCGTGGCCACCGCGACCGGCAGCGCCTCGGTGAGGCCGTAGACCGCACGCACCGTCACCCCGGGCACGAGCTGCGTGATCCGGCGGATGCCCGTCGGGAGCACCGGCGCCCCACCCATGGCGACGTGCCGGACCGTCTGCGGCAGGCCGAGCTCGGCCGCCGCGAGGAGCTTGGCGGGCACGGCATACAGGTGTGTGGCGCGCTCGCGAGCCGCCTGACGCACCGAGGCAGCCGTCGTCGCCGTCACCGGCGGGAGCGACCACCGGCCACCGGCGACGAGGGTGGGCAGGCCGATCATCAGCTGGTCGGTGTGCATGACGACGCGCTCGTCGAGGCCCAGCGCCTCGACCGCCGCGCGCACTCCCGCGGAGAGCGAGCGCACGCTGTGCACGACGGCGCGCGGGGCGGCGGTGGAGCCGGAGGTGAAGACGACGAGGGCGTCGCGCGACGCGTCACCTGCGGGCCGGGTCACGGCCCCCTCGGGCAAGGACTCCCACCGGGTCGCCGACCGGGGCACTCCCGGCAGGCGTGGACCGGTGACGACGTGCACGAGGTGGGGCTCCGACAGGTCGGACAGCTGGAGACCCGCCGTCGCGGGCCACCGCGCGAGGAGGGCTGAGAGCGGCCGCGTCGTCGCAGCGTGGACCACCGTGTCGGCGACGGCGGCTCGCACGGGGACGATACGCCGTCTCACGTCTCGCAGCGCCGCCCCGGCCCCCGGGTCGGCGACGACGACGACCCCGCGAGCCAGCACGACGCCGAGCGCCGCCATCACCGCGCGGGGCGAGGGGCGCACCGCGAGGAGCACCCCGTCACCGTGGGCGACGCCTGACTCCTCGAGGTGCGTCGCGAGAGCCCTGATCCCGCGCCCCAGGTCGCCGTAGGTCACCGAGCGGCCACGGTGGTCGCGGATCGCCACGCGGGCGGGGTGGGCAGCGGCCCGGTCGAGCAGGGCGCTGACGACGTCAGGCGCCGACGTGACGGTCATCCGGGAGCCCCGGCGCCGACCGACAGCTCGGCGTAGCGCGGCACGAGCACCCGCCGCGCGGCCGTGCGCCGCGTGACGGCGAGCCCACGCTCGGCCGCGACCTCGAGCACCATGCCCGCCATGGCACGCAGCTCGGCGATCGCGAGCGGGGCGCCGAGGCAGAAGTGCGACCCCGCGCCGAACCACAGGTGGCGCATCGCGGCGGGCGGGCGGCGCGCCGGGTCGAACCCGCCGGACAGCCGGGTGGCCCACCAGAGGAGCACAACGACCCGCTCGTCCTGCCGCAGCCGTATGCCGTGAAGCTCGGTCGGGCGCGAACAGCGACGGAGCGTGACGAGGCTCGGTGTCGTCATGCGCAGGCCCTCGGCGATGACGGCGTCGAGGTCTGCGGTCGCCGCCCCGGGTCGGTCGAGCAGGCCCGCATCGGCGAGCTGGCCGACGATGCGCGGCAGGGCGCTGCTCACCGTGCCGACGCCGGTGAGGAACAGAGCTGCTGCCAGCGAACGAGCCTCCTCGAGCGAAACACCCTGCAGCGCAAGCCGGCCCATCACCGTGTCATCACTTGCTGCGCGGTGGGCGGCCTCGGCTGCGTCCTGGACGACGGCGAGCGCCCGGCGCGCGTGGTCGACGGCCGCCTCGTCGAAGGTGCGCGTGCGCCAGGTGACCATCGACTCGATGTCGTCGCTCGCGCGCAGGAGCTCGGCCCGGTCGGCACCACCCGAGAGCCCGACGACGAGGCCGATCACTGCGGCAGCCACCTCGCGCGCGAGGCGCGCGACGTCGACCGGCTCCCCGGCCCGCAGCCGTTCGGCCGCACGAGCCACGAGCGGCTGGGCAGCGTCACGGCACACCTCGTCGACGATGCGCGGGGAGAAGAGGTCGGCGAGCACCCGTCTCAGCCGAGCGTGCTCGGGCCCGTCCATGTTGAGCAGGACGCGCTCACCGAGGACCGGAGTCCACAACGCCCCGGACGACCCCGGGCCCTGCTTGGCGAAGTGCGCGGTGTCGGAGAGCACCCGGCGCGCCGCCTCCGGGTCGGCGACGAGCAGGCCCACCCCCGGCACCCTGGTCACCTGGCGGCGCGCGACGGCGAGGTCGACGACACGGGCCACGACGGGGTGCGCCGAGCGGATGAGCCGCGACTCCCAGCGACCGCCCGCGTCGGTGGCCGCCGGGTGGCGCGTGAGAGCGGGTGACCTCACGCAAGGCCTCGCACGTCGACGACGTCCGGGTGGTGGCCGTGGTCGAGGTACCACCGCAGCGTGCCGAGGAGCCCGTAGGCGCGCAGCCGGCGCACCGATGCGTGCACGACGAGGTCACGGTGCAGCTCGACGCGGCCGGAGACCCGCCGCACCCGGTTGACGAGCTCGCGGTCCTCGTGGACCTCCTCGATCGCCGTGCGCGGGAAGCCGCCCGAGGCGACGTAGGCGCGCGCGCTGACACCGAGGTTGCAGCCCGGGCTCATCCGGTAGGGACCGTGCAGCTCCGGGGAGCGGTTGCTCGGGCGCAGGCGGCCGAACGTCTGGCAGACGCCGATGACGGCCGGCAGGACCGCGCGCTCCCACACCTTGAGCCGCACCTCGTCGGAACGCGCGCGCATCGGGCCCGTCACGAGGTCTGCGCCGCCGGCGAAGGCGCGTCGCGCCGCTGCCGTCCACCCCGGTGCGGGCAGGGTGTCGGCGTCGGTGCGCAGCACATGGGTCGCGCCGTGCGCGATGGCGTGCCGCACGCCGGTGTCGGCCGCAGCACCGGTGCCCTTGCGCGGCTCGGTGATGACCTGGACATCGAGCGTGCTTGCCGCACAGGCTCGCTCGACCTCGGCGACGGTGGCGTCGGTGCTGGCGTTGTCGACGACGACGAGCGTGAAGTCACGGTCACGCTGGGCTGCGAGTGCGCTCATCGTCGCGCCGATACCGCGCTCCTCGTTCCACGCGGGCACGACGACCCAGAGCCGTATGCCGGCCGGCTCCGTCTCGTCGGAGCCGTCGTCAGCAGCGGGGAGATCACGGGGGTCGCGACTCACCACCGCACCGCCATCGTGCCGACGCTGATGCCTCCCGCCAGGCCGACGAGGAGCACGGGCTCACCCGGGCGGGCGAGGTCGCGCTGCTCGATCTGCTGCCACTGGAGCGGCAGGGTGGCCGAGGCGCAGTTGCCGTGGTCGGGCAGGGACTCGACGACGAGGTCACGGCGCAGGCCCAGCCGGTCGGCGAAGACGTCGAGGTAGGGCATGGCGACCTGGTGCACGGCGACGGCCGCGAAGTCCTCGACCCCGAGACCGTCGGCCTTGAGGGCCCGGTGGATCTCCTCCACGTCGACGCTGTCGAAGGCCTGCCGCAACCGGGTGCCGTCCATGACGAAGTACGTCTTGTCGAGGTCACGCGGGTGACGCGTGCCTCCAGCCGGGAGCTGGCCCACCGACCAGTGCCGCGACTCGGCGCCGAACCACCGGTGGAGGATCTCGCCGCGGGCTCCGGGCTCCGCCCGCTCGACGAGCCCTGCGGCCCCTGCGTCGCTCATCGTGTAGCCGGGCACCGACTCGACGAACTGGGCGGCGTCGCGCACCGACCACCGCGCTGCGCGCGACGGCATCTCACCGGTGACGACGAGGACCCGCTGGTAGCCGCCCGTGCCGATGAGCGCCTCGGCGACCTGCACCCCGTTGAGCCACGAGTTGCAGGCGTTCTTGACGTCCATGACGGGGCACCGGGCGCCGAGCAGATCGGCGACGATGTGCGAGGTGGCGGGCTCGACGAGGTCCTGCGAGGCCGAGGCGAAGACGAGCAGGTCGACGTCGGCGGGCTCGAGACCGAGGCGGTCGAGCGTGCGCCGGCCCGCGGTGGCCGCGAGGTCGGACGCCTGCGTGCCGGCGCCCGCGTGGTGGATCCGTCGGACCCCGGTGAGCCGGCCCAGCACACCGGTGGGTGGGGTGAAGCCGCCACTCGACGCGACGACCCGGGCCTCGACCTGCTCGACGGTCATCGCGTGCTC
Organism: Humibacillus xanthopallidus; assembly: GCF_006716675.1. Classification (GTDB taxonomy): domain Bacteria; phylum Actinomycetota; class Actinomycetes; order Actinomycetales; family Dermatophilaceae; genus Humibacillus; species Humibacillus xanthopallidus_B. The sequence goes on along the minus strand of NZ_VFPM01000002.1, from coordinate 1,175,562 downwards.
GGCGACGTGAGCACTGACCCCGGTGACCCGACTGGCGATGCGCTGGTGCGACACGGCCGCGACCTCCCTGGCTCGGCGACGAGGCTCTCCCTGCACTCGGTGCGGGCAGTCTACGGTGACGCCATGACGCCCGCCGTGAGCCGACGTACTCAGGCGGGCGTGGCCGGTCGCCACGAACGCACGGTCATCCGGTCGGCCAGCCCGGCACTCGGCGCCCTCGTCTCGGCGGCCCGGCTCGGGCCGCGCATCCTGCGGGTGCCGCGGCTCGGCTGGGTCGTGCGCGACCCGGTCCTCATCCGCGAGCTGCTCGTCGACCACCGCTCCACCTCCCTGCTCGGCGAGGGCGGGGTCGGCCACCTGTGGTCACAGGTCCTCGGCGACTGGGTCGAGGACCTCTTCGACGGCGCAGGGCACCACTCCCTGCGCACCAGGGCGCGCGACCTCTTCACGGAGGCTGCGGCCCACGATCTCGTGGCCCCCGCCGCCTCACCGGTCACAGCGCTCATGACCCAGCGGCTCATGGCCGGGACGACCGTCGACATCGCCGATCTCGCGCGGGTGCTGGTCGGCCGCATCGTCGTCGCCATGCTCGGCATCGACGTCACGACCTTCCTCGCCGAGGCTGACGCTGCGGGCCTTGACCACGGCGACGACTGGGGCGCCTACCGGCTCGTCTTCGCCCGGGGCGAGGAGCTCGCCGCCCTGGCCCTGGGCACGCAGTCCGACACCACCCTCGCTCCCGCGACCGTGGACCGCGCGCGGCAGATCCTGGAGGGACTCACCGCAGGCGTGCCGCGGGCCTACCGCACCGCACCCGAGTCGACGGTGCTCGGGCGCTGCCGGGCGCTCGGTGTCACCGAGCAGGAGGCGACCGGACTCGCGTCCTTGCTGCTCGTGGCCGGCACGGAGACGGCAGCGAGTGCGATCGCCCGCACCGCGGCCCTGCTCGCCGACACGGGGCAGGCCGCTCGGCTGGCGACCGCCACGGGGAGTGATCGTGACGACCTCGTCGAGGTCGCCGTCCGCGAGGGGCTGCGCGTCACGACGCCGGCCCCGGTCATCGGCCGGCACATCACCCGCGACGTCACCGTCGGCGGACGCACGCTGAGAGCCGGCGACCGGGTGCTGGCCCTCACCTACGTCGCGAACACCGCACCCGGGGCGTTCGACCTCGACCGCCCCTACCTGCCCGACAACCGGCACCTGTGGTTCGGCGCGGGCCGCCATCTCTGCCTCGGCGCCGCCGTCGCCCGGGCCGAGCTGCGCCAGGTGATCTCCGCCCTCGCCGCGGCCGGGCCGTGGACGGTCGTCGACCGGGAGGCCGCCCGCCGAGTCCTCATCCCCACCTACCGACGCCTCGTCGTCCGCCGCGTCGCCTGAGTCAGGCCCACCAGCCGAGGAGGCTGCCGCTGATCTTGACGATGAAGGCGCTGACGATGAGCACGAAGACGGCGCGCACGAAACCGCTCCCCCTCGCGACCGCCGTGCGCGCACCGACGTAGCCGCCGACGAGGTTGGCGACCGCGATGACGAAGCCGACCTTGAAGAGGACGAGCCCCATCGGCAGGAAGACGGTGAGGGCCCCGAGGTTCGTCGCGAAGTTCGTGATCTTGGCCTTCGCGCTCGCCTCGAGGAAGTTGTAGCCGAGCAGCCCCACGAGGGCGAAGACGAGGAAGCTGCCCGTGCCCGGGCCGAGCGCACCGTCGTAGACGCCGATGACGAAGCCGGTCAGCATCGCGAAGACCGTGTGCCGTGCTCCGTCGTAGCGCCGGATCGACTCCTTGCCGAGATCGGGCTTGAAGAGCGTGTAGGCGCCGACGAGGACGAGCAGCACGAGGATGATCGGGTTGAAGGCCGACTTTGGGATGTGCAGCCCGATGACCGCGCCGCCGATCGACCCGACGTAGGCGACGGCCGCCATGGGCAGTGCCGTGCGCAGGTCGGGGTGGACGCGCCGGTAGTAGGTGACCGAGCTCGTCGCCGTGCCGAAGATCGAGCCGAACTTGTTCGTCGCGAGCAGCTGGGCGGGCGAGGCCCCCGGCAGCCCCACGAGCAGGGCGGGCAGCTGCACCAGCCCGCCCCCGCCGACGACGGCGTCGATCCAGCCGGCGGCGAAGGCGGCGAGCCCGAGGAAGAGGAGGGTCGTGAGCGTCGGGTCGCTCACGCGCCGGCACCGCCGCCACCGTCTGCGCCGCGCCAGTTCCAGGACTCGACGATGGTGAGCACGTCGCCGATCTCGTGCGCGACCGCGTCGGGGGTTGCGTCGTGCGACACCTGCTGGTCGAGCGGGATCGTCGAGTGCGGCACCCAGATGGCACGCATGCCGACCTGCTGCGGGCCGTGGACGTCCTCGTAGGAGCGGTCACCGACGTAGGCGCACTCCCCCGGCTCGAGCCCCGCCTCGCTGGCGGCGTGGGCGAAGATCTCGGGCTGCGGCTTCACCCACGGCGTCTCGCTGGAGTAGACGTCGACGTCGATGAGGTCGAGCACGCCGTCGCGTTCGAAGATCGACCGGTGGTAGTCGCGGTCCCAGATCGTGTTGGACAGGACGCCGACCCGGATTCCCTTGTCGCGCAGGCCCTCCCACAGGGGGCGGATCTCCGGCGCGGTGAGCGTGTGGGGCTCCCACAGCTCGCGGTATGCCGCCAGCGCCTCCTCCGCGCCCGGGTGGACGTCCGTGACGCCCACCGTCTCGAGCAGCTCGTGCAGGCGGGCGCTCCCGCCCCCGCTGCGGCCGCGCCTCCAGGCGGCGTCCTCCGCGGCGCAGATGGCGGCGACGAACGCGGTGTGCGCGTCACCCGTGTGACCGAGCGCTGCGGCATACGCCCCCCACGTGGCGCGGAAGTCGACCTCGTGCCAGGGCGTGATCGTGCCGCCCCAGTCGAAGAGGACCGCCCGCACGGGGAGGCCCGCCCCGCGGTCGGCGGAGGTCACGAGCGCTCGACCTCCGCGGTGACCTCGGCGGTCAGGGCGGCCACGGCGTCGTCGACGGCGACCTCGCGGCGCTCGCCGGTGCGGCGGTCCTTGATCTCGACCTTGCCCTCGGCGAGGCCGCGTCCGATGACGAGGATCGTCGGCACGCCGATGAGCTCGGAGTCCTTGAACTTCACGCCGGGGCTGACGCCCTTGCGGTCGTCGACGATGACGGTGAGGCCCTGGACCTCGAGCTCGCGGGCGATCTCCTCGGCCTTGACGAAGAGCGCGTCGTCCTTGCCGGCCACGACGACGTGCACGTCGGCGGGGGCGAGCTCGCGCGGCCAGATGATGCCGGACTCGTCGTGGTTGCCCTCGACGACGCACGCGACGGCCCGCGAGACGCCGACGCCGTAGGAGCCCATGACGACCGTGACGAGCTTGCCGCTCTGGTCGAGGACCTGCAGGTCGAGGGCCTCGGCGTACTTCGTGCCGAGCTGGAAGACGTGGCCCATCTCGATGCCGCGGGCAGCGGAGAGGGTGTGGTCGCAGTTGGGGCAGGGGTCGCCGGGGCGCACTTCGGCCGCCTCGATGGTCCCGTCGGCCGTGAAGTCCCGGCCCGCGACGAGGTCGATGACGTGCTGACCGGCGACGTTGGCCCCGGTGACCCACCGCGTGCCCTCGCCGACGCGCGGGTCGAGCAGGTAGCGGATGCCCGAGCTGCCCTCGAGCCCGAGCGCGCCGGGGCCGATGTAGCCCTTGACGAGCGCCGGGTTGGCGGCGAAGTCGGCCTCGGTGAAGGCCTCGACCTCAGCCGGCTCGACCTGGGCGCCGAGACGCTTCTCGTCGACCTCGCGGTCGCCGGGCACGCCGATGGCGAGCGGCTCGCGCGTGCCGTCGGGGTGCACGAGCATGACGACGACGTTCTTCAGCGTGTCGCCCGCAGCCCACGACCGGTCCTCGCGGGGGAAGCGCTCGTTGAGGTGCGCGACGAGCGTCTCGATGGTGGGGGTGTCGGGGGTGTCCTCCGCGTGCGCGGCTGCGGTGCCCTCCCACCCGACCGGGTCGGGGGCCGGCACGCGCACGGCCTCGACGTTGGCGGCATACCCGCAGCTCGTGCAGTGGACGTAGGTGTCCTCACCGACCTCGGCGGTGGCGAGGAACTCCTCGCTCTTGCTGCCACCCATGGCCCCCGCCATCGCCTCGACGATGACGTAGTGGAAGCCGAGGCGGTCGAAGATGCGGATGTAGGCCTCGCGGTGCAGCTGGTAGCTCTTGTCGAGACCGGCCTCGTCGATGTCGAAGGAGTAGGAGTCCTTCATGACGAACTCACGTCCGCGGAGCACACCCGCGCGCGGCCGTGCCTCGTCGCGGTACTTCGTCTGGATCTGGTAGATCGAGAGCGGCAGGTCCTTGTAGGAGCTGTAGAGGTCCTTGACCGTGAGGGTGAACATCTCCTCGTGGGTCGGGCCGAGCAGGTGGTCGGCGCCCTTGCGGTCCTGGAGGCGGAAGATGTTGTCGCCGTACTCCGTCCAGCGGCCGGTGGCCTCGAAGGGCTCCTTGGGCAGCAGGGCGGGGAAGAGCAGCTCCTGGGCGCCGATGGCGTCCATCTCCTCGCGGACGATCTTCTCGACGTTGCGCAGCACCCGCAGACCGAGCGGCAGCCACGTGTAGACGCCGGGGCTGACGCGCCGGATGTAGCCGGCCCGCACGAGGAGGCGGTGGCTCGGGACCTCTGCGTCCGCCGGGTCCTCACGAAGGGTTCGCAGGAACAGGGACGACAGGTGCAGGGCCACCGGGGGACTCCTCTTTCGGCTGGGGGTTGTGCAACCCCGGAAGGATATCCGGGTCCGGAGGGGGTGCGGCGACCCAGTTGCCGCGCTGCCGACGCGGGCGCCGCCCCCGGGGCCCGCGACGCGGACGGCCCCGAGTGGCGCGGCGCGCTCGGCGTAGCGTCAGCCTCATGGCTGACGTCTACCTGCACGGGCACCACACGAGCGTCCTCGCATCGCACGGCGTGCGCACGGCGGCGGACTCGGCGGCCTACCTGCTCCCCCACCTGCGGGCGGGTCAGCGGGTCCTCGACGTCGGCTGCGGGCCGGGCACCATCACGCTCGACCTCGCCGAGGCGGTCGGGCCGTCGGGCGCGGTGCTGGGCGTCGAGAACGTGCCGGACCCGCTCGTGCAGGCCCGGAGCAACGCCGCCGCCCGGGGTGACCACCGCACGCAGTTCGAGCTCGCCGACGTTTTGGCGCTGCCGTATGCCGCCGGGGCCTTCGACGTCGTCCATGCCCACCAGGTGCTCCAGCACCTCACCGACCCCGTGGGCGCGCTGCGCGAGATGGCGCGGGTGACGCGCCCGGGTGGCCTCGTGGCGGTGCGCGACGTCGACTACGCCTCGATGGTGTGGCACCCCGCCTCGGAGGGCATGACCCGCTGGCTCGATCTCTACCGCCGCCTCGCGCACCTCAACCACGCCGAGCCCGACGCCGGTCGGCACCTGCTCGCATGGGCGCACGCCGCCGGCCTGACCCGGCTCACCCCGTCGGCGTCGCTCTGGACGTATGCGACGCCGGAGCAGTGCGCCTGGTGGGGCGGCGTGTGGGCCCGGCGCGCCCTGGAGTCGACCTTCGCGACCCAAGCCGTCGAGCGTGGTCTCGCGACACCGGAAGAGCTGGCAGAGGTCGGTGCAGCCTGGCAGGCGTGGTCGACGCACCCGGACGCGTGGTTCGCGATGACCCACGCCGAGGTGCTCGCGCACATCTGACCCCGAGGTCCGGCTCGCCGGGGCGAGCCGGGTGCAGGAGCACGGCGACGCTCAGCCGCGCTCGTCGCGTGCCCGCGCGACGCCGGCGTCGGGGAGTCGGAGCACGGCGACGTGCCAGGTGAAGGCGAGCAGGACCAGTCCCGCCGCGGCACCGAGCCCGGCCAGCGTCACCGCGCGCACGACGACCGCGGAGGGCAGGGCCCCCGAGGAGATCGACGCCATCCACAGCGCCAGGCCCGCCACGGCGCCCGCGACGGGCAGCAGGTCGACGACGGGCGCGCGCAGCCACGCCCACCACGCCGACACGACGACCACCCCGACCGCGAGGTCCGTCGTGACGACCCCGATGAGCGAGTGGGTCACTGCGTAGTCGAACACCCAGGGCACGAAGACCGCGGCGTCCGGCGACATCGCGCCGACCGCGACGGCTCCGAGGGGCAGCCCGAGCCGTCGCAGCGGGATCGCGACGACGGCATGGCTCGGGGTGAGGGGCACTCGTCGATGGTGACAGCCGGGGCCGCGCCCCGAGGGGGTTCGGCGCCGGACGTGCAGGACCTTCACAGCATCGTCAGAGCCCTCGGACAAACGGTTCGCACCGGGCGGGCGGGGTTTGCCAGAGTTGCCGCATGCCGCAGCAGCCGACCGTCCTCTCGCTCGTCGCGCGTGCCCCGGAGGCCCGGGCCGCCCTCGCAGCGCTCGTCGCCCGCGAGCCGGAGGCTCTCAGCGTCGTCGCCAGCGTCACCGACGGCATCATCGCTGACCCACCCGGTATGCCGGTGCGCGCTGGTGGGTCGGCACCGACCCGGCCGGTGCGGCCGTCGCCGCCTTCATGCACACCCCGCCCCACCCGCTCCACATCGCCCTCGCCACCGAGGCGGAGGCTCGAGACCTCGCGGCCCTCCTGGCATCCGAGCCGGACGTCCTGCCGGGCGTGGGGGGCGTGCGCGCACCGGCGCAGGCCTTCGCGGACGAGTGGGTGGCGCGCACGGGGGCCGCGGCACGGGTCGCCATGGAGATGGGCCGCTTCGACCTGCCGGTGCCGCCCCGGCTCGCCTTCGAGGTGCAGGGTGGCTTCCGCGCCGCGACCGACGACGACCTCGCGCTCATTGACGGCTGGCACCAGGACTTCGTCGACGTCATCGAGGGAGGCGGCCGTGCCGCGCCGTCACTGGCAGGGTCCGTCGCCAGCGGCCGGGTGGGGTTGTGGGAGGTCGAGGGCCGACCGGTGTCGATGGCCTACGCATCGCCCGCCAACGGCGGCGTCACCCGGATCTCGGGCGTGTGGACACCCCCGGAGCTGCGTGGCCACGGCTACGCGAGCGGCGTCGTCGCCGCACTCAGCAGCGAGCGACGGGAGGCGGGCGAGCGCTGCATCCTCTACACCGACCTCGCCAACCCGACGTCCAACGCCATCTACGAGGCGATCGGCTACCGCCGCACCGGTGACTCGGTGCACATCGCGTTCAGCGGATGACCCCGGCGGCACGCAGGGCCGTGCGGATCATCGGCCACTGGAGGGGCAGCCGCGCCACCGTCGCGGCGAGGTAGCCCTGCTTGGCCGCGCTCCGGGGGTCGCGCGACACGCCCTGGCCCGCCTTGGCCGTCATCGTGACGTTGGCCGGGAAGACCGCCACGAGCAGCACTGCCGACGCGAGACCGGCCACCCGGCGCGTGCGCGGGACCAGCAGCCCGACGGCGCAGGCGAGCTCGGCGGCACCGGACGCGAACACGAGCGCCCGTCGCCGCGGCAGCTGTGGAGGCACCATCGACTCGAACGGCTCGGGCTTGACGAAGTGCATCGTGCCGGAGGCGAGGAAGAGGCCGGCGAGCGCGATGGCGTCCTTGCCGAGCGGGGCGTTCGTCGTCGTCTTCATCCCCACACCCTAGGCCGCACGGGCAGACCTAGAGCAGGACGGTCGTGAAGGCACCGACCTCGCGGAATCCGCAGCGGGCGTAGGTTGCCCGCGCCGCCACGTTGAAGTCGTTGACGTAGAGCGACACCTCGTCGGCGGCGCCGGCCAGCACCTGCTCGACGACGCTCGCCATCGCCGGCACCGAGAGCCCCCTCCCGCGCAGGCGCGGGTGCAGCCACACACCCTGCACCTGGGCGCAGCCGAGTGCGAGCGAGCCGACGTCGGCCTTGAACACGACCTCGCCGTCCTCGACCTTGACGAAGGTGTGGCCGGCCCGGATGAGGCTCGCGATGCTCGCCCGGTAGCCGCGGTCCGAGCCGTAGAAGGGCGGGTAGCCGATCTCCTCGGTGAACATGTGTGCGGCGGCGGGCAGCACGATGTCGACCTCGCCGGGCCTGGCGGGGCGGACCCCCTCGTCGAGCTCGAGCCCGAGCTCCGAGGGCCTCGTCGAGGTCGAGAGCAGCGGCTGGTGCGTGCGCACCGCCCGCACCTGGCCCCACGCGGGGCCGAGCCGCTCCCAGAGGCCGGTCACCTGCGGCGACGGGCCGAAGATCGAGGCGACCTGACGGCGCATCCGGGTGATCTTCTGCGCCACCCCCGCCACGCCGTCGTCGTCGAGCTCGACCGGCACGACGTTGGCGCTCACCCAGGCCAGTCCCGCCAGCTCGCTGCCGTTCCAGTGCCCGAGGACGGCACCCGGGGACGTGCGCAGCGACCCCTCGACGATGCGCGCCGCGACGAAGACGTTGGCCGCGCGGTCGCGGGCGCAACACTCCAGGGCAGCGTCATGGTCCGCGGTCGTCAGCGGCCGCACGGGGAGACGTTGGCGAAGCACCCTCACAGCCTGCCCGTCCCGACCGGCCGTGTCACCCCGGGCACGCGAGCGGCGGTGCGCCATTCTGGTGTCGTGCCACCCTCCGTCCCACCGCGGGCGCCTGATGCGGCACCGGCCTCCGGTGTCGGCCGCGCCGACGCCTGGTTCGCACACCCGGGCCGCTCGGTCGCGTGGGAGAGGCGGCTCGGCCCGCTCGACCCGCTGGAGCGCGGCCGGCTCGCCGCTCTGCGTGAACCCATGGCGGCACGGGCGTATGCCGTCCTCCACGTGCTCGCTCGCGACGTCCTCGGGCAGGTGGTCGGCGCCAAGCCCGGGCAGCTCGTCTTCGACCGCACGTGCGCACGGTGCGGTGACGAGCACGGCTCGCCGCGTCTCGTCGGCCATCCGGGCGTGCACGTCTCGCTGTCACGCACCCCCGACCTCGTGGCCGTCGCCGTGTCGACCGACGCGCCGGTCGGCGTCGACGTCGAGCGGGTGGCGGCCACCCGGTTCGCGGGCTTCGACGGCGTGGCGATGCACCCGAGCGAGCGGTCGCGCGACCTCGACGACGCCGCGCGGGCCGTCAGCTGGGTGCGCAAGGAGGCGGCCCTCAAGGCCCTCGGAGCCGGCTTCGTCGTCGACCCGGCCGCGCTGAGGACGCCCCAGCCGGGTCGCGCCGTCCTCGTCCTGCCCGACCGGCCGCCGGTGACCGTGGTCGACCTCCCGCTCGGCGACGGCGGCCACGTGGGAGCGCTCGCGCTCGCGGCGGCATACGGCACCGTGGAGGTCACGGCGCACGAGGCGCCGGGCGACTGACGGCGTGCACGCCTCGTCGGCCTGCTCAGCGCCGTGCCGGACGAGGCAGGGCCGGTAGCGCCGGCTGCCGGAGCCAACCCTCCAGGAGTCGCTCCGCGTCACCCGAGGGGTCGACGGTCGCGGCGTGCGCGACGAACTCGGCCGTGGACACCGAGCCGTGCTCGTGGTCCGCCACCCAGGCGCGCAACAGCGCCCAGAAGCTCTCGTCACCGAGGTGCAGGCGCAGCGCGTGCAGGGTGAGGGCGCCGCGCTTGTAGACGCGGTCGTCGAACATCGTGTCGGGGCCCGGGTCGGCGAGCACGAAGTCCTGGGCGAGGCCCGCGAGGCGGGTGCGGTGCTGCGTCGCGAGCACGTCGGCGGCCGGGCCGCCCGACGCCTCGGACCACAGCCACTCCGCGTAGCAGGCGAAGCCCTCGTTGAGCCAGATGTCCGCCCACGACGTCACGGTGAGGCTGTTGCCGAACCACTGGTGGGCGAGCTCGTGGGCGATGAGGCGCTGGTGGGCGCCGCGGCCGCTCAGCCAGTTGGGCCCGAAGGTGGCCATGCCCTGCGCCTCGAGCGGGATCTCGAGCTCGTCGGGGGTGACGACGACCGTGTAGTCGGCGAAGGGGTAGCGGCCGAAGAGGTCGACGAAGAGGTCCATCATGCGCGGCTGGAGCTGCAGGTCGCCCAGCACCTGCCGGTGCAGGCGCGGCGGGGCGACGACGACCTGGCGGACGGGGCCCTCGGCGAGCACGGCGCGGTCGTACTGGCCCACGTGAACGGCGGCGAGGTAGGTCGCCATCGGGTGGGCCTCGTCGAAGACGTGCCGGGTGCGGCTGCCGCGCACGTAGCGACCGGTGAGCGTGCCCGTCACGCACACGGTGTACGGCGAGTCGCACTCGATCGCGATGCGGTAGGTCGCCTTGGAGCGCGGGTGGTCGTTGCACGGGAACCACGTCGGGGCCCCCGTCGGCTGGCTGGCGACGAGGACGCCGTCGTCGAGCTCCTCCCAGCCCACCTCGCCCCAGACCGAGCGAGCGGGACCGGGGTTGCCGGCATACGTCAGCGTGACGCTCGTGGTCTCGCCGGGGTCGAGGGGGCGGGGCAGCGTGACGGTGACGTGCCCCCCGCGCTGGGTCCACCGGGTGGTGAGGCGCCCGGTGCTCACCTTCGAGACCCGCAGGCCGACGAGGTCGATGCGCAGCTGCGTCAGGTGCTGTGTGGCGACGACGTCGAGCCGCGCCCTGCCGCTCAGGCGGTTGGACGACACCTTGTAGTCGAGGTCGAGGTCGTAGTGGCGCACCTCGTAGGAGGCGTCCCCGCGACCGGGTACATAGGGGTCACCAGACGTCACGAGCACGGGGCCACACTATGCCGCACGTGGCCCCGCCCGCGGGGCGCGGCGACGCGGCGCGTCACGAGGAGCCCGCCTTGGCCCGGGAGCGCTTCGTCGGCCGGCGCCACGGCGCGATCGGGTTGCCGGTCCAGCGACTGCCGGCGGGCACGGACTCACCGCGCAGCACGAGCGAGCCCGGGCCGACGGTCGCGCCCCGACCGATCGAGGCGGCCGGGAGGATGACGCCGTTGGGACCCAGCGTGGCGCCGTCCTCCAGGGTCACGGTGTCCATCGACATGATCCGGTCGTGGAAGAGGTGGGTCTGGAGCACGCAGCCACGGTTGACGGTGACGCCCTCGCCCAGGCTGACGAGGTCGGCCTCGGGCAGCCAGTAGGTCTCGCACCAGACGCCGTGGCCGATGCGGGCGCCGAGGCTGCGCAGCCAGATGTTGATCGCCGGGGTGCCGGTCGCCGTCCAGGCGAACCACGGGCCGGCGACCATCTCGACGAAGGTGTCGACGACCTCGTTGCGCCACACGAAGGGGCTCCACAGCGGGTGCTCGACGGCGCGGATCGGGCCGACGACGACCCACTTCGCGGCAGTGGTGATCGCTGCCGCGACCGCCCCCACGACCGCGAGGACGAGGCCGGAGAGCGCGGCCGCCTGCCAGAGACCGAAGCGGTCGACCACCCAGGCGAGGGCGAGGAAGACCGTGACGCCGAGGGCGACGCTGACCATGACCGGCACGATGCGGCAGAGCTCGACGAGGCCACGGATCACCTTGAGCCGCAGCGGCGGTGCATAGGTGCGCTCGAGGTCGCTGTCGGGTGCGGCGCGGCGCAACCGGACGGGAGGGCTGCCGAGCCAGCTCGAGCCGGCCTTGGACTTCTGGGGCGCGGCGGAGAGGACGGCCACGAGGCCGTCTCTCGGCACCCGCCGGCCCGGGGCGGTCATGCCCGAGTTGCCGAGGAACGCCCGCTTGCCCACCTTCGCCCGCGCGATGCGCATCCAGCCACGGCCCAGCTCGTAGCCGGCGACGAGCGTGTCGTCGGCGAGGAAGGCGCCGTCGGCGACGGTCGTCATCTTCGGCAGCAGCAGCACCGTCGAGGCCTCGACGCCGGTGCCGACGCGCGCTCCGAGGGCGCGCAGCCACCACGGGGTCAGCAGGCTCGCATAGATGGGGAAGAGCAGCGTGCGGGCCTGGTCGAGGAGTCGCTCGGTCACCCACACCTGCCAGCCGACGCGGCTGCGCACGGGGTGGAACCCCTCGCTGAGACCGAGGCCGAGCAGGCGCACGACGAGGATCGTCAGCAGCGCGAGGGTGATGAGCGCCAGCACCGTCACGGCCGGCACGACGAGGTATGCCGCCCGGGCCGCGTCGCCGTACGAGTCCGCGTCACGCAGGCGGTTCGCGAGCACGAGCAGACCGGGCACGAGCGCGATGAGGGGGATGACGGCGAGCACGATGGAGGACAGGCCGTAGACGGGCACCCAGGCCGAGCGACGGGCCGGGCGCTGCGACGGCCACCTGCCGGAGCCGCTGCCGCCGAAGCCGACGCGCATGGCCGGGGAGCCCGCGACGGTCGTGCCGGCCGCGACGTCGGACAGCACGGTGGCACCGGCTTCGACGAGCGCGTCGCGGCCGATGACGACATCCGGTCCGATCGTGCTGCGCGCCCCGACCGTGGCCCCGGCCCCGATCTCGATGGTGCCGACGTGGACGACGTCGCCGTCCATCCAGTAGCCGGAGAGGTCGACCTCCGGCTCGACGCTCGCGCCGTCGCCGATCGTCAGCATGCCCGTCACCGGCGGCACGCTGTGCAGGTCGACACCGGGCCCGACGCTCGCGCCGAGGGCCCGCGCGTAGGCGAGGATCCACGGCGCGCCCGCGAGGGACACCGCGCCCATCGACTCCGTGAAGCGCTCGGCCGCCCAGAGCCGCAGCTGAACGTGGCCGCCCCGGGGGTAGGTGCCGGGCTCCACCCCGGCGAGCAGGATGCGGGCCCCGAGGGCCGAGATGCCCATCCGTCCCACCGGGGTGATGAACGCGAGCCAGCCGATGCCGAGCACCCACCACGACGTCGGCGGGGCCCACGGCGCGAGACCGAGGGCTCGGAGGAGCTCGGTCGCCGTGACGAGCCCCACGACCCACTGCATCCCCTTGACGGTGAGCAGCAGGAGCGAGACGACCGTCTGGAGCAGCTGGATGTGGCGCGGGATGCGGCGCACGTGTCGCGGCGGCTGCGGGTCGGGGGCCGGCTCCGCGGCCTCGAGGAACTCGGCCTGCGCGCCGAGGCGGGGGCGGTCGTAGACGTCGGCGACCGTGACGGTGGGCACCCGCTCGCGCAGCAGCGACACGAGCTGGGCGGCCGAGAGACTGCCACCTCCGAGCGAGAAGAAGTCGGCGTCGGGCGAGGCGACCCGGGCACCGAGCACGCTCGTCCACTGCCGGGCGAGCCAGCCCTCGAGGCCCTCGAGGTCGTCCTCGTCGTCGCCGAGCTCGGCTCCGGGCAGCGGCCAGGGCAGGGCAGCACGGTCGACCTTGCCGGAGGTGCGCGTCGGCAGCTCGTCGACGAGCGCGAGCAGCGGCACGAGCGCGGCCGGCAGCTCCTCGCGCAGCCTCGTCCTCGCCGCCTCGGTGTCGAAGGTGCCGGCGTCGTCCGGCACGACGTAGCCGACGAGCACCTGGGTGCCGGCCGGGGTGGTCTTGACCGCTGCGGCGGCTCCGGTCACCGCATGGAGCGACTGGAGGGCGGCATCGACCTCGCCGAGCTCGATCCGTCGCCCGCCGAGCTTGACCTGCTCGTCGCCGCGCCCCATGAAGACGAGCCCAGCGGGGTCGTTGACGACGAGGTCGCCCGATCGGTAGGCCCGCTCCCAGCCGAGGGTCGGCATGGTCGCGAACTTCTCGGCGTCCTTGGCCGGGTCGAGGTAGCGCGCCAGCCCCACTCCCCCGATGATCAGCTGGCCCGTGGCACCGGGAGGCACCGGCTGCTCGTGCTCGTCGACGACGACGAGGTCCCAGCCGTCGAGGGGCAGGCCGATCCGCACGGGCCCCTCGCCCGTCATCAGGGCCCCGCAGGCCACGACCGTGGCCTCCGTGGGGCCGTAGGTGTTCCACACCTCGCGCTCCGGGGTCGCGAGGCGGGCCGCGAGCTCGGGCGGGCACGCCTCGCCGCCGAAGATGAGCAGGCGCACCGGCTCGAGCGCCTCGGCCGGCCACAGTGCTGCCAGGGTCGGCACCGTCGAGACGACGGTGATGCCCTGCGCCACGAGCCACGGACCGAGGTCCATGCCGGTGCGCACGAGTGCCCGGGGAGCGGGCACGAGACAGGCGCCGTGCGCCCAGGCGAGCCACATCTCCTCGCACGACGCGTCGAAGGCCACGGAGAGGCCTGCGAGCACCCGGTCACCCGGCCCGATCGGTCTCTGCCGCAGGAAGATCCGCGACTCTGCGTCAACGAAGGCCGCAGCCGACCGGTGGGTCACGGCGACACCCTTGGGCACGCCGGTCGAGCCGGAGGTGAAGATGACCCACGCGTCGTCGCGCGGCTGCACGTCGGCGAGCGGGGCGTCCGTGACGGCATACGGCTCGGTGGGTGGCGTCGGTGCCTGCAGGCTCGTGACGGCCCGGCCGGCACCGACGACCGCAGTGACCTGCGCCTCCCCGAAGACGAGGTCGGCCCGCTCCTGGGGGTCGTCGGCGTCGACGGGCACGTAGGCCGCGCCTGCCCGCATGATGCCGAGGATGGCGACGTAGAGGTCGTGGGTGCCCGACGGCGCGCGGATGCCGACCCGGTCGCCGGTGCGCACCCCGGCTGATCGCAGCGCCCGAGCCATGGCGTCGACGTGCTCGCCGAGCTCGCGGTAGGTGAGGACCGAGCGCGTGTCGTCGATGGCCGGCGCGTCGGGGTGCGCGTCGATCGTCGCGTGCAGGACGTCGACGAGGGTACGGGGCGCAGGCGCCCGATCACCGGCGAGCAGCGGGTCGGGCAAGGCGACTCCTTCACCAGTGGCCACCGCCCTGTCGGGCGGTGCCTCGGAGTCTAGTGAGCCTCAGTGAACGGCGGGCGTCGTCGCCGAGGTTGGCCCGGCCTTGTCATGGCGGCGTCACGGCCGCGTCGCGGCGGCGTCACGGGTGCGACGCGCCGGTCCCGAGCCGGGTCAGCTGACCGTGACGCTGGGGGCCCCGGCCGACTCCTCGTCGACCGGCTCGCCCATCTCCTCGGCGAGGCGCATGGCCTCCTCGATGAGGGTCTCGACGATCTGGGCCTCGGGGACGGTCTTGATGACCTCGCCCTTGACGAAGATCTGGCCCTTGCCGTTGCCCGAGGCGACGCCGAGGTCGGCCTCGCGGGCCTCGCCGGGACCGTTGACGACGCACCCCATGACGGCGACGCGCAGCGGCACCGTCATGCCCTCGAGCCCGGCGGTCACCTGGTCGGCGAGGGTGTAGACGTCGACCTGGGCGCGGCCGCACGACGGGCACGAGACGATCTCGAGCTTGCGGGGGCGCAGGTTGAGGCTCTGCAGGATCTGGATGCCGACCTTGACCTCCTCGACGGGCGGGGCCGAGAGAGAGACGCGGATCGTGTCGCCGATGCCGCGCGAGAGGAGCGCGCCGAAGGCCGTGGCCGACTTGATGGTGCCCTGGAACGCGGGGCCGGCCTCGGTGACGCCGAGGTGGAGGGGCCAGTCGCCCCGCTCCGCGAGCAGCTCGTAGGCGCGCACCATGATGACCGGGTCGTTGTGCTTGACCGAGATCTTGAAGTCGTGGAAGTCGTGCTCCTCGAAGAGGCTCGCCTCCCAGACCGCCGACTCGACGAGGGCCTCGGGCGTCGCCTTGCCGTACTTGTCCATGATCCGCTTGTCGAGGCTGCCGGCGTTGACGCCGATGCGGATGGAGACGCCGGCGTCCTTGGCCGCCTTGGCGATCTCCTTGACCTGGTCGTCGAACTGCCGGATGTTGCCGGGGTTGACGCGGACCGCGGCGCAGCCGGCGTCGATGGCGGCGAAGACGTACTTCGGCTGGAAGTGGATGTCGGCGATGACCGGGATCTGGCTCTTGCGCGCGATCGCGGGCAGCGCGTCGGCGTCGTCCTGGCTCGGGCAGGCGACGCGCACGATGTCGCAACCGCTGGCCGTCAGCTCGGCGATCTGCTGGAGCGTCGCGTTGATGTCGGTCGTCGGCGTCGTCGTCATCGACTGGACCGAGACCGGGTAGTCGCTGCCGACGCCGACCTTGCCCACGTGGATCTGACGGGTCTGGCGACGGGGCGCGAGGACCGGCGGGGGCAGGGGCGGCATACCGAGGGAAACGCTCATGCCGCCATTATGGCCGCCCGAGCCGCCCGGGGAGCCTCCGCCCCCGGGCACCCCCCGATCGAGAGAGCACTTCGTCGGCCGGTGGGCGAGCCGCGCCGTGGTTCTCAGGCGCCGCTCCCAATCGAAAGAGCAGTTCGTCGCGCGGCATGCTGCGCGTGTTGTCAGCCGAAGATGTTGATGGGCTTGACGATGTCGGCGTAGATGAGCAGAACCGACATCGTGATGAGCACGAGCGACATGCCGTAGGCGATCGGCAGGCCCTTGGCCACGTCGACGTAGCCGGGGTCGGGCCGGTGCCGCAGCCGCGCCCAGCCCTTCTTGACCGCCTCCCACATCGCGCCGGCCACGTGGCCGCCGTCGAGCGGGAGCAGCGGCACGAGGTTGAAGACGAACAGGGCGAGGTTGAGCGAGGCGATGAGGAGCACGAGCTGGGCGAGCTTCAGCCAGTTGCCCCCCTCGTCGGCGGGGATGTCGAGCGCCGCCACCTCGCCGCCGATGCGGCCGACACCGACGACCGAGATCGGGCCGTTGGGGTCACGCTCACCCGAGCCGAACGCGGCCTGCATGACGCCCGCCATCTTCTCGGGGATCCGCACGATGATCGAGGCGGTGTCGACGGTGCGGTCCCAGACGAACTTCGGCGCCTCGTAGATCGGCGTCCGGACGAGCTCCTGCGCCGGGGTGATGCCGGCGAAGCCCATCGAGGAGAGCACGATCTTGCCGTCCTGCGCGACGGGCTTGTTGTCCTCGCCGTAGGTGGCCCGCTCGAGCACCGCCGGGGTGAGGGAGATCGGCACCTGCTGGTCGCCGCGCTGCACGACCCAGCTCATGGTCCGCCCCTGGCTCTCGCGGATCGCGGCCGAGACCTCGTCCCACGAGGTGATCGAGCGCCCGTCGACGGAGACGATGCGGTCGCCGACCTTGAGGCCTGCAGCGGCGGCCGGGCTCTGCGGGTCGCCCGCGGCGCACGCCGGCTGCGGGACCTGCAGGGTCGGGGCCGCGGTCGGGACGCAGGCCGACAGCAGCCCGACCTTCGGCGCGACCTGCGGCAGGCCGTAGATCGTGATGACGCCGGTGAGCAGCACGGCGGCGATGAGGAGGTTCATGACCGGGCCGCCGAGCATGATGATGATCTTCTTGCCGGGGCTCAGCTTGTAGAAGACACGGTCCTCGTCGCCGGGACGCACCTCCTCCATCGAGTCGGCGCGCGCCTGGTCGACCATCTGGCTGAAGCGCCCGGTCGAGAGCGTGCGCAGCTCGCCGGGCTTGTCACCCGGGCGTGGGGGCAGCATGCCGATCATGCGCACGTAGCCACCGAGGGGAACCGCCTTGATGCCGTACTCGGTCTCACCGCGCTTGCGCGACCAGATCGTCGGGCCGAAGCCGACCATGTACTGGGTCACCTTGACGCCGAACTTCTTGGCGGGCACGAGGTGACCGATCTCGTGCAGGGCGATGGACAGCGCCACGCCGACCACGACGACGAGGACCCCTAGGACGAAGAGCACATCCCATTGTCACATCGCCACGCTGTGAATCCCGACTCGACGCCCGACCCCGCGACCCCGGCCAACCGGGGACCATTGACGGACCTTCGCCACGGCGCCAGGCTCAGCACCCCTCTCGTATGCCGCGAACGTCCGTCATGAGTCCCCTTCGAGCGCGCCGGGGCCCGCCGCGAGCCTCAGGCAGGGCCGATCGTGGTCCGCGCTGCCTCACGTGCCCAGGCGTCGGCGGCGAGCACGTCGTCGAGCGTGTGGTCACGCACGTGCGAGGCCGGCTCGACGGCATACGCCTCGACGACGCGCGCGACGGTGTCGACGATGTCGACGAAGCCGAGCCGCCCCTCGTGGAAGGCGTCGACGCAGACCTCGTTGGCGGCGTTGTAGACCGCGGGCCACGTGCCCCCGGCCTCGCCGACGCGGCGCGCGAGCGCCACGGCAGGGAAGGCGCCGTCGTCGAGCGGCTCGAACTCCCAGCTCTGGGCACGGGTCCAGTCGACCGGCACGTCGGCGTCAGCGATCCGCTCGGGCCAGCTCAGGCCGAGGGCGATCGGCACGAGCATGCGCGGCGGCCCGGCCTGCGCGATCGTCGAGCCGTCGACGAACTCGACCATCGAGTGGATCATCTGCTGCGGGTGCACGACGACGTCGATGCGGTCGAACGGGATGTCGAAGAGCAGGTGCGCCTCGATGACCTCGAGGCCCTTGTTGACGAGGGTGGCCGAGTTGGTCGTGATGACGCGCCCCATGGAGAAGTTCGGGTGGGCGAGCGCCTGATCGGGCGTGACATCGGCGAGCTCGGCACGTGAGCGGCCCCGGAACGGCCCCCCGCTGGCGGTCACGACCAGCCGGCGCACCTCCTCGGCACGCCCTCCGCGGAGGCACTGGGCGATCGCGGAGTGCTCGCTGTCGACGGGCACGATCTGGCCGCGTGCGGCGATCGCCTTGACGAGCGGACCGCCGATGATGAGCGACTCCTTGTTGGCCAGCGCCAGCGTCGTGCCGGCCCGCAGGGCGGCGAGCGTCGGCTCGAGACCGATGGCGCCCGTGATGCCGTTGACGACGACGTCGGCCTCACGGGCGGCCAGCGTCGTGCTCGCGTCCGCGCCGACGAGCAGCTCGGGGTCGTATGCCGTGACGCCCGCTGCGTCGGCCGCGCGCGCGATGACGGTGGCCAGGTCGCTCTCCGAACCGCTCGCCACCGCGACGACGGGGACCCGCAGGGCGACGGCCTGCTCGGCGACGAGCTCGAGGTTGCCTCCAGCACCGAGCCCGACCACCTCGAAGCGGTCACGGTTGCGGTGCACGAGGTCGATGGCCTGGGTGCCGATCGACCCGGTCGACCCGAGCAGGATGATGCGGCGAAGATGCGGCGGGGTGTCGGTCACCCCGGCATTCTCGCGCAGCTGCCGGCCGTCGGCTCAGGTGGCCACTCCTCTGGCCTGCAGCAGCTCGTCGCGCTTGAAGGCGTAGGCGACGGCCCAGGTCATCCGCAGGCGATACATCCTGATGTCGTCACCCCACGACCACGGGCTGCTGCCGTAGTGGGCTGTCCAGTGCGCCTCGACCTCGTCTCGGGCAGGCCCCGGCTCCATCAGCTCGGCATAGCCGTGGCTGAACAGCGCGAGGTCCTCGCCGTCGATGTGGGCCACGCTGGTGGCCGGCTGACGCGCGAGGTGGCGCGCCTTGGCCGAGCTGCCGTCGGTGCTGAACGTCCACGTGCCGTGCAGGAAGTGGCCGTCGAGAGCGCTGATGCGCGGCTCTCCGTGGGCCGTGACCGTCGCAACCGAGAGCACCTTCATGCCCGTGAGGAGCGCGACGAGCTGCTCCGCGGTGAGCGTGCGGTCGTCGTTGATGATGCCCCGCAGGTGACCTGTCGCCCTCGCGTGCGAGGCGTCGAGGAGCGCCTGCAGTGCGTCGATCTCGTCTGTGGTCTCGAGCATCCTCCGACCGTAGACCCGCCCGCCGACAACCGCTCGCTGCCAGTCCCGCCTCCGCAGGGGTGGGCGGCATGATGGCGGCGTGAACTCGCTCCGCTCCCGACCGATCCTGCTCGGCGTGCTCGTCGCCGTCCTCGTCGTGCTGACCTGGCTCGTCGTGCAGGCCGCTCGGGGCGGACCGGCGTCGGACGCCTCCCCCACCCCGGTCGGTGTCACGATCACGACGACGACGCCGGGCTCGTCGGACACTCCGGGTGGGGCGACCGATCCCGTCTCGGGACTGCCGTGGATCGCCGCGTCGGCCCTGCCGCCCGAGGCGCGGGCGACACTGGCGCTCATCCGCGCGGGCGGGCCGTATCCCTACCCCCGCAGCGACAACCAGACCTTCGCCAACCGCGAGCGGCTGCTGCCGGCCGAACCGCGCGGCTACTACAAGGAGTTCACCGTGATCACGCCCGGCTCAGGTGACCGTGGAGCCCGTCGGATCATCACGGGGTCCCAGGGCGAGCGCTACTGGACCGCCGACCACTACGCGTCGTTCAGCCGCATCGAGGAGGGGGCATGACGACGTTCCTCGGGCCGCACAGCGAGGCCGACGACCACCTTGACCTGCTCGCCTCACTCGGCCACGACGTGCGCATCGTCAGCGCGGCCGGGGGCAGCACCGACAAGGCCGGCGTGCTCGATGCCTTCGCCCGCGACCTCGACCTTCCCGACTGGTTCGGCCGCAACTGGGACGCTTTGCTCGATGCCCTGCGCGACCTCGAGGTGCCCCGGGGCCAGACCCTCGAGCTCGTGTGGGACCACGTCGGCGCCCTCCGCCGGGTCGACCACGACACCTACGAGACCGTCGTCGACATCCTCGAGCAGGTGCAGGACGAGCGCGACGACGTGCGCATCACGGTCATCGCTCGCTGAGCTGCGGGCCGGCTGCCGCTACGAGATGAAGACGCGCTCGTCGATCAGGCGCTCGTTGACGGCGTTGCCCTCGGGGTGGAAGCGGCCGTGCTCGAAGTCCTTGGCGAACTCGAGCTCGACCCGGGCCTGGCCGTGGCGGTTCTTCTCCATCGTCAGCACCGACCAGCCCCGGAAGCGCTGGATGTTGCCGAGGTCGTAGACGAGGTGCTCGCGCGAGACGATGTCGACCTTGTCGCCGACGATCATGACGACGTCGGCCTCGAAGGCGAGCGCCGAGGACCCGCGCAGGTCGTGCGTCCGCATGCGGTGCCCCGAGACGAGCGCCTCCTTGTCGGCCGCCGAGATCGCGACGATCGGCACCCGGGCCTCGAGCGCCAGGTCCTTGAGGCCCTCGGCTGCTGCCGTGACCCGCTCGGTCTCGTCGGGGCGGTCGACCGGGATCTTCTGCACGTAGTCGAGCAGCACGAAGGGCGCCTCCCCCGTCGTCTGCGTCACGGCGCGGATGACGGCGGAGACCTCCTCGAGCGTCGTCGTCGCTCCGGAGGACTCATGGATGTGCAGCCGGTCGCCATAGCTCGTCAGGGCGGCATACGCCGGCGCTCCACCGGGGAGCGCGGACAGCACGGCCTCGAGGGACCCGCCTCCCGAACCCGCCTCGAAGGCGCGCCGAACCTCGATGACGCCGGCGACCTCACCGGGCGTGCGCTCGGCCGCCTCCAGGGCGATGAGTCGCTCGAGGAGCGTGTGGCTCTCGTGCTCGTAGGAGAAGATCACCGCGGTGCCTCCGGCCGCGACGACGTTGCGGGCGAACTGCACCCCCATCGTCGTCTTGCCGTGACCGGCCGGGCCGCCGAGGAGCACGAGCTCGCCCGAGCGGAACCCGCCGGTCAGGGTGGCGTCGAGCACCGGGAACCCGGTCGCCCACACGGTCGCCCCAGCCGTGCCGCCCCGCCTCAGCACCGCGTCCGTGTCGTCGAGCAGCGCCTCGAGGGAGCGAAGCGGTCCGGTCTCGCGGTGGGCCGCAGGTGTCACCATGCGCAGATTGGACCACAGCCGCGTGCGGCGGTGGGGCGGTTTGGCGACTTCGGCGCAGCCCTCAGAGGGCCATCCCGACGTACTTCGTCTCGAGGTACTCCTCGATGCCCTCGAAGCCGCCCTCCCGGCCGACGCCCGAGGCCTTGACGCCGCCGAAGGGCGCCGCCGGGTTGGAGACGATGCCCTGGTTGACCCCGACCATCCCGAACTCGAGGGCCTCGGAGACCGTGAGCGCCCGCGAGAGGTCGTTGGTGAAGAGGTAGGCGACGAGACCGTACTCCGTGTCGTTGGCCATCCGGATCGCCTCCTCGTCGGTGCTGAAGGTCGACACCGGGGCGACCGGCCCGAAGATCTCCTCGCGAGCGAGGTCGGCGGTCTCGGGCACGTCGGTGAGGACGGTCGGCTGGTAGAACCAGCCCGCACCCTCGCGGGCCGAGCCACCCACGACGACCTTGGCGCCCTTGGCGACGGCGTCGTCGACGAGCGCAGAGACCTTGTCGCGCGACTTCTCGTCGACGAGCGGACCGACGTCGACGCCATCCTCGGTGCCGCGGCCGAGGGTGAGCGCACCCATCCGCTCCGCGAGCTTG
This sequence comes from Humibacillus xanthopallidus, assembly GCF_006716675.1. Taxonomy (GTDB): domain Bacteria; phylum Actinomycetota; class Actinomycetes; order Actinomycetales; family Dermatophilaceae; genus Humibacillus; species Humibacillus xanthopallidus_B. The sequence goes on along the minus strand of NZ_VFPM01000002.1, from coordinate 1,153,710 downwards.
GCCGAGAACTCCTCGGCGAGCGACTCGTGCACGTAGAAGCGGTTGGCGGCGGTGCAGGCCTCGCCCATGTTGCGCATCTTGGCCAGCATGGCCCCGGTCACCGCCTTGTCGACGTCGGCGTCGCCGAAGACGAGGAACGGCGCGTTGCCGCCGAGCTCCATCGACACCCGCAGGATCTGCTGGGACGCCTGCTCGATGAGCTTGCGGCCCACCGGCGTCGACCCGGTGAAGGTCAGCTTGCGCAGGCGCGGGTCGCGGATGAGCGGCTCCATCACCTCGCCGGTCGTCGTCGTCGTGACGACGTTGAGCACGCCGTCGGGCAGCCCGACCTCCTGGAGCAGGTCGGCGAGCGCGAGCATCGTCAACGGGGTCTGGCTGGCCGGCTTGACGACCATCGTGCAGCCGGCCGCGATGGCCGGGCCGATCTTGCGGGTGCCCATGGCGAGCGGGAAGTTCCACGGCGTGATCATGAGCACGGGGCCGACGGGCTGCTTCATCGTCATGAGGCGGGTGGCACCGTTGGGAGCGACGGCGTAGCGGCCTCCGATGCGCACGGCCTCCTCGGAGAACCACCGGAAGAACTCGGCGCCGTAGGCGACCTCGCCGCGGCTCTCGGCGAGCGTCTTGCCCATCTCGAGGGTCATGAGCATCGCGAACTCGTCGGCGCGCTCGGTGATCTTCTCGTATGCCGCCCGCAGCAGCTCCCCGCGGTCGCGCGGTGCCGTTCGCGCCCAGTCCGACTGCGCCGCGACGGCCGCGTCGAGGGCCGCCTTGCCGTCGGCGACGCTGGCGTCGGCGACGTGCGTGAGGATCTCGCCGGTGGCCGGGTCGTCGACCGCGAGGGTCTTGCCGCCGCTGGCATCGCGCCACTGACCGCCGATGAGCAGTCCCTTGGGGACGGACTCGAGAACTGACTGCTGCGTCACCGTTGCCATGACTGAAACCCTAACTCTCGGTAGATGATCGGGACCGCTCGGCCCTCGGTGGCCGTGACCGACCCGTGAGCGGTGCCGAGCGGTGCTGAGCGGCCTGCGGCTCCCGCACGAAACGCTGCTCAGCGGTCCTCGAGGCCCCAGGGCGAGCCGTAGCCCTCGGGCTTGGGCGCGGCGAGCAGGTCGAGGAACGGCACCGCGTCGAACGCCTCGGGCCCGAGGACCCCCGTGCCCTTCCACGTGCCGTTCGCGAGCAGCTCGAGGGCGACGACGGGGTTGACCGCCGTCTGCCAGACGACGCACTGGGCGTCGTAGTCGGCCATCGTGTCGGCGTTGTCGACGACGTGGTAGAGGTAGGTGCGGCGCGGACGGCCGTCCTTGCCCGTGCCGGTGACGAAGAGCCCCGCGCACGTCTTGCCGCTCATCCGCGGACCGATCGTCGCGGGGTCGGGCAGCGCCGCGGCGACGACGTCGCGCGGCGAGACCTGCACGCCCTTGACGGTGATGGGCTCGGTGCGGTCGAGCCCCAGAGTGTTGAGTACCTTGAGGATGGTGATGAACTCGTCGCCGAGGCCGTACTTGAAGGTGACCCGCTTCGCGTCGACCCAGCGCGGCATGAGGAGGACCTCCTCGTGCTCGACGTTGACGCACTCGACCGGCCCGATGCCGGCCGGGAAGTCGAAGACCTCCGGCTCGCTGAAGGGGGCCGTCGTGAACCAGCCGCGGTCCTTCTCCCAGATGACGGGCGGGTTGAGGCACTCCTCGATCGTCGTCCACATCGAGAAGCTCGGGGCAAAGATCTCGTTGCCCTGGTCATCGTGGACGACGAGGTTGGCGCCGTCGCGGGTGCCGAGCTCGTCGATCTCGTCGAAGAGGTGGTCGGCGGCATACCGGGCGAAGACGTCGGAGAGCCCGGGCTCGACGCCGATGCCGACGAGCGCGAGACGCCCCTCGGCCTCCCACTCCCCCGCCACCGCGAACTGCTCGTCGCCGAGCTTGACCCCGGTGACGGCATACGGCTGCTCGGGGTGGCGCTGCGACAGGCTCATCGCCATGTCGAGGTAGTCGGCCCCCGCGGCCCGGGCACCGGTGAAGATCGACATGGTGAACTTCGGGTCGACGGCGTTGAAGACGTGGGTCGCGCCGTGGGCGAGGGCGAGCTCCGTCACCGCCCCGGCCGACGAGGCGTCGACCTGGGCGGCGACGAAGCGCCCCTCCCCACCCGTCATTCCGGAATGCCGTCCGGTGACCGCCGCGACGGTGCGCTCGGCCCGCGCCGCGTCGTAGTCGGCGACGACCCACAGCTCGAAGAAGTCACGCTCCGCCGCGATGCGCGCGGCAGCGTCGCCGACTCCCCCGGAGCCGATCATGAGGACACGCATGCTGGATCAGGCCACCTGTCGGTTGCGTCGGCTGGAGATGAGCTGGCCGGTCATGACGACGATGAGAGCCAGGAGGAACATGATGGTTCCGATGACGTAGACCTGCACGGGCACGCCGCGCGCTGAGGCACCCCAGACGTACATCGGGAAGGTGATCGAGCTCGGGCTCGCGTTGAAGTTCGTGATGATGTAGTCGTCGAAGCTCAGCGAGAAGGCGAGCAGCGCGCCCGCCGCGATGCCGGGTGCAGCCAGGGGCAAGGTCACCCGCAGGAAGGTCTGCGTCGGGTTGGCCCCGAGGTCTGCCGCTGCCTCCTCGAGCTTCGGGTCGAGGGTCGCGACCCGTGCCTTGACGGCGACGACGACGAACGACACGCAGAACATGATGTGCGCGATGAGGATCGCCGTGCGGCCGGACGGGACGCCGAGCATGAGGAAGAGCGTCAGGAGGCTCGAACCCATGACGACCTCGGGCGTGGCCATCGGCATGAAGATGAGCAGGTTCGTCGCCGACCGTCCGCGGAAGCGGTACCGGCCGAGGGCGAAGGCGATCATCGTGCCCAGTGCCGTTGCGGCCAGCGATGCGATGACGCCGACCTGCAGGCTGAGCCCGAGCGACTCGCAGATGCCCTGCGCCCCACAGGGGTTGGTCCAGGCCTCCGTCGAGAACTCGTTGAAGGTGTAGTTGTACTTGCCCGCGGGGTCGTTGAAGGAGAACACGGCCACGATGACGTTGGGCACGAGCATGTAGATGAGCACCGCGATCGCGGCGAAGGTGATGAGGTGTCGCTTGATCCAGGACATCAGAGCAGCTCCTCCGTTCCGGCCCGGCGCACGTAGACCGAGACCATGGCGACGATGAGGATGAGCAGGATGAACGAAAGCGCGGCCGCGAGCGGGTAGTCGAGCACCCGGAGGAACTGGGCGTCGATGACCGAGCCGATCATCGTCGTCTGGGTGTTGCCGAGCAGGCGGGCGTTGATGAAGTCACCTGCGGCCGGGATGAAGGTCAGCAGGGTGCCGGCGACGACGCCCGGGAGCGACAGCGGCCAGGTGACCTTGCGGAAGGTCTGCCACGGCGACGCGTAGAGGTCGCCCGCAGCCTCGATGAGCCGCGGGTCGAGGCGCTCGAGCGAGGTGTAGAGCGGCAGGATCATGAACGGCAGGAAGTTGTAGGTCAGGCCCATGATGACGGCGAACTGCGAGTTGAGCAGCGAGTCGTTGTCGGTGAGCCCCACGGCCTGCAGGAAGTCGGTGATGTGGAGGTTCTGCGCCCACGTCGTGATGAACCAGTCGTCCGAGAGGATCGTGCGCCACGCGAGCGTGCGGATGAGGAAGCTCGTGAAGAACGGCGCGATGACGAGCACGAGGACGAGGTTCTTGTGGCGTCCGGCCTTCTGCGCGATGAAGTAGGCGAGCGGGTAGGCGAGCAGGAGCGCGAGACCCGTGGCGATGCCGGCGTAGACGAACGAACGCACGAACTGCGGCCAGTACTGCTTCAGCGCGTCCACGTAGATGCTGAAGTTGGCCGTGAAGACGTAGCCGTCGTCGACGTTGCCCTCCTGCAGCGACTGCGACGCCAGGGTCACCATCGGCAGGACGAAGAAGACGATGAGCCAGAGGATTCCGGGGAGCAGGAGCGCGTAGGGCACCCAGTTGCGCCGGCGCCGGCTCGGCGGCGCTGCCGAGCCGGTCGACAGGACCGCGGTCTCAGCCATGGTCGTCCACCAGCTCGGCCCCGGCCTCTGCGTCCTGCGACGCATCGAGGGCGAATCCGTGCTGGGCGGCCCAGGAGACGGTGACGGCCTCGCCGAGGGTGGCCCGGTTGGACCCGTCGTTCTGCTGGATGACGATGAGCTCCTGGCCCCACGGCATCTCGACGGAGTACTGCGTGGCGACACCGCTGAAGGACACGTCGCGCACGATGCCGCGCAGGTGGTTCGGGCCACCCGACTCGCCGAGACGCAGCTTCTCCGGCCGCACGCCGAGCCACACGTCGCCGACGCCGTCGGGAAGGTGCTCCCGCGAGACCTCGAGGTCGACGTCATGGGCCCGCACCGTGACCATGTCGTCGGTGCCACCGGGGTTGACCCGGGCCCGCAGCAGGTTGGACTGCCCGAGGAAGTTGGCGACGAAGGTCGACCGCGGCTGTTCGTAGAGCGTCGCCGGGTCGCCGAGCTGCTCCATGCGGCCGGCGTTCATCACGGCGATGGAGTCGGCCATGGTCATGGCCTCCTCCTGGTCGTGGGTGACGTGGATGAAGGTCAGGCCGACCTCCTGCTGGATGCGCTTCAGCTCGATCTGCATCTGGCGCCGCAGCTTGAGGTCGAGCGCGCCGAGCGGCTCGTCGAGGAGCAGCACGTCGGGCCGGTTGACGAGGGCACGGGCGAGCGCCACGCGCTGCTGCATGCCGCCCGAGAGCTGCGTCGGCTTCTTGTTCGCGACCTGTCCGAGCTGCACCAGCTCGAGCACCTCGTTGGCCTTGGCCTTGGCGTCCTTGTCGCCGCGCCGACGCAGCCCGAACATGACGTTGTCGACCACCGTCATGTGCGGGAAGAGGGCATAGCTCTGGAAGACCGTGTTGACGTTGCGCTGGTAGGCCTTGGTGTCGGTGATGTCGGTCTCGCCGATCCGGATCCGCCCGCCGGTGGGCTCCTCGAGCCCGGCGATCATCCGCAGGGTCGTCGTCTTGCCGCAGCCCGAGGGCCCGAGCAGCGCGAAGAACGATCCCTGCGGGATGGTGAGGTCGAGCGGGTGGACGGCCGTGAAGGTCGCGAAGGACTTCGTGAGGGCGACCAGGCTGAGGTCGCCCTTGCTCTGCTCGCTCATGCCGTCGTCAGCGCGGAGAAGAGCTTGTTGTACTTCGTCTCCTCCGCCGTGCTCAGCCCGCGGAAGACCTGGGCCCGAGCCAGCACCTCGTCGGTCGGCACGATGAGGGGGTTCTTGCCGAGCTCGGGGTCGATCTTGACGAGCTCCTCCTCCGTGCCCTTGACGGGAGCGATGTAGTTGACCCACGCCGCGACCTGCGCCATGACGGCCGGGTCGTAGTAGTAGTCGATGAGCTTCTCGGCGTTCTTCTTGTGCTTGGCGAGCGCCGGGATGACGAAGTTGTCGGACCAGAGAGTGAAGCCCTTCTCCGGCAGGGCGTACTGGATGTCCTTGTTGTCGAACTGCAGCTGGACGACGTCACCGGTCCAGGCCACGCACGCTGCGATGTCACCCTTCGCGAGACCCTCGGTGTACTCGTTGCCGGTGAAGCGCAGGATCTGCCCCGAGTCCTTGGCCTGCTGGAGCATGTCGATCGCGGCCTGGAAGTCGGCGTCGGTGAACTTCGAGATGTCCTTGCCCTGCTCCATCATCACGAGGCCGACGGTGTCGCGCATCTCGGTGAGGAGCGTGACCTTGCCCTTGAGCGCGGGGTCGGTGAGCAGCTGGGTGATCGACTCGATCTTCTTGCCGCCGGTGGCCTTGAGGTTGTAGCCGATGCCGGCGAAGCCGCTCTGCCAGGGCAGCGAGTACTGCCGGCCAGGGTCGAACTCGACGTTCTTCAGCGAGTCGTCGAGGTTCTTCGCGTTGGGGATGTTGGCGAGATCGAGCTTCTGCACGTACCCCTGGCGGATGAGGCGGGAGACCATCCAGTCGGTGCTGCACCACACGTCGCGGCCGGTGTCCTTGCCGCCCTCGAGCAGGGGGCGCACCTTCGCGTAGAACTCGTCGTTGTCGAGGTAGTCCTCGGTGTAGTTGACCTTGATGCCGGTCTGCTTCTGGAAGGCGTCGAGCGTCGGGCGGCTCTTGCCGTCCTCGCTCGTGTCGATGTACTCGGTCCAGTTCGACCAGTTGACGACCTTCTCGGTGTCGGACATGTCCTGGGCAGCCGCGGCGGTGCGGCTCGCCACGCCACCGGACGCGCCACCCGTGGAGGCGTTCTTGCCGGCCGATCCGCACGCTGCGAGGAAGGCGGCGGCGCCGACGCCGGCGGCCCCCATCATCGCCGACCTGCGGCTGACGAGACCCCGCATGAGCGCGGCTCGCAGGATCGGGTTGTCCTTGTCGAATGACTTGTCGTTCATGGGTTTCACTTCTCCAGGGGTTGTCGTGGGGCCGGGTGGAGGGGATCGACGCTGACCCGTGAGTGGTGCTGGTCGCTGGTGTGCTGAACGAGTGGTCAGGCACAAGAGTTCGCGCCGCCCGGAACGGGCGGCGCGATGGCTCATGACTCGATGTTGGCCATGACGTGCTTGATGCGGGTGTAGTCCTCGAGTCCGTACATCGACAGGTCCTTGCCGTAGCCGCTGTGCTTGAAGCCCCCGTGCGGCATCTCGGCGACGACCGGGATGTGCGTGTTGATCCACACACACCCGAAGTCGAGCTTCTTGCTCATGCGCATGGCCTTGCCGAAGTCGCGGGTCCACACGGACGAGGCGAGGCCGTACTGCACCCCGTTGGCCCAGGCGATCGCCTCGGCCTCGTCGGTGAACTGCTGCACCGTGATGACCGGGCCGAAGATCTCGTTCTGGATCTGCTCGTCGTCCTGGCGCAGGCCGGCGAGCACGGTGGGCTCGAAGAAGTAGCCGTCGCCCAGGCCCTCGGCGCGCCGGCCACCGGCAGCGATGCGGGCGTGGTCGGGCAGCCGGTCGATCATGCCGCCGACGTGCGCGACCTGGTTGGGGTTGTTGACCGGGCCGAAGAGCGCGTCCGGGTCATCCGGCATACCGACCTTGGCGGACCCGGCGGCATACTCGGCGAGCGCGGCGACGAAGTCGTCGTGGATGCGCGGGCCGGCGAGCACCCGCGTCGCGGCCGTGCAGTCCTGCCCCGCGTTGAAGTAGCCCGCGATCGCGATGCCCTCGACGGCTGCCTCGATGTCGGCGTCGTCGAAGACGACGACGGGCGCCTTGCCGCCGAGCTCGAGGTGGACCCGCTTGAGGTCGCGCGACGCGCTCTCGGCGACCTGCATGCCGGCGCGCACCGAGCCGGTGATCGCGACGAGCGCCGGCGTCTGGTGCTCGACGAGCATCCGGCCGGTCTCGCGGTCACCCGTGATGACGTTGAAGGTGCCCTCGGGCAGGAACTCGGACGCGAGCTCCGCGAGGAGCAGGGTGGTCTCGGGGGTCGTGTCGCTCGGCTTGAGCACGATCGTGTTGCCGGCGGCGAGCGCCGGGGCGATCTTCCACATCGCCATCATCATCGGGTAGTTCCACGGGGTCACCTGGCCGACGACGCCGATCGGCTCACGACGGATCCACGAGGTGTGTCCCTTCATGTACTCACCGGCCGACTTGCCCTCGAGCACGCGCGCCGCCCCGGCGAAGAACCGGAGCTGGTCGAGCATCGGCGGGATCTCCTCGCTCGCCGTCAGGGCGTGCGGCTTGCCGGTGTTTTCGCTCTCGAGACGGATGAAGTCGTCGGCCCGCGCCTCGATCGCGTCGGCGAACTTCAGCAGGGCGGTCTGGCGCTCGGCGGGTGTCGTGTCGCCCCACGTCTCGAAGGCCGTGGACGCCGCAGCGTAGGCGCGGTCGACGTCGGCCTGCGTGCTGACGGGGGCCTTGGCGACCACCTGGGCCGTGGAGGGGTGGACGATGTCGGTCGTCGCGTCGGTCTCGGGGTCGACGTACTGGCCACCGATGAAGTTGCGGAGCTGGCGCGGCTGCGAGGTCATGCGCCGATGCTAGACACAAAACTGCGCTTTGGTGAACCCTACGGAAGATAAATCTTCGGAATCAGTCGCTCGGGGACTTGCCAACAGCGCGTTCCACAGGTCACTATCGGGCCATGACGACGATCCGGGGCGTGGCCAACAACGGGGGTGGCACCACCAGGAAACCCTCGGTCAACCTCGACGAGGTGAGCAAGACCATCATCGAGCTGCTGCAGCACGACGGGCGCAAGTCCTACGCCTCCATCGCCGCGGAGGTCGGCCTCTCCGAGGCCGCCGTGCGGCAGCGGGTCCAGCGCCTGCTGGAGGCCGACGTCATGCAGATCGTCGCGGTGACGGACCCCCTGCAGGTGGGGTTCCAGCGCCAGGCGATGGTCGGACTGCGCGTCTCCGGCGACATGACCGCTGTCGCGGACGCGTTGACCGCGATGGACGAGGTGTCCTACGTCGTGACCACGGCCGGCAGCTTCGACGTGCTGGCCGAGGTCGTCTGCGAGAACGACAACCACCTGCTCGAGCTGCTCACGAGCCGCATCCGCCCGCTGCCGGGTGTCACGGCGACCGAGACGTTCGTCTACCTGAAACTCAACAAGCAGCTCTACAACTGGGGTACACGATGAGCATCAACCCGAACGAGGTGTGGGAACCCACCTCCGACCACCGCACACCGACGGGCGCGCTCCACTCGGACGCCGCCCGCGACCACCTGTGGATGCACTTCACGCGTCACTCGGTCTTCGAGGAGAAGGGCGAGGGCGGTCTCGGCCACTCCGTGCCCATCATCACGAAGGGCCAGGGCTGGAAGATCTGGGACGACCGCGGCAACGAGTACGTCGACGGTCTCTCCGGCCTCTTCGTCGTCCAGGTGGGCCACGGCCGTGAGGAGCTGGCCGAGGCCGCAGCCAAGCAGGCCAAGGAGCTCGCCTTCTTCCCGCTCTGGAGCTACGCGCACCCCAAGGCGATCGAGCTCGCGGAGCGGCTCGCGAGCCACGCACCCGGCGACCTCAACCGCGTCTTCTTCACGACGGGCGGCGGCGAGGCCGTCGAGACCGCGTGGAAGCTCGCCAAGCAGTACTTCAAGCTGACCGGCAAGCCGACGAAGCACAAGGTCATCTCCCGCGCGGTCGCCTACCACGGCACCCCCCAGGGTGCCCTGTCGATCACCGGCATCCCTGCGGCCAAGGAGATGTTCGAGCCGCTCGTGCCCGGCGCGCACAAGGTGCCGAACACCAACATGTACCGCGCACCCGAGCACCTGCGCGACGACGAGAAGGCCTTCGGCCGCTGGGCCGCCGACCGCATCGCCGAGGCCATCGAGTTCGAGGGTCCCGACACCGTCGCCGCCGTCTTCCTCGAGCCGGTGCAGAACTCCGGCGGCTGCTTCCCGCCACCCGCCGGCTACTTCGAGCGCGTCCGCGAGATCTGCGACGAGTACGACGTGCTCCTCGTCTCCGACGAGGTCATCTGCTCCTTCGGCCGCATCGGCTCGATGTTCGCGTGCGACGACTTCGGCTACGTGCCCGACATCATCACGTGCGCCAAGGGCATGACGAGCGGCTACTCCCCTATCGGTGCGATGATCGCGAGCGACCGCCTCTTCGAGCCCTTCAGGAACGGCACGACCTACTTCCCGCACGGCTACACCTTCGGTGGCCACCCCGTGTCGGCGGCGGTCGCGATGACCAACCTCGACATCTTCGAGCGCGAGGGCCTCAACGACCGGGTCAAGACGAACGCCCCGATCTTCAAGGCGACCCTCGACAAGCTCCTCGACCTCCCGCTCGTCGGTGACGTGCGCGGCGCCGGCTACTTCTACGGCATCGAGCTCGTCAAGGACAAGGCCACCCGCGAGACCTTCAACGACGCCGAGTCGGAGCGTCTGCTGCGCGGCTTCCTCTCCAAGGCGCTCTTCGACGCCGGCATCTACTGCCGCGCCGACGACCGCGGTGACCCCGTCATCCAGCTCGCGCCGCCGCTCATCATGGGCCCGACGGAGTTCGACGACATCGAGTCCCGCCTGCGTGGCGTGCTCATCGAGGCCGAGAACCACCTCTGAGCAGTCGTCGTCACCGCACGACCCCGATGTATGCCGCTGGGCCGGCCACCGCAGGAACGGTGGCCGGCCCAGCGTCGTTGGGTAGGACACGTGGGTGGACGCACGCGGCATACCGGCCGCGCGACACCCGCGACCGTCACGCGACGCCGACGCAAGGAGACGACATGGGATTCCTCGACAAGCTGCTGGGCCGGGAGCCCCTGCAGCAGCAGCGCCCCCAGCAGGCGCCCAGCGGCCAGCCGGCGCCGACGGGCCAGCCCTACGCCGTGCCCGCTCCCCGCGGGGGCGCCTCCACGGAGGACGAGCGGGCCATCGCCCGCTACAAGTACCTGCTGCGCACCGCACCGCCCGAGGACATCGAGCGCGTGCACACCGAGGCCTTCGGCAAGCTGACGCCCGAGCAGCGCCAGCTCGTCCTCCAGCGCCTCAACGAGGACCTTCCGGAGTCGGAGCGGCCCCGCAGCGACCAGCCCGCCGACCTCGCCCGCAGCGCGACCCGCGCCGAGATGAACCGCCCCGGCTACCTCCAGGGGGCTTTCGGCGGCGGACGCATGGGCGGCGGCATGGGGATGGGCGGCATGATCGCCGGCTCGATGCTCGGGACGATCGCCGGTGTCGTCGTCGGCTCGGCCCTGGCCGACATGATGCTCGGCGGCTACGAGTCCTCCCCCGAGGCCCAGGAGGCGGGCGACGCGTCGGCCGACGGCGGGGACTCAGGCGGCGATGCTGGCGGCGATGCCGGTGGAGACGCCGGTGGCGACGCCGGTGGCGACGCCGGTGGAGACGCCGGCGGCCAGGACTTCGCTGGGGGGGAGTTCGGCGGCGACTTCGGCGGCGGCGACTTCGGCGGTGACTTCGGGGGCGGCGACTTCGGATTCTGAGGGGATCAGCCTGCGGATCAGTCCGCTGGTGCTGCTGCCCTGACGACCCGATCCGCAGACTGATCCGCAGACTGATCCGCACCCGCGATCTGGCTGCGGATCAGTCTGCGTTCCGGGCAGGAGTGGCTGCCCTCACACCCCGGCGAGCCAGTGGAAGAGCGCCGCGACGGCGAGGATGACCGGCACCGACGCGAAGGTGCTGATGAAGATGACGTCGCGGGCGAGGCCCACCTCTCGGCGGTAGCGGACGGCATACGTGAAGATGTTCTGCGCCGTCGGCAGGGCCGCGGTCACGACGACGGCGAAGAGCGCCTCTCGGCGCAGCCCCAGTGCGAGCCCGACGCCGAGCGCGACCGCGGGCATGAGCAGGGTCTTCAACACGACGATCGTCCACACGTGGGCGGCACCCCGGCCCGTGGCCGGTCGTGGACCGCGCCGGAGGGAGATGCCGAAGGCGACGAGCATCGAGGGCACCGCCATGGCGCCGAGCAGCTCAATGGGTGCCGCGACGACCCGCGGCAGGTGGATGTCGAAGACGGCGATGAGCAGCCCGGCGATCGCCCCGAGCGTGATCGGGTTGCTGAACATCCGCCGCGCGCTGCGCAGCAGCGTGGGTCGCTCCCCGCGGGCGTCACTGTCGAAGAGCGCCATGGCGACGGGCGTGATGATGAGCAGCTGCATGAGCAGCGTCGGCGCCACCCAGGCGACGTCGCCGAGCACGTAGAGCGCGATGGGGATGCCGAGGTTGCCCGCGTTGACGTATGCCGCCGAGAGGCTCCCGATGAGGCGTGACCCGAGCGTCCCTCCCGCCCAACGGAATCGGGCGATCGCGAGGTAGGCCCCGACCACGACGACGAAGCTGATGAGCGACGTGACGAGGTTTGTCGACAGCACCTGGCTGAGCGGCGTGCGCTGCATGACAGTCAGCAGCAGCGCAGGTGACGCGACGTAGAAGGCGAGCCGCGAGAGGTTGACCTGCGCACTCTCGTCGAGGATGCGCCGGTCGGCCAGCACCCACCCGACCGCGACGATCACCGCGATCGTCGCGAACCCCTCGAGCACACCCGTCATCCCGAGATCCTGTCAGGGCGGCCCTCGTCGCCGGCGGCGCATCCGCCCCGTGGAGCCGGGCGACGTCCTAGAGCGAGGTGACCTCCAGATCGCCGTCGGCGTACTGCTGGCGCAGGCGCTTCTTGTCGAACTTGCCGACGCTCGTCTTGGGCACCTCGTCGATGAGCGCCCACCGCTCGGGCACCTGCCAGTGGGCGACCCGGCCCTCGAGGAAGTCACGCAGATCCTCGATGCTCGTCGTGCACTCGGGCCTCAGGACCACCGAGGCCAGGGGCCGCTCGCCCCACTTCTCGTCCGGGACCCCGACGACCGAGGCCTCGAGGACGTCGGGGTGGGCCATGAGGGCGTTCTCGAGGTCGACCGAGCTGATCCACTCCCCACCCGACTTGATGACGTCCTTGGCCCGGTCGGTGAGGGCCAGGAAGCCGTCCTCCGACAGCCGGCCGACGTCCCCGGTGCGCAGCCACCCGTCGTCGAACTTCGATGCCATCTCGTCGACCTCCGCCTGCGACTCCGTGCCGCTGCGGTAGTAGGACGCGGTGACCCATGGCCCCCTCATCTCGAGCTCGCCGACCACCCCGGAGCCCGGCTCGGCGACGGTGCCGTCCGGCGCGACGATGCGGCCCTCGAGGCCACAGAGGATGCGGCCCTGGCTCGACTTGTAGTCCCAGTACTCGTCGGAGCCCCGCTCGACGTGGCCGGGAGGCACCGCGAGGGAGCCGACCGGTGACATCTCCGTCATGCCCCAGCCGTGGATGATGTCGATGTCGTGGTTCTCGGCGAAGGCGCGGATGAGCGCAGGCGGTGCCGCGGAGCCACCCACCATGAGCATGCGCACCGACGAGACGTCGGCCTCCGCCGCGTCGAGGTGGTGCAGCAGGTCGTTCCAGATCGTCGGCACGCCGGCCCCTCCGGTCACCTTCTCGGCCTCGATCATCGCCGTCAGCGGCACGGCCTGGAGGAAGCGGTCCGGCATGACGAGCGTCGCCCCGCTGACCATGGCGCTGTAGGGGAAGCCCCAGGCATTGGCGTGGAAGAGCGGCACGACGATGAGCAGCCGGTCGGCAGAGGTGATGCCGAGGGTCGCGGCGACGGCCATCGAGTGGAGGTAGTTGCTCCGGTGGGAGTAGACGACACCCTTGGGATTGCCCGTGGTGCCGGAGGTGTAGCACATCGACGCGGCGTCGTTCTCGTCGAGCTCGTCACGCCAGTCGAAGGTCACCGGCTCGTCGGCGATGAGGTCGGCGAAGTCGTGGACCGCCTCGACCGTGGCGGGAGCGGCGAGCGCGGCGCGGGTCTCGTCGTCGACGGGGCCGTTGACGATGACGTGGCGCAGCTCCGGCAGGTGGGGCAGCAGCCGGCTGAAAGGCTGCGCGAGGGTGTTGTCGACGATGACGACCTCACTGGCGCCGTGGCGGGTCACGTAGACGAGCTGCTCCGGGAAGAGCCGGATGTTGAGGGCATGGAGCACCGCGCCCATCGACGGCACGGCGAGGTAGGCCGCGAGGTGCTCCGCGTTGTTCCACATGAAGGTGGCGACCCGCTGGTCGCCGGTGATGCCGAGGCGCCGGAGCGCGTTCGCGAGCTGCCCCGCCTGCTCCCCCAGCCGGCGGAAGGTCGTGCGCCGACCTCCCTCGGCAGTCCACGTGACGACCTCGCTCGCGCCGTGGACCGTCGTGCCGTAGCGCATCAGCGTCGAGATGAGCAGGGGCGTCGTCTGCATGGTGCTCTTCATGTCAGCAGCCTGTCACCGTGGCGCGCTCCGGTGTGCCTTTCGACGCAACGGCCCGTCGCCGATCGTCGGCCCATCGTGACGGCTCGTCGCTGCCCACCCCGCGACGTCAGCCTCCGGTGGGTGAGGATGGGGCCCATGGAGATCGAGAGCCTCGAGGAGCTGGACGACCACCTCGACTCCGGCGAGCCGCTGTCGGGGCTGCGGTTGCAGGACCTCGACCTCTCCGGGCTCGGCGACCGCCTCGCCGCGCACGGTGACCTCACCGGCCTCGTCGTGCTCGGGGGGCGCGTGCCGCCCGCGGTCGCCGAGGTGCTCCTGCACGGCGGGGCCATCGTCTTCCCGGGCATCGCCGACGCCCCTGTCGACCCGTGGCGCGGGCTCTACGTCCCCGCTGACCTCTACGCGGGCCTCGAGCAGGGGTATGCCGCGACGCCCGACGCGCGCGCCTACGCCTGGTTCGTCGACGCAAGGCTGCGCTCCGACGCCTACTGCACGCTCGTGCGGGCGATCCACGACGACTCGGTCACCGACGCGCTCGACGAGTTCGTCGCGGGGCGTTCGGTCGTGGGGATCATGGGTGGCCATGCCGTGGGACGGCACTCGGCGGCCTACGCGGGGGCGGCCGGTCTCGGCCACGCGCTCGCGGAGGCGGGGCACGTCGTGGCCACCGGAGGTGGGCCGGGCGCGATGGAGGCGGCCAACCTCGGCGCCCTCTGCCGCACGCCGGATGCCGTGGCCGAGGCCGTGCGGCGGATCGCCTGCGTCCCCGGCTTCCGCCCCGATGTGACCGCGTGGGCGAGCGTGGCGCTGGAGGCTCGCGAGGCGGTGGTCGGCGACGAGCCCACGGCGACGCCCGAGACACTCGGACCCACGGCGCGTTCGCTCGGCATCCCGACGTGGTTCTACGGGCACGAGCCGCCGAACGTCTTCTGCGACGTCATCGCGAAGTACTTCTCCAACGCGATCCGCGAGGAGGGGCTGCTCGTCCGCTCCACCGCGGGAGTCGTCGTGCTCGACGGTGCGGCGGGCACCGTGCAGGAGGTCTTCCAGGCGGTGACCCCGCTCTACTACGCCGCGGACGACGAGCCGCTGGCACCCATCGTGCTCGTCGGCCGCAGGCACTGGACCGAGACGGTGCCGGTGTGGCCGGCGCTGCAGGCACTGGCCCGCGGCCGGAGGATGGAGCAGGTCCTGCATCTCGTCGACACGATCGACGACGTCCTCCCCCTCCTGCCACCACCGCCGTCCCCTTCACAGCCTGATTCGAGGTGATCGCGGCACCCACGTCCGTGTCGACATCACCTCGAATCCGCGGTCAGGAGCCGCGGAGGACGGAGCCGAGAGCCTCGAGCACCGCCGGGTCCTCGATCGTCGCCGGCACGGTCGGGGTCCTGCCGTCCGCGATCTCGCGCATCGTCTTGCGCAGGATCTTGCCCGAGCGGGTCTTGGGCAGACCGGCGACGATGTCGACCTGGTGGAGGGCCGCGACGGCGCCGACCTCCGAGCGCACGCGGGCAACGAGCTCGCGGGTGATCCGCTCGCCCTCGCTCGCGGCGTCGATGCCGGACTTCAGCACGACGAGCCCCCGAGGCACCTGGCCCTTGAGGTCGTCGTGCACCCCGATGACCGCGCACTCCGCCACCGCCTCGTGACCCGCGAGCGCTGCCTCGAGGGCGCCGGTCGAGAGCCGGTGCCCGGCGACGTTGAGCACGTCGTCGGTGCGGCCCATGACGTAGAGGTAGCCGTCCTCGTCGACGTAGCCACCGTCGCCGGTGAGGTAGTAGCCGGGGTAGGCCGAGAGGTAGGAGCTGACGTAGCGCTCGTCGTCACCCCAGAGCGTCGGCAGGGTGCCGGGCGGCATCGGCAGCTTGATGCAGATCGCCCCCTCGACCCCGGGCTCGACCGACTCGCCCGTGCCATCGAGGATCTGCACGTCGTAGCCGGGCACCGCCACCGTGGGCGAGCCCGCCTTGATCGGCAGCAGCCCGATTCCCTTGGGGTTGGCTGCGATCGGCCACCCGGTCTCGGTCTGCCACCAGTTGTCGATGACGGGCTTGCCGAGCGCTGCGGACGCCCACTCGTAGGTGTCGGGGTCGAGTCGCTCACCGGCGAGGAAGAGCGCCCGGAAGTTCGACAGGTCGTAGTCGGCGACGAGCGACGCGGTCGAGTCCTCCTTCTTGATCGCCCGGAAGGCGGTCGGCGCCGTGAAGAGGCAGACGGCGCGGTACTCCTCGATGACGCGCCAGAAGGCCCCGGCGTCGGGCGTGCCGATCGGCTTGCCCTCGTAGAGCACCGTCGTCGCCCCCGTCAGCAGCGGCGCGTAGACGATGTAGGAGTGGCCGACGACCCAGCCGACGTCGCTGGCGGTGAACATCGTCTCGCCCGGCGCGACGTCGTAGATGGCCTCCATCGACCAGCGCAGGGCGACCGCGTAGCCCCCGCTGTCGCGGTAGATGCCCTTGGGCTTCCCGGTCGTGCCCGAGGTGTAGAGGATGTAGAGCGGGTCGGTCGCGGCGACCGTCACGCACTCGGTCCCCTCGAGGGCGGCATCGCTCGTCTCGAAGTCGCGCCAGTCGATGTCGCGATCGCCGAGCTCGGCCTCGAGCTGCTCGCGCTGGAGGATGACGCAGTGCTCGGGCTTGTGGTCGGAGCGGTGGATCGCCTCGTCGAGGAAGGGCTTGTAGGGCACGACCCGACTCGGCTCGACACCGCACGAGGCCGACAGCACGACCTTGGGGGCGGCGTCGTCGATGCGCGCGGCGAGCTCCTGGGGCGCGAAGCCGCCGAAGACGACGGAGTGGATCGCGCCGATCCGGGCACAGGCGAGCATCGCGATGACGGCCTCGGGCACCATCGGCATGTAGATGACGACGCGGTCGCCCTTGCCGACGCCCAGCCCGCGCAGGCCGCCGGCCACGGCGCGCACCCGAGCCAGCAGGTCGGCATACGTCAGTGTGGCCTTGGTGCCCGTGACGGGCGAGTCGTAGTGGACGGCAGCCTGCTCGCCGCGACCGGCCTCGACGTGCCGGTCGACGGCGTTGAAGCAGACGTTGAGCTCGGCATCGGGATACCACCGGTAGAACGGGGGCCGCGAGTCGTCGAGGATGCGGTCCGGCGGGGTCACCCAGTCGATGGCCCGAGCCGCCTCGCGCCAGAACCCTTCGGGGTCGCGCAGGCTGGCGTCGTGGATGCTCTGGTATGCCGTCGAAGCGCCGTCGCTCATGGCCTCACTGTGCCGCCGAGGAGGCCTCCGCGCCAGACTCCGTGCGCCGAGGTGACGCATCTGACAGCCGAGCGGTCGTGATCGAGACGCACATCACGGCGGCGACGAGACAGAGCGCCCCGGCGACGTACCACGCGAGGGTGTAGGTGCCCAGCTGGTCGCGGACGAGCCCAGCCCCCAGCGCGGCGAACGCGGCCCCGATCTGGTGGGAGGCGAAGACCCAGCCGAAGACGATCGGCGCCCGCTCGCCGAAAGCGCTGCGGCACAAGGCGATCGTGGGAGGCACGGTGGCCACCCAGTCGAGGCCGTAGAAGAGGATGAACGCAAGCATGTTGACGTGCATCGAGTCGCTGAAGAGCGAGGGCAGCAGGAAGAGCGATCCCCCGCGCAGCGTGTAGTAGGCCGTGAGGAGGATGCGCGGGTCGACGCGGTCGGTGAGCCACCCGGAGAAGACCGTGCCGACGATGTCGAACACGCCGACGAGCGCGAGCAGCCCCGCCGCCGTCGTCGTGGCCATGCCGTGGTCGTGGGCGGCCGGGATGAAGTGGGTGCCGACGAGGCCGTTCGTCGAGGCGCCGCACACCGCGAAGCTGCCCGCGAGCAGCCAGAAGACCTTCGTGCGCGACGCGTGACGCAACGTCGTGAGCGCCAGCCGCGCCGGGTGGCCGGTCGGCCGCGGCGGTCGCCCGACGGGCGTGCCCTCGGGAGCGCCGTAGGCCGTGATGCCGAGGACGCTCGGGTGGTCGTGCAGCTTCCACAGCACGAGCGGCACGACCGCGAGCGCGGCGGCCGAGGTCGCGATGGCTGCGCTGCGCCAGCCGTGGTGCTCGGCGAGCCAGGCCAGGACGGGCAGGAAGATCAGCTGGCCGGTGGCTCCGGCCGCGGTGAGCACGCCGGTGACGAGGCCGCGGCGTGCGACGAACCAGCGCCCGGTGACGGTCGCCACGAGGCTCATCGCCATGGCGCCGGTGCCGAGCCCGACGACGATCCCCCAGCAGAGCACGAGCTGCCACGACGCAGTCATCCAGATCGGCAGGAGCGACCCGATGCTGACGAGCACGAGGGCGGTCGCGACGACCCGCTGGATGCCGAGGCGCTCCATGAGGGCGGCCGAGAAGGGCGCCGCGAGTCCGAAGAGGACGAGGTTGACCGATACGGCGCCGCCGATGACGCCCATCGGCCAGCCGAACTCCTCGTGCAGCGGCGTCATGAGCACACCCGGGGTGGAGCGGAAGCCGGCGGCGCCGATGATCGTCAGGAACGTGACGACGGCGACCCACCACGCGGGGTGGATCCGCCGGCGCGGGGGTGCGGGCGGCACGGGCGAGGAGGACGTGCGCGCCGTGGCAGGCAGGGTCGCCTCAGTGGTGACGACTGGGTCGAGAGGGCTCACGGGAGCACTCTGCTCCATCCGGCCGTCTCGGACGAGTGGCCTGAAAGACACGATGTGCAAAGATCAGGCCATGGGTGCACACCTCGACCGAGCTCGACCCGCCCGCCGGCGACGACCCCACACGCCACATCGGGTCGCGGTGCTCGCGCTCGACGGCGTCGTCGCCTTCGAGCTGGGCCTGCCGCACCGCTTCTTCAGCGCCAGCGCCCTCGACCCGGGCTGGCCGGGCACGCCCACCGGCGCTCCCGCGCCCTACGAGGTCACGATGAGCACGCTCGACGACGGCCCGGTGCGCACGTCGGCGGGGTATGCCGCCCTCCCGACCCACCCGAGCACGGTGATCTCCGAGGCCGACACCATCGTCGTGCCGGGCATCACCGACACCGAGATCGTCACCCATGGCCGGCTCCCCCAGGCGCTGGTCGACCTCGCGGCGACGGCTCGACCGGGGGTGCGCTGGCTCTCGATCTGCACGGGCGCCTTCGTCCTCGCCGGGCTCGGCAAGCTCGACGGCCGCGAGGCGACGACGCACTGGGTCTATGCCGACCTCTTCCGCCGGCACTTCCCGCACGTGCGCCTCGACCCCGACGTGCTCTATGTCGACCACGGCGACGTGCTGACCTCCGCCGGCAACGCCGCAGGCATCGACCTGCTGCTTCACGTCCTGCGGGCCGACCTCGGGTCGGACGCCGCCAACCGGGTGGCCCGCGGGGCGGTCGTCGCCCCGTGGCGAGCCGGCGGTCAGGCCCAGTTCATCGAGCGGCCGGTCCCCACCGGCACCGAGGCCGGCACGGGTCCGACCCGCACCTGGGTGCTCGAGCACCTCGGCGAGCCGATCGCCTTGTCCGACATGGCTCGTCACGCCGGCATGAGCGTGCGCACCTTCACCCGGCGCTTCCGTGAGGAGACCGGCGAGACCGCCGGCAGCTGGCTCCTGCGCGCCCGGGTCGAGCGAGCCCGACAGCTCCTCGAGACCACGGATCTGCCCGTCGACCGCGTCGCCGCCGATGCCGGGTTCGGCACGACGGCCTCGCTCCGACAGCATCTCGCGGCGGCGGTCGGCCTCTCCCCGCTCGCCTACCGACGCACCTATCGCGCCGAGCCGGCCTGACCCCCAACCACCGGGGTCAGGTCGCGAGCGGGAAGTGGGGATGCCTCGGCGAGCGGCCCTGGAAGCTGAGGATGGCGGGGTTCTGGATGACCCCGTCGCGGATCTCGATGGCCCGGCGGACGGTCGGGTGGGCGTCCCAGGCCTCGGGGCCACCCATGACCGTCGGCAGGAAGGGCAGCAGCCCCTCGCTGATCTCCCACGTCGCGGCGTTCCACAGGTAGGAGGGGCTGTGGTCGACGCCGTAGTAGAGCACGTTGTCGCCGACGATGAAGGTGGGCTCGGAGAAGGTCGTGGGCTTGGCCCACGTGAACCCCATTCCCTCGTCGCACGACACGTCGATGATGAGAGTGCCGGGTGCAGCGTGCTTCAGGTCCTCGTCCGTCATGAACATCAGTGGTGCGTCGGTGTCCTGGAGCACGCAGTTGACGATGATGTCGTGGTCGGCGAGGAACTCCCCGAGCGGCACCCTGCCGTCCTCGGTGACGGCGTGGCTCACCCTCGCCCGGGTGTCGTCGGTGTCGAAGTGGACCATGTGCGCCGAGTGGATGGGCGAGGCGACCGCCGCAGTCTGTCGGTGGGTGAGGACGTCGACCTCCATCACGCCGAGCGCGTTGAGGGCCGTCACGGCCCCGCGGGCGGTGGCGCCGAAGCCGATGACGACGGCCCGTCGGTGCGGCCCGTAGTCACCGGTGATCCCCGCGATCTGCATCGCATGGAGCACCGAGCAGTAGCCGGCCAGCTCGTTGTTCTTGTGGAAGACGTGCAGGCTGAACGACCCGTCCGCGTTCCAGTGGTTCATCGCCTCGAAGGCGATGAGGGTGAGCTGACGGTCGATCGCCAGCTGCGTGAGCTCGCTGTCCTGCACGCAGTGCGGCCAGCCCCAGAGCACCTGACCGACGCGCAGCGCGGCAATGTCGCTGAGCAGCGGCTTCGGCTGGAGGATGACGTCGCACTCCTCGACGAGCTGCTCCCGCGTGCGGAAGCCGGCGACCCACTCGGACAGCTGGCCGTCCGTGACGCCGAAGCGCTCACCGTAGCCCCGCTCGAGGTAGATGCTGCCGCGCAGCTCCTCGGGGATGCGGCTCAGGTGGTGGGGGTGCAGGGCGAGCCGACTCTCGTTCTCCTTGAGCGACCGGGACATGACGCCGAGGCTGAGCTGGTTCACGCGGCTACCTCCTGAGGGGCCGTCCGCCGCGCCGTCCGCCGGTGGCGACACCACTGGGGCCCGGGTGGTCAGGACCCGTTCAGCCTACGCCCGGACACCTCCCGACGTCGGGCATCAGAGCGCGGGTGACGCGCTTCACGCAGCCCCGCACGATGCGTCAGGCGGTCGAGGCGGCGAGCTGCCCGCAGGCCCCGTCGATGTCCTGGCCGCGGGTGTCGCGGATCGTCGTCGGTATGCCGTGTGCCCGCAGCCGCTCGACGAAGTTCTGCTCGACGCCGGGTCGCGACGCAGTCCATTTCGAGCCGGGAGTCGGGTTGAGCGGGATCGGGTTGACATGCACCCACCCGCTCCCCCGCGCCGCGAGCTTCTCGCCGAGCAGGTCGGCACGCCAGCCGTGGTCGTTGATGTCGCGGATGAGGGCGTACTCGATCGAAACGCGCCGGCCGGTCGCCTCGTAGTAGCGGTAGGCGGCATCGAGGGCCTCGTCGACCGACCACCGTGTGTTGATCGGCACGAGCTCGTTGCGCAGCTCGTCGTCGGGGGCGTGCAGTGAGAGGGCGAGCGTCACCGGGATGCCCTCGGCCGTCAGCTTGTCGATGCCGGGCACGAGGCCGACCGTCGACATCGTGACGCCGCGGGCGGAGATGCCGAGGCCGTCGGGTGCCGGGTCGGTGAGCCGGCGGATCGCCCCGATCGACGCCTTGTAGTTGGCGAGCGCCTCGCCCATGCCCATGAAGACGACGTTGCTGACCCGCAGCGGGGCCTCACGGTCCTCGTCGCCGCCGCCGGCGAGCTCACCGCGGCGCAGCGCCCGGGCCGCCCACACGACCTGCTCGACGATCTCGCCCGCCGAGAGGTTGCGCGTCAGACCGGCTTGGCCCGTGGCGCAGAAGGGGCAGTTCATGCCGCACCCCGCCTGGCTGGAGATGCAGATCGTCACGCGCTTGGGATAGCGCATGAGGACCGACTCGACGATGGCGCCGTCGTGCAGACGCCACGCGTACTTCAGGGTCTGCCCGTCGTCGGCCACCCGCTGCACGATCGGTGTCAGCAGCGTCGGCAGCAGGTCGGCGACGAGCTCGGACCGCACGGCCTTGGGCAGGTCGGTCATCTGCTCAGGGTCGTCCTCGAGCCGCTCGAAGTAGTGCGTCGAGAGCTGCTTGGCGCGAAAGCCCTTGTGCCCCAGCGACTCCACGGCCTGCTTGCGCTCCGTCGGGGTGAAGTCGGCCAGGTGCCGCGGCGGCTTGCCCCGGCGCGGGGCCTGGAAGGTCAGCTGCCCCGGCACGGGACGCGTGGTCGTCGGCTCGGGCAGCACGACGGGGGCGACCGGCGCGGTGGGCGCGTCGGAGGTCGGCTGTGACGTGGCCTCGGGAGCGGGGACGGTGGGGTCAGGGGACTCGGTCATGGTGCCCCCATTGTCTCAGGCGTCGAGGGCCCGCTGCTCCGCCACGGTGTTGCCCCCGTCGACGAGCAGCACCTGACCGGTGACGTATGCCGCCTCCGCACTCACGAGGAAGGCGATCGCCGCCGCCACCTCCTCCGGCGTGCCGGACCGGCCGAGCGGTGTCACGAGCCCTTCGAGCGCCTCGTCGTCGGTCTGCGACCCGGTGGCGATCCAGCCGGGCCCGACGACGTTGGCGGTCACGCCGTGGCGGCCCTCGTCGACCGCCAGCCCGCGCGCGAGGCCGACGAGCGCGGCCTTCGACGCGGCATACCCCACCTCGCGGCGCATGCCCATCGCGGCGCCGGTGACGCTGCTGACGAAGACGACGCGACCCCGGCCCGACGCCCGCAGGTGCGCCATCGCGGCACGGGTGACGAAGTAGGCGGTGTCGAGGTTGCGCGAGATCGACCGGCGCCACCGGTCGGGGTCGGTCTCGTCGATCCCCCCGCCGAGGGTGTCGGGCTCGGTGGCGCTCACCATGCCGGCGTTGTTGACGACGGCGTCGAGCCCGCCGTGCCGCGCCACGCACTCCTCGACGACCCGTGCCGCCACGTCGGGGTCGGTGAGGTCTCCGACGTGCCCGGACGCAGTCACCCCCATGGCCTCGAGCTCGCGGACCCGGTCGTCGACGCGGGCCGTCGTCGCGGCCAACGCGACCGTCGCTCCGAGCCGCCCGAGCAGCGCAGCGGTCACGAAGCCGATGCCGGTCGGCCCGCCAGCTCCGGTCACGAGCACGACGCGGCCGGTCTGGTCGAAGGGTGGCACGACGGTGGCGTCTCGGTCCGGGGCCATGGGATCAGGCCGGCTGCACGGCGAGAAGCGTCAGCACGGCCCAGACGATCGGCGCGACGACGACGAGCGAGTCGAGGCGGTCCATGATGCCGCCGTGGCCGGGAAGGATGTGGGACATGTCCTTGATGCCGAGGTCGCGCTTGATGAGCGACTCCATGAGGTCGCCGACGGTCGCGGCGATGGCCACGCCGACGCCCATCGCCACGCCGATGACCCAGGCGTGCCCGAGGAAGAAGTGGACGGTCAGGGAGCCGCTGACCACGCACAGCAGCACCGAGCCGGCAAAGCCCTCCCACGACTTCTTGGGGCTGATCGTCGGAGCCATCGGATGCTTGCCGAAGAGGACGCCCGCGGCATACCCCCCGATGTCGCTGCAGACGGCGGTGACGAGGAAGACGAACATCCGCGCGACGCCGTCCTCCGCCGACAGCAGGAGCATGGCGAAGCCGACGAGGAAGGTCGGGTAGGTCGCGATGAAGATGCCGCCGAGCACGTCACGGCCGGCACCGGCGAGGCGACCCGTCGTGCGCCACAGCACGATGGCGGCGCAGGTCAGCGCCCACGCGACGGTCAGGGCGGCCGGGCCGTGCACGTAGGCCGCCCACATCATGACGGAGGAGCCGACGAGCGCCGGCACGAAGGGGGCCCGGACGTCGGCGTGACGCAGAGCCGCTCGTAGCTCCCAGATGGCGACCATCACCGCGAGCGCGACGACGACGGCGAACGACTCCTTGCGGATGAGCAGGGTCGCGATGATGAGCGCGCCCAGGCCGACGCCGACCCCGATCGCCGTCGGCAGGTCGCGGCCGGCCCGGCTGGGCTTCTTGGCGAGCACCTGCTCGGGCGGCAGGCCGGCGATGTCGTCGAGGGCGGGGTCGTAGGGCACGGGATCGAGCAGGCCTTCACCCTCGTGGGCCGCCGTGGGGACTGGCTCCACGGGGTCCGGTGGTGGATCGGTCGTCATCGTGGGTCGAGAGCCGAGGGGGTCACACCTCGAGCAGCTCGGTCTCCTTGGCCTTGACGAGACCGTCGACGAGGTCGGTGTGCTTCTTCGTCAGGCCGTCGAGCTCCTTCTCGGCGCGCGAGCCGTCGTCCTCGCCGACCTCGCCGTCCTTGACGAGCTTGTCGAGGTCGGTCTTGGCCTTGCGCCGGATGTTGCGCACGGAGACGCGCGCCTCCTCGGCCTTGTGGTGTGCGAGCTTGATGTACTCGCGCCTGCGCTCCTCGGTCAGCTCGGGCATGACGCACCGGATCTGGTTGCCGTCGCTGCTCGGGTTGACGCCGAGGTCGGAGTTGCGGATGGCGCGCTCGATCTCGTGCATCGCCGACTTGTCGAAGGGGATGACGAGGATGGTGCGCGGCTCGGGGTTCTGGAACGACGCGAGCTGCTGCAGCGCCGTCGGCGCACCGTAGTACTCGACCATCAGCTTGTTGAACAGGCCCGGGTTGGCGCGGCCGGTGCGGATGCCCGCGAAGTCCTCCTTGAGGACCTCGACGGCCTTGTCCATCTTCTCCTCGGCCTCGAACAGGGTCTCTTCGATCATGGTGCGTGCGCTTCCTCGTCCTCGGTGGTGCCAGTGGGTGCTGTCACGTCGTGCAGGTGCTCGTCAGGTGCTGGTCAGGTGCTGGTCAGGTGCTGGTCGGGCGGGCCAGGCGTGGTCAGGCGTTGGTGACCAGCGTGCCGATCCTCTCACCGAGCAGCGCCCGCGTGATGTTTCCCGCGCCTTCCATCCCGAAGACGACCATCGGCAGCTTGTTCTCCATGCAGAGGCTGAAGGCGGCGGCGTCGACGACCTTGAGCCCCTCGACGATCGCGTCGTTGAAGGTGACGGTGTCGAGCTTCTTCGCGTCGGGGTTGGTGCGGGGGTCGGAGTCGTAGACGCCGTCGACGCCGTTCTTGGCGATGAGCACGGCGTCGCACTTGATCTCGAGGGCGCGCTGGGCGCTCACGGTGTCGGTCGAGAAGAACGGCATGCCCGCACCGGCTCCGAAGATGACGACGCGGCCCTTCTCGAGGTGGCGGATGGCCCGCCGCGGGATGTAGGGCTCGGCGACCTGCTGCATGCCGATGGCCGACTGCACGCGGGTCTCGATGCCCTCCTTCTCGAGGAAGTCCTGGAGCGCGAGACAGTTCATCACCGTGCCGAGCATGCCCATGTAGTCGGCGCGCGTGCGGTCCATGCCGCGCTGCTGAAGCTCGGCGCCGCGGAAGAAGTTGCCACCGCCGATGACGACGGCCACCTCGACGCCGCCGCGCACGGCGTCGGCGATCTGGGTGGCGATTCCGGCGACGACGGCCGGGTCGAGGCCGATGCGGCCACCGCCGAAGACCTCGCCGGAGAGCTTGAGAAGCACCCGGTGGAAGTGGGTGGAGTGGGCGTCGGTCATGGCGCGGGGCCTCCTCGTGGGACAGTTCCGGCGGTCGGTCGATCTTTCCACATGCGGCCCGCCACGGCCGCATCGAGGCCCCACCCGCGCCGACGCCGCAGGTGGGGCCCGTCAGAGCAGCCTCAGGGGGCGCTCGAGCCGGCCCCCAGGAGCGCGGGGAGCCCGTCGGCGAGGCGCTCGTAGTCGTCCTCGTCGTTGTACGGGGCGGCCGCGAGCCGCAGCAGCCCGCGCCCCGCGAAGGACACGGGCGGCACGACGAAGCCCGCGGCATACAGCCGCTGCCACAGCGACGCGGCGCCCTCCGGCGTCTCGGCGACCCCGGGCGGGAGCGCGACGACCTCGAGGCACGGTGCCGTCGGTATGCCGGCGCGCGGGCTCGGCGTGCCGAGGGCCGTGCGCACGTGCTCGGCTCCCCGCCGCAGGAGCTCGGCGTTGCGCTCGACCTGCTGCCACCCGCCGAGCGCGTGCCACGCCGCGAGGCCGTCGGGGACGGCGAGCCAGGCGGAGTGGTCGACCGTGCCTTGCAGGTCGAAGCTGGCGGGGAAGGGGAGGCCGTGGCTCCACGAGGTGACGAGCGGTCGGACCCGGTCGCGGTGGTGCGGCGCGACCCACAGCACGGCCGCCGAGCGCGGCGTGTAGCTCCACTTGTGGAGGTTGCCGACCCAGAAGTCGACCCCGAGCGCCTCCACGACGAGCCCCGGCAGCGCGCCGGGGACGTGCGCGGCGTCGACGAGCACGGGCACGGGTGTGACGGCGGCGGCCACCTCGGCCACCGGGAGCACGAGGGCCGTCGGCGAGGTGATGTGGTCGATGATGACGAGCCGGGTGCGGTCGGTCACCGCTCGCGCGACGGCGTCGACGACGTCGTGGGGGTCGTCGCCGAGCCCGAAGGTCGCCGTGGTCGCCGTCGCACCCCGGGACTGGACGGCGTACGCCGCTGTCGGGTAGCCGTGCGAGCTGACGACGACCTCGTCGCCCGGGCCCACTTCGAGCGAGGAGAGCACGACGGCAACGCCCTCGCTGACGTTGCGCACGAGGGCAGCCGTGTCGGCCGGCACCCCGACGAAGGCGGCGGCCGCCGCACGCGCCGCCTCGAGGGCGGCAGGCAGCTCGTCACGAAAGGCCCGCATCGGCGCTCGCTCGACCGCGGAACGGGCGCGGTCCTGAGCCTCGCGTACCGCGCGGGGCACCGCCCCGAACGCGCCGTGGTTGAGGTGGGTCAGGCGCGGGTCGAGCTCGAAGAGATCGGCGATGTCACGGCGCACCGACCCATCCTGCCTCAGCGCGGTGCCGCGTCCTCCAGGGTGGTGCACCGGTTCAGCTCGGCATCCGAGGCCGGGGCCAGGCCGAGGGCCGAGGCCCGCGACCGGCCGAGGTTCCACGCGAGGACGTCGTCGCCGGACGCCGGGTCGAGCGCCACCGCGCAGATCGCAAGGTCACGGGGCAGGCCGGCGACGATGGTCGGGGCGGCGTCAGGACCGAGCGTGGACAGGTAGGCGATGTCGAGCTTGCCCGTGGCGGCATACCGGTCGATGTTGTGCTGAGCCACCCAGGCCTCCGGGTTGAGCACCCCGCCCACGAGGACGAAGGCCGCCGCCGACAGGAGCGCTGCTCGCGGCAGCCACCAGCCGCGGAGCCGGATGCCCGCGACGAGCACGAGGACGACGAGCAGGCCGAGCCACAGCTCGAAGGCGTCGACGAGCACGCGCAGCACGGTGAAGCCGTACGCCTGCTGGTAGAGGTCCATGCGGTGCAGCGCGGACGCGACGACGACGAGCGTCAGGGCGCACAGCGAGCCGACGAGGACCCGGAGCACGAGTCTCTCCCGAGGCGTCTCTTGGGGCGCCTTGCGCACGGTGAGCGCGATGGTCGCGAGGGTGAGCACCGTGGCGACGGTGAGCTGGCCGAAGCCCTGGTGGACGTAGTCCGCGTAGGTCAGCCCGGTCGTCCGCCGGACGTAGTCGTGGCCGCCGAACATCGCCGCCGCCTGTGCCACGACGAAGGCGACGAAGAGTGCGACGACGAGGCCGAACGGCACGACCCACTCCCACACCCGGGCGACGGGGCGGGCCACCGGGGCGACGATCCGCTGCACCTTGGGCGGGTTGAGGGCGACGTAGGCAGCGGCGAGAAGCGCGCCGCCCATGACGAAGCCGACGAAGAAGCGGAAGATCAGGCTGTCCCAGGCGAGCTGAGGAACGAGGGCACCGGCCCACGAGCCGAAGACCGCATCGCCCGACGCAAAGAGGCCCCCGAAGACGACGAGCGCGACGAGCGAGATCGCGGCGGTGCGCACGATGGGCCAGACGATGGCGACGCGGCTCGTCGCACCGATGGTCCGACCGAGGAGCGGCAGGCCGCGCAGCGCCGCCAGCGGCCACGCCGCGGCCCCCGCGACCACGGAGGGCAGGCCGGTGGCGCCGGTCAGGGCCGTCGCGGTGAGGACGATCCCGAGCAGGACGGCGAGCACCATGAGCCAGTCGGCGGCACGGAGCACCGCCAGCGAGGCGAGCCCGATGCAGACCACCGCGGTGACGAGGGACCACCGAGACGTCCGGCGCCCGGACGTGCGCCACAGCACGGCGCCGCCGGTCAGCAGCACGACGAGGAGCGCGAGACCCATGTTCCGGTAGGGCAGCAGGATCGCCGAGAGCACGCCGACCCCCACGCACACGAGGAGCAGCCGGACCTGCGGGGCGAGCCCAGCCTCGGGCCACAGGTCACCGAACACGGAGTCGATGAGCGGCTCGCGGTCGCCGACCGGGACGGAGTCCGTGGACCTCGTCGGGGCGCCGGGAGCGCCGGGGGTGGCCGGTGACGCACCGGCTGCAGCAGGGACGGGCTGTGGCACGGGAGGCTCCTCGAGGTGGGGCGGTTCGGTGGTCTTCTGGGGCGCTGGGGTTGCGGGCGTGGGGGCCGGTCGTGGCTCGAGCGGCAGGACGGCACGGATGCGAGCGCCACGCTCCCCCGGCGGGGTCTCGAGCACCGAGATGGACCCGCCGTGCAGCTCGCACACCCAGCTCGCGATCGCGAGGCCGATGCCCGTGCCGCCACCGGCGTCGTCGCCGGAGCCGAAGCGGTCGAAGATGCGCTCCGCCGACTCCGCCGGCACGCCCGGGCCCTCGTCGCGGACGAGCAGCCACCAGCGCTCCGAGCCCTCGCGGCCGGCACTCACGGTGACGGTGCCACCGGCAGGGCTGTGCCGGTCGGCGTTGTCGAGGAGGTTGGCGAGCACCTGGTGCAGGCGCGCGTCGTCGGCGACGACGCGGAGGCCGCTCGGGACGTCGACGACGTGGACGGTGCCGCGACGCGACACCGCGGCCTCGGCGACGGCCTGCTCGACGAGCTCACGCACGTCCACGCGGGCGAGCGTGAGCGGGACCCGGCCACCGTCGACCCGGCTGAGGTCGAGCAGGTCGCCCACGAGGGCCCCGAGTCGCTCGGCCTGGGCGAGGGCGGTGCGCAGCACCGCGTCGTCGGGGCGCACGACACCGTCGACGAGGTTCTCGAGCAACGCCTGCTGCGCCGTGAGGGGGGTCCGCAGCTCGTGCGAGACGGTGGCGACGAGCTGGCGGCGTTGCCGGTCGGCATCGGCGAGGTCGGCTGCCATCGTGTTGAAGGCGGCCGCGAGCGCGCCGACCTCGTCGGCCGATGTCGCCGACACGCGCTGGGAGTAGTCGCCCGTCGCCATCCGTGACGCCGCCGACGTCATCTCGCGCAGGGGCGAGGTCATGCCCCGGGCGAGCCACTGGGTGACCCCCAGCGCGGCGACGATCGTCACCGGCAGCGTGAGCCAGGTCGGCACGCCTGCGCGGTCGCCGATCTGCGCCACGACGGCAGCCACGACGATGCTCACGGCGACGAGCAGGCCGAGCTTGACCTTGATCGACCGGATGCCGTCGAGCGGGCGGTCGGCGTTCACCGGGCACCCGGTCGCGGCGACCCTTCGAGGGCGTACCCGACGCCGTGCACGGTGCGCACCCGCTCGGCACCGATCTTGGACCGCAGTGCCTTCACGTGGCTGTCGAGGGTGCGGGTGCCGCGGGCATCGGCCCAGCCCCACACCTCCTGCATGAGGTCGTCGCGACCGCGCACGGTCCCGGGCTCCGCAGCGAGCGCGATGAGCAGGTCGAACTCCAGAGGGGTCAGGTGCACCTCGGTGCCCGCGACGACGACGCGGCGGGAGGCCCGGTCGACGACGACGTCGCCGACCGCGAGCTGGCTGGTCTGGGTGCCCGCGAGGTCGCGGGCGCGGTCGACCCGGCGCAGCAGCGCCCGGATGCGGGCCACGACCTCGCGCATGCGAAAGGGCTTGGTGAGGTAGTCGTCTGCGCCGACCCCGAGGCCGACGAGCAGGTCGGTCTCGTCGGCTCGGGCGGTGAGCATCAGCACCGGCACGGGCCGCTCTGCCTGGATGCGCCGGCACACCTCGAGCCCGTCGAAGCCGGGCAGCATGAGGTCGAGGACGACGAGGTCAGGCGCGTGATGTTCGTGTGCCTGCACGGCGCCCGGCCCGTCAAACGCCTGGACGACTCGAAACCCCTCTGCGAGAAGGCGATCGGTGAGGGCTTGGTTGATCGTCGCGTCGTCCTCGACGACGAGCAGCATCGCCTGCGTGTCGTGCCTCGGCGGTGCAGCGCTGGTCCCCTGGCTCATGTCCTCGAGCCTAGGAGCGGGCTGCGGCAGCGGGCGCGTGCGACGTGTGGAGATCCTGTGAAGACGCGAAGCGGCCCGGGGCGGGTGCACCGCTCCGGGCCGTCCAGACCCCGGCTGCCTCAGATGAAGAGCAGCTGGGCGCCTGCGGTCATCTCGATGAAGTCGGACGCCGAGATGATGCCTTCGACATCGTCACGCAGGTCCGCCTCCGTCAGATGGTTCATGTCCGCAGACAGTCGACACGCCCACAGGTGACCACCTGACGCGACGATCTGGTCGAGGAAGTCGGGCACCTCGGGAATGTCGAGCTCGGCGATGGCCTTCTTGAGCTGAGACGTGGCGAGGTGGGTCATTCCCGGAATGCCGCCCAGGCCCTGGGGCATGTGCATCGCGGTGTTGCCGAGCAACGTGGCCTTGAGGCTGCTCTGGGTCTTCTTGTTGATCATGTCGAAGCCCCAGAAGGTGAAGAACAGGTGGGTCTCGATGCCCTCGCCGAGCGCGGCGTTGCCGAGGATGAGGCCCGGGTAGGCCATGTCGAGGGTGCCCTTGCTGCAGATGATGGCGAGCTTGCGGCCCTCCTCCGACGGGGTGTCGAAGGACGGGACGAACGGCGTCTCGGTCTGGACGTCGTGGTCGATGGTGGTCATGTCGTGCTCCTCAGGTCTTTCGGTGTGGTGGGAGAGGCTGGTCGGTGCGAGCGCGCTGGCTCAGACGCAGCCCTTCGGCTTGGGCACACCGGCGACGTAGGCCATCTTCTTGGCCGGCTTGCCGGGGAACAGGGTGAAGAGCTGCTTGACCGGCATCCCCGTCTGGGTGCTGACGCGACGGAGGGTAGGGGTCTCGCCCTGGGCCCTGTAGTCCTGGCGGAGGTAGTTGACGAGCTTCCAGTGGTCCTCGGTCATCTCGACACCGATGAGGCGGGCGAACTCGGCGCCGAGCTCCTCGGTCCAGTCGTCCGGGTCAACGAGGAAGCCCTCGTCGTTGACGTTGATCTGGCGGCCGGCAATGGTCGTGCTGGGCATGGGAATTCGGTCCTTTCAGACTGTGGCGTCGGCCGGGATCTTGCCGGTCATGGACATCTGGGCGGGGAGGCCGATCGGTCGGCCGGGCAGGAGCACGTTCCAGTAGACGTGCCGGAAGGCGAGCTTGCCGACGTGGTTGGCGCGCGACTCCTTGAGCAGGGTCATCGGGCCGATCTTCGCGATGGGGAACGTGCCGGTGAGCGGCTCGGTGTCGTAGTTGAAGTCGAGGAGCAGGGCCTTGCCCTGGCCCGACTCGACGAAGCAGTTGGCGTGCCCGTCGAACGAGTGCGTCATGGGCTTGCCGGCCACGAGCTCGAGGAAGTTCTCGACGAAGACCTCGACGGAGAAGTGCGCGACCGATCCGGCCTTGGAGGTCGGGATGTTGCTCGCGTCGCCGAGGGCGAAGATCTCCGGGTACTGCGTGGACTGCGACGTGTGCTTGTCGACAGGCACGTAGTTGAGGTCGTCACCGAGGCCCGAGCGGGCCACGAAGTCGGCGCCCATGTTGAGCGGGATCGTCACGAGCTGGTCGTAGGCGACCTCTCGCTCGTCGTAGGAGATGAGGACCTTGCGCTCCTGGTCGATGTTCTCGACCATGAAGTCCGTCTCGACGGTGACGCCGCGCTCCTTGAGCAGGTGGCCCAGCTCCTTGCTCGCCACCGGCTTGGTGAAGGCGCCGTCGAGGGGCGTGACGAAGACGATCTCGGTCCGGTCGCGCAACCCACGGCCTTTGAGGTAGTCGTCGGCGAGGAAGGTGAACTCGAGCGGGGCGACCGGGCACTTGAAGGGGAGCTCGGTGATGTGCACGACGAGACGCCCGCCGGTGAAGGCGTCGAGGGCGTCACGCAACGCGACCGAGCCCTCGTACGTGTAGAACTCGCCCACGGACTTGTGCCACTCGTCGCCGAGCATTCCGGGCGTCTGGTCCGGCCGCGGGGAGGTGCCGGAGGCGATGACGAGGTAGTCGTAGGTCAGCGTCCGCCCGTCCGTGAGCGAGACGGACTTCGCCTCGGCGTCGACACGGTCGATGTCAGCGAGGACGAGCTCGATGCCGTCGTGGATGAAGGCGTGCTTGCTCTTGCGGATCTGGTCTGGAGTGTTCATGCCGAAGGGGATGAACAGGTAGCCGGGCTGGTAGTCATGGATGTCGTTCTTGTCGACGACCGTGATCTTCCAGTCACTCTTCGACAGGCGGTGTCGGAGCTTGTTCGCGACCATGGTTCCGGCCGTTCCAGCGCCCAGCACCACCAAGGACTTCTGTGTGGTGGTCATGTTCCCGACGGTACCCCCATGGGTATGTGAACGCTGTGACCCACGAGACAGCGGGAGTGTGACCGTGCAGACACCGGGGGCGCCTCCGCACCCTGCGACACGCTCACCCGGGCACTACAGTTCGACCGTGCCCGCATACCTCGACGCCGCCCGCTCCGTCATTGCGTCGAGGCGCGCGGCACGACGGGTCACGACACCCGAGCGGCTCCGTCCTCTCGACTTCGCTCCCTTCGAGGCCGCACTGGCGGCCCTCTCCAGCACGGACGCCGACCGGGTCAGCGCCCTGGTCGACGGAGCCGACATTGCCTCTCTCGCAAGGGCGCTCGACTCCCGATCGCTCACCGCACGCGACCTGTTGCTGCACCACCTCGCCCGGGTCCGGGCCCACGACGACCGGCTCCGGAGCATCATCGAGCTCAACCCACATGCTCTCGACGAGGCACGTGAGTCGGACGAACGACGTGCCGCGGGTGCCTCGCGAGGCCGGCTGGACGGCATACCCCTGACGGTGAAGGACAACATCGCGACCGCGGGTCCGCTGCACACGACGGCGGGCACGTTCTCGCTCGCCGAGCACGTGGCCGACGGCGACGCTGCCGTGGTCGCTGCCGTCCGCGAGGCGGGGGCGGTCCTGCTCGGCACGAACAACCTCTCCGAGCTCGCCGGCGCGGTGTCGACCACCCCCGGCGTCAGCGCCGTCGGGGGTCAGTCCGCCAACCCCTACGGCCCCGACTTCTCACCCGGCGGCTCGAGCAGCGGCACGGCTGTCGCCGTCGCCGCCGGCCTTGCTGTCGTGGGCATCGGCACCGAGACCTCGGGCTCGCTCCTCGCGCCTGCGTCCTTCAACGGCGTCGTCGGCATGAAGCCCACCCACGGGTTCGTTCCCGGCACGGGCATCGTGCCGCTCGTCTCCACCCAGGACGACGCCGGGCCCGTCGCCCGCACCGTGGCCGACGCGGCCGACCTGCTCGAGGCGATGACCGGCGGGGCGGTCCGCGTCGAGTCGGGCGAACCGGGCGGTCTGCCGGGCTCGCGGGTCGGGGTGCTCCGGGCCGAGGTCGTGCGCCAGCGCAGCGCCCTCGAGGACACGACCGACAACGCCGCCCTGCTCGACCGGGCCGCAGCCGCGCTGGAGGCGGTCGGAGCGACCTGCGTCGAGGTGGAGGTGGCTGACGCGAGGACGACGTCCTCGGTCGAGAAGGAGCTCCTGGCCGTGGTGCTCGGCGGGCTCTCGCACGAGACGATGGCTGCCGTGGCCGCCGCGGGAGGACCGGCATCCGTGGCCGAGCTGCAGCGTCTCGGCCTCGCCGACCCCGAGCGCCGCATCCCCCGGGGGCAGACCCTCGTCAGCCTCGCCGCCGTGCGCCGCACCACTGCCGAGGCACACGCCGCGGCCGCCGCGGCCCTCGTCGAGCGCTCACGACAGCTGCTCGACGAGGCCTTCGAGCGGGTCGGCGCCGACGTGCTCCTGTCCCTGTCGAACGTCCACTCCCCCTTCTACGCCAGCGCCGGACACCCCGCCGTGACCGTGCCCCTGGGCCTCCGGTCGAGCGGTATGCCGGTCGGCGCCACGCTCATCGGCCGGCGGGGGGCCGACGCCCACGTGCTGCGCTGGGCGGGCGCTCTCGAGGCGGCGACCCACGCGAGGGTCAGCCCGCGGCTCTGAGCCAGCGCCCGCATAGTCGGGTGACGAAGGGCAGGAAGACGTACGTCATCCACGGGGTCGCGACGAGCGTCGAGACGAGCACGCGCAGCACGACCGGCCAGCCTGCGCTCACGGGTGCCAGCAGGACGGTGAGCGCGAGGCTCGTCGGGAAGAAGGCGAGCCAGATGACCGTCGCCTGCTTCCACCTCGGCGGGGGCACCGCCGCCGCGGTGGGCGACTCCGTCACGTCAGGGATGGAACGCGTCTCCGGCTCGTCGAACCACCCCTCGATGCCCGTGCGGTACTCGGTGCGACGGTGCTCGACGAGGTCGGCCGCCGAGCGGAGCCAACGCATCCGCTCCGTCGACCGCTCCCAGGCGTCGAGGTGCGCCCGCGAGTCGAAGCGGTAGAGCATGTGCCAGTCCTGCTCACCCGACCGGACCCAACCGGCGCCGAGGAAGCCGTCGAAGCGCTCAGCCATCGAGGTGCCCGCGTGCACCCAGGCCTGCATGAGCAGCTCGTCCTGCGGACGCACCCGTCGGGTGATCGAGACCGTCAACGGACCGTCGGTGTCCGCCGGGGCGATTCGCGTGTCGGTGGCCATGCGGCCCTCCTCAGGTCAATGTGCTTGGGACGCAACGATGCCGGCCGCCCCGAGGGGGCGACCGGCATACGTCGTCGTGATGCGCGGGTTGGCGCTACGAAAGGTGCGTGAGGGGTGTCCTCACTGGCCGACGCGGAAGCGCGCGAAGGACTTCGCCGTGGCGCCGCCCTCCTCGAGCACCTTGGCGACGGTCTTCTTGGGCTCCTTGGCGAACGGCTGCTCGAGCAGGACGTTCTCCTTGAAGTAGCCGTTGACGCGACCCTCGACGATGCGGGGCAGGGCAGCCTCGGGCTTGCCCTCCTCCTTCGCCGTGGCCTCGGCGACGCGACGCTCGTTCTCGACCGTCTCGGCCGGGACCTCCTCGCGGGTGAGGACCGTGGGGCTGAACGCGGCGATGTGCATCGCGACGTCGCGGCCCACGGCCTCGTCACCCTCGAGCGCGACGAGGACGCCGATCTGCGCGGGCAGGTCGGGGCTCGTCTTGTGGAGGTAGGAGACGACCTTGTTGCCCTCGAGGCGGGCCACGCGGCGCACCTCGATCTTCTCGCCGATGGTGGCGTTGGCCTCGTCGAGCAGCTCCTGGACGGTCTTGCCGTCGTCGAGCGTGCTCTTGAGGAGCGAGTCGGCGTCGGTGGCCTCGGCGGCAACCGCCAGCGCCAGCACCTGGTCGGCGAGGGCGATGAACTTCTCGCCCTTGGCGACGAAGTCCGTCTCGCAGTTGACCTCGACCATGGTGCCGACGCCGTCGCCGGCCTTGGCCGCCACGAGGCCGTTGGAGGCCGAACGGCCCTCACGCTTCGTGACGCCCTTGAGGCCCTTGACGCGCAGGATCTCGACAGCCTTGGCGCGGTCGCCGTCGGCCTCGTCGAGCGCCTTCTTGACGTCCATCATGCCGGCGCCGGTCTGCTCGCGCAGTGCCTTGATGTCAGCGGCGGTGTAGTTCGCCATGCTCTGTATCGCTCTTTTCGTCCGTGTGTGTATGTCTCGACAAGGGCTGGCCGCGAGGGGCTCAGGCCTGCTCGGCGACCTCGGCCTCGGCGGCAGGAGCCTCGGTGACCTCGGCAGCCGGGGCATCGACCGCGATCTCGGCGGCGACCTCGGGGGCCGGCGTCTCGACGGGGGTCTCGACCGGCGCCTCGGCGGCGGCCTCGGCGGCATCGATCTCCGCGGCACCGGCCGGTGCCTGCGTCGTGGCGGCTGCGGCGTCGGCGTAGAGCTCGCGCTCCCACTCGGCCAGCGGCTCCTCGGCCTGGGCGTCGCCACCCGACTTGCCCGACGAGCGCTGCATGAGACCGTCGGCGACGGCGTCGGCGACGACCCGCGTCAGCAGCGTGACGGAGCGGATCGCGTCGTCGTTGCCGGGGATCTTGTAGTCGACCTCGTCGGGGTCGCAGTTCGTGTCGAGGATCGCGATGACGGGCAGGCCGAGCTTGCGCGCCTCGTCGACGGCGAGGTGCTCCTTCTTCGTGTCGACGATCCAGACGGCCGAGGGGACCTTGGCCATCGTGCGGATGCCGCCGAGGGTCTTCTCCAGCTTGTCCTTCTCGCGCTTGAGGATGAGCAGCTCCTTCTTCGTGTAGCCGGAACCGGCCACGTCGTCGAAGTTCAGCTCCTCGAGCTCCTTGAGGCGCGTGAGGCGCTTGGAGATCGTCTGGAAGTTGGTGAGCATGCCACCGAGCCAGCGGTGGTTGACGTATGGCATGCCGACGCGCGTCGCCTGCTCGGCGATGGGCTCCTGGGCCTGCTTCTTCGTGCCGACGAAGAGGATGGTGCCGCCGTGGGCGACGGTCTCCTTGACGAACTCGTAGGCGTTGTTGATGTACGTCAGCGACTGCTGGAGGTCGATGATGTAGATGCCGTTGCGCTCGGTCATGATGAAGCGCTTCATCTTGGGGTTCCAGCGACGGGTCTGGTGCCCGAAGTGGACGCCGCTCTCGAGGAGCTGGCGCATGGTGACGACGGCCATGCCGTGTCCTCCTGGTGTCGTGGGTTGTCAGTTGTCTGCGTGCGCGCGGCGGGACCGTCCGTGACGGACGGGCCCGACGGCATACGCCGCTCCTGGCGCCTCGACGCACCCCGCCCGCCCTCGGTGGAGGTGCGGGACTGCCGTGGTGCGACCCGGGTGTCGACCCGGTCGGAGACGCGCGAATTTCGATCCGTGCGACGAGCACACGTGACCGTCCGCCATCCTACGACCTGCAGCGGGTTGTGGAGAAATCGAGCCGACCCACCAGAATGACCGGCATGACGCAATGGGTGGAGACGATCCCGGCGTTCGTCGTCCTCACCGTGGTGCTCTTCCTGCCCGGCTGGCTCGTCGTGCGCGCTCTCGGGTCGCGTGGGCTCGAGGCCCTCGCGGTGTCGCCGGCGGTGTCGGTGGGGCTCATCGCCGCCGCCGCGACCGTCGCCCAGCGGGTCGGCATCGCCTGGGGGCTCGCCACGCTGGCCGTCGTCACGCTTCTCGCCTTCGCAGCGGCGTGGGGTGTCGGCCTCCTCGTCGGCCGACTCCCCCTTCGGTGGGCAGGCACCCGCGCGCCCACCGTCTCGCCCAGCCGCCGTCTGCTCGGCCGACCCCGGCCCGACGTCGTCGGGGCGATCGCCATCGGCGTGCTCATCGCGCTCGTGACGATCCTCCCCGCGATCGGGCGCCCCGACGAGCTCGTCGACAGCCCCGACGCCGTCTACCACCTCAACCGGATCGCGCTCTTCCTCGACACGGGCAACTTCTCGATCGCCAACCCGACCTTCTACCCCAACGGCTTCCACGCCTGGGTGGCGACGAGCCTGCTGCCGGGCGTCGCCGACGTGCTGCCGGGCACCAACGTCGCGACCGTCGTGCTCGCTGCCGTC
Source organism: Humibacillus xanthopallidus (assembly GCF_006716675.1). Classification (GTDB taxonomy): domain Bacteria; phylum Actinomycetota; class Actinomycetes; order Actinomycetales; family Dermatophilaceae; genus Humibacillus; species Humibacillus xanthopallidus_B. The sequence goes on along the minus strand of NZ_VFPM01000002.1, from coordinate 1,116,435 downwards.
GTGTGGCCGGTCGGGTGCGTGGCCCTCGTGCGGCATGCGCTCGGCAGCTCACGACTCGTGACGTATGCCGGCGGGCTCGCCTCCGCGGCCTTCGTGTCGTTCCCGACGATCCTCCTCGGCTGGGGGGTCCTCTGGCCCAACCTCATGGCCACCGCCCTGACGCCCGGCGCCCTGGCCCTCATGCTGCAGGCGGCGCGCTCCCGTCGGGTCGGGCAGTGGCTCGGCTTCGCCGCCGCGCTGCCCGGGCTCGCCCTCATCCAGCCCAACGCGCTCGTGGCCCTCGTCGTCTTCGCGCTCGTGTGGTTCGGCTCGGCGCGGATGCGCGCGGGGCTGCTGGGACACCTGGGCTGGTGGGCGGTTGCGCGAGACCTCGCGATCCTCACGGCGGCCGTGGCGGTCGGCCTGCTCATCGCGCCGGTCGTGTCGGCGCGCCTCGCCTCGACGCAGTCGTACCAGTGGAACGACCGGGTCACGACCTGGACCGCCCTCGTCGAGGTCGTCGGCGGGCGTCTGCAGATCCCCCACGTTCTCTGGGGCCTGCTCGCCCTCATCGTGCTCGGCATCGGCTGGGTCGTCATGCGGGCACGGGCTGCGCTGCCCGTCGTCGCGATGTGGCTCGCCTGCGTCGTCCTCTACGTCATGGCCGCCTCGTCCACAGCGTCCTGGACCGCCCTCATCACGGGCTACTGGTACAACGACAAGGTCCGGCTCGCCTCTCTCGCAGCGGTTCCCGGTGTCGTGCTCGTGGCGGCAGCCGCTCCCGCCCTGAGGGCGCTGCTGTCGAAGCTGCCCCCGTTGCGCACCCGTCCGATGGTTGCCGCAGCGCTGGCGCTCTCAGTGCTCCCCCTGTCGACGGTCGTGCTCGACGCCCCCACCCGCAGCGACTTCCTGTCGAGCTTCTTCCGACCGGACGCGCCGCACAAGGTGATCCTCTCCTTCGAGGCGCAGGACTCGTTGCGCGAGATCGCCCGCCTCATCCCGCCCGGTGAGGGGGTCGTCGGCCGGCCCGAGAACGGCACTCCTTTGATGTTCGCCCTCTTCGGCACCGACACGCTCTACCGGTCGATCCCGATCCCGACGACGGGCGACGAGATCGTCATCGGCACCGGCTTCAACGACCTCGTCAACCGGCCGGACGTCTGCGCGGCGCTGGCCCGGCACAACGTGCGCTGGGCCATCGACTCCCCGCACACGTACTGGCTCGACCGGCCCGAACGCACCTCCGGTCTGACCGACCTCGACACGGTCGAAGGGCTCGAGAAGGTCAAGACCGTCGGCGACTACACCCTCTACCGGATCACCGGCTGCTGACCCTCACCTGCGGCTCGCCTGCAGGGCGTTCGACCAGAACAGCGCCTTCGGGCACCGGCTAGGCGTGCGGCGCACCGCGTCGCCGACGAACCCAGGCGACCGCGCCGAGCAGCGCAACGACGATGACGGCATACGGCCACCAGATGGCTGGTGCGGACTGCGGGGACGGCTCGGCCGGAGTTGCGGGCGGCGGCGCGGCATCGGGACGGATCGCGCTGAGGGCAGCGTCCGCAGCGACTGTCGGGACCACGACGGGCTCCGCGCGGTCGTCGTCGCCGCCGGGCGGAGCGGCCTCGGACACCACGAGCTCACGCTCAGCGAGGACGGTGGCACCGACTCGTGCCTGGAGGTGCCAGGTGCCGGGTGCGACCGTGGGCGGGATCGTGACGACGGTGTCGAAGTGCCCCTGCGGAGGGTCCTCGACCCGGGCCAGGGTCACCCCCTTGCCGGCAGACGACTCGAGGACGAGCACGATGCTGCTCGTGGTCGGAAGGTCGCCCCGCACCGAGACCGCACCACCTTGGGACGTGGCTGCCGGCTCGACCACCAGACCGTCTTCGCCCCCATGGGCGTGCGCGGAGGTGGTGAGCGCGATCGCCGCGGCCAGTGCCACGGCGATCGCGCCCAGGGTGCGCAGCGCTCCCGTCACGCCTGTCTCAGTCCCGTGCTGCGAGGGTCACGGGACGACCACCGGACAGGCGGGGCTGCCGGAGGTGGTGCAGGCACTGCGCCCGACGATGGTCGGGCTGAGCGGGCTCTTCTGGGCGACATAGTCCGCGACGACCTGGTCCATGATGTTCTGCGTCGTCACCCGCGGCGCGAAGTTGGGGTAGCCGTCGCCGCCCGTCGACATGAAGTCGTTCTCCGCGATCTTGTAGGTGCCGGCAGCCGTGAGGTCGATCCCGGCGCCGGTGCATGAACCGTCAGCGGCCTGACGGACCGCACCGGTGACCCGCGACCCAGCGGGCTTCGAGATGTCGTACGTGAAGCAGAGCCCCGACACCTGCGCGTAGCGGCCGTCGGCGGCCGGCATCCGTGAGACGCCGTTCTCGAGCATCGCCTTCAGCTCGGCGCCGTTCACCGTCAGCGTCACGACGATGTTGCCGAACGGCAGCACGGTGAGCACCTGCCCGCGGCTGATCGGGTAGGGCGGCGGTGTGTAGGCGGGACAGAAGTCCGACGGGTTGTCGGTCGTCGGGCAGGTGAGGGCGTCACGCAGCCCACCGGAGTTCGTGATGGCGAACTCCACACCGATGGACGAGTATGTATCGCGCATCGCGTCGGCGACCACGTTGCCGACGAGCGACTCGCACGTGCGGCCCGCGGCGTTGCCGCAGGCGTCTGCGCGTGGGATGAACCGGGTCGAAGAGCCGATGAGCGTCGAGAGAATCGGGGTCAGCTGGGCGTTGAGGTCGTCGATCCGGGCCTGGATGGTCGGGTCCGGCGTGACGCCGATGTCCCACGGCTTGTGGAAGTCGGCTGTCTTGTAGACGGCAGCCTTCGTCGACGGGTCGATGACGATCCGGACCCGGGTGAACCTGATGCCCTTGCTCCGGTTCTCCGTGACGAGCACGTTGTTGGCCCGGGTGCTGACCACCTGGAAGTCCGTGTGGTCGCCGACGACGACATCGACGTTGTTCAGGTTGTCGGCGAGATCCAGCAGGGGTCCGGTCGGGTTGTTGAGCGTGCCATCAGTCGCACCGAGGTGCCCCACCGCGACGATCGTCTTGACGCCGGACGCCTTGAGACGGGCCGCTTCCGAGTTGACGGCGGTGAGCGAGTTCGCGACGTGGAACGGTGGGAAGGCCGTCGGCGAGACGAGGGTCGGTGCGTCGTCGTTCGTGAAGCCGACGACGCCGATCTTGACGCCGGCGAAGGAGAAGACCTGCGACGGCTTCCACTCAGGGGGCGTCTTGCCGTTGGCGTCGACGACGTTGGCCGACAGGAAGGGGTACTTCGCCAGGGGGATCAGCGTGTTGCGCAGGTAGGTGGACCCCTTGTCGAAGTTGTGGTTGCCCAGGCCGTCGGACGTGAACCCCATGTCGTTCATCGTCTCGATCGTCGGCGTGTCGCCGAAGAAGGCGCTGATCGGCGGTGTGGCACCGACGGAGTCACCGCCCGCGACGAGGAGCGAGCCGTCGGCGGCCTCGCCGGTGCTGCGGTACCAGTCGAACCACGTCTTGAGGTACGCGGCGCCACCGATGGTGAACGACGGCGTCGACGAACCCGCGTTGTCAGGGGCCTCGGTCAACGGGATCAGCTGGCCGTGGAAGTCGCTGACGTCGAGGATCGTCGCGACCTTGAGGTTGGGCGAGGTCGTGAGATCGACCCTGATCTTGCCTCGGGCGTTCTGCGGCCCCGGGACGCGCAGCAGGAAGGCGAGGGTCGGCGCGACGTCGATCGCGCGCATCCCGGTGACCGGGGACTGCTTGCGGATGCCGGGACCCGACGCCACGAACGTCGCGTGCATGTTGATGTTGTGCGCGAGGTCGACGAGGTCGGGCAGGTAGCCGTGCTGGCCGAAGAAGTTCGAGTAGGCGATCGTCTGGCCCGGGGTGGCCGCGTCGAACTGGTACGGCGGGGCGAGGACGACGACGACGTCGCCGCTGCGGCTCGGGTGAAGCGAGTCGCTGCCGTCGACGTTACGGAGCTCCTCCTTCTTCATGATCTTCAGCACGACCTTGTCATCCGGGTTGGCCGGGTCGGCGAGGTTCTGGAAGGCGTTGATGACCTGCGTGCGCACCTGCTCGTAGGTCGTCCCGGCCGGCAGGGGCGAGTTGACGTAGATCTGTGCGGTGCCGCCTGCCCAGCATGCCTTGGCGAGGTTCACAGGAGGCGGTGCCTGGCGCGTGGCCGCCCGGCAGTTGGACGGCTGTTCCGGCGACTGCACCCCGGCGTCGGAGAGCACCTTGGCGGCGTTCACGGCATACCACTGCGGTGCGAAGCCGTGGTCGGAGCCGGCGATGGTCGTGGGCGAGCCACCCATGAGGGAACGCGCGAGTGCGAGCTTGGCGTCGGCCTCGTGGTAGGCGCTGCGGATGTAGCCCTCGCGCTGCGCGACACGGCCGTCGGGGACGCCGTTGTAGTCGGCGTCGTCGTAGACCGGGTTGGGCTTGTCGTTCGGCCCCGTCGGGGTCACGAGGGCCATGAACTGGTGGCTGAACTCGTCGGTCACGGGGTACCCGACGAGGGCGAGGTCGGTATTCGGTTGGAGCGTGCCCAGGATGTAGTCGAGCACCGCGTCGCCGTAAGCCTTCTCGAGGTCGCGGCCCTGCTGGACGTAGGTTTCCTCGTCGATGATTCGCGCCTCGAGCGGCGCGAAGTCGGCGGCGACGGCGGTCGGAAGGTTGTCGGCGAGGTACTTCTCGAGGCGGTTCTCTCCGGCGCCCCCCGCCGGGAGTGCGTTGCACGCGGCAGTGGAGCACGTCGCGATGACCCGCTGCACGGAGGTGAAGTACAGCTTGAAGCTGGACAGGTCCGGAGCCAGCGTCATGAGCTTGGTGTAGAAGCCCGCCGACTGTCCGGCGCGAGCGCCGATGAGGCCGTCCGCACCGCGGAGCTTGACGTCCGTGAAGTCGCCGACGCCGAGCTGCGCAGCCGGGCTGGCTGCATCCTTGGCGGCAAGTGCCGGCACGAGCAGCGCGCGGTCGTACGCCGAGACGCCGTCGACGACTGAGTCGTAGACGTAGATGTTGTAGAGGCGCGTGGGGTTCTGCGCGGCGAAGGTCGTCGCCACCGTCAGCTGGGTCTCCTGGGGCGGCGCGACCGGGTCGCCGGCGGGCGTGTTGGTCCAGCCGCTGGCCGGGGCGAAGGCCGCCACCTGATAGCTGATGCCGAAGGATGCCGCACCGGCCTGCTCCGTGCCGTCGAGCGGATAGGAGAGGACACCGCGCGTGGAGAAGAAGTTGGCGAAATCGACTGTGGGGCCGGCGATTCCGGCTTGAGCGCCGCCGACCCACTCGATCTGGGCGACCTTCTTTCCGGCCCGCTCGGCGGCCGCGGCGACCGTGTCGGCCTGCAGGGTCCCCGTTGACGAGAAGCTCGTCCGGTTGGCGAACGGCTCACCCGGCCGGTAGTAGGTGTTGTTCGTCGAGCCGTGCTCGGACGGGTAGGTGCCCGTCGCCATGGTGTACCAGCCGACACCGGTGTTGGGCGGGAACGCCTGCACCATGCCGTTGTCGCCGCGCACACCGCTCGCCATCATCGAGGCGTAGGTCGGCATCGCTCCCTGCCCGGCGTACTTCTCCATGAGGTCCGGCCGCATCCCGTCGGAGGAGTAGAGCACCGCGCGGTCGGTCTTGGCCGGCGGCGCCGGACTGGCGGTCGGAGCCGGCGACGCGGCCGAGGCGACCTCCGCCGGCGCGGCGAGCGCCCCGGCGGAGCCGAAGAGCAGGGCCGCCCCGGTCAGGACGGTGAGGATGCGGGCACGAGATGCGAACACTTCTGCCTCCCACAGGCGGTGTCCACCCGGCAGTGGGCCAACCGAGTGTGACCCGAAAACGCTAGTACCGCCCCGTCCCGCCTCGGAGCGGAATCACCGATTCTCAGGTCGGAGAGGAGGCGTCGGGCTGCGGGTCCGGCGGCGGGGCCGTCCCCTGCGGGACGGCACCGTCCCCTGGCGTGCGGTGGGACGTGGTGCGCCGCCGCCAGACGAAGGCGACCCATCCGGCCACCACTGTCACGATGCTCACCCACGTCGCCCAGTTGGTGAAGACCTGGGTGGCTGTGTACCTCACGGTGCGGTCGACGGGCAGGATGAGCTCGACGTAGCGGATCAGGGGCTGCCCCGTCTCCGGGAGCAGTACCTCGATGCGGGCGGTGAGGTGCAGAGCGGACGATGGCCTCAGAGGGTGGACCTTCCACGTCCACAGCAGGCCGATGTCGGAGCCCGTCGACGCGTTGACGCGACCGTTTGGCTCTACGACAGCCTCCTGGGGATCGACCACCAGCACCGCTGCCGCGTCAGGGGATACGCGCACCGTGCCGCCGGGCGTGGTGATCGTGCCGGGCAGGACCTCGGCTATGCGCTGACGCAGCTCCGCGGTGCTGCCGATGCTGAGCCCGAGGTCGGCCGACTCGTCGGCGGCGAGGCGATCGGGTGCGTGCCAGCTCACGGGGGCCTGCACGAGCTCGGCGATCTGGGCATCCGCCTTCGCGAACGGTGAGGTCGGCGTCCCGGAGGGGGAGGGCGTGGACTCCGTCTCGGTGACGGCTGGTGCCGGCGCCACAGTCCCGTTGCCGCTGCCCGCTCCCCCGCAACCCGCGAGCGCGAGCAGGACCAGGCTTGCGAGAACCACCATCAGGGCGCGGACCCGACGGACGCGAAACAGGCTCCTGGTCTGCTCAACCATGACTGCCTCCCTTGGCCGCCACCGTGGAAGACCGGCCGACGGACGGCCCCCTTCCTCCTTCCACGGTAGAGCGGCTCCGCTGCGACGTCGCCCCTTTCGTGATGAAAGCGACGAACGGCGTCAAGAACGAGAAAGCGGCCAGCACCGTCGGTCGACGCGTGGTGCGCGGTGCGCGGCGCCGCGGCGGTGGCAGCGTGACCCGGCCGGACGGCATACCTGCTGGGTAGGTTGGTCGGCATGAGCTCGCCGCTGGTCACGCGCATGCAGCCGTTCGGCACGACGATCTTCGCGGAGATGTCGGCCCTCGCCACCTCCACCGGGGCCATCAACCTCGGGCAGGGCTTCCCCGACACCGACGGCCCGCGCGAGATGCTCGAGGCGGCCAAGGCGGCGATCGACGGCGGACGCAACCAGTACCCGCCCGGGCCCGGCGTGCCCGAGCTGCTCGCTGCGATCGCCGCCCACCAGGAGCGCTTCTACGGCATCTCGCTCGACCCCGCGACGCAGGTGCTCGTCACGGCAGGCGCGACCGAGGCCATCGCCGCGGTGGTGCTCGCACTGTGCGAGCCCGGCGACGAGGTCGTCACCTTCGAGCCCTACTACGACTCGTATGTCGCGACGATCGCGCTCGCGGGAGCCACCCGGCGCACGTCGGTGCTCCGCTTCCCCGACTTCGCCGTCGACGAGGACTCGCTGCGGGCGGCCTTCTCGTCGCGCACCCGTCTCGTGCTGCTCAACACACCGCACAACCCGACGGGCAAGGTGTTCACGCGCGCCGAGCTCGAGCTGATCGCCGGGCTCGCGCGGGAGCACGACGCGTGGGTGGTGACCGACGAGGTCTACGAGCACCTCGTCTTCGACGGTGGCGAGCACGTGCCCGTCGCGACGCTGCCGGGCATGGCTGGCCACACCATCACGATCAGCTCGGCGGGCAAGACGTTCTCGGCCACGGGCTGGAAGGTCGGCTGGCTCACGGGACCCGCCGAGGCGGTCGCCGCGGCCCGCACGGTCAAGCAGTTCCTCACCTATGTCGCCTCGGGGCCGTTCCAGCCGGCCGTGGCCCTCGCGCTCGGTCTCGGTGACGAGGTGTATGCCGGCCTGCGCGACTCGCTGCAGGCGAAGCGCGACCTGCTGTGCTCGGCGCTCGAGGAGTGCGGGCTGCGGGTGTCGCGGCCGTCGGGCACGTACTTCGTCATCGCGGACGCGGCGCCGCTCGGGGCGGTCGACGGGCTGGAGTTCGCCCGCCGGCTGCCGTCGATCGCCGGAGTGGTGGGGGTGCCGGTATCGGTGTTCCACGACGACGCCGGCGCTGCGCGCACGCTCATCCGCTTCGCCTTCTGCAAGCGCGACGACGTGCTGCTCGAGGCCAGTCGCCGCCTGGCTGCGGCCACGACCTGACGCTGCCCGTCCACACCTCCGCGCGCGGGGATGTCATCGTCCACAGGCGGAGCTCGCACGGCTGCGTCGGCTCGTGGCCCGGGTGACGATGGCGACATGTCGCTGGTGTCCGCGGTCGTCGCCCTCGCCCTCGCGATCAGTGCGGGGGCGGGTGTGGTTGTCGACCCAACGCGCGAGCCCACCTCTCCCGCAACGGTTTCGGCACCTCCGCAGCAGGAGGCTCGCTGGGCGTGGCCGATCGAGCCGGCGCCAGAGGTGGCTCGGCGGTTCGACCCGCCCGACCAGCCGTGGCTTCCTGGGCACCGCGGCGTCGACCTCGTGGGGGCCGTCGGGCAGGTGGTCCGCTCCCCCACGGATGGCACGGTGACGTATGCCGGCCGGCTCGCCGGGCGCGGCGTCGTGGTCGTGACCCACGCAGGCGGCCTGCGCAGCACCTTCGAGCCGGTGTCATCCACGGTCAGAGTGGGGAGCCTTGTGTCGCAAAGTGATCCGGTCGGACAGATCTCAGGTGAGGTCGGCCACTGCTCCCCCGCCACCTGCCTCCACTGGGGAGTCCTGCGTGGGCGAACCTATCTCGACCCGCTGGCCTTCGTCGGTCGCGGACGCATCGTCCTGCTCCCGCTGGGCTGAGCACGCTGTCCCCTGGCCAATCGAAGGAGCACTCCGAAACCCTGCCCGGCCGCCAAGCCCCATCGAAAGAGCGCTCCGTTTGCCGACGGATTGCTCTTTCGATTGGATGCGCGGTCCGTTCCCGGGGGGTTGGTCGCGGCGCAGTCTCAGGTCTCGGGGCTCGGGTCTCCGGCCCGGGGTCAGGCTCGGGGGTGCGCCTGCTCGTAGCTCGTCCGGAGCCGTTCCACCGAGACGTGGGTGTAGAGCTGCGTCGTCGCGAGGCTCGCATGACCGAGCAGCTCCTGCACCATGCGAAGGTCGGCGCCGCCCTCGAGCAGGTGCGTCGCGGCGCTGTGCCGCAGGCCGTGCGGTCCGAGGTCGGGGGCGTCCGGGAGGTGCGACAACATCTCGTGGACGGTCGAGCGCACCTGCCGCGCATCCACTCGTCTGCCACGCCGGCCGAGGAAGAGCGCGGGACCCGACGTCGCGGTCGCGAGCGCGCCGCGCACGGACAGCCAGGCGAGCAGTCCACGGCGGGCCGGCTCGCCGAACGGGACGACCCGCTCCTTGGACCCCTTGCCCATGACCCGGACGACGCGCTGGTCGAGGTCGAGGTCGTCGACGTCGAGGGCAGCGAGCTCGCCGACGCGGACCCCGCTGGCGTAGAGCAGCTCGAGCATGGCCCGGTCGCGCACGTGGATGGGGTCGGCGTCGTCGGCGCGCACGGCTGCGATGTCGAGCACCTGCGCTGCCTCGGTCTGCTTGAGGACGTCGGGCAGGGCGGAGTGTCGGCGGGGCGCGACGAGCCGCAGCGACGGGTCGGTGGGGATGCGACCGGTGTGTGCGGCCCATCCGAGGAACGTCCGAGCCGACGCGGCGCGCCGGGCGATGGTCGAGCGAGCGGCGCCGGCATCGGCCTGCTCCCCCAGCCAGGCGCGCAGGTCGGCGATGCGCAGCTCGCCGAGCTCGAGGATGCCACGGCCCGCGGCGTAGGTCAGCAGGTTGCGCACGTCGCCGAGGTAGGCGCGGCGCGTGTGCGGCGACCGGCCGCGCTCGGCGCCGAGGTGCCGGCCGTAGGCGTGCAGCAGCTCGGAGTGCCGCTCCAGCACACCCTCCGGCTCCTGCGCCACATCTGTCACTCCCGCACCATGACAAACCTTTCCCCGCAGGGCAACCCCCATCACGACGAGTGCCCACTTCCCGACGCCCCGCGCCGAGTCGAGCGCCCACTTCCCGACGCCCCCGCGGAGCAAAGTCGAGTGCCCACTTCCCGACGCCCCGCGCCGAGTCGAGCGCCCCTCTTTCGAAAGAGGTGCGGCTGGCAACCGGCAACACCCTCGCAGCAACACAAGGAAGGTCCGGGCGGAAAGTGGGCACTCGACGGCATCACGTCGGAAACTGGGCACTCGACGAGTGGAGTCAGACACTGGGCGCCCGAGCTGTCCTGTCGGGAACTGGGCACTCGACCGTGTGGTCAGTCGGCGCTGCGGAGCCGGGCGGGACGTTTGCGCCACCGCCCCTCGGACTCCACGACGAGACCGGCGCGCTCGAGGCGACCGAGGGCCGAGCGGACCCCGAGCGCCGGCTGCGCCGTGGCGACGACGAGGCGGTCGAGATCCGTGCCCACGCGGAAGGGCACGGCCTCGAGCACCGCCGCGTCGAGGAGCGACAACCCGTCCTCGGGCAGGACCGGCCCGTGGAGCGGCTCGCAGGCATCGGCCCCGATCTCTCCGACGAGGTCGATGACCTCCGCGGCAGAGGTGACGAGGACCGCACGCCCGTCGCGGATCTCCTCGTGGCAGCCCGATGAGGCCATGGACGTGATCGGCCCCGGCACCGCTCCGACCGGGCGGCCGGCGTCCGTCGCGTGCCCGACCGTGTTTCGTGAGCCCGACCTGAGGTCAGCCTCGACGACCACCGTGCCGCAGGTCATGCCCGCGATGAGCCGGTTGCGCGAGAGGAAGCGCGACCGCATGGGGGCGGAGCCCGGCGCCACCTCCGACACGACCAGTCCTTGCGCGGCGATGCGGTTGATGAGGGCCGCGTGCGCGGCGGGATAGGGCCGCTCCACACCACCGGCCAGCACCGCCACCGTCGGGCCGTCGACGGCGAGGGCCCCGCGGTGTGCGCTCCCGTCGATGCCGAAGGCAGCTCCCGAGACCACGGTCCAGCCCCGCGTGGCCAGCCCGGCAGCGAGTTCAGCAGCGATCTGCTCACCGTAGGAGGTGGCCGTGCGTGACCCGACGACCGCGACTGACCGCTCGACGGTCTCACCGAGGTGCAGCGGCCCCCGCACCCACAGGCACCACGGTGGCAACGCGATCTCGCGCAGGCGCTCGGGCCACTCCTCGTCGGAGGGGACGAGGAGGCGGGCGCCCACGGTGGCGGCGATCGCCAGGTCGCGCTCGGTGTCGAGAGCGGCCACCCGTGCGGCAAACCGGCCGAGCCTGCCCGCACCCTCGTGGATGCGCTGCACCGTCTCCACGGCACCGACGGACTCGACGAGGCCGTGGACCTCCTTGTCGCACGGCTCGACCAGACGGGACAGCGCCGCCCGAGCCCACCGGTCGTCGGCCCTCACGCCGCGACTCCCTGCCGGTGGCGCAGCGACATGGCGAGGTCGACCTGCTCGCGCTCCGGGCGCTCGAGCCTCACGAGGTCGGCGACCGTCCACGCGACGCGGTGGCCTGACCACTCGCATACCTCAACAACATAAAGCGGCCCCCGCAACGTTGGACGCGTCCGAGGGCCTGACGATGAACCTTAGGAGTTCCTCGTGGACACCATTCTAGAGGCTGCCCGCTCACTCGGGACCGTCTTCCTGATCCTCGCCACCGTTGCCGCGTGGCTCTACGGCTTGAGCGGTGCTCGCCGTGGCTGACGCACCGGTCAACGTCGAACGCACGAGCTCGGGGCGGTTGCGCCCGGTGTGCGAGTTCTGCGGCCGTCGTGGCCGCGCGGTCGTGTCGGACGAGTCCGGCCGGGTCGGCATCCTCGATCTCTCGCGCGGCTGGTCGGTCGCGCCGTACCCGCTCGCCCACGTGCACGCCGACGGCAGCACGGGTGACCTGTTCACCTGCCCGGCCTGTGACGCGCGCCTGATGCGCGGTGAGGCACTACGTGCACGCCAGGGCGTGGTGAGGCGACTGACGTAGCGCCAGACGCTCGACGCGGCGCCGGACAGTGCCCCAGCCGCGACACCAAAACGGATGACGCACGCGGTGATTGACCTCTAGGTCCGTGAACCGCCACGGACCGCCCCGCCCATAGCGCGTGCACGCGTTCGGCGGGGTCAGCGGGCAGCCGGGCCTCACTCCGAGGCTGGGCTCTCCGGCGTGGGCAGCCATCGACGCGAGGTCGGTTCTTTGGGAGGGATGGCCACACCTCTGCCCCGCTCGCGGGTCCGCGCCGTTGTCGGTGCCCGCACGCACCATGTTCAGCAACGCACCACCCAACAGAAAGGCACGACGATGACCACGATCACCGCACTCCGAGAGCGCGTCTCCGAGAGAGAACGCTCGACCGCTCTCGAGCGCTGGCTCCTGTGGCCGCGTAGCGAACTCGGCTTCGCTGTCAGCGGCCTGGGACAGCGCGTGATGCGCCTGGGGAACCGGCTCGAGGATGCCGCACCCGACGGCGACGAGGACGAGGCCTGGAACAAGGGCGTCGAGTACGGGCGCCGGATGCGTCGCCCGGCACCGGCCCGCGGCGACGTCGAGGCGCTGCTCACCCGCCTGGGAATCGACACCTCCGAGGCCACGATGGCCAAGCTCGGATACGCGAGCGAGGTCACGGAATGAGCGCCACCACGACGGACGTCCCGCCGGCCTACGCACGCCGCGGGGACTGCCCCACGTGGTGCACCCACCACCACTGGGACGACCGCCCCGGCCGCGAACCGGCCTTCATGTGCCACGCGACAGAGGCGGGCGACGGGGACGACGCGCTCGAGCTCTACCTCACCGCAGAGGGCGGCCTCGGCGCGGCCGACATGGGCAACGTCGAACGCACCCCCGAGCAGCTCCGCGCGTTCGCCGCACGCCTCGTCGAGGCAGCGGAAACGCTCGAGCACGGCTGACCCTGCAAGCCCGACCGACATACAGCACCCCCGCTCAGTGGATGAGCGGGGGTGCCGTTTGCGTCTCGGCCAGTCAGGGAGGCAGCCGATCCGCGGAGGGGGTAATTACACGCTACGGACGCGCACGGGTGGCGGACCGGCGAAGCGCCGACTGCGTGACGCGGGTCTCATTCCGAGAAGGGGCGCGACTGCCCTGGTGGACATGCCATGGGAGTCGGCTGGGGGAATGCGGGCTGCCGACTCAAGACACTTCGCGGTGCCCACACTCGGGACAGATCAGGCCCTCGGAGTTGGTCGAAGATTCGCGCTCGTCGCCGACGACCGAGCGACGCTCCATCCGTGCGCCGCACTCGGGGCACGTCGGCTGCTTGGTCTGGTCTTCCTCGCGGATCGTGATCGGCATAAGCGGCACGCTACAGCGCTGCGCCGCGAATGCCGCGGTGCCGGCGCCTTTCATACGTGCGCCTTGGCCTCCCAAGAGTGCTCACACGATTCGCAGCGATAGAGGTACTTGGCCCGACGGGTCGCAGCCATCCGCGGCTGAGGTGCGACGGTTCGCGTAACGGTGCGCTTGCCGCATTTGGGACAGTCCGGTATCTCGGTCATGGTGGGAAAGGTACCCATAATGCTTGGCGCGGCGCCTGTCGACGGGCTATGCGGCACCGTCTGCCGGGGTCAACTCGTCGGCCACAGTCAGGGTCCAGGCCTGCGCGTAGCCGTCGCCACCCCAAGCGAATGCGGCGGCGCGCTGGTCGCCCATCGCGTCGAGCACAGCGAACACCGTTTCAGGCGCCAGTGGCACGGCTTCCCCGGAGCGTATCGCCCGGTCGGTCTCCTCGTGCTCGGCGCGCATGCCGTCGGTGGCCCACTGTCGCCACTGGCGCGCTCGGATAGCGAGCCAGGATGCCCGGAACGCCGAACCGGCAGCCGAGCGCCCGCCACCGTCACGCCGGGCCATCAGCGGGCGCCTGAGCGACGCGCCAGACCACCACGGCGGCCGGCCTCGGACACGGTAAGCGGGCGACCCTGCATACCCTTACCCTCGGACGGATCCTCGAGCCCAAGGTGACGCAACAGTGCGGCGATGGCCTGCCTCGATCGGCGGCACTCCCCAACGAGCGCATTGACGACAGGCTGACCCATCGAGCCCTTCACGATGAGTCTGCCCTCGCCGACTTGCTCGGCCAAGGCGGCCTCAAGGGTGCCCAGCATGGCCAGCTCGGCGCACGCGTCGGCCAGAGTCTGCCTCTCGCGTGCGTCGGGCACGAGGCCATCGTCTGCCCACTGCTTGGCGATCGCTCGCCACAGGGCGCGACCCTCCGTAGGAACGGACTTCGGTGCAGGAACGGCCTTGGTGGCCATGATTCCCCCTTCAATCGGTGGGTTGTTCGGTGCCGGTCTGAGCACGAAGCGGGCCTCTCTCGTGCCTAGACCGGGCCTTTTGGGGCCTGAAAACGGGCGACTCCGAAGCGGTAGCCAGGTTCGCTTCTGTCATCCCGCATCGCCTCCACCCTTGCCGGGGGGAGGGGACCCATGCCCCACCCCCGGCCGGGCGGATGGTTGGCTCGGTCAGGCGTTGACCTTGGCTCGCTGTCTCGCGACGGCTTCGGCTGAGTTGGTCTCCTGCTCGGTGCGTGTCTGCCACTTGATCGTGTAGCCGCGCTCGATGGCTTCGCGCCAGTAGTCGACGCCTCGGGCGTTGCGGTTGAACCGGGAGAGGTCGCGGTGCGTGGTGATGACGAGGCACCGAGAGACTTCCTCGAAGACGTCGCTCACGGTGTCGGCTCGGTTGCCTCGAGGCGCGAACGCAGCGCGCACGTTGCGCAGGTACTCGAGGACATCGGCGGCCTGGGTGAGCCGGTTGTATGCCTCGCCCTTGCCGCTGGTTGCGGCGTAGTGAGCGGACGTGATGCCGTCGAGCTCGGCCAAGGCTGCGGTGAAGTCTCGACCGGCCTGGTCGAACAGGGCTGCCAGTGGCTCGGCCAGTCGCTCGGAGGTGGTGAACATGGCGGTGGCTACCCGGTCCTCTGCAGCGCGCACGAGGGTGGCTGCGGCGGACAGTCGGGCGTCGCGGTTGTCGTGGGCGATGAGGGCGGCGTGCGCCTTGGTGAGCGTCTTCGCCGTCACGGTGGTGAGGTCGGGCGCGGTCTCGGTGGTGATGTCGTGGTGGAGGGTGCGGGCGGCCTCGAGCAGCGCCTGGGCCTCGCTCACCTCGGCGGGTAGGTCGAGGTCGTAGAGGTTGGCGGCGGCGAAAATCTCGGAGGTGAGGCTGTCGGACATTGGCTCAGTTCCGTTCTGTGGTGGCGCTGTCGGTGTCGGGCTCGAGCTGACCGCGCGTGTCGTAGCGTCGCGCCTTGGCCGGCTCGGTGGGGCGGCCCTGGGAGTCGACGGGCACTGAGTGCGCGGCTTGTTTGGCGGCGATGGACCGGAGTGTCCGCTCGGTGATGGACAGGTGCGAGTCGTCAGGCATGTGCGCTCTCCTGGGCGGTCAGGTGCGCTACGGCGTCGATGAGCCGGTGCGCGTTGATCGGGATGGGTGTGTAGCTGCTCGAGGCGATCTCGGGTGAGAGGGCTCGGGCGTCGAGGATCGTGCTCGGGTCGTAGCTGCCCCCGGTGATCCAGTCGTGCATGGCGGTCGCCTCGGCGGCTTCGTCGAGCGCGGCCGTGAGGGCTCGGGCGGCCTTGGCCAGTGCGTCGGCTGCGGTGGTGGCGCGCTTCGCGGACGCTCTCCGGTCGAGCGCGTCGCGGGCGGCCTGTAGGTCGTTGATGACGTCGTGCCGGGCCGTGGTGAGGGCGGCCTCGTCGGCCTTGGCCTGGGCGAGTCGC
Organism: Humibacillus xanthopallidus; assembly: GCF_006716675.1. Taxonomy (GTDB): domain Bacteria; phylum Actinomycetota; class Actinomycetes; order Actinomycetales; family Dermatophilaceae; genus Humibacillus; species Humibacillus xanthopallidus_B. The sequence goes on along the minus strand of NZ_VFPM01000002.1, from coordinate 1,100,862 downwards.
TTACCGAGCGCGTCGGCGTGCGGTGTCGCCACGGTTGTGGTGCCCTCGCGGGCGGCCACGGCGGCGGCTCGCGCGTCGGCGCGCTGGGCCTCGACCAGCAGTGACGACCAGTCGCGGATGAGGTTCCCACGCTGGGTGGCTGCGGCGCCGGCCTTGCCGTCGATGGCCTCGAGCTCGGCCACGAGCGTGGCCAGCTCGGGCGGCAGGAGCCGGGTCGGGGGTCGGTGGGTGATCGTGTCGGACGTTGCCTGACGGTTCGTTAGGCGGGTCATGCCGTCTCGCTTTCGTTGGCGCCGGCCGTGTCGGTCGGCGGGTCTGCGGGGGTGGTGTGTCGGCGGTTGCCGGTGTGTCGTGCCGGGTCGGCGGGCTGCATTGCGAGTTGCTCGAGGTGGGGACAGTGGGTCTCGAGCCCTTCGCCGTGCTGGCGGCAGCGCCATGAAACGGAGCCGTCGAGGGTGCGGCGCACAGAGACGCGCACCTCGTCGACGTAGCCGCGTGCGGTGCGTCCCCCTCCGGGCTCGCTGGTGCCGCTCCAGCCGATGAGCACGACGCTCACGAGGTGGCCCACGTCTCGGCTTGCGGGGCGGCTCGACGGGGGCGGCGGCGGGGTCGGCTCAGCTCGGCAGCGCACTCGGGGCAGCCGGTGCCTCGCCAGGTCACTCGGCGCCAGTGGGGGCGGCAGGCATAGCCAGAGGTGGGCGTCGTGTCCTCGAGCTCGGTCGGTGCTGTCAGCGCGTCGGCAACGGTCGGGGCCATCCTGCGTGGCCGGCTGTCGGGCCACCAGAACCGGCCGCAGCCGGGGCAGGTGAGGATGCGTGCTCCTCCGCTGGTCATTGCCTCGGTCGGGGCCGGGCGGGCGCATCCGGGACGGTGCGCCGGTTTGTGGTCAGGCATTGCGGTGCCTCCTGCAGTGGGTTCGTGGGTGAGTGAGCGTCTCGAGCCGGTCACGATGGGCTCGCTCGCGGCCGGCCAGGCCCTCGTGTGCGCGGCGAGTAGTCGATGCCTGGTCCCAAGACACCCCACGTGGGGCGCTCCTCGTCTGCGAGGGCGGCGCACGAGGTCGTGAGCGGGCACGGGCGGCACCACGCGAGCACCGCGGCGCGCTCGGCCGCGTCCTCCGATGTGAACCGGCCATCATCAGCGCACGGCGGCGTGCGGTCGCTGTCGAGCAGGTCGGCCAGGGCGGTGTTAAACACCTCACGCGCGGTCACTGGTCGGCCGCCTTGGCGCACGAGGGATGCACGGTCCAGCCGGGTCGCAGGATGCCGCCACAGTGCGGGCTTCGCGCCGGCTCCGTCTGCTCAGTCGTGGCGGTCATGACGCGGCCTCGGCTCTAGCCCGGTCGTGGCAAGCGAGGCAGTCGAGCCCGGCCACTGCGCGCAGCTCCTCGACGGGGCCGGCGCACGATGAGCAGAGTCCGTCGTCAGGGGTGGGACGAAGTGTGGGTATGACTTTTGTGTCCGAGGGTGTCTCCCTCTCTCTCTGGGGAGAGGTGGAGGTATATACCCACGTTTCGTCCCACCCCCCAAACCGGACATGAGCGCGCACGACGTCGGCCACAAGGGAGCCGTCATCGCCGGCTAGGTACCAATTCACCGTGCCGGTTGGTTCCTCGTCCTCGTCGTCTACGCGGTCGTTGGTGACGATGCCGATAGCGGCCAGGTCCTCGAGGGTGTGCCGGGCCACCTTCCGGTCGAGCCCGGCGTCTCTCGCGCATGCCGACGTCGACAGCAGCTCACCAGAGGAGAGAGCGCCGAGCACGGCTCTCCGGCTCTCCGGCATGCTGTCCAGTGCGACACGCCGCGCGATGGCCACGGCGGCGCTGTCAGGCATCCCGAGGGCCAGCACCCCGCGGGCCACCATTGAGAGCTGTTGGACCAGCCGCATGGGCTCCTCAATGACAGGCATTCCCTCGATCTCTCGCCGGCCGTAGCCGTTTCGTGGCACCGACGCTCGGCCCCACGCGGTCACGAGGGCGGCATCTTCGATGCGGTCAGCCACCTCGTCGGGCAGGTAGTCCACGAGGGCGCCAGCGGCGGCCAGCACACGCGAGGCGGCGGTGCGTGCGGCGGTGCGGTGCTCGGTCAGGTTGCCCCGACGCGCCAGTGCTGACGCGCGGCGCTTCTCGTCGGTCGCCCGCTCGGGAAGGCGCACGTACACCCACCTCGGTCCGAGGGCGTCGGCGTGCGCGCTGTAGCGGTCGATTGCCTGAGTGACGCACGCGACGACGGTTAGCCGCCCCGACCACTCGAGGCGCTCGGTCGTGCTCGTCCTGCCAGGCGGCGAGACGTCGCGGGTGACGTGTCCGTCATAGGCGCGGCGCAGCAGCCCGAACACTTGGTCACGGCCGCCGCGGTCGGACGTGGCGAGCAATGACGACAGGTCACCGAACGTCACGAGCGCGCGGGCGCTGACGCGGGTCAGGACTCCCGTGGGGTGAACATCCTTGCCTTTGGACCAGCCGAGCAGCCCGGCCGCGGTCACCTCGTCGAGCCGCGCGTCTGCGGCATCGTCGAGCAGCCGAACGGCCTCGGTCTTTCCCGAGCTCGGCGGCGCCACCATGAGCAGCCAACAGGGCTCACCGTCCGCGCGATGGGTGGCGGCCACGGCCAGCGACACGACGACGTGCGTAGGGTCGGGCAGGTGCTGCCACTGACGCAACCCGTTCAGCATTTCCCCGAGCAGAGCGCGTGCATGGTCAGGGTCGGGACGGTGCTCGCCGGAGCGCGCGATGCGGTCGCCGTTCTCGTCGTAGTCGCCCGCGTCGGCGTGCTCAATGCTTTGCAGGCTCATCGGCTCGCCCCTCGCACGCTGTAGCCGGCATGCTCAAGCTCGGCCCGTAGATCGGGCATCCGCTCGTCACGAACGAACCACCCGCGGTTCACTGCGGACCAGTAGGCGGGCACGTCGTGATCCTTGAGCCACTGACGAATCGGCCCACGTATCAGGGTGTTTCGCGTGTCGCTCGTCGCGATGATGTAGACATTCCGCCTCACGCAGACCACCGGGCCTCTCGGCGCGCGGCGGCTGCCCGGTCTGCCTCGGCGTCCCGCTCGGGGATCCTCGCCATCGCCTGAACCACGGTGAACGCGCGGCGGTGGCGCGCGGCGGCCTCAGCGTCGGCCAGCTCACGGCCGCGGTCCAGGCCATGCCCGATGCCAGCGGCGTACCCGTCGCACCAGATGAGGAAGTCAACCGGCGTCATGCTCACGAGGTCGCGGCTCACCGGGGGACACCCCCGACCGGCTCGAGGCGGCACAGCACAACCTGCGCAGCCTGCCCGCGGTCGCGCGCTCTGCGCTCCATTTCCCACGCGGGGGCGGCAGAGAGGAAGACGCGGCGCCGGTAGCGGCCGTCCTCCGGCTGCACAACGAACACCCACACATCCGCGACGGCGCCCACCGGATCGAAGGTGGCTCGCGTCGAGGGCGCCGAATCCGTCATACTGGCAGCAGAGTTGAGACGCTTGGTGGCGGTGAGACTTTCAGGAGCGCCGTCCGTGCCCGCGGGCGGCGTTTCGCTTGCGACCATCAGGAAGTACCGCCCCTCAGCAGGACGGCGAGCCTCGAGAGTTGAGCCTCGGTCAGGGGCGGCCATTCCGCGACGGTGCGCGCGATGTGCTCGGCCAGGCCCTCAACTTTGAGAGCACGACGTGCGGCGATTAAGTCGGGGTCATCGGCGGAACGTGAGCGTGAGAGGGCGGCGACACGGCCGCGGTGTGTCATGAGGTCAGACACGGAAAACCTCCGAGCAGGACTAAATCGTCCTCGCTGGGAGGTGAATCGCTTCCGGTGTATCGGCCCCGGTCGCCAGACGAGCGGTCACCCGCAAGTCACATAGCCGAGCAGTTTCCTGCTACGTCCCATGCTAGCAGCGTCACCGCCACGCAGGCCACTTCATCCGTCACGCCTGCGCGTCGGATTGGTCCGCGTCGAGACGATGACCTGCAGTGGGACGGAGTGCACGTCATTCTCGCGGCAGGGCTCGAGATATCGCGCGACGAACTCGGGCCAAGGCATCCCTACCTCGGCGTGTCCCTTGCAGCGCAAGCGTACTCGCGCCACCCCATCGGTGAAGTCGTCGCGCACAGTCGCATGGGAGGGCTGCTCTTCCATCCACTCACCCAGCCAGGTCTGGGGATCCCGCTTCCCTCCACCGATCTTGCGCGTCACTACCCAGAACCACCGCCACTCGCCCGAGTCGCGGTGCTGCGCGTAATCGAAGGTATCCACGGGACGCCCGCGCGCGTGTGCCTTGTTGTCACAGACGATTGTCACGCGGAAGTTGGTCACTTCTCCCCCTTGGGTCTGACGCGCACTGTCGCGGGGTCGAACGTTCGCACGCCTCGGCCGGGCGGGTGAATCGTCACTGTTGCCAACGTATCGATGATCGCCCGGCGATGCTCCAGTGACAGCCCATCCCAGACAGCGCGCACGTCTGTGGCTCGCACGAGAGGACCGAGGACGTCGACGCGTCCGGCGTCCGCCAGCGACTCCTCGAGTTCGGCCAATCGTGACCGTAGGCGCTCTGTGATGGCGCGTATCTGCGAGGCGGTTAGGGTGCCGTCTGCGAACTCGAGCGCGACGGACTCGAGGCGGTTGCGAAGCGTCGAGGCTTCGTCGTGGAGTGCCGCCGTGTCCGGGCGCTTCGTCGTGGTCAGGAGTTGCGCAGCATCCGGGCGAGACAGGCGCTCGAGGATGACGGCAGACACGTACTCGTCAACGGGCTCGGACATGCGCGCAAAGTGCCCGTAGGCGGCGCTGCACCGGTAGTTCGGGACGTTCTGGCGTGCGTTCCCTCCACCCCAAACGGGGGCGCCGCAGACGCCGCACAGGGCGAGACCGGAGAGCAGCCGACGGGCCAGCTTGCGCGGTACTGCCTGCCGCGTCGACAGGTGCGCGACGGCCGCTCTCCACGTCTCCTGGGCCACGACGGGCGGCCACTTTGCCTCGGCCACTATCTCGCCCTTGTATGCCCTAAGACCGGCGTATCGAGGGTTGCTCAACACGACGCGCACGGTCTGCCCCGTCCAGCGCGACGGCTCCCCTTTGTGGCCCTCAGCCCACCGGGCCTGACCGCTGTGCAGTTCGACCTCGTTCCACGTCTTGGCGATCTGGGCGAGCGGAACACCGGAGAGCAAGTCGCGATATGCGGTGCGGATCGCGTCGGCCTCGCGCTCCCGGATCGTCATGCCGTCCTGGTCGTAACCGAACGGACGGCGCCCACCGGATCGGCGCCCCTCGTGCGCGGCCTGCTTGTTGGCACTCTGCTGTCGGTCTGACTTCAGCTCGACTTCGAGTCGGGCGATCGAACCGAGGTTGTCGGCCACGTAGCGGCCCGCGGCCGTGGAAAAGTCGAGCTCCGCACCATTGACCAGTGAGAGGGTCACCCCAGCCGCTTGGCAGGCTTCGTAAAGGCGCAACTCGTCGCGTCGATTGCGCTGCAGTCGGTCGAGCGCCCATGCAATCACCACTCCCACTCGCCCCGATTGCACATCGTCCAGCACGGCCTCGAATCCGGGCCGGCGACGTCCGCTCTTAGCGCTCTGGTCGTTGTCCTCATGCACGGCTAGGACTTCCCACCCGCGGTCAGCCGCGCGGCGCATGCAGTCCTCGCGCTGCCGGATCACCCCGGCGCGCTCTCCGGCGCGGTCCTGAGAAATCCGAACATAGACGTTTGCGGATGTAGTCACATCTGCTATTCTAACGCACAGGTGACCCGGAGCGACCGGTCGTAGCCTCGCAGGCTGAGCGACCCCGTCTCGAGGGCCCGGTCGAGGGTCGCCGTGGCAGCGGGAGCGAGCCGCCAGGGCGCCGCCCGCAGCACCGAGCCGGGCACGTCGGCGTTGACCGGGCTGCGCTCGCCGAGCACCGGGCCCCAGCGCTCGGCTTGGGCGAGGCGGGCCGCCGTCACCCGCGCCGCGACGACGGCGCTCGACTCCCCTGGCGCTCTGCCGGCGAGCGACAGGCCCGGCGGCTGCACGTGTACCTGGAGGTCGACGCGATCGAGCAGGGGGCCGCTCAACCGTCCGAAGTATGCGCGACGCATCATCGGCGTGCACGTGCAGTCGAGGCCCTTGCCCCAGCCGTGGCCGCACGGGCAGGGGTTGGCCGCCATGACGAGCTGGAACCGCGCAGGGAACGTGACCGTCTCCTGGGCCCGGGCGATCGTCACCCATCCCGTCTCGAGCGGCGTGCGCAGCGACTGGAGGACAGCCTTGGAGAACTCCGGGGTCTCGTCCAGGAAGAGCACCCCGCGGTGGGCCTGGGTGATCGCACCCGGCCTGATGTGTCCGCTGCCGCCGCCGACGACGGCCGCCTGCGACGCTCCGTGATGCGGTGCGACGAAGGGCGGTCGGGTGATGAGCCGCCCACCCCCGACTGATGGCCCGAGCGCCCCGAGCACCGAGTGGATGGCTGTCACCTCCATCGACTCCTCGTCGTCGAGCCCAGGCAGGACGCCCGGCAGCCGCTCGGCCAGCATCGTCTTGCCCGCCCCCGGCGGGCCTGCGAGCAGGAGGTGGTGGCCTCCGGCGGCGGCGATCTCCAGAGCGAGCTTGGCGTCGGCCTGCCCGACGACCTCCGACAGGTCCTTGACGACGCCGGCCGCCGGCGGTGGCCCCGGAGGGACCCGCACCTCTTCCACGGCTCGTCCGCGCCGGAGCGCGTCGTAGCGCCTGACGAGCTCGGTCACCTCGGCCACCGGGTGCACGCTGACCCCCCGCACGAGCCTGGCCTCGGCCGCGTCGGCGACGGGAACGACGACGTGCCGCACCCCGGTGAGGGCGGCAGCCCGAACCAGCGGCAGCACGCCGGAGACCGGGCGCACCGTTCCGTCGAGCCCGATCTCACCGATGTGGACGACGTCGGCGACGACGCGGTCCTCCACGACGCCCATCGCGGCGGCCACGGCCATGAGGATGGCGAGGTCGAAGCCGGTGCCGATCTTGCGCTCCCCTGCCGGTGAGAGGTTGACGGTGACCCGCCGTTGGCTGACCGGCAGCCCCTCGATGAGCGCGGACACGGCCTTGATGCGGTCGGAAGACTGCTTGACGGCAGAGTCGCCCAACCCGCTGATCGCGAAGCCCGGCAGCCCCTGCGCCACGTGTGCCTCGACGTCGACGACGAAGCCATTGACCCCGCGCAGGGCGACGGACCTCGTGTGCCCGAAGCCCATCAGCACACCCCTCTCAGGTGCTCGAGGCGTGCCGGCCGACCCGGCAGGCACAGGATCGAGATGACGTCGATGCGCAGCGCGCCCGCGGCCTCCTCGGGATGGTCGTCTCGCCAGAGCCCACCGAGCTGCCGCAGCCGGCGCTGCTTGCGCCACGTCACCGCTTCGTAGGGCGCACCGAATCCCTCACCGCTGCGCGTCTTGACCTCGCAGATGACAAGCGCGACGCCGTCTCGCGCGACGATGTCGAGCTCGCCGCGCACGCACCGCCAGTTGCGGTCGAGGATCTCCACGCCCTGCGCGAGGAGGTAGCGCGCGGCCAGCCGCTCGCCGTAGTCACCGAGCGCACGGGTGGCGGGCGGCGACGAACGCGCGCCCGACCCCGAGTACGGCCCTGAAACCGCTCCCGCGCCCGAGCGCGGGCGCGATCTCGAGCGGGCTGAGCCATCGGGTGCGACGGGAGTCGTGAGGTCCATGCCTCCCACCATCGGCGCCACGCGCGTGACGGCGCGACACCCGCGTCACGGCTGTGGACGGCATACCCCTGCGGACGGCCCGACGGCGGGAGGTGTGGACAACCGACGGGGTCGTCAGGAGAAGTCGCCGGACTCCGGGAGCTTGATGTCGGGCTTGGGCAGCTCCTCGACGTTGACGTCCTTGAACGTCACGACGCGCACGTTCTTGACGAAGCGCGCGGGGCGATAGATGTCCCACACCCAGGCGTCGGCCATCGTCACGTCGAAGAAGACCTCGCCGCCGTCGGTGCGCACCTTCACGTCGACGGAGTTGGCGAGGTAGAAGCGCCGCTCGGTCTCGACGACGTGGGTGAAGAGGCCGACGACGTCGCGATACTCCTTGTAGAGCTGCAGCTCCATCTCGGTCTCGTACTTCTCGAGGTCTTCCGAACTCACCGCTGGCTCACCTGACCGTTGTCGCTGTCTGCTCGGGCACGGGGGCGGGCACCGGCAGGTCCGTCATCCCATTCAACACCCCATCGAGACCCGACTCGTGCACGCCGGGCAGACGCCACGACCGTCGGTGCAGCTCGCACGGCCCGAGGCGCGCGATGGCGTCCATGTGCTCGGGCGCGGCATACCCCTTGTTAAGGGCCCAGCCGTATGCCGGGTGGTCGGCCGCCAGCCCCACCATGAGGTCGTCGCGCTCGACCTTCGCGAGCACGCTGGCCGCGGCGACCGACGAGCACTTCATGTCGGCCTTGATCATCGTCGTCACCGGCGGCGTCGACGCGCCGGCCGCGTCGTCCGAGAACGCGAGCAGCCCGACCTCGCCGGGCGCGGTGAGCCAGTCGTGGTTGCCGTCGAGGATGACGAGGTCGGGCACGACACCGAGCGACCCGAGGGCCCGCGTGCCCGCGAGGCGCAACGCCGCCATGATGCCGATGGCGTCGATCTCGTCGGGGCCGGCGTGCCCGACGGCATACGCCACGGCCCAGCGCTGGATGCGCGGCACGAGCCCCTTGCGGGCCCGCTCCGTCAGCAGCTTGGAGTCCTTGACGCCGACGGGGGCCGAGCGCACCGTCTCGTCGATGACGACGACCCCGACGCTCACCGGACCCGCGAGGGCGCCGCGCCCGACCTCGTCCATGCCGGCGAGGAGACGGTGGCCGGAGCGCTGCAGGGCACGCTCGACCCGAAGGGAGGGCTTCTTTGAAGGGGCTGGACGCGCGACCATCGGGACCGTCAGCTCGCGGGGGCCTTCGTCGTGGCCGGCACCGTCTTCGTGCCCGACGGCGTGACGGCCGGGGTGCTCGCCGGGGCGGGGACCTGCGCGAACGTGCGCTCCGGGACCCCGAGCCACGTCACGTGGTCGATGGGCCAGACGATGAAGAGGGCTCGGCCGACGAGCTTGTCGATCGGCACGGAGCCGGTCGCGCCCGTGCCGTCGTCGTGGTAGCGGCTGTCGGAGGAGTCGGAGCGGTGGTCGCCCATCACCCAGACGTGTCCGGCCGGCACGGTGATGTCGAACTTCTTGCCCTCGCTCGGCGCGTCGCCCGGCTTGATGTAGGGCTCGGTGATCGGCACGCCGTTGACGAGGATCGGTCCGGTGCCGCCGTCGGACTGGACGCGGTCGCCGGGGAGCCCGATGACGCGCTTGATGAGGTGGTTCTCGGAGTCCTCCGGGAGCAGCCCGACGAAGACGAGGGCCTCGTGGAAGGGGCCGCCGACGGTGCTCGAGCCGCCGTCGAGCCCGGCCAGCCACGGCTGAGGCGTGCCCGGGTCCTCGAAGACGACGACGTCGCCGCGCCGCAGGTCGAACGGGCCCGGTGTCAGCTTGCTGACGATCACCCGGTCGTCGCGCACGAGGGTGTTCTCCATCGAGCCCGACGGGATGTAGAACGCCTGGAAGAGCCAGGTCTTGACGACGAACGACAAAGCCATCGCGAGCACGATGACGATGACGAGCTCCTTGATGCCGGCGAGGACGGTCGCGCCGAACCCGCGGGGACGGTCCTCGTCGTCCTCGAGGTCGTCGTCGAAGTCGTCGTCGTAGGGATCGTCAGCACGCCCGCGGCGACGCTGGAGGTCGTCAGTGCCGCGCCCGCGCGTCGGGTCCTCGGGGCGTCCGGTCTGCTGCGACATCACTCACCATTTCGTGGGACGGGGGCGGCTGGCACGGATGCGAGCTGGCCCTGGTCGACGTATCCGAGCCGACCGAGCGGCCAGTATCGCACCCAGACCTTGCCGATGATGTCCTCCCCGGGAACCATGCCGCCACCCGGATCGCCGAGGTGCGCGCGCGAGTCCGCCGAGGCACCGCGGTTGTCGCCCATCATCCAGAAGCGGTCGGGTGGCACCGTCACGTCGAACGTCATGGCGCTCGGCACCGCGCCGGGCGCGATGTAGGGCTCGTCGACGGCGACCCCGTTGACCTCGAGGCGCCCGTCCGGCGCGCAGCACTTCACGTGGTCGCCGGGCAGGCCGATGATCCGCTTGATGTAGTCAGTGGGCTGGCCCTTGCCGAAGATGCTCTGGGCCGCCTCGACGAGCGTCTGGAACAGCCCCCGCTCCGGCACGCGCAGGTTGAAGCCCTGCGAGGCGTCGAACACGACGATGTCGCCCCGCTGGAGGTCGGCGGGCGCCGTCAGGCGGCTCACGAGGATGCGGTCACCGACGAGCAGCGTGTCCTGCATCGACCCGCTGGGGATGCCGAACGGCGTCACGAGGAAGGTGCGCACGAGGACCACGAGCAGCAGCAGCGTCGCGGGCCCGAGCAGCCAGCGATGCCGCCGTATGCCGCTCGGCGGGCGGGTGCGCGAAGGCGCGGTGGACCCCTGCTCAGGGGTCGTGTCGGCACTCATGCCGCCACGACCCGAGAGAGGTCCGCCGCGCCCTGCGAGGTCATCGGGACGCCCGCGTCAACAGCGGACGTCAGGCCTTCTTGGCCGTCGTCTTGGCCGCGCCGGCCTTGGCCGGGACGTTGTCGCGCTTCTCGCGGATCTTGGCAGCCTTGCCGCGCAGACCACGCAGGTAGTAGAGCTTGGCGCGGCGCACGTCGCCACGGCTGACGACCTCGATGTGGTCGATGATCGGCGTGTGCAGCGGGAAGGTGCGCTCGACGCCGACGCCGAACGAGATCTTGCGGACGGTGAAGGTCTCGCCGATGCCGCCGCCGTGGCGACGGATGACGACGCCCTGGAAGACCTGGACACGCGAGCGCGTGCCCTCGACGACCTTGACGTGCACCTTGAGCGTGTCACCCGCGCGGAACGCGGGGATGTCGTCGCGGAGCGACGCCTTGTCGAGTGCGTCGAACTTCTGCATGATGTTCCACTTTCCTGGGCGCCACAGGTCACCCGGCACGATGTTCGTGTGTGCGTCCGTCGGGCCGCGTGGGTCTCCGGCTCCCCGGATCGTGGACCGTGGGGGCGTGGTGGGGACCCGACTCCCCCTGTGGCAGGGGCCGTCGTGTCGGACGCAGTGGTCAAGTCTGCCAGAGCCACGCGGCATACCTGAAATCGGCGAGCCCGCGGGCCGGAGTGCCCGCCGGGTCACGGCCAGCCTACGGTGGCGCCGTGGACATCTCCCCCGGCTGGCCCGTGGCCATCGCCCTCGTCGTGCTGCTCGCCGTCACCGTCGTGGCCAACCGGATCGGACGCATCGATCTCGACCGGGAGGCCGTCGTCGCGGGAGCCCGAGCCATCGTGCAGCTGGGGCTCGTCGCGCTCGTCATCACCGCGGTCGTCCGCTCGATCTGGCTCTCGCTGCTCGCGGTCGGCGTCATGTTCACCACGGCGGCCGTGACGACGGCCCGGCGGGTGGGTGCGCCCCGCTCGTGGCACTGGGCGGCGGCGTCGATGGCCTGCGGGGTCGTGCCCGTCGTCGCCATCCTGGTCCTCAGCGGCGCCGTGCCCTTCGTGGGGGTCGCCCTCATCCCTGTCGCCGGCATCGTCATCGGCAACACGATGACGGTGCACACGCTCGTCGGCCGTCGCACGTTCGCGGCCCTGCGCGAGGAGCACGGACAGTACGAGGCCTGCCTGTCGCTCGGCCTCACCGCACCTCAGGCCGTCGACGAGGTCATCGCCCGCCGGGTGCCGGAGGGGATCGTGCCGAGCCTCGACCAGGTGCGCACCTCAGGCATCGTCACGCTCCCCGGGGCCTTCATCGGCGTCATGCTCGGCGGCGGCAGCGCGGTGCAGGCGGCGACGGCCCAGGTGCTCGTGCTCTTCGCGATCATGGCGACCCAGGCGATCACCGCAGGCGTCGAGGCCGAGCTGATCCGTCGCCGGCTCATGCTCGCGCCCGACCTGCGCGCGTCGCTCGTCTCCTGACCACGGCGCCTAGCGACGACGACGCTTGGTGAGGCGCACCGCCCCCGGAAGCGCGTCGCCCGTCCCGGGCGCGGGGCGGTAGCCCGCCTTCCTGTACATCCGGAGGTTGTCGGTGCTGCGCGCACCCGTGTCGAGCGACATCGTCCGTATGCCGTCCGGTGCCGTCGACTCGGCATGCTCGAGCAGGCGTCGGCCGAGTCCCTGCCCCCGGAGGTCCGGCACGACGCACAGTCGTCCGATGAACCAGTCGTCCTCCTGCCTCGAGGTGCGCACCGCACCGACGAGGCGACCCGCCTTGCGGGCGACCCAGGTCTGCGTCGTGTCGAGGCTGGCCCGCACGTCGTCGAGGGACTCGCGCAGCGCCGGGATGTCGAGGGTGTCGTTCAGCAGCGCCTCCTGCACCCAGCACGCCTTGAAGAGCACGTTGAGCTCGGGCACGTCTCCGGGGGTGGCAGCCGTGATGTCGACGTCGCCGTCGCCGTGCGAGGCGTGCAGCAGGTCGGGCCGGCGTGCTGCGGTGCGGGCGAGCCGCTGTTCGTGACGCCAGGCGGCGATCGCAGCGTGGTTGCCGGACAGCAGGATCGGCGGCACCTCACGGCCGTTCCACTCACGCGGCTTCGTGTAGAGCGGGTACTCGAGCAGGCCGTCCTCGTGCGACTCCTCGACGAGCGACTCGGCGTTGCCGATGACGCCGGGCACGAGGCGACCGATCGCCTCGACCATCGCGAGCACGGCGACCTCGCCGCCGTTGAGGACGTAGTCGCCGAGGCTGACGACCGAGACCTCGAGCCCGAGGGACTCGCGGGCGTGCTCGTAGACGCGCTCGTCGATCCCCTCGTAGCGGCCGCAGGCGAAGGCGAGCCACTCCTCCTGGGCGAGCTCGCGCGCCATGGCCTGGGTGAAGGGCGCTCCTCCGGGCCCCGGCACGACAAGGTGGGGTCGACGCGACGTCGCACCCGGATCAGCCTGTCCGACAACGTGATCGAGCGCCTCTGCCCACGGCTGCGGCTTCATCACCATGCCGGCCCCGCCACCGTAGGGGGTGTCGTCGACGGTGCGGTGGCGGTCGTGGGTGAAGTCGCGCAGGTCGTGCACGCGCACGTCGAGCAGGCCGTCCTCGCGGGCCTTGCCGATGAGCGACAGGTCGAGCGCCGAGAGGTAGTCGGGGAAGATCGAGACGACGTCGATCCGCAGTGCGGGCCCGGCCTCGGGGCTCACTCGGTGCCCTCGCGGTAGAGGTCGAAGAGGCCCGCCGGCGGATCGACGACGACGTGGTCCTCGGCCACGACGGGCACCATGTGGCGCATGAAGGGCACGTAGGCCGTGACACCGTCGGTCAGGCGGAGCACGAGACGGTCCTGGTGGGCGCCGATCTCGAGACCGGTCACGGTGCCGACGACGGCTCCACTGACGTCGCGGGCCTCGAGCCCGACGAGATCCTCCTCGTAGTAGGCCTCCTCGTCATCGGTCGCCGGGCCGGACGCTGTCGTCACGAGGCGTGCGCCGCGCAGCCCCTCCGCCCCGGTGCGGTCGGGGACCTCCTCGAAGCTCAGCAGCCAGACGCCGTTGTGCACCCGGGTCGAGGCGATCGTCAGAGCCTTCGGCACACCCGAGCCCGGCTCGGCCTCCGTCTGCAGCACGGCTCCGACGGCGAAGCGGGCCTCGGGCTCGTCGGTGTGGAGGCGGACGGTGACCTCTCCCCGCAGACCGTGGGGCTTGCCGATCCGGGCGAGGACGAGACTCATGGCGGCATCCTCTCAGGTTTGTCCCAGGCGGGCGCACCGATCCCGGCGGTGCGACAGGTGCGCTCGGTGCCGGCATGCGGAAGGGGCGCCCCGATGGCTCGGGACGCCCCTTCCGTGCGTGCTGTGCGACGCCGTCGGCGTCAGCCGGTCAGCGCTCGCGGTCGGTGTCGACGATGTCGACGCGGATGTTGCTGTTGCCCGCGAGTGCAGCCACGACCGTGCGCAGGGCGCTCGCCGTGCGGCCGGAGCGGCCGATGACGCGGCCGAGGTCGTCGGGGTGCACCCGGACCTCGAGCAGCTCACCGCGACGCAGCTCCTTGCGGCGCACGACGACGTCCTCGTCGTGGTCGACGATGCCCTTGACGAGGTGCTCGAGGGCCTCCTCGATCATGCTCAGGCCTCGACCTTGGCGGTGTCGGCCTCGTCGGTCTTGGCCTCGTCAGCCTTGGGGGCGTCAGCCTTGGGGGCGTCGGACTTCTTCTCGGCCTTCTTGCGGGGCGCCGAGCCACCGTCGTCGGCCTTGCCCGCGGCCGCGATGGCGGCCTCGTAGAGGTCCTTCTTGGAGGTCTTCGGCTCCTTGGTCTTGAGGGTGCCACCGTCGACGACCTTGAGCAGCGCGGCGACTGCCTCGGTGGGCTGGGCGCCCTGGGCGAGCCAGTAGTGCGCGCGCTCCATGTCGATCTCGATGAGCGAGGGCTCCTCGGTGGGGTGGTACTTGCCGATCTCCTCGATGGCCCGGCCATCGCGCTTGGTGCGCGAGTCCATGACGACGACGCGGTAGAACGGTGCACGGATCTTGCCCATGCGCTTCAGACGAATCTTGACGGCCACTGGTGTGGTTTCCTCTTCCGTGTTGTGAGCGCGGCAAGACCACGCTGATCTGCGTGGGGGGCCGACACCCGGTGTAGGCGTCCGGGTCAGGCAAGAGAGTTCTGGCCCGACGGGTACAGCCGTCCATTCTGCCAGACTCCGGGGCCTGCTCCGAACCGGCGCCGGTCGTGCTCAGGCGAACGCCGTGCGCACCGCCAGCGCCTGGCGCACGACCTCTGCCTTGGGCACGTCGACCGCGGCATCGAGCACGGGCACGGCCGACGGGTCGAAGCCGGCCCGGGCCAGGCCCATGCGCAGCTCGGGAGCGCTCGCCCGGCACTCCACGACGCCGCCGACCGGCGACGATCGCAGCAGCTCGAAGAGGGTCGGCGTCTGCGGCACGGTGCTCGAGGAGTAGAGCGGCACCTCGAGCTCGAGCGCGAGGGCCGCAGCCAGGGTCGTGCCACCGTAGCCGGCGGTGCCCGTGACGATGCACGCCACCCGGCGGGCGCCGTGGGGCCGGTAGGGCGCCGCGGGCCAGTCGGTCGCGAGCATCGTGTAGCGGTCGTGGTCACGCCAGGCGCGCCGGCCGTCGATGCCGGGCAGGTGCAGGAACGCGCGCGAGAAGCCCTCGTGGACGAAGCCGAGCGAGCGCACGAGCCCCGCCGACCGGGCGTTCGCCGGCTGGATGTTCGCCTCGACGCGGTGCAGCGCCATCCCCACCGGCTCGTCGGCGAAGAGGAGGTCGAGCGTGAGGCTCAGCCCCTCGACGAAGAGGCCGCGGCCGGCATACGGGTCGTAGGCGTCGTAGCCGATCGACGCGCTGAGGAAGGATCCCCGCACGACGTTGGCGACGTTGATCCGCCCGACGAGCCCGTGCTCGCCGGCCGGCTCGCGCGCGATGACCATGAAGGTGCGGTAGTGCGGCGACTGGCTCGCGAGCACCGTCGGCAGGTTGTGGGGGTCGGGCATCGCGAAGTCGGCGAGCCGCCGGCTCGAGCGGGTCACGGCCTCGACGTATGCCGGCTCGTCGGCGGGCGTCGGCGGCCGCACGAGCACGCGCTCCCCCACCGCGGTGAGCGGAGCATCGACCGGGCCGGTCTCGGGGGTCAGGTCAGAGGACAACGCGACCTCGCAGGACGACACCGGAGGGGTCCGTGACGACGCCGACGTCGTCGCGTGGGTCGGCTTTCAACACGACGAGGTCGGCATCGGCACCCTCGACGAGCCCGGGTCGCCCGAGCCACTCGCGGGCCCCCCACGTGGCGGCCGAGATGACCTCGAGGTTCGACAGGCCGGCCTTCGTCAGCTCGACCATCTCCGCGCCGACGAGACCGTGCGGCAGGCTGCCGCCGGCATCGGTGCCGACGTAGATCGGCACGCCGGCCTCGTGGGCGGCGCCGACCGTCGCGTAGCGCCGTTCGTGGAGGTCGAGCATGTGGCGGTGGTAGTCGGGGAACTTCTCCTTGGCGGGCGCCGCGAGGTCGGGGAACTGGGCGATGTTGACGAGGGTGGGCACGATGGCGATGCCCTGGGCGGCAAAGGTGTCGATGGAGTCCTCCTGCAGGCCGGTGGCGTGCTCGATGCAGTCGATGCCGGCGGCTGCGAGGTCGCGCAGCGACTGCTCGCCGAAGCAGTGCGCGGTCACCCGCACACCCTCCTCGTGGGCTGCTGCGACAGCGTCGGCGACGGCCTCGCGGCTCCAGCTCGGCGCGAGGTCGCCCACGTCGCGGTCGATCCAGTCGCCGACGAGCTTGACCCAGCCGTCACCGCGGTGCGCCTCGAGCCGCACGTGCTGCGCGAGCTCGGCCTCCTCGACCTCGTGGGCGTAGTTGCGCATGTAGCGGCGGGTGCGGGCGATGTGTCGGCCGGCGCGGATGATCTTGGGCAGGTCCTCGCGCTCGTCGACCCACCGGGTGTCGCCCGGCTGCCCGGCGTCGCGGATGAGCAGCGTGCCGGCGTCGCGGTCGGTGAGGGCCTGCCGCTCCGCCTCCTCGCGAGGCACCTCGCCGTCCGGGCCGAGCCCGACGTGGCAGTGCGCGTCGACGAGCCCGGGCAGCACCCAGCCCTCGAGCGTCAGGACGTCAGCGGCATACCGGCTCGTCGGTCGTGTGAAGGTCACCCTGCCGTCGACGACCCACAGCTCGTCGACCGTCTCGTCGGGTCCGACGAGGACCTGACCTCTCACGTGGAGCACCGGCGCTGTCATGATCTCGACCCTACCCAGAGCGGTCGCGCGTGAGGGTGGCGAGCATGTCGCGCCAGTAGGGCATGAGGGTGGCGAGGTGGCCCGCGCCCTCGCGCACGACGAGGGTCGAGGTCGGCAGGCGTTCGTGGAGCCACCGACCGTGCTCGAGCGGCACCTGCTGGTCGTGGTCGCCGTACCAGAGCCACACGGGCGCCGTGACGGCCTCGAGGTCGATGTCCCAGCCGACGGCGAAGGCGAGCGAGTCGCGGGAGGCGCCACGGTAGGACGGCAGCCCCGGGCGCCCGCTCGGTGTCCACGGCTCGAGGATCTCGGGTGAGCTGAAACCCCGGGCGCCGGCGCCGCGACGGGCCGCTGCGGCGGCGGTGGCTGTCACGGTGGCGTCCTGGAGGGTGATCGCACCGTCGTGGTCGCCGGCGACAGCGGCCCGGACGGCAGCTCCGGCCGCCGACCCAGGATCGAGCTCGAGCAGCGGACCGACCCCTGCGACGACCCCGACCGCGCGCACGCGGTGGGGCAGCACGGCACCCGTCGCGACGGCATACGGCCCTCCCCCGGAGACGCCGAGCACCGCGAAGCTGCCGATGCCGAGCGTGTCGGCGAGCTGACCTGCGTCGCGCGCCACCGACGCGAGCGTGGTGGCTGCATCCGTCGACCCGCCGTAGCCGGGCCGCGAGAAGGAGACGAGCCGCACGCCGACCCTCGCCGCGGCGCCGTCGCCGAGCGCGCCCTGCAGGCGTCCGCCCGGAGTGCCGTGCAGGAACAGGACCGGGGAGCCGTCCGGGTCACCGCCCTGCCAGACGTCGAGCGCGCGACCGTCAGGCAGCCTCACCCGTGAGCGTCCGTCAGCGGTGACCACGCCCCCGAGCGTATGCCGCCCGCCTCGTCCTGCGGTCGCTTCCACGACACCCACCGCAGCCTGATCCGCAGACTGATCCGCAGACTGATGATGGCCGGCATCAAGCGGCGGATCAGTCTGCGGATGGGGCTGCTCTGACGACACCAGACGCGGACTGATCCGCAGCCTGATCTTCAGGCCCTCCAAGCCCAGGCATCGCGCTCTGTGGCGATGACGGGCGGCCTGGTGCGACGGCGGGCTCGCTCCAGTCCTGCAAGCACGGCCTGGAGGCAGCTGTCCGCATCGTTGGCGATCACGTTAGGCGTCAGGGGCACCACCTCGACGCCCGCGTCGCGGAGATCCTGGTCTGCCAGCACGGTCGAGTCCCAGTCGAGCACGTTCGAGTGGAAGCGACGGGAGTGCACCATGATGGCGAGGCCCACCTCGTCGATCCAGAGGTCCGGCGTTGTCAGCGGCACGTCGTCGCTGGTCGTGAGAGCCGGGTTGGCGCAGAGTCCCGCCAAGAGGGGTGATCTGCGCAGGACACGTGCGAGATCCGACTCCGGCACCGACCACGCCCCTGTCGCGGCTTCGGCCAAGGCTGCGGTGAGCCGCACCGTGCCGTTGCGGCGCCGCACCCCGACCCAGTGCTGCACATCGGCGAGCCGGACGAACCGTTCCTGGATGGCGCCGACGATGATCGCCCGCGCCTGCCGCTCGTCGACCACATCAGCGGCGGCGTCCACGACGGCCCGCGCACGGCAGGAGATCCGGAGCGGACCGCGCTCGATGATGCGCTCGTTGGTGAGGCGCGTCGCCGCGATCGATAACCACATCACACGACGTGACCTCTGCGGGTGAGGGACGAACATCTGGACCGGGGCGCGCAGACCAGGGGGGCCTCCACCGTGAAGCGCCAGAGCGGTTTCACCCCGGAACCAGGCGGCCGGCCCTGCGTAGAGCTGCGCAGCGACGAGCCTCTGCTGATCGGTCGGCTGCCCCGTGTTGAGCATGAGCACCCCAGGCAGGAGCGAGCGCCAGTGCCTGCCGCTGTGCCACCGAATCAGTCCCGGCGGCACACCGACCGCCTCGAGCTGCGCGCGGCTGACCACTCCGGACTGAGCCTCAGCCAACTCTCGGGTCTCTTCAGGGATCTGCATAGGCCGCAGCGTCTGCCCGACTCGGCCTCACCTGAGCGACGGCGGTGGGACCTGCGGATGACGCGTCCGACGCTGGGGCAGGTGTGGACGATGCCGTCGAGGAGGCCAGCCCCTCACGGCCGTCTACGCAGACTGATCTGCAGACTGATCTGGTCAGAGAATCAGTCTGCAGATCAGTCTGCGATCGGTGCCGCCATGACAACACCAGATGCAGACTGATCCGCAGGTTGACGGCCCGAGGCGATCAGTCTGCGACTCAGTCTGCAGTTGAGGTTGTCATGGCGGCACGTCCGGCGCTGCGCGTCTGGAGTCAGCGGCCGCCGAGGAACTTCTCGAAGCCCTTCGGCAGGTTGTTGGGGTCGAAGCCCGCCGCCGGGTCGCCGGCCTGACCGGCACCATCGGCTCCGGCGCCAGGCACGCCGAACGCACTCGCCGCTGCAGCGGACCGACCGGCCGCTGCCTTGTCGGCCGCGGCTCGCTCCTCGGCCGCACGCTTGGCCGGGTTGCCGCTCTTGCTCTTCTTGCGCTGCGGCTGCTGGGGACGACCACGCTTGCCGGTGCCGGGGATCCCGGGCATGCCGGGCAGGCCACCGCCGCCGCCCCGGGCCATCGACTTCATCATCTTCTGCGCATCGCCGAAGCGGACGAGCAGCTGGTTGACCTCGGTCACCGTGACGCCGGAGCCCTTGGCGATGCGGGCGCGGCGCGAGCCGTTGATCTGCTTGGGGTGGGTGCGCTCGAAGGGGGTCATCGATCGGACCATCGCCTCGACCCGGTCGAACTCGCGGTCGTCGAAGGCGTCGAGCTGATCACGCATGCCCTGCATGCCCGGCATCATCTTGAGCATGGACTTCAGCGAGCCCATCTTCTTTATGGCGTTCATCTGCTGGAGGAAGTCCTCGAAGGTGAAGTCCTCCTCGGCCATGAACTTGCGCGCCATCTCATCGGCCTGGCGCTTGTCGAACGCCTTCTCGGCCTGCTCGATGAGCGTCAGCACGTCACCCATGTCGAGGATGCGGCTGGCCATCCGGTCGGGGTGGAACACCTCGATGTCGGTGACCTTCTCACCCGTCGAGGCGAACATGATCGGCTCGCCCGTGATCTCGGCGACCGAGAGCGCGGCACCACCGCGGGCGTCACCGTCGAGCTTCGAGAGCACGACACCGGTGAACGCCAGGCCGGCGTGGAAGGCCTGAGCGGTCTCGACGGCAGCCTGGCCGATCATCGCGTCGATGACGAAGAGCACCTCGTCGGGACGGATCGCCGCACGGATGTCGGCAGCCTGCTGCATGAGGTTCTCGTCGACGGCGAGTCGGCCCGCGGTGTCGACGATGACGACGTCGTACTGCTTCGCACGCGCCTGCTCGATGCCCATCCGCGACACGGCGACCGGGTCACCGAAGGACCGGGTGCCCTCACCGGAGTCGAGCACTGCGTCGTGGCCGCCCATGTTGCCGCGCTCGGGCGCGAAGACGGGCACCCCGGCCCGCTCACCGGTGACTTCGAGCTGAGTGACGGCGTTGGGGCGCTGGAGGTCGGCGGCGACGAGAAGCGGCGTGTGCCCCTGGTCCTTGAGCCACTTGCCGAGCTTGCCCGCGAAGGTCGTCTTGCCCGAGCCCTGCAGGCCCGCGAGCATGATGACGGTCGGGGGCTGCTTCGCCATCGAGAGCTGGCGGGTCTGCCCGCCGAGGATCGCGACGAGCTCCTCCTGCACGATCTTGACGACCTGCTGGGCAGGGTTGAGCGCCTGGCTCACCTCTGCGCCGAGGGCCCGCTCGCGCACCCTCCCGGTGAACCGCTTGACGACGGGCAGCGCGACGTCCGCGTCGAGCAGCGCCAGCCGGATGTCACGGACCGTCGAGTTGACGTCGGACTCCGAGAGGCGGCCCTTGCCGCGGAGGTTCTTGAAGGTGGCGGTCAGCCGGTCAGACAGGGATGCAAACACCCGGCAAGGCTATCCGCTCCCGCGCCCTGCTCCGACTCGGGCGCACTCCTCGGACCCGATGCCGTATGCCGTCCGGCCGCCTCCCGCTCCCGGTCGACGTACCAGCGCGTGCCCGGGCCCGCGAAGATGCATCGACCGGGGAACTCCGGGAAGGTCGGAGGTCGGGATGGGGAGGGCGGGCGGGACTCAGCCGTCGCAGGTGTCGATGATCATCGCGACGGCCTGGGCGGCCCGGGCCGGGGCGAGCTGCCCGCCACCGAACTCCGTCACGTAGAACGTGTCGAGGGTCTGGCCGGCATACGTCGCGATGTGCGCCGAGCGCACCGACAACGCGGCGCGGGCGAGCGTGATGCCGATGTCCTGGAGCAGCCCGGGACGGTCGGTGGCGCGCACCTCGATGACGGTCGCGGTGTCGGAGGCGCTGCTGATGACCATGGCGCGAGCGGAGTCGACCGAGCCCGAGCCGGGGCTGCGCACGCCGCCGGACTTGCGCCGCTGGAGCTTGCCCAGGGGTGAGCGGTCGCCTGCGGCCACCCGGGACAGGTCGCGGGAGATGATCTCCGGCAGTGGCGTCTCGCCTCCCGGCGAGTCGACCCACCACTCGTTGACCGCGAGCCCGTCGACGGTGCGGACGATGGCCGAGCGCACGATGAAGCCGTGCGCAGCGAGCAGGCCCGCGGTGTCGGCGAAGAGTCCGGCGCGGTCGCGGGCGATGATGTCGATGCGGTGGGCGCCACCGAGCGATGACACGGTGACGTAGGGCTCCCCGGAGGCGACCCGGTCGAGGGCCTCCTCGGAGAGCGGCAGGGTCTCGATCGGTTCCACGACGAGAGCCCCCTCTCCTTCGGTCTGGGCGATGAGGGCCGCCCGGCAGGCCGTGTAGAGACGCGAGACGAGACCGGCTCGCCAGTCGCTCCAGGCCTTCGGGCCGGCAGCTGACGCGTCCGCCTCGGTGAGGGCGCGCAGGAGGTCGAGCGTCTGCACCGAGCCGTCGACGGCCTCGGACAGCGCGGCGATGGTCGCCGGGTCCTCGGGGTCGCGGCGCGTGGCCAGGTCGACGAGGGTGAGGTGCTCGCGCACGAGCCGCACGATGATGGTGCGGTCGCCCTCGGACACCCCCATGCGGCGCAGCACGCCGTCGGCGATCTCGGCGCCGGTCACCGCGTGGTCGCGCGAGCCGGGCACCTTGCCGATGTCGTGCAGGACGGAGGCGAGCATGAGCAGGTCGGGTCTCGAGACGTCACGCACCATGCCGCTCGCGGCGACGACGGTCTCGATGAGGTGGCGGTCGACGGTGTGACGGTGCACGGCGTTGCGCTGGGGCCGGCTGCGCACGGCGGACCACTCCGGGATCCACCGCTCCACGACACCCGCGAGGTCGAGGCCCTCCCAGACCGTGACGAGGCCGGGCCCAGCCGCCAGCAGGTCGGCGAAGAGGTTGCGTGCCACCTCGGGCCACGGCTCGGGCAGCGCCGGCGACTGGGCTGCGAGGTTCTTCAGGGTCGTCGGTGAGAGCGGTATGCCGCCGCGTGCCGCCACGACCGCGGCGCGCAGCGGGATGATCGGGTCGGACGAGAGGTCGGCCGACGGGCCGAGCACGGCCTCGCCGTCGTGACGGTAGAGGCCGTAGCCGAGCGGCGCGAGCTGTGGTCGGCGCGGACCGACCCGCAGGGTGCGGGCGCGCTGGGACTGCATGGCGCGACGGACGGTGCTGTCGACGGCATACGCGATCGTGCGGGCCGAGGTGGACAGGTCGGTCAGCAGGTCGTCGGAGTCGGTGTAGCCGAGCAGCGCGGCGCAGGCGTCCTGGTCGTCACGCGTCAGCCGGTCACGGCCGCGGCCGGTGACGACGTGGATCGCGTCGCGCACGTCGAGGATGCGCTCGTAGGCCTCGTCGACGTCGCCGTGGGGGCGGTCAGTGAGCCAGGCGGCCGTGAGGGCCCGCAGGACCGACATGTCGCGCAGGCCGCCGTGGGCCTCCTTGAGGTCGGGCTCGATGAGGTGAGCGAGGTCGCCCTGTCGGGCGTGCCGCTGCACGACGGACTCGTGCATCTCGCCGAGGCGGGTGCGGGCGTTGGCCCGCCAGTCGTGCGCCACCGTGGAGCGGGCCGCGTTGACGACGTCGGCGTCACCGGCCACGTGGGTGAGGTCGAGCAGGCCGACCGCTGCCGAGAGGTCGTCGGAGGCGACGGCGCGACAGTCGGCGACGGTGCGAACGCTGTGGTCGAGCCGGACCCCGGCATCCCAGATGGGATACCAGAGCTTGTCGGCGAAGGCACCGACCTCCTTGCCGGACAGGCCTCGCGGGTGGTGCACGAGCACGAGGTCGTAGTCGCTGAGAGGGCCGCCGTCGCCGCGGGCGAGCGACCCCACCGCGGCGAGGGCGACACCCTCGTGGCGCCGCCCGGCGCAGGCCTCGCGCCACAGCTCCTGGAGCCACCCGAACCCGAACTCCGCGAGCGCCCGGCGGCGGGTCTGGCCCGCGCCGGGCGTCGCGAAGGTTCGGGTGCCGGCGAGGTCCAGACGTCGTGAGGTCACATCCGTCATGTCAGATTCTCGCCGTCCCCTAGGTAGCTGTTCTTTGTGTCGAGCAGTGCGTCGGTGCTCAGAGAGCGTCGACACCGCGCTCGCCGGTGCGGACGCGCACCACCTCGTCGACCGGGACGGACCAGATCTTCCCGTCGCCGATGCGGCCGGTCTGGGCCGCCTTGAGGATGACCTCGAGGACGTCCGAGCTGTCCACGTCGTCGACGAGGACCTCGAGGCGGACCTTCGGCACGAAGTCGACGGTGTACTCCGCACCGCGGTAGACCTCGCTGTGGCCGCGCTGGCGGCCGTAGCCGCTCGCCTCGCTGATCGTCATGCCCGCGACGCCGAAGGCCTCGAGGGCCTCCTTCACCTCGTCGAGCTGGTGGGGCTTGATGATGGCGGTGATGAGCTTCATGCGTTGGCTCCTTCGGCCTGCTCGGCCGGGACGGCAGGACGGTGGGTGGTCGAACGACCGGACGAGGCGGCGAATCCACCGATCTCGTAGGCGGACTCGGCGTGCTCGGTCTGGTCGATGCCCTCGGACTCCTCATCCTCGCTGATCCTCCAGCCGAGGGTCGCCTTGAGGCCCATCGCGATGGCGTAGGTGAGGACCAACGAGAGGACGAGCGAGATGAGGGCGATGAGGATCTGCAGGACGAGCTGGTCCCAGCCGCCGCCGTAGAACAGGCCGGTGGAGGTGGCGAGCAGACCGGCACCGATGGTGCCCCAGAGGCCGGCGACGAGGTGCACGCCGACGACGTCGAGCGAGTCGTCGTAGCCGAACTTGTACTTGAGCCCGACGGCCAGGGCCGAGAGGCCACCGGCGACGACGCCGAGGATGATCGAGCCGACCGGCGACAGCGCGCCACAGGCCGGGGTGATGGCGACGAGACCGGCGACGACCCCCGAGGCGGCGCCGAGCGAGGTCGGGTGGCCGTCACGGACCTTCTCGACGAGGAGCCAGCCGATGGCCGCGGCGCAGGTGGCGACGGTCGTGTTGAGCCACACGGCCGAGGCGACGCCGTCGGCGGCGAGCTCGGAGCCGGCGTTGAAGCCGAACCAGCCGAACCACAGCAGGCCGGCGCCGATCATGACGAGCGGGAGGTTGTGCGGCCGCATGGCGACCTTGCCGAAGCCGAGGCGCTTGCCGACGACGAGCGCGAGGGCCAGGCCCGCCGCACCGGCGTTGATGTGGACGACCGTGCCACCGGCGAAGTCGATGGGCAGGACGTTGGCGACGCCGTCCGTGGCGCCGAAGAGCTTGGCCGACAGGCCGTTCTCGGAGCCGGAGAGCAAGCCGCCGCCCCAGACCATGTGGGCCAGGGGGAAGTAGACGATGGTGACCCAGATGACGGCGAAGGTCATCCACGTCGAGAACTTGACGCGGTCGGCGATCGCACCGCTGATGAGGGCGACCGTGATGACGGCGAAGGTCAGCTGGAAGCCGACGTAGATGTACTCGGGGATGAACACGCCGACCCCGAACGGGTCGATGAGCCGGGGGCCGTCGGGACCGGTCAGGTCACCGAGGCCGAAGAGGTGGAAGGGGTTGGCGAAGATGCCGGCGATGTCACTCGTGCCGTCCTGCAGGTTGCCGAACGACATCGAGTAGCCCCAGAGCACGTAGATGATGCCGACGGCCGCGAGCGCGCCGAAGCTCATCATCATCATGTTGAGGACCGACTTGCTGCGGGTCATGCCGCCGTAGAAGAGCGCAAGACCCGGCGTCATCAGAAGGACCATGGAGGAGGCGATGAGCATGAATGCGGTCGCGGCCTCGTTGATCACTGGTGGTTCTGCCGCGAAGGGCATCAGTGCTGTTGTCATGCGGAGAGTGTCGTGAGGCGCCGTTTCGCCGGAACGCATCGATTGTTACGGGCGTGCTAACAACGCCGGGGTGGTGTAAGCGGATGGTTTCGCGCACGGAGCGCGTCCAGATGCTGGAAAAGCGACAGCGGGCGCCCGGCCGGCCGCGGGGCCGACTGGGCGCCCGCTGGACGTCCGCTGTGAGCCCCGAGCAGGCTCCGTCAGGGCCCCGTCAGGGGGCTCCGCCAAGGGGCTCGGTCAGGCGATGATCGCGTCGACGAAGGCCTCGGGGTCGAAGGGAGCGAGGTCGTCGGGCCCCTCGCCGAGGCCGACGAGCTTGACCGGCACGCCGAGCTGACGCTGGACCGCCACGACGATGCCGCCCTTGGCGGTGCCATCGAGCTTGGTGAGCACGATGCCGGTGACGTCGACGGCCTGGGCGAAGACCTTCGCCTGCTGCAGGCCGTTCTGGCCCGTCGTCGCGTCGAGGACGAGCAGCACCTCGTCGATCGGGCTCTGCTTCTCGATGACGCGCTTGACCTTGCCGAGCTCGTTCATGAGGTCGACCTTGTTGTGGAGGCGGCCGGCCGTGTCGATGATGACGACGTCGACCTCCTCCTCGATGCCCGCCTTGACAGCGTCGAAGGCCACCGCCGCCGGGTCGGCGCCGTCCTTGTCGGAACGCACCGTCGCGACACCGACGCGGGCGCCCCACGTCTCGAGCTGGTCGGCCGCTGCCGCGCGGAAGGTGTCGGCCGCGCCGAGCAGGACCTCACGGTCCTCGGCGACGAGCACGCGGGCGAGCTTGCCGACGGTCGTCGTCTTGCCTGTGCCGTTGACTCCGACGACGAGCACGACGGCAGGACGGTCACCGACCCGGCTACTGGCGATGCGGCGGTCCATGTCGGGCTGGACGAGCGTCAGCAGGTCCTCGCGCAGCCACTCGCGCACGGTCGCCTCGTCGGTCGTGCCGTCGACCTTGACACGCACGCGCAGCGAGTCGACGAGCTCGGTCGTCGCCTCGACGCCGAGGTCGGAGGCGATGAGGGTGTCCTCGACCTCCTCCCAGGCCTCCTCGTCGAGCTTGCCGCGTGACAGCAGGGCGAGCAGTCCCTTGCCGAGCGCGCTGTTGGAGCGGGCGAGCCGGGCGCGCAGGCGGGCGAGCCGCCCCCGCGCGGACTCCGGGCGTTCGATGGTCGGTGCGGCCGGCTCGGTCGGCGCCGGCTCCGGCGGGGCCTGCGGGCCGGCAGTCTCCACCTCGGCCGGCGCAGGTGGCGCTTCCGGTGGAGCCGCCGTTCCGGTGCCTGCCGGCCTGCGGTCGAGGTCCTCCCCGGGCAGAGCGGGCGCGCTCGGCGCCTCGCGGTCGAGGGTGCGGGTGTCTCCGCCGCGCCCGCGGGTCAGGTTCACGCCGTAGGCGATGGCCCCCGCGAGGATGACGACCCCGATGATGACGTAGATCCACACGTTCTCCACGCCGACCATCCAACCACGCTGGCCCGCGGTCCCCGGCCGCGCCGCATACGGCCCCCGGGCGTGGCGGTGACATGGCTCGACCACCGGGCTGGCCGGTGGTCGAGGATTGGGCAGGCGGTCAGCCCGAGCTCACGGCGTGCGTGCGCGCGTGTGTCGACCGAGGGCCGCGGCCCGCTGCTGCGCGGACCGAGCGACCCCTTCCCCCTTGGTGGTGAGCAGGTCCCGGCCATCGCGGTGCGCGGGCACCGCGACGACGCCGACGACCGCCACACCGAGACCGATGATGACGAGCATCGCAATGACCAGGAGAGCCATGTGAACAGAGTGACGCATGTGACCTGTGTGACGCAAACACCCCACCGTGACGGACGCGCACGCACGCCCTGTCCCACCCAGCCACTGGCGTTCTCACCCGGGCGGGTATGCCGTCAGGCGGGCTGCTGCTGGTCGGCGACGTCGCGCAGTCGCTGGGAGACGACCGTCGTCACGCCGTCGCCGCGCATGCTGACGCCGTAGAGGGCGTCGGCGATCTCCATCGTCTTCTTCTGGTGCGTGATGACGATGAGCTGCGAGCTGTCGCGCAGCTCCTCGAAGAGGGTGATGAGACGGCCGAGGTTGGCGTCGTCGAGGGCTGCCTCCACCTCGTCCATGATGTAGAAGGGCGACGGCCGCGCCTTGAAGATGGCGACGAGCAGGGCCACCGCGACGAGCGAGCGCTCGCCACCGGAGAGCAGCGAGAGCCGCTTGATCTTCTTGCCCGGCGGGCGGGCCTCGACCTCGAGCCCGGTCGTCAGCATGTTGCCGGGATCGGTGAGCACGAGGCGCCCCTCACCCCCGGGGAAGAGCCGCTGGAAGACGCGCTCGAACTGCACCGCGGTGTCGGCGAAGGCCTCGGCGAAGACCTTCTCGACGCGCTCGTCGACCTCCTTGACGATGTCGAGCAGGTCGCGCTTGCTGTTGCGCAGGTCCTCGAGCTGCTCCGTGAGGAACTTGTGCCGCTCCTCGAGAGCCGAGAACTCCTCCAGCGCAAGGGGGTTGATACGGCCCAGGGCCCCGAGCTTGCGCTCGGCCGCCCGCAGCCGCTTCTCCTGCACCTCACGGACGAACGGCACCGGGGCGGGCGGCTCGGCCGAGGGGTCGGCATCGGGGTCGGGCACGAAGGGGACGAGCCGGTCGGGGCCGAACTCCTCGACGAGCGCGTCGGGCGAGATGCCGAGCTCCTCGACCGCCCGGGTCTCGAGCTGCTCGATGCGCAGGCGCTGCTGGGTGCGGGCGACCTCGTCGCGGTGCACGGAGTCGGTGAGCTCGCGCAGCTCGGCCTGCAGCACCGCGAGGTCGCGGCGCACGACGGCGAGCTCGGCGTCGCGCTCGGTGCGCGCGGCCTCACCGGCCGCCCGGACTCGACCGGCCTCCTCCGCGGAGCGCGACAGCAGGTCGTGAGCCCAGGTGGAGGCGGTGCGCACGGCCTCGGCGACGGCTGCCTCGCGGCGCCGTCGGGCCTGCTTCTCGGCCAGGCGCTGGCGGGCCTGCTCCTCGTGGCGGGCGCTCCGCTCGAGCGCGTCGGCACGGTCCTTGAGCGCGCGGGCCCGCTCCTCACGGGTGCGCAGCCCGAGGCGCAGCTCGGTCTCCGTCGTGCGGGCTTCACGGGCAAGGGCGTCGAGGCGGTCGCGCTCGGCCGTCGAGGGATCGGCCTCGATCTCGCCCTCGCCGCTCGCGGCCTCGAGGCGCTCGAGAAGCGCGGCGTGCTCGGCCTGGTCGCTCTCGAGAGCGGCGCTCGCGTCGGCGATGGCCTTCTCCGTGCGCTCGACCTCGGCGCGGGCGGCGCGGAGGGCCTGCCCGAGCGAGCCGAGCCTCTCGGCGATCGCCGCCATCCGGGCGTCGCTCTCGTTGAGCCGCTCGAGGGTCGCCTCGACGGCCTCGGCCAGCTCGGCGCGCGTCGCCTCCGCGGCGGCCGCACGGAAGCGAGCCTGCTCGCCGTCGCGGGTGGCCGCTGCCATCCGCGTCTGCGCGTCCTCGAGTGCGGCCTGCAGCTCGAGCAGGCTCGGGGCCGACGTGCTGCCGCCCCGCACCGTACCGGGCGCGTAGACGTCGCCGGCGCGGGTCACCGCGGTGAGCCCGGGGTGCGAGCGCACGAGCCGGACGGCGTCGGCATCGGTGGTCACGAGCGCGACCCTCTCGAGCACCTGCTCGACGGCGGGACGCACCGAGTCCGGGCAACCGACGACCTTACGGGCCCAGCGGGCGCCGTCCGGGAGGGCCGGCCACGAGCGGGGGTCGACGGGGGTGGCCGACTCGGCGACGAGCAGGCTGGCCCGGCCGGAGTCGTCGTCGCGCAGGGCGTCGAGCGCGATGGCTGCTGCGTCGAGCGAGCCGACCGCCAGCGCCTCGGCTGCCGACCCGAGCGCAGCGGCGACAGCGTTCTCGAGGCCGGCCTCGACGGTGACGAGCGAGGCGACGGAGCCGAGGATCTCGTGGGCGTCGTCGGAGGCGGCGAGCAGGGCGGCGGCGCCGTCCTTGCGGCGGAGGCTGAGCTCGAGGGCCTCGACGCGGGCAGCCGCGGTGGTGCGGGCGCGCTCGGCCGTGGCCTCGGCCTCCTTCCAGCGAGCGAGCTCCGCCTCGGCGGCGTCGAGCCGCTCGGCGGCCTCCTCGTAGGCGGTGTCGAGACCCTCCTCGCCCTCCTCGTCCTGGGCGACGCTGGCCTCCAGCCGGGCGAACTCACGCTCGGCCTCGGCCGCGCGGGCCTGGCCCTGGGCCACGGTGGCCCGCAGTCGACCGATCTCGGCCTCTCGCGCCTCGATGCGCGAGGCCTTGGCGCCAACCTGGCCGCCGAGCTTGGCCAGCCCTTCACGGCGGTCGGCGGCGGCGCGCGCGGCGCGGGCGAGCCGCGAGGTCTCCTCGGCGTGGCTGCGCTCGGCAGCGGTGCGGGCCAGCACGGCCTCCTCGAGGGCTGCCTTGGCGGCGGCGATCTCGGCGACGAGGGCCTGCTCCTGCTCGCGCACCTGGGCGGACTGCGACCGCAGCTGCTCGGGGTCGCGGGACTGACCGACGGGCTCGGGCTCGTCGTCCTCGGAGAGCAGGCGCACACGCTCGGCGGCCAGGGAGCGTGTCGCGGCCAGCCGCTCGACGAGCCGGCCGACGGCGACGTAGTCGTCCTGGGCGCGGGTCAGCGCGGGCCGGGCCTGCTCGGCGGCTGACTCGAGGGCGGCGAGCCGGGCAGCCAGCTCGGCCATGGCCGCCTCGACCTCGGTGCGCCGCTGGATGAGGGCGGACTCGTCGGCGACCTCCTGCTCGAGGGTCGAGGTGAGCTGCACGAGGTCGTCGGCGAGCAGTCGCAGGCGCGCGTCGCGAGCGTCTGCCTGGATGACCGCGGCCTTGCGGGCCGTCTCGGCCTGCCGTCCGAGCGGGCCGAGCTGGCGGCGGATCTCGCCGGTGAGATCCTGCACGCGGGTGAGGTTGGACTCCATCGTCTCGAGCTTGCGAAGCGCACGTTCCTTGCGCTTGCGGTGCTTGAGGACACCCGCGGCCTCCTCGATGAAGCCGCGGCGCTCCTCCGGGGTGGCTCGGAGCACGGTGTCGAGCTGGCCCTGGCCGACGATGACGTGCATCTCGCGTCCGATGCCGCTGTCGCTCAGCAGCTCCTGCACGTCGAGCAGGCGGCACGGGGTGCCGTTGATCGAGTAGTCGGAGCCGCCGTTGCGGAACATCGTGCGGGCGATCGTCACCTCGGTGTAGTCGATCGGGAGCGCACCGTCGGTGTTGTCGATCGTCAGGGCGACCTCGGCGCGGCCGAGCGGCGCACGCCCTGCGGTGCCGGCGAAGATGACGTCCTCCATCTTGCCGCCGCGCAGCGACTTCGCGCCCTGCTCGCCCATGACCCACGCGAGCGCGTCGACGACGTTGGACTTGCCGGAGCCGTTGGGGCCCACGATGCACGTGATGCCAGGCTCGAGCCGCAGGTGGGTCGCCGAGGCGAAGGACTTGAAGCCCTTCAGGGTGAGGCTCTTGACGTACACGGGAGGTGAAGTTCCTTCGTCCTGCGATCGGCGATCCCGGTCAGCGTACTAGCCGGGCCGAGCGACCCCGGGGAGGCGAGCGCTCCCGGGCCTCGCGGCATACCGTGGCGGGGTGAGCTCGCAGCCCCCGCAGGACCCGTATGCCGTGACCTCGATCGAGCGGCTGCTCGAGGTCTATCCGCTCTCCCCCGCGCCCAACTCCCTCGCCAAGGAGTCGGTGACGATCCTGCCGACGCACGCCCGCGTCATCGCGGCCTCGCCGTTCTGCGTCATCGCGACGGTGGGCGACGGCGGACTCGACCAGTCGCCCCGCGGCGACGCGCCCGGCTTCGTCACGGTGCGCGACGAACGCACGCTCGTCGTGCCCGACCGCCGGGGCAACAACCGGCTCGACACCCTGCGCAATGTCGTCGCCGACCCACGGGTCGGGCTGGTCTTCCTCGTGCCGGGTGTCGGTGAGGAGCTACGCGTACGCGGCACCGCCGTCGTGTCGACCGACCCCGCCGAGCTCGCTCGCCACGAGGTCCGGGGTGTCCGGCCGGCCTCGGTGCTCGTCGTGACCGTCGAGCGGGTCTACTTCCAGTGCGCCCGAGCCATCAAGCGAAGTCGTCTGTGGGACAACGAGGCTCGCGTCGACCCAGGCACGGTGCCCTCCGCCGGGCAGATGACGCGCGAGGCCGGTGGCTTCGGGTCCGACGACGAGGCCGCGGACTACGACCGGGAGCTCGACGCTCGTCAGGACGCCACGCTCTACTGACCGGGTGCCCTACTCCTCGCCGGCAGCGATGCGCTCGTGGTGGTGGATGACCTCGGCGATGATGAAGGAGAGGAACTTCTCGGCGAAGACGGGGTCGAGGCCGGCCTCGTCGGCCAGGGCCCGCAACCGCGCGACCTGCCGCTCCTCGCGGGCCGGGTCGGCTGCGGGCAGGTGCCGCTCGGCCTTGAGCTGACCGACCTGCTGGGTGCACTTGAAGCGCTCGGCGAGCAGGTGCACGAGGGCGGCGTCGATGTTGTCGATGCTGCTGCGCAGCCGCGCGAGCTCCGTGGGGATCTCCGTGGAGATCCCGGGCGGGATCTCGGTCGGGATCTCGCCTCCGGGCCGGGTCGCGTCGCTCACCTGTGCAGCGTAGGTCGTCGTCGCCACGTGGGCGTCGGGGGTTTCGTCCGCTGGGACGGCGTCGTGACACGCCGCCGCCGGACGCCAACGGGCCGTGCCGGCCACTCCCAGCGGCGCCAGCAGCCCCGACCCCGGCAGTCCTAGCGCTCCACGAACGAGGTGATCCCGTCCTTCGCGGCACTGCGCTGCGACACCACCTGCGTGACGCGCCCCGGGCGACGGGCTGTCGAGGGCACCTCGGTGAGCAGCTCCTGGAGGCGGTCGACCGCATCGGGCGGCCCTTGAGCGACGACCTCCACCCTGCCGTCCACGGTGTTGCGCGCGTGCCCGACGAGACCCAGCTCGAGCGCCCGGGCGCGGACCCACCAGCGGAAGCCGACGCCCTGCACGTAGCCGTGCACGAAGAAGGTGCCCCGCACCGGTTCGGCCGCGGACGACTCGCTCGCATCCATGACCCCACGGTATGCCGCCGGGCGGGGCCGCGTGGGACGGTGGCGACCCGCTCGAGCGCACTCCACGCATACCGTCGTGGCGGGGCGGAGACGCGCCGCGCGCCTCCGTCGCGCGTGTCCCACCCGTCACTATGCTCACGACAAGCACACCGGGGTTGCAGCGGACCTCCCGTCCGACGCGTCTCCCCGGCGCCCGAGGAGGGAGCGGCGTGACGACGTCGGCGAGGCCGCTGGGGCAGGAGCGCACCGCTTCCGCCGAGGTGGCGACCGGATCGATCCCCGTGGGCGGCCGGCATCCCCGTGACCGCATCGAGGGACTCGACGGCCTGCGGGCCCTCGCGATCGTCGGCGTGCTCATCTACCACCTCGACGCGGCGTGGCTGCCCGGCGGCTTCCTCGGCGTCGAGGTCTTCTTCGTCGTGTCGGGCTTCCTCATCACGACCCTGCTCGTTCGCGAGCACCGGCGCACCGGGCGGATCGCCCTCTCCCAGTTCTGGGTGCGCAGGGCCCGGCGGCTGCTGCCCGCCCTCGTCCTCTGTGTCGTGACGAGCGTGCTCATCGCCCGGGTCGTCAGTGCCGACCTGCTCGTCGACGTCGGGCGGCAGATGGTGGGCGCCCTGACCTTCTCGACGAACTGGCTCGAGATCACCGCGGGGTCGAGCTACTTCGACCAGACGGCGCCGCAGCTGTTCATGAACTTCTGGTCGCTGGCGGTCGAGGAGCAGTTCTACCTCCTCTGGCCGCTCATCACCATCGGCCTCCTCGCCTTCTCGAGCCGGGTCAGGGTGGCGGCCGCGGTCGCCATCGGCGGCGGCTCGGCGCTGCTCATGGCGCTGCTCTACGTGCCCGACAGCGACGCCACCCGCGTCTACTACGGCACCGACACCCACCTCATCGGCCTCATGGCCGGGGCGGCGCTGGCCTTCGCGTGGGCCAGCCCCCGCCTGGCTCGCTTCGTCACGCCGTCCCACTGGGGGCGGTTCGGCTGGGTCGCCGGACCACTCGCCGGCATCGTCCTCGTGACCGAGATGCTCCTGCTGGACGAGCAGGAGGCGCTGACCTTCCGCGGCGGGATCGCCCTCGCCGCCCTGGCGACGACCGTGCTCATCATCGGCGTCATCGACCCGGCGCCCGCGGCGACCGGCGGCCCGACGGTGCTCCAGCGCATCGCCCGCCATCGCGCGGCGACGTGGATCGGCGCGCGCTCCTACTCGATCTACCTCTGGCACTGGCCGGTCATCCTGCTCGTCGCCCTCGACAACCCGTCGGCCCCGGGCACCCTCTCGCACGTGCTGACGCGCTTGTGGTGCGTCGTCGTGACGCTGGCCCTGGCCGATCTCACCTACCGCTTCGTCGAGGGGCCGTTCCGCACCCTCGGCTTCCGGGGCGTCGGTGCGCGGGTGCTGGACCGGGCCGCCGCGCTGTCGGTGCCGACCCGGCGAGGCGTGGCAGCACTCGTCGTCGTCGCCGCCGCGCTCGTCACCGGCATCGTCGTCACGGCGCCCGCCCAGAGCGAGACGGCACGGATGCTCGCCGCCAACGAGGCGGCGGCCGAGGCCGACGAGCCGAGCCCGCTGCCATCGGGCGCTGCCGCCACCGGTTCGCCGTCGGGGCAGCCCAGTGCGGTGCCGAGTGCGGTGCCGACGGGCCTCAACGCCACCTTCACGATGCCCGCCGGCACGGACATCGACGCCTACGGCGACTCCATCATGGTCGGCAGTCTCGCGGCGATGCGCTACTACTTCCCCGGCATCCGCATCGACGCCAAGTCCAACCGCAGGTGGTCCGACGCGGTGACGCAGGTGACGGCGCGAGGGGATGCCAACCGCCGTGCGGTCGTCCTGGCGTTCGGCACCAACGCCGGCGTCGACGAGGACGGCGTGGTCAAGGTGCTCGACGAGCTCGGCCCCAACCGGATGATCGTCCTCGTCAACGTCATGGGGCCCTTCAGCCGCATCGAGAAGGACAACGCGAAGCTCGAGGCCGTCGCACGCGGGCGCAGCAACGTCGCCATCGCCGACTGGGCCTCAGCAGTGCGGGCCCACCCGGAGCAGGTCCAGTCCGACCGGATCCACCCGACCATCAAGGGCGCTCACCTCTTCTCCAACGCAGTGCGACAGGCGCTGGCCGAGATCTCCGAGCGCAACACGGGCAAGCCAGTCGTCCTCAAGGACCTCCCGATCCCCTGACCCCGATCGAAAGAGCAGTTTGTCGTCGAGGCCGCTCACGGCCGAGCCGACGAACTGCTCTTTCGATTGGGTGGGGGCGGTCAGCTGTGGTCTGGCGCGGCGTGGGCGACCACGTCGTCTCCGACGCGGATCGTGGCACCGGGTGCGAGGGGCAGCACGGGCGTCAGGCGGACGCCGAACCACGTCGCGCCCGCCCACTTCCGGTGCCTCGCCAGGGTGCGGATCGGCTCCTGCGCGCTCTCGCCCGTCGCCCGGTCGATCGTCGTCATGACGCAGCGGTCGCACACCATCGTGGCCCGGAACGGCACGTCGCCGATGCGGACCTCCGTCCACGAGTCCTCGGCGAACGGCTCCCGACCGCCGACGACGACGTTGGGCCGGAAGCGGTCGTGCCCCAGGGGCACTCTCGGCTGCTCTCCACGCTCCAGCGCGGTCTCGGCCACCCAGTCGTTGAGCCGACGCAGCGATGCCTCGGAGGTGACGTGCAGCGGCGCCGCGTCCGAGAGCGAGTTGCGGTCTCCCTCCACGCCGCCCATCTCCGGCCGGATCGGACGGTGCGTGCCGTCGTCCTGCCACACGAGCCGCAACGGGCGCCCGAGCCGCTCGGTCAGCCAGTGATCGGCCTCGTCGCCCGCCGGGCGAGCAGTCTCCTGCCCGGAGAACCGGACCGCCACGGGTGCCGCGTCACGCGGGGGCGCCACCTCGAGGGCGTCCCCTCCCGGCGACACCAGCCGAACCGCACCGTGCTCGAGGGGCTCGGCCCTCAGGCCGAGGAGGGCGCGCTCCTCTCGAGCCGTGACCTTGGTGCCGTGCGGGTCGACGACGGCCCACCGGCGGTCACCCCGCAGCCCCCGCTCCTCCACCGCCGCCTCGGCGAGCGAGACTCCCGCGAGCGACTTGACGGGGTATGCCGTCAACGACGTGACGCGCACGGGCGCGGCGAGCATCACTCCGCCAGCCAGGCGGCATACGCGTCGAAGGTGTAGGGGCGGCCGAGGAAGTCCTCGACGAGGTCGGCGGCGTCGCGCCGACCACCTTGCGACAGCACCTTGTCGCGGTAGGCTCCCGCGACCTCGGGGTCGAAGAGGTCGTGACGGTCGAACGCGGAGAACATGTCCTTGGCGATGACGAGCGACCACATGTAGGTGTAGTAGGCCGAGCTGTAGCCGTCGAGGTGACCGAAGTGGCACTGCATGTGGGTGCCTTCGAGGTAGGGGAAGACGGAGTAGCGCGCCATCAGCTCGCGCAAGCGCGCCGTGAGGTCATCGGTCTCGTTGACGTGGAAGTCGTAGGACAGCGCTGCGTAGAACATCTGGGTGCGGGCGTCGTAGCCCTTGCCGAAGTCGTCGGCACGCCGCATCGCCTCGACGAGGTCGGCCGGGATGGTCTCGCCGTCGGCGTTGCGGGCGAAGGTCGCGAGCACCTCCGGGTCCCAGGCCCACTCCTCGAGCATCTGGCTCGGCGCCTCCACGAAGTCCCACTCGGTCGCGACGCCCGAGAAGCGCACCCACTCGGTGCGCCCGGCGAGCACGTGGTGCACGAGGTGCCCGAACTCGTGGAAGAGGGTGACGACCTCGTCGTGCTCGAGCAGGCCGCGGTTGAAGTTGCAGACGAGCACCCCTTCGGCGAGCTGGACGTCCGTGACACCGCGGACGAGGTCGAACTGGGCCGCGTGCTTGTACTTGCCGTCGCGCGGGTGCAGGTCGAGGTGGATGCGCCCGATCCGCTCGCCCTCGAACGACACGTCGTAGGTCGCCACCTCCTCGTGCCAGGTGCGGGCCTCCTCACGGGGCACCGGCACCCACTCGAGGCCGAAGAGCCGGCCGGTCACGTCGAGAAGGCCCTGGCGCACCGCCTCGAAGGGGAAGTACGTGCGCACCCGCTGGGCGTCGACGGCGAGCTGCTCCTTGCGAACGAGCTCGGCGTAGTACGGGGCGGCGGCGCCGTCGATGTCGGTGGCCTCGGGGCGGTCCTGCCGGAGCCGCTCGAGGAGCACTGCCTTGTCACGCTCGGCGCTCGCGGTCGACAGCTCGGTGATGCGGTCGATGAACTCGGCGATGGCGGAGCCCTTGCCGATCATCTTGACCTCGGCGTCGTAGTCGGCCCACGAGGCGTAACCGAGGAGCGCGGCGTGCTCACGCCGGACGGCGAAGATGTCCTGGAGCACCCGGTCGTTGGCGGGCCAGGCGATCGTCAGGAACTGGGTGACGAGGTCGCGACGCGCCTGCGCGTCGCGCGCGAAGGTGCGGAAGGGCACGATGTCCGGGTAGTCGGTCGTCACCGCCACGAGCCCGTCGTCGCCCACCGGGTGCGCCGCCACCCAGTCGTCGGGCATGCCGGCGAGCTGCTCGGGCCGCACGCGGATGCTGCGCACGTCGCCGCGGATGTTCTTGCTGAACTCCTGGCTGAGCAGCACGGCCCGCTCGGAGAGCTCGCGCAGTCGCGCCCGCGTCGCCTCGTCGCGGTCGACGCCCGAGCGGCGGAAGTCGCGCAGCGTGCGCTCCAGCACGCGCGACGCGTCGGCGTCGAGGCCGTTGCTGTCGACCGCGGCGAGGACGGCATACAGCTCGGTGTCGAGGCCGAGGTCGGTGTCGAGCTTCTGGACGTCCTGCGCGACCTTCTCGGCGCGCTCGCGCACGGCCTTGTCGGGGTGGACCTCGGCGAAGAGCGAGCCCACGGACGCGGCGTTGGACAACGCGAGCTGCGCGTCGTTCCACAGCCGAAGGACCTCAAGCCCCTCGCTCGGGGGCTCGCTCTTCAGCTCGCCCACGAGGGCACGAGCGCGGACGAGCTGCTCCTGCCCACGCTCGGTGACCCAGTCGAGCCAGGCGTCGTCGGAGGGCAGCGGCAGCGATGTGGGTGTCGTCGTCACAGAGGGCACTGTATGCCGCCCTCCCGGCGCCGCGTCGACGGCTTTCCCCAGGGCGCGGCCGGCCTCTCAGTCCCAGAGGCTCATCGACCGACCGATGATGCCGGCGAGATCGTCGGCCGTGACCTCCCGGGGGCTCGTCGCAAGGAGCCGCTGCTGGGCGAGCGCGCCCTCGACGAGACCGTCGACGTCGCGCTCGTCGTAGCCCACGGCATACAGCCCGTTCGGCATGTCGATGTCGCGCATGAGGTCGCGCAGCACACCGGGCAGCACGTCACGGGGCTCGGACTGCCAGCGCGGCCCGTGCCCCGGGTCGAGGAGCCGGGCCGCCGCGAGGTGGCGCTCCGGAGCCGCGTCGAAGGTCCAGCGGAACGCCTCCGGTGCCGTCAGCGCCACGGCCATGCCGTGCGGCACCATCGGTTCCTCCCTCGGGTAGTCGGCGGGGTGGAAGCCGCGCACCCGACCGGCGATGGGGTAGGCGTTGGCGTGGGGCACGTGCACCCCGGCGTTGCCGAAACCGAGCCCCGCGAAGGTGGCCGCGAGCGCCATCTCACCGCGAGCCCCGGCGCCGGCTCCGTCGTGGACAGCGGCGCGAAAGGCGCCCGCCAGCAAGGACATCGAGCGCTCTGCCCACATGTCGGAGATCGGGTTGCTCCCGCAGTACGGCACGCGCTGCTCCGGCCGCTTGCGCTCGTAGCTCGTGAACGGGCGCGCGGTCCAGCTCTCGAGCGCGTGGCAGAGGATGTCCATGCCGGCGCTCGCCGTGACACCCGCCGGCTGCGTCACGGTGAGGTCGGGGTCGACGATCGCGAGCACCGGACGCAGCCGGACGTGGCTGATGCCGGTCTTGACCTCGAGGGCGAGGACGTCGAGGACGCAGATCGTCGTGCTCTCGGCCCCCGTGCCCGTCGTCGTCGGGACGGCGACGAGCGGCAGGAGGGGGCGCTGCGGCGCCCGCCCCGCCCCGACCGGCGCATTGACGTAGTCCATGAGGTCGCCGCCGTTGCTGAGGATGAGGTCGACGGCCTTGGCGGTGTCGATCGACGAGCCTCCACCCACCGCGACGACGGCGTCGAAGGGTCCGTCGGCGCGAGCCCGGGCGATCGCCACCTCGAGGCTCGCGTCCGTGGGCTCGACGTGTGCCGAGTCGTGCACCACGGCCACGAGCCCGGCTCGGCGCAGCGCCTCGGCGACCAGGTCCGGCGCCCCGGTGGCGAGGACGCCGGCGTCGGTGACGACGAGGACCCGGGAGGCCCCGAGGGCCGCGACGTCGTGCCCGATCTCCAGGGCGGCCCCCGTGCCGAACTTCAGCGCCGGCGCGCCGTAGGTGAAGACGGACTCGGGCTGCGTCGGCGACCACGTCATGCCGCGATTGTGGCACCGACGGGCACCTACGCTGGAGACATGACGTCTCGCCCGACCCTCGTCGTCGGCGCCGGCCAGGCCGGCATCTCGCTCGTCGCGGAGCTTCGGGCGCTCGGCGACAAGCGGCCCGTCGTGCTCGTCGGCGACGAGGACGAGCCGCCCTACGAGCGCCCTCCCCTGTCGAAGGGCTACCTGCGCGGAGAGCACAACCGCTCCTCGCTCACGCTGCGCGATGCGGCCTGGTGCGCCGAGCACGGCGTCGAGCTCGTCACCGGCGATGCCGTCGTGTCGATCGAGCGGGGCGACGAGGGCGGCCTCGCCCTCACACGGTCGGGCCGCCACCTCGACTTCGACCGGCTCGCCCTGACGACCGGGGCGTCCGAGGCCGCGCTGCCCGTCGACGGGGCCGAGCTCGACCGGGTGCTCACGCTGCGCACCGTCCGCGACGCCGACCTTCTCGCCGCCGCCCTGCGCGACAGTCGCGATGTCGTCGTCGTCGGCGGTGGCTTCATCGGTCTCGAGGTGGCGGCCAGCGCCCGCCTGCTCGGGGCGACGGTGACGGTCGTCGAGGCGGCCGACCGGCTGCTCGCACGCTCGGTGACGCCGGTCCTGTCGGACTTCTACCTCGCCGCGCACGAGCGCCGCGGCACGAGAGTGCTCCTCGGCACGACGGCGGTGCGCATCCACGGCACCGCCGACCGGGCCGAGGCGGTCGTCCTCGACGACGGGCGCGAGCTGCGCGCCGACCTCGTCGTCGTCGGCATCGGGGCGCTCCCCCGCACCGACCTCGCCGCGGCCATGGGCCTCGAGGTCGAGCCCCGCGGCATCGTCGTCGACCGCCGGGCGCTCACCTCCGACGGCGCCACGGTGGCCGCCGGGGACTGCACCGTCGGGCCCAATCCCTTCACCCGCGGCCGCCCCGGACGACTCCGGCTCGAGAGCGTGGCGCACGCGACCGACCAGGCGCGGGTGGCGGCGGCGACCCTCCTCGGCCACGACACGGCATACGCCTCGGTGCCGTGGTTCTGGAGCGACCAGGGCGACCTCCGCCTGCAGATCGCCGGACTCCCCCACGGAGCCGACCAGCTCGTCATCCGAGGCGAGCTGGGCTCCGAGTCGTTCTCGCTCCTGTCCTACCGAGAGGGCCTGCTCATCGCCATCGAGGCGGTCGGTGCGAGCGCCGACTACGTCGTGGTCAAGCGGGCGCTCGAGCGGGGTATGACCGTTCCGGCCAACCTCGCAGCGGACCCGTCGATCCCCCTGCGCCGCGGGCTGCAGACCGCCGTCACCGGCACGAGCGACCCCCCGAACAACCCGCCTCCCAGCGCGCCGAGATCCTGACGTGCGGGCCCGCGGGGCCGGCGCTGGCGTGAGGCGTCGCCCCTCGAAGGGACTGATCGCATGCCCGGCTTGTCGTCCTTGTCCGACGACGCCACCCGTCCCGCGCCGAAGCGCCGTCTGTCAGGCCACTGACCGGCGTCGCGGACGCGGCTGGCAGACGGGGCAGGAGAACGACGACCGGTTCATGAAGTGCTCGCGGCGCATCGGCGCGCCGCACCGGTCGCACGGGGTGCCCGCGCGGCCGTAGGCATGGAGCGAGCGGTCGAAGTAGCCGCTCGCTCCGTTGACGTTGACGTAGAGCGAGTCGAAGCTCGTGCCCCCGTGCCCGAGGGCCTCGCCCATGACGTCGCGGGCGTGGTCGAGGATGCGCGAGAGGGTCGGCTTCGTGAGGGCCGAGCACAGCCGCTCCCCGTGCACCTTCGCGCGCCACAGTGCCTCGTCGGCGTAGATGTTGCCGATGCCGGAGACGAGGGTCTGGTCGAGCAGGGCACGCTTGACCGCGCTGTCGCGCAGCTTCATCCGTCGCACGACGGCCGCCTGGTCGTAGGCCGCCTCGAAGGGGTCGGGCGCGATGTGCGCGACCGCCTGCGGTATGCCGTCCGCCCCGAGAGGCGACAGCGCGAGTCCCCCGAAGGTACGTTGGTCGACGAACCGCAGCTGCGGCCCCCCGTCGGAGAAGTCGAAGCGCGCGTGGCAGTGCTTCTCGAGGGGTGCGTCGGCCGGCTCGACGAGCATCTGGCCGCTCATCCCGAGGTGGACGATGAGGGCGTCCTCGCCGTCGAGGGCGAGCCAGAGGTACTTCCCTCGACGCGAGGCCGCGGTGACGGTGACGTCGTGGAGGCGGCCGGCGAGGTCCTCGGCGCCGGCGTCGTGGCGGCGCGCCACGCGGACGCCACTGATGCGGGCGCGCGCGATGTGGCGGCCGACGACGTGGTCCTGCAGACCACGCCGCACCACCTCGACCTCAGGCAGCTCCGGCACGCGACGGTCAGAGGCCGGGCGAGCCCGTGGACGAGCTCGTGGCGCCGGTCGTGACGGCGCGCCGGACCTCGATGGCGTGCCAGGCCTGCTTGGCCGCCTTCTGCTCGGCCTCCTTCTTGCTGCGGCCCCGGCCCTCACCCAGGACCTCGTCGCCGAAGACCACGCGAGCGTGGAACTCCTTCTCGTGGTCGGGCCCCTGCTCGTCGACGCGGTAGTCGGGTGAGCCGAGCGAGACGCTCGCAGCCATCTCCTGCAGGCTCGTCTTCCAGTCGAGACCGGCGCCGAGCGTCGCCGCCTCCTCGATGATGGCGTCGAAGTGGTGGTGCACGAAGTCCGATGCTCGCTCGATGCCGGCGGAGAGGAAGACCGTGCCGATGAGCGCCTCGAGGGTGTCGGCGAGGATCGAGGCCTTGTCGCGGCCGCCGGTCGCCTCCTCGCCCTTGCCGAGCATGACGTACTCGCCGAGGTCGAAGGTGCGGGCGACGTCGGCCAGCGCCCGCATGTTGACGACGGCAGCGCGCAGCTTGGCGAGCTGACCCTCCGGGAGGTCGGGGTGCCCTCGGTAGAGCGCGTCGGTGACGACGAGACCGAGCACCGAGTCGCCGAGGAACTCGAGGCGCTCGTTGTTGGGCAGCCCGCCGTTCTCGTAGGCGTACGACCGGTGCGTCAGGGCGCGCAGAAGCAGCGGCTCGTCGATGTCCTGGCCGACCACCTCGGTGAGGTGGGCAATCAGGGCATCGACGGGCCGCTGCGGCACCGCCGGAACACCCTGGGTGTCAGGGTTGCTCACGGCGGCGGTCAGCTCTGGTGCTCGGTGCGCTCCGCCACGGCGTAGTGGCGGCCCTTGTAGGTGCCGCAGGACGGGCACGCGATGTGCGGCTGGGCAGCCGAGCCA
The DNA here is from genome assembly GCF_006716675.1 of Humibacillus xanthopallidus. Lineage (GTDB taxonomy): Bacteria > Actinomycetota > Actinomycetes > Actinomycetales > Dermatophilaceae > Humibacillus > Humibacillus xanthopallidus_B. The sequence goes on along the minus strand of NZ_VFPM01000002.1, from coordinate 1,059,163 downwards.
CACTGGGGGCAGGTCGTGAGCGCGGTCGGCGTTGCCTTCCAGTTCGCGCGACGCGAACGGGTGTTGGAGCGCGACATCTTCCGCTTCGGGACGGCCACGTCAGTTCCTCTTCTCTTGCGGGTCGTCCTGCAGCATCCCGCGCAGGGCCGACCATCGGGGGTCGAACACATCATGGTGGTGGTCGGGGTCGTCCGCGAGCCGTGCTCCGCACTCGGAGCACAGCCCGGGGCAGTCCGGCCGGCACATCGGCTTGAACGGCAGCGTCGGAACGACCGCGTCCCGGAGCACGGGCTCGAGGTCGATGAGGTCACCGACCAGCTCGTGCACCTCGTCCTCGTCCGCGTCGGCTCCCACCTCGTGGTGGTGCGCCGCCCGGTCGGTGTAGGCGAACAGCTCCTGGAAGCTCCCGTCGACAGACAGCTCGACGGGGTCCAGGCACCGCACGCAGGCACCGGTCGCCGTGCCCGTGACCGAACCCGTGAGGAGCACGCCCTCGACGACGGACTCGAGTCGCACCGCGAGCTCGACCGGCGAGCCGGCCCTGATCGCGATGATGTCGGTTCCGAGGTCTTCAGGCAGCTCCACCGTGCGCGAGAGCTCCAGCATCGTCCCGGGTCGCCGATCGAGCCGCTTGGTGTCGAGCACCAGTGGGGAACGGGGGTCGGGGCGGTTCATGGCTCCTGCGCACGATTGAGGTTCGGTCCACTCCACGGCGGATGAGGACCGACGTCCAAGGCTACCGGAGCGTCCTCCACCGCCCAAATCAGCCCAGTCGCTCTTCGAGGGCGACACGCACGTCGTCGGGCACGAGGCCGGAGACGTCGCCGCCGTAGCGCACGACCTCCTTGATGAGCGAGCTCGAGACGTGCTGCAGGTCGGGGGCGGCGGTGAGGAAGAGGGTCTCGACCCCCGTCAGGTGCCGGTTCATGTGGGCCATCGGCAGCTCGTAGGCGAAGTCGGTGCCGCCCCGCAGGCCCTTGACCATGGAGTCGGCTCCCACCTCACGGCATACGTCGACGACCAGCGTGTCGGCCCACGAGCCCACCCGGACGTTGGGCAGGTGCCCCAGCGCCCCCTCGAGCAGAGCGGTGCGCTCGTCGATGCCGAACGTGCCGTGCTTGGCGGGGTTGTGCAGGATCGCGACGACGACCTCGTCGAAGAGGCCCGAGGCGCGGGAGATGACGTCGACGTGCCCGTTGGTCACGGGGTCGTAGGAGCCGGGGCAGACACAGCGTCGCGTCGTCACGTGCCCAACCTAGCCAGCGCGGGCCTCACGCGACGACCTCGTGCGGGGTGGGCTCGGCGAACCACACGGCCGTCTCGCCGTAGCGCTTCTCCCCCGACAGCTCGAGTCCGGCCGGCCACCGCGGCTGCGGCGAGCGGGTCGACCGCTCGACGACGACGAAGGACTCCGGCCCGAGCCACCCGTTCGCGACGAGAGCGCCCAGCACGTCGGCGAGCGCGTCCTCGGACAGGTCGTAGGGCGGGTCGAGGATGACGAGGTCGGTCGGTATGCCGTCCGGTGGGCCCCCGCTCAGCGCGCGTTCCACCGTGTCGACGACGAGACGCACCGCGGGATGCCCGACGGCCGCGATGTTGGCGCGGATCGCGGCTGCCGCACCGCGGTGCGACTCCACGAGGACGACGTGGGCCGCCCCCCGGCTGGCCGCCTCGAGCCCCAGGGCGCCCGAGCCGGCGTAGAGGTCGAGGACCCGCGTGCCGTCGAGGAGGCCACGGTGCTCGAGCCGGCTGAAGAGCGCCTCGCGCACCCGGTCGGAGGTGGGCCGGGTCGATGCGCCCGGGGGCGTGCGCAGCCGACGGCCGCCGGCGGTGCCGCTGATGATCCGGGTCATCTCAGCCCCGCTCCAGCCACGCCGCCTGCTCCTCGTCGAGCCGCATGGCGACGGCCGCGGCGAGGGCGGGGTGCCGGCGCAGGTCGGGGTCCTGCGCGACGAGCGCGAAGGCGTCCTCGCGGGCGTCGGCGATCACCTGCTCGTCCTCGGGCCGGCCGAGACGCAGGTGGCGCACCGAGTTGCCGCGCCCGCTCTGCCGCGCCCCGAGCACGTCGCCCTCGCGCCGGAGCACCAGGTCGACCTGGGCGAGCTCGAAGCCGTCGGTCGTCGCGGCGACCCGGGCGAGGCGCTCGGCGGCGAGCTCCCCCGCGCCCTGGGTCATGAGAAGGCAGAGTCCCGGCGCGGAGCCGCGGCCGACGCGGCCGCGCAGCTGGTGCAGCTGCGAGATGCCGAAGCGGTCGGCGTCGACGACGACCATGACCGAGGCGTTCGGCACGTCCACCCCGACCTCGATGACGGTCGTCGCCACGAGGACGTCGATGTCGCCGGCGGCGAAGGCACGCATCGTCGCCTCCTTGGTGTCCGGGTCGAGGCGACCGTGCAGCACCTCGAGGCGCACGCCCTCGAGAGCGGGGTTGGCCCGCAGCGCCGCGAGCATCGTGTAGACGCCCGTGAGCTCGCGCTCCGGCGGCTCCGGACCCCGGTCACCGTCGCCGTCACCATCGCCGCCGTCGTCCCAGTCGACGTCCCAGGCATCCTCGTCGTCGCCCGCGGAGGCACGGCCCCCGCCGACCGGAGCCGGTCCGAGGGCATCGTCGTCGACGTCGCCGATGCGGGGGCACACGACATAGGCCTGGTGGCCCTTGGCGACCTCCTCGGCCACGCGCTGCCACGTGCGCTCGACCCAGCCGGGCCGGTCGCCGTCGACGACGTGGGTCGAGATCGGAGAGCGTCCGCGGGGCAGCTCGCGCAGGGTGGAGGTCTCCATGTCACCGAAGACGGTCATCGCGACGGTGCGCGGGATGGGGGTCGCGGTCATGACGAGCACGTGGGGCGGACGGATCCCCTTCTCGCGCAGGGCATCGCGCTGCTCGACGCCGAAGCGGTGCTGCTCGTCGACGACGACGAGGGCGAGGTCGGCGAACTGGACGTGCTTCTGGATGAGGGCGTGCGTCCCGATGACGATGCCGGCCTCACCCGACGCGGCGGCCAGCAGCGACCGCTTTCGGGCAGTGGCCCCCTGGCTGCCGGTGAGCAGCGCGACGGTCGTGCCGTGCTCCGCCCCACCGAGCATGCCTCCGAGGGCGAGGTCGCCGAGCATCGCGGTGATCGAGCGGTGGTGCTGCGCGGCCAGCACCTCGGTGGGTGCGAGCAGGGCGGCCTGCCCCCCGGCGTCGATCGCGGCGAGCATGGCGCGCAGCGCCACGACGGTCTTGCCGGAGCCGACCTCGCCCTGGAGCAGCCGGTGCATCGGCCGGTCCGAGGCGAGCTCCGCGGTCAGCACCTCACCGATCTCGCGCTGACCCGCGGTCAGCTCGAAGGGCAGTCGCGCGTCGAAGTCGGCGAGCAGCCCACCCGGCCGGGGGTGGCGAGGGGTCGCGAGCTCGGTCTCGGCGGCCTTGCGCCGCTGGGCGAGGATCGTCTGCAGGACGAAGGCCTCGTCGTACTTGAGGCGCTCGAGGCCTCGCGACGGTTGGTCGTCGACGCGGGGGCGGTGCACGAGCTCTAGCGCTGCGGCCCGGTCGAGCAGCCCGCGGGCTGACCGGACGGGCTCCGGCACCGGCTCGCGGATGCGGTCGACGGAGTCGAGGGCGGTGTGCACGAGGCGCCGCAGCTGCAGGGAGTTGATCTTGCCGGTCGTCGAGTAGACCGGCACCCGGTGCGTCCGGTACCACTCGACGGCCGCCTCGCCCTGCTCGTCGTCGTCGAAGAGCTCGTACTCCGGGTGCGTCAGCTGCAGGCGCCGGCCGTAGGCGCCGATCGTGCCGACGAAGAACCCCCGGACCCCGGGGTGCAGCTTGCCCTCGTGGCCGTACGCGCTGAAGAAGGTGACGTCGAGCTCGTGGCCGTGGTCGTCGGTGAGCACGACGGTGAGCATCTTGCCCCGCCGGTTGCGCATCGTCCGAGACGTCGCCCGCGCGACCTCCGCGACGACGAGCACGTCCTCGCCGACGCGCAAGGAGGACAGGTCGGTCAGCTGCCCGGGCCGCACGTAGCGGCGCGGGACGAACTCGAAGAGGTCGCCGACGGTCTGCAGGCCCTTGGTGCGGGCGAGCTGCTCGGCCTCGCCCTTCTTGACGAGCTTGGTCAGCGGTGAGTCCTCGGTGAGCACGACCACGGCCTACTCCACCCCGACGAGCACGCTGTAGACGGGCTGCCCACCGTCGATCTGTGACACCTCGACCCCGCGGTGCTGCGATGTCGCCTCGGCCGCGAGGGCCTGCCCCAGCCCGTCGCGCGCGCCGGAGCCGAGGACGACCGTCACGAGCTCGCCGCCGCTCGCGAGGAGCCGGCGCACGACCTCGCGGCCCACCTCGACCTCGTCGCTGCCGACGACGACGATGTCGCCGTCGACGACACCGAGCACGTCGCCCGGCTCACACGGCCCGGCGCTCGTCAGAGCCGCCCGGTTCGCCACGGTGACGGCACCGTGGCGCGTTGCCGACGACGCCGACTGCATGGCGAGGACGTTGGCGGACGGGGGCGCACCGGGCTCGAAGACGGCGAGGGCCGCGAGGCCCTGCACCGCCGTACGGGCGTGCACGACCTGGGCGTCGATGCCGTCGTCGGCCACGGCCCGTGCCGCCGCTGCCGCAGCGAGCAGCGTGTCGCCGTCGTTGGGCAGCACGACGACGCCTGCGGCGCCGGTCGCGTGCTGCGCCCTGATGGCGGCGATGAGGGCGCCCGTCGAGGCGCGGCGGCCCGGCCCCGACGGCACGACCGCGGCCCCCGCCTCACCGAAGAGGGCGGCCAGTCCGTCGCCGGCCGCGCAGGCCACGATCGCCGAGCCCGTATGCCGCGAGGCCTCGTGAGCACGCAACGCCGACTCCGCCCCGTGACCGAGGGGCACGACGTCGCGGTCGAGCCGCGTGATGCGCACCCGGTGGGGGCGACCGGCGACGATGCCGGCCTCCACCGCAGCACCGGCGTCGTCGACGTGCGCATGGATGTTCCACTCACCGTCACCACCGACGACGAGCACGGAGTCTCCGAGCTCGACGAGACGGCCTCGCAGCGCGGCGACGGCCTCCTCGTCGGAGTCGGCGAGGAGATACATCACCTCGTAGGCGGGCGAGTCGTCACCAGCGTGGTCGTGCACCGTGTCGTCCGGTCGACCCGCAGTCAGCGGGCCGACGTGCTCGGTGCGGAAGCGCCCTCGGCGCCCCGAGGGGTCGTCGCTGCTCGGGCGACCGCGCTGGCCGGAACAGATGCGCTCCAGGCACTCGAGGAGGATGACGAGCCCGGCGCCCCCGGCATCGACGACCCCCGCGCGAGCGAGCACCTCGAGCTGCTCGGGAGTGTGGTCGAGCGCGACCCGTGCGGCCTCGAGCGCTGCCAGCGACACGGCATACAGCCTCGTCTCGGGGGGCCCGTCGGCCCCGGCGGCCTCGACGGCCGCGGTCGCCATGGCTGTGGCGACCGAGAGGATCGTGCCCTCCTGCGGGTCGGTCACGGCCTGGCGTCCCCGCTCCTCCGCGCGGACGAGGCCGCGGGCGAGCAGCGGGCCGTCGACGACCTCGGCGTCGGCGCACGCCTCGGCGAGGCCACGGGCGAGCTGGCTGAGGATGACCCCGGAGTTGCCGCGGGCCGTCCACAGCAACGCCTTGGCGAAGGCCGCGAGCAGGTCGCCGGCGCCGTGCGGGTCGTGCGTCAGCATCCGCTCGACCGCGCCGTCGAAGGTGAGGAAGAGGTTGGTGCCGGTGTCGCCGTCGGGCACCGGGAAGACGTTGAGGGCATCGATCTCGACGCGCCTCGCCGCGAAGACGGAGCGGGTGAGCAGGGCCCAGCGCCGCACCGCCGGCACGTCGAGGACGGGGAGCGCACCCGGCACGGGGAGCAGGGCACGCGGCGACCCGTCGGGCAGCCGTGCTGCGCCAGGCATCCATCCTCCTGCTCGTCATCGACCGCGACCGTGCATGTGACGGACGCGCGCGGTGCGGGTTCGGGTGGGCCCGCCCGTCGGTCCGACCCACCGGTCCGTACCCACGGCCGCTGGTCGGCAGGCTAGCGCCTCGCCCCGACGGTCGCATGCACCAGCGCGCGGAGCGGGGCGCAGGGCCCGGCTCTCGAGCACTCGCCACGTGATCGGAGCAGCCTTACGGTAAGAGGCGTGCCGCGTCCCGCCTCCGTCCACCGCAAGTCGTGGCCCGGCGCCCCGGCCGGCTTCTTCGAGGTCGAGGCTGCGGGCCTGCGCTGGCTCGCGGAGGCTGAGGGGGGCGCGACAACCGTCGCCGTGCTCGACGTGGCGGTCGACCACATCGACCTGGCCCCGCTCGTCCCGGGACGCGCGACACCCGAGACGGCCGAGGCCCTCGGGCGCGGCCTGGCCCGGACGCACGCCGCGGGAGCCGCGGCCTTCGGCGCTCCCCCACCGGGCTGGAGCGGCGATGCGTGGATCGGCCGACAGCCGCAGCGCAACGAGCCGACCCCCACGTGGGGCGCGTTCTACGCCGAGCAGCGCGTGCGGCCCTTCGTGCGCCGTGCCGTCGACGCAGGCCACCTCGACCGTGCCGGGGCGCTCGTCGTCGAGGCGGTCTGCGACCGCATCGCGGCCGGCACCTTCGACGACGACCGGCCTCCCGCCCGCCTCCACGGCGACCTCTGGTCGGGCAACGTCGTCTTCACCGACGCCGGAGCCGTCATCATCGACCCGGCGGCGCACGGCGGCCACGGCCTGACCGACCTCGCGATGCTCGCGCTCTTCGGCTGCCCCGAGCGTGACCGGGTGGAGGCGGCCTATGCCGAGACCGCGGCGCTCGACCGCACGTGGCGCTCGCTCATCGGCCTCCACCAGCTCCATCCGCTCGCCACCCACGCCGCCTCGCACGGGCCGGCGTATGCCGCGGAGCTCGTCACGGTCGCGGCGCGCTACCGTTGACCTCGGCCCCCGTGACCTCGCGGGGTTCTGCGCCGGGTGAGCGGTCCGCCGTTTTGTCGTCCGAGCACCTCGTCGGCTACGCTTTCCCGGTTCCCCCCGTGCACACGGCGGTGACGCACGCCCCGGCGTGAGTCGGCCCGCGGAGCGGGTGGAGCGCAAGCACTTCGTCAACATCGATCTTCAGGAGAACCCCGTGGCTGCCAACTGCGACGTCTGCGGCAAGGGGCCGAGCTTCGGTCACAACATCTCGCACTCGCACCGCCGCACCAAGCGCCGCTGGAACCCCAACATCCAGCGCGTGCGGACGCTGGTGAACGGTGTGACGCCGAAGCGACTCAACGTCTGCACCTCCTGCCTCAAGGCGGGCAAGGTCGTTCGCTGAACGCCCCTCACCAACGCTGAAGGCCGGCCCCCATCGGGAGCCGGCCTTTGTCGTGCCCGGGGAGGCCTGCTCGCACCAGCGTCCAGTGCGGCTCCGCGCAGTCGCGGTGGTCAGGAGCTGCGGAAGTGGTCCCAGCCGGTGTGGGCGACGGAGTGACCGTCGACGAGCACGCCCGGTCGCTCACCCGCCGCCATCTCGCGGGCGCGACCGATGACCCGCCAGCCGGCGGGCACGAGGTCGACAGGGAAGGTCGCGAGCAGCGAGTGCTCCTCTCCCCCGGCGAGCACGCACTCGAGGGCCTCGGACGCCCCGACGGCGCCGCGGATCTCGGCGAGGTCGACCTCGAGAGCCTCGAGGACGATCTCGAGCACCACACCGCTGGCCCGTGCGAGCCGGGTGCCGTCACGCACGAGTCCGTCCGACACGTCGAGCATCGCGGTCGCCCCGGCCCGCGCGGCCACCGGGCCCTGCGCGAGCGGTGAGACCGGGCGCCGCTGACGCTCCACGGCGAGCGGGTGACGGTCCTCGGACCCGGTCTCGAGCAGGCGCAGACCGGCGGCCGCGAGGCCGAGCGACCCGCACACGGCAAGCGCGTCACCGGGCGTGGCTCCAGACCGCAGCACGACCGGCCCGTCGAGCCGGCCGAGCGCCGTCACTGAGACCATGACGACCCCGGGGGGCGCCGAGGACAGGTCTCCGCCCAGCACGGCCACCCCGGCCTCGGCGCAGGCGCTGCCCAGCCCCGCGGCGTGGTCGAGGACCCATTCGAGCGACAGCCCCGGGTCCGCCACGAGCGTGATGAGCACACCCGTGGGCGTGCCTCCCATGGCCGCGACGTCGGCGAGGTTCTGCACGATCACCTTGTGGCCGATGTCGGAGCCGGACGACCAGGCGTCGAGCCAGTCGCGCCCCAGCACGGCGGTGTCCGTCGTCGCGACCGTCTCGCCGGTGGTGCGCAGCACGGCCGCGTCGTCGCCGGGAGCCACGACGAGGTCGTCGCTGCCTCCGAAGAGCGGCAGGATCCGGTCGAGGAGGTCGTCCTCGTCGAGGGTCCGCAGCGGCGTGCCACCCGTCATCATCGGCCCTCGGGTCGATCGGCTCGGGTCCGGCACGAGGCCCACTCCCCTTCTGGCCCGCGGTCTCGGCCGCGGGGCCCGTCGCTGGGACGAAACGTCTCGTGGCAAGGTAGCGTCAGGTCACGGCCGCAGTCACACTGGGTGCGGGCGGGGCTCGCCCGGCGCGCTCGAGTGTCGCGAGTCCCCCGAGGACCGTCCGATCCGTCAACACAAAGAGGTGACACGTGGTTCAGGCCTACATCCTGATTCAGACCGAAGTCGGCAAGGCGGCCAGCGTCGCGAAGGCGATCGCAGCGATCTCCGGCGTCACGATGGCAGAGGACGTCACCGGCCCCTACGACGTCATCGCCCGCGTCGAGGCGTCCAACGTCGACGACCTCGGGCGGCTCGTCATCGCCAAGCTGCAGGACGTCGCCGGCATCACGCGCACGCTCACCTGCACGGTGGTCCACGTCTGAGGCCCACTCTGAGACGCACACTCACGACGGCGACGCTCTGCGTCGCCGTCGTGCTGCTCGGCTCCTGCTCGCGCGCGCCCGAGGTGGCGCTGGCCCCGGCATCGGCCGCGCCCGCGTGCGCGTCAGCCGCCTGGCCCGCCACCGTGGCGGGCCAGGCGCGCGTCACGACCGACCCCGAGTCCGGGTCGGTGGCGGCGTGGGGAGAGCCGGCACTCATCGCCCGCTGTGGCCTCGAGCCCCTCGGGCCGACCACCGACGACTGCGTGACGGTCGACGGGGTGGACTGGGTCGTGCGCTCGCTCAGCGACGGGTCCATGGCCACGACCTATGGCCGTGACCCCGCGATCGAGGTGCTCGCCCCCGGCGCCTACGGTCCCGTGCCGCTGCTCCTGCCGGCCTTCACTCCGGTGGCCTCGTCGCTCCCGGCGAACGGCCGGCACTGCACCTGAGCCCGTCCCCGTCGAGTGCCCACTTCCCCACGCCCCGAACTGGGCACTCGACTCGGTGTGCCCGTCGAGTGCCCACTTCCCCACGCCCCGAACTGGGCACTCGACGCACCGACCCGGTCGAGTGCCCACTTCCTCGACGCGATGGCCTGTCAGCGCAGCCCGGTGCGTCGCTCGAGGGCGAGCTCGAGCAGCTCGTCGATGAGCTCGGGGTAGGACAGTCCGGTCGCCGCCCACATCCGCGGATACATCGACGTCGGCGTGAAGCCGGGCATCGTGTTGATCTCGTTGACGAGGACGCGGCCGTCGTCGGTGTAGAAGCAGTCGACCCGGGCCAGGCCCTCGCACCCGAGCGACTCGAAGGCCGCCGCCGCCAGCCGGCGCACCTCGTCGGAGATCTCGGGGGGCACGTCGGCCGGGCAGCTGAGGTCGACGTCGGCCTCGGCGAGGTACTTCGCCTCGAAGTCGTAGAAGGCGTGGTTGTCGTGGACGGCGATCTCGCCGACCTGTGACGTGCGCGGCGCGTCCGTGCCGTGCCCCTCGAGCACAGCGCACTCGATCTCGCGGCCGGCGATGCCTTCCTCGACGAGCACCTTGGGGTCGTGCTCGCGCGCTGCCTCGACAGCGGCCTCGAGGTCGGCCGGGTCCTCGACCTTCGTGATGCCCATCGACGACCCGGCCCGCGCCGGCTTGACGAAGAGCGGGTACGTGAGTCTCTCGCAGGACGCCAGTGCGGCGGCACGGTCGGAGCGCCAGGCGCGGTCGGTGATGACGGCATACGGCCCGACGGGGATGCCGTGGCCGGCGAAGACGACCTTCATGTAGTGCTTGTCCATGCCCGTGGCCGAGGCGAGCACGCCGGAGCCGACATAGCGCACGTCCGACATCTCGAGGAAGCCCTGCAGCGTGCCGTCCTCCCCGAACGGCCCGTGCAGGAGCGGGAAGACGACGTCGACCTCACCGAGCTCCTGCGGCGGCTGCCCCGCCTCGAGCACGGTCAGCGACGTCTCCCGCGTCGACAGCGGCAGCACGACGTGGGCGGCGGTCGACTCGACCTCCGGAGTGCGTCCGGCGGTCAGCTCGAAGCGCGACGGGTCGTCCTCGACGAGGACCCACTGGCCGTCGCGCGAGATGCCGATCGGCACGATGTCGTACTTGCTGCGGTCGATGGCGCGCAGCACGCCGGCGGCGGTGGCGCACGAGACGGCGTGCTCGGAGGAACGACCTCCGAAGACGATGGCCACGCGGGGGCGGCGGCTCGGCTGGGCGGGCTGGGGCTGGTCCGTGGTCATCAGACGGAACTCTAGCGGGCGCCCCCGCCCGCCCCTCGTACGCTGAGGCCATGGCTCTCGAGAACGCCCAGGCTCCCCTGCACGTCGACACCGTCCTCGTCGCGTCGGGGCGCCCGCAGCGCACGCCGGGAGCATCAGTCAACGTCCCCGTCGAGCTGACGTCGACGTATGCCGCCGACGGCCCGGTCAACTACGCCCGCGTCGCGAACCCCACGTGGAACGCCTTCGAGTCGGCCCTCGGGGAGCTCGAGGGCGGGGGGGCGCTCGTGCACGCCTCCGGCATGGGCGCGATCTCTGCCGCGCTGTCGCTCGCCGCGCCGGGCCGCACCGTGGTCGCCCCCGACCAGACCTACAACGGCACGGGCGACCTCCTGCTCGCCTTCGAGCAGGCCGGTGGCACGGTCGTCCGGCTGCACGCGAGCGACACCGAGGGCTTCCTCTCCGCGCTCGTCGGTGCCGACCTGCTCTGGCTCGAGTCGCCGACCAACCCGCTCATGGACGTCATCGACCTCGAGCGCGTGCTCGCCCGCTCGCGCGAGCTCGGCGTGACGAGCGTCGTCGACAACACGTTGCCGACACCCCTGCTCTCGCGGCCGCTCGCCCTCGGCGCCGACGTCGTCGTGCACTCGGTGACGAAGTACCTCTCCGGGCACAGCGACGTCGTGCTCGGGGCGACCGTCGTCGCCGACACCGAGCGTGGCCGTGCCCTCGGTGAGCGGCTTCAGCGGCACCGCACGCTGCACGGCGCCATCGCGGGCCCACTCGAGGTCTACCTCGCCCTCCGGGGGCTGCGCACGCTGGCCGTCCGCTTCGAACGGGCCTGCGCCAACGCGACCGTGCTCGCCGAGCGGCTCGCGGGGCACCCCGCCGTCGGTCGCGTGCGCTACCCCGGGGCCGGCGCGATGATCGCCATCGAGGTCGGCGACGACGCGGCCGCCGCAGAGCGCCTGTGCGCGGCCACCCGGCTCTGGCTGCACTCGACGAGCCTGGGTGGCGTCGAGTCGCAGCTCGAGCGCCGCCGCCGCCACCCGAGCGAGCCGCACGCCGTGCCGGTCAACCTCGTGCGGCTCTCCGTCGGCATCGAGCACGTCGAGGACCTCTGGTCCGACCTCGAGCAGGCCCTCGACGCCGTCTGACGCAGCACGTCAGACCCACAAACCCCGGTATGCCGCTCGCCCCGTGCGGCCCCGACGTCGCGGCCGGCACTTCGTGGGTCTGGACGTCCGCGCCCGAGGCGCGGGGCGACCTGCGGGCTCAGCGCTTCTCGGCCTTGAGGTCGCGCGACATGAGTCGCGGGCCGACCTCGCTCGCGGAGTGGCCGTCGCGGATGACGGCGACGACCTGCTCGCAGATCGGCATGTCGACGTCGTGCTGCTGGGCGAGGGTGAGGATCGACTCGCAGGACTTGACGCCCTCGGTGGTCTGACGCATCTCGGCGGCAGCCTGCTCGACCGTCATGCCACGGCCCAGGCGCACCCCGAAGGAGTGGTTGCGCGACAGCGGCGACATGCAGGTGGCGATGAGGTCACCGACGCCCGCGAGCCCCATGAACGTCTGGGGGTCGGCACCGAGGGCCAGCCCCAACCGGGTCGTCTCGGCGAGACCCCGGGTGATGATCGTGGCCTTGGTGTTGTCGCCGAAGCCCATGCCCTCTGCCATGCCCGAGGCGAGCGCGACGACGTTCTTCGTCGCGCCGCAGACCTCGGCGCCGACGACGTCGGTGTCGGTGTAGGGCCGGAAGTAGGGCGTCGCACACGCCGTGGCGACGCGCTCGGCGGTGGCCATGTCACGGCAGGCGACGACACCCGCGGCGGGCTGCTTGCGGGCGATCTCGGGTGCGAGGTTGGGGCCCGACAGCACGACGACACGGTCGTGCTCGATGCGCCCCGCCTCGGCGATGACCTCGCTCATCCGCATCGTCGTACCGAGCTCGACGCCCTTCATGAGGGAGACGACGGGCGCGCCGGACGGGATGTGTGCGCCCCACTGTGACAGGTTGTCGCGCAAGGTCTGCGAGGGCACGACGAGCACGACGATGTCGGCGCTCTCGAGCGCCTCCTCGGGCGCCGTCGTGGCGCGCACGGCCTCCGGCAGGTCGAGCTCGGGCAGGTAGCCCGCGTTGTGCCCGGCGTTGATCGCCGCAGCCGTCTCGGCACGCCGCGCCCACATCGTCACCCTGCACCCTGCATCGGCGAGGATCGCGGCGAAGGCCGTGCCCCAGTTGCCGCTGCCCATGACCGCGACGTGCGTCATGACCTGTCCCTCTCGTCGGAGCGTGGTCGGGCGGTGCGCCCGATGTCCTCGTGGCGCAGCGGGTCGCCGATCTCGGGCACCCCGTGGACTCGCGGGTCGAACCGCTCGACGGGTCGAGACCCCCCGCGCAGCTGCTCGAGCAGCGTCGTGATGGAGTCCATGAGGCGGTCGGTCGCCTCGCGCAGCACCTTCGTGTCCAGGGGCTGGCCGTAGAGGTCAGTGAGGTCGACGGGTGGCCCGGCGATGACCCGGATCGTCTTGCGGGGAAAGAGCGACGGGCGGTGACCGTAGGGAGAGAGGATCTCCTGAGCCCCCCACTGCGCGACGGGGATGAGCGGGCAGCGCGTCTCGAGGGCGACGCGGGCCGCCCCGGTCTTGCCGCGCATCGGCCAGAGGTCCGGGTCTCGCGTGATCGTGCCCTCGGGGAAGATCGCGACGGGCTTGCCCGCACGCACCCCCTCGACGGCGGCCCGGAAGGCGTCGGTGGCCGCCGCCGAGTTGCGGTAGACGGGGATCTGGCCGGCCTTGCGCAGCAGCCAGCCGACACCTCGTACGCGGAAGACGCTCTCCTTGGCGAGGAAGTATGCCGGCCGGCCGTTGTCGAACATGTAGTGCGCGAAGGGCAGCGGGTCGGCATACGAGATGTGGTTGGGCGAGACGACGAAGCCGCCCTCACGCGGGAGGTTCTCGGCGCCCCGCCAGTCGCGCTTCGTGAGCAGCACGAGCCATGGGCGCACCAGGATCTCAGCGAACCGGTAGGCCCACGGGAGGCCTTTTCGGCGGGCACCGGCCACGTTCGTCTGATCCTCCTCGTCGTGCGCACGGCGGGCGCCGTGCGGGGTACGCGACCTCGGGCGGCCGCGCGGGTGTCGCGCAGGTTCATCTTGTCCACGCCGCGACGTGGTGTCGAGCAGCGTAGCCCGCGAGTGGCACGATGTTCGCCAGCATGAGCCAAAGCCCCCGCGAGCCATCCACCGGTCCAACCTCGACGCCACGCACGCCCTCGAGCGCCTCCGACGTCCCGGGGGGCGGCCTCGTGGGCCGCGAGCACCCTTGGCACGTGGTCATCCCCGTCAAGCGGACCGATCAGGGCAAGTCTCGTCTCGGACCCGCCGTCGGCGCCGACCGCGCGATGCTCTCGTGGGCCATCGCCGACGACACCATCGCGGCGGCCGTCGCAGCCGTGGGCCCGAGCAGGGTCGTGGTCGTGACCTCCGACGACGGGGTGCGCACGACGTGGCGGTCGCGTGGCGTCGTGGTCGTCGACGACCCCGGGGCTGGGCTCAACGCCGCCGTCCGCGCCGGCGAGGCGGCGACCCCGGTAGGCCGGTTGACGGCGGCACTGCTCGGAGACGTGCCGGCGCTGCGCCCCGAGGACCTGGCCGCGGCATTGTCAGCGGCCCTCGAGGTCGGGGAGTCCTTCGTGCCCGATGCTGCCGGCACCGGCACCGTGCTCCGGTGCGGCGCTGGTTTCGAGCCGCGCTTCGGACCCGACAGCGCGGCCCGCCATGCGGCGGACGGGGCAGCGCGCCTCGAGCTCGACCTGCCGAGCCTTCGCACCGACGTCGACGACGCCTCGAGCCTCGCCGCAGCCCGACGGATCGGGCTCGGCCGGCGCACGAGCGCCCTTCTCACGGACCGGGCATCTGGTTGGATCAGGAGCATGCAGGCGACCGTGCACACCTTCGACCCCGAGACCCGCACGGGAAGCGTGCTGCGCGACGACGGAGTGCAGCTGTCGTTCGACGCCCACACGTTCGACGACAGCGGTCTTCGGCTGCTGCGCAGCGGTCAGCGGCTCACCGTCGAGGTCGTCGACGACATGGTCGTCGCCATGCGCATCGTCGGCATCGGGCACGACCAGCGCATCCGCTGACACCGCTCACACTGCTGGCGCCGCTGACCCCTCGGGCATCCACCACCCGCGTGGCGACCCCACGGTGCGACGACGGGCCGCGAGCCGGGGTGACCCCGGCGCGGCCCGTCGAGCACCTGAGGGGTGGACGTGCGGCCGATCAGACTGCTCAGCGCGACGCGGCCTTCTTCGCCGTCGTCTTGCGGGTCGTCGTCTTGGCCGCGGTCTTGGCGGGGGCGGCCTTGGTCGCTGCCTTCTTCACCGTGGCGGGTGCTGCCTTGGTCGCCGTCTTCTTCACGGCGGTCTTCGTGGCGGCGGCCTTCGTCGCGGTGGTCGTCGCGGCCTTGCGCGTCGTGGCCCTGGCGGCGGTCTTGGCGGGAGCCGCCTTGGTCGCGGTCGTCGTCTTGCGCGCTGCCGCCTTGGCGGGAGCCGCCTTGGTCGCGGTCGTCGTCTTGCGGGTCGCCGTCTTGGCCGGCGCAGCCTTGGTGGCCGTGGCCCGCTTGGCCGGAGCAGCCTTGGTGGCCGTCTTCTTCGCAGCGGTCCTCGTGGCGGCGGCCTTCGTCGCGGTCTTCTTCGCCGGGGTGGCGGAGCCGGCCGACGCCCGCGAGGCAGCAGGCTGGTCCTTGGCGAGCTTCTTCGTGCCGGCCACGACCTCCTTGAAGTTCGTGCCCGAGCGGAACTTCGGCACGCGGGTCTTCTTGATGCGCACCGTCGCTCCGGTCTTGGGGTTGCGACCGGTGCGCGCCGCACGGTCGGCCCGCTCGAACGTGCCGAAGCCGGTGATCCCGACCTTGCCGCCCTTGGCGACCTCACGGATGACGACGTCGAGGAAGGCCTCCAGCGCGTCGGACGCCACCTTCTTGCTGCCGAGCTTGACCTCGAGTGCGTCGATCAGTTCTGCCTTGTTCACGTCTTCCCCTCCAGAGGACTGTCGGTGTCAGGCGACCCGACGGGATGTGAGTCCGGAGCACGTCCGGCTACCTCCTGACGTTAGGCCGAGTCGGAGGGCACGTCCATCACCGCTCTGTGTCTCTTTCGTTGTGTCGCAAGCACTTTGACGCCCTGGGACGCCTCCTCGACCGCCGGTCGAACCACGTTCCGCGCGACGTCCCGCAACCTAGAAAACGACGAATCCCACTGGGAGGCAGTGGGATTCGTCGTGTCTCAACAGGCACGATCCTGTCGGCTCGGGTCCATCAGGCGAGGGTGGTCACCGGCTTGTGAGTGGGCCGCGACGCCTCGAACTTCGAGACCTCGTCCTCGTGTCGGAGGGTGAGACCGATGTCGTCCAGCCCTTCGAGCAGACGCCAGCGGGTGTAGTCGTCGATCTCGAAGGGGGCCACGATCTCGCCGGCGTGGACGGTGCGGGAGACGAGATCGACGGTGATCTCGGCGCCCGGGTTGTTCTCGAGGTACTTCCAGATCAGCTCCACGTCGTCCTGCGACACGATCGCGGTGAGCAGTCCCTGCTTGCCGCTGTTGCCACGGAAGATGTCGGCGAAGCGCGAGCTGATGACGACGCGGAAGCCCCAGTTCATGAGGGCCCACACGGCGTGCTCTCGACTCGAGCCCGTGCCGAAGTCGGGGCCTGCCACGAGGACCGAGCCATTGGCATACACCGGACTGTTGAGGACGAAGGACTCGTCCTTGCGCCAGGCCGCGAAGAGGCCGTCCTCGAAGCCCGTGCGCGTCACCCGCTTGAGGTACTCGGCCGGGATGATCTGGTCGGTGTCGACGTTGCTGCGCCGCAGCGGCACGCCGACGCCCGTGTGGGTCGTGAATGCGTCCATGGCTCAGGCCTCTCCGGTCGTGGCGGTCGCGCCGGCGGTGGCGGTCGCGCCGGTGGTGGCGGACGCCAGCTCACCGGGGGGCGGGGCGTCGAGGTCGGACGGGCTCGAGAGCGTGCCACGAATGGCGGTGGCCGCCGCGACGAGCGGGCTCACGAGGTGGGTGCGGCCACCCTTGCCCTGCCGCCCCTCGAAGTTTCGGTTGGAGGTCGAGGCGCTGCGCTCCCCCGGCGCGAGGGTGTCGGGGTTCATGCCGAGGCACATCGAGCAGCCGGGCAGGCGCCACTCCGCCCCCGCCTCGGTGAAGACGGTGTCGAGGCCCTCGGCCTCGGCCTGGAGGCGCACCTTGGCCGACCCGGGCACGACGAGCATCCGCACGCCGTCGGCGACCTGGTGGCCCTTGACGACGGCCGCGGCGGCGCGGAGGTCCTCGATGCGGCCGTTGGTGCACGAGCCGACGAAGACGGTGTCGACCTTGATGTCACGCAGGGGCGTGCCGGCCTCGAGACCCATGTAGGCCAGCGCGTTGGCTGCGGCGAGCCGGTCGCTCTCGTCGGCGAAGGACTCGGGGTCCGGCACCGACTCCGAGAGCGGGAGGCCTTGGCCGGGGTTGGTGCCCCAGGTGACGAACGGCGTCAGCTCGGTGGCGTCGAGGTCGACCTCGGCGTCGAAGACGGCGTCGTCGTCGCTGCGCAGCGCGGTCCACTCGGCGACTGCGGCGTCCCAGTCGGCGCCGGTGGGTGCGTGCGGGCGGCCCTTGAGGTAGTCGAAGGTCGTCTGGTCGGGAGCGATCATGCCGGCGCGGGCGCCGGCCTCGATCGACATGTTGCAGACCGTCATGCGCGCCTCCATCGAGAGCGCCTCGATGGCCTCGCCGCGGTACTCGATGACGTAGCCCTGACCGCCGCCGGTGCCGATCTTGGCGATGACGGCGAGCACGACGTCCTTGGCGGTCACGCCGTCGGGCAGGGCGCCCCGGACGTTGACGGCCAAGGTGCGGAACGGCTTGAGCGGCAGCGTCTGGGTGGCGAGGACGTGCTCGACCTCCGACGTGCCGATGCCGAAGGCGAGGGCCCCGAAGGCGCCGTGGGTGGAGGTGTGGCTGTCGCCGCACACGACGGTCATGCCCGGCTGCGTCAGACCCAGCTGGGGGCCGACGACGTGGACGATGCCCTGGTCGGCGTCACCCATCGGATAGAGGCGGACCCCGAACTCCTCGCAGTTGCGGCGCAGCGTCTCGACCTGGACCTTCGACACCGGGTCGGTGATCGGGCCCGGCGTCGTCGGGACGTTGTGGTCCTCGGTCGCGAGCGTGAGGTCGGGGCGGCGCACCCGGCGACCGGCGAGGCGCAGGCCGTCGAACGCCTGGGGACTGGTCACCTCATGGAGGAGGTGGAGGTCGATGTAGAGGAGATCCGGCTCCCCCTCGGCACGTCGCACGACGTGTGCGTCCCAGACCTTCTCGGCGAGTGTGCCTGCCATCTCCAACCTTCCGCTCGCGGGGCTCATGCCCGCTCGTGCCGCTGTCGCTGCCATGGTGACTCAAGGCGAGCGCGCGCCACCGAGGACCCGGTCGCGACGTCGCTCATCCGCCAGCGTGGACCCTTTGTGGGCCCCATGGATTGACGTCTCAGTGCCTGAGACGTCAATATCAGTGCATGGACAACTCTTCTGGCGTCGGCGTACTCGACAAGGCAGCCACCGTGCTCGGGGCGCTGGAGGCCGGTCCGGCCACCCTCGCGCAGCTCGTCGGCGCCACGGGTCTGGCCCGTCCGACCGCCCATCGCCTCGCCGTCGCGCTCGAGCACCACCGGCTCGTCTCGCGTGACATGCAGGGTCGCTTCGTGCTCGGTCCGCGCCTCGGCGAGCTCGCCTCCGCCGCCGGCGAGGACCGACTGCTCGCGGCCGCCGGCCCGGTGCTCGGCGCGCTGCGCGACCACACGAACGAGAGCGCGCAGCTCTTCCGTCGCCAGGGCGACCAGCGCATCTGCGTCGCCGCTGCCGAGCGGCCCGTGGGTCTGCGCGACTCGATCCCGGTCGGGGCCACCCTTTCGATGCTCGCCGGCTCCGCCGCGCAGGTGCTGCTCGCCTGGGAGGAGCCCGACCGGCTCCACCGTGGCCTGCAGGGCGCCGCCTTCACGGCGACCGCGCTGTCCGGTGTCCGTCGCCGTGGCTGGGCCCAGAGCGTCGCCGAGCGTGAGGCAGGGGTGGCCTCGGTGTCCGCTCCCGTACGCGGCCCGTCGGGTCGCGTCGTCGCCGCCGTCTCGATCTCGGGGCCGATCGAGCGGCTCTCGCGCCAGCCCGGTCGGCTGCACGCCGCGACCGTCGTCGCCGGCGCCAACAAGCTCACCGAGGTGCTGCGCCGCCACCACGCGATGCAGCAGCAACAGCAGCAGCAGCACAACGCCTGACGTCTGGAGCCGGGCCGACCCGGCGCCAGAGCGGCGCCAGAGCGGCGCCAGAGCGGTCCCACCCCGTCGCCACACCCACCGCCACGCCCACCGCCACGCCCATCGCCAAGGCAACGGATCGGTCACGATCCGGACCCGGTCCGCCGGGGCGACAACCTCGGGGAGCTCGATCGCGTCAGTCTGTTGAGCGTGCGGTCGACGGTGACCGTGCGCATGATGGGTGCCGGCAGCGGCGCCAGTGTCGACAGGGGAAAGACCATGCAGCAGGTGACCACGAGAGCCGGCGTCGCTCGCCGGCTCCTCGCCATCGGCGGCGCGATCGCCATCGCGCTGACCGCGTCCGCGTGCACGCCCGACGCCGCGGTGATCGCCAACCCGACGAAGGTCGCCCAGTCGTCGCGGGCGACTGCTCCCCCGTCGAGCGCCGAGACGCCGCCCGAGCCCCCCACCTCGACAGCCGTGCCGACGACGACCGCCCAGCCGCTGACGCCGGAGCCCACGGTCACCGCCAAGCCCACCCCGACAGCCAAGCCGACCCCGACCACCACCCCGAAGCCGCCGCCGGCGGTCATCATCCTCGAGCAGGGTGACACCGGCCCCAAGGTCCGCGCCTTCCAGGCCCGCCTGCGCCAGATCGGATGGTTCGCCGGCGACGTCTCCGACCGTTACGGCGCGAAGACCGCCGCCGCGGTGCGCGGCTTCCAGGCGAAGCGCGGCTACCCCGTCACCGGCACGGCCGACGAGCGCACCTACGACAAGCTCATCGCGATGACGCGCCGCCCGACGGCCGACGAGCTCGCCAACGTCAAGCCGAAGCCGCCGGAGGCCAAGCCCGCCTCCGTCTCGTGGGACGTCGACGAGCGCTGCATGACCGGACGCGTCATGTGCATCAGCAAGTCGACGCGGCGTCTCACGTGGGTCGTCGACGGTGTGCCGCAGTACGGCTTCGACGTCCGCTTCGGCAGCGACGAGCTGCCGACCCGTGAAGGCGTCTTCTCCGTCTATCTCAAGAAGGTCGACGTCATCTCGAACCTCTACCACACGCCGATGCCCTACGCGATGTTCTTCTCCGGCGGCCAGGCCGTGCACTACTCGTCGAACTTCGCCCGCCTCGGCTACTCCGGCGCCTCGCACGGCTGCGTCAACGTGCGCAACAAGCCGCTGCTCATCCAGCTCTACAACGAGGTCCGCATCGGCGACAAGGTCGTCGTGCACTGGTGAGTGGCGCACGGGTGCCGGCCGCACGGCATACCCCCGCTCCTGCCCTGACGGGGCACGACCCCACGGACGTAGGCTGACCGGACACCCCAAGGTCACCTCAGGAGGCACCGTGCTCAAGGTCGGTTGGAAGGCGTCAGCGGAGCAGTTCGGACCCCGCGACCTCGTCACGTATGCCGTGCAGGCCGAGGAGGTCGGGCTCGACTCGGTCTTCATCTCCGACCACTTCCAGCCGTGGCGGCACGAGGGCGGGCACGCTCCCTTCGCCATGGCGTGGCTCGCCGCCGCGGGCGAGCGCACCGAGCGCGTCGTGCTCGGGACCTCCGTCATGACGCCGACGTTCCGCTACAACCCCGCCGTCGTGGCGCAGGCGTTCGCCACCCTCGGCGCGCTCCATCCCGGACGCATCGTCCTCGGGATCGGCACGGGCGAGGCGCTCAACGAGGTCGCCGTCGGCGCCGCGGGGTCGCCGTGGCCGGACTTCAAGGAGCGCTTCGCCCGCCTCCGCGAGGCCGTGACGCTCATGCGCCGACTCTGGACCGAGGACCGCGTCGAGTTCGAGGGCGAGTTCTACCGCACCCACGGGGCGTCGGTCTACGACCGCCCCGAGCAGCCCGTGCCCGTCTACGTCGCTGCGGGCGGGCCGCTCGTCGCGCGGTATGCCGGCCGGTCGGGTGACGGGTTCATCTGCACGTCCGGGAAGGGCCGCGAGCTCTACGAGGACAAGCTGCTCCCGGCCGTCGACGAGGGCCTCGAGAAGTCCGGACGCACCCGCGACGACATCGACCGGATGATCGAGATCAAGCTCTCCTACGACCGTGACCACGCGCAGGCGCTGCACAACGTGCGCTTCTGGGCACCCTTGTCGCTCACCGCCGAGCAGAAGCACGGCGTCCACGACCCGATCGAGATGGAGCGGCTCGCCGACGAGCTCTCCGACGAGGAGATCGCCAGGCGGTGGATCGTCACGAGCGACCCCGCGGAGGCGGTCGAGGCCGTGCGGCAGTACGTCGACTGGGGCTTCAACCACGTCGTCTTCCACGCCCCGGGCCACGACCAGGGCCGCTTCCTCGAGCAGTTCTCGGCCGACGTCCTGCCGGGCCTGCGCGAGCTCGGCTGAGCCAGCCGATCGGGTCGCACACGTCGCGGCTGCCGCGGTGGTGCAAGAGCGTCCCCTCCGGGTAGGAGTGGGTCATGAGTGAATCGAACACACCTTCGAAAGAGCAGCCCGACGTCGATGTCATCGGGGCCGGAGCCCCCGCCGGCGGGAGCAGCACCATCAAGGACCCCGACGACTGGGTGACCGGCGACGAGGCCATGACCGGGGCGCAGCGCAGCTACCTCGAGACCCTGGCGCGAGAGGCCGGCGAGACCCTGCCCGCCGACCTCACCAAGGCCGAGGCCTCCGAGCACATCGACCGGCTCCAGGGCGTGACCGGCCGCGGAGCCCCTGACGAGACGTCGACGTCCTCGTCCTAGCCCGCCACGGGCAGGCGGGCGTGGCGGCGACGACGCACGTCGGACGTCAGCCCGAAGGCCTTGCCGAGGCCGGTCGGGGGCATCGCGAGATAGAGGCTCTCGTGGGCGCCCGCCGGCACGGCAAAGGTCTCGTGCCAGATGCCCACGGCGCCGGTCGCGCGCCTCGATCGGGCGTAGAACGCGCGCATGGCCGGGTGGTGCTCGCGGTCTCGGTCGCTCGCGTAGGCGTAGATGTGCTCGGCACTGCGCCAGTACTGCACGAGGGTCGGCCCGCCAGCACCGATGAGGGTGCGGCCGTCGAGGAAGCCGAGGTCGTCGGCCTCGCCGCGCGCGTGGGCCGCCTTCGCGGCATACAGCTCGGCGAGCATGCGTGGCATGGCACCGAACACGGGGGCCCACAGGTCGGGGCGCCACGGCTGGTTGACCCGCATGCCGATGAGGAAGACGGCGAGCCCACCGTCGTGGTCGTGGCTCTCGCGCTGGAAGGCCGGCCCGCTCGACGGGGGGCCGGCTGGGCCGGACGGCGCGGCTGGGACGGACGGGGTGGGTGCTGACACGCGGACCTCCATGGATAGTGTTGCTATCCAATCTTGGACAGCGACACTATCTACTGTCAACCCCTGGAGGCGCCATGCGGATCTCGGAGCTCGCCGACACGACCGGTGTCACCATCGCGACCCTCAAGTACTACCTGCGTGAAGGCCTGCTCCACCCGGGCCGCTCCCAAGGGGCCACGCGAGCTGACTACGACGAGACGCACGTCGAGCGGGTCCGGCTCGTGCGCACCCTCATCGACGTCGGGCGGTTGTCGATCGAGCGGGTGCGCGAGGTGGTCACCGCGCTCGACGTGCCGCCCGAGAGCCGGCACCTGCTCCTCGGCACTGCCCACGACGTGCTGCGTCAGTCCGCGAGCGGCCCCCCGCCGGAGGCCGTGGTCGCCCGCATCACCTCGCTGGGGCTTCCGGACTGCGCGGGCTCGCCGGCGAGCACCCAGCTCGCGCAGGCGCTCGCGGCAGCCGAGGCGGCCGGCTGGCCGATCTCCGACGCCACCCTGACGAGCTGGTATGCCGCGATGACCCGCGTCGCCGACGCCGACGTCGTGCCCGAGCTGGCGGCGATGTCGCCGGGCGACGCCCTGCACCATGCCATCATCGGCAACGTGCTGACCGATCCCGTCGTCATCGCCCTGCGGCGGGTCGCCCAGGAGGCCCTCAGCGCTCGACGGTTCGAGGCCGGCGGGTCGTGAGCGGCACGCGGTGCCCGACGGCGAAGTGCTCTCTCGATCGCGGGGGCGCTCTCTGTCGGGGAGACCGGCCGGCCCCGACCGACGTGCCGCCCGATGGCAGCTGCACTTGTGCCGGGTCTCGAGGCGGCTAGCATCCACCCGAGACGACCGGCTGCGCAGCGAGGGCAAGGGGCTGATGTGACCACCGACGTGACCAGCGACGACACACCCGAGGGCGTGGCCCACCGCGCCGGACGCATCGCACGCGCCGTTCCCTTGACGATCGGGGTCGTGGCCCTCATGGTCGCGCTCGGCATCGCCACGAGGACGCTGTGGGACCCGCTCGAGGACCGCTCCCTGCTCGACGCGGTTGCCTACGGGCTGCCGGCGTTCCAGGACGGCCGGTGGTGGACGCCGGCCACCGGCGCGTTCTTCGCCCTGACGCCTGCCCAGTACCTTCCGGTGGTCGGCGGCGCAGCGGTGCTCCTCGGCTGGTCCGAGTGGCGTCTCGGCACTCGCCGGGTCGCCATCGCGGCAGTGTCGTCGCACCTCGTGGGGGTTCTCGGCGCGGCCATGGTCCTGCTCGCGTTGTCGGGCACCGGGTGGGGCTGGGCGGAACGCACCGCGACGGTGCTCGACACCGGCTTCAGCGCCGGCGTGCTCGGTGCGGTGGCCGCAGCGAGTGTCACGCTCGTGCCCCCGTGGCGCGGCCGGGTGCGGCTGCTCCTCTCCCTTTACGTCGTACTCTCCTTCCTCTACATCGGCCTGCTCTGGGACCTCGAGCACCTCATCGGCGTCGGCTTCGGCCTGCTCCTCGGCCCCTTCCTCGTCGGTCGTCGCCCGGCCCCCGTCGGGGTCCGCTTCTCGCGTCACGAGTGGCGGATGATCGCCTTCACCGGCTTCCTCATCGCCGCGGCTGTCCGCCTCGTGCTCTACTTCGTGCCCTCGGACGGTCCGCTCGGCGCGACGTCCTCCGACTCCAGCGCCATCTCCGTCCTCGTCGGCGCCGCCGTGTCCGTCCTCCTCGCCAACGGGCTGCGCCGCGGCTCTCACCGTGCCTGGCTCATCGCCGGCGCGCTCTCGACCCTGTCGCTGCTCGCCGGCCTCGTCGTGCTGTGGGTCGAGCTCGCAGCGGCCGACGAGCTGAGCGCAGCCGGCACGGTCATCACCTCGTCGGTGCCCGAGCTCGTCGTCGACATCGTGCTGTGGTCGCTCCAGATCCTCGTGCTGATCCTCGGGCGCGCAGCGTTCCGCGCGCGCACCAGTCGCCGCGCGCGCCGCGCTGCGCTCGCCGACATGAACGACCGCGAGACGGCGATCTCGCTGCTCAAGACCCACGGCGGAACGACCATGTCGTGGATGGGCACGTGGGAGTCCAACCGCTGGTTCGTCCGGCGTGACACAGCCGGCGAGCCGTCCGGCTACATCGCCTTCCAGGTGCACCGCGGCGTCGCCATCGCCCTCGGAGACGCCGTCGGCGCCGACGAGGCGACCCGCACGGCGGTGCTCGACGCGTTCGTCGAGGCGCAGGAGGCCCAGGGCCTCATCGTGTGCTTCTTCAGCGTGACGTCCGAGGTCGAGAGTTGGGGCGCCGCTCGCGGCTACCGCGACCTGCTCGTCGCTGAGGAGGCGATCATCGACCTGCCGACCCTCGAGTTCAAGGGAAAGCAGTGGCAGAGCGTGCGCACGGCCCTCAACCGCGCGGCCAAGGAGGGCATCACCTACCGCGAGGGCCGCCTCGCCGAGATGCCGCGCGGCATCCTCACCCAGGTGCGCGCCATCTCGGAGCTCTGGGTCGGTGACAAGGGGCTGCCCGAGATGGCCTTCACGCTCGGCGGCGTCGACGAGGCGCTCGATCCCGACACCGTCGTCGGGCTCGCCATCGATGCCGAAGCGACGGTGCACGGCGTGACCTCCTGGCTGCCGGTGTATGCCGCCGGGGGCACTCCGCACGGCTGGACCCTCGACGTCATGCGGCGCCTGCCCGACGGCTTCCGGCCGGTCACGGAGTTCCTCATCGCGAGCGCCTGCCTGTCCTTCAAGGAGCAGGGCTCCGACCTCGTGTCGCTGTCGGGCGCACCGCTGGCCCACGCCGGTGGCGACACCGCCGACAGCGAGCCGCTCGACCGGCTGCTCGGCGCCCTCGGAGAGGCCTTGGAGCCGCTCTACGGGTTCCGCTCGCTCGAGAGCTTCAAGCAGAAGTTCTCGCCGCGGGGCGAGCCCGTCCACCTCGTCTTCCCGGACGAGGCGGCCCTGCCGCGCATCGGTCTGGCCCTCACCTCGGCCTACCTCCCGGGCGCCTCGATGCGCGACCTCGCCGCGGCCGGCCTCAAGACCATCCGCGAGGACGCGCCGACGCGCTGACGACCGGTCAGGTGTCCTTGTAGGGACGCGCCTCGAGGATGGCGGCGAGCTTCTCCGTCTTGTCCGGGGTCCAGTCGGGCGGGTTGGTCACCCCGACCCAGCCCTCGAGGTTCGCCTTGGCCGAGTAGAGGTGGCCGAACCCCATCGGGATGCTGCCCGCACCCGGGAGGTCGAGCAGCACCTGCCACATCGTGACGACCGGGAACCACCCCATCCGCGGCGAGACGTCGGGGCCGCGCTGGCCGTCCTTCAGCCATTCGGGCGGAGTGAAGGCCAAGCTCTGGTTGAAGAAGACGATCGGGTCGCTCGCGTGCTGGAGGTAGACGAGGCGCGTCGGCCCCCACGGCCCTGTCGTGCGGTCCAGGCCGTTCTGCTCTGCCGTGAAGCGCACGGTGCGCCCCTGCTCGTAGATCGGCAGCCATGCCGGGCTGCCGGCATCGCGCTGCGCCGTGAGGCTGGCGTGCAGCTCGTTGACGAAGGGCGGACCGACCATGAGCGCGCCGTCGATCGGCTCGTTGATGATGTTGATCTGAGACAGGATGCTCTCGACACCGAACGAGCCGAGCGAGAGGCCGTAGAGGTAGAGCTTGGGACGGGTGGCCTCGGGCAGCGTCGACCAGTACTGGTGCACGGTGTCGAAGGTGACGCGCGAGGTCTCCTTGACGGCGTCCTGGTCGGCGAGGAGCGAGATCCAGCTCGGCAGGTAGGAGTACTGCACCCCCGCGATCGCGGTGTCGCCGTTCCAGGCGAACTCCAGCGGGTCGACGCCGTTCTGGTCGAGGAAGCCCGTGCCCGTGGTCGTGGCGACGACGAGGACCTTGCGGTCGAAGGCACCGGTGCGCTTGAGCTCCTCGAGCAGCAGGTCGGCCCGGGCCTGCAGCGAGTCGGCGCCTCGCAGCCCGACGTAGACCCGGATCGGCTCCTTCGCCCCTCCCCCGTTCGCGGCGTTCAGCTCCGTGACCGTGGGACCGCCGCCGACGAAGTAGCGGCCCTGACGGCCGAGCACCTCCCAGGCGGAGAGCGACTGCGGGCTGCCGGAGCGCTCGGCGTTCTGCGGCTGGCGCATGTCATCGGCGATGATGGTGTCACGCGTGCCGAAGATGTTGTTGGCGACGGTGAAGAAGCCGTTGACGAGCACGCCGCTGAACAGCGCCCATCCGAGCACGAGGAGCAGGACGCTGCCGACGAGCACCGCGACCCGTCGCGGGAGCGCCCGGTCGAGCCAGCGGACGAGAGTGGTGAAGAGCAGTCGCAGCGCGCGTCCGATGACGAGGAGCAGGACCGCGACGACCACGGTGAGAGCGAGGATGGTCGGCCAGATCGTCGGTGAGGTGGCCTCCATGCCGAAGGTGCTGCGGATCTCGTTCTGCCAGCCCACCATGCGCCATCCGGTGAAGACCGCTGCCCAGATGCCGAGCCCGACGGTGACCCAGACGAGGACGGTGCGCACCCGCCCCCGCGGCTTCGGGATGCCGAGGTACTCCCAGATCGCCTGGCAGGCGGCCCCGAATGCGTAGCCGATGATGACCGTGACGCCGGACACGACGCCCTGCACCATGCCCGAGCGCGGCAGCAGCGAGGGCACGAGCGACAGCGCGAAGAACCACGCGGCCATCGTCAGCCCGGTGCCCGAGAAGGACGGCTCGAAGACCCGGACCGGGCGACCAAGGGTCGGCCGCCACCCGCGCCAGGCGGGCTTGCCGCCTGGAACCGGCCGGGCGGAGCGCTCCTGCTCCGGGGTCTGCTCGGACTCCACCGCCACCGACATACGTCATCCCTCGTTCCCCGAGCCGCACCACCGGCCTCGTCACGGCAGAGCATAGGGCTGGCCGGCAGGCTGCGTCCCTCCATTCGGGGGACTGTCCAAGGTGCACGGCAAAGGCCCGGATCCTCGAGAGGATCCGGGCCTTGCGACGTGGTAGCCCCGACGGGATTCGAACCCGCGCTACCGCCTTGAGAGGGCGGCGTGCTAGGCCGCTACACAACGGGGCCACGCGCGAACCGAGCGGACTCGGCACGAGAAGGAACCATACCGTGAAGGCATCGTTTCTTCGAATCGGCCCGACGACGTCGGACCAAAGCTGGGGTACCAGGACTCGAACCTAGAATGACGGAACCAGAAACCGTAGTGTTGCCAATTACACCATACCCCAAGGGGTTTCACTCCGAGCGCGCCTCGCGGCCTTCTGCGTTGTGAACCGAAGAGGAATACTACCGGTCCCCGAGCGCGCGCCCAAATCGGGTGGTGAGGACTGCCGTGACCTCGTCGAGCCCGCGCACCGAGGCCACCGGTTGCGCCGTGCCGGCACCCGCACGGTCGAGCCAGACAGCCCGCAGGCCGGCGGTGCGCGCACCCAGCACGTCCCACTCCAGGCTGTCGCCGAGGCAGACGACGGCACCGGGGTCGGCGCCGACCTGGCGGCAGGCCTCGAGGTAGACCCGCACGTCCGGCTTGCCGAAGCCGAGGGTGTCTGTTGTGACGACGACGTCGAAGCGGTCGTGCAGACCGAGGGCCTCGAGCTTGACCCGGGTCGGGGCGTGCGCCGAGTTGGTGAGCAGCGCGACGGGAAGCCCCGCCTGGTCGGCCGCCGCCAGCAGGGCGGGCACGTCGGGGAAGAGCCGCTGGGCCATCCGGAAGGCCGGCGCGTAGGCCTCCTCGTAGCGCTCGTGCGCGCCGTCGGGCAGGTCGAGCCCCAGCGCGCGGGCCACCTCGCCGAGCCGGCCCGCTCGCATGGCGTCGAAACCCACGTCGCCCGCGGCATACCTCCGGAACCACTGGGCGGGGTCGTCGTAGTAGCGCTGCGCGACGGCGCGGTGCTCGCCGTGCCGCTCGGGCCACACGGCGGCCGCGGCCACCGTGCCGGCCTCCACCATCGCCCCCTGGGTGTCGACGATCGTGTCGTCGACGTCGAGGAGCAGCGCCTGCGCACCGTCCAGCTCGCGCTCGAGCAGGGTGCGGCTCGCGCCGTCGGTCCGCGTCCGTATGCCGTCCGGCACGTCGCGCAGGGCGGGCGGGCTCACGCGTCACCCAGCACGCCGAAGAGTGCCAGGGTCGCGCGGTCGGCGCCCTCGACGACGACGCCGTCGCCCAGACCCGAGGCCTGCCAGGCCTCGTGCTCGAGGCGGACGTGGCGCAGCGTCTGGCCCGAGTGCTCGAGGACGGAGACGTGCGTCTCGCGGTAGCCGAGCGAGCGGGAGACGCCGAGAGACGAGGCATTGTCGACGACGGCGGAGCTGATCGCTGCCCGGGCACCGAGCGGGCCGAACGCGAGGGCGAGCACGGCCGCCCGCATCTGCTTGCCCCACCCCTTGCCGCGGGAGTCGGCCGCGAGCCACGACCACGAGTCGACCGTGCGGTCCGACGTCCAGTCCGGCCCCTCGAGCGCCTGCATGCCGACGAGCTCACCCTCGTGGCGCACGGCGAACGGCACCACCCAGTCGTGCGGCGACCACGTGCCCATGGACCGCCAGTAGCCCTGGGCGAGGATGGCGCGGTGGTTGGCACGGTCGTCGAGGCCGGCATAGCGCGTCGCCGCCGGGTCGGTCTCGAGGTCGTCCGGCAGGATCTCACACAGCTGCGGCAGCTCCGCCTCCGTCGTCGGCCTCAGGTCGAGATCGACTGTCGTCAGGCGAAGCCCGTGCAACGGCCACACGTCGACGAGGCGCATCGGGACCTGTCAGAGGGAGTCGCGCAGCGACCGGAGCCGCGCGAGCGTCGAGGTCTTGCCGAGGATCTCCATCGACTCGAAGAGGGGCGGCGAGATGCGCGCCCCGGACACCGCGGTGCGCAGCGGGCCGAAGGCGAAGCGCGGCTTGATGCCGAGCCCGTCGACGATCGCCTCGCGCAACGCGGCCTCGATGGTGGCGGCGTTCCAGGCGCTGCCCGTGCCGAGGACGCCGGAGCCGTGGTCGTCGATGTCACCGAGCACCCGCACGGCCGCGTCGAGCACGGCGCCGGAGTCGTCCTTGAGCTGGGCGCGCGCGTCGTCGTCGATGGCGAGCTGGTCGTCGCTGATGAAGAAGGGGCGCACGAGGGCGGGCGCCTCCGTGAGCAGCACCATGCGGGTCTGGATCAGCTCGGCAACGGCCTTGAGCCGGGCCAGCTCGCCGAGCGACTGCGTCTCGCCCAGCACTCCGTCCTCGATGAGATAGGGCAGCAGGCGGCTCGCGAACTCGCCCACCTCGAGCGAGCGGATGTAGACGCCGTTGAGCCAGTCGAGCTTCTTGAGGTCGAAGATCGGGCCGATGGGGTTGACCTTCGCCCAGTCGAACGTGCGGCTGAAGTCCTCGAAGGTGAACACCTCGACATCGGCGCCCTCCGCATCCTGCTGCGGCGGATAGGCAAGCAGCGCAAGGAAGTTCACGAGCGCCTCGGGGAGGTAGCCCTGCTCGCGGAACCACGTCAGGCGGGCTGCCGGGTTCTTGCGCTTGGAGATCTTGGACTTGTCGGTGTTGCGCAGCAGCGGCATGTGCGCGAACTTGGGCGCCTCGAGCCCGAGCCAGCGGTAGAGCAGGATGTGCTTCGGGGTCGAGCTGATCCACTCCTCGCCGCGCACGACGTGGGTGACCCCCATGAGGTGGTCGTCGACCACGACGGCGAGGTGGTAGGTCGGGAAGCCGTCGGCCTTGAGGATCACCTGGTCGTCGGGGCGCGGAGCCGACACCTTGCCGCGGATGACGTCGTCGAAGACGAGCGGCACGTCGTCGGGCACGAGCATGCGCACGACGGGCGTCTCGGTGAAGCCGGGCAGCTCGGCCCGTTCCTCGCGGGTCTTGCCGACGCAGAGCCGGTCGTAGCCGGTCGGCTGCTTGGTCTTCTGCTGGACCTCGCGCATCTGGTCGAGGCGGTCGCGGGAGCACCAGCAGTAGTAGGCGTGGCCCGACTCGAGCAGCTGGTCGACGTAGGGCCGGTAGGTGTCGAGCCGCTCCGACTGGCGGTAGGGCGCGAAGGGTCCACCGATGTCGGGGCCCTCGTCCCAGTGCAGCCCGAGCCACCCGAGCATGTCGTAGAGCTGCGCCTCGCTGTCGGCGCGGAAGCGGGCGCGGTCGGTGTCCTCGACGCGCAGGATGAACTGGCCACCCTGCTGGCGCACGAAGGCGAGGTTGAAGAGCGACATGTAGGCCGTGCCCACGTGCGGGTCACCGGTCGGCGACGGCGCCACGCGCACGCGCACCGGGCCCGACCCGTCAGAGGTCGAGACGCGCGCACCCTCCGGCTGACGGACCTCGACCTGCTCGACGGAGCTGGGGTCGAGCGCGCCGACGGGTGCGTCGGGGACGGGGGAAGACGGCATACCGGTGCTGGAGGTGTTGTCGCTCATGGTGCGACCCAGCCTAGTGGGAGCCCGAAAGGGTCAGCGACGCACGAAGGTGTTGGTCAGCGACCCGATGCCTGCGATCTCGACGGTGACCTGCTGGCCGGCCTCGACGAGCCCGACGCCCGCCGGCGTGCCGGTGAGGATGACGTCTCCGGGCAGGAGCGTGAAGGCGGCAGAGGCGTGCTCGATGATCGCGCCGATGCCGTGGATCATGTCGGCCGTCGTGCCGTCCTGCTTCACGTCGCCGTCGAGCGTCGTCACGATGGCGAGATCGCTGGGGTCGAGCTCGGTCTCGATCCACGGGCCGAGGGGGCAGCTCGTGTCGAAGCCCTTGGCGCGGGCCCACTGGCCGTCGGTGCGCTGCCAGTCGCGGGCCGTCACGTCGTTGGCGATGGTGTAGCCGTAGATGCACTCGGCGGCGTTCTCGGCCTTCACGCCCTTGGTGATCGTCTTGATGACGACGGCGAGCTCGCCCTCGTAGGAGATCTCGCTGCTGCCCGCAGGCAGCACCACCGGGTCGAACGGGCCGACGACCGAGGTGTTGGGCTTGAAGAACATCATCGGCTCGGCCGGAGCCTCGCCGCCCATCTCCTTGGCGTGGTCGGCGTAGTTCTTGCCGATCGCGACGATCTTGGAGCGCGGGATGACGGGCGCGAGCAGGCGCACGTCCTCGAGGAGGACGGGGTCGCCGCCGCTCGGCTGGAGCCCGATGTAGAGCGGGTCGCCGGCCAGCGGGGTGATCACCTCGGTGCCGGGGTCGCCCTGGACGATGCCGTATGCCGGGTCGTCCCCGGTCGTGAACCTCGCGATGCGCACGCGCCCACCCTACGACGGGCCCGGCGCGGCCATGCGTTCGGCGCCGTGTGCGCCGTCGGCGCTGTCAGCGTGGCCAGACGATGGTGACGTCGGCCGGTGACCCCGGCGTGCCGCTCGGCCGCGTGCGGTACTCCGGCACGCCGACGCACGTCCACAGCAGCCCTGCGACGTCGCGGCCCAGCAGGCCTGCGAGGTCGGAGTCGCGGAAGGTCATGCCCGAGGCCGCCGCGCCCAACGCATACGCCATGAGGTGGAGCCGGCCCTCGGCGAGCCCGGCGAGCAGCTGGGCCTCGCGGTAGCCGTGGTCGTCGAGCCCGTCGAGCGGGATGCCGCTCATGGCGACGAAGGAGGCGTCGCGCGCGAGCCCCTGCTCGAGGGCAGCCGTGAAGAGCTCGTCACGGAGGGACTGCTCGTCGAGCGGGCGCACCGGCGACGTGAGGTCGGGCCAGAGGTGGATGCCGGTCGGCACGTCGTCGACGCCGCTGACCGCCACCCAGTGCGGCACGTCGATGCCGCGCAGCGAGGCACTCATCGCGTCGACGAGCACACGGCGCGGGAGGGAGCGGTCGGGGTGGAGCCGGCGGATCGACCCCTTGCTGACCACGACGGCGTCGGTGCTCGGGCCGCCCGCGGAGGTGAGCTCGACCGGAGTCCCGCGCTCGAGCTCGGCGCCGAGGACGCGCTGCTCCCCCGCGCGCTGGGCGGCCGTGACGAGCGGGAACTCGAGGCCGTCGGCGTCGTGGTGGCCGGACATCGGGTCGCCGGTGAGGTGCACGGCGGGGTCGCCCGGGCCGAGGGCCACGAGGGCGACCGGGAACTCGTGCACCCGGTCGGCGCCCACGAGGGCGGCCACCTCGGCGTCGGGGAAGGTCGTGAACAGGCGCGCCGTCAGGCCCGCGGAGTCGGCGAGGGCCAGCGTCTGGGCGAGCATGGTGCCGGCATCCCAGTAGATGTGGCGGAAGCCGCGTTCGCGGTAGCGCCAGCCGGTGCGCCACGGCACCCCCGTGACGACGACGGTCACGGCGTCACCCGACGGCGGCGGTCCGAGGACGACGAGGGCATGGGCCTCGGGGTCGTACCAGTGAAGTCCCGGCTCCAGCCCGTCGACGGCAGCCCCGCGCGGGACGGCGACGTAGAGCTCGAGCGGGAAGCGCGCCCCCGCCGAGCCCGCGGCGCGGAAGAGCATGACCCCACCGTCGGGGCGCGTCGTGCGCCGGGTGACCCCGGAGGACAGGTAGAGCAGACGGGACAGGCCCGGGAGGTCGAGCCGGCTCGCCTCGACGTCCGCGGTGCCCGCGAGCACCGCCGTGGCGGGAGCCGACGACCCGGCGAGGTCCGGCGGCAGGAGGACCCGCCGCAGGTCGTCGTCGTAGCGCTTGTAGCACTGCGGACGCCGCGTCACGTCGTTGGGCACGAGGTCCTGCACGAGCCGGTCGTCGTCCGGGACCTCGGTCCACTCGCGCTCGGGGGTGTAGCACGTCAGGCGGTGCAGCACGTGCGTGGGTAGATCGACGTCCGGTGCCATGAGGCCATCCTGCCCCGGCCCGCCGGTGGGCGGTGGGGATCGCCGGCGGCAGTCACCTACCCTCGTGGGGTGCAGGTCCTGGACGAGCCGACGTGGCGGGAGCGGGCGGCGGCGCACGAGGCGCGCGTCGACTCCGCCACTGCCGCGCACGTCGCGCGCCGGCGCGACCACCGCGCCCATCCCGTCGAGGACTTCCTCTTCACCTACTACTCCTTCAAGCCGGCACAGCTTCGACGCTGGCACCCGGGCGCCGGCGTGGGTCTCGCAGGGGCCGGTGGCGCGCCACACCGCGACTGGCGCTTCTACGCCGTCGACGGCGACGTCGTCAGCGTCGACATCGAGGCGTTCGCTACGGCACGCGGCGACACCCTGCGCTTCGTGCGCGACCTGCTCGTCAGGACGGCGGGGCGTCCGGCGCGTTTCGGCTGCTTCGGGTTGCACGAGTGGGCGATGGTCTATCGCCAGGGTCCCTCCGCGGTGCGGCACTCGGCTTGGCCGCTGCGCCTCGGGGCCTCCGGCACCGATGCCGTGGTCGAGAGCCACCAGCTGACCTGCTCACACTTCGACGCCTACCGCTTCTTCACCCCTGAAGCCGCACCGCTCAATGCCATGACGCCCACGCGTGAGACCCAGCCGCAGCTCGAGCAGCCCGGGTGCCTGCACGCGGGGATGGACCTCTACAAGTGGGCACACAAGCTCGTGCCCGTCGTGCCGAGCGACCTCGTCATGGACTGCTTCGAGCTCGCCCGCGACATCCGTTCGCTCGACATGCGGGCGGCGCCCTACGACCTGCGCGAGCTCGGCTACGAGCCGGTGCCGATCGAGACCGCGGAAGGCAAGGCCGCCTACGTCGCCGAACAACGTGCGTTTGCCGAACGCGGCCAGGCACTGCGGAAGCGCTTGATCGCCGTCTGCGACGACATCCTGCACACCGCCCGAGACGGGACTTGATCGCAGTGCGGCAAGAGCGGACGTTCAGCCCTCTCCACCCTGACGGTTCCGCGCCGCGGCCGGGGTCGGCGTCAGGAGGAACGCGGGCGCGTCAGCCGCTACGACCGGTCGCACGGTCACGCGCCCGTCGGTCAAGGGCCGAGAGCGCCTCATACCGACCGGACCGTAGCCCATCACTGCACGTGACAGCCTCACCTTTACCCCTCGCTCGCAGCGGCAGGATCGGCCGTGACGTCCGCGGCACGATCGGACGTCACGTCCGCGGCAGAAGCGGAGGTTGCACACTTCCTGTCCTTCGGCTGTCCTCAGCGAGTGCGGGCGGTCGTCGGCTGGGTCGTGGCGTCCAGAAGCACTGATGCTCCCGTCTGGGGGGCAGGCATACCCGGGGCGCTGACGTACGCAATCACTCTGCCAGGTGAGGGGCGCAGCACGTGAGCGCGGGCGAACTCCAGGACCGTGGAGACAGAGGGGCCCTGCACGTACATCGTCAGTTGATCATTTTCGACGAAGGGGCCATGCACCGTCATTCCCGCTCGCGGGTCCGCGGCCGAGGCCCGGGAGAGGATCTGAGGCAGCTCGCGCCACCACATGACAACGGGTTCCTCCGTCCCGTAGGAGCCGAGGACGAGCCGTCGAGACCTCCACCCCCGGCCACCACCACCTGTACGTCCCCGTCGCGTGACCGGGCTCTCCGACCCGACGACGTGGGATGCGTGGTCGGTCCTCGGCACGAACACCACCACCGTCTACTGAGAGGAGGAACCCATGGGTTCTGTGCCCCTGCCGAGGACGTTCGTCGCCGGCGAGACCGGACTTCGACATGGTCAGGCGGGACGGGCCCGCGCTGTATCGGGGCGCTGGAGGCAAGCCGTCTCCGGTGATGGTCCAGTTGTCCGAGCTGCAGGCGCCCTCGCGGCAGCGACCACGGTGCCCTGCAGGTCGCGAGCCACCAGCTGGTCGCGGTCGCACTGGTAGCTGCTGGCCGGCCAGTACCCCTCTGTGGGCCACACGAGTGAGCCCCGCCCGACCTCGCCCGGAGACGTCGGGGTGTCCGCGCGCTCGATGAGCAGCGGGCGACCGGTCTCGTTGGTGACATTCAGGTACGGATATGGCTCCCGCAACCCGTAGAAAAGCAGGCCCATCAGCGCGATATAGCCGACGACGCCCACACCGATGATGATGAGGGCGACCCGCAGCGCCCTGCCTGCGACGGCCTGAGTCCCTGTCATCACGCCCCCGGTCTCTGTGGGGCCACGTTAGAAGCGGCAGTGGCTCCGGGCTGCCGATCACGCGTCAGTGTGCGGGCAATCGTGACCTGACGACTGCTGGTCGCCGGGAAAGCGGAGCGCCGCGACGCGCGGTGAGATCTGACGAGCGCTCACATCGGCACGACCGCTCTGCGGCATGTGAGCGCGGCTGTGAATG
Source organism: Humibacillus xanthopallidus (assembly GCF_006716675.1). Lineage (GTDB taxonomy): Bacteria > Actinomycetota > Actinomycetes > Actinomycetales > Dermatophilaceae > Humibacillus > Humibacillus xanthopallidus_B. The sequence goes on along the minus strand of NZ_VFPM01000002.1, from coordinate 1,023,991 downwards.
TCATACCCGGTGGGTGAGGTCTCGAAGGCGGAGGCGGCCATAGGGTCCGACCATGACTGAGTCCAAGGCTCCTCGAGCTCAGCCAGCGTATCGAACTGGTCGGATTGAAGCCTTCAGCGATGGAGTCTTGGCAATCGCGATCACACTGCTGATTCTGGAGATCGGTGTGCCGGCCGGCGCCGGTGATGACTTACTGGCGGCGCTGGGCGAGCAATGGCCCTCGTACCTGGCGTACTTCGTGAGTTTCGCAACCATCGGAGCGGTCTGGTTCGCCCACACCGTGATCACGGAGTACTTGGAACACGCTGACTCCGTGCTGGTACGTCTGAACCTCATGCTGCTCCTTGTGGTGTCGTTCCTGCCCTTTCCCACGAAGCTGCTGGCGGAATACGTCCATGAGCCTGATGCAGAACGGATTGCTGCCACCGTTTACGGCATCAACCTTCTGCTTGCCCTGGTCATGGTCTCGGTTGTCTGGCGCTACGCCGTCCGCGAGCACCTGGTTAGCCCCGACCTGGCCGACGAGGACGTGAAGACCCTGACCAAGCGACTGACACCGACCCTGGGCCTGTACGTCGTGATGATCCTCGTGGGCCTGTTCCTGCCCATCGCGGCTGTTGTCGGCTACCTGTTGCTCGCCTTGTTCGTCCTCATCCCTTTCGGCGCCATTCGACATCGGCCAACTCAGGCCTAGAGAATCTCCGTCTATCCATCAACCACGATCAGGCCTGTCAGTGAGTCTGTGGAACCCTGACGCATCACCGCCGAGCAGATGGGGGCTGGAGGCTCTGTGCGAGGCTTGTCGGCACTGGTCCCGGTCTCGCGGCCCGGGGCCACACCCGGCTCCGCCCTCAGGCGCGGCGATTGTTCCCGCGCCACTGGCGCGGCAGCCTGGTTATCGACGGGCCGGAGCGACGCATCGTGACGCGGTCACCGTCGACGGTCCACCCAGGGGCAGCCATGCGCGCGGGGTGCCGTGGGCCATGGCGCGCCAGGTTCGCCCTGAAGGTCTTTGCACAGGCCGTCCGCGGGCAGTGCCGGCTCCGCTTGCGCCCGCGCCGCCGGCGCGCTCGGGTCCAGAGGCGGCAGCGGAGGCCCTGTCGCGAGGCGGGCGGAGATCCGGTCATCGTGCGGGCCGATGCCCACTCCTCAGAGAACTTCCAGGAAGGTAGCGGCGTGGTCCGACAGCTCGATCGGCGCACCTCTTGCTGTCACGGGGGCCATGCATGCGCTCGGCACGGGGAAGCCAGCCGGCCATGGTGGCGCGGTTGCCCCCTGTCCCATGAACCAGTAGTCGTAGAGGTTCCCGCCCCGAGTGGTTCCGCCCTTCCACTGCGCCGTCGCCGGGCCGCCGGGAACCAGGACAGAGCCCGGGCCGAAGAAGCCCGGAGGTGAGAGCAGCGGCGGGGCGCTCGCGGAGAAGGTCCGGAGACGAGCCACGCGATCGGTGCCGATGTACTGGTGGCCTGGCTCCTGGTTCGCCGGCGAGTTGAAGTCCCCGCCGATGAAGACGTAATCGGGGGTAAAGGGGTTCTCGCTCATGATCGCTTTGACGACGGTAGGTAGCTGCTGCATCGCGATGAGGCGCTCGGCGGCGGCCTTGCTGTCCCGTGCACTGGAGCTGTCTGCAGAGCCTTTGTACCTGTTGTGGATCCAGGCGACAGCGATCACGGTCGACGGTCTGGCAGCCTTGGCCAACGTCGTCGTCCTCGGCACCCGAGCGCCGACCGCAGTCTGCGGGCCGATGGAACCCACGACGTACACCGGATACCGGTAGTCCGGGGTGGAGTCCGCGCCGGACGAGGCTCCCCACTGTTGCAGGCCGGCAGTGGGGCCGATCACCGTCCAGTCCTTCGGGGCAGGCGGAAAGTAGTCGTGTATCGGCCGCGACTGCTGACCGGTGACGGTGAATCGCACTCGACCGACCGAGTGGACATTGAAGGCGGTGCCTGCACCACCGGGACGGCCAATCGCGATGCCGAGGTACTCCTTGTTTCCCAATGCGCTGGCACCGCAGGCGATGACCGCCAGCATCCGCAGGCCTGGGTCGAGAGCGCCGACTAACGCCGTGTCGAGGGAGTGCATCGTCCGGTCCCAGTTCCTCAGCTCGGTGAAGCCGGCCGCCAGGATCTGTGGTGGGGTGAGGATCGTGGCGGCCGCGCGTGTGCGGGCGTAGGCCTGCTGATAGAGCTGCTGCCGCGGGGCGGGCCCGCCCGCGTAGTTCTCCATGTTGTGGTGGAACAGGTGGTACGTCACGACGACTTTGGGCTGACCCGTGTGGCCCTGACGACGCTCCGTGATGGCGTCACAGCGGCTGCCGACGACGACCAGTCAGGACCTACGCCCGGGTCGATAACGTTGCTTGAGATGGTTGGCCTCTGGCCGGTGAGCACCGCAGCCAGTGGACGATGGCTCGCATCAAAGATGGTGAGCACGTCCATGAGCTGCCAGACCAAGACCATGGCGGAGTGGAGGGGATCGGTGTTGCTGACTTGCTGCTCTTCGAACGCCGTCGTCTGTGTCGAAACGGTCACTTGATGGAATGAGGTGCTGGAACGGCTGAGACTGGCAGACAGGCTCGCCGATACCGGGCCCCAGCCGCCACTGACCGAGATGCCGAGCGAGGCGGCCACCGTCCTCTGCTCCGATGTGGTCACGTCCATGCCGTTCGAGACCGTCGTGCTGATGGTTCTCGTCTCTCGGGGGGCGAGGCAGTAGGAGGTCGAGCAGCGCTGCCAGAACTGTTCCCTCGTGACCAGGTTTCCGTTGGGGGCCATGCCGCACCCCACCAGCACCCTGGTGCCGTCGGCGGGTATGACGACCCCCAGTGCCGGGTCTGGCACGGGGGGAGAGCCGATCTCATTCGGCGCCACGAGCATCGTCGCGTCGATCGAGGTGACCGTGAGACTGGCCTGCGTCGGCTTCGTCGTCGGTAGCGGATATGCAGTGACGAATGCTCCGGAGTCTTTGGCCAGCACGAGCACGAACTCTCCGAGATGCCAGTTCGTGAGGCCTACGCCCTCGGCCGGGGCCAGGGTGAGTCCCGGTTGGCCGGCGCTGAGACGTCCTGCGGCGTCCCAGCCGGAGTGCTCTCCGTCCGCCTCGAGCATGTAGAGGGTGATCGGGACGGGGAGCCCGTTCTCCAGTTGGATGGGAATCGACGTCACGTCACCGAACTGTGGTGCGAGCGCTCCGTTGACTGCCCCTTGGTTGATCTGTACCACGGCTGCCCCCTCAGTCCAGCACGCTGCACATGGCCAACGGCCCGCCGTCCTGAGTGCCTGGCAGGAACCAGTACAGGGCGATGCCGAAGGCGAGGAGGCTGGGTCGGGCAGGTGGGAGGACGTCAGCCTCGGGGACCGTGGTGGGGGTGCTCCAGGCGAGACCGTCCCCCGTGCTGAGGAAGACGAGACTGCCGGACCCGACGTTGGCAGCGACTGCACAGTAGAGGTCCCCGTTGAACACTGCCAGACCCGGCGGACCGGCTGCTGGGACCGGCGCTCCCCCGACGGAACACGCCGTGGAGCTCGCCCGCCATGACCTGCCGTTGGGCGAGGAGGTTGTCCACAGCTGGGCCTGTGTCGCCATCGAGGACCCGGCCACGTAGAGGCGCCCGTTGAAGGAGAGCGCTGCGGGGTCGCTTGCGCTCCGACAACCCGGCACCGCCACCGGTGGGCCCCAAGCTTGTCCGTCGGTGGTACTTGTCCACCAGACCCGTCCGCTCCCACCCCGGTAGAAGCAGAAGAGCTCCTCACCAAACGTCACCAGAGTCGGACTCCCGGTTGGATCGTCTGACGGATCTGGCAGCGTCGTGACGGTGGCCGAGGAGCTCAGCGCGGCCACGATGGGAGGGCCGGGCTGGGGCCCGTAACCCGACACGGCCGCACAGTAGATGTCACCGCGGAAGAGGGCAGCGCTGATGTTGCCCGGAGCCTCCAAGGAGCTGCTGGGGTGCGCATACGCGGTCGGCGTGCCCCATGTGCTGCCATCGCTGGTGCCGGCCGCCGCGACGCCTAGCGTTGGGCTTGCATTCTGGTAGACGCACTGCAGCTGCCCTTGCGTAACCACGGCAGACACCGCCAGCCCGGCCGGGCCCGCTGACACGGGTGCAGGCATCGTCCAGGCCAACGCGGCGGGTTCTGGTGATTCCATCACGCCTCCTCCCCTGTCACGTTGCCTGCGTCGTCCGTGGACAGCGACACCAATGTCGTCTCGGTCATTCCGTCCGTGACGCTCAGCACTACCGTCGAGTCAGGTGGAAACGCAGCACCGGTCACGGCGACCGTCGATCCAGGGCCAGCCACCGCAGGGGTGAGCAGGATCTCCGGGGCAAGCACCGTGCACGTCATCGAGGACTCGCTCGAGCCCACCGACACGCGAAGGGCGTAGTCACCTGGCGCTGACGGCAGCGTCAGCGTCGTCCCTGGTGGAATGGAGCCGTCCGGTGTCGTCACGCCACCGACGGGTGAGACCGTGGCGGCCCCATAGGTGTCGCTCCCAGGGCTGACCTCGATCTCGACCTCGAAGGCCTGGCCGCTCGCGAAGCCGGAGGCTAGGAGCTGCACGTCGGTTCCGGCCGCGCCGTACTGCGGCATGAGCGACGCGAGCGGCCCGCCCGGGATGACCAGATCAGCGGTCGCTGTCAGATCGTTGGAACGAGCGGTCACCAGGTGCCGTCCGGGGGCCAGACCGGCTGGCACGGTGAACTGCGCGACGTCGCCGGGCAAGGTGTGCCGCGCAACGATGGCTGGCGGGATTGCCGTCACCACCGACGCCTTCGGCTGCCCGCTGGCGTCGAGTACCGTGACGACATCGGTGAGCTGCCAGAAGAGCAGGTAGGCACCACCTGAGCCGGAGTTGTCGAAGGTGCTCGAGTTGAAGATCGTGCTTTCCGTCGTCACCGTGACCTGCTGGAAGGACGTGCTGGAGAGGCTCAGCGTCGACGAGACACTCGCCGAGACTGCGCCCCAGCCACCTGACGCCGACAGTCCCAGGCTGCTTTGGAGCTCTTGCTGGGCGCTCGTCGTATCCGACATTCCAGACACCACCGTCGTTGCACGAGTCAGCAGCTCGTCCGGAGACAAGGTCGTGGACTCGGGAAGTCGTTGCCAGTACTGCTCCCGCAGCAGATTCGCACCGTTTGCTGCCTGGCCGCACCCCACCACCACGCGTGCGGAATCGGCCGGGATGATCGAGTCGTTCGTCGGCAGGGGAACCGGGCCAATGGCATTGGGGCGAAGCAGGGCATCAGCGTCGACGGTGAATGTCGTCGCCGTCGGCGTGCCGGGCAGCGGCCCCAGGAAGCAGATGAAGCCGCCCGTGGCCGGGGCCAGCACAGCCGCATACCCGTTGCCGTACCAAGAGTGCAGAACCTCGCTTGAGGTGGCGGGGACCGGGACGACGGGATCACAGTGTGCTCCACTGGTGTCCAGCTGCACCACCAGAATCGGGATCGGCAAGCGGTTGTCGACCGTGACGGCGGTGCTGCTCTTGGCGCTGTAGATAATCTGGGATCCCGGTGGTGACGGCAGCTGGCCGTTGAGGGCTTGGGACGTCATCAGGTCCAACCACATGCGCTTCTCCTTCGGGAGCGGCAACACCTGGACATCCCTCGGCGTGCACCGCCGAAGGACGGCGCATGCTCCACGGACTCGATGATCGGGGCTCTCTGGCTGCGGCATCCTCGCTCGTCGTGCTCCCCACCAAGTGTGCGCTCACGAGACTCCGCACACACGACGAATGGCCAGATTGTCCCGTTCCGGGCCTGATGCAGGCCAACCCTGAAGACCAACCACGACCGCACCGGTTTGGACCAGCTCGACCCGTCGACTCACCCGGCCCGCGATGCCGCGTCCTTCCGCTGTATCATCGCCGCCCGAAACCAGCTCGCGGACGCCGAGAAGGAGCTGCGTGAGGCTGTCCGCGCAGCCCGTGCGGCGGGCGACTCGTGGACCGTGATCGGTGCTGCACTCGACATCTCACGTCAGGCCGCCCAGCAGAGGTTTGGGGAGCGCTGACGGCGGCAAGATCGGACGTCCCCGTCCGCGGCAGATCCGGGCGCAAACGCGTTGCCCGTTCTGTCGCTACTCGTGACGATAGGGACTGCTGCACGGATAGGTGACAGGTGGGGTCAGGCTGCCTGAGTGGCAGGTTTGGTCATGATGGTCTCGAACTCGATGGGGGTCAATCGTCCGAGGGCGTCCTGACGGCGTCGGCGGTGGTAGGTCCGTTCGATCCAGGTGACGATCGCGATCCGTAGCTGTTGGCGGCTGTCCCAGGCTCGACGGTTCAGGACGTTCTTCTGCAGCAGGGCGAAGAAGGACTCCATGGCGGCGTTGTCACCGGCCGCGCCGACCTTGCCCATCGAGCCGACCATGCCGTGCCGGTGCAGGGCACGGACGAATCTCCGTGACCTGAACTGCGATCCGCGGTCGGTGTGCAGGATGCAGCCGGCGACCTGCCCGCGTCGGGCGACCGCGTTTGCCAGGGCGTCGACGGCCAGCCGGGAGGTCATCCGGTCGCTGATCGAGTAGCCGACGATCCGGTTGGAGTAGACGTCCTTGATCGCGCAGAGGTAGAGCTTGCCCTCACCGGTCCAGTGCTCGGTGATGTCGCTGAGCCACAGCCGGTTCCGGTCCGGGGCGGTGAAGACGCGCTGGACGAGGTCGTCGTGCACCGGTGGCCCGGGCTTCTTGCCGTTCTTGCCGCGCTTCTTGCCGAACGCCGACCACCAGCCGTTGGCCGAGCAGACCCGCCACATGGTCCGGTCGCAGGCCTGCTGGCCGGCGTCGCGTGCCTCGTCGGCCAGGTACCGGTAGCCGAACTCGGGGTCGTCCCGGTGGGCGTCGAACAGGACGTTGGCCAGGTGCGCCTCGGCTCTGTCGCTCGCGGTGACTGGTGCCGCCAGCCAGCGGTAGTACGGCTGGCGGGCGAGTTTCAGGACCCGGCACGTCACCGCGACGGGGATCCCGTCGGCGGCCAGCTCGCGGACGAGCGGGTACATCATTTTCCCGGCAGGTTCGCCTGCGACAGGTACGCCGCGGCTCGGCGCAGGACCTCGTTCTCCTGCTCGAGCAGACGGATCCGTTTCTTGGCCTCGCGCAGCTCGGCACTCTCAGCCGCTGTGGCTCCTGGCTTGATGCCGTCCTCGACGTCGGCCTCGCGCATCCAGTTACGCAGGCAGGACTCGGCGATGCCGAAGTCGGCCGCGATCTGCTTGAGCGACTGGCCCGGCTCGCGGCCGCGAGCGACGTTCACGACGTCGTCACGGAACTCTTTGGGGTAGGGCTTGGGCACGGTGAACATCCTTCCAGCGGCGCCCTTCAGCGCCACAGATCAGGTGTCACCTATCCGTGCAGCAGTCCCATAAGGGCATGAAAGGCCCTGAAGCTCAGCAGCCCCGAGCGCAACCGGTCGACTACGACCTCGACATTGACCGGTTTCTGACGAACCAAACGGCAACTCGACTGTTCTCGACGTCAGGAGACGTTCATGAGCCGGTAGCCGATCAACTCCAGCTGCAGCACGCGGGCGGGCGCGTCCTCGATCTGGGCGGGGGGAACGGTCTACTGGCTCGACACCTTCAAGATCGCGGCTTGTCCACTGTGGTCCTGGATCAAGCTCGTTACGTGACGACAGCGCCGCCACCCGTTGTCATGGCAGACGCCGAGCGACTCCCGTTCGCCGGCGAGACCTTCAACGCCGTCGCCGCACTATGGATGCTCTACCACGTCGCTGAGCCGCTCACGGTCCTGCGTCAGGCCGCCATGGTGTTGCGCCCAGGGGGCACCTTTGTCGCGTGTGCGCCCAGCCGCTACAACGATCCGGAGTTCGAGGCCGTTCTGCCGGAATGGGGGTACCCGTCCACCTTCGACGCCGAAGACGCTGCGGAACTGATCGGCCGGGTTTTCGACGTCGTCGACGTCGAGCGCTGGGACGCGCCGCTAATGTCGCTGCGCGACGCCGTTGCCGTAGAGCAGTTCCTTCGGGGTCGGGGACTGAGCCCCCAAGCCGCGGCTGAGGCGGCGACCGGGTTCGAGCGGCCCGTGACCGTGACCAAAAGGGGCGCCGTGGTTTGGGGACGTGTCCGCTAGCTGACGCATGGGACGTCCTGTCGTCGGCAAGAGCGGAAGACTTCGTGCCGAACTTGGGTGTGCGGTGACCACGCGTAGATGGACGTCTACAAGTGGGCACACAAGCTCGTGCCCGTCGTGGCGTGCGAGCACGTCATGGACTGCTTCGAGCTCGCCCGCGACATCCGTTCGCTCGACATGCGAGCGGCGCCCTACGACCTGCGCGAGCTCGGCTACGAGCCGGTGCGCATCGAGACGCCCGAGGGCAAGGCGCGGTATGCCGCCGAGCAGCGCGTCTTCGCCGAACGCGGCCAGGTGCTGCGGGAGCGTCTGATCACTGCGTGCGACCGGATGGTGCGACCCCTCTGAGCGTCGCTATGCGGAGCCTCTCAGGGGCTCGAGGGCAGCCAGGACGAGGTCGAGGCCGAAGCAGAACTCGTCTGCCGGGTCGTAGCCGGCAGCGACGAGCACCGCGGCCGACTCGTTGAGGTAGGGGAACTCGTCAGCAGGAAGCTGGGGCAGGAAGACGTCCTCGGCCATGTCCGCGAACTCATCGGCGGTGTCGAACGGCAGGCTGGCTGCCTGCAGGGCGAACCCGTAGACGTAGACGTCGAGCAACCAGTTGGCGTGCGTCGCCATCACGACCGAGAAGCCGGCCCTGCGCAGACAGGCGGTGACCGCTTCGCGGTGGCGCAGGTGCGCGGGCCCCGGCGATGTCCGTGACTCCATAAGCCCGATCGCCCACGGGTGGCGTGCGAGAACCTCTCGGGCGGACACCGACCGCCGTCGCATCGCCGTCTGCCAGTCGGTCCCCTCGGGCGGGAGCTCGATCTCCTCGAACACGACGTCGATCATGGCGTCGAGCAGCTCCTCCTTGCTCGCCACGTAGTGGTAGAGCGACATCGCCCCCGCTCCGAGCGCGCCGGCCAGCCGGCGCATGCTCAGCCCGTCGACCCCCTCGCGGTCGGCGAGCCGGATCGCCTCGACCACCACCCGCTGCGTGCTGAGCCCCGCGTCTGACGCGACCTGACGTTGCTTCCTCACAGACACGGGTCTCCTCGCTCCCTGGAACGGCTTGACAACCGTACAGCGTACGCTCATAGTACGGCGTACGACGTACAGCGTACGAGCCAGCGTGAGTCCTCCGGGAGCTGAGGGGCCACCTCCACTCCGGCGGACGGATCTCCCCTAACGAAGGAAGAAGAGATGACCATCCGAACGACAACCCCGAGCCCGCTCGACAACCCGACGATCCCCGTGCAGGCCAAGCTTGCGGCAGCCTGGACCAGCTTCATGTTCCTCGTCATCTACATCGACTACTTCCACCTCTACCAGCCAGGCGAGATCGACGTCATCAGAGGTGGCGAGATCTTCGTGTTCGACATCAGCGGGACCTTGATGAGCGCGTTCTTCGCGCTCATAGCGATCCCGACCCTGATGGTGCTGCTCTCCATGACGCTGCCCGCCCGGGTGAACCGCGCCACGAACCTCGTCGTCGCTTTGCTCTTCATCCCCATCTGCGTGTTCAACGCCGCGGGAGCGTCCTGGGACTGGGCCTTCTACTACGGCCTCACCATCGGAGTCGAGGTGCTGATCCTGGCCTTCATCCTGCGCTCCGCCTGGACCTGGCCCCGCACGACCTCATCCTCGCTGCCAGACCTCGTCGAGCCCGACCGGTCGCAGGTCCAGATGGAGCGCTAGGGCCCCGTGCGTGTGCAGCGAGATTAGGGTTGATCGCATGGCGACCTTCCGGACAGTGCTTGAGGCGACCGGCGGCAACAACGTCGGCATCGTGGTGCCCGAGTCGATGGTGCTCGCCTTCAACCGCGGGAAGCGAGTGCCCGTCATCGTCACGATTGACGGCGGCTACTCGTACAAGACGACCATCGGGGTCATGGGAGGTCGTTACCTCGTCTCGTTCAATGCGGAGACCCGCAAGCAGACGGGCCGAGTTGCCGGCGACGAGGTCGACGTGGAGCTGTTGGCCGACCCCGAGCGCTGAGGGTCGGCCGGGTTCCGCTCGCGCACCATCAGCGGCCTGGAAAGGCGCGTTTGCGTGGTGGGGGCTCGCGTCGCCCCACGCTGGCCGCGCGTGAGAGCGTGTGTGTCATGCACGAGTACGTCTTTGTCCCGGCCCAGGGAACGGGCGCTTCCGCTGCTCCTCTCGTGCTCCTCCATGGTGCCGACGGGCGCGAGACAGATCTGCTCCCACTCGCCGAACGGCTCATGCCCTCCGCGGCCAGGATCAGCATTCGCGGGGCTGTTGCGACATCTGGTGGCTTCGCGTTCTTCCACCGTTTCGTTGACCGAGGCATTGACGAGCAGGACCTCGCAGCCCGAGTCTCCCCGCTCTGCGAGCTCATCAGAACCACCCTGTCCGAGCACGGGGTGCTCCGACCCCCGATCCTCGTCGGGTTCTCCAACGGCGCCATCATGGCGGCAGCCATCCTCCAGACCCAACCAGAGGCGTTCTCCGGCGCGATCCTGCTCCGAGCCCTGTCGCCGTTCACGGCCGATCCTGAGCAGCCACTGAACGGGCTCCCGGTCCTGCTCCTCGATGGTGCTCACGACGACCGCAGGACACCTGGCGACGGCCACGTACTCGCCGAGACCCTTCGCCGGGCGGGAGCAGCCGTGGAACACGAGGTACTCCCCACCGGACACGCGATCAGCGACCTCGACGAGCAGATCGCGAGCCGGTGGATGCAGCGAATCATCGACTCGAAGACTCGCCCCGAATAAGCCACTGAGAATCGGACGCCCAACGTCCTCCACGCGGACCGACCGGGCGAGCGTAGCCGCCCTCAACACGGCGGGGCGGAGGGTCGCTACTGGCGGGCCATGGCCACGCGGAGTCGCTCCTCGGGAGTGATGAGGTGGTCGGCGTCCTCGGCGTCGTCGCCGAGGTCGATCTGGACCCAGTTCACCCGGCCGGTGAATCCACTGGTCTCGCCCGTGTACTCGTTGCTGACGGGCGAGGCCCCGTCGCGGCCGATGTCTGCGGTCTCGTCGGCGGAGAACACCAAGGGGACTGTCGCCTCCACGCGCCCTTCACCGTCCTTCGTCCCATCGAGGTAGAGGCTCACGGTGCCGCCCTTGGCCAGGCCGCCGCCGTCGTAGCTGAACTCCATGCGCACCTGGTGCGTGCCCGGCGGGACTGCTGACTCGCCCTCGACGATGAAGTGCTGGAGCCCGAGCAGGTTGTAGCAGTAGCGCGCTTTCCCCTCCTTGACGTAGAGGCTCCAGCCGGCGAAGGCACCCCCCTGGGCGATGATCACCCCTTCGACGCCGGACGCTGGCACCTCGATCTCTGCGGTCACGGCATGGGACCTGTTCTTGGTGTTGATGACCGACGCCTCGCTGAGTCGGCCCATCCCGCCGAACAGCAACTGGGTGTTCCCGCGCACCAGCACGGGTCGTCCCGCGAGGTCAGCGTCGAACCGCTCGATGCGGCGGTCGTCGAGCGGCAGGACGTTGTACCTGCGTGCCTCGGCCAGCCAGAGCTCCTTGAGCTCCGCGAGCTTCTCCGGCATCTCGGCCGCCAGGTCGCGGGACTGGCTCCAGTCCGTGGTCGTGTCGTAGAGCTCCCAGACATCCTCGTCGAAGGAGGCCAGCGGCTCGACCACCCAAGGGGTGCTGTGGCGAGTGACCGCGGTCCAACCCTCGTGGTAGATGCCGCGGTTGCAGAACATCTCGAAGTACTGCGTCTGGCGCTGGTCAGCCGCGTCGCCGTGGTCGAACGAGTACGCCATGCTCACGCCCTCGATGGGACGTTGCGGGACACCGTCGACCGTGGTGGGCTCCGGCAGCCCTGCGGCCTCCAGGATGGTCGGGGCCACGTCGATGACGTGGTGGAACTGTGCCCGGACCTCGCCCTTGGCGACGAACCCGCGCGGCCAGTGCACGATGGTGCCGTTGCGGGTGCCGCCCCAGTGCGAGGCGACCTGCTTGGTCCACTGGTACGGCGTGTCCATCGCGTGCGCCCAGCCCACCGCGTAGTGGTTGTACGCCGTGGGAGTTCCGAGCTCGTCGATGCGCGCTGCCACGAACTCAGGTGTCTCCAGGTGGGCGGCGCCGTTGAAGAGGAACGTCTCGTTGAACGACCCGTTGATCGTGCCCTCCGCCGAGGCCCCGTTGTCGCCGATGATGTAGTAGACGAGCGTGTCGTCGAGGACACCGAGGTCCGCGACTGCGTCGACCAGGCGGCCGACGTGGTGGTCCGTGTGCTCCATGAAGCCGGCATAGACCTCCATCTGGCGCGCCAGCACGGGCTTCAGCTCCTCAGGCATGTCGTCCCAGGCGGGGATCTCGTCGTGCCGCCGGGTGAGCACGGTGTCAGCCGGCACCACACCGAGCTCTTTCTGCTTGGCGAGGATCTCCTCGCGCAGCACGTCCCAGCCGGCGTCGAACCGGCCCCGGTACCTGTCGGACCACTCGGTGGGCACGTGGTGCGGTGCGTGCGTGGCGCCCGGGGCGTAGTAGACGAAGAACGGCTGGTCCGGGGTCAGCGACTTCTGCTGCCGGATCCAGTTGATCGCCTTGTCGGTCATGTCCTCGGTGAAGTGGTACCCCTGCTCGGGCGTCCGGGGCGGCTCCACGGGCGTCGTTCCCTCGTAGATTCCCGGGTAGTACTGGTTGGTCTCGCCGCCGATGAACCCGTAGAAGTAATCGAAGCCGCCCCCGCCCGTGGGCCACGCATCGAACGGCCCGATGGGGCTGGTCTGCCACGCCGGTACCTCGTGGCACTTGCCGAACTGCGCAGTGGCGTAGCCGTTCAGACGCAGCGTCTTGGCCACCGGCGCGCACGTGTTCGGTCGCACCGAGTTGTAACCGGGCGCCGAGGTCGCCAGCTCCGTGATGACGCCCATCCCCACCGTGTGGTGGTTGCGACCGGTCAGCAGCGCGGCGCGAGTCGGCGCGCACAGGGCCGTGGTGTGGAACCGGTTGTACTTCAGGCCCCCGGAGGCCAGCCGCTCCGCCGTCGGCGTGTGGCACGGGCCACCGAACGCACTCGAGGCAGCGAAGCCCACGTCGTCGAGCAGGATGACGAGCACGTTCGGTGCTCCCGCCGGTGGCCGCAGCGGCTCGATGGGCGCGAAACTCGCTTCCGGATCCTTCGCGTCGAACGGCAGCGAACCGGCATACGGCCGGTCAGGGATCGGAAGTGTCTGGCGTGAAACGGTGCTGTCGCTCGTCATCGCGGGTTCCTCCGGTTGGTTCCATTCAGGGCTGCGCGCCCTGGGAGCTGCACGCGCGTTGCGCCGCGTACCGCCCGGAACTCATCGTCCTGCGCTCGGTCCCACAGCCGGATCATCCTCAGCGGATGAAATCAGGGAGAAGGCCGAGCTGACGGCGCCTCCTCACCAATCGAGCCCCCAGCGGAACCAGTGCTCGTCACCCATCAGGACGGTCGGGGCGGCCGTTGTGCCGAGCTGCTTGACGACGATCCTCGTCCAGTCGTCCTCGTGGCCCCGCGCCCAGGCGAGCCAGGCCCCGTCCGGCGAGAAGGCGGGCGAGCCGTCGTTGAGTCCGTCGTGGTAGCTGCCGGCCGTGTCGTCGGTGACCCACTCGAGCGGCCCCGGAGGGCCACCGGCAGGGGCCGGCGGCGTGACGATGGCGACGTCCATCTGCAGCACCGGCGTGCCGTCCGGCTGGGTCGTTGCACAGGGACGACTGGCACTGAAGGCGATTCGCGCGCCGTCAGGAGACCAGTCCGGACCCGCGGGCCAGGTGCACCCGGGAGCGACGTCGGCGAACGATGCTGCGGTCAGTGGCGCTCCGCCCGTCAGGGTTGCCGAGACCGTGGCCGCGGGTGCGAGGACGAGCTGTGAGGACACCCACTCACCGGTCGCCGGGTCCTCACGGGTGAGCGTTGCCGCGAGCCCGCCCGTCGGGTGCCACGCCGGTTCGCCGAGCAGCTCACCGGGGGCGACCGCGGTGAGCGGGCGAGCCGTGCCACCGGGCACATCCACCGCCACGAGGTCCTGCAGTCTGCCGGTGCCGTCGGGCTCCGCTCGGCCGACGACGCACAGCACCGTGGCGGTATCGAGCCAGACCGGTGTCATGCCCTGCACCGGCAGGTCGGCCACCGGAGCTCCCGCCGCCGACAGCACCGGCAGGTGCGTCGGTGCGACAGCGTCGCTGCTCATGAAGACGATGTGGGTGTGGTCGGGCGACCACGAGGCGTCGCGGTCCGAGACGAAGGGCACGCCCGACGACTGGTCGGTCAGCCGCCGCACGGTGCCCGTCGCCGCGTCGACGGCGAAGATGTCCTCCTGGGAGGTCGGCTCGGTCCCGTCGATCGTCCAGGCGAAGAAGAGGATCTCCCCCGTCGGCCCGGTGCCGTGCCCGTGCCCGTGCCCGTGCCCGTGGCCAGGTCCGTACCCGTGTCCGTACCCGTGTCCGTGTCCTGGTCCAGGTCCTTGTCCAGGTCCTTGTCCAGGTCCTTGTCCAGGTCCGTTCCCGTGCCCGGGGCCTTGCCCCGGACCGTTGCCGGGCTTGGGTCCGTCACCCGGCCCGGGTGCCGGCGACGGCGGTCGCCCGGGAGTTCGCGTGGGCTGAGGGCCGCCTCGTGCCCCCGGTCCGGGCGGCCACCACCCGGACGGCCCGTGCCCTCGGCCCGGAGTCCTCGTGTCATCGGTGGTCATGGGATCCCCCTCTTCCTCAGCTCGCCTCCCCTCACTGTGGCACCGGGCGTGGGCCTGGGGGCGGAGACGGTGCAAACCGGGCGTACCTCACACCGCGGGCGCACGCCCTCGCGTCACGAGCCGGTGCGCTCCGTCGCCCCGAGGGAGGAGAAGGTGGGGCCGTCGCCCGAGAGGTCGTCGAGCAGTCCGCGCAGCGGGGCAGGCAACGACCGCGGGTGAAGGGCGAGGGCCAGGGCCTGCGCCATGAGCTCCTTGCGTCCGGACGCCACCCCCGCGAAGCGGCGCGCCTGCTCATGGAAGTCCCGCGCCGCCCACGCCGGCTGCTGCGTGAAGGTGGCGAAGCGATCGGTCAACCCGAGGTCCTCGAGGACGGCACGCACCCGACCGGGCCCGAGCGCGCGCATCAGCTCGTCCTCGAGGTCGCGGTCGCAGAGCTGGAACCCCCAGCCGGGCAGGGCCTGGGCACAGCTGACGGCGCAGCCGAGGTCCCGCAGGGCCCGGACGAAGAACGTGGCCTCCTTGATGTCGCACATGCCGAGCACGCGAGGACTCGCCGGTGCCCGCGCCGCGTCGAGGAGGTGCCGACGGACGTTGGTCGCCCCGCCCATGTCGACGAGTCGCACGCCCGAGCCGTCGAGCCCCAGCCCCGCGCGCTCCGCCAGGGCACGCACGGCGGCCACATCGCTGGCGCCCTCGAGCAGCACCCACGTCGCGGGCCCGGCAGGCATCCCGGTCGTCATCTCGCCTCTGAGCCCTCTGAGCCCTCTGAGCCCTCTGAGCCCTCTGAGCCCTCTGAGCCCTCTGAGCCCTCTGAGCCCTCTGAGCCCTCTGAGCCCTCTGAGCCCTCTGAGCCCTCGGAGCCCTCGGCGTCGACATAGAGGCAGAAGGGGTGCCCCGCGAGGTCGAGCAGGACACGAACGTCCTCCTGGGGCTGGAAGGAGGCGAGCCGCGCTCCGACCTCCACGGCATACGCCGTCGCCTCGTCGAGATCGTCGACCTTGAGGTCGAGGTGCGACATCATGAGCGGCTCCCCCGGACGGCTCGGCCACACCGGCTCCACGTAGTGGGGCTCCTGCTGGAAGGCGAGGTTGTAGCCGGCGTCCGCCGACGGCGCGAGAGTGGCCCAGGCCGGGGTGTCCTTGTAGAGCGTCCAGCCGAGGAGACGCGCGTAGAAGCGGGCGAGCTCGGAGGCGTCGGGGCAGTCGAGCACGACGCCGAACCAGTGCTTGGTCGTTCGCAGCGGCATCGCTCCACTGTGCCACCGAAGTGCCGCCAGCGCGTGCCGCGAGAACGTCTCTCGAGTGACGTATCAGCGACGCCCCCCGCCCCTCTGACCGGTGTCGGCGAAGGTTCAGGCACGCGCGTCGACACTCCACACCCTGCAGGGGGGTGGTGCTGGGCGGGGCCTGAGCCGCCCAGCACTTCGCATGTCCGGGCACGCCCCGAGAGCAAGCGCCCGCAGGGCAGCAACCACTCAGCGGTATGCCGCGAGCCCCCTCACGATGACGCCCATCCCGATCTCGAAGGCCTTGGTCTCCCCCACCGCGTCCGGCGCGGGAAGCTCCGGGTCGACCGCCGCAGCAAGTGCGCGATCCTGTTGTGCCGCAACGGATCCGAGGATGTGGTGCACGACGAGAGCCGCGACGTGGTCACGCTCGCCCATCGGCACACCCGCTGCAGCGAGCAGCCGGGTCACCTCACGCAGCGGGCGCGCGGCGCCCGGCTCGACGGCATACGCGAGGGCGACGACGTCGGCGCCGTCCGGCACGGGAGCGACGGCCTCACGGATCGCGAGGGCCAGCGCGGCGAGCGCCTCCGCCGGCGGCCGGTCGGCCGACACCTCGGGCACCTCCGAGAGCAGGGCGTCGGCGACCTCGACGAGCAGCTCCTGCTTGTTGGCGACGTGCCAGTAGAGCGCGCCGGGAGCCACCCCGAGCTCGCGGGCGAGGCGCCGCATCGAGAGGTCGCCGAGACCGTATCTGCGCAACAGATCGACCGCCGTGCCGATGACCTGCTCCCTGCTGAGCGCCACGCCACCGCCTCCCTCACCGAGCGACTCCAGGCGGACCCGCGTTGACAGCCGACCCTAGCGAGTCGGCATACTGAACACCGTTCAAGTTGAACACCGTTCAATGACGTGCGCAAGGAGCCCGCATGACCCGCTTCGACGATCTCGCCGACGCCGTCCTCGCCGGACGGGTGGCCGGCGCCGACGATGCCCTCGACGTCCTTCGCGCCACCGACGACGAGCTGCTGCCACTCGTGGCCGCGGCAGCGCGCCTGCGCCGCAAGCACTTCGGCAACACGGTCAAGGTCAACTACCTCGTCAACCTCAAGTCGGGCCTGTGCCCCGAGGACTGCCACTACTGCTCGCAGCGCCTCGGCTCGCAGGCCGACATCCTCAAGTACACGTGGCTGAAGGCGGACGAGGCGGTCGAGCAGGCGACGGCCGGCCTGCGCGGCGGGGCGAGCCGCATCTGCATGGTGTCCAGCGGCCGCGGGCCCACCGACCGCGACGTCGAGCGGGTGGCCGGGATGGTCGGCGCGCTCAAGGCGGAGCACCCCGACGTCGAGGTGTGCGCGTGCCTCGGGCTGCTCAAGGACGGGCAGGCCGAGCGCCTGCGCGCCGCCGGTGTCGACGCCTACAACCACAACATCAACACGGCCGAGTCCCACCACGACGACATCGTCTCGAGCCACACCTACGCCGACCGTGTCGACACCGTCAACCGCGCCAAGGAGGCAGGCCTCTCGCCCTGCTCGGGACTCATCGCCGGTCTCGGCGAGAGTGACGAGCAGCTTGTCGAAGCACTCGTCGCCCTGCGCGACCTCGGCTCCGACTCGATCCCCGTCAACTTCCTCATGCCCTTCGACGGCACGCCTCTCGAGGGCACCTGGGAGCTCACTCCGGGGCGGTGCCTGCGCATTCTCGCCGCGGCGCGTTTCGTCTGTCCTGACAAGGAGATTCGCATCGCGGGCGGTCGCGAGATGCACCTGCGGTCCCTGCAGGGTCTTGCCCTCCACGTCGCGAACTCGATCTTCCTCGGCGACTACCTCACCTCCGAGGGCCAGGCTGCCGAAGCCGACCTCGAGCTGATCCGCGACAACGGCTTCGTCGTCCTCGGGGCGGAGTCCGTGGCCGCGAGTGTCGAGGGCGCCGACTCGCACGACCCCTCCAAGCGCCGGCGCGGCGCGGGCACCGACCTGCCGGCCAATGCGTGACGGCACGCTCTCCACGCTGTCGACCCGCGACCGCGGGCTCGTGTGGCACCCCTACGCACCGCTCGACGGACCCGACCCGTATGCCGTCCACTCGGCCTCCGGGGTCACGCTCGAGCTGAGCGCCTCGGACGGTGAGCGGTTCACGGCCACCGACGCGATGGCCTCGTGGTGGTGCGCGATCCACGGCTACCGGCACCCCGACCTCGACGCCGCTGCCCACGCCCAGATCGACCGCTTCAGCCACGTCATGTTCGGGGGCCTGACCCACGAACCCGCCGTCGCGCTCGCCGAGCGGCTCACGGCCATCGCCCCGGGGCCGATGGCCCACGTCTTCTTCGCCGACTCCGGATCCGTGTCGGTCGAGGTCGCGCTCAAGCTGGCACTGCAGTTCCAGGCCGCTGTCGGGCGCCCGGAGCGGCAGCGCTTCCTCACCGTCCGGGGCGGCTACCACGGCGACACGTTCGCCGCGATGAGCGTGTGCGACCCGGTCGACGGCATGCACTCCGCCTTCCCCGGCGTGCTGGCGCGACACGTCTTCGCCCCGCGGCCACCGGCCGCCCGTCTCGTCATGACAGAGTCCGGTGAGGAGCACTGGGAGACAGACGAGCTCGCCCTCTCGGCCTGGACAGCAGAGCTCGAGGCCCTGGCTGACCGTCATCAGGGCGAGCTGGCCGCCGTCGTCGTCGAGCCGGTCCTGCAGGGCGCCGGCGGCATGCACGTCTACGACCCGGCCTGCCTGCGCGTGCTTCGCGAGGTCGCCGACGCGTACGGCCTCCTGCTGGTCGTCGACGAGATCGCGACCGGCTTCGGCCGCACCGGAAGGCTCTTCGCCTCCGAATGGGCTGACACCGCCCCCGACATCATGTGCGTCGGAAAGGCGCTCACCAGCGGATACCTCACTCTCGCAGCCGTGCTCGCGACCGCGAGGGTGGGCGAGGCCATCACGTCATCCTCCTACCGAGCGCTGCTGCACGGACCCACCTTCATGGCCAACCCGCTGGCCTGCGCTGTCGCCAACGCCTCGCTCGAGCTCGTGGAGGCAGGCTGGAAGGACGAGGTGCCGCGGATCTCGCGGCTGCTCGACGAGCACCTGTCCCCCGCGCGTGAGCTCTCACGCGTGCGTGACGTACGCACCCTGGGGGCGGTCGGCGTCATCCAGCTGGACACCCCCGTCGACGTTGCACGGGTGACCCGAGCGGCCCTGCGCCGGGGCGTCTGGGTGCGTCCGTTCCGCGACCTCGTCTACACGATGCCGCCCTACGTCTGCACCGACGACGACGTGCGCAGCATCGCCGCGGGCATCGTGGGCGCCGTCGAGGAGGTGCACGGGTGACCGTCGGCGCCTGGGATGCCTGGCTCGCCGAGCGCGCCGACCTGCGCCGCGCCCGGGGGACCGTGCGCTCCGACCCGGTCCTGCGCGAAGGCCGCGTCGAGGGCAGCGACGACACCGTCCTCGACCTGGCCTCCAACGACTACCTCGGCCTCTCGCAGGACCCGCGGGTGCTCGCCGCCGCCCATGCCGCCCTCGACCGCTACGGCGCCTCCGCCACGGCGAGCCGCCTCGTGACCGGCACCCTTCCCGTGCACCGCGACCTCGAGGCCGCGCTCTGCCGGCTCACCGGCCAGCCCACCGCCCTCGCCTTCTCGACGGGGTATGCCGCCAACCTCGGTGCCCTCACCGCGCTCAGCGGCCGAGGCGCCGAGATCCTGCTCGACGCGCACGCCCACGCCTCGCTGCACGACGCGGCCCGCATGTCCCGGGTGCCGCACGCGACCTTCGCGCACTCCGACCCCGTCGACCTCGACCGGGAGCTGGCGCTGCGTGCCGGCTCGCGGGTCCTCGTCGCGGTCGAGTCGATCTACTCGGTGCTCGGAGACGCCGCGCCGTTGCCGGAGCTGCTCGCGGTGTGCGACCGCCACGGCGCGCTCCTCGTCGTCGATGAGGCCCACGGCATCGGCGTCGCGGGCCGGGGGCGCGGCCTCGTCGCAGCGCTCGGGCTCACCGGCACGGCCAACCTCGTGGTCACCATGACGCTGAGCAAGGCACTCGGGTCGCAGGGCGGCGCCGTCCTCGCGCCGCTCGCCGTGCGCGACCACCTCGTCAACACGGCCCGGAGCTTCATCTTCGACACCGGCCTCGCACCCGCCGCGGCAGCCGCGGCTCGGGCAGCGGCCGACATCGTGACGTCCGATCCGGCCCTGGCCGGCAGGGTCAGATCGCACGCCGAGACGATCGCCGCGGCTCTGGCCATCGAGCCTGCGGCCGGAGCCGTGCAGTCGCTGCCGATGCCGTCTCCGGATGCCGCGGTCGCAGCCTGCCTGGCCCTGCGAGAGCGGGGCGTGCTCGTCGGCTGCTTCCGGCCGCCGAGCGTGCCCGACGGCGTCTCGCGCCTCCGGGTGACCGCGCGCGCCGACCTTTCCCCCGACGACGTCGCCACCGCTGCACGACTCATCGCCGAGGTCGCCGCAGCCCACTGCGGAGCCGCAGCTTGACGGCCGGAGGTCTGCCCCGGGTCATCGTCGTCACGGGCACCGACACCGACGTCGGCAAGACCGTCGTGACGGCGGCCGTGTGCGCGACGCTGCGGGCAGCGGGCCTGCGCGTGACGGCATACAAACCCACCCAGACGGGCGTGGGCCCGCTCGACACCGGGGACATGGCCGAGGTGTCGCGACTGACCGGCGTGCCCACTCACGAGGGCGTGCGCCTGCTCGCACCCATGGCACCCCGCCCGGCCGCGGCCCTCGAGGGGGCCACGCTGCCCACGCTGGAAGACCACCTCACGACGATCGAGGCCCTCTCGAGCGACCACGACCAGGTCGTCGTCGAGGGAGCCGGCGGGCTTCTCGTCGAGCTGACCGAGGCACGCGCCACGCTCGCCGACCTCTCCGGGCGCGCCCGCGACTGCGGCGTGCTCGTCGTGGCGCGGAGTGCGCTCGGCACGCTCAACCACACGATGCTGACCCGAGAAGCACTGTGGCGCCGAGGAATCCACGAGCTGGGGGTCGTGCTCGGCTCGTGGCCGAGCGACCCGACGGTCATCGAGACGTCGAACCGCGACTACCTCGCGGAGCTGCCGGAGGGACTCCTCGGCGCGATCCCCACGGGAGCGCCGCGGCTCGACCCGTCCGCCTTCCGTGCAGCGGCGGCGGGGTGGCTCCCCGGTCTCGCGAGGCGGTCAGCCGGAGCTCAGCGGCGCGAGACGCCCTGACGGAGCAGCCCGTAGACGATGCCGTCGGTGAGGGCGCGCCACGACGCGGCGAGGATCGACCCCGCGACGCCGATGGTGTCCCACGACGTCTCGCCGTCGGAGGTCTCGATGAGCACGCGCGTGACGGCGTCGGTGCCGTGCGACGCGTCGAGGATGCGCACGCGGAAGTCGATGAGCTCGATCTTCTCGATCTCCGGGTAGGCGCGGGTCAGCGCGTCGCGCAGCGCGTGGTCGAGCGCGTTGACCGGCCCGTTGCCCTCACCCGTCGCGATGAGTCGCGCCCCACCGGCGCGCAGCTTGACCGTCGCCTCGGAGGTGGCGTCACCCTCGCCGGACGAGTCGGTGATGACCCGCCACGACTCGACCTCGAAGAAGTCGGTGCACCCGGGCTCGAGCGCCTCGCGGAGCATGAGCTCGACGGTCGCGTCGGCGGCGTCGAAGGTCCAGCCGCGCAGCTCGAGGTCCTTGACCTCGGCCAGCACGGAGGCGACGACCTGAGGGTGTCCGGTGAGGTCGAGGCCCGCCTCACGCGCCTTGAGCTCGATGCTCGCGCGGCCCGCCATGTCGCTGACCAGGGTGCGCATCCCGTTGCCGACGAGTGCCGGGTCCATGTGCTGGTAGAGGTCGGGGTCGACCTTGAGGGCGCTGGCGTGCAGGCCGGCCTTGTGGGCGAAGGCACTCGCGCCGACATACGGCTGGCGGCTGTAGGCGGGCACGTTGGTGACCTCGCTGATCGCGTGGGCGATGTGCATGGCCCGCGCGAACGCCTCCGGCTCGATGACGTGCATGTCGAGCTTGAACTGCAGGTTGGCCGCGACCGTCACGAGGTCGGCGTTTCCGGTGCGCTCGCCGTAGCCGTTGACGGTGCCCTGCACGTGGGTCGCCCCGGCCCGCACCGCGGCGACGGAGTTCGCGGCCGCGCAGCCCGTGTCGTTGTGACAGTGGGCTCCGACGCGGGCACCGGTCGAGGCGATGACATCGGCGACGACCTCCTCGACCTGATGAGGCAGCATGCCGCCGTTCGTGTCGCAGAGCACGACGACCTCGGCCCCGGCCTCGTGGGCGGTGCGCACGACGGAGAGGGCGTAGTCACGGTCGAGGTGCCAGCCGTCGAAGAAGTGCTCGCAGTCGAGGAAGACGCGGCGGCCCTGTCCGACGAGGTGGCTCACGGTGTCGCGCACCATGGCGAGGTTCTCCTCGAGCGTCGTGCGCAGGGCGCGCTCGACGTGCCCGGTGTGCGACTTCGCGACGAGGCAGACGACGGAGGCGTTGGAGTCGAGCAGGGCCTGGACCTGGGGGTCCGCCGCTGCGGAGCCGCCGGCCCGACGCGTGGCGCCGAAGGCGGCGAGCGTCGCGTGCTGCAGGTGCAGCTCGGTCTGGGCTCGCTCGAAGAACTCGGTGTCCTTGGGGTTGGCGCCCGGCCACCCCCCCTCGATGAAGTCGACCCCGAGGTCGTCGAGGAGCCCGGCAATGGCCAGCTTGTCCGACACCGAGAGGTTGAGTCCCTCCTGCTGGGCACCATCGCGCAGAGTGGTGTCGTAGACGTGCAGCGCTTCCATGACCTTCAGTGTCCTCGATCTCGGGGGTCTCGGTCGACCGCCGTGCCGGCGGTCGACCCCTCGTGTGGTGCCAGTGCCCTGCTCTTGTCGGTATGCCGTCCGGCTTCGTGGGCCTCGCGACGTCTCCTCCGGGGTCGCCTCGGGAAACAAAAAGACCCCCCAAGGGTTGGGAGGTCTGCGCGACGAGGGTGGCTCGTCGCGCTATTCGATAATGAGCGTGCCGGTCGGCACGGGGCGTGTCATCACAGGCTCAAGGTACGGCTCGCGAAACCTGCGCGAAACATCCCGTCCGGATCGTGGGACCGCCGTCCCACTCCGCCACGCCACATACGGGATCGAGGCGATCCCGTCACCCACGTGAGGGTCGCGATCAGCTCCACCCAGCCTCACGGCATACGGATGCAAGGTGATCAGGTCACCCACGTGAGGGCCGCGACCACCTCGAACGGGTGGGCGTCGCCGCGGCGATGAGGGCCTCGAAGAGGCGCGGGTCGCTGCCGACCTCCGGGTGCCACTGCACCGCGAGGCGGAAGCGGGCCTCCGGCACCTCCATCGCCTCGAGGGTGCCGTCGGGCGCCCAGGCCGAGGCGACGTAACCGGGGTGCGTCAGCACCGACTGGTGGTGGTAGCTCGGCACGTCGACCTCCTCACCGAGGATCTCGGCCACCCTCGTGCCGGCGACGGTGTGCACCGGATGGCTGCCGTAGACGGTCGGAGCGGGTGAGTGCTCGTCGTGGCCGACTCGATCGGGCACGTGCTGCTCGAGCAGGCCTCCCGCCTCGACGGCCATGACCTGCATGCCGCGGCAGATGCCGAGCACGGGGAGGTCGAGCTCCGCCGACATGCGGGCGATCGCGATCTCCGTCGTGTCACGGTCGGGCCGGGACGCCTGCACCGACGGGTGCCGCTCGTCGGCGTAGAGCTCCGGCGCCACGTCTACCCCTCCGGCGAGCACGACGCCGTCGAGTCGCTCGAGCAGATCGCGCGCGGTCGAGTCGTCGGCGTCGAGACGTGGCGGGATGACGACCGCGATCGCACCGGCCTCCTCCACCTGGCGGACATATCGATGCGGCACGAGAGCGCCAGGCACGTCGACCCAGCGTCCCCACGAGGCACGCTCGACGTAGGCGGTGATGCCGATGACCGGACGACCCATGACGACCTCCTGCCCCCAGCCTGCCACCGGCCTCAGAGCGGTGTGACGTACGCGCCCGAGATGCCACCGTCGACGAGGAACGTCGACGCCGTGATGAAGCTCGACTCGTCGGAGGCGAGGAAGAGCACGGCGTCCGCCATCTCCTCCGGCTCGCCGAAGCGGCCCATCGGCACGTGGACGAGGCGGCGCGCGGCCCGCTCCTCGTCCTTGGCGAAGAGCTCTTGCAGCAGCGGCGTGTTGACCGGCCCCGGGCAGAGCGCGTTGACGCGGACCCCCTGGCGGGCGAACTGCACGCCGAGCTCGCGGGACATCGACAGGACGCCGCCCTTGCTCGCGCTGTAGGAGATCTGCGAGGTGGCCGCGCCCATGACGGCGACGAACGAGGCGGTGTTGATGATGGAACCCTTGCCCTGCTCGAGCATGTAGGGCAGAGCGGCCTTGCAGCACAGGTAGACCGACGTGAGGTTGACCTCCTGCACCCTGCGCCAGGCGTCGAGGTCGGTGTCGAGGATCGAGTCGTCCTCGGGCGGGCTGATGCCCGCGTTGTTGAAGGCGATGTCGACCGAGCCGTAGGTCTCCTTGGCGGTGCGGAAGAGGGCGTCGACATCGTCCTTGCTCACGACGTCGACGCGCACGAAGGTGCCGCCCACCTCGTCGGCGATGCGGGTGCCGGTCGCCTCGTCGAGGTCGCCGATGACGACCTTGGCACCCTCCTCGGCGAACCGCCGCACCGTCGCCAGCCCGATGCCGGAGCACCCGCCGGTGATGACCGCGACCTTGCCGTCCAGCCTGCCTGCCATGGGAGTTCCCTTCAGTCCGTGGAGATGAAGACGTTCTTGACCTCGGTGAACGCGTCGAGCGCGTCCGGCCCGAGCTCGCGGCCGATGCCGCTCTGCTTGAAGCCACCAAAGGGCGTCGAGTAGCGCACGCTGCTGTGCGAGTTGACCGACAGGTTGCCCGCCTGGACCCCCCGCGCGACGCGCAGTCCACGCCCGAGGTCGCGCGTCCAGATCGATCCCGAGAGCCCGTATGCCGTGTCGTTGGCCTTGGCGATCGCGTCGGCCTCGTCGTCGAACGGCATGACGGCCACGACGGGGCCGAAGACCTCCTCCTGCCACACCCGGTCGGTGGTCGCGGCGGGGAGCACCACGGTCGGTGGGTACCAGTAGCCGGCGCCGGTCGGGCCCTCGCCGCGGAAGGCGACGTCGACGTCCTCGCCCGAGTCCTCGACGTAGGACCGCACCCGCTCCCGCTGACCGGCGCTGATGAGGGGGCCCATCTCGGCGGACTCATCACGCGGGTCGGTGACGACGACGCCACGCACCGCGGTCTCGAAGTGCTCCATGAAGCGGTCGAACGCGCTGCGCTCCACGAGGATCCGGCTGCGGGCGCAGCAGTCCTGACCGGCGTTGTCGAAGACGCCGTAGGGCGCACGGGCGGCCGCGAGCTCGAGATCCGAGTCGGCGAAGACGATGTTGGCGCTCTTGCCGCCGAGCTCGAGGGTGACCCGCTTGACCCGGTCGGCAGCTCCTCGCATGATGCCCTGGCCCACGGGCGTCGACCCGGTGAAGCAGATCTTGCCGACGTCGGGGTGGGTGACGAAGCGCTCGCCGACGACCGAGCCCTTGCCCGCCACGACAGTGAACACCCCTTCGGGCAGCCCGGCCTCGAGGGCGAGCTGTCCGAGCCGGAGCGCCGTCAGCGGGGTGAGCTCGGCGGGCTTGAGCACGACGGTGTTGCCGGCCGCCAGGGCGGGGGCGAAACCCCAGCCGGCGATCGGCATCGGGAAGTTCCACGGCACGATGATGCCGACGACACCGATCGGCTCGCGGAAGGTGATGTCGATGCCGCCGGCGACCGGGATCTGCCGTCCGAAGTTCCGCTCGGGCGCGGCCGCGTAGTAGGCGAGGACGTCACGGACGTTGCCTGCCTCCCAGCGCGCGTTGCCGATGGTGTGGCCGGAGTTCGCCACCTCGAGCTGGGCGAGCTCCTCCTGGTGCTCCCCGACGAGATCGGAGAAGCGGCGCAGGAGGAGGCCGCGGTCGGCCGGTGACACCTCGGCCCAGGCCGGCGCTGCGGCTCGGGCCCGCGCGATGGCAGCATCTGCCTCCTCCACGGAGGCGAGTGGCACCGTGGCCACGACCTCCTCGGTCGCCGGGTTGATGACGTCGTGCGTGGTCACAGTCGCTCGAATCCTCTCTTGCGCTCCCAGTCGGTGACGGCGGCGTTGAAGGCCGTGATCTCGACGTCGGCGGCGTTGACGTAGTGGTCGACGACCTCGTCGCCGAACGCGGCTCGCGCCACCGACGAGCCGTGGAGCAGGTCGCGGGCCTCCTGCAACGTCGAGGGCACCCGCGGCTTGTCGGAGGTGTAGGCGTTGCCCTCGAGGGGTGGCTCGAGGGGCAGCTCGTTCTCGATGCCGTGCAGGCCGCCCGCGAGCATCGCTGCGACGGCGAGGTAGGGGTTGAGGTCTCCCCCACCGACGCGGTTCTCGACGCGCAGGCCGGCGCCGTGACCGACGACGCGCAGGGCGCAGGTGCGGTTGTCGCGACCCCATGCCACCGCCGTCGGCGCGAAGCTCGCAGCCGCAAATCGCTTGTAGGAGTTGATGTTCGGCGCGTAGAAGTAGGTGAGCTCCCGCTGCGTGGCGAGGATGCCGGCGAGGAAGTGGTCGAACATCTCGCTGTGTCCGTTCTCGCGGTCGTCATCGGCGAAGACGATCTCACCGCCTCGACCGCGCAGCGAGAGGTGGATGTGGCAGGAGCTGCCCTCGCGCTGGTCGAACTTCGCCATGAAGGTCAACGACTTGCCGTGCTTCGCGGCGATCTCCTTCGCGGCGTTGCGGTAGACGACGTGGTTGTCGCAGGTGCGCAGGGCCGCGTCGAAAAGGAAGCCGATCTCGTGCTGACCCAGGTTGCACTCACCCTTGGCGCTCTCGACGACGGCGCCCGCGGCATACATCTCGTTGCGGATCTCGCGCAGCAGCGGCTCGACCCGGTCACCACCGAGGATGGAGTAGTCGACGTTGTAGCGGTTGGCCGGCGTGAGACCGGCGTAGCCGCGGTCCCAGGCCGCGTCGAAGGAGTCCTCGAAGACGATGAACTCGAGCTCGGTGCCGCACTGCGCGGTGAGGCCGAGCGCCGCCGCGCGGTCGACCTGGGCCCGCAGCACCGAGCGCGGCGACTGGGCGACGAGCCCACTGCCGTCGAGCCAGGTGAGGTCGCACTGGACCGTCGCCGAGTGCCGGGCGCCGGGGGTGCGCCGCAGCGTCGAGAGGTCGAGCTCGAAGAACATGTCACCGTAGCCGCGCTCCCATGAGCTGATCGCGTAGCCGTCGACGGTGTTCATGTCGACGTCCACGGCGAGGAGGTAGTTGCACCCCTCCGTTCCGTCCTCCAGCACGTGGTCGAGGAAGTAGTGCCCGTGCAGGCGCTTGCCCTGCAGGCGGCCCTGCATGTCGGTGAAGGCCACGACGACGGTGTCGATGTCGCCGGCCTCGATCTCGGCGCGGAGCTGGTCGACGGTCAGTGCCGGTGGGTTCGCCATGTCCTCTTCCTATCCGATGAGGCCCCGGAGCAGGGCGGAGGTCGCGTCGCAGTGCTCCTCCATCACCTCCCGGGCCCGGTCAGGGTCGCCGCCGAGGATGGCCTCGACGACCTGGTGGTGCTGGATGTCCGAGTGCTCGATGTTGCGCCGCAGCACGGGGATCGCCAGCAGCATGTCGTGCAGCGCCGCCTGCGCGCGGGTCACGGCGTCGACGAGCATCGGTGACCCCGAGAGCGTCGCGATCGCCAGGTGGAGGCGCGAGTCGGCGACCCGGTGGGCGGCTGCGTCCGCGGCCTCCTCGACCTCCCTCAGGCTCTCGGTCAGCCAGGCCCGCTGGTCGCCGGCCAGCGGCTGGGTCGCCGCGAGCCACGCCGCCCCCGGCTCGACGACCCGTCGGAAGGTGAGCGCGTCGAGCATCGCCGCACCGCTACGGACGAACGTCCCCGGGACGCCGCCTGACGACGCCGGCAGCTCGGCGGCATACGTCACCGTCGTGCCGCCTCCGCGCCCCCTCTTCGTCGTGACGAGCCCCGAGTCGCGCAGGGCAGCGATGGCCTCGCGCAGCGTGTTGCGGCTGACGCCGAGCCGCTCCGCGAGGTCGCGCTCCGGCGGCAGCTGCTCCCCGTCGGCGAGCACACCGAGGCGGATCGCCCGGGCGAGCTGCTCGACGGTGTTCTCGAAGGCGTTGCCGGACGCCGGCCGGAGCACGGCGTCCGGCAGAGCCGTGAGCGCGAGGTCACGCTCTCCCCCGACGATCTCCATGTCAGCCGAAGATCTCCGACGCCGGCTTCGTGTCGTGGCCCTGGGGGACGTCACGCATGAAGTGCACCCGGCCACCGATGAACCACGTCACGGTCGAGAAGACGAGGACGGCAAGCACCGCGAGCGGCGCATAGTTGAACGTGTTGACGGTGATCGGGCTCGCCGGCGGGAGCATGAAGAGCACGACGATGAAGCCGACCCAGACGACGGAAACCCACCCGATGGGCCCGCTCCACCGGCCGAGGTTCCACCGGCCGGGGCGGAAGTCCGGGTTCGTCCGGCGCAGGAAGACGGGCACGACGTAGGCGATGTAGAGCCCGATGACCGCGATGGAGGTGACCGCGAGGTAGGCGGTCGTCGACCAGAGCGCCGGGGTCGTCAGCACGATCGAGCAGACGACACACAGCCAGATGGAGTTCGTCGGTGTGCCCGTGCGCGGGTTGACCTGCGCCCACAGCCGCGACCCCGGCAGTGCGTTGTCGCGCGAGAAGGCGTAGGACATGCGCGAGTTGGCCGTGACCGAGGCCATGCCGCAGAAGAACTGGGCGACGGCCGCGATGAAGAGCAGGAAGATCCCGAGCGAGCGCCCGGCGGCGTCGATGAAGATCTGCGCTGGGGGGAGGCCGATGTCGGTGGCGAGAGCCGCGTCGTAGTCCTGGATCGAGGCGGTCACCGCGACGAGGAGCACCCAGCCGGCGAGGATCGAGACCCAGACGCTGCGCACGAGGCCCTTCGGCGCCTCGGTCGTGGCGTTGATCGTCTCCTCGGCCACGTGCGCCGAGGCGTCGAAGCCGGTGTAGGTGTACTGCGCCATGAGCAGGCCGATGAGGAAGGCGTAGAACGGCGCGTCCCACCCGGTCCGGTTCTCGAAGTGGAGGAAGGTCCACGAGAGGCTCTGGTGCTGGTCGGGCACGAGGGCGAGCACCGCGACGATGATGGCCACGCCGACGAGGTGCCACCACGCGCTGACGTTGGAGAGCACCTTGACGAGGTTGACACCGAAGGTGTTGAGCAGGCCGTGGAGGCCGATGATGATGAGGAAGGCGATGAAGGTCGACACCGCGGTGACCTCGATGCCCGTCAGGAGGCTCAGCAGCGCCATCCACGTGACGGCGGCGCCGAAGTCGATGGCCGCGGTCACCGCGACCTCGCCGAGGAAGTTGAACCACCCGACGTACCACGCCCAGACGCGCTTGTTGCGCCGCGCGAGCCGGCCTGCCCAGAAGTAGAGCCCGCCGGCGGTCGGGTAGACCGAGCAGATCTCGGCCATCGCGAGGGCCACGAGCAGGACGAAGGCGCCGACGAGCGGCCACCCGATCGAGATGGCGATCGGACCGCCGGCGTTCATGGCGATGGCGTAGCTGGTGATGCACCCGGCGAGGACCGAGATGATCGAGAACGAGACGGCGAAGTTCGAGAAGCCACTCATGCCGCGATGGAGCTCTTGCTTGTAGCCGAGCTCGGCCAGCATCGCCTCGTCGGTGGCGGCGGACGAGGTGCTCGTGGTGACATCGGGGGACGGAGGAACGCTCATGCACTACCTCACAAACATCGTGCAATGGACCTTTGCCATTGCTCCACCATGACGTCAGGCATCCTTCACCCGCACGGCGACCATCGTCAATGGTTCTGCATCAAACCTTTTGAGCCAGGACTACTTCGAGGACGCGCGCCACGCCGTCGTCGTCGTTGGCCGGACACTCCCGGTCGGCAGCGCGGCGCACCAGCTCGTGGCCGTTGGCCACGGCCCAGCCGATGCCCGCCCACTCGAGCATCGGCAGGTCGTTGGGCATGTCGCCGAAGGCCCACACCTGGTGGGCCTCGATGCCCAGCCCGGAGGCCCATCGCTCGAGCCCGGCGGCCTTGGTCACGCCGGGGGCGTTCACCTCAGCGAGCCCGTGGGCGCCGGAGAAGTGGAGGTGACCGCGGTCGCCGACCACCTGCTCGACCGCGGCGAGGAACTCCTCGAGCGGGAGGTGCGGCGCGAGCGCGAGCAGCTTGCCGACCGGCTCGGCCTCGAGCTCGCGCCACGACCCGTGCACGACCCGCTCGGCGCCGCGGTCGCGGTGCGGGTCGGGGTAGTCGTCGGCCACGAAGGGCCCGCTGGCCCACTCGGCCGCGAAGGTGACCGACGGGACGGCTCGACGCAGGTCGGCGACGATGTCGTCAACCCCACCGCGCTCGAAGCAGTGCGTCTCCAGGATCCGGCGCGTGGCCACCTCGTAGACGAACGCGCCGTTGCCGCAGATCGCGGTGCCGCGAGGGCCGACGACTCGCTCGAGATCGTGCAGCCAGCGTGGCGGACGGGCCGTCACGATGACCGTCTCGATGCCCGCGTCGGCGGCGGCCGACCACGCGGCCGCCGTCCGCGGCGAGACCGACCCGTCCGTGCGCAGGAGGGTGCCGTCGAGGTCGGACGCGACGAGCCGGGGCCGGTCGAGGTCGCCGAGCCTCGCCCCGGGCACCGGGCCCATCGGCGATCTCTCGTCAGACGAGGCGGGTCAGCCAGCCGCGGGAGTCCTCGACGCGGCCGTACTGGATGTCGAGCAGCTTGGCCCTGATCGCCTCGGCGTAGCGGTCGACGTGGCCCTCGCGGCGGTGGTCGACCGAGCCGCCGTTCCAGCGCAGCTCGCCGACGGGAGTGACGACGGCGGCGGTGCCGCACGCGAAGACCTCGACGATCTCGCCGCTCGCGGCGCCCTCCTTCCACTCCTCGATCGGGATGCGACGCTCCTCGGGCTCGAGGCCCTCTTCCTTGGCGATCTCGAGGATCGAGTTGCGGGTGACGCCCTCGAGGATCGACCCCGTCAGCTCGGGTGTGACGATGCGCCCGTCCTTGGTGACGAGGAAGAGGTTCATCCCGCCGAGCTCCTCGATGTAGGTGTGCGTCGAGGAGTCGAGGAAGACGGCCTGGTCGCACCCGTGCTCGATGCCCTCGAGCTGGCCGGCGAGCGAGCTCGCGTAGTTGCCACCGCACTTCGCGGCGCCCGTGCCGCCCTCGCCCGCGCGGGCGTAGTCGGTGGAGATCCAGAGGGTCACCGGCTTGAGGCCGCCGGAGAAGTAGGCGCCCGCCGGGGACGCGATGACGGAGTAGGTGACCTGCTGGGCAGGACGCACCCCGAGGAAGGCCTCGGAGGCGAACATGAACGGCCGCAGGTAGAGGCTCTTCTCCCCCGCGCCGCCCGCCGGCACCCACTCCTGGTCGACGGTGACGAGCTGGCGGAGCGACTCGATGAAGTCTGCCTCGGGCAGCACCGGCAGCGCCAGACGTCGCGCGGAGCGGGCGAAGCGCGCGGCGTTCGCCTCGGGACGGAAGGTCCAGATCGAGCCGTCGGCGTGACGGTAGGCCTTCATCCCCTCGAAGATCTCCTGCGCGTAGTGCAGGACGGCGGCCGCGGGGTCGAGCTGGAACGGGCCGTAGGGCTTGACCTTCGCGTCACCCCAACCACCGTCGGCCGTCCACGTCGCGACGACCATGTGGTCGGTGAAGGTCTTGCCGAAGCCGGGGTCGACGAGGATCTCGGCGATCCGCTCGGAAGGCGTGACGTCCTCTCGGCGCGTGACCTCGAACGTCAGGGCCTCAGCCTTCGCGGCATCGGTGGACATGGCACTACCTCCAGAGCGATCAGCGGTGATTCGACGTCAGGCTATCGCCCACATCGTGAGACGCAGAAGTAACCCCACCCGCCACAGCCGGGCGTATGCCGCCGCGCGGGCTATGCCGTCCGGGGGGGCGGTGCCGCCCGACGGGGTGTGCCGTCCGGCGGGCCCGGCAGGTCGGGTCGGAGTCGGTGGGATCAGAGTCGGGAGACCACGGCGTCGCCGACGGCAGCGGTGCTGCGCACGGCGTCACCCCGCTCGGCGAGGTCGGCCTCGACGGCGGCCTCGACCCGGGCGGCCTCGGCCTCGAGGCCGAGGTGGGCGAGCATCATGCCGACCGAGAGGATGGCCGCGGTCGGGTCTGCCTTGGACTGGCCGGCGATGTCGGGCGCCGAGCCGTGCACCGGCTCGAACATGCTCGGCGTCGTGCGGGCCGGGTTGATGTTGCCGGAGGCCGCGAGGCCGATGCCGCCGGCGATGGCCGCGGCGATGTCGGTGAGGATGTCACCGAAGAGGTTGTCGGTGACGATGACGTCGAAGCGGCCCGGGTCGGTCGCCATGAAGATCGTTGCGGCGTCGACGTGCTGGTAGGCGGTCTCGACGTCGGGGAACTCGGCGCCGACCTCCTCGACCGTGCGGCGCCAGAGGTGTCCGGCATACGTGAGCACGTTGTGCTTGTGCACGAGCGTGAGGTGCCGGCGCGGACGGGCCTGGGCCCGGGCGAAGGCGTCGCGGACGACGCGCTCGACGCCAAAGCGGGTGTTGACGCTGACCTCGGTCGCGATCTCGGCGGGGGTGCCGACCCGCAGCGCGCCGCCGTTGCCGGTGTAGGGGCCCTCGGTGCCCTCGCGCACGACGACGAAGTCGATGCCGTCGGGGGCGACGCGGGCCACGTCGAGTGGGCTGCTCACCCCGGGGTAGAGCTTCGCGGGACGCAGGTTGACGAAGTGGTCGAGCGCGAAGCGCAGCGGGAGCAGGACGCCCCGCTCGAGCACGCCGCTCGGCACGCTCGGGTCGCCGATGGCGCCGAGCAGGATCGCGTCGTGGCCACGGAGCTCGTCGAGAACCGACTCGGGCAGGGTCTCGCCCGTCGCGTGCCAGCGCCGGGCGCCGAGGTCGTAGTCGGTCGTCGCGAACTTCGGGCCGCCGGCGGTGGCGGCCTCGAGCACCTTGAGGCCCTCGGCCACGACCTCCGGACCGATGCCGTCTCCGCCGATGACAGCGATGGAGTAGGCGTCCCGAACCTGCGTCTGCGTCATGATTTCAGCCTAGATCCCGTCTTGTGATGTGGGATCGCCGTCTCATTTTCCGAGCCGGCGACACGGTGGAGCGGTCTCGCTCCGGGGAATGCACGAGCCCCCGCCGTGGTGGCGGGGGCTCGTCGGCGAGGTCAGTCCTCGGTGTGGCCCTGGTCGCGCAGGTCCATGGACTCCTGCAGCGCCTGGCGGGCGGCCATGGCATCGTCGCTCATGGTCATCACTCCTTCGTGGTGTCGGTTGGGTCTCGGGTGGCTCGAGCCCCTGTCGGGGCGAACCGGTCAGCCGGGCAACGCGGGATCTCCGCGGCGAGGTGGCTGACTACCCGGACTCGCCGCGGCTGGCAATGAGTACGAGCCGCCGCGTCATGTCTTCGACGGTACGCCTCGGTAACTACCGGTAAAGGGGGTTTCCACCACGTGAGACGCGGTGTCCGACATGTGTCCAGCCGGTTCGACGACGGATTCCGAAGGGGCCGGCGGAGGGCGTCCCCGATCCCGTGCTCAGTTGTGCACATCACGTCGCTCGAAGCCCAGGACGGCGACGACGACGAGCACGACGACCGTGACGAACGCCACGACGACCGCCGGCCACGACACGCCGGTACGCAGGGGGTCGTGCGCGGCGTACTGGTAGAAGGGCGAGTACTTCTGCAGCGGCTCGAGCCACGAGACCATCCCGCCGAGCCCGTTGACGATGTAGGTGACGACGGCGAGCACTGCGGGGATGCCCTTGCTCAGCCCCGGCGAACCCGTGGCGCACCCGATCGCGAGTGCCACCCCGCCGAAGACGAGCCCGAGCAGGGCGAGGTGGAGCATGGCGGCGGCGACATCCGCGGTCGGCAGCGACATGTCGGCGAAGCGGCCCTCGACGACGAGGGCGAGACCCAGCAGCGCCGAGAGGCCCACGGTCCCGATGACCATCGCCAGTGTCTTCTCGAGGACGAGGCGCCGGCGGCTGACCGGCGCGGTGACGAGCAGGTCGAGGGTGCGACGGCTCTCCTCACCGGCAACCGCAGCGGAACCCGCCGTGACGGCATAGAGGATGACGAGGATCGGCGCCATGAACGAGAGGAGCTCGATCTGGAGGTAACCGACCGGTGTCGACATGTCGGCCCCTGAGGTGGCGAAGAGGTTGCGGAACGCCTCCGGCATCTGGTCGATGAAGTCGCTCATCGCCGGCTGGTCACGCATGCTCGGCCAGATCGCGACGTACATCGCGACGAGCAGCACGATCGCGACGCCCCACCCGGCGAAGGCCCTGCCCTGGTCTCTCAGCGTCTTCGTCGTGATGTCACGCAGCATCGGTCTCACCCGCTCCGTAGTAGGCGAGGAAGGTCTCCTCGAGCTCGGCCTCGGCGCAGGCGAAGTCGACGACGGGATGCGCGCTCACCACCTTGAGGACGGCGTCGAGCGAGGACTGCGGCGCGCTGCACCGCAGGCTGGACCCGTCGACGGTCACGTCGCGCAGGTCAGGCACCGGGTCGAGGATGCCCGCGGGCACCGCCTCGGCGAACTGCACCTCGACGTGGTGGAGCGACTTCGCCCGCAGGTCGTCCAGCCGCTCCACGGCCACGAGGCGCCCTGCCCTCAGCACCCCGATGCGGCTGGCCACGCGCTGCACCTCGCCGAGCACGTGTGAGCTCAGCAGGACCGCCCCTCCCCCGGCCGCATGGTCGAGGATGAGCCCCTGGACGGTTCGCTGGACCATGGGGTCGAGCCCACCGGTGGGCTCGTCGAGCACGAGCAGCTCGGGCTCGGTCATGAGCGCGAGGACGAGAGCGACCTTCTGCCGGTTGCCGCGCGACAGCTCGCGCGCCGGCCGGCGCAGGTCGAGGTCGAGCTGCTCGGCGAGCTGGTCGACACGAGCCGGCCGGGTGCCCCCGCGCAGCGCCGCGAGGTAGTCGACGTGGTCGTAGCCCGTGAGCCGGTCGTAGAGCACGAGCTCACCCGGCACGTAGCCCACGCGTGCGTGGATCGGCACCGCATCGCGCCAGGCATCCATGCCGAGCACGCTGACGCTGCCCGTGGTCGGTCTGATGAGCCCCATGATGAGCCGCAGCGTCGTCGTCTTGCCGGCGCCGTTGGGCCCGAGGTAGCCGAACACCTCACCGGGCTGCACCTCGAGGGTGAGGTCGCGAAGCGCGACGGTGGCACCGAACGCCTTGGTCAGCCCCTCGGCTGTGATGACAGATCCCATGCCTTCAGCGTCGACCGGCCGACCACGCGGTGACAGGGCCGTTCGTCCCCCTCCCGGCCGGGCGCCCGGCTCGCCACCGCCCCGGTATGCCGCTGGGCCGGCACCCGTGGTCGGGTGCCGGCCCAGCGGCATACGGCAGAGGAGCTCGCGGCTCGGGGTAGGTCACTCCCTCGGGGCGGGCGGTCGGGGTCAGGCCCGGAGGTCGACGACGGAGAACGAGGTCGCGGCGATGGCCTCACTGAGCGAGGCGGTGAGGGCCGGCGGCACGGCGCTGTCGACGTTGAGCACGCCGATCGCGTGGTCGCCCTGGCGGGATACCTGCATGCCGCCGATGTTGATGCCGGCGTCGCCGAGGATGCGCCCGACGTTGCCGATGACGCCAGGGCGGTCGGAGTACTCGAAGACGAGCATGTGGTCCGAGAGCGGCACCTCGAGGTCGTAGCCGTTGATGCCGACGAGCTTCTCGACCATCTTCGGGCCGGTGAGCGTGCCGGAGACCGAGACGACCGTGCCGTCGGCGAGCGTGCCGCGCAGCGTCGTGACGTTGCGGAAGTCGCCCGAGTCGGGGTCGGTCACGAGGCGCACCACGACGCCGCGCTGCTCGGCGAGCACCGGCGCGTTGACGTAGGTGACGGAGTCCTCGACGACATCGGTGAACAGGCCCTTGAGCGCGACGAGCTTCCACACGCTGACGTCGTGGGCGGTGATCTCGCCGCGCACGTCGACGTCGAGCTGCGCGGGCACGGCACCGGCGATGGCCGTGAACATGCGGCCGAGCTTCTCCACGAGGGCGATGCCGGGACGCACCTCCTCGGCGATGAACCCGCTGCTGACGTTGACGGCGTCGGGCACGAGCTCGCCGCCAAGGGCGAGGCGCACCGACTTGGCGACGGCGATGCCGGCCTTCTCCTGGGCCTCGTCCGTCGAGGCCCCGAGGTGCGGCGTCACGACGACCGACTCGTGCTCGAAGAGCGGAGACTCGGTGGTCGGCTCGGTCGCGAAGACGTCGATGCCGGCGCCGGCGACCCGGCCCTCGGCGATGGCGCGGGCCAGCGCGGCCTCGTCGACGATGCCGCCGCGGGCGGCGTTGACGATGCGCACCGACGGCTTGACCTTGGAGAGGGCCTCCTCGCCGATGAGGCCGAGGGTCTCCGGCGTCTTGGGCAGGTGCACCGTGATGAAGTCGGACTGCACGAGCAGGTCGTCGAGGCTGACGAGCTGGGCGCCGAGCTGGCCGGCCTTGGCCGGCGAGGCGTAGGGGTCGTAGGCGACGATCTTCATGCCGAAGCCCTTGAGTCGCTCCGCGACGAGCGCGCCGATGCGGCCGAGGCCGACGACGCCGACGGTCTTGTCGAGCAGCTCGACGCCGGAGTACTTGCTCCGCTTCCACGCGCCGCCCTTGAGGGCCTGGTTGGCGGGGGCGATGTTGCGGGCCGTCGCGAGGAGCAGGCCCACGGCGAGCTCGGCGGCGGAGGTGATGTTGGAGGTCGGGGCGTTGACGACCATGACGCCGGCCTGCGTGGCCGACTGCACGTCGACGTTGTCGAGACCGACCCCGGCGCGGGCGATGACCTTGAGGTTCTTGGCCGCGGCGATCGCCTCGGCGTCCATCTTGGTGGCCGAGCGGATGAGCACCGCGTCGACGTCGGCGAGCGCGGGGAGGAGCTCCTCGCGGTTGGCTCCATCGGCCGAGCGGACCTCGAAGTCGGGTCCGAGCGCCTCGATCGTGGCGGGCGACAGCTCTTCGGCGATGAGGACAACGGGCTTGCTCACAGGGGGATCCCTTCCGGACGGGTGCGGGGCCCGCACGCTGGTCCGGGCGCGGGCCGTCGGAGGCACCGCGATGTGCCCCGGCGAGTCTAGGCGCTTCCGACGGCGATATCACGACGTGTAACCACCATGTGAACAGCGCCACGCCGCCCGGTCGCGATATCAGCACGTGGACCCGCCATCCCGTATGCCGGAACGCCGGGCCTCGCGCGGCGGCGCCATACCGCTCCTTGCGAGCCCTCGCAGCACTACCGTGAGGCCATGAGAGTCGTCGTCACGGGTGCGGCCGGAGATCTGGGTGCGCGAGTGGTCCGAGAGCTGACGAGCCGTGGGCACGAGGCGGTGCCGGCGAGCCGGCGGACGGGTGTCGACCTCGTCTCCGGCGACGGGCTCGAGGCGGTGCTGGCCGGCGCGGAGTCGGTCGTGCACTGCGCCGACGACCCGTCTCGCGGCGACTGGGTGACCGTCTACGGCACGCGTCGTCTCGCCGATGCGGCCGCCGCCCACGGCGTGCACCTCGTCCACATCTCGATCGTCGGCATCGACGACCACCCCCTCGCCTACTACCGGCGCAAGCTGCGGGCCGAGCAGGGCATCGCCGCAGCGGGTGGGTCCGCATCGGTCCTGCGCGCCACGCAGTTCCACTCCCTCGCAGCGTCTTTCGCGCAGCGCCTGTCCTTCGGACCGGTCACCGTGACCATCGGGGACCTTGCCTTCCAGGCCGTCGACACGGACTTCGTGGCCGAGCGGCTCGCGGACCTCGCCCTGGGGCCGCGCCCGGCGGCATACGCCCGGGCGACCGACGTGGCCGGGCCCGAGGTGCTGACGCTCCCCCAGGTCGCGACCCTGCTCCGCGCGCAGCGCGGCGCCTCGGCTCCCCGGGTCGTGCGGGCACCGGCCCTGGGTCGCGCCATGCGCGCCTTCGCCGAGCAGCGCAACGTGCCCGCCCCCGGCACGGCCCAGACCGGTGGCCGGACGTTCGCCGAGTGGCTCGCCACCCGCCCGGAGCACTGACCAGGGCACCGACGACGGAGGCCGGCCGCCCCACGAACGGGCGGCCGGCCTCAGGGCCGAGCTGGTCGACCTCGGCAGGCGTCAGCGAGCGGCTGAACCCTCGATGTAGTCGCTGTCGGTCTGCTTGACCCAGGCCATGAGCCCGCGCAGCTCGCGACCGGTCGCCTCGATCGGGTGCTGAGCACCCTTCTCGCGCAGGGCCTTGAACTCCGGTGCGCCGGCGTCCTGGTCGTCGATGAAGCGCTTGGCGAACGTGCCGTTCTGGATGTCGGCGAGGACGGCCTTCATGTTCTCCTTGACGTGCGGGTCGATGACGCGCGGCCCGGAGACGTAGTCGCCGTACTCGGCCGTGTCGGAGACCGACCAGCGCTGCTTGGCGATGCCGCCCTCGATCATGAGGTCGACGATGAGCTTGAGCTCGTGGAGGCACTCGAAGTAGGCGACCTCGGGCTGGTAGCCCGCCTCGACGAGCGTCTCGAAGCCGTACATCACGAGTTGGCTGGCGCCACCACAGAGCACGGCCTGCTCGCCGAAGAGGTCGGTCTCGGTCTCCTCGGTGAAGGTCGTCTTGATGCCGCCCGCACGCAGGCCGCCGATCGCCTTGCCGTAGGACTTCGCGAGCTCCCAGGCGGTGCCGGAGGCGTCCTGCTCGACGGCGAGGAGCACGGGCACCCCACGGCCGTCGACGAACTCACGGCGCACGATGTGCCCGGGGCCCTTGGGGGCGACCATGAGCACGTCGGCGTCGGCCTCGGGCTTGATGTAGCCGAACCGGATGTTGAAGCCGTGCCCGAAGAGCAGGGCGGCGCCATCCTTGAGGTTGGGCTGGATGTGCTCGGCGTAGACGCCGCGCTGCACCTGGTCGGGCGTGAGAATGACGACGAGGTCGGCCTCCTTGACCGCGTCGGCGACGGTCAGGACGGTCAGGCCCTCGGCCTCGGCCTTCGCCTTGCTCTTGCTGCCCTCGGCGAGGCCGATGCGCACGTCGACCCCCGAGTCACGCAGGTTGAGCGCGTGGGCGTGGCCCTGGCTGCCGTAGCCGATGACGGCGACCTTGCGCCCCTGGATGATCGACAGGTCGGCGTCGTCGTCGTAGAACATCTCGGCCATCGTGGCCTTCTCCTTCGGTTGGGGATCTGCGGCGGTGTGCCGCTGGGCTGAGCGGGACGGTGAGGCTGGTGGGGCGGGCGTCGCTGGGGCTGAGGTCGGGTGAGGTCGGCACGAACCGGGCTGGTGCCGGTCAGGCGCTGCGCAGACTCCGGTCGGTGATCGACCGGGGTCCGCGACCCACGGCCACCATGCCCGACTGGACGAGCTCCTTGATGCCGAACGGCTCGAGCACGTCGAGCAGCGCGCGCAGCTTGTCGGAGTTCCCGGTGGCCTCGATCGTCATGGCGTCGGTCGACACGTCGACGACCTTGGCCTTGAAGAGCTGGATCGTGTCGATGACCTGGCTGCGGGTGCCGGCGTCGGCACGCACCTTGACGAGCATGATCTCGCGCTGCACCGAGGCGTTCGGCTCGAGCTCGACGACCTTGAGCACCTCGATGAGCTTGTTGAGCTGCTTCGTCACCTGCTCGAGCGCGGCTCCCTCGACCTCGACGACGACCGTGATGCGCGAGATCTCGGGGATCTCGGTCTGGCCGACCGCGAGCGAGTCGATGTTGAAGCCGCGTCGCGAGAAGAGGGCCGCGACCCGGGTGAGGACGCCGGGCTTGTCCTCGACGAGCACCGACAGGGTGTGCTTGCTCATGCCTCAGTCCTCCCGCTCCCAGACCGGCGCGGCGTGGCGCGCGGCCTGGATCTTGTCGTTGCTGACGCCGGCCGGCACCATCGGCCACACCATCGCGTCGCGGTGGACGATGAAGTCGATGACGACGGGGCGGTCGTTGGTCTCGAGCGCCAGCTTGATGACCTCGTCGACCTCCTCCGGTGTCTCCGCTCGCAAGCCGAGCGCCCCGTAGGCGTCGGCGAGCTTGACGAAGTCGGGCACGCGCTGCTCGAGCGGCTGGAGATTGGTGTTGGAGTAGCGCTCGTTGTAGAAGAGCGTCTGCCACTGGCGCACCATGCCGAGCGAGCTGTTGTTGATGATGGCGACCTTGATCGGGATGTTGTTGATGACGCAGGTCGCGAGCTCCTGGTTGGTCATCTGGAAGCAGCCGTCGCCGTCGATCGCCCACACGGTGCGCTCCGGCTCGGCAACCTTCGCTCCCATGGCCGCCGGCACCGAGTAGCCCATCGTGCCAAGGCCGCCCGAGTTGATCCAGGCGTTGGGACGCTCGTACTGCACGAACTGCGCGGCCCACATCTGGTGCTGGCCGACGCCCGCGACATACGTCGCCTCCGGACCCGAGAGGGCGCCGATGCGCTCGATGACGTACTGCGGCGAGAGGGTGCCGTCGTCGCTGTCGGTGTAGCCGAGCGGGAAGGTCGCCTTCCACTCGGCGACCTGCTCGCGCCACGACCCGAAGTCCCACGTCTGGTCGTCGTCGGAGGCGGTCGCCCGGTCGAGGGTGATCTGGGTGATGAGGTCGTTGATGACCTCGCCCACGTCACCGACGATCGGCACGTCGGCGGTGCGGTTCTTGCTGATCTCGGCCGGGTCGATGTCGGCGTGGATGACCTTGGCGCCCGGCGCGAAGGTCGAGAGCTGGCCGGTCACGCGGTCGTCGAAGCGGGCGCCCAGCGCGATGATGAGGTCGGAGCGCTGCAGCCCCGTCACCGCCGCGACCGTGCCGTGCATGCCGGGCATGCCGAGGTTGAGCTCGTGGCTGTCGGGCACCGTGCCACGGGCCATGAGGGTCGTGACGACGGGGATGCCGGTGAGGTCGACGAGGGTGCGCAGCTGCTCGCTGGCGCGAGCGCGCACGATGCCGCCACCGACGTAGAGGATCGGCCGCTTCGCCTCGGACATGAGGCGGCTCGCCTCACGGATCTGCTTGCCGTGCGGCCGGGTCACCGGCCGGTAGCCCGGCAGGTCGATCGGCGGCGGCCAGCTGAAGGTCGTCGTCGCCTGGAGGGCGTCCTTGCTGATGTCGACGAGGACGGGGCCTGGGCGGCCGGTGCTCGCGACGTGGAAGGCCTCGGCGATCGCCTGCGGGATCTTCGCCGCGTCGGTCACGAGGTAGTTGTGCTTCGTGATCGGCATCGTGATGCCGCGGATGTCGGCCTCCTGGAAGGCGTCGGTGCCGATCGAGCCGCTCGAGACCTGCCCGGTGATCGCGACGATCGGCACGGAGTCCATGTGGGCGTCGGCGATCGGCGTGACGAGGTTGGTCGCACCCGGCCCCGAGGTCGCCATGCACACACCCACGCGACCGGTCGCGGCGGCATACCCCTCGGCGGCGTGGCCGGCGCCCTGCTCGTGGCGCACGAGGATGTGGCGGACCTTCGTCGAGTCGAGCAGCGGGTCGTAGGCGGGCAGGATCGCGCCGCCGGGGATGCCGAAGACGGTGTCGGCACCGATCGCCTCGAGCGAGAGGACGAGCGACTGCGCCCCGGTGACCTCTACGCCCGGGACCACCTCGTGGCCGGGGGTGTGGGCCGCGCCCGTCTGGCCACCGGGGGCCGTCGGGGTCGGACGCTGACGGGCCAGGGAGGCCACGTCAGCCGGCGAGGGCGCCTGCTTCGTCGTGTCGCTCACGATCTCATCCTTGTCTCGAGCACATCGTCGTGTTGCCGTGGTGGGCCGACTCGACCCACAAAAAAACCCTTCTGTCCCGCAGGGACGGAAGGGAGCGCGCTGACCGGTCGAGCTGGTCGCGCGCTATGGAAGTACGAGGAGTCGGGCCACCTGACAACCGTCCTACGCCGCCTCGGTGGTGTCAATCGGCCCACGAGTCCGTCTCAGCATGTGGGTCCGTGATCTCACCCACTGTCACGGGGGCACCCTCCCGATGCCGCCGCACCCCCCTTCCGGGGAATTCGGTTGTCGGCGCCGCGCCCCGATCGGGACACTCGGCGCCATGACGACCGCACTGGCGCCCGTGCCCCTGACGCTGCCCGCGTCGACCGACCTGGCGACCCGGCCGCTGCGCCCCGACGACGCGGCCGCCGTCGCAGCTCTCATCGGTGCCTGCGAGGTGCACGACGTCGGCGAGGAGCTCATCGAGGAGGCCGACATCGTCGGCGACTGGCAGCGGCCGGCGTTCGACCTCCCCACGCAGTCGGTCGGGGTGTTCGACGGGGAGCGCCTCGTCGCGTACGCCGAGGTCTACAAGGCCCGCTGGGGCGACGCGGCCGTCCACCCGGCCTACCGCGGGCGTGGCATCGGGACGGCGCTGGCGCAGTGGTCGCAGGCCGTGACGGCCCGCGACGGCGGCGCGCTCGTGGGCCAGCCGGTGCCGGGCGACTCCCCGAGCGAACGGCTCCTGACCGCGCTCGGCTACCGGGCGCTCTGGACCTCGTGGGTGCTCGAACTGCCCGCTGGCGCGGTCATCGCGCCCCAGCCCCTCCCGCAGGGGTATGCCGTCCGGCCCGCCTCCGGTGACGCCGACCACCGCGCGGCCTGGGTCGTCAACGAGGACGCCTTCCTCGAGTGGTCGGAGCGGGAGCGTGCCACCTTCGAGGAGTGGGCGGCGAACGTCGTCAACCGGCCCGGCTACGACGACTGGCAGCTGCGCCTCGCCGTCGACCCCGCCGGCGAGGTCGTCGGGATGGCCTTCGTCATCGTGTCGAACCGCTGCGCCTACGTCGACAAGCTGGCGGTGCGGAGGGACGAGCGCGGACGCGGGCTGGCGAGGGCGCTGCTCGTCGACGCCTTCGAGGCCGGGCGGGCGCACGGCGGCGACCGGTCCGAGCTGTCGACCGACTCACGCACGGGTGCGCTGGGGCTCTACGAGAAGGTCGGCATGGAGGTGACGTCGGTGTGGCGCCACCTCGCCATCGACGTGTCTGCGCCCGCCTGACGGGAGAGGTCAGCTCGGCACCGCGGTGGCCGGGATGACGGGGTTGGCGGCCGACGCGGCGAGGTCACCGGGGGCGAGGCCGGGTAGCCACGAGGCCAGGTCGTTGGCCTGAGCTGGGTTGGCCGGCTCGAGGACGGAGAGACCGTCCGCGAACCAGATCACCGTCATGACCTCGCGCATCTGCGTCGAGGTGTTGCTGAGGGCCTTGTGCACTGTCCAGCCCGAGTGGAAGGACGCGTCGCCGGCCCGCATCGCGACCGGCTCGTCGACGACGAGACCGCGCTCGGGCAGCAGCCGGTCGAAGTGCTCCTCGGAGGCGTCCGAGATGCCGATGTCGCTGAGCGGCCCGTCGACGTGGCTCCCACTGGCGAAGGCGAGGCCGCCGTGGGCAGGCGTGATGTCGACGAGCGGCATCCACATCGTGAGGCATCGCGAGCCGTCGAGCGGCCAGTACATCGCGTCCTGGTGCCACGGGGTGTAGCCGCCGCCCGGCTCCTTGAAGAGCGCCTGGTCGTGGTAGACCCGGACGCGCGGCACTCCGAGCAGCTGCGCCGCGACGCCCGCGAAGCGTGATGCCATGACGAAGCGGGCCACGGCCTCGTCGTGCCGCCACAGGTTCATCACCTGGAGGAAGGCCATCCCGTAGCTGTCGCGCGCCTCCAACGGCCGCGTCTCGGTGCGGAGTCGCTCGACGGCCGCCGCCACCGGCACGCGGTAGGCCGCTGCCTCATCTCGCGTCGCCACCTGGGACAGGCGGACGTGGCCGTTCGTGCGGTAGGCCGCGACGTCGTCGTCGCTGACGGGGTACGCCGTGGTGAGGTCAGGAAGCAGGTCGGTGGGCATGGATGGCTCGTCCTTCGTGGATCGTGAACGACCCGTGTGGTCGTCGCAGGCCTCAGCAGACCAGCCGCAGGATGACGAGACCCGGAACGCCGTGGGTGGAGGGGAACGATCTGGTTGGATCGCCCCATGGACGATGACCGGCGGTCGGGCGTCCCCTCGCGACGGGCCCCTGCGGGACGGCTCGGTGAGGTGCTCGTGGCCGGCCACATCGCGGGGGGCAGCGGCCTGGCGGTGGGGGCGGTGCGGCGGCACCCGACGTGGGGCCTGACGTTCGTCACGGCCGGCACCGGCCGCTACCGGGACGCGACACGCGACGAGGCCGTCCGGCCCGGCACGCTCGTCGTCGTGCACCCCGGCCACCCCCACTGGTACGGCGCCGACCGCGGCGGCTGGGACGAGGTCTTCGTCGTCTTCGACGGCGTCGCCTTCGAGCTGGCCCGGCACCGTGGCGCCCTCTCGGTCGACCGGCCGCTCGTGCACGACCTCCCCGTCGCGCGGTGGCACCACCGGTTCGCCGCCTTCGGCAGGCGGAGCCGCCCGAGCACGCCTGAGGCTCGCGATGCAGAAGCCGTCGACCTCCTCGCGGCCCTCCTCGAGGCGACGGCCGCCGTGGCACGCTCGAGTCGAGGCGGCGACCGGCTCGGCTGGCTCGAACGCTCCCTCCACCTCCTGGAGCACGACCTCGGCGAGTCCCTGGACCTGCGCGCCGTGGCTGCCGAGGTCGACATGCCCTACGAGACGTGGCGACGGCGGTTCCGCGCGCAGACCGGCACGAGCCCCTACGCGCACCGGGCCGCACGGCGGCTCGACGCCGCCACCGACCTGCTTGTCCACACCGGCCTCGGCGTCCGCGACATCGCGGCGGCCACCGGCTTCAGCGACGAGCGCCACCTCGTGCGCCGGTTCCGTGAGCGCACCGGCGTCACGCCACGCGCCTTCCGCAACCTCGACCGCTGACCTGAGCCGGACGGCATACGCCCTCGAGCTCCCGATCGGAGGTGATCGCGGCACCGACATGGGTGCCGTGATCACCTCCGATCGCAGGGGGTATGCCGACCGGTCAGCCGCAGACGGCGCCGCCGCTGGCGCTGCCGACGAGCTTGCGGTACTTCGCGAGGACGCCTCGGGTGTACTTCGGCTCGGGGTGCGTGACCCCCTCGGCGCGGCG
Source organism: Humibacillus xanthopallidus (assembly GCF_006716675.1). Taxonomy (GTDB): domain Bacteria; phylum Actinomycetota; class Actinomycetes; order Actinomycetales; family Dermatophilaceae; genus Humibacillus; species Humibacillus xanthopallidus_B. Next base: position 979,058 of record NZ_VFPM01000002.1, on the reverse strand, counting down.
GCGCTGCATCTCCTCCTCGTCGACCAGCAGGTCGAGGGAGCCGCTCGCGACGTCGAGACGGATCGCGTCGCCGTCGCGGACGAAGGCGATCGGCCCCTCGTCGACGGCCTCGGGTGCGACGTGCCCGACGCAGAGGCCGGTCGTGCCGCCGGAGAACCGGCCGTCGGTGAGCAGCAGCACGTCCTTGCCGAGGCCGGCGCCCTTGATCGCACCGGTGACGGCGAGCATCTCGCGCATGCCGGGACCGCCCTTGGGGCCTTCGTAGCGGATGACGACGACGTCGTTCTTCTGGAGCGACCCGTCCTCGACAGCGTCCATCGCGGCACGCTCGCCGTCGAAGACGCGGGCCGTGCCCTCGAAGACCGACTCGTCGAAGCCGGCTGACTTCACGACGGCACCCTCGGGAGCGAGCGAGCCGGTGAGGATCGTCAGGCCACCCGTCTTGTGGATCGGCCGGCCCATCTCGCGGATGACGCGGCCGTCGATGTGCGGCGGGTTGAGCTCCTCGAGGTTCTCGGCCATCGTCTTGCCGGTCACCGTCATGCAGTCCCCGTTGAGAAGGTCTGCCTCGAGGAGCGTCTTCATGACGACGGGGATGCCGCCGATGTGGTCGATGTCCTTCATGACGAACCTGCCGAAGGGCTTGACGTCGGCCAGGTGCGGCACCTTGGCGCCGATGCGGCGGAAGTCCTCGATGGTCAGGTCGACGTCCGCCTCGTGTGCGATCGCGAGCAGGTGCAGCACCGCGTTGGTCGAGCCGCCGAAAGCCATGACGACGGCGATGGCGTTCTCGAAGGCCGGCTTCGTCATGATGTCGCGCGCGGTGATGCCCCGGCGCAGCAGCTCGACGACGGCCTCGCCCGACTTGCGGGCGTACATGTCGCGACGGCGGTCGGTCGCGGGGGGCGCGGCCGAGCCGGGGATCGACATGCCGATGGCCTCGGCGACCGCGGCCATCGTGTTGGCGGTGTAGAAGCCACCGCAGGCGCCCTCGCCCGGGCAGATGGCGCGCTCGATGGCGTCGACGTCCTCGCGCGACATGAGTCCGGCGTTGCACGCACCGACGGCCTCGAAGGCGTCGATGATCGTGACCTCCTTCTCGGTGCCGTCGGAGAGCTTGGCGACCCCGGGGAGGATGGTGCCGGCATAGAGAAAGACGGAGGCGAGGTCGAGGCGCGCGGCGGCCATGAGCATGCCGGGCAGCGACTTGTCGCAGCCGGCGAGCAGCACTGAGCCGTCGAGGCGCTCGGCGCTCATGACGGTCTCGACCGAGTCCGCGATGATCTCGCGCGACACGAGCGAGAAGTGCATCCCCTCGTGGCCCATCGAGATGCCGTCGGACACCGAGATGGTGCCGAACTCGAGGGGGTAGCCGCCCCCGGCGTGCACGCCGTCCTTGACCGCCTTGGCGAGCCGGTCGAGCGAGAGGTTGCACGGGGTGATCTCGTTCCACGAGCTCGCGACGCCGATCTGCGGCTTGGCGAAGTCGTCGTCACCGAGCCCTACGGCCCTGAGCATCCCCCGCGCGGCGGTCTTCTCGAGACCGTCGGTGACATCGCGGCTGCGGGGCTTGATGTCAGGCGTCTGCGTCATGCCTGCAGCATAGGACCGTGTCCGCGTGGTGGACACGGCATCTCAGGGGCCGATCCGCTCGGCGTCCTTCCCCGGGCGTATGCCGTCAGCCGCGGGCGACGTGGAAGCGGTGGAGTGCGCAGGTCCCGGCGTCGAGGTCGGCCCAGTCACCGGCATACCTCATGACGGCGAGCCCGCTCGTCACGAAGCCCTGGGCGAGGGCCTCGTGCGCCTCGTGGCTGCCCTCGCCGTCGCAGAGCAGGCTCGTGAGCTCGGCGGCAGTCGGGTTGTGCCCGACGACGAGCACGGTCTCCATCTCACCCCCGTCCTCGCGGATGGTCTCGAGGACGCCCTCGGCACCTCCGGTGTAGACACTGCGCCGGAACTCCACGAACTCGGCCTGGGCCCCGCCGCTCCGGGCGTGCTCCCAGGTCTGGCGGGTGCGCACGGCGGTGGAGCAGATGACGAGGTCGGGCACGAGACCCTCCTCGCGCAACCAGCTGCCCGCCGCCGTGGCGTCGCGCCGACCGCGGGCGGCGAGCTCGCGGTCGTGGTCGGGCTTGGTGAGGCCCTCCTCGGCCTTGCTGTGCCGCATGAGGATGAGGGTCTTGTCTTTGGCCGCACTGCTCATACCTCCACAGCATGCTCTGCCGCGCGGGGCTTGTCAGCCCGAGGGCCTAGAGGCTGAGCTCGGGCTTGATGCGCTTCGGCGTCCACACCCGGAAGCGACGGGCCGCGATCGTCGAGACGGTGAGGGCCGCGACGAGGAAGCCCGCCAGGACGCCGAGGTCGAGCAGCACCGGGGCGAGGTCGGCGCCGTACATGAGTCGCCGCAGACCGTCGATCGCGTACGTCATCGGCACGACGTGGTGCACCGCCTGGAGGGGCGCAGGCAGGGTCTGCCACGGGAAGGTGCCACCTGCGCTGACGAGCTGCACGACCATGAAGACGAGGCCGAGGAACTTCCCCACGGCGCCGAGGCGGGCCGCGAGCGCGTGGAGGATCGCGACGAAGGTCAGCGAGACGAAGCCGACGAAGAGCACGACGAGCAGCGGGTGCGCGACGGGCAGATCGAGGGCGAGGGCGACGATGCCGAAGAGGACGACGCTCTGCACGAGGCCGATGGCGACGGGGGCCAGCCAGCCACCGAGGGCGGTGCGCACCGAGCGCTGGCTCGTGGCGAGCGCGCGGGTGGAGAGCGGACGCACGAGGAGGAAGAGCACGTAGGCGCCGATCCAGAGGGCGAGGCTGACGAAGAACGGGGCCAGGCCCGCACCATAGGTGCCGGCGGTCGCCAGGGAGTCGGGCTGCACGGTCACGGGGTCGCCGATGGTCTTGGCGACGGACGTGCGCTGGGCGTCAGTCGGGTTGGGCACGGCGTCGCGGCCCTTGGCGAGCTCGCTGTGCAGCTCGGCCTCGCCGGAGGCCAGCTTGTCGAGGCCGGCCTTCAGCTGCCCGATGCCGCTGGCGAGCGAGTCGCCACCGGTGGCCGCTGACGCCGCGCCGCGGCTCAGCTGACCGGCACCGGCATCGAGGGTGCGCAGGCCCGACTCGAGGGACGCCGAGCCGTCTCTCAGCCGGCGGGCGCCGTCGGCGGCGTCGCTGATGCCACCTGTCAGCGCGGGGGTCGCGTCGGCGAGGGCTCGGGCGCCGGTGGCCACCTGCCCGGCACCGGTCGCGAGACGGTCGAGGTCGGAGGAGGCCTGCTGCACCTTGCCGTCGGCCTGCACGACGAGGGAGTCGACCCGGTCGAGACGCGCCTGCACGAGAGCGATCTGGGTGTCGTCGAGACCGGCGGCCCGCAGCTGGGCGACGAGGGGGTCGCGTTCGGCGCCGACCTTGGCGCGCAGGTCGGTGGAGATGCCGGCCACCCGGTCACCGATGACGGCGATCCTCTTGTTGCCCGCGGCCACCTGCGCCGCGCCGTCGGCGAGCCGTTCGGTCTGGGCGGGCAGTGATGCCGTGCGCGACTGCAGGGTGCCCAGGCCGGAGGCGAGCGAGCTGGCACCCGTGTGCAGGCGGTCTGCACCGGAGACGGCCTGACCGAGGCCGTCGTCGAGCTTCGCGGCGCCGACGGAGAGCTGGTGGAGACCGGAGGCGAGCGACTGAGCGCCCTGCTGGGCCTTGGCCGCTCCGGAGTCGGCGTCCGCGAGCCCGGAGCGCAGCTTCTCGGCGCCGTCGACGGCCGCGCCGAGCTCGTCGTGGATGCGGGTGAAGCCCACGAGCAGCCGGTCGGCAGCGGTCTCACTGACCTGCGAGGCCACCGAGGCGCGCACCTCCTTGATGACCGTGTTGCCCATCATCGTCGTCATGTAGTTGTTGGCGTCGTTGGTCTCGAGGATGACCTCGGCCTTGCGGGGCGTGAAGTCGCCCGTCGCGGCGAGGTCGGCCGAGAAGCTCTCGGGGATGACGACGGCGAAGGAGTAGGTGCCGTCGTAGACGCCGGCCAGCGCCTCCGCACTCGACACGTGGTGCCACGCGAACGACTTCGAGTCGACGAGCTTGTCGGCGACGGACGACCCCGCATCGAGACGCTCGCCCCCGTCCAGGGTGGCTCCGCGGTCGTCGCTGGCGACGGCCGCGGGCACCTGCGACAGCGCGGCGTAGGGGTCGTGGTTCGCGTAGAGGTAGAGGCCGGCATACAGCGTCGGGATGAGCGCGAGTGCGATGACGCCGAGTCGCGCCATGCGCGAGGAGGTGAGCCGGCGCAGCTCGGAGGCCGCGAGACGGAAGGGGTTCATGCAAAGGCTCCAGAGGGGGTGAGCGACTGCAGCGCCGCCGCGGTGGCGGGCGAGCAGAGGACGATGACGGTGAGGCCGGAGTCGGCGACCTGACGGGCGGACTCGAACCACTCCCCGACGTCGCCGCCGTGGCGGTCCGGCCCGGCGAGCACGAGCACACGCACGCGCGGGTGCCACGAGCCCAGCTCGATGAGCAGGCGGGTGCGCAGTCCGGCAGGGAGGCTTTCCCACCGGCGCTGCCGCAGGCCGCTGAGGTCGCGGTCCGCGAGGTAGGTGTCGACGTCGGCGCGCGAGGAGGGTCGCTCGGCGAGGGCCAGCTCCTCAGCGACGACCGCGCGCAGCGCGAGCGTGTCCTCGGGCGCGGTGACGTCGGCGACGTCGACGAGGCGGGTGCGGACCTGGAGGTCGGCGCGGTCGGTCGAGCCGCCGACCGAGATCTCGCCCCCGGCGAGGGCGACGCGCCCACCGATGGCGAGCGCGAGGGCGACCTGGGGCAGGCCGGGGTCGCAGGGCACCACGGTGACGGCGCCCCCGGGCGCGGTGAAGGCCACGCCGTCCACGAAGGGCTCGTGAGTGCCTGCGACGGTGACCCCCGTCGCGAAGACCTCACGCTGGCTGCGGACCTGTGCCTGTCGGTTGTTCACGATACGAGTATGTATCCAATACACGTTCGTATGCAATACGACCGTGTATCGTATGCCGTATGCCGTCCCCTGCAGCCACCGCCGGCCCTCCCCGTGCCCGCGTCAGCGCTCGTCGTCAGGCCACCCGTGCCCGTGTCCTCGACGCGGCGAGCGAGGTCTTCGCCGAACGCGGCTTCCACGGCGCCACGGTCGAGGAGATCTGCGAGCGCGCTGGATTCACGCGCGGCGCCTTCTACTCGAACTTCTCGTCCAAGGACGACCTCGTCATCCACCTCTCGACGCGGCAGGTCGAGGGCATCGTCGAGCGCATCACTGCAGCGGCCCGCACCGAGGCCTCACCCGAGGCGGTGCTCGGCGCCGTCTTCGCCGCCCTCGCCGACGAGCCCGGCCGCCACGAGCGCTGGGTGCTGCTGACGACCGAGTTCACCCTCCACGCCATCCGCGACGCTGCCGCGAGGCGCGTCTGGGCCGCCCAGCAGCGGCGCATCCGCGAGGCGCTCGTCGCAGTGGTCGATGACGCGATCGCCTCTCGCGGGATCACCCTGCCGATGACGACCGAGCAGTTCGTGCGCGTGGCGATGGCGCTGACACAGGGGTCGATGACGCAGCGACTCATCGAGCCCGGCGCCCTCGAGCGCGGAGAGCTCGAGCAGGTCGTGCTGCCCGTGCTGCTCGGCGTGCGCCCCTCAGGCTGAGGCCCGTCGGCGGCCGGCGTCAGCCGCCGGAGACGGCGTTGATGATGTGCACCCGCGCCCCGGCCGGGACCGGCGTGCCGACCCCCGCACCCCGCGTCGCGTCCTCGCCGTTGACGAACACCTTGACGTGACGCCGGATCTGACCTCGCTCGTCGCGCACCTTGCCGTCGAGGACCCGGTGCTCGGCGAACGCGCGGTCGAGCAGCTGCGCCACGGTCTGCGAGTCGGACGGGGAGTCGACCTCGATCTCGGCCATGCCACCGACGAGGTCGCGCAGCATGCCCGGCAGGATGACGCGGACGGGAGCGGACGGCATACGGAATCCTTTGTCGCTCAGGCGATCTGGGCGGCCCGCACGACGAGCACGTCGGGCAGCTGGGTCGCGATGCGCTGGAAGGACTCCCCCTCGTCGGCGGACGCGAAGACGTCACCGTTGCGCGTGCCGATGTAGACGCCGACGGGGTCGAGGTCGTCGAGCCCTGCCGCGTCGCGCAGGACGCACGTGAAGCTCTGGCTCGGCAGGCCGTTGGACTGCTGGCGCCAGGTTGCGCCGCCGTCGTCGGAGCGCTGCACCTGCAGCTGGGCCCCCGGGGGGATGCGCTCGCCGTCGTCCATGACGGGGACGTTCCAGACCATGCCGGGCTTGCGCGGGTGGGCGAGGATCGTGAAGCCGAAGTCGGTGGGCAGCCCGTCGGCGATCGAGCTCCACGTCTCGCCGTTGTCGTCGGAGCGGTAGACGCCCTTGTGGTTCTGGGCGTAGAGCTCGCCGTCTGCCTCACTGCGGGCGACCTTGTGCACGCACTGGCCGAACTCGGGGTACTCGTTGTCGGGGAGGAAGTAGGCCCGGATGCCGGGGTTGCTCGCCTGCCAGCTCTGCCCGCCGTCGCCGCTGCGGTAGACACCGCCGGCGCTCATCGCGACGAGGAGGCTCTCGGGGTGGCCGGGCTCGGGGATGATCGTGTGCACTGCTCCCCCGCCGAAGCCGGGCTCCCAGGAGGGACGGTGCGGGTGGTCCCACAGACCGCGGACGAGCTCGTAGTGCTCGCCCCGGTCGGCGCTGCGGAAGAGGGCGTGCGGCTCGACGCCCGCCCACACGACGTCGGCGTCGTTGGGGTCGGGGGTCAGCTGCCAGACCCGTTCCAGCGCCGTGTCGGTGTCGGCCGGGAAGGCCAGCGCACGCTCGGCGCTCTCGGTCCACGTGCGACCGCCGTCGGTGCTCGCCTGCACGGTCGGGCCCCAGTGCCACGACTTGACGCCGGCGAGCACCGACGAGCGGCCCTCCCTGGTGTCGATCGCGACCGAGGCCACCTCGCTCATGAGGAAGTGGGGGCCTTCGAGTCTCCAGGTGCTGCGGTCGTCGCTGCGGGCGATCCAGAGCCCCTTGCGCGTGCCGATGGCAACGATGGTCTCGGTCATGTTCACAGTGTCCACTATGCACCGGTGCGCCGACAAGGGTCAGGCGCTGACGGGTTGGCAGGTGTCAGCCCGTGGCGACGACGTTGAGCGGCGGCTCACCGTCGCGCATGGCGACGACCTGCCGCCGGATGAGCTCCAGGGCCCGCGGCCGCATCGCCTCGGTCGCGCCGCCGACATGCGGGGTGATGAGCACACCCGGAGTCGACCACAGCGGGTGGTCCTCGGGCAGGGGCTCGGGATCCGTCACGTCGAGCGCGGCGCGAAGACGACCGGACGCGCACTCGGCGAGCAGGTCGCCGGTGTCGACCACCGGGCCGCGTGCGACGTTGACGACGAGCGCCCCGTCGGGCAGGCGGGCCAGCAGGGCGGCGTCGACGACTCCCCGTGTCGCGTCGGTCAGGGGGACGATGACCACGAGCACGTCGGCTTCCGCCGCGAGCTCGGGCAGCTCGTCGATGCCGTGGACCGTGTCGACGAGGTCGTCGCCCGGCCGGGCGCGAGAGGCGACCGCCGTCACCGACACCTCGAAGGGCAGGAACCGCCTCACGACGGCCCGGCCGATGTTGCCGTAGCCGAGCACGAGCACCCGCCGGTCGGCGAGAGCACGATGCAGCGTGAGCACGGGCCAGTGCGAGTCGCGTTGTGCCGCAACGAACTCCGGGATCTCCCTGATCGATGCGAGGGTGAGCGTGAGGGCGAGCTCCGCCGTGCTGGCGTCGTGCACCCCCGCCGCGTTGCAGAGCGCCACGCCCGGAGGCAGCCCGTCGACGAAGCCCTCGAACCCCGCACTCTGGATCTGCACGACCTCGAGCGCGTCGAGTCCGGAACGGATGTCCGACACCGTGAGCCGGGTCATGTAGGGCATGACCGCGAGGCGCACCTCACCGCCGCGCTCGAGCGGCCCCTCCATGTCCCACACGACGACATCGACGCCGTCGACGTCTGCCAGCGCGGCGGCATACTCCTCGTCCGGCACGCTCACGACCACGGGGGCTGCACTCATGGACCCAACCTAACCAGGCGCGGCGGCTAGGCTCGCGCGGTGGATGGCGCCAGGGAGAGCACGGTCAGGGGTCGCGTCGTGTCGGTCAACGTCGGGCACCGCGTGCCGCGGCGTCGCCCCGACGTGCCGCGCACGGCCATCGACAAGCGGCCCGTCGACCGCATCGAGGTGCGCGACCCCGGGCCCAAGCGCGGCGGCCTCGGCAGCGGGGCCGTGGGTGACGAGATCGGTGACCCCCGACACCACGGCGGCCGGCTGCAGGCCGTCTACGCGTACGCCTCGGAGGACCAGCGGTGGTGGTCCTCCGAGATCGGGCGGCCCATCACCGCAGGCGGGTTCGGTGAGAACCTCACGACCGAGGGTGTCGAGATGACGCACGCCCTCGTCGGCGAGCTGTGGACCATCGGCGACGTCGTGCTGCGCGTCGAGGTGCCGCGCATCCCCTGCGGCACGTTCGCCGAGCACATGGGCGAGCCTCGCTGGGTCCGCAGGTTCAGCGACGAGGGACGCACGGGCGCCTACCTCTCCGTCGTGGCGCCGGGGGTGATCGAGCCCGGCGCGTCGGTCGACGTCCAGCGACCCGAGCACGACGTCGACCTGCTGCTGCTCTTCCGCGCCTTCACCGGTGACCTCGACGCCGTGCGTCGCGTCGTCGACGCGCGGGTCATCGACGCCGAGGTCCAGGCCGATCTCGAGCACACCCTGGCACGCCGCGACGGGTGAGCGGCCGGCACGGGACGCGCGTAGGTCATGCCTGTGAGCCGCGCCGGGGGCCGGCCGGCCTCCATGGGACAGAATGGGGTATGCCGCCCTCCCGCCTCGTCGTTGCCCGTGCCCTCGCCGTGGGCCTGGTCGGCGTGCTGGCGGCCGGCGCGTGCTCGGCCTCACCGACGCCGCCGCCGCTCACCGGCACGAGCGGGACTGCGGCCGCGACGACGGCCACGAGCGCCTCGGGGGCACCGACGACCGCGGGCTCGCCCACGGGTGATGCGTCCCAGTCGCCCGCCACGCCCGACACGGCGGGCCCACCCGTTGCACTTCTCGGTGGTCTCGACGTGCCGTGGTCGATCGCGCCCCTGCCCGACGGCAGCTCGCTCGTCAGCGTCCGCAACACCGGCGAGGTGCGCCACGTGCCGAAGCCGGGGTCCGGCGGTCGGGCGACGGTCGCCGGCACGCTGCCCATCACGCGCTCGGCGGGCGAGGGGGGTCTGCTCGGCCTGGCCGTGCCCGAGGACTTCGAGGCCAACCCGGTCTTCTACGCCTACTACTCGACCGACAGCGACAACCGCATCGCTGCCGTCCCGTGGCGCGACGGCACGCTCGGTGAGCCGCAGGTGATCCTCGACGGCATCCCGATGGGCCGCAACCACAACGGCGGGCGGCTCGCCTTCGGGCCCGACGGCTATCTCTACGCCGCCACGGGAGATGCCGGCGCCAGGTCGCTGTCGCAGAACCTCAGCTCCCTGGGCGGCAAGATCCTGCGGATCACGCCTGAGGGCAAACCCGCCCCGGGCAACCCGTTCGGCGGCTCCCCCATCTGGTCCTACGGGCACCGCAACGTCCAGGGCCTCGCCTGGGACAGCCGGAAGCGCTTGTGGGCCAGTGAGTTCGGCGCCAACACGTGGGACGAGCTCAATCTCATCAAGGCCGGGGAGAACTACGGCTGGCCCGAGGTGGAGGGGATGGCCGAGAACCCCGCTTTCGTCGATCCCGTGGCGCAGTGGCCGACCTCCGAGATGTCGCCGAGCGGCATCACCGTCGGACCGGACGGAGCGGTCTACCTCGCCGCGCTCCGGGGCGAGTCGGTCTGGCGGGTGCCGGTGAGGCCCGACGGCACCGCCGGAACGCCGACGCGACACCTCGAGGGCACCTACGGTCGGATCCGTGACATCAGGTTCGTCGACGGCCGAGCGTGGATCCTCACCAACAACGGCACCGACGACCGGCTGATGTCGCTCCCACCCTCCGACGTCGGCGCCACCTGAGCGCCTGCCTCGTGCACGTCACCCCTGGGGCGAGGCCCGATCCGTGGCTAGCCTTGCCCCGAGAGTGGTCGCCGTCCACTCCGTGACGAGGAGGTCCAGGGCATGGGTTCGTACGACGAGATCCTCGGCCAGGTGCCGACGCAGCAGCTGGCGGAGCAGTGGGGTGTGGACGAGAGCGAGGTCGAGCAGGCCGTGCAGACGGCCCTGCCGGCCCTCCTCGGTGGCCTGCAGGCCAACGCTCACGACCCGGCGGGAGCCCAGTCGCTCGCATCGGCACTGTCCGACCACCAGGGCGCGACGGTGAGCAGCCTCGCCGACGTCGACGAGCAGGACGGCCAGAAGATCGTCGGCAACATCTTCGGCGACAACACCGACCAGGTGATGAGCCGGCTGGGAGGCGTCGGCGCCGGTGTCGGCGGGTCCGGCTCGGGCGGATCGCTCGTGCAGAAGCTGCTGCCGATCCTCGCCCCCATCGTCATGTCGTGGCTGGCCAACAAGCTGAGCCAGGGCGGAGGGCTGGGCAGCATCCTCGGCGGGGGGTCGGGTGCGGACGAGGCGACGACCTCGGCACCCGACAGTGGCCCGCTCTTCCCGGGCGGCCAGGGCGCGGGCAGCGGCCCGGTGCAGTCCCCCGGCGGAGACGCCCCCGCCTCGAGCGGGTCCAACCCGCTGGAGGACATCCTCGGGCAGGTGCTCGGCGGCGCCTCCGGCGGCGGTGCCTCCGGCTCGGGCGGCGGCGCCGGCGACATCCTCGGCGGCATCCTCGGTGGCCTGCTCGGCGGCGGCAAGCGCTGACCTCGCCGCCCCGCCAGCACCGCGCCCACCCCCAAAACCGGCCCCACACCCGATCGAAAGAGCACTTCGTCGGGGCGAAAGAGCACTTCGTCGGGGTCGCACTCAGCGCGACCGGCCGTGGCCGCTCGACTCGCTCGGCGCGGATGCCGCCGGGCCGAGCGCCGGGCGGTTACTGGAGCTTGGCGAGGATGAGCTCACGGGCCTTGCCCGCGTCGGCCTGACCCTTCATCTCCTTCATCACCTGGCCGATGAGGGCGCCCGCCGCCGCGACCTTGCCGTCGCGGATCTTGGCCGCGACGTCGGGGTTGGCCGCGATGACCTTGTCGACGGCGGCTTCGAGCGCACCGTCGTCCTGGACGAGCTCGAGCCCGCGGGCGTCCGCCACAGCAGTGGGCGTGCCCTCGCCGGCGAGGACGCCGTCGAGCACCTGCCGCGCCATCGAGTCGTTGAGGCGGCCCGAGACGACGAGCCCGTCGAGCTCGGCGATGTGCGCGGGCGTGAGGCCGAGCCCGGCGGCATACGTCACGATGTCCTGGCCCTCGGCGTTCGCGCGCCGTGACGGCTCACCGAGCCACCACTTCTTCGCGGCAGCAGCGCTCGCGCCGGCGGCGACAGTCTCCTCGATGAGCTCGACCGCTCCGGCGTTGACGACGTCGCGCATCTCGAGATCGCTGTAGCCCCAGTCGGACTGGAGCCGCTTACGGCGCAGGCCGGGAGGCTCCGGCAGCGTCGCGCGCAGCGCCTCGACCGTCTCGCGCGTCGGCGCGACGGGCACGAGGTCGGGCTCCGGGAAGTAGCGGTAGTCCTCGGCGTCGGACTTGACGCGGCCCGACGTCGTGATGCCGGTGTCCTCGTGCCAGTGACGCGTCTCCTGCAGGATCGAGCCGCCGCCGTCGAGGATCGCCGCGTGCCGCGAGATCTCGTAGCGCACCGCTCGCTCGACCGAGCGCAGCGAGTTGACGTTCTTCGTCTCGGTGCGGGTGCCGAGCGGCACGGCGAGCTGCTCGGCGCTCGTCGGCTCGCCCACGCGCGGACGCAGCGACACGTTGGCGTCGCAGCGCATCGAGCCCTGCTCCATCTTGACGTCGCTGACGTCGAGGGCGCGGAGCAGGTCGCGCAGCGCCGAGACGTAGGCCTTGGCGACCTCGGGCGCCCGCTCCCCCGCGCCCACCATGGGCTTGGTGACGATCTCGATGAGCGGGATGCCGGCGCGGTTGTAGTCGACGAGCGAGTGGTCGGCGCCGTGGATGCGGCCGGTCGCGCCGCCGATGTGCAGCGACTTGCCGGTGTCCTCCTCCATGTGCGCGCGCTCGATCTCGACGCGGTAGGTGCTGCCGTCCTCGAGCTCGACGTCGAGGTAGCCCTCGTAGGCGATCGGCTCGTCGTACTGCGACGTCTGGAAGTTCTTCGGCATGTCCGGGTAGAAGTAGTTCTTCCGGGCGAAGCGGCACCACTGCGCGATCTCGCAGTTGAGTGCCAGGCCGATCCGGATGGCCGACTCGACGGCCTTCTCGTTGACGACCGGCAGGGCGCCGGGCAGACCGAGGCAGACCGGGCAGACCTGCGAGTTGGGCTCGGCGCCGAACTCGGTCGGGCAGCCGCAGAACATCTTCGTCGCGGTGTGCAGCTCGACGTGGACCTCGAGACCCATGACGGGGTCGAACTTGCCCATGGCCTCGTCGTAGTCCATGACGGCGTCGGCAGTGGCCGTGCTCATGTCAGGCTCCCTTCGCAGCAGCAGCGCCGCCCAGCTCGGGCGCGCGGTCGAGGATCGGACCGCCCCAGCGGTCGACGAGCGCGGCCTCGAGGGCGGCGCCCACGGAGTAGAGGCGCTCGTCCTTCGTCGCCGGAGCGAGGATCTGGATGCCCGCGGGCAGCCCGTCCTCGTCCGCGAGACCCGAGGGGATCGACATGCCGGGCACGCCGGCGAGGTTGGCCGGGATGGTTGCGATGTCGTTGAGATACATCGCCATCGGGTCCTCGAGCTTGTCGCCGAGTTTGAACGCCGTCGTCGGCGCCGTCGGGCTGACGAGCACGTCGACGCGTCCGTATGCCGCGGCGAAGTCCTGCGCGATGAGCGCGCGCACCTTCTGCGCCGAGCCGTAGTACGCGTCGTAGTAGCCGGAGCTCAGCGCATACGTGCCGAGGATGATGCGGCGCTTGACCTCGGGGCCGAAGCCGGCATCGCGGGTTGCCGCCATCACCTGCTCGGCACTCGGGTCGTCGACGCCCTCGGGCAGCACGCGCAGGCCGTAGCGCATCGCGTCGAACTTCGCGAGGTTGCTCGACGCCTCGCTCGGGAGGATGAGGTAGTACGCGGCGAGCGCATAGTCGAAGTTCGGGCAGCTCACCTCGACGACCTCGGCGCCGAGCTCCTCGAGCAGCGCGACCGACTCGTCGAAGCGGGCGCGCACGCCCGGCTGGTAGCCCTCGCCACCGAGCTCCTTGACGACACCGATCCGCATGCCGCGCACGTCAGCGGCACGGGCCGCCTCGACGACCGGCGGCACCGGAGCGTCGATCGAGGTCGAGTCCATCGGGTCGTGGCCGCCCATGACCGCGTGCAGCAGGGCGGTGTCGAGCACCGTGCGGCCACAGGGGCCGGCCTGGTCGAGCGAGCTCGCCAGCGCCACGAGCCCGTAGCGCGAGACCCCGCCGTAGGTCGGCTTCGTGCCGACGGTCGCCGTGACGGCCGCCGGCTGGCGGATCGACCCGCCGGTGTCGGTGCCCGTCGCGAGCGGAGCCTGGAACGACGCGAGCACCGAGCTCGAGCCGCCGCCGGAGCCGCCGGGGATGCGGTCCAGGTCCCACGGGTTGCGCGACGGGCCGTACGCGGAGTGCTCGGTCGAGCTGCCCATCGCGAACTCGTCCATGTTCGTCTTGCCGAGGATCGGCAGGCCGGCCTCGCGCAGCTTGGTCACGACCGTCGCGTCGTAGGGCGGGATCCAGCCCTCGAGGATCTTGCTGCCGCACGTCGTCGGCAGTCCCTTCGTCGTCATGACGTCCTTGACGGCGATCGGCACGCCCGCCAGCGCGCCGAGGCTCTCGCCGGCCGCGCGACGCTCGTCGACCGCGCGGGCCTGCGCGAGCGCGCCGTCGGTGTCGACATGGAGGTAGGAGTGCACCTGCCCGTCCACGGCGGCGATCCGGTCGAGGTACGCCTGCGTCACCTCGACGGAGCTGATCGTCTTGCTCGCGAGGGCGCCCGCCAGGTCGGCGGCAGTGGCCCTCGTCAGGTCGGTTGGCAGGTCGGTCACGTCATTGCCTTCGATTCGTAGCTGCGACAGGAGGTTTCGGAAGTGCCCGTCACGGGCGAGGGCGTATGCCGGGAGGCTGGGCCCAGCGGCATACGCGGGCGTCGGCGGAGGCTCAGTCCTCGTCGAGGATGCGCGGCACCGAGAAGCGCTGCTGCTCGGCCTCGGGGGCGCCCGCGAGGACGGCCGCGGCGCCGAGGCTGGGGCGCACGACATCGGGTCGGGTCACGTTGGTCAGCGGCATCGGGTGCGACATCGGGGCCACGCCCTCGGTGGGGGCCTGCTGGACCTTGGCCACGGACTCGAGGATGACCCCGAGCTCACCCACCATGCGGTCGAGCTCCGCGTCGGAGAGCTCGATGCGGGCGAGGCCGGCCAGATGGGCTACGTCGTCGCGGGACAGGGAGGACATGCCGGTCAGTCTATGGGGCAGCCCAGCAGGCCCGGACCACCCGTCCCGCACGCTCAGCCGCGAGCGCGCCGGGTCAGGACGGGCGACGTCGACGGCCTCGACGACGGGAGCGATGACACCCGTCCGCACCCGTCGGCGCGAGGGCTCAGGCGGCCGGCGTCAGTCGCGGGTCGCGCGCCGTCGGTCGAGGACGAAGCGGCGCAGGGCATTGCGGGCCGTGCCCCAGATGCCGTGGCGGAAGAGCAGCACGATGACGACGAAGATGCCACCCGTGATGAGGCCGATGCCCTCGAAGCCGGAGCTCGACAGGTAGTCCTCGAGCGTGACGACGACGCCGGCTCCGACGAGGCCGCCCCAGAGGGTGCCGATGCCGCCGAGGACCGTGATGAGCACGACCTTGCCCGAGGTCGTCCAGGCGAGCTCCTGCAACGACGCGAAGCCGTGGCTGATCGCGAAGACGCCGCCGGCGAGCCCGGCGAGCCCGGCGGAGATGACGAAGGCCTTGATCTTGAAGACCTCGACGTCGTAGCCCAGGGCACGTGCGCGCGCCGGGTTGTCACGCACCGCGGTGAGCACCCGCCCGAACGGCGAGTTGACGACCTGCCACGCGATCGCGATGCCGATGACGATGAGCACCGCGCCGGCGTAGTAGAAGTAGAAGGAGTCGTTCTCGACCGCGTCGATGCCGAAGAAGGTGCGCGGGATGCCCTGCAGGCCGTTCTCACCGCCGGTGAGGTCGCGCAGCTGGTTGGCGATGAAGTAGATCATCTGGGCGAACGCGAGGGTGACCATGGCGAAGTAGATGCCGGTCCGGCGTACCGACAGCCAGCCGATCGGCCAGGCGATGAGCATCGCGAAGACCGAGCCGCCGATCACCGCGACGGGGAACGGCACGCCCCAGGTGATGGCGATGAGGCCGGTGCAGTAGGCCGAGCCACCCCAGAAGGCGGCGTGTCCGAAGCTCAGCAGCCCCGTGAAGCCGAGCAGCAGGTCGACGCTGATCGCGAAGAGCCCCCAGCACAGGATGTCCATCGCGACGGGCGGGTAGATCCAGTACGGCAGCATCACGAGCACGGCGAGGCCGGCCAGCAGCATGAGGTACCGCCACGGGCTGCGCCGCGACAGGATCGAGGGCTGAGCCAGGTCGACGTCGACCTTGGCGGTCATCTGCTCGCTCACGCGACCTCCTCCCTTCCGAAGAGTCCGGAGGGCCGGACGAGGATCACGGCCGCCATGAGCACGAAGATGACGATCTGGGCATAGGCCGGCGCGTAGGCGACGCCGTAGGCCTCGACGAGGCCGACGAGGAAGCCGGCGACGACCGCGCCGAGGATGGAGCCGAGGCCGCCGATGACGACGACGGCGAACAGGATGATGATGAAGTTGCTCCCCATCTCGGCCGTGATCGCCCGGGTCGGAGCGGCGAGCACTCCGGCGAGGCCGGCGAGCGCGATCCCGAAGCCGAAGACCGGGGTGACCCACCGGCCGACGTTGATGCCGAGGGCCCGGGTGCGGCCGGGGTCCTCGGTCGCGGCACGCACGATCATGCCGATGCGCGTCCTCGTCATGAGCAGGCCGACGGCGAGGCACAAGACGACGGAGAAGACGCAGGCGAAGATCGCGTAGACCGAGAGGTTGACGCTGCCGACGGTGACCTGACCACCCAGGCCCGCGGGGATCTCGTACGGCAGCCCCGACACGCCGTACCGCAGCTTCACGGCCTCGACGAGGATGAGGGTGAGGCCGAAGGTCAGCAGGAAGTTGTAGAGCGGGTCGAGGGCGAGCAGCCACTGCACGAGGAGGCGCTCCATGAGCACTCCGAAGCCGAACATGATGACCGGCACCACGACCAGCGCCACCCAGAAGCCGAGGCTCAGCTCCGCCAGGAGGACGGCCGCGATGACGGCGCCGAGCATGTAGCAGGCTCCGTGGGAGAAGTTGACGACCCCGAGGACGCCGAAGATGACGGCGAGGCCGAGTGCGGACAGGGCGTAGAAGCCGCCGGCGGCGAGCCCCTGGAGGGTGTACTGGATGAATTCGCTCATGTCTCTCGCTCGTTCGCGGTCGATCGGCTGGTGCGGCGCCTGACCGGCAGGCGCCCTGTGCCGTATGCCGTCCGGCGCGGCCGCGTGGCACACGACCGGACGGCATACGGCCTGGCGGGTCAGCCCATCGTGCAGGCGGGGTTGGCCTCGCCGTAGGCCTCAGCCGCCGGGATGGTCTTCTCGATGTCCTCGTAGTCCCACTCCTCCGGGGCGGAGCTCTTGACCTTGGCGAGGTAGACGTCGTGCGTGACGGCGTGGTCGGCCTTGCGGATCTCACCGTTGCGCAGGAAGACGTCGTTGATCTTCTTGCCCTCGAGCTTGCCGACGATGGTGTCGGCGTTGTCGGTGCCGGCCTCCTGGACGGCCTCGAGGTAGTTCATCGCGGCCGAGTAGTTGGCGGCGTGGGCGAAGGAAGGACGGGTGTTCGTCTTCTCGGTGAAGCGGTCTGCCCACTTCTTGTTCTCGGCGTCGAAGTTCCAGTACCACGCGTCGGTGAACTGCGTGCCGGCGAACTGGTCGACGCCGAGCGAGTGGATGTCGGTGATGAACATCAGGCCGACGGCGAGCTGGACCTTGCCCTTGAGCGAGCTCTGGTTGAACTGCTTGACGAAGTTGATGAGGTCGCCGCCGGCGTGCATCGAGCCGATGACCTTCGGGTTGCCCTCGCCGGCCTTGGTGATGAAGGTGGCGAAGTTGTCGCTCGGGAAGGGCGAGGCGATCGACTGGCCGACGGTGCCGCCGTTCTTCGTGACCTCGGCGCTGAACGACTTGTTCATGTCCTGGCCGAAGGCGTAGTCGGGGTAGACGATGTTCCAGCTCTTGCCGCCCTCCTGGGTGATCGTGCCGGCGGTGCCGCGAGCGAGGACGGCGGTGTTGTAGGCCCAGTGGAAGGTGTACTTGTTGCAGCTGGCACCGGTCAGCGCCGTCGTGCCCGCGCCGATGTTGATGTAGAGCTTCTTCTTGTTCTTCGCCTGGGTGGCGACGGCGAGCGCGGCGGCGGAGTTCGGGACGTCGAGGATGATGTCGGCCTTCTGCCGGTCATACATCTCCTGCGCCTTGGAGTTGGCGATGTCGGCCTTGTTCTGGTGGTCGGCCGTCACGATCTCGATGTCCTTGGCGACGGCCTTGTCGGCGTACTTCGCCTTGTAGTCGTCGATCGCCATCTGGATCGCGACCTTGGAGTTCGGTCCGGACAGGTCCTTGTAGACACCGGACTGGTCGTTGAGCAGGCCGATGACGACCTTGTCGTCGCTCAGCCCGCCGGCTGCCGCCGCCTGCGGACCGCCCGCGCCGCCGCACGCGGACAGGGCGAGCGAGGCGGTTGCGGCGATCGCGATGGCCGAGACGGCGGTGGTGTTTCTGCTGCGCATGTCCCCTCCTGGGGGTGGGTTCGGGTGGTGGAGGTGGGCGGGTGGGTGGGTGGAGGACAGGGGCGGATGAGACGTGTGGCGCGGTGACGTGCCGTGGTGCCGATCCCGCCCGGTGGGCCGCGGGCCGCGGCTTACATCCCGAGGTGGGTGAGCAGCTCGCTCTCGCGGGCCGCGAGGGCGTCGTTGGACAGGTGCTCCACGACCTTGCCCTGCGCGAGCAGGTAGTGGCGGTCGGCGACCGACCGCGCGAACGCGACGTTCTGCTCGACGAGGAGCACGCCCACGCCCTGGGCCTTGATCTCGCGGATGATCTCGCCGATGCGCTGGACGATGACCGGGGCGAGGCCCTCGCTCGGCTCGTCGAGGAGCAGCAGGCGCGACCCCATCCGGAGCACGCGGGCCATGGCGAGCATCTGCTGCTCGCCACCCGACAGCTTCGTGCCCGGGAAGTCGCGGCGCTGCGCCAGCACCGGGAAGTGGTCGTAGACCTTCTCCATCGACCATGCCGAGTCGTGCACGACCGGCGGCAGCATGAGGTTCTCCTCGACGGAGAGGCTGGCGTAGATGCCCCGGTCGTCGGGCACCCAGCCGATGCCGGCCCGGGCCCGCGCGTCGGGGCTGCGCCGCCCGAGGTCGCTCCCGTCCAGGGAGACGGTGCCCTTGACCTGCTTGTGCAGCCCCATGACGGAGCGCAGCAGGGTCGTCTTGCCGGCACCGTTGCGCCCGACGAGGGTGGCCACCTCGCCCGGGGCGACCGTGACGGAGACGTCGGTGAGCACGCGGGCCTCGCCGTACCACGCCGAGAGGTCGGTGACCGAGAGCAGCGCGGGAACCCCGTCGTCCGGGCCCCTGTTCGCGTCCGCGGTCGTGGTCGTAGTGGACGACCGCTCCGTCGTTCGCTCACCCATGCGCTCACTCATGCGTTCACTCATGCGTTCACTCATGGACGGCTCCGAGGTATGCCGTGATGACGCGTTCGTCGGCACGGACCTGGTCGTAGGGACCCTCTGCGAGCACCTGCCCCGACTGCAGCACGGTGACGCGGTCGGCGAGGGAGCCCACGACGTGCATGTTGTGGTCGACGAAGACGACGGTCCGGCCGGCCGACAGCGACTTCACGAGGCCGATGGTGCGGTCGACGTCCTCGAGGCCCATCCCCGCCGTCGGCTCGTCGAGCAGCAGCAGCTTGGGGTCGAGCGCCATGGCGATGGCGAGCTCCAGGGCTCGCTTCTGGCCGTAGGCGAGGGACGAGGCCGGAGCACCGGCCCGGTCGGCCAGGCCGACCTGGTCGAGCAGTTCGAGCGAGCGCTTTCGGAAGCGGCTCAGCCTCGCCACCGAGCGCCACCACTGGTTGGCGAGGCCGGTCGGGCTGGCGAGCGCCAGCTCGAGGTGCTCCTGCAGCGTCATGGCCTCGAAGAGGCTCGTGATCTGGAAGGAGCGCGCGATGCCGAGCGGTGCGATCTGCTCGGGAGCCTTGCCGGTGATGTCGTGCCCGTCGAAGTGGACGGTGCCCGACGTGGGGGTGAGGAATCCGGTGAGCAGGTTGAACAGTGTCGTCTTGCCGGCTCCGTTGGGTCCGACGAGGGCGTGGATGGTTCCGCGCTCGACAGCGAGGTCCACGCCGGAGACGGCCCGGAAACCCCGGAACTCCTTGGTCAGGGAGCGGGTCTCGAGCAGCGGGGTAGCCGTCAAGGCCGGCACCTCCTCGTGCATCTGCGGCGTCGTCGGGTGGGTGTCACCCGGCGGTCCACCGGGAGTCCCCCGGTGATCGACTCGGCACACTCTAGGAGGGCTCGGCGGGCTGTGGACGGTCCCGCCGCACACAGCTCGGGGGCTTGTATGGGTGCTACGCACATGACCGTCACGACCGCAGGTCAGGGCCCGTCCGGACCTCCCGCGGGGGTCACAGGCGGGTCACGTGCAGGTCACGATGGGGTGATGCTCAGGCGGCCGGGTCCACGGTTGCTGGTCACCGGTTGCTGGTCACCGGGTGCTGGTCTACGGGTGCTGCTCACCGGGTGCTGCTCACTCCGGCGAGCCCGTCTCGAGCAGCCTCCGGAAGCCTTCCTCGTCGAGGATCGCGAGCCCGAGCTCCTCCGCCTTGGCGGCCTTGCTGCCGGCATTGGCCCCGACGACCACCCAGTCGGTCTTCTTCGACACCGATCCGGATGCCTTGCCCCCTCGGCTGATGATCGCCTCCTTGGTCTCGTCGCGGGAGAAGCCCTCGAGCGAGCCCGTGACGACGACCGTCTTGCCCTCGAGCGTGCGCGCCACGGACTCGTCGACCTCGTCGGCCATGCGCACGCCGGCCTCGGCCCACTTGCGCACGATCTCCTGGTGCCAGTCGACCTCGAACCACGCGGTGACCGCCTCGGCGATGACTCCCCCGACGCCCTCGGCCACGGCGAGCTCCTCGGTCGACGCCGCCCGGATCGCCTCCATCGAGCCGAAGTGCGTGGCGAGCGCGCGGGCCGCGGTCGGGCCGACGTGCCGGATGGACAGGGCCACGAGGACGCGCCACAGCGGTTGCGACTTCGCCTTCTCGAGCTCGGCGAGCAGCTTCTCGCCGCCGGCCGACAACACGCGGCCGTCGACGACCGCCTCGGGCGGGTCGGTCCTCTTCGCGGCGCGGGTGTAGAGCGGGACGGTCGCGAGCTTCTCGCGCGTGATGCCGTACTCCCCCGCGGCCGGGCTGTCGGGCGGCGGCGCGAAGAGGTCGCCCTCGTCGGTGATGATGCCCGACTCGAGCAGGGCGATCGAGCCCTCCCAGCCGAGCGCCTCGATGTCGAGCCCACCGCGCGAGGCCAGGGCGAAGACGCGCTCGCGGAGCTGGCTCGGGCACGAGCGCGCGTTGGGGCAGCGGATGTCCTTGTCGCCCTCCTTCTCCGGAGCGAGCGGCGTGCCGCAGGCAGGGCACTCGGTCGGCATGACGAACGCGCGCTCGGACCCGTCGCGCAGGTCGACGACGGGCCCCACGATCTCGGGGATGACGTCGCCGGCCTTGCGGAGCACGACGACGTCGCCGATGAGCACGCCCTTGCGCTCCACCTCGTAGGCGTTGTGCAGCGTCGCCTGCTCGACCGTCGACCCGGCGACGACGATCGGCTCCATGACGCCGTAGGGGGTGACCCGTCCGGTGCGACCCACGTTGACCCGGATGTCGAGCAGCTTGGTGTTGACCTCCTCGGGCGGGTACTTGAACGCGATGGCCCAGCGGGGGGCCCGCGACGTCGCCCCGAGCTGGCGCTGGAGCGCCACCTCGTCGACCTTGACGACGATGCCGTCGATGTCGTGGGCGCGGTCGTGGCGGTGCTCACCGTGGTAGGTGACGAACTCCTCCACCGCAGCGATGTCGGGCAGGACGCGCACCTCGTCGGAGGTGGGCAGCCCCCAGGCCCGCAGGACGGCATACGCCTCGCTCTGGCGCTCGACGTCGAAACCGCGGCGAGCCCCGAGACCGTGGACGAGCATGCGCAGCGGCCGCGAGGCCGTCACCTTGGGATCCTTCTGGCGCAGCGAGCCCGCGGCGGCGTTGCGTGGGTTGGCGAAGGGCGCCTTGCCGGCCTCGACGAGGCTGGCGTTGAGGTCGGCGAAGGCGGCCGTCGGGAAGAAGACCTCGCCGCGGATCTCGACGAGCTCGGGCACGTCGTCGCTCATGAGGCGCGAGGGGATGCCGCTGATCGTGCGCACGTTGTGGGTGACGTCCTCACCGGTGCGCCCGTCGCCGCGGGTGAGCGCGCGTACGAGGCGGCCCTGCTCGTAGAGCAGGTTGACCGCGAGACCGTCGATCTTCAGCTCGGTGAGGAAGTGGGCACCGGTGCCCACCTCGCGCTCGACGCGCTCGGCCCAGGCCCGCAGCTCCTCGAAGGAGAAGGCGTTGTCGAGGCTCAGCATCCGCTCGACGTGGTCGACCGTCTCGAAGCCCGTCGCGAAGGAGGCTCCCCCGACGTTCTGTGTCGGGCTCTCGGGCGTGCGCAGCGCCGGGTGCTCCTCCTCGATGGCGTTCAGTCGACGCATGATCTGGTCGTACTCGGCGTCGCTGATCGTCGGCGCGTCCTTGACGTGGTAGGCGAACTGGGCCGCACTCGCTCTCTCGGCGAGCTCTGCCCACTCCTGGTGGACGGCGGCGGGGATGTCGTCGGTCAGTGGGGCACCACCGGTCTCGGTCACGCGTTCATCCTGCCAGTCGGCACCGACGCCGCGGGCTCGCCCCGAGGGCCCACCTGCGGGCACGACCCGGTCTGTTCAGCAGGCTACCGACCAGTCACAATGGGCCGGAACCGGCCGGAGCAAAGGAGCCTCGATGACCAACCTCGCCAGCAACCTCGTCGCCACCGCGGAGCGGATCCCCGACAAGGTGGGCATCCGCCTCGACCAGGCGGGCGTGACGTGGTCGCAGCTGCACCAGGCGGCCGCTCGGGTGGCGGGCCAGCTGCGTGCGGCCGGCCTCGAGCCCGGCGACCGGGTCTCGCTCATCCTGCCCAACGTGCCGGCCTACCCCGTCGCCTTCTACGGCACGCTCCTCGCCGGCGGAATCGTCGTGCCGATGAACCCGCTCCTCAAGGCGGGCGAGATCCAGTACTTCTACGAGGACTCCGGGGCGCGTTTCAGCTTCGTGTGGCCCGACTTCGCCGAGGAGGCGGGCAAGGCGGCCGCCGAGACGGGGACTCGCCTCGTCGTCTGTGGCCCGATGGGCCCCGCCGACGGTCAGTTCGACGCGAGCGAGTCGGCCGCCGACCCCGTGCTCGTGCCCGTCGAGCGCGACGACCAGGACACCGCGGTGATCCTCTACACGAGCGGCACGACGGGCAAGCCGAAGGGCGCCGAGCTCACGCACTTCAACCTGCACCGCAACGCCGAGGTGTCGGCGAGCGACATCATGCAGATCGGCGAGGACGACGTCATCATGGGGTGCCTGCCCCTCTTCCACGTCTTCGGCCTCACGTGCGGCCTCAACACCTCGGTGCTGCGCGGCTCGACCCTCACCCTCATCCCGCGCTTCGACCCGGCCAAGGCCATCGAGGTCCTCGGCCGTGACCACGTCACGATCTTCCAGGGCGTGCCGACGATGTATGCCGCGATCCTCAACCACGCGGACGCCGACCGGGCCGACACGAGCACCCTGCGCACCTGCGCCTCGGGAGGGTCGGCGATGCCGGAGGCCGTGATGAAGGCCTTCGAGCAGAAGTTCCACTGCCAGATCCTCGAGGGCTACGGGCTGTCCGAGACCTCGCCGGTCGCGTCGTTCAACATGCCCGACAAGCCGACGAAGCCCGGCACGATCGGCCGCGCCATCCCCGGCTGCGAGATGAAGCTCGTCGACATCGACGGCAACGACACGCCCCCCGGCGAGATCGGCGAGATCGCGATCCGCGGCGAGAACATCATGAAGGGCTACTGGAACCGTCCCGAGGCGACGAAGGAGGCCATCCCCGACGGATGGTTCCGCTCCGGCGACCTCGCGACCGTCGACGACGAGGGCTACTACACGATCGTCGACCGCAAGAAGGACCTCATCATCCGGGGCGGGCTCAACGTCTACCCCCGCGAGGTCGAGGAGGTGCTCTACACGCACCCCGAGGTGCTCGAGGCGGCCGTGGTGGGAGTCCACGACGACCTCATGGGCGAGGAGGTCGGTGCCGCGGTGGTCCTGCGCCCCGGCGCGACGGCGACCCTCGACGACATCCAGACCTACGTCAAGGACCGCCTCGCCGCCTACAAGTACCCCCGCAGGCTCTGGATCCTCCCCGAGCTGCCC
Source organism: Humibacillus xanthopallidus (assembly GCF_006716675.1). Lineage (GTDB taxonomy): Bacteria > Actinomycetota > Actinomycetes > Actinomycetales > Dermatophilaceae > Humibacillus > Humibacillus xanthopallidus_B. The sequence continues at coordinate 955,368 of NZ_VFPM01000002.1, read as the reverse complement.
AAGGGCCCGACGGGCAAGATCCTCCGGCGCGAGGTGCGTCCCCCCGCCTGACACCCAGCCGCCTCCCACCCGCGGGTATGCCGTCCGGCTTGGCCCCGCTGCATACCTGCGGGTAGGGTCTGCGCGGCCCCCGCGCAACCTCCGACAGGCAGTCGGCCACGCGCGTCGTTTTGTCGTATGCCGTGTCATCGGTGACACTGGTACGGGGTTCCAACCGACTCGTCCACGACTCCGCCACCGGCGCGGAGCACTCCCATGCGGGTCATCGAGGGGATTGCTGCGTGAAGCTCACCATCCGTCACACCGTCGTCTCCAGCATGGCTCTCGTGGCCGTGCTGGCTGTCTCTGCCTGCAACGCGTCGGCCAACGCCGACGGCGGAGCATCGGCCGCGACCGGCGCCGGAGGCAGCCAGACGAGCTCGGCCGGCGGTCAGCCCAGCGCGCAGACCCCCACCGTCGACCCCGTCACGTGGAAGACGACGCCGCAGGACAAGGCGACCAATGTCGCCGTCGACACCCGCGTCACGGCCTCGGCAGACAAGGGCACCCTCGAGAAGGCGTCTCTGTCGTACGTCAGCAAGAAGGGCAACACCGTCAAGGTCGACGGCACGCTCGAGAACGGCACGTGGACCGCCGGTGACCTGCTCGAGCCGGGCGTCAAGTACACCCTCGCCCTCGAGGCCAAGACCACCGACGGCGCGACGATCGAGGAGACGCGCACCTTCCGCACGGACAACCTCACGCTCGACCAGCAGGTCTACGTCGCGGTCTCGCCGCGTGACGGCGGCACGGTCGGCATCGGCATGCCCGTCATCGTGCGCTTCGACCTCCCGGTCGTCGACAAGGCGAACTTCGAGAAGAACATGCACGTCACGACCACGCCGGCCCAGGCCGGCTCGTGGTACTGGCTGTCGTCGAAGGAGGCCCACTGGCGGCCCGCGACGTACTGGAAGCCCGGCACCAAGGTGAAGGTCGACGCGCAGCTCAACGGGGTGCCTGCCGGTGGTGGCCGCTGGGGCGAGATGAGCCGCACGTCGGAGTTCACGATCGGTCGCTCGGTCATCGCGAAGGTCGACCTCAAGAAGCACCAGATGAAGGTCGTCATCAACGGCAAGGTCGCCAAGACCATCCCCGTCACCGGTGGCCAGCCCGGCTTCATCACCCGCTCGGGCGTCAAGGTCATCATGGACAAGGTCACCAACATCACGATGCGCGCCGAGACCATCGGCCTCAAGAAGGGCGACCCCGGGTACTACTCCGACACCCCCGTCAAGTGGGCCCTGCGGTTGACGAACTCCGGTGAGTTCCTGCACTCCGCCCCGTGGTCGGTCAAGGACCAGGGCGTGCGCAACGTGAGCCACGGCTGCACCGGCATGAGCGACTCCAACGCCGAGTGGGTCTACAAGAACATGATCATCGGCGATGTCGTCGAGACGACCGGCACCGACCGGCCGATGACGATGGGCAACGGTTACGCCGACTGGAACCTCAGCCCTGCCAAGTGGGCCGCGGGCTCGGCGCTCTGACGCCGCCCGACCGCTGCTGACCAGACGGCCGGCCACCCGCGAGGGTGGCCGGCCGTCGGCCTGTCCCCGGTCGAAGGGGGTCGACCGGCGCTCAGGAGGCGCTGCGCTCCTCGAGCTCTCGCGACGTGTCGACCGCCGCGCGCAGCACGGCCAGGGCGACGTCGGGAGCGCGCGTTCCGAGGCCACAGGCCGGGGTCACGACGACGTCGAGGAGCCGGCCGGACGGCATACCGATGCGGCGCCACGCGGCGACGAAGTCGTCGGCGAGCTGCTGCGCACGCAACCGGCTGCCGTCGGTGGGCACGAGGCCCGCGTGCAGCCGCATGCCGTCCTCGACGGCGACGGCGATGCCCTCCCACGCCCGGGGACGCAGCAGCGACGTGTCGAGCGAGAGGGCAGTCGGGCCGGCGGCGCGGAGCAGGGGCACGGGCGGCTCGGCGGCGCAGCAGTGCAGGACGGTGTCGCCGTCGTGGGCGCCGAGCACCGTCTGGAGGCCGGCCGCCGCCACCTGCGGGTCGAGGCTGGGCAGTCGCCCCCATCCCGACGAGGTCGGTAGACGCCCGGCGAGCACGGTCGGCAATGACGGCTCGTCGACCTGGAGCACGATCTGGGCACCGGGAACGAGCGCACGCACGGCCGCGACGTGCAGCCGCACCCCCTCGGCGAGGGACTCGACGAGGTCGCGGCACGCGCCCTCGTCGACGATGACCCGCTCGCCGCGGTGCAGCCAGAGCCCGGCGGCGAGGGTCCAGGGACCGGCCACCTGCAGCTTGAGGGGTCCGGTGTGTCCGTCGAACGCCTCGGCGAGCTCGTCGAGGTCCTCACGGAGCAGGGCCGCCGTGCGCTGGGCGTCGCGGCCCGGTCGGTCGACGAGACGCCACCCCACCGGCTGGAGGTCGACGGGCAGCTCGACGAGCATCCCCGCGGTGCGCCCGATGAGGTCGGCGCCGGGTCCTCGCTCGGGCAGCTCGGGCAGGTGGGGCAGCTGCCCGTCGAGCAGCTCGCGCACCTGGCCCACCGCGTCGCGCACCGAAGTGCCTGGCCAAGAGCCGATTCCCGTCGCGAGCGTCACCGCGCCAGTATGCCGCCGCGCCGGGTCGTCGCCGTCACGGCCCCTTCCGCCGGGGACCGGTCGGGCCGTTAGGTTGGCGGTCGTGAGGCGAGACTTCGGTGGGCCCGACGACCTGGCGGCGATGCAGTCCATGGCCTCCCGGCTCTGGACCCCGCGCAGCCGCTTTCACCCGGGGCAGCTCACGTGGAACCGGTACTCCCGGCCAGTCGACCCGACCTCGCTCGACGACAGCGAGGCGATCGCCGTCTGGACGGACGGGGACGAGACGGTCGGGTTCGGCTGGGCGGAGGCGCCCGACTGGCTGGAGCTGCAGGTGGACCCCGCCCGCCCCGACATCGCTGAGGAGCTCGTCGAGTGGTTCGAGGAGGTCAGCGACGCCGAGGCACAGTCGGCTCTCGTGATGGAGGGGGACGTTGCCGAGCAGGCTCTGGCCGCAGCGGGTTTCGAGCCTGACCGAGATGCTCCGTGGTTCACCCACCACGTCGTCGAGGTCGAGGCGCTGCCCGACGTGCCGCTCGTCGAGGGCTACCGCTTGCGCCACGTCGAGCCGCACGAGGTGCGCGAGCGAGCGGCCGTCCACGCGGCCGCATGGTCGCAGCTCGGCCCCTCGACGGTCGATGCGACGGCATACGGCCGGCTGATGGCCGCGTGGCCCTACCGGCACGACCTCGACTGGGTCGCCGTCGACGAGGAGGGCGAGATGGTCGCCTCGGCGCTCGTGTGGCTCGACCCGCCGACGGGCGTCGGCCTCGTCGAGCCGGTCGGTTGCGTGCCTGAGCACCGAGGCCGCGGGCTGGCCCGTTCGGTCACCCTCGCGGCGCTGCACGCCCTGCGGTCGGCCGGTGGAACCGTGGCCCAGGTGACGCCGCGCGGCGACGCCGCGTATCCGGGGCCGCAGCGCCTCTATCGCTCGATCGGCTTCCGTCCGACCGCCCGCACGGTGACCTGGACCCGTTCGCTCGACTGAACGCGCCGTCGACGGACGATCAGCCTGCAGATCAGTCTGCAGTCACCGTCGCCCTGACAGCACCAGACGCCGACTGATCCGCAGACTGATGACGTGCACGTCGATCAGCGATCACGCTGCAGATCAGTCTGCAGTCACCGTCGCCCAGACAGCACCAGACGCCGACTGATCCGCAGACTGATGACGTGCACGTCGATCAGCCATCACGCTGCAGATCAGTCTGCAATCACTGTCACCTAGACAGCACCAGACGCCGACTGATCCGCAGACTGATGCTGACGGAGCATCACGCTGCGGATCAGTCGGCAGATCAGTCGGCGGGTGGTGCCGTGGTGACGGGCTCGAGGCGGGAGGCGGCGATGGTCGCCGAGCCGATGACCCGCGTGCCGTCGTAGAGCACGACCGACTGGCCCGGTGCGACGCCGCGGATCCGCTCGTCGAGGCGAACCTCGACGCGGCCGTCGTCGGCCCAGGCCGTCGCCGCGTGCTCCTCACCGTGAGCCCGCACCTGGGCCCCGACCCGCACGACCCCCTCAGGTGGCGGTCCGCACCAGCGGGCGTGATCGCCGGAGATCGCGTTGACCCCCAGCAGCTCCTCCGTGCCGACAACGACCTCGTTCGTGCGGGGTCGCACCTCGACGACGTAGCGCGGCCGTCCGTCGGACGCCGGCCGTGAGAGCCCCAGACCCCGCCGCTGGCCGACGGTGAAGGCGAAGGCGCCGTCGTGGTGGCCGACGACCTCTCCGGAGGTGTCGACGATGTCGCCGGGCGCCTCCCCCAGCCTGCGGGTCAGCCAGCCCCGCGTGTCGCCGTCGGGGATGAAGCAGATGTCGTGGCTGTCGGGCTTCTTCGCGATGAAGAAGCCTCTCTCTGCAGCCTCCTCGCGGATGCGCGGCTTCTCGGTGTCTCCGAGCGGGAAGAACGCCCGGGAGAGCTGGTCGGCGTCGAGCACCCCCAGGACGTAGCTCTGGTCCTTGGCGGTGTCGACGGCCCGGTGCAGCTCGCGTCGCCCGTCGGCGGTCTCGACGATCTGCGCGTAGTGCCCGGTCGCGACCGCGTCGAAGCCCAGTGCCACCGCCTTGTCGAGCAGGGCGGCGAACTTGATCTTCTCGTTGCAGCGCAGGCACGGGTTGGGGGTGCGGCCGGCGGCATACTCCCGCGTGAAGTCCTCGACGACGTCGCGGGAGAAGCGGGCTGCCATGTCCCAGACGTAGAACGGGATGCCGAGCACGTCGGCCACCCGACGCGCGTCGCCGGCGTCCTCGATCGTGCAGCATCCACGGGCCGACTCGCGCAGCGTCGCGGCGCTCTGGCTGAGGGCGAGGTGCACCCCGACGACCTCGTGGCCCGCGTCGAGCATGCGGGCAGCGGCCACCGCCGAGTCGACGCCGCCGCTCATGGCAGCCACGACTCTCATGACGCGCCCCCCGCAACGGGGACGAGGAGGACCACGACGCTCACGAGGCCGTCGCCTCCCGCGCACGACGAGCACGCTCGATGGCGGCGGGCAGCGCGTCGATGACGGCGTCGACATCGGCCGACGTCGACGTGTGGCCGAGCGTCAGGCGCAGCGCTCCCCGGGCGTCGCTCTCGGAGATGCCCATGGCGAGCAGGACGTGGCTCGGCTGCGGCACGCCGGCCTGGCAGGCCGAACCGGTCGAGCAGGAGACGCCGGCAGCGTCGAGCAGGTAGAGCAGCGAGTCGCCGTCGCAGCCCGGCACGAGCAGGTGGACGTTGCCGGGCAGTCGGTGCGTCGTGTCGCCGGGCTCCCAGAAGCCGGTCGGCCGGATGCCGGCACCGAGGGCCATCGCACGCTCGATGAGGTCGTCGCGCAGGGCCGCGAGGCGCACCGCCTCGGCCTCCATCGACTCGGTCGCAGCGACGATCGCCGCGGCGAAGCCGACGATGGCGGGGGTGTCGAGGGTGCCCGAGCGCACCTGTCGCTCCTGGCCGCCTCCGTGCGTCAGTGGCACGAGGCGGGCATCGCGCCGGGCGAGGAGCGCGCCCACGCCGATCGGGCCTCCGAGCTTGTGCGCCGTGACCGAGAGCAGGTCGGCTCCGCTCGCGGCGAAGTCGACCGGCAGGTGCCCCGCGGCCTGCACGGCGTCGGTGTGGAAGGGGATGCCGTGCTCGCGCGCCACGGCCGCGATGCCCGCGACGTCCTGCACCGTGCCGACCTCGTTGTTGGCCCACATGACGCTGACGAGCGCGACCGAGTCGGGGTCGGCCTCGATGGCCGCGCGCACGGTGGCGGGCTCGACCCGGCCGTCGGCCGTGGAGTCGAGCCAGGTGACCTTGGCGCCCTCGTGGGCCACGAGGAAGTCGACGCAGTCGAGCACGGCGTGGTGCTCGATCGCCGACACGAGCAGACGCACCCGGGCCGGGTCGGCGTCACGCCGCGCCCAGTAGGTGCCCTTGACCGCGAGGTTGTCGGACTCGGTGCCTCCAGAGGTGAAGAGCACCTCGGACGGGCGTGCACCGAGGCAGCGCGCGATCTTCTCGCGCGACTCCTCGACGGCACGCCGCGATGCCCGACCCGTGCGGTGCAACGACGAGGCGTTGCCGACCACGGCGAGCTGCTCCGTCATGGCGGCAAGCGCCGCGGGCAGCATGGGCGTCGTCGCCGCGTGGTCGAGGTAGGCGGTCACCCACCGATTCTAGGCTCCACCGCACGAGCTCCCGACCGCGATGCGGCTGCGGGCGCCGCGTGCCTGCCTATGATCTGCGCATGGCAGGCAGGCACGAAGGTGGCGCCGACGACACCTTGCGCGCGCCTGCCGTCCACCGGGCCATCGCGGGCGCCGCCAATCCCGTCATCGCCTACCTCGTCGCGCGCCTGCTGCTCCGCCTGGTGCCTGCCCTGCCGACGCTGCCGACGTATGCCGTGTGCCTCCTGCTCGGGGTCGTCGTGGGGTGGCGTGCGTGGACCGCGCGCATCGACCTCGGCACCCGCTCGATGCTCGTGCACAACACCCTGGCGACGACCCGCGTCGAGCGGCGCGGCGTCAAGCGCATCGCCGAGTCCGGGCGGGTCGAGTGGCGCCCCGGCACGGAGCGTGCGATGCGGTTGCCCGCGGAGGCCCTGCACGGGCCCTGGTGGACCCTCGGGACGGGCCGGACGGCATACGCCCTCAACCGCGAGCAGGCCCGCAGCTGGCTGCGGACGATGCCGCACGACATCGCGCAGGGCGAGGGCGACTGACGCGCAGGAGGCCGGCCCCGGGGTGTCCGGGGCCGGCCTCGTGTCGTGTGGTGGGACGGTGCCCGAGGGTCAGTCCTTGCCCGCCTGGATCGTCTCGGTCGCCTGCGGCAGGACGGTGAAGAGGTCCCCGACGACACCGAAGTCGACGAGCTCGAAGATCGGGGCCTCGTTGTCCTTGTTGATCGCGACGATCGTCTTGGACGTCTGCATGCCGGCGCGGTGCTGGATCGCGCCGGAGATGCCGCACGCGACGTAGAGCTGCGGGCTCACCTGCTTGCCGGTCTGGCCGACCTGCGAGGTGTGGGGGTACCAGCCCGCGTCGACAGCGGCGCGCGAGGCGCCCACGGCCGCGCCGAGGGAGTCGGCGAAGGCCTCGACCTTGGAGAAGTCGCCGCCGGTGCCACGGCCACCGGAGACGACGATCGCGGCCTCGGTGAGCTCGGGGCGGCCGGTGGCCTGCTTCGGCTTGGACTCGGTGATCCGGGCGCCCTTCGCGGCGTCGGACGGGGTGAAGTCGACGACCTCGTCGGCGGCCGCTCCCGCGACCTCCTCGGGGGTGGCCGAGTTGGGCTTGACGGTGATGATCGGCGTGCCCTTCGTGACGGTCGCCGACACGGTGTAGGAGCCGGCGAAGACCGACTGCGTCGTGGCGATGCCACCACTTCCGTCACCAGCGGCCTGCACGTCGACGGCGTCGGTGATGAGGCCCGACTCCGTCTTGACGGCGAGGCGGGCCGCGATCTCCTTGCCCTCGGGGTTCGACGGCACGAGCACCGCGGCCGGTGCGGCCGAGGCGACGAGCTGCGCGAGCACCTCGGCCTGCGGGACGACGAGGTGCTCGAGCACCTCGGGCGACTCGACGCGGTAGACCTTCTCGGCGCCGAAGCGGGCGAGGGTCTCCTTCGCGGCGTCGAAGCCCGTGCCGACGAAGACGGCCGACGGCTCGCCGATGCGGCGGGCGATCGTGAGCAGCTCGGAGGTCGTCTTGCGGACCTTGCCGTCGACGTGGTCGACGAGGACGAGTACTTCAGCCATGGTGTGGGGATCTCCTTCTGTGGCTGGGGTTTCGGACGCTCAGACGAACTTGTGCTCGGCGAGGAAGGCCGCGAGCTTCTGGCCGCCGTCGCCCTCGTCGGGGACGATCTCGCCCTGCGAGCGCGGGGGGCGTGCGGCGAAGGACTCGACCTTGGTCCAGGCGGCGTCGAGGCCGACCTGCGAGGCGTCGACGCCGAGGTCGGCGAGGCTCCACTGCTCGACGGGCTTCTTCTTCGCCGCCATGATCCCCTTGAACGAGGGGTAGCGCGGCTCGTTGATCTGGTCGGTGACCGAGACGAGCGCCGGCAGCGTGGCCGTGATCGTCTGCGTCGAGGCGTCGCCGTCGCGGTGGATCGTCGCCGTGCCACCCGTGCCACCGTCGATGGTGAGCTCGGAGGCGAAGGTGACGGCCGGGAGCCCGAGACGCTCGGCGAGCATCGTCGGGACGACACCCATGGTGCCGTCGGTCGAGGCCATGCCGGTGACGACGAGGTCGACGGGGCTCTCGCTGCCGATCTTCTTGATCGCCTCGGCGAGCACGAGCGAGGTGGCGACGGCATCGGAGCCGTGGATCGCGGCGTCGTTGACGTGGACACCCTTGTGAGCGCCCATCTGGAGGGCCTTCTTGATGGCGTCGGCGGCCTGGTCGGGGCCGACAGTCAGCACGGTCACCTCGCCCTCGCCGGCTTCGACGATCTTGAGGGCCTCCTCGACGGCGTACTCGTCGAGCTCGGACAGCAGGCCGTCCACGTTGTCGCGGTCGGTCGTGTTGTCAGATGCGTTGAACGTGCGCTCGGCCTGGGCGTCCGGCACGTACTTGACACAGACGACGATGTTCATGGGTGAACGTCCTCTTCCGTTGCTGGTGGTGGCTGATGGAGCAGTCGGAGGTCGCTCCGGCACTGCCTGCCATCCTCTCACTGAGCGCCCGCTCAGTCCGCACGCCTCAGGCGTGACGCTCACCACGAGCGAGGTCGGGCCGGTGGTCGCGGCTGGTCGCGGCTGGTCGCGCGGCGGTATGCCGTCAGGCCGGGTCGAGCTCGACCGTCTCGAGGACGTGGAAGGCCGGCTCCTCGTAGGGATGGGCGGCTCGCAGGGCGGCCACGACCGCTCCTCGCAGGCTCCGGTCGAGCACGAGCTCGACCCGGTTCTCGGCGACCTTCTCGAGCTCGCCGACGGTGCCGATGGCGGGTCGGGCGCCATCGACCGGGCGGAACTGCCCGGTGCCCGACGTGACGAAGGCGCAGTCCCGGTAGTCGCCGACTGCTCCGGCACCTGTCGCCAGCACGGCGTCGAGCACCCGCTCCGTGTCATCGACGGGCACGTAGAAGACGAGCACGTCGAGCCGCCTCATCGGCGGGCCCGACGCGCTCGACGCACTCGACCCGCTCGACCCACGGTGACGGGCCGGCCCGAGACGCCGGGCCGGCCTGTCATCGACCTCATCGACCCTCGAACTGCGCCTTGCCGGAGCCCTGCTCGACGAACGAGGTCATGCCGATCTCGCGGTCCTTCGTCGCGAAGAGCGACGCGAAGAGCAGGCGCTCGATCTCGAGACCGGTCTCGAGGTCGACCTCGAGACCCCGGTCGATGGCCTCCTTGGCGGCGCGCACGGCATACGACGCGGCACCGACGAACGTCGAGGCCCACTCCCGGGACGCCGTGTAGACGTCGGCGGCGGGCACGACCTTGTCGGCGAGGCCGATCGCGAGGGCCTCCTGCGCGTCGACGAAGCGTCCGCTGAAGATCATCTCCTTCGCCCGCGAGGCGCCGACGAGGCGTGAGAGACGCTGCGTGCCGCCGGCGCCCGGGATGACACCGAGCAGGATCTCGGGCTGGCCGAGCTTGGCGTCGTCGGCGACGACCCGGAAGTCGCAGGCGAGTGCGAGCTCGCAGCCGCCACCCAACGCGTATCCCGTGATCGCGGCGATGACCGGCTTCGGGATGCGAGCGACCGCCGAGATGGAGCTCATGAGGGGCCCGGAGCGCTCGACCATGTCGGTGTACGACATCGCCTGCATCTCCTTGATGTCGGCGCCTGCCGCGAAGACCCGCTCGCCGCCGTAGACGATGACCGCCTTGACGTCGGTGCGGGTCGTCGCCTCCTGGGCCGCGGCCCGGATCTCCTCCTGGACCTGCACGTTGAGGGCGTTCATCTTCGGCCGGTCGAGGCGGATCGTCCCGACGCCGTCCTCGACCTCGAGGCGGACGAACTCGCCCATCAGACGGCGGTGCCCGGCTCGCCCTCGGCGGGCAGCCACGACTGGAAGAAGAAGCCCACGCTCTGGAGGATGTGGTTGATCGACAGCGGCACGAGGACGTCGAGGTCGGCGTTGGGGGTGATGACGTGCTCGGCCGACACGACGAGGCTCTCCTGCACGAGCGTCACCTTGACGATGTTGAGCTGCATCGTCATGTCGTTGCAGCGCGCGAGGCGCTCGTTGCGGTCGGGTGAGACGGGCTCGGCGAGCTGCCACTGACCGAAGAAGCGGACGAGCGCGAGGTCACCCTCGGCGACGCGGGCGAACAGGGTGGTACTCGTGCCCTGGTCGTCGACGATGGCGAACTCGATGTCGCCGTCACCGTCGACGGTGGCGTCGATCTCGAGGCCCCGCAGGATCGCGATGATGCGGTCGCGCACCGGGGTGTCGCTCACGGGGGCGCCGTTGGGCGCGGGCGCCGGCGTCTGCGGCGTGAAGTTGGGCAGTGCGGTCGGATCGGTCATGCAGCCAACCGTAGACTGCGAGCACGGACCCACGCGAGGTGACCCATGCCGAGACCCGACCCGTCGCCGAGGCGACGACGAGCGTGAGTGCGCCGTCATGACGAGCACGACCCTCACGGTGGCGACGGCCAACACGTGCACGGGAGACCTGCTGCGCACCCCCGGCGGTCTCGAGCCCTTCCGCGCCACCGGAGCCGGCCTCGTCGGGCTCCAGGAGGTCTTCGGCGTGACGGAGGGCCAGCTGCGGGCGGCGCTCGGCGACGTCGGACTCGAGCTCACGCACTGGCACGCCCCCGCGGGTCTCGTGCTCGCCCACGACCCGCGGGTCGCCACACCCATCGGCGAGCCCCTGGTCACGACCCTCAAGGCGGCCGGCCCGCTGCTCCGTGTCTCCGACCACTGGCACGAGCGCGGCATGGTCAGCGCGGCGTTCGAGACCGAGGCGGGGCCGCTCACCCTGTCGACCGCGCACCTCATCGTCTTCGCGCGGGCGCACGCGCGCACCAAGCAGGTGCGGGCCCTCCGAGCAGCGCTCCAGCGCGAGCCGCTGAGTCGCGGGCCGCACGTGCTCACCGGTGACATGAACCACTACCCGCGCCCGGCCGCCGCCGACCGGGCCATGCACGAGGCCGGCGGCCTCACCCACGTGCCGCTCCACGAGCCCACGTGGCGCATCAGCGGCTCGAAGCACGAGTGGATGGCGCGGCTGGCCGCGGCCGCGACGCGGCGCGACCTCGCGAGCTTCGACGCGCAGCTCGACGTCGTGCTCTACCGCGACCTGCGGCTGCTCGACTCGGCCGTCTTCGACATCGCCTCCGACCACCGCGCGGTCGCCTGCGACTTCGAGCTGGGCAGCTGAGTCCCACACCCTCGACACCCCCCTGGCGCTCCGCCCCCCTGCCCCTACGCTGTGCCCCATGTCGCCGACGTCACCGGACCTGCCCCCGGAGCCCGGAGTCCGCCTCATCGACGGCGGCGCCGAGTTCTGCGTCTACGCCGGGCACGCGACCGCGGTCGAGATCTGCCTCTTCGACCCTGGCGACGACGGCAGCGAGGTCGAGCGCCGGGTGCCCCTGCGCCACCGCGCCCACGGCTTCTGGTTCGACACGATCGCGGGCGTGGGCCTCGGCCAGCGGTATGCCGTCCGCGTCGACGGCGCGTGGGACCCGGACGCCGCCCTGCTCCACAACCCCGCCAAGCTCCTGCTCGACCCCTACGCCCGCGCCATCGACGGCGACGTGCACCTCGACCCGTCCCTCTACTCCCACCGCGTCGGCTCCGACCTGCGCGGCGACATCGCCGTGCGCGACGACCGCGACAGCGCCCCGCACATGCCGCGCTGCGTCGTCGTCGACACCGAGTTCGACTGGGGCACAGACGACTTCCCGCGTCGATCACTGTTGCAGTCGCTCATCTACGAGGTCCACGTCAAGAGCGCCACCCGGCTGCACCCGGAAGTCCCGCCCGAGCTGCGCGGCACGTATGCCGGCCTCGCCCACCCTGCCTTCGTCGAGCACCTGCTCCAGCTCGGTGTCACCGCGGTCGAGCTGCTGCCCGTGCACGCCTTCACGCACGAGCCCGACCTCGTCCTGCGCGGCCTGACGAACCACTGGGGCTACAACACGATGGGCTTCTTCGCCCCGCACGCCGCCTACGCCGCGGCGAGCGACCCCCAAGGCGTCCTCGACGAGTTCAAGACGATGGTCAAGGACCTGCACGCCGCCGGCATCGAGGTGCTCCTCGACGTCGTCTACAACCACACGGCGGAGAACTCCCGCGACATGATGACCCTCTCGTGGCGGGGCCTCGACGAGCGCGCCTACTACCGCCTCGACGGACGCGGGCAGGACATCGACGTCACGGGCTGCGGCAACACGCTCGACCTCACCCATCCCGTCGTGGCCCGCATGGTGCTCGACTCGCTGCGCTACTGGGTGCAGGAGTGCCACGTCGACGGGTTCCGCTTCGACCTCGCCGTCGCCCTCGGCCGCGGCAAGGACGACGCCTACGACCGCGACCACCCCTTCCTCGTCGCGCTGCGCACCGACCCGGTGCTCTCCCGCACCAAGCTCATCGCCGAGCCGTGGGACGTCGGCATCCACGGCTGGCGCACGGGCCGCTTCCCGCCACCCTTCTCGGAGTGGAACGACCGCTTCCGCGACACGGTGCGCACCTTCTGGCTGACCGACGTCCGGGCGTCGCTGCACGGCGGCGCGAGGCACGGGGCGCAGGAGCTCGCGACGCGGCTCGCCGGGTCGCAGGACCTCTTCGACACCCACGGGCGCGGCACGATCGCCTCGATCAACTTCGTCACCGCCCACGACGGCTTCACGCTCGCCGACCTCACGGCATACGACGTCAAGCACAACGGCGCCAACGGCCACGGCGGCACCGACGGCTCCAACGACAACCGCTCGTGGAACCACGGCGTCGAGGGCCGCACCGACGACCTGGCGACCCTCGCGCGGAGGCGGAGCTCGATGCGCAACCTGCTCGGCACCCTGCTGCTCGCCACTGGCGTGCCGATGATCAACGCCGGCGACGAGTTCGGACGCAGCCAGCGGGGGAACAACAACCCCTACTCGCAGGACAACGAGATCAGCTGGATGTCGTGGGACCACGAGCCCTGGCAGCAGGATCTGCTGGAGACCACCCGGCACCTCGTGCGGCTGCGCCAGGAGCACCCGGTGCTCCGGCAGCGCAGCTTCTTCTCCGGGCGCCAGGTCCACGAGGACGGCTCGACCGACCTCGCGTGGTTCGGCGACGACGGGCACCCGATGGGCGACCGCTGGGGACACTCGTGGGTCGAGGTCGTGCAGGCGCTCTACGGCGGCATGTGGCTCGGCCAGCGCACCGTGCTGCTCTCGCTCAACGGGGCGGCGCACGAGGTCGAGGTCACGCTGCCCACCGCACCCGGCGCGGCGGCATACGAGCTGCTCTGGGACAGCAACGACGAGGTCCCCGCTCCCCCCGGGGAACCCGTGGGAGCGGGGACGGTCGTCACGATGGCCCCGGCGTCGATGCGCGTCTGGCGCGCCACGACGTGGCCCTGAGGGCTCAGGCGTTGCGGGCGAGACCCAGCTCGGCCGACGTCGCGAGCGCGGGGTGCTTCGGCACGACGCGGACGCTGTAGCCGAAGGACCCGGTGCGGCGCAGCGACTGCGACCCGGCGAACTGGTGCCGGCCGCCGTCGTATGACTCGACGAGAGACAGGGGCGCGACCTCCGTGCCCCAGATCTCGTCGGTGTCGGTGACGTGACCGTGCACGAGCTGCACCTCGACCTCGTCGGGCTCGAGGCCCCCGAGGTCGACGTAGGCCTTGACGTCGAGGGTGTCGCCGATGAGCGGCGAGTCGGAGACGCCCGAGGGCTCGACGTGCTCGACCTTGACGCTCGGCCACGCGGCGCGCACCTTGGCCTTGTAGGCCGCGAGGTCCTTGGCGCCGGTGAAGTCCGGCCCGTCGAGGGCGCGACCCGCCCCGGCGGCCGGGCTGTAGAGCTTCACCGTGTAGTCCTCGACCATGCGGCTGGCGAGCACCTTGGGGCCGAGGGTCTTGAGGGTGTGGGTCATCATCGAGATCCAGCCCTGGGGCAGGCCGGCGTCGTCGCGGTCGTAGAACTTCGCGGCGACGTCGTGCTCGATGAGGTCGTAGAGCGCGGCCGCCTCGATGTCGTCACGGTGGTCGGGGTCCTCGACGCCGTCGGCGGTCGGGATGGCCCAGCCGTTGCGGCCGTCGAACCACTCGTCCCACCAGCCGTCGAGGATCGAGAGGTTGAGCCCACCGTTGAGGGCCGCCTTCATGCCCGACGTGCCGCACGCCTCGAAGGGGCGCAGCGGGTTGTTGAGCCAGACGTCGCAGCCCGGGTAGAGGTGCTGCGCCATGGCGATGTCGTAGTTGGGCAGGAAGACGATGCGGTGGCGCACCTCGGGGTCGTCGGCGAAGCGGACCATCTCCTGGATGAGTCGCTTGCCCGTCTCGTCGGCGGGGTGCGACTTGCCGGCGATGATGAGCTGCACCGGACGCTCCGGGTGGAGCAGGAGGCGCTTGAGGCGCTCGGGGTCGCGCAGCATGAGGGTGAGGCGCTTGTAGGTCGGCACGCGGCGGGCGAAGCCGATCGTCAGCACGTCGGGGTCGAGGATGTCGTCCACCCAGCCGAGCTCGGCGTCGCTCGCACCGCGCTTGTGCCACGAGGACTTGACGCGGCGGCGGGCGTCGATGACGAGCTTCTCGCGCATCTCGCGCTTCGTGCTCCACACGGCGTCGGCGGGCACCTCGTCGATGCGGTGCCAGAGGTCGGCACCGGCGATGTCGGCGGTGCCGAGGTGCTTGCGGGCGACCTCGTAGACGGAGCGGTCGACCCACGTCGGGGCGTGAACTCCGTTGGTGATGCTCGTGATCGGCACCTCGACGTCGTCGAAGCCCGGCCACAGACCGTCGAACATCTCGCGGCTCACGACACCGTGCAGCTGCGAGACGCCGTTGGCGCGCTGGGCGAGGCGCAGTCCCATGACGGCCATGTTGAAGATGCCGGGCTGGCCACCGGCGTAGTCCTCGGCGCCGAGGGCGAGCAGGCGGTCGACGGGCACGCCCGGGATGGCGCGGGGCCCGCCGAAGAAGAGGTTGATCTTGGCGGCGTCGAAGCGGTCGATGCCGGCCGGCACGGGGGTGTGCGTCGTGAACACCGTTGCGGCGCGGACGGCCTCGAGGGCCTCGTCGAAGGTCAGGCCGTGGTCGCGCACGAGCTCGGCGATGCGCTCGACGCCGAGGAAGCCGGCGTGGCCCTCGTTGGTGTGGTAGACCTCCGGGGTCGGCGCGCCCGAGAGGCGCGACCAGAGGCGCAGCGCGCGGACGCCGCCGATGCCGAGCAGCAGCTCCTGCTCGAGGCGGGTGTCGCCACCGCCGCCGTAGAGGGTCTCGGTGACCGCGCGGGTCGTCTCGTCGTTGCCCGGCACGTCGGAGTCGAGCAGGAGCAGGGGCACGCGGCCGACCTGCGCCTTCCAGACGTGGGCGTGCAGCTGGCGACCGGCCGGCAGGTCGATCGTGACGACGGCGGGCGTGCCGTCCTCCTCGCGCAGCAGCGAGAGCGGCAGTCCGTCTGGGTCGAGCACGGGGTAGGTCTCGACCTGCCAGCCGTCACGCGACAGCGCCTGCTTGAAGTAGCCGGTCTTGTAGAACAGGCCGACACCGACGATCGGCACGCCGAGGTCGGAGGCGGTCTTGAGGTGGTCGCCCGCGAGGATGCCGAGGCCGCCGGAGTACTGCGGCAGCACTGCGGTGATGCCGAACTCGGGGCTGAAGTAGGCGATGGCACGCGGGGCGGCCCTCCCGGCAGCCTCCTGCTCGCGGCTCCACCGCTGGTACCAGCGCTCGTCGGTGAGGTAGTGGTGGAGGTCCTCGTTGGCGGCGACGACGCTGCTGACGAAGTCGTCGTCGGCGGCGAGCGCGGCGAGCTCGTCGGAGGACAGGCGCGAGAGGAGCTTGACCGGGTCCTCGCCGGCCTCGGCCCAGCGGCTCGGGCTGATGCTCTCGAAGAGGTCGCGGGTCGGCGGGTGCCACGACCAGCGCAGGTTGCTGGCGAGCACGCCGAGGCCCTCGATGCGGGAGGGCAGGACGGTGCGGACGTTGAAGCGTCGGATGGCCTTCACGAGGAGAAGCATAGGGGTCGGCATGACGGGTTCTTGCAGACCTTGCAGACACCGTTTCACCACTCGGGACGGCACGGATGCTCTCGCTCTGCCTCATGTCGGTGCGCCCGGCTTTTCGATACGGTCGACTCCGTGAGCGGCAGACCAACGAAGTCCCGTCCGAACAAGCCCCGGCGTCCGCGCCCCGATGCGACCCCCTCAGCGAGGGCCGCGGTGATCGACGAGGGTGAGGCGGGGGCCGTGCACCTCGCCCCGGAGCATCCCGCGAGCACGCCTCCCACCGTCGCCGGTATGCCGGGTGGTGCGCTCCCCATGGGACGCATCCCCGTGGGCGACGTCCGTCCGCTCGTCGACGGCGGCACGAGACCGGCGAAGTCCGTCGTCGGCGAGGAGTTCGACGTGCGGGCCAAGGTCTTCCGCGAGGGCCACGACGCGGTCAACGCGACGGCGGTGCTCACGGGCCCCGACGGCAGCGCGCACTACTTCGCCATGCAGTGCGACAACCCCGGCACGTCGGACTGGTCGACGACCGTCGTCGCCGACACGCAGGGCTGGTGGACCTACCGGGTCGAGGGCTGGTCCGACCCGTACGCGACGTGGGTGCACGACGCGGGCATCAAGATCGCGGCTGGCGTCGACGAGGAGCTCATGTGCGCTGAGGGCGCCCTCGTGCTCGATCGTTTCGCCTCGTCCGTGCGCGGTCAGGGAGTCGACGCCTCCGAGATCGACAAGGGGGTGGCGGCGCTGCGCGACACCTCCCGCCCCGCTGCCCACCGCTTCGGCGCGGCGACCTCGCCGGAGATCCAGGGGCTGGCGGCGCTCATGCCGCTGCGCGAGTTCGTCTCGCCCTCCCCGGAGTACTCGCTGCTCGTCGAGCGCGAGCGCGCCCTCTACGGCGCGTGGTACGAGATCTTCCCTCGCTCCGAGGGGTGCCACGTCGATGAGAAGACCGGCCTGTGGGTGTCGGGCACGTTCCGCTCGGCGGCGCTGCGCCTGCCGGCCATCGCCGACATGGGCTTCGACGTCATCTACCTGACGCCGATCCACCCCATCGGCACGACCGCCCGCAAGGGCCGCAACAACAGCCTCGCCGCAGCGCCCGGTGACCCCGGATCCCCTTATGCCATCGGCTCCCCCGACGGCGGGCACGACGCCATCCACCCCGACCTCGGCACGTTCGAGGACTTCGACTTCTTCGTGGCCGAGGCTGCCCGCAACGGCCTCGAGGTTGCGCTCGACATCGCCCTGCAGGCCTCGCCGGACCACCCGTGGGTGCAGACCCATCCCTCGCTCTTCACGACGCGGGCCGACGGCACGATCGCCTACGCGGAGAACCCGCCGAAGAAGTACCAGGACATCTACCCGCTCAACTTCGACAACGACCCGGCAGAGGCCTATGCCGAGGTGCGCCGGGTCATCCAGGTGTGGCTCGACCACGGCGTGCGCATCTTCCGCGTCGACAACCCCCACACCAAGCCGGTTGCCTTCTGGCAGTGGCTCATTGCCGATGTCGCCCTCGAGCACCCCGACACGATCTGGCTCTCCGAGGCGTTCACCAAGCCGGCGATGATGCACCAGCTGGCCAAGGCCGGCTTCCAGCAGAGCTACACCTACTACGCGTGGCGCAACGAGAAGTGGGAGCTCGAGGAGTACGGCCGCGAGCTGGCAGGCGACGGGGCGGCATACATGCGTCCGTCGTTCTGGCCGACGACCCACGACATCCTCACGCCCTACATGCAGTACGGCGGGCCGACCGCCTGGAAGCTGCGGGCCGCGCTCGCCGCGACGATGGTGCCGACCTACGGCATCTACGCCGGCTACGAGCTCATGGAGCACGTCGCCCGGCCCGGCGCCGAGGAGCAGATCGACAACGAGAAGTACGAGTTCAAGGACCGCCAGTGGTACCTCTACGAGCCCGGCGGCCCCCTCGAGAGCCGCTCGCTCGCGTGGTACCTCAAGCGGCTCAACGACATCCGCGGGTGGCATCCTGCTCTGAGGTGGCTGCGCAACCTGCGCTTCCACGCGGCCGACGACGAGTTCGTCATGGTCTTCAGCAAGAGCCGGATCGTCGACCGCGCGACCGGCGAGCGCGACACCGTGATCGTCATCGCCAACCTCGACCCGCACGCGACGCGTGAGACGTGGGTGCACCTCGACATGGAGGCGCTGGGTATGGCGACGTGGTCGTCGTTCGACGCGCACGACCACATCACCAACCAGACCTGGCAGTGGCGCCAGGACAACTTCGTGAGGCTCGGCCCCGACAGCGAGCCGGTCCACGTCATCAGCGTGAGGAGCCACTGACCGTATGCAGGGACTCAACCTCTCCCAGCCGGGGCTCAAGCACGATCCCCAGTGGTTCCGGAAGGCTGTCTTCTACGAGGTGCTGGTCCGCGCCTTCTCCGACTCCAAGGGGGTGGGCGCGGGCGACTTCACCGGACTCATCCAGCGCCTCGACTACCTCCAGTGGCTCGGGGTCGACTGCCTCTGGCTCCCGCCCTTCTACGCGTCGCCCCTGCGCGACGGCGGTTACGACATCTCCGACTACAAGGCGGTGCTGCCGGAGTTCGGCACCCTGCCGGAGTTCACCGAGCTGGTCTCGCAGGCGCACGCCCGCGGCATCCGCATCGTCACCGACCTCGTGATGAACCACACGAGCGACCAGCACCCGTGGTTCCAGGCGAGCCGAGCCGATCCCGACGGCCCGTTCGGCGACTTCTACGTGTGGTCCGACACCGATGACGGCTACGACGACGCGCGCATCATCTTCGTCGACACCGAGGTCTCGAACTGGACGTTCGACCCCGTGCGGCGGCAGTTCTTCTGGCACCGCTTCTTCAGCCACCAGCCCGACCTCAACTTCGAGAACGAGGCCGTGCAGGAGGCGATGTTCGACATCGTGCGCTTCTGGATGGACCTCGGCATCGACGGCTTCCGGCTCGACGCCGTGCCCTACCTCTTCGAGGAGGAGGGCACCAACTGCGAGAACCTCCCCCGCACGCACGAGTTCCTCGCGAAGCTGCGGGCCATGGTCGACAAGGAGTACCCCGGGCGGATCCTCCTCGCCGAGGCCAACCAGCCCCCGGCTGAGGTCGTCGACTACTTCGGCACCGACGAGGCTCCGGAGTGCCAGATGTGCTTCCACTTCCCCGTCATGCCGCGGCTCTACTACTCCCTCCGGGAGGAGAAGGCGCAGCCCATCATCGAGGTGCTCGCCGACACCCCGGAGATCCCGGCCGGCACCCAGTGGGGCACCTTCCTGCGCAACCACGACGAGCTGACGCTCGAGATGGTCACGCCGGAGGAGCGCGCGGCGATGTACGGCTGGTACGCCCCCGACCCCCGCATGCGCGCCAACGTCGGCATCCGCCGCCGGCTCGCTCCCCTGCTCGACAACTCGCGCCCCGAGATCGAGCTCATCCACGCGCTCGTGCTCTCGCTGCCCGGCTCGCCGTGCCTCTACTACGGCGACGAGATCGGCATGGGTGACAACATCTGGCTCACCGACCGTGACGCGGTGCGCACTCCCATGCAGTGGACCCCCGACCGCAACGCCGGCTTCTCGAGCGTCGACCCGGGCAAGCTCTACCTCCCCGTCATCAGCAGCCTCGTCTACCACTACAACAACGTCAACGTCGAGGCGCAGATGGCCTCGTCGGCCTCCCTGCTGCACTGGCTGCGCGGCATGCTCCAGGTGCGGTCGCGCCACCCCGTCTTCGGGCTCGGCACGTTCGAGGTCGTCCCGGCGGACAACGACCACATCCTCGCCTTCACCCGCGTCATGGACGCCCAGGGCGACGACCCCGCTGAGGCCGTCCTCTGCGTCAACAACCTCTCGAGCCGGCCGCAGGCGGCGACCATCGAGCTGCCGTCCTCGCTCTCGGGCCGCCAGCTCATCGACCTCTTCGGCGGCAGCGGCTTCCCGTGGGTGGCCGAGGACGGCCGCGTCACCCTCACGCTCGGCTCGCGTGACTTCTTCTGGTTGCAGCTGCGCGGCGGAGAGGACAACCGCTGATGGCGATCGTGCACAAGGGCGCGTCGATCGTGCCGACCAAGACCGAGCTGGTCGGCGCGTGGATGCCGCACCAGCGGTGGTACCACGGCAAGGGTCACGACCCGGCGCTCCGCCGGGTGGGCGGTTTCCGCTTCGAGGATCCCGAGGGCGAGGTCGGCATCGAGACGCTGCTCCTCGCCGACACGGCCGCCGATCCGGTCGTCGTCTACCAGGTGCCACTCACCTATCGGGGGGCACCGCTCGAGGGCGGCGAGCACGCGCTGCTCGGCACCATGGAGCACAGCGTGCTCGGCCGGCGCTGGGTCTACGACGGTCCCCACGACCCCGTCTACGTCGGCCAGCTCGTCGACACGATCCTCCGGTCGCGGCAGTCCGACGAGGCCCAGGCCTCCGTCGGCAGCAACGAGCTCGCCCGCGGCAGCTCGACCGGCCAGGTTCTCGGAACGGTCGGCAGCTCGGTGGTGCTCACCGGTGAGCAGTCCAACACCTCCGTCATCTGCCGCATGCTCGCCCCCGACGGGGGCCCCGCAGAGCCCCTGATCGTCAAGGTGTTCCGCACCCTGCAGGACGGCGACAACCCCGACGTCGTCGTCCAGTCGGCCCTGACCCGTGAGGGCTCCGACCGGGTTCCGATGGCCGTGGGCCATCTCAGCGGCGCCTGGGACAACCCCTCCGGAGGCGCCCTCGAGCACGGCGACCTCGCCTTTGCGCAGGAGTTCATCCCGGGGGTCGAGGACGCGTGGCGGGTGGCGCTCGTCGCCGCGGCCGCGGGGCACGACTTCACGGCGCGCGCCCGCGACCTCGGTGTCGTCACGGCCCAGATCCATGCCGCCCTCGCCCATGCGCTGGGCACCGTCGAGGCAGGCGAGGCCGCGCGCGATGCGCTCGTCGCCTCGATGCGCTCGCGGTATGCCGCCGCCGTGGCACTCGTGCCCAGCCTGGCCTCCCGCTCCACCTCCGTCGAGCGGGTCATCGAGTCGGTGCGGGCCATGAGATGGCCTGCGCTGCAACGGATCCACGGTGACTACCACCTCGGACAGGTTCTCGACGTGCCCGAGCGCGGCTGGGTCGCCCTCGACTTCGAGGGCGAGCCGCTGCGACCGCTCGCCGAACGGGTCCAGCCCGACCTGACCCAGCGTGACGTCGCGGGCATGCTCCGTTCCTTCGACTACGCGGCCGGCTCCGTCGGGCTCGCCGACCCGTCGCGCGACGCGACGGCGTGGGCAGCGGCCTGCCGGCTCGCCTTCCTCGAGGGCTACGCCTCGGTCGCGGGGCCGGCAGACGCCGAAGACACCGCGCTCGTGCAGGCTCTCGAGCTGGACAAGGCTCTCTACGAGGTCGTCTACGAGGCCCGCAACCGGCCGTCGTGGCTGCCCATCCCGCTCGGCGCCGTCGAGCGACTCACCACTGAGGAAGGCTCGCCATGACCCCCGAGAACTCCGGCCCCTCGCTCGACGACGCCGCCATCACCGCCTTCCTGCACGGTCGCAACGGGCAGCCGCACGACCTGCTGGGGCACCACGTCGGTCCCGGGGGGCTGACCATCACGGCATACCGCCCGTTCGCGACGCGCGTCGGCGCGCGGCTCGACTCCGGCGAGCGGGTCGACCTGCAGCACGTGCGGGACGGCATCTGGTCGATGACCTCCCCCGACTTCGCCACGACGCACGACTACCGCCTCCTCGTCGAGTACGGCGACGGCGTCGCCCACGAGCAGGACGACCCCTACCGCTTCGCCCCGACGCTCGGCGAGATGGACCGGCACCTCATCAACGAGGGCCGGCACGAGCAGCTGTGGACGGTGCTCGGCGCGCACGTGCGCCACTACACCGGGCCGCTCGGCGACGTCTGGGGGGTCTCCTTCGCCCTGTGGGCGCCGCGCGCCAAGGCCGTCCACGTCATCGGCGACTTCAACGACTGGGACCGCCGCAGCCACCCGATGCGGGCCCTCGGCGACAGCGGCATCTGGGAGCTCTTCCTGCCCGGCGCGCAGGAGGGGATGAACTACCAGTTCGCGGTGCGAGGGCCCGACGAGCTCGTCCGGCTGAAGAGCGACCCGATGGCGCGCATGACCGAGGTCGCGCCGAAGCAGGCCGCCATCGTCACGGAGTCGCACTACACGTGGCGCGACGACGAGTGGATGGAGCATCGCCGCACCTCCAACGCCCACCAGGGCCCGATGAGCATCTACGAGGTGCACCTCGGCTCGTGGCGCCAGGACCTCGGCTACCACGGCCTCGCCGAGCACCTCGTCAACTACGTGCGCGACCTCGGCTTCACCCACGTCGAGTTCCTCCCCGTTATGGAGCACCCCTACGTCCCGTCGTGGGGCTACCACGTCACCGGCTACTACGCCCCGAGCTCGCGGTGGGGCCGGCCCGACGACTTCCGCTTCCTCGTCGACGAGCTGCACCGGGCCGGCATCGGGGTGCTGCTCGACTGGGTGCCCGGCCACTTCGCGACCGACGAGTGGGCGCTCGCCCGCTTCGACGGTCTGCCGCTCTACGAGCACCCCGACCCGCGGCTCGGCTGGCACCCCGAGTGGGGCTCCAACATCTTCGACTACGGCCGACCCGAGGTGCGCAACTTCCTCGTCGCCAACGCGCTCTACTGGCTCGAGGACTTCCACATCGACGGCCTGCGCGTCGACGGTGTCGCCTCGATGCTCTACCTCGACTACGCCCGCGACGAGGGGGCCTGGGTGCCCAACCGCAACGGCGGTCGCGAGAACCTCGAGGCGGTCGAGCTGCTCAAGGAGACCAACGGCACCGCCTACAAGCGCGTCGGCGGCATCGTCATGATCGCCGAGGAGTCGACGACGTGGCCCGGGGTCACGAAGCCGACCGACCAGGGCGGCCTCGGCTTCGGCTTCAAGTGGAACATGGGCTGGATGAACGACTCGCTCAAGTACCTCGGCGAGGAGCCCATCTACCGCAAGTACCACCACGGCAAGCTGACGTTCTCGCTCATGTACGCCTTCGACGAGAACTTCGTGCTGCCGATCAGCCACGACGAGGTCGTCCACGGCAAGGGCTCGCTGCTGCGCAAGTCGCGAGGCACCCGCGAGGAGCAGGTCGCGACCCTCCGCGCGTTCCTCGCCTACCTGTGGTGCCACCCGGGCAAGCAGCTGCTCTTCATGGGCTGCGAGTTCGGCCAGGAGTCGGAGTGGTCCGAGGGCCGCAGCCTCGACTGGTGGCTGCTCGAGCAGCCGCTGCACTACCGGGTGCACAACCTCGTCAAGGACCTCAACGCGATCTACCGGGGCAACACGGCGCTGTGGGAGCTCGACGCCGACCGCTCGGGCTTCGAGTGGCTCGAGGCCGACGACGCCGACCACAACACCTTCTCGTGGTTGCGCTTCGGGCGGGGCGACCGAGCGACCGATGCCCCGGTCGTGGCCTGCGTCATGAACTTCAGCGGTGAGACGCAGCAGTCCTACCGCATCGGGCTCCCGCGCGGCGGGCGGTGGACGGTCGTGCTCGACACCGCCGGCTACCACCCCGACGCTCCCAGCAGCGCCGGCATCGTCGTCGAGGCCCGGCAGGAGGCCTGGCACCAGCAGCCGTATGCCGCCGACCTGACGGTGCCGCGCCTGTCGACCGTCTGGCTCGTGCCGCTCGACGAGCCCAGCCCGGCGGCCATCGCCGCCGACGCCTCGTCCGGCCTTGCGTCCGACCACGTGCCCGACCACGCCACGACCACGAACGGAGACCAGTCATGACCCACCCGCGCGCCGGTCAGCAGGCCCAGGCCGAGGACCTCGTCGACGTCGACGCCCTCATCGGTGCCTACTACGACCGGCACCCCGACGTCGACGACCCCGACCAACAGGTCGCCTTCGGCACCTCGGGACACCGCGGGTCGAGCCTGCGCACCGCGTTCAACGAGGACCACATCCTCGCGACGACGCAGGCCATCGTCGACTACCGCGTCTCGCAGGGCTTCGACGGGCCGCTCTTCATCGGTCGTGACACGCACGGGCTCTCCGAGCCGGCATGGCGCTCGGCTCTCGAGGTGCTCGTCGCGAACGGTGTGCAGGTGCTCGTCGACGACCGAGACGGCTTCACGCCCACGCCTGCGGTCTCGCACGCCATCCTGCGGGCCAACCGCGGAAAGCCTTCTGGTGCAGCCGGTCTCGCGGACGGCATCGTCGTGACGCCGTCGCACAACCCGCCCGCCGACGGCGGGTTCAAGTACAACCCCCCGCACGGCGGACCCGCCGACACCGATGCGACGTCGGTCATCGCGAAGCGGGCCAACGACCTCATCCGTGGCGGGCTCACGGACGTGCGGCGGGTCTCCTTCGAGCGGGCCCGCGCCGACGCCGGCTCCTACGACTTCATGGGCACCTACGTCGATGACCTCGTGGGCGTCGTCGACCTCGCACGCATCCGCGACGCCGGGGTGCGCATCGGCGCCGACCCGCTCGGCGGGGCCTCGGTCGCGTACTGGGGCGAGATCGGCGAGCGCCACGGCCTCGACCTCACGGTCGTCAACCCGCGGGTCGACCCCCAGTGGGCCTTCATGACGCTCGACTGGGACGGCAAGATCCGGATGGACTGCTCCTCCCCCTCGGCGATGGCCTCGCTCATCCGCAACAAGGACGCCTACGACATCTCGACGGGCAACGACGCCGACGCCGACCGGCACGGCATCGTCACCCCGGACGCCGGGCTGATGAACCCCAACCACTACCTCGCGGTCGCGATCCAGTACCTCTACGGCGGCGCACGCCCGGACTGGCCCGCGAGCACGGCGATCGGCAAGACCCTCGTGTCGTCGTCGATGATCGACCGGGTGGCCTCCGACCTCGGCCGCACGCTCCTCGAGGTGCCGGTGGGCTTCAAGTGGTTCGTGCCCGGACTGCTCGACGGCAGTGTGGGATTCGGCGGTGAGGAGTCGGCCGGCGCGAGCTTCCTGCGCTTCGACGGCTCGGTCTGGTCCACCGACAAGGACGGCATCCTGCTCGCGCTGCTGGCGTCGGAGATCCTTGCCACGACGGGCAAGACCCCCAGCCAGCACTACGCCGAGCTGACCGCCCGACACGGCGACCCGGCATACGCCCGCATCGACGCGGCAGCGTCGCGCGAGGAGAAGGCCAAGCTCGGCGCCCTCTCCCCCAGCGATGTCACCGCCGAAACCCTTGCGGGAGAGGCGATCACGGGCAAGTTGACCGAGGCGCCCGGCAACGGCGCCAAGATCGGCGGGCTCAAGGTGACGACCGAGAGCGCGTGGTTCGCGGCCCGACCCTCCGGCACGGAGGACGTCTACAAGATCTACGCCGAGTCGTTCCAGGGGCCAGAGCACCTCGCCCGGGTGCAGGCCGAGGCAAAGGACGTCGTCAGCGCGGCCCTCGGGGGATGAGCGACGGCGCCCCTGACTCGGACCGCGGGCGTCTCTTCCTCGTCACGGGGACCGATCCGGACCAGCGGCGGGCACTCGCCACGGCGCTGACCCGTCGGCTCGGCCGCGCGGTCGTGGTCGACGGGGAGGCGCTCGAGCGGCTGGTCCGGCTGGGGCCGCTCGAGCCGTGGACGGGCGCGCCCTCCTCCGCGCAGCTGCGCGACCGCCTGCTGCGCTGGTCGGCGGCGCTCGCGGTCGCCGAGACGCACCAGCTCGAGGGCTATGACGCCGTGCTCGTCGAGGACGCTCTGGGTGACCGTCTCGAGGACCTTCTCGACCTCGTCGCCCCCGAGCCCGTGCACCTCGTCGTCATCGGCTCGGGCGTCGACCCGACGACCCCCCGGTGGGGCCTCTGGGTCGGCGCGCCGGGCCCCGTGGACGACGTGGCGGTCGACGTGCTCTCGCGCCTCCCCGAGGCCCTCGTCGTCACTGCAGACCAGCCCTGAGCCCCGCCACTCGAAAGAGCAGTTCGTCGGGCACGGCAGTTCGTCGCGCACGCAGCGCCGCCCCCGAGCGGCAATCGAAAGAGCAGTTCGTCGCCCTTCCTGGGCCCGCGCGGGCCCGCTCGGCGGCGACGAACTGCTCTTTCGATTGTCAGGGTTCGGCCTACGGAAGCCGACGGAGTGCTCTCTCGATCAGAAGAGGGCGCTCATGAGGGACTTGCGGGCCTTGGCGACGCGCTCGTCCCCGGTGCCGATGACCTCGAAGAGCTCGACGAGGTGCTCGCGGGCCTTGTTGCGGTCGGCGTCGGCCGTGATCCGCACGGTGTCGATGAGGCGCACGAAGGCGTCCTCGACATGGCCACCGAGCAGGTCGAGGTCGGCGACGACGATCTGCGCGTCGACGTCGGCGGGATCGGCCGCCGCGGCCGCGCGGGCAGCCTGCAGGTCGACTCCGGCCGTGCGCTGCAGGAGGCCGACCTGCGCCAGACCGAGCTTGGCGTCGGTGTCGGCCGGGCTCTGCGCGAGCGCCTCGCGATAGGCGGCAGCCGCCGCGTCGAGGTCACCGGCCTCGATCGCGTCGAAGGCCTGCTGGTGGAGCGGCGGCAGCGGCGGCTCCTCGGCAGCCTCCGGCGCGGCCCCAGCAGCATCGGCGCCGGCGACGGTGCCCGTGACCCCGTGCTGTGCGGCGAGCGCGAGCACCTGGTCGATGACACCGGTGATCTGGGCCTCGGGCTGCACGCCCTCGAAGAGCGGCACCGGCTGGCCCTGGAGGAACGCGAAGCTCACCGGCACCGCCTGCACCTGGAACGCCTGCAGGATGGCGGGGTTGGCGTCGACGTTGACGGTCACGAGCTGGAAGCGGCCGGCATACCGCCTCGCGACGGCGCCGAAGGTGGCCACGAAGTCCGCTGACTCCTTGAGCCTGGGCGACCACAGCACCATGACGACGGGATAGGGCACCGTGGGCCCGACGAGCTCGCCGATCGAGGCGTCAGTACCCTCGATGACGACGCCGGACGCACCGGCCGTCGAGGTGGCGTCCGCGCTGGATGCGGGGCCAGCCGGCGGGGCC
Organism: Humibacillus xanthopallidus; assembly: GCF_006716675.1. Lineage (GTDB taxonomy): Bacteria > Actinomycetota > Actinomycetes > Actinomycetales > Dermatophilaceae > Humibacillus > Humibacillus xanthopallidus_B. The sequence continues at coordinate 928,262 of NZ_VFPM01000002.1, read as the reverse complement.
GGCCGCTTGAGCGAGGACAGGTCGACGGCACCGCGCAGCGCCGCTGCGGTGAATGGCTGGTGACTCATAGGTCAATCCTGCCTCACCGACCCGAGCCGGCGACGATCTGGTCCGAGGCAGCCACCACGTGGGACTGGCCGCTCGCCGGGATGACGATCGCGATGATCTCGTTAGACGTGAGCTTGGCCTCGGACGTGATCTGCTTGATGCCGGTCAGCAGGGTCAGCTCCTTGTCGGGAGTGAGCTTCTGCGGGGTCCGCATCGCGATCGCGTCGTGGCGCTCGAGGTGGGCGAAGACGATGGCGCCCTTGCCGTCCTTGAGGCGGACCCCGCCGATGACGTCCTTGGGGGTCCAGCTCTGGGTGAAGGTGCCCTGGTTGTTGAGCGCCTGCGACTGGGCTCGCGCCGACTGCCGCAGCTGCTCGGTGAGCGGGTCGACCGAGAGGAGCTTGGAGGTCACCGGGCCGGGGAAGCGCACGGAGTCGGCGAAGGAGGCCACGACGTCGTCGGGCGCGGCGGCCAGGCCCTTGCCGTCGCCGATGGCCGGCGAGCCGTCGACCGTGGGGTCGAACGGGTCGATCTTCGCGCTCGGCAGGACCGGGGTGAGCGCGGCAACCTGGTAGGGGCCGGCCGGGGTCTGGGCAGTCAGCAGGACGAGCACGGGCGCGCCGGTCTTCTTCAGCGTCGTCTGGGCGAGGATCTGGGCCGGCGCGTCACCGGCACGCGAGACGGCGAGCACCTTGACGCCCTCGGTCGACAGAGCAGCGTCGGCCTTCTCTCCCGCCGTGCGGCCGGGCAGCATCTTCGCGGCGGCGTTCGCCGACACGAGTGCTGCGCCGGTGAAGGCCTTGGCGCGAGCCGCGGCGCCCGCGGCCGTGACATCGGTCGACGCGGCCACCGCAGCGCTCACCGCGGACTGGGCGGAGGTGTCGGCAGCCGACGGGGCCACGACGGGAGTCGCGGTCGCAGCGCCGCCGTCAGGTCCGTCGTCGGCGTTCCCGGTGCAGGCGCTGAGCATCGCGGCACAGGCCAGAGCGGCCGCAAGGGCGCGTCGACGGGTCGCGGAGCGGGGCATGAAGAAGGCCTTTCGTGGTGACACAGGGGGTCGGCCCGCCATCGTCAGAGGGCGAACCGCCAACCACGATACGCACGACGGGCCCGCCTTCCCCAATCGTCAGAGGCCGGCTCTGCTCCGAAACACCGGCGACAGAACGGACGAACCGGGAGGTAATGCCGCGCTCAGCGCCGCCACGTGTCAGACCGCTCACGTTCGGCAGCCCAGCCGGCCGGCGTCGCTCAGGTGGCGCCGTCAGCCTGCTGGCGGCCCAAGGCGTCCTCGAGGCGCTCGAGCTTGGCATCGAGCTCTCCGGTGAAACCGGGCCGGATGTCGGCCTTGAGCACGAGCCCGACACGGGGTGAGCTCTCGGCCACGACGTCGCAGCACTGCCTCACGACAGCCATGCACTCGTCCCACTCCCCTTCGATCGTCGTGAACATGGCGTCGGTGCGGTGCGGCAGCCCGGAGTCGCGCACCACACGGATGGCACGGGCCACGGCGTCGCTCACCGACCCCGTGTCATCGGCGGCGACCGTGGGTGCGACGGAGAAGGCGATCAGCATGAGCCCACCGTATGCCGCCCCGTCCCTCGTCGCTCGGCCGCCCCGGACGCGTCGTGGCCCGGTGGGCGAGCGCCCGAGGCGCCCGCAGGGCGAGGCCTCAGAACGCCGTCTTCATCGTCAGGGCTTCCTCGATGACCTCGAAGCCGAGCGCCTTGTTGATGTCGACCATCCAAGGGTTCTGCTCGTCGTTCATCGTCTGCACCGTGCGACGCTCTGGCGCCAGGCGGGCGAGCTCGTCGAGGTTGGCGATCTTCACGGCCATGCCGAGGCGGTGGCCGCGGTGCTCGGGAAGCACGAGGGTGCCCCACTGGAAGACGATGTGCGGGTCCCCGCTCGGCATGACGAGATCGGTGTAGGCGGCGACCGTCCCCGTCTCGCGGTGGAGGGCGACCGTCGTGATGATGGTGCGGCCCGCGTCGCGCTGCTGGTCGAGCATGACCTGGTAGTCCTCGACGGTCATCGACTCCGGCTCGAACTCCACGTCGCCCGTGGGGGCGTCGAGGATGAGCCGGTTCGACGCGTCGCAGACGCCCTGTCGCAGCTCCTGCGGCACGCCATTGACGTGCACGCTGAGCTCGTAGGCGTCGCCCATGGCCTCGTGGGCCCGCTCCCGGTGCCGGGTCGCGACATCGCGGTCGACCGGCAGGGAGAGCGAGCGGACGATCTCGACGCTCGACACGGCATACCCCCGGCGGAGGGCGAACTCACGGTCGGCGTGCGACTCGCGGGCGCCGACGGGCACGAACACCTCGGTGAGGAGCATGTCGCGCTTGGCAGCGCGGGCGCGCTCCTCCGTCCAGGTCACGAGGGCCGAGCCGAGCCCCTGCCTCCGGTACTGCGGGTCGACCTCGAGCTGGGTCCAGCACTTGTCGAGGTTGTCGCGCTCCGGGAAGAAGATGCGCGCCCAGCCCGCAGGCGAGCCGTCGACCATCGCGACGGCCCCCTCCTCGCGTTCGCCGGGGAAGTCGAAGCGCACCATCTTGAGGAACTCCTCCTCGGTGCGCTGGATCGGTTGCACGCGCGAGACGGCCTCGCTGCGGCAGGCGACCCCGAAGACCTCCTTGAGCATGACGTCGTCGTCACGGTCGAGCGGGATGATGTCCATGACTCGACGGTGACACCAGGGCGCCGGTCACGACAACGCATTTACCCGCTGGCCGTGGGTCGGCGGGGAGGCTCAGGCCTCGAGGCGGTCGACGAGCCGGTCGGCCGCGGCATACGGGTCGATCTCACCCGCGACGACCTGGCGCGCGAGCGCGCCGAGGCCCTCGTGACCCGCGACGTGACCGAAGCGGGCACGCACGGCGGCCAAGGCGATCGACTCGATCTCGTCGGCAGCGCGTCGCTCACGCCGGCGGACGAGCTCGCCGTTCTCCTCGATGAACGCGCGGTGCTTGTCGAGCGCCTCCATCACCTCGTCGAGGCCGAGCTTCTGGGAGGCCACGGTCTTGACGACCGGAGGCCGCCACAGCCCCGGCTCCGTGCGGTCGCCGAGCGAGATCATGTGGCGCAGGTCGCGCACCGTCGCGTCGGCGCCGTCACGGTCGGCCTTGTTGACGACGAAGACGTCGCCGATCTCGAGGATGCCCGCCTTGGCGGCCTGGATGCCGTCACCCATGCCGGGCGCGAGCAGCACGATCGAGGTGTCGGCGAGGCCGGCGATCTCGACCTCGGACTGCCCGACGCCCACGGTCTCGACGAGCACGACGTCGCATCCTGCGGCGTCGAGCACCCGGATCGCCTGGGGGGTCGTCCACGACAGGCCGCCGAGGTGGCCGCGCGAGGCCATCGAGCGGATGTAGACCTCGGGGTCGAGGGCATGGTCCTGCATGCGCACCCGGTCGCCGAGGAGGGCGCCGCCCGAGAAGGGCGAGCTGGGGTCGACCGCGAGCACCCCCACGCGCAGGCCCCGCTCACGGAAGGCCCCGACGAGGGCTGTCGTCGAGGTCGACTTGCCGACACCCGGCGAGCCGGTGATCCCGATGACGTAGGCCGACCCGCTGTGCGGGGCCAGTGCAGCCATCACCTCACGCAGGGCCGGGTGGCCGTCCTCGACGAGCGAGATGAGGCGCGCCACGGCGCGCGGAGACCCCGCCCGGGCCGACTCGACCAGGGCGGGGACGTCGACTGCGCGGCGCACCAAGCGAACTCAGCCGGACGAGGGTCAGGCCGAGGCCGGCACGCGGACGATGAGGGCGTCACCCTGACCGCCACCACCGCAGAGGGCTGCGGCGCCGACCCCGCCACCGCGCCGCTTGAGCTCGAGGGCGAGGTGCAGGGCGATGCGAGCGCCCGACATGCCGATGGGGTGGCCGAGGGCGATGGCGCCGCCGTTGACGTTGACCTTGTCGAGGTCGATGCCGAGCTCCTTGGCCGAGGCGAGGCCGACGGCCGCGAAGGCCTCGTTGATCTCGACGAGGTCGAGGTCGGCGGGGCTGATGCCCTCGCGCTCGCAGGCCCGGGCGATGGCCCGGGCGGGCTGCTGCTGGAGCGTCGAGTCGGGCCCGGCGACGACGCCGTGGGCGCCGATCTCGGCGAGCCAGGTGAGGCCGAGCTCCTCGGCCTTGGCCTTGCTCATGACGACGACCGCCGCGGCGCCGTCGGAGATCTGCGAGGCCGAGCCGGCCGTGATCGTGCCGTCCTTGCTGAAGGCCGGCCGGAGCGCGCCCAGCGAGGCCGTCGTCGTGTCGGCGCGGATGCCCTCGTCGGTCTTGAACTCGACCGGGTCGCCCTTGCGCTGCGGGATGCTCACCGAGACGACCTCGTCGTCGAAGAGGCCGTCCTTCCACGCCTTGGCCGCGAGCTGGTGGCTGCGCGCCGAGAACTCGTCCTGCTCCTCGCGGGTGAAGGCCTGCTCGCCGGTGTTGGCCTGCTCGGTGAGCAGCCCCATCGCCTGGTCGGTGAAGGCGTCCCAGAGCCCGTCGAAGGCCATGTGGTCGCGCATCGTCACGTCGCCGTACTTGTAGCCCTCACGCGACTTCGTCATGAGGTGCGGCGCGTTGGTCATCGACTCCTGGCCTCCGGCCACGACGATCTCGAACTCGCCGGCACGGATGAGCTGGTCGGCCATGGCGATCGCGTTGATGCCCGAGAGGCACACCTTGTTGATCGTCAGGGCGGGCACGGTCATGGGGATGCCCGCGGCGTGGGCGGCCTGGCGAGCCGGGATCTGGCCGGCACCCGCTTGCAGCACCTGGCCCATGATGACGTAGTCGACCTGCTCGGGAGCGACGCCCGCCTTCTCGAGGGCACCCTTGATGGCGACGCCACCGAGGTCTGCTCCGGAGAAGTCCTTGAGCGAGCCGAGCAGGCGCCCCATGGGGGTCCTGGCTCCTGCGACGATCACGGAGGTGGGACGGTCAGCACTCATGGAAACAGCCTCTTCCGACGTCATTGGGGATGTCGGTGACACTGTAGTAGCGCCTCCTGACGGCCCCGCCCACAGCATGACCAAGCGCACACGGCATACGGGAGCGGCCACGCCGCCGGCAGTCTGCGGCTCGGCGGGTCAGCGGGACCGGCGCCCCACGTCGGCGGCGTAGTCGTCGAGCACTCCCAGCACGTCAGGCGAGCGCCACAGGGTGCGCCGCTCGGGGTAGTGCAGTCGCGCGACGAGCACCCCGGCCTCGGTGAGCACCCGCAGGTGACGGTGCACGTTGGGCTCCGCGATGCCGAGCGCCGCGGCCGCCGTGGCGGCGTCGAGCACCGGGTGGGCCACGACGACGTCGAGCAGCCGCCAGACCGCGGAGTCGGACCGGGCGCGCACGCGCTCACGCCACTGCGCACGGACGTCGTCGAGGCGCCGACGCATCGTGCGTCCGTGCGCCACGGCCCGCAGCCCGGCCAGGGCGAAGGCCGTGACGATGGGCTCGATCTCACCCAGGCGGTATGCGTCGAGCGCGGCCACGTAGCCCGCGCGGTCGTGGAGCAGTCCCCCCGACACCGGCACCGTGACATGCCGGGTCACGCCCTTGGCGCGCAGCAGGGCGTGGACGAGTGCCCGCCCCGTGCGTCCGTTGCCGTCGGCGAACGGGTGGATCGTCTCGAACTGGGCGTGGGCAACGGCCGCCTGGATGAGCACGGGGAGGTCGTCGCGGGCCATGAACGCGACGAGGTCGCCGATCGCCGCCTCGATGCGGGTGTGGTGGGGTGGCACGAACTCGGCGGTGACCGGGGTGCTCGCTGGAGCGCCGATCCACACCGGCTCCTCCCGCCAGCCGACGAGATGCGGCGATGCGCGACCGAGCAGGGCCGCCTGCATCCGCAGGATCGCCTCAGCATCGAGCCGGTCGGCGAGCGCGATCGCCGCGGTCATGGCGTCGACGTTGGCGGCGACGACGGCGGCGTTGCCTCGCCCGGTGCCGGTGAGCTCGGCCTCGGCGACGGCGCGGGCCGAGGCGGTCAGCTGCTCGATCTGCGACGACGACGCCGACTCGCTGCGGAGCAGGATCGCATCGAGCGCCCGGGGCCCTCCGGAGGCTCCCGACCCCGGCTCGTCGGTCTCGGCGTCGAACGCACGCACCTCGGCGACCGCCTCCTCGGCCTGGGCCACGACGTGGGGTCGGGGCGCAGGGCTGAGCCGGGCGATCTCGGGGACGACCGCCGCGGCATACGGGCGACCCACGGCGGAGCGCTCGGCACGCGTGACGCCCTCGAGGCCGGGAGCCGGGTCCCAGCGGAGCGTCTCCGAGGTGATCGCCGGCCAGACAGGACCGCGACCGGTCGAGTCGTGGCTGGTCACAGGATCAGATTATCACTTGTGTGCGCAAGTGATAAGTACGGCGCGTGGTCCTTGCCACATGGCGATGGACTGCCTCGGCCGGGCCTGCGCTCCTAGGCTGGGGCCATGACCGGCACGAGCGAATCCCTCTTCACCCACATCGACCACGTCGGCATCGCCGTGCCCGACCTCGACGCAGCCATCGCGTTCTACGAGGAGAAGTACGGCATGACGATGCTCCACGAGGAGACCAACGAGGAGCAGGGCGTGCGCGAGGCGATGATGGCCGTCGGCGACTCCGGCTCGTGCATCCAGCTCCTCGCCCCCCTCTCGCCCGAGTCGACGATCGCGAAGTTCCTCGACCGCAGCGGCCCCGGCATCCAGCAGCTGGCCTACCGCGTCGCCGACATCGACGCCGTGTGCACCACGCTGCGCGAGCGCGGCCTGCGCCTGCTCTACGAGACCCCGAAGCGCGGCACGAGCGACAGCCGGGTCAACTTCATCCACCCCAAGGACGCCGGCGGCGTCCTCGTCGAGCTCGTCGAGCCCGCGGTCAGCCCCTCCCACTGACGCGGGCCCGGCGAACGAGCAGCACCGCCCCTAGGGCACCCAGCCAGAGGTATGCCGGCCACAGCGCCAGTCGCTCGAGGCCTCCCACCCACGTCTGCTGCCCCAGGCGGAGGCCGAAGGCTGCCGCGGCCGCCGCGGTGAGCCCGCCGACCGCGACACCGGTCGTGACGACCCACCCGGGCACGGCCCCGGCCGTGCGCCGCAGCGCCGCAGCGGTGGCGAGCACCGCGAGCGGCTGGAGCACGAAGACCGGCGCGGCAACGAGGGCGTGCAGTGCCGGCCGCTGGTCGACGGGGACGAGTCCGACTGCGGCAGAGCAGAGCCCGGACAGTGCCCAGAGGCCCGTCGCGGCGGCTCGCACCCACCCCGGAGCGAAGGACGGGTGCAGCAGCAGGGCGCCGAGCACGCGGAGGCTCGCGAAGACGACGAACGCGACGTTGAGCACCGCGTGACCGGGTGAGCAGACGAGGACCGTCGAGCCGGAGTGGCCCGGCGCGCAGGTCAGCTGGCCCAGGGCGCTGATCGTGTCGTCCCGCAGGCTGTAGGCCGCCGACGCGGCGACCGTGCCAGCCGCGGCAGCCGCCACGACGAGCTCGACGGCGACGTAGAGCGGCTGCACGAGCCACGCCGCACTGCCCAGCCGGTTCGGTCGCACCGCCCGACCGTAGCCCGCGAGCCGACGGACCGCCACGACTGCCCGAGGGCGCGCGCCCCACGCACGGCCACCCCACGGCATACGCGCTCGTGGCGGTCGGTCGGTCGGCGCTGGGCTCCACCCCACGGAATACCGGCGGGTAGGAGTTCGCCGGCACGAGGCCCGCCGGGTGACCCAGGTCACCGTGTGGTGGGGGTCTCAGAAGCGGTCCGGGGCAACAGAGCGTCGCTACGTTCGGGGCATTACGCACCACTTCGACGACCAATGACGCTGCGACCGAAGGACCTTCACCATGCAGGCCATCCGCGACGCCATCCTCTCCGGCGACCGCACCCAGGAGACCTACGCGAACATCGAGATCCCCGCGACCTACCGCGGGGCGACCGTCCACAAGGACGAGGTCACGATGTTCGAGGGACTCGCCACCCGCGACAAGGACCCCCGCAAGTCCCTCCACATCGACGAGGTGCCCGTGCCCGAGCTGGCGCCCGGCGAGGCGCTCGTCGCCGTCATGGCCAGCGCGATCAACTACAACACGGTGTGGACCTCGATCTTCGAGCCGGTCTCGACGTTCGGCTTCCTCGAGCGCTACGGGCGCATGTCGGAGTTCGCCAAGCGGCACGACCTGCCCTACCACGTCGTCGGCTCGGACCTCGCGGGCGTCATCCTGCGCACTGGACCTGGTGTGACCAAGTGGAAGCCCGGCACCGAGGTCGTCGCCCACTGCCTCTCCGTCGAGCTCGAGGACGCCGAGGGCCACAACGACACGATGCTCGACCCGCAGCAGCGCATCTGGGGCTTCGAGACGAACTTCGGCGGCCTCGCGGAGCTCGCCATCGTCAAGGCGAACCAGCTGATGCCCAAGCCCGCCCACCTGACGTGGGAGGAGGCAGCCGCACCCGGCCTCGTCAACTCGACGGCCTACCGGCAGCTCATCTCCAAGAACGGCGCGGCGATGAAGCTCGGCGACCGCGTGCTCATCTGGGGCGCCTCGGGCGGCCTCGGTTCCTACGCGACGCAGATGGCCCTCGCCGGCGGCGCGACCCCGATCTGCGTCGTCTCCTCCCCCGAGAAGGCCGCGATCTGCCGTGACATGGGCGCCGAGCTCATCATCGACCGCAACGCCGAGGGCTACCGCTTCTGGAACGACGAGGGCACCGCCCAGAACCCCAAGGAGTGGCAACGCCTCGGCAAGAAGATCCGTGAGCTGACCGGTGGCTACGACGTCGACATCGTCTTCGAGCACCCGGGCCGCGAGACCTTCGGCGCGAGCGTCTACGTCGCGCGCAAGGGCGGCACCATCGTCACGTGCGCCTCGACCTCGGGCTACATGCACGAGTACGACAACCGCTACCTCTGGATGAACCTCAAGCGCATCGTCAGCTCGCACTTCGCCAACTACCGCGAGGCCTGGGAGGCCAACGAGCTCATCAACCGCGGGCTCATCCAGCCGACGCTGAGCAAGACCTACACGCTCGAGGAGGTCGGGCAGGCGGCGCTCGACGTCCACCAGAACGCTCACCAGGGCAAGGTCGGCGTGCTGACGCTCTCGCCCGAGCCGGGGCTCGGTGTCACCGATCCGGACAAGCGTGCAGCGCTCCTGTCGAAGATCACCCGCTTCAGCGACCAGTAGGCAGCACTGCGACCGGACGAGGGCGGGCCCACCATCACGGTGGGCCCGCCCTCGTCTCGAGCGCGGTGACGACCGCAGCCATGTCGAGTGCTCCGAGGCCCGCCTCCTCGGTCTCGCGGAAGAGCTCTCGCGACGCATCGAGCAGGGGGCTCTGCGCACCGACGGACCGCGCCGCCGCTGCGATGAGGCGGGTGTTGGTGTGCACGTCGCGCACCGCGGCCTGGGCGTCGAAGTCGCGCGCCGCGAGCTTGGCCAGCTTCACGGTCGAGACGGCACTGGCCATGGGCCCGGAGTCGAGGGCGCGCCTGAAGACCTCGAGGTCGAGGTCGAGCCGCTCGGCGAGGTGGAAGGCCTCGGCGAGCCCGGCGACCATGGTGCAGAGATAGAGGTTGACCGCGAGCTTGGTGCCCGTGCCGGCCGGCACGGAGCCGCAGCGCACGACCTCGCGGCACATCGGCGCGAGGAGCGGGACGACGCCGTTCACGGCCGCGTCGCGTCCGGCCACGAGGGCGACGAGCTCGCCGCGCTCGGCCGGGAGGCGGGAGCCCGAGACGGGGGCCTCGACGTAGTCACCTCCAGCAGCCTCGACATCTCGCCCGAGCCCGATGGAGAACTCGGGCGAGGTCGTGCCGAGGTGCACGACCGTGCGCCCGGCAACCATCGCCGCAAAGGCGTCGGTGCCCCGGTGCAGCACGTCGTCGACCGCGCGCTCGTCGGCAAGCATGAGCAGCACGACGTCACTGGCGGCGAAGACGGCGTCCGGGGAGTCCTCGACCGCGGCCCCGAGCGCCGACAATGCTGCCGCGCCGGCCGGCGACCGGTTCCACACGCGTAGAGGCACTCCCGCCCGGACGAGGTTGGCGGCCATGGGCCGACCCATGATTCCCAACCCGATGAAACCCACTCTGATCTCCACAGCGACCTCCCACCTCGACTATGACACTCGTCATACTAGCCATCCGACTATGACAGCTGTCATAGTCGGAGCAGCTCGAGAATCGGAGGTCACATGTCGGCGGACACCCGCGCTCCTCGGGAGCGCATGGTCTACGCGGCTGCCCAGCACCTGCGGCGTGCGGGCGTCGGCGGGACCGGCCTGCGCCAGGTCGTCGTCGATGCGGACGCCCCACGGGGCTCGCTGCAGCACTATTTCCCGGGCGGCAAGGACCAGCTCGTCGCCGAGGCCCTTGACTGGTCCGGCACCTGGGCGGCGGCGCGGGTCGAGGAGCACGTCTCACGGATGCGGCGCCCGACGCCGAGCCGCCTCTTCAAGGCAGTGGTCGGCGACTGGGCGGCCGACCTCGAGGCGCGTGAGTTCGCTCGGGGCTGCCCGGTGGCAGCCGCCGTCGTCGACTGTGCGGACACGAACGAGACGGTGCGGCACGCCGCAGAGACAGCTCTCGAGACCTGGCGGCGGCCCATCACCGACGCCCTCGTCGCCATGGGCCGCCCGCGCCGTCGGGCCGAGTCGCTCTCGACCCTCATGCTCTGCGCCCTCGAAGGGGCCATCCTGCTCTCCCGCGCCGGGCGCGACACCGCTCCCCTGCGGCTCGTCGCCCGCGAGCTCGCGCCCGTCCTCGACGCCTGACGCACGACGCCGCCACCACGCCGGCGCAACCACGCAAGAGCAACGACGCAGGCCACCCCGACCGACCCTCGGGGTCCCACCCCGCTCAGCGGTAGGCGTTGCCCGGTGGCCGCGCGTCACGCCGCTGCCAGCACCCGGTGTGCCAGTGCCGCCGGTCGCCCACTCCCCCGACGCCGTCGGCGGGCCAGGCGACGACGTGCGGCAGCCCGGGTGGGATGTCCTGCTGGCACCCGGGGCACAGGTAGGGCCGCGTCGCCGACGCCCCGGTCACGGAGCGCACGGTCCAGCGCCCACCGGCATACGACTCCTCGCGCGTGGCGCCGCCCTGGATGCGCGTCACGTCGAGCGGCACGTGCTCGCGGGCGTGCTTGCTGGGTCGACGGCGTGACGGCATGAGCCCATTGTCGGTCACCGCGGGCGTATGCCGCCTCAGGGGTAGGTGCGGAAGCCGCGGCCGGTCTTGCGGCCGAGGTAGCCCGCCGTGACGAGGTGCTCGAGCAGCGGGGCCGGGGCGTAGCCGCGCTCGCGGAACTCGAGGTAGAGCTCGCGCTCGATGGCGAGCGACACGTCGAGACCCACGACGTCGAGCAGCTCGAAGGGGCCCATCGGCAGGCCACAGCCGGTCTTCATCGCCGTGTCGATGTCGTCGGCCGTCGAGTAGTTGGCCTCGAGCATCTTCACGGCGTCGTTGAGGTACGGGAAGAGCAGTGCGTTGACGATGAAGCCGGCGCGGTCGCCGCACGTCACGGGGTGCTTGCCGATCGTGGTGCACAGCTGCTGCACGGTCGCGGTCACGTCGTCGGCCGTCGAGACGGTGTGGACGACCTCGACGAGGCGCATGACCTGCGCCGGGTTGAAGAAGTGCATGCCGATGACGTCCTCGGGCCGCGAGGTGGCTGCTGCGCACTCGACGACGGGCAGCGAGCTCGTCGTCGTCGCGAGGATCGCGCCGGGGCGGCAGATCGTGTCGAGCCGGCCGAAGAGCTCGCGCTTGACGTCGAGGTCCTCGACGACGGCCTCGACGACGAGGTCGACCTCGGCGAGGTCCTCGAGGCTCGTCGTCCCGCGCAGGTGGGCGAGGGCCGCGTCGCGCTGCTCCTCGCTGGCCTTGCCGCGCGCGATCGCCTTCTCGAGGCTCTTCTCGACGCCGGCGCGCACCGCGTCGACCTTGGCCTCGCTCCGCGCGACGAAGACGACGTCGAGGCCGGCCTTGGCGAAGACCTCGACCATGCCGGTGGCCATCGTGCCGGAGCCGATGACCCCGACGGTGTGGATCGGGCGGGTCGCCGTGCCGCCGTCCGCCGCGGGCCGGGGCGTCAGCGCGTCGTCGACGACCTGCGAGCTGCCGGGGGCGGCATACGTGTAGAAGCCGCGGCCGGTCTTGCGGCCCTTGAGTCCCGCGCTGACCATCTGCTTGATGATCGGGGTCGGCGCGTGCAGGCGGTCGCGGCCCTGCTTGTACATCGTGTCGAGGATCTCGTAAGCCGTGTCGAGGCCGATGAGGTCCATGAGGGCGAGCGGGCCCATCGGGTAGCCGCAGCCGAGCTTCATCGCGGCGTCGATGTCCTCGCGCGTCGCGTACTTGCTCTCGAACATCGACACGGCGTGGTTGAGGTAGCCGAAGAGCAGGGCGTTGGCGATGAAGCCGGCCTTGTCGCCGACGATGACCGGCTTCTTGCCGAGCCGCTCGGCGAGCGCCTTGACCTCCTCGAAGATCTCGTCGCTCGTGATGACGGTCTTGATGACCTCGACGAACTGCAGCACCGGCGCCGGGTTGAAGAAGTGCATGCCGACGACCCGCTTGGGGTTGATCGTCGCAACGGCGATCTCGGTGACCGGCAGCGAGCTCGTGTTCGTCGCGAGGATCGCGTCGTCGGAGACGATGGTGTCGAGCCGCGCGAAGATCTCCTTCTTGAGATCGAGGTGCTCGGGCACCGCCTCGACGACGAGCTGGCACTCCTTGAGGTCGGCCATGTCGCTCGTGAACTGCACCCGCGCGTGCAGCGCTGCCTGGTCCTGCTCGCTCAGCTTTCCGCGGGAGACGGCCCGGTCGGTCGAGTGCTGGAGGACGCCGCGTCCCTTCTCGACCGCGGCGTCGGTCACCTCGACCGCCACGACGTCGATGCCGTTGCGGGCGAAGACCTCCACGATGCCGGCACCCATGGTGCCGAGTCCGATCACGCCGACCTTGGTGAAATCACGAGCCATGCGTTGGAGTCTCCCAGAGCCCGTAGGCCGCTCACACCCGTTGGGTGCGTGACGCTCCCCACCCCCGGCCCCTCCTCCTCCGCACCCGGCCTCCGGGGTGCCGGGCCATGCCGGGTATGCCGCAGGGTGATCTAGGGTGGTCGCCGTGCGTCTCGTCATTGCCCGCTGCAGCGTCGACTACGACGGCCGCCTCACCGCCCACCTGCCCCTCGCGACGCGGCTGCTCGTCGTCAAGGCCGACGGCTCGGTGCTCGTGCACAGCGACGGCGGCTCCTACAAGCCGCTCAACTGGATGTCGCCGCCCTGCACGATGGCCGAGCTCGAGCCCGATGAGACCCAGGCCGCCGAGGGTGTCGTCGCGGTGTGGCGGGTCCAGCACGCCAAGAGCGAGGACCGCCTCACGGTGCACCTCCACGAGGTCCTCCACGACTCGGCGCACGAGCTCGGCGTCGACCCGGGCCTCGTCAAGGACGGGGTCGAAGCGCACCTGCAGCGCCTGCTCGCCGAGCACATCCACACCCTCGGGCACGGCTGGTCGCTCGTGCGGCGGGAGTACATGACCGCCATCGGGCCGGTCGACATCCTCGCCAAGGACTCGAGCGGCACGAGCGTCGCCGTCGAGATCAAGCGCCGCGGCGAGATCGACGGCGTCGAGCAGCTGACCCGCTACCTCGAGCTGATGAACCGCGACCCGCACCTCGCCCCCGTGACGGGCGTCTTCGCCGCGCAGCAGATCAAGCCGCAGGCCCGCACCCTCGCCGAGGACCGCGGCATCCGCTGCGTCGTGCTCGACTACGACGCCCTCAAGGGCATCGACGACGCCGAGTCGCGCCTGTTCTAGCCCTACTCCGGGCAGACGTCGGGCACTGCCTCGGGCGCGACGTCAGGCGCAGTGCCCCACAGCTCAGGTGAGCGGCGACACCGTCTGGCCGTCGGCGTCGACGAGCATCAGCAGCGGCTGCACAGCACTGCCGCCGCGCACGACGACCGCGGTCTCGCCGCGGTGCCGGTCGACGATCTCCTCGAGGCCGCTCGTGCCGTCGGCGAGGTCGCCGTGGCCGAGGTGCGACGGCACCCCGAGGTCGTCCGCCAGCGACTCGACGGGACCGGTGTCGGGGACGTCGTCGGCGGCATACACGGCGGTGACCTTCTCGCGGCCCAACGACGAGGCGAGCCAGGGGATGTCACCGAGGCCGGGCGGGTTGACGACGATGATCCGGGCGGCGCACTGCAGATCGCTCACCCTTGCACCGTACGCCGGGTCAGGCCGGAGCGACCTCGAGATCGGCGAGACCCCGTGAGCGACGGATCACACCGACGAGCTCGCCCATGATGTCGTTGAGCCCGAAGTCCTTCGGGGTGAAGACCATGGCCACCCCGGCGGCGCGCAGGGCCGCAGCGTCGCTCTCGGGGATGATGCCGCCGACGATGACGGGCACGTCGCCCGCACCGGCCTCGCGCAGACCCCGGAGCACCTCGGGCACGAGCTCCATGTGCGAGCCGCTGAGGATCGACAGCCCGACGAGGTGAACGTCCTCGGCCACCGCGGCGGCGACGATCTGCTCCGGCGTCAGGCGGATGCCCTGGTAGACGACCTCAAAGCCGGCGTCGCGCGCCCGAACGGCCACCTGCTCGGCGCCGTTGCTGTGACCGTCGAGACCGGGCTTGCCGACGAGGATGCGCAGCTTCTCGCCGAGCTCCTCCCCGGTGCGGGCCACGAGGTCACGCACCCGCCCGAGCGCGTCACCGGGCTCCGAGGAGCTGACGCCCACCGAACCCGAGACGCCCGTGGGCGCGCGGTACTCACCGAACTCCTCGCGCAGGGCACCCGTCCACTCCCCCGTCGTCACTTCGGCCCGGGCGCACTCGACGGACGCGGCCACGAGGTTGGCGCCGGATGCCGCATCGGCCCGCAGCCGCGCGAGGGCCGCCTCGGCCCGAGCCCGCCGCTCCGGGTCGGCGTCTCGACGCTCGCGCCAGGCGCGCACGGCGTCGGCCGCGGCGCGCTCGACGCCGGGGTCGACGGTCTGGATCGCCGTCTCGAGGTCGGCGGTCAGCGGGTTGGGCTCGGTCGTCTCGAATCGGTTGAGGCCGACGATGACCGCCTCGCCCGACTCGATGCGCCGGCGCCGCTCGGCGTGGGAGGCCACGAGGGCCGACTTCATGTAGCCCGACTCGACGGCCGCGACGGCCCCGCCCATCTGCTCGATGCGCGCCATCTCGGCGCGGGCGCCCTCGACGAGCTCGGCGACCTTGCGCTCGACGACGACGGAGCCGGTGAAGAGGTCGTCGTACTCGAGCAGGTCGGACTCGTAGGCGAGCACCTGCTGGAGGCGCAGGCTCCACTGCTGGTCCCACGGCCGGGGCAGGCCCAGCGCCTCGTTCCACGCCGGCAGCTGGATCGCTCGGGCCCGTGCGTCCTTGGAGAGCGTCACCGCGAGCATCTCGAGCACGATGCGCTGGACGTTGTTCTCGGGCTGCGCCTCGGTGAGACCGAGACTGTTGACCTGCACGCCGTAGCGGAAGCGTCGTGCCTTGTCGTCCGTCACGCCGTAGCGGTCGCGCGTCAGCTCGTCCCAGAGCTGCACGAAGGCGCGCATCTTGCACATCTCCTCGACGAAGCGCACGCCGGCGTTGACGAAGAAGGAGATGCGCGCGACGACGCTGGCGAACTCCTCCGGGGGCACCTGCCCGGAGTCGCGCACCGCGTCGAGGACGGCGACGGCCGTCGACATCGCGTAGGCGATCTCCTGCACGGGCGTGGCCCCGGCCTCCTGGAGGTGGTAGCTGCAGATGTTGATGGGGTTCCACTTCGGGATCTCGCGCACCGTGTAGGCCACCATGTCGGTGATGAGCCGCAGCGAGGGCGCCGGCGGGAAGACGTAGGTCCCGCGCGAGAGGTACTCCTTGATGATGTCGTTCTGCGTCGTCCCGGCCAGGGCGTGCACCCACTCGGCCGGGTCCTCGCCCGCGGCGACCGCCTGGCGCTCGGCGGCGACCTGGTAGAGCGCGAGCAGCCACATCGCCGTCGCGTTGATCGTCATCGAGGTGTTCATCTCGCGCAGCGGGATGTCGGCGAAGAGCGCCTCCATGTCGCCGATGTGGCTGATCGGCACGCCGACCTTGCCGACCTCGCCCCGGGCCAGCGGGTGGTCGGGGTCGTAGCCGGTCTGGGTCGGCAGGTCGAAGGCGACCGACAGGCCGGTCTGGCCCTTCTCGAGGTTGCGGCGGTAGAGCGCGTTGCTCGCAGCGGCGCTGGAGTGGCCGGCATACGTCCGCATGACCCAGGGACGATCGGGCGTCACGTGGACGCGCGTGACCGGCGTGCTCTCCGTCGAAGACATGGCTCGACGGTAGTGCGGCCCACCGGCGGTGGGCAGGTGCTCAGGCGGTGAGAGGCGCCACAGTCAGCGTCGCGGGATGGACGGCAGCGGGCGCCGGGTGGCGGGGGGCGATGATGCGCTCGAGCCGGCAGGCCCGCAGGAGGCGGGTCGTGCGGTCGCTCGCGTCGACGATGACGAGCCGGCGCCCCGCTCGGGTAGCGCGGCGGTGCAGGTGGACGATGACCCCGAGGCCCGTCGCGTCGCCGATCTCGGCTGCCCCGACGTGCAGGCGCACCTCTCCGTCCCCGGCGATGATGACCGCGTGGATCGCGTCGCGGATGTCGGGCACGGAATGGACGTCGAGACGCCCCTCGATGGTGACATCGTGGCCGTCGGGCGCGTCGAGCACCCGAATCGGACCCCTGCAGTGGGTGTGCAGCGTCATGTTGACCCCTCTCAAACGCTGTGCCGTCACCCATGATGACGCCTCAGCGCGGCGGAACGTTGCCCCTCGGAGTCAAGAATCGGTCAAGAAAATACGAACTTCTCTCCAGAAAGTGCCCCGGAGGGCCGTTCGAGGCCGTATGGGGTCCCCCGGGGCCCCGCCGGACGGCATACGGACGCTCGGGCCGGGGGGTCGGACGGGGGTGGGGAGGGGTCGCTCGGACGGTGGTCCCGTCACTCGAACCACGTGTCGTCGGGCTCCCGCGTGACGTCGGCGCCGAGGGCCCGCATGGCCTCCTCGAAGCGGGGGTAGCCGCGGTCGACGTGGTGGACGCCGCTGACGAGCGTCTCGCCGTCGGCGACGAGCCCTGCGATGACGAGGGCCGCTCCGGAGCGGATGTCGCTGCTCTCCACGGGCGCACCGGAGAGCAGCGGCACCCCGTGCGTCATGACGTGGT
Organism: Humibacillus xanthopallidus; assembly: GCF_006716675.1. Classification (GTDB taxonomy): domain Bacteria; phylum Actinomycetota; class Actinomycetes; order Actinomycetales; family Dermatophilaceae; genus Humibacillus; species Humibacillus xanthopallidus_B. Next base: position 911,043 of record NZ_VFPM01000002.1, on the reverse strand, counting down.
GGCCGTCGATCTGCGCGTCGGCGCCGAGGCGCGCGAGCTCCTGGACGGTGCGGAAGCGGGCCTCGAAGAGATTCTCCGTGACCATCGCCGATCCGTCGGCGACGACGTTGTAGGTGAGGGCGAAGGGCTGCAGGTCCGTCGGGAAGCCGGGGTAGGGCAGCGTCGCGACGTCGAAGGCGAGCGGGCGCCGGTCCGCGGCCACGCGGAAGCCGCGGTCGGTGACCTCGACGCGACAGCCGGCCGCCTCGAGGGCGGCGAGCGGCGTGCGGAGGTGGTCTGCCACGCCGCCGACGACCTCGACGTCGCCGCGCGTCGTCGCGGCGGCGAAGGCCCACGTGCCGGCCGCGATGCGGTCGGGCACGACGGAGTGCCGGGTGGGGTGGAGCCGGTCGACGCCGTGGACCACGAGGTGTGACGTGCCTGCGCCCTCGATGCGGGCGCCCATCGAGATGAGCATCTCGGCGATGTCGACGATCTCGGGCTCCTTGGCGACGTTGTCGATCGTCGTCGTGCCGCGGGCGAGCACCGAGGCGGTGAGGACGTTCTCGGTCGCGCCCACGCTCGGGAAGTCGAGGCGGATGTCGGCACCGGTCAGACCGTTCGGGGCCTCGGCGACGAGGTAGCCGTGGGTGACGTGGACCGTGGCCCCGAGCGCCTCGAGACCGGCCGCGTGCAGGTCGAGGCCGCGGGAGCCGATGGCGTCGCCGCCCGGCACCGCGACGTCGGCGAGGCCCACCCGGGCCACGAGCGGGCCGAGGACCGAGATCGAGGCACGGAGGGCGCGCACGAGCTCGTAGTCGGCGCGGTGACCGAGCTCCTCGGGCACGTCGAGCACGACGGTGCCGGTCAGTGGGTCGTCGTCGACGGTCACCCCGAGCCGCCGGAGCAGCTCGGCCATGATCGCCACGTCGGCGATCGCAGGCACGTTCGTCAGGGTCGTGCGACCGGCGGCGAGCAGGGCCACCGCCATGAGCTTGAGGGCGCTGTTCTTCGCCCCGACGACGGCGACCTCGCCCGACAGCCGGGCCCCGCCCACGACACGGAAGCGCTCTCTCACCCGGCAACCCTACCGACGAGGGCTGGTGAGAGAGTGACCCCATGGTCAACCTGACGAGGATCTACACGCGCACCGGCGACGACGGCACGACCAGCCTCGGCGACTTCTCGCGCACGAGCAAGAACGACCTGCGGCTGCACGCCTATGCCGACACCAACGAGGCCAACGCCGCCATCGGCGTCGCCCTCGCCTGCGGCGACCTGCCAGACGAGGTGCGCGCGACGCTGCAACGGGTGCAGAACGAGCTCTTCGACGTCGGGGCCGACCTGTCGACCCCGCTGCGCACGAGCTACGACTACCCGCCGCTGCGCGTCGAGCAGCCGTGGATCGATGACCTCGAGCACGACTGCGACCACTACCTCGAGCAGGTCGAGAAGCTGCGTTCCTTCATCCTGCCCGGCGGCACCGCCGGGTCGGCCCACCTGCACGTGGCTACGACGGTCGTGCGCCGCGCCGAGCGGGCGACCTGGGCGGCGATCGAGCACCACGGCACCGAGCCCGCGGGCGAGAAGGGGGTCGGCGGCATCAACCCGCTGACCGCGACCTACCTCAACCGCCTGTCCGACCTGCTCTTCATCCTCGCCCGGATCGCCAACAAGCAGATCGGCGGCGACATCCTGTGGCAGCCCGGCGGTGGACGCGTCGAGAAGCCGACCAAGCGCGCCAAGCACTGACCGCTCAGGGGCGCCGACCCCTCAGCCCCGAAACACACCGAGCAGTTGCCAGCTCCACGCGGTGTGCCCGGCGGACGTGGCAACTGCTCGGTGTGTCGCTCGATCCGGGGACGTCGGGACGCGGTGCGGGACGGGCGGTCAGGCGACGTTGACGTTGTAGCCGGGGGGTGCGGCCTCCTGCCACGACCGCAGCGCGGTGTAGTCAGGCCCCTGCAGGGCGAGCTCGAAGTCGTCGTCACCGTCGGTGCACGGCACCCTGGAGGCCTCCGGCAGCAGCGGGATGGCCTCGGACCCGACGAGCGGCACCGGGGCGTCGAGGAGGAGCCGCTGACGCAGCCAGCGGTGGCGCGGGCGCAGGGAGACGCCCCCGAGCGTGAACCACTCGAGGGCGTTGTCGCCGAACCTGATGAGCCCGAGGCGCCAGCGGTCGGTGCCGGCCGGGCGCATCGCGCAGAGCGTCAGCGGCAGGCCGCCGGCGATGTAGCGGCGGCGCAGGTAGGTCGTGGCGAGCACGACCGCCGCGACCAGGATGAGCGTGCCGATCACGATCTCGGTGGAGACGAGAGCGGACGGCACGCGCGGGCCTCAGTTGCCCGTGACCTGCAGCGATGAGGCGTCGACGTGCTCCGCGACGATCGTCACCACGTCGGAGTCCACCGAGAGGAACCCGCCGTCGACGGTGACCGTCCGGCGCTGGCCGTCGACCGACTCGATGCTCACGTCGCCCTCGACGAGAATGCCGAGCAGGGGCGTGTGGCCGGGCAGGATGCCGAGCTCGCCGGAGATGGAGCGGGCACGGACGAAGCGCGCCTCTCCCTCCCAGACCTTGCGGTCGGCGGCGACCATCTCAACCTTGAGCGAACTCACGTAGTCCTCCGGTTCGTGGGGGTGTTCTTGGCAGTTTAGTGCCTCTGCGAGGATGCTCCGTACTCGCCGTCCATGCCGGCGGTCGAGCACCTTCCGACACCCTCCACATCACTTCCAAGGAGCACCCCTGTGAGCACCACCGTGTCCGACGCCCTCCTCGAGCCGACCCGTCGCCCAGCGGCCGTCGCGGCCCTGACCGAGGTCATCGACGCCGAGGTCGCCGACAAGTCCGGCCTCGGCGGAGCGGCCGTCAAGGCGGGCTATGCGGCCGCCAAGCGGCTCGGCGGCGACTTCGTCGCGAGCGCGACCGACCGCCTCCTGCCGCAGTTCGCCTCGGCCCTCGACCCGTTCTGGGCGACGAAGGGCGAGCAGCCCTTCGGCGCCCACCTCGCGAGCCAGCCCGAGGCAGCGGCCGACGCGCTGCTCGCCGTCACCGACGCCAAGGCGGCGAACACCTCGCACGGCGCTGCCGCCAAGGTCTACGGCTCCCTGCGGGGCAAGGCCAAGGAGCACGTCGTCGCGGCCCTCCCCCGGCTGGGCACGGCCGTCGAGCGCGTCGTCGCCTGACCCGCACACGGCACGACCGGAGGGCAGGACGCCTGCGTCCTGCCCTCCGTGCTGTCCGCTGAGGAACCGACCCGCGGCGGTATGCCGTCCGGTGGCCGTCAGGCCCCTCGCTCCCCCTGGACCTGGGGCTCGGGCTGCCGCGCCTCCGGCTCGGGCTGCCGCGTCTCCGGCTCGGGCTGCCGCGCCTGCGGCTCGGGCTGCCGCCCCTGCGGCGCCTGGACCTGCTGGGCGGGATCGAGGGGCTTGTCGTGCGCCGGATGGGCCGACTCGTGCGGTCGGTCCTTGGCGAGCCGGGGCAGCTGGGGGGCGAACTCCTCGCCGAGGTCGGAGATCGCCTGCCGGGCGAAGACCTGCTGCTCGGTGACCACCCGCTCCGACCGGCCGCGACCGATGAAGGTGACGATCCAGTGCAGGAGCGTCGTGATGCGGTGCTTGAAGCCGATGATGTAGACGAGGTGCACGGCGAGCCAGAGGATCCACGCGAAGAACCCGCTGAACTGGGCCTTGCCGACCGACGCGACGGCCGAGAAACGCGAGATCGTCGCCATCGAGCCCTTGTCGAAGTACTCGAACGGCCCCTTCGGCTCCTGACCCTTCAGCCTGCGCACGATCTGGTCGGCGGCGTAGCGGCCACCCTGGATCGCGACCTGCGCCACACCCGGCAGTCCCTCGAGCGCCATCATGTCGCCGACGACGAAGACCTCGGGGTGGCCCGGCAGGGTGAGGTCGTCCTGCACCTGGATGCGCCCGGCACGGTCGACCTCGGCCCCGGTCTGCTCAGCGAGCATCCGGCCGAGCGGTGATGCGCTGACGCCGGCCGCCCACACCTTGCAGACCGACTCGATGCGCTCGCGCCTGCCGTCGGGGTGCTCGACCTCGATGCCGGTCGAGTCGACGTCGACCACCTTGGCGCCGAGGCGCACCTCGACCCCCATGTCGGTGAGCCGGCTCACGGCGCGGTCGCCGAGCTTCTCGCCGAACGAGCCGAGCACGGCCGGAGCCGCGTCGAGCAGGATGACGCGAGCCTTCGTCGGGTCGATCCGGCGGAAGTCGCGCTTGAGGGTGCGCCGGGCGAGCTCGGAGATCTGCCCGGCCATCTCGACACCGGTCGGCCCGGCGCCCACGACGACGAAGGTCATGAGCCGGTCGATCTCCGCCGGGGTCGAGGCGAGCTCCGCGAGCTCGAAGGACCCGAAGATGCGGCCGCGCAGCTCGAGGGCGTCATCGATCGACTTCATGCCGGGAGCGTGCCGTGAGAACTCGTCGTTGCCGAAGTACGACTGGCCCGCGCCGGCCGCGACGATCAACGTGTCGTAGGGCGTGACGCTCTCGCGGCCCACGGTCGAGTGGGTGACAGTGCGAGCCTCGAGGTCGATGTCGGTGACCTCGCCGAGGAGGACGGTGGCGTTGTCCTGGCGGCGCAGCACCTCTCGCGTCGAGGGAGCGATCTCACCCTCGGAGAGGATGCCGGTCGCCACCTGGTAGAGCAGCGGCTGGAAGAGGTGGTGGGTCGTGCGGGCGATGATGGTCACGTCGACGTCGGCGCGCTTCAGCCGCTGGGTGCTGAAGAGCCCGCCGAAACCGGAACCGATGACCACCACCCGGTGTCGGGGCTGCTGGGTGGACGTGCTCACGTGGGGCTCCTTGGTGCTTGTCGTTCATGGTCGGTCATGCTCGACATCGTCGTCGGTGGTGCGGTCGTCACCGGGTTGTCTCCGGGTTGTCTCCGGGTTGGCTCTGGGCCGTCACTGGGTCAACACCCGCTCGGGAGCGACCATGCCCGCACGGACCCCCGCGCGAACCCCTGTGACCGACCCCACACGTCTCCCAGTCTGCTCGTCATCCGGCGCTCCTGCGCAGGACGACCAGCGTCGGTGTCGTGGCCACGGGGCCGTAGCGCGCCTCGACCCAGGCACGTAGCGGGTCGGCGTGCGGATCGGTCGCGCCCTCACTCCCCTGCCACCAGCGCGCCGGCCGCACGACGCAGTCGGGGACGGCCTGCCGCTGCTCGAACCACCGGACGAGGTGCGAGGTGCTCGGCCCGAAGTCGGCGAGCCACGTGACCGGGGTGTCGAACCGGACGTCACCCATGAGGTATGCCGCCGGGTAGCCGATCGCGAGCACGCTCGACCCCGGGGTGGCGCAGGACTTCAGAGCGGCCTGGGCGGCCGCGACGTCGTCAGCGCGACGAGCGGTCGTCAGCAGGCCGGCATACGCCCCCGTCGGGGCTGCGGCGTCGAGCCGCCCGAGCGGGCCGTCACGGAAGCTCGTCGCCAGGTGCGAGGCGAAGAGCGCGAGCAGGACTGCGGAGCCGACGGCAGCGGCCGACCACGGTGCGACCCGGGCCCTGCCCTCGCTGGACGCAGCGCCGTCCGGCACACCGAGACGCACCACGCCGCAGAGGGCGCACGCGAGCGCGGCGAAGACGGCCGGGGCGAGGCAGGACCCCACGGCGCCCCACGTGGGCGACGACGCGGTGAAGGCTGCGACGCACAGCACTCCGACCGCACTCGGGATCACGCCGATCGTCAGCAGACGCACAGCTGCTCCGCGCAGGAGGGTCGCTGCCACGATGGCCGCCGGCAGCAGGACGAGCGAGAGCACGAGCGCCATCACGGGGCTGAGCCACGCGCTCACGCTGAAGGTGGCGGAGCTCGCGCCCCGGGTGAGTCCCGCGCCCGCGGCCAGGACCACCGCGCCGAACAGCAGCGGCCCGGCGAGGGCGTTGCGACAGGCGAGCGCAACGGCTGCGGCGACGCCGAGCGCCAGGGTGACGAGAACTGTGGGCTGGGCGAGCTCGCCGCCGACGTAGGCCAGCCACCCGGCGACGCGGCCGGCCCGGTCGACCTGCTCGCCCCGGTAGTCGGCCGTGAAGGCGAGCGTCTCGCGCACGTGCCCGACGCCCCAGAGGACGATCGCCAGGGCAGCGACCACGGCGGCGGCACCGGCGGCGCCACCGGCGAGGGCCAGGCGCACCCGGCCACGGGCCCACAGCACGCTCGCGAGCAGCAGGACGATGCCGGCCGGCGCCGTGACGGGGTGGCTCACGGCCCCCAGCGCCGCGGCAGCTCCCCCCACCACCGCCCACACCACCGCCCAGCGGGCCGACGACGACGCAGCTGATCGTCTGACCATGGCCCCGACGGCGCTGCTCGCAGCGACGAGGTAGAGCAGCGCAGGGGTCGTGTTGTAGCCGACGAGCTGCAGGTTGTAGGCCGTCGGCACGACCGCGGCGACGGCCGCCACCCCGGCAGTGACCTGCCCGAGCGCGCCGGCGACCGCCCGCCAGGCCACAGCCGCCACGCCGAGGGCGAGCACGACGAAGTAGACCCGGGAGGCGAGGACGATGCCGTCGATGCCCACGGTGTGCAGCCACACCCAGACGAACGGCACGGCCGGCCAGGCGCCGAGCACCTGGAGGTTCATCTCGTCACGGAAGGGCTGGTCGCCGCGGGCGAGCCGCATCGACAGCTCGACGGCGTGGGTGCCGTCGCCGAGGTCGAGCCCGAGCCGCGCCCGCAGGCCGAGCGCGACGGCCCCGACGACGATCAGGATCGGGATGGCGAGACGACGAACGGGGAGGGCCGTCAAGGCGCCTCCCCGTCGTCGGGTTCTACCGGTCACTCCGGTCGAAGGGTGCTCAGAGGTTCTTCTGGATCTCCGACCACTGACGCTCGACGTCGTCGAGGCCACCACACATGAAGAAGGCCTGCTCGGCGACGTGGTCGTACTCGCCGTCGGCGATCTTCGTGAAGCCCTCGATCGAGTCGGCGAGCGACACGGTCGAGCCCTCGATGCCGGTGAACTGCTTCGCGACGTAGGTGTTCTGCGACAGGAAGCGCTGGATGCGGCGGGCGCGGTTGACGAGGATCTTGTCCTCTTCGGAGAGCTCGTCGATACCGAGGATCGCGATGATGTCCTGCAGCTCCTTGTTGCGCTGGAGGATCGACTTGATGCGCACGGCCGTGTTGTAGTGGTCGGCCGAGATGTAGCGCGGGTCGAGGATTCGCGAGGTCGAGGTCAGCGGGTCGACGGCGGGGTAGATACCCATCGACGCGATGTCACGGGAGAGCTCCGTCGTCGCGTCGAGGTGCGCGAACGTCGTGGCCGGGGCCGGGTCGGTGTAGTCGTCAGCCGGCACGTAGATCGCCTGCATCGAGGTGATCGAGTGACCGCGCGTCGAGGTGATGCGCTCCTGGAGCACGCCCATCTCGTCGGCGAGCGTGGGCTGGTAGCCCACGGCGGACGGCATACGGCCGAGGAGGGTCGAGACCTCCGAGCCCGCCTGCGTGAAACGGAAGATGTTGTCGATGAAGAGCAGGACGTCCTGCTTCTGCACGTCGCGGAAGTACTCCGCCATGGTCAGGGCCGACAGGGCGACGCGCAGTCGCGTGCCCGGCGGCTCGTCCATCTGGCCGAAGACCAGCGCGGTCTGGCCGAGGACGCCGGCCTCCTCCATCTCGACCATGAGGTCGTTGCCCTCGCGGGTGCGCTCGCCGACGCCGGCGAACACCGACACACCACCGTGGTCGCGGGCGACACGGGCGATCATCTCCTGGATGAGCACCGTCTTGCCGACGCCGGCACCACCGAAGAGGCCGATCTTGCCACCCTGGACGTAGGGGGTCAGCAGGTCGATGACCTTGATGCCGGTCTCGAACATCGTCGTCTTCGACTCGAGCTGGTCGAAGGCGGGAGCCTTGCGGTGGATGCCCCACCGCTCGTTGATCTCGAGCGTCTCACCCTCGGCGAGGTTCATGCACTCGCCGGTCGTGTTGAACACGTGGCCGAGCGTCACGTCGCCCACCGGGACCGTGATCGGGCCGCCGGTGTCCTGCACGCCCGAGCCGCGCACGAGACCGTCGGTCGGCTGCAGCGAGATCGCGCGGACCATGCTGTCGCCGATGTGCTGGGCGACCTCGAGGTTGATGTTCTTCGTCTCACCCGCCAGGGTGACCTCGGTCGTGAGCAGGTTGTACTGCTCGGGCATCGCGTCGGCGGGGAACTCGACGTCGACGACCGGGCCGATGATGCGGGAGATGCGTCCGACGCCGCCCGCGGGCGGTGCCGTCCACGTGGTGTCGCTGACAGTTGCAGTCATAGTGGTCTGCTTCCTTACCTGTGGGCGTTACTTCTTGGCGTCCGCGAGGGCGTTGGCGCCGCCCACGATTTCGCTGATCTCTTGGGTGATACCGGCCTGGCGGGCCTGGTTGGCGAGGCGCTGGTAGGTCTTGATCAGCTCCGTCGCGTTGTCGGTGGCCGACTTCATCGCGCGCTGGCGGGCAGCGAGCTCCGAGGCCGACGAGCTGAGCAGCGCCGTGTAGATGCGGTTGCGCACGTACTTCGGCAGCAGCCGGTCGAGCACCTCCGAGGCGCTCGGCTCGAAGTCGTACTCCGGGGCGAGCTGGCCCTCGTCGTAGTGCTGGACCGTGAAGTCGAGACCTCGGTCGCTGTCGCCGTCGACGTCCTTGTCGACGACCTCGAGGGGCAGCAGGCGCAGCACGTGCGGGTCCTGGCGCACCATCGAGCGGAAGCGGGTGTAGACGAGGTGGATCTCGTCCATGCCGCCCTCGGCGTACTCCTTGAGGAAGTCGGCCGTGATCCGGTCGGCGATCTCCTTGGCGTTCTCGAACGTCGGGGCGTCGGTGAAGCCGGTCCACTCCTGCGCGTACTCGCGCTTGCGGAACTTGTAGTAGCTGACGGCCTTGCGACCGACGAGGTAGGGCACGACCTCCTTGCCCTCGCTCTCGAGGAGGGCGACGAGCTCGGCGGCGCGCTTGAGGGCGGCCACCGAGTAGGCACCGGCGAGACCGCGGTCGGCCGTGATGATCACGACGCCGGCGCGCTTGGCGTCGGTGATCGAGGTCGTCAGCGGGTGGTCCTCGTTGGTGTTCGACGCGACCGCGCTCACGGCCCGGGTCAGCGCGGTGGTGTACGGCATCGCCTCGGTGGCCCGCTGCCGGGCCTTGATGACGCGCGCTGCCGCGATCAGCTCCATCGCGTTCGTGATCTTCTTGATGGAGTTGACGGACTTGATGCGCTGGCGGTAGATCCGCATCTGCGCTCCCATGCGCTCCGCCTCTCTTGGTCGGTGTGGGGTGTGGGCGTTCGGTCGGCGACAGCCGTTCCGGTATGCCGTCCGGCGGGCACCCGCGTCACGCGCGGGGGGACCGGTCAGGACGGCATACCGGGTGGTGCTACTTGTTCTTGACGATCCTCGCCTGGTCGATCTCGGTCTCCTCGAGCTCCTCGACGTCCTCCTGGCCGGCCTGCAGGCCATCGCGGCCCGAGCCGCGGAAGGTGAACTTCACGTCGTCGACGACCTTGGAGAGCGCGTTCTCGGTGTCCTCGTCGAGCTTCTGCGTCTCGCGGATGGTCTGGAGGATCTTGCCGTCGCGACGTAGGGTCTCGAGCAGCTCGGTCTCGAAGGGGCGGACGTCCTCGACGGCGATGTCGTCGAGCTTGCCCGTCGTGCCGGCCCACACCGAGACGACCTGCTCCTCGACGGGGTACGGGTTGCTCTGCGGCTGCTTGAGCAGCTCGACGAGGCGCGCACCACGGGCGAGCTGGGCTCGCGACGCGGGGTCGAGGTCGGAGGCGAACATCGCGAAGGCCTCCATGGCGCGGAACTGCGCGAGGTCGAGCTTGAGGCGGCCGGCGACCGACTTCATCGCCTTGATCTGCGCGGCGCCGCCGACTCGGGAGACCGACACACCCACGTCGATGGCGGGACGGACGTTGGCGTTGAACAGGTCGGCCTGCAGGTAGATCTGGCCGTCCGTGATCGAGATGACGTTGGTCGGGATGTAGGCCGACACGTCACCGGCCTTGGTCTCGATGATCGGCAGGCCGGTCATCGAGCCGTGGCCCAGATCGTCGGAGAGCTTCGCGCAACGCTCGAGAAGGCGCGAGTGCAGGTAGAAGACGTCACCCGGGTAGGCCTCGCGGCCCGGCGGGCGGCGCAGCAGCAGCGACACGGCGCGGTAGGCCTCGGCCTGCTTGCTCAGGTCGTCGAAGACGATGAGGACGTGCTTGCCCTGGTACATCCAGTGCTGGCCGATGGCCGAGCCGGTGTAGGGGGCGAGGTACTTGAAGCCGGCCGAGTCGGACGCGGGAGCCGCGACGATCGTCGTGTACTCGAGCGCGCCGGCCTCCTCGAGGGTGCCGCGGACCGACGCGATGGTCGAGCCCTTCTGACCGATGCCGACGTAGATGCACCGCACCTGCTGGTCGGGGTCGCCCGACTCCCAGTTGCGCTTCTGGTTGATGATCGTGTCGATCGCGACCGTCGTCTTGCCGGTCTGGCGGTCGCCGATGATGAGCTGGCGCTGGCCGCGACCGATCGGGGTCATCGCGTCGATCGACTTGATGCCGGTCTGGAGCGGCTCGTGCACCGACTTGCGCTGCACGACGTTGGGCGCCTGCAGCTCGAGGGCGCGGCGGCCCTCGGACTCGATGTCGCCCAGACCGTCGATCGGCGTGCCGAGCGGGTCGACGACGCGCCCGAGGAACGCGTCGCCCACGGGGACGGAGAGGACCTCGCCCGTGCGCTTGACGACCTGACCCTCCTCGATGCCGGCGAAGTCTCCGAGGACGACGACACCGATCTCGTGGACGTCGAGGTTGAGCGCGAGGCCCAGGGTGCCGTCCTCGAACTGCAGCAGCTCGTTGGTCATGGCCGAGGGAAGACCCTCGACGTGGGCGATGCCGTCGCCGGCGTCCGTGACGCGGCCGACCTCTTCGCGGGAGGCTGCGCCGGGCTCGTAGGACTGGACGAACGAGTCCAGCGCGTCCCGGATCTCCTCCGGACGGATCGAAAGCTCCGTCATGTCAGATCTTCTCCTCGGTTTCGACCCGCGTGCGGGTCGGTGGTTTCTCTAGAGCTGGGGGTTGGTGCTCAGGCACCCATGGCGCGGCGTGCCGCGTCGAGCTTGCGGATGACGGTGCCGTCGATGACCTCGTCACCGATCTCGACCTTGATGCCGCCCAGGACCCGGGGGTCGACGACGGTGTTGACGTGGACCTTGCCGCCGTAGATCGCCGACAGTCCGGCCGCGAGACGCGAACGCTCCTGCTCGCCGAGCGGCACCGCCGAGATGACGGTGGCCGTCTGCTGCTCACGACGGGTGGCCGCGATCTCGAGGTACTCGCGCACGACGGAGTCGAAGCGACGACCCCGCGGCGACAGGACGGCCTGGCGTGCGAGCACCAGGGTCTGCGGCGTCACCTTGCCCTCGAGCAGCGAGCCGATGAGCGCCGAGCGCCGCTCGGTCGAGGCCTGGGCATCGGTCAGGGCCGCGCGCAGGTCCGGGTCGGCCGCGACGATCCGCTCGAAGCGGAAGAGCTCGTCCTCGACGCGGTCGGCGCTGTCCTGCGTCTCGGCATCGGCGATGACGGACTCCACGGCATACCGCTCCAGGGTGTCGGAGAGGTCGCGCTCGGAGCTCCACCGCTGGCTGACGACGCCCTTGAGCACCACCAGCGCCTCGGCCCCCACCCGACCGGCGAAGAGCCGCTCGGCCAGATCGGTCTTGCGGGCGCCGTCGTGCGACGGGTCGGCGACCGCGCGACGCAGGGTGACGTTGCTGTCGAGAAGGGCGACGACGGCGAAGAGCTCCTCGGCCAACCGCGTGCGGTCGGCGCCGGCAGCGAGCACACCGGTGAACGCCTCGCGGCTCCCGGCCGCAGCTGCGCGTGAGGATCCCTGCATCAGGCGTCTCCGACCTTCTCGCGGACGACGTCGCCCGACTCGAGCTCGGCGAGGAAGCGCTCGACGATGCCGCGCTGGCGCGCCTCGTCCTCGAGCGACTCGCCGACGATGCGGCTCGCGAGCTCGGTGGACATGCGGCCCACGTCACCGCGGAGCGAGACGACCGCCTGCTGGCGCTCGGCCTCGATCTGCTTGTGCGCGGTCTCGGTGATGCGCGCGGCGTCGGCGGCGGCCTGCTCGCGCATCTCGGCGATGATCTGCGCGCCCTGGGCCTTGGCGTCCTCACGGATGCGCGAGGCCTCCGCCCGGGCCTCGACGAGCTGGGCCTGGTACTGCTCGAGGGCAGCCTGGGCCTGGGCCTGGGCCTCCTCGGCCTTGTTCATCCCGCCCTCGATCGCCGCAGTGCGCTCGGCGTAGATCTGCTCCAGGCGTGGCACGACCTTGGCCTTCACGACGAAGTAGAGAAGCGCGAAGGTGGCAAGGCCGAAGAAGAACTCGAGGGGGTGCGGGATGATCGGTGCCGCAGTGGCCCAGAAGCCCTCTTCGCCGCCTTCGGCGAACACGAACGATGCTTGCATGCGGGTCTCCTAGAGAGAATCGAGTGCGTCGACGGTCCTGATCGGCCCCGGAGGGCGTCAGGCCTTGAAGACGAACGCGAGCGCGATACCGAAGATGGCGAGCGCCTCGGTGATGGCCATGCCGAGGAAGGCGATCGGCTGGAGCATGCCGCGCGCCTCAGGCTGACGGGCAACGCCGTTGATGTAGGCGGCGAAGATGAGACCGACACCGATACCGGGGCCGATGGCGGAGAGGCCGTAACCGAGGATGGCGATGTTGCCAGTCATGTTGTGTCCATTTCCTTCTTGTCGTTCCCGATGACGTCTGCCGCCGGGGTCGTACGGGGTCGTGCTGGGGTGGTACGCAGTGATGCGGTGGAGCGTGCGGAGCTCAGTGCTCGTCGGCGATGGCGCCGCCGATGTAGAGAGCCGCGAGGAGGGTGAAGACGTAGGCCTGCAGGAACTCGACCAGCAGCTCGAAGAGCGTCATGACGACGGCGAAGATCCACGTGACACCGCCGGCGATGACGAGGATGCCGCCCGAGGTGAGCATGTACCAGCCACCGGTGATGAACAGCACGATGAGGATGTGGCCGGCGAACATGTTGCCGAAGAGTCGCAGGGCGAGGGTGACCGGCCGGGTGAACAGGTCGGTGATGAGCTCGAGGAAGAAGATCGGCAGGATCATTCCCTTGGGCAGCCCGGAGGGGACGAGCGACTTCCAGTAGCCGATGAAGCCGTGCTTCTTCATGCCGACGGCGTGGAAGACGACCCACACGATGAGCGACAGAGCGATCGGGAAGCCGATGCGGCTCATCGTCGGGTAGCTGAACGGCGGGAGCACGCCGAAGAGGTTGTTGACGAGGATGATCATGAAGAGCGAGAAGAGCAGCGGGACGAACCGCAGGAACTCCTTGCTGCCGATGAGGTCCTTGGCGATGCCGTTGCGCACCAGGCCGTAGACCGCCTCGGTCGACATCTGACCCCGGCTCGGCACGAGCGCCTTCTTGCGGGTCGTGGCGAGCAGGAACCAGATGATCAGGCCCGCCGAGATGGCCATGAGCAGCATGGGGCGGGTGATCGCCCAGGGACCGTCGGTCCCGAAGAGCGGCTGCCAGAACTCCTCGACACCGGGCGCGGTGTACTCCGAGGGCGCGGCGGACACGAGGCTCACGGGTTACTCCTTCGTAGGACTGGGGCAGGTGTCGCGACGCGCTGCATCTCGACGGTCGAAAAGTCTCTGGCGGGCACCGGACCGAGGGGGCTCCGGCCAGCGGGGCCGGTCGCTCGCACACCGTCGGGGGGCGCGGGGACGAGCCGGCCCGCCGGGTGGCTCAATGGGTACCGTATCGGAACCAGATCAGGTAGAGCGACAGGGCCATCCCACCGACGATCCCCGCTCCGACCAGCCAGGTCGTGCCCAGCCAGTGGTCGAGCAGGGCACCCAGCCCGCCATAGATCAGCGGACCGGTGATGAGGTAGGCGACGGCCTTCCACGCAGAGTTGGACTCGCGCAGGTTGAACTGCCGCTCGCGCTCCTTCTTCTCCTCGGCGCTCTCGCCGGGCGTCTCCTCGAAGCCCGGGGCACCGGACGGTGGGGTCGACATCGCGCCCTCCGATCTCACGACTCATCACGCGGCTCCCGAGACGTCGTGTCGAGGGCAGCGGCGCCGTCAGGATCGTAGGCGAAGATGCGCAGCCGCTTGTAGGCCCGCATCTCGAAGAAGAGCCACACGAGGGCGCAGACGGTGATCGCCAGCCCCACGGCATACCCCGACACCCAGCTGACGTCGCGCAGCAGGAACATCGCGACGCCGAGGACGATCACCTTGAAGGTGTAGGTGAGCATCACGACGATCATGACGGTCGTGGGCGGCAGGTCGGCCGTGCGCTTCATGACGAGGAGCGTCAGGCTGAAGAAGAAGATGACGAGCGCGGCACCGAAGGCGGCCGACCACGCGGCCTTGGGGCTCGAGAAGAGGCCCACGACGATGCAGCCGAGCGCGGCGACGACGGTCGGCAGGAGCGAGCCGCGGAGAAGCTGCGCGAACGCATCGGACTGTGATGCGGTGCGGGCCGGTGTGGCGCTCAAGAAAAACCTGCCTGGTCTGCGTCGTGAGGCGTTCTGCTGGCGGGGCGGGGTTGGGCTCGATCGTCTTGTGCGGGAAGGCTTTCCGCACCACCCCGAGACCGGTTATCAGGTTCTCCCAAGGTGCTTGTGAATGCTATCACAAGCGTTCGGACGCCCTCCACCGCGGAAGCCGGACCGTGAGCACCACCCCGACCGCCGCGGCCGCGGCCACCACGACGGGCGGCCGCCACCCGTCCCAGATGACGAAGGACACCGATCCGAGGGCCACGATCGCGGCCCACAGATAGAGGATGAGCACGGCGCGCCGGTGGGTGTGACCGATGCTCAGCATGCGGTGGTGCAGGTGCTTGGCGTCCGGGTGCCACGGTCGCTGCCCCGCCATGGTGCGCCGCACGATCGCGAGCACCATGTCGAGCAGGGGCAGCAGGAGCACCGCGAGCGGCAGCAGGATGGGCAGGAAGGCCGCGGACACCTCGTTGGTGCTCACCTGCCCGGGGTCGACGTTGCCCGTCAGGGTGATCGTCGCGGCCGACATGAGCAGGCCCAGGGTCAGGGCGCCCGAGTCGCCCATGAAGAGGCGGGCCGGGTGGAAGTTGTGCGGGAGGAAGCCCGCGCAACAGCCCACGAGGGCCGCCGAGATGAAGGTCGCGGTCGAGAAGACGTTGGCCGGCACGAACGAGCGCGACACGAGGTAGCTGTAGGTGAAGAACGCCAGGGCGGCGATGCCGACCACCCCCGCGGCGAGGCCGTCGAGGCCGTCGATGAAGTTGACGGCGTTGGTCCACACGAGCACGACGATGACGGTGAAGCTGACGAGCACCGGCACCGGCAGGATCGTCGTGCCGAAGATCGGCAGCGAGAGCAGCTGCACCCCGGTGTAGGCCATGAGGCCGGCCGCGAGCATCTGCCCGGCGAGCTTGGTGACCCAGTCGAGCTCGCGGATGTCGTCGAAGGCGCCGAGGAGGCAGACGATGCCGCCCGCCGCGATGACGCCGAGGATCTGGCGCGTCGAGAAGAGCGTGCCGAGGTAGGGCAGCGCCCGGGCGACGAGCGCGGCCGCGACGAAGCCGATGTAGATGCCCACTCCCCCGAGCCGCGGGATCGGGGTCGTGTGGACGTCGCGCTCGCGCACCGCCGTGAAGGCGCCCGTGGCCACGGCGAGGCTGCGGATGAACGGGGTCACGAGGTAGGTGACCGCCGCGGCCACGATGAGGACGAGAACGTACTCGTGCACCTACCGACCTTCGCTCGGGCGCCGACGCTGGCGGGTCGCCGGGGTCAGCGGGGGTATGCCGGGAAGCGCGTCACGAGGTCCGTGACCTGCGCGCGGACGTCCTTGCTCACCGCGTGGTCGGGGTCGGCGTCACCCTCGGTCACCGCCTTGTGGATGAGAGCGGCGATCTGCTTCATCTCCTCGACGCCCATGCCCTGCGTCGTCACCGACGGCGTGCCCACCCGGATGCCGGAGGCGATGTTGGCCTTCTGCGGGTCGAACGGGATGGCGTTCTTGTTGAGCACGATGCCGGCGGCGTCGGCACGCTCCTCGGCCTCCTTGCCCGTGACGCCCACAGCCTGCAGGTCGAGCAGGGCGAGGTGGGTGTCGGTGCCGCCGGTCGTCGGGCGGATGCCGAGCTCGAGCAGGCTCGCGGCGAGCTGCTGGCTGTTGGCGATGACCTCTTTGGCGTACTGGGCGTACTCCGGGGTCGCGGCCTCCTTGAAGTTGACCGCCTTGGCCGCGATGGTGTGCATCTGCGGGCCGCCCTGCATCATCGGGAAGATCGCCTTGTCCATGGCCGCCGCGTGCTCGGCCTTGCAGACGAGGGCGCCGGACCTGGGGCCGCGCAGCACCTTGTGCGTCGTGAAGGTGACGACGTCGGCGTAGGGCACCGGCGACGGGATCGCCTTGCCGGCGACGAGGCCGATGAAGTGGGCGGCGTCGACCCAGAGGATGGCGCCGACCTCGTCGGCGATGCCGCGGAAGCGCTCGAAGTCGATGAGGCGTGGGATCGCCGACCCGCCCGCGCAGATGACCTTGGGCCGGTGCTCCTTGGCGAGCGCCTCGACCTGGTCGTAGTCGATGTCCTCGCTCAGCCTGTCGACGCCGTAGTGGACGGCGTTGAACCACTTGCCGGAGAAGGAGACCTTCGTGCCGTGGGTGAGGTGACCACCCATCGGCAGCGACATCGCGAGGATGGTGTCGCCGGGAGCCATGAAGGCGCCGTAGACGGCCTGGTTCGCGCTCGCGCCCGAGTGCGCCTGGACGTTGGCGTGGTCGGCGCCGAAGAGCTCCTTGGCGCGGTCGATGGCGATCTGCTCGGCCTTGTCGACCTCGGCGCAGCCGCCGTAGTAGCGCCGGCCGGGGTAGCCCTCGGCGTACTTGTTCGACAGGGTCGACCCGAGGGCCGTCAGCACGGCGGGCGAGCTGATGTTCTCGCTCGCGATGAGCTGCAGTCCGCCACGGATGCGGTCGAGCTCCGACAGGAGCACGCCGGCGATGTCGGGGTCGAAGGACTGCAGGGCACCGAAGTCGGAGCCGTAGAACGTGTCGTCAGCCATGGTGCATCTCCGGTTGAGGGTCTCGGGAGTCGGGCGCGTGCCAACTCTATTGCGTGGGGGCGCCGCCGTCGGTGCGACGTTCGTCGGTGGCGACGTCGGGCGACTCCGCCGCCGGGGCGGGCGGGACGTCGCTGCCGGCCGGCTCCACCGGGCCTGCGGCGACGTCGGGGCGGGCGTCCTGCGCCACGTCGTGCCACTCGTCGACGGTGTCGACGGTGCCGCCCGTCTCGTCTGCGGACTCGGGGGTCGGCTCGTCCGCCGGCTCGTCCGCCGGCGCGGCAGCCGGCTCGTCCGCCGGCTCGGACGCGGGCTCGTCCGCAAGCTCGTCCGAGGGCTCGGACACGGGCTCGTCTGCAGGCTCGTCGTCGGGGGCGACGACGACGTCGTCTGCCGGCAGCAGCGCCGCGTCGATGTCGGCCTGCGGGATCGCCCCGAGGCGCAGCGTGACGGGTGCCTCACCCGTGCAGTCGATGATCGTCGACGGATCCCCGTCACCCGACGGGCCGGCGTCGAGGTAGACGGCGACGGACTCGCCGAGCATCGCCAGCGCCTCGTCGACGGTGCGGGCAGCAGGGTCGCCGGTCGTGTTGGCGCTCGTCACGGCCATCGGACCCACGTCACCGAGCAGCTCGAGGGTGACCTCGTGGTCGGGCACGCGCAGCGCGACGGTGCCGTTGGTCTCGCCGAGGTCCCAGTGCAGCGAGGTCTGGGCCTTGAGCACGACCGTCAGCGGCCCCGGCCAGAACTTCTCCATGAGCCGTTGCGCGTAGTCGGGGACCGCGGTCGCGAGGCCCTGGGCGGTGCGCGCCGTCGGGATGAGCACCGGTGGCGGCATGTCGCGGCCCCGGCCCTTGGCCGCCAGGACGGAGGCCACCGCCGTGGCGTCGAAGGCGTCGCAGCCGATGCCGTAGACGGTGTCGGTGGGCAGCACGATGACCTCGCCGCGGCGGATGGCAGCCGCAGCCGCGGGAACGCCTTCCGCGCGGCCGCTCGGGTCTGTGCAGTCGTAGCGCTCGCTCACGGCCCGAAGCCTAGTCCGCGACGGTGGGAGACCTGCGCGCGGTCGTCACCCGCGGACGGTCGGCCAGGTCGAGGTGGTCGACGACCTCCGACCACTCCCCCGTCGCCCGCATCCGCCGCGGCAGGCTCTCGCCCTGGCTGTCGGCGTGCTCGACGAGCACGAGGCCGCCGGGGCGCAGCAGACCCGCGGCGACCCGTACGACGGCGAGCGGGATGGCGAGCCCGTCCTCGCTGCCTCCGTAGAGCGCGATCTCGGGGTCGTGGTCGCGCACCTCGGGGTCGACCGGGACGGCGCCCACCGGGATGTAGGGCGGGTTGACCGTCACGACGTCGACCGTGCCGGTCCAGTCGTCGAAGCAGGGCTGGGTCGCGTCGCCGAGGACGAGGTCGACGTCGAGGCGCAGACGGTCGCGGTTGGCCGTCGACCAGGCCCACGCCTCCGGCGAGACCTCGAGCCCGCGCACCTCGGCCGCCGGGCACTCGTCCTTGAGCGCGAGCGGGATGGCCCCGGAACCCGAGCAGAGGTCCACCACCCGCGTCTTCCTCGCCTCCCCCATCAGTCGGGTGAGCTCGGCGAGGGCGAGGTCGACGAGGACCTCGGTCTCCGGTCGCGGCACGAAGACGCCGGGGCCCACCGCGAGCGTCAGGTGCCGGAAGCTCGCGTGGCCGGTGAGGTGCTGGAGCGGCACGCGGCGGGCGCGCTCGTCGACGAGGACGGCATACGCCGGCGGGAGGGTGCGTCCGCCGAGCACCGTGAGCCGGCGCACCTCGGCGACGTCGACCCCGAGCGCGTGGGCGGCGAGGGCCAGCGCGTCGGGCTCCGGGGAGGGCACGCCGGCCTGGGCCAGCCGCGCCGTCGCAGCACGTATGCCGTCACGCAGGTCGGTCACCGACGGCTCACTCGGGTGCCCCGGCGAGGGCGCTCAGCTTGGCCGCCTCGTCGGCGTCGAGCGCCGACTGGACGACGGGGTCGAGGTCGCCGTCGAGCACGGCGTCGAGGTTGTAGGACTTGTAGCCGGTGCGGTGGTCGGAGATGCGGTTCTCCGGGAAGTTGTAGGTGCGGATGCGCTCGGAGCGGTCGACGGTGCGCACCTGCGAACGGCGCGCGGCGCTCGCCTCGGCGTCGGCCTCGTCCTGCGCCAGCTGGTGCAGCCGGGCCCGGAGCACGCGCATCGCGGCCTCCTTGTTCTGCAGCTGCGACTTCTCGTTCTGGCACGAGACGACGAGGCCGGTGGGCACGTGGGTGATGCGCACGGCAGAGTCGGTCGTGTTGACGCTCTGGCCGCCGGGGCCGCTGCTGCGGTAGACGTCGATGCGCAGGTCGTTCGGGTCGATCGTCACCTCGACCTCCTCGGCCTCGGGCATGACGAGCACGCCGGCGGCCGACGTGTGGATGCGCCCCTGGCTCTCGGTGACGGGCACCCGCTGGACGCGGTGGACGCCGCCTTCGTACTTGAGACGCGCCCACGGACCCTCACCGGGGCCGGGAGCCCCCTTGGCGCGCACCGAGACGCGGACGTCCTTGTAGCCGCCGAGGTCGCTCTCGGTGGCGTCCTCGATGACGGTGCGCCAGCCACGGTGCTCGGCATAGCGCAGGTACATCCGCAGCAGGTCACCGGCGAAGAGCGCGGACTCGTCGCCGCCCTCCCCCGCCTTGACCTCGAGGATGACGTCGCGGTCGTCGTCGGGGTCGCGGGGCACGAGCATGCGGCGCAGGTGCTCCTCGGCCGCGGCCTCACGGGCCTCGAGCGAGGGCACCTCGGCGGCGAAGGCCTCGTCCTCGGTCGCCAGCTCACGGGCGGCCCCGAGGTCGTCGACCGCGGCCTGCCACGAACGGGCGGCGGCCACGGTCGGGGCCAGTGCGGCATACCTCTTGTTGAGGGTGCGCACGAGGTCCTGGTCGGCGTGGGTCGCGGGGTCGGCGAGGCGGCGCTCCAGCTCGGAGTACTCGTCGAGGATCGACTGCACGGAGTCGAGCACGATGATCACCTCTCGGCTGGGGATGTCGCTGCCAAAACGAACGCCGGCCCCCGACGACCGAAGTCGTGGGAGCCGGCGTGCGGGAGACCTACTTGGCGGCCTTCTTGCCGTAGCGGGCCTCGAACCGGGCCACGCGGCCACCGGTGTCGAGGATCTTCTGCTTGCCCGTGTAGAACGGGTGGCACTGCGAGCACACGTCGGCCGAGATCTTGCCTGACGTCTCGGTGCTGCGCGTCGTGAACGTGTTGCCACAGGTGCAGGTCACCGTGGTCTCGACGTAGGCGGGGTGCAGGTCCTTCTTCACAGCGTCTCCTTGAGATGAGGTGGCCGGGTCGGAGTCTCCGCAGCGCCCGTGGGGCGCCTGCTCGTCCGTGAACCGGTCCAAAGGAAGATTGTGCCAGAGGGGTGGCACCTCACCCAAAACGTCCACCCCCGCCTCGGCATTCCCGTATGCCGCCCGGCTGGCAACGCTTGTGTCATGCACAACGCACAGCCTGGCGTGCGTTGTGCATGACACACGTTCTTCGGATCAGGCAGGCAGCTCGCAGAGCTGTTGGTGGGCTCGCACGACCTGGTCCAGGAACCGCTCCGCATCGAGGCGCAGGCCAAGCACCGGGATGCGAAGCACGCGGGTGGCCCCGAGCACGACCTCGTTCTGGCGCAACGCGTCATCGACCGGGTTGAGTGCCAGACCGTGATGGCCGCCGTCGATCTCGACGGCGAGCCCGATGTCCTCCCAGGCAACATCGAGGTAGACCCGGCCGTCCCGCTGGACCCTCACTGCCTGACGGCTCGGCTCAGGCAGGCCGCGAGCCCGGCACAAGCGGGCGAAGTCGAGCTCGCCGAGCGAGTGGACACCGTCGCAGACGTCGCGGATGACGCCGTCGATAAACGGACGTCGTGGGCTCCGGGTCACGGTGAGCCAGTGCGCGAGCAGCCGATCTGGCCGGACGAGCCGTTGCTGCACCACGAGGCAGATGACGAGTGCCGCCTGCCGGTCGCTCCTCGCCCACTGCGCGCCGTGCACGACAGCCACCTCAGGTCGTACCCGTGGCACGCCCACCGACAGCCGGGGTCCGAGATCGCGCCGACGACGCAGTCGCACACCCGGCACCGCGTGACCTCGGTTGCGCGCTGGTAGCGCCACGTCGATCACTTCGAGCCG
The DNA here is from genome assembly GCF_006716675.1 of Humibacillus xanthopallidus. Lineage (GTDB taxonomy): Bacteria > Actinomycetota > Actinomycetes > Actinomycetales > Dermatophilaceae > Humibacillus > Humibacillus xanthopallidus_B. The sequence goes on along the minus strand of NZ_VFPM01000002.1, from coordinate 889,798 downwards.
GAAACCCGTCAGCCCACCAGCGACCAGAGCCGCGACTCCGTCGAGGACCGCGCCAGAACCAGACTCCCACACGGCTCGCCAGAGCAGGGCCTCACCGTCTGGCGACCCGGTGCCGATGACGACGGTGTGCCTGCCGGCCAAACGCCATCGCCCGGCGGCGACCTCCGAGGCGACGTCGTGGCGACTCAGGCCCGCCGCCCGCAGGTCTGCCCGGTGAGCGACTCCGTCGTGCAGGGCAGCAACACCTGTCGCACGGAAGGCTCGCTGGTCTCGGGTCACCCTCGTCGTCATGGCTCGACGGTGCCCGAGCTAGCTCAGGTGCGGCGCTGGTCATCCACAGGGTCGCCGGTGTCATGCCGAACGCACAGCAGGGATTGCGTCTGGCATGACATTGCCACCGAACGCACGTATGCCGCTCGCCCGGGGTGGGCGAGCGGCATACGGGGTGCTGGTGGGGTGCGGGTCAGCCCTCGTCGTCGATCTTCATCGACGAGGTCTGCTGCACCTGGAGCAGGAACTCGTAGTTCGTGCGGGTCTTCCTGAGGCGGTCGGTCAGCAGCTCGATGCCCTGGACGGGGTCGAGTGCGGCGAGCACCCGACGCAGCTTCCACATGATCTTCAGCTCCTCGCTCGCGAGGAGGATCTCCTCGCGGCGGGTGCCCGAGGCGTTGATGTCGACCGCGGGGAAGATGCGCCGGTTGGCCAGCTCGCGCGAGAGCTTGAGCTCCATGTTGCCGGTGCCCTTGAACTCCTCGAAGATCACCTCGTCCATCTTGGAGCCCGTCTCGACGAGCGCCGTGGCGAGGATCGTCAGCGACCCGCCGTTCTCGATGTTGCGCGCGGCGCCGAAGAACTTCTTCGGCGGGTAGAGCGCAGCCGAGTCGACACCGCCGGAGAGGATGCGCCCGCTCGCCGGGGCGGCGAGGTTGTAGGCACGACCGAGCTTGGTGATCGAGTCGAGGAGCACGACGACGTCGTGACCGAGCTCCACGAGGCGCTTGGCGCGCTCGATGGCGAGCTCGGCGACCGTCGTGTGGTCCTCGGCCGGGCGGTCGAAGGTCGAGGCGATGACCTCACCCTTGACGGCCCGCTGCATGTCGGTGACCTCTTCGGGCCGCTCGTCGACGAGGACGACCATGAGGTGGCACTCGGGGTTGTTCGTCGTGATCGCGTTGGCGAGCGCCTGCATGACCATCGTCTTGCCGGCCTTGGCCGGGGCGACGATGAGGCCGCGCTGGCCCTTGCCGATGGGGGCGACGAGGTCGATGATCCGCGTCGTCAGGGCGGTGCTCTCGGTCTCGAGGCGCAGGCGCTCCTGCGGGTAGAGCGGCGTCAGCTTGCCGAACTCGACCCGCTTGAGGGACTCCTCCGGGGTCGCGCCGTTGACCGAGTCGAGACGCACGAGCGCGTTGAACTTCTGGCGGCCGACGTTGCCCGACGGCTGCTCGCCCTCGCGCAGCGCCTTGACCGCCCCGGTGACGCCGTCGCCCTTGCGCAGGCCGTGCTTCTTGACCATGCCGAGCGGCACGTAGACGTCGTTCGGGCCCGGCAGGTAGCCGGTCGTGCGCACGAAGGCGTAGTTGTCGAGCACGTCGAGGATGCCGGCGACGGGAACGAGGACGTCGTCCTCCTGCACCTGCAGCTCGGTCTCGACCCAGTCCTGGCCGTCGCGCGTGCGACCGCGCTTGCGGTCTCGGCTGCGCTGGCGGTTGCGGCTGCGGCGGGTGCCGTTGCGATCGTCGTCGTCGTCGAAGCGACCCTGCGGGCCGTTGCCCTGGTTGGCCTGGTGGCCCTGGTTGCTCGCGGCGCCCTGGTGGCTCTGCGCACCCTGACGCGGCTGGGCAGCGCGATCCTGCTGGCGGTCGCCCTGCTGGCGGTCGCCCTGCTGCCGGTCGTCGCGCTGCTGCCGGTCACCCTGCTGACGGTCATCCCGCTGCTGCCGGTCGCCCTGCTGGCGGTCACCCTGCTGACGGTCATCCCGCTGCTGCCGGTCGCCCTGCTGGCGGTCGCCGCGCTGCGTGCGCTCGGCGCGGTCGACGGCTGCCTCGGCGAGCTCGATGCCCTCCGGCAGACGCGGCTCCTCACGGGTCTCGCGCGTCTCACGGGCGGCCCGGCCGGTGCGGCTCGTGCGACGCTCCTGCCGCGGCGCGCGCTCCGACGGGCCCTGGGACGCGTCGCCGTCGGACTCGGCCGGGCGATGGTCCCCGTGGTCCGCCTGGTCTGCGGAATCGGCCGTCTGACGTCGGGTCGTGCGCTCGCGACGCTGCGGCGCTGCCTCGTCCGCACGATCCGAGCCGGCGTCGGCGGCCGGCTCCTGACGCTCGGTGGTGGCCGCAGGAGCAGCGGTGGCGGCGGACGAGGGGGTGGCCCCCTGCCCGGCGCCGCCACCGGCCTGGCGTGCCTTGATGGCCTCGACGAGGTCGCTCTTGCGCATCTTCGTCGTGCCCTTGATGCCCATGGACGACGCAACGCCCTTGAGCTCGTCCAGCTTCATGGCGGCGAGGCCAGAGACGGGACGGGTGGTGGTTTCTGACACGAAGGATCCTTCCCCCTCGTTCGCGGCCCGGCGAAGACCTCGCGGAGCCGAACTGGGGCCAGTTGTCTCTGGCCGACTGTGAACCACATCGGCGCACTGCACCGAGAGGCAGAAAGAACTGCCTCAGCGTGGGGGTGATGCACCGGCCTGCGTGAACGCGGCGAGTGGTGCGAGGCCAAAGATACCACCCGACGCCCCGCAACCGGCGGCAGGAGAGCAGGTCAGCACGCCGTCACGGTGGCGCCGCGCACCGGCACCCCGGGCGTCAGTCGTCGCCAGCCTGCGCACTCCACCGGAGTCTGCACGGTGTCGACGGCCCCGCGCGTCGTCAGCACGAGGACGCTCGGACCGGCGCCGGACACGACCGCAGCGTGCCCCTGGGCCCGCAGCGCGTCGACGAGTCGCATCGTCTCGGGGTAGGCGGGCCGGCGCGCCTCCTGGTGCAGCCAGTCGCGGGTCGCGGCGTGCAGGTGGCCGGGGTCGGACGTCAGCGCGTGCACGAGCAGGGCGGCGCGCCCGGCACCCGCCGCCGCAGCAGCGAGCGGCACCATCGCGGGCAGCACCGCCCGGGCGGTGCGGGTGGCGAGCTGGGTGTCGGGGACGAGCACGACGACCTCGACCTCGCGGTGCAGCGCGATCGACGCCGTGACCGTCCGGTCACCGCGGTCGAGGCCGCTGTCGTCGGGCATCCAGCTCACTGTGAGACCGCCGAGCACGCTCGCCGACGCGTTGTCGGGGTGGCCCTCGAGGACGCTCGCGATGTGCGTCGCCAGCGACCGGTCGATGGCGACGGGCTCACCCGCCTCAGGGAAGGAATCCACCGAGAGTGCTTGCGCCGCAACGACTCCCGCGGCGATCGCCGTCGCCGAGGACCCGAGCCCGCGGCTGTGCGGCACACCGTTGAGCGCCTCGATGCGCAGGCCGGCCGGAGGCTCGCACCCGAGCACTCCCCACGTATGCCGCATGGTGGCGTGCACGAGGTGACGCTCGTCGGTGGGCACGTCGTCGGCGCCCTCGCCCGACACCTCGATGACGAGGCCGGGGGTGTCAGACGTCGTGATGACGTAGCGGTCCCAGAGCCCGAGGGCCAGACCGATGGAGTCGAAACCGGGGCCGAGGTTGGCGCTGCTGGCAGGCACCCCCACCATGGCGGAGCGTCCCCCCGGCACGCGGGTCACGAGCTCACCCTTCGAGACCGAGCGCCTGGGCGGCCGAGTAGGCGTCGACGGAGACGCGGGTCGGCACGATCTCGCTGCCGTCGGCCGTGCGCAGGGCCCACTGGGGGTCCTTGAGGCCGTGCCCCGTGACGGTGCAGACGATTCGCGCGCCCGTGGGCACGAGACCCTCGGCGTGGCTCGCGAACAGGCCTGCGACCGACGCCGCCGAACCCGGCTCGACGAAGACTCCCTCCTGCGACGAGAGGTAGCGGTGCGCCTCGAGGATCTGCTCGTCGGTGACGGCCGCGATCCGACCACCCGACTCGTCGCGCGCAGCGATCGCCTGGTCCCAGGACGCGGGGTTGCCGATGCGGATCGCCGTGGCGATCGTCTCGGGGTCGTCGACCGGGTGGCCGAGCACGAGCGGCGCCGCTCCGGCCGCCTGGAAGCCCCACATGACCGGAAGGTGCGTCGCCGGACCCGGCTGGTCGCTCACCGACGGGTCGGAGAGGTACTCGCGGTAGCCCTTCCAGTAGGCGGTGATGTTGCCGGCGTTGCCGACGGGCAGGCAGTGGATGTCCGGCGCGTCGCCGAGGGCATCGACGACCTCGAAGCTCGCCGTCTTCTGACCCTCGATGCGCGCGGGGTTGACCGAGTTGACGAGCTCGACGGGATAGGCCTCGGCGAGCTTGCGCGCGAGGGTGAGGCAGTCGTCGAAGTTGCCGTCGACCTGGAGGAGGGTGGCGCCGTGGGCGATGGCCTGGCTGAGCTTGCCCATCGCGATCTTGCCGTCGGGCACGAGCACGCCACAGGTCATGCCGGCCTTGGTCGCATAGGCCGCGGCGGAGGCGCTCGTGTTGCCGGTGCTCGCGCAGATGACGGCCTTGGCGCCACGCTTGGCGGCCAGGCTGATGGCGGTCGTCATGCCGCGGTCCTTGAAGGAGCCCGTCGGGTTGAGCCCTTCGTACTTGAGGTAGACCTCGGCGCCGACGAGCGCCGACAGCTTCTTCGCGTGGATGAGCGGCGTGCCGCCCTCGTGCAGGGTCACGACGGGAGCACCGTCGAGCATCGGCAACCGGTCGGCATACTCCCGCATCACGCCGCGCCACTGGTGGGCCATCACTAACCTTCCACGCGCATGACGGAGTTGACACCTCGCACGACGTCGAGCGTGCGCAGGCGCTCGACGGTGGAGGACAGCGCGGCGTCGGTCGCGGTGTGCGTGACGATGATGAGGTTGGCGCGGTGGCCGCGGTCGCCGTCCTCACGGACGAGCTGCTGGCGCACCGTCTCGATCGAGACGTCGTGGTCGGCGAACGCCGCGGCGACCTGGGCGAGGACACCGGAGCGGTCCTCGACGTCGAGGCTGATGTGGTAGCGCGTCAGGGCGTCGCCCATGGTGAGCACGGGCAGGTCGGCATAGCTGCTCTCCCCCGGGCCGAGCCCGCCGCCGACCCGGTGACGGGCCACGGCGACGAGGTCTCCGAGCACGGCCGACGCGGTCGGGTCGCCACCCGCACCGCGGCCGTAGAACATCAGCTGCCCGGCGGCGTCGGCCTCGACGAAGACGGCGTTGAAGGCCTCGCGAACCCCGGCGAGCGGGTGCGACCGCGGGATCATCGCCGGGTGCACGCGGACGCTGACGCCGGCCTCGGTGCGCTCGCAGATCGCGAGCAGCTTGACGACGGAGTCCATCTCGCGCGCCGCTGCGACGTCCGCCGCGGTCACCTCGGTGATGCCCTCGCGGTAGACGTCGGCCCCCGAGACGCGGGTGTGGAACGCGAGCGAGGCGAGGATCGCCGCCTTGGCTGCGGCGTCGAATCCCTCGACGTCGGCCGTGGGGTCGGCCTCGGCGTAGCCGAGCGCCTGGGCCTGCTCGACGGCGTCGGCGAAGCCGGCACCGGTCGTGTCCATCTTGTCGAGCACATAGTTCGTCGTGCCGTTGACGATGCCGAGCACCTTGGTCACGTCGTCGCCGGCGAGCGACTCGCGAAGCGGCCGCAGGAGCGGGATGGCCCCGGCCACGGCGGCCTCGTAGTAGAGGTCGACACCGTGCTCGGCAGCCGCCGCGTAGAGCGCCGGGCCGTCCTCGGCGAGCAGCGCCTTGTTGGCGGTGACGACCGAGGCGCCGTGCTTCATGGCACTGAGGATGAGCGAGCGGGCGGGCTCGATGCCGCCGATGACCTCGACGACGACGTCGGCGCGGGTGACGAGGTCGTCGGCGTCGGTCGTGAAGAGCCTCGGGTCGATGCCGAGGTCGGACCGGTCACGGCCGGCCCGGCGCACGGCGATGCCGACGATCTCGAGCGGCGCGCCGACCCGGGCTGCCATGTCGCTGGCGTGCTCCGTGAGCAGGCGCGCGACGGCTCCGCCGACCACGCCGGCCCCGAGAAGGGCCACGCGCAGCGGTCGCTGGGTGCTCACGGCGCTATCCACGCTGCGAATCCTGCCGTCTGTCCGCCTGATGGACGCTCATTGTTTCGCGATCCGGACATCGGTGGCGAAGGATCTGCGACATCTGCGGGTCATGTCCGGCATCTCAGACGTCGAGCGCGAGCAGGTCGTCGATGGTCTCGCGGCGCACGATCACCCGGGCCCGGCCGTCGCGCACGGCGACCACGGGCGGCCGCGGGGTGTGGTTGTACTGGCTCGACAGCGAGCGGCAGTAGGCGCCGGTCCCGGGCACGGCGATGAGGTCACCGGCCGTGACGTCGGCGGGGAGGAACTCGTCCTTGACGACGATGTCGCCGCTCTCACAGTGCCGGCCGACGACGCGGGCCAGCGCGGGTGTGGCCAGGGAGGTGCGGCTCGCGAGCGTGCACGAGTAGTTGGCGTCGTAGAGCGCCGTGCGCACGTTGTCGCTCATGCCGCCGTCGACCGACACGTAGACCCGAGAGGCTCCCCCGTCGAGGTCGACCGGCTTGACGGTGCCGACCTCGTAGAGCGTGAAGGTGCTCGGGCCGGCGATGGCCCGGCCGGGCTCGATCGAGATGCGCGGCACGGTGACACCGTCGGCGCGACACTCACGCTCGATGATCTCGGCCATGCCTGCCGCGAGGCTCTTCGGCGGCAGCGGGTCGTGCTCGGTCGTGTAGGCGATGCCGAAGCCCCCACCGAGGTCGAGCTCGGGCAGCTCCGTGCCGAGCTCCCTCGCGATCTGCGTGTGCAGGCCGAGGATGCGGCGGGCCGACACCTCGAAGCCGGACGTGTCGAAGATCTGCGACCCGATGTGGCTGTGCAGGCCGAGCAGGCGCAACGCGTCAGGTCGCTCGAGGATGCGTCGTGCCGCGTCGAAGGCGTGTCCACCCGAGAGCGAGAGTCCGAACTTCTGGTCCTCGTGCGCGGTCGCGATGAACTCGTGGGTGTGCGCCTCGACACCGACCGTGACGCGGATGAGCACCGGTGCCACGACGCCGAGCTCGCTCGCCACCGCCGACACTCGCTCGATCTCGTCGAAGGAGTCGATGACGATGCGACTGACGCCGTGGTCGAGGGCGGCACGGATCTCGGCGACGCTCTTGTTGTTGCCGTGCAGGCCGATCCGCTCCCCCGGCACCCCGGCGCGGATCGCGACAGCGAGCTCGCCGCCGGTGCACACGTCGAGGTGCAGCCCCTCGTCGTGGATCCACCGCGCGACCTCGGTGCAGAGGAACGCCTTGCCGGCGTAGAAGACGTCGGCTCCGGAGAGGCTGCCGAACACCTCGGCATACGTCTGCTTGAAATCCCTTGCGCGCGAACGGAAGTCGTCTTCGTCGATGACGTATGCCGGAGTGCCGAACTCGCGCGCCAGCTCGGTGACGCTCACTCCGCCGACGGTGAGCACGCCGTCGCCACCGCGACCCACGGAGGTCGCCCACAGGGAGGGGACGAGCGCGTTGACGTCGACCGGCGTCCGGAGCCACGACGGCCCGCGATAGCCCTCTGCGTGCAGCGCTCCGGCTTCGTGTGCGTGCATCCCTACATCCTCTCGGGGGCCGCGGCACCGAGCCGGGCGAGTCCATTGCGCAAGACGACGCGCACCGTGTCGGCGAGCGCCATCCGGGCGCCGTGGACGTGCTCGGGCGAGTCCCCCACGAGCATCGGTCGGGTCGGGTGGTCCCAGGCGTCGGCGAGCCGGCCGAGATTGACGAGCGCCTGGCGGCAGGCGTGCTCGTCGCCCGCATGGGCATCAAGGCGCTGGGGCAGGTCGGCGACCGCGACGAGCAGGTGGCGCTCCGGCACGTGGTTCAGCATCTCGAGCCGGTCGGTCGCTCGCTGCTGCACCCCGGTGGCCGCGGCGTTGCGCAGCAGCCGGCAGAGGCGCGCGTGCGCGTGCTGCACGCCGCGCAGCGGGTCGTCGAGGGCGCGCCACCCCGGCCGCTCGAGGACGGGACGGTAGCGCCCACCCGGCCTCGCGGCATACGTCTCGGGGGCGCTGTGGACGACCTCGATGATGCCCGCGCGGACTGCGTCGTCGAGGGTGATCGCGATGAGCCCGGACGGGCCGACCTCGACGGCGGCGACCTCGCGCCGCTCCGAGAGGCCCTGGGCGAGGATGCGGGCGAGCGCGCGGGGCTGGAGTTCGGTGTCGAGCAGGGGGACCCAGCGCTGCGCCACGGGCGTCACCCAGTCGGCGACGACGCCGGCACCCCGCGGCTCCGCCGGCCGGAAGAGCACCCCGGCGGGCGGGCCAGCCTCGGCTCCCTCTGGTAGCGCCCCGACGTCGGCGGCCCGAGCGGCGACGGCCACGAGCAGGTCGCGCAGGTGCTCGGGCGTCATGGCCCGAGTCTACGAAAGGGCTCCCTCGCCCCGAGCGGCAGTCAGAATGCCTCGTCAGGGCGCGGGCGTCGCCAGGATCTCGGCCTTGAAGGCCTCGAACTCCGCCTGGCTGAGCACCCCGGCCTCGCGCAGCTCCCCCGCCCGGGTGAGCTGGGCGAGGCGACGGTCGCGCGCATCGGCCGCGGCGCTCGTCGTGGTGTCGCTCGCGACCGTGTCGCTCCCGGCCGTGTCGCTCCCGGCCGTGTCGTCCGACGTCGTGGGAGAGAGGAAGAGGTTGGCGAGGTAGCCCGTGAGGGTGCCGAAGATCGCGACGCCGAGGACGATGATGATCGCGCCCAGCACCCGGCCGGAGGTGGTCACCGGGTACTGGTCGCCGTAGCCGACGGTCGAGATCGTCACGATGACGTACCACATCGCGTCGGAGGCCGTGGTGATGTTGGGGTCGACAGCGGTCGACTCGAGCCGCAGCATCCACAGGCTGCCGAACTCGAGGACGAGGATGGCGATGAAGAGGAGGCTGAGCAGCGCGCTGCCGGCGCGCTCACGGAGCAGGCTGCGGCCGATGTTGCGCGCTCCGTAGGCCCGCAGGAGGCGGTACACGCGCGCCAGGCGGAAGAGCCTGAGCATCTTCAGCTGTGGGAGGGGAAGGCTGGCGAGAAGGTCGGCCCACCCGAAGTTGCGGAAGAAGTAGTCGGACCGCGACGGGGCCGTGCGCAGCCGGACGAGGAAGTCGATGAAGAGGATGACACTCAAGCCGGCGTTCATGGCGTTGAGGACCGCGTCGAGCGCGGCATCCTTCACGATGATGGCGAGCGCGAGGTTGACGATGGAGAGGATCGACAGGGCGGCGATGAAGATCTCGTAGCCGGGGCTCTTCAGCTCATGCCGGCCCCCGGATGTCGGGGCGGATGTGGGGGTGGCGCCCTCTCCGGCCTCAGGGACAGCAGCGTCCTCCGTCGGCGGCATGTCGGCCTCCCAGCACTCTCGACCCAGCAGGGTCGCCATCGAACCACGCGCGACGGGCCCGCATCCCACGAATGGACGAGGGCCGGTGCAACCGCGCGTTTCGCAGCGGTCACACCGGCCCAGACTTTGGTGCCCCCGGCAGGATTCGAACCTGCGCTCCCGCCTCCGGAGGGCGGTGCTCTATCCCCTGAGCTACGGGGGCGGGCACGTGTTTGCGTGCGCCCGGTGAGATTAGCAGCCGGGCGGACCAAACGCGGAATGGGCCGGTCGGTGCGCGCACGGCGAGCCTCACGTCGTTGCCGAGGGCCGGTCCAGGGGCAGGCCTCGCGAGCCCACCCGGCGTGACTCGGTCACCGGTCGGCGCTGCCGCGTGACACGTCCGCGAGGTGGGCCCGCCAGCTTCCGGCCCCACTGATGTCGGGCTCGTGACGCGCGGTCCGGTCGGCGGTGAAGCCCGCGACCCGCGAGCCGTCCCACAGGCGCACCAACCCGATCTCGAGCGGTGGATCGACGTCGAGGGCGAGCTGCGCCAACAGCTCGTCCGACACCTCCCAGAGCTCCACGTCGATGCCCTCGTCGGGGCCCGTGCCGTCGTCGAGCAGTCCGGGCCGGGGCAACGGGCCATCGATGCGGACCATGCGGTGGCCCGGCGCGGTCCGCCCTCGACGGTGCAGGCGTGCACCGGCCCCGGTCAGGACGTCGTTGAGCGGCTGCCCCGAGAGGTGAGCTCCGCACACGGCGAGCAGGTGTCGGCCCGGTGGCACTGGGACCTGCACATCGGACGCGCGCTCCCCCGTGAGCAGCGCGGCCAGATCGAGGAGCGGCGCGTCCGCAAAGGCGGGTGCGACGAGCTGGACACCGAAGGGGAGTCCGTCGGATCGCCGTCCCGCGGGGATGGCGACCGCGGAGAGGTCGAGGAGGTTGGCCATGTTGGTGTAGGTCCCCAGCCGGCTGTTCGTCCCGACGGGGTCGTCGGCCACATCGGAGAGCGTCGGGTGGAACGGTGTCGTGGGCAGGAGCACCGCGTCGACGCCGGCGGTCGCCTGCGCGACATCTCTCGCCAGCCGTGCCAGCCGGTGCTGGGCGGCGAAGAGCCGGTCTGCCTCCATCCCAGCAGCCCCCAGGACGATCCGGCGCACGGTGGGGTCGAGGTGCGGTCCATCCGGTTCGAGCAGGTGTCCGAAGGCCGCGAGCCGCTCGGCGACGAAGGGTGCGTCGTAGAGCATCGTCGCCACCTCGAGCATCGGCGACACGTCCACGGGCACCAGACGGACCAGCCCCGCGAACCGGGCGAGCGCCGCCTCCCAGGCGGCGCGATGCCGGGGGTCCAGGTCGATCGGAACGTCAGGCACGCCGACGACGCCCATGACCCGGGCGATCCCGGCCTGCGGAGGGCTGGGACGGCGGCGCGACCACGGGTCGTCGGGATCGAAGCCTGCGATGACGTCGTGCACGGCACGCGCGAGTGACACCGTCGTCGTGAAGACGGAGACGCAGTCGAGTGACGGGCACGCAGGCATGACCCCACGCGTACTGACGAGACCACGGGTCGGCTTGTACCCGACGAGTCCGTTGAACGCGGCGGGGACCCGCCCGCTGCCCGCGGTGTCGGTACCGAGAGCGAACGGCACGACACCCGACGCGACCGCGACAGCGCTTCCTGAGCTGCTCCCCCCGCTGACGTGGTCGTCGGAGTCCACGCAGTGGCAGGCGCCGTACGGCGAGCGCGTGCCGACCAGACCGGTGGCGAACTGGTCCATGTTCGTCTTGCCGATCGGGATGGCGCCAGCCGCCACCAGCCGGTCGACCACGTGTGCGTTCCGCTCGGCCGGCGCCGTCAGCGTCGGGCAGGCGCCCGTGGTGGGCAGACCCGCGACGTCGATGTTGTCCTTGACGGCGAACGGCATACCGCGGAGGGGCTGTGCCCTTGACGCCTGTACCGGGTCGGACGAGTCATCCTGTCCCACAGCACGACCCGGGTCGGCGCCGCCCGGGTCGTCGACCAGGCTGTCGACGAGGCTGATAAAGGCCGGGTTGTCGAGCTGCCCTGCGCCGGCCAGCGCCTGGCTCACGTCCCACGTCCGGGGTGCGGGCGAGAAGGTCACGGGCTTCACGCCCGCTCGGAGACGTGTGCGTGGACGATGCGCCACCCCGAAAGGGTCCGGAGCCAGGTCTGGCTCTGACGCCCGACGGCGCTCGACGAGGGGTAGTCGAAGAGGGTCGTCACGACAGCGAGGTCGTCGCCCCAGAGGTCGACCCGGGTCTCGCTGAGCCGGCGCCCCGCCGGGACCGGCGGGGCGCCGTGGCGCCACCGCCGGATCTCGTCCGCCCCCCAGTGTTCCTCGCCGACGCCGAAGCGGATCGTCCGGGGGTCGGCGGCGAACCAGGAGTCGATGGCCGCGGCGTCACCGGCCACGAGGGCCGCCTCGTAGGCCGTGAAACAGCTCCTCACCACGTCCTCGACGCTCGCCCCAGGACCACCGCCCCCGACGTCGATCGCAGTGCCGTTCATCTCGTCGTTCAGGGCGCCGGCCACGATCTCGTCCATCGTCTCGTTCACGGTGCTGGTCGCCGGGCCGTCAGGCGGCGCCGGTCGGCTCGGGCTCCGGCACGTCGGCTGGCCGGGAGACCATGCCCTCCTCCGCGTCGAGCTCCAGCTCGTCGGCATCCTTCTCGCGGCGAGGGAGCCTCATCATGGCGAAGGCGACACAGACGGCGGCGGCGAAGAGATAGCCCACGGTGACCTCCGCATTGGCGTTGAGCTCGACCTGCTGGGCGTTGATGATCCCTACGAAGCTGAGCGCTGCCGCTCCGACGAGGTAGCCCGCGGCCCAGACGAAGTTGCGGTCCACGATGAAGGCGACCACGGCGCCGATCATCATGCCTGCGAGGACAGCGCCGCTGCCGAGGATGAGCAGCCCGTGGTAGAGGACGCTGTTGCCCTCGAGAGCGGCCTCCCCGACCTCGGCGGCAGACGTCCCCGCAGCACCGAGGGCGTTGTCGATGAGACCCTGGGCCCAGGCCGCGATGTTGGGGATGATCGCGATGACGACGGCGACGTAGTGGGCCTTGGGGACGGCCCGGAAGGCCTGCGCCCCGATGACGAGGCCGATGTAGAGCAGGATCGGCACGATGGCGGGCGTGGGGAGGAGCGTGTTGATCAGGCCGAACAGGCCGACAAAGCACAGCAGCGCGATGACGACACCGCTGCCGAGCGAGTAACCGGTCCGTCCGCCCGCGGCCTTCCATCCGGGGTGACCGATGTAGACGGCGGGCGGGAACGGCGAGCCGAGCGCCGCGCCGGCGATTGCACCGGCGCCGTCCGCGAGAAGGACGCTCCGGAGGTTGTAGTTGTCCCCGGCGGCGGCCGCGCTCTCGACGTTGCTCATGCCCTCGGTGAAGTTGTAGATCCCCAGCGGGATCGCCGTGGCGAGCAGCGGCAGGATGTCCTTGAGGCCGTTGACCAGCAGGTCCAGCTGCACGGTCGGGACCGCGATCGCGATGTCCCGTGCGGCGGACGCGACGTCAGGGGCGGACATGAAACCTCCCGCCCAGCCGATGGCTGTGCCGACGAGGAGTGCGACGAGCCCGACCGGGAGGCCGAAGGGCATCCTCACGTTCGCGAAGAACCCCGCCAGGATGATGACGAACACGGGGAGGGCGATCCATGCGGTGTCCCACATCTGGGCTGCCGGACGCATCGAGATGAACGCCAGGGAGATGCCCGCCAAGGTGCCGAGCATCGCCGCTCGTGGGGTGAAGCGGCGGATGTACGGGCCGACGAACGCCCCGATGACGACGATGATGCCGATGATGAACGCCCACGCCAGGCCGGTCTCCCAGGCCTTGATCGGGTCTTTGGTCGCAAGGTAGACCGGCAACATGATGAGGAAGGTGACGATGAACATGTGCGGGACGCTCGGACCGTAAGGCATGGCGGTGACGTCGTCCCGGTTCTCCCGGTAGGCGAGCCTCCGTGCGAGGTAGGTGTAGTAGACGTTGCCGATGAGCAGCTGGATCCCCAGTGCAGGGACGATGACGCCGTAGACGCTGGCCTCGGACATCCGGATGACCCCAATGCACAGCGAGCTGAGGACGAGGACGTTGACGAGGACGTTGAAACCGAGACCGAAGGCGGCGTTGGTGTCGCCCGGTGTCCACCACGGCAAGCGGAGGTCGGGCTTCGGCGTGGGACGGAACGTGCGGGTGAGGACGGACATGGGACTCCTCCTTGGACGTCGGTGCTGAGGGCAGGCAGGGATGACGCGTTGGCGGTGCACAGGGCCACTCGTGGGGACCCTTCGTTGACCTTTCGTGAGGGGCCCGTCGCTGGGCCCGTTCGTGGAGGGTGGGGGGATCAGGCCGAGAGCGTGGGCTCGTCCGCCGTGAGGGCCGACAGGTAGTCAGGCGAGGGAGCAACCCAGCCGAAGATGCCGCCCTGGGCGCTGATCATGGCCAGTGCTGCCTTCTGGAACTCCGGGAAGTACGAGCCGACGCAGTCCGACAGGACGAGGCACTCGTATCCGCGGTCGTTCGCCTCGCGCACCGTGGTGTGCACGCACACCTCGGTGGTGACTCCGGTGACGATCAGGGACGTGATGCCGGATGCCTGCAGGAGGTCGTCCAGCCCGGTCGCGTAGAACGAACCCTTGCCGGGTTTGTCGATGACGACCTCGCCCGGCAGCGGCGCGAGGTCGTCGATGATGTCGTGGCCGTACTCGCCGCGAACCAGGATGCGACCCTTGGGGCCGGGATCGCCGATGCGCATCGACGGTGCGCCGCGCATCAGCTTCGCCGGTGGGCAGTCCGAGAGGTCGGGTCGGTGGCCCTCTCGCGTGTGGATGACCGTGAGCCCCCGCTCGCGGGCGTCGGCGAGGACGGCCTGCAGGGGAGGCACGACGGCCTGGAGGATCGACACGTCGTTGCCGAGCGACTCCCCGAAGCCGCCGGGCTCGACGAAGTCCCGTTGCATGTCGATGAGCACCAGCGCCGTGCTGGCGGGGTCGAAGCGGAACGGCGAGGGTGCCGCCTCGACGATGATCTCGGTCATTGCTCTCCCCCTCGGTCGGTGGCGGCGATGACGTCGGCGGCCTCGGCCACCGCGCCGAAGACGCCGCCCTGCATCGTGACCATGTGCAGCGCCGCATCGTGGTTGGACGGATCGGTGGCCCCGGTGCAGTCGGCGAGGACGAGACACTCGTAGCCACGATCGTTGGCCTCGCGCATCGTCGTGTGCACGCACACGTCGGTCGTGATGCCGGTGAGCAGGAGGTGCGTGATCTGGTTGGTCCGGAGCAGGAGGTCGAGGTTGGTGGCGTAGAAGGCGCCCTTCCCCGGCTTGTCGACGACGAACTCCCCAGGGGCCGGCGCCACCTCCGGCACGATCTCCCAGCCGGGTTCGCCACGGACGAGGATGCGTCCGCGCGGCCCCGCCGAGCCGATCTCGGCCCCGATCTGCGCCGAACGCCAGCGCTTGTTCGCCGGGAGGTCCCCGAGGTCGGGGGCGTGACCCTCGCGGGTGTGGATCACGGTCATCCCAGTCGCACGGGCATGCTCGAGGAGCATCGCCGTGGCCGGAAGGCCGGCCCGGGTCAGGCGGATGTCATAGCCCATCCGGTCGACGTAGCCGCCCGCGCCGCAGAAGTCCACCTGCCAGTCGATGCAGATGACGGCCAGGTGCCGCGTGTCGACCCGGCCGTCGTACGGCCAGGCATAGGGCCTGGCCGCCACCGGCCCGACAGACCAGCCGTCGGTGCTCCCGACCCGTGCGGGAGCCCGGGTCACGTTGGTGGTGCGTGCGTCGATCATCCTCACCTCCTGCTCATCGCTGGTAGATGTCGATTGTCGACCGTTTGCACTGAACGCAGGTTGCGCCCGCGTAAAAGTCACGTTTCGGAACCGGGCAAACC
The DNA here is from genome assembly GCF_006716675.1 of Humibacillus xanthopallidus. Taxonomy (GTDB): domain Bacteria; phylum Actinomycetota; class Actinomycetes; order Actinomycetales; family Dermatophilaceae; genus Humibacillus; species Humibacillus xanthopallidus_B. The sequence goes on along the minus strand of NZ_VFPM01000002.1, from coordinate 874,472 downwards.
GGTCCTACCGTGGGCTTCGGCTAGTGGAAGTAGCGACGCGCCCCGTGGCGGTCGAGCTCGTCTCCGATTCGCACCGGGTCACCCTCGAGGAGCGCGTCGAGGAGGCGCTCGTGGCGACGCACCCCTTCGATGGGCGAGCTGGTGTCCGCCTCGAGCCGAAGGTTCGCTGCCATGTAGAGCTGGAGCTTGACGATGACGGGCTCGTAGGTGACGAGAAGCTGCCGATTTCCGGCCAGCGCGACCAGAGCGAGGTGGAAGGCCCGGTGCGCGTCGCTCGCCGCCAACCGGTCGCTGCGCGACGCGGCGTCACGCAGGGTCTCGAGCGAGGACTCCACCCCGGTCAGGTCGAGCCCCTCGAGGCCCCGGCCCCCGGTCTGTGTCAGGGCGAAGCGCTCGAGCGCATGCCGGACGGCGAACAGCTCGTCGAAGTCGCGGTCGGAGTACGTCTTCACGCGGGCGCCTCGACGGGGAAGGTGCTCGACGAGCCCCTGCTCCATCAGCAGGCGCAGCGCCTCCCGAAGGGGTGCGCGGCTGATCTGGAAGCGCTGGGTCAGCTGCTCCTCGACGAGTCGCTCACCGGGCACGAGCGCGCCGGACAGGATCTCGCTGCGAAGCCGGTCGGTGGCGAGCTCGACCAGGCTCTGGGGCCGCAGCATCCCGGTCGCAGGCCCGTCGTTGTCCACATCCGCTCCCAACCCTGTCGCGTCTCTGCACGAAGTATGACCTCCGGCCACCGTGCCGTATGCCGCTGGGCTCGGTCCCGGCGCGCCTCACCGCATCGGGGCAGGCCGTTCCAGGACAGGCTCCGCGGGCAGTCGTCCGCGCGGCAGGTCGGCCGGCTGGTGCTCGTCGATCCACGCGTCGATCTGCTCCCACCGCGTGAAGAGCCAGTCGATGCGCTCGTCGCGACCCTGCGGCACCTCGGCGCGTGGCACCCGCCACCACCGCATGACGATCTCCTTGTCCATCGGCAGCTCGCGCCAGATGTCGGTGACCGTCACCATGTGGTCGAGCCCCGTGTGCCCGACGAGCGCGACGTCGGCTTCGGGAGCCGCGTCGAGCGCGGCGAGCACCCCGCCGGGCCGCGGGGCGAGCACGTTCGTCATCCGCTCTGCCCTGCGCGCCATGGCGTGCAGCCCGAGACGGTGCAGCGAGGCGATCGCCCGGTCGCGGCGGGCCTCGGTGAAGTTGCCGCCCTCCGGGAAGATGACGAAGGCGTCGTCGTCGTCGAGCCCGGTGGCGAGCTCGGTGATCTGCGCCTCGATCGCCGCGCTCGCCGCCGACGAGCCGGGGTTGGGCGAGATGAAGCGCGCCGGCAGGCGGTGGAGGAGCAGCCCGATCGCGGGGTCGAGCGACATCGTGTCCTTGAGCACGACCCGGGGCTCGCGGCCGTACCAGTGGAGCAACGCGTAGACGAGGATGAAGGAGTCGCCGGGGCCAGCGTGACGCGAGAGCACGAGGATGCCGCCCGGCTCGGTCGGGCGCGGCGGGTCGCCCTCGACAGTGATCTGCAGCCGCAGCACGCGCCGCGCCGCGCGGAACATCACGACGAGGTAGCACCGCATGAGCCCGTAGTGCGCCCGCTCGAACCACGGCCGCCGGATGGCCCAGCCGAAGCCCGACGCCACCCACAGCACGAGCATGACGACGATCATCGCGGTCTCGAGGAGCAGGTGCAGCAGGAGCAGCCACACGAGCCGCAGCGGGCGCAGCCGTCCTGACACGAGGGGTGAGGCTGCCGCGGCGACGACGAGCCAGAGCGGCACCGTGACGACGACGAGCACCGTCAGCGCGACCATCGCGGCACCGAGCGCCGTGCGGCGCAGCAGGCCGGTCACGACAGCCCGGCGAGGTATGCCGCCGAGGCCAGGTGCGCCTGCTCGATCCGTCGGCCCACGGCTGAGAAGCTGCGGTACGCGAGGATCGAGTCGTCGCCATCACCGGCGCTCCCGGTCGGCATGACGTGCACCTCGACCCCGGCCGGGACGGCGGCGAGCTCGCGCACGTAGCGGTGGCGACGGGCGATCTCGAACGACACGCGGGCGACCTCCCACGGTCGCGTCGGGACCGCGAGCGGCTTCTCCGCGCGACCCACCTGGAGCACGTAGATGCGCTCGGCGCCGAGCTCGACGGCCCGCCCGAGCGGGATCGAGTTGACGATGCCGCCGTCGAGGTAGTGCTCGCCGTCGACCTCGGCCGGTGGCAGCAGGCCCGGAACGGCGGCGGAGGCGACCACCGCGTCGACGACACTGCCGGAGGTGAACCAGTGCTCCGTCGCCCGCTCGATGGAGGCGGCGCAGCACTGGAAGGGAACGGCGAGGTCGGCGAAGGTCCGGTCACCCAGCTCCTCGGCGATGCGCTGGCGCAGGGGGCTCGCCGAGTGCAGGTGCGTCCGGGTGCGCATGGCCCGGGCGGCCTGGCGCAGCACGCTGTCGCCGTAGATCTCGCGCCCCTCGGACGCACTGCGCCACAGCTCCACGAGCCGGTCGACGACGGCCGGCGTCGGATCGGCTGCGACGAGAGCCCCGTTGAGTGCACCGACGGAGGTCCCCACGACGAGGTCGGGGCGGATGCCGGCGTCGAGCAGGGCGCGCAGCATGCCGACCTCCACGGCGCCGAGCAGCCCGCCACCACCGAGCACGAAGGCCGTTCGTTGCGTCTCCACGCAGCGACGCTACCCCGCAGCCTCGTGCCACGATGGGGCGTGCTCATCTCGAAGCCCGTCGCCGAGGCGATCCGTGCCGGCACGGTGACCCAGGCCTTCCGCCGGTGGGACGCTCCACGGGTCAAGGTGGGCGGGCTGCAGCTGACACCGGCGGGCCTCGTCCGCTTCGAGGCCGTGAGCCAGGTCCGCGACCCCTCCCGGCTGACCGAGCGCGATGCGCTGCGGGCCGGCGTCAAGGACCTCGCCACCCTGCAGAAGTTCCTCGCCCCGACGACGCGCAAACCCTCCGCACGGGGCGGCCGCGGTGGCGACAAGGTCTACCGGATCAGGCTGAGCTGGGCCGGCGAGGATCCGCGAATCGCCTTGCGCGACAGCCTTCCCGACGAGGAGACGCTGAAAGACCTCCGGATCCGGCTCGACCGCCTCGACGCCCGCCCCGCGGGCCCGTGGACTTGCGAGATCCTCGAGTGGATCCGCGACAACCCCCGCGTCGTCTCCAAGGAGCTCGCCGCACTGCGCGGGGTCGAGCTGCTCCCGATGAAGGCCGACATCCGCAAGCTCAAGGCCTTGGGACTCACCATCAGTCACGACGTCGGCTACGAGCTCTCACCCCGCGGGGCGGCATACCTCGGCTGGCTTGCGCGCGAAGGCAACTGAGCGTCAGCGCTGAGTGGTGTCGGTGACCTCTCCGACGAGCTCTTCGATGACGTCCTCGAGGAAGACCACTCCGGTGACCACACCCTCGTCGTCGATGACGCGGGCGAGGTGCGAGCCGGTGAGCTGCATCGTCGCGAGCACGTCCTCGACCTCGTCCTGCTGGCGGACCGTCGCGAGGCGGCGGATCCGCTTGGGAGGGATCGGCAGCTCGTGCCGCTCGTCGTCGGCGTAGAGGACGTCCTTGAGGTGGAGGTAGCCCGCGATCTCGTCGGCGGCGTCACGCACGGGGTAGCGCGAGAAGCCCTGCTTGGCGACGAGCCGCTCGATGTCTGCCGGGGTCGCCCCGAGGGGCACCGTCGTCAACGCGTCGAGCCCGACCGCGACCTCGTGGGCACGCTTGTCGGAGAACTCCAGCGTCTTGGCGACGAGGCCGTGCCGCTCCTCCTCGATGAGCCCCTCCCGGCGCGACTCGCCGACGATGTGGGCCACCTCCTCGGCCGTGAAGGCCGAGGCGATCTCGTCCTTGGGCTCGATGCCGAAGCGCCGCACCATCCACTTCGCGGTCGTCTCCATGGCACCGACGATGTGACGCAGGCTGCGGGCGAGGAAGAAGAGCGGGGGCACGAGGACGAGGGCCGCGCGGTCGGGCCCGGCGATGGCGAGGTTCTTGGGGATCATCTCGCCGACGACCACGTGGAGGTAGCTGACGATGAGCAGCGCGATCGCGAGCGCGACGCCACTGGCCCACGCGTCGGAGAGCCCCCAGGAGTGGAAGACCGGCTCGAAGAGGTGGTGCAGCGCGGCCTCGGCGAGCGCACCGAGACCCACCGAGCACACCGTGATCCCGAGCTGCGCGGTGACGAGCATGGAGCCGAGCCGCTCGAGCGCCTGGAGGCACGACGCGGCGCGCTTGCTGCCGGCGTCGGCGAGCGGCTCGAGCGTCGAACGGCGCACGGCCATGGCCGCGAACTCCGCACCGACGAAGAAGGAGTTGCCGAGCAGGAGCAGCAGCGAGACGACGTAGACCCAGGGCCCGCTCACGGCTGCCCCTCCCCCGGCGGCGACGACCCGTCGGAGGACGACGACGCCGCGGAGGACGACGACGCCTCGGAGGACGACGACGCCGCGGAGGACGACGACGCCTCGGAGGACGACGACGTCTCGGAGGGCAGCGAGTCGGGGTCGGGGACGAAGCGCAACCGGTCGACCCGACGGCCGGCCATCCCCGCGACGACGATCCGCCAGCCGGGAAGCGAGACGACGTCACCGACGACGGGCACCCGGCCGAGAGCGCTCATGACGAAGCCGCCCATCGTCTCGTAGGTCGGCCCGTCGGGCACGTCGGCATCGAAGGCGTCGCGCACCTCGTCGGGGCGCCAGAGGCCGGGCACCGTCCACGACCCGTCGACGAGCTCGCGCCCGCTCTGGCGCGTGCGGTCGTGCTCGTCGGCGACCTCTCCCACGATCTCCTCGACGACGTCCTCGAGGGTGACGATGCCGGACGTGCCGCCGTACTCGTCGACGACGACGGCCATCTGGAAGCCGCCCTCACGCAGCTCACGCAGCAGCGGGTCGAGCCGGATCGTCTCGGGCACGACGAGACGGTCGGACATCAGGGCCGACACCGGCACGTCCTTGCGTCGCTCGTGCGGCACGGCCATCGCCTTCTTGACGTGCACGACGCCGTCGATGTCATCCCAGTCGTCACCGAGGACGGGGAAGCGCGAGTGGCCGGTGCGCCGCGACAGGCGCAGCACGTCCTCGGCCGACTCGTCGCGGTGGATGCCGGTGCACCGCACCCGCGGCGTCATGACGTCGTCGGCCGTGCGCTCGCCGAAGCCGAGCGATCGGGTGAGCATGCGAGCGGTCGTGATGTCGAGCGTGCCGGCATCGGCCGATCTCTGCACGAGGCTCGCGAGCTCCTGCGGCGTGCGCGCGCCCGACAGCTCCTCCTGCGGCTCGATGCCCACCGCCCGCAGGAAGCGGTTGGCCGAGCCGTTGAGCACGATGATGAGCGGCTTGGCGACCGCCGCGAAGACGCGCACCGGCAGGGCCACGACCTTCGCCGTCGCGAGCGGCGCCGAGATGCCGAGGAACTGCGGCAGCAGCTCGCCGAAGACCATGGAGAAGACCGTCGCGAGCACGAGGGCGAGCGCGCTCGAGACCGCCTCGACGGCTCCGGCCGACAGGCCGAGCGCCGTGAGCGGGCCCGCCACGAGACTGCCGATGGACGGTTGCGCGAGGGCGCCGACGACGAGCGTGGTGATCGTGATGCCGACCTGGGCCGCCGACAGCTGGGTCGAGAGCTGGGTCACCGACTGGAGCACGACGCGCGCCCGCGAGTCCCCCTCGTCGATCGCCCGCTGCACCGTGGGGCGGTCGATCGCGACGAGCGAGAACTCGGCCGCGACGAAGACGGCCGTGCCGGCGGTGAGCAGCACGGCGACGAGCAGCAACAGCCACTCGGTCATGGGAGCATCCGGCCGGCCGAGGCCAGGCGATCGTCGGCGTCGGTCATCGCGCCCCACTATAGAGAGGCGCCGCCCGTATGCCGTGTGCGGAGGTCTGCGTCCCGACCGCGACCCGCTGTGGTTGAGTTGGCCCCGTCAGGATCGACCCGGCGGGGGCCGGAGGAGGAGAGCTGTCGTGGATCCCGCAGGCCCAGAGCCCACCGGTCGCATCGAGGTGCGCGGGCTGACCAAGCACTTCGGCTCCTTCACCGCGGTCGACCACCTCGACCTCGACGTCGAGCCCGGCCGCATCACCGGCTTCCTCGGCCCCAACGGCGCCGGCAAGACGACGACGCTGCGCATGCTGCTCGGGCTCGTGCGCCCCACCTCGGGCACGGCCACGATCGACGGCCGGCGCTATGCCGACATCCACAACCCCCTGACCGTCGTCGGGTCAGCTCTCGAGGCGACCAACTTCCACCCCGGCCGCACCGGGCGCAACCACCTGCGCGTGCAGGCAGCGGCCTCGGGCGTCTCCGACCGCCGCGTCGACGAGCTCCTCGAGCTCGTCGGCATCCCCGCGGCCGCGCGCAAGCGAGCCGGCGGCTACTCGATGGGCATGCGCCAGCGTCTCGGCCTGGCCGCGGCGATGCTCGGCGACCCGCACGTGCTCATCCTCGACGAGCCCGCCAACGGTCTCGACCCCGAGGGCATCCGGTGGCTGCGCGGCTTCCTGCGCCACCTCGCCGACGAGGGGCGCACGCTGCTCATCTCGAGCCACATGCTCTCGGAGGTCGAGCAGACGGTCGACGACGTCGTCATCATCGCCAACGGCAAGCGCGTGGCGCAGGGCACGGTGGAGGAGCTGCGTGGTGAGCCGACGGCCTTCGTGCGCACCTCGGACCCCGACCGGCTCACCGCCGCGCTGCAGCAGCGCGGCCTCCGGGTCGCGCCGAAGGCCGGGGGCCTGCAGGTGACGACGGAGGACCTTGCCGTCGTCGGCGACGTCGCCCACGCCAGCGACGTCGCGATCCACGAGCTGCGCAGCGAGCAGACCCACCTCGAGGAGCTCTTCTTCAACCTCACGGAGACCGAGGGCGACCGCAACCGCCTCAGCGGTGCAGCCCACGCCCGGGCGGGGGTTGCGCCCGACCTGCCGCCACCCATGCTGCCGCCACCGAGCGGCCCCCCGGTCGACCCGTCCGTGGTCGCCGCCCCGCCGGCAGACGCCAGGGAGGCCGGACGATGACCCCCGCGATCCGCGCCGAGTTCCGCAAGTTCTTCACGACCCGGCTCTGGTGGGGCATGGCGATCGCCGTGGTCCTCTCCGGCGCCGCGTTCGCCGTCCTCTTCGCACTCGTCTTCACGAGCGACATCGCGCGGGGGCCGCAGGGAGCAGCGGTGCCGCAGACCGACGCTGACCTCGCCAAGGCGGTCTTCACCGGAGGCATCCAGGTCGGCTACCTGCTCACCCTCGCGATCGGGGTCATGACGATCGGGGCGGAGTACCGCCACCAGACGATCACCGCGACCTTCCTCGCCGTGCCGCGCCGCGGCCGGGTGATGGGGGCGAAGGTCCTCTCGCTGCTCGTCATCGGAGCCTTCTACGGCGTCCTGTCGCTCGCCGGCGCCGTCGGGGCGGGCACGCTCGTGCTCACGGCCAAGGGCCACCAGCCCTTCGCCGACAGCTCGATCTGGCGCGCCCTCGCCCTGTCGCTGCTCATCCTCGGTCTCTGGGCCCTCATCGGTCTCGGGGCGGGCATCCTCATCCCCAACCAGGTGGCCGCGCTGCTCATCTCGATCGCCGTCGCGTGGATCGTCGAGCCCGTGCTCGGGCTCGTGCTCGCCCTCACCGACTGGGGCCAGAACATCTCTCCCTACCTGCCGAGCCGGGCGACCGCGGCGATGCTCGAGTCGACCGGTGGCGGCTTCGACGGCCAGCCCGTCGAGCAGCTCTCGTGGTGGGCGGGGGCGCTCGTGCTCGCCGCGTATGCCGCCGTCATGGCCGGCTTGGGCACCTGGCGCACGGTGCGACGCGACATCGCCTGACGGCATACGGGCGACATGCGGACGGCACAGGGACGGCAGCCGGCCGGTCTCGCCGGCGTGACGAACGCCTCGTCACGGGAGCATTTCGACAGCCCGGGGCCATGGCTGGTATCGACCGCTTCCGGGCTAGGCTGGACCCCCGTACAGGCAACGACGCACCCGAGCCAACGAAAGAGGCGCATCCGCCGTGTCCGAACAGTCCACGTCCGGCGACCCCATCGCAGCATTCGGGCCGAACGAATGGCTCGTCGACGAGCTCTACCAGCGCTACCTCTCCGACAAGCACTCCGTCGACAGGGCCTGGTGGGAGTTCTTCGAGGACTACGGCACTGACGGTGGACGTGCCGGCAACGGTTCGGCCCCGACGCCCCCGCCCGCCGCCCACGGCACGGCCGCCCAGACCAACGGGGCCGCCCCCGCAGGCGCGAAGGCCGCCCCCGTGAAGGCCGAGCCCGCCCCGGCGCCCGCCGCCCCCGCCGCCCCCGCCGCCCCCGCGCCCGCCCCAGCCAAGCCCGCGCCGCAGGCCACGACGGCCCCTGCCGCACCCGCAGCGCCCGCCGCCAAGGTCGCCGCTCCGGCCGCCAAGGCCGAGCAGAAGCCCGAGCCCACCCCCCGCGACGTCCCGGCGGTGAAGCAGACCGGCCCCGTCAACGAGGACACCATCACCCCGCTGCGCGGCGCCCCCCAGCGCGTCGTCGCCAACATGGAGACCTCGCTCACCGTCCCGACCGCCACAAGCGTGCGTGCCGTGCCGGCCAAGCTGCTCATCGACAACCGCGTCGTCATCAACAACCACCTCGCCCGCTCGCGCGGCGGCAAGGTGAGCTTCACGCACCTCATCGGCTACGCCATGGTCAAGGCCCTCGCGATCATGCCGGCGATGAACAACGGCTTCACCATGAAGGACGGCCGGCCGGCCCTGCTCCAGCCGGCCCACGTCAACTTCGGGCTCGCCATCGACCTCCAGAAGGAGGACGGCAGCCGCACCCTCGTCGTGCCCTCGATCAAGTCGGCGGAGGAGATGGACTTCGTCCACTTCTGGACCGCCTACGAGGACATGGTCAAGAAGGCACGGCACAACAAGCTGACCGTCGAGGACTTCCAGGGCACGACGATCTCGCTGACCAACCCGGGCGGCATCGGCACCGTGCACTCGGTCCCGCGCCTCATGTCGGGCCAGGGCACGATCATCGGCGTCGGCGCGCTCGACTACCCCGCCGAGTGGCAGGGTGCGAGCAACGAGACGCTCAACCGCAACGCCGTCAGCAAGATCATCACGCTGACCTCGACGTACGACCACCGGATCATCCAGGGCGCCCAGAGCGGCGACTTCCTGCGGATCATCCACCAGCTGCTGCTCGGCGACAACCGCTTCTACGACGAGATCTTCGAGTCGCTGCGCATCCCCTACGAGCCGATCCGCTGGATCCAGGACGTCGACTCCTCGCACGACGACGACATCAACAAGGTCGCCCGCGTCCAGGAGCTCATCCACGCCTACCGCGTGCGCGGCCACCTCATGGCCGACACCGACCCGCTCGAGTACAAGCAGCGCCGCCACCACGACCTCGACGTCACGACGCACGGGCTGACCCTCTGGGACCTCGACCGCACCTTCGCGACCGGCGGCTTCGGCGGGGCGCCCTTCCTCAAGCTGCGCAAGATCCTCGGCATCCTGCGTGACTCGTACTGCCGCACCAGCGGCATCGAGTACATGCACATCCAGGACCCCGACCAGCGCAAGTGGATCCAGGACAAGGTCGAGCGGCCCTACGAGAAGGCCGGCCGTGACGAGCAGATGCGCATCATGCGCCGGCTCAACGCCGCCGAGGCCTTCGAGACCTTCCTCCAGACGAAGTTCGTCGGCCAGAAGCGCTTCTCGCTCGAGGGCGGCGAGTCCGTCATCGCCCTGCTCGACCGCATCCTCTGCCGCGCCGCGAGCGACAACCTCGACGAGGTGTGCATCGGCATGCCGCACCGGGGCCGCCTCAACGTGCTCGCCAACATCGCGGGCAAGTCCTACGGCCAGATCTTCCGTGAGTTCGAGGGCAAGCAGGACCCCAAGTCGGTCCAGGGCTCGGGCGACGTGAAGTACCACCTCGGCACCGAGGGCAAGTTCGTCTCCGAGGACGGCTCGACGACGAAGGTCTACCTCGCGGCCAACCCCTCGCACCTCGAGGCGGTCAACCCGGTGCTCGAGGGCATCGTGCGCGCCAAGCAGGACCGCCTCAACCTCGCCGGCGAGTCCTTCCCCGTGCTGCCCGTGCTCATGCACGGCGACGCGGCCTTCGCCGGCCAGGGTGTCGTGGCCGAGACGCTCAACCTCTCCCAGCTGCGCGGCTACCGCACCGGCGGCACGATCCACGTCGTCATCAACAACCAGGTCGGCTTCACGACCTCGCCGAGCAGCTCGCGCTCCTCGGTGTACTCGACCGACGTCGCGCGGATGATCCAGGCACCGATCTTCCACGTCAACGGCGACGACCCCGAGGCCTGCGTGCGCATCGCCGAGCTCGCCTACGAGTTCCGCCAGGAGTTCAACAAGGACGTCGTCATCGACATGGTGTGCTACCGCCGCCGTGGTCACAACGAGGGCGACGACCCGTCGATGACCCAGCCGCTGATGTACAACCTCATCGAGGCCAAGCGCTCGGTGCGCAAGCTCTACACCGAGTCGCTCATCGGCCGCGGTGACATCAGCGTCGAGGACGCCGAGGCCGCGCTGCGCGACTACCAGCAGCAGCTCGAGCGGGTCTTCATCGAGACCCGCGAGGCCAAGAAGGCCCCGGCTGCGGGGCCGACGCCGGGCGCCGACCGCGACTCCGACGCCCCCGACAACGCCGGCCTCGAGCGCCCGACGGCGCAGGTGCAGGACGAGACGGCCCCGCGCCGCTCGGCCACCGAGACGGGCGTCAGCCACGGCGAGCTCATCCACATCGGTGAGAGCTTCGCCAACCCGCCCAAGGGCTTCACGATCCACCCGAAGCTCAAGCAGCTGATGGACCGTCGCGCCGCGATGGTGCACCAGGGCGGCATCGACTGGCCGATGGCCGAGCTGCTCGCCTTCGGGACGCTCCTCAAGGAGGGCACGCCGATCCGCCTCGCGGGTCAGGACAGCCGCCGCGGCACCTTCGTACAGCGTCACGCCGTGCTCATCGACAAGAACAACGCGGAGGAGTGGACCCCGCTGCTCTACCTCGGCGAGGGGCAGGCGCGCTTCTGGGTCTACGACTCCCTCCTGTCGGAGTACGCCGCCATGGGCTTCGAGTACGGCTACTCCGTCGAGCGGCCCGACGCCCTCGTGCTGTGGGAGGCGCAGTTCGGCGACTTCGGCAACGGCGCGCAGACCATCGTCGACGAGTTCATCTCGAGCTCGGAGCAGAAGTGGGGCCAGCGCAGCTCGGTCGTGCTCCTCCTCCCCCACGGCTACGAGGGCCAGGGACCGGACCACAGCTCGGCGCGCATCGAGCGCTACCTGCAGCTCTGCGCCGAGAACAACATGACGGTCGCCTACCCCTCGACCGCGGCGAGCTACTTCCACCTCCTGCGCCGGCAGGCCTACGCCCGCCCCCGCACGCCGCTCATCGTCTTCACCCCGAAGTCGATGCTCCGCAGCAAGGCGGCGGCCAGTGACGTCGAGGCCTTCACCTCGGGCGGGTTCCGCCCGGTCCTGCCCGACCACGAGGGCGTGACGACCGATGTCACCCGCGTCATCCTCGCGAGCGGCAAGGTCGTGCACGAGCTCGACGCCGAGCGCGAGAAGCGCGGCGACACCGCGACGGCGATCATCCGCGTCGAGCAGCTCTACCCGATCCCCGAGCAGGAGATCCGCGACGCGGTCTCCCGCTACCCGGGCGCCGAGCTCGTCTGGGTGCAGGACGAGCCGCGCAACCAGGGCGCCTGGCCGCTCATGGCCCAGTGGCTGCACGAGGACCTCTGCGAGATGGGCGAGACCCGCCCGTGGCGCGTCGTGGCCCGCAAGGCCTCGGCGTCCCCCGCGACCGGCTCGTCCAAGAAGCACGCCATCGAGCAGGCCGAGCTCATGGACCGCGCCTTCGCCCGCTGAGCCGGCACCCGCGCCGTCGACGCCCGGCCCGCCTCCGCGGGCCGGGCGTCGTCTCGCGATAACCTCCCTCTCGTGTACTTCACGGACCGGGGCATCGAAGAGCTCGCCGCTCGCCGCGGTGAGGAAGAGGTCAGCATCGACTGGCTCGCCGAGCAGCTGCGCACCTTCGTCGACCTCAACCCGGAGTTCGAGGTGCCCGTCGAGCGGCTCGCGACGTGGCTGGCGCGGCTCGACGACGACGAGGACTGACGAGGAACTGACGACGTGAGCGACCCCACCGACACCTCAGGAGACACCGGCACCGGGCGCAGGCCCTACGGTGTCGGCCCCGCCTACCCCTCGCGCCACACGGAGTTCACGTCCGAGCCCCCGCCGAGCCGGTATGCCGCCGCGCCGGCCGCCGCTCCCGCGCCCGCTTCTCCGCCGGCCCCCGCCCTCGAGCCGACCGCCCCCTCCGCGGCACCCGTGACCGGTACGCCGGGCGCAGCGACGGGACCTGCGTGGCCCACGGCCCCCACGGCTTCGTCGGCTCCGGCCGGGTCGGGCCCTGCGACCGAGCCGGAGCCGTCCTTCACCCCGACGCGGGAGTTCACCGTCGCCGACGGAGTCCGCGACGTCGGGCTGGTCTTCATCGGCGCCTCGATGACCGCGGGCTACGGCGACCCCAAGGGGCTCGGGTGGGTCGGTCGGGTCGTGGCCCGCACGCAGCACCCGGACCTCGACCTCACGGCATACAACCTCGGGGTGCGGGGCAACACCTCCGGAGACGTCGTCGCCCGCTGGGGGGCCGAGTCACACCCTCGCTGGAAGGGACGTGGCGAGCGGCGGCTCGTCGTCTCGGTCGGTGCCGGTGACATCACCTCGGGCATGACGATGGCGCGGTCGCGCCTCAACCTCGCCAACGTGCTCGACGAGGCGACCAACTCCGGCATCGGGGTCTTCGTCGTCGGCCTGACACCGACGCTCGACGCCGAGCACAACCGCAAGATCGAGGCACTTGCCGAGGCGCAGGCCGACGTGTGCGCCCGCCGCGGCATCACCTACGTCGACTGCTTCCGGCCGCTCGTCAGCCATGACCAGTGGATGGCAGACCTCGCAGCCAGTCCCGACCGGGTGCACCCCGGACAGGCCGGCTACGGCCTCGTCGCCTGGCTCGTGCTGCACAACGGCTGGAACGACTGGCTCGCGATCAGCTGAGCCGGCGAGCCCGACATGGCTGGAGCCGGGGCTCTCGCTGGACGGCGGATCAGTCGCCGTCGGGAGCCTCGCGCCGGTCCCGAGGGGCGGCGATCGCGGCGACGATGCTCGCGAGCGCGACCGCCCCGAGGGCGAGGGCGATCTGTGCGCGGTCGCCCTCACGCAGCGACCACGCCACGGGCAGCAGCAGGGCGTTCCACAGCACGGTCGGCGTCTTCGGCCAGTCGGCGGCCGCGAACCACCCCCGCGCCAGGGCGAGCAGCCCGATGGCGAAGACGAGGATGAGCACGGTCGACACCGCTGCACGCGACAGGTTGTCGGTGGCGCCCGAGACCATCTCGACGACGTAGAAGACGGCGAAGCCGACGAGGACGAGCCCCTCGAGGGCGGTCAGCGCGCCGGCCACGCGATGGGCCACCGTGGCGGCACGAGGCTGCGGGCCGCCCTCCGGGGCAGGGTGTGCGCTCGGGCTGGAGCTGGGATCGGTCACGGCAGCAGCGTAGCGAGCGTGAGAAGTCCCACCGCACCGGCTGGGTCGAGCCCGGCCGTAGGTGTGGAACTGTGAGGCTCCTGCCGATAGAGTGTTTCCTCGGTGTGACTTGCGTCCAACCCGTTGAACACGCACGTGGGCTCTGGGCACACTGGTCATGGACTCGTCGGGCACGGAATCTTCCCGTGCTCGGCGGCGTTGGTCAGGTGGGCCTGCCCCACAGCACGATGACGCCGGTGCATGGCCGCCTCGACCCCCGTCGAGTCATGTCCCACCCACCACGACTTCACCCCCTCACGGCTCCGTCAACGACGCTGGCGCCCGGCTCCCGCGACCGCGGGGCTTCGCCGGGGGCGGTGACGACAACGACCACAGAAGGAGCACAAGCCATATGGATTGGCGCGACCGCGCTGCCTGCCTGGAAGTCGACCCGGAGCTGTTCTTCCCCATCGGGAACACCGGGCCGGCGATCCTGCAGATCGAGGAGGCCAAGGCTGTGTGCCGCACCTGCCCCGTCATGGACACCTGCCTCAAGTGGGCCATCGAGACCGGGCAGGACGCCGGAGTCTGGGGCGGCCTCTCGGAGGACGAGCGTCGCGCACTCAAGCGACGCAACGCCCGGGCCCGCCGAGCCGGCTGATCCCCCGCCTGCCAGCCCGGTGACGTCATCGTCACCGGGCTTTTGCGTGCACCCCGAACGAGCTAGTCGAGAGGGCGCAGGCTCGCCGTGAAGCGGGCCCGGGTGCCGTGCGGGCTGACCGGCTCCCACGTGATGCGGCCCTGGAGGTCCGCGACGAGCGACTGCACGATCTGGGTTCCCAGACCCGAGCCGGGTCGGCGGGCCGGGTCGATCCCCTTGCCGTCGTCCTCTACGGACACGGCGAGCATCGGCTTGCCGCGCTCGTCCGACGATCGCTCGATGGTGATGCGCACCTCTCCCCCGGCGTCACCGAGCCCGTGCTCGATGGAGTTCTGCACGAGCTCGCTCATGATCATGGCGAGGGACGTCGCGTCCTCGGCGCGCAGTCGGCCGAAGGAGCCCTCGGTGACGGTGCGCACGGGCGCCCCGTTGGCCGTGACCTCGACCACGGCGCCCAGGCCACGCTTCGCGATGGTGTCGAACTCGACCGTCTCGTCGAAGCCCTGGCTCAGCTGGTCGTGCACCATCGCGATCGTGCCGACCCGACGCTCGGCCTCCTGGAGCGCGGTGCGGGCCTCACCCTCGGGCACCCGGCGGGCCTGGAGTCGCAGCAGGGCCGCCACCGACTGGAGGTTGTTCTTGACGCGGTGGTGGATCTCGCGGATCGTCGCGTCCTTGGTCATGAGCTCGCGCTCGCGCCGGCGCAGCTCTCCCACGTCGCGCAGCAGGACGATGGCTCCGAAGCGCTGGCCCGCCTCGGTCAGGGGAATCGCGCGCATCGAGACGGTGGTGCCACCCGCGACCACCTCCGTGCGCCACGGCTGGCGGCCGGTCACGACGAGGGGCAGGCCCTCGTCGACGGGATACGAGTCGCGCACGTTGTCGGTGACGATCTGGGCGAGGCTCGCGCCCACGACCTCGCCGAGATGCCCGAGCCGGTGCAACGCCGACACGGCGTTGGGACTCGCGTAGGTGACGATCCCGTCGATGTCGAGCCGGATGACCCCGTCTCCCACCCGGGGGGCACCGCGTCGCAGGCCCGTCGGGGCACCGCCGTGCGGGAACTCGCCGCCCGTCACCATCCGGCACAGGGCGTCGGCCGTCGCGAGGTAGGTCAGCTCGAGCCGGCTCGGCGTCCTCGTCGTCCAGAGGTTGGTGTGCCGCGTCAGCACGGCCACGACGTGGCCGCCTCGGACGACCGGGATGTACTCCTCGCGCACCGACTGGTCGGGCGCGTGGTCGTGAGGCACGAGCACCTGGCGCACCCGCAGGATGCGCTGCTCCGCCGCCGCCTCGTCGAGCAGGTCTCGGGTGCGGCCCGGCTCGGCGACGCGCCCGACCTGGTCCTCGACGAAGACGAGCTGGCCGGTCGTCGGCCGGACGTGGGCCACGGCCTCCCAGTGGTCGCCGACGGTCCGCACCCAGAGCAGGAGGTCAGCGAAGGAGAGGTCAGCGACGAGCTGCCAGTCGCCGACGAGCAGGTGCAGCCAGTCGACGTCGTGGTCGGGCAGATTGGTCCGCCCGCGGAGGAGCTCGCTCAGGGTGGCCACGACTCGAGCCTATGCGTCGCTGCCGCGGTGCGGCAGACCGGTCCGGGCCGCTCGCTGGCGCCCGCCGGACACGGGGGGAGGCTCAATCTGCCGAGGTCGGCCGGCAGGTCCAGCGACGCAGCCCGGTGGCGGGCACAGACCAAGCCAGGCGCATCCGGCGGTGCGGCCAAGGCGAGCGCGTCCTGCCCGGTCGGGTGGTGTCGTCGGCGACGGCCGACGACACCACCCCTGGGGTCAGCCCCGAGACGCGGCCGAACGCTTCGCAGCAGCCGTGCGGGGAGCGGCCGAGGACGTCACGGTTGCGCCCTTCCTCGCGGGCACAGCCTTCTCGGCGGGCGCAGCCTTCCTCGCCCTCGCTGTCTTCCTGGCGGGTGCCGTCGCGGCCTTGGCCGGCGCAGCCTTTCGTGCACTCGCCGCCTTCGTGGCGGGACCCGCAGGCTTCTTCGCCGTCGCCGTCGCCGTCTTCGCCGTCTTCGTGGCGGTCGCCTTCTTGGCAGTGGCTGCCTTGGCGGTGGCTGCCTTGGCGGTCGCTGCTGTGGTAGCCGCCGCCTTCTTCTTCGTGGGCGCGGCCTTGCGAGCAGCCGCCCCGTCGGCGGCAGACGCAGCAGCTGAGCCCGACGTCGGCGTGGCCGTGAGGGCGGAGCTCGAGGCCGCGGGCTTGGTCACGGTGCGCAGGGTGCGCAGGGCGACCGAGAGGGCAGCGATGCCGGCGTGGGTCATGCGCTCGATGCCCCCGAGCGCACCGCGCGCCCGACTCAGCGCGTCGGCATTGAGCTCGGACCACTCGGCCAGGCGATCAGCGGGGGCGCTGCTCCCGTTGCTCACCTCCAGCACCGACCTCGTCAGGCTGTGGAGGACCGAGTAGAGGTCGTCGCGCAGGGCGCCTCTGGCCATGGCATCCCAGCGGTCGTCACGCGGCAACATCGTGACTCGGCCGAGCATCGCATCGATCGAGAACGTCTCGGACGTCAGGAAGTAGACGCTGACGACGTCGTCGAGATCCTCCCCGGTCTCCTCGGCGATCTCGATGATGTCGAGCAACGAGTAGCCGTCGAGGAGCGAGGCCGCCACCATGGCGAGCTCCTCGGGCACGCCCTTGCCCTGGAGGTCGCGGGAGCGGCGCATCAGGCGGGCTCGCTCACTGCCCTGGAGCAGCTCGGGGATGCGGCCGGCATACGCCTCGATGCCGGGGCGGAAGCGCCCCACCTCGGCAGCGATGTCGAGCGTGGCCGGACGAGTGGTGAGGAACCAGCGCACCGAGCGGTCGATGAGCCGACGGAACTCGAGGTAGAGCGCTGTCTGGGCATTCGTGCTCACGACGTTGTCGGTCGCCTCGACCCGGCGCACGAAGCCCGCGAGGTCGAAGATCTCGCGGCAGACGACATACGCCCGAGCGACCTGCTCCGGCGACGCGCCGGTCTCCTCGCCGGCACGATAGGCGAAGGTGATGCCTCCGCGGTTGACCATCGAGTTCGCGACGGAGTTCGTGATGATCTCGCGGCGCAGCGGGTGGGCAGCGATCTGCTCGGCGTACTTGCTTCGCAACGCCTTCGGGAAGTAGCCGGCGAGGGTCTCGGCGAACCACGGGTCGTCGGGCAGCGAGGTCGCGATGAGCTGGTTCTTGAGATAGAGCTTCGCGTAGGCGACGAGCACCGAGAACTCCGGTGACACGAGGCCCAGACCCTCCTTGTTGCGGCGCGAGATCTCCGCGTCGCTCGGGAGGAACTCGAGCCCGCGGTCGAGGTCGCCGTGCTCCTCGAGGAACTGGATGAGCCGCTCGTGCACCGTCAGCATCGCGTGCTGTTGGGCCCGCGCGTTGCCGAGGAGGACGTTCTGCTCGTAGTTGTCGCGCAGCACCTGCTCGGCGACGTCGTCGGTCATCGACGCGAGCAGGGTGTTGCGCCGCTTCGTCGTCAGCTCGCCCGAGCGGGTCAGCTCGGTGAGCAGGATCTTGATGTTGACCTCGTGGTCGGAGGTGTCGACGCCGGCGCTGTTGTCGATGGCGTCGGTGTTGACGCGCACGCCCCGCAGCGAGGCCTCGATACGGCCGAGCTGGCTCGCACCGAGGTTGCCGCCCTCGCCGACGACCTTGCAGCGCAGGTCGGCGCCATTGACGCGGATGGCGTCGTTGGCGCGGTCACCGATCTCGCCGTTGCTCTCGGAGGTCGCCTTGACGTAGGTGCCGATGCCGCCGTTCCAGAGCAGGTCGACCGGCGCCTGGAGGATGGCCTTCATGAGCTGGGCGGGGGTCATGCTCTTCGTGCCGGCGCGCAGCCCGAGGGCGGTTGCCATCGCGGCGCTGATCGGCACCGACTTGGCCGAGCGGTCGAAGATGCCGCCACCCTTGGAGATGAGCGAGGCGTCGTAGTCTGCCCACGACGAGCCGGGCAGCTCGAACATCCGGCGCCGCTCGGCATACGAGCTCGCGGCGTCGGGCGTCGGGTCGACGAAGATGTGCCGGTGGTCGAAGGCGGCCACGAGGCGGATGTGCTCCGACAGGAGCATGCCGTTGCCGAAGACGTCGCCGCTCATGTCGCCGACGCCGACGACGGTGAAGTCCTCGGTCTGCGTGTCCACCCCGAGCTCACGGAAGTGCCGCTTGACCGACTCCCAGGCGCCACGGGCCGTGATGCCCATGCCCTTGTGGTCGTAGCCGGCCGAGCCGCCGGAGGCAAAGGCGTCGTCGAGCCAGAAGCCGTAGTCGGCCGAGATGCCGTTGGCGATGTCGGAGAACTTCGCCGTGCCCTTGTCGGCCGCGACGACGAGGTAGGTGTCGTCCTCGTCGTGGCGCACGACCCGGTGCGGCGGCACCGCATCGCCGGAGACGAGGTTGTCGGTGAGGTCGAGCAGGCCGGAGATGAACAGCCGGTATGCCGCGATGCCCTCGTCCATCCACGCGGCGCGGTCGACGGCGGGGTCGGGCAGCTGCTTGGCGTAGAACCCGCCCTTGCTCCCCGTCGGCACGATGACGGCGTTCTTGACCATCTGCGCCTTGACGAGGCCGAGGATCTCGGTGCGGAAGTCCTCGCGCCGGTCGCTCCAGCGCAGGCCACCACGCGCGACCTTGCCGAAGCGCAGGTGCACGCCCTCGACCCGGGGGCTGTAGACCCAGATCTCGAACATCGGCCGCGGTGCCGGCAGGTCGGGGACCTTCTTGGGGTTGAGCTTGAGCGAGACGTAGGTCTTGTCGTTGCCGCGCTCGTCGGGCTGGTAGAAGTTCGTGCGCAGGCTCGCCTGGATGACCCCCAGCAGGGCGCGCACGATGCGGTCGTGGTCGAGGCTCGCGACGTCGTCGAGCGCCTCCTTGACGCTCGTGACGATCGTGCGCTGACGCGCGGCGCGCTGGGCGGCACCGGCCTCGGTCGCGTCGTCGAAGGCGTCGGGGTCGAAGCGGGCTTCGAAGAGCTCGACGAGGCTGCGCGCGATCCCCGTGTGGGCGACGAGGGCCGACTCGACGTAGTCCTGCGAGAAGGTCGACCCGGTCTGGCGCAGGTACTTCGCGACGGTGCGAAGGATGACGACCTGGCGCCACGTGAGGCCGGCTCCGAGCACGAGCGCGTTGAAGCCGTCGGACTCGGCTCGCCCCTCCCAGACCGCACGGAAGGCGTCCTCGAAGCGCTCGCGCACGTCGTCGGCCTCGGCGCCCGTGCCCCACCGCTCGGCGGGGGCCCGTAGGCCGAAGTCGAAGATGTGCACGACGCGCTGATGGTCGACGACCCGCACCTCGTAGGGCCGCTCGTCGGTGACCTCGACGCCGAGGTGGGTGAAGAGCGGGAGCACCTGGGTCAGGGACAGGTCGGCCCGGCGGTAGAGCTTGAACCGGCGCTCCTCGGGGCCTTCGGCGGCGGCGTCGGCGTAGAGGTGCAGGGCGGTGGTGCGGTCGCCCTCGCCGAGGCGCTCGATGCGGTCGAGGTCGGCGACGGCCGTCTCGACGTCGAAGTCCTCCTTGTACGCCTCGGGCAGGGCCTTGGCGTAGGCCGCCATCGTCCGGGCACCCTCGTCGACGCCGCGCGACTCGCTGAGCGCCTCGGAGAGGTCCTCGTCCCACGTGCGGGTGGCGTCGATGACGCGACGCTCGAGCGCTTCCTCGTCGATGTCGGGGATGTCCACGCCGGACGGCATACGGACGACGAAGTGCAGGCGGGCGAGCGTCGACTCGCTGACACGGGTCGTGTTGTCGATCGTCTGGCCGCCGTAGGCCTCGAGCAGGATCGCCTCGATGCGCAGCCGCACCGTCGTGTTGTAGCGGTCGCGCGGGAGGTAGACGAGGCAGGAGACGAAGCGGCCGAACTCGTCACGACGCGTGAAGAGCTTGGTCTTGCGGCGCTCCTGCAGGTGCAGCACGCTCGTCGCGATCTCGGAGAGCTGCTGCGCGCTCGTCTGGAACAGCTCGTCGCGCGGGTAGGTCTCGAGGATCTGGAGGATGTCCTTGCCGGAGTGGCTGTCCGGGGAGAGCCCGGTGAGGCGCAGCACCTCCTCCGCCTTGACGTCGAGCAGCGGGATGTCGTGGATCGTGTCGTTGTAGGCGGCCGAGGCGTAGAGGCCGAGGAAGCGCTGCTCGCCGACGCACTCGCCGCGTGCGTCGAACTTCTTGATCGAGATGTAGTCGAGGTAGACGTCGCGGTGCACGGTGGCGCGCGAGTTGGCCTTGGTGATGATGAGGATCGTCGAGTCGCGCGCGGCCCGGCTGGCGGCCGGCGTCAACACGACACCCGTGCCCGCGTGGGGCCGGTCGTAGCGCAGGACACCGAGGCCGGTGCCGGCCACCTGCACCGAGATGTCGTGGCCGTTCTCATGCTTGAGGGCGTACTCGCGGTAGCCGAGGAAGGTGAAGTTGTTGTGCGCGAGCCACTCGAGGAAGCGGCTCGCTTCGCGCGCCTGTCGGGGGTCGGTGCCGGGAGGCGTCGCCGACTTCAGCTCGCTCGCGATCGTGAGCGCGTGCGCGCGCATCTTCGGCCAGTCCTCGACGGAGTCGCGGACGTTCTCGAGGACGTGCCGCAGCCGGGTCTCGAGGTCGTCGAGGGCGCTCGGGGGCAGCCGGTCGATCTCGACGTGCATCCACGACTCGCGGACGACACCGGTGGAGTGGTCGCTCGTCGCCACCGAGGTGCCCTCGGGCAGCACCGAGCGCAGCTCGCCGGTGATCGTGCGCTCGACCGTCATCTGCGGGTGGACGATGAGGTGCACGCCCCGGTCGAAGCCGCCGAGCGCCGACACGACCGAGTCGACGAGGAAGGGCATGTCGTCGCACACGATCTGCACGACGGTGTGACCCGTCGACCAGCCCTCGTCCTGCGCCGTGGGGTTGAAGGCGCGGACGTTGAGCGTGCCGACCGGGCGCTGCTGGGCGAACTCGCGGTGCGCGAGAGCCATCGTCGAGAGCTCGCGCGCGGGGCGGGCGAGCAGGTCCTCGGTCGCGACGAGTCGGTAGTAGGAGGCGAGGAAGGTCTCGACCTCCGCAGTGGGGTCGGCGCGCCGGCTGCGGCGACCCTCGGCTCGTGGGCTACGCGTCGGTGGCGCCGCCGCGGCGGCGGCGGTCCGGAGGACGTCGATCCGAGACTCTTCGAGTGACGCGGTCATGCGTGTGTCGGTTTCCTCACCGTGTGGCTCGTGCACCGGCACCTCGTCGTGCCGGGCATCTCACCATGTGAGCCTAGCGCCGACCAGCGTCGGGTCCGAAACGACCCGTGGAGAACTCTCCGGGTGTCGTCGCCCGACTGCCTAGAGTGGGGGCCATGAGCGATGCGAGCAGCCGTCCCGTGACGGCTGACGGCGCGGCCCTGCGGGCGCTCGCGACGGTGCGCCTCGAGACCCGGGCGATGTCCGACCGCCTCCTCGACCACCTTCCCGACCTCGGCGACGTCCCCACCCAGCGGCTCCTCGACACCTGGGTCGAGCAGGCCGCCGATGCGCTCCGCGCCCTGTCGGAGGCGGCAGAGGAGCGCCTCCTCGACCTCGGTCGCACGAGCGCGCCGGACGGCATACCGCCGGGGTATGCTGCGGGCGACCTCGCGCCGTCCGCCCGGCCGGGTGCCCCGGAGGGCGGTCAGCGATGACGCTGCCCACCGGCGACCCGGCCTCGGTCTCGGCGCTCGGAGGAGCCCTGCTCACCCAGTCGGCCCGGCTCGCCGACCTCGTGACCGAGCTCGGCGGGTCGTCGGCTCGCGCGGCCCGGGCCCGACGCCGCCCGGTCGACGAGGCGAGCTCGCACGAGCGGCTGCTGCTCGAGCGCGCGGCGACCGAGCTCGACCGGGTCGGTGCCCTCCTCCAGGCCTGGACGACGACGAGCGTCGAGACGGCCGCCCGTGCCCGCCAGCTGGCGCCCGACCTCGCCAGAGCCGATCTCGTCATCGACGGCCAGCTCGTCGTCGAGTCGTCTGGCCCGAGCCGCGTCGACCCGCAGACCCGGGCACGCGAGCGCCACCGCCTGCAGGAGCTGCTCAACCGGGTGACGATGGTGCGGGCCCGCGAGCTCGCGAGGCTGGGGCGCGAGCTGCAGCACTCCCACGACGCCCTCGCCGCTGTGGCGCTCGACGCGCGGACGGGGCGGTCCCCCACCTCGTGACCGGAGGGCGTGCCCTAGCGTTGGCGCATGAAGATCACCGAACGGATCGACTACGCGGCCGCTCCGGCCGCCGTCTTCGCGATGCTGACCGACACTGACTTCCAGGTGGCCAAGTGCATCGAGGCAGGCTCCGAGCGCCACGAGTCCGCCGTGACGCCGGCCGGTGACGGCGCCCGGGTCGTGACCCAGCGAGACCTGCCCGCCCACCACCTGCCCGACTTCGCCAGGTCCATCGTCGGCGACACGCTGTCGGTCACCGAGACCTACGACTGGTCGGCCCCGGCCTCCGACGGTGGGCGCGACGGCACCCTCGTCGTCGAGGTCGCCGGAGCACCCGTGGCGCTGCGTGCGAAGGTGCGCCTCGTCCCCAGCGCCAGCAGCACGGCCATGACCATCGACGGCGACCTCAAGGCGTCGATCCCGCTCCTCGGCGGCAAGGTCGAGAAGGCCGCCGCCCCGGCGGTCGTCGACGCGATCCACCTCGAGGGGCGCACCGGCGCGCGGTGGCTGGCCGATCGGGTCTGACCCTCAGGACTCCGCGTCGAGAAGTGGGCACTCGACGCAAGCCCCTCGTCGAGTGCCCAGTTCCTGGCGCAACACCACGTCGAGTGCCCAGTTCCTCACGCGCCCGCCACGTCGAGTGCCCAGTTCCCCGCCGTCGGGGCATGGGCACTCGACGGGGTGGTCAGCCCATGTGGGGGTAGGCGTGGGCGGTCGGGGGCACGAAGGTCTCCTTGATCGAGCGCACGCTCGTCCAGCGCAGGAGGTTCTGGGCTGCGCCGGCCTTGTCGTTCGTGCCCGAGGCGCGGCCACCGCCGAAGGGCTGCTGGCCGACGACGGCCCCCGTCGGCTTGTCGTTGATGTAGAAGTTGCCGGCCGCGAAGCGCAGCCGCTTCGTCGCGTCGGCGATCACGCGCCGGTCCTGGGCGATGATCGAGCCGGTGAGGGCGAAGGGCGCAAAGCTCTCCATCTGGTCGAGCACCCGGTCGTACTGACGGTCCGGGTAGACGTGCACCGACAGGATCGGCCCGAAGTACTCGGTGCGGAACGACTCGTCGGTGGCGTCCTTGATCTCGAGGACCGTGGGGCGCACGAAGTAGCCGACCGAGTCGTCGTAGGTGCCACCCGCGATGACGTCGATCCCCGACGTGGCGTGGGCGCGGTCGATCGCGTCCTTGTGCTTGGCGAAGGCCCGGTCGTCGATGACGGCGCCCATGAAGTTCGACAGGTCGGTGACATCGCCCTGGGACAGGCCGTTGGTGATCTCGACGAGGTCGCCCTTGATCTGCTTCCACAGGGACGCCGGCACGTAGGCACGAGAGGCGGCCGAGCACTTCTGGCCCTGGAACTCGAAGGCTCCCCGGATCATCGCCGTGCGCAGGACGGCCGGGTCGGCGCTCGGGTGCGCGAGGATGAAGTCCTTGCCACCCGTCTCGCCGACGAGACGTGGGTAGGTGCGGTAGCGGCCGAGGTTGGCGCCGACCTCGGCCCAGAGGTGCTGGAAGGTCGGTGTCGAGCCGGTGAAGTGGATGCCGGCGAGGTCGGGGTCGGCGAGCGCCGCCTTGGAGACGTTGATCCCGTCGCCGGTCACCATGTTGATGACACCCGGGGGCATGCCCGCCTCCTCGAGCAGCTGCATCGTCAGTGAGGCCGCGAACTGCTGGGTGGGAGAGGGCTTCCACACGACGGTGTTGCCCATGAGGGCCGGCGCCGTGGGCAGGTTGCCGGCGATCGCCGTGAAGTTGAAGGGCGTGATCGCGTAGACGAAGCCCTCGAGCGAGCGGTAGTCGGAGCGGTTCCAGATGCCCTTGGTGTTGAGGGGGGGCTGCTCCTCGAGGATCTGCCGCGCGAAGTGGACGTTGAGCCGCCAGAAGTCGATGAGCTCGCACGCGCTGTCGATCTCGGCCTGGTACGCCGTCTTGCTCTGCCCGAGCATCGTCGCCGCGTTGAGCCGGGCTCGCCACGGGCCGGAGAGGAGCTCGGCCGCCTTGAGGAGGATGGCGGCGCGGTCGTCGAAGGAGAGCTCACGCCACATCGGTGCGGCCGCCTTCGCTGCGTCGACCGCCGCCTGCCCTTCCTTGACGGTGGCGTTGCGAAGGGTCCCGAGGACCGAGCGGTGGGCGTGCGGCTGCCGCACCGCCACCGCGCGGCCGGTGCCCATGACCCGCTCTCCGTCGATGACATGCGCCAGCTCGACAGGCGAGCTGCCGAGCTCGGCCAGCGCCACCTCGAGCGAGGCGCGCTCCGGCGACCCCGGGGCGTAGTCGAGCACCGTCTCGTTGACCGGTGCGGGCACCTGCGTCACTGCATCCATCGACCTTCTCCTGCTGTAGCACGGGGCGCGCGCGAGCCGAGCCGGCGCGCGATGGGGTGGCCACCTCGTGAGCGGCCACCCCATCGTTCCATGCCTGCCGGGCCCGGGTCAGATCCCCGGGAAAGGTGCATCAGCGCAGGACGGTGATCGCCCACGGGTAGCGGTAGAGCTCGCCGCGGTTCGCCGCGAGAGCCGCCTTGATGTGGAAGACGAGGGCAGCGACGACCGCGACCAGCCACACGATGAGCGCCACGGGGATGAGGATGACCGTGAAGAACATGATCCAGCCGACGATCACGGCGGCCCAGACGGCGAGGTTGAAGTTGAACGCGCCGGCCGCGGCCTGGCGCACGAAGGCGCTCTTGTCCTTGTAGAGCGCCCAGATGACGAGCGGACCCACGACGCTGAGCCATCCCGCCGAGATGACGGCGGCGATGACGGCAGCGAGGTGGCCGAGGATCGCCCAGGTGCGCTCCTCGCTCGTGGGGGCGGGCAGGCCCTGGCCCTGCGGGGAGGGAATCGGTTGTGTCATGTCACCATCGTCCAGCCTCTCGCCGCCGGCCGCTGCTGGGGTCGGCCCTGATCGGACCCTGATCCACCCCTGAGAGCGAGGTCAGGCGTGGGCGCCGACGGTGTCGTCGATCACCAGCGAGCACACCTCGCTCGAGGCGTCGGCGATGCCGAGGCCGTCGAAGAGCGTGAGGGCAAGCTCGTGGTGGCCGCGCGCGCTGGGGTGGAACGTGTCGTCGAGCCAGCCGACCGGCGCGGTGGCTGCCCCGTCCCGCTCGGCCGCCGCACGCCAGGCCGCCGCGTGGTCGATCACGAGGACCCCGAGGTCGTCGCCCACCTGGCGGACGGCCTGCGCGTAGGACTCGGCCAGCTCGGGCGTGCGGTCGCCGTCGGCCTCGACGGGCGGCGGCGTCTGCAGCACGACCATGGCGCCGACGTCGCGTGAGCGCTGCACGATCTGGTCGAGGCGGTAGCGGAAGCCACGGATGCCGTCGGGACCAGCGGTCTGGTCGTTGGTGCCGAACATCACGAAGACGACGTCCGGAGCGAATCGCCCTGCCCGCCAGTGGAACTCGGGCAGCAGGTCCTCGGTGGTCGTGGCCGACACCCCGGAGTTGATGACGGCGTCGCTGCGTCGCCCGAGCTCCCCACGCACCCGCTCCGCGAAGTGCTCGACGTATCCCCTCCGGCCGCGGGTGTGGTGCACCCCCTGGGTGATGCTGTCGCCGAGGAAGACCCACGTCACCGGAGGCCCGGCGAGCACCTCGCGGAGGCGGTCGGCATCGCGGCGGGCGTACTCGTCAGCGGTGAAGTCCATCCGAGCAACGTAACAAGCGATGCGGCGCCACCGACTCCCCCGGCCCACTGGGTGGACGCTCAGGCGACCTGCGCGGCGGGGGCGTCCGCGGAGCCGAGCGGCCAGGGAGCACGCGGCTCACCCGCGTGCAGGCTCGGCTCCACCGGCTCCCGGTCGACGAACCTCACGACCGCCCCAGCCACGGCGGGGTCCGCGAGGACCCGCCGGTGCCCCAGGCCGGCCGTCGAGTAGAGCTCGGCCCCTGCCCACTCCCCGACGAGCCGCACGGAGGCTGCGTGGGGTGCCTCGCGATCCATGAGGTCGTGCACGACGAGCAGTCGTGGACGCTCGATCGCGCCGGCGAGCCCGACGAGCTCGAGGTCGTCGACGGCATACCCGGTGCGGCGCTCGGCGAGGGCGACGAGGCGGCGTTCGACGCGGTCGCCGAAGCCCAGCTCCGCGCGGAGCCGCTCGACGACGCCGGGCACCCCGCTCACGGGCGCGACGAGCACGAGCCGCTCGGTGCCGAGCCACCCGTCGCGCAGGGCCAGCAGCGTCGACAGACCGCCCAGTGAGTGCGCGACGACGGCGCGCGCCGGCCCGAACCGGGCTGCCACGGCGTCGAGCGACCGGCCGAGCTCGACGGCGTCGCTCGAGCGGGGACCGTGGGCGCCCGGGTCGGAGCGTCCGTGGCTCAGCCCGTCGAAGGCGACCACCTGCAGGCCCTGCCGGGTCAGCGGGGTCACGAGCGGAGTGAGCTGCTCGAGCGATCCACCCCAGCCGTGCACGAGGTAGACGACCGGACCCGCACCCCAGGACCACCCGCGGATGCGGCGCCCGTGAAGCGCGACCTCGAAGGGGCTGCCGAGCAGCTCCTCGATGGATGGTGCGCTCGCGCCGGCCTGGCGGGAGGAGGCCGCCGTGACGGGCAGGCGGAACCAGCTGCGATGGACGAGGCGAGCGGCGAGGGCGGGCGCAATACGTTCGGCCAGTGCCCTTCCCTGTCGAACAATAAGACGATCGATCGTGCGTTTTTTGGTGGATGACGGTGCCATGGTCAGCTCCTTGCGGGTGGTCGTTCTACGGTGTTCGCGGCGACGAGCACCACGAGGACAGGTGGGGGGGCAGGGCCGCCGACGCGTCGGGGCGAAGACCCCGGTGCGTCAGCCCGTGAGGGCGACGGGACGGCAGTCAGCGACGAGCCGCTCGAAGGCACGCCGCGCGCGGGCCTCGGCGCCTGCGTCGCGCATGAGGCGGCGCGCGTGGTGGTGGGCCAGGAGGATGCCCTCGAGCTCGTAGGCGACCTGCTCCGCATCGACGTCGGGCCGGAAGTGCCCCTCGCTGATGGCCGTGCCGACGATGAGGGTCACCGACTCGAGCTTGTCACGCTCGGCGCGCAGCAGCTCGTCACGGACCGGGCCCTCCTGGTCGTCGAACTCGCTGGCCGCGACGACGAAGATGCATCCGCCGTCAAACGCCTCCGACTGCCAGGTCAGCCACCGGTCGAAGAACTCGCGCAGCCGGGGCTCCCCCCGCGGCGCCGCGAGCGTGGGACGCATGACGACGTCGGTGAACCGGCCGCGGGCATGCTCGAGCACCTGCACCTGCAACGCCTCCTTCGAGGCGAAGTGGGCATAGAGCCCGCTCTTGCTCAGCTTCGTCGCTGCGGCGAGGGTGCCGATCGTGAGGCCGCCGAGTCCGACGAGCGACGCGAGCTCTGCCGCCTCGTCGAGGATGGCGGCCTTGGTCTCCTCGCCCTTGCTCATGGGTCAATAAAAGCACGAACGTTCGGATTGCTCAAGGGTTCGCGGCCGTGACCTGACGCGCAGCATCAGGCGCTCCGGGCCGCCAGCCAGCCGCGCAGCTCGTCGCCCCACACCGCGGTGCTGTCGGGCACGACCGTCGCAGGCTCCTCGTCGAGACGGCGCACGAGCTCCCCGAGGTCGACCCACTCGCCCCACGACACCTCCTCGGGCTGCCAGCGGACGGGGCCGTCCCACTCCACCGTGAAGCGGTGGGCGTGGTAGCGGGTGTGCTCGTCCTCGTATGCCACGACGCCGACCGGCTCCAGCGGCACGCCGTGCACCCCGAGCTCCTCCTCCACCTCGCGGACGGCGCCGAGACCCGGGTCCTCCCCGGCGAGCACGACACCGCCGGCCGCGAAGTCGAGCAGTCCGGGATAGACATCCTTGGTCGTGGTGCGCCGGTGCAGGTAGATGCGCCCCTGCGAGTCATGGACAACGACGGAAGACGCTGCGTGCCAGAGGTTCTCGCGGCGCATGACCGAGCGTGCGACCTCTCCGACGACGTGGCCCCTGGAGTCGTAGCGGGCGACGAGCTCGTCCCCCGGGTTGCCTCGTGCGGGCTGCCCGCTCACCGCGCGAGCCGCTCAGCCGAGGAAGGAACGGACGTCGTCGAGCTCGGTCACGTCGTACCAGAGCAGCTCGTCGGCCTCCTCGTCGGCGACACCGACCGCCGACTCGTCGTCGATGTGGAAGGAGGCGACGCGAGAGAGCGGCAGTGGCGCGACGAGGACGACGCTCGACGCGGGCTCCCCGACGCCCTGCACGAGCCAGGACGGGTCGGCGTCGGCGGCCGCGACCACCCGGCGGTGGCGCGGCGAGGACCGCACCGAGCCCGCCGCCGCGACGGCGTCGCTGAAGGCGGCGTACTCGAGATCCTCGACGTCGAGACCTGGGGCACGCGATCGCAGTGCCGACGTGACGGCATACGCCGAGACGGGTGTGCCCTGCCCGGCCGCGAGGCTGCCCGACGTCGCGAGCTGCTCGAGGTCAGCTTGCGAGAGGGGCACGTAGACGCGCACGACGGCCATCAGGACTCCCGCCCGCTCGTCAGCTCCTCGATGGACTCGAGGATCGAGGAGCCGAGGTCGTCGACGTCGGGCATGGCCTCGCGGTCGGCGTTGAGGCCGTAGTAGACCCCTCCGTCGTAGGACGTGATGCCGATGGAGAGCGCCTGCCCCTTCGCGAGCGGCATGACGGGGAAGGTCGAGAGCATCTTGGCGTCGCCGGCATAGAGCGGGCTCTGCGGGCCGGGCACGTTGGTGATCATGACGTTGTAGAGCCGTCGCGACATCGCCGACCCGAGCCGTGCGCCGAGGGCGTGGAGCGTCGGGGGCGCGAAGCCGGCGAGGTTGGCGAGCGAGGAGGCCCCCACCGCCTGGCCACCCTCCATCTGCTGGCGCATCGCGAAGGCGATCTGGTGCAGCCGCATCGAGGCACCCGGCTCGCCGACGGGAAGGTTGACGACGCAGGCCATGACCTGGTTGGCATACATCCCCGCGGGGTCGTCACCGTAGATGCTGACCGGCACCATCGCCCGCACCACGGTGGGCCCGCTCACCGCCTCGCCCCGCCCGAGCAGCCACGTGCGCAGACCTCCGGCGATCGTCGCGAGCACGACGTCGTTGATCGTGACGTCCTCGGCGTAGGCGCCCCGGGCGAGGCGCTTGCGCACCATGCGATAGTCGTCGAGGTCGGTCGAGACCATGACCCACCGGCGCGCCGTGCCGATCTCGGCGTTGAGCGGCGAGTCGGGAGCAGGACGCGCGGCCGTGCGGGCGACGGCCGACAGGAGGGTGCCTGCGGACTCGGCCGCGCGCACGCCGACGTTGAGCACGTCGTTGAGGCCGCCGCGCACGAGGTCGACGACCTGCGTCGGGCGGCGCACCGCATCGACGACCGCCTCGGTGAAGAGCTCGGCCGAGCTCGGCGCCCGGCTCGGCTCCCACGGCACAGGATCGATGCCCTGGTCCTCGCCCTTCACGGCATCGACGATGACGTGGGCGATGTCGAGGGCGTTGACGCCGTCGATGAGCGAGTAGTGGGTCTTCGTGACGATCGCGAAGCGCCCGTCGTGCAGGCCCTCGACGAGGTAGACCTCCCAGAGGGGGCGGGTGCGGTCGAGCTTGCGCGGCTGCACGCGGGCGACGAAGTCCTGCAGCTGCTCGTCGCTGCCCGGGCGCGGCAGTCCGGCCCGCCGCACGTGGTAGCTCATGTCGAAGCCCTCGTCGTCGACCCACACCGGGTTGGCGATGCGGCCCGGCACGTCGCGCACCTTCTGTCGGAATCGCGGGATCGCGCCGATGCGCCGCTCGATGATGCCGACGAGCTGGTCGTAGTCGAACCCCTCGCGCGGGGGTTGGAAGACCATGACGGAGCCGACGTGCATCGCCGTCGTCGACTCCTCGAGATAGAGGAAGGACGCGTCGAGCGAGGTCAGCCGGTCGGACATGGTGACACTCTGCCAGACGGCCCGACCTAGGATCGTGGCCATGCGCGCGTTTCGCCCCCTGCCGTATGCCGTCACCGCCCTCGTGCTCGCGGGCTCGCTCACCGGGGTGGCCGGCTGCTCGTCGAGCAGCGGGTCCACCGGGCCGTCGACCGCGGCCGGTCAGGCGGCCTCGACCGGCACCAGCGCGGTCAAGCGCCTCGAGGTGACGATCACGGGCACGACGGTGACGCCGGCGCCCGCCCAGGTCGAGCTGCCCGTCGGCAGCACGCTGGAGCTCGTCGTGACGAGCGACCACGACGACGAGCTGCACGCGCACGGCTTCGACCAGGAGGCGACGCTCGAGGCCGGCGTGCCGGCGACGCTGCGGCTCACCGCGACGGAGCCCGGCGTCTACGAGGTCGAGACGCACGAGCCCGCACTCACCCTGCTCTCCGTCGCCGTCCGGTGATCGCGCCCGCGTCCCTCGGCAGCTGGTCGACGGCGCTGCCCGGCCACGGGGTCGGCAGCAGGAGCGACCTGCCACTTCCGTTCGCGGCGCTCGTCGCCGCCGCCGGCGCCGCGCTGCTCATCTCCTTCGTCGCCATCGGCTTCCTCTGGCGCGAGCCGCGGCTGCGCGAGAGCGACGGGCTGCTGCTCCCGGACTGGCTGGCCGGAGTGCTCGACTCGCGGTGGCTGCGGCTCGTGGCCCAGGTCCTCGCCGTCGCCCTGACGCTCTGGACGCTCTTCGCCCTCGTCTTCGGGCCGGACTCGGCGCTCAACCCGGTGCCCCACGTCGTCTACGTCTGGTTCTGGGTGGGGCTCGCCTTCGCGTCGATGCTCTTCGGACCGGTCTGGCGGGTCATCAACCCGGTGCGGATGCTGCACGCCGGGGTGCTCCGGCTGGCCCGCGTGTCGCCCGACCTCGCGGTGCTGCCCTATCGATGGGGCCTGTGGCCGGCCGCGCTGGGGCTCGGCACGTTCACCTGGGTCGAGCTCGTCGCCGAGGAGAACACCTCGCTCGACTTCCTGCGCCTGCTCATCGCATCGTTCTTCGCGCTGTCGCTGCTCGGTGCTGCGGTGTTCGGTCGCACCTGGTTCGACCTCGCCGACCCGTTCGAGGCGTGGTCACGGCTGCTCGGCCTCCTCTCCCCCCTCGGCAGGCGCGACGACGGACGCTGGGTGCTGCGCACCCCCTTGCACGGAGTCAACACGCTACGCGGCCAGCGCGGGCTCGTGGCCACCGTCGCGGTCATGCTCGGCGGGACGGCATACGACGGCTTCTCGGCCAACCTCGGATGGGCCACCTTCGTGCAGAGCTCGCCGTTGCCCTCGTCGCTGCTGCGGACCGTCACCCTCATCGGCTTCTTCGGGCTCGTCGCCCTGACCCTGTGGCTGGCGTCGGCCGTCTCGGTGCGACTCGCGGGTGAGCCGCTCCGGCAGTCCGTGAGCCTCGTCAGCGACATGGCGCCGTCACTCATCCCGATCGCCGGCGGCTACGTCATCGCGCACTACTGGTCGCTCTGGGTCTACCAGGGACAGGTGACCTGGCAGCTGTTGAGCGACCCTCTCGGCACCGGCGCCGACTGGCTCGGGACAGCCGGGCTCGTGCCTGCCGACGCCCTCATCCAGCCGACCCTCGTCGCGACCATCCAGGCCGTCAGCATCCTCGTCGGGCACCTGCTCGGAGTGCTCGCCGCTCACGAGCGGGCCATCACCGTCCTGCCGCACCGGGCGGCGATCATCGGCCAGGTGCCGCTCATGGTCGTCATGATCCTCTACACCGTCGGCGGCCTGACGATCCTCTTCACGCCCTAGCGACCGTCCCTAGGCTGACGCCATGACCTCGGACCTGGACGCCGCCCTCCTCGTCGCGCTCACGTACGGTGGTGCGGTTGCTCTCGCCGGGGTGCCCGTCGTGGTGCTGGCCTTCGTGCTCGCCTCGTCGCGCCCGGCACCCGTCGGCCTCGGCTTCGCCGGCGGGTGGGCGCTCGGGCTCGCGGCGGCCCTCGGTGTCGTCGTCGCGATCTCCGACGTCGCGGTGGCGGTCTCGGACAACGCAGACGGCAGGGACGGTCTCGACGGGGCCGGGACGCCGTCATCGGTGCTGCTCGCCTGGGTGCGCATCGTCGCCGGTGTGGCCCTGCTCGTGCTCGCCGCCCGCTCCTGGCGCGCACGCGGCACCGCGAAGCAGCCTGGATGGATGAAGGGCGTCGCCGGGTGGAGCGCGCGCCAGGCCTTCGTCACAGGCCTCGGCCTCGGGGCGCTCAACCCGAAGAACCTCGCGATCATCGCCGGCGCCGCGTCGTCGCTGCTCGCAGCCTCCGCGACACCGGCCGACCACGTGCCTGCGGTGGTCCTCTTCGCACTCGTGGGCTCGATCGGCGTAGCGGGTCCCGCGATCTACCGGGTGACGGGTGGTGAGGGCGCGGGCCGCGCCCTCACGCGAGGCGATGAGTGGCTCCAGACGCGGGCCAGCGTCCTCAGTGCAGTCGTGCTCGCAGTGCTCGGCGTCATCGTGGTCGTCAACGGCGCGACAGCGCTCTGAGCCCTCGGGGTCGCCGGCGACGCGCAGTGGGCGCCGTCCACGGTGCGACCACGGAGGCGAGGTCGCCGACCGCCGACCGGACCGGCGACTCCGGCGCCTGCTCGACGAGGGAACGGCCGGCCAGCACGGCGGCGTCGACGGCCGCCGGGTCGTCGGGCACGAAGCGCACCTGCTCGAGACCGGCGAAGCGGTGCAGGGACGCAGCGATGCGGGCCTCCGGCCGCGACCCGACCGAGGCGCTGCGCACCCGGTTGACGACGGGCAGCGGCTGGGGCGAGGGCACGGTTCCGAGCTCCTGGAGTCCTCGGACGAAACGCTGGAGAGCCACGGGGTCGGCTCCCCCGACCGCGACGACCGTGTCGGCAGCAGCGAGGCTCGTCAGGGTGGCCTCGTTGCGTCGCGGCGCGGCGGTGTCGTAGCTCAGCTCCTCGTCGTCCTCGAGGCAGAAGCCGCAGTCGACGACGACGAGCGACACGAGCGACCGGCTGAGCTCGAGGACGCGCTCGAGCGCGGCCGCCCGCACCTCGGGCCACCGCTCGGCCTTCGGCAGGCCGGTCAGCACGCGCAGGCCGGGGAGCACCTGGGGTGCGAGGCCAGCCAGCGCGGGCAGGTCGAGCGTGCCCTGCTCGGCTGCGCGGCAGGCAGCCGCGATGCCGGGGGCCTCGTCGAGCAGGCCCAGCGCCTGGGCGATGCAGCCTCCGTAGGTGTCGGCGTCGACGAGGAGCACCTCCGCGCCTCGCGAGGCCACCTCGGCCGCGAGCGTCGTCGCCACCGTGGTGCGTCCGGGTGCACCGGTGGGTCCCCACACGGCGACGATCCGGCCGCGCTCGGGGACGGCGTCGGATCGGTCGGCTGGGCCGGCGCCGTCGGCCTGGTCGGCAGGGTCGGTGCCGTGGGCCCGGCCCGGGCTGCCCGCCAGAGGGTCATCGTCGCCACGCGGTCGCCAGCCGGTCCACTCGGCATCGAGGTCCGGGTCGCCGTCCACGATGTGGCCGGCCTGGTCGACTCCCGAAGGACCGATGTCACGCCGGAGGGCCTGCCCCGGCTCCCCCGGCTGTCCTTGCTGCGCCTGCCGCCGCGGCGGCTCGGGAGCGTGCCGGGGCCCGCTCGGCGCCGGCGTCTCCGGAGCGGGGAGGACGCCGTCGGTGCCGTGGGCTCCAGGGCCGTCGGGGACGCCGGGGTCGCAGGCGTCGGCCAGGTCACCGACCGCGGCGTCCAGGGGCAGGAGGGTCCGGACCGAGAGCTGGCGAAGACGCTTCTGGGCCGGCTCGTCATCGGCCGGGTGGAGGCCGATGACACGGATCGCCTTGGCCCGCAGGCGCGCCACGACGTCGAGGTCGAGTCCGCGCAGGTCGTGCGACACGACGGCGACCTGGCCCACCCCCGCCTCGGCGACGGAGAGCAGCTCGGCGACGTCGGCGCAGCGGCGCGCGATCGTCACCCCGGGCACCCTCTCGAGCGACGTCGCGACCTGCGCCTCCCACCGGGGCCCGAGCCCGGTGATGACGTCGGTCACGCGCCTCCCCCGCCCGCCGAGCCGGCGACCGGCACCAGGGTCAGCCTCGCGTCGCCGTCGACGGCCTCGACGAGGTCCTGCACGGTGCCCGCGGGCACGTAGAGCTGGACCGAGGTCGTCGCGTTGGCGCCGAGCCCTCCCGTCGTCGTCGAGACCGTGGCGACCCCGGCCGCCTCGATGAGTCGCGTCGTGCGAGGCGGCTCGG
The DNA here is from genome assembly GCF_006716675.1 of Humibacillus xanthopallidus. Classification (GTDB taxonomy): domain Bacteria; phylum Actinomycetota; class Actinomycetes; order Actinomycetales; family Dermatophilaceae; genus Humibacillus; species Humibacillus xanthopallidus_B. Next base: position 840,024 of record NZ_VFPM01000002.1, on the reverse strand, counting down.
CGTCGCTGCCAGTGGCGGCCTTGGGCGTGACGAAGACATCGACCCGGCTCCCCCGCGCCAGCCCGGCCGTCGAGGCCGAGTCGGCGCGCACCGTCACGCGGCGCACGTCGACATCGGCAGGGCTCCCCACGGCTGACGCGGGCACGAGCTCGCCGGCCCGGACGTCACGCACGACGAAGCTGCCCGTCGGAGCAGGGGCGTCCGCCGAGAGGTAGGGCACGGAACCGTCGCCGAGCAGCACGTCGACACGGGTGAAGGACGCCGCGTCGATTCGGTCGCCCGCGACGAGATCGGTCGCCGCGGCCCAGACCGGCACCCGGTCGTCGGCGCTCGCGACCGCCTTGGCCCCGAGGGTCGCCGCGACGAACACGAGCAGCACGCCCGCGACGAGCCGACTGTCACGCCACGACGGACGTTGGAGTCTCTTGGCAGTGGGTCGGGCGAGCTCGGTCATGCGATGTCCCCTGAGATCGTGCAGTGTGCGGTGTGCGGCGTATGCGGTGACTGCGAGCACATCCTCCAACACGGGCGCGCGTTGCGCGCGGCGAGCTGCACAGCTGTGGAGACCGGGCCCGGCGGCATCCGGCGGCGACCTACGATGGGACCGGCCTGTCGCACGACCACGAGGAGGAGAGAGCGTGGCACAGCGCTTCCTGCAGCTCGCCGAGGTGTCCGAGGTGCTCAACATCTCCGCCGCCCAGGCCTACGCCCTCGTGCGGTCGGGCGAGCTGCCCGCCATCAAGATCGGTGGCCGTGGCCAGTGGCGCGTCGAGGCCACCGAGCTCGAGGCCTACATCCAGCGGATGTATGCCGAGACCCGTTCGTTCGTCGAGGCGCATCCCTTCGGCGGCTCGGTCGAGGACTGACGAGCAGGTCGCTCACCCGTCGGCCGTGACCGGCCGCACCCGCCGCACCCAGGCGAGGGACGCGTAGGGCACGAGCGCGACCGACGTGACGTTGGCCGACCGCCGTGGCTCGTCGGAGGCGTGCTCGGCGATCTCGAGGTGGTCCGCCCCCACCACGTCGATGGTGCCGACGAGCTGCCTGCCGTCGACGTCGCGGATCTCGACCGACGCCCGGTCGCGGCTGATCGCCCCGAGCGCGAGGGCCAGCGTGAAGCGCCGTGCCACGACAGACGGCGTCTGGGCACCGCGCCGCAACCCGGCAACGGACCGCACTGCACCGAGCCGAAGGAGGACGGGCCGCGCCGGCGTGGGCTCGACGAGGACCCAGTCGGGCCCGACATCGACCACCTGCGCCGCGAGCGCCTCGCCCCCGACCCACCAGGTGGGCCGGGTGCCGACGTTGGCGAGCAGGCGGGCGTGCAGGTCGATGAGGGCGCGCTCCCGTCGAGTGCGGTCGGCGATCTCCGACTCGAGGTCGTGCGCGTCGTCGGAGGCCAGCTGGGCCTCCAGGTCGTCGAAGAGACGCTCCCACCGCATGTGCCCACCCTTCATCGCGGACCCCGGCCACGCCAGCCGAGGACTCGGCTGTCCACATCTTGACGCATGCATCCTTGACCAAACGCAAGCAAACGACATTGAATGAACGCATGACAAGCGTGCACCACTCCGCAGCGACCGGCCTCCGGTCCGTCCTCGGGCTCGGGCTCTCCCTCGTCGCGATCGCCCTGCTGCGGGGCGTGGCGGCCTCGTCGGCCGGCGCTGGAGCGCTGTGGGGCCCGGCTCGACGCCCGGACGAGCTGCTCGTCGTCGTCCTGGCATGGGTGGGGATGGCGCTCGCGGGCTGGCTCGCCCTCGGCTCGGCACTCGGTCTGCTCTCGACGGCCCCCGGGGCCATCGGTCGATGGTGCGGCCGTCTTGCCGACCACCTGACGCCCCTGCTCGTGCGGCGAGTGCTCACCGTCGCGCTCGGCACCTCCACCGTCTCGCTCGCACTCCCTCCGGCGAGCGTCGTCGGCACCGCAGCCGCGCCCCTGCCGGTCGGCCCGGCGCTGCCTGCCGGTCAGGCGCTGCCTGCCCCCGAACTGCCCGCCGACGTGCTCGACCCCGGTTACGCCCCGACCGCCGATGCCGGCCCGGGCCACACCCGGATCACCGGTGCCGGCCCGGGCTGGGCCCCGACCACCGACGCCGGCCCGGGCTACCACCCGACTCCCGAGTCCTCCGGGCGCCCGCAGTCCGCCACCTCCACGGACCCCACCCCGGGGTTCCGGCCCACCCGTCCGCCGCGCGTGCACGACCGGGCGGGGTCCACCCTCCTCACCCCGCCGCCACGACCCGCGGTGGCCGCGCACGACGCGGTCACGGTGCGCCGTGGCGACAGCCTGTGGTCGATCGCCGCACGTCACCTCGAAGCGGGGGCGAGCGACGCCGAGGTCGCACGGGCGTGGCCGCGGTGGTACGCCGCCAACCGCACCGTCATCGGCGAGAACCCCGACCTCATCCGACCCGGCACGCAGCTCGTCCCGCCCCGCGAAGGAGACCTCCCATGACACCACTCGCAACGACCCCCGGAACGGTCTCGGGCAGGACTCCCGGCACGGCTCCGGGCGCACCCTCCTGCACGACCCCCTCCGGCGCCGACGATGCCGTCGCGGACCGTGCACCCGCGGCAGCGCCCGGCGCAGGCGCTGGCCGGGCCCAGGTCGGCCGCATCGTCGCCGGCTTCGTGGTGCGTCCGATCCCCGCGACGGCGCCCGAGATCATCAGCGCCGACGAGGCCTGGTACGGCCAGGAGCCGTACTCCCAGGACGCTCTCGCCCTCGACTTCCAGTCGCAGAGCGACGAGGACGACTTCGGCCCGCAGCCGACCCGCAGTGCCCTGCTTCCCGACCCCGCTCCGCTCGTGCCGCGCCTCGCCCAGACGGTCATCGAGGTCGTGTCTGGCCAGCGGCCCGCCCCTCAGCTGATCCGGCACACCGCGCCGAGCGTCTACTCCGTGCTCGCCCGGCAGGCCATGGTGGCTGGCCGCCGCCGCACACCGGGCGCCCAGCGGTCCCCGCTCGTTCGGCGGGTCCGGCTCTGCGAGCCCGCCGACGGAGTCGTCGAGGCGTGCGCCGTGGTCGTCGCGCACGGCCGGGTGCGGGCTCTCGCCATGCGGCTCGAGGGGCTCGATGGCCGATGGGTCGTGACGGCCCTGACGATCGGCTGATCGAGGGGCTGCGACGTCGCGTGGCATGGCTGGCGCGACGCGATCCCCAGGTCACCGACCCACCCCCCCACCGCCGCCGAACGGAGAAGGGTCCACCCCCAGGGGGACGGACCCTTCTCCATCTGGCGCTGCTGGCCGAGCTCGCCGACCGGCGTCAACGGCGCTTGCGCTTGACCTTCTTGCCGCGACGGTCCGCCTGGCGCTCCACGGTGCGCTGCGGCTCGGTCTCGACGACGTGGCCGTCCTCGCCGGGAGCCGAGTAGCGCAGAGCGGCCGGACGCTTGCCGTCCTGCAGGTCGACGCCGGAGACCTGGACGCCGGAGCGGGCGAAGGAGCGCCCTGCCCCGTCGCCGTCGGCCGCGGCCCCGGTGTGGTCGGCGTCCGCTGCGCCGGTGCTGTCGGTCGGCGCTGCGGCAGCGAGACCCCCGATGAGGTCCCCGACGGACATCGGCGCGGCACCCACCGCAGGCGCGGCCGGCTGTGCGACCTGCACCTCGACAGAGAACAGGTGGCTGACCGACTCCTCCTTGATGGCCTCCATCATCGCCTCGAAGAGCTGGTAGCCCTCGCGCTGGTACTCGATGAGCGGGTCGCGCTGGGCCATCGCGCGCAGGCCGATGCCCTCCTGGAGGTAGTCCATCTCGTAGAGGTGCTCACGCCACTTGCGGTCGAGCACGGACAGGACGACGCGACGCTCGACCTCGCGCATGGTGTCGGAGCCCAGGGCCTCCTCGCGCTGGTCGTAGGCGTGGTGGGCGTCCGACATCAGCTGCTCGCGGAGCAGGGCGGCCGAGATCGCCTGGCGCCCCCCGGCGAGGTCCTCCACCTGCTCGATCGTGATGCCGACGGGGTAGACCTGGCGCAGCGCCTCCCAGAGCCGCTCGAGGTCCCAGTCGGCGGCGAAACCCTCGGACGTCGCCGCGTCGACGTAGGAGCCGACGACGTCGTTGACGAACATCCGCAGTTGCTCGTGGAGGTCCTCGCCCTCCAGCACCGCCCGACGCTCCTCGTAGATGACCTGACGCTGGCGGTTCATGACGTCGTCGTACTTGAGGACGTTCTTGCGGATCTCGTAGTTCTGCGCCTCGACCGACCCCTGGGCCTTCTGGATCGAGTTCGTGACCATCTTGCTCTCGATCGGCACGTCGTCCTCCATGCCGGCCGTCGTCATGAAGCGGTCGACGAGGGCGGCGTTGAACAGGCGCATGAGGTCGTCGTTGAGCGAGAGGTAGAACCGCGACTCACCGGGATCTCCCTGGCGGCCGGAGCGGCCTCGGAGCTGGTTGTCGATGCGTCGCGACTCGTGGCGCTCGGTGCCGAGCACGTAGAGCCCGCCGAGCCCGGTGACCTCCTCGTGCTCCGCGGCGACCTCCGCCTCGGCCTTGGCGAGCGCCTCGTCCCAGACAGCTTCGTACTCCTCCGGCGTCTCGTGCGGGTCGAGGCCGCGGCGCTTCAGCTCGGCGACGGCCCGGAACTCGGAGTTGCCGCCGAGCATGATGTCGGTGCCTCGACCGGCCATGTTGGTCGCCACGGTGACGGCGCCCTTGCGGCCGGCGTCGGCGACGATGGCCGCCTCACGCTCGTGCTGCTTGGCGTTGAGGACCTCGTGGCGGATGCCACGCTTCTTCAGCTGCTGTGAGAGGTACTCGCTCTTCTCGACCGAGACGGTGCCGACGAGCACCGGCTGCCCCACGGCATGGCGCTCGGCGATGTCGTCGACGACGGCGTTGTACTTCGCCACCTCGGTGCGGTAGACGAGGTCGGCCTGGTCCTTGCGGATCATCGGGCGGTTCGTCGGGATCGGGATGACACCGAGCTTGTAGATGGAGTTGAGCTCCGCGGCCTCCGTCTGGGCCGTGCCCGTCATGCCCGAGAGCTTGTCGTACATGCGGAAGTAGTTCTGCAGGGTGATCGTCGCGAGCGTCTGGTTCTCGTTCTTGATCTCGACGCCCTCCTTCGCCTCGATCGCCTGGTGCATGCCCTCGTTGTAGCGCCGGCCGGGCAGCATGCGGCCCGTGTGCTCGTCGACGATGAGGATCTCGCCGTTCATGACGACGTAGTCCTTGTCCTTCTTGAACAGCTCCTTGGCCTTGATGGCGTTGTTGAGGTAGCCGATGAGGGGGGTGTTGACGGTGTCGTAGAGGTTGTCGATGCCGAGCAGGTCCTCGACCTTGGCGATGCCCGACTCGAGCACCCCGACGGTGCGCTTCTTCTCGTCGACCTCGTAGTCGCCGCGGCCGTCCTCGCCACGGTGCAGGCGCTGCACGATCCGGGCGAACTCGACGTACCACTTCGTGGCGATGTCGGCCGGGCCGGAGATGATGAGCGGGGTGCGAGCCTCGTCGATGAGGATCGAGTCGACCTCGTCGACGATGCAGAAGTGGTGGCCGCGCTGCACGAGCTCGGCGGGGTCCCACGCCATGTTGTCGCGCAGGTAGTCGAAGCCGAACTCGTTGTTCGTGCCGTAGGTGATGTCCTTGGCGTACTCCGCCCGACGCTGCTCGGGCGTCATGGACGCGAGGATGCAGCCGGTCTCCATGCCGAGGGCGCGGTGCACGCGGCCCATGAGCTCGGACTGGTACTCGGCGAGGAAGTCGTTGACGGTGATGACGTGCACGCCCTGGCCGGTGAGTGCATTGAGGTAGCTCGGGAGGGTTGCGACGAGGGTCTTGCCCTCACCGGTCTTCATCTCGGCGACGTTGCCCATGTGCAGGGCCGCCCCACCCATGATCTGCACGTCGAAGTGCCGCTTGCCGAGGGTGCGCTTGCTCGCCTCGCGGACGGCGGCGAATGCCTCGGGCAGGAGCATGTCGAGCGTCTCGCCGTTGTCGAGGCGCTCGCGGAAACCCTTGGTCTCGTCGCGCAGCTCCTCGTCGCTGAGCTTCTCGAAGTCGGCCTCGAGGGCGTTGACCTGCTTGGCGATGCCCTGGAGCTTCTTCAGGGTCCGGCCTTCGCCGGCGCGAAGCAGCTTCTCGATGACGGCCATCTGGTGATCTCACTCCCGACTCAACGTGTGGACCCGCCCGGTGGGTGGGCTCCATCGCCCGTGATGGGTCACGGGACCCGCCTAGGCTATCCGTCCACCTGACGGAACGACCAACGCGCCGTCGCCTCGGCTGGTTCCGCACCGACGCCCAGGCGGTATGCCGTCCGGCCTGGTCCGTGACCCAGGCCCCAGCACGCCTCACGACCGCGTGCGCAGCGCTCGCGCCCGATCCCCTCATTTCGCCGGTGGCCCGGCCACCCCGGGAATAGCCTGAAAAGTCTCGGGGATTCAGCCGAACGAGCGGAGATCAGTCACCATGATTGCCATCGTCGGCCCCAGCACCTGCGTCCGCACCTGCGCCCGCACCTGCTCGGACCGTTCCCCGTCCTGCCGCGCAGCCGACTCGGCCCCTCCGTCAGGAGGGCCGGAATGTCCCTGACCCGCAGCCCCCTCGGGCGTCTCACCATCGCCGCCGGCGTGGTGGCGCTCATCAACTCCGGTGCCGCGGTCGCCGTGGCCCTGCCCTCGAGCTCCTCACCGAGCACCATGACCGCCGCCAGCGCCGCGTCATCCAGCGCCGCGGCGGCCACGTCCGCCCCGAAGACCTCCAAGATCCCTTCCCTCGTGAACCAGCGGGTGGCCGAGGTGCGCGCAGCCACCGGTGGAGGGCACCGCCTCACCCCCGCCAAGCAGAAGGCGGTCAGCGACCTGCTCCTGCGCGTCGATGCGACCGGCGCACTCGACCTCGAGATCCATGCCCTCGGCACGCTCACCGGCAAGGAGCGGGCCGACTTGCGCCGGCTCGGCGTGAGCGTGCTCAACGCCTCGGACCAGTGGGTCAAGCCCGCGAAGGTCAAGGCGCTGCCCAGTGCCGGGGTGCTTCGTGCCCTCGTCCCGTATGACCGCGTCGACGCCGTCGCGGCGCTCGGCTGGGTGGCCGCGATCCGGCCGACCGAGATCCTCCCCGCCGACGCGGGCAGCTTCCTCAGCGAGGGGGTTCCCCTGCACCGAGCAGACGACGCCCAGGCGATCGGCCTCGATGGTGGCGGCGTCGATGTGGGCGTCATCTCCGACGGCGTCAGCGCGATTGCCGCTGCCCAGTCCCTCGGAGACCTGCCCGCCGGAGTCAACGTCCTCGACGCAGGCAGTGGAGACGAAGGCACCGCCATGCTCGAGATCGTCCACGACATGGCTCCTGGCGCGGGGCTGCTCTTCCACGGCACCGGCGGCGGGGTGGCCGCCCATGTCTCCGCCCAGAACGACCTTGTCACGGCCGGCGCCGACATCGTCACGGAGGACATCCCGTTCGATTCCGAGCCCGCCTTCCAGAAGGGCCTCGCCGCCACGAACGGCGAGATCCTCGGCGCCTCGGGCGTCTGGGTCAGCTCGTCCTCCGGCAACCTCAACTCGACGCACGCCCCCCGCGTCGTCGCGACGGGCACCGGCAACGGTCCTGACAACCAGGCACCTGGGGGCTGCGGGGTCGCGCCGACGAACACCGTCGCCTTCAACGGGGCCGACACGACGTTCGACGTCAGCGTGAACCCGGGCGCGACCATCGGGGCGACGCTGCAGTGGAGCGAGCCGCGGGCGATCTTCCCGACCGCCGGCGCAGGCGGTTTCACCAACCTCGACCTCTACATCCTCAACGCCGCAGCGACCAGCTGCCTCGCGAGCAGCACCGGGGCCCAGGGTGGCGGGGCCGGCGACACGATCGAGCAGGCGACCTGGACCAACGGCGGCGCGAGTGCCGTCACGGTCAAGCTCGCCGTCAACAACACCGGGAGCACTGGCGCCAAGGGCACGCCAACGCTCGACCTGCGCTGGCGCGGTGCCGGCGCGATCGACGCCACGGGGAGCGGCGGCTCGCTCAACCCCGACAGCAACTACACCGACTTCGCCACCTCGGCAGGCGCCGTGAACGGCGGCGCCGACCAGAACCCGACGACGACGCCCCTCGAGGGCTACAGCGGGCAGGGCCCGGTCTCGCTCGTGAGCACGACCGTGTGCTCGGCGTCCTACCCGTGCCCGGCCTCCGCCCCGCCCGGCTCGAACCAGAGTGTCCCGGGTGGCGGTGGCCGCACTGCCATCGCGCCGACGTATGCCGCGGCCGACGGCGTGTCGGTCAGTGGCGCCGGCGGCTTCGGATCAGGCTCGTGCCCCGCGGCGACCCAGGGCGACTGTCGCTTCTTCGGCACCTCGGCGGCAACGCCGTCCTCTGCCGGCGTGGCAGCGCTGGTCCTCGACGCCTCGGGCGGCCCCGGATCACTGACGCCCTCGGCCCTCACGGCGGTCATGACCGCCAACGCGACCGATCGCGGCGTCCCGGGCACGGACAACGCCTTCGGGGCGGGTGTCCTCGACGCCTTCTCCGCAGCCACCGCACGAGCCGACTTGTCGGTGACGAAGGACTGCCTCCCCAACGGTGACGCGCTGGCCGGTGTGCTCAACCCCTGCTCGATCACGGTGACCAACTCGGGCCCGGCGATCGCGCGGGCCGTCACGCTGAGCGATGTCATCACGTCGAGCACCGGTTTCACCGTCGCGACGTCGTCGGCGGGCTGCGCCGCCCCGGCCGGCACGCAGACGGGTAGCGCGACGGCGACGTGTGCTCTCGGGGACCTCGCCGCCAACTCGTCCGTCACCGTCGTGATCAGCGAGCGGTCCGATGAGCCCCAGGACCTTGCCGACACCGCGAAGGTCACCTCGGGCACGATCGACCCGAACCCTTCCGACAACTCGTCAGGTGACACGCTGCACATCATCGGTCGCGCGGACGTCGGCATCGTCAAGACGGCGCCCGCGGCGGCGACTGCCGGTGGGCAGATCACGTGGACGAGCACCGTCTCCAACGCCGGCCCGTCGACGGCGACCGCCGTCGTCGTGCGGGACGTGCTGCCTGCCGCGGTGACCGTCGGGTCCGTGACCGGTTCGGGTGGCGCCACCTGCACCGCCGGGGTGCCGGGCAACGCGGCCCTGCCGACCACCTGCTCCTTCGGCACCGTCGCCTCCGGCGCATCGCGCACCATGACGGTCGTCGCCACCATCGACCCCGGCTTCATCGGGTCGTTGCACAACGACGCGGTGGTCTCCACCGACACGTACGACGACAACGGGGCGAACGACACCGCGACGGTCACGACGACGGTCGAGGCCTCCGCCGATCTCCAGGTCACGACGGTGGACAGCCCTGACCCCGTCCTCGCCGGGCGTCCGCTCACCTACACGCTGACGGTCCGCAACAACGGTCCCTCGACGGCGAAGGACGTCAGCCTCGTCGACGTCCTGCCGGGTGCGGTCGACTTCGCGTCGGTCGCGGTCACGTCGGGTGCTGGCACGTGCGTGCACGTGACCATCCCGGTCGACCCGCCGGAGCACCAGGTCGAATGCCTCCTCGGCACGCTGGCGCCGGGCGCGGGACCGACGACGGTCGTCATCCAGACGGTCGTCAAGCCGGCGACGCCGGCCGGTTCCATCAGCGACTCGGCAACGGTCGACTCCTCCACGGACGACCCGTCATCGGGCAACGACACCGCGTCCGCGACGACGACGGTCGGCACGCAGGCCGACCTCCGGATGGCGCTGACGAGCGACAAGGACGTCTACAAGGCATCCGCGACGATCGTCTACACGGCAACCGTGACGAACGCCGGTCCGTCCGACGCTGCGGCGCCGACGGTGACCATCGCCCTGCCCGACATCAAGGCGGCCGTCTACGTCTTCGACACGGGCGCCTGCACGAAGGCCGGTCAGACGCTGACGTGCGTACGGCCGACGTCACTCGCGGCCGGTGGTGCGTGGTCGTTCAACGTGCACCTGCTCGTCAAGGGCAACAAGGGAGTCGTGACGACGTCGGCAAAGGTCGCCTCGGCCACGTCCGACCCCGACCTGTCGAACAACTCGACGACGCGCACGGTGAAGATCGGCAAGTAGCTCGACAACGAAGATCGGCACGTAGCTCGACAACCTCCGGGGCTGCTTGCCCGGACCGACCACTGCAGGTGTCCCGCCACACGGGGCACCTGCAGTGCGTCATCGGGGCCGGGTCAGGCGTCGCTCACGTCAGGAACGTCGATCCGCGACAGGCCGAGCCAGGACGCCATCGACTCGAGGTTGCGGATGAGAGCAGGACGGGCCTCCGGCGGCGCTCCTGGCTCCCACGTGACGCGGTGGCACCGGAGGACACCGGCAGCGCGGTCGGCCTTGAGGTCGCAGCGCGCGACGAGGTCCTCTCCGAAGAGGAAAGGCAGGACGTAGTAGCCGTGCACGCGCTTCTCGACCGGGGTGTAGATCTCGATGCGGTAGTGGAAGTCCCACAGGGCGAGGATCCGGTCACGCTGCCAGACGAGGGAGTCGAAGGGGCTGAGCAGGGCCTCGGCGTGCGCTCGTCGGGGCAGCCGGGCCTCAGCGTGGAGCCAGGCGGGCTTCCACCCGGGAACGGAGACCGGGATGAGCTCCCCGTCGTCCACGAGGCGGGCGATGGCCGGCCGGGCGTCCTCTCGCCTGATGCGGAAGTAGTCGGCGAGACAGAGCTCGGTGCCGACGCCGTGCGCACGCGCAGCGATGCGCACTAGCTCGACGTGCCGCTCGGGGTCGGCCTCGGCACCGGGCCGCCGCGTCCACGCCTCACGCAGCGGCGGGGGCGCGGTGGCCGGGAGGGCGGCATACCGCCGCTCGAACTGCGTGGTGCGCCCGACCGAGCTGATGCGTCCGGCCCAGAAGAGGTACTCGAGCGCCTGCTTGACGTCGGACCAGTTCCAGCCCCACTGGTCGGTGCGGCGCGGCTCGTCGTGCTCGAGCGCCGCCTCGACCTCGCGTGCGGTCATCGGCCCGCGCGCCTCGACCTCCGCGCGCACGAGGTCGACGTAGTCGGGGCGTTCCTCGAGGATGCGGCGCATGCCGCCCCACGCCTTCTCGGCGGCGGCGCGCATGCGGAAGTCGAGCAGCGGCCACGTCGACGGCGGGATGAGGCTCGCCTCGTGGGCCCAGTACTCGACGAGGCGCCGGGGCGCGCGGTCGCGGGCGCGGTCGAGCAGGGCGGTGTCATACGGACCGAGCCGGGAGAAGAACGGGAGGTAGTGGCTGCGGGTCAGCACGTTGACGCTGTCGATCTGCACGACCTGGACGCGGTCGATGACCCGCTGGACGTGGCGTGTCGTCGCGGCGAAGGGCGCCGGACGGGGGTCGAGGAACCCCTGCGCGGCGATGGCCACGCGCCGGGCCTGGGCACGGGTCAGCGACCTCGTCGTCACGGAAGGGGCCACGCCCTCACTCGCCGGGGTCGATGAGCCGCTGGCGCACCGCATACATCGCCGCCTCCATGCGCGAGTGCATCTGCAGCTTGTCGAGGATGTTGCGGATGTGGTTGCGCACGGTGTTCTCGGAGATGAACAGCTCGGCGGCGATCTCGCGGTTGAGCCGGCCCCGGGCCACGAGCCGCAGGATGCCGAGCTCGCGATCGGTCAGCCGCGGCAGCTCGAGACCGGGGGTGGGCGCGGGCAGGGTGTCACGCTGGCTGATCTGCGCGAACTCGAGGAGCAGCTTGGAGGCCATCATCGGTGAGAGCAGCGACTGGCCCTGGTGCACACCACGGATGCCGGCCGCGACCTCCTCCGGCGGCACGTCCTTGAGGAGGTAGCCGTTGGCCCCAGCCCGCACCGCCTCGAAGAGGTTGGCCTCGTCGTCCGAGCTCGTCAGCATGAGGATGCGAGCGGAGGGGACGCGCTGCTTGATGACGCGGCAGGCGTCGATGCCGCCACGCTTGGGCATGCTGACGTCCATGACGATGACGTCGGGCAGCGTCTCCTCGGCCTGGTCGACCGCCTCGATGCCGTCGGCCGCCTCGCCCACCACCTCGATGCCATCCTCCACCTCGAGCACGGTGAGCAGGCCTCGCCGGTAGAGGGCGTGGTCGTCGACGATGAGCACCCGGATGACCTCTGCGGTGACGTTCACGTCGTCATCCTGTCAGGCGGTACCGACGCCGGGGCGTCGACCGGGCATTCCCGGTGACGCCCCGACGCCTCGCCGCACCGGCCGCAGGGGGTCAGCCCGTGGCGGCGACGCTCCCGACGGCCTCGACAGGGGACGGGCCGTGTCGGGAGTCGGCTCCGGAGGCAGAGTCGGTCTCGAGGTGCAGGACGCCGTAGCTCCAGCCCCGACGCCGGTAGACGACGCTCGGGCGGTCGGTGTCGGCATCGTGGAAGAGGAAGAAGTCGTGCCCGACGAGCTCCATCTGGTTGACGGCGTCCTCGAGCGACATCGGCGCCGCCGTGTGGACCTTCTCGCGGACCTCGATCGGGGAGTTGCCCAGGGCGCCGAAGCGGTCGAGGTCATCGACCTCGACCTCGGGTGACGCCGTCGTCACAGGGGCTGCACCGTTGCTCGCAGCGTCGATGCGGGCGGTGGCCCGGGCCACCGACTCCGGCTGGCGCCGGCCGCGACTCACGCGTTGCTTGTCGTGCACCCGCCTCAGTCGTTCCATGAGCTTGTCGACGGCCGCGTCGAGCGCGGCGAACTTGTCGTCCATGCACGCCTCGGCCCGGATGACGGGCCCCTTGGCGTGGCAGGTGATCTCCACCTTCTCGGACCCGCGAGCAACCCGCTCGTGGGTGACGACGACGTCGATGCGATGGACCTTGGGAGCGAGCGCCGGCACCTTGGCCAGTCGCTCCTCCAGCAGCTCACGGAATCGGTCGGGGATCTGGACATGGCGTCCAGTGACGACGATCTCCACGGTTCCTCCTTGTCGCGCGCGTCTTCTTCGCGCGCATGTGGCGACGTGTTGACCGGGCCGGCCTCAGCAAGGTCGGGCCCGCCGTTCGATCGGCACCACCCCTTTCCGCTCCGTGCGTCCTGACGTCGACCACGCCCGATGATCGGGTGTGGCGACCCCTTCAGGACGAGGCCTTGACTCGACCCTACTTGGCGCGAGACGACCGTGTGAAGCGTTGTGACGCCCGGACTGCAACATCACCGCGGACTCATCGGTCACACCCGCTCGTGACGCTGCGCTGCCGCGACCGACGCGCCCACGACCTGCACGGCGCCGCAGCGACGCAGCGCCCGAGCGGCCTCCGCCAGGGTGGCTCCGGTCGTGACGACATCGTCGACGACCACGACATATCGGTCGCGGATCACGTTGTGCCACATGGGTTTCACCGCCATGGCGCCGGCGAGGTTGCGTCGACGGTCGGCGATGTTGAGCCCTGACTGGTCTGCGACCCGTCGCACCTGACGCAGTGCCGGAACCACCCGGAGACGGGCGTGCCGCGGCTGACGCCCGACCCAGGTGGCGAGGTCGAGCAGCGGCGCGTCACCACGCCGCCGCTGCGCCCCCGGGGACGAGGGGGCGGGCACGACGACGACGGGCCGGTCGACCCAGCCGGCCGCGACGAGGGCTGCCTCGACGGAGCGATCGAGCAGGGGTCCGAGCACGGCCACGAGGTCTCGACGGTCGGCGTCCTTCCAGGCCGAGACGGCGGCACGCACCGGGTCGGCGTAGGCCACGACGGCGTGGGTCGGGGGCATCAGCGGGGGCAGCGGCCGCGGTCGCACGGGCACCGGGTCGGGGCCGAGCTCGAGCCGCTGCAGCGCGAAGTGGCAACGCGCGCACCACCTCGTGCCGGGGCGGTGGCAGGCGGCGCACTCGGTGGGCAGCACGAGGTCGACGAGTCGAGAGGCGAGCGGATGGACCATGCCCCGAGTCGACCACCCCCACGGCCGACCGTACCCGCGGGGCGCCCCACTGTGGACGACGACGGCCGGATCCGCCCGAGGACCCGGGAGGTGTGGACGAGCCGGCCGGCCGCCCTCTCCCCCGGCAACCGACGCGACGGCGCGTGCTCAGCGGGCGGGGACGAGCACGTCGGTGGCGCGCACGATCTGGCGCCAGGCGGAGCCCGCCCGGGCCCAGGCCCAGCCGTCGTCCGAGGTGATGACGACCCCGCGCGGCCCGCCGACGGTCGTGATGGTCCGGGCGCCGGGTACGGGCGCGGTGCGGCTCGACTCCGCCGTAGACCGGCCGTGGCTGCGCATGCCGTCGAGGCCCATGCCGACCGTGCCCACCCAGGGTCGCACGGGCTCCGCGGCACCCAGGCGGCCGAGCACGGCATACGTCGACCTCGTCGTGTCGAGCCACACGACATCGGTGAGCGACGACAGCGGCTGGGCCTGGCGCAGCGGGGCTGCCAGGGCGACGGGCTGGCCGTTCGGCAGGCGCTGGATGCCGCTGACGCCGAGCTGCGCGTCGGTGCCCTGCTCGTTGGTCGTGATGATGAGCAGTCGCACCCCGTCGCCGGCGACCGCGAGCGAGACGACGCGACGGTCCTTGAGCCACGGCGCCTTGAGGGCGGTCGGCGTCGGGGTCTGCGGAGCCGAGCGCGGGTCGAGGATGTAGACGTGGTCCTGGCCCTTGACGTCGGTGCCACCGACCCAGAGGTAGCCCTCCTCGTCGTAGGTCGGACGGATGAGCGAGCTGGCGAAGGTCGGCACCTCCACCATGGGGGCGTTGGCGTGCCAGAGCGAGAGCAGCTGACGGCCGGTGCTGATCGCCGCGATCTGCTTGCCGTCGGCGGAGAGCGCCAGACGGGTCCAGGTGTCGGGGATGCGGGCGATGTCGCCGTCCTGCGGCTTCGTGTCGGCGCGACGGGCGCCGACGGAGGTGTCAGGCAGGAAGCGCGGATCGATGCGGCTCAGCTCGTCGCCCTGGCGCAGCAGCGCGGTGTCGAACGTCCGGTTGGGCACGGTGTCGTAGCCCAGCTCGGACGCGGAGCCCGCCGACGAGACGCCGCTCGGCAGCTCGAGCGGGGTGTCGTCGACGGCGAGCGAGACCGACGACACCGTCGATACCTGCGACAACGTGGCCGTGAGCTGTGCCCACATCGCGGTGCGGTGATCGGGGTCGGCCGAGAGCGCCTCGGTGCTGAGGCTCACCTGGGCGCGACCCGCGACGACGGGAACGGCGTTGACGGCGAGCCGGGTGTTGCTCGGGACCCCCGTGCCGACGGCGTTCTGGAGGTAGTCGGGCACCCGGCCGAGCTGTGCGCGCGCCAGTGTGGTCGCGAGCCTCGAGCCGTTGGGGAACCAGCGGAAGTCGGGGACGAGGTCGCGTCCGCTCGGCGTGACGAAGTAGACCATCCGCGGCGTGAAGGTCCGGTCGAACTGGTCGGAGTCGAGCCACAGGCCGAAGCCGTCGGGCGGCAGGTCGATGCGCCACTCGCCCCCGACCTTGCGCATGCCGAGCGTCAACGTCGCCTTCGTGCCTGCCGGCATCTCGACGTAGCGGCCGTCGGGGCCGAGCCGGGCCACCTCGGTCGTCGAGACCCGCACCGTCTCCTCGTCGACCTTGCGCACCGTGAGGTCCCCGTCGTAGACGACGACGTCCTGCGTCGACCACCGCCAGAGGTCGACAGACTGGGGAGCGAGGTACTGCTTGCCGGTCTGGCGCGTCTCGTCGCTGTCCTCGCCCGCGCGCAGGAAGCCACGGACGATCTCCTCCTGGCTGGCGCCGTCACGCGGGCCGGTCGCCGCGACGCGGACGGGCTCGTTGATCGCCTCGCCCAGCGCCCGGCCCTCGAGGACCGGCCCGGACTCCGGCAGGCCGCCACAGGCGGACAGGGCCAGCGTGACGGCGAGCGCGGCCGCCGCGACGATCCGGCGCCTCACGGGGTGCGCTCCGGCACGATGCGCCGCAGACGCAGGGTGTCGTCGTCGGCGAATCCGGCGGCCCGGGCGCTGTCGCCGGGACCGAGCTCGCCGGGACCGAGCGGTCCGCGGGCGGCCTCCGCCGCCTGCGCCTGGGCGGCCTCCGCCGCCTGTGCCTCGGCGGCCTCGGCGGCCTCGGCCGCCTCGGCGGCCTCTGCAGCGAGCGGGCTGAGCGGCAGCGGCGAGCTCGTGATCGTCGCATCGGCCTTGCGGGGCAGGGTGAGCCGGAAGCACGAGCCCTCCCCCAGGGCTCCCCACGCCTCGAGTCGCCCCGCGTGCAGGCGGGCGTCTTCGAGCGCGATCGCGAGGCCCAGTCCGGTGCCGCCGGTCGTGCGTGCCCGCGCCGGGTCGGCCCGCCAGAAGCGCGTGAAGACGAGGGCGGCCTCGCCCGGCTTGAGCCCGACGCCGTGGTCGCGCACCGTCACCGCGACCGCCGAGTCGTTGCTGCCGATCGTCACCTCGATGGGCAGGCCCTCGCCGTGCTCGATCGCGTTGGAGACGAGGTTGCGCAGCACGCGCTCGATGCGTCGCGAGTCCATCTCGGCGATGACCGGCTCGTCCGGCTGGTTGACGACGAGCTGGGTGCCCTTGCGCGCCGCCAGAGTGCGGTGGGCGTCGACGGCCCGGTCGACGGAGGCCCGCAGGTCGCTCGCCTCGACCTCGAGCACCGCCGCACCGGCGTCGAACCGCGAGATCTCGAGCAGGTCGGTGAGCAGCGACTCGAAGCGGTCGAGCTCGTGGTGCAGCAGCTCGGCCGAGCGCGCGACCGTCGGCTCGAAGCTGCTGCGCGAGTCGTGGATGAGGTCGCCGGCCATGCGGATGGTCGTGAGCGGCGTGCGCAGCTCGTGCGAGACGTCGGAGACGAAGCGTTGCTGCACGCGTGAGAGGTTCTCGAGCTGGGCGATCTGCTGCTGGATGGAGGCGGCCATGCCGTTGAACGACATGCCGAGGCGGGCGAGGTCGTCCTCGCCCTTGGCCGGCATGCGCTCGTCGAGGTTGCCCTCGGCGAAGCGCTCCGCCGTGATCGCGGCACGACGCACCGGGTCGGCGACGAGGCGGGTCACGACGAAGGCGATGGCTCCGACGAGCAGGATGAGAGCGAGCCCGCCGAGCAGGAAGGTCTGCCCGATGAAGCTGATGATCTCGCGCTCGCGGTGCATCGGGTAGATGAAGTAGAGCCCGTAGTCGCCCGCCACTCCGGTGTCGATGCGCTGGCCGACGATGACCGCCGAGATGGTGTCGCCGCCCTCCTCGATCGTCGTCACCTGCAGGTGCTGACGGTCGGGCTGCGCCGCCACCTGCGTGCGCAGGTCCTCGGGGATGAACCGGGCTCCGACGCTGCCGCTCTCGAGCGGCCCGACGATGACGGGCGAGGTGTTCTCCTCGAAGCGTGTGAGCACGACGTAGCGCGGCTCGTTGCCGGCGTCGCGCCGGTAGGTGTTGATGAGCGTCGTGGCGAACTGCGTGAGCTTGGCCTGGGTGTCGGTCTGGTCGGTCGAGTCGAAGCGCTTCTGGGCGTCGGTGGCATCGCGCAGGCTGTCCTCTGCCGCGATGCGCTGCCTGCTGTCGACGAGGCCCTGGGCGATGGTGCCGTAGAGGTAGGTGCCGACCGCGGTCAGCACGAGCACGCCGAGCAGCATCGTGACGACGACGACGCGGAAGCCGAGCGATGACCGCCACAGGTGCACCGTGCGGTGCCAGAGCCGGCGCAACGCGGAGCCGACCCGGGAGACCAGGCCCCCGAGTCCTCCGGCGCCGGTCGGCCCGGTCATCTCAGGACGTGCCCGCCTTGTAGCCGACGCCTCGCACGGTCACGACGATCTCGGGGTGCTCGGGGTCGTGCTCGATCTTGGAGCGCAGGCGCTGCACGTGGACGTTGACGAGGCGGGTGTCGCCGGCGTGCCGGTAGCCCCACACCTGCTCGAGCAGCACCTCGCGCGTGAAGACCTGCCACGGCTTGCGGGCGAGCGCGACGAGCAGGTCGAACTCCAGCGGAGTCAGCGACAACGCGACGCCGGCCCGCTTGACGGAGTGGCCGGCGACGTCGATCTCGAGGTCGCCGATCGACAGCTTCTCGGGTGCCGGCTCGTCACCACGACGCAGCCGGGCGCGCACGCGGGCAATGAGCTCCTGCGGCTTGAAGGGCTTGACGACGTAGTCGTCCGCGCCGGACTCGAGGCCCACGACGACGTCGACGGTGTCGGTGCGAGCCGTCAGCATGACGATCGGCACGCCGCTCTCGGAGCGGATGCGGCGGCACACCTCCATGCCGTCGAGCCCGGGGAGCATGACGTCGAGGAGCACGAGGTCGGGGCGCGACTCACGGAACACGCCGACCGCCTCGGACCCGTCCGCCACGTGCGTGACCTCGAGGCCCTCGTTGCGCAGCACGATCCCCAGCATCTCGGCGAGGGCGAGGTCGTCGTCGACGACCAGAACCCGACCCTTCACGGCACACTCCTCCCCGGAGCCGCACCACCTGCGCGCCCCGTTCCTGACCACATCTTCACATAGGTATGCCGTCCGCCCGCGTCCACGCGGGAGCGCCGGCCGGGCAGACCGGACCGTCCGGCCCACCCGACAGGCCGGCTCAGCCCTGCGAGATGTACCACTTGCCGTCGATCTTGACGGCCTTGAAGTTCGAGACGACATCGGCAGCGAGGGCAGGCGTCGTCGTGACGCTCTCGAAGGTCGCCGTGTTGCCCTTGACGGTCGCACCGGAGATCTTGAGGCCGTCGAACACGGTGCCGAGCTGCTTGATCTGCGACAGCATCGGCGTGATCGTCGAGCCGCACGCCTCCGAGGCACCCGGGATGCTCGAGATCGCCTTGCCGTCGGTGGCCATGAGGTTGCAGACCGTCTGCCCCTCGCCCGCCACCATCGCGCCGAGCCACGAGGTCATCGCCGCCTCGGGCGTCGACTGGTCGACCGGGACGGGAGCAGCCGTGCCCGTCGTCGCCGTCCCGCTCGACGTCGTGTCGTCGGACGTCGTACCCGACGACATCGTGTCGCTCGGCGTCGTCGCGGTGACGGTCGGTGCCGCCGACGACGCGCTCGGCGGCGCCGGCGTGTCAGCGGTCTTCGCGCACGCCGTGAGCGAGCCCGCGAGGACGAGGGCGAACGCGGCGGTCGTGAGCTTCTTCATGAGGGTCCCTGCCTTGCCTGTCAGTGAGAGGGTCATCGTCCCACGCGGCCCTACGCGATCGGGTGCAGCCGGGCCCGACGATGACGTATGCCGCCCACCTCGCGAGGCGGACGGCATACGTCGTCGTCGTGCTGGCTGACGATCGGTGCCGGGCGGGGCCCGGTCGAGCGGCGCGCCGGAGCTCAGTAGCGGTAGTGGTCCGGCTTGTAGGGGCCGGCGACGTCGACGCCGAGGTACTCGGCCTGGCCCTTCGTCAGCTCGGTGAGCCTGACGCCGAGGGCGTCGAGGTGGAGGCGGGCGACCTTCTCGTCGAGGTGCTTCGGCAGGGTGTAGACCTGCTTGTCGTACTCGCCGGTCTTCGTGAAGAGCTCGATCTGGGCGATCGTCTGGTTGCTGAAGGAGTTGCTCATGACGAAGCTCGGGTGGCCCGTGGCGTTGCCGAGGTTCATCAGGCGACCCTCGGAGAGCACGATGATCGAGCTGCCCGAGGTGAAGGTCCACTCGTGCACCTGCGGCTTGATCTCGGTCTTCTGCACGCCGGGGACGCGCGCCAGGCCGGCCATGTCGATCTCGTTGTCGAAGTGACCGATGTTGGCGACGATCGCCTTGTTCTTCATCTGCGTCATGTGCTCGGCCGTGATGACGTCGTAGCAGCCGGTCGTCGTGATGAAGATGTCGGCGGTCTCGACGACGTCCTCGAGGCGGGCGACCTGGAAGCCCTCCATCGCGGCCTGCAGCGCGCAGATCGGGTCGATCTCGGTGACGATGACGCGGGCGCCCTGGCCGCGGAGCGACTCGGCGCAGCCCTTGCCCACGTCGCCGTAGCCCGCGACGACGGCGACCTTGCCGCCGATGAGGACGTCGGTGGCGCGGTTGAGGCCGTCGATGAGCGAGTGGCGGCAGCCGTAGGTGTTGTCGAACTTGCTCTTGGTCACCGCGTCGTTGACGTTGATGGCCGGGAAGAGCAGCTCGCCGGCCTCGGCCAGCTGGTAGAGGCGGTGGACGCCGGTCGTCGTCTCCTCGGTGACGCCCTTGATGCCTGCGGCGACGGTCGTCCACTTCTTCGGGTCGGTCGCCATCGTCTGGCGCACGAGCTCCTTGAAGACGCCGAACTCCTCGGAGTCCTCCTCGGTCGTGGCGGGGACCTGGCCGGCCTTCTCCCACTCGAGGCCCTTGTGGACGAGCATCGTGGCGTCGCCACCGTCGTCGAGGATCATGTTGGGGCCCTCACCGCCGGGCCACGTGAGGATCTGGTCGGTGCACCACCAGTACTCCGGGAGGGTCTCGCCCTTCCAGGCGAAGACGGGGACGCCCTGCAGGTCGTCGGGCGAGCCGTTGGGGCCGACGACGACCGCGGCAGCCGCCTCGTCCTGCGTCGAGTAGATGTTGCACGAGGCCCAACGGACCTCGGCGCCGAGCGCGGTGAGGGTCTCGATGAGCACGGCCGTCTGCACGGTCATGTGGAGCGAGCCGGCGATGCGCGCGCCCTTGAGTGGCTGGGAGGCGGCGTACTCCTCACGGATGGACATCAGGCCGGGCATCTCGTGCTCGGCGAGTCGGAGCTGGTGACGGCCGGCCTCGGCGAGGCTCAGGTCGGCAACCTTGTAGTCAAAGGACATGGAGAATCTCTTCCGTTGAGTGTCGGTCTGCAGACCCGGCGCGCCCATCTGGGCTCCTCGTGGCGGGTCATCTCCCACGCCGGCAGTCCCCCAGTCTAGCGGCGACCCGAGTGACCCTCGACCCGTGCGTCGAGGGTTGGGGCCCCTCACCCGTCCACCTCGCGCCCAGCCGCCAGTGCGAGGCCACCCGCCCGCGGTATGCCGTGCGCCGCCGGCCTGCGGGTGTGCGGCTGGGGCCGTCAGTGCGAGGCGGCCGGCTCGTCGTGCTTCTTGCGCTTCGGGAGCACGTGCAGCACGGCGACGATCACGGCGCCGACGACGAGTCCGAGCAGCGCCGAGGCGAGCGTGTTGACGAGCCAGGCGAGCAGGCCACCGATGCCGGCCACCCCGGCCACGGCCTCCTCGAGGTGGTGCACGACGTCATAGAGCGCGTGCCAGCCGAGCTCGTCGATGCCGACGAGCAGGATGTGCCCACCGACCCAGAGCATGGCCGCGATGCCGACGGTCGAGAGCACCGAGAGCAGCTTGGGCATGCCTCTGACGAGACCGCGCCCGACCTTCTGGGCGGTGCCGGACTCGCGCTGGGCGAGGCTGAGCCCGACATCGTCCATCTTGACGATGAGCCCGACGACGCCGTAGACGAGCAGGGTGATGAGCAGCGCGACGATGACGAGGATGACGAGGCGCGACACGAACGGCTCCGTGTCGACCTCGTTGAGCGCGATGACCATGATCTCGGCCGACAGGATGAAGTCGGTGCGCACGGCACCCGAGACGACGGCGTCCTCGTCGACGGCGCCGGCCTCCTCCTGCGCCTCTCGGTGCCCGGAGACGATCTCCCAGACCTTCTCGGCGCCCTCGTAGGCGAGGTAGGCGCCGCCGACCATGAGGATCGGCGTCAGCAGCCACGGCAGGAACTGGCTGAGCAGCATGATGACCGGCAGGATGATGAGCAGCTTGTTGCGCAGCGAGCCGATGGCGATCCGCTTGATGATCGGCAGCTCGCGCTCCGGCTTCAGCCCCTGCACGTAGCGGGGCGTCACCGCGGTGTCGTCGACGACGACGCCCGTCGCCTTGACGCTCGCCCGCGCGGCGGCCGCTCCGACGTCGTCGACCGATGCCGCGGCGAGCTTCACGAGGGCAGCCACGTCGTCGAGCAGCGCTACGAGTCCTCCAGCCATGCGGACAGCCTAGGGCCCTTCCAGCCGGCTCTCAGACAGCGAGGCCGAGGAGAGCGTTCTCGACGACCTCGGCGAGCGCGGGGTGGATCCAGTACTGCCCGCGCGCGACGTCGCGAACGGTCTGCCCGAAGCTCATCGCCTGGATGAGCGGCTGGATGAGCGTCGTCGCGTGCGGGCCCATGAGGTGGGCACCGAGGAGCAGGCCCGTGGCCGGGTCGGCGATGAGCTTGCAGACGCTCGTCGTGTCCTCCATCGCCCAGCCGTATGCCGTGTCGCCGTAGGACTGTACGAAGCTGACGTGCGCGAGCCCGCGCTCCACGCACTCCTCCTCGGTGAGGCCGACGGTGGCGATCTGGGGGTGGCTGAAGATGCCTGCCGGCACGGGCTCGGTCGGCAGCGGATGCAGGTCGTCGGGGTGCACGAGGTTGTGCGCGATGGCCCTCGCCTCGGCGTTCGCGACGTGCTTGAGCTGGTGCGGAGAGCTCACGTCACCGAGCGCCCACACGCCGGGCGCGCTGGTGCGGCCCACCTCGTCGACCGCGACCCTGCCGTCGTCGTGCAGGCGTATGCCGCCCGCCTCGACCCCCAGGTCAGCGGTGTTGGGCTCGCGGCCCGTCGCGACGAGCAGGAGGTCACCCTCGAGCACGGAGCTGCCGGTCTCGTCCTCGAGGTGCAGGCGAACCCCCTCGCCGGTGCGCTCGAGCGCGGTCACGGTGGTGCCGGTGCGCACGTCCCACTGCTCGCGGGCGAGCGCCGTGAAGCGGGCGGCGATCTCCTCGTCGAGGTGACGCACGAGCAGTGGCCCGCGGGCGACGACGCTGACCCGCACCCCGAAGGACGCGAAGACATGGGCCATCTCGACCCCGATGTAGCCGCCACCGACGATGACGAGGTGCTCGGGCAGGTCGTCGATGCGCATGATCGTGTCGGAGGTGTGGAACGGCACCCCGGACTCACGCACGACGTCCGGCACCACGGGGTGGGCGCCCGCGGCGATGACGACCTGGTCTGCGGTCAGCGTGCGCTCACCACCGTCGGCCAGCTCGACCGTCAGCC
The DNA here is from genome assembly GCF_006716675.1 of Humibacillus xanthopallidus. Classification (GTDB taxonomy): domain Bacteria; phylum Actinomycetota; class Actinomycetes; order Actinomycetales; family Dermatophilaceae; genus Humibacillus; species Humibacillus xanthopallidus_B. The sequence continues at coordinate 817,218 of NZ_VFPM01000002.1, read as the reverse complement.
GGCGGTCCCCGGTGAAGCGTGCGTGGCCGAGGAAGGCGGTCGTCCCCGGCCCCTCGATGCGGTAGCGCTTGCCGCCTTCGGCGATGGGGTCGATGCGCTGGAAGATCCGGTTGCGGACGTCGGCCCAGCGCACCCCGTGGACCGTGGCGTCGACGCCGAAGCGGGCCGCGTCGCGGGCGCTCGCGGCGACCTCCGCGGCATACACGAACATCTTGGTGGGGATGCAGCCGACGTTGAGGCAGGTGCCGCCGAAGGTGCCGCCCTCGATGACGGCCACCCGCTTGCCCTCGAAGTCGGGCGTGACGAGGGAGTTGCCCGAGCCGGTGCCGATGATGGCGAGATCGAAGTGGTCGGTCTGCCCAGACTGCCCAGTCTGCTCGGTGTGTCCGGTCTGGTCGCTCACCCCCGAAGCCTACGGGCCGCGGGACGGCGCCCGACCCGCGGTGGGCCGGTCAGAGGCCGCGGGCGCCCCGCAGGAGCCGCACGTGGGGGGAGGTCGACGGGTCGTAGCCCTGGCCGAGGGCGAGGTAGGTGGCGGCGAAGTCGGTGAGGGCCACGTGGTGGGCGAGCCGCAGCACCGGGTCCGTGGCCGGGGCCTCGACGAAGGAGACGCGGACCCCTGCGTCCTCGGCCACGGAGACCACCGTGTCGGTGAGCTGGCGGTCGGCGCCCGCGGAGGTGTCCCTCAGCATGATGAGTCGCAACGGCGGGCGGGTCGGCCCGTCGAGGAACGGGTCGGCGAAGATGTCGTCGGTCACGCCTCGTCGGCCCTCGCCGCCCGCGAGCGGTCCGTCGAAGCAGGCCACGATCTGGCTCGCACCGTCGGGCAGCGACCCGAAGGCCACCGGCACCCGCCCCGTGCGGCCGAACATCGAGGCGGCGCGGCGTGCCGTGACGGAGCCGAACGGGCCCTCCCCCAGCACGATCGGCGTCGACTCCGCGACCTCGGTCGCGAGCACCTTGGCTGGGTTGACGAAGGACTCGGACGACGGACGGCAGGCCGTCGCGCAGTCGTCGAGCACGTCGGCGACGGCCAGCAGGCTCGCGCGCCCGACCGAGGCGAGACCGATGGCGTCGGCGGCGAGCAGCGCCGGAGTCGTCTGCGCCCAGATCGAGGTGCGCGAGGACGTGTCGGGCACGGCGATCGGCACGTGGACCCCCCGAGCCCGAGCGCTCACCTCGGCGAGCGGGGAGTCGGCGGAGCCGATCGTGACGACGAAGGCGCCGCGACGTGCTGCCTCGGCAGCCATCGACAGCGTGCCCGCCGCCCGCCCCGACTGCGACACGGCGATGACGAGGTCGAGGGCGCCCACCCAGCCGGGCAACGGGCCCGAGGCGCAGGACTGCACGGGCAGCGCCGCTCCCGGGCGGGCCGCGGCGACGAAGATGTCGGCGACCGCCGCAGAGCCGCCGGCAGCGGCCACGACGACGCCGCGCGGCTCGATGTCACGAAGGCGCTCGAGTCCGGCCTCCTCGGCAGCCCTCAGCGCGATGCGCACCTGGGCGCCGGCGCCGGCCAGGGCCCGCAGCGTGAGGCTGTGGTCGAGTGCCGCGATGGCGTCCTCGTCGTCGAGCCGGGCCTCGTCGAACACCGGTGCCGCGGCTCAGCCGAGCCGACGAGCCAGGTCGACGAGCAGGACGGGCACGCCCGACTCGATCGGGTAGCCGAGCCCGCAGGCCGGGCACTGGAGCTCGGTGAGCTCACCGGCGGCGCCCGCCCCCTCGGTGTCCTCGGCGCCCCCGGCGGCCCGCACGTCGGTGAGCTCACCCTTGCACTGCGGGCAGCGCAGGATCTCGCGCAGCCACGGCTCGATGGTGGTGGGGGTCTGGCTCACGGTGCTTCTCCTCCGTCGGGGCGGTCTGTGGTCGGGACCGGGTCGCGGTCGGCCCGGATGAGGGCGAGCAGCTCGTCGCGAAGCCGCTCCATCGTCTCACGGTCGGCTGCCTCGACGTTGAGCCGGAGCAGCGGCTCGGTGTTCGAGGCGCGCACGTTGAACCACCACATCGGGTCGGTGCCCTCGGGGCAGGCGATGGTGAGACCGTCGAGCTCGTCGGTGCGCGCGCCGTGCTCGCTCGCCCAGGCGCGGATCTGCTCGATGACGCCGTGCTGGTCGCTCACCGTGGAGTTGATCTCGCCCGAGGCGACGTAGCGCTCGAAGCGGTCGCAGACCTCCGAGAGAGGCCGCTCCTGCTCACCGAGGGCCGCGAGCACGTGCAGCGCCGCGAGCATGCCGGTGTCGGCGAACCAGAAGTCGCGGAAGTAGTAGTGCGCCGAGTGCTCGCCGCCGAAGACTGCTCCGTGGCGTGCCATCTCGGCCTTGATGAAGGAGTGGCCCACGCGGGTGCGCACCGGCCGGGCACCGGCCTCGCGCACGATCTCGGCCACTGCCGCGCTGGAGATGACGTTGTGCACGACTGCCACGTCGTCGTCGCCCCCGGCTCGAGCCCTCGCGATCTCGCGGGTGGCGACGAGCCCGGTGATGGCGCTCGGCGACACGGGCTCACCATCCGCGTCGACGACGAAGCACCGGTCGGCGTCGCCGTCGAAGGCGAGCCCGATGTCGGCACCGTGCTCGCGCACTGCGGCCTGGAGGTCGACGAGGTTGGCCGGGTCGAGCGGGTTCGCCTCGTGGTTGGGGAAGGTGCCGTCGAGCTCGAAGTAGAGCGGGACCACCTCGAGCGGGAGCTCCGGCAGCCCGGCGGCCGTGCCGAGCACCGCCGGCACCGTGTGGCCTCCCATGCCGTTGCCGGCGTCGACGACGACCTTGAGCGGGCGGATGGCCGACAGGTCGACGAGCCCGCGCAGGAAGGCGGCATAGTCGGCGAGCAGGTCGCGCGACTCGACGCTGCCCGGGCCCCCGACGGGCGCGGCCAGACCGGTGCCGCCGTCGAGCATCCACTGCGCGAGGTCGCGGATCTCGGCGAGGCCGGAGTCCTGGCCCACCGGCCTCGCGCCGGAGCGGCAGAGCTTGATGCCGTTGTAACGCGCCGGGTTGTGGCTGGCCGTGAACATCGCTCCCGGGAGCCCCAGGGCGCCACTGGCGTAGTAGAGGCCGTCGGTCGAGCACAGCCCGATGAGGGTGACGTCGACCCCCCGCGAGGTCACCCCCGCGGCGAACGCCGCGGACAGCTCGGGCGAGCTCGGACGCATGTCGTGGCCGACGACGATGCCACGACTGCCGTCCGGGATGGCGACGACCTCGGCGAAGGCGGCACCGATCGCCTCCGCCACCCGCGGTGACAGCTGGTCGGGCACGATGCCGCGGACGTCATAGGCCTTGACGAACTCTGCAAGGGTGGGCACGGGCGCCACCCTAGCCGTCGCGGGCCCGGCCGCGGACGTCAGGAGTCGCGCAGGATGCGCAGGTGACCGCGCCGGCCGGACTCGACCGCTCCGGACTCCGCCTCGGCCCGCGCCTGCCCCCGCGCGTCACCGCGGGTGCCCCCGGCGTCTCGGGAGCCGGAGGTGGCGCTCGGGGGGCGCTGGGCGCGCGGGCGACCGGCCTCGCGGACGGCGTCGGCGAGGGCCAGCAGGTCGTCGGGAGCGAGTGCGGGCTCGGAGTAGTCCCCGCCGACGCGCACGACCTCCCAGCCCCTGGGAGCCGTCATGCGCTCGGCGTGCTCACGACACAGGTCGTAGGTGTGCGGCTCGGCGTAGGTCGCGAGCGGGCCGAGCACGACGGCGCGGTCGGAGTACGCGTAGGTCAGAGTCGCGACGGCAGGGCGGCTGCACCCCGTCTTTGAACACCCTCGTGTGAGACCCACGCGGGGGACTCTAGTCGTGCCGGGTGACGAGATGCAGACACCACGCCGGTCACCGTCCGACGGAAGCCTAGAGTGAACGGGTGAGCACGAGCATCCCGCGTCCCGCGCCCGCGAGTCGGCGCCGCGACCGGCACGGCAGGGGCCATCGGGGACCCCTCGCCTGGCCTCCGGTGCCGGCCATGAGGAGCCGGCGTGACGCCTTCGACGACTACGTGCTCGACGCCGCCGCCCGCCTCGAGGCCACGTGCGGGCGCGCTTTCCCCGCAGTGGAGTTCGCGGTCGAGGACGTGCCACGCGGGCCTGCGCCGTGGGATCACCGGGAGGTGCCCCTCGGCCGGCTCTTCCCGGCCACGGGCGCTCGGCCGGCCCGCATCGTCGTCTATCGCCGGCCGGTCGAGACACGCGTCAGCGACCGGCGCGACGTCGCGGCGCTCGTCGCCGACATCGTCACCGAGCAGGTCGCCGGGCTGCTCGGGGTGTCGCCCGAGGAGCTCGACCCCGGCTTCGGGGAGTAGCCGCTCAGCTGCCGACCTGGCGCACCGGCACCGAGACGGCGGTGACAGGGGCCGGGACGAGCGGCACCGCCGCGACCTGCGGCACGCCCGCGTCGACCCCGACGACCGACACTGCCGCCCGGACGTCGCCGTCACGGGCCGCGACCCACACCCGGTCGGCGCGACCGAGGTCGACGACGGCAGTGGAGTCGGCCCTGACGGCGACCGCGACGCTGCGACGCTCGGCGCCCGTCGCGATCTGGACCTCGACGTCGCCACCCCGCGCGCCCGCCGAGAGGAGCAGCCGCTTCGTCGCCCCGTCGACGGCAGGCAGCACCGCCCCGGCGAGGCCGCGCACCGCGGGCGTGGCCGGCATCCACGCGAAGTCGCCCATCCGGTCTGCCGACGCGGCCCGACGCTCGGTCCAGGCTGCCGCGGTCACGGGCCGGTCCGAGCTGATCCGCAGGCCGTAGGCGCCGGGACGCAGAGCCACTGGCACGTCGGCGGTCGCACCCGCAGGCACCCGGACGGCCCGCAGCTCGGCCGGCTGGGTCGGGCCCCGATCCGTGAGTACCGTCACCTGGACGAGGGCCTCCCCGGCCGTGCCGGGGTTGACGAGGCGCAGGGAGGTCGTGCCGGTGACGTCGAGGCCCGCCACCACCTGCGCGGTTGCGGGGGGCGAGGCCGGCACCGAGTCGTCGATGCCCCGGGGGGTGGCGCCCTCGATCCACTGGTCGGAGAGCACCGCCGAGACGACACCGCCCGTGGCGATGACGTGCACCGCGGGCGCAGCCTCGTCGGGAGCCAGGGCATCGAGCGAGACGACGACGCGGTCGCGGGGCGGCACCGAGACGCTGCGCCCCTCCGCCGTCGCCACCGGGCCCGCGCGGCCGAAGACGTCGAAGGCCACGGTCACGGCGTTGGCCCCGGGGTTGCTGACGACGAGTCGCTCGGTGCGCGAGGCGCCGGCGCCGCCGCCGAGGAGCCAGGCGTCGGCGGCGGGCAGGCCGCACGGGGTCACGACGAGGCCACGGTCGTCGTCGCCGGTGCGCCGCCAGACCTGGGTGGCCACGAGGCCGGGCGCAAGCGCCCCCATGGCGCGGGCGATGACCGGGGGCGTGGCGTTCACGGCCGCACCCACGAGTCCGTCGATCGTCGCGCCGGTGGCGAGCACCGCGCCGCTCGCCCCGCTCTCGAGGTCGACCTGACCGGCCCCGCTCGGTGGGGTGACGCCTGCGGCGCGCAGGGTGTCGGCCGACGCCGGCGATGCCGCCACCCGCACGTCGCCGGCCACGTCGCGCAGGCCGCTGGCGCCGAGGCGCTGCTGGCCCGGACACACGAGGGCTGCCTCGCCGACGAGGACGTCGGACACCTCGGGCAGGCCGGCCTGGCCGCGGGCCGGCGCGAGCTCCACCGTGCCCGGCACCTTCGCCGCGCCGACGGCGATGCCGGCCGCCACGACGACGAGGGCCCCGACGCGGGCGGCACGCCCGAGCCGGCTCACGAGCGCCTCCTCGAGCGCCGGTTGCCGAAGGGGATGGCCATGAAGACGACGAGGGCGAGCAGGGTGGCCTGCGCGATCCGCCACCACGGGTCGGCGGCAGCGAGGTCGACCGTCAGGGAACCGCCCGCGGGTGGCACGGCATACGTGGGCTGGTCGGTGCCCGCGAGGGCGGTGAGCTGCTGGCCGTCGAGCGTCACGACGGCGTGGTCGGCCCACTGGGCCGGCTCGGCCACGACGAGGCGGCGGCTGTCGCTGCCGCGCGGCACCTCCGTGTCGATGGCGGCATGGGGGCCCCGCGTGGGCACGACGGCGAGCTGGGCTCCGGACGCATCGACGAGCCGGGCCCTCGAGGGTGCGCTCGCGGCCTCCCCGTCGGCGGCCGCGGCCAGGGGACGGACCTTCCACAGGATCCCCCGGGAGCTCGAGCCCAGACGGCTGAGGCCCTCTGCGGAGTCGAGGCGACGGGTCAGCGTCGAGTCGCTGCGCTCGGACACCTGCACGAAGCCGATACCGAGCCGCGCGAGCGAGCTCGCGTCCAGAGAGTCGGCACCCTGACCGCCGACGAGCTCGGCGACGGCCGCCACGAGAGGAGCGTCGTCGGCGTCGGGCTCGCGGTCGAGGTCGCGCAGCAGCTCGCCGGGCTCCTGCCCGGCCAGCACGAAGTCGACCACCTCCGGCGACGGGTGCAGCAGCAGGAGGCGGTTGGCGAGCGGGCCCGAGCCCTGCTCCACCGCCACGGCCGGGAGCGTCGCCTGGCCGACGGTCAACGTCGACCCCGCGCCCCGCACGGCCCAGAGCGCGGCACCCGACACGACCGCCGCGAGCAGCACCGCGACGACGGCGACGCTCGCGGCGAAGGACCAGCGCCGGCGCGGACCACGCAGCGCGGCGAGCACGGGCCCGCTGCCAGCAAGGACGCCGACGAGCAGACCGGCGAGCCACAGCTCGAGACCCACACCCGCCCACAGGTGAGCCGGCTCCGACACGCCCACACCCGTCTCGGCGGAGCCGAGCACGACCCGCCCTGACGCGAACGCGGACGCGAGCCCGACGAGTGACAGGCAGGCGCCCGCCACGAGCCCGAGCGCCCCTGCGACGCTTCGGGACCGGACGGCATACCCCGCCACCCCGAGGGCGACGACGGGAGCGAGCAGCCACACGGCCGGCGTGACCCCGCCGGGATGGGTGAGGAGGAGTGGCCAGCCGCCGGGACCGTCACCCGTGGCGACGAGACCGGGGCCGGAGAGGACGAGGCGCCAGTCGTCGGCGAAGCGGGTCACCCACGGACCGAGCAGCCCGACCGGCACCAGGAGCAGGACGATCGCGCGGCCGCGCACCATGCCGGGTCCGACGATGAGCAGCACGAGCGCGGCGACGAGCACGACGACGAGCAGGGGCGGCACGAAGGCACCGAGCACCGCGGCGGCGAGCGCGGTGGCGAAGGTGGCGGTCCACGTGCCGTCACGCCGCGCGGCGAGGGTGAGCCCGGCGAGCACGAGGGGCAGCAGGACGTGCCCGACCGCGGCGGTCAGCCGGCCGTCGGCCGTCGCCGTCGTGACGACGGCGCTCGTGCCCCACGCCAGCGCGACGATGCCGCGCGCCACCCGCGACGACGTGACGACACGACCTCCGAGGTATGCCGTCCACGCCGAGAGCGCGGGGGCGAGGACGAGCAGCCAGGCGACCGTGACCCCGGCGCTCGACCGGCTGCCGTCGAGGGCGGGGAGCCGCTCGGCGAGCCACGTCAGGCCGGCCAGCACGGCGAGATGGGGACCGGAGTCGAGGCCGGTGCCGAGTCCGGCGCCGTGCCAGGCATCGCGGAACGCGTGCCAGAGGCCGGCGGCGTCGGTCGTCACCGGCCGCAGCTCTCCGCCGGCGAGGCCGGTGTGCGACGCGGAGAGGGCACCCGCCCGCAGCGCTCCCCGCCAGGCGATGCCGGTGGCCACGAGGACGGCCGTCACGGCGAGGACCCCGGGGTGGGTGAGGATGCGTCGCCCGAGCGATGCCGGCAGGGCCCCGAGGGCCTCGGACTCGTCGGTCGCGGGACCGGTCTCGGTCGTCGGGGCCGCCTCGCGCAGCTCGGGTCGCCCGTCGGGGAGCACCGAGTCCTGGACGCGGTCGACGGCCGTGCGCGCAGAGGCGCCCACCGGGACGAAGAGGGTGGCGAGGTCGCCCCGGCCGAGCCGCCGCGATCGGCGGCCCCGCCACCGTGCGCCCGTGATCGCGACGGGGTGCAGCAGCGCCGTGACGTCGGCGAGCTCACGCCAGGCCAGGCGCGGCCGCTTGGCGAGCAGCAGCGTCAGGGCGAGCAGCACGGCCGAGAGGGCGAGCCACCCGGCGAGGAAGGGGGCGGCGAGCGGCGAGCACCGGGCGAGCGCCACCTGGCGCATGGCGCGCCGCTCGGCGCGCTCAGCCCGCTCCGTGCGGTCGGCCGGGGCGGACGGCTCGGGCCGGCCCGAGCGCTCGTCGTCACGGCCTGCGACCGAGCCGACCCGCGTGCCCGCGTCGCGGACGACGGCACCGGGCACGACGACGACACGGTGGCCGGCGAGCTGGGTGCGCCAGCCGAGGTCGAGCGCGGCGCCGTGCTCGAGGAAGCTGCGGTCGAAGCCCCCGACGTCGTGCCACACCGAGCGGCGCACGAGCATGCCGCCGGTCGGGACGGCGAGGACGTCCTCGCGTCCGTCGTACTGCCCCTGGTCGGCCTCCCCCACAGCCGGTGTGGGGAGCCGGCGGCCCGTGTGGCTGACCTGGATGCCGAGCTCGACGAGTCGCCGGGTGTCGTCCCAGGCGACGACCTTGGGGCCGGCGATGCCGACCGACCGCGAGGCGAGGCCCGCGGTGAGCAGGCGCGCCAAGGTCGACGGCGTCGCCGCCGCCCCGTCGTGCAGCACCCACACCCAGGCGTCGGACGGGTCACCGACGAGCGGGAGCGCCTCGACGCCCCGAGCGACGGCCGTGCCCAGCGCGACCGGCTCGTCGAGGCGGACGACCTCGAGGGGCGGCGCCACCCGCCGCACGCCCTGGTGCGCCCGCGCGACGGCGACCGACGTGTCGGTGCTCGCGACGTCGACCAGCACGATGCGCGATGGCGAGACCTGCTGTGCCGCAATGGCATCGAGGCACTGGGGCAGCCAGGCCGATCCGTTGCGCACGATGAGGACCACGTCGACCGTGGCAGCAGCGGGACGTCCGGAGGAGGGGAGGACGGACGTCGCTGCCGCCCCCGCGCCTGCGGGGGTGGTCATGACCTCGGTGAGCTCGTCGGGCACGGGTCTACCATCGCCCCGGACCGCGACGGTCCGGGGGACGACACGCTCAGACGGCGCGCTTCTTCAGCTTGCGGCGCTCCCGCTCGGACAGCCCGCCCCAGATGCCGAACCTCTCGTCGTTCGCGAGGGCGTACTCGAGGCACTCGGCGCGCACCTCACAGCCGACGCAGACCTTCTTGGCCTCTCGGGTGGAGCCGCCCTTCTCGGGGAAGAACGCCTCGGGATCGGTCTGCGCGCAGAGCGAGCGCTCCTGCCAGGAGAGCTCACCCTCCTCCGCACCCGTGTCCGGTATGACTGCAAACAGCTCGTGCATGACCCCTCCTCGACCCTGACTTCTCTATGTGTGTCAGCACTTGCTGCATCCCTCGGCACCGTTCCCCCGACTGCGAGCGAGTCGATCACCTGCACCGACCTGCACCACCACGGAACCGACCCCGACGAATACAACAATGAAATTACATGCGTGTCATACGCCTCACGTCAAGCCCGAAGATGATATTCGCCCACTTCTTCCTCGACCTGGCGACGCGACGGCGCAGGCGGACTGAGAGGATCGGCACATGCGCATCACCGCCCTGGCCGGAGGTGTGGGCGGCGCCCGCTTCCTCCGTGGACTGCTCCGCCACCTCGAGCACCGCTCTGCAACCGCTTCCGGCGAGGCACCTACCCGGATCACCGTCATCGGCAACACCGGTGACGACATCACCCTCTTCGGCCTGCGGGTCTGCCCAGACATCGACACGATCCTCTACACCCTCGGCGGAGGTGTCCACGAGGGTCAGGGCTGGGGGCGCGCCGACGAGACGCACTCTCTCGCAACGGAACTCGCTGCACTGGGCGCCACCCCGCAGTGGTTCACCTTGGGAGACAAGGACTTTGCCACCCACGTCTACCGCTCCCAGCTCCTCGGCCGCGGTATGCCGCTCAGCCAGGTGGTCTCGCGGCTCTCGGCCCGCTGGGGCCTGCCCGACCTCGGCGTCACGCTCCTGCCCATGACCGACACCCCCGTCGAGACGCACGTCGTCGTCGAGGAGGACGGCGAGCAGCGGGCCATCCACTTCCAGGAGTGGTGGGTGCGGCACCAGGCCGCGCTCCCGGCCGAGCGCTTCGTCGTCGCCGGGCTCGACCAGGCGACCGCGGCCCCCGGGGTGCTCGACGCGATCCGTGAGACAGACGTCGTCCTCCTGCCGCCGAGCAACCCCGTCGTGTCGATCGGCATCATCCTCGGCGTGCCCGGGGTGCGCGACGCGCTGCGCGGCACCCGCGCCCCCGTCGTCGGCGTCTCTCCCCTCGTCGGCGGGCGACCCGTCCGGGGCCACGCCGACGCCTGCCTGCGCGCCATCGGCGTCGAGGAGTCGAGCGCCGGTGTCGCCGGCCTCTACGAGGACTTCCTCGACGGCTGGCTCGTCGACGAGCAGGACCCGATGCCGGCCGGCCGGCCATCCGCCCGGTCGCGTCTCGAGGTCGAGCACCGCCCCCTGCTCATGAGCTCGGTAGACGCCGCCGCCGACCTCGCGGGCGCTGCCCTCGACCTCGGGCTGCGCCTGCGCGAGGACCGTGCGAGCCGGGTCACCGCGTGAGCGGCACCGTCACGATCACCCCGCTCCACGGCATACCGGAGGTGCGTCCGGGCGATGACCTCACAGACGTCGTCGACTCCGGCCTGCGCTCCTCGGGCGTCACCCTCGCCGACGGCGACGTCGTCGTCGTGTCGAGCAAGGTGGCGAGCAAGGCCCTCGGCCTCGTCACCGACGACCCCGACAAGGAGCGCGTCGTCGCCGGCGAGAGCGACGGCGTCGTCGCCGAGCGGATCTCCGGCGAGCGCCTGACCCGCATCGTCACGGCCAAGGCCGGACCGGTCATGGCGGCTGCCGGCGTCGACGGCAGCAACACCGGTGAGCGGGGCGGCTTGCTGCTGCTCCCCCACGACCCCGACGGCGTGTGCCGGACGCTCCACACGTCGCTCACCCTGCGCCACGGCGTCCGGCTCGGCGTCGTGCTGAGCGACACCGCCGGGCGCCCCTGGCGGGTCGGGCAGGTCGACTTCGCGCTCGGCGCGCACGGGGTGCGGGTGCTCGACGACCTGCGCGGAGCCGTCGACGCCGACGGGAGGGACCTCTCGGTCACGGCCCGTGCGCTCGTCGACGAGATCGCGGCTGCGGCCGACCTCGTCAAGGGCAAGGTGCTCGGGGTGCCGGTCGCGGTGGTGCGCGGGCTCGCCGACGTCGTCCTCGACGACGCGTCCGACGGCGGACTCAACGGTGGCCTCGACGGTGCCCGGGGCCTCGTGCGCACGGGACCCGACGACTGGTTCGCGCTCGGGAGGGTCGAGGCCGTGCGGGCCGCCCTCGGCGTCGCGCCGGGCACAGCCCTGGCGGCCCGGGTCGGCATCCCTCCGGCTGGGCCGGACACGCGCACCGGCGCGGTCGCGCGCGCCGTGCGGCTCGCCCTCGCGGCCGACGACGAGGCCACGGCCGACGTCGGCGACGAGTCCGTCACGCTGGGGGCCGACGGCCCCTACGCGCTCGGGAGACTCGTCGCCCGGCTGGAGGCCGCGCTCTCGTGCGACGGGCTCGAGGGGCGGCCCCTCGCTCCCGCGGCCGACGGGTGCTCGGTCGTCGTGCAGGTGCGCGCGGCCGGTCTGCTCAGCCGACCGTGAAGACGACCTTGCCGAAGACGTCCCCGTCGACCATCCGCGCGAAGCCGTCGCGCGCCTCGGCGAGCGGTCGCACGGAGTCGATGACCGGCTCGATGCCGGCCTGGACGACGAGACGGGCGAGCTGGGCGAGCTCCTGCTGAGTGCCCATCGTCGAGCCCACGACGCGCAGCTGCTTGAAGAAGATCTTCGTCAGCTCGGCCTTGGCAGGCGCATCACCCGAGGTGGCGCCGGAGATGACGATGGTGCCGCCGGGTCGCAGCGAGTTGACCGAGTGCGACCACGTCGCGGCGCCGACCGTCTCCATGACGGCGTCGACGCGGTCGGGCAGCCGCTCCCCCGGGCCGAAGACCCGGTCGGCCCCGATCTCGAGCGCACGGGCGCCCTTCGCCTCGTCGCGCGAGGTCGCCCACATCCGGTAGCCGGCGGCCGCTCCGAGCTGGATGAGCGCCGTCGCGACGCCGCCCCCCGCGCCCTGCACGAGCACGGTCCCGCCCGGCTGCACCCCGGAGTTCGTGAAGAGCATGCGGTATGCCGTGAGCCACGCCGTCGAGAGGCACGCCGCGGTCTCCCACGACATCGACTCGGGCTTGGGCACGACGTTGGTCGAGGGCACGGCGACCTGCTCGGCCAGCGTGCCGTCGTGCAGCTCCGACAGCAGGGTCCGGCGAGGGTCGAGGGTCTCGTCGCCCCGCCAGCCGTCCGAGGGAACGACGGCGTGCACGATGACCTCGTTACCGGCCTCGTCGACGCCCGCGCCGTCGCAGCCGAGCACCATGGGCAGCCGGTCCGCCGGCAGACCCACCCCACGCAGCGACCAGACGTCGTGGTGGTTGAGGGCGGCCGCCCGCAGCCGCACGACGGTCCAGCCCGGCCGGGCCTGCGGCTCGGGGCGCTCCCCGACGACGAGACCGGACAGCGGGTCGGAGGCGGACTGGGCGGCGGCGTAGGCAGCGAGCATTCCAGCACCATAGTGACCGTGGCCGGACGGAGACCGGTCAGGCGCCCGATAGGGTCCGTGGCGTGACCGACGCCATCCCCGCTCACGAGGTCCACGGACCGACCGACGCCCACCCCGCTGACCCACGTGCCCGCAGCCGCGGGCTCGACGCGCAGTCGGTGGGTCTCGTCGCGGTCTTCACGGCGCTGCTCGTCGCCGCCGCCGTCGTGCCGGGCGTCCCGGTCGGGCCGCTCGGGGTGCCGATCACGCTGCAGACCCTCGCCGTCATGCTCACCGGTCTCGTGCTCGGACCGGGGCGGGCCACCGCCGCGGTCCTGCTCTACCTGCTCCTCGGCTTCGTCGGGCTGCCCGTCTTCAGCCGGGGACAGTCCGGTCTGCAGGTCCTCGCCGGCCCCACGGCCGGCTATCTCGTCTCGTTCGTCGTCGCGGCCTTCGTGCTCGGACTCGCGAGCCGGTCGGTGCTGCGGCGCGCCCGGCGGTCGTGGTGGGTGCCGCTCTTCTTCGTCGCGACGCTGCTCACGACCCTGCTCGTCGTGCACCCGCTCGGCATCGCGGGTCTCATGGTCAACGCCAAGCTGTCGTTCCAGGCCGCCCTCGCCGCCGACCTCCCCTTCCTGCCCGGCGACGTCGTCAAGGGCCTCGTGGCCGCCGTCGCGGCGGCTGCGGTGCACCGGGCCTTCCCCGACGTGCTCCTGCGGAGGGTCGCGCGCCCCTGATGCCCGCCGAGCCGCATACCGCCGGGACGGGCGTGCCCGACCGTCCGGAGGTGGTGATCACGGCGGCGACCGTCTCGGTGCCGCTCGAGACGGGGACGGGCCGACGCACCCTGCTCGGCCCGCTCGACCTCGTGCTGCGCGAGCCCCGGGTCACCGTCGTCGGCGCCAACGGCTCCGGCAAGTCGACCCTCCTGCGCCTGCTCAACGGGCTCGTCCTGCCGACGTCGGGGTCGGTGCGGGTCGACGGTCTCGACACCGCGCGACACGGCAGCGACGTGCGCCGCCGGGTGGCCTTCGCCTTCACCGACCCGATCTCGCAGCTCGTCATGCCGACCGGACGTGAGGACGTGGAGCTGTCGCTGCGCCGGGTGCACCGCTCGCGGTCCGAGCGCCGGGCCGCGGCCGAGACGGTGCTCGCGCGCTTCGGTCTCACCGAGCTCGCGGACCGTTCCGTCTACGAGCTGTCGGGCGGCGAGCGCCAGCTCATGGCGCTCGCCGTCGTGCTCGCCACCGAGCCGCGCCTTCTCGTGCTCGACGAGCCGACGACGCTGCTCGACCTGCGCAACACCGTGGCACTGCGTCGCCTCGTCGCCACGCTTCCCCAGTCGGTGGTCACGGCCACGCACGACCTCGACCTCGCGCTCGAGGCCGACCGCACCCTCGTCGTCGAGGGCGGGAGGGTCGTCTTCGACGGATCGCCGGGCGCCGCCGTCGAGCACTACCGCCGGTCGGTGGCGACCTCGTGAGGGAGCCCGGTCTCTTCACGGCGCACGTCGTCGGCAGCTCCTGGCTGCACCGGGCGCCCTTCGGGGCCAAGCTGATCGGCGTCATCGCCATCGGCCTGCTGCCCTGGTGGGTGGACTCGGCCGTCCCCCTCGCAGCGGTCCTCGCCGGCCTGCTCGTCCTCGCCGTCACGGCCGGTGTGCCCCTGGCGCGGCTGCTGCGCTCGCTCCGCTCCCTCGCACCCGTGCTCGTGTTGCTCGGCGCCTTCCAGTGGTGGGCCGTCGGCCCGGCGTATGCCGTCCGCGTCGTCCTCGGCATCAGCACCGCCTTCGTCGCGGCGGGCCTGCTCACCGCGACGACACCGGTCACGACGATGCTCGACGCCGTCGTGCGAGGGGCCCGGCCGGCAGCACGCTGGGTCGACCCCGAGGTCGTGGCCCTCACCGTGGCGGTCGTGCTGCGGTCGGTGCCGTGGGTCGCCGGCGCCTTCGCCGTCGTGCGCGAGTCGGCCCGGGCCCGGGGCCTCGAGCGTGACCCGCGGGCCCTCGTCGTGCCGACGGTCGTGCACGTCGTCGCCTACGGACGGGCGACGGGCGAGGCGCTGGCGGCTCGCGGGCTCACCGATCCGGCAGAGCGGGCCTGATCCCCGTCGACCGGGCCCGCCCTGCCGAGCTCATCCCCCCGTCACCGCCGCGCCGCGATCCTCGCGACTGCGCCCGCGACGGCGGGGGCGACCCGCTCGTCGAAGACGCTCGGCACGATCTGCTCGGCGGTCGGGTGCTCGACGAGGCACGCGATGGCGTGGGCGGCGGCCAGCTTCATCTCCTCGGTGATCGCCCGGGCCCCCGAGTCGAGGGCGCCGCGGAAGATCCCGGGGAAGGCGAGCACGTTGTTGATCTGGTTGGGGAAGTCGGACCGCCCGGTTGCGACCACCTCGGCGAAACGGCGAGCAACACTCGGGTGGACCTCGGGGTCGGGGTTCGCGAGGGCGAAGATGATCGCCCGCGGCGCCATCCGCATGAGGTCGCGCTCGACGACGGTGCCTCCTGAGACGCCGATGAGCACGTCGGCCCCCTCGAGGGCGTCACCGATGGCGCCGGTGACGCCGGTGCGGTTCGTGTCGCGCAGCAGGTCGGCCTTGTGGGAGGGCAGGCCCTCCTCGGCCACCCGGTCGGGGCCGAGCACGCCCCGCGAGTCGGTGACGATGACGTCACCCACCCCGGCGGCCAGCAGGATGCGCGTGACCGCCACCCCCGCCGCCCCGGCACCGGCGACGACGACGGTGAGCTCGTCGAGCGCCTTCTCGACGACCTCGACCGCACCGAGCAGCGCCGCGAGGGCGACGATCGCCGTGCCGTGCTGGTCGTCGTGGAAGACGGGGATGTCGAGCCGCTCCTTGAGCCGGCGCTCGATCTCGAAGCAGCGCGGCGCCGAGATGTCCTCGAGGTTGATGCCGCCGTAGGTCGGCGCGATGCGGGCCACCGCGTCGACGATCTCGTCGACGGTGCCGGTCTCCATGCAGACCGGCACGGCGTCGACGTCGGCGAAGTGCTTGAAGAGGACGGCCTTGCCCTCCATGACCGGCATGGCGGCGAGCGGCCCGACGGCTCCGAGGCCGAGCACCGCCGTGCCGTCGCTGACGACGGCCACCGTGTTGCGCCGGCTCGTGTAGACGTCGGCCAGCGTCGCGTCGACGGCGATGGCGCGCGAGACGTCGGCGACGCCTGGCGTGTAGAGCAGGGAGAGGTCGGCCGCGTCGCGCAGCTGGGACGTGGCATGGACGGCGAGCTTGCCGCCCTCGTGGACGACGAAGACCGGGTCGTTCGGATCGAAGAGCTGGTGGGTGGGCAACGCACTCATGGCTGGAACACCTCGTTCGCGTGACGGGAAGGGCAGGCAGGCCCTGACTGGTGGAACCGTGCCGGGGTCATGCCTGCAAGGTCGTTCTCGCGTAACGGGGGTTGCCCGAGGCGCCATCGTCGCACGGGGCACCCGCTCGACTCAACGGCATACCGTGTGACCGGCGTCTCAGCAGGGCGATGACCGCGTGTGGGGCTCGGGGACGGGCGTCAGCGCAGGCGTCGGCGCAGGCGTCGGCGAGGGTGGCTCAGGTGGCGGCGTCGGCGTGGTGCGGCGCGACGTCGAGCACCCGCAGCAGGGCGTCGACGACGCGCGGGTCGTACTCGTAGCCGAGTCCGAGATAGATCCGCTCGAGCGCCGCGTCGCGCGAGCGGCTCCCGCGCGCGCCGCGGTTGAGGTCCTCGTAGGCGTTGACGACCTTGATGATGCGGCTCGTCAGCGGGATCTCCTCGCCGAGCTCGCGCACCTGGCGGTAGGGCGTCGTCTGGTGCTCGAGGATGCGCGCCACCCCCTCGAGCACACCGGTCTCGCGGACGATCGCGACCGTGTCGGCCTCGATGCGCCGCTGGTCGGCCGGTGCCGCGAGCACCGTGGCGCCGCCGGGGATGGGCTCGACGAGGGCGACCTGCCCGATGTCGTGCAGGAGTGCGGCGTACTCGAGGTCGAGCAGCTCTCGCTCCGGCAGCGCGAGCTCGCGCCCGACGCGGAGCGCCAGCGCGGCCACGCGCTCGGAGTGCCCCGCCGGTGTGTAGCCGGCGGCGTCGGTGAGCCGCGAGAGCGTGCGGATGCTCTGGAGGTAGGTCGCGCGGATGCTGACGTAGCGACGGAAGGCGAAGAGGGTGAGCACGAGCGGCACGAGGAAGAGCGGCAGCGCGGCGATGCCGAGGGTCGGCGCCGCGAGGGCGATGAGCACCCCGGTGACGGCCACCGGCGACGAGAGGGTCACCGACGACACGAGCTCCTCGAGGACGATGCGCCGCAGCCCCCCTCCGGCCGCGAGAGCGCGCAGGGCCGACGTCAGGGCGACGTCGGCGAGCAGCCCGACCGCCGCGATCGCGAGCATCGTGACGGCGTTCTGCCACGGGGGCTGCCAGTGGTCGATGACGGCGGCACCCGTGCTCTGGCCGAGGTACACGTTGCGATAGAGCAGGGCCACGACGACGACCGCCGCGAGGCGCCCGCTCACCTCGATGAAGCTCACGGCGTGCCGCGCCGCGAGCCGGGCACCGACACCGATCGCGGTCGCCACCGAGGTGACGGCGATGACGACGGCCGCGGCGTAGGCGATGTATCCCCCGTCGGGCACCTCGACGGTGAAGCAGAGGCCGAAGGCGCTCGCCGTCGCGAGCGGAGCCGAGCCGCGCAGGCCGGGGGCCGAGATCTGGAACCACTCCCCCACGGCGATGGTCACCCCGAACACGAGCAGGAGGGCGAGGGCCGCCCCGCTGCCCCAGCCCGGGAAGTTGCCGGCCTCGTAGGCAGCGAGCACGCTGAGGACGACGGTGAGGATCCCGAGGACGAGACCGACGGACTCGGCTCTCGTGGCGCGGCTCATGCGCGGTCCGCCGTGCCGACGGTGACCGCTGCGAGCCCGTGCTTGTCGAGCGCCGCGCGCAGGGCGAGCAGGACGGCGGGATCGAACCGGCCGGGGTCGCGCGACAGCTCGTCCACGACGCCGTGCGCATCGGGTGCGCCGTGCGCGCCGTGGCTCGCGTGCGTCCCCGCTGCTGCGTGGCCTCGGAGGGCTCGCACCGCGTCGCCGCCCTGGGCGGTGAGGTCGTCGGCTGCCACGACGACGGCGAGCACCCGCGCGACGACAGGGATGGCCGGGCCGACGAGGCCGTCCGGCGTGCCCCGCCCGTCGAAGCGCTCGCCCTGGTGGCGGATGCCCGACCGAGCCGGCTCGAGGAAGTCGATGCCCTCGATCATCCGTGCCCCGAGCACGCAGTGACGGTCGACGACACGGCGCTCGGCCGCCGTGAGGGAGCCGCGGGGTCGGCGCAGCAGGCGGGTCGGCACCCCGAGGTGGCCGATCTCGTGGAGCATCGCGGCGTAGCGGACGGTGCCGATCTGGCTCGGCCCGAGCCCCATCTCCTCGGCGACCCACTCGGCGAGGCGGGCGACCCGGAGACTGCGCTCAGCCGCAGCCGGCTCCTTGGTGGCGAGCGCGGTGACCAGGGTGTCGACGGTGCGCTCGTGCGACCGCAGCTCGTCGCCGAACTGGATGAAGGCCCACCGCGCCGCGAGCAGCGGCGCGAGGATGAGCACGGCGCTGAACGCATCGAGCCCGGCCGGGAACCAGACGATGACGAAGAGGAAGCCGATGGCGCCGTACCCGACGTAGGCGACGCCGGAGCTGACGAGAACGCGCCGCAGGAAGACGAGGAACGGCACGCCCTGGTAGAGGTGGATCACCCCGGCGAGGAGCAGGGCGTTCGTCAGGCACTGCACGATGTCGGCGACGAGCAGCGGCAGGCCGAGCTCGGTGGCGATGCTCGCCAGGCCCGAGAGGTCGCCCAGGTTCTCGGCGCCGTGCGACAGCGCGTAGGCCCAGCCGCCGGCCACCCCGATGATCGCCATCATCGCGGCGTTGAAGAGCCGCTGGAACCAGTGCACCTTGCGGTCGCGGTCGATGACGGGTGAGACCAGGCCCACGCACCAGGCACCGAAGGGCCCGAGGATCGCGCCCGAGGCGAGCAGGATGATCGACAGGAACGAGAAGCCGATGCGTGAGGTGACCGTCGGCTCGCGCAGCTGGAAGCTGAGCACGCCCATCGCCGCGAGGAGCAGCAGCGGCGCCAGATCAGGACGGCGACCCCACGTCCACGACAGGACCCCGAGGAGCACGGCCGCGGCGACCACCGCGGCGATGTAGGCGGGAAGCCAGCGGGAGGGCGCAGGCTGCTCGGGGCGGGTGGTCACAGGCTATTGAAGCGCGCAGACGCCACGGTCCCGCAAGTCTCGAGCGAGAGCTCGAGACTGCACGGGACCGTCGTGACGGGCGAGCGGCGTGAGCGGAGGGCTCAGCTGCCCCACGACCACGTGTTCGCGAGGTAGACGAGCACGTTGGTGGTGAAGCCGCCATCTCCGAGGGCCGACAGCAGGGCGCTGAACATGGGGTTCTCCTTCTGACGTCTTGCGTCCCGGCTGCAGGCACAGAAGTTGCTCCGTGCCGCTCGCAGCACGGACGCAAGTGGGGGGTCTAGGGCCTCAGCCTGTCAAACCCGGTGGCCCGATTGGCGCACGCGGCGCTCCAGGGCCTGGATCTATACCAAGATTTTAAGGTTCTCATCGCGATTCGGCGTCAGCGAAAGGGTGTGGGACGATGGGCCTTTGACCGCATCACCCGACGAAAAGAGCCGACGATGAGCAAGCGCGCCCGCAAGCGCCGCTCGCGCAAGGGCAACGCCGCCAACCACGGCCGCAAGCCCAACGCGTGAGCTCCTGACACTCAAAGGCCCGCCTCCGGAAACGGGGCGGGCCTTCGTCGTGTCTGGGTCGTATCGCTCAATCGAAAGAGCAGTTCGTCGCCCTTCCATGGGGCCGCGCAGGGGCGCAGGACGGCGACGAACTGCTCTTTCGATTGTCAGAAGCCGTCGACCTGGATGACGGTCATCGAGATGCGCGACATGATCGTCGTGCGCAGGGCATCGGGAGCCTGCTCGCACTCGCAGGAGCGCTTCACCAGCGCCTTGAGGGTCGTGTCGAGGTCGTACTCCTTGAGGCACGGACCACACTCGTCGAGGTGCGCCTGGATCTTGGCGCACTCGTCCGGCCCGAGCTCTCCGTCGAGGTACTCGTAGACCCGCAGGAGCGCCTCCGAGCAGTCGGTGCCCGACGCGCTGCGCTGCACGCCCTCGCCCGTCTCGTCGATCATGACCGCTGTCCTTCCGTGCCCGTGCCGGTGCCACCTGCCGCGCCGGCCGCCACGAAGCCGCGCTGCGCGGCGTAGTCCGCGAGCAGCTCGCGCAGCTGGCGCCGGCCGCGGTGCAGCCGACTCATCACCGTGCCGATGGGGGTCTCCATGATCTCGGCGATCTCCTTGTAGGAGTAGCCCTCGACGTCGGCGAAGTAGACGGCGAGGCGGAACTCCTCGGGGATCTGCTGAAGCGCCCGCTTGACGTCGCTGTCGGGCAGGTGGTCGAGCGCCTCGGCCTCGGCCGATCGCAGCCCCGCGCTCGTGTGCGACTCCGCGCGCGCCAGCTGGTAGTCCTCGATGTCCGACGAGTCGGCCTCGAGCGGCTGGCGCTGCTTCTTGCGGTAGCTGTTGATGTACGTGTTGGTGAGGATGCGGTACATCCACGCCTTGAGGTTGGTGCCCGGGCGGTACTGGTGGAACGCGGCATACGCCTTGGCGAACGTCTCCTGGACGAGGTCCTCGGCATCGCTCGGGTTGCGCGTCGTGCGCAGGGCGGCGCTGTAGAGCTGGTCGAGCAGCGGCATCGCCTCGCGCTCGAAGCGGGCGCGGCGCTCGACGTCGGTCTCGGTCGCGAGGTCGACGTCGGCATCGGTGGGTGCACTCGCCGGCGCCACCCGCACGGCGGTGGGGTCTGAGGTCTTGTCCTTGGCCATTGCCCCCCAGCCTAGTCCGGCCGGCTGGGAGACTTTCGGCGCCGCTGCACCGAGGGCTGCACCGACGCCCTCGCCTGCAGGGGTGGCGCGCTCGGGGGCGCTCGGGGGACACGTGACCATGTCGGGTGCAACGACCCCTACGCGGGGAGCATTCCCGCCACCTGGCCGAGGGCCTCCACGAGGGCGGCGCGGGAGCCGCGCGGGAAGGAGTGCGCACCGGGGACCTCCAGCAGCGTCGCCCCCGCAGGCAGGTATGCCGCGAGCTCGGCCGGGGTGCCGAAGCTGTCGTTCGTGCCCTGGACGACCCACGAGGGGTCGGGCGCCAGGGCCAGCTCGTCGGCGCGCAGCCTGTCGGGCCGGCCGGGTGGGTGGAGCGGGAAGCTGAGGAGCAGGCCGGCGTCGGCCTCGAGCTCGGCGGCCGTGCGGCAGGCGACGCGCGCCCCCGCGCTCCGGCCCCCCACGACGAGCGGTCGCGGCAGCGGGCCCCGCCCGGTGAGCAGGGCCCGCACGACCGGCACCCAGGCCTCGTCGAGGGTCGCCGGCCGTCCGGCGACCTTGCGTCCGGCGACGAGCCACGGCTGCTCGACCACGACGACGGCCCACCCCCGGTCGACGAGGACCTCGCGGGCGACGGCGAGGTCGAGCGCGCCCAGCCCTCCCCCGGCTCCGTGCCCGAGCACGATGGTGCCCGCGGCACGGGCCGGACGGCATACGTGGGCTCGGGCGGGGCCCTGCGGGGTCGCGACCTCGCGGACCGACTCGCGGGGGGCGCTCACGACCCGATCACCTCGCCGGTCATCGGGTCGATGACCCCCTCGAGCTCGGCGACCGGCGCGGGGTCGAGCAGGTGCGGGCCGTTGTTGCGGGTCGCGCCCACCGCCCGGCCGACCGGGTAGGCCTCGAACCGGCCCGGGCGGGCGAAGTCGAGGACGCCCTGGACGTAGCCGGGGTCCTTCTCGTCGGGGTCGAGCCACTGCTCCCACTGCTCGGGCTCGAGAACGAGCGGCTGGCGGTCGTGGATGCGGTCCATGCCGGGGTCGGCCGCCGTCGTGATGATCGTGAAGGTCGTGAGCCAGGCGTCCGGCTCTCCCTCGGGGACCTCGCGGTCCCGCCAGAACTCGTAGAGCCCCGCGAACGCCACGGGCGCCCCGTCGGCCCGGTGGATGAAGAACGGCTGCTTGCGCGGCTTGCCCTTGGCGTCGACCGCCGTCGGCGACACCTGCCACTCGTACCACCCCTGCGCCGGCACGAGGCAGCGCCGGGCGAGCGCCGCCTTGGCGAAGGCCCCCTTGCCGAGCACCGACTCGGCGCGGGCGTTGACCATGCGCAGGCCCATCGTGACCTCCTTCGACCACGCCGGCACGAGGCCCCAGGTCAGCAGCCGCAGCTGCCGGGAGGGCTCGGCCTCGTCGTCGGGGCCGTCACCGCGTGGCCTGCGGGTCAGCACGACGGGCGCCTGCTTGGAGGGCGCCATGTTCCAGTCGGGCTCGCCCGCCGGTGGGCTCTGCGGGCTCTTGAGGATGCTGCGCGCCGGGTCGCCGGTGTGGTCCTCGTCGACGTCGAAGGCCTCGATGAGCTCGTCGGGCCGCGCGCTCGCGGCATACCTCCCGCACATGCCGCCAGCGTATGCCGCCCGCCGCCGCCCACTTCCCCGCCACGTCGAGTGGCCGCGCAGTCCCATCTGCACCGTCTCGAGTGGCCGCGCAGTCCCACGCTGTCGGGCCGCGGGTGCGCCGGACGCGAGGGGAGGCGACCCCGGATGTCGGGCGCGACGGCCCTGGACCCGGGGTATGTCGATAACGTAGGTCCCCACTGATCCAGGAGGAAGTCCCCATGATCGTCCGCCGTCTCGCCCGTCCCCTGCTCGCCTCAGTCTTCATCGCCGCGGGGATCGACGCGCTGCGCCACCCCGGGCTACGCAGCCGGCAGGCCGCGCAGCTGCTCGACAAGGTGCCGGGCCAAGTGCCGGGAGCCCAGTCGGCCGCGAAGGACCCCGACCTCTTCGTCCGGGTCAACGGCGCCGCCCTGCTCGGGGGCGGCGTGCTGCTCGCCACCGGCCGCATGCCGCGGCTCGCCTCGACGGTGCTCGCCGCGTCGATCATCCCGACGACGGCCATCGACCACGCCTTCTGGGACGAGACCGACCCCACCCTCAAGCAGCAGTCGCGCAGCCTCTTCTTCAAGAACGTCGGGCTCCTCGGCGGCCTGCTCCTCGCGGCTGTCGACACCGAGGGACGCCCCGGGCTCGTGTGGCGGGCCCAGCACGCCGGCAAGGTGACGCGCCGGGAGGCCCGCCACGCCAAGCGTGCCGCCACGCGTGAGGCACGGCTCCTCGCCCATCAGGCCAAGGACGTCGTGAGCTGAGTTGAGTCCGGCCACACCTCCCGCCAGCCACCCCGGCGACGACCAGCCGGGTGACTGGACCGCCCCCGTCGCCTCCGGACCTCTCGACGCCACGGTTTCCCTGCCGGGCAGCAAGTCCCTCACCAACCGCTACCTCGTGCTCGCCGCCCTCGCCTCGGACCGCTCCCGGCTGCGAGCGCCGTTGCGCTCGCGCGACACGCTCCTCATGGCGAAGGCCCTGCGCGGCCTGGGGGTGCGCATCGACGACGTGCCTCCCGAGGGTGAGCCGATGCCCGGCGCCGTCGACGACTGGGTCGTCACCCCGCCGGAGGTGCTCGGCGGTGACACGCGGATCGACTGCGGTCTCGCGGGCACCGTCATGCGCTTCCTGCCCGCGGTGGCGGCGCTCGCCGACGGGCCCGTCGTGCTCGACGGGGACCCCCAGGCCCGGGTGCGGCCCATGGGTCCGGTCATCGACGCCCTGCGCACCCTCGGCGCCGACCTCGACGACGACGGGGCGGGCCACCTCCCCGTCACGGTGCGGGGGCGGGGGCGCGTGCGCGGCGGCTCGGTGACGATGGACGCCTCCGCGTCGTCGCAGTTCATCTCCGCGCTGCTGCTCGCCGGCCCGCGCTACGACCAGGGCGTCACGGTGCACCACGACGGCAAGCCCGTGCCGAGCGAGCCGCACATCCTCATGACCGTCGAGACGCTCCGCGACGCCGGTGCCATCGTCGACGACAGCGAGCCCAACACGTGGCGCGTCGAGCCGTCCGAGATCAACGCCCTCGACGTGTCCGTCGAGCCGGACCTCTCCAACGCCGGCCCCTTCGTCGCCGCCGCGCTCGTCGCCGGCGGCACCGTGCGGGTGCCCGGCTGGCCGCAGCACACGACCCAGGCAGGCGACCTCCTGCGCGAGATCCTCGACTCGATGGGTGCCGACGTGCGCCTCGACCGGTCGGGCCTGACCGTCGTCGGCGGCGACGAGATCGTCGGCATCGACATCGACCTGCACGACGCGGCCGAGCTGACGCCGACGGTGGCGGCCGTCGCGGCACTGGCCTCGACGCCGTCGTGGATCCGCGGCGTGGCGCACATCCGCGGCCACGAGACCGACCGCCTCGCAGCCCTCACCGCCGAGCTGGGCGGCCTGGGTGGCTCCGTCGTCGAGACCGAGGACGGCCTGCGCATCACGCCGGCACCGTTGCACGGCGGGCGGTTCCGCACCTATCACGACCACCGCATGGCGACGGCCGGTGCCGTGCTGGGTCTGCGGGTGCCTGGCGTCCTCGTCGAGGACGTGGCGACCACGGCCAAGACGCTGCCCGACTTCGTGGGGCTGTGGCAGGGCATGCTCGCGGGCTCCCCCGCGGTGGTGCTGCCGCGATGAGCTGGCGGGACCTCGACGAGGGCGACATCCGGGTGCGCCCGAGCCGCAAGGGATCGAGGCCCCGCACCAAGGAGCGGCCGGCTCACGCCGACGCCGTCGTCGCGATGGTCATCGGGGTCGACCGCGGCCGCTACACCTGCCTCATCCCGAAGGGCGCTCTCGGCAAGAAGGAGCCGGAGCGCGTCGTGACGGCGATGAAGGCACGTGAGATCGGCCGCACCCGGGTCGTCGTCGGAGACGACGTGGCGCTCGTCGGCGACCTCGCGGGAGGGCCCGACGCCCTCGCCCGGATCGTGCGCATCGAGGAGCGCCGGTCGGTGCTGCGCCGCACGGCCGACGACACCGACCCGTTCGAGCGCATCATCGTCGCCAACGCCGACCAGCTCGTCATCGTCACCGCCCTCGCCGACCCGGAGCCGCGACCGCGGATGGTCGACCGCTGCCTCGTCGCGGCCTACGACGCCGACCTCGTGCCGCTGCTCGCGCTGACCAAGGCCGACCTCGTCGACCCGGCACCCTTCCTGTCGGCCTACACGCCCCTCGAGGTCGAGCACGTCGTCACCTCGAGGCGCGACGGCGAGATCGTGGGGGTCGAGGACCTCCGCAAGCGTCTCGCCGGCCAGGTGTCGGTGCTCGTCGGGCACTCCGGTGTCGGCAAGAGCACGCTCGTCAACGCCCTCGTGCCCGGGGCCGCGCGGGCCACCGGCGTCGTCAACGACACGACCGGCCGCGGTCGGCACACGTCGACCAACGCGGTGGCGCTGCGCCTGCCCGGTGACGTCGACGGATGGGTCATCGACACCCCCGGCATCAGGTCGTTCGGCCTGGCCCACATCGACGTCGACCACATCATCGACCACTTCCCCGACCTCGCCGCAGGCACCGACAACTGCCCGCGCGGCTGCACGCACGACGAGGAGGAATGCGCCCTCGACGCCTGGGTGGAGGAGGGTCACGCCGGTCCTTCGGGCCGGAGCCGTCTCGAGTCGCTGCGACGGCTGCTCAGCAGCCGTTCGAGCACCGACGACCACTACTGACCTGTGCCGTCGCCCGCGGCGATAGGTTGACCCGGTGACCTCCTACGACGACGACCTGCGTCTGGCCCACGTCCTCGCCGACGCGGTCGAGCGGGTGACGACCGCCCGTTTCCGGGCCGACGACCTCGTGGTCGAGAGCAAGCCGGACCTCACCCCCGTCACCGATGCGGACCGGGCGGCCGAGGAGCTGATCCGCCTGCAGCTCAAGCGAACCCGTCCCCGCGACGTCGTCCAGGGCGAGGAGTTCGACACGACGGGCCACGGCTCCCGGCGCTGGATCGTCGACCCCATCGACGGCACGAAGAACTTCGTGCGCGGGGTGCCGGTGTGGGCGACGCTCATCGGGCTCGTCGTCGACGACGTGCCCGTGCTCGGCCTCGTCGCTGCCCCTGCGCTGCAGCGCCGGTGGTGGGCGGCGCAGGGCTCGGGTGCCTGGTCGGGTCGGTCGCTGTCGTCGGCGAAGCGGATCTCGGTGTCGAAGGTGAGCACCCTCGCGGACGCGTCGATGTCCTACTCCTCCCTCGGCGGCTGGCGCGAGCGCGGTCGTGGCGCGCAGGTGCTCGAGCTCATGGACGACTGCTGGCGCAGCCGCGCCTACGGCGACTTCTGGTCCTACATGCTCGTCGCCGAGGGTGCCGTCGACATCGCCGCAGAGCCCGAACTCGCGGTGCACGACATGGCGGCGCTCGTGACGATCGTGCAGGAGGCGGGCGGCCGCTTCACCGGCCTCGACGGTCGCGACGGGTGCTGGAGCGGCAACGCACTCGCGACGAACGGGCTGCTGCACGACGAGGTCCTCTCGCGGATCGGCATGCCGTGAGCACGACCACGGGAGTGACGGTGCGGGCCGCCGGGCCCGACGACGTGCCGGAGCTCGCCGAGGTGGCCGCCGCGACCTTCGGTCTCGCCTGCCCCCCGAGCATGAGCCGTGAGCGGGTCGACGCGTTCATCGCCGACGTGCTCTCTCCCGCCCGATTCGAGGACTACCTCGCCGACGCGGACCGACGCGTCCTGCTCGCCGAGCAGGACGGCATACCGCTCGGCTATGCGATGCTCGTGCGCGGCGAGCCGCAGGATGCCGACGTGCGTGCCGCGCTCACGCTGCGGCCCACCGTCGAGCTGAGCAAGATCTACGTGCTGCCGGAGGCGCACGGCACCGGCGCGGCGGCCGCCCTCATGGCGGCCTCGCTCGAGTGGGCTGCGTCCGTCGGCGCCGCCGGTGCGTGGCTCGGCGTCAACCAGCAGAACGAGCGGGCCCAGCGCTTCTACGCCAAGAGCGGCTTCGCCCGGGTCGGCACGAAGCGCTTCCTCGTCGGCGGCGCCTACGAGGACGACTTCGTCCTCGAGCGCCCCCTCTGACCCGCCTGCCGCGCCCCGGGATCGCCGTGGTTCGAGGTGATCCCGGAGCGAGCGGGGTCAGGCGTGCTCGTCGCGCACCACGGTCACGTCGCCGAGGCCGAGGGCCGAGATCGCGTCGAGGTGGGCCTCGGCGTCGCCGACGAGCGCGATCGTCCACCCCGCCCCCGGCCGCGGGCCGGCACCGATGCCGGCCCTCTCGGCGAACCTGGCGTATGCCGCATCGACGCGCGCTGCGTCGACGGTGCGCAGGTCACGCAGGTTGCTCGTCACGAACTCCGTCGTGCGCCCGTCGAGCGCCATGCTGACGGCCTCGTCGGCAATGGCGTCGGCCGTGGCGTAGCGGCCCGGTGCCGTCTTGCTGATGAAGTCGACACCGGAGCGGATCTCCTTGTCGGAGAAGCCTTCCGACCCGCTGCCGAGGATCTCGACGAGCAGGTGCAGCGACTCGGGTGTCGAGTCCGACCGCACCGAGCCGGAGGTGAGGAAGAGGCCACCGGCCCGGCGGGGACGAAAGCTCGACCGGATGCCGTAGGTGTAGCCCTTCTCCTCGCGGAGAACGGCGTCGATGCGAGCGGTCGGTGAGCCGCCGAGCACGAACCCGAGCACCGGGTAGGGGGCCCACCCGCCCTCGACCGAGCGGTCCGGACCCGGGGCCCCGACCACGAGCTCGGTCTGCACGGATCCGGGACGGGAGACGAGCACGATGCGGGACCGGTCGGCGGCGAGCGTCGCCGGACGGTCGAGGTGCCGGTCGCGCTCACGTC
The DNA here is from genome assembly GCF_006716675.1 of Humibacillus xanthopallidus. GTDB lineage: Bacteria > Actinomycetota > Actinomycetes > Actinomycetales > Dermatophilaceae > Humibacillus > Humibacillus xanthopallidus_B. Next base: position 789,802 of record NZ_VFPM01000002.1, on the reverse strand, counting down.
CACCACTGCTCCAGCCTCCGAGTGCGGAGTCGACGAGCGCCGGCACGTCGAGGCCCGCCAGGTCACCGGCCACCACCATCGTCACCCCCGCGGCGACGACGTGGTCGGCGTGGAACTGCGTCACGTCGTCGCGCGTGATCTGCGCGACCGTGTCGCGCGACCCGCCCGTGGGCCGGGACGACCGGTCCTGCGCCGCGTAGAACGTGCGGACGAACTCCAGTCCGGCGCGGGCCGACGGCACCGCTCGCTCCTGATCGATCTCGGCGAGCCGGGTGCGCACCTGACGCGCGACCTCGGTCTGGGGGAAGGCGGGCTCGGTGAGGATCTGGCGGAGCAGGTCGAGAGCCGGCTCGAGGTTGCCCTTGACGACGTCGAGGTCGAGCGAGAGGCCCGAGTCGGCCATCCCCGCACCGAAGCTGACCCCCTTGCGCTCCAGCAGCCGCGCGAACTCCTCGGCCGACCAGCGCTCCGTGCCCTCGTCGAGCGAGCGCGCCATGATCGTCGCGACGCCCTCACGTTCGCGGGGCTCGTCGCGCAGCGAGATCGGCAGTCCGAGGCGCAGGGACAGGACGTACTGTCCGGGCACGTCGTAGGTGAGCAGCCGCAGGCCGTTGGGAAGGTCGTGGGTCTGCGCCACGGGGAAGTCCCACGGGGCGGGGGGCGCGACGACGGGGCGGGCGACATCGGTCATGCTGCCTCCCCCTCCTCGCCGCGACCGCTGGAGTCGGAGAGGTAGCGCACGACCGCTCGCGATCCGGGGTCGAGCCACGCCGCCGCCGCAGCCCGCGCGTCGTCGGCGCCGACCTGGCGAAGTCGGTCGACGAAGGTGTTGACGTAGTCGGGGTCGCCGGTCAGCAGCGCGTGGTGGCTGATGTGGTCGGCCCGCTCCTCGATGCTCGCGAGGGCGCTCAGCCACGACCGCTCCGTGTCGGCGATGACCGACTCGAGCTCGGCCTCGTCGGGCCCCTCGGCGATGAAGCGCGAGATCTCCTCACAGAGGGCCTGCTCCACCTCGTCGGCGTCGGCGCCGGAGGAGACGTCAACGGTGAAGGCGCCGAGGCCCACGCCGTCGACGAGACCCATCGTCCAGCCACCCACGGCCACCGCGGTCTCGTCGGTGCGCACGAGACGGTGCATGAGCCGGCTGCTCGCGAGCCCACCGAGCACGTCGACGGCGACCTGGCACGCGAGGTAGTCGGGCGTGGTGTCGACGGGGAGCCGGAAGGCCACGTAGAGGCGGTCGTTGGGAACGTCGCCGACCCGGTCCACCCGCACGGGTCCGTCCATCGGGGGAAGCTGGGCGTGCCGCGGCCGGTTCTGGAGCGGGATGGCCGCCAGCGGGCCGAAGTACTTCTCCGCCGCGGCGAAGCCCTCCTCGGGCGTGATGTCACCGACGAGCGTGAGCACGGTGTTGTTGGGTGCGTAGTGGGCGCGGAAGAAGTCGTGCACGTCGTCGAGCGTCGCTGCGTCGAGGTCCTCCATCGAGCCGATCGTCGGGTGGTGGTAGGGGTGGTCCTCCGGGAAGACCGTCGCGTAGATGTCGATGAGGGCCGTGCCGTAGGGCACGTTGTCGTAGCGCTGGCGCTTCTCCTCCTTGACGACGTCGCGCTGGTTGTCGAGGTTCTCCTGCGTCACGGCGTCGAGCAGGTGCCCGTGCCGGTCGGCCTCCAGCCACAGCGCGAGCTCGAGCGCGCCCGTCGGGACGGTCTCGAAGTAGTTGGTGCGGTCGAACCACGTCGTCGCGTTGAGCCGCGCACCCTCGTCCATGAGCGCCGAGAAGTGCTCACCGGACTTCACGTTGCGGCTGCCCTGGAACATCAGGTGCTCGAACAGGTGGGCGAAGCCGGTGCGCCCGGGGCTCTCGTGGCGGGAGCCGACACCGACCCAGAGGTTGACCGCGACGTTGGGTGCCGCGTGGTCCTCCGAGACGATGACGCGCAGCCCGTTGGCGAGCGTGCGCTCGACGAGGGGATAGGAGATCGCAGTCACGCGATCGACCCTATGCGACGCCTCGCGATCCCGTCCCGCGGCAGGACCGAAATGTCATGAGTAACGCAGTGTTATCCAAAATTCGTTTACCATCACGGACGGTATGCTTGATGGCATGACCCCGACGGACCCCTCCTCCGACGACCTCCTCGACCTCATCCGCACCAGCGTCATCGGTGACGACCAGGTCATGCAGGGGCCTTACGGCCCACGCCGTGTGACGTATGCGGACTACACCGCCTCCGGGCGCGCGCTCGGCTTCATCGAGGACTTCATCCGCGACGAGGTGCTTCCCCGCTACGCCAACACGCACACCGAGAGCTCGGGCACGGGCCTGCAGACGACCCGGCTGCGCGAGGACGCCAGGCGCGAGATCCGCGACGCCGTCGGTGGGGACGACGAGACCGTGGTGATCTTCGCCGGCTCCGGGTGCACCGGCGCCATCGACAAGCTCGTCGGCATCCTCGGCCTCCGAGTCCCATCGAACTTCGAGGACCGCTGGCACGCAAGCGATCTCGTGCCTGCCGACCAACGTCCTGTCATCTTCATCGGCCCCTACGAGCACCACTCCAACGAGGTCATGTGGCGCGAGTGCGTGGCCGACGTCGTCGTGATCCCCCAGGACCTCGACGGTCACATCGACTGTGACGTGCTGCGGGATCGACTGCAGGAGTATGCCGCCCGCCCCCTCGTCATCGGATCCTTCTCCGCCGCAAGCAATGTCACCGGCATCGTCACCGACACCGATGCCATCTCGTCGCTGCTGCACGCGCACGGCGCCCTCGCGTTCTGGGACTTCGCCGCCGCCGCGCCGTACGTCGACATCGAGATGTACGGCACGGGTGGTCGTGGCGTCGCAGACCCGACGGCCTACAAGGACGCCGTCTTCCTCAGCCCCCACAAGTTCATCGGCGGGCCCAGCACGCCAGGGGTGCTCGTCGTGCGCCGCGAGCTGCTCGACAACCGCGTGCCCGACGTGCCCGGCGGCGGCACGGTGGCCTTCGTCAACCCCACCGCGCACGACTACCTCACCGACCCTGCCCACCGCGAGGAGGGCGGCACCCCCGCCATCATCGAGGCGATCCGGGCAGGCCTCGTCTTCAAGCTCAAGCAGGCCGTGGGAGTCCCGACGATCCGCGCCCGCGAGGCGGTCTTCCTCCGCCGCGCCGTCGAGGCGTGGCAGCAGGAGCCGACCATCGAGATCCTCGGCAACCTCTCGGCCGAGCGTCTCTCGATCGTGTCCTTCACCGTGCGCTCCGCGGGCGGGCGCCACCTCCACCACAACTTCGTCGTCGCCGTGCTCAACGACCTCTTCGGCATCCAGGCCCGAGGCGGCTGCTCGTGCGCCGGCCCCTACGGCCATGCCCTGCTCGGCATCGACCTCGAGCGCTCGCAGGAGTTCGAGCGCGAGATCGGCCGGGGGTGCGAGGGGATCAAGCCCGGCTGGGTGCGCGTGAACTTCAACTACTTCATCTCCGACACGGTGGCCGACTACGTCATCGAGGCGGTGCGCCTCGTGGCCCGCGAGGGCTGGCGACTCCTCTGCGACTACGACTTCGACGCCCGCAGCGGCCTCTGGCGCCACCATGACGGACCCGTCGAGCCGCCGCTGCGGCTGCGTCAGGTCCGCTTCGAGGGTGGGCGCCTGACCTACCCGAAGCAGCACGACCGCGCGGGTGAGGAGGTGCTCGCCGACCACCTGGCCGAGGGCCGACGGATCCTTGCGGCGGCCACCCCTCCGGCCTGCCCCGACGGACACGTCAACGCCGACTTCGACCACCTGCGGTGGTTCGACCTGCCGGCCACGGCCCTCGTGGCCGCGAGGGGCGCGAGCCCCGCGGTCTGACCGGCCGGCCCGCGACTGCCCGCTCGCTGCGGGCGGCGCCGCGTCACGCTGGCTCGACGTCAGGCTCGCCCGTCCCGGCGCGCCGCCGCGGCAGCGACCTTCCGCTCTCGCTCGCGGCGCAGGCGCGCCTTGGGGTCGTTGTGCTCCTCGAGCTCGGCCGGACCCAGCAGCGTGAGAGCCGCGAGGCGCAGCCGGTAGCCGAGCCGGTAGCCGAGGGAGAGTCCCTCGCCGCGAGAGGATCGGGTCATGTCGCACACCTCAGATGTCGTTCGTGCACAGATTATTAGTGCACATACTATATGGTCGAGGCGAAGGAGGAGACCACTGACATGAGCCAGACGAGCCACACCGACCTCGCCGGACGCTCTCCGGACGACCTGCTGCGCCTCGACCAACAGGTCTGCTTCGCCCTCGCCGTGGCCGCGCGCAACGTCATCGGCCTCTACCGCCCCGTCCTCGAGCCGCTCGGTCTGACCCACCCGCAGTATCTCGTCATGCTCGCCCTGTGGGAGCGGGCTCCGTTGGCCCTCAAGGAGATCGGCGAGCTGCTGAGCCTGGAGCCCGCCACCGTGTCGCCGCTCGTGAAGCGGCTCGAGGCGGCCGGTCTCGTCGTGCGCGAGCGCCACCCGCACGACGACCGCGCGCTGGTGGTCAGCCTCACACCGCGCGGAGCCGCGCTGCGCGACGAGGCACTCCGAGTGCCTCCTCAGATCATCGAGCGCCTCGGCATGGAGGTGGGGCAGCTCGAGGAGCTGCATGCGTCACTGACCCGCGTCATCGCGGCGTCCCGGGCCGCGGCTGACCGCGCCTGAGCGGTGTCGGAGGCGGCACGCATACCGCCCCTCGACGCCGGTCACCAGCTGAGGCGACCCTCAGGGCGTTGTGCGCCGGCCCCGGATCGAGGCCACGGCACCCACCGCGATCATGCCGACGACCAGCTGCAGGCCGTGCCTGATCCAGTCGATGCCGGCCGTCTTCTCGACCCCGAAGAGTCCGGCCAGCCAGTCCCCGACGAGCATGCCGACGATGCCGGCGAGGATGGTCAGCCAGAACGGGATGGCCTGCCTGCCGGGCAGGAACAAACGAGCGAGGACGCCGATGATCGCGCCACCGATGACCATCCACAGGATGTTGCCGATGCTCCAGTCCATGGGTGCTCCTGGTTCTCGTGGGCGAGGACCGTTCTCGCCCCTCACCCATCCTGCCAATCTCCGCTCCACCACCGGTGCCGATTGGGAGAAGCCGACTTCTCGGGAACGGTCCCTACAATGGCTCGGGCAACGACCCAGCTCCTCTCCGCGGGAGGGCGTCATGCCCGGTGCCGGCCCTGAACTCCAGGCCACCTTCTGTCCCATGTGCGTGTCGCGGTGCGGCGCGACGGCCACCGTCCAAGACGGCCGGCTCGTCGGCCTCGGGCCCGACCCGGATCACCCGACGGGACGAGCCGTCTGCATCAAGGGCAAGTCGGCCCCACAGGTGCTCGAGCACCCGGACCGCCTGCTCCGCCCTCTGCGCCGAACGACGCCCAAGGGGTCGGCGAGCGCCGGCTGGGTGCAGATCAGCTGGGACGAGGCGCTGGACACCATCGCCACGCGCCTGCGCACGATCGCGGACGAGAGCGGCGCCGAGGCCGTGGTGTTCGGGTCGGCGTCGCCGTCGACCTCCGCGATCAGCGACTCCGTGGAATGGATCACGCGGCTGCGCCGTGCTTTCGGCAGCCCGAACTACACCAACTCGATGGAGCTGTGCGGCTGGGGCCGCTTCCTCGCGGCGACCTACACCTTCGGCGCACCGGTGCCGGGAGCGTTCATGCCCGACCTCGACAACGCCGGCTGCATCCTCTTCTGGGGCTACAACCCGTCGGTGTCCCGGCTCGTGCACGCCACCGCGACCGTCGAGGCGGTGAACCGCGGTGCCCGCCTCGTCGTCGTCGACCCCCGCCGCACGGGGCTGGCCAGCAGGGCCGACCACTGGCTCCAGGTCAGGCCGGGCACCGACGCCGCCCTCGCCCTCGGCCTGATCCATGTGATGCTCGAGAACGGCTGGTACGACGCGGACTTCGTGCGCCGCTGGACCAATGCGCCGCTCCTCGTCCGGCTCGACTCGCGGCGTCTGCTGCGCGCCGACGAGCTGCGCGACTCCCCCGGGCGCACGGGCTACGTGGCGTGGGACGAGCCGGACGCGCGGCCCGTCACGGTCGACCCGGCCTCACCGGCAGACGGCAGCTCGGTGTCACGACGTGCGGTGTCCGGCACCGTCGAGGTCGCGACCACCGACGGACCGGTCAGCTGCCGCCCCGTCTTCGAGCTCCTGCGACGTCACTGCGACGAGATGACGCCGGAGTCGACCGAGTCCGTCACCGGAGTCGCGGCCCAGACCGTCGTGGACACGGCGCGCACCCTGTGGGAGTCGCGCCCGGTCGCCTACTACAGCTGGAGCGGTCTCGAGCAGCACAGCAACACGACCCAGATGATCCGCGCCGTCAACGTCCTCTACGCCCTCACCGGGTGCCTCGACAGCGTCGGGGGCAACGTCCTCTTCACCCCGGTGCCGACGAACCCCGTCGACGGGGCCGACCTCCTCGGCGACGCACAGCGGGCCCGCACCATCGGGGTGCAGGGTCGCCCTCTCGGACCGGCGCGCTTCGAGTTCGTCACCGTCGAGGACCTCTGCACCGCGGCGCTCGACCACGAGCCCTACCGGGCCCGTGCCCTCGTCAACTTCGGCGCCAACTTCGTCATGGCTCATGGAGACAGCGCGCGGGTGCGAGATGCCTTGTCGTCGCTGGACTTCTTCGTCCACGCCGACCTCTTCGCGACCCCGACGGCCGAGCTCGCCGACATCGTCCTGCCGGTGGCCGGCCCGTTCGAGACCGAGGCCTTGCGAGTGGGCTTCGAGGTCAGCCAGTCGGCGCAGTCCCATGTCCAGCTCCGTCGTCCCGCCGCGCTGCCCCGCGGTGAGGCGCGCTCCGATCTCCAGATCGTCTTCGCCCTCGCCGAGCGCCTCGGCCTCGGTGAGCACTTCTGGCACGGCGACATCGACGCCGGATGGCGCTACCAGCTCGCACCGAGCGGGATCACCCTCGAGGCCCTGCGCGAGCGACCGCGCGGCATCTCCCTCGACCTGCCCACGGTCCACCGCAAGTACGGGGACCGTGGCTTCCGCACGCCGACCGGGCTCGTCGAGCTCTGGTCCCAACCACTGGCCGAGATCGGCGAGCCCGCTCTGCCCAGCTTCACCGAGCCGGCGCTCAGCCCCCGATCGCGGCCCGACCTCGCAGCGGACTACCCCCTGGTGCTGACCTGCGCGAAGTCCCTGCGCTTCTGCGAGTCGCAGCACCGTCAGGTCGCCGAGCTGCGGCGGGCGGCGCCCGACCCCCAGGTCGAGCTCCACCCCGACACCGCGCAGGCGCGCGGCATCGCCACGGGCGACTGGGTGCGCATCAGCACGCCGCACGGAGCCGTGCGGGCCCGCGCGAAGCTCAACTCGAGCATCGGCCCGGACACCGTATGCGCCCAGCACGGCTGGTCGCAGGGATGCGACGAGCTGGGGCTGGCGTCGTCGGACCCCTACGGGCAGGACGGCGTCAACCTCAACCTCGTCCTGCGCCAGACTCCGAGCGACCCTGTCAGCGGCAGCTCGCCGCTGCGCTCGTCGCTGTGCGAGGTCACCCGGCTCTGAGGCCGACCGTCCACCGACAGCACCTGCACCAGCGACCGCGCGGCCGTCCGACCGTCCGACCGCTGTCAGCAGAACCGCCGCACGACGAAGGGCCCCGGATCTCTCCGAGGCCCTGCATCGTTGCCTTGCGATTGGTAGCGGGGGCAGGATTTGAACCTGCGACCTCCGGGTTATGAGCCCGGCGAGCTACCGAGCTGCTCCACCCCGCGTCGGCAAGAGCAACGTTACGCGAATCCGACGCAGACACCAAATCGAGGTGACGCGAGGCCCTCCTCCACCGCCGAACGCACGGATCCCGTTGTAGCGGTGCGTGATCCACGCACCGCCACAACGGGATCGTCGAACTCGGGTCAGGGCGCCTTGGTCGTGGCCGTGCCCTGCGGCGACGCGTCGACCGCGCGCTTGAGGGCGTCCTTGAGCTTCGTCTGTGCGGCACCGTAGGCCGAGAAGTCGCCACGCTTGAGCGCGGCCTCGCCCTCGGCATACGCGGCCTCGGCGTCCTTGAGCGCCTGGGCCAGCGCTGCGGCGTTCGGCGTGCCCGCGGGGGCGGGTGTGGCGCTCGAGGTGCCGGTCGGCGTCGGCGACGTCGTCGGGGTGCCGCCGGAGCCGGTCGCGCCCGGTGTCGGTGTCGCCGGGGTGTTGGTGCCGGTGTCACCGGCAGACGCACCCGACGAGCCGCCGAACAGGTCGTTGAGCGCGCCGTCGAGCGACCCGGCCCACGCGATCTTGTTGCCGAATGCCACCGCCACCGCGACGAGTCGCGGATAGGTGCCCGACGCCGAGCGTGCCTGCGAGTAGATCGGCTGGACGTAAAGCAGTCCGCCACCGACCGGCAGGGTCAGCTGGTTGCCGAAGATGACGACGTTGCCGTTGTTGGAGGTCGTGCCGATGTACTGCGCCAGCGTCGTCGGCAGCTCGGGATCCTTCGACGACACCGCCGAGCTGCGCATGTCGTTGTAGACCTGGCCGGGTCCGTTGACCGTGCCACCCGTGGTCTCGAGCAGTCGGATCGTGCCGTAGCCGGCTGCCTTCTTGCCCGTCTCTCCGCCGGCGTCGCCGTCGACGGCGAGGAAGCCGGTCAGCACGTTGCGGTCACCGACGGGCATGAACGTCGACGTCAGCGAGAACGCCGGCTCGTTCTGCCCGGGCATCGCGAGCGACAGGTAGTAGGGCGGCTGGAGCAGGTCGACGCCCTGCTGCGTCGGGTCGTCCGGCACCCGCCAGAAGTTCTGGCCACCGTAGAAGGAGGCCGCGTCGGTGTCGTGGTACTTCTGGAGCAGCTGGCGCTGCACCTTGAAGAGGTCCTCGGGGTAGCGCAGATGCTTCATGAGCGAGCCCGGGATGTCGGCGAGCGGCTTCACGGTGTCGGGGAAGATCGACATCCAGGCCTTGAGCACGGGGTCGGACTCGTCCCACTGGTAGAGCGTCACCGTGCCGTCGTAGGCGTCGACCGTCGCCTTGACCGAGTTGCGCACGTAGTTGACCTTGCCCGCCTGCACGGCCCGCACCGACTGGCGCACGCTCGTCACCGAGTCCTCGGTGGCCTGGTCGAGCGTCGTGGTCTCGGAGTAGGGGTAGTTGGCCGAGGTCGTGTAGCCGTCGAGGATCCACAGGACGCGCCCGTCGACGACCGCGGGGTAGGCGTTGCCGTCGAGCGTCAGCCACGGAGCCACGCGCTGCACGCGGTCACGGGGGGTGCGGTGGTCGAGGATGCGGGAGTCGTTGGTGACGGCGTCGGAGAGCAGGAAGTTGATCTCGCGGTACTTGATCGCGTAGGCCATCCGCTTGACGGCGTCGAGCTCGACGCCACCGGTGCCCTGGTAGGTGTAGGTGATCTGCCCGGTGCCCTCGGGGTCCGGGTAGTCGAACTCCTTCTTGTCGCCACCGACGATGGAGTACTCCGGCGACTGCTCGCCGAAGTAGATGCGCGGCTCGTACTTGCCGAGCTTGCCCTCGGTGCCGATCTGCGACTCGAAGAAGCTCGGGCGGCCGTCGTCCTCACGGGTGTTGCCCTTGGCCGCGACGACCCCGTAGCCGTGGGTGTAGACGGTGTGGTCGTTGAGCCAGTTGCGCTGCCCGTCCGGCACGCCGTTGAGGTCGAGCTCACGGGCGGCGATGACGGTGTCGGTGGGGGCCCCGTCGATGGTGTAGCGGTCGACGTCGAGCACGTCGGCGAACTGGTAGTAGCCCTTGCTCGCCTCGAGCTGCTTGAAGGTGGGGCTGACGACGTTGGGGTCGATGAGGCGGATTCCGGGCACCGTCGCCGCGTCGCCACGCAGCTGTCCCGGCGCCGCGACGGTGTTGGTGTCGTAGGACTCGACCTTGATGGTGTTGAAGCCGTAGGCCGCCCGGGTCGCGTCGATGTTGCGCTGGATGTAGGGCACCTCGAGCGACTTCTCAGACGGGCCGACCTTGAGCGACTGCACGAGGGCCGGGTAGATGCCGCCGACGGCCACGACGATGACGGCGAGCACGGCCACGCCGACGAGCGGCAGCCGCCACGACCGGGTCCAGATCGTCACGACGAACATCACGGCGCACATCACGGCGGCGATCGCGAGGATGCCCTTCGTCGGGATGACGGCGTGCGCCTCCGTGTACTGGATGCCGGTCATGCGCGTCGACTGCGCTGTCGCGAGGTTGTAGCGGTCGATCCAGAAGGCGACGGCGCGCACGAGCACGAGCACGGCGGCGATGACCGACAGGTGCACCCTGGCGGCCTGCGTCGAGCGCATCTTCTGCCCGGCGACGATGCCGCCGTAGAGGTAGTGGGTGAAGGCCGCCGTGATGAAGCCGATGACGAGGATCATCGTGAGGAAGGCGACGACGAAGTTGATCCACGGCAGGTCGAAGACGAAGAAGCCGATGTCGAGGCCGAACTCCGGGTCGGTCTGGCCGAACGCCTGGCTGTTGCGCCAGAGCAGGAAGGTGTCCCACTGGGTCGCCGCCGACAGCCCGGCGAAGAGCCCGATGGCGAGTGGAGCGGCGATCGTCGCGGTGCGGCGCATCGGCTCGACGAGCTCGCGGTAGTGCTCCATCGCCTGCGTGTCGGGCGAGGGCGCGTAGATCGGCCGGTTGCGGTAGGCGATGTGGATGCTCGACCAGACGACCGCCGCGGTCAGCAGTCCCCCGATGACCCCGAGCAGGACCTTGGTGACGATCTGGGTGCTGAAGACGCCGGAGAAGGCGACCGACTGGTACCACAGCACCTCGGTCCAGAACTGGGCCGCGATGCCGAGCACGACGACGAGCACGCCGGCGACGACGAGCGCCGTGACGAGCGGCTTGCGCGCGGGCGGGAGCGTGGCCGTGTCGCCCCGTCGCGGTGGACCGCTGTGGCCGTCGTCGTCGTTGAAGTTGCTCGGAGGGGGGCCGAAGTTGCTGTCGCTCACGTGGAGTGCCTTGTGGTCGCCGGGCTGAGGGGGCGGCCGGGCCGCCTGGCGCCAACCATAACCCGGCTCCCCATGAGTCCGAGCGGGCCGATGCCGCACCGTGACCAACGGCCGACCACGCACGAGCAAGGGGGTATGCCGTGGGGCCCGGCGGAGCGGCATACGGCAGCATGGGTGCCGTGAACGTCCAGCCGGTCGCCGACCCCCTCGCCATCGCCGCCCTCGACGCCGAGCGCCACGTCGCGTCCGCCGGCTGGGACCAGCCGCCGCGGCTCTTTGCGCTCGTGCGCACCGCCGACCTGCTCGCCCGGGAGCCGCACCTGCGCGGCCAGATGGGCACGTCGGACCTCGCCGAGGGCGCCCTCAGCGCGATCGAGCAGGAGGGGCTGCCGGCGACGAGCTCGCTCGAGACGCTCCTCGGGCGCATCGCGTGGCCACCGGAGGTCGACGGCTGCGCCTTTGCGATCGAGCGGATGGTGGTGCCCCCGGACGCCGAGCGCGACCTGCCGGAACGCCCCGAGGCGGCGGTCGACCACCTCGCCGCCCACCCCGACCGTCAGGACGTGCGGCTGCTCGTCGCCGTGCTGCGCGACGGCACCTCGATCTGCCTCCTGCGCCAGCGCGCGCACGACTCGGACGACGCCGTGGCCACCGGTCGCGACATCGCTCCGGGGCTCGTGGCGGCCCTGCAGGCAACCTTCGAGGACTGAGGCGCGGGCAGCCTCTGGCCCGGGGCTGCGCGTCAGCAGCGGGGCAGTGACCCGGTGCGGCCCTTGGCGATCGCCTCGACGGCGGTGCGCCCCTCGTCGAAGGTGCCGACCTTGAAGACCTCGAGGCCGTCCGGGATGTTGCCGACGACCTCGTTGCAGTTCTCGGCCGGGGCGAGGAAGTACTCCGCACCGCCGGCACGCGCGCCGGCGAGCTTCTGCTTGATGCCGCCGATCGGCCCGACGTTGCCGCCGTCGTCGATGGTCCCCGTGCCGGCGACCTGGTGGTTGCCGGTGAGGGCGCCCGGAGTGAGCTTGTCGTAGATGCCCAGGGCGAACATCAGGCCTGCCGACGGTCCCCCGACCGAGCCGGCGTCGATCGCCACCTTCGCCGGGAAGTCGTGGGTGAGGCCGAGGATGACCCCGAGCGCCGTGCGGCCGCCCTGGCCCTCGATGGTCGGCACGTCGACCGTGACGTCCTTGCCGTCGCGCTCGACCGTGACCGTGACCTTCTCACCCGGCTTGACCTGCTGGAGGGCCGCCCGCACGCTCTCGGCCGTCGTGATGTCGGTCGAACCGACCTTGACGAAGCGGTCCTTGGGCTGGAGCAGTCCCTTCGCCTTGGAGGTCGGGGCGAGGCTCGCGACGGCGACGTGGGTGGGCACGTCCTTGCCGAGACCGCGCAGCGCGACCGCCGTCGCCTCCTCCTGCGAGCCCTCCATCTGGACGGCATTCTCCTCGGCGACCTGCTCCTGCGACACCTGCGGGTCGAAGATCTCGTCGACCGGGAAGACGTCGCGCGACGGGTCGACCCAGGCCTGCAGGACGTCCCACACGTCGACCGGGTAGCCCGGCCCTCCCTCGACACGCACGGTCGTGAACTTGAGGGAGCCGTCGGTGGGGTAGGTCGGCAGGCCGGAGACGGTGATGATCGGCTTCGTCGTGCCGGGGCTGTCCCCCAGCGTGTTGACCGTGGGACCCGGGCTCATGACGGCATACGGCAGCTTGATGAGCGAGCCCGCCACCATGAGGACGAGGAAGGCGAAGAAGAGGCCCAGCGTGACCTTGTTGCCGACGGTGAGCCGGCCACGACCGGTGGAACCGTCGTCGGAGTCGTCCCACGCGGCATACGCCTGCTCGGTGCCCTCGGGGGGCACCCGCCTGATCGTCTTCACGGCAGGCCCACCCACTCGTCGCCGCCGTCGGCGAACTGCTGGTGCTTCCAGATCGGCACGCTCGCCTTGAACTCGTCGATGAGCGCCCGGCACACCTCGAAGGCCTCGGCGCGGTGGGCGGCGCTCACCCCGCAGACGACGGCGAGGTCGCCGACCTCGAGGTGACCCACGCGGTGCACGACGGCGATGCGCACGACGCGGCCCTCGGACGCGAGCCGGTCGGCCAGCGCGCGGGCGACCTCGCCCGCCTGGGGGTGCGCGGAGTAGTCGAGATGGCTGACGCCGCGGTTGCCGTCGTCGGGCCCGTCTCCGTGGCCGTCGTGGTCGCGCACGGTGCCGACGAAGAGGCACGTGCCGCCCGCCCGCGGGTCGGTGACGCTCGCGAGCACCTCGTCGACCGACAGGGGTGTCTCGCGGATCTCGGCTAGGGCGACCGTCACGACGAGCATCGTATGCCGCTGACCCGGCATCCGCTGTGCGCCTGCGTCACGCTCCGGTCACGCTCGTCGGACGGAGACCGGGGAACCAACGAGCGGGATCCGTGGTTGTCTTGGTGGTAGCACGACGACACCTGGTGAGTGGGGATGAGCTGACATGGCGGACGACCGCGGGCCCGACGGCAGCGAGGGCGAGCAGCGCCCCGACGACGAGACCGGCACCGAGAGCGGTGCGACCGGTGCGACTGGGCACGACGGCGGTGACGGCAGCGCCGGCTCGGGGCCCTCGAAGGACTCCGGGCGCAACTCCGGGCGCGACTCCGGAGAGGACGTCACGCGTCGCGACCCCATGGACTCCCCGTTCGGGCTACCGCTGCGTGGCGGCAACCGCGACAGCGGGGACGACCCGTTCGCCGGCCTGTCCGGGCTCGGTGGGCTCGGTGGGCTCGGTGGGCTCGGCGGCCTCGGTGGGGCCGGCGGGCCCGGAGGCTTCGGCGGCGGCGACCTCGGCGCGATGCTCGAGCAGGTGCTCGGCGAGGCGGCGAACAACCCCGAGCTCGCCGACGTGATGCGCAGCATGGGCGTCGACCCGACCGATCCCGCCACGCAGGCGGCGATGCGAGCCCAGCTCGGCACCTTCATGCAGGCGCAGCAGACCCCGACGGGCTCTCGCGACCTTGCGACGGACGTCGCTCGCAAGCACGTGCTCGTGAGCGAGGGCAACGACGTGCACGACCCGGCCGCGGCGCAGGCCGTCGCCGACGCCGTCGCCGTCGCCACCCTCTGGCTCGACGAGCAGACGACCCTGGCCGCCCCCGCCTGGCGCGCGACCGGGCTCTCGCGCGCCGAGTGGGTCGAGGCCACGATGCCGCGCTGGTTCGAGCTCATCGAGCCGGTGAGCGACGGCGTCACCGCCGCGACGTCCGACGCGCTGCGCAAGCAGATGGGCGAGCTCGGTCCGGAGGCGTTCGGCGAGGCCATGCCGCCCGGACTGCCCGAGGGCTTCGACCCGCGCGCCATGGTCGAGCAGTGGGCCCCGATGCTCGGCAACCTCAGCCGGCAGATGTTCTCGGCCCAGCTCGGGCAGGCCGTCGGCACGCTCGCGACCGAGGTCGTCGGCGGCACCGAGGTGGGCCTGCCTCTCACCGAGCCGGGGCTCGTTGCACTGCTGCCGGGCAACGTCGCCGCGCTCGCGGAGTCGCTCGAGATCGACCTGCCACAGGTGCGGCTCTACCTCGCGGTGCGTGAGGCGGCACGCGTGCGCCTCTTCTCCGAGGTGCCGTGGCTCGGGCCCCAGCTCCTCTCGGCAGTGGACGACTACGCCCGCAACATCACGATCGACACCGAGGCGATCGAGTCGGCCCTGACGACGATCGACGCCTCAGACCCCGCGGCCCTCCGCGGCGCCCTGCAGGGCAACCTCTTCCGCCCGCACCCGACACCCGCGCAGCAGGCTGCGCTCGGGCGGCTCGAGACCCTCCTCGCCCTCGCTGAGGGCTGGGTCGACCACGTCAGCGACCGGGCCACCGCCCGCCACCTCCCCCAGTCCGCCGCCCTGGCCGAGGCCATCCGTCGTCGCCGGGTCGGCGGCGCCGCGCAGAAGACCTTCGCCGGGCTCGTGGGGCTCGAGCTCAGCCCGCGCCGGCTGCGCGACGCGGCCAACCTCTGGGCCGCGCTCGAGAACGCGGGTGGCGCCGACCTGCGCGACAGCCGGTGGGCGCACCCCGACCTCGCTCCGACGGCTGCCGACCTCGACGACCCGATCGGCTACGTCGAGCGGGCCACGGGCGGGTCGAGCGCCGCGGCGGCGTCGGTCGCCGGTGCGGGTGCAGCCGGGATCGAAGGCATCGAGGGCATCGAGGGTTCTGAGTCGAGCGACCTCGACGCGGTGCTCCGCGGCATCCTCGAGGAGGCCGACCGCGCGCGCGAGGCCGGGGGTGACACCGGAGGCGACACCAGAGGCGACACCAGAGGCGACACCGGAGGCGCTGCTGGCGGCGACACCCGCGGACCGGACGGCGACGCACCCGGCGCCGACGGCCCGTCCACGGGCGAGCGAGAGTGACCGCTGCGGCATACCGCTCGCTCCGCGAGGACGCCGTCGCCCGGCTGACGGAATGGCCCGCGCCGAACGAGGACCAGGAGCGCCTGCGGCGCGAGTACCTGCACCACCTCGAGCAGCACCCGGACGCAATGGCGCGGTCCGGACCGCCGGCGCACCTCACGGGCAGCGTCATCGTGCTCGACGAGAGCGGTGAGCACGTGCTCCTGACGCACCATCCCAAGGCGCGGCTGTGGCTCCAGTTCGGTGGGCACTTCGAGGAGGGCGACACCTCGATGCTGGCCGGCGCTGCGCGCGAGGCGCTGGAGGAGTCCGGCATCGCCTCGCTCGTCGTGCTGCCCGACATCGTCGACCTCAGCCGTCACGCCCTCGCCGCGTCGTTCGGCCGGTGCCGCGAGCACCTCGACGTGCGCTACGCGGCCATCGCTCCGGCCGACGCCGGGCACACCGTGAGCGAGGAGTCGCTCGACGTGCGCTGGTGGCCGGTCGGGGGCCTGCCCGACGGAGCCCCGGCCGACCTCGTTCCGCTCATCGCGGAGGCCCGTCGCGTCAGTCGTCGCTGAGACCGAGGCCGGCCGTCGCCGAGACACCGTGGAGGTAGCCCCGGGCGCGCTCGAGCCGGGGATAGCCCTCGATGAGCCGCCAGAACTGGGGGCCGTGGCCCGGCTGGAGCAGGTGCGCGAGCTCGTGGAGCAGGACGTAGTCGACGACCCAGCCCGGCATGCCCTGCAGCTTGTCGGAGAGCCGGATCGTGCCCTCGGCAGGGGTGCACGAGCCCCAGCGGCTGCTCTGGTTGGACACCCAGCGCACGCTCGAGGGCACGGCCCGCCCACCGAGGTGCTCGCGGGAGAGCTCGAGCGCACGCCGCTCGAGGTCGCCGTCGCTGCGCTGCCTGCGCTGCTCGGAGGCGGCGACGCGCGCCACCATGGTGCGCACCCACTCCCCCTCCTCGGCGGCGCTCATCCGGGCCGGCACGAGGACGACGAGCTGGCCCTCCTGGCGGTAGGCGGACACCGTGCGTCGACGCTTGGCGCTGCGGCGGACCTCGACGGTGACCCCGTCGACCACCGTCTGCACCACCTCGCGCCGCGTCGTCGCCATGAGGGCAGGGTAAGCCCGAGCGCCGACAGTGGTGGGGACCCCCACCGCGCCCGCGCGTTCTACCGCATCTGTCCCGGGCACGCCAAGCGGGGCGGGAGCATGATTTCGTGCTCAGCGTGCTCTAGGGTTGTGCGAGCCGAGGCGCCCGTCGGATGGGCGCCAGCAACAAGGAGACACACCAATGGCTGACGAGACCTACAAGGGCGAGTTCTACTGCGTCAAGTGCAAGGAGAAGCGCGAGGCCGAGGGCAAGGTTGTCGTTTCTGACAACGGCCGCCGGATGGCCAAGGGCGTGTGCCCCGTGTGCGGCACGAACCTCAACCGCATCCTGGGCAAGGCCTGACAGGTCGCGACGGCGTCGCTGACGCCGTTTGAGGAGGGGCGGGACCACCACTGGTCCCGCCCCTCTCGCATGCCTGTGGACGACGGCACGGTCGGTACGGGGACGCCTGCGACGCTGAGGCCCTGAGCCGCCGCGGCACCCTGCCGCTCCCCTCGGAGGTCCGATGAACACCGCCCACCCCGGCCCGTATGCCGCCATCCCCCTCTGGCTGCGCCCAATCACTCGGCGTCCCGGCGAGGTGCAGTTCGGTGTGCTCGAGGGCGGTCCGATCGTCAGTGGGGTGACGCCTGACGAGGCGCGTCTGCTCGGCCGTCTCGACGGCACGATGCCGCCCGACGCGCTCGACCTCGTCGCCAGGGCGAGCGGGGTCTCCCGCCGACGGTGGCGTGCCCTGCTCGACCTCGTCGGGCGTCTGGGGCTGCTCGAACCCATCGTGCCGCCGCGCTCCCACCGCGCTACGTCACCGGCCACGCGGGGCGCACGCGCCGGGTCGCACGTGCTCGTCGAGGGTGACGGCTCCCTTGCCCATGACCTCAGGCGGCTCCTCGAACCGGACACCGGTT
Organism: Humibacillus xanthopallidus; assembly: GCF_006716675.1. Lineage (GTDB taxonomy): Bacteria > Actinomycetota > Actinomycetes > Actinomycetales > Dermatophilaceae > Humibacillus > Humibacillus xanthopallidus_B. The sequence goes on along the minus strand of NZ_VFPM01000002.1, from coordinate 772,506 downwards.
TCGCGGGTGGCGAGGGTGGCGAGGGTGCTGAGGGTGGCGCCCGTGCGATCGACTCGGGATCTGCGCAGCCCGCGGCCGTCGTGCTCGTCGCCGACATCGCCCTCGACCCCCGCCGCGGAGACCTCTGGCTGCGGCGCGGCGTGCCCCACCTGCCCGTCGTCACGACCGGACCGCGCGCCGTCGTCGGCCCGCTCGTCGACGGCACGGCCCGCGCACCGTGCCTCTGGTGCCTCGACCTGCACCGCAGCGACCGCGACGCCGCCTGGCCGACGGTCATCGCCCAGGTGGCGACCGTGCCGGTGGACTCGCTTGCGCCGCAGGCCCAGCCGCTCCCGGCTCCCGGCCGGTCGCGTCGGGGCGAGCCGGGGCTCTCCCAGCTCGTCGCGGGCACGGTGGCCGCCCTCGTCGCCCGCTCGGTCGCAGGTGAGCCTCCCCCGCCCGGCGTCGCCGTCGAGGTGACCGTGCCCTGGCCGCGGATCGACCACAGACGGTGGCGGCCCCACCCGCGATGCCGGCACCACACGTCCCGGATCCCGGACGCGCGCCCCGCCTTGGAGGGCACCGCCTCAGCGCCGGAGCCCGACAGAACGTAGGCTCGCAGGTGGCCCGTACGTCGACCGAGGAGGTGCCGTGACCGATCTGCCCCGCAAGGCCGTGGTGCGCAGCGCCAAGCTCGCCAGCGTGCCGCTCGGTTTCGCCGGTCGCACCGCGCTCGGATTCGGCAAGCGCATCGGTGGCAAGCCGGCCGAGGTCGTCGCCGCCGAGCTCCAGGCCCGCACGGCGCAGCAGCTCTTCCAGGTGCTCGGTGAGCTCAAGGGCGGGGCGATGAAGTTCGGCCAGGCGCTCTCGATCTTCGAGGCAGCCTTCCCCGAGGAGATCGCCGTGCCCTACCGGGCGACCCTCACCAAGCTGCAGGACAGTGCGCCCCCGATGCCCACGAGCTCGGTCCACGAGGTCCTCCGTGCCGACTTCGGCATTCGCTGGCGCAGCAGGTTTCGCACCTTCGACGACCATCCGGTCGCCTCGGCGTCCATCGGCCAGGTGCACCGTGGCGTGTGGGCCGACGGGCGCGACGTGGCCGTCAAGATCCAGTACCCCGGTGCGGGTGCGGCCCTCATGGGCGATCTGCGCCAGATCTCGCGAGTTGCCAAGGTCGCCGCGGGCTGGGTGCCGGGGCTCGACATCGGTCCGATCCTCGACGAGCTGCGCGACCGCATGGCCGAAGAGCTCGACTACCGCCTCGAGGCGCGGTCGCAGGCGACCTTCGCCGATGCCTTCACCGACGACGAGGACTTCGCCATCCCCGCCGTCGTGGCCCACGCCGAGCACGTCATCGTCTCGGAGTGGCTCGAGGGCAAGCCGCTCTCGCAGATCATCTCCGACGGCACCCCAGAGGAGCGCGACGACGCCTCGCAGCTCTACCTCGAGTTCCTCCTCGCCGGGCCGGCAGAGGCCGGCCTGCTCCACGCGGACCCCCACCCGGGCAACTTCCGGATGACCCCCGACAACCGCCTCGGTGTCATCGACTTCGGCGCGGTGAACCGGCTGCCCGACGGCATGCCCGCCGAGATCGGTCCGCTGCTCACGACCGGCCTCGAGGGCAGCGCGCAGGAGGTGCTCGACGGACTGCGCGAGCTCGGCTTCGTCCGCTCGGGCATCGACCTCGACCCGCAGCGGCTCCTCGACTACCTCGAGCCGTTCATGGCGCCCTTCCGCGAGGACGAGTTCACCTTCAGCCGCGACTGGCTCCGCGGCGTCTTCGCCCACATCAACGACCCCCGCCAGCCCAACTACGCCGTGGGCTACAAGCTCAACCTGCCCCCGGAGTACCTCCTCATCCACCGGGTCTGGGGCGGGAGCATCGGGGTGCTCTGCCAGCTCGGTGGCACCGTGCGCGGGCGCGAGATCGTCGACGCGCTCCTGCCGGGCGCCGACCTGCCGCCGATCGGGCACCGCGGCACCGGCTGAGCCAGCCGCCGGCGCCCTACATCGGCCAGGCGGTCCGCTCTGCGGCCGGGCGCACACCTCGCGGTCAGCCACACCCGTATGCCTCGTGCGCACCTCCTCGAGTGCGCGCCCCGCCTGCGAACGGAGGCGTTCGGAGGTCTCACCACCAGGTGGGGTCGAGCTTGCCCTCGATCGAGCGCAGGTGCTCGCGGCTGCACCGGTCGCACGTCCACGTCGTGGCGGCACCGCTCGTGTCGCGGCTCCACGTGAGCCGGGCGGTGGCCTCCTCGCCTGCCTCTGGGCGCCGCCCGCACGTCGCGCAGACGAGAGCCGTGCCCTCCGCGGCGGACCGCTCGCCTTCTGCCCGGACGTCTCTCACGACCGGCTCCTCATCGCCCATGGTGTCGATTATGCGCCGAGGTCAGCAGCGGCGCGCGAAGCCGCCCGGGCACGCAAAACCGCGGGTGACGTGCGCGTCACCCGCGGCTTGCTCACTCGATTCGGTTGTCCTGCAGGGGCCCCGTCGGGGCGGTCCTTCACTTCTCGTGGCGTCGACTGGCGCGGATCTCCTGCGCGATCAGCCGGGCGCTGCGACGGATGCCGCGGCGTTCCTGGCGCTGACTGCGCTCGTTGATCCGGTCGCGAGCCAGCATCTCGAGCTGGTTCATGACGATCTCCTGATCTCTGGAATGGGTTGGTGTCGGGGGCCGGTGGCGTCTGGACCATGCGTGGTCGGGCGGGGTCAAGCGGCCACAGGGTGCTTGCGGGGACGGCCTCGCGGCCGCTTGCGGGCGACGACGGCGCCCTGGACGAGGAGTTGACCTCCCCAGACGCCCCAGGGCTCCTGGCGCTCGAGGGCGCCGGCGAGGCACTGGAGCCGCGCGGGGCAGAGACCGCAGAGGGTCTTGGCGAACTCCACGTCCTCGGGTCGCTCGGCGAACCAGAGCTCCGCGTCGTAGTCGCGACACGGGATGGTCTCGCCCAGCGCCTGCGCCTCCGTCCCGAGGTCGAGCATCTCGCTGAGTGGCATGGTCACCTCCGTCTCCGGGGCCCCGGTCACGGGGGCCGCCTGTTCACTCGTTCCTGGCTTGGTCCGAAGGCCGGCACCGGAGGTGCGGGTCTCGGTCCGGCTGCTCGGCATGCGAGGAGTCATGTCTTGTCCCTGATCTGTCTGGCACCGGTCGGTGCTCTGGTGGCGGTGCTGCTGGTCTGTCTTCGTTGAGCGGCAGGTGTCCGGAGACAACAGAAAGGCCGCGGACCCGGTGATGTCGGGTTCGCGGCCTGGGAGGTGAGGCTCGGTCTGGTCAGACCGGTGGCCTCCCGGAGCGGGAGCGAACGACATCGGGGGTCTTGTACGTCGGGGCGATGGCGCGGACATCGACAGAGACCTGCCCCTTGACGAGGGCGCCGAAGCCGACGACACGGTCACCCGTGTGGGCGGCAACGGACAGGGTGGTCCCCTGGTCCATGAGGAACGCGACGGCAAGGCGAACCGGGCCGGCGATACGCGGACGCACGGAAAGCACGCAGGTCACTGCGTTCATCGTCATCGTGGTGTTGTCCATCAGACCGGCCCTCCTCACTTCTGCTCGCGCTCCCCAACTGGCCACCTGAGCCATTGGGCTTGACGTCGTCAAGGGTACGCGGGGCCCTCGCGGGCGAACAACTGAATTAGCGAACTTTTCCGAACTTTTTTCAGCGAAGCTCAAGAATCGGTGGATTCCCTTGCGGCAGAGGCCTTTTCGAGGAGCTCCTCGGGGTCTGCCCCCTGGAGGATGGCGAGGACATCGGCGCCGTACTGCTCGAGCTTGCGCAGGCCGACACCGCTGATCGTCGAGAGCGCACCCTGGTCTGCCGGCTCCGACTCGGCGATCGCCGTCAGCGTCGCGTCGGTGAAGACGACGAATGCCGGCACGCTGGCCTCGCGGGCCACGGCCAGCCGCCACGCACGCAGCCGCTCGAACGTCGCCTCGTCGTAGGTCGGCGGACACGTGTCACACCGCCCCGTCTTGCGCTGCGCCGCGGTGACGAGCTCGGCACCACACCCACGGCAGTGCGCGATGCGGGCCACCTTGGGCCCGCTCCTGCGGCCGCCACCCGATCGCGGCGCCTGCTCCGGACGGGCCCCCTGCCCGAGGATGCCCGCCGCGGGCGCGAGGAAGCGCGAGACACGACGCGTCGAGCGGGCCCCGGGCGTGCGCGCCCCGGACCACGAGATGTGGAGGCGGCGGCGGGCCCGGGTGAGGCCGACGTAGAGCAGCCGCCGCTCCTCCTCGACCGCCTCGGGGCCTTCGGCCATCGAGATCGGGATGAGGCCGTCGGAGGCGCCGACGAGGAAGACGACGTCCCACTCGAGGCCCTTGGCGGCGTGGAGGCTCGCCAACGTCACGCCCTGCACCGCCGGCGCGTGCTGCTCGGACGCGCGCCGCTCGAGCTCCGCGACGAGCTCGGCCAGCCGCGCGTCGGGCGACGTCGCCGCCAGGTCGTCGGCGAGGGTCGCGAGCGCGGTCAGCGACTCCCAGCGCTCGCGCGTCGCGCCGCCACCGGCCGGCGGGTCGTGGCTCCACCCCGCGCCGGTGATGACGTCGCGGGCGAGCTCGCCGAGCGGCTTGGTGCCGTCGTCGCTGCGAGCGGCCCCACGCAGCAGCAGGATCGCGTCGCGCACCTCCTTGCGGGCGAAGAAGCGGTCGCCGCCGCGCACGAGGTAGGGCACGCCCGCGTCGCTGAGCGCGTTCTCGTGCGCCTCCGACTGGGCGTTCGTGCGGAAGAGGATGGCGATCTGCGACGGCGGCGTGCCCTCGTCGACGAGCTGACGCACCCGTGCCGCGACGGCCGCCGCCTCTGCCGGGTCGTCGGGGTGCGACTCGAGCACCGGCTCCGGACCCGGCTCGCCCTGGGCCAGCAGCCGCACCGCCCCGTCACGAGCGGCCTGCGTTCCGGCGGCCACGATGGTGTTCGCGAGCGCGACGATCTGGGGCGAGGAGCGGTAGTTGCGCACGAGCCGCACGACGTGCGCTCCCGGGAAGCGCTGGGGGAAGCCGACGAGGTGGCGGGGGCTGGCGCCGGTGAAGGAGTAGATCGTCTGCGCCGGGTCGCCGACGACGCAGAGGTCGTTGCGCTCGCCGAGCCAGAGCTCGAGCAGGCGCTGCTGGAGGTCGTTGACGTCCTGGTACTCGTCGACGACGAACTGGCGGTACTGCCCCCGCACGGCCCGGGCGATGTCGTCGCGCTCGTCGAGGATGCCGACGGTGAGCAGGAGGACGTCCTCGAAGTCGATGACACCGCGGCGCTGCTTCACCTCCTCGTACGCCTCGAACAGGCGGGCCATCGCCGTGAGGTCGACTCCCGGGGGCTCCCGGCGCGCCGTGCGCGCTCGGGCGGCATACGACTGCGGCGTGAGGAGGTTGACCTTCGCCCACTCGATCTCGGCGGCGAGGTCGCGGATCGCCGTGCGGTCGAACTGCATGCGCAGGCGGCTCGCAGCCTCGGCGACCGCGGCGGCCTTGTGGCTCATCACCTCGGGAGCGGCCCCGCCGACCGCCTGGGGCCAGAAGTAGTGGAGCTGGCGCAGGGCGGCCGCGTGGAAGGTGCGTGCCTGCACGCCCTGCACCCCGAGGCCGCGCAGCCGGGTGCGCATCTCGCCCGCGGCGCGGGCGGTGAAGGTGAGGGCCAGCACCCGCTGCGGCTGCTGCGCGCCGGAGTGGACGGCATACGCGATGCGGTGCGTGATGGCGCGGGTCTTGCCCGTGCCGGCGCCCGCGAGGATGCACAGTGGGCCGGGCGGCGCGAGCGCGACCTCACGCTGCTCGGGGTCGAGACCGGCCAGGATGTCGTCGGCCGTGGGGACTGCGCTCAGGACGGATCACCCTTGGCGAGTCGCATGACGTCGGCCGCGTGGTCGTGCACGTAGTTCTGGTCGTCCTGCGGGGGGCGCTCGTAGCCCCGCGGAGCCGGGCGCTCGGGGATGGGCGGCACCTGGGCCTCCATCGGCTCGTGCGGGATGGAGGTCAGCAGGTGGTTCATGACGTTGACCCGCGAGCGCCGCTTGTCCTCGGACTCGACGACGTGCCACGGCGCCCATTCGGTGCTCGTCGCGTCCATCATGATGTCCTTCGCCTCGGAGTAGTCCTCCCACCGGGTGATCGACTCGAGGTCCATCGGCGAGAGCTTCCACTGGCGCATGGGGTCCTTGGCGCGCGAACGGAAGCGACGCTCCTGCTCGACGTCGGAGACGCTGAACCAGTACTTGCGCAGGATGATGCCGTCGTCGACGAGCATCCTCTCGAAGACCGGCGCCTGCTCGAGGAAGAGGGAGTACTGCTCGTCGGTGCAGAAGCCCATGACCCGCTCGACGCCGGCGCGGTTGTACCAGGACCGGTCGAAGAGCACCATCTCGCCGGCCGCCGGCAGGTGGGCGATGTAGCGCTGGAAGTACCACTCGGTCTTCTCGCGGTCGGTCGGCGCCGGGAGCGCCGCGATGCGGGCGACGCGGGGGCTGAGGTACTCGGTGATCCGCTTGATCGCCGAGCCCTTGCCGGCCGCGTCACGCCCCTCGAAGACGACGACGACCCGCTGACCGGTCGCCCGCACCCATTCCTGGAAGGAGACGAGGTCGGCCTGGAGCCGTCGCACCTCGGCGTTGTAGACCTCGAGGTCCATCTTCTTGGGTCGCTTTGCGGCGACGTCCGTCTTGCTGGGTCGCTTTGCACCGTGGCGGGCCATGGGCTCATCCTTGCATCGAGAGCCGACCACGCGACGGGACCTGTCCACGTCGTCCACAGATCCGAGGAAATCGCATGCCCGACGCGACGCCTGGCGCAACCCAGAGCCCCGACCTCACCCCCGACGCGGGCTCGGTCACGATGTTCACGACGTCGTGGTGCGGCTACTGCCGCCGTCTCAAGTCGCAGCTCGACCGTGAGGGCATCCTCTTCACCGAGATCGACATCGAGGCCAGTCCGGAGCACGTCGACTTCGTCGAAGGCGTCAACGACGGCAACCGGACGGTGCCGACCGTCGTCTTCCCCGACGGGTCGGCCGCGACGAACCCCTCCGTCGCCGAGGTGCAGGCCCGCCTCAGCGCCTGATCCTCCGGTGTCCGCGTCGACGCCTCAGCGGTCGACCACCGACGGGCCGGCGACCGACTCGACGGTCGCGCCGAGCCAGTGCTCGATGATGCGCTTGGCGATCGAGATGCCGCTCGGTGTGCGGATCTCGTTGCTGGACAACAGTTCTCGGTACTCCTCGCGCGTCACCCAGCGAGCCTCGGCGATCTCGGCCGGGTCGGGGCGCAGCTCGGACTCCGAGGTGGTCGCGGCGTAGCCGACCATGAGCGAGGAGGGGAAGGGCCACGGCTGGTTGCCGAGGAAGCGGGCGTCGTCGATGTGGATGCCGACCTCCTCCGCGACCTCGCGAGCGACCGCCGCCTCGAAGGACTCGCCCGGCTCGACGAAGCCCGCGAGCACCGAGAAGCGTCCTTCCGGCCAGTGCGCGCCGCGCCCGAGCAGCAGCCGGTCGTGGGGGTCGATGACCGACATGATGACGGCGGGGTCGGTGCGGGGGTAGTGCTCGCTGCCGTCACGCACGCACCGCCGCACCCAGCCGGCCTGGGTCGGCTCGGTCTCGGCGCCGCAGCGCGGGCAGTGCCGGTGGGTCGCGTGCCAGTTGGCGAGCGCGAGCGCCGTCGTGAAGAGCCCGGCGTCGCGCGCGCCGAGTGCCTCGCCCGCCTGTCGTAGGGTCAGCCACGTCTCGGCGTCGCCAGGCTCGTCGGCGCCGGCCTTCGGCACGGGTTCGGGCGCTGGCGTCGACGACACGACGCCGAGGTATGCCGTGCCGTCCGGTCCGCGGCCCAGGTGCAGCCCCAGCCCGGCGCGGTCGGCCTCGACCGGCGCGCGGAGGTGAAGGGCGAGGTCGTCCCCGTCGGCCCCGGACCCGACGCGCAGTCGCTCACCGCGCAGCTCGACCACCCGGGTCGAGGGGTCGGCGAGCAGGTCTTCGACGACCGAGGGGCGGGTCCGTTCGTGCGCCACGCGGTCGAGGCCGCCGCGTGCCAGCGCGAGGTCGCGCAGCCGGTCGTCCTGCGGGTCGGGGCTCGTGGTCCGTGGAGGAGTCAGGGGCACTCTCCCCACCTTAGGTGCCGGGCACCCCGCCCCGACGGGGGCTCGCCTCCCACGCTCGGCCCGCCCCGCGGCATACCGTGGTCGTGTGAGTCGCAGCCCGCTCGTCCTCGCCGCCCTGGCGAGCTCCGCCGTGCCGGGGCTCGACCCGGTCTCGGTCGAGGGGGTTCGGGTCACGCCCGGCGACCTCTTCGAGGTCGCCTACGTGCAGGACAGCCAGGACCGGCGATGGGTCGTCAAGGCACCGCGCACCGCGGCTGCCGGGGCCATGCTCGACGACATCGCTGCGCTCTCGGGACTGCTCGGGCGACGGCTTGACGTGGCGATGCCGATGGTGCGCGGTCACGCGCCCGTGGCGGAGGGTCGCGCCGCCGTCTACCTGCGGGTGCCGGGGCGGCCGCTCGACTTCTCGGCCCTGCCTCCGGGGCCGCTCGCCGAGGCGGTGGGTCGCACGCTGGCCCACATCCACAACGTCGAGCTGCTGCTCTTCGAGGAGGCGGGGCGGCCCACGTACGACGCGGAGGCGCATCGACGCCGTCAGCTCTCCGAGCTCGACCGCGCGGCGGCCACCGGCCATGTGCCCACCGACCTGCTGACCCGCTGGGAACGCATGCTCGAGGACGTGTCGCTGTGGCGCTTCGCCCCGAGCCCGGTGCACGGCGCGTTCACCGGCGACAACGTGCTCGCCTCCTTCGACGACGAGCAGGACGCCGGCAGCGGCCACGTGCGCGGGGTGCTCGCATGGGAGGAGTCGCGCGTCGGTGACCCGGCCGACGACTTCGCCGACCTCGTGGCCCGCGCCGGGCCCGACACGCTCGACTCGGTGCTCGAGAGCTACGCCAGGTCGCGCGTCGAGCGACCCGACGGCGCCCTCGTTGCGCGAGCGCGGCTGGCCGCGGAGATGACGCCCCTGCGAACCCTCCTGCGCGCGCTCTCGAGCGGCGATCTCGTCCTCGTGGAACGCACCGCCGGTCGTCTGCGCACGCTCGCCGACCGCCTCGAGCAGGACGACGAGCGGCACGCGCGCGAGGACGCCGCGCGCAGCGAGCGCTCGCGGCGCGCCGGTGAGCAGGCTGCGCTCGCCAGCGCCCTCGACCCGGACGACCCCGAGGCGCCGCCCGCGCCCGAGTGGGACGCCACCGCGCCGCACCACCCCTTCCCGATGCTCGCCGAGACCCAGGCGGTCGCCATGGCCGGACTGCTGGGCGACGAGAGCGACGCCACTGGGCGGAAGGCCTTGCGCGGCGACGCCGTCGACGATCCCGCCGTGCCCTCCGGGGCCGCATTCGATAGCGTCGGTGAGACGCCGCCCGCCGACAGCTCTGCGGTTCCCTTCGTCGCGTCGGGCGACAGCACGGCGACCTTCGAGATCGACGAGGTGGAGGCGTTGCCCGGTGAGGACGACGGGCTGCTCGACCTCCACGAGGGGGCATCGGAGTTCGTGCCCGTCGAGCACCAGCCCCACGCGCACGGGCCTCGGGTCGCAGACCCGCCCGCCACCGAAGCCGCACCCGACTCAGCCCGCTGACGACGCCCCCCCCCCGGCCACTCGAGGGCCGCGCGACCTCACCTGCACCACCACTCGAGCGCATGTCGACGAGGCCACTCGCGAAGAGGTCTTGGCGCTACTGCGGCAGAGTGCGCAGCAGGTCGACCAGCTCGGTCTCGCCGGGCAGGTCGGGACGGACGGTGACACCCTCGGCGGCGTAGTAGAACGCGGCGTCGACGAGCGCGGGGTCGACGCCCCGGAGCCGGGCGAACGCGACGGCGTAGGCGCCCAGCTGCAGGGCCCGCACCCTCGCGTCGTGGCCCGTGGGGCGGGCACCGGTCTTCCAGTCGACGACCGTCCACCCGCCGTCGTCGCGGGCAAAGACGGCGTCGACCCGGCCGCGCACCGCGATGGCGTCGATGACCGTCTCGATGGAGAGCTCAATCTCCTCGGGGATCCGACCGGCCCACTCGCTTGCGAGGAAGTGCTCCTTCATGACCTCGAGGCTGGTGTCGTCGGAGGCGCCCTCGTCGGCGCTTCCGGGCAGGTCGAGCAGGTCGACCATGGCCGCTCGCGAGTAGTGCTCCTCGACCCAGGCATGGAAGGCCGTGCCCTGCCGCGCGGCGACGGCAGGGGCGCTCGGCATCGGGCGGCGCAGGTTCATCGCAAAGGCCTCTGCGTCTCGCGCGAGCGACACGACGGCCGACGCCGACAGGTGGCGTGGCACGTCGACGACGGGCTCACCGCGCGACTGGCGCGCCGCCTGCTCGGCGAGCAGGAGCCGGAGGTCATCGAGGCGGGGATCACCCTGCGGGGGCAGGTCTCCCGAGCGAACCGCCTCGGCGAGCCGGTCGGCGACGCCGCTGAGAGCCGCACGGCGGTGGGCCATCGGGTCGTGCGGCCACGCAGCCGCCACCGGGTCGACGAGGTGCGGGTTGGTCGGCGCGACGGCGCGGCCCTTGGCGTCCTGCACGGGGTCCGGTGCCGGGTGCCACACCTGCTGGGTCGCGGCGGCGCCCAGTGCCTCGCGGATCTCGAGGAGGAAGCGGCTCGGCACCGACAGCGTCTTCTTCGTGGCACCCCACACATGCGTGGTGAGGAGCACGTCGTTGCGCGCGCGGGTGACCGCGACATACGCCAACCGGCGCTCCTCGGCCACGGCATGGCGCCCGCCCTCGAGCCCGAACTCGTCGATGGCCGCTCCGAGGTGCTTGCGGTCGGGAACACTGCGCCAGTCGAGGTGCGGCAGACCGTCGCGGTCGCCGCGCAGGTCGTAGGGCAGCGAGTCGAGCCCGACGAGCCAGCCCTTGTCCCTGGGGGTGCCCGAGCAGGCGTACTCGACCTGCTCGGACCCCTCGACGGGTGCCACGGACGTCGAGGCGTGGTCGGGGAAGGCGCCCTCCACGAGCGCGGGGATCGCGACGACGTCCCACTCGAGCCCCTTCGAGGCGTGGACCGTGAGGACCTGCACAGCGTCGGCGTCGGACTCGGTGTGGCCGGCGTCGAGCCCTCGCTCCTGCTCCCGCGCCGCCTCGAGCCAGGCGAGGAAGCCGCTGAGGGTGGGTCGGTCGGCGCTCGTCGCGTAGCGGGCCGCGACGTCGGCGAACGCGTCGAGGTGCACCCGGGCCGTCGAGGCGGTGTGCTCGTGGCGCGCCAGCACCTCGATGTCGAGCCCGAGCGCCACCTCCGCCTCGGCGACGAGGTCGACGAGCGGCAGCGCGGTGAGCCGACGAAGCCGGCGCACGACCTCGGCGAGCGCGTGGAGACGGCGCAGCCCCTCGCCGCTGAGGCGAGCACCGTCGCGGGCCACCCAGCCGGGTCGCGGCAGCTCGTCGAGCGCCTCGACGAGCGTCGCCGTGTCGGCGCTGTCGGCCGCGAGGTCACTCCCCCGACGGTCGTCGTCGGACCGCTCGCTGTCGGCATCCTCCGCCCCACCGGACGCGAGGTCGGCGCCCTCCACCGTCGGGAGAACCCCTGCGATGGAGGCCGTCTCGCGCTCTGCCGTCGCGTCCGTCGCCTCCGGCACGCCCGCCGCGCCTGTCGCGCCCGTCGCCTCCGGGGAGCCAGCAGCGCGTGGCGGCCGGCCGTGCAGGTCGCGCGCCCAGGCCCAGAGGCCGGCGAGGTCGGCGGCGCCGAGGCGCACGACGGGCCCGGTGAGCAGGCGCATGAGCTGGTCGCCCCGGGTGGGGTCCTGCACGACCCACAGCGCCGCGACGAGGTCGCTGACCTCGGGTGTCACGAGCAGGCCGCCGAGCCCGACGACCTCGACCGGCAGGTCTGCGGCGCGCAGGGCCTCGATGACGAGCGGGAAGGACGACCGGCGTCGACAGAGCACCGCCGCCGACCGACCGGTGCGGCGGCCGCTCGGCGAGCGCCACCGCGCGGCGACCCAGGCGGCGACGTGCGCCGCCTCGGCCTCCGCGGACTCGAGCCGGTCGATGGTGACGGTGCCGGGCCCGGCACCGGGCCGCGCCACCAGTGGCTGCACGTGGGCCGTCGCCAGAGGCCGGGCCGTCACGTTCGCCGCCGCGAGGATGAGCTCGTCGTTGCGCCAGCTCGTCGAGAGCGGCAGCACGTCGGCAGGACCCCCTCGACCCGCGAACTCGGTCGGGAAGCGTAGCAGCGTCGTGGCACTCGCCCCCCGCCAGCCGTAGATCGACTGGTTGGGGTCGCCGACGGCCGTCAGGGCGACCGCCGGGTCGTGGAAGAGGCTGCGCAACAGGGTCAGCTGCGCCTCGGACGTGTCCTGGAACTCGTCGAGGAGAACGGCGGTGAACCGGTCGCGTTCGATCGCCCCGACCTGCGGGATCGTCGCGGCAAGACGCGCCGCGAGGGCGATCTGGTCGGCGAAGTCGAGCGACTCGCGCGCCCGTTTGAGGTCGAGGAAGGCCTCGACGATCGGCAGGACGAGGCGGCGCTCGCGGAGCACCCCGAGCACCTCCTTGGCCGGCGTCAGGCTCCCGCGGCCGTCACCGTCGGGCAGCGCGTCGAGGCGGGCGAGCACGTCGTCGAGGTGCGCCATCACCTCGGCCGGGGTGCGCACGTGCTCGGCCATCTCGCCCGCGAGCGACATGACCGCGTCGATGATGTTGCCCTCGGACCGGGACATGCCGTCCATCGGGCCGTCCCACCGCGACACCGCCTCGGCAGCCAGCTGCCACGCACCGGCCTCGGTGAGGACGCGGAACTCCGGCTCGATGCCGACCCGGAGGGCGTGCTCCCGCACGAGGCGGCCGGCATACGAGTGATAGGTGGAGACCGTCGGCGTGCCACCGAGGACCTCGGCGCCGGTGCCGTCGTCGGCCGGGGGCGTCCAGAGGCCGGCACGCTCGAGGCCACGCAGACGCTTGCCGATGCGGGCGGACAGCTCCGCGGCCGCCTTGCGGGTGAAGGTGAGGCCGAGCACCTGGTCGGGCGTCACCAGCTCGTTGGCGACGAGCCACACGACCCGGGCCGCCATCGTCTCGGTCTTGCCCGAGCCAGCGCCGGCGACGACGAGGAGCGGGCCCGGCCCCGCCTCGATGACGGCGGCCTGCTCCGGCGTCGGGGGCGGCAGCTCGAGGGCGCCCGCGATGTCGCGGGCGGAGTGGCGCACCGCGGTGGGCGCGTGGTCGAGGGTCTCGGTCACAGCGCGTCGCCCTCGGGCTGGACCGGGCAGGACGATCGCACCGGGCACGTGCGACAGGTGCCCTGCGACGCCGTGAAGGTCGCAGCCCCCATGCCCTCGGCGGTGGCCTCGACGAGCACCCGGGCCCACGTCGGGTCGGCGGCGGCGCTGACCGGCTCCTGGGTCATGACGGCGGGCTGGAGCCCCGAGAGCCCACCCTTGCCGATGAAGACGAGCGCCGCGCCCGCGCTGTGCTCCCCGAGCTCCGGGAAGCCGCCCTCCTCGACGGCCACCTGGTAGGCGCCGAGCTGCCCGTGCTCGGCGAGATCGGCCCTCGTCGGCTTGCTCGTGCCCGTCTTGAGGTCGACGATGCGCAGTCCCCCGTCACGGTCGCGCTCGATGCGGTCGACGCGCCCGCCGACCACGGCCCGCCCGACGCGCACCCGGAAGTCGACCTCGACCCCGACGCGCTCGCGCTCGCGCTCGGCGGCGTCGCGGTAGTTGACGAAGCGGGCCACCATGTCGTGGGCCTCGAGACGGGTGCGGTCGGTGACCCAGCCGGGCGCCAGGCCGAGGCGGCCCCATCGCGCCTCGACCTCGGCGTCGAGCTGCTCGCGCGTGGCATCGGGCTGCTCGGCGACGATGTCGTGCACGAACGTGCCGACCGAGGCCGCGCCGAGCTGCACCCCCTCGCCGCCGACCGCCGTGAGGAACCAGCGCAGGCCGCACTCGTTGAAGTAGGTCACCTTGGACGGAGACACCGGCACGGGCTCGTCGGCAGAACGCACGGGGTGGTCGGTCGTCACGTCGCGCAGGGCCCACCAGGTCGCCGGGTCGGCTCCGCGCACGCCCTCGCGCGCCGCGGCTGCGAGAAGGGCGAGGGCGGGCTCGGCCACCCCGGGGTCGGGGCTGGTGACCTCGCGGCGCAGCTCGCCGACCAGACCGGGCAGAGTCATGGTGCGCGCGACGTCGCTGTGGGGACGCACCTCGTCGGCCAGACGGGTCTGGGCCGGCGGGTCGACGAGGTCGAGGTAGACCGACGGCTGCTCGTCCTCGTTGCCGACGGCGGTGACGAGGAGCCGCTCCGTCGCCCGCGTGACAGCGACGAGGAAGAGGCGCGTCTCGTCGTAGCGGACCGCTGCCTGGGCGGCACGGAAGCCGAGCGGCCGCCCGGCGACGACGTCGACGAGGTCCTCGGAGCCGAGCACCGACCCGCGCAGGCGCAGGTCGGGCCAGACCCCTTCCTGCACGCCGGCGACGACGACGATGCGCCACTGACGACCGGCTGCGGTCTGCGGCGTGACGAGCGAGACCCGGCCACCCGACTGCCCGCCGACGAGCAGGGTGTCGCCAGGCACGTCCTGGCCCTGGATGTGCTCGAGGAACGTGTCGGGCCCGGCTGTCGGCAGACGGTCGACGAACGCACCGGCGGCGTCGAAGAGTGCGAGCACGGCGTCGAGGTCGCGGTCGGCCCGCTCTCCCGCCCCGCCACCAGCCAGGGCGGTCCGTCGCCACCCCTCCGCGACCCCGGCACCCTGCCAGATCGCCCACAGCACCGACTCCGCGTCGACCCCCGCGGCCCAGCGCCCGTCGTCGCCGAGCCGAGCCGCAGCCGCTCCCGCCGCGAGCGCCGACGCCACCCGTGCGGCCGGGCGTGCAGCCGGCCCGAGCAGGGCCGCGCGAGGGGCGTTGAGGAGCAGCTCGGCGAGCAGCTCGTCGCTCGATCGCCCTCCGCCCGAAGCGAGCTCGTCCTGGCGCAGCATCCGCCGCAACCGACGCAGGCCCACCGTGTCGGATCCACCGATGGGCGAGAGGACGAGATCGGCCGCACGAGCGGCGTCGATGACGTGCTCCTCGCCCCTTCGCTCCGCGCGCGCCACCCCGATGCTCTCCTCGAGGAGGTGGAGCAGCGGCCGCACCGCGCTCTCGTCGCGTACGGGCGTCTCCGCGCTGCCGGCCTGCACAGGGACACCGGCCTGCCCGAGGAGGCGGCGCATGGTGTCGGCGCGCGCCGACCCGCGCACGACGACCGCCATGTCGGTCCACGGCACGCCCTCGACGAGGTGGGCTCGCCTCAGCAGGGCCGCGACGTGGGCGGTCTCCTGCGCCGCGGAGCGCAGGAGGGCGACCTCGACGGAGCTGCGCCCGGTCTGCGCCACGACCGGCGCCAGGCGTCGCTGCTCACCGCCGCCGAGCGCGCCGATGCGTCTCGAGACCCGGTCGGCGACCGCGACGAGCTCCGGTCCGAGCCGGTGGCTGCGGTCGAGCACGATGGTCTCGCTCCCCCGGTGAGCCGACCGACCGACCGGGACGTCGGGCTCGATGAAGTCGAGCAGGGTCGGTTCGTCGCCCGAGGCGTACGGGCTGCGGACGACCTCGCCGAGCTCGCTCCACCCGCTCGCGAGGAACCGCGGGTCGGCGCCACGGAAGGTCTGGACAGCGACGTCGGGGTCACCGAGCAGGACGACGCGGGGGCCGCTGCGGGCGACGACGCGCAGCAGGCGAGCGGCTGCCGACGTCAGCTCCTGGGCCTCGTCGACCACCACGAGACCGATGCGCTCGTGCAACCGGTCGAGGGCGCCGGGGTCGTCGGCGAGCAGCTCGGCAGCGGCCGTGAGCACCCATGCGGGGTCGTAGGAGCCGTGCCGGCTGAACGAGGTGACCTGGTCGTACTCGCGCAGCACCTGCGCCGCCGCCACCCACTCCGGACGGTCGTGCTCCGCGCCGAGGCGGGCGAGGTCGTCGGGCCCGAGGCCGTGCTCGACGGTGCGCATGAGAAGGTCGCGCAGCTCGTTGCGGAAGCCCCGCGTGCGCAGCGCCTCACCGAGACCCTCGGGCCACTGCGGCCCGGGCACCTCACCCGAGGCGTGCCCGGCGAGCAGGTCGCGGAGGATGACATCCTGCTCGGGCCCGTTGAGCAGCCGCGGCGGGGGCTCACCGCGCAGCGCCGCCTCGGCGCGCAGCACCCCGAAGCCGAACGCCTGCCACGTGCGCGCCAGCGACTCCGTCGAGGTGCCCCCGAGGCGCGCGGTGACCTGCTGACGCAGCTCGGCCGCGGCACTGCGGCTCGAGGTGAGCACGAGGCACGCGTCGGCCCGCAGGCCGTGACGCTGCACAGCATCGACGGCGAGCTCGACGGCGAGGGTGGACTTGCCGCTGCCCGGGCCGCCGAGCACCCGAAGCACGCGGGCGCCGGAGTCGAGCGCGGCCTGCTGCCGCTCGTCGAGCCGCACCGTCGCCGGGGCGGCGGCCGGAGCACGACGAAGGATGACCACCGGAGGATTCCATCACGCCACTCCGACACCCGCGCGCCCGCCGACGCGGTATGCCGCGCGCACCCGTGGCGTGGCCACGCGCACCGATGCGGTATGCCGCACGCCCGGGCACGCGGTGGGCCGCACCCCTCGCGTGCCCGCTCGCACGCTCGGGAGCGGGGAGGTGACACCCCAGCAGCGTGGCGGGCACGCGAAGGGCCCGGGACGGCATGCGCCGTCCCGGGCCCCACGACCTGCGTCAGGTGGTCACTTGACGTCGAAGCGGTCGGCCTCCATGACCTGCGTCCAGGCGGCGACGAAGTCGCGGACGAACTTCTCGCCAGCGTCATCGCTCGCGTAGACCTCGGCGAGGGCGCGCAGCTCGGAGTTGGAGCCGAAGAGCAGGTCGACGCGGCTGCCGGTCCACGTCTGCTCGCCCGCCGCGTTGGTGGCCGTGAACTCGTCGGCGGCCTCGCTCGTCGGGGTCCACGTCGTGCCGAGCTCGAGCAGGTTGACGAAGAAGTCGTTCGTCAGCGTGCCCGGGCGGTCGGTGAGGACGCCGGTGCTGGAACCGCCGGTGTTGGCGCCGAGCACGCGCAGCCCGCCTACGAGGACCGTCATCTGCGGAGCCGACAGGCCGAGCAGGTTCGCGCGGTCGACGAGGAGGTACTCCGCGGGCACCCGACCCGGCTTGCCGAGGTAGTTGCGGAAGCCGTCGTGCTTCGGCTCGAGGTAGCCGAACGACTCGACATCGGTCTGCTCCTGCGACGCGTCGACACGGCCCGGGCGGAAGGGCACCTCGACGGTGATCCCGCCTGCCGCAGCGGCCCGCTCGACCGCGACGTTGCCGCCGAGGACGATGAGGTCGGCGAGCGACACGGTGCGCCCACCTCGGCCGTTGACGTCGGACTGGATGCCCTCGAGGACCCGGAGGACGGATGCGAGCTCGGCCGGGTCGTTGACGTCCCAGCCGTTCTGCGGGGCGAGGCGCACCCGGGCCCCGTTGGCGCCGCCGCGCTTGTCGCTGCTGCGGAAGGTCGCGGCCGAGGCCCACGCCGCCTTGACGAGCTGGCTCGTCGTGAGACCGGAGTCGGCGATGGCCTGCTTGAGGGCGGTGACGTCGTCGGCAGTGACCGGCTCGCCGGAGGCGGCGGGCAGAGGGTCCTGCCAGAGCAGCTCCTCCTGCGGCACCTCGGGGCCGAGGTAGCGCTCGACCGGGCCCATGTCGCGGTGGGTCAGCTTGAACCACGCGCGGGCGAAGGCGTCGGCGAACTCCTCGGGGTTCTCGTGGAACCGGCGCGAGATCTGCTCGTAGGCCGGGTCGAAGCGCAGCGACAGGTCGGTCGTCAGCATCGTCGGGAGGCGCTTCGGGCCACCCTCGTCGGGCGCCGGGATGATGGCCTCGGCGTCCTTGGCGACCCACTGGTTCGCGCCGGCCGGGCTCGCGGAGAGCTCCCACTCGTAGCCGAAGAGCATGTCGAAGAAGCCGTTGTCCCACTGGGTCGGCGTGGGTGTCCACGTGACCTCGATGCCGGAGGTGATGGCGTCCTTGCCCTTGCCGGTGCCGTACGTGTTGATCCAGCCCAGGCCCTGCGCCTCGAGCGGGGCCGCCTCGGGCTCGGGGCCGACGTTGACGAGCGGGTCGGCTGCGCCGTGCGTCTTGCCGAACGTGTGGCCACCGGCGATGAGGGCGACGGTCTCCTCGTCGTTCATCGCCATGCGGGCGAAGGTCTCACGGATGTCGCGGGCCGCGGCGATCGGGTCGGGGTTGCCGTTGGGCCCCTCGGGGTTGACGTAGATGAGGCCCATCTGGACCGCGGCGAGCGGGTTCTCGAGGTCGCGGTCGCCCGTGTAGCGCTCGTCGCCGAGCCACTCGGCCTCGGAGCCCCAGTACACGTCGTCGTCCGGCTCCCAGACGTCCTCGCGGCCACCGCCAAAGCCGAAGGTCTTGAAGCCCATCGTCTCGAGGGCCACGTTGCCGGTGAGGACCATGAGGTCAGCCCACGAGAGCTTCTGGCCGTACTTCTTCTTGACCGGCCACAGCAGGCGGCGGGCCTTGTCGAGGTTGCCGTTGTCGGGCCACGAGTTGAGCGGGGCGAAGCGCTGCTGCCCGGCGCCCGCGCCGCCGCGGCCGTCCTGCACGCGGTAGGTGCCGGCGCTGTGCCACGCCATGCGGATCATGAAGGGGCCGTAGTGGCCGAAGTCGGCCGGCCACCAGTCCTGCGAGTCGGTCAGCACGGCCGCGATGTCCGACTTCACCGCGGCGAGGTCGAGGCTGTTGAAGGCCGCGGCGTAGTCGAAGTCGTCACCGAGCGGGTTCGCGACCGCGGGGTTCTTGGCGAGCACCTTGAGGTTGAGCCGGTTCGGCCACCACTCGTCGTTGCTCGTGCCCCCCGGTCGGGTCGCCCGGTCGTGCGCGACAGGGCACTTGGCGGCCTCCGGCTCGTTCATCTCGCCGACTTCGGCGTCAGGCTTGGCGGTGTGCTGCTGCTCAGACACGGGGACGATCCTTCTCTTTCGGGGTGGGCATTTCAGGAAGCGGCGTCAGTGGCACACGGGGGACAGAGCCCCCAGTACGTCACCTCGGCCTGGTCGATCAGGAATCCGTGGCCGTCGGACGCGTCGAGGCACGGGGCCTCGCCGACCGCGCAGTCCACGTCGGCGATGACACCGCACGAACGGCATACGACGTGGTGGTGGTTGTCTCCGACGCGCACCTCGTAGCGGGCGACGGAGCCGGTGGGCTGGATGCGGCGCACGAGACCGGCATCGGTCAGGGCTCGCAGGACGTCGTAGACCGCCTGGTGCGACACGTCTCCGGCGACCTCACGGACACGGCGGATGATCGTGTCGGTGTCGGTGTGCGGGTGGTCGCCGAGCACCGTCAGCACGGCCACGCGGGGGCGCGTCACGCGCAGCCCCGAGCGGCGCAGCGCCACTTCGATGTCCGACTCGACCACGCCCCCGAGTCTGGCCCGTAATCTGGAGCGAATCAAGTCTCAATGTGAGACGGCGTCGGCCTCCCGCGCGCACCGCGCGCCGGACGCGAACCGTGCCGGCGCGGTGGCGGCGACACTATGCTGGCGCGCACGTCCGGGACCGGCCCGGCGACCCGGCACGACGGAGGACTCAGCGCAGTGTGGTTCCTCGAGTTCCTCAGGGCGCTGCACGAGCGGCTCTCACCGACGACCTACCTCGAGATCGGTGTCGGCGACGGCAGCAGCCTCGCCCTGGCGCGCGGCCGGGCAATCGGCATCGACCCCCACTTCGCGCTCACCCGTGAGCTCGACGGGGACGTCTGTCTCGTCCGCACGACGAGCGACGACTTCTTCGCCACGCAGCAGGTCGCCGACCGCACCCGCGGCCTGCCGGTGGACCTCGGTGTCGTCGACTCGGCCCACCTGTTCGAGTTCGCCTTGCGTGACGTCATCAACCTCGAGCGGTGTGCCGGCCCCCGATCGGTCATCGTCGTCAGCCACGTCCTGCCGCGAAGCGTCGACGACGCCGCCCGCACACAGCACACGGCCGACCGGGCGGGCGACGCCTTCCGGCTCACCGAGGTGCTGCGGCGCTACCGGCCGGAGCTGCTCGTGCTGCCCGTCGACACCGCGCCGGACGGGATGCTCCTCATCGCCGGCTTGGACCCGACGAGCACCGTCCTCACCGACGCCTACGACGCCATCCTCGCGGAGTACCGCCGGCCGGATCCTCAGCTCGTGCCTGCCGACGTGCTCGACCGCATCGATGCCGTGCCCGCCCGCCGCCTCCTCGAGTCGGGGCTGCTCGCTGCCCTCGCCGACCGAGACAGCGACGACCCGACCTGGCGCCGCGGCGTGCGCGACGCCGTGGTCGCCTGCGCGGGTCCCGCCTTCGTGGGGACGCTCCGATGAACCCGCTCGTGCGCACCGTGCTCGACCTCGTCGAGTCGGGTGGCGCGGCCGGCGCCCCGGCTGGGGCCGCCCCGCTCGACGTGCACGACATCGTGCTCGTCCTCGGC
Source organism: Humibacillus xanthopallidus (assembly GCF_006716675.1). Classification (GTDB taxonomy): domain Bacteria; phylum Actinomycetota; class Actinomycetes; order Actinomycetales; family Dermatophilaceae; genus Humibacillus; species Humibacillus xanthopallidus_B. The sequence goes on along the minus strand of NZ_VFPM01000002.1, from coordinate 752,096 downwards.
CACGACACCGCCGAGATCGCCACCGAGCTGGCCCGTCGGCTGCCCGACGTGACGGTCCACGTGCTGCCCGTGTCGGCCGACGATCCCGCGACCACGGCCGAGCTGCCCCCCAACGTGCGGCTGCAGGCGTGCACCAGCGTCTGGGACCGCGTGCACCATGTCGCGGGACTGCCGCGCCCGCAGGTCATCGTCGAGTCGGGCAACGGCCACAAGGGGCAGAAGCTCGCCTGCTTCCGCGAGATGTTCCTGCTCCTCGAGCCGGGCGGGTGGTACGTCGTCGACCGCCTCGCCGACGTCGAGGACCCGGCGCTGCACGACGTCCCCGGAGAGACGGTGCTCGAATTGCTCGCCCGGCTCGACGGGGCACCTGCGAACCCCGGCGCAGACGCCGCCGCCACCGCCCCCAAGCTCAACGTCGCCGACGCCGAGCTGCGCGAATCCGCCTCTGCCATCGTGCTCTCCGGCGATGCCGCCTACGTCTGCAAGCGCAACCGCCACCTCTTCAAGCTGCGTGACGCGCGTGCTGCCGAGATCCTCACTCGTCGTCTCGGTGACAGCTGGGGCGCGGTCGTCGAGACGCGGCCGGCCTACTCCTACCCGAGCCGGGCCTCGGTCACGGTCCACGGCAAGGGCCCCGTCCACGGCCCCGGCGTCGTCAAGGTGCCCGAGCAGACGCTGCGCCGCTACACCGCGCCGGTCGTGCTCCCGCGACAGCGCATCATCATGGGCGACTTCTACCTGCCCGAGACGTTCCGTCACCACCTCGGGCACCGGCTCCTCCACCACACGATGGTCTGTGGCAATGCCGCTCTGGACCGGTTGATCTCGCGGTGGGACCCCACGCCGACAGACCTCCCCGGCAGCTACATGTACCTCGACACGGAGTACCCCGGGCACTACGGCCACGTCATGACCGAGGTGATCTCGCGCTACCACGGGTGGACCGAGGCTCGCCGTCTCGACCCCGGAGTGCGGCCGCTCATCAGCCTCCGCGAGGGCCAGACCGAGGCGCCCGGCTACCAGCTACAGCTCCTCGACGCCCTCGGCATCCCTCGGGACGAGGTGGCCTACATCCCCTTCAACGCGGCCGTGCGCCCCGAGGTGCTGTATGCCGTGACGCCGGGCTTCTCGATGCCCCACTACGCCGACCTCGCGCTCGGGGCGCTCTACGCGGAGATCGGACGCCGGTTGCACACTCCGCACCTCGAGACCCCGGAGCGCATCTTCGTCTCCCGGCGACCGGGCGGGTGGCGCACCTGCCACAACCTGCCGGAGGTCGAGGAGTGGTTCGTCCGCGAGGGCTACACGGTCGTCTACCCCGAGGACCACTCCTTCGGTGACCAGATCAGCATCTTCCGCCAGGCGCGGCGCATCGCCGGCTTCGGTGGCAGCGGCATGTTCAGCCTCATGTTCGCGCCCGGCGCGCGGTGCGTGCTGCTGTCCGGCAACGCCAACACGGCCAACAACGAGTACCTCATCGGCTCCGTCATCGGTCTCGACCTGCACTACTTCTGGTCGCCGAGCGACATCCAGCACCCCAAGGGCGGCTGGACCGACGAGGCCTTCCACTCCGGCTTCACCTTCGAGCTCGACCGCTTCGGAGACGAGATCCTCGCGACCCTCGACAGCTGACCGCCCCTCGCCGTCCGCGGCGGCTCAGCGCAGTCCAGTGGCCCGCCGGTAGGCACCACGGAGCGAGTGCATCGTGGAGAGCTTCGCGACGACGGGATCGACACCCTTCGGGAGCCGACGCCGCAAGGCGGCAACCGGCCCGGTGGCCTGCGGCCGCGCCGGCGCCCTGGGCGCTCTCACGGTCGCTGCTGGCGCCTCGGGCCGAGGCGTCGCCACGACGAACTCGCCCGTGGGCGAGGTGATCACCTCGCAACCCGTGGGCGCGGCCGGACCCGGCCCGAAGCTCCACTCGAGGGCAGCTCGGCCGGGCGACCCCGTCAGCCGGCACTCGACCCGAGGGAACTCGTCGATGACGAGTCGAGCGGGCAGGGGCACACCCCCGATCAGGAGCGACCCCTCGACGACGCCGGTGCTGCGATGCTCCAGCTGCGGCACCTCGACGGTGAGCAGCGACCCCGTCGCGTCCTCGACGACCGTCGCGTGGCGCGGGTCGAGACGACCGAGGAGGGAGCGTCCAGTCGCACCGAGGTCGACGACGATGCCCTCACCGTCCGAGCGCACCGAGACCAGACGGCCCCGGACGACGGCGGGCGCGTCCAGCTCGCGGTCCGGAGCGGCCTCGACCCGACCCACGAGGGGCGGCCGCAGGGCTCCCCTCGCCGACGCGCCCTCCTCGTCGTCCGTGTCGGAGGGCTCCACCTCCAGCCAGACCTCGAGCTCGTCGTCGACGTCGTGGGCCTCGACGGGCACACTGGCCGTCCACAGCAGACTCGGCTCGGTGTCCTCGTCGTCACCCGAGACGGTGAATGTGTCGACGGGGTGGGCGTGCACGACCCCGGTGCGCCGGCCCACGAGCACGATGTCGGCACCGGCCGCACCCGCGGCATGCAGGGGAGCCCGTCCGAGGAACTCGAGCACACCGTCGACCCACCGGACATCGGCCGTGATCTCCGAGAGCACGTGCGCCGGGTCCGACGGCGACGGGGCGACCCGACGGCGAAGGCCCATGGGGGCAACCCTCTCGGCGGCGCGCTGCCCGCCCTCGCGGGCGCGCGACCCCTCCCGGCGCGTGAGCACCACGGTCCCGTCGGCGACGCCCCAGAGGGTGGTCGCAGCCCGGACGGAGAGGACGTCGTGGTCGCCCGCCTCCGCCCCGAGCTGGACGAGTCGGCTCAGCGCCGCCGGCTCCACGCGGTCGTCGGGCGCGAGCACGAGCACCCACTCACCCTCGGCACGCGCGTGGTCGGCCTCGCCCTCGTCGGCGGGCACTTCTCCGGCATCCTGTACGAGGACCCGCACGTTCGGCCGGTGGGCTGCCACCCGCTCGAGGTCGGCGACGTGGGGTCCGGGCGAGGCGGCGAGCACGACCTCCCACTCCTGCACCGGCAAGGTCTGCGCGTCGAGGTGGTGCACCAGGGCGGTCGCGGACGCCACGGTGTCGTCCGCGACGGGGGTCCACACGGTGATCCGACGGGTCATGGCTGTCGTCATCCTTGTCGAGGCACGCTGGAGGAGGCTTGCGTCACCCTAGCGCCAAGCGCGCGGCCCACGTGGCGCGACGCCGAGGTCGGCGTGGGGCCTCGGCCTCACTCGTCCTCACTCGGCCACGAGCTCGACCTCGAAGCCCTCACCGCTCTCGAGGTAGGCGGCGTAGTGCGCCGGCCCACCGGCATACGGATGCGTGTCGGCGAACATCAGCGTCCAGCCACCGCGCGCGCACTCTGCCACGACGGCGTCGACGTCGGCGCGCGAACCCCCATGGAAGGCAAGGTGATTGACCCCGGGACGCTTGCGTTCGTGGCGTCCGCCAGCGACGTCGGGGCCCGACTCCACGACGACGTAGAGCGACCCGAGCTCCCAGGCCCGACCGTGGCCCCAGTCGTCGCCGAGGCGGTAGCCCAGGCGTTCGAGCAGCCAGCCCCACTCGCGCCCCGCCGCCTCGATGTCCTCGACCCAGATCTCGATGTGGTGCACGGTTCCCCGCGCACCGGCCGGAGCGGCCGCCGGTGCGTCGTCCCAGCGAGCCCGGGCCATGTCGGCCCGACCGCCCTCGACGAGCCCGCCCACCATCGGCGTGCCCTCGGCGCGCCAGTGCTCGAGGGCCTCCGCCTCGAGCCCCTGGGGCGGGCGACCGTCCGAGCGGATGACCCGCCACCACGGCACGTCGGAGCCGTAGCGGCTCATCACCGTGCCCACGGTGCGCGGCCCCATCCCACCGAGGCGCTGGGCGATGTCGCCGTAGGCGAGCACGCGCCCGGACGGGATGCGGGCCACGAGGTCGAGCACCCTCGCGGCGTGGTCCTCGACGGACATGGAGGCACCCTCCTCGGGTGGGCGGCGCGGGAGGGGAAGATCCCCGCGGGGCGGACAGGCTGGCTCAGTACTCCGGCTGCGTCGGGTCGATCTCGCGCAGGTAGGCGAGTATGCCGCCCTCGACGTTCGCGACGTCGGTGAACCCCGCGCGCAGTGCGAGTCTCGTCGCCTCGGCAGAGCGTGCGCCGACCTTGCAGTGGATGAGCACCCTTCGGTCAGAAGGCAGCTCGTCGAACGCCTCACCGGATCTGAAGCTGTCGAGATGGATCGCGACCGCGCCGGGGATGCTCGCGATGGCGCGCTCCTCGGTGCCGCGCACGTCGACGAGCAGTGGCGGGGCGCCCGAGGCGAGCTCGTCGGCCATCTCGTGCACCGTCACGGTCGGAAGGTCGCCCTCCTCGGGCGTGGCCGCACCGGGCACCCCGCAGAACTCGACGTAGTCGATGAGCTCGGTGACGGTCGGGTGGGTGCCACACACGGGGCAGTCGGGGTCGGCTCGGACGGTCAGGGTGTCCCAGCTCTGGCGTAGTGCGTCGTGGATGAGCAGACGACCGGTGAGCGGCTCGCCGATGCCGAGGAGCAGCTTGATCGCCTCGGTCGACTGCACGGACCCGATGGACGCACAGAGCACGCCGAGGACGCCGCCCTCCGCGCAGCTCGGCACCGATCCGGGCGGTGGCGGCTCGGGGAAGACACACCGGTAGCAGGGCCCGTGGCCGGCCCACCACACCGAGACCTGGCCGTCGAAGCGCAGGATCGACCCCCAGACGTGCGGTTTGCCGAGCATGACGCACGCGTCGTTGACGAGATAGCGCGTCGGGAAGTTGTCGGTGCCGTCGACGACGAGGTCGTAGCCCGCGATGACCTCGAGGGCGTTGCTCGAGTCGAGAGCCACGTCGTGGCGCTCGACGGTCACGTGCGGGTTGACCCGGTGCACGGCCGCCTCGGCGGACTCGGTCTTCGGCCTTCCGATGTCGGCGTCCGAGTGGATCACCTGCCTGTGCAGGTTGGTGAGGTCGACGACGTCGGCGTCGACGACGCCGATGGTGCCGACACCGGCAGCCGCGAGATAGAGCAGCGCCGGCGAGCCGAGGCCCCCGGCGCCGACGACGAGCACCCGCGCAGCCGCGAGACGCTCCTGACCGTCCCGGCCCACGTCGGGCAGGAGCACGTGTCGCGCGTAGCGCGTCAGCTCTGGCCGGCTGAGCGGGCGACCCGTCTTGACCAGCGGATCCGTCGACATGCGATCACCGTACTGCTCGGTATGGTGACAATGACATCGTCGTCCCGCGAAGGGGCGACGCAGCACGATCGCTCTCGAGGAACCGGATGCCTGACGACACCACCGCCGCCGTTCGCGGCCAGCGGCTCCCCCGATCGGAGCGACGCGCCCAGCTGCTCGACGCAGCTCTCGGCGTCTTCGTCGAGAACGGCTACCACGCGGCGGCCATGGACGACATCGCCGCGCGAGCAGGCGTCTCGAAGCCGGTGCTCTACCAGCACTTCCCGGGCAAGCTCGAGCTCTACCTCGCGCTCATCGACCAGCACACCGGCGAGCTCGAGCAGCTCGTGCGAGACGCGCTCGCCCTCGAGGACAACAAGGCACGCATCAACACGATGACCCGGGCCTACTTCGACTTCGTCGGGCAGGAGGGCGCGGCCTTCCGCCTCATCTTCGAGTCCGACCTCGCCAACGAGCCCGAGGTGCGCAAGCGCCTCGACCAGATCGACCTCACGTGCGCCGAGGCGATGGCCGAGATCATCACGAGCGAGACCTCGATGGAGCAGGAGGAGGCAGTGCTCGTCGGGGTCGCCTTCGTCGGCATGGCCCAGACCGCTGCGCGCCACTGGCTCACCCACGAGGCCACCCTCTCCGAGGACACCGCCGTGCGCGTCACCGCTGCCCTGATCCGCCGTGGGTTCGGCGCCTTCCCGTCCGTGCGGTCGGGCGCCGACAAGCCCAAGGAATCCGTCGGCACCACCGCTGGTTAAGGTGACGACAGGGCGCCGATCGCGCGCCCGACGACGTGTGAGAAAGCAGGTATGACGTGGAGATCCGCATCGGCGTGCAGAACGTGGCGCGCGAGATCGCCTTCGAGACCACGCAGTCGACCGACGAGATCCTTGCTGCGGTCAAGGCAGCCCTGGACTCCGACGTCCTCGAGCTCGTCGACGACAAGGGCGGCCGCATCATCGTTCCGTCGGCGTCCATCGGCTACGTGACCACGGGCGCGGAGCGCCGCACGGGAGTCGGCTTCGGCGCCTCCTGATCCGATCGGCCGGGGCCACCGCGTGCACAGTGGCCCCGATCCGGGTACGACCCTCTCGTCAGGGACCGGCTCGCGCCGGTCCGCCGTCAGCGCGACAACGATCGGGCCGTCCGGAGGGAGCCAGCATGCTGTGGACCGTCGTGTTCGCAGTCGTCGCCGGTGCCGTCGTCGGCCCCATCGCCCGTCTGGTGCTACCGGGCAGGCAGTCCATCAGCATCCTCATGACGATCGTGCTCGGCGCCGCCGGGTCGCTCGTCGGGACGCTGATCTACTACTCGATCAGCGGTGACCGCACCGCCGCCTCCGTCGACTGGGTCTCCGGAGTCATCGGAGTCATCGTCGCGGCAGCTCTGATCCTGGGCTACGGCCGGGTGAGGGGCGAGAGCCACCCCACCCGCTGAGGGTCCCTGTCGTGCAATTTCCGCGCGTCACACCCACCACACCCGCCCCAATGGTGGGACAGTTCACCTGTCATCTGCGCTCCCGGCGCGGAACAAGAGGTCGCCTTCATCCGGCGGCCAGAAGGAGCAACGACATGCTTGGCACCATTATCGGAGCGATCATCGCCGGTCTCATCATCGGCGCCCTGGGCCGTCTCATCCTCCCCGGCAAGCAGAACATCTCGATCCTCATGACGATCGTCATCGGCATCGTCGCCTCACTCGTCGCGACGCTGATCCTCGGTGCGATCTTCGGCTACAACAACGCCAGCGGCGGCATCGCCTGGTGGTACTGGATCGTCGGTGCGATCCTCGCCGCCCTCGGGATCGTCGCCTACGGCCGCATCACGAACAAGTCCGTCTGACGCGGACCGCGCCACGCGGCATTCGCCGCTGCACATGACGAAGGGCTCGGCCGCGACGGCCGGGCCCTTCGGTCATGCCGACAGGCCGAGCCGCTCCATCCGCCGGGTGTGCTCGTCGGTGAGCCGGGCGAACATCCGCCCCAGCTCGGCGAGGTCGGCCCCGGGCCGGCCCGGTGCGCCGACGAGGATGCTCGCGAGCGCGTCCCGCTCGACGCCGACGCGCTGGGCCTGGGTGATCGCCTCGCCGACGAGGCGGCGCCCCCAGAGCGCGAGGCGCCCGGCGAGCCGATGGTCCTCGGCGATCGCCTCGCGCACCGCCGTCACCGCGAAGTCGGCCTGGCTGTCGTCCTCGAGGACCTGGAGGACGAGCGCCCTGGTGTCCGCGTCGACGTAGGTCGAGACCTCGCGGTAGAAGTCCTGCGCGATGCCCTCGCCGACATAGGCCTTGACCATCCCCTCGAGCCAGTCGGACGGCGCCGTGCGCTCGTGGAAGGCGTCGACGGCCGGCACGAAGGGCTCCATCGCCGTCTCCGGCTCGACGCCGAGCGATGCCAGCCGCTCGCTCAGCACGGTGAAGTTGCGCAGCTCGTGAGCGGCGAGCTGCGCAATGGCCGACTTGTGCCGCAGGGTCGGGGCGAGCTCGGCATCCTTGGCCAGCTGGGAGAAGGCACACAGCTCCCCGTAGGCGAGCGCTCCGAGCAGGTCGGTGACCGCGGCGAGGTAGCCGGGCTCCGAGTCGGGCGGGAGGGGCGCGGCGGAGGCATCGGCGCTGGTCATGGAGCCAATCTAGTGAACGATGGCGGGCCTGGCGCCTACGTGCCGGTACGATGGCGGGGACAGCTCGGTGCCCGGTCGGCCCGAAGGTTTGCCCAGATGGTGCTCGCGGGGAGCGAACGACTCGCCGCGCACCGGTGGAGCCCGCACGGATGCGAGAGCCACCAACCGTCCATGACACGCTCCGATCGGCCCGTCACGCGCCACTGAGCTCCCGCCCGCCGGGGTGCTCGTGCCGATCGAGAGATGCCCATGACCCAGCCCACCCCGAGCCCGATCGAGCCTGTCGAGGCACCGGCTCCGGAGCTCACCTTCACCGACTTCGACGTGCACCCCGACATCGTCGCCTCGCTGGCCGACGCCGGCATCGTCACGCCGTTCCCCATCCAGGCGATGACCCTGCCCGTCGCGCTCGGCGGCCACGACATCATCGGCCAGGCCAAGACCGGCACCGGCAAGACGCTCGGCTTCGGCGTGCCGATCCTCAACCGCGTCGTCACGCCCGCCGACGAGGGGTATGCCGCCCTGGCCCGTCCCGGCAAGCCGCAGGCTCTCGCCGTGGCACCGACGCGCGAGCTCGCCGTGCAGGTCGCCGGCGACCTCGAGCGCGCCGGGCGTCGCCGTGGCGTGCGCGTGCTCACCGTCTACGGTGGCCGCGCCTACGAGCCCCAGATCGAGGCCCTCAAGGCAGGTGTCGAGGTCGTCGTCGGCACCCCCGGCCGTCTCATCGACCTCGCCAAGCAGGGGCACCTCGACCTGTCGCAGGCCCGCACGGTCGTGCTCGACGAGGCCGACGAGATGCTCGACCTCGGCTTCCTGCCCGACGTCGAGACCCTCATGTCCCTCACGCCGGCCTCGCGCCAGACGATGCTCTTCTCGGCGACGATGCCGGGCGCGATCGTGGCCCTCGCCCGCCGCTACATGAGCCAGCCGACCCACATCCGCGCGATGGGCGACGAGAACGAGAACGCCCACACCGTCAAGGCCGTCGAGCAGTTCGTCTACCGCGCGCATGCGATGGACAAGGTCGAGATGCTCTCGCGGATGCTGCAGGCCAACGGCCGGGGCCTCACGATCATCTTCAGCCGCACCAAGCGCACGGCCGCCAAGGTGGCCGACGAGCTCGTCGAGCGCGGCTTCGCGGCCGCCGCCATCCACGGCGACCTCGGCCAGGGCGCCCGCGAGCAGGCCCTGCGCGCCTTCCGCAACGGCAAGGTCGACATCCTCGTGGCCACCGACGTCGCTGCCCGCGGCATCGACGTCGACAACGTCACGCACGTCGTCAACTTCCAGTGCCCCGAGGACGAGAAGACCTACCTCCACCGCATCGGCCGCACCGCCCGAGCCGGCAACACCGGTGTCGCCGTCACCTTCGTCGACTGGGACGACCTGCACCGGTGGGCCCTCATCAACAAGGCGCTCGACCTCGGTATCCCCGACCCGCAGGAGACCTACTCGAGCTCCGACCACCTCTACAGCGACCTCGGCATCCCGACCGGTGCCAAGGGCCGGCTGCGGCGTTCGCAGCAGACCCTCGCCGGCCTCGACGCCGAAGAGATCGAGGACCTCGGCGAGACCGGCAAGCGCCACGGCAAGACGGGCGGCCGCGGCTCGCACGACGCCCGTGACGGTGGCCGCGGCGGCTCGCGCGCCGGTGGCCGCGACTCCGGGCGTCGCGATGACGCCGGCTCGCGCGATGCGGCTCCGAGCAGCGACGGCTCCGACGCCGCGACCGGCGCAGGCGCCGACTCGGCCGACGGCGAGAGCCGTCCCCGTCGCAACCGCAACCGCCGCCGCACCCGCGGCAGCGGTGCTGCGGTGGCCGGCGCCGAAGGCGCCGACCGCGAGGGTGGCGACGCTGCAGGTGGCGACGCCCCGAGCCAGAACGGCTCCGCACCCGACTCCGCGGGCGGCTCGTCCGACTCGAGCGACTCGCGTCCCCGCCGGCGTCGTCGCCGCGGTGGCTCCGGCCGTGGCGAGAACGCCCCGTCACCGGTCGCAGCAGAGTGAGCTGACCGCTCCCCTGTCCTGACGTGTGGCCACCTCCTGCGGGAGGTGGCCACACGTGTGTCCGGGCCACGCGGCATACGCCGATGGGCTCGATGGATGGAGGAGATAGCCATTCCCTGCCCGAAATCGGGCAGATTTTTGGCAGAGTCGTCAAGCGTGGTGCATCCTCGTCAGGTGCCCGACCACGACCTCGTCGCCCGTGTCGCCGGCTCCACCGGCCTCAGCGAGGCGGAGGCGGCCCGCGTCATCGGTGACGTGCTGGCGCACTACGCCGAGCCCCTCACCGACTTCGTGCGCCGTCGGCACGCCGCGCTGCAGCTGCACGGCGCGCGCAACCCCGAGATCTACCGGACCATCGCCGAGGAGCTGAGCCAGCGCCTCGTCGCCGCCCCCGACCTGACCGAGCGCCAGCTGCGCCGCATCATCTACGGCTGAGCGCGCCTCGCCTGCATCGCCCTGCCCGACCCCAGACCTCCAGGAGACCACCCATGTGCGGAATCGTCGGCTACGTCGGACGCCAGCCAGCAGCGCCCATCCTCATCGAGGGCCTGACCCGGCTGGAGTACCGCGGCTACGACTCGGCCGGCCTCGCCGTGCTGGGCAGCTCCGGCGCGACCGTCGTGCGCCGCGTCGGCCGCGTGCGCGAGCTCGAGGCGGCCCTGCCGAAGCGTCTGGCCGGCACGGTGGGCATCGGCCACACCCGGTGGGCGACCCACGGCCCCGCGACCGAGGCCAACGCCCACCCGCACTCGAGCGAGGACGGGCGCATCAGCGTCGTGCACAACGGCATCATCGACAACGCCGGTGCACTGCGTGCCCGGCTGGGCGCGGAGGGCGTGACCTTCAGCTCCGACACCGACACCGAGGTGCTCGCGCACCTCGTCGCCCGCTCGGGTGCCGGCGCGCTCGAGGACCGCGTCGTCGACGCCCTCGAGCAGGTCGTCGGGACGTATGCCGTCGCCGTCCTCGACGCCGACCAGCCGGACCGCGTCGTCGTCGCCCGCAACGGCTCGCCGCTCATCATCGGGGTGGGCGACCGGGAGATGTTCGTGGCATCCGACGTGTCGGCCCTCGTGCGTCACACCTCGTCGGTCGTCCACCTCGACGACGGGGAGCTGGCGGTCGTCACCGCCAAGGACTACCGCACCTTCACCCGCGACAGCCACGACACCGGCCGCGTGCCCACCGAGATCGAGGTCTCGGCCGACGACGTCGAGATCGGCGCCCACGGCCACTTCATGGCGAAGGAGATCGCCGAGCAGCCCGAGACCGTCGCCCGCATGCTGCGGGGGCGGCTCGACACCCGCTTCGACACGGCCCGGCTCGACGGGCTCAACCTCTCGCCCCGCGAGCTGCGCGCCTTCCGTCGCGTCAAGATCCTCGGCTGCGGCTCGGCGTACTACGTCGGCGAGCTCGGCGCGCTGATGATCGAGGAGCTGGCGCGCATCCCGGCCCACGCCGAGGCGGCGTCGGAGTTCCGCTACCGCAACCCGATCATCGAGCCCGACACCCTCTACGTCGCCGTCAGCCAGTCGGGCGAGACCGCCGACACGGCCTTCGCGGTCCGCGAGATCAAGCGCAAGGGCGGCCAGGTCGTCGGTCTCGTCAACGTCGTCGGGTCGACGATCGCCCGCGAGTGCGAGGGCGGCATCTACCTCCACGCCGGGCCCGAGATCGCGGTCGCCTCGACCAAGGCGCTGACCCACATGGGGGTCGGCTTCGCCCTGCTCGCCCTGCTGCTCGGGCGGGTCCGCGACCTGTCGGTCGCCGACGGTCAGCGCATCATCGCGGGGCTCGAGCGCCTGCCGGCCGACATCGAGGCGGTGCTCGCCGACGAGGAGCGCATCGCCGGACTCGCCACGGAGCTGTCGTCCGCCGACAGCCTCTTCTTCATCGGCCGGGTCCGCGGCTACCCGGTGGCGCGAGAGGGGGCCCAGAAGTTCAAGGAGATCTCCTACCGCCACGCCGAGGCCTACCAGACGAGCGAGCTGAAGCACGGGCCGCTCGCTCTCATCGAGGAGTCGCGCCCCACCGTCGCCGTCATCCCCGACGACGAGCTCACCGATCGCAACCTCGCGGCGGCAGAGCAGGTGCTCGCCCGCGGCGGCCGCGTCGTGGCCATCTCGCACCCCGGTGTCGACCTGGGCCCGCTCGACGACCGCCGCGTCGACGTGCCCCGCAACGAGGTCGAGCTCGACCCGATCCTGCTCATGATCCCCATGCAGCTGCTCGCGTATCACGCAGCGGTTGCCCTGGGGCTCGACATCGACAAGCCTCGTAATCTGGCGAAGTCGGTCACCGTCGAGTGAGCTCAGGCCCTGAGCCACACCGCCTCCGGTGCGCCGGGGTGAGGAGCGGACCATGAAGCTGCACGAGTCGATCACGGACCGTCTGCGGACGTTCATCGAGAACCAGCACGTCTTCTTCGTCGCGACGGCGCCCCTCGCCGCGGACGGTAGGGTCAACCTCTCTCCCAAGGGCCTCGACGGCACGTTCGTCGTGCTCGACGAGCGCACCGTCGCCTATCTCGACCTCACGGGCAGCGGCGCCGAGACCGTGGCGCACCTGCGTGAGAACGGTCGCATCACCCTGATGTTCTGCGCCTTCGAGGGCCCGCCCAACATCGTGCGCCTGCACGGCCGCGGCCGCTACGTCACCCTCGACGATCGCGAGTTCGACGCTCTCAGAGAGCATTTCGCCGACCACCCCGGTGCTCGTGGTGTCGTCGTCGTCGACGTCGAGCGCGTCTCTGACTCCTGCGGGTATGCCGTGCCGCTCATGTCTCACGAGGGTGACCGCGACCTGCTGACCTCGTGGGCCGCCCACCGCGGCGAGGCAGGGCTCGAGGCCTACCGCGAGAAGAAGAACGCGACGTCGATCGACGGGCTGCCTGCGCTAGGAGCGTGAGTTGCGTCGACGGCGCTCTCGGTCGGGGTCAGGCACGCCCGCGGTGTAGACCATCTCGTGCTCGTTGCTCGACCCGACGAGGGGCAGGCTGCCGAGGCGCCCGAGGATGACCGGGCCCTGGCCGTCGAGCTCGACGACGGTCGGCCCGTGCTCCGAGACCGTGACCTGCTGCCCCCGCACCAGGACCTCGGTGGCCTCCCCGTCGCGCAGCGTGAAGGTGATGCGCTCGTGCTCGACCTCGACGAGCAGCCGGCTCCCGTGCACCTGGAGCCGGAAGGTGAGGCGCGGCCAGTCGGCCGGCAGCCGCGGGTCGAAGGTCAGGGTGCCGTTGTGGTCACGCATGCCGCCGAAGCCGTAGACGAGGGCGTTCCAGACGCCGCCCGTCGAGGCGACGTGGACCCCGTCGGCCGCGTTGCCGTGGAGGTCGGCGAGGTCGACGTAGAGGCCGGAGTGGAAGTACTCGAGGGCGAGGTCGCGGTAGCCCACCTCCGCCGCGACGATCGACTGCACGACCGATGACAGCGTCGAGTCACCCGTCGTCAGCGGGTCGTAGTACTCGAAGTCGGCGCGCTTCTGCTCGCGCGTGAACATCTGGCCCTGGAGGAAGAGCGCCGCGACGACGTCGGCCTGCTTGAGCACTTGGAAGCGATAGATGACGAGCGGGTGGTAGTGCAGCAGCAGCGGTCGCTTCGAGTTGGGTGTCGCTGCGAGGTCCCACACCTCCCGCTCGAGGAAGTGCTGGTCCTGGGGGTGCACCCGCAGCCCCTCGTCGTAGGGGATGTACATCCCCTCGGAGCAGGCGGCCCAGTCGTCGATCTCGTCGTCGTCGAGGTCGAGCCGGGCCGCGAGGCGCTCGTAGGCCTCGGGGAACTCGTGCGCGAGCCGCCGGGCCCAGCGCGCCGCCTGGCGGAGGTTGTCGCTCGCCATGACGTTGGTGAAGAGGTTGTTGTTGACGACGGTCGTGTACTCGTCGGGGCCGGTGACGCCGTGCAGGTGGAAGCGACGCGTCTCCCCGCGACCGAGCCAGAAGCCGAGGTCGGTCCACATCCGCGCCGTCTCGACAAGGATGTCGATGCCTTCGCGCATCATGAAGTCGTCGTCGCCCGAGGCCTGCACGTACTTGCACAGGGCGAAGGCGATGTCGGCGTTGATGTGGTACTGCGCGGTGCCCGCGGCGTAGTAGGCCGAGGCCTCCTCGCCGTTGATCGTGCGCCACGGGTAGAGCGCGCCGGAGTTCGACAGTTCCGCGGCGCGCCGGCGAGCCGCCGGCAGCATGAGATAGCGGAAGCGGAGCGCGCCGCGGGCGACAGAGGGCGACGTGTAGCTGAGGAAGGGCAGCACGTAGGTCTCGGTGTCCCAGAAGTAGTGGCCCTCGTAGCCCGAGCCGCTCACGCCCTTCGCCGGGATGCCGACCTGCTCGATGCGGCCGGAGGCCTGCGCGAGCTGGAAGAGGTTCCAGCGCACCGCCTGCTGGATCGCGGGGTGACCCTCCACCTGCACGTCGGAGTCGGCCCAGAAGCGGTCGAGCCAGCGCCGCTGCTCATCGAAGCACTCCCCGATGCCGCTGTCACGCACGCGGTCGAGGGTCCGCCGGGCACGGTCGACGAGCTCGCGCGTGGGCACGCCCCGTGACGTGTGGTATGCCGCGACCTTCGTGAGGCGGATCGCGTGGCCCTTGCGCGCCTTGACGCGGTAGATCTTCTTGCCGAGGTCGTCCTCGGCGTGGCTCAGCTCCTCGAAGTCGCAGTCGGTCGAGATCTCGTGGTCGACCCCGACGGCGAGCGTCATGCCGGAGTTGACGCAGCGGTAGCTGAGCACGGTGCGGCGGTCGCTCGCCCAGTGGCTCTGCGGGTCGAGCACCCGCTCGACGAGGCGGGAGGCCTTGCGGGGGTCGAAGCCCCGGGCCGAGGTCGACACGTGGTAGTCGTCGGTGCCGTCCTGCCGGTTGAGGATCTGCGAGGAGATCGCGACCGGCCCGTCGGCGTCGAGCAGCGTCACGTCGAAGGTCATGACGGCGAGGTGGCGCTGCTCGAAGGAGACCATGCGGGTCGATTCGATGAGCACCCGCTTGCCGGAGGGCGTGCGCCAGACGAGGCTGCGCCGCAGCACGCCGTCGCGGAAGTCGAGGGTGCGCTCGTAGTCCTGCAGGTCGGCGAGCGAGAGCATGAGCGGCTCGTCGTCGACGTAGACCTTGATCGTCTTGACGTCGGGGGCGTTGACGATCGTCTGCCCGGTCTGGGCGAAGCCGAAGGCCTCCTCGGCGTGGCGGATCTGCCACGTCTCGTGGAAACCGTTGATGAAGGTGCCGTGCGCATGCACGTCGCGGCCCTCCTCGACGTTGCCACGCATGCCGAGGTAGCCGTTGCCGACGGCGAAGACGGTCTCGGTGAGGCCGAGGTCCTCGGTGGAGTACCACTTCTCGGTCCAGGCCCACTCGTCGACAGGGAAGCGGGTGCGGTCGACGGGGTCCGGGCTGCCCTGCAGCTCGTGGCGCATCATGCGATGAGCTCGTCCAGCTCGGCGACGACCACGTCGGCCCCACCGCCGAGCAGGGCGTCGCGGCCGGCTCCGCGGTCGACGCCGACGACGAGGCCGAAGTCACCCGCACGGCCGGAGGCGACCCCGGAGAGGGCATCCTCGAGCACGACGCTGCGAGCGGCCGTGACCCCGAGGAGGCGCGCCGCGTGGAGGTAGGTGGCGGGCGAGGGCTTGCCCTCGAGGCCCTCGCGGGCCGCGACCTCCCCGTCGACGACGACCTCGAAGCGGTCGGCGAGGCCGGAGGCCTCGAGCACCATCGGGGCGTTGCGCGACGACGAGACGACCGCGACGGCCGTGCCCCGGGCGGCGAGGTGGTCGAGCAGGCGCACCGAGGCCGGGTAGGGCTCGACGCCCTCGTCCTCGAGGATCGCGGCGAAGACGGCGTTCTTGCGGTTGCCGAGCCCACCGACGGTCTCGGCGTCGGGCGCGTCGTCCGTCGACCCCTCCGGCAGCTCGATGCCGCGAGAGGCGAGGAACGTACGCACCCCGTCGAAGCGGGGCTTGCCGTCGACGTGGGCGAAGTAGTCGTCGGACGTGTACGGCGCGACCGCACGACCGGAGGAGTGCTCCGCGAGGAACTCGTTGAACATCCGGTCCCAGGCACGCATGTGCACCTCGGCCGTCGGAGTCAGCACCCCGTCGAGGTCGAAGAGCGCCGCGTCGTAGTCATCCCACTGCACAGGGCGAGCCTAGGCCCCGAGCGCCTGCGCGTGGCAACCCGTCCACCCTCCGCGGCGGACGGCATACGACCCTCAGACGGCGATGGTGCTCGTGTCGATGACGAAGCGGTAGCGCACGTCGCCGGCGACGACACGGTCGTAGGCCGCGTCGACCTCGTCGGCCGAGATGGTCTCGATGGTCGCGCCGATGCCGTGGGTCGCGCAGAACTCGAGCATCTCGGCAGTCGCGGGGATGCCGCCGATGTTGGAGCCCGCCACGACGCGGCTCCGCCCGATGACGACGCCGGGCGCGAAATCGTATTTGCCAGAAGGCAGTCCGACGTTCGCGATGACCCCGAGCGGACGCAGCTGACCGATGTAGGTCTGCATCGGCAGGTCGGCGCTGACGGTGTTGATGATGATGTCGAAGGTGCCCTTGAGGCTCGCGAGCACGCCCTCCTCACCGGTCGCGTAGTAGTGCGTCGCGCCGAGGGCGGCGCCGTCGTCCTTCTTCGCGTCGGTGCGCGAGAGGACGCTCACCTCCGCGCCGAGCGCGGCCGCGAGCTTGACTGCCATGTGGCCGAGCCCGCCGAAGCCGATGACGGCGACCTTCTTGCCGGGCCCCGCGCCCCAGCGCTTGAGCGGCGACCAGACGGTGATGCCGGCGCAGAGCAGCGGCGCCGCGACATCGAGCTCGATGCCGTCGGGGATGGCGACGGCGAAGCGCTCCGACACGACGACCTTCTGGGCGTACCCGCCCTTGGTCGGCTCGCCGTCGTAGCCCTTGCCGTTGTAGGTCATGACGGCGCCCTTGGAGCAGAACTGCTCCTCACCGTCCTTGCAGAACTCACACTCGCCACAGGAGTCGACCATGCAGCCGACGCCGACGCGGTCGCCCACCTTGTACTTGGTCACACCGTCGCCGACGGCCGAGACGATGCCCGCGATCTCGTGGCCGGGGACCATCGGGAAGATGGCGCTCCCCCACTCTTCGCGGACCTGGTGGATGTCGCTGTGGCAGATGCCGGCGAACTTGATGTCGATGAGCACGTCGTCGTCGCGCAGGTCACGGTGCTCGACGGTGCGGGACTCGAAGCGGGCTCCGGCGCTCGGGGCGACGAGGGCAGGCGTGGTGATCACGGGGTCTCCTTCAGGCGAGGGGTCGTGTTCTGGTCGTGCATCAGAAGTGCCGCCCCCAGGCAGGCACTCTCAGGTGCAGCACGGGGTCACCGGGAAACATTCCCCGCCCGGCCTCGTCACGATCGCGCCCGCCGGGCGCTCGCCGGCTCAGAGCCGCGGCAGCAGCGACTGCGCGACCTCGCGATAGGCCTGGGCACCCTTCGACGAGCGCGCCGTGGCGAGGATCGCGCGTCCGACGGCCGGCGCTTCGGCGAAGCGCACCGTCTTGGGGATCGGCGGCTCGAGCACGGGCAGGTCGTAGCGGGCGCCGACGTCGGCGAGCACCTCGCGCGAGTGGTTGCTGCGCCCGTCGTAGAGCGTCGGCAGGATGCCCCACACCTCGAGGTCGCGGTTGAGGATCTTCTGCACGTCACCGACGGTGTCGAGCAGCTGGCCGACCCCGCGGTGGCTCAGCATCTCGCAGGGCATGGGGATGATGAGCCCGTCGGCTGCCGTGAGGGCGTTGAGGGTCAGCACGCCGAGGCTCGGCGAGCAGTCGAGCAGCACGACGTCGTATGCCGTGTCGCCGGCTTCGAGGGCCGTGCGCAGGACGTACTCGCGGCCGGGCCGCGACAGGAGCATCGCCTCGGCGCCGGCGAGCTCGATGGCGGACGGCACGAGGTCCATGCCGTCGTCGGTCGTCAGGGCGACCTCGTCGAGTGGCACTCCGGCGGTCAGCACGTCGTGGATGGAGCGTTCGACGGTGTCGGGGTCGACCCCGAGCGAGAAGGTGAGGCAGGCCTGCGGGTCGAGGTCGACGAGCAGGACGCGCTTGCCGAGCTCGGCGAGCGCAGCACCCAGACTGGCCACCGAGGTCGTCTTGGCGACGCCGCCCTTCTGGTTGGCCAGGGCGATGACGGTGGGGCGGGTCGTCTCGGTGGCGGGCGGAGTGGGGCTCGGGTCGCTGGTGCTCGTGCGGCGGGCCATGCGAGCAGTGTGTCAGGTGCGGCCCTCAGAAGGCCGAGATCGTCCGTGGTGCACGCTCGGCCCGGGTCAGTGCCGAGACGACCGCACCCTGCCCGTGCCGGGTGACCGCGAGCCGGGTCAGGAGCAGGAGCACGGGGTCGAGCACCTCGCGCGGCAGTGCTGGGGAGGTGAAGCCGACGCTCGCCGCGACGTCCTCGCCGTGCACGACGACCTCCATGAGACGCCCGGTGAGGAAGTCGTCGAGGTTCAGCGACCAGCCGGCCCACGGGATGAGCACGGCTCGGCCGTCGGGCTGGGTGGCCAGCAGGTGGGGAAGCACCTCGCGCGCCTCCGTCACGTCGGCGAGCACGGCGTCAGGCCCATCGGCCGCCCGGGCATCGCTGCTCTCACGGATCGAGACGTTGATCTCGTCGTCGAGGCTGGCGTCGACCCAGGCCGACCGCGCATAGTGCTCCTCGATCGGAATCGGGTCGCCCACCGGGTCGGCGCTCAGCAAGGTCACGACCGTCACCGGCTGGCTCGCGAGGTGGGCGACGAGGCCGCCGACCTCCCACTCGGCAAGCGCACTCTGCTCGTGCCAGGCAGCGACGACGTCGTCGCGCGAGACGATCGCGGCCACGTGCTCGGTGGCGGCGAGGAAGGCCGCACGGAGGTCGGTCACGAGTCTCTCCTGTCGGTCGAGGCATACGGCTCGAGGCCGGCCCAGTCGGACTTCTCCGGGCCCTGGGCCTGGCCCTCGGGGCAGTGCGCACGGAAGTCGCACCACGAGCACAGCGCGGAGGGCCGCGGCGCAAACCGCGCTGACTCGACGCCGACCTCAGCGTAGTCGGCGTCGGCCCGGCGCAGGTCGGAGGCGATCGACTCCGCCTCGGCCACCTTGCGCTCGAGCGACTCCTCGGTGTGCTCGTGGGCGGCCACCGTGCCGGTCGGCACGTGGTGGAGCTCGACCCGGCGGCACGGCCGGCGGAACATGCGGGCGCACGCGACGGCATACAGCGCGAGCGGCAGCGACGTGCGCGCATCGTCGTCGGTGGGCACCTGCCGACCCGTCTTGTAGTCGACGACGACGAGCTCGCCGTCGCGGTCGTCGAGGCGGTCGATGCGGCCGGTGATCGCGACCTGCTCGGTCTTGAGCGAGACGCTGCGCTCGATCCCGACGGGCTGACGCTCACGGTCGGAGGTGCGCAGGTAGTCGGTGACGACCTCGCGGACCCTCATGCGCCACGCCGCGGACTGCTCGGGGTCTCGGAAGCCGACGTCGATCCACGACGTGCGGACGAGCTCGGCCACCCCGGCCGGGGTGCGCTGCTCGGGCGGCAGGTCCCAGAAGTCGCGGAGCACGTTGTGGGTCGCGATGCCGACTGACGTGTGCGCGCGCTGCGGACGAGCAGCCGGCCTGGGGCGGTCGAGGTACTGCATGCGGTAGCGACGCGGGCAGTCGAGCCAGGCCATGAGGCGCGACGGCGAGCCGCTGTAGAGCGGCGTGGGCATGCCGGCGAAGGTCTCCTGCTCGGCGGGCTGCGTCGTCACGCGATCACCCTAGGACGTCCCCCCGACACCTAGGCGTCCAGACACCCGCGCACGCCTCCCGCACCGTCGAGTGCCCACTTTCACCCACCGGATCCGGGTGGAGAAGTGGGCACTCGACTCAGGGGGTGGGGTGGAGACGTGGGCACTCGACTCAGGGGGTGGGTGGAAAAGTGGGCACTCGAGTCAGGGGGTGCGGTGGGTGAGCCGGGCGAATCGCTCTGCGGCGGCGGCATACTCGGCCTCGAGCTCGTCGACGATCTCGGCCACCGGCTGCACCCCGTGTATCGACTGCAGACCCTGCCCGGCCGCCCACAGCTGCGACCACCGCGCGGCCGGAGCCTGGGCCGCGTCATAGCTGCGACTGCCCTCGTGGACGAGGTGGTCGGGGTCGAGCCCGTTGGCGAGCAGGCTGGGGCGCAACCACGACGCGGCGGTGCCGGTGATGCCGGCGCTCACGACGAGGTCGTCGGGCCCGTGGTCGACGACCATCTTCTTGTAGGCGTCCGGCGCGAGGCTCTCGAGGGAGGCGAGGAAGCGGGTTCCCATGTAGACGAGGTCGGCTCCCGCTGCGACGGCGCCCGCGACGCCGCGACCGTCGGCGATGCCACCGCCGACGGTCACGATGCCGTCGAAGAAGTCACGCACCGCCGACACGAAGGCGAAAGGTGAGAGGTGACCGGTGTGCCCGCCGGCACCGGCGCTGATGCACGCCAGACCGTCGACGCCCGCGGCAACTGCCTTGCGCGCCAGGGCGATGCTCACGACGTCACCGACGACGAGCCCGCCATAGCCCTTGACGACCTCCATCACCGGTCGCGGCGAGCCGAGCGCCGTGATGACGACCGGCGGGCGGTACTCCCCCACCAGCCGCAGGTCGTCGGCCAGCCGCGTGTTGCTGCTGTGGGTGACGAGGTTGACCGCCCAGGGTCGCCCACCCACGCCGGCCGATATCGTGGCCAGCCACTCGTCGAGCTGCTCGGCGGTGCGGCAGTTCTGGGTCGGGAAGGCGCCCAGCACCCCCGCTCGCGCGGCCGCGACGACGAGCTCGGTGCCCGACACGAGGAACATCGGCGCGGCGACGACCGGGAGCCGGAGGGCGTCGAGCAGCTCGTCCCTCGTCACCGGGCACCGCCGAAGCGGCGCTGGAGCTCGTCCTTGCGCACCTTGAGGCTCGCATTGCGCGGCAGCTCGTCGACGACGTGGATGCGCGTCGGCTTCTTGTAGCCCGCCATCCGCTCGCGCACGTGGTCGCGCAACGCGTCGAGGTCGAGGTCGGCGCCGGGGCGCGCAACGACGGCAGCCACCACCGTCTCTCCCCACCGCTCGTCGGGCAGCCCGAAGACCGCGACCTCCGCCACGCCGTGCGCCTGCGCCATCACCCGCTCGACCTCCGCCGGATAGACGTTCATGCCGCCGGTGACGATCATCTCCTTCGACCGACCCCGCACGTAGAGGTGCCCCGCCACATCGAGGGAGCCGAGGTCGCCGGTGTGCAGGCTCCCGTCGCGCACCGCCTCGGCCGTGAGCTCCGGTGCGTCGAGGTAGCCGTCGAAGAGGGTGTCGCTGTCGACGACGACCTCCCCCACCTCGCCTGGCCCGAGGAGGCGCCCGTCGGGCCCGTGGATCTCGAGGCGCGCGATGCTGACGGCCCGTCCCGCCGAGGCGAACGGGTCGTCGGCCGTGCTCCCCGGCCGCCAGTCGTCGGGGACCGTGGCCGTCACCGGTGCGCCGGTCTCGGTCATGCCGTAGGTCTCGACGTAACGGTGCCCGATGGCCGACACGAGGTCGACGACGCTCTCGCGCGGTGCGATCGAGCCCGAGTGGAGCACGCCGTCGAGGTGGTCGAGCACCTCTGGACGGCGGCGCACCTCGGCCGCGAGCGCCCCCATGAGGGGCGTCGGCGCATACGTGAAGTTGGTGCGCTCCGCGACCATCCGCTCGACCCATGCGTCGGGCGGCAGCCCCGCCATGAAGGAGAGCTCGCCCCCGACCCAGAGGTGTGGCAGCACGACGCCCCAGATGCCGGCAGCGAAGGCCAGGGTGCCGGTGAAGGCGCAGCGGCTCCCCCACCGCAGCCCGTCGTGGACCGGCATGTGCCGCACGATGCGCCGGAGATTGGCCTGGCTGTGGACGACGCCCTTGGGGCGGCCGGTCGTGCCGCTCGTGAAGCCGACGATCGCAGCGGCCCCGGGGTCGACGGTGACCTCGGGCGGGCTGGCCGGGCCCTGCTGCGCGGCGGCGTCGGCGTCGAGCGTCGTGCACCCGAGCCGGCCACCGAGGCTGACGACGTCGGTCCCCGCACCGGCGAGCATGTCCTCGAGCCGGCCGGCGTGCCCAGCGGTGTGCACGACCGCTCGCGGGGCCGCCGCGTCGAGCACCTCGGCGATCTCCGCCACCTGGAGCCGGTCGTTGACCTGCACCGCCGTGGCACCCGCGAGACCCACGGCGAGGTAGGCCTCGACGGCATCCGCCGTCGACTCCACGACGAGTGCCACCCGGTCACGAGGACGTATGCCGTGCGCGACGAGTGCCTGTGCGAGCCGTGCCGCTCGGGCGCGGCTCTCCGCGTGGGTGCGCACCGTCGAGCTGCCCCCACCCCCCGAGACGGAGGGGTGGCGGAAGGCAACGGCGTCACCGGCCCGACCCATGGCGGTGACGACGTCGAGCGCCCAGGGAGCCGCCATCAGTGCGCGGGAGCGTCGACGCCCATGCCTACGAGCAGGCTCGGGCGGTCGTAGTACTCGAGCCACTCCGTCACGCGGCCCCCGGCTATGGAGAGGATGCCGACGACCGGCACCTCACCGTGCGAGCCCGTGACCGTGTCGAAGTCGTCGACGCGCTGGACGAAGACCTTGCCGTCGATGATGCCGATCGCCAAGATGCGCAAGGTGATCCGTTCGGTGATGGCTCCGAGGGCACGGATCCGCTCGCCGACGACGTCGCGGCCGACGAGCGGCTCCTGCATGACGCTGTGGAGCACACCGTCGTCGGCGAAGAGGTCGATGACGCCCTCCCAGTCCTTGGTGTCCCACGCGTGGAACATCTCCCGGGCCAGCGCGAGCTTGTCCTCGTCACTCATCTCGGACGGTGGAGTGACGGTCGATGCGGTCACGAGGACTCCTTCGCGGGGGTGCGCAGCAGCCGCTTGAGGATCTTGCCGACAGGGTTGCGCGGCAGGTCGTCGCGCACCTCGAGACGCTCGGGAAGCTTGAACGAGGCGATGTGCTGGCCGCGCATGAAGTCGACCAGCTCCTCGAGCGTCAGACTCTGCCCCGGCGCGAGGGAGACGACGGCGGCGACCCGCTCACCGAGCACCTCGTCGGGGTCACCGATGACCGCGACGTCGACGACGGCCGGGTGCTCGGCGATGAGACCCTCGATCTCGGCGGGGGCGATGTTCATGCCCCCGCGGATGATGAGGTCCTTGGCGCGGTCGAGGTAGTGGAGGAACTGGCCCCGGTCGCCGGCGATCTCGAAGAGGTCTCCGGACCGGAGGTAGCCTCGCTCGTCGAACGGGCTGGCGAGCCGCTCTCCGTGCAGGTAGCCGGCGAAGACCGTCGGCCCGTTGAGGCGCATCTCGCCCGGGACACCGGGCTCGGTGATGTCCTCGCCGGTGACGAGGTCGACGAGCCGCACGTCGATCCACTCGGACACCCGGGAGGACCACGTCGTGCCCGGCGCGCCGTAGCGGGGGAAGAACTGCGCGCGCTCGTCGGGGTCGGGGAAGTCGTCGGGACTCGACAGCAGGCCGACGCCCTCGTTGGAGCCGAAGAAGTTGATGATGCCGATGCCGTGCTTCTCCTGCCAGCCGCGCACCATCGCCGGCTGGAGCGGCACCGAGCCCGACCCGATGCGCGTCAGGCTGCTGAGGTCGACCTGCGCGAGGAGCGGCTCGTTGTGCAGGAGCATCCAGAGCAGTGCGGGCGGGGCGACGGTGTAGGTGACCCGCTCGGTCGCGATCTGCGCGAGGAAGGTCGGCAGGTCGAACGGATGGTGTTGCACGAGAACGCAACCCGTGCGCAACCACGGGAGGAACATGCCGTTGATGCCCGCCATGTTGACCATCGGGAAGGGGTTGAGCAGCACGTCGTCAGCCGTCACCCGCGGGGCGTCGACGGTGGCCCAGCAGATGGCGAGCCAGTCGAGGTGGCAGCGCGGCACCCCCTTGGGCTCGCTCTCGGTGCCCGACGTCCAGCAGATCGTCAGACAGTCGTTCGCGTCGTTGGGGTCGCTCGCGACGTGGCTCTCCAGACGTGCGCGCTCGGTGTCGTCGGCCGACGCCGGGTGGATGGTCAGCACGCCCTCGGCCAGGTCACCGCCCTCGGCCGCGGGGCCGAGAGCAATGACGTGGTGCAGCGACGGCAGCCGGTCCCGCAGTGCCAGCACGTCGGCAGCGGGTGAGCGGTCGCCCCACCGGGCGAGCGTGACGTATGCCGCGAAGTCGGCCTGGGTGCCCATGCCGAGCACCTCGCGCTCGCGGTACTGCATCGGCAGCGGCGAGACGACGACACCGATGCTCCAGGCCGCGAGGTAGACCTCGACGAGCTCTACGGCGTTGGGCAGCTGCACGCCGATGACGTCGCCGCGCCCCAGGCCCAGGTCGAGCAGCGCCGCGGCGAGGTGGGTGACCTCCGCGTCGAGCTCGGCCCAGGTCAGCCGCCTGGGTGGCGACCCGAGGAGGGCCTCGCGGTTGGCCGGGTCGACCACCGCGAGCTCCTCCCCCCGGGTGCGCACCTGCTGCGCGAAGA
This sequence comes from Humibacillus xanthopallidus, assembly GCF_006716675.1. Taxonomy (GTDB): domain Bacteria; phylum Actinomycetota; class Actinomycetes; order Actinomycetales; family Dermatophilaceae; genus Humibacillus; species Humibacillus xanthopallidus_B. Next base: position 727,804 of record NZ_VFPM01000002.1, on the reverse strand, counting down.
GCTGGTCGACCGTCTCGTCGGTCCACCACCCACGTGCCTGGTAGTCGGCCACCCTGGCCTGCGGGTGCAGCCCTCGCGCCATCGTCATCGGCTCACCATCTCCTCATCGACATGCACCGGTCGTCCGCTCAGCATCCTGTCCTACTTGTCGTACTGAGACGAGATGTCGATGACGTCACCACCCACGGCGAAGGCCTTGTCCGCCGCCTTCCACGTGAACGGCTGGAAGGCGAGCACGCCATAGGCCTGGGTGGGGCTCATCGTGAAGGAGATGCCGTCGATGAACATCGGGGGCTGGTAGTCCTGCGTGCGGGCCGCCTGCATGATCGTCAGGCGCGAGAGCCCGCCCTCGAGCTTCGCCGCTCGGGTGAAGTCGTCGACCATGAGGTCGGCGATCGCCCAGCCGTTGACCGTGTAGCTGTTCGTCGGGGAGTCCGCGCCGTTCGCCGCCGACTGCTGGAGGTACTCCTTGACGGCGGCGTCGTCGGCGAACGCGGCGTTGGCCGGGTCCTTGAGCCAGCGCAGGATCTGCTGCCCGTCGGCGGCATCGCCGGCCGGGGCGTAGAGCGTCGCCCCGTCGGCGCAGTTGGAGGGCTGGATGACGGTGTCGGGCTTCCAGCCGACGCGGCCGATGGCCTGGGTGAGGGCGAGGCAGTCGGTCGTGACGCCGGCGTTGACGAGGATCTCGGCTCCCGACGACTTGAGCGAGGAGGCGGCCGTGCGCGGGTCGGTCAGCGGCGCCTCGGCGGCGATCGTGAAGTTCGTGCCCTCGATCGCCTTCTTGAGGCCGTTGGCGATGCCCTGGCCCGACTCGGTCTGGTTCGCGGCGAGGGCGATCTTGGCGCCGTTGGGGTACTTCTTCTTGAGGCCCTCGACGACGACGCCCATCTCCACGTCGGCTGACGGGAGGTACTCGGTGGTCCACGGGAACTTCGCGATGTCGCGGTAGGCCGGCACGCTGGCCTGCGCGAAGAGCAGCGGCACGCACGCGTCGTTCTGGTCGTCGGCGATCGCGTCGACCTGGCCCGAGCCGAAGGTCTCGAGGACGTGCACGCCCTCCTTCTGGATGAGCTCACCGACGTTGGTCTTGGCCCGCTCGGGGTTGAAGGCGTCGTCCTTGACGACGACCTCGAGCCTGACACCGCCGATGCCGCCCTTCGCGTTCTCGACGGCGAAGCGGGCCCTCATGCCCTCGATGACGTTGCCGACCGCATCGGCGAGCGGACCCGACGTGGGGGCCGACCAGCCGACCTTGAGCGTGCCTGTGATGGGCGCCTTGACACCCTCCGGGTCGGCACAGTTGTCCGCGTTGACGACCGAGGCGGCCGCGCTGGCCGCACCGCCGGTCGACCCCGCCTCGGTGCTGCCGGTGTCGGTGCCGGAGCCCGACCCGCAGGCCCCGAGCACCAGGGCAGGCAGCGCGGCTGCGGAGACGACGCGCAGGAATCGCTTCATTGGTCTTCCCATCTGTTGTGTGTGTTGCTGTGTGGTGGAGGTGCAGGAGGAGGTGCGGCGGTGGTGTCGGCCGCGAGCCCGGGACGGTCCGCGGGCACGACTGCGACGCGACGGCGCACCCAGAGCCCGATCCGACCGACGATCCCCTCGGGCATGACGAAGACGATGGCGATGAGCACGACACCGAAGACGACGCCGGAGAGCGGGCCCGTGCTGAACGCCCCGGTGAGCTGGGGCAGGAAGACGACGGCGACCGCCCCGACGACGGGGCCGAGCTGGGTCGCGATGCCACCGAGGACGAGTCCGGTCACCAGCTCGATCGACTTGAGCAGGGTGAAGGACCCGTCGGGTGACAGCGCCCCGATGTACATCGTGAAGAGCGAGCCGGCGAGCCCGGTGATGGCGCCCGAGACGCCGAAGGCGAGGATCTTGGTGCGCGCGACCCGCACCCCGCTTGCGGCGGCGGCGATCTCGTGGTCGCGGGTCGAACGCATGCCGAGCCCGAAGCGGCTCCGAACGAGGTTCCGGCTCAGCCACATGACGAGGAGGAGGACGGCCGCCGACACCCAGAACATCCAGATGCCGCGCTGGGCCCGGCCGAGCCCGGTCCAGGCCGGCGGCGCGAGCGAGGCCGAGCGCACGACGAGACCTGCTGCTCCGCCGGTGAGCTCCTCGGCCCGCCGGATGATCTCGGGGAAGGACACGCCGACCGTGAGGGTGACGAGGGCGAGGTAGAGGCCCTTGATGCGCAGCGAGGGCAGTCCCACGAGCAGGCCCAGCACGAAGCTGAGGACCACCGCGACGGGGATCGTCGTCATCGGCGCAGCGTCGTAGCGCGCGACGAGGACGCCCGTCGTGTAGGCGCCGAGCCCGAAGAACGCCGAGTGGCCGATCGACAGCAGCCCGGTGTGGCCGGTGACGAGGTTGAGGCCGACGATGGCGATCGCGATGATGAAGACGTTGGTGAACTGCCCGACCCGGAAGGCCTGCGCCTGCGAGGCGAGCAGCAGCACCGCGACCACCGCCACGACGCCGAGCGCGCGCAGCGCCCAGTGGCGCCGCGACCCCTCGATGATCGTGAGGGGGCCCCGGCCCGTCAGGCCACCCCCGCCGGGCGAAACGGGGGCGGGGACCGGGCCGGACGGCATACCCCCGGGTGCGGTGACGCGAGGGGTGTCGTCGACGACGGTGGGATCCTGCACGCCCATCACACCCTCACGAGCTTGGTCGTGCCGAAGAGGCCGGTGGGCTTGGCGAAGAGGATGACGACGATGATGAGCAGCGCCGACGTCTGCTGGAGCGAGCCGCCGATGACCGACACGTAGCCGGTGAGCATCGCCTCGAGCACGCCGATGACCAGGCCCCCGACGACCGCGCCGACGAGGCTGTCGAGCCCGCCGAAGAGGGCTGCCGCCGACGCGGCGATGAAGATGGAGAACATCGTCGTGAGGCTGAGCTGCTGCGGCGCGAGCGGTGTCACGAGCACGCCGGCCAGGGCGCCGATGGCTCCCGACAGCCCCCAGCCGATGGCGAGGATCCGGCTGGTGCGGACGCCCGCGAGGGTCGCCGAGGTCGCGTTGTCGGCCACCGCGCGCATGTGCAGCCCGACCTTGGTGAAGCGGAAGAGCAGCGTCATGAGGCCCATGAGCCCGATGAGGGCGCCCCACACCCCGAGCGCGTCGCCGTAGAGGCGCGCGCCACCGATGGAGATGAAGTCGCTCTCGCCGTTGGGGAAGGGGCTCGGCATGATCTTCGTCTCGCTGCCCCAGAGGAGGCCGGCGAGCGAGTTGAGCCCGGTGAAGAGCCCCAGTGCCACGATGAGCACCGCCATGTCGTTGCGCTTGGCGACCGGCCTGATGAGGAGCCGCTCGATGAGGGCGCCCATGATGAAGCCGACGCCGAGGGCCGCTGCGATCGCGAACCAGATGGGCAGCGACTGCGTCGTCAGCCACCACGCGACGAAGGTCGTGAAGAGGGCCAGCTCGCCCTGGGCGAAGTTCAGCGTGCCCGTGCCGCGGAACACGACGACGAGCGCGAGCGCGAGCAGCGCGTAGATCGAGCCGTTCGTGAGGCCCGAGATGAGGCGTTCGAGGAAGAGGTCCATGAGGGCTCCTAGTAGCCGAGGTAGGCCGTGCGCACGGCGTCGTCGGCGCGGAAGTCGGCGGGGGTGCCCGACGCCGCGATGGTGCCGACGTCGAGGAGGTAGACGGTGCTGGCGAGGTCCATGGCGAGCTCGGCGTTCTGCTCGACGATGAGCATCGCCGTGCCGTCGGTCTCGTTGATGCGCGCGAGGGTCGCGAAGAGCTCCTGCACGACGATCGGCGCGAGCCCGAGGCTCGGCTCGTCGCAGAGCAGCAGCCGGGGGCGGCTCATGAGCGCGCGGGCGACGGCGAGCATCTGCTGCTCGCCGCCGGAGAGCGTGCCCGCGGTCTGGCGCGAGCGGCGGCCGAGCACCGGGAAGACCTCGCACCACCGGTCGATGTCGGCGCTGACGCCGGCGGCGTCGGTGCGCACAGCCGCGCCGACCCGAAGGTTCTCGAGCACCGTCAGGGCCCCCAGCGTGCCCCGGCCCTGCGGGACGAGGCTGACCCCGCTGCGCACGACCTGCTCGGGCCGACGGGGCAGCGGCCGTCCGTCGAGCTCGATGCTGCCGCGCCACGACATCAGCCCGGCGATCGCCTGCATCGTCGTCGTCTTGCCGGCACCGTTGGCACCGAGCATGACGACGACCTCGCCGGGGTCCACGTCGAGCGTGATGCGTGAAGCACCTCGCTGGGGCCGTAGCCGGCGGTGACGCCGGTCAGGGAGAGCAGGCTCATGCCGCCCGCCCGAGGTAGGCCCGGACGACATCGGGGTTGTCGCGCACCGCCGACGGCGAGCCCTCGAAGATGGTGCGGCCGAAGTCGAGCGCGACGACGTGGTCGCTGATGCCGAGGACGAGTCCCATGTGGTGCTCGACGAGCAGGGCCGCGAAGCCGAGCTCGTCGCGCAGGCTCGTGATGAGCGACCCGAGATCCTTGACCTCGCTGTGGGTGAGGCCGCCGGCCGGCTCGTCGAGGAGCAGCAGGGCCGGCTGCGACATGAGTGCCCGAGCGAGCTCGACGCGCTTCAACGTGCCGAAGGGCAGGCCTGCCGCAGGGCGCTCGGCGACGTCGAGCAGGTCGAGCCGGTCGAGCAGGTGCCAGGCGCGGTCGCGCAGGGCCTGCTGCCGCCGACGGGCGGGCGGCCACCCGAGGGCGCCGCTCGTCAGGCCGACTCGGGAGACCGACGTGCCGCCGACCATCGCGTTGTCGAAGACGCTCATCGCCCCGAAGAGGGCGAGGTTCTGGAAGGTGCGGGCGATGCCGGCCCCGGCGAGGGCGTGCGGCCGCAGCCGCAGCAGGTCGGTGTCACCCCAGAGGATCTGACCCGACGAGGGCACGTAGATGCGGGTGATGCAGTTGAAGAGCGTCGTCTTGCCCGCACCGTTGGGGCCGATGAGCCCGCAGATGCGGCCCGGGTGCACCTCGAAGCTCACCCCGTCGAGGGCCGTGACGCCCCCGAACGTGATGGTGACGTCGCGAAGCCTCAGGGCTCGGTCGCCGGCCGGCGCGGGCCGGGTGGGTGCCGGCGCCCCGGTCGTGCCGGGGCCCTCGGGCGGGTCGGTGCTGCGCGTCGTTGCGCTCACGGTGCCTCGTTCCTCGTGACACTTCAATTAACAGTGTGATAGGGATTACTACAGCAAGCGGAGCGAGTCCGTCAACCCTCTCCGCCCTGCCTCACCGGATCGAAGGAGCCCCAGGTGACCCACCCCCAAGCCGACCCCAGCGCCCCTGCACCGCAATCGAATTCGTCATCCGCAGCCTTGCCTCGCAGGGTGGCCGAGCTGCTCGCCAAACAGGACGTCCACGACCTGCTCGCGAGATACCTGCGGGCCGTCGACCGGGGCGATGTCGAGGGCGCGGCGGCCTGCTACCTGCCCGGGGCGACCGAGGACCACGGCGGGGTCTTCGACGGGCCGGCCTCCGACTACCTCGCCTCGATCGGGGGCACGCTGACCCACCCCAAGGCCCTCACGACCCATGCGCTGACCAACGTCCTCGTCGACGTGGCGCTCGCGGAGGACCTGGATTCGGGGCACGCCCGGGCGGAGTCCTACGTCCTCGCCTTCGCCCGCGTGCGCCGACCCGACGGCATCGTCGGCGACACCCTGACCAGCGCCCGCATGGTCGACGACCTCGAGCTGCGCGACGGCCGGTGGGGCATCCGCCACCGCGCGCTGCGCTGGGACTGGAACCACGACATGGACCGGTCCGAGACGTGGGTCTACGGCATGCTCGTCGACGACGCCGCCCGGCTGCGCCGCAGCGAGAAGTTCCCCCACGACGTCGTCTACACCGAGCAGGCGGCCGAGCAGGCGGCCGAACAGCCGGCCGAACAGCCGGCCGAGCGGTCCGCCGAGCGGTCCGCCGAGGTGCCGGCATGACCGCCGGGCGCGGCACGCCCGTCGAGGGCGCCCGGGTCGTCGTGACCGGGGCCAACCGTGGCATCGGGCTGGCCTTCGTGCAGGAGGCCCTCGCCCAGGGCGCGACGACGGTGCATGCCGGGGTGCGGGACCCCGACGACGTCACCCCCGAGCTCGCGGCCACCGGCGCCACGGTCATCCGGCTCGAGGTGACCGACCCCCGGGACGTCGCGGCGGCGGCCGAGACGTGTGCCGACACCACGATCCTCGTCAACAACGCCGGCCTCTTCACCGGCAACCGGCTCGTCCTGGCCGACGACCCCGAGGCGGCCCGCCGCGAGATGGAGGTCAACTACTTCGCGCCCCTGCACCTCACCCGGGCCTTCGCGCCGGTGCTCGCCGCGAACGGCGGCGGGTCGATCGTCAACGTCCTCTCCGTCGCCGCGATCGCGCCGACTGCGTTCATGGGCGGCTACTCCCCCGCCAAGGTCGCCGCCCTCTACCTCGGCGGCATTGCCCGGGCCGAGCTCGAGCCCCTCGCCATCACCGTCACATCGCTCATCGTCGGCTCCGTGGACACCCGCATGGCCGCCCACGTGCAGGGCCGCAAGGAGGATCCTCGCGACATCGCCGTCGCCGGCCTGCGGGCCATGAGCCGCGGCGAGTGGGTGTGCGACACCGACCCGATGGCCGTCGATGCGCGAGCACGACTGGCACGAGACCCGATTCGCTACGAGCGCGGCCTCGGCAAGCTGCTCCACGCCACCGAGCTGAGGACGAAGGGATGAGCGCACACCCGAGCGGACGGCATACCCGTGTGGCCCAGTGGGCGACCGGCGCCGTCGGCAAGACGCTGCTGCGCGGCGTCATCGACCGTGACGACCTCGAGCTCGTCGCGCTGCACGTCTACAGCGAGAGAAAGGCGGGGCGCGACGCCGGCGACATCGCCCGCCGCGAGGCGACAGGAGTGCTCGCGACGACCGACATCGAGGCCGTCATCGACGCGCGCCCCGACGTCGTGCTGCACGCCCCCCGTCTCCAGCTGCCCTACGAGACCCACGACGACGACCTGCTGCGCCTGTTGCGGTCAGGGGCCAACGTCATCACGACCTCGGGCCAGCACTTCCCGCGCGCCCACGGCCGCGCGCGTGAGCGGCTCTTCCTCGACGCGTGCGAGGAGGGCCGCAGCACCCTCTTCGGCGTCGGCGTGAGCCCCGGCATCATCGGCGAGCGGCTCGCGCTCGGGCTCACCGGCGCGAGCGTCACGCTCGACCGCATCACGATCGACGAGGTGCTCGACGCCCGCGCGATGCCCGACCCCGACTTCGCCTTCACCGTCATGGGCATGGGCAGTGACCCGGCCACCCTGACCGGTGACGGCCCGCTGCCGACGCTGTATGCCGCCCTCTACCTCGAGACCATCGCCTTCATGTGCGAGCGGATGGGCATCACGTACGACGAGGTCGTGCCCGACCACCGCGTCGTGCCCGCCCTCCGCGACCTGGAGGTGGCCGCCGGCTCCATCGCGCAGGGGACCGTCGCGACGACGGAGTGGCGCTGGCACGCCATGGTCGACGGGCGGCCGTTCCTCACCCTGGCGATCATCTGGACGATGGAGCCCGACCGGCCGGAGTACGCCGGCCGCGACCACTGGACGGTCCACCTCCACGGCAAGCCCGAGATGGTCGTCACGCTCAACCTCGTGGAGCCGAACGAGCCCGGAAGCCGAACCACCGCAGGGCAGTTCGTCACCGCCGGACCGGCGCTGCGCGCCATCGACGCGGTCGTCGCGGCGCCTCCCGGCATCTTCGAGCCGCCCGTCTTCGCACCGTTCCACCTCTGACCCGACCCCCAGCAGCAGCAAGGAGCTCCCGATGACGCGAGCAGCACAGGCCGCCGGCACGTGGATGACCCCCACCCCGGCGGAGTACCGCGACCCGCACTACGCCCTGCACCCCGACGGCACCCGCGTCGAGCGGCTCGAGGACATCACCCGGCTCCGGGCTGCGGCGACCCCGGACCTGCCGGCCGTCATCACCGCGGACGCCCGCACGACCTTCGCCGAGCTCGACCGTGACGCGAGCCGCGTCGCGCAGGCCCTGCTGCGCGACGGCGTGACGGCGGGCGATCGCGTCTGCTACATCGGTGAGAACGCCTCGTCGTTCCTCGCGGTGCTCTTCGGCGGGTCGAAGATGGGCGCGATCCCGACAGCCCTCAACGTCCGGCTGTCGGTGCCCGAGATGGAGTTCATCCTCGGCGACAGCGAGCCGTCGGTCGTCGTGCTGGGCCTCGGGCAGGAGCGGCTCGTCGAGGCCGCAGCCGCCGTGCCGAGCGTCAAGCGGGTCGTGACGCTCTCGCCGGAGGAGGGCGGACGGCATACGGCTGGGGCCACGGTGACGGGCTGGGACGCCTGGTTCGACGGCGTGTGCGACGAGGACCCCGGCCATCGGCGCTCTCCCGACGACACCGCGCTGATGTTCTACACCTCGGGAACGACCGGGCGCCCCAAGGGGATCGAGCTGACGGGAGCCAACATCGGCCAGGCGATCGCGGCCATGCACTACCTGCTCGAGCTCGACACCGACTGCGTCGCGCTCGCGCCCGTGCCCTTCTTCCACGTCTCCGGCTTCGGCCTCGCGCTCGTCAGCGTCGTCAACGGCGCCGCCCTCTTGCTGCTCAACCCCAGCGGGCCGGCCGACCTCATCCGCATCCTCCAGGAATATGCCGTCACGCACGCCGTCGCTGTGCCCACCGTGATCCAGTTCCTCCTCGGGCAGCCCGAGGTGCGCACGGCGGACTGGTCGGCCCTGCGCTACATGGTCTACGGCAGCTCCCCCATCCCCGAGCCCGTGCTCCGCGACGCCACAGCGGTCTTCGGCTGCAAGTTCCTCCAGAGCTACGGGCTGACGGAGTCGACCGGTGGCGTCACCATGCTGTCACCGGAGGACCACCGGCCCACCCGCGAGACCGCGCACCGGCTGCGCTCCGCCGGCCGCCCGATGGCGAACGTGCCGGTGCGCGTCGTCGACCCGGTCACCCTCGAGGACCTCCCGCCCAATGAGCGAGGCGAGGTGCTCATCGGCGGCGGTCACGTCATGCGACGCTACTGGCGCAACCCGGCGGCGACCAGTGCAGCGATCACGCCCGACGGGTGGCTGCGCACGGGTGACGGCGGGTCGATGGATGTCGACGGCTACCTCTTCCTGCACGACCGGCTCAAGGACATGATCGTCTCCGGCGGTGAGAACGTCTTCCCGGCCGAGATCGAGAGCATCCTCACCGGCCACCCCGAGGTAGCCCACGCCGCCGTCATCGGCATCCCGTCAGCGCGGTGGGGCGAGTCGCCCTTCGCCGTGGTCGTGCGCACCCCCGGGAGCGGGCTCGACGAGGACGCGCTCATCGCCTGGGCGCGCGAGCAGATGGCGCACTACAAGTGCCCCGTGGGGGTAGCCTTCGTCGACGCGTTGCCGCTCAACGCGAGCGGCAAGCTTCTCAAGACGCGGCTGCGCGAGGCCTACGCGAACCCGCGCTGAGCGGTTGCTGACGCTGTCGCCGGGGCGGCCGAAGGGTCGAGCAGGCGCAGCAGCACACCGTCGACCTCGACGGCCGCTCCGGCGTGCTCGTCGGGGTCGACCGCCGCGAGGTCGACGGCCGAAAGCATCTTGCGCTGCCCGTCGACGAACCGGATCCCTCTACGCCCCAGCGCGATCCGCGGCTCAGGGGCCGAGAGGTCCACCTCGGCGCCGAGGACCGACGCCCACAGGGCTGCCTGCGCGCGCGGGTCGGGCGAGGCGATCTCGACGCCGAGCACGTCGTCGATGCGCGGCGCGGCTGCGGTCTCCGCCTCGACGTCGTCCCAGAACCAGACTCCCGGGTCGGCGATCTCGTCGAGCTCGACGAGCAGGCCCATGTCGCCCGGGTGCAGCTGCACGATGCGGTGCCCGTAGGCCTCGAGGTCGGCGACGACGCGGACGCCCGCCTGCACCGCCGCGGCGAGGTGGGGCGTGAGGTCCGGCACCTGGATCGACAGGGCGTAACCTCCGCCACCGTCGCCCTTGCGCAGCCACGCCGCGAGCGACACGTCGTCGCGGAGCGGCGCCACGACCTCGAGGTGCGCCTCGGGGCCGACGCGGATGGTCTCGTCGGCCATCCCGATCTCCTCCAGCAACGGGTCGGCGAAACCCCTTGCCACACCGAGTGATTCGCGCAGCTGTCGGGTCGTGGCGTCGAGGTCCGGCGAGCCGATGACGACCTGCCTGAGGATCGCACGCTGCGCGGGGGTGGGGTTCATCCGATGCTCCTGTCGTGACCGGCCCAGTAGGGAGCCCGCAGCTCGCGCTTCAGCACCTTGCCGGAGGGGTTGCGGGGCAGCGCGTCGACGATCTCGACGGCCGTGGGGCACTTGTAGTGGGCGAGCCGCTCCCTCGTGAAGGCGATGAGCGCGTCGGGGTCAACGGCGTGGCCGGCCCGGGGCGCGACGACGGCGATGGGCGACTCCCCCCAGCGCTCGGAGGGGACGCCGATGACGGCCACCTCCTGCACGTCGGGGTGGGCCATGACGACGTTCTCGACCTCGGCGGGGTAGATGTTCTCTCCGCCCGACATGACGAGGTCCTTGATGCGGTCCTTGAGGAAGACATAGCCCTCCTCGTCGAGGAAGCCTGCGTCCCCGGTGCGGAACCAGCCGCCCGGCCAGAACGACGACTCCGTCGCCTCGGGCAGGCGCCAGTAGCCCTGGGTCACGCCCGGACCGCGGGTGACGATCTCACCGACCTCGCCCGTGGCACAAGGGGATCCGGTCGCGGGATCGAAGACAGCCACCTCGACGCCGGGCACGGCTCGCCCGGCCGAACGCAGCTTGCTGCCCGGGCCCGTGACATGGTCCTCGTCGCGCAGGATCGTCGTCACGCCGATCGTCTCGGTGAGCCCGTAGCTCTGGGCGAGCTTGGCCCCGAAGACCTCCTTGGCGCCCACCATGACCGTCTCGGAGATGGGCGAGCCGCCGTAGACGACGTACTCGACACTCGAGTAGTCGGCCGACGACGCCTCGGGGCTCGTGATGAACAGCTGCATGACGGTCGGCACCATGATGACGTGCGTGGCGCGGTGACCGACGAGCAGGCCGAGCATGTTGGCCGGCGTCACCTCGGTGAACTGCACGATGCGGCCGCCGGCCGACAGGGCGATGAGTGACCAGCCGCCAGCGGCGATGTGGTAGTACGGCGTCGGCACGAGGCTGACCGAGCTCGCACTGACGACGAACTGGGAGCTGAAGGCGCTGACGGCCCAGAGCATCCCGGCGACCGTCGTCGTGACGCCCTTCGGCCGTCCGGTCGTGCCGGAGGAGTACATGATCGAGCAGAGCGCGTCTCCGCCGAGGTCGCGCCGGGGGTCGACCGGAGGCTGCTCGGCGAGCCACTCCTCGTAGCCCGACCAGCCCGCCGGCGGGGTCGCCGGCTCACCGGTCTGCGAGAAGACGAGGCGGTGACCGGCATACGTGCTGGGCACGAGAGGGGTGAGGTGCTCCTCGGCGATGAGGACGGCAGGCTCGCAGTCGCCGAGGACGTAGTCCACCTCCGCGCCTGACAGGCGGAAGTTGAGCGGCACGACGGCGACACCGGCCTTGGCGGCTGCGAAGAAGAGCTCCCAGTACTCCGTCGCGTTGCGCGCGAGGTAGGCGACGCGGTCACCGGGGCGCAGGCCCCACGCGACCAGCCCCGACGCGAACGCGTCGGACCGCCGGCCCAGCTCGCCGTGTGTCACCGACCGACCTTCGCCGACGACGGCCGGGGAGTCGGGGTGCTCTGTGCTCGTGGTGCGGATGATGTCGGCGATGGTCGTCGGTGCGGTCATGCCTCTCCTTCGTGACGGTCCCGGGCATCGTCGGCCGGGACCACGGTGACGTCGTTGCCCGCCAGCGGGCGCTCGCACTGGTCGCAGGTGAAGATCGCGGTCAGCTCCTCACCGCACGTGCGGTGGTGCTGGATGACGGCTGGTCCCTCCGGGGAGACGAACCAGTGCTCGGCCCAGGCGATCGAGGCCGCGATGACGGGGTAGAAGGCGCGCCCCTTGGGCGTGAGACCGTACTCCGCCCAGTCGGGGCGGTCCGGGTTGGCCCGGGGCTCGAGCACACCGATCGCGCAGAACGAGCGGAGCCGGTCGGCGACGAGCGTGGGGGGTGCCCCGAGGTTCGACTCGAAGTCGGTGAACCGGGTGACGCCGCGGAAGGCGGCACCCATGAGGGCCGATGACCAGCGGTTGCCGAAGATCGCCATCGTCTCGGGGAAGAGGCCCGGGTAGTGGTGCCCCGCCTCTGGCTCCCACCGGCGCCGCGTCGTCGCCTGGGGCACCGACCGCGCCCACGAGCCGCTCGGCCCCCACTCCGCGACGACCTCGCGGGGCTCGAACGGCTTGCCGCACGCGCGGCACACGACGACGGGCGCGAAGTCGTGCCCGCACACGCTGTGGTGCATCGCCGGCAGGGGTGCCGGGTGCTCGGGCACCCACTGCCTTTCCCACTCCCAGATCGCGAGCATGACCGGCCACAGCGAGCGGCTCCGGGGGGTGGTGAGGTACTCGGCCCGCTCCGGATTCGACTGGTAGACATGGCGTTCGAGCAGCTGGGCCTCGCTCAGACTGCGCAGCCGAGCCGTGAGCACCGAGTTCGAGATCGGCAGCGCTTCCTTGAGCTGGCCGTAGCGGGTCACCCCCTGGAGGGCCTGCTGGAGGATGAGGAGGGTCCACTCGTCCCCGAGCAGGCCGAGCATGTGGCCGATCGCGTTCGGCCCGCCGGCGGGCAGGCGCGTGGGCTGGGTGAGGTGGGGCGGCGCGGTGTCGTCCATCGTCGTGAGGCCGTGTGCCGTCAGAGACCGACGGCCTCGGCAGCGGTGTCCGTCTGCTGCCACCGTCGCAGCTCGGAGCCCGGCGCCCACGTCGAGTGCGTGCCGCTCGAGATGCGCTCGGGCAGCTTGAGCCTGCACACCGGCCCGTCGGCCACGCGAGCGGCGTCGAAGACCACGGCATACGACGCGTCGGCGGTCATGTCGGTCGTGAGGGTGACGAGGTAGCCGTCGTCCTCGGCGGTGCCGCCGACCCGCGGCGCCATCGCGGTCTCGCTGCCGTACACGCCGTCACCGAAGGAGAAGCGCTCCTCCGAACCGGTGAGCACGTCGTGCTTGACGAGCCCGTCGAAGAGGAACCAGTGCGGCTTGCCCGAGGCGGCATAGGCATACCGGTGCTTCGTGCCGGCGACTGCGCCGTTGATCATGCCGAACTCGGTGATGCTCTCGCTCAGCGGCTCCTCCTTGACGAGGCCCGTCGAGAGGTTGAGCCGCCACCGGTGCAGGCGAGCCTGCATGCGGTCGAGGGCGAGGAAGCGGAAGGCCCGCTCCCACTTGTTGCCCATGCCGTTGTCGGCGGGCTCGGGATCGCCCTGGAAGAAGCCGTCGAGCACGATCTCGTCACCCTCCTCGTAGGCGTTGACGAAGTGCAGGACGTACGTCGACTCGGCCTCGAACCACCGGATGTCGGAGGTCTGCCCCCGACGGGGGATGACAGCGAAGCGGGTGGGCAGGTCGGGGTGGAAGCGCGCTACGTGAGCACCCTTCGCGAGCAGCTCGGGCTCCCAGAAGAGGGGGCAGTCGTTGAGGATCGCGTAGTTCTCCGTGAAGGCCATGTCGTGCGGCAGTCGCGGGCCGGGCAGCGGGACGTCGATGTAGTGGGCGAGCTCGTTGCTCTCGTCGACGACGCCGTAGTGCATGTACGGCGCCTCCTTGCTGTAGTTGAAGAACAGCATCTCGCCGGTACGGTCGTCGACCTTCGGGTGGGCGGAGACGCCCCACTCGAAGGGGAACTTGCCGTTCCACGTCTCCTTGCCCAGGGTCTCGGCCGACATCGGGTCGAGACGGTAGAGGTCGCCACACTGGTAGAAGCTCGTCAGGGCCGTGCCGCGGTGCACGATGACGTCGGTGCTCGAGGCGTCCTTCATGCGCCGGCGTGCACCCCAGCCGTCCTCACGCAACGACAGCGACGGTGACTCGGCGAGGCCCGCCCAGAGCGCGTGCCCGGCCTCCTGCTCCGCGGCCAGACCGTCGGTGCGCACGAAACGGTTGCGGTAGAAGGCTTTTCCATCGCGGAAACCGACGACGTGGATCATGCCGTCGCCGTCGAAGGGGTGGTAGTTCTTCATCGACGGGTGCACCGGGTTCTCGGTGTTGCGCAGGTAGACACCGTCGAGGTCGGTCGGGACCTCGCCCTCGACGACCTCGAGGTCGTCGGCCTTCCACTCCGTCGTCTGCGGGCGCCAGGGTCCCGTGCGATATGGGTGGTCGTCGTCTGCGGGCAGGGTGGAGAGCAGACGACCGACGACTTCGACATCCATGCGCGGGCTTCCTTCGTCTCGGGTGGGTCTCAGGTGGTCTGGGTGGTTCTCGGTGGGTCGGCTTGCGGCGTCAGGCTGCTGAGCCGACGACGAAGCTGACGGTGGTGGCGGTGCTGCCACCGAAGTTGAGGGTGGCGAAGGTGCGCGCGCCCTCGACCTGGTAGTCGCCCGCCGTGCCGCTCACCTGCTTGGTCGCGTCGAGCAGCATGCGCACCCCGCTCGCACCGACGGGGTGACCGCCGCCGATGAGCCCGCCGCTGGGGTTGATCGGCAGGCGGCCGCCCATCTCGATCTCGCCGTTCTCGATCGCCTTCCACGACTCCCCCGGCCCGGTGAGGCCGATGTGGTCGATCGCGAGGTACTCGCTCGGCGTGAAGCAGTCGTGCGTCTCGAGCCCGTCGAGGTCGTCGAGGCCGACCTGGGCTCGAGCAAAGGCATCGAGGACGGTCTGGCGCACGTGCGGCAGGACGTACGGGTCGTCGGCATCGCGCGCGAGCTTCTGCTGCAGGCCGAGCCCGACAGTGCGATGGCCCCAGCCGAGCACCCGGGCCAGTGGCGTCGCCGACACCTCGGGGTGGGCGCGGCGCCAGGCGTCAGAGACGAGCACGACCCCCGCGCCGCCGTCGGTCACCTGGCTGCAGTCGAAGCGCCGCACCCGTCCTTCGACGACCGGGTTGGTGGCGTCGTCCGAGCCTGCGTCGCCGGTGAGGTCGGGCACCGACCAGCCGCGGGTCTGGGCGTTCGGGTTGCGACGGGCGTTGCCCAGGTTGAGCGACGCGATGGCGCGCAGGTGCGACTCGTCGAGCCCGTAGCGCGCGTCGTAGACGTCGGCGACGTTGCTGAACATGTGCGGCCACATGAAGGTCGCGCTCTCGCCCTCGTGCCCGACCCACGCAGCGGCGCCGAGGTGCCCCGCGGCCTGGTCTCCGGAGACCGTCTTCTCGAGCTCGAGACCGACGACGAGTGCGCTGTCGTAGTTGCCCGCGCGCAGGTCGGCCATCGCCGAGAGGATCGCGATGCCCCCGCTGGCGCAGGCAGCCTCGTGACGCGAGGCGGGCACGCCCCAGAGGTCCTCGCGCACGGTCGCGGGCATCGCGCCGAGCTGGCCCTGGCCCGCAAAGAGCTGACCGAAGGCGTTCCCGACGTGCACGACCCCGATGCCGCGGCCGTCGACGCCGGACGCCTCGAGCGTGCCGTCGACCACCTCACGGGTGAGGTCGGCGTAGTCGAGCCCCTCGCGCGTGAGGTTGCGCGCGAAGTCGCTCTGGTAGCCACCGAGCACCCAGACACCCATCTCGTCCGCCATCGCCGTCTCCTTCGTGGCTCCATCGCCACTCCGCAGCCACACGTGTGGCCACGTCGTCGTCACTTCGTCGTCACTTCGTCGTCAACGTATGCCGTCGGGCTTGTCAACGCCCGGCGCTACGTACTACAACTAGCAGAGTATCCCCCGATCCGTGAAGAGGACAACATGACCGACGCGCTCGTGCTCGACTACGTGCGGACCCCGCGAGGCAAGGGCACGGCGAAGGGCTCGCTGCACGGCCACACCGCCGTCGACCTTGTCGTGCACCTCCAGCAGGCCCTCGTCGAGCGCACCGGGCTGCGACCCGACACGGTCGACGACATCACGCTCGGCTGCGCCACCCAGGTCGACGAGCAGGGGGCCGACATCGCCCGCACCGCCGCGCTGCTCGCCGGCTGGGGTGACGACGTTCCGGGGGCGACGATCAACCGCTTCTGCGCGTCGGGGGTCGATGCCGTCGGCCAGACGGCAGCTCGCGTCCGGGCCGGCGACCTGCGCCTCGCCGTGGCCGGCGGGGTCGAGAGCGTGTCGCGGGTGCCCATGTTCGCCGACCGGGGGCCGCTCTACTGCGACCCGCCCACCACTCGCCGCATCGGCGCCGTCCTCATGGGCATCTCCGCTGACCTCAACGCCACGGTGGAGGGCTTCTCCCGAGAGGAGCTCGACGCGTACGGCCTCGAGACGCAGCTCAAGGCCGCCGCCGCATGGAGTGCCGGCGCCTTCGAGCGATCGGTCGTGCCCCTGCCGGCGACCGCCGAGCGCGGTGGTCTCGACCATGACGAGCTCGTCCGACCCAGCACGACCCTGGAGTCGCTCGCCGCCCTCTCGCCCGCCTTCGCCGAGGCGGGGGCGGCCGGGCAGGACGAGATCGCCCTCGGCGTCTGGAAGGGGATCGACCACATCGACCACCTCCACACGATCGGCACGTCCCCGCAGGTCGCCGACGCGGCGGCACTGCTGCTCATCGGCTCGCCGGAGGCGGCCGAGGCTGCGGGCCTCACGCCCCGGGCCCGCATCGTCGGCGCCGCCTCGACCGCCGTCAACCCGGTCGTCATGCTCACCGCCGGCCAGAGCGCTGTCGAGCAGGTCATCGCGCGGGCAGGCCTCTCTCCCGACGACATCGACGTCTTCGAGTTCGCCGAGGCCTTCTCGGCCCTCTGCCTCCGCTTCCGGCGCGACCTCGGTGCCGGGCCCGATCGCATGAACCCCAACGGGGGCACCATGGCGATGGGCCACGCCTTCGGCGCCACGGGGGCGATCCTCGTCGGCAGCTGCGTCGAGGAGCTCGAGCGCCGGGGCGGGCGCTACGGCGTCGCCGCCGTCAGTGGCGCAGCAGGGCTCGGCGTGGCCGTCCTCGTCGAGCGGGTGACGGCATGACGACCTCGCCCGGCCCCGAGAGCACCGGCGAGCCCGCGCCGGCACGGCCTCTCGAGGGTCGGGTCGCCGTCGTCACCGGCGGCGGCAAGGGGCTGGGTCGCGCCTTTGCCCTCCACCTCGCGCACCTCGGGGCCGCCGTCGTCGTCAACAACCGCAACCGTGAGGTCGACGCCGACGGTCGCGGGCCGGCGGACCACGTCGTCGAGCAGATCCGCGCCTCCGGTGGGCGCGCCGTGGCCGACCACGGCGACGTCGCCGACCCGCTCACCTCGGAGGCGGTCGTCGCCTCGGCGCTCGAGAACTTCGGGCATCTCGACATCTGCGTCACGAGCGCTGCCATCAGCTCTCCACAGATGCTCCACAAGACCACCCCCGAGAACCTCCGCGGGGTGCTCGCCGTCAACGTCATCGGCACCGCCCTCGTCGTCGCCGCCGCCTCGCGCGTCATGCGGGAGGCGGGTCATGGCCGCATCGTCGTGGTCGCCTCGACCGCCGGGCTGCACGGTGAGCCCACCGTGTCGGCGTATGCCGCGAGCAAGGGCGCCGTCATCGCCCTGGCCCGCACGGCTGCCGTCGAGGGCGCTCGCCGCGACGTCCTGTGCAACACCCTCCTCCCCTACGCGACGACCCAGATGACCGACGCGGGCATGGACCCCCGTCACGCCGCCCGCATGACGGCCGACGCGGTCGCCCCAGTCGTCGGCGCGCTCGTCGACCCGACCTCGACCGTCAACGGGCAGGTCATCGTCACCGGCGGAGGCGTCCTGCGTCTCGCACAGAGCGTGGAGCTGGGCACCGTGCACCTGCCCGGCGGCGACCTCGCCCCCCAGGCCCTCGCGAACCTGCTGGCCGAGAGCGCGGCCGGCCCCTTGCACACCTTCACCGAGGCCCAGGCGGCCTTCCAGAACCTGGCATCGGAGGCCGTTTCATGACCGAGTTCCCTTGGGCTGCAGTGGGCCTCAACATCCTCCTCAGCATCATCGCCGTCGCGGCGCTCATGGCCGTCGTCATGGGGGTCTCGATCCGGGCGAAGAACCACTCGCTCATCGACATCTTCTGGGGTCCGGCCTTCGTCGTCGTCGCCGTCGTCTCCTACCTGGCCTCGGCCGGCTCCGTGGGTGACTCGACGCGACGGCTCGTCGTGCTCGTGCTCACGGCGGTCTGGGGTCTGCGGCTCGGGCTCCACATCGGTCGCCGCAACCGCGGCCACGGCGAGGACCCGCGCTACACGGCACTCATGCGCCACCAGACGGGGTCGCTGGTCGGCTACCTCGTACGCAAGGTCTACGGCCTCCAGGGCCTGCTCGTCGTCGTCGTGTCGCTGCCCGTGCAGGTCGCGATGTACGAGTCGGCACCGCTCGGCCTCCTCGGCGGCGTCGGGATCGCCGTGTGGCTCGTCGGGTTCGTCTTCGAGGCCGTTGGCGACCAGCAGCTGACTCGCTTCAAGGCCGACCCCGCCAACGAGGGTCGCATCATGGACCGCGGCCTCTGGGCCTGGACGCGCCACCCCAACTACTTCGGCGACGCCTGCATCTGGGTCGGCCTCTTCCTCCTCGCACTCGGCAGCCCCGTGGGCCTGCTCACCGTCGTCTCACCGATCGTCATGACCACGCTGCTCGTCAGCTACAGCGGCAAGGCCCTTCTCGAGAAGGGCATGCGCCGCAAGCGGGGAGCCGCCTACGACGACTACATCGAGCGCACGAGCGGCTTCTTCCCGCGCCCGCCCCGTCGCTCCGCCCGCACGGAGGGTGCGTCGTGACGCAGCGCGTCGGGGGGCTCGTCGACCTGCTCGACCTCCGCCGGGAGTCGGCGACGACCTGGCTCGGACGCACCGACACCGTGCACCTGCCGCACATCTACGGCGGTCAGCTCGTCGCCCAGTCGGTCATCGCCGCGGGCCGCACCGCGGGCGAGGAGCGCCCGGTCCACTCGATCCACACGACGTTCCTGCGCGCCGGCCGCCCCGGCGAGCCCGTGCGGTTCGTCGCGGAGACCCTTCGCACGGGCGGCCTCATCACGACCCTCGACGTGGGCGCCTGGCAGGGTGAGCGTCTGCTCTGCCGGTCGACCGTCTCGTGCTCCGCCCTCGTCGACGGCCTCGCGCACCAGCGCCCCGCGCCCCCGTCGGCGGGGGCCGAGGCGAGCCCCGACCTGCGTGACGTCGCCGAGGCCACCGGCGGCCTCGGCGACTACTGGGAGGAGTTCGCCGCCATCGAGCTGAGGGTGGATCCCGTTCTGCGAGAGAGACATCCGGCGCACTCTGCGTCGACGCCGACCGGCATCTGGATGCGCTCGCGAGAGCCGCTGCCCGACGACCCCCTCGTGCACCGCGCGACCATGGCCTACGCGAGTGACCTCATGCTCATGTCGACCGCCGTCACGCCGCACGGCCACACGACGGGCCACGAGCGGTCGCTGGCCGCCCGATGGCGCGCCGTGTCGCTCGACCACGCGATCTGGTTCCACCGCGAGGCCCGGGCCGACGCCTGGCTCCTCTTCGACCACACCACCCCGGCAGCGCACGCCTCACGGGCCCTCATCGAGGCGACCGCCTTCGACGGGGGCGGCGCCGAGGTCTGCCACCTCGCGCAGGAGGCACTGATCCGGCCGCACGCCGGATGAGAGCGACCTCCGGCGACGTGGCACCGGCGACCGCTACGGACGCACGACAACGGTCCGGCCCGACGACTCCTGCTCGATCGCGTCGAGCACGTCTGCCCTCGTGGTGCGCTCGCCGAGACGGTTGAGCTTGCCCTCGCCGTGGTAGTCGCTCGAGCCCGTGAGCAGCAGCCCGAGCCGCTCGGCGATCGCCTCTGCCCGCGCGATCTGCTCGGGGCCGTGGTCGCGGTGGTAGGCCTCGAGCCCCGCCAGCCCGGCGGCATACATCTGCTCGATGAGCGCCTCGTCGGCGCCGCGCGAGCGCGTCCGCGTGAAGGGGTGCGCGATGACCGGCACCCCGCCCGCAGCCCGCACGAGCTCGACCGCACGCACGGGGTGCGGCGCGTGGTGCGCGACGTAGTAGGGAGAGTCCTCCGCCAGCCACTCGGCGAAGGCCTCGTCGCGGTGCTCGATGGTGCGGTTCGCGATGAGGGCGTCGGCGATGTGCGGGCGCCCCGCGGTGGCACCGGGGGACACCTGCGCGAGCACCTGCTCGTACGTCAGCGGTATGCCGTCGGCGGCCATCCGCGCGACCATCCGTTCCAGCCGGGTGGCGCGCGACTCCCGGGCGCGGGCGAGCTCGGCCATGAGGGCCTCGTCGCCGGGGTCGGTGAGGTAGCCGAGCAGGTGGATCGAGACCCCACCGACGGCGCATGACACCTCGATGCCCGGCACGAGCGTCACGCCGGTGCGGCGAGCGGCGCGCGCAGCCTCCTCCCACCCGCCGACGGTGTCGTGGTCGGTGATCGCGAGGACGTCGATGCCGGCCGCGGCAGCCGCCTCGACGAGCTCGGTGGGGCTCTCGGTGCCGTCGCTGACGTTGGAGTGCGCGTGCAGGTCGATGACCGGCCCCGGCTCTCGCCCGGTGCCGTGCGCGCTGCGCTCGCTGGTCACGCGCACACTCTAGGACGGGACGAGGCCGTGCAGGCTGTGCTCCCCGTCACCCCACGTGGACGACCCTCGCGACCGACGGGGTCCGGGCACCGTCGAGCACGACCAGCCCGTAGTAGCCCGGGGGCGCGACGTGCGAGTCAGGTGGCGTGCCCACGATGCTGAGGGCCGCGCCGTCCGCGCGGTTGTAGGTGGCGCCCACGGGCAGCTGCACGACGCGCTGGCCGGCGTCGAAGGAGTGGGTCTGCGACCCGAGCGCGACGAGGACGACCTCCGAGGGCGTCCCGACGGTCGGGAGCTGGAAGAGCGCGCCGTACTCCAGCTGCGACGGGGCCGACGCGATCATCGGGCGGGCGCGCGCCAGGTAGTCCGGGGAGTAGATCTGGTACGTCGGCTTCTCGAGCGAGTCCGCCGTCACGACGTCGCGGCCACCGCCGACGAGCACGCGCCCGTCGGGCAGGAGCAGCGCGACCGAGTGGTAGCCGCGGATGACCCCCGAGGCACTCGTGCCCGTCGTCACCGAGAAGCGCGAGAGCGGGTCGACGTACTGCGCCCGCTCGACATCGGTCGCGCCGGTCATGTCGTGGCCGGCGACGAGCAGCACCCGCCCGTCGGCCAGCACGACGGCGTCGGGGTGGTGCCGGTTGATGCCGAGGTCGACCGACGGCCCCCACGTGCCCGTCACAGGATCGAGCACGTCGCCACTGCGTTGGTAGGTGCCCACCATGTCGCCACCCGCGACGAGGATGCTGCCGTTGCGGTAGGCCGCGCCTGCACCGGCGCCGGTGCGGATGGGCAGCATGACGCTCGAGGCACCCCAGCTCGGCTGGTCCGTCGTCCCGTGAGCAGTCCTGCGCGGCAACGTGTTCCACGGCGCGTTCGCGGTGGCAGCCGTGGTCACGGGCGTGCCCGAGTCGGCGAGCATGAGCAGGTCGGACGCGGCTGCGGCATACGGCAGCACGAAGACGCTCGTGTAGTCCCGCGCGTGGATCGCGACGGGCGTCGCGGCGTGGCTCGAGACCAGTGCGCGTTCGCCGGTGTGCGGATCGAGCGTCTCGATGCTGCGGTTGTCGGTGCCTGACGCGTTGGGCGTGATGAGCTCGAGGCCACCGGTCACGAGCATCCGCTTGTCGGGCAGGCGGGTCAGCGTGGGATACCACCGCCCCGCGCTGTCGAGATAGCCGCGACCGACCATCTCGCCCGGCAGACGCTGCCACGTCGTTCCGTCGAAGACGGTCTGGTAGGGCAGCCCCAGCGTGTAGCGCAGCTCGCCCGTCGCCCGGTCGGAGACGATGCGCGTGCCGCCTGCCGTGACGACGCGGCCGGCGTCGTCGAGGGTCGCGCTCGCGCAGTAGAGGTCGTCGTAGAGGCTCGCGTCTCCGTAGGGCGTGCCCGTGTGCTCGAC
The DNA here is from genome assembly GCF_006716675.1 of Humibacillus xanthopallidus. Lineage (GTDB taxonomy): Bacteria > Actinomycetota > Actinomycetes > Actinomycetales > Dermatophilaceae > Humibacillus > Humibacillus xanthopallidus_B. The sequence continues at coordinate 705,888 of NZ_VFPM01000002.1, read as the reverse complement.
CGGCTCGGTGACCTCGGTGATGACCGTCTCGGCCGGGTGTGCGCTCCCGACGGGCGGCGGCGTGAAGACCCACGACACTCGCCGTGCCCTTGTCGTCGGGGTCGGCGGGTTGCTCTCCCGGGCGATCCCGATGACGTGCACCCGACCGTCGGGCAGCAGCGACGCGTGGATGGGGGAGGCATACCATCCCTCGGCGGTGCGGAAGGTGCCGACGGAGCTCCATGCATCGGCCGCCGTCGGGGTCGTGGCGGCGACCGCCCCCACGGCGGCCGACGGCGACGCGGTCGCCATGGTGGCCGCGTGCGTCGCAGCGCCCTCGGCGGGGCCGGTCGTCGAGTGGCCGCCCTGCCCGCCGCGGGCGGCTGGGCCGTTGCTCCGTGGAGGGCGGCCGGGGACGGTCCCGAGGGTGCCGGCGAGCCGGTCGGACACGGTGGCGTCCTGACCTGCCCCCCGGCTGTCGTGTCCGTGGCCGGCGCCCGTGGGCTCGGTCGACTCGGCGTGCGCGGGCGCGCCCGACAGGGTCACCCCGAGAGCCACCGGCACCAGGGCGATCGCGACCAGACCCCACGGGCGCACCCCCATGCGTTCGAGGGTAGGCACGAACCCTGGGCAATGCGCCCGATTCGCCGGATTTCGGCGCCCGGTGCCCGCAACACACCGAGCAGTCGTCAACCCCCCGAGGTGTGCCACCTGGTGTTGTCGACTGCTCGGTGTGTTCGCGTTTCCACACCCAGGCCGATCCGATCGGGGTCGTCCACAGCGCCGGGCACACGGCTTCCACCGCCGCTGTATGCCGTCCATCCTCCTTCGCATGGACCCTCGACTTCATGCGCTGGCCGGTCGCCAGGACGGCGCCTTCAGCGCGGCGGAGGCGGCAGCGCACGGTGTCGACCACACCGAGCTGCGACGGGCGGTGCGGTCGGGCGAGCTTGTCCGACCGCGCCGGGCGGCCTACGTCGACGGCGTCCGGTGGCGCGATGCCGATCCGGACGAGCGCTTTCGCCTGCTCGTGCGCGCGGTGACCCACACGCGGGAGGGCGACGTCGTCAGCCACCACGCCGCCCTGGCCCTGCACGGACTGCCGTTGTGGGGCCATGACACCGGTCGCGTCGACCTGCTGAGCGAGGTGGCCCAGGTGGTGCGGCGGACGGGGGTGCACCTGCATCCGCGTGGCGGGGTGCGGCCCGTCCACATCGGGTCCCTCGCCGTCGTGCCGGTGGCGAGGGCGATCGTGCGCACTGCCCTGACGATGGGTCGCGACTGCGCTGTCGTGGCCGGTGACGCGGCGCTGCACCGCGAGACGGTCACCGTCGAGGAGCTGCTCGAGGAGGTCGCGCTCATCTCACCGCACGAGGGTCGCGGCAGGGCGCTCGATGCGGTGATGCGGATGGACCCCCTGGCCGAGTCGGTCGGCGAGTCACGAACCCGGCTCATCCTGCAGGACCTCGGACTCTCCTACGAGAGCCAGGTGTGGATCACGGATGCTGCCGGCAACCCCGTGGCCCGCGTCGACTTCCTCGTCGAAGGGGTGGTGCTCGAGTTCGACGGACGCGTCAAGTACCGCGGCGAGGGTGAGAACGCGGCCGAGACCGTCTGGGCCGAGAAGCGGCGTGAGGACGTCATCCGCCGGCTCGGGCACCCCGTCGAGCGGGTCATCTGGGACGAGCTCCCACGCCCCGGCAGGCTCGGCGCCCGCATCAGAGCAGCGAGACCGGCCATCCGCATTCGTCGCGGCGAGCAGCACCGTCCGCCGGTGCCGCCCGACGCCGCCTGAACGCACACCCAGACCGCCGAGCAGCAACACACCGAGCAGTCGCCAACCCCACGAGGTGTGCCACACGGTGTTGGCGACTGCTCGGTGTGTTGCGAGTGGCCGGGGGTGGGCGCCTGCGGCCGGCGACGGGTGGGTGTCAGTCGCGGCCGGGCCAGTTCCGGTCGGGCACCGGCACGGGGCGGCCGGGCTGCTCGCCGCCGCGCGCCTCGAGGTAGTTCTCCTTGGGCACCATGACCTTGCGGCGGAAGATGCACACGACTGTGCCGTCCTGCTTGTAGCCGATCGTCTCGACGTGCACGACGCCGCGGTCGTCCTTGGAGGTCGACTCCCACTTGTCGAGCACCGTCGTCTCGCCGTAGATCGTGTCGCCGTGGAAGGTCGGGGCGACGTGGCGCAGCGACTCGATCTCGAGGTTCGCGATGGCCTTGCCCGACACGTCCGGCACCGACATGCCGAGCAGCAGCGAGTAGACGTAGTTGCCGACGACGACGTTCTGGCCGAACTGCGTCGACCCCGCCGCGTAGTGCGTGTCGAGGTGCAGCGGGTGGTGGTTCATCGTCAGGAGGCAGAAGAGGTGGTCGTCGTACTCCGTCACCGTCTTGCCGGGCCAGTGCTGGTAGACCGCACCGACCTCGAACTCCTCGTAGCTGCGCCCGAACTGCATGCCCACTCCTCGTCCTCGAAGGTCCGGGTGCCAGCCTGCCGCAGGAGGCGCGCTTCGCACACCGGCGTATGCCGTGTGCTTCCTCACGCTCCGCCGCGGACAACGCCGGCGGCCGGCTCGTCAACCGTCTGCGTCATCACCCGCGGAAGGTCGCCGGTGTCGGAGAGCGTCGGCTCGGCGGCCGCCTTCGTCACCGTCGTGCGCGAGGCGGCGGCGGCCGGTCGGGGCCGCTCCCCCGTGCGCTTGGCCTGGAGCAGGCTCGCGAAGTACGTGCCCATGGCCACGCCCGCGGCAAGGGCGAGCCCGGTGCCGAAGGCCTGCGCCAGCGTCGTGAGCCCCGAGGGCACACCGGTCTCGTCGGGACGGCTGACGATCTCGCTGATGCCCTGGTAGGCGAGGCGGCCCGGCAGCAGTGGCACGATCGCGGCCGTCGTCACCGCGAGCGCCGAGAATCCGAGACGACGGGCCACGACGCGCGAGATGAAGCCGACGATGGCTGCGGCGATGGCCGAGGCGGTGATCGTGCCGATGCCCGCCTGCTCACCGAGGGCCAGCGCCAGCCATCCCAGCGCACCCGCGACGCCGGCGGCCAGGACCACTCGGCCCCGCGCGTACGACATGACGGCGAAGGCTGCGGAGATGACGACGGCACAGGCGACCTGGAGGGCGATCGCGTCGGTGAGCCGGGTCTGCGAGGTGATGGCGATCGGGAAGCCGAGCCGCTGGCCGAAGGACAGCACCGTCGAGACCCCGACCGTGATGCCGAGCGTCAGCACGACGACCTCGAAGGCCCGGGCGCCGGCAGTGACGTAGTAGCCCTCGAGCGCGTCCTCGGCGGCGCCGACGACCGAGAGTCCGGCGAGCAGCAGGACGATGCCCGAGGCGACGACGAGTGACGGCGACACGTCGCCGATGATGGTGACGCCGCGCGACTGCAGCACGACGACGAGCGTCGCGACGATGGTCGGGATGGCCGCGCCGACGCTCTGGGCGAAGAAGGAGGCGACCCCTGCGCTGGCGAGCCAGGACATGACCCGCCCCACGACGAGGGCTGTGAGGAAGCTGACGAGGACGATGAAGGGCCCGGCGCCCACGAGCGCTGCGGCGCCGGCGGCCAGCACGCCGCCCGCGCCGGTGACGAGCCACCGCCGGTAGGGGTGCGGCGACGACACGACACCGTCGAAGCGCACGCGGGCGTCGTCGACGGGCAGCGTCTCCTGGGTGAGCGAGACGATGAGCTCGCGCAGTCGCTCCAGCCGGGTGAAGTCCTGTGAGCGGAAGGGCACGATGCGCATGATCGTCATCGGGTCGGCGTGCGGCCCCCGGTGGTAGGACACGGTCACCGACGTGTAGGTGACGTCGACGTGCACAGAGGTCAGCCCGTAGGCCTTCGTGAGCATGAGGACGGTCGCCGTGACGTCGGCGGCGGAGGCGCCGGTGGCGAGCATCGCCACGCCGGCCCGCATCGCGAGGTCGATGACGGCCTGGGCGGTGTCGCGGTCGACCCCGTCGGGGCTCGTCCACATCGGGATCTCGTCGGTCGGTGGACCGCTCGGGCGCATCGCGCGCCGCGTGCTCGAGCGGAGCGACGGCAGCCCCCGCCGCGCTCCCGTCGGCCGGGTCGGTCGGTCGTTGCGGGCCACACCGAGACTGTATGCCGCCCTGCCGACCGGGCGCCCACGACCCTCTCGTCCCACACGCCACAGGGCACAAACCCGCTTCGGCGGCTGGGTCGCTTCGTGACACCATGGCCGGGTGAGCAGCGAAGAGCAGAAGACCTCCCCGAGCCGCAAGCGCCCGACGACCGACGAGTTCCGGGCGTTCGTCGCCACCGGCTGGGCCCCTCGTGACACCGCGGTGACCCCGCGCTCCGAGGCGGCCGACTGGGCCGCCCGGCGCCGTGAGGCGATCAGCGCGGCCTTCCCGGGCGACCGGCTCGTCGTGCCGGCCGGCGGCCTCAAGGTGCGCAGCAACGACTGCGACTACGTCTTCCGTCCGCACAGCGCGTTCGCCCACCTCACGGGGCTCGGCAGCGACCGCGAGCCCGATGCCGTCCTCGTCCTCGAGCCCCGCCTGGGCGAGCAGGGCGAGGCCGCCGACGGTCACGAGGCCGTCCTCTACTTCCGTCCGCTCGCCGACCGCGACACCGAGGAGTTCTTCGGCGACTCGCGCTACGGCGAGTTCTGGGTCGGCGCCCGCCCCACCCTCGCCGACGTCGAGTCCGAGCTGGGCATCTCGGCCCGCCACATCGACGAGTTCGGCGAGGCGGTCGGCAAGAACCTCGACAGTGTGCAGGTCCGGGTCGTGCGCGACGCCGACCCGGAGGTCGCCGCGCTCGTCGACCGGGCCCGCCACGCCGCCGCCGCCTCGACCGACTCCGAGCAGGCGGAGGCCGTCTCCGAGCGTGCGCACGAGGCCGACGAGGAGCTCGCGGCGCGGCTGTCCGTCCTGCGCATGGTCAAGGACGACTGGGAGGTCGAGCAGATGCGCTCGGCCGTCGAGGGCACCCACCGCGGCTTCGACGCCGTCATCGCCGACCTCCCCGAGGCCGTGCGTCGCGGGCGGGGCGAGCGCTGGGTCGAGGGCGTCTTCGGCCTCCACGCCCGCCACCACGGCAACGGCGTCGGCTACGACTCGATCTGCGCGAGCGGCGACCACGCCAACACGCTGCACTGGATCAAGAACACCGGCGACGTCAAGGAAGGCGACCTGCTCCTGCTCGATGCGGGCGTCGAGGTCGACTCCCTCTTCACCGCCGACATCACCCGCACGCTGCCCGTCAGCGGCACCTTCACCGACGCGCAGCGCCGGATCTACGACGCCGTGTATGCCGCCCAGGAGGCGGGCATCGCCGCCTGCCGGCCGGGCAACAGGTTCAGCGACGTGCACGCGGCCGCGATCCGCGTCATCGCCGAGCACCTCCACGAGTGGGGCCTGCTGCCCGAGGGCATCGACGTCGAGGCCACTCTCGACGCCGAGCACGGGCAGTACCACCGCCGCTGGATGGTGCACGGCACGAGCCACCACCTCGGCATCGACGTGCACGACTGCGCCCTCGCGACGCGGGAGCAGTACAACGACGCCATCCTCGAGCCCGGCATGATCATCACGGTCGAGCCCGGCCTCTACTTCAAGGCCGACGACGACCTCGTCCCTGCCGAGCTGCGCGGCAACGGCGTGCGCATCGAGGACGACGTGCTCATCACCGCTGACGGCTGCGAGAACCTCTCGGCCGCCATGCCGCGCACGAGCACCGACGTCGAGGCCTGGATCGCCGGCATCTGGGCGCAGCGCGGGGTCTGATCCTGCAGCGACGCCCACGCCCGATTCGGGACGGCCCTGGCGTGACCGGGACAGGCCGGCTCGGGCCGGGCCGGTCCGGCGCTCAGGGTGAGGAGACCGATCCGTTGGGGTCCGGCCCCGGGATGGGCGGGCTCCACGGGGCGACGAGGTCGACGAGCGGCCCGGCATCGGCCGACTCCAGGCCGCTCCCGAGCACGCCGGGGCTGCACGCGGGGTCCACGCTGATCCGCAGGGCCGGCCCGGCGGCATACCGGAGCACGAGGGTGAAGCGGGCGTCCGTCGAGCCGCCGGCCCCCTCGCAGACGTGGTCGGTGGGACGCGTCGGGAGCGAGCGCAGCAGGTCGACGACCCGCGCGCTGCGCGCGGCGTCGAGAGCCGTCGCATGCCAGGTGCCCTGCGCATCGAGACGACACACGGTCACGACCGGGCTACCCTCCGGCGCGAGCGTACGGTCGTCGTCAAGCCGTCCGAGCCCTCCTGCGTCACAAGGCTTCCCGGTCGCCACGGCCTGCCCGGTCATGGTCGCCGCGAGCGGCACGCCGACGGGATCGCCCGTGACGAAGTCGCCGTTCGTGCCCCTGGAGCAGGCATTGGCGTCGGCCTTGGCCGCGACCCACACGATCGCGTCGCCGTAGGAGGCTCCGACGAGGTATGCCGTCTCGTCACCGGCCATGGCCGTGCACGGACGCTCCCTGCCGTTCCATCGCGAAGCCCAGGTGAGCAGGTCGACGACCGCCCGGCGCTGCGCCCCGTCGAGCACCCTGCGCTCCGACCGCGGGAAGGGCGCGGTGAGCGGGGTCGAGGCCGCGAGCCGCATCGTCGGGTAACCGCAGACCACGAGACTCGCCGGGTCGCGCTCGGGCAGCAGGCGCGCCGCGCCGTCGACACCTTGGGGCTTCTCCGGCACCGTCAGGGCCTCGGCCGACTCGAGCGCCTCTGGGCACTCGAGCCCGCCGTCGGCCGCGAGGCGCTGGGCCGTCACGGGTCGGAGCGGGCCCGTCGAGACGGCTGGCAGGGTCGTCGGACCGTCGCCGGACCCCGGCGGCGTGGGCTGTCCGCAGGCGGCCAGCGCGATGGCCGTGGCCATCGCGACGGCAAGCACGGCCGCCCGAGATGGGGCGTGAGGTCTGAGTGTGCGGCGTGTGTGGCGGCCGCGCGGATGATGCGTGGACATGAGAAACCTCCCTGTGACGATCCTCCACGAGGGAGGACACGCCACAGGGAGGTTTCGGTGCAGATCAGGCGGCCAAGGGCTGGCGGCGTCTCGTCAGACGCCCGGCGGCTGGTAGGAGTCGGGCGGCGGAGGCGTCGTCGGGAGGACCGTCGGCGTCACCGTCGAGCCGAGGCCGGCCGCGGCGAGGATCTCGCGACCCTGCTGGGCGAACTTGTGCTCGCAGAAGACCTCGTAGCGGGTGGCGACGACCTGGGTGACCGACGAGAAGTCGCGCTGTCCCCGGGTGAAGGCGTAGCCGGCCGCAGCCCACACGATGCCGAACAGGCCACCCCACAGCGCGGCGAAGAGCAGCAGGCCGAAGGTGCTCGCCGGCTGGCCGAAGAGGGAGAGGATGAGGCCCACGAAGACACCGAGCCACACGCCGGAGAGCAGGCCACCGAGGATGACCCGCCCCCACGTGAGCCGCGCCGTGACACGCTCGATCTGCTTGAGGTCGGTGCCGACGATGAGGACGTTCTGGACCGGGAACTCCTTGTCCGACAAGGTGTCGACGGCCTTCTGGGCGTCTTCGTACTTCTCGTAGACGCCCAACGAGATCGGGTAGTCGAGGGAGAGCGTGGCGAAGCCGGGCCGTCCCCCTGCTCGGTTTGGTTGCAGGCTCATGGGTCCATCCTCGCATCCCACCCCGAGCAGATCGGGCAGGTGCCCGGCTCAGGTCCTGAGCTTGTAGTCCTCGACGAGGCGACGCCCGATGATCATCCGCTGGATGTCGGCCGTGCCCTCACCGATGAGCAGCATCGGGGCCTCGCGGTAGAGGCGCTCGATCTCGTACTCCTTGGAGTAGCCGTAGCCGCCGTGGATGCGGAAGCTGTCCTCGACGACCTGCGAGCAGTACTCCGACGCAAGGTACTTCGCCATGCCGGCCTCGAGGTCGTTGCGCTCGCCGGAGTCCTTCTTGCGAGCGGCCTTGACCATCATCTCGTGGGCGGCCTCGACCTTGACAGCCATGTCGGCAAGCCGGAAGAGCACCGCCTGGTGCTCGACGATCTTCTTGCCGAAGGTCTCACGCTGCTGGGCATAGGAGACGCCCAGCTCGAAAGCCCTTCTCGCCACACCGCATCCACGCGCGGCCACGTTGACACGGCCGACCTCGACGCCGTCCATCATCTGGTAGAAGCCCTTGCCCGGCTCGCCGCCGAGGATCTGCGCGTCGGTCGTGCGGTGCCCGTCGAGGATGAGCTCCGTCGTGTCGACGCCCTTGTAGCCCATCTTGTCGATCTTGCCGGGCACGGTGACGCCCTGGGCGGTCTCACCGAAGCCGGACTCCTTGTCGATGAGGAAGGTCGTCATGTTGCGGTAGACGGAGTCGGCGCCCGTGTCGGTCTTGACGAGGACGGCCACGAGGTTGGCCGATCCGCCGTTGGTCAGCCACATCTTCTGGCCGTTGATGGTCCACGCGCCGTCGTCGCCCCGGACGGCCTTGGTCTTGATCGCCGACACGTCCGAGCCGCAGCCGGGCTCGCTCATCGAGAAGGCGCCGCGGATCTCGCCCGTCGCCATCTTCGGCAGGTAGTGCTTCTTCTGCTCCTCGGTCCCGTGCTGCAGCACGAGGTAGGTGACGATGAAGTGGGTGTTGATGATGCCGCTGACACTCATCCAGCCGCGGGCGATCTCCTCGACGCACAACGCGTAGGTGAGCAGCGACTCCCCGAGGCCGCCGTACTCCTCGGGGATCATGAGGCCGAAGATCCCCATCTCCTTCATCCCGTCGACGATGGCCTGGGGGTACTCGTCCTTGTGCTCGAGCTCCGTGGCGACGGGGATGATCTGCTCGTCGACGAACTCGCGGACGAGCTTGATGAGCTCGGTCTGCTCCTCGGTGAGGCCGTCGGTCTGCTGGAGTCGGGACATGCTCGGATCGCCACCTTGCGTCGGGCTGGGGGTCAACGGGTGCGCTCGGTCGACGAGGTCGTCCGGTCGCCTCCGCCGAGTATGCCGCCGGGCAGCTCCGTCGGTCAGTGCCCCCGCGTGTGAGGGTCGACACCTGTGGTGTGGCTCACCGCGGCACCCGTCTCACCAGAGCTGGCCGAAGCCCGTCTTCTTGGCCTTGACCGGGCCCTCGAGCGTCGACCGCTGCTCGAAGTCCTCCGCCTTGAGGCCGTTCGTCACGGCCTTGTGCAGGTCGGTCCGCGTGCCGTTCGGGTTCTCCGAGAGGGCCTTGAGGAAGAGGTAGGTGAACGCGCCGTTCGGTCGACCGCCGAACTGCGCGTCGGAGGCGGTCTGGTCGGCTCGGCAGGCCGCGAAGAGCACCGGCTTGGCCTTGGTGCCACGCGACTTCACGAGGGAGAGCAGCGCCTTGCGCTCGACGGCCTCCGGGTGGTTGGCCCGGATCGTGCGCGCCTGGGCCAGGGCCTTCGCCGTGGGCGGCGGCAGGTAGCGCGGCCGCCTTCCCCGCAGCAGGTCGCGCTGGATGTCGTCGAGGTCGCGGGTCCCCGACCCGCTGTGGCACGTGTCGAGCAGCACCTCGACGAGCACCCCCTCCGGGGCCGAGGCGAAAAGCTCGCGCAGCTCGTCGTCGAGGATGACCGTGTCGCGGTCCCAGCCGTCGGTGCCCACCGCGATCTCGTAGCACGCGAAGGCCTCGTCGAGGCCGTCGGGCTCCTTGTCGCCAGGGGCCTCGGTGCCGGGCAGGTCGGGCACCTGGGTGCCGTGCGAGGAGTAGCTGAAGAGGACCTCGTCGCCGGGCTTGGACTTGCGGATCATGCTCGTCAGGGCGTTCATGATCGCTTCCTTCGTCGCGTCGGCGTCTCGCAGCAGGGTGACGTTGCGCGCCTGGAAGCCGTTCTTCTTCAGCGTCGCCGCGATGTCCTCGGCGTCGTTGACACAGCCGTTCAGCCAGCTGCTCTGGGGCAGCGTCTTGAACTCGTTGATCCCCACGCACAGGGCTCTGCTCGTCATGGCTCGTCCTCTCTCGGTAACGCTGGGCTGGCGGGTGGTGCGGCTGCTCCGCCGGACACGGCCGGTGGTCGTGGTCGTCGTGGCCTTCGTGGTGGCCTTCGTGGTGGCCTTCGTGGTGGCCTTCGTGGTGGCCTCCCTCGTGGCCTCGGGGGCGGCCTCGGCGCTGACCCCGGCGCCCGTGCCGAGCGGCAGCCAGCCGGCCATGGCGTCGATGACGCGCAGCTGGCTGAAGTAGTTCGTGTGATAGACCTCGTCGTTCGTGCCGAGGGCGAGCGAGTCCTTGACGTAGCCACCCGAGGGCGGCCCGATGGCAGACATCGAGGCCGTGTCGACGACGAGGTCGTTGTCACCCTTGAACAGCCCGTCGACGAAGCCTTCGCCGAGCCGCACCGCCAGCTCCTTGGGAAACTCCGGTGGCCGGTGGCTCCCGTCGAGCAGGCTGACGTGGAAGTTCGAGGAGACGACGTGCCAGTTCGCGCCCGGTCCGGGCTGGCCGGGCTGGTCGCCGTTGAGGTCGGTGACGAACGGGCCGCCGGGGATCATCGCAGCGAGGCCCGGCACGTCATCACCGTCCGCGACATAGGAGACGAGGTACTTCACGAGTGCCCCGATACCGCGCACGACGCCACCGACGACGGCAGCGACCGGACCGCCGCCCGGCAGCATCGCCAGTCCGGTGGCGCCGACCGTGACGAGGTTGGTGTACAGGTCGACGAGATCGTGCCACCGTGCGGGGTCTGCCAGGTGCGTGCCGCCGTTGGTCGCCGCGACGAAGACGATGTTGTCGACGGTCGCCGGCCAGTTGGACTGCGGCAGAAGGGCTTCGACGAAGGACCGCGTCACGAGTCCGCCGCGGCTGTGGGTGATGACGTCGATCGTGAGGTTGGTGCCCGGGTGCTGGCGGCGCAGCTCGGCAAGGAGGTCGCCCGCGTTCTGCTTGGGGTCGACGCTGAGGGTCCGGTGGTCGTAGCCCACGACCGCGTCGTAGGCGGAGAGCACCGACGGCAGGAAGCCTCCGGCGCCCGGCACGAGCCCCATCGCGGCGAACGCACCCACGGTCGAGGAGAAGGTGCCGTGGACGAGCAGCAGGAGCCGCACCGGCCGGTCCGTCGGCAGCGACAGCGTGTCGCCCGCGTTCAGCGGCCGCCAGGACGCTGCGGCTGGGCCGGCGACGTGGACCAGACCCGGTCGGACGGACTCCTCGAGCTTGCGCACGACACCACCGACGACGAGGGGGGCTGCGAAGCGCAGCACGATCGCTTGCACCGCGCCGTGGACGAGGTCACCGAGCAGCCCACGGTCGTGGGGCTGCTCGGCGCTCAGAGCGCGAGCGCGGCGAGTGGCCCGGGCGCTTGAGGACGTCGGCCTCCGTGGCTGCACGTCGATCTCGAAGGTCAGGGTGCGGGCGTCGAGCGACCTCGTGCCGCCCGTCGGCCGCAGCGGCAGGTGCCACGAGTAGACACCGTCCCGCTCGAGCAGGACGACAGCGTCGTCGGTCGGCGCCACGTCGACGTCGAGGCTGACGGTGCCGCGGCGATTCGCGGGGCCGGGCGACTCGAGGTCGCGGCTGCGCCGAGGTGTGAGGTCGATGCGGTCGACGACCTCGAAGTCACTCTCGCCCAACGCGGCGAGCAGAGCGGATTTGGCTGCGGCGTGGCCGGTTCCGTCGCCGAGGTCGCGGTCGCCCCGGTCGCTGGCCGGGGTGGCCTCGTAGCTGCCGGGGGTGCGCACGCGCACAGCTCCCCCACCAAAGGACGCGGACGGCATACCCCACTCCCCTCCGACAGACCGACGACGGTTCGTCTCCCTGCCACGGTAGAGCCGCGGGCGGGTGCAGTGATACGGATTGCCGCAAAGTGACGGCCCCGAGGGCGCGGATATTCGGTTGCGCCGCCCGGCGGGCATCGGGGATCGTCGGGGACGACCGCGAAGCCACAGGGCCTCGCACCGGACCCGAGGAGGGTGACATGTCGATGACGGCCCCGGGCATGCCAGCCCACATCACTTCTTCCTTGGAGTTCCCTTGTCATTCAATGCATTCCACGATGACGACGAGGTCCGCACCTCTCGTCTGAACGACCGGCGGCTGTCCGCGCTCGAGAGCGAGCCCTACGCCGTCGACTCCCAGCCGGACGGCCCGCCCGAGGGTGAGCGCTGGTCGAGCTGGGACGGTGCCACCCACGGGCCGAAGCCACGCCCCGACTGGGTGATCACCGACCTCGGTGCCGTCGAGAGCGATCTCGGCGTGCTCAAGACGGGCAAGGAGGCCGACGTCCACCTCGTGCGCCGGTGGCTGCCCGGCGTGCCGGAGCGCGACGTCCTCATGGCCGGCAAGCGCTACCGGTCGAGCAAGCACCGGATGTTCCACCGCGACGCGGGCTACCTCGAGGGGCGGCGGGTGCGGAAGTCGCGTGAGAACCGTGCCATGCGCACCCGCACCGCATACGGCAAGGAGCTCATCAGTGGGCTCTGGGCGTTCGCGGAGTTCGAGACGCTCGTGCGCCTGTGGGAGGCAGGTCTACCGGTGCCCTACCCCGTGCAGCTGTCCGAGGACGAGATGCTGATGGAGTTCATCGGCGCTCCCGACGGCAGTGCGGCGCCTCGCCTCTCGCAGACCCGGCCCGGGAGCGAGGTGCTGCCCTTGCTCTTCGAGCAGCTGCGCGAGGCGATGGTCCACCTGGCGGAGCTCGGCTGGGCCCACGGTGACCTGTCGCCCTACAACGTGCTCCTCGAGGGAGAGGGCGACGCGTCCCGTCTCGTCATCATCGACTGGCCGCAGATCGTCGACGTCATCGGCAACCCGCACGGGCCGGAGTTCCTCGAGCGCGACGCCCACAACATGGCCCAGTGGTTCACGAGGCGGGGGTATGCCGTCGACGACGGCCTGCTGTTCGGTGACCTCATGGCCGCGGCCACGTCGCGCTGGTAGTCCGGCGGTGCCGGTCCGCCGCTCACACCGCGGGCGGCCGCGTGAGCGGCTCGCCGGACGGCGCCGGCCAGGGAGCCGGCGGCGTCGTTGCCGGCAGGTCGTTCGCCTCCGCCTGGGCACCTCTCTCCAGCCTTCGCGCCCACATGTGCAGCAGGAGCGCAGGAACGACGTTGAAGGGAAGCAGGATGATGGCGGTGACCACGCCCACGGCCGTAGCACCTTGCGCCTCGTCGGCGGTGAGGGCGAACGACACGTACAGGGCGGACACCGCGAGCGCGTAGACGAGAGCGCAGTAGTAGAACGCGCGAACCACCCGGGCCGCTGGACGGCACAGGGGAATGAGGAAGGTGGCCTTGACCACCCTCGACCAGTCTGGCCGGGCGTCGCTCTGCTGCTCATCGCCCGCCGCAGCCATCATGATCCGGTAGGAAGCCTCCAGATCACTGGTGGCGCGCGCCTTGACAGCCGCCTCCTCTGTGGGCGGGACGTCCAGCTTCTCGAAGGCAGCCAGATAGCTGGCAATGAACGCCACGGTCTCGCCCGCAACGCGCATGTCCCTCTCGCGAGAGCCATGACTGCGGCGCTGTTCGAGCAGGCTCTTGAGGGCGATGCCGACGGCGGCCAGCAGCGCCGTGCACGCTGGACCGATGATCGCGGCGACGATCTGGGGTTCCATGTCTCAGCCCGTCCACTCGGCCGGTTCGGAGTGTGAGTCCCTCTTCAGAGGCCGGCGGCAGTCACGAGATACACGACCGAGAACGTCATCAGGCCCTCTGCCAGCCGGAGCCAGACGTGCCGGCGACCGACGCAACCGTCGTGTCAGCCCTCGCCACTACATTCGCAGAATGGCTGACTTCAACGGTGACGACCTGAGCAGGTCCCGGTTCGTGCGGGCCCTGCTCACCGACTCGGAGTTCGTGGACACCGACTTCTCGCGGTCGTGGTTCCGCGGGGTCGAGATGCACGACGTCGTCATGCGCGGGGTCGAGCTCTGCGACGTCCGCATCGACGGCGAGTTCGAGCGCCTCGTCCTCAACGGCGTCGATGTGGCGCCGCTCGTCGAGGCCGAGCTCGACCGGCGCGAGCCCGAGCGAGCCAAGATGAGGCCGGTCGACCCGGCCGGTTTCCGTGAGGCCTGGCAGATCGTCGAACGCCGCTGGGCCTCGACGGTCGAGCGCGCCCGAGGTCTCGATCCGCAGCTGCTCCACGAGTCGGTGGACGGCGAGTGGTCGTTCATCGAGACGCTGCGCCACCTCGCGTTCGCCACCGACGCGTGGGTGAGTCGGGCGATCCTCGGCAACCCGACGCCCTGGCACCCGCTCGAGCTGCCGTGGGACGGCATGCCCGACACGCCGGGCATCCCGCGCGACCGCGCGGTCCGGCCCTCGCTCGACGAGGTCCTCGCCGTGCGACACGACCGCATGGCTGTCGTGCGGTCGGTGATCGAGAGCCTCACCGACGAGTCGCTCGCCGCGCGCACCGAGCCGGTCGCGGGTGACAGCTGGCCCCCGTCGCGCAGCTTCGAGGTGCGCCAGTGCCTGCTCATCGTGCTCAACGAGGAGTGGCACCACCGGCAGTTCGCCGAGCGTGACCTGGCGGTGCTCGAGGCGCGGGTCAGTCGGTGAGGAAGTCGGCGGCGTGACCGAACTTGCCCGAATGGACGAACGCCTCGAGTGGCAGCCGTGAGCGCGGGAGTCTCGACCGCGCCCTGAGCCACTCGGGCAGGGCGTCGTCGGCGCCGGCCTCGGCGGGCAGCCCGAGCGCGATGCCGGTCGTCACCGCCCAGTGGGGTGGCACGTCGAAACGCTCTGCGGCGGCTCGGTGGTCGAAGCCGCCGAACTGGCGCACCTGCAGCCCCATCGAGCGCGCCTGCACGGTGATGTGGGCGACCGCCTGGCCGAGGTCGAACATCGCGTAGTCGCTGTAGGCGATCTCATGGTCCTCGTCGGTCGCCACCTGGTGGAGGGTGAGGATGATCGCGGATGCCGCCGGCGCCCAGACCTGGTTGGCCGAGGAGAGCACCTCGACCATGGCGGCGTGCGTCTCGTCCCCGCGCAGGCCGACGATGAAGCCCCATGGCTGCGAGTTGCCTGCCGACGGCGCCCACCGGGCAGCCTCGAGGATGGCGCGCAGGGCAGGAGTCGACAGCACGTGGGTGCGGTCGTAGATCATGACGCTCTCGCGCTCGCGCAGCAGCGGCGTGAGCACGTCCGGCTGGGCCGACGACGCCGTGGCCGTATGCCGTCCGGGGGTCACCGTCTCGTCGCTCACGTCGCGCTCACCGTCCTCACGCACCCCACAACCATGCCCGACGCACGTCTCTTCCCGACAACCGGTGTCAGCAACGCCACGCCCCATCGACAGAGCACTCCGTCCGGCTTTCGCCCGCGATCGCCGCCCCGCGGCGTGGCGACGAAGTGCTCTCTCGATTGCCGGTGAACACTGCACCTACGCTCCCCCAATCGAAAGAGCAGTCCGTCCGGCCTTCGCCCGCGATCCCCGCCCAGCGGCAAACCGACGAAGTGCTCTCTCGATTGGTGGGGGGGGTCAGTAGGCGCGGCCGATGACCGCGATGACGTCGGGGTCGTCCTCTGCCTGGGGCACCGAGCCGTCGGGCAGGGTCAGGCACCGGACGGTGACGCCCGTCTCCGCGAGGCTGGCCTCTCCCTCCGGCCCGAGGCTCGCCCAAGGCATGAGGGCCCAGCCCGTGCGGGTCGCCTCGGCGGCTTCGTCGATCGTGGCGACCGTGGTCGTGCGGGCATCCCGATGAGCGAGCGCGGCGGCATACAGCGCCTCGTGGTCGTCGTCGAGCGACCCGGCCACGACGTCGGCGACCCCGCCGAGAGGCACCGACGTCTTGCCCCCGGCGATGCGGCGCACGACGGTGACCGCCCCCTCGGCAAGATCCCGGGGGCCGACCTCGACGCGGACGGGGATGCCCTTGAGCTCCGCGTCGACGGCCCGCCGCCCGAACGGGGTGTCGACCCTCGCGTCGAGCTCGGCACGCACTCCGCGGGCGAGGAGGTCGGAGACCACCTGACGAGCCGCCGCCTCCACACCCTCTCCGGCCTTGACGACCATGACGAGCGCCTGGACGGGCGCCAGCCGCGGCGGCACCCGCAGCCCGAAGTCGTCGCCGTGGCACATGATGAGCCCGCCGATCATGCGGGTCGAGCTGCCCCACGACGTCGTCCAGCACAGCTCCTGCCGGCCGTGCTCGGAGAGGTAGGAGATGTCGAACGCGCGGGCGAAGTTCTGGCCGAGCTCGTGGCTCGTGCCCATCTGGAGGGCCTTGCCGTCACGCATCATCGCCTCGAGGGCCAGGGTGTTGGTCGCGCCGGCGAAGCGCTCGCGAGCCGTCTTCCGGCCGAGGACGACGGGCATCGCGAGCAGGTCGCGCATGAAGGCGGCATAGACGTCCTCGTGGATCCGCTTCGCGTAGCGGCGAGCGCCCTCCTCGGTGGCGTGGGCCGTGTGCCCCTCCTGCCAGAGGAACTCGCTCGTGCGCAGGAAGATGCGGGGCCGCAGCTCCCAGCGCACGACGTTGGCCCACTGGTTGAGCAGCAGCGGCAGGTCACGGTAGCTCTGCGTCCACTTGGCCATGAACTCGCCGATGACGGTCTCGGACGTCGGCCGCACGATGACGGGCTCCTCGAGCTCCTTGCCTCCGGCATGCGTCACGACCGCCAGCTCCGGGCTGAAACCCTCGACGTGCTCCGCCTCGCGGGTCAGGTACGACTCGGGGATGAAGAGCGGGAAGTACGCGTTGCGCGCGCCAGCCTCCTTGATCCGCCGGTCCATGTCGGCCTGCATCCGCTCCCAGATGGAGTAGCCGTACGGTCGGATGACCATCGTGCCGCGCACCGGGCCGTTGTCGGCGAGCTCCGCCTTGGCGACGACGTCCTGGTACCAGCGGGGGAAGTCCTCCGCCTGCGGGGTGAGCACGCTCTTGGGCATGCGCTCGATCCTAGGGTCGCGCCCGCGCGTGCCTCACGCCCTTTGCATCGTGGCCACCATGAAGGCCTGCCACGCCTCGCGGCTCTCGGCGAGCTCGCCGGGGCCACCCGCCTGCTCGAGGATGCGCGTCGTCGCATCGCGCGTCACGTCGTCGTAGTCACCGGTGATCTGCACCTCGGTGCGGCCCCACACGTGCCGGCACATCGCCTGCACCGCCTGCACCTGCGCGTTCGACCGCTGGATGAGGCGCGGCTGCTCCGGCCCGAAGCGACCGATGTCGACGTGGATGTGGTTGGCGTGGGCATCGTCGAACAGGTACGTCAGCACGTCGGCGAACTCGTGGTGCAGTCCCGCGGCCGTGCGCCAGTAGAGCGCGAGACGGCGCCGCAGCTCCGACGCAGGCGCGTCCCGCCAGAGGTCGTGTCGCAGCGACACGAGGTCCTTGCCGTCGGCGCGCAACCGCGCGATGTCGATGGCCTCGCCCGAGCTGTGCCACGACGTCGACGATCCTCGGACCCACGCTCCGTAGGAGCGGAGCTCATCCGGGACCTGACCGATGTGCTTGCGGTGCAGTGCGATCCACCGGTCGAGCCGCTTCCCGAAGGCCTCGGTGACGTAGTAGGCGGAGCGGCGTCCGTTCACCTCGTAGACGTAGGCCGCGGTGCCGACGGCTCGCCTCGACTGCAGCTCGGTGTAGTCGACGGGAGCCGGGTCGATGCGCAGCTCCCGCGGAGCAGGGGCAGACAGGCCCGACAGCCCCGGCACGTCGGGCAGCGAGGGTATGCCGCCCGCTTGCGTCACGGCATACGTGCCCCCGGCGGCGGCGACGCCGAGCGCGCCGAGGGTCAGGAGGCGACGGCGCGTCATCGGGCGCGAGTCGGTCTGCCGCGGCCCGTCGGTCGGCCGCGGGCCGTCGGCCGTGCGCGGGCCCTCCGGTGCGCGGCGCTCCGTGTCCTCCATGTCGGGTCCAACGCCCGAGGCCCGCGCCCTGATCCCACAGGTCCTGCCTCATTGCTGCGCGCCCGCGACGGAACTCGGTGGACCCGACGCGACAACCATGGACGATCTGCGGCAGACAGGGGCCGGCGGGTGGTTGGATCTAGCCACCGTCCCTCATCCCTCGGAGGCTGCGTTGAACCCGGTGCTCGCGTTCGTCGTCGTGATGCTCGTCTGGACGATCAGCGACTTCGTCGCGAAGAAGACGAAGTCGCTGCTCTCCTCCCTCTTCGTCGCCTCGATCATCTTCCTCATCGGGTTCCTCACGGGCATCTTCCCGGAGGACCTGCTGGCGAGCTCGAGCCTCCTGGCTCTCGCCGGGGTCGTCGTCGGCTTCATCATCGTCCACCTCGGCACGATGATCAGCCTCGACGACTTCAAGAAGCAGTGGAAGACCTTCCTCATCGGCGTCGCCACCGTGATCGGCATCGGTGTCGCCCTGCTCGTGGCCGGGCTCATCTTCGGCTCCCGCATCACCGGCTCGGTCGCCGACGGCTACGCCCAGGCGCTCGACTTCGTCGTCGCGGGCACGGGAGCGCTGAGCGGCGGCACGATCTCGGTGCTCATCGTGCAGGAGGCGGCTCTCGGTGTCGGGCTCACGAGCATCGCGATCTTCCCCGTGCTCATCGCTGCCCTTCAGGGCCTCATCGGCTTCCCATTGACCTCGATCCTCCTGCGCCGGGAGGCCGCTCGTCTCAAGGCCGACTACCGTGCCGGCTCGCTCGTGCTGCCCGAGGCCGACGACCCTGCCGCCTCCGACAGCTCGAAGCTCCCGTCGGCCCTGCGCACGACCGCCGGCACGCTCTTCGTCGTCGGTGTCGTCGTGCTCCTCAGCCTCGGCATCAACAACCTCACCGACGGCATCCTCAACACCTTCGTCGTCGCGCTGCTCTTCGGCATCGCGCTGCGCACCACCGGCGTCTTCAAGCCCTCGGTGCTGAGCGGCATCGACTCGCTCGGCCTCATGATGATCGCCATCATGATCCTCGTCTTCGGCCCGCTCGCGACGGTGAAGCCCTCGGACGTCTCGGCGCTCGCGTTCCCGTTGCTGCTCGCCTTCCTCTTCGGCATCGTCGGCATCGCCGGCTTCTCGGCCCTCGTCGGCAAGCTGCTCGGCTACAGCATCCCCATGTCGGTGGCGATCGGCCTGACCTCGCTCTACGGCTTCCCGGGCACGATGATCCTGTCGCAGGAGGCCGCGAAGGGGGCCGGCGAGAGCCCCGAGGAGGTCGCGGCGATCGAGCACGAGATCCTGCCCAAGATGATCGTCGCCGGCTTCTCGACGGTGACGATCACGTCGGTCATCGTCACGAGCATCATCGCGGCGCGCATCGGGATGAGCTGACGCCACACCCGGCCTCACGCCCGCCCCACCGTGGGGTGGGGTTCAGGAGAGGGCGGCGATCGCCTCAGCGGTCGCGAGCACCTTCCGCGCGGTGTCGACGTGGAGGTTCTCGATGAGCCGGCCGTTCAGCGTCGCGACGCCGCGGCCCTGCGCCTGCGCGGTCTCGAACGCCGCGATGACGGCCCGGGCCTGCTCGACCTCGTCCGCACCCGGCGCGAAGACGTCGTTGCACGGGCCGACCTGCCCGGGGTGGATGAGGGTCTTGCCGTCGAAGCCCATCTCACGCCCCTGGCGCGCCTCGGCGAGGAAGCCCTCGGCGTCCTTGACGTCGTTGTAGACCCCGTCGACCACGGCCACCCCGGCAGCCCGAGCGGCGAGCAGGACGAGCTGCAGCGCGGTCTGCACGGCCGCACGGCCGGGCACGAAGGTCGCGCCGAGCTCCTTGTAGAGGTCGTTCGTGCCGAGCACGAGGCAGGCGAGGCGGTCGGAGGCCAGGGCGATCTCCTCCGCGTGGAGCACGGCGGCCGGCGTCTCGACCATGGCCCAGAGGCGGGTGTGCGCCGGAGCACCAGCCGCCTCCATGGCTTCCACGAGGGAGCGGACCTCCTCCGCCGACCCGACCTTGGGCACGACGATCGCGTCGGGCCCGGCCGCCGCCGCCGCTGCGAGGTCCGCGTCGTGCCACTGCGAGCCGAGACCGTTGACCCGGATCGTGAGCTCGCGCCGGCCGTAGGCGCCCGACCGCACTGCGGCACAGGCGTTCTCGCGTGCGATGTCCTTGGCGTCAGGGGCCACGGCGTCCTCGAGGTCGAGGATGAGGGCGTCGACCGGGAGCGTCTTCGCCTTCTCGAGGGCGCGCTCGTTGGAGCTCGGCATGTAGAGCACCGAGCGACGAGGGCGGTATGCCGTGTGGTTGTCAGTCATCGCCGGTCACCGTCCCCCGGAGCGCCGGACGCGCTCGCCGGAGCGGGCTCTTCCGGCGAGCCCGACTCCCGCGCGTCGGCGTAGAGCTCGGCGAGCACAGGATCGGTCTGCGCCAGGCGCTCGGCCAGCTCGACGATGACGAGACACTGCTTGAGGCTCGCGTCGTCCTCCATCTTGCCGTCGAGCATGACGGCACCCGTGCCGTCACCCATCGCCTCGACGACGCGCCGGGCGTGCGCGACGTCCTCGGCCGACGGGCTGAAGACCCGCTTGGCGATCTCGATCTGCACCGGGTGCAGCGACCACGTGCCGACACAGCCGAGGAGAAAGGCGTTGCGGAACTGGTCCTCGCAGGCGACGACGTCCTGGATGTCGCCGAAGGGGCCGTAGTAGGGGTAGATCCCGTGCATGGCGCAGGCATCGACCATCCGGGCGATCGTGTAGTGCCAGAGGTCCTGCTGCGCCGTCGCCCGGGCGCCGGTGACGTCGCCGTCGACCGGGTCGGTGCGCACGAGGTAGCCGGGGTGCCCGCCCCCGACGCGGGTCGTCTTCATCCGGCGGTCGGCAGCGAGGTCGGCAGGCCCGAGCGAGAGCCCCTGCATGCGCGGCGAGGCGCCGCAGATCTCCTCGACGTTGACCATGCCGCGCGCCGTCTCGAGAATCGCGTGCACGAGGATCGGGCGGGTCAGTCCGGCCTTCGCCTCGAGCTGCGCGAGGAGCCGGTCGACGTAGTGGATGTCCTCCGCCCCCTGCACCTTGGGCACCATGACGACGTCGAGCTTGTCGCCGATCTCGGTGACGAGGGTCGTGAGGTCGTCGAGGGCCCACGGGCTGTCGAGCGCGTTGATCCGCGTCCAGAGCTGCGTGTGCTCCCCGAAGTCCGTCGCCTTCGCGATCTCGACGAGCCCGGCGCGGGCGGCCTCCTTGCGGTCGGCCTTGACCGCGTCCTCGAGGTTGCCGAGCAGCACGTCGACGGTGCCGACCATGGCCGGCACCTTCGCCGCCATCTTGGCGTTGCTCGGGTCGAAGAAGTGGATGACTCGGGACGGGCGGGCCGGGACCTCGGTGATCGGGGTCGGCGCACCCACCGCCAGTGGACGGAAGAAGTCCTTCGCGCTGCGCATGGGCTGCAACGTAGCAACGCCCGGTGCGACCCGGTTATGACGACAGTCACGCCCGCCCGTCCTGAGGCATGGATCACTAGGGTGGTGCCGTGACCGCCCAGCCCGCCGAGCCCGTCGCGACCGCCGGACCAGCCGCGTCCGGCGACTCCGCCGCGACCTCCGCGACCTCCGCAACCTCCGCGCCGGCGGTGGTCGCGTTGCTGGGCGAGGCGATGACGAAGTCGGGGCTGCTCTGGATCGACGTCGCCGGCGACCGGGCGTGGCCCGCCTGGCACGTGTGGGACGACGGGGCGGCATACGTCGTCAGCGGACCCGGCGAGCAGCCGCTGCCCTGGTTGCCCGAGGAGGTGCGGCTCATCCTGCGCAGCAAGGACACCGGTGGCCGCCTCCTCACGCTCCGCGCGCACACCCACGTCCTCGAGCCCGGAACCCCGGAGTGGGCCACGGCCGCCGAGCTGCTGCGGGCTTCGCGCCTCAACGCCGTCGACGACTCGCTGACCCGCTGGGCCGACACGTGCACCCTCACGGCGCTGGTCCCCTTCGACGCACCGCTCGAGGCGCCGGGGGCGTATGCCGCCGACGACGCCCGCTCCGCGCCCGCACGGACCGCTGCGACGACGACGTCGTGGCGCCCCTGGCACTGGCGTGGCCGGGGTGAGGAGAAGGCAGCCCGGAAGCGGGCCAAGGCTGCCGAGCGGGCGACGCGCAAGGCCGCGCGGGAGCGCGCGAAGCTGCGGGCCAAGCGGCAACGTCGTGGCGGCCGTCGGCGCAGCGGCTGACCCCATAGCCTTGCCTCATGAGCGCAAGCACCCGCGTCTTCGTTGCGCGCCTCACCGGCCTCGCGGTCTTCGACCCGCTGGGTGACCAGGTGGGCCGCGTGCGCGACGTCGTGGTGATGTTCTCGTCCAGCCGCCCCCAGCCTCGTGTCATCGGTCTCGTCGTCGAGGTGCCCGGGCGCCGTCGTGTCTTCGTGCCGATGACGCGGGTCACCTCGATCGACGCGGGCGCCGTCATCACGACGGGCCTGGTCAACATGCGTCGCTTCGAGCAGCGCACCAACGAGGTCCTCGTCGCGGCCGAGCTGTTCGACCGCACCGTCACCGTCACGGCGCCCGAGGCGGTCGAGGCCGGCTTCGCGTCGGCGCTCGTCGAGGACCTCGCGATCGAGCAGGGGCCGCGGCGCGAATGGCTCGGGGTCAAGGTCTTCGTGCGGCAGGCCGCGACGGGCGTCTCGTCGGCGTCCAAGGCGATGTCGCGGCTCACGCGACGGCGCTCGGGCAAGACGATGCTCGTCGACATCCGCGACGTCGTGGGCCTCCACGAGCAGCTGGGGGCCCAGAGCGCCGAGCGCCTCCTCGAGACCTACGACGACCTCAAGGTCGCCGACCTCGCCGAGGTCATCCACGACCTCAACCCGAAGCGGCGCGCCGAGGTCGCGGCCGCGCTCGACGACGAGCGCCTCGCCGACGTCCTCGAGGAGCTGCCCGAGGACGACCAGGTCGAGATCCTCGCGGGCCTGGCCAACGCGCGAGCGGCTGACGTGCTCGAGGCGATGGAGCCCGACGACGCCGCCGACCTGCTCGCCGACCTGCCGCCCGAGCAGGCCGAGCAGCTCCTCCAGCTCATGGAGCCCGACGAGGCCGCCCCGCTGCGTCGCCTCCTCGCCTACGAC
The DNA here is from genome assembly GCF_006716675.1 of Humibacillus xanthopallidus. Taxonomy (GTDB): domain Bacteria; phylum Actinomycetota; class Actinomycetes; order Actinomycetales; family Dermatophilaceae; genus Humibacillus; species Humibacillus xanthopallidus_B. The sequence continues at coordinate 683,068 of NZ_VFPM01000002.1, read as the reverse complement.
GAGAACACCGCCGGCGGCATGATGACGACCGAGCCGGTCATCCTCGGGCCCGAGGCGACGATCGCCGAGGCCCTCGCGACCGTGCGCCGCGAGGAGCTGGCGCCCGCGCTCGCCTCGATGGTCTACGTCTGCCGGCCGCCGCTCGAGGCGCCCACCGGCCGCTACCTCGGGCTCGTCCACATCCAGCGGTTGCTCCGCGAGCCGCCGCACGCGGCGATCGGGTCGATCATCGACAAGGAGATCGAGCCCGTGGCAGCGAGCGACTCCCTCGAGCGGGTCACCCGCACGCTCGCGACCTACAACCTCGTCTCGCTGCCCGTCGTCGACGACAACGGGCGCCTCATCGGGGCCGTGACCGTCGACGACGTCCTCGACCACATCCTCCCCGAGGACTGGCGTGAGGAGCGGCACGAGATCGGGGTGCGCCCGTGAGCGAGCGTTCCGAGCGCCGCAGCGCCGCCCGCGCCGGGCACAGCGACAAGCTCGACCAGCCCCAGGAGCAACGCGCCCGGGTGCTGCCGCGGATCACGCTCTCACAGGAGGCCTTCGGGGTCCTGTCCGAGCAGTTCGCGCGCCTCATGGGCACGGCCGGCTTCATCATCGGCATGACGGTCTTCGTCGCCGTCTGGGTCGTCTGGAACATCGCCGCGCCGGTCAACCTGCGCTTCGACGAGTTCCCCTTCATCTTCCTCACGCTGATGCTCAGCCTGCAGGCGTCGTATGCCGCCCCCCTCATCCTCCTCGCGCAGAACCGCCAGGCCGACCGCGACCGCGTGACCCTCGAGCAGGACCGCGCCCGCGACGAGCGCAACCTCGCCGACACCGAGTTCCTCACCCGCGAGGTCGCCTCGCTGCGCATCGCCCTGCGCGAGCAGGCGACGCGAGACTTCGTCCGCTCCGAGCTGCGCAACCTTCTCGAGGAGCTCGAGGAGCGCTCGCTCATCCGCGGCGAGGACGAGGCCGCCACGGAGCGCTGAGCGTCGTCGCCGGGGGTGCACGGGGGCGCAGGACGCCCGCGGCCGTGAGCCCCCGTGGGTCGGCCTACGATGGAGGACATGTCTGTCCCCGCACTGCCCAGCCGTGACGCCCTGCTCACGGCACTGTCGAAGGTCAACGACCCCGAGATCCGCAAGCCGATCACCGAGCTCGGCATGGTCAAGTCGGTCGAGATCGACGACGCCGGCAAGGTCGACCTCGCCATCTTCCTCACCGTCTCCGGCTGCCCGATGAAGGAGACCCTCACCCGCGACTCGAGCAACGCGCTGCTCGCCCTCGAGGGCGTCACCTCCGTCGAGGTCGAGCTCGACGTCATGAGCGAGGAGCAGCGGGCCGCGCTGCGCTCCCAGCTGCGGGGCGGGGCCCCGGAGAAGGAGATCCCCTTCGCCAAGCCCAACAGCCTCACCCGCGTGTATGCCGTCGCGTCCGGCAAGGGCGGCGTCGGCAAGTCGTCGGTGACCGTCAACCTCGCCGCCGCGATGGCCGAGCAGGGCCTGCGGGTCGGGGTCGTCGACGCCGACGTCTACGGCTTCTCGGTGCCGCGGATGCTCGGGGTGGAGCAGCGCCCCACGCAGGTCGACGACATGATCCTGCCCCCCATCGCGCACGAGGTGAAGGTCATCTCGATCGGGATGTTCGTGCCGGGCAACCAGCCCGTCGTCTGGCGTGGCCCGATGCTCCACCGGGCGCTGCAGCAGTTCCTCGGCGACGTCTTCTGGGGCGACCTCGACGTGCTGCTCCTCGACCTGCCGCCGGGCACGGGTGACATTGCGATCTCGGTCGCACAGCTCATCCCCACCGCCGAGATCCTCGTCGTGACGACGCCGCAGCAGGCCGCCGCGGAGGTCGCCGAGCGTGCCGGCTCCATCGCCCTGCAGACGCACCAGCGGGTCGCCGGCGTCATCGAGAACATGTCGTGGCTGGAGCTGCCCGACGGCACCCGTCAGGAGATCTTCGGCTCGGGTGGTGGTCAGGCGGTCGCCGACTCGCTGACCAAGAGCATCGGTGCGCCCGTGCAGCTGCTCGGGCAGATCCCCCTCGACACGCGCCTGCGTGAGGGCGGCGACAGCGGCACACCGGTCGTGCTCGGCGAGCCGGACTCGGCCGCCGCGGTGGCCCTGCGCGGCATCGCCCGCGGCCTCGGCACCCGCGCCCGCGGCCTCGCCGGCCGCTCGCTCGGCCTCACGCCCGCCGGGCGCTGACCGCGCCAGCCGGGCTCCCGGCCGACGGTGCGCCGGGACGGGCGGGGCGGCATACGGACGCTGAGACGGCCGGAACGAGAGGTCGTTCCGGCCGTTCGGCACGTCAGGTGGCTTCGGCGTCCCAGGGCGTCGGCAGCGCGGGGTCGTGACCCCGCGGGGTGCTCACCGGCTTGTCGTATGCCGCCGGGGCCTCGTCCTCGTCGGGCGGGGAGTTGAGCGCGTCGCGGACGATCTTGCGCGGGTCGTACTGCCGCGGGTCGTACGCGCGCCAGTCGATGTCGGAGAACTCCGGACCCATCTCGTCCTTGAGCTGCTCCTTGGCCCGGTCGGCCATGCTGCGGGCCTGGCGCACGAAGCGGCCGAACTTCGCGGCATACTCCGGCAGGCGCTCGGGACCGAGCACGAGGATGGCGAGCAGACCGAGGAGCAGCAGCTCCCAGCCGTTGATGTCGAACACACGTCCTCGCTTCCCTGCGACCCTGGCTGCGTCATCATACGGATGTCGCCGGAACGTCAGCTGTCCGGATCAGCCTCGAGGGTCATCTGCAGGTCGATCTGCTTGCCGTCACGCTTCACGGTGAGCGTCACGGTGTCGCCCACGGCCCGCGAACGGATCGAGACGATGAGCTGGTCAGGGGTGCGGATGCGCTTGCCCTCGAAGCCGGTGATGACGTCGCCGGGCTTGACCCCCGCCTTGTCGGCCGGGCCTCCCACCGTGACTGCCGTCGACTTGTCGGACACCTGGGCGCCCTCGCCGCTGAAGGTCTGGTCGAGCTGCACCCCGATGATCGGGTGGGTCGCCTTGCCCGTCGAGATGAGCTGGTCGGCAGTGCGGCGGGCCTGGTCGCTCGGGATGGCGAAACCGAGCCCGATGCTGCCGCCCGTCGTGCCACTCGCCCCCGGCACCCGCGCGATCGCCGAGTTGACGCCGATGACCTTGCCGTTGAGGTCGAGCAGCGGACCACCCGAGTTGCCGGGGTTGATCGCCGCATCGGTCTGGATCGCGTTGATGTAGGAGGTCACGTCTCCGCCCCCGGACCCGGGGGTGACGGGACGGTTGAGAGCGCTGACGATGCCTGTCGTGACGGTCTGGTCGAGCCCGAGGGGCGCCCCGACCGCGATCACCTGGTCTCCGACGACGACCTTGCTCGACGGCCCGAGCTGCAGCGGCGTGAGGCCGGGACGGCTGACCTTGAGCACGGCGAGGTCGTAGCTGGCATCGCGGCCGACGATCGTGGCCTTCTCGGTGTCGCCGTTGCTCAGCACGACCTCGATGTCGCCGGCGGCAGCGCCCTCGACGACGTGGTTGTTGGTGAGGATGTGGCCCTTGGCGTCGATGACGAAGCCCGACCCGGTGGCCGCCCCCTCCGCCCCGCCGTCGACCTTGATGGTCACGACGCTGGGCAGGGCCGTGGCGGCGATGCTGGCGATGGAGCCGGCGGGGCGGTCGGTCGCACCCGGGCCCGGCTCGGGCAAGGTCGAGCCGGCGAGGTTGACCCGGTCGTCGAGCAGCTGACCCGCGACTCCGCCGACGAGGCCCGAGAGCAGGCACAGGCCGACGACGCCGGCCACGAGCAGCCCGGACCGCGAGCGCCGGCGCCGGCGCCGGGTGGGCGACGCCGCGTCGGGGTCACCCGGCGCGCCCGGACCGACGGGGGCATCCCTGAAGGTCACGGCCGCACCGGACGGGGCGGGCCACGCGAAGCCTCCACCTGAGCCGCCGATGGCTCCGGGCGCCGCCTGCCCCGGCTGCGTGGGGTCCTGCTGCATGCCCGCGCCATCGGCACCAGGAGCGCCGGACGCGATCACGGGCGGCGCGTAGGACGCGCGGTGGGCCTGCTCCGCGAGGGCGTCGGCCCGGTCGCTCCCCCATGCCTCGTCCGCGCGCGCCGGCACACCCGGGCCCTGCGTGGGGTGTTCGGGGCCGAAGACGTCGAACCAGGCGTCGTCGCGGGCATCGGACTGCTCCTGCGCATCCGGACCCGAGGGAGTCGCCTCGGTGCGAGGCACCGGGCGCGTGTGCTCGAGGTCGATGATGCCCGTCTCGTCCGGCTGGGCGTCGCGAGGGATCCCTGCGCCGGGCGTCGACTCGTTGGTCATGGCCCTGATTGTGCCGAACGTGCGACCGAGAGGCGCACCGGGCCCACCTCGGCGACGAGCGCGCTCGCGCGGTTGCGCACGACCCAGTAGGGGGTGGCGACCGAGCCGCGCGATGCGGCCGAGCCGGGAGAGCCGCTCGAGCCGGTCGAGCCGCTCGACCCCGCCGAGCGCGAGGAGCCCTCCGACAGGCCCGGACCGGCGACGGTCTGCCCCGTCGGAGCGGACGGCGCCGGGAAGGTCGTCGTCGCCCCGAGGGGTGCGGAGCCGAAGCCCGCCTCGCCGAAGCTGGCGACCGGCACCCGGGCGGTGGTCGTGCGAGCCCCCGGCAGCGGCGAGATGGCCAGACCCCACGCCGCCGCGACCGACGCCCCCGCCGCGATCGAGGCCACGACAGCAGCCCGCATCGGCGAACGGTGCAGCGGAGGAGCGGTGGGGCGCACGGTGGGCACGGGGTCGTGCGACGGGCCGGACGGCATACGGGAACCGAGCGGTGGGACGGGGATGCGCGGGCCGCTCGAGCGGATCGGCTCCTCCATCGGCGGCGGAGTCGCCGCGAGGCCCATGAGCGAGGAGCGCAGGCTCATCGGGACGCCGGTGTCCGAGCGGAGGGCCGCGACGATCCGGCGCTCCTGGTCGGCCGCGTGACGGCACATCGTGCAGCACACGAGGTGCTTGTCGTAGAGGTGCAGCAGTGCCGGGGGCAGCGACCGGTCGACGTAGGCCCGCACCTGTCCGCGTAGGTGTGGCGTCACGGCGTCACCTCCGGCTGCATCAGCGAGTCCCTGCTGCCACTCGTCGGCCGGGGAGGCGCAGACCCGGGCGGGTCGTGCGGGCCTCGGGCTTGCCGCCCTGCGACGAACCGGCGGCGACGACCTCAGGAGCGCGGTGGGCGAGCGCCTCGCGCAGCTGGGCGCGGCCACGGTGGATGCGCGAGCGCACGGTGCCGAGCTTGACGCCCAGGGTCGCGCTGATCTCCTCGTAGGAGAGGCCCTCGATGTCGCAGAGGACGACGGCCGCCCGGAACTCCGGCGCCAGGGCGTCGAGCGCACGCTGGACGTCGTCGTCGAAGCGGGAGTCGTGGTAGGTCTGCTCGGGCCCCTTCTCGAGGCTCGCGAGACGGCCGGCGGCGTCCTCGGGGAGGGCGTCGAAGCGGATGCGCTGCTTGCGACGCATCTTGTCGAGGAAGACGTTCGTCGTGATGCGGTGCAGCCAGCCCTCGAAGGTGCCGGGCTGGTAGGAGTGCAGGGAGCGGAAGACACGCACGAAGACGTCGTGCGTCAGGTCCTCGGCGTCGTGGGGGTTGCCGGTGAGGCGGTAGGCGAGCCGGTACACGCGCGCCGAGTGCTGCTCGACGATCTCCTCCCACGTGGGGGGAGTCCAGGCCGCGTCGGGCTCACCCGTGGCGGGGAGCTGGCTGCTGGTCACGCTGGAGGTCACGATGGGCTCACGCCTTTCACGGGGGCTGTGAGGTGGAGAACGTCGTCTCCCCCTCTTTCGTTCCCGATCAGCCTCTCGATGTCACCCATGAGTCCGCACATCGGAACCTGTCAGGAACCTGTGAATCCTGTGTGGGGGCTACGTCTCGGGGTTCTGCGGGGAGCGGGCCGCCGCGGACCCGCCCGGCACGGCCTCGTGGTGGGCGCGTCCGCGGGTGCGGCGGTCCTCCTTCATCTCCGCCTCGAAGAGGTGGCGGCGGCCACCCACGAGGTCGCCGCGCGCCTGCTCCTCGAGCCGCTTGAACGTCGCGTAGTAGTCGTCGTCGTACTCCTCGACGATCTGGAACGTCCAGCGGCCCTCGACGACGTTGCGCCCGACGAGCTCGCTCTCGAGGCGGTCGGCGAGGCCGTCGTGGCCGGCCGCACGGAACAGCTCGACGGCCTCCCCGAGGGTGAGGTCGGCCATGCCGGAGAGCCGGTGGAAGCCGTAGAGGTGGCCGCGCGCGTCCTCGACCACCTCAAGGGCCTCGGACAGCTTGCCGAGAGCCTCGACCGTCTTGTCGTCGACGCCACTCGGTCGGCGGTGCTCGGGGATCGGCTGGTCCGGGTGCTCGGTGCCCTGCGTGTCATCCATGACGAGATCCTTACACTCCACAGGCACGGCCCTCCCCGGCCCGTCCCATGCGTCACAGTAGGCTGGCGAGCATGAGCACCCAGAAGGTGGCCGCCTGGTCGCACGCCGAGGAGTTCGTCACCCCGGGCGCGCACGTCGAGGAGGCGTTGCGCCACGGCGAGGAGCTCGGAGCCCGCCCCGTCGGCAACGGGGTCGGGGCCGCACTGCAGCTGCTCGCCGCCGCCACCGGAGCCAAGGCGGTCATGGAGATCGGCACCGGCGCGGGCGCGTCGGGACTCTGGCTCCTCGGCGGCATGCCCGACGACGGCATCCTCACGACGATCGACCTCGAGACCGAGCACCAGCGCGCCGCACGCGACGCCTTCGCCGCCGCCGGCTTCGCGCACCAGCGCACCCGGGTCATCGCCGGGCGGGCGCTCGAGGTGCTGCCGCGCATGACCGACGGCGCCTACGACCTCGTCGTCGTCGACGCCGACCGCCAGGAGTATCCCGACTACGTCGAGCAGGGCGCCCGCCTCCTGCGCAAGGGCGGCACGCTCGTGCTGACGTGGTCGGACAAGGAGGCCGACCCGGCCAACCGCGACCCCGAGACCCGCACGCTGCGCGAGGTCGGCCGGGCGATCCGTGAGCGCGACGACTTCGTCACCGCGCTGCTGCCCGTCGGCGAGGGCCTGCTCGTCGCGGTCAAGCGCTGACCCCACCCTGACGGGGGCCGCCGGTGAGCCGCGGCCCAGCGGGCGGCATACCTGTCGGGCTGTCGGCACCCTGTGGGCGCACCCCTCAGGGCCCTGACGGGCCACCGCAGGGGTATGCCGTGTGCTCGGGGACATGCGAACGGCCCCCGACCGTGTGGTCGGGGGCCGTCGCCAAGCTGGATGGCCGGAGAGGTCAGCTGACGCCGGCGCAACCCTGGATCGCGTCGCGAAGTGCCGCGGCCTCGTCGGGGGTCATTTCGACCACGAGACGCCCACCGCCCTCGAGGGGCATGCGCAGCACGATGCCGCGACCCTCCTTGACGACCTCGAGCGGGCCGTCTCCGGTCCTCGGCTTCATTGCTGCCATGGTTCCCCTTCCCTAGGAATCCTCGGTCCTTCAAGGGACATTATTCCGTGTCTGTATTGCCAGACCTAATCCGGGATGTGACGGAGGGCACGCAGAGGGCGCTGCGGCTTCCGCAGGCGCCGCAGATGGGCCAGAGTTGCGGCCATGACCGAGTCACCCGCGACCGCACCCACCCGTCCCGACACCACCGGAGCCGCCGCCGCCGGGGCGCAGCCGCTGCTCGTCGAGGTGGACGGCGGCGTCGCCTGGCTGCGGCTCAACCGGCCCGAGGCGATGAACAGCCTCGACAACGCCCTCAAGGACGCGCTCGTGGAAGCGCTCTCCCGCGTCGGTGAGGACCCGGCCGTGCGATGCGTCGTGCTGACCGGGTCCGGTCGGGCCTTCTGCGTCGGGCAGGACCTCAAGGAGCACGTGCGCAGCCTCTCCGACCCCGACTCGACCCTCGCGACGACCGTGACCGACCACTACAACCCGATCGTCATCGCCCTCTCGACGATGAACAAGCCGGTCATCGCCGCCCTCAACGGGGTGGCGGCCGGCGCCGGGCTCTCCTTCGCGCTGGCGTGCGACTTCCGCATCGCGGCCGAAGGGGCGGGGCTCAACACCTCGTTCGCCGGCATCGCGCTCTCGTGCGACTCGGGAGCGTCGTGGAGCCTGCCGCGGCTCGTCGGTCCGGCTCGGGCGAAGGAGCTGCTCCTCCTGCCGCGCACGGTGCCGGCTGCCGAGGCCCTCGCCCTGGGGCTGGTGACGAAGGTCGTGCCGGCCGACGAGCTCGAGCAGACCGTGGGGGAGCTGGCGCGGACGCTCGCCGACGGTCCGACGCTGGCCTACGGCTCGATCCGCCGCGCCGTCGCCTACTCGGCGGGGACGGACCTCGCTGACGCCCTCGCCCACGAGGCCGAGCTGATGGCCCTCACCGGAGGCAGCAGCGACCACCGGGCAGCGGTCGACGCGTTCCTCGCGAAGGAGAACCCCACCTACAGCGGCCGCTGAGCCGGGTTCCCCACGACGACGATCGGGACAGCCGCGTTCTCGGCGCGTCACAGGAGCGTGCGAGCACCCTGGCCGCGTGGAGCGTCACGGTGGGTAGTCGCTCGGGGGGACGAACCGCCACAGCTCGTCGGTCCACCAGTACTGGCAGGCGATGAAGACGACGAGCAGCGGCACGGCACGCCACAGCAGCCGCCGCCAGCCGTTGCCCCGGGCGTCGGCCCAGCCCGCGCCGAGCATGACGACGAGCAGCGGGAAGAGGGGCACGAGGTAGCGGAAGATGCTCGTGTACGGGTCGAGCACCACGGCGAGGTAGGCCGGATAGGCGAGCGACCACGTGCGCAGGTCGGCGCCGAGCCGATCAGCCCAGGGTCCGGCCACCATGGCGATGAGGACGAGCGGGACCACGACGAGCCACACCGGCCCCCACGTGTCACCGAGGAAGTAGCGCGCCTTGTCGAGCCACGGCGTGAAGGGCTCGACGGTCGCGTAGCCGCGCCACGCCGCCATCGTGTCGGTGTAGGCGGTGCTCACACCCGTGCGCCACCAGGCGATCGCCGGCCACAGCAGCCCGGCGACGCCGCACCCGACAAGCGAAGCGGCCATCGCGGCATACTCGCGGGCGGGGATCGGTCGCTCGGCGCGCTGCCGCCAGCGGATCGCGAGCACGACGAGCGTCACGACCCCGAGCGGCACGGCGATCGGGCGCGAGAGCCCGACGAGCAGCGCGACGACCGCCGCGACGAGCCACCGCTCCCTCGACAGCGCGTAGAGGTAGCCGACGAGGAGCAGCATCGCGAGCGACTCCGTGTAGGCGAGCTGCAGCGTCACCGATGCGGGGAAGCTCGCCCAGAGCGCGACGACGAGGTATGCCGCCGGGTCGCCGATACGGCGGCGGAGGAGCAGTCCCATGATCACCGCGGCAGCGAAGCCACAGAGCAGCGCGATCGTGGAGGCGACGACGGGGAAGCCGAGCCCCGTCACGGCCATCACGCCGCGCGCGATGAAGGGGAAGAGGGGGTAGAAGGCCCACGGGTTCTCCCCCACCTTGCCGGAGTCGGTGATCGGCAGCGTCGAGGGGTAGCCGTGCTCGGCGATGAGCTGGTACCACTGGCCGTCCCACAGCGCCGTGAACGGGAAGTAGGTGACCGGCACGTCCTCGCCGCCGGTCATGCCGCTCGGCACCTGGTGTCCCATGACGACGACGAGGATCGTCGTCGTGACGACCCGCGCGAGTGCATAGATCGCGAGCACCCACAGCACGAACTCGCGGCGCGGCCGCAGGGAGAGAGCCTCGGTCATGGACGGGGTTCGGCGCCGTCCGGACCGTCGCTCGGTGCCGACGGACTGCTCTTTCGATCGGGAGTGGTGGCGGTGCCCGCCTCGCCGCGGAGCACCGCGATCTCCTCGTCCTTCTCGCGCAGCTCGCGCCGGAGCCGGTCGACGACGCCGTCGACCTGGCTCATCCGGTAGCCGCGCAGGCCGACGTCGAAGACGAGGTCGTCGAAGTCGGAGTCGACGATCGGCTCGTCGGGCAGCGGCTCGTGCGAGAGACTCCGCGTCTCGCCGCCCAGGCCGCCGACGGAGCCACCGCCGATGAGACCGAGGACGAGCGCCGCGATGAAGCACACGACGACGACGCCGACGAAGAGGATGAACCAGGTCACGGGGCGGGCTCCTCGTAGGCCGTGATCGCAGCGACCGCCTCGGCGGGGTCGTCGGTGAGGATGAGGCGGTCGAGGTCCTCCGGGCCGATCATGCCGTCCGCGAGCACGGTGTCGCGCAGCCAGTCGATGAGGCCCTGCCAGTACGAGGTGCCCATGAGCACGACGGGGAACTCGGTCACCTTGCGCGTCTGCGCGAGGGTCACCGCCTCGAAGAGCTCGTCGAGGGTGCCGAAGCCGCCGGGGAGCACGATGAACCCGTGCGAGTACTTGAGGAACATGACCTTGCGCGCGAAGAAGTAGCGGAAGTTGATGCCGAGGTCGACGAACTCGTTGAGGCCCGTCTCGAAGGGCAGCTCGATGCCGAGCCCCACCGACGTCCCGCGGGCCTCGAAGGCTCCGCGGTTGGCCGCCTCCATCGCACCCGGCCCGCCACCGGTGATGACGGCGTAGCCCGCCTCGGCGAGCAGGCGACCCACCTCGACCCCCATGGCGTATGCCGGGTCGCTCGGTCTCGTACGCGCCGAGCCGAAGACCGCCACCGCCGGACCGAGCTCGGAGAGCGAGCCGAAGCCCTCGACGAACTCCGACTGGATGCGCATCACCCGCCACGGGTCGGCGTGCAGCCAGTCGACGCGGGTCGGGCCCTGAAGCAGTCGCTGGTCGGTCGTCGTCGTGGGCACCCGGCCGCGCCGCAGGGTCACCGGGCCGGTCTGGCGCCGGTCGCCCGCGTCGGGTCGGGCCGCGCCCGGCTGCTCGTCACTCACAGCGTCACCCTATGCGTCCGGGGTGAGCCCCAGACCTCGCAACCCCGTGCCGGCCTCAGGCGAGCCAGCGCAGCAGGGCGGCCTCTGCGGCGGTGTACTGCTCGACGGGGCAGCTCTCGTCGTCCATGTGGGCGAGGTTGGGGTCGCCCGGGCCGTAGTTGACGGCCGGGATGCCGAGTTCGGAGAAACGGGCGACGTCGGTCCAGCCCTCCTTGGGGTTGACCGGCACCCCGAGCGCCTCGACGAAGGCCTGGGCGGCCGGCAGGTGCAGACCGGGGCGGGCGCCGTCGGCGGCGTCTCCGAGCGTCACCTCGAAGCCGTCGAAGACCTCGCGCACGTGGGCGAGGGCCTGCTCGGTGTCCTTGTCTGGTGCGTAGCGGTAGTTGACGGTCACCGTGCACCGGTCGGGGATGACGTTGCCGGCGATCCCGCCGGTGATGCCGACCGCCTGGAGCGCCTCGTGGTAGTCGAGACCGTCGACGGGGACCGTGGCCGCTTCGTAGGCTGCGAGGCGCGACAGCACCTCGGCGGCGTCGTGGATCGCGTTGTGGCCCTTCCACGGCCGCGCCGAGTGGGAGGCGACGCCCTTCGTCACGACGTCGACGCGCAGCGTGCCCTTGCAGCCGCCCTCGACCGCACCGTCGGTGGGCTCGAGCAGGACCGCGAAGTCTCCGCGGAGCAGCTCGGGACGGTGCTCGGCGAGACGGGCGAGACCGTTGAAGCGGGCGTCGATCTCCTCGCACTCGTAGAAGAGGAAGGTGAGGTCACGCGTCGGCTCGGTGACCTGGGCGGCGATGCGGAGCATGACCGCGACGCCGCCCTTCATGTCGACGGTGCCGCGGCCCCAGAGCAGCCCGTCGACCTGCCTCGTCGGCAGGTTGGGCGCGGCGGTCAGCGGCACGGTGTCGATGTGCCCGGCGAGCACGACGCGCTCAGCCCGGCCGAGCGAGGTGCGCGCCACGACCGTGTTGCCGTCGCGCTCGACATCGAGGTGCTCGAGCGGACGCAGAGCCGCCTCGATCGCGTCGGCGAGCGCGGCCTCGTCCTGGCTGACCGACTCGATGTCGCACACGGCTGCGGTCAGCGCGACGACGTCGGCAGAGAGGTCGAGAGCGGTCACGGAGGTGGCCTGGGCGGCATCGGTCGGGGACGGCATACGGGGAAGGCTAGCGGCCAACGCCGCCCGCCGGCCGCCCCGCTCGCGCCCAGCCCGCGAGCCGGGTTGGGCGGGCGCGAGCGCCCACCCCTACCCTTGGGCGCATGTCTGAGCAGCGCGGTGCATGGGGATTCGGCCTGGCGACGGTCACGGACGGCGGGCAGGTGCTCGACACCTGGTACCCCGCCCCAGCGCTGGGGACGACGCCGGACGACGCGACCGCCCCCGACGCGCTGCAGGCGCTCGCCGGGAGCGACCCGCTGCGCGGGGTGCGCACCGAGGTCGTGCGCCAGCAGATCGACCTCGACGCCGCGCCCGTCGGCACGTCCGACGCCTACCTGCGCCTCCACCTGCTCTCGCACTGCCTCGTGCGGCCGAACGAGCTCAACCTCGACGGCATCTTCGGCGCCCTGCCCAACGTCGTGTGGACGAGCGCGGGCCCCTGCGCCGTCGACGGCTTCGAGCAGACGCGGCTGCGGCTGCGGGCAGCCGGCCACGTCGCCGTCTACGGCGTCGACAAGTTCCCCCGCATGACCGACTACGTCGTGCCGCAGGGCGTGCGCATCGCCGACGCCGACCGGGTGCGGCTCGGCGCCCACCTCTCCCCCGGCACCACGGTGATGCACGAGGGTTTCTGCAACTTCAACGCCGGCACGCTCGGCACCTCGATGGTCGAGGGCCGCATCGTGCAGGGTGTCGTCGTCGGCGACGGGTCCGACATCGGCGCCGGCGCCTCGATCATGGGCACGCTCTCCGGCGGCGGCACGGAACGCGTCAGCATCGGTGAGCGTTGTCTGGTCGGAGCCAACGGTGGCATCGGCATCGCGCTCGGCGATGACTGTGTCGTCGAGGCGGGGCTCTACGTCACCGCCGGCACCAAGGTGGCGCTGCCCGACGGCTCGGTCGTCAAGGCACGCGAGCTGTCGGGATCGAGCAACATCCTCTTCATCCGCAACAGCGTCACCGGGGCCGTCGAGGCTCGCGACCGCGCGGGCACCGGCATCACGCTCAACGCGGCCCTGCACGCCAACGACTGACCGACTGCCGCCGGCCCCGCCGCCGGCACCCGACGAAAGACGCCCCTCCACCATGTCGAAGACCCGACCCGCCCCGGACCGGGCCGGGCCGAGCCGTCCCGTCACCCGGCCGCCCGCACGGCGCCGCCGGCGGGCGATCACGCTGCTCGTCGTCGCCGCCCTCATCGCGACCGCAGGCTGGTTCGGCGCGCGCTTCCTGCTCGACAGCGTCATCAACCCGCAGTGCACGATCACCGCCGGTGGCATGACCGAGACCTTCGACCCCGAGCAGGCCGGCAACGCCGCCCTCATCGCCGCCGTGGCGATCAAGCGCGACCTGCCGCCCCGTGCCGCGACGATCGCGCTGACGACGGCCATCCAGGAGAGCAAGATCCGCAACCTGCGCTACGGCGACCGTGACTCGCTGGGCCTCTTCCAGCAGCGACCGAGCCAGGGGTGGGGCACCGAGAAGCAGATCCTCGACCCCATCCACGCGACGAACGCCTTCTTCGACGCCCTCGTGAAGTACAAGGGCTACGAGACCGCCGACATCACGAAGATCGCCCAGCGGGTGCAGAAGAGCGGCTTCCCGGAGGCCTATCGCGACCACGAGGGCGAGGGCCGCGTGCTCGCCTCGACACTGACGGGTCACTCCCCCGGTGGCCTCGTGTGCCGGCTCGACACGGCCAAGACCCACGCGAGCCCCTCCGCGGTCGCCGCCGACCTCGAGAAGCAGATGGGGGTGACGACCTCGACCGTCGGCGACGGCGTGCTCACGGTCGAGGCGGCCGACGTCACGACGGCCTGGGCCGTGGCCCACTGGGCCGTCGCGCGGGCCGAGCAGTACGGCGCCACCGCGGTCACCATCGGCGATCGCACGTGGGATCGTTCCGACCGCGAGCCAACGTGGTCACCGGGCGCCGACGGCAAGACCGTGAGGATCACCCTCGCCTGACGCCGGAGCGTCCACGGAGTTCAGGTCGAGTGCCCACTTCTCCACCGCGCGCGGGCCCGCCTGAGCGAGGGGAAATGGGCACTCGACCGGGACGAGGTACGTGGCCATCGACCCCGCATGTCCCAGCCCGAGCCGGCCGGACGGCATACGGGCTCGGGCATGCGAACGGCCCGCCCCGCAACCGCGGGACGGGCCGGATGCCGCCGGGCTCAGCCCGGGTAGTTGCGCTCGGGGGCGCCGGTGTAGATCTGGCGCGGGCGACCGATCTTGGTCTCCGGGTCGTTCATCATCTCGCGCCACTGGGCGATCCAGCCCGGGAGGCGGCCGATGGCGAACAGCACGGTGAACATCTTCGACTCGAAGCCCATGGCCTTGTAGATGAGGCCGGTGTAGAAGTCGACGTTCGGGTAGAGCTTGCGCTCGACGAAGTAGTCGTCGGCGAGCGCGATCTCCTCGAGGCCCTTGGCGATCTCGAGCAGCGGGTCGTTGTGGCCGAGCTTCTCGAGGATGTCGTCGGCAGCCTTCTTGATGATGGCGGCGCGCGGGTCGTAGTTCTTGTAGACCCGGTGCCCGAAGCCCATGAGGCGGACGCCGTCCTGCTTGTTCTTGACCTTCTCCATGAAGTGCTTCGGGTCATCGCCCGAGGCGTGCAGCTTGCCGAGCATCTCGAGGACGGCCTGGTTGGCGCCGCCGTGGAGCGGGCCCGAGAGGGCGTGGATGCCGGCAGAGACCGAGTTGAAGAGGTTGGCGTGGGCCGACCCGACGAGACGCACCGTCGAGGTCGAGCAGTTCTGCTCGTGGTCGGCGTGCAGGATGAAGAGCAGGTCGAGGGCCTTGGCGACGGTCGGGTCGACCTCGTACGGCTCGACCGGGTAGCCGAACGTCATCCGCAGGAAGTTCTCGACGAACGACAGCGAGTTGTCGGGGTACATGTAGGGCTGGCCGACGCTCTTCTTGTGGGCCATCGCCGCGATCGTCGGCAGCTTGGCGAGCAGGCGCACCGTCGAGATCTCGACCTGCTCCTGGTCGAAGGGGTCGAGGCTGTCCTGGTAGAACGTGCCGAGCGCCGAGACGGCCGAGCTGAGCACGGGCATCGGGTGGGCGTCGCGCGGGAAGCCGTTGAAGAAGGCGCGGAGGTCCTCGTGCAGCATCGTGTGCCGGCGGATGAGGTCCTCGAAGCGGCCGAGCTCGTCGGGCGAGGGGAGCTCGCCGTAGATGAGCAGGTAGGCGACCTCGACGAAGGACGACTTCTCGGCCAGCTGGCCGATCGGGTAGCCGCGGTAGCGCAGGATGCCCTGGTCGCCGTCGATGTAGGTGATGTCGCTCTTGCACGACGCGGTGTTGACGAAGCCGACGTCATAGGTGACGCGCCCCGTGTCCTTGAGAAGCGACCCGATGCTGACCCCGTCGTTGCCGTCGACGGCCTCGACGCCCGGGAAGGTGACTTCCTTGTCTGCGACCCTGAGTGTCGCGTCCACTGCCTTCGTCACTGTTCCTCGCCTCCTGTCGATCCGGCCAGGGGTCGCCGGACGTGTCCGCGTGCGACGTTACCCCAGCGGCGGGTCCGAGGACCAAACAGGGTCCATCCCTGAAGAACCGGTCGACGAGCACCAGCCGCAGGCCGGGTGGCGGGTCGAGGCGCCGGTCAGGATGCCGGTGCGAGCCGGGAGCACGCCGCGGCGATGCGCTCGTCAGTGGCCGTGAGGGCGATGCGCACGTGCTGGCCGCCGGCAGCTCCGTAGAACGAGCCGGGAGCCACGAGGATGCCGAGGTCCGCGAGCGCGGAAACCGTTGTCCAACAGTCCTCTTCGCGAGTCGCCCAGAGATAGAGGCCAGCCTCGGAGTGGTCGACGCGGAGGCCCGCCGCGGTGACGGCCGCGAGCAGCCGCTCACGCCGTCGGCCGTATGCCGCCCGCTGCGCATCGACGTGGGCGTCGTCGCGCAGGGCGGCCGCCATGGCGTGCTGCACCGGTGTGGGCATGATCATGCCGGCGTGCTTGCGCACCTCGAGGACGGACCCGATGATCTCGGGGTCGCCGGCGACGAAGGCGGCCCGATAGCCCGCGAGGTTGCTCTGCTTGGACAGCGAGTAGACGGCGAGCAGGCCGCGGTGGTCGCCGTCGCACACCTCGGGGTGCAGGACGCTCGGTGTCGTCGTGCCGAGCTGCCCGTCGCGCCAGTCGAGCTCGGCGTAGCACTCGTCGCTCGCGACGACGACGTCGTGCTCCCGGGCCCACTCGACGACCTTGCGCAGGTGGGCAACTCCGAGCACCTGGCCGTTGGGGTTGCCGGGACTGTTGAGCCACAACAGTTTTGGCGTTGTCGCCGCCGTCAGCGGGCCGAGGCTCGTCAGCGACTGGGCCACGACCGAGGTCGCACCGGCGAGCCGGGCACCGATGTCGTAGGTCGGGTAGGCCACGGCGGGGATGCCGACGAGGTCACCTGCCCCGAGGCCGAGGAAGGTCGGCAGCCACGCGACGAGCTCCTTGCTGCCGATCGTCGGCAGCACCGCCTCGGGCTGCAGCCCACTGACGCCGCGACGGCGGGCGAACCACTCGCAGATGGCTGCCCGCACGTCTGCCGTGCCGACGGTGAGCGGGTAGCCGGGCGCGTCGGCGGCCGCCACGAGGGCGTCGCGCACGACGGCAGGAGTGGGGTCGACCGGGGTGCCGACCGACAGGTCGACGAGGCCCCCCGGATGTGCGCTCGCCCGCGCCTTGTAGGGCGCGAGCGAGTCCCAGGGGAAGTCCGGCAGCGCCGGTGGCGAGAGCCTGGGGGCCACGCGTCAGCTCGCTCGGCTCACTCGTCGTGCTCCTGCGGCGGCAGGGCTGCGATGAGCGGGTGGTCCTTGTCGATGACGCCCATCTTGGCCGCACCGCCGGGGCTGCCGAGGTCGTCGAAGAAGTGGACGTTCGCGTCGTAGTAGTCGGCCCACTGCTCGGGGACGTCGTCCTCGTAGTAGATCGCCTCGACGGGGCACACCGGCTCGCAGGCACCGCAGTCGACGCACTCGTCGGGGTGGATGTAGAGCGACCGCTTGCCCTCGTAGATGCAGTCGACCGGAC
This sequence comes from Humibacillus xanthopallidus, assembly GCF_006716675.1. GTDB lineage: Bacteria > Actinomycetota > Actinomycetes > Actinomycetales > Dermatophilaceae > Humibacillus > Humibacillus xanthopallidus_B. The sequence continues at coordinate 666,025 of NZ_VFPM01000002.1, read as the reverse complement.
ACTCCTCGATGCACGCCCGGTCCTTCAGGTCGACGCAAGGCTGGGCGATGACGTAGGTCATGGGGTGCGGACCTCCTGCTGTGGAGCGTTCGGGGCGAATGCGTGCACCGCTTAGTATGCCGGACATGACTGGCGACCCCACGCATGACCCCGCCGCTGAGACGCCCGACGAGAGCGCCCGGCTGAGCGCGGTCCCCGCCTCGGGCGAGGGGTCTGCTGCACCGGCGACCGACACCCCCGGGCACCGGCTCTCGGCGGGCCTGACCATCGGCAGCAGGGTCGTCGTGCGCTACCGGCTCGAGGAGGGGTCGCGGGCGCGCGCCACCGACTTCATCGGCGAGCTCATCGCCCGCAACGACGACTTCCTCATCGTCGACACGAAGAAGGAGCGGGTGAAGCTCATCCGGGCCGACGTCATCGCCGCCAAGGACGTGCCGCCGCCGGCGAGCCGCCCGGGACCGGCGCACGAGCGGGTCTCGGCAGACGACCTCGAGAAGCTCATGGCCAAGGGCTGGGTCGCCATCGACACGGCGGGACTCGGCGACTGGGTGCTGCGGTCGGCCAGCGGCTTCACGGGTCGGGCCAACTCCGCCCTCGTGGTGGGCGACCCCAGCCTGCCCGTCGACCGGGCCATCGACTACGTCGAGCGGTGGTATGCCGAGCGCGACGCCCCGCCGCTCTTCCAGGTCCACGGCGAGCCGGGCTTCGCCGTCGAGGACGTGCCCACCGGGGCAGCCCTGCTCGAGCGGGGGTATGCCGCCGGCGGTGGCCGCCCTGACTGGGCACGGGTCCTCGTCATGACGGGCCTCAGCGCGAACGTGCCGCCCCTGACGACCGAGTCGGTGCCGGTGACCGCCGACGCCACGCTCTCCCCGGAGTGGCTCATGACCTACGGCCGCAGCCGTTCGGTGGTGCCCGGGGCGACCGAGGCCGTGCTGACGGGCAGTGACGGCCAGCTCTTCCTGTCGGTGCGCGACGAGGCCACCGGCCAGATCATCGGCATCGGCCGCATGGCGATCCACCCGGGGTGGGCCGGCATCTTCGGGGTGTGGGTCGACCCGGAGCACCGCCGCCGCGGCATCGCCTCGACGATGGTCTCGGCCGTCGCCATGGTGGCGCGCGAGAACGCCATGCCGGCGATCTACCTCCAGGTGTCTGGCGACAACGCCCACGGCGTCGCCTTCTGGCGGGGCCTCGGCTTCGGCGTCCACCACGAGTACACCTACCTCGCCCAGCCGTCGGCCTGACGCCGGGCTCGCACGCCGGACCCACAAAGCCCGGTGGAAGCGTCCGGCCGCCGCACAGCACCGCCGACCCGGAGGCACATCGTGGGTCTGGCGGGCCTCGAAGGCTCGCTTCGCGGTCGGCGGCGGCGGATCAGGCGAGGAGCGAGGTCCGGCGCTCGGCGACGGGGACCGGCTGCCAGGTGCGCGGGTCGACGCGCCGGAAGCCCTCACGCCCCGTCGTGCGGGCAGCGACGAGGTTGGACAGCGCGTGCACGTCGTCGCTGACGACGAGCACCTGGGTGACGTGCGCGCGCAGGGCGTCGTTCTTGACGGCCCGCGCGGCGTCGTCGGCGACGACGTGGGTCACGAGCGCGTCGTCGACGACCGACGGCGGGTAGGCGTCGTCGTCACCGAGGAGCACGAGCGGCCAGGCCTGCTCGCCCGAGGTGTCGCGACGACGCGCGTGCTCGCTCCACCACGACGCGCTGCGGTATGCCGCCGGGTCGGCTCCGCGCAGCCAGGCGCGGTCCTCGCGGGCCCAGCTCGCCGGAGTCAGGATCTCGTGGACCCGCGCCGGCAGGACCTCGTCGGGCACGAGCTCGAGGGCCCGACGGGTGACCCGGTGTGCCTGGATGTGGTCGGGATGGCCGTAGCCGCCGTGCTCGTCGTAGGTGACGACGACGTCGGGGCGCACCTGCGCGATGACGTCGACGACGAGCCGCGCGGCCTCGTCGAGGTCGGCGGCGGTGAACGCCTCGGGCCGGGCCGCGGCGGCCGATCCCACCATGCCGGAGTCGCGGTAGAGCGAGAGCCGCTCCGAGTCCGCCCCGAGCACGTGCATCGTCGCGCCCACCCGGCGCAGGGCCTCGGCGAGCTCGCCGTGGCGGAACGGCCCGAGCGCGTCGTCGGGCGCGGCCTCGAGGTGGGCGAGTGCGGGCGGGATGACCTCGCCCTCCTCTCCGAGCGTGCACGTCAGCACGTGCACCTCGTCACCGCGCGCGACGTGGTGCGCCATGGCGATGCCGCAGGTGAGCGACTCGTCGTCGGGGTGGGCATGGACGAAGAGCAGGCGTGCGGGCCGGCCCGACGCAACCGCCTCGCATGACTCCTGTGTCACGGATCGCTCCTCAGCGCACGGCGACGGTGGCGAGGTCGACGATGCCCCCGACCGCGTGGTCCTCGTAGTGGCGCACCCCCGCGCCGTGCAGGTAGAGCGCCTTGGTCGCCGAGAGCGCGACGTAGCCGCCCTTCTCACGGATCGCGTCGTCGACCTGGGCCCACACTCGCCCGCGGGCAGCGGGGTCGACGGTGCGGTCGGCCTTGTCGATGAGGGCGGCGACACCGTCGTCGGTGAAGTAGCCGACGTCCTGGCCCGGCCCCGAGGAGTCGATGTTGATGCGGGAGTCGAAGAGCGCCGGAAGCACACCGCTCGGCGAGGGGATGTCCGAGGTCCAGACGCCGCGGAAGACGTCGTAGCGCTCCACGGACGACTTCTGCTCGATCGTCTCGTAGTACTTCTCGGGCGCCACACCGGTGAGCTGCACGTCGAATCCCGCGCGTTCCCACCCGGCGGCGAGGGCGGCATACGCCTTGTCGATGAGGCCTGACTTTGCGTGCACGACGCGCACCGTGACGGGCAGGCGCACCCCGGCGTCGGTGAGCACCTTGCGGGCGGCCTCGGGGTCGCCCATGACCGACGAGCCCCGCGGCGGCTCGACCCCGCTCGGGTCGATGCTCGGCGCGAGGATCGACCACGAGGGCGCGCCGGCACCCCCTCCCCCGTTGGCACTGACGTAGGTGGCGCGGTTCGTCGCCATCGCGAAGGCCTTGCGCACGGCAGGGTCCGACATGACGGTGCTGCGCATGTTGATCGCGAGGTAGTCGACGTTGCCGGTGAAGGGGAAGGTCAGCCGGGCCTGCAGGTCGGTGCCCGCCTGGTTGCGCAGGGTGGGCGACGCGGCGACCCATGACACGGCATACGTGTCGTCGTCCTGCTGGTTGAGCAGGCGCTGGATGACGGTGGCCTCGCCCAGCCCCGTCGTCACCTCGATGCGGTCCGGCAGTGCCTCACGGATGGGGTCGGTGCGGGGGTCCCAGTGCTCGTTGCGCACGAAGGTGCCGCCCTGCCCGACGACCCACGGCTTCTCGAGGCGGTAGGGCCCGCTGCTCACGACGTCGTGACCGGCCTTGTCGTCGTCGGTGTCGGCCGAGGCCTTGCGCGGCGCGAACTCCGGCAGGGCCACGATGTGGGCGAAGTCCGGCTCGGGCTCGCGCAGGAGGAAGGTGACGGTGCGGCCCTTGCACGAGACGGCACGGTCGAATTCGCGCTGGTGGCGCTTGTCGGACGGCCCTTCGTAGACCGGCTTGTCGAGCCCCTCGGGCGTCACCTTCGTCGGCACGTCGAGCAGGTAGGTCGCGTAGTTCGTGCCGCCGATGTGGGTCGTGCGGTCGAAGGTGCGGGCCACCCCGTGACGCACGTCCTCGCACGTGATCGGCGACCCGTCCTGCCACGTGAGACCGTCGCGGAGGGTGAAGCTCCACGAGCGCGAGTCCTTGCTCGCCCGTCCGGTGTCGGTCGCGAGGTCGCCCTCGAGGTCGCGCTGCCGGTCACCGGTGCCGTATGCCGTGAGGCCGCGCACGAAGGTGCGCTGGGCGAAGAAGGCCTCCGGGCCGACGTACATCAGCTGGGGGTCCCACGTGTCGATCGTGCCGGCGACGAGCACGCGCAACGTGCCGCCGGGCTGGCCGCCCCCGGCCGCGGCAACCCCGACGACGGGGTTGCCTGCGGCACCGGTGTCATCGGGCGGGGTGGCCGACGTGCACGAGGCGGCCCCGGTGGCCAGCGCGGCGGCGACCCCTGCGGTGAGGAGGCCGACGCCGAGCCGGCGCGTGGCACGGGGCCACCGCGACAGCACTGATCGCGCGCGCTCGAACCCGCGGCTCACACCCGATCAGCCCTCGGCCTTCGCCGCCGACCGGGCTCGCGCGGCCGAGCGGGCGCGCACGGTGGCGTCGAGCTCGACCTTGCGGATGCGGACCGCCTCGGGCGTCACCTCAACGCACTCGTCCTCACGGCAGAACTCGAGGCTCTGCTCGAGGCTCAGCTTGCGCGGCGGCACGATCTTCTCGAAGTTGTCGGAGGAGGAGGCGCGCACGTTGGTGAGCTTCTTCTCCTTCGTGATGTTGACGTCCATGTCGTCGGCGCGGGAGTTCTCGCCGACGATCATGCCCTCGTAGACCTCGGTCGTCGGCTCGGTGAAGAGGGTGCCGCGCTCCTGGAGGTTGACCATCGCGTAGGCGGTCACGACGCCCTTGCGGTCCGAGACGAGCGACCCGCTCGTGCGGGTCGTGATCGGGCCGAACCACGGCTCGTAGTCCTCGAAGACGTGGTGGGCGATGCCGGTGCCACGGGTCTCGGTGAGGAACTCGGTGCGGAAGCCGATGAGGCCGCGGCTCGGCACGAGGAACTCCATGCGGATCCAGCCGGTGCCGTGGTTGGTCATCTGCTCCATGCGGCCCTTGCGGGCAGCCATGATCTGCGTGATCGCGCCGAGGAACTCCTCGGGGGTGTCGATGGTGAGGCGCTCGACGGGCTCGTGGACCTTGCCGTCGACCTCGCGCGTGACGACCTGGGGCTTGCCCACGGTCAGCTCGTAGCCCTCGCGGCGCATCTGCTCGACGAGGATGGCGAGCGCCAGCTCGCCGCGGCCCTGGACCTCCCAGGCGTCGGGGCGCTCGGTCGGCAGGATGCGCAGCGACACGTTGCCGATGAGCTCCTTGTCGAGGCGGTCCTTGACCATGCGGGCCGTGACCTTCGAGCCGCGCACCTGGCCGACCATCGGGCTCGTGTTGGTGCCGATGGTCATCGAGATCGCAGGCTCGTCGACCGTGATGAGCGGCAGCGGGACCGGGTTCTCGGGGTCTGCGAGGGTCTCGCCGATGGTGATCTCGGGGATGCCGGCCACGGCGATGATGTCACCGGGGCCCGCCTGCTCGGCGGGCTTGCGCTCGAGGGCCTCGGTCATGAGCAGCTCGGTGATCTTCACCCGCTGCTGCGAGCCGTCGTGGCGGCACCACATGACCTGCTGGCCCTTCCTGATCGTGCCGTTGAAGACACGGAGCAGGGCGAGGCGGCCGAGGAAGTTGGAGGCGTCGAGGTTGGTGACGTGCGCCTGCAGGGGCGCCTCGTCGTCGTAGGTCGGGGCGGGGATGGTCTCGAGGATCGTCTCGAAGAGGGCCTCGAGGTCCTCGCCCTCCGGCAGGCCACCGTCGTCGGGGCGCTCGAGCGAGGCGCGACCGGCCTTGGCCGAGGCGTAGACGATGGGGAAGTCGATCTGCTCCTCGGTGGCGTCGAGGTCCATGAAGAGCTCGTACGCCTCGTCGACGACCTCGGCGATGCGCGAGTCGGGGCGGTCGACCTTGTTGATGCAGAGGATGACGGGCATCTTCGCGGCGAGCGCCTTGCGCAGCACGAAGCGGGTCTGGGGCAGCGGGCCCTCGGAGGCGTCGACGAGCAGGACGACACCGTCGACCATCGACAGGCCGCGCTCGACCTCGCCGCCGAAGTCGGCGTGGCCCGGGGTGTCGATGATGTTGATCGTGACGCCGTCGGTGAGGCCACGGTCGGCGGCCGCCTTGCCCGTGTAGTGCACCGCGGTGTTCTTCGCGAGGATGGTGATGCCCTTCTCGCGCTCGAGGTCACCGGAGTCCATGGCCCGCTCGTCGACGTGCTGGTGCTCGCCGAACGCGCCGGACTGCCAGAGCATCTTGTCGACGAGGGTGGTCTTGCCGTGGTCGACGTGAGCGACGATGGCGACGTTGCGGATGTCCGCACGGGTCTTCAAAGGCATGAGGGACATTCTCTCAGGGTTTTGGGGTGCCTTCGTACACGGTCGCCCGGCTCTCGCACGATGCGTCCTACCCGTGCTGCGCGACGAGCCGGTCCATCCGCGCGTCCATCCGCGCGTCGACGTGCTGCCTCGAGGGGTCGGCGTCGAACCAGTCGACGATCTCGGCGGCGCCACGGTGGAAGGGCACGATGGCCGTCCAGCCCGGCACGACGCGCTTGACCTTGGAGTTGTCGAAGACCATCGAGTGCGCCTTGTCGCCGAGGAGGGCGGCGCCCCAGTCGGCGTCCACGGCGGCGATGGCGTCGGAGCTCACGTGCACGAGCCGCGGCGTCACACCGGCTGCGGCGGCGACGGTCTCGTAGACCTGGTTCCAGCTCAGCCACTCGTCCGAGGTGATGTGGAAGCTGTCTCCGATGGCGGCCGGGTTGCCGAGCAGGCCGACGAACGCCCGGGCGAAGTCGGTGTGGTGCGTCAGCGTCCACAACGACGTGCCGTCGCCGTGGACGACGACCTCGGCACCCCGCCGCATCCGCTCGACGACCGTCCAGCCACCGTCGAAGGGCGGCGCCGTGTGGTCGTAGGTGTGCGAGGGGCGCACGATCGTCACGGGCAGGCCCTCCTCGCGGTACGCCCGGACGAGCAGGTCCTCGGCCGCGATCTTGCCGCGCGAGTACGCCCAGAACGGGTTGCGCAGCGGGGTCGACTCGAGCACCGGGAGCCGGGCCGGCGGGGTCTGGTAGGCCGACGCCGAGCTGATGAAGACGTACTGCCCCATCCGTCCGCGCAGCACGTCGAGCCGCGATGTCACGTCGCCGGGCCCGAAGGCACGGAAGTCGGCCACGACGTCGAAGTCGCGCTCGCCGACCGCCGCGCGGAACGACGCCGGGTCGTCGAGGTCGCCGGTGAGCAGGCGGCAGCCCTCGGGCGCCGGCCTCGTGGCGGTGAGCCCGCGGCCGAGGACGAAGACCTCGAAGCCCTCCTCGATCGCCCTGCGCGTGCAGGCCGAGCTGATGATCCCGGTGCCGCCGAGGAAGAGGACGGAGGGCGCGGGCATGCCAGCACCGTAGCCCGCCGGGGGCCACGACAGGGCGTTGCGAGCAGACGGACCGGGCCCCGCGGAGTCAGGACAGGACGGTCTCGAGCGCGCGCACGATGGGCAGGTCCGCGGGGAGCCAGGGCACGGCATACAGCTGCGACGGCTCCAGCCAGCGCAGCTCGTCGTGGTCCTCGAGCGGCGCCGGCTCCCCCTCGGTCACCTCGACGAGCCACACGAGCATCTCGTAGCGGTCACCGAGCGGCCAGGTGGTCCCGGGCAACGGCCCCGGCAGGTGGGGCCCGATGCGCACCTCGACGCCGAGCTCCTCGACCAGCTCGCGGCGCAGGGCCGCGAGCGGCATCTCGCCCTCGTCGACCTTCCCTCCGGGCAGCTCCCACCCGCCCGCGAGCGTCGACGGCTCCGTGCGACGGGCGGCGAGCAGGCGCGTGGGCCGCTCGAGGTCGTCGACGACGGCCGCACCGACGACGAGGCGCACGCTGGGACCGGCGGGATCGGGGAGGGTGGTCATGGCGGCCAAATCGTGCCACACGTCGCGCGGGGCGGCCCGCCGTGAGCCATCGACCGGTTGCCGGGTCGAGGTCGGGTCGAGGTCGGGTCGAGGTCGGGTCGAGGTCGGCAGGGGCCTCGCGCGCGATCGATCACTTAGGATGACTTTCATGCGATCGCACTCACGCCTCGACTCGCGCGCCGAGTCCCAGGAGGGCCATAGTCCCGAGCCGGACGGCCCCACGGCTGCCCGGCTCCCCCAGCCCCACTCGCTCGTGCGGGTGGTGATCGCATGAGCATCGCCCTCGGGATCGCGCTGATCCTCGCCCTGACGGCGGCGACCGGCTACTTCGTGGCGCAGGAGTTCGCCTACGTCGCCGTCGACCGCAACGCCCTCAAGGACCTCGCCGCCCAGGGCGACGAGCCCGCCGAGCGGGCCCTCCGGGTCACCTCGAGGCTCTCCTTCACCCTGTCGGCCGCGCAGTTCGGCATCACCGTGACGGCCCTGCTCGTCGGCTACATCTCCGAGCCGCTCGTCGGCGCCGGCCTCGCCGAGCTGCTCGACCCGTCGATGTCGTATGCCGCCCGCCTCAGCCTGTCGGTCACCGCCGTGCTCATCTTCTCGACCGTCGTGCAGATGGTCTTCGGCGAGCTGGCCCCGAAGAACCTCGCCATCGCGCGCACCGTGCCGCTCGCCCGGGCCCTGTCGCGCTCGACGCTCATCTACCTCACCGTCGCCGGGCCGGTCGTGCGGCTCTTCGACCGCGCCTCGACCACCCTGCTGCGCAAGGTCGGCATCGAGCCCGTCGAGGAGCTCGAGCACGGAGCCACCGCCGAGGACCTCACCCGCATCATCGACGAGTCCCACGCCGGCGGCCTGCTCGACGACGACCTCTCGGAGGTGCTCGAGGGCGGTCTGCGCTTCCGCGAGCTCGACGCCGGCGATGTCATGACCCCGCGCGTGCGGGTGCAGACCGTGCACGCCGACGACCCGGTGAGCCGGCTCGTCGAGCTGCTCGACACGAGCTGGTCGCGCTTCCCCGTGACCGGCTCCGACGGCGATGACATCGTCGGCGTGGCGGGCATCGCCGAGGTGCTCGCCGTCGCCCCCGAGCTGCGCGCGAGCACGCCGGTCGGCTCCGTGACGCCCGAGCCGACGGTCGTGCCGACGAGTGCACCGCTCCCCCGGGTGCTCGAGCAGATCCGTGCCGACCACCAGCAGATGGCGATCGTCGTCGACGAGCACGGCGGCTTCGCCGGCATCGTGACCTTCGAGGACATCGCCGAGGAGGTGGTCGGCGACATCCTCGACGAGGACGACACCGAGGTCCCTGCCGTCGAGCCCGACGGCACCGACGCCTGGGTCGTGCCCGGCCACCTGCGGCTCGACGAGCTCGACACCGCCACCGGAGTCCGGCTCACCGCCACCGACGAGTACTCCACGATCAGCGGCCTCATCCTCGAGCAGCTCGGCCGCACCGCCCAGGTCGGCGACGTCGTCGAGGCGCAGGGGCGCCGCGAGACCGACTCCGACGGGTATCGCCGCGACGACGTGGAGGCCGGGCCGTCCGAGACGGACGAGTCCGCCGGGTCAGCGACTGACCCGGCAGGCGGTCAGGGCGACCCCGAGCCCCGCGCCGAGCGGCAGAGTGCGCGTCACCGAGGCGAGGAGGGCGACGACCACCACTCCCCGCGCCCGCACGTCACCGTGCGCCTCACCGTGAACGCCGTCGACCGCCACGTGCCGGCCTCGGTGCGGGTCGAGGTGCTCGACCTCATGAGCGAGCTCGAGCTGCTCGACTCCGATAACTCCGACTCCACCTCAGATGCCGCTGACCATGTGAATGCCGCTGTGGGTGCCGGCTCCGGCTCCGACGACGATGACGAGCGTGAGTCCGTGTCCACCGCCGACCGGGTCCCGGCCCGCAACGAGAGGAGCGCCCGGTGATCACCGCCCTGCTCCTCTCGCTCGTCCTGCTCGTCCTCAACGCCTTCTTCGTGGCGGCCGAGTTCGCTCTCGTGGCGAGCAAGCGTCACCGGCTCGACGACCTCGCCGAACGCGGCAGCCGTGCCGCGGCCGCCGCTGCGGCCGGCAGCCGCGAGCTGTCCCTCATGCTCGCCGGAGCCCAGCTCGGCATCACGCTCTGCACGCTCGGGCTCGGCTCCGTGGCCAAGCCCGCGGTGGCTGACCTCCTGGCACCCGTCTTCACGTTCCTGCGCCTGCCCGACACGGCGGCATACGTCGTGGCCGTGGTGCTGGCGGTCGGCATCGTCGTCTTCCTCCACATGGTCGTCGGCGAGATGGCACCCAAGTCGTGGGCGATCGCCCACCCCGAGCGGTCAGCGGTGCTGCTGGCGCTGCCCTTCCGCGGCTTCGCGTGGGTCATGCGCCCGGTCCTCAGCCTGCTCAACGCGATGGCCAACGGCTGCCTGCGTCTCGTCGGGGTGCAGCCGCAGAACGAGCTCGCCCAGGTGCACGGGCCGAAGGAGCTCGCGCTGCTGCTCGAGAGCGCCCGCGAGCAGGGACAGCTCGAGGAGTCGGAGCACCGGGTGCTCGCCGGGGCCATCGACCTCGACACGACCCGACTGACCGAGGTCATGGTGCCGCTCGAGCGGGCCGTCGTCGTCGCAGGGTCCGCGCCGGCGCTCGAGGCCGAGCGCATCTCGCGCGACTCGGGCCGCTCGCGCCTCGTCGTCACCGACGGCGGTGTACCGGTCGGCATCGCCCACGTGCGCGACATTGTGCGCGCCCCGCGGGAGGCGCCGGTCACGACGCTGACGTCGGCGGCGATGCGGGCCTCGCAGGAGCTCTCGCTCCTCGACGCCATCAGTGCGATGCGCGCCGAGCGGGCTCAGCTCGTCCTCGTCGAGGGCCCCGAGGGCCCGGTGGGGCTCGTCACCATGGAGGACCTGCTCGAGCGGGTGCTCGGGCAGTTCGACGACGAGACCGACGCCGCGACACACCGGGCGTCCGTCACCACCTGACCGCTGGCCCGGAGCGCAGCCGGGTGTCGGCGCGCTGCGCCGTGAACGCCGCTCGGGGGGCGGCGACCGTGCGGGCGAGAGGCCGCTGACCGAGAAGTGTCACGCCGCGGGGGACATGTCGCCGGAAGATATCCGCCGAGTCACGATTCGGCATCGTCGGTTGTGAGTCGTGGTGAGTCGCAGAAAGATGGGGGCGCGGAGACGCCGGGGGGCCTAGGGTTGCGCCTGCCGCAGCGCATCGGAGGCTGACCCCCAGCCTTCGGCCCCGATCTCACCCGGAGGTGACGGCACGTGAGTTCACCCGTGGAGCTCGAGCCCGGTGGAGCGATGGCCCCTCCGGAGGCCGTGCTCGAGGGGGCGAAACGCATCGAGGGCCGATCTCTCGGCCAGATCGCGTGGATGCGCCTCAAGCGCGACAAGGTCGCGCTCGCGGGCGGAATCTTCGTCATCTTCCTCGTCGTCGTCGCCATTCTCGCGCCGGTCATCGTCGGGCTCCTCGGGCACCCGCCGGACGAGTTCCATCAGGAGCTGGTCGACGCCAACACCCAGATCCCGATCGGGCCCTACGGCGGCGTCTCGTGGGACTTCCTCTTCGGGGTCGAGCCCGTCAACGGGCGAGACCTCTTCAGTCGCGTTCTCTACGGCTCGCAGATCTCCCTGCTCATCGCCTTCTTCGCCACTCTGGTCTCGGTCGTCATCGGCACGACGCTGGGAATCATCGCGGGCTACTTCGGCGGCGGAATCGACAGCTTCATCAGCCGCCTGATGGACATCTTCCTCGCCTTCCCCCTGCTGCTGTTCGCCATCGCCCTCGTCGGTGTCATCCCCGACCAGGCGTTCGGCCTCAAGGGCGACTCGCTCCGCATCGCCGTCATCGTCTTCATCATCGGGTTCTTCAACTGGCCCTACATCGGCCGCATCGTCCGCGGTCAGACCCTGTCGCTTCGCGAGCGCGAGTTCATCGACGCCTCCCGCAGCCTGGGTGCCCGGGCGACCTACATCCTGCGCAAGGACCTGCTGCCCAACCTCATCGCGCCGATCCTCGTCTACGCGACCCTTCTCATCCCGACGAACATCCTGTTCGAGGCGGCACTGTCCTACCTCGGTGTCGGTGTCCAGGCCCCACGGGCCACCTGGGGCGGCATGCTGTCCGACGCCGCGACGTGGTACCAGATCGACCCCTGGTTCATGATTCCCGCAGGCATGGCCATCTTCGTGACGGTCCTCGCCTTCAACCTCTTCGGGGACGGACTGCGTGACGCCCTCGATCCTCGGACGCGGTGACCACTGCGACCGCATGCACCACCTGAAAACACAAGGGAGCGCAAAGCACATGAAGAAAACGCGCATCATGGCCGTCGCAGGTGCGATGGCCCTGGCGCTGGGGTTGACCGCCTGTGGCGGCAGCAACACCAGCGGCACCGGGACCGGCAGCTCTGGCGGAAGCGGAGGTGGCGCTGCCGCGGGGGGCGCCAACGCGGCGATCGGCAAGATCTACAACCCGTCGGATGCCAAGGGCGGCACGCTTCGCTTCGGCGCTGCGGGCGACTGGGACTCCGTCGACCCCGGTGACACCTACTACGGTCTGTCGTGGAACTTCCTGCGCAACTATGCGCGCACTCTCGTCGTCTTCAAGGCGGCACCGGGCAGTGAGGGCACCAAGCTCGTCCCCGACATGGCCACCTCCCTCGGCAAGGCGAGCGACAACAACCAGACGTGGACCTACACGCTCCGCGACGGTCTGAAGTACGAGGACGGCACGCCGATCACGTCCAAGGACGTGAAGTACGGCATCGCGCGCTCGCTCGACAAGGACACCTTCCCGAACGGCCCGACGTACTTCAACGACTTCCTCAAGGACGTCCCCGAGGGCTACTCGGTCTACAAGGACAAGGACCTCGCGAACCTCAAGTCGATCGAGACGCCGGACGACAAGACCATCGTCTTCCACCTCAACAAGCCGTTCTCCAGCTTCGACTACTTCGCGCAGCTCGCGTCGACCGCTCCCGTGCCACAGGCCAAGGACACCGGCACGAAGTACAAGGAGCACGTCATCTCGAGCGGTCCGTACAAGTTCACGACGTACCAGTCCGGCAAGCTCCTCGAGCTCGACCGCAACCCCAACTACGACCCTGCGACCGACCCCGACTCGGGCCGCAAGGCGCTGCCGGACAAGCTCACCGTCCAGATCGGCATCAACGCGGCCGACCTCGACAACCGGCTCATGTCGGGTGACCTCGATGTCGACATCGCGGGCACCGGTGTGCAGGCGGCCGCCCAGGGCAAGATCCTGGCCAGCCCGGACCTGAAGAAGAACACCGACAACCCGACGTCCGCGCGCAGCAACTACACGCAGATCAACACCGACGTCGCGCCGTTCGACAACATCGACTGCCGCAAGGCTGTGCTGCTCGCCTACGACAAGACGGGCTACCAGCGCGCCTACGGCGGCTCCATCGGCGCCGACATCGCCACCAGCCTGATGCCCACCGTCGTCCCGGGTCACCAGGACATGGATACGTACGGTTTCAAGGCGAAGCCGCAGGGCGACCCCGAGGCCGCGAAGGCCGAGCTCACCAAGTGCGGAAAGCCCGACGGCTTCGAGACGACCGTCGCCTACCGCAACGAGCGGCCGAAGGAGAAGGCCGTCGCCGAGTCGCTGCAGCAGTCCCTGGCCAAGGCGGGGATCAAGGTCACCCTCAAGGGCTTCCCGAGCGGCGACTACTTCAAGCTGTACGCCGGCAAGCCGGACTACGCCAAGGCGAACGGCCTCGGCCTCCTGGTGATGAGCTGGGGCGCTGACTGGCCCGACGGCTTCGGCTTCCTGTCGCAGATCGTCGACAGCCGCGTCATCCGCGCGGCGGGCAACACCAACCTCGGTATCAAGCTGCCCGAGGTCGACAAGCTCATCGACCAGGCGCTCGGCGAGAACGACACCTCCAAGCGAGAGACGATCTGGGGTCAGGTCGACAAGACCGTCATGGACAACGCTGTCGTCCTGCCCGGTGTGTGGCCGAAGGCGCTGATCTACCGGCCCGACTACCTCACGAACGTCTTCGTGACCGACGCGTACAACTTCTACGACTACGCGGCGATGGGCACGTCCAAGAAGTAAGCGGTCCCGCTCCGCCCACCCCATCCACCGAAGGAAGGTGAAGGCGTGGCCCTGGTGGCAGCCGACCACATGGTCGGCTGCCACCGGTGGGGCTGCCGACCACAGTGTTTGCGTACCTCGTCAAGCGACTCATCAGCGCCGTCGTGCTGCTGTTCATCATCACGGCAGTAGTCTTCGCCATCTTCTTCCTCCTCCCCCGCCTCGGTGGCGCCAGCGCCGACGACCTCGCGTCTCGCTACGTCGGCAAGTCAGCCGGGGCTGCGCAGATCCACGAGACGGCCGTCCGCCTCGGTTTCACCGACCCGATCTGGGTGCAGTACGGCCGCTTCGCCAAGGGCCTCGTGGCCGGCAGCGACTACTACACCGGAGCCGGCTACGACCACTGCCCGGCCCCGTGCCTGGGCTATTCCTTCATCACGCAGAATCCCGTCCTGCCCGACCTGCTGGACCGGCTGCCCGTGACGATGTCGCTTGCTGCGGGTGCGGCCTTCCTGTGGCTGCTCGGCGGTATCTCCACCGGCGTCGTGTCGGCCCTCAAACGCGGTAGCTTCATCGATCGCGCGGCCATGACCACGGCCCTCGCCGGCGTCTCCCTCCCCATCTTCTTCACCGGCTTGCTGTCCCTGTCGATCTTCAGCTACGGCCTGGGCTGGACCGCCCCAGGAGGCTCCTACACCCCGTTCCAGGAGAACCCGCTCATGTGGGCCTACGATTTGCTGCTTCCCTGGATCACGCTCGCCTTCCTCTACGCCGCCGCCTACGCGCGCCTGACGCGAGCGGGCATGCTGGAGACCATGAACGAGGACTACATCCGCACCGCCCGGGCCAAGGGCCTCAGGGAGCACGATGTCGTCGTGCGGCACGGTCTGCGTGCAGCCCTCACCCCCATCGTCACCATCTTCGGGCTCGACCTGGGCCTGCTCCTCGGTGGCGCCATTCTCACAGAGACCACCTTCTCCCTCCCCGGCATCGGCCAGTACGCCGTGCAGGCCGTGGCCAACAACGACCTCCCGAAAGTCCTCGGCGTGACGATCCTGGGTGCCCTCTTCATCGTCATCGCCAACCTCGTTGTGGACCTGCTCTACGCCGTCGTCGACCCGAGAGTGCGCACCGCATGAGCCAGCCCAGCAAGCCCACCACCGAGGCGTCCGTCGCAGCCCAGCCCGACACGTCCGAGACCGGCGACCGCGCAGGTCGCCGCCGCCGCAAGAGCGCCGCCACGGTGAACGCGCTCGACGGCATCGGCGGACTCGGCGCGCCGGCGCCCGACAGCTTCCTGTCGGTCCGCGACCTGCGCGTCCACTTCCCGACCGACGACGGCCTGGTGAAGTCGGTCGACGGCCTGTCGTTCGACCTGAGTCGCGGCAAGACCCTCGGTATCGTCGGCGAGTCCGGCTCGGGCAAGAGTGTGACGAGCATGGCGATCATGGGTCTCCACAAGCCGGGCACGGTGCAGATGACCGGCTCGATCCGCCTCGACGGCCAGGAGCTCGTCGGCTCCAGCCCCGAGGCCGTGCGACTGCTGCGCGGCAAGAAGATGGCGATGATCTTCCAGGACCCGCTCTCGGCGATGCACCCCTTCTACACCGTCGGCCACCAGATCGTGGAGGCCTACCGGATGCACAACGACGTCAGCACCTCGGTGGCGAAGAAGCATGCCGTCGAGATGCTCGACCGGGTCGGCATCCCCCAGGCGAGCAGCCGCGTCGACGACTACCCGCACCAGTTCTCGGGCGGTATGCGCCAGCGCGCCATGATCGCGATGGCGCTCTCGTGCTCGCCCGACCTGCTCATCGCCGACGAGCCGACCACCGCGCTCGACGTCACGGTCCAGGCGCAGATCCTCGATCTCGTCCGCGACCTGCAGAGCGAGTTCAACTCGGCCGTCATCATCATCACCCACGACCTCGGCGTCGTCGCCGAACTCTCCGACGACATCATGGTGATGTATGCCGGCCGGGCGGTCGAGTACGCGGCGGCGGAAGAGGTCTTCGAGCGGCCGAAGCACCCCTACACGTGGGGCCTGCTCAGCTCGATGCCACGCCTCGACCGGGCGCGCATCGACCGCCTGAGGCCCATCCCGGGCGCCCCGCCGAGCCTCATCAACGTCCCGTCGGGCTGCCCGTTCCACCCGCGGTGCGCGTATGCCGATCGCACCGGGGGACTCTCCCAGAGCCAGCGGCCGCCGCTCGAGGAGAAGGCGCCCGGGCACTATGCCGCGTGCCACCTCACCCCGGAGCAGCGCACGGCCATCTGGGAGACCGACATCAAGCCGACGCTGTGATGACTCCCACGACGACCGCTGTGATGACCATGACGACTTCAGGAGCACCCTCATGACGGCGTCGACCGCCCCCTCCCCCGATACCGCCGCCACGCGCGGCGACGCGCTGCTGCGGGTGACCAACCTGACCAAGCACTTTCCGATCCGCCGCGGCCTGCTCCAGCGGACGGTCGGTGCGGTGCAGGCTGTCGACGGGCTCAACTTCGAGGTGGCCAAGGGCGAGACCCTCTCGCTCGTCGGCGAGTCAGGCTGCGGCAAGACGACGACAGGCCGCATGCTGACCCGTCTCATCGAGCCGACCGACGGCCTCCTCGAGTTCGAGGGCAGGGACGTCACCCACATCTCGATGAGGCAGCTGCGCCCGCTGCGTCGCGACGTGCAGATGATCTTCCAGGACCCCTACGGCTCGCTGAACCCGCGCCACACCGTCGGCACCATCGTCGGTGCGCCCTTCAAGCTGCAGAACATCAAGACCGAGAAGGGCATCAAGCGCTCGGTCCAGGATCTGCTCGAGCTCGTCGGTCTGAGCCCCGAGCACTACAACCGCTACCCGCACGAGTTCTCGGGCGGCCAGCGTCAGCGCATCGGCATCGCCCGGTCGCTGGCCCTGCGCCCCAAGCTCATCGTCGCCGACGAGCCGGTGTCGGCCCTCGACGTGTCGATCCAGGCCCAGGTCATCAACCTCCTCGAGGACCTGCAGAACGAGTTCGACCTCACCTACGTCGTCATCGCCCACGACCTGTCGGTCGTGCGTCACATGTCCGACCGCGTGGCCGTGATGTATCTCGGCAAGCTCGTCGAGGTCGCCGGACGCGACGAGCTCTACACCCGCCCGATGCACCCCTACACGACGGCGCTCATGTCAGCCGTGCCGGTGCCCGACACGAGCCGGCGCACCAAGCGCGAGCGGATCCGGCTCACCGGCGACGTGCCCAGCCCGATCAACCCGCCGCCGGCCTGCCGCTTCAACACGCGGTGCTGGAAGGCGCAGGAGGTCTGTCGCACCATCGAGCCCCCGCTCGTCGAGCTGGCACCGGGCCACCAGGTCGCGTGCCACTTCCCCGAGAACCCCGACGGCCCGGCCGCAGGCCCGGTGCTGCTCGACACGCCCCGCACGCGCGACGACGACGCAACCGCCTGAGCCTGCCGGTCTGGGCACCGCGGTGGAGGAAGGATGGAGCTACCAGCTGGACCCGATCTGCTGCACCTCGCCACGGCGGGAGGCGTGCGCGATCTGACCGCGGCCGCCCCGAGTCAGGCCGTGGCCGCGACGAAGCGCGCGACGGGACTCAGCTGGAGCACCTCGTCGAGCCGCCTCGTCACCGTCGTCGGCCCCTGCACGGTGACGCGACCCGCCCGCAGCGCTACGGGCAGCGGCACGTGGCCGAGCCACACGGCATACAACGACGCGACGTCGGAGGAGATCGTGAGGTCGACCGGATAGCCCGGGTCGGCCATGCAGACCGACGGCACGCCGCGCTCGACGAGGATCCAGAAGCGGCGCGCGTCATCGGCGAAGCGCACGTGCAGGACGTGGCGCTCCCCCTCGAGGCTCGAGGTGTCGACGCGCGTGTGCATCCACCAGACGAGCAGCTGGGCGTCCAGCTCGTCGGGCTCCGGGTCACCGAACGTGAAGCGGGCGCCCCACTCGGCCATGCCGAAGACGATCTGCTCGAGGGCGCGGCCCGACGGCGTGAGCACGTAGTGCTGGCCCGTCCGCGTGACGACCCCCGCGCGCTCGAGGTGCCGCAGCCGCTTCGTCAGCAGGCTCCGCGAGAGGCCCGGGAGCCCGCGCGCGAGGTCGTTGAAGCGCGTCGTGCCCACGAGCAGGTCACGCACGATGAGCAGCGTCCACCGCTCCCCCACGACATCGAGCGTGCGTGAGACGGGGCAGTACTGCCCGGCGCCGGGATCGTGTCGGCCCATGGTCAACCTCCTGTCGGTCCTCTCATTGTCGGTCTCGGATCTGGACCGCGTCAGTCCACTTTCAGGACTGGGGTGCACCGGAGTGCGGGCGGATGCTGGTGCGACGGGCAGGCAGCGAGGGGCTGCCGACAGTCGCCCGGACCAGGGAGGAAACCCGCATGACCACACAGACCCAGACCCCGCCGACGGCCGACGACACGGCCCTCAAGGCGAAGCACGCCGCGATGTGGGCGCTCGGCGACTACGCGGCCGTCGCCCGGGAGCTCATCCCCGAGCTCGGCCACGTGCTCGTCGACGCCTGCGCCATCGGGCCGGGCCAGCGCGTCCTCGACGTCGCTGCCGGCACGGGCAACGTCGCGATCCCCGCCGCTCAGGCGGGCGCCGAGGTCGTCGCCTGCGACCTCGCGCCCGAGCTGCTGGACATCGGCCGCGGGCTTGCCCGCGAAGCCGGCACATCGCTCGACTGGCGCCGCGCCGATGCCGAGTCACTGCCCTTCGGCGACGGGTCCTTCGACGTCGTCACCTCGTGCGTCGGCGTGATGTTCGCCCCGCACCACCAGCTCGCCGCGGACGAGCTCGTGCGGGTGCTGCGCCCCGGGGGTCGCCTCGGCCTCGTCGCGTGGACGCCGGCAGGCTTCATCGGCCAGATGTTCGCCACGATGAAGCCGTATGCCGCACCGCCGCCTCCCGGGGCCCAGCCCCCGCCGCTGTGGGGCGACGAGAGCCACACCCGCGAGCTGCTCGGCGGGCGGGTGGAGGACATCGTGACCGAGAAGCGCTCTCTGACAGTCCATTTCGACCAGCCAGAGGACTTCCGCGACTTCTTCAAGCGCACCTACGGGCCGACGATCGTCACCTATCGCGGCATCGCCGACGACCCCGCCAAGGTCGCCGCCCTCGACGCGGCTCTGACGGAGCTGGCCCGCGAACACATGGACGGCTCCGGGCGCATGGGCTGGGAGTACCTGCTGCTCACCGCGCGCCGCACCGCCTGACCCCGCCGCCCTCCCGCCGCTGGGGGTGGCGGGAGGACCGAGGTCAGATGCGGCTCTCAGCGGCGTCCGCCCCGGCGAGACGCTGCGCCAGCCACACCGGCACGATCGAGACGATGATGAGCACCACGGCCACGACGTTGACGACGGGCGCCTGGTTGGGCCGGAAGAGGTTGTTGAAGATCCAGATCGGCAGGGTCTGGCTGTCGGGCCCGGCCGTGAAGGTCGTGACGACGATCTCGTCGAAGCTGAGCGCAAAGGCGAGCAGTGCCCCGGCCAGCAGGCTCGAGCGCAGCAGGGGAAAGGTGACCCGGCGGAACGTCGTGAACGGCCTCGCTCCGAGGTCGGCCGACGCCTGCTCGAGCGAGCCTCCCATCCGACGCAGCCGCGCGGTCACGTTGTTGAAGATGAGGACGATGCAGAAGGTCGCATGGCCGACGATGATCGTGAAGAGTCCCGCGCCGATGCCGAAGACGGGGGTGAGGAGGTTCTGGATCACCGACTGCAGCGCGATACCGGTGACGATGCCGGGCAGCGCGATCGGCAGGACGACGAGGATCGAGATCGCGTGCTTGCCGAAGAAGTCGAAGCGGCTGAGGGCGAGGGCGAGCAACGTGCCGAGCACGAGCGCTATCGCCGTCGCCCCGAGGCCGGCCTTGACGGAGACGAGCAGCGCATCGCGCGGACCCTGCGCCTGGAGGGCGAGGTTCCACCACTGCGTCGTGAAGCCCGGCGGCGGCCAGCCGAACGTGCGGTCGCTGTTGAAGGAGTTGAGCGTGACGACGAGGATCGGCACGTAGATGAAGGTGAACACGACGGTGGCAAAGGCGGTCAGCGCGATCTTGGCGCCGCGTCCGAGTCTCATCGCCGCCTCCGGCCGGTTGTCGGGTTCACAGGTTGTCGAGCGCGCCCGTGCGGCGCACGGCGAGCAGGTAGAGGACCATGATGAGCGCCGACACCGTGCCGAGGGCGGCGGCGAAGGGCAGGTCGAGGGTGATGTTCTGCAGCACGGCCGTCCCCAGCACCTGGAGCTTGCCGCCGACGATCTGCACCGCGATGTAGTCGCCGAGCGACAGCGAGAAGGTGAAGATCGAGCCCGCAGCGATCGCCGGCAGCAGCGCGGGGACGACGACGCGGCGGAAGGTCGCGAGGGGACGGGCCCCGAGGTCGGCGCTCGCCTCGAGGTGGGTCTCGGGCAGCCGCTCGAAGGCGGCGTAGACCGGGAGCACCATGTAGGGCAGCCAGAGGTAGGTCAGCGTCAGCACGAGGGCACCGAAGCCGTAGCCCGGCGTCGCGCCGAAGGCGTTGTCGAGCACGCCGTCGGGCTGCACCATCGTGCGCCACGCGTACGCCTTGACGAGGTAGCTCGCCCAGAGCGGCACGAGCACTGCCGCGAGGAGCAGCCCCCGCAGCCGCCGCGGCGCCACGCGCGCCATGAAGAACGCCAACGGCACGGCGATGGCGATGCAGAGCACCGTGACGAGCGCGGCGATGAGCAGCGTCCGGCCGATGATGCGCAGGTAGGTCGGTGAGAAGAGGTCGGCGAAGTTCTCGAGCGTGAAGGTGCGCACGACCTGGTTGGTGAACGGGTCGGTCGTCCAGAACGCCGTCGCGAAGATCACCGCCAGAGCACCGAGGTAGGCGACGACGAGCCACAGCAGTGGTGGGCCCAGCAGGGCAGCGAGCCCTCTGCGTCGGCTCATGCGTCGCCTCCCTCGGTGGTCTGGATCAGTCGGTGGGTGAAGTGGTGGGTGCAGTGGAGCCGCCGGTCAGGGCGGCGAGATCAGCTGTTGCGGATCTCGGTCCAGGCCTTGGTCCACGCCGCGTAGTCGGTGCACTTGACGTCCGTCCGGCCGTCGAGGCACGTGGAGATCGGGGTGTTCCAGTAGCGCACCTTGGAGAAGTACTCCTCGTCCTCGGCGTGGAAGACGGTGCAGTGGTTCTTGTCGGCCGTCTCGGCGCACGCCTTCTTGTTGGCCGGGGCCTCACCGAAGTACTCGGCGATCTGGGCGTTGACCTTGGGCGAGACGATGTGGTCGATGAACTTGTAGGCACAGGTCTTGTGCTGCGACTTCGCGCCGACCATCCACGTGTCCGACCAGCCGGTGGCGCCCTCCTTGGGCAGCACGGCCTCGACGGGTGCCTTCTCGCCCTTGGCGACGTTGGCGATGACCTGCCACGTCGTCCCGATCGTCGACGAGCCGCTCTTGAAGGCCTGGACCTCCTTGAGGTAGTCCGACCAGTACTCGCTGATATTGGCCTTTTGCGCCTTGAGCAGGTCGACGGCGGCGGCGAGCTGGGTCTCGTCGAGGGCGTAGGGGTCCTTGATGCCGAGCTCGGGCTTGGTCGCCATGAGGTAGAGCGCGGCGTCGGCGATGTAGATCGGCGAGTCGTAGGCCGTCACCTTGCCCGCCTGCGCTCCCGCCTTGTCGAAGACGGCACCCCACGAGTCGGGGGCGGGCTTCACGAGGTCGGTGCGGTACATCAGCAGGTTGGCCCCACGACCGTGCGGGATGCCGTAGGGGACGCCGTTGACGGAGTTCCACGGCTTCATCTTGAGCGACTCGAAGATGTCGGGGTAGTTCGTGACGAGCGAGGTGTTGACCGGCTCGACGTCACCTGCGGCGATGAGGCGCAGGGTCGCGTCGCCCGAGGCCGAGACGGTGTCGTACTGCCCCGTGCGCATGAGCTGGACGGCCTCGTCCGAGGTGCCGAAGGTCTTGACGTTGACCTTGCAGCCCGACGACTTCTCGAAGTCGCTCACCCAGTCGACGGCAGGGTCGTTGCTGCCGTCCTCGACGTAGCCCGGCCAGGCGAGGACGTTGACCTCGCCCTCCGGCGTGCCCAGCTTGTCCATGGCCTTGAGGTTCGGCACCTGCATGCCCCCGGGTGCGGCGCTGGCCCCGGTGGAGCCGGAGTCGGCCGAGCTGCCGCAGCCGGCGAGGGCCAGCACGGCCACGGCGGCAACTGCTCCGAAGCCCTTGATCTTTGACGAACGCACGCCAATCTCCTTCATCTGCTTGCTGATTCGGGCACGTCGATGACGTGCTCCGGGTTCCACTGGATCCGGACACGCTCGCCACGGCGCAGGTTCGCTGCGGCATGGCTCGCTCCGGTGTTCTGCTCGAGCGCGGTGAGTCGCGCGCCGGCGTCGAGTGCGACGACGTAGCGCGTGATGGGGCCGCCGTAGACGACCTCCTCGAGCACCGCTTCGGCCCCCATGAGCCCATCGCCCCGCTGTGTGTCCCCCGCGGGAGCGATGAGGAGCTTCTCCGGGCGGATCGCGAACGAGCCCTCCCGGCCGATGACGGCCCGCGCGGCGTCGCCGGCGAGCAGGTTCGACGTGCCGACGAAGCCGGCGACGAAGGCGGAGGCGGGGCTCTCGTAGACCTCGCGGGCGGTGCCGACCTGCTCGATGCGGCCGGCGTGGAAGACGGCGACCCGGTCAGAGAGGGTCAGCGCCTCCTCCTGGTCGTGCGTGACGAAGAGGAAGGTGATGCCGACGTCGCGCTGGATGCCCTTGAGCTCGACCTGCATCTGCTCTCGCAGCTTGAGGTCGAGGGCGCCGAGCGGCTCGTCGAGCAGCAGCACCGTGGGCCGGTTGACGAGGGCCCGGGCGAGGGCGACCCGCTGGCGCTGGCCGCCCGAGAGCTGGGAGGGCTTGCGCTTGCCGTGGTCGCCGAGCCGCACCTGCTCGAGCGCCTCGGCGACGCGGGTCCGGCGCTCTGCTCGGCTGACCTTCTTGACGAGCAGGCCGTACTCGACGTTCTCCGCGACCGACATGTGGGGGAAGAGGGCGTAGTCCTGGAAGACCGTGTTGACGTCGCGGTCGAACGGCTGGCGCTTCGTGACGTCGGCGCCGGCGAGCTCGATGCGCCCGGAGGTCGGCTCCTCGAAGCCGGCGATCATGCGCAGCACCGTCGTCTTGCCGGACCCCGACGGGCCGAGCATCGAGAAGAACTCCCCCGCGCGCACGTCGAGGTCGACGTCGTCGACGGCCACCACCGGGGGCGTCCCGGCGAACTCCTTGCGCAGCGACGTGAGCCTGATGGCCGGGGTGCCCGGCCCTGCCGGCCCTGTCCGCTCTGCCATGGTTCTCCTCGACGACGTGTGGTGTCCTACCTCTGGACGCAAAAGGTATGGCTCCATATGTTTAAGCGCAAGGGATTCGTCGAAACTGATGCGGAGGCTCCATGGCGGACCGGTCGTTGCC
The DNA here is from genome assembly GCF_006716675.1 of Humibacillus xanthopallidus. Taxonomy (GTDB): domain Bacteria; phylum Actinomycetota; class Actinomycetes; order Actinomycetales; family Dermatophilaceae; genus Humibacillus; species Humibacillus xanthopallidus_B. The sequence continues at coordinate 642,891 of NZ_VFPM01000002.1, read as the reverse complement.
CCTCGGCCCGTATGCCGCCGTGTTCGCCCCGCTGCCCGTCGAGGGGCGCGCCGAGACCGTCCGGCGCCGGCTCGGCGAGGCCATCACGCTCGGCCTGCTGCCGGACGGGAGCATGCTCCCGCCGGAGAGCGACCTCGCCGACCGCTTCGGCGTGGCGACCGTCACCGTGCGCGAGGCCCTGGGCGCCCTGCGCGACGACGACCTCATCGTCACTCGCCGCGGACGCGGTGGCGGGTCGTTCGTCAAGGCCCCGAGGGACGGCGGCCGGGCCGCCCTGCTCTCCCGGCTCTCACGCGTCGGCCTCGGCGAGCTGCGTGACCTCGCCGACCACTACTGCGCCATCAGCGGGCACTGCGCGGCGCTCGCGGCCGGTCGCGCCGACCCCGACGACGTCGCGCGACTGCGCCGGCTCGCGACGGCACGACCTGCGCCCGACGACGCCAGCGGCATACCGCGGCACGAGGGCACCTTCCACCTCGAGCTCGCCGCGACGGCGCAGTCCGCGCGGCTGACGCGCGAGGAGATGGTGCTCCAGCGTGAGATCGGGCCGGTCCTCTGGCTCGCCGACGCTGAGGCCGGCGAGGGATGGGGGGCGCTGCGTCAGGCCGACCCGCACGGGTCGATCGTCGAGGCCGTGGCACTCGGCGAACCGGTGACGGCCCGGGCCCGCGCGGAGGATCATGTGCGAGAGCTCTTCGACGCGGTCAAGTCCCTGCACCGCGTCGCCCGATCGCGGAGGCGCCGATGACGACCACGACGACGGCCACCGATGTGGCCGGCTGGGTCGCGAACTTCGGTGCGCGGCTCTTCGACCAGCTCGACGAGCTCGGGGCCTGCCTCGCCGAGTCCCTCTCCGGCGAGGCGCCCCGTCGCTCCGACCTCGACATCGAGGAGCGCTGCCGCGCTCTCCTCGCCGACCCGACGACGCCCATCGCGGGTGCCGGCGCGGTCATGGCACCCGGTGTGCTGGCGGACGCTGCCTACTGGCTCGAGTGGTGGACGGTCGAGTCCCGCGGCGGGTCGGTGACGATCGCCAAGCTGGCCGCCGAGACCGACCCGCGGGCCGTCGGCTTCCGCGACTACACCGAGCTGCCTTGGTACACCAAGCCCTTCGAGACCGGCGGGCGGCACGTGACCGGCCCCTACGTCGACTACCTGTGCACCGACCAGTACACGCTGACGTTCACCCAACCGCTCCTCGTCGGGGGGACGTTCGCCGGCGTCGTCGGCCTCGACGTGCTGGTGGCGTGGTTCGAGGAGCACCTGCTCGACGTCATGGAGGGCCTCGAACGCGGCTGCGTCCTCGTCAACGCCGCCGGCCGCGTCGTCACGTCGTCCGACCCGGCCTGGGTCACCGGCGACCTCGTGCGCGACCTCCCCCTGGAGGCGTGGCGTGCCGGCGCCGACGACGCGTCGCCGCACTGGCGGGCGACGCCGTGCGACGGGTTGCCCTTCTTCGTCCTGACGCCGCGCTGAGCGCCTGACCACGGCGCACGCCCGAGGGCCAGCCACCGGCGTGTGCCGCGGGGCCCGGCTCCGGACATGAGGAGAGGCGCCACTCGCTCGGGGGTCCGAGTGGCGCCTCTTCACCCCCTCCATCGTGCGAGCTCCGGGAAGCGTTACAGGCCCTGACAAGAAATCTTCAGCGACCTGTCGTCGTCACCCGGAAGCCGCTGAAGACGCCTGTGGCGCCCTGACCGAACGCGCGCTCCTCCGGCGAGATCGACACGCTGTAGGCCGCCGACTCCGGCGCGCAGGAACCCGCCCCGGGCAACGCCCCGGGCGGCGTGCAGCCGTACTGGAACGGGAAGGCATCGAGCAGGCTGAACAGGCCGTGGCCGATGGAGAACGAGGTGATCTGGTCGGCGAGCTTCTCCCCAGCGCCCAGGGACGGGTAGGTGCCGGACCATGCGACACCCTTGCCCTGACGGTCCAGCGGGATACCGACGTTCGTGACTGCAGCCACCACCTTGCCGTCGAGCGCATAGCTGACGGTGGCCTGACCGGGGCTGCGGGAGAAGGTGATCGCGACGTGGTGAGGCTCGCCAGGGCTGACCGGGATGTTCTTGATGATCTGGGTGTAGGCCCTGTCGAGGCCGACCTCCGTCGCGCCGGGGCACGAGGGGTTGCTCGTGTTGCCCGTGACCGTCGTGGGCAGTCGCTCGATGAGCGGGAAGGCCGAGTTGCCGGCGACGAACCAGTCGAAGAGCTGTCCGGTGCAGAAGTCGATCATGTTGAGCACGACCCCGGCCTGCTGACCTTCGAGCACCGTCGCCGTGTACGGGCGCGCCTGCGGGTCCGCGAGGCTCCACGACCCCGGCGGACCGTAGACGCCGTTCACGACGTGTCCGGCCTCGGCGCCCGGGGTGCTCGCGGCGATGTCGACCTCGAAGGTCACGGTCCCCACCTTGGGCACCGCGAATGTCTGGGTGCTCACCCCGATGTACTTGAGGTGGTCGAAGACACTGAAGTCCGTGCCCGGCTTGAACGGCACGTCGCTCAGGGTGACCGCGCCCGACGGCGCGACCTGGGGCACCACCCCGTCGAGGGGGCCGTACGGGTTGGCCCAGCGGCCGGCATACTCCGCCGCAGTGTGCGAGTCGTAGTCGACGACCGCTACGGGTACCCCGGGGGGTGCCACCGCGCCTGCCTGCGGCGGGCCGAGGACCACGAGCGCTCCGGCTGCTCCCGCGGCAGCCGCAGACAGGAGGACGCGGCGCGCGCGCCGCGATCGGGAAAGGGGAGGCATGAGCGGACTCCTTCACACGATGGCTGAGGTCGCAGCGGGCGTATGCCGCGGGCCTGGGCGCCGCCGCCGGGTGGTCCCCCGGCCCGGGCGCGTCCGCAACCATGCTTCGCCGCTGTGGAGACCGCCGACAATGGTCACCGGTGGCCAGGGCTGACTAGTCCCTCCGCGGCGGCCGAACGACCCACGCCACGGGCGGTGCGTGGCGAAGGACACGAACCGATCGTGGAGGCACATCGCCGCCGTCGGGCTAACCTCGACAGAGGAGCCCAACCGACCCGAGGAGGTGTCGTGATGTCGCTGACTCCTCACGTGATCTCGCTGCGCGGCCACGCGCTGTCCTACGTCGAGAGCGGCGAGGGCGAGGCCGTGCTCTTCGTCCACGGCCTGCTCGGCTCGCACCGCAACTGGGCGCACCTCATCCACCGGCTCGACGACCGCAACCGGGTCATCGTGCCCGACCTCTTCGGCCACGGTGCCTCCGCAAACCCCACGGGCGACTACTCGCTGGGCGCACACGCCGCGACCCTGCGCGACCTGCTCGACCGCCTCGGCATCGACCGCGTGACCCTCGTCGGGCACTCGTTGGGCGGCGGCATCTCCCTCGAGTTCTGCTACCTCTTCCCCGAGCGCGTCGAGCGGCTCGTGCTCGTCGGCAGTGGTGGCCTCGGCCCCGAGGTCATCGCCGCGCTGCGCGCGGCCACGCTGCCCGGAGCCGAGTGGGTCCTCCCCGCGCTCGCGTCGGGGTGGGTCCGCGGCCGGGTCGAGACCGTCGGCAAGACCCTGGCGAAGGCCGGCTGGCGCGCGAGCAACGACATGCGCGCCGTGTGGGAGGGCTTCGCGAGACTGAGCGACGCGGACAGCAGGCGAGCCTTCCTCGCGACAACGCGCGCCGTCATCGACGCCCGGGGCCAGAGCATCACCGCCCACGACTACCTCCCCGACCTCGTCGACATCCCCGTCCTCGTCGTCTGGGGCACCAATGACATGGTCATCCCCGCGACGCACGCGGCGCGGGCCAAGGAAGCCATCCCCGGCTGCCGGGTCGAGCTCTTCGAAGGGGCCGGGCACTACCCCCACCTCGATGATCCCGACCGCTTCGCCGACCTCATCCGCGACTTCATCCGCTCGACCGGACCCAGCGAGGGTCACGGCCACGAGGTCACGGAGTCAGCGAGCTGACGAGCCCGCCGGGATCACACCGGTCTCACACCGGGCTGACACTTGCGCTGACACCCGGACCGGGACCTTGGTTGGTGCCGGGCGGCCAGCGACTCGTCGTGTCGTCGGGCAGGAACGACGATGCGAAGATGCCGACCCCGTAGGCGAGGATCGTCGCCACGACGACACCGGTGAAGATGCCCTTGCTGATCGACTCCGGGTCGAAGACCGCCGCGATGCCGACGATGCCGGTGGCGTTGAAGCTGACGTTGGCGGCAACGCTCACGATCGTCTGGACGCTGGTGTTGTGCGACAGCGCCCAGATGGTCGGAACCATCCAGGCCGTGCTGATGACGTACTCGACGAAGGGCGAGGCCTCGGACCAGAAGGTGAGGAAGGCGCCGTTCTGGCCGCCCTTGACGAACGTGAAGAGGCTGATGTCGACGAGCGCCTTGACGATGCTGATGCCGGTGATCGCCTCGTTCATGATCTGGTCCCAGGTCTGCGCCGACGCGATGCCGAAGTCGGGCGAGCAGTACGGGATGTAGCACAGGGCGTTGCCGATCGACGCGACGGCGTTCGTGGGGTAGTAGATCTTGATGGCGGAGAAGGTCGAGACCCCGAAGCTCGCCGCGAGCGCCAGCACGTTGGCCGAGAACTTCCACCTGTCGCCGGCGCTCCCGAGCGCCGGGGCCACCAGGGCGCCGGCTGGGTCCACTGAGCCCGAGAGCGTGGCCCGGACGGCCGCGTTGGCCGGCTCCGCCGCCGGCTGGGCGAGGATCGTGCGGATCGTCGCGAAGTCCGGAGCGTCGATGAGCGCGGTCGTCGTCGCGTCGTCGGGGAAGGGGGCGGTCCCGTGGGCGATCTTGTAGATGACCGTCGCGGGGATGGCCGTGATGAGGCACGCGAGGTCCATGAAGCTGAGGGGCGCATGGGCGAACTTCTTGTACATCCACGACAGCACCGGGATGTCGATGGTGGCGTCCAGCGTCGACAGCACCCCCTGCACCACGGCGGCGAGCACGTCGATGACGGCGATGACGATGTTCTCGAGGCTCTCGACGACGAGGTCGGCGATGATCGCGAAGAGCCGCTCCATGATGGTCTCGACGCTGAGGGTGGCGAGCTGGTCGACGATCTGCGTCTTGATGGCCGTGTAGGCGGCATGGATGTCGTCGCGCTCCCGGTCGATGGCAGCGAGGATGTCCTCGAAGACGGCGGCGAAGCCCGACACGTCGGGCTCGTCGGTCGAGGCGGTCGTGGTGGCTCCCGACGCGTTGCTGTGCAGCTGGTGGGTGCCCCAGTTGGCGGCCGGGCTGCTCTGGCCGGGAGGCGACCCGGCTGCGGCGACCTCGCCGCCGAGTGACTGGCTCGGCTGGGGCAGGCCGGCCCAGGTGTTGATCGTGTCCTGGAGGGTGGTGCAGAGGGTGATGAGCCCCGCCTTGTAGGTCTCGAGGTTGTCGATCGAGTAGGTGATGTAGCAGTTGAAGAACGTGCGGATGACGGCGTGCGTCCGGAGGATGTCGTTCCACGAGAAGATGAAGCCGAGCCACTGCACGAGCTTGTCGAACGCGACGCCGATCTTCTGGAAGACGAACTGCACCCCACGCATGACGTCGCTGACGCACGTGAGGATGAAGTGGTAGATGTCGTCGCCGAGCGTCACGAAGAAGTGGGCGACGTCGTCGGCCACCTGGACGACGAACTTCACGACGTCGTCGACGACGCCCTCGATCCAGCGCAGCACGTCGCCGGCGAAGGCCTCGATGGCCCCGGTCACGTCGCCGACCTCGGTGATGAACTGCACGTCCGCGTCGGCGAACGACAGCCCGAAGGCACCGCCCCCTCCCCGCGCGGTGAGGGCTGACGGCCGGTATGCCGCCGCGCTGGTCACGCTGCCGTCGCTCGGTAGCGACTGGGCGACCTGGGAGAACTGCTGGACGCACTGGGCCACGGCGTCCTGCTGGGCGGGAGTGACACCGGCGGGCACGAGGGGCGCGGTGTTGCCGAGCTCGTCGGTGACCGTGACGTCGAGGTCGGTGCCCGTGGTGACCCCGCTCAGGGTGGCGAGCGGGCCGGTCATCGGGTTGATCGTGGCCGTCGTGCCGTCGTCGGCCACGATGGCGTAGCAGACGGCCCCGATCGTCTGGGTCTCCTGGACGATGGTCACCGTGCCGACGTCGGTCGCCGCCACCGTGAGGGGCGCTGCGTCGGTGAGGGTCGTGTAGACGTCATTGAGGTAGACGGCGACGGGACTCGTCGCCGTGATCGTCACGGGTGACGCCGCGGCAGGCATCGAGGAGGCATCGAGCACGTTGATGTGCGTCGTGAAGGTGTAGGCCTCGTAGACGTCATCGGTCGCGAGGGGCGGCAGCAGCAGGGGCCGCGAGCTCCACTGGGTGGTCACGGGGTCCTGCGCCAGCTGCTGCAGGTTCTCCCCGCTCGTGTGCAGGAAGAGCGAGCTCGCGCCGGTCACGAGGTTGAGCGACGAGGCCACCTGGTCGGCGCCCTGCCCGATGGGGATGGGTGCCGACCACGCCGCGGGGTCCGCCTGGCCCTCGACGGTGCAGCGCGAGTAGAAGACGGTGCCGTCGCTGTTGCGGGCCCACAGCGTCACGAGGTCGCCGACGACGTTGACCTCGACGAGGTCGACCCCGGTGACGAGCGCGTCGGTGATGACCGCGACGGAGGTGCCGGTGTTGGTCTGCTGTGCGGGCGCGAAGAGGTTGATCGAGCCCTCCGCGGCGACGTAGAGGTTGGTGTGCCCTTGCGCGTCGACGGGCAGGACGGCGATCGCCGAGGCGCCGCCGGGCGGGTCGAGCTTCGTCACGACGACCGGGCCCGGGCCGTAGAGCGAGCCCGAGGGCGTGAAGGTGAGGCTCGTGTTGCCCGAGAGCGTGTAGAGCTCGTAGAGGCCGAAGACGAGGGAGGACTGCGGCATGCCCAGCGCCATCCCGAGCAGCTGCGTGTAGTTCTCGGCGGTGACGTACTCCTGCCACACCCCCGTCGTGACCCCGGGGTCGAGGCTCACGAGGTAGTTCGAGACGTAGGACGTCTGCGGGGCGAGGACGCCGGCCACGAGGTAGGGCACGAGCTGGGTGTCCTGGCTCGACTCGAGCCTCACGTAGGAGAGGGTGACGGGGTCGAGGGGGTTGGCAGCGTCGTCGTAGGCGCGCGGGACCCACGTACGGTTCATGGAGGAGGCCAGCCACGGAGCGTCCGGCGCGTACGAGAGGCCGGTGAGCACGAAGAGGCGGTCCTGGCCGTCCTCGGCGGTGTGGACCACCTGGGCCACCACGATGTCACCGGTCGACGACGCCTGCGAGACCGCGAAGGTCTTGGCCGACACGGTGAGGCCCGGCAGCAGCGCCGAGAGCTCGCTCGTGAGGTCGACCGGGGTCCATCCCGTGGTGACGCTCTGCTGCTCCTGGGTGACGTAGAGGATGCCGGTGTCGCCGATGCCGAAGAAGAGCGCATTCCCGTCGGAGGTCTGGAGCGCGTCGAACTCGGACTGGTCCGAGAGCACCTGCGCCGCCTTCTGGTTCTTCATCAGCTCGGTGGAGACCTGGAAGGTGGTCATCGTCGCCCCTAGGCCGTGTAGGTGATGTTGGCCGCGAGGTCGTCCGACGGGGCGAACTGCGGGTTGGCGAAGAGGAAGGTCTGGGCGCCGGGGAAGACGAAGTGGTTCGCGGAGGCGAGGCTCCCCTGGAGCGCTCCGAGGATGTTGTCGACCACCTGTGTCTCGACGGCCGCCCTCAGCTGCGTCATGCCGGTGGCATAGTTCTGCACCTGCCCGGCCAGGCCGCTGAGGAAGCGGTCCCACCCGTCCGGCGGCTTGCCCGTGACGACGGGCGGACTCGTGAAGTCGGTGTTGCCGAGGACGAGGTCGAGCTGGCCGTTGTTGGCGAGGTCGGCCTGCACGAGCAGCTCGGCGAACCACGAGTAGGTCGTGTCGGGGATCGTCGTGTCCTGTCCACCGCCCATGGTGCTCGACTGGATGTCACCGCTGAAGGTCGCGGTGCCGCTGACGAGCACGGTGGAGGGGCTCGCGGCTCCGGCGCCGTTGACGCCGACCTGCACCTGGCACGTGCTGGCGTACTGCGCCGAGACTCCGGTCGACCCCCCGAAGAAGCCGACCTCGTCGCTGACGGCAGCGGGGGCGTAGCTGTAGGTCGCGACGACGGAGCCGCTCGGGCTGGGCAGCACGGTGAAGGTCGCCGGCTGACCGGGGTTGACGTAGATCGCCCCGTCGTCGCCGTCGGCATGGGCGTCGGCCTGCAGCACCGGGCTGATCGTCTGCAGGATGCCGTTCAGCTCGGAGACGACCTGGCCGATGATGAAGTCGTGGCGGATGGCGATCGCCCCCGACACCGTGATGTCGTCGACGAAGTTGAAGCCGAAGCTCGTGGGCGGGTAGGCCGGCAGCGGGTTGCCCTGCACCATGACGAGGTAGTTGAGGGTGTCGAGGGGCGCAGAGGTCGACGTCTGCGGGCTGTAGGGCGTGACGCAGAAGTTGAGCGCCGTCGGCATGAACGTCGGTGCGAGCGCCGTGCCGCCGGTGAACTGGGCGGCGTAGCCGAAGACCATCGCTGCCGCAGCCTGCTGCTGGAGCAGGTACTGCTTCATGACGCCTTCGACGATGGCCGACCCGAGCGCCGAGAGGCCGTCGAGGCCCTCGAAGGAGGCCAGGGCTGCGGTGTTGAGGTCGACCCACAGCTGCTGGATCGAGAACATGTCGGGCCCGAGGTTCTCGACCTCGGTCTGGATCTGGGTCTGCACGTTCGCGGGCAGCGCGTCGATCGTCGTCGCCTGCAGTGCGAGCTGGACCTCGAACTGCATGACCCACGGAGTGCTGCCCTGCACGAGGTGGATGCCGAGCTGGCTGGCGGAGAAGACGCCGTTCTGGAAGGTGGCGTTGTACTGCACCATCTGCGGCCCGGCCTCGGTGTAGAGGGTGATGAGGTCGATGGGCTGCCGGGTCGTCGGGTCGAGGGTGGGGGCCAGCGTCCCCGTGAAGACGATCGTCGCCGTCTCGGCCGTCGCCTCGACGTAGTTCCCGTTGGAGTCGGTCGTGTAGTAGAGCGCGACCTGGGGCTCCTGCTGCAGCAGCCATCCGTCGAGTGCGACGTTGAGCGCTCGTTCGGTGACAGCGACGACAGTGTCGTAGTCGGTCAGGTTGATCTGCTGCAGACCCATGACGTCGTCTCCCTGCTGACCGCGTCTGGGACCGCGCGCCGTGGGGACGCCCAGACGAGAACGAGATCGCACCTACCCGAGGAGAGCCGAGGCTCATCCCCACTGTCGACCTCGGGCCGTCGGGTGTCAACGGGTTCGAGCGCGGAGCGGGTCAGGCAGCGGCGGCGTCGTCCACCGTCCGGCGGGTCGGCACGGGCAGCATCGGCAGCACCTTGGCCCGCGCCTTGCGGCCGAAGTTGTTCGGCAGCGAGAGGCGGATGACCTTCTTCCACGCCGAGGCCACCTGCCGCGGAAGGGAACCCGTCGTGTAGGTGAGACCGTACTTCTCGAAGAGCGCCTGCACCTGCGGCGCGATCTGCTGGTAGCGGTTGCTCGGCAGGTCGGGGAAGAGGTGGTGCTCGATCTGGAAGCTGAGGTTGCCGGTCATGAAGTGCATGGCCTTGCTGCCGCTGATGTTGGCAGAGCCGAGCATCTGGCGCAGGTACCACTCACCGCGGGTCTCTCCCACGATCGACTTGCGCTCGAAGGTCTCGACGCCCTCGGGGAAGTGGCCGCACATGATGACGGAGTGCGTCCAGAGGTTGCGGATGAGGTTGGCGGTCGCGTTGGCGGCCAGCGTGTTGAGGAAGGAGGGCCCGGACACGAGCGGGTGGATGACGTAGTCCTTCGTCATCTGGTTGCGGATCTTCTTCAGGGTGACCTTGGCGCGCGCCCGGAACTCCGGGTCGTTGCGCCGCTCCTTCGTCGCGAGGTTCTTGCCGAGCTCGAGGTCGTAGGCCGCGATGCCGTACTCGAAGAAACACGCGTTGACGAAGTTCCAGAGCGGCTGAGCCGTGTAGAACGGCACCCACCGCTGGTCCTCGTCGACGCGCATGATGCCGTAGCCGAGGTCGTTGTCCTTGCCGATGACGTTCGTGTAGGTGTGGTGCAGCTCGTTGTGCGAGTGCTTCCACTGCTCCGAAGGGCTCGCGTTGTCCCACTCCCACGTCGTCGAGTGGATCTTGGGGTCACGCATCCAGTCCCACTGGCCGTGCATGACGTTGTGGCCGATCTCCATGTTCTCGATGATCTTGGCGACCGCGAGGCCCGCCGTGCCGACGACCCAGGCGGGCGGGAACATCGAGATGAGCAGGATGGCGCGGCTGCCGAGCTCCAGCTTGCGCTGGGCGTCGATGACCTTGCGGATGTATGCCGCGTCGTCGGCTCCGCGCGTGTCGATCACCGACTGCCGGATGGCGTCGAGCTCGACACCGAGCTGCTCGATGTCCTCGGGCGTCAGGTGGCCGATGGGGTTGTGGGCCTTCTTCTGCAGGACGGTCATGGCACTTCCTCAGGTCGTCGTGGAGCGGGGTGTCCGCGAGCGGTCGCGGTGGTGGTTGTCGGGGGGTGGCGCGGCGGCGTCAGTGGTCGATGACGCAGGCGCCGGCGGCGGCAGAGATGCAGGTCTGGATCGGCACGCCGCTGCCCTCGGTCTCGCCGGGCGTCGCGGTCGTGACGGCGCCGGTGCGCAGGTCGCGCACGGCGCCTTCCTTGAGCGGCAGGACGCAGCCGAAGCAGATGCCCATCCGGCACCCGGACGGCATGAGCACACCGGCCGCCTCGGCGGCGTCGAGGATGGGAGTCGCGCCGTCGGCGTCGACCGTGGTGCCGGCGCCCGAGCTCGAGCCGGTGAAGTCGACGGTGCCGCCTTCGCCGACGACGAGCGTGGTGACGCGGAACTGCTCGGTGAGCAGGTCGAGCCCACGGGCGTCGTGGTGGTCCTGGAGCGCGTCGAGCAGGCCGCCGGGACCGCAGGCGAGGGTCGAGCGCTCGTGCAGGTCGGGCACGAGCGTCTCGAGGTCGGCGACGTCGAGGACGCCGTGCTCGTCGTCGTAGCGGGCGACGAGCCGGATGAGCCCGGCGGCATCGAGCGCGCGCAGGTTGTCGATGAAGATCGAGTCGGGCTCGCTGGGTGCCACGTGGAGCACGACGATGTCGTATGCCGCGGCGCGGGCGAGGCGCACGACGCCGCCGTCGGCGACGGGATAGAGGTTGCGCAGCATCCCGATGACGGGCGTGACGCCGGAGCCGGCCGTGACGAAGAGGAACTTGCCTCCGTCGGTCGGCAGGACGAACTCGCCCTGGGCCTGCTCGAGGTGCACGAGCGTGCCGGGGCGAGACTCGCGCACGAGGTGAGTGCTGACGAGGCCGCCGGGCACCGCCTTGACGGTGATGGAGATGAAGCCGTCGGGGCGCGGACCGTGGGTGAGCGAGTAGGCCCGCCACTGGCGGATGCCGTCGACGTCGACACCGATGCGGACGTACTGGCCGGGCACGTGACCCGCCCAGTCGGCACCCGGTCGGATGACGATCGTGGCGGCGTCGGCGGTCTCGGGGTGGACCTCGACGATGCGCCCGCGCAGGTCGGCGCCCGGACGCAGGGGGTCGAAGAGGTCGAGGTAGTCGGCCGGCAGCAGCGGCGTCGTCGCACGCTCGGCGAGCCTGACCAGTCGTCGGCGCAGCGACGGTCGGTCCGGTCGGGTGGAGGGTGCGGTCAGGCTCATGTCTTCAGCATGACTGACAGGCAAGGGTAATATCCTGACCGCTGAGCGTGAAGTGTCCGGGAACTCTTGTGCGGAGGGAACAGTTATGGCCGCGAAGGTGACCAGCGCCACAGTGCGCGGGGCTGCCGCCCTCCAGATGGACGACGCGGTGCTCCGTGTCCTGCGCGAGCGACTGCCTGCCATCGCGACGACGACGATGGCGGCGGTCGTCGACGAGGTCCCCGACTACGCAGGCGCCCTGGGAGGCGCCGCCGGAGACACCATCGAGAAGGCCGTGCAGATGGCGATCGCCGGCTTCCTCAAGCTGGCCGGCGGTGGTCGCGACGTCGACCCCAGCACACCGCTCGGCCCGACGCGCGAGGGCGCCTACGCGCTCGGAAGGGGGGAGGCGCGGGGCGGGCGTTCGATGGACAGCCTGCTCGCGGCATACCGCGTCGGGGCGAGGGTGTCGTGGCGCGAGCTCGCCCGGACCGCTGCGGAGGCGGGCACGCCCGCGACGACCATGGCGAAGTTCGCCGAGCTGCTCTTCGCCTACATCGACGAGCTGTCGGCTGCGAGCGTCGCCGGCCACACCGACGAGCTGACGACGAGCGGGCGCGTCCGTGACCGCTACCGCGAGCGCCTCGGCCAGCTGCTGCTCTCCGGCGCCGGCGCCGACGTGCTGACCGCTGCCGCGGCGCGGGCCGAATGGACTCCCCCGACCTCGCTCACCGCAGTGCTGCTGCCGGCGGCCGAGGCCCGGCGCGCGCTCGCGCCGCTCAGTGTCGACACCCTCATCGTGGGCGAGGACCTCCAGGGGATCGAGGAGGTCGACCCCGACCACCCCCTCACCCTCCTGCTCGTCCCCGACGCCGACGGGCCGGGCCGGCGCCACCTGCTGCGAGCGCTTGCAGGTCGCCATGCCGTTTGCGGTCCGCCCCGTCCGTGGATCGACGCACGGTCGTCCTTCGACCGGGCGGCACGCGCCCTCGCGCTCCACCCGGTGTCTCGGGGCGGCGAGCCGATCGACAGCGAGCGGCATCTCGCCGACCTCGTGCTCACGGCGGACCCCACCGCGGTCGCCGACCTTCGCGGCCAGGTCCTCGAGCCGCTCGCCGAGCTCGCCCCCGCGACCCGCGACCGGCTCGCCGAGACGCTGCTCTCGTGGCTGCTCCACCAGGGGCGTCGCGAAGAGGTGGCGGCCGAGCTGCACGTGCACGCGCAGACGGTGCGCTACCGGATGGCTCAGGTGCGCGAGCTCTTCGGCGACAGCCTGGCCGACCCCGCGGTCGTGCGCGAGCTCGTCATCGCCCTGTCGGCTCCGAGTGCGGCGCCGGCGACTCGGCGCTGAGGGCGTCGGGCCCATCCGGCGGCGGGTGCGCACAAGAGTGCTCCGTTGTCGTCTGCCTGCACCGGGTCGTGGCTACGCTGCACAGCATGGCCATCGAGCTGATCGAACACCGGATCACCGCGCGCGTGCCCGAGCTGACGAACCCCACGAACACCCTCGAGGTGCCCCTCAGCATCCGGGTCGACCCGCTCACCGGGCACACCTCACGCATCGTCTCGGGCACCAAGCTGTCGCCGACGGAGCGCCCGGACCTCACCGAGCTCACGGCCGACCCCCCGTTCTGCCCGTTCTGCGCCGGCATGATCGAGCGGGCCACGGGGACCTTCCCGACCGAGGTGGTGCCACAGGGTCGCGTCCGCCGCGGCAAGGCTGTCGTCGTGCCCAATGTCCTTGCGTACTCAGAGTTCTCGTCGGTCGGTCTCTATGACACGACCCGGCACTTCCTCGACCTGCCGGACCTCACGGCGTCACGCGTCGGCGACCTGCTCGGCGCCCTTGTGGAGTACACCTCGGCGCTGCACCGCATCCGCCCGATGTGGTCGTCGATCAACGCGAACTACCTTCCCCCGAGCGGGAGCTCGCTCATCCACCCGCACGCGCAGTCGGCCCACGACGACATCGGCACGACGCTGCAGCGGCTGCTCGTCGAGCGGTCGGCGGCCTGGCGCGGCGATCAAGGAGGCTCCGCGTCGGGCGCGGGCTCGTTCTGGGACGAGCTGCTCGCGCAGGAGCAGGGCGGGCCTCGATGGGTGGGCCGGGTCGGGCGCGTCTCGTTCCTCACCCCGTTCGCCCCGATCGGGTTCCACGAGGTGTGGGCGGTCGTCGACGGGTGCCGAGACGTCGACCAGCTGACCGACGCCGACTGCGCCGACCTCGGCACGGGGATGTCGCGAGTCTTCGGCACCTACCGGGACCTCTCGCTCACGTCCTTCAACTGGGCGCTCTACGGTGGCGGTCCGACCCCGCCCGACGGCTGGTCGACGCTGCTGCGGATCGTCAGCCGCAGCAACGCCGAACCCATGTATCGCAGCGACGTCACCTACTTCGAGAAGCTGCACGCCGAGGCGATGATCGACCTCACGCCCGAGGATCTCGCGACGACCCTGCGCCCGCACTTCGGCGGCTCAGCGACGTGACTGACCGGATCTCAACACGTCGCCGGAGCAGGCCCCGCGGCGGACTCGCGCGGGGCGTGCCGGTGGCGCTCGGGGTGGCGGCGCTGTTCTTCGCCCTCCTGCTCTGCCTCGCGCTGCTCGGCGAGCTCTCCGCCATCGTGCTGGCCGTCTACGGCGTGCTCAGCCTCGTCGCGTTCCTCATGTACCGAGCAGACAAGTCCGCTGCGACACAAGGACGTCGGCGCACGCCGGAGTCGACCCTGCACACGATCTCCCTCCTCGGCGGATGGCCGGGCGCACTGGTCGCGCGGCCGGCCTTCCGGCACAAGACGAGGAAGCAGCCGTTCCGCAGCATCTTCTGGGGAACGGTGGTCGCCAACTGCGTCGCACTCGCTGCGATCGTCTGGTCCGGGCCGATCCTGCTCCTGAGCGCGTCGAGTTCAGGCCGCCGGGGAGAGCCTGACGGTAGGCCGATTGCTCAGGTCGTCGGGATGAGCCCGCCGTCGATGGTGACATCGGCTCCGGTGATGTTGCCGGCAACGTCACTGGCGAGGAACGCGACCAGGTTGGCGACCTCGTCCGGGCGCGTGAAGCGTCCGGTCACGGAGTCCCGCGCGGCGGCGGCTGCGACGGAGGACGGATCGGTGCCCTCTCGCGCGGCCACGGCGGCCGCGACCCCCTCGGTTCCGAGCCACAGGTCGGTGCTGACCGGCCCGGGGCTGACGGTGTTGACCCGTATGCCGTGTGGTCCGAGCTCCTTGGAGAGCGACTTGCAGAAGCTGCGCAGTGCCGCCTTGGCAGCGCTGTAGTCGATGACCAACGGGTCGGCGAGAGTCGCGTTGACCGAGCTCGTCGAGATGATGACGCCCCGACCGCGGGCGAGCATCATCGGCAGCGCCGCGCGGGTGGTGCGCACCGCCGCCATGAGGTTGAGGGTGTAGGACATGGACCACTGCGCATCCGTCACGGCCATGAACCCGTCGAGTCGCGGCGCGACCGCTCCCACGTTGTTGACGAGGATGTCGAGCCGGCCGCGTCCGGCGGCCGCGTCGACGAGGTGCCCGACGCCGTCCGGCCCGCTGAGGTCGGCGGCGACCCAGGTGACCGCGCCGGACCTGCTGAGGGCGTCGAGCTCAGCGGACGTGTCACGAGCTCCTGCGACCACCGTCACACCCTCGTCGGCGAGCACCCGGGTGATCGCGAGGCCGATGCCCTTGCTCGCCCCGGTGACGATGGCGACTCGCCCGGCGAGACCCAGGTCCATGGTCAGAGCCCGTGCTCGTCGAGCCAACCGAGCACGGCGGTGGCGACCTCGCTCCACCCGCTGTCGATGGTCAGCGAGTGGCCGCGACCCTCGAACTGGCGCAGCTCGGTGACAGCGGTGGACGTGCGGTACTGCTTCAGGGTGGACCTGGTCACGACGTCAGGCACCGTGTGGTCCTCGAGGCCCGAGATGAGCAGGAGTGGTCCGCGCGCGCTGTTCTTGGTGTCGACGGCTGCCTCGGAGTGCATCGAGAAG
Organism: Humibacillus xanthopallidus; assembly: GCF_006716675.1. Taxonomy (GTDB): domain Bacteria; phylum Actinomycetota; class Actinomycetes; order Actinomycetales; family Dermatophilaceae; genus Humibacillus; species Humibacillus xanthopallidus_B. The sequence goes on along the minus strand of NZ_VFPM01000002.1, from coordinate 627,281 downwards.
TTGGCGGCGGCCGCCTGGAAGAGGGGCCTCGCAGGAGACGGGATGGTCCACTTCTCGTACAACGCGTCCGACTCCTCCTGGGTGAGGGCATTGCCGAAGCCGTAGCGGAACTCCTTGGAGGTCAACGAGACTGCCTTGTTCCGGTTGGCGGGGTTGCCCAGGGCAGGGAGTCCTGCGCGGAGCTGCGCGAGCGGCAGTGGCAGGACCCCCTTGATCTGCGCGGGGTCGATGGCCACGGCTGCTGCGCCCTTGCCCTGGCCGAGCAGCTTCTCGGCGATGAGCCCGCCGAACGAGTGCCCGACGAGGACGGGCGCGTCCGGGAGCTTCTCGATGATGGAGGCGTAGTGGTTGGTGACGTCGTCGATGCCCAAGCCGGCGACGTCGTCAGCCTGCTGCCTCGCGAGCTCGACGGTCTCGCCCTCCCGGGGCCACCCGGGCGCGCTCGGGGCATAGCCGGTTTCACGGAAGGCCTCCACCCAGGGACCCCAGCTCGAGGAGTGGAGCCAAAGGCCATGGATGAAGACGACGGGACGCTGTGCTGCAGTCATGACGAGCCTTTCGACGAGGGGTTCGACCGGCCCACCCACGAGGCCGACCAAGGTGTCGCACGAGGCGACGCACTCAAGGCTGACGTGGCCGGGCGAGCGGTGTCCAAGACCTGTTGGGCCGCAATCGATAACCACGAGGCCTCCTCATGAGGCGGTCTGCTCACTACGGTGGGCCCACAGGGCTCGCGGAGGGCTGGCACCCGTCCGGTGCCTCACACCACGGAGGGTCGGATGGAGCTGGACCTGCGGTTGGTGCGCTACTTCGTGGCGGTCGCCGACGAGCTGCACTTCGGGAGGGCCGCCGCGCGGCTCTACGTGAGCCAGCCGGCGCTGTCGAAGCAGATCCGCAAGCTGGAGGACCAGCTCGGGGAGACGCTCCTCGTCCGCGACAGCCGCCACGTCACCCTGACCGCCCGGGGGGAGCACTTCCTCGAGCATGCCAGGCGCCTGCTGGCCCTGGCCGACACGATGTCGCAGCCGGCCCGTCAGGAAGGCGTGAGCATCGCCCACGTCTTCGAGCTGTCGACGAGCCGGCTGGTTGCCGACGCCTTCAGCCGGGCAGAGCCCGACATCCAGCTGCGGGAGCATGCGATGGACAGCATCACGCAGCTCAACGCACTCATGCAGGGACGCCTGGACGTCGCCATCCTCCGGGTCACCCCTCGCATGCGCATCGCACACCCGAGCGGGTGGCGGCACCGGCTGCTCCGCCTGGAACCCTTGGTCCTCGTGGGGTCGGAAGCCGGTGACGGAGCATCGACGGCCTCGTTCCACGAGCGACCTCTCAGCGTCTTCGCCGACCCACCCGACTCCGGCAGCTACAACGCCCACGGGCAGTACCTCACCGCGCTCGAGCACCGCGTCGGTGTCACCATGCGATGGCTGGGCACTCCCGGCGCCTTCAGCCACTGCGTCGCCCACGTGCGGCGTGCCCCCAGCTCCCACCGTTACCTCGAGTTCCTCAGCTACGCAGAGAAGTACGTCGAGGTCGGGCTGCCGATGTTCTGGCCCGAGGAGATCCAGCCCTACTACCCATGGTCCCTGGCATGGCGCAGCGACGACGTCGCTGCCACGACGACCGCGCTCATCGAGGCCGCCGTCGGACTGGCCGAGGAGCTGGACTGGCTGACGCTGGAAGGGGGCGCGCCGCATACCCCTGCGTGGATGCCCGACGACGAGCCCGCGTGGCGCGACGTCCCGCGGTGACGCACACGGCCCGGGAGCAGCTCAGGCGTCCGTCCCCGCACGGCTGTGCCACCATGAGAGGAGACAGGGACCACCGCATGAGGAGCAGGCCATGAGCTCTACCCGGATTCCCGCGTCCGACGTCCCGCCCGGCTCCGTCACCGGCTCCGGTGACTATGCCGTCGGCAACAACGGCGAGTACTTCGCCGTTGGCCGCAAGTGCCGCCACCTGCGAGCGGACCTCGCCGAGGGCAGCATCGACGAGAACGGCTGCCTCGTGTGCCCGTGGCACCAGGCGGCATACGACGTGAAGACCGGGCAGATGACGCGTGGACCCCAAGGCATCTTCGCCAAGATGCCCGGCCTCGACTCGTTCTACCTCGCCCTCACCAAGCGGTGGCCCTTGCGCCGCGGCAGGGTCACCGTCGACGGTGACGACCTCCAGGTCGACTGACGTCGACGCGTCATGATGTGGCCAGGCCTCAGCCTGGCCACACCGTGGCCTCTCACTTGGTTGCCGTGACCGACGTCGTCACCGTGCTCGCCGGACAGTAGGAGCGCAGGTTCCCCGAGCTACCGGCCGCCGTGTAGGGGCTCGCCACTGTCAGCGTTCCCTTCCACGAGGTGACCGACCAGATGTTCGACTCGAGCGCCGCCTTGGTCACGGTGAGGTTGAGCCGGATCGTGTTCTTGACGTCCACGGTGCCGCTCAGGCCCTCGCAGTGCGAGACGTGCACCTTCGTGGAGCCCTTGTAGGTGCCGTTCGACGGGCTGACGGTCACGGTGAAGGGGTGCGAGGCGAACACGCCGGACACCACGGCGGGGCAAGGCCCGACCGTGCACTTGGAGGCGAAGTCCCATGTCCACTCGAACGTCTGACCTTTCGCGGCAGACCCGCCGAGAGTGACGCCGCCCGACACCTTGGTGACCTTGCCGTTGACCGGCCACGAGCCCGCGAGGTGTGCGCTCGATACGGGCGGCGTGCGCGTCTTGACCTTCAGCGCGGCCGGCGGGTCGGAGCGAACGCCGGCCTTGATCGTGAGCACGGTGTAGGCGTAGGTCGTGGCCGGCGTCAGACGGCGGTCCGTGTAGGAGAGCGTCGACGCGGGGACGGTCCTGATCTCGGTGCCGTCACGCACGACGGCATACCCGTCGGAGGGTGGACCCGCTGTCGGAGCCGACCACTGCAGCGTGACCGCGTCCGGCGTCACCGAGCTCGCCCTGAGCCCGGTGGGCGGCGCCGGGAGAGTCTCGGCGAAGAGCTCCGCCGACGGCTCCGAGCGGCCCGCGCCCGACACCGCGACCACGACGTAGCCGTATGCCGTGGCGGGTGTGAGGCCGACGTCCACGTAGCTGGTCTGCGCGCCGGGCACGGACCCCACCTCGGCACCATCACGAGAGATGACGTACTGCTCGGGCGCGATGCTCTGGGCCGGCGACCAGCCGATCGTCAGGCTCGTCGCGCCGCTCAGGCTCACCGTGAGGTCTGCGGGGGTCGCCGGCAGGGTGCGCACGACGACCTCGGCGGACGGCGCGGAGCGCTTGCCCCCCGACGCCCCGATGACGACGTAGCGGTACGAGGTGTCCGGGGTGACGGTGTTGTCCACGAAGCTCGTGACGCCCGCGTCCACCGAGCCCACCTGGGTCCCGTTGCGCTGGATGAGGTACTGGTCGACGCTCGGGCCCGATGTCGACGGGCTCCAGCTGAGCTGGACCGAGGTCGCGGTGATCGTCTGGCTGGTGGGGGCCCCGGGGGCCGAGGGGACCCAGTTGCGCCACACCATCCAGCCGACGAGGGCAAGCACGACTGCGAGACCGGCGGCAAGGGCCACGAACCACCACCGACGCCGGTGCGTGGGCTGGCTCGGAGGACTCGGCGGAGGGGCAGACGAGAAGGTCGCAGGTGGGGTACCTGCGACCGGGAGGGCGAGCGTGGGCTCTGACGGCGGGGGTGAGGCTGCGGGCCCCGCTCCCCCAGAGCTGTCCGGACCACGGGGCTCGGCATCGGAACCCGGAGGGAAGATCGTCGGCGTTGTCATGACGCACCTCCTGCGGTGGGCCGCCCTGCACGGCTCGTGAGGGGCCGCGTCTCGCTGCCACTTCCAGACCACTGCCTGCAGCCTCCCGGCGCCAGAGGAGAAGGTCCCGGAGGCCGCGGCGCGGCTCAGTGAAGGGAGGAGTCGGGCTCGCCCGTCCGGTATCCGGTGAAGGTGACCACGAGGCCCGAGCGCGTCGGGGACGCGCAGTAGAGACCTCCGGTGACGGTCGCGTCGGGGTCGAGGTGCGCGACGCGGACCAGACGCCAGGCGTCCCCGTCGACGCGAGCCCGGACGGTGATCGCGTCACCGCTCCGGCTGGCACGGATCGTCACCTCACGCCCGGCCCACTCCGGAACGGGCGCGACCGACCAGTCGGAGGTGCCGTGCGTGACCACGGCGCCGACCTGCGGCAGCCCGTCGGACACCTCGACCCCGGCCTTGATCCACTCCGTCGGCGACTCCCTGATGAGCAGACCCGCCTGGTCGAACTGCTGGTCGTAGTCGAGGACGAAGGACACCTCGATGGCGACCTCCGTCGTCATCGGCGCGAGGAGCCCGTGCTCCGTCTCGTGCACGAAGCCGTATGCCGTGTGGCGCCAGGCGTCGCTCCCGCGGGCAGCGGTGACGAGAAGTCCGCCGGCTCCCCACTCGACACCGACCGGGCGCGTGGTCCAGCTGCCGAGGGCGGCGAGGCTCTCCAGATCGGAGATGGTGGCATCGGCGGGCGTCATGGTCTCTCCCTCGTCAGGTCGCTCAGCGGTCGAGCCGGTCATGCGGTCCAGGACAGATCCTGCTGAACGCAGACAGGTTCTGCCAGTGACCTCCGCCTCAGAGCCCCAACAGCTATGCGCCGGCGAAGATGGCGAGCCAGAGCAGCAGCACTGCGAGTCCGGCCAGGGCGAGGGAGAGCAAGCCGGGGAACGGTCGGCGCTTCTCCTTGCGGTCCAGGATGATCGACGTCACGGCGACGGCGATCGCGGGGGTCGCCACCACCACCGGGATCAGCGCCTCCTGCAGCCCCGGGGCGTAGTCGGCTCGGATCCGGGAGTCGGCGATCCCGATGAGCATCATCGGGGCGACGTAGCAGGCCGTGAACGCAGCCAACCCGATGGCGATGTTGCCCCAGACGCGATATCGCTGCGAAGGAACCGGGACCCACGAGACGCCATCCCACCATGCCTTTCCGTCGGGGCTCAGGTGCGGCGCCGGCACCCACTCATAGCCGTTCCAAAACCTTGGGACACCGGCGCCCATGACGAGCGGCGGTTCCCGCGAATCGATCTCTCTCTGAGCCGCATCCTGCGGTCGTGGTTCCCGGCGGCGTCTCCGGCCGGGAGCCGGCGGCGGAACGGGGTCCGGATATCGATAGGTCATCCCCATCACCCCTTGGCGCAGGCCCGATCGGTCTTCACGTCGTGTGCGCCTTGATCAGCCCGTTGAGGAACGACTCGGCCTCACGTTGTGAACGGCCGACGACGAGGGCGGTGGTCTCGTCGCCCGGCCAGACCAGGGCAACCCTCTCCTGTCCGTCCACGGTGACGTGAGCGGCGCCGACCCACTGTCCGGCAAGGGTCAGCTCGCTGAACTGCGGGGTCGCTGAGCCCACCGCCCACTGAAGCAGGCCCTCCGCGAACAACGGGCGCTGAAGGTCGCCCGCGGCCGCCTTGTTGACCTTCAGGAGCAACATGTTGAGCACGTGCTCGCCATCCTTGAGCACCTTGTGCTCCGGGGTGGACTGGTTGATCGACTCGACGAGGGCCTTTGCCATCCCCGGCAGGGCGCTGTCAGCCTCGACGTCTCCGTAGGAATAGCCAGCGACCTCCGGGGGCACAGGAAGACTGGTTGAGGCCGGTGACGTCGGCGAGGCGGTTGGCGTCGGAGCGGTGACGGACACCGCCGCGGTCGGCGTGTCCCCCGCCGAGCCCGACACGGCAGTGCCGCAGGCACCCAGAACGGCCACGAGGACTCCTGCTGTGACAGCCGCCGCAGCCTGCGTCGGTGATCGCGATTCTCTCCTCATGGCCGCCTCCCGGACCGTTTCCTCGATGCCTGACCCGACGCTATGAGGCTCGCCGGGTCACCCGTAAGAGGCTTAGGTCCCCGCATCCGGGGCTCTAGGAAACGGTTGCGACGGCTGCGGATCAGACGTTGAAGCGGAACTCCACCACGTCTCCGTCGTGCATGACGTAGTCCTTGCCCTCGATGCGCACCTTGCCGGCCGCCTTGGCCGCCGCCATCGACCCGGCCTCGACGAGGTCGTCGAAGCTGACAACCTCGGCCTTGATGAAGCCGCGCTGGAAGTCGGTGTGGATGACGCCGGCGGCCTGCGGGGCGGTCCAGCCCTTGCCGATCGTCCAGGCCCGCGACTCCTTCGGGCCGGCCGTCAGGTAGGTCTGCAGGCCGAGGGTGTGGAAGCCCTGCCGGGCGAGCTGGTCGAGACCGGACTCCTCGGCACCGAAGCTCTGAAGCAGCTCGAGGGCCTCCTCGGGCTCCATCTCCATGAGGTCCATCTCGAGCTTGGCGTTGAGGAAGACCGAGTCAGCCGGCCCCGCCAGCTCGCGCAGCGACGCCTGCAGCTCGGTGTCGGCAAGCTGGTCCTCGTCGAGGTTGAAGACGTAGATGAACGGCTTCGTCGTGAGCAGCCCCAGCCCCTTCGCCTCGGCGAGGTCGACCCCGGCGGCCGGTCCGGCGGCATACAGCGTGTGGCCCTCCTCGAGGACCTTCTGCGCGGCGACGGCGTTGTCGAGGGCCGCCTTCTTGTCCTTGTTGATCCGCGCCTCCTTCTCGAGGCGGGGCACCGCCTTCTCGAGCGTCTGGAGGTCGGCGAGGATGAGCTCGGTGTGGATCGTCTCGATGTCGCTCGCGGGGCTCACCTTGCCGTCGACGTGCACGACGTCGCCGTCCTCGAAGGCGCGCACGACCTGGCAGATCGCGTCGGCCTCGCGGATGTTGGCGAGGAACTTGTTGCCGAGCCCCTCCCCCTCCGACGCGCCTCGGACGATGCCGGCGATGTCGACGAAGCTCACCGTCGCGGGGAGGATCTTCTCCGATCCGAAGATGCCGGCGAGCACCGCGAGGCGCGGGTCGGGCAGCGGGACGACCCCGACGTTCGGCTCGATCGTCGCGAACGGGTAGTTCGCGGCGAGCACGTTGTTCTTGGTCAGCGCGTTGAAGAGCGTCGACTTGCCGACGTTGGGGAGCCCGACGATTCCGATGGTGAGTGCCACGAGGACAAGAGTTTAGTGGCGTTCGGCGGCCTCTCCGACCACGCTGCCGTATGCCGTCCGCCCGGGTCTCACCGCAAGGTCCACTCCCAGCCCGGTTGCCAGTCGAACGGGGCGGTGACCGCGTCGGCCAGCGGCGTGCCGTCGAGGAGGTGCTGGAGGGCCCAGCGGTTCGCCGAGTGCGCGACGAGCAGGACCCGGCCGCCGTCGAATTCGGCCCGGATCTGGTCGAGCAGGTCACGGGTCTGGTCGACGACCTGGGCATAGCTCTGTCCGCCCGGGAACGGCTCGTCGACGTGCCGCAGGCGCTCCCGCTCGAGATCGCTGACGCGGCACCCATTGAGCTCGCCGTAGTCGCACTCGCGCAGGCGGGCGTCCTGCCGGATCGGCACGTCGGAGCCGACGAAGGCGATGGCCACCGTCTCGACAGCCCGGGCGAGATCGGAGACGAGCACGGCGGCATACCCCTGCGGTCGTCGTCGCTCGCCCATCAGGGCGGCCTCGCGTCGACCCCGCTCGGAGAGCCGGCCCGGAAGCCAGCCGGTGGCGACGCCCTGCTCGTTGTCCTCTGTCGTCGCGTGCGTCTCGTAGGTCAGCCGGACGGCCACGGGCTCAGCCGTTGCGGCCGGTGGAGAGGCGGACCCCGCAGAGCTGCCGAGACTGGGCGACGAGGGCTCCGGTGCTGTCCCAGATGCTCGCGTCCTCCTCCATCATGCCGCCGCCGACGTTCTCGCTCGAGAGCGACACCTGCAGCCAGCCCGGGGCCGGGCGCCGGCGGATGTGACCGGTGAACTCCAACGTCGGCGTCCAGCCGAGGATGCCGAGGTCGAAGGCCACGGGCGGCAGCGCGTCGAGCGCCATCATGAGCATGGTCGTGTCGGGCTCGCGGGCGTCCTTGAGGCGCAACCACCCTCGGATGACGCCCTTCATCGACGGCTTGCCGAGTGCCCAGCCGGCCGTGGCCGGGTCGAGGCGCAGGTCGAGCCGCTCGAGGAAGCGCATGTTGGCGAGGAACTCCGGCGGGGCCTGCTCGGACGACACGCACTGCTCCGGCGGCGGCATGTCGGGCGGTGTCGACTGCTTGAATGTGTCGACCTGCTCGAGGTTGCCGAACGAGGCGATGGCGCGCATCCGCTCGACGGGGGTGCCGTCGGAGCCCGGCTGGCTCAGCGAGATCTGCCCGGTGGAGAGCATCCGCCCGCACCGCATGAGATCCGTGGTGACGGTGAAGGGGCCCGGCGCCGAGGCCGTCATGAAGTAGGCGGACATGACGACGGGGTCGCTGTGCTTCGTCTCCTCTGCCGGGTCCGCGGCCAGGTGCTCACCGAGCGCCTGCAGCCCGGCCGCCATGACGAAGCCGCCGTTGACGGCGTTGCCGATCATCCAGTCCTCGGTGAAGGTGCCCGTCCTGCGCGTGGGGCCATCGCCCGGCTCGAGCCGGATCGCGTCGTCGTACTCGCTCACGGGCTAGGTGTAGCACGGGTGTCGCACCCGGGCGCTTCCGAGCCCGTCGAGTGCCCACTTCCCGACGCGAGGGAACTGAGCACTCGACCACCCCCGCCACCCCCTCCCCGTCGAGTGCCCACTTCCCGACGAGAGGAACTGAGCACTCGAGTGCTGGGGTGTCACGGGTGTCGCACCCGGGCGCTGTCGGTAGGGTCTGCGACGGTTGCCCCATGGATGCGACCGCGCTGCTCATCGGGCTCCTCGTCGGGGCCGTCATCGGGGCAGTCATCGCCGGTCTGTGGGCTCGCTCCAGCCTGCTCGGCCGGTCGGCAGCCGCCGAGGCCGAGCGCGACGTGCTCCGCGAGCGCGTCGGCGACCTCGAGGCCAGCCGTGCCGGCGAGGCCGAGACGGCGGCGCTGCTCGCTCCGCTGCGCGACACGATCAGCCGTGTCGAGCGCCAGGTCGGCACCCTCGAGCGGGACCGCGTGCAGCAGTTCGGCCAGCTCGGCGAGCGCCTCACCGAGGTGAGCCGGTCGACCGAGTCGCTGCGCTCCGAGACCGCGACGCTCGCCACCGCCCTCAACGCCTCGACGGTGCGTGGCGCCTGGGGCGAGGTGCAGCTGCGCCGGGTACTCGAGCTCTCGGGCCTGCTCGCGCGCTGCGACTTCGACGAGCAGGTCACGCGGGTCAGCAGGCACGGTGCCACGGTGCGGCCCGACGCCGTCATCAACCTCCCCGGCGGCCGTAACGTCGTCGTCGACAGCAAGGCGCCGATGTCCCACTTCCTCCAGGCGCACGGCGACACGGTGTCCGAGCTCGAGCGCGGCGAGCTGCTGGCCGCGCACGCGACCGCCCTGCGCCGTCACGTCGAGAGCCTCGCGGGCAAGGCCTACTGGACCGCCTTCACCCGCTCCCCCGAGGTCGTCGTCTGCTTCGTGCCGGGCGAGGCCATCCTCGCCACCGCGCTGGCCGACGACCCCGGACTCTATGAGCACGCTCTGTCGCGCAAGGTCGTGCTCGCCTCCCCGGGCACGCTCTATGCCGTGCTGCGCACCGTCGGGGCCATCTGGCAGCAGGATGCCCTCGAGCAGAACGCCCGTGAGCTGCTCGCCATCGGGCAGGAGCTGCACGCCCGGCTGGCCACCCTCGGCGGGCACGTCACTGCGATGGGACAGTCGCTCACCCGCTCGGTCGAGCAGTACAACCGTTTCGTCGGCACGCTCGAGTCACGGGTGCTCGTCACCGCCAGACGTATGCACGAGCTGCACCTCACGAGCGAGCGGCCGCCGACCCTCGCGCCCCTCGAGGTCGCACCGCGCTCGCTCAGCGCCCCGGAGCTCGCCGGCGAGCCCGAGTCGGTGCAGCAGCACGTCGCTGAGCACGACGACAGGCTCGACGACGGGTTCGGACGCGACGCGCGCGACACGGCATACCTCGAGGGCGAGCGCCCCGGCGCGAGCGCGCTCGCCCGAAGGGCTGACTCGGCCACCGGTTGACGTTCACCCGACCTTGGGCAGCAGGGTGGTCAGGGCGGCCGAGGTGAGCGGGGCGAGGATGAACACGGCGGCCTGCAGCTGTGACCCGATGGTCACGTTGGCTTCGGTCAGCGTGTCAATGCGCTTGCGGCCGTTGAGCCAGGTCTCGAGCTCGGCTGACGTCGGCGGCGGCATGCCCTCCAGCGGGAACGACGCCTCCCGGATCTCGGTGCACAGCCGCCTGAGCGACAGGTGTGCCGGCACGTAGACCACGATGAGCAGAGCGCTGAAGAACGCCCCGTAGAGCAGCACGCTGATGGCCGGGAAGGAGGTCGCGGGCACGAAGGCGGGAACGACTGCGAGACGCAACGACCCGGAAGCCAGCACCGCCAGACCTATGACCGCACCGGCGGAGCCCAGGAAGCGGCGGATGCGACTCCGCGACACGAGCGCCATCTGGATGGACTCGGTGTCGTCACTCCTAGGCACCGTGCGACGGACCAGGTCCTGCACGAGGCCGATGCCGAACACCGCGGGAAGGCCCACGCCCAGGGCGGCCAGGGCGGTCAGCAGCCAGACCTTGACGTGGTGCCCGACGAGAGGCCAGTCGAAGCCTGCGGCCGGCGAGAACACGGCGAGCATCACGAGTGCCAGCGCGACCACCGCCGGGATGGCCCACACCGTGCGCCCGACCGCGTTGTGCCGCACGAGGTCGACGATCTCCGACCACAACGGCACTGCCACCACTGCCCAGACGGCCACCTGCACAGCCATGACAGAAGCCCAAACGATGAACCCCGACGTGTGAATGAACTGGAGGCTGCGCGGATCCGACCCGGCCCCCACGAGAAGCACCCCCGCACCGGCGAGAGCCCCGCCCAGGGCCAAGAGGATCACGACCAGCGGATTCCAGCGCTCCAGACGACGGTCCCAAGCCTCTTCGAGTCCGGGCGGAGGGGACGGGTGCGGGCTCGAGGGTTGACGACTCACGGGCACCTCCCGAGATCGGACGGGCCGACGCGGTCCGGACTCCCAGCGTCGCACAGGAATGGACACCGGGACACGCGCAACGGACAATACGCCGCGTGAGATTGGGTAGAGCATGACCGGGGTTGGGGGTCCGGATCAGCAGGGTCAGCAGGCTCCGCCGCCGAGCAGCACCGGCAGGCGGATCGGTCCGTACGAGCAGAGCCTCATCGACTCGCGTGAGCGGGTCGAGGCGCGGGCCCGTGAGCGAGCACGGCGGCAGCGCCGCACGCGGACGCTGGCTGCGGTCCTCGTGGCCGTCCTCGTCGCCGGCGCGGGGTATGCCGCCTGGCGCATCGTCGGACAGCCTGACGTCGCGACCTCGGTGCCCGAGTCAGCCGCCCAGCCCACATCGTGCGCCGAGCCGACCACCGTGCGCCTCGCTGTCGCGCCCGTGGTGGCACCCGTCGTCGCAACCGCGGCGGAGGCCCTGAGCAAGCACGCCGACGGGCCCTGTGCGGCCTACGAGATCGAGCCCGCCCAGGCGTATGCCGTCGCCGGCTCGCTCAGCGGTTCGGCCGTGCCGGACGGCTGGGTCACCGACTCGCTCGGTCTGCTCGACCGGGTCGAGCAGACCTCGGGCAGGAAGCTGACGGCCACCGAGCCCTTCGCGTCGACCGGCCTCGTCGTGGCCATGCCGGCAGCGGCCGCCGATGCCGTGGGTGACGACCTCAGCTGGGCGCGCCTGCTCACGACCTCCACGCCCGTGCGCGTGCCGGACCCCAACCGCACGACGATCGGGCGCCTCGCGCTCGGGGCAGCGGCCTCGACCCTCGACGAGGCCAAGCTGCGGGCAGCCTTCTACGGCAGCGCCCGGGGCGGCATCGCCACCGTCGCGCTCGACGGGGTCGCCACCTCGGCGCAACCCGTCGGCGCCGTCGTCACCGAGGCCGAGGTGAGCGCCTGGAACGCTGCCCACCCCGAGGAAGCCCTCACCGCGATCGCGCCGCGCGAGGGCTCCGCCGCCGTCGAGTACTCCTTGATCCCGGTCGCGACCACCTCCGCCACCCGCTCGCTCGTCACCGCTCTCGGCGACTACCTCAAGAGCGATGAGGCACGAAAGCTCTTGCAGGACAGCGGCTTCCGTATGCCGTCCGGTGGCGACGCCAAGGCGCCCACCCCCCTCATCGGCACCGTCTCCATCGTTGCCACGCCGAGCCCCGCCGCCATCGCCAAGGCGACGGCGGCGTGGAACGCCAGCGCGCCGAAGGCCCAGACGCTGCTCGCCCTCGACGTGTCGGGCTCGATGCTCGAGCGCACGAAGGAGGGGACCCGGCTCGCTGTCGTGCAACGCGCGACGGCGCGGGCACTCGGCGCCGCGGCACCCCAGACCCGCACCTCGTTGTGGGCCTACTCGCAGCACATCGGCACCAAGGGTGACGACCAGAAGCAGCTCGTCGGCTACGACACGCTCGGCGACCCGGCTCAGCTGACCGCGATCGAGGACTCACTCGCCAAGCTCAACAAGATGGTGGGCGGGGGCAGCGGGCTCTACGACACAGTCGCCGCGGCCTACGACCGCGCCAAGGGCACCTTCGCGCCCGGGCACACCAACTCCGTCGTCATCGTGGCCGACGGTCCGAACGAGGACGACTACGGCCTCTCGCTCGACCTGCTCAAGCAACGGCTCGCGAGCGCCAAGGACCCGGCTCGGCCGGTGCGCGTCGTCATCATCGGTCTCGGGACCGCGGTCGACGAGAAGGCGATGAAGGACATCGCCGCGACGACCGGCGGCTCCTACCTCGCGGCGCCCACGGTCGACGACCTCGAGCCGGTCCTGCTCCGGGCCCTCGGGGGCTGAGGCACCGTCTCAGTCAGCGACCCGCAACCTGCGTGCGACGGACCTAGGGCTCGGGAGCCGGCGACCCGCCAGCGGCGGGGCCTGGCAGTCAGTGCAGCGAGCCGGCGTCCTCGAAGGAGCCGTCGTGGCGCAGGGTGCCCGCGTCCTCACCCTTGCGGGCCTTGAGGTCACGGCGCAGCTCGGTGGGCAGGGAGAAGAGCAGCGACTCCTCGGCGGCGATGACGGCCTCGACCTCGCCGTAGCCGCGCTCTGCCAGCCAGGCCAGCACGTCGCGCACGAGCACCTCCGGCACGCTCGCGCCGGAGGTGACACCCACGGTCGAGACACCCTCGAGCCAGGCGTCGTCGATCTCGTCGGCGAAGTCCACGAGGTGACCGTCACGGGCACCGTGCTCGATGGCCACCTCGACGAGGCGCACCGAGTTCGACGAGTTGCGCGACCCGACGACGATCATGAGGTCGGTGTCCTTCGCCATCTGCTTGACGGCGAGCTGGCGGTTCTGCGTGGCGTAGCAGATGTCGTCGGACGGGGGGCTCTGCAGGGCCGGGAACTTCTCCTTGAGGCGCGCCACCGTCTCCATCGTCTCGTCCACGGAGAGGGTGGTCTGCGAGAGCCAGACGACCTTCTCCGGGTCGCGCACGGTGACGTTGTCGACGTCGTCGGGCCCGTCGACGAGGGTGATGTGCTCGGGTGCCTCACCGGCCGTGCCGACGACCTCCTCGTGGCCCTCGTGGCCGATGAGCAGGATGTCGAAGTCGTCGTCGGCGAAGCGCACGGCCTCGCGGTGCACCTTCGTCACGAGGGGACACGTCGCATCGATCGTCTTGAGGCTGCGGGCCTTCGCCTCCTCGTGCACCACGGGAGCCACACCGTGGGCGGAGAAGATGACCGTCGCGCCCTCGGGCACCTCGTCGGTCTCGTCGACGAAGATCGCGCCGCGCTTCTCCAGCGTGTTGACGACGTGCTTGTTGTGCACGATCTGCTTGCGCACGTAGACGGGCGGGCCATAGAGCTCGAGCGCCTTCTCGACGGTCACGACGGCCCGATCGACACCTGCGCAGTAGCCGCGCGGTGCCGCGAGGAGGACCTTCTTGACGGACGTCTGGTCGGCTGGCTCACTCATGGCCCCCATCGTACGTGGCGGGCCACCACCGCCTGCTCCCCCGCTCGGCTCGCGGCGCACGGGCCGTGCGGAGCATAGGGTGACCCGGGTGAGCATGACGAGCCCGCTGCCGGAGAAGGCCGCTGACACGACGGCCGAGCAGCCGTGGCCGGTGCGGGTGCTCAGCCTCAAGATCAGCGACTACGTCGACCGGATGAGCCAGCTCTGGGTCGAGGGCCAGGTCGTGCAGTTCAACCCGCGCGGCGGCACGGCGTTCCTCACCCTGCGTGACCCCGACGTCGACATGTCGCTGTCGGTCTCGGTGCCGATGAACGCCGTCAACGCGATGCCGATCCCCCTCGCGCAGGGCTCGCGGGTGGTGCTCCAGGCCAAGCCGACCTTCTGGACCAAGCGCGGCACCCTCCAGCTCGAGGCGCGACAGATCCGCCCCGTCGGCATCGGCGACCTCCTCGCCCGGGTCGAGATCCTCAAGCGCACCCTCGCCGCCGAGGGCGTCTTCGCCGCGGAGCGCAAGCGCCCGATCCCCTTCCTGCCCAAGCGGGTCGGACTCGTGACCGGGCGCAGCTCCGCTGCCGAGAAGGACGTCGTCGAGAACGCCCGCAGGCGCTGGCCGGCCGTGCGCTTCGAGATCCGCGAGGTCGCCGTGCAGGGCACCACCGCCGTGACCGAGGTCATCGAGGCGCTGCGCGAGCTCGACGCTCATCCCGAGGTCGAGGTCATCGTCATCGCCCGCGGAGGCGGAGCCCTCGAGGAGCTGCTGCCCTTCTCCAACGAGGCCATGGTGCGAGCCGTCGCTGCCGCGCGCACCCCAGTCATCAGCGCCATCGGCCATGATGTCGACCAGCCACTGCTCGACCTCGTCGCCGACTGGCGCGCCTCGACCCCCACCGACGCCGGCAAGAAGGTCGTGCCGGACGCCCAGCGCGAGCTCGCCCTCGTCGACGGCGGGCGCGACCGCCTCCGTCGCGCCGTCGGGCGTCGCCTCGAGAGCGAGCGGGCAGGTCTGCGGGCGCTCCTCAGCCGGCCGGTGATGGCCGACCCCGTTGCCCTCGTGCGCGTGCGGCGCCAGGAGATCGCCACCTTGCGCAGCCGCGCCGCGATGCGCCTCGAGACGCGTCTGCACCGGGCGGCCGACGAGGCCGAGCACCTGCGACGTCAGGTCGTCGCGCTCTCGCCCCAGTCGACGCTCGAGCGGGGGTATGCCGTCGTGCAGCACCGCGACGGACGCATCGTCATGGACCGCGACGAGGTGGGCATCGGCGAGCTCCTGCGGGTGCGGGTCGCGCGCGGCGACTTCGGTGTGAGGCCGGTCAGCGACGGCATCGCCGACGACCCCGCTGCGGACGCTGGCGACCCTCCGGTGAAGGCCGCGCCGAGACGCCGGGCGCCACGCACGGCCAAGGCCACCGCGCGCCCGACGACGAAGAAGTCGTCGTAGGGTGGCGGCCATGCCCGACCCCGTTGCCTCGACCGACCCGTCGCAGAGAGCCGCCGAGGCGGCCGGTGGCACCGAGGTCGCCTTCCCCGACATCGCCGGGATGCGATACGAGGACGCCCGCGAGGAGCTCGTCTCGATCGTCTCGCGTCTCGAGACCGGCCAGGCACCGCTCGAGGACTCGATGCAGCTGTGGCGGCGTGGAGAGGCTCTCGCCGCGCACTGCGCCCGGTGGCTCGACGACGCGCAGACCGAGATCGAACAGGCCACCCGACCGGCGCCGCCCGCAACCTTGCACGCCGACGACGAGATCTTCGACGAGTCCTGACCCGCGGCCTCTGATCGGGCCGACGTGTCCGGCCCCGCTCGACCTGGATCTACCTGCAGATCAGTCTGCGTCTGCTGCTGCCCCGACAACCAGGAATGCAGACTGATCCGCAGTCAGACGCTTCAGCCCGATCAATCCGCGGATCAGTCTGCGATGGAGGTCGTGCGCCCAGATCTGTCTGCGGATCAGTCTGCGATGGCGGTCGTGCGGCGGATCAGTCTGCGGATCTGTCCGCGGATCAGTCTGCGGTTGGGGTCGTGGGTTGCGCCTCGGGTCAGGGCGCGGTCGGAGTGACCGGCTTGAGGGCCGCGACGAAGGTCTTGAGCTCGTCCTCGCTCGCGTTCGTCGTCGCGACGAGGGTGAGGCCGCCCGAGGCGGAGGGGCGCACGACGTAGCTGACCTGCGCGGTGCGCCCACCGGCATACCGCTCCACGGTGCGGCCGCCGACGGCGACAGTGCCGGCCATGGGGTTGTCGGTGACCGACGTCGAGAGCCAGGTGTCGCTCGGCGCGGCGGCCTGCTTGAAGGCGATGTCGCCACCGGCAGGGGTCTTCCAGACCGTCGTGAAGGTGGGCACCTTGTCGGTGCCGGGCGCGTAGGTCGCCGTCGTCGGCACCCAGCCCGAGCCGAGACCGGTCGGCATCTCGATCGGCCAGCGTGTCTGCGCGGCGACGCTCGAGGCCTTGCCCGCTGCGTCGACGGCCGGCCGCTCGACCTCGCTCATGCGCGGCACGATCGCGACGAGCACGAGCAGGAAGAAGCCGATGACGAGGAGCGAGCGCAGCATGTTGGGCATCGAGCCCAACGAGTAGCGGCTCGCGGGGGCTGCGGGCGGGGGCGCTGAGCTGCCCGGTGCGGTCATGGCCCCATCGTCCCCCGCCGTTGGACGCGCGTCCAAACCGCCTCTCCCCGCCCGATAGGCTGTCGCCCACTCGCGACAGTGCAACGGAGCCTACGGAGGACTCGATGAAGCACAGCCAGCCCGACCGCAACCTCGCTCTCGAGCTGGTGCGGGTCACCGAGGCGGCCGCGATGGCCGGAGGCCGATGGGTGGGCCGCGGAGAGAAGAACAAGGCCGACGGCGCCGCGGTCGAGGCGATGCGCGCCATGATCTCCACCGTCAGCATGAACGGCGTCGTCGTCATCGGTGAGGGCGAGAAGGACAACGCCCCGATGCTCTACAACGGCGAGCACGTCGGCGACGGCACCGGCCCCGAGGTCGACGTCGCCGTCGACCCGATCGACGGCACGACCCTGACGGCCAAGGGCATGAACAACGCGGTCGCCGTCATGGCCGTGGCCAACCGGGGCGCGATGTACGACCCGTCAGCCGTCTTCTACATGGACAAGATCGCCACTGGCCCCGAGGCGGCCGACGTCGTCGACATCCGCCTGCCCGTGGCCGAGAACATCCGGCGAATCGCCAAGGCCAAGAAGGAGACTCCCGCTGACGTCACGGTCGTCATGCTCGACCGGCCACGGCACGACGCCCTCGCGCAGCAGATCCGCGACACCGGCGCCCGCATCCGCTACATCGTCGACGGCGACGTCGCCGGCGCGGTCATGGCCGCCCGACCCAACACCGGCGTCGACCTGCTCCTCGGCATCGGCGGCACCCCCGAGGGCATCATCGCCGCATGCGCGATCAAGTGCACCGGCGGTGTCATCCAGGGCCGGCTGTGGCCCAAGGACGACGACGAGCGCCAGCGCGCCCTCGACGCCGGCCACGACCTCGACCGCGTGCTCTCCACCGACGACCTCGTCGTCGGCGACTGCTTCTTCGTCGCCACGGGCATCACCGACGGTGAGCTGCTGCGTGGCGTGCGCTACGGCGCGAAGTCGGCCCGCACCAACTCACTCGTCATGCGCTCGCGCAGCGGCACCATCCGCACGATCGACAGCGAGCACCGCTTCGACCGACCCGGCTGGTTCGGCAGCACCGACATGATCGAGCCCTGAGGAGAGCCGCCATGAGCCCCGTCCCCGTGCGCACCCTCGTCATCGGCGAGGCCCTCGTCGACGCGGTGACCGACGCGTCGGGCACCGTGACCGAGCACGTCGGCGGCAGCCCCGCCAACGTTGCCTTCGGGCTCGCGGCGCTCGACCACCCCGTCGACCTCGCCACGTGGATCGCGACCGACGAGCGCGGCCGCCGCATCGAGGCCGTATGCCGTGAGCGCGGGGTCGCCCTGACCCCCGGCTCCCAGGACGCTCCCTTCACGACCGTCGCCCACGCCACGCTCGACGCGACCGGGGCGGCGACCTACGTCTTCGACATCGACTGGCGGCTGGCGCCGATCGCCGACCTCACGGCATACGGCCACGTGCACACGGGGAGCATCGCCGCGGTGCTCGAGCCCGGCGGCGCGGACGTGCGCGCCGCCCTGACTGCCGCCAGGGCGACGGGAGCGACCGTCTCCTACGACCCCAACGCGCGACCGAGCCTCATGGGCGCCCCCGCCGACGCGCGACGCCTCATCGAGGAGGCCATCGCGAGCGCCGACGTCGTGAAGCTGAGCGACGAGGACGTCGAGTGGCTCTGCCCCGGTGAGCCGCTCGAGGACGTCATCGCGACGTGGGGCACCCTCGGCCCGGCGCTGCTCGTCGTCACGCTCGGCGGGGCGGGTGCGGTCGTCAGCGTGCCGGCCACCGGTGAGGTGGAGTCGCTGCCGGCCCCCGTCGTCGACGTCGTCGACACCGTCGGCGCCGGCGACTCCTTCATGGCGGGGCTCGTCTCGGGTCTGCTCGACGCAGGCCTGCTCGGGGGTCGCGCCCAGCGCGAGTCGCTGCGGGCAGCCGCCCTCGCGGACGTCGCCCCGGCCGTGCGGCGCGCCCTGCGCACCGGCGCACTGACGGTCGAGCGCGCCGGAGCGCACGCCCCCCACCGGGCCGACCTGGCCGAGACCGGCTGACCCGGCCCGTCCGGGAGCACCGCCAACGGTGGTGCGTCACAATTCGGGCATTCGACAGAACGGTCAGGGGTCAGGCACCATTCTGCGCGGCCCGCCGGGTACCTTTCACCGGTGGATCATCCTGACGCCCCGGGCTGCCGGGGAGTCCACATGTGAGGAACCCCGTTGACCAGCCCCACCCCTCCACAGCGCCCGGTCGGCCCGTACGAGAAGAGCCTCGTCGAGAGCCGTGCCGCGCGAAAGGCTCTCGAGGCCAAGCTCGCCGCACGGCGCCGCAACCGCGTCATCGCGTCGATCCTGGGCGTCGTGCTGCTTGTCGGCGCCGGCGTCGGCGGCGCGATCTGGTGGACGGGCCGCGACACGGCGATCCCGCTCTCCGCCCTCCCGTCGGTGACCGGCAAGGCCTGTCCTGACCGCACGCCCGTGACCCTGTGGGTGTCCGAGGCCGCACAGCCGGCGACCCTCGCGCTCGCGAAGCAGTACCAGGCCGACCCGTCGTCGCCGTGCGTCGACTACCTCGTCAAGGGCAAGACGCCGATCGAGGCCATGATCGGCCTCGGCCAGGGCCAGCCCAACCGGCCCGACGGCTGGATCCCCGACTCCCCGCGCTGGGTCGAGCGGGTCAACCAGACGGCCAAGATCAACGCCAAGGTGGCGCAGCCCTTCGCGAAGAGCCCTCTCGTCATCGCGATGGACCCGACCGAGGCGACGTCGCTCGAGGGCCAGCCGCAATGGCTCGACCTCGTCGCCTCCGATGCGCCGATCCGCCTCAGCGACCCCCGTACGACGACGGCCGGCATGCTCACGCTGGCGTCGGCCCTGCCGCAGCTGAGCGCCGAGCAGGGGCGCACCGTCATCCCCAAGCTCGCCCAGGGCGCGGCGGCCTCCATCGACGACCTCTTCGCGACCTACAACGAAACTCCTGACAAGGCGCGGGCCTTCCCCGTCGCCGAGGCCGACCTCATCGACCACAACCGGCTCTACCCCGACCACAAGATGGTGTCGGTGACGCCGGCCGAGGGCACCCCGGCCTTCGAGTTCTCGCTCGTCAACGTCGCGACCGACCCGGTGCGCGACCAGGCCGTCGAGCTGCTCCGCGCCTACCTCCAGGGGCCCAAGGCGGCGACCATCTTCGCGCAGTACGGGATCCGCTCGACATCGGTTCCCGTCACGATGCCGACTCCTCAGGGCAGCATCGGCGACGTCAAGGTGGGTCCTCAGCCCGACGCTCCGACCGTCGCCCGGGCCACCGACACCTGGCAGTCGGCCACGACCGACTTCTCGCTGCTCGCCGTCTTCGACGTCTCCGGGTCGATGAACGAGAAGGTGGGCAACACGACCCGCGTCGCCATCACCCAGGAGGCAGCCGGCATCGCCCTCTCCGCGCTGCCCAGGAGCACGAAGCTCGGGCTGTGGTTCTTCTCCATCGGCATCGGCGCCGGGGGCACCGACTACAAGCAGGTCGCGCCCATCGGCCGCCTCGACGACCCGGCGCACCGCGCCACGGTCGCCGCCGGCGCCGCCGCCCTCAGCAAGAACGTCGGGGGCGGGACGGGTCTCTACGACACGATCTGGGCGGCATACCAGACCGCGATGAAGAGCTACGACCCCGACCGTGTCAACGCCGTCGTCGTCATGACCGACGGGCGCAACGACGACCCGAACGGCATCTCGCTCGAGCAGCTCAAGGCCAACCTGCGCGCGGCGAGCAACCCGGCGAAGCCGATCGCGATCACGACGATCGG
Organism: Humibacillus xanthopallidus; assembly: GCF_006716675.1. GTDB lineage: Bacteria > Actinomycetota > Actinomycetes > Actinomycetales > Dermatophilaceae > Humibacillus > Humibacillus xanthopallidus_B. Next base: position 606,994 of record NZ_VFPM01000002.1, on the reverse strand, counting down.
CATCGGGCCGGACGTGGACCCCAAGGCGCTCACGGCGATCTCCCGGATGACCTACTCCGACTTCTACTCGGCGCCGAGCCCGGGCGACATGACGACGGTGCTCGCGCGCGCCCTCTTCGACCACGAGTGCAAGGACGGTCGCTGCGTCTGAGCGGGTACGGGACGACGGCAAGGCAGTTCGTCCCTTTCACACCGCTTCACGAAGGCCCGCCGAACCGCGGGCACGCCCGCTTCGCGCCCGCTTGACGTCCGTTCCTGCCCGAAGGTCACGCACTGGTCACTGTCGCGTGTCTGTCACTGGACCGGCCCCCGGCGACGCGGTAGGAATGGTCTAGTCCGCGTGACCGTGGTCACGTTGATCGGTGGGGATCGACGCACAACTCAACGACGAGGAGCGACCATGAGTGGAATTCCCAGACGTGCACTGAGGGCTGGCGGGGTGGTCGCCGCTGCGGCTCTCGTGCTCACCGGATGCCTCCAGAACCCCAACGCCGGTGGCGGTGGATCCGGCGCGGCCGGTGCTGCGGGCGGCTTCATCGACGGCGGCACCGCCGACGGCGACAAGGTCGTGACGATCCTCGGTGCGTTCGGCGGCGACGAGGAGAAGAACTTCAACGCCTCGCTCGCCGACTTCGAGAAGAGCAGCGGCATCGATATCCAGTACACGTCCGACCAGGACTTCACGACGACGATCAAGCAGAAGGTCAACTCCGGCGACGCCCCCGACATCGGGCTCTTCCCCCAGCCCGGCGGCATGCTCGAGTTCGCGAGCCAGAAGAAGGTCTGGCCGATCGACACCTACCTCGACTACGACAAGCTCCAGAGCACCCTGCTGCCCGGCTTCCTCGACGCTGGCCGCTACAAGGGTCGCGTCTACGGCGCGCCGATGCGCAATGCCGTCAAGAGCATCGTGTGGTACCCCAAGGCCGCCTACGAGAAGGGCGGCTGGACCACCTCGCCCGAGACCATCCAGCAGCTGCAGACCGATGTCGCCGACAAGATCATCGCCACGGGCGTCACGCCGTGGTGCATCGGCTGGGGCTCCGACCAGGCCACGGGCTGGGTCGGCACCGACTGGGTCGAGGAGCTCATGCTTCGCATGTACGGCCCGGACGTCTACGACCAGTGGACCTCGCACCGCATCCCCTTCAACGACCCCCGTGTCGTCAAGGCCCTCGACGAGGCGGCGAAGTTCAACAAGGACCCGAAGATGGTCCTCGGCGGCACGAAGGGCGTGCTCAACACCCCGTTCGGTGACGCCATGACCCCCGCCTTCTCCAACCCGCCGAAGTGCTACCTGCACCGCCAGGGCAACTTCGCGACGACGTTCTACCCGAAGAACGTCCAGGCGGACCTCGACAACCAGGTCGGCATCTACGTCTTCCCGAAGTTCGAGGGCGGCTACGACGGCCAGGCGATCCTCGGTGGCGGCGACCTCGCAGCCCTCTTCAACGGCACCGACCCCGACGCCCAGAAGGTCATGCAGTTCCTCACCTCCGACCAGTTCGGCGGTCCGTGGGCCAAGGCCGGCGGCTGGCTCTCGCCCCACAAGACCTTCGACCTGAGCAACTACCCGAACGAGACGACGAAGAAGATCGCCGAGATCGCCAACAAGGCCAACGTCCTGCGCTTCGACGGCTCCGACCTCATGCCCAAGGCCGTGGGCTCGGGCACCTTCTGGACCGAGATGGTCAAGTGGGAGAGCGGGCAGAGCTCCAAGCAGACCGCAGACAACATCGAAGCCTCCTGGCCCAAGTCATGACCGCCGACACGAGCGCGGCAGCGCCGCGCCAGAAGATGCGGGTCGACGATCCGAACGCCGCCCTGCGGGCCCACCCCGCGAAGATGGCGCTCGGGCTCGGCGGCATGGTCGTGGTCATCTGGTTCCTGGCGAACCTCTTCCTCGCCTTCGGCTACTACCCCGAGAAGTTCGGGAGCAAGTTCGTCATCGCCGTCCTCGCGATCATCGGAGGGGTGGGCGGCGCCGCGCTGATCTTCTACTTCCTCAACATGTTCGTCGAGGCCCTGCCACGGCGGCTCTCGGAGGGCGTGATCCCCTACGCGTTCCTGCTGCCGGGGCTGCTCCTCGTCGGGCTCATGCTCATCTACCCGACCTTCCAGACGATCAACTACTCGTTCGCGAACTCCGACAGCACCGCCTACGTCGGGTTGCAGAACTACAAGACGATCTTCAGTGACCCCGAGTTCTGGCAGTCCGTCGTCAACAACATCCTGTGGCTGCTCATCGTGCCCGCGGTCGTCGTGGCGTTCGGTGTCATCGTCGCGGTGCTGTCCGACAAGCTGTCGGCCGGTGGTGAGAAGGTCGCCAAGAGCATGATCTTCCTGCCCATGGCCATCTCGGCCGTCGGCGCGTCGGCCATCTGGCTGCTGATCTACGCGTACAACAACCCGGGCCAGCCGCAGACCGGCCTGCTCAACGCGATCTGGGTCGGGCTCGGCGGCGAACCGCAGACGTGGCTCGCCATCGACACGCTCAAGCTCAACTCGATCCTGCTCATGGTGATCCTCATCTGGCTGCAGGCCGGCTTCGCCATGGTGCTGCTCAGCTCGGCCATCAAGGGCGTGCCCGAGGACACCGTCGAGGCCGCACGCATCGACGGCGCGACCGAGCTGCAGATCTTCTGGAAGGTCATCATCCCGCAGATCAAGGGCACGATCATCACCGTCTTCGTGACGGTCTTCATCACGGTGCTCAAGATCTTCGACATCGTCTACGTCACGACCAACGGCGCCTACGGCACCAACGTCATCGCGAACCTCTTCTTCAACAAGCTGTTCGCGGCGAGCGAGGCCGGCCAGGCGACGGCCATCGTCGTCGTGCTCCTCATCGCGGTGACCCCGCTCATCTGGTACCAGATCAAGCACTTCCGCGACGAGGAGGCAGGGCGATGAGCCGCAAGCTGATGAAGGACGGGCGACCGAGGAGCCCGTTCTCGATGGTCACCATGACGATCCTCGCGATCCTCTGGACCATCCCCACCCTCGGCCTGCTCGTCACGTCGTTCCGCACGCGCGACGACGCCGCGACGTCAGGTTGGTGGACGGCCCTCTTCCACCCGTTCAGCTCCGAGTGGACGACGGCCAACTACTCCGGCGCCTGGACCGGGGCCGACCTCAGCTCGGGGTTCATCAACAGCATCGTCGTCGCCATCCCGGCCACGGTGATCCCCATCATGTTCGCGGCGTTCGCCGCCTACGCGTTCACCTTCATGGACTTCCCGTTCAAGGAGTTCTTCTTCCTGCTCATCATCGCCGTCATGGTGGTCCCCATCCAGGTGGCCTTCCAGCCGATGCTCAACATCCTCGGTCCGCGCGGCCTCGGCATCAGCGGCCAGTACATCGCGGTCTGGCTGCTCCACACCGGGTTCGGCATGCCACTGTGCATCTACACGTTGCGCAACTACATGAGCACCCTGCCGCGCAGCGTCGTCGAGTCGGCAAAGATCGACGGGTGCAGCCACTTCCAGACCTTCTGGAGGCTCGTCGCGCCGATGTCCATCCCGGCCATCGCGGCCTTCGCGACGCTGCAGTTCCTCTGGGTCTGGAACGACCTGCTCATCGCCAAGCTCTTCCTCAAGAGCGAGAACACGACGGTGATCGTCAAGCTCCAGCAGCTGCTCGGCACGCAGGGTCAGGGCCAGGAGCTCCTCACGGCCGGCGCGTTCATCACGATCATCGTGCCGATGATCGTCTTCGTCACGCTCCAGCGGTTCATGATCCGCGGCATGACCTCGGGCGCCGTCAAGGGCTGACCCGCCCCACGTCCGTCCACCGGCGTCCGTCCGCGGACCTGCGACCCGTCCCCTCCCAGCCGTTCACTAGGCTGGGAGGGGTCTGTCGTATGCCGCGGGGCTCGGCGGCATACGGCCCTCACCTCGAGCCCACCCGTGATCGCAAGGAGCGTGTCGTGGCCGACTTCGCCTACGAGGACCTGCTGCCGATCGGCGCCGACGAGACGCCGTACCGGCTGCTGACGACCGAGGGCGTGCGCGCCGTCGACGGGCCGGGGGGGCGCACGTTCCTCGAGGTCGACCCCGAGGCGCTGCGGCTGCTCACCGAGACCGCGATGCACGACATCGCCCACTACCTCCGGCCCGGCCACCTGCAGCAGCTGCGCAACATCCTCGACGACCCCGAGGCGAGCAACAACGACAAGTTCGTCGCGCTCGACCTGCTCAAGAACGCCAACATCGCCGCCGGTGGGGTCCTGCCGATGTGCCAGGACACCGGCACGGCGATCGTCATGGGCAAGCGCGGCCAGCACGTGCTCACCGCGGGCACCGACGAGCGGGCCATCAGCGAGGGTGTCTACGACGCCTACACCCGCCTCAACCTGCGCTACTCGCAGATGGCACCGATCACGACGTGGGAGGAGAAGAACACCGGCTCCAACCTGCCGGCCCAGGTCGAGATCTACGCCGACACCGCCGAGGGCCACGAGGCCCAGTACAAGTTCCTCTTCATGGCCAAGGGTGGCGGCTCGGCCAACAAGAGCTACCTCTACCAGGAGACCAAGGCCATCCTCAACGAGGACGCGATGATGCGCTTCCTCGACGAGAAGCTCCGATCGCTCGGCACGGCTGCGTGCCCGCCCTACCACCTGGCCATCGTCATCGGCGGCACGAGCGCCGAGTTCGCCCTCAAGACAGCGAAGTACGCGTCTGCGAAGTACCTCGACACCCTCCCGAAGTCCGGCTCGATGACCGCGCACGGCTTCCGTGACACCGAGCTCGAGGACAAGGTGCTCGAGCTGACCCGGCAGTTCGGCATCGGCGCGCAGTTCGGCGGCAAGTACTTCTGCCACGACGTCCGGGTGGTGCGACTCCCCCGGCACGGCGCGAGTCTGCCTGTCGCCATTGCCGTCTCGTGCTCGGCCGACCGCCAGGTGCTGGGCAAGATCACCGCCGAGGGCGTCTTCATCGAGCAGCTCGAGTCCGACCCGGCCCGGTTCCTTCCCGATGCGGGCGCTGTCGACCTCGGCGAGCACGAGGACGACGCAGTGGGTGTGAGCTCGATCAGCAAGAACGTCGTCGTCAAGATCGACCTCACGCAGCCGATGGACGACATCCTCGCCGAGCTCTCGAAGCACCCGGTCAAGACGCGCCTGTCGCTCACCGGCCCGCTCGTCGTCGCCCGCGACATCGCGCACGCGAAGATCAAGGAGCGGCTCGACGCGGGCGAGCCGATGCCGCAGTACCTCAAGGACCACCCGGTCTACTACGCCGGTCCCGCCAAGACCCCCGCAGGTATGCCGTCCGGCTCGTTCGGGCCGACCACCGCGGGCCGCATGGACTCCTACGTCGACCAGTTCCAGGCAGCAGGCGGCTCCAAGGTGATGCTCGCCAAGGGCAACCGCAGCACGCAGGTCACCGACGCCTGTGCCGCCCACGGCGGCTTCTACCTCGGCTCGATCGGTGGCCCGGCCGCCCGCCTCGCCCAGGACTGCATCAAGCACGTCGAGGTGCTGGAGTACGAGGAGCTCGGCATGGAGGCGGTCTGGAAGATCGACGTCGAGGACTTCCCCGCCTTCATCGTCGTCGACGACAAGGGCAACGACTTCTTCGCCGAGGTCAGCAAGCCCATGGCCTTCACCATCTCCAAGAGACCAGGACTCCAGTGACCGAAAGGACAGCAATGACTGAGAACGCCACTGCCGGCAAGGGTTTCGACGACCTCATCGCAGCCAACCGCGCCTACGCCGAGGCCTTCGACCTGTCCGGCTTCGACGGGATCGCCAAGGCCGGCGTCGCGATCGTGACGTGCATGGACTCGCGCATCGACCCGCTGCGCCTCGTCGGCCTCGAGCCCGGGGATGCCAAGATCTTCCGCAACCCCGGCGGCCGCGTCGGCAGCGATGCCCTCGAGGCGCTCGTCCTCGCGACCCACCTGCTCGGCGTCGACCGCATCCTCGTCGTGCCGCACACCCGGTGCGCCATGGCGTCGAACAGCGAGGCCGAGCTTCGCGAGCGTGTCGGCGCGAGCGCCGGCGAGGACGCGTCGTGGATGAGCTTCCACGCCATCGCCGACCAGGAGCGGGCCCTGCGCGAGGACCTCGCCCGGGTCCGCACCCACCCGCTCATCGCGAAGGGTGTCGAGACCGCGGGCTTCATCTACGACGTGGACACGGGCCTGCTCCGCCGCGTCGACTGACCCGATCGAGAGAGCACTCCGTCGGGCTCCCCACCCATCGAGAGAGCAATCCGACGGGCTCCCACCCATCGAAAGAGCAATCCGTCGCCCACATGTGCGAACCCGCGGGGTCCCACGGTCATGGCGACGGATTGCTCTTTCGATTGGGCTGGGGGTGGTCAGGCTGCGCTGACGGCGCCACGCTCGGACCACACGTGCTGGGCGACGGCGAGGGCGAGCAGGATCCCGATGAACAGCACCGTGGCCCCCACCGACGTGCTCACCGCCGCGATGCCGATCGCCACGGCACCGACGACTCCCCCGATGAGGCGCTCGCGTCGCTCGCCGTCGACGGCTGCGTGCAGCACGGCGAGCGACCAGACGTAGACAGCGACCGCCCCGGCGAACGCGAGCCCGACCACCCGGGCGGTGGTGTGGGCGTCACCCTGCACGACGTCGACCGCGGCTGCGAGCGCCGCTCCGGTCGCCGCGACCGACGCGAAGATCGCGTAGTGCCCGTATCCGACGGCGAACGTGACCCGGGTCGAGCCCGCGAAGAGCACGGCGTGGTCTCGCTTGAAGTAGAGCCACCACATGGCGAAGACCGTCAGCAGGCCTCCGAGGATGACGAGCACGAGCCCGGGTTGGCGCCCCTGCCCCAGCGCACCCTGCACGGCCTGCACCGACGCGAGGATCACCTCCCCGAGCACGATGATGGTCAGCAACGCATAGCGCTCGGCGATGTGGTGCGGGTGGAAGGGCGTCACACCGTGCCGCTCGGCCAGCACGGGCACGAGAAGCTCGAGCACGACGAGCGCCCAGAACGTCGTCATGAGCACAGCCGGACCGTCGAGCAGCAGGCGGCCGATCCAGAGCACCTGCACGGCCGCGATCCCACCGGCATACCACAGTGCCGTGCGACGGCCCTCCGGGTGGTTCGCCGCGGCGCGCAGCCACATCGCGACCATCGCGAAGCGCATGACGGCATACCCGGCGACGACGAGGCCCGACTGGCCTGTCGCGAAGAGGGCGGGCGTGCCCGCAGCGAGCAGCAGCGAGCCCGACATGATCGTGAAGGTCAGCAGGCGGTAGACGACGTCGTCGCAGTCATAGGCCGAGGCGAACCACGTGTAGTTCATCCACGCCCACCAGATGGCGAAGAAGACCATGAGGAAGCCGACGAGGTCGCCGAGGTGGCCCTCCGCCAGACCGTGGTGCCAGCCCGCCGCGGCGCTGGCGATCGCGACGACGAAGACGAGGTCGAAGAACAGCTCGAGCGGCGTCGCGACCCGGTGCGTCTCACGGGGGTCGCGAGGCCGCATCCGGCGACGGAAGGGCACGACGTTGACGTGACTCACGGGGACGAGTCTGCCAGCCCCCTCGGGGCCCGACGGAGTGCTCTCTCGACTGCGCGGTGAGGGCGCCCTGGGCCGACGGAGTCCTCTCTCGACTGCTCAGCCGGCGACGTGGATCTGGGGGCGCCTCGTGTCGTCGGGCTCGGCCAGCCGGAGGATCTCGTGGGTGAGTGGCGGCACGTCGCCCTCCCCGGCGATGAGGAAGCGCAGCGCGTTCTCGCCCGGTCCCTTCTGGCTCCACTCGAAGTAGGCGTGGGGCGGGGCGGGCATGCGGTCGCGCACGTCGAGCAGGATGGCGGCGAGGACGTTCGGCACCGAGGGTCCGGTCGCCCGGAGCACCCGGTAGCCGTCGACGACGTCCGCCGTGACCGCCACCGTGGTCTCGAAGTCGCTCGCGTCGCTGATCGCCACCTCGAGGAAGATGGCGCCGGGGGCACTGAGGTGGTTGCTCGACCGCACGACCATGAGCTTGTTGCGGTACTCGTCCTCGTCGCCCGCCTGGCGCTTGTTGGCGATGAAGCGCACCGGCTGCAGCCCCGCGGCGGCCTCCTCGAGCAGGGTCAGCGCGGCGTCGTCGTAGGTGACCTGCTGCACCCGCAGCTCCGTGGAGCGGGCGATGCGCGACCAGACGCTGATGACGACGATGATCGCGATGAAGATCGAGGCGATGATGAGGCCACCCGGCCGCTCGATGACCGTGACGCCGAAGGTGTAGATGAAGATGGCGCTGACGACGGCGAAGAACGCGCCGGCGCGGTGGTGTCCCCGGCGCCACTCCGTGAGGAAGACCGCGATCGCGGCCGAGGTCATGAGCGCGAGCACACCCGTCGCATACGCCCCCGCCTGGGCGTCGACGCTCGCGCCGAAGGCGAGCGTCACGACGGCAGCGATGAACGACAGCACGAGCACGAGCGGACGGGTCGAGCGGGCCCAGTCCGGGGCCATTCCGTAGCGCGGGAGGTAGCGCGGCACGATGTTGAGCAGCCCCGCCATGGCGGACGCGCCGGCGAACCACAGGATGCCGATCGTCGAGGCGTCGTAGACCGTCCCGAAGCCGTCGCCGAAGAGCCCGTGCGCGAGGTAGGCGAGAGCGCGGCCGTTCGCCTCGCCGCCGGGCTCGAACTGCTCGTGCGGGATGAGCAGCGTCGTCACGAGCGAGCTGCCGATGAGCATGACGCTCATGATGAGCGCGGCGGCGGTGAGCAGCTTCTTCGCGTTGCGGATGCGGCCGGTCGGCGCGGCCTCGGTGTCCGTCGGGTCGCCCTTGACGAGGGGCATGACGACGACGCCGGTCTCGAAGCCGGACAGACCCAGTGCCAGGGCCGGGAAGACGAGCAGCGCAGCGCCGATGATGCCGAACGGCGCCGAGTGCTCCAGCGTCATGGCCTGGGTCCAGTCGCCCAGCAGGCTCGGCTGCCGCACAACCTCGAGGGCGGCCCGACCGATGACGACGAGGCTGAGGCCGAGGTAGAGCACGACGAGCACGACCGCGACCCCGATGGCCTCCTTGAAGCCCTTGAGGAAGACGGCCGCGAGCATGACGAGCAGCAGCAACGTCACCGGCACCTGCCGGCCGGTCAGCGCGTCGTGCAGGAAGGGGTTCTCCACGAGGTGCGCGGTCGCGTCGGCCGCCGACAGCGTGATCGTGATGATGAAGCCGGTCGCGACGAAGCCGATGAGCGAGAGCACGAGCACCTTGCTCGGCCAGTAGGCGAGCAGGCGCTCGAGCATCGAGAGGCTGCCGTCGCCGTGCGGGCTCTCCGTCGCCACGCGCCGGTACATCGGCAGCGCCGCGAAGAGGGTGATGAGCACGAGCACGAGCGTCGCGATCGGAGAGAGCGCACCCGCGGCGAGCGCTGCGATGCCCGGCTGGTAGCCGAGCGTCGAGAAGTAGTCGACACCGGTCAGGCACATGACGCGCCACCACGGCTGCACGTGGCGGTTCGCGACCGCTTCGCGCTCGCCCTCGTAGTAGCCGCCCGGGTCCGGCTCCTCGGCATCCAGGAACCAGCGCATGAACGGGGTACGAGCCCCTCGGGTCACAGTCACGTGGGAGAACTCTAGGGCCGCGGGGGCCGCAACTCACATTCGCGCCGGCCGTCGGCCCACCCCGTTGCCGTATGCCGTCCGGCGGGGTCCCCCGTCAGAGCGCGAGCTCGGAGCGTACGACGCCCACGAGGCGGTCGGCGACGGCTCGTGCCTGGTCGGTGTCGGCGGCCTCGACCATGACCCGCACCACGGGCTCGGTGCCCGACTTGCGCAGCAGCACCCGGCCGCTGTCGCCGAGCTCGCTCTCGGCCGTGCGCACGGCGTCGGCGACCGCCGCGTTGTGCTCGAGGGCGCCCTTGTCGACGTCCTTGACGTTCACGAGCACCTGCGGGAAGCGGGTCATGACGCTGGCGAGGTCGGCGAGGGGCCGGCCGGTGGCGGCCACCCGCGAGGCGAGCATGAGCCCGGTGAGCGTGCCGTCACCGGTCGTGCCGTGGTCGAGCATGACGACGTGACCCGACTGCTCGCCGCCGAGGGTGAACCCTCCGTCGCGCATGCCCTCGAGGACGTAGCGGTCACCGACGGCCGTCTGGAGCACCTTGATGCCGTGGCTGCCGAGGGCCTGGATCATCCCGAGGTTGGACATCACGGTCGCCACGAGGGTGTCTCCGGGCAGCGTGCCGTGCTCCTTGAAGGCCACGGCGAGGATGGCCATGATCTGGTCGCCGTCGACGAGTCGTCCGGTCGCATCGACGGCGAGGCACCGGTCGGCGTCGCCGTCGAGGGCGATGCCGAGGTCGGCGCCCGCCTCGACGACGGCCGCCTGGAGTGGCTCGATGTGGGTCGAGCCGTAGCCGTCGTTGATGTTGAGACCGTCCGGCTCGCCGCCGATGAGGGTGACGCGGGCGCCGGCCTCGCGGAAGGCCCGGGGAGCGACCTCCGACGCAGCACCGTGGGCGGCGTCGATGACGACGTGCAGTCCTTCGAGGCGGTGTGGCAGCACGGACAGCAGGTGCGCGACGTAGCGGTCGGCCCCGTCGGTGAGGCGGGTGATGCGCCCGACATCCGCGCCGGTGGGGCGGTCCCACTGCTCGCGCAGGCGCCCCTCGATGCGGTCCTCGAGGTCGTCGGCGAGCTTGTGGCCGCCCCGGGCGAAGAACTTGATGCCGTTGTCGGGCATGGGGTTGTGCGAGGCCGAGAGCATCGCGCCGAGGTCGGCGTCCTGCTCTGCGACGAGATAGGCGATGGCCGGGGTCGGCAGCACGCCGGCGTCGCGCACGTCGACGCCCGCCGACGCCAGACCCGCGACCGTCGCCGCGGCGAGGAACTCGCCCGAGGCTCGGGGGTCGCGCCCGACGACCGCGACGGGACGGTGACCGTTGAATGCGCCCACCTCGGCGAGCACGTGGGCCGCCGCGACCGAGAGGTCGAGGGCGAGCTCAGCCGTGATGTCCTGGTTTGCCACACCACGGACGCCGTCCGTGCCGAAGAGTCGAGCCACGCTGGTGTGCCTTCCCGATGAGGCGCCGCGGTCGGCCGCCCGGAACATGTGCTCGGACGACGATACCCCCACGGCACCTCCGAGCCACCTCGGCGGTCCGTGAGAGCCGCCTGTGGGCGAACACGCGCATTTCGCTCACTGCTGGACACTTCCGCCCATGACGCACCCCGGGAACTGGCAGGTCGCACACATCCCATTCCCAGACGGTCGGCACGACGATGAGCCCATTCCCCCGCACGCATGCGGGGCTCTTCGGGAAGGACCTTCATGAGCTCTCGATCCCGGCGGATGACCGCCGCTGCCGTCACCGCCTGCACCGCCCTGTCGCTGGCAGCGACCCTGACGGCGACCCTCGCCACCACCGCCTCGGCGTCGCCGGCGAGCACCGGCAGCACGACGGCCGGCGCCGTCACCAACCCCTACTCCCCTGCCTACGGCCACCCCTACCGGCACGGCGTCGTCCCGACCCGCGAGCTCAACACCCAGATGCAGCGCTGGGAGGCCCAGACCAAGGGGGCGAGGCCCACCGCGTCCAAGACGCTCTCCTACGGCGGCGGCGTCGACGGCATCGGCGTGACGAGCGGCGGCACCGAGAAGGTCTACCTCGTCTTCTACGGCAGCCAGTGGGGCACGCAGGGCACCGATGCCGGGGGCAACCTCACCTTCACCGGCGACCCGAAGTCCGGTGCTCCTGTGGTCCAGAAGCTCTTCAAGGGACTCGGCACCGGCGGCGAGGCCTGGTCCGGGGTCATGACGCAGTACTGCGACGGCCCGCTCGTGACCAAGGGCATGACCTCGTGCCCGACCGGCGCGGCCCACGTGCTCTACCCGACCGGCGGCGCTCTTGCCGGCGTCTGGTACGACAACGCTGTCCCCTCCCCGGCGAACGCGACGGCGAAGCAGCTCGGTGACGAGGCGGTGAGGGCCGCAGGGCACTTCACCAACACGACAGCCGCCAGCAACCGGGACGCGCAGTACGTCATCCTCTCGCCCACCGGCACCCACCCCGATGGCTTCAACACGGCGTCCGGGCAGTTCTGCGCCTGGCACGACTACAACGGTGACCCCTACGTCGGCTCGACGAGCCCCTACGGCGACATCGCCTTCACCAACATGCCCTACGTCATGGACATGGGCACGAGCTGCGGCCAGAACTTCGTCAACACCGGCGCTGCCGGCACCGACGACGGCTACACGATCGTCGAGGGCCACGAGTACGCCGAGACCATCACCGACCAGAACCCGGCCGGTGGGTGGACGAACACGACCTCGCGCACCTACTCCGGCGAGGAGAACGCCGACGAGTGCGCGTGGATCTCACCGGGCAGCGCCGGTGGCGCCGGGAACGTGACCATGGGCAACGGCAGCTACCCGATGCAGGCGACGTGGTCGAACGACACCAACCGCTGCGACCTCAGCCACCCGACGGTGAGCTGAGCGATCGGCGACCCCGCCTGACGGCACACCCCGCCTGACGGCATACCGCGTCGGAGAAGGGCGAAGGCCCCCGAGCAGTGCTCGGGGGCCTTCGCGCAGACTGCGGCAGCAGCCAGGTCAGCGCTTGCTGTACTGGGGAGCCTTGCGGGCCTTCTTGAGACCGGCCTTCTTGCGCTCCGGGACGCGGGGGTCACGGGTGAGGAAGCCGGCCTTCTTGAGGGCGGGACGGTTGAGCTCCTCGTCGATGCCGTTGAGCGAGCGGGCGACGCCGAGGCGCACCGCGCCGGCCTGGCCGGAGGGGCCACCGCCGTGCACGCGCACGAGCACGTCGTACGAGCCGTCGAGCTCGAGGAGCGTCAGCGGCTCCTTGACGATCTGCTGGTGCACCTTGTTGGGGAAGTAGCTGTCGAGCGTGCGGCCGTTGATCTTCCACTCGCCGGTGCCCGGGACGATGCGCACGCGGGCGATGGCCTGCTTGCGTCGGCCGGTGGCGGCACCGGGGGTCGAGACCTCACGGGCGCGCCGCGGCTCGCCGGTGACGGAGGAGTCGGACTCCGAGGTGTACTCGGTCAGCTCGGGCTCGTCGGTGTCGAGGACGTCCTCGTTCACGATGTCAGTCACGTGTCTTGTCGCTTTCTACGCAGCAGCCGGGGGCTTACTGCGCCACCTGGGTGATCTCGAAGGGGACGGGCTGCTGGGCCGCGTGGGGGTGCTCGGCGCCGCGGTAGACCTTGAGCTTGGACAGCTGCTGGCGGGCCAGCGAGTTCTTCGGGAGCATGCCGCGGATGGCCTTCTCGACGGCCTTCTCGGGGCTCTTGGCGAGCAGCTCGGTGTAGGAGGTGGACCGCAGACCGCCCGGGAAGCCCGAGTGGCGGTAGGCCTTCTTCTGCTCGAGCTTGGCGCCGGTGAGGGCGACCTTCTCGGCGTTGATGATGATGACGAAGTCACCGGTGTCGACGTGCGGGGCGAACTGCGGCTTGTGCTTGCCGCGGAGCAGCACGGCCGCCTGGCTGGCGAGCCGGCCGAGCACGACGTCGGTCGCGTCGATGACGTGCCACGTGCGAGTGACCTCGCCGGGCTTCGGGGTGTACGTGCGCAATGGAGTCTGCCTTCGTTGCTGGTGTGGTCGAGCTGGTGTGTATGCCGTGGGGCCGGGCCCGCGCCGATCGTCCGTCTCGCTCCGGCTGGGTCAGCACGGAGGTCGGGAGGCGGGGCGCTCGTTGCCGGTATGGCACAACAGTGGTCAAGTTTACGGGTCCGGCTCCCCGCACCCAAATCGGCGAGGCGAGGGCGCAAAATGCAGTCTGACCTGCAAAGACTTGGCGCCGGAGCGGACGTGCACAACTCTTGTGCAAACGTAGTGTGCAGAGGTATTATGCACAGTATGGCTGCACGAGACACCGCAAAGACCCCTGCACCACCCCCGTCGCAGGCGCCCGACGACGACAACCTCTGGCTCACGCCGGAGAGCCTGCGGGTCCTCGCCCACCCGCTGCGCTCGCGCCTGCTCGGCGCGCTCCGGCGCGGCGGGCCGGCGACGGCCACCGACCTTGCGGCGACGCTCGGCACGAACTCCGGCGCGACGAGCTACCACCTGCGCAAGCTCGAGTCCGTCGGCCTCGTGCGCGACACGGAGGAGGGCGAGGGCAAGCGGCGGCTGTGGCGAGCGGCGTCGGAGTACCACTCGTGGCACCCGAGCGACTTCGACGGCGACGAGGACTCCGAGACGGCCCTCAACTGGCTGACCCGCGACTACGCAAGGCACTTCAGCGAGCAGTACGACAAGTGGCTCGATGTGTCGACGACGTGGCCCACCGACTGGCAGGACGCGTGCGGCTCGAGCGACGCCTCGGTGCTCGTCACGGCGGAGGCCCTCCAGGAGCTGCGCGCCGAGATGTGGGAGCTCATCGAGCGTTATCGCCGCGTCGGGCAGGGCAATCCCCAGGCCCGCCGCATCGCCGTCTACGCCTTCGCCTACCCCCTCGATCTCGACCGGCCGCCGACACGGGGGGCCCGCTGATGGCCGCCGAGCATGGGTATGCCGTCCTCTCCCCCGCCGCGGCGCGCCGGGTCTTCCTCACGCTGAGCTTCACCCGCTGGTTCCCGGTCGGTCTCGTCGTGGGCCTGCTCACCCTGTGGCAGCTCGAGCGGGGGCTGTCCGTAGCCCAGTCGCTCACGGTGTCCTCGGCGGCAGGGCTCACCGTCTTCTTCCTCGAGCTGCCGACGAGTGGGTTCGCCGACGCCTTCGGCCGACGGCCGGTCTTCATCACGGCGGCGGCCGTCAACGTCGTGGCGAGCGCGATGCTCATCGTGGCGCAGTCCTTCTGGGCCTTCCTCGCGGCGGCCGTGCTCACCGGGGTCTTCCGGGCGCTCGACTCCGGACCCCTCGAGGCGTGGTTCGTCGACACGGTGCACGTCTCGACGCCGGGAGCCGACGTCGACGGGTCGCTCGCGGCCCAGGGCACCGTGCTCGGCTCGAGCATCGCGGCCGGGGCCCTCGTCTCGGGGGCGCTCGTCTGGTGGCACCCCTTCACCGGCGCATCCGCACTCCTGCTGCCGGTGCTCGTCTTCGTCGGGCTCAACCTCGTGCACCTGCTCGCCACTATCGTGCTGCTCAAGGAGCCTCAGACGAGGGCCGGCTCCTCGGCGCTGGCTCGCGCGGCCGCCTCCGCGAAGGAGGCGCCTACCGTGGTCCGTGACGGGCTCGGGCTGCTGCGCTCGAACCGGGTGCTGCGCGGCATCATCGTCGTCGAGGTCTTCTGGTCGGTCGCCATGATCGTCTTCGAGACCTTCCAGCCGATCCGGCTCGCCGAGCTCGTCGGCAGCGAGGAGCGGGCCGGCGCGATCATGGGCCCGGTCGCGGCCGGAGGCTGGGCGGTCTTCGCCATCGGGGCCGCGCTCGCCGGCTGGACGAGCCGACGGGTCGGCGCCGCCCGCACCGCGATCCTGGCCCGCGTGCTCAACGGCGTGGGCGCCGTCGTCATGGGGCTCGTGGCCGGTCCGGCCGCCCTCATCGCCGCCTACTCGGTGACCTACCTGCTGCACGGCTCGGGTGGCCCGATGCACGCCGCCCTACTCCACCGCGAGGCGAGGTCTGGCAACCGCGCCACCGTGCTGTCGATGAACTCCATGGTCGCCTTCGCGGCCTTCGGGCTGTGCGCACCGCTGCTCGGCCTGCTCGCCGAGCAGACGTCGACGCAGGTCGCCATGGTGGCTGCCGGCGCGGTGAGCATCGTCGGCGCGCTCTTCTACCTCCCGGCCCGCCGCGCCGAACGCGCCCACTCCCCCGCTGACGGCGCCGTGGCAGTCGAGACCGCTACCCCCTGACCCGGCCGCCCTCCCTCACCGTCGAGTGCCCAGTTCCCGACGCAGGAAAATGGGCACTCGACCACACCCACCCATCGAGTGCCCAGTTCCCGACGCAGGAAAATGGGCACTCGACCACACCCACCCATCGAGTGCCCAGTTCCCGACGCAGGAAAGTGGGCACTCGACGACACCTCAGGGTCGTCGGCGAGGGCGGGTCAGCCCTGCTGGGTGATCTCGTCGAGGGCGGCGAGGTCGGAGACGCTCGGCTGCCACGAGCCGGCGCGCACGTTGTCGAGCACCTGCTCGGGGGTCGTCGCCCCGGCGATGACCGAGGCCACGGCCGGCTGCGCCGCGAGCCCGCCGATGGCGACGTCGATGGGGCGCAGGCCCCGCTCGGCGGCATACCCCTCGAGGCGCTCGATGGTGTCCCAGTCGGCGGCCTCGAGACGCTCGCTCATCGACGCGAGCCGGCTGCCCTCCGGCGCCGCCTGGCCCCGGCGGTACTTGCCCGTGAGCAGGCCGGACGCGAGGGGGAAGAAGGGCAGCAGCCCGACCCCGACGTGCTCGCACGCGGGCACCAGCTCGTCCTCGACGTCGCGCTCGAGGAGGGAGTACTCGTTCTGTGCCGAGACGAACCGCTCGGTGCCGGCGCTGCGGGCGGTCCAGTCCGCGTCGACGACCTGCCATCCGGTGAGGTTGCTGCTGCCGATGTAGCGCACCTTGCCCTCGCGCACGAGCTCGTCGAGGGCGGCGAGGGTCTCCCCGATCGGGGTGTGCGGGTCGGGTCGGTGCAGCTGGTAGAGGTCGATCCAGTCCGTGCCGAGCCGGCGCAGGCTCGCCTCGACCGCCGTGCGGATGTAGCGCCGTGAGCCGCGCACACCCCAGTCGGGCCCGTTGGCGCCCTGCATGTCCATGCCGAACTTCGTTGCCACGACGACGTTCTCGCGCTGCTTGCCGAGGGCCGCGCCGAGCAGCTCCTCACTCGCACCGAGTCCGTAGATGTCGGCCGTGTCGAAGAGCGTCACGCCGGCGTCGAGCGCCGCGTTGACGACTGCGGTGGTGCCCTCCTGGTCGAGACGTCGCCCGAAGTTGTTGCAGCCCAGGCCTACCGCCGAGACCGTCAGGCCGCTGTCGCCGAGCTGTCGATAGGTCATGTCGTTCGTCGCACGTGTCGTCACCCGACCAACGTATGCCGCCTCGCCACCTCGCGACAGATGGGGGCTCGACGCTCCGCAGCGTCAGAAGGGGCGGGCGCAGGTCTGCGGCTCGGTGACCCGTCGCGCGAGCCCGAAGCCGGCCAGGGCGAGCGCGAGTGAGGCCGTGCCCGCGTCGAGTGCCGAGGTCAGCGCGAGCCACGCGCTGCCGACGGCTGCGAGCCCTCCGACGGCCGCGCACGGCCCGCACCCGAGGTGGACGTGCAGGCCCTCTCCCGGCAGCGGCACGAAGGTCGCCAGGGCGACCGAGGCCGCGGCGAGCGCTCCGAGCGTGAGGACCGACCAGAGCGGTTGGGTGGTGAACGCCCAGCCCGGCCCCGCCGCGACGAGCAGGACGAGAGCGGCCAGGAGGCCGACGCCCGACCAGACGCGGCGCGCGGGCCACCGGCCCGGCGGGGAGGAGACGACCCCGGGGTCCGCGCCGCCGAGGCGGGGCTCCTGCGAGATGCCTGTCACCCGGCCACCCCACACGCTCCGTCGACGCACGGACGGCGCCGGACGGCATACGCCACCGAGCCGAGCAGCGCCATGAGGGAGACTCCGGCGAGCCATGGGGCGGCAGAGGCAGGCAACTCGAGCTCTGGCATACCCCCGAGGGTATAGCACGGCCCTCGACTCCCGGGAGACCGGGAGCCGAGGGCGCGCGTGAGCCAGCCGATGAGCCTCAGTTCGGCTGGACGAACACCGCCACCGAGCGTGCCGGCACCTTGAGGGCCCCGGCGCCGGCGTCGTATGCGGCCTGCTTGACGACGCTGTCGGCCCCGTTCGCCTGCACCGGGCTGAGGCGCACCTGCCCCGTGAGGCCGGCCACCTTCTGGGAGACCGCCGACGGCGTCGCGTTGAACACGACGACGGCGCCTCGCAGGGCGGGGTCGACGTCGGCGCCCACGGTGTCGTCGATGCGCATGACGATGACGCCCTGGTGCGCGTCAGCCGTGCCCGACACCGGGAAGCTGACCTTGGCGTTGATCGCCGCGGCGCTGCCCAGGCGGAAGAGCGGCGAGCTGAAGCGCAGCTTGAGCAGGTCCTCCGCCATCGCGCTCGCCTCCTTGACGTCACCGGACGCCGGCTTGAGGGCCGGGTTGGCGAGCAGCGGCTTCATGAACGACCACTTCGCGGAGTTCTGCGCCTCCGGCGGCAGACCGTGGCCGAAGCCGTTGTCGGCGCCCGTCCAGTCGAGCCGGTTGAACCAGTCGCCGCTGTCGTAGCTGTCGCGGTTGAGCGACTTGCTGCGCAGCAGGTCGGCGCCGGCGTGCCAGAACGACGGCGTCTGCGCGAGAGCGGTCGTCGCGAGCGACAGGGTGTTCATGCGCACCCGGTCCTTCATCGTCGTCGCGACGGGCAGCTTGTACGTCAGCGAGTCGAAGAGCGTCTCGTTGTCGTGCGCGTCGACGTAGGTGACGACCTCGTCGGGCTGGTCGGCATAGCCGGCCGGCGACCCGTTGTAGTCGACCTCGGTGCCCTTGACGACCGAGCCGCTCGCCTGGCTGCGGAAGGTGAAGGTGCGCAGGTTGCCGGCGAGACCGAGCTGCACGAGGTCGGTGTCGTGAGCGAGGCGCGCGGCCGCGTCGACGTTGACGGGCTTGCCGTCCTTGTCGATCGCACCGTTGTCGTCGGTCGCCTCGCCCGAGCCGAAGCCCTGCTTGCGCGGGTCCTCGTCGAACGGGCCACCACCGCGCACCGCGTCACGCAGGCGGTCGCTGAAGGTGCCGATGCCGGTGCCGCCGAGCTGGCCCTGCGTCGCCTGGACGAAGAGGGCGTTGTTCGCGACCTCGCCGAAGTTCCAGCCCTCGCCGTAGAGATAGATGGCCTTGCCGTCGACCCCGTCCTTCGAGGGGGTCAGGGCGTCGAGGGCCGACCGCACGGCGAGCATGTTGGCCTTGCTGTGGTGACCCATGAGGTCGAAGCGGAAGCCGTCGACCTTGTAGTCCTTGGCCCACATCACGACCGAGTCGACCATGAGCTTCTGCGCCATCGCGTGCTCGGTGGCGACGTTCTGGCAGCACGTCGAGGTCTCGACGGTGCCCATCGCGTTGAGCCGCTGGTAGTAGCCCGGCACGACCTTGTCGAGCACCGACTTGTCGGCCTGGCCCGAGGCCGCCGTGTGGTTGAAGACCTGGTCGAGCACGACGCGCAGGCCGTCCTCGTGCAGGGCGCCGACCATTGTGCGGAACTCCGCGATCCGCGAACCGCCATCTGCCGCAGCGGCGCTCGAGGCATACGAGCCATCCGGCACGCTGTAGTGGTAGGGGTCGTAGCCCCAGTTGAAGGCGTCCTTGCTCGCGACCGCACCGACGCACTTCTGCTGCTCGGTGCTGTCGGGGGCATACGACGCGAGGTCGCACTGCGGCGTCTGCTGCTTGGCCGGGTCCTCCTCGATCGAGGCGATGTCGAAGCTCGGCAGCAGGTGCACCGTGTTGAGGCCCGCCTTGGCGAGCTCCTTGAGGTGCGTGCGCCCGTCACCGTTCTCGGCGAACGCGAGGTAGCTGCCGCGCTTGGCCGCCGGCACCTTGGCATCGCTCATCGAGTAGTCGCGGATGTGCAGCTCGTAGATCGTCGAGTCGACGTCCTTCGCGAGCGCGGGCGCCTTCGCCGTGCGCCACACCGAGGGCATGTATGCCGTGTCCTTGAGGTCCACGGCCACCGACCTCGTCGAGTTCAGCGTCAGCGCAACGGAGTTCGGGTCGGTGACGAGGTTCGTCTCGACCTTGCCCGTGCTCGGTGCGTAGACCTTCACCTCGTAGAGGTAGCGCACGTTGCGGGCCGAGGACGGCAGCGACGCCGACCACGAGCCGTCGCCGGCGCGGGTCATCGGCACGCGCTGGGCAGCACTCGCAGGCTGGTCGGGTGAGCCTGCCGGCCAGGTCAGCAGCGTGGCGGACTGCGCGGTCGGGGCCCAGAGGCTGAAGCCGACCTTGCCGCCCGTGAAGCTGACGCCGTAAGAGCGCGTCGCGGCCTTCGCGGCATACAGGCTGTCGAGCGCGATCGCGGTCTGTGCCCCGGTCGCGTCGAGCAGCTTGCCGGTGGAGTCGTACATCGCGACCGCGACCTGGCCCTTGAGGATCTCGGGCAGCTGCTGCGCGGTCTTCTTGTCGAGCCGTAGTGCGACGGCGCCCTTGAGCTCCGGGTGGTCGGCCACGAGCGAGGCGGGCAGCCCGGCGGGGTCGCGGGTCAGTGACGCCACGGAACCGCCGGTCACGGCCTCGGCGTCGACGGCGAGACCGCCGTCAGCCGACCAGTGCAGCCGCCACTTCAGCGTCGCCGGGTCGACCCCCGCAGGCAGGGCCGAGGCCGGCCAGGCCACGAGGTCGGGGCCGACGATGAAGGCCTTGGCCTTCGTCAGGTCGGGAGCGGCCCCGGCCTTGGACGTCTTGACGCTGACCTCGTGCGTCGAGCTCTTGTAGGTGATGGTCGTGACCACGCCGTCCGCTGGCACCGAGAAGGCGACGTTGTTGGCGGGGTAGGCCTCGGCCCAGCTCAGGCCGACCGCGACCTTGAACTCGTAGTTGCCGGCCGGGATCCGGTCGGTGCTGAAGGTGTAGGTGCCGTCACCGTCGGGGTCCTGCAGCCACGAGCGCATGCAGTCGGGCGCCCAGTCGCCGGGGCAGCCGAGCTCGCTCTGGAAGCTGCCCGGAGCCGTGATAATCGGGCCCTGCGCGGTGCTCGTCACCCAGTGGGTGCGGTGGTCGTAGTAGAAGCTGACCTGGCCGCCCGGAGCCTTGTAGGCGATGTTGCTGCCGTTGGCGGCTCCGCCGGCGCCGTAGTTCTCGTCCCACGTCTTGTCGATCGCGGCCTTGTACTCGTAGTCGCCGGCCGGGATCGTGTAGGTGCCCTTCCAGATGTCGTCCTTGGCGTCGAGGGCCAGCTGGGCCTCGGGGCAGGCGGGCTGCCAGTCGCCCGGGCAACCCATCTCGGAGTTGTGGTTGCCGGGGACGCTGACGGCGCCCGGCTGCGTGACGGGACCGACGCCGCCACCGCCGCCACCACCCGAGGTCTGCGGCTCGCCGACGATGCCGTAGGTGGAGGTGGCCGAGACACGGCCCGAGAGGTCCTTGGCGACCATGCGGTACTCGAGCAGGGTGCCCTTGGCGATGCCGCTGACGTCGTGGAAGACGCGGTAGGGCGCGTTGTCGTCGGTGCCGATCGGGGTCCACGTGCTCGTGCCGACCGGACGGTAGAGGAAGCTGACCTCGGCAAAGGTGTTAGCCGGCACGGCGGCACCGATCTCGGCGCGGCCGCCGACGACGCCACCGGCGCTCGGCGAGGTCGGGTAGATGGCCGGGGCGGCCGACGACGAGGTCATCGTGGCGTTGGCGCGGTAGACGGCGACCGACAGCGGCGGCAGCGTGACCGTGACGCGGCCGGCCTTGTCGGCGCGCAGGTCGCCCGAGCCGCCGAGCAGGGGCACGAACTTCGCTCCGGCAGAGTACGTCTCGAAGGTCGCCGACTTCGGGGTCGTCGCGTTGTTCGTCGCGACGACGTACTCGCGCTTGGCGGCCTTGTCGATGCGGCTGAAGGCGTAGATGCCGGCTGCGTCGGAGGCGTAGCGGTGGATCTGCGCGCCGTCGGCGAGCGCCGGGTTGGCCTGACGCAGGGCGGCGAGCTGCTTGATGTGCTGGTAGAGCGGCACGTCGGTCGAGTAGTGCGCACCGGTGCCCTGCAGGGCGGGGCTGCCGATGACGACGTCGTCCTGGTAGATCGAGGTCTTGGTGCCGAACATGTCCTGCCGGGCGCGCTTGTCGTCGAACCCGCTCGCCGGACCGGTGAAGCCCTGCTCGTCGCCGTAGTAGACGACGGGGTTGCCACGCGTGAGGAACATCAGGGAGTTCGCGAGCTCGGCGCGGTCGAGCAGGTTCTTGCGCTGCCCGGCGTCGGCGTTGTCGTAGCTGCCGCCGAGCAGCATCGCCCCGACGCGGCCCATGTCGTGGTTGCCGAGGAAGGTCGGCAGCTCGTAGGCGTTGGAGTCGGTGTCGGTGTAGTAGTCGTCACCGGCGAAGAGGTCGCGCACCCCGGTGGTCGCCTTGCCCTGGGCAAAGCCGAGCGCCGCGCTCTGGAAGCCGAAGTCGAGCGTCGCAGGCAGCTTGCCGGTCGTCGTGAACTGGCTCATGTAGGCCGGGTTGCTGTCGAACACCTCACCGAACATGTTGAAGCCCGGCTTGCCGATGTCCTTGGCGTGCTTGAGGATCGCCGGTGAGAACGCCTGCCAGAACTGCATGTTGACGTGCTTGACCGTGTCGATGCGGAAGCCGTCGATGCCGAAGTCGACCCAGCTCTTGTAGATGTCCTCCATGCCGGTGACGACGTCGGAGCGCTCGGTGAAGAGGTCGTCGAGGCCGACGAAGTCGCCGTAGCTCGAGGACTCGCCGGCGAAGGTCGAGTCACCGCGGTTGTGGTACATCGTCGGGTCGTTGAGCCAGGCCGGCACCTTGACGGTCTTGTCGGCGTCGGTGCGGAAGACCGGCTTGTACGGGAAGGACGAGGTCGCCGACAGCTCGGGGAAGCAGTCGGGGTATGCCGTCTGGGTCACCGCGCACATCGGCTTGCCCGCCACCACGGCGTCGTCGAAGACGGTACCGTCAGCCGCCTTGTAGGGGGCGGCCTCCTTGGAGATGTAGCTGTGCGCGCCACCCTCGTAGTCGACGACGTCGGCGGTGTGGTTCGTGATGATGTCGAAGTAGACCTTCATCCCCTTGGCGTGCGCCGCGGTGATGAGCGCCTTCATCTCGGCGTTCGTGCCGAGGTGCGGGTCGATCTGGGTGAAGTCGGTGACCCAGTAGCCGTGGTAGCCCGCGCTCGCGTCGGATCCGCTGCCCTGCACGGCGCGGTTCTTGAACGACGGCGTCAGCCAGATGGCGGTGGTGCCGAGGCCCTTGATGTAGTCGAGCTTCTGGGTGACGCCCTTGAGGTCACCACCGTGGTAGAAGCCCGCGTCGGTGGGGTCGTAGCCCGTCTCGAGCCGGCTGCCGGTCAGGCCACCCTGGTCGTTGCCCGTGTCGCCGTTGGCGAAGCGGTCGGCCATGACGAAGTAGAAGCGCTCGCGGGTCGCCAGCTGGCGCAGCGAGGCCGAGGCGAGCTTGGCGTCGGCAGGCGTTGCCGGTCCGGACAGCTCGAGCGGCGTGATCCCGATGGCGTGCGTCGCATCGTCGTAGGTGAAGCGCAACGTCGCGTCGCCACCGAGGACGAGAGGCAGGTTGGCGCTTCCCTGGCCGTAGCTCTCCTCCCACGAGTGGTTGATCGCGACCTTCAGCTCGTAGGAGCCCTTCGGCACGGTGAAGTCACGCGTGTAGGTCGTCGTGTCGCCGACCCTGGTGAGGTCGGTCGCCGTGCACTGGGGCTGCCAGTCACCCGGGCACCCGAGCTCGTCCTGCAGCGATCCGACGAGGGTGGCCGTGCGAGCCGGCTCCGCGGCCCGGGCGACCGTGGCGGTGATCGGCACCGCCAGTCCGGCGAGGACGAGGGCGGTGAGACTGACGGCGGTCGTGGCCGGGCGACGGCGCATGCGCACTCCTTCGTGCAGGGCGTGGTGCAGGGGATGGACGGCACCGTGGAGGCACACCGACCAGAGGGAACCGTATCTCCCCTTTTGCACCCTGCGCCAGATCTGGCTGCAAGAATTTTCAGACTTGGCCCACTTCTTGCGGATTCGCGGCCGCTTCTTTGCGCTCGACGCGCAAGGAAGCCCCAGCTCGGGCGTCGCTGCGTCGCGTCAGGACCGAGCCACCGGCACGATGTTGCCGACGGCGGTGCCGAGGTCGGTCGCGTGCACCACCGTGGCAGCGCCGCGCGTTCCCGTGACCTCGGGCGGCCATCCCGGGCCACCGATGACGACGGTGAGCGGCCAGTCGAGGGACTCGACCATCTCCCACAGCGGCTCCGTCGGCAGCCTGCGCAGCGACGCCCAGATGAAGACGGCCGGCGGTCGTGCCCTGTCGAGGGCCTTCGCGAGGGCTCGAACCGGCACCCGCGGACCGAGGAGCAGGCTCGCCACCCCGTGGCGGGCGAGCTCTGCCTCGACGGCGAGCAGGGGCAGGTGGTGCTGCTCGTCGTCCGCGCTGCCGAGCAGCACCGGCGTGCCGGACATGCGGAAGCGGTTGGCGCGCACGACCCCGCGCAGCTCGCCCTGCAGCAGCTCGCTCGCAAGGTGCTCGGACTCGATGCCGAGGGACCCCTCGCCCCACCGCTGCCCGATCGCGCGCAACGAGGGCACGAAGACGTCAGACCAGGCGTCGGCGAAGTCGAGGCGGCGCAGCGTCTGCCGGTAGAGGTGCACGAGCCCCGTGGCGTCGAGCTCGCGCGCTGCCGAGAGGATCGCGTCGACGGTGCCCTCGTCGGTGGTCGCGCGATCCCCCGCCAGCGCAGCGGCCCGCACCGGCCCGAAGACGCTGTCGACGCCGCCGTCCGTGGCGCCGCCGTCGATGCCGTCGAGGTCGCCATCCGCCGCTGTCTGCCGTGCTGACGAGGGCGCCTCGGATGCTGCACCGCCGACGCCGGACCCGAGGCGACGCGCGAGCTCCTCCGGCTCCATCGTCGTCACGCTCTCGGCAGCGGCCTGGGCCGGGATGCCTGCGGCCGTGAGGCGCGCCATGAGCTGCACGCGCTGCAGGTCGACCGGGCCGTAGCGCCGATGGTTGCCACCCGTGCGATGCGTGGGGCCGAGACCGTAGCGCCGCTCCCAGGAGCGCAGGGTGGAGGTCGAGACGCCGAGGCGGTCGGCGACGGCGCCCACCGGCCAGCTGAGGACGGGCACGGTCTCCGTCGCCGTGTCCGTCCGCTTCGCGGCATACGGCGAGTCGTCGGCGTCGCCACCGTGTTCGTGGTGCTGCCCGTCGCGCGCCCCACCCACGTCGTCAGTCATCCCTCATCACCACTTCTGCAGTCGCCCGCGGGGATCCTCGGAAGGCACGACTGTGCGTCCCGATTCTCTGCAGGCAAGCCCCACCATAAACTTGTGCAGGCATCTTGCGCAATGGCACCAGTTCTGCGTAAGTTCATTGCACAAGATCACTGCACAACTTCAGCGCAGGGTCGCCGCTCCGGTTCACGTGGAGGAAGCCATGACCGTCACTCGTCTCCCCCGGCCCGTCTACAGCTCCTACGAGTGGCAGGAGCAGGGCCTCTGCCGTGGCAAGGACGCCGAGCAGTTCTTCGTCGACGACCCCGAGATGGGCCAGATCCAGCGTCGCGAGCAGACCGAGGCCGCCAAGGCCGTCTGCAGCGACTGCCCCGTCGCGCGCGCCTGCCTCGAGCACGCGATGCGGGTGCCCGAGACCTTCGGCATCTGGGGCGGCACCACCGCCTCCGAGCGTTCGCGCCTGCTGTGGGACGTCGCGGGCTGATCGGAGCTGCTCTGCCGGGGGCCCAGATCGGCCCCCGGCTCAGGTCATGGCGAGCTCGAGCACCACGGCCCCGGGCAGCTCGGCGAGCGCCGAACCGTGCACGAGCAGCTTGGCGCCCCGCACCCCCGCGCCGATGACGACCGGCCCCGCCGCGACGACCCTGGCATCGACGAGCACCGGCCAGCCCTCCGGAAGCCCGACCGGGGTGATGCCCCCCTGCTGCATGCCGGTCAGCTCCTGCGCCCTCGCCTGGTCGGCGAAGGAGATCTTGCGCACCCCGAGATGACGCCGCACCACCCGGTTGATGTCCGCCCGGTCGGTCGCGAGCACCATGACGGCAGCGATGGTCACCTCGTCTCCGCGGCGGCCCTCCACCACCACGCAGTTGGCCGAGGCTTCCGGGGCGACGTCGTAGGCCGCGCAGAAGGCCGCCGTGTCGGCCAGCTCCGCATCGATCTCGGCGACTCGCGCCCCCAGGACGTGGTCGAGCGCAGCCGCGACGGGCTCCGCGAGCAGGTGGGGCCGGTCGGTGGCGAGCTGCCACGTGAGGTTTCCTTGGGCTGAGGGCATGGGGCACACCGTATGCCGCCAACCGTGCCCGTGGGAGGCCTGCCGTCCGATGTGTGTCCTGGCGTCAGCTGCTGCGGGCGACGCGCAGGCTGCTCAGCGGGCCAGCCCGCTCACGACGGTCGCTGCCGGCACCGCGCGCGCAGCACGCCATCCGGTGCCCGCCCACAGGGCGACGACATCGGGCTTGTCCGCCTGGGCGGACGCACGCCGCAGCGGCACCGTGACGTGGTGGACCTCGGGGTAGGCCGCCGGCGCCTCCTCGTCGTGCCGGCGCACGAAGTCGGTCTCGAGGCACCGCCCCAGGCGCCCGGAGAAGGCGCGGGTGACCCGGGTGCTGCCGTGCGCCGCATCGGCGAGGGCACGCCGGTAGGCGAGGCCGGTGCCCGCCTCCGGGGTGAGCAGCAGCGCCGTGCCGACCTGCACGGCGTCGGCGCCCGCCCCGCGCACGGCATCGGCACGATGACGCGTCGTGATGCCGCCCGCCGCCATGATGACGACGTCGGCCCGACCGAGGTCCCAGGCCGTCTGGCGCACCCGCTCGACGACGGCGGCGAGGTCGGAGTCGTCCGGCACCGTGGTCGGGTCGAGGGTGCCCCGATGACCACCGGCCTCCACCCCCTGCACGCAGAGCCCGTCGACCCCGGCCGCGAGCGCGGCGCTGGCCTCGTCGACATCCGTCACGGTGACGACGCTCTCGATGCCGGCGCGGGCCAGCTCCCCGAGGACGGCTGCGGACGGCAGCCCGAAGGTGAAGGACACGGCCGTCACCCGCTCGCGCACGACGAGGTCGAGCTTGCGCTCCCAGTCGTCGGTGTCACCCGGGCGTGGCTCCCCCGGCTCGACCCCGAGCGCCGCGGCGTCCGGTGCCAGCGACGCCTGGTAGGCGGCAACCGCGGCGGCGCGGTCCGCACCCTGCAGACCTCCGGGCCGGACGGCATACACGTTGGCGGTGTCGGGGACGAAGAGGTTGACCCCGAAGGGCCGCGACGTGAGGTCCCAGACGCCTGCGACCTGGGCCGCGAGCTGCTCCGTGGTCAGGTAGCCACCGGCGAGGAAACCGAAGCCACCCGCCTCGCCGACGGCGGCGACGAGATCCGGGGTCGAGGCTCCGCCGGCCATCGGGGCCGCGACCACACCGGCGTCGATCGAGCGCAGGGTCATCCTGCGACGCTACTCCCGCCGGAGCCCCGCGTCAGCGGGGGCGCACGACCCGCTTCTCGTCCCAGACCGGCTCGGGCGACTCGTAGACCCGGCCGTCGGAGCCGAACACGAGGAAGCGGTCGAAGCCCCGGGCGAACCAGCGGTCGTGGGTGACGGCCATGACGGTGCCCTCGAAGCGGTCCAGCCCCTCCTCGAGCGCCTCGGCCGACTGGAGGTCGAGGTTGTCGGTCGGCTCGTCGAGCAGCAGCAGGGTCGCCCCCGACAGCTCGAGCAGCAGGATCTGGAAGCGGGCCTGCTGCCCACCCGAGAGCGACTCGAACGTCTGCTCACCCGACCGCGCCAGCTCGTAGCGGTCGAGGGCCCGGGCGGCCTCCTCGCGGGGCTTGCCGTCGCGGTGCTCATCGCCCCGGTGGAGGATCTCGAGGAGCGTGCGGCCGAGCAGCGTCGGGTGCTCATGGGTCTGGGCGAACCATCCGGGCCGCACACGCGAGCCGAGCCGGACGACGCCGGTGTGCTCGACGGGGGTCGGGCGCACGTCACCGACCGGCTGGTGCTCCCGCTCGGGGTCGGTGCCGCCCGACGCGAGCAGGCGCAGGAAGTGCGACTTGCCGGAGCCGTTGCTGCCGAGGATCGCGACGCGCTCGCCGTACCAGACCTCGAGGTCGAAGGGCTTCATGAGGCCGGTGAGCTCGAGCCCGGTCGCGACGATCGCCCGCTTGGCCGTGCGACCACCGGTGAGGCGCATCCTCACCGACTGCGTCATCGGCGTCTCCTCCGGCGGCCCGGCCTGCTCGAACTTCGCCAGCCGGGTCTGGGCCGCCTGGTAGCGCGAGGACATGCCGTCGTTGTACTTCGCCTTGACCTTGAGGGTCTGCACGAGCGTCTTGAGCTTGACGTGCTCCTCGTCCCAGCGGCGGCGCAGCTCCTCGAGCCGCGCGTTGCGGTCGTCGCGCGCCTGCGCGTAGGTCGAGAAGCGTCCGGGGTGCACCCAGAGCGTCGCGCCGGCAGCGCCCGGCTCGAGGGTCGCGATGCGCGTGGCCACCCGGTCGAGCAGCTCGCGGTCGTGGCTGATGAAGAGCACCGTCTTGGGGCTCGCGACGAGGGCCTCCTCGAGCCAGCGCTTCGTCGGCACGTCGAGGTAGTTGTCGGGCTCGTCGAGCAGCAGCACCTCCTCCGGCCCGCGGAGCAGCGCCTCGAGGACGAGCCGCTTCTGCTCACCGCCCGAGAGGGTCGTCACCGCGCGCCACTGGGCCGACTCGTAGGGGATGCCGAGCGCCGCCATCGTGCACTGGTCCCAGAGAGTCTCCTGCTCGTAGCCACCGGCCTCGCCCCACTCGACGAGGGCGTGGGCGTACGCCATCTGGTCGGCCTCGGAGTCGCGCTCCATCATGAGCAGCTCGGTGCGGTCGACCTCCTCGGCGGCCTCACGGATGCGCGCGGGCGCCACCGAGACGAGCAGGTCGCGCACCGTCGTGTCGTCGCGGACCTTGCCGATGAACTGCCGCATGACGCCCAGTCCGCCGGAGCGGGTCACCGCACCTTCGTGCGCGTCGAGGTCGCCGGCGATGATGCGCGTCAGCGTCGTCTTGCCGGTGCCGTTGGGACCGATGAGCGCCACCTTGGCGCCCTCACCCACCCGCACGGAGACGCCACCCAGCAGCGGTCTGCCGTCCGGCAGGCTGAAGGAGACGGAGTTGACGTCGACGTGGCCCACGAGGGTCAAGCCTGACGTATGCCGGGTGCACCCGTCACGCCGTTAACGCGCGCTCGCGACGGGGCTGGGGTCCACGGCGTCACGACCAGGTCCACGAGGCGAGGATCTCGTCGAGCTCGGTCATCGCGTGGTCGGCCTCCTGCTCGGCCGAGCTGAGGGTGAGCAGGTAGACCTTGCCGCCGCGGGTGAGGCCGTAGGAGCGCGCGACGACCTTGACGCCCTGTTGCTCGAAGGCGGTCTGGAAGCCCGTGGCGGTGGACCCGGCGACCTGCTTGTCGGGCGTCTCGGTGACGGTGCGACCGGCGGCGCCCATCTGCTCGCGGCCCTTGGCGATCTCGGCCTCGAGGGCGGCGTCGTCACCGGCCGACGTGAGCACGACGAGGTTGGTGCTGAAGCCCCCGACCTTGCGCGACGAGAGCAGGACCATGTCGAGGCCCTGCACGTCGCCGGCCCGGTCGGTCGCCTCGGCCCAGGCCTCCGGCGGCACGACCCCGAAGTCACCGGAGCGGGCGCGAACGACGTCGCTCTCGGAGGTCTCCGGTGCCGTGACGCCGGTCGACGGCGAGGTCGACGCGGCTGCGGGGGCCGTGGCAGCGGCGGTGGGCGCCGTGGTCGCTGCCGGGTCCTTCGAGCAGCCGGTGAGCACGAGGGCGACGGTGAGCACCGAGACCGCCGACCAGCGGGTCCGCGCGGAGGTCCGGGTGCGTGAGGGTCGGCGCCTCGACCGAGGACCCGGCTGGCGACGTCGGGACGATCGCTCAGGCATGGGAGGAGTCAATCACAGGCCCTGCGACCCGCCGACCACGCCGTTCGACGCCTCCACGCTCGCGACCTGGTTTGGGCCGTCGCGTCGCGACCGGGCGACGCGGGCGCGCTCGCCGAGCTCGTCGTCGGCCGGGTAGAGCACCTCCTCGAGACTGAGCCCGTGGGGCGGCATGACATGGATCTCGGGAGCCCGCACGGCGCGCTCCTGGAGCACCTGCGGCCAGGCCACCTCACGACGGCCCTCCCCCACCGGCACGACGGCCCCGACGAGGGAGCGCACCATCGAGTGGCAGAAGGCATCCGCCCGCACCGTCGCGGCAAGCACCCCGTCGTCGAGCCGCTGCCACGAGAACTCGAGCAGGGTCCGGGTCGTCGTCGCCCCCTCGCGGCGCTTGCAGAAGGCCGCGAAGTCGCGCAGGCCCACGAGGCCCCTCGCCGCCTCGTCCATGGCGGCCACGTCGAGCGGGCGGCGCCACCACACGGTGTCGCGTCGCCGGAGCGGGTCACGCGGGCCGTCGACCCCGACGAGGCGGTAGAGGTAGCGCCGCTCCAGCGCGGCGAAGCGCGCGTCGAAGGCACCCGGCGCCTCGGTCGCGCTCCGCACGACGACGTCGGTGGGCAGCACGCCGGCAAGGCGCGAGACGAGTGCGGCGGCCGGTGACCGGTCCGAGCGGCCCGGCACCGCCGCCCAGGCCGGCGCAGGCACGTCGAGGTGCACGACCTGACCGCGTGCGTGCACGCCCGCGTCGGTGCGTCCCGCCACCGTGAGGCGGGCCGGCTCCGGCAGCCGCAGGACGGTGGCCAGGGCCGCCGACAGCGTGCCCTCGACGGTGCGCAGCCCCGGCTGCTCCGCCCACCCCGAGAAGTCGGTCCCGTCGTAGGCGAGGTCGAGCCGCACGCGCAGCAGCGGGGAGCTCGTCTCACTCATGCCGCCGCAGCCTAACGCTCACCCCGTGGCCGACGAACTGCAGAGCAGTTCCTCGGCACTCACCCGCACAACAGAGCAGCCCGCCCCCAGGGGGACGGGCTGCTCTGTCGATGGTCGCTCAGGCTCAGGAGCCGGAGCCGGCCTTCGTGAAGCCGGCCTTCTCGGCGTCCTCGGCGGACGCGAACCAGAACTCGGCGATCGTCTGGTCGTACCACTGGCCGTCGGGCTCGTGGTACTTGCCCGAGTCGGCGTTGCCCTTGACGGTGTAGGCCTCGTCGGGCGACGAGCCGTCCTCGTTCGCGGCGACGGCGCCCTCGGGCAGGGGAGCGGCCTCGGTCGCCTCGGTCTCGTCCGTGGACTCGACCTTCTCGGCATCCTCGGCGGCCTTGGTCTCCGCAGCGGCGGCCTTGGCCTCCTCCTGCTTGGCGGCACGACGGGTCGCGCCCTCGGCCTCCTTGACCGTCGCCTTCTTGGCCGACAGCGGCTCGCGGACGAGCTCGATGACGACCATGGGGGCGTTGTCACCCTTGCGGGCGCCGATCTTCGTGATGCGGGTGTAGCCACCCTCGCGAGCCGCCATGTCGGGGGCGATCTCGGCAAACAGACGGTGGACGACACCCTTGTCACGCACGACGGTCATGACCCGACGACGAGCGTGCAGGTCGCCGCGCTTGGCGAAGGTGATGAGGCGCTCGGCGAGCGGACGAAGACGCTTGGCCTTCGCCTCGGTCGTCGTGATGCTGTCGTGCTCGAAGAGCGACGTCGCAAGGTTCGCGAGGATGAGCCGCTCGTGGGCGGGGCCGCCACCGACGCGGGGACCCTTGGTGGGGGTGGGCATTTCGTTTCTCCTAGAAGGTCTGACCTCGCCGCTGCTGGCATCAGGCTGCGTTCAGGCTGCGCAGTGCGACTGGGTCAACAAGCGGTCGGTCAGAGCTGCTCGTCCTCGAGCGACGCCACGTCGTCGAGGTCGGTGTCGTCGTAGTCGTAGTTGTCGACGAGAGCCGACGGGTCGAACCCGGGAGGGCTGTCCTTGAGGGCCAGACCCATGCCGACGAGCTTGGCCTTGACCTCGTCGATCGACTTCGCACCGAAGTTGCGGATGTCGAGCAGGTCGGCCTCGCTGCGGCTCACGAGCTCACCCACGGTGTGGATGCCCTCGCGCTTCAGGCAGTTGTAGGAACGAACCGTGAGGTCGAGGTCCTCGATCGGCAGCGCCAGGTCGGCGGCGAGCGCCGCGTCCGTCGGCGACGGGCCCATGTCGATGCCCTCGGCCTCGACGTTGAGCTCGCGCGCCAGACCGAAGAGCTCGACGAGCGTCTTGCCGGCCGAGGCCATGGCGTCACGCGGGGTCATCGAGTTCTTCGTCTCGACGTCGACGATGAGCTTGTCGAAGTCGGTGCGCTGCTCGACACGCGTCGCCTCGACCTTGTAGGTCACGGTGAGCACGGGCGAGTAGATCGAGTCGACCGGGATGCGGCCGATCTCCTGGTCACCGGACTTGTTCTGCTGCGCGGAGACGTAGCCACGGCCACGCTCGACGGTCAGCTCCATCTCGAGCTTGCCCTTGTCGTTCAGCGTCGCGATGTGCAGGTCGGGGTTGTGCACCTCGACACCAGCCGGAGGCGTGATGTCGGCAGCGGTGACGGCACCCGGGCCCTGCTTGCGCAGATACATGACGACCGGCTCGTCGTGCTCCGAAGAGACGACGAGGCCCTTGATGTTGAGGATCATCTCGGTGACGTCCTCCTTCACACCCGGCACGGTCGAGAACTCGTGGAGCACGCCGTCGATGCGGATGGAGGTGACCGCCGCGCCCGGGATGCTCGAGAGCAGGGTGCGACGGAGGGAGTTGCCGAGCGTGTAGCCGAAGCCGGGCTCGAGCGGCTCGATGGTGAAGCGGCTGCGGTTCTCGACCACGACCTCTTCGGAGAGCACGGGACGCTGTGCGATGAGCACTGTTCATTTCCTTCCCACGGGCGACCGCCATATGACGCCTCGTGAAACTGCCCGGTCGCGATCCGGGCGGGCCGGCTCGGCTCTGTCTGCGAGCCGACCCCACGCGCAAGCGGGGCGTATGCCGTCCGGCTGGGCCGGACGGCATACGCCGTCTTGCATCAGTTCTTCGAGTAGAGCTCGACGATGAGCTGCTCGGTGAGCTGGCTGTCGATCTGGGCGCGCACCGGGAGCTGGTGGATGAGCACCTGGAGCGAACCGGGGACGACCTGCATCCAGGCCGGGACGGGACGCTCGCCGAACGTCTGGCGAGCCAGCTCGAACGGGAAGGTCTCGACCGACTGCTTGCGGACCGTGATGATGTCGTACTGCTCGACGCGGTACGAGGGCACGTCGACGCGCACGCCGTTGACCTCGAAGTGACCGTGGGTCACGAGCTGACGGGCGTGACGACGCGTGCGGGCCAGGCCCGCGCGGTAGACGACGTTGTCGAGACGGGTCTCGAGGATCTGGAGCAGGTTCTCACCGGTCTTGCCGGGGCGGCGGGCCGCCTCCTTGTAGTACCGGACGAACTGCTTCTCCATGACGCCGTAGGTGAAGCGGGCGCGCTGCTTCTCCTGGAGCTGGGTGAGGTACTCCTTCTCCTGGATCCGGCGACGGCCGTGCTGGCCGGGCGGGAAGGGACGGAGCTCGAAGTTCTTGTCGCCGCCGACGAGGTCCATCTTGAGGCGGCGGGACTTCTTGGTGATCGGGCCGGTGTAACGAGCCATGTGTCTAGTTCTCTCTCTCGCTCAGGCCGGGATCAGACGCGACGGCGCTTGGGCGGGCGGACACCGTTGTGCGGCGTGGGCGTGACGTCGCTGATCGCGCCGACCTCCAGGCCGGTGGCGGTGAGCGAACGGATCGCCGTCTCGCGACCCGAGCCCGGGCCCTTCACGAAGACGTCGACCTTGCGCATGCCGTGCTCCATGGCGCGGCGGGCAGCAGCCTCGGCGGCCATCTGGGCAGCGAACGGGGTGGACTTGCGCGAGCCCTTGAAGCCGACCTGGCCGGCAGAGGCCCACGCGATCACAGCACCCGTGGGGTCCGTGATCGAGATGATGGTGTTGTTGAACGTGCTCTTGATGTGAGCGTGCCCGTGGGCAACGTTCTTCTTCTCCTTGCGACGAACCTTCGTCACACGAGCCTTGGGAGGCATTTTTCTCCTACGTCAGAACTGAATGTCGGTGAGACCTGATCGCGTCGCGATCAGCGTCACTTGGCCTTCTTCTTGCCGGCCACGGTGCGCTTCGGGCCCTTGCGGGTGCGCGCGTTGGTCTTCGTACGCTGACCGCGCACGGGGAGACCACGACGGTGACGGAGACCTTCGTAGGAGCCGATCTCGACCTTGCGGCGGATGTCGGCCTGCACCTCACGGCGAAGGTCACCCTCGAGGCGGTAGTTGCCCTCGAGGAAGTCACGAAGCGCAACGAGCTCGGTCTCACCGAGGTCCTTGACGCGGGTGTTGGGGTCGACGCCGGTCGCAACCAGCGCCTCCTTGGAACGGGTGCGACCGACACCGAAGATGTAGGTCAGTGCGACCTCGACGCGCTTGTCACGCGGAAGGTCGACTCCAACAAGACGAGCCATGTTGGTGGTTCTCCTGGATTCTGTTTCGCGGAGGTCTGGAACAGTCACCGATCCGGGTTCGTGGACCGCCGCTCAGAAGGGCGGTCCTCCGGTCCCCGGCCTCCGTGCCGGGGGTGACGTCCTGCGCCGACACGACGGTCGGTCATCAGGGGCCGGGTGCTGCTTTCATTCACTTGTGGCGTGCTGTCGAAGTTCTGTCGACGGCAAGGGTGGTGGGTCTGCTCAGCCCTGGCGCTGCTTGTGGCGCAGGTTCTCGCAGATCACCATGACCCGACCGTTGCGGCGGATCACCTTGCACTTGTCGCAGATCTTCTTGACGCTCGGCTGAACCTTCATCTGCCTGCTGTCTTCAGATCGCGCACCTGTCCACCACGGGCCGGGGCCCGGACGAGCAGGAGCTGGGTTTTGTCAGGAGGTGCTTTCCACGCATGCCGGTCCGCTCCGCGTGTGAGCGGGGCGAGCCGGCCTCGTGGTCAGCGGTAGCGGAAGACGATCCGACCGCGGGTCAGGTCATAGGGCGAGAGCTCCACCACGACCCGGTCCTCAGGGAGGAT
Source organism: Humibacillus xanthopallidus (assembly GCF_006716675.1). GTDB lineage: Bacteria > Actinomycetota > Actinomycetes > Actinomycetales > Dermatophilaceae > Humibacillus > Humibacillus xanthopallidus_B. Next base: position 572,429 of record NZ_VFPM01000002.1, on the reverse strand, counting down.
CCGGATGTAGTGCTGGCGCATCTTGCCCGAGATGTGTGCGAGCACCTTGTGACCGTTGGAGAGCTCCACCCGGAACATCGCGTTCGGGAGAGCCTCGACGATCGTGCCCTCGATCTCGATGACACCGTCCTTCTTGGCCATATCCTCCGTCAATCTGTTGGTGGCCGACCCGGAGTGGACCGGCCTTGGGGCGTGCCGTAGTTGCCCGTGCACGCACAGGCGTGAGCTGGGCGCCGCGGCACACGACACCCAACGCACAAGAATACGCCACCGAGGGCGCTTCCCTGAAATCGGGCCGGGCGCTATCGTGAGCGCCCGTCCCCGGGGGTCAGCGCTCGATCTCGGCGCGCCTCAGGTCGACGACCCGCTCGACGACGCCGTCGGGCAGCGGCTGGTCCACCGTGAAGCGGATCGTGCCCTTCGACAGGCTGTAGCCCTCGAGGTCTGCAGCGACCGCCTCGACCACAGCGGGGCTGAACGGGAAGAGCGAGAGGTGGCGCGCCGATGCCGTCACCCCGACGAGCGGCTTGCCCGCGAGCCGCAGCGCCGCCATGCCGTAGCTGCGCCCCTCCTCCGCGTCCGGCGCCGCGCGCCGGGCCGCGTCGACGACGTGCTGGAGCGCCTCCCGCTGCGGCGAGGCCAGTGACTCCAGGTATGCCGTGAGCTCACCCATGCACCGATCCTCCCACCCGCGCGCGCCCGGGTCACGACGGACGCGGGACTCCGCCGGACGGCATACTGGCTCGATGAGCGACACGGGCGACGACACGGTGCGGGCAGACGCGGTGCGGGAGGATCCGGTGCTGGCGCAGGCCGAGAGCCCCGAGGACTACCACGCGCGCATCCTCGCCGCAGCCGATGCCGACGGGCGCCTGCCGGTCGCGGTGGAGGAGATGCCGGGCTGGGACATCTTCCCCTACGAGGTCGACAGCCTCCGCCTCAAGCCGCTGCAGCCGCTCGCCGCCGAGGAGCCGGCCCGTCGCGGCGAGGACGCGCGCGACTGCTGGTGCGCGACGGGGTTCGGCCCCGACGACGGGACGACGGTGTGGTCCAACGCCCGCTGGCGCCTCGGGCTCGCCGACCAGACGGGCCTGCCGGTGCAGCTCGTCCTCTCGCCGCTCGAGCACCACGACCTGCCGAGCCTGCCGGCCGCCCTCGCCGCGGAGATGGGCCAGCTCGTCGTCTCGATCGCGGACGCCGTCGAGCACGTGCCGAGCGTCGGTCGGGTGCACGTCGCGAAGTACGGCGACGGCAGCGCCCACCTGCACGTGTTCTTCTTCGGCCGCCCCGCGCGGGTCCCGCAGTTCCGGGGCTCGCCGCTGCTCGACTGGGAGGAGAACCTCCCCCGCGTGCCGCTGCCCGTGCTCCAGGCCAACGCCCGCGTCGTCGCCGAGCGGCTGCTCGTGCACGTCGGCGGCCAGGCCGGATCCCTCGGCCACTGAGCACTCGACCGGGACTCCGCGTCGAGTGCTCACTTCCGCACGGGAGACCCTTCGTCGACAACTGGGCACTCGACCGGGACTCCCCCGTCGAGTGCTCACTTCCGCAGGGGACCCCCTCGTCGAGAACTGGGCACTCGACACAGAGGTCAGGTGGCCCAGCGCGTCGAGAGCCAGAGCGGGTCGTCGCCGGTCAGCGGCACCATCCGCCACGTGAGGTCGGCATCTCCCCCGCGCAGCCGGGCCTCGACCCGGAAGCGGTGGGGCGTCTCGATGGCGATGACCTCGGCGCGGAAGACGTCCTCGTCGACCCAACCGCCGCTGCTGACGACGGGCAGGGTCGCGCCGCCGGCGACGAGGGCCGACTCGACCCACGCCCCCGAGGCCACCGACACCCGCAGCCACTCCCCGCGCCGCTCGAGCCCGAGGACGTGGCCGCCCTCCTCGCGGGTCACCGAGACGGCGGTGTAGTCACCGGACAGGTCGGAGCCCGACGACCGGGTGAACTCGGCGTGGTCGGGCCCGAGGGCACCGCCCGCCATCGCCGGGATCTCGCGGCCGGCCAGCACCGCCGCGAGCTCGGCGTCGGCCTGCTCGGAGCCGGGACGGTCGACGGCAGGCACGACGTGCTCCCACAGGGCGTCGAGCGTCGCCTGCATGTCGGGCTGCTCGGAGGTGATGGCGACGACGACGTCGTGCTCGGGCAGCACCGCGAGGAACTGGCCGTAGGCGCCGTCGCCGCGGTAGCCGTGACGCTGCATCCAGAAGGAGTAGCCGTAGCCGCGAGCCCAGTCGGGCGGGGTGAGGGGGTCCTCGTTGTGCGGGCCGAAGGCGACCGTCGCCTCGGCCACCCACGACGGCGACAGCAGCTGGCGGCCCTCCCAGCGACCCCGGTCGAGGTAGAGCTGCGCGATCGACGCGATGCCCTCCGTCGTCAGGTGCGCGCCGCTGAAGCCGAGCTCACGACCGAGCGGGTCACGGTGCCACGGGATGTCGGGCAGGCCGAGCGGCGCCAGCAGCCGCGGCCGCAGCATCTCGGACACGCCCTGACCGGCCACCCGGCCGACGATGACAGACAGGAGGTAGGTCGCGACCTGGTTGTAGGCGAAGACGGTGCCCGGCTCGCGCGTCGGTGCCGTCGCGAAGACTCGCGGCACCCAGTCGTCCGGTGCGGCGTAGTCGGTGCCGGCGCTGCGGTCGAACACCCTCGCCCACGCGTCGTCCTCGTGCCCCACGGTCATCGAGAGGCAGTGCTTGACCCGTACGTCGTGCCATCCCGAGGGCACCGAGCCGCGGTCGATCTCGGGGAAGTGGTCGAGCACCCGGTCCTCGAGCGAGAGCCGACCCTCCTGCACGAGGAACGCGACGGCCGTGGCCGTCACCGTCTTGGAGAGGGAGTAGGCGAGGTGGACCCGCTCGGCGGTATACGGCCGCCACCACCCCTGCGCGATGACCTGGCCGTGGCGGGCCACGATGAGGCTGTGGAGGCCGAGGCCGCCGCGCTCGGCGGCCTCGACGAAGGCGAGCAGCCCGAAGGCGTCGACGCCCTGGGCGCTGGGGGTGCTACGGGGAAGCGTCACAGCGCGAGGCTACGCGCCGCGCCCGACAGTCCGGGCGCTACGCCCCTGGTGACCTCGAGCGAACGCTCAGCCCAGCGGGGCGTATGCCGCGCCGTGGGCTGCCAGCGCCGCCTCGCCGCCGTCGATGGCCGTGAGGATCCACAGGCCCGCGTCGCGCACGGCCACCGAGTGCTCCCAGTGGGCGGCGCGGGTGGCGTCGGCGGTCACGACGGTCCAGTCGTCGGCAAGCACCGTCGTCTCGGTCGTGCCGAGGGTGACCATCGGCTCGATCGCCCCGGTGAAGCCGTTGACGAGCTTGGGGCCGGCGTCGCGGACGGCGTAGTTCGGGATCTGCGGATCCATGTGCATCTGCGTGCCGATGCCGTGACCGACGTAGTCCTCGATGATCCCGTAGACCCGACCGTCGCGCTGCGCCGCAGCTTCGATGCTCGCCTCGACCGCATCGCCCACCGCGTAGAGACGGTCGCCGACGCGCATGGCGGCGATGCCGGCATACAGGCTGGCCTCGGTGGCGGCGATGAGGGCGAGGTCCTCGGGTCGTCCGGCCTCGGGGCCGCCGACGACGGCGGTGAAGGCCGCGTCGCCGTTCCAGCCCGCGACCTCGGCGCCGCAGTCGACCGAGACGACGTCACCCTCGCGCAGCACCCGGCTGCCGGGGATGCCGTGCACGACCTCCTCGTTGACGCTCGTGCAGAGCGTGTGGCTGTAGCCGGGGACGAGCTGGAAGTTGGGGACGCCGCCGTGGCTGCGGATGAAGTCCTCGGCGAGGCGGTCGAGCTCGAGCGTGGTCACGCCCGGCCGCACCTCGGCGGCGAGCATCTCGAGGGTGCGCCCGACGAGCAGCCCCGCCTCGCGCATGAGGAGGAGCTGCTCGTCGGTGCGACCCTGGAGCTTGGTGCGGCGTCCGAACACGGTGTGGGCGCTCAGGGGCTCGGGTGGGCCGGCAGGGCCTCGACGAGCCGGTCGGTCACCTTGTCGAGCTCGCCCATCCCGTCGACGCGGACGAGCAGGCCGACCTCGTCGTAGTGGTGGCTGAGGGGCGCGGTCTCGCGGTAGTAGATCGCCTGGCGCTCGCGGATGACGTCCTCGGTGTCGTCGGAGCGACCCTCGGTCTCGGCCCGCTTGAGGAGGCGCTCGACGATGGCGTCGTCGTCGACCTCGAGCGCGAGGACGGCGTCGAGCCGGTGGCCGTGGCGCGCGAGCATCTCGTCGAGCGCCTCGACCTGACCTGCGGTGCGCGGGTAGCCGTCGAGGAGGAAGCCGCCGGCTGCGTCGGGCCAGTCGAGCCGGTCCTCGACGATCTCGTTCGTCACTTCGTCGGGGACGTAGCCGCCCGAGGCGAGGATGTCCTTGACCTTGAGACCCAGCTCGGTCTCGTCCTTGATGTTGGACCGGAAGATGTCGCCGGTCGAGATGGCCGGGATGGAGAGGCGCTCGGCGAGGCGGGCGGCCTGGGTGCCCTTACCGGCACCGGGCGGGCCGAGGATGATCAGTCGCATTTAACGGAGGAACCCTTCGTAATGACGCTGCTGGAGCTGCGCCTCGATCTGCTTGACCGTCTCGAGACCCACACCGACGATGATGAGGATCGAGGTGCCACCGAACGGGAAGTTCTGGTTGGCTCCGACGAGCACGAGTGCCACGAGCGGGATGAGCGAGATGATGGCGAGGTAGATGGCACCCGGCACGGTGATTCGGGTCAGGACGTAGTTGAGGTACTCGGCCGTGGGTCGCCCGGCGCGGATACCTGGGATGAAGCCGCCGTACTTCTTCATGTTGTCGGCGACCTCGGTCGGGTTGAACGTGATCGAGACGTAGAAGAACGTGAAGAAGAGGATGAGCGCGACGTAGATCGCCATGTAGATCGGGTGGTCACCACGCACGAGGTTCTGCTGCACCCACGTGACCCAGCCCGGGTTGTTGCCGTCGGCGCGCGTGTTGAACTGCGCGATGAGGCCCGGCAGGGCGAGCAGGGAGCTCGCGAAGATGACGGGGATGACGCCGGCCATGTTGACCTTGAGCGGGATGTAGGTCGAGGTGCCGCCGTACATGCGGCGACCGACCATGCGCTTGGCGTACTGCACGGGGATGCGGCGCTGAGACTGCTCGACGAAGACCACAGCAGCGATGACGAAGATGCCGAGCAGCACGATGCCGAGGAAGGTGCCCCAGCCCTTGTTCTCCTTGATCGCCCAGAGGGAGGCCGGGAAGCCGGCCGCGATCGAGGTGAAGATGAGCAGCGACATGCCGTTGCCGACACCCTTGTCGGTGATGAGCTCGCCGAACCACATGATGAGGCCGGTGCCGGCCGTCATCGTGAGGACCATGATGAGGATGGTCACCATCGAGTCGTCGGGCATGATCGTCGGGCAGCTGCCGCCGAAGAGGCTGGAGGGGTTGCGCGCGAAGGTGACGAGGGTCGCCGACTGGAGCACGGCGAGGCCGATCGTCAGGTAGCGGGTGTACTGCGTCAGCTTCGACTGGCCGGACTGGCCCTCTTCCTTGAGGGCCTCGAAGCGCGGGATGACGACGGTGAGCAGCTGGATGATGATGCTCGCCGTGATGTACGGCATGATCCCGAGCGCGAAGACCGACAGCTGCAGCAGCGCGCCACCACTGAAGAGGTTGGCGAGGTTGAGGAACCCGCTCTGGTCACTGCCACCGGCGGCCTGGCCAGCCTTGAGACAGTCCTGCACCAGCGTGTAGCTGATGCCCGGGGTCGGCACGTGCGAACCGAGCCGGAAGAGCGCGATGATGCCGAGCGTGAAGAGCAGCTTCTTGCGCAGGTCCGGGGTGCGGAACGCGCGGACGAAGGCGGCGAGCACTGGGTCCTCCTGGGGCCGCACGGGTGGCGCGGCGTTGGTCAAGCAATCCGTGGAAGGGTAACGCAAAGACGCAGCGCCCCGAGCATCCCGGTCCGGTGGCCGACGTCACGTCGGCCCTCGGAGCGGGCGCCCGGGGCGCTGCTCACACGAGGTGTGGGGTGGTCACGAGGACCGGTTCATGCAGCGACCCGGGTCAGGCGTCGAGCGCCGTGACCGTGCCGCCGGCGGCCTCGATCTTCTCCTTGGCGGAGGCGGAGAACTTGTGGGCCTCCACCTCGACCTTGACGGAGATGTCGCCGGTGCCGAGCACCTTGACCGGGAAGCCGTCGCGGACGGCACCCTTCTCGATGAGGTCTGCGACCGAGACCTGCCCGCCCTCGGGGAAGAGGACCTGCAGGCGGTCGAGGTTGACGACCTGGTACTCGGTGCGGAACGGGTTCTTGAACCCACGCAGCTTCGGCAGGCGCATGTGGAGCGGCATGGAGCCACCCTCGAAGCGCTCGGGAACCTGGTAGCGGGCCTTGGTGCCCTTGGTGCCACGACCGGCGGTCTTGCCCTTGGAGCCCTCGCCTCGACCCACGCGGGTCTTGGCGGTCTTGGCTCCGGGGGCCGGACGCAGGTGGTGGACCTTGAGGGCGGACTCGCTCTGGGCGTTGGGCTTCTTGTCAGCCATGGTCAGTCAACCTCCTCGACGGTCACGAGGTGCGTCACCGTCTTGACCATCCCGCGGATCTCGGGACGGTCCTCCTTGACGACGACGTCGCCAATGCGCTTCAGACCGAGGCTGCGCAGCGTGTCACGCTGGTTCTGCTTGCCACCGATCTCGGATCGGGTCTGGGTCACCTTGAGACGAGCCATCACGCACCTGCCTTCTCGGCGGCCTTGGCCTCGGCGAGACCGGCAGCGCGGGCGCGGAGCATGGCGGCCGGAGCCACCTCCTCGAGGGTCTTGCCGCGACGTGCGGCGACCGACTCGGGGCGCTCGAGCTCACGCAGGGCCTGAGCCGTGGCGTGCACGATGTTGATGGCGTTGTCGGAGCCCAGCGACTTGCTGAGGACGTCGTGGATGCCGGCGCACTCGAGCACCGCACGCACCGGACCACCGGCGATGACACCGGTACCGGGAGCGGCGGGACGGAGCATGACGACACCGGCGGCGGCCTCACCCTGGACGGGGTGCGGGATGGTGCCCTGGATGCGCGGGACCTTGAAGAAGTTCTTCTTGGCCTCCTCGACACCCTTGGCGATCGCCGCGGGGACTTCCTTGGCCTTGCCGTAGCCGACACCGACGGTGCCGTCACCGTCACCGACGACGACGAGAGCGGTGAAGCTGAAGCGACGACCACCCTTGACGACCTTGGCGACGCGGTTGATCGTCACGACGCGCTCGACGTACTGGTTCTTCTCGGCGTCACGACCGTCACGGTTGTCGCGGCCACCGCGGTTGTCACGGCGGTCGCCACGCTCGGTGCGCTCGCCGCCACCGGCGGGGCCGGTGCCTCGACGCTGCTGTCCGGGCATCAGATGTTCCTCATCTCAACAATTGCGTTCACGAAGTGCTTGGTCACAGGGACAGCCCACCTTCACGGGCGCCCTCGGCGATGGCCGCGACCCGGCCGTGGTACTTGTTGCCACCACGGTCGAACACGACGGACTCGACACCGGCGTCCTTGGCCCGAGCGGCGACGAGCTCGCCGACGCGCTTGGCCTTGGCCGTCTTGTCACCGTCGAACGCACGCAGGTCGGCCTCCATCGTCGAGGCGGACGCCACGGTCTTGCCGACCGTGTCGTCGACGACCTGGACGAAGAGGTGCCGGCTCGATCGGGACACGACGAGGCGAGGACGGGCCGGGGTGCCGGCGATCTTCTTGCGACCGCGCACCTGGCGACGGATGCGGGCGGCAGCCTTGCTCTTGCCGCGCTTGATGATCATTGCCATGGCTTACTTACCGGCCTTTCCAACCTTGCGACGGATCTGCTCGCCCGCGTAGCGAACACCCTTGCCCTTGTACGGGTCGGGCTTGCGCAGCTTGCGGATGTTGGCCGCGACCTCGCCGACCAGCTGCTTGTCGATGCCCTGCACCGAGAAGCGGGTCGGGTTCTCGACGGCAAAGCTGATGCCCTCGGGAGCCTCGATGGTGATGGGGTGGGAGTACCCGAGCGAGAACTCGAGGTTGCTGCCCTTCGCGGCGACACGGTAACCCGTGCCGTGGATCTCCATCTTCTTCTCGTAGCCCTCGGTGACCCCGAGGACCATGTTGTTGATGAGGGAGCGGGTCAGGCCGTGACGCGAGCGCGAGTCGCGCTCGTCGTCGGCACGCTTGACCTCGAGGTTGCCCTCGGCCACCTCGACGGTGATGGGGTTCGGGATGGTGAGCGAGAGCTCGCCCTTGGGACCCTTGACGCTGACGTCCTGGCCCTCGACCTTGACGTCCACACCCGACGGGATGGAGACCGGAAGTCGTCCGATTCGCGACATGTCAGTCTCTCCTTACCAGACGTAGGCGAGGACTTCCCCACCCACGCCCTTCTCGTGTGCCTGGCGGTCGGTCAGCAGACCGTTCGACGTCGACAGGATCGCGACGCCGAGGCCACCGAGAACCCGGGGAAGGTTCGTCGACTTGGCGTAGACGCGCAGACCCGGCTTGCTGACGCGGCGGACTCCGGCGATGGAGCGCTCGCGGTTGGGGCCGTACTTGAGGTCGATGGTCAGGGTCTGGCCGACCTCGGCCTCCTCGATCTTCCAGCCGGCGATGTAGCCCTCGGCCTGGAGGATCTCGGCGATGTTCTTCTTGAGCTTGGAGTACGGCATGGAGACAACGTCGTGGTGCGCCGAGTTGGCGTTCCGGACGCGGGTCAGCATGTCCGCAATCGGGTCAGTCATGGTCATGTGGGCTCTCCGCCCTTCCTCACCGGGGTTTCGACCTTCGGTTGCTGCGTGCAGCTCCCGCTCGGCGTATGCCGCGTGGCCGACCTACGGTGTCAGAGGTTTGCTTGGTCTGGGGTTTGGTGTCCGGCGGTGCCGGTCACCACGAGCTCTTGGTCACGCCCGGCAGCTGGCCCGCGTGAGCCATCTCGCGAAGGCAGATGCGGCAGAGGCCGAACTTGCGGTACACCGAGTGCGGACGACCGCACTTCTGGCAGCGGGTGTACGCACGGACCTTGAACTTCGGCTTCCGGTTCGCCTTGTTGACCAGTGCGGTCTTGGCCATGTCAGTTCTCCTTGAAGGGGAAGCCGAGCTGCTTGAGCAGCGCGCGACCCTCGTCATCGTTGGTCGCCGTGGTGACCACGGTGATGTCCATCCCACGGACCCGGTCGATGCGGTCCTGGTCGATCTCGTGGAACATCGACTGCTCCGTGAGACCGAAGGTGTAGTTGCCGTTGCCGTCGAACTGCTTCGGCGACAGGCCGCGGAAGTCACGGATGCGCGGGAGGGCGATCGTCACGAGACGGTCGAGGAACTCCCACATGCGGTCGCCGCGCAGCGTCGTGTGCGCGCCGATCGGCATGCCCTCGCGGAGCTTGAACTGCGCGATGGACTTGCGGGCCTTCGTCACGACCGGCTTCTGGCCGGTGATGGCGGTGAGGTCGCGGACGGCACCCTCGATGAGCTTGCTGTCCTTGGCGGCGTCGCCGACACCCATGTTGACGACGACCTTGACGACGCCGGGAACCTGCATGACGTTGGCGTAGGCGAACTGCTCGAGGAGCGCGCCCTTGATCTCGTCCTGGTAGCGCTGCTGGAGGCGCGGCTTCGCGGCAGCGGACTCAGTCACAGTGTTTGTCATTATCAGAGGTCCTTGTCCGACTTCACGGCGACCCGGACGCGAGCCGCCTTCGTGCGACCGTTCCGCTCCACCGTCTCGACGCGCGTCTTGATGCGCGTCGGCTTCTTCGACTCGGGGTCGACGATCGCCACGTTGCTCACGTGGATCGCGGCCTCGGTGTGCACGAGGCCACCGGTGCGCGTGCCGCGAGCGGTCGCGCCGGCCTTGACGTGCTTGGTGACGCGGTTGATGCCCTCGACCAGCACGCGCTGGGTCTCCGGGTACACCGCGATGACCTTGCCCTGCTTGCCCCGGTCGCCGCCGTTCTTCTGGCTGCGGCCGGAGATGACCTGGACGAGGTCACCCTTCTTGATCTTCATCTTGGCGTTCGCCATGTTCACAGCACCTCCGGGGCCAGCGAGATGATCTTCATGAACTTCTTCTCGCGCAGCTCGCGGCCGACCGGGCCGAAGATGCGGGTGCCACGGGGGTCCCCGTCGCCCTTGAGGATCACGGCGGCGTTCTCGTCGAACTTGATGTAGGACCCGTCGGCGCGGCGGCGCTCCTTGACGGTGCGAACGATGACGGCCTTGACGACGTCACCCTTCTTCACGTTGCCGCCCGGGATCGCGTCCTTGACGGTGGCGACGATGGTGTCGCCGATGCCGGCGTACCGACGGCCCGAACCGCCGAGAACACGGATGCAAAGGAGTTCCTTGGCACCGGTGTTGTCGGCGACGCGCAGTCGCGACTCCTGCTGAATCACTGTCTAACTCCTGTCGTCGTGCTGGTTCTCACGAGGAATCCGCGCTCAGCGCGCCTTCCTCGTGAGCCTTGCCGAACTGGATGGGGTGTGGTCGTGGTGCGAGCCGGACGGCATACGAGCACGTATGCCGCGGGGCCCGCTCCCCCAGCCACGCGGGCTTGTCGGGGGGGCAGTCGGGGGGCTGGCCCGCCAGGGCCGAACCCCCCGACCGGTTACTTGGCCTTCTCGAGGATCTCGACGACGCGCCAGTGCTTCGTCGCGGAGAGCGGACGCGTCTCCATGATGAGCACGCGGTCGCCGACGCCGGCGGTGTTCAGCTCGTCGTGGGCCTTGACCTTGCTCGTGCGACGGATGACCTTGCCGTAGAGGGCGTGCTTGACGCGGTCCTCGACCTCGACGACGACGGTCTTGTCCATCTTGTCGCTCACCACGTAACCCTGGCGGGTCTTGCGGTAGTTGCGGTCGCTGGTCTTGGTCTCGGTGGCCGAAGCGGCCTTGTCCTGCTCGCTCACGCGTCAGCCTCCTTGTCAGCCTTGTCAGCCTTGTCAGCCTTGTCGGCCTTCTTGGCCTTCTTCTCGGCCTTGTCAGCCTTGTCCTCGGCCTTGTCGGCCTTCTTGGCCTTCTTGTCGGCCTTGGTGTCCGTCACCACGGGCTCGGGCTCGGGCACGGGGGCCGAGCCGATGCCGAGCTCGCGCTCACGCATCTCCGTGTAGATCCGGGCGATGTCGCGCTTGACGGCGCGGAGACGACCATGGTTGTCCAGCTGGCCGGTGGCCGACTGGAAACGGAGGTTGAACAGCTCCTCCTTGGCCTTCTTCAGCTCGTCGGCCAGCTTGGTGTCGTCGAGACCACGCAGCTGGTTGGAAGCCAGGTCCTTGGTTCCGACTGCCATCAGATGTCACCACCCTCACGCTGGATGAACCGGCACTTCATGGGGAGCTTGTGCATCGCGAGACGCATGGCCTCACGAGCCACCGGCTCGGACACGCCCGACAGCTCGAACATGACGCGGCCCGGCTTGACGTTGGCGATCCACCACTCGGGCGAACCCTTACCGGAACCCATGCGGGTCTCGGCGGGCTTCTTCGTGAGCGGACGGTCCGGGTAGATGTTGATCCAGACCTTTCCGCCACGCTTGATGTAGCGGGTCATCGCGATACGAGCGGACTCGATCTGGCGGTTGGTGACGTAGGCGGGCTCGAGAGCCTGGATGCCGTACTCACCGAAGGCGATCGTCGTGCCACCCTTGGCCGCACCGTGGCGGTTGGGGTGGTGCTGCTTGCGGTGCTTGACTCGGCGGGGAATCAACATGGTCAGGCCTGCTCATTCTCGGTGCTGGCGGGGGCCGGGGCCTGCTCAGCAGCGGTGTCGGTCACGGCCGGCGCACCGGCGTTCTCGTTGCGGTCACCACGACGGGCGCGGTTCGGACGGTCACCGCCGTCACGGCGCGGGCCACGCGACGGGCGCGGGGCAGCGGCCTGCTGGGCAGCGAGCTCCTTGGCCGTCATGTCGCCCTTGTAGATCCACACCTTGACGCCGATGCGGCCGAACGTCGTACGAGCCTCGTAGAAGCCGTAGTCGATCTGCGCGCGCAGCGTGTGCAGCGGGACGCGACCCTCGCGGTAGAACTCGGTGCGGCTCATCTCGGCGCCGTTGAGACGGCCCGAGACCTGCACGCGGATGCCCTTGGCGCCGGCGCGCTGGGCGGACTGCATGCCCTTGCGCATCGCGCGACGGAAGGAGACACGAGCCGAGAGCTGCTCGGCGATGCCCTGGGCGACCAGCTGGCTGTCGATCTCGGGGTTCTTGACCTCGAGGATGTTGAGCTGGACCTGCTTGCCCGTGAGCTTCTCGAGCTCGCCGCGGATGCGGTCGGCCTCGGCGCCGCGGCGACCGATGACGATGCCCGGACGCGCGGTGTGGATGTCGACGCGGACGCGGTCACGGGTGCGCTCGATCTCGACCTTGGCGATGCCGGCGCGCTCCATGCCCTTCTCCATCAGGCGACGGATCGAGACATCTTCCTTGACGTAGTCGCGGTAACGCTGACCCTGCTTGGTGGAGTCGGCGAACCAGCGGCTCTTGTGGTCGGTGGTGATGCCCAGACGGAAGCCGTGGGGGTTGACCTTCTGACCCATCAGCGGGCTCCCTTCTTCTTCTCGGTCTGGGACACGACCACGGTGATGTGGCTCGTGCGCTTGTTGATCCGGCCGGCGCGACCCTGGGCCCGCGGACGGAATCGCTTCATGGTCGGGCCCTCGTCGACGAACGCGGCGCTGACGACGAGCTCACGCTCGTCGAAGGCGACGGACTCGCGGTCGGCCTTGACCCGGCAGTTGGCGATGGCGCTCTCGAGCACCTTCTTCACCGGGTCGGACGCCGACTGCGGCGCGAACGTCAGCGTCGTGATGGCGTCGGTGGCGCCCTTGCCGCGGATGAGGTCCACGACACGACGCGCCTTCTGGGGGCTGACCCGGACGTGCCGGGCCGAGGCCTTGGCTTCCATGGCTGCTTCCTTGGCTTCTTCGATTCGAGTGGCCATCAGCGACGACGACCCTTCTTGTCGTCCTTCACGTGACCCTTGAACGTGCGGGTCGGCGCGAACTCGCCGAGCTTGTGGCCGACCATCGACTCGGTGACGAACACCGGGACGTGCTTGCGGCCGTCGTGGACGGCGAAGGTGTGACCGAGCATGTCGGGGCTGATGACCGAGCGACGCGACCAGGTCTTGATGACGGTCTTGGTTCCCGCTTCGTTCTGGGCGTCCACCTTCTTCTGAAGGTGGTCGTCGATGAAGGGGCCCTTCTTCAGGCTACGAGGCATTCCAAAGGCTCCTTATCAGCGCTTCTTGCCAGTACGACGGCGACGAACGATGAGCTTGTCGCTTTCCTTGTGGCCCTTACGGGTCCGGCCTTCGGCCTGGCCCCAGGGGCTGACGGGGTGACGTCCACCGGACGTCTTGCCCTCACCACCACCGTGCGGGTGGTCAACCGGGTTCATCGCGACACCACGGACGGTCGGGCGCTTGCCCTTCCAGCGCATGCGGCCGGCCTTGCCCCAGTTGATGTTGCTCTGCTCGGCGTTGCCGACCTCGCCGACGGTGGCGCGGCAGCGCACGTCGACGTTGCGGATCTCACCGGACGGCATACGCAGCTGGGCGTAGGGGCCGTCCTTGGCGACGAGCTGCACGCGAGCGCCGGCGGAGCGGGCGATCTTCGCGCCGCCACCGGGCTTCAGCTCGATGGCGTGGATGACCGTGCCGACCGGGATGTTGCGCAGCGGCAGGCTGTTGCCCGGCTTGATGTCGGCGCCAGCGCCGTTCTCGATCGGGTCGCCCTGCTTGAGGCGGTTCGGCGCCAGGATGTAGCGCTTCTCGCCGTCGGCGTACTGGACGAGCGCGATGCGCGCCGTGCGGTTGGGGTCGTACTCGATGTGAGCGACCTTGGCGGGCACGCCGTCCTTGTCGTGGCGACGGAAGTCGATGACACGGTAGGCGCGCTTGTGGCCTCCACCGATGTGACGCGTCGTGATGCGACCGGCGTTGTTGCGGCCACCCGTCTTGGTGAGCGGGCGGACCAGCGACTTCTCCGGCGTGGAGCGCGTGATCTCGACGAAGTCGGCGACCGACGAGCCACGACGGCCCGGCGTGGTCGGCTTGTACTTACGGATTCCCATTGTGGTTCAGTCCTGTTCTTCGTCGGTCTCAGGCGCCCGCACCGAAGATGTCGATCGTGCCCTCGCGGAGGGAGACGATCGCACGCTTGGTGTCCTTGCGCTTGCCGATGCCGAAACGGGTGCGACGGCTCTTGCCCTGACGGTTCAGGGTGTGGACCTTGTCGACCTTGACGTCGAAGATCGACTCGATGGCGATCTTGATCTCCGTCTTGTTCGCGCGGGGGTCGACGATGAAGGTGTACTTGCCCTCGTCGAGCAGACCGTACGACTTCTCCGAGACGACCGGCGCGATGAGGATGTCGCGGGGGTCCTTGGCGTGGATGCTCACTTGGCGTCCTCCTTGGCAGCAGCCTTGTCAGCCTTCACGGGGCCCGCGACGAACGCGTCGAGGGCGGCCTGGGTGAAGACGATGTCGTCGGCGCAGAGCACGTCGTAGGTGTTGAGCTGGTCAGCCACCAGGACGTGGACGTTCTGCAGGTTGCGCACCGACTTCATCGCGACGTCGTTGCCACGCTCGATGACGACGAGCAGGTTCGGACGCTCGGTCAGGCCGGAGAGCAGGGCGGCGGCGTCCTTCGCCGAGGGCAGGTCGCCCGAGACGATGGAGTCGACGACGTGGATGCGGTCGAAGCGCGCCCGGTCGGAGAGGGCACCGCGCAGGGCGGCGGCCTTCATCTTCTTGGGGGTGCGCTGCGAGTAGTCACGCGGCTGCGGGCCGTGGACGACGCCACCGCCGGCGAACTGCGGCGCGCGGGTCGAGCCCTGGCGCGCGCGGCCGGTGCCCTTCTGGCGGTAGGGCTTGCGGCCACCGCCGCGCACCTCACCACGGGTCTTCGTCGAGTGCGTGCCCTGACGGGCGGCCGCGAGCTGGGCCACCACGACCTGGTGGATCAGCGGGACGTTCGTCTGCACGTCGAAGATCTCGGCGGGCAGGTTAGGGGTCTTGGTTGCCATCTGGATCATGCACCCTTCGCGGCCGTGCGGATCAGGACGATGCCGCCACGGGGGCCGGGAACGGCACCCTTGATGAGCAGCAGGCCCTTCTCGGCGTCAACGGCGTGAATCGTGAGGTTCTGGGTCGTCTGGCGGACGCCACCCATGCGACCGGCCATGCGCATGCCCTTGAAGACACGGCCCGGCGTGGAGCAGCCTCCGATGGAGCCCGGCTTGCGGTGGTTGCGGTGCGCACCGTGCGAGGAGCTGACGCCGTGGAAGCCGTGACGCTTCATGACACCGGCGAAGCCCTTGCCCTTGGTGGTGCCCGTCGCGTCGACGCGCTGGCCGGCCTCGAACAGGTCGGCCGTGATCTCCTGGCCGAGCTCGTAGTCGCCGGCGTCGGCCGTGCGCAGCTCGACGAGGTGACGGCGCGGCGTGACGCCGGCCTTCTCGAAGTGCCCGCTCATGGGCTTGTTGACCTTGCGGGGGTCGATCGCGCCGAAGGCGATCTGCACCGCGTCGTAGCCGTCGGTCTCGTCGGCGCGCACCTGCGTCACGACGCAGGGGCCGGCCTGGACCACGGTCACGGGGATGAGTCGGTTGTCGGCGTCCCACACCTGGGTCATGCCGAGCTTCTCGCCGAGCACGCCCTTGACAGTCTTCTGAGCAACAGTCATCTCAGTCACCGCCTCAGAGCTTGATCTCGATGTTGACGTCCGCCGGCAGGTCGAGACGCATCAGCGAGTCGACGGCCTTGGGCGTCGGGTCGATGATGTCGATGAGGCGCTTGTGCGTGCGCATCTCGAAGTGCTCGCGGCTGTCCTTGTACTTGTGCGGCGACCGGATGACGACGAAGACGTTCTTCTCCGTCGGAAGCGGCACCGGGCCCACCACAGTGGCACCGGCACGCGTCACCGTGTCGACAATCTTGCGCGCCGAGTTGTCGATGACCTCGTGGTCATACGACTTCAAGCGGATGCGGATCTTCTGTCCCGCCATCTCCGTTACGTCTCTCTCTCGCCGTACTCTTCCAGCCGGTTCCCTTGGATCACCGACCCCCGAGGTCGGGCGTGTCGCGCCCGCTTCGCGGTGAAAGTGCGCACCGAAGTGCCACTCTCGTCGTGGTGATCCCGGCCGAACCGGGTAACTTGCGCTTCCCTCGGGCCTCCGAGAGGAGTCCGGGCGAGTCCCCGTCAGGAGGCTCTCAAGGGGCGGCGCCACCGACATGGGTCAGCGACGCGCGACAAGCAACCTGAACAGTGTGCCAGAGGCGGCGACGCACTATCAAATCGACCCGGTCCGTTGCCGCAGGCCAGCGCCCTGCGGCGCGTCGCCAGGGCCGGCTCACCCCACCCCGGGGTATGCCGCCCTCCCGCCGAATCGAGGTGATCGCGCCACCCAGGCGGGGCTCGGGATCACCTCCACCCAGCCGGACGGCATACCGCATCGAGGTGATGCCGCCAGTCACGCGGAGCCCGGGATCACGTCGAACCGGCGGGGGCCTCAGGCCGGGGCGAGGAAGGCAGCCAGCGCGGCGGCATACATCGCGGGGTCCTGCGCGCCCATGAGCTCGCGGGCGCTGTGCATCGACAGGGCCGGCGCGCCGAAGTCGACCGTCGTCGCACCGGTCAGCGACGAGGTCACCGGGCCGACGGTCGAGCCGCACGGCAGGTCGCTACGCGTCACGAAGGTCTGCATCGGCACCCCGGCCTGCTCGCACGCGAGGGTGAAGGCGGCCGCGCCGACGGAGTCCGTGGCGTAGCGCAGGTTGGTGTTGACCTTGAGGACGGGGCCGCCGTTGACGCGGATCTGGTGGAGCGGCTCGTGACGGTCGGCGTAGTTGGGATGGGTCGCGTGGCCCATGTCTCCCGAGGCGATGACCGTGCCGGCGAGCGCGCGCCAGTAGTCCTCGCGCGTGCCGCCGGCGGCGATGACGATGCGCTCGAGGACCGACGGCAGCAGCGTCGAGGTCGCCCCGCGCTCGGAGGTGCTGCCGATCTCCTCGTGGTCGAAGAGCACCAGGACCGGCACCCGGGCGGGCTCGGTCGACACGGCGTCGAGCAGGGCCCGAACGCCGGCATACGACGTGGCGAGGTTGTCGAGGCGGGGCGCGGCGATGAGGTCGCGCTCTCGGCCGATGCGGGCCGACGGCTCCACGGGGTGGGTCATGACGTCCCACGCGAGCAGGTCGTCGTGGCCGACCCCGACCTGTGCGGCGAGGTAGCGGCGCACGTCACCGGGCCGGTCACCGACGCCCCAGAGCGGCACCATGTGCTGCTGCCGGTTGAGGGTCAGCTCGTCGTTCTGGCTGCGGTCGAGGTGGATCGCGAGCTGCGCGACCCGCAGGATCGGCGCGGTGTCGTGGAAGAGGCGTGACTCGATGCCGTCCGCGGTGCGCACCGTGACCCGGCCGGCGAGGCCGAGGTCGCGGTCGAGCCAGGAGTTGAGGATGAGCCCGCCGTAGGGCTCGACGGCGAGCATCTGCCACCCGGCCTTGACGTGGTCGGCGTTCGGCTTGAGGCGCAGGTTCGGGCTGTCGGTGTGGGCCCCGACGACGCGGAAGCCGGCCGCGGGGCCGTCCCCGGAGCCGTGCGCACCGGTCGTGTCCCAGGCGATGAGCGAGCCCCCGCGCACGAGGTAGTGGCGTCCTGGGTCGGTCGGCCACGGGGCGGTCTCGACGACCTCGGTGAAGCCCTCGGCGGCGAGGCGCCGGGCGGCCTGCTCGCAGGCGTGGAACGGTGTGGGGCTCGCGTCGACGTAGTCGATGAGTCCCCGGGCTTCGGTGTCGGTGTCGAACGAGTGCGCCATGGCCCACGACCCTATCCGCCGGCCTCCACCCGGGGCTGACAGGATCGCGACCATGCCAGACGCCACGCTCCGGGCGCTCGTCGACGACCTCGCCTCCCCCGACCCGGCCGTCCGCGACGACCGGGCGTATGCCGCCCTCGCCGGACTCGTGCGTGACGGCGGGCTGGGTGAGGACGACCGCAGGTGGCTCGGCTCCGCCATGGTCGATCGGCTCGAGCACGAACGCATCGAGGCCCGGCCCTTCGCTCCCCTCGTGCTCACCGGCCTCGTCGCGGCCGGCCACTCCACCACGTGCGCACGATGTTCGCGTCCGGGTCGCCCGGCCCTGTGCCCGCCGAGGCGAGCAACACGATGCGCACCCTCCGCTCGCTGCACGTGGCCCTCGGCGAGCAGGTGCTGCACGGGGCGAGCCGGTCACCGTCGGCGTCTCCGCCGCGGAGCGGGTTCGGAGCGAGCTTGCGGCCGTGCTGGCCGAGGTCACTCCGTGGTTCTGGCGGCCACGCGCCAGCTGAGGTCGCCGCTCGCGTGTGCCCACCTGGGTCTCCCCACGGACCTGCGCGCGCAGGGCATGCTGTCGCCATGACGATCGTGGGCCGAGGAGGTGACGTGGTGGGCGGCTCGGTGGAGCCCGGCTTCGAGCCGGTGCGCGAGGTCTTCCAGGACGTCGTGGCGCAGCAGAACGGCACCGGGGCGGCGGTGGCGATCTGGCACGACGGCCGCTGGGCCGCGGACCTCTGGGGCGGGTGGGCCGACTCGCGCCGCACCCGGCCGTGGCAGCGCGACAGCATCGTCATGCCCTACTCCGTCACCAAGGCCTTCACCGCCACGGCCGCCCTCGTTCTCGTCGACCGGGGCATCCTCGATCTCGACGATCCGGTCCAGCGCCACTGGCCCGAGCTGCGCGCCCCGGCAACCGTGCGCCAGCTCCTCTCGCACCAGGTCGGTCTCGTCGCCCTGTCCGAGCCCGCTCCCCCAGACCTGCTGCTCGACTGGAACGCCCTCTGCGACAGGCTCGCCCGCGAGGAGCCGCTGTGGCCCAGCGGCACCGCCATCGGCGAGAGCGCGCTCTTCTACGGGCACCTCGTGGGAGAGCTCGTCCGACGGGTCGATGGCCGAACCCTCGGCGCCGTGCTTCGCGACGAGGTCTGCAGGCCAGCGGGCCTCGACTTCCACATCGGCCTCGATGAGGAGGCAGAGGCACGCGCGGTCGACCTCACGGGGGTCGCCTCGCTCGTCGCGAGTCTCGACGACGGCGACCGCCCGACCCTCCTGCGTCAGGCCCTCCTCAACCCGCCCGGCGCCCTCGACGAAGCCACCGTCAACAGCCCCGCCTTCCGCCGCGCCGAGGTCCCAGCGGTCAACGGACACGGCACCGCTCGCGCCGTCGCGGGCCTGTATGCCGCCCTGCTCGCCGGACACGTCATCTCCCCGTCCCTGCGCGACGAGGCTGCGACCGCACAGGCCCACGGCATCGACCGGGTCATGGGCGGCCCGGAGCGGGCCTGGGGACTCGGCTTCGGGGTCGACGACGAGGGCTTCGGGATGGGCGGCATCGGGGGCAGCGTCGGGTGGGCCTGCACCCGTGACCACTATGCGTTCGCCTTCGTCACCGGGACCATGGGCGACCACGACCGAGCCGACGCTCTCGAGACCGCCTTCCGCGACGTGCTCGGGCTCCCACCCCTCTGACGCCCGCACGAGGCTCGGGCACGTCGGGGCGCACGAGCCGGCAGGACGGCATACCCCTGAGCGGCGGCTGCCGCCGGAAGGCCGAGCCCGTTCAGTCTGCAGATCAGTCGGCGTTCACTGCTGCCCTGACAACCCTCGGCGCAGACTGATCTGCAGCGTGATGGCAATCTCGGATCAATCTGCGAATCAGACGGCGCCTGGTGTCGTGGAAGCGGGGTGCGGGTGGTGATGCGGGCGGAATCGGGTAAAGGGGCGGGGCACCGCGACCGCAGCCCGCCTCACGTAACCGCTCGCCGGCGCGACCGAGCCACCTCGAGCGCACGAGAAAGGGCCCGGACCGCCGAAGCGGACCGGGCCCTTCCGAAGTGCTGCGTCAGCGGCGTCAGATCACTTGATGATCTTCGTGACGCGACCGGCGCCGACCGTGCGGCCACCCTCACGGATGGCGAACTTGAGGCCGTCCTCCATGGCGATCGGCTGGATGAGCTCGACCGTCATGTCGGTGTTGTCGCCGGGCATGACCATCTCGGTGCCCTCGGGCAGGTGCACGACACCCGTCACGTCCGTCGTACGGAAGTAGAACTGCGGACGGTAGTTGTCGTAGAACGGCGTGTGACGGCCGCCCTCGTCCTTCGAGAGGATGTAGACCTGAGCCTCGAAGTCCGTGTGCGGGGTGATCGAGCCGGGCTTGACGACAACCTGGCCGCGCTCGACGTCCTCGCGCTTGGTGCCACGAAGGAGCAGGCCGACGTTCTCGCCCGCGCGACCCTCGTCGAGGAGCTTGCGGAACATCTCGACACCGGTGACGGTCGTCTTCGCCGGCGGGCCGGTGTGGATGCCGACGATCTCGACCTCCTCGTTGACCTTGAGGACGCCGCGCTCGATACGACCGGTGACGACGGTGCCACGACCCGTGATCGTGAAGACGTCCTCGACGGGCATGAGGAACGGCTTGTCGATGTCACGCTCGGGCGTCGGGATCGCGGTGTCGACGGCGTCCATGAGGTCGAGGACCGACTGGCCCCACTCCGGGTCGCCCTCGAGGGCCTTGAGCGCCGAGACCTTGACGACCGGGAGGTCGTCGCCGGGGAACTCGTAGCCCGAGAGAAGCTCACGGACCTCCATCTCGACGAGCTCGAGGATCTCCTCGTCGTCGACCATGTCGGCCTTGTTGAGCGCCACGACGATGTAGGGAACGCCGACCTGCTTCGCGAGCAGGACGTGCTCCTTCGTCTGCGGCATCGGGCCGTCGGTGGCGGCGACCACGAGGATCGCGCCGTCCATCTGAGCCGCACCCGTGATCATGTTCTTCACGTAGTCGGCGTGGCCCGGGCAGTCGACGTGGGCGTAGTGACGACCCTCCGTCTGGTACTCGATGTGCGCGATCGAGATCGTGATACCGCGCTGGCGCTCCTCGGGAGCCTTGTCGATGTCCTCGAACGCGAACTGGGGGTTCAGGTCGGGGTACTTGTCGTGCAGAACCTTGGAAATCGCAGCCGTCAGCGTCGTCTTGCCGTGGTCGATGTGACCGATGGTGCCGATGTTGACGTGCGGCTTGGTCCGCTCGAACTTTGCCTTCGCCACTGTGGTGTCCTCCTCAGGACTTTATGTGTGACGCCTAACGACCAGGGCAGGACGTGGCGCTGTGGGTTGATTCCGGAGTAGAGACTACGGGATAGCCGGAGTGCGGCAGACCGCGGTCACTCTCCCCGGGTCTTCTTGATGATCTCCTCGGCGACAGCCTTGGGGACCTCTGCGTAGGAGTCGAACTCCATCGAGTAGTTGGCACGACCCTGGGTCTTCGACCGCAGGTCACCGACGTACCCGAACATCTCCGACAGCGGGACGAGGCCCTTGACGACCTTGGCACCGCTGATGTCCTCCATGGCCTGGATCTGGCCACGGCGGGAGTTGATGTCGCCGATGACGTCGCCCATGTACTCCTCGGGCGTGCGCACCTCGACGGCCATCATCGGCTCGAGCAGGACCGGGTCCGCCTTGCGGATGGCCTCCTTGAGCACCATCGAGCCGGCGATCTTGAACGCCATCTCGGAGGAGTCGACGTCGTGGTAGGCGCCGTCGACCAGGGTCGCCTTGATGCCGACCAGCGGGTAGCCGGCGAGCACGCCGTACTGCATGGCGTCCTGGATGCCGGCGTCGACCGACGGGATGTACTCACGCGGGACGCGACCACCGGTGACACCGTTGACGAACTCGTACATCGAGCCGTCCTCGGTCTCACCCAGGGGCTCGAAGGTCACCTGGACCTTGGCGAACTGGCCCGAGCCACCGGTCTGCTTCTTGTGCGTGTAGTCGTACTTCTCGACGGCGCGACGGATCGTCTCGCGGTAGGCCACCTGCGGCTTGCCGACGTTGGCCTCGACCTTGAACTCGCGCTTCATGCGGTCGACGAGGATGTCGAGGTGCAGCTCGCCCATGCCGGCGATGATCGTCTGGCCCGTGTCCTCGTCGAGGTGCACCTGGAAGGTGGGGTCCTCGGCCGAGAGCTTCTGGATGGCCGTGGAGAGCTTCTCCTGGTCACCCTTCGTCTTGGGCTCGATGGCGACCTGGATGACCGGGTCCGGGAAGGTCATCGACTCGAGCACGATCGGGTCGGCGATGTCGGACAGGGTGTCGCCGGTCGTCGTGTCCTTGAGGCCGATGGCCGCGTAGATGTGGCCGGCCATGGCCTCGTCGACCGGGTTCTCCTTGTTGGCGTGCATCTGGAACAGCTTGCCGATGCGCTCCTTCTTGCCCTTCGTCGAGTTGACGACGCCGGTGCCCGAGCTGATGTGGCCCGAGTAGACGCGGATGAAGGTCAGGGTGCCGAAGAACGGGTGCGTGGCGACCTTGAAGGCGAGGGCCGAGAACGGCTCGTCCTTGCTCGGCGCGCGCGTCAGCTCGACCTCCTCGTTGCCCGGCTTGTGGCCGATCATCGGGGGCACGTCGAGCGGCGACGGCAGGTAGTCGACGACGGCGTCGAGCATCGGCTGCACACCGCGGTTCTTGAACGCCGAGCCGCAGAACACCGGGTAGAGCTCGGAGTTGACCGTGAGCTTGCGGATGCCCGCCTTGAGCTCCTCGACGGTGAGCTCCTCGCCACCGAGGTACTTCTCCATGAGCTCGTCGTCGGCCTCGGCGACACGCTCGACGAGCGCCATGCGGTACTCGTCGGCCTTGTCCTTGAGGTCGGCCGGGATCTCGGCGATCTCGTACTTGGCGCCCATGGTCACGTCGCCCTTGGCGTCACCGGGCCACACGAGGGCACGCATGTAGATGAGGTCGATGACACCGACGAAGTCGTTCTCGGCGCCGATCGGCAGCTGCATGACGAGCGGCTCCGCACCGAGGCGGTCCTTGATCGTCTGCACGGTGAAGTAGAAGTCCGCGCCGAGCTTGTCCATCTTGTTGACGAAGCAGATGCGCGGCACGTCGTACTTGTCGGCCTGGCGCCACACCGTCTCGGACTGGGGCTCGACACCCTCCTTGCCGTCGAACACCGCGACGGCACCGTCGAGGACGCGCAGCGAGCGCTCGACCTCGACCGTGAAGTCCACGTGTCCGGGGGTGTCGATGATGTTGATCTGGGTGCCCTCCCAGAAGGAGGTCACGGCGGCAGACGTGATCGTGATGCCGCGCTCCTTCTCCTGCTCCATCCAGTCGGTCGTCGACGCACCGTCGTGGGTCTCACCGATCTTGTGGTTGACACCGGTGTAGAAGAGGATGCGCTCCGTCACCGTGGTCTTGCCAGCGTCGATGTGCGCCATGATGCCGATGTTGCGGACCTTCTTGAGGTCCGTCAGGACGTCGAGTGCCACGTCAGGTTTCTCGTCTCATTCGTCGTGGAGTGAAAATCGTGGGCGCCGTGAGCCACGTCGTGCGACGGGCGGGGCGCGTGCCCGGTCGGTATGCCGCGAGGCGGGCTCCCGGCATACCGACCGGACCGCTGGTCACCAGCGGTAGTGCGCGAAGGCCTTGTTGGACTCGGCCATCTTGTGGGTGTCCTCGCGGCGCTTGACAGCGGCACCGAGGCCGTTGCTCGCGTCGAGGATCTCGTTCATGAGGCGCTCGGTCATCGTCTTCTCACGACGCTGGCGCGAGTAGCCGACGAGCCAACGCAGGGCGAGGGTGGTCGAGCGGTTGGGCTTGACCTCGATCGGCACCTGGTAGGTCGCGCCACCGACGCGACGGCTCTTGACCTCCATGGCCGGCTTGACGTTGTCGAGCGCACGCTTCAGCGTGGCGACGGGGTCGGTGCCGGTCTTGGCGCGGACGCCCTCGAGGGCGCCGTAGACGATCATCTCGGCGATGGACTTCTTGCCGTCGAGGAGGATCTTGTTGACGAGCTGCGTGACGAGCGGGCTGGCGTAGACCGGGTCGACGACGAGCGGGCGCTTCGGAGCGGGTCCCTTACGAGGCATCAGCTCTTCTCCTTCTTCGCGCCGTAACGGCTACGAGCCTGCTTGCGGTTCTTGACACCCTGGGTGTCGAGCGTGCCGCGGACGATCTTGTAACGAACACCCGGGAGGTCCTTCACACGACCACCACGCACGAGCACGATCGAGTGCTCCTGCAGGTTGTGGCCGACGCCCGGGATGTAGGCCGTGACCTCGATGCCGCTGGAGAGGCGCACACGGGCGACCTTGCGCAGGGCAGAGTTCGGCTTCTTGGGGGTGGTGGTGTACACGCGGGTGCACACGCCACGACGCTGGGGCGAGCCCTTGAGCGCCGGGGTCTTGGCCTTCGTGGCCTTGTCCTGGCGGCCCTTGCGGACCAGCTGGTTGATGGTAGGCAACCTGGTTACTCCATAACGTTGCTCGTTGTCGGTCGTCCGGTCGGACGGCTCCTTGGCTGTTCGCTCCCACGACCCCCGATGTCGGGCGTGTCGGAACGGTGCTCCCCCCTGCACTCCCCACGCGTGCGATGGTCTTGCGACCAGCTGGTGGTGGGTTGCCCGGCGGGAGGTTCGCTCTGGACCTCAGTGATGTCGTCCGGTCAGACCGGGCGGACAGGGCACCAGGGCCGTCATCGCGCATGCGAGAGGGCTGCGCCTCAAGCACAGTGTTCAAGCGTACCGGGGCGCGGCACGCCGACCAAATCCGTCACACCCCGCCCGAGTCCGGCCGTGCCCCGGCGTGGAGCGGCGCCCGGCAGCGGCCGGGCACCGAGCACGCCCGGGGCACTCCGGTCAGCCGAGGCGCCAGTCCCCCGCGTACATGTGCAGCACGGGCAGGCCGAGGCTCTCGCGCGCCTTCGAGGCCCAGTCGCGGTGGAAGGTGTCCTCGACGGCCTGGGGCTCGGTGACGACGACGACCTCGCTCGCACCCAGGCGGGCGACCTCCTCGACGAGCGTCGGCAGCGGGTCGTCGGCGGTGATCTCACCCGTGGCCGGCACGCCGTGCGCCGCGAACTCCGCCAGCGTCGTGTCGAGGGCGCTCTGGGCGTCGGCGTGCGCCTCGTCTCGGTCGACGGGGCGCAGGCTGTCGAGCGCCTCCTTCATCTCGAAGAGGCTGAGGTGGTTGAGGAACGAGGAGAGCATGTTGCGCTCGGTGTCGGCCGGCACGAGCACCCGGTAGGTGGCCGACTCCTCCTCGTGCAACGCGATGATCTTGTCGACGTCGACGGGCTTGAGCGGCTCCTCGGTGACGACGAGGATCACCGTGGGGACCGGCGGGTTCGACTCGTCGCCGGCGCCGGCCTCACCCTGAGTCGCAGCGTCGGCCGCGGCGGGAGTCTCCGCAGCGGTCTCGGCGTCGGTGTCGGCGTGGGTCTCGGGGAGGGCGGGCACGTCCGCCGAAGGCTCGGTCATGGCTTCACCCTAGCGAGCCGGGCAGGTCCTCATCCCGCAGTCCCCCGAGGCGGGTCGACTCACCGCCGGATGTCATCGCGGCGCGACGGCGACCCAGCGACGGCGCCCGAGACCACGCCGTCCGGCCGAGCACGCCGCAGGGCCGACCCCCCTCTCGGGGAGCCGGCCCTGCGGCATACGGCGTGGTCAGCGACCACCGCTCACGCGGGGCCGCGACCGGTCAGAACTGGTCCAGGCCCAGCGCCTCGTCGTCGAGGCGGATCGCCTCGCCGGAACCCGTGCCGAAGCCCGCGTAGTCGTACGCGTCGTAGTTCGGCAGCGAGTACATGGCGGCCTTGGCCTCCTCGGTGGGCTCGACCTTGATGTTCCGGTAGCGGGGCAGGCCCGTGCCGGCAGGGATGAGCTTTCCGAGGATGACGTTCTCCTTGAGGCCGAGCAGCGGGTCGGACTTGGCCTCCATGGCGGCCTGCGTGAGCACGCGGGTCGTCTCCTGGAAGGACGCGGCCGACAGCCACGACTCGGTGGCCAGCGAGGCCTTGGTGATGCCCATGAGCTCGGGACGACCAGCAGCCGGGCGGCCACCCTCGGCCATGACGCGACGGTTCTCGTCCTCGAAGCGGCCGCGCTCGGCGAGCTCGCCCGGGAGGAGGTCCGCGTCGCCGGCCTCGATGATCGTCACGCGCCGCAGCATCTGCCGCACGATGACCTCGATGTGCTTGTCGTGGATCGACACACCCTGCTGGCGGTAGACCCGCTGCACCTCGTCGACGAGGTGCTTCTGGGCAGCCCGCGGGCCGAGGATGCGAAGGACCTGCTTGGGGTCGATCGCGCCCTGGACCAGCTTGTCGCCGACCTCGACGTGGTCACCGTCTCCGACGAGCAGGCGCGAACGCTTGCTGACGGGGTAGGCGTGCTGCTCGGAGCCGTCGTCGGGCGTCAGCAGGATGCGACGCGCCTTGTCGGTGTCCTCGATCTCGATGCGGCCGGTGGCCTCGGCGATCGGGGCCACACCCTTGGGGGTGCGGGCCTCGAAGAGCTCGACGACACGCGGCAGACCCTGGGTGATGTCGTCGGCCGCGGCCGCACCACCGGTGTGGAAGGTACGCATCGTCAGCTGCGTGCCGGGCTCACCGATCGACTGGGCCGCGATGATGCCGACGGCCTCACCGATGTCGACGAGCTTGCCGGTCGCGAGCGAGCGGCCGTAGCACTTGGCACACGTGCCGACCTTGCTGTCGCAGGTGAGCACCGAGCGGATGCGCACCTCGTTGACACCGGCAGCGAAGAGCGCGTCGATGACGACGTCACCGAGGTCGATGCCCGCGACGGCGAGCGTCTCGCCGTCGACGACGACGTCCTCGGCCAGCGTGCGGGCGTAGACCGAGGCCTCGACCGCGTCTCCGAGCGACCGGGTGCCGGTGGTCTCGTTGATCTCGGCGATCGGCAGCTTGAGCCCGCGGTCGGTGCCGCAGTCGTCCTCACGGATGATGACGTCCTGCGACACGTCGACGAGACGACGCGTGAGGTAGCCCGAGTCGGCGGTACGAAGCGCCGTGTCGGCCAGACCCTTGCGGGCACCGTGCGTCGAGATGAAGAACTCGAGCACCGTGAGGCCCTCACGGAAGTTCGCCTTGATCGGGCGCGGGATGATCTCGCCCTTCGGGTTGGCCATGAGGCCACGCATGCCGGCGATCTGACGGATCTGGAACCAGTTACCACCAGCACCCGAGGACACCATCCGGTAGATGGGGTTCGTGCGCGGGAAGTTGGTCTCCATCTCCTTGGCGACCTGGTTGGACGCCTGGGTCCAGATCTCGACGAGCTCCTGACGACGCTCGTCGTCGGTGATGAGACCGCGCTCGTACTGCGTCTGGACCTTGGCGGCCTTGGTCTCGTAACCCTCGAGGATGGCCGTCTTGTTGTCCGGCGTCGTGACGTCGGAGATCGCGACGGTGCAGCCCGAGCGGGTCGACCAGTGGAAGCCGGCCTCCTTCAGGGCGTCGAGCGACGCGGCGACCTGCACCTTGGAGTAGCGCTCGGCGAGGTCGTTGACGATCGCCGAGAGCCGCTTGCGGTCGACCGGGCGGTTCTCGAACGGGTAGTCGATCGGCAGCGTGTCGTTGAAGATCGCGCGGCCGAGCGTCGTCTCGAGCGTGATGCTCGTGACGATGCCGTCCTCGCCGGCCTCGACACCCTCGGGCAGCTCGAAGCCGGCCGGGGGCACCGCGTCGGTGAGGCGCAGCTTGATCGCCGAGCCGAGCTCGATCTCGCCACGGTCGAAGGCCATGCGGGCCTCCGACGGCGACGTGAAGGCACGACCCGCACCGATGCCGCCACCGTCGATCGCGTCGGTGAGGTGGTAGATGCCGGTGATCATGTCCTGCGTCGGCATCGTCACGGGACGACCGTCGGCAGGCTTGAGGATGTTGTTGCTCGACAGCATGAGGATGCGGGCCTCGGCCTGCGCCTCTGCCGACAGCGGCACGTGGACAGCCATCTGGTCACCGTCGAAGTCGGCGTTGAAGGCCGAGCAGACGAGCGGGTGGATCTGGATGGCCTTGCCCTCGACGAGCTGCGGCTCGAACGCCTGGATGCCGAGACGGTGCAGCGTGGGTGCGCGGTTGAGCAGCACCGGGTGCTCCGTGATGACCTCTTCGAGGACGTCCCACACGACCGGGCGGGCCCGCTCGACCATGCGCTTGGCCGACTTGATGTTCTGCGCGTGGTCGAGGTCGACGAGACGCTTCATGACGAACGGCTTGAAGAGCTCGAGCGCCATCTGCTTGGGCAGACCGCACTGGTGCAGCTTCAGCTGCGGGCCGACGACGATGACCGAACGGCCGGAGTAGTCGACGCGCTTGCCGAGGAGGTTCTGACGGAAGCGGCCCTGCTTGCCCTTGAGCATGTCGGAGAGCGACTTGAGCGGACGGTTGCCGGGGCCCGTGACCGGGCGACCACGACGGCCGTTGTCGAAGAGGCTGTCGACGGCCTCCTGGAGCATGCGCTTCTCGTTGTTGACGATGATCTCGGGCGCGCCGAGGTCGAGAAGCCGCTTCAGGCGGTTGTTGCGGTTGATGACGCGACGGTAGAGGTCGTTGAGGTCCGAGGTCGCGAAGCGGCCACCGTCGAGCTGCACCATCGGGCGCAGGTCCGGCGGGATGACCGGGATCGCGTCGAGGACCATGCCCGACGGGTGGTTCGTCGTCGTCTGGAAGGCGTTGACGACCTTGAGCCGCTTGATGGCGCGGGTCTTCTTCTGGCCCTTGCCGGTGGCGATGATCTCCTGGAGGATCTCGGCCTCGGCGTCGAGGTCGAAGGACTCGAGGCGCTTCTGGATCGCCGCGGCGCCCATGCCGCCCTCGAAGTAGAGACCGAAGCGGTCACGCATCTCGCGGTAGAGGATCTCGTCGCCCTCGAGGTCCTGGACCTTGAGGTTCTTGAAGCGGTCCCAGACCTGCTCGAGGCGCTCCACCTGCTGGTCGGCGCGCTTGCGGATGTTGTTCATCTCGCGCTCGGCCTGGTCGCGCACCTTGCGCTTGGCGTCGGCCTTGGCACCCTCGGCCTCGAGCTCGGCGATGTTGCGCTCGAGCGTCTGGGCGCGGGCCTCGACGTCGGCGTCGCGTCGGTTCTCGATCTCCTTCTGCTCGGCCTGGATCTGGGCCTCGAGCGAGGGCAGGTCGGTGTGACGCTGCTCGTCGTCGACGGACGTGATCATGTAGGCCGCGAAGTAGATGACCTTCTCGAGGTCCTTCGGGGCGAGGTCGAGCAGGTAGCCGAGGCGGCTCGGCACACCCTTGAAGTACCAGATGTGGGTGACGGGCGCGGCGAGCTCGATGTGGCCCATCCGCTCACGACGCACCTTGGCGCGCGTGACCTCGACGCCACAGCGCTCACAGATGATGCCCTTGAAGCGGACACGCTTGTACTTGCCGCAGTTGCACTCCCAGTCGCGGGTCGGACCGAAGATGCGCTCGCAGAAGAGGCCCTCCTTCTCCGGCTTGAGGGTGCGGTAGTTGATGGTCTCGGGCTTCTTGACCTCGCCGTGGCTCCACTGGCGGATGGAGTCCGCGGTGGCGAGGCCGATGCGCAGCTCGTCGAAGAAGTTGACGTCGAGCACGTGGTTCCTTCTCTCGTAACTCTCGTTAAGTCTTTGGTCTGAGTGGTGGTCGTTGACGAGGGGGCGTATGCCGCCGAGCGGGCTCAGCGGCATACGCACCGCCTGTCGTTAGGGGGCCTTCTCAGACCTCTTCGACGCTGGACGGCTCGCGCCGGCTCAGGTCGATGCCGAGCTCCTCCGCTGCGCGGAAGACCTCCTCGTCGGATTCCTTCATCTCGATCGTCGTGCCCTCGGAGTTCAGGACCTCGACGTTGAGACACAGGGACTGCATCTCCTTGAGGAGGACCTTGAACGACTCGGGGATGCCGGAGTCCGGGATGTTCTCGCCCTTGACGATCGCCTCGTAGACCTTCACGCGGCCCGGGACGTCGTCGGACTTGATCGTCAGCAGCTCCTGGAGCGTGTAGGCAGCGCCGTACGCCTCGAGGGCCCAGACCTCCATCTCACCGAAGCGCTGGCCACCGAACTGGGCCTTACCGCCGAGCGGCTGCTGGGTGATCATCGAGTAGGGACCCGTGGAGCGAGCGTGGATCTTGTCGTCGACGAGGTGGTGGAGCTTGAGGATGTACATGTAGCCCACCGCGACCGGCTCCGGGAACGGCTCGCCGGAGCGGCCGTCGAAGAGGCGGGTCTTGCCCGAGGCGTCGATGAGTCGCACGTCGTCGCGCGTCTTGAGCGTCGAGTCGAGAAGACCCGTCACGACGTCCTCCGACGCACCGTCGAAGACCGGCGTCGCCACGCGCGAGCCCGGAGGGGCCTCGTGCGCGTCGAGCGGGATCTGGTCGGCCCACTCCGGCTTGCCCTCGATCTTCCAGCCGCGGCTGGCAGCCCAGCCGAGGTGCAGCTCGAGGATCTGGCCGAGGTTCATGCGGCGCGGCACGCCGTGCGGGTTGAGCACGACGTCGACGGGGGTGCCGTCCTCGAGGAACGGCATGTCCTCGACGGGCAGGATCTTGGAGATGACGCCCTTGTTGCCGTGGCGGCCGGCGAGCTTGTCACCGTCGGTGATCTTGCGCTTGTTGGCCACGTAGACGCGCACGAGCTGGTTGACGCCCGGGGGCAGGTCGTCGCCGAGGTCGGAGCGGAACTCCTTGACCCCGATGACGGTGCCGGTCTCGCCGTGGGGCACCTTGAGGGAGGTGTCGCGGACCTCGCGCGCCTTCTCACCGAAGATCGCGCGGAGCAGGCGCTCCTCCGGCGTCAGCTCGGTCTCGCCCTTGGGCGTGACCTTGCCGACGAGCAGGTCGCCGTCGCGGACCTCGGCGCCGACGCGGATGATGCCGCGCTCGTCGAGGTCGGCCAGCACGTCCTCGGAGACGTTCGGGATGTCGCGGGTGATCTCCTCCGGGCCCAGCTTCGTGTCGCGCGCGTCGACCTCGTGCTCCTCGATGTGGATCGAGGAGAGCACGTCGTCCTGCACGAGACGCTGGCTGAGGATGATCGCGTCCTCGTAGTTGTGTCCCTCCCACGACATGAACGCGACGAGCAGGTTGCGCCCGAGCGCCATCTCGCCACCGTCGGTCGCGGGACCGTCGGCGATGACGCCGCCGGCCTCGAGGCGGTCGCCCTCGTTGACGACGACGACCTGGTTGTAGCTCGTGCCCTGGTTGGAGCGCGCGAACTTCGCGATCGGGTAGGTGCGGTAGGTGCCGTCGTCGTTGGCGACGGTCACGAGGTCGGCAGCGACCTCCTGCACGACGCCGGCCTTCTCGGCGCGGACGACGTCGCCCGAGTCGAGGGCCGCACGGAACTCCATGCCGGTGCCGACGAGCGGGGCCTCGCTCTTGACGAGCGGGACCGCCTGACGCTGCATGTTGGCGCCCATGAGCGCGCGGTTGGCGTCGTCGTGCTCGAGGAAGGGGATCATCGCCGTCGCGGCCGACACCATCTGGCGCGGCGAGACGTCCATGTAGTCGACCTCGTCGCCGGGGACGAGCTCGACCTCACCGCCCTTGGTGCGCACGAGCACGCGATCCTCGGTGAAGTTGCCCTCGAGGTCGATCGGCGCGTTGGCCTGGGCGACGACGTACTTGTCCTCCTCGTCGGCGGACAGGTAGTCGATGTCGTCGGTGACGACGCCGTTCACGACCTTGCGGTACGGCGTCTCGATGAAGCCGAACGCGTTGATGCGACCGTAGGACGCGAGCGAGCCGATGAGGCCGATGTTCGGGCCCTCAGGCGTCTCGATCGGGCACATGCGGCCGTAGTGCGACGGGTGGACGTCACGGACCTCCATCTGGGCGCGGTCACGGGAGATACCACCCGGGCCGAGCGCAGACAGGCGACGCTTGTGCGTCAGACCCGCGAGCGGGTTGTTCTGGTCCATGAACTGCGAGAGCTGCGAGGTGCCGAAGAACTCCTTGATCGACGCCACCACGGGGCGGATGTTGATCAGGGTCTGCGGCGTGATGGCCTCGACGTCCTGGGTCGTCATGCGCTCACGCACGACGCGCTCCATGCGCGACAGGCCGGTGCGGACCTGGTTCTGGATGAGCTCGCCGACGGAGCGGAGACGACGGTTGCCGAAGTGGTCGATGTCGTCGACCTCGACGCGGACGTCGATCTCGTTGCCGTTCTTGACGCCCTTCATCGAGTCCTGGCCGTCGTGCAGCGTGACGATGAACTTGATCGTCTTGACGATGTCGTCGACCGACAGCGTCGAGTCGCTGATCGGCGCGTCGACGCCGAGCTTCTTGTTCACCTTGTAGCGACCGACCTTGGCGAGGTCGTAGCGCTTGCCGTTGAAGTAGAGGTTGTCGAGCAGGGTCTGCGCGGCCTCCTTGGTCGGCGGCTCGCCCGGACGCAGCTTGCGGTAGATGTCGAGCAGCGCGTCGTCCTGGCCCTGCGTGTGGTCCTTCTCGAGCGTCAGGCGCATCGACTCGAACTCGCCGAACTCCTCGAGGATCTGGGCCTCGGTCCAGCCGAGGGCCTTGAGGAGCACCGTGACCGACTGCTTGCGCTTGCGGTCGACGCGGACGCCGACCATGTCGCGCTTGTCGATCTCGAACTCGAGCCACGCACCTCGGCTCGGGATGATCTTGGCCGTGTAGATGTCCTTGTCGGACGTCTTGTCGGGCGTGCGCTCGAAGTAGACGCCCGGGCTGCGGACGAGCTGCGAGACGACGACACGCTCGGTGCCGTTGATGATGAAGGTGCCGCGCTCGGTCATGAGCGGGAAGTCGCCCATGAAGACCGTCTGGCTCTTGATCTCACCGGTGACCGTGTTCATGAACTCGGCCGTCACGAAGAGCGGTGCGTCGTACGTCTGGTCGCGCTCCTTGCACGACTCGATCGTCTTGCGGGTCTCCTCGAAGCGGTGGTCGCGGAACGACAGCGACATGGAGCCGCTGAAGTCCTCGATCGGGGAGATCTCCTCGAAGATCTCCTCGAGACCGGAGCGGTCGGGGACGTCGGTGCGCCCCTCGGACTTCGCGGCAGCCACGCGGGCCTGCCAGCGCTCGTTGCCGAGAAGCCAGTCGAAGCTCTCCGTCTGGAGTGCAAGGAGGTCAGGGACCTCGAGGGGTTCGCGAATCTTCGCGAAGGACAGACGTCCCGAAGGGGTCTGTGCGGTGGACATGTTCGTCGCAGAACGCGCGGCAGCCAAGGAGGGTCCTTCCACGGGCCTTTTTTCGAATCTTCAGATCCGCGCTGACGCATGGCTCCGCTCGCGGGTCCCCGGGTCGTGGTCGTGCCGTTGAGCGGCACGGAGAGTCGGACCGGGGTCGCGAAAGGTGGGCATGGGCAGCGCAAAGGCCTAGCCTACCCCCAGAGGGCAGGAGTGTCCAGCCGGGTCAAGAGGCGGAGTTCGTCACCGAGGCACTCATCCGGCCTCAACAGGCCGGATGTCCTCGGCGTGACCTGCCACGCCCCCCGGACCGGGAGCTCGCGATGCGAACGCGACGAATATGGACCCTCGTCGGGCCCACGTCAAGAGCCCGCCCCCGATCGGCGCGTTCACCCGGGGTCGAGGCACCCCCCGGACCTAGGCTGGGCGTGTTCGGCTGCGGGCGTTCGAACCCGCGCCACCACCGCACAGAAGGAGATCGCACGATGTCCGACCAGAACCCCCCGGAGCAGGGCTCGTTCGGGTCGCCGCCCCCGGGCTCTGACCCCCTCGGCGCCGGGCCCGGTGCCACGCCGCCCCCCGGCGGCTCCACTCCTCCCCCGCCGCCTCCCGCGGCGGTCAGCCCGGCGGGTCCGCCGTCGCAGCCCGCCCAGCCGTCAATGGCGTCGTCCGCCGTGTCATCGGGCGCCGGGGCGATCGTCGACTCGTCGACGGGCTTCTTCCCGGCCCTGTTCGACTTCAGCTTCAACAGCTTCGTCACCCCGAAGATCGTCCGGTTCGTCTACGTGCTGGCAACGATCTGGGCGGCCGTCATGTACGTCATCGTCGTCATCTCGGCGTTCACCCAGAGCGTGACGTCCGGCCTCATCGCCCTCGTCTTCGGCCCGCTCGTCGCGATCATCTGGCTCGCCGTCGTGAGGATCGGCCTCGAGTTCGGCATCTCCGTCGTGCGCATGAGCGAGGACGTCCACAAGCGCCTCCCCCAGGCCTGAGCTCACACACCCCATCGAAAGAGCAGTTCGTCGGGAGGCCGCTCGCGGCCGAGCCGACGGACTGCTCTTTCGATTGAGGTCAGAGGGCGGGCTGCTGCTGCGTGATGCAGTGGATGCCGCCGCCGCGGTCGAAGAGCGGCCGGGCGTCGATGCCGACGATCCGCCGGCCGGGGTAGGCCTCGGCGAGGACCCCGAGCGACGCCTCGTCCTGCTCGTCGCCGAAGGTGCAGGCGATGACGCCGTCGTTGACGACGAGGTGGTTGAG
This sequence comes from Humibacillus xanthopallidus, assembly GCF_006716675.1. Classification (GTDB taxonomy): domain Bacteria; phylum Actinomycetota; class Actinomycetes; order Actinomycetales; family Dermatophilaceae; genus Humibacillus; species Humibacillus xanthopallidus_B. Next base: position 538,196 of record NZ_VFPM01000002.1, on the reverse strand, counting down.
GTAGGACCAGTCGACCGGACCCTCGTCGTCGGCCAGCGTGCGCGGCGCCGGGACGCCGACGACCTCGAACCGCTCACCGCGGGCGTCACGGGCGTCCTCGAGCACCTCGCGCAGCTGACGCGAGACCGCGTGGTCGGGGTGTGACGGGTCCTGCTGGTCGTGCAGGAGCACGACCCCCGGGCTCGGGATCGTCGCCACGATGTCGACGTGGCCGCGGGTGCCGAACTCGTCGTAGTCGCGCGTGAGTCCCCGCGGGAGCCAGACGTATGCCGTCGCCCCGATCGTGCGCGCCAGCTCGGCCTCGACGTCGGCCCGGGTGAGGCCCGGGTTGCGACCCGGGTCGAGCTGCACGGTCTCGGTGAGCAGCACCGTTCCGAGGCCGTCGACGTGGATGCCCCCGCCCTCGTTGACGAGCGGCGAGTCGATGAGCTGCGCCCCGGCCAGGCCTGCCACGAAGGCGCCGACCTTCGCGTCGTGCTCCCAGGACGCCCAGGACTGGGCGCCCCACCCGTTGAAGACCCAGTCGACCGCCCCGAGCGTGCCGTGGTCGGAGACGACGAAGGTCGGACCGATGTCGCGCATCCAGGCGTCGTCGAGGGCCGTGGGCACGAGCTCGACGTCACCGCGCAGGTAGCGCTCCGCGACCTCGAGGTCGGCCGGGACGACGGCCATGCGCACGGGCTCGAAGTCCGCGACGGCGTTGGCCACGGCGGCCCATGTCGTGCGCGCTCGCTCGACCTCCTCGGCGGTCTCGCCGAGGGTGTAGCCCTGACTCGGCCACGCCATCCACGTCGCGTCGTGGCGCGAGGTCTCGGACGGCATACGCCATCGGTCGGGGGCGCCGGCGGGGCCCGGCCGGCCAGCGGCCTCGCTCATCGCCGGGCCTCAGTCGGCCACGACGCGACGGTGCTCGTCGCGCACGGGCTCGGCCAGGGCGGCATACGAGTCGGGACGCCGGGTCGCGAGGAAGGGGAAGAGCTCGAGCCAGTCGTCGCGCTGCGCGAGGTCGAGGTCGGCGACGAGCACCGCAGCCTCGTCGCGCGGCGCCTGCACGAGGATGCGACCGTAGGGGTCGGAGATGAAGGAGCTGCCGTAGAAGGTGATGAGCCCTTCGGTGCCGTAGCGGTTGGGCACGACCATGAAGAGGCCGTTGGCGATGCCGTTGCCGACGATGACCTGCTGCCACAGCGGCTGGGTGTCGAAGTCGGGGTGGTCGGGCTCCGACCCGATCGCCGTCGGGTAGCAGAGCACCTGTGCGCCACCGAGGGAGTAGAGGCGCGCCACCTCGGGGAACCACTCGTCCCAGCACGTCGGGAGCCCGAGCCGCACCGACGGATCGTCAAGCGCCACAACGGGATACGCATCATCGGGCGGTCCTGGGCGGAAGTACTTGTCCTCGTAGTAGCCGGCGGTCACGGGGATGTGCGTCTTGCGGGTGCGGGCCACGATCTCTCCGCTCGGCGCGACGACGACGGCGGTGTTGAAGCCGAGCCCGTCGTCACTGCCGTCGGGGGCGGCGGCCCGCTCGTAGAGCGAGGCGTGCACGTGCACGCCGAAGTCGGCGGCCGCGGCCCGGGCGAAGGTGACCGTCGGACCGCTCTCGAGGTCCTCCGCGGTCGCGGACGGCGTGCCCTCGGGCAGCGTGTCTGCCGGGTAGCGCGACAGCGTCAGCTCGGGGAGGAAGACGATGCGGGCTCCGGCCTCGGCGGCCGTGCGGATGCCGTCGCGGAGCGTCTCGCGCAGCGCCTCGGGGTCGTCGACCCAGGCGTGCTGCACGAGGGCGACCCTCACGGGAGCATCTCCGGGCGCATCTCCGGGCGCATCTCCGGGCGCATCTCCGGGCGCATCTCCGGGCGCATCTCCGGGGGCGTCGACGCGGGCGAGGGACTCGAGGACGGCTTCGGCCTGAATGAGTTTCACGAGCGCAGTATGCCGCAGTGGCGCGAGGTCGGTCCCGGGCGCCGTGTCGGGCGCCCGGGACCTCCTCCCCCTGCGAGGGCGAGCACACACGAACCCGCGGCCCCCCGCCACGCGCTCGGGCCCCCTGCCGTGCCATGCCCTCGACCGATGCACGTCGGTCATGAGGTGAACGACGCGCGACCGGTGGGGTTACGCCTGGGCGTCGTCGTTCTTGTCGATCACGACCGAGTCACCCTCGACCCGCACGGTGAAGCGGCGCGCACCACGGGAGGCGTCGTCCTGCCCGGAGGGGTCGGGCGGCGCTCCGGCGGACCCCTCAGGGAGGCCGTTCAGACGCGCCAGGACCCTGTTGAGCTGCTCGAACGTCTCCGGTGTGGGCACGGGGGCCTCGCCGTCGGCGTTGCCCGACAGCCCGGCCAGCTGGCGATCCGCGCCGACGACGAGCGTCGCGCTCAGCCGTCCGACAGGGCGTCCGCGGTGAGCGGCCACGCCGTCGCGCAGCACCCGCGCGGCGTCCGCGACGACATCGTCGACAGTGGGCGCGGGCTCCGCCGTCGCGGGCTGTCCGTCGGCAGACGTGGCACCGCCCGCGTGTGCCTCGCTGAGGAAGCCTACGGCCGCGACCTCGATCTTCGAGAAGTCGACGACGGCGTCACGGGCGAGCGAGTTGTCGATGACGTAGGCGATGTTGACCGCAAGGTCGCGCATGCCCGGCTGCAGCTGCTGGCCGACGAAGCGCGCGCAGACGAGGAGGGCGTGCACGCGCACCATCGGCCGGCCCTTGCGGTCCTCGACGCGCTGGTCCGCCTCGACGCGCCCCAGGTCGAAGCCGGGAGCCGGGTAGAAGTGGAGCGGGCGCTCGAGGACGAGCAGCGAGTAGTCAGGGCGGTCGGACCCGGGGATGAGGCGGTAGAGCTCACCATCGAGGGGCAGCTGCCACTCGAGCTCCCTCGGCGCCGAGTCGAAGCGGGTGATGCTCACCAGCGGCCCGTACCGGCCCATGGGGGTCGCCGCGCTCGCCGGACCTGAGGCGCTCGCGGCGCCTGCGGAGCCCCGAGGCGCGGGGGCAGCCGGCTCCTGGTCGTGTGACACCGATCCCATGGCGGTCAACCTACCGGGCGGCACCTCGGCCGGAGCCGTCACCTCCCGGCTCGTCACCGGCCCCCTCTAGAGCGACCCCGTCACCGTCACCGTGAGCGGGTCCTCCTGAGCCGTGGCACGCATGGTGGCTGCCGCGCCCCTGCCGGACCGCGCGGTTACGGTGGGACCGTGACGACCGTGAGCAAGGACGCTCAGTCCGCCGACCAGACTGCCACCGCCCCAGACCCCTCCCCCGACCTCGCCGCCCTCGCGGCGGCGCTGGCGCCCGGGGCACTGCTCACGGACCCCGCCGGTGTCGCCGCCTACCGCTTCGACTTCACCGCCGACGAGGACGCCGGTATGCCGCTCGCCGTGGTCCGCGCCTCGTCCGCGGCCGACGTGCAGGCCACGGTGCGCTGGGCGGGGGCACACGGCATACCGCTCGTGCCGCGTGGGGCGGGCAGCGGACTGTCGGGGGGCTCCAACGCCGTCGACGGGTGCGTGGTGCTCAGCCTCGAGCGGATGCGTGCGGTCGAGATCGACCCGAGCACCCGCACTGCGGTCGTCGAGGCAGGCGCGCTCAACGTCGAGGTCAAGCAGGCTGCCGCCGAGCACGGCCTCTGGTATCCGCCCGACCCCTCCTCCTACGAGATCTGCTCGATCGGCGGCAACGTCGCGACCAACGCCGGCGGCCTCTGCTGCGTGAAGTACGGCGTCACGACCGACTACGTGCTGGGGCTCGACGTCGTGCTGGCCGACGGCACGCTCGTGCGGCTCGGGGGCCAGCGGATCAAGGACACCGCCGGGCTGTCGCTGCTCAAGCTCTTCGTGGGCAGCGAGGGCACGCTCGGGGTCGTCACACGGGCGACGCTGCGTCTCGTTCCGGCCCAGCAGCCGCCCGCCACCCTCGTGGCCACCTTCGACGACGTCGCGGATGCCGCACGCGTCGTCGTCGCGATCGGCGCCCGGCTGCGCGCCTCGATGATGGAGCTGATGGACCAGGCCTCGATCAACGCCGTCGAGGACCACAAGCCGATGGGCCTCGACCGCGACGCCGGGGCGATGCTGCTCGCGCAGTCGGACGCCCCCGGGGCCGCGCGCGGCGAGGAGATCGCGCTCATGGAGCAGCTGTGCTCCGAGGGCGGCGCCCGGGAGTGCTTCACGACGACCGAGCCCGATGAGGGCGAGCTCTTCGTCGCCGCCCGCCGGGCCGCGATCTATGCGATCGAGCGCCGCGGCACGATCATGCTCGAAGACGTCGGCGTGCCCGTGCCCCGACTGCCCGACCTGCTGACCGGCATCGCCGAGATCGCGCGGGCCTGCGACGTCGAGATCCCCGTCGTGGCGCACGCCGGTGACGGCAACACGCATCCGGTCGTCGTCTACCCTCCCGGTGACGCGGAGGCGAGAGCCCGTGCGGCACAAGCCTTCTCGCAGGTCATGAGTCTCGCCATCCGCCTCGGCGGCACCATCACGGGCGAGCACGGCGTCGGCCGTCTCAAGCGCGACGCCCTGCCCGAGCAGCTCGGCCCGGACGTCATGGCGCTCACCCACCGCATCAAGCACGCCCTCGACCCACAGGGCATCCTCAACCCCGGAGCCGGATTCTGATGACCTCTTCGAGCACGCCACCTCCCGCCACGACCCGGCCGATCGCCGAGCGTCACCTCTTCGGTCCGGGGCCCTGCAACCCCTACCCCGAGGCCACCCTGGCGCTGGCGTCGCCGCTCCTCGGTCACCTCGACCCCGACTTCCTCGCGATCATGGACGAGACGTGCGACCTCCTGCGCTACGTCTGGGGCACCGACAACCGCCGCACCCTGCCGCTCTCGGCCACCGGTTCGGCCGGCATGGAGGCGGCCTTCGTCAACACGGTCGAGCCCGGCGACGTCGTCGTCGTCGCCGTCAACGGCCTCTTCGGTGAGCGCATGGTCGACGTCGCCGGACGGCACGGCGCGCAGGTCGTGCGGGTCGACCACGAGTGGGGCCGGCCCGTCGACGTCGAGCGCGTCGTGGCCGCCCACCCGTCGCCGAAGATCATCGCCGCGGTGCACGCCGAGACCTCGACCGGAGTCCGCTCCGACATCGCCGCCCTGGGCGCCGCCAAGGGCGATGCCCTCCTCCTCGTCGACGCGGTCACGAGCATCGGCGGCATCGAGCTGCGCGCCGACGACTGGGGCATCGACATCGGCTACGCCGGCACGCAGAAGTGCCTCGGTGTCGCGCCCGGGCTCGCGCCCTTCACCATCAGCGACCGGGCCTTCGCCCGCCGCGTCGAGAAGCCGTCGTCGTGGTATCTCGACCTCGGCCTGCTCGGCGGCTACGTCGGCGAGGCGGCGGGTGCGGGCAAGCGGACCTACCACCACACCGCCCCGACGGCAATGGTCGCGAGCCTGCACGCCGGTCTGCGCCGCATCGCCGACGAGGGTCTCGAGAAGGTGTGGGACCGCCACGCCGAGGCCGGCCGGCTCCTGCAGGACGGGCTCGAGGCGATGGGCCTGACCCTCTTCGCCGAGGAGGGCTCGCGCCTGCCCGAGCTGACCACCGTCCGGGTGCCCGAAGGTGTCGACTCGGCCGCCGTGCGCGGCTACCTCCTCGAGCGACACAACCTCGAGATCGGTGCCGGCGCAGGCGCGTTCGCCTCGAGCGTCTGGCGCATCGGCCTCATGGGCCACAACGCCAGGCCCGACCGCGTCGCCCTCATCCTCGCCGCCCTCGAGGACGCCCTGGCCCACGCCACCTGAAGCAACTGAGCGCTCGATGCTGAAGGAAGCACGCCGCCGGAGGAAGTGAGCACTCGACGAGAGGGAGTGGGGTGCGGCGGTGGGAGCGGCATCGGCGGCGGCCAACGGCATACGGAACCGAGCGGTGACGCGGGAGCGGCCGCCGTCGCTCCACGCCGCGAGCGCCGTCGCGCCCACCCAGCCACAGATCGCCCCGCGCCCACCCAGCCACAGATCGCCCCGCGCCCACCCAGCCAGCCACATTCCGAGACCGACGTCCGGGCAAGCGAAAGGCGGGCCCGACCAGTGGTCGGACCCGCCTTCGCGGTGATGCTGGAGTCCCGGACTAGCCGGGACGGCTCACTTGAGCTCGACGGACGCGCCGGCGGCCTCGAGCTGCTCCTTGGCCTTCTCGGCCGCAGCCTTGTCGACCTTCTCGAGGACGGGCTTGGGGGCGCCGTCGACGAGGTCCTTGGCCTCCTTGAGGCCGAGGCTCGTGAGCGCGCGGACCTCCTTGATGACCTGGATCTTCTTCTCGCCCGCGGCGACCAGAACGACGTCGAACTCGCTCTGCTCCTCGGCCTCCTCGGCGGCGGCGCCGCCGGCGGCGCCACCAGCGGCCGCAACGGCGACCGGGGCGGCGGCGGTGACCTCGAAGGTCTCCTCGAACTGCTTCACGAACTCCGAGAGCTCGATGAGGGTCATCTCCTTGAAGGCGTCAAGGAGCTCGTCGGTGCTGAGCTTCGCCATGATGGCTTCCTTCCTGTTACTTGCCGTGAGTGGCTGATTGATGAATCGAGCGAACGCCAGCAGGCGTCAGCTCTCGTCGCCACCCTCGGCGACGTCGGTGGTTGCCTCGGCGGCCGGAGCCTCCGTGGCGGGGCCCTGCTCCTCGCGCTTCTGACGCAGAGCCTCGACCACACGGGCCGTCTGCGACAGAGGAGCGTTGAAGAGGTAGGCGGCCTTGGTGAGGGAGCCCTTCATGGCCCCCGCCATCTTGGCCAGGAGAACCTCGCGCGACTCGAGGTCGGCGAGCTTCGTGATCTCCTCGGTGGTCAGCGGCTTGCCGTCGAGGACGCCAGCCTTGATCACGAGGAGGGGGTGTGCCTTGGCGAAGTCACGCAGGCCCTTGGCCGCCTCGACCGGGTCACCGGTCACGAAGGCGATGGCGCTCGGGCCCTGGAACTGGCCGTCGAAGGCCGTGATTCCGGCCTCCTGAGCAGCCTTCTCCGTCAGCGTGTTCTTGACCACGGCGTAGGTGGCGTGCTCTCGGATCGAGTTGCGCAGCTGCGAGAGCTGGGCCACGGTCAGCCCGCGGTACTCGGTGAGAACGGCCGCGCCGGACTCACGGAACTGGTCCGCGATCTCGGCGATGGCGGCAGTCCTGTCGGCCTTTGCCATCTGGGCCTCCTTCCCTTGCGTGGTGCCACCGGAGAAGGGCCCTCACGAAAAAGGCCCCGGCGCAGGGCGCTCGGGGCACGAGACGGCATACGGTGTATGCCGTGTGGCTGAGGTCCTGCGCTGGCTGCCCGCATCGTGCGGAACCTTCGGGACTCTGCGTCAGCCACAGAGCCCAACCGGCGGTCATTGGTCTCCGCAAGAGTACGGGCTCTGGGGTGCCATGACCAAATCGGTCCTCGCGGGTCGCCCGTCGCCTCCGTGACCGCAACGGGTAGGTGGCCTAGCGTGGAGCACATGCGCAGGGGTGGCGGAGCAGGCGGACCTGCTGACTCTCGACGTCAGCAGGTGCACCGGCGTCGCGTCGTGGCGGCGGCCGCCCTCGTGGGGTGCCTCGTCGCCGACGTGTGGGCCGTCGCCGCAGCGGGCGCCGGTGAAGTGTCCGAGAGTGCGCTGTCCTCCGCGTCGCGCATCGCGATGACCGCTGGGTTCGCCGCGTCGGTGCCCCTCGGCGACGTCGAGCGAGTCCCGGAGACTGCCGCGACTCCCACCCCGGGCAGCACCGGCTCCTCCGCGAAGGGTGCGACCGCCACCACGGTCGTCGAGCGTGGCAGCGGCACCATGACCGCCGTCGCGGTGCCGGCGAAGGCGCTCGGCACCGCGCCCCGCAGCGGACGCACCGTGCGCTGGACCCTCGAGACCGAGGGAGGCCTGGGCGTCGACACCACGGCACTGGCCACGACGGTCGCCACCGTCCTCGCGGACCCCCGCGGCTGGCAGACCAAGGACGGCGTGCACTTCGTCAACGTCCCCCCGGCGGAAGCGGCGCAAGGGGCCCCTGTCGACCTGCGGATCACCCTCGCGAGCCCTGACACCACCGACAAGCTGTGCGCCCCCTTGCAGACCCGCGGACAGGTGAGCTGCCACAACGGCGGCCGCGTCGTGCTCAACGCGCGCCGATGGATCCTGGGGGCGCAGGCCTACGGCACCGACCTCGCGGGCTACCGCACCTACCTCGTCAACCACGAGGTCGGCCACGGGCTCGGCCACGGGCACGCCTACTGCGGCGGAGCCGGCAAGGTCGCGCCGGTCATGATGCAGCAGACCTACGGGCTGAAGGGCTGCACCGCCTGGCCGTGGCCGACCGCCAAGGCGAGCTGACCGCAGCGCCGGCAGCCTCCGACCGGACCCGAGGGGCGGGCCGCAGGGGGCACTGCGACAATCGGGGCATGACCACGCGGCGCGGCGACGGAGCACGATCGGGTCGCGGGCGGCCGCGCACTCCGGTCGCGTGGCCCCGCAGACGCTCGCTCGTTGCTGCGGTGGCGTCGCTCGCCCTGCTCGCCGGCTGCACGGGCTCATCGGGCCTGACGAGCGAGCAGGCGAGGGCGGAGTACGACCCGGTCCTTCAGGACGTCGCCAAGGCCGCGGCCGGCCCGCTCGGCGCGAAGTGGAAGGACGGCACCGGGGGCGGCACCAACCTCACGACGGAGGGCTGCCGGTGGTTCACCAAGACGATGACCGCCGAGCTCGACCCGACCGAGACGCCGGACTGGGATGCCGTGATCGCCGACACCAAGGCGGCGCTGGCTGCGCACGGCTTCCCGCCCGCGCAGCTGTCGCAGCTGACCGGCGGCTTCACCGGCATCGAGGCGCACGACGACAAGGGTGCCCGGGTCACGATCCAGTCGAAGGGCACGACGAACATCCGGGTCTCCGTGCCGGTCGCCGGCCCCTGCTGAGCGGGCCCCACCCGGGCACGCCGTGCCAGATGTGACGGAGCGGCCACTCGACGATCAGACGTCGAGTGGCCGCTCCGTCTCTGAGTCAGCGGTCGGGTCGTGCCGATCAGCGCTGTGGCTGGACGACCATGGCCGAGCCGCCGCCGCGGCGCACCGTCTCGGCAGCGGCCTCGAAGAGCCCGCCGTCCAGGCTGCGGATCGCCGTCACCGCGCCGATCTCTCCGGCGTTCGTCAGCCGGTGGCCGAGCGACGTCAGTCCGGCGGCGACCGGGCTCGCGAGCAGCGCCGGCTCGGCCCCCTCGGTGCCGTTGCGCGAGCTGAGGCGCGGGGCCGCGATGGCGTCGACGAGCGGCAGACCGCGGTCGAGGTAGCCCAGGATCGTCTGCGACACCGACGTGATGATCGTCGCACCGCCGGGCGAGCCGACCGCAAGGAACGGCCTGCCGCCGTCGAGCAGGATGGTCGGGCTCATCGACGAGCGCGGCCGCTTGCCCGGGCCGGGCAGGTTCGGGTCCGGGACACCGGCCGACAGCGGCACGAAGTTGAAGTCGGTGAGCTCGTTGTTGAGCAGGAAGCCGTAGCCCGGCACCGTGATGCCGGAGCCACCGGTCTGCTCGATCGTCAACGTGTAGGACGCGACGTTGCCCCAGCGGTCCGTCGCCGTGAGGTGCGTCGTCGACAGTCCCTCGTAGGGCTCCTGCTGAGCCTTCACGCCGGGGACGCACGACGTGTAGCTGCCGTCGGGCGAGCCGAACGGGATGGGTCGCTGCTGCGCCCGGGTCGGGTCGAAGAGGCAGGCGCGCTCGGCCGCGAAGGCCGGGCTCACGAGCTCCGACACGGGCACACCCGGCACGTCGCCGACGTAGCGGTTGCGGTCGGCGAACGCCGTCGCCGAGGCCTCCGAGAAGCGGTGGAGGTAGTCGACGTCGGACACCGCTGAGGTCGCGGTCCCCGTGCGGTCCTCGTAGGCCTTCATGAGGTTCAGGATCTCCGCCACGGCGATGCCACCCGAGCTCGGCACGGGCATGCCGTAGACGTCCAGACCCTTGTACTGCGAGTGGATCGGCGCCTTCGTGAGCGCCCGGTAGGCGGCGAGGTCGCCCAGCGTCATCTGACCACCCATGACACTGACCCCGGCGGCCGTGTGCGGAGCGTTCGACTCCCTGACGATCGCCTCACCCAGGCGCCCGCGGTAGAGGACGTCGACGCCCTGCGTCCGCAGCGTCCGGTAGGCCGTCGCCATGTCGGGGTTGGTGAACACCGTCCCCACTGCCGGCGCCCCGCCGCCCCGCAGGAACACCCGGGCCGTCTCGGGGAACTTCGAGAACCGGGCGGCGTTCTGGGCCGTCTGGTCGTGGAAGGTCTGGTCGACGACGAACCCCTTCGCCGCGAGCCGCTCGGCAGGCTTGAGCGCCGCGTTGAGCGAGAGCGTGCCGTAGTCGCGAAGCGCCTTGGCCCACAGGGCCGGCGTGCCCGGGACCCCGACGGACAGGCCGGAGTTGACGACGGTGGTGAAGTCCATCGCCGTGCCGTCGGGCTTGCGGAAGGTGTTGTCGGTGAAGGTCGCCGGCGCCGTCTCGCGCCCGTCGATGGTCGAGACCTCCTTGCTGCGGGCGTCGTAGTAGACGAGGAAGCCGCCGCCGCCGATGCCGGCGCTGTAGGGCTCGGTGACACCCAGGGCGGCCGCCGTCGCCACCGCGGCGTCGGCGGCGTTGCCACCTCGGGCGAGGACGTCGATGCCGACCTGCGAGGCATCTCGGTCGACCGACGCGACCGCTCCGCCGGAGCCCGTCATGACCGGCACCTTCGGCAGGTCGGCCGGCTTGCCGTGCCACCCGCGGTCGGTGCCGGGCGCCGCCGTGGGCGCGGCCTGCGTCTGCGCCCCGGCCGTGGCCGGCAGCAGAGAGAGGGGCAACCCGACGACGAGAGCGCCGAGAACCCATCTGGAACGTGTCGTGGTGCGTGCGCTGTGACGACTCATAAACCGACCGTACCCGCGCAAACGTCACCATTGGCGCTGAGAACGTCACCGATCCAGACGCTGAAACAGCTGTGACAACGCCCCACGCCGCGAGCGACCGTCGGTGTCCGGAGCGACCCCACGCCGCGAGCAGTGTGCGGGCGCCGTGGCGCCCAGCCGAACGCACGACGAGAGCCCGCCACCCCAACGGGTGACGGGCTCTCGGTGACGAGAGTCAGGCGATCAGGCCTGCTCCTCCTCGACGAGGAGGTTGCGCGTCTTGGAGAAGTCGAGCGGGATGCCCGGGCCCATCGTCGTGGAGACGGTGGCCTTCTCGATGTAGCGGCCCTTCGAGCTCGACGGCTTGAGACGCAGGATCTCCTCGAGCGCGGCGGCGTAGTTCTCGACGAGCTTGGCCTCGTCGAAGCTCGCCTTGCCGATGATGAAGTGGAGGTTCGCGTGCTTGTCGACGCGGAACTCGATCTTGCCGCCCTTGATGTCGGTGACGGCCTTGGCGACGTCCATCGTCACGGTGCCGGTCTTCGGGTTCGGCATGAGGCCACGGGGACCGAGCACCTTGCCGAGACGACCGACCTTGCCCATCATGTCGGGCGTGGCGACGACGGCATCGAAGTCGAGCCAGCCGCCCTGCACCTTCTCGAGCATGTCGTCCGAGCCGACGTAGTCGGCGCCGGCCTCACGGGCGGCCTCGGCCTTGTCGCCATTGGCGAAGACGAGGACCTTGGCGGTCTTGCCCGTGCCGTGCGGCAGGTTGACCGTGCCGCGGACGGCCTGGTCGGCCTTGCGCGGGTCGACACCGAGGCGCATGGCGACCTCGACGGTCTCGTCGTACTTGGCCTTGGCGGTCTGCTTGGCGACGCGGACGGCCTCGAGGGGGGCGTAGACCTTGCCGGGCGTGACGAGCTCGGCGGCTGCGCGGTAGTTCTTGCTGCGCTTCATGGAACTGCTCCTTGCATGGTGGTGGAGTCGTGGTGCGGACCAGCGCTGGCCCTCCCACGTGGCCGACGGCATACGGCCTGTATGCCGTGCGGCCGGGGGTGAGCTCTCAGAGCTCGGTGTCGATGCCCATCGAGCGGGCCGTGCCGGCGATGATGCGCGCCGCCATGTCCTCATCGTTGGCGTTGAGGTCTTCCATCTTCTGGCGGGCGATGTCGTAGACCTGGTCGCGCGAGAGCTTGGCGACCTTGGTCTTGTGGGGCTCGCCGGAGCCCTTGGCGACGCCGGCAGCCTTCTTGATGAGCTCGGCGGCGGGCGGGGTCTTCGTCACGAAGGTGAACGAGCGGTCCTCGTAGACCGTGATCTCGACCGGGATGACGTTGCCGCGCTGGGACTCCGTCGCGGCGTTGTACGCCTTGACGAACTCCATGATGTTGACGCCGTGCTGGCCGAGGGCCGGGCCGACGGGGGGCGCGGGCGTGGCCGCACCGGCCTGGATCTGCAGCTTGATGAAGCCGGAGACCTTCTTCTTGGGGGGCATGATGCCTACCTTCTTGTCTTGCTGGGCCTACGCCAGTGGTTCTGGATGGGCGATGACCCGGTTGCATGTCCTCGTGCGGGATGCCGCCCGAGGTGGAGCACCCTTCGGGTCAGATCTTGGCGACCTGACCGAAGGACAGCTCGACCGGGGTCTCCCGGCCGAAGATCGAGACCAGCACCTTGAGCTTCTGGGTGTCGGCGTTGATCTCGGAGATCGTGGCGGGAAGGGTCTCGAAGGGCCCCTCCATGACGGTGACGGACTCGCCGACCTCGAAGTCGAGGACGCGAATATCCTTGGGGGCCGTCTGCTTGGCGTCGGCCGCACCGGGACCGGCCGCGGCCTCGAAGGACGGCGCGAGCATCGTGAAGACCTCGTCGATCGACAGCGGCACGGGCTGGTGGGCGTTGCCGACGAAGCCGGTGACACCGGGGGTGTGCCGCACGGCGCCCCAGCTCTCGTCGGTGAGGTCCATGCGGACGAGGACGTAACCGGGCATGCGGACGCGGCGGACGAGCTTCTTCTGGCCGTTCTTGATCTCGGTGACCTCCTCCATGGGGACCTCGATCTCGAAGATGAAGTCCTCCATGTTGAGGGTCTGGATGCGCGTCTCGAGGTTGGCCTTGACCCGGTTCTCGTAGCCGGCGTAGGAGTGCACGACGTACCAGTCGCCGAAGCGCGAGCGCAGGTCGGCCTTGAAGTCGGCGACGGGGTCGCCGCTGCCCTGGGCAACCGGCTCCCCGGTGACCTCGACGTCATCGTCACCCTGAGCGTCGGCGTCGGCGTCGGTCTCGGCGTCGGTCTCGACGGCCTCGACGGCCTCGGCCCGGTCGAGCGCCTCGGGGCTGGCGGCGGTGTCCTGCTCCTCCGCGACGGCGTCGCTCGAGGCGTCGGCACCGACCGCGGGGTCGACGACGTCGCTCTCGGCGATCTCGCCGTTCGGGGCGCCCTCGTGGGCGAGCTGCTCGGACACGCTCTGACCTACTTCCTTGCTGGGGGACCAGCCGGGTGGGGCTGGCAATGGCTTCTGACGACTCGGGCCTGCGCCCTCCGCCGGCTCGTGGTCTAGCTCGTGCTCCCGGTGAAGACCCAGGACACGAGCTTGGTGAAGCCGAAGTCGAGTGCGGACACCAGAGCCATCATCACCACGACGAAGACGACGACGACGGTCGTGTAGCGCACGAGCTCGGGGCCCGTCGGGCGCACGACCTTGCGCAGCTCGTCGAGGATCTGCCGCACGAAGAGGCTGATCGCTCCGAAGAGACGCGAGATCGCGTTGCCGTCACGGGACTTGTCAGCCCGGTCGGACCCGCGCTTGGCGCTCGTCTCGGTCACGATTCCTTCTTTCTGCCTGGGTGTCGGCCCGCGACAGCCAACCCGTCTCGGTGGGATAACCCACCTCAGGGCAGAAGCCGCGTGCCGCCTTGCACGACGACCACATCATCAGATGCGCAGGGCAAGAGGGACTCGAACCCCCAACCGCTGGTTTTGGAGACCAGAGCTCTACCAATTGAGCTATTGCCCTTCACCGGCACCATGGGGTGGACACCGGAGGGACGGCATGCGTCAGCATGGCCAGCGAAGCCGTCCGAGCGTCGATCATACGTGACGCACCGGCCACAGCGCGAACCGGCACGAGGACCCGCCCACCGGCATACGGACCGGGCTGCCCGCGCGGCGAGGCACAGTGGCAGGATCGAGACGTGACGAACCCGCGCACCCCCCTCGCGTCCCTGTCCGACGACGACCTCGCCGCCTTCCTCACGCAGCAGCAGGCAGCCTACGCGGCGCTGCAGGGCCGTGGCCTGAAGCTCGACCTCACGCGAGGCAAGCCCGCGTCGGCGCAGCTCGACCTCTCGAACGACCTGCTGCACCTGCCGACGAGCACGACCGACCGGGCCGGGGTGGACGTGCGCAACTACGGCGGGCTCGAGGGCCTCGCCGAGCTGCGCGAGCTCTTCGCCGAGCTGCTCTGGGTCGAGCCGTCGCAGGTCGTCGCGGGCGGCAACTCGAGCCTCACGATGATGTACTCCACCATCGTCGACTTCCTGCTCTTCGGCGGCGTCGACTCCCCGCGGCCGTGGTCGCGCGAGGAGAAGGTCACCTTCGTCTGCCCGGTGCCGGGCTACGACCGGCACTTCTCGATGCTCGCAGAGTTCGGCATCGAGATGGTCACCGTCGACATGCACGACGACGGGCCCGACGTGGCCGCGGTCGAGGCGCTCGTCAAGGACGATCCCAGCGTCAAGGGCATCTGGATCGTGCCGACCTACGCCAACCCCTCCGGCGCGATCGTGTCGCAGGAGAAGGCCGCGCGACTTGCCGCCATGCCGACCGCCGCCCCCGACTTCACGATCTTCTGGGACAACGCCTACGCCTTCCACCACCTGACGGAGGACGAGGCGAAGAGCGCCGACATCCTCAGCCTCGCTGCGGCCTCGGGTCACCCGAACCGCCCGATCATGTTCGCGTCGACCTCGAAGATCACCTTCGCCGGCGCCGGCGTCGCCGTGCTCGCGGCCAGCGAGGCGAACGTCAGGTGGTGGCTCGGCCACCTCGCGATGGGCTCCATCGGCCCCGACAAGGTCAACCACCTGCGCCACGTGGAGTTCTTCCGCGACGCCGACGGCGTGCGCGCCCACATGCGCAAGCACCGCGAGATCATCGCGCCGAAGTTCGCCGCGGTCGACGAGGCCCTGACCGACGGGCTCGAGGGCCTCGAGGTGGCGGAGTGGACCCACCCGACCGGCGGCTACTTCGTCAACCTCGACGTGCTCGACGGCACGGCCTCGCGCGTCGTCTCCCTCGCCAAGGGGGCCGGCATCGCCCTGACGCCGGCGGGCGCGTCCTTCCCCCACGGCCACGACCCGCGTGACCGCAACATCCGCCTGGCGCCGACCTTCCCGGGCCTCGACGAGGTGCGCACCGCCATGGCGGGCGTGGCCACCTGTGTGGCCCTCGCGGCGGCAGAGAAGCTGACGCAGGATCGTGCCTCCGGGGTAGGAGCAGGCGTCGGAACCACCACCGGGCAGAGCGAGCCCACCACCGAAGGAGCGCCGCGATGAGCGACAACGAGCAGGGCGAGACCATCGGCGACGACCTCACCGTCTACAGCGTCGACGACGAGGACCAGCTGCAGCCCGAGGACACCCTCGACGGCGACGACCTCGAGGACGTGCTCGACCGCGGCTACTCCCCCAACGACCGTCCCCAGGGCGTCACGGCCCACGGCACGACGGCCTACGAGGAGTCGATCGACGAGACGATCGAGGAGCGCATCCGCCAGGAGGTGCCCGACCCCAACTCGGCCTACGGCGCCCCGGACAACGAGAGCGGCCTCGACGACGAGCGTCTCGGCGGCGACGACCCCGACTCCATCGACGCCGAGGACGACTGGCTCGGTGACTCCGAGGTCGGTGACCGGCGCGCGGGGCGTCTCGTGGCCGACGACGAGGGCGCGCACGACGACGAGGAGAAGCAGGCCTGGGCCAACGACGTGGGCATCGACGGCGCCGGCGCCTCGGCCGAGGAGGCCGCGATGCACATCGTCGACGAGATCGCCGACGAGCCCACCGACCGCTGACCCACGGGCCGGGTCACTCGCCGGCCAACCCTCCCGCCGCCCCTCCGGCCACCCCTCCGGTCGGGGCACCGGCCGGGTGACACACTGACCCGCATGACGCGCGAGGTGACGGCCCTTCCCAAGGCCCACCTGCACCTGCACTTCACCGGCTCGATGCGCGTGGAGACGGTGCGCGAGCTCGCCCAGCAGCACGGCATACGCCTGCCCGACGCGCTCGTCACGGGATACCCGCCGAAGCTCGCCCGAGCGACCGACGAGCGTGGCTGGTTCCGCTTCCAGCGCCTCTACGACGCCGCACGCGCCTGCGTCCGCGGCGAGGCGGACATGCGGCGGATCGTGCGCGAGGCCGCACACGACGACGCGGCCGAGGGCTCGCGGTGGCTCGAGATCCAGGTCGACCCGACCTCCTACGCGCCCTTCGTCGGCGGCATCACCCCGGCGCTCGAGATCGTCCTCGACGAGGCGAGGTCGGTGTCGTCCGACGGGCGCATCGGGGTCGCCGTCGTCGTCGCCGCGAGCCGGATGCGCCACCCGCTCGAGGCGCGCACGCTGGCCCGACTCGCCGCGCGGTATGCCGGTGACGACGCGGGCCACGTCGTGGGCTTCGGCCTGTCGAACGACGAGCGGCGTGGAGCGACCGAGGAGTTCGGCCCGGCCTTCGCCATCGCCCGCCGCGCCGGGCTCGCGCTCGTGCCCCACGGCGGTGAGCTGCTCGGCGCCCAGGCCGTCATGGAGACCCTCGAGCACCTCGACCCCGACCGCATCGGCCACGGGGTGCGCTCGGTCGAGGACCCGGCCGTGCTCGACGCCGTGGCGGAGTCCGGTGCCACGCTCGAGGTGTGCCCCGGCAGCAACGTCGCTCTCGGCGTCTTCGGCACGGCCGCGGAGGTGCCGCTGCGGCGGATCGTCGAGGCCGGCATACCGGTGGCGCTGGGGGCCGACGACCCGCTCCTCTTCGGCAACCGCCTCGCGGCGCAGTATGCCGCCGCCCGCGAGCTCGGCTTCGACGACGCCGAGCTCGCGGCCCTGGCCCGCGGGTCGCTGCGGGGCAGCCGCGCTCCCGAGCGGGTGCGGGCCGCGGCGCTCGCGGACGTCGACACGTGGCTCGCGACGCGCCCCATGCCGTGAGCCTCGACACGCTCGCACCCACCTCGAGAAGTCGGACCAATGGGACATCAGGACGTCCCTCCGAGTGAGCCGAGTTTGCTCCACGGCGACCCCGGCGTTCATGCTGGTCGGGAGATGAAGACCTTGACGCGATCCTCCGACGCCCCCTCCACGACCTCCCGCACCCGTCTGCGACAGCTCTGCGCGGTCGCCGTCGTGGTGCCCGCTCTCGCGCTCGCTGCGTGCAGCGGCGAGTCCGCGGTGACCGCCGACCCGACCGCCCCGGCGACCTCGGCCAACGCGGCGACGACGCCTGCGACGACCACGACGACGACCGCCCCCGCCACGGAGACGGCCACCCCGACGACGCCGCCGCCGGCAGCCGTCGAGAAGGTCAGCTACAAGAACATCAACGCGGTCATCAAGGACCCCGACCTCGGTCACACCATCACCGCCACCCGCATCGCGCGCCACCTCAAGTGGCCGTCGGGTCAGCCCGTGGGTGCCGAGCAGTTCGAGATCGTCGGGGTGCGCGTGCGCTTCGAGGCCGGCACGCGCTACTCCGCGACGCTCGAGCCGTCGATGCTCAGCCTCATCGCGGCGAACCCCAAGCAGACGGTTCCGTCGACGAACGAGTTCAAGGGCCTGTGGAGCGCCAAGGACCTCAGCACCGCCACCCGCGAGAAGTGGTCGTCAGGCTGGGTATTCTTCAAGGTCAACCGCGGCACGACCTCGGCCCTGACGCTGGCCTTCAACCGGCCCGCCTACCAGGTCAGCACGACCGACAAGGCCATCAAGGCCAAGACCTTAACGGTCGTCCTCTCGAAGTAGCCTCGAGGCCGCTCCCGTCGTCACGGGGGCGGCCTCGGCAGCTCACCGGGCCGGCCGTCAGAGGGTCTCGCCGACGAGCACCGGCTCGTTGACGAGGCGCACGCCGAAGGCCTCCTCGACCCCGTCACGCACCTCGCGCGCGAGGGCGAGCACGTCGGAGGTCGTCGCACCGCCACGGTTGGTCACGGCGAGGGTGTGCTTCGTCGACAGGGCCGCCGGGCCGGGCAGCCCGTGGCCCTTGCCGAAGCCCGCCCTGTCGATGAGCCACGCCGCGCTCGTCTTGACGCGGCCGTCGGGCTCGGAGAACCGCGGCGGGAGCGGCGCCTCCGGGCCGAGGCGGTCGCTGACCCGCTCGACGAGGTCGTCGAAGCCACGCGGGCTGAGGATCGGGTTGGTGAAGAAGGAGCCGCACGACCACGTGTCGTGGTCGTCGGCGTCGAGCACCATGCCGCGGCTGCGACGCTGGTCGAGGACGGCCTCGCGCGCGTCCGCGAGGGGCACACGGGTGCCGAGCGGCACCCCCAGACCGTCGGCCAGGGCGGCATACGCAACGGGACGGCTGAGGTCGGCGATCTCGAACTGGAAGAGCACGTCGAGCACGACGAAGCGGTCGGTCCCCTTGAAGCGGGAGCGGCGGTAGCCGAAGCCGCAGTCGCCGTTCGCGAAGGTGCGCACGGCCTGGTCGCGACGGTCCCACGTGCGCACCGACCAGATCGTCTGCGAGACGTCCTGGCCGTAGGCCCCGACGTTCTGGATCGGGGTGGCGCCCGTGAGCCCCGGTATGCCGGAAAGTCCCTCGACGCCGGCCCACCCCTCCGCGACAGCCCGCTCCACCAGCGAGTCCCAGCCCTCCCCCGCGGCGACGCGCACGAGCGCGCCCGCGCAGAAGTCGGCCGACTCGGGGGTCACCCCACCCGTCGCGACGTGCACGACGGTGCCCTCGAACCCCTCGTCGGCCACGATGAGGTTGGAGCCGCCGGACACGACGAGCAGCGGCTCGTCCGCGTCGTCGACCTCGCGGACCGTGTCGACGAGCTCGTCGATCGTCGAGACGGTGACGAGGCGGGCGGCAGGGCCACCTACCCGCATCGTCGTCAGGGACGCCAGGGGGACATCGTGGTCCTCGCGCACGCTGGTGGCGGCGTTCAGTCGAGCACGGCCACGGCGATGGCCCGGCCGAGGACCTTCTCGCCGCCAGCGGTCGCGGTCAGCTCGACGGTGACCCGCTTCGTCTCCGGGTCGAGGGCCTTGACGACGCCCGACACCTCGATGTCGGCGCCACCGTCGTAGGGCACGACGACGGGCTTGGTGAAGCGGGTGCCGTACTCGACGACCCGGCCGGCGTCGCCGACCCAGTCGGTGACGAGCGTGACGGCCGAGCCCATCGTGAACATGCCGTGCGCGATGACGTCGGGCAGCCCGACCTGCTTGGCGAAGGGCTCGTCCCAATGGATCCGGTTGCGGTCGAGGGAGGCGCCGGCGTACTGCACGAGGCGGGGCCGGTCGACGTGGATCGTCACGGGGGGCAGGGCCTCACCGACGGTGACGTCGGCCGCGGAGCGCACCGTGGCGGGGGCTGCGGGGGTGGTGGGGTGCTCGTTCATCACTCGCCTCCTCGGATGACGATGGTCGAGGTCGCGGTGCAGACCGGCTCGCCGGCCTCGGTCGCGAGCTCGGTGCGGGTGGTCACCATGGCGTGGCCTCCGGCCTCGCGCACGGTGTCGACGTGCAGGGTGCCGACGATCGCGTCACCCGCGGTGAGCGGACGGTGGTGGACGAAGCGCTGCTCGCCGTGCACGACCCGGCTGAAGTCGATGCCGGCGTCGGGGTCGCGGATGAGCTGGCCGTCGCACTGCTGCGCGATGAGCACGGCGAAGGTCGGCGGGGCGATGACGTCGGCGTAGCCGCGCGCCCGCGCGACGTCGGCGTCGACGTGCACGGGATCGGTCGAGCCGACCGCCTCGGCGAACTCGCGGATCTTGGCGGCACTGACCCGGTAGGGCTCGGTGGGCGGGTACTCCCGCCCCTGGAAGTCTGCGTTGACCGGCATACCGGCAACCCTATCGAGGCGACGACGACGAACGCTCCCCCGGCCACGGGCCGGAGGAGCGTTCGGTGCTGCTGAGGAGCTGACAGGCCGCCCACGCGCTCATGGGCGGGGCACAGGCGCTGGGGTCAGCGGGTCTCGCGGTGCTCGGTGTGCTTGCCGCACTTCGGGCAGAACTTGTTGAACGCGAGACGGTCGGGGTTGTTCCGACGGTTCTTCTTCGTGATGTAGTTGCGGTCCTTGCAGTCCACGCACGCCATCGTGATCTTGGGACGGACGTCGGTGCTCTTGCTGGCCACGGCAACCTGCTCTTTCGGGAACGTGCTTGCTGAAACGATGTCTTCGGGTGCTCCGCCGCGCACGTGAACAAGCGGGCACGCGGTCGCGACACACAAGGCTACGTGACAGCGGTGCCGATCGAGAAATCGTCTGTCGAGATCTCGGCCGGCACCGGGCGCCACGCAACGAAGGTGGTAGCGGGAGCGGGGCTCGATCCCGCGACCTCACGATTATGAGTCGTGCGCTCTAACCAGCTGAGCTACCCCGCCATGGGCTGCCACCCGGGTCCGCCTCAGTCTTGCGACGGACCGATCGGGTGACCGACCAGAGCCCCAATAGGGAATCGAACCCTAGACCTTTTCCTTACCATGGAAACGCTCTGCCGACTGAGCTATTGGGGCACGGCCAACGCGATGCGGCCCCCGTCGAGGAGCCGCGGCTGACCTGTTCTGCGACGGTGAGACTACACGGTCGCCGCGACAGAAACGAAATCGGCAGAGCGCCGGATCACGCGTCGTGGGGCGTCGGGCTGAGATGATCACCTCATGACCGGTCCCGTCACGGAGCCTCCTCTGCCGCCGACGCCCAGCGGTGACGTCGTCGTCCGCTTCGACCGGCGCAACGTGTGGCGCACCGGCTGGGTGCTCGCCGGGGTCGTGGCGCTCGCGGCCCTCGCCAGATGGGTGATCGACGACGGCGGAAGCGTCATCTTCACCCTCATCATGTCGATGCTCGCCGCCATCGCCATGGAGCCCGCGGTCGCCCGCCTCAGCCACCGCATGCGACGAGGCGTCGCGACGATCATCGTCATGCTCGGCGTCCTGGTCTTCATCATCGTCTTCCTGCTCGCCTTCGGACGCCTTCTCGGCGAGCAGCTCGCAACCTTCGTCAAGTCGGTGCCCGACATCGTCGAGCGGGCGGTCGCCTGGGCCAACGAGACCTTCGGGGCCTCCCTGACGGTGCAGTCGATCCTCGAGCAGTTCACCGGCGGGACTGCAGGGCTCGCCCGCGTCGCCGGCAACCTCGCCGGTGGCCTCATCGGCGTCATCGCGGCCGTGCTCGGCGCGTTCTTCTCCTCGATCACCTTCTTCTTCTTCACCTTCTACTTCTCGGCCGACAACCCCCGGCTGCGCATGTGGGTCGCGAGACTCGTGCCCCCGAAGCAGCAGGAGGTCTTCGGGGTCGCCTGGGACCTCGCGGTCATCAAGACCGGCGGCTACGTCTCGGCGCGCCTCGTGCTGGCAGCGATCTGCGGTGGCCTCTCGAGCCTCTTCATGCTCATCATCGGCATGGACTACTGGCTCGCCCTCGGCATCTGGACCGGCCTCGTCGCGCAGTTCGTCCCGACGATCGGCACCTACATCGCGATCGCGCTGCCCGTCCTCGTCGGCCTCATGGGGCCGGAGCCGTGGCAGGGGCTGGCACTGCTCGCCTTCGCCCTCGTCTACCAGCAGATCGAGAACGTCACGATCGAGCCCCGCATCTCGGCCGAGGCCGTCGACGTGCACCCGGCGGTGTCCTTCGCCGCCGTGATGTTCGGCGCGGCGCTCTTCGGGGTGGCGGGCGCCTTCGTCGCCGTGCCCGTGGCGGCGCTCATGCTGTCCCTCTTCGGCATCTACTCGCGCAAGTACGACCTCGTGCCCGAGCTCGCAGCCCTCCAGGCGGCGAAGGAACACACGAAAGAGCAGAAGAAGCGGACGCACCGGGCGAAGGCCGCCGCCGACCCCGCCGGACAGACCACGACCGGGGACAGCACGGGGCAGGCGTCCACCGAAGGCGTCTGAGCCTCAGGACGATTCGTTCTCGGCCAGTGCCGTGGTCGCGTCGGCCTCCCGTCGCTCGGCCCGATCGCGTATGCCGCTCGCCTCGTCGAGCTCTGACGTGACCTTCTCGAGGCGGGCCCGTGCCGTCGCGAGACGTCGCTCGAGGTCGGCGATGCCCTCGATGACCTCTTCCTGGCGGGCGGTCAGCACGGCGACCTGACGATCGGCCGTGCGCAGCTCGGAGCGGGCCTGCTCGAGCTCTGCCGTGAGGCGACTGCGCTCCGCCGCTCGACGTGCGCGGCGTCGCTCCTCGAGGTCGACGGCGGCAGCCGCCTCGCCGCCCTCCCCTCCGCCCTGCAGCACCTCGAGCGCGGGCCGCGCCCCCGCGGCGCCCCCGACGAGCCCCGTGTCGACGGCCACGACGTCGTCGATGTCGACCGACCCGAAGCCGGAGTAGGACAGGGCGCGCACGAGGGCACCGGTGAGGATCGATGCCTCGGCACTCTCGTCGGCGACGAGCGCGGTGAGCGTGTCGCGCACCTCCTGGGCGACTCCGGCACCGAGCCGCTGGCCCGCAGCGGCCGCCTCGGCGGCGACGCGCTCGGCAACGGCGTCGACGCGCCGCGCTCGCTCCCGCCCGAGCACGCGCAGCTGGTCGGCGTCGAGGGAGCGCTGGGCCTCGCGGAGCAGCTCGGCGAACGCCCTGAAGTCGGCGAGCTCCTCGCCGTGCTCGCGGACGAAGTGGTTGAGTGCCCACGCCGCGACGGTCGGCTTGCGTAGGGCGGTGATCTCCTTGGCGAGCGCTGCGTCGCCGGCGTCGCGCGCCTGCCTCACGAGCTGGGTGCGCAGCGTCGTGAACTCACCCGGCATCGCGGCATACAGCTGCTCGACGGCGGCGCGCAGGTGGAGGATCACCCCTGCATCCTCCCGCACCCACGCGGGTGGCGGGGTGGTGCAGACCCGGGTCGACGGGCCACAGTGGTGCCGTGATCTGGATCTGCGAGACGTGCGCCGTCGAGACGGCAGACCTGCCGCAGCCGCCCGCGGCCTGCCCCGTCTGCGAGGACGAGCGCCAGTGGGTCCCGGCCGACGGCCAGCGCTGGACCACCCTCGCGGAGCTGCGAGAGCGCGGCACCCGCATCGTGGCGACCGAGGTGGAGCCCGACCTGTGGGGGCTGCGCGCCGACCCCGCCGTCGGCATCGGGCAGCAGACGATGGTCGTGCGCACGACCGAGGGCAGCCTGCTCTTCGACTGCGTCGGCTACATCGACGACGCCGCCCTCGAGCTCGTGCGCTCGCTCGGTCCGACGCTGGCCGTGGCTGCGAGCCACCCGCACATGTACGGCGTGCAGACCGAGTGGGCGCACGCCCTGGGTGACGTGCCGGTGCTCGTCGCGGAGCGCGACCGGGAGTGGGTCCGACGGCCGAGCCCGCTGGTCGAGCTCTACGACGAGCGTCGCGAGGTCGCACCAGGTCTCACGCTGCACCGGGTCGGGGGGCACTTCCGCGGCCAGGCCGTCGTCGAGTGGGCGGCCGGGGCGGCAGGGGCAGGAGTGCTGCTCGCCGGTGACGCCGTGTTCCCCAACCCCGACCGCCGCTCCGTGAGCTTCATGCGCAGCTACCCCAACCGGATCCCCTTGTCGGGCAACGTGGTCCAGCGGATCACCACCCAGCTCGAAGGGCTTCACTTCGACCGGCTCTACAACAACTTCGGCGCGGTCGTGCCCTCCGACGCCAAGGGCGTGTTGCGCAGGTCCGCCGACCGGCACGCGGCGTGGACACGCGGGGACTTCGACCACCTCACCTGAGTCGGCGGGTGAGGTGGCGGGCGGCGTCAGTCAGTCAGTCAGTCAGCGTCGAGCGCCGACTCCTTGTGCGCCGCCCTGGCGCCCGTCTTGCTCGACTCGACGATCCAGTAGGGCTCGTCCTTCGAGGCGTTGAACTTCTGCCCTCGAAGGTGAACTCCGAGACGCGCTTCTCGACCGCTGTGCCGGTGGTGCGGCCCTGCGAGGTGTTCCATCGGACGGTGTCGCCCTTCGTGATCGCCATGGAGGCGATCACAACACGCGGCAGCGGGGTGTGCCAGTGGTGCCCCGAGCGGGTAGGAGACCCTCGACGGCGTCGTCCGGCGCCGCGCCGAACCCTGTGGAGGAGATGCCATGAGCGACAGCCCGCTGGACCCCATGAGCGATGACCCGACGACCGAGGGCCCTGCCGACGGCGGAGCCGACACGTCGTCGCACGACGGTGGCGCCGATGGCGGCGCCGACACGGAGGGGCCCGCCGACGGCGGAGCCGACACCTCCTCGCACGACGGTGGCGCCGACGGTGGCGCCGGCACGGAGGGGCCCGCCGACGGCGGAGCCGACACCTCCTCGCACGACGGTGGCGCGGACGGCGGGGCCGGAGCGGACCCGACCACCTCGATCTGATGACCGCTGGCACGACGAGCCGGGTGCCCACGCAGCTGCGTGGGCGCCCGGCGCTGCAGCGGCTCGTGCCCGTCGACGCCGCGGAGTTCGCGGCTGACACCTGGGCCCGCTCCCCCCTCGTCACGCGCGCCGCCGACCTACCCGGGGGACTGTCGGAGCTCTTCGGTGAGAGCGCGGTCGACGAGCTCGTCTCACGACGGGGCCTGCGGGCGCCCTTCCTGCGCGTCGCGCGCGACGGACAGACCCTCGGCGACCGCGAGTTCACCCAAGGTGGTGGCGTCGGGGCCACGGTCGCCGACCAGGTGAGCGACGACAAGCTGCTGCGCCTCTTCGCCGCGGGCGCGACGATCGTCCTCCAGGGCCTGCACCGCACCTGGGGCCCCCTCATCGACTTCACCCAGCAGCTGGCCGACGAGCTCGGCCACCCGGTGCAGGCCAACGCCTACGTCACGCCGCGCCAGAGCACGGGCTTCAGCGACCACTACGACGTCCACGACGTCTTCGTGCTGCAGGTCGGCGGCGAGAAGCGGTGGCGCCTCAGGCCGCCCGTGCACCCCGCCCCGCTTCGTGACGAGCCGTGGACCGACCACCGCGCCGAGGTGGCTCAGGCGAGTGCCGCCGAGCCGGCCTTCGAGTTCACGCTCCGACCGGGCGATGTGCTCTACCTGCCGCGCGGGTGGGTGCACTCCGCCACGGCGCTGGGCGGCGTCAGCACGCACCTGACCCTCGGGATCCACGTGTGGACGCGTCGGCACCTCGCCGACGCCCTCGTGACCTCGGCGCTCGCGGCGGTCAGCCGCGACGAGCAGGTGAGGGCCTCGCTGACCCCGTCGCCGGAGGGCTTCGGCCACGGCGCTCTCGCCACCGACATCGAGCTCGTGCGCGAGGCCCTCATCCGCGCCCTGCAGGAGGTCGAGCCCGACTCGGTCACCGACGCGCTCGAGACGAAGGTCCGCGCGGCCCAGCGACCCTCTCCCCTCGGCCCGCTCGCCCAGCTCGCTGCTGCCGAGGCGCTGACCGGCGAGACCTGCCTCAGGCTGCGTCCGTACGTCGACGCCCGACTCGTGCCGCTCGACGACGGGCACGCCGTGCTGACGAGCCGCCTCCCGGCCTTCGAGGTCGAGGCGCGAGACGTCGGCACCGTCGTGGCGCTCGTCGACGGCGGCGTGCTGCGCGCCGACATGGTCGGCGTCGACCTCGCCCGACGGCTCATGCTCGCCGGCCTCGCCGTCCCCGAGGACTGACCGCCCCGACGACTGGCCGGGCCGTCCTGACGCGTCAGGGCAGGACGGCCTGGGTCAGGGCCGCCCGGGCGCCGACGAGTGACGGGCCGTACCACGTCAGCAGGCGACCGCTGACGAGGGCCGTGCGGGCGCGCGAGAACGCCTCCGGACCGTCATCGGCCGTGAAGACGTACGGCTCGTCCGGCAGCAGGACGACGACGCCATCGCGGTCGAGGTCGGCGAGCTCGACGTGGGGGTAGCGGTCGGCATGGCCGCCGAGGACGT
The DNA here is from genome assembly GCF_006716675.1 of Humibacillus xanthopallidus. Classification (GTDB taxonomy): domain Bacteria; phylum Actinomycetota; class Actinomycetes; order Actinomycetales; family Dermatophilaceae; genus Humibacillus; species Humibacillus xanthopallidus_B. The sequence goes on along the minus strand of NZ_VFPM01000002.1, from coordinate 512,328 downwards.
TGCGGCAGCCCAGCCGCGAGACGACGTCGCCCGTGAAGGTGTTGCGGCCGACGGCCATCCACGGATCGCGCCAGATGGCCACGGCGACCTCGAGGGTCGGGTCGGGCGCCGGAGTGTCCCACTCCGCCCGGGCCTCGTCGGGCCAGGCAGGCACGGGCACCCCGAGTGCCTTCGTGAAGAGCCGCTCGAGCGAGTCGAGCGCCCCGGGCACCGTCTCGATGTCCGTCACCCAGACCGGTATGCCGCTCGCCCGCAACCGCTGCACGTCGAGCTCGCGGTTCTCCTCCTTGTTGGCCACGACGAGGTCGGGCTCCAGGGCCGCGATGGCCTTGAGGTCGGGGTTCTTCGTGCCGCGGACCCGGTGCACCGCGAGGTCGCTCGGGTGGGTGCACCAGTCCGTCGCACCCACGAGCCGCTCGGGGCACGTCGCCGCCAGGGCCTCGGTGATCGACGGGACCAACGACACGACGCGCGTCGGCGACGTGGCCGACCGGACGGCATACCCCAGGTCATCGGTCAGCACCGCGCACCTCCCCACACCACACCCCGCCAACCTCCCGGTCGATGCATCTGCGCGAGCCTGAGGCCGCGCAGGTACATCGAACCACGCGGGGTGGTCTCAGACGTTGCGGCGGTACTGGCCGCCGACCTCGAAGAAGGCCTCGGTGATCTGCTGGAGCGAGCACACCCGCGCCGCCCGCATGAGGACGTCGAAGACGTTGCCGCCCTCGATCGCGACCGCCTTGAGCTCCTCGAGGGCGGCCGCCGCCTCGACCTCGTGCTCGGCCCGGAAGGCGCGGACCCGCGAGAGCTGGCCCCGCTTCTCCTCCTCGGTGCCGCGGGCGAGCACCACCGTGCGGGGCACCTCGCCCTCGTGCGGGTTGCGGAAGGTGTTGACGCCGATGATCGGGAGGCTGCCGTCGTGCTTGCGGTGCTCGTAGAGCATCGACTCGTCCTGGATGCGGCCGCGCTGGTAGCCCGTCTCCATCGCCCCGAGCACACCGCCGCGCTCGGTGATGCGGTCGAACTCCTTGAGCACGGCCGCCTCGACGAGGTCGGTCAGCTCGTCGATGACGAAGGAGCCCTGGAGCGGGTTCTCGTTCATCGCGAGCCCCCACTCGCGGTTGATGATGAGCTGGATCGCGAGGGCACGACGCACCGACTCCTCCGACGGGGTCGTCACGGCCTCGTCGAAAGCGTTGGTGTGCAACGAGTTCGCGTTGTCGTAGATCGCGATGAGCGCCTGCAGGGTCGTGCGGATGTCGTTGAAGTCCATCTCCTGCGCATGCAGCGAACGGCCGGACGTCTGCACGTGGTACTTCAGCTTCTGCGAGCGCTCGTTGGCGCCGTACTTCTCCTTCATCGCGACCGCCCAGATGCGGCGGGCGACCCGGCCCAGGACGGAGTACTCGGGGTCCATGCCGTTGCTGAAGAAGAACGACAGGTTCGGCGCGAAGTCGTCGACCGCCATGCCGCGGGCGAGGTAGCTCTCGACGTAGGTGAAGCCGTTGGCGAGCGTGAAGGCGAGCTGGCTGATGGGGTTCGCCCCGGCCTCGGCGATGTGGTAGCCCGAGATCGACACCGAGTAGAAGTTGCGGACCTGGTGCTCGATGAACCACTCCTGGATGTCCGCCATCATCTTGAGGCTGAACTCTGTGCTGAAGATGCAGGTGTTCTGGCCCTGGTCCTCCTTGAGGATGTCGGCCTGGACCGTGCCCCGCACGTTGGCGAGGGCGTATGCCGTGAGGTCGGCCCGCTCGGCGTCGCTCGGTGCGCGCCCCTCCCGCGCCGTGAAGGCGTCGACCTGCTGGTCGATGGCGGTGTTGAGGAAGAAGGCGAGGATCGTCGGGGCCGGACCGTTGATCGTCATCGAGACGCTCGTCGTCGGCGAGACGAGGTCGAAGCCGCCGTAGAGCACCTTCATGTCGTCGAGCGTGGCGACGGAGACCCCCGAGGTGCCGACCTTGCCGTAGACGTCGGGGCGCGGGTCGGGGTCTCGGCCGTAGAGGGTGACCGAGTCGAAGGCGGTCGACAGGCGCGTCGCGGGCTGGCCCTCGGAGAGCAGCTTGAAGCGTCGGTTGGTGCGGAACGGGTCGCCCTCACCCGCGAACATGCGGGCCGGGTCCTCCCCTTCCCGCTTGAACGGGAAGACCCCTGCCGTGTACGGGAAGTAGCCGGGGAGGTTCTCACGGCGCAGGAAGCTGACGAGCTCGCCGTGGTCGCGGTAGCGGGGCAGCGACACCCGAGGGATCTTGTTGCCCGACAACGACTCTCGCGTCAGAGCGTTGCGGATCTCCTTGCCACGGATGCTGACGACCTGCTCGTCACCGGAGTAGGACTCGACGATGGAGGGCCAGGCGGCGAGGGCACCGGCGACCTCGGCGGGCACGTCGGTGCGTGCGTCGTCGAGCAGGGCCTCCACGGCGCGGACCGCGCTCTCGGCGCTGTCGACGTCATCGGATGCAGCAGCGCCGGCGAGCTCGCCGCGCACGGACTCGAGGCGCTGCACCCGGCTGGCCGCGGCGGCATACCGCTCGGTGGCCTCGTGGTAGCCCCGGACCGTGTCACTGATCTCCGCGAGGTAGCGCACGCGGGCCGCGGGCACGACGGTCGCGATGCGCGTCGAATGCTTCGTCGCGACCGTGGGCAGGACGCCCTCCGCGATCGCCATGCCCTTGTCGGACAACAGGGTTCGCAGCTCCTGGTAGAGCGCGGTGACGCCGTCGTCGTTGAAGGTGGCAGCGGACGTGCCGTAGACGGGCATGTCGGCGGGCCCCTTGCCGAAGGCCTCGCGGTTGCGCACCATCTGGCGGCCGACGTCGCGCAGGGCGTCCTCGGCGCCACGACGCTCGAACTTGTTGATGGCCACGACGTCGGCGCGGTCGAGCATGTCGATCTTCTCGAGCTGGCTGCTCGCACCGAACTCCGGCGTCATGACGTAGAGCGACACGTCGGCGAAGTCGACGACGGCGGCGTCACCCTGGCCGATGCCCGGCGTCTCGAGGATGACGAGGTCGAAGCCGGCCGCGCGCACGACGTCGACGACGTCGTCGAGGTGCGTCGGCACCTGCGAGCCCCCGCGGGTGGCGAGGCTGCGGAAGAAGACACGGTCGCCGTCGAGCGAGCTCATGCGGATGCGGTCACCGAGCAGGGCGCCACCGCCACGGCTGCGCGTCGGGTCGACGGCGAGGACGGCGACACGGAGCTTGTCCTGCTGGTCGAGACGCAGCCGGCGGATCAGCTCGTCGGTGAGGCTCGACTTGCCGGAGCCGCCGGTGCCGGTGATGCCGAGCACCGGCACGCGCCGCCGGCCGGCCGCCTCGCGGATGCCAGCCAGGGTGGTGTCGTCGAGGCGACCCTCCTGCGCACCGGTCACGGCCCGGGCGACGGCGGCGCGGTCACCGGCCAGCACGGCCTCGAGCGAGGGGGCGCCGGTCTGCCAGAGGTCGAAGTCGCAGTCGGCCACGACGGTGTTGATCATCCCCGTGAGGCCGAGGCGCTGGCCGTCCTCGGGGCTGAAGATCGTCACCCCCGACTCACGCAGCCGCGCGATCTCCTCGGGCACGATGACGCCGCCACCGCCGCCGACGACGCGGATGTGGCCGGCGCCGTTCTCCTTGAGCAGCTGCACGAGGTACTCGAAGTACTCGACGTGCCCGCCCTGGTAGGAGCTGACCGCGACGCCCTGCACGTCCTCCTCGATGGCGGCGTCGATGACCTCCTGGACCGAGCGGTTGTGCCCGAGGTGGATCACCTCGGCGCCCTGCGACTGCATGATGCGCCGCATGATGTTGATCGACGCGTCGTGGCCGTCGAAGAGGCTGCTGGCCGTGACGAGCCGGACGTGGTGTGACGGCTGGTGGAGATCGCGCTTCGCTGCGTCGGACATGGAAAAATAGTAGGACTTCCTACTAATGGACGTCAACGCGTCGCGTGGCTACGATGACGGCATGAGCGCCGAGACGACGGGCCCGCGGCCCTTGACGGGCCCCGGGCTCGGTTTCGACCCCATCGCCCGCGCCCGGCAGCAGTGGGTGGAGCAGGGCTGGCACGCCGCCGCCGACGGCATGGCCGCCGTGACGTCGCTCATGCGGGCCCACCAGATCGTGCTCGCCCGCGTCGAGGCGACCCTGAGACCGCTCGGGGTGACGTTCGCGCGCTACGAGGTCCTCATGCTGCTGTGGTTCAGCAAGCGCGGGTCGCTGCCGATGAAGGTCATCGGCAGCCGCCTGCAGGTGCACCCCACGAGCGTCACCAACGCCGTCGACCGCCTCGAGGACGCCGGGCTCGTGACCCGTTCCACGCACCCCGAGGACCGGCGGGCGATGCTCGTCGCACTCACTCCCTCGGGCCGGGAGCTCGCCGAGCGGGCCACCAAGGCGCTCAACGCCGAGGTCTTCGAGCAGCCCGACCTCTCGAGCTCGGACGTCGACTCCCTCGTGGAGATCCTGACTCGCCTGCGCCGCGACGCCGGCGACTTCTGACCCGGCCTCCGCGGCTCAGCGAAGGTCCAGTCGCCTCCGAGCAGGCCCGCAGAAATCTCTCAGACGACGGGTCCATCGTCGGACCATGGTCCGTCCTCGCCGGGTCGCGCACGCGCCGCACCGCTCAGCCCGCATCCTCACCGGCACGTATGCCGTCGCCACCGTCGTCGCTCTCGTGCTCGCCCTCGTGGGGCGGCACAGACCGCATCCGACGGCGGTCGAGGAGTTCTTCGGGCTGCTCAACGTGCCGGTCGCGCCCACGGTGGTCTCCGTCGTCCTCCTCGGCATCACCACGCGCGCACTGTTGGGGCGCAAGCGGATCGGACTCTGGCTCGTCGCAGCCTTCCAGGTGCTCGGCCTCGCCCTGGGCACCGTCGAGCTGCTGCGCTCTCAGCTCCCGCTCGACGAGATGTGGGAGAGTCGCGGCTCGCTCGGCCGCGGCCTCGACGTCGCTGCGGCGCTCGTCGCCGTCGCCGCGCTGTGGTGGCTCCACCGCACCCGAGACGAGTTCACGGGCAGGCTCCAGCGCGGCTCGTGGTGGCCGACGCTCGCGGCGCTCGCGGTGGGCAGCGTCGCCACCCTGGGTGTCGCCTGGCTGCTCATCGGTGCCGTCGGCGCCCCGCGATCACAGGTGCGCGCCGTCGTCGCCACCGTCCTCGCCGCCCTGGGCGGGGTGAGCCGCCGCTCCCTCGGCCTCATCCCGCCCTGGGTCATCGACGTCGTCGCCGTGCTCGCCACGCTGACCATCCTCGGCGCGCTGCTCCTCTTCGTCGCCTCGGCCCGGCCCCGCAGCCGCTGGTCCCCCGACCGCGAGCTGTCGCTGCGCCGCCTCCTCTCGGCCCACGGCGCGGACGACTCCCTCGGCTACTTCGCGACCCGGCGCGACAAGTCGTCGGTCTTCTCTGCAGACGGCAGGGCCGCGGTGACCTACCGGGTCATCGGCGGCGTCTCACTGGCCTCGGCCGACCCGATCGGAGACCCGGACTCCTGGGCAGGCGCGATCGCCGCGTGGCGGGCCGAGGCCCGGGAGTTCGGCTGGGTGCCGGCCGCCCTCGGCGCCAGCGAGCGGGCCGCTCGCAGCTATGCGGCGGCCGGCATGCAGGTGCTGCTCATGGGCGACGAGGCGATCCTCGACCCCGCCCGCTACGACCTGCGCCGCACCTCGATGTCCGACGTGCGGCACGCCGTCAAACGGGCGGCCCGGGCCGGCCTCACCGTCCAGGTGCGCCGACAGGACGACATCGCCGCACCCGAGCTGCACAGCCTGAGCCGGCACGCGGACGCCTGGCGCGCCGGCGAGGTGGAGCGCGGGTTCTCGATGGCGCTGGGCCGCAGCGACGACCCCGCCGACGGCCGCATCGTGCACGTCACCGCACGAGACGGCGACGGCGAGCTCGTCGGCCTGCTCTCCTTCGTGCCCTGGGGGCGAGGCGGTCTCTCCCTCGACCTCATGCGCCGGTCGCCCGACGCACCGAGCGGCGTCACGGAGCTCATGGTCAGCGAGCTGATGGCTCGCGCCCGCTCCCTCGGGATCTCCCGGGCGTCGCTCAACTTCTGCCTCTTCCGGGGGGTCTTCGAGGACGCGAGCCGGCTGGGCTCGCGCCCCCTCACCCGCCTCAACGCCTCGGTGCTCGGGCTCTTCGACCGCTTCTGGCAGCTGGAGCGACTTCACCGCGCCACCCAGAAGTACGAGCCACAGTGGTCGCCACGCTTCCTCTGCCACGACGACACCGTCGCCCTGCCCCAGGTCGTGCTCGCGGCCGGAGCCGCCGAGGGCTTCATCCCGTGGCCGCACCGCCGCACGACGACGGGCGCGCTCGACGAGGCCCAGCTGCGCGAGGCCGCGCGCATCGACGAGGCGGCCGCCGATGCCCAGTCGCTGGAGCCGCGGCGCTCCGAGCAGTTCCGCCACCGCCTCGGCACCCTGGAGCGGCTGCGCCAGGACGGCTACGACGGCTACCCGGTCGGCGCCGGCCAGCCGTCGACGTCCATCGGAGCGCTCCCGCCAGAGGCATGGCGCCGGCCCACCCCCCTCGACGTCGTCGGCAGGGTGCGTGACGTCCGCGACCACGGTTCCGTCGTCTTCGCGACGCTCGTCGACGGTGCCGCCGCCGTCCAGCTGCTCCTCGACGCGGCGGTCGTCACCCGAGCCCGGCTCGACGCCTTCACGAGCACCGTCGACTCCGGCGACCTCATCCGGGTCGAGGCGGTCACCGGCGCGTCGCGCACCGGCACCCCCAGCCTCGTCGTGCGGGCCTGGCGGATGGAGGCGAAGTCCCTCCACCCGATCCCCTTCGGTGCCCTGCGCGACCCGGCCCTGCGCGCCCGGCAGCGCTCGACCGAACTGCTCGTGCACCCGTCCGGGATCGCCCTGCTGCGCACCCGGTCCGAGGTCGTGGCCTCCATCCGGCGGCTGCTCGGCGACGAGGGCTACCTCGAGGTCGAGACGCCGATGCTGCACACCGTGCACGGCGGCGCCACCGCCCGGCCGTTCCGCACGTACATCAACGCCTACGGCCTCGACCTGTCGCTGCGCATCGCGCCGGAGCTCTACCTCAAGCGCCTCCTCGTCGCCGGGATGGGCCCGATCTTCGAGCTCGGGCGCAACTTCCGCAACGAGGGCGCCGACGCCACGCACAACCCCGAGTTCACCTCGCTCGAGGTCTACCAGCCCCACGGCGACTACACGTCGATGCGCCTCCTCGCCGAGCGGATCGTGCGGCAGGCCGCTCGCCAGGCGCACGGGGCCGAGGTCATGCCGCTTCCCACCCGCGACACGGCGCGCACCGGTACCCAGGGCGCCGAGCTCGTCGACATCAGCGGAGAGTGGCCGGTGGTGCCGGTGCTCGAGGCGGTCTCCGAGGCCGTGGGTCGCCGGGTCGACCTCGACACCGACATGGACGTGCTCATCGGCCTCGCGCAGACCCACGACGTCGCGCTGCGGCCCGAGATGGGGGCCGGGGCCGTCATCGAGGCGCTCTACGCCGAGCTCGTCGAGCCGGCGACGATGCATCCGACGTTCTACACCGACTTCCCCGTCGAGACCTCACCGCTCACGCATCCCCACCGCTCGCGGCCGGGGCTCGTGGAGCGCTGGGACCTCGTCATCGCCGGCCTGGAGATCGGCACGGCATACAGCGAGCTGACCGACCCCGTGGACCAGCGCGCGCGACTCACGGAGCAGTCGCTCAAGGCTGCTGCCGGCGACGTGGAGGCGATGGAGGTCGACGAGGACTTCCTCCTCGCCCTCGAGCTGGGGATGCCGCCGAGCGGTGGCCTGGGCCTCGGGATCGACCGGCTCATCATGCTGCTCACCAACACCGCCATCCGGTCGGTCCTCACCTTCCCCTTCGTGCGCCCGGCCGCCGGCCGCACCGACCTGACGGAGGCCGGCACGTGGAGCTGACCGACTCGAGCCTCATCCTCCTGCTCGGCGGGCTCGGCCTCGTCGTCTTCGTGCTGCTCGTCATCGGCTGGCCGCACTGGGGCAACCGCTACGCACGGGCCGCGACCCGGGGCGTCCAGGTGCTCCTGCTCAACGTCCTCGTCGTGGCGCTCTGCGGCGCGGCCCTCAACGACCAGTACCTCTTCTACTCGAGCTGGGCCGACCTGCTCGGCTCGCGGGCTGCCTCGGTGCAGACGCACCACGGCGGCACGAGCCACGACGTCGTCGTGGCGAAGGTGGCGGGGACGGGCCTCACCCACCTCCCGGCGACGCCCGTCACGCTGCCGCCCCTGCCGCGGCCCGGGGCCCGGCTGCAGAGCTACGGCGTCGTCGACCAGCGCGCCAACGCCCAGGGCCAGGTGCTCGTCTACCTGCCGGTCGGCTACAACCCCAGGTCGACCCACGCCTACCCCGTCATCGTCGGACTGCACGGCTTCCCCAGCGGGCCGATGGGCTTCGTCCGGCTCAACATGCTCTCGACCATCGACACCCTGACGGCAGAGCACAAGATGGCGCCCTCGATCGTCGTCATCCCGCGCATCGACACGCCTGCGGGCCTCGACACGGAGTGCGTCAACGGCGGCCCGGGCCAGCCGCAGACCGACACGTGGCTCGCCCACGACATCCCGGCCTGGACCGCGAAGCACTTCCACGTGCAGCGGGTCCGCACCTCGTGGGCGACCTGGGGCTACTCCTACGGCGCGTGGTGCGCCGCCTCCCTGTCGATGCGCCACCCGGACGTCTTCGGCGCGTCCATCGGGATGCAGGGCTACTTCCGGCCCGACTTCAGCTCCCGCTACGACCCGCTGACCAGCGCCACCCTCGGCGGCTACGACCTCGTCAACATGGCGCACACCGCTCCACCCGCTCTCGCCATGTGGATCCTCACCTCGCGCGAGGACAGCCTCTCCTACCCGACGACGTCGAAGTTCCTCAGCGTCGCGAGGCCGCCCCTCGACGTGACCGCGACCGTGCTGGCCCACGGTGGCCACCGCGACTCGGTGTGGGAGTCGTTCGTCCCTGCATCGTTCCTCTGGCTCGCACAGACGATGCCCGGCTTCCATGGCTGAGGGCGGCGCTCGGCCACGGCGCCTCCTCGCCGTGGCGGGCGGTGTCGCCGTGCTCCTGCTCGTCGGCTGGGCCCTGGGCGGCGGCCACCTGGGAGCCCTCACGTCCTCTCCTGCCTCCGGTATGCCGTCCGCGACGAGTGCACGCGCCTCGCCGTCTGCGAGGACCTCTCCCTCGCCCACCACACCCTCGTCGCCCACGGCCGCCCCGACCACTCGCAGCGGCCCTGCCCCCGGCGACCCACTGACCGTCGTGGCCCTGGGCGACTCCGTGCCGTCGGCCGCTTCGTGCGACTGCACGGGCTACGTCGAGCGGCTCGGCGCCTCGCTCCAGCGCGAGACCGGTCGTCCGGTGACGGTGCACAACGACGCCACCGGCGGCTGGACGACCTCCGACGTGGAGGAGGACCTCGGCTCGCCGTCGACGTCGCGACACCTGTCCAGCGCCGACCTCGTCATCATCGAGGTCGGTGCCAACGACTTCGACCTCGACCGCGTCGACGACCCGGCGTGCCTGCCCGCCGCCACGTCCTCCTGCTGGAGCTCCACGATGAGCGACCTGCGAACCGGCCTCTCGCACATCGTGTCCGACATCCGTGCGGCGGACCGCAACGCGCAGGTGAGGATCGCCGTCGTGGGCTACTGGAACGTGACGGTCGACGGCGCAGTCGGCCAGGCCCGGGGCAAGTCCTTCGTCGCCGGGAGCGACGCCCTCACACGCGCGGTCAACACGACGATCGCCGGGGTCGCGAGCAGCCTGCAGGCGATCTACGTCGACGCCTACACCCCCCTCAAGGGCGACGGCTCGCTCGACCCCACCTCGGCCCTCCTCGACGACGGCGACCACCCCAATGCCAAGGGGCACGCCATCATCGCCGGGGCCGTGCTCGACGCCCTCACCTCGGCCGGCGCCGTGGCGACCTGGACGCCGAGACCCTGACGACGGAGGTCTGACGCCGAGCCCTGAGCACGGAACGCCCGCCGGGAGCTCAGCCGATGACGCGGTCCAGGAAGGCGTTGCCGAACTTGACCTCGGGGTCGACCCGCCGGCGCAGGTCGCGGAAGTCGCCGATCCGGGGGTAGAGCGGCTCGAGCTGCGCCGCACCCGCGACGAAGCACTTGCCCCAGTGCGGTCGGGCCCCGAGCGGCAGGAGCGCGTCCTCGATGAGGGGGAGCACGGCATACACCCGCTCCACGTCGCGCACCCACGTGAAGTGCACGCCGACGACGTCGTGGCCGTAGGAGCTGCTGAGCCAGTGGGAGTCGGCGGCGACGGTGCGCAGCTCGGTCACCATGAGCACCGGCGCCATGACCTCGGCGAGCGCGCGCAGCCGCGTGACGGCCTCGAGCGTGTGCTCGCGCGGCAGGAGGTACTCGCTCTGCAGCTCCTCGCCACGGCTCGGGGTGAAGTCCATGCGGAAGTGCGGCAACCGGTCGAGCCACGCCCCCGGCACGCCACCCTGCTGCGTCACCGCCGCCGTCTCGCCGCCCTCGAGCATGTGCATCGTCGAGGTCGCGGCGAGGGCTCCGAAGAGCTCGCGCGGCGGCTCGGTCGCCCCGTCGCCGACCCGGCTCTTGAGCCACACCTGGTCGATGCCGGCGTCGGTCCAGCGGGTGAAGAGGCTGACGCTGTAGGCACTGCTCGTGATCGTGTCGACGTGCTCCGCGAGGGACTGCCAGCCGAGATCGGTGAAGACGTCCTGGCGCACGTCGTAGGTCGGCTCGATGTCGAGCGTCACCGCGGTGACGACCCCGAGCGCACCGAGGGCGACGACGCTCCCCTCGAAGTCGGCGTCGCCGCGCGCGACCCGGCGGATCTCGCCGTCCGGTCCGACGACCTCGAGTGCAGCGACGGCCGTTGCGAGAGAGCCGTTCTCGACTCCAGAGCCGTGCGTGCCCGTCGCGACCGCGCCAGCGACCGAGATGTGCGGGAGCGATGCGAGGTTGGCGAGGGCCCAGCCCTCCGCCTGCAGCCGGGTCGCGACCTCGCCGTATGCCGCCCGCCCCGTCACGCGCGCCGTGCGGGTGCCGGCGTCGACCTCCACGGTGGTGGGAAGGTCGGCCAGCGAGACGAGCACGCCTCCGGCTCCGGTTTCGTCGGTCGTGTCGGTGAGGTCGGTGAAGCTGTGCCGCGAGCCCAGCGCTCGCACCCGCGGTGATGCGGCGACGACCTGCTGCACCTGCTCGAGCGACTGCACCCGCTCGACCCGGGCGCGATAGGTGTGGTTGCCCGCCCAGTTGGTCTCGACCTGCGTCATGGCTTCTCGTTCTCCTCGTCTCCGGTGACGACCCACCTCGCCGAGGGGTGGGCTGGTCCAGCTCGGGGTCGGTCCACCCTAGGCTCAGCAGGCCGACGGAGCCGGTGCGGATCATCTCGTGGATCACCTGCTGGATGACGTGGCCCGTGGTCCGTCGCGGGAGGGGCAGACTTGCCCCGTCACCGCCCCGGTCACCACCCCCTGCAGGAGCTGCCTGTGTCTGCCGACGTCGTCCCGCCCACGTCCATCGAGCTGCGGGCCGAAGGGATCTTCCTCGAGGTGCTGACGGCCGGGGCCGCCGTGCGCCGGCTCGAGGTGCCCGGTGCCGACGGGCGACCGGTCGGCGTCGTGCTCGGCCACGCCGACACCCGCACCTACGTCACGGCCGGCGGCTACCTCGGAGCGACGATCGGCCGGTTCGGCAACCGCATCGCCGGGGCGAGCTTCGAGCTCGGTGGCACGACGCACCGGCTCACCGCCAACGAGGGCACGACTACCCTGCACGGGGGCGTCGACGGCTTCGACCACCGGCCGTGGAGTGTCGTCGACCAGAGCGCGACAAGCGTGCGCTTCGGGCTGCACAGCCCGGACGGCGACCAGGGCTTCCCGGGCGCGCTCGATGTCACCGTCACGTATGCCGTCGCCCCGGGCGAGGTGCGCATCGACTACACCGCGACCACCGACCGCGAGACGCTCGTCAACCTCACGAACCACAGCTACTTCAACCTCGACGGCGAGGGCAGCGGGCCCGTCGACGACCACGAGCTGACCCTCTCATCAGGTCGCTTCACCCCCACCGACACTCTGCTCATCCCCACCGGGGAGCGGCGGGCGGTCGACGGCACGCCGTTCGACTTCAGAGCGCCCCGCCGCATCGGCGAGGCGCTCGCGCACCGCGACGAGCAGCTCGACCACGGTCAGGGCCTCGATCACAACTTCGTCGTCGACGGCGAGGGGCTGCGGCACGTGGCCACGCTGCGTGGGCGGTCCGGGCGCACCCTCGACATCGAGAGCGACCAACCCGGCGTTCAGGTCTACACCGGGGCGCACTTCGACGGCACGGTCATCGGGACGTCGGGCACGGCATACGGCCCCCGGTCGGGAATCGCCTTGGAAACACAGGGCTTTCCCGATGCGCCACACCACGCTGACTTCCCGTCGACGGTGCTCGAGGCAGGCGAGACCCTCCGGTCGACGACGGTGTGGCGGCTGCGGTGACGACGTCAGTGGCGGCCGTGGCGGCGGTCGCTGTCGTGCTTGTCGGGGTGGACGTCCTCCGGGAGCTCGTCCGGCTCGGCTCCCTCGCCCGGTCGGGCCGCGCCCCAGCCATCGGTCGTGATGGTGTCGATGGGTGGGTTGCCCACGAGGTGTGAGCGCTCCGCACCTTCAGGGTGGTCCTCGCGCTGCTGGAGCGTCTGGTCCTCGTGGGTGTTGAGGGTGTCGTTGTCGCCCTGGCCACGCATGCCCAGGAAGATCGCGAAACCACCCGCCAGCACGACGATGACGCCGAGGAGCACGAAGAGTCCGACCTGGTCGCCCATGGCGCCTCCTTCATCGATTCGCCCCGCACCCGAACTCCGGCGGGGGACGACTGCCCTCGATGGCGATCGGCTCCAGAGCGTCGAGTGGAACCTGTCAGTGCACTGCGCTTCGGAGTCTACTCGCGTGCGAGCCCCGGGTCCGGGACCTCTGGAACCTCGTTGTTGCGCCGAGCTGCCTTGTCTCCCAACGTCGTGAGCCGACGGATGATCCCGCTGACGGCGCGCGCGGCGTCGCGACCCTCGACCCCGTGTCGGCCACCCCGAGACGGCCGGCCCGGCAGGAGCCGACCTGCCCAGCCCATGACACGCGTCGTGGTCGCGGGTGCGAGTCCTCTCACGCGGATGCCGACCCAGGCGAGCGGGGTGAGCACGACCATGGGACGACCGGCCAGGACTCCACTGACGATGCGCCGGGCTGCGCGGTCTGCGTCCATCGACACCAGTGGCAGCGACGCGGCCGGGGCGAACCACGAGTACTCGGCCTGCGCGTCACCACTGAACCGCGCACGCTGGTGGGAGCCCGTGCGCATGAGTCCCGGCACGACGGTGGTGGCCGTCACACCCGTGCCGCTCAGGGCGGCTGCGAGCCCGTCGGAGAAGCCGACGGCTCCGAACTTGGCTGTGGCATAAGGCAGTAGGTGGGGAGGCGAGACCATGCCGCCGATCGAGGTGACGGTGCCGATGCGCCCGCGACCGCGCAGCCGCATGGCCGGAAGCACGGCGAGGGCCGCGTGGATCGGCCCTCGGGTCATCGTGTCGATCGCGTCGTCGAACGTCTCGGCCGACATCGCCTCGGCAGGACCGACGTCGATGATGCCGGCCACGGTGACGAGGACGTCGATGGGCCCCAGGGTGCGCCCCACCTCGTCGACGACAGCCTCGACGGCGGTCCTGTCCCGCACGTCGCAGGCACGGGTGTGCACCTGGCGACCGCGTCCGGACAGGCGACGGGCAGCCGCATCGAGCTCGTCGGCACCGCGCGCCGTCATGACGACGTCGTGACCCCGGTCGAGCAGCTCGCGGGCGATGAGCAGTCCGAGTCCGCGAGAAGCCCCCATGACGAGGGCCAGCCCCCTGGACGGTCCGGTCGGGCGGATCATGGCGTTCTCCTCCGTGTCGGGGTGAGGTTTCCGTGCGAGCCGGCCGGGGTAGTCAATGGTCATGCGAGCACTCACCTGGCACGGCATCGAGGACGTCCGTGTGACCGAGGTACCCGATCCCGTCATCGAGCAGACCACCGACGCCGTCGTGCGCGTCACCTCGACGGCGATCTGCGGGTCGGACCTGCACCTCTACGCCACCCTGGCCCCCTACCTCCAGCCGGGCGACGTGCTCGGGCACGAGTTCATGGGCATCGTCGAGGAGGTCGGCTCGGACGTCGCGACCCTCCAGCCCGGCGACCGGGTCGTCGTGCCCTTCAACATCTCGTGCGGACGCTGCTGGATGTGCCAGCGGGGCCTCTTCGCCCAGTGCGAGACGACCCAGAACGTCGACCAGGGCAAGGGCGCCAGCCTCTTCGGCTACACGAGCCTCTACGGCTCGGTGCCCGGCGGCCAGGCCGAGCGGGTCCGGGTGCCGCACGCCGACTTCGGCCCCATCGAGCTGCACAGCGACCTGCCCGACGAGCGCTTCCTCTACCTGTCCGACATCCTGCCGACGGCGTGGCAGGCGGTCGAGTACGCCGACGTCAACGGCAACGACACGCTGGCGGTGCTCGGCCTCGGACCGGTGGGCCAGCTGGCGGTGCGCAGCGCCCTCCACCGGGGAGTCGGCCGCGTCATCGCGGTCGACCTCGTCGACGAGCGGCTCGACCTCGCCCGCTCCTGGGGCGCGGAGGTCGTCGACGTGCGCGACGCGGGTGAGGTCGCCGATGCCCTCAAGGACCTCACGGCCGGCCGTGGACCCGATGGCGTCATCGACGCCGTCGGCATGGAGTCTCACGAAAATCCGCTGTCCGAGAAAGTGATCGGGGCTGCCAGTCGGCTCCCCAAGCCTCTTGCACGCACGGCGATCGAACACGTCGGCATCGACCGCCTCTCCGCCCTCCACACGGCGATCGCGTCCGTGCGCCGCGGCGGGACCCTCTCGATCAGCGGCGTCTACGGCGGCATGGCCGACCCGATGCCGATGATGGAGCTCTTCGACAAGGGCCTGACAGTCCGCATGGGCCAGTGCCACGTGCGCCGCTGGTCCGACGACCTGCTCGACCTCGTGAGCGGACCGGACGACGTGCTCGGGCTCGAGTCGCTCGCAACCCACCGCGCACCCCTCGAGGCCGCGCCCGACCTCTACCGCACGTTCCAGGAGAAGAGCGACGGCTGCCTCAAGGTGGTGCTCCAGCCGTGACCGTGACGGACCCGGCGTCCGTCGCCCTCACGGAGGCTGCGGCCCGGGCGCGCGGGAACGTGGCCGCGGCGCTGCGCCTTCCCGAGCTGCACCCTGACGCGTTCCCGCTCCCGGGGTCGGGCAACACGTGGAGGCTCTGGACCTCGCTCGCCGTGCTCGGGTCGGTCGACCTCACCGTCGCCCGTGCGGTGGAGCCGCATCTCGACGCGGTGGCCATCCTGTCGGAGGCTCGCGCCGGAGGGCACCTGGCCGACACCGACTCATCCAACGGCGATGACGAGGCACGCTGGGGCGTCTTTGCGGCCGAGGGGCCCGGCGCCCGTCTCGTCGCGGACGAGTCCGGCCCGACGCCCGTGCTCGACGGCCGCAAGCCCTGGTGCTCCCTCGCCGGCTCGCTCGATCGAGCGCTCGTGACGGCCTGGTGCGACGGCTCCACCCGCAGGCTGTATGCCGTCCGCCTCGGCCCCACGAACGGCGTGGCCGTCGACGAGGCGGCCTGGGTGGCCCGTGGCCTGCCGGACGTGCCCAGCGGACCGGTGACCTTCACGCGCTCCGAGGCGAGCGCCGTCGGGCCCCCGGGCTGGTATCTCGAACGCCCGGGCTTTGCCTGGGGCGGCATGGGGGTGGCCGCGATCTGGTGGGGCGGCGCCGTGGGCGTCGCCCTCCGGCTGCGCGAGCAGCTGCGCCGACGAGAGCCCGACCAGGTCGGGCTCATGCACCTCGGAGCGGTCGACGCCGCGCTGCACGCCGCCGAGTCGGTGTTGCGCGGCGCAGCCGTGGCGGTCGACTCGGGCGCTGCCACCGGTCCGGCCGGGTCGGCTCTCGCGCTGCGGGTGCGGCGGGTCGTGGCCGGGACGGCGGAGGACGTGCTGGAACGCGTGGGCCACGCGCTCGGGCCGGCACCGCTGGCGCTCGAGGAGGAGCACTCCGGGCGCGTCGCCGACCTCCAGCTCTACGTCCGGCAGGAGCACGCCGAGCGTGATGCAGCCCAGCTCGGTCGGCAGCTGCTCGACCACGACACAGACAGGGAGGTGCTCTGGTGAGCGACACCCTCGCACCCTTCCATCACGCCGACACGGGCACGCCCGAGCACGAGTGGGCCGGCCGTCCCGAGTGGAGCTCCGTGCCCACCCTGGAGGTCGACGGGACCAGCACGACCCGCCTCGTCCTCGTCGCCGCCCACCCCGACGACGAGACGCTGGGGGCGGGCGGCCTGCTGGCCACGGCGGCCGCTGGCGCCCTGTGCATCGACCTCGTCCTGCTCAGTGCCGGTGAGGCGTCGCACCCCGACTCGCCCAGCCACACGCCGGCCGACCTCGCGACCCTGCGCGTCGAGGAGACGCGAGCAGCCCTCGCCCTGCTCGCGCCGTCAGCCCGCCTGCATCTCGTCGGCCTGCCCGACGGAGAGCTCGGCTCCCACGAGGACGCGATCGTCGAGGCGATCGTGCGCACGGTCGGCGAGCACGGGCCGACGACGGTGCTGGCAGCACCGTGGCGCCACGACGGGCACGCCGACCACGAGGCAGCCGGCCGCGCGGCCGCGGTCGCGGCTCACCGGACCGACGCCCGCCTCGTGGAGTACCCGATCTGGCTGTGGCACTGGGCGGCACCGCACGAGGCGCCCTGGACCCGATTCAGGGCGCTCCCCCTTGCCAGCGGCGTCCGTGCGCGCAAGTCGCACGCGATCTCCGTGCACCGCAGCCAGGTCGGTCCGCTCTCCGACGATCCCGGCGACGAGGCCCTCCTGCACCCCGGAATGCTCGAGCACTTCGTGCGCGACCGCGAGACCTTCATCGTGGAGCCATTCGCGGTCGACACCGTCTTCGACCGGGTCCACGGTGACGCGGCCGATCCCTGGCGGGTCGACGACAGCTGGTACGAGGAGCGCAAGCGCGACCTCACCCTCGCCGCCCTCCCCCGCCGACGCTTCCGGCAGGCCCTCGAGGTGGGGTGCTCGATCGGGGCCCTCACCGCCCGGCTCGCCACCCGCTGTGACGCGGTGCTCGCGGTCGACGAGAGCGCCGTGGCACTCTCGTCTGCAGCACGTCGTCTGCGGGAGCTGCCCCACGTCCGCACCGCCCGGGGGCACCTCCCGGAGGAGTGGCCGGACGGGCAGTTCGACCTCGTCGTCGTGTCGGAGGTCGGCTACTTCCTCAGCCCCGACCGCCTGCGCCGGCTCATCGCCCGGGTCGAGGCGAGTCTCACGGACGACGGCGTCATCGTGCTCTGCCACTGGCGCCACCCCGTCGTCGGGTGGCCGCTCGACGGCCCGAGGGTGCACGAGCTCTGGCGAGCCGCCTCCCGCCTGGGCGTCGTCGCCGAGCACCGCGAGCCCGACTTCCTGCTCGACCTGCTCGGCGACACCGCGGACCACCGGCAGGGCGCGGTGTGAGGCAGCTCGAGAGCGCCGGCCCGAGCGGGCTCACCGGGGTCGGCGACGTCATCCGAGCACCCGGGCGGGCAGACAGCATCTGCCACATCACCGTGGTCGTTCCGGCTCGAAACGAGGAGCGGCTCATCGAACGGTGCCTCGACGCGGTGGAGCAGGCCCGGCGGCACCTCACCCACCATCGCCCGGACGTCTCCGTCGAGGTGGTCGTCGTCCTCGACGCGTGCACCGACCGGACGGCACAGCTCGTCGCCCGCCGGGAGGGCGTGACGGCCGTGGCAGTCGTGGTGGCGCGGGTGGGCGCGGCCCGGCACGCCGGCATACGCGAGGTGACGGAGCGGGGCACCCACGGGGGCGAGCGGGCCGGGCGCCACCTCGACGACGTCGCGCACTGGGTGGCGAACACCGATGCCGACACTGTCGTCCCCCCGTCGTGGTTGCTCGACCAGCTGGTCCTCGCGGAGCACCCGACGGGGGGCTGTGACGTCGTCGTCGGTGTCGCCCTGCCCGATCCGGCCGAGCTCACCGACGACGTCCTGGCCCTCTGGCACGACCGCCACCATCTCGTCGAGGGCCACGAGCACGTGCACGGCGCCAACCTCGCCTTCCGCCTGTCGAGCTACCTCGATGCCGGCGGGTTCGACCCCCTCCCCGTGCACGAGGACGTGCGGCTCGTGGAGCGGATGCGTGCGCGGGGCGCCCGCATCGTGGCAACCGCACTGGTGCGGGTGCGCACCTCGGCGCGTACGACCGGGCGCGCCCCTCGGGGCTTCGCGGCATACCTCGGTGACCTCCGGGGCGGTGCCGCCGTCGTCGACGTAGGCCGGACGCGATCGGGTACGCCGCACGTGGGGTGCGTCGCCGTCGCCGTCGCTCCCCCGACCACTCACCACCCGGAAGGACCACCATGACGCGCTTCGGCTACACGCTGATGACCGAGCAGAGCGGACCCAAGGACCTCGTCCGCTGGGCCGTGGCCGCCGAGCAGGCAGGCTTCGACTTCGAGGTCTCGAGCGACCACTACTCACCGTGGCTCACCGAGCAGGGCCATGCGCCGTATGCGTGGTCCGTCCTCGGCGCCGTGGCGCACGCCACCGAGCGGGTCGACCTCATGACCTATGTCACGTGCCCGACGGTCCGCTACCACCCCGCCGTCATCGCCCAGAAGGCCGCGACGCTGCAGCTGCTCGCCGACGGCCGCTTCACCCTCGGGCTGGGCAGCGGCGAGAGCCTCAACGAGCACGTCGTCGGCGAGGGCTGGCCCGGCGTCATCACCCGCCAGGAGATGCTCGTCGAGGCGATCGACATCATCCGGCAGCTGCACACCGGTGACCTCGTGACCCACCACGGCGACTACTTCGACGTCGACTCCGCCCGCATCTGGGACCTGCCCGACGAGCCGGTCGAGATCGGCGTCGCCGTGGGCGGCGACAAGGGCATCGACCGCCTCGCCCCGCTCGCCGACCACCTCATCGCGGTCGAGCCCGACACCGACCTCGTCTCGTCGTGGAACGACACCAGCGGCGCACCGCGCATCGGTGCCAAGGCGCGGGCGATCGGGCAGATCCCGATCTGCTGGGGCCGCGACCGCGAGGCCGCGATCCAGCTCGCGCACGAGCAGTTCCGGTGGTTCGGAGGCGGGTGGTCGGTCAACTCCGACCTGCCGACGCCCGCGGGCTTCGCGGGGGCGAGCCAGTTCGTGCGCCCGGAGGACGTCGCCGAGTCGATCCCCTGCGGTCCCGATCTCGACGCCATCGTCGAGGCCGTCAGCGCCTACTGGAAGGCCGGCTTCACCGACATCGCGCTCGTGCAGGTGGGCGGGGACACCCAGCAGGCGTTCTTCGACGAGGCTGCGGGCCTGCTGCTCGACAAGCTGCGGGCGGCGGCACCGTGAGTGGCGGCGCGTCGAGCCGGGGCGCGGGCGTGACGCCCCAGGTGGCGGAGGCGCGCCGACTGCTGCGAACCTACCTCCGCGACCATGACTCCGGGGCGGTCGCTGGTGCCCGTCGGCTCGGGTCCACGGCACGGAGCCACCGTGACCCGCAGGTTCGCGCGGAGCTCAGCCGGCTGCACACCGAGGTCGAGGAGGACAGGCGCAGCCTCGCCGCGGTGATGGAGCGTCTCGACATCACGCCCGACCCGGTGAAGCGCCTCGCCATCCTCGCCGGGGAGCAGCTGGGGCGCCTCAAGCCCAACGGCTTCCTCAGCCAGCGCAGCCCGCTGACCGACGTCGTCGAGCTCGAGGCGCTCTCGATGGCCGTGACCGGCAAGCTGCGGCTCTGGGAGACCCTGGAGGCGCTCGGTCCAGACGCCACCCTGACCGACCCTGCCGAGCTGAGGCGACTCCGTGATCGCGCCCTCGACCACCGGGAGCGGCTCGGGCGCCTGCACGCAGCCAGCGCCAAGGCGCTCACACAGGCCTGAGCCGCGGCAGACGACCCGGTGGATCAGCGCGGCCGGCTACGCGTTCGTCAGAGCCGTATCCGGCGTCCCCATGACCCCGATCGACAGAGCAGCTCGTCGGCTCCTGCCGACGAGCTGCTCTGTCGATCGTGTGGACGCCGGGTCAGAAGACTGCGCCTCCGCCGGTGACCCCGATGACGGTGCCGGAGACGTAGCTCGCGTCCGACGGAGACGCGAGGAAGACGTATGCGGGCGCGACCTCACCCGGCTGACCGGCGCGCCCCAGCGGCGTGTCCGCCCCGAAGGTCTCGATCTTGTCCGTGCCCCGGGTCGCGGGCTGGAGCGGGGTCCAGATGGGGCCGGGAGCGACGGCGTTGACGCGAATCCCCTTGGGGCCCAGCGATGCAGCGAGGTTGACCGTGAGGTTGTTGAGGGCCGCCTTGGTCGCCGCGTAGTCGAGCAGTGACGGCGAGGGGTCGTAGGCCTGGATCGACGTCGTCATGATGATCGACGACCCCGGCGCGAGGTGGGGCTCTGCGGCCTGCGTGATCCAGATGACGGCGTGGAGGTTCGTGCGCAGCACGCGCTCGACGTGCTCGGGCTCGAGTCCCTCGATGCCGGACGGCCCTCGGTCCCAGTGGTAGCCGGCGTTGTTGACGAGGATGTCGAGACCCCCGAGACCCTCGACCGCGTCGGCGACGACCTGCTGGCAGGTATCGCGTTCGACGAGGTCGCCGGGGACGAGGACCCCGTTGCGGCCGGCCCGCCGCACCCAACCCAGGGTGTCCTCGGCGTCGGACTGCTCCTCGGGAAGGTAGCTGATGGCGACGTCGGCGCCCTCCCGCGCGAAGGCGATCGCGACGGCGCGGCCGATGCCGGAGTCGCCACCGGTGATGAGGGCCTTGCGGCCCTCGAGCTTGCCGTGCCCGACGTAGGTGTCCTCCCCGTGGTCGGGCACGGGATCCATGGCGCTCGTCAGGCCGGGCGGTTCCTGCTGCTGGGGCGGGAAGCCGCCCTTGGCGTCATGGCGCACGAGGGCCTCGGCGTGGTCTGCGATCTCGGACATCGGGGTGCCTCCGGTGGGTGGGGTCGTTCAGGTGGTCGGGTCTGTCCTGTGGTCAGCGGGACGTCGTCAGCGGGACGACTTCTTCACCGCCTTCTTCGCCGTCCTGCGTGCGGGCTTGCTCGCCACGCGGGCGGCCTCGGTCTCCCGCGTGGCGCCGGCGTTGCTCAGGCGGCCCGACGTCGACTCGAGGTGGGCGCGGACGAACCACTGGAAGAGCTCGAGCTGAGCCACCTGGCCGATGAGCATGTCCTGGGTGACGAGGTCGAGGTCGTCCGTGAGCCCGATGACGGAGCGATGGTCCTCGATGACGCCCGTGTAGACGAGGTCGAGCGCCGCGAGGTGCGCGGTCGTGTCGTCACGCAGCAGTGCATAGTCGTCCCACGAGCGGCTCGCGACGAGGTGGCCAGGAGTGCCGACCGGGGCGACCCCGAGAGTCGCCATGCGCTCGGCCGTCGTGTCGACCATGGCTCGCACCGCATCGATCTGCGGGTCGAGCATCTCGTGCACGCCGATGAAGTGCGGTCCGACGACGTTCCAGTGCACGTGCTTGAGGGTGAGCTGGAGGTCGTTGAGGGCGTGCAGGCGAAGCTGCAGGGCCTGGCCGACCCGATGGCCGTCCTCGAGCGTGAGACCGGGGACGGTGAACTGAGAGGTGTCTGGCATGCAGGGCCCGTACCCACCGGCGGACAGCGCTCACCGACGCGGCACGCCCTCCAGCCGGGCCCGCACCATCTGCGTCAGCTCGTCGACCGCCGCATCCGCCGCCGGGCGGTCGCCGTCGATGAGCAGCTGGAGCAGCAGGCCGTGCCCGACCGCCAGCGTCAGCCGCGCGAGGACCTCGGCGTGCGCGTCGTCCGTCACCGTCGCATAGGCGCGACGGAACGCCGCG
This sequence comes from Humibacillus xanthopallidus, assembly GCF_006716675.1. GTDB lineage: Bacteria > Actinomycetota > Actinomycetes > Actinomycetales > Dermatophilaceae > Humibacillus > Humibacillus xanthopallidus_B. Next base: position 490,440 of record NZ_VFPM01000002.1, on the reverse strand, counting down.
ACATGCGCGGTGACGACCACCTCACCCAGCCGGACGGCATACGGCCGACCTCGCATGGCGTGCGACGCGAGCTCGAAGAAGAGCGGCCCGAAGGCCTGCGCGGTGGTGGCCGCCCCCTCCCAGTTGCGGCGCCCGGCCTCGAAGGGGTCGTCGACCTCGGCGAAGAGGCGGTCGAGCGTCGCGATCTGCTCGGTGACGACGCTCTCGATCACTGCGGCGAGGAGATCCTCGCGCGAGCCGAAGTGGTAGTGGAGCATGCGCTGGCTGGTCCCGATGGACGCAGCGAGCGTGCGCAGGCTGGTGTCACCGACTCCGTGCGCCGCGTAGTAGCCGATCGCCTTGTCCAGCAGCACATCTCGCGGTCGCGGACGTGTCACTCCCGCTCCGCGAGCTGGCACATCGTCGTGGCCTCCGACTCGACCATGCGCTGGGACTTGCGGCCGAGCAGCAGCCGGATCACCGCAGCGAGGGGACCGCTCCAGTCGAGGGCGAGGTCGACGGTCGACCCACCCTCGCTGGCGCCGACCGTGTGCGTCGCGGTGGTGACGACCCCCCGCGAACGGGCGACCCAGGTGAAGCTGCGGCCGGGCTCCCAGGCCGTCATCTCGTAGGTCGCGCTCGGCAGCCCGGGCTGTCTGACCTCGAAGCGCGACCCGACCCCGACGGCACGCCACGGCTCCAGCGCCCGCACCGACGTGAACGTCGGGAGACGCTCGCCCCACCGCTCCACCTCGCTGACGACGAGCCAGAGGCGCTCGGGGGCCGCGCTGCTCATCGATGAGGCGGCGATCATGTATCAGATGATACATGATCGGGACGCGAGCGTGCCCGGTTCGGCAGTGGGTGGTGCGGCGGGCGCGGCCTCTGGTTAGCCTTGCGCCAAGGTCGCCGCCCGGTTGACCAGTCATGTCTCTAGCCGAGGAGCGCACGTGGTGGGCAGCGAGGACGAGCAGGTCGTGCTCGTCGCCGAGGACGGGAGCGTGCTCGGCACGGCCCCGAAGGCGACCGTCCACGGGCTGCACACTCCGCTGCACCTCGGCTTCTCGTGCTACGTCTTCGACGCCGACGACAACCTGCTCGTGACGCGCCGCGCCCACGACAAGCGCACCTTCCCCGGCGTGTGGACCAACTCGTTCTGCGGCCACCCCGCCCCCGGTGAGCCGCTGCCGTATGCCGTCCGGCGGCGCGCCGCCGACGAGCTGGGTCTCGAGGTGGGCGAGCCACGCCTCGTACTGCCGGGCTTTCGCTACCGCGCCGAGATGGCCGGCGTCGTCGAGCTCGAGCTGTGCCCGGTCCTCGCCGTGCACGTCGACCGGGAGCAGCCGCTGCAGCCGCGGCCGGTCGAGGTCGCGGAATGGGCCTGGGAGCCGTGGGACGACGTCCTCGCCTCCATCGCAGGCGGCCGGGAGGTCTCGGTCTGGTGCCGCGAGCAGGTCGCCCAGCTCGAGTCCCTCGGTGCCCCGCGCACGTGGCCCGACGCCTCCCCCGACCTGCTGCCGGCGGCTCTGCGGCCACCGCTCGTGGCTGCTCCCACCACCAACGTTGGACAACTTCTTGATCGCTGGGGCTGATGTGACCCAAGGTGAGAGCCCACTGGCCCCGAGGCGCCGCCGGCTGCACCCCACAGCCCGCGACGCCTCGCCCATGCCCCACCGCCGATCAGCCAGGAGCGACATGAGTCCACATCGGCCCGCCCCGACCGCCAACGACGACGAGGTCCTCGTCGCGAGCTGGGCGAGCGACGTGCAGGCCGACGTGCCGGACTGTGACGAGACCCTGCGTCGCACGGATCTCGTGCTGGACCGCGTCTGCGTCGAGCTCGAGCGGCAGTGGCGGGCCCGATGCCCTGAGGCTGCCGACGTGCTGCGCACCGACCTCCCAGAGCACCTGAGAGGCTGGCTGCTGCCCGCCACGGGCAAGCGGCTGCGTCCCGTCATGTGCCACTGGGGGTGGGTGAGTGCCGGCGGTCCCGCCCGAGGCGTGGGCCGCGACGACACCGTGACGGTGTGCGCAGCCCTCGAGCTCGTCCACCTCTTCGCGCTCGTGCACGACGACGTGATGGACCGCTCGGACTCGCGCCGGGGGCGCCCCACGACGCATGTCGAGGCAGCCGAGGAGCACACGGCCGCAGGCGCGCTCGGCGACCCGGCGCTCTTCGGCGACAGCATCGCCATCCTCTTCGGCGACCTCGCTCTCACGGAGTCCTGGGTCCTGACGGCAAGCCTCGACGCCCCCCTCCAACGTGCCTGGGCCGACATGCTCCGCGAGCTCGTGCAGGGCCAGCTGCTCGACGTCACCGGCGCCGCCGCCCGCCGTCGCGACCTCGCCCAGGCCCGCCGGGTGGCGCGGCTCAAGTCAGGTGCGTACACCGTGCAACGGCCACTCCTGCTCGGAGCCCTCGCCGCGCGGGCCGAGGCCGACACCCTCGCCGCGCTCGAGACCTTCGGGGGGCACCTCGGCGAGGCCTTCGCCCTGCGTGACGACGTGCTCGGGATCTGGGGCGACCCGGCCCGCACCGGCAAGCCCGTCGGCGACGACCTGCTCCGCGGCAAGGCGACCGTCCTGCTCGCCGAGGCACGGCGTCTCCTGCCCGACGACGTCGCCGAGCGCTACCTCGGCCACCGTTCGGTCATCACGGACTCCGACGTCGGTGTGCTCCAGCAGCTCATGCTCGATGCCGGGGTCCTCGACCAGGCCGAGCAACGCATCACCCGCGAGGTCGAGCTCGCCCTCACCGCACTCGACCACGTCGACCTCGACCCCAAGGGGGCGGACGCCCTGCGGTCGCTCGCCCGATCGATCGCCTGGAGGGACGCATGAGCGTCATCGTCATCGGAGCCGGCCTGTCGGGCCTCTCCGCCGCCTGCCACCTCGCCGGTCGGGGCCACGAGGTGACGCTCGTCGAGCGGCACGACCTCCCCGGGGGCCGCGGCCTGCGTCGCCGGCAGGAGGGCTTCGTCTTCGACACCGGGCCCACCGTCATGACGATGCCCGGTCTCGTCGACGACGCGCTGCGTGCCGTCGGCACGACGATCGAGGCCGAGCTGCCCATGACGCTGCTCGACCCGGCCTACCGCGCCGTCTACGCCGACGGGTCGACGATCCACGTGCGGCACGGCATCGAGGCGATGCGCGACGAGATCGCGCGCACGTGCGGCCCCAAGGACGCAGAGGCGTTCCCCCGCTTCGCGGCGTGGCTGAAGCGCCTCTACGAGGTCGAGATGCCGCACTTCATCGACCACAACTTCGACTCCCCTCTGGGGCTTGCCTCCTCACCGCGAGCAGCAGCAACGCTCCTGCGGCTCGGTGGTTTTCGCCGGCTCGGCCCCGTCGTGCGCGGGTGGTTCGACGACGAGCGACTGCACCGTCTCTTCTCGTTCCAGGCGCTGTATGCCGGGCTGTCGCCCGAGGACGCGCTCGCGCTCTACGCCGTCATCACCTACATGGACTCCATCGAGGGCGTGTGGTTCCCGCAGGGCGGCATGGACGCCGTGCCGGCGGCACTCGCGTCCGCGGCCGCCGCTGCCGGCGTCGAGCAGCACTACGGAGCAACGGTCGAGCGCCTGCTGCTCGACCGCCGTGGAGCGGTGAGCGGTGTCGCCCTCGAGTCCGGCGAGCAGCTGCGCGCCGACGCCGTCGTGTGCACCCTCGACCTGCCCACGGCCTACGACCGGCTGCTGCCCCAGCTGCGGCCCCCACGCGCAGTGCGCTCGGGCACCTACTCCCCCTCGGCCGTCGTGTGGCACGTCGGAGCCCGAGGACTCCCCGTCGACGGCACCGCCCACCACAACATCCACTTCGGTGACGACTGGGTCGGCAGCTTCAAGGCCCTCATCGACGACCGCAGCCTCATGCCGGACCCGTCACGGCTCGTCACGGTGCCCACGGTCACGGATCCGAGCCTGGCCCCCGACGGCTGCTCGACGCTCTACGTCCTCGAGCCGGTGCCCAACCTCACCGGCACCGTCGACTGGGACACCACCCGCCCGCAGATGGCCGAGCGGCTCACGAACTTCCTCGACACCTTCGGCTACCCGACCGACATCGTCACCGACCACCTCATGACCCCGCTCGAGTGGCGCGACCTCGGCATGCACCAGGGCACGCCCTTCGCGCTCGCGCACACCTTCGGTCAGACCGGCCCGTTCCGGCCGGGCAACCTCGAGCGTCGCGTGCCCGGGCTCGTCTTCGCCGGATCGGGCACCGTGCCCGGCGTCGGGGTGCCGATGGTGCTCGTGAGCGGCAAGCTGGCGGCCGACCGCGTCGACGACTACCTTCCGGCCCCAGCCCGTCGCGGTCTCGGCCGCACCGGCGCGGCGCAGACGGGCGCAGCGGCCGGGTCACCGCACACGGCTGGCGGACGGGGCGGGAGCGTGGCGTGAGCACCGTCGACGACACCGTGACCGAGCAGGTCGCCGAGGGCTACCGGGTCTGCGCGCGGATCACCCGGCAGCACGGCACGACCTACTACTGGGGCACGATCCTCCTGCCGCGCGAGCGGCGTCGTCACGTGTATGCCGTCTATGCCCTCTGCCGCCTCGCCGACGACATCGTCGACGCCCCGGGAGCGACCGGCGCGGTCCAGGTCGCCGACACGACGGAGCGGCTGCACCGCTTCGCAGAGCACTTCCGTGAGGTGACCGCGGGCGCACCGACGCAGGACCCCGTCATCGCCGCGGTGGCGCACAGCGTGCGCACGTGCGGCATCGCCGACGAGTGCTTCGACCGCTTCTTCGGCGCGATGGCTCAAGACCTCACGCAGACGACCTACGAGACGTGGGACGACCTCCTCGGCTACATGGACGGCTCGGCCGCCGTCATCGGCGAGATGATGCTGCCCGTCCTGCGCCCGCTCTCCCCCGATGCGCTCGGCCCGGCGCGTGCACTGGGTCAGGCCTTCCAGCTGACGAACTTCCTGCGCGACATCGGCGAGGACCTCGACCGCGGACGTGTCTACGTGCCGCAGGAGGACCTCCGCCGGTTCGGTGCCGACCCGCACGCGCGGCGGGTCGACGCCGCGTGGCGCGAGCTCATGCGCTTCGAGATCGAGCGCAACCGCGCGCTCTACGTCGAGGCCGACCGCGGCATACCGCTGCTCCCTCCGTCGTCGGCGCGGTGCGTGTCTGCGGCGCGCACCCTCTATGCCCGCATCCTCGACCGCATCGAGGCCCGCGACTACGACGTCTTCTCCGGACGCGCGCGAGTGCCGACGTGGCACAAGGCGGCGCTCAGCACCCGCGTCCTCATCCTCGGACCCACAAAGCAAGGGGTGGTCACCTCATGAGCCTGCGCTCCCTCCTCCGAGCCGCTCCCGACACCGGCCGCGGCGCCGCCGATCCTGCTCGCCGGCCGATCAACCCCTTGCGGCGCATGCCTGCCGAGCCGCGCGACCGCCTCGCCGGCACCTGGCGAGAGGCTCGGCCGGCCCGCATCCGGCGTTCGTTCCTCGACGCCCAGCAGCGCGACCCCGGCGGCTGGCACGTCGTCGGCGCCTCCTCCGACCTCGGTCCGACGCGGTCGGTGACCCGCACGGTCGACGACCGCGAGGTCGTGCTCTGGCGGGGTGAGGACGGTGGCCTGCTCGCCGGGCCCGGCGCCTGCCCGCACCTCGGCGCACTGCTCGAGGACTGTGAGGTGATGCACGGCCAGGTCTACTGCCGCTGGCACGGGCTCGCCCTCGGCCCGGGTGTGCGGCGCGACTGGCTCACCTTCCCGGCCCACGACGACGGGGTGCTGCTCTGGGTGCAGCTGCCGACCGAGGGCGAGACGCCCACTGTCGCACCGACGCTCACGGTGCGACCGCCGGTTGAGCAGTCGTTCGCGACCGTCATCACCGTGCGCGGCGTCTGCGAGCCCGCCGACGTCATCGCCAACCGCCTCGATCCCTGGCACGGCACGTGGTACCACCCGTACGCCTTCAGCCACCTCACGGTCGACGACGCCGCCTCGACCGACGACCGCCTCGTCGTCGACGTCGCCTTCCGCGTCAGCCGCACGTGGGGGGTCCCGGTGCGCGCCGAGTTCGCCTGCCCCGACGCGCGCACCATCGTCATGACGATCGTCGAGGGCGAAGGCGCAGGCAGCGTCGTCGAGACCCATGCCACGCTCATCGGCCACGACCGCTCGGGCCGGCCGTGCACCGTCATGACCGAGGCGACGATCGCGCACTCCGACCGTCAGGGCTTCGCGCTCGCTCGGGCCGCCGCGCGTCTCATCCGCCCCGCGGTGGCATCGACGGCGCGCCAGCTCTGGGTGGACGACATGGCATACGCAGAGCGTCGCTGGCTGCTGCGCGACCGCGGCGAGTCCTACGGCACCTGACGGCCACCAGCCCCACGAGGGAGGGCCACCGGCACCGGGTGCCGGTGGCCCTCCCTACGTCGGCTCACGCGCGCGGCAGCCGACGAACTGCTCTTTCGATCGGTCTTGCTGACGGACTGCTCTTTCGATCGGTCTTGCCGACGGACTGCTCTCTCGATCGGGTCAGGGGTGTGCGCCGAGGAGGCGACGGGCGGCGTGGGCGGCGCCTCGTCCGCGTCCGCGGGTGGGCACCGTCCAGAGGTCGTGGCCGGGCAGGCCCCGCCGGGCGAGCAGCTCGTTGGCGGCCATCCACCCGGTCGTCGCGGCCCGCTCCATGAGCGCCACGGGATGCTCGCAGCGCACGCCGTCGCCGGCGAGCACGACCCGCGGGTCGGGGGTGACGACGCCCGGCCGCTCCGCCCAGGGGTCGGTGCCGGCCAGGGGGCAGTCGCGGGCGAGCAGCCACTCCTCGTGCAGCACGGCCGCCCCGGACAGCTCCGGGTGGAGCCGGTGCAGCTGGCGACTCAGCTCGGCGCGCAGGTCACTGTCGTCGGTGCCGTCGGGCACGGCATACGCGTGCAGCTCGACGACGCACCCGCCCGTGCGCGCGGCCCACGTCGACGCTCCCGTTTCCATCTGGTCGACGAAGGTGACGTTGTCGAGCGGACCGTAGCCGCTGGTTCCGAGGAAGAGCGGGCTCCCTGGTGCCGCGGGCCGATCCAGCCACTGACGCCACACCGCAAAGGAGGGCGCGATGCGCTGCCGGGCGAGCGCGTCACGCCACGCCGCGTCCCCGAGCCACGGCGCACCGGCGACGATCCGCTGCAGCGGCTCGCGGTCGGTCGCGAGCACGACGCCACCCGCAGCCAGCGTCGAGCCGTCGCCGAGCCGCACCCGTATGCCGTCCGGCCCGCTCTCGAGGGCAGCCACCTCCGTGCCCGTGCGCACGTCGACCCCGAGACCCGCGAGGTGGGAGCCGAGCGGGGCCCACAGTGCGCTGTCGTAGTCGGCGGCGGGCACGTCGAAGAGCAGCCCCTCGGCGGAGCCGGTGAAGTAGGTGTGGAACATCGCGACGAGCTCGCCGCCGGAGAAGTCGCGCGGGTCGGCGAAGAAGCTGCGGGCGAAGACCTCGAGGGCCAGGTGACGCGCCTGCTCGGGGAAGCGAAGCCGGTCGAGCACGTCGGCGGCGCTCACCCCGTCGTAGGCGGCATACGTCTCGGGGAACTCGACGTCGAGCAGCCCGAGCGCGGCGCCGACGTCGACGTTGCGCAGGGCGCTCACGGGGAAGCTCGGGCTCTGGGCCACGAACGCCGCGATGCTGAGGGGAGGCGTGCGCGGGATGCGCGCGAAGGAGTCGGTCGGGCCGTCAGCGAGCGTCAGCGGGTAGTCGGGCACCGCGACGAGCCGCTCGAGGGCTGGGTCGGTGCGGCGCAGCAGCGCGCGGAGGTTGTAGTACTGCCGGAAGAAGGCGTGGAAGCCGCGGCTCATCGAGAGCGGCTCCCCGCGATCGGACTCCACCGGCCACGAACGCACGCGACCGCCGAGCGTCGCCTCGCGCTCGACGAGCACCACGGGCACGCCACGCTCGGAAAGCCCTGTCGCAGCAGCGAGTCCGGCGATGCCGCCCCCGACGACGACGACGGGCGACGGATCCGGGTCTGGCGCAGCAGCCGGCGGACGAGGGGCATGGCGCTCGGCACGGGGGTCGAGGCCGGGCGTCCAGCGGGCGCGGCCGGGGAGGCGTGACATGCCGGGGCGGCCGCTGCGTGGGCTCATGCGCCGACCGGCCGGCGACCGACCACCGTGTGCACGATGCCGCGCTGCCAGCCGCTCGCGTGGAGCGTCGTCACGTCGACGAAGCCCGCGCGCCGCAGCCGCTCCTCGAGCTGGGCGGTGGAGTCCATGTCGAGCACGCTGCGCCACAGGTAGCGGTAGAGGCGCGTGCGCCGTGAGGTCAGCCAGCCCAGCGGGATGATGATGCCCCAGCACATCGCCGTCCACAGCGCCGTCGACACGGGGCGTCCGCGCACGGAGTAGTCGTGCAGGGCGACGACGCCGCCCGGGCGGAGCTCGTCGCGGATCGCCGCGACGACGGCGTCGCGATCCGGCACGTTGCGCACGAGGTATGCCGCGAGCACCCCGTCGAGGCCGCCCGCGGCGCGCGCGTCGGCCAGCTCCAACTGGTCGGCGAGGTCCTCGGCCCGGCCCTGCGCGAACGCGACCCATGACGGCCAGGCCTTGCTGCGCGCCGCGTCGAGCATGCCGGCCGAGCCGTCGACGGCGAGGACCGCCGCCGGCCGGGCCGTCGTGCGGGCGCCCGGCGCCGCGTGGCGACGCACCGACTCGACGAGCGCGCGGGTCGAGGCGCCCGAGCCGCAACCGAGATCGAGCAGACGCAACGAGGCAGTCGCTGACAGCGAGGATGTGTCCGGTGCCGACGGTGCCGACGATGCCCGCGGCGCGGCGACATCGGGGACGGCGTCGAGGAGCGCATCGGCCGAGGCCCTCAGCTGCGCGTGGTAGCCCGGGCTCATGCCCACCATGAGGTCGTAGCGGTCTGCCACCTCGTCGAAGGCCTCGGGCACCTCCGTGCGCGTCACCTGCCCTGCGTCCAACGGTCCTCCTCGTCGTCATCGTGCCCAGCCGTCGGCTCGTGCTCGGCGGGGGTCTGCCGGAGCCGCTTCGCACGCTCCCACAGGATGATCGTCCCCGCCACCATCGCGAAGCCGAAGAGGTAGTCCTCGACCGGCACGTCCCACGGCCAGCGAAGGCCCAGGTGGTGCTCCGGGTTGTAGATGACGATCGGCGCGCTCAGCTTCGTCAGCCAGCCGTCGACGATCATCTGGAAGGCGAAGACGATCGCCATGGCCAGCCAGAACTGGAGCGTGGCGAAGACCCGCGTGCCCGACCATCGCTCGAGCACGACCGTGGCGACGACCGCCACGACGGCGAGCACGGTGTACTCAGGCATGGACGTCCGAGCCCGAGCGCAGGCGGCGCACGAGGCGCAGCACCTGCCCCACCGCCTCGTAGGTCAGCAGCCCGCAGATCGGGATGACGAGGAAGAAGACGAGCTCCTCGAGCGGCATCCGCAGCGGCAGCTCGATGCCGGTGACGTAGAGCGGGTTGTAGGACCAGTGACCACGCCAGATGCCGACGATGTCCCACACCGAGAAGGCGACCACCACGGGCACCATCGCCGTCACGAGCAGGGCCGGCCTGCGGTAGACCCGCGCGCCGAGGACGAACTCCAATGGCAGCGTGATCGCAATGCAGGCCGCCATGAGGAGCAGGTACTGGTAGCGATCCACGCCGTTCCTCCACGATGACCGGTCGTCGGGGTCGGTGCGGCCCGGAGGGCTGCGAGCACCACCCTACGTTGCGGCCGGCCTCGATGCGGCGGCGGCCTGTCTGAACGCCGCCGCTGCGGGTACGTCGTCCGTCATGGGGGTGGTGCGGGTCCGCATTCCGGCCCCCGACGGCGAGGTCGAGGAGGTGGGTCATGCAGCCCCGGGCAGCGGTTGCCGACGTCGTGCGCGTCGTCGCCCGCCAGCACACCAGGATGCGCGGCCTCGTCTGCGAGGTCGCCCAGACGACCGGTGCCGAGCGCGCGGCAGCGTCCCGGTGGCTCTCGCACTACGTCGTCCTGCACACGGTCGCGGAGCAGCTGGGCCTCAGTCGCGAGCCCTCCGCCGACGTCCAGCGCGTCGTCCCTCGCAACGGTCTCCTCCTGGAGCTCGCCCTCGGGCTCGCGGCCGCCCCGCCACTCGAGGAGGCGGCGATCTGTCGCTGCGCGGCCGCGCTCGAGGAGGCCGTGGTCCAGCACGCTCGCGCCCAGGAGCGCACGATCCTGCCCCGCCTCCTCGCCAGCTGGCGGGCCGCCGACCTGCTCCGGGCAGGCGCCGCGTTCGAGGCCGCCGACCTTCTCTTCGACCGCGGACCGTCCGAGCAGTCAGAGCCGACCACCCCGTCCGCGCCGCCCACCCCGTTCACCCCGATCGCACCGGTGGCGCCGACGGAGGTCACCTGGCGCCGTGCCGTCGCCGACATCGAGCGGCTGCTCGGCTCGGGCGACGACCAGCAGAGCCGGCGTGACCCGAGGTCGGTTCAGCCGCCCGCTGCCCGCACGGAGATGACGACGGCTGCCACCGTCGCGGTGACCCCGACGGCGACGGTCACCACGGCGGTGCGCAGGACATAGCCCCCGCCGCCGAGCGGCACGCTCGCGCCCGCACGCGTCGAGGCCCGCGCCTCAACGTGGCGCCGCCGGCCGATCCGGGCGAGGTCGGCGCTCCACACGAAGCCGAGCGCCGCGAGCGCCCACCCCGGCGGCCCGAGCACCGGGGGGAGGACCTTGAGGCAGAGAAGCGCACCGACCGCGACGCTGACGGCCGTCCGCCGCCACGCGAAGGCGGTGCGCTCCTCCGCGAGACCCGGCCCGCTCGGCTGGCTCACACCAGCAGCCCCAGCACCACCGCGACGCACACGATGCCGAGGATGACGACGATCGGCAGCTTGAGGCCCGACGAGGGCAGGACCCCGACGCGCCGCATCGCCCGCTCGGTGCGGGTCCACCCGAACCACGCCTGCACGGCCGCAGCCAGGCCCGCGAGGATGAGCATGAGCGAGATGACGAGACGGAGCGGTGCCGAGACCGGCAGCTGGAGGGCCTCCACCGCGAGGCCAGCGGCGACGAAGGCGAGCGAGGTGCGCACCCAGGCGAGGAAGGTGCGCTCGTTGGCCAGGCTGAAGCGGGGGTCGGGATCCTCCCCGTGCTCGTAGACGGATCGGGGGAAGCGACGCTCCTCGCTGGTCATGGGCGGGAACTCCCTTCGGCGTGAGGCGGATCCGGTGTCCGGCTACTCGGATGTGCCCGGCCGGCGGCGTGGCCCGGCTGCCACCGTGACGCGCGACGCTCACACTGTGCCACCTCGCGGCCCAGCCATCACGGACGCCGACGACCGGGGTGTGCCGCCCACCCGCCCTCATCCGGACGTCACGGAGACCCGCCACCGTCACCCGAGGGCAGCCGTCGCGGCCTTGATCTGGGCGAGCTGCTCGGCGCTGATGCCTGCCGGACGCATGACGGCGTTCCAGGCGTCGACGTACTCCGTCGTGTACTTGTGCCCGTGCCCGGCGGGCACCCCCGTCGAGAAGGGGAGGTCGGCGGTGACCTGCCAGAAGGTGATGAAGGGCATCCAGACCATCCCCTCGAGCACGTCGCGCCCGGGCGGCTCGCCGATCCAGTCGGGCTCGGTGAGCATGAGGTTCGGGCTCCACCAGACGATCGGGTCGGAGGGGTGCATGAGGTAGATGACCCGCGTGCCGTCCCACGGCTGGCCCGCGGGCGGGATCGAGGAGGCGGCATCGGTCGCGAACCGCACCGTCCGGCCGTTCTTGTAGACCGGCTCGATCTCGGGGCTGCCGGGCTCGCGGTGGTCGCTGAAGTCGCGGAAGAGCGTGTTGAAGTTGGGCGGCCCGGCGAAGACGGTCCCGGCCGTGCGGTTGCGCAGGTCGTACTCACCGCTGAAGGCGGTCTCGCCGCCGAACGTGCCGAGGCTCTCTCCGGCGATGAGGAGCCGTGGCCGCGTGTCCTGGGGCAGCTTCGACCACCGGTCGTAGACGGCGTCGAAGAGGGCGCGACCGGCCTCGCGGGCCTTCGTCTGGTCGACGAGGAAGGAGAGCCACGAGGGCAGGTAGGAGTACTGCATCGACACCGTGGCGGCATCGCCGTCGGTGAGGTACTCGAAGGGGGCAACGAGCGCGGGGTCGACCCAGCCGCTGCCGGTCGTCGTCACGACGAGCAGGTTCGCGCGCTCGAATCCGCCTGCCCGCGTGAGGTCCTCGACCGCGAGCGCTGCCCGGGCCTCCGCGTCGTCACCGGAGTCGAGGCCGGCATACGCGCGGATGGGCTCCTTGGCCGGCTGACCGACGACAGCGGTGATCTCGCTCGCGGTGGGGCCGGATGCGGCGAAGGTGCGGCCCTCACGGCCCAGGGTGTCCCACGGCACCACCGAGCCCGGCCCGCCGGAGCGAAGGCTCGTCGTCGGCTGCACGACACCCTCCTCGGTGATCGTGTTGCGCACCGAGAACGCCTCGTCCATGGCGCTCACGAGCCCGTCGAGCAGGACGCCACTGACGACGAGGTAGACGGTCGCGGTGACGAGCACCCAGCCGGTGGCGTGCGCGGCGCGCTTGCCGAAGCGCCGGCTCAGCAGCTCGGCCACCCAGCGATAGACACGGCGGATGCCGCGACCGGTGAGGACGAAGAGCGCGAAAAAGAAGACCGCGACGAAGGGCGAGAGGGCCACGAGCGCGAGATTGTGGTCCGTCACCCCCATGAGGGCCCTGATCTCGGCCTGCCAGTACTGCCCGAGCCCGAAGGCGACGACGAGCAGCAGACCCCCACCGAGGAGCAGGATCCGCCACGACGACGGTTTGGGCTCACGCGGCTCGCGGTCGGCGAAGGCACGCCACAGCCACGCAGCGAGCACACCGAGGCCGTAGCCGATGGAGGCGGTGATGCCGCAGACGAGTCCTTGGATGAAGCCGCCCCTCGGGAGCAGCGAGGGCGTGAACGACAGCGCGGCGAAGAGCACGGCGCCCCAGCAGCCCGGCAGGGTCGCATGCAGCAGGCTCCGAAGCCGTCCGCGGCGAGGCGTCTGCTCCTCGGGTGGTGGCGGCGCGCCGTCCCCCTCGTCCGGGCTGAGGGTGTGGGCCGCGACCGGTTCCGCGGCATCCGTCGTCTGGGCCATGCTCGCTCGTCTCGGCTGGAAGGGTCCGACTGTGAAGGACACGCTCCCACAGCAACACCGCACGCGCGAGCACCTGCCGTGGCACCGTGTCCTCATGGCGGAAGACATCGACGTCGTCGTCGTGGGGGGCGGCCAGGCGGGTCTCGCGACCAGCCACGAGCTGTCCGCACGCGGCGTCGAGCACGTGGTGCTCGAGGCCACCACGCCCGGTTCCTCGTGGCTCGGCCGGTGGGACAGCTTCACGCTCGTCGGGCCGAACCACACCGTCACCCTCCCGGGCGCGCACTACCGCGGCGACGACCCGGACGGCTTCATGACGCGCACCGAGATCGCCGACCACCTCCAGCGGTATGCCGGCCGGCTGGGTGCCGAGGTCCGCACCGGCACCCCGGTGCACCGGCTCACCCCCTTCGGGGACCCCGCCGACCCCAGCCACCCCACCGGCCGGGGCGGGCGGGGCAAGCGGGGCTATCGCCTCGACACCGACGGCGGCACCATCCGCAGCCGGGCCGCCGTCATCGCGACGGGTGCCTACCAGCAGCCCCTGAGGCCGGCGGTCCTCACCGGGCTGTCGCCCGACATCGCGGTCCTCGACGTCGCGACCTACCGCAACCCGGCGGGCCTTCCCGACGGGTCGGTCCTCGTCGTGGGAAGCGGCCAGAGCGCCTGCCAGATCGCCGAGGAGCTCGCCCTTGCCGGCCGTGACGTCGTCATGGCGTGCGGCAGGGCGCCGTGGTTCTACCGGCGCCTCGAGGACCGCGACCTCTTCGACTGGCTCATCTCCGCCGGCTTCTTCGAGCAGCGGCCCCACGAGCTCGCGAGCCCGGCCGCGCGGCACGGTGCGAACGTGCAGGCGAGCGGCGCCCGCGGCGGTCACGACCTGCACTACCGCACCCTCGCGGCACTCGGGGTGCGGCTCACGGGTCACCTTGCGGGAGTGGCCGACCGGACGGCATACCTCAAGCCCGACCTCACGGAGACGATCGCTGCGGGCGACGCGGGCTTCCGGCTCGTGAGCGGCGCGGTGGCGCGCGCCTGCGCCCGTGAGGGGCGGCCGCTGCCCGAGATCCCACCGCCGACAGCGCTCGCGACCGACGCCCCGACCGAGCTCGACCTCCACGGCTTCGGTGCGGTCGTCGTCGCGTGCGGCTTCCGGTCGCGCTACGCGGAGTGGATCGACGTGCCGGGCATCGTCGACGAGCAGGGCTTCCCGGTGCACGACGACGGCGAGAGCACCGTCGCGCCGGGCCTGCACTTCGTGGGCGTGCACTTCCTGCGCCGGCGGCGGTCGTCACTGCTCTTCGGAGTGGGCGACGACGCGACCGCGACCGCGGCCCGCATCGCGTCACAGGTGTGACGGGGGGCAAACTGCCTCGACAGCCGGCGGGCCCGGGTGTGGAATCGGCCCATGGACGCCGACGAGATCCGCCGGGCCTTCCTCGGCTTCCTCGTCGAGCGGGGTCACACCGTCATCCCTCGTGCGCGGCTGACTCCCGAGAACGACCCGACGACCCTCTTCACGGGCAGCGGCATGCAGCCGCTGCTCCCCTACCTCCTCGGCGCCGACCACCCGGCGGGGAAGCGCCTGGCCGACAGCCAGACCTGCCTGCGCGTGCAGGACATCGAGGAGGTCGGCGACAACCGGCACACGACCTTCTTCGAGATGCTCGGCAGCTGGAGCCTCGGCGACTACTTCAAGGACGTGCAGATCCCGCAGTTCTGGACCTTCCTCACCGAGAAGGTCGGGCTGGACCCCGCCCGCCTCTACGTCTCCTGCTTCAGCGGGGACCCGGCCCACGGCATCCCGAAGGACGAGGAGACGGCCACCATCTGGACGGGGCTCTTCGAGGCGGCCGGCCTCACGGCCGGTCAGATCGACGTCGGCACCGACGAGCACGCCGCCTCGGTCGGCACGGGCGAGGCGCGCATCGTCTTCTACGGCGCGAGCAACTGGTGGACGCGGTCCGGCGGTGCGGAGCAGATGCCGGTCGGGGAGCCCGGTGGCCCCGACTCCGAGGTGTTCTACCTCTTCCCGCACGTCGAGCACGACCCGGCCTACGGCGCCCACTGCCACCCGAACTGCGACTGCGGCCGCTTCATCGAGCTCGGCAACTCCGTGTTCATGGAGTACCGCCGCACCGAGACCGGCTTCGAGACACTCCCCCGTCGCAACGTCGACTACGGCGGCGGGCTCGAGCGCATCGCCGCCGCGGCGCTCGATTCCTCCGACGTCTTCCGCATCGGGCTGCTCTGGCCGATCGTCGAGCGGCTCGAGGCGCTCTCCGGCCGCAGCTACGACGACGAGACCCACGCCATGCGCGTCATCGCCGACCACCTGCGCGGCGCCACCTTCCTCGCCGTCGACGGGGTGCGGCCGAGCAACAAGGCCCAGGGCTACGTGCTGCGCCGGCTCGTGCGGCGAGCCGTGCGCCACGCCTTCGCCCTGGGCCTCGAGGACAGCTTCTTCCCCGAGATCATCCCGGCGATCGCGGGCATCTACGCGACCGACTACCCCGAGGTGGCCGCGCACACCGACGACGTCATCGCCCTGCTCTCCGCGGAGGAGCGCGCCTTCCGCCGGACCCTGCGCAAGGGCCTCGCGCAGCTGCACGGCCACCTGCACGAGGGCGCGACAGGCGCCGACCTCTTCGTCCTCTACGACACCTTCGGCTTTCCCGTCGAGCTGAGCACCGAGGAGGCGGCGCGCCTCGGGATCACCCTGAGCCCGACGTGGCGGGCGGAGTTCGACGAGGAGATGGCCGCCCAGCGAGCGCGTTCCCGCGGCACGCGACCCTCGGGGCCGACGGGGACGACGCGGCCCACGGGGCCGACGCGGCCCACGGGGCCGGGGGGCTGACCGCCCCCGGCCCGCTTTCGGCCACCCTTCGGTATCAGCACCGCGATCGTCGCCCTCTCACAGGTGATCGGCAGTTCGGCTGCGGTGCGGGTCTTCGCCGGACCACACTGGAACTGGCGGAGGCAGTGGGAGAAGTGACATGGCCCTGTTCAAGAACGACGTGTCCGAGTACGTCACGCCGGGGCGGCCGGAGCCGGCGCGCCTCGTCGTGACGATCGAGCCGAGCGAGGGCGACCCCGACCGGCACGACGTGACCGCGCACGTCGATGACGGCGCGGTGGTCGCGACGGGTTCGTTCGTGCTGAGCCCGGAGTGGCGCACACTCGGCACCCGCACGCCGACCACCAAGACCTTCGCGCCCGAGCCGAACCGTCCCAAGGTCGGCGCCCAGCTCTTCAGCGCCCTCTTCTCCGGCGCCCTCAGCCGGTGCTGGGCGCAGGCCGTCGAGCGGGGTCGCGAGCAGGGGGCGCTGCACATCATCATCCGGAGCACGTCGTATGCCGTCCACGCCCTTCCGTGGGAGCTGATCGCCGACCCGACGCTCGCCTCCGGGTCGCAGTACGTCGGCATGTCGGAGGGGTGGTCCGTCATCCGCGAGCGCCACGAGCCGCACTCGGACGCTGCCGACCACGAGGGCGCGGCCGTCGAGCCGCTCGAGCCCGCGCAGCTGCGGATCCTCGCCCTCACCTCCTCGTTCTACGGCGTCGACCAGACGAACGACCCGCACCTCATCGAGGAGGCCTTCCCCGCAGCCGACCTCGTCACGTTCCCGGACGTCCGAGCGAGCCAGCTGACACAGGCGCTCCAGCGTGACGACGTGCACGTCGTCCACGTGCTGGGGACCGGCCAGCGGGCCCGGCAGGGATGGCAGGACCTCGTCATCGGGACGGCCGACCGGCCCGAGGTGGTGTCCGGCCGGACCCTGTCGAAGATCCTTCGCGGCTCCACCCTGAGGCTCCTCGTGCTCGCCGCGTGCGACAGCGACCAGCTCGCCGCCCAGATCGCCCCGAGCGTGCACGCCGTGATCGGCATTCGCGCCGCCATCAGCGACGCGAGCTGCCTCGCCTTCCTCGGAGGTCTCTACTCGGCCCTCGCCTCCGGGGCGACCACGGCCCAGGCGGTGGCGTCGGGACGGGCCCAGCAGGTCGCGTTCGCCTCGTCCCTCGGGGACGAGTGGGCCCAGCCCGTTCTCTTCCAGCACGCCGACCGGGCGCTCGTGCTGGCCACGTCACCGGGGGACTCGGTCACCCTGCCCGCCGTCCCCGACGTGCCCGACGCGCAGAGCCCCGAGGACCGGGTGCGCCTGCTCGAGAGCACCATCCGCCAGGCCAACCTGCGAGCACTGCGCGAGCAGTGGGACCCGGTCGGGGAGGCAGACACCCCCGCCTTCGTCCGTCAGCAGCTCGAGGAGCTGGCCGCCGCGCACGGCACCCCGGCCGGGGTGACCCGGTGAAGCGGGCCGCCGACACTGCTGCCCAGCAGCCGGTGAGCCGCGGGGCGGGATCCCCGCGGTCACACGACCCGCGCCCCACGCATACCGCGTCCACACGCACCGCGCCGCTCTCCGTCGCCCGCCTCGCCGAGGCCACCCGGCAGCTCAACGACTGCCGGGCGCTCGTCGAGGACCTGCGCACGCTGACGGAGGCGATGGCCCAGACCCGCCTCACGTCGGTGGTCGGGGAGCAGGAGCTCATCACCACGCTCGTGGCACTCATCACCCGTGCGGACGACCAGATCGCCCGCATGGCCTCCGGCGCGGCCGGTCATCGCCGCTCCTGCATGACGACCCTCGAGGGGCTGCTCGCCGAGCCCGAGTGGACCGTCGCGCGCTCGTCCCGGCAGCAGCTGCGCGCCCGCAAGGCCGCCCTCGACACCGTCACGGCGTCCATCACCGAGGAGTACCGGAGCCTCCAGCTCAACTTCGAGCGACTCCACCACGTCGTGGAGCGGGCGAGCGAGCTGCGCTACGACGACGCCGAGTCCGAGGCCGAGCTCGCCCTCGACGTCGTGGGCAAGTTCCGCACGAGCGACCTCGACTTCAGGTCGGGCCGCTACGACACCGCGGCCGTGGCCGTCCAGCACGCCAAGCGCCGGCTCGCCGAGAAGGGCCTCACCCTGCCCCGCGGCCACCCCGACGAGGTCGATCCCGACCAGGTCGACGTCGACGCGGCGAAGTTCGAGACGTACACCGCGGAGCTGGAGCGCAAGGTCCGCGACGCCGAGCTGCGCGACAGCAAGCTGGCCCGGCGGACCGAGCTCTTCCTCATCTCCGGGGCCACCGTCGACCTCAGCGTGCCCTACAAGGTGCTGCTGCGGCGTCCGAACTTCGGCACGATCCAGGAGAGCAACCTCTACGACGACGTCGAGGTGCTCCTCACCGACCAGGACCTCTTCAGGGAGACCATCGACACGATCGCGGAGAGCTCGATCCAGGGCATCCGCTCGGCGGCGGCCGCGACCAACGCCCCGGTGCAGGCGTCACCGGTGGCTCAGGAGGGCCCCGCGGCGCCCGAGGCCCCCGCGGCTCCCGCGGCTCCCGCGGGCCTCGCGGCCCCTGTCGGGGCACCGGCGGTGCGGCGGGCGGCACCCGTCCGCGCCATCTCGACCGACCACCTCGACCAGCTCGACACCGCGGGACGGCTCGAGCGCATCGGCCGACGGATGTACAGCCTGCTCATCCCGGACGCGATGCAGAGAATCATCGACGAGACGGACGAGTTCCCTCTCACCATCACGTCCAACAACCCCGAGCTCCCCTGGGAGCTGCTGCACGACGGCACCGAGTTCCTGTGTCTCAAAAGGACATTCGCTCGTATGCCGGCTCAGCAGACTTTCCCGCGGCGTACGCGCGACGCCGCCTTGACGGTGGAGCGGCGCAAGACGACGGTGCTGCTCGTCCACTCGGTCCACGGTGAGCCGCTCCAGCAGGCCGAGAAGGAGATCAACGACATCGAGGCCCGTCTCGCCGAGATGTCGCCGGCGCCGATCGTCACCAAGCTCACCGGGTCCGACGTCACGGCCAGCCGGTTGACCGACGAGCTGAGCCTCGGCGACTACGACCTCATCCACTACGCCGGGCACGCCGGCTTCGATGCCGGGCGCCCGGAGCTCAGCTACCTGCTGCTCTCGACCGGCGAGCACTTCCGCGCCGAGCGCGTCCAGCGCCTCCTCGAGGGCCATCCCGTCGTCTTCCTCAACGCCTGCGAGTCGAGCAAGTCCGCGCCCCAGGCGCAGGGACGCTCCACCGGCGGAACCGTCGCCCAGGCCCAAGGGCTGGCATCCGCGTTCGTCTACGGCGGAGCCCAGGCCTGCGTCGGCTCCCTCTGGCCGGTCTTCGACGACACGGCCGCCGACCTGGCCGTCGAGTTCTACCGACAGCTCATCGAGAAGCGCCAGCGCGTCGGCGAGGCGCTGCGCCGGGCGCGCGTCATGAGCCACGACCGCCAGCAGGACCGCACGACGTGGGCGGCCTACGCCCTGTACGGCGACCCGTCGTCGCTGCTCGCGGCATCGGGAGGGCTGACCTAGGACACGACCGGGCACACCGCCCGGCCGCGACATCGCTGCTCGACCGGCCACCCGGCCACGACTCGGAGGCACGTCATGACACCCACGGCCACGCCCACGCCTGCGCCTGCGGCTGCGAAGCGCAACGTCTACGCCCTGCTCGTCGGCATCGATGCCTACCCCGCACCCGTGCCGGCGCTGAGCGGCTGCCGCAACGACATCGAGGCCATCGAGGCGCTGCTCACCGCCCGGGTGAGCGACAGCGGCCACGCCCTGCACGTCCGCACCCTCGTCGACGAGGAGGCGACCCGTGCAGCCGTCATCGCCGGCTTCCGCGATCACCTGACCCAAGCCACCGCGGACGACGTGGCGCTCTTCTACTACAGCGGCCACGGGTCCCAGGAGCCTGCTCCCGAGCAGTGGTGGCACCTCGAGCCGGACCACCTCGACGAGACCCTGGTGCTGCACGACAGCAGGACGGAGGGGCAGTGGGACCTCGCGGACAAGGAGCTGTCCGTGCTGATCGCCGAGGTGGCGGCCTCCGATCCGCACGTCGTCATCGTCCTCGACTGCTGTCACTCCGGCAGCGGCACCCGCGCCCCGCTCGAGGACGGCCTGGCGGGTCGACAGGCGCCGACCGACCGGCGGCCGCGCCCCCTCGAGAGCTTCCTGTTCGACCGCGACCACGTCGACGAGCTCGTGGGGTCGCGGCTGCCGGAGCGGGATGCCCTCGGCGACAGTGGCTGGACGATGCCAGACGCCCCCCACGTCCTGCTCACCGGCTGTCGCGCCAACGAGACGTCGAAGGAGGTCGTGCAGGGCGGTGCCCATCGCGGTGCGATGTCTGCCGCCCTCGAAGTCGCCCTGAGCACCGCGGGTGACGCCCTCACCTACCGTGAGATCCACCGCCAGGTCAGTGCCCAGGTGCGCCGGACGGTGCGCTACCAGTCGCCGCAGCTCGAGACCACGTCGACCGACGATCTCGACCGCCCCTTCCTCGGGGGCGCCGTCAGGGCGACGCCCCGCTACTTCGTCGTGACCCACGACGGCCGGAACTGGACCGTCGACGGCGGCGCGATGCACGGGCTCGCCGCCCCCGTGCGCGACGAGCAGACGCTGGTCACGATCACGGACAGCCACGACGCCGTCGTCGCCACCGGGGCCGTCACGGCGGCACGGTCGGCCGACGCCACCCTCACGCTCACCACCGGTGAGCTCGACCCGGCACGCAGCTACCGGGCCGTGGTGACGGCCACCCCCCTGCCACCGCTCCTGTCTCGCCTCGACCCAGGCCCCGGCACGGAGGCGCTCCGAGCAGCCCTCGCGGACCGCGACGAGCACGGACCGCTGCTCGTCGCCGAGGCCGACCCGGAGTCGGGCGAGCAGGCGCAGGTCCAGGTCACGCCGGACGGCTCCGGCTACGCCATCAGCCGCGTTGCCAGCGAGCGCGACCTGTGCCCCCGGGCCGGCACTCCGGACGAAGCCATCGGAGTGCTCGAGCACATCGCCGCCTGGCAGCGCGTGGCCGACCTGCGCAACCCGGGCACCCACCTTCCCCGCGACACCGTGGCAGTCACCGTCGAGGCGCAGACCGCACCCGGTGAGGAGCCGTTCGCCGAGGTGGACGGGCTGTGGCGCTTCGACTACGCCACGGACGGCTCCGGGCACCAGCAGCCACGTCCGTTCACCGTCACCCTCACCAACACGTCCCAGCGCCCGCTCTGGGTCGCGCTGCTCGACCTCACCGACACCTTCGGGATCTTTGCCGACGCGATCGCGGCCGGGTCGATGGAGCTCGGGAAGGGCCAGAGCCATCCCATCGAGCTCGAGACCAGCGTCCCCGACGAGCTGTGGGATGCCGGCGTCACCGAGGTCACGGACCTGCTGAAGCTCATCGTCAGCACGGACGAGTTCGACCCCCGGACGCTGGCGCAGCTCGACCTCGAGGTATCTGCACCCCTGCGTGGCGGGAGCACCGTGCGGGGGGCCGGCCCGATGTCGAGCCTCGACCGCCTCCTCGACCACGTCGGCACCCGCCGGGCCAAGCCGGTCGGCTCCGGCGACTCGAGAGCCGACTGGTTCACGGTCGACATCCAGGTCGTCGCCGTGCGGCCGCGCCCCGGTGTCGCGATCAGGTCCGACCGCCAGGTGGAGGTGGCCCCGGGCGTCCGCATCGCTCCGCACCCCAGCCTCCGCGCGACGGTCCAGCTCTCGGGGGCGCCCGACGCGACCCGGGACCTCTCGACCGCTCCCGTGCCCGGCCCTCTCCAGGAGGCCGGCACCACACCCTTCGGGCTCATCTCCACCCGAGGAGACGAGTCGCAGGCTGACGCTCTCGTCCTCACCCTCGACGGGGGCGCTGACCCTGCCGCCGTCACGGCCGCGCAGCCCCTCGTGCTGCACCTCGACCGGCCGCTCGACCCCGACGCCCACGTGCTGCCACTGGCGTGGGACGGCGAGTTCTACGTGCCGCTCGGCTTCGCCCGGCGGTCGGGCAACGGCACGGAGGTCGTCCTCCAGCGCCTGAGCGACCCCGTGTCGACCCAGCGCAGCCTGACGGGGTCGATCCGCATCCTCTTCCGCAAGCTCGTCGGCACGGCTCTCGGGCTGCCGCCCGCCTACCCGCTGCTGCGCATGGCGACCGTGGACGGCGACGGCTCCGTCACCTACGAGTCGGAGCCCTCCGCCGTGAAGCACGCGGTGCAGGCTGCCGATGCCGTCGTGCTCTACGTGCACGGGATCATCGGTGACACCGAGGGCATGGTGAGGAGCTCTCGCGTCAGCGGGGCGGTCGCACCCATCGGCGATCGCTACGACGTCGTCCTCGCGTTCGACTACGAGAACCTCGACACCCCGATCGAGGAGAATGCGGCGTCGTTGCGATCCATGCTGCGCGACGTCGGGCTCGCGAGCGGTCACGGCAAGCGTCTCGACGTCGTCGCCCACTCGATGGGCGGGCTCGTCAGTCGCCACCTCGTCGAGATCGACGGAGGGGTGGACGTCACCCACCTCATCACCCTGGGCACCCCGAACGCCGGCTCGCCGTGGCCGTCGGTGCAGCGCTGGGCGACGGCGGCGATCGCCTTGCTCGCCAACGGCTTCATCCCGGTGGCGTGGCCCGTCACGGCACTGGCGGCGCTGCTCGGCGCCGTCGAGAAGGTCGACACCGCCCTCGACGAGATGCAGGCGCAGTCCGCGTTCCTCAAGCGGCTTGCCGCAGCTCCTGACCCGAGTGCGCGCTACGACGTCATCGTCGGCAACCGTTCACTCGCCCCCTCGGCGGAGGGTGTGCCGACCGGGCGCGTCGCGAGGCTCATGGCCCGCCTCTCCCCCTCACGGATCGGCAGTGAGGTCGTCGACCTCGTCTTCTTCGACCAGCCCAACGACCTCGCCGTGTCGGTGAAGAGCGCCTCGACGCTGCCGGCGGGGCGCAACCCCGCCCCAGTGCTCCACACCGTCGCAACCGACCACGTGAGCTTCTTCGAGAACCCGGAGACCCTCGCGGTCCTCGCCGACCTCACCTCCTGACACGCGACGAAGGCCGGGGCCCACAAGGGCCTCCCGGGCGCACCCGCCGCACCGGTTGCTCCTAGATATCCCAGCGTCGTGGCGTGTCAAGCGGCGACGGGTTGGCGGTGTGCCCATGCGGTGTGTTCGTCGTAGGGGGTTCGGTGTTTGAGGCAGCCGTGCAGGATGCCGACCCATCGGTTGGCCAGGGCGCGTAGGGCTTGGTGGTGGGTGTCGCCTGCGGCGCGGCGTTGGTCGTAGTAGGCGCGGGCTCCTGGGCTGGGCTTGAGGGAGCAGAAGGCCCACTGGTCGAGTGCGTCGTACAGGCGAGTGTTGCGGGCGTGTCGGGCCAGGACCGCGCGTTTCTTGCCTGAGGCGATCGTGATCGGGGAGGTCCCGGCGTAGTTCCTGCGAGACTTGGTGTCGGTGAAGCGTTCGGGGTCGTCTCCGAACTCGCCGAGCACCCGGGCGCCGAGGACGTCACTCAGGCCTGGCAGCGAGAGAAGGATGTCGGCGTCCGGGTGCTGCTCAAAAGTGGCTTCCAGCTGCGCCTCGAGCTGGGCGAGCTGGGTGTTGATCGCGGTGATGACCCCGACCTGGGCGGTGACCACGCTCGCGTACGCGGCTGCTGTCGCCTCGGGTGCGTGCAGCTGCTGGGTGTGCAGCACCGCGTGGATCCGCTCGGTGGTGGTGTGCAGGTTGCGTCGTCGGCCGCCAGCGCGCAGGGCCGCTGTGAGCTGGGAGCGGGTCAGCCGGGCCGCCCTGTCAGGATCTGGGGCCCGGGTCAGGACCGCGAGGGCGTCGTGGTCGTGCAGGTCCTGAAACGCTGTCATCGCCGCGGGGTAGAACTCCCGCAGCGCGTTCCGCAGCCGGTTGGTCTCCCGGCTGCGCAGCCACACCATCGACTGCTGGGCACGGGCCAGGACCTTGATGGCCTGCACCTGGTCGCTGTCGCCGGCCACGACGCGATGGTTGTGCGCGTCGGTGCGGACCAGGTCGGCCAGGACCTTCGCGTCCCCGGGGTCGGACTTGCCGCCGCCGACGTGGTGCCGGTCGCGGTAGCGGGCCACCGCCTTGGGGTTGACCGCGTACACCCGGTACCCGGCCGCGACCAGCGACGCGACCCACAGCCCGTGGTCGGTCTCGATTCCGACGGCCACCTCGTGCGGGTCACCGGCGTGCTCGGCGAGCAGCGCGTGAAAGGCGCTGACCCCAGCCACGCCCTCGGGTAGTCGCCGGGCGGCAAGCTTGCTGCCCGCCTCGTTCATGACATGGACGTCGTGGTGATCCTCGGCCCAGTCGTTGCCGACGAAGATCAACGCGACCACCTCCTTCACCTCGATCGACACACTGCGGACACTGAGCCGGGATCGCCCCGGTAGCGACCTAATGGATCAGTGCTCACCACCGCTGGGGGCACGACATCCCATCAGCACTCGTCGGGCGACCTCCCCGCCGGTCGGGACACGATCTAGGCGTAGAGATCAGCGCCTCAGGCTGAGGTGGTGTTCACCGACCAACGGCTCGGCCAAACAGCCTCCCACCCCCGATCACACGTCGAAAGAGGGAGAACAACACCCCCATTAGGCTGGGTTCGAGCCCGAGCCGTGGAGGTGACCGGTGGCACGACGCATCCTCGTCGTCGACGACGAGCCGCAGATCCGCACGGTGCTGCGGGCCTATCTCGAGGCTGACGGCTTCGAGGTCGTCGAGTGCGGCTCCGGCCGTGATGCGCTTCGGCACGCGACCGGCTCACGGGGCGCACCGGACCTCGTGCTCCTCGACGTCGGGCTGCCCGACGTCGACGGGCTCGAGGTGCTGCGCACCATCCGGCAGCAGTCGCAGCTGCCGGTCATCCTCGTCACAGCACGCGCCGAGGAGGTTGACAAGCTCGTCGGCCTCGGCGTCGGTGCCGACGACTACGTCACCAAGCCGTTCAGCCCCCGCGAGGTCGTCGCCCGGGTGAAGACGGTGCTGCGCCGGGTCGGGCCGGACGGGCCGCAGGGCACCGCGACGCCGGATGACCCGGTGCTCCGCTTCGACGGGCTCGTCATCGACCCGGAGCGCCGGGAGGTCTCGGCGGGAGACGTGCCGGTGCCGCTGTCGACGCTGGAGCTCGACCTGCTCATCGCCCTCGCGAGCTCTCCCGGGCGGGTCTTCTCCCGCGCCCAGCTGCTCGAAAAGGTCTGGGGCTACGACTTCTACGGTGACGAGAGGGTGGTCGACGTGCACATCCGCAGCATGCGCAAGGCCCTCGGTGACGATGCCGCCTCGCCGCGCGTCATCGGCACCGTCCGCGGGGTCGGCTACAAGTTCCTCCTCGACCCGGCGCGGGTGACGTCGTGAACCGCCTCGACGTGCGCCTCGTGATCTCGCACCTGCTCGTCGCCGTCCTCGGCGCGGCCGCGACCTTCGTCATCGTCCGCCAGCTCGCGCCCGCGCTCTTCGACGAGAGCATGCGGATGAGCGGGATGGGCGGCATGGGCAGCGGCGGCCAGGGCCCCGGCACGCTGCGGCAGCAGTTCGCGGACGCCGTCTCGGGCGCCTTGCTCGTCGGGGCGCTCGTGGGCGCAGTGGCCGCGGCGGTGTTCGGCACGTTCGCGGCATACCGCCTCGTCCGCCCGCTCGCCGCGGTGCGCGCCGCGACGCGTGAGATGGCGCAGGGCAGGTATGCCGTGCCCGTGCCGGTCCCCCACGAGACGGAGCTGGCAGAGCTCGCCACCGACGTCAACACCCTCGGCCGCGGCCTCGCGGAGACCGAGGCGCGACGGGTGCGGCTGCTCGGCGAGGTGGCGCACGAGATGCGCACGCCGCTCACCGTCATCGACGGCTACGTCGAGGCGATGATCGATGGTGTCATGCCGGCCGGGGCCGACGAGCTGGGCCGGGTGAGCGACGAGGTGCGACGACTTCGGCGCCTCTCTGACGACCTGTCGGCCCTGTCACGGGCGGAGGAGGGCCGGCTGGGGCTCGAGCTGCGGGAGGTCGATCTCGGCTCCATCACCCGCGCAGCCGCCGAACGCCTCCGCCCCCAGGCCGAGGACTCCGGGCTGCGTCTCGTGGTGGAGGCCGGAGGCGAGCCCGTCGTCGTCCGTGCCGACGCCGACCGCATCTCGCAGGTCGTGACGAACCTGCTCGGCAACGCCATCCGGGCCACCCCGTCCGGTGGTGAGCTGCACGTGCAGTGCCGCGCCGAGCGCGGAGACGGGCTCGTCGAGGTCAGCGACACCGGTGAGGGCCTCGACGCCGCAGATGTCGAGCGGGTGTTCGAGCGGTTCTACCGCGTGCCCGGTCGGCGCGTGGCCGAGGGCGACACGGGGTCGGGCATCGGGCTGACCGTCGCCCGGGGGATCATGCGGGCCCACGGCGGCGACCTGACGGCGCGGTCCGAGGGTCGTGGCCGTGGCGCGACGTTCACGGCCCGGATGCCGCTCGGCGGGCGCCCGGGGAGCTAGCCCCTCTGGTGGATCGGCCCTGTGGAGGGTTGGCGCTGCCCTGGCAACGCCAACCCTCCACGGGGCCGGCGGCCGGCCCGCAGGCTGGGGACAACCACAGCGCGCCCGGGCCGACAGTGGTCAGCATGGCCCGATGCCCCAGGACCTCGCCTCGTTCGCACGGTCGCACTTCGGTCTCGTCACGCGCGAGAGGGCCCTGGCATCGGGACTGACCGACGCCGCGATCCGGTGGCGCGTGGGCTCCGGTCGGTGGGTCCAGCTGCACCGGGGCGTCTACCAGACGGTGCCCGGCCGAGACGACTGGCTCACCAGCGCCCAGGCCGCGCTGCTGCACATCGGCACGCCGAGCGCCCTCGCCGGCTCGAGTGCCGGCTATCTCTGGGGCATCGTGCCCAGCCCGGGGCCGCGGATCCACGTCGTCGTGCCGACCACGCGACGGCCGACCTCGACCGCAGACCTCGTCGTGACGCGAAGTCGCCATGCGCTGGCGCGGATGGATGAACGCGAGTGGCCCACCGGATCAGTCTCGACGACACGGTCTTCGACCTCGCCCAGGGCGCGTCCCTCGACACGGCGGTCGCGCTCATCGCGAAGGCCTGCCAAACCGGACGGACCACGGTGCACAACCTCCGGTTGACCCTTCAGCGCCGTCCGGACCAGACGCACCGGTCGGACCTGTCCGAGGTGCTGGACGACATCGGAGCAGGGGCCGAGAGCAGCGGCGAGCGCCGCTACCTGCGCGACGTCGAGCGGGCCCATGGCCTCCCGGCCGCTCGGAGGCAGGCACCCGGTCCAGGCCGCACGATCTGCGACAACGACTACGAGGAGCAGCGGCTCAAGGTCGAGGTGGACGGTCGGCTCGGTCACGCCAGTTGGCCAGCCCAGCAGAAGGACGGCCGCCGCGACCGCACCAACGCCACCTACGAATGGCTCACCGTGCGGGTCCACTGGCACGACGTCGCAGTCACGCCCTGTGTCACCGCGCGAGACCTGGCCGTCATCCTCAACCAGCGGGGCTGGCAGGGTGGCGCACGCCCGTGCCGGCGTTGTGACTGCGCCCTGCGCCGGTCCTGATGGGGGGGATCAGGACGGAGTCGCGTGGAGGGTTGGCGCTGCCCTGGCAACGCCAACCCTCCACGGGCCTGCGAGGCGATCACGAGTCGGTCGAGTCCGCCATCGGGCAGTCACCGACCGGGCCCGTCCCGTTGCCCGGGCCCATCCGGCCCTGGCCGGCTCCGGGACCGTTGCCGTAGCCACGACCCATCCCCGTGCCGGCCCCCATCCCCATTCCGGTGCCCGGCTCCATCGTGCGGCCGTCGACAGCGGCCTCGAACGCGGCGAGGTGGTGCTTCGACGCGTTCTGCAGCTGGGTGTAGAGGGCCTTGGCGTCCGTCGCCGTCGTGGCGGCGATCGCGGTGTCGAGGTCGGCGATGTCGCGCTTCTCGAGGGCGACACCGACGCCGTATGCCGCGGCCAGCGACTTCTTGCCCTCGGCCAGCCAGCCGTCGTAGAGCTTCTGGATCGTCGGGTCGGCATAGCTGCCTGCCGACTTCCCGGCAGACGGGTCGGCGATGCCGTAGCGGGTCAGCAGGGTGCCGACCGCGTCGTAGTGCCGCTGCTCGCTGTTGACGATCATGCGGAAGGGCATCGCCCCGTCGTACTGGTCGGAGAACGCCTGGTAGAGGTCACGGGCCATCCGCTCCTCCTCCCGGGTGAAGGCCAGCCCCGTCGCGGTCGCGGTGTCGACCGACGACGCAGTGGCGACGGTCGGCACGGTGCCCGTGACCGTGGTGGCACCGGCGATCGCCACCGACGCCCCGCCGGCGAGGACCAGGGTCGCGCCGGCAATGACGGCTGTGCGGGTCCTCCAGGTGGTCTTCATGGTCTGCTCCTTCATCGTGGTGGCTCTCGGGGGTCTTTCCGACTCCCTCTGGTTCGAGTCAACCTCGCGGCCGTGAAGGGCCTGGCCTCCCGCGTGTGAAGCCTCCGTGAAGGATCACGAGGGGAGTCGGAATATACCCCTAGGGGTATGGGTTACGATGGTGCCAAGAGCTGCTGCCGCAACCCGAAGGAGACTCATGTACTTCAGCCAGTACTACCTCGACTGCCTCTCGCAGGCGTCCTACCTCGTGGGCGACGAGACGACCGGCCAGGCTGTCGTCGTCGACCCGCGGCGTGACGTGGCGGAGTACCTCGACGACGCGTCGGCCCACGGCCTGACGATCGTCGGCATCATCAACACCCACTTCCACGCCGACTTCCTCTCCGGCCACCTCGAGCTGGCCCGCGAGACGGGCGCCTGGATCGGGTACGGCTCCGCCGCACAGCCCGAGTTCGAGGTGCGATCCCTCGAGGACGGCGAGCGGATCAGCCTCGGAGACGTGACGCTGGAGATCATGGCGACCCCGGGCCACACGCCCGAGTCCATCAGCGTCCTCGTGTACGAGCACGCCGAGGACGACACGGCATACGGCGTGCTCACCGGCGACGCCCTCTTCATCGGCGACGTGGGCCGTCCCGACCTGCTCGCCTCCGACGGCGTCACCGCCGACGAGCTCGGCCGGATGCTCTACGACTCCGTCCAGCACAAGCTCATGGGCCTGCCCGACGCCGTGCGAGTCTTCCCCGCCCACGGCGCCGGCTCCTCATGCGGCAAGAACCTCTCCACCGAGCGGCAGTCGACGATCGGCGAGCAGCGCGCCTTCAACTACGCCTGCCAGCCGATGAGCGAGGCCGACTTCCTCGAGGTCGTCACCGCCGGTCAGCCGCCCGCACCGGCCTACTTCGTCTACAACGCGACCCTCAACAAGCAGGGGCGTGACGTGCGCAGCACCGACGCGGCGATCCCCGCGCTCACCGACGACGAGGTCGACGCCGCCCTCGCCGCCGGCGCAGTGCTCGACGACGCGCGTGACCAGATGGAGTTCGCCGCCGGCCACGTCAAGGGCTCGGTCAACGTACCCTGGGACGGCCGCATGGCCGAGACCGTCGGCAGCGTGCTCACCCCCGAGCAGCGCGTCGTCATCATCGCGCCCGAGGGCCAGGAGCAGGAGGTCGCGACGCGCTTCGCGCGCATCGGCTTCGACAACGTGCTCGGCTACGTTCCCGACCCGGAGGCGTACTTCCTCTCGCACCAGGACCGCGTGGAGCGGGCCAGCCGGCTCACCGCGACCCAGGTCGAGGATGCCGCCGCGTCTGGCGACGTCCAGCTCGTCGACATCCGCAACGCCGGAGAGCTCGAGGCCGGCATGCTGCCCGGGGCACGGCACATCCCGCTCGCCGAGCTCGCCCGTCGCAGTGACGAGCTCGACCCCGCCAAGCCGGTCGTCGTCTACTGCGCCGGTGGGTGGCGCAGCAGCGTCGGCGCCAGCCTCCTGCGCGCCAAGGGGTTCCGCGACGTGTCCGACATCCTCGGTGGCTTCAACGCCTGGTCGCTCGTGCACGCCGTCGCGTCCTGATGGGCGACGAGGGCGTCACTCCAGCAGCGACCGCGTGTCGGCATAGCCGTCCGACTCGATGACGGAGGGCGTGTCGAAGACCCGGGTGGGCCGTTGGGGCTCAGACCACAACGGCCACCCGGGGTCGCCGTCCGCGACGAAACCGACTGCAGCGCCGTGGATCTCGTCTGCCAGAGCCTGCGGCGGAGTGGGCCCCGCCACCTGTGCGACCCGCTCGGAGTCGAGGCAGTCGAACCAGAACGGCACGTCGAGGCAGTGCACCGCATCGCCGAAGGCCGGCGAGGGCCACGCGAAGCGGTAGAGCCACGACCGGGCACCCGCCCGGGCCGCGAGGACCTCGAGCGTGGCGCTGCGGAAGAGCCGGTCGGTGACGTAACGGCCGACGAGGTCCGAGGTCGCCACGTCCGCGTGCGCCGCGAGGTAGGCGTCGAGGGTCGGCCCTGCCAGCCCGAGTGCGGCGAGGGCGTCCGACCCCGAGACGGCGTCCAGCGGCTCACGAGCCCCGTGGACGAGCAGCGAGAACTCGTCGTCCGTCGCCCCCAGCACCAGTGGCACGTCGCTGCCGACGCCGGCGCGGTAGGCGTCGAGCGTCGGCGTGGGCACGAGCTCGCCGTCAATGACCGGGCCCAGGCGCAGCCCCTCGGTCACGAGGTCACGGGCAGGCGACAGCGCCTCGTCGAGGGGCGACCGTCCCTCCCCATCCCCTCCTGCCGCGAGCGCGTCCTGGTGTGCGAGCAGCTCGGTCTCCTCGAGCGAGGCGAAGCCCGCCCGATCGGCCGTGACACCTGCAGCGGCAGCGAGCCGGACGGCATACCGCTGCGCCGCGACAGCGGTGATGCCCGGCACGAGCCCGGAGAGCGACCACGCCCCCGAGAAGAGGCCCTGCGCTGCCGGCATGCCGAGGAGCGTCAGCACCGCTGCGCCGCCGGCCGACTGGCCCGCGATCGTCACGCGGGAGGGGTCGCCGCCGAAGGCCGCGATGTTGTCCTGGACCCACCGGAGGGCGAGCAGCCAGTCGAGCACGCCCCGGTTCTGCGGTGCACCTTCGATCCATCCGAAGCCGTCGAAGCCGAGCCGGTAGGACACGGTTACGGTGACGACGCCGTCGCGGTTGAAGGAGCGGCCGTCGTACCACGGGCTCGCGGGCGAGCCGGCGACGAAACCGCCGCCGTGTATCCACACGAGCACGGGCAGGCCTGTGTCCGTTGGCCGCTCGGGGTTGGGAGTGAAGACGTTGACGTTGAGCGTCGACTCCCCCGGCACCGAGGGCTCGGGGATGAGCGTCGTCGCCGACAGCGCCTGTCGCTGCGGCGTCGGCCCGTATGCCGTCGCGTCGAGCACGCCGGGCCAGTGCCCCTTGGGCTGTGGCGCAGCGAAACGCCTCGTGCCGATGGGTGGCTCGGCGAAGGGGATGCCGAGGAACGCGGCGGATCCGCCGCGCCAGGAGCCGCGCACGCGGCCCGCCGCCGTCATCACCTCTGGCGCTGCGGTGCGCTCGTCGTCCATCGGGATCCTCTCTCGGCCAGTCGGTTTCACGTCAGGGCACGCGACACAGCGCAGCCCACAGGTGCTCGAGCCGTGCGGCCATGTCGAGGCCCGGCTCCAGCATCCACTGCGTCTGCAGCCCGTCGGCCGAGGCGAGCAGGATGGTGGCCACGGACTCCGCGTCCAGCGACGTCGAGAGCTCACCTCGCTCCTGCGCCGCCCGAACGGTCTCGCCGAGCTCGCGGCGCAGGACGGCATACCGCTGTGTGAAGAAGTCGTGCGCGGCGTGCTCGGGGTGCGACGCCTCGGTCGAGAGCTCCGCATAGAGCTGCACGAGGCCGGGCACGTCGGCGTTGTGCCTCATGATCTCGATGAGCCCCTCGACCCGGGCGGCGGGGTCAGCCGGCATCCGCTCCCGGTCGACCTCGTCGCGGCGACGCAGGACCTCGGCGAAGAGGGCCTCCTTCGACGCGAAGTAGTGCAGCAGACCCGCTTGGCTGAGGCCCACGGCCTCGGCGATGTCGCGCACCGAGGTGCGCTGGTAGCCGTTGCGGGCGATGACGGTCAGGGCGGCGTCGAGGATCTCCTCGCGCTTGGCGACACCCTTTGCGTATGCACCCCGCCGACCCATGTCGGCATCGTACGACCCTTGCGCCATGAAAACCGAACGTCGTATGGTTTTGGTTGGCCCGCGCCGGAGCGGCCCTTCGAAAGGACGACGATGACCGACCTTCAGCCTGACGCCACAGAGAACGGGCCCGGCCGCACCACCGGAGGGGCCCCCGGCGTGGCCGCGATGCTCGCCCTGCTCCCCGAGGAGGTCGTCGCCGGGCTCACGCTCGAGGAGAAGGCGTCGCTCACGAGCGGGTCGAGCTTCTGGTTCACCCAGGGCGTCTCACGGGCCGGCATCCCCGAGGTCCTGCTGACCGACGGGCCGCACGGCGTCCGCAAGCAGCGTGGGGGTGCCGACCACGTCGGTCTCGCCGACAGCGTGCCGGCCACGTGCTTTCCCCCGGCCGTTGCCCTCGGCTCGACCTTCGACCCCGACCTGCTCGAGCGTGTCGGCGTCGCGCTCGGCGAGGAGGCCGCGGCCGAGGGCGTCGGGGTGCTTCTCGGCCCCGGCATCAACATCAAGCGCTCCCCGCTGTGCGGACGGAACTTCGAGTACCTCTCGGAGGACCCTTTCGTCTCCGGCGTCCTCGGCGCCGCGCTCGTGCGCGGACTGCAGAGCCAAGGGGTCGGGGCCTCGCTGAAGCACTTCGCGGCCAACAACCAGGAGGCCGACCGCATGCGCGTCTCGGCCGACGTCGACGAGCGGCCCCTGCGCGAGATCTACCTCCGCGGCTTCCAGCGCGTCGTGACGGAGGCCGAGCCGTGGACGCTCATGTGCTCCTACAACAAGATCAACGGCACCTATGCGTCGCAGAACCGCTGGCTGCTCACCGACGTGTTGCGCGGCGAGTGGGGCTTCACAGGCCTCGTCATGTCGGACTGGGGTGCGGTCGATGACCGCGTCGCCGGCGTGGCTGCCGGACTCGACCTCGAGATGCCGTCGAGCGAGGGCCGCACCGACGCCGAGGTCGTCGCGGCGGTCCGCGACGGCAGCCTCGCGGAAGCGGCGCTCGACCTCGCCGCGACCCGCGTCGTCGACCTCGTGCAGAAGGCGTTGCGACGCGATGGCCACGACTCCGGAGGCAGCCATCGCGTCGAAGGGGCGGGCTATGACGTGGATGCCCACCACGCCCTCGCCCGCGAGGTGGCCGCGCGCAGCGTCGTGCTGCTCGAGAACGACGGCATCCTCCCCCTCGCGCCCACGACCCGGGTCGCAGTGATCGGCGCGTTCGCGGCCCAGCCGCGCTACCAGGGCGCCGGAAGCTCCCTCATCAACCCGACCCGACTCGACACGGCGCTCGACGGCATGCGCGAGCACGCCGCCGAGGGCACCGT
This sequence comes from Humibacillus xanthopallidus, assembly GCF_006716675.1. Classification (GTDB taxonomy): domain Bacteria; phylum Actinomycetota; class Actinomycetes; order Actinomycetales; family Dermatophilaceae; genus Humibacillus; species Humibacillus xanthopallidus_B. The sequence goes on along the minus strand of NZ_VFPM01000002.1, from coordinate 457,169 downwards.
GACGTATGCCGCGGGCTTCGTCCTCGGCGACACGGACCCCGCCGCCGCAGCCGCCCAGACCGGCGAGGAGCTCGTGCGCGAGGCCGTGGCCGCAGCGGCGGCGAGCGACGTCGCCGTGCTCTTCCTCGGCCTGCCCGCCGAGCTGGAGTCGGAGGGCTTCGACCGCGCCGACATCGAGCTGCCCGCGGAGCAGGTGGCCCTGCTCGGCGCTGTTGCCGACGCGAACCCGCGCGTCGTCGTCGTGCTGTCCAACGGCGGGGTCGTGCGCCTCGGTGAGGTCGCGGACCGCTCGGCCGCCGTCGTCGAGGGCTGGCTGCTCGGTCAGGCCGGCGGCACCGCCGTCGCGGACGTGCTCTACGGCGCCGTCAACCCCTCGGGGCGCCTCGCCGAGACGATCCCCCACCGACTGCAGGACTCCCCCGCCTACCTCGACTTCCCGGGCGAGCGCGGTCACGTGCGCTACGGCGAGGGGCTCTTCGTCGGCTACCGGTGGTACGACGCTCGCGACCTCGACGTCGCCCACCCCTTCGGCCACGGACTGTCCTACACGACGTTCGAGCACTCCGGGCTGTCGGTGACGCCGGATGCCGAGGGGCTCGCGGTGAGCGTCACGGTGACGAACACCGGCGAGCGCGACGGACGTGAGGTCGTGCAGGTCTACACCGGCCTCGCGTCCTCCGACGTGGCGCGGCCCCCGCGCGAGCTGAAGGCCTTTGGCTCGGTCGCCCTGGCCGCGGGTGAGAGCCGCGTCGTCGAGCTGCGCGTGAGCCGAGCAGACCTGGCCTGCTGGGACATCCGCGCTGGTGCGTGGGTCGTCGAGGGCGGGTCGTATGCCGTCGAGGTCGGCGCATCGAGCCGTGACATCCGGGGCAGCGAGACGGTCGCCGTCGTGGGCGACGAGGTCGCGATGCCCCTCACGCTCGAGTCGTCGCTCGACGAGGTCATGGCCGACCCGGAGGCGGCGCAGCTCGTCCGAGAGGGACTCTCCCGCTTCCTCGACGACCCCGACATGGTCAAGCTCATCGGGTCAGCCCCCGTCGGCCGAATCCTCGGCTTCCCGGGCACCGGCGTCGTGCCGGCGGAGGTCGGCGCGCGGCTCGAGCGACTCAACGCCGAGCGCGGCCTGACCTGAGGAGGATGCTCAGGCGGCGTTCGGCCGCGTTCCCCTCACGACCGGGTGACCGGACTGGATCCACTCCGACGTACCGCCGTCGACCGAGCGGGCGTCGAAGCCGGCGCGCTCGAGGAAGTCGGCCATCGCGCGGCTGCGGTTGCCGCTCGCGCAGATCACGAAGACCGGGCGCGAGCGGTCGAGCTCGAACACGCGGGAGGCGAGCTGCCCCATCGGCATCAGCACGGCGCCGGGCACGTGCCCGCCGACGTACTCCATCGGTTCGCGGACGTCGATGACGACGGCGCCGTCGGCGTGCGCCGCGGCGAGTGCGCTGACTGTCGTGGTCGCGGTCATGAAGTGTCTCCTCACACTGGTGCCTTATACCCCCTGGGGTATATCTCGAGGCACAGCGTAACCCGGCCGCGACATCGAGCGCCAATCGGACGGCATACCCCAGCATGGGGACCATGAGCACCTCCGCCGCGCGCTCACGACACGACGGTCGGCCTGACGAGTCAGCTTGGACGACAGGGCAGCTCGCCCGTGCTCAGGACATCGAGCGAGAGCTCGTGCAGCTTCCGGTTCTGGTCCTGGCTCGCCCTGCGGAGCAGCTCGAAGGCCTCGTCGCGGGTCACCTTCTTCATCGCCATCAGCACGCCGATGGCGGCGCCGATGTCGCGGCTGTGGCCAAGGGCTCGTCTGAGATGGGCGGCCTCCGTGTCGGCGGCGTCGAGCCGCTCGAGCATCTCGAGGATGAACTGCTCGGTCTCGGTCAGGTCGACGTCAACCGCTGGTCGCGGCTCGCTGGTGTGGATGGCGTGGGCCTCGTGCACGGGCTCCGGCACCGAGGTCGACGATCGTGTCATCGGACTACTCCTGCGACGGTGGTGCGAGTCCGGCACCTTGCCTGACCGGCTCCTCACCAGAGGATAATCCGTGGCGCGGGCGTGCTGCCAGACCGATATCGGGAGGCGTCGTCCGGTCACAGGCGGGTCAGCGGGGGTGCTCCACGAGCATGGCGCGGACGGCGGCGCGGAGGTCGCCTCTGGCGTCCGCGGCCACCGCGTCACGCATCCGCAGGTAGCCGGCGCCGCCACGGAGGATGTCCTCGACTCCCGCGAGCTCGGCCGAGCAGCCGAGCGTGCGGGCAGTGGGCTCGAGCTGCGTGAGGAGGTCGCAGATGTCGTCGACGACCGGGCCCTCCCGGTTGGCGGCGTCGCGGATGATGATGGCGTCGAGGCCGTAGCGCGCGGCCCGCCACTTGTTCTCCTGCACGTGCCAGGGCGGCAACGGCCGCGCCAGGACGCCCTCGTCGAGCTGGTCCTCGAGGTGTGCGACGAGGCAGTGGATGAGGGCGGCGATCGCCGTGACGTCCTGTGGTCTGGCGAAGCCGTCACACGCGCGCACCTCGATCGTGCCGAGCCGCAACGACGGTCGGATGTCCCACCGCAGCTCGCTCGCGTCGGCGATGACGCCGGTCGTGAAGACGTCGTGGAGGTACTCGCGGTACTGCGCCCACGTCTCGAACTGGAAGGGCAGGCCGGCGGTGGGCAGCTGCTGGAAGAGCATCGTCCGGTTGCTCGCATAGCCCGTGTCGGCGCCGGAGCCGTACGGCGACGACGCCGAGAGCGCCGTGAGGTGCGGGTGGTAGGTCAGCAGCCCGTTGATGAGCGGCCACACCTTCGCGGCCGAGCGGACGCCGACGTGCACGTGGACCCCGAAGATCACCATCTGCCGTCCCCACCACTGGGTCCGGTCGATGAGGGTCGCGTAGCGCTGCCCCTCGGTGACCTGCTGGTCCTCCCAGCGGGCGAAGGGGTGCGCGCCACCCCCGTAGAGCAGGACCCCGAGCTCGGCCGCCGCCGCCTGGACCCGCTCGAGCCCGTCCGCGAGGTCGGTGGACGCCTCCTCGGCGTTCGCGCAGATCCCGGTGACGATCTCGACGGTGTTGCGCAGCAGCTCCTTCGTGACCGTCGAGCGCGACTTCGTCCGACGCGCGTGGCCGCTGTCGCCGACACCGTTGGCGAGGGCCAGCAGCTCGTCGGCCCTCGACGTGAGGTCGAGGGTGACCGGGTCGACGAGCCCGAGCTCCCACTCGACCCCGAGCGTGCGCCCCACCGAGGGCGCGAAGCTGACCTCGGGGGCTGGCGCTTCCGGTTGGGTCATGGCCACCTCGCATGGCTCGTCGGTGCAGGTCCGCGGAGACGTCGCTGCGGGCTGCGGTGCCGGGTGTGAGCGGGCTCCTCGAGCCTATCGGCGCCGATCGGCAGTCGACGAGCAAGCCGTGACGCGTGCGTCGACGTCGTGGGGCTAGAGGACCTGCGAGAGGAAGCGCCGCAGCCGCTCGGTCCTGGGCGCGTCGAACACCTGGTCCGGGTGCCCGGCCTCGATGACCTGCCCGTGGTCCATGAAGAGCACCTGCTCTGCAACCGAACGGGCAAAGCCCATCTCGTGGGTCACGACGATCATCGTCATGCCTTCCGCGGCGAGGTCGGCCATGGTGGCCAGGACACCCTTGACGAGCTCGGGGTCGAGCGCCGACGTGGCCTCGTCGAAGAGCATGACCTCCGGCTCCATGGCGAGCGCCCGCGCGATGGCGACCCGCTGCTGCTGGCCACCCGAGAGGTTGCCGGGGCGCACGTCGGCCTTGTGGGCAAGGCCCACGCGGTCGAGGTGGTGGAGTGCCAGCTCCGCGGCCTCGTCCTTGCGCAGGCCCTTGAGCCGAGTGAGACCGAGGGTGATGTTGCCGCGAACGCTCTTGTGCGGAAAGAGGTTGAAGTGCTGGAAGACCATGCCGACCCGCTGGCGCAGCGCATCGGGATTGTCGGCGAGGACGCTCCGACCGTCGAGAAGCACGTCTCCCCGCTCGGGCTCGATGAGGCGGTTGACGACGCGGAGCAGGGTCGACTTCCCTGATCCGGAGGGGCCGATGACGCAGGCCGTGGAGGCCGCCGGGACGTCGAGATCGACACCGCGCAGCACGCGGTTGGACCCGAAGGCGAGGTGGATGTCGCGCACCGCGACGGCAACCCCGCGGGTCGAGGGTGGTGAGGTGGTCGCTGCGCTCATCGGGGCTCCTGTGCCAGGGCGAGTCGTGAGGTGGTGAGGTCGTCGTGACGAGACCCGCTTCGGCCGTCGCCGTCCGGTCCGTCGCCGCCGCCAGACGTCTCCGCACCGTCGGCGGCGCGGCCGTCGCGCAAGCGCCGGTCGATGGCGTTGACCGCATGGGTCAGCGGCACGGTGATGAGCAGGTAGAAGAGCCCGGCGAGGACGAGCGCCGACTGGTTGCCGGTGTTGGCAGCCGCGTCCTGACCGATCCGGAAGAGGTCGCGCTGGCTCGCGAGCAGCCCGAGGAAGTAGACGAGCGAGCTCTCCTTGATGAGCGCGATGAACTGGTTGACCAGGGCGGGCAGCACCCGCCGCACGCCCTGGGGGATGACGACGAGGCGCATGCCCGACGGCCGGCTGAAGCCCAGGGCCCGAGCGGCCTCGAGCTGACCCTGGTCGACGCTCTGGATGCCCGAGCGGAAGATCTCGCCGATGTAGGCACTGGCGATCAGGGACAGGGCGAGGATGCCGAGCGGATACGGGTTCGGACCCCAGATCTCGAGGCCCACCGGGGCCAGCCCGATGCCGATGAGCAGGATGGTCACGGCGGCCGGGAGCCCGCGGAAGACGTCCGTGAACACCCGTGCGGGCCAGCGGAGCCACCGTCGGTGCGAGAGCCCGCACACCGCGAGTCCCATCCCGAGGACGGTTCCGATCACCGCCGAGAAGAGGGCCAGGATGAGCGTGTTGGGCAGCCCGACCCGGATCAGCTCGGGCAGCGCGGCGAGCATGGCGTCGAGGTCGAAGAAGGTCTCCTGCAGCGTGTTCAGGATGTCCATCCGGCCCTCCTCTCGGTGTGGTGGTGTGGCGGCGTGGGGGTGTGATCCGTCGGCTACGAGGCCGAGGAGCCACTGCCCGGCGTGAAGTCGGCCGGGATCGCGCGGCTCGGGTAGTACTGCTTCTGCAGCTTCGCCCAGGTGCCGTCGGCGACGACCTCGTCGATGCCCTTGTCGAGAGCCGCCCGCAGCCTGTCGTTGCCGGGGGCGACGGCGTAGGCGATGCCGCCCGGGTCGAGCTGCTTGGCGACCGAGACGACCTTGCCACCCGAGTCCGCGGCGGTCTTCTCGCCGATCTCGGCGGGGGTGATCCAGGCGTCGGCAGTGCCCGATCGCAGCTGGTTGAGTGCAGCGTTGTAGTCGGGCACCCGCACCGGGTTGAGGTTCTCTCGGGTGGCGTAGTCGTCCTGGACCGTCCCCTGCACGACGACGACACGCTTGCCGGGGAGCTGGTCGAAGGAGGTGATGCTCGAGCCCTGGGGCACGTCGAGGCCGAGGAAGCCGAAGTCGTACGTGTTCGTGAAGTCGACCGTCTTCTTGCGGGCCTCGGTGATGCTGATCGAGGACGAGCCCACGTCGAACTTGCCGGTCTTGACCTGCGCGAGCAGCGAGCTGAACTCGGTGCCGACGAACTCGACCTTGAGGCCGAGCTTGACGGCCACTGCGGTCAGCAGGTCGTTGTCGAAACCGGTGAACCTCCCGTCCTTGAGGAAGACGTTCGGCGGGGCGTCGGTGAGCGTTCCGGCCCGCAGGGTGCCCGGCTGCTGGAGGTTGTAGGGGTTCTCAGCCGTTTCTCCGCTCGGAGCGGAGCCACCTCCGCAGGAGGCGAGCGAGAGGGCGACGAGGGAAAGGGCGGAGGCCGTCACGGCGCTCTTGAGCAGGGGCATGCGGATGTCCTTCGGGACGGGACGCGTGAGCACGCCGAAGCGCGGCTCGCCGGGCGTCGGTGCTGGCTGACGGGGTGGACGCTGGCGGTCACCGGAGCAGCCGGGCCCTGGGCCCAGGCATGACCGAGCGATCCCGCTGAACGCGGGAAGGAGCCTCGCATCCGTTCGCAACGTTATAGGACAAATAACGTTGAGTGATAATCCGTCGGCCGCGGTCCACTGCACCGCACCGAACCGCACCGCACCGCACCGCACCGCACCGCACCGCACCGCACCGCACCGCACCGCACCGATGAGCCTGCCCGCGCATCCCGCTCACCGTGGGATCACAGCCATGCCGCCTACCGTCAGCGGATGAGGAGCGTCACTCGGCTGGTGGCCGCCGGGGCGGCCTGCCTCGCCCTCGCTGCGTGCTCCACCCCCGCGACCGGCCCCAGCGGGAGCACCGTTCCCGCACGCGCCGGTTCGGTGGCGTCCGGATCCACCGGGTCGCCCACGTCGACGACGCGGTCGACGGTGGCGGCGAGCACAACGCCCACTCCATCGCTGCCGACCAAGCCGTCCGGAACGGGACCGCCCGCGCACGCGAATGCTCCGCAGAGCTACCGGACGGTCGCGGTGCACCGCGGCCCCGACCACCCCGACGACCTCGTCCTCGACGCCTCCGGTGCGCTGCTCTACAGCGACTACACGAACGGCACGATCAGCCGACTCAACGCGGACGGTTCGAGCACGGTCCTGCACCGCGGCCTCGACGGGCCCGAGGGCATGGTGCTGCTCGCCGACGGCACTCTCGTCGTGGCGGAGGAGAACACCAACCGTCTGCTCGCATTCCCTGCTGGCCGGGCCCGTCCGGTCGTGCTCACGACCCTGCCCGGCCGTCCGCTGAAGGTGACCTGCCACCAAGGTGTCGACGGGATCGCTTGGGACGCAAGGACTTCCAGTCTCGTCGTACCCGACCCGGTCATGGGCACCATCTACCGCATCACACCCGACGGCACCTCACGTACCGTGCTGGCGCGAGGTTTCGTCCACCCCGTCGGCGCGGCTGTGGCATCAGACGGCAGCGTCTTCGTCGCCGACGAGTGCGGTGGTGACGTGTGGCGGCTCGGCGCAGGCGGCTCCCGCACGCGAGCCGCACGGGCCTCGATGCCGGACGACGTGGCTCTCGACGGCTACGGCAACCTGCTCGTGACCGACGTACGCCACAGCCGGCACGACCTTCGTCGCTGGCCCCTCCGCGGCGGCCCCTCCACGGTGCTGGCCGCGAGCGGCCTCATCGAGCCGCAGGGCCTGCTCATCGACGGCTCGGGCCGCATCTACATCTCCGACGACCAGGCCCGGGTCATCCTGCGCCTCACCCCCGCATCGTGACGCGGGGGTGAGGCAAGCACGGGGTCGAGATGGGCCCGGGTCAGCGCCAACGGCCGCCGCGCCAGATCAGCTTGTGCACGCCGAGGTGCTTCGGCAGCGTGCGCAGGCCCGGGATCCAGGGGATGCAGATGAAGCCGATGCTGAGCAGGATCATGAGCGCCCAGACCTGGACGTCGGCGTTGTCGGAGGTCGAGAAGGGCGGGATCTGATACCAGAACGTGTAGAGCCACAGCCACGGCTGACCCGGGTAGTTGCCGGTCTCGTTCATGATGCCCCACTGGTCACCGCCGAGGTTCTGCGCCCTGGCCTGGTCCTCGAGATAGGTCCCGTCGGCGAGGAGCAGCAACGGCTTCGTGCTGTCGGTGCCGAAGAAGCTCGTCCTCGAGGAGACCAGCCCCTCGAGTGCCCCGCTGCTGGCGAGGGCGAGCTCACCCTTCGCGAGCGCCGGCACCGGACCGTAGTCGCCGGACGCCACCTTCGCGGGGTCGCCGTCGGGTGCGGCTGCGAGGGCGTCGGAGTATGCCTGCGCCCACGCCGTGCGCTTGTCGGCACTCGCGCTCGACCACTGGCGGAGCGCCGCGGCAACGGCCGGGTCGGAGGACAGGGTGCGCAGCGGCGTGATGACGAAGTCGTTCGCTGCGTCGATGGGCTGGGTGACGCCGGCCAGCTTCGGCAGGACGACCGGGCCGAGGCTCTGCCCATCGGCATTCGTGTTGTAGGGAGGTCCATAGGTCGCGGTCGTCGTCGTGCCGGCGAGCTCGCCGGTCGCGGTCGCGACGACGTCGTTCGGCGCCTCCTGTGCCCAGCGCTCGAGGGAGAGGGCGCTGTCGTCGGGCGAGGAGAAGACGAGCGCCGCCACGATCGTGAGCACGAGCATCACGCCGAGCGCGATGACGAACTCCTTGACGAGGTCGTAGCGTCTCGTCGGGAAGTCGTGTGAGTCGGGGGCCCAGGTGGCACTGCGTCGGGTCGCCGTGGCGCTCATGACCCCACCTCCTGGGCCGAGACACCTGCGGTCGGTCGGGCAGCTCCGGGAGGGGCGGCATCCGGGGCCGACGCGGTGGGCGGTTGTGCCCTGGCCGGCGGCTCAGCCGCCACCGGAGACTCGGCGCCGACGGGAGACTCGGCCCCGATGGGTGGGACGACGCCACGCCGCCGGACGAGCAGCAGATGCAGCCCGACGATCACTCCGACGACGAGTGGCAGGAAGGACACGTGCCAGAGCACCATCTGGCCGACGTTCATGACGTTGAAGTAGGCGCCGACGCCAGCTGCGTTGAGCCCGTCCTTGGCTTGGGTGCTGATCCACTGCGCATCGAAGTTGGTCTGGATCAGGTAGCCGGTGAAGGCCGTTCCGAGCGAGCCGAAGAAGGCGAGCGCCCCTGTCGCCCAAGTCATTCCGCGGTGACCACGCCACGCCGCCATGAAGAACTTGCCCCACAGGTGAATCACCATGGTGGCGAAGAAGAGCTCGACGCTCCACAGGTGCGTGGAGTTGACGAAGTGGCCGAAGGAGTTCGTGTGCCACCACGTGATGCCGCCGAAGGTGAGCACGAGCCCCGATGCGATGACGACGACGAGCGCGGCGAGGCACGCCACGCCGAAGACGTAGATCCACGAGGCGACATAGGCGGGTTGCCGGTCGGGCAGCCACTGACCCTTGGGCACGAGCCCCTCGATCCAGCCACTGAGGGCCCGGGTCCAGCTGTCGTGGTTGCCGGCGCGCGGGGGCGCCGCCGGGTCCGTGCGGCTCATGGCCGGTCCTCGTCACGATCCGCAGGGAAGGGCAGAAGGATCGCCAGGACGAAGACGACGATCATCGTGAGGATCACGATGAGGTTCGCGGCCGTGATCGTGAGGAAGCCCCACTGGACGACGGCGCCCGCGGGGACCGTGGATGTGACGAGCTGACCGGACATGTGGCTCTCCTGGACGAGGGATCTGCGTGAGTCACTCCCGCCAGTTGAACTACTACACGCCGTAAGAGTAAGTCCGGTCAGCCCGTCGGCGCACCCCTTTGCCGGAAGCGGATTGTCGCGCAAGGGAGCCGTATGCCGTCAGGCTGAGGACCAGCCCCGCCCGACGGCATACGGCAGGCCGGGTCAGCCGACGGCCTTGAGCGCGTCCACCTCCCCCGCGCCGTACCAGCTGTTGTGCCCCACTCCACCCGTGCACGTCTGCGGTGCGCCGTTGTCGACGGCTGGGAAGAAGTCGTAGGCAGTGGTGTCGGCCGGGCAGGCGATCGGGTTGACCGCCCGAGTCAGCGCGGCCACCAGCGCGCCGCCCCGCTGGCCGGTGACACTGGCGATCAGGGCAGCGACGCCGGCGGCGTGGGGTGACGCCATCGACGTGCCCTGCTGGTAGCAGTAGGTCGCGCCCGAGGCGTCGACGAGACGGCGAGCCGGCAGGCAGGTCGTGCTCATCAGGTTGGCCGGCCACGTCGACAGGACCCGTCCGTTCGGGGATGCCGCCGTCCGTTGGAGGATCGAGTCGCCGCCGGGGGCGGCGACGTCAGCGGAGGAGATGCCGTAGGACGAGTAGAACGACTTCTGCTGCAGGTTGCCGGTGGCAGTGACACCCACGACACCGGGCACCTCGACGGGCATCACCGCACACGCGTTGGTGACGTCACGCGTCACCGGCGTCGTGTCGTCCGGACTCGTGACGTCCTGGGTGGGGTGCGAGAGGTCGTCGGCCTGGTTGCCCTCCGCCGCGACGAAGGCGACCCCCTTGGACTGGGCGTACTGGAGAGCGCGGCGCTCGGCGGTCCAGATGGCTCGCTGATCGGGGTCGTTCTTGCAGTTGAAGAGCCACGGGTCGGCGAAGTAGCTGTTGTTCGTCACCGCAGCACCCGTGCCGGCCACCCACATGTAGGCGCAGATCACCGACTCCGGGAAGAAGAACCCGTCGGCGTCACCGGCCTTGACCCCCGCGATCCGCACACCCGGCGCGACACCGACGATGCCGATGCCGTTGGCGGCCGCGGCGATGGTTCCGGCTGTGTGGGTGCCGTGTCCGTTGTCGTCGTTGCCGACGGTGAGCGGCGAGGGAACGCCGCTCACACAGTTGGCGCTGTTAGCCGCGTCGTAGTTCAGCGCGAGGTCAGGGTGGGTGAAGTCGAGACCGGTGTCGATGTCGGCAACGAGGACGTTGGGGCTTCCGCCGGTGACGGCGTTCGCCTCGGGCACGTGGATCTGGGCCATGTCCCACTGCAGGCCCGACAGCGAGTCGGCGTCGGTGACCGGCGCGTTGCCCGCCGGTGGGTCGGCCGTGGTCGACGACGCTGTGCTTCCATCATCGATCCGGGTCGCGAACCTGGCTGTGGCAGAAGCACCCTCGACACCGGGTGCGCCGCGCATGGTGCTGGCGAAGCCCGCGTCGGATGAGCGTGCGATGACGACCCCGATCTTCGAGTAGTTCGCCACCACCCGGCCATTCGCGTCGCTCACCGCCGTGGCGGCACCGGACGTGGAGACCCCCGTCCGGTAGACGATGACGTAGGTGGCGGTCCCGCTCTGGGACGTGTCCGCGGCCGAGGCACCCGTGGGTCCGGCAGCCGCGAGGGCAAGAGCTCCGGCCGAGATGGCGGCCGCGGCGACGAGCATCCGAGATCTTCCCCGAGAAGCAAAGACAGACATGAATCCTCACTTCCACGGCGGTCGCGTGGGACGCGTACCGCCTGGTGACCGTCTCCGTTGGCGGTCATCCCATCGACGGTAGACCCGCGCAGCCGGACCGGCACGGCATTCGGCTCAGTCGCCGAGCGCCCGCGACGACGCTCACCCGGCGCTCGGTGCGCCTGGCGGCATACCGCGTCGACGGCTGCATGCGCGGCCGGGTGCTGGGTAGGGAGACCACGACAGCACCGGGCTGTCGATGCCGAGTGGAAGGGACATCACCATGTCGAAGGACCTGAGCAGCGGCAAGAACCGCAAGAACCTCAAGAAGTCGTCCTTCGCGCTGCCCGAGGAGGAGAAGTACCCGATCCCCGACATCGCGCACGCGCGCAACGCGCTGGCGCGGGTGGCGCAGAACGGAACGGCCTCCGAGCAGAAGAAGGTCCGGGCAGCCGTCGAGAAGAAGTACCCCAGCCTGAAGAAGGACGACTGAGTGCCCGCCGTCGCCCACGGGCGTGGCCCGTGGCTGCGCTGAGCGCCCCCTCGCATGGGTACGCGCCAGGTGAGCTGACCAGACGAGAGGGTGCCCGATGCCACTACCCGGGATGATGGGAGAGGTCGCACAGCTCGTGCTCGTGCGGCACGGCCAGAGCGCGGGCAACGTCGCCAACGACGAAGCCCACCGGCGCGGGCACGGCCGGCTCGAGCTCGCCACCCGCGACGCCGACACGCCGTTGTCCCCCGAGGGGGCGGCCCAGGCGCGCGCCGTCGGCCACCACCTGGGCGACCTCGCACCGGACGATCGCCCCGAGGTCGTCCTCAGCTCGCCCTATGAGCGAGCCGCGCGCACGGCCGCGCTCGCCATGGAGTCCGTGGGCACAGAGGTCGTGCTCGACGAACGTCTTCGCGAGCGCGACCTGGGCGCCTTCGACGGCCTGACGGGAGACGGCATACGCGCTGCGTTCCCGGAGGAGGCCGAGCGCCGGTCGCTGACGGGCAAGTTCTACTACCGCCCGCCGGGGGGCGAGAGCTGGACTGACGTCGCGCTGCGCATCCGCCAGTTCCTCACCGAGCTACGACAGGTCCACCCCGACCGACGGGTGTGGATCTTCACGCACCAAGCCGTCATCATGAGCTTCCGCCTCGTCGTCGAGAGGTTGGATGAGCAGCGTCTGCTCGAGATCGACCTCTCGGAAGCCCTCGCCAACTGCTCCCTCACGACCTACGTGCGAGCGCCCGACGGCCGGTTGCGGCTCGAGGCGTTCGGCTCCACGACTCACCTCGACTCGTGTGACGCTCCCATGACCCACGAACAACCGCGGCATGGCCCCGGTGACCCGGGTGACCAGAAAGCCGTTGACGGAGAGGGAGATTCATCCTCCGATGCCTGACACCGAGCCGACGAGCCTCAGCCCGACCGTGCTACGGCAGTGGCCGTTGCCTCGGCTCGGCGGTGACAAGCACGCTCGGGGCACCGCCCTCATCGTGGGCGGTGGCCGCCAGACGCCGGGAGCGGTGCTGCTCGCCGCCGAGGCGGCCCTGCGTCTCGGCGCCGGAAAGGTGCAGGTCGCCACCACCGGGTCGACAGCGGCGCACGTCGCCGTGGCGCTCCCTGAGGGCTATGTCGAGGCACTGCCCGAGACGCGGGAGGGTGACCTGCTGCCATCGGCTGCCTCGCGCATCCTCGACCTCGCGGCTGGCGCCGATGCCGTGCTCATGGGTCCGGGCCTCTCCGACCCGCTCACGAGCGCGCTCCTGCTCGGCGAGGTCGTGCCGCACCTCGACTGCACGCTCGTCCTCGATGCGCTCGCCACCGCCTACCTGACCCCGGACCTCGATCGCGTCTCGCACCTCTCGGGGCGGGTCCTGCTCACGCCGAACGTCTCGGAGCTGGCCGCCACCCTCGCCCTCGAGGTCGATGAGGTCCGGGGCGACCCGGAGACCGCCACTCGCGCGCTTGCCCGACAGACGCGGGCCACCGTGCTGAGCGGTGACGAGACGTCATACATCGTCACGCCCGACGGCCGCTGCTGGTCGACGGCGGCCGGGCCACCATCCCTCGCGACCGCCGGCTCGGGCGACGTCAAGGCGGGGGCCGTCGTGGCGCTCTGCGCCCGGGGCGCTCCCGTCGAACAGGCCGCGGCGTGGGCGGCATACTGCCACGGGGTCTCAGGCGAACGGCTCGCCCGGACCACGTCCGGCTTCCTCGCACGTGACGTCGTGACCGAGCTGCCGTCGGCCCTCGCGGCGATCGAGGCCGGTTGACTGTTTGAGCCCAGCCCCCTCGGGGAAGGGAAGGAGCAGCGCACGACGGAGGAGGTGGCGCCATGACACGTATGCCGTCCGGCGGGTCCTCCGGGTCGGGCCGTCGCGCGCTCGTCACCGGGGCCTCCAGCGGCATCGGCCGCGCCACCGCCCTCCGGCTGGCCGACGCGGGGTGGGATCTCGTGCTCGTGTCCCGTTCGTCAGAGGCGCTCGGCCAGGTGGTGGACCTCTGCACCGACCGCGGGTCACGAGCCCTGATGGTCGTTGCCGACGTGGGCGACGAGGCCGCCGTCGGCCGCGCCTTCACCGTCGCCGAGCGTGAGCTCGGCGGGGTGGACGCCGTCGTCCATTCCGCGGCGGCCCTGGCCTACGGGCGCTTCGAGGACGTGCCCTCCGATGTCTTCCGGGCCGCCACGGAGACCACCCTCAGCGGTACGGTCCACGTGGCGCGCGCGGCCCTTCGCAGCTTCCACTCACACGGAGACCGGGGATCGCTCGTCGTCGTCGGCTCGCTCCTCGGCAAGATCGCTGCGCCTTTCATGAGCTCCTACGTCACCTCGAAGTGGGCAGTGCACGGCCTCGTGAGGACGTTGCAGATCGAGGCCCGATCCACTCCGGAGATCTCCGTCTCCCTCGTCTCACCTGGCGGTGTCGACACGCCCGTCTACCGTCAGGCAGGCAGCTATCTCGGCGTCCACGGTCGGCCCCCACCACCCATCTCGTCTCCGGAGGAGGTCGCGGAGGCAGTCGTGAGATCGATGACGCACCCGTCACGAGAGAGGTCGGTGGGCCTGGCCAACCCCCTTGTCGTTCTTGGCTTTCGCGCTCTCCCGGCCGTCTTCGACGTCATGGTCACTCCGCTCATGCGACGAGGGGGCCTGTCTCGGGAAGAAGTCCCTGCCACGCCGGGCAACGTCCTCGACCCCGTGCCGCGCGGGGAGAGACTTCACGGCGGTTGGACCCGCAGTACCCGGACGAGCAGCAACGAGTCGGAAGGACCAAGCCACATGAGCACACCGGAGAACGCCCTCGTCGTCGAACGTGAGGTCCAGGCCGGCGCCGATGCCGTCTGGTCGGTCCTCGCCGACGGGTGGTCCTACGCGACCTGGGTCGTCGGCACGGCGAGCGTCAGGGCTGTCGACGACGGCTGGCCCTCGGCGGGGACCCGGATCCACCACTCTGTCGGCATGTGGCCGCTGCTCCTCCATGACACCACCGCGGCGCTCGAGAGCCGTGCGCCCACGCAGCTCGTCCTCGAGGCCAGGGGCTGGCCGATCGGCAAGGCACACGTCACCGTCGAGGTGCACCCGCAGGGCGCGAGCTCCTGCCTCGTCACCATCCGAGAGGACGCGGTCGCCGGACCCGGGACCCTCATTCCCAAGCCGGTGCGTCAAGCAGTGATCCTCCCCCGCAACCGCGAGGCCCTCCGGCGCCTTGCACTGCTGGCCGAGGGCAGGGCCCAGGGCTCCCTCGACCGGGCCGTCACCGGTGGCAGCACGTCGAACGACACTGTGGCGCAGTCGAACGACACTGTGGCGCAGGCGTCGTCCGACCCCAGGGACCCGGTCCTCTCACCCGATCAGCCGACCAACTCGGCATGATGGTGGTCCGCGCGAATGTGAGCCCGTCGAGGGAGTGACCCATGCCAGATCCTGATGCCGTCGTCATCGGGAGCGGACCCAACGGACTCGTCGCCGCGAACCTGCTCGTCGACGCCGGGTGGGACGTGCTCGTCCTCGAGGCGCAGCCCAGGGTCGGAGGTGCCGTGGCCAGCGACTCCGCCGTGCGCGAGGGATGGGTTCACGACACGTTCAGCTCGTTCTACCCCCTGGCCGCAGCCTCGCCGACCATCGCCGGGCTCGGCCTGCAGCAGCACGGCCTCGAATGGGTGCACGCTCCTGCCGTCGTCGGTCACCCTCTCGCCGAGGGACGCTGGGCCGTCCTCCACCGTGACCCGGATGACACGGCGGCCTCCCTGGACGACCTGTGCCCCGGGGACGGGGATGCCTGGCTCGAGCTCTGCCACTGGTGGAGCCGCATCTCGGAGCCGCTCATCGGGGCGCTCTTGACCCCCTTCCCCCCGATGCGTCACGGTTCAGCCCTGGGGCTGCGCGCGGCGCGGGCGGGCGGCCTCGACATGGTGCGGCGCATGCTCCTGCCCGCGCGGGCCCTCGGAGCCGAGCTCTTCCGCGGCGAGGGCCCGCGGCTGCTCCTCGCGGGCAACGCGGCTCATGCCGACATCCCCCTTGACTCGCCCGGATCCGGGCTCATGGGGCTGCTCCTCGTCATGCTGGGCCAGGAGCGCGGGTTCCCCGTCCCTCGAGGTGGCGCCGGCAAGCTGGCCGAGGCGATGGCGGCGCGCTTCGAGGTGGCGGGCGGGACGGTGCGCACGTCGTGCCGTGTCACGCGCATCGTCGTCGAGGCGGGTCGAGCAACCGGAGTCTGGACCGATGACGGGGAGCACCTCCGCGCTCGCCGGTGCGTCATCGCCGATGTCTCCGCTCCAGCCCTCTACGGCGGACTCGTCGGCTGGGACGACCTGCCCGGACGGCTGCGGCGTCGGATGGCCCGCTTCGAGTGGGATCCGGCCACCGTCAAGGTCGACTGGGCCCTGGACGGTCAGATTCCCTGGACGGGGGCGCCCGCCGCCGCGCCCGGAACGGTGCACCTTGCTCCGTCCGTCGCGGGTCTCGCCGTCGCAGGGGCCGAGGTCTCAGCAGGCGTCGTTCCGCGAGACGGACTCATCCTCCTCGGGCAGATGGCGACCGCCGACCCGAGCCGCGCGCCGGCTGGAGCTGAGTCCGTCTGGGCCTACACCCACGTGCCCCACGAGGTGCGACAGCCGAGCACCGGCACGGGCGGCAGCCCGACGATCGAGCCCGGCGCATGGTCATCGGCCGCTGCGGAGCGCATGGCCGACCGCGTCCAGGCACGCATCGAGGAGCGCGCCCCGGGTTTCGGTGACCGGGTCGTCGCACGTCGGGTGCTGGGACCCGCCGACCTCGAGAGCCTCGACGAGAACCTCGTCGACGGCGCTCTCAACGGGGGCACCGCGGCCCTTCAGCAGCAGCTCGTGTTCCGTCCCGTGCCGGGTCTGGCGCGGGCAGAGACACCCATCAAGGGGCTCTACCTCGGCTCCGCGTCGGCACACCCCGGGGGCGGCGTCCACGGTGCGTGCGGGTCCAATGCCGCGAGGGCGGCTCTGGCGCACGCGCGGGTCGCCAGCTGGCGAGCGCCTGCCCGACGGCGCGAGTCAGAAGGGGGCTGAGCCGGCCACATGCGATGTCGTTGCGACGACGGAGGGCGCAGACCTCGCGGTCTGCGCCCTCCGTCGTCCGGTCGACGTCCAGTCGAGGTCAGTGCTGCTCGCGCACCGCGTCGGCGGACTCGGCGGCGCTGTCGCGCACGTCGCTGCCGGCCTGCTTGGCTTCCTGCTTGACATTCTCGGCCGACGTCTGGGCCTGCGCCTTGACGGCATCGACCGCATCAGAGGCGGGAGCCCTGAGGTGCTCGCCCGCCTCGCTGGCGACGTCCTTGACGGTGGACTGCGCCGCCTCGACGACGGGAGCCGCCTTCTCCTTCACGGTCTCGCTGAGCTCGCGCTCCTTCTCGGAGGCGGGCAGCAAGGAGCCGAGCAGCCACCCCGCACCCAGCGCGATGAGTCCGGCGGCCAGGGGGTTGCCCTTCGCCCGCTGCTTCACGGCCGAGGCAGCATCGTGCGTGCGGTCCCCCACGTCCGAGGCGAGCCCCGACGCGCGGTCAGCGGTGGCGCTCCCCGCGTCGGAGGCGCTGCCCATGACGCGGTCCTTGAGGTCGCCGGCCCGGCCCATGACCTTGTCGGCCTGCCGCCTCGCGACGTGGCTCGGGGTCACCGACTCGCCGAGAGCGTTGACGTCGCGGCTCAGGTTGCGGCGGGTCTGCTCGATCTCCTCCCTCAGGACCTCCGGGTCGTTGGTCGTCTCGCTGTAGTTGGTGCTCATGTCGTCTCCTGTCCCTTGAGCGCATCGGGAACTCGTTTGGTGGTCTCGACGGTGCGCGGCAGCCCGCTCACCCGCCGCATCTCTGTCCTGCCCATGGCGGCTAGAACCGCTGCGATCACGGCCCAGATGGCCATGACGATGACGGCGGCCCACCCACGGTTGTCGATCGCACCGGCGATCCACTCCCACACGGCGAGCGAGAGGAAGAGCGCTGCCATCCAGCCGCCGAGTGCCGCACCGCTGAAGAGACCGGCTGCCTTGCCGGCCTGCGACGCGGACTCGCGTGCTTCGGCCTTGGCCAGCGCGACCTCCTGCCGCATGAGTGTCGACAACCCGGAGCTGATGTCACCGACGATGTCGCCCAGCGACGCCGTCTCGGCCTTCTGCTCGGCGCTCATCCCGTCGACGCCGGGGCTCGATTCGAGCGGATGCGGTGTGTGCGTGCTCATCGCAGCCCCTGGCGGTGCTCCACGCCCTCGAGGGGCTCGACGCCCGCGATGTCCGGGCCGTCCTCGATGCCCTCGAGCCTCTCGGTGCCCTCAGTGCCCTGCCCCGCCCAGGTGCGGTCCTCAGGACCTCGGGTGGACGGCGACGGAGCAGCGACGACGGGGTCGAGGCCGGCATCGACCCGGGTCGGGTCGGTGCCCATGCTCGTCGCGGAGCCAGGGGCATACCCCGTGCCGTTGCCGGCGGCCCCGTTCGAGGACGAGGCGCCGGACCCCGCCGCGATGCCGCGGGTGAGCCGACCGCCGACGAGGCCGACGACGGCCGCGGCGGCGAGGAAGGTGCCGGGACGGCGGCGCGCGAAGTCACGCACCTCGTCGAGGACCTCCCCCGGCTGTCGGTGGTCGAGCCACCCGGCGAACGACTGCACCCGGTCTGCGGCCTGCCCCGCAAGATCCGTGGCGAGGCCCTTCTGCCCGGACGACGATGCCATCTGCCGGAGCTCGTCACCGAGGGCCCGCAGACCCTGCACGGCTCGGTCGCTCTGGGCGGAGGCCTGGTCTGTCGCCTCGCCCCGCAACTGATGCAGGAGCGTCGACATCTGCGAACGAGCCTCTGCGACAACGTCCTTGGCTTCCGATACAGCGGCGCCGGCAACCTGACGACCGCTCTGGGCCGCATCTGAGGTCACAGAGGCCGCCTCGTCACGCACGGACGCTGCTCTGCCGTTTCCTCCCGGCTCCACACCGAAGCTCGAGCCACTCGCCGACGTGCCGATCGACTGCTCTGTGCCCGTGGGAGGCACGCTGGTGACGGACGTCGCGTCGTCATGGGTGGACCCTTGCGTCGGCAGGGTGGCATCCGACTCGTAGGACGTGCCGGATGGTGTCAGTGGATTTTGGGTCATGGGTGTGCCCTTCCGCTGCGCCGGCCACGAGGAGCCCGTGTCTTGAGCTGTGGCAGGGCCGGCGCTGTGCTTGTCCTGGCTCCCTACCCCACGCCCTCGGGGTCTAAGCCTGGGATGGCGATCTGTCCGGCGAGGTCTTGCCCTGCCCGGGCCCTCCGTGGCAAGGTCGAAGGGAACAGAGCGGTCCAACCACGCGCCTGCTCCGGCATCACCACCTCCTCGGAGTCAGTCATGTCGCGTGGCACCCACAGTGACCGAAACTCGTACGACGATCGAGACCGCGAGTCCGATCGCCTGTTCCATCAACTGAGCTCGGGGCCGGACGAGCCGACCCGGACCAGGGCACGGGACGAGCTCGTGCGGCTCTACCTCCCTCTGTGCACCGCGATGGCGCAGCGCTACAACGGCAGGGGCGTCGAGCACGACGACCTCGTCCAGGTGGCGCGCCTCGGTCTCGTCAAGGCCATGAGCCGCTACCGGCCCGGCCGCGGCCGCTCCTTCGCCGCTTATGCCGTTCCGACCATCTCGGGTGAGCTGAAACGTCACTTCCGCGATCGCGGGTGGATGGTGCGGCCCCCGCGCCGCGTCCAGGAGCTGCGAGCCAACGTCAGTACCCATCGCGCCGAGCTCGAGCAGCACCTGGGCCGCACGGCGACGGATCCCGAGCTCGCTGACGCCCTGGGCCTCGCCGTCGACGAGGTGCGCGAGCTGGCGCGGGCCACGAGCTGCTTCCGACCGACCTCCATCGACACACCGCTCGACAGTGAGGGGCCACGAGAGCCGGCCGCCGGCCTCGCCTATGACGACCCGGCCTTCGAGCTCGTCGAGGACCGGGTCTGCCTCGCAGGGCTCCTCGCGGGGATCGACCAGCGCTCGCGACAGATGCTGTCGCTGCGCTTCGTCGATGGACTCACGCAACGTGAGATCGGCGAACGGCTCGGCATGACCCAGATGCAGGTGTGCCGCTGGCTGAACCGCGTCCTGCGGCAGCTGCGCAGCGAGGTCACCGCGGAGGGATCACCCCGATCTGCGTGACGGGCAGGGGCGCTGGCCCACGGCGAACACGATGATCATGCGAGCTCCCTGGCCCGGCGGCGAGAAGATCGGCCCCATCGGGGTACGGCGGGGTCATGGAACCGATTCCTGAGACTCAGGCGGCCCTCGACCGGCTGGCCCACGACCAGGACGACGACGTGCAGGCCCAGTTCTCCGAGATGGCCGCGAAAGCACGGCGGCTGGTGCCCAGTCTCGTCGGCCTCAGCGTCACGCAGATCAGTGAAGGGGTGACCCTCACCTACGTTGCCAGCCCGGCGACCGCGGTGGCCCTCGACGCACTCCAGTACGTCGACGGCGGGCCGTGCGAGGCAGCGGTCCGTCGAGGCGCTCACGTCGCAGTGGACCACGACGAGCTGCTCGACGAGGGACGTTGGCAGCTGTTCGCGCAGGCCAGCGCCCACGCCGGCGTGCGGAGCACGCTGTCGTTGCCCGTCTTCAGCGGGAGCGACGTCACCGGAGGCGTCAACCTCTACGGCTCGCTCAACGACTCCTTCGTCGGCCATCACGAGGCGTTGGCCGCGCTGTTCGGGGCGTGGGCGGCGGGAGCGATCAGCAACGCCGACCTGTCTTTCAGCTCGCGGCTCGAGGCCATGGAGGCTCCCGCGCGAATCGAGGACGCCAACACCGTGAGTGCTGCCATCGGCGTGCTGAGCGAGACCCATCAGATCAGCACTCGAGACGCCGAGGACCATCTCCGCCGAGCTGCAGCTCGCGCCGGGGTCCCGATCGTGGCCCTCGCACTGTTCATCCTCCACCCGCCACAGCCGTCCTGAGAGACGCTCGGGCACACCGTTGGGATTGCTCATGACTGAGTCGCCAAGCAGCGCAAGCGTGCCGGGGCACCTGCGACGGGTCGCGGAGGCCTTCGAGCGACTGGGCCGCCAGCTCCACGCATCCGGATCGAACCCCTTCGACGCCGTCACAGAGCTCGCTCTGGAGCGCGTGCCCCACGCGGCGGCCGCGAGCATCACCACCGTCGTCCACGGGCGGTTCGTCACGGCGTCGGCGACCGACGACATCGCCAGGAGAGCCGACGCGATCCAGTACGACCTCGGGTCCGGTCCGTGCATCGATGCGATCGTCGACCAGACGATCTACCAGCCGAAGGATCTGGCCTCCGATCTCCGGTGGCCGGACTACGGCCGTCGCGTGGACGCAGAGCTCGGTCTGCGAAGCATGCTGTCCTACCGGATGAACCTCGAGTCCACCGGGGTGATCGCCGGTCTCAATCTCTATGCACACCGAACGGCCGCGTTCGACGAGCACGACCTCGCCGAAGGGTTGTTGCTGACGACGCACGCAGCCCAGGCGGTCGGCGCTGCCCACCTCCGAGACCGCGCAGACAACCTTCAGCGAGCGCTCGACTCCAACCGCGACATCGCCACCGCGGTCGGCGTCCTCATGAGCGAGCAGAAGATCACGCGTGACCAGGCGTTCGACCTCCTGCGGATCGCGAGCCAGAACACCAATCGCAAGCTGAGAGAGGTGGCCCTCGACGTCATCGAGACCGGCGCGCTCGACGTCACTCCCCGCGGTTGGTCCTGACCGGCTCGCTGGACCTCACGGCCCTGGCACAGAGCGGCAGCTCGCCGGTGTTGAGGAGGTCCCTCGCGACGTCGCGCAGCTTGACGTTGCCGGTCTGCGAGACCCGGCGAAGGTAGCTGAACGCCGCCTCGGCAGACAGCTCGCACCGCTCCATGAGGATCCCGACCGCCTGCCCGATCTGCTGGCGGGTGATCATCGCGAACTCGAGGTTCTCCGCCTTCTTCGCATACGACAGCGTGGCCGCGGCCTGTGCGGCATACGCCGTGGCGAGCTCGACGACACCGTCGGGGAGGGAGCCTTCGTGCACGGAGTAGACGCTGAGGGCGCCGAGCGTCCTGCCGCTCCAGCACAGCGGGACCGCCGCGACCGACGTCACCCCCAGGGCGCGCGCTCTCGGCCCGAACTCCGGCCAGCGCGCGACGATCTCGTCGCACTCGACGATGACGGGCACCGCCTCGTGGGCTGCGTCGTGCGTCGGCCCCTCGTCCAGGACGACCTGGAAGGACTCGAGACGACGCGGGAGGTCGTCGGTGGCGGTGAGCAGGCGCAAGGTCTCGCGCTGCATGGCGCTGAGCGCCACATGGCGAATCCCGGGCACGACCTTGGTGCTCGCCTGAATTACGTCGTGGACCACTGCCGCGACAGCATCATCCACAGGAGGGCACACCGTCATGGATGCTGGTGCGTCAGGGTTGTCAACTCGTCGGGACGTCAGGGTCACGGGAACTCCTCACAGGCCGGCGAACCCTCTGCGGTTGAAGGCGCCGTGCACGAGACCTGACGTCGTCTGCCGACCTGGTCAGGGAACTCGTGTGCCCGATCCTTTGCGACGGTACACCGTCGACCTGTCTCCGAAGCGCTCCGCCATCGCACGGGGTGCGAAGGTCTCGCGGCGATCCCGCCGATCAGGGCAGCAGACAGCGCCGCGCGATCCTGCTGGTTGAAGACCGACGGCGCTGATCCCACTGTGACAGCGCCCCGGCGGGCTGTCTCGATTTTGTCCAAGGTTGCATCACCTCTCGTGACAACTAGGACGTCCAGCCCATGGCCCACAGCTCACGCTCCTCGAAGCCCTCGGCGGCGCGGTCGAAGTCACCGAGGGCGCGTACGAGCGCCCGGCGCGACGCGGGCGCCATCCGTGCGAGCACCGGCTGGATCGCCTCCGCGCGTTGACGCATGACCTCGTCGACGACGTCTCGACCCTCGGCCGTGAGCCGGAGCAGCAGCTGCCGGCGGTTCGCCGGGTCGTCGGTCCGGTCGACCAGACCCTGGGACACCAACCGGTCGCAGAGGCGACTCGCGCGGGTCAGGTGGATGCCGACCGAGCGCGCCAGCTGTCCGAGCGAGAGCGTCTCGCGGCTGCGCAGCACGACCATCGCTCGCATCTGGAGTGGGTCGGTCACCTGGGGCACCGCGGCCAGGGACCGCGCCGTGATGGCGACGAGGATCCGGCACGCCCGCAGCACTGTGTCGACCTCGCCCTCCTGGGGTAGTGGACGAACAGCGGTCTCGGTGCGGTCCGTTGTCGGCACCGCACCAGTCTGCTCCGCAACCCTTGCGCATCGCAACAGTTGCGCGTAGTACACAAAGAGATCTTCTCGTCGGGCGCCGCTGGCGAGGGGCTCGCACGAGGCGAGCCCGGAGCGGGCCGACCCCGCCCCGGCTCGCAGTCGATGACGACGACGAAGGAGATCGAGATGGCTGACCAGGTTGCCGATGTGGTGCTCTCACGACTGCGCGAGTGGGAGTCCGGCCAGTGTCCGCCTCGCTGAGCCGACAACCGCTGCCCCCGACCCGGAACCACACCACCGAGGAGAGGAATCCCCATGAACGACAAGACATCCCACGGCGACCAGGTCGTCGCCGTGACGGGCGCCAGCGCCGGGATCGGTCGGGCCTGCGCGATCGCCTTCGGCGCGCGAGGCGCCAAGGTGGCCCTTCTCGCGCGCGGCACGGCCGGGTTGGAGTCGGCGGCCGAGGAGGTGCGCGCGGCCGGAGGACGTCCCCTCGTCGTGCCCGTCGACGTAGCCGACGCGGAGCAGGTGAGCGAGGCCGTCGACACCGTCGAGCGCGAGCTCGGTCCCGTCGACGTGTGGGTCAACGTCGCCTTCACGTCCGTCTTCGCGCCCTTCGACCAGATCACGCCGGACGAGTACCGACACGTCACGGAGGTTGCCTACCTCGGCTACGTCTACGCGACGATGGCCGTGCTGCCGCGCATGAAGCGACGTGGGGCGGGCACGATCGTCCAGGTCGGCTCGGCCCTCGCCTACCGCGGCATCCCGCTGCAGACGGCCTACTGCGGAGCCAAGCACGCGATCCAGGGCTTCCACGAGGCGCTGCGCTGCGAGCTGCTCCACGAGAAGAGCCCCGTGCGGGTCACCATGGTGCAGATGCCGGCGGTCAACACGCCCCAGTTCACCTGGGTGCGCTCGCGGTTGCCACACAAGCCACGACCCGTCCCGCCGATCTACGAGCCGCACGTGGCAGCCGCCGCGGTCGTGCACGCCGCCGACCACCCGCAACGCCGCGAGTACTGGGTGGGCGGGAGCACCGCCGGGACCCTTGCGGCGAATGCCGTGGCCCCGGGGCTGCTCGACCGCTACCTCGCACGCACCGGGTTCACGTCCCAGCAGACCGACGAGCCGAGCGACCCGGACCGACCCGACAACCTGTGGCAGCCGGTCGACGCCGACCGGGACCACGGCACGCGTGGGCCCTTCGACAGCCGGTCGACCGACCGGTCACCGCAGCTGTGGGCCTCGCAGCACCACGGCGTTCTCGGCACGCTCGGTGGCGTCGCCCTCGGCGCCGCCCTTCTGGGGGTGGCGGGGAGACGCTCGCGGTGACGGCGCCGGCATCTGGGGCGACGACGCGGGCGTGACCCCTCTGCCATCCTGACCCGATGCGAGCCGTTGTCATCGATGCAGTCCGGGCCCGGCCCGAGGTCCGTGAGGTCGCCGACCCGACGGCGCCGACGTCCGGCGTCGTCGTCCGGGTCATGGCGACCGGCCTGTGCCGGAGCGACTGGCACGCGTGGGCCGGTCATGACGACATCGCCGTCCCCCACGTGCCGGGTCACGAGCTCGCCGGCGTCATCGTCGAGGTCGGCCCTCACGTGCACCGCTGGGCGGTGGGCGACCGGGTGACCGTGCCGTTCGTGTGCGGCTGCGGCCGGTGCGCGTGGTGCCTCGCCGGGGAGGCCCAGGTCTGTCCGGACCAGGAACAGCCCGGCTTCACCCACTGGGGGTCCTTCGCCGAGCTCGTCTCGCTGCACGCGGCTGACACGAATCTCGTGCGGCTCCCCGACGACATCGACTTCGCGACGGCTGCTGGTCTCGGATGCCGCTTCGCCACCGCCTACCGCGCGCTGGTCGCTCGGGCGCGGGTCGTCGAGGGCGAGTGGGTCACGGTGGTCGGCTCGGGTGGGGTCGGGCTCAGCGCCGTGATGATCGCGCGCGCGCTCGGCGCCCGGGTGGTCGCCGTGGACCGCAACCACGATGCGCTCGCGGCCGCACGGGCCTTCGGCGCAGATCACACCGTGCTCGCGGACGGCGCTGACATCCCGGCCGCCGTCGCGGAGCTCACCGGCGGCGGAAGCCACGTCTCCGTCGACGCCGTCGGCAGCGAGCAGACCTGTGCCGATGCCATCCTCAGCCTGCGCCGTCGCGGCCGGCACGTGCAGGTCGGGCTGCTGCCTCCCGTGGGTGGGCACCCCCGCGTGCCCATGGCGCGGGTCATCGCCTGGGAGCTCGACCTGCTCGGCAGCCACGGGATGGCGGCAAGCGACTACCCGGCAATGATGCAGCTCATCCAGCAGGGCCGGCTCCAGCCGCAACGGCTGGTCGAGCGCACCGTCGGTCTCGACGAGGCCGCCGCACTGCTCCCCGGCTTCGACGTCGCCACGGTCGCGGGCATCACCATCATCGACCCGAGCCGCTGAGCAACTCCCGCCACACACACAGCGACGTCCCGAGCCCTCGAGGGACTCGGGACGCCGCCGTGGTGTGCGGGCGGTGGTCAGCCGTTGACCTTCAGCGTCATCTTGCCCGTCGTGTTGCTCTGGACGACCTGGATCGTCACACCGGCGCCCGCGACCTTGACGCTGCCGCCGGGGTTGGCGGTGTCGTAGTAGCGGTTCGGGTCGCTGTCGTCGAAGACCGGGACGGCGGCCTGCGACGGCACCTCGAGCGTCGTCATGCCTGCAGCGGTCTCGCGGTGGAGCGAGATGGGGTCCGTCGGCTCGACACCGAAGGTCGAGTCGAAGGACTGGATGCGGTTGCGCGCGACCGTGTCGTCGCTCCACCTCAGCGGCACGGGGCGGGCGTCGACCGGCAGCACGCGACCGGTGCCGGGATGCGAGCGGGTGTTGTTGTTCGACACCGCGGTGTTCCAGTAGCTGACGAGCAGGCCGTCCTGGTAGGGAAAGTGCTCGACCCAGTTGTCCTTCGTCAGCGGCCAGCCGAAGTTGTACGGCCCCGTCTTCAGCGTGGCGTCGTAGCCGGCATACTGCCGGTTCTCGGCGATGTAGAAGCGGTCCTTGCCCGCGGCATCCTTGGGCAGGGTGACAATGAGCGCCTGGTCCTTCTTCGTGGCGTGCATCGACGGGCCGAGCATGAGCGTGGCCTCCTCGTCATGAGCGACCGTCGTGTAGTCGAGCCAGCCGAGCTGGAGCTTCTCCCAAGCGCCCATGTGGTCGGGCGTCGTGCCGATGTCGCCCGTGCCGTGACCGAGCCAGGAGCCCGAGCTCATGAGCGTCCAGAAGCCGGTGCCGTTCTCGCCGCCGCTCGTGTCGTAGAGGTCGGGCAGGCCGAGGTCGTGGCCGAACTCGTGGGCGAAGACGCCGAGGCCGCCGTTCTCGGGCTCGGTCGTGTAGTCACGGATCCAGAAGGCCGTGTTGCCGATCTGGATGCCTCCGTTGCGGTTCCAGTCCGGTCCGCCGTTGCGTGTCTGGTTGACCGACCACCGGTGCGACCAGATCGCCCACGCGGGCGCACCGGCCTCCTCGCCCTCACCGGCGTGCACCGCCTGGAAGTGGTCGATGTAGCCGTCCGGCTCGTTGAAGTTGCCGTCCTTGTCGTAGTCGTAGCGGTCCCACCGGTCGAACGAGCCCAGGTATGCCGCGATGTCGGCGTCCGACGTCCCCTTGGCCTTCTGCTGTGCGTACCAGGCGTTGGCACTGTCCTGGATGAAGCGGCGCATGTCGGTGGAGTTCTCGGTCTGCCCGTAGCTCGCCTCGTTGTAGGGCACCGTGACCCAGTCGGAGGTGTCGCCCTTGACCGTGTAGCGGCCGCTCGACATCTCGCGGTAGACGCTCGACATCGACTCGCCCGCACCGAAGAACGTCTCCTGGAAGTGGTCGCGGTTGAAGTCCTTGACCCAGTACGTCGTGTTGTCCGTGGTGCGGTCGGGCTCGGGGATCGCGTTGTGCACGGGCCCCGCGGGAGCCGTGGGGTAGCGGGCGTCCTTCTGGTCACCGAACTCGACGAGGAAGGTGAGGATGCTGTCGGTCGACTGCAGGCCGTACTGCGCCCACTGGCCGGGGGCCATCTGCACCGCCTTGCCGCCGGCGCCGCCGCGGGGCTCGGGGGTGGCCTCGCCCCGGACGACCTTGGCGACCGCCTCCTCCATGGCAGCCCGGCGGGCATCGCTCTGCGCATCGGGGCGGTCGTCGACGCGCTGCACGGCAGCGCCGTCCGCATCGACCGACGCGCCCGGCACCGGGTCCGGCGTGGCGCTGGCCGCGATGCCCGGGCACAGCGCCGTGGCCGCGGCAAGCACCGGGACCACGACGAATCGGCGTTTCAGGTTTCGCATTTCTCCTCCATCCCGCATTGCTGCGGCCCTGTCTCATGCGTGCGCGCCAGCGGCGACGGGCGCGTGACCGCCGAAGCGGTCATCGGAGCGTATGTCGGGAAATGCACTATTTGTTTAAAGAAAGTGCAAACTCTTGGCCGGTGAGCGGTACCGCGGACCGGGACCTTCGACCCTGCCCGACAACCCCGGCACCGGAGGAGGGTGAGCCTTCGAGACGCGGCGCAGATGGCGCGCCGCACCAACGGGAAGACGCCGACATGCAACCGATCAAGGACGCCGCAGCCACCTTCCTCAGTCATCATCGGGTGGCCGTCACCGGGGTCTCGCGCGAGGCGGGAACCCACGGCAGCAACGCCGTCTACCGCCGCCTGCGCGAGCGCGGCTACGAGGTCTTCGCGGTCAACCCCAACACCGCGCAGGTGGAGGGTGACCCCGCATACCCGGACCTGGCCGCCATCCCGGGGGGTGTCGAGGCGGTTGTCATCGGCACCCGTCCCGAACGCGCCCAGGCAACGCTGGAGGAGTGCGCCGACCTCGGCATCACGCAGGTGTGGATGCACCGGGGGCCCGGGGGCGGCAGCGTCTCGACGGAGGCCGCCGAGTGGGGGCGAGCACACGGGATCACGGTCATCGCCGGTGGGTGCCCGCTGATGTTCAAGCCCACCTCCGACGCGGGACACACGATGATGCGATGGATGTTCTCCTTGAGCGGCAACGTTCCCCGCAGCACCTGACCCCGACCCGCCCCCGGCCCCCGGCGCTGTCAGCCGTTCGCCGGCACCTTGTTGAGCGTGCAGACGAAGTACCTGACGATGCCGTCGTCGACGAGTGCCCCTGAGGCCAGCGCGGTGTCGATCTCGTCGGCGGAGTCGAGCACGCCGTTGCCGTCGAGGTCACCGGCGGCCAGCGCGGCGGCATACCCCTGCGGGGTGGACACCTTGTGCACCTGCCAGCGCCCGCCGTTGTAGCCCGGGTCGCCGGGCGCTGCCGTGGCCACGCTCCGCTGCGCGCCGAAGAAGTTGTAGATCGTGTCCCAGCTCTGGGACGGCGCGCCGGTGCCCGAGAGGTCGGTCGGCGTCGCGACCGTGCGGTAGAGGACGTGGTTGACGTAGATCGCCGGACCGGACACCCCGGCAGCGTGCGCCGTCGCGCTCAGACCCAGCGCTGCGCCGGCCGCGGCCGTGACGACGGCGATGGTGCGAATGACCCTGTGCTTCATGGGATTTCCCTTCTTCCAAGCGCACCTCGGTGGTGGCCTGTGTCGAGTCAACCGGCCAGAGAGTCCACACGCCATGACATGGAGGTTGCCGCCTCCTTACGAGGTCGTGACCGGGCCGTCATGCTCCGTCCGCTCCGCGTGGGCGGCCCTATCCTCGGAGCATGAGCACCGCCCTCGTCGTCGACGACGACCCCACCGTGGGCGACGTCGTCAGTGCCTATCTCGCGCGGGCCGGCTTCGAGGTCCACCGCGCCGCGGATGGCGTCGCCGCGCTCGCGCAAGCCGCGGCGACCAACCCCGACGTCGTCGTGCTCGACCTCATGCTGCCCGGGATCGGCGGGCTCGAAGTATGCCGCAGGCTGCGTCGCGACCACCCCCGCGTCCCCGTCGTCATGCTGACTGCCCTCGGTGAGGAGGAGGACCGGATCCTCGGGCTCGAGGTGGGCGCCGACGACTACGTGACGAAGCCATTCAGCCCCAGGGAGCTCGTGCTCCGGGTGCAGGCCATCCTCCGGAGGACGGCCACCGCGGGCACCTCCGGACCGCCGGAGGGCGCCGCGTCCGACGGGGGCACCGGCGACGGCGCTCTCGCTCCCGCCCCGCACGTCGTCGCCGACGGCGACCTCGTGCTCGACCGCCGCGCACACGTCGTGACACGGGGCGGCACCGAGCTCGCCCTCACCGCAAGGGAGTTCGCATTGCTCGACTGGTTCCTCAGCCACCCCGGCGAGGTGCACCGCCGCGACGACCTCATGCGGGCGGTCTGGGGGTGGGAGTTCGGGGACGAGTCGACGGTGACCGTCCACGTGCGCCGGCTCCGCGAGAAGGTCGAGGCCGAGCCCTCCGCGCCGACGCGGCTCGTCACGGTCTTCGGCGTCGGCTACCGCTGGGACGCCCGGCCGCCGGGCGGCAGCTGATGTCCACCCAGGTCTCTGCCCTGGCCCTCGCGGCGGGGGTCACCCTCGTGGTCGGACTGCTCGGCGTCCTCGTCGTCGTGGCGCTCGCCCGCAGATCGGTCGGGAACGCGGCGGTCGCGGCCCCGGTCGTCGTCGTCATCGCCGTGGCCGCCGGCGTCTACGCGAGCGCGCGGGCCATGTTCCTCCAGCCCGAGGACTCGACGACCGTCCTGCTCATCCTCGTCGCGGCAGTGCCGATCGCCGCGGTGCTGGGCGGCCTCGTCGCCCGCCGGGTCATCGACGCCGACCGGGCAGCCACCGCCGACCGGATGGCGCGCGAGCTCGAGGCGCGGGCCGAGGCCGACCGGCGAGAGCTCGTCGCCTGGGTGTCGCACGACCTGCGCACGCCGCTCGCCGGCATCTGGGCCATCAGCGAGGCGGTCGAGGACGGGGTCGCCACCGACGTGCCCGCCGCCATGTCGCAGGTCCGCGACTCGGTGCGCCAGATGGGCGACCTCGTCGACACCCTCCTGGCCCTCTCACGGCTGCAGGCTGCCGACCCGGCCCTGCAGATGACCGAGCTGGACGTGGGCGACCTCGTCTCCGACGCGGTGGCCGCCCTGCAGCCGCTCGCCGACGCCGAGGGAGTGCGGCTCACCGGCTCCGCCGGCCCGGTCGTGCGGGCCGTGGTCGCCCCCGGGGAGGTGCGACGTGCAGTCGCGAACCTCGTCGTCAACGGCATACGGCACACCCCGCGTGGCGGGGAGGTGAGGACGACCGTGACCCCCGACGGAGACGGGGTCGTCGTCGCGGTGGTCGACCAGTGCGGTGGCATCCCCGACGACGTCATCGGAAGGGTCTTCGAGACCGGCTACCGGGGAACCGCGGCGCGCAGCCCCGGCGAAGGTCGGGGCTCGGGCCTGGGGCTGGCCATCGTCGCGGGCGTGGCTCGGGCGCACGGCGGCTCGGCGGAGGTGACCAACGTCGACGGCGGCTGCCGGTTCACGCTGCGCCTGCCCGCGCACCGCCGGTGAGGCACGGCTCGCATCACGTCCCGGGGGCCGTCAGCCCGTCCACGACCGCGACGATGGCGTGGCCGAGCTGCCGAAGCTGGTCGGCGTCGAGGGACGCCAGCGAGACACGCACGTCCCAGGCCTGAGAGCCGAACAACCCGCCGACCTGCACGATGACACCGTGCTCAGCTGCGAGACGCAGCACGACGTCCTCGGCCGACGCCGTCGTCACCAGAACGTCGGCGAAGCGGTCACCGCGCCGCGTCCGGACGACCTCCACGAGATCGATGAGCGCGTAGTAGAGGCTGTCCTGGCCGCCCGGCGGCTCGATGCCGAGCGGCTCGAAGAGGGCGCGTGACCGGCGCGCCAGCTCGGCTCGGGTCGCATCGAGATAGGTCCGCCCCGAGGGCATGAGGTATGCGAGCGCGAAGAGCGCCATCTGCACCTGCCCGGCGGTCGAGAGCCCCGCGATGTTGTGCAGCGCGACCTCGCGGCTGTCGGCGACGACTCGTGACATGAACGGCAGGTGGGTCGCGCTCGGTCCGACGGATGAGTAGCGGTCGTCGTGGAGGGCCCGCACCTCGGCCGGCTGCGCGGCGATGACGTCGTCGACGACGGTGTCACTCGCCATGGCCATGAAACCGAGCCGGTTGCCCGTCGCCCCGAAGTTCTTCGAGAAGGAGTGCAGGACGATCGTGTGCCGCGGCAGGACCGACAGGACGCCCCGGAAGCCGTCGACGAAGGTGGCATAGGCGGTGTCCGCGACGACGACGAGGTCGGGCCGCCTCTCGATGACGAAGTCGCGCAGCTGGATCAGCTTCTCGGGCCGGATCGCCCGGGTGTCGGGGTTGCCGGGATTGATGACGAAGAAGACCTTGATGCTCGGGTCGAGGAGGCGGTCGAGGAAGCCGTCGTCGAAGCGGTGCGGCGCGTTGTGGGCCGAGGGCACCTCGACGACCCGGACCCCGAACTGCGCGAGGACGGGGATCTGGAGATAGGGCGTGAAGACAGGTGTGGCGATGGCGACCGCGTCGTCCGGTCCGATGACGTGGTTCTCACGCAACGAGCGGAAGACGTAGGCCATCGCAGCCGCACCACCCTCGGTGGCGAAGACCTGGTAGGCGCCCGGCTGCCCCTCGCCGGCTCCGGTCATCGTGACGAGGTAGCGTTCGAGGATCCTCTCGAGCTGCGTCAGCATCCGCGTGGGCGCCGGGTAGCCGGCGCCGAGCACACCGCGCACGAGCTCATGGACGAAGGCATCGGGCTCCACGCCCAGCTCGGAGACGGCATACGCGACGGCGTCCGCGAGGAATCCCGCGCCCTCGGAGCCGTCAGCGGCGAGGCACTGGAGCAGGCGATCGTGAAGGCCGGTGGGCGGGGGGAGCTCGCCCCACTCGCGGTGACGGCTGACGCGTGCGGCCTCCTCGACGGCGAACGTGCCCAGCCGGAAGAACGCCGCACGAGGCAGGGTCGCCGTCCAGTTGGGCTGGCCACGCCCCGCGTCGAGCAGCGGCCGACCCGATGCCCGGGCCGCGACGACAATCCTCGCCTGGAGCGCGGAGCTGCTCGCGAGGCCGGGCGCCGGCGTTACAGCTGGCTCTGGCGTTGGCGCTGGCCCGGGGACGGCGTCGCTCATGTCAGGCGTGAAGGCTCGTGGCCTGCTGCGAGCGCGCCCGTTGCGCCGCCATCTGCTCGTCGAACTCCGCGCGCCACGTCTCGCTCACGGTGATGCCCCGCTGACGCGCCTCCTCGGTCGACAGCTCGACGGGGAAACCGAAGGTGTCGTAGAGGACGAACAGCTCGGCCCCCGTGACCCCGGTCCTCCGGTAGCCGCCCAGCTGCTTGAGGCCCTTGCGCAGGGTACGGCGGAAGGCCTGTTCCTCCTTGGCCAGGATCGCGACGACGGTGTCGGCGTGCTGCTTCACCTCGGGATAGTGCACGTCGTAGATGCCGGCGACGGTGGGGATGATCTGCGGGAAGAAGTTCTCCTCGAGGCCGAGCTTGAAGGCGTAGCGGACGGCTCTGCGGATGAGGCGTCGCATGACGTAGCCCTGGGCCTTGTTGCCCGGCCGCACCCCGTCGACTGCGAGGAAGGTGGCTCCGCGCAGGTGGTCGGCGATGACGCGCATGGCGTGGGTCTCGTCGTCGTAGCTGCGGCCCGAGAGCACCTCGAGCTGCTCGACGATCGGCCAGAGCAGCCCGATGCGGAAGACGTCGGAGGTGTTGAGCGCGGCCGCCGCGATGCGGGCCAGACCCCCGCCGTAGTCGACGTTGCGGCGCGGAAGGGGCTCGAAGCCCGTCTCGGTGCGCCGATACTCCATGAAGACCGAGTTGCCGAGCTCGATGAAACGGCCGCAGTCGCAGTTCTGGTGGCAGTGGGTGCCGTAGGCGGGGTCGTGCTCGATGTGCGGGAAGAGGTAGAAGACCTCGGTGTCGGGGCCGCCGGGCTCGCCGATCGGCATCTCCTCGGCCTTCCCACCGCGGCACCACCAGTTCTTCTTGCCGTAGAAGGCGATCCGGGCCCCACCGGTGCCGACCGAGGCGGCGTGCTCCTCGGTGTCCACCTCGACCTGGTCGGCGGCGATGCCGGCCTCCGCGAAGAGGCGAGTCCAGACCGCGGCGGACTCGTCGTCCTTCGGTATGCCGTGGGTGGGGTCCCCGATGAAGCACGACACGTAGATGCGGTCGGGGTCGAGGCCCACGCGCTCAGTGAGGAAGGTCCAGAACTGCCGGATCTGCTCGTCCTTGAAGTAGTCGCCGAGGCTCCAGTTGCCGAGCATCTCGAAGAACGTCGTGTGACGGTTGTCGCCGACCTCCTCGATGTCCTGGACGCGTAGGCAGGTCTGGCTGTCGGCGAGACGGGTCCCCGCCGGGTGATCGGCGCCGAGGAGGTAGGGAAGCAACGGCTGCATCCCGCTGCCGGTGAAGAGGGTCGTCGGGTCGTCTCTCGGAATGAGCGGCGCCCGCGGGATCACGACGTGCCCCTGCTCGGTCATGTACTCGAGGAACGCGGCCCGAATCGCGTCGGCATCCATGTCCAGATTGCACACCACACACCGTGATCCGTCCCGAGAATGACCGAAACGGTTGCGCCACCTGCGAACCCGCCGTAACCTCACGGTCAACAACAAGGGGGATGCGCACTTGGGGCGCCTTGCCGGGTTCAACTCCTGGATCCTCCACCAGATCCGGATCGCATTGGAGATCACGGAGGCCACGGCCGGATGTCGACTCTGCACCTGATCCAGTGATCCTGCGACTGCATCGACTGCGGCTGTGGTGGGAGACAGCCTTCTGGGTCATCCCGTTCGCGGG
The DNA here is from genome assembly GCF_006716675.1 of Humibacillus xanthopallidus. Lineage (GTDB taxonomy): Bacteria > Actinomycetota > Actinomycetes > Actinomycetales > Dermatophilaceae > Humibacillus > Humibacillus xanthopallidus_B. The sequence goes on along the minus strand of NZ_VFPM01000002.1, from coordinate 423,836 downwards.
AATCGTCGTCGCCTTCGTCATGGCGGTGGTCACCGGGCAGCTCGACGACTCGCTGCGCGACGTGGGCCTCACCCTCGTGTCGCCGTCCTCCGCCCAGACCCTGCTCGCCGCGATCGGTGGCGGCATGGTGACCTTCACGGGTTTCGTCTTCTCGGTCATCCTGCTCGTGATCCAGTACGGCTCGTCCGCCTACTCCCCTCGAACGGTGACGTACTTCATGCGGGCCCGCACGACGCGGTGGGCGCTTGCGTCCTTTCTCGGGACCATCACCTTCTCCTTCGTGGCCCTCGTCGACATCGGCTCCGCCGGGACGGAGACCTTCGTGCCCGTGATGAGCGTCGTCCTCGCCGTCACGGCGCTCCTCATCAGCATGGTGTGGTTCCTTGCGCTCATCTCCACGGTCGCGCGGCGCATCAAGGTCGACTTCCTGTGTTCGGACATCGGGCGGATGGCTCGGGTGCAGCTGCGGCGACGACACGCCGGCGCGGTGGCGCACAGCGGTGAAGTGCTCTTGTCGTTGCCGCAGCCACCGGAGGGCGCGGTCGCAGCGCGCCAGGTCGGCCGGTCCGGCCAGCTGGTCGGTGTCGACGTGGCTCGGCTTCGACGTCTCGCCGAGCGCACGGGAGCCCGCGTGGACCTGCTCGTCGGGGTGGGCGACGGCATCACGGTGGGCGCCCCCATCGCCCTCGTGACCCGGGGCCAAGACACCCCGACGGAGCGGGAGCTCTCGCGATGCCTGCTCGTGCACCCGGAGCGGTCGCTCAAGTACGACCCGCTGTACGCGCTGCGCCTGCTCATCGACGTGGCCCTCCGGGCCCTCTCGCCCAGCGTGAACGACCCGACCACCGCGGTCCGCGCCCTCGACGAGGTCGAGGGAGTCCTGCTCGAGGCGGCAGGCCTGGACCTGGGCCCCATCCGGCTCGCGAGCTCGGCCGGGGACGGTGTGGTCCTGCTGCGGTCTGCGACCTGGCCCGATGTCGTCGACCTGGCGCTGACGGAGGTGGTCGAGGCGGGGCTGTCGAGCCCGCAGGTGACCCGACGCCTCAGTGCCCTCTTCACGGATCTGCGAGCCGAGGTGACGGCAGACCGCCGACCTCCCTTGGAGCGACACCACCGCAGGCTGGTTGACGAGATCGCCCGCAAGCCCGGCGCCGACCCGGAAATCTGGCTGACCGGGGACCGTCAGGGCCTCGGGGGATCTCGGTGAGGACGAAGGACGTCACCGTCGAGCGGATCACGACCGTCCTCGACGGGGTCGAGGTTCCGGGCCTGGGCAGTCATGACGTTCTCCCTCGGGGTGTCATGCCGCAGTCGTGGCCAGTTCGCGAGGGCCAACCGGTGCGTGGACATCATCTGCCGTGACCGGTCCCCCGACCCTGCCGCCACTTCGAGCGCATCGCCGCGGCCAGATGGCCGGGTCGTGCCGGGCAGGTCGCTTCTCAGCGACCTGCCCCTGCCCATGCACGACTCTCAGCAGTGCAGACCCGGGTTCCATGGGGCGAACAGGCCTGCTTGGTTGTGCGTGCCGACCCACACGTGCAGGTCGTAGTGCGTCGGCATGCCGGGCTCGTGACCGGGCATCGGGCCATCGAAGGCTTGCCCGCCGTACATCGGGGTGGGCTGGCCGACCTCGGGCTCGAAGAACTCAGCGCTCCACAGCTCCAGTCCCCCGTCCGTGGACGGGCCGTAGGTGAGGAAGGGCGGGCGGGCAGGGTCGACGACCCCGGGCGTGATGAGCGCGGGGTTCATGAAGTGGATGCCCATCGCCCCGTCCGGACTCTCGGCACACTCGCCGACTGGCACGTAGCCGGCTGCGACCGCGGCGTCGACCTCGTGGAACTTCGCGACTGCGGCTCGCGTCTTCGCGACCAGCTGGTTCGTGATCGCCGCCGAGTCGGGTGCCGGCGCGGCGGCGGCCGGGAGGACGGCTGCTCCGAGGGCGAGGGCCGTCATGACGCCGCCGACGACCGTTCGGGCGACGGTTCGGGTGGTGCTTCGCATGTCGTTCTTTTCTCCTTGGTTGGTGTCGTGGATCAGACCGCGTGCGCGGCAAGCCACATCCGGGTTGGGTCGTACCGGTCTCGTATCGCCGTGAGGCGTGCGCTGGTGACCTCGTCGTAGAGGGCGGATGCCGCGACCTGGCGCTCTGCGAAGTTCGGGAAGTCCGTGGCCGCCGCCCACGGTCGCAGCGCGTCGACGACCGCCTTCGTCACCTGCTCGCCGGGCGCCAGCAGGTCGGGGACCGGCACGGCGCTCAAGGCGAACAGCGCGTACTGCCCGCACAGATGCGGCAGTGCGGCATCTGTCGACGCGTCGAGCGCACCGCCCGCGTGCCGCAGCTCCGCGACCATGAGCGGCGTGTCGGCGCCCGGGCCGGCCACGGCGATGAGCGCGTCGATCGCCTCGGGCGGGAGAGCGGTGAGCATCGCGTGGTCGCTCACGCCGGGCGTCGGGGCAGGCGGGTCCATGTGGACCCCGAGGAGCCCGGCGGCCGGCATACGGCCGAACGTGTCCATCTCCGGCCCCAGCGCACGCAGGGGTGCGAGCAGCTCGGCGGCCCTCTCGTCGCTCTCGAGGACCGCGCCGTCGATGACGACGAGGCTGCGACCGCTAAGGAACGGCGGCAGGTCGGGGATCGGCGGGAACCGCATGAACCGGATGCTGGTGGTCGCCGACTCGGGAGCCCGCGAGGTCCACTCGGCCCACGCGCGGAGCACCTCCGCGCCGCGAGCCAGGTCCCACAGCAGCATGCCGGCATACACGTCGGCGTAGGGCAGCAGGTCGAGCTCGACGGCGACGACCGCGCCGAACCCGAACCCGCCGCCGCGCAGCGCCCAGAAGAGGTCCGGGTGCTCGTCGGCGGTCGCACGCACGAGGGCGCCGTCGGCCGTCACCACCTCGAACGCGCGCACGGAGCTGCAGGCGAGGCCATGGCGGCGGCCGTAGAACGAGAGGCCGCCGCCGAGAACGTACCCGGCGACGGCGACGTCTCCGGCGCTGCCGTGCAGGGCGGTGAGCCCGTGCGGCGCGGCCGCCGCGACGACGTCGCGCCACAGCGTGCCTCCGAGCATCCGCGCCGTGCGGGCGACCGGGTCGACCGTCACCCCGGTGAGCTCATGCAGGCGCAGCAGCAGGGTGTCGTCCTCGCGACCGGCGAGCGTCGACGAGAGGTGCCCCGTGCTCTGGGGCGCGACCCGCAGGCCGAGCTCGGCTGCCGCGGTCACCGCGGTGATCACCTCGTCGATCGAGTGCGGCACGGCAACCGCGGTCGGGTGCAGCGGGAACGCGAGGTTCCAGGGCGTGCTCGCCTCGTCGTAACCGGCGTCGCCGGGGAGCAGGAGGCCCGAGACGTCCCGCAACGCCGCGACGTCGAGAGTGGATGCAGACATGGGAGTTCCTTCGTGGGTGGTGGATGGGGTGGACGGAGGTGAGACCACCTCGGCGCGGAGCGCGACGAGCAAGCCCGGCTGGGCAAGACGCTCTGCCGGCAGCACGTCGACAGGCACGTGGGCGCCCTCGGGTGTGAGCCGCTCGCGGATGAGATCGACGATGTCGCCAGGTGCTGTCGTCGGTCGCGAGCGCCCGGTGGCGAGCGGCTCGGCGGCGTCGGCATCGGGCGCCGGTGCCGGTGACAGCACCGTCAGCCTCCTGAGCGCTGCGAGGGCGAGACCGCGGCATTCGAGCTCGCGTTCCAGACGCACGAACGCGAGGCAGGCCTGAGCCGTGGCGTCCTCGGCGTGCATGAGCCGGCCGTGGTCGTCGACGGAGGCCGTTCGGATGGTGATGGTCACGAGACGAGACTCGGCGCCGGCGGCGCCGCGCGACATCCCACGTGTTCGGGGACTTTCGCCTCCCTCCGCGGTGGACGGCGCGGACCCCACACTTCTGGGATATCCGCGGGCGCGCACCCCGCGGCATACTGTGCGCATGGGGAATCGGCTGACGGCCGAGCGCGTCCGGGGGGATGTCGACGTGCTCTCGCGTGCAGGGCTGGACCTCGACGAGTTCCTCGGCGAGGCATCGACTGCTGTGCGGCGCGCGGTGCCGTGGGAGGCTGCGTGCATCGCCACGCACGACCCCGCGTCGCTGTTGCTCACCAGCGGACGGAAGTACGGCGCACTCGCCGAAACCGACTCGCAGGACGTGCTCTTCGCGAACATCGAGTACGGCGGACAGGAGCAGTCGTCGTTCCGCCAGCTCGCCCTCACCGACCGGTCGGCGATCGGCATGCACGAGTCGATGCCCGACTACGTCGACCACTCACTCCGCATGAATCAGCTGATCAAGCCCATCTTCGGGTTCGGCGACGAGGCGCGGGTGCTCTTCAAGGACACCCTCGGCATGTGGGGCGGCATGGCTCTCTTCCGTGGTTCCACCGACCCGAAGTTCGGCCCCGACGACGTCGAGTTCCTGGGATCGCTGTCGGAGTCGTTCGCCCGCGGAGTGCGCGGCGGCGTGCTCGCGCGCCTTGCCGAGCCCGATCAGCTGGAGCCCACCGGCCGCTCCGCATCCACCGGTCCGGCGGTGATCATCGTGGACGCGACCGACGAGGTGACCCAGATCAGCCTCGGCGCGGAGGAGCGCCTCGCCGAACTCCGGTCGGCACCGCACGTCATCGACCCGATGGGCATCGTCTTCACCCTCGTCGCCGCCGCCCGCCACAGCCTCAGCATCCCAGGTGCGGGACTGCCACGTGGACGTGTGCGCGCCGCATCCGGTCACTGGCTGCTCCTCCACGCCGCGCCGCTCGCCTCACGCAACGGCATCAGCGGCGACGTCGTCATCACGATCGAGGAGGCGCGACCGCCGGAGATCGTCGAGCTCGTCGTCGCCGCGTTCGACCTCACGGCGCGCGAACGCGACGTCACGCGGCTCGTCCTGCAGGGTGTCGACACGAAGGAGATCGCGGCGACCCTCCACGTGTCGGCCTACACCGTTCAGGACCACCTCAAGTCGATCTTCGACAAGGCCGGCGTCCGCAGCCGCCGTGACCTCATCTCGCGCGTGTACTTCGACCAGTACGCTCCGCGGCTCGGCTCCGTGGTCGGCCCGACGGGCGGGTACCTGCAGTAGAGGTCATCCAAGCAGTGACACGCCACCGGCAGAGACTCATCGCTCAGTTGCAGCGCTGCCGCGTGCCCCACGTCAGAGCCCTTCGAAGGAGCAAGACTGGAGTAGTGGCTACTCCGCCTAGGTTCGGGCGATGGGGCGGCTCGAACTCTCGTCGAATGGGGCCGCGACCCCCTTTGCGCGGGCGTCCAATCGCGCAGCCACCTTGGGAATGAGGTTGGCCATCTCCATGCAGGGAGTGCAGTCGTACACGGCCGCCGTACCGTCATCGCTAGCCGTGATGAGCTGGGTGCCGTCGGGCGTGAACTCCACGCTGTTCACCGCGCCACTGTGCCGCTGCATAGACCCCCGAGCCTCGCCTGTATCACGGTCCCAGACATAGACGCGACCGTCACCAGCGGCGACCGCGACCCTGGAGGCGTCGGGACTGAACGTCACGTCGCCGATCACGCTCGAGGGTCCGTGAAGCGTCTGCACGAGTTGACCGTCGTCGATGCGGTACACCCGAACCTCGTAGTCCACCGATACGGTCGCCAACCACTTGCCATCGGCCGAGACGGCCATATTCGACAGGGGAATTGTGCCCGGGGAGCCGAATACGCGCACGGGATCGCCGCTCTTGGACGCATTCCACATACGGACGGTGCCATCCGTGCTAGCACCCAGAACGAGGTCCGATCTTGGTCTGAACACCACATCGATCATGGTGTCCTTCTGGCCCGCACCGCTGAGTCGACGCTCGATATGACGCGAGGCAACGTTCCACAGCACGACACGGTTGTTTCCATCGCCCATGGCAACGAGCTTTCCCGACGTGCTGACCGCGAGCCCGAACGTTACCCGGTCGTTCTCGTCGAAGGGCTCGGACATGTCATCCGCGGAGAGCTCGCGCAGCTGTGGAGCCCACGCCCAGTTGTTCGACACCAGAACACCGGTTGCGTCAGGAAGCCACCTCACGCGCCAGTAGACCACCTGAGTTGTGTCCGAGCTCAGCCATTCGGGTTCATCGCCCTGACCTGAGCTCCGATGCCAGACATTCAGGACGCCCTGGTCGCTGACGGCGGCGATGGTACGCCCGTCAGGACTCAAGTCTGCTCCCTGCATCCAGTAGGTGACCTTCGCCACTGTCGAATCTCGGGTGGCTTGCCATAAACGCACGGTCCCGTCGTCCGCTGCACTGACAAGAAGGTCGGGCCGGGCAGGTGAGAAGCTCACGTCTTCGATGGTGCCCCCATGGCCGAGCATCGTCGCTACCGGCGCGGGTTCGGACGAACCCCATCGCCAAACCGCCACCTGACCGCCGTAACCGCCGGTCACGACGTACGACCCATCCGGACTGAAGTCCACGGCGTACAGCAGGTCGGGCGCCCTGAGACGTTGTTCGAGTTCACCAGTACCCGCATTGAAGATGTGGACTTCCTTGTCGAACACCGACGCCAGGTATTGCCTGTTTGGGCTCAGCGCGATCGCGGACGGCGTACGGCTCACATCGGAGCGCTCGGCAATCGATGTCTCAGTATTCCAGTCCCAGAATGCCAGGCCCCAGAACTCGTCCGGCGGCCTGATCCAGACGGCCAGACGATCCGATTTGGAGCCTACAAAGGCCAGGGAGTCCAGATCTCCGTCGAACTGGGTCTTCTTCAGCAGCTTGCCCGAGCGTGAGTCCAGCACGCTGAGGGTATCTGTCGACGCCAAAGCAACCTTTGTGGAGTCCCCGCTCACTGCCACCGATGCCGGGTCCGAGCCACCTGCTTTGTAGGACAAGAGCAGCCGACCCGTCTTCGGAGACCAGGACCGCGCCTCGTGCCCGTAACCACCTGTGAACAGGACCTGGTCGCCGTCCATCACGCCCCACGCTGCGGTGACCAAGTACTGATGGTCGTCGATGACCAAGAGGGAGCGACCCGTCTCCACGTCGTACACCGTCGCGTCGGGGACACCTGTGCTGATCTCGAGCATGGATCCGTCAGGGCTGAACTGGGCGCGGTAGATGCCTCCCTTGGCCGTGGGGAATTGCCGGATTAGTCTACCTGTGGCCGTGTCGAATAGTTTGACTCTCCCATCGGACGAACCAGTGACGAACGACTTGCCGTCGGGGCTGAAGCGGGCCACGTAAGCCGACCCCGTGCCTGCTCGCACGACGAGTCGCTCCTTGTCGGCGTCGTAGGCGACCCGGACGGCGGCTGCGGCAGCGGGCTCTCCCGTCAGCTCATAGGCTTCGCGCGCTCGGGCCAGGGCCACTGCAGGGCGGGAGGCCAACAGTTCACGCGACTGCGACAACAATGCGCTGCTTCTCGCCGCATCGGCGTTTCGCTGCGCTTCGTCTCCGTTTCGCTTGGCGAGGACTCCGACGACAACCGTGCCGACGAGAAGCACTACCAGAGCGGCAGCCACGAGCCGGGTACGCCGAAGACGACGACGCGTCTCCCGGTGCCTGACCTCCTCATCGTGCTTTCTGGACTGCAGCTCCCGCTCCGACTCGGCGCGCGCAACATCAGCCACGAACCGGCGGCGCCAGTCGAGCACAGCCGGTCCCAGAACGTCGTGGAAGATCTCGTAGCGGGGTGACGAAGGGCGGTCCATGGACGGCTCCACGGGACGCAGGATTCGCTCACGTCCTGAGGACAGCTCCTCTAACACCGGTACGATGTCACGCTCGTCCGTCATCCCGGCGTATTCCGCGAGGTCCTCGGCCGTGTGCGCGATCTTCATGCCTGACGGGGTCACGAGATATCGGAAGATGGACGCGGCAACTGACCGCTGTGTATCCGTCAGGGCGGCCAGCACGGTGTCCAAGTGCGTCCGCACGATTCGCTCAGCGTTGCCAAGTTCCCTGAGAGTAGACAGCCGCAGCACGTGACTGCCACGGGCCTGCTCTTCTGCCCACAGCCGAGTCATGACGAGCTGCAGGAAAGGCGTCTCGATGGTCACCGCTTCCATGTCGCGGCTTCCCTGTCCCGCATCCGACACGGACAGGCGGCCCGTTCGAAGCTGGACGAGGAGCTCATCGACCAAGGCGGGCTCGATGGTGATCCGCTCATCTTCGGGCCTACCGTCATTGAAGCGTACGAGCGGTTGCTCGATGGCCGCTCGCGCCGCGTGCTCGTCGAGATGCTCGAGTCGCAGCTTGTTCTCGAACAGAGCTGGCACGTGTCCCTCGAGGCGGTCCAGCTTGGCGAGGGCGTCTTCTCGGACGGCGATGAGCAGGTTGGCCCGCAGGTTCTGCGCGCCGAGGATGCGTCCGAGTTCGGAGGCAAACTCCTCCGCGCTCTCCGGATCCGCATAGAGGGCCTCCTCCTCGAACTGGTCAAGGATGAAGTAGACGTCGGCATCAAGGTTCTCTGTGACGTCGCGGAGCAGTTCCACCGACATGGGCCCATCGGGCGGCGTATACCCCGGCCTCGAGGGCCCGCCGGGAATGGCGGCACGAAGGGCCTCGCCCAGCGCCTCCAGGGGACGCTGTCGCCACGAGGCGAAATACACAACCACGGCGTTGCCGACCGCCAGGTAGCTGAAGGCGGTCCGAGGCATGCTTCTCATGAGCCCGGCCACACCGGCGCGCAGCAGGGAACTCTTCCCGACTCCGCTTGGGCCGTAGAGAATCGTGAGCCGACTCGCCATGAGGTTGGCGATGACCAGGTCGCGGTCCCCGTCTCGACCGAAGTAGTACTCCTCGTCCCCCTCGTCGTAGGACTGCAGGCCCTTGTACGGACAGTCCGCCAAGCGGGCGGAGGGCGCCGCCCCGAGGGTCGGCGTGTTCGAGATCATGGCAGCGTCTCCTCGAAAGAGCTCTGCAGCCGGGCATCGAGCAGAGCCGCATATTCCTCGAGTCTCATGTCCATCAGCTCAACCCCTCGCTTGGCCCACGCCTTCTCTTCGATACGTTCTGGCTGCGATTGAATAGCCCACGAGTTGTAGCCGGCTCCCTCTGCTCCCCACAACCGATGCAGAATCACACGTAGATTCCAGTCTTTGAGGCTGTAACCGAGAAAGAGGAAATGACTCTTCCGCATGCGCGTCAGAATGTTGACGGGGATCAGTTTGGCGATGTCGGTGTGGCTGAGATATTCGATGTAGTGGTTCTCAGTGATGACGAAACTGTCCTCCTCGCCGTCGACCCGTGCCACCGCGCCGTGGATCTTGGCGATGGTCGGCCTCTCATCGCACTTGAACTCTGGGTAGGCGTTCGGGCCCAAGATCAGTTCGGAGTCGCCATTAGGACGTGTATGCCGGAACTTGCCTGCATGTGCACCGCCTGCGATGTAGGTGAGAAGATCGAACTCCTCCCCGGCAGCCAGAAAGGCCTTTTCGAGCGCGTCGTCGTAGTTCGTCGTGATGATGAGCGGGTAGAAGCATCGCTGCCCGGCAGCCCGCCGCCGAACCAAGCTCGGAAGGCCCGCCAGCAGCTGGTGCACTGGCGTGGGGGAGTAGTCAGCATCGAAGACCTCATGCAGGGCCTCGTAGAGGGGTCCGTTACCGAGGCTCACGTCGACGTACTGAGACACACGCAGCAAGTTGGAGATATCCGAATATGGGTAGCTCACACCGACGTCAGAAGCGAGGTAGTTCGCGAGCTCACCGCCACTGGGGAGGTATCGACCGCGCTCCCAAGAGGCTGTCGCAGGTCGACCGCAGAGGTTCACACCCGCACCTAAGAAGGGAACCACCGCGCCAACCAGAAGGCGTTTTGCAATCATGTGAAAGTGTGCCGAGTCAGGCCGCTCTGCCATCGTGACTCCCCTGCACGCCCTTGCCGTGGATGGGCCTCTTTCCAGTATCACCCTGTCTAAGCCGGAGCGCAGGTCTTTTCAGAGACGCTCCCGCAGACGCCCGGACGTGCGGCTCGCCTCGGGATCCAGCAGTTCCACAAGCCTCAGAAGCTCGTGCTGCACCATCGTCAGCCTCGCCCGTGCCGGAGACGGATCGCCTGACAACTGCTCGAGGTCGAGCCTGAGCGGTGCGAACCATCGGGCCACCCGTTCAAGCCCTTGCTGTTCGACGAACTGTGCGTAACCCATGCAGTCCCACTTTGGCCACCCAGGGGCAGAGCCCGCTGCGGGTATGAGCAGCATCTCTCCGATCGCCCGCTGCTGCCCCCTGAAGATACGGAGCTCCGGCCCACCTACAGTGCTCGAGGCGAGGGCATCCCGGACGCGTTCGAGCTGATCGGCGACGGCCCGCTCGCGCGCCTGGCTTCGCGGATCCAGAAACTGCGATTCCCGACGGAGGATCTCCACCCAACACAGGTACTGGCCGATGAGATACAGCGTGTTGTCGAGAGTGTAGGAACGGTCGGAAGGGCGCGCTGCATCACCAGCGAACTTCGCGAAGAAGTTCATGCGCACGATGTTGTAAATGCGAGTCTGGAGGTTGAATGCGGACTGCAGCAGTGGCTCCCTGAATCTCGATGCCAGGTCCTCCGCCGCTGAAGCGTGGCGCGCGCGCTCGGATCGCTGCGCATACCACGCCGACAGAAGTGCCGCGGCGGCGGCAATGCCCGCGGCCACCATCGTTGCAATTGTGGGTCCGTCCATGGCGGCGCCTCTTGAGTCTCTCCTATCGGCCCATCTGACTTCTCGGTTCCAGCCGAGACAGTGCCCTAGCGCTCTTTCTGGTCGATGACGCAGACACCCACGCGACCTCGCCCGGTGACCTGTTGCCTGCATCTGGCGACTCCGCGATCTCCAGCAAGGCGCTGGTCGTCAGTTGGCCCATGAACTTGAACAGTTCTGCCATGGCGGGCCCCTATCTCGCTCAAACATGCTGGCCTCACCACCATCCCACGAGGTGTAGTCCTGCGTCCCAGCCATGTGTCTTCCGACCCCGTGACATGGGCTTTGACATCGTCGTCCGGAAACCCAAGGCTGCCCGCGGGCCGTTCCGCCGACTGATTTGAGCTGCGCGGCGGGTGAGACATGGGGTCGCAGATTGCGAAGGCTAGGGTGCGGCGCTCGCAGGCCGCTCACGCCTCGACCTGGGCCTCCACAGCGACCGCCGAAGCACCGGGTGCACCGGGGCTCGCGACACGGATGATCGGGGTCCCCTCACCTTCGCGCAAGGCGCGCCTCACCTCGAACGTGGTCGCAAGCTCGAGCGTCATGCGAGCGACGGCGACGGTTGCACTGTCGGTTACCGACGCGAGCTCGATCTCCACGACCGCGAGCTCCGTCAGTCGCCGCCTGGTGGTGTAGTCGCCCTCGTCGCCGCTTGTGGTGACGAGGGCGAGCAGCTGGTCGGTCTCCAAGGTCAGAACGGCCAACGCAAGGTTGGCGGCCCGCTCGACCAGCGCGGGTGGGCCGGTGAGGCTGATGACCGCCTTGCCCGTGCCCAACAGCATTACCGTCACGGCGTCCAGCCCGAAGTCGACCCGCACGCTCGTGGCCCCGGCGAAAGAGCGGTGTGGTCGAGGGGAGAGAGTGAACTCCGTGAGGTCGTTCGGCGTCCAGGACACCTCCTCGTCGCGCAGCGTGAAGGCGATCGCGTCATCGATGAGCACCCGAACGACCCGACCGCCAGGGGCCGGCGGCGTCTGGAGCCGGTAGGGACCTTCAAGATGCTCCGGATCGAACGTCAAGGACTCCGCGTGGCTCTCCCGTCGAACACCCACGGGGCCATGAGGGGGACTATTTCGCAAGGTGACCGACTCGCGGGACACGCTCACCGCTACGGCCGGGGGGCTGCCGCCGAACAGCTCCGCGGACGCGTTGACGAGCAGAGCGACGACGACGTCTTCCAGATCACCGGACGCCAGGTCTGCCATGGGGACCTCCTCGACCTGTCGAGCGTAGTGCGGAGCGAGGTGCCCGACCCGACAAACGGCATACATCGTTCTATTCCGCCGCCTGAGGTCGAGGGGCTCGTCGGGTGCCGAGAGCAAGGCAGACGGCCTTTCCCGGATCTGACGTCTCCACGACCTGGGGTCAAGCCCGACCGTGGATTTCCCGGTCACGACGGGGATGCCCGGCTAGGCTGGTATGTGACGGTTCCGACGGTTACGGTCCGAAGGGATCGGCGGGAGGCGTGATGAGCAGGGATGAAGAGAGTTCGGCGCGTTCGCAGACAGTGGGCTGGTCCATTGCCATCCTCGACGCTCCCGAGGTGGACGAGTTCGACCTCGACCTGCAGCTCGGTGAGCTCACCAGACTTCTAAGCCCTCACTGGCTCGGAATGCCGTTCGCCGCGCAGACTGATGCACCGTGCGACGTTCCCACAGGCGGACGAGGTGCTGGGACCACGTGCAACACCCAGGACAACACCTGCGCCGCGACCTGCGCGGGGCTCAACACGTGCCCGAACACCCAGTGCGGAAACACGTGCGCGGCCACCTGCCATACGTGCCAGACGGAGTGTCACCAGGCCACCTGCTTCTGCACTGAAGCGTGTCCGACCGATAACCACAACGGGCTCGGCATGATGGTGTGCCAACTGCAATGACGGCTGTGTCCAACACGAGCCAGAGACAGACGGCTCTCGATGTAGCGGCGGGGATGGGCCGGCGGCTGGCAGACGACGAGACTCTGGCACGCGCGGTGCGCCGGGCTTCATTGGACACCTCCTTTCCCGCAGTCGGATGGCGGTCGCACTCGCTCGCCGCCGGGCTGCCCAGCTTGGCCCTCCTCAGCGCTGCCCTGGATCGGCTCGAGCCCGGTCGCGGCTGGGACCGAGTCGGTCACAGCCAGCTCCAACGGGCGCTCGACGCCGTCGCCAATGTGAATCCAACAGTGTCTCTGTTCAGCGGACTCGCCGGAGTCGGGTTTGCCGCGCAGGCCCTCGCCGCCGGGCGCGACCGATACGAGCGGCTCCTGGCCAGCATTGACGCTGAGGTCGCCCCACGCGCCCAGGCGATCGCGGCCCGGCTCGGCGAGGCAGACGGATGCGGTGCAGCCGACTTCGATGTCATCTCAGGTGTCAGCGGTGTCGGCGCCTACCTGTTGCTACGACGCGACTACTCCACCCCGAGCGAAGCGCTGCTATCGGTACTGACGGCGCTTGCCACCTTGCTGGCAGACACCAGCGAGCCACGCCGGTGGCACACCCCCGCCGAGCATTCCAGCGAGTCCATGTTGGCGGCATTCCCCGACGGTCACCATAACTGCGGTCTGGCGCACGGTCTGCCGGGACCTCTCGCACTGCTGTCCATCGCTTCGCTGGCAGGGGTCGAGGTAGACCGTAGCCAGACCGCGATCGGTGTTGCCGCACATTGGCTGGCGATGCACGCAGACGACAACGGCCGAGGTCCCGACTGGCCGAACGCCGTGGCCGCGACCGGGGGACCTCAAGGGCGTCCGGCCACGACATCGCCGAGCCGTCCGACGTGGTGTTACGGCAGCGCCGGTGTCGCACGCTCTCTCTGGCTCGCCGGAGAGGCACTCGACCATGATGTTTATCGCGAGCTCGCCTTGCGCGCCATGCGCGCCGCCGTGGACCAACCCCTGCGGGAACGCGGGATCATCAGCCCAACGTTCTGTCACGGCATTGCCGGCGTGCTGCAGATCACGACGCGGTTCGCCGGCGACACCGGCTTGCCCGAGTTCGCGGACGCTGCCGACACTCTGCTCGCGGACCTGCTCGCCGAGCACGAGCCCGGCGCGTTGCTGGGCTACCGCGATGTCGAGCCCGCCGACAACCGCGTGGACCAACCCGGGTTGCTCGACGGTGCGTGCGGGATCGCACTCGTGCTGTTGACCGCCGGCGGCGGCCCGGCCGACTGGGATCGGGCGTTCCTGCTCTCGTGACGGCAGATGGGGTGCGCGAACCGACGACGGGGTGGTATGCCGTCGCCGATGCGCTCGTCGTCCGCGCCCCACTCCTGCCGGTCAGCTGCTATTCGGACGCATGTGCCCGGGCGGGCGCTGATGGCGGCCCCATCTCGAACCCACTCGTCCGCAATGCCATCCATATTGGCAGCGAGTCGCTTGGCCGAGCCATTGACGTGGCCGTACCTGGCCAGCAGCCGAAGTCGGTCACCGCGGCCACACTGCGCTACTCCATCCGGATGTCCACGCGCCCGACGCCGTTTGGACTCTTCGCCGCCGTCGGCCTGGCCGGCTGGGACGTCCATACTGACCTTGAGATAGCCGACATCCCAAGACGCCTCCGGTCACGGCCCGACATGGGCTGGCTCACGAGCTGGGTGCTTGCCCTGGAGGCCGATCCCGTCACCCGCGCTCAGGCTCGACTGGTGGCCAACACGAGCGCGTTCGAGCGCAACGGCCGGATCCACTTGTCCGACCGCGGTACCGGCGGCCGCGCGGGACAGCCGGATGTCTCGGTGCGCGCGACCGGCGCCGTCGTGCGGGCCCTCGCGCTGGCGCGCCAACCCATCGACCATTCGGCCCTGTGCGCTGCGCTCCTGTCGGCCACGGATGGCGCCACGCCCGACCGTGTCGAAACGTTGGTCGAGGACCTCTGCCGGCACGATCTGCTCCTGACCGACCTGCGCCCAATGCTGACGGGTGACCCCGTCCACCGCGCGCTTCACCAACTCTCCGGACTGGCTGCCACGCGGGGGGCGGCCGAGGGTTTGGCCTCTGCGCTAGAGCGGCTCGAGGCACTCGACCGAATGGCGCCGGGTGACCCCGGCGTTCCCCAGACGCTGGGTGCGGCTCGTGCACAGCTGCGCGAGCTGCATGCGCCCGCGCAGCGCGGCGACGACGTCATCCAGGTCGACGCCGCACTGCCACTTGCCGGCCGTCACGTCGGCCACCTCGTGGCGGTCGACGCCGCTCGCGCCGTCGACCTCCTTCTCCGCATGCACCCAGCCCCGCACGGCCCGGCCCACCTCGCCGCCTACCGGGCGGACTTCCTGACACGTTACGGCCCCCACCGCCGAGTTCCGCTCTTGGAGCTGATCGACCCAAGGTTCGGCATCGGCCTACCGGAGGACCGCGCCATGGCCCGGCCGAGCCCTTCCAGCTATTTCGCATCCGCCCGAGAGGCACTGCTCCGCGAGCTGTCCGCGGGAGCCCTGCGCGACGGCGCGCTCGAGATCGCACTCACCGAGGAGCACCTACAGACCCTGAGCACCTGGACACCGGACCCGGCTCGGCTGGCCGTGTCGCTGGAGCTGAGTGTCCTCCTGTCCGCAGCGGACCCGACAGCCATCGATCGGGGCGACTACCAGCTCGTGGTCGGGCCGAACCTCGGTGGACACGCGGCCGGGCGCGGGCTGGCCCGATTCGCCGACCTGCTCGGCCAGGATGCCCGCAACGCGCTGGCACTCATGGCCGCGGCCGAGCAACGCGTCGATCCAACGCTGACTGCCGAACTCGTCTACGTGCCCGCACGGCATCGGAGCGCGAACGTGGTCGTCCGGCCGGTCGTTCGCGATTTCGAGATCCCGGTTGGCGTGACGGCGGGTGTCCCGGCCGACCGCGTCATAGCGCCGGATCGGATCGCGGTCTGTGTCCGCGACGGCCGGCTCAGGCTGTGGTGGGTTGACGGTGCCTGCGAGATCAGAGTGTGCGCCGGTCACATGCTGAACGTGGCCGGCGCGCCCGCAGTCTGCAGGATCCTCTCGGAGCTCGGCTTCGATGGCGTCGCCATGCTGCATGGATTTGACTGGGGCGCGGCCGCCTGGCAGCCGTTCCTTCCGCGGGTGCGGGTGGACCGCATTGTGCTGCAACCCGCCCAATGGCGATGGCCCCGGGACCGGCTCCGACGCCTGCTCGCGGCCGATGACGATGGCGACGGGTTTGCTGACACCCTCAAGAGCTGGAGGCACGCATGGAATGTGCCTCAGCACGTCTACCTCGCTGCCGGCGACAACCGGCTGCTGCTCGACCTCGACGAACGGGCGCACGCCGACCTCTTGCGGGCGGAGCTGACCCGCGGCGACCCCCGCGGGCTGGCCGGGTGGGTCCTCCTGCAGGAGGCGCTCCCGGGCGCGGACGGTGCCTGGCTCGCCGGCCCGGGAGGACGGTACATGAGCGAGCTCGTGGTGCCCATGATCCTGAGACCCCGAGTCGCTGTCCGCGACATGACCACCAGAGTCGAGAGCACCGACGCCGGCGCGACCGCCGAGCCCACTTACCCCGACCCGACGTCGGAAGGCGCCCGGCGGTTGCGGCCGCCCGGCAGCGACTGGCTCTTTGTCAAGTTGTACGGGCCGTCGACCGGCGCAGACGCCGTGCTCACCGGACCGATCCGACGCCTCGTGGGCGAGCTGATCGACGCCCGGGACGCCGACAGCTGGTTCTTCCTCCGCTACGCCGACCCCGAGCCGCACCTGCGGCTGCGACTGCACGGGGATCCGAATCGGCTTTTCGCCGGGGCACTGCCTCGACTGGCCATGTGGGCGGCGGGGCTTGTTGCTACCGGCGCGCGAAGCCGGTTCACGATAGAGACTTACGAGCGCGAGCTCGAGCGATACGGCGGGGCCGCCGCGATGGCTGTGGCCGAGGCAATCTTCGGCGCCGACAGCGCAGCGGTTGCCGCCCTCTTGGGTCAGCTGCCCCCGACCGCGGCGGACGCGGGGCGTCGGCTCGAGCTCGCCGTGCTCAGTACCGATCGGCTGCTGGCCGCGCTGGGCCTCGACGCCGCCGAGCGGTTGGCCTGGTGTGCCGCGGCAGCGCCGCCGCCCCAGTTGTCGGGAGCCGCCTTCCGTGAGCGCAAACTCACGTTGCGGACCCTGCTCAGCGCCACCCCAGGCCCGCCGCCCCCGGACCTGGGGGGTGCCGCGGAGGCCGTGCTCTGCACAATGACGGACACTGTTGCGCCGCTTGCCGCCCGCCTGACCGCCATGCACGCCTCGGGTGCCGCCTCCGTGCCGGTCACGGACCTGGCGCACAGCCTGGTGCACCTGCACGCCAACCGGTGGGGCCTCGACCGGGACACCGAGAGACTGGTCCTCGGACTACTCCGGCGCACGCTCGCGTCGCTCGCGGCGGCGCCACCGCGCGACTGACGTATCGCGCAGCGGGCGACGAGATGGATGCCCTTATGCCGCGGGGGTGTCCGTCGCCTCCAGTGCAGCGACCCGCCGGCGCAGCTCGTCATTGCTCGCTGCGAGCTGCTTGACAGCCTCGAGGAGTACGGCCGTGAGCCCGCTGTAGTCGACACCGAGATGCCCTTGCTCGCCGATCGTCGAGATGAGCTCGGGGAATACCTCGGCGACCTCTTGTGCGACGACGCCGAGGTGGGCGGTCGCCTCGGCCGCGGCGTGCGGCCCGGGCGCGATCGCGCCCGGTGCCGTCCCGGGGCCGGCGGTTGGCGCCTGCTCGCCAGCGGCCTCGTCGCGCCAGTGGAAGCTCACACCTCTCAACCGGGAGACGCGCTGCAGGGAATCCGCGATCGGGGCGAGGTCCGACTTTAGCCGGCCGTCCGACAGATTGCAGAACGACCGGGCACATGACTGGCCGTTCACCTCCAGCTTGCCGAGCGAGGTGCCGTCGTTGCCGATCGTGACCGTGTCCCACAGACCCACGAGCCTGGGGTTATCCGGCCGCGTGTTGGACTTGTTCCCGACGATCATCAGACGCTTGAAGCCCACGACGTCGTTGCTGATCTCTGACTGGCCCTTGGCGTTGTCGGGGAACGTGGTCCATCCGGACGTGAACCTCAGTTGCGCATTCATCGTTCCCCCCGGGGGTGTGGGCAAGCTCACGGGCATGCCCACCCGCATGATCCCCACCACATCCAAGGTGTCCTGCGGCCCCCCGGCGCCGGCACCGACGCGCGCCGAAGCCAGCGTCGCGGTCCCCGACACCGACGCCGCCCCTTGGACGTTCACGCCGCCGCTGACGCTGGCGCTGGCCAGCGTCGCCGCTCCGGCCACGGTCAGGGTGCCACCGACCGCCGCCGCGCCCAGCGTCGCGTTTCCCGTCACCGAGAATGACTGCTGCAGGGCAAGCGGCCCGGTGACGGTGCCGCCGGCCGTGTCCAGCTTGGCGGCGCCCAGTCGTTTGATCTCGTCGACCATGTTGTTCCACCCCGAGGACGGGATGGGATTGCCAGGGTTCTGGTGTCCTTCGTTGAACGGCATCGGGTCCTCCTAGAAGACGATCTCCCAGATCAGGGTGAGCTGGAACGTGTCAGTTTTGGTCACGGGTTGGAACACGACGCGGCTGTAGAGGACGTTGGCGTCGTTGAAGAGCCCGGCCTCGCGCAACGGTGTGGCGGGATCGTTGGCCACGGTGAAGTCGAGCAGTGCGCTGAGCTGGACGCGGACGCGGTCGACCTTCGAGCCGGGGTCGGTGAACGTGCCGTAGTCGACCTTGGTGATCGCGATCCGATCGCCGCGCTGGGCACCGAGCATCGTGTCGGCGTCCGTCGGGGCGGTGCTGCCCGTGCCCACCGCGATGGTGCTGACGGGCGTTCGGGGTGCGCCGGTAGTGTGCCCGGCGAACATCTCGGCGACGAGACGCCGACCGCCTGCGACGATCCGGTTCGGCTGACCTCGCTCCAGCACGACCGCGCCGCTGCGGTCGCGCAGCACGAGGGTCAGCTGCCCAGCCATGTCCATCCGGTCCTTCATCGTGTCCGCCTCTCGCTCGGGCCCGGCACGACGACGGCGCTGCGCGCCGGAGCCGGGACTGCTGTGTTGTTCACTCCAGGAACCCCCATGGGCGCTGGTCGAAGGTCGCGACGTTGAAGATGCCGCCGAGCGTGACCGTCTCGGCCTGATCGTGGTCGTGGGCGATCGCGTTGACGCTGCCGACCGACAGCGACTCGACCGCGTCCTCGCTCTCGTCGGTGGTCAGCACGCCCTGCAGCGTGACCCGCTCGCGTACGTCCTGCCAGTCCCGCAGCGACTCGGCGGGCGGCGACGGCTCGTCCTCCGGCGGCTCGACGGGGGGCAGCGTGACGGAGAAGCGGACCCGCCCCTGGACCCCGGCTGCTCGCGTGGCATCGACGACGGCTTGGATCTGCTCCCGTGGCAGGCCTTCGTGCGTGAAGACCGGGCCCTCGAAGCCGAGGTCCTTACGGAGCCGCTTGACGGCCTCCGCGAGGAAGTACGGCACCGTCACGTCGAAGGTGAGCGGCGTCGATCGTGTCCAGCTGATCTGGACGTCGAAGGTGGGCAGGTCGAAGGTGTCGACGTCGAACGCGCTCCAGCGACCCCGCCGCGGACCTCCTGGCAGCGGCCCGGGTAGACCCGGTAGACCCGGTAGACCCGGTAGACCCGGTAGACCCGGTAGACCCGGTAGACCAGGAGCAGGGCCAGGGCCTGCGACAGGTCCAGGCCTGACCGCGGGCGGGGTCTCCTTCCGCGCCGTGAACCCGCTGCCGGCCCGGAAGATCCACGTGCTCGCCCCGACCGGGATCAACGGAATCTGGGGCGGCCCCCCGCTGAGCGCGGTGAACAGGTGGCTCACGGTGCGTTGGCCGGTGGGACCGATCAGCTGGGCGTCGAAGACCTCGAGGACGGTGCTGAGCACGAGCCGCTCCCCCGGCTTCACGGCGAGGTCCTCGGCGGCCTGGATGCCCTCGTCCGTGCCGTCGACCTCGACGGAGATGTTTCGCGCGACTCCGCTGGTGACTGCGAGCTCCACGACGGGCAGGCCGGGCTGGACGCTGGGCAGGTCGACGGGCAGGTCGAGCCGGTTGCGGTCGCCTTCGACGTGGATCGTCGACGCCGACTGACGCTGCACGGTCGGCACCGGTGCGAACTCGGTGAGGTCCACCAGCGCGTCCACGGCGGCGACGAGCGGGTGCGTGGGCGGGACGGGCAGCTCGGTCAGGTCGTACGGCAGCCCCAGCGCAGACCGCACCGCGCCCTTGACCGCCGCCACGGTTCCACCGCCCTTGAACCGTGCGACGAGACTCCGCAGCCGCTGACGCAGCGCCTCGTCGCTCTCGGGGGCACCCCCCACCCGACGACGACGCTCCCCGAACGTGGCGGCCAAACCGTCGAGGGCGCCACCTTTGGCATGGTCGAGCCAGTGCGAGACGAGCAGCTGTTTGATCGCCGCGTCGGCCAGGGCCAGCTCGGAGCCCACGGAGTCCACCAGACGATGCAGGGCACCCTGGCCGTACCGGGCGGCATACACGTCCGGCAGGAGCGCCTCGAGTCGGGAAGTCTTGTCGGGCATGACGGCGCCTCAGCCCAGCGTGAGGTCGGCGGTGCCAGCCGGCACGGAGGAGCCGACCACGGTCAGGGTCGCGTGGGCCGCGGTCGCGTGCTTGGTCGGGTCGAAGCCATGCAGGTCCTGGTCCGCACCCGACCCTGCCGTCAGTGTCAGGACGGCGAGCTCCGACTGGTCGAAAAAGACCTCCTTGACCACATCCGCGACAACCTCGGGCGGCTGGTTCGGCGTGCTGAGCAGCCCGGCCCGGACCTCGACGCGTACCTGGACCTTCACCGACGAGAACCTCAGCGGCGAGGTGCCGTGCAGCAGTCGGACGCCGATCGGCACCTCGTCTCCCACCTTCACCGCTTTGTCGCCGCGGAGCCCGTCGACCGGGACCACGGTGATCTCCCCGGCGACCGTGTGCTCGGCGTGGCCGACGGGTAACAGGTCGCCCACGTCGTCGGACTCGGTGTTCGGCGGCCGACCGCGCGTGAACTCCAGCTGAGCCTCCAGGACATCGGTGAGCCCAGGCTGGGCAAACGCCATCGCGACGAGCTTGCGGGTCGAGAGCGGTTCGCCGATCCGGGCGCCGTTGATCGCCTTCACGAGTGCGTCTCGGTATCCCGCAGCACCCGCCGCTGCACCGTCCTGAGTTCCGACGACGATGACCTTGCCGGCGATGGTGACCTGCTCCACTGTCTCCGCGATCGCCTTGATCCCCGCCGCCCTCGTCGCCTCGACGACCCGCGAGACCGCGGTATGGATCTCAGCCAGGCGGCTGTCGACCCCGTTGGCGGAGAACCGGACTCGCACCTCGCCGAGCGGCACCGTCGGATCGACCGAACGGTCGATCACCGCCACGTCCTCGACCCCGTCGACGTCGCGGACCGCAGCCTCGAGCGCGGTGGACGTCGCGCTTCCGACTCGATCGAGGGAGTGTCGCGCCCGCTCGCGTAGCGCGTCGTCCGGCTCCTCTGCCAGCCCGCCGGTGATGGGCTCGTCGTTGGTGACGCCGACGACCCCGGTCGGCGGAGTCGGCATGACCGTCAGGGCGTTCTGGGCGTTGTTGCCACCCGGGCCGGCCTCGACGGCACGCACGGCAGCGTCCGCTTCGTCCTCGCCCTCGGCGAAGACGGCGTCCGCCGTGGTCTGGTAGCTCCGCTGAGCGGCGTCCTCCACGATCACCCCGGCAGGCACGATGAGCTGTCGCGTGGTCTGGCTGCGCGTGAAGGTCACCGCTCCGGTGGCCCGCTGCTCCGGGTTTCGTGTCACGCCGAGCAGCGCCACCACGCCGTCCAGCGCGACCCCCGACGCGGTGTCCAGGAACGCTCGCCGGTAGGCCTCGTTGACCTGTTGGTGGAGCAGCGCGAGCTCGCGGCCGAACGCTCGGAGCAAGGTGCCGACGACGCTGCCGGGACCGACGTCCCGCAGGCCAGAGGGGATGTCCTTGTACGCGAAGGTCACCACGAGCTGGGTCTGAGGGTCTGGGCGGTTCTTGGCGTCGATCCGCCACACCACCCTGGACAGCCCCGCGTCGTAGTCATCGCCCGCGACGAAGTCGAAGGGACCGCCACGAAGGAGCCCGCTGACCCGCACGACCGCGGTGTCCCCCTGCGGCAGGTCGTAGACCCGGATCTCGGGGTCGAACACGAAGCGGGTCGTCGCCTCGTGCGTGACCCCGTTCAGCACACTCTCCTGCAGCTGTTCGACGAGCGTCGCGAAGTCGCGGTCCTGCAGGAACGGGTTCCCTGGATCGATCATGACGGCTCCCTCACGACGGCTCGAGCGGGACTGCGATGGCCAGCCTCAGCGGTGCCGGCTCGCCGACGAGCTGTACCTGTAAGGCGATTCGGGCCTCCAGCCGGTCGGTCGTGACGGTCACCTCGGTGACGTCGTCGACCCGCCAGTCGGCGGCCACCGCCTCCCGGGCGTACTGCGCCAGCCGCAACCGGGTACGCGGCACGTCGGGCTCGCCGATCAGCTCGTGCAGGCGCGAGCCGTAGTCCGGCCAGCCGAGCGGGGCCAGCTCGCCGCGCCGCACCAGCAGCCTCATCGTCAGGCCCTGCACCGCGGCGTCCGCGTCGCGCACCACGCCCAGGTCACCGCCTTGGCTGGCCCGGGCATCGCGCACCCCGCCGGCCGTTGGGGCCAGCTCGATGTCCACCCCGAAGCGTCGCGCGTCGGTCATCGCCGCCTCCTTCTGGACGCCAAGGTCATGTCTTCACCTCGACGTTGTGCAGCACGTGCTCGTGCTTTCGGACCCTCACGCTCGGGTCCAGCTCCGCAGCCGCGAGGTCCGGCGCGTACACCACCCGCAACGTCAGGGTGTAGACGCCGTCGGGCACTGCAGGCACTGAAGGCGGAACTGCGGGGACGGCAGGTGTCGCCGGGATCTCGGTGAAGCCGACCCGTGGTGGTTGGGCGTCCTTGCGATCTTGGAACTCGAGCGCGGTCGGGTTCGGGTCGAGCACGATCGCGGTGCCGGACTTCTCGAACGTCCAGCTGTAGCGGAACCGGTTGACGTCGTCGTCCTTCCAGGTCGGCGGCGCCTCCGCCCACAGGCCCTCACTCCGCTTCGCAAGCACGACCGCACCCTGGGTCGCCGGTGGGACAGGCACCCTGGAGCTCGCCAGGAGGACGTGGACGACACACGGCGCCGGGCTCATCGGGCCCCCGCCCGCCGTGCCCGCGGCCTGAACGGCTTTCAGCGCCGTCTCGTCGTCCCCCATCTGGTCCTTGACCGCGACGGTGATCGACTGGGAACCCACCAGGAGCGGATGCACGAACTCCAGCGACGTCGGTTCGACCCAGTCGAGCTGCGTCTGAAGCGCGAACTTGTCGACATCCTGCGCCGTCGGGGGGTCGGACGGCTTCGGTGGCTCGCCGGGCGTGGCCGGAAGCGAGGAGTACCAACGGACGAACAGGCTTTCGGACGGCGCTCCACCCTCCAGCACCGCACGGAAGATGACCGCGTCCGCCTCTGGACCGACCAGGACGGTGCCGTGCATCGGCGACTGGATCCTCAACGGCACCACAGCCATCGGTCACCTCCCGATCCGTCCATCACTGGCCCGTCGTGTCGATGGGTACCGAACTGCCGCTCGGAAAGATGACGGCCGTGTCCTGTTTGACATTGATCGGCAGCATGTTCGCCGTGACCCGCTGGTTCTGGGTGCTGCGGATGATCATTCCCGGCCAGATGCCCTGCAGGACGAGACCCGTGGTGACCACGGTCTTGCCACCCGCGGTGACGCCGGCGCCGAGGCTTTTCACGCACTTGACGTTGGTGCTCTGATCGGCTGGGGATGACGGCTGGGGAAGTGGGACTGGCGCAGGGGCTGTGCCGCTCGCATCCTCGACGAGCGCCTCCACAGTGTTGACGAGTACCTTGCCGCCATCCGCGGTCAGCTCGACCGCACCCACCAGGTCCAGCGTGCCGTTCAGCTCGAGGTCTGCCATCGCCCCTCCCCTCATGCCCCAATGATCTTGTTGCCGTCGATGGTGGTGGACTTGTTGGCGCTGTTGGTGGCCTTCATCGTGCCCTCGGTGACCTCGACGTTGCCCTTCTTCACCGTGAGGTTGCCCTCCACGGTGAGCGTCGAGCAGGTGATGGTCACCTCCTTGTCCTTCGCGGTGATCGTGAGCTTGCCGTCGCCGTCGAGCAGCAGCGTCACGGCTTGGTCGCCGTTCGCGTCGAAACGCTGGAAGGTCAGCTGGCCGTCGGCCGCCAGCTTCATCCGGTTGCGGGGCTTGCCGTCGACCCGCTGCTCCACGATCCGGTCGTGCTCCTTGTGCAGCGGCGGCCGGTCGTCCGCGGTGTGGAAGCACGCGGTGACAAGCGGCTGCTGCAGGTCACCGCCGAGGAACTGCACGAGCACCACGTCCCCGGTCTTGAGCGGCGCCGAGGTTCCTGGAGCATCGACGGCGACGGGCACGTTGACCAGCTGGGCCTTCTCGTGCTGCAGCGTGACGTCGACCTCGTCGTTGAAGTCGTCGCTGTCCGAGGAATGCGGGTGAAGACCGGTGATCACCCCGAGGGCCGGCCCGCGGAGGCCCGCCAGCTCACGGCGCACCACCGCCCGGATGGCTTCCACCATTGAGCTCATCGAGCCACCTCCTGCATCATCCGACCGCCTCCCCTGGCGGCGGCAGCGCCACCGTGATGGAGGTGGTGTACCCGCGTATGCCGTCCAGCCGATGCCGCAGGCCACGGACCGTGCCGCTGCCCGTGACCAGCCCGTCGGGGTCGGCGCCTGCGGCGGAGCCGATCTCGAGGGAGTCCCCGAGCTCGGTCCCTGGGCGGCCGGGCACGACGACCTCGACGAGCCGCACGTGCCGGCCGGCATACTGCAAGGTTCCGTCAGCGAGGTCGCGGGCCAGGTCCTTGGTGCGGGCCAGCGGATCGAGCGTCAACAGCCGCCGGTCCCCTCGCCCCGCCTCGCCGAGCGACGCGTCGTCGTCGGACGTCAGCCAGTCCGCGGCCTTGGAGCCCTTGGTGGACGCCGGGCTCTCGCCGCCGACTGACACGGCATCCCAGGCCGGCGGCCGTCGGCGCCCGGTTGCGGCCAACACCTCGGCACCGTGACGCACCGGGCCCGCACCGGCGCTGCCCGGGGCCGCGACGCCGACGGCGGCGGCCGCCCCGCCGAACCCGCCGAGCCCGCCGACAGCGCCCCTCGCCGGCCCACCCCCCGGAACGGCTCGGATGACGAGCGCACCGCGCCGGTCGGCGTACACCTCGAGACCGAAGCGCGCTGCGAGCTCGCGGAGCTGCCCATGTGCGCCGCGCCGTGCGTCGAGGACGAACCGCGGCAGTGTCGGCCCCTCGGCGACGTCCGTAGCCGACAGACCGGCGCGACCGGCCAGGTCGCGAGCGATGGAGCCGACCGAGCTGCGCGTGTACGTCGCCGTGACGCGCAGGTCGAGTAGGGCGGTCATCGCGCCCGCGGCGACGACGGTGGCGCCCCAGACGTCCGCCCGAACCTCGACCACGGTGCCTGTGAAGACCCGCTCCGGGGTGGTGCCGAGCCCCAGCGCGAGGGTGCAGTCGTCACCCACGCTGATGTCGGAGCGGTCGGTCAACCGCAAGCGGGCCAGGTCGAGCGGCACGTCGATCTCGCGCTCGACGACGAGCGCGCCGGGGCCCCCCGCCGCGATCGAGTCGGTGGAGGTGAGCGCGCCAATGCGCAACTCGTAGCGGGGCCGGCTCAGCGAAGCCATCGCAGGTCCCAGAGCCTGATCCGGGCCATCGCCCGTTCGGGGTAGTACGCCTTGAACCAGTCCCAGTTCTTCACCGTCTCCGACGCCCACCAGTCCCGCGGCGGGCGGCAGTGCGGCAAAAACAGCGCCTTGGCCGTGCCGTCGACCGGGCAGGTCCAGTCTTCTGGCACCGTCTCGGGTGGTGTCCACAACCAGCACGCCGTGGTCTTGAAGGGAGTGCCGGGTGCGACCCCGTGGGCGGGGTCGCCGAGCGCCGGGTCGTAGACGTACCCGTCGTTCGGGCAGCGGAAATGGCTGCCGAGGAAGACCGACACGCCACCCAAGGAGCGGAATCCCGGCCCGTTGAGCCCGAACGAGCGGTTCGACTCCAGAGTCAGCAGCCTGCCGGTCTCCGGGTGCACGTCCACGATGAGCAGCGTGTGGCCGGCCCGTGTCGTCTTTCGTTTCTTGTCCTCGTCCAGGTACGGCACGTCTCGCCAGGTCTGGACGGCGGTCCACGGTGGCGGGAGCTCGTCGGCGTCCACGGCGTCCGCGATGCCGGCGTCTTGCAGCACCTCGACGGGCGAGAAGGGCTTCTCCGCCGGCCGGTCGATCATGGCCCGCCCGTGCTGCGCGGCCCCCCAGGTGAACGGGGCGACGGCTGCGTCGCGCCAGCCGCGGACGAGCAGGGCCTCGACGAAGGTGCAGCAGTCGTCGTACGTCGCGGGCACGGGGTGACCGGGGTCGAGCTTCAGCGTGATGCCGATCTCGAACGGATACTGGGGGACGAACCGGCCCTTGTCGTGGTCGTTCGGGTCGCGGTACGGCGTGTAGTACCAGCCGTCGAAGTGGTGCAGCAGGTCGACCAGACGGGCCTCCGTGACGTGGACGGGCAGGGGCTCGGCGGCGAGGTGGAAGGGCTGCGCGGCATACCCCCGGACGCTCTCGGCGTCGCGGTGACCCTCGTGAACGGCACGCAGTCGGAAGAGCTGTTCGGCAGGGGTCCCGGGTAATGCGGGCACGCCTGGTGCGGCGACCGAGTCGGCCGTCTCGACAGCGAAGCTGCCGTCCGCCGCGGTGACCGTCCCGGTCGTGACGAGCGGCACGTCGTGCAGCAGCGCGTAGTGCGTGGCGCGCCACCGCGAGCAGATCCATGCCTCTTCGCCAGCCAGCTCGTCGACGGCCACGCGGACAAAGTCCGCACCGTCCTTCGGACCGTTGACGACCTCCAGCGCTGCCCGCTCCCCGACGGGCAGCCTGCCCAGCACGCTCGCCGTGGTGCGTGCTGCGGCATACGCCTTGAGTGAGCGAGCGAGCCGGAGCAGCGTCCGGTAGCCATTCACGGTCGCCCCGGCGATGGGAGTGTCGGTGCCCTGCTCGACGAGCACTCCGTCGAGCGCCGTCATGGCCCGACCCCTGGTCCGAAGTCGGCGGGTAGGAACTGGATCGGCGGCGGGAAGCGGAACACGGTGTTCGCGCCGTCCGGGGCGTTCCCGTGGCCGGACGCGTCGGTGTAGTAGACGAGCCCGGTGCCGAGCACGTGGTTCGGGTAGGTGAGGTTCGGACTCGGCCCGCGGGTGTGGTCCGCGAGGTCGAGCCACGTCATCGACGGCCGCACGGCCCAGGCGGCCCCGGTCCACACGAACTCTGTCCCACCGTTGTACCGGCGCACGGTCTCGCGCTGGAACACCGCGCGCGTGAGGAGGTCTAGCGGCACTGGAGCATGCTGCCCGACCAGGGCCCAGGCGCCGACCGCCTTGTCGGCGAGCACGACGAGGATCGCCGCGCGCAGGTTGGACACCCAGTTCCAGACCTCGTCGTTGTTCGCCCCGCGCTGTGGGCTGTCGAACACATCGAGCTGGCCGATGCCGTAGCCGTGCGGCGGCCCGAACAGCGGCATACCGTTCTCGGTGCCGAACGCCCACGTGCCCGCCTGCCGGCGGAAGGCACGCCGCCCGGCTCCCCGCTCGTCGAACTGCCGGTAGTTGCCACCGCTCTCGTGACGCAGGATCCGCAGCACTGTCTGCACCCAGGCGTCGGCCCCGAGGGGCGCGATGTGCGCCGCGCCCCCGTGGGCCCGAACGTACTCGTGGACCAGCGCCTCGACGACACGCTCGACCTCCGCCGGAGGCGCGTTCCGGCCGTAGACGCGCGCCGGCGGCAGCCGGAGCAGGGGCGACCCGGCGGGAGCTGCCGGTGCGCCGGATGCCGGCGCACCTGGGTCGACCGCCGCACCGTCGAGCTTGACGTCCTCGATGAGCAGCACCGCGTCCCCGCCGCGGACCACCTCGCCCGTCGCATCCTCGATCGACGGCTGGAACTCGATCACCAGGCTGGGCAGTGAGGCGGCTCCGCGGGCGCGCCCCCAGGCACGGGGCGGACCGAGACGGACCGCGGGCAGCCGGCGGCCCGCGACCGGGTAGGGCGCGGCGGCGGGTGCTGGCTGTAGGATTCCGGGCAGCCCGCCGAGCGGGTCGGCGGTGAGCACAACGCCGTGCGCGTCGGTCAGGCGCCCCTGGTCGTCGTAGCTGAGCACCGCCGTCACGACCGCCGGGTTAACGGGCAGGTGGAGCGTGTAAGAGTGGGACTGGTTCGGCCGTGGGAACGGCGGCCCGAATGCGGCGGACCCGCCGTCC
Organism: Humibacillus xanthopallidus; assembly: GCF_006716675.1. Taxonomy (GTDB): domain Bacteria; phylum Actinomycetota; class Actinomycetes; order Actinomycetales; family Dermatophilaceae; genus Humibacillus; species Humibacillus xanthopallidus_B. Next base: position 395,920 of record NZ_VFPM01000002.1, on the reverse strand, counting down.
GGGCCGTCCCAGGACAGGCGCAGGCCCCAGCTGAAAGAGATCCGGGTGGTATGCGGCCCTGCCGGGGCGTTCGGCGGCGCGCCGCGTCGGTCCGCCCGACGGCGGAGCAGGTCCTCCAGGTCCGTACGGCCCACCCCGACGAGCTGGACCTCCCCCATCCACAGCGGCATACGGGGGCGCAGCACCGGCGCTCCCCCGGTCGGCAGCGGCCGCGGCGCGTTGGCGATCGGATAGCGGACCATCCTGCGGGCCCGCGCCTGGTCGGCGAGCAGTAGCCGGGTGTCCCTCGGGCTCGTGTCGAAGTCCACGACCACGACATCGTCGGCCTCGCCGGTCTGCGGACCGGGCTTGGTCGGCGCAGGGTCGTCGACGAGCGCCAGCTGCAGGCCGCACAGCTGCCCCGTGAACGCCTCGACGACCGGGCCGGTCGGGGTGTCCACCACGACCCAGAGATGGACCTCACCGAATGCCGTCGGCGGGTCCGCAAGCTCGAGGACCGCCTCGAACCCGCGCCGCCCGGCACCGGGTGCCGGACCAGGCAGGGGACCAGGCGCGGGACCAGGCGCCGCCAGGGTTGCCGTCACCTCGGTGCGCGGCTGTCCGGCGGCATTCGGCGTGAGGGCGACCGGCTGCCCTGCCGGCGTCAGCAGGCCGACCCGCACGGCGGTCGCCGTCGCCTCGACGTCCCCGCGAACCTGCAGCCCACGCGTGCCCGGCCGAGCGGCGCCCGGGTCGGGCGCGGGCGCGTTGTCCTGGACGTTGAGCGCGTCCGTGCCGGCCGGGTCGGCCCAGAGCGCGGCGCCCTGAGGTAGGCCGGCCTGCACGTAGCCATCGGTAGGCAGGTCGTGCGGCAGCGGCCACAGCGCGAGCTCGGCAGGGGCGTCGACCGCGATCGTCCGCTCGGTCAAACCGACGTGAGCCCGCCCACCCGTGCCGGCGGCCACGACCAGCGGCGTGAACAGTCCGGGCGTTGCGAGCAGGGCGGCGGGCAGCGGCCGTGCTCCGGCGCTCGACACCACCTCGACAGGATCTCCCACCTTCGCCTCGAACCGAGCCGAGTAGTCCCAGGGGCGGGTCGAGCCGGGGACCGATGTCGCGTGCAGGACTCCATCCTGTCCGGTCCGCAGTACGGTCGTCGTTCCCGCGGCCTTCCAGTACACCCACCGCTTGACCAGGGGGGTCGCGACCCCACCACTGCCGCCCGGCTCGTTGGCAACCACCTCGGTCGGGGCGTCGGGCCCGTCGGAGTGCTCACGGGCATCCCGCTCGGCCCAGACTCGCGTGTAGCCGCGGACGATGGCATCGATGAGGTAGTAGACGAGGAAGCCGGGACCCAGCCAGCCGTACTGGTTGGTGTGCCGCAGCTCGTGCTCGTAGAGGATGTGGGTCTTGGGGACCCGGACCTTGCCGGCATACGCAGGCGGCAACACGTCGCCGGGCGCTTGGTACTTGGGAATGCTCTCCCACTGGCCGTAGACGAAGAACACGTTGCCGAACGTGATGCCGTGCAGCGACGAGAACGAGCCGAGCCACCCGCCCCGGAAGACGAGCGCGAACGCATTGAGTCGGCCGGACGCGGCGACGTCGAACCCGGGGGTCTCCCAGGTCAGATGGCCGAGGCTGATCAGCCAGGCCAACCAGCGCACGACCTCGCCGGCGAGGCACAGGATCTCGATGACGAGCCCGATCACGGTGTTCGGCAGCGTCCAGATGGCACCGAGCAGACTGAGCAGGACCGCGCCGAAGGACCAGTGCCCATCGGGATCGACCCGGTTGACCGGGTCATTGGCGCACAACGCATAGGCACCGCACAGTCTGGGGCGGCGCAGCCATCCGGCCTGGAACTCGGCCCGCGACAGGACCTGTCCGCGTCCGGTGAGCGCCGGGCGCATGAGCCGCTCGTCGTCGGGACCGGCGGTCCAGGTGTCCCGGCTCAGGAACCGACGCAGCCGCGGGTGGTACCACCGGGCACCGAAGCAGTAACAGCCTGTTCCCGGGACGAGCTGACGCCCGACGAACGTGGGCCGGGGCGAGTCCGGGTGGGCGTCCTCGGACGTCGACGCGGGCACCGGGTCACCGAACGCGTCGTAGTCGTAGCGGGCGAGCACCTCGCCGCCCTCTCCGGTGGACAGCCACAGCGTGCCGCGGTCGTCGGCATGCAGGTATCGCACCCGGACCCGGCCCGTTCCAGCGAGCGCCTCCCCATGGACGGCCCACGGCGTCCGCAGCGGTACCCGAAGTACCGCGCCGGTGGCGTCGGTGACGGCGAGGAGCTCGTCATCCGGCCCGTAGACGTACCGCTCCGCTCCCGCCGCACCGTTATGCACGTCGTGCCCGGCGGCGTCGTGCGCCCACTGCGCGAGCACCAGCCGTCCGGCGTGGTCGTAGCGCAGCCGGGCTGTCACGCGAGTGCCGCGCCGAACCTGGACCAGCCGGCCGGCCGCGTCGTACCGCCAGGCCCACAGTGCGCCGTCCAGTCCGACGCAGGACAGCGCACCGTGGCGGTCATGGGTCGCCCCGACTGGTTCGCCGGCCACTCCGAGCAGCCGGTCGCCCTCGAAGTCCAGCCGCAGCTCCCGCGCGGCGGGCGATGGCCCCAGCGGAACCACGCGGTCGAGGTTCCCGCTGCGGTCGTAGCCGTATTCCCAGCCACCGTCCAGTTGCCGGACCGCCACCACCCGGGACTGCGCGTCATACTCGTATCGGCGGCGGCCGTCGTCGATGATCCGGCCCGCGGTGTCGTAGGTGTAACGGTGATGCAGCAGCGTCACGCCGTGGCGGCGAACCACCCGCTCGACGGTGCGGCCGTCGGTCGGGTCGGCTCTGGCCTGCTCGACCACCCCGTTCCCAAGCTTGGTCGAGACCACTTTGTGCTCGTCGTCGTACCCCACCTCGACCGCGACCGCACCGTCCACGGTGATCGCTGCCGGCCGGCCGGCCCGGTCCCACACGTAGCCGACCCGCGGGCCGCCGACGGGTACCACCTCGCGTCGGCGGCCGTCGCCGTCGTACTCGAGATGCACGACCGCAGCGGCGCCCGCGATCACCTGCTCGACCCGCACGGCCTGGCCGTCCGCGTCGTAGCCGTAGCGCGTGACGACGGCACCGTCGCGAGCCTCCAGCACGCGCCCGGCCTCGTCGTAGCGATAGGTGGACAGGACCTCGTCGTCGTGTCGAAGGGCCGTCACTCGGCCGGAGGCGTCGTAGCCGGCCCGGAGTCGGTGGCCCTGGGACTCGACCTCGACGAGACGGTCGGCGTCGTCGTACCGGTAGCTGGCGACCCGGTCCGGGTGGTGTGACCGGACCAGCCGTCGGTCATCGTCGAAGACGAAGCGTGACGTTCCCCGTACGGAGTCGTCGATCCCGACGAGGTCGCCGCAGTCGTCGTACGTGTAGCTGCAGGTCCGGTCGCCGTCCGCGACCTGGACGACGCGCCCGCCCTCGTCGAGCATCACGTCCGGCGCCAATTCGGGCCTGACACAGTCGGCGATGCGGTCGAGCAGCTCGGTCATGCTGCACCCGCCTGGGTGGTGCCGGAGCGGGGATGGATCCGGTGGCCGATCGGCGCCGCATCGAGCATGGCGTCGAAGGCCCGGGCGATGCGTCGCAGCTCGGTGTCGAAGCTGTGCTGGAGGTTTTCGAGCACCTGCCGTAGGCGCTGCAGCAGGTCGACGAAGACGAGGTCGGAGACGCGCTTGACCACGTCCTGCACATCGGTTGTGGCGGCAGTCAGCGTGGTGTCGAGGCGGCCGAGCAGGTCCTGGACGGCCTTCCGGACGCCGGCGAGGTGTTCGTTCAGGGCCCGCGTGACGGCGTCGATGAGCCCGGTGAACTCGTCGAGTATGCCCGTCCGTGCCTTGGTGTATGTGGCGTCCAGGCGGGCGGCGAGCTCGTGCGGGTCCAGGGCAGCGATCGCCTCGGTGATCGGCAGGTAGACCTCGGTGCGCAGGTCTGCGAGCAGTGTGGTCGGGTCCAGGGCCTCCACCTGGGCGCGCACGGCATCGAAGACCTCGGCAATCGGCGGCTCCAGCGCGAGCGGGTCGATGAGTTCCGCGGTGGCGTCCAGGTCGTCGGCGAAGGCATCGAGCGCCTCGCCGAGAGCGTCCGCCACGGGAGCAAGCGCGGCGGCGAAGGCCGTGAGTCGTTGGTCGAGCTCGGCCGCCCGGAGAGAGGGTCGCCAGTGCTCGCAGGCCGTGAGGACGACGCTGGCGGTGAGGGGGCCCGTCCGTGGGAGCGAGGGCGGAACCAGCGCGTCCACGGCGTCTCGCAGCTGGACGAACGACGCCTGCGCGGCGTCCAGACGTGAGTCGCCGGCGAGCTCGTTCGCGGCGTTTCCGAGCGCGATCAGGGCAGCGTCCTGCGCGCTGTCGAGGGCGTGTGCCACCGTGCTGTCGGTGACGCCAGTGAGGAGGGAGAGCACCGCGTCGAACCGGGCGTCGACTCGGGCCACCTCTCCGGCGGGGGTGCTCACCGCGACGTCGACGCGAGCGTGGAACGCCGCCTGCAGCTCGGCCGTGGCCGAGAACGGGGCGAGCACTGGTGCGTGGAGCCCGATGAGCCGGGTGTGCGCGGCGCGCAGCCGCGTCAGGAGGGCGGCCGGCTCGAGGTCGTCGAGGGTGGTGACGGCGTCGCGCACGGTGGTGGCGGCGGCGACCAAATCGCCTTCGGGCACGGAGCCCAGGGCGGCGAGGGCGGAGGTGAACACCTCGTCGAGCGGCACGTACAGGCGGGAGACCGGGAAGTCGGCCTGGACCTGCTCCGACAGCCGGCGCAGGAACGCACCTGGTTCGAGGGTGACCAGTTCCGTCGTCCCTGTCACGAGCGGCATGACACTGGTGAGCCAGCCCGCCACCGGCTCGGGCAGGTCGGCCGCCGTGAGCGACTGGGTCAGGCCGTCCCGGGCCCGCTCGATGAGGTCTCGGCGCCGGTCATTCAGCTCGGTGAAGAGCGGGCCGAGGTCGAGCCGTTCCGCAAGCGCGGTGAGGTCGGCGTGCAGCCCGGCCAGCGGAGCTCCCCAGATCTCCGGGTCCAGCCGATGGATCATGGCGACGCCGTCGTCGTAGGTGCCCTGGAGAGGGGTCAGGACAGTGCCCGGGTGCAGGGTGGCGAGCCAGCTGTCGAGGTGACGCAGCTGATCATGCAGCGGCGTCGTCAGCGTCGCAGCGTCGAGGGAGTCGACGGTCGAGCGGACGACGGCGAGCTCCTTCGTGACCGGAGCGAGCAGCGTGGCCGGGTCCAGCTCCCCGACCGACCGGTGCAGCCGCTCCAGTCCGGCGGCGATGTCGTCCAGCACCTCGCGGACCTTGGCGTCCAGCTCGGCGTAGCCCTGGCCCAGGACGTCGACGACCTTGTCCTCGACGTCCACGGCCTCGAGCACGGCCAGGGCCGCGCGGATGGCGAGCTTGGCCTCGTCGGAGAGGGCGTCGGGGTTCATCGACGCCAGGCGGGACTTGAGCTGGTCGATCTCGCCGATGACCTCGTCGGACACCGGGGTGAAGCTGAGCTGGCTGAGCGAGTCGACCTGGGCCTGGAGGTCATCGATAAGGCCGCTCGCATCGTCGTGCAGCCCGTCGACCACTCCGCCGAGCCGACCGACGGCGTCGGCGAGGGCCCCGGCCAGGTCTGCGACCGGCAGGTCGTCGATCGCGTCGAGGAGCCCGGTGAGGGCGCCCTGAACGAGGTCCGAGGCCTCTCGGCAGGCCTTCATCGCGGCGGCGGCCAGGTCGTCCAGGCCCTTGCCGATCGTCTCCTCGAGGTTGGCCAGTCCGAGGTCGGAGATCTCACCGCCGACCCGGTCCAACATGCCACGCAGCGCGTCCCGGGCCGCGGTCAGCGGGATCTCGGCGACGGTGTCGCGGATCCGGCCGAGGAACTGGACGACCTCGCCTCGCGCCTGGCCCACGGCGGACCCCGCGACCGTGTCGCGAAGGTGTCGGCCGAGCTCGCCCAGCGTGGTGCCGAGCTCGGCGGACGGCGTCAGGGCCTGCACCGCGGTGATGAGCTCGTCGAACAGCTGGACGGTCGTGTCCAGCACGTCCCCGATGAGCTCGTGTCCGGTCAGCTCAAGGTCGTCCAGGATCTCGAGGTAGCCGGCCAGGAGCTCTGCGGGCTGGAGCACCGCGAAGGTGTGCGCCACATCGTCGTACACAGGCCTGAACGCAGCCCCGGCGCCGTTGATCGCGGCGGTCGCAGCGTCCAGCGCGCCGAGCAGCGTCTGATAGCTCGCTGCGCTCGCCGGGTCGAGCGCGTCGACCGCGCTCCGGATCGCGGCGGCGGCCTGGGTGGCGGCCTGCGTGACTGGTCGGCCGAGAGTGGCCAGCACCCCGTCGTCGAGTCGGGCGGCGAGGTCCACGACGACCGACATGCGGGCATGCAGCGGGCTCAGCACCGCCGGGTCGAAGCCCAGCAGGGTCTGCGCCACGAACTCGGCGAGCCGGTCTGCGTGCGCCGGGTAGTCGGTGCGTAACCCCGAGAGCAGGGTGAGACCCTCGCGCAGCGTGGCCAGTTCGCTTGTCCCGAGGAGGCTTTCGCCGAGCTGGGTCAGGCGCTGTTCCAGCAGGTCCACTGCCTCGTCGATGATCTGCGCCACGACGTCACGCAGCGCCCCGCCCTCCGGCAGTCGGCTGAGCACCGGGTTCGCACCGACCGCGTCCAGGACCCCCGAGAAGGCACGGTCCATGCCCTCGATCCGCTCGACGACAGAGGCCGGTACCGCTCCGGCGATGGTTTTCAGTGCACCGTCGAGGGAACCGGCGAGCCCAGAGACATCGACCTGCGCCCCAGCGGTGACGCTACCGAACGCCCCGGAGACTGGGGCGAGGAGCGTCCCGTCGCCCAGGGACTTGTGCGCCTTCGCGGACGCGGCGCAGCCGGCCTGTGCCGAGCCGGACAGTCGCGTCGCGAACGCCGAGTCGGGCAGCGTGGCCAGCGCGCCAGTCACGACACGCCGCCTTCGAGCACGTCCCGCAGACCACTTGCCGGCTCGGTCTGTCCGCCGCCGGCGGCCTGGTAGTCGGTCAGCATCCGGGGCGCCTTGGTCGTGGGGTCGCCGAAGCCCGCCAGCTGGGTCAGGCTGACGAGCTGCGAGATCTGCCAGATGGCGTCCTGGACGTCGTCCAGGTAACCGACGGCCTCCTGGGCCAGGCTGGCGTCGATGCCCGGCAGCGCTCCGAGCGCGGGCGCCGCCGGAGGCTCGACGTACTCCACCAGGACGACCCGGTAGTCAAAGCGTTCGACGTCGCCGGAACGCTGCCAGACGTCGAGGCCGGCGACCACCACCTTGGCCACATAGCCGTCGCCCGCCGCGTCGGCGAGTAGGTCGACGGGGTCGCCGCCGCGCAGCACCGTGCGCAGCTCGGCGAGCTGCTGGGCCGCGTCCGAGCCGAAGAAGCTCCCCTGCAGCACGAGGTCGACCGCCGGGCGGCCCAGTGGCTGCAGGAGGTCGCCGGCCATCGCCGGTACGTCGTAACGGGCCAGCCGGACCGCATCCCGGACCGCAACGTCGGATAGGTGGTCCAGTGCGACAGACCCGAGCTGGACGGCCATCTGCTCACGCCTCCGTCGTCCCGTAGGTGCGCAGTACGTCGAGCTGGAGCCGGTCGGCGAGCGCCGCGTAGAGGTCGTCGATCGGCGCGGCCGTCAGCGGGTCGCCGATCGCGGCCGTCCAGGCGGCGACGTCCGTGGCCGGCTCGTCGACACCTGGGCCGTCCAGTGACGGCGGCCGATACCGGGGCGCACCCGACGGCCGGACCGGGCTCTGGCCGGGGGGCGAAGCAGCGAGGTTGGCTTGAAAGACGTCGGCGGCTCGCTCGGGACTGTGCACGATCCGCACGGTCGCAGCCCGGTCCGGCGAGTCGGCCCCGCCGGAGTGGACGCCGCGTCGGATGCCGACCCCGTCGACGTCCCCCGCCGGTAAGGGAGCGGCCCCCTCGGTAGAGCGCACGCGAGACAGTGCGGGGACGCCGCGGGCTGGTCCGCCGGTTCCCCGCGCCACGGTCGGGCCGGACGTGGCCGCAGGCTCGACGTGCTGATGCGAGCCCAGCGCAGCGCCGTCCGGCGCGCCGCGTGCTCCCCTGCGCGTGGCTGGCTGCCCTGCGCGCACGTGCGGGACAACCCCCGGCCCGAGCCCGTCGGGCGCCGGCTCGCCGGACACGGCTGCTGCCCTGCGCTGAGCCGCGCCGATGCCGGGCGCGACGTCCCCACCGCTTCGCTTGCGGCTGGGCTCGATCGCGGTCACCGGACCGTATGCCGTGGCCGTGTGTCGCGTGGCGTGCTCGCTCAGTGTGTCCGACGTCCAGCCCGGGCGCTCGGCGGGCTCCCCATTAACCCGGGGCCGGGCTTCGTCTCCGGACCGGAGGGCCCGGACTGTCGGTCTGTCGTCATCCGCTATGCCGTCGCCCGCGACGCCTCCCGGTCGCTCGGAGTGCGAGAGGACTCCGGACAGCCGGCGAAGTGGCTCGCCGAGGAGCAGCTCGGCAACAGGCGGCATACGGTATGCCGTCATGGCCGCGGGCCGGGTCAGCCGCCCGACGAGCCGGTCGAGCCGATCGGCGATCTCGGCCAGCGCCTCGACGGCAGGCATGCTCATGGCAGGCCTGCGAGAAACGGCTCGGTCGGCGGACCCGCCTGCTCATCCGGCCGCTCCGCGTTGTCGAAGAGGGCGTCGACACCGGCGAGATACACCGCCACCTGTCCGGGGGTGAGCCTCGCCACCTGGTCCGGCGACCAGCCGAAGTGCCTGGCCAGCAGGATGTGCACCTGTCCCACGGGTGAGCTCACGGCGTCATCGAGGACGTCGCCTGACGGACTGAGCCCCGAGATGGTGTTCACTTTCGAGACCAGGAAGTGGATGAGCCCCGCGTGCAGCCTGCGCAGCTCGTCGAGCGACATCGCCGGTTCGACCATCGACTCCTTCACGAGCAGCAGCGGGACCAGGCTCGGGTCGTCCCGGGCCGCCCGGGAGATCAGCACGAGGGTGCCGACCGTGAGCGGGCGCAACCGGACCGCGCCGGGCAGGCCGGGTCCGCCCTGCGTCTCGGACCGCTCGGTAGGGTCACCCGGGCGCAGGACGTGCGCGGGCACGACGACCTCGTGAACGGTTGCCGTGCCCGCGAGCAGGTCCTCGGCCGTGAGGAGGCGAGGGTCGCTCATCAGGCCTCCTCGTAGCCCAGTCGCATCGCCTGGAAGGTGACCGACTCCATGACGAAATCCCGATCGGTGCCCAAGTCATAGGACCACGAGTCGAACTGAGCACCGAATACCGTGAGCTTGGCGAAGGAGTCCGGCCGGGCCGGCTCACGCAGGGTGGCCAGCACGTTGAAGGCGGGCTGGACGAACGCCGGGCCGCTCGGCGGGCTCACCGAGCCGTCGCCGAGCAGCAGCCGCAGCAGCGCGCCGTTGATCATGGCGCGATCGGCGCAGCCCCGCACCGACACTCGGCCGGGCCGCAGGGCGGCCGGGTAGCGGCGACCGATCTCGTAGAACGACTCGACCGCGCTGGCCACGCTGATGCGCAGATTGGTCAGCCGGCCGACCGCGTTGGTCATGTCGTACTGCGCGATGAGGCCCGTGGCGGCGGCGCCCCCTGGTTGGGTGTCGTCAGTGGCAAGCACGATAGTGGCGTCCGCGGCGCGGAATACGTCTGTCGGCATGGTCGCTCCGTTCTGGGGACTCGCCGTGAGAAGGCTTGACTATCAATGAGTTTCGTGGGTCACGGGCGCACGGCCACCCATGGTCACTGCAGGTACATCGTGACGCGGACGAACTCGATGCTGAACGTGGGAAGCAGCGTCATGACCACGCTGACCTCGCCGCGCCGCTCCTGAGCGCGGTCGGCGAACACGTTGAGCTCGTAGCCGGTCAGGGCCTCGTCGTCCACCATGCTGGTGAGGAACCCGTCGAGCGTTGCCTTGAGGGCATCCCTGACCCGGGGGTTGTTCAGCCGGCCGATGTACGGGTCGGACGCGGACCGGACGCCGTAGCGCGCATAGTCCACGATTCGGCGGATCGGGATGGTCGAATAGGGCTGGCCCTCGCCCTCGCTGGTGAGCCCGCGAAGGACGCGGAACCCGTTCTTGCGGATGACTGCGAGCACGTTTCCCTGGATGAGCTGGGCCTGCTCGCCTCGGTTGAGGTCGAGCGCCAGGTCGGGCACGTTCAAGGTCTTGTTCGTCAGGCTCGTCTGGACACTGACGGAGGCGATGAGGCCGGCCACGGCTGCAGCTGTATAGGCGTCGTCCAGGATCAGCCCGTCCGGGTAACGAATCGCCGGCGCGACGACGACGATCCGCCCGCTGGACATCCCGTGCCCGACGATCTCGTCGACGTTGCTGCCACCCGCGCCGATCACCCCGATCCGCTCGTGCTGGGAGTTCTCCGCGAGGGCAAGGTGCCCCGCCAGCACGCTCCCGGCGTCCCGAGCATGCTGCCCTGCGAGCACCACGACGTTGACCGTGCGGTTGGTCAGCACGTCCAGCCCGCCTTGGTACTCCTCGCCTGCGGCGCCGGCGCCGTTCGCGCCGCGGACGTTGCTACCGCTCCCGAGGTTCGCCTGCACCGGCAACGGTCGTCCGTGTGCGCCCGCGTCGTCGGCGACGGCCTCGACCAGCGTCGAGGACTTGGTGACCCGGGCGCACAGCTCGGCGGCGTCCGGTGCCACGTAGTGCTCGCGGGTGCCGCCAAGGGAGACGTCCAGCGCGACACAGCTGGCTCGATCCACGAGATAGGTTGCTTCGAGCCGGTCTCCGGCCGCGCCGTCCGGGCCCTCTCCGTCCGCGAAGTCGAGACTGCCGCTCCATGCCGTCACCAACGCCTCACCCGGCGCCGGGTCGGCGTGCCCGACGCCATAGGTGACCATGACCGTGTCGCTCGGTTCCGGCTTCTCGGCCGCCGAGAACACGAGCTCACCCGTCTCCGTGGCGATGCTCACCTTTCCAGGATCCGGGGCACCGGCCGGGTCGTAGTCAATGGCGTCCCCCGTGTAGTCCGTGGGAGGCCCGCCCTGTGGGGTCACTCGGACGAGGGCCGCCGGAACGCCGGCTTCGACCGGGCGTCCTTTGAGGAAGAAGCGGTTGGCCGCTGTCGGGACCACCACCTCGGAGGTCTGCAGCCGACGGTAGACGAGCCTGAAGCCGTCGGACCGCCCCGTCGCGCCGCGGATGACCCGCAACCGGTTCCGCGCGGACTCCAGGACCGGCGTGAACGCCACCTCGTCGAACGGTGGTGGGACCTGCTGGCGCTCGATCAGGCAGTCCTCCGTCGCGGAACCGACGTGGACCTGGATCTGATTTGCCCAGGTCCCGGGCGAGAGCGCGGTGAGCTCCGCGACCGGACCGACGGCGTTGCGGAGGGTGAACGAGGCGTTCGCGGCAGCTGACCCGGCCACGCGAACTCCGATCACCGTCGACGCCCCGTTGGCGTAGCAGAGCTCGATCGCCCTCACGAGGGTGAGCGCACTCTCGCCGTCCTCTGGATCTCGTGGGTCGTCGGGGGCGCCGAACTGGGTGCGCGCCTGGTCCGGCATGGCCAGTGTGATCGGTGACAGCACCGGTCCGGCCGATGCGGTTCCGACTACGGCCACTACGCCCGTAGCCACTCTTCCCGCCGAGATGAGCCCCTCGGCGCGAACGTCTATGTACGTTCCCGGGATAATCGTTTCGGTCATCGCGGCACCTTCCCTGCGCAGATGACGGAGCTGACACGACCGGCGCTGTACGCACCGAGGGTTCCGGATGCCGGGCGCGCTGAGGTTTCTACGGTAGGCCTTGGTGGCGTGTCCCGGAGGCAAATCCGATGCATTCATGACTGTTCGTCCGATACCTATCACTTTCAACTAGATGTCTGGGCCAAGCTCTCAAACGGACTCCAGGCAACGTCGTATGGCGGTGGGGCCGAGCGCCTCGGCTCTGGGCGTGAGTGGCCATGAGCAGCCGGACGAGCCAACCGGGAAGCTCGCCATGGGACCCGTTTCACCAGCGCGGTTCACCCGGTGACGACGGGCGATCGAATCGGTGCCGTCATCCGTGGCTTAGCGCTTACCCCCACCCCAACGCCATCGCGGCCCGCCACCACCCGAGGCACGCTGGGCGTCCCGCAGTGCACCACGGAGTTCCGAAGGTGATGACACCCGACGGGTACGCCAGAAGGGCCTTGACCGACGTTTCCGCTGGTCAAGGCCCTTCTCAGCACGGGGTGGCAGGTGAAGGATTCGAACCTTCGTAGCTCTCGCGACGGATTTACAGTCCGTTTCCATTGGCCGCTCGGACAACCTGCCTTGGTGCGTCTGGAAGGATAGCAAGAGATCGGGCGGCGTCCGAAATCGGGGCCGCGGCGGCTGCCAAGGCGCCTCCACCAGCCCCCACGCGCCCGCCCGACTGACCAGACAACAGCATCCGGAAGGACCCACCGATGGCCGACTCCTCCTTCGACATCGTCAGCAAGTTCGACAAGCAGGAGATCGCGAACGCGGTCAACAGCGCCAGCAAAGAGATCGCGACGCGCTACGACTTCAAGAACGTCGGCGCCTCCGTCGAGCTCGCCGGCGAGGTCATCAAGATGAAGGCCAGCACCGAGGAGCGCTGCAAGGCGGTCCTCGACGTCGTGCAGACCCACCTCGTCAAGCGCAAGGTCAGCCTCAAGCACCTCGACGTGCCCGAGGCCGGCCCGCGCATCTCCGGCAAGGAGTACCACCTCGACGCGGCCCTCAAGGAGGGCATCTCGCAGGAGAACGCGAAGAAGATCAACAAGCTCATCCGCGACGAGGGGCCCAAGGGCGTCAAGAGCCAGATCCAGGGCGACGAGCTGCGCGTCTCGAGCAAGAGCCGCGACGACCTCCAGGCCGTCCAGCGCATGCTGCGCGAGGCCGACCTCGACGTCGCCCTGTCCTTCACCAACCAGCGCTGACCCGCGGGGATCGATTGCCCCGCAAGGGTTTCCGTATGCCGTCCACCTGAGCGAGGTGGGCGGCATACCCTTGCGGGCGGCGAGGTTGCGAGCCGCGCCCTAGACGCGGTGATCGACGATCGGCTCCGCGGCGCGCCGGCCGCCGCCACAATGAGCGTGTGGACGCCACCTCTCGGAGAGTGCGGCCGGCCGACGCGGGGGCGAGTTCCTTCCCCGTCGCGGGTCGGTGGGCCGTGGTGGTCGGCGTTTCCGAGTACAAGGATCCACGACTCAACCTCGAGTTCGCGGCCAACGACGCCCGAGAGCTGGCAGAGCTGATCTCCACGCCGACGGGCGGAGGCTTCCCGGCGGAGCGAGTGCGCGTCCTCGTCGACAAGGACGCGACGACTCGCGAGGTGACGCGCGCGCTGCGCAGCTTCCTCACCAAGCCTGCTCCTGAGGACCTCGTCCTGATCTTCCTCGCCTGCCACGGAGGGCCCGACCCTCGCCGGCCCGGCCGTCTCTATCTCTTCACCCACGACACCGAGATCGACGACATCGCGGGAACGGCCGTGCCGATGGACGAGATCCAGGCGTCGCTGCGGGACTCGCTCCTGGCCGAGCGCGTCGTCGTCATCGCCGACACCTGTCACAGCGGCGGTCTGGGTGGCCGCGGGACCCGAGGCGCTGCGACGGCCGAGGCCACCAACACCTACCTCGCCCAGCTCGCCGCGACGAAGCCCGGAGTGGCACTGCTGACATCGTGCGAAGCGGCGGAGTCCTCCCTCGAGGATGCCCGGTGGGGCGGCGGGCACGGCGTCTTCACGTGGCACCTGCTCGAGGGGATGCGGGGCGCGGCCGACGGTTTCGGACGGGCGCGCGACGGCATCGTCGGGGTGGGCGAGCTCTTCGACTACGTCCGCGACCGCGTGCTCGCCGAGACGGACGGCCGGCAGCACCCGAGCATCGGCTCCACCCCCTTCGACCGCGACCTGCCGATGGCCGTCACCGCCGGCTCCGAGGCGCGCCACCACCTCGACCTCGCGCGCAGACTGACGGCACTGGGCTGGCTCACCGACGACCCTGCAGCGTTCCGGTGCGCGCTGCACGAGGCGCGCGAGGCCTCCTTCCTCACCGACCTCGGCGGAGGATCCGACCGGGAGATCTCGCTCGTCTGCGCTGAGGCGCATCTCGCGATCGGCGATGCGATCGCGGCTGTGCGCGATCTCGACGGCGCCGACGACCAGCAGTGGCCTCCCGAGACCGGACTGCTCCGCGGCGTCGCGCTGGCGGAAGGCGGCGAGCCCGACAGAGCTCACGACGCCCTCCTGCAGTTTGCCGAGGCGCTGCCGGAGGATGACGAGGCCGGCTGGGCGCGGGCGTATGCTGACGCGCTGGCCCACGCACGGGTGAGCCGCGGGCACGCCCTGCTCGTCGGCGCCGGGACCTTTCCTGCGCTGCCCTCCATCAACCTGCGCGGAGCCGCGAACGATGCCAGGGACCTCGCCGGCCTCCTCAAGCGGACGTGCGGCTTCCAGGCTGCGAACACGAAGGTGCTCGTGGGAGCGAAGGCCACTCGCTCGGCGCTTCTGGCTGGCCTCGACCGCTTGGCGGAGAAGGCCGGTCCGCACGACACCGTCGTCGTGTCCTTCAGTGGGCACGCGACAGGGCAAGGTCCTGATGACCCCTACCTGGTCACGACGGACTGGACAAGTGAGCAGACTGCCGCCATCTCGGCCCACGAGCTCGTCGAGGGGCTGTCTCGCATCAACGGCCGCAGCAAGGTCCTCATCCTCGACACCGGTCTGGGCCCGGCGCGACCGCTGCTGTCGGCACTGGAGGGTTGGACCACCCTCGGGGTGGCCCGAGGGATGGCCCTCGACGTGCTCGTGGCGGGTCGACAGAACGGCGCCCTGACCCGGGCCCTCATCGACGAGTGGCCCGAACACGGGACGATCACCTGTGCAGAGCTCGCGCAGCGCGTGGACCTCTGGCTCCGCCACCACGACTTCGACATGGCGCCCGACGTGATCGGCGACCCGAGCACGGTGCCGGGCGCAACCGGCTTCGCCGCCGCGCAGCTGTGGGGGCTGAGCCGGCGCGGCGCCGTCGCCGACGTCGACAGCCTCGCATGGCTGCGAGAGAACCCGGCACTGCTGGCCGACCCACGCGGTCGCTGGGCACTGGCACGACTCCTGCTTGCCGCCCACGACGTCGAGGCAGCGGGACCGCTGCTGCGCAGCGCACGGAAGTCGCTGGGGCACGGTGTTCCAGCGCTCGAGCTCGACTGGGCGAGGTGGGCCACCGAGGCGGGGTCACTCCACGAGGCACGCTCCGCTCTCCGGTCACTGCACCCCGGGACCCATGCCCCGGAGGACCTCGTCGTCAACGCCCGCGCAGCCCTGGACGCTCTCGCCGACTGTCGCATGAAGGCGCTCATCGTCGGGATCGACACCTATGCGACACCGACGGAGGCGAGTCGCGGCGCTGAGCTCGACGCCACCTCCTGGGCAGCCGGCCTCGCTCGCCTCGGACTCGAGGAGGAGGACACGACGGTGCTGCTCGGCCCGGCTGCGACCCGAGAGAGGATCCTGTTTGAGTTCGATGCGCTCGCCGAGCACGGTCGCCGCCAGCTTGCCGTGTTCTGCTTCGCAGGGGCCGGCTCGTGGACCGCGGAGGGCCGCGCCTCCATCCTCAGCTGGGATGCCCGGCTGCCCGGAGTCGGCGACATCGGGCTCGACGAGCTGGCCGCACGGGCCGGGGGCTCTCCCAACGTCGTCGCCATCCTCGATGCCGGCGGTGGCGTGCTCGGCTCCGAGCAGACGACTGCAGGCCAGCCCGAGTCGGGAACACGCACGGTCGCCGCCGCCACGCGGGAGCACGCAGGGCGCACGCCGCACCTCGGCCCCGCGATCGCGCCACCCACGATCGGCGCGATCACCCTGACGCCGCGGCTGCCGGCGCGTTCGCAGTCCCGCGGCCTCGAGGTGGACGACCCGACGTCCGGCGCCGCCCGAGGCCGACTCTCGTCAGGCCTCCAAGCGCTCCTCGCGCCGCGGCGGGCACATCGGTCCTCACCCGCGAGCTATGCCGCGCTGGGCACGAGACGAAACCTCAAGGGCGCGCTCCGGGTCATCGGCGAGGCTGCGGACGAGCCGGTGCTCCAGCACCGCACGGCACAGCAGACCGCCGTGCGCGCCATCCGGGAGTTCGAGCTCCGGGGCGCGCGCGGGTGCGTCGCCCTGGCCGCCTCCTTCCGCGACCGACAGGCGGCCCGCAACGCCGTGGACCCGTGGACCGAGCTCGAGCTCGGGTTGGCCTTCGCGGCACTGGGCGACGACGCCAGCGCCATGAGCTCCCTGCGCAGGGCCCGCAACCTCCGCGGCGAACGGCAGAGCCGAGCGTCCGACGACGACGTGTGGTTCGCCTGGGCCTGCCATCACCTGGGCCGACTGCTCTACGAGACCGGCGCCGACCTCACCGAGGCCGTGACCAACCTTCGGGCAGCCTCCGAGGTGGCACCCGACGAGGCCCGCACGACCTACCACCTCGCCCACGCGATCCGGACGCTCGTGGAGCAGGAATCTCTCGTGAACGTGGCGACCCTGCTCCGACGCTACCTCGACCTCGGGGCTCCTCTCGGGAGGGTCGACGCCACCCGGCAGCTGCTCGACAGGATCAGCCGCACCACCGGGCCTCAGCCGGGTGGGCCAGCGCCCTCCTCGGACTGAGTCCCGTCAGGCGCGGAGCCCCCGGAGCTCGGGGAACACCTCGGCCGCGAGCGGCCACCAGAAGAGATGGCCGCAGAGGGCGGCATACTCCTGCGGCGTGACCCAGCGAGTGGCGTGGATGCCGTCGTCACCGTTGGTCAGCGGGGGGCGCACCGCGTCGAGCTCGGTGCGGAAGACCTGGAGGTAGGGCTTGTCGAGACTGATGACGTTGTCGTCGGTGCGCGGCGTGAACCGCTCGTAACCGCAGGGAGACACGCGAGCCGGGTCGAGGAGCAGCCCGGTCTCCTCGTGCGTCTCGCGCACGGCGTTCTCGACTGGGGACTCGTCTGACTCGCGCCAGCCGCCGGGCGAGCCCCACTGGCGGCGGCGGATGCTGTAGACGACGGCGAAGTCACCGCGCGAGTCGCGGACGAAGACCATCGCCGCGTAGACGCGACGCTCGTCGACGGGCACCGACGATGCGACGAGGTCGACGTCGCTTGCGCCGTTGGGGAAGAGGACGTCGAGCTGCCTGGCCACCCCGCGGTCGTGCTTGCGCTTGCGCAGGCGCAGGCCCGAGGCGTTGAGACGGCGCGCGAGGTCGACCCCCGAGGTGGGCGTGGCGCCCGCTGCGACCGCGTCGTGCCAGCGCACGTCCGGCACGTCGTAGTGGTCTCCGTCGAACGACCTGGGGTGCAGCCCCGCCGCCCGGGCGACAGCGTGCAGCTCGGCATAGGACTCGTCGCTCACGAGGTGAGCGAACTGCCGACCGTGCGCGGGCCAGATGGGCTCATCGATCCACACGGTCACCCTCGCAGCCTAGGGCAGCACGCCGACAGCGCCCCGGCCCTGGCTCGGCCCTGCTCGGCCGTGATCGGCCCTGGTCGGCCCTGTGGATGAAGCCAGAGCCGTCGTCCCGTGGCGACCTAGCCTCGATCGGGACAGGACGTCAGACCGGGCGTCCCGACCCGAAGGAGCCACCATGTCCCGCTCGATCGTCGACACCGAGGTCATTGCCACTGCGGCGGGTGACATCAACCGCCTCGCCGAGAGCATCCAGTCCGACGTCGCGACCCTCCGCGGTCGCCTCGCCTCGCTCGACGGCGCGTGGGAGGGCCCCGCCAAGGCGGAGTTCGTCCGGGTGCTGCACGACTACCAGAGCGCCCAGGCCCGCATGAACGAGGCCCTCTCCGACATCGCCCGCCTCACCTCGCGGGTGTCGGCGGCCTACCTCGAGCACGAGAACGCGACGCGAGCCCTCTTCGCCCGCTGACGACAGCCGACGCACCTGGCAGCCCACGACTCCCGGCCGGGTCGCACCCCTCCATGGCCCGGCCGGGTTCGGCGTTTCCAGCCGCAAGCGGCTCAGGACCGCACAGCGGCACCACCTGTTGCGCGTTCGGCACCCGCCAGGCTTCGGGGGTGCCGGACGCACAGCAGATCGTGCGTCTGACACCCGTAGCCCGTCGAGGGTGCCGAACGCGCAACAGAGGATGCGTTCGGCATGGCAGAGCCGACGAACCCACGCACACACGCCGAAGGGCGGCTCCCCCCAGAGGAGGAGCCGCCCAGCGGATCGATCAGGTCGTGCGGAGCAGCGGGCTCAGAAGCCCATGCCGCCCATGCCACCCATGTCGTCGCCACCGGGCATGGCCGGAGCGTTCTTCTCGGGCTTGTCGGCGATGACGGCCTCGGTCGTGAGGAAGAGCGCCGCGATCGAGGCGGCGTTCTGCAGCGCCGAGCGGGTCACCTTGACCGGGTCGATGATGCCGGCGGCCAGCAGGTCGACGTACTCACCCGTGGCGGCGTTGAGACCGTGACCGGCGTCGAGACCGCGCACCTTCTCGGCCACGACTCCACCCTCGAGACCGGCGTTGATCGCGATCTGCTTGAGCGGGGCCTCGGTCGCGACGCGCACGATGTTGGCGCCCGTCGCCTCGTCACCCTCGAGGTGGAGCGACTCGAACGCGACCTTGGCGGCCTGGATGAGGGCGACGCCACCACCGGCGACGATCCCCTCCTCGACGGCAGCCTTGGCGTTGCGCACGGCGTCCTCGATGCGGTGCTTGCGCTCCTTGAGCTCGACCTCGGTGGCCGCGCCCGCCTTGATGACGGCGACGCCGCCGGCGAGCTTGGCGAGACGCTCCTGGAGCTTCTCGCGGTCGTAGTCGGAGTCCGACTTCTCGATCTCGGCCTTGATCTGGGCGATGCGGCCCTCGATCTGCGAGCGGTCCTCGGCGTCCTCGACGATGGTCGTCTCGTCCTTGGTGACGACGACCTTGCGAGCCTTGCCGAGCAGGTCGAGGGTGGCGTTCTCGAGCTTGAGACCGACCTCCTCGGAGATGACCTGGCCACCGGTGAGGATGGCGATGTCGGTCAGCATGGCCTTGCGGCGGTCGCCGAAGCCGGGGGCCTTGACGGCGACCGACTTGAACGTGCCACGGATCTTGTTGACGACGAGGGTCGCGAGGGCCTCACCCTCGATGTCCTCGGCGATGATGAGCAGCGGCTTGCCCGACTGCATGACCTTCTCGAGGAGGGGCAGCAGGTCCTTGACGTTGCCGATCTTGGAGTTCGCGACGAGGACGTAGGCGTCGTCGAGCACGGTCTCCATGCGCTCGGTGTCGGTGACGAAGTAGGCGGAGATGTAGCCCTTGTCGAAGCGCATACCCTCCGTCATCTCCAGCTCGAGGCCCATGGTGTTGGAGTCCTCGACGGTGATGACACCTTCCTTGCCGACCTTGTCCATCGCCTCGGCGATGAGCGCGCCGATCTCCTCGTCAGCCGCCGAGATGCTGGCGGTCGAGGCGATCTGCTCCTTGGTCTCGATCTCCTTGGCCTGCTCGAGCAGGGTGGCGGAGACGGCGTCGACGGCCTTCTCGATGCCGCGCTTCAGCGCCATCGGGTTGGCGCCGGCGGCCACGTTGCGCAGGCCTTCCTTCACCATGGCCTGGGCGAGGACGGTGGCCGTCGTCGTGCCGTCACCGGCGACGTCGTCGGTCTTCTTGGCGACCTCCTTGACGAGCTCCGCGCCGATCTTCTCGTAGGGGTCGTCGAGCTCGATCTCCTTGGCGATCGAGACACCGTCGTTGGTGATCGTGGGGGCGCCCCACTTCTTCTCCAGCACGACGTTGCGGCCCTTCGGGCCGAGGGTGACTCGCACGGCGTCGGCGAGGATGTTCATGCCCCGCTCGAGGCCGCGGCGTGCCTCTTCGTCAAAAGCAATGGTCTTTGCCATTCGGGTGGTTCCTCCCACGCGAAAAATGTGTGGTGGTCCGCATGTCGCCCGCGACGGACGAGGCCGACTCCCCCAGCTCACGTCGCTGTGGGACCCAGCCCCTCGGCATACGGCCCGGATCTGTCACTCCCCCATGGAGAGTGCTAACGCCATTATTGGCACTCTCGGGGTGAGAGTGCAAACGATGACGAGGCGGTATGCCGTCCGCTCGGGTCAGTCGCTCGGGCGCGGGCCCAGCGCGGCGGCGAGACGCGCGGCATACGCCGCGGACTCCTCGGCCGACGCGTAGGTCGTGCGCGGCCAGAAGAAGCCGCGCAGCCCGTCACCCTTGGTGCGCGGCACGACGTGGACGTGCAGGTGGGGCACCGACTGGCTCACGACGTTGTTCGTCGCGACGAAGGTGCCCTGCGAGCCCAGGCCCTCGACGGCCGCACGGGCGAGGCGCTGCGCCGTCTCGGTGAGGCCGGCGTGGAGGCGCGCGGGCAGGTCGAGCAGGGTGTCGACGTGTTCGCGCGGCACGAGGAGCACGTGCCCCTTGAACACCGGCCGCCGGTCGAGGAAGCCCACGAAGTCCGGCTCGTCGAGCACGACGTCGGCCGGCACCTCCCCTGCGACGATCGAGCAGAAGACGCAGTCCATGTGGTCAGGCTCCCATGACCCGTGCGCTCGCTCAGCGGCGAGGCGGCGGGGTCGTCTTGGGCTTGGGCCGCTTGAGCTGACCCGGCGGCACGTCGCTCGTCGGGCTCGTCGTCAGGGTCGTGGCGGGCGTCGCCGGGGCCGGCGGCGCGGGTGCGTTCGTGGTGCGCGCCACGGTGACGGCGGTGCGACGCGGCGCGACGGTCGTGGGGGCGGTCGGTGTGCCGGTGTCGGCCGTGAGGCCGGGCGCGCTCGAGGTGGGCACCGAGGTCGTGCCGGGCGCGTCGCTCCACACGTCGTCGTCGGTGGGCGTCCAGGCGCTCGTCGCGGACCGCTTCGACTGGTCCGCCGAGGCCGGCTGGTCGGGTCCGCCGCCGGTGAGGAGGGCGACGAGCAGGCTCACACTGAGTACCGACGCGAGGGCGACGACCCCGCCGATGACGAGGTTGCGGCGCTGGCGGGCCTGTCGTCGTTCGGTGCGGGTATCGAGGGACATGGCTACCCAAGGTAGACGAAGATCGCCACCAATCGGGCATCGCGACGCTGCGAGAACCGTTCCGGGGCGTGCCGACCCCCTGCTCGCAGCTAGCGTGGGCCCATGACGGCGAAGTCCTCGACCCGGCCATCGGTCGCCCGCGGCTTCATCGAGGTCGCCGACCGCGTCTTCGTGGCCCGCTACCCCCAGTGGGACGTCAACGTGGGGCTCGTGCTCGGCCGCGACGGCGCCGTCGTCATCGACACGCGGGCGAGCGACGTGCAGGGCAGGCACGCCCTCGACGACGTGCGCCGGCTGGGCCGTGACATCACGGTCACCCACGTCGTCAACACCCACGTCCACTTCGATCACACCTTCGGCAACGCCGCCTTCGACACGGCGACCGTGCACGCCCACGACAACGTCGGCCGCACCCTCGAGGCCGATGCAGAGCGCATCAAGTCGCTCGTCCGCGCCGACCCCGGGCCGGCTCCGGAGTTCGGCTACACGGCCCAGGACGCCGCGGACGTGCTGGCCACGGTCGTGCGCGGTCCCGACCGCACCTTCGGCAGCAACGCGACCATCGACCTCGGCGACCGGTGCGTCACGATGACGTATGCCGGCCGGGGCCACACCGACGGAGACATCGCCGTCGTCGTGCCCGACACCGACGCCGTCTTCCTCGGCGACCTCGTGGAGGAGAGCGCCCACCCGTCCTTCGGCGGCGACTGCTGGCCCTTCGACTGGGCCGACACCCTCACCTCGCACCTCTACCAGACGAGTGCGCGGACCGTCGTCGTCCCGGGTCACGGCCGCCCGGTCGATGCCGCCTTCGTCGAGGCGCAGCGCGACGACATCGCCGCCGTCGCGTCCGTCATCCGCGGACGGCGGCTCGGGGGCCTGTCACTGGAGGAGGCGCTGCGCGAGCCGGACGCGAGGCTGCCCTACCCGCTCGAGCAGCTCGAGTCGGCGATCCGCCGCGGTTGGGAGCAGGCCAACCCTCCGGTCGCCTGAGCCCTCGGGACGGCGGCCCGATCGGGCGCCCCACGGGACCGTCGTCAGTCGATGGCCCAGACGGTCTGGTCCTCGAGCGTGATCGTGACGGCGACGTCGATGGGTGAGGCCGAGTCGACGTGCAGGACGTAGGCGACCCCGCCCGACTCCCCGTCCGGGACCTCGCCCAGGCCGAGCGGAGAGACGTTGCTCACCCAGACGTCGGCATCTCCGACGGTGTAGGAGAAGGGCTGCGTCGTGAGCTGGCCGGCGTCGGCGTTGGGACCGTACATCATGTCGTTCGGTCCGGCCTCATGGGTGACGACCTGTCCGGCCGAGACGTGCACGACCGACTGTGACGACAGCATTCCCCAGTCCGGATGGGTGAACGTCTCGGACACCCGTCCGTGAACTCCGGAGATGAGGTGTCGGAATGACCTGGCCATCATGAGCTCCTGTTCTGTTGGCGGTGCACACGTGCCTGCCCCCGACCGGCGCCCCGTGAAGACGAGGCGCTCCGAGTCTCCCGCGTACGGGGCCGTTTGGGAGGCGATTCCCGCGATCACAGCGGCTAGCATCCCCGCCATCCCCCTCGTCGCCGAAGGACCCCCGTGTCAGAGCCGCACCCCGCTGCCCCGCCGTCCCGCCCCGCGCCGACTCGACCCGTGCAGCGCCTCTCATGGTTCGCCCGGAGGCAGCGCGCATCCCTCGATCGCGCTGCTGAGCGCGCTCACCGAGCGCTCGTCGCCCGCGGGTCGGCAGCGGCTCCGTCGCCGACGTCGGTCGGTCTCGTCATCGCCTCCACCGTCGTGCTCCTGGCCTCGGTGACCGCTGTCGCGCTGCTCGTGTGGGCGTCCGTGCAGCCCAAGGGCCTCTGGGGGTGGGTCGGCGTGCTGGTCGCGTGGGCGGTGGTCGCCGCCGTGGTCCTACGCTCCCAGCAGGTCTCGGATGCCGAGCCCCTGCCGAGCGAGAGCTTTCCGCACACACATCGCCTCGTGGCCGCGCTGGCCTCGGACCTCGGGGTGCGGCCGCCCGCCAGCATCCACGTGAACCTCGACTTCAACGCGTACGTCATGAGCACGGGCTGGAGGCTCCGGCCGGCGCTCGTCATCGGTCTGCCGACCTGGACCTACCTCACCGACGACGAGCGCATCGCCATCCTCGGGCACGAGCTCGGCCACCTGGCCGGTCGTGACCACGGTCGTGGCACGCTCGTCGGGACGGCGCACGTCGTGCTGGTGCGACTCGCCACCCTCGTCACCCCGCTGCCCGCCGGCGCCTCCTCGAATCTCTCTCCCTCGACCGTCGACGACGGCGGCTGGGGCGGCACCGCGACGATGAACTGGATGGGGACCCTTCTGCTGCGGGTCATCTCGTTCCCCGCCGTTGCGCTCCTCCTCGCGTTCGAGCGGTTGGCCGCGACGGACAGACAGTGGCGCGAGTACCTCGCCGACCTGCGCGCCGCCGACGTCGCAGGCACGGCAGCGGTCGTGCGGCTGCTGCTCACGATGATGAACACGAGCGGCCTGCACACCCTTGCCGGGTCCGCCGCGCGCCGGCGGGAGGACCCGTTCGCCGTCCTCGAGCACGTGCGCACGCGGCCGGCGCCCACACCGTCGGAGGTTTCCTCCGCCCGAGCCCGGGCCCGACAGGCCGACCTGCGGTGGGACGACAGCCACCCCCGCGACGACCTGCGCCTCGACGTCGTCGAGGCGCACCCCGCCACCCCGGAGCCCGCGGCTCTCGAATCCCACCGTGTGCTCGTCCGGGCGGCCGAGGCGGAGCTCGCGACCTTGCGCCCGGGCCTCTCGCGCGAACTGTCCCACGAGCTGGTCGAGACCTGGCTCTGACCGGCCCGCACCGTCGCGACCAGCGACCAGCGACCAGCGACCAGCGGCCAGCGGCCAGCGGCCTGCCCCTCAGGCCAGTGCCGAGGGGAACGCCTCGGTGAAGGACCGCAGCGCGACGCCGCCGTCGGCGGTCCGGTCGACCGAGGTGGCCGCGAGCATCGCGTGCACGATCGCCCGGGCCACGCAGTCGGCGCCGGCCTCCATGACCATCGCCTGCTCGGCGGGGTCGGGCGCAGGCCGGCTCCCCGTCGCGAGCGCGAAGAGGGTGTCGCCGTCGAAGAGGGTGTGGACCGGTCGCACCGCCCGAGCGAGGCCGTCGTGCGCGATTCCTGCCATCTTCTGGCACTGCGCCTTGGTCAGCGTCGCATCGGTCGCGATGACCCCGATCGTCGTCGCGAGCCCGGGCACGGCCGCCTCCCCCGCCTCGACCGCTGCCAGTGAGCGAGCCTGTGCCGCAGCGAGATCCGCCTGGCTGGGCGCCTGCACGTGACTGAACTCCCCCGGCAGCCCGAGGCGGACGGCATACGGCAGCCCGGTCTCGAGGTCGACGGCCGAGCCGACGGCGTTGACGACGACGAGGGCCGCCACCACGACACCCGAGGGGAGCACGACGCTCGCCGAGCCCACCCCTCCGCGTAGGCCGCCCGCCTTGGCTCCCGTGCCGGCGCCGACGCTGCCCTGGACCACCGCCGCGTCCGTCGCCGCCGCGTATGCCGCCCTGCCGTCCTCGGCGCGCGGACGGTTGGCCCACGTGCCGCCGCGTCCCAGGTCGAAGACGATCGCGGCCGGCACGATGGGCACGACCCTGGTGGCATCGGGTGGGTCGGCCGTCGGCCAGCCCCGGCCGTCGGCGGCGAGGGCATCCATGACGCCGTCGGCGGCGGCGAGCCCGAAGGCCGACCCGCCGCCGAGCACCACCCCATCGACCCGGTCGACGAGGTTGCGCGGGTCGAGCAGGTCGGTCTCGCGGGTGCCCGGTCCGCCGCCACGCACGTCGACCCCGGCGACGGCTCCACCGGCAGGTGCGACGACGACGGTGACGCCCGTCAGCCAGCCCGGCTCGTCGCGGGTGCGGTGTCCGACGCGGATCCCCGCGACGTCGACGAGCGAGTTCGTCGGTCCGGCGCCCGCGGGGTGCGCCACCACGCCGCCCGGGGGCACGGTCACTGCGAGTCCCGCAGCTCGAACTCCATGAGGCGACCGGGAGAGCTGAAGCCGAGCCGCTCGTAGAACTCCTGCGCCCGCGCGTCCGGTGCGTTGAGCCGGATCCACTTGACGTCGGTCGTGCGCGCCCACTCGATCATCGCCTCGGTGAGGGCGCGTCCGACCCCGCGGTCTCGGCAGGTCGGCGCCACGAAGAGACCGCCGACGTGCAGCCAGCTGACGTCCTTGCGACCCGGCCACGGCAGGGCCCGGATGCGCCTCGTCTCGAGCAGCCCGGCGTGCTCACCCCGGCTCTCGGCGATCCACGTCGGCCGGTCGGGGCGGTCGGCCAGCCACGCGTCGACGAAACGGTCGAGATAGCCCGGCTCGGACGGCATACCGAGCTCGCGGGCGAACTGGAGGTGCAGCGCGGCGACGACGAACGCGTCATCGGGACCCGCGCGACGGATCACGACCTCGGCCATGCTCGAAGTCAACCACGACGAGCGCGTGCAGGCGCGGACGTCGGAGCCGAGCGAGACCCCGTCGGCGGTGGCCTCAGACGTTGATGCCGAGGCGCCGGCTCGTGCGGGCGCGCTGGCGGCTCGAGCGCATCCGGCGCAGCCGCTTGATGAGCATGGGGTCAGCGGCGAGGGCGTCGGGGTTGTCGAGGAGCGCGTTGAGCACCTGGTAGTAGCGCGTGGAGCTCATGTCGAAGAGCTCCTTGATGGCCTGCTCCTTGGACCCGGCGTACTTCCACCACTGGCGCTCGAAGGCCAGGATCTCGAGGTCGCGGGCCGACAGGCCGACCTCCGAGTCGTGGCGGTCGGGCTGCGCCGTGGCGTGGTCTGTGCTCATGTCCCCGTCTTCGCTGCGGTCGTCAGGTGGTGCGGTGAGGCGTTGGCTCCGGCACCCACCATAGACCGAAATGACAGGGGTGTCATTCGCCTCCGGGGCCGCGATCGGGCGTGTCCGGGGGCGGTGTCTGACCAGACGTTCCACCGGCAACACCAGTCCCATGAGCCCCTCACGCCATGGTGTCGAGGATGGCCGTGATGTCCTCCTTCGTCGTGTGCGGGTTGACGACGGCGAAGCGGGTCAGGGTCTCCCCGCGGAAGGTCGTCGGCACGACGAACGCGAACTCCCGGTCGAGCAGCCGGTCGGTCCAGGCCTGGTAGTCCTCCGCCGACCAGCCGAGCCGCCGGAAGACGATGACCGACAGGTCGGGCTCCCGGACCGCCTCGAGGTAGGGGCGCTTGTCGATCTCGGCGGCAGCGTGCCGCGTCACCGCGAGGGTGTCCTCGATCGCCTCGACGTAGGCGTCCGTGCCGTGGACGGCGAGGGAGTACCAGAGCGGCAGCCCGCGGGCACGGCGCGTCAGGCCGATCGAGTAGTCGGTGGGGTTCCACTCCGCCGACCTCGTGATGACGTCGAGGTAGCCCGCCTCCTGCGTGTGCGCGATGCGCGCCAGCTCGGGGTCGCGGTAGATGAGCGCGCAGCAGTCGAACGGCGCGAAGAGCCACTTGTGCGGGTCGACGATGAAGGAGTCGGCGCGCTCGATGCCCTCGTAGAGGTGGCGCACCGAGGGCGCCGCGAGCCCGGCACCCCCATAGGCGCCGTCGACGTGCAGCCAGATGCCGAACTCCTCGCACACCTCGGCAACGCCGTCGAGGTCGTCGACGACGCCGAAGTTCGTCGTGCCGCTCGTGGCGACGACGGCGAAGAACGTCTCGGGGCCGTGCTCCTCGAGGGTGCGCCGCAGCTCTGGGCCGGTCATGCGCAGCATGTCGTCGACGGCGACGCCGCACACCTCAGCGTCCATGACCGCCGCCATCGAGACGACCGACGAGTGCGCGTTGTCCGTCGCCGCGATGCGGAACGGCCGCGCGCCGGTGCCCTCGGCCACCGCCTTGGCCCGGGCCGTATGCCGTGCGGTGACGAGCGCCGACAGGTTGCCGACCGTGCCACCGGGCACGAAGACGCCGCCCGCCTCCTCGGGCAGGCCGGCGAGGTCGGCGATCCAGCGCAGGGCCTGGTTCTCGGCGTAGACGGCGCCGGCGCCCTCCATCCAGGACCCGCCGTAGATCGAGGAGGCGCCGACGACGACGTCGAAGGCCGCGGCCTCACGGGTCGGTGCGCACGGGATGAAGGAGAGGTAGCGGGGGTGGTCGGTCGAGAGGCAGGCCGGGGCGAGGGTGTGCTCGAAGAGCTCCATGGCCCGGGTCGAGCCGAGCCCGGCCGCCGTGATCGTCTGGCCGGCTGCGGAGAGCAGGTAGTCCTCGGACTGCGGCCCGTCGAGCGGGATCGGGTCCATGAGGAGGCGCTCGCGGGCGTAGGTGAGGACCTTTTCGACGGCGATGTGGTCGGGGTCCTTGTCGAAGCTGTGCACGGGAGGATGCTAGGCCCTCTGGCGGGGACTCCCCCACGCGCTGGGGCTGCGCTGTCGGTCTGCCCCGGTAGCGTCGGTGGGCAAGATGACCGGTTGGTCCGAACCGGTCCAGACACGAGGAGGAGTCGCCGTGGATCCGACTCAGCCGGCTGGAGCCGTCCCGACCTTCGACGCCGTCGTGCTCGACTGCCCCGATCCGGCAGAGCTCGCCCGTTTCTACGCGCGGCTGCTCGACTGGCCGATGCCCGAGGTCGGCCCGGAGGCCGACGAGGAGGGCGGAGCCGTCACGCTCGACCCTCCCCGCGGGGGCACGGCGATCGGCTTCCACCGGGCTGCCGGCTTCGTAGCCCCGACGTGGCCGGAGCCCCGGGTGCAGCAACAGCTGCACCTCGACTTCCACGTCGGCGACATCGAGGCAGCCCACGAGCGGGCCGTCGCCCTCGGCGCCCGGCACCTGCACAGCCACGCCCACACGTCCACCGCCGGCTACCGCGTCTATGCCGACCCGGTCGGCCACCCGTTCTGCCTCTGCTGGTGGTGAGCCCGGGCTGACCCTGGCTCACACGGGCGGCCCGGGGCCGACCCGTGCTTACCCAGGCTGAGCTCAGCCGAGGAAGGCCGCGCGCAGCTCGGCGGCGTTCGACGCGACGGCGGTGGGCCGCACGGCGTGCAACGCCTCCGGCTGGCCGGCGCCCCACGTCACGGCGAGGGTGTCCATGCCGGCAGCCTTGCCCGCGAGCACGTCGACGACGGCATCACCGACGTAGACGGCGGCGTTGCTGCTGCGGCCCATGCGCTCGAGGGCGAGCAGCAGCGGCGTCGGGTCGGGCTTGTGGCGCTCGGTGTCCTCCATCGCCACGAGCACGTCGACGTGCTGGCTGATGCCGAGGATGTCCATCGCCTGCTGGGCCGACTCGCGCCGCTTCGACGTCGCGATGCCGACGTGCACCCCTGCAGCGCGCAGGTCGCCGAGCACGTCGACGACTCCGTCGTAGGTGCGGATGAGGCGCTCGGTGTTGTCCGAGTTCCATTGCAGATAGGTCGAGTACAGCTCATCGGCCTGCTCGGGCGAGTGGTCGCGGAAGGCGCTGATGAGCGGCCGGCCGATCCACGACCTGATGACCTCGGGGTTCTCCTCGCGGCCGAGCACGGTGCGGAACGCGTGCTGGTAGGACTCGACGATGAGGTTGATGGTGTCGGCCAGCGTGCCGTCGAGATCGAAGACGGCGGTGGACCAGCGGGAATTCGTCACCGGGCGAGCGTAGCCAACCGCTCAGCCCGTGCCGAGCCAGCGTCCGGCACGCATGACTCGGCGCACCCTCGTCTCCTCGTCGACGACGACGAGGTCAGCGCGCCCCCCAGCCGCGATCGAGCCGCGGTCACCCAGCCCGAGAAGGCGGGCAGGCGTGCGCGAACCCGCCCGGACGGCATACGGCAGTGGCAGCCCGAGACCAACCTGCCGGCTGACGATGTCGGCGACGTGGCTCGTGCCGCCGGCCATCGAGCCGGGCGTCGTGCCGTCGGGGTCACGGGTGAGGCGCGCGACGCCGCGGTCGACGACGACCGACAGCCCGCCGAGCGCGTAGGTGCCGTCGCCCACCCCGGCCGCCGCCATGGCGTCGGAGACGAAGGCGACCGAGCCCGCACCGGCGAGGTCGAGGACGGTGCGCACCGTGTCGTCGGAGAGGTGGGCGCCGTCGGCGATGACCTCGACGACGACGCTGCCGCGGGCTGCCGCACGCAGCAGGGCGGGCACCGCTCCGGGCACGCGGTGGTGCCACGGGTCCATGCCGTTGAAGAGGTGGGTGGCGACGTCGGCCCCGGCAGCGATCGCCTGCTCGACCTGCGCGAAGCTCGCCGCCGTGTGACCCACGGCCGCGTGCACTCCGGCGGAGGTGAGCCAGCGCACGAGGTCGAGCCCGTGGTCGCGCTCCGGCGCGAGGGTCACCTGGCGGATGTGCCCGCGCCCCACGGCGAGCAGGCGCTCCACCTCGGCCAGCGTGGGGTCGCGCAGGAGCGTGGGGTCGTGGGCGCCGCACCGCGCCTCGGCGAGCCACGGACCCTCGAGGTGGATGCCGTCGACGAGCCCGTCGTCGGCGATCTCGGCGAGCATCGCGACCCCGCGCTCGAGGTCGCGCGGAGTCATCGTGACGAGGCTGGCGAGCAGGCTCGTCGTGCCGCGTGCGTGGTGGTGCTCGGCGGCGCGCGCTGCGGCCGCGTCGTCGAGGTCGGTGAAGGCGCTGCCGCCCCCGCCGTGGCAGTGCATGTCGACGTATGCCGGCAGCATCGTGCCGCTCACCGGCTCCGCTCCCGCGGGGCTGGGGGCCGAGCCGGCACCGCCGTGGTCGGCGGCCAGTGGTGTGACGGCGGCGATGCGGTCACCCTCGATGCGGACGAGCACGTCGGGAAGCACGGCGTCGTCGACGAGGGCGGGTCCGCGGAGCGTGGCGTTCATCGCTCCCGATTCTGTCGCACTCCCCGATTCGAGGTGATCGCGGAGCCCACGTCGGTGCCGGGATCACCTCCATCCGTGAGGAGGGAGCGAGCGGGGGTAGCGTGTGCCCGTGCCGGCCCGACCCCTGCGTGAGCTCGTCCACCCGACCTGGGTGCCAGCCCTCGAACCTGTCGCCGACACGATCAGCGCGATGGGCGACTTCCTGCGCGCAGAGGTCGCCGCGGGCCGGGGCTACCTCCCTGCGGGCGACCGGGTGCTGCGGGCCTTCTCGCTGCCCCTGCCGGACGTGCGCGTGCTCATCGTCGGCCAGGACCCCTACCCGACCCCCGGCCACCCGGTGGGGCTGAGCTTCAGCGTGGCTCCCGACGTGCAGCCCGTGCCGCGCTCGCTGCAGAACATCTATGCCGAGCTCGGCACCGACCTCGGCCTGCCGACACCGGGTAACGGCGACCTCACGCCGTGGTTCGAGCGCGGCGTCATGCTGCTCAACCGGGTGCTCACGGTGCGCCCCGGAGCGAGCGCCAGTCATCAGGGCAAGGGCTGGGAAGCCGTTACCGCACAAGCGATCTCGGCTCTCGCTGACAGAGGCGGGCCGCTCGTCGCGATCCTGTGGGGTCGTCAGGCGCGGTCCCTCGCCCCGATGCTCCGCGACGTCCCGCGCATCGAGTCGGCCCACCCGTCGCCGCTCTCCGCACGCTCGGGCTTCTTCGGGTCGCGGCCCTTCAGCCGCACCAACGACCTCCTCGCCCAGCAGGGCGCGGCACCCATCGACTGGAGGCTGACATGACCCAGCCATCGCCCGAGGTCTCCGGACCGACGATCTGGACCCGCTATGTCGCGATCGGCGACTCCTTCACCGAGGGCATGTGCGACGACGACCCGACCTTCGGCCACGACGGCGAGTTCGCCGGCTGGGCAGACCGGCTCGCGTCGCACCTGTCCGAGATCGCCCGTACGGGGGGACTCGACTTCGGCTACGCCAACCTCGCCGTGCGCGGTCGCAAGCTGGCCGATGTCGTCGGGCCGCAGCTCGAGGACGCCCTCGCCCTGCAGCCCGACCTCGTCAGCATCGTCGGTGGCGGCAACGACATCCTGCGGCCCAAGGCCGACCTCGACGGGCTCGCCGCCCGCCTCGAGGCCGCCGTCGCCCGCATCCGCGCGACCGGCGCCGACGTGCTCATGGCGACCCCCGTCGACCCGGCCGACGCCCCGCTCGTCAAGGCCACCCGGGGCCGCGCCGCGATCCACACGGCCAACATCTGGAGCATCGCCCGCCGCAACGGCGCCCACGTCATCGACCAGTGGGGGCTGCACGCCCTGCGCGACTGGCGGATGTGGAGCGAGGACCGCATCCACATGACGACCGAGGGCCACCGCCGCGTCTCGCTCGCAGCACTCGAGGCGCTCGGCCACACGCCGGCCGAGAGCGACTGGGCGACGCCGCTCGAGCCGGCCCCGCCGATCGGCCGCCGCGAGGCGCTGCAGGCCAACGCGCAGTGGGCCAAGGAGTACGTCGGGCCCTGGGTCCACCGCCGCCTCACCGGCCGTTCGTCGGGCGATCACCGTCAGGCCAAGCGGCCCGACATCACGCCCTTCGACTGACGGCATCCCCTGCCCACCTCCAGCAGGCTCCCAGCCATCTCCCAGACGGCGTCCGGTCGTTCCTGCGCCGGGGCGCGGCCATACCGCTGCTTCTTCGGAAGTTGTCCAGAACGTCCTGAGGATCTCCTGAACTTTTCCGCTTTGACCCCTAGTGCGAGGTAGGTCGGAAGTGGTTAGGTCTCCCTCGGGTCGCGCGCCGGGGGTGCCGGCTCTCCATCCCACACACAGCGTGCGGCTCCTGACCGGGGCCGCACGTCATGCGCACCGACGGACACACGAGCCGTCGAACGAGGAGGATCCGTGCGTAGGACATCCAGAGGCTTGCTCAGCCTCGCTCTCGCCGCCGGCATGGGGCTCGCCGTCGGCGTGCCCATGGTCGGCGCCCAGCCGACCGTCGACCAGGTGGCGAACCAGCCGGCCGACGCCGCCGCCCAGATGGGGTCGGACGAGCTGCCCAACCCCAGGGAGGACAAGCGCCGTGCTCTCAAGGAGACGGCGATCAAGCAGGTGCTGAACGGCACCGCGACGCCCGTCAAGCAGGGCAAGAGCACCGTCGTCAAGCTGAAGGGTGCGAGCACCGGCCAGGGCCCCACCGACGAGTACGTCGAGCTGAGCCGCGAGGGCACCGACAAGATCTTCGTCATCCTCGCCGAGTTCGGCAACCAGCGGAGCGCGAGCTACCCGGACCAGGACACCGACCCGAACATCCCCGGCCCAGCGACGTTCGACGGCCCGCTGCACAACGCGATCCCGGCTCCCGACCGCACGCTCGACAACTCGACGAACTGGAACGCGAACTACTCACGCGACTACTTCCAGAGCCTCTACTTCGGTGCCGGTGGCCCCATCGGCCAGGGTGGCGCCCAGGAGAGTGTCAAGCAGTGGTACGAGCGCCAGAGCTCGGGCCGCTACAGCATCGACGGCGAGGTCTCCGACTGGGTCAAGGTGCCCTACAACGAGGCCCGCTACGGCCGCTCGAACGGCTACCCGTGCGGCGGCAACGTCTGCAACAACACGTGGGCCCTCGTGCGTGACGCCGTCAACCAGTGGGTCACCGACCAGAAGGCTGCCGGTCGCACGCTCGAGCAGATCAAGGCCGACCTGGCGCAGTACGACCAGTGGGACCGCTACGACATCGACGGCGACGGCAACTTCAACGAGCCCGACGGCTTCCTCGACCACTTCCAGATCGTGCACGCCGGTGGCGACCAGGCCGACGGCGACCCGTACCAGGGCGAGGACGCCATCTGGTCGCACCGCTGGTACGCCTCGACCAAGG
The DNA here is from genome assembly GCF_006716675.1 of Humibacillus xanthopallidus. Classification (GTDB taxonomy): domain Bacteria; phylum Actinomycetota; class Actinomycetes; order Actinomycetales; family Dermatophilaceae; genus Humibacillus; species Humibacillus xanthopallidus_B. The sequence continues at coordinate 363,271 of NZ_VFPM01000002.1, read as the reverse complement.
CCGGTGGCCCCGGTGGCCTGCCGGGCACGCCCATCGCCGACACCGGCATGTGGGTCGGCGACTACACGATCCAGCCCGAGAACGGCGGCATGTCCGTCTTCACGCACGAGTACGGACACGACCTCGGTCTGCCCGACCTCTACGACAGTGACACCGGCCAGGACAACGGCGTCAACTGGTGGTCGATGATGAGCCAGAGCCGCCAGTCCGGTCCGAACGACCAGTCCATCGGCTCCCGTGGCTCCGACTTCGGCGCGTGGGAGAAGCTCTTCCTCGGCTGGCTCGACTACCAGGTCGTGAGCCCGACCGCCAAGGGCGCGAAGGTCATGCTCGGCCCGCACGAGTACAACACCGACAAGGCGCAGGCGGTCATCGTCCCGCTGCCGAGGAAGAACGTCGTCTCGCCGCTCGTCACCCCGAAGACCGGCTCGAGGGACTTCTACGGCGGCCGTGCCAACGCGACCGAGGCAACGCTGACCCGCTCGGTCACGCTCGCCGCCGGCACGTCGACGCTGTCCTTCGCGACGAACTACGCCATCGAGGACTGCGGCTGTGACTACGGCTACGTCGAGGTCAACGACGGCTCGGGCTGGACTGCCATCGCCGGCACGGACACCCGCGCCGACGAGGGCAACGGCATCACCGGCTGGAGCGGTCCTGCTGAGGGCGAGATGGGCTGGAAGAACGCCTCGTTCGACCTGTCGGCCTACGCCGGCAAGACGGTCCAGCTGCGCTTCCGCTACCACACCGACCCGGCCTACACCGAGCTCGGCTGGTTCGTCGACGACGTCAAGGTCGTGAGCAACGGCGCGACCGTCGTCGACTCGGGCGCCGAGGCCGGCCTCGAGGGCTGGACGGCCAACGGGTGGTCCTCGGTCGGGGCCACGGTCACCACGTGGCACGACAACTACTACATCGCCTCGTACCGCAACTACCTGTCGTTCGACTCGTACCTGAAGAGCGGCCCGTACAACTTCGGCTGGCTCAACACGAACGGCGACAAGGTGGAGCACTTCCCGTACCAGGACGGCCTGCTCGTCAGCTACTGGGACACCTCGCAGGCCGACAACAACACCGGCGCGCACCCGGGAGAGGGCCTCATCCTGCCGGTCGACGCCAACCCGGCGCCCCGCGTCCTGTCTGACGGCACGACGCTCCGCGCCCGCATCGCGGGCTACGACGCCCCGTTCTCGACGCAGCAGTCCGACACGTTCACGTTCCACAAGAACGGCGTGCCGTTCGTGGTCGCGGGCGCGCCGGCCAAGCCGGTCTTCAACGACAGCGGAACCTACTGGTACGGCTCCACGCCGTACACCGGGGTCAAGGTTCCGAACAACGGCGTGAACATCGGCATCGAGAACCAGTTCGGCACGTCGATGCAGGTCAAGGTGTGGCTGCGCTGACGCGGATCCCCTTGTGAGACAGTGAGGCCCGCCCCATCCGATGGGGCGGGCCTCACGCTTGTCAGGAGGTATGCCGTCCGGTTCCGTTGCGCTGGAAGGCAACCCGACGGCATACGCTCGTCGGCAGATGGATCAGACGGAGGCTGCGAACGCCTTCTCGAAGATGTCGAGACCCTCGTTGAGCAGCTCGTCGCTCGCGGCGAGCGGCGGCAGGAAGCGGAAGACGTTGCCGTAGGTGCCGCACGTCAGGGTGACGAGGCCCTCGGCGTGGCACGCCTTGTTGACGGCGGCCGTGAGCGCGGCGTTGGGCGTGATGTCGCCGGCGCCGTTGACGAGCTCGACGGCGAGCATGGCGCCGCGGCCGCGGATGTCGCCGATCTGCGGGTACTTCTCCGCGAGTGCCTTGAGCCGCGGCACGAAGAGCGCCTCGACCTGCGTGGCGCGGCCGCAGAGGTCCTCCTCCTTCATCGTCTCGATGGCGCCGAGGGCCGACGCGCACGCGACGGGGTTGCCGCCGTAGGTGCCGCCGAGGCCGCCACCGTGGATCGAGTCCATGACATCGGCACGGCCGGTGACGCCGGCGAGGGGGAGCCCGCCGGCCATGCCCTTGGCGGTCGTGATGAGGTCGGGGACGACATCCTCGTGCTCGCTGGCGAACCAGTCACCCGTGCGGCAGAAGCCGGTCTGCACCTCGTCGGCGATGAACAGGATGCCGTTGTCGGTGCACCAGTCGGCGACCTGCTTGACGAATCCCGGTGCAGGCACGATGAATCCACCCTCGCCCTGGATTGGCTCGAGGATGACGGCGGCGAGGTTCTCCTCCCCCACCTGCGCGTGGACCTGGCTGACGAACGCGTCGAAGCTCTCCTTGGCGCAGTCGGCGGGGCCGCCCGGCCAGCGGAACGGGTAGCTCATCGGCGCGCGGTAGACCTCGCCGGCGAACGGCCCGAACTTGTGCTTGTAGGGCATGTTCTTGGCCGTCAGCGCCATCGTGAGGTTGGTGCGTCCGTGGTAGGCGTGGTCGAAGGCCACGACGGCGTTTCGGCCGGTGAAGTGGCGGGCCACCTTGACGGCGTTCTCGACGGCCTCGGCGCCGGAGTTGAAGAGAGCCGTCCGCTTCTCGTGGTCGCCGGGGGTCAGGTCGTTGAGGGCCTCGGCGACCTCGAGGTACTCCTCGTAGGGCGTCACCATGAAGCAGGTGTGGGTGAAGTCCTGCACCTGCGCCGTGACGCGGTCGACGACGCGCGGGGCGGCGTTGCCGACGGTCGTCACGGCGATGCCGGAGCCGAAGTCGATGAGCTGGTTGCCGTCGACGTCGACGAGGATGCCGCCGCCGGCGCGCTCGACGTAGACCGGCAGACCGGTGGAGACGCCGGCCGACACCGCGGCCGTCTTGCGCTTCTGGAGCTCGGCCGAGCGCGGGCCGGGGATCGCGGTCTGCAGGAGACGCTGCTGGGGGACGTTGCTCATGCTGGCCAGTATGCCGTCCGGCGGGCTCCCAGCGGAACCCGGGCGGCGTGAGGCCGGCGTGCTCATTCCGCACTCGAACGGCCCGCTCGGTCACGAACTCAGTGGTGAAGCGCTGCGTTCGCGACCGAACGCGTCGTCCGGCGCATCATCAGGGCGGTCTGCGGGGTCCGTGGGGTCAGGGCTCGAGGTTCTCGCCGAAACGGCCGCGGTGCTCGTGCGGGATGAGCGGCTTCTCGGCGCGCGCCCTGATCTGCTGGACCGCCCACGAGTTGCCGTCCGGGTCGGCGAAGCCGAAGAAGGTGCCGCCGTCACGGTCGTCGAAGACGGTGATCTCGGAGCACTCGACCCCTCGGCCCATGAGCTCCTCTCGGGCGGCAACGGCGTCGGCGACGACGAGCTGCAGCCCGTGCAGGCTGCCGGGCGCCATCGACCGCTGGGACGGCAGGTCGCCCACGACGATCGAGCAACCCGAGCCGGGCGGCGTCAGCTGGGCGACGTGCATGTGCTCGTTCGTCGTGTCGTGGTCGAGGGTGAAGCCCACCTGGTCACGGTAGAAGGCGATCGCCGCGTCGAGGTCGCTGACGGGGACGATGACGACCTCGAGGGTCCAGTCCACGGGCTCAGGCCTGCGCCGGCGTAGTGGCTGCGGGTGCAGGCTGGCCGACGAGCTCGTCGAGACGCTCGTAGCCCTCGGACATGCCCTTCTCCATGCCGCTCTCGACCATCATGTCGCGGCCCTCGACGGTGCGCCCGACGCTGCGGCCCTCGAGGCGGCACCGACCGTCGCCGAGGTCGACGAAGCGCATGAACTCGATGGCGACCTCGTCGGGCGCGCCCTCGAACTCGAAGGTCTGGATGGCGAGGTCGTTGTCGCGGATCGTGTGGAAGGTGCCGTGGAAGCCGAACTCCATGCCGTCGGGGTTGCGGTGGACGTAGCGGTAGCCGCCGCCCGTCGTGAAGTCCCAGCGCTCGATGTCCATCTCGTAGCCGCGCGGGCCGAGCCACTGGCGCACGAGCTCGGGGTCGCGGTGGGCGTTCCACAGGGCCTCGACCGGTGCGTCGAACTCGCGCGTGAAGTCGATCCACGGCACGCCGGCGGGGATGTCGAGGGTGAGTGCGTTGCTCATGACTGCTTCTCCTTGTCGGTGGTGGTGCTGTTCCTGTCGGTGAGGGTGTCGTCGGTCGACGTGGCGGTGGCGTTCGAGGCGGAGGCGGAGGCGCCCAGGACGGCGTCGAGCGCTCGGAAGCGCTGCTCCGCGGCGAGGCGGTAGCGGTCGATCCAGGCCGTCATCGACTCGAGCCGGGCCGCCTCGAGGTGCACGGGACGACGTTGGGCGTCGCGGCTGCGACTGACGAGGCCGGCGAGCTCGAGCACCTGGATGTGCCGGCTCACCGCCTGCTTGCTGATCTCGAACGGTTCGGCCAGCTCGTTGACGGTCGCCGCGCCCCGGCTGAGGCGGGCGATGATCGCGCGGCGCACCGGGTCCGCGAGGGCCGCGAAGGCGCGGTCCAGGTCGGCATCCGAGGCGGGCGTGAGGATCATCGTCAACAAACTCCTTTATCAACTGACCTGTTGATTAAACCTCGCCGCCGACGCCCGGTCAACCCCCCAGCAATCGAAAGAGCAGTTCGTCGCACTTCCACGGCACCGCGCGGGATCGCTCGACGGCGACGAACTGCTCTTTCGATTGCGGTTCGGGCGTGCGCGGATGCGGCCCATTGCGCGGTGCAATCACGCAACTGCGGGACTAGAGTCACCGTCATGCCGCATCTGCGAATCACCGAGGCTGCCGCCCTGCTCGGCGTCAGCGACGACACCGTCCGACGCATGGTCGACGCCGGCCGCCTCGACGGCAGCATCGACGAGGCCGGGCGGCGCACGGTCGACGGCGCCCAGCTCGCCGCCGTCGCCCAGGAGCTGGCCCATCCGGCTGCGGTCGGCGCCATCGGGGGCGCGTCCGCCCGCAACCGGATGCGCGGCATCATCACGGCGATCACCAAGGACACCGTCATGGCGAAGGTCGAGATGCAGTGCGGCCCGTTCCGCATCGTGTCGCTGCTCTCGAGCGAGTCCGTCGACGACCTGCGCCTCGAGGTCGGCTCCGTGGCCGTGGCCAGCGTCAAGTCGACCCACGTCGTCGTGGAGGTCCCCGCATGAGCGCTGGCCGACACCCGCACCCGCACCGGGCCCGCAGCCTCGCTCTCGCGGCAGCCCTTGCCGCGCTCCTCGCGGCGCTCCTCAGCGCGTGCGGGGGCTCCACCTCCGCCTCCTCCGGCACAGCCGGCACCGGTGGCAGCGGACTCAGCGGCACCGTGACCGTTCTCGCGGCGGCGTCCCTGACGGAGTCCTTCGACCAGCTGAAGAAGGACTTCGAGGCAGCGCACCCGGGCGTCACCGTCGAGACGTCCTACGGGTCGAGCGCCACCCTCGTGCAGCAGGTCAACAACGGCGCCCCCGCCTCTGTCATCGCGCTCGCAGGCACGTCCGCCGCGGAGCCGCTCGACAAGAGTCTCGTCGAGGACACTCGGACGTTCGCCACCAACGTCCTCGAGATCGCTGTGCCACCAAGCAATCCCGCGGGAGTCAGGTCGATCGACGACCTTGCCAAGCCCACCGTCAAGGTGGTCCTGTGTGCTGACACGGTGCCCTGCGGCAAGGCGGCCCAGGCAACGTTCACGAAGGCCCGCATCGCGCCCAACGTCGTCAGCACGGAGGTCGACGTCAAGGCGACGCTCGCCAAGGTCAAGCTCGCCGAGGCGGACGCCGTCGTCGTCTACCACTCCGACGTCATCGCCGCGAAGGACGCGGTGAAGGGAGTCGAGATCCCGGCGCAGCTCAACACGACGCTCACCTACCCCGTCATCACCCTCGCGGGCGATGCCGCAACGAGGGAGTTCGTCGCCTACCTCCTCAGCACTCAGGGCCGAAACACGTTGCAGGCCTATGGTTTCGGCGCGCCGTGACGCCCGCGTGGCCCCGCCGATGAGGTATGCCGCCCGGTGGCGTTCGCGAGTCGTGCTCGGTGTGCCCGCGGCGGTGGCGCTGCTGCTGCTCGTCGTTCCCCTCGTCGCCCTGCTCGTGCAGGCGGACTGGTCGCGCATCCCCTCGGACCTCGCGACGCCGACGGTCCTCCCGGCGCTGCGCCTGTCGCTGACGACGACCTCCATCACGGCCGCGCTGTGCCTGCTCCTCGGCACTCCCCTCGCCTGGTTCCTCGCGCGCTCCGACCACCCGGCCACGAGCTGGGCGCGGGCGCTGCTCACCGTGCCGCTGGTGCTGCCACCTGTCGTCGGCGGCGTGGCCCTGCTCCTGACGTGGGGACGCAACGGGCTGCTCGGCCAGTACCTCACCCCCTTCGGCATCCAGATCCCTTTCACGACAGTGGCGGTCGTGCTCGCCGAGACGTTCGTGGCGATGCCCTACTACGTGCTGGCCGTCGAGGGCGCCATGCGGGGGCTCGACCCCCGGCTTGAGTCGGTGGCGCGCACCCTCGGCGCGAGCGACCTGCGCTACCTGTGCACGGTCGGCATCCCGCTCGTGCTGCCGGGCATCGCCGGCGGGCTCGCGCTCGCCTGGGCCCGCGCGCTCGGTGAGTTCGGCGCGACCATCACCTTCGCCGGCAACTTCCAGGGGCGCACGCAGACCCTGCCCCTCCTCGTCTACGTCGAGCTCGAGCGCGACCCACAGGTCGCGATCTCGATCAGCATCATGCTGCTCGCCGTCAGCGTGCTCCTGCTCGGCGTGCTGCGCGGGCGGTGGCTGCGATGAGCGTCACCACGTTCTCCGGCCCAGGGCTCGACTCGCGCGTCGCCCTGGCGCGCGGGGCGATCGAGGTCGACGTCAGCCTCACCGCGGAGCCCGGGCAGGTCATCGGCATCCTCGGCCCCAACGGTGGCGGCAAGACGACGACCGTGCTTGCGCTGGCCGGCGTCCTGCGCCTCGAGCGCGGCCATGTGCGTGTCGCCGGCCAGCTCTGGGCCGACGACACCCACCACCTCGAGCCGGAGCAGCGCGGAGTCGGCCTCATGCTCGCCGACAGCCTCCTGTTCCCACACCTCCGTGCGCTCGACAACGTCGCCTACGGGCCCCGCAGCCGCGGGGTGGGCCGTAGTGCCGCCCGAGCCCGCGCCCACACCGAGCTCGAGCGGGTGGGCCTTGGCGACCTGGCCGGAGCCCGGCCTGCAGAGCTGTCGTCAGGTCAGCAGGCGCGCGTCGCCCTCGCCCGGGCGCTGGCGACGGACCCCGCCCTGCTGCTGCTCGACGAGCCGCTCTCGGCGCTCGATCCCGACACCAGAGCGCGAACCCGCAGTGACCTCGCGACCCGCCTCGCGGCATACCGCGGCGTGACGGTGCTCGTCACCCACGACCCGCTCGACGCCCTCACGCTCGCCGACCACCTCGTCTTCATCGAGGACGGCCGGGTCACCCAGACCGGCACCCCGAGCGAGGTGCTGCGCGAGCCGCGCAGCCCCTATGTGGGCACCGTCGTCGGTCTCAACCTGTATGCCGCACAGGGCGATTCGCATGGCCACGTGGAGACGGCAGACGGCGGGCGCATCGTCACCACCAGTCCCACGGAGGGCTCTGTCTGGGCGACGATCCCTCCGACGGCCGTCTCACTGCACGCCCACGAGCCCGAGGGGTCCCCGCGCAACACGTGGCGCATGCGCATCTCCTCGGTGACGATGCAGGGCCAGTCCGCCCGCATCGGTCTGGTCGGCGACGTTCCCCTCACCGCAGAGGTGACGCTCGAGTCGGTGGCCGCCCTCGGGCTGCGCGTCGGAGCCGAGGTCTGGGCTGCCGTGAAGGCCACCGAGGTGCGCACCTACCCCCGGTGAGCGCGGTGTCAGGTCGTCGGGCTCCCGGCCACCCGCTCCGCAGGAGCTCCGAGGCGGCGGATCCGCCAGAAGGCGACGACCGACGGCGCCTGCATGACGGCGGCGACGAGGAGTGCGACCGGGATCGAGGTGCGGGTTGCGAGCGCGCCGAGCGGAGGCCCACCGACGACCTGCCCGATCGCGCCCGCCTGGCTGTTCATCGACAGCACCGTGGCACGGGTCGATGAGTCGAGGTTGCGAGCGAGCCAGGCCGCCTCGATGGGTCCGCTGAAGGCCATCGCGGCCCCGCGCAGCCAGACGAAGGCCAGCGCCAGCCAGAGACTCCCGACGAGCGCCAGACCGGCGACGGCGAGCACCTGCGCCCCGGCCGCGATCGCGATCGGCAGGCCGGGGTGGGCGTCGATGACGTGCCGGGGCAGCCACCGCCCGCTGGCGAGGGACGCGGCGAGCGAGACCATCGTGCCCACGAGCGCGAAGACGGTGAAGGCCACCGCCTCGTCGCCGCCGAAGACCGCCGGCATGTCGAAGCTGTCGAGCACCCGCACCTGCCAGAGCCGGTCGAAGACCTCGCTGGCGAGACCGGCGAGCACGCTGACGAGCAGGAAGACCCGGACGACACGGCGGCTTCGGGCGACGGTGAGGCCGGCGACGAACTGCTGCTTGAGATGGGCGTAGGTCTCACGCTCGCCCCGTGGGGTGGGCTCGAAGTGCCGCTCGGGCATGACCACCCAGAGCACGACGCCGAGGAGGATGAGCGTGGTTCCCGCGACGACGATCGGGACCCGGAGCGAGATGAGGCCGAGTGCCCCCGCGGCCAGGGTGCCGACGATGGTGAAGGCGAGGTCGATCTGGGTCTCGCGGGTGAAGACCGGCGCGACCTGCTCCTCCCCCACCTCGTCGGTGATCCAGGCCTGCAGGGCACCGGAGGTGAAGGTGTAGCCGATTCCCCACACGATGTTGCCGACGATGGCGGCCGTGAACGTCGCGACGATGCCCTCGAACGCGAAGCCGGCCCCGATGAGCACGAAGCCGATGATGACCGAGACCCGACGGCTCCACAGGTCGGCCACCACACCGGTCGGCACCTCGAAGAGGAAGCACGTCAGCTCGAGCACCGTTCCGACGAGCACCATCTGGAAGGGGTCGAGCCCGACGACGCGGTACTGGAAGACGAGGTTGAGGGTGAAGCACGCCGCAAAGGAGAAGGCGGCGACGGCCGTCAGGGCATAGAACGTCGGGATCGCGTCCGCTTCGCGCAGCGGACGCCGCAGGAGCGTGAGCACGCCCCGACGCTAGGCCTGCGGCCGCCGCGGCGTCATCCCGTTTCCACCCGAGCACGTCTCACATTTTGGACACAATGCTCGGACGTCCTACTATCTACCCATGCCAGCGACGAGGCTGATGCCCACCGACGACGCCACCGACCTCATCGAGCTCACGCGAGAGATCTGCCGAAAGGCCCTCGCACCGAAGGTCGACGACGCCGAGCGTGCCCGCACGTTCCCCGAGGACACCTTCCGCACCCTCGGCCGGGCGGGCCTGCTCTCCCTGCCCTACCCCGAGGAGTTCGGGGGCGCCGACCAGCCCTACGAGGTCTACCTCCAGGTCGTCGAGGAGATCGCCTCCGTCTGGATGAGCGTCGCGGTCGGGGTCAGCGTGCACAGCCTCACGGCCTACCCCGTTGCGACGTTCGGCACGCCCGAGCAGAAGGAGGCCCTCCTGCCGGGGATGCTCTCCGGCGAGCAGCTCGGCGCCTACTGCCTCTCCGAGCCGCTCGCGGGGTCCGACATCGCGTCGATGACGACCCGCGCGACCCGCACCGACGACGGCTGGTCGCTCAAGGGCACCAAGGCGTGGATCTCCCACGCCGGTCACGCCGACTACTACACGACTTTCGCCCGCACGTCCGACGACGGGGGTCGCGGGCTGTCGACCTTCGTCGTGCCGGGTCATGCGCAGGGTCTCGTCTTCGCCGAGCCGGAGAAGAAGATGGGCCTGCACTGCGACCCCGTGGCGCAGGTGATGTTCGACGAGGTGCGCATCGACCCCGACCGGCTCGTCGGTCGCGCGGGTGAGGGCATGCACATCGCCCTGTCCGCACTCGATGCCGGACGCCTCGGCATCGCTGCCGCGGCCACCGGACTCGCACAGGCCGCTCTCGAGCGTGCGACCGAATACGCCTCGGAGCGAGAGCAGTTCGGCCGTCGGATCGGTGACTTCCAGGGACTGGGGTTCCTGCTCGCCGACATGGAGGCGGCCGTCACCTCGGCGCGCGCCACCTATCTGCACGCCGCCCGCCTCAAGGACGCCGGCCGCGGCTTCAGCAAGGAGGCGGCGGTCGCCAAGCTCGTCGCGACCGACGCCGCGATGCGGGTGACGACCGACGCCGTGCAGGTGCTGGGCGGAGCGGGCTACACCGAGGACTTTCCGCTCGAGCGCTACATGCGCGAGGCCAAGGTGACCCAGATCTTCGAGGGCACCAACCAGATCCAGCGGCTCGTCATCTCGCGCCACCTCCTCCCCCGCTGACGTCGTCTTCCTCCCCCTGCCGAAAGGTCCTGCCATGCAGCTGAGCTCGTCCACCGTCGCCCTCGTCACCGGAGGTGGCTCCGGCCTCGGCGGCGCCACGACCCGTCGGCTCGTCGCCGACGGCGCGACGGTCGTCATCGTCGACCTCGAGGGCTCGACCGCACCGGCGCTCGTCGAGGAGCTCGACGGGCAGCGTTCGGGCAGTGCGGTCTTCGTCGCCGCCGACGTGCGCGACGAGGCCCAGGTGCAGGCGGCTGTCGACCGGGCCACCTCCCTCGGTGAGCTGCGCGTCGCCGTCAACTGCGCCGGCGTCGCCACCCCGGGGCGGGTCGTCGGTCGCGGGGGCCCGCTGTCGCTGGAGACCTTCAAGACGGTCATCGACATCAACCTCGTGGGCTCGTTCAACGTCCTGCGCCTCACGGCCGCGGCGATGCTCGCCAACGAGCCGGTCGACGGAGACCGCGGCGTCATCGTCAACACCGCGAGCATCGCGGCCTTCGACGGACAGATCGGCCAGGCCGCGTATGCCGCGAGCAAGGGTGGCATCGTCGGGCTCACGCTGTCGGCGGCTCGGGACCTGGCAGACAAGGCGATTCGTGTCATGACGATCGCTCCGGGCACCTTCGAGACGCCGATGCTCGCCGGCCTTCCGGGTGAGGTCAAGGAGGTCCTCGAGAAGCAGGTGCCGCACCCCTCCCGGCTGGGTCGCCCCGAGGAGTACGCGAGCCTCGTGCGTCACATCGTCGACAACCCCATGCTCAACGGCGAGGTCATCCGTCTCGACGGCGCCCTGCGGATGCCGCCGCGCTGACAGCCGGAGGCGGCGCACTCGACTCTCGAGTGCCCACTTCCCGACGAACCAAACTGAGCACTCGACTCTCGAGTGCCCACTTCCCGACGCACCAAACTGAGCACTCGACTCTCGAGTGCTCAGTTTCGTGCGGCTTGGGCAGAATGGTGAGGTGAACGAACCCGGGGACGACCTCGTGATCGCGCCCGGCCCCGGGCTGCGGCGTGGCCTCGTCATCCCCGCCTCAGAGCTCGTCGAGCGCTTCAGCCGGTCGTCCGGACCCGGCGGTCAGGGCGTCAACACGACCGACAGCCGCGTCGAGCTGCTCTTCGACCCCGCCGGCTCGGCCGCGCTCGACGACATGCAGCGCGAGCGGCTCGCGCGCGCCCTGGAGGACCGGCTCGTGGCCGGCAGGATCTCGATCGTCGCGTCGGAGCACCGGTCGCAGCTGCGCAACCGGGCGGCCGCGCGCGCTCGCCTGTCGGAGCTCTTGCGCACCGCGCTGGCGCCTCCACCGGCGGCACGTCGGGCCACCAAGCCCACGAAGGTTTCGCAGCGGCGCCGGCTCGAGAGCAAGAAGCGGCGCTCCGACCTCAAGTCCGGGCGCGGTCGCGTCACGGGCGAGTGACACGCGAGTGGCGCGTGCCCGAAGGCACGCGCCACTGCCGGGTCGTGCGTGCGTCGTCAGGAGACGACGGCGTCGATGACCTTCTTCACCGCGCTCGGCTGCTCAGGCCGGCGTGGCGCCGTCTTCTTCGCCTCGATCATCTCGGCCCCGAGCTGCTGGAGCTGGGTCCGGCTCAGGCCCTCGCGGACCTTCGGGAACCACTCCTGCTCCTCCTCGTCGATGTGGTGCGTGACGTTCTCGATGAGCACGGTCGTCTTCGCGTCGAAGCGCTCGTCGGTCGGCTGCATCGCGGCCAGCTCCATGCAGAGCACGTCGGCGACGTGGTGCTCCTCGTACGACTCCAGCACGTCGTCCTCGAGGTCGGGCAGCAGCTCACGCACCCGGGGATACATGATCTCGTTCTCGATGTAGGTGTGCACGGTGAGCAGCTCGAGGATGGTGTCGACGATCTTCCCCTTCTGAGCGGGGGTCTTGCCCGGCTTCTCGAACTCGCGGAACTGGGCCTTGACCTCCTTGTGATCGGACTTCAGCAGGACGATGGCGTCGGTGGACATGGTGCTCCTTGCAGCGTGCGGCGTGGTGCTCGTTCAGGTGGCGCGAGGTGCGCACCCCTCCCATGCCCCTACCCGCTCGGCCTCAAACCGACCCGCGCGGCCCGTGTGGTGGGTCGAGACGCGTGGTGGCCACCACCGCTGCGAGGTCGATCGGCCCATAGACGTGGGGGAACCGCTCACCCGTCACGGGGTCACCGACCTCGACGACGACAGGTGAGCTGAGCCGCGACTCGTCGATGTGCAGCAGCACGAGTGGCTCGTCCACCCCGGCATAGAACCGCGAGCGCACCACCGGCCACTGCTCCGCCGACGAGGCGTGCACGAAGCCCTCGTCGTCGAGCGATCGGCCGATCGTCGACCGCGTGTAGGCGCCGTCGCGCTGCGCCTGCTCCCAGTCGGCCTGCTGTGCGAGGTGGTAGATCACGCGGCCCACCTTTCCACGACGGCCCGCCCGGATCACCCCTACGACCGCCTCGAGCGCACGACACTGGAGAGGACCGGGCCGAGGAGGTGTCAACCGGATCGCCCCGTGGGCGCGTTGAGAGTGTGTCCAGCCATGTACGACAGGGGAAGTCACGTGGGAAGCCCAGAACGCGAGGCCGACTTCACGGCATACGTGCGAGCGCGTCAGGCCTCGTTCGCGCGCTTCGCCTACCTGCTGACCGGAGACCCGCACTCCGCCCAGGACCTCGTCCAGTCGGCCCTGGCGAAGGTCTACGGCAGGTGGGAGCACATCAGCACCGTCGACTCCCCCGATGCCTACGTGCGCAAGGTCATGGTCAACGAGCACACGACGTGGTGGCGGCGCCAGTGGCGCCATCGCGAGCGCACCGACAGCGAGCTCATCCGCGTGCACGAGCCGGCGGCCGCCACGCAGCCCACCCACGACGACGACCTGTGGTCGCACGTGCGGAGCCTCTCGCCGCAGCAGCGCGCGGCCGTGGTGCTGCGCTACTACGAGGACCTCAGCGAGGCGCAGACGGCCGAGATCCTCGGCTGCACCGTCGGCACCGTCAAGAGCCACACGAGCCGGGCGATCAAGTCACTGCGCGCGACGATGACGGAGGTCACACCATGAGCCTCGACGAGGACGAGCGCGAGCTCCGCGCCATGCTGCACCGGCAGGCCGACGGCGTCGACGTGCGGGGCGACTTCGCACCGGCCGTCATCAGCCGGCGCCGGCGAGACGTGCGCACCCGGGCCGTCATCGGGGCCGTCGCCGCTGCGGCTGCCGTCGCCGTTGCGGTGCCGACCCTGTGGTCGGCACAGGGACCACGCCCCTCCCCCGTGCCCGCGTTGCCGACCTCCACCGCACCGACCACCCCGACGCCCACGACCTCCACCACGCCGGCGCCCACCCGCTCGACCACCGCCTCGATCACCTCGGCCACCCCGACCACCCCGGCTCCACGGGCGGGTGCCATCGCGACGCGCGACACGGCATACGCCCTCGACGACACGATCCGCTTCGGTGAGACGGTGCTCCGCCTCGAGAAGGGCACCGTCGTCGAGAGCTTCGCCGTGCTCGCGAACGGCGGCTTCGTCCTCCAGTCGCACCTGTCCACCGGAGCGTCGAACAGCGAGATCGAGATCCTCTCCCCGGCCGGTCGCACCGTGCGGGCCGCGGGCCAGTCAGGGGCGTATGCCGTGTCGCCTGAAGGCACCCGCGTGCTCGTCAAGGACGGCAGGGCCAACACGGTGGTGGTCTACGCGGACGACGGGACGGTCGTGGGTCAGCGCCAGGACGCCCGCGAGGTCGGTGCGATCGTCGGCGACGTCGCCTACCTGACCGGCGACACGTCCGAGGGCTCGCTCGAGTGGGATGTCGCGACGGGCAATACGCGGAAGCTGCCGGCGCACCTCGTCGCAGTCTCGCCGGACCGCACGCGGGCTGCCCTCCAGTGGTTCGTGGCCACCGACGCGATGGACGACGTCTGCTGGGCTGTCGTCGACCTCACGAAGCCGGCGTTCCCGAGGACGGTCGAGCGCTGCGGCGCGGGCGAGAACCCGACCCTGTTCATGCCAACGGCGTTCTCCGCCAAGGGGACCTACCTCGTCGGCTCGCACTACGTCGACGGCGGGTTCTGGTTCAGCGCCGGGGTCGTGCGCGTCACCGACGGGCAGGTGGTCCTCGGCGGCACCGGTGGCCGGGTCGTCTCGGGCTGGACGTGGCACCTCGACGCCGGGGAGTCGACGTTCCGCATCTCACGCAACACGTCGGAACCGTTGTCGCCGGCAACGAGCAACACCCTCCAGGCGTGCAGCCTGTCGATGGAGTGCACGGAGGCTCAGCCCGCGGTCGACCTCTCGGGGCGCGGTGGACTCACCGAGGGGCGCTACGCCGTCCCGAGGTGACCTCGACGCCGTCACCGGCCCTGTCGCTCACGAGCGGCTGGGTGGGCTCGGCGTGCCCGCCGCGAGCCGGAGTGCCTGCACGTCCCGCACCGTGATGCGGCCCCGGAGGAGCTCGACGACACCCTCGGCTTCGAGGCGCCGGAGCACGCGGTTGGCGGTCGGACGGGTGACGCCGGCGAGCTCGGCCAGACCGGTCTGGTTGAGCGACACCGTGACCGGTGAACTCCTCTGCGCGGGAGTGGAGTACATGCCGCAGAGGTTGACCAGACGTCGGATCACCCGCTGCTCGGCGGGCGCGTGGAGCGCCTCCATGAGCGCATCGGTGAGACGGTCGATGCGGGCGACGAGTAGGCGCAGCAGCAGGCGGTTGACCTCGGGGTGCGTGGCGCAGAGCCGTTCGAAGTCGCCGTACGCCAGCGTCATGGTCACCGTCCGCTCGACGGCCTCGATCGTGACGGTGCGGCGCCCGCCACGCCGGATCATGGCGAGCTCGCCGAACGCCTGACCGGGCCCCATGAGGCTGTATGCGTGGACGTCGCCCGCCTCCGAAGCGCGACGAGCGACGACGCGCCCCTCGATGACGAAGTGCATCGTGTCCGCTGGGTCGCCCTCGTGGCAGATGATCTCGCCGGCCCGGTAGGTGTGCCGATGCATCCGCGAGACCACGGCGCGCTGCTCGGCGGGACGCAGCTCGGAGAGGAGCCCGAGGTCGGGCGTCATCAGGTCACGACCAGGGGGCAGGAGAGGTCGCGAGTCCTCCCGGTGTGTCGCCGCGGGCACAGACCGGTGGGCGCGCCCCGGGGATCGTGAGGGGAGAAGGGATCCACCGAGGTCCCGGTGACGAACCCCCCACAGAGAGGCACTCCGATGACGACGACGACAGCCCGGCGAAGCCGGACCGACCTCGCCCACCACCACCCGCGGGTCTGCCGCACGGAGCTGGGCGGATGGACCTGGGAGTGCGCCTGCGGTGGTGCGTCCGCCCGGTCACGCACCACGCGTCTCACGTGGCACCAAGCCTTCGTCGGCGCGCTCATCCACTCGGCGAGCATCTGCCCGTGAGGCATCCCGAGCGCTCACCGAGACCGTGACGGTGCCAGTGGCACCGGGGAGAGGGAGTCATGCGCCTCGGCGAGAAGAGCCGCCTCCGCCCGGTCGAAGACATCCTGGGCGGAGGCTGGCGTGTCGCCGATCGCCGTCATGCCCACCCGGCCGCACTCGGTGATCGAGCTGATCATGTGGAAGACGACGCCGGCCTGTCGTGAGGGATCGAAATGCAGCCCGGTCCGGGCGATGAGGTCGAAGAGGTCCTCGACCCGCAGGCCCCTCAGAGCGTCGTTCTCCAGGTGGTCGGTGGCCACGAGGTGGCGCTCCGCCCCGGCCGGCGTACGGAACACGCATTCGTCGGGCAGGTAGCGCCCGTCGGTGAGGAACTGCAGCGTGAGGAAGGGGTGCGTCGTGCCGCCCTTGCGGAGGTTGATCTCGATGGCGTGCGCCTCCCACGCATCACCGTGGCGGACGACGACGAAGTCGAGGGCGAAGCGACCGAGCACACCCTTGTCGGCGAGCACCCGCCCCACCGCGGTGGCCTCCTGCGTGATCGCCGCCGCATAGGCGGGATCGGCGGGGAACCGAGCGCCGAGGTAGACCTGGCCGGACGGGCCACCCAGGATCTGGTCGTGGGTCGAGAGGATGTCGAGCTCGCCGAGCGGGGTGACCGCCATCTGCACGCTCGGGCTGCGCACCTCGTCACCGACGATGCGCTCCTCCACGATGCCGCCTGCGTCAGCCAGGCGCTGCAGGTAGGTGTCGAGGTCGATCTTCGAGCTCTCCAGCTGCATCTTCCTCACGCGCTCCGTCACGGCTGCACGCACGTCGCCGGAACGAGGCAGCTCTCGCAGGTCGACGAGTGCGTTGCCCGAGCCCGACGCTCCCTCGTTGAGCTTCACCATGGCCCACCCCGCGGCCGGGCGAGCCGTGTGCAGAGCGAGCAGCGCAGCCACCACGTCGTCGACCGAGTGGAGGTCCTCGGCACCGAAGGGGTAGGTGACCCCGGCCTCGGCGAAGGCCCGCCGACAACCCGTCTTGGTCCCCAGGGGAAACAGGCGCGGATCGGCGGCATACATCGGGATGTCGAGCACGAGCGCGAGGTCACGCTCACGCCACGTGCTGTTGTAGGGGATGAGGTGCGAACGCGCCGTGTCGGGGACGAGAGAGGCGATGTGCGCGAGCAGACGCGGGCGGGCGAGCAGCTTGTCGGTCAGCGGCACGGTGGACGAGTCGCCGACGGACACGAGCGACAGGCGCGAGCGCGCATGGCTCGGGATGACCCCTGGCAGCAGCGAGAGGTAGTACTCGACGATCTGGTCACTGATCGGCATCGAGGTGACATAGACCATCCGGAGCCGCGGCTGGCGCAGCAGGAGGAGCAGGAAGAGGAGGCGCTCCTCCATCGCCTGGTTCATCGCCCCCGCAGTCGGGGCCAGCCGGTCGATGCTCATCGAGGGCACGACGACGACCGACTCGAGAGGGTCGTCCTGCCGTATGGACCGCCAGACCTCGGGCAGGCGCTGCTGGAGGTCACCGAAACGCTCCTCCCGCGCGGCTTCGTCGAGATCGTCGAGCAGTTCCATCTGCCCGAGGTCCGGTGCTCCGGTGGTGGCGTTGGCGTTCATGGGTTGCCTTCCGGGTCGATGGTGCCGATGACCTCGTGGACCTCCACGGGGCGGGATATCCCCCGCAGCTCGACGGGCCCGAGCGGTCGCGTCTCGAAGCGCCCATCGAGGCCGGCCCGCACGCGGGGACTGATGAGGATCTGTCGTGCCTGGGCCGCAGCGCAGAGCCGGGCCGCGACGTTGGTGACCGTGCCGATCGCGGCGTAGTCCCATCGCCCCTCGAAGCCGACCCGTCCGAGGGTCGCGTAGCCCTGCGCGATCCCGACGCCGAAGCCGAGGGCATGACCCTGCCGGCGCCAGCCCTCGGTCAGCACGTCGACGCGGTCTCGCATGTCGAGGGCCATGCGCACGGCGCGCTCGGGGGCGTCGACGCAGGGCGGGGGGTCGTTGAAGAAGACCATGAGGCCGTCTCCCGCGAAGTGCTCGAGGGTCCCTCCGTAGGCGAACACGAGCGCGCCGAGGGCCTCGTGGTACTCCCGCAGGACCGCCATGGTCTCCTCGGGCTCGGCCGTCTCGGCGAAGGCGGTGAAGCCGCGCAGGTCGGTGAACACCGTCGTGATGTCGCGGCGATGGCTCTCGAGGAAGGACTCGTCGCCCGTCTCGACGATGAGCTGGGCGATCTGGGGGGACAGGAAGCGACGCAGGCGACCCAACCTCTCGAGGTCGTCGACCTGAGCGGCCACCCGCTCCTCGAGCTCGGCGTTCCAGCTCTCGAGGGCGGCGGCCTGCTCGACGATCGTGTCGTGCAGGCGTTTCATCCGCGCGAGCGACCGCACCCGTGCGACGAGCTCGGCCTGGTCGAACGGCTTCGTGATGAAGTCGTCGGCGCCCATCTCGAGCGCCCGCAGCCTCTGCCGCTGCGCCCCGCTCGCGGTGACCATGATGATCGGGAGCGCTGCCGTGCGGGGTTCGGCCTTGATGCGCGCACACGTGTCGTAGCCGTCGATCCCCGGCATGAGCACGTCGAGGAGGACGACGTCGACATCGGTCTCCTCGAGGGTTGCGAGCGCTGCCTCACCCGAGGCCACGGAGTGCACGACGAAACCCCGGGGCTCGAGGACGGCGCGCATGAGCTTGCGGTTCGTCTCGAGGTCGTCGACGACGAGCACCCGCACGCCGGTGGTGGTCGGCTCCGACGAGCCGTGCGGCTCGACGCTCGTCATGTCGCTCGCCCGTCGTCGCCGCGCGGCAGGTGCCGCCGCACCTGCGCCGGGAACTCCCTGACGCTGATCGGCTTCTCGAGGTAGCCGGCGAAGCCGGACGCAAGGACCCGCTCGCGATCTCGCGCCATCGCGAAGGCCGTCAGTGCCACGACGGGGATGTGGGCCGTGAGCTCGTGCCCACGGATGAGCTCGAGCGCCGCGTAGCCGTCGATGCCGGGCAGCTGGAGGTCCATGAGGATGACGTCCGGCAACGTCGTGCGCGACCGCTCCACCGCTTCCTCGCCCGTCGTCGCGATGACGACGACGAAGCCGCCGTACTCCAGCACGTCACGGGCGAGCTTGAGGTTGCGGGGGTTGTCCTCGACGAGCAGGACAGTCGGTGGCCGGCTCACGACGGCTCCTCGCGTCGCTGGCCGTCCTCGTGGTCGGATGCCACGGCAGCCAGCCGGCGGGCGAGGACGGGCAGGTCGATGCCGGCCTTCTCGGCGACGAAGGCGATCCGTCCCTCCAGCCGCGAGCGGTCTTGTGGCGTCAGGGACTTCGCCGTGAGCACGACGATCGGCGGCCCCTCCGAGTCACGCTCGGGGCGCAGCTCGTCGATGACGGCGAAGCCGTCCACCTGGGGCATGAGCAGGTCCATGACGACGACGGACGGGGAGACCGTACGGACGACGTCGGCCGCCTGCTGTCCACCCGCGCACGTGTGGACCTCCCACCCGAGCGGCTCGAGGGTGCTGCGCACGAGCTTGAGCGCGAGAGGGTCGTCGTCGACGACGACGACGCTGAGCCGGCTCGCGGCCGGGCCGTCGGCCGGTTGCCGCGGCAGCAGGCGGGTCACCGCGGCCAGCAGGTGCTCCCCGCTCACCGGCTTGACGAGGTACTCGGTGGCCCCGAGTGCGAAACCACGACCACGCTCCGGCTCCACGCTGACGACGACGACCGGAACCGTCGCGGTGACGGGGTCGGACTTCAGCAGGGTGAGGACCTCCCAGCCGTTCATGCCGGGCAGGTGGATGTCGAGCACGACCGCGACCGGCTGCTCGCCGCGCACGAGCTCGAGGCCGGCCTCTCCCGAGGCGGCGACCCGCACGCGGAGCCCGGCTGCGCGCAGGTGCAGCTCCACGAGCTCGGCCGACCGCGGGTCGTCCTCGATGACGACGATGGTCGGGCCGGAGGCCGACTCGTCGTCGGCCCTCCAGCGCTGCTCGGCCGCCGCCCGGGAGGCGGCTCGTGGCTGCGGGATCGAGAGGCCGAACGTGCTGCCCTCCCCGGGCGAGCTCGACAGCCAGAGGCGGCCGCCGTGCAGCTCGATGATCCGGCGGCTGAGGGTGAGGCCCAGCCCCGTGCCCTCACTCGTCGAGGCGGAGCGCTGGCCCTGCTGGAAGGAGTCGAAGATGCGCTCCTGGTCGGCGGGGTCGACGCCGACGCCGGTGTCGGAGACGGTCACCTCCACGACGTCGCCGTCGCGCCACGCGCGCACGTCGATCCGGCCGCCGTCGGGCGTGAACTTCACGGCGTTGCTCAGCAGGTTGAGGAGCACCTGCTTGAGCCGCAGCTCGTCGGCGGTGACCATGCCGAGGTCCTGGCTGGAGTCGAGCCTCAGCTGCAGGCCGTGCAGCGCCGCGCGCTCACGCACCAGCGAGATCGCCTGCGAGAGAACGTCGTCCATCGGGAACGTCGTGAGGTCGAGCTCCATCCGCCCCGCCTCGATCTTCGACAGGTCGAGGATGTCGCCGAGCAGCGCGAGCAGGTGCCGGCCGGCCGAGTGGATGTCGCGGAGGTAGTCCTCCTGGCGCTCGTTGACCTCGCCGAACATCCGCTCGAGGAGCACCTCGGAGAAGCCGATGACGGCGTTGAGCGGGGTGCGAAGCTCGTGCGACATGCTCGCGAGGAACTCCGACTTGTGGCGACTGGCCTCAGCGAGCTCGCGGCTCTGCCGCTCGAGCTGCTGGTAGAGCCGAGCGTTGGTGAGGGCGACCGCCGACTGGCTCGCGAAGGCCGAGAGGAGGTCGCAGGTCTCCTCGCTGAAGGCGCCCCGGCTCAGCCGGCGCACGACGAGGGCGCCGACGACCCGGTCCGGCCGCGCGAGCGGGATGGCGACCAGCGAGCGCCACCCCGAGGCGTGGAGGATCGCGAGGTGCGGGTCGAGCGGGAGCGGCTCCGCGTCGAGGTCGGCGATCTGGAGCACCTCGCGGTCGCGGGCGGCTTGGCCGACCCACGTGTGGTCGATGTGGATCTCGGCCCCGCGGAGTGCCTCGACGACGCCCGGGCCGGTGCCGTAGACGGCGCGCACGCCGAAGAGCCCCGTCGACTCGTCGTACTCCATGAGCGAGCCACCGTCGGTGCCCGACAGCCGCACGGCGTGCGTGACGATCGTCGTGAGCACCTCGTCGGCGACGAGCGTCGAGCTGATCGCCTCACCGACCTCGGCCAGCGCCTCGAGCTGCTCCACCTTGCGCACCAGCTCCGCCGAGCGGTTCTCGAGGGCCGTGACGAGCTGGACGTGTCGAACGGCGAGTGCGGCTTGCTCCGCGAAGGTCGCCAGAAGGGTCTCGGCCGCTTCGTCGAACGGAGCCACCGTCGTCCTCCAGACGTTGATGGCCCCGACGACCTTGTCACCCACCACCATGGGGGCACCCATCATCGACCGGTATCCGCCCAGGCGCTGGAAGTCGCTGCGACCGTACTCCGGGTCGGCGAGCACGTCCGTGATCCGGTGCACCGTGCGATCGATCGTGACCCGCCCCACGAGGGTGGCTCGGTCACGAGTGATGGGGTGGCGTGCGATGAAGTCGACGAACTCCTCCGACAACCCGCTCGAGCGGGCCAGGACGTAGGTATCACCCTCGACGAGATAGATCTGCGCCACCTGGGCGTCGAGGAGCCGGCGGGCATTGTCCACGACGGCATCGAAGACCGGGGTCTGTTGTGACGAGGAGCTGGTCAGCACCTGGAGGATCTCGCTCGTGGCACGCAGCTGCTCCTGCACCTCGGCCAGCCGCACCTCGAGCACACGCGCACGGTCCATCCCGGGTGGTCCACTCGACTCCGCGAACCGGCCCATGCCAGTCCTCCATCACGCTGTGAGCAACTCCGATGTCCCCCCCTCCAGCAGTGTCCACCTCACGGCGCCCGTCCACCCGCGAAACGGCGAGGCCCCCGCAGGGCTCGACGGACCCTCAGCCGAGGCCGCGTGCGCCCTGCGCCTGACTGGGTGTCCGCATGGCGGGCGGGGGCGGGGCGGACCCGGCCGGACCGGTCGAGCAGCCTTAGGCTCGCGGGTGTGCAGCCCGGGGGTCGGGCTGCCTACCACGACAAGGGGTCCCTCATGCCTGACACCAAGCCGGCCAACGCGCCCGCTCCCGACATCACCCGCAAGGCGGTCGCCGAGGCGGTCGGCACCTTCATCCTCGTCTTCTTCGCTGTCGGGTCGGCCGTCTTCGGCATCGAGACCATGGGCAAGCTCGGCGTTGCCGTTGCCTTCGGCTTCGTGCTGCTCGCCCTCGCCTACTCCATCGGGCCGGTCTCCGGTTGCCACGTGAACCCAGCGGTCACGCTGGGCGTCCTCCTGCGCAAGGGGATCACGATCCAGGAAGCCGTCTACTACTGGGTCGCCCAGCTCGTCGGCGCGATCGTCGGGGCGGCTCTGCTCAAGCTGCTCGTCTCGAGCTTCGGGGGCGCCACGGACGAGACCGGTGCGCTCGGCACCAACAACTGGGGCGACAGCATCACGGCAGGCGGCACCTTCGTCCTCGAGGTCGTCATGACCTTCCTGCTGGTGTTCGTCGTGCTGCTCGTCACGAACCGCGCCGCTGCTCCCGGCTTCGCCGGACTCGCCATCGGTCTCGTGCTCACGGTCATCCACGTCGTCGGCATCCCGCTCGACGGCACCTCCGTCAACCCGGCCCGCTCGATCGGCCCGGCCCTCTTCAACGGCGGCGAGTCGCTCGCCCACGTCTGGATGTTCATCGTCGCGCCCCTCATCGGTGGGGCGCTCGCAGCGCTCGCGGCGCCGTTCTTCGAGACGGCCACGGACCGCTCGGAGAAGGACCCGACCGGGGCCGACGTCCCGGCCTGACATGCACCGCACACGGTCCCAGCGCGGGCCGTCGCCTCAGCGGCGGCTCGCGTGGACCAGGTCGGGACCGACGTCTGCGCACGAGCGGCACCCGGAGAGCACGAGTGCCTCGAGCGCCTGGGCCGTGAGGTCGTCGAGGAGCACCCGGACGCCGTCGGGGCCGCCGGTGGCAAGCGCCCACAGCACCGGTCGCCCGACGAGGACCGCTTGCGCCCCCAGGGCGAGAGCCTTGAGCACGTGCGACCCGGTGCGCACGCCGCCGTCGACATAGACCTCGACCTCGCCGCCGACCGCATCGGCGACGGCCGGCAGGGCGAGCGGGGTCGGCACCACCCCGTCGAGCTGGCGCCCTCCGTGGGTCGACACGACGACCGCCGACGCCCCGGCGGCCACGCAGTCGCGGGCAGCTGCCGGCGACAGCACACCCTTGGCGACGACCGGGAGCCCACTGGTCTCTGCGAGCCGCTCGAGATCGCGGGGGCCGACGTCCCGGGCCTGCTGCAGCCGTTCGTCCGTCACGACGCGCCGGTCGAGCGCCGGCACGATGCCGAGGGGCGGAAGGGCCGACGGCAGACCGACCCGCTTGCCGGCCACGACCGGGGTGTCCACGGTGACCACGAGGGCGAGCGCCCCTGCGGCCGTGGCCCTCTCGACCACCTCGTCGGTGACACCGCGGTCCTGCAGCACGTAGAGCTGCTGCCAGAACGGCCCCACCTGCCCGACGTCCTCGACCCGCGTGCTCGACCGCATCGACAGCACCATGAGGGAGCCTGAGTCGCGGGCTGCGACCGCGACTCCCACCTCGCCCGACGGGTGGGCCAGCCGCTGGGCAGCCATCGGCGCGACGAGCACCGGCGATGCGACCGGCTGCCCCAGAAGGCTCGTCGCCACGGTCGCGCCCGAGACGTCCCGGAGCACGCGGGGTTCGAGCAGCACGTCATCCCATGCCCGGGCCTCGCGCGCCAGGGTGACCTCGGCGCCCGAGCCACCGTCGAAGTATCCGAAGACGTCGTCAGGCAGCAGCTCCTGCGCCCGCCGCCTCAGCAGCTCGTGGTCGATCACCGGTCCAGCGTGAGGTGCACGACGTCAGTCCACAACCGCGCGCGACGCAAAGACGTTGAGGCCCAGCTCGATCGACAGCCTCCGCGTGATCATCTGCCCACGCACGCTGTTGCCGGCCTCGTCGAGCCGTGGCGACCACGTCGCGAGCCCGCCCTTGCCGGGAGACACGGTCACGATGGCGCCGCTGACACCGCTCTTGCCGGGCAGCCCGATGTCCCAGAGCCAGTCGCCGGAGTGCTCGTAGAGTCCGGCCGTCGCCATGACCGCGAGCACCTTGGCGCACGTGCTCTCGCGCACGACCCGCTCGCGGGTGATGGGGTTGACGCCTCCGTCGGCGAGGGTGGCGGCCATGACTGCGAGGTCGTGCGTGTCGACGGAGAGGGAGCACTGGCGCGTGTAGACGTCGGTCGCCACGTCGGGGTCGCCGTGCACGCTGCCGTAGCTGTGCAGCAGGTGCGCGATGCCGTGGTTGCGCAGGTTGGTGCGCGACTCGCAGGCGTAGACCTCGTCGTCGACCGCGAGGTCGCGGCCGGCGAAGCGGCTGAGACCCGCCTGCACGAGACGCCACGCCGCGTCCCCGTCGCCGCCCACCTCGACGAGCAGGCTGGTCGCGGCGATCGCGCCGGCGTTGACCATGGGGTTCATCGTGCGCTGCTCGTTGAGCTCGACCGCCATGACCGAGTTGAAGGGCATACCGGTTGCATTGGCGCCCAAGCGATCTCGCGTGCGGTCGGCCCCCAGCGCGTCGCAGGCGAGCGCCAGCACGAAGGGCTTGGAGACGCTCTGGATCGAGAAGCGCTCACCGATGTCGCCGACCTCGACCGACCGGCCGGCCACCGAGACCACCGAGACCGCGCACGCATCCGGGTCGGCCTCGGCAAGCTGCGGAATGTAGGTCGCGACCAGGCCCTCGTGCACTCCGAGGCTGTCGGCGTGCGCCTCCGTGACGAGCGCGCGCACCGTCTCCTCACCGGGCAGGCTCCCCGTCGAGATCGTCGCCGCCACCGTGCCACCCCCATCCGACCGCGTTGCCGTATGCCGCCCGGCCGGGTCTGCACGCCGGCCGACGCACAACCTCGGCAGCGTCGCAGGCCCGCGCTCGCCATGGCATCACCCGACGGGGGTGATGCCCCTGTGGGACCGCGCCAGCAGAGTCGATGACGCAGGACGTGTCGGCGGTGCGCCGGCGCGATGACGAAAGGACTCGGCATGGCAACGATTCCCCTCGGCTCCCTCACGTCGGCCCAAGGCGACCTCATCCGAGAGACCGAGCCGGCGCGGCTCGCCGAGCTCGACGAGGACGCCCTGCTCGACCTGCACGCGCGCGTGCGTCGTGCCCGCAACAAGTACGTCGGTCTCTACCGCCGGCAGGGTGCCGCCCGCGTGGTCGCCAAGGGTGCCCGCGGCAAGGCCCGGCCCGCCAACCGCACGAACGCCGAGCGGGCCGAGGTCTTCGAGCTCGCGCTGGCCCGGGTCAGCAAGCGCATCGACGTCGTCGCCCGGGCCGCAGCCGCCGAGCTCAAGGCCGAGCGCCTCGCCGCGGCCGCAGCGGTCAAGGCCGGCACCGGGCCCGACACGTCGGGCGCAGCGTCGAGTGGCACCGGCACCGCCGCGGCGTCGACGCGCCGGCGCGCGACGAAGACGACGGGCGGCAAGAAGCGCGACGCGAGCTCCCAGTCCGCCGGCGCCCGTCGGCAGGCCAAGCGCGACGCTCGCTGACCAGCCCGCCCATCGTTTGCAGTCCGGTCCCTGCGCACCCGACGAACTGCTCTCTCGATCGACTCAGTGATCGAGAGAGCAGTCCGTCTGGGTTGGCGTTGCCGGTCGCGTCAGCGCTCTGCCCCGTGGTGGCGACTCCTCAGTCGCGTCCCGGCACCGTGAAGGTGCAGGCCAGCTCGACGAGCAGCCGGGTGCCGAAGCCGGTCGCACCCTTGTTTCGCCAGCCGCGTGCGGCGGGCAGCTGGGCCGTGCCGGCGATGTCGACGTGTGCCCAGGGGGTGTCGCCGACGAACTCCGCGAGGAAGAGCGCCGCGGTGATCGACCCGGCATTCGGCCCGCCCATGTTGGTCATGTCGGCCACCGGCGAGTCGAGCTGGGCACGGTAGGGGCGGTGCAGCGGCAGCGGCCACACCGGCTCGTCGACGACGGCACCCGCACGGCGGACCTGGTCGGCGAGCCCGTCGTCGTTGGCCATGAGACCGGCGACGTCGACGCCGAAGGTGCGCAGGCAGGCACCGGTGAGGGTCGCGATGTCGACGATGGCGTCGACCCCCCGCTCCACCGCCAGCACGAGGGCGTCGGCCATGACGAGGCGCCCCTCGGCGTCGGTGTTGAGCACCTCGACCGTCGTGCCGCCACGCATCGTGAGGATGTCACCGAGCTTCATGGCCGAACCGGAGGGCATGTTGTCGGTGCACATGAGGTAGCCGGTCACCTCGGTGCGACAGCCGACGTCGCGCAGGGCCGTCATCGCCGCGAGCACGGTGGCCGCACCCGTCATGTCGTTCTTCATCTGGGCGTGCGAGTCGTCGCTCGGCTTGAGGCTGATGCCGCCGCTGTCATACATGATGCCCTTGCCGACGAGGGCCAGGTGCCCGGTCGGCGACTCCGGCACGTAGCGCAGGACGACCATGCGCGGCTCGTCGACGCTGCCCATGTTGACCCCGAGCAGGCCTCCGCAGCCCATCTCGATGAGCTCGTCCTTGCCGTAGACCTCGACCTCGAGACCGCTCCGCCGGCCGACCTCCTCGGCCACCTGCGCCATGCGCGCGGCGCTGAGGATCGCGGCGGGACAGTTGGCGAGGTCGCGACCGAGCATCGCGGCGTACGCGAGCACCCGCCCACGCTCGATGCCCGCGCGCACGTCGTCGGCGGCGGCATCGGGGGCGACGATGACGAGGGACTCGAGGGTCGGTTCGTCGCTGCCCTTGCCGATGACGAAGCGCCAGCGGGCGAGCAGGACGCCCTCCACCACAGCGGTCGCGAACTCAGCGGCCGTCAGCCCTGTCTCGCCGGCTGGGAGCTCGACGGCCAGGCGCTTCTGGTGAGGCACGGCCCGGGCGAAGTCGGCAGCGAGGTCGCGGACCGTCGCGGCGTCGACGCTCGCGGCGGCGCCGATGCCGACGGCCACGAGTGCCCGGCCCTCGGCGGACGGCACGACGAGCGTGGTCCCCCGGTCGGCGCGGAAGCCGGCGGCCTCGAGAGCAGCTCGGTCGAAGCCGAGATCCGCCGGTACCTCCCCGTCGCTCGCCACGGGGACGGCGACGGCGCGGGCCCGGTCAGGCGTCGGCAGGGACGCCGAGGTCGTGACCTCGATCTCGAGGCTGGCTGACGGGACCGGGTCTGCGGACCGGGCTGCTGGCGTGCTCATGGCGTCTCCTCCGATGCTGGCGCCCGGCCCTCCGAGCGACGTCGAGCGGCAGCTCGCTCGTCGAGCGACCCACCACGGCCAGCGTCGGTCATGCCGCACCGGCTGCCGTCACCCGTAGGGGGTGAAGCAGGTCTCCTAGGCTCGGGCTAGGTTCACCACGACCGGGGCCGCCCGGTCGCCGCATTCCGGGAGGCGTGACACGAATGGGCAGTCCCTCAGGGCCTCGAGGGGCGTGCGCGTGAGTCCGTCGACGACGAGCCTGCTCGTCCTCGCCGCGACGATCGTGCTCTTCATCTGGAACCGCCTCCCCGTCGGGGTCGTCGCCGTCCTCACCGCCCTCGCCCTCTACGTCACGGGCCTCGTCGACGCGAACACCGCGCTCTCCGGCTTCGGCGACCCCGTCGTCGTCTTCATCGCCTCGCTCTTCATCGTCAGCGAGGCCCTCGACTCGACGGGCGTCACGACGTGGGCCGGGCAGCGCCTCATCGCGGTCGTCGGTGATGCGCCGACGCGTGTGCTCGTCGCGGTGCTCGGACTCTGCGCCGTCCTCACGGCCGTCATCACGCTCAACGGCTCGGTCGCGGCCCTCCTGCCGATGGTGCTCGTCCTCGCGCTGAAGATCGGCGCGCCACCCTCACGCATGCTCATGCCGATGGCCTTCGCGGGCAGCGCCGGCTCGCTCCTCGCCCTCACCGGCAGCCCCGTCAACGTCATCGTCTCGGAGGCTGCGCAGGACGCCGGCGCCGGCGCGTTCGGCTTCTTCGCGTATGCCGTCATCGGCGTGCCGCTCGTCATCGGCACCATCCTGCTCGGCGTCCTCCTCGGACCCCGGGTGCTGCCGGTGCGGCAGTCGTCCAGCGCACCGCGCGACCTCAGCCGCCACGCCGGCCAGCTCGCCGAGCACTACGAGCTGCACGACGGCTTCTACCGTCTGCGCGTGAGACCGGGCTCCACGCTCGAGGGCACGGCGACCGCGCACCTCGACCTCGCGGCATACCCCGGGCTGACTTTCATCGGCCTGCAGAGCGGCGGGGGGCACACCTTCTCGGACGAGCACGTCGTCGAGGCGGGCGACGTGCTCGTCGTCACCGGTGACCCGGCGCAGGTGAGCCGCCTCATCGTCGAGGAGGTGCTCGTCGTCGAGATGAAGCCGATCACGACGGCCGACGGTGAGCTCGTCACCCGCGACGTGGGGGTGAGCGAGGTCGTCGTGCCACCACGCTCGCCCCTCGTCGGCGAGATCGCCTTTCCCGGACAGCAGCGCAGCTCCGAGCTCGTCATCCTCGGCATCCGTCGCCTCGGCCACGACGTCGGCCCGCGCCCGGTGGAACTGGCCGCGGGCGACAGCCTGCTGCTGCACGGGACGTGGCCCTCCATCGACGAGCTCGTGCACGACAGGGACGTGCTCATGGTCGACTCCCCCGATCTCGTTCGGCGGCAAGCCGTTCCGCTCGGCAGGCGCTCGGGTTTCGCGATCGCCGTGCTCATCGCGATGGTCGTGCTGCTCGCCTTTGCGATCGTGCCGCCCGCCATCGCCGGCCTGGCCGCAGCGACGGCGATGGTGCTGCTGCGGGTCGTCACCGTCAACCAGGCCTACCGCGCGGTCTCCTGGCAGACCGTCGTGCTCATCGGTGGTCTCATCCCGCTCTCCACGGCGATCCAGACGAGCGGCGCCGCGGACGTCGTCGCCGGGGGCCTCGTCGACGTCGTCGGGGCGGGCCGGCCCTACCTGCTGCTCGTCGCCCTCTTCGCCCTGACGGCCGTGCTCGGTCAGGTCGTCAGCAACACGGCGACCGTGCTCATCGTCGTGCCGATCGCGGTCGCCGCGGCACAGGAGACCGGCGTCTCGGTGCTGCCGGTCCTCATGCTCATCGCCGTGGCCGGCGCCGGCGCCCTGCTCACCCCGATCGCCACCCCGGCCAACATGATGGTCATGGGGCCGGGTGGTTACCGCTTCTCGGACTACTGGCGTCTCGGGCTCCCGGTCATGCTGCTGTGGCTCGTCGTCGCAGTCGTCGTCATCCCCGTCGTCTGGCCCTTCACCGGCTGACCGAGACGTCGACGCCGCCACTCGAGTCGCCCTGGCCGATGTGCCCCGTGACGGTCTCAGTGGTCTCCCGCAGACGTGCCCGAGTGGGCGCAGGTCGCACACGCTTCATCCTCGGAAGGTGATACCTCCGCGCGGCGCGTCTGGGACGCTCGACGGACGGATGCGAGGTGCGCTGCGACGAACGCAGCCCGACCATGGGAGAGACTCGTGAGCGTTGACCGGAAGGCTCGGACGCAAGCCCCGACGGCCCCCAAGGCACGAGGCGCCGCGGCGACGCCGATCGCGCACCTCACACCGGAGGAGCGCATGGCGCGAGGCAAGGCGGCGCGCAACGAGACGCCACGCCGCGGCCACGGGACCTGGCGCCCGGCGACGGATCGTCCCGACCCCGTCGACCTGCTGGAGTCGCAGGCCGCCTCGAGGGTGCCCGAGCTCGTCCCCATCCGCTACGGCCGGATGATGGTCTCGCCGTTCACCTTCTACCGGGGCGCGGCCCTCATCATGGCCAGCGACCTCGCGGCGACGCCGAGGTCGGGCCTCAACACCCAGCTCTGCGGTGACGCCCACCTGTCGAACTTCGGCATGTTCGGCTCACCGGAGCGGCGGCTCGTCTTCGACATCAACGACTTCGACGAGACGTTGCCGGGCCCGTGGGAGTGGGACGTCAAGCGGCTCGCAGCCAGCTTCGAGATCGCCGGCCGCGACCGGGGTTTCGCCCCGGCCGAGCGGCGGGCCATCGTCAGTGGCGGCGTCGCCGAGTACCGCGAGCGCATGCAGCAGTTCGCGGGCCAGCGCACGCTCGACGTCTGGTATGCCCACATCGACGTCGAGACGGTCTTCGAGGAGCTGAAGAGCTCCATCACGAAGAAGCAGCAGGCCCGCACCCAGGCCAACATCGCCAAGGCGCGCACCCGCGACAGCATGCAGGCCTACACCAAGCTGACCCACGAGGTCGATGGGCACCGTCGCCTCGTGTCGGACCCGCCTCTCGTCGTCCCGATCGAGGAGCTGGTCCCAGCGGGGTCAGCACGCGACGACATCAACGGCGAGCTCCACGCGCTCATCCGCTCCTACCGCCGCACGCTCGAGACGGATCGACGGGAGCTGCTCGAGAGCTACCGCTACGTGCACTCGGCCCGCAAGGTCGTCGGGGTCGGCAGCGTGGGCACCCGGGCCTGGATCCTGCTGCTGCTCGGCCGGGACGAGGAGGACCCGCTCCTCCTGCAGGCCAAGGAGGCCCAGGAGTCGGTCCTCGAGCGCTTCGTCGGCAAGAGCAAGTACGCCAACAGCGGCCAGCGCGTCGTCGCCGGCCAGCGGCTCATGCAGGCAGTCAGCGACATCTTCCTCGGCTGGCAACGTGTCACCGGGCTCGACGAGCTGCAGCGTGACTTCTACATCCGCCAGCTGCGCGACTGGAAGGGCTCCGCCGACGTCGACACGATGAGCGCGCGCGTCATGTCGGCCTACGCCCGGCTCTGTGGGGCGACGCTCGCGCGCGCCCACGCCCGCTCGGGCGACCGCATCGCCATCGCGTCCTACCTCGGCACGAGCGAGGCCTTCGACAAGGCGATCGCGGACTTCTCCGCCGCGTACGCCGACCAGAACGAGCTCGACTACCAGGCCCTCGTCGACGCCGTCGCCTCCGGCCGGGTGCAGGCCCAGACAGGCCTGTAGCCGCGGGCCGGAGACGACGCGTCGCGTCTGCTACTGCGAGCGCTTCGCGAGGCGCATCCACGTCTCGACGACGGTGTCGGGGTTGAGCGACATCGACTCGATGCCCTGGTCGAGCAGCCACTCGGCGAGGTCGGGGTGGTCGGACGGGCCCTGACCGCAGATGCCGACGTACTTGCCGCGCTCGCGACAGGCGGTGATGGCCATCGAGAGCATCTTCTTGACCGCGGGGTCACGCTCGTCGAAGGAGCCGGCGACGAGCGAGGAGTCCCGGTCGAGGCCGAGCGTCAGCTGGGTCATGTCGTTGGACCCGATGGAGAAGCCGTCGAAGTGGTCGAGGAAGGCGTCGGCGTTGACGGCATTCGAGGGCACCTCGCACATCATGACGACCTGAAGGTCGTTCTCGCCGCGGCGCAGCCCGTGCTGCCCCAGCAGCTCGATGACGCCCTCGGCCTCGGCGACGGTGCGCACGAAGGGGATCATGATCTTGACGTTGGTCAGGCCCATGTCGTCACGGACGTACGTCAGGGCCTCGCACTCCATCGCGAAGCACTCCGCGAAGTCGGCCGAGAGGTAGCGCGCGGCACCGCGGTAGCCGATCATCGGGTTCTCCTCGTGCGGCTCGTAGCGCTCCCCACCGAGCAGCCCCGCATACTCGTTCGACTTGAAGTCGGACATGCGCACGATGACGGGCTCCGGAGCGAACGCAGCCGCGATGGTGGCGACGCCCTCGGCGACGCGCTGCACGAAGAACTCCCGCGGGCCGGCATACGCCGAGATCAGCGCCGTGATCTCGGCCTTGATGCCGGGCTCCTGGTCGTCGAGCTCGAGCAGCGCCCTCGGGTGGATGCCGATCTGCCGGTTGATGATGAACTCCAGCCGGGCGAGCCCGACGCCGCGGTTGGGCAGCCGGGAGAACTCGAAGGCCTGCTCAGGCGTGCCGACGTTCATCATGATCTTGACCGGCACCTCGGGCATCTCGTCGAGCGCCGTCTCGGTGACCGTGAAGTCGCGCAGCCCCTCGTAGACGAAGCCCGTGTCGCCCTCGGCGCACGAGACCGTGACCTCCTGCCCGTCGGTGACGGCCGTCGTGGCCGAGCCCGTGCCGACGACGGCCGGGATGCCGAGCTCGCGGGCGATGATCGCCGCGTGGCAGGTGCGCCCGCCGCGGTTGGTGACGATGGCGCTCGCCCGCTTCATGATCGGCTCCCAGTCGGGGTCGGTCATGTCGGCGACGAGCACCTCGCCGGCCTGGAAGTCGTGCATCGCCTCGATGGAGCTCAGCACCCGCACGGCTCCGGCGCCGATCTTCTGCCCGATGGCGCGGCCCTCGACGACCACGGGCCCGCGCTCCTCCATCCGGAAGCGGCGCAGGGTCGAGCCGGTCTGGCGCGACTGGACCGTCTCGGGGCGGGCCTGGAGGATGTAGAGGCCGCCGTCGACGCCGTCCTTGCCCCACTCGATGTCCATGGGGCGGCCGTAGTGCTCCTCGATGCGCAGCGCGTGCTGCGCGAGCTCGGTCACCTCGGCGTCGGTGAGCGACAGCAGCGGCCGCTGCTCCTCAGGCACCGGCACGAACTCGATGGTGCGACCGACGCTCGCGTCGGAGGTGTAGACCATCTTCGTCGCCTTGCCGCCGACGCCCCGCTTGAGGATCGCCGGCCGACCGGCCCGAAGGGCCGGCTTGTAGACGTAGAACTCGTCGGGGTTGACGGCGCCCTGCACGACCGCCTCGCCGAGGCCGTAGCTGCTCGTGACGAAGACCGCGTCACGGAAGCCGGACTCGGTGTCCATCGTGAACATGACCCCGGAGGCCCCGATGTCGGAGCGGACCATCCGCTGCACGCCGGCCGACAGCGCCACGACGGAGTGGTCGAAGTCGCTGTGCACGCGGTAGGCGATCGCGCGGTCGTTGTAGAGCGAGGCGAACACGAGGCGGATCGCGTGCAGCACGTTGTCGATGCCGCGGACGTTGAGGAAGGTCTCCTGCTGGCCCGCGAAGCTGGCGTCGGGCAGGTCCTCGGCGGTCGCGCTCGAGCGCACGGCCCAGCTCACCTCCCCGCCGCTCTCGCCGACGAGCCGGTCGTATGCCGTGCGGATGTCGCTCTCGAGGTCGGCGGGAAACGGCTGCCGCTCGACCCACTCACGGATCTCGCCGCCGGCGGAGGCGAGTGCCCGGGTGTCCTCGACATCGAGGTCGGAGAGGACCGCGTTGATGCGGTCTGCGAGACCCTCGTGCGCGAGGAAGCGCCGGTAGGCGTCGGCGGTGGTCGCGAAGCCGTCGGGCACCCGCACCCCGGCCTTCGACAGGTGCTGGACCATCTCGCCGAGCGAGGCGTTCTTGCCGCCCACGCGCTCGACGTCGTGCAGGCCCAGGTCTGCGAACCAGGCGATGTTGGCGTGCGGGTCTCCGGCGACGTTGCCGGTCTGGTTGCCGTTCACGGCGTTCCTTTCGTCGGTTCGGCGGTCAGCCGAGGTTGGGCAGACGGCTGCTCTGCATGATGACGGCTGCCATCTCCTCCACGGACATGGCGGCGGAGTTGATCGAGGGGATGCGGTGCGCCCGGTAGAGCGCCTCGGCGCGACGCAGCTCGAAGCTGCACTGCGCCAGGCTGGCATAGACCGACCCCGGTCGCCGCTCCCCCCGGACCTGGCTGAGCCGGGCGGCGGTCGAGAGCAGGCCGAAGCACTTGTCACCGATGCGCCGCAGTGGCCGGGGCAGGTCCCCGGACTCGAAGTCCTCCTCGACGAGGGGGTAGTTCGCCACCTTGAGACCGTGCTGGAGGGCGAGGTACATCGAGGTGGGCGTCTTGCCGCACCGGGACGGCGCGACGAGCACGAGGTCGGCCTGCTCGAGGTTGCGCAGGCTGGCGCCGTCGTCGTGCTCCATGGCGAACTCGATCGCCTTCATCCGGGCTTCGTAGCGGCGGGCGTCACCGACCCCGTGCAACGCCGCGGCGTTGTGGGTCGCGTTGGTGTGCAGCACCCGCTCGACGGTGTCGAGGTGCGACCCGAAGAGGTCGATGAAGGCGCACGTGGTCCGTTGCAGCTCCCGACGGATCACCTCGTCGGAGACCGTCGAGAAGACGAGCGTCGTGACCGAGTCGGTCATCGTGGCGTCGAGCAGCGCCACGACGTCGCGCGCCTGCTGGACGGTCGTGATGAACGGGATCTTGCGCCGCCGGAACCGCAGGCTGGGGAACTGCGCGAGCATGAGGTTGCCGAGCGTCTCGGCCGAGATCCCAGTGCCCCCGGCGAGGAAGAAGACGGGCGTGACGCCGTCTCCCCCCGCCGGCCCGTCGGGCTGAGGACCGGAGGCCGCATCGACACCGTTCATGGCGTCAGTGTCCACCACCACGGGTGGGCACTGCGTCGCCGGGACCCTCCTTTGACGTCGGTTCGGAGACGAGCACGACCACGAGGGTGCGCGGCCCGTGCACGCCCTCGACGCGCTGGAGCTCGATGTCGCTCGTGGCGCTCGGCCCGCTGATCCACGTCAGCGGTCGGGCACTGCCCGGGCTCGGACGCAGCCGCGTCACGGCGTCGGAGACGTGGGGGACGACGTCTCGGTCGGCGACGACGCACACGTGGATGTCGGGAACCAGGGTGAGCTCACGCCTGCCCTGGCCGGCAGCGTGGTCGAGCACGATGGTCCCGGTGACGGCGATCCCGACCGTCGCGGTCGTGACCACGGCGTCGACGTCGTCGAGCTGCCCGTGGCTCGTCGCCTCGGACTCCGGCACCCTGACGACCGCGTCGGGGAGCCGGCTCAGCCACGACGGGTCGAGACCGCTCGGCACGACGAGCGACCGGCACTCGAGCCCCGCGAGGACGTCGGCGAGGACGGCGGGCACCTCCTCCCCTGTCGCGCGCAGGACGGTGGCCCGGTAGTCGGCGACGTTCTCTGCGAAGAGCTCGAGCGTCGCGTCGCGCGCCGGTCCGGCTGCCGGTCCGGCTGCCGGTCCGGCTGCGCCGGCACCTTCCGTCGTCGGCGTCTCGGCCGCGCGGGGTGGCGTCGTCACGTCGGCCACGGCGTCACGGACCCGCGCCAGGATCTCGTCTCGAGCGGACATCAGGCGTCCTCGTTCCCGTGCTCGCGGACCCACCACTGCCGGAAGGTCTCTCTCGGAGGGGTAGGCAGGTCACGCGCATTCGTCCAGGCGCCCAGACCCGGGACCGAGCGGATGGTGCGGCCACCCGCGAGCCGCCCGGCTATCGTCGCCGCCTTCTGCGCGGTGGCGAGCCGTCGAGGGTCGGACAGGACCCACGCCGCGGCCTTCATGGCGGTGGACTCCGGGGTCGGGCCGGACTCCTCGACGACCTTGCCTCGCAGCTCGACGAGCAACTCGGGGATGTTGATCCGGACGGGGCAGGCGTCGAAGCAGGCGCCGCAGAGGCTGGAGGCATAGGGCAGGGAGCGGTCGATGTCGGACGTCGTGCCCCGCAGCTGCGGGTTGAGGACCGCGCCGATGGGCCCGGGATAGACCGAGCCGTAGGCGTGGCCACCGGTTCGCTCGTAGACCGGGCACACGTTGAGGCACGCCGAGCACCGGATGCACCGAAGCGCTTGTCGCCCAACGCGATCCGCGAGCACGTGGCTTCGCCCGTTGTCGAGCAGGACGACGTGCACCTCCTGCGGCCCGTCGCCCTCGTGCACCCCGGTCCACATCGTCGTGTAGGGGTTCATCCGCTCGCCGGTGCTCGACCGCGGCAGCAGCTGGAGCATCGTCGTCAGGTCGTCCCATGTCGGCAGGACCTTCTCTATGCCAACGACGGAGATGAGCGTCTCGGGCAGGGTGAGGCACATCCGCCCGTTGCCCTCGGACTCGACGACGACGAGCGTGCCCGAGTCCGCGACGGCGAAGTTGGCGCCGGAGATGCCGACCTTGGCCCGGAGGAACTTCTCCCGCAGGTGCAGACGAGCCGCCTCCGCGAGGCGCGCCGGGTCGTCCGTGAGGTCGTCGGGTGCCGGCCGTCCGACTGCGCCCATCTCGCGCAGGAAGATGTCGCGAATCTCCTTGCGGTTGCGGTGGATCGCCGGCACGAGGATGTGGCTCGGCCGGTCGTGACCGAGCTGCACGATGAGCTCGGCGAGGTCGGTCTCCCACGCGCTGACGCCCGCGGCCTCCAGCGCTTCGTTGAGCTCGATCTCCTGCGTGACCATCGACTTGACCTTGACGACCTCGTCGACCTCCTTGGCCCGCACGATGTCGACGACGATCCGGTTCGCCTCGGCTGCGTCGCGCGCCCAGTGGACGACGGCCCCGTTGGCGGTGAGGCTCTCCTCGAGACGCTCGAGGTAGTCGGCCAGGTGGGTCAGCGCCTCGTCCTTGGCATCGGCTCCCTTGACACGCAAGGCTTCCCAGTCGTCGACCTCGGCGACGACGTGCGCGCGCTTGTCACGGATGGTGTGGGTCGCGTGGCGCAGGTTGCGGCGCTGTTGCGCGTTGGCCAGCTCGGCGCGAGCGGCCTTTGGGAACTTCGGCATCCCGACGAAGGTCGGTGACGTCACCTGCACCGGGGGGTATGCCGCCTGGCCGGCCCCCCTGCCGACAGTGCGGTCGTGGGCGGGGTCGGGGCTCATGCCGGGTGCTCCTCGGTCGAGGCGAGGATCTCGGCGAGGTGCATGGTGCGCACCCCGGAGCGTTGCCGCCCGAGGATCCCGCCGATGTGGGCGAGACAGGAGTTGTCGCCCGCGACGAGCACCTCGGCGCCGGTGTCGAGGACGTTGCGGGCCTTGTCGGAGCCCATGGCGATGGAGACGTCGGCATTCTTCATGGCGAAGGTGCCGCCGAAGCCGCAGCACTCCTCCGCACCTGCCAGCTCGACGAGGTCGATGCCACGGACCGCGCGCAGCAGCTGGAGCGGCCGGTCGGCGACGCGGATCATCCTCAGGGAGTGGCAGGTCGGGTGGTAGGTCACGCGGTGCGGGAAGTAGGCGCCGACGTCGGTGACCCCCAGGACGTCGACGAGGAACTCCGAGAGCTCGAGGACCCGCGGGGCGACCTCGGCCACCCGGCTGCTCAGCACCGCGTCGTCCTTGGCGATCATCGGGTGCTGCTCGCGGACGGAGCCCACGCACGAGCCCGACGGGGCGACGACGTGGTCGTAGTCACCGAACACCTCGACGAAGCGGCGGACGAGCGGGACGGCCTCGGCGGCATACCCCGTGTTGGTGAGCATCTGC
Organism: Humibacillus xanthopallidus; assembly: GCF_006716675.1. Taxonomy (GTDB): domain Bacteria; phylum Actinomycetota; class Actinomycetes; order Actinomycetales; family Dermatophilaceae; genus Humibacillus; species Humibacillus xanthopallidus_B. The sequence goes on along the minus strand of NZ_VFPM01000002.1, from coordinate 326,447 downwards.
CCGCAGCAGGTCTGCTGGAGGGGGAACTCCACGCGGCACCCGAGGCGCTCGAGCAGCCGGACGGTCGCCTTGGGCGTGCCGGGCCACATCGTGTCGTTGAAGCACGTCGCGAACAGGGCGACGCGGGGGCCGTCGCCGCGCGATGCGGGGCTCACGGCAGCATCCAGGCGAGGACCGAGGACTGGAGCCCCACGAGCAGGCACATCGCGACGAGCAGCCCGATGCTCCATGGCACGACCTTGCGGAAGATGTCGGACTCCCGCCCCAGCAGGCCCACGGCGGTTGCGGCGATGGTGAGGTTCTGCGGGCTGATCATCTTGCCGACCACTCCTCCGGACGTGTTTGCCGCCACGAGCAACGTGGGGTCGATGCCAGCAGTCTTCCCCGCCGTCTGCTGCAGGGTGGCGAACAGGGCGTTGGCACTCGTGTCGGATCCTGTCACCGCGGTGCCGATCCAGCCCAGGATGGGGCTGAGGTAGGCGAAGAAGGCGCCGGCGCCGGCGATCCAGGTGCCGATCGTGATCGTCTGGCCCGAGAGGTTCATGACGTAGGCGAGGGCGAGCACGCAGGCCACGGTGAGGAACGCGAAGCGCATCTTGACCGCCGTCGCGACCACCTCCTTGAACCATCCGCCGAACCCGACGCCGAGGACGAGGGCAGTGATGATGGAGCAGATGAGCAACATCGTGCCGGGCGAGCTGAGCCACGGGAAGGTGTAGGTCGCCGACTTGCTGACCTGACCCGCGTGGGTGAGCACCTCGCCGGCGAGCCCCGGCCAGGCGATCTTGACGTCGGTGGATGCGAGCCAGTCCTTGACGGCAGGCACGAGCTTGGCGACGGCGAAGACGGCGATGACGAGCAGGTAGGGAAAGAGCGCGGTGGCGATGCGCCTTGGGGTGAGCGAGCGTGCGCGAGCGTCGAGCTCGGTGAGGGACAGCGCGTGGTCGTGCTCGGCGGCGAGCACGGCCTCGCCCTCCGGCTCGCTGTGGTCGCTGCGGACGCCGGCTCCTGCAGGCCCGGCGGCGACGAGGATCCGGTCCCGCTCCCGCTCGACGGCGAGCGACTCGAGGGCGGCCTCGCGGCCGGAGGGCTGCCACACCCGCAGGAAGAGCACGGCGGCGGCGAGGCCGGCGAGCGAGGCGATAATGTCGGTGAGCTCGACGGAGAGGTAGGTGGCGGAGAACCACTGGGCCACCGCGAAGGTGACGCCGACGACGACGGCCAGCGGCCACACCTCGCGCACGCCGCGCCGGCCGTCGGCCATGAGCACGAGCAGCAGCGGCACGAAGACGGCGATGATGGGCGTCTGGTGTCCGACGTAGGCGCCGATCTCGGTGTAGGGGATCTTCGTCAGCGCCCCCGCCGTGATGATCGGGGTGCCGATCGCGCCGAAGGCGACCGGAGCGGTGTTGGCCAGCAGCACGATCGCCGCGGCCCGCAGCGGCGAGAAGCCGACGGCCATGAGCATGACGCCCGTGATGGCGACGGGGGCGCCGAAGCCCGCAAGCGCCTCGAGCAACCCGCCGAAGCAGAACGCGATGATGATCGCCTGGATGCGCGGGTCGTCCGAGATGAGGTGGAAGGTCGCCCGGAGGTCCTCGAAGTGACCCGACCTCACGGTGACCTGGTAGAGCACGATCGCGGTGAAGACGATCCACATGATCGGGTAGAGCCCGAAGGCGGCCCCCTCCGTGGCCGACAGGACGGCGAGGTGCAGCGGCATCCCGAAGAAGAGGCTCGCCACGACGACGGCGACGGCGACGGCGGTGAGGCCGGCCCAGTGCGCCTTCCAGCGCAGCACCCCGAGGGTGAGGAAGACGGTGAGGAGCGGGAGCAGCGCCACGACGGCCGAGAGGGCCAGGTTGTCGGCGATGGGCGAGATGTCAGGTTGGAAGGTGCTTGGCATCAGGTACGTCACGGGTTCCTCCGGTGGCACGTCGTCGGGCTCGGATTAGTGGTCTGACCACTAGGCGCCTGCTCAAGGTAGGGGTGGCGTCTCTGCGTCGTCAAGTGGTCTGACCACTGTTCGTTCGTGGTGGTCTGACCATTTCGCGCCTCGCGGCCTCCCGGGGATGGCATGCTCCCGTCGTGACGAAGAAGAAGTCCCGGGAACCCGTCGAGGCCGGCCACACAGTCGAGGCCGCCGAGCCCGGCGAGGCTCGCGACGTCCCCGAGGCCGGGGAGGCCGGGGAGGCCGGGGAGGCCGGGGGGGCCCGCGAACCGGCTGCGCCCGCGGGGCAGGCGTTCGAACGCGTCCTGCGGTGGGTCGACGACCGGATCCTCGGCGGCGAGCTCCGGGTCGGCGACCACCTCCCCCCGGAGCGCGAGCTCGCGAAGACCCTGCAGGTCAGCCGGGCCGCGGTGCGCGAGGCGGTGCGCACGCTCCAGGCGCAGGGTGTCGTCCGGTCGGCGGTGGGCGCCGGAGCCGCCGCGGGCACGACCGTGACCGCCGTGCCGGCACATGCACTGACCCGGCTCCTGCGCCTGCACGTGGCCCTCGCGAACTTCCCCCTGCCCGACGTCGTCGAGGTGCGCATCAGCCTCGAGCGCCTGAGCGCCCGGCTGGCCGCGCGGCACGCCTCGCCAGACGACGTCGCCGGTATGCAGCAGCTGCTCGACCACATGGCACAGCCCGGGATCGAGCGTGAGGAGTTCAACGACGCCGACACGGCCTTCCACGTGGCCATCGCCGCGTCCGCCGGGAACCTGCTGGCGGCCGATCTGACGGCGGCGATCCGCGAGTCGATGCGCCTGCCCATCCTCGACCGCTTCCGCCGCATCGACGCCTGGGAGGGGGTCATCGACGAGCTCCGCCACGACCACGAGGCGATCTACGCCGCCATCACCGACGGCCAGGCCGATGACGCCGCACGCCTCATCGAGGACCACATCAGACGGGCGTGGCAGACCCTCGGCTCCGGCGAGGCCCCCTGACGGGGGCCCTCCTCAGGAGGACGGCTCTGCCATCAGGCGCGTGAGGAGCACGACGGCGTCGGTGCGGAGGCGTCCGGTCGCGGCGGTGTCGCCGGCGAGGTGGCGCTGGAGCGAGCCCTCGAAGAGTCCGTCGAACACGGCATACACCCCCGCTCGGGAGAGCGCGACGTCGCTCGCAGCGAGCTCGGCGTGCTGCGAGACGACGCGCCAGATCATGTCCTCGAGCTGGCGGTCGAGGTCGACGACGGTGGGCAGCAGCGCGCCGTCGAACATCGCCTGGGTGCGCAGGTCGTACCAGAGGCGGTGCATCGCCGTGTCGTCGAGGAGGGTTGCGACGAGCGCGTCTGCAAACCGCTCGGACAGCGTTGCGGCGTCAGGGGATTCGGCGACGATCGCGTCGTAGCGGGTGACGCAGTGCTCCTTGTAGCGGCGCACGCAGTAGGTGATGAGCTCGACCTTGTCACGGAAGTAGTAGTGCAGGACGCCGTGGGAGAAGTCCGTCTTCTGGGCGATCTCGCGCAGGCTCGTCCGGGCGAGGCCGAGCTCGCCGAGCGTGGCGAGCGCCGCGTCGGCGAGCTCGGCGCGCCGTGCCTCGAACTTGTCGATGCCGGCCCGCTCGAAGCGGCCCGTCGCAGACGCCGCCTCCTGCGTCGCGTGGCTCACGCCTGACTCACCGTCCTCGTCGTCGTTGCGGGCGTCTCGGGGGCCCTCGGGGCACGCGACGCCCACCCCGACTACCGACCTTGACAACTGTCAAGGAATCTCTTGACAACTGTCAAGACCCTGCAGCACTGTGCTCCCAGAGCGGCGCCGACGCGCCGTGACCCGCCGGCAAAGGAGCCGCCATGACGTCCATCGACCTCACCGGGCGCGTCGCCCTCGTCACCGGAGCAGCCCAGGGGCTCGGAGAGGGCATGGCCGGCGCGCTGGCCGCGGCGGGCGCACGCGTCATGGTCGCCGACGTGCAGGAGTCCGGCGCGCAGACTGCGAGCGCTCTCGGTGACGAGCACGGGTTCGTGCGGCTCGACGTGACCGACGAGGACTCGTGGACGGCCGCGGTGAACGACACGGTCGAGCGCCTCGGCGGCCTCGACATCCTCGTCAACAACGCCGGCATCGAGGTGACGAGCCTCATCAGCGAGGTTGACCCGGCCGACGTCCGCCGCATGCTCGACGTCAACATCCTCGGCACGACGCTCGGCATCAAGCACGGGCTGCGGGCCATGCGTCCCGGCGGCGCGGCCGGCAGGGGCGGCAGCATCGTCAACGTCGCCTCGGTGGCCGCGACGATCGCCTTCCCCGGGATCGCGGTCTACTCCGCGACGAAGTCGGCCGTCGACCGCCTCACGCGCGTCGCCGCGATGGAGTCCGGCAAGCTCGGCTTCGGCGTGCGCGTCAACTGCATCTACCCCGGCCTCGTGCCGACCGCCATGGGTGCGGGCCTCGCCAACGACGTGGCCGAGCTCGGTCTCTTTCCCTCCCCCGAGGCTGCGGTGGAGGCCGTCGTGGGCCTCACCCCGGCGGGCCGGCTCGGGCAGGTCGACGACATGGCAGACGCCGTCGTCTTCCTCTCCTCCGACGCCGCGAAGTTCATCACCGGGGTGGGCCTGCCCGTCGACGGCGGCATGGGGATGTGAGCGCGGTGGCCCATGCGCCCGATGCCCCCGGCGCCGGCACGCACGAGCGCTGAGCGCCGCGCCGTGCGGATCGTCGACTACCTCGACAAGGGCGCCTCGCTCGACCCCGCCGCCCCCTGCCTCACGACCGACGGGCAGTCGATGACGTATGCCGCCGTGCGGGCCCTGTCGTTCCGCGTGGCCTCCGCACTGGCGAGCCGGGGTGTCCGGCCCGGTGACAAGGTCGCCGTCCTCTCCGCCAACGATCCCGTCGCGTTCTCGTGCGTCTTCGGGATCAGCCGCGCGGGCGGCGTGTGGTGCCCGATCAACCCCCGCAACGAGGCTGCGGAGAACCGCGACCTGCTCGAGCTGTCCGACTGCTCGGTGCTCATCTTCCAGCGTGCCTTCAGCGGGCTCGTCGCACGCATCCGCGACGAGCTGCCGCGGGTGCACACGTGGGTGTGCCTCGACGCCGACGTCGGTGCGGAGGTGTCCGGGGCGATCACCTGGGAGGCGTTCCTGTCCGGGGGCGGCGCCGACACCCCGGAGGGGCCCGACCTCGCGGCCGTCGACGACCTCGCCATGATCGTCGGCACCGGAGGCACGACGGGCCGGCCCAAGGGCGTCATGCTCACCGGCACGAACCTCGAGACGATGACCGCGCTGACGCTGATGGGCTACCCCTTCGAGGGGCGTCCTGTCTATCTCGCGCTGGCGCCGCTCACGCATGCCGCAGGGGTTCTCTGCTTCCCGGTCCTCTGCCTCGGCGGCGAGATCGTCATCATGCGGACGCCGGACGTCGGCGGGTTCCTCCGTCTCGTCGAGGACCACCGCGTGACGCACACGTTCCTGCCGCCCACCCTGATCTACATGGTGCTGGGCCACGAGGCCCTCGACTCGACGGATCTCTCCGCGTTGCAGTGCTTCTGGTACGGCGCCGCGCCGATGTCGGTGTCGCGGCTCGAGGAGGCCCTGCGGCGGATCGGCCCCATGGCCCAGATCTTCGGGCAGACGGAAGCGCCGATGATGATCTCGATGATGCCGCCGGCCGACCACTTCCGGGCCGACGGCTCGGTGGCGGTCGAGCGCCTGTCGTCAGCGGGCCGACCGTCGCCCCTCGTCACGGTCGGCATCATGGACCCTCTGGGAGGCCTTGTGCCCCAAGGAGATCGGGGCGAGATCGTGGTGCGGTCCTCACTCGTCATGCCGGGCTACTACAAGAACCCCGAGGCGACGGCCGAGGCGTCCCGCTTCGGCTGGCACCACACCGGCGACATCGGCTACCTCGATGACGAGGGCTTCCTGCACATCGTCGACCGGGCCAAGGACATGATCATCAGCGGCGGCTTCAACGTCTACTCCACCGAGGTCGAGCAGGCCCTCATGCAGCACCCGGACGTCCAGGACTGCGCCGTCGTCGGGCTGCCCGACGACCGGTGGGGCGAGCGCGTCGAGGCGGTCGTGCAGGTGCTGCCGGGCAGGACGGTCGACGCCGAGGAACTCATCGCCTTCGTCAAGGCGCGCATCGGATCAGTCAAGGCTCCCAAGGCCGTCCACGTGTGGTCGGACCTGCCGCGGTCCAAGGTCGGCAAGGTGCTCAAGGTGGAGATCAAGAGCGCACTGTCGCAGTCCTGAGCATCGGGCTGCACACTCCTCCCCCGCGGTGCCAGAATCTGGCCATGCTGCGCCTCGAGGACCGCTGGATCTGGGACGCCTGGACCGTCACCGACGGTGACGACGTGCACCTCTTCTACCTCCAGGCGCCCAGGTCGCTCGGCGACCCGGGGCTGCGTCACGTCAACGCCACGATCGGGCACGCGGTCTCCACCGACTGCGTCGAGTGGCAGGTCCTGGGCGAGACCTTCCGCCCGTCGCTGGCCGGTTTCGACGACCTCGCGGTCTGGACCGGATCGACGATCTGGGACGGCGAGCGCTGGCGGATGTTCTACACCGCGATCTCGACGGCGGGCCACCACATCTACGACCAGCGCATCGGCTCGGCCGTGTCGGACGACCTGCATCACTGGACACGGGTGTCGTCGGAGCCGGCCCTGCGCGTCGACCCGGCGCACTACAAGACGCTGTCGTCACACCCCGGACCGACGGAGGGGCCTGATCTCGAGGGCAGCAGCGAGACGTGGCGTGACCCGCTCGTGCTGCGGGATCCCGACGGTGACGGGTGGCACCTGCTCGTCACCGCGCGCGCTCGCGAGGCTGCGCGGAACGACGACGGCGTCATCGCCCACGCGTGGAGCGCCGACCTCGAGACGTGGGAGGTGCGCGAGCCGCGGTGCTCCCCCGGCGCCGGGTTCGGTCAGCTCGAGGTTCTGCGCAGCCAGGTCGTCGACGGCCGGCCGGTGCTCGTCTTCACCTGCCATCCCGATGAGATGACGCCCGAGCGGCAGCAGGACGCGCAGGGGTGCTGCACGTGGTCGGTGCCCTCACCGGGGCTGCTCGGGCCGTGGGACCTGTCGCTGGCGCGGCCGTTCCGTGCCGACCCGACACTCTTCGCGGCTCCCCTCGTGACTCGACCCGACGGCAGCACAGTGATCTTCGGCTTCCACCACGACGGAGCCGACGGCGCGCTGTGGATCGGCGACCCGATTTCGGTGACCCTCGACGCCGAGGGCTACCTCGTGCCCACGGGCGCCTGAGCGCAGACGCCGTCACTCCTCAGTCGCCGGCCGTGTGCTTGGCGCGCTTCACGACCTTCGGGTCAGGCGCGAACACGACGTCGGGATCCTTGTCCTCGTAGTCGAACTGGTGCAGGAAGGCACGCAGGGCGTTGACGCGGGCCCGCTTCTTGTCGTTGCTCTTCACGGTCAGCCACGGAGCGTGCCGCTTGTCCGTGCGGTCCAGCATCGCCTCCTTGGCTGTCGTGTAGGCCTCCCACCGGTCGAGGCTCTCGAGGTCCATCGGCGACAGCTTCCAGCGGCGCACGGGGTCGATCTGACGGATGGCGAACCGGGTGCGCTGCTCGTCCTGCGTCACCGAGAACCACAGCTTGGTGACCGTCGTCCCCGAGTCGACCAGCATCCGCTCGAAGGCAGGCGCCTGGGCCATGAAGATCTCGTACTCCTCGTCGGTGCAGAAGCCCATCACCCGCTCCACCCCCGCGCGGTTGTACCAGGACCGGTCGAACATGACGATCTCTCCCGACGTCGGCAGATGGTTCACGTAGCGCTGGAAGTACCACTGCCCACTCTCGGTCGACGTCGGCTTGGTGAGAGCCACGACCCGCGCCGCCCGAGGGTTGAGGTGCTCGGTGAAACGCTTGATGGCCCCACCCTTGCCTGCCGCGTCGCGGCCCTCGAACACGATGACGTGCTTGGCGCCGCTGTCCATCGTCCAGTACTGGAACTTGAGCAGCTCGATCTGAAGCAGATACTTCTCCACCTCGTAGCTGTTGCGCGACATGAGTTCGTCGTAGGGGTAACCCTCACGCCACGTCTCGACGGCGCTGCCGTCCGGGGCGATGAGGATGGGGTCGTCTCCGTGGTCGTCGCGCACGGTGTACCCCTCGGTGCGGAGCTGGTCGATGTAGGCGCGCAGGGCCATCTTCTGGGTCATGACCCCATTCCAGCGTGAGGACTGGGATCCGGGACACCTTTCAGGTGAGGTGAGATCGACACCCCAGGGGCCCAGTCCGTGTCGACGGGTTCCCTATGCGACCAGGGGACGTAGTGGCGGCTTCTGCCGGGCCTACACCCGCGTCCTATCGCCGCGAAACGCCCTAGGGTTCGCGGGACGCAAAAAGCGCTCGGGGTGGGCGAACGCGCGCCATTATGTGAACATGGTTCAGGCGGCACCTGGCCCCTCAAGCGGTCGCAGACCTCGTGGTTTCCGCTATCCCAGCCGCGAGGAACTAGAACGTTGGGCGCCTGCTGGGCAGCCGACGGAGGCGACACTGGCTGCACGGCGCACAGCCCGTTACGGGCGCCTGTATCTCTGGTCCGCGCTCGTGCCTGTCGTGGTCGCCGCCCTGCTGACCTGGACTGTGAGCACGTTCGGGTCTGAGCTGTCGGATGTTCAGTACGCGTTGGCAGTGGCTTTCATCGCCGCGCTGACGTTCCTCGTTCTACTGCAATGGCGCCAGGTTTCGCTACGCCTCTGGCCCAGTCCCGCACTCGACTATTACGCCTCCGCGGTATTGAACCGGTTGCGTGACCGGGCAGTGCTGACAGTGGAGGACCGCGCCTACCTCGTGGCGGTGCTTCCAGACCTAGAACGGATCCTCACGAGTGGGATGCTTGCCGGCCGCATGGCGGGTACTTCAGTTGCCCGAGACAGGTCGCGGAGCCACCACCAGTACCTCGCGCACCGTCTTGGTGAGGCGGAGATTCAGCTGATCCAAGCCCCCAGTCCGGAGGCTGTTAGCGGTCTACGGTCTCAGGCGACTGAGCTGCTCTTGGGATCGTGGACGCTCCCCCTGTCCGAGCCCCTTCCAGAGCGATCACCGGGAGTCGCGGAGACTGTCGGTGCAGGTGAACCGACGATTCTCAACCGGGCGGCGAGTTCGTTCCTGAACACGTCTGTCGAAAGCGCAGTTACTGCGTGTGTGGCCGCGGTGGGCGTTATTGCCAGTGGGGTCATCGGGAGGTGACGTTGCCACATAATCGACTGCCGAGGACGGCCCGATGCAGGGCGGCAGCGGTGAAATGGCGTGGCCGAGGACCCGAGCTCCACCTACCCCGCCGAAGCCCAGAAAGGGGTGTCGAGCTGCAATCGAAGCAGCGCGGCGGCAGCGCGGAGGTGGTATGTATCGCCGCGTCGATAAGGGCGTCGACCACTCCGTAGCTGCGCTGGATCATCGCCATCACATCATGTCCGGCGGGGAGACTTCCCTTTCGGTCAGGCCAGCGTGACCCGACGCAAGGGCCGTGACCGGGCTGCACCTAACTTCCGGGGTCCAACCATCAGCGCTCCACCGTTGGCCTGTCGACTTGGCGGTGACCCGATCGGTTTCCTAGGACATGGAGACGTGGGCGAAGCCGTCCCAACCTTCCCGGGCACGTCTAAGACGGCGAAGGTGGTGCTTTCCTCCCGGGCCAGATCGCGTGGTCTGCCTGCGTCTTGGATGTCGCCAGAGCTTGGTTCACGTCAACGGCCATTGCCCTGGCCGTGTCCGTCCCCGCGTTGCCAACGTGGAGATTGCCAAACCGGCGCCACCAAACACCCACTGGACGTCGGGTCGCTCTCGAGTGCGCCGCTCCGCTCGGCGAGCACAAAAGGCCGGAACGCTGAGAGTCAGCGCAGCGACCCCTTCGACGCTCGAGCCGACAGTCAGGGCGTCCATCTCCATTGAACGACGTTGAGGGTGACTGGTGACACTAGACCCGATAACCGCGTCGTTTCGCCGCCTGTCGACCGGACCCGCTATGACGATTCCGCCGAGAAGAGCGGGATCGGCCGGCGGGCGCGATCTGCCATGCCGCTATCGCACTCCCGGGCGCGTTGCGAAATCCTTCGCCGTCACACTGGCCCGTGCACTGACGATTGCATGTCGAGTGGCACCGTGTACTGGTTCAGTGGCGGCGTGTCGGGGTAGGCCACTGTGTACCGACCTCGTTCTGGCTCCTGCCCGACGTATCCGCGGTACGGGTGGCCGGTTCCCACGGGGATGCCTGCGCCGAACAGCATCCGGGCATCGAGGTAGCTAGCCGCCATGATCGGGCTGGTGTCGATCCTCAGTCCGCGCAACTCGTCGCCGACCGGGTGGTCCCCGAACGCGAGGTGGCCACTCGCAGAGCCCATCATCGTCTGCCGGTGGCCGAAGAATCGGACAGTGCTTTCTAGAAGCTGACCGTCGAGCACGGAGTACATGATCACCGGGGCCCGGTTCGTCGTCACGCGCCCTGAGGGCATTACCCGCACCGTCAGGATCTCGCGGCCGGACTCTGAGACGGTGACGGACCGGCGGGCCGGCTCGTCGACGAAGTCCATGTCGGACACGAACTTCGGGTATCCGAGGAGCAGCCGACCGCTCTCGGCTGCGATGGCCGTGGTCACCGGCATGTGCAGCACGAAGCCGCGGACACTGCGGCCAAAAACCGGCAGGCCGCGTGGTGCGGGCCGCCGACTGACGATCACGCCCACGCTGACCTCGCCGTAGGGCGGGGCAATGTACGGTTCACCCCCGTCGTAGCTCGCCGTCACGTCCTGGTGGCGCATCGCAGAGACGAAGACGACAGCGCGACCGTCGAACCAACGCACCGGGCGCAGGTCGCCGGTCGGGATCGCGGCACGGACCGGGTCGAATGCCGCCAGGTGCAACGTCTGGAACGCAGCAATCCGGTGGATCGCCGTCGGCCCCCTGACCACGCGCCCGCGAAACTCGGCGACGGGTCGTTCCCCAGCCCAGTCGAAGAACGTCGCGTCGCGGCCGGACCGGGTCCAGCCCTCCCATCTGCGCATGACTCCCCCGTTCCTAGGTGGTCATTCCCAGACGACGCCACCGGGCAGCAGGAACGCCAGAGTCCTTGGTCCCGAGCATGAGACCTACCGCCGCGCTGCCGGGCGCGTGGTGTTGCGTGGTTTGCCGATGGCTCGGGCGACCGCTGGTCCGAGTCATGCCGGTGACCCCGGACACGCCCCTCAGATGCCACAGATGGCGCCCTCAATCGTGCCGAGAACGAGGACTGTGCAACGGCACGTGCTGCACCGGATCCTTGGCCTCATGAACATCCTGACAATGGTGTCCGCCGACGTGGATCAAGGTCAGGCCCACGACCTGACGGCAGACTTCGAGAACCTGCTGGCCGGCGGTCTTCCGGACGGGCTACTCGAGACTCGACTGCTTGGAGACGGACAATGGCATTGGGCGATTCACTCGCTTTGGCGAGATCGTGCGGCGCTCGATGCGATGAGGGCATCGCCTGAACCGCCTGCTGCTCCTGCGTTGTTCCGCCGCTTCACGGCTGAGCCGACCTTGGTGGTCATGCAGGTCCTCGCCGGCAGTGCGGATCCTGCCTGAGCGGCACCCTACTGGGATGACTTGCGCGGCCCAGGCCTGCGTCACACCGCCGCGTAGAGCGATAGGCGCAGAAACGACTACTGCGCTTGGGCTGGGACGGAACCGAGCGTCAAAGCGAGGCGCCGAGTCGGTGTCGCACCACCCTGCGGCGCAGGGTGGGCGAAGCCTCGACCTCGTAGCCGGCGTCGAGGAAGACCTGCAGCAGCCCGACCGACGCCTCGTCCCAGATCACGGTCTTCCCGGGCGGCGGCTCGGTCGGGTAGCCCTCGAGGACGCGAGCGCCGACCTGTCTGCCGTACACCACGGTCGCGGCGGCGAGCTCGTACATGAGTCCCTGTCGCCGGAAGCCCTTCCGCACGACGAAGCAGCTGACCGACCAGACGTCCTCGAGGTCGGGGTCCATCCGCATCCACGCTTTCTGGCGGGCCCAGATCCTCGGGTAGTTCTCCCGCGGCTCGACCGCGACCCAGCCGGCCGGCTCGCCGTCGACGTACCCGAGCAGCCCGGAAGTGGGGCCGCTCGTGCCGCACCCGGCCTGCTCCAGCAGGGCGGTGTCGCGCTCCTGCTGGGTCGTGTCGCGCCAGATCCAGCCAGGGACCTTGAGCGCCTGGCAGCGGCACTTGCGGGCGCCCCCGGCCTCGAACACCGCCTCGACGTCCTCACTCGTCGCGTCATTCGCTGATCGCCAGGTGAACTCAGACACACCGCGAGACTAGTGGCGGGGCCGCCGCCAGTGACCATGCCGTGACAGTCAATCCGTGTCCTCGTCGAGGCGTCTCACCGCCGCGAAGTCCTCGGGCACGCCCCGCGCCCTGCGCGACGTTCGGTGGGAGGCTTGATACGTGAGCGACACGTCGAGGCCCTTGGTGCTGGAGTTGACGTGCGCCTTGGGCGCATCGGCCGATCGCGTCTTCACGGCACTCACCGATCCTGCCGAGCTCCCGAAGTGGTGGGGCCCATCAGGCTTCACCACACCCGTGATTTGGATCGACCTGAAGGTCGGTGGCGGATATCGCTTGGGGATGCAGCCACCCGACGGTGAACTGTTCCACCTCGTAGGGGAGTTCCTCGAGATCGACGCACCCACCCGACTCGCCTACACCTTCCGGTGGGAAGATCCCGATCCCGATGACGTGGAGACGGTCGTCAGACTGTTTCTCGAAGCGGAGGGCAGCGGGACCCGGGTGTCACTGCGGCAAAGCCCGTTCGCGACCGACGCGCGGTTGGCCTTGCATCGGGCCGGCTGGACGGATTCACTGCAGAGGTTGACTGAACTCCTGACATGAACTGCCTGAGTTCATCGACGGCGTCGGTCGCCGCTACCACCGCGATCGATGCACCCCGGTTGCGTCCAACCGCCGCCTGTCGGGCGTACGTGTTCACCCACACGCGGGCTGTCCCCTACCGGAAGCCGAACGGGCGGGACCCAAAGGTTCCGCCCGTCGCATGTGCTCGGGTGTGCCTAGAAGTTGATCTGGGTGCCGGCGATGACGAGGTTCGAGTACGTCGTCTGACCGTTGTCACTGTCGTGGATCTCGGCGAACGCCGTGATGGTGCCGCTCTTCGTGATCGTGTAGGTGACGGTGCCGGTGTTGGACGTCAGCTGCGTGCACGTTCCGCTGTCGAAGGTGTTCTCGCCGGCCGACGCGCCACCGTCGAACTGGAGGTACACCCGAGGGGTGCCCCCGCCGCAGGTGCCGAGGAAGTCGAAGGTGACGGTGTCACCGGCGGTGACCGGGATGTTGGTGTAGCAGTAGAAGTTGTTGCCAGTTGTGCTGGTGTCGCCGCGGACGGTGACCGTGTCGGTCTTCCTGTTGACCTGCACGTCGGAGCGGTCACTCACCCCGCATTTCGTCGCATTGACGGCGCTGGCGGCGTTGGCCGCGCTGAACGAGAGGCCGACGACTGCGAAAGCCATCAGGGCCAGTGCTACGAATATTCGCTTGAGCATGCAATTCTCCCTGTAAGTGTGCCTGGATCGAGCAAGGAACTCCCCGGCGTTGAATGTCTGCCGAAGCGCGGGCTGTGGAATCCCCCCGGATCAGCCACCTGGCGCAGAGTGCGCCCCTCGGCATATCTATACACCCCGACAGGTGTCGCGGTATAGGCCGAATGGATGGGTGTGGACCGCACCACTGCGAGCCCGCACAGTGATCCACCCTGGTTTCGTGGCGGCTGATGACCCGGAAGGATCTGGATTAAGCCGACACCGCAGAAGTATCCCGATGAGATCAAAGAGCGAGCGGGACCGACCCCAAGCACGTGCTCCGGATCGTAAGGAGCTAACACAAGGCCACTCAGTGCCTGGAGCAGGCCCTCCGGGAAAGTCCGCATCAAGGCCGTCGCGGGGCGTACCGCCCAGATCACACCCCTGCCTCACTTCGTCGCGTAGCGCCCTAATGGACGCAGCATCGATCCGCCGCGAGCTGACCTTCCCGTCTGCGGGAGCTCAGAATGTCCGCGCGAGATGTCCTTGACCGTTGGGGCGGGAGATGGAATGGAGCGGCCACTGACGATCGGAGCTCCAGGCTCCGTCGGCCGTGATGACGACGACGCTCGGCCCGTCCGTCACCGGGACGACCCCCTTGTATCTGCCGATTTCGTTGACCAAGATGAGATCGCCGTTGCCGACGGACTTCACCGCGAAGTTGTGGTCGCCGGGGTGCGTGAAGTGCAGGTCGCTGGCAGCGACCTCGTAGAGCAGAACCGCGTCGCCCTTCTCCGCGTTCTTACTGGAACTTGGGAGCCTTAGACGCGGGCTGCACGGCGATCGTCCAGCTGACGTCTGCCTCGATCTTCAGCTTGGTGGGAGTCTCGTCGTTGAGTCCCTCACCGATGAACGTCGTGCCGCTGTACCGACCAGTGTCGTCGACCAGCAGGTCCAGGTCCTGGTTGCCGCTGTCGAGCGAATGGATGGCAGAGTTCCTGGAACCACGATGAGTGGGGGTCAGGATGCACCCTTCAAGCCGGCTCGCGGTTTCACAACGGCGTCGCCGTGCCCGGACTTCTTGACGACCGTGAAGGACCCGAATGCTCCGTCGTAGTCGCCGGCGAAGGACACCGGCTCCGGTGTCGATGTGTCCTCGGGCGTCTCCTCATGCGCTGACGTCGGATCAGGAGCGGCGGCCGTCTCGGACGCGGATGATCTTTCCACGGTCACGCTGGGCGAAGGGGCCGTGCCCGAAGGCCCCACGTCAGTGCCGTTCTGGTTGATCGTTGACCCAATGGGCGCCACGGCGAGGACCCCGGCCGGGGATGAGGACTCGCTTTCCCTTCCACCAAGGGCGCTGGTCGCGCGATCCCGAATCGTTCGGGGAATCGTCGCGGTCGTTCGGGTTTGAGCGCACGTTCATCTTGTCGCCGCGGCTGTCGAGCCCGGCGACCGCCGGGTGGGCAGCACCTCGAACGACGAGATCGCACGTGCGCGGGCTCAACGACGTTCTGCCCCTAAATAGGGACTTAGGGCCCTTACTGCTCTCGATGGCGGTGCGATCGTTGTAGCTAGGCGACACCGAGGGCGGTGTCGGTGCTTCAAGGAACGGGGGAGGTCTCAATGAAACGAGCACGTCGACGGATAGTGGTCGCCGGATTGGGGGGAGCCGTCCTTATGTTGGGCGCCGGAGTCGCCTTTGCGCAGGTTCCGAGCGAGGGAAGCGGCATCATCAGTGCCTGCTACTCAAAACCGGGCGGCGCTCTTCGCGTGATCGACACCGACGCTGGTCAGACCTGCTCCGCCAAGGAGCAACTCCTCCACTGGAACCAGAAAGGCGAACGAGGTGACCCCGGGCCTGGCGGACCGGTGGGCCCGCAGGGCGAGCAAGGGGTGCCCGGCGATCCCGGCGCCGCGGGCGTCGCTGGGGAGCCGGGCCCCCCTGGAATCTCCGCATATGCGCTCTGGTTGCAGGGGGGAAACACAGGCAGCGCCGAAGACTTCCTTGCCTCACTGAAAGGCGAACCGGGGCAGACCGGAGCAACGGGCTCTCAGGGCATCCCGGGCCCCGTTGGTTTGAAGGGTGACCAGGGCCTGCCAGGTGAACCCGGCCCGCAAGGACCGCAGGGGCCGCCCGGGCAGGACGGCGAGAACGGGAGGATGCCTGTGGAGATCGCCAATTGGGAGATCTCCTGGGTGGCCAACGGCGACTCGTATGTTGTCAAGGATTCGACGCAACAGATCGAGCCCCGCGCGAGCGTGAAAGGCCTATGGGCCAGCCTGAGCGGCGACTTCAGCGGATGCGCGAACAGTTGGCTATGGGTCGGCGTAGGCAACGGGATCTTCGCGAACTGGCTTATCGACCAACCACCGCCCGGCCAAGAGCCCCCGTTGACGTTGTCGAATGTCGGTACCTACGTCGGAGGACCACTGCGCGTCAACGCTGTCTGTTACGACCCGGCCGTGCCGAACAGCCAGAAGCCTGTGCCGAGCTTCAAGGTAAACGTTCAATTCGAGTGGACACACGCCACCCCCATCATCACGGTCCACTGAACGCTCAGTCCACGCTGACCCCATCTGGGTGCTGAAGTTAGCGTGCACCCCGGCAGGATCCTTCGGCCCCCAGCCAAGCCACAGATCGCACTCGAAGTCAATAGACACGACCACCGCGACAGTGCCGCAGGAACCGATATTGGATCGAACGCCTCATCACCTGACCAGGCCCGCGTCATACCGCCGCCTGCTGGGCGCGTGGGCGCTACCGGATGCCGATTTTCGGGCCAGTGCGAGAATCCATGTTGTGGAGGCGCAGCTCGTTCCCCGCGCGATAGCCGCGGCCACAGCACTGGCCGCAGAGCTAGAGCTGGACATCGACGACGCGGTGATGGTGCACCAATCGAACAAGCTCGCCCTACGCCTGGCCCCGTGCAACGTCTTGGCTCGAGTAGCACTGACGGGACACGAGGTCGCCGCGTTCGAGGTCAACCTCGCCCAGCGACTCACTGAAACGGCAAGCCCCGTCGCCGCGCTCGAGCCTCGAGTCGAGCCGCGCCCCTACGAACGCGACGGCTTCACCGTGACCTTCTGGACCTACTACGAGTCGGTTGCTCCCGACCCCAACTCACCAGCCACCTACGCAGACGCGCTCCACCGCCTCCACGCCGGCCTGCGCAGCGTCGATCTCCAGACAACGCCGCACTTCCTGGACCGAGTCGCGGAGGCTGAACAACTGGTCGCCCACCAACACGAGACCCCCAGGCTCGGCGAGTCTGACCGGCGGCTGCTCCTGAACACGCTGCACGACGCGCGTGAACGCATCCTCGCCCGCGGCGCCGCCGAGCAGCTGCTGCACGGCGAACCGCACCCCGGCAATCTCCTGCGCACCCGAGACGGGCTGTTGTTCATCGACCTCGAGACGTGCTGCCGTGGACCCATCGAGTTCGACGTCGCGCACGTCCCACACCGGGTCAGCGCGCACTACCCGGATCTCGACCGCGTCCTTGTGGCAGAGTGCCGCCGGCTGGCCCTGGCCATGGTCGCCGCCTGGCGCTGGGACGTCCGCGATGAGTTCCCGGATGGGCTCCAACACGGCCGAGACATCCTGACCTTGCTCCGCCAGGGTCCGCCGTGGCCCGCGCTCGGCGCTCTTGCCGCCGACTAGAGCAACGCACACGCAAAGTGGCGATCGCTCCTCCAACGCATGGTCGCCAAACGCGTCCTACCGTCGCCAGCCGACCTACTTGTGTTGGCGTTCCGTGGTCTCGCCGCTGCTGCACCCGCAGGACGTGTGAGGGGGCCATTCCTATAGTGGGCTGATGACGAGCGCCTTCGGCTTCACGCCCGGCCAGCCACCAGAGTGGGACATGGAGCGCTTCATGCGCGGCGACGAGGTCGATACGGCTGTGATCACCCTGGAACGCAACCGGCGGACCTTCGCGTGGAAGTCTGCCGATCTGGGCGCCGAGGCGCTGGGTCTGCGGCTCGGTGCGTCGGCAGTGACGCTGGGGGGCCTGCTCAAACACCTTGCCTGGGTCGAGGAGCTCTATTTCCAGAACCGGCTCGCGGGTCGCCAGCCCCTGGCGCCGTTCGACCAGCTGGCTCTCGATCGGGACTGGGAGAACTGGGCTTGGAGCACGGCAGCTCACGACCCGCCCGATGCTCTGCGCGCCCTCTGGGTCGAGACCGTGCATCGCTCCCGCGAAGCGCTGGCGGAAGTGCTGGCCCACGGTGGGCTGGAGCAGACGACACGGGACGGTATGAGCGTGCGCCGGCTGCTCGCCGACATCATCGAGGAGTATGCCCGCCACACGGGGCACGCCGACCTGCTGCGTGAACAAGTCGACGGGGCTACGGGAGAAGGCCCTCCGAAAGACTTCCCGGTGCCCTGATTCCTCCCCACCTGGACGTCTGCCGCACTCGGAAACAGTGCGTCTGGCCGATGGCGTCGGCGCCACATGAAAGGAAAAGGAGCCACCATGACAGACCGATCCGGCGGCTGGATGGGGACGACCGCCGACGCGCTGCGAAGGGACCCGACGTTCTGGCCCACCTGCGAGTGGAACGTGTTCACTCCCAGCAGGGAAGAGGAACGGCAACGTTGTCCCAATCCCGCGGTGTGGATCCTTACCTACGAGAACGAGTTTCGCGTCGTGCTATGCGACGAGCACCTCCCGGAGCGGCCGACGCCCAGCAACAGGCTGCTGGCCACCGAACGGATCGACGAATGGAGGACGAGGACGTCCACGTGAACGCCATCGGCGCCGGGATGCCGTCGGATCAGGAACAGAGGTCCTGCCCAGCACCCTGAGTTGACGCGAGCCGGACGTCACCAACGGCGGCGAGGTGCGTCACGTCGCCGCCTGTCGACCATGCGGACGCCGGCATGAGCCGCATACAACCCTGCTCAGTCAGGGAGGCCCCAGAACGCACCCGAGAGGCCGACCTCCTGCAGGTACCCTGCCGCCGCACTCGGCTCGCGCCGGACGTAGCCGCGCTCGAGCCGTCCGGCGTACCAGCCCGACGCCAAGCGCCACAGGGTCGGCAGATCCATCACATAACCGCGCTCCTTCCCCGAAAGGCCCAACCAGGCGGACACGCAGTTCTCGGAGCAGAAGATCCGCTGATGCCCGCACGTGTAGACCACGTCATCCCACATCTGCGTGGTCGGCACCAGGAAGTGCGCCACCTGCTCGCCCGGCGGCGGCTGCTCGTTGTCGACTCGCCAGGCATGGGCGCGATCGCAGGCGGGGCAGGTTGTGGCCACCACCATGGGTCCCTGCTCGGGCAGCAGATGTGGCAGGGCGAAGGAGTCCCACGCACAGCCGCCCCACCACAACCTGTCCCGCCCCATCACGGAGAACCCCAGGGGCACCGCCGTGAACGGGTGCGCCATGGCGATCTCCCCGTCGGCGCCCAACGCGATATGCCGCTGCGCGACCAAGGCTCGCAGGCCTGCCGTGACCTCCGCCGGCGGCACCGCCAGATCCGCAGCCAGTGCTTGCACCTTGGGCGCCTCGCCCCGACGGAACCGGTCGTAGACGGCAACTCGCAGGTCTTCTGTGTCCACCTGTCCGAGGTTAGAAGGCCTCGTGGTCCGCTGGAGGGGAGACCTGGTCCAGGCGAGCACGCCATTCGGCACTATCGCTCGAAGAGCGGCAAATGAGTGCGTTGAGCCCGACCGTTTGGCCACCGTGGGATTCGTGCGTCGGTTGCGATAGCGCGGGCAAAGAGGTGCTCTCGGCTGGAAGCCGGGACTTCCGGCACTACACCGTTGGCCACGGGCGACCGCACCATGGGACCGTCCGGAAGGAAAGCATCATGTCAGCGAGTGTCGAGGCCGAGGGGCGGCCCAGGAAGACGACGTGCTCTTCGCGCTGATGAGCAGCACCCCCGAAGCGTGAGAAGGCTGCGCGCTGATCCCGTCCCGGATCCTCCGCTCGCGTTGATTTGGAGGAGAACCATGACGCGCAGAACACAGTTGCCAGCCGACGCCCTGGTCAGCGAAGTCGATCCGCCCGCAGAACAGCTGGGCTCCAACGACGCGGCTGGCGCTGGGCGCAGGCCCGCCCCCGAACCGGTCTGGGGCATCGCGAGGGCCGTGATCGCCGGGGCCACCAGGGCTGCCACGGCCGGTGGTGCCATGGTGCGCCGTCGGCTCCGGGCACAACCCACCTCCAGCCCGGATCCGGTCTTCGGGATCTTCGCCAACGGCATGGCCTACTTGCGGATGGGCGGAGGCCCGAAGACCCTGCTATGGATCCCGGGAGGTCCCGGAAACACGCTCCCCACCGGGGGCCTGGCGCTTCGAATGGGCCAGTCCTGGTCCCGGCCATTCGCCGATGCCGGCTACACCGTCTGGTGGGTCACCCGCAGACAGAACATGCCCACAGGGCACTCGTTTGCCGACATGGCCAACGACTACGCCCAAGTGATCGGCGAAGAGTTCGGCGGCAAGGTCGACCTGGTGCTGGGCATGTCCACCGGAGGGCAGATCGCCTTTTACCTGGCCGCTGGGCATCCTGAAACCTTCCAACACATCATCATCGTGGCAGCCGGCTACGCCGACGCTGAGCACGACAAGGACCTCCTACTGCGCTCGGCGCGGCTGCTCAGCCAGGGACGGGCCGGCGAGGCCATGGCGCTGTTCGTCGATGATATGTACCCGCGGGTGCCCCGCCCCGCGCGACGGATCCTCGGCGAGGTGATGGGCCGCTCCATGTACGGCAACACCCACCCACACTTCGACAACGACGTGATGGTCGAGGCCGAAGCGGAAGCTGCCAGCGACGCGCGCGAGGTCCTGCCGGACATCACGATTCCGGTGCTCCTGGTCGGCGGCGACCAGGACCCCTACTTCCCCAAGGAGATGTTCCAGGACACGGCCGGGCTCATACCGGACTGCACCCTTCGGTTGTATGAAGGCAAGGGGCACGAGGGATTGCTCTCCGAGAAGCGCTTCCTACAGGACGTCCTGACCTTCATCGCTGAGCATCCCGCAGCCCAGCCCGAACCTGCCACCGAGCAGCCGGAAACCAACGACCAACTCGGCGCCGCCACCTGAGCCGGGCCAAAAGCTCAGCCACCGGTGTCGGACACGGCCCCGCGTTCGACAACCTCTTCCCTTCTGGCGGGATGTCGTGCGCCTCCGGACATCCGCTCATCGGCTAGATCCGGTTGATCACGGACCTCACCCGGGGGCAGTCGTCGGCACGGGCGCGCCTGGGTGCGTCTCGTCTCCGCGAGAGGGGCGACGTACTCAGGTGGTTCACCGGGCTCGCCCGGGGCCGTGATTACCCGGAGGGTCACGCGTCACGACCCACGCGAGGCAAGATTGATGGACAGCCGTGTCCCAGGAGGCCCAGCCTGACTCAGTTCACCCCTATGCCGCTGGCCCGCGCTGCCCTGCGCTGGTCGCTGGGTCACGCCCTTCCCCGCACCGTGCTGCGGCGAGCGGCGAAGCAGGGCGACCTCCATGGCCGCATGTTCGTGGCCACCCAGTCCGGTGATTGGGCAGCGCTCGCGCCGGTCATGGACGAGCTGCGCGCACACGCCCCGTTCTACCGGGGCAGGTTCGCCTCGGTGACCGTGGACCATGCCGCAGTGCGAGCTGTGCTGTCCAACCCTGATGTCGGGGCTCGGTTCCCCCGCGTGGACAGCGGACACCTTGCTCGGCTGTTGGCGTGGGCCATGGAGGACGCGCCGCTCGGACCCCTCACCCCGCCCTCCTTGTTGGTGACCGAGCCGCCGGATCACACCCGCTACCGCAAGCTCGTGTCGCGGGTCTTCAGCCCCCGGGCGGTTGAGAAGCTGCACGGCCGCACTCAACAGATCGCCACCGAGCTCCTCGACCAGATCGACCCGAGAAGTCCGGTCGACCTCGTCGCGACGTACTGCAGCCTCCTGCCGGTCACCGTGATCGCGGAGATCCTCGGCGTCCCAGACCGCGACCGCGAGAAGGTGCTCAGGTTGGGGGCCGCGGCCGCGCCCAGCCTCGACCTCGGGCTCTCGTGGACGACGTTCCGCCACGTCGAGTCGGCGCTGGGCGAGTTCGACGAGTGGCTGGCGCAGCACCTCGACGGCCTGCGTCGACAACCGGGCGACGACCTGCTCAGTCAGCTCCTCGCTGCCCAGGAGGACGGCGTGAGCCTCACCGACGTCGAGCTGAGGTCCACCGCCGGGCTGGTGCTTGCGGCCGGCTTCGAGACCACCGTCAACCTGCTGGGCAACGGCATCGCGCTGCTCGCGAGTCGCCCCGAGCAGCGCAGGCTCCTCGCCGAGCGGGACGATCTCTGGCCCAACGCTGTCGACGAGGTCTTGCGCGTCGACCCGCCGGTGCTCCTCACCGGACGCATGACGACGGCCGACACCGAGGTCGCAGGCGCCCCGATGCGGCGCGGATCCGTGATCTTGGCGCTGCTGGCCGGCGCGAACCGTGATCCCGGGGTCTTCCCGGAGCCGGACACGTTCGACATCACCCGGCACAACGCCCGCGAACACCTCTCCTTCTCCGCCGGTCGGCACTTCTGCCTAGGGGCGGCACTGGCCAGGATGGAGGGCGAGGTCGGGCTGCGGACACTGTTCGAGCGGTATCCCGAGCCACGGGTCGAGAGCGGCGCCGTACGCAGGAGCACCCGCATCTTGCGCGGCTACGAACGCCTTCCCGTGACGCTCAGCCCCTGACGCTCTGAGGTTGCTCGAGGAGCTCAAGCTTCAGCTCCCATGCGGAGCACGACGAGACCGCATACGGCGACTTACGCAGACGAATTCGCCTTTGCCCAGATGGTCGGCGAGACGCAGCCGACTGAACACGTGCAGGAACTCGCCTGCGCCTGGGACGGCGTGGTGCGTCACATCGCTACGTGTCGGCTCGGTGCGTGTGGAAGTGCTGTCGCCCCACACCGTCCCCGTCGACTAGCCACGCCGGGACACCGGCGTTCTGTCCCGCCCAACCTGGCAGCAGCAGAATGGACTCGTAACGGCGCAGAGGAGGGCAGCCGAATGTTGTCGACCGTCGACCTGGCCTACCCGTTCAGGGGCCGATGGCTGACTCAGAACAGCCCTGCGAGCCGCGTGCCCAGTCACGGCACCGCCCTGTTCGCCAGCTCATTCGCGATCGACTTCGTCCCCGTCAACGAGGCAGGGCGAACGGCACCAATCACGTTCGGGTCGCTTCTGCGCCCCGAACCGGCAGAGCGGTTCCCGGGCTTCGGACGCCCCATCCTCGCACCCGTCCACGGCCTGGTCGTCGCCGTGCATGACACGGCGCCTGATCACCAGGCCTTCCGCGGCCTGCCCTCCGTTGGCTACGCCCTCACGCAGCGCCGCCGGGCAGCAGCGGGTTGGGTGGAGTTGGCTGGCAACCACGTGATGATCCAAACGCCTGACGGCGTCGTGATGGCGGTGTGCCACCTGCAACACCGCAGCGTCCAGGTTCAGCTTGGTCAAAGAGTTCGGGTGGGCGAGCCGCTCGGGCATTGCGGCAACTCGGGCAACAGCACCGAACCGCATGTCCACCTCCAGGCCATCGACCGCTCGGACGTGGTGCACGCCTGCGCTGTCCCCATCACCTTCGGCGGCCGCCTGCCCGACAACGGCGAAATCATCGACGCGGTGTAGAGGCAACCTCCCGTATTCACGTCCGTGCCGCGCTGGCGTGCGTCACCTCGGGGGCCTGCCGGGCCATGCGTCTCACCCACGTGATGCCCCGTCGCGGACGTGAGGTCCGACCATGACCCGTGGAGGGCGACACACGTGCTATTTCGGTTGCCCATCAGCAGGGGCCCTGTCACGCTCGCGAGATGTCCAGCAGCATCGCCGACAAGCTCTTCGACCGTTTCGGAGAGACTGCCTTCGCTGTGGTGAAGGCGCGCCCTGAGGTGGATCCGGCGATGGTCCAGGACATCTTCGGCGAAGCGGCGACCATGCTGCACAACGGACTTGCCCTCGACCATTTGGATGGCCACGACGCCGACATTGTCATCTCAGAGTTGTGTGCGGCCCTTGCTGATGCGGATCCGACGACCGCGCTGTTGACCCGGTTCTATGCTGCCACGGACGAGCCCACAGACCTGCACGACCCAAGGGGGGCTGCCGTGGCCTACGAGAACGTTCTGCGGATCTTGCAGCTCTGACGCATTCGGGCTGACACATAAGTCGGCGTCACGGCGCACCTCGCAACGCTGGAATCACCGCATCCGCCTTCAGTTCAGACCACGCCTGCGGGGCGCGAGCGAGCCCCCGCCCCACACCCGCGATCGCTACCGGATCTGTCGCCTTCGGAGAATCATGGGCTCCATGGACTTCCCGCAGATCTGGCCGCTCCTCAAGGACTCCAGCCGCCAATGGCTGATGGAGCACAACGGGGAGCCTCTCCCGGACGATCTCATCGCGGACATTCTCCGGGTCACCGGAGGCGAACAGAACGCTCAGTGGTGGGCGGGCGACGCTGGGGAGGGCGAGACGCAGCTGTCCGACGAGGCGGTCGACTGGATCGAGACCGTCGCCAACGACGAGGGCTGATCCAGCCCTCCCCTTCGGAGCAGCCTGTCGTGCGCCGACAACGGCCACCGCGGTGCTGCCGCGACCCGCCAGACAGCCAAGCACCGCGAGGCACACCGCGCAGCTGCACAGACGGTGCGACGTGGCCTCGGCCAGCGGGGTTTCAGGCATACCGTGGGGTCATGGCGAAGACCGTGCTGCTCACCGGCGGTGGTCGGGGCCTCGGGCGGGTCACCGCCGAGAAGCTCGCCGTTGCGGGGCACCGTGTGCTCCTCACAGCCCGCACCGGCATCGCCGCCCAGACCGCCGTGGACCAGATCCATCACGGGCGCAGTCATCTGCGAGTGGAGCCGCGTGCGGTCGACCTCTCTTCACTCGAGCAGGTCCGGGCCTTCGCCACGGCCGAGGCCGCGCGCGGTGACGCCATCGACGTCCTCTTCCACGTCGCGGGCATCATGCAGACCAGCAAGACCCGCCGGCTCACCGTCGACGGATACGAAGAGACCTTGGCAGTCAACGCCCTCGCACCCTTCCTGCTCACGGCCCTGCTCCGGCCCGCACTCGAGCTCGCCCCGGCGGCACGGGTGATTACGGTCAGCTCCCGTTTGCACCTGCCGGATTCACGTGGCGCCCCGGTCGACTTCGACTTCGACGACCCGCAGCTCCAGCGGGGATACAACCCCGACCGGGCCTACAAGAACTCGAAGCTCGCCGTGCTGTGGTTCACCTACGAACTGCAGCGCCGCCTGTCTGGCACGTCGATCACCGCGAATGCCATCTGCCCAGGTTTCGTGCCGACGACGGCAGCGGCCAGCACCACCGGTCCGATGCGACTGCTCATGTCGTTCGTCATGCCGCACATGCCGTTCGCGACATCGGTCGCCGACGCGACCGACTCGTTCGTCTTCATGGCGCTCGACCCCTCGATCGACGGGGTCGGGGGCGCCTTCTACGGCGAGCGGCACCCGATCGAGTCCAGCCCGCAGTCACATGACATCCAGCAGGCCCGTCGATTCTGGCGCCTCGCCGACCAGCTCACCGGTCTCACCTGACAGCCCAGCCATGGACTGAACGCGCGGACCCTTCGCCGCGGCCGTCCCGTCAAGGAAGTACGCGTATCCGCCGGGTGTCCGCGGCGATCAAGACGGACCCGTCACCTGTCAGCCGACCACCTCGTGGAGGCGGACACCGTGGTCCATGGCGATCAGCTCGGCAGCCTTCTCTCCGATCATGATTGCGGCGGCGTTGGTGTTGCCGCTGACGACGTTCGGCATCACACTCGCGTCGGCCACGCGCAGGGCCTCGATGCCGTGGACGCGCAGCCGCGGGTCGACGACCTCACCGATCCGGCAGGTCGACGTCTCGTGATAGACGGTCAGCGCGTAGTGGCGGGCCAGGTCTTCCAGCAACGCGTCGCTCGGCTCGGAACCGGCCTCGTGGCCGTGGGCGCGCGCCAGGTGCGGCGGGATCACGGGCTCACCCAGACCGCCGCCCGGCCACGCCTTGGCGATCTCGAGGGCCCTGCGCATCACGGCGATCATGACCAACACGTCGTGCGGGTCGTCGAAGTAGTTGAGGTCGATCCGGGGTGGCACGGCGGGGTCCGCACTGGCGAGCGTCACCGAGCCCTCGGAGTGGGGCTGCACGGGGTTGGGCAGCACGACCACCTGTCCGCGCGTCGGGTCGAGGAAAGACTCCGGGTCCTCGAAGAACGCGGACGGCGGGAGTCGGAAGACGCCCTCCCAGATCGGCGGCGTGTAGCCGGTCGCGAGGAAGCCGATCTGCGCGTCGTGGGTGTGGTCGTCGCCCAGCCCGGTCGAGAAGAACGCGACGGCGTCGTAGAGGGAGGACGAGGCGAGGCCACGGCCGGTCGTAAACCACTCGCCGATGCGGCGCTCGGCCTCGGCCTTGGCAGCAGCAAGAGGTTCCGGGAGGTCGACATCGTCGGCGGGGTCGGCCGGGAGCGGCCCGGCAGGGGCCCGCAGCGCGTCTGGCCCGAGGGACAGGGCGACCTCGGTCATCGTCTCGCCGATGCCGTCGGCGGCAAACATCAAAGGCGTGTGGAGGTGGTCCTTGAGGTGACGTCCGACGTCCGGGAGGTCGACGACGCAGTCCACCCCGACCGCGGCGAGCTCATCGCGAGCGCCGACTCCGGAGAGCAGCAGGATGTGCGGCGAGCCGATGGCGCCCGCGCACAGCACCACCTCGGTGCCCGCGACCACCTCCTCGCGAGTGCCGGCGGCCTCGGTGCGGTACGCCACCCCCGTGGCCCGAACTGCCTCCCCGTCAGTCTCGAGCAGAACCCGCTCGACGAGCGCACCCGTGACCACGGTGAGGTTCTCGCGGTCCATGGCCGGTTCGAGGTATGCGTGGAAGGTCGAGCTGCGCCGGCCGTCCTTCGTCGTCGTCTGGAAGAGGGATGCCACCCCGTGCGGGTCGAGGCGGTCGCGACCGTTGTAGTCACCCTGCTTCAGGCCGGCAGCGCCCGCGGCCTCGACGAACTGGTTCGAGGCGCGGAGGATCGGCTGGCGCACCGACACCCCCACCGGCCCGTTGTGGCCATGCATGTCGCGGTCGGGCTGCAGCTCGGGGCTGTCCACGAAGCCTTCGGCCTTGAGGAAGTACGGCAGGACCTCGGCATACGACCAGCCCTCCGCTCCCCCGGCCGCCCACGAGTCGAAGTCGCCGGGGTGCCCCCGCACGTATGCCATGTAGTTGAGGCCCGAGGACCCGCCGAGCATCTTGCCCCGCGGCACCATCATCTGGCCGCCGACGAGGCCCTTCCCGACGCCGCCGGGGTCGCCGTTGAACATCCAGTCCGTCGCTGGGTTGTTCTGCAGGCTCGCGACCGCGGCCGGCACCAGCTCTGCGGGCGGCGGCGGGCCACCGGCCTCGAGCAGGCACACCCGGACATCCGGGTCCTCGCTCAGCCGGGCGGCGACCACCGCACCCGCCGATCCCGCCCCCACGATCACGTAGTCGTACGTCGAGCCCATCGCTACCACCTCATCGTGGCGCCCCACCGGGCGGCGGGGACGGTATCGCCACGCAACCACATTGCGGCAGGGCAGACAAGGGACGACGATCCGTGGAGCCAGCGTGCGTCCGCCCCCCCAAGGCGGCGGGCCAGAGCCGAGCCCGACCCGTGGACGCCGCAGGGTGGTCGTGTCCCCCCACTACCGGTAGAAGCGGTCGCCGGAGGACCAAAACCCTCTAAATGGCGGCACGACCCGGTTCGCACCCCGCGCCGTCCCCGCGGGCCGACGGATGGTCGGCCCGCGGGGACTGCGTGTCACTTCTTGCCCGTTCCGCCCTTGATGACGACGGTGGCGGCATTGGTGTTGTTGGACGTCACCGGATCCGGGGTGGCGCTGGTAACAGTGGCGCTGTTGGTGACAGTGCCCACGCTGCCGTTGACCTGTGCCTCGATCACGAATGTGACCGACTCACCCGCCGGGACGCGGGGAGCCGTGCATCGCACGGTGTGAGTCGCCACGGTGTAGACGCACTGCGGTGACACGTACTGCACGACGACCTTCTTCGAGTCGAGGGGCAGCTTGTCGACGACGACGACGTCGGTCGCGTCGGACGGCCCGCCGTTGCCGCAGTTGGGGCTGACGGTCGACTGGGCGTCGCTCTCGCAACCGGCCTTGTTGTAGACCGTGAGGGAGTAGACGAGGACCGGGCTCGGGTTGCCCGAACGCTTGGTCCCCGTCTTGTCGAGCCACAGCTCAGCACTGGTGTTGACGGTGGTCGTACTGGTTGCCGAGTTGTTCGACGCGTCGGGGTCGCCGGTCGTCGAACCCACGGTTGCCGTGTTGCTGAGGACTGAATCGGGTGGCAGGGCCGCGCTCACCTTGACGGTGAGGAAGACCGTCACGACCTGCTGGGGGAGGAGTGTCCCCAGGTTGCACACGACGGTCGGCGGCTGGGTCAGAGCGCAGACGGTGTTGCCGTTGCCGTCCTGTCCCGTGACGAACGTCGTGCCGGCCGGGATCGGGTCGGTGATCTTGACGTTCTGCGCAGTCGACGGGCCCGCGTTGGTCACCGTGACCGTGTAGGTGAGCAGGTTCCCGGCGATCACGGGGTCAGGGCTGTCAACCTTGGTGATGCTGAGGTCGGCGGAGCCCGAGACGGTGGTCGACACGCTCTTGCGGTTGTTGGAGTTGTCGGGGTCGCTCGTGTCGCTCGCGACAACGGCCTGGTTGTAGAGGATCGTCCCGGACGACACCGAGGGGTCAACGTGCGTGACGACGGTGATCGTCGCAGTCGCGCCGGAGGCGAGGTTCCCCAGACCGCATCGCAGGTCACGCGCTCCCGGCTGCCCGTTGGTGCATGTCCCGATGCTCGGTGTGGCCGACACGAACGTGAGACCACCGGGGAGGGTGTCAGTGACGACGACACCCATGGCGGTCGACGGTCCGTTGTTCCGCACCGAGATGGCGTAGGTGAGGTCCGTGCCGGCGACGACGGTGGACGGGGCGGTCTTGTCGATCGACAGGTCGGCGGAGCCGAGGAAGGTGACCCGGCCGGTGGCGGTGTTGTTGCCCTTGTTCGGGTCAGGTGTGGCACTCGACACGGTGGCGACGTCGTTGACCTGTGCCACGTCGGCAGCGGAGACCGACACGCGGACCGTAGTCCGGCCAGCGGCCGGCTCGGAGCCGAGATCGCAGGTGATCGTCGCCGTGGTGACCGCGCCCGTGCTCGTCGGTGCGCATGACCCGCTGGCTGCGGGGTCCACTGTCACTCCGGTGACGCTGAACGGGTACGCCGAGGTGAGGACGTCCGTGAGTGTGACGGAGCGGGCGTCCGAGGGGCCGAGGTTGTCGATACGTATGTCGCAGAAGCCGGTGTCTCCGGCCGGGGCGGGATCGTCGGGCTTGCAGACCTTGATGACGGCGAGGTCCGCCCGGTCCTCCACGATGGTGCCGAGCGTGAACGTGTTGTTGCGGGTGTCGGTGTCGTTGTCGCCGGCAACCGAGACGGTGTTGTTGATCGTGATCGCGTTTGCGTTCCCGAGAATTCCGCTGTCCACGTGGACCTTGATCGTGAACGTCTTCGAGGCGGAGGCGGACACGTCACCCACGGTGCACGTCAGCGTGCGCACCGGCCCTTGGACACACGGAATGGTGGAGGTCTCGAAGGTCACGCCGTCCGGGAGCTCGTCCGTGACGACCGCGTTGAAGACCGTGTCTGGTCCGTGGTTCGTCACGGTGACGTCGTAGTACAGCTGGTCGCCGGCAATCGCGGGATCCGGTCTCGAGGTCTTGCTGACGGTGAGGTCACCGCCGGTGAGGGCCGGAGCCTCCAGGCGGTCGTAGTAGACGTCCAGGTCGAGGCGACCGGCGGGGAAGCCGGTGGTCGTGATCGATCGGCGACCGTCACCCCAGAGGTAGTGGAAGCTCGCGGCGTCGCCTGCAACGGCGAGGTACTCACCGAAGTAGCACTGCGCGGTTCCGGGGTTGTAGTGCGGGAACAGCGGCGGAATGCCTGCGGTGACATCGCTCACCCGGATGTTGGCTCCGTAGGTCTGGCCGCCGTCAGTCGAGTACGCCGTGAAGACGTCGGTGTTCGTGTTTCCCGGGTTGTCGTTGCGCTTGTCATACCACGCCACGGCGACCACGCCCGTCGGTGAGACTGAGACGTAAGGGTTGAACTCGTCGAGGTTGTTGGCCGGGACCCCCATCTGCTGGACGTTGGTCCAGTTCTGGCCGCCGTCGGTGGACCGTGCCACGAGGACGTCGGAGCGGTCGGTGGCGTTCGCAGGGTTCTCCATCCAGGCGGCGTAGATGTTGCCGTCGTTCGGACCGCCGGTCGTGTCAACAGCCAGCCAGGCGCCGTGCAGCATCCGGATGTTGCCGTTGAGGATCGGGCGGCTGTTGCCTGCGCCGCAGTTGTTTGCCGCGGTGACGTCGCCGGGTTGGGCCGCCGCCGTGTCGATGTCGACGATCGGGTCGAACGTCAGACCCCCGTCGAGCGAGCGGACGAACTCGATCTGTCCGGCGTTGCGGTTGGCGTAGGCGACGTAGATCTCTCCGCCGGATCCCACCTGGATGCTGCAGCCGAAGGCCGCCGAGCCGGTCGGGACGATGACCTGTTCGCCGATGTAGGTGGCACCGTTGTCGTTCGAACGGCTGAAGCGCATCTCGCTGGTGCCGGTGGCCGTGTTGCCGGGAGTCGTCTGGAAGAAGCGGGTCCAGCACACGTAGATGTCACCGTCGTTGGGACCGCCGGTGTTGTCGACGGCCACCCATGGCTTGTCGTTCAGGGTCGTGCCAGCGGCCGCGGAGGAGACGGGTGCCGCATTGGTGGCGGCTGCGAACGTCTGGCAGCCGTCGGTCGAGCGGGCCACACCGATTGCGGGGTTGCCGCCGATCGTGGCGATCTCGCCGTAGTAGAAGTCGCCGCTCGTGAGGTGAGTTGCGATGACGGGGTCGCCCCGGCCACCGATACCGTCGAGGTCGGTGAAGGTCTGACCGCTGTTCGCGGACGACGCAAGGCCAGAGAGTCCCCCAGCTGTGAAGTCGTTGTATCCGGCGCAGACGACATTGCCGCTGACTGCGAGTGCGGTCTCGCTCTGGGTCGTGTTGTCGGTGTTGAGGTTGTCGTCCGCTGGATCATTGACCATGACGTCAGCGCCGAAGATCGGGTCCCCGGCGGCGTTGGGACCGAACTGGTCGACGGCCGGCCGCTTGGGGGTTGAGGCATCCTTGGCTGGCGGGGCGGACACCAGTCCTGCACGCTCGAGCAGGTAGCGCTCTCCCGCGCCCGATGGCGACTCATTCGGCGGATATTGACTGAGGATCGCGCCGACCGGGTCCGATGTGACCGCGCTCGGGCCGGTTGCCCCGGGTCTCGCCGATGCCGATGCGGGGACCAGCAGACCTCCTATGAGTATGGGTGCCAAGGCGATCCCCAGGATCGCGCGAGCGCGTGGTGTGAGTCGCATCGCTGTACTTCCTTCCGTACTTCCTTCCGTGGTGGATCTGCGGTCAGCTCGATGGGCAGGTCATCGACAGGAGGGCGTCCGCGATCTCACGGCGTCTCACTGCCGACGTCGACGGCGCGGAGGTGACTGTCGTCGCGATCTCGGCGCGACGGTCGGCAGACTGCGCGTAGGCAAGCCTTCGCGAGTCCGAACCAGCTGGGGTGAGGACGTCGCACGTCCCGTATCGGCTCCGGGCGGCAGAGGTCACGCCCTGACTCGCGAGCCACTGCTCAAGGCTCAATGTGTCCCGTATGGGCAGGACGCAGATCTGGACGGCTGCTCTCGGAAGGTCAGCGACCCCGGATCCGGATGACGCCGCAGGATCGAGGAGCTCGGCCGAACTGCACTCGGAGCTCTGCCGTTGGACTTGCGTGCCAATGATCGGCTCCGGCCTCACGTTCCATGAGGGCGGCACCCGCATCGCAAAACCAGCAATCGACAGTGGGAGGGCAGCCGTGCTGGTCGTGCTCGGGAGTGGCGCCGACGGAACGGACGTCGTGGCCCCCGACGACTCGGCGACATCGGAAGAAGCCGAGCCGACGGATTGCCCGGAGCCGCAGGCCATCAGCAGCGCGCACAACGCGATGGTCGTGATCGCGTGCGATCCCTTGCCCTGTCTCGACCTGAAGCCCATCTCCGCGTCCCCGATCGGAGCCTCGTCGGATCCGTCAACTCTCGAGCATGGCAGCCGACGCGACGCACCGCAGCGATATTGCGCAACCGCAGTGGCCGAATCGGCGGCGCGATCGACTGGGCAGGCCGAGCGGGCGGCATTGCCGGCGCACTCCTGCCAGCAGTAGGTCAAGTCCGGACTGGAACACCTCCACATCGTCGTGGTGCTCGAACTCGTCGGCGATCTGGTGGACGAAGGGGTATTGCGCGGGGTCGAGGGCCCGCCAACGGTCGGCGTACTCTTCAGGAACGCAGCCGGCTCCAGGCCGGTGTTGCGGAGCATGGAGGAGCCGAACCCCGGGCGCCGCTGCATCTCCTCGAACAGCGCCAGCGAGAGCGCTCGCAGGTTTGCGATGGGGTCCGGACCGTCCACGACGCACTCGGCGTCGGTAAGTATCCGTGCCATCACTTCGTCGGTCGCCAGGTCGAGCAACTCCTCTCTGCTGGACACATACCAGTACACGCTCGCCACGCCCCCGCCCAACCGTGCGGCCAGGGCACGGAAGGTCAGGGCGGGTTCGCCCGACTCATCCAGCAGCGCGATCGTCTCGGCCAGCACGGACTCCATCGAGTGCGTGGTGCGCCGCCGTGTCCCGCCCGGGCCTCGGGTTCGTCGCCGCGGTGTCGCTTCCACACCGTCTGCCACGGCCCGAACCGCTCGGGCAGGTCACGGCACGCAGTCCCGGTCCGGAACCGGTACGCCACGCCCCGACGATCGTTCAGTGG
Organism: Humibacillus xanthopallidus; assembly: GCF_006716675.1. Classification (GTDB taxonomy): domain Bacteria; phylum Actinomycetota; class Actinomycetes; order Actinomycetales; family Dermatophilaceae; genus Humibacillus; species Humibacillus xanthopallidus_B. The sequence continues at coordinate 294,111 of NZ_VFPM01000002.1, read as the reverse complement.
TCACGAAAACGGTTGTCCCTGATGCCATCCGATGATGGCATCAGGGGTTCGATCAGCTCCCATTGGGCATCGGTCAGCACGGCTCAACGCGACACGCCTCCACCATCACAGCCGGCAGCGCTCACCCCAGAAGACACGCCCTAGCTGTGGACACGGACTCTGAATAGACGGTCACGAGGCCGTCTCATGGAGTCACGATGGCGAAGTCGGGGTTTCGGAACGGGGCAGCCGTAGACAGGTGTCGACCTCGCCGCCCCGACATGGGTGAGGTCGTCACCGACCCGCCCGAGCAGCCCTGCGACCCCCCCGGCCCACCATCGGCTGGTAACCGCGCGGGCGCCTGGCCCATCACCTGTGTGTCACTCATGCACTCTTTGTTCCGCGTCCGCACCGCGACCGCGGCCGCCCGCCGTGGGGCTACGGCGGCAACTGGCCTGCCACGGTGAGCATCCGACGTCCGTCGTCAGGAGGCGCCGTCGGTCGACGCACGACGCGGAAGCCGATGTGGCTCATCCCCGTGTCTATCATCTGCGGGCGCCGCGCTGCCGGGCGGTAGCGCAGGCAGTACGAGTCGGCGCAGAGGAACGACCCACCCTTGATCACCTTGCGCGGCACGTGAAACTGCGGCTGCGCCGGGTCGAAGCTCGCCTCCACGGCCGGGCCTCTGGGGTTGCGTGGCACGCAGCACGGCTTCGGGTCGGCCTGACCGGCATGCCCTGTCGCGTACCAGTCCGACGTCCATTCCCAGACGTTGCCCGCCATGTCGTAGAGCCCGTATGCGTTGGGTGGGAAGGATCCCACCGCCTGGGTCGCGCCGTACCCGGGCTCAGGACGCGACGGGAAGTCCCCGTGCCAGTAGTTGGCGAGCCGTTCCCCGGCTCGCTCCGGCTGGTCCCCCCAGACGAAGCTCGCTCCGCTGAGGCCCCCGCGCGCCGCCGCCTCCCACTCGGCCTCGGTGGGGAGAGCGTCACCGCTCCACGCGGCATACGACTCGGCGTCCTCGTAGGCGACGTGGACGACAGGGTGGTCGTCGAGCGCGTCTACCGTGGACGCGGCCCCGGTCGGGTGGCGCCAGGACGCCCCGGGTGTCCACGTCCACCAGAGGTTGATGTGACGCAGGTCGACCGGTCCCGCCGTGCGATTGAAGACCATCGAGCCGGGCTGGAGGTTCTCGGCCGGGGCACCGGGGAAGTCCGCGGCGTCGAGAGGTCGCTCGGCGACCGTGACGTACCCGGTCGCATCGACGAAGGCGGCGAACTGGGCGTTCGTCACCTGCGTCGGTGAGATCCAGAACCCGTCGACCGTGACGGGATGCGCCGGCGCCTCCTCGGAGTAGTGCGCGTCCGAGCCCATGGCATACGTCTGCGGTGGCACCCAGGCGAGGCCGACCTCGGCGCTCACCGTCACGCGTCGCCCCCCGCGAAGACGGACGACCAGTCGTCCTTCATGCTGACCACGGTCCAATTCTGGCGCTTGGCCGTGGCAAGCGCCTCTTCGGCTCCCGCGACGTAGTCGAACTCCCGGTCGGCGTCGTCGTGGAGCAGGAGCAGCCGCAAGGACGGCGTCGTGTCGGTGCCTGCGTAGGCGAGCATGGGCAGGTCACCGTTGGAGTTGCCGACGGCGAGGATCGGGCGTCGTCCGATGCGGCTCCAGATGCGCACCGGCTTCTCTGGTCCGTCGTCGAAGAAGTCCATGGCGGCCTTGTACATCAGGCTGGTCGTCGTGCCTTCGTCGATGTAGGTGAGGCCGAGGGCGCTGCCGATCACCCGCTCGGGCGGCACGCCATAGAGGTCGCCGGCGACAGGCCGCATGAAGTCACGGTCACCGCCGGAGGCGATGTAGGTCGTGAAGCCATGGTCGTCGAGGTGGTCGAGCAGCTCGACCATCGGCTGGTAGGCACAGCCGCGATAGGGCAGGCCGAGGGTGGGGTGGCTGGCGTCGCCGAAGAAGGACACCACCTGGGCGTCGTAGTCCTCGACGGTGACAGCGTCGAAGGCCCGGGTGACCGCCCCCATGAGCAGCCGCAGGTCGGCGTCGTCACCCTGGTAGTGCTTGACCATCGCGGCGCCGAGCCAGTGCACGTCCTTCTCGTAGGCAGCCTTGAAGGGCTGCTCGTCGCGTAGGGACGCGTCCTCGGCCGCCAGCTCCGCCAGCCGCCGGATCGTGAAATCGAGCTGGATCGGCATCGGCTTCTCGCACCACAGCGTGCCGTCGTTGTCGAACACCGCGACCCGTGCTGCCGGCTCCACGTAGTCCGGGCCGCCCTCATCGGTGACCCGGTCCACGAAGTCGTGGATCGCGGACCGGGTCTCGCCGTCGGACCAGCTGTCAAGTGGCATCTCCGCCTCCTCGCGGGGACTGGGCTCAGCTGCTGCCGAGGAAGGCGTGCAGCTTCTTCACGGCGTGGTCGATGGTGAACGACGCCGGCTCATGCCTCGGCGGGAACTCCTTGAACGACTCGAGGAAGACGGTCGCGATGGCGGTGCCGTAGGCGGCGATGAAGTCGTGGTCGATGAACCAGTCGTAGTAGGTGTTCGAGGTCTGGTCGGCACGCTCGAACGGGTCGGTGCGCAGGTTGAAGAGCTTGGGGATGCGCAGCTCGGTGAACGGTTCGAACCAGATGCCGAGCGTGCCTGTCACGCGCTGCTCCATGAAGACAATCTTCCAGTTGTCGAAGCGGATGCCGAGCACGTCGGCGTCGTCGGAGAAGTAGATGAGGCCCTGACGCGGGCTCTTGTCGACCTCGCCCGTGAGGTAGGGCAACAGGTTGTAGCCGTCAATGTGCACCTTGAAGCTCGTCTCGCCGAGGTCGTGGCCCTGCTTGAGCTTCTCGACGATCTCGGGCTCGCCGGCGGCTGCGGCGAAGGTCGGCAGCCAGTCGTGGTGCTGGATGATCTCGTTGGACACCACGCCAGCCGGGATGCGGCCCGGCCACCGGACGAGCTCGGGGATGCGGAAGGCGCCTTCCCAGTTCGTGTCCTTCTCGCTGCGGAACGGCGTCGTGGCGCCATCGGGCCAGGTGTTGCCGTGGGGCCCGTTGTCCGTGCTGTAGACGACGATCGTGTCGTCGGCGATGCCGAGCTCGTCGAGCAGGTCGAGCACCTGCCCCACGTTGCGGTCGTGGTCGACCATCGTGTCGTGGTAGGGCGACTGCCAATGCCCCGCCTGACCGATGCTCTCCGGCTTGGTGTGGGTGCGCACGTGCATGTGGGTGAAGTTCAACCACACGAAGAACGGCGTCTCGGCGTCGTGCTGGCGCCGGATGAAGTCGATGCAGGCATCGGCAATCTCATCGTCGATGGTCTCCATCCGCTTCTTCGTCAGCTTGCCGGTGTCCTCGATGCGCTGCTTGCCCTGCGGGCCGAACTTGGGGTCGACCGTGCCGTCGTCCTCGTCGGTCGCCCACGAGTGGATCACGCCGCGCGGGAGCTGGAGGTTGTAGAGCCGGGGGAAGTCCTTCTCCTTGGGGAAGTCCGGCAGCTCAGGCTCCTCCTCGGCGTTGAGGTGGTAGAGGTTGCCGAAGAACTCGTCGAACCCGTGCGCTGTCGGCAGGTACTTGTTGAGGTCCCCCAGGTGGTTCTTGCCGAACTGGCCGGTGGCGTAGCCGAGCGGCTTGAGCACCTCGGCGATGGTCGCATCCTCGGCGGCGAGGCCCACATCCGCCCCCGGCACACCGACCTTGCTCATGCCGGTGCGGTAGACGCTCTGCCCGGTGATGAAGGACGAGCGACCGGCGGTGCAGGACTGCTCGCCGTAGGAGTCGGTGAAGCGCATCCCCTCGTCGGCGAGTCGATCGATGTTGGGGGTGCGGTAGCCCATCAACCCGTCGCTGTAGCAGCTGAGGTTGGTGATCCCGATGTCATCGCCCCAGATGACAAGGATGTTCGGCTTCGAGTCAGGCATGGCAGGTGCTCCTTCAGGTCCTCGGTTGGGAAACGGTCCACGGTCAGTTGGTGTCGAACTGGCTGCCTCAGCCGGGGCGAGGTGAGCCTGAGGTGGCGACGCATGCGCGCTACTGGTTGAGCAGGCGTCCCTTCTGCGTCGCGAACTCCTCCTCGGTCAGCACCCCGTCGTCGCGCAGCTGCCCCAGCTCGCGGAGCTGGTCGAGGAGGCTGGCGCCCGACGAGACGGTCGAAGCAGGCGGCGGCGCGGGCGGCGGCGGAGTGGCCGGCGGCGCTGCCGCGGGCTGTGGCGCGCGGTAGGCCGCGGACTGGGCTTCGTATGCGGCGGCCTCCTGCTCCTGCTGGTCCCTCCGCGCCCGACGGCGCATCATGCCTCCGGTCACTGCCGTCGCTGTGCCCGCGACGACGGCGGTCCGGGCTGCGGTCTGCAGAAGGCTTGGCCGCCCCAGCCGTAAGAAGGGTCGTCCGATCATGAGGTATCCCCTTTCGGTGTGGGCGCCCCGAGGGGCGCCAGCTCTCGTGCCACCCGCGTCAGGTGCCGCTCTGGAGCCCGGCCAGTGCCGACTCGGCCGTCTCGAGTGGTACGACGCCCTCGTCGACGACCACCCCGCCCGTCTCGGCCAATGCGGTGACGAACCGGTCTGCCCAGGTGTTCTCCCAGATGAGCACGGCAGCGGCCGTATCCGGATCGAGCTGTCCGCCGACCTCCGCGAGGTCGACGTCACTGATGAGGCCGCCGAACTCGCCGTCGACCCCGTCGTAGCCGGCTCCGCCGTCAGGCAGCCCGTCGACCTCGAGCGTCGACACACCACCTTGTGCATCTCGAGTGACGAAGACGAGGTCGAGCAGCCGGACGCTCCTGCTCTCCACGAGAGCAGCGAGCTCTGCTGCCAGACGGCCGTGGAAGTCGGGGTGGTCGAAGGCGACCACCACGTAGTGAACGGGTCCCATGTCATCCTCTCTGTGTGTCGTGGCTCGCGAGCAGCGCCTGGGATCCGGGGGATCCGCCTGCCGAGGAGGTGCGTCGGATGTCGACCAGCTCGAGGCCGAGCGCGGCGACGCGCTCGATGATGCCGTGCAGCGCTGCCTGGTCGAGCGCGCCAGACAGGACCGTCGAGGTTTCCTCGATGCGGATGTCCAGGTCGGCGAACGCCTCGCGCGCGGCTGGCCCGACGATGCCTGCGACGCGCACCTCGTAGTCGCTGGACAGTGCCATGGCTGGGCCTCCTCCCTGTCGGGCATGTCCCCAGCGTCGAAGGCCGCGGTCTGTCGCGGATCACCCTTCTGACATGAGACGGCCGAAAACACGGGACCAGCTCGCCCCGAGATTTGAAGCGGCTGGCAGGCCACGGCCGTTCTACGCTTCTCACAGGCAGTCGCCAAGTCCGTTGGCAGCTACACCGGCCGAGGGATGCCACGCAGTCACGGTCGGGGTGATGACGATGTACTCAGCGTTCAGGGCACGCAAGTTCGTCGTGCCGGATCTGCCGCCTCGGCATGTACCGCGTCCCCGGTTGATCTCCGCGTTGGCCGCAGCCACTGAGCGACCCCTGACGGTGGTCGCCGCCGGTCCGGCGTCCGGCAAGACGGTGGCGGTGAGTGAGTGGGTGCGCAGCCGTCGCGCGCCGACTGCGTGGGTGTCGCTCGAGCCGGCCGACAACGCCTCCGGTCCCTTCTGGGGTCTGGTCGACGAGGCCCTCGAGCAGGTGGGCCGCGCCGTTCCGAGTGACATAGGGGGAGGTCGACCGGCTCCCGAAGAGACCCTGGAGCGGCTCGCCGCCGTCGTCTCAGCGGACGACCCCCTCTACCTCGTGCTGGACGATGCGCACGTCCTCAGGGACCCCGGTCTGGTCCAGCAGCTTGACGCTCTCCTTCAGCTCCCGCTCCCCGGGCTGCACGTCATCCTGTCCGCGCGGAGTGACCCGCTCGTCGCGCTACATCGCTACCGCATCGCGGGACTGCTGTCCGAGCTGCGCGCGGTCGACCTGGCCATGAGCCCCACCGAGGTGGACGACCTGATCGCCGCTCACGGCCTCGCGCTCGACCCCTCCGCCCGCGCCCTGCTCATGGAGCGGACAGAGGGATGGGTGGCAGGGCTGCGGCTCTCCATGGTCCGCATGGAGTCCTCCGATCGCCCGGAGGACTTCGTCACGGCATTTGCGATGGACCGCGGCAGCATTGGGGAGTTCCTACTCGAGGAGGTGCTCGCATCGCTGGACCCCCACTCGCGACGGATGCTCATCCGCACCAGCGTGTGCGAGGCCATCTGCGGATCCCTGGCCGACGCGATCTGCGACGACACCGGTGGCGCCGACATCCTCGCCCGGTTGGCCCAGGGGGGCTCCTTCGTGTCCCCCCTCGAGCACGAAATGGGCTGGTACCGCTACCACCCTCTCATGCGCGAGGTGCTCGTCCACCTGCTGGCCAGCGAACCTGCGACATTGCGGCGACTCGTCAACGCACGGGCAGCGCGGTGGCACGACGAGCGGGGCAATCTCGTCGAGGCCCTCCACCACGCCGTCACGGCACATGATTGCGGGCACGCGGCCGACCTGCTCTCCCGAGGCGCCTTCAGCCGGATCTTCCTCGGCAGCGGGGAACGGGTCGTGTCCGACCTCCAGGGCTTCGTGCAGACCCCGCGGTCACACCTCGAGGGCGACGTCGCGGCCGGCACGGAACGAGTGTTGCTGACCGCGGCCCAGGCCGCGGTCGCGGGCGCCACCGGCGAGATGACGGCCCTGCGGACGCAACTGCTCTTGATCGGTGACGAACCGGAGGCCCCCGGCACCCGGATGCTCGCCGACTACGCCCGCCTCGTCCTCGCCATGCACGACGGCTACGCCGACACCGCGACGATGGTCGCAGAGCGAATGACCGCCGAGGACCCCGATGGACCTTTCGGCGCGTTCGCCCTCAGCCAGATCGGCGCCATTGCCCTGTGGTGCGGCAACGAGGACCGCGCGATCGAGTACCTCACCAGGGCGCTGACCCGAGCCCACGGCCTCGGCATGACTCCGCTCGCGCTGGAGTGCATTGGCCTGCTCGGCATCCAGCACTGCTCGCTGGGACGGGTGGCGACCGCCGAGGACTACGTGATGGAGGGTTCCCGTCTGGTCCGCAGTCACCCGCGCCTCACGGGGCGAGCCCAGGCAGCGCTCTTCGTCGCGGCGGGCGAGGTGGCGATCGCCCGCGGCCGCCTCGATGAGTTCGAGCTCGCGATGGAGCGAGCCTCCGATGCGCTCGGAAACGGCGCTGACCCTGCCCTGTCGAGCACAGTGACTCTGCTGAGGGCCAAGGCCCTCCAGGCGGTGGGACAGTACGTCGGGGCCATGACCCTCCTCGTCGAGGACCCGTCCTTGAGGTCTCCGGGGTCGTTCAACCTCGTCACCGTGGGTCGCACGATGACGGCGGAGCTGTCCAGCCTGTCGGGATGGCCGCTGCGGCCCCCGGACGAGGTCGTCGCCGCAGCCGCCTCGAACCATCATGTCTCTGGCCTTGTCGGCATCGCTCGTGCGCGCGCCGAGCTGGCCAGTGGCCAGCTCGATAGTGCCGAGCGTCATGTGCGTCGCGTCGTGGCCTCGAGCCGTCCCGCCCCCTCGCTACCCGTGCTCGTCGAGGCCGTCCTCATCGGATCTGAGGTTGCCCTGGCCGCTGGCGACGAGAGACGTGCAGTCGAGCGCGTCACCCATGCGATCGACCTCGGCAACAACGGCGGCGTGGTGCTCCCCTTCGTCGAGGCTGCGAGGCGCCTGCTGCCACTCATCACGCGCCACCACGGCCTCGAGGAGCGGTGGCCGATCCCCTTGGAGGGAATGACGCACGAGATCCCCAACGCCAGGACCACCCTTCCCGAGTCGCTGACCGACCGTGAGCTGTCGGTGTTGCGCTGGCTCACCACAACCCTGTCGGTGTCCGAGATCGCCGACGAGCTGTGCTTGTCGATCAACACGATCAAGACCCACGTGGCCGCTGTCTACCGCAAGCTGGGCGTCGGTCGACGCCGTGACGCGGTCGCCCGTGGCCGCGAGCTGCGGCTGCTCTGAGCCCGGCCGAGGGCACGGTTGTCACCAGGGCGCGGCGCCAGTCACATCCATGTCGGTGACCCCTTCGAGACCGAGGACGAGTTGGCGCACGGCGAGAGGGTCACGCGCCATCTCACCGTCGGCTGCCTCGAACACGGGCTGAGCCTGGTCTGCGTCCTCCGCTCGGTCGAGCACGTCGACCGCCGGGGTTGGCGGCGCGCCTGGTGAGATTGATGAGGGAGGACGAAGGCGATGACCATTTCCCGAGATTGACCTTGTCAACCAGACTCGGGTGAACCTTCACGGCTTGATTGATGCCCTCATACGGCGACGCTCCGTGAGCCCGCCGACGCGTAGGGGGAGAGAAAGGGACTTCTGGCTGCTGTCTATCAAGCGATCTCGCCTCCCTTCTTCCACGGCTGATGATCACTGGCTTGAGCGATTGAAAGGTGGCTGTTTCGTCGTAAGGCGTTCGGCGTGTTCTCGTGGCACGCTGGGGGTTATGTCGGACTCTGATCGGGCGGGGTACTTGTCACGGGTTGCGATGGACGGCGAGTTGCCGCGGCGCCAGGACCTGGGACTTGTGTTTGACGAGCTGGACTACCAGATGGCCTGCCAGGCGTACTTGTGGGCGTTGCCGCTGGTGTCGTACGCGCAGTGGAAGACGCAGCACTACGACGTGTTCGGTGCGACCAGCTCGGATTTGGTGCACTACGTCTCCTATCGCGACCGGCTCGGGCTGATCACTGCCAACGCGACGACGCCGTACATCCTCAACTTCTTCGACTTGAGCGAGACTGGCCCGTTGGTGATCGAGCTTCCCCCGGGCCCGACCGCCGGAGGCATGTCGGACTTCTGGCAGCGCGAGTTCGCCGTCATGGGCGAAATGGGCCCGGATGCCGGAAGGGGTGGGCGGCACGTCGTCGTACCGCCCGGGCAGGACCCGCCTGAGGTCGGGGACGGCTGGTACGTCCAACGCGCCACGGGCATGAACATCATGTTCGGGTTCCGCACGCTCGACCCGGACCCTCAGAGGGCTCAGGCGCTGGTAGATGCCGTGCGGATCTACCCGTACGACCAGCGCGAGAACCCCGCCCCCACGCGCGTGGTCTCACCCGAAGGACGCGCATGGTCGGGAGATCAGCCGCGCGGGCTCGACTACTGGGTGCGCCTGCACGGCATCTACCAGGACGAGGTCGTCGACGAGCGCGACCGGTTCTTCCTCGCCATGCTCAAGCGCCTCGGCATAGAGCGCGGGAAGCCGTTCGAGCCCGACGAGCGGCTCACCCGCATCCTTACCAGAGCTACCAGGGCAGGTGAGCTGATGGCGCAGGCCAACACCTTCGCCAAGCAGTTCCCCGGCTCACGGTACTGGCCCGACCGGACGTGGGACCTCGCGATCGTGCTCGACAACCCGGCGCAGCGCGGCGAGGGCTACGACGAGCTGCTCGAGCGCGCGTCATGGTTCTACGAGGCGGTCAGCTTCTCGGAGGCGATGAAGAGCACGACCCCTGGCGCGGGGCAGGCTTACCTCGGTGCCTACACCGATGCCAACGGGGCGTGGCTGGACGGCGGGCAGAACTACACCCTGCACGTCCCGGCTGACCCGCCGGCGAAGCTGTTCTGGTCCGCGACGGTGTACGACGCATGGACGAGGTGCCTCATCGACAACGAGCAACAGCGTGGTGACCGCGGCTCGCGTGACGCCGACCTCGTGCGCAACGACGACGGTTCGGTCGACGTGTGGTTCGGACCCACCGCACCGGAAGGGAAGGAGTCCAACTGGGTGCCGACCATTCCCGGCCGGCATTGGTTCTCCTACTTCCGCCTGTATGGCCCGCTCGAGAGCTACTTCGACCGCAGTTGGAAGCTCGGCGACATCGTGCCCGTCTGACCGGCGGCTGTCAGCGACCGCGGATGACCGACAGGACGAGGACTACCCGGCGCCCGAGGTGGCTCGCGCCCTCGTTCGGCGGGTACCGCAGGACGTGGCTGACCGGGGACCTCCTCGCCGGCCTGACGGTCTGGGCGGTGCTCGTACCGGAGTCGCTCGCGTACGCCACGATCGCCGGGGTCTCGCCGGTGGTCGGACTGTACGCGGCCGTGCCGTCCCTCATCCTGTATCCCCTCCTGGGCTCCTCGCGGCACCTGGTGGTCGCGACGATGTCGGGCACGGCGGCCCTGTCGGCCAGCGTTGTCGCTGACGTCGCCAGTCAGGGAGGTGCTGACTTCGCCGCCACCACAGCGGCACTAGCCGTCGTCATGGGGTTGCTGTGCGCTCTGGCCGGAGTGGTGCGGATGGGGTTCATCGCCTCGTTCATCTCCGAGCCGGTGCTCAAGGGCTTCATCATCGGCCTCGCCCTGACCATCATCATCGGCCAGGTGCCCGCGCTTCTGGGCATCGACAAACCACCGGGGAGCTTCTTCGAGAAGCTCTGGGGAATCCTTGGTGAGCTGCGCGACATCGACTGGCTGACCACCGCGGTCGGCATGGCATCGCTGGTCGTGATCTTGGTCCTCAAGCGTTACCTGCCGCTGGTGCCCGCGTCGCTGGTCGTCGTGCTCACCGGCATCGCCGCGGTCGCCCTGTTCGGCCTCGATGAGCAGGGGCTGGACATCGTCGGACCGATCGACTCGGGTCTGCCAAGTCTGGCGCTGCCCGACGTGGGTCTGGACCACTACCTGGCGTTGGTGGGCCCAGCCTTCGGGGTGCTTCTCATCGGTTTCGCCGAGGGACTCGGGGCGGCGAAGACCTACGCCGCCAAGGAGGGCTACGACGTCGACCCGAACGCCGAGCTGCTCGGGATGGGCGCAGCCAATGTCGGGTCGGGGCTGTTCGGCGGGATGGTCGTCAACGGCAGCCTGTCCAAGACCGCCGTCAACGGCGGCGCCGGCGCCAAGTCCCAAGTGTCAGGGCTGACCGTCGCCGCACTCACCGTCATTACACTGCTGTTCCTGACCGGCCTGTTCGAGGACCTCCCCGAGGCGGTGCTCGCCGCGGTGGTCATCGCCGCCGTCATCGAGCTCGTCGACATCGCCTCGCTGAGCCGCCTGTACCGGGTGTGGACCGGGCCACTCGGCCGGATCTACCGGCACACCACTCGGGTCGACTTCATCGCCGCCCTGGCCGCCCTCCTCGGCGTGCTGGTCTTCGACACCCTGCCGGGCCTGTTCATAGGCATCGGCGTCTCAGTGATCGTGCTGCTCTACCGGTCCTCGCGCCCGCACGTCGCACGGCTCGTGCGACGCCCAGGTCCGGGCGACTGGGTCGACCAGGACCGCGCTCCCGAGGTGCCACCCACCACTGATGTCGTCGTGCTGCGGGTGGAGTCGGGGTTGTTCTTTGCGAATGCCGACCACGTGCGCGACACCGTGCTGGACGCCGTCAGGGGAGACACCGTCGCTGTCGTTCTTGATGCGGAGACGATCCCGACCATCGACGTCACCGGCGCCGGGATGCTCGTGGCATTACGCGACCGGCTGGCCGAGCGCGGCATCCAGCTGCTCGTGGCCAAGTCAATCGGTCAGGTGCGCGACGTCGTGGCCACTGCCGAACCGGGTGCGGACGTCCCCGGCCGGTACGACAGCATCGACGCCGCCATCAAAGCGGCACGTGGCGTGTCGGCTCGGCCTGAACAGCAACCACCACCCCCGGCCACCCCAGGACAGGACGGCACGTGAACGAGGTCATCGGCGAGGTCCTCCCGCTCGCCCTCGGAGTCGCGATCAGTCCGATCCCGATCATCGCGGCGATCCTGATGCTGCTCTCGCCCAGAGCGAAAGGCACCAGTATCGGGTTTCTGCTCGGATGGATCCTCGGCATCCTCGTGGCCGTCACCGTCTTCACCCTGCTCGCCTCCATTCTCCCTCAGGAGGCCGAAGGGTCATCCAAGCCCATCGCCGGAACCATCCAGATCGTTCTGGGCGGCCTGCTCCTGCTCCTGGCGACCAAGCAATGGCGATCTCGCCCCACGGGCGACACCGAACCTGCATTGCCGCCGTGGATGCAGGCCATCGACACCATGACCACCGCGCGAGCCCTCATGACGGGCTTCCTGCTCTCGGGGCTCAACCCAAAGAACCTCCTCCTCGGAGCTGCCGCCGGCGTGGCCATCGGCTCGGCCAGCCTGACGGCCAGTGGCACCATCGCCTCCATAGCCGTGTTCACGATCCTGGCCGCCTCGACGGTTGCCATCCCGGTCACCGCCTACCTCGCGGCCTCCGCAAGGATGGCCGGTCCCTTAGGAACACTGCGCAGCTGGCTGGTGCACAACAACTCCACCGTCATGGCCGTGCTGCTGCTCGTCATCGGGGTGACACTCATCGGCAAGGGCATCGGCAGCTTCTGAATGGGCAGTGCGCAGGTGCAGCCATGACCACGGCCCCCGTCGACTGAGCACCCCCTCGACGGCTACTCGTCCCGCCTAGTGACCGACTGACAGACACGGACACATGTGCCGGCCAGCCGGCCAGGGCAGTACGGGGACGTTTCCAGCCTCACAATCGAGACGACAGGCGACGAACGAGTGCTGCATTCACTCCCGGGCGCACTCGATCAGAGCGATCCTCGCGACCTCCCGATCGAGCCACCGCCGTGCGATTAGCGTGCGATTGGAGAGTACGTCTGAGCGGTGTCGTGTCCGCTTGTGACGCTGGGACACAGCGCCCCGTGGCGCCGCATAAGCGCAGGTCAGAGCCTGTCTTCGCAGGTCACACGATGGAGCTGGCGAGGGGACTCGAACCCCTAACCGCCTGTTTACAAGACAGGTGCGCTACCGATTGCGCCACGCCAGCACGCCCCGACACCTGGGTGACAGGAGCACGAGCCCAGCCACCGTCATCGGGACGGCGAAAGCGTAACGGAGCCGGACGGCATACCGGAAAGCTGCTCACCGCAGCAGCGCTGCCACCCACCCCGCAACGCAGAAGGACGGCCCCGCGAGACCCAGGGGGTGATCGCGCGGGGCCGTCCAGGTCAGCCAGCCTCCAGCGGGCCGTCAGCAGTCCGTCGGCAGTCCGTCAGCCGGCCGGAGCCGGCCTCACGACGGATCAGGGCAGGCGGATGACCTGACCGACGTAGATGAGGTTGGCGTTGGCGATGGTGCCGCGGTTGGCGGCGTAGAGCTCCTGCCACCCGCCCTTGACCCCGTGCTTGACGGCGAGCTTGCTCAGCGTGTCACCGCTCTCGATGGTGACCTTCGCGCCGGTGGCCGTCGACACGCGCGATGCCGAGCGTGACGTCTCCTCGTTGCTCGACACCTTGGGCGCCGCGTAGGTCTTCTTCGTGACCTTCTTCGGCGCGGCGTAGGTCTTCTTCGTCGTGACCTTCTTGGTCGCCGTGGTGCCCGTGGACGCGGTCGCGCCCGAGGCGCCACCGTTCGCCCGGGTCAGGCCCGCACGGACGGAGCAGACGGGCCAGGCTCCGGGGCCCTGCCCCTTGAGGACGCGCTGGGCGACCGTGATCTGCTCGGACTTGGTCGCGAGGTCGGCGCGCGAGGCGAACTGCCCGCCGCCGTAGCCACGCCACGTGCTGCCCGAGAACTGCAGACCGCCGTAGTAGCCGTTGCCCGTGTTGATGCTCCAGTTGCCGCCGGACTCACAGGCGGCGACGCGGTCCCAGACGCTCCCCGCCGCGGAGGCGGAGTTGGCGGCGCCGATGCCGGCGACCACGGTGGCCGCGCCGGCGATGCCGACCCCCGCCATCCGCTGCTTGAGGGACAGGCGCTTGGCCAGGGCATGCTTCGACTGGTAGTGCATGGGTGTGTCCTTCCTGACGCGCGCCTGCGGGGTTAGCTGTCGGGTTCGGGCGGTCAGGTGCCCGGCCGCTCGCGCGGCTTCACCCCGAGACCAGGACGGCGGGATACGCCGTCATCGCACGCTGTCACTGCACGCTGGCCACACTGGGTCCCCCGTCCTCGCCCGGCCCGCGCGGTGCGGGCTACGTCTCTGGCTGGCGAGGCTCGGCGCGCTCAGAGACCGGATTGATGGGTGTCCATGTGAAGTTGTGGAGCGCGCCGGTGGCTTCCGGGCACGACGGGCGACCACATGGAAAGGAAGGAAAAACCCCGATCCGGCTCCGGATGAAGGAGGCCGCCGAGATCCGACGGTACGTGAGCCAAAGGCACGAGACAAGCAGGACCGAGATCTTTTCGTGATCTGGAATTGACCATTCCTTGACATTCTCGGAGACCGCTGTGCTGTCCCTGTGTGTCCCATTTCGAGACGGTATGCCGTCCGGCACCGTCGCGAGGTCACCAGCGGGTGGCGCCCTAACCGCCGAATGGGTTGCCGGAGAAGGGATTCCACGTCAGGCTCGCCCCGTTGGCGATGGCGATCGCGCCCGCGACCACCCCGACCGTGGCGAGCACCCCGGCGACGATCTGCGTCGACAAGCCGGCAGGCACGAGGCGTCTCACGATGGAGCGCGATCCTCGTCGCAGTGATGCCCCACCGGGCCCCCACCACAGCATCGCCAGACCGAGCGCGCCGCCGATGACGAGGGTCACGGGGGCACCCGGGCCGAGCTCGCCGCCCCGCGTGCCGGCGAGCAGCAGCGCTGAGCCGAAGATCCCGGCGAGCGCCACGCCGACCGGGAGGATGAGGCTCACCGCGGTGGCGATGATGCCGACGACGAGGTGCCACGGGCTCGTGACGACTGCCATCGCGACGTCGCTGCGCCGCCGGCCGTGCTCGTAGCGCCGCAGCACGAGGGAGGTGAAGGACAGGTCCGTCGCCCGGGCGATGACCGACCAGCCGACGAGCACGAGCAGGGCGATGCCTGGCCACGCCGCGAGCGCCCCGACCCACGCGAGCCCGGCGGCGCCGAGCAGCCCCGTGCGCATCGCCAGCCCGATGCGCGGGTCGCCCTCACGGGGGGCGTCCTCGGCCTCGTCCTCGGGCACGCCGCGACCCCAGTAGTCGTCGGTCGTCGGCAGCCCCCCACGGGCCGGCTCGATCTCCTGGCCCGCATAGGGGTCGGCGTCGTAGCCGTCGTAGCCGTCCTGGGGGTCGTAGCCGTCGTGCGGGTCGTAGCCGTCATGCCCGCCCACGGCGGCGGGAGCCCCGGCCGGGGGCGCCCACGACGGCTGCGGAGGCGCATACGGCACAGGAGGCAGCACCGACGTGCTCCGCTCCTGGAGCACCTGGGTCGACCCGGGCGGCAGGGGTGGCGGCTCGACGTGTGTCGTGTCGTCGTCCCACGGACCGCCGCGGGGGGCCGGCACCGTCGCGGCGCGCCCGGCGGCATACTGCTCGAGGGCCGCGATGACGTCGTCGGCGTGCGGCCGACGGGAGGGGTCGGGCGACAGCGCCGCCCGCAGCAGGGGCACGAGGAGCGGGTCGACGCCGTCGAGGTCGACGTCGCCGGCACGGACGCGGGTGAGCACGGCGTCCATGCGGGCCCGGCCGAACGGCGGACGGCCCGAGGCCGCGAAGGTGATGGTCGCCGCCCACCCCCACCAGTCGGTGGCGTCGGTGATCTCGGCGCCCTCGACGAGCTCGGGCGAGAGATAGCCCGGGGTGCCCATGACGAGGCCGCCGACGGTGTGGCGCACGTCGTCCTGCAGGTGGGCGATGCCGAAGTCGATGAGCACGGGCTCGCCGTCCTCGAGCAGGACGTTGCCCGGCTTGATGTCGCGGTGCACGACGCCGCAGGCATGGATGGCGCGGATCGCCTCGGCGACGCCGCGGGCGAGCCGGAGCAGCTCGTCGGGGGCGAGCGGCCCGTGCTCCTCGACCGTCTCGTCGAGCGCCGGGCCCGGCACGTACCGGGTCACGATGTAGGGGCGCGGTCCCATGATGTCGGCGTCGATGACGCTCGCGACCCGGTCGTCGCGGATGCGCGAGAGCGTGTCTACCTCGCGGCCGAGGCGGCGACGTGCGTCGTCGTCGTGGGCGATGTGGGCGCGCAGCACCTTGATCGCGACCGCGCGGCCGCGCGGGTCGAGGGCGAGGTACACGACGCCCATGCCCCCCTCCCCGATCTCCTCGATGAGGCGGTAGGGGCCGAGCCGCTCGTGCCGCTCACGGGGTATGCCGTCGCGGCCGTCCTGCGGGGCGGCGCGCACACCGGACGGCGGGCTGGGCGCCCGATCGGTCCGGTCGTAGGCCGTCATCCCCCTACGGTATGCGACCGGACGCCCACACCGGCACCGACAACCGCGGAGCGGGCGCTAGCTCGTGATGTAGTCGCGGAGCGCGTCGCGCTCCGACTGCAGCTCGCTGAGGCGGTGCTTGACGATGTCGCCGATGCTGACGATCGCCGTGAGCTTGCCGTCCTCGTCGACGATGGGGACGTGGCGCACGCGCATCTCGGTCATCGTGCCCGCGAGGTCGGCGATGTTGTCACCGGCCGACCCCGTCGTGACCTCACTCGTCATGATGGCCGACACGGGCCCGTCGAGCACGTCGGTGCCGCTGGCGTGCAGGTGGCGCACGATGTCGCGCTCGCTGACGATGCCCTCGACGGCGGCGCCGTCGGTGCTGACGACGAGCGCACCGATGCGGTGCTCGTCGAGCAGGGCGAGCAGATGGCTCACCGTGTCGTCGGGCTTGATCGTCACGACGCCCCCGCCCTTGGACCGCAGCACGTCCGAAATCTTCATGGCGACCTCCGTCTCGAGTCGGCGACTTGCCGGCAGCCTCCGGCGCACCGGTGCCCTAGACCCGACCCTAGAGCGGGACCCGTCCGGGCGCCAGCGTTCTCTCGTTAGAGTGGGCTGCGCACCGTGGCGACCACCACCATGCGAGACAGCCGGCACCATGTGGCCGCCTCGGATCCATCCGCAGCCCTGACCGGCAGGCCACCGGTCCCGTTCGAGCAGGAGTTGATTGCGTGCCGTCCGCACGGCAGACCTACGACCTCGTCATCGCGGCGAACCGCCTGCCCGTCGACAAGGTCGTCACCGACAGCGGCGAGTCCGAGTGGCGGCGCAGCCCCGGCGGGCTCGTCACGGCCATGGAGTCGGTGATGCGCAGCCAGCCGGGTGCGTGGGTCGGCTGGGCCGGTGACACCGGCGAGGCGCCCGAGCCCTTCGACGAGGACGGCATCCACCTGCGTCCGGTGCCGCTGTCCGCCGACGAGGTCCGCGACTACTACGAGGGCTTCTCCAACGACACCCTCTGGCCGATCTACCACGACGTCATCGTGCCGGCCTCCTTCCACCGCGACTGGTGGTCGAGCTACCAGACCGTCAACCAGCGCTTCGCCGAGGCGGTCGCCGAGGTCGCGGCCGAAGGGGCCCGTGTCTGGGTGCAGGACTACCAGCTCCAGCTCGTGCCGGCCCTCGTGCGCAAGCTGCGCCCCGACGTGCGCATCGGCTGGTTCAACCACATCCCCTTCCCTCCGGTCGAGCTCTTCGCCCAGCTCCCGTGGCGCACCCAGCTCCTCGACGGGCTGCTCGGGGCCGACTTCCTCGGCTTCCAGCGCCAGGCGGACTCGCGCAACTTCGTGCGAGCGTGTCGGCAGCTGCTCGGCGCCCGCACCAAGCGCGACCTCGTCACCGTCGAGGGCAGCCACCGCCGGGTCCGCGCGGCAGCGATGCCCATCTCCGTCGACTTCAAGGGGCTCGAGGAGCTCGCCAAGCAGCCCGACGTCATGGCCCGCGCGCGCGAGATCCGCGCCAGCCTCGGCGACCCCGAGGTGCTCATGCTCGGCGTCGACCGCCTCGACTACACGAAGGGCATCCGGCACCGTCTCAAGGCCTACGAAGAGCTGCTCAGCGAGGGCCGCTTCGGTCCGCCCGAGGTCACGCTCGTGCAGGTGGCGACGCCGAGCCGCGAGCGCGTCGACGCCTACCGCATCCTGCGGGGGGAGGTCGAGCAGACCGTGGGGCGCATCAACGGCGAGCTCGGCAAGATCGGCGCGCCGGCCGTGCACTACCTCCACCACTCCTACCCGCGCGAGGAGATGGCCGCGCTCTTCCAGGCGGCCGACGTCATGCTCGTCACCCCGCTACGCGACGGGATGAACCTCGTCGCCAAGGAGTACGTCACGTGCCGCCACGACCTCGGCGGCGCCCTCGTGCTGTCGGAGTTCACCGGCGCGTGGCACGAGCTGCACCAGGCCTTCGCGTGCAACCCGCACGACATCGAGGGCCTCAAGCAGACCATCCTCCGCGCCATCAACACCCCGGCCAAGGACAAGCAGCGCATCATGCGAGCCCTGCGCCGACGGGTCGCCGACCACGACGTGCAGCGGTGGGCCGCGCGCTACCTCGCAGCCCTCGACGCGGCACCCGACGTGCCGCGCCCCAGCCTGGTCTCCGGCGCCGACCCGCTCGCCGGGCCGGGTGCGGATCCGGGAGCCATGCACCTCGGGGGCATCAGCACCGCAGAGAGGGCCACGTTCGCATGACCGAGGGACTGCCGGCCCTGCTCGAGACCCTCGAGGACGTCGCTGTGGCGAAGCGGCTGCTCCTCGCGACCGACTACGACGGGGTGCTCGCCCGCTTCGCCGCCGACCCCATGCGGGCCGTGGCCGAGCCGGGCACGATCGACACGCTGCGGGCGCTGGCCGACCTGCCGGGTCTGCACGTCGCGGTCATCTCCGGGCGCGACCTCAAGACCCTGCGCCGCCTCACGGGCATCGACGAGGACGAGCCGATCGTGCTCATCGGCAGCCACGGAGCCGAATCCTCTGACGCGGCAGTGCGATCCGCGATGGAGCACGCGGCAGTCACCCCTGACGACGAGGTGACGCTCACGGAGCTCCGTTCCGACATCGAAGCGCTCGTCAAGGAGCACCACCCGGAGGCCGGCATCGAGTACAAGGCTGCCGCCGTCGTCGTCCACACTCGCGGCCTCCCCCGCGAGGTGTCCGACGCCGCGCTGGCCGATGCGCGCCGCCTCGCGCTCGAGCACCCCGGCGTCAAGGTGCTCAAGGGCAAGTCCGTGCTCGAGCTGTCGGTCTCCCACGCCGACAAGGGCTCTGCCGTCACGGCCCTCGGCCGCAGCGTCGATGCCGTCGCCCGCATCTACTTCGGCGACGACGTGACCGATGAGGACGCCTTCACGCGCCTGCGTCGTCCGCAGGACGTCACGGTCAAGGTCGGCGCCGGCTCGACCGCAGCCCGCTTCCGGCTCGACGACGAGGCCACCGTGGCCCGCGTGCTCACGAAGCTCTGGCAGCTCTGCTCTGCTGCCCACGTGCCCAGCTGAGCGCGGTCACCCACCCCGCGAGGCGGCATACCCCGGCGGGCGACGCGAGGGCGGTATGCCGTGTGGCGGGGCTCAGCGGCGACGCACCGCGCCGGTGGAGCCGCGCACGACGAGCTCGGGCCGGAAGACGTATTCGGCTCGGGGAGAAGGCTGTCCGGCGATCTCGTCGAGCAACGCCCGCACTGTGGCGGCACTCATCGCGTTGACGCTCTGACGCACCGTGGTCAGCGGCGGGTCGGTGAACGCGATGAGCGTCGAGTCGTCGTAGCCGACGACCGAGAAGTCGCGAGGCACCTGGAGGCCCCGCTTGCGTGCCTCGCGGATGGCGCCGAGCGCCATGAGGTCGGACCCGCACACGACGGCCGTCGCACCCCGGTCGAGCAGGCGCCCCGCCGCGGTGGCGCCGCCCTCCACCGTGAAGAGGGAGCGCTCGATGAGGTCGTCGACGTCCGAGCGGCCCGTCAGCTCCTGCATCGAGTGCCGGAAGCCCGCGATCTTGCGGATGACAGGCACGTAGCGGTCCGGCCCGACGGCCAGGCCGATCTCGCGGTGACCGAGGCTGACGAGGTGCTCCAGGGCGAGGCCCATCGATGCCACGTCGTCGTTGGAGATGAACGGCGCGTCGACGCCTTCGATGTAGCCGTTGACGAGCACGAGCGGCAGGCCTCGGTCGCGCAGGGCGATGTAGCGATCAGGGTCGGTCGTCGTGTCGGCGTGCAGACCGGAGATGAAGATGATGCCGGCGACGCCGCGCTCGAGGAGCATCTGCACGTAGTCGTCCTCGTGAACTCCACCGGCGACCTGCGTGCACAACACCGGGGTGTAGCCGTTCTGCGCCAGGGAGTTCTCGATGATCTGGGCGAAGGCGGGGAAGATCGGGTTGGTGAGCTCGGGGACGATGAGGCCGACGAGCCCGGCGCTCTTGCGGCGCAGGCGAGATGGCCGGTCGTACCCCAGGACGTCGAGCGCGGTGAGCACCGCCTGCCGGGTCGACTCGGCCACGCCGGGCTTGCCGTTGAGCACCCGCGACACCGTCGCCTCGGACACCCCCGCCTGGTCGGCGATGTCCTTGAGCCGTGCTCTCACCTCACC
The DNA here is from genome assembly GCF_006716675.1 of Humibacillus xanthopallidus. Classification (GTDB taxonomy): domain Bacteria; phylum Actinomycetota; class Actinomycetes; order Actinomycetales; family Dermatophilaceae; genus Humibacillus; species Humibacillus xanthopallidus_B. The sequence goes on along the minus strand of NZ_VFPM01000002.1, from coordinate 273,938 downwards.
GCCCCCTTCGCCGTGCGTGCCGCGCTCCTCCATCGGTGGGCTTCCAGATCCAGATGCGGACCAGCGCGCTGTCGGCGCCCAGTGTGACAGCCCCCGCACCGATCTCCGGACCGGGTCCGTATGCCGGTGCCCCGTTCTCGATGCCGGCGAGATGGTGGGCGGGCAGGACCACGGGCGCGTGGGCGTCGCGGGCCACGTGCACGAGTGCGACCTCCTGCTCGGTCTCGCGGAGGAAGACGATGGCATCGCCCTCGGCGTGGACCCAGCGCAGGCCACCACGGCGCAGCGCGACCGAGCCCTTGCGGGCAGCGATGAGACCGCGGTAGACCGCGAGCGTGTCAGTGTCCCAGTCGGATTCGTCCCACGGCATGGGTCGGCGCCCGTCCTCGCCGAAGGTGCCCTCCATGCCGATCTCGTCGCCATAGGTCAGCATCGGCATCGACGGGAACGTGAAGAGCAGGCCGGCGGCCGCCTCGACGCTGTCCGGTCCGACCAGGGTGCGGATGCGGGGCACGTCGTGCGAGCCGACGAGGTTGAAGGAGTGGACGAGCGACTGCCATGCGATGCGTGAGGTGAAGTCGCGCATCGTGTCGACGACGGCCGCCGCGCCGAGGTGCGGCAGTGGCACCGGGGCGCCGAGGAAGCGCGGGTCCTTGGGGTCCTCACGCAGCCACGTCCACGCCGGCTTGCAGAAGCCGGCGTAGTTCATGACGCCGTGCCAGCCGTCGCCCGGCATGTCGGGCGTGTAGTCGTGGAAGTGCTCGCCGACGAGCAGGGCGTCGGGAGCCACCCGGGCCATGACGTTTCGCATCTGCCTGGCGACGTCGTGGTTGACGTCGGTGTCGCGCCACCGCCCCGTCATGTTGGCGACGTCGACGCGCCAGCCGTCGAGACCACCGGAGCGTCCGAGCCACTTGCGCACGACACCCTGGGGGTGCTCGAAGATGCGCTGGCGCAGCGCCGCGTTGAGGTGGTTGAGCTTGGGCAGCGACGGCACGCCCAGCCAGGCGACGTAGCTGCCGTCCTCCCAGATGTAGTAGTCGCGCTCGGGACGGCGCTTGCCGTCGGGTCCGGATGCCGCGAGGAACCACTCGTGAGCATCGCCCGTGTGGTTCGTCGTGAAGTCACCCATGACCTTGAGGCCGCGCTCGTGGGCCGACGACGTGAGCCGCCTCAGCGCAGGCGCCCCGCCGAGGAGCGGGTCGATCTGCTCGAACGAGGACGCGTCGTAGCGGTGGTTCGAGCGGGCCGGGAAGAACGGCGTGAGGTAGACGACGTCGACACCGAGCGACTCGAGGTGGTCGAGGTGCTCGGTGACCCCGTCGAGGTCACCGCCGTAGAACTGGTGAGCGACACCCTTCGGGCTGAGGTCGACCGGGTCGGTCCAGGCCGCCGGGATCGCCCAGTCGGGGGTCTCGTAGCGGTCGGCGCGACGAGAGCGCGCGAAGCGGTCGGGGAAGATCTGGTAGACGACGGACCCCAGCGCCCACGCGGGCGGCGGGCTGTCGTGCGCCACGAGGCGGAAGTCGCTGGCGTCGGGCAGGTCGCGCGTGTGCAGGCCGGTGCCGTTGAGCCACTGGTACTTCGTCGGCCCGCCGGTGAGCAGGAAGCGGTAGGTGGTGACCGGGTTGTGGCAGGTGAGCGTCGCCCGCCACCAGTCGTCCGTGGCGGTCGTGCGCACCCGCTTGGCGACCGTGAAGGTCGCCTCGCCGTCGGGGGCTGTGCGCACGTGGACGGCGTCGACCTCCGCCTCGAGTGGGACGCGGAGCAGGACGTCGACGCGGTCGCCCAGACGGGGGGCCTGGTTCGAGACGTAGCGCCCCGACCCGTCATGGTGCGGCTGGCTCAGCCACGTCTGCTGGCGGGTCGGGGCGTCTGTCACTTCACCGAGCCCGTCGTGAGTCCGCCGACCAGCTGCTTCTGGAAGGCCAGGTAGAGCACCATGACCGGCAGCGAGGCGAGCAGTGCACCGGCCGTGAAGCGCCCGAAGAGCTCGTTGGCCGTCGTGCCGAGGGTCATGCCGTAGAGGCCCACACCGAGCGTCTGGGTGTCGACGTCGGTGAGGAAGATGCTCGCGAGCATGAACTCGCCGTAGAGGCCGACGAAGACGAGCATGAAGACCGTCACGAGGATCGGCATCACGAGGCGAAGCGTCATGGTGAAGAAGATCCGGGCGTGGCTCGCGCCGTCGACGATGGCCGCCTCGTCGAGCTCTCGTGGCACGGTGTCGAAGTAGCCCTTGAGCAGCCAGACGTTGGCGCCGAGCGCACCACCGAGGTAGGCGAGGACGAGGCCGGCGAGGGTGTTGAGGCCGAAGGCCGGCAGGACGTCACCGATGCCCGCGAAGATGATGTACATCGCGACGATGGCGAGCAGCGCCGGGAAGAACGTCGTCAGCAGCAGGAACATCATGCCCGGCCGGCGACCCTTGAAGCGCAGCCGCGAGAAGGCGAAGGCCGCGCAGGCACCGACGAAGACCGCACCGAGAGCGCCGATCGTCGAGACGATCATCGAGTTCTTGTACCACGTCCAGTACGGACGGGACGCGTCGTTGAAGAGCGCCTCGAAGTTGACCGTGGAGAAGCCCGAGGGGAAGAGGCTCGCCGTGTTGAGGGTGCCCGAGGGGTTCGTCGCGGCCGAGTAGATGAAGACGATCGGGAAGAGCGCCCAGATGAGGGCGAGGATGCCGAGGGCGTGGCGCCACCAGACGTGGCCGCCCAGGCCCCGGCGCTTGGGCGACGCGGGCGCGGGCTCTCGGGTCTCGGCCTCGAGGCGCTGCTCGAGCCGTGGGTCAGCGGGAACGGGGGCAGACATCAGTTGATCTCCTCGAGAGCCTTGGTGCGACGGAAGCCCGGGATGCTCATCAACGCCACGAGGATGAAGATGATGACCGAGACCGCGGCCGCGAAGCCGTAGTTGGGTGCGCTACCGGAGAACGCCAGGCGATACGCATACGTGATGAGCAGGTCACTCGACCCGATCGAGGTATCGGCGCCGTTGAAGGGCCCGCCCTTGGTGAGCAGGTAGATGAGCCCGAAGTTGTTGAAGTTGAACGCGAACGACGCGAGGAGCAGCGGGCCCACCGCGACGAGCAGCAGCGGCATGATGATCGAGCGCAGCGTGCGGAAGGCGTTCGCCCCGTCGATGGTCGCCGCCTCGCGGACGTCCTGCGGGATCGACTGCAGGGCGCCGGTGCACACGATGAACATGTAGGGGAAGCCGAGCCACAGGTTGGTGATGAGGATGGCCGTCTTGGCGCCGAGACTCGTGCCCAGCCAGTCGACGTTGAGGCCGGTCAGCTGGTTGATGATGCCGTAGTCCTGGTTGAACATGCCCTTCCAGACCAGCGCCGTCACGAAGATCGGCAGGGCGTAGGGCAGGATCAGCAGCGACCGGTAGATCCCCTTGCCACGCAGCCTCGGATCGTTGAAGAGCAGGGCGATGAGCATGCCCAGCAGGAACGTCGAGAGCACCGAGAAGATGGCGAAGAAGAGGTTCCAGACGAAGATGCTGACGAAGCCCTCGCGCAGGGTCGGGTCGGTGAAGATGCGGGTGTAGTTGGCCAGGCCGACGCCCTCCTTCCAGCCCTGCGGCAGGGTCTGGGAGGGGTCGGCGACATTGGTCCACCGAGCGTCTGCCGGCGCGTAGACGGTCGGCGGGGTCGTCGAGCTGTCGGTGATCCGGTCGCTCGCCGCGTCGTAGCTCATCGTCGGCTTGCCCTCGAAGGCCTCGGAGAGGCCGACCGGCTTGATGCCGCCGCCGTCACTGGTGGGCACGGCGAGAGCGGACAGGTCCGCGCTTCGTGCGTTGACCTGGCGAGCGGTGAGGAGCGTGTAGCCGGGCGCTGAGAGGATCTTCCCCGAGGGGGCCTTCGTCACGCCCTCGGGCGCAAGCGGCTTGAGGCCGCTCGGGTCGCCCGTGAAGGTCGCGCCCTCCGGGTTCGTGAGCAGCAGGATGAGGTCGGCCGTCTCGACGCTCGCGCGCTCCTTGACCGCCACGCTCATCTTGTATCTGGGGGTTCCCGGCACCTCTCGCACCGACTGCGCGATGATGTCGGAGACCGACTCCTCCTTGGAGTAGAGGTGTCCGTCACCGTAGTTCGTGAAGGAGAGGTTGGCGGTGTAGACGACCGGCCACAGCTGGAAGAGGATCATCAGCAGCACGCCGGGGGCGAGGTACTTCAGGGGCACAGCGCGTCGCGTCGCGTAGATGGCGAGGATGCCCAGGCCGACGACGCCGGCGAGGACGACTGCGAGGGTGTTGCCCGCTTCAGCGAGCTTGGTGGCGATCACGAAGGCGCCGGCCACCGCCGCGGCGATGAGGACCCACTTGATCGCAAGGGCGAGGGGCTTCGTCATGGAGACACGTCCTTTTGCGCCGACCGGCGCCGTTGCCGAAGATGCACGAGGGAGAGGCCCCGGGGCCTCTCAGGTCGACTCCACACTGAGCCGACCGACGAGCCGGGCCCCGGGGTCCGCCGCAAGGGCGGACCCCGGAACCCTTTCTACATCAAGGAAACTCAACCCTTGGCGATGTTCGCCTCGATCTCCTTGGCGGCGGCGTCGAGACGCGCCTGGGCGCCTGCCTTACCGGCGATGATGTCAGCGGTCGCCTGGCCGAAGGGGCCCCAGACCGAGTTCATCGCGGGGATGTTCGGCATCGGGGCACCGTCGACGCCGGCCTCGTACCACGCCTTGACGTCGGGGTCGGTGGCGGAAACCTCGTCGTAGGCCTCCTTGAGGGCCGGCGGACGCTTGCCGACCTCGAAGAGGGCGAGCTGGACGTCCTTGCGCGGGATGTAGTTCGTGACGAACTCCTGCGCGAGGGCGGCGTTCTTGGCCTTGCTCGAGACGTAGAACATCTGGACGCCGAGGAACGGCTTCATCGGACCGCCGCCCTCGAGGCTCGGCAGCGGGGCGATGCCGTAGTTGATGCCCGCCTCCTTCGCCTTGGCGACGCTCCACGGACCGCTGATCATGAACGGGGCGGCCTTCGAGTCGAAGAGCGCGTCCTGGTTCGTGTCGTCGACGTTCGTCGAGAGGACCTTCTTCTTGCCGAGGTCGGCGAGGACCTCACCGCCCTTGACGGACCCGGGGCTGTCGACGATGACCTTGTTGGGGTCGTAGCCACCCTGGGCGTTGGTCCCGAAGATGCCGCCGCCCTCGAAGGCCGAGAGGTAGGGGTAGGCGAAGTAGGCGTTGCCGACCTTGGAGACGAACTGCGACAGGACCTGCTTGGCCTTGCCCTCCTTGACGAGCTTCTCGCCCGTGGCGACGAGCTCGTCCATGGTCTTCGGCGGGTTCGGGACGAGGTCCTTGTTGTACATGAGGCCGATGTTCTCGACGGCGTAGGGCACGCCGTAGGACTGGCCGTTGAACTTCGTCGCCTCGATCGCCTTCGGGAGGAACTTGGCGGACACGTCGGACGCCAGGTTGACCGGGGCGACCGTGGAGTTCTGGACGAGCTCGCCGAGCCAGTCGTGCGCGCCGACGATGACGTCCGGGCCCTTGCCGACCTTCGTGGCGTCCTTGAACTGCTGACGCGTGTCGGTCGAGATCTGGACCTTGACCGTGACGCCGTTCTCGGCGGCGAACTCGTCGGCGTACTTCTGCACGGCCGCGGAGCGGTCGGCGTCAGTCCAGATGACGAGGTCCACATTGGCGTCGCGGACGGGAGCCGCGGTGCCGCTGGGGGTCTCCGGAACGCCGGTCGTGGTCGCCTTCGCGGTGCCGGCGGCGGTGTTGGACGGGGTGGTGGGGCTGGACCCACCGCAGGCGCTGAGGGCCAGGGCGGCGACACCCGTGACAGCAACAGCACCAAGCGCACGCTTGTGCATGGATTCTCCTTTGAAGCCAGGTGGCACACGCCGCCACCGGTGGGCCCGAATGTAGCAAGAACTTGCAGACTGGCGAAACCCGCTTGCAGCAAGTTCTTGCAACGTTCTGGTCAAGGATTCTCCTCGTCCAGGAGCCCGCCGTGCGGCTCGGCCGCGGACGAGACCGACGCTGGCACGACGTCGGCGAGGGTGCGACCCGTGTCCCGGATTGAGCACCGAACCGTGCCCTGTCCGTGTCTGTTCCGAGACCTGAGCGGGCCGGCGCGCGAGAAGCTCTCAGGGACCTGTGCGGGCCCTGTGCGGGCGTGCCCGAGGCCCGCGGCCTGGGACACATCTGGTCATCCCGCCGACCATGGGCCATGATGGCCCTGCCCGTCCGCTCGGGTGGGTAGCCCTTTACAACGGATCGTCCGGCACGTTCCTGCCGGTGAAGGAAGGCAATGAAGCCATGGCAACTGTGACGTTCGACAACGCGACGAGGCAGTATCCCGGAAACCCGGTTCCCTCCGTCGACAAGCTCAACATCGAGATCGCGGACGGTGAGTTCCTCGTCCTCGTCGGTCCCTCCGGATGTGGCAAGTCCACCTCCCTGCGCATGCTCGCCGGCCTCGAGGAGGTCAACGGCGGCCGCATCCTCATCGGTGACCGCGACGTGACGAACCTGTCCCCCAAGGACCGCGACGTCGCGATGGTGTTCCAGAACTACGCGCTCTACCCGCACATGACGGTCGCCGACAACATGGGCTTCGCGCTCAAGATCGCCGGCGTCGACAAGGGCGAGATCCGCAAGCGCGTCGAAGAGGCCGCCAAGATCCTCGACCTCACCCCGTACCTCGACCGCAAGCCGAAGGCCCTCTCCGGTGGCCAGCGCCAGCGCGTCGCGATGGGCCGCGCGATCGTGCGCTCCCCCCAGGTCTTCCTCATGGACGAGCCGCTGTCCAACCTCGACGCCAAGCTGCGCGTGCAGACGCGCACGCAGATCGCCTCGCTCCAGCGCCGTCTCGGCGTCACGACGGTCTACGTCACGCACGACCAGGTCGAGGCCATGACGATGGGTGACCGCGTCGCGGTCCTCAAGGACGGCATCCTCCAGCAGTGCGACAGCCCGCGCCGCATGTACGACCACCCGGCCAACGTCTTCGTCGCGGGCTTCATCGGCTCCCCGGCGATGAACCTCATGGACGTCCCGGTCACCGAGGGCGGCGTGGACCTCCACGGCCACACCGTCCCGATCGCACGCGAGGACCTCGCCGGCGTGGGCAACCACGTGACGCTCGGTGTCCGTCCCGAGGACCTCGACCTGTCGTCCGACGCGTCCGGCATCCCGGTGACGGTCGACGTCGTCGAGGAGCTCGGCGCCGACGCCTACATCTACGGCACCGCGGACGCCAAGCTCCTCGAGGCCACCGGTGAGAACGCCGGCGCCGTGCCGTTCATCGCGCGCGTCGACGGTCGTCGCCCCCCGGAGAAGGGCGAGAAGATCTACCTCAAGCCGAAGACCGGCCACGTGCACGTCTTCAACGCCGATTCGGGCCTGCGCGTCGGCGACTGAGCCGTCGGTCACGTCTGACTGACTCGGGCGCCCTTGGCGCACAAGCTGTTTCGTATGCCGCTGGGCCGGCACCCCGTCGTGGGTGCCGGCCCAGCGGCATACTGCGTCAGTGGCAGACCGACTCGCTCGGAACGCGGCGCGGGGCGACTGTCGAGGGTTGTGGCGTCGTGACGGCCGGGCACCTAGGCTCTCGGCTGTGACGAGGTCGAGGGTCGGGCGCTATTGGCACATCACCACTTTCGTCGTGGCGGCCTGCGCCCTGATCTTCCAGCTCTATCTCGTCGCATCGGGTGACAACATCCTCGACTCCACGGCTGCAGCCAGCCGGCTCGAGCAGACCCGACGCTACTTCTCCTACTTCACGATCCAGTCCAACTTCCTCGTGGCGGTCTCGATGGTGTTCATCATCCGGGATCGCTTGGAGAGCCAGCTCTTTCGCGTCATTCGCCTGGCCTCGCTCGTCGGCATCACGGTCACCGGCATCGTCGCGGCGATCGCCCTGCCGCCCTCGCCGAACTACACGACCGGCTCGCTCGTCTGCGACCGGCTGCTGCACGTCGTCGTGCCGGCCCTGACCTTCGTCGGCTGGGTCGCCTTCGGCCCCCGCGGCGTCGTGCGCCGCGAGGACCTGCTGCCCGCGCTCATCTGGCCGATCGCCTGGCTCGCCGCGACGCTCGCGCTCGGCCCGTTCGTCACCTGGTATCCCTACCCCTTCATCAACGTCACCCAGATCGGTCTGGGGCGCACCCTGCTCAACTGCGCCGTCATCGCCGCGCTCTTCCTCGCTCTCGCAGCGCTCGCCCGGTGGGCCGACCGACGCCTGCCCGGTGATCGTGACACGATGGCTTCGTGACGCTCGAGATCACGACGGCGCGGCCCGAGGCCGCCCTGCTGGACCTGCCCTGGTCGACCCCCCTGGAGGAGTGGCCGGAGAGCTACCTCGCTGCCCTCCCACGCGGCATCTCGCGGCACGTCGTGCGCTTCGTGCGCCTCGGGCCCCGCGTCCTCGCCGTCAAGGAGATCAAGGACGACATCGCCGACCGCGAGTACGCGATGCTGCGCAACCTGCGCCGCCTCGACGTGCCGAGCGTCGAGCCCTTCGGCGTCGTCCACGGGCGCACGACCTCCGACGGTGAGCCCCTCGACGCCTGTCTCATCACCAAGCACCTGCAGTTCTCCCTCCCCTACCGTGCCCTCTACAGCCAGAACCTGCGCCCCGACACGGCCGTGCGCCTCATGGACGCGCTCGCCCTGCTCCTCGTGCGCCTCCACCTCGAGGGCTTCTGGTGGGGCGACGTGTCGCTGTCCAACACCCTCTTCCGCCGCGACGCCGGCGCCTTCGCCGCCTACCTCGTCGACGCCGAGACCGGCGAGCTGCACGCGCGGCTGTCCGACGGGCAGCGCGAGCACGACCTCGACATCGCCCGGATCAACATCGCGGGCGAGCTCATGGACCTCGCGGCCGGCGGCTTCCTCGAGGAGCACGCCGACCCCTTCGAGGTGTCGGCCTCGATCATCGAGCGCTACCACACGCTCTGGGACGCCCTCACCGGCACGGAGCGCTTCGAGTCCGGAGACCGGTGGCGCGTCGACGAGCGCATCCGCCGTCTCAACGAGCTCGGCTTCGACGTCGACGAGCTGTCGATCACGACCGACATCGGTGGCACCGAGATCGTCATCACTCCCAAGGTCGTCGACGCCGGGCACCACTCACGACGCCTGCTGCGCCTCACAGGCCTCGACGTCGGTGAGAACCAGGCCCGCCGCCTGCTCAACGACCTCGACGCCTACACGGCGGCCACCGACCGTCAGGGCGAGGACGAGGAGATCGTCGCGCACGACTGGCTGACGCGGGTCTACGAGCCCATCACCCGTGCCGTGCCGCGCGAGCTGACGAGCCGTCTCGAGCCGGCCGAGGTCTTCCACGAGGTGCTCGAGCACCGCTGGTACATGAGCGAGCGTGCGGGTCACGACACGCCCATCGAGGAGGCCCTGCGCGACTACGTCTCGACCGTCCTGCCGGCCAAGCCGGAGGAGAAGGCGGTGCTCGGCGTCGACACCGAGGAGATGCCCGTCATCAGCATGTTCGACTGACGTCGACCCGGGTCCGTATGCCGTCCGGCCGGCTCCCGCGCTCCGCCCAGCTGCTCTCCCAATCGAAAGAGCAGTTCGTCGGCCCACGCGCCCGCAGCCCGCGGGCTCAGAGTTCCGACGAACTGCTCTTTCGATTGACTTGCGTGCGTCGTGAGGGGGTGAGGTGGGCGCGCCCGCCACGGTGGTCAGGCGTCCTCGGGGGGCGGCCCCGACAGGATCTGGCCGAAGAGGACGACGATCCACAGCAGGAACGTGACGACGTGGACCACCGTGCACCAGAGGCAGATGGCGTGGATGCGGAAGAGCTCGGCCCAGACGAGGTAGAGGGCGAAGCCGAGCCCGACGGTGAGCCAGCCGATGCGGGCCGGGTCCAGCCAGGCCGCCGGCGAGCGCCAGGCCCGTGGCAGGCAGAGCCCGAGGGTGACGACGAAGAAGAGGAGCCCGAGGACCGCGACCGGGATGCCGAGGAAGGTGCTCCACGCGCTCGACGTCACGCGCGCGCAGTCGATGACGCCGCCGATGCTGCACGCCAGGGTGGCGTTGTCGGTGTAGTGCTCGAAGGTGAGGTAGCCCGAGACGGCGAGCCCGACGACCGAGAGCACGAGGGTGGTCGGGGCAAGCCACGCGGGGCGCCGGCGCACGCCGGGCACGGCCCGGTCGGCCTCGGTCACACGGCTCACGACGTCACCGCTTGATGAGCACGGAGGCCGACATGACGGCCTGACTCGTGCAGACGTTGGTCGGCTTGCCGCCCGTCATCTCGCAGAGCTGGGCCGTGATCATGTTGACGGCGGGATTGACCGTCTTGCCGATGTCGGAGCTCGGGTCCTCGATGCCGGCGATGATCTGGTCGTAGGTCTTGCCGTCGAGCACGTTGGCGTCGACCGTGGCGCCATCGGTCGCGTAGGTGCCGCCGTAGGTGATCCACGGGATGCCGCCGCCGGGGTTGTACTTCTGGAAGACCGCGAGGTTCTCGCCCTCGAGCGGCTCGAGCGGCTGCTTCTCGCGGTCGGACGTCTCGACGGCCTCGAAGGCGAGGACGTCACTGGTGTACGTCGAGCCGGCGAAGCTCCACGTCGGGGTGTCGGGGTGCACGTCGTCGGTGGCGCTCGTCGTCGGCTTGAGCCCGTTGAACGTGCCGAACTTCGACAGGGCGGCGATGAGCGGCCAGCGCTCCATGGCACAGAAGGGGCAGTACTCCGCACCGACGTAGAGGACCTTGGGCTTGCCGTCCTTCGTCAGGGCGGTGCCACCCTCCAGCTTCGACGGCGCCTGGCTGGTGTTGGGCGCAGCCGAGGCGTCGAGCGTGGCCTGCGGGAGCGCGACGAGCTTGGCGAGGGCCGCATCCGCGCTGGCGGTGGAGCCCGTCGAGCCGCCGGCGGTGGGGGTCGATGCCGGCCGGTTGGCGACCACGACACCGATCACGACGGCGCCGATGACCACGACGACAGCGATGACTGCCGCGATGACCTGCCGTCGCTGACGGTCCTTGCGAGCCGCCTCCTCGCGCATCCTCGCGGCCTTGGCCGCAGCCTCTGCCCGACTGCTCTTCGCCACGTCATCCGTCCTTCTCATCGCGAGCGTCTCGAACTACTACCGCATGTAGTGGTAGCGGGCACCACTCTACAGACGTCACTGGGCCAGCGTCTGGCCCACCCTGCAGAGTTCCCGGATCGACACGGCACCTGCCCCTGCGGGCTCGCCGGGACGTCCGGGCACGGCTCAGCGTCGGCGCTGTCGGCTGATCTCGTAGAGGGTGACCCCCGTCGCCAGACCAGCGTTGAGCGACTCGACGGCCGAGCTCATCGGGATCAAGACGATCTGGTCACAGGTCTCGCGCACGAGGCGCGAGAGGCCCTTGCCCTCCGAGCCGGTGACGATGACGAGGGGCTCGGAGGCCAGCGACAGGTCGGGCAGCTCCACGTCACCGTCCATGTCGAGGCCGAGGACGAAGAAGCCCGCCTTCTTGAACTCCTCGAGGGCGCGCGTGAGGTTGCCCGCCTTGGCCACGGGGATGCGTGCGGCGGCCCCCGCCGAGGTCTTCCAGGCCGAGGCCGTCATGCCCACGGACCTCCGCTCCGGCACGACGACGCCGTGGCCACCGAAGGCCGCGACCGAGCGGATGATGGCCCCGAGGTTGCGCGGGTCGGTGATGCCGTCGAGGGCGACGACGAGCGGGATGCCGGGCATCTCGGGGTCGATGAGGTCCGCCGGGTCGGCGTAGTCGTAGGGCGGCACCTGCAGCGCGAGGCCCTGGTGCACCCCGCCGTCGGTGAGGCGGTCGAGCTCGCCCCGCGGCGTCTCGAGGATGGCGAGCCCGCGCTCCGTGGCGAGCTTGAGGGCCTCGCGCACGCGGTCGTCGGTGTCGATGCGGTTGGCGAGATACATCGTCGACACGGGGATGTCGGCGCGGAGCGCCTCGACGACGGAGTTGCGGCCGTAGACCATCTCGCTCGTGCCCTTGGCGCGGCGCTGCGGCCGCGAGCCACTCGAGCCGCCGGAGCCACCCGAGCCGCCGGTGCCCCCGCGCCGGGAGCTGGCCACAGCGCGCTTGTGCGCCGGGTGGTACTCGCGCTCGGACGCCTTGGGCGTCGGGCCCTTGCCCTCGAGGCCGCGTCGGCGCTGGCCGCCGGAGCCGACGGTGGGCTTCTTGCCGCCCTTGCGCACGGCTCCGCGCCGCTGGGAGTTGCCGGGCATCTTCAGTCCTTCTTCTCTGTGGTGACCGGGTCGGCGGCCGGCCGCGCGAGCGACCACTGGGCACCGGACGGGGTGTCGGTGATGGCGATGCCGGCCGCGGCGAGCGCGTCGCGGATCGCGTCGGCGCGCTCGAAGTCGCGCTCCTGGCGGGCGGCCTGACGAGCATCGAGCTGCACCCGGACGAGGGTCTCGAGGGCGGCCTCGACCGCGGCGTCACCGCGTCCGTCACCTGAGCCCCAGTGCGCCGCAAGCGGATTGACGCCGAGGACCTCTGTCATGGCGACGACGGCGGACGCCGCCGCGAGCGCCGCCTCGTCGTCGTCCTCGTCGAGGGCGGTGTTGCCGGCGCGCACCGTCTCGTGCACGACCGCCAGCGCGCCGCTGACGCCCAGGTCGTCGTCCATCGACTCGACGAAGTCGGCGGGCAGCGTTGTGGCAGTGGGGATCTCGTGCCCCGGGGCTCGGCGGGCGGCTCGCTCGAGGAAGCCCTCGATGCGCTCTACCGCCGCACCGGCCTCCTCGAGGGAGCCGGGGTGGTACTCGATCATGGAGCGGTAGTGCGCAGCCGTGAGGTAGTAGCGCAGCACGAGGGGCCGCGTCGTCTCGAGCAGGTGCCGCACCTCGAGGGCGTTGCCGAGCGACTTGCCCATCTTCTGTCCGCGCACCGTCACCCAGGCGTTGTGCAGCCAGTAGCGGGCGAAGCCGAGGCCGGCCGCTCGCGACTGGGCCAGCTCGTTCTCGTGGTGCGGGAAGCGCAGGTCGATGCCGCCGCCGTGGATGTCGAACTCGTCGCCGAGCCAGCGCCGGGCCATCGCGGAGCACTCGAGGTGCCACCCCGGTCGGCCCGGGCCGAAGGGCGTCGGCCACGACGCGCTCTCGGGCTCGTTTGCCTTGCGCCCCTTCCACAGGGCGAAGTCGCGCGGGTCGCGCTTGCCGCGCGGGTCGGCGTCGTCGGCACTCGCCATGTCGTCGATCGACTGGTTGGACAGCGAGCCGTACTCGGGCCACGACCGCACGTCGAAGTACACGTCACCGCTGCCGTCGGGGGCGGCATACGCGTGCCCCTTGTCGATGAGCGTCTCCATGAGCGAGACCATGTCGGGCACGTGCCCGGTGGCGCGTGGCTCGTAGGTGGCCGGGATGACGCCGAGCGCGTCGAGCGCCTCGCCCGTGAGCCGCTCGTTGCGGTAGGTCAGCGCGAACCACTCCTCGCCGGCCTCGGCCGCCTTGCGCAGCACCTTGTCGTCGATGTCGGTGACGTTGCGCACGAGGGTGACGTCGTAGCCGTGACCGGTCTCGAGCCACCGGCGCAGCACGTCGAAGGCGACGGCGAAGCGGATGTGGCCGATGTGGGGGGCGCCCTGCGTCGTCAGCCCACAGATGTACATGCCGACCTTGCCCGCCTGGCGCGGCGTGAAGTCGCGCAGCTCCCGGGTTGCGGTGTCGAACAGTCGTAGGCTCACCCGCCGAAGTCTATCGGCGCGTCCCACGCCACCCGACCACGAGCGAGGGGGCGGGTCTCTACCCTCGGTCCATGGCCCAACCGCGCCTGACGAGCTACGACCGGCTCGACGGCACCGAGGTACGCGCCGTCCTCACCTACCTCGGCGAGCGCATCGACACCTACCTGCCGCGCCACCCCGGGCTCCGCACCGCCGTCGACGAGTGCGGCACGCTCGTCGACGGCCTGCTCGATCGGCGTCGGCACGCCCCGGCCCAGCGCGCCGCCCTCGTCTGGACGTCACGCGTGCTCATCGTCGTCGTGCTCGCCGTCGTGCTCGTCGCGACCGCCTTCGCGGTGCGTGACGCCATCGCCAACGCGAGCTCCTTCGAGTCCTTCGAGTGGCTGCCGCTCGTCGAGAGCCTCATCAACGACCTCGTCTTCGCCGGCATCGGGATCTGGTTCCTGCTCTCGCTCGCCGACCGCGTCGTGCGCAACGACCTCATCCGGCGACTCCACCGCCTCAGGTCGATGGCGCACATCATCGACATGCACCAGATGAGCAAGGACCCCGCCGCCCTGCTGCCCGACAGCGTCATGGGGGCCGTCGCCGGCGACGACGTCATCAGCCCACGCACGATGTCGGTGCGCGACTACGCGCTCTACCTCGAGTACTGCTCCGAGCTGCTCTCCCTCACGTCGAAGGCCGCGGCGCTGTGCGCCGAGGAGTCGACCGACGCCCTCGTGCTCGACACCGTGAGCGAGATCGAGAACCTCACGACGGGCATGAGCCGCAAGATCTGGCAGAAGATCAGCCTCTTGCAGACCGCCGACCGGTCGCACGCGCCGCGGGCCTGACGGTGCACGGATCGACACACGGGTCAGGGCCCGCTCCCCCCGAGGGAGCAGGCCCTGACGTCCGAGGGGTCACGCCGAGGTGACCGAGAGGCCAGCGTATGCCGTCAGCCCGCCGGACGGCATACCCCCGCGGGTGTGCGTCGGCGGGCTCTCGAGCACCGGGGCGGTTCGAGCGCGACGGGATCCGTGCGCGAGTGGCTCAGTGGCCCCGGCGGATCCACTCCTCGACGTCGGGCTTCTCGTCGCCGACCGTTGTCGAGCGGCCGTGCCCGGTGAGCACGACCGTCTCGTCGGGCAGGGTGAGCAGCGCGTCGCGGATGGACTCGATGATGGTCGGGAAGTCGGAGAACGACCGCCCGGTCGCACCCGGGCCGCCCTGGAAGAGCGTGTCTCCGGTGAAGACGACCCCGAGGTCGCGGGCGTGGAAGCACACCGCGCCCGGCGAGTGTCCCGGCGTGTGGAGCACGACGAGCTCGACGTCACCGACCAGCACGACGTCACCGTCGGCGAGGTCCTGCGTGGGGGCGAGGTCCGCGTGGGTCTGCTCCCAGAGCACCCGGTCGTCGGGGTGGAGCGCGACCTGCGCGTCCGGGTGCGCCTCGAGCAGCTCGGCGACGACGGTCACGTGGTCGTCGTGGGCGTGCGTCAGCAATACGTGCGTGAGACGGCGCTCCCCGACGAGCTCGAGGATCGGCGCCGCGTCGTGCGGGGCGTCGATGACGACGCACCGGGTGTCGTCGCCGACCACCCAGACGTTGTTCTCGACGTCCCACGTGCCACCGTCGAGGCTGAAGGTGCCCTCGGTCGTCGTGTGCTCGATCCGGACGCCGCCGGGCGACGGGGTGATCTGGTCGGCGACCGTCACAGCACGACCACCGATCGCAGCACGTTGCCGGTGTGCATCTTGTCGAAGGCAGCCTCGACGTCGCCCAGGCCGATGCGCTCGGTGACGAAGGCGTCGAGGTCGAAACGGCCCTGCGTGTAGAGGTCGACGAGCATCGGGAAGTCGCGGCTGGGGAGGCAGTCGCCGTACCAGCTCGACTTGAGCGCGCCGCCGCGTCCGAAGATGTCGATCATCGGCAGCGTCACCTGCTGGTCCGGGGTCGGCACCCCGACGAGGACGACGGTGCCGGCGAGGTCGCGGGCGTAGAACGCCTGCTCGTAGGTCTCCGGGCGACCGACCGCCTCGACGACGACATCGGCGCCGTTGCCGCCGGTGAGGCTGCGGATCGCCTCGACCGGCTCGGTGGTGCTGCTGTTGACCGTGTGCGTGGCCCCGAAGTGCGTCGCCTGCTCGAGCTTCGCGTCGCTGACGTCGACGGCGATGATCGTCGTCGCGCCGGCCACCCGGGCACCGGCGATGGCGGCGTTGCCGACGCCGCCGCAGCCGATGACGGCGATGGAGTCACCGCGGCTGACCCCTCCGGTGTTGACGGCCGCGCCGAAACCCGCCATGACGCCGCAGCCCAGCAGGCCCACGGCGGCGGCGTCGGCCTCGGGGACCTTGGTGCACTGGCCCGCCGCGACGAGCGTCTTCTCGATGAAGGCGCCGATGCCGAGCGCCGGCGTCAGCTCCGTGCCGTCGGTCAGGGTCATCTTCTGCGTGGCGTTGTGGGTGTCGAAGCAGTACTGCGGCTTGCCCTTGGCGCAGGCCCGGCACTGGCCGCACACCGCGCGCCAGTTGAGGATGACGAAGTCGCCCGGCGCGACGTCG
Source organism: Humibacillus xanthopallidus (assembly GCF_006716675.1). Classification (GTDB taxonomy): domain Bacteria; phylum Actinomycetota; class Actinomycetes; order Actinomycetales; family Dermatophilaceae; genus Humibacillus; species Humibacillus xanthopallidus_B. Next base: position 257,746 of record NZ_VFPM01000002.1, on the reverse strand, counting down.
GTGACGCCCTCACCGACCGCCTCGACGCGGCCGGCGGCCTCGTGGCCGAGCAGGAAGGGGTAGTCGTCGTTGATGCCGCCCTCGCGGTAGTGGAGGTCGGTGTGGCACACCCCGCAGGTCTCGATCGTGACGACCGCCTCACCCGGGCCGGGGTCGGGCACGACGACGTCGACGAGCTCGACGTCGGCCCCCTTGCTGCGGCTGATGACACCCTTGACGGTCTGCGGCATGACTACTCCTGTCGATCCAACGGACGTACGGCCCCTGGGACCGTCCATGACCTACCCAAACGCGCCCGGCCTCCGGACGCAACGAGCGCACGCCAGGTCGAGTGCCCAGTTCCCCCGTCGAAAGGTGGGCACTCGACGATGTGGGGCCCGACGCCTTGTCGAGTGCCCAGTTCCCCCGTCGAAAGGTGGGCACTCGACGATGTGGGGCCCGACGCCTTGTCGAGTGCCCAGTTCCCCGCAGGGAAGGATGAGCACTCGACGAAGGTATGTCGTTGGGTGCTCAGTCCTCGACGGGGACCACGAGGGCGGTGGCGACGGCGGCGATGCCCTCGCCGCGGCCGGTGAGGCCGAGACCGTCGGTCGTCGTGCCGCTGACCGAGACCGGCGCCCCGGCTGCGGCGCTGAGGCCCGCTTCGGCCTCCGCGCGCCGGGTGCCGACCTTGGGACGGTTGCCGATGACCTGGACCGCGATGTTGCCGATCTCGAAGCCTGCCTCGCGGACGAGGCGGGCGGCCTCGGCGAGCAGCGTGACGCCGGAGGCCCCGGCGAGCTCGGGCCGGGCGGTGCCGAAGTGCGCACCGAGGTCGCCGATGCCGGCCGCGGAGAAGATCGCGTCGCAGGCGGCGTGGGCCGCGACGTCGGCGTCGGAGTGGCCCTCGAGACCACGCTCCCCCGGCCAGTTCAGGCCTGCGACCCAGAGCTCGCGAGGCGAGCCTTCGGCGGCATACGCGTGGACGTCGACACCGACGCCGACCCGTGGGAGCTGGGTCATCGGCCCTCCTTCCAGTCGATCGGGCCGCGGTGGATCTTGTGCGGGGCGGCCTGGGCGACCGGCTTGATGACCATCGTGTCGATGTTGACGTGCTGCGGGAGCCCGACGACGAAGCCGACACACTCGGCGACGTCGTCGGCGACGAGGGGTCGGTCGACACCGTCGTAGACCTTGTCGGCGGCGGCCTGGTCGCCGTGGAGGCGGGTCAGCGAGAACTCCTCGGTGCGCACCATGCCGGGGCGGATGTCGATGACCCGGATGTTCTCGCCGTTGAGCTCGAGCCTCAGCGTCTCGGAGACGACCGACGTGCCGTGCTTCGCGGCGACGTAGCCCGCGCCGCCCTCGTAGACGCGCTCGCCGGCGATCGAGCTGATGTCGACGATGGTCGCGCGGGGGGACCGGCGCAGCATCGGCAGCGCGGCCTGGACGACCCGGAGCGTGCCCACGACGTTCGTCGCGTACATCTGCTCCCACTCCTTGGGGTCGCCGTCCTCGACCCGGGTCACCCCGAGGGCACCGCCTGCGTTGTTGACGAGCACGTCGCAGTGGCCCAGCGACGCCACTCCCTCTGTGACGGAGTCGGGGTCCGTGACGTCCATGACCATCGCTCGCGCGACGCCGCCGTCGCCCTCGATCTCGGTCACGACCGTGTCGAGCTTCTCGCGGCGCCGGCCTGCGACGACGACCTCGAAGCCGTCGCGGGCGAGTCGCTTCGCGATGGCGGCACCGATGCCGGTGCCGCCCCCGGTGATGAGGGCGGTGGGTCGGGTCGGGCTCGGGTTCGGCTGCTCGCTCGTCACGTGGCCGAGGATAAACGCTCCCCGGGTCGACGTATCCGCGCGGTCCAGAGCCCGCGCGGATACATCGACTCGCGGGGTGGGGGGTGGGGTCAGGTCAGGTTTCAGGTCAGGTGGCGGGCATGCCGAGGAGACGGGCCGCGGTCTCCAGGTCGTCGGGCGTCGTCACCTTGAAGGCCCGGGCGTCACCGTCGACGACGAGCACGCGCTCACCGAGCCGCTCGACGAGACCGGCGTCGTCGGTGGCCGCGCTCGAGACGGCGTGGGCGCGCTCGAGGACCTCGCGCCGGAAGCCCTGCGGGGTCTGCACCGACCGGAGCGATGACCGCTCGGGGGTCGCCACGACGAGGCCGCGCTCGTCGACCTGCTTGATCGTGTCGACCACCGCGGTGCCGGGCACCACCGCGACGGCCCCTGCCGCCACGGCCGCGACGACACGCTCGACGACCGCCACCGGAGTGAGGCACCGCGCGGCGTCGTGCACGAGGACGATCTCGACCTCCGGTGAGAGACCCGCCAGCCCGGCGGCGACGGAGTCGCCTCGCTCGGCCCCGCCCACCACCACGGTCACGTCTGCGTGGGACCCGACGTCGCGGCATACGGCAGCGGCGACGTCCTGCGCCTCGCCGCGGTGCGCGGCAGGGGCGACGACGACCACCTCGGAGACGCCCGGAGACGACAGCACCCCTCGCAGGGCGTGCCCGAGGATCGGCAACCCCGCGATTGGCACGAACGCCTTGGGCACAGCGTGGCCCAGACGCGAACCGGAGCCGGCCGCGACGACGATGACGCCGACGCGACCGGCTCCGGTCTCGTTGTTCAGTGCGCTGTCCGAATCAGGAAGCGAGGACCTCGTCGAGGATCGTCTCGGCCTTCTCCTCGTCGGTCTTCTCCGCGAGCGCGAGCTCGGAGACGAGGATCTGACGCGCCTTGGCGAGCATGCGCTTCTCGCCGGCCGACAGGCCGCGGTCCTGGTCACGACGCCACAGGTCACGCACGACCTCGGCAACCTTGATGACGTCACCGGACGCGAGCTTCTCGAGGTTCGCCTTGTAGCGGCGCGACCAGTTGGTCGGCTCCTCGGTGTGGGGCGTGCGGAGCACCTCGAACACGCGGTCGAGGCCTTCCTTGCCGACGACGTCGCGGACACCCACGAGGTCGCAGTTCTCGGCGGGGACTTCGATCGTCAGGTCACCCTGAGCGACCTTGAGCTTCAGGTAGAGCTTGTCCTCTCCCTTGATCGTTCGTGTGTTGATCTCTTCGATGAGTGCAGCCCCGTGGTGGGGGTACACGACCGTCTCGCCGACCTTGAAAACCATCTGCTGTTTTCCCCTTTCGCGACCTCCAGATTATCACGAACCGGCTGACAGTGCGATCTCAGGATTCGGCATCGCTGCAGGTCAGAGCCATAGTGCCGGGTGGTTGAGGGGTGATTGACGTCTTGACAGACGACGATTTGCGTGCATCACGGGGGGTGCTGGACGGCCGTGGAGGGCCGCTCCCGCGGCGGGCTCGGGGGCGCTGGAAGGGGTCGGGAGGACGCCGAGGAGCCGGTCGGGCGCGAGCGTGACCCCGTGCGGCGGGTGGGGCACGCGCGCGGGCACCGCGCCGGTAGGCTGTCGCCCGTGAAGCGTCGACTCCCTGCTGCGGCCCCCGCGCACCGCCCGTTCGTCCGTCGCGCCCTCGCCGCCGGCGCCGGCCTCGTGGTCGTCGGGGTGACCGCCGGCTGCCAGGTCAACAACCCCGTCCAGACCGACGTGCCCTACCAGCCGGCCGACGGCGTGGCGGCCAACGTCGGCGAGCTCGCCGTGCGAGACCTCGTCCTCGTCGGCGACGGCTCGGGGCCGGTCGTCATCTCGGGCAACGCCACCAACAAGGGCACCGAGGCCATGACCGTGCAGATCGCGGCGCAGCCGAGCGCGACGGCCGACCCGTCGGCCCCCACGCAGGGCGGCTCGGAGATCCAGCTCGGCCCGCGTGAGCAGGTCGACCTCGCCACGAAGGGCCTGCAGCTCACCGGCGTGACGTCGAAGCCGGGCACGCTCGTGCCGGTCAGCCTCACGTCGAGCACGGGCGGCACGACGATCGTCTCGGTGCCCGTGCTGCCCGCGGTCGACTACTACGCCACGATCACTCCCGCTCCCACCGCGAGCTGACCGCGCGAGAGCCGCCCGTTTGCCCCTGCCCCGGGTCGCGCTGGACGGGGTCCCGACGAACTGCTCTTTCGATCGTGCGGGTGCGTCGGGCTCAGCGGGTCACGACGAACTGCTCTTTCGCTTGCGCACGGGGCGGGGCCGGGTCAGCCGGCCTCGAACTTGTAGCCCAGGCCGCGCACGGTGACGATGTGCACCGGGTTGGTCGGGTCGGGCTCGATCTTGGCGCGCAGGCGCTTGACGTGCACGTCGAGGGTCTTGGTGTCGCCGACGTAGTCGCTGCCCCACACCCGGTCGATGAGCTGCATCCGGGTCAGCACCCGCCCCGAGTTGCGCAGCAGCATCTCGAGCAGCTCGAACTCCTTGAGCGGCAAGGAGGTGGGTCGGCCCGACACGCTGACGGTGTGACGCTCGACGTCCATGCGCACGGGGCCGGCCTCGAGGGTCGCCGGCAGCAGCTCCTCCGGCTCGGCCAGACGCCGGAGCACGGCCTTGACGCGGGCGAGCAGCTCGCGGCTGGAGTACGGCTTCGTGACGTAGTCGTCGGCCCCGATCTCGAGGCCCACCACCTTGTCGATCTCGCTGTCCTTGGCGGTCAGCATGATGACCGGGACGGTGGAGCGCTGGCGCAGCGCCCGGCACACGTCGACGCCCGAGAGGCCGGGGAGCATGAGGTCGAGCAGGACGAGGTCGGCGCCGTTCTTGTCGAACTCGGCCAGGCCGTCGGGGCCGGTCTCGGCGACGGCGACGTCGTAGCCCTCCTTGCGCAGGACGTACGACAGCGGATCGGAGAACGACACCTCGTCCTCGACGATGAGAATGCGGCTCAAGAGTGGCCTTTCGGGCTCGTGCGGACACCTGGGGAGACCGGGGTGACCGGGTCCGTGGGGAGGGGCAGGGCGGCCGGCGTGGTCGGGGACGGACGTGCGGTGGAGGTGCTGGGGGTCGAGCGAGGCGAGGCCACGTCAGGTGCGGCAGGCTCGCCCGTGACATCGTCGCCGACCGAGCGCTGGGCCCCGCTCGCCACCGGCAGGCGGATCGTGAAGGTCGAGCCGCGCCCCGGCTGTGACCACACCGACACCGTGCCGCCGTGGTTGTCGGCGATGTGCTTGACGATGGCGAGGCCCAGGCCGGTGCCGCCGGTGGCGCGCGAGCGGGCGCTGTCGACGCGGTAGAAGCGCTCGAAGATGCGCTCCTGCTCCTCGGGGGCGATGCCGAGGCCCTGGTCGGTGACGGCGAGGTCGACGAGCCCGTCGCTGCCGCGCCGCACCGACACGGCGACGCGGGTGCCGCCGTCGCTGTAGGCGATGGCGTTGCCGATGAGGTTGGCGATGGCCGTCGTCACGAGCTGGGCGTCACCCCACACGAGGCAGCCGTCCTCGCACGCGACGGCGAGGTCGATGTCGTGCTCCTCGGCCATCAGGCGGCTGTGGTCGAGGGCGTCGCGTGCGCAGGCGCCGACGTCGATGAGGGCGGGCTCACGCACGACGTCGGCACCTTGGAGGCGTGACAGGTCGACGATCTCCTTGACGAGGCGGCTGAGCCGGTCGGACTCGACACTGATCCGCTTGGCGAAGCGGGCGACGGCCTCGGGGTCGTCGTGGGCGTCGAGGATCGCCTCGGCGAGCAGGGCGATGCCGCCGACGGGTGTCTTCAGCTCGTGGCTGACGTTGGCGAGGAAGTCGCGCCGGATCTCCTCGACGCGCGCGGCCTTGGAGCGGTCCTCGACGAGCAGGAGCACGTGGTCGGCCCCGAGAGGAGCGACGCGGGCGGCGACGACGAGCCGCCCGGGGCCGATGCCCTTGCGCAGGTCGAGCTCGGCCTCGCGGATCACCCCGTCACGGCGCACCGCGCGGGCCAGGTGGAGCAGCTCCGGGTGCACGAGCTCGTGGTCGCGGACGAGACCGTGGGCGACGGCAGCAGGGGAGTTGTTGACGACGCGGTCGGACGAGTCGACGACGATGCCGCTCGAGCGGAGCACGGCGATGACGTCGGCCACCCCCGGCGGCACGGGCTGGGGCGGCACGACGACGGCGCCCGCGTGGTCGGCGGAGCGGTCGGACAGGCGCACGGCGATGATGGCCGCGCCCCCCAGGGCGAGGCCGGCGATGACACCGAGGGTTGCCGCCGTCGTCGCATCCACGACAATCAGGGTACGCACCACGAGGTGCACGCCCCGACCACGTGGGCGCCGGGCGCGCACACGGCATACCGAGTGTTCACCTGAGCGCCCCCGATCATTAACGCAGGGCTGCGACTCTCTGCACGACGGAGCCCGGCAAACCGACAGGACAACCATGCGCGACCAGTTCCACGAGGACCTCGACACGATCTCGGACCAGCTCGTCGAGCTGACGAGGCTCGCGGGCTCCGCCATCTCCCGCGCGACCACGGCTCTGCTCGACGCCGATGTGCACCTCGCCGAGTCGGTCATCGAGGCCGACCGCAAGCTCGACGACATCCGGATCGAGCTCGACGAGCTCTCCATCGACCTGCTGGCCCGCCAGCAGCCGGTCGCCACCGACCTGCGCATCGTCGTCACGGCGATGCACATGAGCTCCGACCTCGAGCGGATGGGCGACCTCGCGCGCCACGTCGCCAAGGTCGCGCGGCTGCGCACCCCGGACTCCGCGGTGCCGCCCGAGCTGCGCTCCCACATCCTCCAGATGGGGCAGGTCGCCGAGGCGATCGTCGCCAAGTGCGGCTCGATCATCGCGAGCAAGGACGTCGCGGCCGCGATCGCGCTCGAGAAGGACGACGACCAGATGGACGAGCTGCACCGCCAGCTCTTCGCCGCGCTGCTCGACGAGGACACGTCGTGGCCGCGCAGCTCGATCCTCGACCTGACGCTCGTCGGTCGCTACTACGAGCGCTTCGCCGACCACGCCGTGTCGGTGGCGCGACGCGTCATCTACCTCGTCACCGGTGAGTACGACCAGGTGGTCGACCACGAGGAGGAGGAGGACGCGCAGGAGGTCGCCGCCCTCGAGCACGGCACCCCCGCCACCTCCTGAGTCCGCTCAACCCAGGCAGTCGAAAGGCCACTTCTCGTGACGAGGAGTGGCCTTTCGGCGTTCGTCAGGGCGACGGGGAGCGGCCCCGGCGTGGGGTCGGGCTCAGCGCCCCTGGTTGGCGACGGCCTCGGCCGCCGCACGTGCGGCCTCGGGGTCGAGGTAGCGGCCACTGCGGGTCACGGGTGTGAAGTCGTCGTTCAGCTCGTAGACGAGCGGCATGCCGGTCGGGATGTTGAGCGCGGCGATGTCGTCGTCGGAGATGCCGTCGAGGGTCTTGACGAGCGCACGCAGCGAGTTGCCGTGCGCGGCCACCATGACGGTGAGGCCGTCGGCGAGGTCGTTCTGGATCTCGTTCTGCCAGTAGGGCATGAGGCGCGTGACGACGTCCTTGAGGCACTCGGTCGCGGGCATCGCGTCGCCGAGACCGGCGTAGCGCGGGTCGCCCGCCTGCGAGAACTCGTCATCGGGGTCGATGGGCGGCGGCGGCACGTCGTAGGAGCGGCGCCACTCCATGAACTTCTCCTCGCCGAACTGCTCGAGGGTCTGCTTCTTGTTCTTGCCCTGCAGCGCGCCGTAGTGGCGCTCGTTGAGGCGCCAGTCACGCTTGACGGGGATCCAGTGCCGGTCGGCGGCGTCGAGCGAGAGGTTGGCCGTCGTGATCGCCCGTCGCAGCAGGGACGTGTGCACGATGTCGGGCAGGATGCCGGCCTCCTTGAGCTGCCGGCCCGCCGCGACGCCCTCGGCGCGGCCCTTGTCGGTGAGGTCGACGTCGACCCAGCCGGTGAAGAGGTTCTTGGCGTTCCAGTCGCTTTCGCCGTGACGGACGAGGACGAGCGTGTAGGTCATGCGGGCCAGCCTAGCGATGAGGCTCACGCCTGCGAGGTGTCCTCCAGCAGGTGGCGGAAGGCGTCGAGGTTGCGGGTCGACTCCCCGCGGGACACCCGCCAGGCCCACTCCTTCTTCATCGACCCGAGGAAGCCGAGCGCGAGCAGCTCGTTGAAGGCCTCGTCGCTCGCCGTGAGGACGACCCCGAGCAGCTGGTCGAGGTGCTCCTCGTCGAGCGCCGTCGTCGGCAGCTCGCCGCGCAGGTAGACGTCGCCGTCGGTGTCGATCGCGTAGGCGACCCCCTGCAGCCGCAGGTTCCGGCGCAGCAGCGTGCGGTAGAACGCCTCGTGGTTCTCGTCGGGGTTGCGGATGACGAAGGCGCTGAGGCTCGTCGTGCGGTCGCGCACGAGCAGCGACACGACCGTCTTCAGCTTCTTCTCCCCCGGCAGCGTCACGACGTACTCCCCGGGGCGGCCACCGAGCTCCCAGCCCAGCCCCACAGAGTCGAGGTATGCCGTGAGGCGGGCTTCCGCAGCCGGCGCGCGGTCGGCCGCGGCGTCGTCGGTCGACGGCTCCTCCGGAGCGAGGTCGGCGCTCACGGGATGACCGCCGTCGGCACGCCCACGAGCGCCCGGCCCTCGTCGATGGGCGAGTCGTTGCCCGACGCCTGCCGCCCGAGGATCGCCTGGCGGTAGACCTCGACGAGGCGGTCGGTCGTCGCGGCCCAGCCGTAGCCGGCAGCGTGCTCGACGGCCCGGCGGCCCAGCTCCAGCCGGTGCGGGCGGTCGCGCAGGAGGGCCTCGACCGCGTCGGTCCACGGGCCCACCCGGTGCCCGTCGACGAGCACGCCGGCGTCGCCTACCGCCGTCGGCAGGCCGCCCACGTCCGCAGCGACGACGGGGGTGCCGCAGGCCTGGGCCTCGATGGCGACGAGGCCGAACGACTCGGAGTAGCTCGGCACGAGCACGAGGTCGGCAGCGCGGTACCACTGCGCGAGCACCGTCCGCTCGACTGGACGCACGAAGCGGACGACGTCGCTGATGCCGAGCGAGACGGCGAGCTCCTCGAGCTCGTGCGGCCGGGTCAGGCCGCTGCCGCTCGGACCTCCGACGACCGCCACCGTGAGACGGTCGCGGCGACCGGGGTCGCGCTCCAGCAGCTCGGCCGCGACCCGCAGGAGCATGTCGGGGGCCTTGAGGGGCTGGATCCGGCCCACGAAGAGCAGCACGTCGCCCTCGACGGGCAGCCCGAGCGCCGCCCGCGCGGCACCGCGGTCGCCCGGGGTGAAGGTGTCGAGGTCGACGCCCGGGGGCACGACGGAGACCTTGGACGGCAGGGCGGCATACAGCTCGATGAGCTCGCGCGCCTCGCCGTCGGTGTTGGCGATGAGCCGGTCGGCGGCCTCGACGACCTGGACCTCGCCGATCTCACGGCCACGCGGCTCGGGGGTGTCGCCATCGGCGAGGTGGAGGTTCTTGACGCGGGCCATCGTGTGCATCGTGTGGACGAGCGCGACCCGCCAGCGGTCGGCGGCCAGCCAGCCGACCTGCCCCGAGAGCCAGTAGTGGGAGTGGACGAGGTCGTAGTGGTCCTCGGGCACGGAGAGGCCCGCCTGCATGATGCCGGCGGAGAAGGCGCAGAGCTGGCCCGGGAGGTCCTCCTTGGAGAGCCCCTCGTAGGGGCCGGCCGTCACGTGGCGCACGCGCACGCCGGGCACGAGCTCGGCCTCGACCGGCGTCTCGCCGGTGGTGCGGCGGGTGAAGATGTCGACCTCGATGCCGCGGGCGGCGAGCTGGGTCGCCGTCTCGGCGACGTAGACGTTGAGCCCGCCCGCATCGCCCGTGCCGGGCTGCTCGAGCGGCGACGTGTGCACGCTGATCATCGCCACCCGCCTCGGATCGCCCTGCATGCCTCGCCTTCCGCCTGACCGAACTGTCCTCTCGAACTCAACCACACGGTCGATTCGATGTATTCCACGCCCACGGGCGCCCGTGGGCGGCCTGGAGCGGTCGGAGCGGTCGGAGCGACCACGGAGACCCGGCCCGGGGCCTCTAGGCTTCGAGGGTGGCCAGCCGTGACCGACCCGTGGGCACGGTCACGCGCGGCACGACGGCGCCCAACCGGCTGCGTCGCTGTGACCGCTGGATCGCCGGACCGCAGGGGTGGCGCCTGCGGCGCAGCCCGACTCCCCCCGTCGTCGTCGACCTCGGCTACGGGGCGTCGCCGGTCACCGCCGTCGAGCTGCACGACCGGCTGCGCCGGGTCCGCCCGGACGTCCAGGTCGTCGGCATCGAGATCGAGCCGGCGCGCGTGCGTGACGCGGCACCCCTCGAGCGGGAGGGCCTCACCTTCCGACGCGGCGGCTTCGAGGTGCCGCTCGACGGCGGAGCACGACCGACGGTCGTGCGCGCCTTCAACGTGCTGCGCCAGTATGCCGAGGGCGACGTCCCGGCGGCGTGGGCGCGGGTGCAGGAGCGGCTGGCTCCGGACGGCATCCTCGTCGACGGCACGTGCGACGAGATCGGGCGCCGAGCCGCCTGGGTCACCGTCGAGCGCGACGGACCCGTCAGCCTCACCCTGTCGCTGCGGCTCGGCGGCCTGCAGCGGCCCTCCGACATCGCGGAGCGCCTGCCGAAGTCGCTCATCCACCGCAACGTGCCGGGCGAGCCGGTGCACGGCTTCCTCACCGACCTCGACCGGGCGTGGGAGCGCAGCGCCGCCAGCTCGTCGTGGGGTGCTCGACAACGCTTCCTCGCCACGGTCGAGCAGCTGCGCGACACGTGGCCGCTGCGGGGCGGGCCGGCACGCTGGCGGCTCGGCGAGGTGACGGTCGACTGGGCTGCGGTCGCGCCCCTGGCCCTTTCGCCGTGACGCAGCGTGACGTTCCACGCAGGCCCGGGCGCAGGCCACTTCCGGCGCGTCCTGCGGCGTAGCATGGCGGCATGTCGGACACCGACATGCCGAGGTGGGCCCACGGCGATGCAGTGAACTGGCACGCCCTGGACAGTGGCGAGGTCGAGGCCGTGGCGCGGTTCGTGGCGCACGGGTGGGCGCAGTCCGAGCACGCCCTGCTCATCGCGAGCGCCGGCCACCGCCACCGCATCGAGGCGGCCCTCGCCCAGCTGGGCGCCGACCCGGAGCTCGAGCGGGTGCAGGGGCACTACCTGACGTGCGACGCCGACGAGACCCGTCGCCGGTTCGTCGTCGACGGCGTGCTCGACCCGCGCCGGTTCCGCGCCGTGGTGACCGACCTGCTCGCGCGGGCCTCGGGCGACGGGTCGCACGTGCGGGTCTACAGCGAGCTCATCGCGCTCCTCTGGCAGGGCGAGGACGCGCAGGACGCCCGCGACCTCGAGCTGCAGTGGCGCTTCCTGCTGCGGCGACACGACTTCTCGCTGCTCTGCGCGTACCCGGCCGCCGACTTCGCCGACTCCGGCCAGGTCGACGTGCGACGGGTGTGCGACCTGCACACCGACCTCGCCGCCGGCAACCCCGCCCGCAGCGGAGCCGACGAGGGCACGTCGGGCCGGCCGGTCGCCGTCGGCCGCTACCACGCGTGCTCGGAGGTCTACCTCCCCGTCGCCGAGTCGGTGCCCTCCGCGCGGCACTTCGTCGTCGACGTGCTGCGGGCCTGGGGCATGGACGACCTCGACGGCGACGCCGCGATCGTCATCTCCGAGCTGGCCACCAACGCCCTGCGGCACGCCGAGACACCGTTCCGAGCCGTGCTCGACCGTCAGCAGGACGGCGTCCGGCTCGGCGTCGAGGACGCCGCCCATGACCCGCTGGCCCGCCGCTCCCCCGACTCCTACGACCTCAGCGGCCGAGGGGTCGACATCGTCGAGGCCCTCTCGCGCCGGTGGGGCTGGACCGAGCTGCCCTCGGGCAAGCTCGTCTGGGCCGAGCTCGTCGGGGCCGCCCCGGCCGCGGGGTCCGAGACGGCACCCGAGGTCGCGGCGTCCGAGGCCGGCTGAGCGGGGCCGCACCTCGCGTCGTTACCACGCGAGGCCGTCGCGCAGGGTCACCACGACGCGCGTATGCCGTCCGCGCCCGGGGGCGGGGACGGCATACGTCGTCGGTGGCTGGTGACCCAGGTGGGGCCGGGGTGCGCTCAGCGCACGTAGTCGTCCTGGAGGCGCTCGATGTCGGACTCGTCGAAGAGGCCGAAGGCGACCTCGAGGAGCCGGCCCGGGCGCTCGCCCGAGTTGCCCATGCGGTGGGTCGCGCCGCGCGGCACCCAGATGGTCTCACCGGGCTGGGCGAGCCAGGCACGGTCGTCGACGATGATGTCGATCGGCACGTCGAGGACCTGCCACATCTCACCGCGGTGGTCGTGCTTCTGCAGCGAGAGCCGGTGGCCGGGGTGCACGGTGATGATCTTCACCGTGACCTGCTCGTTGGACACGAACTGCTGGAACTGCCCCCACGGACGGTCCGCGACGAAGATGTCCTCGGTCGGGTTGCGGTCGCCGAGGTCGTAGTCGTACGGGCTGTGCGCCGGCGCGAGCTCGTCGTCGTGGTCGTGGGCGTCGACCACGGGGTCGCGCAGGTCGTGCGCGTCCAGGTCGATGGCCGGGACGGCGGCGCCGCCCTGGTGCTGGTCTGTCATGGCTCCCCCATGGTTGGTGAGAGCCCAGTGTGCCCTACGCCAGGTGCTGCGCGCGCCTCGACGCCGTGCTCACCACCCGCTGGAGCGGCCGCCACGCCCGCGCACCTGCCGCAGCGCGGGGCGCACGTCGGCGAGGTAGACGGCAGCCGCGACGAAGCCGAGCAGGGCGAAGAGGTTGAGGGAGGCGAGGGTGACGACGCCCAGAGCCATGGCCACCCCGAGCAAGACCAGCCAGAAGGTGCGGGTGCGCTTGCCGGCCGCGAGGTAGGCGGCCTCGGGGTTGCGCAACGCGTCGACGAACGCGAAGACCTCGCAGGCCAGCGCGCCGGCGCCGAGGGCGTAGAGCACGACGGTCTGGAAGCCCTGGAACAGTTCCATTGCACCAGCGTAACCCGCGTATCGGCGCTTTCAGCAGGCGTCAGGTGTCGATGACGAGGGTGACGGGGCCGTCATTGACGAGCGACACCTCCATCATCGCCCCGAAGCGTCCCTGCTCGACCTCGATGCCGCGCGCCTGCAGGGCAGCGACGAGGTCCGCGATGACCGGCTCGGCGACCGGGCCGGGCGCGGCGGCCGACCACGACGGGCGCCGGCCCTTGCGGGTGTCGGCGTGCAGCGTGAACTGGCTGACGACGAGGACGGGCGCGCCGGCGTCGGTGACGCTCTGCTCGTCGCGCAGGATGCGCAGCTCGGCGATCTTGCGGGCCATGAGCTCGACCTGGTCGGGGCCGTCGTCGTGCGTGACGCCGACGAGCGCGAGGAGGCCCGGTCGGTCGATGGCGCCGACGACCTCGCCCTCGACGCTGACGCTCGCACGGGAGACGCGCTGGAGGACGGCACGCACGGCAGCCTCAGACGCCCACGGCGACGACGGAGCCGACCGGCTGCCCGTGCCCGAGCACCGGAGCGTGCTCGAGCGCGGCGAACGCGTCGACCGTCGCGGGCACGTCAGGGGCCTCGAGCCCGATCCGGCGCAGGACCGCCGCGAGCACGACCGAGCGGGCCCGGGGTGAGCCGTCGGCGATCTTGACGGCCACGCCCCGACCGTCGGCCAGCCCGACGGCATACACCGCCTCGGCGCCGTCCTTGGCGACCAGCCCGTCGACGCCGCGCACGAGCGCGGTGACGTCACGCGTCGTGCCGCCGAGGTACTCGGGGAACGCGCGGATGGCGCGGGTGATGCGCGCCTCGGGGCCGTCGGTGGCGGCCGCGAGGCGACCGAACCCGCGCGCGAGCGCCGTCAGCGGGATCGCGTGGATCGGGGCTCCACAGCCGTCGACCGCGACCTCGCCGGGCCGGCTCCCCGTGATGTCGGCGATCGTCTCGGTGATCGCGACCTGGAGCGGGTGGCCGGGGTCGCGGTAGGTCGCGGGGTCCCAGCCGTTGACGACGCACGTGGCGAGCATCGACGCGTGCTTGCCCGAGCAGTTCTGGGCGATCGACTGCTTCGGGCTGCCGGAGGCGATCCAGGCGGTGCGCGCGGCCTCGTCGTAGGGGTAGTCGGGCGTGTTCTGCAGGTCGGTCTCCGACAGGCCCGCGCCGGCGAGGATCTCGCGCACGGCCTCGAGGTGGAAGTCCTCGCCGGAGTGGCTCGAGCAGGCGAGCGACAGCAGCCGGCCGTCGGTCGCGAGACCGTGCCGCACCATGGCCAGGGCCTGGAAGGGCTTGCTCGAGGACCGCGGGAGGACGGCGCCCTCGGGGTCTCCGACGGCGAGCTCCACGCTGCCGTCGGGTGCGGTCACGACGGCGGTGCCGTGGTGCACCGACTCGACGACACCGCTGCGCACGACGTGCGCCACGACGGGCGCAGCGGAGAGGGCGGGAGAGGTCGAGGCAGGGGGGTGGGGCACGCCCCGCAGTATGCCGGAGGGTGCAGTCCGCCCCGACGGCCACCCACGCGCCCCAATCGAAAGAGCACTTCGTCGGCAGGTCAGGGCGCCCGCGCGGTGAGCGCCCGGGCAATCGAGGGAGCACTTCGTCGGCACGTCAGGGGTGCCGTCCGGCGCAGACGCGACAGGGCCGCCACCCCGGAGGATGGCGGCCCTGCTGCGTGCGGTGCGAGATCAGCTCGTCGTGACGCCCGTGACGTTCTCGGCGGCCGTCGTGGCGGTGTCGGCCGTCTTGGCCGCCGCGGTCTTGGCGGTGTCGGCGGTCTTGGCAGCCGCCGTGCTGGCGGCGGCCTTCGTCGTCGACGCAGCCTTCTTGGCCGTCTTCTTCGTCGTGGTCGACGCCTTCTTGGCGGTCTTCTTGGCGGCGGTCTTGGCCGGGGCGACCTTGCGGGCCACGGTGGCCTGCGGGTCGTCGGTCGTGGCCGAGCTGCGGGCGGCGACCTTGCGGGTCGTCGTGGCCTCGACCTCGTTGGCCTTGCGCGTCGCGGCAGCCTTCTGGGCGGCCGACTTGCGGATGGCGCGCTGGTGGGCGGCCGTGCGCTTGGCCGGCACCGGGGCGGCAGCCTTCTCGACGGCCTCGGCGGACTTCTCCACCTGCGCACCGATCTTCGAGGCGTCCTGGGTGACGACGTCGACGACGCTCGAGGCGAGCTTGCTGCCCTCGGACGCGGCCGTCTTGACGACGCGACGTCCGCGGATGGCAGCGGCGTGCCGCAGCTCCGAGGCGTCGAACGCGGCGCGCTCGCTCTGGGCGCGCAGGTCGGTCACGACCTTCTCACCGCGAGCGGCGGCAGCGTCGTACTGGTCCTTGGCGTTGCTCGCGATGACGAGACCCTGGTTGAGCACCTGCGCGGGCAGCTCCTGCGCTTGGGCGACGAACTTGTCGGCGTAGGAGGTCGCGATCTTCTGGAGGGCAGCGGTGCTCTTCTGGAGCTCGGCGATGCGCTTCTCGAGGTCCTTCTGGATGTCGGTCGCCTCCTTCTTGGCACCCTTGCGCAGGTCGAGCTCCAGGGCCTGCTTGCGCGCGAGGTCGAGCTGGACACCAGCCGCGCGGACCGTGTCGAGCGCGATGTTCGCGGCGCCGACGACGGCGTAGAACGGCGTAGGGTCGACCGAGACCTCGGGCAGCTTGCCCTCGATCTCGTCGAGCTGGCCGCGAACGTCGGCAGCAGTGGCCTCGGCCTGCTTCTGCGCGTCCTTGACGGCCTTGGTGATCTTGTCGCTGAGAGCCATCTCAGTTCTCCTTCTCTGTGACGTTCTGGGCCGCGGCAGCGGAGGCGCTGGGCGGAGGGGTGCGGCGTCGGGCGCGAGGTGGCGGCGTCCGGCCGGGGGTTCGGGGGTCGTCGTCGTCTCCGACGAAGGACAGGTAGATCTCGACGAGCACCCCGCGCTGACGCTCCGTGAGGGCGGCGTCGGCGGCGATGGCGGAGAGGACGTCGGGGGCGGCGGCCGGGTCGTCGCCGACCCGCTCGTCGAGGATTCCGGCCCGGACGTAGAGCGACTCGGCCGACACCTGCAGCCCCTTGGCGATCTGCTGCAGGATCTCGGCGCTCGGCCGCTTGAGGCCTCGCTCGATCTGCGACAGGTAGGGGTTGGAGACTCCGGCCATCTCGGCGAGCTGGCGCAGGGACAGCTGGGCACTCTCGCGCTGTTCGCGCAAGTAGGCCCCCAGGCCCGGTAGCGGCAGCTTGCTCATGTCTCCATTGTGCTAACTACAGCAAGCAAAATGCAAACTGTGGGCAGCGTGAGACCGCCCACATCGGCGGCATACCCGGGTCCGCGGCAGGCTTCACGCTCGCCGCGCGATCGGCACCCGGGCACTCATCCCGCGTCAATCGAAGGAGCACTCCGTCAGCCTGATTGCAGGCCCTGGCAATCGAAAGAGCAGTTCGTCGCCCTTTCGACGGGACCGCGCGGGGCATCCCGGTGGCGACGAACTGCTCTTTCGATTGTCGTGGCGTCCCTGTGCTCACTCGCGGCAGCACACCCGCCCGTATGCCGTGCGGCCGGCTCAGCGGGTGCGGCGGTCCTTGATCGCCAGGGTGGCGCGCGCCTCCGTCGTCGACATCGGCGGTCGCTGCATGAGGGTCGCGATCTGCGCGGCCCGAGTGACGAGCTCACTGTTGTGCTCGACCGGCTGCCCCTTGGCGAAGACGAGGTTGTCCTCCATGCCGACGCGCAGGTGGCCGCCCGCGGCGAGCGCGGCAGCGACGATCGGCAGGTGCGCCCGGCCGATCCCGGTCGCCGACCAGCTCGTCACCTCGGGAGGCAGCATGGCGACCCCGGCGAGCAGGGCCTGGGGCGTGCCGGGCATCGAGCCGGGCACGCCGGTGACGAAGTCGACGTGGACCTTGCCGCCGAAGGGCAGGCCGCACTCGTCGATGAGCCGGCGCAGGGCGTGCACGTGGCCGAGCTCGAAGAGCTCGAACTCCGGCACGACCTCACGCTCCTGGGCGAGGCGGTAGAGGTCGACCATGAAGCCCCACGGGTTGAGGAAGACCCCGTCACCGAAGTTCGTCGTGCCGCACGTCAGCGAGCACGAGTCGGGGTCGGCGTCGAGGACCGTGAGCCGCTGCTCGAGCGGGTCGGTGATGGCTCCTCCCGTCGACAGCTGGACGACGAGGTCGGTCGCCTCGCGCACGCCGTCGACGGCTTCCTTGAGGAGCACGGGGTCGAGGGTGGGCTGGTGCTCGCGGTCGCGCACGTGGATGTGGATGAGGGCGGCGCCGGCCCGCTCACACGCGACGGCGGTCTCGACGAGCTCCTCCGGAGTCGTCGGGAGGGCCGGCACGTCGGCCTTGGCGGACTCCGCCCCGGTCGGCGCGACGGTGATCAGCGTGCTCGCGGCGCTGCGTGCGGTGCTCATGCCGTCATCCTGCCAGCCACCCCGCGGGCCCGAGCGACGGGTGCGTGAGCCACCCAGGCGGCATACCACCGCGTCGGCGGCCGAACGAGGGACCAGTGGCCCAAGGGGGTGCGCGGGTCGGGCGGGGTGAGGGTGACTACGGGGCGACGATGACGGTCTGCGCAGCGCTGAGGCCGCCCACGAGCAGGTCGATGCTCGGGTCGGTGTTGCGCTTGATGATCGCGAGCGCGATCGGACCGTCGGTGTGGTGGCGACCCACGGAGGTCAGGTGGCCGACGACGCGCTCACCGGCATACACCTCGGCGCCGAGCGGCGGGAGGATGTGGCCCGAGCCGTCGACGTGGAGGAAGACGAGGCGACGCGGCGGGCGGCCGAGGTTGTGCACGCGCGCGACGGTCTCCTGCCCGCGGTAGCAGCCCTTGTGCAGGTGCACGGCGGTGCGGAGCCAGTCGACCTCGTGGACGATCGTGCGGTGGTCGGTCTCGAGGCCGAGCCGCGGTCGCCACGCTGCGACGCGCAGCGCCTCTGCGGCCCACAACCCAGCGAGAGGCCGATCACCCACTGCCGCAACGAGATCCGTGCGGGGAACGATGACCTCGCGCCACGCGCGGGTGCTTCCGGGGTGGTCGTCGACGGGACCGTAGGCCGTCGTGTCACCGACGAGCTCGGGCCACGGGTCGCGCCAGGCGAGCGGCTCGCCCTCGACAGACTCTCGGGCGTGGGGCTCCCCGAGCACGGCCCAGTCGGCGGTGACGTCGGCGACCTCGACGCGGAGCATGAACTTCATCCGCTCGAGCCACGCCACGAGGGCTGCGCCGGCCCCGGGCTCGGTGGTGATCCACGTCGTCTCGCCGTCGTCGACGAGGTGCAGGGCGTGCTCGACGTGGCCCTTGGGCGAGAGGATGAGGGCCTCGCGCGACTCGCGGGGCGGCAGGTCGAGCAGCAGCTGGGTCGTCAGGGAGTTGAGCCAGCTGAGCCGGTCGGGCCCGGTGACGGTGATGACCTCGCGGTTGCCGAGGTCGACGACGCCGAGCCCCTCGTCGAGCATGCGCTGCTCGCGCATCGGGTCGCCGTAGTGGAGCGCCACCGTCCTGTCGAGCCCCTCACCGGCCACGGCTCCCGGCCGGTCCAGCAGCGGGCTGCGCGGCGCGTCGCCCGCGGGCCCCCCTTCCGGCACGTCGGGCTCACTATCGGTCGGCACCTGCGTCACGTCACTCACCACCATGCAACCATCGCACGGCCGAGCGACATTCCGTCAACGGCCCTCGCCGCTGCGGCCCGCCCGTCACTCCACGCGCTTGAGCCGCGCCGAGACGTGGCTCTGCAGCTCCTGGCCGACGGCGGCCATGTCCATGACCCAGAAGAGCTGCGACTCGACGAGGCCGTACATCCGGGTCGCCGCGTTGTACTCCTTGGCGCCGGGGGCCCGGAGCACGCCGTCGGTCTTCAGCTGGATCTTGGCCGGCTCCATCGTGCCGTAGTAGAGCTCGAGGATGCCGGTGGGGTGGGCGAGGAGCAGCTCGACCTCCCCGCCCTCGAGCGGGCGCCAGAAGCCGGACTCGACCGCTGCGGGACGCACCCGCTCGCCGGTCTCCTTGTCGAGGATCCAGGCCCGGCTCTCCCACTTGAGGAAGCCGCGCCCGTCGTGCGTCACCTCGATCTCCTGACCGAAGTTGGCCTCCTCGATGGTCGGGTAGCCGACGACGCCGGCGCCCTCCCAGCGACCGATGAGCCACGCCAGCGGACGCAGCGGCTCGGGGATGTCCTGGTCGAGGTTGAACATGCGGCGATCGTAGCCTGAGCGCATGGACTCCCCCGCGCGCACGCTCGTCGTCAAGCTGACCTCCGGTGTCGAGGCGCCGGAGCGGCTGTCGCAGGCCTTCACCGTCGCTGCGACCGCCGTCGCGAGCGGCGTCGAGGTGTCGCTGTGGCTCACGGGGGAGGCGTCGTGGCTGGCGGTGCCCGGCCGCGCCGAGGAGTTCGAGCTGCCGTATGCCGCCCGCCTGGCCGACCTGCGCGACGCCCTGCTCGCCGAGGGCCGGGTCACGGTCTGCTCCCAGTGTGCCGCGCGGCGTCAGCTGACCGATGGCGACCTCCTCGAGGGCGCGCAGATCCGCGGCGCCGCAGCCTTCGTCGAGGAGGTCATGGAGCCAGGAGCCCAGGCGCTCGTCTACTGACCCACCCCACGTCTGCGGGACCGGCCCCGCGTGAGGCGTGGTGTCGTCAGGCGAGGACGGTGGCGACGGTGTGCAGGACGGCTCCGACGACGAGCACCGACGCGACCGATGCGCCGACCTGGCCGCGCACCGTCGCCACGGCCGGCTGGAGGACGAGCACACGCCGCAGCGCCCACGAGACGAGCCCCGCGACGGCTCCGACGACGGCCGCCGCTCCGGCACCGACCTCGTCGAACCGGGTGCCGACGAGCACGGCCCCGGCGACGGCCGCGCCGAGGGCGACCGCGGCGAGCACTCCGCCCGCGGCCCGCTCGTCGCGAACAGCCCCGGCCACCACCCCGGAGAGCAGGTCCGCGGCCACCGCCGCAACGACCGCAGCGCCGCCGACGGCCGCCACGGCCGCGCCCGTCGACGAGGAGGCCGCCACGACGGCGGAGGTGCCCGAGGCGATGACGACGAGGCCGCCGAACGACGCGAGGAGGGTCAGCACGAGACCCTCCCGCTGCGGCGGCCGGATGAGCTGCGCGCAGAACGACACGAGGATGCCGAAGGCAACCGCGGCCGCGAGCCACTCGAGGTCGTCGCGCAGGGCGCTCAGCACGATGGCGACGGCCGAGAGCGCGAGCACGATCGAGGTGGCATCGGGCGTGTGCGACTCCGCCACCGGCGGCCACCCCCAGGCCACGGCGAGGGCGAGCACGAGGGTGACTGCGAGCAGGGCGGCATACCCCCACGTCGCGGCGAGCAGGAGCGCGACGGCGGCGACGAGCGTGACCCCGACCCCCACCCAGCGGATGCCGGCCGCGGCCGGCGGCGCCGATCGGTCCGAGGCGGCCCGGGCGCGCGGCAGGCCGGTCGCGCCCACGGGGGCGGTGGCGGCGTCGTCGTCAGGCACGGGCGCCATTGTGCATCACCCGCCGGCGAAGGGGGGCAAGACCTCGAGGCTCGCACCGTCCGCGACCACCGCGTCACGGCCGACGGAGCGTCCGTCGAGCAGGAAGGTGGCGACGCGCGAGACACGCTCGAGCGCCGGATGGGCCGCGACGGCGGCCTCGACGACGACGCCGACCGTCGTGGGCACCGCGACCTCGAGGGTCTGGGAGTCGACGCCGGTCGCGGCCCTGGCCGCAGCCCAGTACCGCACCGTCACCACGGCCCGGGTCTCCTCGACCGTCATGTCTCTCCCTGCGCTCGTCGTCGCCGTCTCACGCTGCGCCGGGAGCGTCCGCGCGGCGTCTCACCGTGCAGCGTGATCCGGCCGCAGGTGACCAGTCTCGCCTATCCTGCATGAGATGGCCCGACTGCTGCTGCTGACCAACGCGCTCGCTCCGAGCGCCGAGGTCCTGCCTGCCCTCGGCCTGCTCAGCCACACGGTACGCATCCTGCCGGCCGAGGCCACCGCCCTCGTCGACTCCCCCGACTGCGACATCGTCCTCGTCGACGCCCGTCGCGAGCTCGCGAGCGCCCGGTCGCTCTGCCGCGTGCTGCGCACGACCGGCATCGGCACCCCGCTGCTGGCCGTCCTCACCGAGGGCGGCCTCGCCGGGCTGACGGCGGAGTGGGGCCTCGACGACGTCCTGCTCGACACCGCGGGCCCGGCCGAGGTCGACGCCCGGCTGCGCCTCGCCATGACGAAGGGCCAGGACGACGATGCCGACCTCGACATGCCGATCACCTCGGGCGAGCTCGTCATCGACGAGGCCAGCTACTCGGCGCGCTTCCGCGGTGCCGCCCTCGACCTGACCTACAAGGAGTTCGAGCTGCTCAAGTACCTCGCGCAGCACCCGGGCCGGGTCTTCACCCGCGCCCAGCTGCTCCAGGAGGTCTGGGGCTACGACTACTACGGCGGCACCCGCACCGTCGACGTGCACGTGCGGCGGCTGCGCGCCAAGCTCGGCCCCGACCACGAGGCCCTCATCGGCACCGTGCGCAACGTCGGCTACCGCCTCGTGCCCGACCGCCCGAGCGACGCCCCGGTCGGCGCCTGAGCTCCTCGGCCCCGCCCGAGCGGCCCCCGCCCCAGACAGCGGTATGCCGCCCCGCTCGGCGAGCGGGGCGGCATACCTCGTGGTGGTGCCGGGTTCGGCCCTCGGTCAGCTGCCGGTGATCCGGTCCAGCGGACCGGGCGTGTAGCCGGTCGGGTTGAACGAGGCGAGGTAATTGGCGAACGCGTCGATGTCGAGCCCGCCGTAGTAGACGTTCGTGCCCTTCGTGAAGGTCGGGAAGCCGTCACCGCCGCCCTGCAGGAAGTTGTTCGTCACGATCCGGTAGGACTGGCCGTCGACGAGCGGGCTGCCGTTGAGCGTCACCGCGCCGAGCGTCGTGCCCGTGTAGCTGTAGGTGAAGCCCTTCGAGACCTGGAGGATCTTCTTGCCGGTGCCGGCGTTGCTGCCGGACCACTGCTGGCCGAGGATCTCCTTGATCTGGGCGCCGGTCAGCGTCATCGACACGAGGTAGTTGTTGAACGGCTGGACCGTGAACGCCTCGTCGTAGGTGACGTCACCGGGCGCCTCACCGTAGGGAGACGTGGCGTAGCTGAGGTCGGCGCGGATGCCACCGGGGTTCATGAAGGCGATGACCGGCTTCTCACCGCCCGTGACGACCGACGGGTCGGCGAGCTGAGCGTCGGCGATGAGGTCTCCGAGCTGCGACTCGCCGCCGGCGTTGACGCCCGCTCCGCCCTTGAGGACGTCCTGGGTGATGTGGCCGATGACCTTGGACGCGATCGGCCGGACGAGCTCCTTGTACTCGTTGATGAGCTCGGTCTGGGCCGGGTCCTTCGTGCCGCGCGTGACGATCATGTTCGTCCCCGCGACCGAGCTGCGCACGATGTCCTGCGTGCGGCGGTCGTACTGGAGGTTCGTCTCCGTGAAGAGCCGGCCGAACGAGGACGCCGAGGTCACGAGGCGCGACTGGTGGGCCGGGTCCTTGACGTCACACACGTAGGGCTGGTGCGTGTGACCCGAGACGATCATGTCGATCTCGGGGTCGAGGTTCGCCGCGATCGGCAGGATCGCGGAGTCCTGGGTGAGGTCGCCGCCGCCCTGGCACGCCCAGTCGTAGACCGGGTTGGCGAGGTAGCCCTTGTTCGTCGTGGGGTTGGTCCACGGCTGCTTCGTCGGCGTGCCGCCCTGGTGGATGAGCACGACGATGGCCTTGACGCCCTGCTTGCGCAGCTCCGGGACGAGCGCGTTCGCGGTCTTGACCTCGTCGGTGAACTCCAGCCCGGCGACGCCTGCGGCCGTGACGATGTTGGGCGTGTCCTTGAGGGTCATGCCGATGAAGCCGATCTTCGCGCCGTTGACGTTCTTGATCGAGTAGGCGGGCAGGATCGTCTTGCCGCTCGCCTTCTCGATGACGTTCGCCGCGAGGATGTCGAAGCTCGCGCCCGGGAAGGAGCCCGTCGGGCAGGAGTTCTGGTTGTTCTGGCCGTCGCCGTCGTCGATGCAGCCACCGTTGGCGAGGCGCTGGATCTCCTTGTAGCCCTCGTCGAACTCGTGGTTGCCGACCGACGTGACGTCGAGACCGAGCTTGTTCATCGCGAGGATCGTCGGCTCGTCGTGGAAAGCGGCCGACAGCAGCGGCGAGGCGCCCACGATGTCACCGGCGGCGACGGTGAGCGTGTTGCGGTGACCCTTGCGGGCCTCGGCGAGGTGGGACGAGAGGTACTCGACGCCCCCGGCGTCAACCGTGACGTCGGCCGGCTCCTCCGTGTTGCCGTCCTTGTCCGCGTCCTTCGCGTCGGGAGCGTGGTCGACGACGATGCGTCCGCTCGATCCGGAGGGTGCCTCGAGGTTGCCGTGGAAGTCGTTGAACGACAGGAGCTGGACGTTGACCAGCGGGCCTTGCGGGTCGCTCTTCTGGTTGCCGTTGTCGGCAAGAGCCGGCGCTGCGAGCGCGGCCGCAGCGCAGACGCCGGCGACTGCGATGCCGGCGACCCCGGCGACGCGGCGGGTGGAACGGGACATGTCTTCCCCTTGCTCATCGGTGGTGATCGGTGCCCGTGGGCATCCCTAGGGAGGCTAGCCGCGGCTGAGTGCCAAATGTGGGTTCTCAGGTAAAAGACTGATGACGCTGCGGATGCGGGCGGGAAGACCCGCGGCGACGCGGCTGCTCGGGCGGACGGATTGCTCTGTCGATCGCTCGGCGACGAACTGCTCTGTCGATGGGTGGGGGAGGCGACGGATTGCTCTTTCGATCGGGGTTTGGTGGTATCGCGGTATGCCGCCGACCCTCGTCGTCCGTGATCGCGAGCACCCGCTGACCGCTGCGGAGAGCGACGCGGTCGTCGCGCTCGCGCAAGAGGCGACCCGGCACGACGGCTTCGCGCCGCTCTCGGAGCAGTTCCGCCTGTCGGCGGGGGCGCGCGAGGTCGACGGCGTCGACCACGTGCTCGCCCTCGACGCCGCTGGCGCGGTCGTGGGCTACGCCCAGTCCCGGCTCGGCGTGGAGGGCGAGCCCCCGTCGGCCGAGCTCGTCGTCGCCCCGGCCGCACGACGCCAGGGCGTCGGCCGGGCCCTGGCAGCAGCCCTCCCGCGCGACGCCCGCATCTGGAGCCACGGCTCGGGCGCGAGCGCCGCCGCGGCCTCCTCCTTCGCCGCCGCCCTCGGGCTCGAGCCGGTGCGCCGCCTGCACGTCATGGGCCGCTCGCTGCGGTCCGGGCCGCCGTGGCCCGCCGCTGACGTGCCGGCGGGGTATGCCGTCCGGACCTTCGAGCGCGGACGCGACGAGGACGCGTGGCTGGCCCTCAACGCGGCCGCCTTCGCCCACCACCCCGAGCAGGGCTCGCTTCGTCGCCCCGACCTCGAGCAACGGATCGCCCAGCCGTGGTGGGACCCCGCCGGCCTCATCCTCGTCGTCGACGCCGACGACCCCGACCGGCTCGCGGCCTCGCACTGGACCAAGGTCGACCCTCCGGACGGCGAGGTCGGCGAGGTCTACGTCGTCGCGGTGTCGCCCGAGCGCCAGGGCCAGGGCCTGGGCCGGCTCGTCACCGTGCTCGGCCTCGACCACCTGCGCTCGCTCGGCCTGGCTCGGGTCGTGCTCTACGTCGACGAGGAGAACGTCGCGGCCGTGCGCACCTACTCGGCGCTGGGCTTCACCGACGTCGAGGTGCACCAGCAGTTCGCCCGTCCCTGAAGGACCCCCGCGCGACGCGGGCGCGCTGGCGAGCAGGACGGGCCGGACGGCATACGGACTCGTGGAGCGGGCACCTCAGGGGGCGAGACATGTTGACCCCAGCCGGCCGGATCGGTGCCACCATGGGCACATGAGCACCGGGAGCCTCACGACCACCGACCTCGACGACACGAGCACGAGCGCGGGTGCGGAGCTGGAGGATCGCGACGCGCCCCGAGCCGAGGACGGCGCCATGAGCGAGGGCCTCGAGCCCGAGGTCAGCTCCTTCACGAGCACGGTGCAGGGGCGACGGGTGCCGGCCCGAGGCCCGAACGGCCGGTTCGTCGGCACCGCGACGCAGCCGGAGCCCACCGACGACCTGCCCGCCGACCGCTACCTCGAGCGCGAGCTGTCGTGGCTCCAGTTCAACGAGCGGGTGCTTCAGCTCGCGATGGACCCCGCGGTGCCGCTCCTCGAGCGCACCCGCTTCCTCGCGATCTTCGCCAACAACCTCGACGAGTACTTCATGGTGCGGGTGGCGGGCCTCAAGCGCCGCATCGCCACCGGCCTCGCCGTCCGCACGGCTGCGGGTCTCGAGCCGCGCGAGCTCATCGAGCGCATCGCCCGGCTCGCCCACGAGCTCATGCACCAGCACGCGTCGGTCTTCCAGCACGACGTGCGCCCCTCCCTCGAGGAGGAGGGCATCACCATCGTGCGCTGGGACGACCTCGACGACGACGACCGCGAGCCCCTCCACTTCTTCTTCGCCGACCGCGTCTTCCCCGTCCTCACCCCGCTCGCCGTCGACCCGGCCCACCCCTTCCCCTACATCTCCGGGCTCTCGCTCAACCTCGCGGTACTGCTCCAGAACCCCAAGACCGGCTCGGAGCACTTCGCCCGGGTCAAGGTGCCGCCGAGCCTGCCGCGCTTCATCCTCGTCGAGGAGGACATCGACTCCGAGATCGAGCGCAAGCGCTTCGTGCCGCTCGAGGACGTCATCGCGAGCCACCTCGACCAGCTCTTCCCCGGCATGCTCGTGCAGGAGCACTTCTCCTTCCGCGTCACCCGCAACGAGGACCTCGAGGTCGAGGAGGACGACGCGGAGAACCTCCTCACGGCCCTCGAGAAGGAGCTGACGCGGCGGCGCTTCGGGCCACCGATCCGCCTCGAGGTCGAGGACGAGATCGACCCCAAGGTGCTCGACATGCTCGCCCGCGAGCTGCAGATCAGCGACCGCGAGATCTACCGGCTGCCCACGCCCCTCGACCTGCGCGGCCTCTTCACCGTCGCCGACATCGACCGCTCCGACCTCGAGTTCGCGAAGTTCTTCCCGCGCACCCACCCGGACTTCGCGCCGACCGAGAGCGCCAAGGCCATCGACCTGCTGACGGCCGTCCGCAACAAGGACGTGCTCGTCCAGCACCCCTACCACTCGTTCTCGACGTCGGTGCAGGCCTTCATCGAGCAGGCGGCGGGCGACCCCAAGGTGCTCGCGATCAAGCAGACGCTCTATCGCACCTCCGGCGACTCCCCGATCATCGACGCCCTCATCGACGCCGCCGAGGCCGGCAAGCAGGTGCTCGCGGTCGTCGAGATCAAGGCCCGCTTCGACGAGGTCAACAACATCTCGTGGGCGCGCAAGCTCGAGGAGGCTGGCGTCCACGTCGTCTACGGCGTCGTCGGGCTGAAGACGCACGCCAAGCTCTGCCTCGTCGTGCGCCAGGAGGCCGAGGGCCTCGTGCGCTACTGCCACATCGGCACGGGCAACTACAACCCCAAGACGGCCAGGGTCTACGAGGACTTCGGCCTCTTCACGACCGACCCGCAGGTGGGCGAGGACCTCTCGCGCCTCTTCAACCTTCTCTCGGGCTTCGCGCCGCGCAGCCGGTTCAAGCGCCTCCTCGTCGCGCCGCGCTCGGTGCGCTCCGGTCTCATCGACCTCGTCGAGCAGGAGATCGAGATCCACGAGGACCGTGACGAGTCGGCGCCTCCCGGTCACATCGTCATCAAGGTCAACTCGATGGTCGACGAGGCGGTCATCGACTCCCTCTACCGCGCGAGCATCGCCGGCGTGAAGGTCGACGTCTGGGTGCGCGGCATCTGCGCGCTCCGGCCCGGCGTCGAGGGCCTCTCCGAGAACATCCGCGTGCGGTCGGTGCTCGGCCGCTTCCTCGAGCACTCGCGCGTCTTCTGGTTCGACCACGGCGGCGACCCGCAGGTCTACATCGGCAGCGCCGACATGATGCACCGCAACCTCGACCGCCGGGTCGAGGCCCTCGTGCGCATCACCGAGCCGAGCCACATCCTCGAGTTCGCCGACCTGCTCGACCTCGCCTTCGCCGACACGACGTCGCGGTGGGATCTCGGCTCCGACGGACGCTGGGTCCGCCACCACCTCAGCGAGAGCGGCGAGCCGCTCGACGACGTGCAGGAGAAGCTCATCGAGCGTCACGACAAGCGCCGGCGCAAGGCCCGCCGCCGCTGACCGGCCGACTCGATCAGCCGGATTCTCGCGTCTGCGGCGTGACCACCGCGCCCGGGGCGTCCACATGCGGCACACTGTCGCGCGTGGCCTCCATCGTCCCAGCCGCCGGCACCCTCCCGTGGCGCCACCGCGACGGGCGGCTCGAGGTCGCCCTCGTGCACCGGCCGAAGTACGACGACTGGTCGTGGGCCAAGGGCAAGCTCGACCCGGGTGAGCACCCCTGCGTCGCCGCCGCGCGCGAGACCTTCGAGGAGACCGGGCTCGTCGTGCGCCTCGGCACGCCGCTGCCCCTGTCGGAGTACCCCATCCTCGACGCCACCGGCGCGCCGGCCACCAAGGTCGTGCACTACTGGGCCTCGGTCGTGATCGGCGGGTCGGGCAAGCTGCTCCACGAGATCGACGAGGTGGCCTGGGTCGACGTGCGCACCGCCAACGTCCGCCTCGACTACGCGCGCGACCGCGAGCAGCTGCTCGCGCTCGTGCGGGCCGAGCGTGCGGGCGAGCTCGACACCTGGCCGCTCGCCCTCGTGCGCCACGCCAAGGCAACGCCTCGGAGCAAGTGGAAGCGCGATGACCGGCTGCGCCCGCTCGACGCCGTCGGACGGGCCCAGTCGACGGGCGTCGCCGCCGTGCTCGGTGCCTACGGTGTGACGCGCGTCGTCAGCTCGTCGTCGGTGCGGTGCAGCGCGACCGTGGAGCCGTATGCCGTGTCCAAGGGCCTCAAGCTGCGCACCCGCGACGGACTCTCCGAGGAGGGCTTCGCCGTGAGCCCCGACGACGCCGCGAGCGAGCTCGCGCGCCTGCTCGCGCGGGGCGAGCCGGCTGCCCTCTGCAGCCACGGCCCGGTGCTGCCCGGGCTGCTCGAGACGCTCGGGCACCGCGCCGGCCCCGACCACACGGAGGTGGGCACTCGTCTCCACGAGGCGGCCCGCTCGGCCATGCGCAAGGGCGAGGTGCTCGTCTGCCACGTCCACGGCACCGGCGAGCACGCCCGCATCGTCGGCGTCGAGCGCATCGACACCTGAGCCGGCGACCCGGCCGGACGGCATACCGGCGGGGTTGCCCAACCCCTCATCGTGCGGCGGCGCACGCGGGCCCGCACGACGAGATCGCTCCTCTCCCCAACTCGTCAGGCCCCGTTCACCTGCCGTTAACCGGACGGGGAGAAACGGTCACCCGACCGGCTTAGCGTCGCCGGTGGACGAAGAGTCCACCCCGCCGGTCGGACTGACCGCCCGGCACCAAGACCACCCCCCATCGAGAGGGAACCGCTCGTGTCTGTATCGCGTATCAGCGCTCTCGGCGCCATCGCCCTGTCCGGCGCTCTTGCGCTCTCGGCCTGCGCATCCGAGAACACCAGCACCACCACCCCCGCTGGCAACGGCACCTCCGCCGGTGCCACCGGCAGCGCCAACTGCTTCTCCGGCGACCTCAAGGCAGAGGGCAGCTCGGCCCAGAAGAACGCCATCGACGAGGCGATCTCCGTCTTCCAGAACGCCTGCACCGACGCCAACATCGACTACCAGCCCACGGGCTCCGGTGCCGGCATCAAGCAGTTCATCGCCAAGCAGGTCGACTTCGCCGGCTCCGACTCGGCGCTCAAGACCGTCGAGAAGGACGGCGCCATCGAGTCCGAGGACGCCGCCAAGTCGTGCGGCTCGCCGGCGTGGAACCTGCCGATGGTCACCGGCCCCATCGCCATCGCCTACAACGTTGCCGGTGTCGACAAGCTCGTCCTCAACGCCGACGTCGCCGCCAAGATCTTCGACGGCAAGATCACCGTGTGGAACGACCCGGCCATCGCCGCCCTCAACAAGGGCGTCACCCTGCCGGCCACGCCCATCAAGGTCTTCTTCCGCTCCGACGAGTCGGGCACGACCGAGAACTTCACGAAGTACCTCAAGGCCGCGGCTCCCGAGGCCTGGACCTACGAGACCGGCAAGAAGTGGACCGGCAAGGGCGAGGGCAAGGAGAAGTCGGCCGGTGTCGCCACCGCCACGAAGGGCCAGGACGGCGGCATCACCTACGTCGAGCTCTCCTACGCCCAGCAGAACTCCCTCAAGATGGCCCAGATCGACACCGGCTCCGGGCCCGTCGAGCTGACGGCCGAGTCGGCGGGCAAGACCATCGCCACCGCGGAGCAGACCGGCACGGGCAACGACCTCGCGCTCAAGATCGACTACGCCACCAAGGAGCCGGGGGCCTACCCGATCGTCCTCGTGACCTACGAGATCGTCTGCTCGAAGTACGCTGACGCCGAGACGGGCAAGAAGGTCAAGGCGTTCCTGCAGACCTTCTCCTCCGACGAGGTCCAGAGCAAGCTCGGCGAGCAGGGCTACGCTCCCCTGCCGGCCGAGGTCGCCACCAAGGTGAAGACGGCCGTCGACGCCATCTCCTGACCCGATGTGCGGGGGCGGGCGCCGTGATCCGGCGTCCGCCCCTCGCGGCACCACCAGCCCCCTCCAGGAAGAAGGAACCACGTGTCGAGCGTGACCGGTGTCTCTGCCACCGACGAGCTGCCCGGCCCTGACGGCAGGCCTCCCCTGAGCGCCGACGCCGCCTCGACGGGCCGTGTGGGCGACCGCATCTTCGGCGGCGCCGCCACCCTCTCGGGTGTGGTCGTCATCGTCCTCGTCAGCCTCATCGCCGTCTTCCTCATCGTCCAGGCGATCCCCGCGCTGGCCGACAACAGCGCCAACTTCTTCACGTCGCGCGAATGGGCCCCGGGAGGCGAGGAACCCCGCTTCGGCATCCTCGAGTTCCTCTGGACCACCGTGACGGCCTCGACCCTGGCCATGCTCATCTCGGTGCCCGTGGGCGTCGGCGTCGCGCTCTTCATCACGCAGTACGCCCCCGCGTGGATGCGCCGCCCGGCCGCCGCCCTCGTCGACCTGCTCGCCGCGGTGCCCTCGATCGTCTACGGCCTCTGGGGCCTGATCACCTTCAGCCCCTTCTTCAAGCCCGTGCAGGGCTTCATGGAGGACAGGCTCGGCTGGTTCCCGCTCTTCTCCCCCACCGGCATCTCCGGGGGCACCATCTTCTTCATCGGCATCGTCCTCGCGATCATGGTGCTGCCGATCGTCACCGCACTCTCGCGCGAGGTCTTCGACCAGACCCCGCTCGCGCACAAGGAGGGCGCCCTGGCGCTCGGCGCGACGAAGTGGGAGATGATCCGGACCGCGGTGCTGCCCTTCGGCCGCCCCGGCGTCATCTCCGCCTCGATGCTGGCCCTCGGCCGCGCCCTCGGCGAGACGATCGCCGTGACCTTCCTCGTCTCGGCCCTCGCGGACGGCTCGCCGTGGACGTGGTCGCTCTTCAACGGCGGCGAGACCTTCGCGTCCAAGATCGCCAACAACGCCGCGGAGTTCAGCAACCCGAGCAAGACCGGCGCCTACATCGCGGCCGGCCTCGTGCTCTTCGTGCTGACCTTCATCGTCAACAGCATCGCCCGGGTCGTCATCGAGCGCAGGAAGGCCTTCACCGAATGAGCGCCATCACCGACGAGCGCCGGCCCGACGACCCCTCCGTCCCCGACGACGCCAGCACCCCGCCCGGCGGTCGCCCGGGGCGTGACGCACTGCGCCAGATGGGCAGCCCGCACCGGGCCCGCAACGTCAAGGACGTCATCGCCCGGGTCGTCATGTGGTTCTGCTTCTTCCTCGCGATGGTCCCGCTCGTCTGGATCCTCTGGACCGTCATCTCCAAGGGCGCCCACCTGCTCGGGTCGATGCAGTGGTGGACCGGCAACCAGCGCAACATCAACTCCGACGACGCGGGGGGCGGTGCCCGTCACGCCATCGAGGGCACCCTGCAGATGGTCGGCATGACCGCCCTCATCGCCGTGCCGATCGGCATCTTCACCGCCGTCTACCTCGTCGAGTACGGCCGGGGCCGCCTCGCCAAGGCGATCAGCTTCACGGTCGACATCCTCTCGGGTGTCCCCTCGATCGTCGCCGCCCTCTTCATCTACGCCGTGTGGGTGACGACCTTCGGCCTCAGCCGCTCGGGCTTCGCCGCGGCCCTCGCCCTCGTGCTGCTCATGATCCCCGTCGTCGTGCGCTCCACCGAGGAGATGCTGAAGCTCGTGCCCAACGAGCTGCGCGAGGCGGCGTATGCGTTGGGCGTGCCCAAGTGGGTCACGGTCGTCAAGGTCGTGCTGCGCACCGCCTTCTCGGGGATCATCACCGGCGTGCTGCTCGGCATCGCGCGCGTCATGGGCGAGACCGCCCCGCTGCTGATCCTCGCTCCCTATACGAAGAACTTCCAGCGCGACCTGTTCAACGGCAACTTCCCCACGCTGCCCATGATGATCAACCAGGACCGCGGCGACTTCGCCCTCGCGACGGCGGCCGAGCGGATGTGGGCGGCAGCGCTCACCCTGATCATCCTCGTCCTGCTGCTCAACATCATCGGCCGGGTCATCGCGTACTTCGGCTCGGTCAAGAAGTAAGAGAAAGCGAAGCGTCCAGACATGGCAAAGCGAATCGACGTCAACGACCTGAACGTCTACTACGGCTCCTTCAAGGCCGTCGAGGGCGTCTCGATGACGGTCGAGCCCCGGTCCGTCACGGCCTTCATCGGCCCCTCGGGCTGCGGCAAGTCGACCTTCCTGCGCACCCTCAACCGGATGCACGAGGTGATCCCCGGCGGCCGGGTCGAGGGCAAGGTCATGCTCGACGACCAGGACCTCTACGCCCCCTCGATGGACCCGGTCACGGTGCGCCGCACCATCGGCATGGTCTTCCAGCGGCCCAACCCGTTCCCGACGATGTCGATCTACGACAACGTCGCCGCGGGCCTGCGCCTCAACGGCGTCAAGAACAAGAAGACCCTCGACGGCATCGTCGAGTCCTCGCTCAAGGGCGCGAACCTCTGGACCGAGGTCAAGGACCGTCTGAACAAGCCCGGCGCCGGCCTCTCCGGCGGCCAGCAGCAGCGCCTGTGCATCGCACGCGCCATCGCCGTGCAGCCGCAGGTGCTCCTCATGGACGAGCCGTGCTCGGCCCTCGACCCGATCTCGACGCTCGCCATCGAGGACCTCATCAACGAGCTGAAGAGCGAGTTCACGATCGTCATCGTCACGCACAACATGCAGCAGGCCGCTCGGGTCTCCGACCGCACGGCCTTCTTCAACCTCAAGGCCACCGGCGAGCCCGGCCGCCTCATAGAGATCGACGACACGACGCGGATCTTCAACAACCCGTCGGAGCAGGCCACCGAGGACTACATCTCCGGCCGCTTCGGCTGACCGATCGACAGCGCAGGTCGTCGGCACGAACCGCAATCGAAAGAGCAGTCCGTCGGCTCAGCGTGAGGTCACCCTCACGCCGAACCCCGACGGACTGCTCTTTCGATGGGGGAGGCGGGCGTCAGCGGAAGATGCCGCTGACGTACCACGCGAGCACGGCGACGAGGCCGGCACCCGGGAAGGTGAGGAACCACGCCCCGACGATGTTGCCGGCGACGCTCCAGCGCACGGCCGACAGGCGCTTGGCCGCGCCGACGCCCATGATCGCCGAGGTGATCGTGTGGGTCGTCGAGATCGGCGCGCCGAAGGCGAGACCGGCGACGTAGAGGATCGACGCCGCGGTGGTCTCGGCGGCGAAGCCCTGCGGGGGTGTGAGGTCGATGATGCGGCGCCCGAGCGTGCGCATGATCCGCCACCCACCGGCATACGTGCCGGCGGAGATGACGATCGCCGACAGCAGCAGCACCCACGGCGGGATCGAGTCACCCTCGTGGTAGCCCGCGATGTTGAGGACGAGGACGACGACGCCGGCCGTCTTCGCGGCGTCCTGGAGGCCGTGACCGAACGCCATGGCCGCCGCGGAGCCGGTCTGGGCGAGGCGGAAACCGCGGGTCACCTTGGACGGGTTGGCGTGGCGGAAGCCCCAGAGGATGGACACCATGAAGAGGTAGCCGATCGTGAGACCGAAGATCGGCGAGAGGACCATGGGGATGATGACCTTGGTCCAGATGACCTCCCACTGGACGGCCACACCGGCCGCGAGCGCCGCGCCGGCGAGGCCGCCGATGAGCGCGTGCGACGAGGATGACGGCAGGCCGAACCACCACGTGATGAGGTTCCAGCCGGTCGCGCCGATGAGGGCCGCGGCGACGAGCCACAGGCCGTCGACCCCGGTCGGGGTCTCGATGATGCCGGAGCCGATGGTCTTGGCGACCTTGCCGCCGAAGAACGCTCCGAAGAGGTTGGCGACCGCGGCCATCGCGAGCGCGACCCTGGGGGTCAGGGCCCGCGTCGAGATCGACGTGGCGATGGCGTTGGCGGCGTCGTGGAAGCCGTTCGTGTAGTTGAAGCCCATCGCCAGGGTGATGCAGGCGATGACCCCCAACAGGGGAAGGGTGGGTTCCATCGGAGGGTCAGGACTCCTTGACCGCGATGCCCTCGACGACGTGGGCCACCTTCTCGAACGCGTCGGCGGCGTCCTCGAACCCGTCGACGATGGCCTTGACCTTGATCAGCTCGACCGGGTCGGGCGAGTTGGTGAACAGCGCTGCGACCTGCTTGCGGTGCAGCGTGTCGGCCTGGTTCTCGAGGCGGTTGATCTCGATCCAGTAGCTCTTGAGGTCCTTGAGCGAACGCAGACGCGGCATCGCCTCCGCGGTCACCTCGGCCATCCGCGCGAGGATCTCGAACTGCTCGGCGAGACCCTCGGGGATGTCTCCCACGCGGTAGAGCACGATGAGGTCGCCGGTCTCCTCGATGAGGTCCATGCAGTCGTCGAGCGAGGCGGCGAGGGCGTGGATGTCCTCGCGGTCGAACGGCGTGATGAACGAGCTGTTGACCCGGTTGATGAGCTCATGGGTCGCGTCGTCCGCGGCGTGCTCGAGCTCCTTGAGCCGGTCGGCCACCGCCTGGCGCTTCGAGGGGTCGACCTCCAGGAACCGGGTCAGCTCACTCGTCGCGTCGACGAGCAGCTGGGCCTGTGCGGTGAAAAGCGTGAAGAAACTCGTGTCCTGGGGTGTGAGGCGAAAACCCACGGGGGTGCTCCGGTCGATGGGGGGTCTGGGTCCGGGAAGATGCTACGGGTACTTGGACCTCTGCACGCAACCGAGCCGACATCTGCCGTTCACTGAGGTGCCGTACCTGCTCGAGAGCGGCCGAGCCGAGCGAGAAGCCCCAGGACGAACCGGACGAGAGGTCCCCATCCGCCCTCAGGACGTCGCCGCGCCAGCCCCACGCGCCGCAGTGATCCCGAGCAACGCGTCGACCTCTGCAGGAGTGAAATGACGCGTCGTCGTGGACGCGGCCACCACGAGGTCGCTGACGAGCTCGATCTCGTCGGCCAGGGCAACGTCGAGCAGGTCTCCGGACCGCTCATCCTCGGGCGTCATGCCCTCAATCTAGATTGCCGGGCCGGGCCCCGTGGCTCTTAGTCACAAACAAGACAGGGCTTTCCACACCCGGCGCGCGAGAGCATCATGACGACATGCCCCCGGACGCCGAGGCCGCCGATCCGTGGAGCGTCACCGTGCGCGGGAGCTTCTTCGTGGGCCGCTGCGGCACGTGTGCGTGGACGGGCCCGGCCCGCCGCGCCCGTTTCTCCGTCGCGGCCGACATGACGGCCCACGAGGTGCTGTGCCGCTCGGCGGCGACACAGGACGTGCCGATCCCGGCCGGGGCGCGGGTGACCGCGGAGGTTGGGGAGGTTGTGGCGTCGGGCCGGGAGCGCCTCTCGGCACAGGGCCGCTCGTAGCGGCTGAATTTGGGACCCGGGGCTACCGCGACCCGACGCGAGGAACAGAATAATCGCGTCGCGGGAGGATCACCAAAGGTGCTGATGCGCAACCCCTGCGCAACCCCTGCGCAACCCCTGCGCAACCCCTGCGCAACCCCTGTCAGGCATCGGCTCGCGCCGTGCACGCAGCCCCACGCCGTCCCACGTCGAGGCCGTATGCCGTGTGGCCGGGTCTGCGGGTCACGCCCGTCAGTCGAGCGCGCCGGCCCGCCACAGCCGGGCACAGGCCGTGAGGTCGTCGGCCATCGTCAGCATGTTGGCGGCCTGCTGTGCCGTGTCTCCGCCCGAGGAGATGTCGGCGCGCCCGGCCGACACGACGCGGCAGAAGGCCGATGCGCGCTCGAGAGCGACCGCGAGGTCTCCCTCGAAGACGCCGCGGAGCACCGCGTCGATGACCCGGCTCATCTCCTCGGGCCCGGGCGGCTCGGCGGCGCCGGCCACGGCATGGTTGGGTCCAGTGAAGCGGATGCCGGCGGCATACTCCCGGCTTGCCTCGTCGGGGGCGCGCTGCACCCACTCGCGCAGCACGTAGAGGCGCCAGAGCGCACCCGGGAGCGAGCGGGCCGGCCGCTGCGACCACAGCTCGGCGAGGGTCGACAGACCGATGTCGTCGACGAGCGCCACGAGCTTCTGCGTGACCGCCGGGTCGGCAGCCGCGCGGCCGGCGTGGACGAGCGCCTGCGCCGTCTCGTGCGCGACGTGGATCTGCTCCGTGGGGTCGTAGGCAGGCCCGTGAGCCTCGAGGGCCGACGGGCTGAAGAAGGCGGGCCGCCTGTGGTTGCGATGCTCGCTCTCACTCATCCCAGCAGGCTAGACCCCGACGCCGACGGGCCGAGTCCGCGATCCACGGCGCTCGTTCGGCAACGTCCTCTCGGGCTGCGCCCGCCCGGACCGTCCCGTCGCGCAACGTTGAACAGGTGAGTTGCGCACTGTTCAGTCTTTGTCTAACGTCTGTCCAGTCGGTCAAGAAAGCGCCGCCACATCTTTGATGGAGGACGCATGACCGACCTGTCGAGGGCTCCGCGCGACGCCCAGACCCGAGCACTCATCACCACAGTCCGCACCGCTGACAGCGAGTCCGAGCGCTCCAAGGCCCTCGAGGCCGTCACGAGGCTGCACCTGCCGCTCGCTCGTTCACTCGCCCACCGCTACGCCGGCAAGGGCATCGAGCGAGACGACCTCGAGCAGGTGGCGTTCCTCGCCCTGCTCAAGGCGGTCCAGCGTTTCGACCTCGCGCAGACCACGGAGTTCGGGGCCTACGCGACGCCGACCATCACCGGAGAGCTGCGGCGGCACTTCCGCGACCACGGCTGGCTCGTGCGCCCACCGCGCAGCCTGCAGGAGCGCCGGCAGCTCGTCACCGACTCGCGCTC
The DNA here is from genome assembly GCF_006716675.1 of Humibacillus xanthopallidus. Taxonomy (GTDB): domain Bacteria; phylum Actinomycetota; class Actinomycetes; order Actinomycetales; family Dermatophilaceae; genus Humibacillus; species Humibacillus xanthopallidus_B. The sequence goes on along the minus strand of NZ_VFPM01000002.1, from coordinate 221,678 downwards.
GCGGCTCGAGCAGAGCCTGGGCCACGAGCCGACCCTCGAGGAGCTCGCCGCCGAGCTCGACCTGACCCTCGAGGCGGTCAAGGAGGCCCAGGTCGCGGCAAGCAACCTGCGACCGGCCTCCCTCGACGCGACGACGACCGAGGGCGGCCGACCCGTGCTCGACCTCATCGACGGTCGAGCCGATGCGCTCACCGACCCCGGCCTCGACGAGGGCATCGTCGTGCGCACGGCCCTGCAGCGTCTCGCGCCCCGCGACCGCGAGCTCGTCGAGCTGCGCTTCACCCGTGACATGACCCAGGCCGAGATCGCGGAGTCGATGGGCCTGTCGGCGATGCAGGTGAGCCGCCTGCTGCGCCGCATCCTCGACGAGCTCCGCGAGCACCTCGAGCCGTCCGAGCTGCGCCCGACCGAGGTCCGTCCGCTCGAGCCGCGCCGGGCCGAGCCTCGTCGGGCAGCGCTCATCTCCGCCTGACCACCACCCCTGCGACATCGGCGTCGGGCCCGGGAGACCGGGACCGACGCCGATGCCATGCCGGCCGTCAGTGCCGGCCGTCAGTGCTGGCTGTCAGTGCTGGTAGGTGCCGTGGATCAGGGCGCGCCCCAGCGTCTTGAAGGCGAGGTTGAACGACACGACGGCCGGCGAGGCGTTCTCGTCGACGCCGAGGGTCGGCTCGGACACGGCGTGCACGACGAAGAAGTAGCGGTGCGGCATGTCGCCCTTCGGCGGGGCCGCACCCATGAAGCCATGGTCACCTCCGTCGTTGCGCACGTGGAAGGCCTTGCCCGGCAATGACTTCGAGGCAGCGCCGGTCTCGAGCGAGGTGACATCGGCGGGCAGGTCGACGAGCACCCAGTGCCAGAAGCCTGACGGCGTGGGGGCGTCCGGGTCGAAGCAGGTGACGACGTAGCTCTGCGTGCCCTCGGGCGCGCCGCTCCAGGAGAGCTGCGGCGAGGTGTTGCCGCCGTCGGCGACCTGGTCGCTCTTGAGCGCAGACCCGTCGTGCACGTCGTCGCTCGTGACGTCGAAGGACGGCACCGGGGGCAGGTAGTCGTAGGGGTTGGGGGCGACCTTGCGGGCGAGGCTCATTCGGTGCTCCTGGAGGTCCGCTGACGAAGGGTGGACTCCAGTGATACCCCATTCGCCTGAGGCGCGATCGCAGGTCGCGCGAGAGGACGCGCACCCTGATAGCGCGCGCGCACCATGACAGCGCGCACCCTGGCACCCAGGGCCATGACGTGGCGCGGCGCTCCTAGGTCGGGGAGGCCGCCTCCTCGATGACCTGGATGACCGAGACGTCTCCGGCCTTGGCCGTGCCCAGGCGCTCGACCGCCCGTTGCGCGATGACCCCGAGCTTGACGTTGCTCGCCTGCGAGTAGCGGGACAGGATGCCGAACGCCGCCGCGTCGTCCAGCCCGTAGGCGAACCTCAGCGCCCCCTTGACCTGCTCGATCGCGGCGCGGTTCGTCGTCGCGGCGGCGACCGCCGCGTTGGCCAGCTCCTCGACCACTCCGGTGACGTCGAAAGCGAGGCCGCGCATCCGCAGGAGCTGGCCGTCCGCGTCGCGGTCCGCGTCGCCGACGAAGGCGATCGAGCGCACCCGGTCGTCCCCGTCGTAGAGCCGGTACTGCCCCGAGATCGGCGCCCCCGCCTCCAGCGCGGCGGACAGCGTCTCGGCGATGGTGTCACGGTCGTCCTCGTGCATGCGCTTGAAGAGCAGCTCGGAGGGGTCGGCGTCGCTCCGGGTCAACCCGGCGACGGCATACATGTCATCGGACCACCACCACGTCTGCGTGGCGTAGTCGTAGACGCACTCCCCAAAGGCTGGACGCGTGCTCATGGCGTTCCTCCTCCATCCCTGCCCTGCACGTGCAGGACCAGAATCTCATCGTTCACGCGCCCGTGTCAGCCCAGCCGGAGGCCGACAGAGGGACCGCACCGACCCCGGCCAGACGGCATACGGGCACGAGCGCCGAGGGTACGGGCCGCTGAGCCGGAGGGCTGCGGCATACTGGCCGTGAGTCAGCCCGGGCGGCGCTGGCCCCCGTCTGGTCCGCCATGGCTGCGAGGGACGTTGCCCTAGACTCCCCACTCCCGGGCCTCTAGCTCAGTCGGTAGAGCATCGGACTTTTAATCCGCCGGTCGTCGGTTCGAGCCCGACGGGGCCCACCAGTCAAACGCAGGTCACATCTCATCGGCGCCTGAGGTGTGCGCCAGCCGGAGGCGACGGGGAAGATGGCGCCATGGCGCCCACAGCCTTTCCCGAGCCGTCCTCCACCCCCGACCTTCGAGACCTGTTGCTGCAGTACCTCGACTACTACCGGTCGGTGATCAGCAGCAAGGTCGACGGGCTGGACCGCGACGAGCTGCAGCGGGCCACCGTGCCCTCCGGCTGGACACCTGCAGGCCTCGTCAACCACCTCGCCAACGTCGAGCGCCGTTGGATCCGTTGGGGATTCATGGCAGAGGCCATCGCCGATCCGTGGGCGGACCAGGAGGGCGCCGGCTGGGTGTCACCCGACCTGACGGCTGGGGAGCTGACGGCCCTGCTCGAGGGTGCGGGGCGCAGCACCCGGGCCGTCGTCGAGGACCACGAGCTGACCGAGAGCGCCACCATCGGCGGACGGTTCACCGATGCCGCCGCCGCACCACAGCTGCACTGGATCCTGCTCCACCTCGTCCAGGAGTACGCGCGCCACGCCGGTCACCTGGACATGGCGCGAGAGCTCATCGACGGCCAGACGGGTGAGGAGCCCTGAGGCTCTCCGGCTCAGTCGGCGAGGCCGCTCGTCCACCTCTCCTCGATGCGGCCCCAGCGCCAGATGGCGAGGGACACGAGCCAGGTGACGACGAAGAGCCCGACGATCCAGAAGCCGATGCTCGCGAGGTCGATGCCGCCGATCCACGCAAGGGGGCCAGAGGTGATCTCGAGCTTGTCCGTGATGATCGAGACGAGCTCGATGATGCCGATGACGAGGGCCACCGCGACCGAGAGCGACGTCACGGTGATGTTGTAGTAGAGCTTGCGCACCGGCTTGCTGAACGCCCACCCGTAGGCGAAGTTCATGAACGAGCCGTCGATCGAGTCGAGCAGCGACATGCCCGCGGCGAAGAGCACGGGAAGGGTGAGGACGGCATACCACGGCAGGTTGGCGGCAGCGGCGCCGCCGGCGATGACGAGCAGGCCGACCTCGGTCACGGTGTCGAAGCCGAAGCCGAAGAGCACCCCCACGGGGTAGAGGTGCCACGGCTTCGTGACCGCCCGGTTGACCCGCCCGAGGATGCGGTTGAGGAAGCCACGCTTGTCGAGCTGGCGCTCGAGCTCGGCCTCGTCGTAGTGGCCCGAGCGCATCTGGCGCGAGACGCGCAGGATGCCGATGAGCGCGGCGAGGTTGACGAGCCCGATGAGCACGAGGAAGACGCCGGAGACCGAGGTGCCCCACACCGACGTGATCTGCTGCAGCTCGGAGCCGTCGTCGGCGAGGGCGCCGGCGAGCGCCCGGATGCCGAACGCGAGGAGCATGACCATGGCGAAGACGACGGACGAGTGCCCGAGGCTGAACCAGAAGCCGACGCTCATCGGCCGCTGGCCGTCACTCATGAGCTTGCGGGTGGCGTTGTCGATGGCGGCGATGTGGTCGGCGTCGAAGGCGTGGCGCATCCCGAGGGTGTATGCCGTGACGCCGAGTCCCACACCGAAGAGCTGGCCCGCGACGCGGTACTCCTGCGGCGCCACGACCCCGAGGAGCAGGCCCCAGCCGATGACGTGGAGCGCCAGGACGACGACACTCATGCCGAGGACGCTGCGATGCTGGTCGGGCGACAGCCGGGAGCGCAGCGTTCGCCTGGTGCTCGGTTGCCCCACCTCGATCGCCACGGGGCCACGCTAGATGCGACAGAGTCGCAGGTGCAACCACCGTCGGACGTGGCATGCTCGCGGCACCGGACGAAGGAGACCGCCATGACCGACTGCTGTGACGAGGTGCGCGCGTGAACGACGCCTTCGTCTACGACGCCATCCGCACCCCGTTCGGACGCTTCGGCGGGGCGCTCGCAGCCACCCGGCCCGATGACCTCGCGGCCCTCGTCGTGCGCGCCGTCGTCGAGCGTGCACCCGGTCTGGCCGGTGACGGCGCGGGCGAGCACGTCGACGAGGTCGTCTTCGGCAACGCGAACGGGGCAGGTGAGGACAACCGCAACGTCGCGCGCATGGCGACCTTGCTCGCCGGTCTGCCGACGACGATCCCCGGAACGACGGTCAACCGGCTCTGCGGCTCGAGTCTCGATGCAGCGATGATCGCCTCGCGCCAGATCGCGACCGGTGAGGCCGACGTGGTGGTCGTCGGCGGCGTGGAGTCGATGACGCGCGCCCCGTGGGTGCTCCCCAAGACCGAGAAGCCTTATCCCGCAGGCGATCTCGCTCTCGCTTCGACGACCCTCGGGTGGCGGCTCGTCAACCCGGCGATGCCGCCCGAGTGGACCGTCTCCCTCGGCGAGGCGACCGAGCAGCTGCGCGAGCGCTTCGACATCTCGCGCGAGCGGCAGGACGACTTCGCGGCCCGCTCCCACCGCCTGGCGGACGAGGCCTGGAGCTCGGGGTTCTACGACGAGCTCGTCGTGTCGGTGCCGGGCGTCGACCTCGCCCGCGACGAGTCGATCCGGCCCGACACCACGCCCGAGAGGCTCGCCGGTCTGCGCACCTCGTTCCGGGCCGAGGGGGGCACGGTCACGGCCGGCAACGCCTCGCCGCTCAACGACGGCGCCTCAGCGGTGCTGCTCGGCAGCGCCGCGGCCGCGGACGAGCTCGGCCTGGCGCCCGTCGCCCGGATCGCCGGCCGGGGTGCGAGCGCGCTGGACCCCCAGTTCTTCGGCTACGCGCCCGTCGAGGCCGCCAACCAGGCCCTGTCCCGGGCGGGGATCACGTGGGGCGACGTCGCCACCGTCGAGCTCAACGAGGCTTTCGCGGCGCAGTCGCTCGCGTGCATCGACGCGTGGGACATCGACCCGGAGATAGTCAACCGCCACGGCGGCGCCATCGCCATCGGACACCCGCTCGGCGCCTCGGGTGGACGCATCCTCGGCACGCTCGCGAGGAGCCTGCAGCGCAGCGGCGACCGGTGGGGCGTCGCGTGCATCTGCATCGGCGTCGGCCAGGGGCTGGCCGTCGTCCTCGAGAACGTCACCGCCTGACGCGACCCGGCCCCCCGGCGCTCAGGGCAGGGACGCGCCCCCGCAGATGACGATCGTCTGCCCCGTCACCATGGCACCTGCCGGCTCGAGGAGGAACCTCGTGAGCGCAGCGATCTCTGCCGGCTCGACCAGTCGACCGAGAGGCGGCACGACGGGCGGCACGGAGGCACGGTTCGGGTCGTCGAGCATCGCCGTGCGCGTCGGGCCCGGCGCGACGACGTTGACGGTGATCCGCCGCGGCGCGAGCTCGGCCGCCCATGAGCGCGCCATCGCGGTGAGCGCCGCCTTGGTCGCGGCGTACTGGCTCTTGCCAGGCACGCCGGTCATGGTGCGGCTTCCGACGAGCACGACCCGGCCGCCGTCGCAGAGCGTCTCGACGAGACCCCCGACGACGAGCTCGGCGCCTCGAACGTGAACCGCCCACATGCGCTCACCCTGCTCTGGCCGCAGCTCCGCCACCAGGGCGGAGAACTGGAGGCCGGCGGCGTGGACGATCGCGTCCACGCCGCCGGTCGCGGCCTCACGCACCGCCTGCACTGCCTCGCCGGCCGAGATCACGTCAGCCAGGTCGCACGGCACCCACGTGGCGGCGTCCGGCAGCGCGCCGCGCGAGCGGCTGAGGCCGAGGACGTGCCACCCGGCACCGACGAGGTCGTGGGCGATGGCGAGGCCGATGCCCGAGCTGGCCCCCGTGACGACCGCGCTGCGTGTGACGCGGCCGTCCGGTGGGGAGGGGGCCGGCTCGGGCAGGGTCGCCGCCGTCATGGGGACGGGCTGGGTCGCAGACGGTCGACGACGTCAGGGGGAAGGTGCACGTGCTTGATGGCCCGACGGCGGTAGGTGTAGGCCACGTGGAGCCCGCCGTCGCGAGCGGGCAGCACCGAGGGATAGGAGAGCTCGCGGTTGAGACCGTCGCGCGAGTTGTTGGACATGCAGTAGCCGTCGCCCGTCTCGAGGTCGACCTGCACGGGCCACGACCGCCCCTCGTCGGGGCTGAGGCCGAGCGTCATCGGTGCCCTCGGCGCCCCCCAGAAGGCGGTTCGCCGGCCGACAGCCTCCGCCTCGTCCACGGAGGGCTCGGCGACGACCGGGCCCTCGAGCCCGTCGCGCACACCCTCGTCGTCGATCTCGTCGTAGAGCGAGACCCGCCTCTCGGTGGCGTCGCGCGCGGAGCTGCGGTTGAAGACGAGCGCGACCTCTCCCCCACCGGTGGCGACAGCCTGGATCGAGGAGTTGTTGTTGGGCAGCTCGGTCGGGGTCGGCTCGGCCCACGTGAGCCCGTCGTCGGTCGACGTCGACTGCCAGATGTGGTCTGCCCAGCGGCTCCGGAAGCACGCCCAGAGCGAACCGTCCTGCCGCGCAACGACATTCATGTGCACACAGCCGAGTGATCCGGGCACTGGCGACTCGGTCCAGGTCGCCCCGTCGTCATCGCTCCACCAGACGCTCGACGTGTCCTCGTTGCCGACCCACTTCTCGCCGGGCACGGTGACGCAGTTGAAGACAGGGATCAGGATGCGTCCGCTGCCGAGCACGACCGGAGGCTGGCGGACGAAGACGCCGCCGGCATCGGTCGCCGGGAGGAGCACGCTCGGGGGCTCCCACGTCGCCCCACCATCGCGGGAGACGCGTCGGCGCACCTCGGACGTGTCCTGGTTACCCGCGAGCTGCGCCGTGTAGAGCAGCCAGACGTCGCCTCCCGGCGCCGTCAAGAGCACGGGATTCTGCTCGGACCGCGTCGGGTCGTCGCTGAGCGGCACGGGGTCCAGCCACGTGTCGGTACCGGACGGCATACGGCTGAGGTAGGCGGTGATGTCGCTGACACCCTCCTGGGTGCCGCCGAACCACACGCAGGCGAGATCGCCGTTCGGCAGCCACGCGAGGTTGGCCGCGTGGCACTGCACCGTCGGGGTGGGCAGGTATGCCGTCCGGCCACCTCCCTCACGGACGCGCAGGACACCGTCGGTCGGGAGGGCCGGAGCGGCCTCTGCGGTGCTCACAGCTCCCCGCGAGCGGCGCGGAGGTGGGCCGTCGCCGCCTGCTCGAGGTGGATGAGGTCGGACGACACGGTGGCGAGCGTGAAGCCCTGGCCGAGCCGCTTCGACGCGACCTCCCCACTGGGAGTGTGGAACCCGGCTGCGATGCCGGCGGACTCGGCTGCTCGGAGGATGCGGGCGACCGCCTCCTCGAAGACGTCGTCGACGTCAGGGTCGACCGAGGTCTTTCCCCCGACCGCGAGGCGCAGGTCGGAGGGGCCGATGTAGAGCCCGTCGATGCCGGGGGTCGCGGCGATCGCCTCGACGTTCTCGAGCCCCTGCGGCGTCTCGATCATCGCGAGCACGACGGTGGCGGCGTTGGAGTCGGCCGGGTTGGGGCCGACGCGCAGCTGGGCCCGCATCGGGCCGTAGGAGCGGATGCCCTCGGGGCCGTACTTCGCGTACGAGACCGCCCGCGCGGCGTCCTCGGCCGTGTTGACGAGCGGCACGATGACCCCGGCGGCGCCGGCGTCGAGGGCCTGCCCGATGAGGAAGGGGTCGTTGGCGCCGACCCGGACCATGCCCACCGACTCACCGCCGGCGTCGATGGCCTGCATGCCGGCGAGGATGCCCTTGTAGTCGAGCAGCCCGTGCTGGCCGTCGAAGCAGACGTAGTCGTAGCCGACGCGCGCGAGCCGCTCGGTGGAGACCGGCGAGTCGATGATGACCCAGTAGCCGAGGATCGTCTCGCGTGCCCGGAGCCGGCGGGCGTAGTCGAGCACCCGCTCACGGCTCCGCTCCATGGCGGTGCCTCCCCCGGCGCTCATCGGTTGTACCCCGGCATCGACCCGGCAAGCGCCTGGCCGGCGTCGTCGCACGCTGCCACGACATCCTCGGGGAGCGGACCGGCTTGTGCAGCAGTGATGTTGGCCTCCAGCTGACGTGGTTTGGACCCGCCCAGGAGGACCGCCGACACGACGGGCTTGGAGAGCAGCCACCGCAGCGACAGCTCGGGCAGGGTGATGCCGGAATCGGCCGCGATCGCGCCGAGGGCGTCGATGACCGCGAACGTCTCGGCATTCCAGTAGCGGTCCTTGTACATCGTCGCCAGCGCCGAGTCGCCGAAGCGCCCCTGCGCGGGCGACTCCGTGAAGGAGTGCCGGCCGGTGAGCAGACCGCCACCGAGCGGGTTGTAGACGATCGTCGCCAGACTCTTCGTCGTTGCGAACTCGACGTACTCGGCCTCGATGCGACGTGCGACGAGGTTGTAGAGCTGCTGCGCGAGGATCGGGCGGGGCGTGCCGAGGGCATCGCAGGCAGCGAAGACGTCGCCGATCTGCCAGGCCGAGAAGTTGGAGACGCCGATGGAGCGCACCTTGCCCTCCTGGACGAGATCGGCCAGAGCGCCGATGGTTACGTCGATCGGCACCGAGCGGTCGGGCTGGTGGAGGTAGTAGACGTCGACGTAGTCGGTGTGCAGGCGACGCAGGCTTGCCTCGAGGGACGACCGGAGCCCGGCCGCGGAGAGCAGCGGCGCGCCACCCGCGTCGCCGGGATAGATGCCGGCCTTGGTCGCGATCGTCGCGGCGTCGCGGCGGCCAGCGAGGATCTCGGCGAGCATCTCCTCACTGCGCCCGGCGGCATACCCGTTGGCGGTGTCGATCGAGGTGATGCCGGCGGCGAGCGCCGTGTCGACCATGGTGCGGGCGGTGTCGAGGTCGACGGTGTCGCCGAACGTCATCGTGCCGAGGACCAGCCGTGAGAGCGGCCGGTCGAGGCCCGGCAGCTCGATGGCCGGCAGGGTTGCGGTGGTCATGATGCCTTCTCGGTCTCGGCCGTCCGGGAGGCGGCGATGTGGCGGATGAGGTGTCGCGGTTTGATGCCCGTCATGAGGCCAGGCTCGAGCGCCGAGCGGCGCAGGCGTTGCGTGTAGTCCTCCTGCGGGCGGGAGAGCAGGTCGTCGGTGCGGCCGCTCTCGACGATCCTGCCGGCGCGCATGACGACCGTGTTCTGCGAGATCGCCCGCACGACACCGAGGTTGTGCGAGATGAAGAGGTAGGTCAGGCCGGTGTCGGCCTGGATGTCGGCGAGCAGCTCGAGCACCTGCGCCTGCACCGACACGTCGAGTGCGCTCGTCGCCTCGTCGCAGACAAGGAGCTCGGGCTCGGACGCCAGCGCGCGGGCGATCCCGATGCGCTGGCGCTGCCCTCCGGAGAACTCCGGAGGCTTGCGCCCGAGCGCCGTCTTCGGCAGTCCGACGCGGTCGATGAGCTGTGCTGCCTTGTCCCGCTGGGCCTTGCGTGACTTCTCTCCGCGCACGGCAATCGGCTCGGCGACGATCTGCTGCGCGGTGAGGTGCGGGTCGAGGGAACCGTAGGGGTCCTGGAAGACCATCTGGACGCGGTGCCGGATCGGGCGCAGCTGTCGCTCGGTCAGAGCGGCGAGGTCGGTGCCGTCGAGGTCGACGGTGCCGGACGTCGGCTTCAACAGGCGGACCAGGGCCTTGGCGATGGTCGACTTGCCGCAGCCGGACTCTCCGACGATGGCGAGGGTCCCGCCGCGCGGCACGCTGAACGAGACGTCGTCGACGGCGCGGAAGGTCTCGCTGCCCGTCTTGTACTCGACGACGAGGTTGCTCACGGTGAGCAGGTTGTCAGCCATGGCTGGCCTCCTTGACGAGCTTGGCGCCGGATGCTGCGGAGCCGCTGGCTTCCGTTGAACCAGTCTGCGGCGCAACGGAACCCGAGTCGGGAACGTCGCCCACGGCATACGGCCCCGGTTGTGACGGCTCCGTGAGTGCGGGATCGTGCCAAGGGCCGAGCTCGGGGATCGCCCCGAGCAACTTCTGCGTGTAGGGGTGCTGCGGGTGGTCGACGACGTCGGTGACAGGACCGCTCTCGACGAAGACGCCGGACTTCATGACGTGGATGCGGTCGCTCATGAGCCGGGCGACACCGAGGTCGTGCGTGATGAGCAGCAGGGCGATGCCGGTCTGCTCCTGGAGCTCGAGGAGCAGGTCGAGGATGCCGGCCTGGACGGTCACGTCGAGCGCACTCGTCGGCTCGTCGGCCACGATGAGGTCGGCGTCCGTCGAGACGGCCATGGCGATGAGCACCCGCTGGAGCATGCCGCCCGAGAGCTGGTGGGGGTAGGCGTCGAACTGCTTCGCAGGGTTGCGGATGTGCACCTGCTCCATGAGCGACAGCGCCCGCTGCTTGGCCTCCGACCTGCCCAGCTTGGGGTACTTGATGCGCACGGCCTCGGTCATCTGGCGCCCGATGGTGCGGATCGGGTTGAGCGCGGTCATCGGATCCTGCGGGATGAGGGCGACCACCCGGCCACGCAGCTGGTTGATGACCTTGCGGTCGCCGGTGACGTCCTGTCCGGCGATGCGGGCCTCCCCCGAGATGACGGCGAGGTCGTCGGGCAGCAGCCGCAGCAGGGCCATCGCCGTCGTCGACTTGCCCGAGCCGGACTCGCCGATGATGGTCACCGTCTCGCCCTCGTCGATGTGGAAGCTCACTCCGTCGACGGCGCGGACGACCGCATCGGTCGTCATCAGCTCGACCTGGAGGTCCTTGACCTCGAGCACGCTCATGCCTGGTCTCCCTTCGCACGGCGCACGCGGTCGCGCAGGCCGTCGCCGACGAGGTTGACTCCGACGACGAGCATCGCGATGGCGACGCCCGGCACGGTCACGAGCCACGGCTTGCCCGTGACGAAGAGCTCACGCCCGTCGGAGATGATGCCGCCCCAGGTCGGGTACGGCCGCTGGACGCCGGCGCCGAGGAAGGACAGGGCGCTCTCGAGCAGGACGGCCTGGGCCAGCAGCAGGAGCACGACGACGAGCACCTGCTGGAGGATGTTGGGCACGACGTGCCGGCGCAGGATCGAGAACTTGCGCAGGCCGAGCACCCGCGCCGCCGCGACGTACGGCTTCTCCCGCTCGACGAGCACGAGCGCCCGGGTGATGCGTGCGGGCTCCGGCCACTGGGCGAACGCGATGACGAGCGTGATCACGGGGATCGACGGCCCGAAGAGGGCGACGACGAGCAGCAGCATGAGCAGCAGCGGGAGGGCCATCTGCGCCTCGAGCAGTCGCGAGATGAACGTGTCGACCCACCCGCCGAAGTAGCCTGCAGCGGCGCCCGCGACGATGCCGAAGAGTCCCGAGACGAAGATCGCGAGCATCCCGATGACGAGCGAGGTCTGGCCGCCGTGCAGGATGCGCGAGAGCAGGTCACGGCCGTTCGGGTCGGTGCCGAGCAGGTGCCCGGGGCTGAAGGGCGGCAGGGCCGAGTCGCTCAGCTGCCCGACGATCGGGTCGGGCAGCGGGAGGACGTTCGCCAGCACGACGGGAATGATGACGACGCCGGCGCAGATGGCACCCACCCAGATCTTGATCGTGCTGTAGCGGGCGCGTCGGGCTGCCGCGGATCGGCGCAGCAGCACCTTGTTGACCGCCGAGTCACGCCCGAGGATCGAGCCGGGAACCTCGCTGAGGTTGGGCGACCGGGGTGCGGAGGTGGAGGTGGTCATGAGCTCGCCTCTCCGAGACGGACCCGCGGGTCCATGAGCGGGTAGAGCAGGTCGACGAGGAGCTGGACGAAGAGCGCCAGCATGACGGTCACGAGGACGGTGGCCTGGATGAGCGGGAAGTCGCGCTGCTTGAGCGCGTTGACGACGAGCTCGCCGACCCCCGGCCAGTTGAAGACCACCTCGACGATGACGACGCCGTTGAGCATGGCGGCGAAGCGGGTTCCGAGCGCCGTCACGACAGGGAGTGCGGCATTCGCGAAGGCGTAGCGCCAGGTCAGGGCTCGCTCGGAGACCCCCCGCGACCGCGCCACGGTGAGGTAGGGCGAGGCGAGGTTGACGACCATCTCGCGGCGCACGAGCCGAGAGATGAGGGCGATCTGCAGGATGGCGATCGTCACCGTCGGCAGGATGATCGAGGCAGGCGAGTCGTAGCCCGACGGCTCGAACCACCTGAGGTTCACCGCGAAGAGGATGAGCAGCACGAAGCCGATCCAGAAGTCGGGCATCGACTGGCCGGCGATCGTGCCGATGTTGGCGCCGAGCTCGGGGCCGGTGTTGTTGCGCCGCGCCATCCACACCCCCAGCGGGATCGCGACGATCGACGTCAGGATGATCGCCGCGACCGCGAGGGTGATCGTGTAGGGCAGGCGTTCCAGGACGACCTCGAGCGCGGGGCGCTTGAAGAAGAACGACGTGCCGACATCGCCCTGGAACAGGTGCTGCAGGAACGTCCAGAACTGCACGGGGATCGTCTGGTCGAGCCCGAACTGCTGGCGGATGGCCTCGAGCTGCTCGGAGCTCGGGTTCGGCGGCGCATAGTTGGCCGCGGGGTCGCCCGGCGCCATGCGGAGCAGGACGAACACCGTCGCCACGGCCAGGAAGGCCGTCAGGATCGTTTGACCGATCCGTTTCAGGACGTACGTGAGCATGGAATCACCTTGGTCTGGTCGGCTGGACGTCAGCCGGAGACGGTCACGGCGGCGAGGTCGTAGGAGTTCGTCGCCCGGAGGTTGAGGCTCTGGACCCGCTTGCGCTTGGCCAGGACGTTGTTCGGGGTCCAGGCCCACACGGCCGGCCACTGCGCCCAGATCTTCTCCTGGGCCTGCTTCAGCAGGTCGGTGCGCTTGGCCTCGTCGGACTCGGCGGCGGCCTGGTCGAGGAGCGCGGTGATGTCGGGGAAGACGAAGCCGTGGTAGGTGTCGCGCGTCTTCTCCTTCTCGGCCGTGCCGCCGTACTGGCCCTGGAGATTGGTGAGGGCGAGCCCCGTCTGGTTGCCGTAGCCGTTGGCCAGGATGTCCCAGTCGCCGGCCTCGCCGCGACGCCAGGCGTTGATCTCGCCGCCCTTGGGGATCATCTTCAGCTCGGCGGTCACGCCGACCGCGGCGAACATCTGGGACACGGCCTCGAGGACCCGCGAGGCCCCCGCGAACTCCGAGTCCTCCCAGATGATGCGCACCTTGAGACCTGCGGCGCCGTTGTCGGCGAGCATCTGCTTGGCCTTGGCCGCGTCGTAGACGTAGTCGCCCGTCTTGGCGAAGCCGGCCAGCGTGGTCGGCACCACCCCTTCGGCCGAGGTCACCTGGCCGTTCATGAGGGCCTTGATGAGCGACTGGTGATCGATCGCGTAGCTCAGCGCCTCGCGGACCTTGGGATTGGCGAGCGGGCTGCTCGCCGGCTTGCGGAAGTTGTAGAAGAGGTGGATGAGGCGCGTGCCCGGAGTCTCGATGACGTCGATGTCGGAGTTCGTCTTGAGCGAGGCGGCGGACTCGGGCGTGATCGTGTCGATGACGTCGGTCTGACCCGAGGTGATCGCGATGACGCGCGCCCCCTCCTCCTCCTGGTAGCTGACGTTGACCTCTTCGAGCTTGGCCGGGGTGCCCCAGTAGTTGGCGTTGCGCACGAGGCGGTAGGTGCCCGTGCCGGAGTCCGCGCTCGCGATCGTGAAGGGGCCGGTGCCGAGGCCGGTGCCCAGCTCCTCGGGCTTGTTGTCCTTGGCCGGCGTGATGAGGATGTTCGACATCAGGGAGTTGAGCGAGACGACGGGGTTCTTCGTCGTCAGGGTGAAGGTCCGGTCGTCCACCTTCGTGAAGGTCGGCTGCTCGGGGAACTGCGAGGCGACGTAGCCGGCCTTGACCTCGAAGTAGAGCTTGAGCGCGGTCTCGACGTCCTCGACGGTGACCTTCGACTTGTCGGAGTAGTGGATGTCGTCGCGGAGCTTGACGGTCCAGACCGTCGGCTTGGTCTGCTCGAACGACTCGGCGAGCACGAGCTCGGGGGTGAGCTTGTCGCCGATCCTCGTCAGTGCCTCGCGCACCGCGCGCTGCACCGTGACGGCGGCGTCGTACTGGTTCAGCTTGTTGTCGAGGCTGACCAGGTTGCGGTTGAGCACGATGCTCAGGGCGCCACCGGCAGCGGCAGCGCCTCCGGTGGACGTGCTCGTGGCGGACTTGGGCCCGGCGCAGTTGGCGAGCACGGGGGCGAAGATCAGGCCCGCGCCGGCCAGCGAGCCGAACTTGAGGATGGAGCGGCGCGAGTGCTGCCGCGCCGGCTGGTCAGACGGGGAAACGCGAGATGGCGTTTGCTGGGGCATCGGAACTCCTCGTTGAGCGTGGCCTCGACCGCGACTGCGCACCGCGCGCCGTTCGGGTCCCACTACATTCGCACCATTGCACGAATCGCGCAATACCTGTAGCGTTTTTTGTGACGGGACGCCTCGTGACACCTTCACGGACAGTGCGAAGCAGGCTCGCTCAGTGAGACGGCAAGGGTGCCAAACTCCTTGCTGTAAGGACGATTACCGGCAGGAGAGGGGTCATGGTCGCACTGGAGATCGGCGTCATCGCCGATGATCTCACCGGTAGCGCAGAGTGCGCAGCGCACGCGTTGTTGCGCGTTTCGCGCAGCTCGATCCTCCTGACTGCCCCGGAGGTGCCCACGCAGGACCCCGGCCACCCCGCCGACAACACGGCCGCGTCGGACCGCGCAGGCATGCTGCGCGTGCTCACCGTGGACACGCATTCACGCGGCGTCGCGCCATCGGCTGCTGCAGCCCGCGCCTCCGCGGCGGCCGACGTCGTCGCCGACGCTCCCGTCGTGGTCAAGAAGGTCGACTCGCTGCTGCGTGGCAACGTGGCTGTCGAGATCGCCGCCGTGGCTGCGCAGCTCGGTCGTGCTCCTGTCGTCGCCGTGAGCAATCCCGCGTTGGGCCGGGTCGTGCGCGACGGCGTGCTGCACGTGGGCGGGATCCCCCTGCACGAGACCGAGCTGTGGCACGTGGAGCCCACCCCCGCACCGCGGTCCGTGCCCGAGGCGATGATCCCGCTGCGCACCGTGCTCGTGCCCCAGCGCACCGTCGACGCAGGCGTCGCCGCTGTCGCTGACGTACTGCGCGACATCGCGTCGTCCGGCGCCGTTGCCGTGTGCGACGCCGCCACGGACGCCGATCTCGTGACGATCCACGCGGCGGCCACGGGCGGCCGACGAGCAGCGCTGCTCGTCGGCTCCGGAGCCATGGCAGACACGGCCGTCCGCGCGCTCGCGCCCGAGCCGGACGCCGCCCCCACACCCCTCCCGCGCTTGCGCTCGCTCCTCATGGTCCTCGGCACGCGCGCCAGCGCGGTCGCTCCCCAGCTCGAACACCTCGGCGCCGAGGCCGCGCACATCGAGCTCGTCGGCCCGACGAGGTTGCTCGCGGACCCTGGGGCCCTCGCGGCGCGACTCTCCCAGCTGCCGGCGAGAGGACTCGTCGCCGTCGCGCTCGACCCGTCGGCTGCGACCGAGACCGGCGACGTCAGCCGGCTCGTGCACGCGCTCGCTGATGCCCTCGCCCCACTCGTCGTGCGCTACGACGGTGTCTTCCTCACCGGTGGAGAGACCGCCCGCGCAGTGCTCGACCGGCTCGGGGTCGGCTCGCTCTCCGTCCTCGCCGAGCTCGAGCGGGGCACCGTCGTCAGCCGGACGGACGGCGGCCACGTCGTCGTGACCCGCCCGGGAAGCTTCGGCGCCCCCGACTCCCTCGTCCGCACGGCCCACCGGCTCCTGGGCTGCGCGGCCCACCCCGACACCGACACCCACCCCGACCGAACCGCCCCACTCAGCCGGCGCGGCACCAGCCCGCACCGTCTCGTCGCCCCATCCAAGGAGAACCCATGAGCGCCGTCCTTCCCCGCATCGCCGTGACCATGGGAGACGGTGCCGGCATCGGGCCCGAGATCATCGTCAAGGCGCTCGCAGACCCGCACGTCGCGACGATGGCCCGCACCGTCGTCATCGGGGACGCGCTGCGGCTCAAGCAGGCCGCCGCCGTCATCGGCAGCCCCGTCGACATCGTCACCGTGACCGAGGTCGAGGAGGCGCAGGAGCTGCCGGGCCGGATCAACGTCATCGACCTCGGGCTGCTTCCGGAGGACCTCCCCTTCGGACAGCTCTCCCCGGTCGCCGGCGACGCGGCATACCACTACGTCCGGGTGGCATCCGAGCTGGCGATGGCGGGCAAGGTCCAGGCCATCTGCACCGCGCCGCTCAACAAGGAGGCGCTGCACGCCGGCGGGCACCTCTTCCCCGGCCACACGGAGCTGCTCGCCCACCTGACCGGCACACCCGAGGTGTCGATGATGCTCTCGACCGAGAAGGTCAAGGTCATCCACGTGACGACCCACATCGGCCTGCTCGACGCCGTCGCGCGCATCGAGCCGGGTCTCGTCGAGCGCGTCATCCGCCGCGGGCACAAGGCGCTCGTCGACGCGGGCAACCCCCACCCCAAGATCGGCGTCTGCGGGATCAACCCGCACGCAGGGGAGAACGGCCTCTTCGGATACGGCGAGGAGGAGTCGAAGATCAACCCGGGCGTGGAGGCGGCTCGAGCTGACGGCATCGACGTGCACGGCGCGCTTCCGGCCGACACTCTCTTCTTCCTCGCCGGCCGCGGCGACTACGATCTCGTCGTCGCGATGTACCACGACCAGGGGCACGGCCCCGTCAAGGTGCTGGGCCTCGAGGCCGGCGTCAACGTCACGATCGGCCTGCCCGTCATCCGCACCTCGGTCGACCACGGCACCGCCTTCGACATCGCAGGCACCGGCGTAGCCGACCACCGCTCGATGATCGAGGCCCTGCGGCTCGGCGCCGAGATGGCTCCCCGCCCGGTCAGCGCCTGAGGCGCGGGGCGTGGCGAGGCACGCGGCGCAGACCCGCCGAGGAGAGATCCTCCGACTCGCCACGACAACGGGCCTGGCGAGCGTCGAGGAGCTCTCCGACCAGCTAGGCGTCACCGCATCGACGATCCGACGCGACCTCGCCAAGCTCACGGCCCAGGGCATGCTGGCGCGCACCTACGGCGGGGCCATGCCCTTGTCGCACCCCACGGAGGCCTCCCTCCGGCAGCGCCTCGGCGAGGCGTTCGATGCGAAGCAGGCCATCGCGCGGTGGGCCTGCTCGGTCATCGAGTCGGGTGAGACAGTCCTGCTCGATGCCGGGTCGACGACCGCCGCCCTCGCTCAGCAGCTCAAGGCCGCCACAGCCCTGAGCAGAGGCTCCGGCCACCTCGGCCGCGCCGACCTCACCGACCTCACCGACCTCACCGTCGTGACGGCGGGCGTCAGCACCGTGGCCGCCCTCGCCGAGGCGGACGGTGTCGAGGTCATCGCCCTCGGCGGAAGGCTGCGCACGATGAGCCAGGCCTTCGTCGGGCCGCTGGCCGAGTCGGCGATCTCGCGGCTGTCCTTCGACCGGGCGTTCATGGGCGCCGACAGCGTGCACGCGGAGCGCGGCATCTGCGAGGCGGACCTCGAGCAGACCCTGCTCAAGGAGCTCATGATGAGTCGCGCGACGCACACCTACGTGCTGGCCCACGGGGCCAAGCTCGGTCAGTCGCCCTTCCACGCCTGGGCCGTCATGCCTGCCCGCTGGACGCTCGTCACCGACGAGAGCGCGGATCTCCCTGCGGTGCAAGAGTTCTGCGATCGCGGGGTCGAGGTCGTCATCGCACCCGCACTGCCCCGCTGAGCACACCCCGGCCGAAACCACCCCCACCACCGTCGGCCTGCCGTGGTGGCGCGGGCCTCGGTGTGGCCCTAGGGTGCCGAGCGTGGCCAAGCACTCCGCGCAGGCACGCCGGACCGAGATCGTCCGGCTTGCGACGACGACCGGCCTCGCCAGTGTCGAGCAGCTGAGCGACGAGCTCGGGGTCACCGCATCGACGATCCGGCGCGACCTCGCCAAGCTGACCGCGCAGGGCAAGCTGGCCCGCACGTACGGCGGCGTCATGAGCCTGGCGCACCACCCGGAGGCCTCGCTGCGGCAACGGCTCGGCGAGGCGCACGTCGCCAAGCGCGACATCGCCCAGTGGGCCGCAGCGCAGATCGGGTCCGGCGAGACGATCCTGCTCGATGCCGGGTCGACGACGGGCGCGTTGGCCGACGCGATCACCGCGTCACCCGCACTGACCGGGCTCACCGTCGTCACGGCGGGCATCAGCGCCATGGGTGCCCTCTCCGACAGCGCCGGCATCGACGTCATCGCGCTGGGCGGTCGGCTCCGGCCCCTCAGCCAGGCGTTCGTCGGGCCACTCGCGGAGTCGGCGGTCCAACGCCTCTCCTTCGACCGGGCGTTCATGGGCGCCGACAGCGTGCACGCTGAGCGCGGCATCTGCGAGGCGGACCTCGAGCAGACCCGGCTCAAGGAGCTCATGATGAGCCGCGCCGACCACATCTACGTGCTCGCGCACGCCGAGAAGCTCGGCCAGTCGCCCTTCCACGCGTGGGCGGTCATGCCGCGTCGCTGGACGCTCGTCACCGACGACTCCGCGGACCCCGGCGCACTGCAGGCCTTCCGCGACAACGACGTCGAGGTCGTCGTCGCACCCCGTCGGGAGTGACGCCCGCGACCCGGCCACCCGACCAGCGGGGTATGCCGCCTGGCTGAGCCACGCGGCATACGCACCCCTGCGGGGCAGCGGCACATCGAAGACGGGGTGCGTGCGGCCTTTGGGTGTGCCGCTGAGCCTGCGAGGTGTCGGCGGACAGGCCAGTGGGCCGGCCCCGAAGGGACCGGCCCACCTCGCCGGGAAGTGCCGTCGATTCAGCGCTTGAAGGCGTCCTTGACGTCGTCGCCCGCATCCTTGAGCTGCTCTCCCCGCTGCTTGAGGTCGGCCTGAGCCTGGTCTCGCTGGCCCTCGGCCTCGAGTCGCTCGTTGTCGGTCGACTTCCCGGCTGCTTCCTTGGCCTTGCCCTTGAGGTCTTCCCCGGCGTTCTTGGCCTTGTCCATGAGTCCCATCGTTTGGACTCCTCTCGATCGGATACTCCCCCCCTACCCGGTCACTGCGTATCCCCACCACGACCCCCGGCGTCCGCGGACCAGTCCCGACGTGCCTGCTGTCGGTCGCTCTTGTCACACTGGAGTCGTGTCGACCAACGCGAGCCCACCGACCGCCGAAGCCCCCCTCGGGGGCGCTCGGGCCCAGCAGACGCGTGACCTGAGCCGCTTCGCCTACCTCTCGATCGTCGCCGCGCTCGTCACGATCACGCTCAAGGTCGTCGCCTGGCGCATCACCGGGTCGGTCGGCCTGCTCTCCGACGCGGCCGAGTCGGTCGTCAACCTCGTCGCCGCGGTCGCGGTGCTCGTGGCGCTCAAGGTGGCGGCCATGCCGGCCGACAAGAACCACCACTACGGCCACACCAAGGCCGAGTACTTCTCGGCGGCGATCGAGGGGATGATGATCTTCGTCGCCGCCCTCGTCATCATGTACACCGCGGTCGAGCGCTTCCTCAACCCCCGGCCGATCGAGAACGTCGGGATCGGTCTCGCCATCTCCGTCGGGGCCTCGCTCATCAACGGCGCCGTCGCGGTCGTGCTGCTGCGGGCCGGGCGCCGCTACCGCTCGCTGACGCTCACCGCCGACGGCAAGCACCTCATGACCGACGTGTGGACCTCTGCGGGCGTCGTCGTCGGTGTCCTCATCGTCGCGCTGACGGGCATCGAGCGGCTCGACCCCGTCGTCGCCTTCCTCGTCGGTCTCAACATCGTGTGGACCGGGTGGAAGCTCATCCGCGAGTCCACCGAGGGGCTCATGGACATCTCGATGTCCAAGGAGGACAACCGCGCCATCGCCGACATCCTCGCCGGCTTCGTCACGAGCGAGGTCCACTTCCACGCGCTGCGCACCCGCGAGTCGGGGCACCACCGCTTCGCCGAGGTGCACGTGCTCGTGCCCGGCGCCTGGACCGTGCAGCAGGGGCACGACCTCGTCGAGGAGATCGAGGACGCCGTCCACGAGGGCTTCGGCGAGATCGCCCTGACCTGCCACCTCGAGCCCTCGGAGGACCCCCGCGCCTACGGCGACTACACGGCCGAGTACCCCGTGCCGACCCACGACGACATCCTGGCTTCCCACGAGAAGTCATCCGGAGCGGGGCCCGAGCGGTCATGAGCCCCTCGCACGTCGTCGTCGCGTCGCCCATCGGCGAGCTCACCGTCGTCGCCGACGACCGCGCGATCACGCACCTGCTCATGGATGCCGCGAAGTACCGTCCCGACGACCCCGACGTCTTCGGCGAGCCCGGTGACCCGGCAGCGGAGCCGTTCGCCTCGGCCGCAGCGCAGCTCGCGGCATACTTCGCCGGCACGCTGCGCGAGTTCGACCTTCCGCTCGCGCCGCGGGGTGACGACTTCCACCAGCGGGTCTGGTCGCTGCTGCGCGAGATCCCCTACGGCGAGACCCGCAGCTACGGCGACCTCGCCCGCGCCCTCGGCGACCGCAACCTCGCCCAGGCCGTCGGCACGGCCAACGGCCGCAACCCGATCGCCGTCGTCGTGCCGTGCCACCGGGTCATCGGCGCCGACGGCTCCCTCGTGGGGTATGCCGGTGGGCTGGGTCGCAAGCGCCATCTCCTCGCACTCGAGGAGCCCGAAGCCGCCGACGCCGGCCGCCTCTTCTGAGCCCGGGGTCCCCCAGCGTCCGGGCCGCGGGCTGAGCGCGGCAGCCAGCCGCACACGTCGCTGCCAGCCGCACACCTCCGGGGCGACCCACCCACCGTGCACGGTGTGCGACTGACCTCGGGGTGCGCGGTCGGTCAGACTGGGACCTCACATCCTCCGAGGCCGGAGCGTCCACAGGACATGAAGCGACCGTTCGAGCAGGCCGTCACCGAGCACGGCAC
Source organism: Humibacillus xanthopallidus (assembly GCF_006716675.1). GTDB lineage: Bacteria > Actinomycetota > Actinomycetes > Actinomycetales > Dermatophilaceae > Humibacillus > Humibacillus xanthopallidus_B. Next base: position 200,820 of record NZ_VFPM01000002.1, on the reverse strand, counting down.
CGTGGTCCTGCGCGTCTGCCGCGCGGTGCTCGGGGTGGAGGAGGCCGACGACGCCTGGTCGGAGACGTTCCTCTCCGCCCTCCGCGCCTGGGCCGACCTGCCCGACGACGCCGATGTGCGCGGCTGGCTCATCACCATCGCGCACCGCAAGGCCATCGACGTCGCGAGGGCCCGGAGCCGGCGCGCCGCTCCCGTCGACCGGCTGCCCGAGCAGCTGGCACCCCCCTCCGACCGCCCCGACCTCGCGCTGCCCGACGACGCCCTGTGGTCAGCCCTTGCCGCCCTGCCCGACAAGCAGCGCCAGTGCGTCGCGTACCACCACGTCGCGGGCCTGCCGCACACCGAGGTCGCCGCGATCGTCGGCGGCACGCCAGCCGCAGCGCGCCGGGCCTGCGCCGACGGCATCGCCCGGCTGCGCCTCACCTATGCCTCGAAGGAAGTGAGCTCCCATGTCTGACAACCTGATCCACACCCTTTCCTCACTCGGCGACTCCGAGACCATGAGCGCCGATGTCGCACGGCTGCACGACCGACTCGTCGAGCGTGCCTCTGCCACAGGCTCGCTCGACCTCGGCTACCGCGTCGTCGACTCCCCCGTCGGCCGCCTCCTGCTCGCGGCCACGGATGACGGCCTCGCCCGTCTCGCTTTCGAGAGCGAAGACCACGATGCCGTCCTCGACTCCCTCGCCACGCGCATCGGATCACGAATCCTCCGTGACGACAAGCGATTCGACGAGCTCGCTCATGAGCTCGACGACTACTTCACCGGTCGTCGTCGCACCTTCGACGTCCCTGTCGACCTGCGCCTCGCGCACGGGTTCCGCCTCGAGGTCCTGCGTCACCTGCGCGACATCCCCTACGGCCACACGGAGAGCTACGGCCAGGTCGCCGCATCGACGGGCCGCGCCACGGCCGTGCGGGCCGTCGGCAGTGCTTGCGCGACCAACCCCGTCCCGATCGTCGTGCCCTGCCACCGGGTGGTCCGATCCGACGGCAGCCTCGGCGGCTACCTCGGCGGCCTCGCCGTCAAGCGCCGGCTGCTCGACCTGGAGAGTGCTGCGTGACCGGACGCACCTGGACGCTGATGGGCGTCGACGGCCTGCCCTACGAGAGCGAGACGCCGGGCACCCTCGGCGGCAACGCCCGCAACCCCCGCGACCGCCTCTACGGCAGGCTCGACTGCGGCTCGGCCCGGGCCGCCCTCGCCCGGGGCGGCTACGCCGAGCACCGCGTCTTCTTCGCCGACGAGGCCACCGCCGTCGCCGCGGGCTTCCGCCCCTGCGGCACCTGCCTCAAGCCGGCGTATGCCGTGTGGCGCGCCTCCCGGGACGCCGGCGCCTGAGGCGCACCTCGCGCACCCAGCCCCACGGCATACCGGCCTCGAGGCGCACCCGGCCCGCACGGCATACCGGCTGGGCCCGCCACCTCACGGCGCGCGGACCGACACCGCGAAACGACTCGCCGCGTGCGGCGAGTCGTTTCGCGGTGGCACCCTGTAGGGATGGCCGACACGTCGAAGCCCGCAGTGGAGCAGGCCCTCGCCCCCACCCTGATGGTCAAGGTCGTCAACCCGGTGCTGCGGGCGCTCCTCGGGTCGCCGCTGCACGGCATCGCGAGCAAGGGCCTCATGGTGCTGCACGTGACGGGCCGTCGCACCGGCCGGGTCTACGACGTGCCGGTCGGGCGACACGAGCTCGACGGCCAGCTGCTGACCTTCGGCGGAGGCGCCTGGCGGGTCAACCTCCGCGGGGGTGCAGATCTCGAGGTGACCATCGACGGACGCCGCCGGCGCGCCCACGCGGTGCTCGAGGAGGACCCGGACCGCGTGGCAGAGATCTTCGACCGCCTGCTCCGCGGGCTCGGCCCCAAGCGCGCGAACCGGGTCGGGCTCAAGGTCAACGTCGACCGGCGGCCGACCCTCGACGAGATCCGGGCGGGCACCGCGGGCCGCGCCATCGTGCTGCTCACCCTCACGGACTGACGGGGCCGACCACGGACCCGGGTGACCACCCGGTGACCACCCGGAGGCCGCGAGCGGCCACCTGCCGGACCGCCGCCCCAGCGTGATGCGACCATCGGGACATGCGAGAGCGACGCCCCCGATGAGCTGGCCGGTGACACGGACCCGCGTGGCCTACGAGAACCCGTGGATCGTCGTGCGCGAGGACGAGGTGGTCAGGCCCGACGGGTCGCCCGGGACCTACGGGGTGGTCGAGGTGCGCCGACCCGCGGTCTTCGTCGTCGCGCTCACCGACGCCGACGAGGTCGTGCTCGTCACGATCGACCGGCACACGGTCGGCACGTCGATCGAGGTGCCCGCAGGTGGCACCGACGGCGAGGACCCCCTCGTCGCAGCGCGTCGCGAGCTGGCCGAGGAGACGGGGCTCACGGCCCAGACGTGGCGGCGGGTCGGCGAGATGTCAGCCCTCAACGGCATCTGCCGCGCGCCCGAGGTGGTCTATCTCGCGACCGACCTGGGCGAGGACACTGCCGCGGATGACGACGGTGTCGACGGCCGCTCCGGTGAGCAGGTCGCCGAGGGCATCTCGGCCGTCTCGCGCGTGCCCGTCCGCGAGGTGCTGGCGATGATCCGCCGCGGCGAGATCACCGACGGCGAGACCGTCGCCGCCCTCATGCTCGCGCTGCTCGAGCTCGGCCGCATCGCCTGATTCGAGGCATCTCACTCGGATCGCGGCCGGGGTGCAACGGTTCGGTGACCTCGCGTGTCCATTCTGGTGTACGACAACACCACACGATCACGACACCCGGCGGGGAGCAGATGAGGCGAAGGGACGAAGCGGCCTTCCGCGCGTTCGTCGACGAGCGGCAGGGCCTGCTGCGCCGACGCGCGTTCCTCCTCTGCGGCAACTGGGCCGACGGCGACGAGCTCGTCCAGGAAGCCCTCGCCCGGGTCTACGTCGCCTGGCCCCGCATCGGGGCGGGCGCCGAGACGGCCTACACGAGGCGCACGATGCTCAATCTCTATCTCAACGACCAGCGCAAGCGGAAGCGCGAGGTCCTCACCGACACCCCGCCGGAGCCGGCCACCACCGACCACGACCGTGAGCTGGCGATGACCCTCACCGCCCTGCTCGCCGACCTGCCCGAGAAGCAGCGCGCCGTCCTCGTCCTCCGCTTCTGGGAGGACCTCACCGTTCCCCAGATCGCCGAGTGCACCGGCGTGGCCGAGGGCACGATCAAGAGCCACATCCACCGCGGCCTCGCGGCCCTGCGTGACCGGCTCGCCGAACCACCGCTCACCGGGGCAGGAGCAGCGACATGACCGACGACCCGACCCGCCTTCCGGCCTCGGGGCCCGACCAGCCCGAGGACGGCGGCGACCGACTGCGAAAGGCGCTGGGTGCCGTGGACGACCTCGAGCCACCTCGTGACGACCTCTTCGCGCAGCGCGCCCTCCTGCGCGGACGCGCTCGCACCTCCCGCCGCCGCAACGCGCTGCTCGGTGCTGCCGCTGCCGTCGTCGTCGTCGGCGCGGTGGGCGGCGCCTGGGTGGTCGGGCAGCAGGGCACGGGGTCGAGCACGAGCGCCGGCTCGGCCATGGAGGAGCGCGCCGTCAGCGGGCCCGCGGGCGCCGACAAGGGCGCTGCGACCGGCAGCGACAACGGAGCGGGGCCGGCCTCGACGACCCTGCCGACCGGCATACCGACGGCGCCTGTCCTGCCGAGTGCGCCCGGGGGCGTCCCGGGAGCCCAGGACGGGTCGGCGTGGTTCACCGGGCCGACGACACCGCAGCGCGCGGCGTTCGCAACCGTCGAGCCGCGCCTCGTGACGGAGTTCGCCGACGTCTTCGCCGGCGCGTATGCCGCGGACGACGGCACGGACCACATCGTCGTCACGGTGACGCGCACCGACCCCGCCCTCGAGGCGCTCGTCACGTCGGCGATGCCCGCCCCCGGCGACGTGGAGTTCCGGACCGTCACCAACTCGTATGCCGTCAAGCGTGCCGTTCTCGACCAGATCGTCGCCGACGCGCCCCAGTGGCGGGCGCAGGGCGTCGACATCACCGGCGTGCGCATCGACGCGCGCAGCGACCGGGTCGTGGTGGCAGCGGTCGAGGGGCTCACGCCCGGGGTGCTCGCGCGGCACTACGGACCCGACCTCGTCTCCGTCGAGGTGGCCGCCGACACGGGCACGCGTCCGGACGGCACCCCCTCGACGCCGCAGCGCTAGGGCGGCGCCGGGGAAGGCTGGGGCAGCGCTCGGGGCGGCGGCGTCGGACCACCTGGCTAGGCTGCCGACATGGAGCAGCCGACCCCGCCCCAGGCGCCGATGAGCCCTCGGGAGGCGTTGCGACGCGTCTGCTTCCTGCTCGAGCGGGGGCGCGAGAGCAGCTATCGCGTCGATGCCTTCCGCAGGGCGAGCGAGGCGATCACGCTCATCTCCGAGGAGGAGCTCCACGAGCGCGTCGAGGCCGGAACTCTCAAGCAGATCAAGGGGATCGGCGACTCGAGCGCCGCCATCATCGGGCAGGCGGTCCGCGGCGTCATGCCGGCCTACCTCGCCTCGGCCGAGGAGAAGCACGGGGCGCCGCTCACGACCGGCGGAGCCGAGCTGTATGCCGCGCTCCGCGGTGACCTGCACGCCCACTCCAACTGGAGCGACGGCGGCAGCCCGATCGAGGAGATGGTGCTCGCGGCCGTGGAGCTCGGCCAGGAGTGGATGGCCCTCACCGACCACTCACCACGGCTCACCGTCGCCAACGGTCTGAGCCGCGAGCGCCTCGCCGACCAGCTGAAGCGCGTCGAGGCGATCAACGCGAGTCTCGGCGACGCCTTCACGCTGCTCAAGGGGATCGAGGTCGACATCCACCTCGACGGCACGCTCGACCAGGACGACGACATGCTCGACCAGCTCGACGTCGTCACCGCGTCGATCCACTCCAAGCTGCGCCAGCCGTCGTTCGAGATGACGCCGCGCATGGTCGCGGCCGTGCGCAACCCGCACACCAACGTCCTCGCCCACTGCACGGGGCAGCTCGTCACGGGCGGTCGGGGCAAGCGGCCGCCGTCGCAGTTCGACGCGGAGAAGGTCTTCCGCGCGTGCCTCGAGCACGACGTCGCCGTCGAGATCAACTCGCGTCCGGAGCGGTGCGACCCGCCCGACGAGCTCATCGAGCTCGCCCGCGACCTCGGGTGCCTCTTCACCATCGACTCCGACGCGCACGCGCCCGGGCAGCTCGACATGAAGGCGCTCGGCTGCGAGCGCGCCGAGCGCCTCGGGATTCCCGCCGAACGCATCGTCACGACGTGGCCCGTCGACGACGTGCGAGCGTGGGCGAAGGGCTGATGCAGGCGCTGGACGAGCCTGGGGAGAGCCGGATCGGGGCCGATTTGGTCGGGCGACCTCGCAGACCATATAGTTTCGACGTCCCAAACGGAATGGTCGGGCCGGTCCCCATCGTCTAGCGGCCTAGGACTCCGCCCTTTCACGGCGGCAGCACGGGTTCGAATCCCGTTGGGGATACGCAGTACAGTTCCACCCAGCACGACAACGCACCACCAGTAAGGCCCCGTAGCGCAGTTGGTTAGCGCGCCGCCCTGTCACGGCGGAGGTCGCCGGTTCGAGCCCGGTCGGGGTCGCTTCACATGGAAGCGCCGCTCTCAGCGAGAGCGGCGCTTCCTGCGTTCTAGGGTTGAGCGCATGCGCATCGCGGTGCTCGACGACTACCAGGGCGTGGCCCTCTCCAGCGCCGACTGGTCACCCGTGACGTCGCCGCCGTCCGGGCAGCCGTGCACGGTCGAGGTCTTCCGCGACCACGTCGGTGAGCCCGACGCGCTCGTGGAGCGTCTGGAGGGCTTCGACGCCGTCGTGGTCATGCGCGAGCGCACCCCGTTGACCGCCGACGTCCTCGGCCGGCTGCCCGGCCTCCGTCTCCTCGTGACGACGGGCCGTCGCAACGCGAGCATCGACCTCGCGGCGGCCGAAGCTGCGGGTATCACCGTCTGTGGCACCGAGAGCCGCGCGTCCGCCCCCGCCGAGCTCACGTGGGCGCTCATCCTCGGGCTTTCGCGGCACCTCGTGACCGAGGCGACCGCCGTGCGTGAGGGTGGCTGGCAGACGACGGTCGGCACCGACCTCGCCGGCCGCACCCTCGGGCTGCTCGGAATCGGACGCCTCGGCACGCAGGTGGCCACCGTCGGCCGGGCCTTCGGCATGGACGTCGTCGCCTGGAGCCCCCACCTCACCGACGAGCGGGCTGCAGCCGCTGGGGCCCGGGCCGTCGGGCTCGATGACCTGCTCGCCACCTCGCACGTCGTGTCGATCCACCTCGTGCTCGGGGAGAGCACCCGCGGACTCATCTCGCACCGAGAGCTGGGCCTCATGCGGCGCGACGCCCTGCTCGTCAACACCTCGCGCGGGCCGATCATCGACGAGGCCGCTCTGCTCGCCGCCCTCGATGCAGGCCAGCTCGGCGGGGTCGGGCTCGACGTGTTCGACGAGGAGCCGCTGCCGGTCGACCACCCGCTCCGGAGCGCGCCGCGAACGCTGCTCACACCGCACCTCGGCTACGTCACCGAGGAGGTATACGCGACGTTCTTCGCCGGGGTCGTCGAGGACATCGTCGCCTACCTCGACGGCTCCCCGATCCGCCTCCTCTGACTGAGGCTCGTCACCGTCGAGTGCCCAGTTCCCCACACACTCACCCGTCGGAAGAATGAGCACTCGACCAGAGGAACCCGTCGAGTGCCCAGTTCCCCACACACGCACCCGCCGGAAAAGTGAGCACTCGACCAGAGGGACACCTCGAGTGCCCAGTTCCCCACACACCCACCCGCCGAGAAATGAGCACTCGACCACAGGAACCCGACGAGTGCCCAGTTCCCCACACCGGCACCCGCCGGAAAATGAGCACTCGACCAGAGGAACCCGACGAGTGCCCAGTTCCCCACACCGGCACCCGCCGGAAAATGAGCACTCGACCAGAGGAACCCGTCGAGTGCCCAGTTCCCCACACACGCACCTGTCGAGAAATGAGCACTCGACTGGTGGATGTGGTGGTGTCGCGCGCTCGTGGTGCGGCTCAGCGGTGGCCGGCGCGCAGGACGAGCTCGAGCTCGAAGCGCACCTCAGGGTCGTCGAGGTCGTCGCCGAAGATCTGCTTGAGCTGGGCCACCCGGTAGCCGACCGTCTGCTGGTGCACGAAGAGCTCGTCGGCGATCGGCGCCCGCTGCCCCTGGTGACGTAGCCACGACAGCAGGGTCTCGGTGAGCCGGGCACGCACGGGCGGCCGCAGCCCCTCGAGCGGGGCCAGGCGCCGCCGGGCCAGGTCGTCGGTCGCCAGCGGCTCGGCGCGCACGACGAGCTCGGCGAGGTGGTCCTCCACCCAGACCGTCGACCCGGCATCCCCGGGCCTGACACCCCCTGCCCCGTCGGCGTCGTGGCCGAGCCGGCCGATGCCGTGGGCACCAGCCGAGGTGGCGAGCTGGAGCGACTCCCCCGCCTGCTGCCAGGGCCGCGACGGCCCGACGACGGCGCGGCGGCCGGCGAGCGCCCGGTCGAGCTGGCGACGGCGACGGGTGGTCGAGGTGGCGGGGAGGACGACGACGACGTCGGTGCCGCGCTCGGCCACCAGCGCATCGGGTCCGAGAGCTGCGCGAAGCCCCTCGACGTGCGGGAAGGGCACGAGCGCCACGAGGACCGACTCCGGCAGCGTCCAGCCGACCGCGGCGGCCAGGCGCGCGGGTCCCCCGTCGCTCGAGTCCCCGCGAAGCAGCATCTCGAGCAGCTCGGCCCGCAGCCGCTGCTGCTCCCCCGCTCGCTCCGACTGCTCCTGCGCGTAGCCCTGGGCGCTCGCCGCCGAGATCTCGTCGATGTAGGCGAAGAGCGACTCCCCCAGGGCGAGCAGCACGTCGGGCGGCATCTGGGAGACGTCGACGAGGCGTGAGATCGCCCGGAAGGTGACGCGCGCGCCGTAGCGGTAGGCGGCGAGCAGCGACTCGAGACTGCGCCCCGAGCGCACCTCTCCGCGGCCGAGGCTCTCGTAGATCCACTTGCCGTCGGGCGAGAGGGCCTCGAGGCGGGTGCCCGGCAGGTCGAGGAAGCGGTGCAGGGCCACGGTGACGCCCTGCCGAACGCCTTGGCCGAAGCGGCCCTCCATCGGCATCGCATAGACGGGCACGTCGCGCGGGATGCCCTCGATGATCGCCTCGACGATGTCACGCACGACCGGGCGGAGCGCGGCGCTGATTTCGGCAGGGAGATACAACCATGGCGGGTCTGATGGGGTCTGGACCAACGGTGCGCTCCCGTTTTTTAGCTCGAAACAACAGTTTCTTGCTCTAAAGAGTACGCCTCGCCCCAAGATGTCGGGGTCGCTCGCGGGCGATCATGGTGTCATGGCCCAGATCAGAGTGCTCCGGCGTATGGCGTCGATCCTGACGACCCCGCTGGCCCCTGAGGACGTGCTGGGCCTGATCAACCCGCTGTCGTCGTCGCGGCAGCTGCGTGGCGTCGTGACGAAGGTCGTGCGGGAGACCCCCGACTCGACGACCATCCACTTCCGCCCGGGTCGCGGCTGGAATCCGCACGCCGCTGGACAGTGGGCCCGCGTCGGCGTCGAGATCGACGGCGTGCGCCACTGGCGCAGCTACTCCCTGTCGGCCGCCGCCGGTCACGATCCCGCGATCACCGTCACCGCCATCGGCGTCGTCTCGACGGCCCTCGCCCGTGACACCAAGACCGGCGACATCCTCTTCCTCGACACGCCGCAGGGCGACTTCACGCTGCCCGAGCACCCGCGACCCCTGCTCATGCTGACCGCCGGCAGCGGCCTCACCCCCGTCATGTCGATGATCCGCACGCTCGTGCCGCGCCGGCCTGACGCCGACGTCGTGCTCATCCACTCGGCCCGCACTCCTGCCGATGCCCTCTTCCACGACGAGCTGCTCGAGCTCGCAGACCAGTTCCCCGGCCTCACCGTCAAGCACTGGTTCACCCGCGACTCCGGCACCGACGCACCCGCCCGGCGTCTCGACCTCAGCGACGCCACCGACCTCGAGACGCTCTGCCCCGACTGGCGCGACCGGGCGGCATACGCCTGCGGGCCGGCCGAGTTCCTCGACGCGGCAACGGAGCTGTGGCTGCGCGACGGCCACGACGACACACACGAGAACCTCACGATCGAGCGTTTCGCTCCCGCCCTGCTCCCGGGCACGGGCGGAGAAGGCGGCCTCGTGACGTTCGAGAAGTCCGACAAGGAAGTGGAGGTGGGCGGCGACGTCTCCCTCCTTGACGCCGGCGAGGGGTGCGGGGTGGTGATGCCGAGCGGATGCCGCATGGGCATCTGCCGCAGCTGCCTCACCCCGCTCGTCGCCGGCAAGGTGCGCGACCTGCGCACCGGCGAGGTGCACGGCGACGAAGGCGAGCTCATCCAGACCTGCGTCAATGCTGCCGCCGGACCTGTCCATTTGGACATCTGAGAGAGGACCCCCAGACATGACCACCACAGTGAACAGACCCATCCCGCAAGCCGATTCGCGCCCAGCGGCAGCAGACGCGGCCGACGAGACGACCGCCATCCGGCCGCGCAAGCCGATCCTCGCCGCGACCGGGCACCCGGCCGCCCGTCCGCGCGCGGCGGCCCACCTCACCGACGCCCAGGTCGAGCAGCTCGGCCGTGAGCTCGACGCGATCCGTGACCGCATCATCGCCTCGCGCGGGGCCGCGGACGCCGCCTACATCCGCCGCGTCATCAAGGTGCAGCGCACCCTCGAGATCGCCGGCCGCGCCACGCTCCTGCTGTCACGGAAGAAGACGGCGTTCGTCGCCGGCACCGCGATGCTCTCCGTCGCGAAGATCCTCGAGAACATGGAGATCGGGCACAACGTGCTCCACGGCCAGTGGGACTGGATGCGCGACCCCGACATCCACTCGACGACGTGGGAGTGGGACTTCGTCACGCCGGCCGCCGCGTGGAAGCACACGCACAACGACCTGCACCACACGTGGACCAACGTGCTCGGCAAGGACAAGGACGTGGGCTACTCGACGCTGCGCATGGCCGACGACCAGCCGTGGCAGCCGTACAACCTGCTGAACCCGGTCATCAACGCCGTGCTCGCGCCGTTCTTCGAGTGGGGCATCGCCATCTACGATCTCGAGCTCGAGGCGTGGCAGCTCGGCGAGAAGTCGACAGACGCCGTCAAGAACGACCTCAAGGCCGTCGGACGAAAAGTGGCTCGGCAGTTCACCAAGGACTACGTCGCGACGCCCGCGGCCGCTGCCGTCTTCGGCTCGGGCAAGCAGGCGCTCGTCGGGACCTTCACCGCCAACGCGATCCGCAACGTCTGGGCCCACTCGGTCATCTTCTGCGGGCACTTCCCCGACGGCGTCGACACCTTCACCGAGGAGGAGATCGAGGGCGAGACCCGGGGCGACTGGTACATCCGCCAGATGCTCGGCTCGGCCAACATCTCCGGCAGCAAGCTCATGCACCTCATGACGGGCAACCTCAGCCACCAGATCGAGCACCACTGCTTCCCCGACCTGCCGAGCAACCGCTACCACGAGGTCGCGGTCGAGGTGCGCGAGATCTGCCAGCGCTACGGCCTGCCCTACACGACCGGCCCGATGCACCGTCAGGTCGGCCAGGCGTGGGCCAAGGTCTTCCGCCTCGCGCTGCCGCCGAAGGGCGAGCGCGGCCGGCTGGTCGGGCGCGGCCGTCCGCGGACGACCGTCAACGCGGCGCCCCGGGTCGCCTCCGTGCAGCAGCGCGATCCGCTGAACTCCCTCGCGTGATCCGTCGCTGCGACAACAGCTCACGCACGACCAGGGCCACGACGACCACCGCGAGGAGCGCGTCGATGGCTGCCACGGGCCACGCCCCGGCGAGCGGGAGGGCGCAGCAGGCGACCACGGCGCCGAGATAGAGCCAGACCGCGTCACCGACCTTGCCGTTCGCTGCCTGCTGCAGCCACGCGATCGCGGCAAGGGAGACCGCGACCGGCATGGCGACTGCTGCAGCCGAGACGACGTGATCGGTCACCTCGCCGTGGGCGTCTAGCTGCAGCTGAGCCTGGACGCCCGCGCCGACGGCGGCAACTGCTGCGAACAGAACGTAGTGCCCGTATCCCCAGAGGAAAGCTGCTCTGCGATGGCGGGTGAGCGCGTCGCGTCCGAGGGCATCGAAGTAGATCCACCACAGGCCGAAGGCGATGACGAGGGCGGCCCCCACGATGGCCGGAGCCGAACCGAGGCCGCCGTCGCCATCGAGCACATCCCGCAGACCGACCGACACCGCCAAGATGGTCTCGCCGAGGACGATGATCGTGAAGAGGCCGTAGCGCTCTGCGATGTGCCAGGGGTGGAACACCCGGTCCGGCGAGCGCTTCACTGCGAGCACGGGAGTGGCCAGCTCGACGGCGAGGGCGGCCGAGAACACGGCGGCTCGCGCGGGGGCCGGAAGGACCGCCCCCACGACCCAGCCCACCTGCGCGAGAGCGGACCCGCCGGCATACGTCAGAGCGAACGCGCGGTGGGCGGGGTCGTCATGGGCAGACCTGAGCCACTGCACGATGAGCGGAAGACGCATGGCGGCGTAGGCAAGGCTGAAGGCCAGCAGGTCTCCGTCGATCGCCGTCGGGATCGCTGCAGCGACGGCGAGCACGCCCGCCATCTGGAGCAGTGTCAGCAGCCTCGTCAGCGCGTCATCGTGCGAGAACGCGGTGGCGTACCACGTGTAGCTCATCCAGGCCCACCAGATCGGCACGAAGAGCAGGACGTAGGTGACGGACGCCTCGAGCGCGTGGCCGTCCACGATGCCGTGGTCGAGCCCGGCGGCCAGCACCGCCACGGCGACGACGAAGCACAGGTCGAACAGCAGCTCCAAGGGCGTGGAGGGACGCTCGTGGACGTCGTGGTCGCGCATGGTCGCCGGACGGAGGATTCCGCCGGGACGGCGGGTCGGCGACGTCGTCGACGGCATGGGGGTCACCGCCCCAGTGCGTCGATGACGAGGCGGGCGGCTGCGGCGCCGGAGTACTGCTGCTGGCCGGTGACGAGGTTGCCGTGCCGGACGGCGTGGGGGCGGAACCGCTCGTGGACGATGAAGTTCGTGCCGGTCATGACGCGCGCCTCGTCGTCGATCCAGAAGGGCTGGATACGGGTGCCGACGTAGTCGTCGGCATACCGCTCCTCGCTGTTGGCGAAGCCGGTCCAGGTGCGACCCGCCACGACGAGCTCGCCGTCCGGGAGGGTCGCGTCGAGGAGCACGCAGGTGGCGTGGCAGACCACGGCCGCGACCTTGCCGTCGGCGAGGAAGCCTCCGACCAGCTCCTTGACCCGACTGTCGTGGCGGAAGGTGAACATCGGGGCCTGTCCGCCGACGAGGAACACCGCGTCGAAGGCGTCGACGTCGAGGGAAGCGAGCGAGGGGGTGTCCTGCACGAGCGCAGCGTGCTCCGGGCTGGCGATGAAGCCGCGGCTCAGCAGGTCGTGGGCAGAGTAGCCGGACTCGTCGGACGGGTCGGACCAGGAGTCCGCCTGCAGCGCTCCGCCGTCCGGGCTCGCGACGGTGACCTCATAGCCCGCCTCGACGAACTCCCAGTACGGATGCGTCAGCTCCGCCCACCAGAAGCCGACGGGCCAGCCGGTCGTGCTCGAGACGGCAGGGTTGGAGGCGAGGAGGAGCACGCGCTTGGGGCGACCGTGAACGTCGATGGTGCCACTCATGGGCCTTGTCCTTTCATTACATGACCGGAACGTAACGGTGACAATAGCCGAGCGATGTCTTGCTTTCAATACACGGGTGGCACGTAAACTCGGGGGGTGAGCTCTGCTGTGGCCGATGACCGGCCTTTCGCCCCCGGGAGGCCGCGCGATGCGTCGATCGACACCGCCGTCCTCGACGCCACGCTGCGGCACCTGGCCCGGGACGGTTTCGCCCGACTCTCCCTCTCGGCGATCGCCGCCGATGCCGGCACCACCCGCCCCGCCCTCTATCGCCGGTGGAAGGACAAGACCGCCCTCGCGGTCGACGCGGTCGCCCACCTCGCCAAGGTCGACCCGCCGGTGCTCAGCGGTGAACCGTTCACCGATCTCGTCGCCGAGCTCACGCACTTCCGCCACTGCATCGGCGAGGCGGCAGCGCTCCCGCTCGTCGGCCTCATGCTGGGCGACGGCGTGTCGGCGCAGGTGCGCCAGCAGTACGTCGACGAGATCGTCGCACCGCGTCGCGCACGCATCCGCGCCTGCCTCGAGGCCGCCATCGAGCGGGGACAGCTGCCGGCGGACGCCGACCTCCCGATCGCTGCGTCCTTCCTCACCGGCTCGTGGTACTCCCTCGCGCTCGTCGGTGCCGAGGTGCCGGACGACTGGGCCCTACGCGCTGCCCGGCTGGTGTGGCTCGCCTGCGGGGGCGACGACCCGACCGCCTAGGCGCGGCCGCCTCACCGACCGACTGCCACCGACCGACTGCGGGCAGTCCGGCGCGAGCCCCCTGCCTACCAGGAGGTGTGAAGCGGGCGCCCCTCGGCGAAGCCGGCCGTGCTCTGGAGCCCGACGATCGCCCGCTCGTGGAACTCCTCGAGAGTGCGCGCACCGGCATACGTGCAGCTGCTGCGCAACCCCGCGATGATCTCGTCGATGACGTCCTCGACGGAGGGGCGCGCCGGGTCGACGTACATGCGTGCCGAGCTGATGCCCTCCTCGAAGAGCGACTTGCGGGCCCGGTCGTATGCCGTGTCGCTGGCTGTGCGACCGCGCACCGCGCGCGAGCTCGCCATGCCGAAGGACTCCTTGTACTGACGCCCGTCGTTGTCGGTGTAGAGATCGCCGGGTGACTCGAGGGTGCCGGCGAACCACGAGCCGATCATGACGTTGCTGGCACCGGCGGCGAGCGCGAGCGCCACGTCGCGGGGGTGGCGCACACCACCGTCGGCCCACACGTGCTTGCCGAGCTCCTTTGCGGCAGTGGCGCATTCGAGCACCGCCGAGAACTGCGGGCGACCCACGGCCGTCATCATGCGGGTCGTGCACATCGCACCGGGCCCGACCCCGACCTTGACGATGTCGGCGCCGGCGTCGATGAGCTCACGGGTGCCGGCGGCCGAGACGACGTTGCCGGCGACGACCGGGACGGTCGGCGACAGGTCGCGCACCGCCCTCAGGGCGTCGAGCATCTTGTCCTGGTGGCCGTGGGCCGTGTCGATGACGAGGACGTCGGCGCCGGCGTCGAGCACCTCGGCAGCCTTGGCCGCGACGTCACCGTTGATGCCGACCGCGGCAGCGACGCGCAGCCGCCCGGAGCCGTCGACGGCGGGGTCGTAGAGGCCGGCGCGCAGGGCCCCGCCGCGGGTGAGGATGCCGACGAGCTCGCCCTCGGCCGAGACGACGGGGGCCACACGCCGACGCGCGGCGAGCAGGCGCTCGAAGGCCTCCTGCGGGTCGATGTCGTCGGGCAGGACGACCATCTCCTGGCCCATGACGTCCTTGACCTGGGTGAAGCGGTCGACGCCGGTGAGGTCCTTCTCGGTGACGATGCCGACCGGCTTCGCACCGTCGACGACGATGGCAGCGCCGTGAGCGCGCTTCTGCAGCAGGACGAGCGCCTCACCTGCCGTGAGGTGGCGCTCGAGCGTGATCGCCGTGTCGTGCACGAGGTGGCGCTGCTTGACCCAGCTGATGACGTCACGCACGACCTCGAGCGGGATGTCCTGCGGGATGACCGTGATGCCGCCACGCCTCGCGACCGTCTCGGCCATGCGCCGACCGGCGATGGCGGTCATGTTGGCGACGACGAGCGGGATCGTCGTGCCCGACCCGTCGGCCGTCGAGAGGTCGACGTCGAGGCGACTCGTCACGGACGACCGGCTCGGCACCATGAAGACGTCGTCGTAGGTGAGGTCGAGCTGGGGCTGGAGACCGTTGAGGAACTGCACGAGGGCTGAGTCTACGTGGGGTGCGCGGCGCCACCGGCCCCGGCGATCTCACCGACGCCGCCGTTCACGTGCCCGAAACGCAGGTCGCCTACGGTCGGTCCGATGAGAGCCTTTGCGTGCGCGGTCTGCTCGAGCCTGCTCGGCTTCGAGAACTCGGTGTGTGTCACCTGTGGCACCGACCAGGGCTTCTCGATGCCGCGGATGGCGCTCGTGCCGGTGCCGACCGACGGGTCGGCGGTGGCCTGCGCCAACCTCGGCCCGGTCGGCTGCCAGTGGCTCGTCGACCGGCCGGGGCAGCTGTGCCTGTCATGCCGCCTGACCCGCAA
Organism: Humibacillus xanthopallidus; assembly: GCF_006716675.1. Lineage (GTDB taxonomy): Bacteria > Actinomycetota > Actinomycetes > Actinomycetales > Dermatophilaceae > Humibacillus > Humibacillus xanthopallidus_B. The sequence goes on along the minus strand of NZ_VFPM01000002.1, from coordinate 185,597 downwards.
GCGTCCCAACGACGCCGACTCCGAGGGCCTCGCGGCGTGGGCCAAGACCGAGGCGGCCAAGCGGCGGCTCATCTACCAGCTGCTCGACCTCGTCCTGCCCGTGGTGTCGCTCGACGACGACCCGGCCGGGGTCGCGTTCGAGCTGCTGTCGAGCCGCGACGAGTCGGTCATCACCGGGCATGCCAACGGCGTCGTGACGATCGACCTCGCCGAGGGCAACGACGCGAAGCTCGAGGCGATGCGCCTGCAGATGGGTGAGGCCTACCGCACGATGCTCGGCCACCTGCGCCACGAGACCGGGCACTACTACTGGCAGGTGCTCGTGGACGCGGCCGTGCCCCAGGCCGGCTGGGTGCGCGACGAGGACTCGCGCCGCGCGTGGGAGCGGGGCGAGGACTCGCTCGCCGCCTTCCGCGAGCTCTTCGGCGACGAGCGTGCCGACTACGCGGAGGCCCTCGAAAAGCATTACGACGACGGCCCGCCCGCCGGCTGGCGCAGCGCGCACGTGAGCGAGTACGCCACGTCCCACCCGTGGGAGGACTGGGCCGAGACCTTCGCGCACTACCTGCACATCACCGACTCGATCCAGACCGCGGCCGCCTACGGCATCGTCGTCGAGGGCGCCGACGTGGTCGACGCCAAGGCCCAGCACCTGCGCACCAGGCCGGTCGACGCACCGAGCGAGCTGCCGACGGTGGAGGCGCTCATCGCGCACTGGCTGCCGCTCTCGTATGCCCTCAACGCCTCCAACCGCAGCATGGGCCACGACGACCTCTACCCCTTCGTGCTGAGCGAGACCGTCATCGCCAAGCTCGCCTTCGTGCACTACCTCGTCCGCCGCGGCTGAGCCGGAGGTCGAGCCCGTCGGGAAGTGAGCACTCGACGGGAAGGGGGGCGACCCTGGGGTCGAGCCCGTCGGGAAGTGGGCACTCGACAGCAAGGGGGACGACCGCACAGCCGACGTATGCCGCGTGGCGGGGCCGGACGGCATACCGCGGTTTGGCTGTGGCGGCGACGCGACGCGAGGACAGTTGGAGGAGGCGCATCCTCGCGCCGCGTTCGAAGGGGACGGGCAATGTCAGAGACGACACGAGAGAGCACTCACACGGCCACGACGGACGCCGCTCCGCACGTGTGCTTCGACCGGATCCTGCCCAAGGACCTCCTGCGCCCGCACCGGCGCGAGCGGGGGCCGGACGGTGGCGACCGCGCCATATCGCCCATCGGCAAGTCGTGGCCCAACGGGACGCGTCTGACGGTGAGCTTCAGCGGCGGCACTCCAGCGGAGCAGGCGACGGCACGGGCACAGGCGGCCTGGTGGGAGCAGGCGTGCAACATCAGCTTCGACTTCGGCCAGCACACGGCGGCAGACATCCGCATCGCGTTCGACCCGGGCGACGGCGCCTGGTCCTACGTCGGCACCGACTGCAAGGGGATCCCGGCCGACCAGCCGACGATGAACCTCGGCTTCCTCGACGGCGGCACGGCGGGGCACGAGTTCGGTCACGCGATCGGGCTCGCGCACGAGCACTCGAGCCCGCTCGGCGGCATCCAGTGGAACGAGCCGGTCGTCATCGCGGCGCTCGCGGGGCCACCGAACCGGTGGGACGCGGCCAAGGTGCGGCACAACGTCTTCAGGAAGTACGCGGTCGACCAGATCAAGGGGACGCAGTTCGACCCGGACTCGATCATGCTCTACGCGTTCCCGGCGTCGTGGACGCTCAACGGGGTCGCGACGCATGCCAACGACGTGCTGTCGACGCTCGACAAGTCGTTCGTCTCCGGGGCGAGCATGTATCCGCGGACGGCTCCCGTCGTGGGCGACGCCCCGACGATCGTCGTCGGCGGCCCGAAGGTGTCGGGCGCGATCGGCGCCCCGGGCGAGGAGGACCTCTACTCCTTCGACGTGGAAAGCGACGGGCTCTACGAGCTCGCGACCCGTGGGACGACCGACGTCTACCTCAAGCTCTACGGGCCGGACAGCCCGACCGCGCTCATCGCCGAGGACGACGACAGCGGCTACGGCCGCAACGCGAGGATCCGCAAGGCCCTGGGCCCGGGGCGGTATCTCGCGCAGGTGCGGCACTACTCGCACGCCGGGACGGGCAGCTACACGATCCGGGTGAAGCAGGCGTAGCGGGTTTGCCGTGGACGGCGCGCCGGCCTGCCGCTCGGGCGCGGGGGTGGCCGGCGCGCTCGGGCGCGAGTGGAGCGCTCGGGCGCGGGTGGCTGGCGCGCTCGCGCGGTGTTCGTCCACGGCGAACACCGTTGACGTCCTCGTGTAATGGAGTAATGCTGATTACATGATTACTCATGAAGCACAGGAGCGGGTGCGCGGCTGGTTCGTCGGCCGCCTGCCCGAGGAGTGGCGCGGCGACGACGATTCGACCGCGCCCCAGGTGACGGTCGACCGCGAGGAGATCACGGTCGTGCTCACCATCGGCGACGTCGACCTGCCCGACGGCACGAGCGACGCCGCACGCGCCGAGGCTCGGGCCGGCCGGGCCAAGGCGTTCCGCGAGGACACCCGTGGCCGGCGCATCGAGATCGCGCGCGAGGCCGAGCACCGCTTCGACCGCAAGGTGTCGTGGGCGGTGCGGGTCGGCGACCGGGTCGAGCTCTTCACCCACGTGGCAGCGCCGGCGATGACGCGACTGCGCCAGCCCGAGCGGCTCGTGCTCGACACGCTCGTCGACGCCGGGGTCGCCCGGTCGAGGGCCGATGCGCTCGCGTGGTGCGTCAAGCTCGTCGGCCAGCACGAGTTCGACTGGCTCGGTGAGCTGCGCGAGGCGATGGAGCACGTTGCCGACGTCGCGAGCAAGGGCCCCGCGGCATGAGTCGTTGGTCGTGGCAGCCGCAGGCCGTGACCCGTGGGTCGTCACAGCCGCCCGGTCTCCTGGCCCGCTCCCTTGCGGGTACGAGGCGGCGGACCCAGCCACGCGGCATACGGCTTCGGGCGGGCCGAGGCGGCCACACGGCATACCTCCACGGTGCCGTGGGCACATGACAGAGGGCCGACCCCGGCGGGTCGGCCCTCTGTCATGCGTGGTGGGTGGTCAGCCCTCGGACTGGTCGCCACCCTGGTCGCCACCCTGGTCGGCGTCCTGGTCGGCGTCCTGGTCGGCGTCCTGGTCGCTGCCGCGCTTGATCGCGGAGATCTCGAACTCGAGCGAGATCTTCTCGGAGACGAGCATGCCGCCGGCGTCGAGCGGCATGTTCCACTCGAGGCCGAAGTCGCGGCGGTTGATGCGGCGCGAGCCCTCGAAGCCGGCGCGGAGCGCACCGAACGCGTCGGTCTGCACCCCCATGAGCTCGAGCGGGATCGTCACGGGCTTCGTGACGTCGCGGATGGTGAGGTCGCCGGAGACCACGAAGGCGTTGTCGCCGACCTCCTCGATCTGCGTGCTGACGAAGCGGATGTCGGGCCACTTCTCGACGTCGAAGAAGTCGGGGCTGCGCAGGTGGTCGTCGCGCTGCTGGTTGCGGGTGTCGACGCTGGCGGCCTTGAGGGTCACCTCGGCGTAGGACTTGTCCATGTTGTCGAGGTCGGCATAGAAGCGGCCGGTCACGTCGTTGAACGACCCCCGGACCGTCGTGACCATGGCGTGCCGCGCCGAGAACCCGATGCGGGTGTGTGCCGGGTCGAAGTCCCAGTCCCCACTCAGTGCGGAACCTTTGTCGGTCATGCGGTCACTCCCCTGCTCTTCGGTGTTGACGCCACATTCTGTCACGTCGGCGAGGTGGTTGAACATTTCATGACCTTGGGAGGGGTCACGGGCGCGACAGCAGTCGTATGCCGTCTCTTACCCTCTCGCACGTCGGGCCGTCACGCACACCCAGCGTCCACCGACGGGTGGTGCGGTCGGTCGCGTCGGGTGCTCGAGCGCCGGCTGGGCGCGTGGGCGTGGGGCGGGGCCATCGGGCAGGGCCGGCCGGGTGGGGCCCGCTCCGGCTGGCGGGCGCGTTTGCGAGGTGGGCCATGGGGTCGGCTATAGTTCCACTCGTTGTGCCCGGCCAGGTAGCTCAGTTGGTACGAGCGTCCGACTGAAAATCGGAAGGTCGGCGGTTCGACCCCGCCCCTGGCCACCACCCGAAACCGCAGTTCAGAAGCCTCTGACCTGCGGTTTCGTCGTATCCCAAGTTTTTCCGCGAGTCGCTCAGCGCCCGCTGCTGAGCCACCGTCAGTGACCACGACACGCCGAGGATCGCCGGGAGTTATCGCACGAGTTATCGCACGACATCTCGACCTCAAGACAAACTGGCGACCACAGGGCCGGCGAGGGGCCCGGTGTGGCGCGCCCTGGACGAGGTCACCCCTGCCCGGCTGCGGACATCCAGGCCTCCCGGGCCAGAGTGCGCCGGCAGGTGTGGGCCAACTCGTCGACAGGAACGGCGGTGTCCCGGCCAGAAGGGTTGTCGGGACCGACCTCGGGCCGGTGGTGGTGCTCGCTGTGGACGCCACGATCTTAGTCGCGCACAGCGACAGGGAGAACGCCTCGGCCACGTTCAAACGCACCTTCGGGTTGCATCGGCTCGCTCGGCGCTGACGCACGATGTCGTCAGGCGCGCCTCCGAACGCGAGCCCTGGCGCGGGTCGTACGTCGGGATCTGCTGGCGGACGAGCGGGTCCTTGAGGGCTTTGTCGACCCCATTTACCGCGAGGACCCGGCTCCTTGGTCGTCGTCGACTACAACCGACGACATCCCCGATGCAGCCGTCCCGGCTCGAACGGCGTATTGCCAGCCGCAGCTCGACGCTTACCGCTTGGTCGTGACCGCGGCAGCGGCAGGAGCCTTTGCGGAGCCGCGACTGGTCTTCCTGCGCCCGGCGGGCGCATCGACAGAAGACCCTTGAGCGACGCGGCGAGTCCACTCGAGGCAATGCCCAATGCCATCGACCTTTGCCTGGCTCTGCAACGACGACGCGCCGGCGCCGGATGACGCCCCTGCTCGATCGTGCGGGCTCTCTCTCAGCGTACAACCCGATGTAGAACGGGTCTTCGAGGTACATGCGGCATAGTCGTGTGGATGCGCGCCGTCAAATCGCAACGATCGGCCATTTGATATCCCATGGGGTTAGCCCAGTCTTCCGATGCTCCAGCGACGCTAGCGTCCGCTCTCGTGAACTGTGGTTTCGGAAAACATGTCGCTGGCGAGCCAGTCGCTGATCGTGTTGATAAGTGACTGGTGTCCGGCTTGGAGCGCCAACGACATCAAGTTAAGTGGGAGCGCGGCCAGTTCGATGTCACTGCCTCCCAACGCGGAGGATAGCCGCCACACGGTCGGTGCACGGTCCGCAGCGACCGGATAGGTCAGCGAGACCCGCTGGCAGCCGAGAACGTGGCCTGCGGTCAACACCTGGTAAGTGTCCGGCGCCTTGGGTCGCGTGCCGAGGCGCTTGTATTTTGAGTCAGTGACGGCGACCGCTCGCCCTTGGACATCACGGAAGACCACGTCGGGAGTCGTCTCCAGTTTGGATCCCTCACCCGCGATGACCTCGCCGAACCTGATCGCGCCCTTGTTGACGCGTTCGCCCCGGCGGCTCGCTGCCCGCTGGCACAGCCAGTAGACGTAGTTCTCGTAGATCACATCGGAGTTCCAGAGGAAACCGGAAAGGGCGTGGTCGCCGCTAGCGTGGTGAACGCCCGCGCCCTCGAGAAGCAGCAGCCCGACGACCCGCGCAGCCTCGAGGCCTTGGTGCTGGATACCAAGGGTGATTCGCTGCGCATCCAGCAGGTGGGGGGGTTGCCTCCCAACATGGGCAAGGCCGGCCGCAATCTCGCGCACTGCTCGAGCACGTCCGGGCGCTTTGACAGTTGCGGCCAGACACGCGGCCGCCCAGTGGAGTAGCCGCGCGAGCGGCGTGTCGTCGGTTAAGTGATCGGCGACGTAAGGAAGCTCCCACGGGCGAGCCACCCAGTCCCCGAGGCGTGAGATGTCCAAGCTGCCGCGGAGCGCGGTGCCGGTCGCCTGTTCGGTCAAGTACCCGCGGGGCAGACCGCGGGCAGCGCCCTTGCCGTAGGACGCAAGGAACATCTCGGCGAGCAGGTCCGGCATGGAAAGAGAAGCGAGCTCATGGGCGGTCGTGAGCGTGTCATCGACATGACCGCCTTCGACGACCGTGAGGATACGCCAAAGTACCGTCTGCCAGCTGCCGTCGGCAGTGCTCAGGAACTTGGGGGCAATCTCGATGTCCGTGTCGCCTACTCGAACGACGCCGGTGACGGCTTCGGCCCGCAGCCTCACGAGACCGTCACCGATGTCTTCGACCTGGATGGGGTCGCCGCGGAGGCCCAGCGCCCTGCCCCAGCGCTTGTTTGCCTCGGCGAGTGCGTGAAGATCAAGGTCCGCGACTTCGCAGACCACCGGAGCGCCGTACTCCTGGAGCTCTATGCGCGGCGAGGCGATTACCGCGTCAGCCACCTGAAGGACCTCTTGATGACGTCTATATCTAGTTCACTCACCCGGACGGGTGCGAGCGCGCGGGTCTCGACCGTGCCGCCCTTGGCGGTCCGCAGGGTCCAAGCGTATCCGCCAGTAGTGGGCGAAGTATCGACGTGCAAAAGATCCAGTAGCTGCTCGGGTCGACCGGAGTAACGGTCCTCGAGCTGAGGGAAGAGGACGTCGTCCCAAGTCTTGGCAAGGCTGCGCCAGGCGTCCTTCTCCTCAGCTGGCTGCAGGGTCCCGTCGTCGGCCGTCCTCCTGGCCAGCACAGGCGTCAACAGCCCGTGGCCCAACTCAAACTCGGGGCCCAAACCGGAGGCGATCGCCACATTGAGGCGGTCGAGGAGGAGGTACGCGGTCTCGAACGGGCCGAGCGCCTCCCAGTTGTCCTCCGTCGGGGTGGGAATAGCCGTCTCGTCAATGTCCCAGTGCAAGGCAAGGACGTGCAGGTCGGGGCGCATCTCGATCCTGTCGAATCGGCGCGCAAGCGCGCTGTCGATTGGAACGGCCGCTCGGTCGACACTGTTCATCGTCGAGACGATGTAGACGTGTCTGGGAAAGGTGAAGCCCTCTGGGATCCTGCTCGTCCTGCCACCGGGCCGGCGGATCTCCTCGCTCTGACCCTCCTCGTAGGTCAGCTGCCGGAGTGGCAGTGGAAGGGGGACGCTGCCCCCGTCGCGGTAGTCGAAGTCCAGGAATGTCATGAACTCGCCGAAGATGCGGGCGGCGTTACCGCGGTTGATCTCGTCGATGAAGATCACGACCGACTTGTACTCGGAGTCGGTGTCCGCGAGTTCGAGTGCTGCATCGAGGTAGATCCCGGCCCACGGCTGCAGTCGCGCGCCCTGGGACGTGATCTCTGGCCGCAGCCCTAGCACGAAGTCTTCGTACCCGTAAGACTGATGAAAGGTCGTCCACACGACCTTGATGGGCTGGGGGATGGTGATCTCCTGCTCAGGCCGACTGAACGGCTTCTCGGCGTCGGCGACGTCGAGAAGGATGCCGTGATGCGCCTCCGGCGGCTTGTTGAGAGCGGTGAACAGCTCGCTGATTAGCCTGGTCTTCCCGGTGGCCGGGGGGCCGTAGAGCAGCGCGTTCCGGCCGGCGCGCCAAGACGACAGGATGTCGTCGATCTTGTCAGCCACTTCCTACCTCAGTCCGCATCGATCACACCGCCCACAACTCTGCCTTCAGGGTAGAGATCCCACATCGGGTCGTTGGGCTTCATGTCTGCTGGACGCGACCCCTTGGTGAACCCGGCATAGTAGTCGCCCTCCGCGGTCTTGGCGATGTAGACGCGGAGGCCGCCCTCGGGAAAGTACGGCAGCGCCTCCTGCTTGTTCCGGACATCGTCCGGCGCGGTCGGGAAGCCACGGGCAGCGGTCCACGCCGGATGCCGCTGAGAGTTGGGCTGCTGGCGGTTCTGACGCGCGATGCGCATCCGACTGCCTTGCTTTCGCTGAAACTCAATAGGACCAGCCAGGCCGGGCTGCCCGACGACGCCGGCATGGATCGTGATGACCGGGAGCGCATCTACGTTGGCCCCCGTTGCGTCCAGGAAGTCGAGGGTGGCGGGCACCATCGAGCTCGGGATCTCGATGTAGAGAGACCCGCCGCCTCCCTGGATCTGATGGTGTCGCTCGATGTTGTAGAACTCACCGGGCTGGACGTTGCGCCACCAGATGCGGTCGATGTTTATTTTCTGCGCCATGCTCAGAAGGCCTCAACGTGGTACAGCCGCTCCAGCACTGATCCATCCTTAACACGGTCGTTGCTGCGGTATCGGGCGTGGGGTTGCTCATGAAGTGTGACCTTGCCGAAGTCTCTCAGGATCGACAACAGTTCATCTTCCTGGACTTGGCCGTCCTCGCTGTACGAGATGAACACGTGCGGCACTTCGAGTCGTTTGAGCGTCTCCCGGAAGGCCTGTCCGGCACTGCGGCGATAGCAGAAGTCAGATGCCTGGTCCGTCCACGGCCGGAGCCCGCCGTCCCCAGCGGCGACCGGCTCATCCTCGCGAGCCAATGTTTCCAACACGTGGTAGTTCCCGGCGTACTGGCGCTTGGTGTACGGCGGATCGAGGTACACGGCGTCAGTCGTGAGAGTTGAGGCGAGTTGCTCGACCGGACCTTGGAGGACCGTGTGATGGCACGGGGTAGGCTCAAACTCGATCGGCTCGAATGCCAGGGGCTGAAGGGCCGAGCGGGAGAGCTTGCGCAGGAAGTACCCATAGGTACCGCTGATGTTGGCGACTTTGTTGGCGCCCAGAATTAGGTGATGCAGCAGCACACTGTGCTCGACCTCTGTTAGGACACCGGCCGCCGCCAGCTGCCGGATGCCGTCTCGGACGCCGTCGATGTGTGCGGCGTTTGTCGCCGAGAAGTAGAGCCGTGGCGGCCGCCCGTTGGCGGGCTTGCCACCCTCGCCGAACTCCCGGAAGAAGTAGCCCTCCATAGGCGCGGCCGAGCGCATCCAGTGCAGGGCCTTCACGTACCCGCCAAGCGCCTTGAATGCCGGTGGCTGCTTGGCTAGGAGACGAGCGCGTGCATGGATGACGGGAAAGGTCAGCGCATCGGCCGCCGTGACAGCGTAGCCAGCCCGGGCCAAAGCGATGGAGACAGCCGCGGTACCACACATCGGGTCGGCGATAGTCGAACCTACTGGCAGAATTCGAGCGATTTCGCCGACTATCCAGTCGGTCAGCCGAGTCTTGTTACCGAGGTAGCGATACGACATGGCTACCTTTCTGCTTTGTGGACCTGGTCATGTCAGATGTTTGTTCTTGATAACGATGCGGTCGTACATTCGGCGGTAGGTGCCGTCGCCGTTAGGCAGGTAGAAGCGGGGTCCCCCCTGCTGATAGGTGCCCCTCTTCGCGATCCCTGACATCGGACGGCCAAGCGTCTTGCTGGAACCGAGAATGTCAAACTGACTCGGGTTGTACTTGTCGAGGAAGGTGATCGGCACACCCATGGGGCCTTCGTAGTCGGCGGGGATGTCCATGGTCTTGCTGACGTCGATCGCGTCAAAGTTGGCATATTTCGGGTAGGCGTGTGGGCTATAGGTCCGATGGAGCTTCAGGTCCTCGTGTCGCCCCGTGTAGTCGAGGTTGGTGAACCAGCGGACGCCCTTCACCCGCACATACTTGCGGCCGTCTCTGTCGATCCGTGAGCCCGCCGCGGTTATGGGGTAGTCGTCCGGCACACGGAACTCGCGGTCGCCACTGCGGATGCTCGGCCCATACCACATCTGGTCGTGCTGAAAGAGCGGGAAGATCTCTTTGTAGGTCAGGGCGTTCATGTTTCCGATGATCAAAAACTGCTTCTGGTGCTCAACTAGTTGCGCGACGTACTCGCGGAACAGCGAGAACGGCGGGTTGGTTACCACGATGTCGGCCTCCTGAAGCAGCTGGACACTCTCGGCGCTGCGGAAGTCGCCGTCGCCGGCGAGTGGCTCGATGCCAATCTCCTCGGCGGCGGGGATCCTACTGTCGCTCCTTTCGCCGTTGTACTCCAGATAGACAGCGTGGTCGGAGTCGTCGCGGCCAAACTGGCTGGCGTCCCGGCTGCGGTAGCAGGTAGTGATGAGCTTCTTCAGGCCGAGATGCTCGAAGTTGGCGGCGAAGTAGCGGAAGAAATTGCTGGCCCGGGGGTCGTCGCAGTTGCAGTAGACGACCTTGCCCTCAAAGTGGGGCCGGTAGTGCTTCAGCTCGAGCTCGATGTCATAGAGCGATGTGTAGAACTCATCGGCCTTGGCCCTGCGCGCTTCGCGGAAGTCTCGGTTCCGGGTGGTGATCGTCATCGCTCTCCTCGTTCCGCTCCCGGGTGCCTCTCGTTGCCCAGCTGTGGAACGCAGACTAGCGAGGAGCACCGACGGCTTCGCGGCGACCCGCGGCGAGGGCGGGCAGATCGCTGTCTGTGGACGACGCCAGCTCGCGATGCCGCGCCCAAAGCCGATCGACGGCATGAACCCGCACATCGGCGCCGACGAGACATTCGGGCCCTGCTCGCGGCCGGACGATATTCGGCGTGGGACAACGACGTGACAGACCGGACCAGGTCTGTTTGCCCTTGCAGGCGTCGGGGTTGTCGATCATCTTGGCTTCGGGCGGACTGGGCCAGCTGGCGACTCTACGCCCTGTCCGGCCGTCGACTGGCGGTCGGTGAGAGGGGGTCGTCGGGTTCCGGCCCCTCGGCGCGTTCCGTTGCGCGAACGGTGGGCACAGAGGCAGCTCACGCCCGACCGCGTTGGGGGGCAAGACTTCTCGCCTCGCCCGTGTGCACGCCTCTCAGGCGCCTGCGCTCCGGGCCAAAGCTGGCTTCCGTTCAGATGCGAGGGAAGTGCACCACGCATGCACAGAAGGGTCAGGGGGCAGGCTCGTCCGTTTGCACCAGCGATCTAGGCGCGGCCGGGCGGCTCAAGCTAGGCATGGAACGTCAAATCATAGGCCCGTTGGCCAGGTAGGGCCGATCCGCAGAAGGAGAGACCGATCTGACGGCGCGGTGGCGTGCGGCCACTACTGCACTTTCGGCCATGACGCGCGACTCTGCGTGTGTTGCGGCCTCCTCGGCCTGACGGGTGGCCGTCGCGGATAGTTCGGCGCCGCTGGCGCTGATGACGTGCGCAAGGACCTCGCCCGGGTCCGCTTGGGTCACGCCCTCGTGGGTGGTCGACGCGTCCGGGTCGTAGGTGGTGTCGACGTAAAGCCGGTTCGATTCGCGGCCTCGGGTGACCATCACGTAGAGCGGCTCACGTACCGTAGCTGTGCTGACATAAGCGTGCGCCGTGTCGACAGTGCGACCTTGCGCGCGGTGCGCCGTACTGGCGTAGCCGAGCTCGACATGCGCCTGAACGTAGGTCGCCGGCAGCTGGGCGACCGCTCCCCCGCCGGCGCGCTGCACCCGCATGGATCCGTCACGTTCGGTGCACTGCACAATCCAGTCGTCACCGTTCTTGACCCACCCTCTTCCGGTCACGAGGGAACGCTGGTTGTGTCGGGTCACGACCACGTCACCCACGCCGACCACGACACCCTCGGCCACCCGCACCCCCTCCGCAGCAACCTCACCTACCTCCACGCGATACGCATGGGCCCGGGCGTTCAGGTCCGCGACGGTCTCGGCGTCCGCGGCGAGCATCAGCGACGCCCGCCCAGCGCGGACATCCGTCAGCCAGCCGTCGAAGATCAGGTCGATCATGTCCTCACGGCTGCCAGATTCGACCCGCCCGCGCCCCATATAGGCAGCCGCGACGGAGGGCCTGCCCGCGCGGAGCTTGAGCGAGGCGACCCGTTCCCACTCGTGTCGGAAACGGCGCACGTCGTGCAGCGCGGGCGCGTCCCGCCGCGTGTCGGCGAGCAACTTGAACGAACCCCCGGCCTGCACCGGAGACAGCTGCGCCCAGTCCCCAACCAGCAGCACCTTCGCGCCCGCCCGCTCAGCCGCGGTGGTGATGTAGTCCAGGTCCATCGTGGCGGCCATGGACGCCTCATCGACGATCACCAACTGACCCGGCCGCAGGCAGAACCTGGCGTAAGCCGCGGAGCTGGCGGCCGCCTGCTTCTGCAGTTCCCGGGTGGCTTGCGAGGGGTAGGCGCCAGCCATCCGATCGGCATACGCCTCGATCTCCTGGCGCCGTTCGGGGAGGCGGCGGTGCTCGGTGATCCACTTGGCGGTGTTCTCGGTGGGGACGCCGACGGCGTCGGCGAGGACTTCCGCTGCCGCGGCAGATGGTGCGAGCCCGATGACCGAACCGGGTCCGTGGGCTGCTTCCCAAGCGGCGCGGACGCCGACCATGGTGGTGGATTTGCCGGTGCCGGCGGCGCCGACGATCAGGTCGAGCCGGCGACCAGACGTGAGGACCGCAGAGACAGCTGCGGCCTGCTCCCCGGAGAGGACCTTCCGGCCTGCGGCGACCGTCTCGGCCCGGTTGTGCTCGGCGGGCAAGGGTGCGGTCGGGGCGTCGAGCGCGGCTGCTGCCTCGAGGAGGCGGGCTTCGGCGTCCAGGAGTTCCTGGGTGGCGTAGATCTCGCTGTTGCGCGCTCGGAACTTGCTCGACCCGTCCGCGCGCTTCAGCACGTCGGGAACCCGGCCGACCTCTGGCGGGGTGAGCATGACGGCACGCTCGGCGGCATACGTCGCGGTCTTCTCGGCGACTGCGACGCGGTCGGCGGGGGTGGCGAACCGGACCCCGTGCAGCTCGCGAAAGGTCTCGGCAAGCAGGTTGGCGCGGGTGAAGGTGGCGCGCTTGTTGGCGACCTGGGTCAGGACGACAGTGGCGACGTCGCGCAGCATCCCGTCGTCGAGATTCACGGCCGCGACCAGCCGTGGTGGGGTGAGCTTCGTGAGATTTCCAACCCAGGTGTCAGGGTCGGCACCCACGAAAGGCCGGGCGCGGTCCTTCCACTTGTTGATCAGCTCCCGCAGGGGCCGGACGTGCTTGTCCTCGCGCGTGGCGAGGGTGGCCTGCTGGCGCAGCTTGATGACTTCGCGTGCAGTAGGTTGCCGCCCGTGGGACCTGGCGAACGCGGCGACGAGGTCGTCCTTGGCGGTCTCGATCGCGTTCGAGCGCTGGGAGAAGTGCTCCCGCAGCGGCTGCGGCACGCCGTCGACCTCCCACTTCGGTTCGGCCGACCGGCGACGCTGCTCAGGCGTCCAGCCCCAGCCGAGTTCGGCGGTCAGCTCGTCGGCGAGGACGCCGTTGTACAGCTCGGACATGCCGACCGCGGCGCGGTAGAGCGCCTTCGAGTCGAGCGTGCGCCACGCGCCGTCGGCGACGGCCTGGACCCGGTTGAGGACCACAACGTGGGTGTGGAGCTGGGGGTCGCCCGCGCGGGAGTCCCAGTGGTCGAACGCGGTCGCGACGATGCCGCGGATGTCCTCCTGGATCACGCCGCCCTTGCCCATCCGGGTGGCGAAGACCTGGCTCTCGCCGTAGCCAATGACCGCCTCGAGCGCACGGCGATGCGCGCCGTAAATCCGGGCGCGGGTGGGGTCGTCGGCGAGCGCCCACGCGACGGAGACGGACTTCGGCGCGGAGAAGGTCAGGTCGAATCCGGCGACGGTCTGCGGCGCCTTCTTCGGCCGGCCGAGGTCGTCGACGTCCTGTGCACGATGGGTCGGAGGGGCCTGACCGAGCTGCTCGCCGGTCACGGGGTCCTGCAGCATGCCGAGCATCCGCCACAGGTGCTCCTCCGTGACGACCGAGCCCGCCTGGACGCCTTGGCCGTTGTTGAGGCCGGCGAGGCCAGCGCCGAGGAACCAGCCGGGCGGGGTGCCGTTGGCGGCGTAGTACGCCTGAAGCCCGGCCGCGGGGCCGGCCTGGTCCATCCGGGCAACGGAGGACATCAGGTAGCGGTACCCCGCTCCCGGCGTCATCCGTCTGATGGACATCGTCATGGACCGGTCACGGGCGGCGCGGGGGCACCACCGGTCCACCCGCGGAGCGGGTGCCAGACGTGTAGAGCGAGTGTTGTGGTGTCTGGGATCGGCCCCGGCAGCGGCCCTAGCGCGGCGTCCCCAGGGGGCGTTCGGTCAGGTCACGTCAGCTGGCCGTAGGAAGCGCGCGGACAACCAGGTGTGCACCGTGGTCGAGCTCACGGCATCCGAGACCACGTAGACGACAAGCGCGGACCACTCTGCGTCGCTCGGATCGTGGCGCCATTCGACGACGACGCCCGGCCAGGGACCCGGGTTGTCCGGGGGTCCTTCCACCCAACAGTGACGGCGAGCGTGCTTCGGCGTTGTGGAGGCGAGTCCTGGCGTGGCCACGGGACGGTCCCACAGCGGAACGCCGCGCCCACGTCCCATCCCGCCTGCCATCGCCCCATTGTGGCATCGTGTCGAACAACTGTTCGATGAGTTGCCAATGGTGTCCCAAACGAAACGTCCTCGCGACGATCACAACCTGAGCCCCGGAGGTAGACGATGTGCCCACTCCCAGTTGATCCTGCCGCTCGCAAGCGGCTCCAGGATGCCCAGCGCCTCGAGACTGAGGCCCTGAGAGCAGTCGAGCTCGCTGCTCGAGCGCGAGATCGGGTTCAAACCAAGCTCGACGCGGCCAACGAGGTGCTCAGCGCCGCTGTAGCCGAACTGGTGCAAACCTCTGGGCGTGCTCGGGCCGCCCTGCTCCTCGGACCCGAGCTGACCCCCCATCGACGAAACGCGGGTAGCTCGCGACGCCCTCAGGCGGGGTGACGCTGGTCCACAGCGGCCGTTGGGGTGTCGGGCGTGCCCTCGGCAAAATGGCGAGGACTGCCAAGAGGTTCCGGAAGGCGAGAATCACCCGAGAACCCCGTCGGTCATGGCGTGTCCTTGGTCGCGCCTACGCTCTGGAGCCGAGACACGCCTGTAGAGGTCTCATGCAGCATCGCCGCGAGAAGGAGCCCTGCATGCCCGCCGAAGCGCTGACTGTCGGAACCGACGGGGCATGCATTGGAAATCCGGGCCCCGCGGGGTGGGCATGGGCGACGAGCACGGCAACTATCACGCCTCGGGACAGGCGCATGGCACCCACAACGTCGCTGAGCTCAACGCTGTGCTCAGCGCACTGCGCGACCACCCTGAAGTCGAGCGCTTCATCATTCAGATCGACTCGACCTATGCCCGCGACTGCTCGACGACCTGGCGGGCCAACTGGGAGCGCAACGGGATGCGCAACTCCAAGAAGCAGCCTGTAGCCAACGCCGACATCATCGTTGCCATCTGGCGGGAGCTCGACTCCCGCGCTGGGTCAGTGACGTTCTTGAAGGTCCCGGGCCACGACCCATCGAACGCGTCCCCCATGAACACGGCTGCCGACCTCCTCGCCACCGAAGCCGCCGAGAAAGCACAGGCGGGTCGCTCCTGCGACCTCGCTTCCACACTCGATCTCGCCCTGGTCAAGCCGAGAGCGACGTCATTCGGCAAGTGGTAAGGGCTTCGGCGTTCGCCGAGGACGACTCCTAACTAGCACCCCAGCGGACGGTCAACATCGTGGAGTCCTCGAGTGCCTGCCACGCGTGGAGGACCCCTGGTCCCCACATCACGTAGTCGCCCGGCTTCGCCAGCTCGACCTCGCGGTCGGGCAGTTTCTGCACGAAGTGACCCGAGATGAGAAACATGATCGACGTCCTGGTCTCGCCCGTGGTCCACTCCGCCCGTTCCTCGCCGGCCTTGTGGACTCCCCACTTGATCTCCACGTCCGAGGAGTTGCGCACGTTGTCCGCTGGCTCAATGAAGTTCCCGACGATCCAGCCCCGGTAGGGACTGCCGTCCTCAAACGCGTTGCCAGCGGC
The DNA here is from genome assembly GCF_006716675.1 of Humibacillus xanthopallidus. GTDB lineage: Bacteria > Actinomycetota > Actinomycetes > Actinomycetales > Dermatophilaceae > Humibacillus > Humibacillus xanthopallidus_B. The sequence continues at coordinate 169,880 of NZ_VFPM01000002.1, read as the reverse complement.
GATGCTCACGTCTCAACTCCGATCTCGAAGGGCGGGAGGACAACCCGCTCGGGGTCCAGCTCGGCCAGTCGCTTCAACCCTAATGCGAACGCGACGAGCCCCTCGTCGGACCAGCCGGGCTCGCGCATGACGGCCGCGATCCCGGGGCCGTCGCGGCTTGAGAGTGTGCGCAGCCTTGAGGACTCCCAGTTCGTTTCGATTACGCCGCCGAAGCGGTTCCAGAAGTCTTCGTCGTGGACGGCGATGAGGGCTGCGTACTCGTAGTTGCCGGTTGTGAGGTTGAAGCCGAAGCCAGTGCCCTCCATGCCCCATCGATGCGAGCCGACCAGCCAGCGCATTGGTGGGCTGAGCCGACTCGGATGCATCGGGTCGGCGATTGTGTTGCCTCCCCTGCCGGCATCAAGCTCGTCGCGGCCGAAGAGCTCCTCCTCGAGCTCCCGCATCATCGTGCGCCCAAGCCCCAGGTCCCGGGTGGCGTCGTTGATGGGTTGATGGAAGCACTTCGGGATCGCAGCCAATCGTCCCGTTGCGTTGACCACCTGCGGGCTGCGTTCCTGGACGAGGAGCAAGTAGTCCGCCGGCGCGTCGCCCTCAGGGGGCCGAGCGAAGGCGCATAGGGCCTGCGCGCCACCGACGCAGATCCGCGATGCCGGCTCGAGCACGGCCGTCGCCGAGGGCAGCAGGAGCTCACGGAGGGGGAGGTTGTCACGCAGCCCCAGTGCCAGATCGCACACTTCAGCCTCGAGCAGATTCCACGTGAGGCCGTACCGCGCGAACGTGTCGAGCGCAAACTGTGCGCCAACCACGCCGCCCTCCCCAGGCCTCCGCACCATCCGATAGACGGGCGCGTCAACGAATCTCGTTCTGGCAAGAAGGATCTCGGCGAGTCGTAGCGTCGCCGCCTGGATCAGGCTTGGTGTCTTGGGCACCTCCACGCTGGGCAGCTCGTGGACGAGCTGGAAGCCTTGGCTGCCCGACTCGAGGTCGAGCCGCGGGTCCAGCCAGGCGTCACGAGCGACCAGTGTCGTTGCTTCTCGAATGCCGGGCAACGTGAGTACCACCGTGCCGAAGCCCGCTGGCGACGTGCTGTAGAAGTGCCGGACGATGTCAGCGACCACGGCTCTGTCCAGACTTCCCCGGGCGCGCACGCGCGCTTGGAGTCGTTCCGCGCCACCGTCACAAAGCAATTCTTCGACGTCGCGACGTGTCGTGCCAGGAGGCTCTTGTCGTATGCCGTCGAGGCAGTCGAGGGCGGACGCGACGTCTCCGTCAGCGTTGAGTCGTCGCCGCCAGGGCTCACGGTGTTCGGGTTGCTTCTCCCATGGTGGCGCCACGAGCCGCGTGAAGCGCAGCCGCTGCTCCTCGGTGGCGCGCTCGAGCATTGTGTCGAGGGCCTGCTGCATATCGAGGGTCAACCTCATGGCCGGGTTGGCGTGCCATTTTGCAATCGTCCGGGCGGCGGACCCTAGACGTGCCGCGAACGCCTCGTTGGTCAGTCGCAGGGCCTGCTGCAACAGGCATGCCTCGACCGGGCGCCACTCTGCGACAACAACGCTCACGACTGCTCGCCCCCGAGGCAGCGGTGATGAGGCAGCGCGCCCCGAGTGCATTGCGGGTGCACCGCGCGTTCATGGCGTCGCCCCCGCCCGGCTGGCTGACTGAGAGGCATGAGCCACCAGTCGCCGCGAACCTTACTGCCACGCAGCAAGGCCCGCGTCCTCGCGTGGTCACCGCAACATCTGACGCAGCCGGTTGCGCTGGGTCGGCCCACTGGTGATGCCACGCAGTCCATGCGCATGCGTCGATGTCTGCTCACGTCGAACCCCCGGTCGAGAACGATCTGGAAACCCCAGTTTGTGCCGCTGCGGGGAAATCCGCCCTCCTCCAAGTGATCGCTGTGGATAACTGCCGCGGCATTAGTGGTGATCCACAGACGCTGGTCCTGGTGATGCAGGGCCCGCCCAGGTGGAGGACAAACGACCCAAGACCCGGCACCGCGAAGGGCCGGCCGGCAAAGCAAGGAGCCTCGCAATGAAGCAGAACGAGATCAGGGGTCAACTCGTCGCAGAAGCCCTTGCGATGTGCACCTCGTTGGCCCAGCCCTCACCAGAGTTCGAGGCGCTGTGGTTCACGGTCCGAGAGAACATCTGCACCCGGGGGTTGTGCCTCGTGACCCCTCTGGGATCGTCGTCATCGATTCCGGTCACCGCAGAGCACGCCACCAGCGAGCTCTTGGCTGCGATGGAGTGGCTCATCGGCCACGAGGACGAAGCAAGGGGCCTCACGCCGATGGTGCTCTTCATCAAACTGCGGGGTATCGCCACACGGGGGGCGTCAGGCTCGGCGCGGGCAGCGCAGAGTGACGCGCTGCACGGGCTGACTCACGTCTCCCCCGGCGATCCGGTCGTCTTCACCGACATCGATCCGATCGAGGCTGCGTCATGACCCCGGATGGCTTCGAGGACTGGGCCATCGACGAGCTCGACCTGGATGAGGACGACATCGAGGCCATGAAGCTCGCGGCGGTCTTCGACCTCTTCATCTCACGCATCGAGGCCGCCCGCGCCCGCGGCGCCGCTGACCCGTTGCAGACCGTCACCGCGAAAATCGCCGGCGGCAACTCCCGCGCCAGCACCAAGCGCATGCTCGAGCAGCTGGGTTTCTCACCCTCCCAGCGGCGTGCCGTCCACCGTCTTCTGGCCGGCTCGCCTTCAGGCTGGCCCGGCCTGCTTCGCCTCTACGTCGACCGTCGCGCCATGACCCGCGAGCAGCGTCAGTACGCCCGTCGACAGGTGAAAGTGCTTCGCGCTCAACCGGCCCGGTCTCGCAGCGGTTCAAGCGCGGCGTGCTCGGCCAGAGCCGTGACGCCGTAGAGCCGCGCGACACCCACGACCGCCACAGATGCGACATCCGGCCCAGACAACCAGCGCGGGTACCCATCTCCCAAGTCGAGGATGACGGACGATCGGGCAAGGTCCGGGTGGAAGCCCACGAGCGAACCCCACCACAGCGAACTAAGCCCGCCCAGCGGCATACCGACCATGAGGCGGCGGTCGGTCACGACGACGCGCGACTGCGACGGCTGGGACCAGCCGTCACCTGCTCGGTGGCTCACCCAGGCCACGGCGACCTGGTAGGCCGTCTCCTCTGGCTCGAGGACGAGCCCGATGGCCATGGGGTCTACGGATGGCAGCGGTGCCAGACCGGCGAGCCCGAGCGCCAACGCTCGCGCCTGATGGGCAGCCGGCGTGCGCGCCGGTTGCGGGGAGGGCTTGCGTACACGCCGCCATGCCATGGACACACCTCCTCGGTACGAACTACAAGACTGGGCCCGCGGGGCACGACCCGGCAACCCGAACTGATGGTGACCCCGCAAGCCGGTGACGCGCTCATGTCGCTGCAACGCATTGCCGCCGTCGGTCTCGTCGGCTTCATTGGGCTGGCTGGGACGCTCGGCCTCGTGACCGTCGGGGCTGTCGGCTCTACTGCACAGACGAGGGCGCCGTCGTGCGTGTCCAGTGGCTCCGTCTCGGGCCTCACCGCGTCGCAGGCCCAGAATGCGCGGACCGTCGTCGCCGTCGCGACCCAACGCGGCGGTGAGCGGGCGGCGTTCATCGCGGTCATGGTGGCACTGGCCGAGTCGGGTCTCCGCGTCCTAACAAACCCGAACGACCCCTCAGGCGCGGCCTACCCGAACGAGGGCGTCGGCTACGACCACGACTCGCTGGGGCTCTTCCAACAGCGGCCGTCTTGGGGAACAGCGGCCCAGCGGATGAGCCCGACCGAATCGACACACCTGTTCCTCGATGCACTGCTCCGGGTGCCGGGCTGGCAGGAGATGACACCCTGGTATGCCGCGCAGATGGTGCAGCGGTCTGCCTTCACCGGGCGGCCGACGGTCGGAAACCATGGGTCGAGCATGGTCGGGGAGAACTACTGGCGTCAGGCGGACCGCGCCGTGGGGATTGTCGCGGCGATCAAGGGCTCCACGATCACGCTGGACTGTGGGGACGCTGGCGTTCCAATAGTCCAGACGGCATCGGCAGGCACCCACGGGCTCCCTGCGGAATACGCGATCCCGCAGGGCACCAGCCCGGCCGGTCGACTCGCGGTGACGTTTGCACTCGCGCAGCTCGGCAAGCCCTACGTGTGGGGCGGCAACGGCCCCGGCGGGTACGACTGCTCCGGACTGACCCAGCAGGCTTGGATCCGCGGGGGCGTGCGAATCGGTCGGGTGGTCAGTCAACAGCTGCGTGCCGGAGCGCCCACGACGCTTGCATCCCTACAGCCCGGCGATCTCGTCATGATTCCTGGGGCGCTCGGCACCATGGCTGCACCTGGCCACGTCGGCATGTACATCGGCCAGGGCCTCGTCGTGCACGCACCCAGGACTGGCGACGTTGTACGCGTCGTCTCCCTCAAGCCCTTCATCTCCGATGGCCTGGCGGGACTCCGGCACATTTCTTGACGCCTGCCCGTGGGTCCCGCCGAAGTGCCCGATGGTGCCCCGGAAGACCGCTACGGCAATCACGGCGCGGACATCCGGCTCGCGCTCAGCTGCGAAAGGCACTCTCATGGCTGCATCATTCCTGCTTGCGCTTCCCGTGGACGTGAGCCCCAACACGACCGGCCTGCCTGGCATCGCCGCCCTCGAGCGAATCGTCGGTGGCCTTCTCACCATCGGACTCGTTGCTGCTGTCGCGGGTGTTGCGATGTCGGCGATCGCGTGGGCTATCGGGTCCCACTCGTCGAACCCGCACGTCGCCGGGCGCGGCAAGACCGGTATCCTGGTCTCCGTCGCCGCGGCGATGCTGATCGGCGCAGCGAACGCGCTGGTCAACTTCTTCAACGCCGCTGGCTCCGCGGTCCAATGAGCACGTTCAGCTCGCGCCTCCGGTCCCGCTTCAAGTGGCCTACGTTCGCCGTCGCGGCGGCGCTTGTCATCGTGGCCGTGCTCGTCCTGTACACGACTCGGACATCCGCGCCGACCGCGTCACCTGCGCCGGCCGCAGCCCGACCGGAGCGTGCGACTGATGGCCGGCCGGCCCAGCAGACAATGCCAGCAGACGCGGCGGCGGGTGACCCGGCGGCATACCAAGTCCAGCGCCTCCGCTCCCTGCCTGCCGTGGCACCAGGCCCGAGAGCTGCCACGATCGCTGGGGAGGCTGCGCAGCAGCCGGACCTCTACGCGGCCGAGTTTGTTCGGCGCCTGCTGAGCCACGACTTCCGGACGCCCCGCTCCGCGCACCTTCGGTGGGTGCAAGCCGAATCCGCTGTGACCAGAGAGCCGCTCGTGGTCGGTCTGATCCCTCCCGATTTTCGTGACCGCTACGCCGTCTTCTCGGTCACCGACGCCGCCGACACGGTCGCCCCCATTCCCACCGATACGGAGTGGGAGGCTCTCAGCCTCCAGCACGGCTACACGACCGTGACGATCGAGCGGGTCGAAGAGCCGATTGCGTGGACCAACGCCGTCGCGTCCGGGCGGATCAGCGATCCCGGCATCACGGGACGCGAAGTCACCGCGACGGTCGTGCGCCACACGACCGTTGACGGCGAACGGCGGACAGCGAAGTTCAGTGTCGCGGTCTCCCTCAACCTCGAAGGCCCGCCGACCCGCCCCACGTGGGGATTCGTCGCGGTCATCTCCTACACAGCGATCCAGGTGAGCTGACATGCCCTGCGAAGGAATCGAACGCCTCAACCCCATCTGCCTGCCGGTCAACGCGGCGGAAGCCACCGCGACGGCGAACCAGTTCACCGACCCGTTCAGCACCATCGCTGGGTTCTTCAGCTCGGCCGCCAACAACGCCACCACCTGGCTCTGGGCCCAGATCAACGACGCCACGACCCTCGACCTGCAGTCGCCGCAGCTGCTCCGCGAGATGACGATGACCGGGGCGATAGCGGCCGTCCTCTGCGTCGGACTCTTCCTCATCCAGCTCATCGCAGCCAGCCTGCGCGGCCATCCGCCCATGCTCGGGCGCGCCTTCAGCGGGCTGCTGATCAGCTTCTTCGGGTCGGCGTTCGCGATCGCCACGACCCGGCTGCTGCTTGGGGCGGTCGATGCGCTCAGCAACGGCGTGATCCAGTTCACGTTGGGTACCAGCCTCGACGGCCTCGGCGCGAAGTTCGCGTTCGCGAACCTCGCGGGGCTGACGAATCCGGCCATCGTCATCCTGGTCTCGCTCGTCGTGCTCGCCTCGGTGGTCGTCGTGTGGGCGGCGATGATGATCCGCAAGCTGATGATTCTGCTCGCCGCCGTCTTAGCCCCGCTCGCCTTCGCCGGCGCGACCGCGGACTTCACCCGCGGCTGGGTCCGTAAATGGATCGAGTTCACGGCCGCCATGATCGCCTCGAAGCTGCTGCTCGTCATCATTCTCAGCCTGGGAATCTCCATCCTCAACGGCGCTGGCCAGTCCGGCACCGGCGATGGGCAGACGGCCACGCAGCTCATCGGTGGTTCCCTCATCCTCCTGCTCGGCGGGCTCGCCCCGTGGGCAGCGATCCGGATGTTCCACTTCGCCGGTGACAGCCTGTATGCCGCTCACTCCGTCGCGCGACAGAGCGGAGCAGGTGCGCAGTCGGTGATCTCCGGCCCCCAGAAGGTCGCCGCACTCCAAGGCCAGGCACGAGCCCTCAGCGCCGGATTCGGTCCCCGAGGCGGATCGGGCGGAGGCCGCGGTGGTGGGGCCACAACACCGCCGTCGCCGCAGCGGCCTGCCTTCGCAGGCTGGCCGGCTCCGGCGGGGTTGCCGGCCGGAGCCGGAGCTGGGACGGGTGCCGGGGGTGGTGCCGGCGTATCAAAGCCGGCTGGGGCGGCCGCGGCTTCCGGTGGCGCCGCAGCCGCCACCTCCGCGGCCGTCCCGGTCATCGGCGCCGCCGCGGCGACCGCGTCCGGGTTGAAGGGAGCGGTCAACACGGTTTCATCGGCGGCCCAGTCCGCCGCGGGAGGTGACGCGGCAACCGGGGGGACCAACGCGCCGACGGCGCCCGGTGGGGGCTATGCGGCCGACACAGCCACCACCAGCACAGGCAGGTCGAGTGGGCCGCCAGCGTCTGTCATGCGCCCCGCATCTTCGGTGCCGCCGAAGCAGCCACCGACCAGCAGCGGCGGGAGCCAATCATGATCGACACGACAACCCCCTTCACTGTCCGGTTCGCCCGGCTCCCTCGCCGCGGACTGCTCCTCGGACTGTCCGCGTCCCGGGTTGCCTGCATCGCTATCGCCGCCCTCGTGCTGATCCCGGCGATGTTCGTCGCCAGCACCCTCGGCGCGATCGCGACTGCACCGATCTGGGGAGCCTTGGTTGCTCTCGCGTTCGTCAGGCGGGGCGGACGGCCTGCGATCGAAGCGCTGCCGACCGCGGCCCACTTTGGCCTGCGCCGAGCGTCGGGGCAGACGAAGTGGCGGGCCCGTCCCGCGAAGCCACGCCCAGCAGGGACACTCGCCCTGCCAGGGGACGCGGCCGCGATGCGGTTCCTCGTCGACGAGAAGAGCGGCACCGCAGTGCTGCATGAACCGCACGCCCAGAGCCTCACCGTGGCCGCGGTCGTCAGCCACCCGGCATACGTGCTCCTCGCCCCCGAGGAGCAGGCGCGGCGAGTTCACGGCTGGGGACGAGCGTTGGCAGGGCTTGCGCACAGGGGGACCGGGACCCGGGTGCAGGTGCTCGAGATCTCGCTGCCCGACGCCGGGCGCGGCATCACCGGCTGGTGGGACACTCACGGGGTCAAGAGCCGCGACCAGTGGGCCGTGCGCGAGTACGAGGCGCTGATGAAGACCGCCGCTCCTGCCGCGTCGACCCACCGGACCCTCGTCGCGATCTCCCTCGACCTGCGCGCTGCCCGCACCCACATCCGGCAGTCGGGACGGGGTCTCGCCGGCGCAGTCGCGTGCCTGCGCCAGGAGATGACCTCGTTCGAGGCGAGCCTGCGCGCCGCGGACCTCCGCCTCGTGTCGTGGCTCGGCGAGGCCGATCTCGCCGCCACCCTGCGCCAGGCGTACGAGCCCGGCTTTGACAAGGAACGCTTCGTCCCGTGCCGGCTGGAGTCCGCAGGCCCGATGGCGGTCGACGAGGAATGGGACCATCTGCGTCACGACAATGCCCACTCCGCCGTTCTGTGGATCAGCGAATGGCCCCGCATCGACGCACCACCCTTCTTCCTGCATGCGCTCGTCTTCCAGCCCGGGATCCGCAAGACGATCTCCATCACCGCCGAACCCGTCCCCGCCGACGAGGCGATCCGCGAGATCCGCAAGGCCAAGGTCGAATACGCCACCGAGGCCGCGCAGAAGGCCCGCATCGGGGCCCTGGCCGACCTCTCGGACAGCGTCGAAGCCAGCGACGTCCTCGACCGCGAGCGTGCCCTCATCGCCGGGCACGCCGACATCCGGTTCACCGGCCTGATCGCCGTCACAGCGGCGACGGGAGCGGACCTCGAGGCGGCCGTCGCCGAGGTGAGCCGGGCTGCGATCCAGTCCGGCTGCGAAACCCGACGGCTCTACGGGCAGCAGGCCCGTGCGTTCGTCGCGGCCGCGCTCCCCCTCGCGAGGAAGGTCAACTGATGGTGAAGCTCAACAAGGGCGATGGTGGGCCGACGTTCTACGCGCCAGCCGGTCAGCGTGCACGTCACAGTAGGGGGCGCGGATCGCATGGCCGTCAGGACCGGAGGCCATGCGCGCCTGAGTCGGCTGTGGGCCGGGAGGCTCCCGAGTCGGGCAGCTACCTGCCGCCGGGAGGTGAGTCGGGGCCTGAGGCACTGCGGTCCCTTCGGCGGCTGGGGCTGCCGGCGCACCGGGCCACCTCGGACGTCATGGCCGGCGCCTACCCCTTCCTCGCCGAAGCCGGGCTGGGCAGCGCTGGTGTCTACGTCGGCCAAGATGCCTGGTCGGGCGGCGGGTTCTGCTTCGACCCATGGGTCCTCTACCAGCAAGGCATCCTGACGAACCCGAACTGCCTCCTCGCCGGCGTCGTCGGCAAAGGCAAATCCTGCCTCGCCAAGTCGATCGCCACGCGGTCGATCGCCTTCGGGCGCCGTGTCTACGTCCCCGGCGACCCCAAGGGCGAATGGACAGTCGTCGCCGAAGCCGTCGGCGGCACGGCCATCCGGCTCGGCGGCGGCTCCGACAACCGCCTCAACCCGCTCGACCCAGGTCCGCGCGACTCGACGCTCACCGACGAGCAGTGGAGGGCTGTGCTAAGCACCCGTCGACGCGTGCTCGTCGGATCACTCGGCGAGTCGGCGCTCGGGCGAGCCCTCGTCGCCGTGGAGCACACCGCCCTTGACGCGGCCCTGATACATGCGGTCCAAGCCTGCGATACGCCCACGCTGCCGGCGGTCGTCGATGCGCTCCTGTCGCCGACGACGTCGATGACGGGAGCCACGGTTGCCGAGCTCACGCGGGACGGACGCGACCTCGGCCACGCCCTCCGGCGCCTCGTCGCCGGCGACCTCGCCGGGCTCTTCGACGGACCCTCGACCGTGTCCTTCGACCCGACACGCCCGATGGTCACCCTCGACCTCTCCGGGATCCAAGGCTCCGACCAGCTCATCGCCATGGTCATGACCTGCGCTTCCGCGTGGATGGAGTCCGCCCTCGCCTCCAGCGAGGGCGGACAACGCTGGGTGATCTACGACGAAGCATGGCGCCTCATGCGCCAGCCTGCGCTCCTCGCCCGCATGCAGTCGCAGTGGAAACTCTCCCGCGGCCTTGGCATCGCAAACCTGCTCATCGTCCATCGGCTCTCCGACCTGGATGCCGTCGGCGACGTCGGGTCCGAGTCTCGCGCCCTCGCGCGCGGGCTCCTCGGTGACTGCTCCACCAAGATCATCTACCAGCAGGAAGTCAGCGAGTCACCGCACACAACCAGGGAACTCGGCCTCTCCAGCGCTGAACACGCCCAGCTTCCCGAACTGCAAAAGGGCGAGGGCCTCTGGCGCGTCGGCCAGAGATCCTTCGTTGTCCGCCACATCGCAACCGACAACGAGCTTCACCTTTTCGACACCAACGCACGAATGAGCATCGATCAGTGACGGCTGCCGAGGTAAGCGGATCAGCAGCTTCTTCCGTCGCGGTTACTTCCGCCCAACCCCCGCCCTTTCGGACTGACGCACCACAGTCACGGCACATCACGAGTGGCCCGCGCACGACGGCGCTCGCCATTCCAGATCCCTGCGCCGGCCCCAGAAGGCCGGAGCGCCCAGACCGCGTGGGTCGGGCGCTCTCTGGCATTGCGCGTCTCTAGTGGGCTGCGTCGAACGCGGAAACAACCCGCTGCGGGATACGTCCACGGGCGGGCACGTCATGGCCGTTGCTGTGTGCCCAGGCGCGGATCTCCGCGTTGCGGGAGTCGCCCACGGCTGCGATCCGCTGCCGGGTGCGCGCGGGCCGGCCTGAGGTTCGAGCTCGCTCGGTCCAGTGCTTAAGGGTCTGGCGGAGCGCCTTCGCGTTCTTCTCAGATAGGTCAATCTCGTAGGACTTGCCGTCGAGGGCGAACGTGATCGTCTCGGCTGCATCCGTGCCGTCGATGTCGTCAACCAGAGTGGTGATCCGTTGTTGGGCCATGAGGCGATCGTAGGGGCGTATCGGCTCGGTGGAGTGCCACCTCCCCGAAGGAGGTTAACTTGCGGCCGAAGTGACGCAGTCTGTCGCCCCGGTCCGACGTGGTGAGGCCGCAAATGCGTTTCGGGGTGTCTTTGTTCTTGCCGTGGGCAGCGGTCCTAGCCGATAGGCCGAGAGCCTCTACCTGGACCTAGGTGTCGAAGCGGAGGTCAGCAAGGGCGGGTGGATCCAAGGCAATACCAGATCCGGGCATAGGTCCCGGCGACATGAGGCCAGACCTGTTGTAGGCCGTCTTCGACTGACTGAATCTCCTTGGCCAAATCCCCGAGAACGACGAATTCGTGTGGGATGACGCGACCTGCGGCATCTGTGCGGCCCAATGGGTCGGGAAAGCGCAGCGCGACCTTGTGGGCGGTGCGGCGGCAGGTCGTTGGCTCGTCCTCAAGGTTCGCGAAGGCCCGTTCGTAGGCGAGGAGGGGGTCGGATAGCCCCCCGTCGAGGAGGAACCGGAATCCCCAAGAACGCCCTCTGGTGGCCCAGATGAGCCCCTCGGGTGGATCCTGGTCAGGGCTCACTTGGGGCTCCGGATGAGCAGCTTGTCCAAAGCGCCTTGGTCGAGGTCCAACTTGAACTGCGTGAGCGTGGCAGTCAGGTAGTCGTGGTTCTCTCGCGCTTGAGCGTTCATCTGCTTGAGTTGCATTCCACCCATCTTGGCGCTCGCAATCAGAGCGGGAAGCGCGGCCCTGCTTGCGAGAGGCCCAACCACCGGGATCCTGGCCACTAGCTTGTCGACGCCGATCGACTTACCGGCTGTCAGGGCCACGGCCAAGGTCTCCGCGCCGTCCGCCAGGGTCTCCAGTACCTTTCTGGGGATCTCCATCCGCTCGTTCCACTGGACTCGGCGCTCAAGTGGGAGCATCGAGGCCACGGGCAGGATGAGGTCGAGTCCGACCCGCTGGGTCACATCGATCTCCACCGGCTCGGGGGCGCTGGAGGATAGTTCGAACTTGGCGGAGGAGAGCAACATGAGGTCTTCGCCGACGGACAGGGCTTCAGGGGTGTCCACTAGGTCTTGGAGCGTCGCGCGCAGGGCCTCGATGTGCTCTGCGGCCTTGCCGATGACGAGGTCGCGGAACGAGTAGATGTCCCAGTCTGGGAACAGATCGGTCTTCGAGAGTGCCAGCACCCAGATGCGCGGGAACTCGACGAGGCGGTCTTCGTCGGCTAGCAAGTCTTCCCTGAGTCGCAGCAGGCTTTGGCGGAAGTTCGTCAGAAGCGACTTGAGGTACCGCTCCTCCTCCCCCTTGTAGTCCAGCAGCTTCTGCCCATCGACCAGGAAGAGCGCCACGTCCGACCTCAGTAGGGACCGGAACGTATCGACACGTCGATGAGCCTCCTCCTCGCTACTCGGAGACTCTTCGAACCATTCCCCGGGGTAGTCGTGCCATGCGATCCGCAAAGCGTCGAACGGACGCCTCTTCCCTGCGGGGTTGTCTCCACCCTTGAGCTTGACCGAGAAGTAGTAGGTCGTTGCCGCGAACCGAGTCGGCATCGGGGCTGTCGCCCGATCTCTCATGCCGAGATAGTTCTGGGACAGCCGGTTGCCCTGGCCCGTGTCGTCCGCGACGAGGTCCCACAGGTCGTTCGAGTACGAACCCTCCTGCGTCGGTCCGAAGAAGGAGGACACCAGCACGGTCTTCCCGGAGCCACTTTCCCCGAACACGGCGATGTGCTGCTCTCGGATCCTGGGGTATTTCGGCATGGCGGGAACGTACCTCACCCCCGTCCCGGACCCGCAGGTGCGGGGGCTGCGCCGTCGTGACAAGAGAACCACGGCACACCGGGTGGCTTGACTCAGCGGTGTGAGCAGATCCCTGGCGGCCGAGGATCCGCTCGGGGTATCCAATGCCTACCGGCATCTGTGGTTGCGCCTTCGAGGGCGCGCGCGTCCACTCCGATTTCGAGCAGTCTGCTGCAGACAGCGATGCGACCGAGAACGTGACGTCGGACCTTGTCTGGCTTTGGGCGGCGCCAGGGGTCAAACCCTTGTGCTCGATAAGCGTCCGCGGGTCTCCAGCGTCTGTAGTGTCGACGCGCCGAGAGGAGCGCATTTTATGCAGACTGATGTCCGAACCCCGCTGGAGATCTTTTCCATGCCCCAGCACATGGTGGTCCCGGTGTTCCAGCGCCGGTACGTGTGGACGGCGGAGGTCCAGTGGGAGCCGCTGTGGCGTGACATCTGCCGCGTCGCGGAGCGGCGGCTTGAGGGAGTCTCGAGCCCGCATTTCCTCGGGGCGGTTGTGACTCAGTCAAGTTCGGCGGGGATGGGGTCGCTCGCGAGTCATAGCCTCATCGATGGTCAACAGCGACTTACAACGTTGCAGATCCTCATCGATGCTGCGGCGGCGGAGCTTGAGGCCGCCGAGCACACGCAGTTCTCGCAGCAGCTGACGATGCTGACGCACAACCCGCCAGCGTTCGGGTTGGATGAGTCTGGGGTGTTGAAGCTTCAGCACGAGAACGATGACCGGGCCGGGTTCGTCGCTGTGATGACTGCGGAACCTCCGATCGACTACTCCGGGCTTCCACAGTCGAGGATCGTTCAGGCGCACCAGTACTTTTCCGAGCAGGTGCGCGAGTGGCTCGGCTCTCCTGTCGCACCCGCACGGGCTGGGGCGCTTGTGGCGACGCTGAGCCAAGGGCTGCAGCTTGTGGTCATCGCACTCGCTGAGCATGAGCCGTCGCAGGAGATCTTCGAGACGCTCAACGCACGTGGGACGCCGCTGACCGCCGCGGACCTGGTGAAGAACTACGTGTTTCAGCAGATCGTCCGGGAAGGAGGCAGCGCCGATGCTGCGTTCCGCGAGCACTGGCAGGAGCTGGAGAAGTCGTTCTGGACCAAGGAAGTCCGGATCGGGCGGTACTCCCTGGAACGCCTCTCCTTGTTCCTGAATCACTGGCTTGTCGCACAGACCGGTGAGGAGGTGAGCACCCGCTCAACTTTCACGCGCTTCAAGTCCTGGCACGAACAGTCGGGACGCCCCATGACGGGGGTGCTAGCTGCGATACATCAACAGGCAACGCTGTTCGAGGAGTGGGTGCACGAGGCGGGCAAGTCCGAGGGCGACCTTGGCCCGGTAGGGCTCTTCCTGTACCGGACCGAGGCTGCTGAGCTCGAGGCGGTCAAGCCATTACTGCTGCGCCTGTTCGACGTCGAACGAGCTCTGCCGCCGGACGTCGCTGTCGCAGCGCTGCGTGACGTGGAGAGTTGGCTGATGCGCCGCTCGGTGCTTCGTCGTCCCGCCTCTGAGTACAGCCGCGTGGTCGCCGGCCTCATCGATGACCTCCGCGGCGTCGAGCCGCACGGCGTCGCCGAGGCGGTACGCCACAGCCTCGTCCGTCTCAACCGGCCCGGCACGTACTGGCCCGGTGATGAAGAGCTGGCACGGGAACTGGTTTCGGCTCCGATCTACACACAGCCGAAGGGGCGGCTTCGTGCCTATCTGGAGGCGGTCGAGGACTGGCACCGGGGCTACACGAAGGCTACCTCTGCAAGCGGGTCACGGGTCAAACGTGGGGCGATGACGATCGAGCATCTCCTGCCGCAGAAATGGAAGGATCACTGGCCCGTCGACACGCTCCAACAGCAGATCGACCGCGACGCCCACGTGCACCGACTGGGCAACCTCACCCTGCTGACACAATCTTTGAACTCCGCGGTATCGAACGGCCCCTGGAACGGCCCCAAGGGCAAGCGGCAGGCGCTGGACGCCAGCGACACCCTGCTCATGACCCGAGGTCCCCGCAAGACCGAGGACTGGAATGAGGGGCGGATCGACGACAGAACCGCGACGATGACAACCGCATTTACTGAGACCTGGCCTGCACCAGAAGGCCACAACCCCGATCCGATCAAACGCACAGAGCAGGAAGCCGCGGGCTGGGTGATGCTCCGCGACCTCGTCGCCACCGGTCACCTTCCAGTCGGGACCATCCTCACCGCAAGGGAAGGCAACTACGAAGGACGCTCCGCAACCGTGACCAGCGACGGACTCCTCGAGATGGACGGCAAGACCTACGACACCCCCTCTGGAGCCGGCAAGGAAGTCCTCGGCAGAGCCGTGAACGGGTGGACGTTCTGGCGCCTACCCGATGGCGGGAAGCTCATGGACGCCCGGCAGAAGTACCTCGGGACGTACGTGGACCGGAGGGGGTTGTACGAATCCTTCTGGCGAGAGGTCCTCGCGCGCATCAAGAAGGCTGCCCCCGACTGGACGCAGGCGACATCACCGGGCGGCAGTTCGTGGATCACACTGCCGTACGGCTCGTCCATCGCGCGCTACTCCCTGGCCTTCACGGTCACAGGACCCTCCGTCGACCTCGACTTCGGATCGGCAGACAGTCAGGCCAATTTGGTGGAGTTCGAGAGGTTCAGGGCCCGTCGTGACGAGTTGGAGGAGCACTTCGGCCGGCCCCTGACTTGGGAGCCCTTGCAAGACAAGAAGTCATGCCGCATCCGGCACTACCGGCCATCTGGCGGCCAGATCACAGACACGGATGAGCGGGAGGAGTTGATCGACTGGTTCGTCTCTTCGGCCCTACGCCTCCGCTATTCGATCAGCGCTATAAGGAACGCAGCGCAGGGTCAGTAGCACAGGCAGTTCGACCAAAGGGTGCGCTGATAGGCGGCGATGTGACGCGGGTCTCTTTCCGTGTTGCTGAAGCGGCCTTCCAGGCTCGCCTACCGGATCCTCGCTCGCCAGTTCCGCACAGTCTGCTCTATGTGGGCACCGAGCCTTTCGGTCGCCGCGTCGCCTGGTACCGCCGAGTCAAAGCACTCGCTTGAGCGACGGGCCAACAGTCGCATCAAGGTTGTGGCGCCTTGCGCCGGAAAGGCAAGACTGGACCTTGCGTGGCCCATTTCGGATGCCAGCCCAATGAACGCCCTGCCAATGTCGATTCCCGGGGACGCGGCATAGTGCTTTGCTTCGATCGCAGCGATCAATCCACTCTTCCGCGGGTGGATTTTGCCTCGCCGGCTCCGCTCAGCTTCGCGCCCATCGAGCACGGCAACATCACACTCGTGAGGCACTCCAGACTCGCCAACGACGAACACCCCCAGATGTGCTTCACATGTTCTACTTGTCCCTGGGAAGGCAGCCACGGCGTAGGTGAAACCAGGCGTCCAGAGGTAGCCCGGCGAGCGCCTCAGAGAGATTTCGCTCGCGGCACTCGTCCCATCGTTGGTTAGCAGCACCGACGTCGCTCCCGCGGCCCGCATACTGGCTATGGCAACAACGAGCAGGGCTGCCTCGTAAAGGTCGGATGCGGAGGCTCCGTGCTCATACGTATCCGCGAGTCGTCCAATTTGTGCGCTTACGTGCGCAATCAACTCGTCAGTGTTCACGGTCGTTCCGGTCCTTTCGGAGAGAGCGCCGAATCACTTCAAACTGCGCCGCAAGGTCCTCGCCGTGGCCAGGGTCTGCGGGAGCCAGGGGAACTTCTAACACAGCGGTCTCATCGGACTCGGGTCGTCGGAAATTGACTCGCCTAGAAGGAATGGAGAGCTCGGTCATCAGCGCGCCTAGCGCTTCCAGAGACCGCTGAGCCGTCTGAGCTGACGTCGTCAAAGCGTCTACGAGCAGGTCGAGCCGCTCCTCGTCGCTATACGGGAAGACAGAAACATCCGCCTCACCAATGCGGCCAAGATTCCCGTCGCCAAGAATTCGATCTCGGCCCTCTCTCTCCGTTCGCTCAATATCTGTGCCACGCAGCTCTTTCCCGCGTGCAACCTCGTCGGCGATTTGATCATGCAGCGCGGGTAGCCGTTCGCGCACGATGGCCATGAGTTCGGTGTACGCCCGTGCGTCGTCGATCATCTGGCTCCTTCGTTGCGGCACGCCCCCAGCTCACCGCTCTGGAGGTTGGAACTTCGGCCGGGGCCTCGGAATGAGGCTAGCGACCGCTGCCGGGTGTATCCAGTCGATTGCAGCCGCAGGTTTTGCCCACTGGCTCACGCCTCGGGCCTGGATAGGACACTGAGGCTCGGGGCCATCGCTTAATCCACCGGGACAGGCCCGGACCAGCACCCGCAAGTCAGGCGCCAGCGACGTAGGCGGTGAGGAAGTGGACGCCGTGTCGGTCAAGGTTGCAATTTCGTAGGTCTTGCCGTCGAGACCGAACGTGACCGTTTCGGTCGCGGTGGACCCGCCGACGTCGTCGATCAGAGTGGTGATCGACCGTCGACTCATGGGTCCGAGCCTAGTTTCAGGCCGCGATCGACTACCATGCGCCCATGGAGCCCATGGCCGCTTTGGAAAGCGCGGAGCAAGCGTTGAGGTTATTGGTGTTGGAAGTTCTCGGCCCAGATTGGCTCGATGCCCCCGGCGCCCCACCGAGAGGGAAACTGGAAAGCATCCGTGCTTCCGAGTCTCGCGCGCGGCCCGGCGTATCCATTAGCGACAACCTTGTGGACTTCACCTTCACTAAGCCCCTGATCGAAATGCTGCGTGCGAATCCAGAGAAGTTCGCAGAGGTGTTCCCAAATGTGGAACAGAGCCTATCGTTCCTTCAGTTCGTTGCCGACGTCCGAAATACTGTTGCCCATGCACGTCCGCTCTACGCCCATGAAAGAGCATTGCTCGAAGGTATTTCCGGGATGATAAGATCGGCCCTTGCAGACTACAGAATGGCTAAGAGCCCCGCAGCGCAGCACTATGCCACGATTGAGAGCATTGTGGACCACTTTGGCGTAGCAGGTTGCATGGCAGATATTGTCCCAGAGAATCGGCATAGATTAGCCGTCGGGGATATCTTGACCTTCGATTGCAAGGCGTGGGATGGCCGCGGGAGGGAAATTGAATGGATGGTGGCCACCACGGATTTCCCGCCATTTGCGAGAGTTTCTGATTGGATGCCGCAAGCGCGGGGTACAAACGTCTCCCTTCAATATGAAGTCGGTCTTGACGATGTGGGGGAATCAACCCACGTCTACATCGCCATGCGCAGTACTGGCAGATTCCATCTAGTCAAGGAAGGGGCTGGAGTGGATGGGCTGCGATTCTTTACCTACGCCGTGAACCCTCCTCTTGACGACTGACAACGGGAATGGGTCGAGCGCCGATGGGCTGATGGCTGAGCGCTGTCGGGCGCTGCGTCTGACGGGCTGAGGGTCGCTAAGGCGCTAGGTGAGCCGTTTGCGGTGGTGCCCTGCCCTGTGTGTCTGGATGACGTTTGGGTGCCTGTGGGGGTACCGCCACTGCCGGCTGTCGTCCAACAAATCAGATCGACCCGGCGTCCGCTGCTCTTGAGCAGGCGCCAACGAGGTCGCGCACGTCGTCTGCGGTGAGGATGGTCGATGTGAGCTCCGCGATTCCGCCCCGCGCAACCAAGATCTTGCCGGGTTCGCTGCTCTAGCTCTGTTGGTCCTCGGGCTGCCAGAGGGGCGGGCGCGTCTATCTGGGCGGAGTTGACGCTGTTGGGGTCTCCCGGAAGTCAGACGCCGGCTACGTAGGCGGTGAGGAAGTGCACGCCGTGCCGGTCGGGGTTGCCTCGGGCGCGGTGGTAGTGCTCGGTGGTTCTCGGGTCGGCGTGCCGGGCCAGGATCTGAGCGTCACGGAGCGGGACTCCGGCGTCGAGGGCGTTGGTGATGGCGGCGTGCCGTAGCGAGTGTGGGCTGATGTGCCGCGGGATGCCGGCGGTCTTCGCGATCCGGGCGACCATCCGGTAGACGTCGCGTCGGTCGATGGGCTTGCCGGAGACCGGCCGGAGCACGAGCGGCCCCATCGTGCGCTGGCCACGGCAGGCTTCCAGGGCCCGAAGCACGGGGACGGTGACCGGCATGGTGGCGGGCTTGTTGCCCTTCCCGACCAGGTGCAGGACGCGGTGGCCGCGCATCGTGTCGGCGTAGTCCTCGATCCGCACGGCCGCCGCTTCCGATGCGCGCAGGGCGTTGATACCGAGCAGGTAGGCCAGCGCCCCGTGGTGGACGGTGATGGTCTGGGCGACCTGCAGGAACCGGATCAGCTCGAGCCGGTCCAGTCCTTGGGTGCGGGTCTCGTCGCGGTGGATCTTCGGCAGCCGGGCGTAGACGGCCGGGTCGGAGGTGATGAGGCCGTCGATGTGCGCGAAGCGGAAGTAGCCGCGGACGGCGTGCATCATCGTGTTGACGGAGGAGTCCATCAGCCCCCTGTCACCCAAGCTGCGGATGTAGAGCTCGACATGAGCTCGCTGGACACCCAGCAACGGGTCGAGCCCGTTGCTCTCGCACCAGGCGAACCACTCTCGCAGCTGGAACGAGTACAGCGCGTGGGTGCGACCGGAGTACCGGGCCAGGTACGACACCGCGGCGAGTTGCGCCGTCGACATCGTCGCGGGCTGGAAGGAAAGAAGTCGAGTTGGAGCGGACATGGGGGTCACCTCACGCGGCGACCGGCTCCGGGCCAGACCCCGCTCGCCGCCGACGCGGCCTGCCACATGCGTCCAACGACGCTAAGTCTGAGGCGGCTGTCGCGTCGGCTGGCTGCGGTGTGACGCTGGTCTTACACGCGAATCGCGGGAGATCCAGTCGGACGCCCTGTGGAGCAATGTTCTTGAGATCGACGGGGGTCGTCGGGAGCGTCCCTGCGCGGGCGCCTCCCCGCTGGGTCAGTTCCTGACCGACGAGTTTGCCTTCGCAAGGAAGCGCTGACTCATGAAGGCCGTGGCCTTCGCCTGCGGTGAGCGAAGATGGGTCTGTGCCCTCTTCGTGTGTCTTCTGTGGCTCAGCGGGACCTTTGACCCGTGAGCATGTCTTCGGCCAATGGGTCAGCAAGATTGGCTTGGATGCCACGCCCGCCCAACATCACGCGGGACCGTTGAACCGAGTGCCGCGCTACATGGGAGTGCAACCTCCGTTTCGGCAGACAGTGAAGAACGTGTGTGCCTCCTGCAACAACGGCTGGATGGCCAGACTCGAAGATGTTGCTCAGCGAGTCCTCCCCCCGCTGATCCGAGGAGAAGCGGGCACGATTGCGGTTGAAGACCAGGCTCCGATCGGGGCCTGGGTCCAGAAGACCGCACTCACCGCAATGCTTCTGTCCAGTGAGGTCGAGCGGAAAAATGGCTACGGGCTCTCGCAGAGCGAGTACGCGGCCCTGTACGAACATCGTGACCGCAGGCGACCCCTTGACGCCAGCCAGTTCTGGGCCGGTAGGTATGAGGGACCTGAGGGTTTCAGCGCAGTCCAGGTAACGCCTCTGTGCGTTCGTATTCCAGAAGCCCCAGAGCCCGAACTGCCGCAGGGCTACGCGATGACAGTCGTGCTTGGCGAGCTCCTCCTGCATGGGCTGCGGTTCACAACCCCATCGCTAGCGATCGACGTGAGGACGGATCTGGAGATGCCACGGCTCTGGCCCTCTCTTGCGCCAGCGCCGTGGCCGGTCGGGCACCCTTGCGGCCATGCCTCCTTTCGACGACTAGCGTCGGGCGAGATGCTCCGACCAACGGTCGAAGGCATAGCGCTGAAAGCGTGGTCGCGCGCAGCCCAGCTGCCGCAGAGTTCAATAGCGGACGGCAAGGTCGAGGTCCCGAGCCTGTGTGGGCGCCACTTCATCCGCTATCCCATCGCCCTCCTCGAGGAGGCCATGCGAGGACGGTTTTACACGTTCGCGCTGGCGTGCGAGTGTCACGCATATTTGATCCAGACCACGGGCGATAGTGTCAGGTTCAAGGCGGCTGGCGACTGGGAGGAGATTTCCGTGATGTACGAAGACTTGCCGGGCGAAGAGTTCCTCTTCAGAGATCAGATCGGCCCTTTCGTCTGCAAGAAGTTGCCATCCGCCTGACGAGAACGGGTCGGCGTCGAGGCGCGGTGGCTGCGCCGGCGAACGCGAGAGGGCGTCTTCGTCAACTAGATCGCCGAGGAGTCGTCGTGCGCGGGTTGCCACCTGACTGGAAACGCTTCCAGAGGCGCGTCGCGCGACCGACGACCGCAGGCGGCGGAAGGACTGTAAGGATCGCCAATGCGGCCCGAAGGTGCTGGGCTGTGATTGGTGACCGCTATGCTCACCACCATCGCCGCCGACCTCATCGCGTGGCTGGGGCTGCCCGCCCTCCCCGAGGCACTAAAGGCGTGCGAGCCCAAAGGGTTGCGCTACCGGCTGCTGCGCGTACCCGCCCGGATCACCCGAAAATTACGGCGACGACGACTGAGGATCACCGCGACGTGGCCCTGGGTGCACACATCGCGTCCACGTTCAAGCGGATCACGGCGATCCCGGCACCGACCTGACCCGTCGTCACCGATCCTTGTCCGCCCACGAGCAGTCCACGGAGAACCGAACCGCAGCGCCACGCGGCAATCCGTCACGCCCTCACCCTCGGCCACCCACCGTCGAGCCCTGACGCATCATTCCCGACCAGCT
Source organism: Humibacillus xanthopallidus (assembly GCF_006716675.1). Lineage (GTDB taxonomy): Bacteria > Actinomycetota > Actinomycetes > Actinomycetales > Dermatophilaceae > Humibacillus > Humibacillus xanthopallidus_B. The sequence continues at coordinate 148,910 of NZ_VFPM01000002.1, read as the reverse complement.
CACCGGCCCCTTGAGTGACCGGGCCAGCGACCGACCTGGTGATCGGCACGAACCGGACACCGATAGGGAGACGGCACGCCACCTCGGCCGGGAAGCCGTTCACTACATCGAGCGGGGCTGCTACCCCGGCACGGACGGGCAAGCCGTGGCCTGGGTGGAAGCCGTCAAGCACGCCGGTCAAAGCAAGGTCAGCAGCCCACCGGACGCCGGCCTGCCCACGCCGCAAGGCCAGTCCACCCGGTCACGGTGGTCGGGATCGCTAAGGATTTGGCCCTCGCGGCCGCCCACCAATCGGTGGATCAGGGCTAACGCAGACCCGTAACAGCCATCCATCTGTCTGTGCGGCATCGTTTTCGACCGCCGCAGTGGCCCCATCGTCAAGCGCCGTCGACAGGCTTACCCGAACGTCGGTTCGTGGGGACTTGTCGGCGCACCGTACAGAGGGCCACGCCGTTCCGCCGCGTCCACCCCAGGAGTCTGGGCCTGGCGCGACAGACGCCTTGTTCCGCGAGGGAGGCGGTTACCGGTTGCCTTGACCTGCTCCATGACCGGTCGCGATGACTTGGGTCATCCGAGGCGAGCTCGGTGCTACGCCGCGAAGAGGGCAGAAGGCGACCCCGGTGCGCGTCCCCGCAATCGGCCTATAGCCGGCGATCGAAACCGCAGGCGCTACCGCTTGGCGCGGCTCAGGCAAGCGCAATCCACCACGCGCGCCTCGCTTAGCCTTGATGATGGAGATATGGATCCTGCACTCGCGGGTGTGCTCGGGGCGGCGATTGGTGCGATGGCCGGGCTCGCCGGAACTTTCATGTCAAACGTCGGGACGCGAAAGCAGAGTTGAGTCCAGCAGAGTGGTGTACGACGATCCCGGTGAGCGTGTCCTGCTGATGTAGGTGCGGTCACCGCTGTGATCCTTCGAGTGATCTCTCACAACCGACTCGAAGAAGGACACCGCGATGACCGCGAAGCCCATTATTGACCCTTCCGTCTTCCTGCATGAGCAGCTGGCCCAGGCCAGTCCCGACCTGATGCGGGAGCTGCTGTCCACGTTCATCGACGCCCTGCTCTCGGCGCAGGCCGACAGCGTGTGCGGCGCCGAGTACGGCACCCGCAGCGACGAGCGCATCAACCGGCGCAACGGCTACCGGCACCGTGATCTCGACACCCGCGCCGGCACGCTCGACATCGCGATCCCGAAGCTGCGCGAAGGGTCCTTCTTCCCGGACTGGCTGCTCGAGCGGCACCGCCGCGCTGAGGCGGCGCTGACGACGGTGGTCGCGACCTGCTACCTCCTCGGGGTCAGCACCCGCCGGATGGACAAGCTCGTCAAAACGCTCGGGATCACGGGCCTGTCCAAGTCGCAGGTGTCGGTGATGGCCAAGGACCTCGACGAGCAGGTCGCCGCGTTCCGCACCCGCCCACTGTCCGACGGGCCGTACACGTTCCTCGCGGCCGACGCGCTCACGATGAAGGTCCGCGAGGCCGGCCGCGTGGTGAAGGTGGCGGTCATGGTCGCGACCGGCGTCAACGCCGACGGGTACCGGGAGGTCCTCGGGATCCACACCGCCACAACAGAATCCGGTACCGGCTGGTTGGGCTTCTTCCGGGACCTGACCGCCCGCGGCTTGTCCGGGGTCGCCCTCGTCACCTCCGACGCGCACGCCGGGCTGGTCGAGGCCATCGGTGCGACCCTGCCGAACGCGTCCTGGCAGCGGTGCCGCACCCACTACGCCGCGAACCTCATGAGCGTGACCCCGAAGAGCCAGTGGGGCTGGGTCAAGGCGCTGCTGCACTCCGTGTACGACCAGCCCGACGCCGACGCGGTGCACGCTCAGTTCGACCGGGTCCTGGAAGGCCTGTACGAGAAGCTCCCGGTCGTGGCGGAGCACCTCGAGCTGGCCCGCGCCGACATCCTCGCGTTCACCGTGTTCCCGAAGGAGATCTGGCGTCAGGTCTGGTCGAACAACCCGAACGAGCGGCTCAACCGGGAGATCCGCCGCCGCACCGACGTCGTCGGCATCTTCCCGAACCGTGAGGCGATCATCCGCCTCGTCGGGGCCGTCCTCGCGGAGCAGCACGACGAGTGGGCCGAGCAACGCCGCTACCTCGGCCTCGAAGCCCTCAAGAACGCCCGCGCCGTCCTGACCGCCCGCACCACAGACGACCAGCCTGAGGAGGTGCCCACCGACCTGATCGCCGGCGCGATCACCTGCTAACCGAACCACCCCGACGGATCACCGTCGTACACCACCGATTGGGACTTGACCCGAAAGCAGGCCAAGCAGAAAGAGTGCGCCGACAGCTACGCGACCGCACTGAGCCACCTCACGCGGGCTGCCGCACGACGGGCGGAAGACGTGGGAACCGGGGCAGGACTCGAGCGCAGGACACAGGTGGCCAAAGAGGAACTGCCCCAGTGGTTGCTGGACCTCGCCGACGCGGAGCATTCGCTTGCGGTGGCGACTGGTCATTGCAGCGCGGCCGTTCGCCAACAAATGGCGGGAGCACTGGGAGACCTCACGGCGATCGTGCGCGAGATTACGAGGAGCCACGGCGGCGTGCCAGTCCCACCGTCAGGTGTGAACGTTATTGCACGTCTTTGGTCGGTTCAGGAACTCGTGGCGCAGTGTGCGATTCACGATCTCGGCGGTTCGGTCTGACTGTCGGTGATGAGGAACTACCCTGCACGCCGTCGTTGCCAAGGGTGAGCCGAGTCTTCCCGTCAGGCGATGCGGACCCTGAGGCGTCATTGGAAGACTGTCGCACAAAGGTCCTCCGATGGGTCGACTGGTACAACCGGACGCGCCTGCACAGTTGGTGCGGCGACGCTCCCCCACCGAGTACGAGCAGCACTACTACGCTGCCCCCACAACCTCCCCGGTGACCGCCGAGGAACCACACCAGACTCTCCACTGAACCCGGGGCGGTTCACCTTGATCGGCACCTGCGCCAGCACCGCCAGGGCGGTTCCGTTCGCGGCCGGTGCGCCGGCGGACGACGTCGTTGGGGCCGGCGTCGTAGTCGTGGGCTGTGCCGTGACCTGAGTCGGCCCGGCGCACCTCACATCGTGTGGGGTGCGCCGATGCCGACTTCAAGGGGGCTGGCGGAGAATCCGCTCGTAACTTGCGTGTTGGAGCCGCGGAGCTTAGCGCCGTAACCCTCGCGGGCGTCACTACTGCCGTGACGCCCGGTCGTCCGCGTGGTCCACAGTGACGCGAGGCTGCCGCAGGTCAAAGGTGGACGCTCGGCGCACTCTCCCAAGTCACGGTGTTGTTCGCGTGGAGCACCAAGTACTCAGCGGGCTTCGCATCGGAAACTGCCACGACTTCCACGGCCTCATCCGCACCGTCCCTAATGGCCGTCGCATCGACGGGCTCGTCAAAGGTGATCATGTGCAGGCGACCGTTCGCCTGCTTCTCAGCGGATGTGGCCATGCTGCGGGCAAGGACGTCAGCAACGGACGTAATCGCCCAGACCGCCAGAACGGCAATGATGATTGCCGTCACTTCTCCGGACGTGAACGTTACGCTCTTGAGTTGCGACGCGGCCCAAGTGCCGGCCGCTGCCACAACCGGGGCGAGAAGGCCTATGACCTTGGTGAGGCTGAATGCTTGAGCTTCGACCAACGCCGAGTCCTCTTGTTCAGGACTGGTGTTTGTGAAGAACTGCCAGATGTTTGCCATGGTGATGGCCCCCTAGTCTTTCCGGAGCCGAATGGCTCCGGTTCCATGAAACTCGGACGACGTGCCGTCCGGATAGAGGCGAAGGTCCCAGTCGAAACCGGGCACGGTCGCGTTCCAGATGGTGTAGCGGGTCGACCACCTGCTGGATGAGCGAGCCGAACGGGCTCTTGGTTCTTCTCCGGGGCTAGGTGATGGGCTCTCCGGCGCTGTGAAGCGCGCCTAGCCGGAGTGGTCCTGGTTGCGGACGCCTCGGGCAATTCTGCGGTCGCTCGCGGGAGCGCTGGGACGACGTCCGCCTAGTGCACGCTGACGCAGAGCGCCCACAGACGAGACGGCAGGCTGCCCATCCCACATGAGCGGGCAGCCGAACAAACTGCTAGAAGAGAGTCTGGCGAAGCAGGTTGGGATGGTTGCTCTAGATCCCTTGGTCCTCGGGCTGCCAGAGGTGGGGGGGCGTCCATCTGGGCGGTAGGGGCGCCCCAACTGGGCGAAGTGGGGCGCTAAGCGCCACGACGGGTGCCAATAGGGTTGTCGTGGTCGCAGCAGCAGGGTCTTGGTGCCGTGGGCAGTTCTTCCTTGACGTACGGCCCATCGCACACTCGCGAGATCAATGGTGACCCCGCAGACCTGTGAGTCTGGCGGGAGGTAGTCAACGTGAAGCAGCCCTTAATGGTGGAGGACCGTGGTCTCGCCCTCGGGATCCTTGTTGCGAGTGCCGCATGGCTGACGCCGTCTGCTGGGGCCGCCGTCGCGGCCGCGGCCACTGGCGCGGGTCCGCCATCGTTCACCGCCGCCGCGCCAATCACGCTGCTGACGCATCCCAGCGCGCCGGCTTTGGCCTTTGGCCCCTCGGTAGGTCCCGCGTGGTGGTACTGGGTCACCACGGCGACAGTGGCTGCGATCGTGCTGATTCCGGTTCTGGCTTTCTGGCGTCGCGAATCCACCTCCAGGGCGACGCCGGTGGGATGCGCATCCGGTACCCAGGTGGCAGCAGCGTCGGGCCGCCGTGCCTTACTCCGCCGCGCGAGAGTGCTGCGTCCTTCCCTGACCGCGGTCCGACCGCAAGACGTCGGCTACCGGCTCGGTTCGTCTCACGGCGTGGACAGCTACGCAAGCGTGGAAGACTCGATGGTGATTCTTGGTCCGCCCAGAGCTGGCAAGGGACTCCACCTCGTCATCCCGATGATGCTGGACACTCCGGGCGCCGTGCTGACGACGAGTACTCGGCCGGACAATCTCACGACGACTCTGCGCGCCCGCAGCCGCCGTGGCCCGGTCGCCGTCTTCGACCCGCAGGGCCTCGCGCCGGGCATCGCATCGGCGACGCGTTGGTCGCCGATCCGCGGCTGCCAAGATCCTCACATCGCGATGGTACGCGCCAAGGCGCTGACCACGAACACGGCTGCAGGGACAACGGATTCGACGTTCTGGCAGGCGTCAGCCGAACAGGCGGTCCGCTGCCTGCTGCACGCGGCCGCTCTGGCCGAGTGCGTCGCGGCCGACCTCTACCGGTGGTCCCTGTCCGCGGTTCAGGCCCGCGAAGCTGTCCTCATCCTCGCCACTGACACCCGCGCTGCGCCCTCCTGGCATCAGGCCCTCGACGCGATCATCAACGCCGACGCGCGGCAACGCGACTCGATCTGGGCGATGGTGACCATCGCGTTCTCGGCGCTGGCCGACCCGAAGGTCCTCGATGCGGTGTCGCCGGGCCGCGGTGAGCACTTCGACCCCGAGCGGTTCCTCCGCAACAACGGCACCGTCTACCTACTCGGCACCTCCACGGGGGTCGCGGCGACGGCCGGCCTCGTCGGCGCGTTCGTCGAGGACGTCGTCGAGGCCGCCCGACGCGTCGCCGCCCGCTCCCCCTCCTCCCGGCTCGACCCGCCCCTGTCCCTGATCCTCGACGAGGCTGCGAACTACCCGCTCCCGTCGCTGCCGTCACTGATGTCCGACGGAGGCGGCTCCGGGATGTCCACCATCGTGGTCCTTCAGTCACTCGCTCAAGCCCGCGCGGTGTGGGGCGAGAACCACGCCTCCGCGATCTGGGACGCCGCCATCGTCAAGACGATCCTCGGCGGCGGCTCCAACGCCCGCGACCTCGAGGACCTCTCCAAGCTGCTGGGTCAACGCGACGAGCGCAACACTTCCAGCAGCCGTGGACCGGACGGCCGCCGCTCCACCTCGACGACCACAACGAAGGTCCCGATCCTCGAACCCTCCGCCCTGCGAACGCTGCCGTTCGGGCAGGCGATCCTGTTGATGAAGTCCGCGCCCCCCATCGCCCTGACCCTGTCCCCGTGGACCGGCCGCAAGGACGCCAAGGCCCTGACCGATGACCGCGAGGATTCCGAGGCCGCAATCCGAACCGCCCACGCCAACCGCAGCGCCACGCCTGGCACGGCGACAGCGCCAGATCCCCGACAGACCGGGTGCGACGACCGCTCCAACACCATGGGCACGGCGTGACCCAGCCCGGATGGGCGTACCCGTCACCCGACCAGCCCAGCGCCGACTTCGACCAGCTCGCCGGACCGGTCCACGTCCCCTCCCTCACCGCAGCCGAGCGCACCGACCTGCTCTCCCAGCTCCGGCCGTGGGTGGCGCAGCTCGTCACCCGCTTCCACATCGACGCCCGCGTCATCCCACCGTGCTGGGAGCGGCACAACGGCATGCTCGAGGCCCTGACCGCGCTGCGCGACCTCGAACGCGACTGCTACAGCCACAAGGCGCCCCCGTCCGCGGCCGTGGACTGGTTCCGCGGGTTCCGGGAGATCGAGGCCCGCCTCATCGAGCTCGCCTCCCTGACGAACTGCACCGCCCGCGAGCACCGCGACCCTCCCGCGGGCTGGTCGGCGACACAGACACCCAGCCAGACCCGCGCCGCTGCCACCGACCACGACCGCCACCACGCTCACCGGCCCGCCGGTGGTGCCCCACCCGTCGACGTCACCTGACCGAGGCGCGGGACCCGCCCGCGCACGGGGAGGCCGTCATGACCGACACGCCCGCTCTCGACCAGCGCTCCACCGCCCTGATCGACGAGCTGCTCTGGCTCGCCCGTCACGCCCAGCAACGCATCGAGCTGGAGAACCTCGGCGACTACTGGTACGTCCTGGGCCAACGCAACACCTACGCCCGAGCCGCCGCCCTCGTCGCCGCACCCCACCTCGGCGAGGACTCGGCCGTCATCGGCGAACGTATCGTCGACGCCCTCACCTCCGGCTCGGCCACCAGCGGGCCCGGCGACCTCGCCCAGTTGCGCGCAGCGACCCTCGGCACCACTGCCCCAGCCACCTCCCGAGCCTCGTCTCGGCTGGAGTGGATGGGCCGCAAGGCGTTCGACGCCCGCTGCGCCGACATCCCCGGCCTCGACCGCGACTTCGGCATGCGCTGGGGACGCACCCGCAACCAGCGCCTCTCCCTGCGACGCGACCCCGACGCCTCCAGAGACCCGGTCGGGATGCTGTACGCGTACGACCCGACCTGGGACGAGTACGCCCTCATCCAACGCCGCATCCCTGACTCCATCGTCGGTGCGGTCTTCCTCGACGCCTTGAAGCTCGACGAGCACCTTCCCGTCGAGGACTTCGCGCGCCTCCTTGAGGCGCACCGCGACATCCGCACCCGCGTCGTCCCCGCCAGCCTCACCGCGCCCGCCACCGTCAGCCCCGCTGCCAGTCCTGCATTTCGGGTCCTCGAGCCATGACCCTCAACACCGGTGCCCGCACTACCCGGACCACGGTCGGCGCCGTCGATGTGGAGGACGTCCGCCGACGCCACCCCATCGAGGAGGTCGTCGCCGCTTCCGGTGTCGAGCTGCACCGGACCGGCCGCGGGTGGATGGGCTGCTGCCCGTTCCACGACGACACCACCGCGTCCCTATCCGTCGCGGGCGTCGCCGACCGGTTCCACTGCTTCGGGTGCGGCATCTCCGGAGACGTCATCGACTACATCAGCCGCCTCCACGGGGTCGGTTTCCGTGAGGCCGTCGCCGTCCTCGACCACACCGCAGAGGCGGGTATGCCGGCAAGCCTGGCTCCACGCGTTCCTGCCGTCTCGCACGGGGCCGGCGCACGAGTCATCGCCGACGTCGACCCCGGCCGCGGGTACGAGATCAACTCCCTTGCCTGGCAATGGTTCTCGCGGCCGGTCGCGCACACCTTCGCCGTCAGCTACCTGCGCCACCACCGCCGCATCGACCTCCACGCTGCCGAGCTCGAGCTCGGACAGGCCCTGGTCGGCCACTCCGGCCACGGCTGGACGGCCCTGGTCGACCACCTCCGCGGCAGCGGCGTCACCGACGACGAGCTCGTCGCGATGGACCTTGCCCAGACCTCGCGTCAGGGACGGCTCATCGACACCCTCCGCGACCGGCTCATCATCCCCGTCACCCGCCCGGACGGCCAGATCACCGGCTTAGTCGGCCGCGAAACCAGCGGCCACCCCCGAGCACCGAAATACCGCAACCCCACCCGCACCCCGACCTTCAACAAGAGCGAGTGCCTCTACCGACCGACGCACAGGTCCGTCCCCGACGCGGCAGTCGTCGTCGTCGAAGGCGCCCTCGACGCCCTCGCCATCACCGCTGCAGCCTCAGCGTCCCGCTTCATCGAGCAGGTCGCGCCATGCGCGACCCTCGGCACCACCACCACGCCAGCGCAGATCCAGCAGGTTGCGGGCCTCAGCACTGAGCCAGTGGTCATCGCCCTCGACGGCGACCAGGCCGGCGCCGACGGCACCCTCCGCTGGGTCTACGCGCTCTGCCGACAGGGCGGGCAGCTCGCCCTCGTTTCTCGACTTCCCGACGGGCTCGACCCCGCGGACTGGCTCGCCCGCCACGGCCCGGACGGGCTGGTCGCGTTCCACCCGACCCAGCGGCATACGACCCGGGACGCCACGAGCGACGCCCAGGTGCAGGCGGCCAGCCCGCACCTGCCCGGTCGCGAGCTCGCAGCCCTCGCCATCGCCGGCAGCGACCCCGTCAGCACCCTCCTCAGCGACCTCCAGCGGCTGGGGCCGCTGCTGAACCGAGGAGCCCTCCGCGACCTCACCAACGGCGCGGTCGCCGAGATGACCCGCCAAGGCTGGAACCGCGGCCAGGCGTTCACCCGTGAACTGACCCGGGCCCTCGGCTGGGACAGCCAGCCTCCGCCACGGGGTCGGGACCACCTTCCCCCGACCCCGCCCCGCACACCCCATCTGCGCTGACGACCCTGTCCATCGATCAGAAGGAGCACCATTCATGCCATCCGCCGCCGCCCTGCTCGACCGGGCCGCCGACCACCTGACCCGCGCAGCCGACCTCACCGAGACCACCGACCCCGCGTTCGCCGGCCAGATCCGCCTTGCAGCCGCAACCCTGCCCAGTGGCACCGGCGACAGCGACCTTGTCCCGGCCCCCAGCCGGTACAACTCGCCGGCACCGTTCGCCAGCACAGTCGATGTCGCGGGGCTGCTCGAACGGGCCCTCGACTGCCTCGACCAGATCCCGCCCCTCGCCGGACCCGCCGACCTCCAGCTCTGCGCCTGGCACCTGCACGAGCTGCGCCGGATCGCCACCAGCGGGATCGCCTCGTGAGCACCACAACCGCACTCGACCTGCTCGAACTAGCCGACGTGCAGATCCGACGCCTCCGCCACTCCGAGGTCGCCGCGACCACTGAGCAGTGGGAGTCCTTCGACGTCACCCTGCACCGCCTCCTGCTCGAGCTCACCGGACCCGACGCCGGGTACGTCCAATCGCAAGACCCCAGCCGCAACGCGCTGACCATCGCCGTGCGCACCTATCCCAAACCACTGCGCCACCCGATCAACACGCAGCTACGAACCGCAGAGGTCGCCGCCTACCTGAACACTACGAAGGTCACCGTGGTCCGGCGGGTCCACCGCGGCGCACTCCACGCCGTCAAAGACGGCAGCGAGTTCCGCTACGCCAGCAGCAGCATCGACGACCGCCCAGACATCAGACCTTCCGACCCCACCGACCCACACCCCCTCTCCCGAGCCTCCTGCGCCCTCGGCACCATGGCCGACCTGATCCGCGAGAGCCGCGACCACGGGCCAGCCGTCCTGGAACGTGCCGGCGAAGTCGCCGGCGCCGCCCTCCATCTCCTGTCCCTTGCCGCCGTGGCCGCCCGGCACACCCTGGCGCACGGGTCCCTCGACGACGCCATCCGACCCGTTCTCATCGGCCGATACGCCGAGCGAGTCATCGACTCCCTGCGCGACGCCGCGCTCCAACCCGCCAGCCTCGACCGCCTCACCAGCGTCCAACCCGAACGCATCCCGACGTCACTGAACGACCGCCTCGAGGCAGCCCTCCATGCCTGGCAGGGCAGCGTCCGGCAGGAGATCAGCCAACTGATCCCCAGCGTCGATGTCCTGCGGCAGATCGCCAACCAAGGCGCGCACCTGTGCCAGGTTTTGGCCGCCTTCGAGCCAGCCTCAAGCGATTCTGCCCGACACCTCCATGCAGCGGCGCTGGCCCTGACGCAGGGTGATCGAGCCTGGGGGCGGTTGACGACCCTTGCTCGACCCAGCTACCAGTTCGTCGCGGCTAGCCGTGAATTGTTCGAGACTCTCTCCACCGTTGCGAAGGCCTTCGAGCACCCGACCCTAAACAAGTGCCGCGTGGTGAACGACCTCAGTAGCGGAGTCGCCGTCGTGAGCGACCTGATGATTCTCACCCGGTCGCTACCCGATCGGCTTCTCGCCGCCAACGTTCTTTGGGGGCCGGCAAGGGCGCTAAGACACACTGACGATCGACTGCACGACCGCGACCGGGGCCGCCTCGTGCGCGTGGACCAAGCAGATGCTCCCGACCTCACGTCGACGTGGGAGACTGCTACTGGCTTCTGGTCGTGCCTCCCGCAACTGGCGCCCCCGAGTTCGGCGGTTCATCCCACTCTGTAGGTGTTTGCTCCCTTTGACACCGCGCCCTCCGAAGCACCATCGACCGATTCCTTGTGAAAGCCCAGTGTGGGGCATTCGGGCACGCCGCGCTGGTGCTGCCTTCCCCCTACACAGACGCTCTCAAGGATCCCGACCTCGTCACCAAGCCCGAACTTGGCTTCCGATCGAGGATGGGCTTCCGCGTCACCAAGGCGACCACCAACGGCCCGCCCGACGGAACGCCTAGGACATGCTGGGTGCTTCGCCGCGGGGACGTTCATCGATTTTGCAACGGCTCCCGCCCGCGTGTCCCCGTCGTCACCATCACTGGCCCCAGGCACTCATGGACCCCCCACCGCCAAGAAGCAACCCCATCCGCCTCCCCGCGCCCGGCGGAGAGAAGGATGCAGCATTAGCGCACTTTCCACGACGTCATGTGCGAGCCTACTTCCAACCAACTTTGGAGGGGTGTTCATGGGGGCAATCCAGCTTGCACGGCGAGCCGCGCGGACCGGGAGTACGGAGGACCTTCCGGACACGGGAAACCCCCGCCGACCGACCACACGCGGATCAGGCAAACGAGAAGGTACAGGAACCAGCCCTCAACAATCCGGCGGGATATCCCAAGCCCTGGAGACGATCGCCACGTTTACTCCAGGAGAGGCGCTTGGGTTCTACGTGACAGGGGTCGCCCTCATTGGGCAGCCAACGCCTGGCCAAGACGCGTTTGTATTCTCACTGGCCATAGCTGTCACGATTCTTCTTGTGGCAGCGAGCTGGAAGACTGATGGGCGCCCGATGCGAAGTGGGAAGTTCATGCTCTCCCTACTCTTCGCCGTGGCGGCGGCAACTATATACATGTCAGCGATGCCGACCTCCTTCATGCATCAGTGGCCTCCATACACGTCGACTGTGAGCGGACTAGTTGTACTTGCCGCTGCACTCGCGTTGCCCAGTTTGGCCGGGCTTACAGGGCTCTTTGCGCCACAGCGGCGACCCAAATGAACGAGTTCGCTAAATGGTGAGATTGATGGACACTTTGCGGCAAGAGGGCCAGAGACGCAGAAGACTCCGAAAGAGGCTCAGGCGCCTTGCGAGGCGCAAGGTGCATGCAAAAGAGCCTTCGACAGAACGCTCGCAAGACGCCCTAATCCACATTGGCCTCGAACATCATGACCACAGAGATGGTCGATCTTGCTATATTTGGCTACAAAGGAACGGGTTGGCGCTCTGTGCAACCCATTGGTATAGCGCACTCGAGTGTAGAAGGACATCGACCCTCCAGAACACTATACGAAACGCGAGTCATATCCCGGACGCTCTAGTGCACCTCTACGTCGTCTTCGCACACACGAGGCTCGCTCGGATCGAGCCCGAGAGAGGCCCTGCGCTAGGTGTGCCACCAATTACACCTCTGCGACCCCAGGAGATGACCGAGGTAGCGAGTCGCATCTCATACATATCCCGCGATGAGATCGAGCTCATCAATGCTTCGATTGACTTTGTTGCTTGGAAGGCAGGCAGCGGTCGACTCTCCCCAAGCGTCGTCAAGACCTTCCGACGCCTCAGCACCTCCGAGTTGTCTCATGTTCGAGTCGAAGCGATCCTGACGCTTGCCGAGGTGCGCATTATTGTGCGTTTGCGCGAACGGGGACTCAGGGCACGACAACTCCAACGTGTTATTGGCGGAGAAAACGGCAACCACGACATTCGCAATGAATTGAAGAAAGGGCTGGCGGACAGCACTTGGGGCACATCGTACAGTCACAAGTCCATTCTGGATTCATTGGCGCGGATCGAAGGCGGTGACCTGGAGGCGGCTTTACGCGCACTAGCGGGCCAGCCAGTTGTTGAGGAGGCAGGTCCCGCAGCCGAGACGCGAAGCACGCTCCTTGCAGAGAATCTCGCTGACCTGGCGGGGCGGCCGGACCACGACGGGCTACTTGCTCCAGGCGCTATGAGTCGCGCCTTGTCTTTGATAAGGCAAATCTCGGTGTTTGAACTGCCTGAGGATCTCCTTCAAGGCTATACCTTGACGCTCGCCCGAGTCGACGCAGCACTATTGAAGAGTGGAAATAGGCGTGCTCGCACTATGAGAGAAACGATCTGGGACCGGTACTTCGAAATTCGCCAGGCCGCGTGGGATCGTCACGTTGAGGTCGAGCTTGCCATCGCCCAGGCAATGTATACGCACTATCAGATTTGCTCGTGTGGACAATCCATTGCATGGGCTACGCAGTCGCTATTTCATGCTCATGGCCATCTTGAGCCCAACGACCCGAGGACGCTCGGAGTGACAATAAGTCTCTTGAACTGCGCCCTGACCGATCACAGCGAGAATGATTCATATGTACCGATCGTCCCGTTCCTCGACACCCTCGAAGAGCTCTCCGGGTTTCGAAGTGATGCAGATGTGTTAGCAGTTCTTGGCTCGCTCCTGGTAAGCCTTAGCGCCTTCGGCAACGAACGGGAAGCGTTGCTGGATAGAGCCGCGCGTTACTACGAGTGGGCACTCTCGATTGCGCGGATTCAGCGTAGCGCCAGGTATCAGGATTGCTTGGCTGGCGTGGCCACTGTGTTCTTCGCCAGGGGCAACTTGGCGATGGGGGCTCAGGACTTCCGGTCGGCTGAGGCGTTCTATTCTAAAGCAGTTCGATACAGCTCGACAGCATACAAAAGAGCCGACGAGTCAGATCACGCCCGCGCGCTGCTATACGCGAAGATACTTCATGTTCGCTCGGCTCTCAAGAGGGATGCGGCGGGTGAGCAGCGTGCGATTGCAATTCAGAGCCGCAGCCTTCGGGCGGCTGCTGAGATGGGCAAGCAGATCGGTGGTTTGGCCGAGCTAACCATCTGGGTCGATCCGAGCCATCACGCCGGCGACTTCAGCCTGGTTCTCTCCGCCCATGTGGAGGCCATAGAGAATTGGCGTGACAACACTACTTCGGCGCTAGAGGCGGCACTCGCAGTGGCGCGCCATGCCCCGCTGATCTCCGATCCTCGCCTTATTCGGCGCATTCTCGACATCGCTCTGGAGGCGGTTGCAAGTGCTGTATCGGTGCGCGATCCACGGCACGCACTCAGGCGGATTCAGGGTCTTTCGAGTTATGCCGCCGAGTTCTCAGTGGTGAGACTTAACGACCCTTGGCGTGCTTTGCTAGAGCTGGAGCGTGGAACCCTGTTGCGCCTACGCTATCAGCAAATTAAAGGCATCCGGTCCCAACATACAGCGGCATCATTCTCGAAGATGGATGATGAGCAGGAAAGGAGAAGAAGAATCTCGGCGGACCCAGACCGCGCGCCGAGAAGGCCAAAGTTGCTAAACGTTTCGGGGCCGGTTCGGTCGGATCGTCTGGCGCAGGCCACGGGCCAGCCAGTCGTGTACTTGTCCTGCACGGAACGGGGAGGTCTCGCCGTGATGGCGACGCCCGACGGTGATATCACCTGCCGCGTGCTGAATCGACTCAACCTGTCGGTTGTCAATGCGTGGCTAGATCGACTTTCGACCGAGGGGAACGTGCCGGAGTCCCAAGAAGTCCGCGGGGTCCGTGGCCCAAGAGGCTCGGTGGCCCCTGGTCGAGCGCAGGTCGAACGCATCCTGCAGGAGGCAGCGGAGGCGCTGAGCCCGATAGACGAGTACCTAACTGGCTCGGGCTATCGGACTGCTCATGTCATCCCAGTCGGGCAAATGTCCGGGATTCCGTGGTCGCATGTCTTTCGGCTGCAGGTCAACGTCGACCCGTCTGCCGCCCTTGTGTGGGAGTCAATATTGAGAGAGACTACAGTTGGACCTCCTATCGCGATTGGTTCGCCAGATCCATGCGTGTACGCGGGCGAGGAATTCCCACCTCTGCCGGGTGCTCAGGAAGAAGCGACTTGGCTCCGAATGGAGTTTGGATGCCAAACGCTCTCCGGCGGTGAGGCGACTCGGGAGGCGTTTCTGGCCGCATTAGGGTCTGGCGCTGAGTTTGTCCATGTTGGTACACATGGGCACGTTGATCCGACGGCGTGGGGAGAAGACGCCCACCTCTTGTGGTCGAGCCTCAGCGGACCAACTGATGAGAACACTGTGAGCTTCCAAGACCTGATGGAAGCTCAGGTGAGCTGCGATTTGGTTTTCCTCGCAACATGTTGGGGGGGATCGCCGAACAGATCACTCCCGGATGAGGGGATCAGCCTCCCGGCCGCGCTCTTGGCTAGGGGTGCTAGGACTGTCATCGCACCGCTTTGGCCAATTGACGATGATGTGGCAAGTTATCTGGTAAAGCGCTTCTATAGGCATTGGAAGGTCGATGGTATGAATGTACGAGGGGCGCTTGCAGCAGCGTCCGAGGATACGCGGACCCATCCGGATTTCGCGGCCTCCTCGACTTGGGCGGCATTCGCGGTCTCTGGTAGTTCGGACGACTAGAGAGGCACGATCGAAGAACGAGCTCGCCGGCCGTCTCCTTGGATCGGTCCAATCCCCGCCACCGCGGCGGCCCTCCCCCAAACGCACCCCCGCGGGGCGGCTATTCTTGGGCGGCCCCGGCGCCCGGGTAGGGATGGCGATGGCTGCCCAGAAGGTGCCGGTTCTGCTCACCCGAGGAAGCGGCCAGGGGTGCGGTGCCGGTCCATTACGCGAACCGATTGCGGTCGGCGAACCTCATGATGGCGCCGACGACGGCCAACGTGCGCGCCGCGACGAGGGGTCCGACACCTCTAAGGTCCATCATTCGCGACCCCCGGGCCAGGACGATGGCGTTGAGCTCGGCGAACTCCTCGGCGGGGATCCTGCGGCGGTTCTGCCCGCCGATGTCACGCGGGCGGACCGAGGCGGGCAACGTCCTGGCTGACCAGTGGTGATATCCCCCTTCGCCTGTCCCGGAAGCGGTTCCGCCAGCAGCGCGTGGAGCCGCTTGACGGTCTGCACCCGGCGCCGGGAAAGGGCTTCGCGGCGGTTGTGCCCGGTGTCGAACAGGCGCACCCGGGCGGCGAGCTTGGCCGGGACGTCGAGGACCTGCTCGCCGTCCTCGAGGAGCCCTGCGCCAGCGGCCGGGCCGCGCCGTGGGCGCCCGCCCAGACCCGCTCCGGCCAGGCCTTCGCGTAGACGCGCATCGCGGTGTAGCCGGCCTGGTCGGTGGTGAACCGGCCCGAGCCGAGGAACTTCTCGCGTGTGTCGACGACCTCGACCGTCGCGGACAGCTTGTGCGGGTCGACCCCGATGATCACGTGTTCCATGTGCCGCTCCCGACTGTGGTCGAACCGATAGGGACGCCGAGGCGGGCAGTGCTACGACGAGCAGGGCAGTCCCTTTTGAGCCACGCCTTGTCAACGGTGATCGACGGGCCGCAGACCGGTAGTGAGCCACACCGATCAGCTGGCGCGCAGCCACTTGGAGAACTGCCCGCCGATCACCTCGACCGAGTCTGGCCAGACACCGGTCCTAAGGGAATCATTTAGCAGCTGCCAATGGGAGAGGGCACTGACGCCGAAAGCTGCCGCCCTCTCGGCGCCGTCGGGCTGGGTGGGCGGAGAACTGGAGCTGACGAACATACTCTCACGGGCGACCGATCGTGACCCCTGGCGAGCGTGCACACTCCAACCATTAAGGAGTGGAGGACATGGAGCGACTGCTGAGCGTTGATGACGCCGCAAAGGTTCTCGGAACCACGGCGAGGTTTCCGCGGCGCCTCATCGCGGAGAGGCGCATCCGGTTCGTCCGTGTGGGCCGTCACGTCCGGATCCCGGAGTCGGAACTGCAGGAGTTCATCGACGAGGGCACGGTGCAGCGGCTCCGTCTGTATCCGGCCGGTTCGGGCTGATGGTCCGTCGCCGGTTCGGGTACATCCGCAAGCTGCCGTCGGGCCGGTTCCACGCCAGCTACAAGACGCCCGACGGGCAGCGTCACAACGCGCCCGAGACGTACCGGACCGAGGCTGACGCCGGGCGGTTCCTGGACCGGATGCAGCAGGAAGTTGAGCGAGGGCACTGGCAGCCGGACGTGCGACTCGGGCGACGGACTCTGCGCGAGTGCTGCGAGGCCTACCTCGAAGAGAACCCGCGCGTCGGTGAGCGGTGGGCCGAGACGTGTCGTCGCAACATGCGCCTGCACCTGGATGACCTTCTCGACCGACCGATCGCGACGATCACGCCGCCGATGATCCGTGCCTGGCACGCCAAGGCATTGCGTGGATCCGGGGGCCGCACGGCGATCAGCCAGTCCTACCGTTTCATCCGCGCGGTCCTCACCGTTGCCGTCCAGGACGGAGCGATCGTGCGCAACCCGTGCCAGATCTCCGGCGCCGGGGCGCAGCGGTCGCCCGAGCGCAGCATCGCCACGCCTGCTGAGGTCGCTCAGCTGATCGAAGCCACGACACCCCGGTTCCGCGCGGCAGTGGCCCTCGCCGCCTGGTGCGGGCTGCGTCGCGGTGAGATCTGCGCGCTGAGGACGAGCGACGTCGACCTCGCGCTGCGCCGCGTCACCGTACGCCGTAACTACGTCGAACTCCTCGAGGTGGCAAGGAAGTTCGAGAAGGACCCGAAGAGCGAGGCCGGCAAGCGCACCGTCACGATCCCGCCGCACATCATCCCCCTCCTGGAGGAGCACGCTCGCGAGTACGCCGGACCCACCTACTTCGTCGCCGACAGCCGCGGGAACCAGTCCCGCGGCAACACGATCTACCAGGCCTTCGTCCGCGCCCGCAAGGCAGTCGGGCTCACCCTTGCCTTCCACGATCTGCGCCACACCGGCCAGTCCCTTGCCGCGGCGACCGGAGCCAGCCTCGTCGACCTCAAGAAGCGGCTCGGGCACTCCTCCACCGCCGCGGCCCAGCGCTACATGCACGCCGTCGAGGGACGCGACGCCCAGATCGCCGACGCTCTGTCGAAGCTCGCCGAGGGCGGCGACGCGAGCAAGCTGCCCAGGTCGTTCTGATCGCCTGAATCGCACGCTGGATCGCACGGCGACGGCGAAACCCCCTGTGACCAGCGTGAACTCGTCTCCCTGAAAATCGGAAGGTCGGCGGTTCGACCCCGCCCCTAGCCACCACTCTTAATTGCGGTTCAACCGCCTCTCACCCGCGGTGGATCCGTCGGCATATGTGTGGGCCGTGGTCCCGAGATGCCTTCCTACGGTGCTGACCGTCGTGTAGAACTCGAAGATGACCGCCCGACGTCGGCCGCGATGGTCCGAGCTGCAGCCGATCCTTCGTCCGAGGCAGGCGTCGCTCAACCCCACCGTTCGGCGGCTGGCCACGACCGCGTCGATCGCGGATCTCCGGCAGTTGGCTCGCAGACGGGCGCCCCGGGCCGTCTTCGACTACACCGACGGCGGCGCGGGTGACGAGATCGCGCTGCAGCGCTCGCGGGAGGCCTACGCCCGGATCGAGTTCCGGCCCCACGTCCTGCAGGATGTGTCCGAGGTGGACACCACGACGGCCATCCTCGGGCGACCCGCCGCCGCACCGGTCGTGTTCGCCCCGACCGGCTTCACCCGGATGATGCACACCGAGGGTGAGGGAGCCGTCGCCCGGGTGGCCGCACGGGCAGGCATCCCCTATGCCCTGTCCACGATGGGCACGACCTCGATCGAGGCACTCGCTGACGCGGCGCCCGAGGGTCGACGCTGGTTCCAGCTCTACCTGTGGCGCGACCGCGAGGCGAGTCGCGACTTCGTCACGCGGGCCCATGTGTCGGGCTACGAGGCGCTCGTCCTCACCGTCGACACTCCCGTGGCGGGCCCGCGCCTCCGCGATGTGCGCAACGGGCTCACGATCCCGCCGTCGCTGTCGCTCCGTACTGTCGTCGACGGGGCACTGCACCCGGCCTGGTGGTTCGACCTGCTGACGACGGAGCCGCTCGAGTTCGCCTCGCTCACCCGCTTCGAGGGCACCGTGGCCGAGCTCGTCGGCCGACTCTTCGACCCGGCCGCGACGATCGCCGACCTCGCCTGGCTCCGCTCCATCTGGGAGGGGCCGCTCGTGGTCAAGGGCATCCTGACCGTCGAGGACGCGCGGGCTGTCGTCGACGCCGGTGCCGACGCGGTCGTCGTGTCGAATCATGGCGGACGACAGCTCGACCGCTCCGCCACGCCCCTTGAGGCGCTCCCCGCGATCGTCGCGGCCGTCGGCGACCGGGCAGAGGTCTACGTCGACGGCGGGATCATGTCGGGCAGCGACGTCGTCGCGGCCGTCGCCCAAGGCGCCCGGGCTGCCCTCGTCGGGCGGGCGTATCTCTACGGCCTCATGGCCGGTGGGGAGCGAGGGGTGCAGCGGGTCGCCGACATCCTCCTGCGCGAGGTGTCCTCCACCCTGGCGCTGCTCGGTGTCACCCGGGTCGCCGACCTGCGACCCGATCACCTGCGGATTCGTCAGGACGCGAGGTAGTTTCGGGCATGGACGTCATCGAGTACACGCCTGCGCGCGACCAGTACGCCTATACCTTCGGCGGCGCCGCCCCGGCCCTGCGCGTCACGCCCGGGACCGCCCTGCGGCTCTGGTCCGACGATGCCTTCGGGGGCGCCCTGCGCAGCGTCGACGACCTCTCGAGCGCCAAGGTCGACCTCCGCTTCGTCAACCCGCAGACCGGGCCCTTCTACGTCGAGGGGGCAGAGCCCGGCGACACGCTCGTGCTCCACCTCGTCGCCCTCGAGCCGGCCCGCGACTGGGGCGCCTCGGCGGCAATCCCGTTCTTCGGCGGCATGACGAGCACCGACCGGGTCGTCACCCTGCAACATCCCCTGCCCGACACGACATGGATCTACGAGCTCGACCGGGACCGTCGCACCGTCGCCTTCGCGGCGAGGCACAGTGACCACCGCATCGAGCTCCCGCTCGAGCCGATGCTCGGGACCGTCGGGGTCGCGCCTGCCGGAGGAGAGGTCCGCTCGTCCCTGGTCCCCGAACGGTTCGGCGGCAACATGGATACCCCGCAGATGCGAGCCGGGTCGACCGTCTTCCTCGGCGTCAACGTCGAGGGCGCGCTCTTCTCCATCGGTGACGGCCACTACAGACAGGGTGAGGGTGAGGCCTGCGGCACGGCCGTCGAGGGCGCGATGACGACCACCCTCATCGTGGACCTCGTCAAGGGCGGGGCGCCTGGCTGGCCCCGCATCGAGGACGACACCCACTGGATGACGGTCGGCTCCAGCCGGCCGATGGAGGACTCATGGCGAATCGCGAACGCCGAGCTCGTCCACTGGGTGGCCAAGCTCCAGGGCCTGCACACCATGGACGCCTACCAGCTCTGCTCGCAGATCGCCGAGGTGCCCGTCGCCAACGTCGTCGACGCCAACTACAGCGTCGTCGTCAAGGCGGCCAAGGCGCTGCTCCCTGCCGCTGACGCCTTCGGTGGCATCCATGCAGACCTGCGTGCACGGGCTCGTTCCCTCGGCACGGTCTGACCCTCGCTGCTCACA
Source organism: Humibacillus xanthopallidus (assembly GCF_006716675.1). GTDB lineage: Bacteria > Actinomycetota > Actinomycetes > Actinomycetales > Dermatophilaceae > Humibacillus > Humibacillus xanthopallidus_B. Next base: position 128,939 of record NZ_VFPM01000002.1, on the reverse strand, counting down.
CCGGACCACCGCACGTCCCTCTTCCGTCATGAAAGGCCCAGACCCATGGATCTGCAGCTGACCGACAAGCGCGTCCTCGTCACCGGAGGCACCCGTGGCATCGGGCTTGCCATCGTCGAGGCCTTCCTCGACGAGGGCGCCACCGTCGGCTATTGCGCCCGGGACACCGACGCGGTGACGATGACGCAGGAGGCGCTGACCGCCCGCGGGCGAGCCATCGGGTCGGTCGTCGATGTCGGCGACGGCGAGGCGCTCGCCGCCTGGGTCGAGCGGTCCGCCGCGGCCTTCGGTGGCATCGACTGCGTCGTCGCCAACGTCAGCGCGCTCGCGATCCCCGACACCGAGGAGAACTGGCAGCTGAGCCTCAACGTCGACGTCATGCACACCGTGCGTCTCGTGCGGGCCGCCATGCCCTACCTCGAGCGGAGCGACGCACCGTCGATCATCGCGATCTCCAGCGTGTCGGGCCGTGAGTCAGACTTCGCGTCCGGCCCCTATGGCACCGCCAAGACCGCGATCGTCGGCTACATTCACGGCCTGGCGATGCAGCTCGCCGACAAGGGGATCCGCGCGAACACCGTCTCGCCCGGCAACACCTACTTCGAGGGCGGGGTGTGGGCGAGCATCGAGACCGGCGACCCGGCACTCTTCGAGATGGCGGTGGGACTCAACCCAACCGGCCACATGGGAGCCCCGGAGGAGGTCGCCGCGCCGGTCGTCTTCCTCGCCAGTCCGGTGGCCAGCCGGATCAGCGGCACGAACCTTGTCGTTGACGGTGCGCTGACTCGAGGGATCCAGCTGTAGACCCCCAGCGCCCAACGGCATACGGGCGCCTGGGTACGCGGGCCGACGTCAAGCGTCGGGCGCGCCGAGCACGCCCTCGAGTACCCCGTCATCAGGCACATGAACAACCTCGAGTCGGTGCTGACCCACGAGGGCACGGTCGAGACCCACACCCTCATCCTCGGTCGGGCCATCACCGGCCAGTCCGCCTTCCGCTGACGCGGGTCAGGGCTTCTTGGACGCGGCCGGTGCGTCTGCGGGCTCGGTCGCCGTCACACCCGTCTTCGCCGAGAGGTCGGTGATGAACGCAGATCCGGGCCGGTCGGAGATCCGACGTCGGAACCACAGGATGAACTTCCTCTTGTCGCTGTTCTTCTCCCCCGCCGGCACGGTGTCGGAGAGCCCCTGGTAGTACGCGTCCAGCGCGGTGATCGTCGCCTCGCGCTGCGGGAACTTGCCTGCTCCATCAGGCTTCTCGGCGTCGTAGTACCCGATGAGCGGAGCCCACTGGTTGCCGAACGTCTTGATGAAGTAGTGGACGAAGCTGTCCGTCCACACCTCCAGCTCGCCGGCCGACGGCTTCCTCGAGTGGTAGAGCTCGTGGTCGGCGTAGAGGGCGACGTCCATCGGCGATCCCGCCTTGAGCGCCTTGGGCCCGAGGATGCAGTACTGCGCGCTGGGACCCGGACCGAACGTGTGCCCGGCGACGTCACCGACGGGGTTGCCGTTCGTCTTCTTCTTGCTCGTCAGCCGCACGTCGACGTTGATCGTCGGCGCGAGCGCGTAGTCGGCAGGGGCGAGCTGTCCCGGCGAGGTCGTGCCCGCCTCCTTGACGGTGTATGCCGCCCCGAGTGCCTCCTGCGCCAGCGCGGTGAGTGCCGCGCTCTTCACGGTCAGGTCGGTCTCGGCCTGCGCCTCGGTGACCCGCTGGTCCCACGTCTTGACGGGAGCAGCGGGGTTGGTCGTGGGGTTGGTGGTGGGCGCCGTCTTCGCCACGGTGCCGGCATCGACGGTCGGCGTGTTGGGCTTCGGTTCCAGCGCCGGGAGGCCGGACGGGGTCGCGGGCTGGCCGACTCTCGACGGACGCCGCTCGGCCACGGCCACGCCGGCACGGTCAGCGGCGGCCTGGGGGTCGAGAGCCGCCCCGGGGGCCGGTTGACCACCCTCCTGCTGGATCACGTGTGCGAGCTCGTGGCCGATCAGGCGTTCGCCCTCGTGAGTGCCGGGGCGGTACTCGCCGGGAGCGAAGTAGACGTCGCGACCGATGGTTGCGGCCCGCGCGCCGAGGCTGTCGGTCACCCTCTCCGCCTCGGCGTCGGCATGGATGCGCACGTGCGCGAAGTCGTGGTCGAGGAAGCGCGACGCCCGTTCCGCGGTCACGTCAGGCAGTCTCGCGACACTCGACGACGGCGTGGCGGTCTCGGGCGTCTGCGCCGGAGTGCGTGCGCGGGCCGGAGTCATGTCGTCTCCTTGGGCTGTCCTGCTGACCCAGCGTACCGACCACCCCATCGCCCGCGACGAAATCGCAGATAACGGACAACGCCCGCGCTGACCGTCCTACGCTCGAAGAGGCCCACGGAGAGATGAAAGGGGCGGCGCGAATGAGCACACGATGGAAGAGGGCACTGGTCGCGACGTCTGCGCTGGTCCTCGTCAGTGCCGGGACGGCGGCGGCCGTGGGCTTCTCACCAGGGTCGCCCGGGGCGGGTGACCCCTACTTCCCCAACGCCGGCAACGGCGGTTACGACGTCTCCCACTACTCCCTCACCCTGGGCTACGAACCCACCTCGAGGCAGCTCACCGGCACAGCGGTTATCAGTGCGACGGCCACGCAGGACCTCTCCCGGTTCGACCTCGACCTCCGAGGCTTCACGATCTCAGCACTGCAGGTGAACGGCACTCCCGCAGCCTTCGAGCGCGTCGGCACCGAGGAGCTCGTCATCACACCGAGCACGGGCCTTCGCGCCGGTGGCGCGTTCAGCGTGACGGTCACCTACTCCGGCATACCTCAGTCGGTGACCGACCCCGACGGGTCGATCGAGGGCTGGGTGCCGACGGCAGACGGTGCCTTCGTCGTCGGGGAGCCGCAAGGCTCACCGAGCTGGTTCCCGGTCAACGACACCCCGCGAGACAAGGCGACCTTCGACTTCGCGGTCTCCGTTCCGGAGGGCCTCACCGTCATGGCGAACGGCGTCCTCGTGTCGAACAGGTCCGCGGGGGGACGCACGACGTGGGTCTGGCGAGAGAGCGACCCGATGGCTCCCTACCTCGCCACCGCGACCCTGGGTCGCTTCGACCTCACCGTCGGGCAGGTCGGCAGCATCCCCTCCTACGTCGCCATCGACCCGACGCTGCCCGCGGGCAACGTCTTCCGCAAGCTCCCGCAGATCGTGCAGTTCTACGAGTCGATCTACGGGCCCTACCCGTTCAACGCCGTCGGCTCCGTCGCGGACAACGCCCCGGAAGTGGGGTACTCCCTCGAGACGCAGACGAAGCCCGTCTACGACCGGATGCCGGACGAGCCGACGGTGGCCCACGAGCTGTCCCACATGTGGCTGGGAGACTCCGTCACCCTCAGCCAGTGGCCGGACATCTGGCTCCACGAGGGCTTCGCGACGTGGTCCGAGTGGATGTGGAGCGAGCACAACGGACAGAAGAGTGCCCAGAGCACCTTCGACACCCTCTACAACACGCCCGCCTCCAGGACCTCCTTCTGGACGCCGCCCCCAGGTGCCCCTGGCGACCCGGCGCACCTCTTCGACGGCACCATCTACGAGCGCGGCGCCATGACGGTGCAGGCACTGCGGCAGAAGGTCGGCGACGACACGTTCTTCCGGATCATGCGCACGTGGGTCCAGGACAACCGCTACGGCAACGTCTCGACCCCGCAGTTCATCGCGCTCGCCGAGACGATCTCGGGCCAGGACCTCGGACACTTCTTCGACGTCTGGCTCTACCAGCGCGAGAAGCCCACCTCCTGGTGACCCCGACCACCGGCGCTCGACCCGGAGGTCGTCGCGTCCACTCCGGCTGACATCTGGGCCACCATGGTCCGTATGGGTGCGACAGGCCATGACGAGATCGAGCGCAAGTACGACGTCGAGCGCAGCACGACCTTCCCGGATCTCCGAGCCGCAGAGGGCGTTGCCTCCGTGGGGCTACCCGCCGAGCTCCTCCTCGAGGCGGTCTACTACGACACCGCCGCCTACGACCTCGCCCACCACGGCATCACGCTGCGGCGGCGCGTCGGCGGCACCGACGCGGGTTGGCATCTCAAGCTCCCGGCGGGCACGGACACGCGCAGGGAGCTGCACGAGCCCCTGGGTCCCGGCGGCGAGCCGGTGCCCGACGGGTTCGGCGAGCTCGTGCATGCCGCCGCCGCGGGCCAGCGCCTCGCCCCGGTCGCCACGCTGACCACGAGGCGGCGGGAGTTCGCACTGCTCGACGCGGAGGGCATCCCCCTCGCGCACGTCTGCGACGACGCGGTCGACGCGCGCGCTCTGCTCCACGAGCGCGACCAGTCCTGGCGCGAGTGGGAGGTCGAGCTTGCTGCAGGTCCGGAGGCGCTGCTCGACGCCGTGGCTGAGCTGCTGCTCGCGGCGGGCGCCACGCCCTCCACCTCGGGCTCCAAGCTCGGCCGGGCGCTGGGCGTGTCCTTCCGGAAGGCCCGCCTGTAGTCGAGGGCCCAACGAGAGTCAGCGCGTCCGCTGCCCCGCGTCGGTCATCGCGGGGCGACGACTCTTCCACACGAGGTCGAGGACGACGCTGAGGGCAAGCAGCGCGACGAGCGTGATCGTCGTCGCCGGCTCGTTGACCAAGGTCGTCGCGGCGAAGGCCACCAGCACGACGATCGTCGCGAGGTTGGCCAGCACGAGCACGGACAGGCGCGCTCCCGTCTCGCGCCTGATCCTCATGTGCCCGAAGGTGACCAGGGTGAAGACGATGAGCGCGACCGCACTACCGATCGAGGCAATCGCATTGAGATCCAAGAAGATCGCCATGAGGATGGCCGCCGTCGTCGTCAGCACGATGCCCATCGAGGCTCGGCCACCCACCCGGTGACCCATGACCGGCGGGAACTGCCGTGACGCCGCCATCTGGTCTGCGAGTCCCGTCGCCGGGTAGAGCCCGGAGTTCGTGGCGCCCGCCGTCGCAAACAGCGCCGTGATGCTCATGAGCCAGTAGCCGGCCGATCCCAGGACCGGCTCCGCGGCCACCGCCAGAGCCGTACCGCCCGAGGCGATCACCTGTTCGACGGTGAGGGTGCCGAAGACCCCGATCGCCACGGCCACGTAGACGACGGTGGCGATCGCGAGCGCCAGGTAGACGGCCCGAGGCAGCTGACGCCTCGGCTCGGCGAGGTCCTTCGACGTGAACGTGATGACGCCGAACCCGAGGAACGCGAAGAACGTGAGCGCCACGCTCGAGACGACCTGCCGGAACGACGGGTAGCCGGAGAAGGCCAGCAGGTCGACGTTGAGGTTCGCGATCGTCGCGACCGAGAAGACGGTGAGGATGCCGACGACCACGACCACGACGACCGTCTGGGCCCGCGCAACCGCCTGAGAGCCCAGGACGTTGAGTCCGGCCATGACGAGCAGGATGAGCACGGCGAATGCCGTCGTCCAGCCGGCCCCGTCGGACACCGCAGCGCTCGCATAGCTGCCGAAGGACACGGCCACCATGGCCGTGATGATGGCGTTGACCGCGATGAGCATCCACGCGATGACACCGGTGAGGTGACCGTCTCCCCAGCCGCGCACGACGTACTCGACGAAGCCCCCACCCGCCGGGTACCGGGCACCCAACCGGGCGAACGAGTAGCCCTGCAGCGCGGCCACGGTGCCCGCGAGGAGGAAGGAGATCCAGACCGCCGCGCCCGCGACCTCGCCGGCGGCTCCGAGCAGCGCGAAGATGCCGGCCCCGACCATCGAGCCGACCCCGATGAACGCGGCCTGACGCACCGTCAGCGCGCCGGCCTTCTTCTTCTCGGGTCCCGTTGCGGATGGCGACTGCGTCCTCGCCTCGGACATGGTGCTCAGCCCCTCAGGCCTCGTGGCAGGCCCGCCCCTGGCGCGCCTCGCCACCCTCGATCCCTGCCCTTCCATCGTCCGCCCGGACGAGCCGCAGGGATGCGCCGCCGAGGGGTGACCTCCGCGACACCCCTCGTCCGCGAATCATCCTTCGCGTGTGGTGACAACCCGCCTGCCCCCGCGATGTCCTGATGGAGTCAACGCATGTGACACGAAGGAGACAGTCATGGGCATCGGAGATCGTCGACGCGAGCGCCGCGAGGAGCGGCGGGGCGTCGGCAGGACCACCTACCGGATGAGGCAGAAGCTCGTCGCGATCGGCGACGACTACTGGATCGAGGACGAGCAGGGCCGCCGCGCCTTCAAGGTCAACGGCAAGGCCGTCCGCTTCCGCGACACCCTCGTCCTCGAGGACGCCGACGGCACCGAGCTGCTGAAGCTCCAGGAGCGCAAGCTGCACCTGCGAGACACGATGGTCATCGAGGACCCGTCAGGGCACAAGGTGGCGACCGTCAAGAAGGCGATGATCACCCCGCTGCGCGAGCGCTTCGACGTCGATGTCGAGGACGGCGAGGACATGGAGGTCAAGGGCAACATCGTCGACCACGAGTACCACATCACCCAGAACGGTGAGCAGGTCGCCGAGGTGTCGAAGAAGTGGTTCCGCGTTGCCGACACCTACGGTGTGGAGGTCGTGGACGGCTCGGACGCCGTGCTCCTGCTGGCGATCGCGGCCGTCATCGACAGCATGACGCACGACGTCGGATAGCCGACCGACCCCCAGCTCCCCGGCCGTCAGTGCGTATGCCGTCCCCGCCGCTCTCGTGTGAGCACACCCCAGCACGGGGCTGGCGCGGTCGGCCCCCTCCGACCGCGCCGACCTCCCCATCAGGCTGCGCCGACGACCTGGACCGTCAGGCTCCGGTTGCGGGCCAGCACCTGCCCGCCCGTGGAGCGCCACTCGACGTCGACGGTGTGGTACCCCGGTGCGACGTCGGTCCACGCGGCGTACGCGCGGGTGGCGTAGGTGGTGGAGTCGGTGAGGACGCAGGGGCCGGGGTTCATCACCTTGCCGTCGACGGTCACCCTGACCTCGAGGCGGGCGCCGGGCGCGGTGCGGGCCTCGCCGACGAACGTCGCCACCATCGTGCAGGGCGCCGTCGTGCGCAGGCTCCCGAGCCCCGGCACCAGCCGGGTGAAGGCCGTCGAGGTCGTCAGGTCCTCACGGGCGGCCGCTGCCATGTCGACCGTCAGGCTCTGGTGAGGCGGCTCGACCCGGTCGGTGGCCGTGAACGTCGCCGCGTTCGTGACGGTCGTCGCAGTCGCGACGACCGCCCCGCCGCCGCCCGCCTCGGCCTCGACGTAGCGGCCGTTGGCCGCCCGAAGTGCGAAGCTGCCGCCGGGGCGCAGCCACGGGCGCCGGCCGACGACGACGAGGGTGAACGTCTCCCACTCGCGCGGCCACGGACCGGCTGCGCTCACCTTCCCGCCGCCACCGCCCTCGGCCTGCAGGTAGTGGCCCGAGTCGGTGCGCACGTGCACGCGCGCCCCGTTCGTGAAGCCGCGTGCGGCGCGGTCGGCGGCCACGAGGTCGAAGGTCTCCCACTCGCGCGCCCACGGGCCGCGCGCCGACAGCGCAGCCCCTCCACCGCTGTCTGCCTGCAGGAAGTGCACCTTGGAGATCGTGCGGATCCCCGTCGTCAGCACCGCGTCGGAAGGCTCCGGGTGCAGGACGGCGACGAAGGTCTCCCACGGACCCATCACGTCACGGTTGGCCACGAGGATGCCGCCACCTGCACCTTCGGCGCACACGAACTTGCCGTTGGGGGCCTTGAGCCCGAAGCCCCCGAGGTGCCCGAGTGCCGACGGTTCGCCGGCTGGGGTGATGAGCGTGAATCGTGTTGAGGCAGTGGGCGTCTGGGCAGTGGCGACGAGCGCCCCGCCCGGGCCGTCGGCCGTCACGTACTGACCGTTCGCGGCGCGGAGCTGCACTGCGCTCCCCGCTGTCAGGTCCGCCCAGTCCCCGGCGGCGCTGCGCATCGTGAAGGTCTCCCACTCGCGCGGCCACGGGCCCCGCGCACTGACCTCGCCCCCGCCCCCGTTCGTTGCCTGTGCGTAGTAGCCGTTGGCCGTCTTGAGGTGCATCGCGACGGACATCATTCCTCCTCGAGTCGTGTCGTCGAGCCCGGCCGAGTGGCGGGCCCACCTCCACGCAACCGCCGTCTCGCGCTTCCGAACAGTGCCGGAAGTCCCGTTTCGGTCGATTTGTGATGGACGCCTCCCTGGGCGGCCCGTCACTCCCGCAGGTCGGCGCTCAGCAGCACGACGGAGTGCGCAGCCGCCCGGTAGGTGCTGCCCTCCACCGCCGGCGCGCTCCCCAGGGAGCAGATGTCGTCAGGGGCGTCGAGCCCCGTGTCCACGACCCGTCGCCACGGCAGCCGCGGGCTCACGACGGGAGGCAGCTCGAAGTCGAGCGGCTCCTCCCAGGCGTTGAGCAGCGCGTGCACCATCCGGGTGCCGATGACGCTGCGGATGGTGAGGGCCAGGGCGTGCGAGTCCGCCGACCAGTCCGGCTGGTGGAGGCGCACGCCGTGCAGCTCCACGACCGACCGCGCGAGGAACTCCTCGAGGGTCAGCCCGTGCCTCACCTGCGTCATGTCGAGGGCCAGCCGCACCTCGACCAGCCCCCGCACGAACCGCCGCAGGTCCGCCTGCCGCCCCGTGAGGTCCCAGTCGAGCCAGCTCGTCTCGTTGTCCTGGCAGAAGGCGTTGTTGTTGCCTCCCTGGGTGCGCCGGGCCTCGTCGCCCATGCCGATCATCGGCACCCCCATCGAGATCAGCGTGATCGCGAGGAGGTTCCGCACCTGCCGCGAGCGCAGGCGCTCCACCGCGGGGTCGTCGGACGGCCCCTCGACGCCGCAGTTCGCCGAGTACTCGGCGTCGGTGCCGTCGGTGTTGTGCAGCCCGTTGGCCTCGTTGTGCTTGCGGCTGTAGGAGACGAGGTCGGACACGGTGAAGCCGTCGTGGCACGCGACGAAGTTGATGCTGTGCTCGACCTCTGCCGGGCGCCCCCTGAAGAGGTCGGGGCTGGCGAGCACCCGGTTGGGCAGCAGTGGCACCGTGCCCGGGTCGCCGCGCACGAAGCGCCTGATGTCGTCGCGGAACTGCCCGTTCCACTCGCGCCAGCGCTCTCCGACGAACGAGCCGAGCTGATAGAGCCCGCCGCCGTCCCAGGCCTCCGCGATGAGCTTGGTGCCGGCGAGCACCGGGTCGCTCTCGATCTGGTAGATCACCGGCGGGTTGGCGAGCGGCGTGCCGTCCGTGTCACGCGACATGATCGAGGCGAGGTCGAAGCGGAAGCCGTCGACGTGCATGTGGTCGACCCAGTGGTGCAACGCGTCGATCGTCATGGCGCGGACGACGGCATGGTTGGCGTTGAGCGTGTTCCCGCAGCCCGTGTAGTCGCGGTAGCGCGACTGGTCCACCGCGTCGAGCAGGTAGTAGGCGCGGTTGTCGAGGCCGCGCCAGCAGAAGGTCGGTCCACCCGGACCCGCCTCGGCCGTGTGGTTGAAGACGACGTCGAGGATGACCTCGATGCCTGCGCGGTGCAGCTCCTTGACCATCGTGCGGAACTCGTCGAGCGCCGCCAGCGGGTCCCGCGTCGAGGCGTAGGCGGCGTGCGGCGCGAAGAACGACACCGGGCTGTAGCCCCAGTAGTTCGTCAGCCCCGGCGGCGCGTCCTGGGCGTCGAAGGCCTGCACCGGCATGAGCTCGACGGCCGTGACCCCGAGCGACAGCAGGTAGGGGATCCTCGCGACGAGGCCGGCATACGTCCCGGCGAGCCGACGCTCGACGCCGCTGTTGGGGTGCACGGTGAAGCCGCGGACGTGCAGCTCGTAGATGACGGTCCGTGAGAACGCTCGCCCCAGCGGGGTGTCCCCCTCCCAGTCGTATGCCGCGAGGTCGGCGACGACGCTCTTCATCGCCGTGCTCGGGTCACGTCCAGGACGGCAACCCGCTCCCCGGTCGTAGCGTTCGGGCACGACGACCGCGGCCCCGTACGGGTCGAGGAGCAGCGCCGACGGGTCGTGACGGAGCCCGGCCGACGGGTCGAAGGCACCGTGGACGCGCCACGCATAGACCTGACCCGGACCGACCCCCGGGACGAAGACGTGCCAGAACGAGGAGGTCCGGTTCTCTTGTGGTGCAAGGAGGATTGCGCGCGACGGGCGCGAGTCGTCGACGTCGTCGAAGAGGAGCAGGTCGACCTGGCTCGCCGTGCGCGACCACACCGAGAAGTTCGTGCCACCATCGGCGGGGTGGGCACCGAGCGGGTGCGGCCGCCCCGCCGTCGTCGCGGTGGTCGCAGTCGTCGCGGTGGTCGCCGAGCCAGCCCGGTCGAGCTCCATACCTGCATTCTCGTCGGGCCCGGGTAGTCGGGTCCTCGCGATGTGGCTCACGACGCGTGAGTCATCGGTCACCCGGACGCCACCCCGCCGCCGGCGACATCACGCAGATCCACGCTGCTCCCGCACCGGCAGGTCGATCGTGTGGGCTCCGCGCCGTGCCTTGGTCGACAGGTAGCGCGCGTTCGCGTCCGACAGGTGCACCCCGGTCGCCACGCGGCGCACGACGGTGATGCCGAGCCGCCGCAGCTGCTGCGCCTTGTCGGGGTTGTTGCTGAGCAGCGCGATCCGGCCGACCCCGAGCGCCCCGAGCATCTGGGCCGCGACGGTGTAGTCCCGCTCGTCCTCGCCGTAGCCCAGTGCGACGTTGGCCTCGTAGGTGTCGAGCCCGCGGTCCTGCAGCACGTAGGCGTCGAGCTTGGGATAGAGGCCGATCCCCCGCCCCTCCTGCCGGAGGTAGAGCAGGAACCCGCCCGAGGCATCGAGCAGCTCGACCGACTCACGCAGCTGCGCACCGCAGTCACACCGCCGGCTGCCGAAGACGTCACCGGTGAGGCACTCGCTGTGCAGCCGGGTCAACGTCGGAGCCGAACCTCGCGAGCCGATCCGCGCCCGGTCGCCGAACCCCAGGGCCAGGTGCTCGAGCCCGTCGGCCAGGCCGTCGAACGTCACGACCCGCGCGGTCGTCTCGAGACCCCCGGCAAACGCCACCGGCACCAGCACCTCCGTGCGGATCCGCGCAGCCCGCGGCGCACCGCCCACGCGGATCATGTGTCCGCCCCGAAGCGCGGCGACAACGCATACCGCAGGAGCACGACGTCGCCGATCTGGCGCACCTCCGCGAGCGTCGCGCGTCGCCCCGGGTGCCATGGGAACTGCCCCTCGCCGACGAAGCGGCACGCGCGCGCGTCACCGACGAAGAAGGGTGCGACGACGAGCTGGAGCTCGTCCGCGAGGTCGCACGTGAGGAGCTGGGTGTGCACGGTGCCTCCGCCCTCGACCATGAGCCGCCGCACTCCGCGCGCGCCGAGGTCGTCGCAGACCCGGCGCATCGTCACGGGCTCCCCCGCGTCGACGACAGCCGCTGCCGGTCCGAAGCGTCCCCGAGCCTGCTCGACCGCACCGCTTGGGCAGTAGACGACCTTCTCTGCACCGTCATCCGCGAAGAACCTTGCCGCACAGTCGATCTCGACCCGTTCCGTCACGGTCACCTTCATCGGAGACGGCGACAGGCCCAGGGCGACGCGGGCGGCACGGCGCTCGGGTGAGCGCACGAGCAGGCGGGGGTTGTCCTTGCGGATCGTGCCGGCTCCCACGAGGATCGCGTCGCTGGCGGCCCGCTCGGCATCGACCCGGTCGAAGTCGGCGTCGTTGGACAGGAGCAGGCGGGTGTCCGTGCCCGAGCTGAGGTAGCCGTCGATCGACATGCCGCAGCTGAGGAGGGTGTAGGGGCGGTCAGGCACGGGCGGCCTCCTGCTCGGCAAGAGCCGACGCGCCGAGAGCGCTTGCTCTGCGCGACCTGACGAGCAGCACCGCGCCCGGCAGGCACGCGACGAGCGACATGACGCCGTAGACGACGGCCGTCCCCACCCCCGCGGCCGCGCCGAGGCCTGCCGCGCCGAAGGCCCACGCCGCAGCCCCCTCGCGGGGTCCCCATCCGGCAACGTTGAGCGGCAACGACATGGCGACGAGGACGAGAAGTGCCAACGGGAGCAGGCGCGTGGACGACGCGGAGACGCCGGCGCTTCGGGCCGCGACGACGAAGGTCGCCACGTGCCCGGTGACGACCACACCCGACGCCGCCACCACCCCCGGCCAGGTATGCCGTCCGAGCACGCCCGCGCGCACGTCGCGCACGAGCGCCGACCCGATGCCACTCGGCAGCGCGAGCACGGGAACGCGCCACCGCCTCAGGAACACCACGGCGAGGGCGAACAGAACGAGAAGGCAACCCAGCAACGCCAAGGCAGAGGTCGTTGCGAGAGAGGGGGATCCGCCCATCGAACCTGGCACAACCGCTGCGCTCGCTCCATCCGCGGGGGCGGTCACCCCGGTCGGGTCCGAGGGCCGCAGCGCCGACGGGAGGGCGAGGAGGGCACCCATCGTCAGAGCCGCGAGCACGACCTGGCCCGCGGCGCGCTCCCAGAGCACGGATCGCAGCCCGCGGCCCACATCATCGGTGTCGTGCCCGTGGCCGAGGCCGCGCCGCACGTCGCCGATCACCCCGCCGGGCAGGGTCACGTTGAGGAACTGGGACCGGTAGCACTCGGCGACAGCGGTGCGCAGCGGCAGCTCGGCGCCGAGCCCCCGGGAGACGAGGACCCAGCGCCAGGCGCCGCTCACCGTCGTCACGACACCGATCGTCGCCGCGGCGAGCAGCGTCCACCCGTCGATGCGCCGCAGGCCGTCGACGAAGGGTGCGGCTCCGACCCGCCAGCCCAGCAGGCCGAGGATCGCGACACCGACGAGGGGCCGCACCCACCTTCGGTCGCGACGCATGCTCCTCCGCCCTTCTCCGCTCTGCTCCGAGGACCTCCGATGAGGACGACGTCCGGCGACGTCGCGTGGTTCAGCCACCCCGCACGTCATCCCTCACCTCACCCCTCACGTCGCTGAGCACTCGCGAGACGAGCTCTGCCGTGCGGTGCCAACCGGCGAGCCCTCGGCGACGCTCGAGCGCGCGGTTGCGCAGCCGGTCACGCAGAGCCGGGTCGGCGAGCCACGACCGGAGCGCCCCCGCGAGGGCCTCGACGTCTCCCGGGGGCACGAGGAGACCGGGACGGCCGTCAGCCGTGTCGCCCAGCGCCTCCGGCACCCCGCCGACGGAGGTCGCGACCACGGGGATCCCCCGGGCCAGGGCCTCGGTCACCACCATCCCGTAGGTCTCCGCGAGCGAGGGCAGCACGAGGAGGTCGGCGGCGGCATACGCCTGCTCGAGAGCAGCTCCGGCGAGCGGACCCACGAGCCGCACCCGGTCGGCGACGCCGACCCTCGCGAGGCGGTCACGCACCTCCGCGACGTGGCGCAGGTCGAGCGTCAGCGCCCCGGCAAGGACGCACGACCACGGCTGGTCGGCGACGAGGGCCAACGCCGCGACGAGGTCGAGGTGGCCCTTGGCCGGTGTCACCGCCGCGACGCACAGCAGCTCGCCGCCACTCGCCGTGCCGGGTGACACCGCCGCCTCGTCGACCCCCGGCGCGGCGACGTGCACCACCGACGGAGACAGCCCGTATGCCTCGAGCAGGGAACGTCGGGTCCAGTCACTCGTGGTCACGACCGCGCGCGCCGCGGCGAGCACGCGGCGCTCACCCGGGCCCGCCGCCGGGTCGGTCGACCCCAGCGCCAGGTGCACGAGGACGACGAGCCGCAGCCGGCCCGCGGCCGGCACCAGAACGCTGTCGGCACAGGAGGCGACGAGCCCGTCGACGAGCAGCAGGCCCCCCGAGGGCACCCCGGCCACGACGGTGGCCAGCCCTGCGAGCGCCGCGGCATCCGGCTGCGGCCACGCTCCCTCCACGCGGTGCTCGCGCACCGCCCAGCCCAGGTCAGCCAGCCCGGCCAGCACCCGGCGGTCATACGTGTTGCCCCCGCTCGGTCGGGTCGGGTCGTCGATCACCGCCGGCACGATGACGTCGAGGTCGGTCACAGGTCGCACTCGTAGGTCGCCCACGCGACGTGCGACTCGTGCAGCCGCACAGCCAGGCCGGTCGCCTGCCTCGCGGCGCCTCCGAGGTCGCCGGCACGCACCCTCTGGGCGACCCGCTCGGCGATGGTGCGCGCGAGCACCTCCGTCGTCGTGTTCGTGCCGGCGAAGGCCGGCTCGTCGTCGAGGTTGCGATAGCTGAGCTCGCCGACCACCTGGCGCACCTGGTCCGTCGCGAGACCGATGTCGACGAGGATGCCGTCACCGTCGAGCTCCGGCCCGCGGAGGGTCACGTCGACGACGAACGTCGCCCCGTGCAGCCGCTGCGCCGGCCCGAAGACCTCACCGGTGAAGCTGTGGGCGATCATCATGTGGTCGCGGACCGTCACGCTGAACATCGGGGCTCCGCTCGGTCGGGGTCAGTAGGCGATGGTGTGGCAGATGGCAGGCAGGGTCCCGGCGACGAGCTGCGGAAGCACCGCCGGCAGCTCCTCGAAGGCCGACTCACCGGTGAGCAACGAGTCGAACGCGGGGTCGCGCAGCAGGTCGACGGCGAGGGCCAACCGCTGCGCATGCGTGTAACGCGAACGGCGCACTGCTGCAACGGAACCCACTTGGCTGGCTCTGATTCCCAGCCGCCTCGAGTGGAAGGAGCCCCCCAGAGCCAGCTCGACCCGCGAGTCGCCGTACCAGCTGAGCTCGAGCACCGTCCCCTCGTCCGCCAGCAGGTCGAGTGACAGCTGCAGGCCGTCGCCCGTGGCGCTCGTGTGCACGACGAGATCGTGACCCCCGAGGCCGCCGGCCGAGCCGCCCTGCAGCTCCTCCGGCAGCGCGAAGCCCACTCCCAGCCGACCGGCGACCTCCACCCGCGTCGGGTCGACGTCGACGAGCGTGACCGCCACGCCGGGCACCCGTGAGAGCAGCCGCGCGACGCAGCACCCGACCATGCCTGCTCCGACGACGGCGACACGGTCACCGATGAGCGGCGGCGCGTCCCAGACCGCGTTGACGGCCGTCTCCACGGTGCCGGCGAGCACGGCGCGCCGCACCGGCACCTCATCGGGCACGACGGTCACGGCCTCGACCGGCACGACGTAGCCCGTCTGGTGCGGGTGGAGACAGAACACGGTGCGCCCCACCAGCGCGGGCGGCCCCTCCTCGACGACTCCGACGCTGAGGTAGCCGTACTTCACCGGCGCCGGGAAGTCGCCCTCCTGGTGGGGAGCCTGCATCGCGGCATACTGGTCGGCCGGGACGGCTCCGCGGAAGACGAGGGTCTCGGTGCCCCGGCTGATGCCCGAGTGGAGGGCGCGCACGCGCACCTCGCCCGCACCGGGAGCGGGCAGCGCGGCGCCCCGGATCTCGCCCCTGCCGGGCTCGACCACCCAGAACGCCCGCGCGTCGGTGGACACGTGACCACACTAGGGCGGTCGGTGAACTCCGTCAGGGGCGTCGTCGTCCTTTCGTGCAAACCCCCGTTCGATGAGGTGGAGGAGTGTGGCCCAGGTGACTGCTCCCGTGCTCCCTCCCGGCCCCCTCGTCGGCCTCGCCGCGGTGGTGGCCCTGCTCGAGACGCTGGACCGGGTCGCCGGGCTCGGCCAGCGCGGCTGGGTCGTCGGGCTCGTCTGCGGTGTCGCGCTGGCAGCGTTGCTGTCCCGCGGCCTCACTCGCGCGTCACGCCGCACCCTCGGGCCCGCCGACCGGGTGACCCTGGCGCGCGCCGTGCTCGTCTGCGGGGTGGCTGGACTCACGGCCGACGCCGCGCTCTCGGCGGGGTCCCCGGTGGTCCTGCTCGTGGCCCTCTCGTCGGTGGCCCTCACCCTCGATGCCGTCGACGGGGCCGTCGCCCGCCGCACCGGCACCGTGAGCGCGCTCGGGGCGCGCTTCGACATGGAGACCGACGCGTTCCTCATCCTCGTGCTGAGCCTGCACGTCTCGCGCGACCTCGGCTCGTGGGTCCTCGCCATCGGCCTGGCTCGCTACGCCCTGCTGCTCGTCGCCGTGGCCGCGCGGTGGGCGCCGTGGCTGCGGGAGCAGGTGGCGCCGCGGCGCTGGCGCAAGGTCGTCGCGGCCTACCAGGGCATCGTCCTCACCGTGGCCACCGCCGATGCCCTTCCCCCCGCCGTCGCCGGCGCGGCGGTGGGCGCCGGGCTCGTCCTGCTCCTCGTGTCGTTCGGCACCGAGGTCGTCGCGCTGAGACAGCAGTCCGCAGTCGCGCGGCGCCACCTCACGACGGGGTATGCCGTCCCGCCCGGGCCGCTGGACGACGCCGTCCCACAGGCCGCACCGTGACGCCGCCCGCTCCGAGAGGGGTCGCGGCGCGGCGCGCGGCCGGCTCCGTCGTCACCGCGCTGGCCCTGCTGCTCCTCTGGGTCGCCCTCGTGGCGCCGCGGCCCGTGCTCGGCTGGTCGGCGACCCCACTGGCCCTGCTGCGGATCCCCGCCGAGGGCATCCTGCTCGTCGCCGCGCTCCTCCTGCTGCGTGGAGCTGCCCGACGCTGGCTCGAGGTCGTCGCGGGGCTGGTCCTCGGAATCCTCCTCCTCGTGCGCCTCCTCGACGCGGCCTTCCTCACGACGCTCTACCGGCCGTTCAACCCGATCACCGACTGGCGCTACGTCGGGTCGGCGAAGGACCTCGTCGGCGACTCGGTCGGGTCCAGCACCGCAGTGCTCGCCGTCGTGGGCGCGGCCCTCCTCGTCGTCGGTCTGCTCGTCGCCATGCCGCTCGCGCTGCGTCAGCTGGGTCGGCTCCTCGACCGCCACCCCTCGGGCGCGCTGCGCTCGGTCGTCGGCGCCGCGGTCGTCTGGCTCGTCTGCCTCTCCGTCGGCGTCGGCGTCACGAGCGACCTGCCGGTGGCGTCGTCGAGCACCGCCGGGCTGGCCGTCCACGAGGTCACGTCGGTGCGAGACGGTCTCCACGACCGCGCCGTCTTCGCCGGGCAGATCCCGATCGACCCGTTCCTCGACACCCCACCGGCGGACCTCCTGACGGCCCTCCGCGGCAAGGACGTCGTCATCGTCTTCGTCGAGAGCTACGGCAAGGTGGCTGTCACCCAGAGCCGCGACGTGGCCACCGCACTCGATGCCGGCACGAAAAGCCTTGTCAGCGCAGGCTACTCGACCCGCAGCGCGTGGCTCACCTCCCCCACCTTCGGCGGCGTCAGCTGGCTCGCCCACTCGACGCTGCAGTCAGGGCTCTGGGTCGACAGCCAGCAGCGCTACGACCAGCTCCTCGACGCCGAGCCCGGTGGCACGAAGCGGCTCACCCTCGCCCGCGCCTTCGCCGAGGCGGGGTGGCACACGGTCGACGTCATCCCGGCGAACCGCCGCGACTGGCCCGAGGGGATCGCCTTCTACGGCTACGACCGCGTCTACGACGCCCGCACCCTCGGCTACGCCGGCCCCGGCTGGGGCTACGCCCCGATGCCCGACCAGTACACCCTGTCGGCCTTCGACCGGCTCGAGCTCGCTCACCCGGCCACGGGCTCCCGACGACCGGTCATGGCCGAGATCGACCTCGTCACGAGCCACGTGCCGTGGGCGCCTCTGCCGCGCCTCGTCGACTGGGCCCAGGTCGGCAACGGCTCCGTCTTCGAGGCGCAGGCGGGCACGGCGACGCCACGTGACGCCGTCTGGAGCAGCCCGGCCGGCGTCCGCGCCGCCTACGGCCAGTCGGTCGCGTACTCGATCGACAGCGTCGTGTCCTTCCTGCGCGGCACGCGCGACGACAACCTCGTCGTCGTCATGCTCGGCGACCACCAGCCGATCACCCTCGTCTCCGGTGACAACGCGAGCCACGACGTCCCCGTGTCCGTCATCTCGCGGGACCCCGCGGTGCTCGAGCGCATCCACGCCTGGGACTGGCAGAGCGGCCTGCGACCGGGGAGCGCGGCGCCGGTGTGGCCGATGGACCGCTTCCGCGACCGGTTCCTCACGGCATACGGCCCCCAGGGCGGGTGAGCCCGCTCGAGTTGCGCGCTGCCGGTGAACCGGCGGCAACGCCGACGCGTCTTCTCACGTGAGGGAGTCCAACACCGCGGCGCCACCCGGACGTCGCGGCGCGACCCGGAGGGCAGGAGAGTCCCCATGAGACTCCGAATCGTTGGTGCGGTGGCGTTGCTCGTCTCCGCCGGCGTGCATCTCTACCTGTGGTTCGACGGGGTGCGTCACCAGAGCGTCGGCCCGATGTTCCTCGTCAACGTCGTGGCCGGCGTCGTCATCGCCGTGCTCCTGGTGCGCTGGGAGCACTGGGTGCCGGCCTTCCTCACCCTGGGCTTCGGGGTGGCCACCCTCGGGGCGTTCACGATCGCCTCGACGGTCGGGCTGCTCGGCGTGCACACCGTGTGGGCCGGCGGCTCCGTGTGGACGGCTGCCATCGCCGAGGTCGTGTGCATCGTCGTCGGCGCGGCCCTCCTCGTGCAAGGACGCGCCGCCCTGCCGGGGATGGCACACCCGCACAGCCGGCACGCAGCCTGAGATCTCGCCCGCGACCCCGGGGTCGGCGCGACGTCACTCCTAGCGTCTAAGAGGCGTCCAGGAGGCGTCCAGGAGGCGTCCAGGAGGCGTCTAGGAGGACGGACAGGCGTCCGTGCCCTGGTGCTCGACATCGGAGAGCGACTGCATCATCTGCACCTTGTAGGCCGTCAGAGGAAGGGCTCCCAGGTGGGCCTTCGCGCGCTCGAGGTGCGCTGCGGCCGCTTCGCACTGCCCGAGCGACTTCTCCATGCCCGCCCACACCCACTCGGTGTAGACGTCGGCCGCCGCGGCGACGCTCGGCTCCGCCGCGGCATACGCCTCCAGGGCCCTCGACATCGCCGTCCGTGCCTGCCCGAGCTCCCCGGTGGCGAAGGAGAGAGCACCCTTGGCCCGCCACAGGGCCGCGAGGGAGCTGGGGTCGTTGTCGCGAGCCAGGCCGGCATCGAGCACGGTCCCGGCCCGGGCGTAGTCGCCCGTCTGCACCAGGGCCTGGCCGACAGCGAAGTACTCCGCCCCGGTCACGAGGTCCGGTATGCGCGCGATGACGTCGGAGGCCTGCAGTGCGAGCACGGCGTTCTCCGTCGTGACCATCCCGCTCAACGTGTTCAGCGTGTCGGTGTCACCGGCATACTTCGCCTGAAGCTCGGCGTTGTCCTTCGGCAGCGACGTGAGCCGCTGGATGAGCTGCGAGAGCTCGACCCGGGCAGCAGCGGCGTCCCGCTCGCCCGCGCGCTGCTCGCCGAACCACGTGGCCATCATCGAGAACGCCAGTGCCAGCCCCGCGATGAGCACCGATGCCTGCCGGTACCACGGTCGTTCGTTCGCGGCGCGCGCGGCGCGCGCCGCCTCCAGAGCCGCGACCCGTGGGGCCAACCCCCCGTCGCTCGCAGATGGCGCCGGGGCCTCGGACGGGTCGGGGTCACGCCGGGCGGAGACGTCACTGGTCATGGCAGCACCACGAGCGCCGCGCACATGGGCGCGCCCGCCTCGGTGGCGATGGGCCCGACCTCGTCGGCGAGCGCCGTCTGACGCTCCTGGATCGCCGTCAGCTCCTCGCTGAACGTCGGGTGCTGGGCGTAGATGCTGGCGGCCCGCTTGCTCAGGTCCCTCGTCTCCTCCATCACCGTGACGAGGTCGTCGAGGGCCGGGGCGGATCCGAGCTGGGCGAGCGCAGCGTCGAGGAGTCCGGCGTGCCACACCTCGAAGAGGGCCATCTCGTCGTCCATGTCTCCGGACTCCGCGTGAGGCGCGGCGCCGCGGCCCAGGTAGACGGCCTCGCAGACGGACTGCGCCGCTACCGCCGGCTCGGGCGGAACCGGCTCAGGCTCCGTCGTGGTCGGTTCCGTCGTCGTCGGTTCTGGCGAGGTCGACGACGTCACCTCAGAGGTGGAGGACGTCGGCGGAGTCGGTGTTGGAGGATCTTGAGCCGAGCCGCAGCCCGCCAGCGCAACCGCCACCGTGAGCACGAGCGGGCCGATCCTTCGACAGAGGGCTCCCGACGTGCAGCCGACCATGGTTCCCACCCCTAGCGAGTCTCGATGCTGACGTGTTCCGTCAGTTCCACGCTAGAAACCCCTCGAGGCACCGGGCAGGGCCGAAAGTCCCCAGACCATGTCAAACGTCTTGAAGCATCTCGGAACGGATTATCGAGACCTCACGCGAGCGCGCGGCGCCTCTCGAGGTAGCCCATGACGGGCGTGGCGAGCACGCCGTGCACGACGACCGAGACGACGATGGCGAAGGCGACCGTCGACCAGAGCCACCGCTCCTCGGGGAAGTACTCGTGCCCTGCGGCATACGCGAGGTAGTAGAGCGAACCCACGCCGCGCACGCCGAAGAACGCCGCGGCGAGCGCTTCCTTGCGGGCGAGCCCGCCCGGCAGGTCGGGCGAGCGAGGACGCAGCCGCAGGCTGAGGACGCCGGCAACGGGACGGATGAGGAAGACGAGCGCGAGGGCCACGAGCACGCCGCGCCAGTCGAGGGCGCCGAGCAGGCCGTTGGTGACGCCCATGCCGAGCAGCAGCAGGATGATGAGCGTCAGGAGGCGCTCGAGGCGCTGCACGACGTCGTGCATCGAGCGGTGGTACTCGTGCCCCCGCTCGGCGGCCCGGAGGGTGAGCCCGCACGCGAAGACCCCGAGGAAGCCGTAGCCGTGCGCCACCTGGACGAGGCCGTAGGCCATGACGAGGGCCGCGATCGCGAGCAGCGGCTCCCCCTGCTCGGCGAGGCGCAGCGTGGGCTGCTTCGAGCGGAAGGCGACGCGTCCGAGCAACCAGCCGAGCGCAGTGCCGAGGACGACGGCGATGAGAACCTTGCCGACGAGGTCCCAGGCGAGCCAGCCCACCCACGAGCCGAACGACGTCGCGGTGCCCGCGGCGATGAGCAGCGACGCCCCGACGAAGGGGAAGGCGAGACCGTCGTTGAGGCCGGCCTCGGAGGTGAGCGCGAAGCGCACGTCGTCCTCCTCGTCGACCGCCTCGGCCTCCTCCTCGTCGACGTCACCCTCGGCCGGCGCAGCAGCGTCGGAGGGCGGGCCCTCACCGTCGCCCTCGGCCTTGGGCTCGGCAGGGCCCACGTGCGGACCGCCGACCTGCACGTCGCCCGCGAGCACGGGGTCGGTGGGCGCGAGTGCGGCCCCGAGCAGCAGCGCCGCCGCGGGTGCGAGGCCGAGGCCCCAGCCGAGCAGTGCCACGCCGGCGATGGTGATGGGCATGCCGATGGCGAGCAGCCGCCACGTCGGTGACCAGCGTGCCCAGCTCGCGCGGTCGCGCAACCGCAGCGGGCGGTCGATCGCGAGGCCCACGCCCATGAGCGCGACGAGCACGGCGAGCTCGGTGATCCGCTCGATCTGGGGGCCGATCGCGACCGGGTCGAGGTCGAGCCCCTCGGGCAGGGGCAGCAGGCCCACCACGACGCCGACGACGAGCAGCACCATGGCGGCCGACACGGCATACCGCTCGAGGACCCCGGGGAGGACGGCCGCGAGCAGGAGCGCGACGCCGAGCAGGAGGTAGATGAGGTCGATCGACAGGGTGGGTCCTTCCAGAGGGGTGCCGCGTGCACCTACCCAGCACGGGCAGGGCGGTCACGGCGGACGCGGCCGCAGACCCGACTCACGCCGGACCCGTGGTGCTGGCCAGCGCCGGCGCCCCGCCCCCCTCGCGGCACCGTCGCCAATGTCCGAGGCCAAGACTAGGGTCTGGCAGGGAGAGCGAAAGGGGTGCTCGTGGCCAGCGAGGACGACACGGCGACGCTGGACCTCGGCCGGGTGGCCGAGCGGTTCCGCGACATCGGCGACCACCTGCGCAAGATGACCCACCGCGACCCCCTGGAGGCGGTCGCCCGGATGGCCGTCGAGCTCATCGACCGCGCCGAGTGGGCCAGCGTCACGCGCCTCGCGGAGGGCGAGTTCTCGACGGTTGCCCTCACCGACGACAAGGCCTGCGAGGCCGACGCCATCCAGTACTCCGTCGGCTCGGGCCCGTGCATCGACGCGATCATCGACAACGCCGTCTACCGGCCGAGCGACCTGCGCCACTGCACGACGTGGCCGGAGTTCGGCCGCCGGGTCTCGCAGGAGCTCGGGGTCGAGAGCATGCTCTCCTACCGCCTCCTCAAGGAGACCGACGACGAGTCCATCCACGGCCTCAACATCTACTCACGGGCCCGTGCCGCGTTCGACGACGACGACGTGCTCGTCGGTCTCATGATCGCCACCCACGGCGCTCTCGCGGCCCAGTCGGCGGTCGACGCGCGCCAGATCGAGAACCTCCAGAAGGCCCTCGTCAGCAACCGCGAGATCGGCACCGCGATGGGCGTGCTCATGACCCGCCACCACGTCACCCGCGAGCAGGCCTTCGACCTGCTGCGCATGGCGAGCCAGAACTCCAACCGCAAGCTGCGCGACGTGGCGCTCGACGTCGCCGAGACCGGTGAGCTGCCGCTGTCCGCCCGCGGTGGCGGGCGGCGCGACGCGCGCAGCAGCGCAGGCCGGGAGGGGCAGGGTGACCATGGCGGCCACGACGAGGACCGCCGCGAGGCCTAAGCCCGTCGCGCGCCGATCGGGTACGGCCCGCACGTGAGCGAACTGCGACCCCGCCTCGTCGACACCCACGTGCCGGACCGGCCGCAGGGCCTCGTGCTCGTCCTCCACGGTGGGGCCGCGCGTCGCGAGCGGATGCCGGTGAGCGCGGCCCAGCTCTCGGTCCTGCGCATGGTGCCCGTGGCCGCCAGGGTCGCCCGCACCGCGCCGGCCCTCGTCGTGCAGCGCCTCCTCAACACTTCGCGGGGCTGGGACTCCCGCGCCACCCCGGTCGACGACGTGCGGTGGGCGCTGACCCGGGTGGCCGAGCGCTTCGGCCCCGACCTTCCCGTATGCCTCGTGGGCCACTCGCTCGGTGGGCGGGCTGCCCTGCTGGCGGGCTCCCACCCGGCCGTGCGTGCCGTCGTCGCGCTCGCACCGTGGCTCTATCCGACCGACGGCGCGACAGACCTGTCAGGACGCGACGTGCTCGTCGTGCACGGTGACCGCGACCGGATCGCCCGACCCGAGATCGCCGAGCAGGTGGCGCGGCAGCTCGCCACGCGGGCCCGGGTGGCTCATGTGACCGTCATCGGCGGCACGCACTCGATGCTGCGCCACATCGCGACGTTCGACGGGCTCGCTGCCGACTTCGCCGCCGCGACCCTGCTCGGGACGGCGGGCACGGGGCTGGTGGGCCGCGCCCTCGCAGGCGAGCAGTGGCTCAGCACCGAGCCCGCGGCCCGCTGACCCGGCGCCCGATATCAGATCGCTCCCGGACGACTCCGATGGCGCCACGTGGGTAGGCCACAGGTGAGGCGCCGTCCGGCTCCAACAGCGCGGGTCGGGCGGTGTCGCCCATGCAGACCCCGTCGGGAAGTGAGCACTCGACTGACGAGCTGGTCGAGTGCTCAGTTTCCGACAGGGACACACCGTCGGGAAGTGAGCACTCGACTCACGGGCTGGTCGAGTGCTCAGTTTCCCAGCGGGGAGCAGGGCTCAGGAGGCGCGTCGGTCGGATGTCGCGTCGTCGGCGAGGTCGACGCGCAGGCGTGCCACGAGACGCCGCAGCGCGCGCGACACCTGCATCTGGCTGATCCCGAGCCGCAGCCCGATCTCGCGCTGGGTCAGCTCGTCGACGTAGCGAAGGGCGAGCAGCGACCGCTCCTGCTCGTCGAGCCCCGCGAGAGCCTCCCCCAGGCACACGCGGTCGTCGACCCTGGCCAGCGACTCGTCGTCGTCGCCGAGCAGGTGGGCGACCGAGCCCGACTCGTCGTCGGTCGTGCCGGCATCGAGCGAGGTCGGGTGGAAGCTGCTCGCCGCCGCCACCGCCTCCTTGACCGCGGCGCGGCTCACGCCCAGCGCCCGCGCCACCTCGGCGTCGCTCGGGCTGTGACCGGACTCCTGCTCGAGGCGGTTGCGGCACGACTGCACCTGCACCCGCATCTCCTGCAGGCGCCGTGGCGGGCGCACCATCCACCCGCGGTCGCGGAAGTGCCGCTTGAGCTCGCCCGAGATGGTCGGCACCGCGAACGCCGCGAACGACGGCCCCTGCCCGGGCACGTAGCGGTCGATCGCCTTGACGAGCGCCAGACGGGCGACCTGCTCGAGGTCGTCGTGCTCGATGCCGCGCCCGTCGTAGCGGGAGGCCATCGACCCGCAGAGGTCGAGGTAGAGCAGGACGAGCCGCTCGAGGACCGCGGCCCTCGCACGTCCGTCGGGGGCCTCGGCGAGGGCGGCGAACAGCCCGTCGGTCTCCGCGTCGCGCTCGGCGTGCAGGGCCGCGGTCGCGGACTCGGCTCCCGCAGTCGTCGCGCCGGTGGCGATCTCAGGGGCGGTTTCGGGGCCGGTGGTCTGGGGGGTTGCAGTCGCAACCACACGCACTGGTGCCATGACTCATCTCCGGTGATCGGTGACGGAGTCGGCACTGTGGTTGAACCGCTCAGATCTTCGACCCTGCCACGGGGCCGGGGATGACGCAAGACCTCGTGTCGAGGGTCGCGGTGTTGGCAATGCCCGCCGGACGCGCGCTGCGGGCGACCCGGAGAGCACGCCGGACGGCATACAGCCGGGGCCCGTATGCCGTCCGGTGGGGGACGCGAAGGACGCCGGCTACCCGAGGTGGCCGCGCACGGAGGCGTGGCCCTTGAGCAGGTTGCGGGCGATGGTGCGGCGCTGGATCTCGTCGGTGCCCTCGTAGATGCGCAGCAGGCGCAGCTCGCGGTACCACCGCTCGATCGGCAGCTCGCGGGTGTAGCCCATGCCGCCGTGCATCTGGAGCACGCGGTCGACGATCTCGTTGGCCTTGACGCCACCGAAGAGCTTGGCCATCGACTGGGACTGTCGCGAGTCGATGCCGTTGTCGACCTGCCAGGCAGCGGTGAGCACGAGCCACCGCAGCGCCTCGATCTCCACGGCCGAGTCGGCCACCATCCACTGGATCGCCTGGCGCTCGGCGATGGGCTGGCCGAAGGTGACGCGGTTGCGCGCCCACTCCATGCCCATCTCGACGAGGCGCTCGCACGAGCCGATCGCGTTGGCGGGCAGCATGTAGCGGCCCTTGCCGATCCACCGCATCGCGAGCTCGAAGCCGCGCCCCTCCTCGCCGAGGATCGCAGAGTGCGGCACGCGGACGTCGTCGAAGACGAGGGCGGCCGGGCCCCACTCGCCCATCGTGTCGATCGGCGTGCTCGTCCAGCCGCGGTCCCGGTCGACGAGGAAGCACGTGACGCCACCGTCGGCGCCCTTCTCCTTGTCGGTCACGGCGAAGACCATGACGAAGTCGGCCTCGTTGCCGCCGGTGATGAAGGTCTTCTCGCCGTTGATGACCCACTCGTCACCCTCGCGGCGGGCGCTCGTGCGGATGGCCCGGGCGTCCGAGCCGGCGCCGGGCTCGGTGATGGCGAAGCACGACTTCTTGTCGCCGTTGATCGTCGGCACGAGGTAGCGCTCCTGCTGCTCCTCGGTCGCGCTGAAGAGGATGTTGTCGGCCTCGCCGGCGAAGCGGAACGGCACGAAGGTGCGCCCGAGCTCGACCTGGATGAGCGCCGACATGACGGCTCCGAGGCCCATGCCGCCGTGGCTCTCCGGCGTCTGGATGCCGAAGAAGCCGGCCGCCTTCGCCTTGTCCTGCAACGCCGTCAGCTCGTCCGGGGTGACTCCGCGCTCGCCGCGGCGCTCGCGGGTGAGCACCTGCTGCTCGAGCGGCATGAGCTCCTTGGTGACGAACGTGCGCACCCAGTCGCGGATGTCGCGTTCCTCGGCCGACAGGTTGAGGTCCATCTCAGCTCTTCTCTTTCGTGGCGGCCACGGCGGCCGGGGTGGCGTGCTTGCGCAGCTCGGCCTTGGCCAGTGCGTTCTTGTGCACCTCGTCGGGCCCGTCGGCGAAGCGCAGCGTGCGGACGCCGGCGAAGGCGATGGCGAGCTCGGTGTCCTGGCTGAGGCCCGCGGCGCCGTGCGTCTGGATCGCCTTGTCGAGAATCCACTCGACGGTCCTCGGGGTCGCGATCTTGATCGCCTGGATCTCGGTGTGCGCGCCCTTGTTGCCGACGGTGTCCATGAGCCAGGCCGTCTTGAGCACGAGCAGGCGCAGCTGCTCGACCCGCACCCGCGACTCGGCGATCCAGTCGCGCACGACACCCTGCTCGGCGAGGGGGCGGCCGAAGGCGACGCGCTCGGAGGCGCGGCGGCACATCGCCTCGATCGCCACCTCCGCCAGGCCGATCGAGCGCATGCAGTGGTGGATGCGCCCGGGCCCGAGCCGAGCCTGGGCGATGGCGAAGCCGGTGCCCTCCTCGCCGATGAGGTTGCGCGCCGGCACGCGCACGTCGGTGAAGCGCAGCTCCGCGTGGCCGCCGTGGTCGTGGTCGTCGTAGCCGAAGACCTCCATGCCCCGCACGATCTCGACCCCTGGGGCGTCTCGGGGCACGAGGATCATCGACTGCTGGCGGTGGCGGTCGGCGGTCGGGTCGGTCTTGCCCATGACGATGAAGATCGAGCACTCGGGGTTCATCGCCCCGGTGATCCACCACTTGCGGCCGTTGATGACGTAGTCGTCGCCGTCGCGCACGATGCTCGTGCCGATGTTGGTGGCGTCGCTGCTCGCGACATCGGGCTCGGTCATGGCGAAGGCCGAGCGGATCTCGCCGCGCAGCAAGGGCTTCAGCCACTGCTCCTGCTGCTCCGGGCTGCCGAACTGCGCGAGCACCTCCATGTTGCCGGTGTCAGGAGCGGCGCAGTTGAGCACCGCCGGCGCGAGCCGGATGCAGCGCCCGGTGATCTCGGCGAGGGGGGCGTACTGCAGGTTGGTCAGCCCCGCCCCGTGCTCGCCGGGCAGGAAGGCGTTCCAGAGACCCCGGTCGCGCGCCTCCCGACGCAGGTCCTGGAGCACCGGTGCCGTGCTCCAGGCCCAGGAGTCGGGCATCGCCGTCACCTGCTCGTCGAAGGTCGCGAGCGAGGGCACGATCCGCTCGTCCATGAAGCCGAGGAGAGCCTGGCGCAGCTCCTCGGTGCGGGCGTCGAATCCGAAGTCCATCAGTCCTCCTCGAGTGCGCGCAGACCGGCGGCGACGAGCGGGCCGGTGGCCTGCCCGATGGACTCGAAGCCCGCGCCGACGGTCTGGCCCTGGGTGTAGCGGTAGTGGATCCCCTCGAGGATCACGGCGAGCTTGAAGTAGGCGAGCCCGAGGTGGAACGACAGGCTCGAGAGGTCGCGTCCGCTCGCAGCGCCGTAGCGCTCGAGCAGCACTGCCGACGTGGGGAAGCCGGGCGCGAGAGCGACGTCGGAGACGGCATTGGTCTGCATCATCCGCGGCAACGACTGGTAGGCGGCGAGCAGGGCGACATCGGTCAGCGGGTCGCCGATCGTCGCCATCTCCCAGTCGAGCACGGCCGTCACCTCGTCGCGGCCGTCGCGCTCGAGGACGAGGAGGTTGTCGAGCCGGTAGTCACCGTGCACGACGGCCGGTGGCCCCTGCTCGGGCACCGAGGCCGCGAGCCGGGCGTGCAGCTCGTCGATGCCGGCCAGCTCTCGGCTCCGCGAGGCGTCGAGCTGCTGCTTCCAGCGCCGCACCTGTCGCTCGAGGAAGCCCTCGGGGCGGCCGAAGTCGCCGAGCCCCACAGCCACCGGGTCGACGGCGTGGAGCGCGACGAGGGTGTCGACCATCCTGTCGGCGATCGCCCGAGTTCGGCTGGGGCCCAAGGGCTCCAACTCGCTGGCGAGGCGATACGGCGTGCCCTCGACGCGCTCCATGACGTAGAACGGCGCGCCGATGACCTCGTCACCCGGGCACACGGCATACGTCTCGGGGACGGGGACCGCGGTGTCGTGCAGAGCCGTGATGACGCGGTGCTCACGCACCATGTCGTGGGCCGTGGCGAGCACGTGGCCGAGCGGCGGACGCCGCACGATGACCGTGCGCCGCCCGTCGCCGACCTCGTAGGTGAGGTTGGACTTGCCGCCGGCGATGACGCGCCCCGAGATCGGGCCGGAGAGCAGTCCCGGCGCCTCCCGCTCGAGGAAGTCGCCGAGCCGGCCCAGGGGCAGGCCAGGAGGGTCCTGGGGGGTCGCGCTGTCGTCGGGGAGGTCTGCCACGTCAGGCTTTCGGGCCGCCAGCGACATAGATGACCTGGCCGGAGACGAAGCCCGCCTCGTCGCTGGCGAGGAAGGAGGCCGTGGCGGCGATGTCCTCCGGCTGGCCGACGCGGGCGACGGGGATCTCCTTGGCCGCGCCCTCGAGGAACTGCTCGAAGGTGATGCCCATGCGCTCGGCCGTCTGGCGCGTCATGTCGGTCGCGATGAAGCCCGGGGCGATCGCGTTGGCCGTGACGCCGAACTTGCCGAGCTCGATGGCGAGGGTCTTCGTGAAGCCCTGCAGGCCGGCCTTGGCGGCCGAGTAGTTCGCCTGGCCGCGGTTGCCGAGGGCCGACGTCGAGCTGAGGTTGACGATGCGGCCGAACTTCGCGTCGATCATGTGCTTCTGGGTGGCGCGCGTCATGAGGAAGGAGCCGCGCAGGTGGACGTTCATCACGGCGTCCCAGTCGTCGACGCTCATCTTGAAGAGCATGTTGTCGCGGATGATGCCCGCGTTGTTGACGAGAACGGTCGGCGCGCCCAGCTCGGTGGCGACGCGCTCGACGGCACCGGCGACACCTTCTTCGTCGGACACGTCGACGCCGACGGCAAGACCCTTGCCGCCTGCGGCCTCGATCTCCGAAACGACTGCGGCGCAAGCGGACTCGTCGAGGTCGAGGACGGCGACGGCATACCCGTCGGAGGCGAGGCGCTTCGCCACTGCGGCACCGATGCCGCGGGCGGCTCCGGTGACGATGGCCGTGCGCTGCGTGCTGGCGGGACGGGGCTGGTCGGTCATGCGTTCTCCTTGGCGGGGGTGTGCTGGCTGTCGAGCTTCTGCTGGAGCCGGTTCATGCCGGCGAGCCAGGCGTCGGGGTGGGCCGCGCGCTGCGCGTAGTAGTCGCGCACCTCGGGGTGCGGCAGGACGAGGAAGTCATCTCCTGCGAGCGCAGCCCAGACGGCGTCGGCGACCTCGTCGGGAGTCACCGTGGCGTCGCGGGTGAGCAGGCCCTGCAGGGGCCCCGACTCCTCGAGCATCCTCGTCTGCACGCCCTGGGGGCAGATCGCCTGGACGACGATGCCGCGGTGGCGGTAGGTCGCGCTCAGCCACTCGGCGAAGGCGACGGCCCCGTGCTTGCTGACGGAGTAGGGGGCATCGCCCAGCATCGTGAGCAGGCCGGCCGCCGAGGCCGTGACGACGAGACGGCCGCCGCCGGCGTCGAGCCAGCGCGGCACGAGGTGACGGGCCGCGCGCACGTGGGCCATGACGTTGGTGTCGAGCGCCCTCGCCCACTGGGCGTCGGAAGCCTCGAGGCCCTGGAGGGTGCCGATGCCGGCGTTGGCGAAGAAGGCGTCGACGTGACCGAGGTGGCCGTATGCCGTGTCGACGAGGTGACGCACGCCTGAATCGGTCGAGGTGTCGCCCGGCACCGCGAGGGCGCCGAGCTCGGCTGCCGCGTCGCCCAGTGCGTCCGCGTCGAGGTCGGCGACGACGACCGACCAGCCCTCACGGGTCAGCCGGGCGGCGATGGCGCGGCCGATCCCCCGGGCGGCCCCGGTGACGACGGCGGTGTCGGCCATGACGATGCTCTCCTTGCTACTGCTCGGAAACGCGTGACTAAGCGCTTGCTTACCTTGACGACTCGGGCGGCCCACGTCAAGTGCCGGGCAGACGGACGGGTGGGTCCCACGAGTAGATTTGGCGACATGACCGAGCGCCGGAGCAGGCCCATGGCCGGCATCATCGACCGCATCGGCGGCGTCGGCGCGGCTGCGGTCGGCACGGCCGTGGCAGCGGCTGCCGCCGTGCGACTGTCGCCCTGGCCATCGGCCCTGGCGATCCGCGCCGTCTTCGACCGGGGCGCCGCACGCGCGAGCGCCGCGCTCGCACCGCACACGCCGACAGACCTCGTCGAGGTGCTGGGCGAGGCGTATGCCGTGTCCGACCCCGACGGGCGTCTCGACGTCTTCCGTCCGAACCGCAGCGATGCGCTGGCCACCGTCGTGTGGGTTCACGGCGGGGCCTTCGTGTCGGGGTCGAAGGACGACGTCGCGAACTACCTCCGGGTGCTCGCGGGTCGCGGTGTCACGACGGTCGGCGTCGACTACTCGATCGCGCCGGGCAAGCGCTACCCCACGCCGGTGCGCCAGGTGGCCGGCGCCCTCGCGCACCTCATCGACCACGCCGACCGTCTCGGCGTCGACCCCACCCGGATCGTGCTGGCCGGCGACTCGGCGGGCGCGCAGATCGCGGCGCAGGTGGCGAGCCTCGTGACCGACCCGGAGTATGCCGCGCGGGTGGGGATCGACGTGGCCCTGCCGCCGTCGGGGCTGCGCGGAGTCGTGCTCTTCTGCGGGGCCTTCGACTTCGCGCTCTCGCACGGCAGCTCGAAGATCGGGGCCTGGCTGGTCGACACGGCCCTCTGGTCCTACCTCGGCACGCGCGACCACCGCTCGCACCCTGCCTCGGCCCTCGCGTCGGTGCCACAGAACCTCACGGGCTCCTTCCCGCCCGCCTTCGTGTCCGCAGGCAATGCCGACCCGCTGCTGGCGCACTCGCTCGGGCTCGTCGCCGCCCTCGACGCGGCCGGGGTCCCGCACGACACGCTGTTCTTCCCCGACGACCACGAGCCGCGTCTCGGGCACGAGTTCCAGTTCGACCTCGACACCGAGCCCGGCAGGCTGGCCCTCGACCGGGCGGTCGCCTTCATCGAGCGGGTCACCGCGGACTGAGCGGCCGGCTGTCGCCTCTGGCCGGTGTCGGTGCGTGGAGGCAGGATCGGGGCATGCAGCTCTCTGACGTCGTCGACACCGGCCGTGCCGTGGCCGCGACCAGCTCTCGCACCGCGAAGGTCGAGGCGCTCGCAGCCTGCCTGCGGCGGGCGCAGAGCGACGGTCCAGAGGTCATCGAGGTCGTCGCCGCCCACCTGTCCGGGGTGCTGCCCCAGCGGCGCATCGGCGTCAGCTGGCGAGGGCTCCAGAGCCTCCCCGAGCCGGCCGCCGAGTCGAGCCTCACGGTCGAGGAGGTCGACGCGGCTGCCACGACCATCGCGGGCATCACCGGATCCGGCTCTGCGACAGCGCGGTCCGCGGCCGTGCGCAATCTCTTCAGGCGGGCCACCGCTGACGAGCAGGCCTGGCTGCGCGGCCTCATCACGGGCGAGACGCGACAGGGCGCCGGCGACGGCGTCATGCTCCAGGCCATCGCCAAGGCGGCCGACGTGCCCGACGCAGCCGTCCGTCGCGCGGTCATGCTCGCGGGCTTCGCGGGACCTGTCGCACGGGCTGCCCTCACCGGCGGGTCTGACGCGCTCGCGGCCCTGACCCTCGAGGTCGGGCGGCCCCTGCGGCCGATGCTCGCCGGCTCGGCGCCCGACGTCGCGGGCGCGCTCGCCACGCTCGGAGGCGAGGTCGTCGTCGAGACCAAGCTCGACGGCATACGCCTGCAGGCCCATGTCGACAACCGCACGAGCCCCGGCAGCGTGCGCCTCTTCACCCGCACGCTCGACGAGGTGACCGACCGCATGCCCGAGATCACCGAGGGGCTCGCGGCGCTCGACGTCGAGACCCTCGTGCTCGACGGCGAGGTGATCGCCCTCGCTGAGAGCGGCCGGCCGCAGCCCTTCCAGGTGACGGGCGCGCGCACGGCGAGCAGCGCGGACGTCGCGCGGCTGCGCGATGAGGTGCCCCTCACGCCCTACTTCTTCGACGTGCTGCACCTTGACGGCGAGGACCTGCTCGACGAGCCCGCGCAGGTGCGCTGGGAACGCCTCGCACGCACCGTGCCACCGGCGTGGCTCGTGCCGCGCGAGCGCACCGACGACCCCGGGCGGGCCCAGCAGTTCTTCACCGACCTCGTCGCGGCCGGTCACGAGGGCGTCGTCGTCAAGGACCCCGCCCTGCCGTATGCCGCCGGCCGGCGCGGTCCCGG
This sequence comes from Humibacillus xanthopallidus, assembly GCF_006716675.1. Lineage (GTDB taxonomy): Bacteria > Actinomycetota > Actinomycetes > Actinomycetales > Dermatophilaceae > Humibacillus > Humibacillus xanthopallidus_B. The sequence goes on along the minus strand of NZ_VFPM01000002.1, from coordinate 97,076 downwards.
GTGGGTCAAGGTCAAGCCCCGGCACACCCTCGACCTCGTCGTGCTCGCCGTCGAGTGGGGCAGCGGGCGCCGCAAGGGGTGGCTCTCCAACATCCACCTCGGCGCGCGCGACGCCGAGACCGGTGAGCTCGTGATGCTCGGCAAGACCTTCAAGGGGATGACCGACGAGATGCTCGCGTGGCAGACCGAGCGCTTCCGGGAGCTCGCCGTCGACCCCGGCGACGAGAGCGGCTGGGTCGTCCACCTGCGCCCGGAGCAGGTCGTCGAGATCGCCTTCGACGGGGTGCAGCGCTCCACGCGCTACCCAGGCGGCATGGCGCTGCGCTTCGCCCGGGTGCTGCGCTACCGCGACGACAAGCCGGTGTCCGAGATCGACACGGTGCCGACGGTCCGCGCGCTCGCCGGCTGGTGACGCCGTGGTGATGACCATTCACCGTGCCAGATCTCAGCCGTCAGGCTAGCCTCATGAGTCACAGGGTGCTCATCGGCGCCGTGTGCCACGAGAGTCCCCGGCATGGTCGGCAGGGGCCGGTTCGGAACGGTGGCTGACGGGAAGGGTGGCGACATGCCCACTCCCTGGCGACGGTTCCTGCTCCTCGTCGGCGCGACGGGGCTCGTCCTCGGCGGCGGTGGCCCTGCACCGGTCCTCGCGGCGGGAGGTGAGACCCCGGCCAGCCCGGCGGCAGCCGGTCCGGTAGCGGTCGACCCGCTTGCGGCCACGTCGGCTGCAGTCGGCGCCACCTCGTCCCCCGCGGCGGCGGGCAAGGGGCATCGGGTCAGCTATCGCGGCGTGAGCCTCGACGTGCCGAGCGACTGGCAGGTCGTCGACCTCGCTGCCGACCCGAGCCGGTGCGTCCGGCTCGACGTCAACGCCGTCTATCTCGGAGACCCCGGCCCCCAGCAGGACTGCCCGGCGCACCTCGTCGGGCGGGCCGAGACGATCCACCTGCGCCCGGCCTCCGCCCAGCGGCTCGCCGCGACGACAGCCCGGCCGACGACGGTGGGCCGGATGGCCGCCCGCACCGGTGCCAACCCGGTGGGGCGCTCGAAGCAGGTGTGGTTCACGAGCCCGAACGTCGAGGCCGAGGTCTTCTGGGGAGCCGACGAGGCAGCCGTGGAGGCCGTCCTGGCCACGGCGGCCCCCACGAACGCACCCACGACCGGGCCGGCCACGTCCAGCCAGGCCACGTCCGGCCAGGCCACGCCGGCTACGCCCGCGCGGGCCACGCCGGCGCGCACGGCGACCGATGCCCCCCTCGGCGTCAGCCGGAGCCTCGCCGGCGAGCCGCGAGCTCAGGTGGCGACGACCCTCCCCTCCGCGACTGCCTCGACAGCCTCGACAGGCGCCACGACCTTCACCGGCATGGGCTTCGACACGTGCGCCGCGCCGTCGGTCGCGACGATGCAGTCCTGGTTCTCGTCCTCGCCCTACCGCGCCGCAGGCATCTACATCGGCGGCTCCATGCGCGCCTGCCCCGACGGCAACCTCAGCTCGAGCTGGGTGAGCCAGACGACCTCGATGGGGTGGGGGCTGATCCCGATCTACGTCGGTGTGCAGGCGCCGTGCGTCAACCAGACCGGCCTGGCCACGATCGACCCGAGCAGGGCCGCGGCCCAGGGCAAGGCGAGCGCTGACGACGCGGTGAGCCGCGCCCAGTCCTTCGGCCTCGGCGCCGGCACGCCGATCTACTACGACATGGAGGGATACCGCAGCTCCGACCAGGCCTGTGTGCAGACCGTGCTCACCTTCATGTCGGCGTGGACGGCCGAGCTGCACGCCCTGGGCTACCTCTCCGGCGCCTACGGGAGCACCTCCTCGCTCATGGTCGACATGTCGAACGCCGTCGCCGCCGGCACGAGCGGCTTCGTCCCGCCCGACGACGTCTGGTTCGCCCACTGGAACGGCCTGCAGACGCTCTCGGACTCGGCCTCCTACCCGGCGTTCAAGGACATCTTCTGGTCGCGGGGCCAGCGGCTGCACCAGTACGACAACCTCACCGAGACCTGGGGCGGAGTCAGCATCAACATCGACGCCAACTGGCTCGGCGGCCAGGTCGCGGGCTCCCCCGTGCCCGTCGACTACGGCCCGAACGTCTTCGGGCCCGGTGGCACGTCCTTCGTCTTCACGGGCAGCATGTCCTACTGGAAGCCCAACCCCGGTCAGGGCCTCCGCGGCCGCGCCTACTCGACCTACTCCAACGGCGCCACCGAGTCCAACGGGGCCACGTGGTCTCCCCAGCTGCCGCCGGGCACGTATGCCGTGAGCGCCTACATCCCGGCCACCCGCGCCAGCGCGACCGTGCCCTACACGATCAAGGACGCGAACGGCACTGTCGTCCGGACGGTCAACCAGTCCACGGTGACCGGCTACGCCGCCCTCGGCAGCTTCGTCGCCCGCTCGGGCAGCCCGATCACGGTCCACCTCGGTGACAACGGCCCGAGCCCCACGACCGCACAGGTCGGCGCCGACGCGATGTCGTTCCAGCTCGTCGCCAACGTCCCGTCCGCGCCCACCTCGGTCTCGGCCGTGCCCGGTGACAAGCGCGCCACGGTGCGGTGGCGCGCGCCATCAGACAACGGGAGCCCGATCACCGCCTACACCGTGACCGCGTCACCCGGCGGCGCGAGCGTGACCGTCGCCGGCACCGCGACCTCGGCGGTCGTGACCGGGCTGACGAACGGGACCGCCTACACCTTCACGGTCACGGCGAGGAACGGCGTCGGCACCGGCCCGGCCTCGGCGCCCTCGGCCCCCGTCACTCCACTTCCGCACGGGCACCTCGTCCCCGTCGCACCGGTGCGGCTGCTCGACACCCGCGTCGGCACGGCGACCAACCCAGTCAAGGTCGCGCTCGCACCGTGGGGCTCGCTCACGGTCACGGTCGCCGGCGTCACCGGCTCCCCCGTCCCCGCCGGCGCACAAGCCGCGGCGATCAACCTCACCGTCACGGCTCCCCAGACGGCCGGGTTCCTCACCGCCGACTCCACCGCGAGCGGCGGCACGTCAACGGCCAACTTCACCGCGGGGCGGACGGTGGCCAACCTCGTCATCACCCGCCTGGCCGCCAACGGCACCATGACGGTCGTCAACCACTCGGGCGGCTCCGTCCAGGTCGTCGCTGACGTCGAGGGCTACGTCACCGCGACCGGCACGACGAGCACGTGGGTCTCCCCCGCCCCCGTCCGCCTGCTCGACACCCGCACGGGCACGGCGACCAACCCGGTCAAGACGGCGCTCGCCCCCGGAGCCTCGCTCACCGTCAAGGTCGCTGGGGTCAGCGGGTCACCCGTCCCCTCTGGAGCCACGGCTGCAGCCGTCAACCTCACCGCCACCTCGCCCACGGCGGCCGGCTACCTGACGGCCGACTCGACCGCGAGCGGAGGGACGTCCACGGCGAACTTCACCGCCGGCCAGACCGTCGCCAACCTCGTCATCACCCGCCTCGCGACCAACGGCACCATGACGATCGTCAACCACTCGCGCGGCACCGTCCACGTCGTCGCCGACGTCGGGGGCTACCTCGGCCCCACCGGTTCCACGAACCAGTGGGTCTCGCCCACCCCGGTGCGCCTCCTCGACACCCGCACGGGCACGGCGACGAACCCCGTCAAGACGGCGCTCGCGCCCCGGGCCTCGCTGACGGTCAAGGTGGCCGGGGTCGCCGGCTCCCCCGTCCCGGCCGGAGCCACCTCCGCGTCGATCAACCTCACCGCCACCTCCCCCACCGCAGCAGGCTTCCTCACGGCCGACTCGGCCGCGAGCGGGGGAACCTCCACGGCCAACTTCAGCGCCGGCCAGACCGTCGCCAACCTCGTCATCAGCCGCCTCGCGAGCAACGGCACGATGACGATCGTCAACCGCTCCAGTGGCACGGTCCAGGTGATCGCCGACGTCGAGGGCTATCTGCACTGACCTTGGAGCGAGCCGCCACCACCTGAGCCGGCCGGACGGCATACCGCGGCCACCTGTGCCAGCCGGACGGCATACCGCGGCCACCCCACCCGGCCGGACGGCATACCGACGACCGTCGAAGGGCGTGCGGACAGCCCGGGCGTGGGGCGCGCCCGGCGGCCTCACTAGGCTCGGAACCCACCATCCCGACCCGTACCGCCGGAGCGCACCATGTCTGAGCACGACCCCCACCGTCCCGGCCTGGGCTCGATGCCCCACGAGGGCGGCACCGCTTTCCGCGTCTGGGCACCCCACGCCGACGCCGTCTCCGTGACCGGCAGCTTCACCGACTGGTCGGAGGACGGCCACCCCCTCGAGGCGGAGGACAACGGCCACTGGTACGCGGACATCGAGGGCGTCGGCCCCGGCACGGAGTACCAGTTCGTCATCCGCAACGGCGACCAGCGCCTCATGCGCATCGACCCGCGCGCCCGCGCCGTCACCCACTCCTCGGGCAACGGGATCGTCTACGACCGTGACGCCTTCGACTGGCAGGGCGACTCCTTCGCGTGCCCGCCGCACGACGAGCTCGTCATCTACGAGACCCACATCGGCTCGTTCATGGCCGACCCGGGCAACCCCGGCGACCTCGAGGGCGTCACCGGCAAGCTCGACTACCTCATCGCGCTCGGCATCAACGCCATCGAGCTCATGCCGGTCGCGGAGTTCGCCGGCGACTACTCGTGGGGCTACAACCCGTCGAACCCCTTCGCGGTGGAGCACACCTACGGCGGGCCCGACCTGCTCAAGACCTTCGTCCGCGAGGCGCACCGCCATGGCATCGCCGTGATCGTCGACGTCGTGCTCAACCACTTCGGGCCGAGCGACCTCGCCCTCTGGCACTTCGACGGCTGGAGCGAGAACGACCTCGGCGGCATCTACTTCTACAACGACGAGCGCTCGTCGACGCCGTGGGGCGACACGCGCCCCGACTACGGCCGCGAGGAGGTGCGCGCCTACCTGCACGACAACGCGCTCATGTGGTTCGACGAGTACCACATGGACGGCCTGCGCTTCGACGCGACGCTCTACATCCGCACCATCGACGGCGTCGGCACGGGCGACCTGCCGGAGGGCTGGGACGTCATGCAGGCGATCACGTCGAGCGTGCGCGAGACCCGCCCCGACAAGATCCTTATCGCCGAGGACCTGCAGAACGACGCCGCGCTGACGACCTTCGGCGACGGCGGCGCCGGCTTCCACGCGCAGTGGGACGCCGGCTTCGTGCACCCCGTGCGGGCGGCGTTGACGGCGGTCGACGACGGCGAGCGGTCGATGACCGAGCTCGCCGAGGCCATCGGGGCCGACGACAACCCCTTCGCGCGGATCATCTACACCGAGAGCCACGACGAGGTCGCGAACGGCAAGCTGCGCCTCACCCACGAGATCGACAGCGAGGACCCGGGCGGCTGGGCCGCGCAGAAGCGCGCCACGCTCGGGCTCTGCCTCGCCCTGACCGGCCACGGCATCCCGATGCTCTTCCAGGGCCAGGAGTTCCTCGAGGACGAGTGGTTCCGTGACGACGTGCCGCTCGACTGGGAGCGCGCCGAGAAGTTCCGAGACATCGTGCGCCTCGCGCGGGACCTCATCCGCCTGCGCCGCAACGCCGACGGCACCTCGGCCGGCCTGACCGGCAACATCTTCTCGCTGCTGCACGTCGACGACGAGGCCAAGACCCTCTCCTGGGCGCGCTCCCGCGACGAGGAGGTCGCCGTCGTCGTCGTCAACGCGAGCGCCGAGCCGCGCGACGTCACGACGCCCCTGCCGGGCGGAGGGCACTGGGCGGTGCGCTTCAACTCCGATGCCGCAACCTACAGCGCCCTCTTCGCCGGCCACGAGACCGACGACGTCGACGCCGTCGACAACCCCGACGACGACCAGCCGCCCCTGGGCACGGTCTCCGTCGGCGCATACTCCCTCGTGGTCCTCACCCGCGCCTGACCCTCATCCGCCGAGACAGGGCGCACCCCACCCCGCCCGAGACCGGCGCAACCGCACTTCTCGTCGCCCGGGCTACCAGACGTGCGGTGGAATCGCGCCGATCCGCGGATTTCGGTCGCCCGGGCTACCAGACGTGCGGTGCTCGGGCCGGACCCGCGGGTTCGGTCGCCCGGGCTACCAGACGTGCGGTGGAATCGCGCCAGGCCCGCTCGTTTGGTCGCCCCGGCTACGAAGAGTGCGGTGGGGATGCGACGCGGATCGGGGCCGGCTGGGCCGGGCACGCCAGGCGGGGCCGTGTGCTGATGTGACGTATGCCGCCTGGCGTCCTTGGGAGGCTGGCGGCATATCGCGTCTAGCGTGGAAGGGGGACCATCCTCACGCAGACAGGAATGCCCGATGAGTGCCACGACGACGAGTGCCAGAGTGAACGCCCACGGCCCGACGACGGACACGATGTCGGTCAGCCACCTCGGCGGGGACCAGTTCGAGATCGAGGTGCGCGGTCACCGCATCCGGGTCGACCAGCCCGATGCGCTTGGCGGTGAGGACACGGGGCCGACCCCGACGGAGCTCTTCGTCGCGAGCCTCGCCTCGTGCTCGGCGTTCTATGCGCGCCGCTACCTCGCGCGGCACGACCTGCCCGTCGAGGGACTGCGCGTCGAGGCGAGCTACGTCATGGGCACGTCGCCATCGCGGGTCGCGAGCTTCGACGTCCGGATGCACCTGCCGGCGGGCGTGCCGGAGAGCCGGCACCAGCCGCTGCTCGCGATGGTCAACCGCTGCACGGTGCACAACACACTGACCCACGAGCCCGACGTGACGATCGCGCTCGTTCCGTGAGCAGACCGTAAGGACCTCGTCATGGTCGCGCTCCCGCGCGCCACGGTGCAATGGAGCACCGACTCCGGCGCGCCGGCCGGGGTCGTTGCCGCAGCGGCGCCCCGCAGGCGCCGGAGCCGAACCGGAGCGACCCATGACGCACGACACGTCCCCCGCCCCCGAAGGGCCAGCGCCGGGCGACCCGCCGCCGCATGACCCGACCCCGAGTGCCCCCGGGCGGCGGACCGGGCGGCGTCGGATCCTCATCGCCGTCTCCGCAGTCGTCGCGGCCCTGCTCGTCGGGGGGCTCGTCCTCTTCCAGCCGTGGCGGCTGGTCACCCGCAGCACCGTGGACGAGGCGCTTCCCGTCGCCGCGACCACGCCGGCGGATGCCGACCCCTCCGGCGGCCTGACACCCACTCCAGCAGGGCCGAGCCCAACCGAACCCACTGGCACAACGAGCACGACCGCCCCGAACGCCTCACCCCCCAGCGCGCGGCCCGCGCTCGACGTGCTGAGCGAGGGGCGCTTCATCGACGCCGAGCACGCCACCTCGGGCACCGCGCGGATCGTGCAGCTCGCCGACGGGTCTCGCTACCTGCGCCTCGAGGGCTTCTCCACGAGCGACGGCCCGGACGTCGACGTGTGGCTCACCGACCAGCCGGCCGGAGGCGACTGGCACCGCTACGACGACCGGTTCCACGTCTCCCTCGGCGACCTCAAGGGGACGGACGGGAACCAGAACTACGCCATCCCGGGCGACGTCGACCTCTCCCGCCTGCGGTCGGTCGCCATCTGGTGCGACCGCTTCGACGTCGCGTTCGGCACGGCTCCCATCCGGATCGCGTGAGGCTCCGAACCACCATCAGGTGGCTGTCGCCCTGCTGAGGGGTCGGGAGCGGCCACTCGGCCACACGGCATACGCCGTCGGCCCGTCGGGCGCCCAACCGAGCCCCTGGGTGCACGACAGTGCCCACCCGACCGAACGGTCGGGTGGGCACTCGTGCGTCGTGACCGTTGCGGGTCCGGGCGATCGTCAGCGCAGCGGGTTGAAGGGCGCCAGCTGGGCCGGGGCGACGCCGGTGACGATCTGCTCGGCGAGGAGGCGACCGGTGACGGGGCCGAGGGTGATGCCCCACATGCCGTGACCGCCGGCGACGAAGACCCTGGAGCTCTTCGTGGCGCCGATGAGCGGCAGGCCGTCGACGGTGCAGGGCCGCGAGCCGACCCACTCGTCCTGGCGGTGGTCGAGGTCGGCGCCCTTGAGGAGCGGGCGGGCGGCCTCGACGATGGCCTTGATGCGGCGCTGGTCGAGGGCGGCCTCGGGCTTGCGGAACTCCATCATGCCGGCGACGCGGAGCCGGTCGCCGACCGGCGTGCAGGCGACGCGGGCGGCCGGGAAGTAGACGGGGCCGTTGGGCAGGTCCTCGACGGCGACGCTGAAGGAGTAGCCGCGACCGGCCTGGACGACTCGCTTGACGCCGAACTCGCGGGCCATCTGGCCGAGCCATGCCCCGGTGGCGACGACGACGGCGTCGTACTCCTCGCTGACCCCGAAGTCGTTCGTGACGAGCACCCCCGTGGCGGTGTCCGTGAGTCGCTGGATGGCGCTGCCCGTCAGGATCTTGCCGCCGCGGGCGATGACCGAGTCGGCGAGGGCCGCGACGTAGGCGCCGGGGTTGATGAAGCGCTGACCGTGCAGCACGATCGCGGCGCCGATGTTGTCGGAAAGGGCCGGCTCGATCGTGCGGGCCTCGTCGCCGGACAGCACGTCGAAGGTGATGTCGCCGCCGGAGGCGTGGATGTGCTCGATCTCCTCGAGCAGGGTCTCGCGCTCCGCAGCCGTGCGGTAGGCGGCGGTGAAGGACTTCGCCTCGTAGGTCTCGGCGTCGACGCCACCGTCGCGCAGCAGGTCGAAGCTCTGCAGCGACAGGTCGTTGACGGGCACGAGCGAGCCCATGGCCTTCTTCCAGGCCTTCATCGTGCTGTGGCGGGTGAAGCCGGTGACGAACTTGAGGAAGTCGGGCTTCGCGCTCGGCGGGACGTAGACGGGCGAGCTCGGGCTGAGCACCGCGCGCAGGCCGTACTTCAGCACGGCAGGCTCGGGCAGCGGGGTCGCGATGCCGGGCGTCAGCCAGCCGGCGTTGCCCCACGAGGCGCCGGCGGCCACGCCGTCACGGTCGATGACCGTCACCTCGACGCCGCGCTCCTGGAGGAACCACGCGGTCGCGAGGCCGACCATGCCGGCGCCGACGACGGCGATGCGCTGCGGGGCGGGGGAACCGGCGGGGGTGACTGCGGCCATGGGGTCGACTCCTGGTGTCGGCTGGGGCTGAGGATCGTGCTGTGTCCATGGTCGCGTCCGACTGAGCCGCACCATTGGTGCTCGGACGCCAACGTTTTCGGCTGACGTTGTGCTCGGCGCACGATCCCGTGCGACGATGGCGTATGCCGCCCTCCTCCTCACGCTCGTCGGCTCGCTCCGCCACGCGCACGTCGTCGACCACCCCGGTCGGGCTGCCCGTCCACCAGCTCGTCGGCACGCTCGGCGGCGGCCTGCTCACCGTGGTCGTCGAGGCCGGCCAGGCGACGATCGACGACGTGACGCTCGCCGAGCCGGGCTCCGGTGTCTACGGACAGGCGGGCGACCTGCTCCTCGGGGTCGGCGTCGACCGCGCGGCCGACGCTGCCGCCCTCCTTCAGGGCGCCGCCGCGGTCGGCTGCACCGCCGTCGTGCTGCGACGGGTGGCCACCCGCAGCACGCAGGTGCGCGCTGCCGCGGCCCGCTTCGGCGTCGGGCTCGTCGAGCTCGCCGACCACGCCTCGTGGGCGCACGTCGTGTGGCTGCTCCGGGGGGTGCTCGACCGGGCCGCGAGCGGGCCGTCCCTGCGCGCAGAGGGGCCGGTGCTCGACGAGCTCTTCGCCCTGGCCGACGCGTGCGCAGCCCTCGTCGACGCGCCCGTCACCATCGAGGACACCCAGTCACGCGTGCTCGCCTACTCCTCGACACAGGACGTCGCTGACCCGGCGCGGGTCTCGACGATCGTCGGTCGGCGCGTGCCGGACGAGGTGATCGCCTCGCTGCGGGGCCGGGGGGTCTTCCGCCGGCTCGCACGCTCCGAGGAGCCGTTCTTCGTCACCGCCGGCCGCGGCCTGCGGGCACGCCTCGTCGTTCCGGTGCGGGCCGGCACCGAGTGGCTCGGCTCGATCTGGGCCGTCGTCGACGAAGAGCCGGCCGAACCGGTGCTGCGCTCGCTGCGCCAGACCGCCTCGGTCGTCGCGCTGCACCTGTTGCGCATGCGCTCCCAGGCAGACCTCGCCCGGCGAGTCATGAGCGACCGGCTCCGCGCCGTGCTCAGCGGCGACGTCGTCGAGGCGGAGGGCTGGCTCCCCCCTCCACCGTGGCGTGTCGTCGTCCTCGCCGGGGCCCATGACGGCCCCGGGGCCACCGCCGGCTCCCCCGCACGCGTGGATCCCGAGCGCGAGCTCGACGTCTGGGAGTCGGCGGCGCGGCGCCGCTCCTGGCGCCAGCCCCTGCTCTCGATCGTCGACGGCGTGCCCCTGACGCTCGTTCGCGACGCGCCCGGTGACAGCTCACCCGGCACGTGGGAGTGGCTGCTCGCGGTCGTCGAGGAGGTGGCGGCCACGACCCCGACCGCCACGGCGAGCGCCGGGGGCTCCGTCGGCCGGCCCGTCGAGCTCGACCGGTCGCGGCGCGAGGCGACCGAGGTGCAGCGATTGCGCGAGGCGGGGCGCATCACCGGCACGACGACTACCGTCGAGCATGCCTGGGCAGCTGTGACCACCGCGCGCGCCCTCGGCGGGATCTGGACCGAGGAGCTCCTCGGCCCGGTCGGCGCCCTGCAGGCGCACGACGCAGCGCACCAGACGGCCTACCTCGAGACGGTCGCCGCCTGGCTGGACCACCCCGGCGACCCGCGCGAGGCGGCCCGGACACTGCACGTGCACCCCAACACCCTGCGCTACCGGATGACGCGCATGTCCGATGTCGTCGACCTCGACCTGCACGATCCTGAGACCCGGCTCGCCCTCCGCCTCCAGCTGAGGGCGCTCGGCCACTGAGGAAAGCACGCCGAGCGGCACCTCACCTCTCCCCCACACGGGACCTAGCGGTCCTACGGTTGCACGGTGGACGAACAGGCCGCATCGCAGGTGTGGATGCCGCGCACCGAGTTCGAGCGGATCTACGGACCGCAGGTCTCGTGGACCCCCACCGAGGCTCGCGACCTGCTCGACGACCTCGGCGTGCCGTGGTGGGTCGCCGGCGGTTGGGCGATCGAGGCCTTCACCGGCGTCCCCCGGGAGCACGAGGACATCGACCTGTCCGTCTTCCGCAGCGACCTGCCGTCCGTTCGCCGCCACCTCGAGAGGGACTGGCACCTCTGGGCTGCCTCGGACCACGGGCTGGCCCACCTGGCCCCCGGACGCGAGATGCCCGAGCACGCCGAGCAGGTCTGGGTGCGCGAGCACGCGCTCGCCCCGTGGCGCGGCGAGCTCTTGCTCAACGCCGACGTCGACGGCCGCTGGCAGCTCAAGCGCGACGCGTCGGTGGTCCTCCCCCTGGAGGAGGCGACGTGGGAGCGCGAGGGCATCCGCTACCTGCGGCCCGAGCTCGTGCTCGCCCACAAGGTGAGCAACACCCGGCCCAAGGACGATGCGGACCTGCGAGCGGCGCTGCCCCTGCTCAGCGAGGGCCAGCGGGACTGGCTCTCGGGCTTCGTGACCCGTCACGCCCCCATGCACCCGTGGTGTGACGTTCTCTGACCGGGCTCCCACAGCCACAGCCGGGAGTCACGACGACTCTCCAAGATGCACCGTTCCGTCCGGGTCGACCCGGAAGTTCGGGTTGAAGACGAAGTCCCACCGGAAGCCGTCGGGGTCGGCGACACACGCGCTCACCCCACCCCACTCGCGCTCCTGCGGCGCGGAGACGGAGGTGGCACCTGCGGCCAGCGCGGCGGCATGCAGCTGCTCGACCTCGACGGGTGAGGCGACGGTGTGGCCCAGCGACATGGGCGGCGCGGCGGGCCCGTGGGCGACGTGGCCGTACTCGCTCGGCATCTGCTCGACGTCCCACAGCGCGAGCACCTGCCCCGGTGCGCACTGCACGAAGCTGATCTCGCCGGGCAGGTGCAGCACGGCGCGGAAGCCGAGCCCGTCGACGTAGAAGACGCGCGCGGCCTCGACGTCGCGCACTCCGAGCGTGATGGCGGTGATGGTCGGTCCGGTCGTCATGACCTGACGGTAGGACCAGCCGCCGACATCGGAACGTCCTGACGTCCGGCAGAGCTCACGAGGGCTCACGAGGGCTCAGGAGGAGCCGGACGGGACGTCGTCGCTCACGGCCCGGCTGACGTGTCGGGGGAGGGGTGCCGTCGGCGCCCCTCCCCCCGTGTGCGGTGTCTGCCTGCCGCGAGCGGGCCGCCTGTCAGCTGCCGCCCCCGAGCAGCCCGCGGACCTCGGACTCGCGGTAGCGACGGTGTCCGCCGAGCGTCCGGATGGACGTCAGCTTTCCCGCTTTGGCCCACCGGGTGACCGTCTTCGGGTCCACCCGGAAGAGCGCTGCGACCTCGGCTGGCGTGAGCAGCTTCTCGGTCTCGTGTCGATCCTGCGTTGTCATTGTCATTTCCCCACCACCCTGTCGCTCGTGCAGCGACACGCATCCAGCCCCAGGGAGAGGCTTAGGTAAAGACAGAGTAAAGTCCCGCGCCTGTGGTTACCGGCCAAACGCCGAAAAGAGACGATTCGGTGTGGACAACCGGCGGGGTCGTCCTACGGTGTGAGGCGCTGCTCACCTCCCGTTCACCTCGCGGTGACCTGCCGGTGACGCGCTGGGGGTGCGGCGGCCACCCGACGGCCACCCGACGGCCACGCGACGGCCACGTACTCGGCGACGCGCCGCCGAGGGGCCGGTCCGACCGTGGCACGCAGGAGCCGCTCCGCTCATGTAGCGTTAGCCCCACGAGAACACACACATTCCCGGGGCCGCTACGCGGACATCGAAGAGCCACCCGGTTCTCCGACGAGCGATGCCGTCCCGGCACGACGCACGAGGGGGTCACGCCATGGGGCGCGGCCGAGCCAAAGCCAAGCAGACCAAGGTCGCACGGCAGCTCAAGTACTACACACCCGACACGGACTTGAGCGCGCTGGAGCGAGAGCTGCACCGCGACACGTCCAGTCCGGTTCGCGAGCCCGCACGGGTCACCGAGCCGGATGAGTACGACGACTACGGGAAGTGGGCCTCGGGCGAGCGGTGAGCTCTCCCTTTCTCCTTCCCTGCTCCACCTCGTGAGTCGAGTGCCTGCACTCGGCCCGCGATCGGCTGTGCCGGTCCTCAGGTCGTCGGGTGCTGCCCGACGACCTGGACCGAGCCGCCGTCGACGCCCTTCGCGCCCCTGACGACCTCGGTTCCCGCGACGATGTCGGCACGCTCCAGCGTCGTCACGTCGCCGAGCCGCCAAGCCGGTATGCCGCCCGCCCGGCTCAGCTCGATGGCGCGCTCCGCCTGTGCCTCGGGGAGCACCGCGACGAAGCCGATGCCCTGGTTCAGGGTGCGCTCGATGTCGGCCTGCGGCACGCGTCCGAGGTCCTGGATCGTGCGGAAGACCGCGGGTGGCGTCCACGTCGACCGGTCGAGCCGTGCGTAGGTGCCGGCCGGCAGGACCCGCGCGAGGTTGGCGGCGAGGCCGCCACCGGTGACGTGGCTGAGGGCGTGCACGTCGACCCCGTCGGCGGCGATGAGCTCGAGCAGCGGCCGGGTGTAGATGCGGGTCGGCTCGAGCAGCTCCTCGCCGAGGGTGCGCCCGAAGTCGTCGACGTGCCGGTCGAGGGCCCAGCCGGCGCTCTCGACGACGCGGCGCACGAGGCTGTAGCCGTTGCTGTGCAGGCCGCTGCTCGCGAGCGCCACCACGACGTCTCCGTCAGCGACCCGATGTGGACCCAGCACGTCGGCATACTCGACGACGCCGGTGGCGGCGCCGGCGACGTCGTACTCCTCGGGCTCGAGCAGGCCCGGGTGCTCGGCGGTCTCGCCGCCGACGAGGGCGACCCCGGCCTCCTCGCACGCGCGGGCGATGCCGCCGACGATCGCCGCGATGCGCTCGGGCACGACCTTGCCGGTCGCGATGTAGTCGGTCATGAAGAGCGGCTCGGCGCCACAGACGACGATGTCGTCGACGACCATGCCGACGAGGTCGAAGCCGATCGTGTCGTGCGTGTCGAGAGCCTGGGCGATGGCGACCTTCGTGCCGACACCATCGGTGCTCGTGGCGAGGATCGGACGGGTCATCCGCGCGATCGCGCTGGCGTCGAACATGCCGGCGAACCCGCCGAGCCCACCGAGCACCTCGGGTCGGGTCGCGCGCCGCACCGACTCCTTCATCAGTTCGACTGCCTTGTCACCCGCCTCGACGTCCACTCCGGCAGAGGCGTAGGTGATGGGGGCATCGCTCACCCGACCCACCCTACCGGCGCCGGTGTGGTGCACCCCCGCGCGTCCAATCGAAAGAGCACTCCGTCGCACGACGGAGTGCTCTTTCGATTGGGGGCGGGCCCTCGACGACCAGACTGAGTGCTCTTTCGATTGGGGTCAGGGGTGCTGGAGGGCGTTCTCTCCGCCGAGGCCGACACCGAGGGTGACGCCGTCGACGTCGACCGAGCGGTCGTGGCCGGTGCGCACCGTGAGGGGCAGGGTCTCGAGCACGTGCTTGCCGACGCGGCCGTCCTCGGGCAGCTCGATCGGGTAGCGGCCGGTGAAGCAGGCGCTGCACAGCTCGTCGGCGGGCTGGTTCGTCGCGCCGATCATCCCCTGCTCGGAGATGTAGCCGAGCGAGTCGGCGCCGATCGAGGCGCGGATCTCCTCGACCTTGAGACCGGTCGCGATGAGCTCGGCGCGCGTCGCGAAGTCGATGCCGTAGAAGCACGGCCACTGCACGGGCGGCGAGCTGATGCGCACGTGCACCTCAGCAGCGCCCGCCTCGCGCAGCATGCGGATCTGGGCCCGCTGGGTGTTGCCGCGCACGATCGAGTCGTCGACGACGACAAGCCGCTTGCCGCGGATCGTGTGCTCGAGCGGGTTGAGCTTGAGCCGGATGCCGAGCTGGCGCAGCGTCTGCGACGGCTGGATGAAGGTGCGCCCCACGTAGGCGTTCTTGACGAAGCCCTGCCCGAACGGGATGCCGGACTCCTGTGAATACCCAACAGCAGCAGGCACGCCCGACTCCGGCACCCCGATGACGAGGTCGGCATCGACGGCGTGCTCGCGGGCGAGGACCCGGCCCATCTCGACGCGCGCCTCGTGGACGACCCGGCCACGGATGACGGCGTCGGGTCGCGCGAGGTAGACGTACTCGAAGACGCACCCCTTGGGCTGCGGCTCGGCGAAGCGGTGCGAGCGGAGGCCGTTCTCGTCGATGGCGATGAGCTCGCCGGGCTCGATCTCGCGGATGACCGACGCGCCGATCGTCTGCAGCGCCGCGGTCTCGGAGGCGACGACCCAGCCACGCTCGAGGCGACCGAGGGCGAGGGGACGCACGCCCCACGGGTCGCGGGCGGCATACAGCGTCGTCTCGTCCATGAAGACGAAGGAGAACGCGCCCTGGAGCTTGGGCAGCAGCTCGAGGGCGGCCTGCTCGGGAGTGCGGTCCTCGTCGGCGGAGAGCAGCGTCGTGACGAGCGCCGTGTCGGACGTGTTGCCGCGGGCGAGCTCGCCCGTCACGCGGCCGGTGCCGAAGTGCTCGTCGACGAGCGCCTTGAGCTCGACGGTGTTGATGAGGTTGCCGTTGTGCGCGAGCGCGATCGTGCTGTGGCCGGTGCCTCCGAGCGTCGGCTGGGCGTTCTCCCACGTCGAGCCGCCGGTCGTCGAGTAGCGCGTGTGCCCGATCGCGAGGTGTCCGCGCAGGGACGACAGCGCGGTCTCGTCGAACACCTGCGAGACGAGGCCCATGTCCTTGTAGACGAGGATCTTCTCGCCGTCTCCGGTCGCGATGCCGGCCGACTCCTGGCCGCGGTGCTGCAGCGCATAGAGCCCGAAGTACGTCAGCTTCGCGACGTCCTCTCCGGGGGCCCAGACGCCGAAGACGCCACAGGCGTCCTGTGGGCCCTTCTCGCCGGGGAGGAGATCATGACCCAGTCGTCCATCGCCACGTGCCACTACCGCAGTCTCCCACACGGATCGCCGGACTCCCGCCTCCGTGTCAGCGCCCGAAAGGCAGGTCGGCCACGACCTCGTAGCGGGGCCGCCGGCCGCGCCCCTCCCCGAGGTGCGACTCGATGAGCGTCGCCCCGTCGGCCACCCACGCCGGCCCCTCGAGGCCGTCGAGGGCGCGGATCCACCGCGTCGCCTCGGTCGGGCGGCCGAAGCGGCCCAGGGTGAGGTGGGGGTGGAACCGCGCCCCGTCCGGTGAGGCGCCTGCCGAGCTCGCCGAGGAGCGTATGCCGTTCGCGACGGCCCCGAGGTCACCGCGCACCTGCTCGACTCCCGCCCAGAGGACGCGGGCGGCATACGGGCTGGGGAAGGCGCCCGCGCCGGAGAGCCGCAGCACGAGGGGGCTGCGCTTGGCGGCCGACCGGCCGAGCACCTCGGTGAGGTCGTCGAGACGGTGCTGCGGCACGTCGCCGAGGAAGGCGAGGGTCACGTGCCACTGGTGCCGGTCGGTCCAGCGCACCTCGCCACCGGCCGCACGACGTGGCTCGAGGTGCACCTCGAGGTCGTCGAGCACGTCGTCGGGCGGCACGACCGCGACGAAGAGCCTCATGGCCTGTCGGCCGCCTCGACCGCCTCGGCCGCCTCGACGGCCGCGCCGGAGGCGAGCAGGGCCTCGACGTCGTCGATGCCCCACGCCTCGAGGGCGCGTCGGGTGTCGACCCCCGACGCGCGCGGAGGCGGTGTGGAGAGGGCGCCGGGCGTGCGGGAGAAGCGCGGCGCGGGCGCCGGCTGGACGACGCCGTGGTGCTCGACGTAGGTGCCCCGCGCCGCGAGGTGCGGATGGTGCGGCGCCTCGGCGTAGCTGAGGACGGGCTCCACGCAGGCGTCGGTGCCCTCGAGCAGGGCGGTCCACTCGTCGCGGGTGCGGGTGGCGAAGGTCGCTGCCAGCCGGGCACGCAGGGCGGGCCACTGGCTCGGGTCGAGGCGGTCCGGCGCCGCGTCCTCGATGCCCAGCAACCGCAGCAGCTCCGCGTAGAAGGGCTGCTCGAGCGGCCCGACGGCGAGCCAGCCACCGTCGCTCGTCTCGTAGACGTCGTAGAAGGGGGCGCCGGTGTCGAGCAGGTTGGTCCCACGCCGGTCGGACCACAGCCCGCTCGAGACGAGGCCGACGACGAGTGCCGACACGTGCGCCGTGCCGTCGACGATGGCGGCGTCAACCACCTGGCCGCGACCGCTCGTGCGCGCCTCGAGCAGGGCAGCGAGCACCCCGACCGCGAGGTAGAGGGCACCACCACCGAAGTCGCCGACGAGGTTGACCGGCACCTGGGGCGGGCCGCCGGCCCGGCCGATCGCGCCGAGCGCGCCGGTGATCGCGACGTAGCCGATGTCGTGCCCGGCGGCGTGGGCGAGGGGGCCGTCCTGTCCCCAGCCGGTCATCCGGCCGTAGACGAGGGCGGGGTTGATCGCGAGGCAGTCGTCGGGGCCGAGCCCGAGGCGCTCGGCCACGCCCGGACGGTAGCCCTCGACGAGGACGTCGGCCCGGGCGACGAGCCGCCTTGCCGTCGCGAGCCCGTCGGGGTGCTTGAGGTCGAGCACGACGGACGGACGGCCGCGACGCAACAGGTCGGCCTCGGGCGGCATCGGCACCGGCAGCGGCGGTACGCCCGGCCGGTCGAGCCGGATGACGTCGGCGCCGAGGTCGGCGAGCAGCATGCAGGCGAAGGGGGCCGGGCCGATGCCGGCCAGCTCGACGACGCGCACGCCCGCCAGGGGGCCGGTGCCCGTCACGAGCTGCGGCGGCCCGACCGGTCGAGCAGGATGCCGAGGATGCCGGCGAGCCCGGCACCGAGCAGGGCGCCGAAGGCGCCGAGGAAGAGCGCTCCGGTGGTGGCGGAGTAGCCACGCACGTCGTCGCCGACGAGCGAGATCACCGCGCCGACGACGAAGCCGAGGAGCGCGCCGGTGATGAGGAAGCGCTTGAAGTTCGGGACGCGAGGCGCGGAGCGCCCGTCAGGGGAGGTGGTCACCCCTCAAGGTTAAGCGAGTGGAGCGGAAGAAGTCCGTCCAGGTGCGCCCGCTGGCCACTGGCCCGCACGAGCGCGCCCGCGACGGCGTCATCCCAGGTGAGGTCACCGACCGCGAGCCGCAGCCACGTGGCCCCGTCGGTCTCGATGACGTTGGGCGGCGTGCCGCGCGTGTGCACCGGCCCCTCGATGCACTGGACCGCGCCGTGCGGGGGCACCCGGACCTCCACGGTGCGGCCCGGGGCCGTCGTGGCGAGCTCGTCGAGCGTGTAGCGGACCGCGGTGCCCGTCGTGCGCCGGTCGGCACTCCAGCCGGCCGAGCGGCATACCTCGAGGGCGGCGCGGCCCTCTGCGACAGGGGTGCGACGGCGGGGCGACATGCCCAGCAGGCTAACCCCGCCCACCGACGGCGCCGAGCCGGTATGCCGCGTGGCCGGCTCGCCCCTCGCCGGCCGGCGGGCGCTCCCCCGCGCCTCGGCGACAGGGGCTGTCTCAGCGAAGGCGGGGGATGACGCCGCCTGCGACCTCGTCGAGCACGTCACGGGTGCCCTGGTAGGGGTCGCTGTCGCGGGGCCAGTGCGTGATGACGTCGGTGAAGCCGAGGGCCTCGGCGCGACCGACGGCATCCTCGAAGGCGGCGGCGCTCGTCAGGGAGAAGGTCGGGGCGCTGTCGAGGTTGAGGTAGCGGGTGAGGGTCTCGGGAGCGCGCCCGGCCGCGGCGAGGCCGTCGTCCACCCGGGCCGAGAGCTCACCGACGAGGGCCCACCAGGCGTCGTCCGTGTCGGCGGTGCCGCCGTAGGTCATCCAGCCGTCGGCGCGGTCGACGGCGAGCCGGATCGTGCGAGGGCCGTTGGCGGCGACGATGAGCGGAACCCGGTTGCCCCCCGCGGCGCCGCGCACCGGACCGGGGAGGGTGCGCACGTCGCGGGCGCTGTAGAACCGCCCGTCGACCGTGACGTGGTCGTCGCGCAGGAGCCGGTCGAGCAGGTCGGTGAACTCGTGGAAGCGGTCGACGCGGGCCCGCAGGGGCAGGTCCTCACCCATGATGCGGGCGTCGAGGTCGCCCCCGCTGCCGATGCCGAGCAGGAAGCGCCCACCCGAGATGTCGTCGAGGGCGAGGACCTCACGCATGAGCTGCACGGGGTGGTGGTTGTTGGGCGAGGTGACGAAGGTCCCCAGACCCATCCGGTCGGTGACGGCTGCTGCCGCGGCCAGGGTCGGCACCGCGGCGAACCACGGGGAGTCGGGCAGCCCACCCCACGTGACGTGGTCGAAGGTCCACGCGTGGTCGAAGCCGAGCGCCTCGGCCTCGCGCCACCGCGGCTCGGCGACCGACCACGTGTGCTCGGGCAGGATCGTCAGGCCGAATCGCATGGCTCCGACCGTAGCCTGTCGTGGTGACACCGATCTGGGACCCCGAGTCCGTGCTGGCCGCCTCGAACGAGTGGGCCTGGGTGCCTGACCACGCGCGCAGCGTGCGGACGGACGAGTACCTCGTCGTGGCCTACCCGCCGACCTACCTGACGCCCACGGGCGCCCGCCTGTTCGGGTCGGACCGCGAGCCGGCCGAGGTCGTCGACGAGGTGCATCGCGTGGCTCGAGACCTCGGCCGTGAGCGGATCTGGTGGACGCTGTCGGACACGAGCCGGCCGTCCGGCCTCGAGGCCGAGCTCGTGCGGCGCGGCGCGCAGGTCGTCGAACGCATGGACGTGCTCGGCCTCCACCTCACCGACGGGGTGCCCGAGGTCGCACCCGGCGCCGACGTCACGGTCACCCGGGTCGTCGACCGCGACGGCGTGCGAGACGCGCTCGTGCTCAGCCAGAGCGCCTTCGGCGGGTCGGCACCCGACGACGAGGAGGTCGACCGCGGGCTCGTCGAGATCGCCCGCGGTCTCGGCGACGACAGCGTCGGCCGGGTCGTCGCCTCCGTCGCCGGACGGCCCGCGAGCACCGGTGGCTGGGGCATCGTCGGGCCGGTGTGCCGGCTGTGGGGTGCCGGCACCCACCCGGACCTCCGGGGGCTCGGCGCCTACCGGGCCGTGCTCCGGGCCCGCCTCGACATCGCCGTGCGGGCGGGCGCCACCCTCGCGCTGACCCACGGGCGGGTCGACACCTCCTCGCCGATCCTCAGGAGGCTCGGTTTCCGTCGCTACGGCGAGCAGCGCCAGCTCGCCGTCGACCTGTGACCGGCCGATGACCGACCACGTGACGCTCCAGTGGGACGAGCGTGGTGGGGTGACCGTGCACATGGACGGGTCGCCCCAGTCGCACGTGCAGCCCGACGACCCGACCCTGCTCGTCTTCGAGTACGTCCAGCACCTCGCGCTCGCCATCGACACCCTTCCGCCGGGGCCGCTCGGGGTCACGCACGTCGGCGGCGCCGGGCTCACCCTCCCTCGCTGGGTCGAGGCGACCCGGCCGGGCTCGCCGCAGATCGTTCTCGAGCCGGACGAGGCGCTGACGGCACTGGTGCGCAAGGAGATTCCGCTTCCGCGTCGACACCGGATCCGCATCCGGCCCGTCGACGGACTCACCGGGGTGCGAGCGCTCGGCGGCGCCTCGGCGGACGTCGTCGTGACCGATGCGTATGCCGCGGGCCGCGTCCCAGCCGAACTGGCCTCTGCGGCATACGTGCTCGAGGTGCGTCGTGTGCTGAAGCCCGCCGGGACGGCGCTGTGGAACCTCGCCGACGAGCCGGGAATGCGTTATGTCGCAAGGGTTCTCGCGACGGTCCGCCAGTCGATGCCCCACCTCGCCCTCATCGCCACGCACGAGGTGCTCAAGGGCAAGCGCTTCGGCAACTCGGTCGTCGTGGCGAGCTGCGCGCCCCTCCCTCTCGAGAGCCTGCGCCGGGAGGTCGCGCGCGCACACCTCCCGACCGGGCTCCGCGAGGGCGCGGCCCTGGAGCGCCTCATCGCCGGCGCGAAACCCCTTGACGCCAAGGGAATGCAGAGCCCGCCACCCCCCGAGGCCGGGAGGTGGCGGCCCCGTTGACACCGGTCGGGGTCAGCTCACGGGCTGACCCGGCTTGATGTCGCGGTCGGCCGGGATGTCGGCGTAGCCGCCGAGGCCCCCGTTGCCGTAGGTGCGGTCGACCTTGGTCGTGTCACCGTCGATGAGGATGCGCACCGTCGGGCCGAGCGTGCCGCCCCGGCGGAAGTTGTCCTTCGTGCCGATCGTGTCGATGAAGGACTGCACGAGGCCACCGGGCATGACGTAGTGCGAGTAGGCCTGGAACGCACCCGGGTGCTGGTTGTAGTCCGGGTCGAACGGGAAGCCCTGGTTGAAGTTGAGGTTCGTCGGGTTGCCGAGCGCGAGGCCCGAGCCGCGGTTGACCGGCTGGAAGTCACTGCGGATGCCGTTGCCGACGAAGCCGTAGACGCCCTCAGGACCGTCGACGCCGGCCGCGAACGTGCTGCGGTGGCTGATGGTGAAGAGGTAGTACTTGCCGTCCTTCAGGTAGATCTGCGGCCGCTCGGTCTGGTCGGTGACGCAGTTGGCCGACAGGATCGGCGGCAGGAAGTGCCACTTGGTCAGCTCCGTGTTGTCGGCCACGGCAAGACCGACGTTCGCCATCTGCAGGTGCGCGTTGCGGTCCATGACCTCGTCCGGGGTCTCCGTGTACGGGTCGCCGGGCTGGTAGCCCATGTCGCCGGTCGTGCAGGCGCGGGTCCCACGCTGCGTCGCCGTGTTGCCCTCGAAGACCATGTAGGTCTTGCCCGGGTGCGCCGGGTCCTGGAAGGTGAAGGGGTCGCGGAAGTTGTAGTACGGGTTCTGCGCGCCGTTCTGGTAGAGCTTGCCGTCGGGCTTGAGCAGCTCGTTGTGCGTCTTGAAGCCGCCGAACCACACGCCCTTGTCGTTGGCGAAGATCTTGCCGGGCGACATCATGATGCGCGCGTCGGCCGGCTTGGTGTCCTGACCGGCAGCGTTGCGGTAGAAGGCGACAGCCGTGTAGAAGACCTTGACCTCGCCGTTCTTGAAGATGCGGGTCGAGCCCGACCACTCGGTCTGGTGCGAGAAGGACTGGTCCTCGAAGACCTTGCCGGACAGGCCCTTGGGGAAGACGAGTCCGCCGTAGGTCCACCCGCCGTTGGCCGGGCGCTGCGACGAGGGCACACCCGCCTTGCGGAAGAAGTAGCCGAGCTTGGCGTAGGTGTGGCGGTCGTCGAAGCCGAGCTTGCGGTCGGCGACGAGGGAGAAGACGACCTCCCAGCCCTTGTAGCTGTACTGATGGGCGGCGGCGTCCGTGAGCGGCCAGGTGTCCCAGACCCAGACCTTGCCGTTGCTCATGTCGGGGAAGTTCTGCGGGACGGTCGGTGCCGTGTAGTCCTCCGGCATCGAGTTCTGGCGGGAGCCGGCTGTCGGGTCGGACATCGCCTTGATCTGGCGGGCGTCGGCCCGGGTCCACTTCGCGGTGAAGTCGGCAGCCGGGTCGTAGGCCTTCTGGGTGTGCGGAGTCGGCTCGGGGAAGCCGGGGACAGCCTGCGCGGGGAGCGCGGACTGGGCGGACGGCGCGGTGGCCGCCCGAGGAGCCGCGGTGGCGCCGGCTCCTGCGGTGGCGACGAGCGCGGCTGCCGCCACGCCTGCCGCAAGCGCTCCCTTGAGGAAGCGGTGGTGGAGGAACATCATCTTCTGCCCTTCGATGGCTCGCCGGGGGGCGAGGTGTCGGGTGTGACGAGATCGAGTTCCAGGTGCGGCACCGACCATAGGGGCGTGATGACAACGTTGTCCAACCGAGATGGCCCGAAGCAGTGGAATGTCTGTCTCGGGTCTCATGATGTGAAATCGTTACTTTTGCGTAGATCGAGACCTCCCCCTACCGTCGAGGCGACGTGAGGCTCTGGTTTGCTCCCGATCTGGCTTCCAGGTGCGGGCCCGCGTCCAACGGCGCGGATGCCTCCCCACGCAGGGACGGGAGGCATCCGCGCCACCTTTGTGCCCGGCTCCTCCCTCGTCAGGGGTCGTCGCAACCGGCGACCCCGACCCGAGCTCGGAGATGACATCGTTGACAACGCAACCTTCGCTGACACGCCGCAGCCTGCTCGGTGCGGGCCTCGGTGCCGTCGGCATCACGGCGCTGGCGGCCTGCACGGCCACAGCTCCAGATGACGACGTGCCACCGGTGCCGGACGCCGCCGGCCCCTTCTCGCGGCCCGCGGGCGCCGACGTCGACCGCCCCGGCTACCACCTCACACCCCCGTCGCACTGGATGAACGACCCCCAGCGCCCGCTGCTCCTCGGGGGGCTCTGGCACCTGTGGTACCTCCACAACGCCGACCACCCGCACGGCAACGGCACCGAGTGGCGGCTCGCGACGAGCCCCGACCTCGTCACCTGGCGCGACGGAGGCACCTCGATCCGGAAGTACGTCGACGCGCTGGGAGACGTCGAGTCGGGCAGCGCCGTCGTCGACGGGGACGGGGTCGCGGGCCTCGGCGCCGGAGCCGTTCTCGCGTTCGCCACCCAGCAGGCGGACGGTGTGCAGCGCCAGTCCCTCTACGTCTCCCACGACGTCGGCCGCACCTTCACCCCGGCGCCCGGCAACCCGGTGATCGACAACCCCGGCACCGCACAGAGCCGGGACTTCCGTGACCCCAAGGTGATTCGTGACAGCGCCCATGACCAGTGGGTCATGCTCCTGGCCGAGGGGCACCGCCTGGGGTTCTACACCTCGACCGACCTCCGCACCTGGACCTACCGGTCCGACTGGAGTGTCGACGACCTCGGCACCCTCGAGTGCCCCGACCTCTTCGAGCTCGAGCTCGACGGCGACCCCTCACGCCGCACCTGGGTGCTCGTGGCGAGCGCCAACGGGCAGTCACAGGGCCGCACGACGGGCGTTGCCCACTGGACGGGGGTGTGGGACGGCACCCGCTTCACCGGCGACGGGGCACCCGCGCGCTGGCTCGACCACGGCCC
Organism: Humibacillus xanthopallidus; assembly: GCF_006716675.1. Lineage (GTDB taxonomy): Bacteria > Actinomycetota > Actinomycetes > Actinomycetales > Dermatophilaceae > Humibacillus > Humibacillus xanthopallidus_B. Next base: position 73,252 of record NZ_VFPM01000002.1, on the reverse strand, counting down.
GGACTTCTACGCCGCCGTCACCTGGGCACCCGACGACGAGCCTCGGCCCAGTTCCCGCTGGTGCCTCGGCTGGCTCGACAACTGGGCGTACGCGAGGTCCCGACGCAGCGGGTCCTTCGCGGGCGGCGCCCAGTCGGTCGTGCGCCGCGTCCGGCTCGTCACCGGACCGGGCGGAGTGCCACGGCTCGTGAGCACCCCGCTCGATGCCCTCGACGTCGTCACCGGGCCGCCGGTCCCCATGGGCGGTATGCCGTCCAGCCCGTCCGCGGTCCCGGTGCCGTTCGCGGGGCTCCACCGGTTCACGCGACCGACCCCGAGCGACAGCATGCGGCTGGACCTCGACATCGAGTCGGACGCTCCCTACCGGCTGCGCCTGCTCGACGGCGACGCGGCCTCTGCGACCGTCACGGTCGATCCCGCCCACCTGCGGGTCGCGGTGGACCGGGAGTCTGCGTCACCGGCCACGGGAGTTCTCGGTCCGACGTGGACCTCGAGCCATGTCGCCGACCTGGCACCGCAGCCACGCGGGCGCCTGCGGACCCGGATGTCGCTGCTCGTCGACCGGGGCACGCTCGAGTGCTTCGTCGACGACGGCGCCGTGTGCCTCTCGGCCGCCAGCGGCCTCGGCGAGGTCGTCGCCATCGAGCTCGAGGCAGACGGTTCGGTCCTCGTGCACGCCGCGACGGCAGCCCCGATCCGGCCGGTGCAGCTCGCCTGACACGACGACGGCCCCTCCCGGCATACGGGAAGGGCCGTCGAGGCGGCGAGCCGGGCTCAGCTGCCGAAGACCGCCGGCATCGTGAAGGTGTGGGCGGACTCGAGCTCCGAGACCGACACCGAGAAGAGGCCGGCGATCTCGAGGTCGCGGCCACCCGTGGCGCCGATGCGCCGGTGCGGCACCTCTCCGAGCAGAGCCTCGAACTGCGCGGCGCTGCCGGCCGGCACCGCGACGAGAGCACGCGCGCTCGACTCGGAGAAGAGTGCCGTGAAGGGGTCGAGGATGGTGCCGTCGGCGTCGACGCCGACCTGGTCGAGCCCGTCGATCGTCGCGCCGACACCGTGTCGCATGCACGCCTCGGCGAGCGCGATCGCGAGGCCGCCCTCGGACAGGTCGTGCGCCGCCTCGACGAGCCCGGCCTCGGCCGCGGCCACGAGTGCCCGGCCGAGGGCCTGCTCGGCCGCGAGGTCGACGACCGGGGGCAGACCGCCGAGGTGCTTGTGGATGACGTGGGCCCACTCGGAGCCGTCGAGCTCGGGACGCGTCGTGCCGAGGAGGTAGATGTGCGCGCCGTCGGTGCGGAACCCCGAGCGCGAGCGCTTCGACACGTCGGGCATGACGCCCAGCACCCCGACGACGGGAGTCGGGTGGATCGCCACGTCGCCGGTCTGGTTGTAGAAGCTGACGTTGCCGCCGGTCACCGGGATGCCGAGGAACTTGCAGCCCTCGGCGATGCCGCGGATCGACTCGCGGAACTGCCACATGACACCCGGGTCCTCGGGGGAGCCGAAGTTGAGGCAGTCGGTGACGGCGAGGGGCGCCGCGCCCGCCGTGGCGACGTTGCGGTAGGCCTCGGCGAGCGCGAGCTGCGCACCGGTGTACGGGTCGAGCTTGGCGAAGCGGCCGTTGCAGTCAGTCGCGACGGCCACGCCACGCCCGGTCTCCTCGTCGACCCGCACGACCCCCGCGTCGTCGGGCTGCGACAGCGCGGTGTTGCCCATGACGTAGCGGTCGTACTGGTCGGTGACCCACGACTTGTCGCAGAGGTTCGGTGAGCCGATGAGCGTCAGCAGCTGCGCCCTGATCTCCTCGCCCGTCTCGGGGCGCGCGAGCGCCGAAGCGCTGTCGGCGTTGAGGGCGTCGAGGTATGCCGGCCGGCTGAGCGGGCGATGGTAGGTCGGCCCGTCGTGGGCGACCGAGCGCGGCGGCACGTCGACGATGACCTCGCCGTGCCAGGTGATGACGAGCCGGTCGCCGTCGGTGACCTCGCCGATGACGGTGGCCTCGACGTCCCACTTGTCGGTGATCGCCATGAACTCGTCGAGCTTGTCGGGCTCGACGATGGCCATCATGCGCTCCTGCGACTCCGACATGAGGATCTCGTGGGGCTGGAGGCTCGCGTCGCGCAGGGGCACGAGGTCGAGCTCCACGCGCATGCCGCCGTCACCGTTGGAGGCGAGCTCGCTGGTGGCACAGGAGAGCCCGGCCCCGCCGAGGTCCTGGATGCCGTCGACGACGTGCGCGGCATAGAGGTCGAGGCAGCACTCGATGAGCACCTTCTCGGCGAACGGGTCGCCGACCTGCACGGCCGGGCGCTTGGCCGGGCCGCCGGAGTCGAACGTCTCGGAGGCGAGCACCGAGACGCCGCCGATGCCGTCGCCGCCGGTCTTGGCGCCGAAGAGGATCACCTTGTTGCCGACACCGGTCGCCTTGGCGAGGTGGATGTCCTCGACGCGCATCGCGCCGACACAGAGGGCGTTGACGAGCGGGTTGCCCTGGTAGCAGTCGTCGAAGACGACCTCACCGCCGATGTTGGGCAGGCCGAGGCAGTTGCCGTAGCCGCCGACCCCCGCGACGATGCCCGGCAGGACGCGCTGGGTGTCGGGGTGGTGCAGGTTGCCGAAACGGAGCGGGTCCATGACCGCGATCGGGCGCGCGCCCATCGACATGATGTCGCGCACGATGCCGCCGACGCCGGTCGCAGCGCCCTGGTAGGGCTCGACGTAGCTCGGGTGGTTGTGCGACTCGACCTTGAAGGTCACCGCCCAGCCGTCGCCGATGTCGACGACGCCGGCGTTCTCACCGATGCCGACGAGGAGCTTCTCGCGCATCTCGTCGGTGGTGTTCTCGCCCCAGAGCTTGAAGTGCACCTTGCTCGACTTGTACGAGCAGTGCTCGCTCCACATGACGGAGTACATCGCGAGCTCGGCGATCGTCGGACGGCGACCGATGATCTCGCGGATGCTGGCGTACTCGTCGCCCTTGAGACCGAGCTCCGACCACGGCTGGTCGATGTCGGGCGTGCGCGTTGCGTGCTCGACGGTGTCGAGGCCGGCCACGGGCTCTGCCGCCGCTGCCTGTGCATGCGTGCCGGTCTGGGTCTGCTCGTCGGTGGTCGTCATCGCGTCAGGCCTTTGCTGCGGTCTCGAGGGCGTGCGTGAGGATCGAGGTGAAGAACCCCCGGCCGTCGAGGGTCGGACCGTAGCCCTCCTCCACCGCGTGCTCCGGGTGCGGCATGAGACCGACGACGTTGCCACGCTCGTTCGTGATGCCGGCGATGTGGCGGTAGGAGCCGTTGGGGTTGCGCCCGTCGGCATCGGGCACGTAGCGGAAGACGACGCGGCCCTCGCCCTCGAGCATGTCAAGGGTCTGGTCGTCGGCGACGAAGCCGCCCTCGCCGTTCTTCAGGACGATCGTGATCTCCTGGCCGGCCTCGTAGTCGGAGGTCCAGGCCGTCGAGGCGTTCTCGACGACGAGCCGGGTGTCGACGCAGTTGAACTTGCGGTGGTCGTTGCGGATCAGGGCGCCGGGCAGCAGGTGGCTCTCGGTGAGCACCTGGAACCCGTTGCAGATGCCGAGCACCGGCAGCCCGCCCTGGGCGGCGGGCACGAGCACGTCCATGACCGGGGCGAAGCGTGCGATGGCCCCGCACCGGAGGTAGTCACCGTAGGAGAACCCGCCGGGGAGGATGACGGCGTCGACGCCCCGGAGGTCGTCGTCGCCGTGCCACAGCGGCACCGACTCGCCGCCGCAGGCGCGCACAGCACGCGCGGCGTCACGGTCGTCGAGCGAGCCGGGGAAGGTGACGACCCCGATCCTCACTGGGACTCGTCCTCGCTCGCAGCGCGGTCTCCTTCGGCCTCGGCCGAAGGCTCCCCGTCGGCCGCAGCCTGCGCCTCGGCCCTGGCCCTGGCCTTGCGCCCGGACTTGGCCTCGGCCGGGGAGGGCTCCGAGTCGTCGACGCTGTCGTCGAGCACGTGCACGGACACGACGTCCTCGATGACCGGGTTGGAGAGCAGCTTCTCGGCTGCCTCGCGCGCGGCCGTGAGGTGCTCGTCGGTGACGTCACCATCGACGGTGAGCACGAAGCGCTTGCCCTGGCGGACGTCGGTGAAGCCCTCGAAGCCGAGGCGCGGGAGTGCCCCGCCGACGGCCTGCCCCTGCGGGTCGAGAATCTCGGGCTTGAGCATGACGTCGACGACGATGCTTCCCATCGGTGTGGTTCTCCCTGTTGCTGGATGGGGCGACCGGGTGCTCCGATCGAGACGTCGGAAGTCTATCGGCCCGCACGCGCACCCACGCTCACGCGTCCAACCCGTCGAGACGCCTGCGTCGCATCCGACGTCGGGCCAGGAGCCGCTGCCCGGCGAGCGGGACCTTCTCCCCTTGTGCGGGGGACGGATCCACGCGTACCTGAAAGGGGGTGCGACATGACTGACATCCGCAAGGACACATCTGCCCTCGAGCCGGAGGCGTCGAGGTCGACGCCCGTGCCCATGCCACGGACCGCCTGGGCCGACAACCTCAAGGTCGTGCTCGTCGCCGGGGTCATCGCGGCCCACGCGACGATGGCGTGGACCGGGCTCGGCACCTGGGTCTTCGACGAGCCGCCGGTTCGCGAGCCGCTGCTGACCGTGCTGACGCTCGTCACGGCGGTGGTCTCGCTCTTCGGGTTGCCCGTCTTCTTCCTCCTCGCCGGCTACTTCACTCCGAGGTCGCTCGAGCGGAAGGGGACCCGACGCTTCCTGACCGACCGGGCCCTGCGCCTGCTCGTGCCGATGGTCGCCTTCATCGTGCTGCTCAGCCCCTGGATCGAGTTCGTCGACCCGGACAACTCCGGGTGGTCGCAAGGGTTCTGGGCCTTCGTGCCCCACGTGTTGTGGCCGCCTGCGCCCGGACCGACGTGGTTCCTCGGCGTCCTCTTCGTCCTCTCCGTCGGTTACGCCGGCGTCCGTGCGGTGTGGCCGCGGCGCCACTCGGGTCCGGTGCCCCTGCGCCTGTGGCACCTCCTCGCCCTCGCGGCGCTCGTCGCCGTCGCCTCGTGGACCATCCGCCTCGGCGTCCCCATGGGCGAGGAGCGGTGGCACCTCGCCATCGCCCAGTCCCCGGGCTGGCTGGCCGGCTTCGTGATCGGGATCCTGGCTGCAGAGCGCAGCTGGCTGCCTCTGGAGCCCGACCTGGCCCGCCGGGTCCGGCACGTGGCGTGGGCAGCCATGCTCCTGAGCGTCGTCGCGATCGCCGTGAGTGGACCGCTCGGCTACGCGATGGAGCTCTACCTCGGCGGCGTGACCTGGCAGTCAGGGCTGCTGGCGGCGATCGAGGGCGTCATCATCACGACGGCCTCCCTCTGGGTCGTCGACCTCTTCCAGCGACGGTTCGATCGCCAGGGACCGCTGGCACGCCAGCTCGCCCGATCGGCCTTCGCTGCGTTCCTCGTGCACCAGGGCGTGCTCGTCGGCCTCGTCCTCGGCTCCCGCGAGGTCGGCACGGCCCCGGAGGTCTCCTACGTCGCGGTGGCCTCGATGGGCATCGCGATCTCGTTCCTCGTCGGGTGGCTCCTCACGAAGGTGCCCGGGGTGCGCCGCATCGTCTGACGTCGACGGGCAGGGTCAGAAGCGCTCGCCGGTGAGCAGCTCGTAGGCCTCGACGTACTTCGCCCGCGTCTGCTCGACGATGCGGGCGGGCAGCTCGGGTGGCGGGCCCCCGGCGTGGCGGTCCCAGCCCGACTCGGGCGACGTCAGCCAGTCGCGCACGAACTGCTTGTCGTAGGACGGCTGGGTGCGGCCCGGCTGCCAGGCAGCAGCGGGCCAGAAGCGCGACGAGTCCGGCGTCAGCACCTCGTCAGCCAGCACGAGGCCACCCGAGCCGTCCGGCGAGACCCCGAACTCCACCTTGGTGTCGGCGATGAGGATGCCGCGCTCGGCGGCGATCTCGTTGCCGCGGGCGAGGATCGCCCGCGTCAGCCGCGAGACCTCGGCCGCGACCTCGGCACCGAGCTCGGCCTCGACCTCGGCGGGCGACATCGGCAGGTCGTGCTCGCCGACGGGCGCCTTCGTCGTCGGGGTGAAAACCGGCTCGGGCAACCTGGACCCGTCCTCGAGCCCCTCGGGCAGCACGACGCCGCACACCGCGCCCGTCGCCCGGTACTCCTCGAGCCCGCCGCCGGTCAGGTAGGCCCGCGCGATCGCCTCGACCTTGAGCATCTCGAGCTTGCGCACGAGCACGGCCCGGCCGGCGACTGCGGCAGGCACGTCGGTCGAGATGACGTGGTTGGGCACGAGGTCGGCGAGCTGGTCGAACCACCAGAGCGACAGGCGCGTCAGCACCGCACCCTTGTCGGGGATCTCGGGCGACATCATCCAGTCGTAGGCGGACAGGCGGTTCGAGGCGACGAGGAGCAGCCGGTCGGGGACGACCTGACCGTCGTCGCCGACCGGCGCGTAGAGGTCACGCACCTTGCCGGAGTAGACGTGCTCGTACCCGGGCAGTTCCAGTGGTAGGTCGGTCACGCGCACAGCCTGCCATCTCCTCAGTCGATCGGGCAGGGCGCGTTCGGGGGGCGTGGGCAGGTTCATGACAGGTCCTCCTTGAGTGCCTCGATCTCGATCACGCTCATGAGGCTTTGGCGGGCCCGATGGAGGCGCGACTTCACAGTGCCTTCCGAGATGCCGAGCGCGTCGGCCGCCTCGGCCAGCGAGCAGTGCGACCACACCACCAGCTCGATCGCCTCACGCTGCACCGCAGGGATGCGCGTCAGGGCACGGCGCACCTCGCTCATCTGTCGCTCGTCATCGACGCGCGCTGCCGTCGTGGCAGCATGGTCGGCGGCAACGGCGCCGCCAGCGTCCGCCTCTATGCGCCCGTGCAACAACCGCTGCCGCCGAGCCGACCGCGCGACGTTCGCGCACTCGTGCCCCGCCATCACGAGGAGCACGGCGCGCGCCGTCTCTGCTCGCAGCGGGTCCACCGCGCCCTCCCGCGCCCGCCGCCAGACAGCGGTGAAGGTCGCTTGCACCACGTCTTCCGCGGACGACCAGGACGCCGTGCGCCGGAAGGCGAAGTTGTAGACCGCATCGCAGTGCCGCCGATACAGCTCCGTCAGCGCCGCGTCGTCGACGTGCGCCAGGCGCGCCCAGAGTCCGCGGTCGTCCAGCTTCCCGCTGCGCTCGGACATCGGCACCCCTCGGACGGCAGTCATTGCGCTCATGAAAGGAAGAGTCCGGCTCCGCCCGGACGGTTCGCCTCAGCCGACGGTGATGTCGCCCCGTTCGGCGCGCAGGGCGATGTCGGTGCGGTGGTGGGAGCCCTCGAGCTCGATGACGGCCACCGCGTCGTATGCCGCCCGCCTGGCCTTCGCGAGCGTCGGCGCGACGGCGACGACGTCGAGGACCCGGCCGCCGGCCGAGACGAGGGCGCCGGTCTCGTCGAGCCGCGTGCCCGCATGGAGCACGGCGACGCCCGGCACCTCGGCCGCGGCGTCGAGCCCCGTGATGGGGTCGCCGGTGCGGGGCGCCGAGGGGTAGCCCGCGGCCGCGACGACCACGACGACGGCCCGGTCGTCCGACCAGCGCAGCCGCCCGAACTGGGCGAGCCCGCCGGTGGCCGCGGCGTGGAGCAGCTGGGCGAAGGGCGTCTCGAGCCGCGCGAGCGACGCCTGGCCGTCGGGGTCGCCGAAGCGGGCGTTGAACTCGATGACCCGCAGCCCGCGTGAGGTGAGCGCCAGCCCGACGTAGAGCACCCCGACGAAGGGCGTTCCGCGGCGGCGCATCTCGTCGATCGTCGGCTGCGCGACGCGGCGCACGACGTCGTCGGCGAGACCCTCGGGCGCCCAGTCGAGCGGCGAGTAGGCCCCCATGCCACCGGTGTTGAGGCCTGCGTCGTCGTCGCCGACGCGCTTGAAGTCCTGGGCCGGGGAGAGCGCCACGACCGACGTGCCGTCGCTGATGCAGAAGACCGACACCTCCGGACCGTCGAGGAACTCCTCGACGACGAGGCGCCCGTCGGGCTTGGCGAGACAGGCGCGGGCGTGCTCGATCGCCTCGTCGCGCGAGTCGGTGACGACGACGCCCTTGCCGGCGGCGAGCCCGTCGTCCTTGACGACGTGCGGAGCCCCGAGCGCGTCGAGCGCGGCCTCGACCTCGACCATCGTCGTGCACACGTGGGCCAGCGCGGTCGGCACGTCGGCGGCGGCCATGACCTCCTTTGCGAAGGACTTGCTCCCCTCCAGACGCGCGGCCTCGGCGGAGGGTCCGAAGACCGCGAGCCCGGCCGCACGGCATACGTCGGCGACGCCCACGACGAGCGGGGCCTCGGGGCCCACGACGACGAGGTCGACCTCGTGCTCGCGGGCCAGCGCCGCGACCGCGTCGCCGTCGAGGATGTCGACGGGGACGCACAGCGCCGTCGCGTCGATGCCGGGGTTGCCGGGCGCCGCGATCACCGCGTCGACCTCCGGGTCGGCCGCAACGGCCTTGACGAGTGCGTGTTCGCGGGCGCCTGAGCCGAGCACGAGGACCTTCACGGCGCCCAGCCTAGGGTGACGCGAGCCGCGTCAGCAGGCCTGCCCGGACCGTGGGCCACTCGTCGACGAGGATCGAGTGCACCGCCGAGTCGCGCCACGTGCCGTCGGGCCGCCGCACGTCGCGGCGCGTGACACCCTCGAAGACGGCGCCGAGCTTGAGGATTGCCGCCCGTGACCGGCCGTTGATGACGTCGGTCTGGATCTTGACGCGGCCGAAGCCGCACGTGTCGAAGGCGTGCTCGAGCAGGAGCAGCTTGCACTCCGGGTTGACCTGCGTGCCCCACCAGCGCGAGCCGTACATCGTCCACCCGAGGTGCACGTGCTCGCGCACCGTGTCGACGTCACCGAGCGAGGTCGACCCGACGACGGTGCCCGCCGTCCCGAGGGCGCCGTCAGCGGCAAGACGCACGGCGTATGCCGTCCGGCCGGCTCCGCGCGCCGCGATGCCGTCCGCCACGAGAGCCTCGGTCTCGGCAAGAGAGGTGTGCGGCCGCATCATCGCGAATCCCTGCTCGTAGCACCGCGGGTCCGAGTAGACGGCGAAGAGCCCGGGGGCGTCGTCGGGCTGCAGGGGATCGAGCCGGACGACGCGGCCGACGAGGGGCTCGCCGGTAGGAGGGATGCAGGCAGGGACGGGCATGCGATGACACTAGACTTGATGGTTCCCGCGCCGCCCCCGCGGCGCCCGCCGAACGCTGGGACGTCAGTGAGCACCTCCAACGCAGCATCGCACCGGTCGACCACGACCGGCGAGCCCCGCACCGTGACCCCTGCTGGCACGCCGTCGCGACGCGGCGGCGTACACGTGACCGACGACGTCGCGAGCGAGATCGCCGTCGAGCAGGCCCACGTCGACCGGGTCCACGAGGAGCTCGAGAAGGCCGGCCACCGCGCCGACGTCGTGCAGGCCGAGGGCCTGGCCCGGGGCCACATCGCCAAGTCCGCGGAGGTCGGCATGGAGGAGGCGGCCGGCCTCTTCGAGCGCGACGCCCTGATGTTCCACGCCGCCAAGCGGCGCACGGCCCTCGACACCCAGTACGAAGGTCTCGTCTTCGGTCGCCTCGACCTCGACCACGCCATGCTGCGCGAGGCGGCGGCCCGCGCGAACGGCCACGGTGGGAGCGGCGGGGCCGCCGGGACCGAAGACGCCGGCGGGACCGACGACGCGGGCGGAGCCAACGGCAGCGGCGAGCGGCAGGCCCGCCCCGACGACCGCGAGGTGCGCTACATCGGCCGTCTCGGGGTCCGCGACGACGACTACGAGCCCCTCGTCATCGACTGGCGCGCCCCCGCGGCCTCCGCCTTCTACCGCGCGACACCGGCGCAGCCCATGGGAGTGCTGCGGCGGCGGGTGCTGCGCAGCCGCGGAGCCACGGTCATCGGCATCGAGGACGACCTCATGGTGCCCGAGCCGCCCGACGACCTCGTCATCGTCGGCGACGGCGCCCTCATGGCGGCGCTGACCCGCACTCGCGGTGAGCGCATGCGCGACATCGTCGCCACGATCCAGGCGCACCAGGACGAGGCCATCCGCGCCAGCGCGCGCGGGGTCACCGAGATCACCGGGGGCCCGGGCACCGGCAAGACGGTCGTCGCACTCCACCGCGCGGCATACCTGCTCTACTCCGAGCGGCGACGCTTCGAGTCGGGCGGCATCCTCGTCGTCGGCCCCTCCGGCGCCTACACGGCCTACATCGAGCGCGTGCTGCCGTCACTCGGCGAGGACAGCGTCACCCTCCGTGCGCTCGGTGACGTCATCGACGCCATGCACGCGGAGCGGCTCGACCCGCCGGAGGTCGCGCGCCTCAAGGGCTCCACGCGGATCCGCCCGCTGCTGTCTGCCGCTGCGCGCGGTCGCGTGCCCGGCGCCCCGACGGAGCTGAGGGTCATGGTCGCGGGGCGCGCCGTGCGCCTCGAGGCCCGGGCGCTCGACCGGGTGCGCTCGCAGGTGCTGCGCCAGCACCAGCGCAACGCCGCGACCGCGGTCGCCCAGGCCGCGCTCGGCGAGGCCGCGTGGGCGAGCCTCGGGGTGACCGGTGAGCGCGACGCCAAGGCCGAGTTCATCGACAAGTGGGAGGACCACCTCGACGTCGAGTCCTTCATGGAGCAGTGGTGGCCGCAGGTCGACCCGCGCGAGGTGCTGCTCTGGCTCGCCGACCCCGAGCTCGTGCGTCGTCACGCACGCGGCGCGTTCTCCCCCGCCGACGCCGAGCTGCTCGCCGGCTCGTTCACGACGGCCCTCGAGACCGGCACGTGGTCGGTGGCCGACGTGGCGCTCGTCGACGACCTCGCCGGGCGCGTCGGCCCGGTCAAGGAGAAGGAGGCCGAGGAGCGCGGCTTCTACGAGATCGAGGAGTTCGACGACCTCACGCAGTACGGCGTCACCGAGGTGCAGCCGGTCAACCGGCCGGAGCGCGAGGACACGTCGCACACGCGCTCGGCCGACCCGCGCGAGCGCCTGCTCGCCGGACGCATCGGCAAGCCCGACGACTACGCCCACGTGCTCGTCGACGAGGCGCAGGACCTCTCCCCCATGCAGTGGCGGATGATCGGCCTGCGGGGGCGCACCGCGTCGTGGACCGTCGTCGGCGACGCGGCGCAGGCGTCGTGGCCCGACCCCGACGAGGCGACGACGGCGCGCGAGGAGGCCTACGGCCGTCAGGTTCGCCAGCTCTTCCACATGGACACGAACTACCGCAACGCGCGCGAGATCTTCGACTACGCCGCCGAGGTCGTGCGCCGCGAGGTGCCCGACGCCGACATCCCGCAGGCGGTGCGCGAGACCGGCATCCACCCGGTCGAGGGCTCGCTCGGGGAGGACCCCATGGGCTCGGTGCGGGAGGCCGTCCTGCACCTGCTCGGCGAGGTCGACGGGTCCGTCGCGGTCATCACGCCGTCGTCGTATGCCGCCCGGCTCGCACCTCTGTCAGAGCTCGCCCACGACGGTGTCGACGGGCGTGTCCAGGTCGTCGACCCGATGTCGACGAAGGGCCTCGAGTACGACGCGACGGTGGTCGTCGACCCTCGCGAGATCGTGCGCGAGTCGCCCGGCGGGGTGCGCGTCCTCTACGTGGCCCTGACCCGCGCGGCCCACCGCATGACGGTGCTCTCGGCGCAGGAGCAAGAGTTCGCCAGAGCAAGGTAAAGACTTGTTCAAGGAATGTCGATGTGGTCAGTGTCGCCCCCCGGCACACGCAATGATGGTCAAGACGTCGACGGCAGTGCGAAATCACCCTCCCCGCCGGTCTATCCCCCCAGACCCAGTCGGCGTCCGGCGCAGTCCCGCCCCCCAATGAGGACGCGCTCGGGCGAGGGACGAGACTCACCCCCCCAGGGTCTCGCCCCTCGCCCGCTCCTTGCCCGGCGCCGTCGCGCGCCCGGGTCCGGTGGAAGTGCCCACTCGACCGTTCGTGAGTCGAGTGGCCACTTCCCCCGATCGAGAGAGCACTTTGTCGGCGCACCCCGATCGAGAGAGCACTCCGTCGGCTCACCCCGATCGAGAGAGCACTTTGTCGGCCCTCCTGACGAGTCGGTTTGGGTCGGATTGGACCGGAAACAGCCTGCAACCTGTGAGCAACCTGAGAGCCGGGCCGTCCTTCATTCATTTCTTCTTCAAGCACTGGTAAACCTTGCTCCGAGCCTCTGGCGCCGACCCACCCTCTCCCACGACGGTGACGACACGATCAATCCGATCGTCTCGGGGGACCGACCGGTAGCCAGGAGTTCACACCTTGACGAACAAGCGCCTCATCACGACGGTCGCCACCGCAGCGATCGCCGCTACTGCTCTCGCCACCATCGCCACAAGCGGTGCGCAGGCGGCCACACCGGCCGCAGCGGGGAGCAACGGCATCGACCGGGCCGTCGCCGCGGCCACCGCCCACGGAGCTGCCTTCGGCCTCGACCGGGACCAGTCCCTCTCGAGCCGAAGCGTCGCGACCGACCCTGACGGCACCACCCACGTCCGCTTCGACAGAACCTTCAAGGGTCTGCCCATCGTCGGCGGTGACCTCGTCGTCCACACCGACAAGGCCGGCGGCTGGAAGGGCGTCAACGCGGCCTCGACCGCGGTGCGGGTCGCCTCGACCACACCGACGGTTGCTGCGGCAACCGCGGCGCACACCGCGGCCGCCACAGCCGACTTCACCGTACGAACCTCGACGCCCACTCTCGCCGTCTACGCCTACGGCCCTGCCCGTCTCGTCTGGAAGACCCAGGTCGACGGCGTCGGCGCCCACCAGGAGCCGGCCGGCAAGGTGGTCTTCGTCGACGCTCGCACCGGTGCGGTCGTCGACCAGTGGGCCACCGAGATCAACGACGCGGGCACGGGCAACAGCCTCTACCTCGGCACCGTCACCATCCAGACCACGCCGTCCGGTGGCCAGTGGCAGATGATCGACCCGGCTCGCGGCAACGCTCGCACCGAGGACGGCAACAACGGCTCGACGTCCTCGACGACCGGCACGCTCTTCACCGACGCCGACAACACCTGGGGGACGGGCTCGAACACGAACCGACAGTCCGCCGCGGTCGACGCCGACTTCGGCGTGGGCGCCACGTGGGACTTCTACAAGAACACCTTCGGCCGCAACGGCATCAAGAACGACGGGAAGGGCGCTCGCAGCCTCGTCCACGTCGGCAGCAACTGGGTCAACGCCTCGTGGAGCGACACGTGCTTCTGCATGCGCTACGGCGACGGCGACGGAGTCAGTTACGGACCGCTCGTCTCGCTCGACGTCGCCGGGCACGAGATGACGCACGGCGTCACGTCCGCGACGGCGGGACTCGCATACCGTCGCGAGTCCGGAGGCCTCAACGAGTCGACCTCCGACGTCATGGGCACGATGGTCGAGTTCACTGCCAACACGGCCGGTGACCCGGGTGACTACCTCATCGGTGAGCGCTTCTCGCTCAAGTCGCCCAAGAAGCCGCTCCGCTGGATGAACAAGCCGAGCACCGACGGCGCGTCGGCCGACTGCTGGAGCAAGACGGTCGGCAGCCTCGACGTGCACTACTCCTCGGGCGTCGGTAACCACGCCTTCTACCTCCTGGCCGAGGGGACGGCCGCCAAGGTCTTCGATGGCGTGACCTACACCAGCCCGACCTGCAACGGCTCGTCGGTGACCGGCATCGGCCGCGACGCCGCCGCCGCGATCTGGTACCGCGCCCTGACGACGTACTGGACCTCGTCGACGACCTACGCCGGCGCGCGCGCCGGGATGCTCTCGGCCGCCACGGACCTCTACGGCGCCGGCAGCACGCAGTACAACGCGACCGCCGCGGCCTGGTCGGCCGTGAACGTCAACTGACGCGTTACCCCGCATGAAGGAGGGGCCGCTCGACCGTTCGTGGGTCGGGCGGCCCCTCCCGTATGCCGCGCTTCCCCTGATCGAGGGCGACGAAGTGCTCTCTCGATCGGGGGTGATGCCGACGGAGTGCTCTCTCGATCGGGAGGGTTCTGCGTGAGGTCAGTGGCCGATGAGGCTGCGCACGCGGTCGGCTCCGACCGCGAGCAGGAGCGTCGGCAGGCGCGGGCCGGTGTCCTTGGACACGAGCAGCCGGTAGACGAGCACGAAGAACGCGCGCTGCGCCGCCGACAGCTCGGGGTCCTTGACCTTGGCCTCGGGGTCGAGCCCGCGCTGGATCTTCGGCACACCGTAGACGAGGTGGGTCAGACCGTCGAGCGACCAGTGCTCGTCGAGCCCCTCGGCGAGCAGCCGGAGCGACTCGCGCTGCTGCTCGTCGAGGCTGCCGAGCAGCTCCGCGTCGGGCTCGGTGCGCACGATGGTGCGGTCCTCGGCCGGTACGTAGCCGAGCATCCAGCGCTCGGCACAGTCGAGGCGCGGGCGCAGGTCGTCGGTCGAGGTGACCGGGTTGTCGGGGTCGAGGTCGCTGAGGATGCGCACGGCCTGCTCCTCGTCACCCTGCGTCACGTCGATGACCGAGGCGATCGTCCGGAAGGGCATCGGCCGCGGCGTCGCCGGCAGCGCACCCGATGCGGTCGAGGTCGCCCGCAGGTGCGCGGCGAGATCTCCCGGCTGGGCCGACCCGTCGGCGACCTTGCGGTTCAAGGCATCCCACTCGTCGTAGAGGCGCTGCAGCTCGGGACCGAAGGCGACGTCGAAGCTCTGGTTGGGCCGCCGGCGGGCATAGAGCCAGCGCAGCACCGGAGCCTCCATGACCTCGAGCGCGTCGGTCGGGATCGGGACCCCACCCTTGCTCGAGCTCATCTTCGCCATGCCGGCGATGCCCACGAAGGCATACATCGGTCCGACCGGGCGCTCCCAGCCGAAGATCGGGGCGAGGTCCTTGCCGACGACGAAGCTGCTGCCGGGGCTCTGATGGTCGACGCCGGACGGCTCGAACAGGACGTGTTCGTGCGCCCAGCGCATCGGCCAGTCGACCTTCCAGACCAGCTTGCCGTTCGTGAAGGTGTCCAGGTCGACGGTCTCGCTGTGACCGCACCGGGTGCAGTCGTAGGTCAGCTCGTGGCTGTCGTCGTCATAGGCGGTGACGGTCGTGAAGTCGGTGCCGCACGCGGTGCAGAAGGGCTTGTACGGGTAGTAGCCCGCCTTGCCCTCGCTGCCGTCGTCCTCGCTCGCCGCGCCCGACCCCCGCTCGGCCTCGGTCGCCGCAGCAGCCTGCTCCTCGGTGAGCTTCGGTCCCTTGCCGCCGCCGGGACCGGCGCCCTTGCCCTTGCCGGTCGCCTTCTGCCGCGCGTTCTCAGCGGCCTCGAGGGTGCGGTACTGGTCGAGCACCTTGTCGATGGCGAAGCGCTCACGCATCGCGAGCAACACCTGGTCGCGATAGACGCCGGCGCGGTACTGCTCGGTCTGGCTGATCTGGCGCACCTCGATGCCGGTGGCCTCCATGGCCTCGATGAGCGGTGCCTTGAAGTGGTCGGCCCAGCTCGCGTGCGGCGAGCGTGCCGGCGGCGGTACGGAGGTGAGCGGCATACCGATGTACTGCTCCCACGAATCGTCAACGCCTGCAAGGTTCTTCGGCACGCGACGGAAGCGGTCGAAGTCGTCCCAGCTGAGGATGTGCTCGCAGTCGACGCCGCGGCGCTTGATCTCGTCGGCGACGAGGTGCGGCGTGATGAGCTCGCGGAAGTTGCCGAGGTGGATCGGGCCCGAGGGGCTGATGCCCGACGCGCACACGATCGGCCCGTCGACGCCGCGGCGCTGCGCCTCGGCGACGACCTCGTCGGCGAGACGGGTGACCCAGTCGAGCTCGACCTTCTGCTCGACGACGTTGTCAGTCATGAATGTCCTTCTGCTCCAAGCACTTTCAATGATCAGGTAGGCCGCTGAGTGACGTCAGCCGGCCACCGCGGGCTTGAGCGGGTGACGCTCGATGATCTCGTCACGACCCGGCCCGACCCCGATCGCCGACACCCGGGCGCCGATGAGCTCCTCGACGCGCAGCACGTAGGCCTGCGCGTTGGCGGGCAGCTCCTCGAAGCTGCGGCACGCGGTGATGTCCTCCCACCAGCCGGGGAGCTCCTCGTAGATCGGCGTCGCGTGGTGGAAGTCGGTCTGGTTGACCGGCATCTCGTCGTGGCGCACGCCGCCGACGTCGTAGGCGACGCAGACGGGCACCGTCTCGAGCCCGGTGAGCACGTCGAGCTTGGTGATGACGAAGTCGGTGACGCCGTTGATCCGCGTCGCGTAGCGGCCCACGACCGTGTCCATCCACCCGCAGCGGCGCGGGCGGCCGGTCGTCGTGCCGTACTCGGCGCCCGTCTTGCGCAGGAACTCACCGAAGTCGTCGTGGAGCTCGGTCGGGAAGGGCCCCTCACCCACACGCGTCGTGTAGGCCTTGAGGATGGCGATGACCGAGTCGATACGGGTCGGGGGCACACCCGACCCGGTGCAGGCCCCGGCGGACACCGCGTTGCTCGACGTCACGTAGGGGTAGGTGCCGTGGTCGACGTCGAGCAGGGTCGCCTGCCCGGCCTCGAAGAGCACCGTCTCGCCCCGGTCGAGCGCCTGGCCCAGCACCAGGCTGGTGTCGGCGACCATGGGAGCCAGCCGGTCGGCATACGACAGCAGCTCGGCCACCACCTCGTCGACCGCGGCGGCACGGGTGTTGTAGATCTTGGCGAGCACCTGGTTCTTGAACGCCAGCGCGGCCTCGACCTTCTGGCGCAGGATCGGCTCGTCGTAGAGGTCCTGGATGCGGATGCCGATCCGGTTCATCTTGTCGGCGTAGGTGGGGCCGATGCCGCGTCCCGTCGTGCCGATGCGACGCTTGCCGAGGAAGCGTTCGGTCACCTTGTCGATGGTGCGGTTGTAGCTCGGGATGATGTGGGCGTTGGCGCTGACGAGCAGCTTGCTCGTGTCGACGCCACGCGCCTCGAGACCGTCGAGCTCCTCGAAGAGCACCGAGAGGTCGATGACGACGCCGTTGCCGATGACCGGCACGCAGTTGGGGCTGAGGATGCCGGAGGGCAGGAGGTGGAGCGCGTACTTCTCGCGCTTGCCGTCCTTCTCGATGACGACCGTGTGGCCGGCGTTGTTGCCGCCGTTGAACTTCACGACGTAGTCGACGCTGCTGCCGAGCAGGTCGGTCGCCTTGCCCTTGCCCTCGTCACCCCACTGCGCTCCGACGAGCACGATTGCCGGCATCCCTCCGCCTTCCGTTCGCTGGGTCAGCCAGTGGCAAGGCTATCGGGTCAGCGCCGGGCCCCCGCTCGCCTGCCCGGTCCCCGGGCCCAACGGGCCAACCCCCTCGCATCCTGCTCCGCCCAGCGGAGCAGACGTGAGCCCGTCAGAAGGCGTCCGCCGCCAGCCACTGCTCGAGGTGCGCCGCGACGCCGTCCGCGTGGTGCGCGGCGGTGACCTCGGAGGCCGCCTCGAGCACGTACGGCTTCGCGTTCGCCACTGCGACGGAGGTGCCGACGACGGCGAAGGCGGACAGGTCGTTGTCGTTGTCGCCGTAGAAGACGGTGTCAGCGAGGTCGATGCCGAGGTCGGCGGCGATCGAGCGGACGCCGGCCCCCTTCGAGCACTCGGCGCTCGCCACCTCGAGGTAGGTCGCCTTGGAGCGATAGGTGACGAGCCCCTCGCGCCCGGCGAGCACGCGCTCGAGCTCGTCGACGAGGTGGGCGTCGCCCATCCCCATCACCTTGTGCGGCGGCTCGGCCTCGATGCGCCCGGGGGCCGCGTAGTCGTGCGCCGACTCCGCCGAGGGCTCGACGGCCGTGTGGTTGATCTCCCGCTGGGTCCAGCGGTCGCGGCCCCACGCATACCAGGAGTCACCCGCGAAGAAGCTCCCGTGCAGCCCGAGGCGCGCGCACGTGTCGTAGGCGACGCGCGCATCGGCGGCAGCGATGTGCTCGTCGGTCGCGACGCTCCCGTCGTCACGGATCACGAGCCCCCCGTTGTAGGCGATGAGCGGCACGCCCGTGCCCCCGCAGAGACGGTCGAGCGCGGCCATCGACGACGGCATCCGCGACGAGCACAGAACGAAGGTGTGCCCCGCCTCGCGCACCGCCTGGATGGCGGCGATGGTTCGCCCCGAGAGCGTGCGGTGCGCGTTGAGCAGGGTGCCGTCGATGTCACAGCAGAAGAGCGTCATGCGGGCGTATGCCGTCCGGTCGGGTGGGTGCGAAACGGCGGGTCAGAGACCCAGCTCGCGGGCACCTTCGGCCGAGCTGTCACGCAGGAACTGCGTGCACCGGGCCTCCTCGTCGCTCTCGCCGATGGCGCGAGCCGCCCGGGCGAGCGCCGCGAGGGAGCGGAGGAAGCCGCGGTTCGGCTCGTGCGACCACGGCACCGGACCCTGCCCGCGCCAGCCGCTCTTGCGCAGGGAGTCGAGCGCGCGATGGTAGCCCGTGCGGGCGTACGCGTACGCCTCGACGTCGCGGTCCCCGTCGGCGAGCGCGTCCTCCGCGAGGACGGCCCACGCGAGCGAGCTCGCCGGGTAGGCCGCTGCGACCTGCACCGCGTCGATCCCTGCAGCGAGTCGCTCGGCTGCAGGGTCGACCGCGAGGCGGGTCTCGGGGATGCCGAGCAGGTTGTCGCTCACTGGTGGGTGCCGGCCGACCGCAGCGCCTGGCACGCCTCGACGATGCGCACGGCCATGGCCTCCTCGGCCGCCTTGCCCCAGGCACGCGGGTCGTACTGCTTCTTGTTGCCCACCTCGCCGTCGACCTTGAGCACGCCGGCGTAGTTCGAGATCATCCAGTCGGCGACCTTGCGGGTGAACGCGTACTGCGTGTCGGTGTCGACGTTCATCTTGACGACGCCGAAGTCGACGGCCGCCGAGATCTCCTCCGGCAGCGAGCCCGAGCCGCCGTGGAAGACGAGGTCGAACGGACGCGCCTCGTCCGACAGGCCGAGCTCCTGGGCGGCGGCCTGCTGGGCCTGCAGGAGGATCTCGGGGCGCAGCTTGACGTTGCCGGGCTTGTAGACACCGTGGACGTTGCCGAACGTCAGGGCCGTCAGGTAGCGGCCGTTCTCGCCCGCCCCGAGCGCCTGGATCGTCGCGATCGCGTCGGCAGGGGTCGAGTAGAGCTTGTCGTCGATGGCACCCTCGACGCCGTCCTCCTCGCCACCGACGACGCCGACCTCGATCTCGAGGATGACGTTGGCGGCACGCGCGAGGGCAAGCAGCTCACGGGCGGTCTCGAGGTTCTCCGCGAGGGGCACGGCCGACCCGTCGAACATGTGCGACTGGAACCACGGGGTGCCGCCGGACTGCACGCGCTCGGTGCTCGCGGCGAGGAGCGGGCGCACGAAGCCGTCGAGCTTGTCCTTGGGGCAGTGGTCGGTGTGGAGCGCGATGTTGACGGGGTACTTCTTCGCCACCTCGTGGGCGAACGCCGCGAAGGCGAGCGAACCGCTCACCATGTTCTTGATGCTCGGACCGGAGAGGTACTCGGCGCCACCCGTCGAGACCTGGATGATGCCGTCGGAGCCGGCGTCCGCGAAGCCCTTGAGGGCCGCGTTGAGCGTCTGCGAGCTCGAGACGTTGATGGCGGGGTACGCGAAGGAGCCAGCCTTCGCGCGGTCGAGCATGTCGGCATACACCTCGGGGGTGGCGATGGGCATTGCTACTCCTGCTGTCGAATGAGCGGGTTCACGATCCGCCAACGATCCTGCCATGTATGCCGTCGCGGTCATATGCCTGTCCGCGTGCTGTCCCGCGCGCCATCCCGCGTGGTTTCCCGAGACCGGGAGGATCGTGCGTCCGGTCGCGGTCTCCGGCGATCAGAGCAGGTGCGCGACGAGAACCCGCAGGGCGTGCGCGCGCTCGCCGGTCCTCCAGCCCCCGCCGTCGAGAACGGCCCACACGAGGTGGTCGCCTCGACGCAGCAGGACGAGCTGGGCCGCCGGGGCGCGATAGTCCGACGGGGCCGTGCCGATGAGCGCCTCGATGCCGGCGGCACTTGGGACCTCGGAGGTGGTGGCCGGGCGGGCCTGCGCGCAGCTGCGGAAGGACCGGTCGAGGTAGGCGCCCACACCCTTCGGGTCACCGGGAGCGAGGTCGAGCAGTCGGTAGGTGACGACGCGGGTGCCCGGCGTCTTCTCGGGGGGCGCTTCGGGGTCGGAGCCGTGCGGCATGGCCAGGAGGTAGCCATCCACCACCCGGCGAGCGCCGCTCGCGGTGACGAAGGTGTCGAACAGCAACCCGGTCCACGGCAACGTCTCGTCGCAGTACGGGTTGGTCGGAAGCTCGCCGGGGCACCGGGCCGGATCGGCGGCGTCTCGCCCCGGCACGACCTCGCCGGGATCTGAGAAACCACCCGAGCTCCACCCGGGGAAGACCTCGTCGATGGGCACCCTGCGGTCGGCACCTGCGAGCTCGCGACGCACCGTGCACTGGGCAGCATCCTCGATCACCGTCATCGACGGTCCCGGCTCGGCGAGCGCGGTGGGAGCCAGTCCCGTGGGTGCCTGGTCCGTGGGTGCCGGCTCGACGCCGGGCGGGGCCTCCATTCCGGTCGCGGACGGCCGGTCGACACCCGGGGGTGCGGTGCCGGTGGTCGCCGAGGCGGGAGCCGCCGGCCCTGCCGACACACCCGAGGTGCAGCCGCAGAGGAGGCCGAGCACACAGCCGACCGCGAGGGCCGCCGCGGCCGGTCGCCCTCGGCGCGGCTGCGGCGAGGCGTCTCGGGTGCCGGCCTCCACGGCTGGAGTGTCCCAGACTCGCGGCCGGTCAGTGCGAGCGCGGGTCGAAGACGTAGGGCGTCGTCGTCGCGACGCGGTGCAACCCCAGCCGTCGCAGGATCGGCTCGGAGTCCGGCGAGGCGTCGACCCGCACGTGGTCCTTGCCCCGGTCGAGGCCGAGCCGCGCCCGGTGGAGGAGGGTCGCACGGTAGAGACCGCGCCCGCGCCACTCGGCGCGGGTCGAGCCGCCCCAGAGGCCCGTGAAGCTGCTCTCGTCGTACTCGCTGCGGGCCGCGCAGAGCACGGGGCCGTCGGGTGACTCCTCGATGAGGACGACGTCCATGGCACGCGGGTCGCGCTGCCAGCCCGGCAGCAGCGAGTCGGTGACCCACGACTGCTCCTTGTCCCAGACCTCCTCGAGCATCGCGCGGATCCGGGCGAAGTCGTCCTCGGTCTCCGCCGCGCGAACGGTCACGCCCTCGGGGAGTCGGATGTCCTGCGCGGCGAGGGGCGCGGCCTCACCGAGGATGAGGGCTTCGTCGTCCTCCTTGACGAAACCGGCCCGCAGGAGGCGCTCACCGAGGTCTGCCGGCTCGTCGTAGTCGTAGGTCTTCCACTCGACCTGCAGGCCGCGGTGGGCGAAGAAGTCACGCTGGCGCGCGATGACCGCGTCGTAGGCGTCCGGGTCGGGCCCCAGCCCGTCGGGGCTCTCGACCATGTTCCATTGGCCCCCGTCGACGTCGTACTCGCGCCGGATGAGGCCGTCGACCTCGATGGGTCGCTGGGCGGTGCCGAGTCTGATCGGCGCCCGGGTCTCGTCGTGGAAGACGCGCAGCAGCTCCTCAGGGGTCATGGACCTGAGACAACCAAAGCGGGTGCGCGTCCTGCAACGGGTTTCGCCCGTCGGGCAAGGGGCCTTTCGCCTCAGGGTTTCGTCATGGTGCGATGGGAGGTTCCGTTTCGACCGGGCCTCGTGGTCGAATCACACGGGTCATGAGCAACCGACCCGCCGCCCTCAGCCCCCGCGCCGCGCGCGCCCTCGCCGACGCCGCTCCCACCCCGTTCTGGACCGACCGGGCCGAGCGGCCCGAACCGCGACCGCCGCTCACCGGCCTCGCCTCGCGCACCGACCTGCTCGTCGTCGGCGGCGGCTTCACCGGGCTGTGGACGGCGATCCAGGCGAAGGAGGACGACCCCTCCCGCGACGTCGTCGTCGTCGAGGCCGACCGGCTGGCCGACGGCGCGTCCGGTCGCAACGGGGGCTTCGTCGCTCCGAGCCTGACCCACGGCCTGTCGCAGGGGCTCGGCTGCTGGCCCGACGAGATCGACACCCTCGAGCGGCTCGCGGCGGAGAACTTCGCGGCCATCGGGAGGACGCTGACGGCATACGGCATCGACGCCGACTTCCACGTGCCCGGCGAGCTGACCCTCGCCCTGACCGACCACCAGGTGCCCACCGTCCGCGAGGCCTTCGAGCTGCACCGGGCCCACGGCTACGACGTCGAGCTGCTCGACGCCGCGGGCGCGCGCTCGCGGGTGGACTCGCCGCTCTACCGCGCGGGGATGTTCGACCCGGAGGTCGGCCTCGTCGACCCCGCCCGCCTCGTGTGGGGCCTCGCTCGAGCGGCCGAGTCGCTGGGTGTGAGGATCCACGAGTACACGCGCGCAACGGGATTCGACGCCGAGGGCGACGGTGTGCGCGTCTCGCTCGAGGACGGCAGCGTGCACGCGCGACGCGTCGTCATCGGCACCAACGCCGCCCGCGGCGTGCTCAAGAGGTTCAGCGCCTGGGTGCTGCCCGTCTACGACCATGTCCTCATGACGGAGCCGCTGACCCCTGCGCAGCTCGACGCCGTCGGCTGGAAGGGGCGCGAGGGGCTGACCGATGCCGGCAACCAGTTCCATTACTACCGAAGGACGCTCGACGACCGCGTGCTCTTCGGGGGCTATGACGCGAACTACCACTTCCCGGGGCGCATCGACCCCGCGCTCGAGCAGTCGGACGCCTCTCACGGACTGCTCGCCGACCACTTCGTCGACATCTTCCCCCAACTCGACGGCATCCGGTTCACCCACCGCTGGGCCGGCGTCATCGACACGACGTCGCGCTTCACGCCGGTCTTCGGCACCGCGCTCGGCGGTCGCATGGCGTATGCCGTCGGCTACACCGGGCTCGGCGTCGCGTCGACCCGCTTCGGCGCGCGGGTCGCGCTCGACCTCGTCGACGGCCGTGACACCGAGGCGACCCGGCTCCAGATGGTGCGGCGCAAGCCGATCCCCTTCCCTCCCGAGCCGATCCGGTATGCCGCCGTGCGGGCGACGCGGTCGGCGCTGGCTGCCGAGGACCGCACCGGCAAGCGCAACCTGTGGCTCAAGGCTCTCGACACGATCGGCGTCGGCTTCGACTCCTGACCCATTCCCCCGCCCGGGCTACCAAAACTGCGGCCAAAAGCCCCAAAACCCGCACTTCCCGTCGCCCGGGCTACCAAAAGCGCGGCCAGCCGCCGCACAACCGCACTTCCCGTCGCCCGGGCTACGAAAAGCGCGGCCAGGGGCCCCAAAACCCGCACTTCTCGTCGCCCGGGCTACGAAAGGTGCGGGGCGGCCTCGGGGGTTGGGGTGCGCAGGCCGGCTCTAGAGGATGGCGAGGTCGTGGGGACGGGTGTTGTAGCGCTCCACACCGTCGGACGTCACCGCGACGATGTCCTCGATGCGGGCGCCCCACCGCCCGGCCAGGTAGACACCGGGCTCGATCGAGAAGGTCATCCCCGGCTCGAGCACGAGGTCGTTGCCGGTGACGATGTAGGGCTCCTCGTGCACGTCCAGGCCGATGCCGTGACCCGTGCGGTGGATGAAGTGATGAGCAAGGCCAGCCTCCTCGAGCACGGATCTCGCTGCGGCATCGACCGATTCGCACGTCACCCCGCGACGCACGGCATCGACGGCGGCTTGCTGGGCGGCTTGCAACGCGGCATACGCCTCGGCGACGTCGGGCTCGCGGGGCGCGCCCACTGCATACGTGCGGGTGCTGTCAGAGTTGTAGCCCGAGGGCAGCGGGCCACCGATGTCGACGACGACGACGTCACCTCGCTCGATGACGCGCTCGCTGACGGAGTGGTGCGGGCTGGCGCCGTTCGGCCCGGAGCCCACGATCACGAAATCGGCTGCGGCGTGGCCCTCCTCGACGATGGCAGCGGCGATGTCCGCAGCCACCTGCGCCTCGGTGCGCCCCGGACGCAACCACTCCCCGACGCGGGCGTGGACGCGGTCGATGGCTGCGCCCGCGGCTCTCAGCTCGGCGAGCTCGACGGGGTCCTTGCGCATGCGCAGCTCGCGCAGGACCGGGCCGGCGAGGCGCTGCTCGGTGGCACCCGCGTCGCGCAGCTGAAGCAGGTGCAGGGCGGGCGTCATGTCGGAGACCGCGACGGGGCCGGCAGCGAGGCCCGCGAGAGCGAGAGCGTGGGCGTCCTCCCCGTCGACCCACGTGCGCACCTCGACCCCAACGGCCTCGAGCGGAAGGTGCCCGAGCCCGGCGAACTCGAGAGCGGGAGACACGAGGACGGGGGCGACCGCCCGGTCGGTCGGCACGACGAACGCCGTCAGCCGCTCGAAGGAGGAGCCGCCGACCCCGAGGAGGTAGCGCAGGTCCGACCCCGGCGTGATGACGACGGCCACGACCCCGGCGTCGGCGGCCCGGGCGCGCAGTCGGTCGAGCCGGTCGCGCATCGTCGTGACGTCGAGGGCGGCAGCACTCACACTCATGGAGCGGACGTTACGCTCATCCGTTCCGAGTGATGCGCCGGACGCCACGCGCTGCTGCGATGGAGGCATGTGCAGGTGGATGGTGTACTCAGGTGACCCGGTCCTCGCCGAGGATCTCCTCTTCAAGCCGAAGCACTCGCTCATCGAGCAGAGCCTCCATTCGACGATGGGGGCGACGACGACGAACGGTGACGGCTTCGGCATCGGCTGGTACGGCAGGGGCCCGACCCCGGCCGTCTTCAAGAACGTCGACCCGGCGTGGAACGACCGCAACCTGCGCGAGCTGACGTCGCAGGTCAGCACCTCCCTGTTCTTCGCGCACGTGCGCGCCTCGACGGGGACCCCCGTCCAGCGCAGCAACTGCCACCCCTTCCGATGGGGGGATCGGCTGTGGATGCACAACGGCGCCGTCTTCGGCTTCCACGAGCTGAAGCGTGACCTCGTCTTCGCCGTCGACCCGTCGCTCTACCCCGACATCGAGGGGTCGACGGACTCCGAGGTGCTCTTCTTCCTCGCGCTGACCTTCGGCCTGCAGGACGACCCGATCGAAGGGGTGGCTCGGGCCGTCGGGTTCGTCGAGGACCTCGCCGAGCGCAAGGGGGTCGCCAACCCGGTCCAGGCGACGATCGCCACGAGTGACGGCAGCTCGGTGTGGGCGTTCCGCTACTCGACGCAGCACCAGAGCCGGAGCCTCTTCCACTCCACCGCGGTCACCGAGCTGCGCAAG
The DNA here is from genome assembly GCF_006716675.1 of Humibacillus xanthopallidus. GTDB lineage: Bacteria > Actinomycetota > Actinomycetes > Actinomycetales > Dermatophilaceae > Humibacillus > Humibacillus xanthopallidus_B. The sequence goes on along the minus strand of NZ_VFPM01000002.1, from coordinate 48,128 downwards.
CTGCACCCCGAGGTCGAGGTGCTCGCAACCCTTGGCGACGACGCCCGGCTCGTCGTGTCCGAGCCGCTGCGCGACCTCCCCGGCGCCTGGCGCGAGGTGCCCGAGTCGTCGTGCGGGATCATCCAGGAGGGCGACGACGAGATCCGACCCTTCGCTCCGGTGCGTCCGACCCACGTCGCCTGACGGGTCGTTGGCTCGACGAGACCACGGCGTCCCACGCCGGGTCTCGTCGAGCGCAGAGGCACGCAGGCCCGCGACGATCCCTTGACCTGCGCCTGCCAACTCCTGACCAGGTGCTCGCCCGCGGATGACCTGCACGGTCCTACGTTGCGATGAGTCGCCCGCGCCGAGGGTGACCCGACCCTCAGGAGCACTCACATGCACCTCACGAAGTCCCGCACCCTGTCCATCGCCGTCGCCGCCACCTTCGCCGCCGGGCTGGCCACGACCAGCGCGTCGGCAGCCCCCGTGGCCGGCGACGTGCCGACCTTCCAGGAGTTCGCCGCCAGCACCTACCAGGACGAGGGCGGCGTCTACGTCGTCAACGGCGACGAGCCCGAGGGCAGCATGGGCGGCCTGCGCCAGTTCTACGACTCGATGGTCTCCTCGCCGAAGCACGTGGACGAGGACTCGCTCATCATCAACACTGTCAGCGGCCGCGACGACAAGTGGTCGGCCACGCAGGCGGCCAACCTCACCTACTGCGTCAGCACGAGGTTCGGCGCCGACTACACGCGCGTCGTGCAGGCCATGGCGGCGGGCGCGGCCCAGTGGGAGGCGGCCTCCTCGAAGGTCAACTACGTCTACGTCTCGAGCCAGGACGGCAGCTGCACCACGCGCAACAGCGCGGTCCTCTTCTCCGTCGAGCCCACGAAGACGACGCAGTACATCGCGCGCGCCTTCTTCCCGAGCACCTCGAAGTCGGGCCGCAACATCCTCGTCAACGCGAAGTCGCTCTACAACTCCGGCTCCTGGACGCCGTCGAACATCATGGCCCACGAGCTCGGGCACACCCTCGGCTTCCGCCACGAGCACACGCGGCCCGAGGCAGGCACGTGCTTCGAGGACAACAACTGGCGCCCGCTGACGCCCTACGACTCGGCGTCGATCATGCACTACCCGCAGTGCAACGGCACCTCCGACGACCTGTCGATGACCGACCAGGACCGCGCCGGCGTGCGCGCCGTCTACGGCAGCTGAGCCCGCCCCACGGCATACCGGATCGAGGTGATCCTGGCACCCACCTGGGTGTCAGGATCACCTCGATCCGGGGGTGTGGGGGGCCTTTCGCTAGCTCGCCCGTCCGGCCGTCCGCTCGGGGAGCGGCTGGGGCGCCGGCGGGCCGACGTAGCGCGCGGCCGGGCGGATGATCTTCGGGTCACGAGCCTGCTCGAGCACGTTGGCACCCCACCCGACGACGCGGGCCACGCAGAACGTCGGGGTGAACATGCTCGGGTGCAGGCCCGCGAGCTTCATGACGACGCCCGCGTAGAACTCGACGTTGGCGTGCAGCTCGCGCCCCGGCTTCAGCTCGGCGAGGGTCGCCTCGACGGCGTCCTCCACCCCCACGGCGAGGTCGACGAGCGGGTCGTCCCAGCCGCGGGCGATCTCCTTCAGCATCTCTGAGCGCGGGTCGCGCGTGCGGTAGACGGCGTGCCCGAAGCCCATGATGCGCTCGCCGGCCTCGACCCGGTGGCGCACCCAGGCCGCCGCCCGGTCGAGCGAGCCGATCTCGTCGAGCGCTTCGAGCGCCCGGCTGGGCGCGCCGCCGTGCTTCGGCCCCGAGAAGGACCCGATCGCCCCGACGAGGCAGGCCGCGAGGTCGGCACCTGTGCTGGCGATGACGCGCGCCGTGAAGGTCGAGGCGTTGAAGCCGTGGTCCATCGTCGCGACGAGGTAGCTCTCGACGGCGCGGGCCTCGTGCTCGGCGGGCACCTCGCCCGTAACCATGCGCAGGTAGTCAGCGGCGTGGCCGAGCGACGAGTCGGCGGCGACCGGCTCGAGACCGCGCTGGAGACGGTGTGCGGCGGCCAGGATCGTCGGCGTCACGGCGATGGCGCTGAGCACCGCCTCGCGACGCTCCTCCTCGCTCGAGTCGTAGAGCGGGCGCAGGTCGGCGATGCCGCCCCAGGCCGAGAGCGCGGTGCGCAGCACCTGGAGCGAGTCGCTCGTCGTGCGACAGATCTCCGGCAGCAGCGCGGCCAGCCGGGAAGGGAGCGGGCGGCGACGGCCCAGCTCCGCGCCGAAACGGCCGAGCTCATCGGCGTCGGGTAGGTGGCCGACGAGGAGCAGGTGTGCGGCGTCCTCGAACGAGACGTGCTCCGCGAGGTCGACGGCGGAGTACTGCCGGTAGTGGTAGAACCCCTCGTCGCCGCGCACGTCGCCGAGCTCGGTCTCGGTGACGACGACCTTGGCGAGGCCGGGCGGCACGGTGACGAAGCCGTCTGATGGGGTGGTGGTGGCCGGGCGGCCCGCTGCAGTGGTGGACATGTCGTGCTCCTTTCGGTTCACTGCTCACTGTCGGCAATATTGATCAACATCGTCAATGTTGATCGCCTCAACGTTGACCGGATCAACATGGAGACCGCATGCCCCCACACCCCGATGGCTGGATCACGACGACAGAGGCGGCCCAGCGCCTCGGCGTCAAGCGGGCCACCCTCTACGCCTACGTCAGTCGCGGTCTGCTCCAGAGCCAGCGTCGGCCTGGGCAGCAGGAGAGCCTCTTCGACCGCGCGCAGATCGACGCGCTCGCCTCGTCGTCGCGCCCCACCGGGTCACCGCAGCCGGTCCTCCGCTTCCGCAGCATCGCGACGACGGTCAGCAGCCAGCTCGACGGGGATCTGCTCTATCGGGGCGTGCCGCTCGTCGAGGTGATGGCGCTCGACTCTGTCGAGCAGGCTGCCGCCCTCGTCGTGGGATCCATGTCGGGGCAGTCACTCTCGGACAGCGAAGACCTCGGTCCGCAGGCTCTGAGAACGCCGGAGATCCCCCGTGAGCTGCGCAGCCTCGCCACGAGCATCACCCGCCTGCCGCTCGAGCGGCGGCTGCCCGTGGCGGTGCAGCTGCTCGCTGCCGCCGACCCTCTCGCGGGCGACGTCGACCCGGACCGGGTGCGCTCGACGGCCCTGGCCCTCGTGCCGGCCGCGCTGTCACTCGCCGCGGGAACGCTGCCGACCACGAGGCACACCCTCGCGGTCGGAGACCTCGCCGAGCACCAGCTGCGCGCGCTCGGCGGACGCTCCGGCACGGAGGCCGAGCTCCGGCTCACCCGGGCGCTCCTCGTCTCGCTGCTCGATCACGGCCTGACGGCCTCGACGGTCGCCGCCCGGGTCGCTGCCTCCACCCGTGCCGGGCTGCACGACTGCCTCGCCGCCGCGTATGCCGCGATGGCGGGGCCGCTCCACGGCGCGGCCCCGATCGCTGCCCACGCGCTGCTCGCGCCCGGCCTCGACCCCGCCGTGGCCGTGGGCCGCGTCGTGCGCGAGCACCGCGGTGTCGCCGGCTTCGGCCACTTCCTCTACCCCGACGGTGATCCTCGGGCAGACCTCGTGCTCGAGGCGGTGTGGCAGCTGCCGGGCACCCGGCCGCTGCGACGCCGAGTCGAGGCGCTCTCGCGCGTCGTCGCCGAACGCACCGGTGCGAAGCCCAACATCGACCTCGCCAGCGCCGCCGCCCTGCACGCCCTCGACCTGCCGGCGGAGGCGGGCGAGGTCGTCTTCCAGGCCGCCCGGTCCTTCGGCGTCGCGGCACACGTCGTCGAGGAGTACGCCGAGGAGCCGCTGCGGTGGCGCGGCCGCGACCCCGTCACCTGAGGTGGCACGTCAGTCGGTCAGGGCCGCTGGTCGAAGACGTGGCGCCGCACCCACGCGTGCATCGCGATGGCCGCTGCAGCTCCGGCGTTGATCGAGCGGGTCGAGCCGAACTGCTCGATGTGCAGCACGACGTCGCACTCGGCCCGCATCTGCTCGGACAGGCCCGGCCCCTCCTGGCCGAAGACGAGCACACACTCCCGGGGCAGGTCGTGGGTCTCGAGCGGCAGCGAGCCCGGCAGGTTGTCGATGCCGACGAGCGCCAACCCTGCGTCTCGCGCCCACGACGCGAGCCCCGCAGCATCGCGGTGGTGGTGCTCGTGCTGGTAGCGGTCGGTCACCATGGCGCCCCGACGGTTCCACCGCCGCCGGCCGACGATGTGGAAGGCCCGGGCCCCCATCGCGTTGGCCGTGCGGATCACCGAGCCGATGTTGAAGTCGTGGCCCCAGTTCTCGACCGCGACGTGGAAGTCGTGGCGGCGCGTGTCGAGGTCGGCGACGATCGCCTCGTGCCGCCAGTAGCGGTAGGCGTCGACGACGTTGCGCCGGTCGCCCTCGCGCAGCAGGTCAAGATCCCAGTGCGCCCCTGACGGCCACTCGCCGACCCAGGGCCCGACGCCCACGTCGGCCACGCTGCCGCCGACACCGCCGACACCGCCGACACCGCCGACGCTGTCCACGCCACCGGCACCGGTCTCACCCCGTTCGTACGATGCCAACGCATCCCCTTCCGGTCCACGCTGGACCTGATGTCGGACTGCCCGAAAGACTAGCGACCGGGCCGGAGCCGGGGAGATGCCGCCCGCACCGGCCAGGCCGTGACAGGAGAACTGCCATGCGACCCACGACCGAGACGACCACGCCGACCGCTGTGGGGGGCACGTCATGAGCACTGCCGCGATCGTCATCCTGCTCGTGCTGCTCGCCCCGATCATCGGGGTCGTCGTGTGGGTCGTCCTCGCGGCGGGCTTCACCACGGTGCCCGCGGGCTCCCTCGGTCTGGTCGTGAAGAACGGCAAGGCGACCGACCACACCCTGGCGCCGGGCCGCCACTGGGTGCCACTCGTGCGCCGGTTCATGATCGTGGAGTATCCCTCCGTCGAGATGGCCTACCGCGCCGGTGAGGGCGCCTCGACGGCCAGCTCGGAGCTCGACCGCTCCGGCCCGAGCCTCAGCTGCGCACTGGGCGACCGCGCCCGCGCCGACGTGTCCTACACCGTGCGCTACGCGATCATCCCCGAGCAGCTGCGCACGGTCCACGAGCGCTTCGGCCCGCAGGGCATCAACGGTCTCGTGCGCGACGAGAGCGCGCGGGCGATCAGCCGCTCGCTCAGCGACCCCGAGGTCACCGTCGCGAGCCTCTTCGGCAGCGAGCGGACCGAGACCGAGGCCCGGCTCGCGGCCGCCGTCACGGCTGCGCTCGAGGAGCACGGCCTTCGGGTCGCCGGCTTCGTCCTCGGTCCGGTCGACCTCGGTCGCACGGGCGAGGTCATCCAGGCCACCGTGCGGGCCCGCTTCGAGCTCGCCCTCGAAGAGGCGGAGGCGGCCACGCGCCTCGCCCAGGCCCGGAACGACGGGGAGCTGGAGCGGCAGATCACGAGCCTGCGTGAGGGCGCCTGGCGCTACCGCGAGACCGACCTGTGGCGCGAGCTCGTCCAGCGCTCGGACGGTGTGCAGCTCGGCCGCCGACGCCCGGGCTACGGCCCCGGCAGGCTCGGCCTGACGGTCCGCGAGGACACCCCCACCAATGACCCGGCCACCACCGACCAGACCACCACCGACCAGACCGCGGCCGACGACACCTCGACAGCGACTGGAATGCCATGAAACGCGAGTTCACCGGCATCGATCGGCTCATCGAGCTCGTCGCGGTGTTCGTGCTCGGCATCGCCACGGTCGGCACCGCGTGGTGCGGCTACCAGGCGACCCAGTGGAACGGCGTCCAGGCCAGCGCGATGACCGCCTCGACGGACGCCCGGGTCGAGGCGAGCCGGCTCTTCGGGCTCGCCACCCAGAAGGCCTCCTACGACAGCAGCATGATCGCGCAGTACGCCCAGGCGGTGCAGGCCGGCAACACGAAGCTCGCCACGTTCTACCGAGAGACGCTCATCCGGGAGGAGCTGCTACCGGTCATCGACCGCTGGGAGACGATGATCAAGGCCGGCAGCATCCCGACGCGGCTCATCGACGACACGAGCTACATGAACGCCCAGTTCGGCCCCTACCGAGCCGCCACCGCCAAGGCCGATGCCGCCACCGCGCAGGCGCTCCGGGCGGGAGACATCCAGCACAGCTACGTCATCACCACCATCCTGCTCGCGGTCGCACTCTTCTTCTCCGGGGTGACCTCGAGCTTCATGTGGCGACCCGCACGGGTGCTGCTCGTCCTCGCCGCCATCGCAAGCCTCGGGGTCGCAGCCGTCAACCTCGCGGACCTGCCGGTCGCGTGAGCGGGCTCGGCTGACGAGGCGCTAGAGCCGGGCTGTCGACGTGCACAGTCTGCGAGCCTGCGGTATGCCGTCTCGCCAGACCCGTCAGTCGTGCGTGGGACGTGCGCGCGCTACTGACATGGCTTAATACGGCCGGGATGGTGGGGGGAGGCCGGCTGCGTCGCGACCGAGGTCGCGTCCCCGAGACCGGAGCCGGGTCGGTCCTCCCCCCGTGCTCCCACGACCATCGTGAGGGGCGACCTGCACCGTTTGGAACCATCTCGTCGGTTCCGATACGAACCTGAGACCTCGCTGTGGGCCGTGCGGACGATTCCGGCTGAGCGGGCCGCACCGCTTACCCTGTTGATCATGCATGCACTCGCCGCCCTGTCGGCTGCCGCCCCAGCCCTCGGCCCCAAGTGGATGGACCCCACGTATCTGCTCGAGCAGTACGGCGCGGCCTTCTTCTGGATCGCCATCGCCATCGTGTTCATCGAGTGCGGGCTGCTCTTCCCCATCCTGCCCGGCGACTCCCTCCTCTTCGCGGTGGGCCTGTTCATCGCCACGGGCCAGATCCACATCAACCTCGTCGTCGCGATCGTGGGGCTGTGCGCCGCCGCCTTCCTCGGCAACGTCGTGGGCTACGAGATCGGCCGGGCCATCGGCACGCCGCTCTACCAGCGTGACGGGCGCATCCTCAAGAAGAAGTACTTCGACGAGACGACCGCCTTCTTCGACAAGCACGGCAACAAGGCCCTCGTCATCGGCCGCTTCGTGCCGATCGTGCGCACCTTCATCACGGTCGTCGCGGGCGTCAGCCGCATGGACCGCCGCCGCTTCTTCACGTGGAGCGCGGTCGGCGCGGTGCTCTGGGTCACCAGCCTGACCCTGCTCGGCTACTTCCTCGGGGCGGCCTTCCCGTGGCTGTCCGACAAGCTCGAGATCGCCGTGCTGCTCATCGTGGCCGTGTCGGTCCTGCCGATGCTCTTCGAGTACCTCAAGCACCGGCGCCAGGCGAACGCCATCGTCGAGGAGCTCGGCGAGGCCGCCGAGGACATCATCGACCCCGCGGACGGCGGGGTCCTTCCCGCCGAGAGCGTCGGCGACCCGGGGCGCGGCGACCGCCGCTGACCGGCTGCCTCTGACCGGCTGCCCCTGACCGGCTGCCCCTGACCGGCTGCCCCTGACCGGCTGCCCCTGACCGGCTGCCCCTGACTGGCTGCCCCTGACTGGCTCACAGGGCCCGATCCCCGCGGATCGGGCCCTGTGCCGTATGCCGTCCGGTCGGCTTCGCCGGATTGCCCTCCCCGCGCCCCCCGACCGGCGCACACTGGAACGGCAGGAAAAGTACCGGGGGTGGATCGGAGGTCACGATGGCTCGGACGACGTCTCCGGGAGGGCCGGCCACGCAGGGCGCGCTCGACACCGCGAGCCTACACCGGCGCTCCGTCGAGGGGTGGCTGGCGACGCTCGCGGCCGTGCCCGACGATGCATGGGACGACCCGACCCCGTGCCGCGGGTGGTCGGTGCGGGACCTCGTCAACCACGTCGTCGGCGAGGACCTGTGGACCGTGCCGCTCCTCTCCGGCTCGACGATCGAGGAGGTCGGAGACCGCTTCGACGGAGACGTCCTCGGGGCGCACCCGAAGACGGCGGGCCGGGCGGCCGGGCACGAGGCGATCGATGCGTCGGGTGCGCTGAAGTCCGCGGGCACCGTGCACCTCTCCTACGGCGAGGAGTCGGCCGACGAGTACGTGCGCCAGCTCATCGCCGACCACCTCGTGCACGGCTGGGACCTCGCTGCCGCCACCGGCGGCGACCGGACCCTCGACCCGGTCCTCGTCGAGGCGGTGTCGGCGTGGTTCGACGGCCGCGAGTCCCTCTACCGCGACGGTGGCGCCATCGGGCCCCGCGGCTTCATGACGGGAGACCCACGGGCCGACCTGCTCGCTCGCTTCGGGCGCGATGCCGCCTGGAGCGGCGCCCACGCGGCCTTCTCCGACTTCATCGCGGCCTTCGGTCGGGGAGACGTCGACGCGATCATGGCCCTGATGACCGACGACTGCGTCTTCGAGGCGACCGGGCCGGCTCCCGACGGGGTGCGCCATGTCGGCGCCTCGGCGGTTCGGAAGGTCTGGGAGTCGCTCTTCACCGAGACCGGCAGCCCCGCCTTCACCGAGGAGGAGTCCTTCGTGGCCGGGGATCGCGGGGTGCTGCGGTGGCGCTTCGACTGGGTCGCGCCGGACGGGTCACCGGGGCACGTGCGCGGCGTCGACGTCGTGCGGCTGCAGGAGGGCAAGGTCAGCGAGAAGCTCTCCTACGTCAAGGGCTAGGCCGCCGCGGCGACGCCCTCCCACCGCCGCGGTGCGCCCTGACCACACGTTCAGCGTGCCTGACCACACGTTCAGCGTGCCTGACTACGCGTTCGGCGTGCCCGAGTCGGTCGTCGGGTCGGGCGTCGACCCGCCCGGAGCCTGGGCCTGCGGCAGCGCTCCCGGCGCGGCGCCCGGCTGCGTCGAGGCGCCGCCGACGGCCCCCGGCTGGGTCGACGGGGCAATGGTCGGGGCGCCGCCGGCAGGACCGTTGGCGCCGAACGAGATGCTCGGGGCCACGGCCTCGGTGGCGGGGGTCTCGAAGTACTCGGCGCGCTGCACCTTGGCGATGCCCGCGACCATGTTGGACGGCACGCTCTCGACCTTCGTGTTGAGGTCGCGCACCAGGGCGTTGTAGTAGCGGCGCGAGCTCGCGATGCGGTCCTCGGTGCTCGACAGCTCCTGCTGCAGGGCGAGGAAGTTCTGGTTGGCCTTGAGGTCGGGGTAGGCCTCGGCGACAGCCATGAGCCGGCCCAGCGCCTGGCTCAACTGCCCCTCGGTGGCGGCGGCCGCGGCGGGCGTCGAGGCCCCGCTCATCGCGGCCGACCTCGCCTGCATGACCTCCTCGAGCGTTCCCCGCTCGTGCGACGCGTAGCCCTTGACCGTCTCGACGAGGTTGGGGATGAGGTCGTGGCGACGCTTCAGCTCGACGTCGATCTGGCGCCAGCCCTCCTCGACCTTGTTGCGCAGCCCGATGAGGCCGTTGTACATGACGACCCCGACGACCGCGGCGAGCAGGACGAGGCCGAGCAGGATCCAGACGATGAGCATGCGAACTCCCGAGGGCGAGGCGAGCGGCCACCGTGACCGCCCTGCCGATCCTAGTGGCGGACCCGCGCGTCCGAGGGGTGTCGGTGCACCGTCCTACCCTTTGTCCATGACGACGTGCCGCTTCTCGGCCGACCTCTGGCGCTGGGAGGCGCAGGAGGCCTGGTTCTTCGTCACGGTTCCCGCCGAGGAGTCCGCCCTCATCCGGGAGCGCCCCCGACCGCCGCGCGGCTTCGGCTCGGTGCGGGTCCGGGCGACGATCGGCTCCACGACGTGGCAGACCTCGGTCTTCCCCGACAGCACGCGCGGCGCCTACGTCCTGCCGGTCAAGAAGGCCGTCCGACGTGCCGAGGACCTCGAGGAGGGCGACCCTGCGGCCGTCGTCCTCGAGGTCCTCGAGTAGCCGTCAGTCGCGCACGGCGAGCTCGCCGAGCTCCGACCACTCCGTGCCGGGCACCGTCGTGTTGACGATGCGCGGCGTCGCCGACAGGTAGGCGGGCAACTCCTGCGTCGCGGCGGTGAAGTGCGCGCTCTGCACGTGCGCACCACCGGCCGCGTCGTCGCGGAAGGCCTCGACGAGGACGTACTCGTTGGGGTCGTCGAGGCTGCGCGACCAGTCGAACCAGAGGCAGCCCTCCTCGGCCCGGGTCGCCTCGGTGAAGGACCGTGAGATCTCGGGCCAGTCGTCGGCGTGCTCGGGCTTCACGGGGAACTTCGCGGTGATGAAGATCAAGGAACTCTCCTGATGGTGTGACGAGAAGTCGTGCAGGACAAGGGAGTCGGGTCCGGCGTCTGACGGGCGCCGTCGGCCTCGCTCAGGGGACGAGGATCGCCCGGCCCCTGACGTTACCGGCGTCGAGGTCGGTGATCGCCTTCTGGAAGTCGTCGAGCGCGTACGTCTGGGTGTGCAGCTTCACGTGTCCACGAGCGGCGAGCACCATGAGCGACTGGAGGTCGTTGTAGGAGCCGACGAGGTTGCCGATGAAGTTGATCTCGGTCGAGACGATGTCGATGGTCGGCACGTTGATGTTCTCGCCGTAGCCGACGACGTGGTAGTCACCCGCCCGGCGCAGCATCGCGACACCCTCGGCGGTCGCGCCGCCCTCGCCGACGAAGTCGACGACGACCTCGGCGCCGTGGCCGCCGGTGAGCTCGAGCACCTCCTGCACCTGGTTGCCGTCGCCGACGACACCGTGGTCGGCGCCGATCGACAGGGCGAGCTTCAGCGCGTCGGGGTTGCGGTCGACGACGATGATCTCCGCCGGGGTCAGCGCCTTGAGCACCTGGATCCCGATGTGCCCCAAGCCTCCTGCTCCGATGACGACGACGCGGTCACGCGGCGTCAGCCTCCGGGCGGCCTTCGCCGCCGCGTGGTATGCCGTGAGGCCGGCGTCCGCGAGGGCCGCGACGTCCTTGGGCTCGAGGGAGTCGTCGATGCGCACGACGCTGCGGGCCGATGTGCGGAGGTACTCGGCATACCCCCCGTTGGTGTCGATGCCGGGGAACTGGTTGCTCTCGCAGTGCACGTCGTCGCCGGAGCGGCAGGCGCGGCACAGCCCGCACGTGATGAGCGGGTGGACGATGACCTTGTCGCCCTCCTTGACGTTGGTCACCTCGCTCCCGACGGCGTGCACCCAGCCGGCGTTCTCGTGACCGATCGTGTAGGGCAGCGCGACGTTGGACTTCTCGGCCCACTGGCCCTCGAGGATGTGCAGGTCGGTGCGGCAGACGCCCGCACCACCGATCTTGACGACGACGTCGAACGCCCCCGTGACCTCGGGAACCGGCACCTCCTTCATCTCGAGGTCCTGGTGGTAGCCGACGACCTGGACGGCGCGCATGGTGCTCATGAGTGGTGCTCCTTCAGCTGAGAGATGGGGATGAACGTCAGAGCCGGACGACCTTGAGGCTCAGGCAGATCCGCGGCGTACGCGGCGTCCGCAGCCTCGGCCCCTTCGGGCCGCTGCACCTGGTCGCGCTCCGAGCCGGGGTAGCGGGTGCGGAGCAGGCCACGGCAGAAGTGCGCGTTGCCGTCGATGGAGATGCGGGTCGAGCGCGCCCGCCGCAGGGCGAGCGGCACGTCGCGGACGGCATACCCCCGACCCTCGTGGTCGACGAGCACGGCGGCGCTGTCCTCGTCGGGCAGACCGATGGCCGAGCGGCGCCGGCGCAACGCCGCCGTGCGGTCGTCGGCCGGCAGGTCGCCCAGCGTCACCGAGCCGAGGTCCTCGACCGCGCGGCCGGGCTCGGCCCGCAGCAGCGCCGTCAGGCAGCGCTCCATCGCCGCGGTGTGGGCCTTGCGCTGGAAGGTCACGCGCAGCTCGTCGAGGTCCTGCTCGGCCTCGTGGCGGAACGTGCCCCGGTAGCCGGCGTCGGCCGCGAGCCCGGCGTTGATGAGGTCGCTGTCGTGGTGGTCGTCGAGCTCGACGACGACGTGACGAGCCCAGGGCAGCGCCGAGAGCGCGTCCTTCGCATCCGAGGCCATGAGGTAGGCGAAGTTCGGCGCGCAGAACGAGGTCGGCAGACGCAGGTGCGCGACGACGTCGTCGCCGACGACCTCGAGCGAGCGCACGAAGCCGAGGTCGGTGATCGGCTCGTCGAGCTCGGGGTCGATCACCGTCGAGAGCGCGACGTATGCCGCCGTCAGCGCCTCGATGTCGGGCGCGGCCCGCAGGGGTGCGAGACCCATCGTCAGACCCCGGCCAGGGCCGTCGGGTCCTGCGCCCGCTCGGCCGTGTCGTCGGCACCGCGCGGTCCGGTGGCCGTCTCGTCGGCGTCGGGCAGCTGCAGCTCGGCGGGCACGTCGATGCCGTACATCTTCGCCGCGTTGAGCCCGAGGATCTTCTTCTTCTGGGCGACCGTGAGCGGCGCGTACTCCGTCATGTCCTCGGGGATCTGGAAGTCGACGAACTTCTCGATGAGCCACTTCGGCGTCCAGATGGCGTAGTCGCTGGAGAACTGGATGCGGTCCTCGCCGATCCAGTAGAGCAGCTCGCCGATGATCTGAGCGAAGTAGCGCGGGCGGGTGTGGATGAAGGGCATCGCAACGGCGAGACCGCCGTGGACGTTCGGCTCCTGGGTGGCGATCCAGCAGAAGTCCTCGAGGCGCGGCAGGCCGACGTGCTCGACGATGAAGTTGAGGTCGGTGAAGTCGCTCGCGACGTGGTCGATGTCGGCGACGTCGAAGGCGTCGCGGTCGAGCGGCCGGATCGTCGGACCCTTGTGGACGTGGATGTTCGTCACGCCGAGCTCTCGGCAGGCCTCGAAGTAGCGGTAGGCCCACGGGTCGTCGAGCTTCCAGCCGCGGCTCTCGCCGTGCCACTCGGCCGTGTAGAGCTTGACGCCCTTGAAGCCGAGCCGCTCGACGTCCGCACGCAGCTGGTCGAGGCCCTGCTCGCCGTTGCGGGGGTCGAAGTGGTGGTTGTACGTGAGGCGGGCCGGGTCGGCCTTCGCGAGCTGCGAGGCCTCCTCGGTCTGCCCGAAGCCGCGCACGTAGAACTCGCCGAGGTGTGCCGGCTGGAAGATCGCGTGGTCGACGTAGCCGTCCTCGAAGAGGTCCTTCTTGAGGCGCTCCCCGCCCTGGTAGAGGTACTCCTCGTAGGTCCAGACCTCGGACTCGGGGCTGAGGTTGCGGTGGTAGTCGTAGAAGCAGTCGATGAACTGCTTGCCGTGGATGTTGCGCTGGTTCTCGGGGCGGGCGTCCCACAACGCGACGTGCGCGTCGACGATGAAGTAGTTCTCGCCGTCCTTGCTGTACATGCTGTCTCCTCGGTGATGTCGTCGTTGACCTCTCCACGACCGTAGGCACCGTGCGCCGAGCCGGACAGACGCACGGTGTCCCAATTTGAGACGCAGCGACCGAGACGGATGCCCAGCCCGGAGGTAGCGTCGGATCGAGGCCGAACCGAACGACCGAGACAGCGCTCGAGGTCGGCGGGGTCGAGCAACGGCTCGGGCAGGAGGCGGCGATGGTGCCGGAGGACGACGCGGCGCCCGCGAGGGCGGGACAGGCGGTGTGCCGGGAGACCCGGGCACGTCCGTCTCGGCGCCCGTGGACGAGCGGCTCCTCGCGTCGTGGCGCCGCAGCGAGGACTACGGCGTGCCGCTCGAGTCGGTGACCCCGGTCTTCTCCGGGGCGCCCGAGCCACGCGACTCGCTCTTCTTCCAGTGCGGCCACGAGGTGCTGACGAGCCTGCACCGCACCCTCGCGGACGAGCCGATCAGCCTCATGCTCACGGACGCGGACGGTCTCGTGCTCAACCGGCTGAGCGGCGACACGTCGCTGCTGCGGGCCCTCGACGCGGTCCACCTGGCGCCGGGGTTCGCCTTCTCCGAGCGCGAGGCGGGCACCAACGGGCTCGGCCTCGCGCTCGCTGACCGAGTGCCGGCGCTCGTGCGCGCCGAGGAGCACTACAGCCTGAGCCTCTGCGGCTACACGTGCGCCGCCGTGCCGGTGCTCGACCCCACGACCGGACGGCTCGAGGGCAGCGTCAACATCACGACGTGGTCGCGCGACCGAGGTGACCTGCTCCTCGCGCTGGCCCAGTCGGCGGCGAGCACGACGACGGCCCTCATGCTCGCCCGCTCACGTGGCCTGCGGCCGCGGGCGGCGCCCCGGGGCGAGGTCTATCGCGTCGAGGCGGCGCATCTCGAGCCGGGCTCGGGCACGCTGCACGACCTCTCCCCCGCCTGGCGCGAGGCGGTCGACGCGGCTGCGAGCGCCCTGGCGGCGGGTCGTCTCGTCGCCGCCGTCGGGGAGCCGGGGTCGGGGCGCGCCACGCTGCTCGCGCAGGCACTGCGCGCCGCCCGCCCTCGCGACCGCATCCTCAGCGCCGGGCTCCCGGCCCCGCAGGACGTCGCTGCCTGGCTCTCGCTCTGGACCCCGGAGGTGGGCAAGCCCAGCACCTCGGCCATCGCGTGCGATGTCGACGAGCTGCCCGCGTGGGCGGGCGATGAGGTGGGCCAGGTGCTCGGCCGCGTCAGCCGATCGACGTATGCCGTCGCCGACGTCACGCCTGCTGGCACCGGAGGCAGCCCTGCCGACGTCACACCCCGGACGGCCTCCTCGTGCCTCGCTCCCTCGAGCCTCGCCCCCTCGATCCTTGCCGGCCCAGACCTCGCCACGTGCGGTGGCGCGGTGACCGCGCGGCACTTCGACGGCATACCGCCTGCGGTGCGAGCGCTCGTCGGCACCGTCGTCGAGGTGCCACCGCTGCGCGAGCGCCCGGCCGACGTGCTGCCGCTCGCCGCCCATGTCGCGCGACGGGTGCGCGGGCGCGAGATCGAGTTCACGCCTGCGGCGCAGCGAGCCCTCACCGACCACGGCTGGCCCGGCAACGTCGAGCAGCTCGTGCACGCGGTGCGCCAGGCGGCGACCCGCACCGACGTCGTCGATGCCCGGCACCTGCCGAGCGAGGTGCTGAGCGGCTCGCACCGGCGCCTCACCCGCATCGAGGCGTTCGAGCGCGAGGAGATCGTGCGGGCGCTGACCCGGCCGGGGGCGACGATGAAGGAGGCCGCGCGTGACCTCGGCATGAGCCGCTCGACGATCTATCGCAAGATCGCGCAGTACGACCTCCACGTGCCCCGCCTCTGATCACCCGCCAATCGAGAGAGCAGTCCGTCGGACCATGGGCAGCGCGCTCACCCGCTCGAGACCGCAGTAGGCGCTCTGTCGGTGGGTGGGTGTCAGCCGAGTCCCAGCTCCTCGAGCGAGTAGGCGTGCAGGTAGGCGACGCCGGCCTCCTCGCTGATGCGCTCGCCGGCCCCGGTCGCCCGGTCGGCGATGGTCGCGACGGCAACGACGGTGGCGCCGTCCTCGCGGGCCGCCTCGACGGCGGCCAGTGGCGACGCACCGGTCGTCGTCGTGTCCTCGACGATGACGACACGGCGGCCGGTGATCGACGGTCCCTCGATGCGCTGCTGCAGCCCGTGGGCCTTGCCGGCCTTGCGCACGACGAAGGCGTCGAGCCGCTCGCCGGCGGCCGCCGCGGCGTGCAGCATCGAGGTCGCGACGGGGTCGGCTCCGAGTGTGAGGCCGCCGACGGCCTCGTAGTCGAGGTCCTTGGTGAGGTCGCGCATGACGATCCCGACGAGCGGCGCGGCCTCTCCGTCGAGCGTGATGCGGCGCAGGTCGACGTAGTAGTCGGCCTCCTTGCCGGAGCTCAGGGTGACGCGACCGTGGACGATCGCCTTCTCCCGGATGATCTCGAGGAGGCGGGCGCGGGCGGCGGCGGTGTCAGTCACGAGGCTCAATGGTAGGGCGAGTGGCGGCCGCCCTCAGCGCGTGCCCGCCCCACGGGCGCGGTCGCCGCCCGAGACGCGGCCGCCGCCCGAGAGGCGGGCGACGGCTGTCAGTCGAGGCAGAACTCGTTGCCCTCGACGTCCTGCATCACCTGGCAGGACTCGTTGTGGCCGTCGGCGAGCAGGAGCGGCCCGCGCACCGCACCCAGGGCGACGAGCCGTGCGCACTCGGCCTCGAGGGCGTCCAGTCGCTCCTGCCCGACGAGTCCGGTGCCGACGCGGACGTCGAGGTGCACGCGGTTCTTGACGACCTTGCCCTCGGGCACGCGCTGGAAGAACAGCCGCGGCCCCGCTCCGGTCGGGTCGACGCACGCGAACGCCGAGCCCTGGTGCTGCGGTGGCAGCGAGCGGTCGAAGTCGTGCCAGCTCGCGAAGCCCGGCGGCGGTGGCGGCACGACGTAGCCGAGCACCTCGCACCAGAACCGAGCGACCCGCTCGGGCTCTGCGCAGTCGAACGTGACCTGAACCTGCCTCACCGTCGCCATGGCTCACACCCTAGGAGTACCTCCCGACAGTGGTCGCCCGATGTCCGGGCGCGCAGGAGTCTCAGCGACGCACGAGGCGGGCCCGGCGCCGGATGACCGACCGGGGAACGACCCGCAGGAGACCGACCATCGCCTTGTACTGCAGCCCCGGCACCGAGACGACCCGACCCTTGGCGACGTCGTCGAGGCAGTCACCGACGAGCCGCGACGGGTCGAGCCACAGGAAGTCGGGCCCCGGCTTGCCGATGCCCGCACGCTGCTGGAACTCCGTGTTGGTGAAGCCCGGGCACAGGGCTGTCACGGTGACGCCGGTGCCCTCGAGCTCGCTCGCGAGGCCCTCGCTGAACGTCGTCACCCAGGCCTTGGCCGCCGAGTAGGAGCCCGAGGCGATGAACCCTGCCACCGACGAGACGTTGATGATCTGGCCCCGGCCGCGGTCGCGCATCGCGACCCCGGCTGCGTGGGAGAGCACGAGCACGGCCCGGGTCAGCACGTCGAAGGCCGCCTCCTCGGCGGCGAGGTCGTTGCGCAGGAAGCTGCGCCGCTGGCCGTAGCCGGCGTTGTTGACGTGGACGTCTACGGGACGCGCCGGGTCGGCGAGCCGGTCCGCGACCGTCTGCACGGCGGACCGGTCGGAGAGGTCGGCGACGAGCACCTCTGCGGAGACGGCATACCTGCTCGTCAGCTCGGCGGCGAGGGCGTCGAGCCGCGCGCGGTCCCGTGCGACGAGCACGAGGTCGTGCCCGCGCGCGGCGAGCTGGACCGCGAACTCGCGACCGATGCCGGCGCTCGCACCGGTGACGAGTGCGGTGGGTCGAGGGGTTCGCTCAGCAGCCATGGGTGTCACCCTAGGCACACGGTGTCGGGGCGGCGGTCTAGGGTGACCGACTGTGCGCATCGCCACGTGGAACGTCAACTCGATCCGGTCCCGCATCGACCGGGTCACGGCCTGGCTCGAACGCAACGAGGTCGACGCGATCGCCCTCCAGGAGACCAAGGCTCGCGAGGACCAGTTCCCCTTCGACCGCTTCGAGGCGCTCGGCTACGAGGTGGCCCACCACGGGCTCAGCCAGTGGAACGGCGTCGCCGTCGCATCACGGGTGGGCCTGTCCGACGTGCAGGTGGGCTTCGACGGCATGCCCGGCTGGGGCGAGCCCGCGGCGGCAGAGGCACGCGCCCTCGGCGCCGTCTGCGGAGGTGTGCGCCTCTGGTCGCTCTACATCCCCAACGGCCGCGCCCTCGAGGACCCGCACCTGACCTACAAGCTCGAGTGGCTCGCGGCCCTCGAGCGGGCCGCCAGCGGCTGGCTCGCCGACGACCCCGCCGCGCAGATCGCCCTCATGGGCGACTGGAACATCGCCCCCACCGACGCCGACGTCTGGAGCGTCGCCTACTACGAGGGGCGCACCCACACCTCGCCCGCGGAGCGCGCCGCCTTCGCCGCCGTCGTCGACGCCGGCTACTCCGACGTCGTGCGCCCCCACACCTCGGAGCCCGGCACCTTCACCTACTGGGACTACACGCAGCTGCGCTTCCCGAAGCGCCAGGGCATGCGCATCGACTTCGCACTCTGCTCCCCCGCGCTCGCCGAGCGGGTCGTCGGCGCCGCCATCGACCGCGAGGAGCGCAAGGGCAAGGGCGCCTCCGACCACGCGCCCGTCGTCGTCGAGATCGCCGACTGACCGCGCCTGCTCGCCGGGGCTCCTACGGGACGACGACCAGCCGCTCGTCGCCGCGGCTCGTGACCCGGTCGGGCCGCCGCAGGCCGAGCGTGAGGGCCACGGCCGACCCGGCGAGCGCCGCCAGCGCACCGCCGAGGAAGACGGTCTGCACCTGCACGACGCCGGCGCCGATGAGGGCGGCGGTGTCGAGCGGGTCAGGCAGCAGCCGCACGGCGGCGTAGTAGCGCGACAGGCCCACCGTGGTGAGCAGGGCGAGGCCCACGACCATGCCGACCATGCGGGCCACGACGACGAGCGAGCTCGCGACGCCGTGGGCGTCGGCCGGAGAGTCGGCGAGCGCCGCGTTGTTCACCGGTGCGAGCGCGAGCCCGATGCCGAGCCCGACGACGACGAGCACGACGGTCGTCGACACCGTCTCGCCGAGCGAGTCGAGGGTCCAGCGCGACATGACGAGCAGACCTGCCGCTGCGAGGGCGAGACCGATGCCGGCCACCGCTCCGTCGCCCAGGCGGCGCAGCGCCCAGCCCCCGGCGAAGGCCCCGACGGGCACCGCGACGAGGAAGCGCACGAGCACGAGCGCCGCACCCGTCGCGTCGTAGTCGTCGGTGAGCCGTGCGAGGAGCGGCACGTCGACGACGACGGCCACGAGGGCCGCACCGACGAGGAGGCTCACGGCGAGCGAGCGCACCCCGCGCGCGTGCAGCACCCCGCGCGGGATGAGCGGCGCCGCCGCCCGCCGGTGCCACCACCAGAGCACGAGCAGCGCGACGGCGCCGACGGGCAGCAACGAGTAGCCGAGCGGGCCCACGACCTCGCGCTCGGGGTCGGACGACGCGAAGGTGAGGACGAGGCTGCCGAGCGCCACCGCGACGAGCAGGGCCCCGAAGAGGTCGGAGCGCCGCAGCACCGGCCACCAGCGCGGCGCCGTGACGACCGCGAGCAGCACGAGCAGCACGAGCGCGACGAGCCCGATCGGTGTCAGCACCCGCGAGTCGCCGGCGAAGGGCACGAAGGGAGCACCGAGCGCGACGTCGGTGACGAGCGAGTCGGGGGCGGCGAGGGCCAGCCCTCCGATGCCGAGGGCGAGGAGCGCGAGCACCCACGCGAGCACAGTCACCCCGCGCCCTCGCCCACCCCCCGATCGAGAGAGCGACTCGTCGGCGCGCCGTATGCCGCCCGCCCCGGTGCCGAGGGCACGTGACCCGAGGAGGTGGATGACGGCATACAGGAGCAGGCCGGCGACGACGTTGGCCCAGAAGATGGCCCGCCAGCCCGCCCACGCGAGGATGACTGCTCCGAGCACGGGCCCGAGGACGGAGCCGAGCTCCTGCACCGCGCCGACGACGCCGAGCGGGGTGCCGCGTCGGCCGGCGGGCCAGAGGTCGGCGACGAGTGCGAGCGTCGCCGGCACGAGCCCTCCACCGCCGATGCCCTGGAGCACGCGGCCCGTGACGAGCACCGGCATCTCGACCGCGAGCGCCGTGATCGCGGAGCCGACGACGAAGACGACGAGGCACCCGAGCAGGATGCGGCGCCGGTCGAGCAGGTCGGAGAGGCGGCCGATGAGCGGCAGCACGGCGATGTAGCCGAGGAGGAAGCCGGAGATGATCGGCGTCGCGCGCTGGAGGGCGTTGATGCCGATGCCGACGCCGGCCATCATGTCGGTGAGCGCGAGGACGACGACGTAGGTGTCGGCCGCGGCGAGCGCCACGGCGGCTGAGGCCGCGGCGAGCAGGGGCAGGCGACCGCCGGTGGCGCTCACGGGGCCGTGATGGTGACGGGCTGGCCGTACTGGTCGAGGGTGAGGACGTAGGTCGAGGACGTGCCTGCACCGAAGAAGGGGCCGGTGAGCGTGACCTGCCGCAGCTCGTTCGCGTCCGTCAGCCCGTAGGCCACCGTGAAGGTGCCGTTGCGGTCGCCGATCTTGAAGAGGTCGACGACGGCCGCCCCGGGGATCGTGCCGGTGATCATCGTGAGCACCTCGGAGCCGGCGCGCACCTGGCCGGAGACCTTCGGATCGACGGTCTTCGCCATGAGGCTCGTCAGGCCCGCGTCGGGAGAGAAGAGGGTGGCGGGGTCGGGCAGGCCGAGCGAGGCCGGGTCGATCTTCTGGGTGCCGGGGACGAAGGGGAGCTTCGCGTAGACGGCGCCGTCGACCGAGGTGATCTCGGCGTCGCCCTCGATGCCGCCGAGACGCACCTTGAAGGTGCCCTTGAAGGCCGGAGGGTGCTTCCCCCACCCGTCGGCCGAGATGATGCCGTTGCTCCCCTCGGGCACGTCCTTGCTCGCGAGGCCGAGGTGCACGGAGGTCGCGGCGTCGACCTTTGCCTTGGCGGCTGTCAGCCGCTGCGCAGCCGACGGGGTCGACTGGGTCGGGCTCGGCATGTCGCCGCTGCCGGAGCAGGACGCCGTCGTCATGAGGCACACGGCGGCCAGTGCAGCGGCCGCGAGCCGTCCCAGGATGCGCATGGGGGTCAGGCTAACGGCAGGCGGCAGGCGCAGCCGTGCAAGCCGGGCTCATGGGCCGTAACACCCGGTTTGGGGTATGGCAACAGATGACAGTATCGAGAGGGCGGTGACCCGCCCCGCTATCCCAAGGAGTCAAGCATGGCCCTCATCGGAGTGATCCTCCTGTTGATCGGCGCCGGAGCAGCGGTGGTCACCTACATCGGAGCGCAGGCGGCAGGCGGCACGATCGCCCTCACCGCCCTGGGCTTCACGCGCACCGTGAGCCCGCTGGAGCTCGCGGCCTATGCCGCCATCGCCGTGCTGCTCATCGCGCTCGGCTGGGCGCTGCTCTCGTCGGCTGCCCGCCGCCGGGCACGCGCGCGTCGCGAGGACAAGGAGGCCGCCCGGCTCGCCGAGGTCGAGGAGAAGGCGGAGACCGCCCGGCTCGACTCCGAGCGCCGCATCGAGGAGGCCGGCCTGCGCGACGAGGACCTGCGACGCCGCGAGTCGCAGCTGAGCGCCCGCGACGAGGAGCTCGGCAGCCGCGAGGCCGAGCTGTCCCGCCGTGAGGCGGAGTGGCGCGAGCGTCAGGGGCCGTCGGTCGCCGACGTCGTCACCGGCCGGGCCGAGGGCAACGTCCACGAGGGCACGGCCTCGTGGACCGACAACGGCACCGACCGCACCGACGGTGCCGACGGCACCTACCGCGACAACGGCACGGACCGGACCGACGTGGGTGACGGCGTCGACGGCAGCGACACGACGGCGGAGCGCCGCACCCGCGCGTGACCTCGACGAGGGAGCACACCGCATACGTCTTCGACCTCGACGGCGTCGTTCGGGACTTCGCCCCGGGCGACGCCAACCCGGCCATCGAGGCAGCCCTCGGGCTGCCGGCAGGGCACGTCGCGGCGACGGCCTTCCGCAGCGAGCTGCTGCTGCCGACCATCACCGGTCGGCGCAGCTTCGACGCGTGGTTCGATGCGATCTGCACCGAGCTCGAGCACGTCGTGCCGGAGCCGGCGCGCGTGCGCGAGCACATGGAGGCGTGGCGCACGCACCGCGGCACGGTGGTCGACGAGACCGTCGAGAGACTCGAGTCGCTGCGCTCCGACGGGCACCGCACCTACGTCTTCACCAACGGCACCGACTACGTGCCGGCCGAGCTCGAGCTGCTCGGGCTCACCCGGCTCTTCGACGGGGTGCTCAACAGCGCCGACTTCGGCGTCGCCAAGCCTGACCAGCAGGCGTATGCCGCCGCCCACCGCGCCATCGAGGGTGACCTCGGGCGTGACGTGGCCCCGGAGGAGGTGTGGTTCACCGACGACCGCGCCGAGAACGTCCGGGCCGCACGCGAGTTCGGTTGGGACGCCGAGCTCTTCGCCCGCTGACCCCGACACCGACGACACCGGCGCCGGCCGACTGGAGCCGGTCACGGCATACGACGGAGGGGGCCTCGCTGGTGCGAGGCCCCCTCCGTGCGTCGGGCGGACGTGCGACCCAGGGTCGTCCAGCGGTCAGCCGAGGACGAGCGCCTCTCCGGCCTCGTCGACGTCGACGGTGACGGTCGACCCGTCGCGCACCTCCCCGGCGAGCAGCGCGCGGGCGAGCCGGTCGCCGATCTCGCGCTGCACGAGGCGGCGCAGCGGTCGGGCACCGTAGGCCGGGTCGTAGCCGCGGGCGGCGAGCCACTCGCGCGCCGGGTCTGTCACCGACAGGGTGATCCGCCGGTCCGCCAGGCGCGCACCGAAGGCACGCACCTGCAGGTCGACGATGTGCGCGAGGTCCTCGCGGCTCAGCGCATCGAAGACGACGACCTCGTCGAGCCGGTTGAGGAACTCCGGCTTGAAGGTCGAGCGCACGACCGTCATGACCGACTCACGGCGCTCCTCCGGCGAGAGCAGCGGGTCGATGAGGAACTGCGACCCGAGGTTCGAGGTGAGCACGAGGATGACGTTGCGAAAGTCGACCGTGCGGCCCTGGCCGTCGGTGAGACGCCCGTCGTCGAGCACCTGGAGCAGGATGTCGAACGTCTCGGGGTGGGCCTTCTCGACCTCGTCGAGCAGGATGACCGAGTAGGGCCGACGGCGCACGGCCTCGGTGAGCTGGCCGCCCTCCTCGTAGCCGACGTAGCCAGGAGGGGCGCCGATGAGGCGCGCGACGGAGTGCCGCTCGGAGTACTCCGACATGTCGATGCGGACCATGGCCCGCTCGTCGTCGAAGAGGAAGTCGGCGAGGCTCTTGGCCAGCTCGGTCTTGCCGACACCGGTCGGGCCGAGGAAGAGGAAGCTGCCCGTGGGCCGGTCGGGGTCGGAGACCCCGGCGCGGGTGCGTCGCACGGCGTCCGACACCGCGCGCACGGCGTCGGCCTGACCGATGAGGCGGGCACCGATGTGCTGCTCCATGTGCAGCAGCTTCTCGGTCTCGCCCTCGAGCAGGCGCCCGGCCGGGATGCCGGTCCACGCGGAGATGACGTCGGCGATGTCGTCGGCGCCGACCTCCTCCTTGACCATCGGACCCTCGTCGTCGGCCGTGGCTGCGGCCTCGCGCTCCTGCGCGTCGGCGAGCTGCTTCTCGAGGGCGGGGATGTCGCCGTAGAGGATCTTCGACGCGGCGCCGAGGTCGCCCTCGCGCTGGAGCCGGTCGGCCTGGGTGCGCAGGTCGTCGACGCGGGCCTTGAGGTCGCCGACGGCGTTGAGGCCGGACTTCTCGGCCTCCCACCGGGCGTTGAGCGCCGCGAGCTCCTCCGAGCGGTCGGCGAGGTCCTTGCGCAGCCGCTCGAGGCGGTCGCGCGAGGCCGCGTCGGTCTCCTGCGCGAGGGCGAACTCCTCCATCTTGAGTCGGTCGACGGCACGGCGGAGCTCGTCGATCTCGACGGGGCTCGAGTCGATCTCCATGCGCAGTCGCGACGCCGCCTCGTCGATGAGGTCGATGGCCTTGTCGGGGAGCTGGCGCCCGCTGATGTAGCGGTCGGAGAGGCTCGCGGCCGCGACGAGGGCGGCGTCGGCGATCGTCACCTTGTGGTGGGCCTCGTAGCGCTCCTTGAGACCGCGGAGGATCGCGATGGTGTCCTCGACGGACGGCTCACCGACGAAGACCTGCTGGAAGCGGCGCTCGAGCGCGGCGTCCTTCTCGATGTGCTTGCGGTACTCGTCGAGGGTCGTCGCACCGACGAGGCGCAGCTCGCCGCGGGCGAGCATGGGCTTGAGCATGTTGCCGGCGTCCATCGCGCCCTCGCCACCGGCCCCCGCGCCGACGACGGTGTGGATCTCGTCGATGAAGGTGACGATCTGGCCGTCGGAGCCCTGGATCTCCTCGAGGACGGCCTTGAGCCGCTCCTCGAACTCGCCGCGGTACTTCGCGCCGGCCACCATCGCGGCAAGGTCCAGGCTGTAGAGGGTCTTGTCACGCAGGCTCTCGGGCACGTCGCCCTCGACGATGCGCTGGGCGAGCCCCTCGACGACGGCGGTCTTGCCGACGCCGGGCTCGCCGATGAGGACGGGGTTGTTCTTCGTGCGGCGCGAGAGCACCTGCACGACGCGGCGGATCTCGGCGTCACGTCCGATGACGGGGTCGAGCTTGCCCTCGCGGGCGCGGGCGGTGAGGTCGGTGCCGTACTTCGCGAGCGCCTCGAAGGTGCCCTCCGGGTTGTCGGAGGTGACGGGGCGGCCGCCGCGCAGGTCAGGGATCGCCTTCTCGATGGCATCGGCATCGAGCGCGAACTGGCCCGTGCGCGCGAGCGCGAGCAGCAGGTGGTCGGTGGAGACGTAGGAGTCGCCCATCGAGGTCATGTACTGCTGCGCCTGCTGGATCGCCCGCAGGGAGGCCGGGGAGAGCTGCGGCTGCTGGGCGACCCCGCTGACCTGGGGCAGGGAGGCCATGGCTCGCTCCGCTGCGGCGGTCGCGGCGGCCACGCTCGAACCGCCCGCCGTCAGCAGGGCGGGCGTCGTCGTGCCCGTCTGTGCGGCGAGGGCGAGCAGCAGGTGGGCGGGCTCGATGGCGGGGTGGTGCTTGCCCGTGGCGGTGGTGGCGGCCTGGGCGAAGGCCTCCTGCGCCTTGGTGGTCAGCTGAAGGTCCATGCGGTCTCCTGGTCAGGGGTGGCGAACACCTGCGACAACTCGTGCCGACTTGAGTCTATTCCACTCAACTTTGTGAACGCGCAAGAACGTGACCAACGTGGCACTCGACGGTCGAGTGCCCAGTTCTCGACGACGGAAGTTGAGCACCCGACGGTCGAGTGCCCAGTTCCCAACGACCACAAGTGCGCACTCGACGGTCGAGTGCCCAGTTCTCGACGACGGAAGTTGAGCACTCGACGGTCGGGTGCCCCGTTCCCGACGCTGGCGTGGACGGCGCCGGCGATGATCTCAGCCGTGTGGGTGGGGGTCGTACCACCCGTCGTGGCGCTCGGCGATCGCGAGGAACTCGACGGCATACCCCGGGTCGTCGGGGGTTCGCACGTGCACGGCCCACTCGTGGGCCTCGGAGTCGTCCTCGCCGGCGAGCGCCTCACGGATGACGCGGACGTCGGCGAGGCCGGCGGCCTCGAACTGCTCGGCGACGAGCTCGGCCGCGTCACGGTCGGGGAAGACGAGGAGGTGCTCAGCGTCCACGGCCGCAGTCTCTCAGACCGCGGCCGTGGACGCGCCGGATCAGGCGGTCGTCGGCTCCTCGCCGGACTCGACGACGCGCGTCGCGATCTCGCGGAGCTTGATGTTGCGGCTCAGGGACGCCTGGCGCAGCATCTCGAAGGCCTCGACCGGCGTCGTGCGGTGGCGCTCGATGAGGATGCCCACCGCCTGCCCGATGAGCCGGTGGCTCTCGATGGCCTGGCCGAGCTGCTCCTGCTTGGCGGCGCTGTCGCGGCGGTCGACGACGCGGTCGACGGCCTGGCCGAGGGCCTGCGCGAGCAGGTCGCCGACGATGAGCTCGTCGGACGGCACAAGGCGCGGCTCGTCGAACTGCACCCACGCCCGGCAGTCGGAGCGCTGGGAGGTCGGGGCGAGGAGCAGGCCCTCGCGCTTCTCCCCCGCACGAAGGTCGGTGCTGCCCTTGCCGAGGAGTCCCTGGCGCGCCGGGTGCGGCAGCTGCTCGGGCCGGACCCGACCGCGCGGGCTCAGCACGACCGTGTCGCCGCGCTCGGGGGCCACGCGCAGGCTCACCTCGCCGTCGAAGAGCACCGTGAAGCCCGTGACGGCCGTCGCGAGCACCGACTCGAGGTCGTCGGCGGCCGCCAGGTCGACGGCGATCCGCGCCGCGAGCTCACGGCGCATGCGCGACTCCCGCTCACGGGTCTCGTCGCGGGCCACGACGATGACGAAGCCCGCGTGCTCCGGCGTGGCGGGCACGAGGGCCGCGCGCATGTGGACCCACGCCTCCCCGCCGCCCTTGCGCAGGACGCGGTAGTGGTCGTCCATGACGGGCTGCCCGGCCCGCAGGAGGTCCATCCGACGCTCTGCCGCACGGCGTTCGTCGGGAAGGTGCTCGGCGGAGACCCACCACGGGTAGGGCGGCACGAGCGGGCCGTCGGCGAGGGACCAGCCGTAGGCCTGCGTGAAGGCGGCGTTGATCTCGACGACCAGCCCGTTGGTGTCGCAGACGACGACCGGCTCCTGGATCGAGCCGAGGATCGCCCGCAGCCAGGCCGCGTCGCGAGACCGGGACTGGGCGCGCACGAGGTTGGACGCGAGCCGGGCGCGCAGCTCGTCGGGCTGGAAGGGCTTGACGACGTAGTCGTCGGCGCCCTCGAGCAGGCCCGTCGTGCTCGCCTCCACCCCGGCGCGCGCGGACAGCAGCACGACCGGCACGTCGCGCAGCCGCTCGTCGGCACGGATCTGCCGGACCAGCTCGAGCCCGTCCATGCGCGGCATCATGACGTCGGCGAGGACGAGGTCGATGGGCGGGTCGATACGCATCCGGTCGAGGGCCTCGCGGCCGTCGCCGACGGGCACGACGTCGTAGTCGGCGGCGAGGTGACGCGCCGTGTAGTCACGCATGTCGGCGTTGTCCTCGACGAGGAGCAGGCGGGGCCGCTCCACCTCCACACCGAGGGCGACGGCAGCGGCCTCCGCCGCCGCCTTGGCCGCCCTCGAGCCGGCACCGGGGGCATCGGCCAGACGTGAGCTGGAGTCGGGTCGCTGCTCGACCTCGACCGCGGCCGTGTCGGTGGCGTCGATGGAGCGCAGCGCCCAGCCGCTCGCCTCGGTGATGAACGACTCGACCGACCGCGGGGTGATCGACGGCCGGGTCGCCGAGTGCGAAGCCGGCGCGCCCCACGGCAGCGCGACGGTGAAGGTGCTGCCCTCACCCTCGGCGGACTCCACGGAGATGCGCCCACCGAGCAGCGCGACGAGCTGCTGGACGAGCGAGAGCCCGATGCCGGCGCCCTCGCGCGAGCGACGCTCGTCGTCGCGGCTCAGCTGTCGGAAGCGGTCGAAGACGAGCTCGAGGTCGCGCTCGGCGATGCCGATGCCCGTGTCGGTCACGGACACGACGTAGCCGTCGCCCTCGGCCGCGAGACGCAGCGTGATGCTTCCGCGCGGGGTGAACTTAAGGGCGTTCGAGAGCAGGTTGAGCACGATGCGCTCGAGCATGTCGACATCGAGGAAGGTGTCGTGGTCGAGGTCGTCGAGCTCGACGGAGAAGTCGAGACCGAGCCGCTCGATGGCCGGCCGGAAGTTGGCGGCGACACCGGTGAGGACCGCGCGCACGTCGGTCTGCACCCAGTGCGGCTCCACCGCGCCCGCCTCGACGCGCGTGAGGTCGAGAATGCGGTCGACGAGCCCGACGAGGCGGTCGGTGTTGCGGCGGATGAGCTCGAAGCGCTCGCGCGCCTCGTCTCCGAGGTCGGGGTTCTTCAGCGCGTCCTGCACCGGCCCGGCGATGAGCGTGAGCGGCGTGCGCAGCTCGTGGCTGACGTTGGCGAAGAAGTCGGACTTGGCCGTGTCGAGGGCGGTCAACACCTCGGCGCGGTGACGCTCCTCCTGGAGGCGGCGCACGCCGCTCAGCGCCATGGCGACGTGCGAGGCACAGAGCTCGGCGTACACCTGGAGCGGACCGTCCCACGGGCGGCGCGGGTTTGCCGTGAGGTGCAGGTGGGCGGTCGGCTCGTGCAGGCCCGGCTCGAGGACCGGCAGCACGTGCACCGCCCCGTCACCCTCCCCTGCGGCGGCGCTCGGCTGGTCGGCGTCGACTGACGCCGCCGGCTCGCGCCCGTCGGCCCACACGAGGTCGACCCAGAGGTGGTCCTCGGTGTGGGCGCCGAGCACCTCCAGGGCGCGCCGACGGACGTCCTCGTCGGACCGGACGTCGGCAAGGGCGGCGACGAGCTCGGCCGACACCCGGGCCCGGCGCTCGGCCAGGACCTTCGCGGTGACCTCGGTCGCCACGTTGAGGATGCCGACGACGTCCTCACCCGAGTCGTCGTGGATGGCGCCGTAGGTCCACGTGAAGTAGGCCTCCTCGACGAAGCCGAAGCGGTCGACGAGGAGGAGTCCGTCCTCGACCCAGGTCGGCGGCCCGCCCTGGACGACGCCGTCGAACATCGGCCCGATGACGTCCCAGATCTCGGGCCACACGTCGCGCACGGGGCGGCCCCACGCCCCGGGGTGCTTCGTCGCCCCGAGGAGGGTGCGGTAGCCGTCGTTGTAGATCATGACGAGGTCGGGACCCCAGCAGACGAGCATGGGGAAGCGCGACGACAGACAGATGTCGACGATGGTGCGCAGACGCGCGGGCCAGCTCTCGACCGGCCCGAGCTGCGTTGCGCCCCAGTCGGTGAGGGAGAAGAGCTCCTGCATCTCACCCGGGTGGTCCGAGACCTTCGCCAGGGAACCTGCAGTGAGGTCGGCCGTCGACTCGGCGTCCGGGTAGTGCGGGGTCACTCGACCTCCGGAATCAAAATCACGAGAGGCCTCCGGCGGCATCCAGCTACTGCACTTGACACCCCTTTGCTCGAGGCGGCCCCACAGTCTTGCACATGCGGTTGACGATTCAGCCGCTAGCGCTCGGGTCTCCACACGACGAGGGCCTGCGACGATGCATGGCGAGGTGGCCGCTGACCGGGACGAATCGGCACGACCTCACCCATCGGCCCCACGGCGAAGACGCGCGAGCCCGACGCGAGCGCGGCACGCGCCTGGTCGAGCGCCTCGGTCAGCTCGGCCACCTTCGCCTGGAGCGCGTCGACCTGCGTCTCGAGCTCGAGGATGCGCTGGATGCCGGCGAGCGAGACGCCCTCCTGCGACAGCCGCTGCACCTCGCGCAGGAGGGCCACGTCGCGCGTGCTGTAGCGGCGGCCGCCACCGCGGGTGCGCGACGGCGTGACGAGCCCGAGCCGGTCGTACTGGCGCAGCGTCTGGGCGTGCATGCCGGCGAGCTCGGCCGCGACCGAGATGACGAACACCGGGGCGTCGTCGTCGTGGCCGCCCGCGCGGGCGTTCCTGCGTGCCATCGTCATCACCGTCCTTCGCTGTGCCGGCGGGTTGCTGCCGTATGCCGTCAGGCCCGGGCCCGCTGGAAGAGCTCGGCCCGCGGGTCGTGGCCGTCCTCGGCCGCTGCCATCTTCTCGATCGCCTCTCGGGCCTCGTCGGTGAGCCGCTGCGGCACGACGACCTGGACCTTCGCGAGCAGGTCGCCCTTGTGGTCGCCGCGCGTCACGCCACGGCCCTTGAGCCGCAGCACGCGGCCGCTCGGGGTGCCGGGGGCGACCTTGACCTTGACCGACCCGCCATCGAGCGTCGGCACCGACACGGTCGCGCCCAGCGCGGCCTCGGCGAAGGTGACGGGCAGGTCGATCGTCAGGTTGTCGCCGTCACGCCCGAAGACGGGGTGCTTGCCGACGGTCACCGTGAGGATGAGGTCGCCGGGCGCAGCGCCGGGGTCACCCTGACGACCCTTGCCGCGCAAGCGGATCCGCTGGCCGTCCTTGACGCCCGGAGGGATGCGGGCCGTGATGCGGCCGAGGTCGGGCGAGGTGAGGGTGACGGTCGAGCCCTCGACGGCGTCGCGGAAGCCGATGCTCGTGCTCGCCTGCACGTCGGCGCCCGGCCGGGGCCCGGCCGTGGAGCCGAAGCCGCCGTAGCCCTGGCGGCCGCCGAAGCCGCCGGCACTGCCGCCGAACATCTGACCGAGGAGGTCCTCGATGTTGGGCTGCCCGCCACCGGTCGTGTCGAAGCGCACGCGCTGGCCGCCCCCTCCGGGGCCACCCGGCCCGCCGAACGCGGAGAAGATGTCTTCGAAGCCGGCGCCGCCACCGCCGGGCCCGCCCGCGGTGAAGCGCGCGCCGCCGTGCGACATGGCACGGACCGCGTCGTACTCGCGACGCTGCTCGGGGTCGGAGAGCACGGCATACGCCTCGCCGATCTCCTTGAAGCGCTCCTCGGCCTGGGTGTTGCCGACGTTGTGGTCGGGGTGCAGGTCACGGGCGAGCTTGCGGTAGGCCTTCTTGATCACCGCCGCGTCGGCGTCCTGGGGCACGCCGAGGGTGGCGTAGAAGTCCTTCTCGAACCAGTCCTGACTAGCCACGGCGCACCTCCTTCTGATCGTGTGGCTGGATCCTCACATCATGCTGCATGTCTCCCGACCCGGGGGTCCCGACGCGGGTCACCCCGCGCCGGGAGGTGTCACGCTCAGCCTGCGTCGGCAACCGAGACCCTCGCCGCGCGCACGAGGCGCTCGCCGATGCGGTAGCCGGGCTGGAGCACCTGCACGACGTGCGTGCCGGTGGCTCCCTCGGGCAGGTCGGCCTCGACGTGCATGAGGGCCTCGTGCACGTTGGGGTCGAACTCCTGGCCGGCCTCGCCGAGCCGCTCGACGCCGTAGCGACCGAGGATGGCCTCGAGCTTGTCGGCGATCGCGGAGAACGGACCGTTGGCGAGGTCGCCGACCTGGCGGGCCATGTGGATGTCGTCGAGCACCGGGAGCAGCGACTCCACGACGCTGCCGACGGCAGCGTTGCGGATGACGTCACGGTCGCGGTCGACCCGCTTCTTGTAGTTGACGTACTCGGCCTGCAGCCGCTGCAGGTCGGAGAGGTAGGAGGCTGCCAGCGCGTCCTCACGCGCCAGCACCTCGCTCTCGCTCTCGCCGGCGCCGTGGTCGAACTCGTCCTCACCACCGGGCTCGGACGAGGCTCCGGGGCCACCCTCGAAGTAGCGGTGGTGACCCGCACCCGCCCCGGCCGGGGAGCCGGCAGCAGATGCGCTGCCGGCTCCCTCGGTCGCGGCGGCCGACTCAGCGGCCGTCGTGGCCGACTCGGTCTCGACACCCTCGGGCTGTGCGCCCTCAGGGGTCGGGGTTCCGGTCGTGTCGGTCACTTGGCGTCCTTGGTCTCGTCCTCGTCGACGACCTCGGCATCGACGACGTCGTCGTCGGCGGCCGAGCCCGCACCGGTCGAGGCGCCGGTGTCAGCCGAGGAGTCCTGCGCCCCAGCGGAACCCGCGGCACTGGCGGAAGCCTGCTCCGCGGCATACAGCGCCTGGCCCATGGCCTGCGACTTGGTGTTGAGGTCCTCGATCTTGGCCTTGATGTCGTCGGCGCTCGCCTCGGAGCCCTCGGCGATGGCGGCCTTGAGGTCGGCGAGCGACTCGTCGACCGGGGTCTTGACGTCGGCCGGGATCTTGTCGCCGGACTCCTTGAGGAAGTTCTCGGTCGAGAAGATCAGCTGCTCGGCCTGGTTGCGGACCTCGGCCTCCTCACGGCGCTTGCGGTCCTCGTCGGCGTGGGCCTCGGCGTCCTTGACCATCTTGTCGATCTCGTCCTTCGACAGGGCCGAGCCGCCGGTGATCGTCATCTTCTGCTCCTTGCCAGTGCCCTGGTCCTTGGCGGAGACGTTGACGATGCCGTTGGCGTCGATGTCGAAGGTGACCTCGATCTTCGGCACGCCGCGCGGCGCCGGCGCGATGCCGGTCAGCTCGAAGGTGCCGAGCGACTTGTTGTGCTGCGCGATCTCGCGCTCACCCTGGAAGACCTGGATGAGGACCGACGGCTGGTTGTCGTCGGCGGTGCTGAAGATCTCGGAGCGCTTCGTCGGGATGGCCGTGTTGCGCTCGATGAGCTTGGTGAACAGGCCACCCTTGGTCTCGATGCCGAGCGAGAGCGGCGTGACGTCGATGAGCAGGACGTCCTTGCGCTCGCCCTTGAGGACACCGGCCTGCAGGCTCGCGCCCATGGCGACGACCTCGTCGGGGTTGACGCCCTTGTTGGGCTCCTTGCCGCCGGTCAGCTCCTTGACGAGGGCCGTGACGGCGGGCATGCGGGTCGAGCCACCGACGAGCACGACGTGGTCGATGTCGGCGACCTTGATGCCGGCGTCCTCGATGACCTTGTGGAAGGGGGCCTTGGTGCGGTCGAGCAGCGACTTCGTCATCTGCTCGAACTGCGCCCGCGTGATGTTCTCGTCGAGGTGGATCGGGCCCTCGGGCGTCATCGAGATGTACTGCGCCGAGATGTTGGTGCTCGTCGCGGTGGAGAGCTCCTTCTTGGCGCGCTCGGCCTCGTCACGGAGGCGCTGCATGGCGATCTTGTCCTTGGACAGGTCCTGGCCCGTCTTGTTCTTCACCTGCGTGATGAGGTGCTGGACGAGCATGTCGTCCCAGTCGTCGCCACCGAGGTGGTTGTCACCGTTGGTCGCGCGCACCTGGATCGTCGCGAAGCCGTCCTCGGCGTCCTTGCCCACCTCGAGGAGGGACACGTCGAACGTGCCGCCACCGAGGTCGAAGACGAGGATGAGCTCGTCCTCCTTGCCCTTGTCGAGGCCGTAGGCGAGCGCCGCGGCGGTCGGCTCGTTGACGATGCGCAGGACGTTGAGCCCGGCGATCTCACCGGCCTCCTTGGTGGCCTGGCGCTCGGCGTCGTCGAAGTAGGCGGGCACGGTGATGACCGCGTCGGTGACGGTCTCGCCGAGGTAGGCCTCGGCGTCGCGCTTGAGCTTCTGGAGGATGCGGGCGCTGATCTCCTGGGCCGTGTAGGTCTTGCCGTCGATCTCGGGCGACTTCCAGCTCGTGCCCATGTGGCGCTTGACCGAGCGAATCGTCCGGTCGACGTTGGTGACGGCCTGGCGCTTGGCGACCTCACCGACGAGGACCTCGCCGTTCTTGGAGAACGCGACGACGGAGGGCGTCGTGCGCCCGCCCTCGGCGTTCGCGATGATGCTCGGCTCGCCGCCCTCCAGGACGGAGACTGCCGAGTTGGTGGTACCGAGGTCGATTCCGACCGCACGTGCCATGGGTGACTCCTCGTTGCGTGATGGTGCTGTTGAGATGGGGCTTCGGAGCAAATCTGCGCGCCCGGCCAGCGATTGTCAAAGCCGGACTCGCAAATCTTGCGTTCACTCGACTCAACTCTGGGTGCAGCTCGATTGTTCCCCACCACCTCGGGGTCGATGGCGCTCGCGCGCGTCGACGGCCTCGGGATGCCTCGGGATGCCTCGGATGGCAGGACCAACGGCCCTGCCGCGACCCGGTGCGCGCGTCGCACGCTGGAGGTGGAAGGGAGATCACGATGAGCAACCCGATCGTGCCGCCAGGCGCCGAGGTCCCACCGGACCGGGTGGATGACGACCTCCGCGCGCTGGCACTCAAGCACCTCAAGGCGAAGCGGGACCTGCAGGCTCACGCCATCGCCTACGTGATGGTCAACCTCCTGCTCGTCGGCATCTGGTGGGTGAGCGGAGCGGGCTTCTTCTGGCCCATCTTCATCCTGCTCGGCTGGGGCATCGGCTTGGCCTTCAACGTCTGGGACGTCCTCAGCCCGGAGCCGGGGCCGGCCGAGGTCGAGGCCGAGATGAACCGCCTGCGGATGCGGCACTCCTGACCGGCGACGCCGGCCGGCACACCAGCCGGCGCACCGGCACACCGACAGGCCCGCGCGACCGCAGCGACGCCGCCGCTTGGCATGAGACCCCGGCGGCGCCGCTGAGCGGCGTCCCCGCTGCCTGTGCCTCCAGCCGCTGACAGGAGGAAACGGTCAGAACGCCCGCTTCACGGCGATTCGCTCCATCCGGCGCGTGAATACCGTCGCGGATTCCGCTGCGCCGCGCGGCCGCTCGCGAGACCATGTCTGAGGAGTCCTGCGGGTTGGCCCGCGCGTCGTCGGACGGGGGGTCTCATGCGTGCAGCGGTGAAGCGGGTTGTCGCCGCGCCCTTCCGACCCCTCACCGCGCTGCCGATCGTCAAGCGGATCACCTTCCACCTCAGGCGGATCAGCGGCGACGTCGACCTCCACTTCTTCCGCACCCTGCTGCTGGCCGTCATCGCGTTCGTCTTCGTCGCGGCGTTCCTCGTCACGGTCTTCGAGGTCGAGAAGCGCTCGCTCCACGGCCTCGGCGACTCCTTCTACTGGGCGGTGACCACCGTCATCGGCTCGGGCGACCCGAGCTACGTGAACTCGGCGCCGGGCTTCGTCATCGGCTGGCTGCTCGCCTTCTTCGGCGTGGCGATCGTCGCCGCGCTCACGGCGGCCCTCGTCGGCTTCGTCATCGACTACCTGCTCAAGGAGGGCCAGGGCATGGGTGCTGCCGGCTACGAGAACCACATCGTCGTGTGCGGCTGGAACGCCACCGCGCGCGAGCTCATCGAGGAGCTGCGGGGCGACGAGTTCACCTCGAAGATCGTGCTCGTCCACGACGCCGAGTCCAACCCGGCCGGGATGGGCGTCTACTTCGTGCGCGGCGACGTGACGAACGCCCACGACCTCGAGCGCGCGGGCATCGAGCAGGCCAGTGCCGCCATCGTCTTCCCGGCGGACGGCAGCAACGAGGCCGACATGCGCTCGATCCTCGCCGTGCTCGCCATCGAGTCGCTGGCCCCCGCGGTGCGCACGGTCGTCGAGGTCAACAACCCCAAGCACGTCGAGCACTTCGAGCGCGCCCACGCCGACGAGATCCTCGTGACCTCGACCCTCGCCTCGCGGCTGCTCGCACGCTCGGCGCTCTACCCGGGCCTCGCCGAGCTCGTCACCGACATCGTCTCGGGGGGCGACGGCTCGGAGCTCTACCGGGTCGCTCTGCCCGACGACTACGTCGACCTCACGACCGACGAGCTCTCGGCCCGGCTCCGCCAGGAGCACGAGGCCACGCTGCTCGCCGTCGTGCGCGACGGCATGACCGTCACCAACCCCAAGACCGACTTCCGCCTGAGGCCCGGTGACGACGCCGTCGTCGTCGCTGAGAGCCTCGGCAGCCTCAGCCCCCTCGACCCCGAGAACGCCCTCGAGCGTGACGAGCCCGAGGCGCTCGAGGAGCCACACGGCATACCTGCTGTGCCGGCCGCGCCCAACCGGTGGCGGCGCGCCCCCTCCGCCTCGTGAGCGGGCGCTAGCTGCCGGTCACGCGCCGCAGGTCGTATGCCGCCCGCAGAGGCCCGAGGTCGGCGCCGGGAACGAGCCGCTCCGCGAGCTCGAAGGTGTCGTGGACGAGGGCCCCCATCATCGCTGCGGCCTCGGCCGGCGTCGCAGCGAGGAGGGACCGGATGCGCTCCTCGAGATCGTCGGGGCGCTGGGCCAGCAGGGTGGCCTCCCACGTGAGCCACTTGTGGAAAGGGTGGGGCGCGTAGACCCGGTTGGCGCCGAAGAGGGCGTCGAGCACGCCCTGCACACCGTCGACGAGGTCACGGTGGAGGAGCACGACGTCGTCACGGGCGGCGAGCATCTCGAGTCGCTCCTGCGGGCGCAGGTCGAGGCCCTGCTCGACCATGGCCCGCGCGAGCGGCTCGGGGTAGGGCCGGCACCGCGAGCGCCAGGCGTCGAGGACCGGCTCGCCGTGCAGGGTGACTCCGTCGAGCAGGGCAGTGATGCGCACCTGGAGCTCGGCCTCCGTGTCGCCGCGGGCGGCCCGGTCGAGGTAGTCGTCGATCGTCGTCGTCACGAAACCGCTGACATCGATCTTGACGCCGTCGACCATGAGCCCGTCGGCCCACTCGTGCTCGTCCTCCTCGGCGTAGACCCGTTGCCAGCCGGCTCCCTCGACGGCGGCGCGTCTCTGCCGGATGCTCGGTGGCCGCGACCAGTAGACGTCGAGCTCGACGTCCGAGGCGTCGTCGGCGAGGCCGCGAGCGACCGAGCCGGCGACGAGGACGGCGGCGACGGCGGCGTCGGCCCGGTAGGCGCGCGCTGCGCGACGGGCGATCTCGAGGCGGCGGGCCACGGGCGCGGTCGGTGTCACCCCGGCATCATCGCGTGACGGTGTGCCGCTCGTCAGCCGCGCTCTCGCCGATGCCGACACCGACGTCCTGACCTCCGGGGATGCGCACCGCACCGACCGTCGTCAGCACCGGGTGCAGGTCGTCGCCGTCGCGCACCTCCCCGCCCCGCCACACGATGGCGACGTCGGGGCCCTGGATCGTCGCCTCTGCGAGGCAGTTGTCGAACCACGGGCCGTCGGTGACGAGCCACGGGTAGGCCGGGTCGGGCACCCGCTTCGAACGGCCGGCGACGAAGCGCATCGGGCGCACGAGACTGCGCGCGAAGGCCGACATCATCACCCTGACCGCACGCGGCATGGGGTTGCGGATCGGCGAGCAGACGGCCTGGACGATGCGGGAGCGCGCGCCGTGCCGCTCGGCGGCGTCCGTGACCTCGGCGAGGTAGGAGTTGTGGACGTCGCCCGAGAGGAAGACGATCGTCGACGGGGCCCGGCCGCGGTTGCCCCGGGCCACGTCCATGACGATGTCGAAGACCTCGGCGAAGCCCTCGTTGAACGCCGCCCAGTGCTCGAGGTCGATGCTCTGCCGGGCCCGCTCGGCGACGGTCGCGACGAGGCGCCCGTGCGCGCCCTCCGCCAGCACCTCGTCGATGGCCTCGAAGTCGTGCAGGCCGGGGGGCAGCAGGAACGGCAGCGACGTGCCGATGAAGAGGTGCTCGACGTCTCCGGTCAGCTGCTCGTCGAGCCAGGCCATCTCGTCGGGATCGAGCATCGAGCGGTGGTGGGGGTCGAGCACGCGGGCCGCCCGCGAGTCGACGACGACGAGCCGGCAGTCACCGAGGTCGCGCCGGTAGCTCCAGCGGTAGACCTCCGGGTGGCGGTCGACCCGGCGGGCGAGGTCGAAGAGCGGCTCGGTGAGATCGACCTCCCCGGCCTTCGGCCCGTCGGCGCCCGCAACGCCGCCAGCGCCGCCAGCACCCGCAACGCCGCCAGCGCCCCCAGCGCCCGAGGTGCCGAGCAGCCGCGAATACACCTCGTCCTCGGCCAGCTCCCCCGGAGGGAGGTTGCCGAGGTGCTGGTAGACCCAGTACGACGAGAGCCCGCCCATGAGCCGCTCGTGCCACCACGGGGTGCGGTTGATCTCCTCCTGCCACGTCCACGACGTGTTCCAGTCGTCACGGATGTCGTGGTCGTCGAAGATCATGCAGCTCGGCAAGGAGGAGAGCAGCCACCGGATCGCGTCGTCGCTCCAGGCGAGGCCGTAGAGGTGGGCGTACTCCTCGTAGTCCTTGATCTCCTCCCCCGGCGGCTGAGTGATGTCACGCCGGGCGGCGATGAAGGCCCGCATCTCCTCGGACGTCTCGTCGGCATAGACCTGGTCGCCGACGAAGGCGAGCAGGTCGGGCCACTGCGCCGCACCGTCGGCGAGAGCGAGGGCGAGGGTCCGCAGCGCGTCGACGCCGTTGCTGGCATTGCCTGCCCGGTCGTGCGACACGCTCGTGCGACACGAGCCGAAGAGCAGCCGCGTCGGCCTCGACCGGTCGATGGTGCGGATGCGCGGTGGCGGGAAGGCGTGGCCCGCAGGCGGCCACACGGGCTCGTCGCCGATCCGGACGGCATACGGCAGCTCGTCGCCGGGGGCGAGCCCGTCGACGACGACGAGGGCGTAGTGGTGCCCCTTGACGCTGAACGTCGGCGCGCGCCACTCGCGGCCGTCGGCCTCAACCGTGACGACGTCGGCGCCGGACGTCTCGACCCAGACGGTGGCGTCGGTCTCGCCGATGTAGCGCAGCATGGGGCCCAGGACGAGGGGGCCCGGCGACCCGGCCATCAGAGGTGACGTCCGAAGAAGTCGAGTGTGCGCTGCCAGGCGTCGCCGGCCGCCTCCGCGTCGTAGCGCGAGGGCGAGGTGTCGTTGAAGAAGGCGTGCCCGACCTCGTGGTAGACGCGCGCCGTGAAGTCGACACCGGCATCGGCCATGCGCTGCTCGAGCTCCGGCACGCCGTCGGTGATGCCGTGGTCCTCCTCGCCGTAGAACGCGAGGACGGGGCAGCTGATCGTGGCGGGGTCACCGGTCTCGGGGAAGCCGCCGTAGAAGGCGACGGCGGCGCGGAGCCGGGGCTCGGCGAGTGCGAGTGCGTAGCTGTAGGAGCCGCCGAAGCAGAAACCGACGACCCCCACCGAGCCGTCGACCCCGGGCTGTTCGAGGAGCAGGTCGACGACGGACCGCAGCGCCGGCACCGCCCAGGCGGCGAACTCCGGCGACCGGGCACCACCCAGCGCCTCCCGCATGCGCGGCTGGGCCGCCGTGCGCGTCGCCTCGTCGGCTGCCATCAGCTGCTGCAGCTCGGCGCCGACCTCCGGCGTGAGGCCGATGTGCCCGAGCAGGTCGGGGGCGACCGCGAGGTAGCCCTCTGCCGCGAAGCGGTCCGCGACGTCCTTGATGTGGTCGGCCAGACCCCAGATCTCCTGGATGACGACGACGGCCCCGCGCACCTCGCCGGGCGGGTCGGCGCGGTAGGCGGTCAGGTCATGCTGGGGCAGCTCGATCATCGTTCCCATCCCCCTGTCTTACCAGCGAAGACTGAGGAGCGGTCCGTAGCTGCCGGTCTCGTCGCGACGGTTCGGCGAACGGCAGCGCTCTTCGCCGATAGTCCTGCGCGACCCGTCAGTGCACCGGACACTGGGACGGTGAAGGTGATGGTCACCGGAGGCACCGGTTTCGTCGGGTCGCACGTCGTCGTCGGCCTGCTGGCGGCCGGCCACGAGGTGCGACTGCTCGCGCGCCGACCCGAGCGCGTGCAGTCGGCGCTCGCGCCACACGGCCTCGCGGACGCGGTCCCGCCCGATGACGTCGTGGTGGGCGACGTGCGCGACGAGGCGCTCATCAGCCAGGCCCTCGACGGCTGCGACGCCGTCGTGCACGCCGCGGCCGTCTTCTCGGTGGACCCCCGACGGGCTGCCGAGGTGACGGCCACCAACCTGGCCGCCACCGAGGCTGTGCTCGGCCGTGCCGTCGCGGCCGGGTGCGACCCCGTGGTGCACATATCGTCCACGGTCGCGCTGACGCGGCGCGGTCCCAGCGGTCCGGACCTGCCCCTCGGCGACCTGGAGATGCCCTACGCGGCGTCGAAGACCGAGTCCGAGCGGGTCGCCCGCCGCCTGCAGGAGACCGGCTCGCCCGTCGTGTCGGTCTATCCCGGGGGCGTCTACGGCCCGTACGACCCCCATCTCGGCGACCAGGCCGCCCGTCTCGTGGCTGTCGTGCGAGGTCGCCTGCCGGTGTGGCCCGCCGGGGGCTACCACTGCGTCGACGTGCGCGACGTGGCCGCCACCGTGGTCGGCGTCATCGAGGCGGGGCGCGGGCCGCGCCGCTTCGTCGTGCCGGGTCACCACGTCGGCGGCAGGGAGCTGTTCGGCGCGGTCGAGCGGGCGATCGCCCGCAGGCGCCCTCACCTCACCCTGCCCAAGGCCATCGCCGCACAGGCGACGGCACCGATCGATGCCGTGAACGCTCGCCTCCCGGCGTCGTGGCACTATCCGGCCGACCGTGAGGGCGTCGAGATCACGATCCGCGACACGCGGCTCGACGACAGCCCGGCCCGCACGGAGCTCCACCTGCAGCCGCGCGCGTGGGACGACACGATCCGCGACACGATCACCTGGCTCGTCGACGCCGGTCACCTCGACGAGCGCTATCGCCCGGCTGCGTCGGCGACAATCCCCGGGTGACGGCCGAACCCTCCGACGCGTGGCTCAGGGCGTATGCCGCCAGGCTGAGCCGCGGGGTCCGCGACGGGTCGCCGGTCCGACGGGTCCACACCCCGTCCGGTGCGCTCGTCGTCCACGTCGGGGACGTCGTCGTGAAGGTCCACCACCTGCGGACGGATGCCGCCGCCCTGTCACGTCGGCTCGCGGCCTCGGGGCAGCTGGCTGCCCGTGGTCTCGTCGTGCCCCCGTTGTCGAGCAGGCCTGTGACGGACCCGGCGAGCGGCCGTCTCGTCACGGCCTGGCCCGCGTCGACGTGCTGGGTCCGGACGACGGCGATCTGCCGTGGGCGGCGGCCGGCGAACTCCTCGCCCGCCTGCACCGCACGCCGGTGGACGCGGTGACCGCACGGCTCGGCGCGCACGGCGGGGGCGACAGGGTCGACCGAGCGCTGGCGCGGGTCGCCGACCTAGGCATCGGTGACGACGTCCGGCACCTGCTGTCGACGGTGGGCGCACCGCTGGCAGCACAGCTGGCAGCACAGCTGGTGGCGCAGCGCAGGGATGGCGCGCAGCCCGGAGACTCACGCCGCGGGTCGCTGGTCCACGGCGACTGGCACCTCGGCCAGCTGGCGCACGACGGCGACGGCTGGCGGTTGCTCGACATCGACGACGTCGGGCTCGGGGACCCCGCATGGGACCTCGGCCGGCCGGCCGGCTTCTGGGCCGCGGGGCTGCTCGACGACGAGGACTGGGGCACCTTCATCGACGCGTACCGCGCCGCCGGCGGCCCGGGCATCCCCCACGACAGCGACCCGTGGCCACGCCTCGACCTGCCTGCCCGGTGTGCCGTCTTCGTCGCCGCGGTGCGCGAGCTCGCCATCCAGCCGGCATCCAGTGAGATCTCAGCATCAGCCCTGTTGCAGGCTTGCGCCCGGATGTGAGGATGGCCCCATGAGCCAGCAACCGCCGCCCTTCCCGCACCAGGACGCCACCGGGGCAGCCGCGTACCAGCCGCAGGGATTCATCTGCCCGAAGTGCCGGGGCGCGATGCGCACCTATGACCGCAACGGCGTCCACGTCGAGCAGTGCGACCAGTGCCGGGGCATCTTCCTCGACTTCGGCGAGTTCGAGCACCTGTCGCAGCTGGAGGCCCGCTTCGTGGCGCACCCGCCGCCGCAGCAGTACGGCGGTCCGTCGTGGGGCCACCACGGCGGCAAGAAGTACCGCAAGAAGGGCATGGCCGGCCTCTTCTTCTCGAGCTGACCCGGGCCCCAGGCGGCTCCCGCTAGGTGACCACCGTCGTGACGACCGCCGTCACCGACGGCCGCGTCGGCGTGGACGAGAATCCGAACCGGCACGGCGGGTCCACCGGGGCGAGCGCTCCGAGCGGCTCCCCGTCGAACGAGCCGACGAGGCTGGTGACGGCGTGGAGGTCGGTCGCCCCGTAGTACTCCCGCCGGCCCTCGAGGGCGGTTCCTCGAGTTCGCACGCCGCGCAGGGCAACCCGTGCGAACGGATCAACGGCGGTTGCCCATGCCCGGCTCGTGGCGATGCGGGACGGCACGAGCCGCAGGAGCCGGCCGAGCGGCATACGCCCCCCGACGCTCAGGTCGAGCAGGAGCGACGGCGACTCGACATGCCACCCGTGCTCCGCGGAGGTCACGGTGACCGGCTCGAGACGCACCTCGTCGAAGGCGTAGGTCGCCTCGATGAAGGCCGCCACCTCGGGGCTCGGCGCGACGAGAACCCGGTGGCCCGACGCCGTCTCGACCATGGCGTCACCGAAGGACCCCAGCGGGGTCCGGTGCCACGACCCGACGACGACACGGGTGCCCGACGCCGAGCCGATGCCGGCGATCTGTCCGTGGAAACGCTGCACCGGCACCCGCCGAGCGTAGGTCAGCGCCGCCCGGGTCGCTCACTCGACCCGGCTCACCGTCTTCTCGATGCCCGCGATGATCGCCGAGTAGTCGTCGGTCGGCGACCCGCCGAGCACCGACCCCCAGGCCGGCACGAGCTCGGCTCCGTAGCGGTGGCCGTAGCCGTCGGGCGGGTCGTGGCCGACCGCCATGTCGGTCGTCAGCTGCCAGAAGGTGACGAACGGGATCCACGTGACGTCCGGGTTGACGTCGCGTCCGCGAGGCTCGCGCAGCCACTCCGGCTCGGCGCCGAGCAGTGC
Organism: Humibacillus xanthopallidus; assembly: GCF_006716675.1. GTDB lineage: Bacteria > Actinomycetota > Actinomycetes > Actinomycetales > Dermatophilaceae > Humibacillus > Humibacillus xanthopallidus_B. Next base: position 6,801 of record NZ_VFPM01000002.1, on the reverse strand, counting down.
GGGGTTCCACCAGACGACGGGGTCGGAGGGGTGCTGGGCGTAGACGAAGCGGGGGAAGTCCCACGTGCCGTAGTCGCGGCCGTAGTAGTCGTGGTCAGCCGTCGCTGCCGGCGACGAAGCGGATGTGGCGTCCCGCGTCGACGACGGGGACGATCTCGGGCGAGCCCTCGTTGCGGCGAGCCGTCAGCTCCATCGCGATCCCGGTGAAGCTCGGCGTGCCGACCCACACCCCGCCCTGCGCCTTGCGCAGCATGTCGGCGGCGTCGGTGAAGGCGGCGTGGCCGCCGTACGAGCCGAGGGACTCCCCGCCGACGACGAGCTGGGAGCCGGTCCTCGGGGAGGCTGCTCCACACGGCATGCACCCGGTCGAAGAGCGCCTTGCCGGCCTCGCGCGGGGTGTCGCGGTCGGTCATCATCGACAGGGCGCTCGGCAGGTAGAGTACTGCATCGCCGCGATCGCACTGATCGCCGTTGCTGAGGTACTCGATCGACTGCGCCGACCAGTCGTCGACCCAGCCCGTACCCGTCGTCGTGATGACGGCGAGCACCCGGCGCTCGAAGGCGCCCGTGCGCCGGAGCTCGGCCACGACCGAGTCGACCACCTCGTCGATCGACTCGTCCGGCGAGCGGCCGGCATAGACCCGGATGGGCTCGATCGCGTCGCGTCCCGTGGCGGCCGTGATCTGCGCCGGCGTCGGGGCGCTCGTGACGAACATCTGGCCCTGGTAGCCGAGACTCGCATAGCTCTCGAGCGACCCCGGCCCACCCGAGCGCAGCGGCGAGCCGGAGCGGCCCGCCCCACCGGTGGGCTCGAGTTCACTTGCGCCGCAACGCCGGCGAAGGCCTGGATCCGCGGTGGAAGACGACGCTGTCGCTCACCCACGCCGTCGTGAGCACGACGACGACGATGGCCACCCCCGACGCGATCGTCTTGGGCAGCACGTGGCCGGCGGCCTCGGCGAGCCGGTGCGTCATGCCGCGCACCCGCGCGCGAGGGCGATGAGAGCGGCGGTGATGGCTGCGGCCAGCAGGAGGGCGAGCACCCAGTCGAGCGGGCTCAGCGGGCGAGCCCCACGACGGCGGCGGTGCGGGGCCTGCGACCGGACGTTCGAGACGGTCACGGCGACGACGGCCACCGCGGCGAAGACGGGCGCGGCGACGAGGATCCAGTGCCGCGCCTCGCCACTGACCAATGATGCGCAGGTCGATGACGCGAGCGATCGTCCGCACCAGCCACGCGAGCACGACCCTAGCGCATAGCCGGCCGCGGCGCACAGCCCGGTGATCATGCCCTGGTAGTACCAGGTGCGCGGCAGCAGGCTCGGCGACATCGCGATGATACGTAGGCCGCGCCGAAGAAGACCCCTGTGCCCGAGACGTGCCACCACCGGCGACCGGTGCGCAGGTGGGCGGTGGTGGTGGGCATACCTCCACGGTAGTCCCCGCGGCGGCCGAGACCTCAGGTTTCTCCCGGAGCGGGCCCTGAGACCGCTACACGAGCGGCCGGGACCGCCCAAGGACTGCCGGGGGCCGCCCCGCCCGCAGGCGTCATGATGGGCAGATGGCTGACGACCCGGCGCGACTGCACTCCTTCACCCGCGCGCCTCACCTTCGAGGTCGACGACGAGGGCCGGTCGGGGGCGAGACGGCGTGCTGCTGCACGGCTTCCCCCCGATCGCACCTGCTGGCACCGCATCGCACCGCTGCTCCACGACCCGGTCTCGCACCCTCGCACCTCCACGCACAGCGCGCGCTACAGCGCGGCGCGCGCGCGCGCCCACCCGGCCGGCGGCATACCGCCTCGAGGAGCTGCTCGCCGACGTGCTCGCCCTGCTCGACGCCGCCGGGGTCTCGCGCGCGCACGTCGTCGGGCACGACTGGCGGCGCCGTCGCTGGCTGCTGGCGGCCAACCACCCCGACCGCGTCGCGACGGTCACGGCACTCTCGACACCCCACCCCGCCGCCCTCTCGCGTGCACTGAGGTCGGACCGAGGGCAGCAGCTCAAGTCGTGGTACATGGCGGCCTTCCAGGTGCCGTGGGTGCCCGAGCGGGTCGTCGCCGCCCTCTTCCACTCCATCGTCGTGCGCACCGGCATGCCCCTCGAGGACGCCGAGCGGTATGCCGCCCACCTCGCCCACGCGGACGCGCTCGCCGGGCCGATCGGCTGGTACCGCGCCACCGCCTCCTCGCACGTGCCCGCCCACCGGTGTCGGTGCCGGCCACCTTCGTCTGGGGCTCCGCGGACTCCGCCCTCGGCAGGACTGCGGCCGAGCTGACCCGCGAGCACGTGACCGGCCCCTACACGTTCGTCGAGCTCGACGACCAACCACTGGCTGCCCGAGCGGCGGCCGCGCGAGTGCGCGAGGGCGGTCATCGCGCGGGTGCGTGACGCAGATGACCCGATGCGGGGAGAACGCGGCCCGCGGGTAGGTGCAGGACCGTGAAGATCGACATCTGGTCCGACATCGTGTGCCCCTTCTGCTACCTCGGCAAGCGCCGGCTCGAGGCCGCCCTCGGCGCGTTCGAGCACCGCGACGACGTCGAGGTGACGTGGCACAGCTTCGAGCTCGACCGGGGCGCGCCGGCCGTCGCGGACCTCCCCCTCGTCGACCTCGTCGCGGCGAAGTACGGCACGAGCCAGGAGCAGGCCGTCGCCCAGCACCGCTCGATGGCGGCCGCCGCGACCGAGCTCGGGCTCGAGTTCAACTGGGAGCAGGCCCGCTACGGCAACACCTTCGACGCGCACCGCGTCGTGCACCTCGCGGCGGAGCACGGCCTCGCCGACGCCGCCCGAGCGCCTCATGCGCGCCTACTTCACCGACGGTCTCGCGGTCGGTGACCGTGACACCCTCGTCGGCCTCGCCACCGAGATCGGGCTCGACGAGTCCGAGGTGCGCGCGATGCTCGAGTCCGACGACTTCGGCAACCACGTGCGCAGCGACGAGGCCACCGCCAAGATGCTCGGCATCGAGTCGGTGCCCTTCTACGTCTTGGACCGCAAGTACGGCGTCTCCGGCGCGCAGCCCGTCGAGGTCTTCACGCAGGCGCTCGAGACCGCCTGGGCCAACCGTCACGAGCAGCCCGAGCCGGTCGCCGTCGGTGGCGGCTGCGGCGGGGCCTGCGGAGCCGACGGCTGCGGTGGGGGCCCTGCGCCCGCTGAGGCCCCTACCGTGGAGGGCATGGCCCCCCGTGATGTTCGAGGACGCCGACCCCTACCTCGCGCGGCTGCGCGAGATCTGCCTCGCGCTGCCCGAGGCGCAGGAGAAGGTCTCGCACGGCCGGCCGAACTTCTTCACGAAGAAGGTCTTCGCCGGCTATGGCGCGGTGGTCCGGGGCGACCACGACCCCGAGCCCTACGCCCGCTCCCTCGTCTTCCTGCCCGACGCCGCCGACCGGCCGGCGCTGCTCGCCGACGACCGCTTCTTCGAGCCCCTACCTGGGGCCCTACGGCTGGCTGGGGCTCGACTTCGCTCCGGCGGGCTCGGTGGAGCAGGTGGCGTGGGACGAGGTGGCCGAGCTCGTCGACGCGTCCTACCGGCTCACGGCGCCGGCCCGGCTGGTTCGCCTGCTCGACGACGGCGACAGGTCGTGAGCGACGGGGTCGCGCGCCCGGCTCCGCCGTGGCACAGCCAGGACGGCCACGTCGTGCGCCTCGAGTGGGGTCCAACGGGCGCCGAGGCCCTGACGCGGTATGCCGTCGCGTCCCGCGCCGCCGTCACCGCCGTCGTCATCGACGTGCTGAGCTTCACGACCTGCGTCTCGGTGGCGGCGGACGCCGCCATCCCGTGCACCCCTACCGCTGGAAGGACGACTCGGCCGTCGCGCACGCCGAGCGGCTCGGGGCGCGGCTCGCGGTGCCGAGGTCAGCGTCACGCAAGGCCTCGGCTGGTGGCCAGCCGGACGGCATACCGCCGATCAGCCTGTCTCCCAAGTCGATTCGTGAGGCGTCGGGGGTGAGCGCTCTCGTCCTGCCGTCACCGAACGGCTCGACGATCAGTCACCAGCTCGCCGACGCGGGTGCCGACGTCGTCGCGGTGTCGCTGCGCAACCGGGCGGCTGCCGCACGGTGGGTCGTGGGCAAGATGGTGGCGGCCCGAGGTCGACAGCCGGCTGTCGTCGTCGTGCCGGCGGGAGAGCGCTGGCCGGATGGGTCGCTGCGCCCTGCAGTCGAAGACCTCTGGGGCGCAGGCGCATTCGTCGCCTCGCTCGTCGAGCGGCTCGAGCACCAGGCCGGCCCCCTGCTTCTCAGCCCCGAGGCGAGCGCCGCGCTGGCGGCCTGGCTCACCGTCGAGGACGACGTGCCCGCGGCCTTGGAGAGGTCGGCGAGCGGGCGCGAGCTCGTGGCCCAGGGCTGGCCCGACGACGTCAGGATCGCGGCCGAGCTCGATGCGTCGACCGCCGTCCCGGTCCTGCGCGACGGGGCCTTCCGCCCGGCCTGACCGGGTTCCCACTCGCCGTCGAGTGCCCACTTCCCGACGCACCCACGACGTCCGAAACCGAGCACTCGACGCAGCCTCCCGGTCGAGTGCCCACTTCCCCGTGGGGAACTGGGCACTCGACGGTGAGTGAGGGCCTGGGGCTACTGGCCCATCGCCGTCCAGAAGGCCGAGGCGGCGCGCGAGCTGCGGCCGGTGCGTCGCTCCGACCAGTCGGCCGAGGTCATGAGGGCGGTGACGGCGTTGACACCGAGCCAGCGCAGCGGCTCCGGCTCCCAGGCCCGCGACGTCCGCCCGGCCCAGGGCAGCGAGGCGAGGTCGTCGGGGTCGTCGCCGCTGATCATCGCCGCGAGCGTGCGGCCCGCGAGCGCGGAGGTCGCCACGCCGTCACCGACGTAGCCCCGGCGAAGGCCAGCCCCGTGTGCTTGTCGTGACGCACCGACGGGAACCAGTCGCGCGGCACGCCGAGGTTGCCACCCCAGGCGTGGGTGAAGGCGACGTCGCGCAGCACCGGAAAGAGCTCGACGAGGATCCGCCGCAGCATCGCGTGCACGCGTTCGTCGCGCTCGTACGCCGACGAGAGCCGCGACGCGTATGGTAGGGGGCCCCGCGCCCACCGAAGGCGATGCGTCCGTCGCGGGTGCGCTGACCGTAGACGACGAGGTGCCGGTTGTCGGCGAACGTCGTGCGGCGCTCGAGGCCGATCTGCTGCCAGATGTCGTCGCCCAGCGGCTCGGTCGCCGTCATGAGCGAGTAGACCGGGGCGATCGCCCGCCGGCGGCCCGCGACCGTCGGCGTGTAGCCCTCGGTGGCGAGCACGACGTGCTCGGCCCGCACGGTGCCGTGCGGGTGACGACGCGCCGGCTGCCCACGTCGACGGCCGAGGTGCGCTCGTAGATCGTGACGCCGCGTCGCTCGACGGCCGCGAGCCCACGCACGAGCCGCGCGGGGTGGATCGCCGCGCAGTGCGGCGTCCACGAGCCGCCGAGCGCGTCGGAGACCTGCGCGAACTCGGCCACCTCGTGGGCGGACCGGTGGTCGTCCGGCCCGAACCCCCAGGCGTGGAAGTCGGCGACCTCCGCCCGCACCCGCTCGAGCTGGGCGGGGTTGCGTGCCACCGAGAGGTAGCCACCCTGGTCGAAGTGGCAGTCGATGCCCTCCTCCGGCGATGGCGCCGACGGAGGCCACCGTGCGTGCAGCTGGTGCTGCATCCGCACGGCAGCGTCGCGTCCGCGCTCGCTCGCCATCCGCTGGAGCGACGCCGGGAAGAGCGCCGAGCACCAGCCACGTTGCGCCCCGAGGCACCGAAGCCCGCGATCTCGCGCTCGATGACGGCGACGCGGACCGTCGGGTCGGCGCACGAGGTGTATGCCGTCCACAGCCCGGTGTAGCCCGCCCCCACGATCGCGACGTCGACCTCGACGTCGCGATCGAGCCCCGGTCGGGGGTGAAGTCGTCGTCCATCGTGTCGTGCCACAGACTCAGGCTTCGGTATCCGCTCGCAGGCATGCGGGCAGTATGCACCGCCTGCCTGTCGTGGTGAAGGTGGGGGCAGCACACACTTTTCGGTGGAATGCGGTTCCATTGCCTACGGATTCCGAAGGTGAACGGCATTCCCCATACCCCTTCCGCGGAAGCCGCCGCCGGGGCAGGATGCCGGCATGACCTCCCTCGACCGATCCCGCCTGGCCCGGCTCCACGAGCGCGAGCGTGCCGCCTTCACCGCCGCCCGTCCCCGCTCCCGCGAGCTGGCAGAGCGCGCGCGGGCCCACATGCCCCGGCGTCCCGATGAGCTGGATGGTCAAGTGGCCGGGCGACTTCCCGGTCTTCGTCGAGAGCGCGGCCGGGGCCCACTTCACCTGCGTCGACGGCATCGACCACGTCGACCTCTGCCTCGGCGACACCGGCGCGATGATGGGCCACTCCCCCGCCGCGACCGTCGACGCGGTGACCCGGCAGCTCTCCCGAGGCATCACGACGATGCTGCCGACCGAGGACGCCATCGCGGTCTCGACCGGTCTCGCCGAGCGCTTCGGTCTGCCCTACTGGCAGTTCACCCTCACCGCGACCGACGCCAACCGGCACGCGATCCGCTACGCCCGCCTTCTCACCGGCCGCCCAAGGTCGTGGTGCACAACTGGTGCTACCACGGCTCGGTCGACGAGGCCTTCGCGACGCTGGGCGAGGCGGCTCGACCGTCGACCGGCCGAGCAACATCGGCGCCCCGGTGCCGACCTCGGAGACGACCCGTGTCGTCGAGTTCAACGACCTCGAGCGCTCGAGCGCGCCCTCGCCCACGGCGACGTCGCGGCGATCCTCGTCGAGCCGGCGCTGACCAACATCGGCATCGTCCTGCCCGACGAC
>NZ_VFPM01000001.1 GCF_006716675.1 Humibacillus xanthopallidus | reverse complement strand
ATACGCGATGTGGCTCATGGCGGCGAGGTCGGTGGGGTGCCTCGTCATGCGGCGCGCGAGGGCCGTGCTGGCCTCGGAGCCGCGGTGGCGAGGTCTCGCAGCGCCACGGTCTCCGGGGCATGCGGTGGCCGCCCGGAGGCGCCACTGCTGACGGACCTTCCATCTGGCGATTGTATGGCCGTGACAGATACTACGGTCGTCTAACTATTAGGCAGGATGCGCCGATCCGGCCCTCGCAGAATCGAGGTCATCGTGTCCGACGGGAACTCACGCCGCCGCTGGTACGGGCTCGTCGCCATCAGCATCGCGGTCGCTCTCATCATCGTCGACTCGACGATCGTCAACGTGGCCGTGCCGAACATCGTCAACGATCTCGGCCTCACCTCGTCGCAGGTGTGCAGTGGGTGCAGGAGTCCTACACGCTCGTCTTCGCGGCCACCCTGCTCATCTGGGGTGCGCTCGCCGACCGCATCGGGCGCCGGCGGATGCTGCTCATCGGCGTCGTCGTCTTCGTCGTCGCGTCCGGGCTCGCCGCCGTCGCGAACTCGGGCGAGGCGCTCATCGGCGCCCGGATCATCCAGGGCTTCGGCGGGGCGATGATCCTGCCGACGACGCTCTCGCTCATCAACGTCGGCTTCACCGGACGCGACCGCGGCATCGCCTTCGCCGTGTGGGGCTCGACGATCGGTGGCATGGTCGCCCTCGGACCGCTGCTCGGAGGGTGGCTGACGACCTCCTTCTCGTGGCGGTGGGCCTTCGGCATCAACCTGCCGATCGGCCTCATCATCGTGGCCGGGGTCCTCCTCTTCGTCGACGAGTCGCGCGCCGACGAGGACCGGGGCATCGACGTCGTCGGCGCCCTGCTGTCGGCGGTGACCTTCGCGTCCCTCGCCTTCGGGCTCATCGAGGGGCGCACCTACGGCTGGTGGAGCAGCACGAAGCCGTTCGAGCTCGGCTCGTGGACGTGGCCCTTCGCCATCTCGCCGGTGCCGGTCGCCTTCGCCATCACGCTCATCGCGGGGAGCATCTTCGTCGTGCGCACCCTGCGACGCACCGCCGCGGGACTGCCGACCCTCTTCCGCTTCGACCTGTTCGGCATCAACTCCTTCCGCAACGGCAACATCGCCGCGCTCATCGTCAGCCTCGGCGAGTTCGGCATCGTCCTGTCGCTGCCGCTGTGGCTGCAGAACGTCCTCGGCTACACCGCCTTCCAGACCGGTCTCGTGCTGCTCGGCCTGGCCATCGGCTCGTTCACCGCCAGCGGGATCTCCGCCGCGCTGAGCCGTCACCTCCAGCCCGCCGCGATGGTCCGCGCGGGCATCGTGGCCGAGATCGTCGGCATCGCGGCCCTCGGCCTCGTCATCAGCCCGACGTCGTCGTGGCTCGCCGTCGTGCCGTGCCTCTTCGTCTACGGCTTCGGCGTCGGGCTCGCGACCGCCCAGCTCACGGGCGTCGTGCTCGTCGACGTGCCGGTCCAGCGCAGCGGCGAGGGCTCCGGCCTGCAGTCGACGGCGCGGCAGATCGGCTCGGCGCTCGGCATCGCCATCCTCGGCACCGTCCTTTTCACCACGGCGGCGGTGAGCCTGGAGAACGGCCTCGAGGACCTCGGGGTGCCGCCCGCTGCCCGCACCGGCATCGTCAACGCCGTCGTCGACAGCGCCGGCGGGGCCATCCCGGGGCTGTCGGGCGACCCGCGCACCGCAGCCGCGGCCCCCGTGGCGCAGCAGGCGTTCTCCGACGCGACGCGGAATGCCGCCTTCACCGCCGCCGGCTTCCTCGTCCTCGGGCTGCTCGCCACCCTCTCGCTCGGCGACCGCCCTCGTGGGCGGCACGCACCGGGGTATGCCGCCCAGGAAGGCCCCGCAGACACCCCCGCTCTCACCTAGGGCTGAGACCCAGACGGGGACATCACACGGCACGGCGCCTCTGGGGTGCGCCGTGCCGTGTGGTGTGGGAGCGGGACCGAGCCCACGGGGCGCCACCCGGTTTGGCGATCCGGCGCGGCATACAGCACACTGTGTCCTTGTCACGCGCGAGTGGCGGAACGGCAGACGCGCTGGCTTCAGGTGCCAGTGTCCGAAAGGGCGTGGGGGTTCAAATCCCCCCTCGCGCACGCGATGACGAGGGGCCCCAGTTCACGGAACCGGGGCCCTTTGCGCTGTCGTGGGGGCCCTTCGTCATCGCGTATGGACAGGTGGATTTGGGAGGAGCCGGAGCGAAGCGGAGGCGACGGTTCCCCCCTCGCGACAGTTCTCCTCCGCGCCTGAACCCGCACTGTCCGGCTGGGAGCGTTACTCAATCCATCGGCAAGGCAGATGTTCGCGGGCCCGCGTCGGCGGGTATGGGAGGCCCGTGCCTCGGGGGCACGGGCGGGAGTGTGCCGCCCACGCGATGCGGCCACCACCGCACGCGGTCCCGTACCATTCCTGCTGACGAAGGCCTCCGAGATGTCGAACGACGTGCACCTTCTGTCCGAAAGGCCCGAGGTGCTGACATGAACCGTTTGCAGGAAGGATTCGTGCTCGGCCACCGCTATCGCCTCGAGAAGCGGATCGCCTCCGGCGGCATGGCTGACGTCTGGGCCGGCACCGACGACGTGCTCCAGCGCAGTGTCGCGGTCAAGGTCATGCGTCCCGACGCGGACCACGAGCGGCTCTTCGCCCTTCGCTTCCGCGACGAGGCGGTGCACTCGGCAGGGCTCATGCACACCAACATCGCGACGGTCTTCGACTACGGCGAGGACGACGGGCTCGCGTTCCTCGTCCAGGAGCTCGTCGACGGTGAGCCGCTGTCCAAGATCCTCGCCGAGCGCGCCCCGCTCGACTCGGGTGAGGTGCGCTCGATCCTCGGGCAGGCCGCCCTCGCGCTCGGGGTGGCCCACGAGGCCCGGGTCGTGCACCGCGACGTCAAGCCCGCCAACATCCTCGTGCGACCCGACGGCGTCGTGAAGCTCACCGACTTCGGCATCGCGCGTGCCCTCGACGCCAGCGGTCACACCCAGCACGGCGAGATGCTCGGCACGCCCAACTACATCAGCCCCGAGCAGGCCCTCGGTCACGCCGCGACCGGCGCCAGCGACCTCTATGCCCTCGGCGTCGTCGGCCACGAGATGCTCTCGGGCAAGCGTCCCTTCGACCGGGGCACCCCGATCGCCACAGCTCTCTCGCACGTCAACGAGCCGCCGCCGCCACTCCCTGACGAGATCCCGCAGGACCTGCGTGAGCTCATCGCCGACTGCCTAGAGAAGGACCCGGAGAAGCGCCCGGCCAACGCCAACGACATCGCGGTCCGCCTCGGCCTCGGCGACCAGGAGGCGATGGGGCTCGCGCTCGGCTTCGCGCAGGCGCTGACGAGCTCGGCCGGCGACCTCGAGGACCAGCTCGCCGCCACCCAGTTCATGGCGAGCCCCGTCCAGGACTGAGCACGCGAGATGGAGCGCACGCGCCGGTGCCCAGCGCCGGCCTGCGGCCCGTCCAGGGCTGGCGCGCCCGCCGTCGCGACCTAGGCTGGACTCATGGCAACCCTGCCGCTCTTTCCTCTCGGCACCGTCCTCATGCCGGGCGCCCAGCTGCCGCTGCAGATCTTCGAGCCGCGCTACGTCGCCCTGCTCCGTGACCTGCTCGCGGGGCAGGACGAGCGCTCGCCGCTCTTCGGGGTCGTCGCGATCCGCGAGGGCTACGAGGTCGGCGACGACGGCGTCCGGGCGCTGCACCCCGTCGGGTGTGCGGCCCTGCTGACCCAGGCCGCGGCCCTCGAGGGCGAGCGCTTCCTCGTCGTCTCCGTCGGCACCGACCGCTTCCGCCTCGACGGCATCGACCCCGCGGCGACCACGCCCTACGTGACGGGCGACGTCACCTGGCTCGACGAGCCCGAGGGTGACGACCTGCGCGTCACCGCCCTCGCCGAGCGCGTGCGGGAGCAGCTGCTCGCCTTCGCCGCCCTCCTCGGGCAGGACGAGCCGGAGCTCCCCGAGGACAACCGGCTGCTGTCGTACGCCGTCCCGCAGGTCGTGTCGCTCGACCTGCCCGACCGGCAGTCCCTCCTCGAGAGCACCGACACGGAGTCCCGCCTGCGACTCGGCCTCGCCCTCGTGCGGCGCGAGTGCGAGTTCGCGACGGCGCTGGGGGCCGTGTCACCACCGCCCCACCCACCGATGAACCTCAACTGAGCCCAGGCATCTCGCCCGCCCGGGAGAACCGGCGTCGTAGGGTCGGGGGCGTGTTCACGACTCCTCAGGTCAACCTCTACTCGCGCGACGTGGAGCGCACCGCCGCCTTCTACGCCCACCTCGGCTTCGTCGAGTCCTTCCGCACCCCGATGCTCGGTGCGGCCGAACACATCGAGCTCAAGCTCGAAGGACTGACGCTCGGGGTCGGCTCGGCCGAGGCGGGGCGCCGCGACCACGATCTCGACATCCGGCTCGACGAGCGGGGACGCGGCGCCGAGATCGTGCTCTGGACCCACGACGTCGAGGCGGCCTTCGCGCTTGCGACGCGCATCGGGGCCCGTGTCCTGCAGGAGCCGCACGACGTGCGCGGCCTGCGCATCGCCTACGTCCTCGACCCCGACGACAACCCGGTCGAGTTCGTCCAGCACCGCGACGTCAGCGACCCCCCGACCACGCAACCCATCGCGTAGCCGCGTCAGGCGGCGACCTCGGCGGGCCGGATGCTCCGCCAGGTGAGCACCCCGGCCACGACCGTCACGACGACGAGGGTGATGGCCAGCCACACCGGCAGGTCGACCGCGAGCAGCACGATGACCGCGACGAGAGCCACGGCCCCCGCGACGAGCGGGGTGTGGTGCCATGCGACCGCCGCACCCCAGGCCCGGCTCGCCGTACCGCCGACGGATCGCCTCAGGCCCGTCGCCCGCGGGCCGCTGCCGGTCACTGCCGTCACGATGACTGCGGCGAGGGCGAGCCAGCCGATGATGCGCAGGATGTCGCGCAGCCGGTCCGTCACCGCCGTGACGACGGAGCCCGCGGCCCCACGGTTGGCCGGATTGAGACCCGAGATGGCGTAGTCGCTGCCTACCCGCACCGCGACGAGGGTGAGGAGTGCTGCCACGAGGACGCCGCCGAGGGTGAGCATCGTCGCGCGCCAGCGGCGACTCGCGAGCAGGACTCCACCGATGAGCAGGCCGAGGTTCACGACGAGCAGCACCCAGGGCAACCCCTTGATGAGCTGGTAGGTGGTCTTGGCCTGGCTGAGGCGCTGGCCGTCGCCGACAACGATCGTGCCGCCGACCTCCGGGAGCTTGGACGCGCCCGGCACGCCGGCGTCCTCGAGGGCGACCTTGACCTTTGCGGAGAGAGCCGACAGGTCCACGACGAGCTCGCCGCTGTTCTGCTGGGTGAGCACCGCGGTCTCGCCCTCGAGCAGGCGGATGAGCTGGGTGTGCGCCACCTGGTTCGCGCCCGTCCAGACGTTGGCGAAGGCCTCACTCGTCACGACCTGGTCGACGATCCGCCGCACCAGAGCCTCGGTGCGGTCCTGGATCGGAGACTGGAGCAGGCTGAGGGCCTGCGCGAGCTGGGGCGGCGTCCCCTTCTCCACGAGCGCATCGGTGAGCGAGCCCATGATGTCGAGCTTCGACAGCTCCGTCATGATGCGATCCGTCAGCTGCACCTCGACGGCGGCCTGCACCTCCGGGTCGCTCGCCAGTGGACCGACGACGGAGAGGTAGGAGTCGGTGTTGGTGACGGTGTCGCGCACCCAGAAGGAGGTGGCGGTCACCGGCACGAGCACGCAGCCGATCACGATCATGAGCGCCGAGAGGATGGAGAGCCATCGTCTGCGGGGCGAGACCGGCTCTGCCGTGGGATGCACGGGCGTGCCCGGAGGTGACGCAGTGGTGGTCGGCGTCGTGGGGACCGGGACGGTGTCGCCGTTGGAGCTCATACTCCCAGCGTGGCTCCCCGCGGCGCCGGGGGCCTCATCCGTGGGGAGTGATTCCCGCTCAGCGCAGAGCGTGCAGCACCTCGACGGCGACGACCCAGGTCGCGGCGGCACAGACGAGGACGAAGCTCGCGTTCCACACCGCCCGCGGGAGGTGGCTGAGGGCCGCGAGCACCCCCGGGTCGCTGCCGGAGCTGTGGTCGCCGAGCACGGCCGACAGGTGGCGCCAGGCGCCCACGAGGAGCACGCACCCGAGGCCGAGCAACACCTGCGGCTGCAGGGTGTCGCTGCGCCACCACCAGAGTGCCCCGAGCCAGGAGAGGGCCGCGAGGACGACGAGCACCGTGAGGGCCGACCGCACCCGGATGAGCGCGAAGAGGAGGATGACGATCATGGCGGTGATGACGGGCGCCGACCAGCCCCGCAGCGCCGCCCAGACGACGCCCGCCCCGAGCAGGGCCGGCATCGGGTAGCCCGACCACGTCGAGACGATGCGCCCGGGCCCGCGGGAGGGACCGCGCGTCACCGCGTGCCCCGACATGTCGCCACGCAGCACGAAGCCGGTGAACTGTCGGCCGGCGACGATCCCGACGCCTGCGTGCCCGAGCTCGTGCACGAGGGTCACCCCGAGGCGCACGACCTGCCACACCGGCGGCGTGATGACGACGATGAGGGCGAGAAGCAGCACGATCGTCAGCTGGGGTGCGTTCAGCGCGACCTCACCCGACGCCGGGCGGGCACGGGCCGCGATTGCGTCGAACCACTCCACGGACAGCAGAACCTAGCCGACGGTCCTGTCACGTCGGACCGGGCCTCCGGCACGAACCGTCAGCCGATGAGCGCGCCGGGGTGCCGCGAGGTCAGCACCTCGAGGAGGAGACGGTGCAGCTACACGTCGACGCCCGACGCCTCCCCCAGTCGCACGACCGCCCCGGTCCACGCGTCGAGCTCGGAGGGCCTGCCCTCGAGCAGGTCGCGCTGCAGCGAGGTCGTCGCGTCGGCGGGCTGGTCGTCGACGAAGGCCATCGTGCCGGCGACGACCTTCTCGGGCAGGTGGATGCCGCGGGCCCGGGCCAGCGTCTCCACCTCGCGCATCGCGTCCTGCAGCAGGGCTCGACGAGCCGGGTTCGAGCGGAGCTCGCCGATCGTCGCGTCGAGGGCCGCCCCGAGCCCACCGAAGGGCACGACGAAGAGCATCTTCGACCACAGCTCCGCCCAGATGTCGTCCGGCACGGGCGAGACGGCGCCGGATGCCGTCACGGCCTCGCGCAGCCGGGTGACGCGTGCCGAGGGGGCCCCGGGCAGGGTCGACCACTCGTCGAAGGCGAGCGACGCCGGCCCTCCCGCGTGGGTGATGCGCCCCGGTGCGTCGATGTAGGCGAAGATCTTGGCGATGCCGGGCAGCACCGCCTCGCGCCCGACGACCGCGGCGACCTGGTCGGGGGCCTCGACGCCGTTCTGGGTGGTGACAACCGCCGTGTCCGACCCCATGAGGGTGGGCAGCACCTCGAGCACGGGCGCGAGCTGCCACGTCTTCACGGCGAGCAGCACGGTGTCGACCTCGCCAATCGAGGCCGGGTCGTCGGTGACGCGCGCCGGCTCGACCGTGAAGTCGCCTGCCACGCTCGTGACGACGAGCCCGTGGTCACGGATCGCCTCGAGGTGCGGCCCGCGCGCGAGGAACGTGACCTCGTGGCCGGCTGCCGCGAGCCGCCCGCCGAAGTAGCCGCCGATCCCACCCGTGCCGAGCACCGCGATGCGCATGAGCGTGCCTCCTCGTCGCCGGGCCCGCCGTCGGACCCACCGGACCATCATCGCGCCGCGCTCACCGCTGGCGGTAGCGTCGGTGAGCGACGTCTCGTCGGGACGCATCGGAGACAGGACATCAGCCCATGGCGCGGTCATGAGAGTTCTCGTCCTGTCGGACACCCACGCCCCGCGGCGGTGGAGGGCGTGCCCGCCGGCCCTGCTGCCCGAGCTCGACGCCGCCGACGTCATCCTCCACGCGGGCGACGTGTGCACCCCCGACGTGCTCGACCTGCTCGCCGGCTTCGCGCCGCTGCACGTCGTCATGGGCAACAACGACGTCGCCGAGGTCGCCGAGTGGGGGGCTCCCGAGACCCTCGAGCTCGAGCTCGCAGGCCTGCGCATCGGCATGATCCACGACAGCGGGCAGCGGCAGGGCCGCACCGCCCGACTGCGCCGGCGCTTCCCGACCGCCGACCTCGTCGTCTTCGGGCACTCGCACATCCCCCTCGACGAGACGGGCGACGGCGTGCGCATCCTCAACCCCGGCTCGCCCACCGACCGCCGTCGTCAGCCGGCAGGCACCTTCGCCGTCCTCGACGTGCGGGACGGCACGCTCGTCGAGGCCCGCATCGAGCAGCTTCCACGCTGACGGCGAGGTCAGAGCTCGCGCACGTAGCAGAGCATCCGGTAGTCGGTGCCGGGCTCGATGTTGGCGAAGCCATGCCGCTCGTAGAAGCGGCGGGTGTCCACATCGATCTCGTCGACGTTGATGTGCATCTCGCCGGCCCCGCGCTCGCTAACCCTGCGCAGCGCGTCGACGAGGATCAGCGTGCCGATCCCCCGGTCCCGCAGCGTCGGTCGCACGTACAGCTCCTCGAGCTGAGCGAGCGGCCCGTCGTGGTAGGGCGTCGGTCGAAGGGTGAGCAGCGCCAGGCCGACGGGGATCGGGTGCGCGTCGGGTCCGTCGGGTCCGACGGGTCCGTCGTGGAGGTCGGCCTCGGCGAGCAGGACGAGCACGTCGTCCCGCATCAGCAGCGACCGGAACCGCGTCGTGAACTCCGCGGCCGTAGGGCCCGACGTCTCGAACTCGTCGTTGAAGTCGCGCAGCATCCCGCCGACCGTGGAGGAGTCCGCGACCGTGGCGAGCCGCACCGACGCCCGAAGCGGGCCGTCGACCAGCGGCGGCTCCGGCGGCTCCGGCGGCTCCGGCGGCACCACCGGTGTCACCAGCCCCAGGAGCCGGGGCCGCCCTTGAACGGGCCGACGACGCGGTCGGTGATCCAGCCGCCGTAGAAGCCGCCCTCCTGCGGCCGGACCCGCTCGCCGTCGACGAAGCACGCGTCGACGAGCCCGGGCATGACGGCGACGTGACCGGCCAGGACGGCATACGCCGCAACCGGTGTCGGGTAGTGCCACGCGGCCCGAGGAGCCCGCCGCCCACCACCGACGACGTCGAAGTACGCCGCGCGTCCCTTCCACTCGCACACGGTGCTGCCCTCGACGGGAACGAGCGCGCCGGGCACGAAGGCGCCCTGTGGAAGGTAGTAGGTCGGCGGGTGGCTCGTCTCGAGGACGCGCAGCGACGACCGGGTGCGGGCGACGACCTCACCCCCGAGGTGCACCTCGACGAGCTCGTCGCTCGGCTCCACGGCGGGCGGGCGCGGGTAGTCCCAGACCGACTCCTGCCCGGGCCCTGCCGGCAGGCGCACCGGCCGGCTCACGAGCTGCTCCCGCAGATCTCCTCGAGCCCGCGGGCGAGCCGGTCGATGTCGGAGACGTTCGTGTAGGGCGCGAGGCCCATCCGCAGCCCACCCGTGGCGCCGAGCCCGAGGTGGTGGCTGCACTCCCACGCGTAGAAGTGCCCGGCGGGCGCGTTGACGCCGCGCTCGGCGAGCCCCGCGCGCAGGTCCTGCGGGTCGTGGCCCTCGACGGTGATCAGCAGCGTCGGCGTGCGCCGCTTCGCGAGGCTGTATGCCGTGAGGCCGGGAATCGCACGCAGGCGCTCCTCCAGCTCGGCGAGGAGGGTGTCCTCGTGCTCCTCGAGCGCGGCGAACGATGCGGCGAGGCGGTCGCGACGCGAGCCCGACTGCGGCGCAGCCAGATCCGCGAGGAAGTCGACGGCGGCGGTGGTGCCGGCGAGCAGCTCGTAGGGCAGCGTGCCGAGCTCGTAGCGCTCGGGCACGGCGTCGCTCGACGGCAGCAGCTTGTCGGGGTGGAGCGACTCGAGCAGCTCGGGGCTCGCGGCGAGCACGCCGTGGTGGGGTCCGAGGAACTTGTAGGGCGAGCAGACCCAGAAGTCGGCGCCGCTCGCCGGCACGTCGGTCAGCACGTGGGCCGTGGCGTGCACGCCGTCGACCCAGAGCAGGGCGCCGTGGTCATGGGCGACGGCGGCGATGGCAGGCAGGTCGGGCCGGGTGCCGATGAGGTTGGATGCGGCGGTCACCGCGACGAGACGGGTGCGGTCCGACACGACCGACTCCACGGCGTCGGGAGCGAGCTCGCCTGTCGCAGGGTCGAACTCGGCCCAGCGCACCGTCGCCCCGACGGCCTCGGCGGCGATGACCCACGGGCGCACGTTGGCGTCGTGGTCGAGCCGGCTGACGACGACCTCGTCGCCGGGCCCCCACCCCTTGGCGAGGGTGCGTGCGAGGTGGAAGGTCAGCTCGGTGGCCGACCGGCCGAAGACGACGCCCCGTGGGTCGACGGCGAGCAGGTCACCGAAAGCGGCGCGGGCCTCGGCGACGACGGCGTCCGCACGACGCTCCGCCGGCGTCACCGTGCCCCGGTTGGCGATGGCCGAGGTCAGCGTGTCGGCGACGGCGCGCGCGACGACGTCGGGGGTCTGCGAGCCGCCCGGCCCGTCGAAGTGGGCAGCGCCCTCGCGCAGCGCGGGGAAGTGCGAGCGGATCCGCTCGACGTCGTAGCTCTCAGCGGTCATGACCCGATCCTCTCCCGGATCGGGTCATGAATCGAACGCAGCGAGGTGACCCCGGCCCCCGCCCCTGTGCCGGGGTCACCTCGGACCGTGGGCGGCTCAGGCGAGCCGCGTGAAACGCACCTCGACGTCGAGGGTCGCGACGCCCTGGCCGGAGTAGACGCCCTTGAGCGGAGGCACGTCCTCGTAGTCGCGTCCGCGCGCCACGACGACGTGCTCGAGCCCGACGGGCCGGGCGTTCGTCGGGTCGGCGGCGAGCCAGGTGCCGTCCCAGAACTCCACCCAGGCGTGGCTCTCGCCCACGCTCGTCTCGCCGATCTCCGAGTCGCGCTTGGGGGCGAGGTAGCCCGAGACGTAGCGGGCCGGGATGCCGAGGCTGCGAAGCGCCCCGACGGCGATGTGCGCGAAGTCCTGGCACACCCCGCGCCGCTCGGCCCAGGCCTGCTCGCCGCTGCTGTGGACGGCGGTCGAGCCGGGCTCGTAGGTCATCTCGTCGTGGAGCAGCTCGCACAGCCGGTATGCCGCCTCGCGGGGTGTCGCGAGCCCGCGCACCGAGTCGGCGAGGGAGTCCACCCCCTCGCCGGGCCGCGTGCGCCGCGAGAGCATGAGCCACTCGAACGTGCGGTCGCGCACGGCGGGGTCCTGCACGGTGCTCCACCCGGCGGAGTCGGCCGGCGGGTCGACGGGCGTGCGCTCCACGGTGCTCGTCGCCTCGATGTCGAGGTGGCTGTGCTGCGAGAGCGACTCGAGCGCCATGACCTGCGTGCCCCAGTGGTCGCGGTAGAGCAGGCTCCACGTGAGCGGCTTGACACGCACCCGGTTGTCGAGCGTCGTCTGGCCGGGCTCGTTGACCGGGCTCATGCGCAGCTCGTTGTGCGAGGCGCGGACGGGCTGGTCGTAGGCCATCGACGTCGAGTGGACGATGCGGAAGCGTCGCATGTCAGATGAGCTCCTCGGTCCACGTGGGCAGCGGGCCGGACTGGAAGTAGCGCTCGGCGATGGCGGCGGAGGCGGCGGTGACCGCGGTCTGCACGGCCTGCATCTTCACCGGCAGGCCGGCGACGACGTCGGAGGTGATGCCGTACTCGAGCGCGGTGCGGATGCTGCCGAGCCGGCGTCGTGCCTCGTCCGAGACGCCGAGCCGCTCGACCTCCGGCGACAGTGAGCGCAGGCGTGACTCGGCCTCGGTCAGGGCGAAGAGCACCGAGCGGGGGAACTGCCGGTCGAGGGCGAGGAAGGCGGCGGCCCGGTCGTCGGTGAGCATGCCGCGGTGGCTGCGCATGAAGGCCTGCTGCGCGCCGCAGCTCGACAGCACCGCCGACCACGGGGGGCCTCCGCTCGACAGCCCGCCCGTCGCGACGAGGCGGGCCGTCATGTCGGCCCGCTCGAGGGCCCGGCCGAGCACGAGGAACTGCCACGCGTCGTCGTGGCTCATCGTCGAGTCGGAGATGCCGGCGATGAGCGAGGCCCGCTCGCGCACCCACGACAGGTGCCGCTCGGTCACGCTGTGCCGGCCGAGGCCGTTCCACCGGTGCCACGTCGTGTTGATGCTCTCCCACAGCTCCGTCGAGAGCGTCTCCCGCGCCCGGCGGGCGTTCTCGCGGGCCGCGTGCAGCGCTCCGGTGATCGAGCTCGTCGACGACCGGTCGAAGACGAGCCGGGAGCCGACGTCGGCGACGCTCGTCGGCCCGCTGACCGGCATACCCATGATGACGCCGAGCACCGTTGCGGCTGAGGCGGACTCGTCGGCCGTGGGATCCTCGAGGAGCTGGAGGCGCAGCGCGTCGACGATGCGGGCGGTGCCGTCGGCGCGCTCGACGTAGCGGCCGATCCAGAAGAGCGACTCGGCGATGCGGCTCAGCACGAGGCCTCACCCCCGCCGACCGGTGCCTGCGTCTGCGCGCGGCTCGAGGTCTGCGTCGGGCTCGAGGCCTGAGTCTGGCGTTGGGTCTGCTGCTGCTGTTGCTGCTGGGCGCGCAGCGAGTCCTCGTAGGACGCCGTCGGCGGCGTCATGACGATGACCTCCCGGCCGTCCTGGACGCGCTTGCTCGGAGCGCCGACGGGGGTGCCGCGCCCCGCGAGGACCCAGGTGTCCTTGGAGCCGCCACCCTGGCTGGAGTTGACGACGAGCTCACCCTCGGGGAGGGCGACGCGCGTGAGCCCCCCTGGCAGCACACGGATCTCGTCACCGTCGTTGACGGCGAAGGGCCGCAGGTCGACGTGCCGGGGAGCGAGCCGGCCGTCGATGAAGGTGGGCACCGTCGAGAGCTGCACGACCGGCTGGGCGATCCAGTTGCGCGGGTTGGCGCGCAGGGCGCTGCGCAGCTTGTCGAGCGTCGGCCCGTCCGCGCGGGGGCCGATGACGATGCCCTTGCCCCCCGAGCCGTCGACCGGCTTGACGACCATCGAGTCGAGGTTGTCGAGCACGCGCGCGAGGGCTCCGGGCTCGTTGCAGCGGTAGGTGTCGACGTTGGGCAGGATCGGGTCCTCGTCGAGGTAGAAGCGGATGAGGTCGGGCAGGTAGCTGTAGACGAGCTTGTCGTCGGCGACGCCGTTGCCGACGGCGTTGGCGAGCGAGACCCGGCCGGCCCGCATCGCCGAGACGAGCCCGGCGACACCGAGCACCGAGTCGCCGCGGAAGTGCACGGGGTCGAGGAACTCGTCGTCGACACGGCGGTAGATGACGTCGACCGGCCGGTCGCCCTGCGTCGTGCGCATGCGCACCTGGCCACCGGCGCAGACGAGGTCGCGACCCTCGACGAGCTCGACGCCCATCATCCGGGCGAGCAGGGCGTGCTCGAAGTAGGCGCTGTTGAAGACCCCGGGCGTGAGGACGACGACCGTCGGGTCGTGCGCGCCGTCGGGCGCCGACGCGCGCAGGGCCGACAGCAGCATCCGCGGGTAGTCGTGCACCGGCCGGATCCGCATCGTCGCGAAGGCCTCGGGGAAGACGTTGGCCATGGCGCGCCGGTTGGCGATGACGTAGCTGACCCCCGAGGGCACGCGCACGTTGTCCTCGAGCACGCGGAAGGTGCCGTTCTCGTCACGGATGAGGTCGACACCGGCGACCTGGATGCGCACGCCGTTGGCGGGGCGGATGCCCATGACCGCCCGGTGGTAGTGGCTCGAGCTCGCGATGAGCTGCCACGGCAGGATGCCCTGGTGCACGGCGCGGGGGATGTCGCCGTCGCGGGAGTAGATGTCGTCGAGCAGGGCCTCGAGGGCGGTGACGCGCTGGATGACGCCCGACTCGATGACGTCCCACTCGTGGGCCGAGATGACGCGCGGCACCGCGTCGAGCGGGAAGGGCCGCTCCTCGCCGGCGTGGTCGAAGGTGACGCCCTGGTCGAGGTAGTTGCGGGCGAGGGTCTCGACGCGCTCGGTGAGCGAGGTCGAGGTCATCGAGCGCAGGGTGTGGTGCACGGCCTTGTAGGTCGTGCGGGGGCTCCCCGCGTCGGCGAGCATCTCGTCCCACGCGCGGTGGGGGTCGTAGCCGTCGAAGAGGGTGCCGGCCGGTGGGTCGGTGCCGGGGGTCGCGTCGACGGTGAGGTCCTCACTCACGGGCGCCAGCGTAGGGAGGTCGTGTCACCGGGAGTTCACCGTCACGTGAACGACGTGTTTCGCTCCGAGGCGCCCCCCTCGGCCATCGAAAGAGCAGTTCGTCGCCCTTTCCGTGACCGTGCGGGCCCGGTCAGCGGCGACGAACTGCTCTTTCGATGGCGTTGGTGACGCGCGTGCGTCAGGCCGTGACGGCGCCGTTCTCGAAGAGGCGCGGCACGCGGTGGTTGGCGACGAAACGGTCCTGCGGGTCGTAGGCCGAGCGGATCCCCTTGAGCTGCAGCCACGCCGACTCGTCGTAGCCGGTGCGCGGGTCGACGCTGTTCTCGGCGAAGTTGAGGTAGCTGCGCCCGGTCGACCACGGCTCGAGCGCCGCTGTCACCTGGTGGGCGTCGAGCTGCCCCTGCATGGCCATCTCGGGCGTCGCCGCCACGGCCACCGCGAAGACGCCGTATGCCGCATCGATGCTCCCGAGGGCACCGTGACCCTCGGGCGCCCGGCCGAGGGCGCCGCCGAGCTGGCGCAGCTCGGTCGAGAGCAACGACGTCGTCGAGCCGGGGCCGACCTCCTCGAGCAGGGTGTCGATCGTCGAGTCGGTGAGCTCCCCGAGGAGGGTCGCGTCCGAGACGGCCGGCGTCGGGCCCTCCGGGTCCATGTGCAGCCGCGGCAGCGAGCGTGCCGGCACCCGGTCGAAGGTGTCGATCTCGGGGCCGAGACCGCGCAGCAGCCCGAGGACCGAGCGCGCCTCGGCGTCGCAGTCGAGCACTGCGCCGTCGATGACGACGACCGACCGGCCCCGCAGGGGCTCCGGGATGTCGGGCAGCGGCGGCAGGTTGAGGAAGCGGAGGGCGGTCGTGACCGACTCCGGGGCCTCGGGCGCCCAGTCGGCCCAGCGACGCAGCACGCGCTCGGCGTGGTCGCGGTCCCAGACGAGCATGCCGGCATACGCCGACTCGATGGGGTGCAGGCGGAACTCGAGCGCCGTGACGACGCCGAAGCTGCCGCCACCGCCCCGAAGGGCCCAGAAGAGCTCGCGGTTCTCGCTCGCGTCGGCACGCAGGTGCTCGCCGTCGGCCGTGACGAGCTCGACAGCGGTGACGCTGTTGCTGGCGAGGCCGAGCTTCCTTGCATACCAGCCGATTCCGCCACCGAGGGTGTAGCCGGCGATGCCGACGTCGGGCGAGCTGCCGTGCAGTGCGGCGAGGCCGTGGTCGGCCGCGGGCTCGGTGGCGTCGAGCCAGACGGCCCCGCCCTCCGCGCGGGCGATACGACGCACCGGGTCGATGGTCACGCGGCGGAGGCGCTCGGTGCGCAGGAGGACGACGTCGTCGAGGCCCTGGGCCACGAGCGGCCCGGCGTTGTGGCCGGTCGTCTGGGGCGCGACGCGCAGGCCGGCGTCGGCGGCAGCGCGCACGACCTGCTGCACCTGGGCGACGCTGCTCGGCACCGCGACCGCGGCGGGTCGCTGGTCGACGGCGACGTTCCACGGCAGGCGGGCACTCTCGTAGGCCGCGTCGCCGGGGAGGTGGACCGCACCGTCGCAGAGTCCGGCGAGGCTCGTGGCCCGGCGGACGGTGGGGGTGAGGTGGATGGACATCGGTGGCTCTCCTTCGGTCTCTGGCCGCCCGTGGTGACGGACGCGAGGGCTCAGAGCAGGTCGCGCCGCCGCAGATACACCCACCCCAAAAAGTCGTCCGGTCCGTCCGCATTCGCCCCTCCTCCAGTCGAGTGCCCAGTTCCCGACGCCCTCCTTCTCGTCGAGTGCCCAGTTCCCGACGTCCCCGGTTCCAGTCGAGTGCCCAGTTCCCGACGCATTCCGAGGCCGTATGCGTGTGGCGCAGTCCCCGGGGCGCGATGCTGGGTAGGTGGACGACGTGACGACAGACCTGGCCCGAGACCTGCTGACAGACGGCTTCGAGCGCATCCGAGATGGCGTGCCGCAGGTCGTCAAGGGACTCTCGGTGGACGAGCTGCTCTGGCGACCCGACGCCGACGCCAACCATGTCGCCTGGCTGCTCTGGCACCTCGCCCGGCAGCAGGACGACCAGGTCGCGGCGCTCGCCGACGACGACTCGGCCTGGCGTGTCGACGGCTGGTACGAGCGCTTCGGGCTGCCCTACCCGCCGAGCGCCCACGGGTGGAGCATGAGCTCCGCCGACGTCGGGCGGTTCAGCGTCGCCGACCCCGACCTCTTCGCGGGGTATCACGCGGCGGTGCACGAACGGACGGTGAGCTATCTCGAGAGCCTCGACGCGGCGGCATACGGGCGGGTGATCGACACGCGCTGGGACCCGCCGGTCACGGTGGCCATGCGCCTCATCTCGGTGCTCGACGACGCGGCGAAGCACCTCGGTCAGGCGGAGTACGTCAAGGGCCTCGTCACCCGCCGCCGCCCATAACCCCAATCGAAAGAGCACTCCGTCAGCAACCCCATCGAAAGAGCAGTTCGTCGCCCTTCCACGCGACCGTGCGGGCGCGCTCGGCGGCGACGAACTGCTCTTTCGATGGGAGGGGCGCGTGGGGTGCTAGGCGAGGAAGCCGCGGACCTCCGCGACCCGCTCGGCATCGAGACGGAACCACGCCCAGTTGCCGCGCCGGTGGCGCGTGAGGATGCCGGCGTCGACGAGCACCTTGAGGTGATGGCTCACCGTCGGCTGGGCGACGTCGACGAGCTCCGTCATGTCGCAGACGCAGGCCTCTTGGCCCGGGGACCCGGTGATGATGCTGAGGAGCTGGAGGCGCACGGGGTCGGCCAGCGCCTTGAGCAGGGCGGCACGTCGCGTGGCCTCGTCGACGGCGAGCGGCTCAGTGCCTGCAGCCGTGCACTCGGTGACGGCGGAGACGTCGTCGATGCGCTGGGGAGTCGTGCTCAGCGTCGTGACGCTCATGCCGTCCGCCTCTCGGTCGTCGCCGTGGGTGCAGCGCGCTGCGGACCTACATTGACACAGGTTGATGTGGCTGCCAACCTGTCCACAGCCCCGCACATCGACTGATGTCGATGTGGAACCTGACGTGAGGAACACCCTCGGTGACCATCCCGAGCACGAGCACCCCCGACGCCTCCACTCACGGTCACCCCGCCGTCGCGGGTCGCCTGTCGACCCTCGATCGCTTCCTGCCGGTGTGGATCGGCGTCGCGATGCTGGTCGGCCTGCTGCTCGGACGGGTCATCCCCGGTCTCGGCGACGCGCTGGCGCGGGTCGAGGTCGACGGGGTCTCGCTCCCCATCGCGCTCGGCCTGCTCGTCATGATGTATCCGGTGCTCGCCAAGGTGCGCTACGACAAGCTCGACTCGGTCACCTCCGACAAGCGCATGCTCGTCAGCTCTCTCGTCCTCAACTGGGTCGTGGGTCCGGCGCTGATGTTCGCGCTCGCGTGGATCTTCCTGCCCGACCTGCCGGCCTATCGCACCGGTCTCATCATCGTCGGGCTCGCCCGGTGCATCGCCATGGTCATCATCTGGAACGACCTCGCCTGCGGTGACCGCGAGGCCGCCGCGGTGCTCGTGGCGCTCAACTCGATCTTCCAGGTCATCGCCTTCGCAGGGCTCGGCTGGTTCTACCTCTCGGTCCTGCCCGGCTGGCTCGGGCTCGAGCAGACCGGCATCGACGCCTCGCCGTGGGACATCGCGCGCTCCGTGCTCGTCTTCCTCGGCATCCCGCTGCTCGCCGGCTTCCTCTCGCGCCGCATCGGCGAGAAGCGCCGGGGTCGGGAGTGGTACGAGTCGACCTTCATCCCCCGCGTCGCGCCGTGGGCCCTCTACGGGCTGCTCTTCACGATCGTCATCCTCTTCGCGCTCCAGGGTGACGCGATCACCTCCAACCCGCTCGACGTCGTGCGCATCGCCGTGCCGCTGCTGCTCTACTTCGCGCTCATGTGGGGCGGCGGCTTCGCCCTCGGCGCCGGGCTCGGCCTCGGCTACGAACGCACCGCCACCCTCGCCTTCACCGCCGCAGGCAACAACTTCGAGCTCGCCATCGCCGTCGCGATCGCGACCTTCGGCGCCGCCTCCGGGCAGGCCCTTGCGGGGGTGGTCGGCCCGCTCATCGAGGTGCCGGCCCTCGTCGCGCTCGTCTACGTCAGCCTCGCGCTGCGGGGACGCTTCACCACCACGCCGCCGATGCCGTCCGTGGCCCCCGAAGGCCGCTGATGATACCACCGACGCCACCACCGACGCCGACGTTCCTCGACGGGCTACCCCGGTTCATCTTCTTCACGGGCAAGGGCGGCGTCGGCAAGACCTCGCTCGCGTGCGCCGCCGCCGTGCGGCTCGCCGGGCAGGGCAAGCGGGTGCTGCTCACGAGCACCGACCCCGCCTCGAACGTCGGCCAGGTCTTCGACGTCGCCGTCGGCAACACCGTCACTCCTGTGCCGAGCGTCCCGGGCCTCGACGCGCTGGAGATCGACCCGCAGCAGGCCGTCACCGCCTACCGCGCCTCGATCATCGACCCCGTGCGCGAGCTCCTGCCCCCGGATGAGGTCGCGGCAATGACCGAGCAGCTCTCCGGCGCCTGCACGACCGAGATCGCCTCGTTCAACGAGTTCACGACGCTGCTGGCCGACGAGGCTGCCACGGCGGCATACGACCACGTCCTCTTCGACACCGCCCCGACCGGGCACACCGTGCGCTTGCTCCAGCTGCCCGGTGAGTGGACGACCTACCTCTCCGACGGCAAGGGCGACGTGTCGTGCCTCGGGCCCGTCGCCGGCCTCGACCGGCTGCGTCACGACTACGCCGGAGCCCTCGCCGCGCTCACCGACCCGGCGCGCACGCGCCTCGTCCTCGTGACCCGACCGCAGCGCTCCTCCATCGGCGAGGCCGCGCGCACGTTCGACGAGCTGCGTGCCCTGGGGATGACCAACGCCCACCTCGTCGTCAACGGCGTCATGCCGCAGTATGCCGCCGCCGACCCCCTCGTGGACGTGGTCCGGGCGCGTGAGCAGGACGCGCTCGACGCCCTTCCGCCGGCGCTGGCTTGCCTGCCGCGGACGACCGTGCCCCTGCTGCCCGTCAACACCGTGGGCGTGCCTGCCCTGCGTGCGCTCCTCGATCCTGCTGGGGCGCTCCCGACGGAAGAGGACTGCGGAACAGCAACGCTGCCAACGGGATTCACGGACCTGCGGCCACTCGTCGACGAGATCGAGGCAGACGGCCGCGGCCTGGTCATGTGCATGGGCAAGGGCGGTGTCGGCAAGACCACGGTCGCCGCCGCCGTCGCGCTCGAGCTCGCGACCCGGGGCCACGAGGTGCTGCTGACGACGACCGACCCGGCAGCGCACCTGAGCGAGACCCTGCAGGCCGAGGTCGAGCACCTCACCGTCGAGCGGATCGACCCGGGGCAGGCCATCACGGAGTACCGCGCCCGTGTCATGGCAGGCAAGGGCAAGGCGCTCGATGACGCCGGCCGGGCGGTGCTGGCCGAGGACCTCAAGTCGCCGTGCACCGACGAGGTGGCCGTCTTCCAGCAGTTCTCGCACGTCGTCTTCCAGGCCCGCAAGCAGTTCGTCGTGCTCGACACCGCACCGACGGGCCACACCCTGCTGCTCCTCGACGCGGCCGGCTCCTACCACCGGGAGATCACGCGGCAGATGAGCGAGGGCGCACGCTTCGTCACCCCGCTCATGCGCCTGCAGGACCCGAGCCAGACCAAGGTCGTCATCGTCACCCTCCCCGAGACGACCCCCGTGCTCGAGGCCGAGCAGCTGCAGGACGACCTGGCCCGGGCCGGCATCTCGCCCTGGGCGTGGGTCGTCAACGGCAGCCTCACGGCGGCGGTGCCCACCTCGCCGTTCCTGCGCGCGCGGGCTCATGCCGAGGACGCCCCGCTGGCCCGGGTGGGGCAGCTGTGCAGCCGCGTCGCCGTCCTGCCGCTGCTGGCCCACGAGCCGGTCGGCCCCACCGCCCTGTCCGAACTCACGCAGCCCATCACCGTGCCTGTGCCGACCCAGCGGGGCAACCACCCCCCGGAGCAAGGAGCCCCCATGACTGACAAGCCCAGCGTCCTGTTCGTCTGCGTCCACAACGCCGGCCGCTCACAGATGGCAGCGGCCTACCTCGCTCACCTGGGCGGCGGGGCCGTCGAGGTGCGCTCGGCCGGCTCCGCTCCCGCTGACGAGGTCAACCCCTCGGCCGTGGCGGCGATGGCCGAGGAGGGCATCGACATCACGGCTGAGGTCCCCAAGATCCTCACGACCGATGCCGTGCAGGAGTCTGACGTCGTCATCACGATGGGCTGCGGCGACACGTGCCCGATCTTCCCCGGCAAGCGCTACGAGGACTGGGAGCTCGAGGACCCCGCCGGGCAGGGCCTCGAGTCGGTGCGGCCGATCCGAGACGAGATCAAGCAGCGCGTCCTCGGCCTCCTCGACTCCCTCGGCGTCGCCCCCGTCGCTCGCTGACGCAGGAAACTGGGCACTCGACTTGCGTCCCTGTCGAGTGCGCACTTTCCGACGGGGTTCAGGGTGTCGGGAACTGGGCACTCGACGTGGTGGGGTGCTCAGTTCTTCAGCGCGTAGATGCGCGACTCCCACGGGGCGAGGTCGAGCCCCGTGCTGCCGGGGTGGGTGGCGAGCAGCACCTCAGCCCCGTCGAGCGGCGGCAGCTCGTCGGACGGGGCCGCGACGGCATACGACGAGCAGTTGGCGAGCACGAGCAGGCGGTCACGTCCGAGCGTGCGGGTGATGACCCACAGCTGCTCGTGGTCGGGCAGCAGCAGCTCGAAGCGGCCGTCGACGACGACGGGGTGAGTGTGCCGCAGCTCGATGAGCGACTGGTAGTGGGCGAACACAGAGCGCGGATCAGCCTGTGCCGCAACGGCATTGATCGTCTTGTGGTTGGGGTTGACTGGTAGCCAAGGCTCCCCGGTCGTGAAGCCGCCGTATGCCGTGTCGTCCCACTGCATCGGAGTGCGGGCGTTGTCGCGGCTCTTGACAGCGAGCGACCGCAGGACGGTCTCGGGGTCGATGCCGAGCACGAGGGCGGCGGCGTGGTAGTTGACCGACTCGATGTCGCGGTAGTGGCCGATCTCGTCGAACCCGGCGTTCGTCATGCCGAGCTCTTCGCCCTGGTAGACGTAGGGCGTGCCGCGATGGAGGTGCAGCACGGTCGCGAGGGTCTTGGCGGAGTGGACGCGGTGCTCGTCGCTGTCGTCGCCGAAGCGCGACACGGCGCGCGGCTGGTCGTGGTTGTTCCAGTAGAGCGAGTTCCACCCGACGTCGGCGAGGCCGACCTGCCACGACTCGAGGTTGCGCTTGAGCACCGGCAGGGGCAGGTCGGCGAGGTCCCACTTGAGCCCGCCCGGGGCGACGTCGAGGTCGACGTGCTCGAAGGTGAAGACCATGTTGAGCTCGTCGCGTGCGGGGTCGGTGACGCGCCGGGCCACCTCGATCGTCGAGCCCGGCATCTCGCCCACCGTGAGCAGGTGCTGGTCGCTCAACCCCACCTCGCGGTTCATCTCGGCGAGGAACTCGTCGAGACGGGGGCCGTTGGCCGAGCCGGGGAAGGCCGAGCCGTGCGGCTGGCCGGGGCCCTGGGGGCCGTCGGGCAGCGTGACGTCCTTCGAGATGAAGTTGATGACGTCCATCCGGAAGCCGTCGACGCCGCGGTCGACCCACCAGCGCATCATCGCGTAGACCGCCTGGCGCACCTCCGGGTTCTCCCAGTTGAGGTCGGGCTGCTTCGGCGAGAAGAGGTGGAGGTAGTACTCCCCGCTCGTCTCGTCGAAGTGCCAGGCCGGGCCCGAGAAGGCCGCGCCCCAGTTGTTGGGCTCCGCGCCGGGGGTGCCGGGCTCGTGGCCGGGGCGGGCCGGCCGCCACCAGTACCAGTCGCGCTTCGGCGAGCTCGGGTCGCGCGACTCGACGAACCACGGGTGCTCGTCGGACGTGTGGTTGACGACGAGGTCCATCACGAGCCGCAGGCCCCGCTCGTGGCAGCCCGCGATGAGCGCATCGAGGTCCTCGAGCGTGCCGAAGAGCGGGTCGACGTCCTGGTAGTCGCTGATGTCATAGCCGTTGTCGTCCATCGGCGAGCGGTAGACCGGGGAGAGCCAGAGCACGTCGACACCGAGGTCGATGAGGTAGTCGAGGCGCGACGTGATGCCCGGGATGTCACCGATGCCGTCGCCGTTGCTGTCGCAGAACGACCGGGGGTAGATCTGGTAGACCACGGCGCTGCGCCACCAGTCGGCCGGCCGGTTGGCGGCCGGGTCGGGGGCCTGGTCGGGGGCCTGGTCGGGGGCCTGGTCGGGGGCCTGGTCGACGTGGTCGGACGCGAGCGAGCGGGACGGCGAGGAGGTCACGGGCCGATCCTTCCAGCCGAGGCGTCCCGCGCGCGAGGGCTGACCAGCACCCGCGAGGTGGCGTCCGGGCGCGTCCGCGCCACAGGTCGTCCACAGGTTCGCATGGGAGAATCGAGGGGATGACGACGCCCGTGCTGACCCTGACCGCGACTCCCGATGCACATCTGCACACTCCTGGGACTTCTGCGTCTGACGCGTCCCCAGTGACTGCTGAGGCGATCCGTCACTCGGCCGTCACGCGCCGTCGTCTCGCGCTCATCGCACGGGGCCGGCGGGCTCGCCTCGCCTCGACCGTCGTCGTCGTCTTCGCGCTCGTCGGCGTCAACCTCGCGAACCACCTCCTCGGGTGGGACACGATGTGGCTCGGCCCGGCCGGCGCCGTGGCGCTGCTGCTCTTCGCCCGCCTCCAGGGCCTGTCGTGGCACCAGCTCGGACTCGCCCGGCGCACCCACGCGAAGGGCATCCGGTGGGGGCTCGCCGTCGTCGCCGTCGTCGCCCTCGTCTACCTCGTCGGGGTGCTGCTGCCCTCGACGCGCACCGCCTTCCTCGACGCGCGCTACCACCTCCCGCCCGCCGGGGCGCTGCTGACGGCCTTCGTCCTCATCCCGGTCGGCACCGTGCTGCTCGAGGAGGTCGCCTTCCGGTCAGTCCTCTGGGGCTTCCTGTCGCGGCACGCCCGCATGTGGCAGGTGCTCGTAGGCTCGTCCCTGCTCTTCGGGCTCTGGCACGTGCTCCCCGCGGCCGCCTCCGCGACCGGCAACGCCGCCATCGGTGGAGCCTTCGCCGCGCTCGGCGGCTTCGCGAAGGTCGGCGTGATCGTCGGCACGGTGCTCTTCACCGCGGCGGGCGGTCTCGTCGCCGGTGAGCTCCGTCGTCGCACCGGAAGCCTCTTCGCGAGCGTCGGCATGCACTGGGCGACGAACGCCCTCGGCGTGCTCTTCGGGCTCGTCGCCTGGCAGCTCGCCGGCTGACGAGCGCCGCGGCCAGCCTGCGAGACTGGCGCCGTGGATGACGTCACGATCCGTGCCGCCCGGGCCGCGGACTACGAGCAGCTCGGTGCGCTGACGGCCTCGGCCTACCTCGACGACGGCCTGCTCGACCACGGCCGCGACGACCCCTACCTCCGCGTGCTGCGCGACGTCGCCCACCGCGCCGCCCACGGCGAGGTCCTCGTCGCCGTCGATGGCCGCGGGCGGGTCCTCGGCGGCGTGACCTTCGTGCCCGGCCCGGGGCCTTTCGCGGACCTCGCGCGCGAGGGCGAGGCCGAGTTCCGCACCCTGGCCGTCGCGCCGGCGGGCCGCGGCCGCGGCGTCGGCACCAGGCTCGTGCAGGAGTGCATCGACCGCGCCCGCGCGCTCGGGCGCCGCCGGCTCGTCCTCTCGACGCAGCCGAGGGTGTATGCCGCCCAGCGGGTCTACGAGCGCGCCGGCTTCACGCGTGCGCCGGGTCGCGACTGGTCGCCCGTCCCCGGGCTCGGCCTGCTCGCCTACGAGCTCGACCTCTCGGGCAGCTGACCCGTCTCGAGGACTCGGGCGGTCGATCCATTCGGAGGATGAACCCACGTCCGGTGCGCGTGCTTCAGAGACCCCACACGCCCGCGTGCCCGGTGATACCTTGCGCACGGCCACCACGACGGTGACCTTTCGGACAAAGAGGGGTGCTCGGTGCGACGCAGTCTTCTCCTCGGTGTCGTCACGGCGCTCGCCGTCGTCGCCGCCCCCACCCTCACCGGCTCCGCGCAGGCGGCCCCGACCGCGGTGGCCGCGGCGCCCGCGGCTGCGTCGCCAGCTGCGCCGACGATGGTGACCGCGCCGTCCGCGGTGGCCGCGGCGGATCCCTGGCTCGTCGGCACCTTCCAGCCGATGTACCGACCGGCGCGGCTCTTCGACTCGCGAGGTGGGTCCTTCGGTCGCCCGCTCAGCGCGGGTGAGACCGTCAACGTCAAGGTGGCCGGCCGGGGCGAGGTGCCGGCGAGGGGGCTCTCGGCGGCGGTGCTCAACCTCACCGTGACCCAGCCCTCCCGCAGCGGCAACATCGCCGCGGTCGCGAGGGGACGCTCGGCATCCGGCACGAGCAGCCTCAACTTCGTCGCGGGTGACACGCGCGCCAACCTCGTCACCGTGCCGCTCGATGCCGAGGGCTGGGTGAGCGTGCGCAACAACGGCACCGGCACGGTGCACGTCATCGTCGACATCGAGGGCTTCTACCTCGACGGCTCGAGCTGGGACCCCGGCGCGGGTCTCGACTTCTTCCCGCTCGGCTCCCAACGCGTGCTCGACACCCGCGGCAGCGCCCCGGTGTCGCCGGACGCGACCAGGACCGTGGCGGTCCGCCTCGCCAACCTCAGCCTGTCCAACAGCACCGCCGCGCTCGCCGTCACCGTCACCGTGGTGCGGCCGAGCAGCAACGGCTTCCTCGCCCTGTGGGACGGCATCAACTACCCGCAGACCTCCTACCTCAACTACCGGGAGGGCGAGACCACGACGAACGCCGGCGTCGTGCCGGTCTTCACGCCGGTCGACGACCTCTACACGAGGTACATCGACATCAGCGTCTTCGGTGGCACCGCGGTCGACGTCATCGTCGACGTCAACGGCGCCTACAGCGCAGCAGAGTCCGGCGGCCTCATCTACCGGCCGGCCTCCTCACCCCAGCGCATCGTCGACACCCGGACCGGTCGCGGCACGACCACTCTCGGCGCGGCCGACACGAACTGGGTGCAGGCGCCGAGCACCGCGGCGCCCGCCGGCACGCGCGCCGTCTGCGCCAACGTCACCGCCGTGGCCCCCACCGCCTCGACCTACCTGTCGCTGTGGGCCTACGGCGCCAGCCGACCCACGGGCAGCAACCTCAACCCGGCCGCCGGCCAGACCGTCGCCGGCTTCGCCGTCATCCCGGTCAGCCAGGGGCGGTTCAACATCTACAACAACTCCGGCCGCACGGACGTCCTCGTCGACGCCGTCGGGCGCTTCGAGCCCCACCCCGTGCGCTGACCGCGCCGTCGGCCCCGCTGCCGGCGACCCTGCCTACGACCCCGCCGAAGACCCTGCCGACGACCCTTCCCGCACCCCGGCTCGCGCGGAGGCCCGGGACTCGCGGTCGGCCTCGGCGCGCTCGATGAGCTCGCGCACCGCCGCCACGATCGTCGGGTCGAGCGTCACGTTCTGCTCCATGAGGCGGAGGAGCGTGCGAGCCGCGTGCGCGTTCCGCTCGTAGCCGGCCACGAGGTCGGGCAGCGGCAGCAGCTCCGGGGCGAAGCGCCGCTCGGCTCCGCGGTCGATGACGAAGAGGTCCTGCTGCGGCCCGCTCCCGAGGCCGAGGAGGCCGAGGATCGTGACCCAGCGGTCGACGGCATACCCCTGGATGAAGCGGGTCGCCGTCAGGCGCTCGCCACGCAGGTCGCGGTGCAGCCCGACATAGAGGTTCGTGATCGCCTCGCCCACCTGCTCCTCGAGGCTCGGTGTGCCGGGCAGCGGCGCGACGGGGGTCTCGAGGCCGGCGGGCGCGTCCGCGCGCTGCCAGTGCACCCGACCCGGCGGGTAGCCCGCGGTCGCCATGTCGCTGAGGGAGAAGACGGCATACTCCGCGAAGAGCCCGTCCTCGAGCAGCGCCTTGCGACCGATCGGGCTGTTCTCGAACGACCAGACGATCGGCTGGGCGGCCTCGAGCCAGTTGAGGTCGTCGAGGTAGCGCTGGCGCGCTTCGGCGTCGTCGACGACGACGAAGAAGTCGGCGTCGGAGTGCTCGTCGAGCCGGTGCAGGTCGCGCCCGACCGAGCCGAGGCCGAGCAGTGCCACGGCGTCGCCGCGGTCGGCGAGCACCTGACCGAGGCGGTCGAGGAAGGCCATCAGCCGCTCGGGCACGCTGCCCGGGTCGGTGGCTGCGTGGGTGGGGTTGCGTGTGGCGTCGTCGGACATCCGTCGCTCCTTCGTCGGGTCGACGTTTCAGCCCGCCCGGCCCAGTGCCGTCGAGGTCGCGACACCGAGAGGGTATGCCGTCCCCCCGCCTCCACGGAAGGGCTCGGTGGGGCGCGGGGTGGGGCATTCGGGCGGGGCGCGGCGGTGCGGTTCGGGGACGCTCGTGACAAGGTGGGAGGGTGCCGGTGACCATCGAGCAGGTGCGTGAGGTCGCGACAGGGCTGCCTCGGTCGTACGAGGTGCTCGTGCGCGACCGGGTGAAGTTCCGGGTGGGCAAGATCGTCTGGCTCGCGTTCTCCGCCGACGAGACGCAGATGGGTTTCGCCTTCCCCAAGGAGGAGCGCGAGGTGCTCGTCGCGAGCGAGCCCGACGTCTTCCTCATGCCGCGCCACTCCGACCTGCGCTTCAACTGGGTCGAGGTGCGCCTCGACGCGCTCGACGAGGAGCGGATGCGCGAGATCGTCGTCGATGCCTGGCGGATGGTCGTGCCCCAGGCCGTGTCGCTGGCGATGGAGTAGGCGGGCCGGAGGTCGAGCGAGCGGTCAGGCCGAGCCGTGGGCGGCGGCGAGGTCGGTGAGCTCCCGCGCCACGGCCACGACAAGGTCGTCGAGGTCAGGCAGGGCCGCCCCGTCGGCGGTGATGCCGATCGTCAGGCGGCCTGCGCACGTGACCATCGCGGTGCTGACCCGCACCTCCTCGGCGGTGGGCAGCCAGGGGATGAGCTCGAGCAGCCGGCGGCCCAGGAGGCGCTGCTCCGTCGCGGGCCCACGCACGTTGGACGCGACGAGGTTGACCCGTCCCTGGCCGGAGTGCCCGTAGGCGCGGGCCCCGCGAGCCAGCAGCACGGCGGGGATGTGGTCGGCCACCCGCACCACGGCGGCGGTCGCGGCGGGCACTCCGCGTGCCTTCTGGTCGGCTGTTCGGGCAGCGACGACGGCGAGCCGGGCTGGGGCGTCATCGAGGTCGACGGGCAGCACGACGAACATCGCCGACGCGAGGTTGCCGGGCTGCAGCTGCTCGGCGCGGGTGCGGTGCACCTCGGAGGCGCGCCTCGACACCGGCACGATGGCCCGGACGACGATCGACTCGACGGGCTCACCGCGGCCGATGAGGAAGCGTCGCAGGCCCCCGGTGAGTGCAGCGATGTAGGCATCGTTGACGGTCGCTCCTGCCGCGCCCACTGTGCGTGCGAGCGGAGCCAGGTCGGTGCTCGTCCACCCCCAAACTTGTTGTGCCCCAAGGGGACCCGTGAGCACCGAGGGCGGGAGGTCGGGCACGAGCACCTGGCGCAGGCCGTAGCGCACCTGCGCCGCACGACGACGAGCACCTCGTGGATCGTGCAGCGAGCGGAGCAGCAGCCGGATCGTCCGCAGCGGCAGGAGGCACAGCCAGCGGAGCAGGTCACCGACGAGGGCGGTGCGCGTGGGGGCGGGTTGTGCAGCGAGGGTGGGGGCGGATCGCCGGTGGGCGGTTGGACCGTCCGCGTCGGTGGGGGGTGCCGCGTCCCCCGTGAGCAGGGCGGCGACGAGGTCGGAGCCGGACTCCCCGTCGACCATCGTGTGGTGAGCCTTGGCGATGACGGCCCACCGTCCGCCGGTGAGGCCGTCGACCTGCCACAGCTCCCACAGCGGCTGGTCGGGGTCGAGGCGCCGTGCCATGACCTCGCAGACGAGGTCCCGGAGCAGGTGGTCGTCGCCGGCCTGCCCTGACTCCTCGAGAGACACGTGGTGCACCCGGTCGGCCGGATCGCTGTCGGGCGCGTCGACCCAGATCGGGCGCCCGAGGTCCAGCGGCATCGGCATCGCGCGCCGCCCGAGGCACGGGACCGCCGCCACGGCAGCGATCACGTGGTCGCGGAAGGCGGCCGGGTCGGGAGCCGGCCCCTCGAAGACGAGCACCGAGCCGACGTGCAGCGACTGCGTGCTGGTCTCCATCGGCAGGAAGATCGCATCGAGGGCCCGGAGCCGCTGACGTCGTGACACACCCCAGTCTGGCCGGACCAGTGGAGCGCCGCAGCCGATCGAGCCGGTGCTCTGGGGCAGGTCACGGATGTCACACAGGACGCCCACATCGGCGGTGGTGACGGTGGAGATCTCCCTGGAAGGAGTTCGCATGAACCCGTCACCTCGCCCCATGCCCCGTGCCCTGCACCGAGCCAAGCTCTGGACCGCCGGCCTGCTCACCGCCTCGACCGTGCTCGTCGGCGCGGTCGGAGTCCACCTCGCCGAGGCGCAGGCCCAGACCGTCGCGACCCAGTCGGTGTCGCAGGCGTCCGCGAACGGCTCGACCAGTTCGAACAGTTCGATCAGCTCGAGCTCGTCCGACACGAGCTCGTCCTCCGACTCCGGCACGTCAGACTCCGGCACATCATCGAGCGGGTTCGCCGCCGTGGCGCCGCTCGGCGGCTCGGCCATCGGCGCCCAGAGCAGCTCGGGAGGGTCGTGATGAGCACCCCGGCAACTCTGGCCCGGCCGGTCATGGTGCCGCTCGAGGCCTTCGGCACGACGAACCAGCTCCTCGTCACCCATCCCGCGGTGGCCGACGATGCGGCGCAGATGGCGCTCGCCCACCTTGCCGACGTCGACCTCGCCGTGAGCCGCTTCCGCCCCGACTCCGAGGTGAGCCGTGTCGCGGCGCGGGCCGAGCACGGCGCGGTGGACGCGTTCGTCACGACGACCTTCACGGCATACCTCGGGGCGGCGTTGCGCGCAGCGCGGCTGACGGGTGGGCTCGTCGACCCGACGGTCGGATCGGCTGTCGTGGCAACGGGATACGACGCCGACATCGCACTGGTGCGACAGCGCGGGACCTTCCAGCGCACGCGGATCGCGAGCGTCCCCCGGTGGCACACCGTGCACCTCAACCCCTCGGCACGCCGGGTCGAGGTCGCCCGCGGGACGCTCCTCGACCTCGGAGCCTCCGCGAAGGCGCACGCCGCCGACACGGTGGCCGCGATGCTCGCCGACGCCCTGCCGGGCGGCTTCCTCGTCAACCTCGGTGGCGACATCGCGGTCGGGGGCGAGCCGCCGCGCGGAGGCTGGTCGATCGGCATCGACGATGCCGCGGGCCGCACCCTCCAGGTGGTCACGAGCGTGGGCCAGGCCGTGGCGACCTCGTCGACCCAGCGCCGCGCGTGGCTCGGTGACGACGGGCCCCACCACCACATCGTCGACCCCCGCACCGGGCGCACGGCCGCCACGGTGTGGGCACAGGTGAGCTGTGCCGGCGCCACGTGTCTGGAGGCGAACGCCGCGTCGACCGCGGCGATCATCCTCGGCGAGGATGCCCCGGAATGGCTTGTGTCACAGAGGATCCCGGCCCGCCTGGACGGCGTCGACGGCCGCCTCGTGCGGACGCCCGGGTGGCCGGACCCGGACGTGAGGGCCGCCTGATGAACGAGCTGCTCTGGTTCGTCTCCCGCGCCACCGGCGTCGCCAGCATCGTCCTGCTCACCGTCGTGCTCGTCCTCGGGCTCGTGACCTCGGGCCGCCGGCGCCCGCACGCGGAGTCGGCGGCTGTCGTCATCGCCGTGCACCGGTGGCTCTCGCTCGGCATGGTCGTCTTCATGGTCGGGCACGCGGCGACCGCGATCGCCGAGACCTACGTGTCGATCGACCTCGTGTCAGCCGTGCTGCCCTTCACCTCGGGCTACGAGACGCTCTGGGTGGGTCTGGGCACGCTCGCCGTCGACATCATGCTCGCCGTCGTCGTCACGTCGCTGCTGCGTCACCGCCTCGCCGAGCGCACATGGCGCCGGGTCCACCTGCTCTCCTACGCCCTGTGGCCGATGGCGCTGGTCCGGCACCCATCACGACCGTCAGCGTCGCCTCGACGTCGCAGCCCAGGAGTGGTCATGAGTCTCGCCCGCCTGCTGGAGACCGCCGGTCTCACCGGCCGCGGTGGGGCCGCCTTCCCCACAGGCACGAAGGTCGCTGCCGCCTTTGCCGGGCACGCCGACCTCGTCGTCAACGCGTGCGACGGCGAGATCGGCGCCGCCAAGGACGGCTGGGTGATCGCCCACCACCTCGCCGAGCTCGTCGAGGGCGCCTCGCTCGTCAGCGCCGGCCGCCCCGTCCGGTATGCCGCCCACCGCGGGTCCGCGACCGCGTCCATCCTGGCGGCCGCCGGGCTCCCCGTGCTCGAGGCGCCGCGCCGCTATGTCTCCTCCGAGGAGTCGGCCCTCATCTCGCTCGCGCACGGGGGCATCGCCCGCCCGATGACGAAGCGACGGCCGTTCGTGCGTGGCGGGGTCGACTCCGAGGGAAACCGGATCCGGCCGACGGTCGTGCTCAACGCCGAGACCGTGTGGCGGGTCAGCCAGGTCGCACGCCTCGGCGCCGACTGGTTCCGTGCCCACGGCACGCCGGACGACCGTGGGCCGAGGCTCGTCACCCTCAACACGTCAACCGCGCGAGGGGTCGTCGTCGAGACGGAGGCGGGGGTGTCCTTCAGCCACCTGCTCGACCTCGTCGGCGGGCTGCCGCCAGAGGTGCCCGCGGTCCTCGTCGGAGGCCTCGGCGGCTCCTTCATCCGCGCGGCGGTCGTGCCCACCCTGCGGTGGTCGAGGGCCGAGCTGGCGCGGGTGGGAGCCTCGATAGGCCCTGGCGTCATCGAGATCCCCCACCCCGACGACTGTCCCCTCCAGCTCGTCGACCGGATGCTGACGTATGCCGCCGGCGAGTCCGCGGGACAGTGCGGTCCGTGCATGTTCGGCCTGCCGGCCCTGGCTCGCGACTGGCACGCCCTCGTGGGAGGCGACCGGACGGCATACGGCCGCGTGCGCGAGCGTTCGGATGTGCTGCCGGGCCGGGGCGCCTGTCGCTTCCCCGACGGCGTCGCCCGCTTCACCGCGTCGGCCCTCCACGCCTTCGCCGACCACGTCGGCGAGCACCAGGCCGGGCGCTGCCCGACCCACGACAGGACCTACGACAGGAGGGGCGCCCGTGTCGACGCCCGCTGACCACACCAGCCGCCGCCTCGGCCTCGTCGAGGAGACGACGCTTGCCATCGACCGGATCGCCTGCACCGGGCACGGCGTGTGCGCCCAGCTGCTCAGCCAGGTGCGCCTCGACGAGTGGGGCTACCCGATCGTCGCCGACCCGGCGGTGCCGCCGGACGAGGCCAGGACGGCGATCCGGCACTGCCCGGCCCGGGCGCTCTACCTGCGACGACAGCCTTGATGTCGGTGCCGGGTCACCCCGAGCCGACAGCGCACAACCAGCGGGCCCCGGGCGAGATGCCCGGAGCCCACTGGCCGCCGTGGTCGAAGGTCAACGCACGTCGTACGCCCGAGCGATGGTCTGGAGCACCTTGGCGCCGTGGGCATCGGTGAGCTCGACCCGGACGCTCACCTGCTTGCCGCTGTCCGCCGTGTGGTCGACGACGAGGTTCGCACCTGCGGAGGTGAGGCTCGTCGTGCCTTGGCGCCACGTCGTGCCAGCGTCGACCGAGGTCCACACCTTCGCCGCCGCGAGGGCACCTGCGTCGTAGCCGGGGTTGGCGAGGACGCGGGCGGGGATCGTCATCGAGCCAGCCGCCACGGTCTTGAGGCCGTCCTCGGGGATGTCCAGTCGTGGCATGAGCAGCGGCAGTGCGCGGCTGTAGACGTCGGGCTCCTCGTGCGACCTGAAAGACCACGTGGTGTCGGTGGCCGTCGCGCGCTTCCAGTACCTGAACATCGAGGCCGTGGCCTTCTCCACGTGCATCGTCAGGTCGTAGGCCGCATCGTCCGACGACACCGCGAAGACACCGTACGGGTCGTAGCTGCCGCCGATCTGGACGCCGTTGCGCTTGAGCGTGAGGTTGCCGAGGTCACCGAAGCTGCCCTGGTCGGCCCAGTGGTTGGCGCTGTCACCCCAGGTCGTCGTCTGGACCCCGAGCAGGTTTCCCTGGCGCTCGGCGACGAGCTGGGGCTTGCCGTTGGCGTTGGCGCGGATGCTCGGCCCGACCGATCCGTCGTACCAGGAGTCCGCGACCCGCTGGCCGGGGGTGAAGGTCCGGAAGCGGTCGTTCATGACCTCTCCGAACGGGAAGCTCGACAGGATCGACTTGAACCACTTCGTCCCGTCGGCGGTGAGGTACTCGGTTCGGCGGTTGGGCACGATGAGCGAGTCGATGCCACCGACGGAATAGGCCATGGTGCTGGGCCGCTGGGCTGCGGTCATGTCGCCGAAGTCGCTGGCTACGCCCATGCTCGTGTAGGTGGCGTCGATGGCGCCGAGCGAGGAGTCGGCGACGTCGTGCTTCTGCGCCGTGACGAGCTGGCCGTCGGAGAAGAAGCCGAGGGTGTACGCGTACGGCGTCTTCGCCTGGGCCGACCACGTGAGGCTCGTGGGGCCGGCCATGATCTCGGCGTCGAGCGCCGAGCCGTCCGCGAGAGGCAGCGTGTAGACGGGGACCGATGCCGGGTTGATGCCGGCAGTCGCGAGCCACGTGCCCGGTTCGTCGCGGTAGAGCAGGAGCGTCTTCGCCTTGGCGGCGGCTGCGCGGCTCTGGACCGCGGAGTCGCTGGCCCCGGCCGCGAGGCGGGCCACCACGATCTTGCCCGTGACGTCACCAGCAGCCGTGAAGTCGGCCGCGCTGCCGGCTCCCACCGAGACCACCGGCGCGGTGCCGTCGCCGTCGAGGTTGCCGATGCCGGCCTTGGGCGAGAGCGGGTGCAGGGCGAGACCACCCGAGGTCGTCATCGAGGAGACGAGGGGGGCGATCTTGCGGGTCCAGTGACCGAACTCGTAGGAGCCGTCGCCCTTGCTCACCTTGCCGTCGACCTGGGCGTAGATCTCGCGAGTGCCCGGCCCGGTCGACATCGAGCCGGAGTGCACGAACGACGGGTTGAACAGTCGCTCGAAGGTGAGCGTCGTCGACCGCAGCTCGGACTGCTGCTGCGTCGAGACGGTCAGCGGGTGGGCCTGGCGGGCGTCGAGGACGATGGTCGTGTCCTTGTCGACGGTCACTTCGGGCCGGGCGAGGTAGCTCACCGACGCGGGGGATGCCTTTGACGACGCTTCCGGCGTGGGCGTCAGGACGAACGACGAGAGGAAGTAGCGGCCCGGACGGACCGTGTAGGTCTGGTCCTTGCCAGCGACCGGGCGGCGCTCGCCGTTCGCGGTGTCGGTGTTGATGAGGTCGACCGAGGAGGAACCCTTGGCCAGGCTGCCGTTGCGGTCCACCACCTTGACCGTGACCTTGACAGCGGGCGCGTCGGCGTAGAGGCCGAACGCCGTGGAGACACGCTGGGTGCCGTCGGTCGCGACGATCCGGGCGGTGATGTCACCGAGCGCGCTGTTGGGGATGTTCGCCCCGAGCTGCACCGTGACGGGAACCTCCACGCTGGCATGCGCCGGGACGACGACGTGCTGAGGCAGGCGGAC
The DNA here is from genome assembly GCF_006716675.1 of Humibacillus xanthopallidus. Lineage (GTDB taxonomy): Bacteria > Actinomycetota > Actinomycetes > Actinomycetales > Dermatophilaceae > Humibacillus > Humibacillus xanthopallidus_B. The sequence continues at coordinate 1,780,381 of NZ_VFPM01000001.1, read as the reverse complement.
GAGCGGCGTGTTGACCTGGCTGCCGTCGTTGCCGGTGACGTGCTCGACATTGAGGCGCAGGTCGGCCGGGGCATCACCACGGTTGGTGTAGGTGAGGCTCTTCGCCTTGTACTCCTTGGTCTGCGGGTAGGCGAAGGCACCCCCGTAGACGCTGGACTGGCCGACGACGGTCTGCGACAGCATCCGGCGCACGTCGAGCGTGCCGGTGCCCACCTCCTGCGCCGGACCGGTCACGGTCGGGTCTGCCGACGACGTCAGCAGGGCCTTGATGTCGGCGCCCGTGAGCGACGGGTTCGCCTCCTTCGCAAGGGCTGCGGCGCCCGCGACGTGCGGCGTCGCCATGGAGGTGCCCGACATCGTGCGGTAGGCGTAGGGTCCGCGACCGCCCGCTGCCGCTGCCAGGATGTTCACGCCGGGCGCGGCGATCTCGGGCTTGACGAGGTGGCTCCCGCCGACCGGCCCGCGGCTGGAGAAGTACGCCGTGGCGTTCTCCGAGTCGACGGCACCCACGGTCAGGGCTGAGGTGGCGCACCCGGGGCTCGACACGGTGTTCTGCTTCGACCCCATGTTGCCCGCCGCGATGACGAACAGGCTCGTGCTCGACGTCGAGAGCTCCTCGACCGCCTGGGCGATGGGGTCGTCGCACGTCGTGGCGGGTGCAGTGCTGCCCAGGCTCATGGAGACGACATCGGCGTGGCTGGCCACGGCCCACTGCATGCCCTCGATGATGTCGGAGTCGTAGCCGCCGCCGGAGTCGCCGAGGACTTTGCCGATGATGAGCTTCGCCCCGGGGGCGACGCCGCGCTCCGTGCCGCCGCTGGCGGCCCCGGTGCCGGCGATCGTCGACGCGACGTGAGTGCCGTGGCCGACGAGGTCGTCCACGCCGTGGGCGGATCCCGTGAAGTCCTTCGTCGCTTCGATCCGTCCTGCGAGGTCGGGGTGGTCGGCGTCGACCCCGGTGTCGAGCACCGCCACGGTGCTCCCGGCGCCGTCGATGCCGGCCTGCCATGCGACCGGCGCGCCGATCTGCGCGGTCCAGTCGGCGAGGGTGGGGCTGACTGGCCGGTCGAGCCAGACCTTGGCCAAGCCGCTGCCGCTGCTGGATTGCGTGTCGGTCAGCTGGTCCCAGGCTGCCCGGACGTCGGCCTTGGCCACCGCGTAGGCGAGGGAGTTGACCGACGAGAGCGCCGTGCTGCCGCTCGCCCCGGTCGGGACGGGGGTGGCCCCTGACACGGTGCGGCTGCCCTCGTCGTACTGCACGATGAGGCGGATCGAGTCGGCGTGGGCGTCGTCGACTCCCGCGGCGACGAGGCCGGTCACGTTGAACAGCTCCCGGTCGACGCGGCCCGTGGCCAGGGCGGCGCTCGCCCCGGCCGGGAAGACGTAGAGGTTGTCGCCGTCGCGCAGTGTCTCGTGGTCCGCCACCGTGCCGTCCTCACCGGGGAGCAGCTGGGCGAGAGGCTGGCCGTCGGCGGACCGGGTGACCCTGACCCGGTCGCCCGAGATGAGGGTGACCGTCGCCGACTGGGGGGCAGCACCTCGGCCGGAAGCACCGACGATCGGCTTGGTGTCGCCGGCGGCCGGGACGGCCGAGGCTGCGAGGACGGACGGGGACAGGGCGGTCGCGGCGATGGCGAGCACGCCGGCGGACGCGAGGGTGTGATGACGCCAGTTCCGGCGCATGGAGGGACCTCCGTGGGTGTGGAGCCCCGGGCTCAGCCGGGGTCGGGACGCGGCAGAGGCCCTGGTTGGGGCATCATTGCCAGGAGCGGCCCTCGGATTGGCAGGGCGAGGGACCGGCACCGAGAGGAGCGTGTCAAGTGACCGGAAGGGCGCGGAAGCCCTTCGCGCGGGTAGATAGGCGACATGTCGTCTTCTCGACATTCCTCCTCGCGGGCCTCGCGCCGTGTCGCAGCGCCTCCCGCAGCAGACCATGACGCTCGATGTCGACCTCACGGCCCTGGGCCTGAGTGCGGCCCAGCAGCACCTCTACCAGTCGCTGGTCGTCGACGGTGGAGGCACCGAGCGGGTGCTCGCCGAGCGGTGGGGTCGCACCCACGGCGAGGTGCACGCGGTGCTCCGCTCGCTGCGAGACCTCGGGCTGGTCGAGGTCTCCACCTTCCAGGGCGACCCGCCGCTGTGGTTTCCGACCGCCCCTGACGTCGCGCTCCAGGGGCTGCTCAACTCACGCCGGCACGACCTGTCGCTCGCCGAGACCTCGGTGGCCAAGCTGACCGAGATCTTCCGTCAGGACGTCAACCACGCCGACGTCGGCGACCTCGTCGAGGTCGCACTCGGTGCCGAGGCCGTCCGCGGGCGGTTCCTCCAGCTCGAGCTGGGAGCTCGAGACGAGGTCCTCTCGTTCGTCGACGCCCAGCCGGTGGCGGTGGGACCCGAGGACAACCAGGCCGAGCAGCAGGCTCTAGATCGTGGCGTCGGCTTCCGCGTCGTGATCGAGCGTGGCGCCCTCGAGGACGCGGCGACGGCCGGCGAGGCTCGCGACGCCCTCGGCGCCAACGCCCTGATCCGCACCGTCGACAAGGTGCCGACCAAGCTGCTCGTCATCGACCGGGCCGTCGCGATGGCGCCGCTGTCCGTCCGGGGGTACGACGCGGCTGCTGTCGTCATCCGAGCGCCCAGCCTGGTCCGGTCACTCGTGACGCTCTTCGAGGCCGTCTGGGCCGGCGGCGTTCCCGTCGTCCTCGGACCGGAGCGTGGTGTTGACGAAGGCAGCGCCCCGGGTCCGGACAGCCTCGACGCCGCACTGCTCTCGCTCATGCTGAGTGGGCTCACCGACGAGGCCGTTGGGCGCCAGCTGCGGATGAGCGGCCGCACCGTGCAGCGGCGGCTCAAGGCCCTCATGGCTCTGACGGGCTCGACGACGCGTCTGCAGCTCGGCTGGGAGGCGTCCGAGCGGGGATGGGTCACCCGCCGCCCCGGGACCTGAGAGGGCGGCGTCCCCGGCCGATGACCTCGGGCCGTGGACGCCGCGTCACAAAGCGGAAAATTGGGGTGACACCGGCCTGGCAGGGTCTGAAGAATCCTCGCGTGATTGTTGCAGCCCTCCGTCGTCACGTGCGTCCTCCGTCACCTCTGGCCGGGCGGCTCTCGGCCCAGTCGCTGCTCTTCGCGCTGGGCGAGGGCACGTTCATGACCGGATCGGCGGTGTTCTTCACCCAGATCGTCGGGCTCTCGGCCGCCCAGGTCGGGCTCGGCCTGACCATCGCGGGGGTCGCGGCGTTCCTCGCGGCGCTGCCGATGGGCAAGCTCGTCGACCGTTTCGGCCCGCGGAGGATGTGGGCGCTCAGCGCGGCCGGCCAGGCCGCGATGTTCTCGGTGTGGCCGTTCATCACCGGCTTCGATGGCTACGTCGCGATGGCCGTGGGGATGGAGGTCATCGGCGCGCTCGGCGGGGCGGCATACGGGGCCTACACGATCGACGTGCTCCCGGCCGGCGAGCGCGTGAAGTCGCGCGCGTACATGTACTCCGCGCTCAACGTCGGCTTCACCCTCGGTTCGATGCTCGGGGGCATCGCCCTCGCGTTCCACTCCAACGACGTCCTGCACGCGCTGCCGTGGTTCACGGCCCTGATGTTCCTCGTGAACGCCGTCGCGATCGGCCGCCTCCCGAAGGCGGCGCACGACGAGCGCACCCCCGAAGAGCGGAAGGTGAAGGTCCCCGGGCCCGGTCCGCTGCGTAACCCGGGATGGCTGCTCACGTCGTTCTTCATCGGCGTGTTCTGGACGAACCAGGTCCTGCTCAACGTCGTCATCCCGCTGTGGCTCGTGGAGAAGACGGACGCTCCGCGGGTGCTCCTCGCGTTCCTCTTCGGCACGAACACCGTCATGTGCATCTTCCTGCCGATGGTGACCTCGCGTGGCGTGCGGAACGTGCCGACCGCCCTGCGGGCCGTCCGGATCTCGTCCGTCTTCTTCGTCGTGTCCTGCATCATCACGCTGGCGACGCACGACACGGTCGGCTGGGTGACGATCGCGCTCGTGTGGCTCGGGCACGTCACGGTGACGGGGGCCGAGCTCTACATGTCGGCCGCGAGCTGGTCGTTCGAGGCCGAGCTCATGGACCCGCGGCAGCGGGGGGCCTACCAGGGTGCCGCTGAGCTGAGCGCCACCCTCGGGAAGGTCTGGGCTCCCGCGGTCTACACGTTCCTCGCGATGAACTGGGGCGCTGGCGGCTGGCTCGTCATCGCCGCGATCATCGTCGTCGCAACGGTCGGCATCCACCCGGCGACGCGGCGGGCGAAGGAGTTCCTCACGCTGCACGTGCCGGCTGATGTGCTCGCCGACGCGCGCGCTTCCGCGCCTGAGCCGGAGGAGGGTCTGGCTGTTGGCTCGCCCGGGGCGCCCGGTGTGGTCGATGTGGTCGGCGCCGGCGACCCGACGCGGGAGGGAGCCGCCGACCCGATGCGGTGACGGGGTCCGGCTGGCGTTGGGTGGCCTTGGCGGCGCCCCTTGGGCGGGGACGCTGCCCAGTCAGCCGACGAGGACGTTGGCGAAGACCTGCCAGGCCAGCAGGCTCTTCGCGACGAGACTGAGGACGATGTAGGTGCGCTCACCGGTCAGGTAGTTCTGCCACCTGCCGACCTGCTTGTACTGCAACCACTGGTTGATGGCGAAGCTGTTGAAGAACACGAAGAGCGAGACGATGATCCCGTAGACGAATCCCGGCGGGCCGGGCCCGTCCTTCACGGCCACGTTGACGACGAGGTATGCCGCAGCCGCCAGCCACGGTCCGACACCGGCGATGCAGCCGAACCAGAAGGGCGTCCACCACGCGCGCTGCCCGCGGACCGAATGCCCTCCCTTGCCGTGCATCAAACCGTTGTTGGACATCTCCATCAGCCACCCGAACAGGATCATCGAGACGTTGGCGATGCCGAGCCCGATGAGGGCGGCGAGGTCGGAGATCCCCAGCACCAGGCTGATGAGGACGATCATCAGCGTCGAGGAGAGGCTGTACTCCACCCAACGGAAGCGGTTGCGTCCCTTCGACAGCTCGTCGACGTAGCGCGGAAAGCCCCACGGCGAGGCGATGAGGAAGTGGAAGAACGCCGACAGGAAAAGGAAGGACGCGGTTGCCGCCCCCAGCGGGACCTCGAACACGAGGTTCGTGACGCCTTGGGAGAGTGGCGTCCCGGGCGGTCCGTTCAGCGCGAAGGTGGACACCGGAAGTGCGAAGTCGTTGCTCAGGGCGAGCATGGCCGAGCCGGAGAGCAGGTGCAGCAACCCCATCACCGCGTTGAAGACCCGCAGTCGCTTGGCGGCGTCGCTGCCGACCTCGACGGATCGAGTCTGAAGTTCCAGCGGGTAGGTGCTCATGCCGCAGTGTCGCACTCTTGGGAGGGGTCCCCGACCGGTCAACGCATCGCCCTCGAGTGGCCAGTTCAGGGGCGGACGAAAACGCCCAGACGTCCGGCGGGGCGGAAGCCGTTCCTTTCGTAGAAGGCTGACGCGTCGCTGTCACGCGCGGTGAGGAGGTACCAGTGCCGCACGTGCGCGAGATGGTCGGTGAGAGCCTGAAGCAACCGGGTGCCGTGCCCCTCGCGCTGCATGCTCGTGCGGACGCACATCTCCTTGAGCAGGAAGTGGTCGTCGCCTTGTGAGCGTTCGAGATGGCCGAGCGCGAACCCGAGTACCTGCCCATCTGAGCTCAGCGAGCAGACACCGTATGCCCGCGGAGTTGCGAGGAAGTCACCGAGCCGCTGCGCGGCATCGTCGTCAGTCCACGACTCGTTCCACGGCGGCGCATTGAAGGTGTCGACGTAGAGGGACACGCAGGCGTCGAGGTCGCCGCTCGTCATCGTGGTGATCACGCACAAACCCTGGCACGTTGCCCGAGCGGGTCACGTCCACTCACCGACCGAGCTCACGGGCGGTCGCTGAACGCCCAGTCCACGCCATCCTCGCCCTGGTCGTCGAAGGCAGGATCTCGTCGCAGGCCGATCTTCGTGGCGACCCTCTGACTGGCAAGATTCGTGGGCCTGATGCGGGCGACGACGAGCTCGGCGGGAAGCGACTCCTGCGCCCAGTGCAGCACGGCGGCCGCGGCTTCCGTGGCGTAGCCGTGTCCCCAGGTCGATGGATGAAAGCGGTACATGAGATTGAGGACGCGGTCCCCATGGATCGTCATCCACCGGACTCCACAGCTGCCAACCAGTCGACCGGTCTTCTCGTCGAACACGCAACAGTTTCCGAAGCCGTAGGTCTCCCAATGTCCCAGCCAGTGCCTCACCAATGCCTCGGCGGCCTCGAGATCCGTCATCAGATCCGACGGGTTGTGCTGCACGACATACGGATTCGAGAGGATCTCGAGGATCGCTGCGGCATCAGCCTGCGCTGGCTGCCGCAGCGACAACCGTGCGGTGATCAGGCGAACGGGCTGCCGAGGCACTTCGGCAATGTACTCGCAGCGAGTCGGCGCCAGCACTGCGCGCGACGTCCGCTTGAGGGTACGTGGGTGAGAGACAGCGCCCGACGGCCGGGACGTGCGACACCACTCTGCCTGGTGCCGGCTCGGGTGACTTGACGAGGGTCCCGGGGAGCGCCCGTCGTTGTCCTGCGGGCGCGAGAGGTGAAGGCTGGGGTCATGCTCACCGCGCTTCGTCAGGGACATGTGGCCAGCCTCCGAGTCACCGTCGCCTGCGCGAGGTCCCTCGAGGACGTGCCGCATGACGTCTACCTCTTGGACCTCACGCCCGCCGGCGACGCGAGGGACGGGGGTGGTCGGTTCGACGAGGTGTCCCTGCTCGAGGGCCTCGAGCCGGTGCTCGATGCGGTGGGCGGTCCGCCGTCGTGGGTGGTGGACGTGGCCCGATCGCACCGCAGCGACCGCGGCGGGCTGGGTGAGGCGCACCTGTCGATACGGCTCGCTGTTGACGAGGACGCACCCGGCGCCCAACCCGTCACGGACCTCACTCGTGCGGTCCAGGCCGCCTTCGCCACGGTGGCGCGCACGTCTCGAGCGGCAGGAGGCGCGCTCTCGAGGGACGATGCCATCAGCGGAGCACTGGCGGCGGTGGCGCACGCGTTCCCGGATGTCGACCCCGACGATCTCTCCCTCACCGATGAGGAGCACCACGAGGCCGAGGGGCGTTGGTCGGTGGGCCTGGCACAGCTCGGCGCGACGAGGTTTCAGGTGCAGCTCGGGTTCGTGCAAAACGTGCCCGCCTCGGCCCACGTGCACCGTATGCCGTTGGGCGAGGTCGTCGACTCCGTCGGCCCCTGAGGCGCCCGGCCCAGAACCCTTGGCCGGCGGACCAGTTCGGCGGCGGGGTCAGCCCTTCGTCAAGTCCTCGGCGAGCATCACGATGATGCCGCTGGGGCCGCGGACGTACGTCAGCTTGTACACGTCCGCGTACGTCGCGACGCCGCGAAGCGGGTGGCAGCCGTGTCTCGCGGCGATCTCGAGGGCGTCGTCGATGTCGTCGACCGAGAAGGCGACGCGGTGCATGCCGATCTCGTTGGGTCGGGTGGGCTCTGTCTCGATCGCGTCGGGGTGGATGTACTCGAAGAGCTCGAGGCGACCGTCTCCGTCTGGTGTCTGGAGCATGGCGATCTTGGCGTGGTTGCCGTCGAGGCCGACCGCGGTGTCGGTCCATTCGCCGCTGACCGTGTCACGACCGAGGACGGTCAGCCCGAGGTCGGTGAAGAAGGCGATAGCTGCCTCGAGGTCGCGCACGGCGATCCCGACGTTCTCGAGTCTGATGGGCATGCGTGGGACGCTACCGACTTCGCGCGATTTCCTCAGGTCCGCCGGCGGCCCGGTTCCGGCTGCGGTTCTCCGGGGAGGACCGACCACGCGGTCGGCTCGCTAGGTCCACGGCTCCAGATCGACAGTCCAGCCGACGTTGCGAGCCTCGGCGACCACTCGGGGATCCGGCTCCACGCCCGGGTGACGGGCGAGGTGCCCGAAGCCACGGCGCACCAGAAGCGCGTACCCGTACCGGTCCAGGAGCGGCGTCTGAACCATAGCCCGCAGCCAGAAGGGGGTTGAGCGCCGATCGAACGTGGCGGCGATCGACTGTTTCAAACGAACCGCCTGCACAGCTGGTGCGGAGACATCCCACTCTCACCGAGTACGAGTAGCGCCACGACGGTGCTCAGACCTCCTCGGCGACCGCCGAGTGACTCCACCCGACCGTCTCGGCGCACCGGCGGACAGGGGGCCGTTGGTCCCTGTCGGAAACACGGCTGGGGGCGTAGACCCAAGGTGGACAGCGCACGACTGTCCGCGTTCAGAGAGGTCCTGCCATGTCTGCCACTGCGTTCACGGCCGGCCGGTTCGCCGGCAAGACGGCCATCGTCACCGGGGCCGGGTCCGGCATCGGTCGCGCCACCGCCGTGCGCCTCGCCCAGGAGGGCGCACGCGTCATCACCGCCGACATCTCCGAGCCACGGCTCAAGGGACTCGTCGACGACTTCCCCGACCTGGACTTCACCGTGGTGCCCGGTGACCTCGTCAGTCCTGACGACGTGGAAGCAGTCGTCGCCGCCTGCAACGGCCGGGTGGACGTCCTCGCCAACATCGCCGGGATCATGGACGCCTTCCTCCCGCCGGCTGAGGTCGACGACGCCACGTGGCAACGGGTCTTCGACGTCAACCTCAACGCCGTCATGCGCCTGACGCGGGCCGTACTGCCCCTCATGATCGCTGCCGGGCACGGCTCCATCGTGAACGTGTCGTCCGAGGCCAGCTTCCGCGCCTCAGCGGCCGGCGTGGCCTATACGGCGTCCAAGCACGCCGTGAATGGGTTCACCAGGAGCGTGGCCGTCTTCTACCGGGGCAACGGGATCCGATGCAACGCGGTCGCCCCGGGTGCGGTGATGACCAACATCGAGGCGCCGTTCCACTCAGAGCACGCAGCGGCCGTCCTGGGCCCCATCATGCAGACGACGATCCCGGCGCCCGCGACCTCCGATGACCTGGCCGCCACGATCACCTATCTCCTGAGCGATGACGCAGGGAACATGAACGGTGCCATCGTCGCGTGTGACGGCGGCTGGTCGGCCATCTGAGGTTGTCGACCGGATTCGAGACACAGGCCGGCGCGGTGGATGCCGCCTCCACTTGGCGGTCCGGCCGGCGCCTACACAGGCGAACCTGGCGCCGGTGTGATGCGCTCTTCTTGCCCCCCGCATCGTCGTCACGGGGGCTGCGTCAGGGCAATGTTGGTTCTGGATGGTCAGCGGCGAACTTTGCGGCAGCGTCGTCGTCGATGAGCTCGTTCTCGAGGAGCCAGTCGACGGCGCGACCGTGGGCGCGGACGTCGCGGAAGGCATGCCAGTACGGGATGAGATCGGGGAAGCTGTCGTAGATCTGGTGCTTGAAACGACGAAACGCTCCTCGTCCTTCGAGCGCGGCAGCCAGTCGTCGTCGGGCAGTTCCGTTGCTGATGCCGTCGGCGAAGTCGACCATGTCCCGGTACCAGATGTAGGACGGGAGCGGATCGATGAGGATGAGGTCGAGCTCGTCGATCTCGATGGGGTTCTCACCGTCGATGCCCGTGTCGCTGGTCCAGAAGACGACCTCGCCCGTGCGCGGATCCAACAGCCACCGATGGTCATAGTCCGTGGGATCCGCCAATGCGGCGGCAATCTCCTCAACGTCGATGCTGGCCAAGTCGAGCACCCGTTCAGCGTAGAACTCGAGTCCGTCGACTCGGGCCTGCGGCGCTCGCAGCCGGTGGCGTCGATCTCGCGGCGGAGTGACGCGCCTCGACGAGAGGGCGGATCACAGTTATGACCGCGTCATCGGGCGCCGCATGGATCCGGGCGAAGTGATGGCGCTGGTTGCGTGTGCGGCAGTCAACCGATGGTTGCAAGGAGCAGCGCCGTTTCCTGTCCGGGCCAGGTCCCGCTGAGCATCAGTTCCGAGGCGCCGAGGGTCGGCGTCCGTAGCAGGGTGATCTCGATGCCTGCGTGGATACGCGTGATGGTGTCCTCGTGGGCGACCGCAAGCGCCGACAGCTCAGGCAGTGCCGTCGTCGGGGAGGAACCGCTCCCGTGCACGTGCGTGGTGACTGGCTCCTGGACCAAGCCCTCGTCGGTGGCCATGAAGAGGTCCGCTTCACGGCCACCAGTCATGATCGCCGTCGCCAGCGCCCGGACGTAGACGGGGTCGTGGCAGCCGTCGTAGATCCATCGATCACCGAGCGTCGTGTGCGTCATCGTGCTGATCAACGAGTCCTCGGCGGCCTCGCGGGGAGCGCCGCGGTAGGTCAGCGGCACCTGCAGGACCTGCCCGTCAGCGGTGCCGAGCAGGTGCGTCTCGATGCCGACCTCGCCGTCGGGGTCGTCGAAGCGGTATGAGCCCAGCTTGGTGAGGCTGGAGGCGTCCGCGGTGCCGCACCACGGTTGGTCCGGCACCCAGGCCTGCAGCAGTTCCATCTTGGTGGGGACGATCGTGGCTGGGTGGTGGACGGCCATCCCGGGAGTATGGCAGGTGGGCTTGGTTCACCGACGCTTTCGTCGGGTTCCAACTGGGCCGTAGGCCCATACGCAGACCCGCTACGTCTGTCGCCCCACGGGCACCGGCCATGTCCGTGAAAGTCTCGCGCGGACAGACGGCGGTAGGGCGTACCTCGCGCAGGTACCCAGACGGCGTTGGTATCGACTGGTTGGTCAGCGGCGGTCAGAACTCGGAAGGTGCGGGTGGCTGACAGCTGGCCTGACTACGGAGTGGTCTCAAGAGACGCGAGCCCAGGGCCGTGCAGGTGTCCGGTTGCGGCGTCCTTACGACCGGTGAGCAGGAGCAGCAGTGCCAGTGCCGGCCCGCTCACCTCGGGGCCGTCACCGACGCGCCAGTCAGTGTCGGTCGCGCGCAGGGTGAACCGCGCCAGCCTCTTGCGCGCCTGGAAGGGCCATCCCATCTCCCACACCCGCTGGAGCCCCCGGTCGACGAGAGGGACAGGCACCGAGAAGTCCCGGCCGAGTGGGATGGCGATGTCCTGGCTGTGCACGATGACGTCGAAGAGGGCGTTGCGCGACGCCAGCATTCTCGCGGTGCCCCTTGCCCCCGCGCGCTCCCGCAGCGAGGCGAGGATCTGCTCGGGCGGCCGGGACCCCTCCCGGGTAGCAACGACGGTGTTGATCCGATTCGGGTCGAAACCTGCCCGCGGAGCAACCCTCATCATCTGCCATGTGGTGATGACGGGCACCACGGCCAGGTGACCGGCGACATCGCGGACCCGCCATCCACGGCACAGTGACGGCTCGTCCCACTCTGCGGCGGTCAACGACTGCAGCATGTCCGCGATGCCGAGCCGCATGCCGCGGACCGCTGACCAGTAGTCCTCATCCATGCTTCGCCTCCTCTCGATACGCCGAACCTCGGACCAAAATAGTCCGATGCTCGGTCCTTGTGCAAGGATCGGAGCATGGACGACGCTTCAGCGCCCGCGGACCCGAACCTCGGGCTCTTGCTCTACATCCCGTACCGGTACCTCGAGTCCGGCGTGATGGAGGCATTGCGGGCGCACGGACACGACCTACCGCTCAACCAAGCCCGGGTCTTCCAACGCATCTCCCCCGAAGGATCCCGGCTCGCCGAGCTCGCCGAAGCGGCTCAGCTGCCCAAGCAGACGGTCGGTTCCATCATCGACCAGCTCGAGGCCGCCGGATACGTCCAGCGCTCAATCGACCCCCAGGATGCCCGGGCCCGGCTCGTCAGCATCACCCCCCGTGGGCAGCAGCTGATCGAGATCAGCCTCCCGGTTCTCCACGACGTCGAGGCCGCGTGGCGCGCTCACCTTGGTGCGCGTCGAACCCTTCAGCTCAAGGAGGCCCTGACCGCACTGCGCGAGATCACCGACCCCTTCCTGCGACCGAAAGCCTGAGCGAGCTGGAGCATCTGCAGTCGACCAACACCGGCGCTGAACGCAGTGCGCACTGGTCCAGCCTGATCATGTCGAGCGATGCGGCAGTGGCCCGGCTGGCGGCGGTTAAACGCGCCTGGCACAGCCACCGCTGCCCCTCCTTTCGCCCTTGGAGATAATCCATGGTCGGTTCGTGTCCCGCCGGTGCGACCTCTGCCGCTCGATCGGTCGTCGTCCTCAGTGGATGTCGTCGGCCCTCGGGGTGGGGGCCGGCCGGCGAAGGGGTCGTCGAAGCGGGAGGTGGTCCCACCGCCGTCCATAAGTATGTCGCTGCCCGTGACGAAACGCGAGAATGCTTCGGGAGTAGGGACCTTCGACACTGGGGGCGGGCACAGAAATCTGACAGCGTAGGTATGCAATCAGAGTGCAACCCAGGGGGGTGCAAGCTGTGGCCGAGAGTCAAACGGACCTACACGACGAGTCAAACGACAAGTCGAATCGAATGACACCGTCGCAGCGTCAAACCGAATTCGAAGCCGAGGAGACAAGTATCAGCAAGAGTCTGCCCTCGGTGTTCAAGCCGGGTGCTCATCACTTTACAGCCGGACCTTTCAGCTGGCAGTAATGATGGTTATGGGGCTCGGCGTAGTCTGGAACTATGGCGGAATCCTTGGTGACTGCCGCCTTTAAGGCGAGAACGCGGCAATCGAACCCGAGCCCTTCCCATCTGCGGGGACGGGAAGGGCTCAGTGGCATCAGGCGTCTTGAAGCCCGGACTCGCGCAGAGTGTCATCATCAGCCACGACACGCCCGCCGAGGACGATGCCGGGCCCGCCGTTCGCGGTCTGGGTGGTGTCGGGCTAGATGATTCAGCGCGGTCCCTGCTGACCCAGGTCCAGGTCGGTGCATCCGTTGTCCTGGAGCGACCACGGCTGACGGTGTCCTGACGCTGCTATATGAACGCGCTTGGTGACCGTTGGCGTGGGATTCCAAGGCCGGCTTCCGTGTCCTTGCGCGATGCGGCTGTGCCGTTGATCAGGGAGACCGAGAGCGCCGCCGTCACCCGCTTCCACATGAGATGTCTCCGGCGCCCTTGACGTTCGCGTGACGCCCCTCGACAGGACCCCAGGGTGCCGCGGGCAAGCGCCCTGAGTTGGGAGGTCGAGAACACGGTCGGCGGGACTTACCTCAGCCGCAACCACCTTGAGCCCGCCTCGCTGACAAGAGCGCGAACCCGCGTGACGCACCTTGCTCCGGTTCGACCATCGAGCGTTATCCCGACAGCCTCTCCACGGGGCGGGGCCCGGGCGCGGGCGTAGAGTCGACTTGGCCTCGGGCCATGAAGGGGAGCGATCTGAGGGCTGCGCAATCGCAAGACGTAGAACGCCAGTGGGACGCCGAGAAGCGCAACTTCGTTGGTGACGGGCGTGATGAGCTTGCTGACGAGCGAGACGTGGACGGCGACGTTCGGGAACGTGCCTTGGACCAGCGGGACCGCGAGCTGGACGCCCGAGCAGCGGAGTTGGGCCTCAGCCGCGACGACGCTCGGGTGACCGCGCAACGAATCGACGCTCGCGCCACTCGCGGGCAGGCCTGAAAGACCCGTGACGGGTCAGGGGTTGAGCGCCGTGCTGCCGCCGGTGCTCGCGATGATGCGACGAAGCCGAAGCCAGCCCGGGCTGCTGGCGCATGTACGCGGGCTCGAGCAGCCATGAGTCATAGGACGGGCCAGTCCTGCGGAGCCCCCTCCCCGGTACTCCCGTCGACCTGCTGGCAGAGCAGGTCGGCGCACCCGGTGTGGCGGCGTACGCCTCGATCAGGTTGGCCAGGAACCGGCGCAGGGTCATCCCGTCGCGGGTGGTCTGCACCAGCCCTCCGCCGGGCAGGGCCTCGGCCAGCGCGTCGCGGGGACGGAAGCAGAGTCGTCGGAGCGGGCACAGTGTCACCTCGCGCGGCGACCGGACGCGGGCCAGACCCCCGCTCGCCGTCGACGCGGCCTGCCGGATGGGTCCAACGACGCTAAACCTTGGGGCGGCTCTCGTGTCGGTTGGCGGCGCAACGACGCCGTAGGCCGGTGCCCCTCTGCTTTGAGTGAGAGCACCATGGCGATCCGTGTCTGCCAGTCTCGAGGGATGGCAACAGTGGTTCTGCACGCAGTGGTGTCGGTCGACGGCTTCATCGCCGGCCAGGACGACAACCCGGGTCCGCTCTTCGAGTGGTACTTCAACGGTGACCAGCCGCTCACCGGCGAGGCCGGTGAGCGTCAGCACGCCCAGTTCCGCGTGAGCACCGCCTCTGCGGGGTACACCCGCGCTTTCTGGGACAGCATCGGCGCGACGATCATGGGCCGGCGCCTGTTCGACCTCACCAACGGCTGGGACGCCAACCCGCCGGCAGGCGAGCACCTCGTCGTGGTGTCGCACCGGCCCAAGCCCGAAGGGTGGCACCCCGAGGCCGACGTCCCCTTCTTCTCGGACGTGACCGAGGCAGTTCAGGAGTCCAAGCGCCGCGCCGGCGACCGGGTAGTCGCCATCTGCGCCGGTGAGGTGGGCGGACAGGCGCTCCAGCTCGGGCTGGTCGACGAAGTCGCCATGGACGTCGTCCCCGTCGTCATGGGCGAGGGCAAGAAGTACTTCGGCGGGATCACCGGCCAGCACCTCCTCGATGACCCCTCGGTCGTCATCCAGGGCGACCGGGTCCTCCACCTCCGTTACCCCGTCCGCCGCTGACACGAAGACACCCGACATCCTCTACCCAAGGAAACTCGCGGCGCTGTGGCGCCGGCCCCACGGTGGGCGAATCGCGGCGGAAGGACACTGCCGCTTCGCGGCGGAAGGACACTGCCGCTTCGCGGCGGAAGGACACTGCCGCTTCGCGGCGGAAGGACACTGCCGCTTCGCGGCGGAAGGACACTGCCGCTTCGCGGCGGAAGGACACTGCCGCTTCGCGGCGGAAGGACACTGCCGCTTCGCGGCGGAAGGACACTGCCGCTTCGCGGCGGAAGGACACTGCCGCTTCGCGGCGGAAGGACGCACTGACACGGTCTCTGTATCAGCGTGATCATCCTGCCGTCCTGCGCCGGAAGGTCATGGCCAGGTCGTCTTCCCAGCCGGCGTCATCGCGGTTCATTCGGCCTCGCCCGCTCATCGTGTCTTCATCGTCAAATCTGGCGATGAAGGACTGCTGGAAGCCTGCGTCATCGCGCCAGAACCGCCACTGGTTGCCCTCGACGGCAACCTCGTAGAGCCGGTGTACCCCGCGGTAGTCGAAGTAGTGCATGAGGAGCTGGTCGTCGGCCCAGCCGATGACTGCCATCGCGTCTGGGATCTGCGGATGGTCGTATTGCGAGCGCCAGATCAGGAACTTGTGCCCGTCCAGCCACTCGAACGTGGCCCGGCCGGTGATGTCGTCACCAGGCAGCAGCGGATGGGAGCCTTGGAGGTCCCAGCTCCCGAGCAGCCGCGTGGCCAGTTCGTCGAACGACCGCATCGGACCCCCCTGGTAGTTAGACGTGCAGACACGAGCAACCGTACGCCGACCAGCTGTGTCGGACCGGTCGGGGAAGGTCCGCGAACAGTTGAAGGACGCGGTCAAGTCCCAATCGGTGGTGTACGACGGTGATCCGTCGGGGTGGTTCGGTTAGCAGGTGATCGCGCCGGCGATCAGGTCGGTGGGCACCTCCTCAGGCTGGTCGTCTGTGGTGCGGGCGGTCAGGACGGCGCGGGCGTTCTTGAGGGCTTCGAGGCCGAGGTAGCGGCGTTGCTCGGCCCACTCGTCGTGCTGCTCCGCGAGGACGGCCCCGACGAGGCGGATGATCGCCTCACGGTTCGGGAAGATGCCGACGACGTCGGTGCGGCGGCGGATCTCCCGGTTGAGCCGCTCGTTCGGGTTGTTCGACCAGACCTGACGCCAGATCTCCTTCGGGAACACGGTGAACGCGAGGATGTCGGCGCGGGCCAGCTCGAGGTGCTCCGCCACGACCGGGAGCTTCTCGTACAGGCCTTCCAGGACCCGGTCGAACTGAGCGTGCACCGCGTCGGCGTCGGGCTGGTCGTACACGGAGTGCAGCAGCGCCTTGACCCAGCCCCACTGGCTCTTCGGGGTCACGCTCATGAGGTTCGCGGCGTAGTGGGTGCGGCACCGCTGCCAGGACGCGTTCGGCAGGGTCGCACCGATGGCCTCGACCAGCCCGGCGTGCGCGTCGGAGGTGACGAGGGCGACCCCGGACAAGCCGCGGGCGGTCAGGTCCCGGAAGAAGCCCAACCAGCCGGTACCGGATTCTGTTGTGGCGGTGTGGATCCCGAGGACCTCCCGGTACCCGTCGGCGTTGACGCCGGTCGCGACCATGACCGCCACCTTCACCACGCGGCCGGCCTCGCGGACCTTCATCGTGAGCGCGTCGGCCGCGAGGAACGTGTACGGCCCGTCGGACAGTGGGCGGGTGCGGAACGCGGCGACCTGCTCGTCGAGGTCCTTGGCCATCACCGACACCTGCGACTTGGACAGGCCCGTGATCCCGAGCGTTTTGACGAGCTTGTCCATCCGGCGGGTGCTGACCCCGAGGAGGTAGCAGGTCGCGACCACCGTCGTCAGCGCCGCCTCAGCGCGGCGGTGCCGCTCGAGCAGCCAGTCCGGGAAGAAGGACCCTTCGCGCAGCTTCGGGATCGCGATGTCGAGCGTGCCGGCGCGGGTGTCGAGATCACGGTGCCGGTAGCCGTTGCGCCGGTTGATGCGCTCGTCGCTGCGGGTGCCGTACTCGGCGCCGCACACGCTGTCGGCCTGCGCCGAGAGCAGGGCGTCGATGAACGTGGACAGCAGCTCCCGCATCAGGTCGGGACTGGCCTGGGCCAGCTGCTCATGCAGGAAGACGGAAGGGTCAATAATGGGCTTCGCGGTCATCGCGGTGTCCTTCTTCGAGTCGGTTGTGAGAGATCACTCGAAGGATCACAGCGGTGACCGCACCTACATCAGCAGGACACGCTCACCGGGATCGTCGTACACCACTCTGCTGGACTCAACTAAGGACGCACGCGCCTGGACTGGTGCGGCCCGCACGATGAGGGTCGAGTAGGGCCGGCGTGGCCGATGCTCGAACGCCATCGGCGGAGTTCAATGTCGATGTCCCTCGGACGTTCCCGCAGGCGGCGAAGTGACACAACTTCAGTACGCGGTCGACTCCCTCCTCTGGGGAGAGTGCACCCGTACGGTGAATAGGTGGACGGGGGAATTGACGAAAAGCGCATGCGTCTGCGTTACGCCGGCTCCTGCCGGATCTGCGGCCTGCACCTTCCCGCGAGGGCCGAAGCGATCTATGAACGGACGACGAAGACGGTACGCTGCGTCAGCCACGACGCGAGCGCACCGATCGACACCCCTTCCGTGGAGGCCGTCGACCCCGCTGTCGAGGACGTCGTCGAGCCCGGAACGCCAGGAGGGTCAGCGCGCCGAGAGTACGAACGGCGCGAGGCCAAGCGTGAAGAACGCATCCGAGCCAACCACCCGAAACTCGGCGGTCTGATTCTCGCTCTCTCCGGCGAGCGACAGTCAACGACCGCCTGGGACACCGGCGCAGTTGGGGAGGAACGACTCGGCAAGGGCCTCGAAGGCCTTGCCTCAGACACGCTGCGGCTGCTGCACGACCGGCGGATCCCGAGAACCAGGGCGAACATCGACCACCTGGCAGTGACCGCCAGCGGTGTCTATGTCATCGATGCCAAGAAGTACCGCGGACGTCCCCACCTCAAGGTCGAGGGCGGCCTTTTCCGGCCCCGCGTTGAACGACTGCTCGTGGGCTCTCGCGACTGCACCCGACTCGTCGACGGAGTGCTCAAGCAGGTCGAGGTCGTGCGCGGTTTGCTGGACATCGACGTGCCGGTGCACGGTGTGCTCTGCTTCGTGGAAGCCGATTGGCCCCTGATCGGCGGCACGTTCACCACCCGTGGCGTGCAGGCCCTGTGGCCGAACAAGCTCTACCCCCAGCTCCAGGCAGAAGGCCCCTCCACCGCCGCGACCATCGCCGAGCTGCACCGGAAGCTCGCGAGCGCACTTCGTGCCGCCTGAAGCGTTGCCGGCGGCGGACTGTGGCACCGCGACACAACGGGCCACGAGCTCGTGAGGTGAGGCAGTCAGGCCCGTATCACGGCCCTGACCTCGTCGGCGTCCTTGAGCAGGCCGGCCTCGGGAGAGCGGTGAGAGGGAAGGTCAGGCGCGACCACCTCGGCCCCGGCGTCCTCGATGAGCTCACCGACCCACCGCCAGTCCTGCGGGTTCCCCCACAGGGGGTGAACCAGAACCACGCTGCCTGGGGACGCTCTGTCCTTGATGCACCGTATTGTGGAGTCGGTCATCGTCTGGCGGTATGTCGATGTGGGACAGCGAATGCAGGCAAGCCCGGCAGAGTCGCCGCTCAGGGCGCGGGTGAACGCCCGCCATTGCGACCGTCAGATTCCGCGATGAGGGCACTCGTCACCTTCTTGACCTGAAGTCGCGGGCGTGATGCACCAGCGCCGCGCCGTGTCACTATGCGCCCATGGAACTCGAGCGCGCCAAGATCGTCGCCCTGTACGAGCAGTACCTCGCGTGCTGCAACGAGCACCGTTTTGTCCTGCTCGGCGACTTCGTCTCCGAGCAGGTGAGTGGGTCGGGTGCCACTGATGGGCTGGCCGGCTACATCGACAGGCTCAAGACCGTGCACACAGCCTTCCCCGACTACCGCTGGGAACTGCAAGACCTGGTCGTCGAGCAGGACATGATCGCCGCACGGTTGATCGGTCAGGAAAGGCACACCGGCCCCTTCGACGGCATTGCTCCCACGGGCCGGAGGATCAGTACACAGGAGCTGGTCATCTACCGATTTGCCGACGGCAAGATCGCCCAGTGCTGGGGAGACTTCTTTCCAGTGGGTCGCGACGCCATGATGGCCCCCGCTGACGCTGAGAGGTGACTCCTTCGGGCCGTCTGCGCTGGCTGGCACCTACGTGTGGCCGTCTGGCAATCGCCTTGATCAGCGCAATCACCGCTGATCGGGCCTGCGGTGGGGACGCGTCCGACAGGCGGCTGCTAGATCGATTTGGGGCCTCGGTTGGTCGACTGGCGGCGGTAGGACGCAGCTCGCACAGCCCGCGCATGAACGAGCTGCCGCGGGGGCTGAGCCTTGGTCAGTTCGGCAATTGTCGCTGGCGAGCGGGTTTAGGGCCTTTGGTCCCTATCGCACCGGAACGGGGTGGTAGGAGCGTGAACCAAGGCGTCGAGCACGCCGACGCCTTGGTTCACATCCGGCGCGCACATTCGATTGAGGGGATGCGTCATGAAACGACGCGTGATTGGACTTGTCGCTTCGCCCGCATTGATCGCGGGACTTATCGCGCTCAGCCCACCGGCGGGCGCGGTGACCACGTTCCAGAACGGGGATGTTCTCGCTGGAACCCGAACAGGTACGGTCCGGTGGCTTGGCCCTGACGGAACGTCCAAGGGAACGCTCAATGCCGGCACCTCAAGCGAGATGACCGGCGGCACATTCGACAGTGGGGGCAACTTCTACTCCACCACCTTCGGGGCTCGGAAGGTCGCCAAGTTCGACAGTTCGGGCACCTTCCTGAACTTCTTTGGGCCCACCGACTTCGGCGGCAACGTCGAGTCGACCTTGTTCAACAGCGCCGGTGAAGCGTTCGTGGGCCGAGTCGACAGCGGTGCGCTCCTCAAGCTCGACGCTGCCGGCGTCGTCAAGAACACGTGGAGTCCTGCGGTTGAGGACCGGGGGGTGGACTGGATCGACTTGATGGCCGACCAGTGCACGATGCGGTACACCTCCGAAGGGAACACGGTGAAGCAGTTCAACGTGTGCACTGGCACCCAGATGGCGGACTTCTCGACCGGGCTTCCCGGTCTCCACGCGTACGCCATCCGCAACCTGGGTGACGGCGGCGCGCTGGTGGCGGACACGGACCGTGTCGTCCGCTTGGACTCGGCTGGAGCCATCGTCCAGACATATCTCCCTGGACACCAGTTGTTGTTCGCGCTCAACCTCGATCCGGATCGCACCTCATTCTGGACCGCCGAGTACGTCACGGGAGAAATCCACCGCGTCGACATCACCTCCGGCGCGGTCCTCACCACGATTCCCACGGGATCGGGAGTGTCGGGCCTGACCATCAAGGGCGAGCCCCTTCAGGCCAACCTGCCGCCAACCGTCAAAGCGGACAGCGCCACGGTGCAAGTCAACGAAGGATCCGCAGCCTCCAACACGGGTACATACGACGATCCTGAAAGTCAGGCGGTGACGCTCACGGCGAGCATCGGATCCGTCGTAGACAACGGGGACGGCACGTGGTCCTGGAGCTACACACCCGCGGACGGCCCGGCTGACAGCCAGACTGTGACGATCACAGCCGTCGATCCCATCGGCCAGTCGGCGACGGCGACGTTCGCCCTCACCGTTCTCAACGTGGCTCCGACCGTCAGCATCACCTCCCCCGCCGCGGGGACGTTGTACCCGCTTGGTTCGCCCGTGCCGCTCACGGTTTCGTTCACCGACCCCGGGACCGCTGACACGCACACCTGCAGCGTGAACTGGGACGGGACCGGCACATCCGCCGCTCCGGTGGTGACAGAGAGCGCCGGGTCCGGAACCTGCACCCAGAGCATGGTGTACGGCGGGGCTGGGGTGTACACGATCACAGCAACGATCACCGATAAGGACGGTGGCGTCGGGACTGACTCGGTGATGGTCGTCGTCTACGACGCGACCGCCGGGTTCGTCACGGGCGGCGGCTGGATCACCTCGGCGGCGGGCTCGTACGTGACTCAGCCCTCGTTGACCGGAAAGGCGACCTTCGGGTTCGTGTCCAAGTATCAAAAGGGCGCGACGGTGCCGACCGGAGAAACCGAGTTCCAGTTCGGCCTGGCAGGCTTCAACTTCCACAGCGACGCCTACCAGTGGCTGGTCGTCGCCGGGGCCAAGGCTCAATACAAGGGCACCGGCTCGGTCAATAATGAGACCGGGTTTGGGTTCCTCCTCACCGCGACCGATGGGCAACTTGCCGGTGGCGGCGGGAGCGACAAGTTCCGGATCAAGATCTGGAACCTGGCCTCTGGCGCCGTTGTCTACGACAACGTCCTCGGCGCAGGAGACGACCTCGACAGCGCAGCCCCACAGACCGTTGGCGGTGGATCCATCGTCATCCACAAGTAACACACTTTCAAGACCGTTGGGGTGGGCTGCAAAGCCGGCCCCAACGGCTTGCCCCTTCTGGCCCGATCGGGACCTCGCGCCACGCGACAGCGCTGCGTCAGGATGGTCGACAGGCGGCGGTAGGCAGCAGGTTCCGGACACGCCCTAACTGGGCGGAATCGATGCGGTTCAGCCCAGCCCGATCAGACGCCGGCGACGTAGGCGGTGAGGAAGTGGACGCCGTGCCGGTCGAGGTTGCCTCGGGCACGGTCGTAGTGCTCGGTGGTGCGCGGGTCGGCGTGCCGGGCCAGGATCTGCGCGTCCCGCAGCGGGACACCGGCGTCGAGGGCGTTAGTGATGGCGGCGTGCCGCAGCGAGTGCGGGCTGATGTGCCGCGGGATCCCAGCGGCTGTCGCGATCCGGGCAACCATCCGGTACACATCACGGCGGTCGATCGGCTTCCCCGAGACGGGCCGCAATACCAGCGGCCCACTGACGCGCTGACCGCGGCACACCTCCAAGACGCGCAGGACCGGGACCGTCACGGGCATGGTCGCGGGCTTGTTGCCCTTGCCGACCAGGTGCAGGACCCGGTGGCCGCGCATCGTGTCGGCGTAGTCCTCGATCCGCACCGCTGCAGCCTCTGACGCCCGGAGGGCGTTGATGCCGAGCAGGTACGCCAGGGCCCCGTGGTGGACGGTGATGGTCGGGGCAACCTGAAGGAAACGGATCAGCTCGAGCCGGTCCAGGCCTTGGGTGCGGGTCTCGTCCCGGTGGATCTTCGGAAGCCGGGCGTAGACGGCCGGGTCGGCGGTGATGAGGCCGTCGGATGTAGGCGAAGCGGAAGTAGCCGCGGACGGCGTGCATCATCGTGTTGACGGAGGAGTCCATCAGCCCTCGGTCGCCGAGCTGGCGGATGTAGAGCTCGACATGGGCTCGCTGCACCCCGGTCAGGGCGTCGATCCCGTTGCTGTCACACCAGGCGAACCACTCCCGCAGCTGGAAGGCGTACAGGGCGTGGGTTCGCCCGGAGTACCGGGCCAGGTAGGACACCGCGGCCAGTTGGGCCGTCGACATCGTCGCGGGCTGGAACGGGAGAAGAGTCGTGGGAGCGGACATGGAGTCACCTCACGCGGCGACTGGCTACCGGACCAGACCCGCTCGCCGCCAACGCGGCCGGGCACCTGGACCGCATCGACGCTAGACCCTTCCATCACGTGCGTCTGCACGCGGCGGAAGGACACTGCCGCTTCGCGGCGGAAGGACACTGCCGCTTCGCGGCGGAAGGACTGTGTCCGCATGGCTCGCTGGCGCCTGCGCGATCAGGTCTTAGGTCCGGTCCGGCTCGGAACCGATCCAACGCTTCGCCACTCAAAGCGACATGAACTTCGCTGCCGCCCCTGCTGGGTATGAATCTTTGCCCGTCGATCTCGTCGCCTCATTCCTCGGCGCGCTTGCCGCTGCCTTGCTGGCCTATTGGTTCACGAGGCGGAGTTGGCGGGCGCAGGAGCGGAGGATGGTGTATGCGGCATTCGTGCGCGCAACGGCTGAGTTCTTGGAAGCCTGCGGGCCATGGCTCCATGCTTGCCTCCACGAGAAGACACGATCCACCCACCCGGAGGAGCGAGACCGGATGCATACGGCTCTGAGGGAGATGAAGGTCTCCGTGCGCGAGATCGCCTTGGTAGGGACAGAGCCAATAGCCGAACACGCCAGCAGGATGGTTGGAACTGCGCTGGACATCGCGGATATGGCACAGGCCGACGAGGCCCAGATGCAGAAGCTCGCTGAGGAACGCGCGCCCATTGTCTATTTTCACGCGAGCGCCGTAGACCACCTGGTTGGTATGATGCGGGTCGAAATCGGCACCGACTCCCTTTCCGGCAGCCTCCAAGCGCTCGTACTTCGACGTCGGTACCGCCGAATGTTTTCCGAGGTCCCACCGCGATCGTCAAGAGTGGAGCCGCCAAAGGCGAGAGCTTCGAGTGACGTAGGCCTCACGAAGAGCAGGGCCGCCGGATCGCGATGATCTATGTCGCATTCAGCGGAAGGACCCTGCCGCTTCGCGGCGGTATGACCCGTGCTATTGAATGGGGCGACGTCCAGACCCGGTCGAGGAGCTGTAGGGTGGGCACCTTGGGCGATGGCGAATGCAGCGTGCTCATCAGGGAACATGCGTCAGCAGGTGGCCGGTGAAGTTGCAGTCTCCACAGCAAAAAGGATGAAGCGTTCATGCTCGTAACCGCGTCCACCTGGACCGAGTCGAACTTCTGGGCAGCAGTAGTCGGCGCCGTGCTAGCTGCCCTGCTCGCCGCTGCGCTGGCCGTCGCCCTCCGATGGGCAGACCTGCCACGGCCCTACTGGGTCTTCGCTCAGGGAGGTGCAGGAGCCGGGCCTCTTGGCGAAGGTGGCTCCGGCAGGATTACTCTCGTCAATGCGGGCACTGGCCAGGCTGTGGATGTGTGGGTAACCGGAGTGAACTGCGATGCCCACATAACCTCTGAAGAGCAGCCCAACGACAACTTGGGCAACCGCCTAGTGACGTGCAAACCCGGGGACACCCTCACCATCTCCATCACGTGGACGGATGCACCCCTGGCTCTGGTCGATGTAGAAGTCTCGTGGGGTCAGGCTTCTGTCCGCAGGAAGTCGCGCCGGTTTAGCCTTTGGATTCACGTGTGGGGGCCACCATGGGTCGACCGGTCGAAACGTGTGGATCTGTCCCCATTGCAAAGGTGGCGCAGGGCCCGCCGGGCTCGTTACCGGATGGGACGTTCCTCTCGCGATCGGTGATCGATGCGACTGTGAGTGGGACACGCGCCTCGCCGCTAGCTTGGCGGCCCGCCTCCAGGCCACGACCCTTGTCCACAGGACGCCTCCGCCCAGACTGGCTGTCAGCCATCTCTGGCCCTTAGGCCCCGACAGGCGTTGGAAGGGGTCACGAGCGATGAACATGACGACGGCCTCGCAAGCGTTCGTCTAGACAGCCAGCGCGGCAGCTGACGTCGTTGCGAGCACCTCGCAACACTGTGTCGAGTCGCCTCGTTGGGCCGCAAACGGGGCGGGAGTCCGGCATTCTGAATAGTTGGGAACCGTGACCATCGGCGGAGACGGCGCTCCCACTGTGCCAGAGCAGGCCGTGCTGGCGTGGGTTGCTCGGGTGCGGTCGTAGTGCTCGGTGGGACGCCGGTGGGCAGGGCGGTCGAGATCCAGACAGGCTGCAAGAGCCGGCCGACGATGCCGCCCGTGCCACTCCGGTCCCTATCGATAATGCGCTTGGCTACATTGAACATCCGCCGTGACGTGGTTCCCCGCGCCAGCGCCCGCTTGACTGACAGTCAAGTACTCCTGCCGTAGCCTGTCGAGGGTGACCGAGCCTTCCAACCAACCGCGTGCCCTCCGAGATTCTCAGTGGTTTGTGGAGTCCACGGCCGAAGCTGCGCTGCCGAGTGGCATGTGGGCTATTCAGTCCCTCAGCTTCTCGTTAGCGCCTGCCGAAATCGAATTCATGGGTGGTAGCCGTGTGGGGGAATCTCCCTCCGTTTACCAATTCACCCCGGCGCAAGTCCTCGAGCGGTTATTGGGGCAGCGCGAAGTCTCGGTATCGGGCGCCTACGGTGCAGTGCTGCTGAACGAGGAATGGTCTGTGCTTGATGCCGCGCACGGTTCGGGTTGGTACCCTAACGATCTTCCGGGATATGGGTCCGGTGAGGATCGGTTCCGAGCGGTAGTCGATCGATTCGCGGCTGAAACGTATATCAGTTCACAAAGGCGTGAGCGCAGATGGGTTCATAGCTCGGCGCGGCGCCAGGTTCGACCGTTGGCGGAGCTCATAATTGAACTCCCCGTATCCGTGCTTGGGTCTCCTCCAAGCGGATACGAGGCGTTGATAAATCTTGTCGCAAAGGCCAAGCCTGGACCGTTGGGCGGGATCGCTGTTGGAGGCTACCTTGCCCATAGCGACCGGCCCGTTCTTGCCATTGTGCTTGGAACACTCGTTACGGTCGTGTGGGCCGTGGGGCCATCTATCGAAAAGGGCAGAGACATCGTTAACCGGAGGCTTGGCGCGGCACTCGACAGGATCGACAAGGATGGCCCGCGTTCCGGTCGATGACGACTACCCGTCCAAGCAGCCTCACTCGTCACTTTCACCCAGACTCCACTTGGCCGCGCACGGATGGAAACGATTATTCAGCGGGCCGAGCGTGCGAGCGTCTCGTGTCACGGGGTTGAGATCCTATGGACCTTTCCGGTCGAGCTTTCTGCAGCGGGGATCTGCGCATCTGTCCGGAGACGGAGGCTTCCGCGCGACACCTGCCCTCGCGGTTGTCGCGAGGGTCCAACTGGGCGGTAGGCCGCGGTCCGCCACACACGCCCTAACTGGGCGGAGTTGACGCAGACGGCGTCCCGGCAGGTCAGACCCCGGCCACGTAGGCGGTGAGGAAGTGGACGCCGTGTCGGTCAAGGTTGCCTCGGGCGCGGTCGTAGTGCTCGGTGGTTCGCGGGTCGGCGTGACGGGCGAGGATCGGCGCGTCGCGGAGCGGGACGCCGGCGTCGAGGGCGTTGGTGATGGCGGCGTGCCGTAGTGAGTGGGGACTGATGTGCCGCGGGATGCCGGCATTCTTTGCGATGCGCGCGACCATTCGGTAGACGTCGCGTCGATCCACCGGTTTGCCGGAGACCGGTCGGAGCACCAGTGGGCCGTTGGTGCGAGTGCCGCGGCATGCCTCGAGTGCGCGCAGGACGGGGACGGTGACAGGCATGGTCACGGGCTTGTTGCCCTTGCCGACCAGGTGCAGCACGCGGTGGCCGCGGAGGGTGTCGGCGTAGTCTTCGATCCGCACGGCTGCGGCTTCGGAGGCTCGGAGGGCGTTGATGCCGAGCAGGTAGGCGAGGGCGCCGTGGTGGACGGTGATGGTCTGGGCGACCTGAAGGAACCGGATCAGCTCGAGCCGGTCAAGGCCCTGGGTGCGGGTCTCGTCGCGATGGATCTTGGGCAGCCGGGCGTACACGGCTGGGTCGGCGGCGATGAGTCCGTCGATGTGGGCGAACCGGAAGTAGCCGCGGATGGCGTGCATCATCGTGACGACGGAGGAATCCATCAGCCCCCGGTCGCCGAGTTGGCGGATGTAGAGCTCGACGTGGGCTCGCTGGATTCCGGTCAGGGCGTCGAGCCCGTTGCGCTCGCACCAGGCGAACCATTCCCGGAGTTGGAAGGCATAGAGGGTGTGGGTGCGCCCGGCGTAGCGGGCCAGGTAGGAGACCGCTGCCAGTTGCGCCGTCGACATTGTCGCGGGCTGGAATGGCAGGAGAGACGTGGGAACGGACATTGGGTCACCTCACGCGGCGACGGGCTACCGGACCAGACCCCGCTCGCCGCCAACGCGGCCGGGCGTCTGGGACTTGAAGACGCTAGACCCGTTGCGGTTCTCGCGCGCGCAGGCGGCGGATAGACGCATCTTGTAAGCCATGGAGTGATGAGTCGGGCGACTGACGATCACAGGCACACGCACTGGGTCTCGGTGGACAGCGGACGGCATGGGCGGAGGATAGAAGCGGCAAGGCGCGGCGCTTCTCATTTGGACGGCGCCGGTACACACCGGTGGTCCCTTCGGTGTGGTGCGTGAATTGCGTCCACCGGGAATCGATTCCGTGCACCGCACGACGGACTCGGTGTTACGTTGGTAATGGTGCCCATAGGAGTCAGTCATGTCTATCCGATGGTTGCGTGCCGCCGTGTTCTGCATGGCCGTGATCCCGGTCGCCCTCCTGGGGGCCGCGTGCGAATCGACGGCTGAGACTGGGTCCACAGTCGGTTCGACAACCTCGCGTGGCCTGGCTCCACAAGGCGATGGCGAGCAACTTGACGGCGGCGCCGGCGGTCCGGTTGAACCCACTGCCACAGCGCCAGCGAATACGGATCCAAACGGGGGCGCCGCTGGCCCGCCTGAGCCCATGCCGACAACCGTGGACGTCAATGAGCTGTGTAGGGCAGCGGCCGTGAGTCGCACACACATGCCTGACGGTTGGCCGGATCCGTCCACTCAGGACGCCATCAACGAGACAGCATCTCGGTTGGCGACCGAGTTCGAGACGCTTGGCTACCCGGAACTTGCGGCCGCCTTCGCCGACTACGCGACCGCGGGAGGGGACCTACTGAACAGCTACCAGGGCAGCGACTCGGCCGTGATCGCCAACGCGAGGGAGCGCTACGTTGCGTCAGGACGAACGGCATCTGAAAGGGCTCGATCTTTAGGATTCGACGAATGCGCCGCGCTGACGCTGACCGAGTAGCTCGCGGTCGCCTCCCCGCGTCATCTAGACGGGCCGCCCGGGCAAAACAGCAAAACACGTCGCAGCAGCGGCCCGAATCCGCCATGAGCCGGGCATTGGAGACGGCTGCGAGAGTGGCTGGCCTGACAGGTCTGGTGGGTGCGCTGCTCTTCTACTTCGGCTGGGCCAGAGCTGCATCGACTTTCAGCTACTTCGGGATCGAGTTGGACGTGCTCGACCTCTCGTTCAGGGACTACGTGTTGAGGAGCGTGGGCTCTGCATACTGGCCGGCCGCCATGGCGTTGGTGGTGGTGCTGTTCGGACTCGTCGTTCACCAAGTGCTTCGACAACAACAGAAGAGCCTCGTGATCGGCCTCCCACTGTTAGTTCTGGGAGCGATCGCCGTTGCAGTGGGCGCCGCAGCCGTGGCGGGCATAGTCATTTTCCGTACGGCGTGGCCGGTCGTCCCGGTCCTTCTCCTGTCCGGATCGATTGTGGCGGCTTACGGCGGTTGGTGGCTCAGTCGTCGGAGCGACGAGCGCACAGCGGTAGGGGGTGGCGGTCCCAGCGCACAAGGTGTCGTCCGTGCCATGGTCACCATGCTCATCTTGGTTCTGGGCTTCTGGACCGTCTCCAGCTACGCGTCCTATCGCGGAATGCAAGTGGCTCAGGACCTTGCGGCGAATCTCCAAGGGCGACCAGCAGTGATGCTCCTGAGCAGTAAGGACCTCCACATCACCGGTGCCGGCACGCTGGGTGTAGAAATCAGCGATGACTCGGCGCAGTATCGGTACTGCTACACAGGTCTTCGCCTTCTCATTCGCTCTGGCGGGCGCTACATCCTAGCGCCGGAAGAATGGCGTCGCGGTCGAGACCCGGTCATCGTTGTCCCCGATTCGAGCGGTGTGAGGTTCGACTTCTACAAGTCAAGGACCGTCCCTCGCTGCGCGCCCTGATCATCAGCAGGGCTCGCCGCCTTACACGGCGAAATGGGCGCCCCCCTGCCGGCGGCGGTTGACCGCGCTCGCATCCGAGTCGAGATCACGGTGACCGGACGCCCGTTGAGTTGGTGCACTTACCCGTCACCATGTTGAGGCGAGCGCGCGGGGGGTTCAACCCCGGAGAGGTCTGACGACTTGACATGCGGGTGCTCACCACCTGAGACGAGTCGGTCTCCCACGGTTGCAGGAGGCGCAACTGTCCCATGATCTTCTCAGGCCCTGGGTGGCTTGAAGACCGAACTCGTGTGCGGAGGTTGGAGTGTGGTGGAAACGCAAGAGAGCTGTCGATCCACGAGTCTCGAAACTCGAAGGTGATTGGCCTGGATTGATCGACAGCTTGTCGAGAGACCCGAGGTCTAAAGAACTGATCGCAGCAAGCCGACGGTGGGGGCGCCGTCGGCTAATCTTCACGGCACCTAGCGAAGTTCTAGGCATGATGTTGCCTGCAGCGTTAGAAGTCGTCCGCGAGGCGGCCGTCACGGTTCACGGGCCCATCGCGAGCCAACCGCTCGCGAACGCAATCGCCGTGGTCACGAGCTCCGATGACCCTTGCGCGCAGACCAATCTGACCCTTGACCCGCCCACCATCTCCATCAGTTCGGCATTCATGTCCTCGGGCAGCATGCTCGCCGATGCGCTTCGCGCCCTGGAGGAGGACTCGACCGATGCGGGGGGGAACGCCTGCCTTGCCGTCTTGCGTTTCTACGCGCTCCAGCAGGTTTTCTTTGGGGTTTCGGCCACGCACGGCCTAAAGAAGATCAATCAACGCTTGACGCCCTACATTCTGTTCTTCACCCTTGCGCACGAAGCGGGGCACGTGAGCGCCAAGCACGTCATGAAACCGCAGGAAGGATCTGTCCAGGAACTCGAGGCGGACAGTTTCGCGTGGCCCGTCGCCAAGGTATGCGCGCTGTCGAGGACCAGACTGGCCATCGATGGAGCGCTGATTAGCCTGATCACCGCAGACTTCGTTGGTAAGTACCCGTACATTCGTCCGCCGTCTTCACATCCAACCCTCGGCGCGCGAATCGCCCGCTTGGCGGATTTTGAACCAATGTTCCAGAGGAGAGCGGACGAACTCCGTGGGCTGTTGTGGGTGGCGAACGCCGCCGGCGACCTCACGGAACCCTTGTCCGACGAGGCGTGGGCTGCATTGGCCGACAGCCGGTCTTGGAACTCCGGCATGCGCTCTGCGTCCGATTACGAGACTGCTCGTGTGCTGGACAAGATGCTGGGCTTGGGACGGGCGGAACTGCTTGGGTTCTTGGAGGAGTTGCGCCTAATGAACAACCCCGAGCTGCGTCTCTCCTATGAACTCGGCAAAGGATCCCCAGCCCGGGCTCACGACCTCGTGGAGACACTCAGCCGGTGTGGCATTTCGGATGCGGATACCTGGACAGCGCCGGATCAACCGCTCGGCTTGGATGTGATCGTGGACGAGTTCATGAATTGCCCTTTATGGGACGAACTTCCCCGTGAGTGTGCGGCGCGAGACCGTGTCATTGAGTCCGCGCTGGCGGCTCTCATCGTTAGATCCGACCTCGTAACCCTGCAAGGAGAATCATATGAGTAGTTCCGACGTCGCTCGATATGAACAGATGACGGACGCTGAGCTCTACGAAGAGCTCGGGCTACTGCTGCTTGGCGAGGACGCGCTGGGTATGGGCAGCCTTGGGCGAAGTCGTCTGAGAAGGTTCGGTCGTGACAAATGGAACGACGCCCAGCGAGCGCTGCGTCAGCGCCTCTGCACGGAGGCCGGCGAGTCGCGTCTTGGTGATGGCGAGGTGGCCCTTGGGCAGGGATTGATTGCCGCGGTGGCCGAGACGCTCAAGTTCGAGCACGCCGAGGCGGCCGTCGTGTCCGTCCTGCTCTTGCGACGCAGTCTCGACAAGTTCTGCGCTTCTGACGGTGTAGGTCTGTAGCGAAGCCCGGAGGGTGACCCCGTGGTCACGCATGATGTCTGATCGCACGCCGCCCTTTGGCGGCTCTTCAACTTTGAGCGTGGTCTGGGTGTTCACGCCGCGATCGGGCTTGGGCGCCCAGCCAATGATGCGGCATCGGTAGTTGTCGTGGTTGCGGTACCCACGCCGAGCCTTTTGAAGGTTTTCGCGGTCAGGGTCGCCGCCCCGGCGTGCGCGTTCGTGACCCCGGTCCGGCAGAAGGTGAGCAGCTCACGGCGTCACGCGGTGAGGGTCTTGAACAGCGCTCTCGGCGCTGCCGGACGGGTGGCCCTCACGGCGTGCTCCAGCCGGCCCCACTCCCGGCGCTGTACGCCGGCCCCGCGGTGGGCGATAGGCGGCGGAAGGACGTAGGGGCATGCGGTTTGGATCAACTGCCTTGAACGTGCGGTAGCCAGTTCACCTGAGCACGGATTGAGGGAGTACATCCCACAGGTGCCCCGAATGCAGACTTGCTCGAATGGCCGGAGGCAGCACGTCCGGGTCCGCCAGAAGGTGTAACTGGCGGCTGGCCATCGAGCGCTTGGCTCGAGAGTGGGGAGAGTGGTCGTCCACCTTGCATCCGTGGTCGCGGAGGGGCAGCGCGTTCTCCGAGCTTTGCACCGAGCGGTCGATTGCCTCGACGGCCCAGACACTGAACGCAGGAGGAGTCTGCTACCAACGACCGGGGTCAGACCCGGAGGGCACGTAGATGTCCTCGTGCAAGGTGCGTCGGCGAGCGAGTCCTTCGGATGTCAGGAGTTCCTGCCAGAATGAGTCACATGAGTGATCAGCCGAATCTAGAGCGCGAGGTGGCAGAAGAACGGGCCGACCTCAGCCACTCCTTCGAGAAGTCTGCCGAGATCGTGTACGTCGAGCCCTCGGCCTCTTTCGAGCTGCCGATGTTGGCAGGCTTGGACCACGGAGCCCAGGCGCCGGATTCGAGCGGCAGCGACGACTGATGC
This sequence comes from Humibacillus xanthopallidus, assembly GCF_006716675.1. Taxonomy (GTDB): domain Bacteria; phylum Actinomycetota; class Actinomycetes; order Actinomycetales; family Dermatophilaceae; genus Humibacillus; species Humibacillus xanthopallidus_B. The sequence goes on along the minus strand of NZ_VFPM01000001.1, from coordinate 1,749,205 downwards.
CGACATCGGGGGCCGCGCTGCTCATCGCGCTAGCCATGGTCCCCGGCTACCTCTACCTAGAGCTGACGCGCGAGAGGCGTGAGCCGTATAGGCGGTCCGCCGTCGGCGAGGTGCTTGAGCTGTTATTCATAGGGCTCGGAACCACGGGTTTAGCATTCACAATGGGCTTTGTCTTCGCTCCAGGAACGGCCCTTGCAGTGCTGACCGCTGTTCAGAAGCCTCCCGGCACCCTGACCCCCGAAGATCTGCGCTACATCGCTCTCGTGACGATCGGCGTGCTCGTCTTGTCGGTTCTGTTCGCCCTACTGGCTGCCGCCGGAGCACGCCGGCTAATGAAGCGGCGCTACTCCCCGAGCATCATGAAGGCAACCTTCGGGCGCACAGCACCTGGACACGTTCCCGTCGCGCAGATTCGGTTAGGCGACGGGTCCACCGTTGAGGGCGTCCTGCACGGCTATCAGCTTGATGTTGATGAGGCATCCCGGGGGGTCGCTTTGAAGGCACCGATCGCACGTCACCGAGACGATCAAACACCGGTTCAGTTGCCCATCGGCTATTTCGTTGCTCTCGGTTCTGACATTCAGCACCTCACCTTGACCCAGGTGCCCGACCCCGGAGCGACCGTCACGGCGCGGAAGGGCAGTGCGAGGCGTGTGCCTGGCTCCGGTAGCCACCCACCGTCTTAGGAGTTCAGAGCGACTCTAAGGGCCAGTGGCGCTGACCCCCGACGGACTCCTCACGGCCTCGGGGCCCCGCCCTCTTGTGCGTCATTGTGGAGGTCGAAGGCTCGTCCACCAGCGCGCTACGCGGCGGTAGGACTCGCCACGCGACCCAAGTGCCAGCACTGACCTGGTCCGCGGCCCTGTAGAGGCGTGCCGTGCGCCTATGGTTCAGGCATGAACTTCAGGGGGTATGACTGCATTGTGGACGGGTGCCTCCGTGGCTGACATACCGGACTGGATAACGGCGGGGGCCACCATATTGGCGGTCGGGGCAGCGGTCTGGGCTGGGCGCACGGCGAGGGACCTGTACGGCATCGAGCAGAACCGTGAAGCGGCTCGAGATTTGGCGGACGAGCGTCAACAGGCGGAACTTGTGGCCTCTTGGGTCTCGTGGACTAGCCAACCGCACGTGGCGATGGCCCTCCCAGACGGCCGGTCCTTACGGGCTAACCTTGCGTTGCAGAATGCATCGCCAGTGCCCGTCTACGACATTGAGGTGCAATACAGTGAAAATGAAGACGCGCTGGGCGCTCAGAGATTCCACGTGCTTTCGCCAACTGGGTCCACACCTCACCATCGAGAGATCAAGTGCGCGGGGGTCGGAGAGTTGCTAGCAAGACCGCGCCCCGATGACGCTCGGGTAGATATTCGGGTGGCCATCGCGTTCACGGACGCGCGTGGGACGAGGTGGGAGCGAACGGCCCATGGACAGCTGTCCAAGGTAGACCTCTCAGGTCTCAGTGAACGAACTCACTGAGCATCCTTCAGACCCGCATACGCGGCGATAAGACGCGCCCCTCGCCGCGATCTTGCGAGCAGGATTTCCTGGGTCTGCTGCGCCGAGATGCACCGAATGGTCTGCGCAGGATGAGACGGTGACTCAGTGACGGACGGATCTTCGTACGAGGCCCGGCTCGAGGCCAAACTCGACCCTGCTCGGGTGCGCTCGACTCTCGCGTTCGCGGGTCTGTTCCAGTTAACCCACGAGATGCTCAAGAGCGTGGTGATCGACGACGTCAAGGCGTTCTACGGATATGTCGACGTGCACGGAGGCGTGTGGGTACCGGACGACGGCGAGGACACGTATCGCCGCAAAGTCCTGGCGCTGGTTCCGAAGAGCGCCTTTCAGTCGTCGCTGCTGTGGCTGCAGAACTCGGAGGCGCTAGACGAGGAGGAGGCCGCGCATTTGGACGAGATCTACCAACACAGGCATCAGCTCACGCACGAGCTGCACCGCTACCTGATCGACCCCGACCTTGAGCCGGATGTGGAGCTCTTTGTCGCGGCACTCGAGACCCTGCGGCGTATCTCCCGCTTCTGGGTTCAGGTGGAAGCCGACATTGGCACGTTCGACGAGTACCCGGACGTCGATCTGGACGAGGTAGTCAACGGCCGCGTCGCGCTGATCGACCTGTGCATTCAGGCCTACACCGAGGGCTTGCCTTCTTGACCTCGCGTCAGGACATCGTGTGAGTTCTCCTCGTTGCTCCCGCCGGCTCTGACCCCGCGCGCCATGTGATGACGCATGCCCCTGTCCTCTCCTCGCAGTTGTTGAGGCGAAGCTCTCCCGTCAGGCACCGCCCTATGTCGGTGTGCGCCTTCGCCGCCCCGTTCTGGTGCCATCGCGGTACCCACGCAACGACTGCACTCGGGACTGCAGTCGCCCTGATGGTGGACTCTGTCGGATGGACCCGCCATCGCGTGACTGGCTCCGCCGAGAGCCCCTCGGCGGCTTGCACTCGGCCGTGGGCATGTATACGCCATATATGCGTCGGCCGGTGCCGAAGGCATCGGGCTGCCTGCAGGTGCCGCCCGTCGCTGTATTCACGTCACGGAGGGCGTGTGCTCCGTGAATCTCGTCATCAACCCGTGAATGTCACCGCGGTGGTGAACGATGAGGGCGTGCGGCGACTTCTCTACATCCTCTGGGCACCAACCACTGAACGTTTGGTCAGAGCAATCACCACCACCGGTGTGTTGCTCTGCCTCCTGCTGATGCTCGCGGCCGTGACCACGAACGCGGCCGAGCAAGCACCCGGGACGTGGCTGTGGCTGGCATCCGCCGGGCCCGCGATCGGCCCAATGTTGGCCTTCGTGCTTCGCTGGAATCGAGTGCGAACTGGTCGTCGGGTATTCGTCGTGTTCTCGCCGCAAGTGCCTTCTCGGGCGCGCCGGCGTTGAGCCTGTTGGCCGTACACCCAGACCGCGTGGTCGGAATCCTCGGAGCGTTGTGCGGCGTCGGCTGGGGCATCTGGCAGGTGGAGCAGCTGCGACTTCGCGATACCGCGAAGTCGCGCGAGGAGGAGCAGCGTCTGATGCAGCGGCGTCATGAGGAACTGCTGCAGCAGACTCGTCGTAACCATGCCTGCGCACGCCGCGTTGAAGGTTATCGGCGTCGTGCTGCCGATCGCTCGGCCGCTAGGTGAGTTCGAGCAAACCCGCAGTGGAAGTCGCTCAGAACTGCCTCCATCCAGTGCCACGTGTCGGGCTCAACGCGGCGAAGTGACCCACCTTGGGCCGAGCAGACTCGTGGCACCACGAAGGCCATTCGAGAACACCTGGCGAGTGCCGATCCATCTTGGGTGAACGTCCTCGCGAGAGATCGAGCTTACGCCGAGGATGGCGAAGCGCCCGCTCGTTGCTAGCGCTACCGGGAGGCGGACTCAATGATCACCCACAAAGCCGCCAGATAGCTGCGCTCACTACCAATTCGACAGGAGCCTCACGAAAGCATCGCGAAGTTCGGGGTCGTCCTCGGTGCCACGCCATTGTGCGAACCCCACGCGTGTGCGGCCCTGAGCCAGCTGCTGCAGACGATGTAACGCTGATGGAGCGAGTGGAACGTTCGCTACCAGGAGGGCCGCGTCATCGCCCTTGGCGAGCCCGGTAATCGTCAGAACAGTATCCGTGGAAACACGACCGCTCCCACCGTAGTGCTTCACCTCGACCAAGAGGCGACGCTTGCCGAGCGACAGTTCGAAGTCCACGCCAGTGTCGGGCGCACCGGGGCGGGGCCCGACTAGGTTGAACTCCACAGCCGCCCGCCTCAGCGCGGAGTCGACAAGACCCTCGTACTCTCTCGCGCTGGCAGCGGCGCCACCAGGCTCGTCGCGGTGGGCGGTCCTTGCAACAAGCGAGTCAAGGGGTACGACGACGGTAGGCCCGTCAAGCTCGCCGACAAGCCTTACCGTCGCCCTTGGTCCCAACCCTGTGCTGTAGACCTCGACGATCTCCCCTTCGACCTCATCGAAGCCCCACGGAACGAGGACTTGATCCCCCACGCCCGGTTCGTCTTGCTCACTCACCACGGACGCACTCCTGTCGCTTTCATCATGTGGTCACCTACGACCTTGTCCGCATTTCTCGCAACGCCTATGCAGGCCGCACGCCAGGCATTGACAGTCGCCAGGTTCAATGGATAACCAGCCGCGACCAGTCTGGACACTCTAACCGGATCGTTGTGGGCGACGGCGTTTCGCGCCTGATTTAACCGGTCCAGCTGTTGTCTCCATCGGGCACCTGACTGGACCCGCGCTTCTATGTCCGACCACAGGTCTACGCCGAGACGGGCGAAGTCCGCCTTGATGGTCTCCGGTTTCGGGTTGACCCTGTCCAATTCGCGATTGGCGGTGAAGTTGTTCCGCATTAAGGTGAAGTGGCTTTGGTTGCCTCTCGCCAAGCGTAGTGCCAGGAACTCGGCGCTTTCGTCATGTAGGTCGCGGAAGAACCCCTGCAACTCAGACGACAGGATGACGACAAGCGCCCAGTTGATGGCTTGGGTGCGTGTTCGCCTCCCAGGCGCCGGGCCTCCCACCATCGAGTGGGCGTCCGTGAGCTGCGCGAGTCGCGCCGCGCGCTGCCCAGACCACGTCTGAAACGCGATGGATGGCACAGGCACACCATAGCGGCGGTAGGACACTGCCGCTTCGCGGCGGTAAGACGGACGTCGTTGTGGGGACGAGAGGGAAGGAGCCCATAAGGGTCGGGCTGGGCTCACTAGGAGTGTCGGTGCGCTCGGCCATGCTGTGTCACATGGAGATCAGCCAAGAGGCTCTCAAGCGGATGCTGCCAAGTCTTAGAGACCGTGGCAGCGCGCCGCCGCGCGACGCAATCATGACACTGATTGCCCTCACCGGAGAGGCCCCCGAACACCTCGTAACCCTGCAGCTCGACGACAATCGCTGGCAGATTGTCGCCCTACATGAAACTGGGATCGTCGTCGTCACCGTAGACCCCGGTGCGGAGGCGCACTGGAGCTTGGAACACGACCGGCGTCCCGAGGGCGCCAAAGTCCTGGGCCACCACTATCCCGTGCGGGCTGTCGAGTCAATTGAGGTCCGCAACGCTCGGATCTTCCAGCGCAGTTGGGTGGAATCCGGACTGGATATCCATGGTTGCTTCGAGTACGCCATCCACGTGCCTGGCGGAACAGTGGAGTTCCCGAGAGACCCCAGCGGTCGCGAGCATGCGACCACGGAATTCGTGCGTGAGTTGCAAAGCCGCCTGTAGTCGCCGAGGCGTCCTGGCGGGCACGGCGAACTCAAGCACACGTAGTTCACGAACTCTCGGCTCTGAGCGCTCAGCGCCTCGCGCCTCATGTGCATGTCGACGTGGCGGAGAGTCGCACCCTCGTTTGAACTCCTACGAGTCGACGGGCATCACACCATCGAGACTCACGCGCGTCCGCCGCCCGCCGCGGTCCGTGTGCCCCACCCAGGCGAGCCGAATCCGCCGGCCGCCCGGACCAACCGGTGAGATCTGAGCCGACTCTACGTGCATGGCACGTCCAGACTCAACTAGGGCCTCGGTGGCAAGGAGTGTGAAGACGGCTTGGTATAGCGCCATTGGAACAGCCCGCCCCGGCAAGTCGACAGTGAAGTCACGGATCGAGCCACCGAAGGTATGCAATCCGCTCGGGAGCTCCTCCTGAAACAACAGGCGCCGCATGTCAAGGACGGCCAGATCGTCCGAGGTGTACGTCGTCGTTCCGAAGCTGAAGCTCGCGGTCATGCCGAAGGGCGAGCCACCCGAACTCGTGTCTCCACGCTGCATCTCGATGACGACCGCCGTGCTCCGCGAGGCGGTCGTGGTAGTGGTGACATCGGTGACCCTGACGGGTACTGATCGTCCTGCCCAAGTGAGCCGCACCTCGCGGCCACCGAAATTTGTCGGTCTCAGCCCCTCGAGGATCGCCAGAACGTCCCGCGAGTGCACAGCTGCCCGGAGAACAACACGGCGACCATCGTCGGTGATGTCGCGCGCGCGGATCACCGCGTCACCGAGCTTGGCCCACGGTGAAACTGCCTCGGCGCACATCGCCTCCAGTCGACGAGAGACCTTAGAGACAAGGTCGGATTCGTCACTGAACGAGCCCGTGGTGTGAAACAGGCGGACCTCCGACAGAAAGTTGAACTCGTCGGCGAGCATGTCTTCCTCCTGCTGTACCCAGACCGAAACGAGCAAGCCGAGACGTTCTGCTTCGCGGTACTCCGCGTGGGTCGCTGACAGACGTTGCGCCTTGTCGATGCGCCCATAGTCGCGTCCAAGGATTCCGAGGTAGATGGTGCTCGTCGCAACCTCACCCAGGTAGGCGACCTCAGCATCGTCGTCACGGCCACCGAAATCCTCGAACCAAACCGGGTACGCGCCTAGGTCTGCGATCGCGTTCGCCAACGCCCCCCGCAACGGAGTCAAAGCTCCCATCGTCGAGGAGATGAATACACGTTGGTCGCTCGCCCAAGATGCGAACGAGGCTGGGTCCGGCCGGTGCGCTGTTCCGGATTGATCGATCTGGATGGTCACCGCACCATTGTCGTGTTCCAACGGCATGGCGCATGCCTGAAAACGCTCGTGTCGCACCGCTCTGGACCACAGACGGCCGCCGGCTAGAGAGGGACGCTCCTTCGAGCAATGTGAGGTCGTTCGCGAGATCCGGCGAAGTAGCCGCCATCTCACACGGGGCCAACCATCTCCTCGCGCGCGGCGGACACGCGCCACGTTGGAGTCTGCATCATGGCGGAAGGCCACGGATGTCCAAGCCGGCGGCTTTGGCCTACGCGGCGGAAAGACTCATCCCACAGATCGCTCGCCATCGCCGTGAGGCATTCGACCAATCTCGGCGCTATGGCGCTAGCCCTACGGCGCTCCCACCTCGACCTGACATGGCACCGACAGCAGACGTGCGGACGGACCGATGTCGGCGCGGCATGGAGCAGTGGCGTCCATGAGGTTCGCAGATCCAACGAACGGGGTCGAAAAGCGCGCGTCCCGCCGTCATCAGCCACCACACCGCCACTACGACGATTCCCGCACCTATTGGACTCCCGCCTTCGACGTTCCACCACGGCAGCCACACCTGAAGAAGGGATGCTCAAGATGAGTCCAGAGCAAACCGAGGCTGTTATATCCCCTCGGCCGGCCAAACCCTTTCTAGCCTCGCGCACGGCTGAGTGGCTGCTCGCCACGGCCATGGGCGTCGTCCTTGTCAAGACGACAACGGTGGCCGGCGTGGCGACCGCTGTCAGCACCCTTCCATGGGCCAAGGACTTTGGAACCCTGCTGACCTTCGTGGCGCCGGGCCTGGACACCAGCGCACCTTGGATCTCAGGCGTGGCCCTCGTGCTCTGTGCTTATTCGATCTCGGCGGGAGCCAATCCACGTAATGGCTCCGGGTGGTGGACTCTGGACATCTTCGTCGTCGTCCTAGGTCTCTACATCCTTGGCCCCTGGATCGCGGCGCTCGTCGCCCTCCCTGCGACAGTCGGTGGACTTGCCGCCGCTCACGCACGCGGCAAGTACTGGCCCATGGTGCTCCTGGATCGATTCATGGTTTGGGCCGCGATGGGTTGCCTGAGCTACCTCGTGGTCACCCTCGTGGTCAATGCGACACCTGCTGGCTGAGGTGGAGTCTCGGGGACGATCGCCGCAGTCGCATGCGGCGGAGTGACGCGGGAACACAACGCAATAGCCTTTGGACCTGCCTTCACTCCCGCGATGCACTTGCCCCTCGTGTTACGAGCAGGCCACTCGATCTGGACGCCTAGTGACACAGGCTGCGCCTCGACCAGCACCCACATCGCGGCGGTGGCACCGAGCAACTGAAAGGAGGCGGGCAGGGGGCGTGTCTTGATGCGGCTGTCGTCAGTGAGGAACCGGTCGGTGAGTCGTTGTGCCACCTGCCGGGTTCGCCACTTCTCCCAGTCCGCCTCAGCCGGCATCTCGTGCGCTGCAGGGCGCGCTGTGCCGGTTAGCCATGAGGGCGACGAATAGGTCGGGCCACCCGAACGGGACGTCGACCGCCCACCGGCACACTCTGTGCTCGTGGATGAGCGGCGCAATCTCTGCCGCCCGGAGTGGGCGACGGACCTCGACGACGCGCGCTTCACCCTGAATCGACCAGTCGAGGGCGACGGCAGCAGTCTCGGCCTTATCGGTGGAGACGTCGAGTCCCCAGGTCAGTTCTTGCATGCCACATCCTCACACCTCGCCCCTGACAGCCGGGGGACTCGGCGCCGAAGGGACGCTGGCCCCGTGCCGCATTCGCACTCCCGTCGATCAGGCGCGTCGCCCACTGGCAAGGGCCTGTGGACAGCAGACTGGCCCTATGAGACATCTCCCCCGCCGCAGCCGTGCCGTCGTGACCGTCCGAATGTCCCCGGAGGAGTTCGACCAGCTCATAGACTCTTGGGTGCCCGCCGGCGCCATCCTTGCTGGCGCAGAGCACGGTCGCTTTCGCAACGAGGCCAACGACATTGTCAGTCCGTCTGCTTCGTGGAGTGAGGTCTACGACTTCGGTGAGAATTACGCAGCCGTACTCTTGGCAAAGGCGTTTCTCGACGCTGTCGACGCGGACTACGAGGTTGTGCAAGACATGGCCCCTGCCGCCCAGGACGGAGACGCCTGGAATCGCTGGCGTATCTTCTCAAACTACGACACTCCGGAGTGATGGCCCGCCCGAACGCTTTCAACGCGCTCACCGTGAGTTGCGCTGGCGCTCTGGGTTTGGTCGATCGAGGTGACGAGGCCGTACGATCCGCGTTTGCGTGCAACGACTAGAGGCGTCCCAGCTACAGCCCATGAGAGAGGACGGTTCATCATCTACAGGGAAAGTCACTCGACGGCCCGTCTAGCTCACGGAATGCAAGACTTGACGGGCATGAGGCCGTCTGCGTCCCCGTTGTGTGGCTAATAGGCACGTGTTTCGGTTTCGTAGAGCCCTTCGACCGTGCCGCGCGCAAGGCAATGCAAGCCTACGTTAGTGGTACAGGCTCGCCGGCACGGGCGCCCCTTGGATGATCGTCAATGGGTCGGAACGCGACCGGGGTTCCCTCAACCAAGACATCCCAGACATCAGCGCTTGGGAGCGCGCGGCCGTGAAAGAAGTAATCTGTCTTACCGCATTTGATGAATCCAAAATACTTCTCCGGGAACAGAGTCGTGATTCTACCTATGCGTCTACCCGAATCATGCGGCCCTCGCTCCAAGTGGATTGCGTCTAACGCTCCTTCGAACTGCGCCGACTTGCGCGCCACGAAGTCATCGGATGCCTCCCTCGCGATTCCCTCACATACCTCTATGAGCTGCAAAATCCGATCGAAAGCGATTCCCAAGGGAAAGTCTGATGCGACGGCAGCACACACGGGGAGCGACTCCTCGATGAGTTCAAGGGATTGCGCGTGGGCGCCCGCTTCGGCCAGTGTTTGCGCTCCCACAGCTGCAGCTCGGAGGCCCCAGAGCAGGGCCTCCGAGGTCTCTCTTGGCTGCAATCGGCCCGTCCGAGCCGCATGTGTCGCCGTAGAGATTGCGGAGGACCAGTCGGCGAGAAGAGTGTGAGTGCGGGCGATCTGGGCGAGCACCGCGCTGTCTGATCCGGTCTCCTGCATAGCTTTCTGCAGGCGACGCAGCCCTTGCTTTGGGTTGGCACCGTGGGTGGACAAATAGATGCCGTAAAAGTAATTGAGCGGGGCCGCGTCAGGGGCCAATTCGACAGCACGGTCGTACGCCAGCGCCGCGGAGGGGAAATCGCCGCGTAGATCGTGAACGAGGGCCTCAACACGCCACGCCTCATGGTACGTCGGAGACAAACCTTGAGCTTCTTTGCATAGTGCCAGGGCTGCCTCGCCGTCGCCTCCATGTACCGCCTGCATTGCGTCGCGCAGCAGCTTGGCTACATGAAAGTCGCCAGTGCTTCGAACGTCAACCGTGTACGGATCGAAAGGGGACGCGGAATTCTCGGCACGCAGGGTGTCCCCCAGGGCGCTCAGTTCGCCGTGCCGGGCCACAAGCCATGCGTGTTCCGCCGGGGAGACAGGATGAGCCTTGTCTAGGTACTGCCTTCCAAAATCGCTAAGTTGATAGGTGGTTTCGAGAACCTGCGATGGCGAAAGGCTTTGCATTTGGACGAAGTTGGTGGTGATCAGCGCGAGCAGCGCGGCCTGAATGTCGCTGGAATTGCACTGGTTAACGAACGCAAGTTCGGCTTGGGTTTTGGCCCCGGGTAGGGATTGCATAGACCGGAGAACTGCCTTGGGACTTTCGTCAAGATATTCGTACACATTTGACATGCAGAAGTCGAGGAGAAGTTCATTGTTTGACAGCAGTTCCTCGGGCCGTCGTCCTGCCTGAACTCCCGAGACGAACCATTTGATATAAGCAGGATGCCCTGACATCGCTCCGGCCAAAGACTGGACCTGGGTCTGCGTGAGCGATGTCAGGGCGGGGACCTGTCGGACACGTGAGACAGCACGCAGGAGGTTAGCAGACTCGTCAGCCGTAAGCGGCGCGAGCTGCACCGGGTTTTCAATACCTAGGCCGATGCGACTGGTAATCATCACCTTACTTCCCATAGGAAGATCCAGAAGGAAGTCGCGGAGCCGCTGGTCCAGGACGGTTTCCATATTGTCTAGGATCAGAAGTACTTTGAAGGTTTCTAGGTAGCTGAGCAGCTCTTGGGTGGGATCGGCACTGGAATCTCCTCCAAGTTCTGCAGCGGCAAGGGTGAAGAGTCCAAGCGAGTCTTGCACCGCGTCATTTATGCGACGAATTTCGTTCACGGTCAGGACGGTGGCTTTAGCCGTGACCCAAACGAACGCATCGAAGGACTGTTTGTGGTCGTCAAGAAGTTCGTAGGCCACCTTGAGTGCAAGGGCCGTTTTACCCAAGCCGCCGTCCCCGAGAATCGATACTACGGGGTACGCACCTTTGACAGCCTTCTTAACGCGGTCGACCTGGGCGCGGCGGCCGAAGAACCCAGTCTCATCGAAGTCGGGTACTGGAAGGTTGTTCTGGGGAGCTCGGTCCGGATCTGCGATTAGGTCGACCGTAAGCGCGAGGACATGCGAGGGGTCTTGAGCGATCCGATCATGCGTTGCGGTTAGGCTTGGAAAGTGATCGCCGCGCTTATGAATCAATGCGCGTGTGGCATCAATTACATTTGGAAGGTCGTCGATTTCCATCGGACGCGAGTGCGCTACCCGGTTTCGGGCAGCGAAGAGTTGCCCGTTGTAAGGCTTCAACTCGTCCAAAAGGACCTTCAGGGATTCCGAAAGCTTGTTGTACTGCTTGTTCAAGATGGTGAACGCGTCTGCAAAGTCAAGGTAAGGCAACAGCGTCACAAGCGAATCCGATTGCGGACGTCCATGGTCGCGGGCTCGGCGCCGCCTAATTTGCTCAGCTCGATCGGGGCCGAAGCTCTCGACAATGTCTAGGTCTGGGGCGACAGCCTCTATCTCGGCGCGAAGGTCTTCCTCCAGTGCCGAGAGCAGGGCAAAGCATGTCAGGCGAGCGGCGCTGAAACTCAAGATGTCCCCTGGAGTTCGATTGCGAGTCGGACGTGGCTCAGGCCGCCGTGAACCAGCGCGCGCCACTTTGGGCTGGACCTCGGCACGGCGCCGAGGTCCAGCGGTCCTCGAACCTTACGTGCACATCAGGCGTCAGGCCGTCCCTAACAGTGCAAGCCATCCAATGAGATGGCCTGGCCGCTCAATGGACGCCCGAGTCTGCAGGCAGCACCCGCCGCCTCCGCGCCCTTTCTGGGCGGAAGGGGCTACCGGTGTTCCCGGAGGCCGAGGGAAGAATGGCGATCGCGATGACTCGACGGGGCTCGGCCGTCCCTGCTCATGGTGGGTGTCAGGGGCGCCGGACGTGCTTCCCCGGGTCGAGTGCGCCAGGCCTCCCGTCGACGATGACCGTCGTCCCACCGTCCGCGTTCAGCCCGGTCCGGAACCGCACCGCCCCGTCAGCGCCGACGCCGGCGATCTCGGCCGAGGCCCAGTCGATCCGACGTCTGCCGACCGAGAGTCCGAGCGGCAGGATGTGCCCCGACCGCGCTGGCACGCTCAGGGTCACGCCCCCAGCGATCGCCGTTCCGTCGAGCGCCACCGTCACGGATGCCGAAGCGCCCGACGTGTTGATGAGGTGCAGCGCACGCTGACCGTCGTCGGTGCTCGTGGTCGTCGCAATGACGCCGGGCCACTGCGTCTCCAGGCGCAGGCCGGGCCGCACACCGAGCGACCCGAGCGCGCGGGAGAAGAACCCTGCGTCAGAGGGCACCTGGGCAGCAAGCACCACGACACGCCCCTTTCCGAGCGGCACATCGACGCCGCACACCGCTCCGTCGACGTCGGTAAGGACCACGTCGCCGCGGCTGTGGGTGAGCGACTGCACCCAGCCGGCCCGGGTCTCGGGCCAGGGCGCCGCCCAGCCGTGTGCCACGAGGGACGGGAAGAAGTGTCCGGAGTCGCGTCGCACCTCGCCTCCCGTCACACCGAGCGCGTCGGCAAGCAGCCGACACGGCGACCCGTCGAGCTCGCGCTCGGGCAGCGGCCCGAGGAGCACAAGGTTGCCGCCGGCGACGACGTGCCCGATGAGGCGCTCCTGGACCACCCGCGACAGATGACGACCAGCGCCGAGCACCACGGTTGAGCCCGGACGAGGATCATTCCGCTCCAGATGCGTTGCGCCGAAACGGAATCCGCCGAGCAGCAGCGAGCGTGCGAGGGCCTTGCGCTCCCCGGCACCGCGGTGCGCCGTGAGGTCGTCGACGACCTCCGTCATCACCGACGACCCCGGGTGGTGGTACTCCGTCATGTAGGCGTCCAGCACGAGCCCCAGTGTCACGTCGTCGTGGTCCTCGGTCATCCGCGCGAGCCATGGCTCGTTGGCCTTGACGGCGAGCACGGCGCTGCGAGTCGCCTCGTAGGCGTAGCCTCGCTGGCCCTCGGGCCCCACGGGCGCCGCTGTGCCGTGGCGCTCCCCGGTGAACGAGAGCCGGTCGTTGCCGTCGCCGACGCGCTCGTCGAGCGGCGGATTGATGCCCCCGGCGAAGAGGTAGTAGTTGATGAGCCGGTTGCCCTGGGCGAGGCAGAGACGCGTCTTGAGGTCCGCGGTCGAGGGGTCGTACTGCATCTCCGCCCCACCGCCGTAGTCACCCGAGCCCGCCTCGAACTCAAGCGAGGTGAGCGGCTGGTCCTGATCGTGCACCGCGGCCATGAAGGCGTTCATGACGTAGAGGTCGGTCATCGTGCCCAGCGTGGCCTCGCCGAGGTAGTGGTCCGAGCCCGACACCATCCCCGGGATGCCGGCATACGTGTCGACGAGCTGGCTGATGCCGATCGGGAAGGGGGCTCCGTTGCCGCCCTCGGTGCCGTGGATGTTGATGAGGAACGGCACGCCGGCCACGCCGCGCTCCTCGCACATCCGCCGCAGCAGCGCGACGTAGTCCGCGAACCGCCGCCGCATGAAGAGCCCGAGCTCGAGCCGCAGTGCGCCGGCCACGTCCTCCGTCGGTGAACGCACGAGGGCGGCCCATCCGTCCTCACCCGGCGACACGGCATACGGCAGGGCCCCGACGCCGGTGCCCGACCCCGAGCCCGAGCCCGAGCCATGACGCTCGAGAACGAATTCGCCGAACGCTTCGACCAGCCCATCGGTGAGGTCCGGCGAGTTGGTCACCCACGCGAGCATCCCGATCTCGTTGTCGAGCTGCACGCCGACGATCGGGCCGCCCGCAGGCTGCAGCCGCGGCGCCAGCACCGGCATGATCGCGTCGAACCACCGACCGGTCTCCGCGACGAACGCCGGCGCGAGGTAGTCGACGGTCCGCGACGTGGCGGGGCGTCCGTCCCAGCCCACCGGCACGACCTCGGGGTGGTCGCGATAGACGCGGAACGGGATGCCCTCGTTCTTCAGCTCGGCCATGACGAACGGGCCGGGGCGGGCGAGGAAGCGCAGCCCCTTCTCCGCGGCGAGGTCGATGAAGGCGCCGACGTCACGCTCGTCGCGGGTCGCTCCCGTCACGTCGATCGTGCCGTCCGGCAGCTCGTGGAAGAGCCACGGGATGTAGGAGGCGACGGTGTCGCACCCCGCCTCGACGAGCAGGTCGAGCCGCTGCCCCCACTCCGCCCGCGCGACACGGAAGTAGTGCACCTCGCCTGACATGACGATGCTCGGCCGACCGTCGATGCGGATCTCGCGCTGCGTGATCTCGATCATGAGCTCCTCCTCACCGTCACGGAGACGGCGCCCAGGTGGGCGGCGTCGGGCCCTGTCAGCAGGACGATCTCGCCCTCGTCGACGCGGGTCGTCAGGTCACGGCCGGCGTATGCCGCCTGCTCGGCCCGCACGTCGAAGGTGACCTCGCGCGCCTGGCCGGGTTCGAGGTCGACGAGCGACCAGTCGGTGAGCTCGACCAGGGGACGGGTCACCTCCGCCACCGGGTCGCGTAAGTAGAGCTGCACGACCTCGCGGCACGGCCGATCGCCGGTGTTCGTGACGGTGACCGACACCGTGACCGAGCCGTCCGTCGCCAGCGTCGGGGACGACACGGTGGGCGCGGAGTACTCGACCGTCGTGTAGGACAGGCCGAACCCGAAGGGCAGGCGCGAGTAGGTGAGGGCGTCGATGTAGCGGCCCTCCCGGTGGTCGACGTCGGCCCGGATGAGCCGGCCGGTCGGCCGCTGGTGCGTGCTCGTCGGGATGTGCCCGGTCGAGAGCGGGAAGGTCATCGGCAGGCGACCGTGCGGCTCCACCTCACCGAGCAGGACGTCGGCGAGGGCGTTGCCGGCCTCGGTGCCCGGGTGCCACACGACGAGCACCGCGCCCGCGAGGTCGAGCACCTCGCTGAGGTCGAGCGGCCGCCCCGTGTAGACGACGGCCACGAGCGGCTTGCCGAGCGCCGCGACCGCACGGAGCACGTCCAGCTGGCCCGGAGGCAGGCCGATGTCGGTGACCGACTGCGCCTCTCCGGAGCGGGAGCGGTGCTCGCCGAGCAGCAGGACCGTCGTCTCCGCGACCCGCGCCTGCATGAGCGTCACGTCGGAGAAGCGGCCGTCGGCGACGGTGACGTGGTCGCCGAGGCGCTCGCGCAGGGCCACGCCCGGTGTCACGACCTCCTCGGGCCGCCCGTCGAGCACCCAGGTGCCGAGAAGGGCGTCGCCGTCGTCGACGAACGCGCCGCTCAGCAGGACCGACCCGGTCGACCCGGTCGACCCGGCCGACCCCGTCGTCCCGGCCGACCCGGCCGATGCGTCGAGCGGGAGGACTCCGTCGTTCTTGACGAGCACGTGCGCTGCCTGCCCCGCCCGCAGGGCGACCTCGCGGGTCTCCGGGGTCGGCGCGTTCGACGCGCCGGGGCGGACGGCATACGGGCGGTCGAAGAGCCCGAGGCGGAGCTTGAGGCGCAGCACCCGGCGCACGGCGTCGTCGACGAGCGCGACGTCGACCTCACCCGACTCGACGAGCTCCACGAGGTGCGCGAGGTAGGCGCCGCTGCACATGTCGAGGTCCACGCCGGCCCGGATGGCGAGGGCGGCGGCCTCGCGCAGGTCCGCCGCGACGCCTGCGTTGACGAGCTGGCCGACTCCGTTCCAGTCGGCGACGACGACCCCGTCGAAGCCCCACTCGCCCTTGAGCACGTCGCGGATGAGGCGCTCGTGGGCGTGCATCGGCGTGCCGTCGACGTCGTTGAAGGCCGCCATGACGGTCGTGACCCCGGCGTCGACGGCGGCCTTGAAGGGGCGCAGGTGGAGGTTGCGCAGGGTGTTCTCCCCGACGCTGACGGTGTCGTAGTCGCGCCCACCGGCGGCGAGGCCGTAGCCCACGAAGTGCTTGGCGCACGCGGCGAGCCGGTCGGGGTCGCTGACGTCGTCGCCCTGGAAGCCGCGCACGAGCGCGGCGGCGAGCCGGCCCGAGAGCACCGGGGTCTCACCGAGCGACTCGGCGACCCGGCCCCACCGCGGCTCCTCGGAGAGGTCGACCATGGGGGCGAACGTCCACGCCACGCCGTCGATCACCGCCTCGCGCGCGGCGATGGCGGCGACCTCCTCGGCGAGGCTGGGGTCGAACGACGCAGCGAGGCCGAGCGGGATGGGGCCGACCGTGCGGTGCCCGTGGATGACGTCGCGGCCGAAGAGCACCGGGATGCCGAGGCGGCTGCCCTCGACGGCGTGGCGTTGCGCGGCGTCGATGTTGCCGACGAGCACCCCGGCGTCACGCTCGTTGCCGGCGGTGGCACCCGAGGCGTAGAGGCTCGAGCTGATGCGCCCGGCGCGCAGGGCATCGGCGTCGGCCTCGGGGTCGATGTTGGCGACCTGATGGGTCTGGGCGACCTTGTCAGACAGGGTCATTGCCTCCATGAGGATGTCGATGCGGGTCTCGGTGGGCAGCGTGGCATCGAACCACGGCCGCTCGGAGGGGCCGGAGGGCGACGTCATGTCAGTGGGTCTCCACGGCGATCTCGACGGGTTGGTCGGGCGAGTGGTCAGGCTGGCCGTCGGGGTGGGGGTGCTCCCCGACGAGTGCCGCGCGCGGCACGGCGACCCCGGGGCGGCGGTAGGGGTTGGTGAGTGCGGTCAGCTCCAGGTCGCGCCCGCTCACCGTGATGCGACGTACGCCGTGGCCGAGTGTGCCGGCGCTGAACCGCACGACGGCCGGCCGGCCACCGACGGGCAGGTGGGCGACGAGCTCGCTGCCCGGCGGCAGCACGGGGTCGACCTCGATGTGCTCGCCCCGGGTGCGGAAGCCGAGGAGCACCTCGGTGACGAGGCGGAGCACGAGCCCCGGCCCGGAGGAGTAGATGCGCCAGCCGCCCTCGAGCGGCACGTCCCCGGCGAGCAGTGAGGCGTATCGCTCCTGCGCGTCGTATCGGTCGGAGAACGCACCGTCGGACGAGGAGTAGTAGCAGCTCGTCTGACGCGGGCGAGCCTGCGGCACCAGCGAATCGAGGCCGACAGGGCTCGCCTTCGCCAAGGCCGTGAGGAGGGCGTCTCCGTCTCCGACGCGCGCGAGGGCCTCGGCGTAGCGCAGGTGCGCGTGGACGTACATGAGCCCGATCTCGCGGCCCCAGAAGGTGCTCGCCTCGGCCCGCTGGAAGATCGTCATCGGTCCACCGACATAGCCGACCGGCCGGTCGAAGAGCCGGGCGCCGTCGGGGCCGAGGAGGTGCTCCTCGATGAGGTCGAGGTGGTGACGGGCCTGCTCCGGGGTCAGCAGGTCGGCGCTGATGGCGTGGATCCACGGCAGCACGCCGTAGCCCAGTCCAGTGCGCTCGTCGCGCGGGTGCACGAGCGGCTCGACGGTGCCGTCGTCGTGGTGGAGCAGGTAGCCCGGCAGCACGGGGTCGTCGTCGAGACGTGCGCTGATCGCCTCGTGGGTGCGGTCCGCGAGAGCGGCGGCGTCGTCGGCAAGCTCGGCGACGCCCCCGGCGCCGCTCGGCCTGCCGGCCGCCGCGCCGTCGGTTGCTGAGCCGTCCGCCGCCGCGCCGTCGGTCGCAGCGCGCAGGCCCTCCGCGAGCGTGCGCAGCGCCTGGGTCTGGAGCACCGCGGTCCACGTCGACACGAGCCGGGCCGCGAGGGCGGGGTCGGCCGGCTGCAGCGAGTCGTTCCAGTCGCCGTGCCCGTATGCGGGCAGCGGGCTCCCCGGAACCGTGCACTCCGTGATCCGTGCGACGGCACGCCGCAGGTGCTCGATGACGGGCTCGTCCACCGTCAGGCCGTCGTCGCCGACGAAGGGCAGTCGCTCGTCGAGCAGGCTCGCGTCACGCGTCGTCCGCAGGTAGTCACCCGCAGCGAGCACCGGCCAGAACACGACGTCGCCGTGCGAGTCCTGCTGACCCGCGGACGCCAGGGGTGGGAGGAAGTCGAAGGCCTGCGGCCAGTCGCCCCGGGCGTTCTGGGCGCGGAAGAGACGCAGGAGGACATCGCGGACCGAGGCCTGGTCGCCGAGCGCCGTGAGCAGGCCCACCGGCCCCTGGCTGATGTCGCGGGTCCCCCAGGCGCCCCCGGAGAACTGCTCGAGCCCGCGCGGCGAGAGGTAGTGGACGAGGGCGTTGTGTGCGAAGAAGGGCAGGGCCGCCGACAGCTGCTCGGCTCGGGCCCGGTGCGACTCCGTGCTGCTCGTCAGCGAGACGGCGCCGGCCGTGCGGCGCCAGAAGTCCCGGCCGAGAGCGGGCGAGCGCGGCAGCACCTCGTCGCCGCCGAGGCGGTCCGGCCCGCGACCCGTCTCGGCGGTCAGGGTCAGCTCGACCTCGTCGACGGGGTCGACCAGCACGGTGAGCCAGCCGGGTCCGCGTGACACGCCGTCGTCCTGGAGGCGGCCGTCACCGACCTCGGCGTCCCCGGGGGCCGACCACGTGAGACGCCAGTCGTGCGGGGCGTCGGCCGTTCGCAGGTGCGCGGCCTGCTCGCCGACCGCCACGGCCGGCGGCTCTCCGAGGTCGTCGGCCACCTGCCAGGCCAGCAGGAGGCGGCGGGCTGCTCCGCCGTGCTGGGTGATGCGCAGGCCGAGCATGTGCTCGTCGGCGGGCGCGCTGGAGGTGACCTCGACCGCGGGACCTGACGCGGCGGCATACCACCATCGGCAGTGGTCGAGGCCGAGGAACCACGCGCTCGGGCACTCGAGCAGCTGCCAGCCTGCGGCGTCGTCCTCGACGAAGACGCGCACGCCGTGGGCGCGCTGGAGCCCGAGGTAGGTGCGCCGCCCGGTCGCGACCGGGTCGCGGCCGACGTGTCCGCGGGTGATCTGGGAGTGGAAGGTGCCGGCCATCCACACCGTCGAGGTGAGTCCGCGCGAGTCGGGGGTGAGCGTTTCTCCAGTGCGCAGGATGTGGCCGTGAGGGCGCAGGACGGCGAGATCCTTTGCTGCAGTGACGAACTGGCCGTCGTTCACCATCCAGGCGACCTCGGTGCCTGAGGCGTCGCGCTCGATGTGCGTGCGACCGGAGAGCAGCCCGGCCCGGTCGAGCGTGGCCCGGTCGAGCGGCGCCGACGGGTGGGCGGCGGCAGACGACCAGAGTGTGCCCGCATCGGTGCCGACGAGCTGCGGCTCGTCCTCGCTCGTCGACGGGGCGTCGTGCAGGGCCACCGCGGCCCACCGGGCGTCGGCGTCCGACGTGGCCTCGGGGTGGTCGGGCAGCACGATCCCCCAGAAGCCCGTGAGGTGCGTCTGCCCGGGCGCGAGCTCGGTCGGCTGGTCCTGCACGGCGACGAGGGAGTGCTCGTGCTGGAGGCGCCGGCTCGGCAGCGACGGGCGCTCGAGGCCGCTCCACCTGACCCCGCCGGCCGTGCGCTCGACGAGCTGCAGCGCATCGGTCGCCCACGACTCACCGCCACCGATCGCTCCGATCATCAGCCAGGGAGCGCGCTCACCGGGCATGTTCTGGCGCACGGCCACGGCCACGCCCTGGTCGGCCGTCTGCACGGGCGACAGGTCGAGGTACTGGCTCACGTAGTACTCGTTGGTGCGCACGGCGCCCATCGGGGCCAGGGCCGGGTCGTGGGTGAGGACGGCGTCGACGGTGACCGGTGCCGCACTCGTGTTGGTCACCTCGAGCAGCCAGTGCCACGTGGCGTGCTCGGTGCCCAGACGCAGGGCAAGCCGGTAGTCGACCCCGTCGTGGGCGCCCTCGACGACGACCTCCCGGTCACCGAGCCGCACCGAGGAGCCGCTGCCCGGCCCCAGCAGGGGGCGCCGACGGATGCCGCCCGGCCGGTGGACGCGCAGGTGCACGTTGCTCAGACCCGCCTCGGCGACGGTGGCCGGCGCGAGCAGGAGGCTGAGGCCGAAGGCCTCGAGACGGTGGAGTGCACCGTGGTGCAGCACCTCTGCCGTCACGCCACCGGGGCTGGTGAGCAGCTGGCGGGACAGCGCGGTCAGGACGGCTTCTTCGTCGAGCACCCGTCTTTCCTATCAGGAGCGCTTCGCTTTCGATGTCTCGAATCCCCTTGAAAACAAATGAAAGCCGATTCCCCGCGTGGCTGGGCCATGAAAGTAGTTACATGCTTTCCAAGCCGTTGACAGGCCCCTTCCGGCGGTTACGTTGGCCCCCAGTCACCCCATGGGAGGTCGCAACGATGCGCACTCGATCCACCACTCTGGTCCTCACTGTC
The DNA here is from genome assembly GCF_006716675.1 of Humibacillus xanthopallidus. Classification (GTDB taxonomy): domain Bacteria; phylum Actinomycetota; class Actinomycetes; order Actinomycetales; family Dermatophilaceae; genus Humibacillus; species Humibacillus xanthopallidus_B. Next base: position 1,729,101 of record NZ_VFPM01000001.1, on the reverse strand, counting down.
GCCATGGCACTCGGCCTGAGCGCCTGCGCCGGAAGCGCGGCGCAGAAGAACGGCGCCGCCTCGGCGGACGGCATGATCGCCCAGCTGACGTTCCCCTCCGAGGCCGACGCGGCCGTCGGCGGGCTCGTCAACTACAACCCCAACTCGCCCAAGCCGCTGACCGGCACGTGGCTCTACGAGCCGCTCATCGTGCGCAACAGCCTCACCTGCGAGGAGACGCCGTGGCTCGCCGAGAAGGCGACGTGGGAGGGGGGCGAGAAGCTGACCCTCGACATCCGCCAGGGCGTGAAGTGGAGCGACGGCACGCCGTTCACGGCGAAGGACGTCGCCTTCACCTTCAACCTCATGAAGCAGTACCCGGCCTTCGACAAGGCGGGGGTCTGGAACGACACCTTCGGAGCGCCGGCCACGTCCGTCACGGCCGAGGGCAACAAGGTCGTCTTCGTCTTCTCGGGCAACGCCGCCCCGAAGTACGACGGCATCATCAGCACGAAGATGCTTCCTGAGCACGTCTACTCCAAGGTCGGCGACCCGACGAAGTACGTGGACAAGGCGCCCGTCTCGACCGGCCCCTTCAAGGTCGCGAGCTACAACGGCCGCCAGCTCGTCCTCGAGCGGCGCGCCGACTACTGGCAGGCCGACAAGATCAAGGTGCAGAAGCTCGTGCTCGAGGGGCAGTACGACGCGGCGCAGGCCGCGCTCAAGCTGCGCTCCGGCCAGCTCGACGCCTACTTCGGCGAGATCCCCAACCCGAAGAAGACGTTCGTCGACTCCGACCCGAAGAACAACCACTTCTACTACGCGCCGAACGGCATGACCGTGCTCACGGGCAACGACGAGAAGCCGCCGTTCAGCGACGCGAAGTTCCGTGAGGCCATCTCCTACGCGATGAACAAGGAGGAGATGTCGCTCAAGGCGACCTACGGCGTCATGAAGCCGGCGAGCCAGACGGGCCTCAAGCTGCCCTCGATGGAGTCCCTCCTTCCGGAGGAGTACGCGGGCAAGGACACCGTCGTGCCCTTCGACGTCGCCAAGGCCAACCAGCTGCTCGACGCTGCCGGCTACAAGAAGGGCGCCGACGGCAAGCGCACCAACCCCGACGGCTCGCCGCTCGCGGTCAACTTCTCGGTGCAGGCCGGCTGGATCGACTACCAGGCCATCGCCGACGTGGTCGTCAAGGGCCTCAACGACGCCGGGGTCGACGCCAAGGTGACCGCATCGGCCCCCGACTCGATCGACGGCCAGAAGAAGACCGGCGACTTCCAGCTGCTGCTCGAGTACCTGCACGGCGGGTGCGAGCTGGCGAAGAACCTCGGTGACAAGCTGTCGAGCAAGCGCATCCCGACGAAGACCGACATCTTCCCCAACGTCCAGCGCTTCAAGGACCCGGCCGTCGACGCCGCGGTGAGCCAGCTCGCCGCCCAGACCGACAAAGAGGCACAGAAGAAGTACCTGGCCCCCCTCGTCGAGACGATGATGACGGAGTACCCCGTCACCTCGCTCATCTACGCGCCCGCCCGCATCCTCTACCGCACGGACAAGGCAGTCGGCTGGCCGAGCGAGGAGGACCCGTACGCCAACCCGCAGGACGACAAGCTCCTGTGGATGACCCACCTCACTGCCCCGAAGTGACCACCCGCCCATACGCCGGAGCGGCTCCCGCAGTCGCTCCGGCTGGGTCAGGGAGGCCCAGATGACTTATGTCGCAAGGAAGTTCGGCTTCTTCATCGCCACGCTGTGGGCGGTCGTGACGCTCAACTTCCTCATCCCGCGCCTGCAGCCCGGCGACCCCGCAGAGATCATGGTCAAGCGGCTGGCCGGCAAGGACGCCGCTCTCGACCCCGCCCAGGTCAAGGCCATGCGTGCGATGCTCGGCGCGCCCGACGGCTCCCTGTGGAACCAGTACGTCACCTACCTCGGCGAGCTGGTCCACGGCAACTTCGGCCTGTCCTACACGTACTACCCCTACTCGGTGACCGAGGTGATCGGCCAGGCCTTCTGGTGGACGGTCGTGCTCGTCGTCTTCACGCAGGTCGTGTCGTTCGTCGTCGGCGTGGTGCTCGGGGCGTATGCCGCGTGGCGCCGCAACTCGCGCCTCGACTCCGTCGTGACCCTCGGTTCCACCTTCCTCGGCACGCTGCAGCCCTTCTGGATCGGCCTGCTGCTGCTCTACGTCTTCGGCTACACCGTCGGCTGGTTCCCGACCTCGGGCGGCTACGAGGAGGCGACGCCCGGCTTCAACTGGCCGTTCATCCAGGAGGCGGTCTCGCACTCGTTCCTGCCGGCCCTCGCCCTGCTCATCGTCACGCCGATCGGCTGGATCCTCGGCATGCGCAACACGATGATCATGAACCTCGGTGAGGACTACATCCGCCTCGCCAAGGCCAAGGGTCTCCCCGACCGGCACGTCGCCCTGAAGTATGCCGCCCGCAACGCGCTGCTCCCGAGTGTCACCGGCTTCGCGCTCGCCCTCGGCGGCGTGCTCGGCGGCGCGATCCTCGTCGAGACGGTCTTCGACTATCCCGGCCTCGGCCGCCTCATGGGTGAGGCCGTCGAGAACAAGGACTATCCCCTGCTGCAGACGCTCATGCTGCTGACGACGGCCGGTGTGCTCGTCGCCAATCTCGCGGCAGACCTGCTCTACGGCGTGCTCGACCCCCGAGCCAGGAGGGCCGAAGGATGACGACCGAGACGACTCCGCTGCCCACCCCGGGCGAGGACTTCATGGCCGAGGGCGAGCCCCGGCAGGACCTCGCCGTCGAGCAGGTGAGCGACGCGACCCGCCCCGACCAGTGGTGGCAGGTGGTCTGGAGCAGCAAGAAGGCGCGGGTGGGCATCGGGATCGTGGCGGTCTATGTGGTCGTCGCCGTCTTCGCCCCGCTCATCGCGCCGCACGACCCTCTCGACAGCTCCTTCGTCCCCCTGGCCGGGCCGAGCTCGACGAACTGGCTGGGCACGACGACGAGCGGGCAGGACATCGCCTCGCAGCTCATCTACGGCGCGCGGATCTCGCTGCTCGTCGGCCTCTTCGCCGGGCTCATCGCGACGGTGATCGCGACCGTCATCGGCATGATCTCGGGCTACGCCGAGGGCACGATCCTCGACGATCTGCTCTCGTTCGTGACGAACGTCGCCCTCGTCATCCCGGCGCTGCCACTCATCATCACGCTCGTCGCCTACTCGGAGGTGCGCGGCATCTGGCTCATCGTCGGGGTCATCTCGATCACCTCGTGGGCCGGCGCGGCGCGGGCCAAGCGGGCCCAGATCATCACGCTGCGCAACCGCGACTTCGTCACGGCCGCCAAGTTCTCCGGTGAGGGGACCTGGCGCATCGTCTTCCGCGAGATCATGCCCAACATGACCTCGCTCGTCGCGGCGAGCTTCGTCGGCGCAGCGACCGGCGCCATCGCCGCGGAGGCAGGTCTCGCCGCCCTCGGCCTCGGCGACAGCCAGAGCGTCTCGTGGGGCACGATGCTCTACCAGTCCAACGCCCAGGGGGCCATCGCGCAGGGCCTGTGGCTGTGGGTCTTCGTTCCCGGCCTCGTCCTCGCGATCCTCATGACCGCCATGACCTTCATCAACTTCGGGGTCGACCTCCTGAGCAACCCCCACCTCCGGGAGGACGCATGACACTCCTCGACGTCCGCGACCTCAGCGTCCGCTACGAGCCCAAGGCCTCGCGCCCGCTCGACGCCGTGCAGGAGGTCAGCTTCGCCATCGAGCCCGGAGAGTTCGTCGGCCTCATCGGCGAGTCCGGCTCGGGCAAGACGACGCTCGGGACTGCCCTGCTTCGTCTGCTCCAGCGGCCGGGGCGCATCAGCGGCGGCTCGATCACCTTCGACGGCACCGACATCACCGCGCTGCACGAGGACGACCTGCGCTCGCTGCGCTGGCGCGACGTCTCGACGGTCTTCCAGAGCAGCATGAACTCCCTCAACCCGGTCGTGCGCGTCGAGGCCCAGTTCCGCGACGCCATCGAGCACCACTCCAGCCTGCGCGGCGAGGCCGTGACCCGACGCGTCCGCGAGCTCTTCGACATGGTCATCATCGACCCGAAGTTCATGACGGCCTTCCCGCACGAGCTCTCCGGCGGCATGCGTCAGCGGGTCAACCTCGCGCTCGCCCTCGCGCTCGACCCGAAGTTCATCCTGCTCGACGAGCCGACGACCGGTCTCGACGTCGTGGTCCAGCACTCGATCCTCGAGAACGTGCGGCGGCTCCAGTCGGAGCAGGGTTTCGCCGTGCTCTTCATCAGCCACGACATCGGCACCGTCCTCGACCTGTCCGACCGCATCCTCGTCATGTATGCCGGCCGCATCGTCGAGGACCAGAGCGCGGGCGCGCTGCTGCGCGAGCCGCTGCACCCCTACACGAAGGGCCTGCTCGGCTCCTACGGCGACCCTCGCGCCGAGACCGTCAAGATCACCTACGTGCCGGGTCGTCCGCCCGACCTCAGTCTCGACATCGTCGGCTGCAGCTTCGCCCCGCGGTGCCCCGAGAGGATCGACCTCTGCCTCGAGAAGACGCCGCCGCTCGAGCCCCTGAACGGCGGCCGGGCCGCCTGTCACGTCGCCGCCCTCCAGCGGAGGGATGGCGGCGCGGAGCGGTTCGGCGAGCCGAAGCGCGGCTTCGTGGGCCCGCAGTTCGTCAAGACCGGCGACGAGTCACGCAGCGCCCTGACCAACGAGGTCGTCCTCTCGGTCGAGCACGTCTCGAAGGTCTTCGAGCGCCGGCGCGGCTTCACCGTGACGCGCACCGAGGCAGTCAGCGACGTCAGCTTCGAGCTGCGACGCGGCGAGGTGACCGCGCTCGTGGGCCAGAGCGGCAGCGGCAAGTCGACGCTCGCCAAGATGATCACCGGAGTCGAGAGCCCGTCGCAGGGGCGCATCGTCTTCCACGGCCCCCAGGGCGACAAGCTCGTCTCCGGGTTCAAGGGGCGGGCTCTGCGCGACTACCGCAGCGACGTCCAGATGGTGTTCCAGGACCCCTACAGCTCGATCAACCCCGCGAAGCGGCTCGGCTACGTGCTCTCGCGCCCCCTCGCCAACTACCAGGGGCTGCGAGGCGAGCAGCTGCGCGAGCGCGTCCTCGAGCTGCTCGAGAGGGTCGCCCTCACACCGGCCGACCGCTTCGTCAACCGCTACGGCTACGAGCTGTCCGGCGGTCAGCGCCAGCGCGTCATCATCGCCAAGGCGCTCGCCGTGCAGCCCGACATCATCGTCGCCGACGAGCCGATCTCGAGCCTCGACGTGTCCATCCGCGCGGAGGTACTCGAGCTGCTGAGCGACCTCGTCAAGGAGAGCGACGTCGGCATCCTCTACATCACGCACGACCTGCTGAGCGCGCGCATGCTCTCCGACGAGGTCATCGTCCTCAACGGGGGCAAGGTCGTCGAGCACGGACCCACCCTCGACGTGATCCGCGACCCGCAGGACGACTACACCCGCACCCTGCTGGAGGCGATCCCCAACCCGTTCTGACGGCATACGGAGGCTGCCCTCCACCCCGCGTCGGTTCGCCTTGTGGGCGGGCACGGTGCCGTGCACAGTGGACCCGGAAGAAGGAGCCCCGGTGTCCCTCGAGCACGACGACGCGCGCCCGGTCACGATCTACACGGTGGCCGAGCATGCCGGCGTGTCCATCGCCACCGTGTCGCGCGTGCTCAACGGCTCGACCCCGGCGTCGGCGCGCACCCGGCAGCGGGTGCTGCGCGCGGTGGAGGAGCTCGAGTACGTGCCGCTGCGGGCCGGCCGGCCCGTCGACCGGCCCACCCACGAGACGCTCGGCCTCGTGCTGCCCGGCCTGCGCGGGCCCTACTACTCAGAGCTGCTCTCGGGCTTCGAGTCGACGGCGGCCGCCGACGGGCAGTCGACGGTGGTCGTCGTGTGCGACGCGTCCAAGGACAAGGACGCGGCGGTGCGCAAGATCCTCGGGCGCATCGACGGCATCGTCATCGGCAACGACACGATCAGCGACGCGATGGTGCGCCAGGTCGTCCGCTCGACACCGACGGTCCTCGTGGCCCGCGACGCGATCGAGGGCTGCGACGCCGTGCAGGTCGAGAACTTCATCAGCTCGGCGGAGCTCACCCGCCACCTGCTCGACCACGGGCGCCGCGCCCTCGTCTTCGTCGGCGACCCGGAGGGCTCGCACGACATCTCCGAGCGCTACCGCGGCTTCCAGCACGCCCTTGCCCGCCGCCGTGGCGCGCAGGTCGCACCTCCGGTGCGGGTCGGCTACGAGGAGATCCACGGCCGGGCCGTGCTGGGCGCGATCGAGGCCGTCGAGGCCGCCGGGACGACGATCGATGGGCTCGTCTGCGCCAACGACGAGCTCGCGCTCGCCACGATGGTGCTGCTCGCCCGGGCGGGCCGCTCGGTGCCGGGTGAGATCGCGGTCGTCGGGTTCGACGACATCATGACCTCGCGCTACCTCGCGCCCGGGCTGACGACCGTGCAGCAGCCGATGCGTGAGCTCGGCCGGTGGGCGGCGATCCGCCTGCACGAGCGCATCGCGGGCCGCACCTTCGACGTACACCCGCAGGTGCTGCCCACCCGGCTCGTGCTCCGCGGCTCCTGCGGCTGCGACTGGGACGAGACCGCCTTCCTCGGCTGAGGGCTCCCTGGCACCCGAGAAGTCGGGTCTCGTCCGGTATCACCGGATCCGGCCCGTGTCTCTGTCCTTCATCTCTCGAGGACGGAGGACCGCCATGGCCACGCAGGATCAGGGACGCCCCCGCGCTGTCGACCTCGCCCCGGTGCCACGCGCGGCGCCGTTGCGCGACGAGGACCACCGCGCGCTCTACTGCCCCGAGTGCGGCATGCCGACGTGGGTGGAGTGGCGCGACGGCGACCACGTGAAGCTCCGCTGCTTCTCCCGCCACTGGTTCCTCATGCTCGCCGAGCGGCTCTGCTGACCGCGCTGACCGCACTGACCGCGCTGACCGCGCTGACCGCGCTGACGGCGCTGACCGCGGCGAAGCGCTCGGCGTCGGGAACCTCCTGATGACTCCTTCCACGGCATACGATCCCTTTCATCGGGTATGCCGAGAATGTCGCTATCGCGACCTCTGTGATCCACCGACCCGGGTCGGTGCCGAGCCAGCTGGGAGTCACCATGGCGCACCACGTGTTCAGAACACCGCTCACCCGGCGGTCGCTCCTCTCGCTCGGCGGTGCAGCCGCCGCGACCGGCGTGCTCGCCGCGTGCGGCAGCAACACCGGACGCGAGCCGGCGGCCACGGGTGGCGCGAGCGGCGGCGGGAGCGGCGCCACGATCAACCAGTGGTACCACCAGTACGGCGAGGCCGGCACGCAGCAGGCGGTGGAGAAGTACGCCGCCGCCTACACGGACGCGACCGTCAAGGTGAGCTGGAAGCCCGGCGACTACGACCAGTCCACCGCTGCCTCGCTGCTCACCGACGCCGGCCCCGACGTCTTCGAGTACGGCAACGGCCCCACCATCGACATGATCAAGGGCGGCCAGGTCGTCGACCTCACCGACCTGCTCGGCGACGCCAAGAGCGACTTCAACCCGAGCATCCTCGCGAGGATGACCTACGACGACAAGGTGTATGCCGTCCCGCAGGTCGTCGACATGCAGCTGCTCGTCTACCGCACATCGATGCTCGACAAGGTCGGCGTCACGCCGCCCCAGACGATCGACGAGCTCATCGCCGCGGCCAAGAAGCTGACCCAGGGCAACGTCAAGGGCCTCTTCCTCGGCAACGACGGCGGCGCCGGCCTGATGGGCGGCCCGATGCTGTGGTCGGCCGGCTTCGACTACCTCACCGCCGACAACCAGTTCGGCTTCGACGACCCCAAGGCCGGAGCGGCGCTCGGCAAGCTGCGCGAGCTGTGGGACGCAAAGGCCGTGCTGCTCGGTGCGCCGAAGGACTGGTTCGACGCCTCGGCCCTGACCTCGGGGCTCACGGCCATGCAGTTCACCGGCCTCTGGACCTTCCCCGACATCAAGAAGGGGCTCGGCGACGACTTCGGCGTCATGGCGTGGCCGGCCTACGACAGCAGCGGCAAGCAGTCGGTGCCGGTCGGCGCCTACGGCTCGTGCGTCAGCGCCAAGAGCAGGGACGTCGAGGCCGCGAAGACGTTCGTCAAGTGGCTCTGGGTCGACCAGACCGCCTACCAGCTCGACTTCGCGACAGCGTACGGCTTCCACATCCCGTCGCGGACGAGCCTCATCAGCCAGGCGACGACCCTCACGGACGGCCCGGCCGCCGAAGCCGCCAAGCTTGCGACCGAGGTCGGTCACGCCCAGAGCCCGATCCTCTGGACTCCCAAGTGCGCCACCGCGTTCGGCGACGCGATGAGCCGCATCGTCAAGGAGGGCGCCGACCCGATGGCCGAGATCGCCAAGGTCAAGGCCGTGGCCGAGCCCGAGCTGAAGCGGGTCCTCGGCTGAGCGCGGCAGCCGGCCCGACGGCATACCGCGGGGGTGGTGCGCGGGAGGCTGGCACCGGCACCGCCGCGTCAACGCAGACCCAGCCACGCCCGTCGCTGGGTCGACGTCTCCGGGGGCGGCAGGACCGCAACGTGTGGTTCTGGGTCTTCGTCGGCCCGTTCGTCATCGGGCTCGTCGTCTTCGTCTACGTGCCGATCGCCTGGTCGATCTACCTGTCGTTCTTCGACTCCTACAACACCGTCACCCCGACGACCTTCGTGGGCCTCGGGAACTACGTCGACATGCTGCGCGACCCGGCGTTCCGCAGCAGCCTCGTGACGTTCCTCGTCTTCGCCGCGTTCATCGTGCCGGTCACCTTCGTCGCCTCGCTCGGGGTCGCGCTGCTCGTCGCGCGGACGACGGTCATGCAGGCGTTCTTCCGGTCCGTCTTCTTCCTGCCGGTCGCGTGCTCGTACGTCGTCGCCTCGCTCATCTGGAAGATGTCGATCTTCAGCGGCATCCGGTCGGGCCTGGCCAACGCCGTGCTCGGGTGGTTCGGCATCGACTCCGTGCCGTGGCTCAGCCTCGCGCAGCCGCCGTGGTACTGGCTCGTCATCGTGACGGCCCGCCTCTGGCTGCAGATCGGCTTCTACATGATCCTCTTCCTCGCCGGCATCCAACGGATCAGTCCGACGCTCTATGAAGCCGCTGCGATCGACGGCGCCGAGGGGTGGAAGGTGTTGCGGCACATCACCCTTCCGCAGCTGCGAGCGACGTCGACGGCGGTGCTGCTGCTCCTGCTCATCAACGCCTTCCAGGCGTTCGACGAGTTCTACAACATCCTGTCGACCTTCGGCACGTATCCGCCGTATGCGCGCCCGCCGCTCGTCTACCTCTACTACACGGCGCTCGGCTCGGGTCAGGACTTCGGGCACGGCTCGGCCGGCGCCGTCATCCTCACCCTCATCATCGCGATCGTCGCGGTGGGCCAAAGCCGCCTCCTGCGGCTCGGGGACAGGGGCGACTGATGGCGATCGTGCGCAGCCGGCGGCAGTCACGGCTGACCGGACTCGTCCGTTACACAGCGCTGCTCGTGGCGGCCTTGCTCTTCCTCGTCCCGTTCTACCTGCTTGTGCGCAGCGCCTTCATGCGCGAGCAGGACCTCAGCTCCCCCGACTTCCACTGGCTGCCGCCGGTGTGGGAGACCGCCAACCTCACCGGCCTCTTCGACAACCCGGCCATCCCGATGGCGCGCAGCCTGCTCAACTCCGGGGTCATCGCGGTGACGCAGACCATCGCGGTGCTCGTCGTCTCGGGCCTCGCGGGCTACGGCCTCGCGCGCATCCCCTACCGCTGGTCCAACGTCGTCTTCTACGCGATCACGGCGACGCTGCTGATCCCCGCGGCCGTGACGTTCGTGCCGAGCTTCGTGCTCGTGTCGACCCTCGGGTGGATCTCGACGTTGCGAGGGCTCATCATCCCCGGCCTCTTCCAGGCGCTCGCGACGTTCCTCTTCCGGCAGTTCTTCCTCGGCTTCCCCAAGGAGATCGAGGAGGCAGCCTTCATCGACGGCCTCGGCTACTGGGGCACGTTCTGGCGCATCGTCGTGCCGAACTCGATGGGCTTCGTCGCCGCCATCGGCACGATCACCTTCATCGGCTCATGGAACGCCTTCCTCTGGCCTCTCGTCATCGGCCGCGACCAGGAGTCGTGGACGGTGCAGATCGCCGTGTCGACGTTCCTCACGGCCCAGTCGGTGCAGGTCAGCCAGCTCTTCATGGCTGCGCTCGTCGCGATCGTGCCGCTGCTGCTGATGTTCCTCTTCCTCCAGCGCTGGATCGTCGAGGGCGTCGAGCGCACCGGCATCGCCGGCGACTGACCGCCCCGATCGAGAGAGCAGTCCGTCAGGTGCTTGAGTTGTTGAGCACCCGACGGAGTGCTCTTTCGATTGGGTGCGGAGTGCGAATTCCCGATCGAAAGAGCAATCCGTCTGGTGTGTGAAATGTGAAGCACCTGACGAAGTGCTCTTTCGATTGGGCTGGGTGGCTTCGTCTTCAGGGGTGGCGGCGGAGGTGGTCGGGGGCGGGCATCCGTCGCAGGTCGACGCTCCAGAAGCGCACGACGAGGCGGTATGCCGCCCGCAACGTCACGTGGTGCTCGTAACCTCCCTGCGCGGCGGGCACCACCTGCGACTGCGCCACCTCGGCCGCGTCACGAACCGCGGCATCGAGCTCTCGCCGGTTGACGTGCAGCACGACCGCTCCGACGTAGGTGATGGCGACGAGCTCGTGCCCGCGGTCGGCATCGCCGGCGAGCAGCGTCCAGGAGAAGGCGTCGCGCTCCTGGCTCCAGTCCTGCACCTGCGCCCCGCGCAGGTCGACCGCCGCCAGCGCCAGCACGTCGACGGGCAGGTCAGGGGGTGTCGCGGTCACGACACCATCCTGACCGGTGCCGCCCCGCGCCACGACCCGAGCCCGGCCGCGCGCCCGGCCCTGCCCCGGCGCCTCGTCAGAGGGCGAGCCAGTCGACCTCGCTACCGCCGAGCGCGGCGACGCGGGCGAGCAGCCCGAGCCGCGACGCCCGGATCGCGGGGTCGTCGTGCATGACCCGGATCTCGTCGAAGAAGCGCTCGGCAGCGGCCGGCAGCGCACCACCGACCGAGAAGAGCCGCGCGAGGTCTCCCTCGTGGCCGGCCATCGCGCTCTCGATCGCCGCGACGACGGCCTCGAGCTCTCGCTCGGCGGGCTCGGCGGTGTCGGGCAGCCCGGGCAGCGAGCCACCCGTCCCCGCGCTGAACCCGGCCGGCAGGATCCGCATGCTGCGCTGCAGCGCCGCGACGATCGACCGGGCCTGCTCGTCGTCCAGCGCGTCGGTGAGCACCGCGACGAGCTCGTCGGCACGCGCCGGGCGGTCCGCCGCCAGCAGGACCGCGCGCACGACGGAGTGGGGGTGTCCGGACTCGCTCAGCTGCTGCTCGTAGCGCTGTCGCACGAACTCGATGGCCTGCTCCTGCACCGCTGCGCTCGTCTCGATGCCCTGCTCGGCCAGCCGCTCGGCAGCGGCGCGCACGCCGTCGCGCACCGAGACCGCCGACAGCATCGGGAAGGCGCGCAGCACGCGGACCAGGCCGAGAGCCGTCCGACGCACCCCGAACGGGTCGGAGGTGCCGGTCGGGACGGACCCGACGGCATACATGCTCGTCAGCAGGTCGAAGCGGTCGGCGAGCGACAGGACGGCACCCGGCACGCTGGCCGGCTCCGCCGACGCCGACGACCGCGGCATCTCCATCTCGGCGAGCGCCTGGGCGACCGCCGGGCTCTCGCCGGACCGGACGGCATACTCCTGCGCCATCGTGCCAGCGAGGCTCGACAGCTCGACGACCATCTGCGACGCGAGGTCGAACTTGCCGAGCGCGGCGGCGCGGCGCACCGTCTCGGCGTCCTTGTCGTCGAGGCCGTAGGCGGCGGTGAACGTCGCGGCGAGGTCGGCGATCCGGTTGACGCGGTCGTCGAAGGAGCCGAGCCGCTCCTCGAAGGTGAGGGCGCCGAGGCGGCTGCGGAACTCCTCCGGGGAGACCTCGAGGTCGGCGCGCCAGAAGAACGCGGCGTCCTCGTAGCGCGCCCGGATGACGGACTCGTTGCCGGCGCGCACGAGGTCGGTGTCGTGGGGGCCGTTGGCGAAGGTGATGAAGTGCGGCAGCATGCGCCCGTCGTCGCCGACGACCGGGAGGTAGCGCTGGTGCTTGCGCATGACGGTGCGCAGGATCTGCGGCGGCAGGTCGAGGAAGCGCTGCTCGAACGACCCGAGGATCGGGCGCGGGTCCTCGACGATGTCAGTGATCTCGTCGACGAGGTCGCTCTCGCCGTCGACGTCGACCGTGCCGCCCACCGAGGCAGCGAGCGCGGTCGCCAACGTGACGACACGCTGGCGACGCTCGTCGCGGTCGAGGACGATGCCGGCCTCGGCGAGGAGCGCGCCGAAGCCGCGGGCGTCGCCCACCTCGACGACGGGCTCGTCGGCCGAGCGGAGCACCCGCGTCGAGGTGCCCGACACGAGCGCGGAGACCGCGACCGGGATGTGGGTCGTGCCGAGGAGCACGAGCAGCCAGCGCACCGGGCGCGAGTAGGACAGCTCCGGGTCGCCCCAGCGCATGTTGCGCTCCGCGTGGAGCGAGCGGACGGCGGCGTCGGCGAGGCCCGCGACGATCGACGGCGACGTGCGCCCCGGCACGAAGCGCTCGACCGCGACGTAGTCGACCCCGTCGACATCGACACGGGTGACGTCCTCGGGCGTCTTGCCCTGGCCGCGCAGGAAGCCGAGAAGAGCCTTGGAGGGCTCGCCGTCGTCGCCGTATGCCGCGGAGGCGCGCGGACCGCGGACCGTGAGGGTCGAGTCGGCCTCCGCCTGCGCCACGTCCTCGACCGTGACGACGATGCGACGCGGGGTTGCCCTGACCGCGACGGCACCGTGGTCGAGCGTGGTGGCCGCGAGCCGCTCCTCGACCGCCGCGCGCACCGACTCGGTCGCGCGGCGCACGTCGACGTGCGGCAGCTCCTCGACGCCGATCTCGATGAGGAGGGGCTGGGCCCCGCTGACCTCGGGGAGCGGTCCGGCGCTCGCAGGTGTCGGCGGGGTCCACTGGCCGAGGGGGAAGCCGAGCTCCTCGCGGCGGGCGACCCACAGCTCGGACACCGCGCGGGTGAGGCGGCGCATGAGGCCGAAGGAACGGGCTCGCTCGGTCGTGCTGATCGCCCCGCGTGCGTCGAGGACGTTGAAGGTGTGGCTGCACTTGAGGACGTAGCTGTAGGCCGGCACCGGCAGCTTGCGGTCGAGCATCCGCTGCGCCTCGTCGGCGTACAGCTGGAAGAGGCGGTGGTTGAGCTCGACGTCGGCGTCGTCGAGGTAGTAGCGGCTCATCTCGTACTCGGCCTGGGCGAAGACCTCGCCATAGGTCACGGTGTCGTTGTACTGGATCTGCGAGAAGTGCCGGACGTCCTCGAGCGCCATGAGGATGCGCTCGAGGCCGTAGGTGATCTCGACCGCGATCGGGTCGAGGACGAGGCCGCCGGCCTGCTGGAAGTAGGTGAACTGGGTGATCTCGAGGCCGTCGAGCCAGACCTCCCAGCCGAGGCCCCAGGCGCCGAGCGCCGGTGAGGCCCAGTTGTCCTCGATGAAGCGGATGTCATGGGCGCGGGTGTCGATGCCGAGGGCCTCGAGGCTCTCGAGGTAGATCTCCTGCGGGTTGTCCGGCGCCGGCTTGAGGATGACCTGGTACTGCGTGTGCGTCTGGAGGCGGTTGGGGTTCTCGCCATAGCGGGCATCGTCGGGGCGCACGCTCGGCTCGACGTAGGCGACCTGCCACGGCTCCGGGCCGAGGACGCGCAGCGAGGTGGCGGGGTTCGCCGTGCCGGCGCCCACCTCGGTGTTGAACGGCTGCATGACGAGGGCGCCGCGGCTGGCCCAGAACTCTTGGAGGCGCAGGATCGCCTCCTGCATCGTCGGCGATCCGGGCGCCCGGTCGACAGCGGCGGGCAGGGTCGGGGGCTGGTGCTCTGAGGTCATGTCTCTCATCCGGGAGGGGGTGCGTTGCGCGGCCACCACCCTAGTTCCCGTGGACGGCATACTGCCCCGGACGGCATACCGCCCCGGACGGCATACCGCCCCGGGGCCGTCGTCGTGGCCCGCCGCCTCGGGCGAGCGCTCAGTCGAGAGCCGGCACGTCGGCCCGGCGGGCGATCGTCGCGCTCGCGCGCCGGCAGGCGCTGACGGGCACGCGCGGCACGATGTCGTCGAGGAACGCGAAGCGGCGCCGCAGGGAGCGGTGGTAGGCGTCGCTGCTCGTGTCGGCGACGAGCGCCGTCCACCAGTCGGAGAGGTCGCCCCAGCCCGGGGCCGCGAGCGAGCCGCCGTACTGCTGCAGGGCGAGCCCGGCGCACAGGCTCGCGAAGGTCATCCGCTGCTCGAGCGGCCACTCGGCGAGGGTGCCGACGAGCAGGGCCGCCCCGAAGACGTCGCCCGCGCCGGTCGGGTCGACCTCGTGCACGCGCAACGACGGCACGCGCGCCTCCTCGCCGGTGCGCGCGTCGATGCCGAGGGCCCCGTTGGCGCCGTCGGTGACGATGGCGACGGGCACGCGGTCGGCGAGTGCATAGACGGCCTCGAGCGGCGACGTCGTGCCGGTGTAGGCCATCGCCTCGACCGCGTTGGGCATGAAGACGTCGACCCGCGCGAGGCGCTCGAGCACGTGAATCGGCCACTGCTGGTGCGGATCCCACCCGACGTCGGCGAAGACGAGCGCGCCCTGGGAGCGGGCGACGTCGACCCATGTCGGCGACGAGCCCCCGAAGGCCTCGTCTTCCGCGAGGTCGACCATGACGGCCCGCGAGCGCGGCGGGGTGCCGATGAGCTCGCTCGCCGACACCGGCGCCGGGTGCCCGTGCGAGACCATGCTGCGGTCGTGGTCGACCGACATCGAGACAGTCACCGGGCTGTGCCAGTCGGAGAAGCGCCGGCTGCGCCCGAGGTCGATGTGCTCCTGCTCCTCGAGGGTGCGCCAGCAGAAGTCGCCGTAGTCGTCGTCGCTGAAGGCCGCCGCGAGCGACGTGCGCAGGCCGAGGCGTCGGGTCGCGACGGCGAGGTTCGCGATGCCACCGGGGCACGAGGCCAGCCCGTCGGCCCACACCTCCGTGCCGGGCTGGGGCGCGTGGGGCAAGCCCGCGAAGATCATGTCGAGGAAGACCGTGCCCCACACGAACACGTCGACCTCCGGGTCGGCGGCGGTCCGCCGGCCCGCGAGCGGGTCGAAGCTGTGGTGCGGCACGCCCCCATGATCGCGCACCCGCGACCTCCCGACGTCCGGATTATCGGGCGCCCGCCTGTATGCGTCGCCACATCGAGCACATATGCCGCACAACGCCGAGCCCGTATGCCGCCCGGCGGGGTGCCGCCCCTTGCTACCGTCACGAGGGTGGTCGCGCCATGAGGTTGGTCGTGCTCGGCGGCGGCGGTTTCCGCGTGCCGCTCGTCCACGGAGCGCTGCTCGGTGACCGGTCGACGCGGCGGGTCACCGAGGTCGTGCTCCACGACACCGACGCCGGCCGGCTCGCCGTCATGGCGCACGTGCTCGACGCGGCCGGCGCGGGGCACCCGGACGCTCCAGCGGTGAGCGTCACGACCGACCTCGACCGGGCGCTCGATGGCGCCGACTTCGTCTTCTCGGCGATCCGGGTGGGCGGGCTCGTGGGCCGCACCGTCGACGAGCGGCTCCCGCTCGGGCTCGGGCTGCTCGGGCAGGAGACGACCGGTGCCGGCGGGGTCGGCTATGGGCTGCGCAGCGTGCCGGCCGCGCTGCACATCGCCCGCCGGGTTCAGGAGCTCGCGCCGGACGCCTGGGTCATCAACTTCACCAACCCGGCCGGGCTCGTCACGCAGGCGATGCAGTCGGTGCTCGGTGACCACGTCGTCGGCATCTGCGACTCACCGCTGGGTCTGGCTCGCCGTGCTGCCGGCGCGCTCGGTCGCGACCTCGCGGACCTCGAGATCGACTACGCCGGGCTCAACCACCTCGGCTGGCTGTCGGGACTGCGTGACGACGGTCGCGACCTGCTGCCCGACCTCATCGCCGACACCACGGCGCTCGCCTCGATCGAGGAGGGGCACCTCTTCGGCACCGACTGGCTCCAGTCGCTCGGGGTGCTGCCCAACGAGTACCTCTACTACTACTACTTCACGCGGGACGCCATCGCCCAGATCACTGCCGGGGAGCGCACGCGCGGCGAGTTCCTCCTCACCCAGCAGACGGATTTCTATGCAGCAGTGTCGGATTCGCCGGCAGGCGCCTTCGAGCGGTGGGATGCGGTGCGCCGCGAGCGCAACGCGACCTACATGCAGGAGACCCGCGAGTCGACCGAGGACGGCTCCGCCGAGCGGTCGCAGGCCGATGTCGAGGGCGGCGGCTACGAGGGCGTCGCGCTCGCGCTCATGGCGGCGATCGCGCGCGACGAGCCGGCCCACCTCATCCTCAACGTGCGCGGCGGCGGTGCGATCCCCGGGCTGCCCGCCGACGCCGTCGTCGAGGTGCCGTGCCGTGTGGATGCGTCGGGGCCGACACCCCTGCCGGTGAGCCCGCTCACCGGGTCGGCGCTCGGCCTCGCGCAACAGGTCAAGGCGGTCGACGAGCTCGTCATCCGCGCAGTCGACGCGGGGTCGAGATCCCTTGCGGTGCAGGCGATTGCCCTGCACCCGCTCGTCGACTCCGTCACCGTCGCGCGCGAGGTGCTGGCCGGCTACGAGCGCGCGCTGCCGGACCACTACTCGGTGTTCCGGTAGCCGGTCCGATGAGCACGAGACCCCGCGGCAGAACGTCCACTTGCGCGTCAGACCCACAAACCTCAGGTATGCCGCCCGGCCCGCGCGGCGCCCGCATCGGACTGAGCAGTCTGTGGGTCTGAACGGCTGCCGTCACAGGACCGGACGGCGTACCCGGGGACTTTCGGTGGCTACTCGTGCGGCGGGATCTCGCCGGACCCGCGGGGGATGAGTGTCGGCTCGATGATGACCCGGCGCGGCGGTGCGGTGTCGCCGGCGATGCGGGCGAAGAGCAGCCGGCCGACCTCTGCGCCGATCTGCCCGACGTTCTGACGCATCACGGTCAGACCGGGGTCGAGCAGGTCGGCGAGGGGGAAGTCGTCGAAGCCGACCACGGCGACGCGGTGGACGAGGCCGAGGGCGCGGAGCGCGCGCACGGCCCCGACGGCGAGGTCGTTGCGCCCGGCGAAGATCGCGGTCGGGCGCGGACCGGTGCCGGTGCGGAAGAGCCGGCTCACGGCCTGCTCCGCCGCCTCCGACGTGCGCAGGTCGGCGCGCTCGAGGATCTCGCCGCCGAGGCCGGCGGCCTGCATCGCCTCGCGGTAGCCCTGCAGGCGCAGCTCGGCGGTCTGGATCGTCCGGAGGTCGCCGAGGGCGACGATGCGGCGGTGACCGTGCGAGACGAGGTGCCGGACCGCGTGCCGTGAGCCGGCGAGGTTGTCGACGGTCACCGAGTCGGCGTCGACGCCGTGGGGCAGGCGGTCGACGAAGACCGTCGGCAGCCCGGCTCGCAGCTCCGGCAGGAGGTACTCCTGCCGGGCGGTCGCGGGCATGAGCACGAGCCCGTCGACGCGCCTCGCGACGAGGCCCCGCACCAGGGCGATCTCGCGCTCCGGCTCCTCGTCGAGGCTCGCGGCGAGGACGGCGGTGCGATGGTCACGGGCGACGTCCTCGAGCGAGCGCAGCAGGCTCGCGGAGAAGCTGTTGCTGATGTCCTGGAGCAGGGCGCCGACGGTTCCGGTGCGCCCGCTGGAGCGCCGCAGGTTGCTCGCATGGACGTTGTGGCTGTAGTCGAGCCTGACGACGGCGCGCTCGACACGCTCGCGCACCTCCGGAGAGACCCCCGCCTCGCGGTTGACGACGCGCGAGACGGTCTTGAGGCTGACGCCCGACAGGGCCGCGACGTCCTTCATCGTGGCGCGCGCGACGGGTCGCCCAGAGCCGGTGGAGCCGATGGGGCCGGCAGGCCCGACGGAGCCGGGAGACCCGACGGCCCCGGGCGGCGCGGGGGGTCCGGACGACCCGGCTGTGCCGGGCACCTCCCCCTGCTCCGACGGGGACACCGTTGTCTCTTTCACGACACGAGGTGTAACCCATGTCTTGACGTCAAGGCAAGTGGCCCTCTATAACCAGACCTGACAACGTTGTCAGTCGACGACGCCAGACAGAGAGGTCACGTCCATGCAGCCCAGCTCCAACCTTTCCGCACCGCGCACGACGGCCCGTCGCGCGCTCGTCGCCGTGGCCGCAGGCACCCTCGTCCTCGGAGCCGCCGCGTGCGGGAGCAGCTCGGACACCGGATCCGGCGGAGGCACCGGTGGCGCGGCGGCGGGCGGCGACACCGTCGGCATCGCCCTCATCACGAAGGACTCGACCAACCCCTTCTTCGTCGCCATGCAGAAGGGCGCGCAGGCGGAGGCCGCGAAGAACAACGTCGACCTCACGATCGCCTCGGGCGCCAAGGACGGTGACGAGCAGGGCCAGGTCCAGGCCATCGAGAACGCCATCGCCGCGGGCGACAAGGGCATCCTCATCACCCCCAACGGCCCGGGCGTCAACGCCTCGATCAAGAAGGCCCGCGACGCCGGCCTCTTCGTCATCGCCCTCGACACCCCGCCCGACCCCGCCGACACCGTCGACATCACCTTCGCGACCGACAACTTCAAGGCCGGCGAGCTCATCGGCCAGTGGGCGAACAAGACCCTCGCCGGCAAGAAGGCGACGATCGCGCTGCTCGACCTCTTCAACGACAAGGTTGTCTCCGTCGACTACAACCGCGACCAGGGCTTCCTCACCGGCATGGGCATCGACACCAAGGACAAGCAGAAGAACGGCGACGAGGACAAGACCGGTACGTACGCCGGCGGCGACTACGCGATCGCGTGCAACGAGCCCACGCAGGGCTCCGAGGACGGCGGGCGCACCGCGATGGAGAACTGCCTGACCAACACCCCCGACATCAACGTCGTCTACACGATCAACGAGCCGGCGGCCGTCGGCGCCTACAACGCCCTCAAGGCAGCCGGCAAGGAGAAGAACGCGATCATCGTGTCGGTCGACGGTGGCTGCGCCGGCGTCAAGTCGGTCAAGGACGGCATCATCGGCGCCACCGCCCAGCAGTACCCGCTCAAGATGGCGACGCTCGGCATGGAGGCCATCGCGAAGATCGCGCGCGGCGGCGAGAAGCCGACGACCTCCGAGGGCCTCGACTTCTTCAACACCGGTGTCGCCCTCGTGACCGACAAGCCGGTCGACGGCGTCGAGAGCATCACGAGCGACGCGGCCTCCAAGATCTGCTGGGGCTGATGAGATGACTGCTGGCACCTCGGCCGCTGCGGCGGAGCTGGCGCGTCGTCGACACAGCCCCCTGCAGCGCGTGCAGCACCTGCTCCACGGCTACCCGTGGATCAGCCCACTCGTCATCCTCGTGCTGACGATGGTGGTCTTCACCATCGTCAACCCGCGGTTCTCCAACCCGTCCGCCCTCTCGCTGCTCATCCAGCAGACGGCCGTCATCGCGTGCCTCGCGATCGGGCAGACGCTCATCATCCTCACCGCCGGCATCGACCTCTCCGTCGGCGCCATCGTCATCCTCTCGATGATGGTGATGGCCAAGCTCGCGGTCGAGAACGGTGTGCCGGCTCCGCTCGCCCTGCTCATCGGCATCGCGCTCGGCGTCGGGGCGGGGGCCCTCAACGGCCTGCTCGTGACGCGGGTCAACCTCCCGCCGTTCATCGTCACGCTCGGCACGCTGAGCATCTTCACGGCGATCGCGCTGCTCTACTCCGGCAGCAAGAGCTTCCAGAACAACGAGCTGCCCGACCTGCTCAACTGGACGGGAACGAGCTTCCCGGTCGGCCCGTTCCGGCTCACGGTCGGCGTCGTCATCGTGCTCGTGCTCTACGCGATCGTCGGCTTCGCCCTCAGCCAGACGGCCTGGGGACAGCACGTGTATGCCGTGGGCGACGACCCCGAGGCCGCTCGCCTCGCGGGCATCGCGAGCAAGCGCGTCCTGCTCAGCGTCTACGTCGTGGCCGGTCTCGTCTACGGCATCGGGGCCTGGGTGCTCATCGGTCGTGCGGGCGCGGCGAGCCCCAACGCGATCACCGACGCGAACCTCCAGAGCATCACGGCGGTCGTCATCGGTGGCACGAGCCTCTTCGGTGGCCGCGGCCGGCTCATCGGCACGCTCATCGGTGCGCTCATCGTCCAGGCCTTCTACGTCGGCCTCAGCCTCGCGCGGGTCGACCAGCAGTACCGCCTGCTGGCGGTCGGCGTCCTCGTCATCGTGGCCGTCGCGATCGACCAGTGGATCAGGAAGGTGAAGTCATGACCGCAGTGGCACCGGACTCCACGGGAGCGGCAGGCGGCACGCAGCAGCAGATCCTCTCCGCCAGGGGCCTGATCAAGACCTTCGGCCGGGTCGTCGGGCTCGACGGCGTCGACCTCGACCTCTACCGGGGTGAGGTGCTCGCCATCATCGGCGACAACGGCGCCGGCAAGTCGACGCTCATCAAGTGCCTCACCGGGGCGCTCGTGCCCGACGCCGGCACCCTCGAGCTCGACGGGAAGCGGGTCCACTTCCAGCGACCCCAGGACGCCCGCGACGCCGGCATCGAGACGGTCTACCAGCAGCTCGCCGTCATCCCGGCGCTCGACATCGCGAGCAACCTCTACCTCGCCCGGGAGGAGCGCCGGGCCGGGCCCCTCGGCTCGGTGCTGCGGATGCTCGACAAGAAGGGCATGCGCGAGCGTGCGGGCAAGGCGGTGCAGGAGCTCGGCATCCAGACGATCCAGAACATGGGTCAGGCGGTCGAGACGCTCTCCGGTGGGCAGCGCCAGGCCGTCGCCGTGAGCCGGGCAGCGGCCTTCGGCGGCAAGGTCGTCGTGCTCGACGAGCCCACGGCGGCCCTCGGCGTCAAGGAGAGCAACCAGGTCCTCGAGATGGTGAAGTCGCTCCGGGCCAAGGGCCTCGGCGTCATCCTCATCTCGCACAACATGCCGCAGGTGTGGGAGGTCGCCGACCGCATCCACATCCAGCGCCTCGGCGGCCGGGCCGGCGTCATCACGCCGCAGTCTCACTCGATGACCGACGGGGTGGGCATCATGACAGGAGCGATGAAGCTCGAGGGCTGACCTCGAGCCGCCCTCTGGACCGCGGGGTCGCCGACCGAGGCGGCGGCCCCGCTCCACCCGCTCCATCCGATCAGCACGTCGCACCGCCCGGACCGCAAGACTGTGCGACGGCTGCACTCCGCACCCGACCCGACACCAGGAGAGACATGTTCACCCAGATCGTCGTCGGCTACATCCCGACACCGGAGGGTCTGGCGGCCCTCGAGAGCGCCATCGAGCTCGCCAAGCGGGGCAGCGCGCACCTCACCGTCGTCAACACCGGTCGGGCCGGCAACTACGCCGACCCCACCTTCGCCACGGCGGAAGACATCGACGCCATCGACCTCCAGCTCGCCAACGCCGACGTCGCGCACGACGTGCGCCAGCCGACGTCGGGCCGGGTCGCAGCCGACGAGATCCTCAGCGCCGCCGAGGAGGTGGGCGCCGACCTCGTCGTCATCGGGGTGCGACGCCGGTCGCCCGTCGGCAAGCTCGTCACGGGCAGCACCGCCCAGCAGGTGCTCCTCGAGGCCCCTTGCTCCGTCCTCGCCGTCAAGGCCCGCTGACCCGAGGTCCGCCGCACCCTCACCGCCCGACGCCACACCGCTCGACGCCACACCGCTCGACCCCTGACTCCAGCGCCGCCGGCTCCGCCCGGCCGCGTCCCCCGCGACACCGCACCACCACCCCTCGCGACCGAACACTCCCGAGCGACAAGGACGTCGTGCCATGCCCGCTACCCCGAAAGACCCGCGGAACCCTGTCATCCCGGCGCTCGCCGCAGCCGCTCTGCTCATCGGCGCAGCGTTGTGGACGCCGGCAGCGGCCGGCGCGGCGACCGCCGAGCCCTACCGGCCGGCATACCACTTCTCACCGGCGCAGAACTGGATGAACGACCCCAACGGGCTCGTCTTCAGCAAGGGCGTCTACCACCTCTTCTTCCAGTACAACCCGCTCGGCGACCAGTGGGGCAACATGTCGTGGGGTCACGCGACGAGCGCCGACCTCGTGCACTGGACCGAGCAGCCGGTCGCGATCCCCTACGACGCCACCGAGGGCGTCTTCAGCGGCAGCGTCGTCGTCGACCAGACCAACAGCTCCGGGCTCGGCACGGCGACCAACCCGCCCATGGTCGCGATCTACACGAGCGCCTACACGGCGGCATCGGGCCGCGACGGCATCCAGGCGCAGTCACTGGCCTTCTCGCTCGACGACGGACTGACGTGGACGAAGTACGCCGGCAACCCGGTGCTCGACCGGGGCTCGCGAGAGTTCCGTGACCCCAAGGTCTTCCGCTACGGCAACGAGTGGCGCATGGTCGTCGCCCTGCCCACCGAGCACCGCATCGCGATCTACCGGTCGACGAATCTCACGCAGTGGCAACAGCTCTCGACCTTCGGGCCGCTCGGTGCCACCTCGGGCATCTGGGAGTGCCCCGACCTCTTCCCGCTGCCCGTCGACGGCGACTCCAGCCGCACGAAGTGGGTCATGCTCGTCAGCCTCAACCCCGGGTCCATCGCCGGGGGCTCGGGCACGCAGTACTTCGTCGGCGACTTCGACGGCACCACCTTCACGGCCGACGACCCGGGCGCCTACAGCGCACCGTCCGGCCGCGTCCTCCAGGACTTCGAGCAGGGGTATGCCGGGTGGCAGACGACCGGGACCGCGTTCGGCACCGCTCCTGCCGGCGGCACGCTCCCCGGCCAGCAGGTGGTGTCGGGTCAGCTCGGCTCGGGGCTCGTCAACAGCTTCCTCGGGGGTGACGGCTCGACGGGCACGCTGACCTCGCCCGCCTTCACGGTCGACCAGCGCTACCTCAACTTCCTCGTCGGCGGCGGCCGGCACCCGTGGGCGCCGGGCACCTCGACACGGGGCGTCGACCCCGTGGGCACCGTGCTCGCCGGCTTCGAGTCCACCGGCTGGGGCGACTGGGCGGCGTCCGGCGGTCTCGCCGGCCGCGGGCCCACCGCCGGCGCGGCGCCGGGGCAGGCGCCGGTCACCGAGTTCCGCGGCGCGCGCCTGGCCAACACATTCCTCGACGGTGACGCGACGACGGGGACGGTGGCATCGCCGCCCTTCACGATCAGCCGGTCGTGGCTCAACCTCCTCGTCGGCGGCGGCAACCACCCGTGGGGAGAGGCGAACCCGACCGCGGTCGTGCTCAAGGTCGACGGCCAGGTGGTGCGCAGCGCGACCGGCCGCGACAGCGAGACCCTCGCTTGGCAGACGTGGGACGTCGCAGACCTCGTCGGACGGCAGGCGAGCATCGAGGTCGTCGACGACAACACCGGCGGCTGGGGTCACGTGCTGCTCGACGAGGTGACGGCCTCCGACGACAGCGTGCGCTCCTACGCCGACTTCGAGGGGCACACGTGGGACCTCCCGGCCGGCTGGAGCGCCGACGGCGACTTCGCGGCCCACCCCCACACGTCGGAGCCCGGGCTGCCGAACCAGGAGGGGCTGCGCGTCATCGACACGTGCATCGTGCCCGACCGGTGCGACGCAGCGACCGGACGCTTCCTGTCCCCGACCTTCCGGATCGAGGACGGCTGGGTCAACTTCCTGATCGCGGGTGGCAACCACCCGTGGGGGTCGTCCGCACCGACGGCGGTCAACCTCGTCGTCGACGGACAGGTCGTGCGCACCGCGACCGGGCCCGCCTCGGGTGCGATGGACTGGGTCGCCTGGGACGTGCGTGACCTGGCCGGCGCAGACGCCCACCTCGAGATCGTCGACGACAACGCCGGCGGCGACTGGGGCCACCTCATGGTCGACCACCTCGTCTTCTCGAGCCGGCCCGCCGACAGGGTCGCCCAGGCGACCGCGGTCAACCTCGTCGTCGACGGGCAGGTCGTGCGCAGCGCGACCGGCCAGGACTCGGAGTCGCTCGACTGGACCTCGTGGGACCTCGCGGACCTCCAGGGTCGCACGGCTCGCCTCGAGGTGGTCGACGCGGGCCGGGGCGGCTGGGGCCACGTGCTCGCCGACCAGTTCACCCTCGCCGGCGCCCCGGCCCTCAGCGCGGTGCAACGCGCACACTGGGTCGACTTCGGGCGCGACAACTACGCCGGCGTCACGTTCAACGACGCTCCGGCAGGCAAGCGGATCCTCGTCGGGTGGATGAGCAACTGGGACTACGCGGGCGCCGTGCCGACCTCACCGTGGCGCGGACAGATGACCCTGCCGAGGGAGCTGTCGCTCGTGACGTCGCCGGACGGCATACGCCTGGCGCAGCAGCCCGTGCCGGCGCTGTGGAAGGCGGCCGCAAAGCCGACGCAGTCGACCGCGCGCAGCCTTTCCGGCGGGTCAGCGATGGCGTCCCCCGACGTCGCTGTCATCGACGTCAACGTCGACCCCGGCACGGCGACAGAGGCGGGGGTCGTCATCGGCGACGCGGCCGGAGACAACCCGCTGCGCGTCGTCGTGCGGCGGGACGGCCCGAACGGCGCGGCGCGCCTCGTCGTGGACCGGCGACAGGCCGGGGTCGTCGGCTTCCACGATCGCTTCCCGAGCGTCGAGTCGGCGCCCCTCTCGACACCTGCGCAGCGGCTGCGCATCGTCATCGACCGGAACTCGGTGGAGGTCTTCGCCGACGGAGGCCGGGTCTCGGTGACCGACCTCGTGCTCCAGCCCGGCGGGGGTCGCACCGTCAGCCTCGTGACGACGGGAGGTGCGGCCGCCCAGCTCAAGGCCACGATCACGCCACTCGTCGAGTGAGCGGGGACTGAGGCGTGACCGGTCCGTGGATTCCGCGCGCGCGGGACGCCGATCGGGGTTCTACTGGTGGGTGACGGACCCGGGGACCGGAGCATGAGGCGTGGTGAGGGCATGAGGCGTGGCGGCAGAGCCGCGACGGGGGTGACGCTCGCGTGTGCCGCGATGGCCGCGAGCGTCGTCCTCGCGGTCGCACCGGCGATGGCTGCGAGCAGCCCCGACGGTCCGACGCCCGCGCCGACGCCGACCCTCCAAGGTGACCCCGCCGACCCCTTCGGGCCGGCACCCGGCTCCGGCGGCGGCTCGGCCGGCGACGGGGGGTCCACGGTCGGCGAGGTGACCGGAGCCGTCGTCGCGCCCCTCTTCGACCGCCTGCGGCTCGCGGCCGCCTATGTCGTCGGCTCGAGCGAGCCGGGCGCCGCGTCAGGTGGCGCATCCACCGGGGGATCCGCCGGGGCATCGACCCCGATCGGTGCCACGGGCGCCGGTGGGTCCGCGTGGCGCCCCCCGTCAGACCTGCGCGCGCCCAAGGCCGTCGCCGCGCCTGGCGGTGCGGCCGGCAACCCGGCGGCGCTGACGACGGACCAGCTGCTGTGGGCGGCATACGTCTCGGCAGCCAAGGGTGTTCCCGCGTCGTGCCACCTGCCCGTGACGCTGCTCGCGGCGATCGGTGAGGTCGAGTCGTCCTCCCTCCGAGGGCGCTCGCTCGACGCCCGCCATGACGTCGTGCCTCCGGTCATCGGGGTGGCGCTCAACGGCAACGGCTTCGCGGCCATCCGCGACACCGACGGCGGGCGCCTCGACGGCGACCCGGTCTGGGATCGCGCCGTCGGCCCGATGCAGTTCATCCCCGGCACGTGGCGGGCGTGGGGGGCCGACGGCAACGGCGACGGGGTGGCCGACCCGCAGAACATCGAGGACGCGACCCTGACGGCGGCTCGCTACCTCTGCGCCAACGGTCGCGACCTCTCCCGCGCGGGCGACCTCGCGAGCGCGGTCCTGTCCTACAACGGCTCGCAGCGCTACCTCGCCACGGTGACCGGTCTCATGGACGCGGTGACCTCGGGAGCCTCCGCCGCTCCCTGACCGGCTTGCGTGCCCAGACCAATCGAAAGAGCAGTTCGTCGCCGTCGCGCGGGACCGCGCGGTCTCGTGGAAGGGCGACGAACTGCTCTTTCGATTGGTGGCGGCCGGGGCGGCAAATCCCACGCGGGCGGTGGGAAAGGGCCGGATGTCGGACCCGACTGGGCGCCGATAAGTGACGGTTATACATTCGATTACATGACCATCACCGACGAGACCGCGCCTGCGCGCGCGCAGACCCGACCACCGCGCGCCGGCCGCTCGAACGGGCAGTGGAAGGTCGACGGCGTCGAGCCGCTCAACGCCAACGAGGCGTGGAAACAGGAGGACGGCGGCCTCAACGTGCGTGAGCGGATCGAGCAGATCTACTCCCGCGAGGGCTTCGCGTCCATCCCGCCGCAGGACCTCTCGGGCCGGTTCCGCTGGTGGGGCCTCTACACGCAGCGCAAGCCGGGCATCGACGGCGGTCGTACGGCGCAGCTCGACGACACCGAGCTGTCCGACGAGTACTTCATGCTCCGCGTCCGGCTCGACGGCGGGGCGGTCTCGCTCGCGCAGCTGCGGGTGCTCGCCGAGATCAGCCAGGAGTTCGCCCGGGGCACGGCCGACATCAGCGACCGCCAGAACATCCAGTACCACTGGATCCGGGTCGAGGACGTGCCCGAGATCTGGCGCCGCGTCGAGGCCGTCGGGCTGCAGACCACGGAGGCCTGCGGCGACACCCCTCGCGTCATCCTCGGCAGCCCGCTCGCCGGGGTTGCCAAGGACGAGATCATCGACCCGACGCCGGTCATCGACGAGATCCTCGAGCGCTACATCGGTGATCCCGAGCTCGCCAACCTCCCGCGCAAGTTCAAGTCCGCCATCACCGGTCACCCGAGTCTCGACGTCGTGCACGAGATCAACGACATCTCCCTCGTCGGGGTCGTGCACCCCGAGCTGGGCGCCGGCTACGACCTCTGGGTCGGGGGCGGGCTCTCCACGGCGCCGCGCCTCGCCGAGCGCGTCGGCGTCTTCGTGCGTCCCGAGGAGGCCGCCGAGGTCTGGCACGGCGTCATCCGCGTCTTCCGCGACTACGGCTACCGCCGGCTGCGCAACAAGGCGCGCCTCAAGTTCCTCCTCGCCGAGTGGGGTCCGGAGAAGTTCCGCCAGGTCCTTCAGGACGAGTACCTCGGCCGCGAGCTGCCCGACGGGCCGGCACCGGCTCCGGCCAGCGGGCCCGGCGACCACCTCGGCGTGCACCTGCAGAAGGACGGCAACCGCTACGTCGGGGCCGCTCCCACCGTCGGGCGCATCAGCGGCGAGGTGCTCGCCGGACTCGCCGCCATCATGGAGTCCGTCGGCTCCGACAGGCTGCGCCTCACGCCGCACCAGAAGCTCGTCATCCTCGACGTGCCCGGCCGCCGGGTGCGCGGTGTCGTCAGCCGGCTCGAGAAGCTCGGCCTGACGACGGCGCCGAGCCCCTTCCGCCGCCACACGATGGCCTGCACCGGCATCGAGTTCTGCAAGCTCGCCATCGTCGAGACCAAGGCGACGGCGGCGACGACGATCGCCGCGCTCGAGCAGCGCCTCGCCGACGTGGCACCGCAGCTCGACACCCCGATCAGCCTCAACGTCAACGGCTGCCCCAACTCGTGCGCCCGCATCCAGGTCGCCGACATCGGCCTCAAGGGGCAGCTCGTGACGATCGACGGCCCCGACGGTTCGGAGCAGGTGCCCGGCTTCCAGGTGCACCTCGGAGGCGGTCTCGCCTCCGTCGACCGCGACGAGGCCGGCCTCGGCCGCACCGTCCGCGGCCTCAAGGTCACCGCCGACGACCTGCCCGACTACGTCGAGCGCGTCGTGCGGACCTTCCTCGACCAGCGCGAGCCCGGCGAGACCTTCTCGTCATGGACCCGCCGAGCAGACGAAGGAGCACTCCTGTGAGCGCAGTCCCCCTCGCCACCCCGAAGGTCCCGCGCAAGCGGCGCTCGGACGCCGAGCTCAAGGCGATCGTCGACGACTTCAACGCGACGCTTGCTGCCGACCCCGAGCACGAGCCGACCGCTGACGAGGTGGCCGCCTGGGCGGCCTTCCACTTCGACGGCACGCTCGCGGTCGCCTGCTCCATGGCCGACGCCGTGCTGCCGCACGTCGTCTCACGCTTCGCACCCGGGGTCGACGTGCTCTTCCTCGAGACCGGCTACCACTTCTCCGACACGATCGTCACGCGCGACATCGTCGCCGAGGACCTGCCGATCACCCTCGTCAACGTGATGCCCGAGCTCACGGTCGCCGAGCAGGACGAGAAGTACGGCCCCCGCCTCTACGAGCGCGACCCGGCGCTCTGCTGCCAGATGCGCAAGGTCGAGCCCCTCGCCCGCACGCTGCCGCTCTACGAGGCGTGGGTGACGGGTGTGCGGCGCGACGAGGGTCCGACCCGGGCCGACACCCCGCTCGTCACGTGGGACGCCAAGAACGGTCTCGTCAAGATCAACCCGCTCGCAGCGTGGACCTTCGACGAGGTCCTCGCGTATGCCGGTGAGCACCGTGTCGAGGTCAACTCCCTTCTCTCCGACGGCTACCCGTCCATCGGCTGCGAGCCGTGCACGCGCCGGGTCGAGCCCGGTGAGGACCCCCGAGCCGGCCGCTGGGCCGGCTTCGCCAAGACCGAGTGCGGACTCCACACATGACCACGACGACGAACGTGACTGCGGCCCAAGCCATCTCGACGACTGGCGACGAGGGCGCGACGGGCCTTGCGGCACACCGCAGCGGCGACGACTCCGACGACCGACGGCTGAGCCAGCTCGACGCCCTCGAGGCGGAGGCGATCCTCGTCATCCGCGAGATGGCGGGAGAGCTCGAGCGGCCGGCGCTGCTCTTCAGCGGCGGCAAGGACTCCGTCGTCATGCTCCACCTCGCGACGAAGGCCTTCTGGCCGGCGCCGATCCCCTTCCCGGTGCTGCACGTCGACACGGGGCACAACTTCCCCGAGGTGCTCGCCTACCGCGACGAGACGGTCGAGCGGCTCGGCCTGCGCCTCGTCGTCGCGAGCGTGCAGGACTACATCGACGACGGCCGGCTGCGCGAGCGCGCCGACGGCACGCGCAACCCGCTCCAGACCCTCCCGCTGCTCGACGCGATCAACGACAACCGCTTCGACGGCGTCTTCGGTGGGGGGCGGCGCGACGAGGAGAAGGCGCGCGCCAAGGAGCGCATCGTCTCCCTCCGTGACGAGTTCGGCCAGTGGGACCCCAAGAACCAGCGCCCCGAGCTGTGGAACCTCTTCAACCCCAGGCACCGTCCCGGCGAGCACGTCCGAGTCTTCCCGATCAGCAACTGGACCGAGGTCGACATCTGGCGCTACATCGACCGCGAGGACATCCCGCTGGCGCCGCTCTACTACGCCCACGAGCGCGAGGTCTTCCGCCGCGACGGCATGTGGCTCGCGGTCGGCCCGGTGAGCCAGCCGCGCGACGACGAGCCGGTCGAGACGCGCCTCGTGCGCTACCGCACCGTCGGCGACATGTCGTGCACGGGGGCCGTCGAGTCTCCGGCGCGCACCAACGCCGAGATCGCCCTCGAGGTGGCCGCGTCCACCCTGACCGAGCGCGGCGCCACCCGCGCCGACGACCGGATCTCCGAGGCCGCCATGGAGGACCGCAAGAAAGAGGGATACTTCTGATGGCTGCCACGCTGCTCCGCCTCGCGACGGCCGGCTCCGTCGACGACGGCAAGTCCACGCTCGTCGGCCGCCTGCTGCACGACACGAAGTCGGTCCTGTCCGACCAGCTCGCCGCCGTCGAGCGGGTGAGCCGCGACCGCGGGCTCACGGCCGCCGACCTCGCGCTGCTCACCGACGGCCTGCGGGCCGAGCGCGAGCAGGGCATCACGATCGACGTCGCCTACCGCTACTTCGCGACCGCCAACCGCTCGTTCGTGCTCGCCGACTGCCCCGGTCACGTGCAGTACACCCGCAACACGGTGACCGGCAGCTCGACCGCCGACGTCGTCGTGCTCCTCGTCGACGCCCGCAAGGGGGTGCTCGAGCAGACGCGTCGCCACCTCGCGGTGACGGCCCTGCTCCGCGTGCCGCACGTCGTCGTCGCCGTCAACAAGATCGACCTCGTCGACTTCTCGCAGGAGGTCTACGAGCGGGTCGAGGCCGAGGTTCGGGCCGTCGCCCGCGAGCTGGGCGTCGTCGACGCGACCACCATCCCGGTCAGTGCGCTCGACGGCGACAACATCGCCGAGCGCTCCGAGCGCACGCCCTGGTATGCCGGCCCCAGCCTCCTCGAGCTGCTCGAGGCGCTGCCGCCCTCCGACGACCCCGCGCACGAGTCCTTCCGCCTGCCGGTGCAGCTCGTCATCCGCCCGCAGGGTGCCGCCCGCGACGAGGCGCACCGCGACTACCGGGGGTATGCCGGCCAGGTGGCCTCGGGTGTCGTGCGCGTCGGTGACGAGGTGGTGGCGCTCCCGTCGGGCCGCCGCACGACCGTGGTCGGGATCGACCTCGGCGAGCGCTCGCTCGACGAGGCCTTCGCCCCCCAGTCGGTGACGCTGCGGCTCGCCGACGAGATCGACATCTCCCGGGGCGACGTCATCGCTGCCGCCGCGGACGCGCCCGTGCCCACGCAGGACATCGAGGCCGTCGTCTGCTGGCTGGGCGACGCCCCCCTCCGGCCCGCGCAGCGCCTGCTCCTCAAGCACGGCTCCCGCACGGTGCAGACCGCGGTGCGCTCCCTCAACGGGGCGCTCGACCTCGACAACCTCCACGCCGTGCCGGCGGACTCCTTGTCGCTCAACGACATCGGGCTCGTGACGCTGCGGCTCGCCGCTCCCCTGCCCGTCGAGAACTACTCGGTCTCGCGGCGCGGAGGCTCCTTCCTGCTCATCGACGCGCACGACGGGCGCACCGTCGCCGCCGGAATGGTCGGGGCGACCCTGCCGAGCGGAGCACCCGCGCCCACCGAGCCGGAAGGTGACGAGGAATGGGAGATCTGAGGTCGACGCTGCCGGTCGTCCTCGACCTGAGCGGCCGGCTCGTCGTCGCCGTCGGCGGTGGGCCCGTCTCGGCCCGCCAGGTGCGCGCCTTCCTCGACGAGCGTGCCGTCGTGAGGGTCGTCGCGCCGTGGCTCTGCGAAGACCTGCGCGAGCTCGTTGCCGCAGGCCGCATCGAGTGGGTCCAGCGCGACTACGTCGGCGGCTCCGACCTCGACGGGGCCTGGCTCGTCCACACCGCCTCCGGTGAGCCGTCGGTCGACCGCGAGGTCGCCGCCGACGCCGACGCCCGGCGCCTCTGGTGCATCGACGCGACCGACCCCGCCGCCTCCTCGGCCGCCGCGGCCGCCCGCACCGACGTCACGACCCCCGACGGCCGGGTCACCATCGCGGCGTATGCCGCCGGCGACCCCGGCACTGCCGCGACCGTCGTCGACGGGGTCGAGAGGGCCATCGGGTCCGGGGCGCTCGACCTGCGTCGCACCCGCTCCCACGACCGCCGCGGCTGGGTCGCCCTCGTGGGCGGCGGTCCCGGCACCGACGGCCTCCTCACGACCCGCGGCCGCGAGCTGCTCGCGGCGGCCGACGTCGTCGTGCTCGACCGGCTCGCGCCCCGCGCGGCGGTCGACCGCCTGCCGGCCTCTGTGCAGGTCATCGACGTCGGCAAGACCTCGGGTCACCATCCCGTGCCCCAGTGGCGGATCAACGAGATCCTCGTCGAGCAGGCCCAGCTCGGTCTCGGCGTCGTGCGGCTCAAGGGGGGTGACCCCTACGTGCTCGGGCGCGGAGGCGAGGAGCGCGACGCGTGCGAGGCACACGGCATACCGGTGGAGGTGGTGGCCGGCGTGACGAGCGCGGTCAGCGTGCCGGCGGCAGCGGGTATCCCCGTCACCCATCGCGGCGTCGCGCGCGGCTTCACCGTCGTCACGGGCCACGAGGAGATCCCCGTGCTGCCCACGGGAGGCGACCACACGCTTGTCCTGCTCATGGCGGTGGGCGGACTGCGGTGGACCGCGACCCTGCTCATGGAGCACGGGCGCAGTGCCGACTCCCCGGTGGCGATCATCGAGCGCGGCTTCGCGCCCGACCAGCGGATCACCCTCGGCACCGTCGCGACGATCGCCGACCTGGCCGTCGAGCGGGGTGTGGAGTCGCCGGCTGTCATCGTCGTCGGTGACGTCGTGCGCCTCAGCCCGGAGTGGCGCCAACGTCACACCCCCGCAGCCTCCTGATCCGTAGGGCATCGCACCGACCGTCGATAGAGTCGAGGTGTCCACCATGAAGTGGTCGGACCCGGAGAGGCTGCCCGACGGCGACGCGACCGGGCCGACTCGATGAGGCGGTTCGCGTGCGTGCACTCCTGCTGACCGGATTCCCCGGCTTCCTCGGCTCCGCCCTGCTGCCCCGGCTGCTGGCTCGGCGCGAGGGCGACGAGGCCTTCTGCCTCGTGCAGGGCCGCCACCTCGAGACGGCGCGACGCCGCGTGGACGAGATCGAGGCCGCGCACCCGCACACGGCCGGCCGGGTCAGGCTCGTCGAGGGCGACATCACCGTGCCCGACCTCGGCCTCGACCCGGCGCACTCCGATGCCCTCGCCGCCGTCGACGAGATCTGGCACCTTGCCGCCGTCTACGACCTCGCCGTCGAGGAGGGGCTCGCACGGCGGGTCAACGTCGAGGGAACGCGCAACGTCCTCGACTTCTGCGCCACCCGGCCCGCGCTGCAGCGACTGCACCACGTGAGCACGTGCTACGTCAGCGGCCGCTACGAGGGGGAGTTCACCGAGGAGCACCTCGACGAGGGCCAGACCTTCCTCAACCACTACGAGGCGACGAAGTTCGACGCCGAAGCCCTCGTCCGGACGGCGATGGCGGGCGGCCTGCCGGCCACCGTCTACCGCCCCGGCATCGTCGTCGGTGACTCGACGACCGGTGAGACACAGAAGTACGACGGGCCCTACTTCCTCGCGGCCTTCCTGCGCCGGCAGCTCGGCGTCGCCATCGTGCCCGCGGTGGGTGACGTGGACCGGGTGCGGGTCTCGCTCGTCCCGCGCGACTTCGTCATCGACGCGATGGACGTCCTCTCCGGTCTCGAGCGATCACTCGGCCGGACGTATGCGCTGACCGACCCGGCGCCGCCGACGGTCCGCGAGCTCGTCGACACCTTCGCACGGCACCTCGGTCGGCGCGTCGTGTGGGCCAGGCTGCCGCTCGGGATGACCCGGGTCGCCGTCGGGCACGTGCCGGGAGCCGAGCGCCTCCTCGGACTGCCCGCCGAGGCCCTCGACTACTTCGCGTCGCCGACGACCTACTCGACCGGCAACACCCTTGCCGACCTCGAGGGCACGGGACTGGAGTGCCCGCCCTTCGAGTCCTACGCGGGGAGACTGCTCGACTTCATGACCCACCACCCCGAGGTCGACTCGGCCGCCATGGTCTGAGCGCGGCCCGAGGGCCGGGCAACCGGCCCCTGAGACAGAGGAGGCCTGATGGCACGACAAGCGCCACTCGTCGTCGTCCACGTGAGCCTCATGGGGCCCGAGCGGGACTACGACGCCGAGGTGACCTTCCTCGAGCGCCGCTTCCGGATCGTGCGGGTCGGCACGAGCGGTGACGCCGAGGCGGCCGAGTCGCTCGCCAAGGCCTGGTCGGAGCAGGCCGCGGCCATCGCCGTCACCGGCGTCCACGAGGCCCAGGTGCTCGGGCTCTACGACGGCGACCCCCAGCTGCTCGAGAGGATCCAGCGCGCCATCCCGACGGTTCCCGTCACCGACGGTGTCGCACTACGCAACGTGCTGCAGGAGTGGGCGATCCGCCGTGTCCAGACGGAGATGCCCGGCTTCTTCAACAACGCGCGCACCGTCGTGCTCGGCGGCCTCAACCACGCCCGCTCCATCCGCATCCTGCGCGAGTTCACTCCCAACATGGAGTCCGCGGACCCGGCCCTGCTCGACCTCCTGGAGCGGCTCGTGTCCGTCCCGCTCGTGGGGAAGGCCGCAGACCTGGGGCTGTGGCCGGTGCGACAGCTGCCCGACAGCGTGCAGTCGCTGCTCAAGGCGCCCGGGCCGGTGAGCCGCGCCTTTGCCCGACGCGCGGCTCGGGACTGCGACGTCGTCGTGGCCACCTACGACGAGCTCACCGGCTTCGGCCTCGAGGACCTCGCCGGCAAGACGGTCGTCACGTCGGCGATCTCGGACGAGCAGCTCGCAGAGCTCGGCAGCCGCGGCGTCGACCTCGTCCTCGACGCCACACCCCAGCCGTTCGACGTCACGGTGGAGGCGGCGGCGCTCGAGGCGATGATGCTTGCGACCGTCGACCGGTCGGGTCGCCTCGCCGACGACGACCTCCTCGACCTCATCATCGCCGCCGGGCTGGAGCCGCGTCTCCTCTACCCCAACGGCCCTCGCCGCAAGAGTCGCTTCGCCTTCGTCATCCACCCGCTGTCGCAGCAGTACTTCCGCAAGGTCGAGCCGCTGGCGACGATCTCTAAGGTGGCCCCGGGGCCGGTGATGGACGTCCTCGAGAAGGCGATGGCCTACACCCCGCCCTTCACCTACAGCCACGTGACCGGCATACGCTCGCCGACGGGCGCCGAGGCTGAGGGCTGGCTCATCACGGTGGGCGGCACGCCGAAGGAGCTCATGGCGCACAGCCCGGAGTTCACCTACTCACGGCTGCTCGCAGCTGCCGAGACCGCCCGCAAGCTCGGGGCGCAGGTCATGGGCCTCGGAGCCTTCACCAAGGTCGTCGGTGATGCCGGGGTCACCGTCGCGAAGCGCGCGCCGCTGCCGATCACGACGGGCAACAGCTACAGCGCATCGGGGGCGCTCTGGGCGGCCCAGGACGCGCTGGAGCGGCTCGGTCTCGTCGAGGTCGACGAGGGTGGTCGGCTCCGGGGCGCCGCGATGGTCGTGGGCGCGACCGGAGCGATCGGCTCGGTCTGCGCGCGCCTCCTCGCGCTGTCGAGCGACGAGCTCTGGCTCGTCTCGCCCGAGGCCGCGAAGCTGCTCGACCTCAAGCACGACATCGAGCGCGAGCACCCCCGGGCGCAGGTGCACGTCGCGGCGACCCCCGACGGGCACCTCGGCGAGATGGACCTCGTCGTCACCGCCACCTCGGGCGCGGGCAAGAGGGTCCTCGACATCATGGCGGTCAAGCCGGGGGCGGTGATCACCGACGTGGCCCGGCCGCTCGACCTCTCCGCGGACGACGTGGCCAGGCGCCCCGACGTCCTCGTCGTGCAGTCCGGCGAGATCGAGCTGCCGGGCGAGGTGAGGATGCGCAACATCGGCCTGCCCGAGGGCGTCGCGTATGCGTGCCTCGCCGAGACGGTCGTGCTCGCCCTCGAGGGCCGCTACGAGTCGTTCACGGTGGGGCGCAACATCGAGTGGCCCAAGGTCAAGGAGATCTACAAGCTCGGCCGCAAGCACGGGATGAAGCTGGCGACCATCTCGGGCGTGGGCGGGGTCTTCACCGACGACGACATCGCGAAGATCCGCGAGCTGGCGCTCGTCGCGCGAGCCGGGGGGCCGGCGCGGCCCTGAGCCCGACGTGGGTCACCCCGACTGCTCGGCCACGAGCCGGAGGCGCTCCACGTAGGCGCTCCACCAGGCCGCGTCGACGTCCGGCAGGTTGGGCCTGCCCGCGAGCATGCCGCGCTGACCGTCGAGGCCCTCGCGGAGGATGTCCATGTGCCCGGCGTGACGGGCCGTCTCGGCGATGACGTGGACGAGCAGCCGGTGCAGGTTCGTGTCCTGCGGGTTCCACCACGGCACGGTCGCCGGCGCATCGAGGGACAGCTCGGCGATGCCGGCGTCGGCGTGAGCAGTGACGCGGCGATAGAGGTCGACGATGTCCGCGGGTGACTCGTCCGCCGTCGCCCACATGTCGGCGTTGGGCTCCGCGTCGTCGTCCCAGGACGGCATCGGCTCGGGCCATGGGCGGCCGAGGCAGTCGCCGAAGTATCCCGCCTCGACGCTGGCGAGGTGTTTGACGAGCCCGAGCAGGTTGGTGCCCGAGGCCGTCAGCGGCATGCGCTGGTCGCGCTCCGAGAGTCCGTCGACCTTCCAGAGCACCGTCTGGCGCTGCCCGTCGAGGTAGCCGTGGAGGGTCGCCTTCATGTCCATGCAGTCACCTTCTCAGCCATGGGCCGTGCTCCGCCCGGGCATTTCCGGGCGGAGCACGGCCGGCTCATGCCGTCTCGGCTCGCCGGCTCATCGCCGGCTCATCAGCGATTCGACGCCGCCTTGGACGGGCGCGACCGCTCGGACGACGGGCGTGCCCCCGGTCGCAGGTCGAGGCGCCGCAGGAGCTGGGCGTTGAGGGCCACGACGATGGTCGAGACCGACATGAGCACGGCACCGACCGACATCGGCAGGACGAAGCCGACAGGAGCGAGGACACCGGCTGCGAGCGGCACCGACACGAGGTTGTAGCCGGCTGCCCACCAGAGGTTCTGCGCCATCTTGCGGTAGCTCGCCGTCGACAGGTCGATGACCGAGACCACCGAGCGCGGGTCGTCGCTGGCGAGGATGACACCCGCCGAGGCGATCGCGACGTCGGTGCCCGCCCCGATGGCGATGCCGACGTCGGCCTGGGCCAGGGCGGGCGCGTCGTTGACGCCGTCGCCGACCATGGCGACACGCTTGCCCTCGGACTGCAGCTGCGCGACCGTCGCGGCCTTGTCCTCGGGGCGGACTCCGGCGAACCAGCGGCGCACGCCGACCTCCTCGGCCACCGAGCGCGCGACCGCCTCGGCGTCCCCGGTGATCATGACGACCTCGACCCCGCGCCCGTGGAGCGCTGCCACGGCCTCACGCGACTCGGGCCGTATGCCGTCCTCGAGGCGGAGTGCCCCGACGACCGCTCCGTCGCGCAGGACGTGGAGGATGATCGCGCCGTGGCTGCGCCAGGCCTCGGCCGCTGCGACCTCGGCGGCGCCGGCCTCCTCGAGCAGCCGGGGCCCGCCGACCCGCACCTCGCGTCCGTCCACCACTGCGTTGACGCCGACGGCGGGCGACGACGTGAAGCCGGTCGCCTCGGGCACGGCGACACCGCGCTCGCGGGCTGCTCGGACGATCGCCCTCGCGAGCGGGTGCTCGCTGTCGGTCTCCGCCGCGGCGGCGAGGGCCAGCACGGCTGAGTCGTCGAGGTGCACCGGGTCGGTGGCCGCGATCTCGGTGAGCGTGGGCTCGCCGGTGGTCAGCGTTCCCGTCTTGTCGAAGAGGACGACGTCGACGGTGCGCATGCTCTCGAGTGCCAGCCGGTCCTTGACGAGCACGCCGGCCGCGGCGGCTCGCTCGGTCGCGATCGAGACGACGAGCGGGATCGCGAGGCCGAGGGCGTGGGGGCAGGCGATGACGAGCACGGTGATGGTGCGCACGACGGCGTCGTCCGGGCTCCCCGCCACCGACCAGACGAGGGCCGTGATGGCCGCGGCGCCGAGGGCGAACCAGAAGAGCCAGGCCGCGGCCCGGTCCGCGAGCCGCTGGGCGCGCGACGACGAGCTCTGGGCCGCCGCGACGAGTCGCTGGATGCCGGCGAGGGCGGTCTCGTCGCCGACGGCCGTGACCTCGAGGCGCAGGCCCGAGTCCGTGGCGACGGTCCCGGCGGTCACGCGGTCGCCGGCGCTGCGGAGCACCGTGCGCGACTCGCCCGTCACCATCGACTCGTCCATCTCGGCGCGCCCGTCGACGACGACGCCGTCGGCCGGCACGCTGCCGCCCGGGCGCACGACGACGACGTCTCCGACGCGCAGCGCGGTCGGGGGCACGCTGACGATCTGGCCGTCCTCCACACGCTCCGCCTCGTCGGGAAGCAGCGCCGCCAGGGAGTCGAGGGCCGAGGAGGTCTGCGCGAGCGAGCGCATCTCGAGCCAGTGGCCGAGCAGCATGATGACGATGAGCAGGGCGAGCTCCCACCAGAAGTCGAGCTGGTGGTCGAGCACGCCCAGGGTGGCGCCCCACGAGGCGACGAACGCGACCGTGATGGCGAGCCCGACGAGGAGCATCATCCCCGGTCGGCGCGCGCGGACCTCGCTGACGGCGCCCCTGAGGAAGGGCCGGCCGCCCCAGAGATACATCACGGTGCCGAGCACCGGGGAGACCCACGGCACCCAGCCGGTGTCGGGCACGGAGTAGCCGGCGACCATCGCGAACATCCCGGAGGTCGCGACGACCGGCACGGCGAGCACGAGCATCAGCCAGAAGAGCCGGCGGAACATCGCGGCATGGTCGCCGCCATGGCCCCCGTGGCCGCCATGGCCCCCGTGGCCCCCGTGGCCCCCGTGGTTCTGGTGGCCCCCGTGGTTCTGGTGGTCCTGGTGGGCGTCCTGCCCTGTGGGGGCGTGGCTCGCGTGGGTGGAGTGAGCCGCGTGGGCTCCGTGGGCACCGTCGGCGGCGTGCGTCGAGCCGGGGTCGGTGTCCGGGTGGGCGTGACCGGAGTGCTGCAGTGACGTGTCCATGAAGCCGTCAACGTACATACCCCCATGGGGTATTCCCAGGAATCGCGCCTCAGGTGACGGCAGCGAGGATCCGGTCGATGCGGGCGAGCGTCACCGGGTCCTCGGGGATCTCGAGAAACCACGCTGCGAGCCGCTCGCGCTCCGCCTCGTCGGAGGCGCCCACCCAGCGCGAGCACGCGAGCTGGCCGATGTGCGCCTGCTCGGCGACGAGCATCGTGAAGTGGCCGCGCCGCGTGACCCGTCCGGGCCCACCCCCGTCGAGGTATGCCGTATGGATCGTCCGTGCCCGCGCGGGGTCGTCGTCACCGAACTCGAAGAGCACCATGGCGAGCTCCTGGCTCGGATCGGCGGGCCCGAGGTTCTCGAAGTCGATGACACAGACGTCACCGTCGACGGTGCCGAGCACGTTGTCGGCCCAGAGGTCCCGGTGGCACACGATCGGTGCCTCGTGCGGCTCCATCACCGACTCGACGGCGACGAGGTCGCCGAGCAAGGACCCGAGTACGGGGGCGAAGGGTGCCCCTTCACGGGCCACCCTCTGCTGCAAGGCGACCCAGGTCGTCTCGCCGACACCGGTCGAGAACCAGTTGTCGACGGACTCGCGAGTGGGCGCACCCGCGCGGTGCAGCCCGGCGAGCATCGCGCCGACGGCGGCCGGGTCGAGCAGGCGCGTGCGCGGCCGGAGGTCGACCCATTCGAAGACACGGATCGCGGTGCCCCCTGAGCTGCCTGAGCCGCCTGAGTCACCTCGGCCGGGAAGCACGGTCGCGACGGCACCGTCGGGCGTCCGGATGATCTCTGGAGTGGTCACCCCCTGGGCGCGCGCGGCCACCACGAGGTCGGCATCCCGGGCCACGTCGGCGAGGTCGGGCTCGGCGAACCACTCCTTGACGGCATACGGCCCCTCAGGGGTGTCGAGTCGCCACACCTGACCGAGCTGGCCGCGGGCGACCGGGCCGGTGAGGGTTGCCGGGCGGCTCAACCCGTAGGCGGCAGCGACCGCGTCGGCGTCCGTGGGACTCAGCACGGGCTGCGGTGGCGGCCGGGGCTCACGGCAGGATGCGCCAGATCGCGACGGCGACGGTGACGAGTGCGAGGGCGCCCGACGCCCACCCGAGGAGGTCGCGGCCCCGGGAGCCGCGGCCGAGCAGGAGGACGAGCGCTGCGAGCACGGAGATGACGGCGGCGACGATCGTCTCCTCGGGCCACCGGCCGAGGCTCTCGAGGAAGAGGGTCGAGATGGCGCCCTCGCGCACGAGCGTGCCGAGCAGCCGCACGAGGACCGTGACCCACCAGCCGACGGTGATCCAGAAGAGGGCGGCGCCGATCTGGGCGAGCAGCGGGTCGGGAGGAGCCTCGAGCGTTGCGGTCGGGGGCGGGGCCGGCGCATACGGCTGGACGGGCGCCGGGCCGCCTGCCCACGGGGGTGGCGGCAGCGCGCGGGTCGGCTCGGACACCGGCAGGACCTGCGTCTGCTGGCGGTCGACGGAGCGCGGGGGGTGTGGCACCGGCGGCGAGGTCGGCGGCGGGTAGGACAGTGGCGGGGCGGCCACGGGCGGAGCCGAGGGGGCGGGACCCGAGACCGACTGGGGCGCAGGCATGCTGGGGATGGGCACGGTGAACTGCTGCTCGTCCGAGGTCGGGTCGGGGCGCAGGCCCGCGTCGTCGCTCATGGCGACAACGTACCCCCGCCCGGTGTCGGCCACACCGCACTTCGCGGCGCGGCGTCCACGTGGCTCACTCCGCGGCTGCGGCGCGCTGGTCGTCGTCGAAGGCCATCTGGCTGGCGGCCTCGGCGGGCGTCGCACCGGCCGCGACGGCGGAGCGGGTGCGCCCGATGTTGCGCGACGTCGCCGCCATCGCGGCAGCAACCTTGCCACGGCTGTAGGTCATCGAATTGGCCGCTGCCACACCGATGCTCGCGCCGACCTCGATGGCGTCCTGGTCGGCTCCGAGATAGAGGAACTGCCAGGCGTAGTCGTGGGTCTGGCGTTCGATGAGGGCCTTGACCTGGGGGTGCGTGAGCTCGCGTGAGGCGTTCTCGTGACCGTCGGTCATGATGCCGACGATGACGACTCCGGGGCGCCGCTCCTCGGGGAGTGCCGCGAGTCGCGCGCCGGCCTCACCGATGAGGCGGCCGATGGAGTCGAGCAGTGCCGTCGTGCCGCGGGGGTGCAGCTGGAGCGGCGGCACCTCGGCGACGGGGAGGTCGGCGTAGACCTGCTCGTAGGTGTCGTCGAACTGCGCCAGCGTGACCCGGCACTCACCCGGCTGGGAGCGCTGCTCGGCGATGAAGGCGTCGAAGCCGCCCTCGGTGTCGTCCTTGATCGACTGCATCGAGCCGCTGCGGTCGAGCAGGAAGTAGAGGTGCGTGAGGTTCGGGTCGGTCATGGGGGTGCCTCTCTCGCTCAGGTGGGCCGCCGGGCGCGGAAGCGCATCGGCGGGGGTGGCTCGGGCAGGTCGGTGCCGTCGCGGTGGCGGCCCTCCTCGAGGTCGTAGCGGGCCCGCTCGACGCCGGCGGCGGTGACGCGCCCCGTCTCCGAGCCGTATGCCGCGAGCAGCCTCGTGCGGGCGAGGCGCGGCCCCACGGCGTTCTCCGAGAGGCCCGCGAGGGCCCCGGTCGTGCGGATCGAACCGCCCTCGGTCACGAGGACGGCGGCCATGGCCTCGTCGATGGCGACGGTGAGGTGCTGCTGGGCCTCGCGCAGCAGCGGCAACGCTGCGGCGGGCGCCGCAGGGTCGGCAGCCGAGAGCGCCGCCGACGCCGCTGCGATGGCGGCGTCGATCGTGCTTCGCGTGCTCTCGTGCGCGGTTTCCATGCCATCCATCGTGCCGCACTAACTGCGGCAACGCAATACCCGCGCACCCCTCCCCCCGCTTCATCGAGTGCCCAGTTCCCGACGCCCCGATCGTCGGAAAGTGAGCACTCGACGGGAAGGGAAGGTCGAGTGCCCACTTTCGGGACGGCATACGGCGTGGGGAACTGGGCACTCGACGGGAAGGGAAGCTCGAGTGCTCACTTTCGGGACGGCATACGGCGTGGGGAACTGGGCACTCGACGGGAAGGGAAGGTCGAGTGCCCACTTTCGGGACGGCATACGCGTGGGGAACTGGGCACTCGACGGGAAGGGAAGGTCGAGTGCCCACTTTCGGGACGGCATACGGCGTGGGGAACTGGGCACTCGACGGGGGTGGGGCGACGGTCAGGCGAAGGAGAAGAACGCGATCGGGTTGGACGTCGGCTGCTCGGAGCCTCCGGCCGGCTCGATCGTGATGCCGGCCGCCTGGGCGTCGGCCGCGTCGCCCTGGAGCACGACCGTCTGGTCGCCCGACGCGGCCATGAGGCCGGCCGAGGTGAAGTGACCGGACGTGTCCTGCAGCCACAGCTGGTAGACCTTGCCCGCCGGGGCGCTCGGCAGGTCGGACGTGATGACGACCGCCTTGCCCAGCGAGGCCGACCGGACGACGGTCGCCGTGCCACCTCCCGGGAGCGCCACGTCCGAGGACGTCTTGGCGTCGGGTGCGTTGCGCACCTGCTCCGCGACGGTGGGGGGCGTCGTCGACCCGGTGTCGGTGCTGCGCCAGACCGCGAAGCCCCCGATGGCGAGGATGGCAGCCGTGGCCGCCGCGACGAGCCAGCGCAGCGGGCCCCCTCGGCGGGTGTCGGCGTGACGACCGCCTCGACGCTCAGCGAGCTCGTCGGGTGTCGCCTGCGGCGCCGCGGGCGGGTTAGCGACCGCGGGGGCCGTCGTCTCGGAGGGCACGGGCGCAGGGGCGGCCGAGGGAGCCGGTGCGCGTCGGGCGTCATCGCCCGGCTCGCCGTCGCGGGACACGATGGGCGGCAGCGGACGGACGGTCTTGATGCCCTGGAGTACCTTGGCCCGCAGGGCCGGC
Organism: Humibacillus xanthopallidus; assembly: GCF_006716675.1. GTDB lineage: Bacteria > Actinomycetota > Actinomycetes > Actinomycetales > Dermatophilaceae > Humibacillus > Humibacillus xanthopallidus_B. Next base: position 1,686,867 of record NZ_VFPM01000001.1, on the reverse strand, counting down.
GGCGGTGCCGTGTCGCTCAGCGACGACAGGGCGGTGGCTGCCTCCACGAGGCTGGCCACCTCGGCCTGGCAGGCGGAGCAGCCGGCGAGGTGCTGCTCGAACCGGGCCCGTTCGCCGTCGTCGAGGGCGTCAACGGCGTATGCGCCGGAGAGCGCGTGGATGTCGTCGCTCATGAGGTCACCCCCAACGTGTCCCGAAGTCTGATGAGTCCGTCTCGGATGCGGGTCTTCGCCGTGCCGAGGGGGAGGTCGAGCATCGTTGCCACCTCCGTGTGCGTGTATCCCGAGAGATAGGCGAGCTCGAGGGCCTGGCGCTGCGCCTCGGTCAGGGTCGCGAGGGCCCGATGAACCCGCTCCGCATCCAGCCGTTCGACGACGGCCTCCGACGTGGAGTCGTGGTCGACGTCCTGGTTGCTCGTGCCATAGGTGTCGTCGCGCTGCCGGGAGGCCTCCGCCGAGCGGACCCGGTCGACAGCCCTGCGGTGCGCGATGGTCAGCATCCACGACAGCGCGCTGCCACGGGCCGGGTCGAAGCGGGCGCTCTGGCGCCAGATGTCGAGGAAGACCTCCTGGGCCACCTCCTCGGACTGGGCCGGGTCGCGCAGCACGCGGCGAACCAGGCCGTAGAGCCGGGACGAGACTGCGTCGTAGAGCTCCGCGAAGGCATCCTCGTCGCCCGCCGCCGACCGCCGCAGCAGCCGTTCGAGGTCGATGCGGGCGGGCCCCTCCGGCGAGGTGTCGCCGGAGGGGACCACCGAGAACCGTGACATGGGATCCATTGTGTCGCCCAGGCCGTCAGTCTGCGTCAGTGAGGGGTGCCGGTGATCAGGGCATCAGCACGGAGTCGACGATGTAGACGGTCGCGTTGGCCGTGGGCACGTTGCCGCAGATGACCTTGGCGTCCATCGTGCCCACCGTGAAGTTCTCACCCGAGCCCTTGACCGTGATCGTCGTGCCGGCGAGCGTCTTGTGGTCGCCCGCGAGCTGGTCCGGCGAGAGCTTGCCGGCCACGACGTGGTTCGTGAGGATCTTGGTGAGGGTCGGCTTGTCGGCCAGGACCTTCTTGAGGTCGGCGGCCGGGATCTTGGCGAAGGCGTCGTTCGTCGGCGCGAAGACGGTGATCTCGGGGGCCGAGTTCAGGGTGTCGACGAGTCCGGCCTCCTTGACGGCCGTGACGAGGGTCGACAGGAGCGGGTTGTTGCTCGCCGCGGTCGCGACCGGGTCGGTCGCCATGCCGGTGAACGAGCCCTTGCCGTCCTTCGGCACCGCCGCGCAGCCCTCGCCGAAGACGGCCGAGGCGGCGCCCATCGACTCCGACGACGTCATGGTGTCGGACGGCATGGAGCTCGTCATCGAGTCGGAGCTCGTGGCCGCAGGCGTCGAGCCGGCCGCCGGAGTGGTCGTCGTGTCGGACGAGCTGCCGCAGGCGGCGAGGCTCAGGGGCAGGGCAATCGCGAGGGCGACAAAGGTGGTGCGCGTCTTCATGCTCTTCATGTCAGTCACTCCTTGTGTGCGGCTGGTGTGTTCACGGTCATCAGTGGTTCGGAGCGAACCAGGACCCGGATTGGATTGGGGGACAGATATTTTCGCGACCGAGGTCGCCGTCACTCGACGGTGACGACGACCTCCTGGATGCCGCTCGAGCCACTCGGGAAGGGCGTGGCGCGCTCGCTCAGCTGCGGTCGCCCGGAGCGGTCGACGGCGCGGACCGCGATGCGGTGCAGGCCGGGCTTCGCGTCCCACGGCAGGTACCACTGACGCCAGTAGTCGATGCCGACGTCAGGCCCGAGCTCGGTCTGCTGCCAGTCGCCGCCGTCGATGCGGACCTCGACCTTGCCGACACCCCGGTGCTGCGCCCAGGCGACCCCGCCGATGGCGGTCCTGCCCGCCGCGATGGTCGACAGGGGCCGAGGCGTGTCGACACGGGCGCTCGTCTTGATGGGGGCGTCGGTCGCCCACTGGCGCCTGGTCCAGTAGGCCTGCTCCGCGGCATACGTCGTGAGGGTGAGCTTGGTCAGCCACTTCGTCGCGCCGACGAAGCCGTAGAGGCCGGGGGTGATGAGGCGAGCCGGGAAACCGTGCGCCTCGGGCAGCTGGGTGCCGTTCATGCCGATGGCGATCATCGCGTCACGCCCGTCCCGGACGACGTCGAGCGGCGTGCTGATGGTGAAGCCGTCGACCGCCGTGCTGAGCACCTGGTCCGGGGCGCCGGTGATGCCGGCCCGGTCGAGGACGTCGCTCAGGCGGACGCCGAGCCACCGGGCGGCTCCGACGTAGCCTCCGCCCACCTCGTTGGAGACGCAAGTCATCGTGATGTCCCGCTCGATGAGAGGCATGGCGGCGAGCTCGTCGAACGTGAGGCTGAAGGGCCGCTCGACCATGCCGTCGACCTCGAGCGTCCAGCGGTCGACGTCGACCCGCGGGACGGCGAGGTTGGTGTCGACGCGGTAGAAGGTGTCGTTGGGGGTGCGCAGCGGCGTGATGCCGGGCACCGTCGCCTCGAGACCCGCGGGGAAGGCGGGCGCCGGGTCCGCCGGTCGGGGCAGGACCAGCCGCCTGGCCGCCTGGGCGCCGGCGCGAAGCTGGCCACCCACGGCGGCGAGCACCGACAGCGTGGCGACACCGAGGGCGCCGCCGATGAACTCGCGCCGCGCCGTGCCCACACGCGCCGGTCGGGCAGCGCCGTGCTCTCCCTCAGGGTCTGCCGCGAGGGCGAGGCCGGTCAGCCACCAGAAGGCCGCGAGCCCGACGACGAGGGTCGCGAGCGAGGGCAGGACGTCGACCGCGGCGAACGCCGGTCGGGTCACGGCGGCAGCCACCGTGGCGAGGACGAGCACGCCGAGCAGTGCCGTCGCGAGGGTGCGCCGATGGCGGGCCAGCAGCCCGATGACCCCCGCCGCCACGAGCGTGACGAGCACGACCGAGCCGAGCAGGATGGCCTTGTCGGCCGTGCCGAAGCGCGCGACCGCCCACTCCTTGACCGGGGTGGGTGTGAGGTCGATGACGGTCGAGCTGACGGTGAGCACGGGCGACGTCGCAGGATCGACGAAGCCGGCCACGAGGTGGCCGACAGCGATCCCGGCGACGGCGGCGAGGATGCCGCTCAGGGCGAGTCTGATGCGGATCATGGGCGGGGTTCGTCGCCCCGCCGCCCGGCGGATTGGGTTTGCCGCCCAGCCTCAGGTGGTGGGGCTGGCCGTGGAGGTCGGGGTCGAGCTCGGTGTGGGCGCCGGTGGCGCGGAGGCGGTCGCGCTCGTCATCCACGCGACGCCGAGGAGGATGACGACGCCGCTGACGAGCACGAGCGCGGCGCCGCGCAGCTTGCCGAGCGCCTCGATGATCTTGGTCGGGTCGGGGATCTCGCGTTCACCCGTCGTGTCCACCGGTGTGGCAAAGCGTCCCCGCCACTCGGTCGCCGCCATCCAGACGCCGATGAGCGTCACCGCGACGCCGACGACGGTGACCGGGCCGATGACCTGCGCGCCGATGAGCGCCCGGCCGTCGAGCCTCGCGGACTGGGCCGCGTCGAGCCCCAGGTTGTCGGCGAAGAGCTGCGACACGAACACGAAGGCCACGAGCAGCACCCCGAGCACGATGGCTGCCACGATGGCAAAACCCTTGTGCCAGATGGACGCCGGCTCCGACGGCGCGGCCGGGGGTGCGGCTGGAGGCGCCGCAGGCGGTGCCGCCGGGGGCGCAGGAGGTGCGGGAGGCGCAGCAGGCCCGGCAGGCGGTGCGCCCGGCGGCGCTGCCGGGTCTCCCTGCCCGCCGGCCCCCTGGCCCAACCGGACGATGGCTCGGTCGCCCTCCACGGAGTCGTCGCTCATCCGCCCATCGTGGCAGCGCCGCAGAGTCGACCGGGCCGTTTCGGGCGAAACGCCCTCGCCCTTCGGAGGCGTCAGCCGCGCCGCAACAGATCGCGGAGAGCCTTGCCGTATGCCGTCCGCGCCACTCGGGCGACCACCGGGTCGGCCGCCCGGGGCACCCCTCGCACGCTGATCTGCTGGACCCAGTCGACGGTCGAGCCCGAGGTCGTGGGAGTCACCCGGAAGTCGATCGTGCCGCCGATCAGCTTGCCCTCCTTGTGGATTCGGGCTCGAGCACCAGAGCCGTCCACCGGTTGCTCGATCGAGTCGATCACCATGACGTCGTCGAAGCCGATCGGGCCCAGCGCCGTGCGGGCCACGAAGCGCGAGCCCGGTGCGAGGGCTGCGGCCTCGAGATGGTCGCCGGTCACCGTGGTCAGCGGGATGACCTCGCTGTGCGCACGCAGGTCGAGCACCCGCCGCCACGCCTCGGCGGGGGGCAGGTCCGTCTCGAGATGCACGTCGAAGGCCGCCATGCGCCACATCATGCCCCTCCGCCGAGCGATCGTCAGGGGCAGCCCGTGGCAGCGGATGACCTGCTGCTACGTCTTCGCGGTGAGCGTCATCCCGGAGGTCGCGTCACCCAGCGTGAGCGTGTCGCCGTCGAGCGTGAGCGCCGGCGACGACGTGAGGAACGAGCTCAGCCACTGGTCCTGCGTGGTGAGGGCCTCGCTGCAGCCCATCATCGTCGAGGCCATCGGCCCGGTGACGACGAGCTTGCCGGTGTCCCACGTCGCCGCGCCGTTCATCGTGTTGCACCCGGCGTTCGCGGAGATGCGCCCGTCCTCGAACGACAGCGTCACGGAGCTCCCGGAGACGAGCTCGGTCCCGCGAACCTCCGTGGAGGTGAACGTCTTTCCGGCGAGGTCGGGCGTGCCGCCGGCGCCACTCGAGCTCCCGCAGCCGCCGAGCAGCAGGCCGGCCACCAGGGCGACGAGCACCCAGAGCAGCGCCCCAGGTCGTCGACGACCAGTCGGGGCGGTCGACGTCGTGCGTGCCTCGGGCAGGTTGCGGGTCATGGCGCTCTCTCGATCGGGGTAGAGGACTGCTCGACGGGGAGGTTGGTCGGGACACTAGCGGCGCTCCTGCCCTGCGGTCTGGCGATCCACCACATCCCCGCGGACCCGCGTGGCCGTGACACCTGTCATGGGCGGGTCGTGACGTCTGCGCCCCACACGGAGGGGCGTCGCCGGGCAGGCTGGTCGCATGCACACCACACCGTCCCCGACCGCCGACTCCTCGGGGGAGCCGGCGATCGAGCTGCGCGACCTCGTCAAGACCTTCCAACCGCTGCGCGGGTCCACCGACACGGTGGTCACCGCCGTCGACGGCATCGACCTCACGGTCGGCCACGGCGAGGTCGTCGCCTTCCTCGGCCCCAACGGCGCCGGCAAGACGACCACGCTCGACATGGTGCTCGGCCTCACCGAGCCGACGAGCGGAACCGCCCGCGTCTTCGGCCGGCCGCCGCGCAGCGCCGTCATCGGCGGCCACGTCTCGGCGGTCCTCCAGACGGGCGGCTTGCTGCGCGACCTCACCATGCGCGAGACCGTCCGCATGATCGCGTCGACGTATGCCGCCACCGCCCCGGTCGACGAGGTGATCGACCGCGCCGGGCTGGCTGCGCTCTCCGGCCGTCGCGTCTCGAAGTGCTCGGGCGGCGAGCAGCAGCGGCTGCGGTTCGCCCTCGCCCTGCTGCCGGACCCGCGACTGCTCGTGCTCGACGAGCCGACCGCGGGGATGGACGTCACCGCACGGCACGAGTTCTGGCAGACGATGCACGCCGATGCGAGTGCCGGGCGCACCGTCCTCTTCGCGACGCACTACCTCGAGGAGGCCGACGCCTTCGCCCACCGGATCGTGCTCGTCGCGGGCGGTCGCGTCGTCGCCGACGGCCCGACGGCCGAGATCCGGTCGCGGGCCAGCGGCCGCACGGTGACGGCGGTCGTCTCCGACGACGCCGCGGCTCCGGCGACCGCCGCGCTCCTCCGCCTGCCGGGAGTGACCGACGTCAAGCGCCGCGGCGAGCGCCTCGTCGTCACCGCGAGCGACTCCGACGCCGTCGCCCGACTGCTGCTCGGTGAGCTCGGCGGCCGCGATCTCGAGATCACGACGGCCGGCCTCGAGGAGGCGTTCATGGCGCTGACCGGCCGGTCGCCCGGGGAGCCGTCCGCCGGGAGCCCGCCGGACGGCATACCGGCTCGGCGGGGCGCCGTGCCCGCGGAGGTCGTGCGATGAACGCGACCTTCACCCTGCTCGAGATGCGCCGGATCACCCGCGACTGGAGCGGGATGTTCTTCACCGCGGTGCTGCCGGCCTTCTTCTACCTCATCTTCGGCGCGACGGTCGACGCCAAGGGCGAGAGCATCGGCAACGGCAACGTCGCGATGTACGTCATGATCAGCATGGCCGCCTACGGCGCCGTCACCGCGACGACGAGCATCGGCGGGCAGGCGGCGCTCGAGCGCCAGCAGGGCTGGGGGCGCCAGCTCGGGCTCACGCCCCTGCCTGACTCCTCCTATATCGCGATGAAGGCGCTCATCGCGATGACCGTGGCCGCCGTGCCCATCCTGCTCACGTATGCGTTGGGCGTGGCCACCGGCGCCCGCGGCACCGCGTCGGCCTGGCTGCTGAGCGGTCTGCTGTGCCTGGTCGGCTCGGCCGTCTTCGCCGTCTACGGCCTGCTCATCGGCACGGCCTTCCGATCCGAGGCCGCCGTCGGCGCCACGAGCGGCACCATGGTGATCTTCGCCTTCCTCGGCAACCTCTTCATCCCGCTCTCCGGCGTCCTGCTGACGATCGCGAAGTTCACCCCGCTCTACGGGTATGCCGCGCTGGCGCGCTATCCGCTGACGGAGGGCTACCTCACCGACGGGTCGCAGGACCCGCTGTGGGTGCCGGTGCTCAACGTCGTCGCGTGGCTGACGGTCTTCGGCCTCGGCGCGGTCCACTTCGTGCGCCGGGGGCGGGAGCGGCAGTGACCGAGGCGGCGACGGCGGTGGCGACCCGCGAGGGGTCCCACGGACGCGACCCCTGGGAGCGCTACGGGTGGGGCATCCGCGCCGTCTGGCTCGTCTTCCTCGTCTTTCCCCTCATCGCCGTCGTCGGCTCGGGCCTGCCGTGGTGGCAGGTCGCGCTCGGTCTGCTGCTCGTCGCGGGGTTCGGTGCGGTCTACGTGCTGGGGACCGAGCACCTCGACCGTCGCCGGCGCCGCCACTGCGAGCCCGACGTGCGGTGGGGCGCGGCCTACACGGTGGCCCTCGTCGTCAGCGCCCTGGCCACGGTGCCGCTCATCGGGGTCGGGGCGCTCAGCTTCCTGCCCTTCGTCGTGTCGTTCGGGATGTTCGCGCTGCCGCTGCGCTGGGCGACTGGCCTCGGAGTGGCGAGCGTCCTTGCGGCAGTTGCCGTTGCGCTCTTCGTCGCTGACGGCGAGGGCACGTGGGTCGTCGTCATCATCGTCTTCGCGGTCGGTGCGATGACCGCCGGCATCCGCGTCGTCAGCGACCGCAGCGGGCAGTACGAGGCGATGTCGCGAGAGCTCGTGCTCGTCGCCGAGCGCGAGCGGGTGGCGCGCGACGTCCACGACGTGCTCGGGCACTCCCTGACGGTCGTCAGCGTGAAGGCCGAGCTCGCCGAGCGACTCGTCGACCTCGACCCGGAGCGCGCCAAGGCGGAGCTCGCTGAGATCCAGGCGCTGAGCCGGCAGGCGCTCGCCGAGATCAGGGCAACCGTCGGTGGCCTGCGAGTGGCCCGGCTGGGTGACGAGATCGACTCTGCGGCAAGGGCGCTCGCTGGGGCAGGCATCGAGGCTCACCTGCCGGACGGTGAGCACGCCGTCGATGTCGTCGACCCGCGTCACCGCACGGTGCTCGCCTGGGTGCTGCGCGAGGCGGTGACCAACGTCGTGCGGCACAGCGACGCCGACGAGTGCCGGGTCGAGCTCGAGGGCAACCGGCTCGTCGTGCGCGACGACGGACGTGGCCTGGAGGACCGGCCGGAGGGCAACGGCATACGCGGCATCCGTGAGAGGGTCGAGGCCGCCGGTGGGCGACTGTCGCTCGCGTCCGGGGACGACGGGCACGGCACGGTGGTGGAGGTGGTCCTGTGAGGCCGGCGATGGTCCTGTGAGCCCGAGCATCCGGGTGCTGCTCGCCGACGACCAGGCGCTCGTGCGTGGCGCGCTCGCCGCGCTCCTCGCCCTCGAGAGCGACCTCGAAGTCGTCGCCGAGGTGGGGCGCGGCGATGAGGTGGTGGCGCGGGCGCGCGAGAGCCGGGCTGACGTCTGCCTCCTCGACATCGAGATGCCCGGTGCGGATGGGATCACGGCGGCGGCTGCCGTGCGCGATGCGCTGCCGGGTGTGCGCACCCTCATCGTCACGACCTTCGGACGGCCCGGCTATCTGCGGCGAGCCCTGGAGGCGGGCGCCTCGGGGTTCGTCGTGAAGGACACGCCAGCACGGCAGCTCGCCGAGGCGGTGCGCAAGGTCCACGCCGGGCTGCGGGTCGTCGACCCGTCGCTCGCCACCGAGTCCCTGCTCGACGGCGCCAACCCCCTGACCGAGCGCGAGCGCGAGGTGCTGACCGTGGCGCTCGGCGGTGGCACGGTCGCGGCCATCGCGGGCGTCGTCCACCTCTCGGCCGGCACGGTGCGCAACCACCTCAGCTCGGCCATCGGCAAGACCGGCACGTCGACCCGCGCCGAGGCGGCCCGAGTCGCACAGGAGCGCGGCTGGCTCTGACCCGCCAATCGAAAGAGCAGTTCGTCGCCCTTCGCGTAGGCGTGCGAGGCCGCTCGACGGCGACGAACTGCTCTTTCGATTGGGATCGGCCACCATGGCACCATCGACCGTCCGAGGAGACGACATGCGCTACCTGCTCATCCACAAGCTCGACGAGAGCCGCCCCGAGGCCTGGAACCCGAGCCCTGAGTTCATCGAGGCCATGGGCGCGTTCATGACCGAGTGCGCCGAGTCCGGCGTGCTGCTCGCGGCCGAGGGCGTGCACGACAGCTCCGAGGGGGCGATCATCCGCAAGACCGGGTCGGGCACGTCGGTCACCGACGGTCCCTTCACGGAGGCTCGCGAGGTCATCGGCGGCTTCGCCGTGCTCCAGGTCGACTCGCGCGAGCAGGCCATCGAGCTCGGCCAGCGCTTCGCCGGCCTCTTCGAGGAGGTCTCGGTCGAGGTGCGCCGCGTCATGGAGTTCGAGGACCTCCCGGACGACGTGCAGACCCAGCAGGGCTCGCACGACATCGAGGCCGTGCAGGGCGGCCTGCGCCCCTGAGCGCGCTGGAGGTCGGCCGGCTAGCTAGCCGTCCTGACCCGTGAGGGAGCCGTATGCCGCCCGTCCCCGCTCGAGGGCGGCGACGTAGCCCGCCCGCTCGTATGCCGTCGGGTCGGCCTGGCGGGGCACGGCGAGCCGGCCGCGCACCTCGGTGACGCTCGCGAAGCCCTTGCGCTCGAGCCAGGCGCCGAGTCCGTCGACGAGGGTGGTGGCGTAGGAGACCCCGTGGCGCAGCAGGGCCGAGGCCGTCATGACGACGTCGGCGCCGGCGAGGAGGTAGGCGGCGACGTCGGCCGCCGACTCCACCCCGGTCGTCGCGGCCAGCGACCCGGTGACGTGGCCGTGCAGGATGGCGATCCAGGCCCGTGGCAGGCGGGCCTCCGCGGTGGTCGACGGGGTGACCCCGGGCTCGACGGTGAGGGTCTCGGGGTCGATGTCGGGGTGGAGGAAGCGGTTGAAGAGGACGAGTCCGTCGGCTCCGGCCTGGTCGAGCCGGAGGGCCATCTCGCCGACCGAGCTGAAGTGCGGGCTCAGCTTGACGGCGACGGGAACCGTCACGGCGGCCTTCACGGCGTGGAGGATCTCGACGTGCCGGTCCTCGACGGCCCGGCCCGAGGTGTGCGGATCGCCCGGCACGGCATAGACGTTGAGCTCGATCGCGGCCGCGCCGGCCGACTCCATCGACGCCGCGAAGGTCGACCAGCCGCCGGGAGTGCTGCCGTTGAGGCTCGCGATGACGGGCACGTCGACGGCGGCGACCGCGCGCTCGATCTGCCGGAGGTAGTGGTGCGCCGCGCCCGGCTCCGGCGTGTGCTGGCGGGGGAAGTAGCTGAGGGCCTCGCTGAAGGAGTCCTCGTGGGCCTCGACGATCTGCAGGTCGCGCAGCTGCTCGCGGTGCACCTCCTCCTCGAAGAGGGAGTAGAGCACGATCGCGCCGACTCCGGCGTCAGCGAGGGCCCGCACGCCGGTGAGGTGCAGCGACAGGGGTGAGGCGCTCGCGACGACTGGGTTGCGCAGGGCGAGCCCGAGGTAGTGGCTGGTCAGGTCAGGCATGCGGCTCACGGCTCCTCCGGGCGTCGGCGGCATACCGCTCGGACGGTCGGGTTGCCATCTCCTCGTAGGTCGCCCACCGCTGGTCGACGGCCTCCTGGGCGAGCCCGAGGAGGCGCTCGGCCTCCGCGGGGTCCGAGCTGCGCAGCATCCGGTAGCGCAGCTCGTTGTAGACGTAGTCACTGAGCGGGATGCGCGGCCGCGGCGAGTCGAGCTGGAACGGGTTGCCGCCCCGGGCTCGCACGGTCGGGTCGTAGCGGACGAGCGGCCAGTGCCCCGACGCGACCGCGCGGTACTGCTGGTCGAGGCCCTTGCTCATCTCGATGCCGTGGGCGATGCAGTGGCTGTAGGCGATGATGAGGCTCGGGCCGTCGTAGGCCTCCGCCTCGCGGAACGCCGTGAGGGTCTGGTGCGGGTCCGCCCCCATCGCCACGCGCGCGACGTAGACGTTGCCGTAGGCGATGGCCTGCAAAGCGAGGTCCTTCTTGGCGGTGGCCTTGCCGCCCGAGGCGAACTTCGCCACCGCTGCGAGGGGCGTCGCCTTGGACGACTGGCCGCCGGTGTTGGAGTAGACCTCGGTGTCGAGCACGAGCACGTTGACGTCGCGGCCCGAGGCGAGCACGTGGTCGAGGCCGCCGGAGCCGATGTCGTAGGCCCAGCCGTCGCCGCCGACGATCCAGACGCTGCGCCGCAGGAGGTGGTCGGCGACGCTGCGCAGGTCGGCGACGGCCGGGCCCCCGACGTCGCCGATGTCGGCGAGACGTCGCAGCAGCTCGGCGACCCGCTCGCGCTGGGCCGTGAGCTCGAACTCCCGCACCTGCCGGGCGTCGAGGATCGCGTCGGCGAGCTCCGCTCCGACGACGTCGCGCACCTCGCGCAGCCGCTCGCGGGCGAGCCGCGTGTGCAGGTCGGCAGCGAGGCGCAGCCCGAGCCCGAACTCCGCGTTGTCCTCGAAGAGCGAGTTCGACCAGGCCGGCCCACGGCCGGCGGCGTTCTTCGTCCACGGTGTCGTCGGCAGGTTGCCGCCGTAGATCGAGGAGCAGCCCGTCGCGTTGGCGACCGTGGCCCGCTCACCGAAGAGCTGGGTGAGCAGCTTGAGGTAGGGGGTCTCGCCGCAGCCGGCGCAGGCTCCGGAGAACTCGAACAGGGGTTGGAGGAACTGCGTGCCGCGCACCGTGCCGAAGTCCACCCGCGAGCGCGCATTCATCGGCAGCGACTCGAAGAAGGCGACGTTGTCTCGCTGCGCCTCCAGCTGCGGCTCGAGCGGCTCGAGGTTGATCGCCTTGCGGTGCGGCTCGCCGACAGGGCTGACGGGGCAGGCCTCGACGCAGAGCCCGCACCCGGTGCAGTCCTCGGCGTAGACCTGCAGCGTGTAGCGGGTGTCGGGCAGCCCGACCGCATCGAGGGGCGCGGTGGCGAAGCTCGCGGGCGCCTGCACCAAGCCGTCCTCACCGACGTACTTGGCGCGCAGCACGCTGTGCGGGCAGACGAAGCTGCAGGTGCCGCACTGGATGCACGTGTCGGGGTCCCACGTGGCGACGACGTCGCTGATCCGCCGCTTCTCGTATGCCGTCGTGCCGCTGGGATACGTCCCGTCGACCGGGAGTGCGCTGACCGGGATCTCGTCGCCCCGGCCGGCCATCATCGCCGCCGTGACGGTGCGCACGAAGTCCGGTGCGTCGGCAGGCACCGCCGGCTCCGGCTCGCGGTCGGTGCTCACCGCGGCGGGCACCGGGATCTCGTGGAGGGCCGCGAGCGTCGCATCGACCGCAGCCTCGTTGCGCCGGACGACCTCCGAGCCGCGACGCCCGTAGGTCTTGCGGATCGCCGCCTTGACCTTCTCGATGGCGGCCCGGCGCGGCAGCACGCCCGAGATCGCGAAGAAGCAGGTCTGCAGGACGGTGTTGGTGCGACCGGGCAGCCCGGCCTCGCGCGCGACGGCGTCGGCGTCGATGGCCCAGACCGTCAGCTTCTTGTCGATGACGGCCTGCTGGACGGGCCGGGGCAGCGCGTCCCAGACCTCGTCTGCCGGCTGGGGGGCGTTGAGCAGCAGCGTCGCTCCCTCGCCGGCGCTCGCGAGCACGTCGATCTTCTCGAGGAGGCCGAGGTGGTGGCAGCCGACGAAGTGGGCCTTGGACACGAGGTAGGGAGCCCGGATCGGGTGCGGCCCGAAGCGCAGGTGCGACACCGTGAGGCCGCCCGACTTCTTCGAGTCGTAGACGAAGTAGGCCTGGGCGTGCACCTTCGGGTCCGAGCCGAGGATCTTGATGGTGTTCTTGTTGGCCCCGACCGTCCCGTCGGAGCCGATGCCGTAGAAGACGGCCCGGAGCATCGCCGGGTCCTCGACGACGATGTCGGGGTCCCACGGCAGGCTCGTGCCGCCGACGTCGTCGGTGATGCCGACGGTGAAGCGCGACCGCGGCCGCTCCTCCCAGAGCTCGTCGTAGACCGCGCAGACCATGCCCGGGGTCAGCTCCTTGGACGAGAGGCCGTAGCGGCCGCCGATGACCTGGGGCATCGTCTCGATCGCCCCGCGCTGGTGAGCCTCCGAGAGCGCGGTCAGCACGTCGAGGAAGAGCGGCTCCCCCTGCGAGCCGGGCTCCTTCGTCCGGTCGAGGACAGCGATCCGCCGCACGCTGGCCGGTAGCGCGGCGACGAGCTCGGCCGCCGGGAAGGGCCGGTAGAGGCGCACCTGCAGGGCACCCGCCCGCGCGCCCCCGCCGACGAGGTGGGTCACGGTCTCGCGGACCGTCTGTGCACCCGAGCCCATGCAGACGACGACGACCTCGGGAGCGTCGTGGCCGGCATACTCCACGAGACCGTAGGCCCGGCCCGTGTGGGCGGCGAGCTCGTCCATGACGGACTGCACGACGCCCGGGGTGCGGCTGTAGAACGGGTTGACCGTTTCGCGCGCCTGGAAGTAGACGTCGGGGTTCTGGGCCGTGCCGCGCACGAACGGGCGCTCGGGCGTGAGGGCCCGGAGCCGGTGCTCGCGGACCAGCTGCTCCGGCACGAGCGAGCGCAGCACCTCGTCGGGCAGCAGCTCGACCGTGTTGATCTCGTGGGACGTGCGGAAGCCGTCGAAGAAGTGGATGAAGGGCACCCGGGTGCGCAGCGTCGCGGCCTGGGCGACGAGGGCGAGGTCGTGCGCCTCCTGGACCGACGCCGATGACAGCAGGGCGAAGCCGGTCTGTCGCACGGCCATCACGTCGGAGTGGTCACCGAAGATCGAGAGTCCTTGAGCCGCAATCGATCTCGCGGCCACCTGGAAGACGGTCGAGGTCAGCTCGCCGGCGATCTTGTACATGTTCGGGATCATGAGCAGCAGGCCCTGCGACGCGGTGAAGGTCGTGCTCAAAGCGCCGCCCTGCAGAGCGCCGTGCATGGCACCGGCCGCGCCGCCCTCGCTCTGCATCTCCATGACCGTCGGGACCGTGCCCCAGACGTTGGGCCGCCGGTGGCTCGACCACTCGTCGGCGAGCTCGGCCATCGTCGACGACGGGGTGATCGGGTAGATCGCGCAGAGCTCGTTGAGGCGGTAGGCGACGTCGGCCGCCGCCTCGTTGCCGTCGATGGTGACGCGCATGGCCGCTCAGCCCTCCGGCTCCGGCTCGGGGGCCACTTCGGCGACCATCTCGATGGCATGGACGGGGCACTGGCGGTAGCAGGCGCTGCAGCCGGTGCACCGGTCGAGGTCGAACTCGTAGCGCTGCCCGACGCCGAGCTTGATGACGGCCTCCTCCGGGCACGCCCCGAGGCAGCCGTCGCACTCGAAGCAGTTGCCGCACGAGAGGCAGCGCCCGGCCTCGTAGGTGGCCTCGGCGGGGGTCAGCCCGGTCAGCACCTCGTCGAAGGTGCGGCTGCGCAGGGCGGCGTCGATCTCGTGCTGCTCCCGCCGCTCGTGCTCGCCGAAGTACCAGAGGTTGAGCTTGTCGAAGTCGGCGCGCTCGTGCTTGGGCGCGGGGGCCCACTCGGTGTCGTGCAGCCAGGCGTCGATGGTGTGCGCCGCCCGCTTGCCGTGCCCGACGCCGATCGTCACCGTGCGCTGGCTCGGCACCGCGTCGCCCCCGGCGAAGACGCCCGGGGCGCCCGTCATGAGGGTGCGCTTGTCGACGCGCACCGTGTCGTCGTCGAACTCCACCCCCGGTATGCCGCGCAGGAACGTCGTGTCGCTCGCCTGACCGAGCGCGAGGATGACGGTGTCGGCCTCGAGCGTCTCGAACCGCCCTGTGCCGTGGGGCTTTCCGTGCGCGTCGAGCTCCTGCAGCTCGACGGTGAGGTCGTGCTCGCCCATCGACGAGATCGTGCGCAGCCAGTTGATCCGGATGCCCTCCTCCTCGGCGTCGTGGGCCTCCTCCTCGTGCGCCGGCATCTGCTCGCGGGTTCGGCGGTAGACGATGATCGTGTCGTCGGCGCCGAGTCGTCTCGCGACGCGCGCCGCGTCCATCGCCGTGTTGCCGCCGCCGTAGACGGCGATCCGTCCGGCGAGACCGGCGCGCTCGCCCGTCTCGACCTCGCGCAGGAACGACACGGCGTCGAGGACGCGCGCGGCGTCGGCGTTGGGGATGTCGACGTGCTTCGACAGGTGTGCGCCGACGGCGACGAAGACCGCGTCGAAGCGGCCCTCCCGGCGCTCCAGGTCGAGGTCCTCGACGCGATGCCCCTGCTCGAAGGTGACGCCCAGCTCGGCCAGCCGACCCACCTCCGCGTCGAGCACCTCGCGGGGCAGACGGTAGGAGGGGATGCCGTAGCGCATCATCCCGCCGGGCAGCTCGCCGCTGTCGCGCACCGTGACGGCGTGGCCGAGGCGGGTCAGGTGGTAGGCGGCGGAGAGGCCGCTCGGTCCGGAGCCGACGACGAGCACCCGTCTGCCGCTGCTCGCCGGGGGTCGCTCGAACGTCCAGCCCCGCTCGATCGCGAGGTCGCCGAGGAAGCGCTCGACGCCGTGGATCGAGACGGCACCGTCGAGCTCGGCCCGGTTGCAGGCCGCCTCGCACGGGTGGTAGCAGACCCGCCCGTGGATGGCCGGGAGTGGGTTGTCGCGGGTCAGCTGGCGCCAGGCGCCCTCGTGGTCGCCGGCCTTGACGAGGGCCAGCCATGCCTGGATGTTCTCCCCGGCAGGGCAGCCGGCATTGCACGGCGGCAGGAGGTCGACGTAGACCGGTCGCTGGGTGCGCACCGGCCCGGAGCGGAGGCGACCGAGCCCGAGCGGGGCGAGCGGGGTGAGGTCGCGCTGCGGTCCGGACACCGGCGTCTCCTGGGTGGTCCGCGAAGTGGTCCCCGGCCGGGACGCCGAGGGCTCGGCTGTGTCCTTCGAATACTACGAGAGGTAGTTGACCATGAGGGGCCGTTCGTGACGGTCGTGACGCACGGCTCAACCGGTAGGCCGCAGGGGGCGGACGGCATACGACCGCGCGGGGTGCGCCGCCGGCGTTCCGTGGCGTCGCCGCGGGTCGACCGATAGCGTCGAGCCCGTGAACATCATCTTCGTGGAGCCCTCGTTCCCCGCGAACCAGCGGCGCTTCGTGCACGCGCTCGCCTCCGTCGGGGCGAACGTCTACGGCATCGGCGAGACGGAGGAGGGGCACCTCGACGGCGAGCTGCGCGAGCAGCTGAGCGGCTACTACCGCGTCGGCTCGGTGACCAACGTCGACCAGATGACCGAGGCGGTGCGCTACTTCCAGGGCCGCGTGTGGATCGACGGGCTCGAGGCGACGGTCGAGGCGCACACGATGCCCGCGGCGCACGTCCGCGAGGCGACCGGCATCCCCGGCACGAGTGTGCGCACGACGTGGCTGTGCCGCGACAAGCCCTCGATGAAGGAGGCCCTGCGGCAGGCCGGCGTGCCGACTGCCGCGAGCGCTGCGGTCGATTCCGCCGCGGAGGCGCACGAGTTCGCCGACCGCGAGGGCTACCCCCTCATCCTCAAGCCGCGCGCGGGCGCCGGGGCGCAGGGCACGGTCCGCGTCAATGACGAGCACGAGCTGCTCCACGCGCTGCAGGGCTACGCGCGCGAGGGCGCCACCTCCATCGCCATCGAGGAGTTCGTCGAGGGCCACGAGGGCTTCTACGACACGATCACCGTCGACGGCGAGGTCGCCCACGACTGGGCGACGCACTACTACCCCAACGTCCTCGAGGCCATGCGCCACCGCTGGATCTCGCCGCAGTTCATCACGACGAACCGCATCGACGATCCCTCCAACGCGTTCTACCGCGAGGTGCGTGAGCTCGGCCACCGCGTCATCGACGCCCTCGGCATCGAGACGTCGGCGACGCACATGGAGTGGTTCTACGGCCCGAAGGGCCTGAAGTTCAGCGAGATCGGCGCCCGGCCGCCCGGCGTCGGCGCGTGGGACCTCTACTCCGCCGCCAACGAGGTCGACGTCTATCGCGAGTGGGCGCACGTCATCACGCACGGCCGCCCCGAGCAGCCGATGAGACGCACGTATGCCGCCGGCATCGTCGCGCTGCGCCCGGACCACGACGGGGTGGTGACGGGCTACAGCGGCATCGACGAGATCCAGGCCCGGCACGGCGCCTCGATCATCGACGCCCACTTCCCTCCCGTCGGGCACGGCACGCAGGCCGTCGAGGCCGGCTACATGGCCAACGCCTGGGTGCGGGTGCGCCACCACGACTACGACACCGCACGGGCCATCCTCGACGACGTCGGGCAGACGATCCGCATGCACGCGCGTTGATGACGACGATCCTTCTCGGGCCGCAACGGTTCACGACGACCGTCGGTGCCACGGTGCGCTCCCTCGGCCTCGACGGCCCGATCGCGATGATCAACTCCGGGTGGGAGGAGCGCGAGAGCGAGGACGCCGAGCTCGCCGGGCACCTCGACGGTCGCGGCGTGAACCTCCGGCTGCACCACCGGATGATGGACGTCCTCGAGAAGGACGAGCACTTCGCCGCGGCAGCACTGCTCTTCCGCGACCGGCAGGACGAGCTGCGCGCCTTCTACGGCATCCGGCTGCAGGCGGCGATCGACGCGGTGCAGGCGGTCGCGCACCGCTCGTCGCTCCACGCCATCGGGCCGGTGGCCCTCGAGTCCGCCGTCGAGGCGGTGCGTGCGGTCGACGCCTGGTATGCCGCCGAGCTCGACGACCTCTACCGCTCGGTCCGTGCCACGGCGCCTCCCGACGAGAGCGGCACCATCGGCTGGCACCGCGGCGAGATCGGTGCCGTCCTCGACGGCTGTGCCGGCGTCGTCATCGCCGGCGGCAACGTGCGCACCCTGTTGCGCACGCTGCGCGTCTTCAACGTCGAGATCAGGCCGGAGCTGCCGGTCGTCGCCTGGTCGGCGGGGGCCATGGCGCTCACCGACGAGGTCGTCCTCTTCCACGACCACGCGCCGCACGGCGTCACCGCGGCCGAGGTCTTCGACCGGGGCCTGGGGCGGCTGCCGGGCATCATCGCCCTGCCCCACGCGAAGCGGCGGCTGCGGCTCGAGGAGCACGACCGGATGAGCATCATGGCCAGGCGCTTCCCCGACCACCGCCTCACCCTGCTCGACGACGGCACCGTCGTGCGCTTCCCCGACGGGGCGACCGACCTGCCGGCCGGGGCGCGCTACATCGGCCTCGACGGCCACGTCGCCGTGGTGGGTGCCGCATGAGCCCGCCCCAGCGCCTCGCCGTCAACCGGCTGCGCGAGAGCCTGCCGCTCGACGGCCCGGCCATCGACCGCTTCGTCACCCGCTTCGGATCGCCGATCATCGAGGGCGAGCGCGCCACCTTCCTCTACCGCGGCGACGTCGACGAGGCCTGGGTGCGCCACCGTGTCGTCGGCCTGCCGGATCCGTTGCCGCTCAAGCGCATCGGCGAGTCCGACCTGTGGTCGGTGACGACGGTGCTGCCCGAGGGGTCGCGCGTCGAGTACCAGATCGAGATCCGCAAGGGCGAGCACTACGAGCGCTTCAACGACCCGCTCAACAGCCGTCTCGCACACAGCCCGATGGGCTCGTCGTCGGTGTGCGCCGCGATCGGCTACCGCGTGCCGGAGTGGGCGCTCTTCGACCCCGAGGCCCGCCCGGGCACGCTCGTCGAGGAGCAGATCCGCAGCAAGGCGCTGCGCCGCGACCAGCCCGTGCAGATCTACCTGCCGGCCCGCTTCAACAGCGCCCAGCGCTACCCGCTCCTCATCGTCCACGACGGCACCGACTACCTCCAGTTCGCGGCGATGAAGACGGTGCTCGACAACCTCATCCACCGCCTCGACGTCGACCCGCTCGTCGCCGTGTTCGTGCCGCCACGCGACCGGCTCAAGGAGTATCCGCACCACGCCCCGCACGCCCGCTTCATCGCGCGCGAGCTCGTGCCGCTGCTCAACGACCGGCTGCCCCTCATCGACACCCCCGAGGCGCGCTGCCTCATGGGCAGCTCCTTCGGCGGCGTCGCCTCGCTGTCGACGGCAGTGCGCTACCCCGGCTACTTCGGCTCGCTGCTGCTCCAGTCGGCCTCGCTCGTCTTCACCGACATCGGCTTCGACCACGGCGGGGGGCCGGCCTTCGACCCGGTCGTGAAGTTCGTCAACCGCTACCGTCAGCGGCCCACCGCTGTCGTCGACCGCATCTTCATGACGTGCGGCGTCTACGAGCCCCTCATCACGCCGAACCGCTCGATGGTGCCGGTCTTCCGCCACACCGGAATGCGGGTGCGCTACGTCGAGTCGCGCGACGGCCACAACTGGGAGAACTGGCGCGACCGCCTCGGCGACGGGCTGTCGTGGCTCTTCCCCGGCCCCCAGAAGTTCGTCTACGAGTAGTCCACGCAACGCCGTGGCTCACGGCCGCGAGCCCGCCCGCAGCCCCGTGGACGCCCGTGGACCCCCGTGGACCCTCGGAATGACCCGTGGTTGAGTGAGCCCCAGCGACAGAGAGGCAGGTAGCGCGATGAAGGTGACCGACCGGTGGTACTCCGACCGCCTCGGCCAGGACCTCACCGTGGCACGGTGGGGCTCCTACGGAAGTCCCGTGCTCCTCTTTCCCACGGCCGGTGGCGACGCCGAGGAGGCCGAGCGACGCCAGATGATCTCCCACGTCGAGCCGCTCATCGCGGCCGGGCGGGCCAAGCTCTACTCCGTCGACAGCATCGCGGGGCGCGCCCTGGCCGAGCGCCAGGGCTCTGCCGAGCACCAGCTCGCCCTGTTCAACGCCTTCCACGAGGCGATCGCCCGCGAGGTCATCCCGGCGATCCACTCCGACCTCGGGGGCCAGCAGATCCCCGTCACCGTCGCTGGCGCGTCGATCGGCGCCTTCAACGCCCTCGCCATCACCTGCCGCTACCCCGAGCTCGTGCGGTCCGCGCTCTGCATGAGCGGCACCTACGCCATCGAGCAGTTCCTCGGTGGCTACGTCAACGACGACCTCTACTTCAGCTCCCCGCTGCACTTCCTGCGCGGCCTCGAGGGCCCGCAGCTCGACACCCTGCGCACCCGGATGATCGTGCTCGCCACGGGCAGCGGCCGCTGGGAGGACGCCGGGGAGTCGTGGGCCGTTGCCGACCTGCTCGGCAGCAAGGGCATCCCGAACCGCGTCGACGACTGGGGCCCCGCCTACGACCACGACTGGCCCACCTGGTGGGAGATGCTCCCCCTCTATCTCGACGACCTGCTGCCCTGACCGGCCGCCGCGGGCTCGGTGGGACCGGTGCCGCACCAGGTGTCCCGCGGGCGTCGCGGTGCCGCCTGGTCTGGGGAACCCGGCCAGACGGCATACCCCGACGGCGTATGCCGCGTGCCCGGGGAACCGGGCGCCCTCGCGCTGTGAGGGGCTGGGGTATCACGCCGGGGCCGTGGCTGCTCTGAGAGGAACAGGCTCGCGCTGAGCGGGCCCCCTTCCGTGAGGTCCCCGTCATGAGCACTTCCGACGTCTTGCTGATCAAGGCCCCCGAGGCCTGGCCCGTGCCCGTCGTCGCGACGCTGGCGATGGTGCTGCTCGCCGGGCTCGACCTCGCCGGCGCCCTCTTCGCCAAGGAGTGGGCCGAGAACGGCAACGTCCGCGCCCTCGTGCTCGGTGCCGGGGCCTTCCTCGTGCTCTTCTGGGTCTACGCGTCGTCGCTGAAGTACGCCGAGCTCGCCCTCGTCACGATGGGGTGGGTCGTCATGCTCCAGGTGGGGCTCGTCCTCATCGACCGCTGGCGCTACGGCGTCGAGCTGCCGGCGGGCAAGTGGGTGGCCATCGGCGTCGTCCTCGTGGCGCAGGGCTACCTCGTGCTGGCGCCGGGGGTCGAGCGCGCAGCGAGCATCGCGGGCTCTGCTGGATAGAATGCGGCGACGGCTGGGAGCGCGCTCGACGCGTCCGGGTGGTCAGCCGGCACCAGTCGCGCCGCTCATGACCGAGGGGCGCTCGCCCAGTGAGGAGCCCCATGCGTCGTCCCGTCGCCCGACGTGCGCAGCGCGCGGCTCGGACGATGGGCCTGCTCGCGGTGGCGGCTGTGCTCGGCACGGCGGCCTGCACGACCGCACCCGAGATGACGCCCGCGACGACGACAGGGACGGCGACGCCGACGGCCACGGGGTCGAGCGCCGGCCCCGCGCCGCTCGTCGTCGAGACCGTGTTCGACCACTCGACGCTCGACCCGACGCGGCAGTACGACCGCAGCGGCGCCCTCCTGTCGAAGGCGCTCTACGAGACCCTGACGACCTACGACGGAGCCGACCAGACCAAGCCCCAGGCGGGACTGGCGGAGTACACGATGTCGCCCGAGGGCAAGTGGCTGACGCTGCGGCTGCGCAGCGGCCGCACCTTCTCCGACGGCACCCCGGTGACGAGCGACGACGTCGTCTTCACGCTCGAGCGGGTCAAGGGCCTGCGGGGACCCGCGGCCTCCATGCTCGGCAACGTCACCGCGCGCAAGGTCGATGACCGCACGCTGACGCTGACCTCGCCCGACGCCAACTTCGCGCTGCCGGCGATGCTCGCGAACCCGGCCTTCGGCATCCTCAACTCGCGGGCCGTCAAGGCCAACGGCGGCGCGATCGGCCCCGGTGACACGGCCGACCGGTGGCTGTCGACACACTCGGCCGGCTCCGGGCCCTACGTCCTCTCCGGCGCCAACGGCAACGAGGTGCGCCTCACCGTGAGCCCCACGTGGACCGGCGCCGCGCCCGCCTTCCCCGAGGTCATCGTCCGTGACGCCGACCCCGGCCGGCAGGTCTCCGACCTGACCTCCGGCAGGGCCGACGTCGCGCTCGACCTCTCGCCGGCGCAGGCCGACCGCATCGCCGCGGCGGCGACCGGGGCTAGTGCGAGCACGTCGCCGGCCACGGGAGCCACGGGGGCCGCCGGGCCGACGGGGGCGGCGGGGGCGACTCCGGCCACGCCGGCCACGCCGGGAGCGACCTCACCGACCACCTCACCGGTGGCGGTGATGGCGGCCCTCTCGTCGACGACCGCCTTCCTCATGCTGCACCGTGACCCGGCCGTCAACGCCTGGACCGCCAACCCCGACTTCGAGGAGGCCGTGCGTCTCGGCATCGACCGGCAGGCCGTGAGCACGGCCGTCCGCGACGCGATCCCGGCCGCCGGAGTCATCCCGATTGGCATCGTCGGCTCGCTCCTCGCGCCCACCGGCACGCCCGCCGGCACCGTGACGGTCCCGCCCACCCTGGCGACGACGCTGGCCACGCCGGTCGCACCTCCGACGACGGAGCCCGGGCCGGACGACCTCCCGCCGACACCCGGTGCCACCCCCGAGGCCACCCCCGCCCCGATCGTGCCGGAGCGTGACCTGGCCGGAGCGCGCGCCGCGCTCGCGCGCTCGGGCTACAAGGGCCAGCCGATCCCGTTGACCTTCGCGCGTGACCTGCCGATCCAGGGCGTGCCGACCTCCTCGGTCGCTGCGATCGTCAAGACCCAGCTCGCCTCCGTCGGCATCAACGTCGTCCCGACGCCGCTGCCCGCGGCCCAGGCGCTCGAGCGCTATCGCGCCGGCCGCGACGCCTTCAGCCTCTGGAGCTGGAACCCCGACTACACCGACCCCGAGAACTACCTCGCCTTCGCACCCGGCGGCCTCGTCGGCCAGCGGGCCGGGTGGTCGGTCGGCGCCGACGCCGACATCGACACCCTGACCGATGCGGCGCGAGCCTCCGTCGGCGACGACCGACCGGACGCGTATGCCGCGTGGCAGCGCGCGCTCAACACGGCCGGACCGTTCGTGCCGCTCTTCCAGCCCTCGAGCCACCTCGCCCACGGTCCGCGGGTGACGGAGCTGCCGACCAACCCGGTCTGGACCCTCGACCTCGCCGGAGTCAGCTGACCGCCGGCTGCGGGGCGAGCGGCATACGGCTGCTGGGTGATCGGGGCCGCGAGTCGGGAGGCGCCCCGGGGCCGGTCGGGCCTAGCCTGTCTGCGGTCGGCACCGGTGCCGAGCCCAGCTGCGTCGAAAGGATCCCGAGCATGCCCGAGAACACGTCCGACGGTTTCACCGCCGAGGAGCGCGCGGCGATGAAGGAGCGCGCGGCCGAGCTGCGCGCCGAGGGCAAGAAGGGCGCCAAGCAGGCCGACGGTCTCCAGGACGTCCTCGACAAGATCGCCGAGATGGCACCCGACGACCGCGCACTGGCCGAGCGGGTGCACGTGACGGTGACGCGGAACGCTCCCGAGCTCATCCCGAGGACGTGGTACGGCATGCCTGCCTACGCGAACTCCGAGGGCAAGGTGGTGGTCTTCTTCCAGGACTCCGGCAAGTTCAAGTACCGCTACTCCACGCTCGGCTTCCAGGACGCGGCCAACCTCGACGACGGCGACATGTGGCCGGCCTCGTTCGCGCTCGTGAAGTGGAGCCCGGCCGTGGAGAAGAAGGTCGCTGCCCTCGTCAAGGCCGCCGTCTCCTGACGCGCGCAGGCCCTGTCGACCGTCAGACCCACAAACCCCCATCGCGGCGCCTGCCCCAGCACGAGAACCGGGGCAGGCGCCGACTTCGTGAGTCCGATGAGCGGCCTGCCGGCGCCACGCAGCCTCAGGGCACGGTGCGCCGCATGACGCAGTTGAACTGTCCCTTCGGGCGGACGTAGTCGAAGCCGGCCCGCTCGAACAGCGTGCGCGTGCCGCTGTAGAGGACGGCCTCGCGCTTGCCGCCCTTGTCGTGCGGGTAGCCCTCGACGGTGCCGCCGCCAGCCGCCGCGATGAGGTCGACCGCGCCCTGCAGCGCGACGTCCGAGAGGTGCTTCCGGCGGTGGCGCTTGTCGACGAAGATGCACGTCACCCGGTAGTCGGGCAAGACGTCGGTCTCCTCCTCGTACTGCTTGCGGTGCCGGATGTTGGGCAGCTCCGCCGGCGAGCCGAACTGCGCCCACGCGACCGCCTCGTCACCGTCGAAGACGAGCGCGGCGTGGGCGCGGTCCTCGTCGACGAGGCACTGCTTGAGCCGCCGGTTCGCCTCGTAGGTGCGCTCCTTCTCGGCCGACATCGTGTGGAACCACGTGCACCAGCACCCGCCGAAGACGCCGCCGTGCCGCTCCATCAACGCCGCGAAGGCCTCCCACGTCTCCGGTGTCAGCGCCTTGACCTCGTATGCCGTCAACGGTCCCCTCCTCCGACGGTGGCGGCCGGTCGTCGCCTCTTCGTCCAGCATGCCCCGCGGGGCGGTCGAATCGGGGGCCGCGACCGGGCCGAATGGAACGGAGGCGCGCGCGGGAGGTCAGCACACGGCATACGCCGTCGTGCCGCGCATGCCGTCAGGCGTGGCCGCTCAGCTGGCCCAGCCGGTCGGCGAGGGCGTCGACCATGGCGCCGGCGCGCTTCTCGGGGAAGGCGGACTTGCGGTCGCCCCCGCTGCTCGAGACGGGCAGCACGTCGATCGAGAGCTTGGCGCCGCCGGCCAGGGCGCGCAGCGCGTCGACCCGCTCGGCGAAGGGCGAGCCGCTGCCCGGGGAGTAGTAGCGCACGACCTCGTCGATGTCGTCGGGGTAGAGGTCGGTCTTGGTCACGGCGATGATGAGCCAGATCGGCTTGTTGCGGCGCACGGCCATCGAGGCGATGCGGTGCGAGGTGATCGTCCAGTCCTCGAGCTCGGCTGCGAGCTGCTCCTCGCGCGTGCCGGTGGCCGCGCCCGTGGTGCCGGCAGCGCGGCGCGGGGTGGCGTGGCCGTTCGCGACGACGTGGATGACGCCGTCGACGGGCTCGTCGTGGAAGACCTCGTCGAGCGCGCCGAGCCGCGTCGCGGCGTTGTCACCCGGCACGACGAGGAAGCGGAAGCCGTGCAGCTTGGCGCCCTTGCGGGTGCGCCGCTCCATGACGGCCGAGCCGACCTGCGCGACGGCGTCGTCGGTGGAGCGGCGGGTCAGCCGGTCGACGAGCTGGCTCTTGCCGACGCCGGTCATGCCGGTGACGGCGACCATGGGGTAGCGGTCGCGCAGGAGCCGGCTCAACCGCTCGGGCGCCTGGGCGAGGGCGGTCAGCAGACCGGTGGCGACGGTCGCGCCCAGCGCGGTGCGGCTCGACGGCGGCAGGATCGTCTTGATCCGGGATGAGGTCTGAGACACGGTGCCTCCTCGGCGTGCTGGTCTGGGGCCAGTTGACCCTAGAGCCTACGTTTCGTACCCGTGCCGGTGCGCGGCGCACCGGTGGGCAACGAACAACACCCCGTCCTGGCGAGAGGACAGGGTGTTGCGTCTCCGACTCTAGTGGTGTGTCCGCTGAGCGCGTCGCCCGGGATGGCGAGGCTGTGGCGCGATGGGACGTTTGGGACGGCGCGGACCACACCGGCTCGCGCTGCGAGCCAAGTTCGTGGTTTGGCTGCGACATCGCCGAGCAAGGTGTATCGCGGAGGGAGGGTCACCGTCGAGGTGGTCCACAGTCCGCTCTCACCAGGAGGAACCCATGCTCAGGAGTGCATCTGTCACCGCCAACATCCCCGCCTCCGATATCGAGCGGGCCAAGTCGTTCTACGCCGACACCTTCGGCCTCGAGCCGGCCACCGAGGTCGGTGACGGCGGCATGCTCATCTACCGCACCGACGGCGGCACGGTGTTCAGCCTCTATCAGACCGAGTACGCCGGCCAGGCCGGTCACACCATCGCCCAGTTCCACGTCGACGACGTCGTAGGCGAGGCGCGCGCCCTGCAGGCCAAGGGTGTCTCGCTCGAGACCTACGACATGCCGGGAGTCGAGTGGGAGGACGGCGTCGCCGACATGGGCGGCATGGGTCAGGCGGCCTGGTTCAAGGACAGCGAGGGCAACATCCTCTGCATCGACTCCGGCTTCCCGCAGGACTGAGCAGCAGGGCGTGAGCCGACGCCGACCCTAGCGAGGTTGCGACGTTCTCGACCGCGCGCGCTCCGACGGGAGGAAACTTCACGGTGGAGCGCATCGAGGCACCGAGGATGGGGGAGCCGCGCATGGTCTGGTCCGGAGAGGCCACGGAGGACAGCATCGCCGTGATGTCGCGCCAGGCGCTCGTGGGGCGTCTCGCGCAGGTCAAGGAGCAGTTCCGGGCCACGAGCGACATCCTCAAGGTGTTGACGAGCTCGTCGGGAGACCCCGACAAGGTCTTCGACGCCGTCGTCGAGAACGCCCGAACGCTGCTCAACGCGGCCGTCGCGCAGATCTACCTCGTCAAGGGCGCGACGTACGTCATCGCTCGCCAGAGCGGCATGTCCGAGGAACACCGTCGACTCCTCGAGCAACACCCCATCAAGCGCGACCGCGGCACCCTCGTCGGCCGCGTGACCATCGACCGCCGGATCCACCACATCCCCGACGCCCTCGCCGATCCGGACTACAGCCGGTCCGACCTCCAGAGGTTGGCCGGCTTCCGGTCGATGATCGGCGCACCGCTCATCGTGGGAGACGAGGTGGTGGGCGCACTCAACGTGATGCGCAACCGGGTGGCCCCCTTTGACGACGTCGACGAACGCGTGCTCGCGACGTTCGCCGAACAGGCGGCGCTCGCGCTGCGCCACGTCGACCTCTTCGCCACGCTCGAGAGCAGGTCCGCCGCGCTCGAGAGCAGGTCTGCGGAGCTGGCACGAAAGGTCGAGCAGCTCGAGGGTCTCGCCGACGTCGGTGCCGCGATCAGCTCGACGCTCGTGCCGGACGAGATGCTCGCCACGATCGTGTCGCACGCCGTCGATCTTTCCGGCACCGACGGCGGTTCGCTGATGGAGTACGACGAGGCGACCGGGCTCTTCCGGGTGCGAACCGTGTACGGCACGAGCGACGACACCGTCGCTGCCCTTCGCGCCGCCGAGATCCACATCGACCGGACGTGGGTCGGCAGGGCGGCTCGGACCCGCTGGGTCCTGCAGATTCCCGACCTGGACGAGGCCCAGCTCGACGAGCACCTGGCCGTCCTGCACGCGGCCGGCTGGAAGTCGCTCGTCGCCGTCCCGCTCGTCAGTCCAGACCGGGTCGTCGGCGTCCTCGTCGTCCGGCGAAAGAGGACTGGCTCCTTCAGTGGTGAGACGTGCGACCTTCTCGACGCCTTTGCCAGCCAGTCCGCCGTGGCACTGACGAACGCCCGCCTCTACCAGCAGCTCGAGCTGCAGAGCGCCGACCTGGCCGAGGCGAGCAGGCACAAGTCCGAGTTCCTCGCGAGCATGTCGCACGAGCTGCGCACCCCGCTCAACGCCGTCATCGGGTTCTCCGAGGTGCTCCTCGAGCGGATGTTCGGTGACCTCAACGAGCGGCAGGAGGACTACCTCAAGGACATCCATGCTGCCGGCAGCCACCTGCTCGCGCTGCTCGGCGACATCCTCGACCTGTCGAAGATCGAGGCGGGGCGGATGGAGCTCGACCTCACCACGTTCGAGGTGGACGACGTCATCGGCCAGGCCCTCTCGCTGGTTCGCGAGCGGGCGGCGCTGCACGGCATCGAGCTCACGCTCCACGCCCAGCAGGACCTCGGGCTCGTCACCGCCGACGAGCTGCGCCTCAAGCAGGTGCTGCTCAACCTGCTGAGCAACGCCGTCAAGTTCACACCGGACGGGGGCTCGGTCGAGGTTCACGCGCATCGCGACGCGGGCGACCTCGTCGTCACGGTCACCGACACGGGCATCGGCATCTCGCGAGAGGACCAGGCCCGCATCTTCGACTCGTTCCAGCAGGGCAGCAGATCTGCGTCGACGACGGAGGGCACCGGACTCGGGCTGACGCTGAGCAAACAGATCGTCGAGCTGCACGGGGGCGCGATGTGGGTGCGGAGCACTCTCGGGGAAGGGAGCACGTTCGGCCTCAGGATCCCGCAGACGGCCGTGACCGAGAAGGCGCGGGACCAGCAGCGGTCGGCCGACGACCTGTCGGGCGCCTGACCGACCGGAGGACGGTGGCCGCGTAGGGGTCGCTGCCGTCGGCCAAGGACAGGTAGGTACCGGCCTTGTCGCCGGACCGTGCCCGGAATCAAATGGTATGTACGACTTGGCGCCACGTCATGTGCGCCTATCTCAGCCCATTGACGGACTTCTCCCAGCGGTGGTTCAGTGGAGTTTCGGCTTTCCCGTCCGCTCGATGGGGGTTGTCATGCACGGCAGGGGCACTGCTCACCCGATCCGACTGGCCGGTGGCCTGACAGCGCTGGCACTCGCAGCCGCGCTGCTCGTCACGGCCCCGACCGCCGGGGCGCAGGCGGCGTCACCGCCCGGACCCGCAGCGGTCGCGGCGGCCTCGGTGGCTCCGGCGGCTTCGGCGGAGCCGTGTGACCCGTTCACCGCTCCCTCGCTGGACGCGAGCGTCCCCACCGCGCGCGACGTCATCGGGATCGACCTCGGCGACCGCGACGTCACGACGCAGGAGTCGGACGCCTACCTCGGCGCGGTCGCCGACGCGAGCCCCAAGGTCACTCAAGGTGTGCTCGCCACCTCGGTGCAGGGGCGCCCCCTCCGCTACGCCGTCGTCGGGCAGGAGAAGTGGGTGACCCCCGCTGGGCTGGAGCGCATCGGTCGAGACCTCGGGCGGCTGCGCGACCCGAAGACGCCCGAGGCGCAGGCGAGCCAGACCATCCGGTCGATGCCGTCGATCCTCTGGGTCGCCGGCAATGTGCACGGCGGTGAGGAGAGCGGCACCGACGCCGCGCTGCGGGTGCTCTACGAGCTCGCCGCACGCACCGACTGCGCCGCCGACGAGATCCTCGACGACGCGATCGTCGTCGTGCTGCCCACCCAGAACCCCGACGGGCGCGAGGCCGACACCCGGCGCAACGCATACGGCTTCGACATGAACCGCGACTGGTTCGCGCGGACCCAGCCGGAGACCGACGGCAAGGTGGAGATGCTGCGGAAGCTGCCGCCGCAGCTGTTCATCGACGCCCACGAGATGGGTCGGGCGACCTACTTCTTCCCGCCGAACGCCGACCCGGTCTACCACGACATCGGGGAGACGCCGCTCGACTGGATCTACAACCTCTACGGGCCGGCGATGCAGGAGGCCTTCGGGCGGTTCTCGATCCCCTACTTCAACGGCGACGTCTACGACCTCTTCTACATGGGCTACGGCGACAGCGTGCCGGCGACGGGCTTCAACGCCGCCGGCATGACCTTCGAGAAGTCGAGCGGTGACCCCGCGTCGCAGCGGGTGCAGGAGCAGTACGTCGCGATCTGGGCGACGCTGAGCGCAGCGGGGGCGAAGGACGACGACCTGCTGACGCAGTGGCGCGCCGAGCACGTCAAGGCCTACGAGCAGGGAGTGGCCGGAGAGCTCGAGCCCAACCAGCTCTACTGGGAGGGCGCGCCGATCACCAACCCCGTGCCCGACATCACCGTCAAGCACTACTTCCTGCGCACCGACGACCCGGCCAAGACCGAAGAGGTGCAGCGCGTCGTGCGGCGGCTCCAGCGGATGGACGTCGACGTCTTCCGCCTCGTGCGCCCGCTCACGGTTCCGGACTACACCCCCTACGGGCGGCCTGCCGCCTCGACGACGTTGCCGGCGGGCACGTACTGGATCCCCATGGCGCAGGGCCAGAAGCACTGGGTCCAGGCCATGCTCAACGAGGACACCTACGTCCCGTTCCCCTACTTCTACGACGTGACCGCGTGGAGCTCGCCGCTGCTCGAGAACATCGCGGGCGGCCGCTCCGGCGCGGACCTCAAGCCGCAGGCGGCTCCGCTCGCGCTGCAGGCCGAGCCCGTCACGGCTGTCGCGGGCGCGGCCCCTCGACTGGGCGTGTGGCAGATCTCTGCCACGTCGACCGGTTCGATCGAGTCCGCGGGCTGGCTGCGCTGGTGGCTCGACAACCGCGCCGGGCTGAAGCACACCGACCTCACCGCGGCACAGATCGCTGCGGGGGCCCTCGCCGACATCGACGTGCTCGTCGTGCCCAACGGCTCGGACTCCACTGCGTCCAACGCCCTCGGTGCGGCGGGGCGCGCTGCCCTCGACCAGTGGGTCCGCGACGGCGGCCGGCTCATCACCCTGCGAGACAGCTCACGCCTCGCCACCCGGCTCGGCCTGACCTCCGCGTCCTACACGTCCCCGACGTCCGACATCCCCGGCTCGCTGATCCGCGTGGAGGTCGACCCGGCGAGCCCGCTGTCCGCCGGCGTCGGCGACACCGCGTGGGCGATGTACGAGTACGAGTTCGTCTGGTCGGCTGCCGCGGGCGCGACACCCGTGCGTTACCCCGCCGCGGGCGACCCGGACTGGTTCATCTCGGGCTTCGCCGAGGGCGAGGAGCAGCTGCACGGCACGTCGGCCGTCGTCGACGAGAGGGTGGGTGACGGCCGCGTGGTCCTCTTCGGCTTCGACCCCAACTACCGCGCGTTCACCGGCGGCACGGCGCGGATGCTCCTCAACGCCATCACCGGCCCCGACCCGTCGGCGTCCGTGCAGGTTGGCGCGGCGGCTCCTCGGTCGACGGCGGCAGTGTCAGCGTCGGACCGCATGGTCATCAGCGTCCGCCCTGGCGCAGCCGACCGCGTGCAAGCACTGCTCGCCGCTCGTGGGGCGTCGGCCGATGTCGTCCGCTCGCCTGGGGTCGTCAGCTTCCGGGTCGACCTCGGCGGCCGGACCGCCGACGAGCACCCGTGGGCGCAGGAGGTCGCCCTCGACGCGGCCAAGCTCGGGCCTCAGGTGGTGGCCATCCGGCTGCCGTAGGGGGCGGCGCCTCTCGGGGGCGCGGGGTGTTCTGGGGTATGCCGTGCACGCTGAGTTCGCTTGCGGCGCGGGTGGTTGGATCGAGCCATGCGCATCTTCTTCACGGGCGGCAGCGGCAAGGCCGGCAAGCACGTCGCACCCTTCCTCGCCGAGCAGGGCCACCAGGTCACGAACGCCGACCTCGTGCGGTTGGGGCACCCCGACGTCGCTGACCTGTGGGTCGACCTCACCGACATCGGCGAGACGTACTCGGCACTCGCGGGACTCGCGCGCTTCGACGAGCTGGAGCTTGCTGCCAAGCCGGCATACGACGCCGTCGTGCACTTCGCCGCGGTGCCGGCGATCTTGCTCACGTCGGACGCGAAGACGTATGCGACGAACGTGCTCAGCACCTACAACGTGCTCGAGGCGGCGACGCGGCTCGGCATCCGCAAGGTGATCTTCGCGTCGTCGGAGACGACCTACGGCGTGTGCTTCGCGCAGGGCGAGCGGCGTCCGCTCTACGTGCCGGTCGACGAGGAGCACCCGACGGTGCCGGAGGACTCCTACGCGATGTCGAAGGTCGCGAACGAGGTGACGGCGCGCTCGTTCCAGGCGCGCACCGGCGCCGACGTCTACGGGCTGCGGATCAACAACGTCATCGAGCCGCACGAGTACGCCTCGTTGTTCCCGCCGTTCCTCGCGGATCCGGCGCTGCGGCGGCGCAACATCTTCGCCTACATCGACACCCGCGACCTGGGGCTCATGGTGCAGCGGTGTCTCGAGGTCGACGGCCTCGGCTACGAGGTCTTCAACGTCGCGAACGCCGACATGTCCGTCGCCGCGACGACCGACGAGGTGCGCGAGCGCTTCTACGACGGGGTGGAGCTGCGCCGGCCGATGGGGCGCGACGAGACCTTCTACTCCATCGACAAGGCGCGGCGGCTGCTCGGCTACTTGCCGCAGCACTCGTGGCGCGACGTCCTCCCGGACCCCAACGCAGCGTGAAGGCGGTCGTCATCGACGACGACCGCGGGCGTATGCCGTGCCGAACGTCGGTGGACGGAGTGGCAGGCAGCGCTGCGGCGCGGGTATCCGAAGAGGTCCTCCATCCCCGAAGATGAGCCGTATGCAGATCCGTCTGGACACCTCGTCGCGAGGTGAGCCGGGGGTGGTCGTGCGAGCCGCTCGACGCTGATCTCGTCAACCCCCTGACTGCCGGTCTGTATCGGGTCGTCGGCACCGCGCAGGTGGGCCGGGGTCCAAGGAACTGGGCACTCGACGAGGGTGACTGTCGAGTGCCCAGTTCTCGACGGGTGTGTGTATGTCGAGTGCCCAGTTCTTGACACTCGGTGAAGGTGCGAGGCGTTTGGCGGTGGATGACTGAGCGTCACCGCGCAGGGTGCATTCCCTGGACGACGTGCCGCACGACGTCTCCCTGCTGGACCTCGCGCCGGCCGGCGCGGGGACGGGGTGGGCGGTTCGACGAGGTGTCCGTGCTCGAGGGGCCCCGGGCCGGTTCTCGATGCGGCGGGATATCCGCCGGCATCGGTGCTGGCGTGGCCCGATCGCACCGCAGCGACCGCGATGGGCTGGGTGAGGCGCAGACCAGCTGGTCCGGCCCCTCACGTGGTCTCGGATGGCCGTGGGCCCTGGGGGCGGACACCGTCGATGATTTCCACGAGGCGTTCGAGGCCGCCGGCCCGGTCCATGCTTGTGGCGATGGCCTGTGCCTTCGCCCGGTAGACGGGATCGTCGAGCACGGAGTGAACGGCAGTTCGGACCGCGGTGGGCGTGGGGGTTTCGGTGTTGAGGCGGCGTCCGGCGCCGGACCATGCGACTCGACCGGCCACTTCCGGCTTGTCCTCCTTGCCGCCGCTGGTGACGACCGGGACCCCGTGGCGCAGCGCGTACTGCACGCCCCCGTAGCCGCCGTTGGTGACGAAGACGTCGGTCTTGGGCAGCAGCGAGTCGTACGGCAGGTATGGCGCTGCTCGGGCGTTGTCGGGCAGCGGCGGCAGCGTGTCGAGGGAGCGTCCGCCGGTGGACACGACGACGAGCACGTCGTCGTCGGCGAGCGCCGTGAGGGTCGGGGCGATGATCTGGCGGTAGTCGCGGTTCGCGATCGTGCCTTGGGTGACATGGACCACGGGCCGCGTACCGTCGAGGTCGTGCCACCACGGCGGAAGGGGTGCCTGCGATCCGCTGGCCGAGATCGGGCCGACGAAGTGCAGGGTCGAGGGAGCGTCCGACCTCGGGTACTCGAACTCGGGGACGGTGAACTGGGCGATCGCCTCGGCATGCCTGGGCCAGTCGAGCACCGGGTACGGCAGGGGCCGCCCGAATAACCCGCGATGGATCTCGTCGGCTGCGCGCTCCGCAGGCGGGAAGACGGTGCGGGCGGCGAGCTGCGCCAACAGCGCGTTGCGCACTCGACCGACCGGACCCCGGAGCGGGGTCAGCCCCATGCCGTAGGGAGCAGTGTCGCGGCTCGCGAGCGTCAACGGCACGACACCGCAGACGAGGACCGGGGGCCGGTCTGCGTGCGCGTGGCCGCCGACGAACGCGGCGCCCACGAAGGCGGGGTCGGCCAACAGGACGTCGGCGCGCTCTGTGGCGTGCATGGCCATGACCGCCTCGTGCTGCGCTTGGGCGGGCCGGACGAAGACGTGTTCTACGTCGAAGGCGAGAGCCTTGGCCCCCTTGAGCGCGGCGCGCTCGGGGAACGTCTGGGCCAGGTCCTGCCGGTCGTCGAAGTCCGCCTCGTCGGGCAGGGGGATGTGCTCGGCGCCGGTGTCGCTCACCAGCTCGACGAAGCGGGCGCCTGTCAGGAAGCGGACACGGTCGCCGCGCTCTCGGAGCCTGCGAGCGACGCTCAGCAGCGGAGTGACGTGCCCGTGGACCGGAACGGTCGCGATGATGATGGATGCCATGACTCACCTCGCCGATGCTGCGACGCTCAGGTTTCAGCGCCATCTCATAGTGTTCACCTCTATGGGATAGTGGTCAATATGCCAAAGCGTGACAAGGCCGCCCGCCCGTACAACTCCGATCTGCGCCGGCGCCAGGCCGCCGACACGCGCCTCAGGGTGGTGCGGGCGAGCCAGGCCCTCTTTGAGCGACAGGGTTACCGGGCCACGACGTTTGCGCAGCTCGCAGCCGAGGCCGGCGTGTCGGTCAAGACGGTGCAGGAGCACGGGCCCAAGTCCGCTCTGCTCCAAGCCGCGGTCGAGCTGGCATCCTTCGGGGTCGAGGGCGAGACCGACTTCTTCGCCACCGATCTGGGTCGGGCGATGCTGCAGGTCGAGAGCGCGGACGAGCTCGCGAGCATGATCGGGAGCGCGATGCTCGCGATCAACACTCCCTCGGCCGGCCTCTGGATGACGTTCGTGAGCGCGGCCCACGCCGACCAGGAGCTGAGCCGCTACCACGCTCACATGCTTTCCCTGATTCGAGCACAGGTCGAGCATGTGCTGCGCTACGTCGACGCCCGCGGCTGGCTCCGGCGCGACGTGCCCCTGGACGACCTCGTCGAAGCCTTCTGCATCATCACGTGCCTCGAGACCTACGTACGGTTCGTCGAGCACGACGGCATACCACCCGCGCGCTACCAGGAGTTTGTGGCGCGGACCGTCCGCGAGACCATCCTCGCGCACTGACTGGGACGCCCCCGCTCCGTTCCGCGCGAGTGGTCACTGCCCATGTTCGTCGCTGATCGTGACACCGGCGGCGGGCCAGCGGGCCATGACGGAGGGCGGCTGCTCCCGTGGCGGCTTCCGTCGCGCGGCGCAGCGAGGACGACTCACTCCACGAAGTCACCGGAGGGGGCGCCAGACCGACTCCGCCTCGCTGGGCCCCGGCGACCATTCGGCGATCCACGGTCCGGTGCCCTCGCTCGGGTCGAGCACGCCCTCCTCGAGCCATGTGTAGTCGCCGGCCAGCACACTCCGCGCCAGCCGCGAGTCGGTGGCATCGGTGTTGGTCCAGAGGGCGGCGAACAGTGTTTCCACGCGCAGCCGGCTCTGGTCGCAGAACGCGTCGGCGAGCTGGTAGGCGTGTCGGCCACGCACGTCGTCGTCGACGCGCAGCATCTCGGCCCGGCTGCACGCGGCCGTCATGGCGAACAGCTCGGCGCCGATGTCCACGACCCGGCCGAGGAACACTTGCCGGTACTCCAGCTTCGCCTGCCAACGGGAGATGCCGTAGAACGTGTGCCGCGCCAGCTTGCGACTGGACCGCTCCACGAACCGCAGGTGCTCGGCCAGAGGCCCGAACTCCGCATACGACATCGGGGCGGAACCGCGGCCGGCAACGAGGTGCGGCAGCCATTTCGCGTAGAACCCACTGGCTCCCATCGCTGCCCGCGCCTTGTCCTGGAACGTCGCGTCCTTGTCCGCCAGCGCGCCGGCCGCCTTGAGGTGGGCGTCCACGGCCTCCCGGGCGATGAGCAGACGCATGATCTCGCTCGAGCCCTCGAAGATGCGGTTGATCCGCGCGTCGCGCAGGACCTGCTCGGCGGGCACGGCTCGCTCGCCGCGGGCGCGCAGGGACTCGGCGGTCTCATACCCTCGGCCGCCACGGATCTGCACGAGCTCGTCGGCGATCTTCCACGCCATCTCGCTGGCCCACAGCTTGGCGATTGCGGCCTCGATCCGGATGTCCTTGCTGCCGGCGTCGGCGAGCTGCGCCGACAGCTCCAGCACCGACTCCAGGCCGTAGGTCGTGGCGGCGATGAAGGCGATCTTCTCGGCGACGGCGTCGTGCTCGCCGATCGGCCGGCCCCACTGCACCCGCTCGGAGGACCACTCGCGCGCGATCTTCAGCGCCCACTTGCCCGCCCCCGCGCACATCGCGGGGATGGCCAGCCGCCCGGCGTTGAGGGTGGTGAGCGCGATCTTGAGGCCGTCGCCCTCATTGCCCAGCCGGTTCTCGGCGGGGACCCGCACCTGGTGGAAGCGGGTCAGACCGTTCTCGATCCCCTTGAGCCCCATGAAGGAGTTGCGCCGCTCGACGGTGATCCCCGGGGAGCTGGCCTCGACGACGAACGCGGTGATGCCTCCCTTCCGGCCGTCATGCGCGGGCACCCGCGCGATGACCACGAGCAGGTCGGCAACGACGCCGTTGGTGGTCCACAGCTTCACGCCGTCAATGAGGTATGCCGTGCCGTCGGCCGTGGGGATGGCTGTGGTCGCCAGCCGGGCCGGGTCGGACCCCACGTCGGGCTCGGTGAGCAGGAACGCGGAGATGGCGCCCGCGGCGCAGCGGGGCAGGAACGCCTCCTTCTGCTCGGAGGTGCCGACGAGCTTGACCGGCTCCGGCACGCCGATCGACTGGTGGGCCGACAGCAGCGCGCCGATGCTCGGGTGAGCGGAGCTGGCAAGCATCAGCGCCTTGCCATAGGACGACGTGGTCAGACCGAGCCCGCCGTACGCGCGGGGGATCTTCATGCCGAAGGCGCCCACGTCGGCCAGGGCCTTGACGTCCTCGTCAGGAATCCGCGCCTCGCGCTCGATGCGGGCGCCGTCGATGTGGTTGCAGACCTCGCGCATCCGGATCAGGAACTCGTCACCGCGGGCCTCGTCGCCAGGATCGGCCCGGGGATGGGGGTGGACGAGGTCGAGGTCGAAACGGCCGAGGTAGAGGCCCTTGGCGAAGCTCGGTCGGTCCCACCCCTTCTCGCGAGCCGCCTCGACGACCGCGCGCGACTCCCGCTCGGTGGCGTCAACACGACGGGTGCGGTCGGCCTGCTTGGTGGACGGGTTCTCCCTGACGTCACTGCTCATTGGCCTCGCCTCCTGTACCCAGTGTTACCTCTGGGTAGCCCGAGCGAAAGCGGTAGGGGGCCCGACCTTTCCAAGCCCCTCGAGTGCTCCAGCACGCAACCTGCGCTGGCTGACCATGGTTTGAACGAGATGGTCTGGACGTGTCTCGCCGTTCTCCAGCTATGGGACACGTGCGGGACCTCGTCCGCGAAGAGGTCAATGAAGGGTGGCTGGCGGCGGGGTCTGAGACGTGCTCACACCAACAGGTCGCCTGCTCATCGTGTGACCCGGCCACGACATACGCCGAGACACCCAGCCGCGGTCTTGTCCCAGCGACGCCGGAGATCTGGGGCACTCAGGCGCGTGCATCAGAACGGTTATAACCACCGCATCGTCACGTAGTAAGAGCATCTGTCTACTATTGGATGCTCCAGCGGCAACCAAAGGGGTCGGTGCACATGCATGCGTCAACGTCGGCGGACGCGGCGGGCACTGAGGAGCTGCCCCTCGGGGTCCTGCTGTTCATCCCTGCCCGGGCGATGGAGGCCGCGACCATGGACGGGCTGGCGCGTGCCGGCTTTACCGACATGACGGTCGCGCAAGCACGTATTGCCGCTCGGATCGACGCCGGCGGGTCGCGGATCACCCAGCTCGCCGCAGCCGCACAGGTCACCAAGCAGACTGCCGGCTTCCTGGTCGAGCAACTGGAACGCGCGGGCTATGTCGAACGAGTGGCGGACCCGACCGACGGCCGCGCCCGGCTGGTCAAGGTCGCCGCCCGAGGCTACGCGGCGAGGGAGGCGGTTCTGCCTGTCCTCGCCGAGGTCGAGGCGCAATGGCTGGCGCACATCGGGCCCGAGCGGATGGCGCACCTGCGCGAGACGCTGACGTTGTTGCGCGAGATCACCGACCCCTTCTTGAAGGACCGCACCTCTTGAAACTAGACAGATTATCTGTCTACTCTTGATCACGAGGTCGACTCCAAGGAGCATCATGGGCACCGGGGCGAGCATGGGCATCGAAGAGAGCTGGCAGGTGGTAGTCGAGCAGCGGCTGGCCATTGCAGAGCTGCTCGCCGGACTGTCCGATCCGGATTGGGAGCAGCCGTCGTTGTGTGCCGGCTGGCGGGTGCGCGATGTCGCCGCCCACGTGACGCTGATCCCCATAGCGCCCTCGCCAGGCAGTCTGCTGGTCGACTTCGCGAAGGCCCGCGGCGACTACGGCCGGTTCAACACCGTGGCCAGCCGGCGCCGCGCGGCGCGCACGCCGACCCAGCTCGTGGAGGACCTGCGAACCACCGCCGAGTCGCGCTCGGTTCCGTGGCCCGCCAATCCGGCGAACGTGATGT
The DNA here is from genome assembly GCF_006716675.1 of Humibacillus xanthopallidus. Classification (GTDB taxonomy): domain Bacteria; phylum Actinomycetota; class Actinomycetes; order Actinomycetales; family Dermatophilaceae; genus Humibacillus; species Humibacillus xanthopallidus_B. The sequence goes on along the minus strand of NZ_VFPM01000001.1, from coordinate 1,649,539 downwards.
GGGACATCCTGGTGCACGCTCAGGACATCGCGATTCCGCTGGGAATCGACTTCCCCACCCCGCCCGACGCCGGTGCCGCCGCCGCTACCCGGATCTGGGAGCTCCGCTGGCCGTTCTCGTTCGGGGTCAAGCGCCGGCTGGGCTCGCTCCGGCTGACGGCAACCGACGCGGACTGGACCATCGGCACTGGCCCTGAGGTTGCCGGGCCGATCTGCGCGATCCTGCTCCTGCTGACCGGCCGCACCGAGGCGGCAACCCCCTTGCTGACGGGCGACGGTGTGCGCAGCCTAGCCACGTCCTGACCCGCAGCGAGTGCGGGCTGATGTGCCGAGGGATGCCGGCAGCTGTCGCCATCCGGGCGACCATCCGATACACGTCGCGGCGGTCGATCGGCTTGCCCGAGACTGGCCGTAGGACGAGTGGCCCGGACGTGTGCTGGCCGCGGCAGGCCTCGAGTGCCCGGAGCACGGGGACGGTGACCGGCATGGTGGCCGGCTTGTTGCCCTTGCCGACCAGGGGCAGGACGCGGTGGCTGCGGAGGGTGTCGGCGTAGTCCTCGATCCGCACTGCGGCGGCTTCAGAGGCTCGGAGCGCGTTGATGCAGAGCAGGTAGGCGAGGGCGCCGTGGTGGACGGTGGTGGTCTGGGCGACCTGTAGGAACCGCATGAGCTCGAGTCGGTCGAGTCCTTGGGTGCGGGTCTCGTCGCGGTGGATCTTCGGTAGTCGCGCGTAGACGGCTGGGTCGGCGGTGATGAGGCCGTCGATGTGGGCGAAGCGGAAGTAGCCGCGGACGGCGTGCATCATCGTGTTGACGGAGGAGTCCATGAGCCCGCGGTCCCCGAGGCCACGGATGTAGAGCTCGACGTGGGCTCGCTGGATACCGGCCAGGGCGTCGAGCCCGTTGGCCTCGCACTAAGCGAACCACTCCCGTTGTTGGAAGGCGTACAGGGTGTGGGTGCGCCCGGAGTATCGGGCCAGGTAGGAGACCGCTGCGAGCTGGGCGGTTGACATCGTCGCGGGCTGGAACGGAAGCAGAGTCGTCGGAGTGGGCACAGTGACACCTCGCGCGGCGACCGGGCGCGGGCCAGACCCCGCCCGCCGCCGACGCGACCGGCCATGAGGGGCTCCTCGACGCTAGGCCCGTTCCACTTCTCGCGTCGACAGGCGGTGAAGTGACCCAGCCGCTTCGCGGCGAGAGAACGCAAGCACTTGGCGGTGGTGTGGGATGTCGGACCTCGCTGTGGTGAGGGCGTCGGCCTATCGCACCATCCGGATCTCGACCAGCCCGTCGAGATCCGGATCGACCTGCTCGGTCCCGTCGGCTGTGAATCCGTTCTTCTCGTAGAAGCGTCGAGCCCGCGCGTTGCCCTTGGCCACCCACAGTTGAGCAGGCCGCTCGCTGAGAGCCTGGTCAAGGAGAGCCTGACCGACACCGTGGCCGTAGCAGCTGGACAGCACGTAGAGCGCGTACAGCTGCTCATTGCGCACCGGCGGGTGCCCTTGGTGGTCTGCGGCCGGACCGTGGGCGACAAACCCCACGATGCGGCCTTCGCGCCGGGCGACCCGGAACCGCTCCCTGGCATCCTCCTCTGAGAGGCGACCCGACCACATCACCTGCCGACTCTCGCGCGCGGCGTCATCGTAGAAATGCTCTGGGAGCAGCTCTGCGTAGGCTTCCCGCCACGCCTGAACGTGGACCGAGGCCAGTTCCTCAGCGTCAGCGAGGTGCGGCACCACCACCTCAAAGTCTGTCGACACGGCCACTCACATCCTTACCGGAGACTCACGGGAGGCGTCGCTCCGACAGCGAAGAACACTATCCCCTGGTCCGTACCGCATCGATGCCGAAAGAGACCGTATCGCCGCGGAAGGACACTGCCGCTTCGTGGCGAGATGACGTAGATCCGGGCTTGCCCCCTGAAGCTGCCTTGGCCGGCTGCAGGTCGAGGTCATCCGGAGCCGCAACGCGCCTCCCTAGTCCAAGTCACAGCGCATCGTCCCGGCCGCTGCTACCGTGGTCATCTGGGATGAATGTAATGGTGGGCCTGCATTCTGCTTCACAACGATGGCCCTCTCGAGATCCGCCTCATTACGGTTATAGACGTTGCGCGCCAGGAACGAGCTTGGAGTGGGCTGGCCTGTGACCCAGTTAGTTGCGTTGCGGTGGTAGGTGCAAGGTCGGAGCTATGACGTGAGCATTCTCGACATCGTGGGCCTCCTGTCCGGACTGCTTGCCATCTTCAGCTTTTCAACCGGAATCACCTCCGTCGGGCAGCTGCGCCGCGCATCAGCGCGCGAGAGTGACGCCGAAGCCCGATCTCCTGCCGGTGTTAGCAGTGATGCCAGTCCCGAGCGGCTCGCCCGAGCGCGAATCATCTTGTGGGTGAGCGTTCCCGTCTTCGTCATCTCGCTCGTTGTAACGTTGACGGCCGGTCTCAGTGGTTCGGACACGGGCGGTGCGCAGTTCGTGTTGCTCGTCGAAGGTGCAGCGCTGCTCTTGTTATACGCGCAGGGGATGCGACGGCGTATGCCGTGGTCTCGGTTTCTCGCCATATGCATGGTCGTTATCGGTGCAAGCGGTCTCCTGATGGGCGTGTTATCACGTGGCGAAGAGGTAGAAGGGCTGCTGGCTGGGCTGGTGATCGGCGCCTGCGTGGGGTTCTTGGGCTTGGCCTTCCCTGGCACGACGGAGCCCGGCAGCGCGCGGGGTAGTGCCGCCGGCAACCGATCGCCTCGCACGGAGTTGGAACGAGAGGTCTTGCGCGTTGCACGCCGAGAAGGGGGCGAGGTTAGTCCTGCTCAGGTGGCAGTTGACTCCTCAATGTCTATTGACGACGCGAGTCTCATACTCGACCAGTTGGCGGAGCGTGGCTTCTGCCGACGCGACGTCCGGCCGAGCGGGGCGACGGTCTACAGGTTCCCCGACTTTCTTTCCGGGTGAGCGTGCCCGACCAGATGCTGCTGCGCGATCGCGGTAAGCGAGCAGGAACGCCCCGAAGCCTGCTCCGAGGGATCCGTGTCACGAGCGAGGCGCCGGAGTTGATCCGAATCATGCTGAGAGCACCACGCCAGTTCTGTGAGGAGCGCCGAGCGCCCGGCTCGCGGCGGAAGGACCCACGGGCAATGAACGAGGCGCTGCGCTCGTAAAGCCCCCCCCGAGACTGACCTGCGGGGACAAACTGATGTCCGTGCGATGACCTCGCAGCCCTGTCGAGTCTGCTCATTGGGCCGCGCATGGCGCGAAACTCCGGCATTCTGAATCGATGGGAACTGTGACCGCCAACGGAGACGGTGCTCCAACCGTCCCAGAGCAGCAAGCTGAGATCGCCCGCGTCACATACCGGTACCTTCGCTGGTTGATGGTGTTCCTGCCTTTGGTGCTGCTCTTCGTCACGATGGCAAATGCCATCGCTCAGAGGGAGCTGGAGTCATCAATCAGCGCCTACTACGGCACGCCGGTCCGAGACGTCTTTGTGGGAGTGATGATTGCGACGGCCGCCTGCATGGTCGCGTACCAGGGGTCATCGCTGCTGGAGGATTACACCTTGAACGGCGCGGGCTTCTATGCCGTCTTCGTTGCGCTCGTTCCGACCAATCTCGATGAGATACTGCAGGAGTTGCGCCAGAATCCGCCTGGAGACGGCGTGACGGTTATGGAGTACATTTCGTCCCTTCGCATCGCCATCTTCACAGTCCTCGTCTTGTGTGGCGCCTTGGTGGTAATTGAACTCAAAGAGTCCGAGCGCTTGGCCAGGCTGTGGAAGCGGGGGCCGCAGAGCAAGGGGTTCATCGCACTGACGGGCGCCGTGCTTGCTGCGTTCTTGGTGCTGGTCGTGGTGAAGCTCTACTTGCACCCGGCGGACGAGGTGACAATGGACGGGTTCACGCTTGGCCCGGTCGACGTGCGTGTCCACGACCTGGCCGCCATCCTCCTCATCGCCGCCTTGGCGGTCGCGGTCGCCAGCCATGCATGGCCGCAGGCTGTCGCCAATCGTGAAGGAGCAGGCCTTGTGCCCGCCAGCGACCTCGAAGTGCGCAACCGGTACCAGTTGATCTTCTGGCTGATGGTGGCCGGGCCGTTCGTGGCATGGGGTTTCAGCAAGCTCGCCCCGGACCACTGGATCATCTTCCTCGAATGGTGGGAGATCTTGCTCTTCGGCCTGTTCTGGGTGATGGAGACGCGGCGAGTCCAGAAGCTGACCTAGGCCGAGCGGTACTCGCGACGACCTAGGTGACGGGCGCCTGAGGGTCGATCCCCCACAAGGGAGGTAAGCGGCACCTTCGCGGAGCGCCCAACTGATTTGGACTCTACACGGCGATGTGACGCACCTCCGGACGTCATCGGCGATCGAGCGGATGGCCTGCGCCCGGTCATAGCAGCGGGCAGGGGCGACACTCAGCTGGCGCCGCCGGTGTCGCCGCCGATGCCTCCGGCTCCGGCTTCCCAAGCGCTATGCCCGACGGAACCGGGGGCACGGACAAAGACGGACGCCTCCACCTGGGCTTCCTCGGGTGAGTTGCTGAATCCGAGCAGTGAGTCACTTGCGCTCGCCGACCGCACCACCGTTGCTGCGACCGGGCCGAGCACCAATCCTGCGAAGAGCAGGGCCTCCTGTGCGCCCTTCGATTGTACCGGCACCGTGTGGCCTCACTGATGCCTTGGCCAGGCCGGCGCAACAGTGGGACGAAGTAGCCGGGATCATCCTCGTGTGCGGCAACCGCCGCACGGGCCAATTCCGGCCTCTGGCCCAAGATCGGGACCCGACCGCACGCGCCAGTTGAGCGACGCGCGCGGAAGGACGCGCGCTGTGTCTCACCGCTCAACGGTCGGCCCAGCGATGCAGACTCGAGTGGATCCAAGCGCGAGCGAGCAGGGTGCGCGAGCTGGTCAAGGCCGCTCGCTCCAGAGGTGAGGAGCTGACCGGCCCGGACGGCTGATCAAGGCGATCACAAAGCAGCTCATCGAGGCCGCCCTTGAGGTGGAGATGACCGAGCACGTCGGCTACGACAAGCACGCGCCCCGCGACGGTATGCGTGTGTTGTGCTACCGCACATGATGTGCGCCACACTCAGGTGGTAGAGGACGGCATGGCGCTGCCACGACAGCGGTGACCGGGCTCATACAATGTGTGCCTCGTTGCGGATCGCCCGCCCAGGCGGGGTCTCTGCCGCCGCCCGCGTCCCGGCGTGCTAGCCGATGGCGCCGACCACGACCGCGCAGAAGTCGTAGTTGTTGCCCTCCTGCTTGAGGATGGTGGGCCGTCCGACCTTGAAGTCATCCGAGGGGTCGCTGGGGGTCTCGTTGTAGTTGTAGACGACGCTGTAGCTGAACACGCCCGCCTGACGCTCAAGCACGTCGCCGTCGTCGGAGTACAGGACGCTGTGACCCTTGTTGGTGACGTAGCGGGTGAAGGTGCCATCCCCGTTGTCGATGAGGCGAATGTCCTGGAGGCTGCCGCCCTCGTGGACGAGGGTGACCGACTCGCCGGTGGCCACGTTGGTGAACTTCTCATAGCCCTCATCGAAGTACCAGTCGTAGGGGAACTGGTCGGGGCCAAGGATCCGCGGATCCCTGACTTGGGCGTTATCGGTGAACTCGTACTCCACCGTCAGCCCGGGAACGTCACAGAAGTCTTCTTGGATCTCGCTGAACGGCCCCTGCAGGTCCGTGTGCCATGGACCGTTGCCGGCGGGTTCGGCCGACGCTGGGGCTGTCAGCAAGATCGCGGGAAGGGTGAGGCCGACGGCGAGTGCCGCGGCGCCGGTCATGATTGGGGATCGGGTCATGATCTCCACCTCCTGGTGGTGGTTTGAGGGCGGGAAAGAGCGCCATTGAGCGCGGCGGCGTAGGCGAGTTGCACGCTGGCCGCACGTCGGCCCGTCGGGAGGTGGTGGTGTTGCGCTGGCCTCGTGACGGGCGGTCCTGACGACCCGGGGTGCATGCGGTAGTGCTTTCGCCAGTGGCGATATGAAGAGTGGTTCATTGGTACTTCCTCGATGCCTGGGCCAGCTCGGCTTGGATATCCCACGTCCAGAATCGACTTGAAGCCCGCTTCCCCACATTGAGGGGATCACTCGACGCGCGCATCGCCGCGTTGGGGTTATCCCGTATCCGCGGCCTCGGCCTCTCGAGTGTCAGCCGCTACGGAGGTAGGTGAGCACGGCAAGGACCCGGCGGTTGCTGTCCGATGACTCGTCGAGCCCGAGCTTCGTGAAGATCTGGCGCACGTGCGCCTCGACCGTCCGATCGGTGATGAACAACCGCCTGCTGATGCCTTGGTTCGTCAGACCCTCGGCGACGAGAGCAAGGACCTCGTGCTCTCGTTCGCTGAGCGCCTGGACGGGGTCATCGGTGCGGCGCTTGTGAAGCAGTCGCGCCACGATGGTCGGATCGACGACGGTCTCCGCCTCGGCCACCCTCCGGAGGCTGTCTATGAGGACGTCGCCGGAGAAGATCCGATCTTTCAGGATGTAGCCGATTCCTTCGGGCTGTTCCTGAATGAGGCGCAGCGCGTAGGCGGACTCGATGTAGTGGGACAGCACCAGCACGCCGGTGTCGGGGAACTCGGACCGGATCGCGGTCGCGGCGACGAGACCCTCGTCGGTGTGTGTCGGAGGCATCCGGATGTCGACAACGCAGACATCGGGCCGGTGGACGCGGACCTGGCTCATGAGGGTGGTGGCGTCCCCGGCCTTGGCCACCACGTCGACTCCGCCGGCGGTGAGCAGTGCCACGATCCCTTCGCGCGTCAGAAGGGTGTCGTCGGCAACAACGGCTCGCACGGGCCCCCCTTTTTGTTGCTGAGACACCTTGGATCGGTCCCTTCCTCTGCGCGGGTCACCCCGATATGCCGTCCGCGGCCATGACGTCGCGCGGGACCGCCGGCGCCGCGAGCGGCAGCTCGAGCTCGATCCGGCAGCCATCGTCGACGGGCAGCACCTCGAGGTGGCCGCCGAGCGCGGTGGCGCGGTCCTGCAGGCCGGCGAGGACGACGCGCGCATGCGCGACGTCCGCGCGGACCCGCAGAGCATCGCCCTCACATGCGGCATACACCGTGGTGGGCCCCGCGGCCGCCGCCATGGCCACGAGCAGGTATGCCGTGGTCTCCACCACCGCGGGGAAGCGTCGGTTTGGAGCGTCGACGACCCGCACGTCCATGCTCTCGCTCAAGGCCGCGCACGCGCCCGCAAACCCCTCGGTGAGCAGCACGATCGGATGCAGTCCGTTGGCCAGTTCCCTGAGGTCCTCGACGGCCGCCCGGATCTCTGCCTCCGCCTGGTCCACCTCAGTGCAGTCTTCTCCGGTCGTGGCCTTCAGCAGGCGTAGACCCAACAGCAGGCCGACGAGGCGCTGCTGGGCGCCGTCGTGCAGGTCGCGCTCGAGGCGGCGCCGCTCGCGGTCTCCCGCCTCGATGACGCGCACACGCGAGTCGGCGAGTGCGCGCAGCTGGGCGAATCCCTCGGCGCGCAGCCGCTCGTTCTCAAGGCCCAGCCGGGCCGCCCGGACCACCTCACGAACGGCATCCGGATCGTCGAGCAGGCTGGGGCGGTGCACCAGGACGGCGATCTCCTGGCCGCCCTCGAGGAGCCGGCTCATCGCGCGTCCGGGCCGGGCCGTCACGTCCACCATCGCGAGGTCGACGTCGCGATAGGTCCCGTCAACCAGATAGCCCACCTGCAGGGACGGGTCGTGCAGCCACTCGGCCAACGCACAACGCATCCCGCCGGCCGCCGCATCACGGTGCAGGGCGACGACGAGGGCTGCGACGCTGCGCCGCATGGCTCGCGCTTGCAGCAGGCCGAACGCGACCGCGAGGGCCAGGGCTGTCAGACCCGCGAGCTGCACCCACCACAGCCCCTGGTCCGCCGTCGAACTACCTACGAAGCCGCGCTCGAGGCTCAGGACGAGCTGCGCGGACCAAGCGGCCAGGTAGACAACACCCACCCACCACACCGCTCCACGCGCCCGCCGAGACGCCGGGCTCATCCGTGCCAGACCCAGGAGCAGGACCACCATCGTCACCACGGCCCACAAGAGAGCGGCCGCCATCGCGGCTCGCGACAGCGTCGCGGCCAGCGCCGGGTCGCCGTGGACGAGCATCAGGTTCGTCGGACAGTCCGAGCAGCCCTCAGCCTGCGGGTCGAAGAACACTCCGGGCACCAGGCCCACGGCACCGACGAACACGAGCGCCCCTGCCGAGAGCAGGTAGCGCTCCGGGGGTCGCTCCACCCGTCCGGACGGATACGCCAGCACCGCCCACGTCGTGGCGACGGGCAAGGCCATCGAGAGCAGCAGACCCACGGAGAAAACTGCAGCGGAGAGTGACCCGGCCGCTGTCGCTCCGGGGATGTCCCACTCCGAGACGAGCAGCAGGACCGCGACAAGGACCAGCAGCCAGCCGGAGCGGCTCGCCGGTCGGGCGCGCCGATGGACAACCCCGATTCCCGCGAGCAGTGCCACCGTGCCGAGCAGCGCAACCTCCGACTGGGCAGAGTCGCCGCCCCCGGAGAAACCGGGTGATGCGTCCACCAGACGCATTGTCAACCAGCCAACGCCCGCCACGGCACCCACGGCCCCAGCGCACCAGCCGACCGCCACGGCATTGACGGACGCCACCCAGCGGCGCGCGACATGGCCTAGCGCACGCATGGCTTCGTGCCGCCGACGCCTGCGGCATGACCTCCGCGCTCTGGGGCACAGCGGCTGACGACGCGGGCGGCGGCCAAGGCGTCCGAAACCGCCGCGACACACGCCCTTCGCGCCCCATGCCGAGCCCTCATGAGCCCAGAATCCACCCGTGACGGCCACCCTGCTCAGGGTTGGCACTGATTCGGTCGGCGATCGGGGAGACGAGACTGATCCCAGGCGGGACAATCGAGCGTCGAGGCACGAAGGGAAGTGCCGTCCATGCCGCGAACCACACCGGTGGCCCTGATGGTCATGGCTGTAATTATCGGGCTCTCTGCATGCAGCAGCTCCGCGGACAAGGCCGGTGGCCGGGGCCTCCAAGAGGTCATCGTGCTGGAGATCGCTCAGCTCGACGACGTTGCGCCTCCGCAAGTCCAGGCGTATGCCGCAGAGGTGGAGAAGCAGTCGCGCGGGTCTCTTCGCTTTCACTTCAACGACTCCTGGCGTATGGGCGAGATCGATTTCGAGAAGAACACTCTGGAGGACGTGACGGGCGGTCGTACGGCGGGTGCCTGGGTCGGCGTGCGGTCGTTCGACCTGATCGGCGTGACCTCGTTCCAACCACTCGTGGCGCCGATGCTCGTTGACAGCCAGCTCGTGCAGAGCCGCATCTTCTCCGAGGGGATCCCGCTCGAGATGGCCCGCGGCCTTGAGGGGCACGGCTTGGTGGCGGTCGCCGTCCTGCCGGGCCCGATGCGCAAAGTGCTGGGGGTGCGCAAGCCGTTCCGAGAGCCCGCGGACTTCCGCGGTACCGTCCTGGGGATCCAAGGCGGCGACATACCGGAGGCCACGGCGAAGGCCCTCGGGGCGACCTTCACACGGATGTCGTCCGGCGCGAGGCTCGACGGGGTCGACGCGTACGAGCAGCCCGCTGAGAACATCCTCGGCGGCTTCTACGGACTCGAGGCGAAGTACATCACCGCGAACGTCAACCTCTGGCCGCAGGCCATTGCGGTGGTCCTCAACCAGGCGTCGTACCGTGCGCTGACAGACGCCCAGCGGGAGGTCCTGCGCAAGGCCGCAACAGACGCGATCCCAGTGGCCCTTGCGGCGACTCGGGCCGAGGACGAGACCGCCATCGCGAAGCTGTGTGGACAGCAGGTGGCGTTCCCCCCCTCGTCGGACCTGCAGCTCGCCGCTCTGCGCCGTGCCGTTCAACCGGTCCACGACGCGATCGCCGACAACCCTGACGACGGCCGGATGCTCGACCGGCTCACCGAACTCAGGGCTGCCGCCGCCGCGCCGCCGGACGTCTCCGTTTGTCCCTCGCGAAAGCCCGGAGCCGGCAGCGGGTCGCTTCCCGAGGGAACCTACGACATGGCGCTTGAGAACGATGTGATGTCGCAGTGCACGGATGGCACGATGCAGGGCACCCCCGGGCGAGAGTCGTGGTTCTCGCTCGAGGTGCGTGACGGCAAAGTCACAAGAAGCCAACGCATCGACAGTCAGGCTGCGCCCGTGGACGTTGGGTACGACGGGGTGTACTCCACGTTGCGCGACCGGGTCCAGATCGACAACCTCAACGCGAGGTGGTCTTTCGACGGAACTGCCCTGCAGCTCAGCGACATGAACGGCGGCTCGTGCCGCGAAATCGTCATCTGGACGACCAACCCCTGGGTCCTGCGGTCCGACCCGGCTCAGCCGGGCGCGTCGGTGGTTCCCGACGGCAGGTACGAGGCGGTGCTCTCCCCCGCCGACCGCCGACTCTGTGATGGCCTGCCGGATACCGCAGGCCGACGTGGCCTCAACCCACCGAGCGGCCCAAGCGGCAACCAGACCTGGTACACGAGCATCACACTCGAGAGCGGAGTCGTCAGGGCGTATGCGCGCGAGGGCAGCCTCGCGGCGACGGCCAAGATGTGGTGGGTGGGCAGCTACCGGGTGTACGGCAGCACTTTCGAGCTGACCCACCTCACGAGCGTGGACCACTATCCGACTATCCGCCGCACCGAAATGACCGCCACCTTCACGTTCGACCGCTCGACCCTGACGCTCACGCCCGTGGGCTCTTGGCCGTGTGACGCCAGAGTCGTGATGAGCCGCCACCCGTGGGCCTTGACCAAGAAGGCGCAATGACACCCACGCTCGTGATCATCGACGACCACGCCGGCTTCCGGGCGTTTGCAAGAGCGCTTCTCGAGGCAGAGGGTTACGCCGTCGTCGGGGAGGCTGCGGACGGCACGTCGGGCGCGGAGCTGGTGTGCCGCCTGCTTCCCGACGTCGTGCTGCTCGACGTCGTCCTGCCTGACCTCGACGGGTTCGCGGTGTCCGAGCGCATCGCGGACGAGGCACCGGGGTGCGCCGTCGTGCTGACGTCCACGCGCCGGGCCGTCTCCTACGGCGGGCGCGTCGCGGCCAGCCCGGCCCGCGGTTTCGTCGGTAAGAGCGAGCTCAGCGGGTCAGCCCTCGGGCGGTTGACCGGGTGACCATGGCCAGGATCGGGCTACTCCAGGCCGTCGACCTGCTGGTCGGGGCTGTCGTGATCGGTGCCGGCCTCGCATCGATGCGGTTCGGCAGGTCCGCCCGGCTGATGCTGCTCGTCGGGGCGACGTGGCTGGTCGGCAGCCTCCTCAGCGCAGCCGTCTTCCTCCACCGTGGACCACTGGTGCACCTGCACCTCACCTACCCCACCGGGCACTCGCGGCGCCGCTACGTCACGGTTGTCGTCGTGACGGCGTACGCCCTGGGCGTGGCCGAGGCGTTGATGCCCACGCCCGCGCTCACCCTCGCGCTCGCGCTCCTGGTCGCCGCCGCCGCGATCGACGTCTTCGTGCGCACGACCGGCCCCGCACGCAAGGCGGGACGGCCGGCGTTGGCGGCTGCCCTCGGGTTCTCCACCGTTCTTGTGACGAGCGCGCTGAACCAGATGCTGGCCTGGGACATCGACCAACCCGTCCTGCTCGCATACGACGCGGTCGTCGCGGGCGCCGTCGTCGTGCTCGCGGCCGACCTGCGATGGGGACGCTGGACCGAGTCGACCCTCAGTGACCTCGTTGCCGACCTCGGGGCGACGTCCGACACCAGCGGGCTGAGCGGACGGCTGCAGCGAGCGCTGGGCGACCCCAGCCTCACGGTCGGCTACTGGATCCCGCAGCGGGCGGCATACGTCGACGACCACAGTGAGGAGATTGACCCGCCCCCACAGGACGATGATCGCACGGCCACCTACATCGATGACGCGGGCCGGCGCGTGGCTGTGCTGGTCCACGACCGCGCTCTGCTCGAGGACCCCCAGCTGGTTTGCGGCGTGGCGACCGCAGCACGACTCGCGATGACCAACGCGCGGATGCTCGCCGACGTCCGGTCACGCGTGGACGAGCTCACGCAGTCGCGGCGACGCATCGTCGCGGCTGTCGATGACGAGCGGGAACGGATCGCCGACGAGCTCGGAGGCGGCGCGCAACGACGTCTCGGCCGGGTCGCCGACCTGCTGGACCACGTCGCGACCCCGGGCCTCTCGGGCAACCAGAACCTCACGCGGGTGCGTGCGGAGGTCATGCGGGCGCAGGAGGACCTGACCAGGTTCGTCCAGGGAGTCCGCCCCGCGGCCCTCGTCGAGGGTGGCCTGGACGCGGCCGTCCGTGACATGGCCGGGCACTTCCCCTTCCCGGTCGATGTACAAGTCGATGTGGGACGGCTTCCCGACGCCCTCGAGGGCGCATTGCTCTTCTTCTGCTCCGAGGCGGTGACCAACGTGGCGAAGCACGCCCGCGCGAGCCGATGTCGGGTGCTCATCACCACTGAACCGGAACTGATCATCGCGCGCGTCGACGACGACGGGATCGGTGGCGCGGACGCGGCCGGCTCAGGCCTGATCGGCCTGACCGACCGGATCGAGACTACGGGCGGTCGGTTGGTCGTGACGAGCCCGACCGACGGCGGGACAATCCTCGAGGCGAGGGTTCCGCGCTCCGACCATGCCGCGAAACACACCGACTCCGGACACCTCACACGCGAGCCCAAACGCCAGCCCAAGGGGGCCGAAGGCCTGAGCTTGGAGCAGCCTGCACACTTGGAAACCGTCGCCAAACGGGGATCTCAGGGGCTGGGTCCCCACGTCGATGGCTGACGAACTGAGGCGAGCGTGACCCTTTCCAGGCTGGTCAACCACGCTGGCGACTGCAGCAGACCAAGAGACGGTGCGAAGTACTTTGGAAGGGCGGCTGAAGACATCACCGACAGGGATCGCCTCTCCAACTCCTGGCCGACGGCGCGACAGCAAAGATGGCGGGCGCGACGAGGTTACGTGCGGCGGATGGACACTGCCGCTTCGCGGCTAATCCGAAAATGGACCTGGCCACGCGGGTCCTGGAGGTGGCCGACCGCGCGGGTCAGCCGGTGGGTGTGATCGTGACGGTGAAGCCGAGGGCATGGAGGGCGTTGACGTGCCTGCGCAAGCCGCGTTGGGTGCTGCCGCGGTTGTCGTAGTGGTCGGCTCCGAGGTCGTTGAAGGTGGCGTCGGGGTCGGACAACAAGTGCCAGATCACGGTCAGGATTGATCGTCCGATCGCTACCAGTGCTCGCTGCTTCCCGCGGCGTCTTGCGACGCGGCGGTAGCGTTCGCCGAGGAACGTGTTCGTTCTGGAGGCTCCGACGGCGGCCTCGCCGAGCGCCCTGGCCAGGTAGCGGTTCCCGCGTCCGGTCGCGGCGCTGCCCTTGGTCTTGCCCGCTGACTCCTTGACGGTTGGGCTGAACTTCGCCCAGGACGCGAGGTGGGCTGCGGTCGGGAAGCGCGTCATGTCGATGCCGATCTCGGCGATGGTCATGCCGGCGGCGGCGGGGCCGATGCCCGGGATCTGATCGAGCCGAGCCACCGTGTCGGCGTAGGGCCGGATGTGATCCTCGATCTGGGCCTCGACGGCTGCGATTCGCCCGTCGAGGTGGTCCACGTGGCGGAGCATCTGGGAGAGCAGGAATCCGTGGTGGTCGGTGAAGTGCCCCGTCAGGGCTTCCCGCAGCTCGGGGATCCGCGCCCGTAGCCGGGTCCTGGCGAGGTCCGCGAGGATGTCCGGATCGCGTTCTCCGGCGATGAGCGCGTCCATCATGGCGCGTCCAGAGACACCGAATAGGTCCGACGCGACGACGGACAGCTTGATCCCAGCGTCCTCGGGGAGCTTCTCGACGCGGTTCTTCTCCCGACCCCGGTCCCCGATCAGGTCGATCCGGTATCGGGTCAGGTCCCGCAACTGCCTGATCGGCGCCGGTGGCACGAAACTGGCTCGGATCATTTGCCGCTCGGCGATCTTGCACGGCCACACCGCGTCCAGCGCATCGGTCTTCGGGCGGCCCGGCAGGTGCTTGACCTCGTGAGCGTTCACCAACCAGACGTCGAATCCTGCCGCCTCGAGCAGGTAGAACGGCGGCTTCCAGTAGTCGCTGGTCGCCTCCATCACGACCCGGGTCACCCGTAACCCCGTCAGCCAGTCGCTCAGGTCCGTTAGCGACCGGGTCATCGTGGCGAACGTGCGGACGTGTTGACCGCGGCCGGCGCCGCGCCCGGACCTCGACTCATCAGGAACCCTGACGCAGCAGACAACTTCGGCCTTGCCGATGTCCAACGCGGCGACCCGCTCGATGATCTCCACGTCTTCGACTACCTGAACCATTCGAAGAACCTCCCTCGCGAACCGGGACTCGGCACTCAACGGCCCGGGCCTCCGTGGGAACCGCAAGGGAAAGAGAGAAGCTAATCCGCGTGCTCGGCAACCACCGCCGGCAACAATGAAGGGCCACGGCGCGGCTCCCGGCGCCCGACTACCAGACGGCCTCCAACGACCAAGCCGCGACGACGTCAACGGACGCCCGGACCCCTATTTTCAGCCCGTGAACGGGCCGCCCACAGGGCGAACGGGACTACTAGACGATTCCCTTAGGGCCGGTGTCTGGCCAGACTCGGTTCAGGTGATCGGCGGGCAGCTCTCCAAGCGGCTGCCCACCAGAGGAGCGGTGTGGCTCACTATCGGTCTGCGGCCCGCCGGTCACCGTTGACGAGGCGTGGCTCAAGAAGGGACTGCCCTGCTCATAACAGCACTGCCCGCCTCGCGACTTCTTGCAGGTCCACGACGAGACGAGGACGAGGTGGCGACATGGCGACGGTGATCATCGGGGTCGACCCGCACAAGCTGTCGGCGACGATCGAGGTCGTCGACCAACACGAGAAGTTCCTCGGCTCGGGCCGGTTCACCACCGACCAGGCCGGCTACACCGCGATGCTGGCCTACGTGAAGGCCTGGCCAGAGCGGGTCTGGGCGGTCGAAGGCAGCAACGGCGCGGGCCGGCCGCTGGCGCAGCGGCTCCTCGAGGACGGCGAGCACGTCCTCGACGTCCCGGCGAAGCTCGCCGCCCGGGTGCGCCTGTTCGACACGGGCCACAACCGCAAGACCGACGCCCGGGATGCGCACTCGATCGCGGTCGTCGCCGTGCGCACCGAGGGACTTCGGTGCTACAGGTCGACGGCGAGCTCGAGGCGTTGCGGATGCTCACCGACCGCCGCGAGGCGCTGTCCCGGCGCCGGGTTCAGACGGTCAACCGGCTCCACGCCCTGCTCGCGGAACTCCTTCCGGGACAGGCGAAGAAGGACATCACCCCGCTGCAGGCCAAGGCACTGCTCGCCTCGGTCCGCCCCCGGGACGTCGCCGGGAAGACCCGCCGGCGGATCGCCGCCGAGGAGCTCGCCGAGCTGGTCGCCCTCGACGCGAAGATCAAGAAGTCCAGCGCCGAGCTCAAGGCCATCGTGCTGGCCCGCGGGTCGCGCTTGATGGAGCTGCGCGGTGTCGGACCCGTCGTCGCGGCGCGGACGTTGGCCGACGTCGGTGACATTGCGCGGTTCGCGGATCGGAACCGGTTCGCGTCCTGGACCGGCACCGCACCCCTGGATGCGTCCTCGGGTGAGCAGAACCGGCACCGGCTGTCCCGGGCCGGGAACCGGCGGATGAACCACGTGATCCACATCGTCGCGATCAGCCAGATCCGCCTCGACACCGACGGCCGGGCCTACTACCGACGCAAGCGAGCCGAGGGCAAGAAGCCCCTCGAGGCGCTGCGCTGCCTCAAGCGCAGGATCTCTGACGCCATCTACCGCCAGCTCGTCACCGACGCTCGTGCAGGTGAAACGGGCCCGGGAGGGCACTGCGGGGCGACTCAAGAATCCAGCGCGGTCGACCTGCCCCCGCACATCGACACTTCGGATGAGCCACTTCCCGGACCCGCGAAACCGTCGCCACGCCCAGCCTCCACAACACGGAAGACCGACCGCCAACGGAATCTCGAAGCGACCGCTTGACAACAGAAGGGAGCCGGTAAGACGCGTGTCTCTAGTGCCTCGGCGGAGCCGCGGTACCCACACAAGCGCGGGCCGAGCTGTGATCTCAAGCGGCTGGGTGTCGCTCTTCGGAGGATCGCCCTAGGTGTGGTTGCCGGTTCCCGAGAAACGACATACCAAACACTAGAAACTTCTGTTTTCGTCAAATGCATGCTAGTCGACCCTTTCGTCGACTTGCCTCTGATCGAAAGACAGGCCTATGACGGCCTCGAAAGGCACGTCTGCCTCAACACCGTCCACTAGCACGCGAACATTCCCCTGCTGACGAATCTCCCGCCACGCAAAGAAGACCGTAGTCTTCGTACGCGCCGCAGACGTGATCACGACCGTGTCCTCGAACGACTGCTGCTCCTGGAAGGATCGTGACAGGTGCTGGGTCAGCGCACCATCGATCTCCGCTTTCACCTGTACCCAGGGGATACTCAAGCCACCTGTCGCCCTCAGCGCGCGCTCTGTGTCCGTCGTAAGAGTGCGGCTCCAAGTTCGGGAGAGCTTGAAGGTACGTACAGCATCCGACAAGCCGCTGGAGTTGTCGATGACTCGAATTTCCGGATCTCCCACTTCTACTTCATATCTCTTTCCCTCCGAGATCTGGCAGATAACCGTGGAGGGTGTGGGGCTCCAGCCATTCGCGCCAATTTCCTCCACCTCCCTGCCTTGATGTAGGGCGGTCGCAGAGGTTCGTGGCGGGGGCTTCTGAGAGGGCCCAGACAACTTGAACTCAGTCAAGCCGAACTTGCCCACCGCCAACCGGAGGTCTACCTGCTGACCGGGAGACGCCCTAAACTCAACAGCGGCGCGTGCGCTTAGTGCCTTGCCGCTGAGGCCAGGGAACCGAGGTTGCACAGTGTGCGGACCCGCAGCCATTTGCACATGGAGACTTTGGCCCGGCCGCAGACGTCCAACCTCAACCTCATCAAGAAGAATGGGGATGGCGTAGATGTTCGCGGTCCCCCACGTTCTATACACGTTGAGAGAGCAGGAGCTGTCTTCCACAGGAGCCATGATCCCGTATCGATCCCCACACCGGAAGGTCACAGACGCCGCGTCTGCATGCGGCGGTAGGACACTGCCGCTTCGCGGCGAATTGACTCACCTCTCGCGAGGGCACGGATCGCGAGGTGTCAGCTCACGGGTTGGTCCAGCCGAGAACGCAAGGCGCTGACCGTTGCGGCCAACGAGCCCGTGGCGTCGACCCAGATGGCCCCAGGGCGTTGTTCGCGCAGCGCTTGGAGCGACTGGATGAGCAGGGCGGCGTCCTCGGGCCCGACGAGTCGGTTGTTGATCTGGTGCTCTGGGCGATCCGGGTTCGTCGCGCGGGCGGCAAGGCGTGCCGCGAGGCTCGGGGTATCGAGGTCCAGCACGAATTCGTGGAACTGCGCGCCGACTTCACCGGCAAGATGTTCCAGCTCCTCGATGAACGGTGTCTTGGCGAGGTAATGCACCAGGACGACGTCAAATCCGCTGCGGAGGTGTTCTCCGGCCAGCGCGAGGCTCAGCCGTCTGGCGTGCAGGCCGGATGACGGGTCCGCAGCCCAACGCCCAAGCGTGTGTTTGATCGCGTCGACGTCGATGTCAAGTGTCAGCGGACGGTCCTGCGCGAGGGATAGCGCGATGGGTGACTTCCCCGACCCCGGAGGCCCGTTGATGAGGACCAGCCGAGACATGCGCCAACCGTACCGAGCGGACGCCCGGCGATCGTTCGATGCTTCCGACCCAAGTTGACACGCCTTGCGCCCGGCAGGCAGCGGAAGGACTCACCTTCCTGCACTTCGCTGAAGCGAAGGGCGACCGCAATTGAACCATCCACTTGAGAGATGCCTATCCAATCGACCAAATTTGCACCGCAATCATCGGCCCTCTGATTTAACGGAATCGACTCCTCTAAATAGCGCACTAACGCAAACATGCAGGCTGCGTTCGACTGGGCAGGCCGACGCCGAGGGTTAAGCCTGAGCCCGCAGATGGCGGTAGGATGAGGACCGGCTTCTCGCCCTGATGAAACCTCGCAGCCGCGCGGATCGCGGCAGTGGATTCGGTGCCCCTCCCTGCGAACGGTGCCGCCACGCGATGACGTTACCCCGGCGGGTCGCAACTCGGTAAGCGATTCGCAGCCCTCGTGGAATCTTAAACCCTTAGAAGCGGAGGCGTGACAATGACAGGTTTCGAGGTGATCGCCCTAGCCGTCGCGAAGGGTGCTGGCGCCCAAGCGGGGCGACGCGCGGTGTCGACCATTCTGCAGTCGATCACGCTCGAGGACCTCGCGGCTGCGGCCAAGGAACACGGCCAGAAGCTTGACGCCATCTCGGGCCGGGTCGACCGCGTCATCGCCGGCCCGTGGTTGGCCGCCCAAACCATGTTCGCCCAAGCAGGTTACGCGCGTGACGGCCAGAGCCGGCGCGAGTACCTGATACTTGCCCGCGACCGGCTGATCGACGCCGCAGCTATGCAGGAAGGAGCCACCATTGAATCGGCGTCCATCGACCTTCTGCTCTCGTTGGTGTTCGCACTCCTCGATGATCCGGACTCGGCGCTGCGGTGGGCTATCCAGTCCAAGCTTCACGGGTGGCCAGCTATCGAGAACGTTAGCGCGGCTATCGTCGACGATATGCGCAGCGAGCTGGCGCCACGGCGTGGTCTAAAGTCGCTTACAGGGGACCGTCGCACCGCCGACATGAACCGACTATGGCGTCAGGTCGTAAACGACGATGACGGGGCACGGGCGCAATGGAGCCATCTACTCAGCGACGCAGTCGCGGGGCGACCGAGCACAGATCCCCGCTTGCTGGCATACGCGAACCTACATGCGGCAGCGGACGCGTTGGCGCCGGTTCTGCGCGCTGCCGGGGCCATAGACAGTCCCACGCTCTCCGTCGATCTCATACCCACCGTGCGCTGCTCAGCGCCCACTTCGGGCTCCGTGGAATTCTTCCTCCAACTCCACGTCGCACCGGTGCGGACGGCTGTGCTGGCGATCCGCGATGACCTGCTGAGGATCGCGAAGGACAACACCGGAATCGACGAGCTGTGGCTCGTCGACGACCGTTCCACCTGGGGGGATTTCCGCACTTTGACGGAGCGGCCGCAGTTCGCCATCTCCCACACCGCCGTCTGTCGGCGCAAGGCACAGAACAAGGACCGCACCCTGGTGGACGATCGGGACCTGACCCAAGCTGTCGCTGTCGCCATAGCCGCGGTGGCGCGCCTGCCCGAAGTCGGTGGATCCCGTCCCTCGCCGCCGATTCTTGTTGGCATTCACCCCGACGGCAAGTGTGACTGCTTGGGGTACAAAGACGAGGGCGGCCTGACGCCCGAGATGCGGAACTTTGCAGCAAACATGGCTTACGCCCAAGCTGCGGCTGATCGGAGGATGGCAGCCCAAAGCGTGCCGTTGCACACCGAACCTCCGGTAGCCCACAAGACCGTTGCTGCCAAACGTCCCGCACGCACGAACGCACCTCGATCCCGCAAGCCGAAGTAGACGCGCTTGGCCCCGACGTGACCGCTGCCCGCCTGGCTCGACGCTCTCGGCGTCTAGGCCACGAGGTTCGGGTCCAAGGACGCCCGGCACGCGGCGAAAGGGTGCGCCGCTGGGCAGCGGGCTGGGCCACCGGGGAGCGATGACCTCGACACATCCGCAACCTTCGAGCGGTCAAGGGATGTGCGGCGGTTTACTCCGTTCGGGAAGTAGCCCCGCCGAACACGTTGCATGAAAACCGTTGACGGGTGCCTCCGCGAGCCCACAGGATGGAGTTCCAAACGTTGGTCGTTGCCTTCAACTGGCCCTTTCAAGGAGTGCAGCATGAGTTTCGGCCCGCCAGCAGACCCCGCATACCTGTCCTTTCGTGACGGCGTCATGGTCGCCAACGACGACCTGCCGGACAGGTTCCGTTGGAGATGGAACCCTGGGCATAAGCGTTGGTTCACATATCCCGCTTCGAAATGGATTCTGGATGAATGCGGCGTCACGAATACCACACCAGGATCAGGATTCGACCTTATCCGCAACGACGACTCAGCTGTCGAGCGAGCGCGGGCCGATACTTGGCTCCCGGAGCTCTTCGCGCGAGTCTCGGAGGCATATGAAAAGCAGCGGCGGCTGTGGCCGAACCTGGTCTGGACTTTCCATGGCGGAGGCGACTGGCGGTCAGCCGTGGCCCGAGAAGGTGGGTATCCCGACGTTGATCACCCAGGTGACACGGCACCACCGGATGACGCTTCTTGGACGGACGGACTGAACCCCGACTGTGTGAAGAGAGTAAACGAAGTCCGTGAATGGATTCGCTTAGGCGCCATCACGACGGCCGACGGCCAGCGTCTGATGCGAAAGATCGTCGAGGACTGCACAGGCTGAGCGCAGGCACAGCACGAAGGTGGCACGAAGGCGGGAAAGAGGGCATCCCGGACCGGCCCGCGACGACGTCGAGCAGCCGCACGTGCAGGTTGCCGTGCTTGTCGCGTTCCCCCGGTTGGCCGTCGCCTTCATGGTCAGCTTCGTGGCTGACAGCTCGGCCGCGACTTCTGCATCCGGGCAGAGCCGGCTGCAGCTGTTGAACAGTCGGGCGGTGGTCCGGGCGAATTGCGCCTTCACAGTTGGTGCGGCGACGAAGCCACCCAGTACGAGCAGTTCTGCAGCGCCGCCACACAACATCCCCGGCAACAGCCGCGTTCACGAAGGCGCTACGCGGCGGAAGGACACAGGTCGTCAACGCGCTTCACGTCGGCAAGGTACGGAGAGCGTCAGCCGTGCGATACATCAGTGTCGACGAGTTCTGTTGCCGTCAGGTCCGGCTGATCCGCTGAGAGGGTTGAACGCGCTGTGCACAGTAACTTCATGCCGCTTGCTGCGCTCTATCCCACCGCCGGCGCCCTGGCGCGGACTCAGCAACGTCCACTGAATTGGGACGGCCGAGGGTGTCGAACTCATCGAGCTGTCCACGGAGCGTTGGCGCGTTGGTCTACCCTCACCCACTGAGTCATTCTCTCGATGAGGGAACCGCCGACGTCTTCGCACAAGGCCTGGAGATCACACGTGAATGAACCGAGAACTCAGAGGTCCCCTTGGAAGGGCTGGCGTGACGATCCGATCAAGACCCCTGCTGACGACCGACTCCGTCGTGCGCCCATGGCGCAACGCACGGCCCAGCTGATCGCCGAGAATCACAGCCCTGAGTCCAGCGTCGTGTACGGACTCGAGGGTCCTTGGGGTAGCGGCAAGTCTTCCGTCATCGCGCTCATCACCGCCTACCTCACGGAGGCGCCCGACAGCGATTGGCAGGTCGTGACTTTCACTCCGTGGGCGACCTCGGGCACCGAGGGCTTGTTCTCGGAGTTCTTCGCCGCGTTGTCCACTGTTGATCCCGGGGTAGGCAAGAAAGGTCTCCGGGACCTGATCACGTCGTATGCCGACATAGCGCGGCCCCTTGCCTCGCTGATCCCCTTCGTCGGCGCCGCAGCCGGTGACCTTGCGACGGCGGCGGCGAAGCGTCTGGAGAAGCCTTGGAACGTCGCGTTCGACGAGATCGCCGCAGCCCTTCGAGAGTTGGACACCCGAGTGATCGTCGTGGTGGACGATATCGACCGGCTTCAGCCCGGTGAACTCCTTGACTTGCTGAAGGTCGTTCGCCTGCTCGGTCGCTTCCCGGGGGTGGATTTCCTATTGGCGTACGACGAGCAGACTCTGGTCGAAACCCTCCGGACCCCCGGGCAAGGCACGGCCTCAAAGGCACGTGCTCGTTCGTTCATGGAGAAGATCGTTCAGTACCCGCTCACCATTCCGTCGCTCCTCACCAGTCAGATCGTGCGGATTCTCGACTCCGGTCTGACAGAGATCCTGACGCTGGAGCGGGTCGAGACGAGTTTCGACAAGCAAAGGTTCGGCGACATCCTCCTGACCACAATGCCCAGGCAGCTAGCCACACCAAGAGCGATCGAGCGCTTCCTCGCGCAGGTGCGCGAGCAGCTCCGCGCCCATGACCTCGATGAGATGAACGATGTCGACCTCATCCTGGCGACCTTCCTGAGGGTCCAGTTCCCCGACGTGTTTGCAAAGCTGCAGGCCTGGAAGGCCGATCTCACGAGGGTGGCCTCTTCGTATATCGGCTGGAACCCACGCGAACGGCAGCAACCCGACTGGGACGCCCTCGTGAACGTCCTCGAGCAGGAGGAAGATCGCCGGGACGCACTGTCGGTGCTTGGTGCGCTCTTCCCTGCCGTACGCGAGAAGAACCCCTCTCGCCTTCCTGCGGGACGGTTCGCGCATCCCGACTACTTCGATCGCTACTTGGCTCAGGCCATCCCCGAAGGCGACATCCCCGACGCCTTCATCAGCCAGTTGTTGGAGGCGGCAGCAGCTGGCGACGCCCACGATCTGCGTGCCCTTTTGACCGACGACGACAACGATCGGGTGCTGCTTGCGCTCAGCAAGATCCGGGCCCGCTACCCCGACGTCGACGAGGTCCAGTACCACACGGGCCCGCAGGGTCTGGTCACCTTCGAACTCCTCGGGGTGGCCATGGCGTTGGTCGACGATGCGGGTGACGATCGGTTGACAACCTGGACATCGACGAGCGATCAACTCCGTTGGTGGGCTGCCGCGCTCCTTCGACGGCTACTCGATGCCGAGCCCAGCCGTGACGTCGACCCGGCGCTGCTCAGATGCTCCCAGATCCACCCCCGGACGCATGTGCTTACGACTGCCACACGCGACCTAGACAGGCTCAGTGACGCGACTGAGAATGCCCTGACCGCCGCTCTGCAGCGCGAGGTTGATCGGATCCTGCCCGTGCTCATCGCCGACCTACGACAGGGCGACGGCTCGGACGGGGAGTCCGGTAGTAGTTTCCTCTACGAACTTGTCGCGGACTCGCCGAGCCTTGAAGGACTGCAGAGCCAGATCGCCGCCGGCTTGGCCGCGAACGACTTCACCATTGAGGACGTCGCCGCGAGGTTTGTCGGCCTGGCATACGTCATCGGTGGGGCAGGCCGCCCATCGAGCGCGTCCTTCTCGGGGGAGCTCTTTACGAAGGTTACTGGGACCGAGGCACGCTCGGCCGACCACGTGGAGACGGGAGAGTGGTACGACACAAGTTGGACTCGTCGCCGCGAGTTTGCTGCGCAATTCCTCACTCCGACGGCCGCCGAAGACCATGACACCGTTCAGGAGCTGGCCGATGATCAGCACTAGTGCAGCAGAGTTTTGTAGCACTGGTGGTCGAGTCCACTCTGCGCTCAAGCAGACTCAGCTAGGGCCCACCCGGCTGACGGAACGGCGAGCAGAAGGCGCTCAACCGGGACGGGTGCTCGGTAGCCGATCTGCGGGTGGTGCGAAAAGGACGGGCGGCGAGGTGAAGTGGGCAGTCGGCGCCTCCAGAAGGGGTCAACGCGTCATTCTCCAGTGCGCCAGTCCTAACTCGGTGCTGCTGTGCGCCGCCCGACTCGCGACGATGAGACGCACACGCGTCGCTTCGCTGACTTGGTCGAGGTCGTCGCCGTCGAGCACGTTGCCCATGCCGGTGCTGTGGAAGCCGCCAGCTGCCAGTCGCGACTATTGACACCGGGACTTTCCGGCGACTCTCGGTTGACCACCTCGCCCAACTCGTGCCCTACTGCGCAGTCTTGTCAGCAGTCCTATTGGTCCAGGAGTTTCCATCGTGGTAGCGCAGTTTCGTCGGGTCGTCGGGATGGTCGTGCCATCCCATTGGGATGGTCGTAGTCACCTGCTGGCGAGAACCGGCAATCACGATGCCGAGGGCAATAACAAGCAGCACGGCCCCCAGAATGCCGAAGACCCAGGGAGCCGCCGTACCGCGCTCACGAACACCGAGGTACCCGCGGACGGCGTTGTCGAAGTTCGCGTTGCTCTGCAGGCGAAACCCCCAGGCGATCGACGCCGCTCCCAGCAATCCCAATATCCAAACCCAACCGCGACGCGTAATCATGCGCGCAGGTTAGCGAATCCGTCGCTGAGATGAACGCCCTCTGGGTGAGTGGTGAGACACGTCTTCGTAACGAAGGCGGTCACTCCTGTCATCCAGGGCAACACCCCCCAACGAATCCGACGGCCCGACCCGCCGCGCTCACCCCGCGGTCTCCGGAGGCGATCGGGGTGCAGACCCCGCCAGAGTCGTCGACGTCAGTGGGAGGCCCCTAGAGCCGGCTATTTCCGGAGTGGGACTCGCAAGCATGAGGTCGGCACGCGGCGGAATGCTCCAAACCGCCCCGCCCCCTCCCGGATCGTCATCGGGGGCAGCGCGACGCACAGGAAACCTTCCGTCTGCGTCAATTTGGCGTCTCGTCGGCCCCAGGACAGTTGCCCGTCAGCGTCGGCCTGCCGTTCGGGGCGGGGGTCGTCAGGTAGTGATCCGCGACCCAGAAGTCCCCACGGCCATCGAAGGCGTCGATATGCCACCAGAGGCTGTTGCCGTTCGGGCCAACCCGGTCGCCGTACGACCAGCACCACAAGCCAACAGTTGCCCCTGCTGGAAGCCCATACGCGCCGGTCTTCGCCGAGATGGCGGGCGCGTTCCGATACGCGACGCCGGTCCCGCCGGTGCGACCCCAGTCGACCTGCCAGCAACAAGCGTTGGCCGCTTGCGCGGGTGCTGCGCTCGCCGCCAGAATGGCGCCGGCCGCGAGCGCCCCTGCAGCCAGTTTTCGAACGTTCATCCAACTCTCCTCCCGTGCGGGTGGCCCAGCCCTAGCGCATCAGGCCGCTCAATCCCAGAATGAAGCGCCGGGCACTCGGCGCCCATTCGCCAACGGGTGGGCAGGGGCATCCTCCGAATAATGATGGTGGCTACGCTCGACCGGTCGGCAGAATGCAGGTTGACTGGCCACTGTGACCACACGCTCCGCTGGCGACGGCTTGGCCCCTTTCAGCGATTCGACGATACGCGTGCTCCGCTTGGCCGACCGTGCCATCTCGATGGCGCCCCGAGGAGACGACTTCCGGCTGTACGCCGCGATTCGCGTGGCGATGGACTGCTTAGCCAGCATCGACAGCTTCTACGTGGCGCTGATCCGGCCGGGAGTGGGCATGACCGCCTTTCCTTACACCTTCGACCATGGACAAGCTTTGCCCATCGAGGTGCTTCCCTACGGGCCCAAGGGGCTGACCGCATGGATGATGGCCAGCCAGAAGACGTACCGTTACCGCGACGATGATGGCGCCGTCATCAACCGCGGCTACATGTTCGGTGACGAGCAAGAGACCTCCCGCGACGCCATCGTCACGCCCCTTTGGGACGCTGACTCCGACATCCCGGTTACTGGGTTCATGGCGGTCCTGAGCTCCGAGCCAGACACCTTTACCGACGAGCACGCGCGCGCCTTCGAGTGGCTCGCCAGCGCACTCGCCTTGGCTCGCTCACACCGCGATACGGAGAAGGAACGCCTGGGGCTCGCGGAGCTCTATCCCGAACTCGGCGGTCCGGAGATGTCAACCACCGAGGACCTGATCAACTTCGTGGCACAGGAGCTCCACGGCCTGCAGCACTCGCTGGAAGTCCTGGAGAGCTCGCTCGAGAACTCGGCGACGCCAGGTGCTGTCATTCATGAGCTAACCGCTCGGTGCTCGATGCTCCTTGGCAAGTTCTCGCAGCTCGCCAGCGTCGCAGCAGGCCCTGACGTCCTGGCCACGCTCACGCCACGCGAACGTCAGGTGGCCGAGCTTCTCGCTCGTATCGACGGACCGAGCAATCGCGATATTGCGGCTTCTCTGGGGGTCAAAGAGACAACTGCGAAGTCACATGTCGCGGCTGTCCTTCGCAAGCTCGGAGTGCGGCAGCGCGCAGAGGTTCGCTGGCGGCTCGCGCAACGCTGACTCGGGATGGGACGCCACCGACACGGCGACATGGGACGCCACCGACACGGCGACGTTGCCGTGGCCAGCATTTTCTAGTTGGACTCTCCGACTGCTGTCAGCCGCAGGTGACGTGGGCTCAAGATCCCGTCGGGGCGTTCGACTGGCAGCGGGGTGACGCACGGCTGATCCCCGTAATTGCGGCACAGGAATACCCCGCTCAGGCGCGAGTGCTCCTGTCACCTCCGGATCTATGGGGTGCGCGGGCCGTCAAGCCGGCGGAAAGAACTTTGGTCCGGCCGAATCGTGAACGCAATACGGCATTACATCGTCAAGTACACAGACCCAGTCCCAGATACCAGAGAAGGGGAGATCCAAGGAGGCGCTGACGGCAGGCGCCGACTGTTTCATCAGGAAGACCGAACGCGGGTTTCCAGAACTGTCTTCCGCTTCATAACGAGTGATCCGTCCGTTCTCTACGTAAGCCAGAATCTTCGTCCCTTCGGGACTCTCCTTCACCACTTGTAGTCCATCCGGGAGATCCTCCGAAGAAAAACTCTCCAAACGGAACTTACTCTCAGCCATGTTCTTTCGACCCCCTCGTCCGGCGCCAAAGGTCACTATCCCGGATACTTCTCCACCATCAGGCTACTACCCACAGGAACCCACGGGAAGAGTCATAGCGCCAACTGAATCGGCTGCCGCTGGTCTCGGACGCCGCGCTCAGCGGGACCACTGACCAGAGCCACGGAGGTCGACTGGCGGCGGAAGGACTCACCCCGTCTACCGTCCGGGCGGTGTACGTGCCGGGCTGACCGGTTCGAAAAGGGGCCGCGGGCGGCAGGCGCTGAGAACTGCCTGCTGCCGAAGGCAGCTGCGAGTACTAGTGCGTGTCTTGCAGGATGAGATTGAGTCCGTCGTCAGGGTGATAGGTCCAACGCGCCTTGATCCCGTCCCACTCGTCGGTCTGCTGTCCGTCAAGAGCGCGAGTAGTCTCCATGTGCTTCTTGACTGCACTGCTTACGTTGAGCTTCTCCAGGAGGCAGTCGGTTTGCTCCATCCGTAGCGACGCGCCCATCTCGTCCTTGCCGATACCATTAACGGTGACCGTGCGACCGCCGTCGTCCACGCTTACTTGGCTTCCGATCCCGCAAGCGTCGCGAGCATCTGCAAATCGCGTGGGTGCTGATGCGGTTGTCGTCGAAGGAACCGCGCGCGTGGGATCGGCTGCCTTGCCGCAACCAGCGAGCGCGAGCGCGAAGAGAAGGACGCCTGCTGTGAACTTCATTGACTTTGACTCTCCCTGTGACTTGCGCGGTCATTCTGCACGTTGCTTCGAAGGAGAGAATGGTCGCACGAGGCAAGGAAGGGCTCTTCACCGGTGGCCTACGTCAACCATCGAGCGAGAGATGTTAGCCCCTGCTGACCGACACCCACTCGTCCAACGCGCCGAGTATCGTCCGAGGAGGGCGCCAGTGCTTGTGACCTGTTGGCACTTTGGTGGGGACGCCCGTCAGGTGCGAAAAGACCAATGCCGCTCTGGCCCGCGCCGACCCAATGCTGCCACCTTGACGTCTGGCGGCTGACGCTGGTGCCGTTCCCTCACGACCAGGCACGGACCTGCGGCCGGAGATGATCGGGCAGGTTCCCCGCTATCCACCCTGCGGTCGGGGCACCTCCGGTTGGACCGTCGCCAGGCCGTCCTCGCCCTCTCTCATGTCGGTTGAGGCGGGAGGCCCATAGGTCGAACGGGTGATTCGTCCAAAGCGGAGACAGAAACGCCCCGTAGGCCGAGACTGTCCGGGGGGAGGGGACGAAAGCGCACATAGCGGTGCTGTCCTCAAGAACAACTCACGACACCAAGACAGGGGACATGGCACCTATGAGCGACTACTGGGGCCAGAACGACGGCACCGAGCCCACCCAGCCCATGCCGCAGGCTGGGTTTCCGCCTCCGCAGGGCCAGCCGTACTCGAGCGCTGCGCTCACGGAGGAGCTGGCGCCCAAGAAGAAGATGAGTCGAGGCAAGAAGGTCGGTCTGTGGACTGGGGGCATTCTGACCGTCCTCGTCGTGATTGGTGCTACGAGCCAGCAGCAGCCCGCCGCGACACCGACCGCGGAGCCGGTCGCCGCCGCGAGCACCTCCGAGCCGGGCAACTTCCCGGCCGTCGACCCGTCGGTTCAGGCGTCGCTCGACAAGGTCGCAGCCGACCAGGCAGCCGCTGAGAAGGCCGCAGCCGACGCAGAGGCGAAGGCCGCAGCCGACGCAGAGGCGAAGGCCGCAGCCGACGCAGAGGCCAAGAGGAAGGCAGACGAGGCGGCCAAGAAGAAGGCAGCGGAGGATGCCGCCGCAAAGGCAGCAGCGGAGGCCGCGGCGGAGAAGGCAGCGAACGCGATGACGGTGTCGCAGGAACAAGCGGTCGCCAAGGCCGAGGACTACCTCGAGTACACCGCGTTCTCCCGCAAGGGCCTCATTGAGCAGTTGCAGTACGAGCAGTTCTCCAAAGCCGACGCGACATTCGCCGTCGACCACATCAAGGTGAATTGGAACGAGCAGGCCGCGAAGAAAGCGAAAGACTACCTCGAGTACACTGCGTTCTCGCGGGGTGGCCTGATCGATCAGTTGAGGTTCGAGGGCTTCACTCTGGCCCAGGCCCGGTATGGGGTCAAGGCGGTCGGTCTCTGACCGGCCGAAGACGGCATGGCGCGGTCCGACGAGTAGCGCACTGAGTTCCGGAATGGTCCCTTGACGTAGATGCCGACGGGCATGGCGGAGTGGTGCAACGCGTGCTTAGGCCGCGATCAGAATGGTCACCACGCGGCGGATAGGCGCTCCCTGCGTGGTTGCCGTGCTGGAGGCGTCGCCGGGGTCCGCTCCAGGTGGTGGCCGCCTTTCATCGAGGTGCGCTCTCTGGTGGCGTCGAATAGCGTGACCCAGTCGAAAGGGAAATGCATGGCGGGCAATACGGCGGCTGGTTGGTATCCGGATCCGATGAGGAGGTTCGAGCACCGTTACTGGGATGGTGGCAGGTGGACGGAGCACGTAAGCAGCGCCGGTTCGCAGTCCGTCGACCCGGTTGAGGCAACAGTCCCCGAGGGTGGAACTCCCACGTCCTCGTCTGGGCATCAGGTCGCGTCAGGAACCTCTGCAAACGACGGAGGGGCCAACTCCGCTCCCGTAGCTGTCGTGGCGGGAGCGTCGATTCCGCTGTCTGAGGCGGCTGCCCACGCGGCGACCATGAAGGTCACCACGTTCAACGCGAAGCGCATCGCCAGTGAGCTCCAGAGCGAGTACGCCGTGCTCACCCGTGAAGTGGCGCGCCTACAAGCGATCTTGGCCGATCTGGGCGCGTTGGACATGGCCGCCCGGCAGCGCCGCATCGACGAGCAGCGACAGACGGAAGAGGCGCTGCGCCATCAGGTCGCTGAACTGCGACGCCAGCTCAGCGAGCTGGACCAACAGGTGATCGTCAACCGCGACCGACTCGTCCTCGAAGAGGTTGGCCTTTTTGACTTCGAGCACCCCGCAGAGGCGTCTGCCTCGCTGGCGACAGAGCTTGAGTCCTTCAGGTCACAGATACGGCAGGCGAACAAGCTGGGAACCGCCATCACCGCGACGTCGAACTTCACGTTCAACAACTCCACCGCCAAGGGCCGCACCTTCGTCAACCAGATGAGCCGGATCATGCTCCGCGCCTACAACGCCGAGGCCGAGAACGCCGTCAAGACCGTCAAGGCCGGCAACCTCGCTTCAGCGCAGAAGCGACTGTCGACCGCCCGAGACCAAATTGCCAAGCAGGGCCAGATGATCGATCTCAGCGTGACCGATCACTACCACTGGCTACGGTTGCGCGAGCTGGAGCTGGCGTCCCGGCACCTGCAGGCCGTTGCCGCCGAGAAGGAACTCGACCGCGAACGGCGGGCCGAGCTGCGGGAGCAGCGCGCACTGGAAGCCGAGATCAAACGCGAGAAGGAACGGTTGGAGAAGGAACGGACGCACTACCTCAACTCGATCCAGCGGCTCCGAGACTCCGGTGACGCCCAGGCGGCCGACGCGCTCCAAGCCGAACTCGACCGGATCGACGCCGAGATCGCGGAAGCCGACTACCGCGCGGCGAACATCCGCGCCGGGTACGTCTACGTCATCTCCAACATCGGCGCCTTCGGCGAGGGCGTGGTCAAAATCGGTATGACACGACGGTTGGAACCGATGGACCGGATCCGCGAGCTCGGAGATGCCTCCGTCCCGTTCACGTTCGACGTCCACGCCCTGTTCTTCAGCGACGACGCTGTCAGCATCGAGGCCATGCTCCATCGGGAGTTCGCCCAGCAGAGGCTCAACAAGGTCAACCCACGCCGCGAGTTCTTCAGGGTGCGACCCGAGCAGGTCCTCGAGGCCCTGACCGAGCACAAGGTCTCCGTGCTCGAATTCACCACGCACGCCGCAGCGGACGACTTCAGAATGAGCTGGCCCAGCGGCTACTCATCAGACCCGATGACACGCTAGCGACGCCGGCGGGGTAAGACTCCCGGACCCCCAGGGACCCCACCCTCTGCTTCATCCCCGTTCAGGCTCCAGCCACAGACCCTGGGTGAAGTGGGTCCCTGTGACTGTCGCCGGTCGGCACGCGGCGATAGGGGCGCCTCAACATGGGCGGCGTGGAGGGGTCCAGGGTGGGCGCCGGAGTGCGGTCTATCACCTCTGGTTGAGGCCGTCTTGCACTGGCTCCGCGGGTAGGTTCGAAGGGTGAGCGAGAGTCTCAACGCGCCCCATCCGGCCGCCGTGCACGGTCGAGCCGCCCACGTCCGCGGCCTCGTCCTCGCGGCGGGTGCCGGCAAACGGATGGGCGGGCCGAAGGCGCTCCTCCGACGGCACCCGGACGATCCGACACTGGTCGAGCAGGCCGTCTCCCTTCTCCACGCCGGCGGCTGCACGGGCATCACCGTCGTCGTCGGAGCCGCCGGCCAGGAGGTGTCCGCCATCGTCACCGCGCTGGGCCGCGACGTCGACGTCGTCCCCTGTCCCGACTGGCACGAGGGCATGGGCGCCTCCCTCCGGGCCGGACTCACAGCCCTGACCCGCTCCACCCACGAGGGCGAGGGTTGCGTCGACGCGGTCCTCGTCACGTTGGTGGACCTCCCGGACCTCACGCCTGAGGTCGTCGCCCGCGTGCTCGACGCGCCGCGCCACGTCGACAACACCCATTCCCCGCACCCCGACCCCGACGACCACTCGGTCGAGCTCCACCAGCCCGCCAGCCCCAGCCCCCGCACGCCCACCACCCCCACCAGCCAAGAGCTCCGAGCGACACTGCGCCGGGCAGCATACGACGGCGTCCCCGGGCACCCGGCGCTCATCGGGCGCGCCCACTGGGATGCGGTCATCGCCTCGGCGGTCGGCGACCACGGCGCCCGCCACTACTTCCGCGGCACCCCGCACGAGCTTGTGGAGTGCGGCGACCTCGCCACCGGTCGCGACGCCGACACCCCCGAAGAGCTCGGCACGTCGCGCTAGCCCCGGCGACCCCGCCGTGCCGCCGATCTCGCCGATCCCGCCAAACGGGCCCACCGCTTCCGCAACCTGCGTCGATGAGTGATGCTCAGGGGGTGGATCACCTGTTCGCCAGTGCCGACGACGTCACGACTGCGCTCGCCCGCACCGGCTACCTTGCCGACGACGCCCTCGCGACCATCACCTTCCTCGCGACGCGGCTCTCCCGCCCGATCCTTCTCGAGGGTGAGCCCGGCACCGGCAAGACCGCTCTCGCCGAGGCCCTCGCCCAGGCACTCGACCTCCAGCTCATCCGCCTCCAGTGCTACGAGGGCATCGACGCGACGCAAGCCCTCTACGACTGGGACTTCCCGCGCCAGATCCTCCACCTGCGCACCGTCGAGGCCATCAGCCGTGACGAGCACCGCGATCCGAAGGTCCTCGAGGACGAGCTCTTCGACGAGCGCTTCCTCCTCGCACGCCCGGTCCTCCAGGCTCTGCGCCAAGCACCGTGCGTCCTGCTCATCGACGAGATCGACCGCGCCGACGACGAGTTCGAGGCCTTCCTCCTCGAGGTCCTCTCCACCTGGCAGGTGACGATCCCCGAGCTCGGCACCGTCAGCGCCGCCACTCCGCCCATCGTCGTGCTCACCTCCAACCGCACCCGCGAGCTGCACGACGCGCTCAAGCGCCGCTGCCTCTACCACTGGATCGACCACCCCGGCCTCGCCCGCGAGCTCGAGATCGTGCGCACCCGCCTCCCCGAGGTCAGCGCTGCCCTCGCCGAGCAGGTCGTCACCCTCGTCCAGCGCCTCCGCACGTCGGGCGAGCTCATCAAGCCCCCGGGTGTCGCCGAGACGCTCGACTGGGCGCGCGCCCTCGAGACCGTCGGCGCCACCCGCCTCGACCCCGAGGTCGCCGCCGCGACCCTCGGCGCTGCCCTGAAGTACCGCGAGGACTCCGAGCGGATCCGCGCGTCGCTCGACAAGCTCCTCACCGCGTGAGCAGCACATGACCACCGGCACCATCGACCTCACCGCCCGGACGCCACCCCCGGAGCCCGCGCCCGACGAGCTGCTCCTCGGCTTCGCCCGCGCCCTGCGCGCAGCCGGCATCGGCGTCACCGCAGACCGCGAGCGCACCTTCCTCCTCGCCGTCGCCACCGTCGGCATGGACGAGCGCTCGCACGTCTACTGGGCCGGCCGCGCGACCCTCACGTCGACGCCCGCCGACTTCGCGGCATACGACGAGGTCTTCGAGCGGTGGTTCGGCGGCGAGGCCATCAAGCCGGGCCAGCGCGTCGACGTCGTGCGCCCGCCCGTCGTCCAGGCGCCGCTCGACAGCGGCGAGGGCGAAGGCGGCGACGCGGATGCCGACACCGTGCAGGCCAAGGCGAGCGCCCAGGAGGTCCTCCGCCACCGCGACGTCGCCAGCCTCACGCCGGCCGACCGGGCCGTCGCGGCGCGCGTCTTCGCGAGCCTGAACCCTCGCTGCCCGCAGCGCCGGGCCCGCCGCCACGTGCGCTCCTCGACCGGAGCGCTCGACGGCTCTGCGACCCTGCGCGAGCAGCTGCGGCGGATGGGCGAGCCGGGCCGCATGCACCACCGCCGACGTGGGGTGCGCGCCCGTCGCGTCGTGCTGCTCATCGACGTCTCGGGGTCGATGAGCCCGTATGCCGACAGCCTCCTTCGCCTCGCCCACGCCTACGTGCGCCGGGCTGAGCACGTCGAGGTCTTCACGATGGGCACCCGCCTCACGCACGTGACCCGCGCGCTCACCGAGCGTGACCCCGACCGTGCGCTCGCCGCCGCCGGGCGGGTCGTCCCGGACTGGTCGGGCGGCACCCGCCTCGGCGACTCGATCGGCGCCTTCCTCGACCGCTGGGGTCGGCGGGGCATGGCCCGGGGAGCCGTCGTCGTCGTCTTCTCCGACGGCTGGGAGCGCGAGGGGCCCGAGGTGCTCGGTGAGCAGATGCGCCGGCTCGCCGCCCTCGCCCACCGCGTCGTCTGGGCCAACCCGCACCGCGGCAAGGTGGGCTACGAGCCGGTGCAGCAGGGCATCGTCGCGGCCCTGCCGCACATCGACGACTTCGTCGCCGGGCACTCGCTCGCGACGTTCGAGGAGCTGATCGAGGTGGTCGCCCATGCGTGAGGTGATGAACGAGCTGATGCAGTGGTGGTCGGCCGGTGAGACCGTCGGCGTCGGCACCGTCGTGGGCACGTGGCGCTCGGCGCCGCGCCAGCCCGGCGCGTCGATGCTCGTCGGGCCCGGCGGCGAGGCCGTCGGCTCGGTGTCGGGCGGCTGCGTCGAGGGCGCGGTGTACGAGCTCGCCCAGGAGGTCGTCGCGTCCGGCCGCCCGGTCCTCCAGCGCTACGGCGTGAGCGACGACGACGCGTATGCCGTCGGGCTCACCTGCGGGGGCATCCTCGACGTCTTCGTCGAGAAGGTCTCACCCGAGACCTTCCCCGAGCTCGGTGCCGTCGCGGCCGACATCGACGCGGGCCGCCCGGTCGCGGTCGTGACCGTCATCGAGCACCCCGAGCCCACGTGGGTCGGGCGTCGGATCGTCGTGCACGCCGAGGAGGAGGGCGACGAAACGACCTCCGTGCTCGGATCGCTCGGCAGTGGCCGCGCCGACGACGCCGTGCGCGATGACGCGAGGGGACTGCTCGCACAAGGACGTTCGGCGATCCTCACCTACGGCCCCGACGGGGAGCGACGGGGCGAGGGCATGCGGGTCTTCGTGGCGGCGCACGCCCCCAAGCCGCGGATGCTCGTCTTCGGCGCCATCGACTTCGCGGCGGCGGTGGCCCGGGTCGGCGGCTTCCTCGGCTACCACGTCACCGTCTGCGACGCCCGGCCTGTCTTCGCGACGAAGACGCGCTTCCCCGGTGCCGACGAGGTGGTCGTCAAGTGGCCGCACGACTACCTCCAGGGCGAGGTCGACGAGGGCAGGATCGACGGGCGCACCGTCATCGC
Organism: Humibacillus xanthopallidus; assembly: GCF_006716675.1. Lineage (GTDB taxonomy): Bacteria > Actinomycetota > Actinomycetes > Actinomycetales > Dermatophilaceae > Humibacillus > Humibacillus xanthopallidus_B. The sequence continues at coordinate 1,615,257 of NZ_VFPM01000001.1, read as the reverse complement.
CGTACTCACCCACGACCCGAAGTTCGACGTGCCGCTGCTCGAGGTCGCCCTGCGCCTGCCGGAGGTCGCCTACATCGGTGCCATGGGATCGCGCCGCACCCACGAGGACCGTCTCGAGCGGCTCCGTGAGGCGGGGCTGAGCGAGGAGGAGCTCGCCCGGATGAGCTCGCCCATCGGGCTCGACCTCGGCGCCCGCACCCCCGAGGAGACGGCCGTCTCGATCGCCGCCGAGATCATCGCGCTGCGCTGGGGCGGCGCCGGCGAGCGGCTCGCGGTCACCGAGGGCCCCATCCACCACCACCACGTGTGACAGGTGGGGTGAGGCCGGGCCGAGGCACAGCCGGGTCCGGGGGGCATTCGCCGCACGTTCGGTAGCCCGGGCGACCGCAGGGGCGGGTCTGGGGCGCCTTCGCCGCACGTTCGGTAGCCCGGGCGACCGCAGGGGCGGCACTTGAAGATGTGACCACTTGGGTGGCAGGCTCACCCCCCGTGAGCCACTCGGGGTTCGGACCCGTCGCGCGCCAGCCGGTGACGCAAGAAGTCTTCGCCGAGCTGCGCGACGCCATCCTCACGGGTCGACTGGCACCCGGTGACATCGTGCCCCCCGAGCGCGAGCTCGCGATGTCGTTCGGCGTCAACCGCTACACGGTCCGCGAGGCGCTGCAGCGCCTGCAGCACGCCGGATTCGTGCGGATCGTCCCCGGCGGCCGCACGACCGTCCGCGACGTGCGGGCCACGGCCGGACTCGACCTGCTCGCCCACCTCGCCGACGTCGCCGGCGAGCCGGATCCCTCCATCGTGCGCGACGGTCTCGAGATGCGGCGCTCCATCGGCCGGGAGGCGGCTCGGCTGGCGGCCACCCGGGGCACCGCGGAGTCGCACGCCCGCATCATCGCCCGCTGTGTCGACTACGGCGACGACGCCCATCCCGACGCCGACCGCTGCTTCTGGCGCGAGATCGTCGAGTCGAGCGACAACTTCGCCTTCCGGCTCGCCCTCAACTCGCTCGAGCGCGCCATCGACTCCTGGCCCGACTCGATGGACCCCGTGCTCGCCGCCGACCGCGCCGACCTGCTGCCGCACGCTCCGCTGGCTGAAGCCATCGCCGCGCGCGACGTCGACCGCGCGCCCGCCCTCGCCGACGCCATCCTCAGCCAGGCCGTCGACACCTGGACCGCCCTCGCGGCCCCAGCCGACTGACCAGCCCGTATGCCGTCCGGCCCGGCCCCGGCCGACGCGCGGCGCGAGCTCGCCGGGGGACACGGCCGGACGGCATACCGACGTGGTGGGTTGAGAGCTCGGGAGAGCTCAGTGGGCGCTGGAGCGCTTCCAGAGGTTGATGCCGCCCTCGACGGCGTGGGTGTCGATCTTGGCGAGCTCCTCGGGAGTGAAGTCGAGGTTGTCGAGGGAGCCGAGGCTGTTCTCGAGCTGCTGCACCGACGACGCGCCGATGAGCACCGACGTGACGCGCTCGTCGCGGAGGATCCACGCGAGCGCCATCTGCGCGAGGGACTGGCCGCGGGCCTTCGCCATCCGGTTGAGGGCACGGATGTGCTTGAGGTTCTGCTCGCTGAGCAGCTTCGGCGACAGCGACTTCCCCTGAGCGGCTCGCGAGCCGGCCGGCACGCCCTTGAGGTACTTGTCGGTGAGCATGCCCTGCGCGAGCGGCGAGAAGGCGATGCAGCCGACGCCCTCCTCGCCGAGCACGTCGAGGAGGTCCTCCTCGACCCAGCGGTTGAGCATCGAGTAGCTCGGCTGGTGGATGAGCAGCGGGGTGCCGAGCTCACGCAGGATCGCGATGGCGTCCTTGGTGCGCGGGCCCGAGTAGGACGAGATGCCGACGTAGAGCGCCTTGCCCTGGCGCACTGCCGTGTCGAGCGCGCCCATCGTCTCCTCGAGCGGCGTCGTCTCGTCGAAGCGGTGGGAGTAGAAGATGTCGACGTAGTCGACGCCCATGCGCTGGAGGGACTGGTCGAGGGAGGAGAGGACGTACTTGCGGCTGCCGCCGCCCTGGCCGTAAGGGCCGGGCCACATGTCGTAGCCCGCCTTCGTCGAGAGGATCAGCTCGTCGCGGTAGCGCGTGAAGTCCTGCGCGTAGATGGCGCCGAAGTTGCGCTCGGCGGAGCCGTAGGGCGGGCCGTAGTTGTTGGCGAGGTCGAAGTGCGTGACCCCGAGGTCGAAGGCCCGGCGCAGGGTCGCACGCTGGCGCTCGAGCGGCACGTCGTCGCCGAAGTTGTGCCAGAGGCCGAGCGAGACCGCCGGCAGGTCGAGCCCCGACCGGCCGGTGCGGCGGTAGGTCATGGAGTCGTAGCGCGAGCGGAGGGCCTGGTAGTCGTCGGCGTGGAGCGTCATGGGGACCAGTCTGCCCCCAGTCTGCCCCCAGCCCTTGTCAGGTAGTTGAACGGCAGCGAGACTCAGGGCGGGGAAGTCACTGCAGCGCGGCAGGAGGACATGAAGCATGAGTCGAATCACGGTGATCGTCGACGGTGTGAGCTACACCGACGAGGTCGAGCCCCGGACCCTCTTGGTCCATTACCTACGAGAGACGGTCGGCAAGACCGGCACGGTCGTCGGTTGCGACACGAGCAACTGCGGGGCCTGCACGGTCCACCTCGACGGCACCAGCGTCAAGTCGTGCAACGTCCTCGCCGTCCAGGCGGACGGGCACGAGGTCACGACGATCGAGGGCCTCGCGCAGAACGGCGAGCTGCACCCGGTACAGAAGGCCTTCCACGAGTGTCACGCCCTCCAGTGCGGCTACTGCACCCCCGGAATGATCATGCAGGCGTGCGACGTGCTGAAGAACAACCCCGACCCGAGCGAGCAGGAGATCCGTGAGGGCCTCGAGGGCAACCTCTGCCGCTGCACGGGCTACCACAACATCGTCAAGGCCGTGCAGCAGGCGGCCGGCGAGCTGAGCTCGCAGGCGGTGTCCTCATGACGATCACCGACGACCGCACCGACACCACCGCGCCTGAGCTGGAGATCGGCAAGGCGCGGCGCCGCAAGGAGGACCAGCGGCTCATCACCGGTCGCACCCGGTGGACCGACAACATCCAGCTGCCCGGCATGCTGCACCTCGCGATGGTGCGCAGCCCCTTCGCCCACGCGACGATCACGGCGATCAACACGGCCGAGGCCAAGGCGGCCCCGGGCGTCATCGACGTCGTCACCGGCGAGGACATCAAGGACGTGCAGGGCGTCAACGCCAACGCCTGGCCGATCACGGCCGACCAGGTCACCCCGACCCACCTGCCCGTCGCGGTCGAGCGGGTCGCGTGTGCCGGCGAGATCGTCGCCGTCGTCGTCGCCCGCAGCGCGGCTGCTGCGCGCGACGCCGCCGAGCTCGTCGACGTCGACTACGACGAGCTGCCGGCCGTGCTCGACCTCAAGGAGGCGGCGGCCGACACGGTCCTCGCCCACCCCGACCTCGGCACGAACAAGTCCGCCTTCTGGAAGCTCGACTCGGCCGAGGCCGGCACCGGCGGCGACGTCGACGCCGCCATCGCCAAGGCTCGCGAGGACGGCGTCGTCATTGAGCGCGAGTTCCGCCAGCAGCGGCTCATCCCCGCCTTCATGGAGCCGCGCTCGGTCGTCGTCGACCCGACGGGTGAGCAGATGGTCGTCTGGTCGGCCACGCAGATCCCGCACATCCTGCGCTTCCTCATCGCGGCGACGATGGGCATCCCCGAGTCGAAGGTGCGCGTCATCGCGCCCGACGTGGGCGGCGGCTTCGGCGGCAAGCTGCAGACGACGCCCGAGGAATTCGCCACGATCGCCGTGGCCCGGCGCCTCGGCAAGCCCTGCAAGTACACCGAGACCCGGTCCGAGTCGCTGCTCTCCGGTCACCATGGCCGCGACCAGTGGCAGAAGCTGACCCTCTCGGCCGAGAAGGACGGCACGGTCACCGGCCTCAAGGTCGAGCTGCTCGCCGACATGGGCGCCTACATCGCCATCGTCGGCGGCGGCGTGCCGGTGCTCGGCGCGTGGATGTTCAACTCGATCTACAAGTTCCCGGCCTACCAGTTCAACTGCCAGACGGTGCTGACGAACAAGACGTGGGTCGACGCATACCGCGGCGCCGGTCGCCCGGAGGCGACCTTCGGCATCGAGCGGATGATGGACGAGCTCGCTGCCGAGCTCGGCCGCGACCCGCTCGAGGTGCGCGAGCAGAACTGGATCAGGCACGAGGAGTTCCCCTTCACGACGGTCGCGGGCATGACCTACGACTCGGGCAACTACGAGGCGGCGACCGCGAAGGCCAAGGAGCTCTTCGGCTACGACGAGCTGCGCGCCGAGCAGAAGCGCCGTCGCGAGAGCAACGACCCGGTCCAGCTCGGCATCGGCGTCTCGACCTTCACCGAGATGTGCGGCCTCGCGCCGTCACGCATCCTCGGCCAGCTCAACTACGGCGCCGGCGGCTGGGAGCACGCGAGCATCCGCATGCTCGCGACCGGCAAGGTCGAGGTCGTCACGGGAGTCTCGCCGCACGGCCAGGGCCACGAGACGGCGTGGAGCCAGATCGTCGCCGACCGGCTCGGCGTGCCCTTCGAGGACGTCGAGGTGCTGCACGGCGACACGCAGACCTCCCCGCGCGGCCTCGACACCTACGGCTCCCGCTCGCTCGTCGTCGGAGCCGAGGCGGTCGTCCGGGCCGCCGACAGGGTCATCGACAAGGCCAAGGTCTTCGCCGCCCACCTGCTCGAGGCGAGCGAGGACGACCTGGAGTTCAAGGCCGGCCGCTTCGGCGTCAAGGGCACCGACAAGGGCATCGGCATCGCCGAGATCGCGCTGGCGACCTTCGCGGCGCACAACCTCCCCGACGGGGCGGAGCCCAGCATCGACGCCGACGCGACGTTCGACCCCGACAACTTCTCCTTCCCCCACGGCACGCACCTCTGTGCCATGGAGGTCGACACCGAGACCGGGGCGACGACGATGCGCAAGTACGTCTGCGTCGACGACATCGGCACGATCATCAACCCCCTCATCGTCGAGGGCCAGGTGCACGGCGGCCTCGTCCAGGGCATCGCCCAGGCGCTGTGGGAGGGCGCGGAGTACGACGAGCAGGGCACCCTCGTGACCGGCTCGTTCGTCGACTACACCCTGCCGACCGCGGCCGACACGATCAGCTTCGTCACCGACCACACGACCTCGCCGTCGACGACGAACACCTTGGGCACCAAGGGAGTCGGCGAGGCTGGCACGATCGCGTCGACCCCTGCGGTGGTCAACGCGATCGTCGACGCGGTGCGCCCGCTCGGTGTCGACGACATCGTCATGCCGTGCACCCCCGAGCGGGTGTGGAAGGCGATCCAGGCCGGTCACCCGGTCTCGCACGAGGGCGAGCGCGACGCTGCGCCGCACTTCGACGAGGCCACGCCCAACCAGGACCCGGGCGCCGGCAGTCCCAGCACGACGACCGAAGGGAGCGACCAGTGATCCCCGCACAGTTCGACTACATCGCGCCCAGCTCGGTCGAGGAGGCCATCCGCGCGCTCGCCGAGCACGGCGACGACGCCAAGGTGCTCGCCGGTGGGCAGTCGCTGCTGCCCATCCTGCGGATGCGCCTCAACGCGCCCGGGGTCGTCATCGACCTCGGCCGCATCGGTGAGCTCCAGGGCATCACCGAGGAGGGCGACACCCTCGTCATCGGAGCCATGACGACGTATGCCGCCGTGCTGGCCTCCGAGGCCGTCGGGACCCATGCGGCCCTGCTGTCCAAGGCGATCCAGACGGTCGCGGACCCGCAGATCCGGCACCGCGGCACGATCGGCGGGGCCCTCGTGCACGCCGACCCGGCCGGTGACGTCGGGGCGCCGGCGCTGGCCCTCGGTGCGGAGTTCGTCATCGCCGGACCGGGCGGCTCGTCCCGCACGGTCGCGGGTGACGACTTCTTCGAGGACCTCTTCACGACGGCTGTCGGCGAGGGCGAGCTGCTCACCCACATCCGCGTGCCCAAGCACACGGGCTGGGGGGCGCACTACGAGAAGTTCGTGCGGGTCAGCCACCAGTGGTCCATCGTCGGCATCGCGGCGACGGTGCGCAGCGAGGGCGGCTCGATCGCCGAGGCGCGGGTCGGCCTGACGAACATGGGCTCAACTCCCCTGCGCGCCAAGGCCGTCGAGGAGGCGCTCGTGGGGAAGCCCGCTACCGACGAGGCCGTGCGTGCGGCCGTCGCCTCGGTGGCGGAGGGCACCAACCCGCCCTCCGACCTCAACGGCGACTCCGACTACCGCAAGCACCTCGCCACGGTGCTGACGCGGCGCGCGGTGCTCGCCGCGGCCGGGGCGTGATCGGCGGATGGAGCTGACGCACTCCTTCACCGTGCCGACCTCGGTCGACGATGCGTGGGCACTCTTCATGGACCTCGAGAAGGTCGGTGGGTGCTTCCCGGGAGCGACCGTGACGGAGGTGAACGCCGACGACTTCTCCGGCACGGTCAAGGTCAAGCTCGGCCCGATCGCCCTGCTCTACTCCGGCTCCGGGTCCTTCGTCGAGCGTGACGACCAGGCCCACCGGGCGGTGATCGAGGCCAAGGGCAAGGACAAGCGCGGCAACGGCACGGCCGGGGCGACGGTGACCATCGAGCTCTCGCCCGACGGCACCGGCACCCGCGCCGACGTCGTCACCGACCTCGCCGTCACGGGCAAGCCGGCGCAGTTCGGCCGGGGCGTCATGCAGGACGTGTCGGACAAGCTGCTCATGGCGTTCATCGCGTGCATCGAGACGCGGCTCGGCGAGGGTGGCGCTGAGGCGGGTGCGGCCGAGGCGGGCGCGGCCGAGGCCGGCGTGGCTGAGACCGGTGCCGCCGGGGCGGCAGCAACGGACGCAGGTGTCGTGGCCGCGGCAGGCGCTGCCACGGCCGACGGCACGGCCATCAGTCCCGCGGCGGAGTCTGCGGCAGCAGCCGCTGCTCCGAGCCCGGCGCCTGCTGCCCCGGCCACGTCCGGGACTGCAGGTGGAGCGGCACCGCGCCCGGCGGCATACCCCCCTGGGCCACGGCTGGTGCCCTCCTCGATCGAGGAGGACGACGCGCTCGACCTCGGGTCGGCCGTCATGCCGGTGCTGGTCAAGCGCTACGCGGGCTATGCCGCGGCGGCGTTCGTCGGCCTCGTCATCGGCATCCTGCTCGGCCGGCGCGGCTCCGACTGACCACCCACCCACCCAACCCAATCGAAAGAGCAGTTCGTCGCTGTCGAGCGGCCCCGCGCGGCCGCGTGGAAGGGCGACGAACTGCTCTTTCGATTGCTGGGGAGGGGGCGGTGCACAGCCCGCTCTGAGAGGGTGGAGTCATGTCTCGCATCACGCTCATAGGCGGCCACGGCAAGGTGGCCCTGCTCGCTGCTCCCCTCCTCGTCGCCGACGGCCACGAGGTCACCTCGGTCGTGCGCAACCCCGACCACGTCGCTGACGTCGAGGCGACCGGCGCGACCGCCCTGGTGCTCGACATCGAGCACGCCGCGACCGCCGAGATCGCCGAGGCCCTGCGTGGGAGCGACGTCGTCGTGTGGTCCGCGGGTGCCGGCGGCGGCAGTCCCGAGCGGACGTATGCCGTCGACCGTGACGCCGCGATCCGCTCGATGGAGGCCGCGTCCGAGGCCGGAGTCGAGCGCTATGTCATGGTGAGCTACTTCGGGGCCGGGCCCGACCACGGGGTGGCGCCGGACAACGGCTTCTACGCCTATGCCGAGGCCAAGGCCGCTGCCGACGAGCACCTGCAGGGCACTGACCTCGCGTGGACGATCCTGCGTCCCAGCGCCCTGACGCTCGAGGACGCGACCGGGCACATCGAGACGGGCGAGGGAGTGGCCGCGGGCTCGGTGTCACGCGACAACGTCGCGCACGTGATCCGCTCGGTCGTCGGTCACCCGGAGACCACCGCCCGGCGCATCATCGCCTTCAACGACGGGCTGACGCCGATCGAGGACGTCATCCACCCCCGCGACTGACCCCGTGTGACGACGCGCCCACTCGAGTGCGTGTCTCGTCGAGTGCCCAGTTCCCGACAGGACGAAAGCGTCGGCTACAGCCGCGTCGCGTGCTCGGCCACGACGAGGTCCTGCCAGGCCATCCCGACGCCCTTGAAGACATTCGGCCGGTCGGTCGCCCGCGAGACGTGCCCGCGCACGAGATCGGTGAGCGTGCCGACGTCGCTCCAGGAGAGGGCACCGTCGGAGACCGCCAGCACGACGTCGCCGGCCTCCCGGCGGGCGGTCTCGACGTCCTCCACGACGACGAGCGACCGACCCATGAGGCCGCTGTCGAGCTCGCGGCGGTCGAGCTCGTGCGACCCGATGGCCACCACGCACGCACCGTTGCGCACCCACGACCCGTCGAGCACCGGGGTCTGCGCTGCGGTTGCCGTGATGATGACGTCCGCGCCCCGCACTGCCTCCTCGAGGGCCTGCCGGTCGGTGACGGCCAGCGCCTCGACGCGCGGTGCGCCATCGAGACCCCTGATGCGGTTTGCCGCCGAGCGGGCGCGGTCGAGGGCGCGCCCGGCCACGGTGATCGTCTGCGGTGCGCGGATCGCCAGGACTGCCTCTGCGTGACCGATCGCCTGCGGTCCGCTGCCGAGGATGACGACCTGCGAAACCTCCTGCGGCGCAAGGCAGTCGATGGCGACCGCTGACACGGCCGGGGTGCGCAGGGTCGTGAGGGCGGCGCCGTCGAGCAGGGTCGAGGGGGTCAACGTCACTGCGTCGCAGAGCACGTAGATGGCCTGGATGCGCTCGAGCCCCTTGCTGGGATTCGCGGGCGCAACCGTGGCGACCTTGACTCCGGCGGCGCGCCTCGACGTCGACGGCATGACGAGCAGCTGGCCGTCACCCGCAGGCAGTGCCGTCCGCGCGGGCTCGGCTGCCGGGTCGAGCCCATCGACGAGTGCCTGCCGGATGAGACGCCGTGCCCGGTCCGCGGACACCGCACGTCGAAGGGTGGTCGCATCGACCCAGCGTGGCTGCTCCGTCATCACGGCCCAGACTGTATGCCGTCGGCACATGAGCACTCGACGTCACGCGGCGTCGAGTGCCCATTTCCCGACAGCAGGAAACTGGGCACTCGACTGGTCGGTGTGTCGAGTGCTCATTTCCCGACGGTAGGAAACTGGGCACTCGACTCGTCGGTGTGTCGAGTGCCCATTTCACGACGGTAGGAAACTGGGCACTCGACTGGTCGGTGTGTCGAGTGCCCGTTTATCGACGGTAGGAAACTGGGCACTCGACTGGTAGGGGGTGTCGGGGAGGGGGCGGACGGCATACCTCGGCGTGGTGCGTCGGCGCGGGTCGGGGACGTAGGCTCGGGTCGGCCGTCCACCACCCCCGCGGCGGCCGCCGTCAACGACGACACGAAGTCAGGACACCATGGCGCTCAGCGTTTTCGACCTCTTCTCGATCGGCATCGGGCCGTCGAGCTCGCACACGGTCGGCCCCATGCGGGCCGCGGTGCTCTTCGCCGAGCGGCTCCGTGACGAGGGCCGGCTCGAGCAGGTCGCGCGGGTGCGGTCCGAGCTCTTCGGCTCCCTCGGCGCGACGGGCCACGGGCACGGCAGCGACAAGGCGGTGCTGCTCGGGCTGACGGGTGAGCGTCCGGAGCTGTGCGACCCCCGGGCGGTCGACGCGCGCCTCGCGGAGATTCGCGCGACGAAGCGGCTCTCGCTGCTCGGCGAGCACGAGATCGACCTCGTCGAGGACGAGGACCTCGTGCTGCACCGGCGCAAGACGCTGCCGCTGCACCCCAACGGCATGACGTTCACCGCGCTCGACGCGTCGGGCGCGACGGTGGCGCAGCACACGTACTACTCCGTCGGCGGCGGCTTCGTCGTCGGTGAGAACGCCGACGGCCAGACGAAGATCGTCGAGGACTCGACGCCGGTCGCCCACCCCTTCCGCACCGGCGACGAGCTGCTCGCGCACTGCAAGGAGACCGGCAAGTCGATCGCGCGCATCATGCTCGAGAACGAGCTGTCGTGGCGCACGGAGGCGGAGGTGCGCCAGGGGCTGCTCGACATCTGGGCCGTCATGAAGGAGTGCGTGCGCAACGGCATCGCGACCGAGGGCGTGCTCCCGGGGGGCCTGCGCGTGCGGCGGCGGGCGCCCGAGCTCGCGCGGCGGCTCGCTCTCGAGTCGGGCAGCGACGACCCGCTGCGCGGCATGGACTGGATCACGCTCTACGCGCTCGCCGTGAACGAGGAGAACGCCGCCGGCGGCCGGGTCGTCACGGCGCCGACCAACGGAGCGGCGGGCATCATCCCCGCGGTGCTGCACTACTACGCCAACTTCGTGCGCGGCGCCGACCGTGACGGCATCGTCCGCTTCCTGCTCACTGCCGGCGCGATCGGCGTCATCTACAAGGAGACCGCCTCGATCTCCGGCGCCGAGGTCGGCTGCCAGGGCGAGGTCGGCTCCGCGTGCTCGATGGCGGCGGGCGCGATGGCCGCCGTGCTCGGCGGCACGCCGGAGCAGGTCGAGAACGCCGCCGAGATCGGCATGGAGCACAACCTCGGCCTCACCTGCGACCCCGTCGGCGGGCTCGTGCAGATCCCCTGCATCGAGCGCAACGCGATCGCGTCGGTCAAGGCGATCACGGCCGCCCGCACGGCGCTGCGCGGCGACGGCTCGCACGTCGTCAGCCTCGACAAGGTCGTCAAGACGATGCGCGAGACTGGCGCCGACATGAAGGTGAAGTACAAGGAGACCGCGCGCGGCGGGCTCGCCGTCAACGTCATCGAGTGCTGAGGGCCGGTCCACAGCCGCCGGTATGCCGTGAGGTGCGCGGGCGCCGACGCTGAGTGACCGTCTCGTGGGCACTCCGGCGGGGCACTCCGTCCCGGGCACTCCGTCCCGGGCACACCGTCCCAGGAGCTACGGATGGCGCCTGAGGTCGGGGAGGTCGGCCAGGGGCAGCTCGACCTCGCACTCGTAGTAACGCATCGCGAGCCGGTGCTGCTCCGTGTCGATGCTGCCCTCGCCGACGGCGATGACGTCGTTGAGCCAGAGGTGCGACGCCGCGTCGGTCTGGAAGGTGAGGACGTGGACACCGCGCCCGTCGGCCAGCGACGAGAGCCCCGTCAGCGTGAAGAGGACGACCCCGTCGTCGACCTCGATGACGCCGCGGGCATCCGGTGACGCGTAGCCCTCGCGGATGCGTGGGAAGTTCGACCACGTGGCGGTGCCCGAGAGGCGTCCGGTCAGCGTGCCCGTGCCCTGCCCGTAGATCCGGCCGTCGCGTCCGGACCCGGCCGCGACCTCCTGCAGCAGCTCGTAGGTCCAGTAGGCATCGCAGAGATGGTTGAGTCGCACCCTGACCTCCTCGGATCGTCCGATCCTTCGACGGTACGCCGGTGTCGGCGGCCCGTGTGCTCGTCGGGGGAGATGAGTGCGCTCAGCGAGGGTGCGTGGCCTGCTCGCTCACCGGATACTCCTGTCCTGCAACGTATTTGGCGTGTAGCTCCGGCGTACCGCCGCCCGCGCGGATCACCTCGGCGAAGAAGCGCCCCGAGTCGCGCACGGTGCGCTCCTGCGTCTCGTAGTCGAGGGCGACGAGGCCGAAACGCGGGCCCTCGCCCTCGTTCCACTCCCAGTTGTCGACGAAGCACCAGTGGTAGTAGCGCTCGACCGGAATCCCTTGTGCCCGAGCCTCGCTCAGCACCGACAGGTGCTCCCAGAGGTAGCGCGACCGGAAGGCATCGACAGCATCGCACGTGCCGTTCTCGGTGACCCAGACGGGCAGGCGGTAGATCTCCCAAGCCCAGCGGGCCATCTCGCCGAGCCCGGCGGCATACACCTCCCATCCGAGGTCGTTGACGGGGACACCCGGCGGGGTGCCGTCGTCGAAGCGCGTGACCGTCGTGCGGGAGTAGTAGTTGAGCCCGAAGAAGTCGGCGTAGAGGGCGTGGCCCTCACCGGAGCCCGCGGGCGGAGCAGGTATGCCAGCCGGCCGCCGTAGCGGGAACGTGAACTCCCCTGTCGTCATGGCCCGCACGATGGCCCCCTGGAAGAGGTGGCGCATGGCCGGCGTCAGCGCGCGGTGCCACGGGTTGCGCGGGTTGCCCGGTCGGAACGGCCGCAGGTGGTGGGCGACCCCGACCATCGTGCCGGGTCCGGGCTGCAGGGCGTGGATGAGGGTGTAGGCGCGGAGGTGGGCAGCCGCGAGGACGCTGTAGACGCGCATCCCCTCGCGCAGGCTGCGGTGCCCGGGCGGGAAGTGGCCGAAGACGTAGGCGCCGGTGACGTAGACATTGGGCTCGTTGATCGTCACCCACTCCGAGACGAGGTCGCCGAGCCGCGTCACGACCTCGGCGACGAAGCGCTCCCAGACCCAGAGGGCGCCGGGAGCGAGCCACCCTCCGTCACGCTCGAACCACAGCGGGTGGCTGAAGTGGTGCAGCGTCACGAGGGGGCGGATTCCCTTGGTGCGCAGGAGCTCCAGCTCGGCGCGATAGCGCCGGAAGGCCGCGTCGTCCCACTGTCCGGGCTGCGGCTCGAGTCGCGCCCACTCGACGCTGAGGCGGTAGATCTGCACGCCCAGCGAGGCCATCAGCTCGGTGTCCTCCCGCCACCGCCGCCAGTGGTCGGTGGCGCGAGCGGGGGTGGAGCCGTCGGCGATGGTGCCCGGGCGGCTCCCCCAGTCGCTCCAGTTGCTCTCGACGTCGCCGCCCTCGATCTGGGTCGCCGCGCTCGCGACACCGAGCAGCATCCCGTCGAGGCGGAACGCGTCATCGGTGGCCATGAGCTCACGCTAGTCGGCGTCCCCCGCCGTGGGGCGCGAGGCGCTACCCCGCACGGGTGCGGCAGACTGGCGACCGTGAGCGCAGCTGGAGGACACCGGTCGGTCGCGGAGCATCGTGCCGCCATCGCCGACCTGCTGGGTGCAGGTGCGACGGAGCGCGTCGCCCTCGACCGCCACGCCGCAGGACGCCGGCTCGCAGCCGACCTCGTCGCCGCCGACGACCTGCCGCGCTTCGACAACAGCGCCATGGACGGGTATGCCGTGTGCCCGGGATCGCCGGACCAGCGCGCCTATCCGGTGGTCGGGGACGTGCCCGCGGGGTCCGCTCCACGCTTTGCCCTCGCGCCGGGTGAGGCAGCGAGGGTGATGACCGGCGCCCGGGTGCCCGAGGGCACGGTCGCCGTCGTGCCCGTGGAGCGCACTGATGCCAGCCCGACCGGGCCCGCACCCGAACGGGTCACCATCGATGCCGACCCGACTCCCGGACAGCACGTGCGGCCTCGGGGCGAAGATGTCACGGCCGGATCCGTTCTTGCCGCAAGGGGATCCGCGACGACCCCGGCTCTCATCGCGCTCGGTCGCTCCGCCGGCTGCACGGTCGTGGAGGTCCAGGTGGCCACGCGGGTGGCCGTCGTCGCCACCGGCGCCGAGCTGGCGCCGCCCGACGCCGACCCCGGCGCCGGCGGGATCCACGAGTCCAACTCCGACATGATCGCCGCCCTGGCGCAGGCCGCCGGGTGCGACGTGCGCCGCGCCGAGGTCTGCTCCGACGAGCCCCCCGAGCTGCGAGCGCTGCTCCACGACCTCGACCGCGACCCCGACATCGACCTCGTCGTCACGACGGGAGGCGTCAGTGCCGGGGCCTACGAGGTCGTCCGCCAGGTCTGCGAGCCGCTGCCGACCTTCGACTTCGTCCACCTCGCGATGCAGCCCGGGGGCCCCCAGGGGCTCGGTCGCTACGGCTCGACCCCGGTGATCTGCCTGCCCGGCACCCCGGTCGGGGCGTTCGTCGCCTTCGAGGTCCTCGTCCGGCCGGGACTCGACCGACGCCACGGCGCACCGCCCGCGCGACCCGGCCAGGCGGCATACCGCGGCAAGTCGAGACGCACGCGAGCGGGACGCGTCCAGTTCGTCACGAGCGTGCTGCACGACGACGGCACCGTCTCGGCGCCGGACGCGCGCCACCTGACGGCCCTCGCCGCCGCGAACTGCCTCATCGAGGTGCCCGAGGGCGTCGACCAGCTCATCGACGGCGACGTCGTCACCGTGCACCTGCTGTGACCGCGGCCGAGCGTGTGTCGGAGAGCGCCCGCCGGCACACCTAGGCTTGCCCCGTGAGCGCGACCCTCGTGGCCAAGGACCTCGCCGGGGGCCACGCCCACCGGACTCTCTTCGAGCACCTCGACCTCACCGTCGCCCCGGGCGACGTCGTCGGGGTCGTCGGCGCCAACGGCGCGGGCAAGTCGACCCTGCTGCGGCTGCTCGCCGGGGTGGACGAGCCGCTCGCCGGCACCGTGACGACGGCGCCGTCCGACGCCTTCATCGGGTGGCTGCCGCAGGAGCACGAGCGGGTGCCCGGCGAGACGGTGGCCGACCACATCGGGAGGCGCACGGGAGCGACCGCCGCGATGCTCGCTATGGAGGACGCGGCCGCGGCGCTCGGCGGCGACGACCCGCGGGCCGACGAGACGTATGCCGTCGCGCTCGACCACTGGCTCGCGAGCGGTGCGCCCGACCTCGACGACCGCGTCCCGCCCATGCTCGCGGAGCTCGGGCTCGACGTCGGGCCCGACGCGCTCATGACCTCGCTCTCGGGCGGCCAGGCGGCGCGGGCCGCGCTCGCGGCCCTGCTGCTCAGCCGCTTCGACCTCGTGCTGCTCGACGAGCCCACCAACGACCTCGACCTCGCGGGGCTCGACCGGCTCGAGGCGTTCGTCCACGGCCAGCGCGGCGGCGTCGTTCTCGTGTCGCACGACCGGGAGTTCCTCGCCCGCTGCGTCACCCGCATCGTCGAGCTCGACCTCGCCCAGAACGCCGTCTCGGTGCACGACGGCGGCTACGAGTCCTACCTCGAGGAGCGCGAGGTCGCGCGCCGGCACGCGCGCGAGGCGTACGAGGCGTATGCCGGCACGAAGGCCGATCTCGAGGCGCGGGCCCGCACGCAGCGGGAGTGGTCGTCCAAGGGCGTGCGCAACGCCATGAAGAAGAGCCCCGACAACGACAAGATCCGCCGCGCCGCGAGCATCGACTCGTCGGAGAAGCAGGCCCGCAAGGTGCGGCAGATGGAGTCGCGCATCGCCCGGCTCGACGAGGTCGCCGAGCCGCGCAAGGAGTGGGTGCTGCAGTTCTCGATCGGCGCTGCGCCGCGGTCGAGCTCGGTCGTCGCGACCCTCAACGAGGCGGTCGTGCGGCGCGGGGACTGGACCTTCGGCCCGGCGTCGCTTCAGGTCGAGGCGCGTCGGCGCATCGGCATCACCGGCCCGAACGGGGCCGGGAAGTCGACGCTCCTGTCGCTGCTGCTCGGGCGGCTGGAGCCGGATGCAGGGAGTGCCTCGCTCGGTGCCAGCGTCGCCGTCGGCGAGATCGACCAGGCGCGCACCGGGCTGCGCGAGGACCTGCCCCTCGGCGATGCCTTCGGCGAGGCGGTGCCCGACCTCGCCCCGGCCGAGCGTCGGACGCTGCTCGCGAAGTTCGGGCTCAAGGCCGACCAGGTCGGCAGTGCGGTCGGGCGGCTCTCACCGGGTGAGCGCACGAGAGCCGCGATTGCCCTGCTGCAGGCGCGGGGCGTCAACCTGCTCGTGCTCGACGAGCCGACGAACCACCTCGACCTGCCGGCCATCGAGCAGCTCGAGCAGGCCCTCGACTCCTACGACGGAGCGCTGCTGCTCGTATCGCACGACCGGCGCCTGCTCGAGAACGTCCGGCTCGACGAGCGGTGGCACGTCGAGGGCGGCCAGGTCACCCGCCTGTGACCGGAGGCGGCTGCGGGACCGCCGCCGGTGTGCCGACGGACCGCCACGAACGCTCAGGCAGCTGCCGCGGCACGCTCAGCCCGGCGGCATACGGCCGATGGTGGCGGTCCGCCCTCCCAGTCGTCAGCGCTTCAGCCCGGTAGGCAGCGCCTCAGCCGGGTGACTGGGTCTCGTCGGCCACCCACGGACCGAGCGGCGGGTCCCAGCGCCGCACGACGCGGCGCAGCACGTAGCCGCCCTGCCAGTAGGGGTCCTGGTCGAAGGTCTCGGTCACCTCGGCGAGCGACTCACCCGACACGACGACGAGGGCGGCGTTGCGCGGCTCCTGGTCGGTCGGCTCACCCTCGCTGATCTCGTCGATGCCCTCCTGGTACATCCCGCCGACGAGCAGGCCGGGCAGGCCCGTGAGCCACTCGCGGTGCTCCGGCCGGATCGTCAGCATCTCGGTGACGTCGTCGGGGTAGGTGTAGTGGATCGCGAAGATGGCCACGGTGGTCCTTCCGGTCAGGTGGTCGTGACGCGGTGCGCGCCGGCATAGACGTTGAGGCGGGTGCCTCGCACAAAACCCATCAGTGTCATCCCGGCATCCTCAGCACACTCGACGGCGAGCGAAGAGGGCGCCGAAACGGCTGCCAGACAAGGGATTCCGGCCATGATCGCCTTTTGGGTCAGCTCGAACGACGCCCGACTCGACACGACGAGCACGCACCCGACCCCGGGCACCCTGCCGTTCTGCAGCGCCCACCCGACAACCTTGTCGACGGCGTTGTGCCGACCGACGTCCTCGCGCACGACGAGCGCCTCGCCGTCGGCGGTGAAGAGGCCTGCGGCGTGCAGCCCGCCCGTCTTCTCGAAGGCCCGCTGCTCGCCCCTCAGCGCATCCGGCAGCTCGGCGACGACCTTGGCGGCTATCTCCATCCGGTCCGCCCTCACGTCGAAGGCCGACTGCGCCCGCAGCTGCTCGATGCTCGCCTTGCCGCAGACGCCGCACGAGGAGCTCGTGAAGAAGGACCGGGTCGCCGATGCCGCAGGAGGTGTGACCCCCGCGGCGAGGGTCACGTCGATGACGTTGTAGGTGTTCTCGTCGAAGCCGCTCTCGCCCGACACGACAGCGCCCTCGCAGTAGCGCGCCAGTGCGATGTCCTCGGCCGACCGGATGATGCCCTCACTGAGCAGGAAGCCGTGGACGAGCTCGATGTCGTGACCGGGCGTGCGCATCGTCACCGTGAGCGGACTGCCGTTGACGCGCAGCTCGAGCGGCTCCTCCACCGTCAGGGTGTCCGGGCGGGTCGCGCTCGCGCCGGTCGCGACGTCGATCGTCGTGACCTTGCGCCGCACCGTCACTCGTCCCATGAGCCCAGCGTGCCAGACTCCCCTCGTGGAGCCGAGCCCACCCGTCCTGCCGTATGCCGTGAGCGTCCTCGTGCTCACCGGTGGCGCTTCGCGACGCATGGGCAGCCACAAGCCGTCGCTCGAGGTCGGCGACCTCCCGATGGTGGTGCGCGTGCTCGAGGCTGCGCGACCCCGCCCCGTGCTCGTCGTCGGGCGAGGCGACGACGTGCCGGGCGGCATACCGGTGCTCGTGGAGGACCCGCCCGGAGGGGGGCCGGTGGCCGCGATCGCCGCGGGAGTGCGGCACCTGCCGGGGGAGACCGACGTCGTCGTCGTGCTCGCGGCCGACCTGCCCTTCGTCACCTCCGGGCACCTCGACCGCCTGGCGAGCGCCGCGATGACCGGCGCTGCGGGCGCGACCGGGGGCGCCGTCACCGTCGACCCGACCGGACGGCGCAACTGGCTCTGCTCGGCCTGGCCACGCACGGCGCTCGCCGCCGCGCTCGACCGCCTGGGCGACCCGTCGGGACGCAGCATGCGCGACCTCGCCGCCGGCCTGCGGCCCGCCGAGGTCGCTGACACCGACGGCGTCGCCGACGACGTCGACACCCCGGACGACCTCGTGCAGGCGCGCGAACGCGTCGCCGGGGAGGGATCACCCACCTGAAGGCTGGGAGATCGGCCAAGCCGGCCCCTGCCGCGAATCTCCTTGTGCCCAAGCGTTACTCCGAGTTCGGCCCGCATTTGGCAAAGAGTTGGTAAGGGACGTTGACCGACATTTCGGGCTCCTGCGACTGTCAGCCGTCCCCATCGTGAGTCTCATCACCTGAGACGGCGGACTCCACCAGCGGCGGACGCCGCATGTCGACAGGAGCAATCAGTGAAGCGATTGAAGTCTGGGCTCGCGACCGGGGGCCTGCTGGCCCTCGCGCTGGCCATCTCGCCGGCGATCCCGGCGGGCGCGGCCTCCGCGGCGTCGGGGGACAAGGGCCCCGCGCCGGAGTCACAGAGCCTCAAGACCGTCGAGCAGTCCAAGGCGGCCAGCTCCGCCAAGGCCCTCGGCCTCGCCTCCGGCGAGCAACTGACCGTGAAGTCCGTCATCACCGACCCGAACGGCGCGACGCACGTGCGCTACGAGCGCACCGTCGACGGGCTGCGCGTCGTCGGGGGCGACCTCGTCTCGCACCGCGACGCCTCCGGCGCCGTCGAGAGCGTGACGTGGAACATCCGCAAGAGCGTCACCCCGGCCACGATGACGCCGAAGATCTCCAAGAGCACGGCCCAGCAGGCCGGCCTCGCGGCCGCGACGGCGAACAACGAGAAGTCGACGGCCGGTGAGCTCGTCGTCTACCAGGGCGCCAAGGCGCCGACCCTCGCCTACGAGGTCGTCACCGAGGGCATCAAGGCCGACCAGACGCCGACCCGGCTGCACACGATCGTCGACGCCGTGACGGGCAAGACGCTGACGAGCTGGGACGACATCAAGGAGGGCACCGGCAACGGCATCTTCGTCGGCACCGTGTCGCTCGCCACCTCGGGCAGCAGCGGCAGCTACACGATGCGCGACACGCACGGCAACTACGCGACCGACCTCAACCAGGCGACCTCCGGCACGGGCACGACGTTCACCGACGCCGACGACGTCTGGGGCAACGGCTCGCAGAGCAGCCGCCAGTCGGCCGCCGTCGACGCGCACTACGGCGCCGGCAAGACCTACGACTACTACAACACCCAGCTCGGCCGCGCCGGCATCTGGAACAACGGCACCGGCGCCCGCAGCCGTGTCCACTACGGCCAGAACTACGTCAACGCCTTCTGGGACGGCACGCAGATGACCTACGGCGACGGCGCGGGCAACGCCGCCCCGCTCGTCGAGCTCGACGTCGCCGGCCACGAGATGAGCCACGGCGTCACCGAGAACACCGCCGGCCTCGCCTACTCCGGCGACGCGGGTGGCCTCAACGAGTCGACGTCCGACATCTTCGGCACGGCCGTCGAGTGGTACACCAACAACCCGAGCGACGTCCCCGACTACCTCATCGGCGAGGAGATCAACCTCAACGGCAACGGCACGCCGCTGCGCTACATGGACAAGCCGAGCAAGGACGGCTCGTCGAAGGACTGCTGGAGCAGCTCGCTCGGCGGCCTCGACCCGCACTACTCGAGCGGCCCGCTCAACCACTGGTACTACCTCGCCTCGGAGGGCTCTGGCGCCAAGACGATCAACGGCGTCAGCTACAACAGCCCGACGTGCAACGCCTCGACCGTCACCGGCATCGGTCACCTCAAGGTCGAGAAGATCTGGTACCGCACGCTGTCGACGTACCTCACGTCCTCGAGCAACTACGCCGCTGCCCGCACGGGCGTCATCAAGGCGGCGAAGGACCTCTACGGTGCTGGCTCGGCCGAGTGCACCGCGGTCGACAAGGCGATGGCGGCCATCTCGGCGCCCGCGAGCACCGAGACGTGCGGCGGCACGACCCCGCCGCCCACCGGTGGGTCGCTGACGAACGGTGGCTTCGAGGCCGGCCAGACCGGCTGGACCGGCACCTCGGGCCCGATCACGAACAACACGGGCCGCCCGGCCCACAGCGGTTCGTGGAAGCTCTGGCTCGGCGGCAACGGCACGACGGCCTCCGAGAGCGAGTCGCAGACCTTCGCGGTGCCGTCGACGGCCACGTCGCCGACGCTCACCTACTGGGTCCGCATCGACACGGCCGAGACGACGACCTCGTCGGCCTACGACAAGGCGACGGTCTCGCTCAACGGCACGACGGTGAAGAGCTACTCCAACCTGTCGACGCCCAAGGCCTCGTACTTCCAGGTGAGCGTCGACCTCACCGCCTACAAGGGCACGAACGTCACGCTGAAGTTCGCCGCCACGGAGGACTCGTCGCTCCAGACGAGCTTCGTCTTCGACGACGCCGCGACCAACTTCTGATCGCTCGCGTCACCCGCGTCAGCTGCGTCACCCACAGCACCACAGACTGACGGCCGGTATGCCGCCCGCTCCCTCGGCGGCATACCGGCCGTTGCCGTCCTGGCTGCGTGGGCTGGGTCAGCCCGCGGCGGTGACGCCGGTCGACGTCGTCGCGGTCGCCGTCGGCGTCGTGCATCTGGCGCTGGCCGGCGTCGTGAGCGTCACGTCGGTGACGACGGCGCCGATGACGTCGGAGACCCCGCCGAGCGAGGAGTCGGTGAGGTCGAAGGACCGGGCGAGGTCGTCGGTCACCGAGAGGGTGATGGGGTCGCTCTCGGCGTCGTCGGACGGCGGGATCGTCGCCGTGCCGTCGGACGTGACGTCGCCGGACTGGACGGGCGTCGCCCGCAGGGCGGTGAGGGCGTCCATCAGCTGCAGGCGCTGAGGCGTCGTCAGGGTGCAGGTGCGGTCGTGGACGAGGCGGGTGTTGACGACGACCCGGCCGCTGATCTCGACGACGACCCGGTCGTCGAAGCCCGCGATCCCACCGGTGCGTCGCAGGGTCATGGGGAACTTCGGGCCCGGCTCGTCGGGGCCGCTGCCCACGCCGCCGTCACCGCCCGCCCGGTCGATGTCGTTGCCGGCGTCGATGCCGGAGCCGGAGCTGCCCGCAGGGTCATCGGTGGACCCGCCGCCGGACGGCAGGGTACGGGTCGTCGCCTCGACCCCGTTCACGGACGCAGTGACACTGCACCCCCCGAGCAGGAGTGCAGTGACGGCCACCCCTGCGCACACGCTTGCGCGCCACATGCTGTCCATCTTGCGCCCATCTGCCCGGTGGTGCACGTGGGACAGGCGGGAAGGGTGACAACACTTCGGTGAAGATCTCAAGTGGCAGGCCTCGGGGTCTGGGTGTTGGCTCGACCGGGTGGAGCGGGTCGCAGGATCGCGACGCACACCATCCATCCGGCATACGAAAGGGACCACCGAGTGATACCCCACGACCAGTTCGACCGAACCCGGAGCGGGGTGGCGAGTGACTCCGTCGCCACCTCCGCCGACATCTCGTCGCCCCTGCGGGGGCGGACCCGCAGGCGCTCGATGGCGGCGCTCGTCGCAGCAGCCGCGGTCATCGGCGGTCTCGCGCTGACAGCCGGGCCGTCGGCCCAGGCGCAGGCGACGAGCGTCGGCAGCGACGCGGGCAGCCGCGAACGTGCCTTCGCCGCAGCGTCGGTCGAGTTCGGGGTGCCGCAGCCGGTGCTCGAGGCCGTCTCCTACGCGCAGACCCGGTGGGACTTCAACCCCGGCCACAGCACGTCGGGCGGTTACGGCCCGATGCACCTCGTCGACGCGAGCCTGGGCTCCGCGTCGGAGGCCAAGGGCCTCGGCGGCCCGACCGCGCCGGCTGCAGGCGCCGGTGCGCCGGCGGCCGACACGCTGTCGCGCGCCGCGACCCTCACCGGCCTCGACAAGGACGCGCTGCGCACCGACGAGCTCGCCAACATCCGCGGCGGCGCCGCGGTGCTGGCCGCCGAGCAGCGGACCCTCGGCCTGCCCGTGGGCGCGACGACGAGCCCGGACGCGTGGTACGCCGCCGTCGCCGAGTCCTCGGGGTCCGCGCAGGAGGACGTCGCCGCGGCGTTCGCCGACGACACCTTCGCGGTCATCGCGAGCGGCGCGGCCCGCCGCACGGTCGACGGCAAGGACGTCTCGCTCCTCCCGGCCCGGGTGAGCCCCGACAAGAGCCAACTCGGCAGACTCGGTCTCGTGAAGAAGAACAACCGGGGCCCCGTCGACTGCCCGCCCGGGCTGGACTGCGAGTGGGTGCCGGCGCCCTACGAGAAGCTCGGACCCGACCCGTCGGACTACGGCAACCACGACCTCGCGAGCCGGCCGTCGTCGCCGAAGATCACGAACATCGTCATCCACAACACCGAGGCGAGCTACGACACGACCCTCAAGCTCGTCACCGACCCGACCTACCTCTCGTGGCAGTACTCGCTGCGCTCGTCGGACGGGCACATCGCGCAGCACCTCGAGCCGCAGGACGTGGGCTGGCACGCGGGCAACTGGTACGTCAACAGCCACTCGATCGGTCTCGAGCACGAGGGCTTCGCGGCGACCGGTGCGCAGTGGTTCAGCGAGTCGATGTACCGCTCGTCGGCGCGACTCGTGAAGTACCTCGCGCGGAAGTACGACATCCCGCTCGACATGCAGCACATCTTCGGCCACGACCAGATCCCGGGCGTCACGCCCGCCAACGTCGCGGGGATGCACTGGGACCCGGGCCCCTACTGGAACTGGGAGCGCTACTTCCAGCTGCTCGGCGCGCCGCTCAACGCGCACGCCGCCGACGGCGCCGTCGACCTCGTGCGCATCGTGCCCGGCTTCGACGACAACATCCAGCCGCTGACCTCGTGCACGACCGCGGGGGCGCCGTGCGAGCCGCAGGGCACGAACTTCGTCTACCTGCACCAGGCGCCGTCGACGGACGCGCCCTACATCAACGACATCGCGCTGCGCCCGAACGGTGCGCCGGCCACGACCCGCGTCTCTGACATCGGCGCCCGCGCCCAGGCGGGCCTGACCTTCGCCGTGGCCGAGCGCCAGGGTGACTGGACCGCCATCTGGTTCAACGGGGTCAAGGGCTGGTTCCACAACCCGGCGAGTGACCCGACGGCCATCCCGGTCGAGGGCTCCTACGTCGTGCCCAAGGCGGGCCTGGCCAAGGTTCCCGTCTATGGGCGGGCCTACCCCGAGGCGTCGGCCTACCCGGCCGGCATCCCCGTCCAGCCGCTCGCACCGCTGCAGTATGCGTTCACGCCGGGTCAGCGGTATGCCGTCGGCGACCTCACCGTCCCGACGAACTACTACCGTGCGACGACGTTCTCGCTCGACACACCGAACGACCACGTCGACGTGGTGGGGCAGGACCGCTACTACCAGATCTCGCTCGGCCACCGCTTCGCCTTCGTCCGCGCGGCCGACGTGGAGGTCATGACGGCGAAGTAGCGCCACCGATGGTCAGGAAGTGAGCACTCGACGCGAAAGGACTGGTCGAGTGCTCACTTCTCGACGCGCATACGGGGTCGGAAATTGGGCACTCGACGGGAAGGGTCTGGTCGAGTGCTCACTTCTCGGCCGGCATACGGGGTCGGAAATTGGGCACTCGACGGGAAGGGTCTGGTCGAGTGCTCACTTCTCTACCGGCGTACGGCTATCCGGAGAGGTATTCGACGACGGCGATGACGCGGCGGTGCTCGTCGGTGTTGGGGGCCAGTTCGAGCACGGTGTAGATCCGGGTGATGTGGTTGATGACGGCCTTCTCCGAGATGAACAGCTCACGGGCGATCGAGGCATTGCTCCGTCCTGCGGCCATGAGTCCGAGCACCTCCCGTTGCCGGTCAGTGAGACGGTCCAGGGCGCGCCTGCGTGCCGAGCCGGGCTTCATCAGGCGGTCCACCACCTCGGGGTCCAGGACCACCTCGCCGGCACAGATGCGGTGCAGGTCGGCTTCGAACCGGTCGATGTCGGCGAAGCGCTGCTTGAGGAGGTAGCCCACGCCCCCGCGTCGCTGGTTGATCAGCTCCAACGCGTACTTCGTCTGGACGAACTGCGACAGGACGAGGATGGCGGTGCTCGGGTGGGCGCGCCGGATCGCCAGCGCCGCCTCGAGACCTTCGTCGGTGAAGCTCGGCGGCATGCGGATGTCGGTGACCACGAGGTCGGGCAGGTGCGTGTCGACGGCCCGGATGAGCGCTGCACCGTCGCCAACCGTCGCAGCCACCTCGAAGCCGGCCGAGGTCAGCGTCAAGGTGAGGCCGTGGCGCAGCAGTGCCTGGTCCTCGGCGATCACGGCGCGCACGGGATCTCCACCAGGACCTTGGTCCCCCCGCGTTCGGGGCTGGCGAGCGACAGCGTGCCGCCGAGGGCGTCGACCCGGTCGATCAGGCCCCGAAGGCCGGTCCCGCGGGTGACCACGTCGGGCGTGGCGCCGCCGACGCCGTCGTCCGCCACGCTGATCTTCACCCTGTCGTCGTGCCGTTCGAGCATGATGTCGACGGACTGCGCCTGGGCGTGCTTGACCACATTGGTGAGGGACTCGGCGACGACGAAGTAGAGGGTGGTCTCGACCGCTCCAGGCAGTCCTTGGTCGGACCCTCGTCGCACGACGCGACCGCGCACGGGGAGAGCCTCGCTCAGGTCCTCGACGGCTGCAAAGAGCCCCTGCTCCGTCAACAGCGCAGGCATCAACCCGTGGATCAACCGCCGCACCTCGCCACTCACCTGGTCGAGGTCGTCGTGCAGGCCGCGGGCTTCGACCGCCGCCTCGCCGTCGAGGACGGACTTCGCGAGTCGGGCCGCACGCCACGACAGCAGCACCAGCTGGGACTGGAGGCCGTCGTGAAGGTCGCGCACGATGCGGCGGCGCTCGCGGTCCTGTGCCTCGAGCAGCCGGACCCGTGACTGCCGCAGCTCGTCGCCGCGGACCTGGAGCTCGTCGGTCAAGCGCTCCCGGTCGAGGGCGATCGCGAGGACTCGCGCGGCGGCATCGACCTGCCGCCGGTCGGTGATGAGCGCCGGGTCGTAGGTGATCTGGGCGACGCGCCGGCCGTCGAGGTCGACCTGGACGACGCCGTCCTCGGGGGCGGGCTCGGCGGCGGGGTCGGCGGCGGACTCGGCGTCGGACTCGTTGGCGGACTCGTTGGCGGACCCGGGGGCCGACAAGGGGGCCTCGTCGAACGTCACTCGCAGGGTGGGGTCGCCGAGGGTTGCCGCGAGGGCGCGTGCCATGCGGGGGCGACCGGACCCCGGGGCGTCGGACCCCAGCCACAGCGCGAGGTCGTCGACCTCGTAGGTCGGTTCGAACCCGCCACGCAGTACGCAGACGGCGAAGGCCACTGGGATGCCGGCGAGCGCGACCAGCTGCACGAGGAAGACGGTGACCGGGTCCAGGGCCAGTGCATCGACGATGTAGCGGCTGAGGGGGATCGTGAAGACCGTCACGACCCCGTAGAGAGCCAGGGGCGCGAAGACGCGCCGCTGTCGCGGGGTGATCGCCAGGAGGCGCTGGCTGAGGATGACGGCTGCGGCGATCTCCACGACGAGACCGAGGAGTCGTTGTGCCAGCCGGGCGGCGGCGATGACGTCAGGGCGCCCCGGTCCGTCGAGCAGGCCGTCGGGAGGTCCGGCCAGCAGGTAGGACGGGGCCTGCAGGAACACGCTGTTGACGTAGGCGCCGAGCACGATGACGCGAGACGCCGCACCGTGGAGCCGGCCCGAGGGGAAGGCGAGGAGCAGGTGGATGATCAGGGCGAGAGGCACCGTCGAGAACACTGCCCCCACCACCTGCAGGGGACGGATCTCGCTGTTGCCGAAGCCGACCAGGATGTTTGCCAGCGCGCCCATGACCAGCAGGAGGCCCATCCCGTTCCGGGGACGCCGGTGCCAGGCCACGAGCCCCGCCCCCGCGTAGACGGAGGCGAGTGCCGGCAGGGTGAACGGGATCCAGTTCTCCCCGTCGGCCGCGACGAGCACGCACACCTGGGACATGACGAGGATGCCGATGGTCAGGCCCAGGACCACCAAGGACTGCTGTGGCTGACGCCTGGCGCGTTGCCAGCCCCCATTGTTCGTCACGCAATTACTTTGTCAGGCTCATGCGTTTACGGCGGGAATGAGGGTGGGCGTGTGCAGGAATCCCGGATATTGGGGGGTTAGCCCCATAGGTCGGCGTGAGTCCGCAGCACAGGATCAAAGGGTTGAGGAAAAGGCATGTCGTCAGCCCTAGGAGTATTCGTGTCCCACGAACTGTCGTCGCCGGCCGAGGCGAGGCCCGTCGTCCTGCACGCCGCCCGGCGTCCGCGCTTCGTCTCCGTCGTGGCCGCCCTGTCGGTGGCCCTGGCCACAGCGCTCACGACGGCGACGACCTCCCAGGCGACCGTCCAAGCGGATCCCGTGCGAGGCGCCAGCACCCCGATCCCCTGGTCCGACCTGAAGGACCCCGCCGCGGTGCGGGCTCCCGGCGTGGTCGTCGACACGATGATCCCCGACGTGCTGGGCAGCGGCACCCCCGGCGTCCGGGTCGGCGGCACGTACTACAAGGCGCCCTACACGGGGGTGGACAACTCCAGGCCGAGCTACCGCCAGGCCCGGTGGCAGGTCGTGGTGCTGTCGCAGCAGAACCTCAAGCTGCGCTGGAACCGCACCTACACTGACGGCGGTATAGAGATCGACTCGACGTCGACGAAGGGGCGAGCGGGGGCACTCGACAAGGACCTCACCGCCCTGCAGAACGACCCGGTGCCCTCGCTCGTCATCGTCACGAGCCACGACACTCCCGGGTGGGTGGGCTTCGACCCGTCGGCATCGGCGGTCACCCCGGTGCTCAAGGCCATGGGTCTCACGCTTTCCCCGGCTGCGGCGCAACGTCCGGGCGCGACCGGCGGCTTCTCGGCGGTGGTCAAGGTCAACGGCCGCCAGTTCACGCCGCAGTACAAGTGGAGCAGCATCAGCCACGGGGGGCGGATGTCGGGCCTGCTCGTCTACGACCAGTTCCTCAACTACCGCTACGTCTCGAACGAGCGGCCCACCATCGACACCCGCAGCATCGAGACCTGCAACGTGGCCGCGACGGACTGCCGAGTCGGCATCACCGTGGGCAGCCCTCGGGGCCCGGGAGCGGAGGACCTCCAGACCGTCCAGACCAACGGTGGCGCCGGCTTCATGGTGCGGGTCTACGACAAGCTCACCTTGAAGGTGATCGATGCGAGGTCCTTCAGCACCGGCGGCAACGGCCACTCACTCGACACCGGCATGGACGACCAGGCCCGGCAGATGACCGTCTACCTGCGCAGCCTGGCCTCGAGCACGGGGAACCTCGCCGTGCTGACGTCCTACCGCAGTCCCGCCTACCGCAACATCGTGATGAGCCACGGCGTGACCCAGCAGACCATGAGGCAGCTCAGCGAGGCTGTCGCCACCGTGGGCGGGAGCCGTGACACCTTCAACCGGACCGTGGGGGTCGCGGGTCAGGACTACACCCTCGTCGGGTGGGCCGACCCGACGCTCGGCGCAGCTATGGAGGGAGCGGGCTCCGAAGCTGCCGGCCCGAACGCCCGGCTGCGCGCGGTGTTGCGCCGCGACCAGCACTCGCTCTTCCGCCCCGTCAACGGCTCTGCCGAGCTCCCCGTCGAGGACGACCTCGCTACCGTCGCCTGGTCGACACCGACCGGCACCTGGCCCGCGCTCAACGGCAACGTCATCGCCTACCTGCGGGGTCGTCAGGAGGTGCAGGACACCAACCACTCGCTCAGCGCCGACCCGCGGCGGCAGTACTGGTCGGACGTCTCGCTCAAGTCGGGGGCGGCGCGGGACGGGTCCGCCATGACCGCGCTGGCAGCGGCGGTGGCCTCCGTGCCGCCTCCCGCGCCGTCGCCTCGTCTGAGGTTCACGACGGAGGAGTTCCGACAGACCCAGAAGCAGCTGCACGACGAGATGGTCCTCGTCGGACACGTGCGCTCCAACCTCGACAGCCTCGCGCTGCCACTCGATGCGGTGAAGGGCGACTACCAGAACCGCATCAACGCCATCGTCGACGAGATCTACTCGGACGCGAAGGAGCAGAAGGAGGCGGAGTTCGACTGGGAGGGGTTGTTCAAGGCCCTGGTCGGCATCACGGCCGCACTCGGCCCCGGAGCGCTCGTCAAGGCGTTCTCGGTGTCGGCCAACGTCGCCGAGAAGCTGGCCCACGCCCTGCACGCCACCGCCGGACTCATCGAGGCCAGCGCGTGGGGAGCCGCGCACAGCAAGGACGGGCCGCCGGCCTACGACACGTTCTCGCTGAAGCGTGACGAGATCGCCGAGCACATCGGACGCAGGACGGACGCCGCCATAGCCAACCTCACCATCATGGGCGACCTCGTCGTGGCCGACTGGTCCAAGCTGCAGCGCGTCGGCAACTGGTGCTTCACGACCGCCAGGCCGGAGGGGGTCTGCGGGGCCAGCGACGAGCGCTGGTCGAAGCTCGCGACGGCCGCTCTCAAGCGCGCCAACGACCGCGCGGTCTGGACCCAGGCCAGCCCCCTAGCCTACGCCGCCTACGACCTCGGCGAGACCTACTACCCCACGACGAACCCCGACGACTTCACCAACTACTACTACTGCGGCGCCTTCTACACCTTCAACGACGCCCCCGAGGACGCGGTCGCCGTCCTGCGTCGAGGCAGGTACCTCCCTCTCGACGGCTCGACCCTCGACGCCCGCGTCAGCCTCCGCCAGCCCGACCCCCGGACGCAGGCGTGGACGCTCTGGCCGACGTCGCAGGTCTACGTCATGGGGCTGAAGGAGCCCAACAGCCCGCAGTGGAGCGGACACGCATACCCGCCCGCGGAGGTCATGGAGCGGATGTTCGACCCCGTGCAGGTCGACGGCGACCCGGACCAGGGAGGCCTCGGGATGTCGAAGACGCAGTTCATCCCCTCCCTGCCGCACAACTACACGATCCTGTGCCAGTGGAAGGGGCAGACCGACGCCACGATCCCGATGGCGCCTGCATCCCCGCCCGGCGTCCCCTGACCGACACCACCCATCCGCTCCCGGAGTCGGCGGGCCGTGCCGCAGCACGACCCCCGACTCCGTCCCATCGCAGTCACCTCGAGGAGAATCATGGCTCGACCGATCCGCACCGCGCTGGTGGCCGCCGTCGCCGGCGCCCTGATCCTGGCCGTGGCCGCCTGCAGCCCAGGGGGGTCACCCGCGGCCGGGCAGGGGCTCCCGAACGACGTCACGCAGGTCATGGACTCCGCGCGCTACTCCAGCTCCCGGTGGGGTCTGCTGACCTACAACCTCAAGACCGGCCGCAACGAGATGCAGCTCAACGAGCGGCAGTTCTTCGTGCCGGCCTCGACGGCCAAGCTCTACAGCTTGGGCGCGGCCTGGCACACCTTCGGCCCCGACCACCGCTTCACGACGCCGGTCTATCGGCAGGGCGCGATGACGAACGGCACGTTGGCCGGCGACCTCGTCCTCGTCGCCTCGGGTGACCTCACCATGGGGGGCCGCACGAAGGCCGACGGCTCGGTGAGCTTCGCCAACCTCGACCACAACGACGCCAACGGCATCCCGGGCGCCACCCTGATCCCCGAGGACCCACTCGGCGGGCTCAACCAGCTGGCGAGCCAGGTCAAGGCCTCCGGCGTCACGCGAGTGTCCGGCGACGTCATCATCGACGACCGGCTCTTCCAGCTCGACCGCGAGCAGAACGCCGAGGCGCCCGCGACCCCGATCGTCATCAACGACAACCTCATCGACATGGTGTCGACTCCCACAGCCGTGGGCCAGCCGGCGAAGCTGGACTACCGGCCCCACACGTCGGCCTACACCGTGACCTCCACCGTCCGCACCGTCGAGGCAGGGCAGCCGGCTCAGGTGACCTCAAGGGTCGTGGCTCCGGGGCGCATCGAGCTGACGGGTCAGGTGCCGATGGGGATCACGCCGCCCCTGCTGCACGTCCAGCAGGTCGAGGACCCGGCGGCCTTCGCCCGCTCCGCGTTCATCGACGCGCTGCGCCTGGCGGGCGTCACGGTCGACGTGAGCGCCTCGGGCGCCAACCCCTCGGGTGCGCTGCCGCCGAAGTCGTCGTATGCCGCCGGCAACCGGGTCGCAGCCTACGTCTCGCCGGTGTTCTCGGAGTACGTCAAGCTCATCCTCAAAGTCAGCCACAACCTCGGGGCCAACCTGACCGTCTGCCTCCTCGCCGTCCGTGCGGGTTCGACCGACTGCCTCGACGGGCTTGAGGTCGAGCGCGACTTCCTGCGCGACGTGGCGCGCGTGCCCGTCGAGCAGGTGGTGCTCAACGACGGACAGGGTGGCTCGCTCGGCGACGTGGTGACCCCGACGGCCACCGTCGCCCTGCTCCGCTACTTCCAGACCCGACCGGACTTCGCGCGGTTCCGGGCCAGCCTGCCGGTCCTCGGCCGGGACGGCTCGCTCGCCATGGTCGTGCCCGACAGCCCCGCCGCCGGACACGTCCAGGCCAAGACCGGCACCCTCGCCGCCGGTGACCTCCTCAACAACCGGCTCCTCATGCCGAGCAAGGCCCTGGCCGGCTACATCGACACGAGCAACGGCCAGCTGCTGGCGTTCTCGCTGGTCGTCAACTACGTGCCGGCCTCGTCCATCGACGACGTCCTGCAGGTCAACACCGACCTCGGCCGGGTCGCTGCCGCCATCTGGGGCCCTCGTGGCGCAAAGGGTAGATCATGAGACGTCCTTCGAGAGTGCCGGTGATCGCGGTGCCACTGGTCGCCGCCACGATGTCCCTGGCGGGGTGCGGGGGCGGCGTCACCCCGGCGACCCAGCCGGCGCCCACCGGCTCGGGCCCGGCGTCCACGTCCGCAGCGCCTGACTACGCGTCGACGTTGCAGACGCAGATCCCCGAGATCATGAAGGAGAACGCCATCCCGGGTGCTGTCGTGCTGATCGAGTCGCCCGGCAAGGGCAGCTGGTCGGCGACGTTCGGCACGGCGCAGCTCGGCGCCACGGTGCCGATGTCGCTCGATGACCACCTGAGGATCGGCAGCAACGCCAAGACGATGACCTCTACCGTCATCCTCCAGCTCGTCGAGGAGGGGTCGATCTCGCTCGACGACCCCATCTCCGACTTCCGGCCCGATGTCCCGAACGGCGAGAACATCACGATCGCCCAGCTGTCGGAGATGAGGAGTGGGCTCTACAGCTACACGTTCGACCCCGGCTTCAACAAGACCCTCGATGACGACCCCCAGAAGGCCTGGACACCCGACGAGCTGCTCGCGATCGCCCTGCGCCACCCCGCCAACTTCGAACCGGGGACGCAGTTCGAGTACAGCAACACCAACACCGTGCTCCTCGGCGCCGTGATCGAGAAGGTCACCGGAATGAGCGCCTCGGAGGCGTTCGAGAAGAGGATCTTCGAGCCACTCGGCTTGAAGAACACGTCCCTGCCCGCCGCCGACGACGCGTCGATCCCCACGCCCCACGCACGCGGCTACCAGTTCGGCACCAACGTCGACACGATCGACTCGTATGCCGTGCCGAGCGACCGCCTCCCGCAGGTGTCCGACGGGACGCTGCTGCCGATCGACCAGACAGAGGCGAGCCCGTCGTGGGCGTGGACCGCGGGCGGCGCCATCTCAACCCCGCGCGACCTCGCGGTCTATGCGAAGGCGCTCGTCACGGGCGGGCTGCTCAAGCCCGAGACGCAGAAGCTGCGCATCGACAGCATCAAGCCCACCGTCGCGGGTCAGCCGAGCGGGGTCGGCTACGGCCTGGGCATCGCGCAGTTCGCGCCGGGTGTCCTGGGCCACGACGGTCAGCTCCCCGGCTACTCGAGCTTCATGGTCCACAACCTCGCCACCGACGACACCATCATCATCGGCGTCAACCTGTCGGCGTCTCCGATCAAGGGCGAGAACGCCGCGGTCGTGGTGGCCAAGGCGGTCATCGCCACGCTCTACGGATCGTCGGCGACGCCTGCGGAGACCACGTCATCGACGCCGACCCCAACGTCCACGTGACGTCGTCGAGCAGGTCGCTGCCGCAGAACGCCGGGAGCCCCGTGCCCACCGTGCAGACAGGGGCCCCGGCGCCCCATCATGTCCGGGAGCTGGGTCGGCTGCTACTTGCCCGGCTCCAGCCTGGAGAACCCCGCGGACGGCATCGAGCTCCACTTCGACCGCCCCACCCGCGACGGCGCCCTCCACGCAGCCGGTTTCATCCACCGGGGACCTTCGTCGACGAGTGGACGCTGCATGGCACCTTCACCAACAGCGCCCCGTGGAGAAGCCCTGCCGGTGGAACTCCGTCGGTCTGACTTCTCGTATGCGAAGGGCTGGTTGAACGGCGTCGCCACCATCAGGATGATGGTCTTCAAGGATCTGAGGCCGTCCTACGGCACGGCGAAGACCGGGCTCGACGTCGAGGAGTTCCAGGTCACGGCCGATGAGCCCGGCTACCGGGATGTCGTCGTCCATCGCGACGTCCACTCCGTGCCGGGCCACACGCTCAAGGCGCTGCGCTACCTCAACTATGTCATTCCCTACCAGCAGTGACTGCTACCCGGCCGACCGTGACGGCCGCTCGAGTGCTCACTTCCTGACGGGCATACGGCGTCGGGAAATGGGCACTCGACGGGAGGGCGGACGGATCGCTCTGTCGATCGTCAGCTCGGGGTGTAGGCCTTGAGGAAGCTGAGGATGAAGGGGGCGGACCCGGTGACGCCGTTGTCGCCGACCTCGTTGTAGGCGGCGATCGCGAGGTCACCCTTGCCGGCGACCATCCACGTGTGGGTGTCGGGCGGGCTCTTCGTGCCGAACTCCGCGGTGCCCGTCTTGGCGAACTCGACGCCCACCGGCTTGAGCACGGTGCCGGACCCCTCGTCGACCACGGCACGCATCTCCTGGCGCAGCACCTCGGCCTCTTTGGGGTCGAGCGGTGTGGCGGGTGCGGGCAGCGCGGGCGCTCCGGCCACGAGGCTGGGCCGCACCGTCTGCCCCTTCATGACGGACGCGACGACGAGAGCCATCGTCAGCGGTGACGCCTCGACCTTGCCCTGCCCGATGAAGGAGGCCGCGTGCTCGACGACGTCGTCGGTGGCCGGCACCGACCCGAGGAACCCGGTGAAGGGCAGGTCGAGCTTCTCGCCCATGCCGAGCGACTGGGCGGCACTCGTCAGGTCGTCCTGGCTGACCTTCTCGTGCTGGCTGATGAAGGCCGTGTTGCACGAGTAGGCGAGCGCCGTCTGCATCGGGATGTCGCCCAGCTTGTCCTTCGGGTAGGTCGTGTAGTTGCTGAAGCGGCGCCCGTTGACGGTCAGCGTCTCGGTGCACGGCAGCTTCGTCTCGGCCGTCGCGCCCTTGCGCACGAGGGCGAGCGAGCTGACGATCTTGAACGTCGATCCCGGGGCCGCCTTGCCGGCGAGTGCCAGCGTCGAGCCCTTGGCGCCGGGGCCGACGGCCGCGGCGAGCACCTCGCCCGTCGACACCTTGACGACGACGAGGGCGGTGGGCCGGGCGGTCTGCTTGGCGAGGGCGGCCTCGGCCGCGGTCTGGGCGCGCGAGTCGAGGCTGACCTTGAGGGGCTCGCCCTCGGTCGAGACCTCGGCGAAGAGCTCGCGCTGGTCGATGACGCTGCCGTCGGCGCCGTGCTTGACGGCGCGCATGGACAGCCCGGGCGTGCCGCGCAGCTGCTCGTCATAGCGGTACTCCAGCCCGCTCTGACCCACGTCGTCACCGGCCTGGAGCACCCCACCGGAGTCCTTGACCTGCTCGGCCGTCGCCTCGCCGACGGAGCCGAGGATCGGGGCGGCGAAGGTGCGGGTGGGCCCGAGCACCTTGAGCGCCGGCACGGTCAGCGCCCCCTTGACGGCATCGATGGCCGCTCCCTGCTTCTCCAGCACCGGGTCGTCGGATCGCAACGTGATCGCCTCGACAAAGGCCTTGCTACCGGCGGCCGACACCTTCGCGGCATACCGGCCCGGGTCGATGCCGACGAGGCCAGCGAGCTGCTTGGCGGACGACGCGGCGGCGGCACCCGACACCTTCGACTTGTCGATGCCGATGACGGCGACCTCACGCTCCGTCATGAGCTTGGCGCCGTTGGCGTCGACGATGTCGGCGCGGCGAGGCCACGTGCGCTTCATCGCCAGCGTCTCGTCGGCGGTGAGCTGCGGCGCCACGACCGCGGGCGACCACGCGACCTGCCACACGTTGTCGACGAGGCGCATCGGCACGGTGGTGGAGTAGGTCCAGTCGGTCGGCGACGCGGAGACGTCCCAGCGGGTCTGGAGGGTCGCGGTCGCGGCGTCCTTGGCGTCGTTGGCCTTGACCGAGGTGACGGTGACCTCGGGGCGCAGCGTGCCGAGGTCCTTGTAGGCCTTGGCGACGAAGGCGGTTGCCGCCGCGGGCTTCGTCGAGCCCGAGAACGTCACACCCGACAGGTCGGCCTTGGCGAGGCCGGTCGCCAGCGCCTTCGCGGCGTCCTCAGGAGGCGGCGCCTGCTCGAAGAGCGAGCAGCCGGCACCGATTCCGAGCACGAGCACGCCACCGAGGGCGGCAGCAACGGTCGATCGGGCGCGTCGGGTGCGGTGGGGGCCAGACATGGGCACACCGTACGTGCCGCCTCTGTGCGCGGTTGTCATCGCGCTGACGCGTCGCCGGTATGCCGTCCGGCCGGCTCGGGCGCCAACGGCTCGTCCGTGAGTGGCTGCGTCGGCTCCGGACTGGGAGCCGCCGGGGTGGTCGGCGCCCCCTGACCGGGCCCGGCCGGACCTTCACGCCAGCCGTCGCCGACAGGCCGGATTCGGGGCAGGAGCAGCGAGCCGGCGAGCCCGATGACGACGGCCAGCACGAGCGGGCCGGGGCGGTAGGCGAGGAGAGCCTGCACGAAGACGTCCTGCCCGGCGGCAGCGACCTCGCGCACCGTGCCGGGCAGTCCGTAGCCCGGGCGGAGGAGCACGGTGATGTTGACGAGCATGGTGATGGCGGCCTCGAGCACCCAGACCATCGCGAGGGCGAGGACCCACGTGATGACGCGGCGGGCGGGGCGCAGACCCACGGTTGCGAGGGCGAGGCCGAGCAGGATGCCGACGAGCCACCGGGTCTGCCCGACGAAGCGGTAGGCGGCAGCGGAGCCGAGCAGCGCCACGGTGAGGGCCGACAACCAGTTCACGGTGAGGACAGCGAGCGGGGCCGCGGCGAGCGCGCGCAGCACCGGCTTCCCGTAGGCGACGCAGAGGCCGAGCGCGAAGCCGACGAGGCTGCACCCCACGGCCAGGACGATGAGAGGGCGTAGCACGCGTGCGTCGCCGTCGAAGGTGCCGGCGGACTGCCGCGCGGCGCCTGCGGACTGGACCACCGTGTAGGCAGTGGCCGCGAGGGCGCCGGACAGAGCTGCAAGCGTTCTGCGGATTCGCTTGGTGCCATGGGGTGTCGACCACAGGACCGCCAACGCCGAGACGGCCCCGGCGCAGAGCGTGAGGACGACGAGCAGGGGCAGCTGGCTCGTGAGGAAGGGCAGGGTCGAGAGGTAGTCCTCCGGAGGCAGCTCCCGCGCGGTGGTCAGTCGCGGCGTGATGTGAAGGCCGGTGACGACCCACGGGAGGGCTCCGACGACCCACCACCCGGCGAAGGCGAGGGGGGCGACGGGCCACACGCGACTGCGCAGGGGTCGGCGCACAGGACGGTCAGCCGGCCGGCTGATCGCCTCGTCGGGGACCTCGACGGCGTCGTCCACCCGCAGATCCGATCATGAGATGCCGACATCCTGCAATCGGAAGGGCAGGACTGTTATCGGCCACCGACGGAGTGCTCTCTCGATCGGGATGCGCCGACGGAGTGCTCTTTCGATTGGGGTTGTGGCGACGGAGTGCTCTTTCGATGGGGGAGAGCCGGTGCTCCGGGGCCGCTCAGGGGCGGTGGGGTCTCCACAGCTGTACCGAGGCGACCGGCTCGAAGCCGGCGGCCAACGCCGCGCGCAGGGCTCGGGCGTTGCCCGGGGCGCAGGCCGCGACGACGACCTGCTCGCGCGGCACGAGGGTCAGTGCCGCCTGGGTGACCTCGGCGCCGGTGTGGCCCTTGCGCGGGTCGACCTCGATGCCGAGCTCGGGCAGTCCGCCCAGCCCCGTCGCGAGGGTGACGAGGGTGTGGTCGTCGGCGGCGGCATACCCGAAGGTGGCGACGCCGGTGCGCACCGCGGTGGCGTGCTCGGCGCGTGGGTGGTTGCGCAGGTCGCTGCGGGGCACGAGGGTGGGCTCCCCGCCGAGCCCGTTCGCGACGAGCACGACGTCCAGGGCGTCGATCCAGCCGTCACCCGCGAGGCCGGCGACGAGCCGGGGGTTCGTGGCTCCGCCGAATCCGTTGGCGCCCAGGGCATCGATGCGCGCGTCGGCCACGTCGTCGGCCACGGCGATGAGGGCGTGGCCGGTCAGCGCCACGACGCCCTCGACCCCCTCGTGCCACGGGTCGACGCGCTCCCACGCGCCGTCGACGTCGGGGAACTCGCCGTGGGCGGCGTTGCTCAGGACCTGCGCGATGGGGTGCACGCCGCCCATCCAACAACGGACGTGGCCGCTGCGCCCACCGATCCCACCACCCGACGGGCGTCGCCCGCTGCAGGTAGGTTGAGCACATGTCACGACCGCACGCGGCCGCCATCGTCGAGGACACCGTCCACGAGCAGATCGAGCGCGTGCTCCGCAGCCGGGGCTGGGGCAACCGCGTCATCACCCACGTCGGCTACGGCTCGCCCTCCTTCGTGCGTGTCTTCGCGCGAATCCTCCTCGGGCGCAAGGGTCGTGAGAGCACGGAGGGCCCGGAGAGCCGTCAGGACGCGACCGGTGCGCTGAGCCCCGCCCACTACGACCGGGGCTGGCGGGCCTTCCTCACCTCGCCGGCGACGGGGGTGCCGGTCAAGGTCACTGCCGGTGACCGCGAGATCTACGGCCGCTCCGACCGCGGCGGTCACGTCGACATCGTCGCGCGCGACCACGGTCTCGCCCCGGGCTGGCAGCAGGTCGTCGTCGAGGCCCAGGGCACCGCCCCGGTCGCGGCCGACGTCTTCATCGTCGGCGACGACGTGCGCTTCGGCCTCGTCAGCGACATCGACGACACCGTCATCACGACGATGCTGCCGCGCCCGATGATCGCGGCCTTCAACACCTTCGTGCGCCGCGGCAAGGCCCGCCACGCGGTGCCCGGCATGGCGCCGATGTATCGCCGCCTCCTCGCCGCCCACCCCGGGGCGCCGATCGTCTACGTCTCGACCGGCGCGTGGAACACCGCCGCGACCCTCAACCGGTTCCTCCTCGAGAACGGCTTCCCGCTCGGGCCGCTCATGCTGACCGACTGGGGCCCGACCAACACCGGGTGGTTCCGCAGCGGTCGCGACCACAAGCGCACGTGCCTCCACCGGCTCGCCCGCGACTTCCCCGACATCAAGTGGCTGCTCTTCGGCGACGACGGGCAGCACGACCCGCAGCTCTACGCCGAGTTCGCCGAGGCGCGCCCCGACCGGGTCGACGCCATCTGCATCCGGCACCTCTCGCCGACCGAGCAGGTGCTGAGCAACCCGATGAAGATCGACGCGCCGGCCCGCACGATGGGACCGCGCACGGTGGCGACCTTCTCGGCGCCCGACGGGTACGGCCTCCTGCGCACGCTCACCGAGCAGGGCCGGGTCGGCGACCCCGTGGCCGAGCACGAGCAGCCCTCACGTCCCCAGCGACAACCCGCCCCCTGACGCCCCCGGATGTCAGACTGGCCCCATGCCTGAGCTGCCCGAGGTGCAGGCGCTCGTCGACTTCCTCGCCGAGCGCACCGATGGTCTGGCCATCACCGGGGTGGAGCTCGCCTCGTTCAGCGTCCTCAAGACCTTCAACCCGCCGCCGCAGGCGCTCGAGGGCAGCCCCATCGACGGGGTGCACCGCCACGGCAAGTTCCTCGACATCGACGCCGACGGCACCCACCTGGTCTTCCACCTCGCACGCGCCGGGTGGCTGCGCTGGTCCGACCAGCTGCCGGCGACCGTCGTGCGCCCGGGCAAGTCGCCGATCGCCCTGCGGGTCAGGCTCTCCGACGGCTCCGGCTTCGACCTCACCGAGGCCGGCACGAAGAAGTCGCTCGCGGCCTACATCGTCAAGGACCCGGCCGAGGTGCCCGGCATCGCGCGCCTCGGCCCCGACCCGCTGGCCGACGACTTCACGCTCGAGCGCTTCCGTGAGCTGCTCGCCGGCCGCCGCACCCAGATCAAGGGGCTGCTGCGCGACCAGGAGTTCATCGCGGGCGTCGGCAACGCCTACTCCGACGAGATCCTCCACGTCGCGAAGATCAGCCCCTTCGCGCTCGCGGGCACGCTCGCTCCCGAGGTCGTCGACCGGCTGTATGCCGCCCTGCGCGACACGCTCAAGGGTGCCGTCGCGACGGCGTCGGGCAAGCCGGCGAAGGAGCTCAAGGACGCCAAGCGGGCCGGCATGCGGGTCCACGCCCGCACCGGTCAGCCGTGCCCGGAGTGCGGCGACACGGTGCGCGAGGTGTCCTTCGCCGACACGTCACTGCAGTACTGCCCCACGTGCCAGACGGGCGGCAAGCCGCTCGCCGACCGCCGGATGAGCCGACTGCTCAAGTGAGCCCGCCCTGGTGCGAAGCGCCCGAGATGCAACGGTTCGCCTCGCATGGTTGTCTCTTGGTGACATGAGGACCTCCACACCCTTCCGCCGTGCCCTGCCGCTCGTCGCGCTCCTCGCCGTCGTCGGCCCCGCCGCCGCGTGCGGTCAGGCCAGCCCGTCGGGCACCGCCACCCCCGCAGGCGGCGGCACCTCGACCGGCGGCACGGCCACCAGCGCGGACGCCCCTGCCCCGACCGACCCGACGGACGGCGCGGCCTCCTCGGGCGCCGGGGCGTCGGCGAGCGGCCACGGGGTGCGGCTCGAGGCGACCTTCGCGATCGGCTTCCCCGAGCAGCCGACCGACCCGGGGGTTCGCAAGAAGTCCGGCGTCGTCGTCACCTACACGCTGACCCGCGAGGGCGGCGGCGCGGGTGAGCTCGTGGCGTACGACGTCGTGCCCGACGGCCTCGGCTCGGCCGGCCTGCCACCCGACGTCAACCCCGAGCACGCCTGGGTCTACGCGAACGGCACGGCCGTCCGGATCAGCAAGCAGGGGTTCGCCAGCGCGCCCGGCACCACCTTCGTCGCCGCTCCCACGATCGGCGCCCGTGTCATCCCGGCCGGCGGCTCGCTGCAGGGCCGCGCGTATGCCGTGTCGCCCGCCGAGCTCGACGTGCCGGGTGCCGAGTTCTCGGCGCCGCGTGCCCCGCTGCCGCCGGGGAGCAGCGCGTGGGAGTTCTGCGTCCAGGTCGGTGACCGCCTGCCGGGGATGCGTCCCTCGGCTGTCGGCCAGGGTGTGCTCGAAGCGCCCGTGCGCGCGCCCGAGGGCGACGAGCTGGTGTGCACGCCCGCGGTGACGCTCGCCTCGCCGTGACGGCGGAACGGCCCAAGGCGCTCGGGGCGCTCGGGGCGCTCGGGGCGCTCGGGGCGCTCGGAGCATGGCCCCACCCCAGGTCCGCCCGCGCCTAGGAGCCGAGGACGAACGAGAAGTAGAGCGTCCAGAGCAGCTTGAGCACGAGCGCGGCGATGGCCCAGCTGCGCGCCCACCGCGAGGCGCGCTCGGCCTCGGCGAGCCGCCCGGCGCGCACGTGCCTGCCGACCGAGAGCGAGATGACGATGGCGATGATGCCGACGGGTGTGAAGCCGAAGAAGGTCGCGAAGACCGACAATGCGAGGTAGCGCTTGGGCCCGACCGCCACCTTCTGGCCGACGTGCGGCGGGGGTGCGGAGCGATAGGACTGCGAGGCGCGCTGGGCAGCCTGCGGAGGGGGCACCGGCGGCGGGCCGGGGCTCTGCGGCAGGGCCGGCCCCGGACTCTGCGGCAGGGGCGGGCCCTGCTGCGTCGGACCTGCAGCACCGGTGCGATCGCTCGACGGGTCCAGCGGAGGGAGCCAGGCCGACCAGCGGTCGGCATCGGGGTCCGGCTCGGTCGCGTCGTCGCGGTCTCGGTGATCGGTCATGTCTGGAACGTCGTCATCTCGGGAAGGGGGCCGCACGGCATACGGCCCGGGGGGTCAGAGGATGCGGGGCTCTCCAGAGCCCGCGAGCTGCTTGCCAGCCGAGTGCCACGCGCGCATGCCGCCCTCGACGTTGGCGACGTCGAAGCCCTGCTGGGCGAGCCAGGCGACCGCGCGGCCGGAGCGACCGCCGCTGCGGCAGACGATCGGGATCGTGTCGTCGGTGTCGGGCAGCTCGTCGAGCCGTGCCGGCAGGTCGCTCAACGGGATGTGGACGGCATTGGGGGCGTGCCCGGCGGCCCACTCGTCGGCCTCTCGGACGTCGACGATGACGGCATCGTCGGGCAGCTCGGTCACGGTCGTCGTGGGGATCGTGCTCATGCCCCATCCTCGCACGGGAGACGGCGGCTCACGTGGTGGAGCACTAGCCTTGCGACTCGTGAAGATCCTGTCGATCCAGTCCCACGTCGCCTACGGTCACGCCGGCAACTCGGCCGCGGTGTTCCCGCTCCAGCGACTCGGTCACGAGGTCTACCCCGTGCTCACGGTGACCTTCTCCAACCACACGGGCTACGGCGAGACGCGCGGCCCGCTCATCGCCCCGTCCGACGTCGCCGAGGTCCTGGGCGGCATCGAGGACCGCGGCGCCTTCCCGTCGATCGACGCGGTGCTCTCGGGCTACCTCGGCGCCGAGCCGGTCGCCAACGTCGTGCTCGACGCGGTCGAGCGGGTCAAGGCGGCCAACCCCGCCGCCATCTACTGCTGTGACCCCGTCATGGGCGATGTCGGGCGCGGCTTCTTCGTGCGCCCCGGCATCCCTGAGTTCATGCGCGACCACGTCGTGCCCAAGGCCGACATCGTCACCCCCAACCAGTTCGAGCTCGAGCACCTCGTCGGGCGCTCCGTGACGACGCAGGAGAGCCTGCTCGAGGCGTCGCGGGAGCTGCGGTCGGCCGGTCCCGACGTCGTGCTCGTCACGAGCGCGCTGACCTCCGACACCCCCGAGGGGTCGATCCAGATGGCGTGTGTCACCGGTGAGGGCTCGTGGATGGTGACGACGCCGATGCTGCCGATGACGGTGCGCGGTGGCGGCGACGTGACGGCTGCGGTCTTCCTCGCGCACCTGCTGACCGACGGCCCGCAGGCGGCGCTCGCGCGCACCGCGGCGACGATGTATGCCGTGCTCGAGCGCACCCACGCGGCGGGCTCCGAGGAGATGCTCCTCGTGCAGGAGCAGGACGCGATCGCGGCTCCCGACGAGGTTTTTGAAATCTTTGCGACCAGTTGACCGTACGGGCTCCGAGCGCGTTATAGTCGCATCGCGCCGTTCCGCATGACCACCCCTGACCGTGCGGAACGGCGCTTTTTCATGCCCAGATTCAGTGGAATCCGAATCAAGTGACCATGGGGGGTGACCCAGACCGTGCGTGGGCACCGCTGGCGGTTCTGCGCGAACGACGCGCCGATGCCCCTCTATCCGGATGTCTCAGGTTTTCGATAGAGACGCATATACCCTCCGATCGTGGACCCGATCACGAACCCGTATGCGCCCGGCGCCGGTCAGCGCCCACCCGAGCTCGCCGGCCGCGACGAGCAGCTGCGCACCTTCGACGTCGTGCTCGAGCGGATCGCACGTGGCCGCGCGGAGCGCTCCATCGTCCTGACGGGTCTGCGCGGGGTCGGCAAGACCGTCCTGCTCAACGCCCTGCGCAGCTCCGCGGTGCGCGCCAACTGGGGCACCGGCAA
The DNA here is from genome assembly GCF_006716675.1 of Humibacillus xanthopallidus. Taxonomy (GTDB): domain Bacteria; phylum Actinomycetota; class Actinomycetes; order Actinomycetales; family Dermatophilaceae; genus Humibacillus; species Humibacillus xanthopallidus_B. The sequence continues at coordinate 1,573,956 of NZ_VFPM01000001.1, read as the reverse complement.
GTTCGAGGCCCGGCCCGACCAGCGGCTGCGGCGTCCCCTGGCCGCCGCCGCCCACCAGGCGGTGCGCGAGCTGGGGCACCCGCGCGGCTCCGAGGTCGACCAGGTGCTCGGCATCGTCAAGGCCTTCGCGCTGCGTGAGGCACCCTCCGCCGCCAAGCTGCGCGATCGGTGGCAGCCCGGCATCGACGTGCCCGCGGTGACCGGGCGGGCCGACTCCGGTGACATCGAGATCGACCTCGTCGAGCTCTTCACCGACATCGGCGGGCTCGCCGCCGACGTCGGCAAGGGCGTCGCCATCTTCATCGACGAGATGCAGGACCTCGACCCCGAGGACGTCTCGGCGCTCTGCGCGGCCTGCCACGAGATCTCGCAGTCGGGCCTGCCCGTCATCGTCGTCGGCGCCGGGCTGCCCCACCTGCCGGCCGTGCTCTCGGCGTCGAAGTCATACTCCGAGAGGCTCTTTCGCTACTCGCGCATCGACCGCCTGCCCCGCGAGGCCGCCGACCAGGCGCTCGTCGGGCCGGCGGCGGAGGAGGGCTGCGAGTTCACGTCCGAGGCCCTCGACGAGATGTATGCCATCACCGCGGGCTACCCCTACTTCATCCAGGCCTACGGCAAGGTCGTGTGGGACGTCGCGCCGACCTCGCCGGTCACGGCCCAGGACATCCGCGTCGCGGCACCCGAGGCCGAGTCCGAGCTGGCGGTCGGCTTCTTCGGCTCCCGCTACGAGCGGGCCACGCCTGCCGAGCGCGAGTACCTGCGGGCGATGGCTGATGCCGCGCTGCTGAATTCCCCTGGTGCGGAAACGGATTCGCCAGTGACCGCCGATGACGACGCGAGCGGGGTGACGGCATACGGCATCGTGGGCGAGCGGGAGGCCGTGCCCACCTCGGCGGTGGCGGAGGTGCTGGGGCGCAAGCCGCAGTCGCTGTCGCCGGCGCGCGACGCGCTCATCAAGAAGGGGCTCATCTACTCCGGTGAGCGAGGGCTCATCGCGTTCACGGTGCCGCACTTCGGCCGCTACCTGCGCACCACCGCGCTGGTCGGCTGAGGATGAGTGGCGGGCCGGGGTCGGACGAGCAGGGTTGATCCGGCCCTCAGTCGTCCATCGCCTCGATGCCGAGCTCGGCGAGCTCGCCCATGCGCTCGCGAAGGTGGGCAACCATCTCCGCGGGGGGTGGCTCCCAGCCCGTGATCTCCTCGATCACCCGCAGCGGCTCGGTCGTCCGGTAGGAGCGGGTCGGGTTGCCGGGGAAGCGCTTGTCGGTGACGTTCGGGTCGTCCTCGATGGTGCCGAGCGGCTCGACCCGGTAGACCCGCCCCGGTCCGTCACCCCGGGCGAGCTCGGCCGCGAGGGGTGCACCCCCGAGCGACGCCGTCAGGTAGATGTGGTTGGCCCGGCGCCCGGAGCCGTAGTTCGAGCGCCAGCCCGGCGTCAGCAGGTCACCCGGGCGCACGTCGGCCTTGGTGCCGTGGAAGAACGGCCCGGGGTCGTCGACGACGCGCCGGGGCGGCGGAGGGTCGCGGAGCAGGCTGTCGAGCCGCGTCATGAGGACGGCGACCCGGGTGCGCCCCTCCGGCGCGCGCGGATAGCGGGTCAGCACGTCGAGGACGACCGGTGTGGCTCGCTTGGCCGCAGCCGTGACGACGTACTCCGCGACCACGGGGTCGTCGCCGCGTGCGAGCTCCGCCGCTCGCGCCGCGTGGGCAGCGGCGCCCAGGATGTGGCGCACCTGCGTCGCCTTCGCCAACGGATGGAGGTATGCCGCCCCGGCCGCATCCCCTGCAGCGCTTGCTGCGTGCCGGGGCGCCTCTGTCTCGGCGTCGCGTGCTGCTCGGTGGGCGTCGGTGGCGGCCGTGCGCTGGAGGCTCGAACGGGGCGCCCCCTCGGCGAACACCCGGGCGGCCTCCACAGCGGCGGCTGGGCGCGGGTCGTCGGGGTGGGCCTTCTGGAAGATCACGAGGGCGGGCTCGGCGCACGAGGCGGCATACGCGGCAACGGCGCGCAGCTCCTCGGTCGTCAGCGCGAAGTCACCCGAGGGGGTCTGCATCCTCCCGAGTTTCGCACAGGGCTCCCGGACGCTGGGACTTCACGTGCCGATCACCGACCTGCGCTGGGGGGCCGCACCTGATCGAGAAGACTGCACGCCACGCCGGCCACGTCCTCAGTCGTCGAACACGGACCAGCAGATGGCGTTGCGGCGCGACTGGTCCTCGATGACGAGGGTCCGGACCTGCTCGGGCAGCTGGTTGCGCTGCCAGTCACGCTCCAGCCGGCCGGCGTCGTCGTTGCCCGGATCGGATGCCCGGACGGCCTTGATGGCGTAGGCGGCGGCGCCGAGGTCGTGCTCGGCCACATGACCCACGCAGGCGGCCTGGCCTGCGGCGTAGGCGGCGAACCGGGCTGCGCCTCGCAGCGGTCGCGCGGCGGCCATGGCGTGCCCTCCGACGGCCCTTGCCGCCATCATCGCCATCTCGCCCTCGGCCCATGCGCGTGCCGCGGCGATCGCGTCGCGAGGGCGGGTGTCCGACAGCACCTCGGTCTCGAAGAGAGGGAGCACGTGCTCCGCACACTCGGCGGCCCACTGCGCCAGCAGCCGGTGGTCAGCATCACTGAGCAGGCCGCCGCGCCGGATCGTGACGAGGCGCGGGTCGCGGACCTCCGGCAGGATCATGGAGCCAGCCTGCCAGCCGCGGCCGGTCCGGCGAGCTCCAGGCGCGGCGGCATACGGACGACTGTCAGCCGCCGCCCGGGGCGGTCTCCTGGGCCTCGAGCCTGCGCACGCGTGCAACCAGGCCCTTGAGGAGCAGCATGGCGACGTGCGGGAACCCACGACACGACCGTCGACGACGACGTCGGCAGAGCCCTCGATGAGCATCACCATGCCTGCGCTGCGATCACCCTGGTTGACGACCGGGACGCCGGGGCCGACCGTGACCGTGGACCCGCGAGAGATCACCTCTTCGGCGAGGTCGTCGGGCAGCTCGCAGAAGAGCTCGACGGCGCACAGGGATTCCTTCAGGTTCATGGTCGCCTCCCACACCATGGCCCACGACGGGGCCTGCGTTCCGACGGTAGTCCTGCTGAGAGCGCCCTGACCGGCAATCGAGCGAAGCCCGGGACCACCCAGCGCCTCGGGGCGTCGGCGCGGCCGCCTGAGACGGCCACGGTCAGATCCTCGACCACAGCGCGTTCACCTCGAGGAGCACGTCGTTGTGGAGACGCCGCCTCTGGGTGAGCGGCGCGGTCGGGTAGTCCTCCACCAGGGTCCGTCACCGCAACGGCCTCCGCGGGTTCCGCTGGGGCCTACTCCGCCGCTGCCGTCCCCTGCCGGTGCTCAGGCGTCAGGGCCAGGTAGGTGAGCAGTGCGAGAAGCACGACCTGAGCCCCCGAGATCGCAGCCGCCCACCAGGCCATGCCCAGACCGCTCAGCGGCGCATAGTCGAAGACGGTGGGCTCTGCCTCGGGCCCACCGGGCCCGATGACCGCGAGCCCGAGCCAGAGCAGCCCCGCGAGGATCGCGACCTGGGTGCAGGCGCCCAGCACCCAGATGACGGTGCGGTCGAGCCGCACGCTGAGCGCTGCCCCGATGAGGTAGGGAACGGCCGCGAAGATGTAGATCCCGTAGATGCTGTCCATGCGCCCACCCCCCTGTGCCACATCCGTCCACCCGGGGCTCGACTGCGCCCGCGCGACCAGCAGGGCAAGGACGAGGTAGGCGACGGCGGTGACCCCGCACAGGATGGCAGTCGTCAGGCGCAGGGTCCTGCGGCGGCCCTGTGGTGCGGCGCTGAGTCGCTCGGACTCCGTGGTGATCGTCATGGCGTTCTCCTTCGTCCTACCACCAGATGCCGGTGCGTCGCAGTCGCGGGCTGTCGGTCGCCGGAGGGTAGATGATGACCACCCGGTAGGGCGTCGTCGGCAGTGGCTGCCCGGTCACGTCCGCCTCCAGCGCCATGAGCCGGCGGACGCGTTCGTCGGTCGGCGGATGTGTCCGGAGCAGCAGCGGGTCGGGGCCGGCCGAGCGGCCGACGAGGATCCGCTCCCAGATGCGCCCGTCGGCGTGCTCGAGGACGACGAGGGCCCGGGCGAGCCCCTCCGGGTCGCCCGTGAGCGAGGCGGCGTCGAGGTCGGCGTCGTACTCCCTCGACCGCGACACGGCCAGCTGCATCAGCGTCACGAGCATCGGCACGGCGACGAGGACCATCGACACGAGGAGGGGGACGAGGCTGTCGCGGCTGATGGCGAGTGGCAGGGTGAGCAGGCCCGACCACAGCCCGACCCACGACATCCACTGGGAGAGCCGGGCCACGAGGTCGGACAGGCTCATGACCGCCGTGTCGCCGTTGCGCAGGTGGCTGACCTCGTGGGCGACGACGGCCGCGAGCTCGCGCCCGTCGAGCAGACGGAGCAGCCCGTCGGTGACGGCGAGCGCCGCGTCCTCCCCGCGGCCGACGACGAAGGCATTGACCTGCGGGCTCGCGACGTAGAACACCGCCGGCCGTCGCTCGAGATGTGCCCGCTCGGAGAGCACGTCGACGAGGTCGTGCAGACGGGGTGCGGCTGCGCGGGGGACGGGCTGGGCGGCATACAGGGAGAGGATCCACGCCGTCGGCACCCGCGGGCGCAGCATCGCGAGGACCACCACGGTGACCGTTGCCCAGAGGAGCCCAGCGGTGCCCGCGAGCAGCCATGCGGCCGCTCCCAGCACGACGGCCAGGCCGAGGAAGAGGAGCAGCTCCTGGGCGACGTTGCGCACCCGGTGGCGCCCTGCAGGGGCGTATGCCGCCGCCACGCGTCGCCCGTCGGGGCGACGTCGCGCAGCCGGGTGTGGGCTGGCCGCCCTCATGGGTCCAGACTCGCGCGTCAGCCTCGGCCGTCCCAGTGCCGAACGTCCCGCTGACGCACTGCCGCCGAGGCCGTTGTGGACGTGCGCGCGGGCGCCCACACTGAGACATGGCCGTCGACCTCGAGCAGGACTGGTTCCGCGGACTGGGCGAGCTGCGCTTTGCCCGCACCCCCAAGCGAATTCGCGCACTGCTGGACGGCCAGACCGTCCTCGACACCCGTGACGCGCTGCTCGTCTACGAGCCGCGCCGCGTCGTGCCCTGGTATGCCGTCCCGCCGGGTGACCTGCACCTGCAGCTCAGTGAGCACGAGCCTTCACCCGTGCCCGAGCTGCACGCACCCGTGCTGCCGCCCCACCACAACGAGTGGCACACCGTGCCGGGGCGTTCGCTCCACCTCGACGGCCACGGCGAGGTCGGCTTCCGTCCGGACGATCCCGACCTCGGCGGTCGCGTCGTCCTCCAGTGGGAGCCGTTCGAGTGGCTCGAGGAGGACGAGCACGTCATGGGTCACCCCCACGACCCGTTCAAGCGGATCGATGTGCTGCGTAGCAGCCGGCACGTCCGCGTCGAGGTGGGCGGCACGACCATCGCCGAGTCCTCCCGCGCGACGATGCTCATCGAGACGGGGCTGCCGGTGCGGTGGTACCTGCCGCGCGAGGACGTCCGGATGGAGCTGCTCACCCCGTCCGAGACGCACACCGTCTGTGCCTACAAGGGCATCGCGTCCTACCTCAGCGCTCCGGGGGCTCCGGACGTGGCGTGGTTCTACCCCGACCCCCTGCACGACGCGCTCCAGGTCAAGGACCTCGTCAGCTTCTGGCGGGCGGCCACGGTGGAGGTCGACGGCGTGGCGGTCAGCACTGCGATGCCCGGTGAGCCGGCCGGCGCGGGACCCGGCGCGATCTAGGCTGGGCGGCATGCCGCTCTCCGACGCGCCCCAGCAGGCCGGGCCTTCGCGTCACCGGATCTTCGACGCGAGCTTCGCCAGCATCTATCCGCACTACGTCGCCAAGGGCAAGAAGATGTCGTCGATCCTGCGGGGGTCGGAGCCCGTCCGCTGAGTGGCTTCCCCCCCGGAGATCGACGTCACGGAAGGCTGCGTGGCCACATCGCCGCAGGCCGCGGCATCGTTCAGGGGTGGTGGAGCGCGCCGAGGAGGTGCTCCTCGGCGTCGGAGAGGTAGGCGCGCAGGGCCGCCGCGGCACCGGCCCGGTCGCCGGCCTCGAGGTCGCGGATGATGGCCTCGTTGCGGTCGAGGTAGGGCACGTGGAAGCCGGGGTCGTCGCCCATCAGGTGGAACACGAGTCTCATCTCCGCGAGCACGCCCTCCATGAGCTGGTCGACCCGTCGGCTCTCGGCGAGCCGAGCGACCGTGCGGTGGAACTCCTGGTTGCCCTGGGCGACCCCGGCCGTGTCCTCGTGCTCGCGACAGGCGTGTGCGGCGTCGACGACCTCACGCAACCGGGCAACCGCTGCGTGCGAGAAGCCGATCCCGTGCTCGAGGGCGGCGGGCTCGATGAGCCGGCGCGTGGCATACAGGTCACGGATGTCGCTCGCGGTGGGGGTGGCGACGAACACGCCGCGGTTGGGCTCGCGAGCGGCGAGCCGCTCGGCGATGAGCAGGGCGAACGCCTCGCGGATCGTGTTGCGCGAGAAGCCGAGGGCGGCGCCGATCGTCTCCTCCGTGAGGCGGGTGCCGGAGCGCAGGGCGCCGTTGACGATCTGCTCGCGGAGCACGTCCGCGACCCGCTCCGCAGCCGAGGGCTGCACGGACACGCGGGTCGGGATCTGGCGCAGGGCCTCGGACAGGGCGCGGTTGGCCACACCGGCACTCTAGGCCGCCGGCGCTGGGAGTCGTAGGATCGCGCTATTGCAGGATTGTTGAACAATATGAGCTCACCGCAGCCAAGGAGGATCCGGCGATGACCGTCCAGCGGATCGACCTCAACTCCGACCTCGGCGAGAGCCTCGGCACGTGGGAGCTCGGCAACGACGAGGCCATGCTCGACATCGTCACGAGTGCCAACGTGGCCTGCGGCTTCCATGCCGGTGACAGCCTGACGCTGATGCGTACGTGCGCGCAGGCGGCAGAGCGCGGCGTCGTCGTCGGCGCGCAGGTCGGCTACCGCGACCTCGCCGGCTTCGGCCGCCGGTTCATCGACATGGACCCCGACGAGCTGACGGCCGACGTGGTCTACCAGATCGGGGCGCTCGAGGCGATGTGCCGGGTCGCCGGCGTGCGGGTGGAGTACGTCAAGCCCCACGGCGCCCTCTACAACGCCATCGTGCAGCACGAGGAGCAGGCGAGCGCCGTCGTCGCGGCCGTCGTCGCCATCGACCCGAGCCTGCACGTCATGGGCCTGCCGGGGTCGGCCTTCCTCCGGCTCGCCGAGGAGGCCGGGCTCAGCACCGTCGCCGAGGCCTTCGCCGACCGCGCCTACACCCCCGAGGGTCACCTCGTGTCGCGGCGCGAGCCCGGCGCGGTGCTCCACGACCCCGAGACCGTCGCCGCCCGCATGGTCCGGCTCGCGACCGAGGGCCGCATCACGGCCATCGACGGCACCGAGATCGAGGTGCGGGCTGACTCCATCTGCACCCACGGAGACTCTCCCGGGGCCGTCGAGATGGCTCGTGCGCTCCGCACCGCGCTGACCGGCGCGGGCATCGAGATCGCCGCCTTCGCGAGGTAGGTCGCCATGCCCGACCCGAGCGCCCCCGCCCCGCCCCTGCGCCTCCTACCGATGGGTGATGCAGCGCTGCTCGTCGAGACCAACGGCATCGACGCGGTGCTCGCGCTCGCGGAGGCGCTCGCTCCCCTCGCCCACGCCGGCACCGGCATCTGGGCCGATGTCGACGACCTCGTGCCCGCTGCCCGCACGCTCCTCGTCGTCGCGCGCCCGACGACGGACCTCGACGAGCTGGGTCGGGTGATCGTCGACGCTGCACGCACCGCGAGCGTCGGCGCCGCGACCTCGGGTCAGCGCCTCGTAGAGATCCCCGTCGTCTACGACGGGCCCGATCTCGCCGAGGTCGGCGCCCTCACCGGCCTGGCTCCCGACGAGGTCGTCGCCGCGCACACGGGCGCGGACTGGAGGGTGGGCTTCGGCGGCTTCGCGCCCGGCTTCGCCTACCTCGTCGGTGGTGACCCGCGCCTCACCGTCGCTCGACGTGCGGAGCCCCGCACGAGGGTGCCGGCCGGATCCGTCGGTCTCGCGGGCGAGTTCAGTGGCATCTACCCGCGCGAGTCGCCGGGCGGCTGGCAGCTCATCGGCACCACCCACGTCGTCCTGTGGGACGCCGACCGACAGCCGCCCGCCCTGCTCGCACCCGGCACGACCGTCCGCTTCGTCGAGGCACGGCGATGACGCGCCGCGTCGAGATCATCGAGCCCGGCCCGCTGACGCTCGTGCAGGACCTGGGACGGGTCGGCCACCTGGCTGTCGGTGTCGGGCGCTCCGGCGCGGCGGACGTCGGCGCCTACCTCCTCGGCGGACGCCTCCTCGGCAACGTCCGCGGGGTCGCGGCGCTCGAGGTGACCTTCGGCGGGCTGCGCCTCCGGGCTTCGGGCGACCTGCTCGCCTGCCTCACGGGCGCCCACGCACCGGCCCGGGTCGGGGGGCGGCCGGTCCCGCACGCCGCACCCTTCGCGATCCGTGACGGCCAGGAGCTCGCCCTCGGTATGCCGTCCAGCGGGCTGCGCACCTACGTGTCCTTCCGCGGTGGGCTGGCGATGCCGGGGGTGCTCGGGTCGCTCGCGTCCGACACGATGTCGGGGCTCGGACCGGAGCCGCTGCGGGCCGGCCAGACGCTCGAGATCGGCCGCAGCACGGAGGGCTTCCCGCACGTCGACGTCGCCGCTGTGCCACCCCCGTCCGGCGGCCCGGTCGAGCTCGCCGTCCTGCCGGGTCCGCGCAGGGACTGGTTCGCCCGGCCAGAGGCGCTCGCCCAGACGCCGTGGTGCGTCTCGGGACGCAGCGACCGCAAGGGGATTCGCCTCGACGGCGACCCGATCGAACGGCATACGCGCTGGAGCGACGCGGAGCTGCCGAGCGAGGGCATGGTGCGCGGCGCGATCCAGGTGCCGCCCAACGGCCAGCCGGTGCTCTTCCTCAACGACCATCCCGTCACGGGGGGCTACCCGGTGATCGGCGTCGTGCGGACGGCCGACGTCGACCGAGCGGCCCAGCTGCAGCCGGGTCAACAGGTGCGGTTCCGATGGGAGCAGAGATGACGAGCTCCACTGATACCAAGAGGGATCCGACGTCGCTGACCCCCACGACGCCACTCCTGCCGCACGACCCCGCGGCGCTGTCGCCCAGCGAGGCGCGGACGCTCTTCGCCGCCGGTCTGCGGGCGCCGACGACTGGGTGGTGCGCCGGCCACGCCCAGGCCAACATCATCGCCGTGCCCCAGGTGCTCGCCTTCGACATGATGCTCTTCGCCCAGCGCAACCCCAAGCCGTGCCCGATCCTCGACGTCCTCGATGCGGGTGAGACGCGTGGCGGGGTGCTCGGCGGTGCCGACCTCGCGTCGCACGCGGACATCCGCACCGACATCCCGCTCTACCGCATCTTCGAGCACGGCGAGCTCGTCGCGGAGGTGACCGACGCCCGCGAGCACTGGCGCGACGACCTCGTCACCTTCATCGTCGGCTGCTCGCTCACCGCCGAGCATCCCCTGCTCGATGCCGGGGTGCCGGTGCGACACCTCACGGCCGGGCGCACCGCGCCGATGTATGTCACGACGACCCGGTGCTGGCCGGCGGGTCGGCTCTCCGGGCCACTCGTCGTCTCGATGCGTGCGATCCCGCGGGCGCGCGTGGCCGACGCCGTTCGCGTGACGTCCCGCTACCCTGCGGCCCACGGTGGCCCGGTCCACGTCGGCGACCCGTCGGACCTCGGCATCGCCGACCTCGCGAGCCCCGACTTCGGCGACCCTCCGGTGATCGAGGAGGGCGACGTGCCCGTCTTCTGGGCCTGCGGCGTCACCCCGCAGGCGGTCGTCATGGAGTCGCGCCCCGAGCTCGCCATCACCCACGCCCCCGGGCACATGCTCGTCACCGACGTCACCGACGTCACCGACGTCCGCGACAGCGCGTATGCCGTGCCCTGAGGAGGGCCGTCGGTACCCTAGGGCGTGATGGCGGTGGGGCTCGCCGACAACCGCGACGAGGGTCGCCAACAGTCCCTACCCGAGTGGTAGGAGCATGCATGCCAACAGATTCTGGTCCCGTGGGCGCCGGTTCCAGCGGTGCCGCGATGCCAGTCGACCCTGACGTGGCGAGCCGGATGTCGCCGGTCCGTCACGCATCGAGCATCATCCGGGAGCGCTGGGACATCCTCGCCGTCATCGCCGTGGGCGGCGCGCTCGGGAGCGCGGCGCGCTACGGGGCCGGGGTGCTGCTGCCGCACGCCCCGTCCGAGATCGCGTGGTCGACCTTCACCGTCAACGTCGTGGGCGGCTTCCTCCTCGGCCTGCTCATGGTCTTCGTCAACGACGTCTGGCCTCCGCGCCGCTACGTCCGGCCCTTCCTCGGGGTCGGCGTCCTCGGCGGCTTCACGACCTTCTCGACGTACATGCTCGACACCCGTGCGCTCCTCGCCGCGGGACGGCTGCCCGTTGCTCTCCTCTACCTCTTCGCCACCCTGCTCGTCGGGCTGGTGGCGGTGTGGCTGGGCATCCTCGTGGGGCGCGCTGCGGCCGCAGCGTCGCGCAGCGGCCGCGCTCGCCGGGAGGGGACCTCGTGACGCTGCTGCTCGTGCTCGCGGGTGGTGTCATCGGTGCTCCCCTGCGCTACCTCACCGACTTGCTCATCCAGTCCCGCCACGACAGCCTCTTCCCGTGGGGCACCTTCACGGTCAACATCGCCGGCTCGCTCGTGCTCGGCGCCGTGCTCGGCGCGGCATCGACAGGCGCCCTGCCCGCGGCTGCGGTCGCCTTCATCGGCACCGGCATCTGCGGCGCCCTGACGACCTTCTCGACGTTCGGCTTCGAGACCGTGCGCCTCCTCGAGGAGGGGTCGGTGGGCACTGCCGCCCTGAATGCCGTGGGGAGCCTCGCGGCGGGCCTCGTCGCCGGCAGCGCCGGCTGGTTCCTCGTCACCGCGCTCGCCTGAGGCGACGCCACTTGCCGGCAGCCGCCGCCCGGCCCGGCCCGGCCCGGTCCGGACAGTGCCGCGACGCCCGGCGCCCCGGTCGTGGGGCTGGAACGCAGAACGGGCATAGTGGTGGCGAGCTCGCGCGCCCGCGCGGCGCGACGGGGGTGCACGAGATGGCGGCGGCCGAGGAATGAGACTGCTCGTCCACGCCGCGATCATCGCCCTGGGCCTGGTCCTCTACGCCGTGTCGTCACGCACCGAGCCCCGGCGATGGCGCAACGGGGTCTTCCTCCTCGTCGCCGTGTGGTCGGCGGTCGACCTGGTCGCGGGCGAGGTCGCGGATCGGCTCGGGGTGGAGCGTCACGAGGACGGCGTCGTCCTGCTCGCCCTGCCGTGGCTGAGCGCCGTGGTGCTCGGCCTGCTCCTGCTGGTCAACGGGTTGCGCATGGTGCGCCGTGAGGGACGCAGCCTGAGCAACCTCCTCTCCCTGCTGCTCGGCCTCGGCATGATCGTCGCGACCGTCATCGGCGTCACGCTCTTCCTCTCCGGCCCGACGACGGTCGCCGTCATCGGCATCGTCATCCTGCTGCTGCCGGGCTACCCGGCGCTCTCGCTCGTCAGCTACGTCCTCTACTGCCTCGACTACCTGAGGCGCCGCAAGCGGCCGACGCCGGCGGCGATCGTCGTGCTCGGGTCCGGTCTCGTCGACGGCCGCATCCCGCGCCTGCTGGCCCGGCGCCTCGACGCCGCGATCGCGCTCCGCCGCGTCGAGGAGCTCCACGGGCGACGACCGCCCCTCGTGCCGAGCGGTGGCCAGGGCGAGGACGAGCCCACGTCCGAGGGGGCGGCCATGACGGCATACCTGCTGGAGCGGGGGCTCGACGAGCACGACGTCGTGACGGAGGACGAGGCGACCTCGACGGAGGAGAACCTCCTGCTCTCGCGGGCGCTGCTCGAGGAGGCCGGCATCACCGGGCACCTGCGCGTCATCACGAGCGGCTACCACGTGGGCCGCGCCGCGCTCATCTGCCGGCGTCTGGGGATCGACGCCGACGTCAGCGGCGCGCGCACCGCGTGGTACTTCGTCCCCAGTGCCTTCCTACGCGAGTTCGTCGCCGTGCTCACCTACCACCCGTGGGTCAACGCGGTCGGGCTCACCGTGTGGGCCGCGGTGAGTGCCGTCCTCACGTATGCCGTGATCGCCGGCTGAGGGCCACGCGGGCCTCGCCATGACGGCAGCCGACCTGAATACTGGTCACCGAGTCCGCTCCGCGACGGCCGACCCAGGAGAGCGCATGAGTTTCGTGACGAGAGGCTTCCACGGCCGGCGCCGTGACGACGACGGCCGGTTGCCTCCGGGGCAGCACCTGACCGGCGACTTCCCCGTGCTGTCCGCGGGGCCGACCCCACGCATACCCCTCGACGAGTGGGAGCTGTGGGTCGCCACGGAGGAGGGCACCCGGCACACGTGGTCGTGGGCCGAGCTCATGGCGCTGGCTGCCGACGAGCCCACGGTCGACATCCACTGTGTGACGAGCTGGTCCAAGCTCGACACCACGTGGCGCGGTGTCTCGCTCGACACGATCCTCGCCGATGTCGAGACCGCTGCCGACTACGCCCTGGTGCACAGCTACGGCGGCTACACGACGAATCTCCCCCTCGAGGACCTGCTCGACGGAAAGGCTTGGGTCGCCTACGAGTTCGAGGGTGACGACCTCCACCCGGAGCACGGCGGCCCGGCGCGGCTGCTCGTGCCGCACCTCTACTTCTGGAAGTCGGCCAAGTGGGTGCACGGCATCGAGCTGGTGCTCGAGGACACGCCGGGCTTCTGGGAGCAGCTCGGCTACCACGACTACGGAGACCCATGGCGCGAGCAGCGATACCAGGGGGACTGAGCGCCCGCCGCGCCTGGCGACCGGCGCGCCTGCTCGAGCGGCGGGTCGAGACCGCGAGCGCGTCGACGCTCGTGCTCGAGGTGGCCGACTGGCCGGGACACCTGCCCGGGCAGCACGTCGACCTGCGCCTCACGGCCGACGACGGCTACACCGCAACGCGCAGCTACTCGCTGTCCGCCCCGGCCGAGGGCGACCGGGTCGAGGTGACCGTGCAGCGGGTGCCCGACGGGGAGGTCTCGACCTTCCTCTGCGACGACCTCCAGCTGGGCGACGCCGCGCTCCTGCGCGGCCCGGTGGGTGGCTGGTTCGTCTGGCGACCGGAGCAGCCCGGTCCGGTGCTGCTCGTCGCGGGAGGGTCGGGTGTCGTGCCCCTCATGGCCATGCTGCGGGCGCGCCCTGCCGACGGGCCGCCGTTCCGTCTCGTCTACTCCGTACGTCAGCCCGACGACGTCATCTACCGCGCGGAGCTCGACGCCCTCGGCAGGGCTGAGGGCGTCGACGTCCGCTACGTCTTCACACGCCGCGGGGCGGGTGAAGACGATGGCGACGAGCGGCCACCGGGACGGCTGCGCGCAGCCGACCTGGACGCCGCCGGCTGGGGGCCGGCCGACGCGCCCACCTGTTACGTCTGCGGCCCCACTGGCTTCGTCGAGGCGGCGGCCACCATCCTCGCGGCGGCGGGCCACGACCCGGCGCGCATCCGGACCGAGCGCTTCGGGCCGAGTGGCTCATGAAGGAGGCAGCGATGCAGGACAAGGACAGCGGTGAGGAGCCGGTGGGCGGAGCAGGTCTCGACGGCAACGTGCTCGCCGGGCCGCTCTCCGAGGTGTTCGCGGTCGACATCACGACCGCTGTCGGGCGGTGCCGCGGCTGCGGTGCGAGCTCCGCGATCGCGACGCTGCGCGTCCACGGGCCGCAGCCAGGGCTCGTCGGCCGCTGCCCGGGGTGCGACGACGTGCTGCTGCGCATCGTGCGCACCCCTGACGCGGTCTGGCTCGACCTCGGGGGTCTCACCTCCCTGCGCATCCCCTCAGCGGGCTGACAGGAAATTCTCAGGGCCGCAAAACCCCACACACCGCCCGCGACAGTCCACACTTGCCCGGTGATCGGCGAGGAGTTCGAGCGTCTTCTCGCCCGGGCGCGCACCGGTGACGAGTCCGCCTTCGCCGTGCTGTGGCGTGACCTCAACCCCGCCCTGCTGCGCTACCTCAGCCTCGCGGGCGAGTCGGCCGACGAGGTCGCGTCAGAGACCTGGCTGACAGTGGTCAAGGGGCTCGCGGACTTTCGCGGTGACGAAACCGCTTGGCGTGCCTGGGTCTTCACCACCGCGCGGCGTCGAGCCGTTGATGCGGGGCGCCAACGCACCCGGTCAGCACGCGCCCAGTGGCGAGACCGATCCAGCTCGTGGGTGACCCCTGTCGAACCCGACTGCGCCGATCTCGTCATCGAATCCCTCTCGAGCGCAGAGGCCATCCAGATCGTGCGCCGGCTGCCGGCGCTGCAGGCCGAGGTCGTGCTCCTGCGTGTCGTCGTGGGCCTGTCTGTCACCGAGGTCGCGGAGCTCGTCGGGCGCTCGCCCGGAGCCGTCCGCGTCGCCGCGCACCGAGGGTTGCAGAGCCTCGCGAAGATCATGTCCGAGCAAGGTGTAACGCGCAGCGACTCCCGAGCGCTTCGGGAGGTGACATGAGCGCAGACCCCATCGACGATCCGGCCCTGACCCCCCTCCTCCGGGCCCTCACGGCACCTGCCGACGAGCGCGAGCTCCACGGCCTCGACGGTGCCATCCGGTCGTTCCGGGCTGCCCAGGTCACGTCCCCTCCCCACTCCTCCAGGAGAGCATCGATGATCTTCACCCTTGCGGGCGCCAAGCTCGGAGCCACCCTCGCCGCCCTCGCGGTCGGCGTCGGTGGCGTGGCCACGGTCGCCTACGTGACGGCCAGCGCCCCGGCAGCCACGCCCGACGCGCACTCGAGCGCGGCCGCGAGCCCCACCTCGGTCGGAGCCGACGATGCCGCCCACGCGCAGGGCGCCACGGGCACGCCGTCCGGCACTGCGACGGCGACCGCGGTCGGCCCGGTTGCCTCGGGCGCCGCCGCCCACGGGCTCTGCACGGCGTGGTCGCACGTCGCTGACAAGGGCAAGGCCGCGCAGGCTCCCGCCTTCGTCAACCTCGCGGCGGCCGCCGGCGGCGCCGACAAGGTCGACGCCTGGTGCGCAGCGCTGCCGCCGGTCGGCGACTCGGCGGGCAAGCCGGCCGACCACCCCACGGGCAAGCCCACCTCGGTGCCCACCGGCAAGCCGACCACCGTGCCGACGGGCAAGCCGGCGACCGTGCCCCCGACCGTGCCCTCCCAGAAGCCGACGACCACCCCCACGGGCAAGCCGGCGACCGTGCCCCCCACGACGCACCCCACCGGACGTCCCTGACCGAGGGTGCCCCCGCGACGCCGCCTCTCCCTCCACGGGGCGGCGTCACCGCGGGGCCGTGTGCTGCTCTCCCCTCCGGGTGGCACACGGCCCCGCGGCACGACGACAGCCCGCGTATGCCGCCCACCCCGTCGGGCGGCATACGCGGGCTGTGTCGTCGGTCAGCCCTGCAGGCCCTCCTCGAGCGCGGCGATGATGCGCGGGCGGATCTCCTGGGGCGCGATGACCGCGTCGACGGAGCCGACGGTCACGGCGCGCTGGATGCTGTGCACCGAGTCGAACTCCGCGGCAACCTGACCGAGCTTCTCGGAGCGCACTGCGCTGCGCACCTCCGCGAGCTCCGTTGCGAGACGGGCCCGCTCGACGCCGGACGCCGAGGCCAGCTGGCTCTCGAGCTCGGCGACCCGGGGGTCGGCCGTCGTGCGGGCGTCGACGTCGCGCGCGAAGACCACGGCCGCGGCGGGAGCGCCGCCGAGCACCGACGCGAAGGACCCCTCGACGGCCAGGACCGTCATGCGCGGGTTGAGCGTCTTGGAGAAGACGACGAAGGCGCCGCCGTGGTAGCGGGAGATCACGGTGAAGACGATCGGGCCGTCGAAGTTGACGATGGCCCGGCCGATCTCGGCGCCGTACTCGAGCTGCAGGGCACGCATCGACTCCGGTGAGCCGTCGAAGCCCGACAGGTTGGCGAGCACGACGAGAGGCCGGTTGCCGCTCGCGGCGTTGATCGCCCGGGCGACCTTCTTGCTCGACCGGGGGAAGAGCGTGCCGGCCGTGTAGGTGTCGGGGCCGTCGGTGGGCGGGAAGCCGCGACGGGCCACCGTCTTGGACTCGATGCCGATCATGCAGACCGGGATGCCGCCGACGTGGGCATCCTGCACGACGGCCGTCTCGGCGTCGGCCATGCCGGCCCACCGCTCGAGGGGCTCGTGGTCGGCGTCGCTGACGGCGCGCATCACGGTGCGGATGTCGAAGGGCTTCTTGCGGTCGGGGTTCGTCGCGCTCGAGAAGATCTCGCCGACCGTCGTGAAGTCCGAGCCCGGCGCGGAGTGCGGCGAGAGGGTGACGTCGCGGTCGACGGGGTCGGAGGTGCTGACGCGGCGCGGGCCGGACTCGCCCGGCGCGATGTAGGCGTGCTCGTAGTGCGCCATGAGGATGGCGTGGGCGCCCGCGAGGTCCTTGGCCCAGTACTGCGCCTGGCCGTTGGGGCCCATGACGCGGTCGTAGCCGCCGATGCCGAAGTTGTCCTCGGCCGACACGCCGCCCGAGAAGTCGAGCGACTGCTTGCCCGTGAGCACCATGGCGCTGTCGGGGGTCATGACGAGGATGCCCTTGGTGTGCATGAGCATCGTGGCCTCGGCGTTCCAGTAGGGCTGGGCGCCGACGTTGATGCCCGCCACGACGATGTTGATCTCGCCGCCGGCCTGCGTGAACTCGATGATGCGCTTGAGGGCACGCGCCACCCAGTCCATGTTCTCGGTGCCGGAGTCCATCGAGATGCGGGCGCCGGCCGAGAGGGAGTACCACTCGAGCGGCACCTGCATCTGCTCGGCGAGGTCGATCGCCGCGATGACGCGGGCGCACTCGGCCTCGGCGACCGAGCCCAGCGAGCGCAGCGGGTCGCCGCTGAGGACGACACGGGTGACGCCCTCGGGGTGGCGCACCGTCGGCGAGCTGACGACCGCGACGATGATGCCGGCCTTGTTGAGGCCGAGCGGGCGGTCGACGGGCACGAGTGCGCCCGAGTCGTCGAGGTCGTGCTCGACGACGGTGCCGCCGTCGCCCGCGATCATCGACTGGAGCTCGTAGGGGTAGACGAGGCCGCGACGCCGCGCCCGCACGACCTTCGAGGCGTAGTCGTCGAGCGGCTTGAGCCGCTCGGTCGGCGGAGCCCCGACCGTGCCGACGACACCCGAGCCGGGCTGGTAGAAGAAGCGGCCCGCGATCGGCAGGGGGGCCTCGCCGGGGTCGGTCGTCACGTTGGCCTGCACGAGCACCTCCTCGATGCCGGCACCGGCGGTGAGCGGCGCGATGCGGGTCTGGAGGGCCGTGAGCTGGCCGAGGTCGGCCTCGATCGTCGGCCAGATCTGGACCCACACGTGGTTCATGTCGAGCTTCGAGGCGCGGGCACCGCGGCTCGACCGCACCCGACGGATGGCCTCGAGGCAGTTGGCGATGGCGCGCTCGACGTGGGGCAGGCCGGTGACGTGGCCCTCGTCGTCGCGCACGACGACAACCTGGCGCACCTGGGCGAGGGCGACGAGGCGACGGTCGTCCTTGTTGTCCCGGGCGACGCACTCGTAGAGCAGGACGTCCTCGGGCGCCTCGAGCCGGGTCACGTCGAAGGCCGTGAGCCGCCAGAGGTTGAGCCGGCGCCCGACCATGGGGTGCACGCCGCGCACGAGACGGTCCTCGACGAGGGCGCCCGCGGTCGGCCGGAAGGTGAAGTAGGAGATCGGGCGCCCGTGGCCCGGCGAGGTGGCGACCGCCACCCGGCGCACGTCCTGCGTGAAGGGCAGGGCTTCGAGCAGCTCGGCGAGGCGGGCGCTCGCCTCGTCGGGCGACTCCGGCTCGTCGGGCCAGCTGAGATAGAGGTCGACGACGGACTGGTGCCCCTCGACCCTGGCCCAGACGTCGGCCGACACGGCCGTGTCGAGGGCGCTGCCCGGCTCGAGCTCGGCCACCGAGCCGATCGTCGAGGTGAGGTGCGTGGGGCGGTCGTCGAGGGTGTAGTCGGCGACGGCGAAGGGCCGGCCACCGGCGGCGAAGGTGTGCAGGCCGTGCAGCTCGTGCTCGCGGTAGTGCCGCCTGATGAGCACCTCGAGCATCGGCTCGTGCTCGGGCAGGCCCCCGCCCGGCGCCGAGTGCAGCCGGTCGGCGAGGAAGCGCACGATCTGCTCGGGGATCGAGGCGAGCTCGTCGACCCGGGCCGCGTGGTCGGGGGCGTCGGGCTCGGCTGCGAGGGCAGCGAGGCGGTCGCCGACGCCGTCGAGGACGCTGGCGCGCTCCTGGTCGACGAGCGGCTGGTCGAACCAGCGGAAGCGCACGCTGCGCGCGAGGTCGCCGACGACGGGGAAGCGCAGCTGGGTCGCGACGACGAGCCGGTCGAGGGCGTCGCGTGCCGCGGCGGCCTCCTGCTCCGCGGGAGCGGGCTCGCCGAGCCAGCGCTGCAGGATCGAGGTGGCGAGGTTGATCTCCGGGGCCGAACGCTGCTGGGCGAGGAAGATGCGGAAGACGGCCTCCTCGAGCTGCGGCGTGCGCTCGAAGTCCTCGACGCCGTAGTGGCGCAGCACGCGGGCGAGCTTGTCGCGGAACTCGTCGGGCAGCGCGGCGCGGTCGGCGTCGAGGCTCTGGAGGTAGGTGTGGAAGTGCTCCTTGGGGCTGTGCACGAGCAGCTCGGTGTGCCGCTCCTGCTCGACGGGACGGTTGCGGCTCAGCTCGGCGAAGTCGGCGACGAGCTCGAGCACCGAGATCTCCTCGGCGAGCGGCACGTGACCCTCGGCGGCGAGCTCGTCGCGCGCGGCGAGGTAGGAGGAGAGCTGGCGCCGGTCACCGGCGGGGTCGGCGTCGAAGCCGAGCACGCTCGCCGACAGGTCGCCGATGCGGCGGTCGGCCCGCTCGCGGGCCGTGGCCGTGTGCCCGGTGGAGTCGGGCAGGTCGAGGTCGACCGACTCCGTCGCGGCGGCCTCGGCCACCTCGTCCCCGTCACCCGTCGGCTCGAGCCGCACGAGGGGCGCGCCGGTCTCGACCTGGCTGCCGACCGCGACGAGCAGCTCGCGCACGCGCGCCGCGAAGGGCGCCGGCAGCACCGTCTCCATCTTCATCGACTCGAGCACGAGCACGGGAGCGCCGGCGGCGACCTCCGCACCGACCTCGACGGGCGTGGCGACGACGAGGGCGGGTGCGGGTGAGCGCACGACCCCACCCTCGTCGCGCGAGACGCGGTGCGTGATGCCGTCGACCTCGACGAGGTGCACGGGTCCGTGGGTGGCGGTGATGAGGCGGTGGGCCCGACCCTCGACGGTGATCCGCCCGGCGTAGTCGTCGATGCGGTCGATGGACGCGTCGACGACGTGGGCCTCGCCGCCGTTCTGGATCGACACGCGGTAGCGGTCGGACGCGGTGCGCAGCACCATGACCTTGTATGCCGTGCCGCGCAGCTTGAGGTCGATGGCGCGGCCGACCGCGTGCTGCACCTGCGGGCGCCCGCCGCGGGCGGATTCGAAGAGGCGGGCCCGCTCGATGGCCTCGGCGTCCTCGTAGGCCTCGATGCCGGCGGCGACGAGGGCGACGCCGGAGTGGCGGTGCGAGACGAGCCGGCCCTCGCCGCGCACCCGGTCGATCCAGCCGGTGTCGGCTGAGCCGTCGATGATCTCGGGCTGGTCGAGCAGGTCGAGGATGAAGCTCTTGTTCGTCGCGCCGCCGTTGATGACCACGGTCGTCTCGGACAGGGCCCGGCGCAGACGGGCGAGGGCCTCGTCACGGTCGCGACCGTGGGCGATGATCTTGGCGATCATCGAGTCGAAGTCGGCCGGGATCGAGTCGCCCTCCCCGACGCCGGTGTCGACCCGGATGCCGGGGCCGGACGGGAAGTTCAGCAGCTCGATGCGCCCGGGCGACGGGGCGAAGTCGCGGTCGGGGTCCTCGGCGTTGAGGCGGGCCTCGACGGCGTGGCCGCGCTCGGTGGGGCGCCCGTCCGGCAGGTCGTCGAGGCGGCCGCCGTTCGCGACGTGGATCTGGAGCTTGACGAGGTCTGTGTCGGTGACGACCTCGGTGATCGGGTGCTCGACCTGGAGGCGGGTGTTGACCTCGAGGAAGGCGAAGAACCGCTCGCCCGGGTGGTAGAGGAACTCGACGGTGCCGGCGCCGGCATAGCCGACCGCGATCGCGAGACGCTCCGCGCTCGTGCGCACCTCCTGCTCCTGCTCGGGGCCGAGCACGGGCGAGGCGGACTCCTCGATGACCTTCTGGTTGCGCCGCTGCACGGAGCAGTCGCGCACGCCGACGGCCCAGGCGCTGCCCTGACCGTCGGCGATGACCTGCACCTCGATGTGGCGGGCACCGGTGACGAGCTTCTCGAGGAAGACGATGCCCGAGCCGAAGGCGCGCTCGGCCTCGTCGCGGGTGCGCTCGTAGGCGTCGGTGAGGTCGGCGTCGGAGTCGACGCGGCGGATGCCGCGGCCGCCACCGCCTGCGGTCGCCTTGAGCATGAGGGGGTAGCCGATGCGCGCGGCTGCGGCCTTGGCGTCCTCGAGCGTGTCGACGCCGCCGCGACTCCACGGTGCGACCGGGACGCCCACCTCCTCGGCGATGAGCTTGCTGCCGATCTTGTCACCGAGCTTGCGCATCGCCTCGGGGCTCGGGCCGATGAAGGTGACGCCGATGCGCTCGCAGAGCTCGGCGAAGGAGGGGTCCTCGGCGACGAAGCCCCAGCCGACCCACGCCGCGTCGGCCCCCGTCTCGCGCAGCGCGCGCTCGAGCACCGCGTGGTCGAGGTAGGGCCGCGCGGAGGCCGGCCCGAGGTCGTAGGCGTGGTCGCTCTCGCGCACGAACATCGCCCGCCGCTCGCCCTCCGTGTGCAGGGCGATCGTCTCGATGCGGTGGCCGTCGGGGCCGGCGGCAGCATTGAGGTCGCGTACGGCGTGGATGAGGCGCATGGCGGCCTCACCGCGGTTGACGATTGCGATGCGCGAGATCATCGAGCGGGTCTCCTTCGTCGTGCCAGCGCCCGTCAGGGCGAGTGGCGCTCGTCACGCCACACCCGCAGCCTTCCACTCCGAGGCGCTGACCCGCGAGTAGACATGGCAGCGGATTCTGGCGAGGCGCCTGATCGAAAGAGCAATCCGCCCGGGAGCGTGCGGAGGGAGGTGCGCGCTCGTGGGGGCGGATTGCTCTTTCGATCAGTCGTGCGGGCAGCCTGACACCGCTGCCAAGCGCAGTATCGCCAGGTGTTCAGCTGTCCGGGAGGGCGGCGAAGGCCTCCTTGGTCTCGCGGTACCAGGCCATCGACTGGCGCGGGTGGCGCCAGCGCCTCTTCATCGCGTCACGGGCCGGCTGGTGCGCCCGGTCGCCGGCCTTCTCCGCGTCCTTGAGGTGCTGGTCCTGGGCCTTGATGACGTCGTCGGCGGTCGCACCCTCGTGCGCGAGGTCGCAGGGGCCTCCGAGGGCCCGGCAGGTCATCGTCTTCATCGCTCTCTCCTTCTCCGGTGGTCCGTTGTCATGCTGACGGTCCTGGCGGGGCGAATGTGACACGGACGTCCGTGTCGTCAGTAGATCCACGCCGGGGGGTTCGGGACGATCACGCCGACGACGTGTGGCCGGGAGCCGACCCGACCGAGATCGATGACCGGTCCTGATGCGCGCGCGATCATCTGGGCACACTCGTCGGGCGCGCACCAGACGGGCAGCAGGCCGTCCTGGTCGGCGCGGACGGCCATGCGCATCGTTCCGGCCATGATCCCTCCTTCACGGCTGTGGCGCAGGGTCGGCTCCATGTAGATGACGACGAACGGACGTTGCCCGTCGGGGCCGACACGGGTGGCGGCCTCGGCGATCGCGGCATACTGCGCCCGCGTCGCCTGGTGCTCGCCGACGTCCGTGCGCCACGCGAGCACCCCGCCCACGGCGAGCACGACGAGCGCGGCCGTCGCGACCCGGTCGAGGGTCCGCGAGCGAGGGGCGAGCGCCTCCTCCGGCTGCCGCGCACCCCGGTCCATGAGCAGGAGGGCCACCGGGAGCACCCCGACGTACCAGCTCCACAGCTGACCGCGGTTCTCCGTGACGACACCCGTGACGAGCGCCAGGGCGGCGTCCAGCCCACCGGCCACCGAGAGCGCCACGACGAGCCGTTGCATCCGAGTCCGCACGACGACGTCTCTCAGGCCGAGGACGACGGCGACGACCCCCACGACCGCGACCCACCACTGCGAGGCCCAGAGCGTGCCCGCGGCCTCGGCCCACCGGCCGAGGTTGGTCGCGAGCGCCCCGAGCGAGGTCAGCGGGTTGGGGTCGCGCCAGTAGGCGATCTTGATGCCGAAGTAGCCGTAGTCGATCCAGTTGAGGGTGTAGGCCGTCGCCACCCCCAGGGCGAAGCCAGCCCCCCAGCCGGTGATGACGGCGAGCACTGCACGCCAGCGGGCCTCGCGCAGCAGCACCACGGCGAAGAGCACGAGCAGCACACCGACGGGCGGGTAGGTGAGCACCGCGCACGCCTCGCCGACGACGAGCCAGACTCCGAGGCGCCAGCGCGAGTGCGCCGCCCAGGGCAGGGTCCACAGCGCCACCGCCGCCACGACCACCGACGGCGTCAGCGCGCCCGGCCAGTAGAGCAGCTGCACCCAGACGGCCGAGGCGAAGAGGGCGACTCCGAGGAGGGCGTCGACGGCCGGCCGCGGCCGGATGCCGGAGAGGTGCAGCACGCGCCACATGCCGGCGACGACGAGGGCGTACGCGACGGCATACGTCAGTGACGCCGACGTCGGCGTGCCGTGCTGGCCGATGACCGCCCACCACAGCGTGTTGAGCCAGCGCCCCTCGTAGAGGTCGTGCTCCGCCACGGATGTCACGCCCGGGGTGTTGGCCGGCACGAGGTAGGGCCAGTCGTCGTGGCGGATGAAGGGCGTCACGGCCTGGCTGAACCCCCGGGTCAGCACGCACGCGCCGAGGACGACCACCGCGACGAAGACCTTCCGGGGCGGCCGGGGCAGCGAGCGTCTCGACACCGCCGTCGCCGTGCGAGCGAGCGAGGCGCTCGTCATCGCGCCGCCCACGGGGCGCGGCGGCCGTCACGTCGCGTCCCCGTCGCCGTCACGCCGAGGGGATACCCCGCCTGCCGCCCGTTCACTCAGCGGCCCCTGCGCCTCAGCGCCACGGTCGTGCAGCCGGGCGCCCATGCGTCCGGGCTGGACCTGACGACGAGGTCGGCGCGCTCCCACGGCCGGTCGGCGGCGAGGAACGGCTCCTCCGCCGCCATCCACTCGTCCCAGAAGCGCTCCGCCTCCTCCGGGGTGCGGCCGAGCTCGACGTCCCGCCGCAGCCCGCGCTCGCGGGCCTCCGCCCGGTCGGACTGCACCCACACCACCGCGTCCGCCTGAGTGGCCAGCGCCGCGCGACCCGCACCGACCCCCTCGAGGACGAGGACGCATACGTCGGCGGGCACCGTCACCGCGCCCTCGCGGCCCTTGACCACCCAGCCCGGCGGGCGGTAGTCGACGCTCTCGCCGCGGCGCCAGGGCTCGATGACGTGGTCGCGTGCGAGGTCGTCCCAGGCGAACGCGTCGTGGTGCCAGGCCAGGTCGTCGCTGTGCACGACCGCCCCGCCGAGCAGGTCAGCCAGCCGGGCCGAGATGGTGGACTTGCCGCTGCCCGAGCGGCCGTCGACGAGCAGCACGCCGCGCCCGCCGGAGAGCAGGGGCGCGACGAGCGCGGGGAGCTCGGCGTCGTCGACGCGGCGCCAGGGCCCGGCCTCGGTCTCCTCGGGGTGCAGCTGCATGCCGCGAGTATGCCGCCGGTGCCCGTGTCGCTCCACGTGGACGCACTACCGTCGGCACATGGACCGACCCCGCAGTGCCGTCCGGCTCGTCCGGTCGGACGCGCTCACCGACACCGCTCCCTACGCGTATGCCGCGTCCGTCGACGCCGGCGCCCGCCTCGTCTTCGCGGCGGGCGCGTGCCCGCTCGACGAGGCCGGCGCGACCGTCGCGCCGGGTGACATCGCCGCCCAGGCCCGGCAGTGCGTCGCCAACCTCGTCACCGCCCTGGAGTCCGCGGGCGCGACCCTCGAGGACGTCGCCTACACGCGCGTGCTCGTCGCGACGACGGTCCGCGCCGACCTCGTGACGGCGTGGGACGTCGTCCACGACGCCTTCGGCGAGCACGAGGTGCCGAGCACCCTGCACGGGGTCACCGTCCTCGGCTACCCCGGCCAGCTCGTCGAGATCGAGGCCGTGGCTGCCGTCAGGTAGGCGGCTCGGACTCGTGGGTCGTGACGATGTCGTGGGCCGCGGCCCAGGCGGTGATGTCGCGCTTCTCGATGGCGGTCGCCATGAGGTCGGGGAAGCGGTCGGGCGTGCAGGCGAAGGCCGGCACGCCGACGGCCGCGAGGGCTGCCGCGTGGTCGGCGTCGAAGCTCGGGCGGCCCGAGTCGCTCAGCGCGAGCAGGGCGACCATCGTCGCGCCCGACCCGACGATCGATGCCGCCCGCCGCACCATCTCCTCGGCGATGCCGCCCTCGTAGAGGTCGCTGATGAGCACGAGGATGGTCTCGCCGGGCTGCTCGATGAGCCCCTCGCAGTAGGCGAGCGCCCGGTTGATGTCGGTGCCCCCGCCGAGCTGCACGCCGAAGAGGACGTCGACGGGGTCGTCGAGCTCGTCGGTGAGGTCGACGACCGCCGTGTCGAAGGCGACGAGCCGCGTGTCGACCGACCGCAGCGAGGCGAGCACGGCACCGAAGACGCTGGAGTAGACGACCGACTCGGCCATCGACCCGGACTGGTCGATGCAGAGGATGATCCGGCGCTCGACCCGCTGCGCCCGGCGGGCGTGGCCGACGAGCCGTTCGGGCACGACCGTGCCGTGCTCGGGTTGGTAGTGCTTGAGGTTGGCCGCGATGGTGCGGTTCCAGTCGATGTCTGAGGCCCTGGGGCGGCGGGTGCGGGCGGCGCGGTTGAGGGCTCCGTGCACCGCCTGGACCGTCTCAGCCCGCAGCCGCGCCTCGAGCTCGTCGGTGACCACGCGGACGACCGCTCGCGCCGTGGCGCGGGAGCGCTCGGGGATGACGCGGCCCAGGCCGACGAGCGTCGCGACGAGGCCCACGTCGGGCTGCACCGCCTCCATGAGCTCGGGCTCGAGGAGGAGCTGGGTGAGCCCGAGGCGATCCATGGCGTCGTGCTGCATGACCTGCACGACCGATGACGGGAAGTAGCCGCGGATGTCGCCGAGCCAGCGGGCAACCCGTGGCGCAGAGGCGCCGAGGCCGCTGCGGCGCTCGCCGTCGTAGAGCTCGCGCAGCGCCTCGTCGCGCTTGACATCGTCGGCGTCGAGGGTGGCCGCCTCCCCGATGCCGTCCGCCTGCTCGCCGCCGAGGACGAGCCGCCACCGGGTCAGCCGGTCGCGCCCGCGCTCCTGCTCCGCGCTGTCGTATGCCGCCGGGCCCGTCACGACGCCACCTCGAGTCCCAGCAGCCGGGCGACCGCCGCCACGGCAGGCGCGGCCCGGTCGAGGTCGATGGAGCTCGTCGCGGCCGAGGGGTGGAGCCCGCGCGCACCGCCGGCACCCGGGTCCGTCGCGAGGTCGCGCAGGTGGGTTCCGATGAGGCGGCGCTCGGCCGGCTGGAAGCGCGAGAAGGTGCGGCGCACGAGCGGAAGGAGGTCCTCGAAGGCCTCCTCGGTGGCGCCGGCGAGCCACTCGTCGATGAGGGAGAGCAGGTCGTCGCCGTGGATGAGCAGCAACGCCTCGCCGGCGAGGAAGCCGTCGAGCCAGGCCGCCGCCGCCGGTGCGGGCGTGCCCGGCGAGAGGCGGCGGCTGAGCCGTGCGGCGGCCTCCTCGTGGGTCAGCAGGCTCCCGTCGAGCAGCAGTCGGTTGACCCGCCCGGCGACGGCGCCGTGGATGGACTCGTCACGGCCGACGGCGACGAGTGCCTCGGCCCACGGGTCGCGCAGGTCGGCGCGGTCGACGAGGGCCACACCGCGATGAGCTGCCTCGACCGCCGTGCGCATCGCGGCTGCGCCGTCGTCATCGAGGCTCGAGCAGGCGGCGCGCAGCCCCACCGCCGCCCGCACGACGACGGTCTGGAGCACGTGGGAGACATCGGCGACGTCGACGCCGCGCACGTCGCCGTAGCGGCAGGTGCGGGCGAGCGGCTCGACGGTCTCCAGCAGGCCCCGGGTGTCGTGCTGGCGGGCGGTGCGCTCGGCGAGCGCGGCGACGACGGCGCGCAGTCCCTGCGGCAGGTCGGCGAGCAGGCACTGCTCGATGAGCCGGCCGAGCACACCGAGGTCGGCCGCCTCTGCGGCCTCCTCGGCGATGCGGGCCTCGGCGGCACTGCGGACGGTCGTGCCGTAGAGGCTCGCCTCGATGACGGCGACGGAGAGCTCGGGGGTCCACTCGAGTTCCCACGCCTCCTTGAAGGTGCCCATGGTGCGGCCGGCGTCGAGCGCAGTGCCCCACGGCACGTCGAGCACCGCGAGCCGGTGCAGCAGCACCGAACGGGCCAGCTGCGACTCGCGACGCAGGTCGAGCTGGACGGCCGTCGAGGCGGCAGTCGCCTTGAGCCGCAACGACTTCTGCTGCCTGGCGAGGTCCCCGGCCAAGGGCACCATCGGGGTCGACTCCGGCACCCGGCCGAGCTCCTCCCCGATGACGAGGGTGCGGTCGATGAGGCGCAGCGGCAGGTCGGAGCCCTCGGTGAGCACGGCCCGGGCGGCGTCGGTGAGCTCGGCGAGGCCGACGGAGGGGCGACCGCGCACGGCCGCGAGCGCGCCTGCCAGGCGGGTCGCCTCGACGACCGATGCCGTCGACGCGTCGAGGTTCTCGCCACGCAGCGCTCGGGCGACCCGGACGAACCACGACGGCACGACGTCGTCGTCGGGGGTGACGAAGAGGTGGTGGTACCACCCGGGGGAGCGGACCCCGGCGCCGTAGCCACTGGCATACGACAGTCGCTCGGAGCTCCAAGGAGCCCAGGTGGCGGCGACCTTGACCTTGGGCAGCCGGCTGAGCAGGGCGTTGTCGCGGCTCACGGGCGGGAAGGACGGCGGGTGGAGCGCGGGGGCGTGGTAGGCGCCGCAGACGACGGCGATGCGCTCGCGGCCGGCTCGCATCTCGGCACGGATCACCCTGCGCATGAAGGCCTCTCGACGTGCGTCGTCATCGACCTCGAGGCTGCCGCGCACTCCTTCCATCGCCTCGCGCAGGTGGGCGAAGTGCGCGAGCGAGGACGTGCGGCGGTGCTCGACGGCGTCCTCCCACCACCGCTCGGGGTCGTCGTAGCCCGCGGCCGAAGCGAGGGCCGAGATGGGGTCGACTCGCGGGCCCCGGCGGCGTGGCCCGTCGTCCGGGTCGTCGGCGAGGTGGTGCGTGGCCGGGAGGTCGGCGAAGCGGACGTCGACGCCGTGCTCGAGCGACCAGCGCAGGGCGACCCACTCGGGCGAGAACGCGGCGAACGGGTAGAACGCCGCCCGCCGTGGCTCGTCGACGGCATAGACGAGGCCGGCCACCGGCGGCACGAGGTCGGGGTCGGACGCGAGCGTGATGAGGGCGTCGAGCTCGGGTGGCCCCTCGATGACGACGGCGTCGGGCCGCAGCTCGTCGAGGGCCCTGGCGACGGAGCGCGCGGAGCCCGGCCCGTGGTGGCGGACACCGAGCACCTCGACGCGGGCCTGCCCTCCTCTGACGCTGCTCGCGGTCATCTCAGCCCAGCTCGCGGCACGCGCGGTAGAGGTCGGTCCACTCGGTGCGGTCCTTGACGACGGTCTCGAGGTACTCCTGCCAGACGATGCGGTCCTGGACGGGGTCCTTGACGACGGCACCGACGAGACCGGCCGCGACGTCGTCGGCCCGCACGACCCCGTCGCCGAAGTGCGCGGCGAGCGACAGGCCGTTGGTCATGACCGAGATCGCCTCGGCCGTCGAGAGGGTGGCGGACGGCGACTTCACCGTCGTGCGCTGGTCGGCGGTGACACCCGAGCGCAGCTCGCGGAAGATCGTGACGACCCGCTCGATCTCGGCGAGCGACTCGAGCCCGGGCGGCAGCTCGAGCGAGCGGCCGAGCGAGTCGACGCGAGTGCGCACGATCTCGACCTCCTGCGCGAGGGTGTCGGGCAGTGGCAGGACGAGGGTGTTGAAGCGGCGCTTGAGCGCCGACGACAGGTCGTTGACGCCCTTGTCACGGTTGTTGGCCGTCGCGATGACGTTGAAGCCCTGCTGTGCCTGCACCTCGGAGTCGAGCTCGGGGATCGGCAGGTGCTTCTCCGACAGGATCGTGATGAGGGCGTCCTGCACGTCGGCCGGGATGCGGGTCAGCTCCTCGATGCGCACGAGGGTGCCCGTCTCCATGGCTCGCATGACCGGGCTCGGCACGAGTGCCGCACGGGTCGGCCCCTCGGCGAGCAGCCTCGCGTAGTTCCAGCCGTAGCGCAGCGACTCCTCGGGCGTGCCCGCCGTGCCCTGGACGACGAGCGTCGACGAGCCGCTCACTGCGGCCGCGAGGTGCTCGCTGACCCACGTCTTCGCCGTGCCGGGCACGCCGAGGAGCAGCAACGCGCGGTCGGTGGCGAGCGAGGCGACCGCGACCTCCATGAGCCGGCGCGAGCCGAGGTACTTCGGCGTGACCTCGGTGCCGTCGTCGAGCGTGCCGCCGAGGAGGTAGGTCGTGACAGCCCAGGGAGACAACCGCCAGCGCGGTGGGCGCGGGCGGTCGTCGACGGCTGCCAGGGCAGCGAGCTCGTCGGCATGGGCGTCCTCGGCGTGGGCCCGCAGAACCGTGGTGGGAGAAGGTGATTCGCTCATCTGAAGGCCTCGGTGATCGATCGCTTGACGGAGTGGAACTGGAGCAGGTTGCGGAGGTTGGTCGTGAGGGTCTGGTCGCCGCCGGCCTGCTCGATCCACCGCTCGAGGGGGTCGAGGGCAGCGGGGTGCAGCCCGCTCAGCAGGTGGGGCATCGTCGCGAGCACCATGGCCGAGCCGACCTTCGACGCACGCAGGCGCGACACGAGGGCCACGCTGAAGTCCGGCGACCACGGCGGGTCGACCGAGCCGACGACGGCACCGAGCTCGTGCACGCGGTCGGTGGTGGCGTCGACGCGCGTCAGCACGACTCGCTCGCGGCGCTCGCGGGGAAGGGCGGCCACGAGGGTCGGGTCCCAGCCCCGGTCGAGCAGCGCCGTCGCCCACTCGGGGTCGCGCCGCGCACGCACTGCCCGACGTATGCCGGTCAACGCGTCGGTCGCCTGCGCGTCGGTGAGTCGCTTGACCGTCAGGGACGGGTCGGCGCCGGTCAGCTCGGACCAGACCTCGAGCGGTGCACCGGCGCAGATCTGCTCGAGCCACCACCCGCGGGCCGAGCGCCGGGGCGGCGGCTTGCCGAGACCGTCGCGCGTGCCGGCCGGATCGGGCTCGCCTGGCAGCGTGACCTCGACGCCCCTGCCGAGCAGCCCGGTGCGGCGCACGAGGGGCCGGAGCCGCTCTGCCATGCGCGCGGCGCGAGCCGAGCCGGGGAACGCGTCGAGCAGCTCGGCAGCGGCCCCGCGCACGGTGGCGGCGCGGTCGTCGAGGGCGGCCTCGAGGAGCGGCTCGTCGTCCGGTCCGAGCCCGATGCGCAGGGTGCCGAGGTGGGCGTGCCGGTCGCGTGCCGAGTCGGTGGCCCACGTCGAGGCGACCAGTGCTCGGGCCGCGGCGGGCTCGTGGGTGCGCAGCGTGGCCAGCACCGCGATGCGGTCGGACGACGGCAGGCGCGCCCAGTCTCCGGCGGCGGGTGCGGTGCCCTCGCTGCGGGAGGCAGCGCCGGCCCCGGCGCCTGCCACCGCGTCGGCGACCCACGACCACTCCTCGCGCAGGCCGGCGAGCCACCGGCCACGCTCGTCGAGCACGGCAGTGACGGGCCGGCGCAGCTCGCGACCGCCCGTGGCGAGGTCGAGCAGTCCGGGCAGGAGGCCGTGGGGGACGCGGCAGCCGGCGTCGTCAGCCGCGCGCAGCCAGTGCACGAGCAGACCCGCGCGCTGCTGGGCTCCGGCCGGCGGTTGCGTGATGACGAGCTCGAGCAGCTGCACGGCCCGTCGTGGTGCGACGGGGCGGTGGTCGTCGGGAGCCGCCGCGGGTGGGTCGGCGTGGTCCAGGCGACGCCCGGCACGCAGGGCTGCCGCGCCGATGGCGACGGAGTCGAGCAGCGTCTCCTCACGTCGCGCGCCGTCGGCCCGGGCCCGCACGCCCGCCGGGCCGAGGTCGGGCAGCGGTGGGACGGGTCGTCGGGACGTGCCGACGAGCGCGACGTTGCCGACTTCGCGCCACCACGTGTCGACGTCGCCGGCCTCCTGGTCGCTCACAGGCCCACCACCTCGCCGTCGACGACGACGGTGAGCGGCCGCAGGCGCGAGTCCTCGAGCTCGCCGAAGACGCGCGACGGGCGGCCGCCGGTGAGGGCGAGGAGCGACCACACCGGGGCGTCCCCGGTCAGCGACAGGCTCGCCCCCTGCGGGTCGACGACGCGGTCGACGCCGACCCGCACGTCGGCGAGGACGACCGGCACCCTGCGAGCCCACGGGTTCTGACCCCAGGCCCGCGCGGCAGCGAGCTGTGCGTGCTCGAGTGTCGAGCCGGACGGCATACGGACCTCGTCGTCGGCGGGAGCGGGCTCGTCGGCGAAGAGGGCCCGGCGCACGGCAGCGCCGGGGTAGCGCGCGACCGTCGCGACCAGGGTCGACCCGACGGCCCGCGCGACGGGAAGCACCTGCCCCCCGGCGGCGAAGTCGAGCACCTGCACCGTCTCACCGGTGGCGTCGCCCAGCAGCCACGTCCGCTGCTGCTGGAGGCGGCCGTCGTCGGAGCGGTGGGCTCCGAGCACGAGCCATCGGTCGGTCACGGCGTCGGCCCGCCGCACCGAGTCGGCACTCGTCGACCAGCCGAGGTAGGCGCGGAGGTCGCCCATCTGCGCGTCGTCGAGGGACTCGCGGGCTGCCCACGCACGGGTCGCGGTCCACCAGCGGCCGAGGGCGACGAGCAGCCGCTCGGGCCAGTCCGGCCTGCCACTGACGGCTCCGCCCACCGAGCGCACGTCGTCGGCGAGACCCGGCAGCTGGGCGTCGACGAGGCGCGCGGCGGTGCCGTCCCACCACGAGTAGGACTGGTGCCGTGCGGCCGCTGTGCCCCCTCGGGCGAGGTCGGTGAGCCAGCGGGCGAAGTCGTCCATGCCGCCGTCCATGAGCGCGAGCCGGTCCTCGAGGCGCTTGGCCGCGGCAGCCGGGTCGGGAGTCTGGGTCGGGCGGGCTGCATCGCCGGCGGCCCTGGCCTCGGCGCGGGCCGATCGCTCGGCCGCCCACTCCTGCGCGAAGCCGGCCGCCTCGTCGGCATCCGCGACCGAACCGGAACCGTCGACCCAGAGCAGCAGGAGCGCGAGCCCGTGCTTGCAGGGGAACTTGCGGCTCGGGCAGCTGCAGCGGAAGGCGGGGCCGACGAGGTCGATGCTCACCTGGTAGGGCGTCTTGCCCGACCCTTGGCACTTGCCCCAGAGCAGCGTGTCGGTGGAGCCGGTGTCGGACCACGGACCCGGGCGCGCGAGTCTGCGGGCAGCGGCGAGCGACGAGGCGTCGGGGGCGAGGCCGGCCACCTGCGTTGCGGTCCATCGAGTCGCTCGCGTCATGACTGGCACATCATTGCCGACACCTCCCACACCCGGGGTGAACGTCGGGAACTGGGCACTCGACCGGGGGTGGTGGCGTCCGGGTGGTCGAGTGCTCAGTCGGGTGCGTCGGGAACTGGGCACTCGACGGGGGTGTGGGTGCAGCCGCCGGTCGCTGCCCTGTTGCCGAGCGGGGAGCCGGGTGATGATGGCGGCGTGACCGACCTCGCCTCCGCCCACGTCCTCGTCCTCGGCGCCACCGGCGGCCTCGGCGGGGCGATCGCGCGAAGCCTCGCCGAGGCCGGGTGCCGGCTCACGCTCTCGGGTCGCGACCCGGCCCGCCTGGAGGGCCTCGCCACCGAGCTCGGCGACGCCGTCGTGACGACGGTGGTGGCCGACCTGACGCGTCCGGACGGCCCCGCCTCGGCGGTGCGCGCCTCGGTCGAGGCCGCCCCGCTGACCGGCGTCGTCAACGCGGCGGGGGTGGTCGCGTTCGGGCCGGTCGAGGGGCTCGACGACGACACCCTCGACGAGGTGCTCCTGCTCGACCTCGTCGCCCCCATCCGCCTCGCCCGGGCCGCCATCGGGGCGCTCCCCGAGGGCGGGTTCCTCGTGCAGGTCAGCGCCGTCGTCGCCGAGCGGGCGATGCCGGGGATGGCCGCCTACAGCGCGGCCAAGGCGGGCCTGACCGCCTTCGACGCGGCGCTCGCCACGGAGCTGCGCCGGCGCAGGATCCGGGTGCTCGACGTGCGGCCGCCGCACACCGAGACGGGCCTGACGACACGCGCCATCGCAGGTGAGGCGCCTCGCCTGCCGCAGGGGCTGACGCCCGAGGTCGTCGCCGATCGGGTCGTCCGGGCCCTGCGCGAGGACGAGCGCGACCTGCCGTCGACGGCGTTCACGGCAGCGCCCCCGACGCCTTCATGAGGTAGGCGAAGTCCGGCGCGAGCTGGCGGGCGTACTGGACCGACGTGTGCAGGTAGTCGCCCTTGACGATCGTGTCGGTCGTGCCGGTGAAGAGCGGGCAGCGGCCGTCGACGCAGTACCAGTGCGTCGTGTCGATGAAGTGCGCGCCGACGACCTTCTTCTCGACGTCACGGGTCCGCGCCCACCACGCCGGTATGCCGGTGACGCACCGTCGCGGGGAGCCGCCCGGCCGGTAGCAGTCGAGGAAGGCCACGCCCGGCATCGAGGGCGCCACGATGACGACGGACCCCACGCTCTCGCGCACCGAGTCGACGAACGCCTGGTCGGCCGCGAGCCACTCCTTGGCCGATGCGCTTCCCTTGGCCTTCGACTTCAGCCGCACCGCCCAGGAGTAGGTCTCGGTCATGATGAGGATCTTCGGCTTCACCCGCCGCACGTAGTCGAGCACCATCTGCCGGTGCCTGACGCACGGGATGGCCCACTCGTCCTTGCCGAAGTTGGCATCGACGCCGTTGACCGCGCAGCCGATCTTGGTCATGCCGCGCACCTTGTACGTCGATCCGTACGCCTTGACGACGGTGGCGAGCAGCGGGATGCCGATGGAGTCGCCGTAGACGATGATCTCGGGGCCCTTGCGGTTGCCGAAGGTGCACGAGTCGGGGTCCGAGGCGCGCGTGGCCGTGCACGCGCCGGTGGACATCCGGGGGTCCGCCATCGTCTGCCACGCGTCGGGCGAGGGATTGAGGTCGGAGGGCCACGACGTCGAGGCGAGCGCCTCGCTGAGGCCGTTCTGCACCCGGGTGCCGGTCGCCCCCAAGGGGATCGGGGCCCAGCCGGCGGCAGCGGTGGTCGTCGGGGCTGAGGGCGACGGCGTCGGGCCCGTCGCCGTCGGGCTCGCGCTCGTGGCGGTGGGCGTCGGCTCGGGGGTCGGCTCGGGCGCCGGCACACCGCCCGCCGGAGTCTCGACCGCACCTTCGGCATCCGCTCCCGAGGCGACCACGGTGCCGCCGGAGAAGAGGTCGGGACGCATCGCCGCCGCCCCGCCGACGACGCCGACGAGGAGGACGAGCGCCAGGCCCGACGCCAGCATGGCCCGCGGTCGCACCCGCGGTGCATCGAGGACGGGCCGCTCGAGCAGGTGGTGCGAGATGACGGCGAGGAGCAGGGTGCCCACGAGCACCACTACGGCGGTGGCTGATCGGCTCGCCGACAGGAAGACCGGGACGATCACGACGAGCGGGAAGTGCCACAGGTAGAGGCCGAAGGAGATGTCGCCGAGGTAGCCGCTCACGCGGTTGGTCAGCAGGACCGACCCCGGGGCCCCGGCCCCGATCCCGGCGACGAGCACGAGCGCCGTGCCGATCGTCGCACCGAGGGCCGCCGGCCAGGGCACGCCGGTCGCCGGCGACAGGAGCGCCACGCTCGCCAAGAGGATCGCCAGACCCGCCCAGGACAGAGCGGTGCGGGCCACGGGAGCGAGCCGGACGGCATACCGCCGGTGGGTCGCGGCGACGGCCGGGACCGTGGCGAGCGCAGCGCCGAGGGCGAGCTCCCAGCCGCGGGTGAAGGTCGAGTAGTAGGCCGTTGTCGGGTCGGAGGCGCCCTGCGCGACGGCCCACGCGAGGGAGGGGATGCCGACGACGGCCGCGAGCACCACCAGCGCGACGCGACTGCGGTGGGCCGCGCCGGCGAGGGCGAGCGCGAGGACGACGAGGAGGGGCCAGGCGAGGTAGAACTGCTCCTCGACCCCGAGCGACCAGTAGTGCAGCAGCGGCGACGGCTCGGACCCCAGCTGGAAGTAGTCGGCCGACTGCTCCGCGAAGTGCCAGTTGGCCGCGAAGAAGGTCGCCCAGATGGCGTCCGTCCTGACGGCTGCCACCTTGGGACCCGCCCACGCCAGCGGCGCGACGGCGACGACGGCCGCGATGACGACGAGGGCGAGCGGCAGGATGCGGCGCGCTCGACGTGCCCAGAACGCGCGGAGGGAGGTGCGGCCGGTGCGCTCCCGCTCGCGGAGCAGCAGACCGGTGATGACGAAGCCCGACACGACGAAGAAGGCGTCGACGCCGAGGTAGCCACCCTGGGGCCAGCCGAAGACGTGGAAGCCGATGACCGCCAGCACCGCCACCGCGCGCAGCCCCTGGATGTCGGCACGCCGCCGTGGCTGCTCGGGGCTGACGCTCATGCCGCACAGCATGACCCCAGCAGGGGCGGGTGTGGGGCGTTACGCCGCGAGCGGCCGTCTCGGATCGCCCCGCAGCCTGGACGCAGGTCCGGCCACGATCCGGTCACGGTCGCGATGTAGGAGCCCGCGGGCTCATGAGCGATGATGGGGTGGGCACCGTCCCTGACGTCGAGAATCCGGCGAGCCGCGACGGCACCACCTGATCGGAGCACTCATGTCCGAGCTCGACACCTCAGCGCAGGACTGGGTCGACCAGCTGGAGACCACCCTCGAGTCGTTCGACGAGGCAGGGGGCCACCGCATCCTGGGCCGGGTCTTCGAGCAGCTCGACGTGGAGGACGGGCTGGCTCACGTCGTCATGCCCTACCTCAGCCAGGTCGGCCGGCGCTGGGAGCAGGGCAAGATCGGGGTCGCCCAGGAACACTTCGCGAGCAACGTGCTGAGGGTGCGCCTGTCGATGATGCTGCACGGAGAGCGCGGTGGCGAAGGCCCCGTCGCGGTCCTCGCCTGCATGCCGGGCGAGCAGCACGAGTTCGGGCTCATGGCGATGGCCCTCGTGCTCTCACGCCTCGACTGGCAGGTCTGCTACCTCGGGGCCAGCACGCCGACGGCCGAGGTGGCGCTCGCGGCGCGCACCCTGCGTCCGGGTGCCGTCGTGCTCTCCGCTCATCGCCGCACCGCCTTCGCCGCCCACGGGCCGGCTCTGCGCGCTCTCGGGCGGCACACGCCCGTCCACATCGCCGGACCGGGGGCCACCCAGGAGCTTGCATCGCTGTGCGAGGCGCAGCTCATCATCGGCGACCCGGTCGCCGGCGCGCGGGCGCTGCACGAGACCTACGTCCCGAGCGGCGCCCGAGCGCACGACGACCTGACCGGCGACGCCGCCGGCTGACCGGCGTCAGGCCGCCGGGAGGCGGGTGATCCAGTACGACGCCGTGCCGGGCGAGGTCACCCCGAAGCGGGCGTTGACCGCCCACAGCCACCCGCCGGCGAGCGTGGCGGTCGACGGGATGTCGAGCGTCTCGTCGGTGCGGGCGCCGGTCCACTTCGCGGCCCACCCCGTCGCTGTGGGCGACAGGCGCAGGACGGACACCTCGTACTGCCCGCTGCCGCGCACGTTGTAGAGCACGGAGCCGTCGGTCTCGAGCCCGTCACCGCCCGTGATGACGCGACCCCCGCTGACGAGGATCTCCCGCGTGTTGCCGGTCGTAGGATCGACCTGCCAGAGACCCCCGACCCGACTGTTGTTGAGCACGATGTCTCCGTCGGGCAGCAGGCGGATCCCATTGGCGTTGTTGGCGTTTCCGCTCGGGTTGCCGGGCCACGCGCCGGTCAGCGGGACGAAGCTCGGCCCGCTCACCGACATCGTCGCGTGGTCGTGGGTGATGACGGTGAGGCGGTCGACGCGCGAGTCGGTGACCCACACGGCGTCGTCGGTCAGCACGAGGTCGTTGAGGAAGACCGCACCCGGCACGACGACGTCGTGGTGCACGGCTCCGGTCGTCGCGTCGACGCACCAGACGTGGCCTTCGGTGCCGGTCGGTGTCGTGACGCCGCCGACGGCCCAGACGACACCGCAGTGGTCGTCGTGGGAGAGGCCGCGCAGGGCCCGGCCCGGAGCGCCTGGCAGCAGGGTCGCCACCGTGCCGGCGAGCAGGTCGCCGGTGACGATGCGCCCGTCGGCGAGCGACCCGACGTAGTAGGTGGTGCCCGGGCCGGACGTGATGCCCTCGGGTCGGATGCCGTCGGGCAGCAGCACCGTCTCGGGGGCGGGGGAGCGCCGGCCAGCGGACGGGGCCGAGGACGCCGATGACGCGGTGAGGGCGACGAGGGTCGACGCGGCGGCGGTCGTGAGGAGGGCGCGGCGCGACAACCATGCAGGGGTGGGGGATGGAGTGTGAGTGTCCATGACCCATCTTGCGCAGATTGTCGCGAGAAATCGAGGGCAGGTCCTCCCCGCCGTCGGCCGCCCGGCTCAGTCGCCGCGGGTCATGGCGCCGCGCGCGGACTCCCGACCCGCCCCGGTTCCCGAGGCGACGAGGGCATCGCCCAGCGAGGTGCGCCAGTAGAGCACCTCTCGACCCGAGCGGCGCCGGAGGACGGTGCCGGCGGCGAGGAGCACCTTGAGGTGGTCGCCGACCGAGCCGAGCGGCATACCGGTGCGGGCGACGAGGGCTGTCGTGCTCGACGGCCCGTCGAGGGTGCGCAGCAGCCGAGCCCGCGCTGCGCCGACGAGCCGCTCGAGACCGTCGTCGACCCGGCCGTCCACCTGGGCGAGCGCGCCCGTGACGGGGTAGTAGACGGCATACCGCTGCGGGAGGTCCCACCCGACCCACGTGGCGGAGCCGTGCTTGGGCACGAAGAAGAGGTCGGCGTCGTCGGCGAGGACGCGCGACGGCAGGTCGTAGCGGTTGATGCGCAGCTGCCCGTCGCCGAGCCACTCGCGGTCGCGGCCGAGGTCACGCAGCACCGCCGCCCAGCCGTGCGTCGCGAGCCGCGCCGTGCGCGAGACGATGTCGGCGCGCAGCACCCGCTCGCGCCGCGCCCAGTCGGTGGCGAGGCAGTGTGTCCACACCCATGCGAGCAGCTCGGTGGCATGGCGCGCGGTGCCGGGCCGGCTGAGGATGCGCGGCAGCGGGCCGCCGCTCGTGTGCCGGAGGTCGGCGCGCACCCACGCGTCACCGAGCCGCGTGACGTGGTCGAGCTCCTCCTCGAAGCCGAGTCCCGGGCCGGTCGGCGGCACCGAGAGCCAGTCGGCGATCCATCCCGGCCGCCAGCTGTGGTCGAGGACCGCCCGGCGCGCCGGGTGCTCGTCGAGCATCGACTCGAAGGACTCGCGGTGGGCGGCCGAGAAGGCCCGGGTCATCGGATCGTTGGGGCGCACGAGGTGACTGACCGCCGCCGAGCACTCGATGCGCGGCGACACGACGAAACGACTGCGCGCGAGCAGGTCGACCGAGATCTGCCACGTCCCCATGTTTCGCCTCCACCCGAAACAATAGCGGCGGCCCGTCCACGCCTGTCAGGCTCGAGCGAGTGAGGACCTACCGACAGCTGTTCGCCGTGCGTGAGTTCCGGGTGCTCTTCGTCGTCCAGTGCCTCAACATCGGGGCGTATGCCGTCGCGTCCCTCGCGCTCGGCACGATCACCTTCGAGGCCACCGGCTCGACGGTGCTGACGGCGCTCGCGATGTTCGGTGCGCCGCTGCTGCGGCTCGTGGGCCAGAGCCTCTTCGGCTCGGGCGCGGACCTCGTGCGGCCGCGCACGGCCATCGTGCTCGTCGTCTCCGCGACGCTCGTGGCGGACCTGCTCCAGGCGATCCCCGACCTGCCGTGGGGCTGGCGCTTCGTCCTGCTCGCGCTGCCACCGCTCGTCACGTCGGCGCTCGGCGGCAGCATGATGGCGCTCGTCTCCGACATCCTCCCGCCCGACGGCTTCATCCTCGGCCGGGCGACGATGAACATCGCCGTCGGCGGCATGCAGATCGTCGGCTTCGGGGTCGCCGGACTCCTGCTCGTCCGCTTCACGACGACCCAGCTGTTCCTCGGGTCGGCGGTCGCTCTGGCGGTCGCCGTCGTGCTGCTGCGCCTCGGTCTCGCCGACCACCCGCCCCGCGCCGCGAGGACCTCGGTCGTGGGGCGCACGCGGGAGGTCAACCGCCGGCTGCTCGGCTCGCGGGTCGTCCGACCGGTCTACCTCACGCTCTGGGTGCCCAACGGGCTCATCGTCGGGTGCGAGGCGCTCTTCGTGCCGTTCGCCGGGGGGCGGGCCGGCTATCTCTTCGCGGTCTCCGCCGCGGGCATGCTCCTCGGCGACATCGTCGTCGGGCGCTTCGTGCCGACTGCCTTGCGCGACAGGCTGATCGGGCCACTGCGCTTCCTCCTCGCGGTGCCCTACCTCGCGTTCTTCCTCGTTCCCTTGTTGCCGTATGCCGCCGTGCTGGCCTTCGTGGCCTCGGCGGGCTACTCCGCGAGCCTTCCGCTGCAGGAGCGGCTCGTCACGCACACCGACGGCGAGATGCGCGGCCAGGTCTTCGGGCTGCAGAGCACCGGCCTCATGGTGGGCCAGGCCCTCGGGGCACTGCTCGGTGGGGTGGTGGCCGGCGCGCTGGGGGTCGGGCCGGTGGCAGCGGCTCAGGCCATGGGTGTCATGGCGGTCGCGTCGGTGGTCGTCTCGATCGCCCTCATCCCGGGGCTGCGCCGTTCGCGCCTGATCCTCAGGGGTGCCTCGGTGGCCTGAGGGGTCGCGTCTCGGTGCCCTTGCGTCAGGTGAGGTGCATCACTGGCCGTGGGGCTGGCAGGACACTGGTCGAGCCGGCACCGAGGGCGGGGACGCCCCAGGTCACGGCACGAGCCCGCGGCGACGGGCGATCGCGGCTGCCTCGGTGCGTCCGGAGGCGCCGAGCTTGGCGAGCAGGTTGGAGACGTGCACGCTCACCGTCTTCGTGCTGATGAAGAGGTGTCGGCCGATCTGTCCGTTCGTGAGGCCCTGCGAGAGCAGTCCGAGGACCTCGACCTCGCGGGGCGTCAGCGGGGTCTCGGCCGTGCCCGGCGCAGCTGCCGCGGGCTGCAGGCTGTCGAGCTCGGCGAGGAGCGGCCCGGCCCCGAGGGCCACCGCGACCTCACGGGCTCGTGCCGCAGCCGCACGGGAGGCCTCCTCGTCACCGGCCGCGTGCAGCGCGGCTGCGAGCCGCGCGCGGGAGCGGGCCGCCTCGAAGACGTGCCCATAGCGGTCGAAGGCCGTGACGCTGCGGCGCCATGCCTCGGCGAGCGACGCGGCCGACGGGGAGGCGCCGTCACCGGCCTCGTGGTCGAGCCGGGCGAGCTCGGCCTCGAGTCGCGCGAGCCACGCCCAGGCCTCACGGCTCGTGTCCTCGAGCTGATCGCCTGTCGATCGCTCGTAGGCGGGCCGGCAGACGACGTCCGCGTCGTCGGCCCGGGCGAAGGCGAGGGCCCTCGCCCCGAGCCGGCGGGCGACGTCGACGGCACGGCGTCGAGGCAGGGGGTCGAGGTGCCCGCTCGCGCTCGCCACCTGTCCGGCGACGAGCGCGGCGAGGCGCACGATCGCGAAGTAGTCGCCCCACGCGCGGTCAAGCGCCTGCTCGGCGTCCTCGGCGAGGTCGAGGGCCCCGGCCAGATCTCCTGCCTGCGCGAGCAGGTCGATGCCGGGCATGACGGTGAGCACGACGCAGAGGCCGTCGACGGGCCACCACTCCCGGAGCTCGGTGAGCACGGCGGGCTCGACGGCCTCGCCGCGGCCGGCGCTCACCGAGAGGAGCGCGCCGGTGAAGATCGAGCGGCCGGGCTGCGGAGCGGGCGCCCCGCTGAGGCTGAGCCGCCGCGTCGCGCCGTCCCAGTCACCGAGCTCGTATGCCGTGAGGCCCCCGAGCAGGCGGCACTCCTGCCCCCAGGGTGCCCACTCGCGGTGCATCTGACGCGCCACTGCGGCACCGGCGTCGTACTGCGCCAGCGCGGCCGGCAGGTCGCCGCGACGGTGCGCGATCGACGCGAGCTGGTGCAGCACCCGCAGCCGGAGCGGGTCGTCGCGCGGCAGGTCGTCGGCCACCGTGCGCAGGTGCGCCTCCACGGCGTCGAGGTCCTCCTGGGCCTCGAGCACCCGGGCCATGATCGTGCGCACCTCGGCCTGCGCCCGCTGGAGGCCGAGGCGCTCGGCGAGCATCGACACCTCGGTGCCGACGACGGCCGCGTCCATGTAGTGGCCGATGTCGACGAGCGCCTGGAGCCGCGCGACGAGCACCCGCACCCTGCGCTCGTCGGCCACCTCGCCGATGAGCGCCATCGCCTCGTCGGTGAGTGCCAGGGCGTCGGTGGGCAGGTCGAGGATGCGGGCGCGGATCACGAGGGTGGCAAGCAGGTCGGCGCGCGTCTCGGGGTCCTGCGCGCGGCCCGGGTGGTCGAGGCGGTCGCGCAGCAGGTCGATGGCCCGGACCGGCTCGCCGGCCACCATCGCCGCCGCGGATGCCCGCAGGGTGAGCGCGTCGCGCTCGGGGTCGTCCTCGTCGAGCCACCCGAGCGCGCGCTCGAAGTGCTGGAGCGCATCCTGGGGGCCGCCCATCTCCATGGCGGACTCGCCCGCGGCCCGGCTCGCGGCGACCGCGGTCGGCAGGTCACCGACGGCGGCGGCGTGGCGGGCGAGCTCGGAGGCGGGGGCGAGGTCCGGGCGCTCGGCCAGCACGGCGGCATACGCCCGGTGGAGGCGCAGCCGCTCGCCCGGCAGGAGGGTGTCGGCGACGGCCTCACCGAGCAGCGCGTGGCGGAAGGTGTAGGCGGGCGGCCACGAGGCCTCGAGCACGTGCCGCTCGACCGCCTCGGCGATCGCCGCCTCGAGGGCCTCGTCGGGCACCCCCGCGACGCGCGAGAGCAGCTCGTGGCCAACGTGCTGACCCCCCTTGAGCGCGATGACGCGCAGGACGCGCTGGGTCGTCTCGTCGAGCTGGTCGACGCGGGCGCGCAGCACCCGGCTCAGCCCTCCGGTGAGCGACTGCCCGGCGGCCGCGCTCGCGACGAGCTCCTCGGCGAAGAAGGGGTTGCCCTGGGCGCGGCGGGCGATCTCGTCGACCGTCACGGGATCGTCGGGCGCGCCCTCGAGCCCGGACACGAGCCCCGACACGAGCTCGTGCACGGCCGGGGCGGGCAGCGGCGCGAGGTCGACGTGCTCGAGACCGGCGATGCGGTCCCACACGGCGAGCGTCTCGTGCAGGGGGTGGCGGCGGTGCAGGTCGTCGGAGCGGTAGCTGACGACGAGACCCACGGCCGTGGAGAAGCCGCGGGTGAGCAGGAGGGTGAGCAGGTCGCGCGAGGAGTGGTCGGCCCAGTGGACGTCCTCGACGACGACGAGCGTCGGCTGCGCGGCGCCGCAGGCAGTCAGGAGGGCGTGCACCGCCTCGGCCACCTGGCCGGGGTCGGTCGAGCCGGCAGAACCGGCAGGAGGGGACGACGCCGCCGCGGAGGGCTCGCCGCGCCCCGGCAGCAGGTGGCGAAGGCTCGGGTGGGTCGCCAGCACGTGGTCGACGAGGTCGAGACGGTCGGCGTCGAGGGTCCCGATGAGCTCGACGAAGGGGAGGTAGGCGAGCGCGCTGCCGGCCTGTCCGACGCAGTGGCCGACGGCCGTCGACCAGCCGGCCGCCTCGGCGTCGACGCGCAGCTGGGCGAGCAGGCGAGACTTGCCGATGCCGGCGTCACCGGACAGCACGACGACGCCCCCGGGCTCCGAGCCCTCTGCGGGGTGGAGCCCGACGGCGTCTGTGAGGTGGGCGAGATCGGCGGTGCGGCCGATGAGCGAGCCGGTGCGCGGCGGCATACGCGGAATCATCGCGTAGTCCGCCGACAGCGTCACCGACATTGTCGTCGCGTCAGGCGCGTCAGGCGCGTCAGGCGCGTCAGGCGCGACAGGCGCCGGTGGCGCGACGGGCGCCGTGGCGGTGCTCACCGCCGGTGGCCGGGGTCCAGCTCCTCACGGCTGTTGCGCGCCAGGGTGCGCCGCATGATCTCGAGCGACGAGTCGCGCCGGACCGGGCGGCGTGCCGGGTAGCGGGTGGCCATCTCCGCCTTGACGAGGCGGAAGTCGGTGTAGGTGGTGATCATGATGAGTCCTCTGCTCGTGCCTTCGTGCTGACACATCCAGAGTCGGCGCCTGAGGTAGCGCCCCACATCGGGAGGACGTCGTATTCGCGAGGGCGCCGGAGGCTGAGGTCCCCTCTGAGGTAGGTCTGAGGTAGGGCTGAGCCAGGGCCTCAACCCAGCAGGAGGGCGGCGGCGATGACGAACATGACGAGCCCGATGACGACGTCGAGCACCCGCCACGTGCCCGGCCTCGCGAAGAGCGGCGCCAGCACGCGCGCGCCGTAGCCGAGCCCGGCGAACCACGTGACGCTCGCCAGGGCGGCGCCCGCCGTGAACCACCAGCGCCCGGCCGGGCCGTGCTGGTTGGCGATCGAGCCCACGAGGAGCACGGTGTCGAGGTAGACGTGCGGGTTGAGCCACGTGAGCGCGAGCACCGTTGCGAGCACGCTGCCCCGGGTGCCGACGGCAACGCTCGCCACGAGCGTGCTGGGTCGGCGGGCCCGCCACAGGCACGTGATGCCGAAGCCGACGAGGTATGCCGCCCCGATCCACCGCACCCAGGTGAGCACCGCGGGGTGCGCGGTGACGATGCGTCCCACGCCGAGCACCCCGGCCACGACGAGCACGGCGTCGGAGAGCGCACAGACGGCGACGACGAGGCCGACGTGGCGACGCGTCAGCCCGACCCGCAGCACGTAGGCGTTCTGCGCACCGATGGCGACGATGAGCGAGGCCATCGTGAGGAAGCCGGGCAGGAGGGAGGTCACTCTCCGACGGTAGGTGTCGTGGCCAGTTGAGGGAAGCGAAGGTTTCTCACGCTTCATTAGCATTGCTTCATGCGTCTGCAGACCGACCAGCTCGCCGCCCTCCTCGCCATCGTCGACACGGGCACCTTCGAGGCG
Source organism: Humibacillus xanthopallidus (assembly GCF_006716675.1). Lineage (GTDB taxonomy): Bacteria > Actinomycetota > Actinomycetes > Actinomycetales > Dermatophilaceae > Humibacillus > Humibacillus xanthopallidus_B. Next base: position 1,530,759 of record NZ_VFPM01000001.1, on the reverse strand, counting down.
GCTGCCCGGCGCCTGCACGTCACCCCCTCGGCGGTCAGCCAGCGGGTCAAGGCTCTCGAGTCGGAGGTCGGGCACGTCCTCGTCGTGCGGGCAGCGCCGTGTCGAGCGACGCCGACGGGGGAGGCGCTCGTGCGGCTGGCTCGCCAGCAGGCGCTGCTCGCGGCGGAGACCGTGGCCGAGCTTGCGCCGCGGCAGAGCGAGCGGATCGACCTCGCGGTGGCGGTCAACGCCGACTCGATGGCGACGTGGTTCGGCAGGGTCATCGCGGGGTGCGCGGTCTGGGACGACGTCGTGCTGCGCCTGCGGGTCGAGGACCAGGACCACTCTGCCCGGCTCCTCCGGTCGGGTGAGGTGCTCGGTGCCGTCACCTCGGATCCGACTCCCGTGCAGGGCTGCTCGACTGAGCCGCTCGTGACGATGCGCTACCTGCCCGCCGCGACACCCGCCCTCGTCGAGCGCCACCGTACGCGCCGGGGTGTCGGCTGGGCGACGATGCCGGTCGTGCGCTTCAACGACAAGGACGACCTGCAGCAGCGCATCCTCGACCGTCACGGCGTCGTCGACGCACCCCCCACGCACGAGGTGCCGGACGGTGCGGCGTTCGTCGCCGCGGTGGTGGCTGGGCTCGGATGGGGCGCGCTGCTCAGCTCGCAGCTGTCCCCACTGCTGGAGCGCGGGGACCTCGTGCGCCTCGGGTCACGCGACCACGTCGACGTGCCGCTCTACTGGCAGCGGTGGCGGCTGCCGTCGACCCACCTCGACCGCTTGAGCGACCTCGTGCGTCGCGAGTCCGCCCTGGCGGGCCTGCGTCCTCGACGCGGCGGCTGAACGCTGAGGCTGAACGCTGAGGCTGAACGCTGCGGAGGACCGTGAGCCTTGTCGCGCGGGCGGAACGCGGCCGCTGAAGGCGAGTGCGCGGGGTCACCTGCCGTCTTCGCGGATCGGCCACGCGGGACTGGGGTGCGGCGTTAGGTTGGCCCTGCACGCACATCCCCGCCGCGAGCGACGAGCTCGCTCGTGTGAGGAGGCTACCCGGGGTGACTGACGCGACCTCGCCGCCCGCCGCGCCGCCCGCTCCCGACCTCGCGAGTGTCGTCAGGTCCAAGGAGTACCTCTCCGCGCTCGTGCTCGCCGCGCTGCTCGGCATCCCGATCTCCGTTGTCGCGTACGGCTTCCTCGCCCTCACCGGCTGGCTGCAGACCTACCTCTTCGACGACCTGCCCTCGGGCCTCTTCGACGGAGACACGCCGGCCTGGTGGCCCGTGCCCTGGCTCGCTCTCTGCGGTCTCCTCGTCGCGTTGACGATCAGCCGCCTGCCGGGCACGGCGGGTCACTCTCCCTCGCTGGGGTTCCAGACCGGCACCGGGCCCGCGGCGGGCCGCGACCTGCCCGGCATCATCATCGCCGCCCTGGCGACCCTCGGCCTCGGCGCGGTGCTCGGCCCGGAGGCTCCCCTCATCGCGATCGGCGGCGGCCTCGGAGCGCTCGCCGTGCGTCTCGTGAAGCGCGACGCGCCGCCGATGGCGGTGACGATCATGGCGTCCGCGGGCAGTTTCGCGGCTGTCAGCACGTTGCTCGGGTCGCCGTTGCTCGGCGCCTTCCTCATCATGGAGGCCGCCGGCATCGCGGGTGCCACCCTCAGCCTCGTCGCCCTGCCCGGCCTGCTCGCTTCGGGCATCGGGGCGCTCGTCTTCGTGGGGATGAACGCCTGGACGGGCCTTGGCACCTTCTCCCTGGCGCTGCCCACCGTGCCACCCGGGCTGCCGCCCACCATCGCGTCCCTGCTGTGGGCGGTCCCGGTCGGCATCCTCGGTGCGGTGCTGGGCTGGGCCATCCGGTGGGTCGCGCTCACGGTGCGTCCCCACGTGCACCGCAACCGCGTGCCGGTCACGGTGGTGCTCGGCGTGCTCATCGGGCTGTGTTCCACGGCGTTCCAGGTGACGACCGGGCAGTCCTTCACCCGAGTGCTGTTCTCAGGACAGGACGCGCTGCCCGAGCTCGTCGCCAACGCGGCCGGCTACTCCCTCGACGTCGTGCTTCTCCTCGGTCTCTTCAAGGGCATCGCCTACGGCCTGTCGCTCAGCGCCTTCCGCGGTGGCCCGGTGTTCCCCGCGATGTTCATCGGGGCGGCGCTCGGCATCGCGGTCAGTGGCCTGCCGGGCATGGAGCTGGCCGCTGCCATCGGCACGGGCATCGGCGCGATGTGCTGCGCGATGCTCCGGCTGCCGCTCACCTCCGTCCTGCTCGCAACGCTGCTCATGGGCACCGACGGGCTCACGATCACCCCGCAGGTCGTCGTGGCCGTCGTCGTGTCGTTCGTCGTCACGACCGTCCTGCCGACACCCGGGCCGCCGCAGCCCGCTGGGTCGCACGACCCGGCCGGGGCTCACCGGTCGGCCGGGGCGGGCTGAGGCTGACAGAGGCACCCTGATGACCGCCCGACCGGACCGCCTCAACGCGATGATCGCGTGGCTGTTCATGATCGGGTCCGCGTGCTTCGTGCTCGGCTCAGTGCCGGCATACGTCAATGCCATCGGCGGGTGGGTCGACGGCATCACCTACGTCATCGGGTCGGTCTTCTTCACGAGCGCCTCCTATGCCCAGCTCGTCCAGTCGCAGACCCCGGCGATGACCGGGGTCGACGAGGTGACCCAGCACGAGCGCGCCCCGGTCCGCCTCTGGGGCTGGCTGCCGCACGACCGCGCGTGGCTCGCCGCCGCCGTGCAGTTCCCCGGCACGGTGTTCTTCAACATCAGCACGGTGGCCGCGCTGACGCACAACGCGACAGCCGCCGAGGCCGACCGGTACGTGTGGCGGCCGGACCTCTTCGGGTCGGTGCTCTTCCTCGTCTCCAGCGCGATCGGTGTGCTCGCCGTGTCGCGCCGGTTCTTCACCCTCGAGCCGCAGTCGATGCCGTGGCGCATCGCCTGGGTCAACATGCTCGGCTCCGTGCTCTTCATGGCCTCGGCCGTCGCCAGCTACGTCGTACCGAGCACCGACGAGCTGCTCGGGGCCCGTCTTGCCGTCGCCGGAACCTTCTGGGGCGCCGTGTGCTTCCTCGTCGGCGCCGCCCTCATGCTGCCGGCCTGGCGCCGGGCCGTCGCGCCGGCCGCCACGGCCCCACCCCCCTGACCTCGAAGCCCGCCCACCTGCAAGGAGAAGAGCATGACCACACCGTCCGAGATCAATGCCGCCGCAGCCCTCTACGGCAATCGCTTCGTCACCCAGGAGGTGCCGAGCCGGGAGTTTCCCGATGTCGGCATGACCGCGGTCGACGCCATGCGGCTCGTGGCCGAGGACCTTGCGCTCGAGGGCGAACCGGGCCGCAACCTCGCGACCTTCGTGACGACCTGGATGGAGCCGGAGGCGCAACGGATCATCGCCGAGAACCTGCACCGCAACTTCATCGACCACGCGGAGTACCCCCGCACGGCCGAGATCGAGCAGCGCTGCATCCGCATGCTCGCCGACCTCTTCCACGCCCCCGGTGAGACGACCGGTGCGCGGACCCAGGGCTCGTCCGAGGCGATCATGCTCGGCGCCCTGTCGCTGAAGTGGAACTGGCGCACCCGTCGCCAGGCCGAGGGCGGCTCGACCGACCGGCCCAACCTCGTCTTCGGCGGTGACGTGCACGTCGTGTGGGAGAAGTTCTGCCGCTACTTCGACGTGGAGCCGCGCATCGTGCCGCTCCAGCGCGGCAAGTACACGATCGGGCCCGGCGACGTCGCGCCGCACATCGACGAGAACACCATCGGTGTCGCGGCCGTGCTCGGCACGACCTTCACCGGCCACAGGGACGACATCGTCGGCATCAACGACCTGCTGGTGCAGCTGAAGCAGGAGCGGGGCCTCGACGTGCCGCTGCACATCGACGGTGCGAGCGGGGGCTTCGTGTGGCCCTTCCTCTACCCGGACTCACCCTGGGACTTCCGGCTCGAGCAGGTGCGCTCGATCAACGTGTCGGGCCACAAGTTCGGGCTCGTCTACCCCGGCATCGGCTGGCTCATCTTCCGCGAGGTGTCCGACCTCGCCCCCGACCTCGTCTTCATGGAGAACTACCTCGGCAAGACCGACTCGACGTTCACCCTCAACTTCTCCACCGGGTCGGCGATGGTGCTCGCGCAGTACTACAACCTCGTGCGCTACGGCCGTCAGGGCTACACGTACATCATGCGCAACATGCAGGAGAACGCCCGGCTGCTCGGCGACAAGCTCGAGGCCATGGGCCGCTTCGAGCTGATCGGCCGCGACGAGGAGCAGCTGCCGCTCGTCGCCTTCCGCCTGACCGGCGACCACCCCTACAACGAGTTCGACATCGCGTGGCAGCTGTCGGCCGAGCGCGGCTGGATGGTCCCCGCCTACACGATGCCGCCCGACGCGCACGACGTCACGATCATGCGGGCCCTCGTCAAGGAGACGATGAGTCGCGAGCACGTCGACACCCTGGCGCGCGACATCGAGGACGCGTGCACGACCCTCGCGGCCAAGGGCGGGGCCCACGAGTCGGAGCGGGCGAGGATGGTCGTCGGCCCCGGCCACTGAGCGGCCGCGCCGACCCTTACGGCTTGCGCCAGACCGAGACGTGGCTCTCGCTGTCGGAGGTGAAGGGGCTGCGGTGCCAGTCGGCCCAGCGGTGCTCGAGCTCGAGCCCGGCGAGCTGCGCCATGAGGTCGCACTCGCCGGGCCAGATGTAGCGGAAGTTGCTGGCGCCGTAGCGGATCGAGCCGTCCGGCTCCGTCGTGTAGTGGTGTGACGTGCCCTGCTGCGTGGCGAGGTCGTAGGTGTCGAACCCCAGGTGGCGTTCGCTGATGTCGAACGGCACCCCGGCCTGCCCCGGCGGGAAGCGTCGCAGGGGAGGCACCACCAGCTCGATGACGAAGCGCCCGCCGGATCGCAGGTGCGCGGCGGCGTTGCGGAAGCACGCGACCTGCTCCGCTTGCGTGCGCAGGTTGCCGATCGTGTTGAAGACGAGGTAGACGAGGGCGAACTCACCCGGGACCCTTGTCGTCGCCATGTCACCGATCGCCACGGGGAGCGTGGCGTCGTCGACCTTCCGCCGCAGCTGGGCGACCATCGGCGCAGACAGCTCGATGCCGCTCACCGGCACGCCACGCGTGCGGAGCGGCACCCCGACCCGGCCCGTGCCGATCGCCAGCTCGAGCGCGGGGCCGGACCCGGCCAGCTCGGCGAGGACGTCGAGCGTCGGGCCGAGCACGTCCGGCGCGAACATGTCGGACGTGGCCTCGTCGTACCGCCGGGCGGTGGAGTCGTCCCACAGGTCGCTGCTCGTCATCCCACCGATCCTGACGACTGGTCGCGCAGCGTGTCGAGCGGTTATCGGTCGTCGTCGTCGGTCGCGCGCGGCACCGTGCCCTCCCAGGCGCGCCAGGCGGCATACCCCCCGATGACGTCGGTGGCGCGGCGGATGCCGAGCTCCTGGAGGGCGGCCGCGGCGAGGCTGGAGGTGTAGCCCTCCTGACAGAGCACGACGACCTCGAGGTCGTGGTGTGCGAACGGCAGGGCCGCGTCGCTCGCGGGGTCGAGGCGCCACTCGAGCACGTTGCGCTCGATGACGGTCGCGATCGGCAGCTCCCCCTCGGCTGCCCGCTGTGCGGCCGGTCGGATGTCGATGATCACGGCCCCCGAGCGGTATGCGGCGTCGGCCTCCTCGGGCGTCACGCGGCGCAGCTGCGAGCGCGCCTCCGTGAGCACGTCGTCGATCGTCCGGGGACGACGTGTCGAGCCCGCCGTCACCAGTCCACCCCCACGCGCGCCTGCTCGATGGGCTCGAGAACGCCGTCGGCGTCCCGGTAGTTCGTCATGGCCGTGAGCTTGGGCGCGTAGACGTGCAGGCTGACGGCCGGGTCAGGGCCGACGTTGGTGACCCGGTGCAGGTGGCGCGTTCCGAAGGTGCGCTGGTCGCCGGGCGAGAGGCGCACCCCGGTCGCCGGGATGCGCCGGGTGCCGTCGAGGTCGGCGGCCTGACGGTAGCCGGCGACCTCCTCGGTGAGCACTCCCTGCAGGACGACGAACGATCCGGCGCTACCGCCGTGGTCGTGCCACGGGGTGCCCTGACCGGGCAGCCACGTGAGCAGCCACGCCTCGTGGTCGGCATCGGCGTGCAGCTGCGCATAGTGGCGCGAGATGGGGTCGAAGTCGACGAGGCCCTGCCAGAGGGCGCGCTGGCGAGCCAGGCGGCGGGCGGTGTCGGCGAGGTGGACGGAGGTGCGCTGGGCGCCGCGGGACATGGTGGTGCCTTTCGGTCAGGTGAGGGAGCAGGTGGTGGGAACAGAGCGCTGTCGGCCGGTCAGGCAGCCATTCGACATCGCTCGGTGACACCTGCTGTCACATAACCAAGGCTTTGCATGGTCACAACGCTAACTTATGAGCGTGGGGCCCTGCAACCGCCGGTTGACGGGTGTTCAGCGGTCGGTGCTGAGGTCGTGGAGCACGCGGTCGAGGTCGTGGTCGACATCGAGGTCGGCCCCGAGCGGCGCTCGCGGGAGGCCGACGGTGCGGCGGTGGTGCGGCGCCAGGGCGACGACGAGGGCGATGAGGGCTGCGAAGGCGATGATGATGTCCATGGCAGAAAGTCTGCGCTCGTCCAGATCCCGCCACCAGTGGCAGTTCTGTCGCTTGCCATCGATTTCCTGCCAATGTGCTGGCATCATGGGTGGATGCTGAAGACCGTTGCCGTCGTCGTGCAGGAGCCCGTGGCCGTCTTCGAACTCGGCGTGCTCTGCGAGGTCTTCGGCGTCGACCGCACCGACGACGGTGTCCCGGCCTTCGACTTCCGCGTGTGCGCGTCACGGCCCGGGGAGGTCATCCGCTCGACGGGTGGCGTCGGCGTCGTCGCCACCCACGGACTCGACGGGGTTCGTGACGCCGACCTCGTCGCCGTGCCCGCAGGAAGCGTCGAGGGTCCCTTCGAGCCGGAGATCCTCGAGGTCCTGCGCGAGACGGTCGACCGTGGAGGCCGGGTGCTGTCCGTCTGCTCCGGCGCCTTCACGCTCGCTGCCGCCGGCCTGCTCACGGGGCGCGCCTGCACGACCCACTGGCGGTATGCCGCCCGGTTGGCCGAGCTGTGCCCCGACGCCGCGGTCGACCTCGACGTCCTCTATGTCGAGGACGGGCCGATCATCACGAGCGCCGGCACGGCTGCAGGCATCGACGCCTGCCTGCACCTCGTGCGCACCGAGCTCGGCTCGGAGGTGGCCACGCGCATCGCCCGTCGGATGGTCGTGCCCCCGCACCGGTCGGGTGGGCAGCGGCAGTACGTCGAGACTCCCGTGCCCGACCAGCCGTGCGACAGCCTCCAGGAGGTGCTTGACGCGGTGCTCGAGCACCTCGACGGCGACCACACGGTGGCCTCGCTCGCGCGGCAGGCGGCGATGTCGGAGCGCACCTTTGCGCGGCGGTTCAGTGCCGAGGTGGGCACGACGCCGCACCAGTGGCTCACGGCCCAGCGCGTGCTGCGGGCGCGCCGGCTCCTCGAGACGACGGACTTCGACGTCGAGCGGATCGCCCGCGAGAGCGGGTTCGCCACAGGCGCGGTGCTCCGCCACCACTTCCAGCGGCAGATCGGGGTGGCGCCGCTCACCTATCGCAAGGCGTTCACGCACCAGCCCGCCGCCGGCTGACAGGGGTCGATCACCCCGTATGCCGCTCTATCGGCTGGACGCTAGAAATTCCTAGCCAGCCCGATCAACCCATCGAAAGAGCATTCCGTCTGCCCGTCGTCCGTGATCGAAAGAGCACTCCGTCGTCCGAGGGTGCGCGAACTCCCCCGTACTCGACAGCGACGGAGTGCTCTTTCGATTGCGTCAGCGGCGGGGGTTGCGGCGGGCGATCGCGGCGGAGAGGACGGTCGCGAAACCGCACCACACGGCATACGGGGAGAGGGCGATGCCGGCGCCCTTGCTCGCCTGCCCCGCCCGCCGCGCGAGGTCGGCCGAGCTCGCGGTGAGCAGCGCGGCGTGAGCGGCCGCCGCCCAGGGCCGCCGCGAGCGCCAGAAGACCGCGCTCCAGGCGGCGTTGATCGCGAGGTTCGTGCCGAAGGCCTTGAGGTAGTCAGAGCGGCCCTGCTCGTCGCCGGCCTTGTCGTAGGCGTTGAGCACCGTCGCGGAGCTCGCGGCGATGTCGGCATAGAGCGCGGTCCACACGACGGGGAACGCGGCGGCAGGTGGCTGCCAGTCGGGGAGGTCGAGCGAGCGGTAGTACGACGAGTTCGGCTGCGTCGCAATCGAACCCGCGAGAGCAGCCGCGACCGTCGCAGCCGACGTGAGGGCGAGGTTGCGCAGCGCGGTGTCGGGGGCAGCCGTGCGCATCGCCGACTGCACCGCGGTGTCGAAGTCGATGTAGCCGCCGGGCACGTCGACGTAGTCGTCGATGTCGCGCTCCTTGGCGACGACCTCGTGGACGAGGCTGCCGACGAGCGGCTTGGCGAGTCCCGCCGAGATCGGCGTCACGAGCCCGACCCAGTGGCTCGCGAGGCGCGGCGTGAGGACCGGCACCGTGACGACGAGCGGCCGACGGCGTCCCGTCGCGTCGGAGAAGCGTCCGATCATCTCGCGGTAGGTGAGCACCTCGTCCCCGCCGATGTCGAAGGTGCGGTTGACCTCGGGCGGCAGGTCGCCGGCGCCGGCGAGCAGCGTCATGACGTCGTCGACGGCGATCGGCTGGATCTTGTTGTCGAGCCACTTCGGCGCGACCATCGCGGGCAGACGGGTCGTGAGGTAGCGCAGCATGTCGAACGACGCCGAGCCGTCGCCGAGCACCACGGCGGCCTGCAGCACCGCGGCGGGCACCGGTGCGTCGAGGAAGATCCGGCCGACCTCGACGCGCGACGCGAGGTGCGGCGAGAGCACCTCGTCGTCGGGGTGCAACCCACCGAGGTAGACGATGCGCGACACGCCCTCGGCGGCAGCGGCCTCGGCGAACGTCGTCGCAGCCTCGCGGTCACGCTTCTCGAAGTCCGGCCGGTCGTCCATCGAGTGCACGAGGTACCAGGCCGCCTCGACCCCGGACAGCGCGGCTCGCATGTCGCTCGCGCTCGAGACGTCACCCTCGACGACCTCGACACGATCGACCCACGGCCGGTCGTCGAGCGACGCCCGGCGCCGCGTCAGCACCTTGACGCGCCACCCGGTGTCGAGCAGCCGCGGCACGAGCTGGCCGCCGATGTAGCCGGAGGCGCCCGTCACGAGGGCGGTGCGGCCGGCGGGCGCGGCGGCCTCGCCACCCGGTGCGGTGGCTGCGGCAGTGGACGGAGAGGAGGTCATGCGATCACCTGGTGAGCTCGAGGGCGGGTGGGAGGAGCAGGAGCATGCCGGTCGACCACGTGACGTGCGTGATGATCGGGCCGAGGATGCCGCCGGTGACCCGGCGTTGGAGCGCGGTGACGAGGCCGAGGATGGAGGCCGCCAGCACGAGGAGCGGGATGCCGCTGCCGATCGTCGTCAGGGCGTAGAGCACCGTCGTGATGGCGACGGCGTGCGACGGCAGGGCGGCATACAGCGCCCCGCGGAAGTAGAGCTCCTCGACGATGCCGTTGAGCATCGTGATGGCGAGCACCACGGGCAGTGAGCCGAAGCGCGCGTGGTCGAGCAGGGCGTCGACGGGTTCGCGCAGCACGGGGATCCGGGCGATGACGAGCGCCGCGACGAGGAAGATCGCGAGCAGCAGTGCACCGAGCGCGAGCGACTGGACCACCGGCCGCGCCTCCCGCTCGCCGCTGCGGGTGTGGCCGCGACCGAAGTGGAGCGGCCCCGACGCGATGGCGCCGACGCCCCACACGGCCGCGAGCGCGAGGGATGCCGTGTAGAAGAGAGAGTCGCCGGCGGGGATCCGCAGCGCCCACGCGAGCACGGCAGAGCCGACGACGAAGGTGATCGCGACGACGACGCGGCGGCGCGTGCGCGCCTCGGGCGGGTCGTCGTGCTGGTCGGCGACGGGGTCGAGCAGGGCTGCGTCGATGAAGGCGCGCAGCTCGCCGATCGGACCTCTCACCACCCCTCCTTCGCTTCGCCGCTGTCGTCCGTCTGCCGTCCGGTCCCTGCCGAGACCCTGTCGCCCTCGCGACGGCCCGGCAGCACACCAGGTCTCACGCCCGCCCTCACGCCCGGTCTCACGCCCGGTCTCACCGGCGCGCCGACTCGTAGCGCGCCAGTGTCTCCCTGCGCTCCTCGTCGTGGTCGACGACGGGGCGCGCATAGTCGCTGTCGTACCCGTTCGGGTGCTTCCACGGCTCGTGCACCTCCGATCCGGTGAGATGGCGCAGCTCCGGCACCCACCGTCGCACGTAGTCGCCCGCCGGATCGAACTTCTTGCCCTGGGTCACGGGGTTGAACACCCGGAAGTAGGGCGAGGCGTCGGTGCCCGTGCCTGCGACCCACTGCCAGCCGTGGTTGTTGGAGGCGATGTCGCCGTCGACGAGGTGGTCGAGGAAGTGCCGCGCACCGACGGGCCACCAGACGTGAAGGTCCTTGGTGAGGAAGCTCGCGGTGATCATCCGCAGCCGGTTGTGCATCCACCCCTCCGCGAGGAGCTGGCGCATGCCGGCGTCGACGATGGGGTAGCCGGTGCGCCCCTCGCGCCACGCGTCGACGAGCCGGTCGGTCTCGGGCCCGTCGTCGTAGGGCAGCTTGGCGAGCTCGGGCCGCAGGTCGTGCCATGCCGACTCGGGGTGGTGCCACAGCACGTCGGCGTAGAACTCGCGCCAGATGAGCTCGGTGACGTAGGTGTCGGCGCCCGGGGAGCGGCCGCTCGACCGGGCCGCGATGTCGGCGAGCATCGTGCGGGGGTGGATCTCGCCGTACTTGAGCGCCGCCGACATCCGGCTCGTCGAGTCGAGGTCGGGCCGGTCGCGCTCCTTGCCGTATGCCGTGAGGCCGCTCTCGAGGAAGGCTGCCCACCGCTCCAGCGCGGCACGCTCCCCGGCCTCGACGCGCGGGGTCTCGGGCAGGTCGTCGCTGCGCACCTCGCCGCGGAACCACGGGATGCGCGCCGGACGCTCGGCCGGCGCGGGGCGGCCGTGCTGGTGCCAGGCCCGCGAGAACGGGGTGAACACCTTGTAGGGCGTGCCCGACTGGTTGACGACGCGACCCGGCCCGACGGCATACGGCGTGCCCGTGGCGACGAGCTCTCGCCCGTCGGCGCGCAGCGCCTCGGCCACCCTCTCGTCCCGGCGCCGGCCGTAGGGGGTCGTCTCGCGCGAGACGTGCACCTGCTGCGCGCCGACCTCGCCGGCGAGGCGGGGGACCAGCTCGGCCGGGTCGCCGCGGCGCACGACGAGGGCGCCGCGAGTGTCGGCGGACAGTGCCGCGACGGAGGCGAGCAGCCGGCGCGTGCGCGGGGTGTCGGCCTCGAGCAGGCGCGGGTCGAGCACGAAGAGCGGCAGGGCCGACCCCGCCCCGCACGCGGCGAGGAGCGCCGGGTGGTCACGCAGCCGCAGGTCGCGGCGGAACCACAGGATCGAGGGCGGGGCCGCTGCCATCACGCCACCGCGGTCGGGACGCCCCCGCGCTCGAAGCGCACCTGGGCGACGTCGAGGTAGCCGGTCGCGAAGCCCGCCTGGCAGTAGGCGAGGTAGAACTCCCACTTGCGGCGGAAGGTCTCGTCGAAGCCCAGCGCGTTGACCTCGGGCCAGCGTGCGAGGAACGTCTCGCGCCACCGCCGCAGGGTCTCGGCGTAGTCGGTGCCGAAGGCGTCGACGCCGGTGATCTGCAGGGTCGTGGCGGCGTCGGTGGTCTCGCTGATCGCCTCGAGGCTCGGGATGAGGCCTCCGGGGAAGATGTGCTTCTGGATCCAGCCGTAGGAGTGCTTCGTCGCGAGCAGCCGCTCGTGCGACATGAGGATGGCCTGGACCGCGGCGATCCCGCCGGGGGCGAGCCGCTCGTCGATGGTGCGGAAGTAGGTCTCCCAGTACTCCTCGCCCACCGCCTCGATCATCTCGACGCTGACGACGGCGTCGAACTCGCCCTCGACCTCGCGGTAGTCCTGGATGCGGATGTCGACCCGGTCGGCGAGCCCGGCGTCGGCGACGCGCCCACGGGCGAGAGCGGCCTGCTCGCGCGAGAGCGTCACGCTTGTCACGACGGCCCCACGGCGGGCGGCCTCGAGCGCGAGCGTTCCCCAACCGGTGCCGATCTCGAGCAGACGGGTGTCCTGACCGACCTTCGCCATGTCGAGGATCGCGTGGACCTTGCGCAGCTGCGCCTCCTCGAAGTCCTGTGTCTCCAGGGGCAGCCCGTCGTCGAAGAGGGCGGAGCTGTAGCTCATCGTCTCGTCGAGGAAGGTCGCGAAGAGGTCGTTGGACAGATCGTAGTGCGCCTCGATGTTGCGCCGCGAGCCGAGCAGCGAGTTGCGTTGCGCCGACGGGATGCGCCGGTCGACGACGCCGCGCAGCGACAGCAGCCACGGCGGGACGGCGGTCGTCATGCGCTCGGCGAAGGGCATGAGGACGTCGACGAGGTCGGTGCCCTCCGCCGCCTTCCAGTCGCCCGCCATGTAGGCCTCGCCGATGCCGATCTTGGGGTGGTGGGCCAGGCGCTCGAAGAGGGCCGTCGGCCGAAGGATCTCGATGGCGGCGTGGTCGGCGCGTCGCACGCCGCCGTCGATGAGGTCGCCGTCGGGCATGACGATGTCGATGGGCACGCGCTTGGTCACCTGCGCGAGGATGCCGCGGGCGACCCGCGCTCGCACGCAGAAGTGGCGCAGGGCCGGGCGTCGCAGGCACAGCGGCTGGGTCATGGGGGTGGGCACGGTTGTCATCGGACAGCCTCCTCGGGGTGTCGGGGCCGGGGCACGACAGGCAGCCGGCGCAGCCACAGCGAGATGCCGTGGGCTCTGATCAAGGTGGTCACGCGCTGGGTCATGAGGCCGTGCCGCCGCACGAGGCGGCGGAGCGCGCGGGGGGTCGCCGGCACCGGGGTGCCGCGGGTCACGGCGGTCAGCACGGTCTCGCCGTCGCGATCGAGACGCACGGTGACCGAGACGGCATCGGGAGTGAGGACGAGGCGGACGGCATACGTGCCCGAGACGTCGTTGAAGGGGGAGACGTAGAAGGCCTTGTCGACGGTCGCCGTGCCGGCGTCGTCGACGTCGAGCAGGTAGGCGTGGCGCTCGCCGTAGGTGTTGTGCACCTCGAAGACGACTGCGACGAGGCTGTCGTCGGGGCGCAGGCACCAGAAGACCGAGAGCGGGTCGAAGGTGTGGCCGAGCACCCGCGCGTTGGCGAGCATGAGGACGCGGTCGTCCGCCCCCAACGGGATGCCGCGTCGGGCGAGGAAGCGCTCGACGTCGCCGCGCAGACCGCCGCCGAGCCGGCCCCCGTCGAGGTGGTCACGAGCATCGAACTGCGCGAGCAGCCTTGTCGGCCAAGGAAGTCGGGGCAGGTCGTCGATGTCGACGAGCCACTGGTAGTGGTCGTGCGAGAAGGTGTTGGTCATCGGCGTGCGGCGCGAGTGGGCCACGGTGCCGTCGACGAGGGCCGGCACCGGTGGGGGGGTGAGGACCGCCGTCACCAGCGCACCCCGAAGGACTGGGCGGCCTCGACTCCCGAGCGGCAGCCGTCCTCGTGGAAGCCCCAGCCGAGGTGCGCCCCGGCAAAGGCGAGCCGCTCGCCGCCCGCCTCGCGGAGCCGGCCCGCCGCCTCGACGGCCTCGGCGGTGAAGATCGGGTGGTCGTAGGTCATCCGGGCGGTCACGGTGGCGGGGTCGACGTGACCGGCCGGGTTGAGCGTCACCACGTGGTCGTCGCCGTCGTCGATGCCGTGGAGGCGGTTCATCCAGTAGCTGACCGTCACGTCGGGGGCCGGGGCGTCGCACGCCTCCATCCGGTAGTTCCACGACGCCTTGGCCTGACGGGGCCGCGGCAGCACCGACGAGTCGCGGTGCAGCCAGGTCTCGTTGCGGGAGTAGCGGATTGCCCCGAGGTCACGCTTCTCGTCGGGAGTCGCGTCGGCGAGCAGCTCGAGCGCCTGGTCGGCGTGGGTGGCGATGACGACGCGGTCGTAGGTCGTCACGCCGTCGGTCACACGCACGTCCACGCCGTCGTCGTGCCGGGTGACGGCGGAGACCCGGCTCTGGCGGCGCACGTCGGACAGCCGCTCGACGAGCCGGTCGACGTAGGTGGCCGAGCCACCCGTCACGGTGCGCCACTGGGGTGACCCCGTGACGGTGAGCATGCCGTGGTGGTCGAGGAACCGGAAGAGGTGACGGGCCGGGTAGGAGGTCGCGTCGAGGTCGCCGCACGACCACACGCAGGACACGAGCGGGATGGCGAAGTGCCGCACGAAGTAGGGCGAGAAGCCGCCCTCGGAGAGGAACTCGCCCCACGTCGGCGCGCGCGAGTCGTCGGCGAGCAGCGCCCGCGCCTCGCGGTGGAAGCGTGGCACCTCGGTGAGCAGGCGCACGAAGCGCGGCTGTGCAGCCCGCCACGGCTGGGCGAACATGCCCTTGGGACCGCGGCCCCCGGCATACGTCAGCCCGCAGCCGCGGCACTGGATGCTCATGCTCATCTCGGTCGCCTGGGTGGGCACGTCGAGCTCTCGGAAGAGGCGGAGCAGGTGCGGATAGGTGCGCTCGTTGTGCACGATGAAGCCGCTGTCGATGCGCAGGGTGCCGTCGCGGCCGACGACGTCATGGGTGTGCGCGTGGCCGCCGAGGCGGTCGTCGGCCTCGAGGAGCGTGACGTCGTGGGTCGAGGAGAGCACGTGGGCGGCTGTGAGCCCGGAGACGCCGGCACCGATGACGGCCACCGTGGGTCGGGGCGATCCGGAGGAGGGGGTCGAGCGGGTGGGGCGGTTCACCGAGGTCTCCTCATGGATGGGTCCGGCGGCCATCGGGGCGCTCCGGGAGGGGTCGGATGGAGTTCGGCGTGGTGCCCGCGCCGGATGGGACGTACCCGGCGCACGTTGTCCAACCTGCGCGCTCACCGTAAGGTGGTTGTCGAAGGTCTGTCAAAGGTTGGGAGAAGCATGGACATCGTTCGCAGCGTCACGGTCGCGCAACCCCTCGACACGGTGTTCGCCTACCTCAGCGACTTCACCACGACGAACGAGTGGGACCCCGGCACCGTGCGCACGGAGCGCGTCTCCGGCGACGGCGGGCTCGGCAGCCGCTACCACAACGTGTCGAAGTTCCTCGGTCGCGAGACGGAGCTCGACTACCTCGTGATCGAGCACGTGCCGGGTGAGCGCTTCGCCCTGCGCGGTGAGAACGCCACCGTCGTCGCCAACGACACCATGACCTTCATGCGCAGCCACACCGCCGAGGGCGAGGGGACGACCGTGACGTATCACGCGGCCTTCGAGTTCAAGGGCGTGGCGAAGCTCATCGCTCCCCTGCTCGCCCCGGCGCTCAAGAAGCTCGGCGACGAGGCGGAGGCGGGGATGCAGGACGCCCTCGGCCGGCTGGGCCGACAGGAGTAGGAGCACCGTGTACACCATCAAACGAGCCGCCGAGCTGACGGGCATCAGCGTCGCGACCCTGCGCGCCTGGGAGCGGCGCTACGGCGTCGTCAGCCCGCGACGCTCCGACGGCGGCTACCGGCTCTACGGCCCCGACGACGTGCGGGCGCTTGCCATCATGAACTCCCTTGTCAACGAAGGCTGGTCGGCTCGCGAGGCCGCCGCCGAGACCCTCAACCGGCTCTCGTCGCGAGACTCCGGGGAGCGTGGCCGGCCGGGCAACGTCGCTACCCTGCGCCCGTCCAACGGCGGCATCCAGTCGGAGGACGCCGAGGCGCTCATCCGCGCTGCCGAGCGTCTCGACAGCGCCTCCGCCTCGGCGGTGCTCGACGCCCGGTTCGCGCTGGGCACCTTCGAGCACGTCATCGACGACTGGCTCATGCCGACGCTCAAGCGGGTCGGGGAGGAGTGGGCGCACGGTCGCCTCACCGTCGCCGGTGAGCACCTCGTCGCGTATGCCGTGCAGCGGCGTCTCGCGGCCGCCTACGAGGCCGCCTCCGGCCGGGCCGACGGCCCGTCGCTCGTCATCGGCCTGCCGCCGGGGGCTCGCCACGAGCTGGGGCTGCTCGCCTTTGCGGTCGCTGCCCGCCGGGTCGGCTTCGCGACGGTCTACGTCGGCGCCGACCTGCCCGTCGCCGACTGGGCGACGGCGGTCGAGGCCCGCAACGCCGTGGGCGTCGTGCTCGCGGTGCCCCGGCCCGAAGACGTCACCCCGGCCCAGAAGATCGTCGACACGCTGCGCGAGCGGCGGCCGCAGCTCGTCATCGGCCTCGGCGGCAGCCAGCAGGACGCCGTCGAGGGCGGCATCCACCTCGGCCACTCGATCACCGTCGCCGTCGGCGAGATGGTGCGCCGCCTCCGCGTCCCCGCCTGACACGCACGGCCCCAACAGTCGAGTGCCCACTTCTCGACGGCCCCCGGGTGTCGAGTGCTCAGTTGTCGGCACGCATACGTCGTGGGGAAGTGGGCACTCGACGGTGTTGTGGTGTCGAGTGCTCAGTTCTCGACGGCCCCCGGGTGTCGAGTGCTCAGTTGTCGGCACGCATACGTCGTGGGGAAGTGGGCACTCGACGGTGTTGTGGTGTCGAGTGCCCACTTCTCGACGGCCCCCGGGTGTCGAGTGCTCAGTTGTCGGCACGCATACGTCGTGGGGAAGTGGGCACTCGACGGGTGAGGGTGCGCGGCTCACGCGTCCAGGCAGGCGACGATCTCGACGTGGGTCGGGGTGGTCTCGGTGTTCGTCACAGTCAGGGTGCGCGGACCGCCGGCGACGAGGCCGGCGAGCACGCTCGCGTTGGCGACGAGCAGGCTGCCCTCGACGGTGAGGTCATCACCCGTCGTCGCCCCGTTCGCAGGCGTCACGGTCACGGTCGCCGCCCCGCCGTCCGCGCCGGTGCACGACAGCGCGAGCAGCGCTACCGCGCCCGACGTCGGCAGGAGCGCGATCTCGGCCGAGTCGTCGGCCCCGCCGGACGCGTCGAGGTCGGCGCCCGAGACGACGTAGGAGTCCGGCTGGAGCTCCGCACCGACGGGGAGCATCGGCCCGTCGTGGACGCTGACGGTGGCACTGACGGATACCTGCACCATGACGATCCCCTTCTCCTGGTTGAGGCGCGGCCGCATCGGGCCGTCGACCAGAGCGTCGCGCCCCGGCGTCACCGCAGGGTCACAGCCGCGTCAACGGACAGCCCCTCGTCTCCGTCCCTCGCGCCGTCCCGACCTCCGGCAGCAGGGTGCGTGCGACGTGACGGCGGTTTGACGGGTGAGTGACGCCCGGCGGAGATGCTCGGCACGTCAGGCCAGCGCACCGCGGGCGTCGAAGGAGCTCTCATGACCATCACCCCCACCTATCCGGGCGTCTACATCACCGAGGTGCCGAGCGGCAGTCGCACCGTCACCGGGGTGGCGACGGCGATCGCCGCCTTCATCGGGGTGGCGCCCCGCGGGCCGGTCGACGACCCGGTGCCGATCAGCAGCTTCTCGGAGTTCGAGCGGCGCTTCGGCGGCCTGTCGCGCGCCAGCGGCATGGGGTATGCCGTCCGCGACTTCTACCTCAACGGCGGAGGCCCAGCCCTCGTCGTCCGCGTCGTCCACACCGACGCGGGCACGGCCCGTCTCGCAGTCGGTGGTCTCCAGCTCGAGGCGACCGGACCCGGTGCCTGGGCCGACGTGCTCCAGGTCGAGGTGACGCACCCCTCCGCCGCGGACGCAGCCGACATCGCCGAGGGGCAGGGCGCCGGCGTCGAGCCCGACGACCTCTTCACCCTCACCGTGCGCGAGGGGTCCGGCCCCAGCGCGCCCGCGGAGGTCTACCGCAACGTCACGATGGTCGACGGGCCGCAGCGGGTCGACCGGATGCTCGAGTCCTCGCTCCTCGTGCGCGCCTCGGCGACGCCGAGCGGTGCCCGGCCACCCGAGGGCACGGTCACCGTGGCCGCCGCCGACGTCGGTGCCGACGGTGGCGCCGTCGATGCCGACGACTACGCCGGGGCCGGCTTCGACAGCGGCAAGCGTGGTCTCTACGCGCTCGAGAAGGCCGACCTCGTCAACCTCATCTGCCTGCCACCGCCGGCGCCCGGCGGTGAGCTGCCCCCCGAGCTCTGGGCGACGGCGGCGGCCTACGCCGTGACGCGCCGGGCCTTCCTCGTCGTCGACCCGCCGGCCGTCCTCACGGTCGAGGACGCCGCGACGTGGGCCGCGGCCAACGGGCTCACCGGCGTCGCGACGCGCAACGCCGCGCTCTACTACCCGCGCATCCGCCGGGCCGATCCGCTGCGCGGCGGCTCCATCGACACCTTCGCCCCGTCGGGCGCCGTCGCCGGGGTCATCGCCCGCACCGACGGCTCACGTGGGGTCTGGAAGGCGCCGGCCGGACTCGAGGCCGGGCTCACGGGGGTCGTGGACCTGTCGGTCAACCTCACGAACGACGAGAACGGCTCGCTCAACCGCGTCGGGGTCAACTGCCTGCGGACCTTCCGCGAGGTCGGCGCCGTCGTGTGGGGTGCTCGGACGCTGCGCGGCTCCGACACCCTCTCCGACGACTACAAGTACGTGCCCGTGCGCCGGCTCGCGCTCTTCCTCGAGGAGAGCCTCTAC
Organism: Humibacillus xanthopallidus; assembly: GCF_006716675.1. Taxonomy (GTDB): domain Bacteria; phylum Actinomycetota; class Actinomycetes; order Actinomycetales; family Dermatophilaceae; genus Humibacillus; species Humibacillus xanthopallidus_B. The sequence goes on along the minus strand of NZ_VFPM01000001.1, from coordinate 1,512,194 downwards.
CGCGGCACCCAGTGGGTCGTCTTCGAGCCGAACGACGAGCCGCTCTGGTCGCAGATCCGCCTCTCCGTCGGGGCGTTCATGCAGGACCTCTTCCGCAAGGGCGCCTTCCAGGGCACGACACCGCGTGACGCCTTCTTCGTGCGCTGCGACGCGGAGACGACGACGCAGTACGACATCGATCGCGGCATCGTCAACATCCAGGTGGGCTTCGCCCCGCTCAAGCCGGCCGAGTTCGTCATCATCTCGATCCAGCAGAAGACTGCTGCCGCGACCGTCTAGGAGGCATTCCCATGGCTGAGTTCTCGGTCAACGCAACCCGGTTCGACCCGTACAAGAACTTCAAGTTCCGCGTGAAGTGGGACGGGCGCTACGTCGCCGGCATCAGCAAGGTAGGTGCGCTCAAGAAGACGACCGAGGTCGTCAAGCACCGCAACGGCGGCGACCCCTCGAGCAGCCGCAAGTCCCCGGGCCGCACGGAGTACGAGGCGATCACCCTCGAGCGCGGCGTCACCCACGACGTCGACTTCGAGCAGTGGGCCAACAAGGTGTGGAACTTCGGCAGCGGCCTCGGCGCCGAGACCTCGCTCAAGGACTTCCGCAAGGACATCATCCTCGAGGTCTACAACGAGGCCGGCCAGCTGGCCATCGCGTACAAGGTGTATCGCTGCTGGGTGTCGGAGTACCAGCCGATGCCCGAGCTCGACGCCAACGCCAACGGCGTCGCGATCCAGACGATCAAGCTCGAGAACGAGGGCTGGGAGCGCGACTACGCGGTCGCCGAGCCGACCGAGCCGTCCTTCACCGAGCCGTGATGCCCGCGCGGCCCGGCGAGACGCTGGCGCTGTGGGAGGCGCTGGCATCGACGACGTCCGTGGCCCGCGGGGCATCCGTGCTCGTCGCGCTGGGGGCTGCCGACGGTCTCGCCGACGCCGTCCGTATGCCGCTCGCCACCGCCGCGAGGGCAGCGCTCGGTGAGCTGCGGGAGCGGGCCGGCCCCCAGGTGCAGACCGTGCTCACGTGCCCGGACTGCGGCGCCGTCCTCGACGTGCCCCTCGTCCTCGACGACCTGCTCGTGGCGACCGACGGCCTGTCGGAGGGAGCGGCGGCCAGCCGCGTCACCGTCGACGGCGTCGTCGTGCGCGGTCCCACGACAGAGGACCTGCTCGTGGCCCTCGCGAGCCCCGAGCCGTCGGCCGCCCTGCGCGACCGGTGTGTGACCTGGCCGGCCGGGATCGACGCCACCACCCTCGACCCGGCCGTCCGGGACCGGGCGCTTGCCGCCGCCGAGGAGCTGGCAGGGGCGTCGGCGCTCGCGGTGCGGCTCGACTGCCCCGACTGCGGCGGCGACGTCACCGCAGAGGTCGACGCGGTGGCCCTGCTCGCCGAGCGGGTGGCCGACGAGGTGCGCGACCTCCTCTCCGACGTCGCCGAGCTCGCGATGGCCTTCGGCTGGTCGGAGGATGACGTGCTGCGGCTCTCGGACGCCCGGCGCCGCGCCTACCTCGGTCTTGCGCGCGCGGGCGGTGCCCGATGAGCGACGTCTTCGACCGGCTCGTCGCCCGGGCGACCCAGCGCACCCCGGTGCTCACCGCACGCCGGGCGAGCCGCTTCGAGCCGGCCGCCGCGACGCCGGGAGCCGCGGCACCGTTCGCTGCCTCCGGGCTCGAGGTCGACGGCGACCCGCGGGAGCGGGCCCCGGGGGCCGACGAGCTGCTCTTTCGATCGGGGGGGTTGTCGGTCTCGGGTCATGGGCGCGGGGAGCGTCGCGCCCATGACGCGCGCGACGAACTGCTCTTTCGATCGGGATCTTTGCCCGACGGCGTGAGCGGCGATGTGCCCGCCGATGCGGAGCGCGGCGTGACGGGACGTGAGACCGGCGGCGAGGCTGCGCGCGTGCACCGACCCGGGGACGGGGCGGGACGACCTGCTCCGCCGCGACCTCGCAGCGCGCGGCCCTCGGGCACGCCCGCCGGGTCGGACGGCCCCGGCGGCCGAGACACCGAGGCCAGCCGCCGCCGGCCCGCGCCGGATCTGCAGGGTGTCGTCGAGCCGCCACCGGACGCCGCGGTGACCACGAGGATGAGTTCTTCCGGGCCGGAACGGAACGCAGCAACGCAGCCGATGAAGGCTTCGGTGCACCTCGCCGACGCGACAGCCGAAGTCGCGGCCCTGATGACGTCGGCCTCTGCCCCAGAGCGCGATTCGGCAGATATCCAACGGAAGTCGCTGTCGCCCAGCGGATCTCGGTCCACGGAGCGACGCATCATCAGCCCCGAGACACTCCTCGCCGACCACCTCGGCCCGGCCCTCGTCGATGCGGGTGCCCTCACCGAGGCGGAGGTGGCCCGGCTCGTCGCAGTGCCCGCTCGTGACCGCGACCGGCCCCGCCACGACGGCCGCACGCCTGTCGGGATCGACCCCGTCGAGGTGCCGGCGACGGCCGAGGTGCACCTGCACATCGACCACCTCGACGTGCGCCGGCCGCCGGCCCCGCAACCGCCCAGCCCCCGAGCCGCCCGCGAGCCGGCAGGGTCACGCCCGGTCGACCACACGGCATACCTCGACCGCCAGCGGCGGCGGACGGGAACGGGTCGGCCATGAGCAACACGCTCGCCATCGCGGCGGTCACCTCGACGATGCGGCACGTGCTGCACGAGTCGCTCGGCGGCGCGCAGCCCGGCCCCGTCGGCGGGGCCGATGTCACGACCTACCGGCCCGCCCAGCTCTCCGACGCTGACACCGTCGGCAACGACGCCTCGGGCCTCAACGTCTACCTCTACCAGGTCACCCCGAACCACGCGTGGAACCTCAGCGACCTGCCGACCCGTCACGGCGACGGGTCGCTCGCCCGGCGTCCGGTCGCGGCGCTCGACCTGCACTACCTCGTCACGGCCTACGGTGACGAGGAGGCCCTCGAGCCGCAGCGGCTGCTCGCGCGCGGGGCGCTCGCGCTCGCGTCGACGCCGGTCTTCACCAAGGGCGTCATCCAGGCCGCGATCGACAAGTACGACGCGGACCCGACGGGGTTCCTCGCGGACGCCGACCTCGCCGACCAGGCCGAGATCGTCAAGGTGAGCCCGACACCCCTTTCGCTCGAGGAGATGTCGAAGCTGTGGGGGGTGCTCGGCACGCCCTACCTGCTCTCGCTCGCCTACACGGCGACGGTCGTGCTCATCGAGGCCGACGCCGTGCCGCGCCGGGCCCTGCCGGTGCGTGAGCGTGTCGTCGCGGTGCGGCCGCTGACCCGGATCCGGCTCGAGGGAGTCGAGGTGGACGGGGGCGGTGCCGCCGTCACCGGGGCGACGCTCGTGCTCACCGGGGGTGGGCTGCTCGCGGCGCACACGGTCGTGTCGGTCGGCGGCGTGCGACTCGTGCCCGACATCTCGTCGACGACCACCCGGGTGACCGTCACGCTCACGCCCGACGTGCCGGCCGGGGTGCACGCGGTGCAGGTGCTGCGGCTGCAGCCCGCCGACCCCGTCGCCGGCACTCCCGAACGGGTTACCGACCGCTCGTCGGGCCTGCCCGTCATGGTGCTCCCGACCGCGGGCCCGGTGACGACGACGGCCACGCTCGTGCGCATCCCGGTGGCGCCGCCGCTGCGCGAGGGCCAGCGCGCGTCGGTGACCTTCGGCCGCCTGGCCGGGGGCCAGCCCGACGACCCGCCGCTCGTCGGCGCGACGTTCGCGCCGGTGCTCGCCGCCGACGCCCCGGTGTCGCGCCTCGATGTCGCCCGCAACGAGCTGACCGCTGGCACGTGGCTCGTCCGCGTGACGGTCGACGGCGCAGAGAGCCTTCCGACGCTGAGCGGCGACACCTACGACGGGCCCGCGGTGACCTTGCCGTGAGCAGTCCTGGACCCGGCGGGTCGAAGGGGGCGGAGGGGCCGGACGCGCCGGATGCACCCGACGTGCCGGATGCGCCCGGCGCGCCACACGCTCCCGACGCGCCCCACGCACCCGCCGAGGCGCAACGCGACCTCGTCGTCGCCGAGCTCGACATCGTGCGCGCCCTCGTCACCGGCGCCGACGCGCAGGCCCCCCGTGACCGGCTCGCCGCCCTGCGCGAGACCGTGCTGGGGTCCAGTGCGCTCGACGAGATCGAGACCGGCTTCGGGCTCTCGGCCTTCGAGCGCCAGACCCTGCTGCTCGCGTGCGGACCCGAGCTCGTCGGCGACGTCGCCCGCGAGCTGCTCGATCACACGGGGCAGGCCCGGCTCTGCTTCGGCACCGCGCTGTCCACCCTGCCCGGCGCGCACTGGGACGCCCTGACCCACCAGGCGCCGCTGCGCCACTGGGGCATGGTGCGCCTCGCGGACCCCGACGCCCTGCTCTCGAGCCCCCTCGTGCCCGACGAGCGCATCGTCCACCACCTCGTCGGCATCGCCGCCCTCGACGAGCGGCTCTCGGCCCTCAGCCAACCGGTTGCGGCGCCGCAGTGGCTGCCCCCCACGCTGGGCGCGGTCGCCGGCGAGGTCGTGTCGCGGTGGGCCGCCTCGGGCCCGGTCGTGCTGCACGGGCCGCAGCCCGCGACGACCCGGGCGGTCGCGGCGGCCGCCTGCACCGCCGTCGGGCTGACGCCGCGGCTGCTCGGCGCGGCCGACCTCGCGGCGACGACGAGCGACCTCGTCGTGCTGCTGCGCCACCTCGTGCGTGAGACGGTGCTCGCCCGCGTCGCGTGGCTCGTCGACCTCGACGACCTGCACGACGCGCGGGTGTCGGTCACCGGGCTCGGCCGCGCCCTGACGACCTGCGACGCACCCGTCGTCCTGCTCGCCTCGACGGGGCCGGGCGGTGCCTCGATCGACGGCATGGGCCTGCCCGTCCTCGAGGTGCCGCGGCTCGGGGTGGGCGACCGGCGCCGGGCCCTCGTCAGCGCCCTCGACCGGGTCGGGGCCGAGGTGCCGGAGCAGGAGGTCGCAGCCGCCGCGGGCGCCTTCGACCTCTCCGTCGCCGACGTCGAGGTCGTCGCCGCCGAGGTCACCCAGGGCCGCCGGCTCTGGTCTGCGTGCCGACGCCGTCCCCGGGCCGACGTCGGCAACCTCGCCCGCGTGCGGATCCCGCGAGCCGGCTGGGACGACCTCGTCCTGCCGGAGCCCCAGCTCGAGCAGCTCCGGGCCCTCGTCGCCGCGGTGCGCCACCGCTCGACCGTGCTCGAGGACTGGGGCTTCGCGGCGCGCACGAGCCGCGGGCTCGGCACCGCGGCCCTCTTCGCCGGGGCCAGTGGCACGGGCAAGACCTTCGCCGCGGAGGTCATCGCCCACGAGCTCGAGCTCGACCTCGTCCACGTCGACCTCAGCCAGGTCGTCGACAAGTACCTCGGCGAGACGGAGAAGCGGCTCTCGCGCCTCTTCGACGCCGCCGAGAACGGCGGCATGGTGCTGCTCTTCGACGAGGCCGACGCCCTCTTCGGCAAGCGGTCCGAGGTCAAGGACAGCCACGACCGCTACGCCAACGTCGAGGTCGGCTACCTGCTCCAGCGGCTCGAGTCCTTTGCCGGTCTCGCCGTGCTGACGACCAACGCGCGCAGCGCCCTCGACCAGGCCTTCACCCGTCGCCTCTCGGCGATCGTCACCTTCCCCTACCCCGACCGGGCGGCCCGGCTGCGCATGTGGTCGCAGGCCCTTCCCGTCGCCCTGCCGCACGCCGACCTCGACCTCCCGCGCCTGTCGGAGGCCGACCTGTCCGGTGGTGGCATCGCCTCAGCGGCGCTCCAGGCCGCCTACCTCGCCGCCGACGACGGCGGGGAGCTGACGATGGAGCAGCTGACCCGGGCCGTGCGCTGGGAGCTCGCCAAGACCGGCCGCGCCGCCGTCAGCGCGCCGCGCGCCAGCACGCGGAGCGGGCGAAGCGCATGAGTGCCCGCACCGCCGCCCGTGTGCCGCCGCCCACGGTCGAGCAGGTGGCAGCGGTCTCGCTGTCGCCCGGCACGCATCCCCTGCCGCACCGCGACCGGCTCCAGCCGCTCTTCGGCGACCACGACCTCGGCACGATCCGGGTCAGCGACGGCGCGCAGGACGCCGAGGCCCGCCGCCGGGTGCTGAGCAGCGGCTTCACCCTGGGCGAGCGGGTCTCCCTGCCCCGAGACGCGCCGGTCGCCCTCGCGGCGCACGAGGCGGTGCACGTCGTACAGCACCGTCTGGGCGGTGCTCCGACCGAGCCGGTCGCCGAGGCCCAGGCAGACCGGATCGCACAGCTGGCCGTCTCGGGCCGCTCGGTCGCCCACGAGCTCTCGGGAGCCGGCCGGACGGCATACGGCGGCGCCACCGCGGGGCCGGCGAGGCTGCGACGGGCACCGAACCAGGCGGGGACCACCGACCCCGACCACGTCGTGTCGTGGGTGGCGGGCCGCGAGGCCGGGCGGACCCCGAGCCAGGTGCTCGACGCCCTCAGCGATGCACACGGCGGCAACACCGACCGCTACTTCTACACCGACACCTTCGGCTGGGTCGACGTGCGGCACTTCGGGGCCTCGGCGAGCTGGGCCTGCTCGGTGGGCAGCGTCGCGACCGAGGGTCTGGGCGTGGCCAACGAGGCGATGCAGTGGGTGACGGAGTGGGGTGACTCCTACCGCAGCGGCTTCTCACCGGAGGACATCCCGAGCAACGCGGCTGGTGCCTCGTTCGGCGACGACTATGTGGGCAGCGTTGCGGGAGAGTCGGTTTCGGCGGCGATGCGACGCTGGATGACTGACCACGGGGCGCGGGTGGCCTCGGACCCGGGGGCTCGGAGATCGGCGCTGCCCGCGACCGATCCTGCGGTGCGGGGCGGGGCGGCACGCGGGTCGTCCAACGCGTCGCGCACGCAGAGCACGGCCTCGGGTGCGGCGGCCGCGTCCCGCGACACCGCGGTGTGGCAGGTCGGGCAGCTGTTCGACTGGCGCAACTGGGCCGGGCTCTACGGCATGCGGCCGCCCTGATCGGCCGGCAGCTCCGGGGGGTGCGGGGTGGCCTCGAGCCACGCGCGCCATCGGCGTGCGAGCACCTCGCGCTGCGCAGGGTCGACGTGCGCCGATCCGTCGGCCGCGAGCTCGACGGCGAGGCCGTTCCAGTCCGGGAAGGTCGCGTGCGGCACCCGTGACAGCCGGGTGAGCAGCACGTGAGCGACGACGAAGCGGTCGGGGTCGCTCAGCGCCTCGACGAGCCGTGGCGCGAGCGCCTCGACCTCGGCGGGGCGGGCAGAGCCGGCGTTCGACACCGCGTCGAGGTAGGGCTGGAGGCCGAAGCGCTGCCCCGTCCACTCGACGGCGTCGTTGGTCGGCAGCGGGTCGGGCAGCCGGAGGGTGGCGCTCATGGGCGCACCACCCGCCGCACGCCGACGATGCCGCCGGTCGTGAAGTCGAGGGTCGTGATGACGTCGACCTCGCGCCCGTCGGGGTAGCGATACGTCGTCGTCACCTCGCCGCGACCCGGCGTCGTGGGCGTCATGGGCGACTCCCGCAGCAGCCTGGCGCCGAGCAGCCGCTCCTGCGCGGCGTAGCCGGCAGCGTGCGCCGGCCCGAACGCCTCGCCGTTGATCTGCCTGCGCCGCTGCTCGGTGAGCTCATGGATCAATTGAACCGCGGCGTTGTCGCCCATCCGCGAGTGGCTCGACTCGAAACCGAACGCTGCGACGTCGTCGAGGTCGACCCGACTGAGGGCGTAGTTGCCGACGAGGACGTTGGTGTCGCTCGCGCGCGTCGATGTCGTGCCGTGGATGAACTCGATCGTCGTCGTGCGGGAGTCGGCGATCATCGCGGTGATCGTCGCGAGCAGCTCGGTGGCGTCGCGGGTCGGCGGACCGGCGACGTCGGTGCTGACGACCGAGATCTCGCCGGTCGACGACACGCGAATCTCCTTCTGCACGGCGAGGATGGAGTTGACCATCGTGACGAAGTCGGCCGCCGATCCCGTCGCGACGAACGTGCACTGCAGGCGGGGCCCACTCCTCGCCTGCTGCTTGACGTGCGTCAGCTCGTGCGCGAGCAGCTGCTGGCCGGCAGGTGTCGCCGGGTCGCGCCGCCCCGGGGCGAAGTGCACGTCCGTGCCGACCGTGACGGCCTCTGCCCCCAGCCGCCCGGTGAGCTGGTGGGCGCGTGCGTCGTCGTGCAGGCGCACCCGGGAGAAGTCGTGACCCAGCGCCGTCTCGAGGTGGCTGCGCAGCCTGCCCGGCAGCCTGCCCGCCCCGCCGTCGTCGCCGTGCTCGCCGTGAGCCAGCTCCGATGGCCCCGAGGACCTCAGAGGCGCCGGGGGAGCCAGGGGAGTGACGGCGCGGGCCGCGCGGTCGGCATCGTCGTCCGCGGCTCGGTCGGCTGCCCGTGCAGCCTTGCGGTCGAGGGCAATTCGTCCCAGCTCGATCATGATTCCCTCCGAGTCTCGCAGTCTGAGTGTTTCGGACCCCGTCCTGGTCGCGGTCACGGGTGCCGCGCGGTCACGGTCGTCAGAAGTTGCCGATGAGTCCGCCCAGCCCGGGCACGGCGCCCGACCGGCCGAGCTTCAGCAGGTCGACCGAGAGGATCACCCGCACGTCCGGCGTCGCGGTGTGCGGGGGAGCGGGCAGCTGCTGGCGCAGCTCGACACTGCCGCCCTCCGCGGTCGGGAAGGTCTGTCGCGCTGCCAGCAGGTCGGGGTAGGTGCCGCCCGAGAGCGTCACGCCCGGCAGGATCCCGAGCGTCGCTCGCGCCTCACGGATGCGCAGCTGGCCGTCGACGGGATCGAAGGCCCAGCCCATCTCGGCCTTGAGGGTCAGGCCCTGCCATCCGAGCCGGCGCCGCACCGGCTCGAGCAGGTCGTCGAAGGAGAAGCCCGTCCGAAAGCCGTAGGTGCGCTGGGTCGCCCCCTCACCCGTCGGCAGGCTGTAGCTGAAGTGGGTGAGCGGCATCCCCGGGATGAGCGTCAGCGGGGTGGCGAGGTTGACGCCCGAGAGCACCTTGCGCCCGTTGGGGTCGCTCAGCAGGGCGCCACCCGAGAGCGCGAGCGTGCCGGCGCCGAAGCCGATGAGGCCGGCCCGCTCGCTGCCCGGCAGGCGCCCCCACGCGCGCTCGGCCCGCAGGGTCAGCGGCTCGACGAGCCGTCGTTTCACCTCGGGGTTGTTGTCCTTGGCCTGCTCCGCGACCGTCGCGAGACCGCCGAGGATGACCTGGCCGGGATCCGTGGCCGGCGTCGCCGTGGCCGGCGCCGCCGACCCCTCGCCCTCGCACTGCACCCCGACCGGCCGTCGCTCGCGCACGTGGGCCCGCCCGCCCGCGAGCACCCGTGACGCTGTGGCGTCGGCCTCGCGCTCGGCGGCGGCCCGGTCGGTCGTGACCGGCGCCGGCCGGCCTCCGCCCGACTGCTGCACGACGTGGGCGAGCTCGTGGGCGAGGGTGTGCCGACCGCGCGCCGTCACGCCGCTGCCGGCGGCGGCCGGACCGAGGGAGATCTCCGTGCCGATCGTGAGGGCACGGGCCCGGGCGGCCCGCGTCACGGCATACGCCTCCTCGTCGGCGTGCAGGCGCACGGCGCCGAAGTCGTGACCGAAGCCCCGCTCCATCGCCGCCCGCAGCGAGGGATCGAGCGCCACGCCCTCGCGCGGGCGGGCTGACGCTGCCGAGCCCTCGACGGCGCGCTCGACGGCGCGCTCGTCCTCACGCACGGGAGTCGACCACGAGAAGACGGCCACGGCGCTCACCGGGCGGCGTCAGCCGCCCACCCCCCGGGACACGCGGATCGTCAGCGGCTGCCCCGGCAGCAGCAGGGTGCCGCTGGCGGGGATCGTGCCGAGCACGGTGTTCTTCCGTATGCCGGGTGCGTCCTCCTCGACGACCGTCACCGGCACTCCCGCGTCCGTCGCGAGCCGCGTGATCTTCGTCAGCGTCGAGCCGGAGAAGTCCTCGATCCGGAAGCGGGTGAAGTTCGGCCCCGGCTTGTCGGTGCCGAACCAGAACCACATATCGAAGCGGCCTCCGGCGATGTCGTCGGTCGTCGGCAGCCGCAGCACGGTCTGCCCCTGCACGGACTGCGTGATCGCGTGCCCGTTGAGGTGCCGCTCGGGGTTGCGCGCGTCCATGATCGCCCAGCCGTCGAGCTGGAAGCGCATGCGGATCGGCAGGGCCGGCGAGCCGAGCCGGTTGTTGGCCTCGAAGCCGAGGAGGCGCTCGCGCACCCGCCCCAGCACGCTGTCGAGGGGCAGCTTGCTGCGCCACAGGATGAGGTTCTTGCGGGCGATGAGCTCGCCGACGAGCTCGACGGTCTGCAGGGCGAAGGACTGGTCGCTCCACTGGTCGAGCTCCGGCGGGGTCGGCCAGGGCAGGTCCATGAGGACTCGACCCACCGGCTTGCCGTTCACGCTCTCGGGCAGCACGAGCGAGTCGATGGTGATCGCGATGCCCGAGACGAGGTCGGCGACGTCGACGACCACGTCGTTCTCGAAGGCGGACCCGTTGAGGAAGGCCGTCTCGACGACGTGCATGCCGAGCGTGCCGGCGACGGAGACGTCGAGCTGCGCCGACACCCGCACCGGCGCGAGGCCGAGCCCGTCGACACTGATGGTCAGCACGTCGCTTCGGCCCTGGGCGAAGGACGGCTGCCACACGAAGGCCGCCACCCCGGTGGCGTCCGGCTCCACGGCATCGCTCGCCCCGGCCCCCGTGCCCGTCAGCGTGGGCGGCACGGGCGCCCCCTCCTGCGAGGCGAGCACGAGGGCGCCGTCCGTGCCCTGGGCGACGACCTTGACGCGGGCCGGCCCGCAGGGGCTGTCGACGGCGACGCGCACGAGCTGCGGCACCGTCACACCCTCGGACGACACCTCCTGGCCGTCGCCGCCGAGCAGGCGCAGCGTCGGGGTCGTCGCGAGCTGGGCGAGCGCGTCCTGCACGGTGCGGGTGCCGGCGAAGGCGTCGCACGCCGGCTGCCACTGCACCTGCGAGGCGATGCTGAGCCGCCCGCTGACGACGACCGCGACGTCGACAGGGGTGCTCGTGTCGTCGAGACGCTGCGCGGTGAGGGCCTGCGTCGACGCGCCCGCCGGGTCGAGCGTCCACCGCACGGCGGCGACGCCGTCGGCATCGGTCGCCACGATGCCACCGGCAGGCGGCGACCCTGAGACCTCCTCGCGCAGCGTGCCCCCCGCAGGGGTGAAGCGGACCGGTGCGCCCTCGACGGGCAGCCCACCGTTGCGGACGACGACCCGCACCGGCGCACCGAGCTCGTCACCGGGCATCGCCTCCTGGCCGTCCCCGCCGACGAGGTCGATGGTGACGAGCTCGGTGAGCGGCGGGAAGAGGTGGCGGCAGTCGGACTCGAGGGTCCACGACGTGCCGGTGCGGCTGAGGATGCCGAGCGGAGCGTGGTGGTGAATCGGCCCCACGGGAGGCAGGGGCGAGGCGGTCGGCGAGTCCCACGGCCAGTCGAGCGTGCCCTGGCGGGCGCTCGTGCCGTAGGCGAGGCGGGCCGTGCGGGCCGGGATGAGCCAGAAGTCGCCGACACTCGGCGTGCCGCCGGCGGGGAAGGCCACGGTGATGCCGCCCTCGAGGTCGATCGGCGCGGTCGAGAGCGTGCTCGGTCCACCGTCCCAGCGCCGCGCGACCGCAGCCCGCCCCAGGGAGGCCACGCTCGCTGGCGCGCCGGCCAGCCAGTGCACGTGGATGACGAGGTCGATGACGGGGCCGACGCGGGCCATGAAGCCCGGCAGCCGCCGCAGCTGGCGGTCGGCGCTCGTGACCTCGACGAGGTCGTCCTGCCGGATGCTCAGCTCCTCGTCGCGACCCACCCGGTCGAGCGTCAGGGCCGCGTCCATGCCGGCCTCCGTCGTCGTGCCGATCTGCACGAGTCCCGCTGTGACAGAGCCGTTCTCGCGTGACCAGACGAAGCGGGGCGACGGCGTGACCGAGCAGATCTCGACGCGGTAGAGCTGGTTCTCCAGCCGCTGGTAGCCACCGCCGGACGTGATCTGGCAGGGGTCGGCGTCGGGCGCCGCATCGCGCAGGCGCGCGACCATCGTGCGCGGCGTGACCTCGGCGACGTCGTCCAGCTGCGAGCACACCTCGCCGCCGACGAGGCGGGTCAGCGACACCTGCCACGCGGTCTGCTGGCGCATCGCCGTGTCGGGCCCGCCGAGTGCCGACTCGAGCAGCTCGGGCCGCTCGTCGGGGCTGACCGTGCGCTCGAAGACGTCGAGGTAGGCGGCATACCTGCCGTCCCCGTCGGCCGCGGGCGGCTCCTCGAGGCCGGGGCTCGCTCCCGCACCGCTGCCGATCGTGGGGCGGTGGGGCTGGTCGGCGAGCGGCCAGGCGCCCGCCCCGGCAGGGTGCGCCGGGTCGGGTGCGGACTCGGCGAGCACACCGTCGACGTAGTAGTGGCCTGGCGTCACGCCGAGCCGGGCCCACGGGGCCGCGGAGGGCTCCAGGCCCGTCGTGAGGTCGACGATCGCGAAGGGGCCGACCCCGCCGTCGAGGGGCGCGGGCCCCCCGCTCGGTCCGACGATGTCGGCCGTGCGTGCGGTGTCGTGGTGGGCCGTGATGGCAGCCTGCTCGTTCCAGTCGGAGTCGAGCAGCACCCGCCCCTGCTGCAGGAGCACCGACCGGTAGGCGAAGGCAGGATCGTGGGTCCAGCGGGTGAGGTCTGCGTGCATGGTCAGCTCCCGAACATTCCGATCTGCATGCCCGCGGGGACGTAGGGCGCGACGAGCCGTCGCGCGGCGTCCATCCGTTGCGGACGGCGGAGGTGGTGGTGGACGCCCATCTCGGACCCGAACTCGCCGCCGTGCCGGATCGACACGGGGGCGCTCGGGGCCAGGCTGGGATAGAACGGCGAGCCCGGCTGCGTGGAGAGGTAGCTGGGTGAGATCGCGGTCGTGGCGTCGGCGGCCGGCACGCACCGGAAGCGCCGCGGCACCCGTGAGCCGGGGGCGATGTAGCTGAAGCGGGCGCACCCGACCTGGCGGTCGACCACGGTGACCGTGCCGTCGCAGATGCTCGAGGTGACCTCGAGCCAGCGGCAGCCGACGTCACCGAAGAGGGTCGAGCCCACGACGTCGAGGTGGGCGCCCGGGGCGGCGACGGCGGCCGCCGCCGACGTCAGCGCCGGGTCGACGACGCTGTCGACGACGACCACCTCGGGCACCGTGTCGACGAGGTCGAGCGACCCGACGACGCTGCGGCGCACCGCGACCGCCAGCTCGCGGTTGGCGCCGGGCGCACCGGACCTCACCTCCACTCGGCCGGCCACCGTGCACTGGCTCAGGGTGAGCGACCCGAGGTCGCCGGCCTCGACGACGACGTCGCCCTCGACGACGAGCCCGTCGAGCAGCAGGCTCGCACCCCCGGCGCCCGTGACGTGCAGGTCGCCCCGCACGTGGGGCCGCAGCCCCTCGGGGGAGTACACCCCCGGCACCGGCGCCTCGATGTCCCCGTTGAGCAGCTGTCGCCCCCGCCAGTGGGCGGCGACGAGCACGAGGCGGCTCTCGGCCGGCACCGCGATCGTGAGGTCGGCGGCATACGTCTCGCTGTCGGCGACCGAGACCACCTGGGTGATGCCGACCAGCCGCCGCGCCGGGTCGGCCCAGCCTGCGTCGACCGCGGTGATCGCGTCGTTGAGGCTGACCTCGACGCCCGGGGCGGCGGGCCCGGTCCGCACGAGCACCTGCGCACCGACCCGGTCGCGCACGGGCACGGGCTCCTCGTCGGTGCGGTCGAGGTCGCCGGTGAAGGGGTCGGCGGCGAGGGCCGTGTCGTGGCCGAGCGTGCGGTCATACGTGCCCGCACCGACGTCGGCGACCGCGCCGTACGCGTGGTCGAGGTGGATCGTCGTCGGGTCGCCGGGCACGCCGTCGAGGTGGGGGTGGAGCAGCCCCCGCACGGCGTCGACCATGACCTGCCAGCCCGTGAGCGGTGACCCGCCGCTCGTCGCGAGGTCCTCGAGACCGCAGACGCGGATCCGCTCGGGGGCCAGAGGCCCGTCCCCGTCGACGCTGATCGCGATCGGCAGGTCTTCGCCGGGCAGTCCCGCGCGGGCCGCGACGAGCGCGGCGAGCAGCCGTCGGGGCCGCAGCGGCACTGGAAGGTCCGACTCGGTCGCGAGGTGCTCGATCGCCTCCTCGGTCGTCGGCACGGCGAAGAGCGGCGCCTCCGCCCCGAGCGGGTGCACGCTCCACGCGTCGGTGAGCCGGCGCGCCGGCACGCCGGTCGCGTCGTGCACCTGGGTCGGGAAGACGAAGACGCCGATGCCGCGGATCCCGAAGCGGCCACGCCCCCCGATCGTGCTGGGGTCGATGGGGCGCACCTCGCCGGTGTGGGCGAAGCGGGTCAGCGCACCCGCGGCGAGGCGGGGCGACTCCAGCTCGGCCGACGCGGCGTCGCGCACCGAGCCGACCGCGGGTCGCTCGAGGTGCACGTGGTTGAGGTGGGTCGTCGCGGCGAGCAGGCGGTGTTCCTCGACCGCCCGGGTCGGCCAGCCGGTGACGTCGCGCACGACCTGCTCGATGACGGCGACGGTGCCCTTGCGCTTGCGGTAGGCGACGGTGTTGGCGACGACGGCCCGCCGGCTCACCCCGGCCCCCGTCTCGGCGCCGAGGTCGCCGGGCAGCCCGATGAGCCCGACGAGGTCGGCGATGTAGGGGACGACCCACTCGGGACACGTCTCGATGAACCACGAGTCGTAGAGCCGCTGCACGTCGTCCTCGACGACCGCGAGCTCGCCGGCGACCGCCTCGAGCAGCGCTCGCAGCAGCCCGCCGTTCTCGGCGTCGCGCTCGACGACGTGGGGCGGCAGCAACCCCTCGAGGTATGCCGTCCGGTCGGCCCTGCGGGCAGCCGAGGTCGTCATCGCGCCACCACCTGCACGTCGAGCAGGGCTGCCGTCAGCCGGAGCGCCTGGGCGGGCAGGAGCCGGGGCGCTGCCGCGGGGGCACTGGCGGGTGGACCCCACCGGCCGGGCTCGGCGACGAGCAGGTCGTCGACCGGGCCGCCGGTCAGCTCGGGCATCGTCACCGACACCACCCCCGGCACGGCAGCTGCGACGACGAGCGCGGCGGAGGACGCGAGCGGGGTGGCGAGCTCCATCGACCCGAAGGCCGTGAGCAGCGCCTCCTCGACCGCGCCCCGCACGAGCGGCACCTCGAAGAGGGGGTCGACCTCGATGCGCAGCCTGGCACCGACGTCGACCACCTCGGCGGGCAGGACGACCCTCGGGGCCCGGGTCTCCCTCGCGTCGTCGAGGGTGTCGCGCAGGTCGGCGACGAGGGAGTCGGCGGGGGCGTCGCCCGTCGAGGCCAGCACGGAGACGACGACGGTGTCGATGCGCCCGTCCCACACGAGGTCGGCGCGGGCCCGGCCGATGCCGGAGTAGCCGCGGGCGAAGTCCTCGTAGTCGGTGACCGAGACAGCGCGGTCGAGGGTGCGCACTCGCTGCGGCGCCGTGAGCCGCGCCTCCTCGAGCGTCTCGGACGGTGCCCAGTCGTGGGCGGGGCCGAGGTTGGTCACCGAGGCGACGCCGCGCGGCTTGCGCACGGGCAGGCGCACCTGGTCGGGCTCCGCCGCGCCGTCCTCACCGATGCCGACGCGGTAGGTCGCGCGCACGTTCTCGACGCCCGTCGGCAGGCGTGAGCCGTGCACGCCGTCGCCGAAGGTCACGGTGGTCGTGCCCGACTCGGCCTGGCGCACGATGTAGACGCGGTCGCGCGGACCGGCCTCGAAGAGGGAGTCGACACGCGTCCACTCGACGTCCTCGACGCGCACCTCGAGCGCCGGCACGGCGCCGCTCGCCACGGTCGTCGAGCGCACGAAGGTCAGCGGTGGGCGGCGCAGGTCGAAGGAGGCGAACGCGCGCCGGCCGTCGCCGCTGCCGAGCACCTGCTCGACGGTCTCGCCGTGGGTCGCGACGGCCACGTTGGCCCGCACCCGCACCGTGCCGGCGTGGTAGGCGTTGGCGAGCGGCGGGTCGACCGTGATCGTCATGACGCCGTCGGCGGTCGAGGCGGCTGCGGTGAGTCGGGTTGCCTCCACAGCGGATTCGTCGGTGTCGGTCGTGCCCGTGACGACGATCTCGCGGCCCTTGGGCAGCACCGGCTCGGTCGGCACGAGGTCGAGGACGTGCCCCCCACCCGGCGCGGTGCTGCCGACGAGGTCGGGTCGCGGCATCCACGCGGCCGGCAGCTCGCGCGACACGGCGTGCACGAGTGCGTGGTTGCGGTCGAAGTCATCGAGGTGCTCCGAGATGTCGAGCGTGACTCGCGTCAGCTTGCCCGACAGGGCGTACTTCGTCGCGCCGTCGGGGTTGACGGACTCGACCTGGAAGGCCTCGGTGTGGCCCGGTTGCTCGAGGACGAGCCAGGAGCCCGGCACGATCGCGGGCACGTCACCGTCGACCTCGAGCTCGCGGCTGCCCGGCTTGAGGTCGAAGTCTTTCCACGAGGTCACCTTGGCGCTGTCGAGCAGCGTCGGGTCGGGCGCGTTCCAGCCGAAGAGGTTGAGGCGCTGGCCCAGCCGATACACGCGGACGTCCTTCTCGGCGACGAGGTTGCGTGACCGGCGGTAGCCGAGCGGCCGGTCGAGGGTGAGCCGGGTCCAGCCGGGGGTGTGCAGCGGGTCGACGTCGACCGCGGTGACCCGCCGGAAGTCCCACTTCTCGTGTGCGTCGCTGTGGGCGTCGCCCGGCGCCACCCCGGCGCGCTCGCTGCCGACGACGAGCACGCGGTCATCGACCTTGACGCCGGAGGTCGTCGTGTCGAGCCAGACGCTGTCGATGCCGAAGCCGAAGGGCTGCCCGACCCGGTCGTATGCGGCCACGGAGTTCCACGCGGCCCGCGCCTCGAGCTCCGCCGTCGTCTCGAAGGTCTGCGGGAGCTTGCCCGGGGCGGGCACCGTCTGGACCGGGGTGCCCGCCGGCACGACGACCACCTCCGGCGAGCCCGGCGCCGTCTCGACGTCGAAGGCGAGCTCGGCCTGGGCCGACACGCCGGGTCTCAGCTCGTAGCCGAGGCTCCGGGCCTGCTGGCGCACCGAGTCCCGCTCCGTCGCCGTGCGCAGGAAACCCTCCTGGGCGATGCGCTCGGTGTAGAAGGAGACGACGTCGGTGACGACGGCCCACGTGTCGAGCAGGGCGATGGCGGGGTCGTCGGTGCCCTGGTGGGAGAGGCTGCGGATGTCGAGCGGCTGGCTGTCTCCGGCGAGCCACGACCGCATCCGGGCGAGGGCCGCCCCGTGGGGCGCCGTACGCCAGTGCAGCTCGGACTGGCCCGGGAGGTTGGCGGCGGCGAGGTCGTCGGCGCAGCCCGAGCAGCCGGCGCCGTCGGAGCACGCCGTGCCCGACGTGCAGGAGCAGTCGGCTGTCATGACCCACCTCCGAGGGAGATCTCGATGTGCCCGGCCTCGGGGTTGTTGACGTCGCTGTCACAGCGCAGCAGCTCGCGCGGGGCCATCGGCAGCTCACCGGCCTCGAGGGAGGCTGCGGCGTCGAAGGCCGAGGCTCCCGCACGCGCGAAGCGGGTGAGCTCGACCCAGGCCAGGCCGTCGACCGTCATCGCCGCGGCGACGACGTCGGACAGCCGCAGCGGCTGGCCGAAGGTGAAGCGGTCGGGGTGGAAGAAGCCGCGGCGGCCGTCACGGCGCAGCCCCGACGTGAAGGTCTCTCGCAGCAGCTGCTCGACATCGGCCCGCAGGTGTCCGGGCAGGACGCACCCACCGAGCCCGATCTCGAGTGCGACGTAGACGGGGCGCTCGAGCTCCACGTCGATGCCGGCCATGCGGCGCACCTCGAGGGCGGCGATGACGCCCGGCAGCAGGTTCGGGTCGTCGGCGTGCGCGGCCACGGGGTCGACCGTCACCTCCTGGGCGTACCAGGATCCCGTCCAGCGCCGCCTCGCGACGGCACGCTGCACCCCGGGGTCCTGCTCGGCGACGACGGCGTAGTCGGCCGACGTCACGGCCCGCAGCTGCTGGCGGAAGGCGGCCGGAGCGAGCTGGCGCACCTGCTCGAGTCGCTCGGGATCGGTGCCGCCGGTGCCGGGAAGCGGGTTCCACACCGAGACGGCGGCGCCCGCGCCGACGGGGTCCCGGCCGTCGGCCAGGGCGAGCAGGCGCACGAGGCGGTCCGGTGCGACGTTGCCCGCGACGCCGCCGCCGACGCGGTAGGTCGCGAGGGCGGTGGTGCCGGACACGGGGGCGCGTCCGCTCACGCCGTCGCCGAAGCGCAACCGGCTGACGCCGCCCGGCTCCGGCTCGACGACGACGTGCGTCGCCAGCCGGCCGCTGCCGAGCAGGTCGGGTCGCGGTGTCCACGTGCGCTGCCCGTCGTAGAGGTCGAGCCACGCCTCGGCGGAGCGGGCGTCGGGGGTGGCGATGCTGGCCGCCGAAGCCGTGGTCGGCATCGAGCGGTCGACGCGGCTGAGGCCCGGCCGCTGGAGCCGTGGTCGGTAGTCGGCCGGCTCGAGCACCGTTGGGGGAACGAGCGGCTCGTCGACGACGCTGGCCCCGTGGTCGGCCACGACGACGTTGGCGAGGACGGCGGCGAGCGCCTGGTCCGTGCCGGGCGTCGTGACGACGAGCGAGGCCGTCAGAGCGTCGGCGGCGCCCCAGCGCAGCTCCCAGACCGTGAGTGTCGGCGCGAGCGGGTCGGTGTGGGGTCGGGCGTCCGCGACGAGCCGCACGCCGAACCGGCGCGACGGATCCCCCTCGCGCGGCATGCCCCCGATGGGGCGGTCGACGAGGACGACGAGGTCTCCGGCGAGCAGGCCGGGGTCGGTGCCCGAGGGGGTGGTGACGAAGGCCGCGGTGGCCCCGACCTTGAGGCAGTGCGACGGATCGCCCCAGGCGTGCAGGGGCAGGGCGTTGCGCTCCGGCCTCAGCGAGAGGTCGGCCGCGGTCTCGAAGACGGTGCCGCCGAGCTCGACGGCCTCGATCGGGGAACCCACCTCGACACCGGGCTGGACCGGCAGGTCGGTGACCGGGGTCCCGCGCGGGAGCGTGAGGTCGGAGTCGGTCGTGAAGGCGAGCAGGGTGCGGGCCGAGCAGCCCTCGTGCACGGTGTAGTCGAGCAGCCGGGCGTGCCGGCGCACCGACGTGCGGCGCCGTGCCGTGCCGAGGTAGGCCTCGACGGCGACGGCGTCCTGCCAGTAGGCGAGCCGGTCGCCGAGCGCGGCGAAGAGCTCGACGAGCATGACGGCCGGGTCGGCGGGGTTGCGGTCGGTCCAGTCCGGCAGGAGCGTCGCGAGCCGGTCGAGCAGCCGGCTGCGCAGTGCCTCGTAGTCGCGGGCGAGGTAGTCGCCGGGCAGGAGGTCAGCGACGACGGGGAGCGTCTCGGTCGCGGGGGCGCAGTCGAGGTCGGACGGGCAGTCGACGGTGAAGGTGAAGGGCGTCGTCGACAGCGGCACGTCGATGCCGGCGGGAGCGCCGACCCCGCCCGGGCCGACGAGGCGCAGCGTGTAGGTCGACCAGTCGCCGCTGGAGCTCGTGCGCACGACGAGCGCACGCTGGCGCTGGTCGTCGGCCGGCAGGGCCTGCTGCACGAGCTGGCGGTCGGCGGCGGTCACGCCGTCGAGCGGGTCTGTCGCTGGTGTGCCCGCCACCCCGACGACGGCGACGGCCGGGAAGGCCCAGTCGACGCGTACCGGGTTGAGGTCGGGATCCTCGCGCACCCCGCCGACGACGCGGACGACATCGGCGGTCCAGCCCGAGGGCACCGGGCCGCCCAGCAGGTGCACGAGGAGGGTGCGCTGCGCCGGTGCTCCGGGAACCTGTCCGGGAGTGCCGTCGTGGTTGGAGAGCACCTCGAGGACGTCGATGCCGTCGAGTCCGGCGAGGTCGCGCACGAGCGCGCGACGGGCCTCGAGGTCGATGTCGGCGCTGAAGGGCAGCGGCTCCGGAGGCGTCACGGCACACCTCCGACCCCGGCGGGTCCGCCGGTGCCGGCGACGCTGACGCGGCGGCGCTGGTCGGGGCTCGTCGCCCGCAGCGGCAGGTACTCGACGACGACCTCGAGGCGCGAGTCGACCGCCGTGACCTGCACGCTCTCGACCCGGATCAGCTCACCGAGCCACTGCTGCAGGGCGCCGTGCACGAGGGCCTGGGTCGACTCGGCCAGAGAGTCACCACTCGGGGCGAAGACGAGTCGCGCGACGCCGCTGCCGAAGTCGGGCCGGTTGACCCGCTCACCGGGGCTCGTGAAGAGGACCTGCTCGATGAGCCCCGCGAGGTAGGCGTCGTCGTCGGCGAGCGAGGTTCGACCGCGCAGGTCGAGGCGCAGCGGGAAGCCGACGTGGTGCCGCGCGTCGGCCCGGCGGGGGGAGACGTCGCTGCTCATGATGCACGCACCCGCACCTGGGTCTGCATCGCGATGAGGGGGACGCCCGTGGGCACGCACGTGCCCGGCGCGGCCTGGATCGCGAGCGGCTGCTTGCCGGCCGTGACCCGCACGGTGCCGGAGGTGAACGTTCCGGTCACGCAGGGCCCGTTGCTCGTCGGCGGCGGCGGGAAGGGGCAGCCCGCGATCGTCCAGGGGCCGCTGAGGAGCACGACCGCCTGCCCGCCGACGGTGACCCGGGGGAAGGCCGCGGTCGGGGTCGCCGTGCCCTGGTGCGCACAGCTGACCCGCGACCCCTGGCTGAGGAGGTAGCCCGGCATCACATCACCTCCAGGGCGCCGTCGTTGATCGACACCGACACGGGAGAGAGGGTGATCTTCGAGGCGCCGACCGAGACCTCCACGCCCGAGCTCGTCGCCGAGATCGAGATGCTCATGGCGACGGCCGGAGACGAGACGGAGACCGTGATCCCGCCCGCTCCGGGCAGGTCGCTCAGCTCGATGCTCATCGAGTCGGTCTTCAGCACCTTCATCTCGGCGAGGGCCGGCGTCGCCGGCACCTCACCGGTGCCCCAGAAGCACCCGCCGAGGATCGGGTTGTTGGGGTTGCCTGCCTCGAACTCGACCCACACGTTCGCCCCGACGGGAGGGACGAGGAAGAGCCCGACGCCGCTGCCGGCATACGGCGTGCAGGGCATGGCCCAGCTCAGCTGACCGCTGCCGAGCACGGCAGGGCACGAGACCTGCACCCGGCCCTGCTGCATGGGGTCGATGTTGTTCTCCACCGTGCCGCGGTACTTGCCGAAGAAGCGCGGTGCGGAGGTGCTCAGCTCGTCGATGTCGACCGGCATGTCAGACCCTCACGATCGGGACGGTGGCGCCGTAGCCCTCGCGGGCCAGCGTGAAGTCGGCGGTGTAGCTGCCGGGGCGCACGTGGTGCACGACCTGCTGGACGTACCAGAGCCCGTCGTTCGACCAGCCGGCCCCGCGCAACCCGACGAGGCCACGGGGCCGCAGCACCGAGCCGTAGGCGCCGCCGTCGAGGCTGCCCTGGGCGGTGACGCAGTTGACGCTGCGGTCGGTCATCGACTGCGCGCGGGCCAGGGCGGTCGTCGCCGGCAGGCCGGTGTCGCGGAACTGCCGGGTGCGCAGGTCGGTCTGGTGGACCGCCCACGCGGGCAGGGCAGCGAGCGGCGGGCGCAGGGAGCCGACGGTGCGCACCGGCACGACGGTGCCGAGGCGGGAGTCCTGCACCTGCCCCTCGACCAGCTCGGGGCCGAGCACGTCCTCGCGGAAGGTCGGCGAGCCGGTGACGTTGGTGTCGGGGCCGAGGTCGACGGAGAGCGCCTTCTGCGGCAGGCCCACCCGCACCGGTGGGCCCCAGTAGAGGGTCGAGAGTCCCGGCACCGGTCCGGGGCTGATGTAGCAGACATACCCGTGGTATGCCGCGAGCGCCTGCAGGTGCCCGTAGTCCGTCGCCTGCTGGGTCGGGGTGCGCTCGATCGGCAGCGGCGGGTCGAAGACGGGCGGGGGGATGGCCTGCGCGACGATGCCCTGCGCGAGGTAGGGCAGGGCGATCGCCTGCACCTGCAGGTAGTCGTCGAGGCCGACGTGCTCGGTCGAGACCTCGTGCCGGTCGAGGAGCAGTGACACGTCGTGGCCGGTGACCCGCAGCTCGGCGTGCTGGGAGGCGCTGCCGGGGGTCAGCTCGGTCTCGGTGACGATGCCGTCGAGGAGCACCTGCGGCACGGCGCCCATGGTGAGCAGCACGACGACGCGCGCGCCCCCGCGCAGGGGAGACGTCGTGAGCAGCGGCGTGTCGAACACCGCCGTCGGTCCCGACCGTCCGGCGTCGAGGGTGATGGTGAAGGCCGAACGTGCGCCGTCGGACTCGGTCACGGTCACCGACCGGACCCGGGCCGTGACGTCGGGCGGCAGGGGGATGGGCACCGTCGGCCCGGCGAGGACGGTGAGGTGCACCCCCAGCAGCGGCATCAGCCGGTCACCCCCGGCACGGGCACGACGATCTCGGTGCCGACGGCCTCGTCGTCGACGAGGGCGTCGGGGTCGAGGGCCGCGTTCGCGTCGCAGACCCGCCAGAAGCCGAGCGGGTCGCCGGTGTAGCGGAAGCTGATGAGGTCGAGCCGGTCTCCGGGCACGACAAGGTGCTCGGCCAGCGTGGTGTGGTCGGCCGGATCGGGCGGGAAGCGCCGGCGGTAGTGGCGCACGAGCCGGCGGGTGCCGTCGTCGGCGACCGACTCGTAGGTCGTCGTCTCGACATCGGAGTAGCGCGACATCGTCAGCCCCCGATCGAGACCGAGCCGGAGGCGCCCGCCGAGCCACCGAGCGCACCGGCTGCGGCGCCCGCGACCGAGGCGACGGCCGCGACCGACGCCATCGTCTCCTTGAGCACCTGGTGCACGAGGAACAGCGCGAAGCCGGGGTCGGTGGGTGAGAGGTCGTTGTAGGAGAGCACGTCGAGTGTGACGTCGACGCTCGCGCGGATCGGCATGAGCCCCGTGGTGAAGGCCTGCTCGCGGATCGTCAGGCTCTCGACGCGCACGGGCACGACGCGGCCCGGGCCCCAGACGAGGACCGTCAGCGGCGCCTCGGGTGGCAGCACCTCGATGGTGCCCGCGAGCAGCAGGGCGGCGTTCGTCACGATCGTGACGCTGTTGGGGTAGAGGAGCATCTCGAGCGTCGCGAGCCGACCGGCGACACCGGTCGTGGCCGCGAGGGGGTCGCCGCTCTCGAGGCCGTCCGTCGCGTCGAGCTCGACGGTCATCGTGATGCTCTCGGTCGGTGCTCCCCAGATGCGGTGCGCGTCGGACGCCGAGCTGCCGCCCGACGGCGCGGCACGGGGTCGCAGGCTGCGGGTCACCTCGTCGGGGTTGTACTGGAAGATCACGGTGCGCGCGAGCGGGCTCAGCGGGTCGACGGCGACGATCGCGCCCGGCACCGTGCGCGGGCTCCCGGGGAAGCTGCTCATGTCGGCGATGGTGCTCGGGTCACGTCACGTCGGTGTCACGCACCTGTCACGCCGGGCCGGTCGAGCCGCCGGGTCGGGCAGCCGGTCGGGCAGCCCGGTTCGGGCGGACGAGTTCTGCCGGACCGGCAGTGGGCGAGGCGCCGACGGCGTACCGTCGAAGACTGTCAGGTATCACGCGCCACGGCTGGGCGCTCTTGACCTGCAACAAGGTCGGTGCCAGGCGCGGGCGGCTCGCCGCCCGTGTCGACGTCGGTCCCGGCGAGACGACCCATGCGATGCGCAGGAGGTGACGTCGTGACGGAGCACTCGGGGGTGCGGCTGCCAGGACGCAGGGCAACACCCGTCGTTTCCATCAGGATGCTCGGCGCCTTCGCCGTCGACGTCGACGGCCGGTCCGTCGCGCTGCCCGCGGGCGCCCAGCGGCTCGTGGCCCTGCTCGCACTGCGCGGCCGCACGGGCCGCAGCCGCCTCGCGGGACTGCTCTGGTCGGGCACGACCGAGCACCGTGCCCTCGCGAGCCTGCGGACCGGCATCTGGCGGGTCAACCAGGCGGCACCGGGCCTCGTCGTGTCGGCGCACGGCATCGTCGAGCTCGGCCTCGCGGCAGACGTCGACGTCACCGACCTCATCGACCGGGCGCACGCCGTGCTCCAGGGCGGCACCGACACGATCTCCGTCGACGGAGGGGCCGGGCCGGGCGAGCTGCTGCCCGACTGGGACGACCCCTGGCTCGACGCCGAGCGCGAGCGGCTCCACCAGCTGCGGCTGCACGTCCTCGAGGCGGCGGCCGGTCAGCTCGCCGAGCAGGGGCGCTACGGGCTGGCCCTCGAGTCGGCCCTCGCAGCGCTCCGCGCCGACGACCTGCGCGAGAGCGCCCACCGCGCCGTCATCTCCATCCACCTCGCCGAGGGCAACGTCGCCGAGGCGCGCCGGGCCTTCGACCTCTGCCGCCGCACCTTCGTCGAGGAGCTCGGCATCGAGCCCTCGTCGGCGGTCACCGCGATGCTCACCCGCGAGGCCGCGGGCCACGCGCGAGCGTCCCTCCACTCGGTCACGCGCGACGCCTGACCTGCGCGGTGCGCCACGGCCCGGCGCCCGTGTTGGCCTGGCTTCGGAGCGCGGGAGGAGCGGGGCGCCGGACGACCGTGGGGCGAGCTGACGGCATACGTGGCTCAAACGTGCATCGTGGACTGCAGTGCCAGTGCACTACGATGGCGTGCTCGTCGCCGGCACCGAGCCGCCCGACGTCGTCGAGCTCTGGGAGTGGACCCTGACCCGGGCGACCGCCACACCCACGCCTACGCCAACACCGGCGCCGAGGAGGCGTGGTTCTCGCTGACCGTGTTCGAGCCGGGTGTGGGCAGGACCGCCCGAACGGAGGTGTCGCATGACTGAGCCCGAGGCCATGCTGAGCCGGCCCCTGGCCGAGGCCGAGGTGTCGGCCGAGGTGTTCGCGCTGCGTCCGGACTACCGCGTGCTCCTCGTGTGCGCCGAGGGCATCGTGCCGGGGCCGAGCGACGACGCGGGCGAGGCGCTGCTCCGAGCGGCCGAGGCTGCGGCGGCCGAGGCGCGGGGCGGCATGCCCGTCGAGCAGCTGCCCCACGTCGCGGCGTGGCGCGAGGCCTACCGCGCGTTCGGGGCCAAGCCGCAGCGCACCCGCAACAGCCTCGAGGCGCTGCTTCGCCGTGCCGCCACGGGGCTGCCGCGGATCAACCGGCTCACCGACATCTACAACGCGGTCTCTGTGCTCCACCAGATCCCGGTCGGTGGGGAGGATCTCGGCCGCTACGCCGGACCGCCGTCGCTGAGGCGCGCCACCGGGGCCGAGCCGTTCGACACCATCGCCGCCGGTCTCGAGGTCGTCGAGCACCCGGAGCCCGGCGAGGTCGTGTGGTGCGACGACGTCGGCGTCACCTGTCGCCGCTGGAACTGGCGTCAGGGCAGCCGCACGCAGCTCACTCCGGAGACGGTCGACGCCCTCTTCATCCTCGACGCGCTCGACCCGCTCACCGACGCGGCGCTCGCTGTCGCGGCCGACGATCTCATCGGGCACCTGCAGCGTCTCGGTCCCGACGTGCGGGTCGCCAGACGCCTCATCGGCGGTCCCCCGACAGTGCCGGTTAGCGGTTCCCGCGACGGCGCGAGTCGTGACGACGAGGGCCGCGGGAGATGACGCCGGCCTCATCCTCGGAGTCCGCCCTGCTGCTCGTCGTCCCCGCGGCAGAGCCCGCGGTGGCCCGCCACCGACTCGCCTGTGACGTCGCGGCGCGCGTCGGGGTCCCCGCGCACATCACGGTCGCCTATCCCTTCAAGCCGCCCGAGCTGCTCGACGGCGGCGACGTGTCGGTGCTCGCCGAGCTGTTCGCCACGACCCGCTCGTTCGAGATCACCTTCTCCGACACGGGGTGGTTCGGTGACGAGGTCCTCTTCCTCGAGCCGGACGACGCCGCAGCCATCGTCTCCCTGACCCGGCGCGTCGAGCGTGCCTTCCCGGAGTACCCGATCTACGGCGGGGCTCATGACGACATCCACCCGCACCTCACCGTCGGCCACGGTGTCGGGGCCCCGGTGCTCCGCACGGTCGAGCGCGAGGTGCGGCCGCACCTGCCGCTGACGCAGATGGTCACCCGCGTCGAGCTCTGGCAGGGGCCGTCCCTCGCGACCGCGACCCCGGGCTGGCGTTGCGCCCGCGCCTTTGCCCTCTGCGGCTAGGCCCGGGCGCATCGGGGCAGCAGGAAGGCGGTCCCTCGGAGGAGAGACCGCCTTGCTGTCGTCCGGATGCTGTGTCGCCGTGAGCGATTCGCATCGGGACGATGGTGACCGAGAGGGTGATTCCTGAGTCCCTCGGCCACCGGCCCGCTCACCTCAGGAAGCCGTTACCGACATGGCGGCCCCACCACTTGCCGAGACCCCAGGTGTCTCCGGCGAGGGTCGTGGCCACGACGGCGATGCCGAGGGCCTCGATCCAGTGGCTGTCGGTGAGCGGGTTGGTCATGCCCTCGGCGCCGAGGGGGAACTCGGCCAGGTACATCAGGGCCAGCAGCAGGCCGCCGGTCCAGGCGGCGATCTTCAGGCCGGCGCCGGCGAGCAGGGCCACGCCGATGCCGAGGAGGCCGGCCATGAAGAGCCAGTCGGCCCAGGTGCCGGCGATGTTGTTGAAGAAGGAGCCGAAGGGGCCTTCGGCGTTCTTCATGAAGCCCTGGGCGGGGGTGCCGCCGTTGATCCAGGCGCGGGCGGACGGGGTGGCGTAGCCGAGGCCGAACATCTTGTCGATGAAGGCCCAGAAGAAGGTGAAGCCGAGCACGATGCGCAGGCCGGCGAGGAACTTGCGGGCGATGCTCGAGCGGACGACCTCCTCCTGGAAGGTGACGACGCCCTTGGCGGGGTCGTGCAGGTCGGCGCTGGCGGTGGTGCCTGGGCGGTTGTCGTGGGTGGTCATGGTGATCAACTCCAGAACTCGGGTGGTTCCGGCAGCTACTCTGTCGGTACTACACAGCGTAGTAGTGGGTGGGTGAGGGGCGCGACCCGTCCGGGTGTGATCTGGCAGTCATTCACCCGGCCACGCGGCATACTCGTGCGCACGGCCACCCTCGACACCGCGGTGGACGTCAGGTCGGCGACGACGGGAGGCAGCGATGGCCGAAGCGCCGCCCCAGGCGGCCGCGTGGGAGCGACACCTCCCCGGGGTCGCGGTGCTGCGGCGCTACGACCGGGCGTGGCTGAGAGGTGACGTCCTCGCGGGAGTGACCGTGGCGGCATACCTCGTGCCTCAGGTGCTCGCCTATGCCGAGGTCGCCGGGTTGCCCGCCATCACGGGGCTGTGGGCCGTCGGGCCGGGGCTGCTCGTCTACGCCATCCTCGGCTCGTCGCGTCAGCTCTCCGTCGGGCCGGAGTCGACGACCGCCCTGATGACGGCGGCTGGCATCGGCGCCCTCGTCACCGCCTCGGGCGGGTTGGTCGCCCCCGAGGACGCCGCTGCGTTGCTCGCCATCGCCGTCGGGGTCGTGTGCATCGTCGGCTGGGCCTCGCGCCTCGGCTTCCTCTCGGAGCTGCTGTCCAAGCCCGTGCTCGTCGGCTACATGGCCGGCATCGCGGCGCTCATGATCGTCAGCCAGATCGGGAAGGTCACCGGCATCGAGGTGGAGGGCGACTCCTTCCTCCAGGAGCTGGGGTATGCCGTCACGCACCTCGGCGACGTCCACGTGCCGACGCTCGTGCTCTCGCTCTCCGTGCTGGCGGTGCTGCTCGCCCTCCAGCGGTGGCGACCGACCTGGCCGGCGCCGCTCATCGGCATGCTCGGGGCGACGATCGTCGTTCAGCTGACGGGTCTCGCCGAGACGAGCGGCATCGAGCTCGTCGGCCCTGTGCCCCAAGGACTTCCGCAGATCTCCGTCCCATCCTTGACCGGCGTCGACCTCTGGCAGCTGGCGCCGGCCGCCCTGGGCATCGCCATCGTCGGCTACTCCGACAACGTGCTGACGGCCCGGGCCTTTGCCGGCCGGCGCCGCGAGCAGATCGACAGCAACCAGGAGTTCCTCGGCCTCGGGGTCTCCAACATCGGCGCCGGGCTCGTGCAGGGCTTTCCCATCAGCTCGAGCGGCAGCCGCACCGTCATCGCCGACTCGATGGGGGCCCGCACCCAGCTGCACTCCCTCGTCTCGCTCGTCCTCGTCCTCGCGACGCTGCTCTGGCTCGGTCCCGTGATCGCGGCCTTTCCGCTCGCGGCCCTCGGGGCGGTCGTCGTCTATGCGGCGCTGCGCCTCGTCGACATCGCCGAGATGCGTCGCTTCGGCGCCTTCCGCAGGAGCGAGCTCGTGCTCGCGCTCTCGACGACGGCGGCGGTGCTGCTCTTCGGGGTGCTGCCGGGCATCGGGGCCGCGATCGCGCTGTCGGTGCTCGACCTGCTGCGCCGCATCGTCCACCCTCACGACGGGGTGCTCGGCTACGTTCCCGGCATCGCCGGCATGCACGACATCGACGACCACCCGCGATCGGTGCAGGTGCCCGGCCTCGTCGTCTACCGCTACGACTCGCCGCTCTTCTTCGCGAACTCCGACGACTTCCTCACCCGGGCCCGGAACGCGGTCGAGGATGCTCGCCTAGACGGCCCGGTCGAGTGGTTCGTCCTCAACGCCGAGGCCATCAGCGAGGTCGACCTCACGTCGATCGACGCGCTCGAGGAGCTGCGCCGCGGCCTCGACGAGGAGGGCGTCGTCTTCGCCATGGCACGCGTCAAGCAGGACCTGCGCACCTCGCTCGAGGCCGGCGGCGTCGTGCACGCCGTCGGGGTCGACCTCATCTTCCCGACGCTGCCCACCGCCGTCGTCGCGTATGCCGCGTGGTATGAGCGCGAGCACGGTGCCCCGCCGCCGGGGCTCACCATCCCCCCGGTCCCGCCCACGCCGGCCGGCTGAGGGAGCAGCCGGCCGGCGTCGGGGGGTCGGCCCCGGGAGGCGTCAGGGAGGTCGGCCGCGGGACGGCGTCAGGCGGGACGGACCCAGGCGGCCGTGTCGGGGGCGAGGACCGAGCCCGCGTGGGGATCGCTCGTGAGGAGCACCTCCCCACGGAGCGGGACGGGCTGGGCCGAGAAGTTGACGACGCACTCCCATCCGCCGCCCCGCGTGAAGCGGAGGACCCGGGGGTCGCCGGTCTCGACCCACGTGAACGACACGCCGGAGTCCAGCTGTCGGCGCAGCGCGATCGCCCGTCTGTACAGCTCGAGAGAACTGTCGGTCCGGCCCTCCTGCACCGAGACGGCACGGTCGGCGAACCACGGCGGCTGGGGCAGCCACGCGCCGTCGTCGCCGAAGCCGAAGGAGGTGCCCTCCGCGCTCCAGGGAAGGGGTACGCGGCAACCGTCCCGGCCCTTGAGCAGGTGCCCCGTTCGCTCGTAGACGGGGTCCTGCAGCTGCTCCACGGGAAGGTCGGCGACCTCGAGCAGACCGAGCTCCTCGCCCTGGTAGAGGTAGGCCGAGCCCGGTAGCGCGAGCATCATCACCGTGGCGGCACGGGCCCGGCGCGCTGCCGTGTCCTCGTCGATCGGCAGCTGGGTTCCGTTGCTGCTCAGCCACTCGTCGAGATCGGTGCCGACGGGTAGGGCGTAGCGCGTGGCGTGGCGCGGCACGTCGTGGCTCGACAGCACCCAGGTGAGGGCACCGCCGACGCCGGCGTGCTCCTCGATGGACCGGGTGATGACCTCGCGGAACTGAGTGGGGTTCCACTCGGCCTTGAGGAGCGAGAAGTCGAAGACCTGGCCCAGCTCGTCGGGGCGAGCGTAGAGGTAGGTCCGGCTCGAGGTCGGGTGCCACGTCTCGGCGACCGCCATGCGCGGCGGGTCGTACTCGTCGAAGACCGTGCGCCACGACCGGTAGATCTCGTGCACCTCCTCCCGGTCGTAGAGGGGGTCGGACCCGTCGAGGGGGAGCTGCCGGTCGAGGTTCGGCTGGCTGCGCAACGGGTGGGAGAGGTCCTTGGCGAGCGAGTGGGCCACGTCGATGCGGAACCCGTCGACGCCGCGGTCGGCCCAGAAGCGCAGGGTCTCGACGAAGTAGTCGCGGATCTGCTGGTTGTCCCAGTTGAGGTCCGGCTGCTCCCGCGCGAAGAGGTGGCAGTACCACTGACCGTCTGGGGTTCGCTGCCAGGCGGATCCACCGAAGTGCGAGCGCCAGTCCGACGGCGGCTCGCTGCCGCCGGGACCGACGCCGTCGCGGAAGATGTAGCGCTGCCGCTGCGGCGACCCGGGTGCGGACGCCAGTGCCTCGAGGAACCACGGGTGCTGCTCGGACGTGTGGTTCGGCACGATGTCGATGATGACCCGCAGGCCGAGACGGTGGGCGTCGGCGAGCAGCGCGTCGAAGTCCGCCAGGGTGCCGAGGCGCGGGTCGACATCACGGTGGTCCGTGATGTCGTAGCCCCCGTCGGCGAGGGGCGAGGGATAGAACGGGCTCAGCCACACGGCGTCGACGCCGAGCGCCGCGAGGTAGGGCAGCCGGCTGCGGATGCCTCCCAGGTCGCCGATGCCGTCGGCGTCGCTGTCGGCGAAGCTGCGCGGGTAGATCTGGTAGATGACGGCCGTGCGCCACCAGTCGTCGGTGGTCGAGGTGACGCGGTGCTCGTCGGGCAGGAGGGTTGTCATGGCGGGGTCCGCTTCTCGGCCCGGTGGGCCGGCTCGTCCGGAAGGTGTGCGTGGGGTGGCGGGTCAGGGTGCGGCTGTCGACCGGCGCGAGGCGCGTGTGTGGCCGGTCGACAGCCGCGGACCCGGGCCGGTTCAGCCCTTGACGGCGCCGGCGAGCATCGCCTGGATGAAGTACTTCTGGAAGATCAGGAAGATCAGGATCGTCGGAGCCATGATGAGCAGCGCTCCGGCGTTGAGGAGCACGACATCGGTCGAGTGGGCGCCGATGAAGCCCTGGAGGGCGCCGGCCATGGTGCGCTTGTTGGGGTCGTCGATGAGCACGATGGCGAGCAGGAACTGGTTCCACGTGCTGAGGAACATCAGCACGCCGAGCGAGGCGAGCGCCGGCACGGCCAGCGGCAGCTGGATGTGCCGGAACGCCTTCCACGGGCCCGCGCCGTCGACCCACGACGACTCGGAGATCTCCATGGGCACCGACTGGAAGTGCGTCCTCATCCAGAAGACGGCGAAGGGCATGTTGAGGCCGATGAGGGGCAGGATGAGCCCGAGCTGGGTGTTGAGCAGGCCCATCTGCTGCATCTGGTAGTAGAGCGGCACGACGACGATCTCGTAGGGCAGCGTCAGCCCGAGGAGCAGCAGCAGGAAGAAGACGTTGCCGAGCGGGATGCGCAGCTGGGCGATCGCGTAGGCCGCCATGGACGAGATGAGCATGGCGATCGGCACGACGCCGAGCACGAGGATCGTGCTCGACTTCACGAGCGTCGTGATGTTTGCGATGTTCCACGCATCGACGAAGTTGTGCCACTGCGGGTCCGTCGGGAACGAGATGCCGGCCGGTGAGGAGCCTTGCGGCGCAAGGGCGGCGGAGAACATCGAGATCAGCGGGAACACCGAGAACAACGCCGCTGCGGTGAGCAGGATGGTCTTGGGTGCGGTGTCACGAAGGCTTCGGAGCATCGGGATCACTTCTCCCTGAAGAACCGCTGGATGGGCAGGATGACGGCGAGCACGATGATGCTGAGCACGACCGCGAGGGCGGAGGACTGGCCGATCCGGTTCTCCGTGAAGGCGAGCTGGTAGACCTGCACACCGGGCACCTGGGTCGCGTAGCCGGGGCCGCCCTGGGTCGACATGAAGACGACGTCGAAGCTCGCGAGCGCAGCGATGATCGTGATGGTGATGCAGACCCCGATCTCCTGGCGCAGGCCAGGCAGGGTGATCGCCCGGAACTGCTGGATCCGGTTGGCGCCGTCAAGGCTGGCCGCCTCGTAGAGGCTGGCGTCGATCTTGCCGATGCCGGCCATGAGGAGCAGGGTGCAGAGGCCGGTGGCGAGCCAGGTGCCGATGATGCCGACGGCCGGGAGGGCCCAGGTGAAGTCCCCGAGCCACGCCCGTGTGAGGGACTCGAGACCGAGTGCGGTGAGCAGCTGGTTGACCGCGCCGTTGGGCGAGTACATCCAGGTCCAGGCGATGGCCGAGGCTGCGCCCGGGATGATCTGCGGCAGGAACATCATCGTGCGCGCCGTCGCGCCGAGTGCCTTGGACCTGATCTCGCGGACGATCGAGGCCACGACGAGCGCGAGGAGCACCGGCAGGAAGGTGAAGAAGATGATGAGGATGAAGGCGTGGATGATCGAGGCGAGCAGCTGGGGCTCGGTGAACACCCGGGTGTAGTTGTCGAGGCCGGCCGGAGTGGCGACGCTCACCCCGTCCCAGTCGAAGAAGGAGTACTGGACCGCGGTGATGATCGGGTAGAGCTCGAACACCGCATACATGACGAGTGCCGGGAGGGCGAACAGCCAGCCGGCCCAGCGTGCTCCGCTGCCGAGGGAGGACCGACCGGCCCCTCCCCGCCGCCGCGCGAGGCGGCGGCGGGAAGCGGTGGAGACCTCGTCTGCGACGTCGACCGGAGCGGTGAGCCCGTCGACGGTGCTCATCTCTTCAGCTCGTCTTCGTACGTGGCCTGGACGTTGGCGACGAACTGCTCCGGGGTCGACTTGCCGGCGAGCATCAGCTGGCTCTCGGGCGTCCACGCCTGGTTCGAGATGCCTGCGGTCGCGTTCTGGACGAAGGGCACCTGCCCGTTGTCAGCCGAGACGGCGGCGAAGGCCTTGGTCACGTCGGCCAGCACCGATCCGGGCTTGATCGTCGGAGCGGGCTGCGAGGCGAGGCCGGTCGGCATGAAGCCGTTGTCGACCGCGATCTGACGCGCCTCGTCGCTCGAGAGGAAGTCGAGGAATGCGGCGGCGACGTCCTTGTTCTGTGACTTGGACGGGATGCCGAACGCCGTTGCGGCGTCGGACATCGCGGCGACCTTGCCACCGGGGGTTGCAGGGGGCATCGGGAAGAAGCCGACCTGGCCGGGCATGGTCTTGTCGAGGTTTGCCGCATCCCAGTTGCCCCAGGGGAAGAAGAGGCCCTTGTTGGCCGCGAAGAGCGCGTCGGCCGCGTTCGCGTCGAGGGCGTTGATCGCCTGCGGGAAGAGTCCGGCCTTGTTCCAGCTGTCGACCTGGGTGGCGGCGGCGACGGACTCGGCGTTGTTGATGGTGGCGCCCTGGGCGTTGAAGACCCACTGGGAGACCTTGTCCGGGCCCATCGCCGTGTTGAGGAGCAGCTGGTAGGGGAAGACGCCGCCGCCCTCCTTGTTGGCCACGACCATGCCGGTCAGGCCGGCGGCCTTGGCCTTGCCCATGAGGGTGGTGAGCTCGTCGACCGAGGCGGGGGGCGTCGTCATGCCCACCTGCTGAGCGAGCTTCTTGTTGTAGTAGAGGCCGGTCATCGTGAAGCCGCTCGCCTTGGCGAAGAGCGAGCCGGACCCGGCCACGCCGTCCTTGGCCCGGAACTGCGCGAGCTGCGAGGCCGGGATCTGGTCCCAGCCGTATGCCGTGGCGTACGCGTCGAGGTTCGTCAGGAGGTTGTTCTTTGTGCCCGAGGTCACCGAGATGACCCGGATGAGGTCGGGCGGCGTCGCCGAGGCCAGCTGGCGCGGCTGGTTCTGGGTCGTCACGTTGTCGGGGTCGTAGGTGGGAGTGATCGTGACGTTCGGGTGCTTTTTCGTGAACGCCGCGATGAGGGCGTCGTCGAGGGCCTTGAGTCCCTGGCCGTCGTAGAGCTTGAGGGTGACCGGCGCCGTGGTGATCGAGGTGCTGACGGCCGTGGGCGTGGAGTCGGCCGCGCCGCTCGTGGAGGCCGGCCCGGGGGCCGAGCACGCGGCCACGCCGGCCACCGAGAGGGCACCGATCACGCCGAGCACGGTTCGGCGGGAGGGGTGGGGACTGCGTCGTGCGTTGTGCATTTCTATCTCCTGCACCGTTGAAGGAGTCGGCCACCGCTGTTGCCGACCTGGCCCCTGACTGGGGCGAGAAGCGACTGGAAACGCTTCCAGTTCCAAGGGTGGAGGTCGGCTCTGCCAGTTGTCAAGGGGGAGAGCGAAATCCCTAGCTTTGACAGCTCCCGAATGCGGCCGGGCATGGCTGGCGACAGGATCACTTCTAGAAACGTTTCCAATGGCTTACCGTGGACCCCATGGACGACGCCTCGCCGACGAAGGTGACCCTGGTCGACATCGCCCGCATGGCGGGGGTCGGGGTCGGCACCGCGTCGCGGGCGCTCAGCAACGCGAAGAACGTCGCTCCGGCAACCCGAGCCCGGGTGCTGCGCGTCGCGGAGGACCACCACTACGTCGTCTCGCCGGAGGCCTCACGGCTCGCCCGCGGCAACACCGGTCGTGTCGCCCTCGTCGTGCCACACCTGTCGCGGTGGTTCTTCGGGTCCGTCGTCGAGGGCCTCGACTCCGTCCTGCGGGGAGCCGACCTCGACGTGCTGCTCTACCACGTCGGCGGGGTCAGCGACCGGCACGACTTCTTCGACAAGCTGCCGGCCCGGCGCAAGGTCGACGCCGTGGTCGTCGTCGGCTTCCAGGTCGAGGAGGCCGAGCGGATCCGTCTCGAGACCCTCGGGGTGCAGATCGTGGCCGCCGGTGGCCAGACGGCGACCTACCCCTCCGTCCACATCGATGACCACGTCGCGAGCCGGCAGGCGGTCGACCACCTGATCCACCTGGGCCACGAGCGAATCGCGATGCTCGAGGCGATCGACCCGGACCAGCCCCACCTGCCGTCCACGCGATCGCCCGCGTACTACGAGGCGCTGGGGCAGGCCGGAATCGACATCGATCCGACCCTCGTCGTCACCGCGCCCTGGGGCGGCGAGGACGGCGCGGCGTCGATGGGCCGGCTGCTCGGCCACCCCGACCCGCCCACTGCCGTCTTCGCCCACTCCGACGAGGTGGCCCTCGGCGCGATCCGCACTCTGCGCCGGGCCGGGCTGGAGCCGGGCCGTGACGTCTCCGTCGTCGGCATCGACGACCATCCGCTCGCGGCCCTGAGCGACCTCACGACGGTGCGGCAGGACCCCGCCCAGCAGGGTGTCCTCGCCGGGCAGATGCTCCTGGGCATGCTCGACGGCAGGACGCCCGCCGAGAAGCCGATGACGGTGCCGACCGAGCTCGTCGTGCGGGGGAGCACGGCGCCTCCCCGCCCCCGCCGCACCCGCTGACCCCATCGAGAGAGCACTCCGTCCGCGACCGCGCTCCCGCGGCATACGCCCAGCTGACGATCGAAAGAGCAGTCCGTCGGCTCCCGCGGCACGCGGCAGCGGCGGTCAGGCCTCTCCGCGCACCGTGAGCGTCACGGTGACGACGTCACCGACGACGATGTGCTCGGCGCGCCGTACGGCGGCCTTGAACGGGACGATGTAGCCCTCGTCCTTGGGCCACAAGGACGTCGGCCACTCCGTGTGCCCGACGCGCGCCGTCACCGGGATCATGCCCCAGCCGTGGCTCACGTGAGCGACGTCGTGCAACGCCTGGCACTCGTCCTCCGGCACGCTGACGAAGTGGTAGGGAGAGGGCCCGTGCCACTCCCACACCTCCCCGCTGAACTGGAGCTTCATTCCGACAGCATGGCACCGTTGGGAGGCGCCGCTTGTCCTGTCGCACAGACCGATTCGCGCCGCCTCTCACCCATAATCTCCTGCATGGGAGCCAAGGACTGCCTCATCTGCTACGCCGACAACGACGTCCCGAGCGTCCTCGCCGCTCGGCCCGCGCTCGATCGGGCCGCGACGGAGGCGCTGGTGCGCCGGCTGTTCGCCGACCACACGGTCACCCCCGAAGACGGCGGAACCCTTGGCGAGAACGCAAATCCACCGGATGGCCGGGTCTTCGCGGCGGTCTGGCCCGGGGCCGGCCTCGTGTGCACGAGTGCGGTCGCCCTGGACCGGCCCTCACTCCTCGACCACCGCTTCCTCGCCGCGGGCGCAGGCCGCACGGTCCACGTTCACGCCATGCACAGCGTCGTCGACTGGACCGCGTTCGCGACGTGGGGGCCGGACGGCGGTCTGCGCCGAGCCCTGAGCGTGAGCGGCGCCGACGGCGAGATCCTCGAGGACCTCGGCGACCGGCTGCCCTTCGAAGAGCCCTTCTGGGCGGGGGCCTTCCCGGCCGTCGAGGACGAGGACGACGACTACCCGTTCCCCTTCCATCCGCTCGAGCTCGGCGAGGCTGCCCTGCACCACCTCTTCGGCTTCGTGCTCGAGGGCTTCAGCCCGATGACGGCGGGAGAATCGGTCGATCCGTTCGACGTCACGCTCGCCGGGTTCCGGGTGACCCCAGGCCGGAGGCGCAGGCTGTTCCGCCGTCGCTGAGCGGCTTTCGCGTGTTCGAGCACACGAGACGCGCCAAGGGCCCACCATCGAGGGGACGGCACGGTGAGTGCCGCACACCGCGCGGGCGATGGTGGAGAGACGAGCGTCCCCTCGCGCCGACCAAGGAGCGCCATGAATCTCAGAACGACACGCAGGGTCGGGACCGCAGCGGTGCTGGCGGTGCTGGGTGGCGTGGCCGGGGCTCAAGCCGCCACGGCGAGCGACTTCACGCTGGAGCTGCCCGCCGGCACCGCTTGCTCCTTCCCGTTGCGGGTCGACGGCACCCTGGGAAACTAGATCAGCCGCACCTTCACGAACAAGGACGGCGACGTGGTGCGCACTCTCTCGGCTGGGACGGGGTCGGCTCTGACGTTCACGAACGAGACCAGCGGGGCGACGCTGTCACTGCGGTCGAACGGTGCCGTCACGCGGTCGACGCCGCTCGAGGGGGGCTCGAACCTCACCGTCTCGACCGGGCACAACGTGCTGATCCTCTTCCCCACCGACGTCCCGGCGGGCCCGTCCACGACGCTCTACACCGGCAGGGTCGTGTACACCGCCACCGCGACCGGCGACTTCACCGTGCTCGAAACGAGCGGCGCCTCGCGCGACCTGTGCGCGGAGCTGACGAGCTGACGAGGGTCAGTCAGGCGCCGACCCTTCCGTCGACTCCCTCGCGGAGGAGGTCGACGTGCCCGCAGTGCTGGGCATACTCCGTGATCATGCGCAGCACGAGCCAGCGCAGGTCGATGTCCTCGTACCAGTCCAGCGGCCGTGCGACGTCGTCGAGGTCGTGGGCCGTGACGATGTCGCGCGAGACCGCGCACTCCGCGCGCCACGTCTCGAGGTCGGCGGTGAAGTCCGCGTCCGCCGGAAGGTTGAAGTCGAGGTCCGGCTGGCCCTCTGCGAAGAAGAGGAACGGCACGTCGCGGCGCTCGAAGTTCTGCTGGAACCACCAGCGTTCGACGCTGGCGAGGTGACGGACCACGCCGTGCAGCGACATCGTCGAGGGCGGCATCGAGCGGCGTCTGGCCTGCTCCGGCGAGACGCCGCGGCACTTCATCTCCACGGTCGCCCGGTAGTACTCGAGGTATGCCGTGAGGGCTTCGCGTTCACCAGCCACGCGCGGGATGCGCGGGCGGTCGTCATCCTCCCAGGCCGGCGCGAAGTCGTCGTCGGTGAGGCCCGACTCCGACCGGGTCTCGCCCTGCGCAGGGTGCTCCGCCATGCGCGCCACTCTGCCATGGGCCCACCGTGAAGCACGGATATGGCCCGGCACAGGTCACAACGCAGTCGAGTGAGCGTCAGGCTTGTGGGCGAGCAAGACTGCTCCGGACGCGGGCTGGTCAGGCCCCAGCTCCACGGTCGCATCCACCGTCAGGCCTGCCTCACGCAACAGGCGCGCGTAGCTCTCAGGGCTACGGCGCGCGATGAGCACCCTCATCGGGAGGCCCCCGTAACCCTCGGTCTTGAGGTGGCTGCTGTCTCCCACGTGGCCGCCGAGCAGGAGGAACCCGCCCGGCGCGGTGACGCGAGCGAGCTCCTGGACGGCATTCGCGAGACAGTCGTCCGGCACGTGGTGCAGGACGTACCAGCAGAAGACCCCAGCGGCCACGCCATCGGCGAGGGGGAGGTGCGTGACCGATGCGCAGGCGAAGGGCAGGCCGGGGTTGGACGCGCGCGCCAGGCGGAGCATCTCGGTCGAGATGTCGATGCCGCTCACCGTGAGCCCGCGTGAAGCCAGACGTCGCGAAAGCCACCCCGGTCCGCATCCCACGTCCAGCACCAGACCGCCGCCTGCCGAGACGACCCGTCGTGCGAAGTGATCGACAAGGTCTGACGCCAGCGGGAGATCATCCAAGCCGGACCGCACGAGGTCCGAGTAGCGCGCGGCGACTCGGTCATACGACTCGCTCGTGTCGGCGATCCACGACCCGTGCGGCACGCCAGCAGCGTAGCTGTCCTCGACCCGCCAGCACGCCAGCGCGCCAGCACGCCAGCACGATCCGTCGCCCATGAGTGCGTCAGGCGTGAGGCACTCATGGGTTGCCGCGTGCTCCGCTTGCGGTCCGCACCCGGTGCTGCTCTCCTAGCGCGGTGACGGATCTGCAGACCGAGCGCCTGACCCTCCGCCCCGTCGAGATCGACGAGGCCGAACGCATCGTCGCCCGTCGACCGGGTCCGGAGGACTCCTGGGCTTCCGACTTCCCCTTCGACGGGGACGTGATGGGGGCGACGATGTTCCTCCGCGCCACCGCCGCGCACGGCGAACAGCGCCCGTTCGGCCACTACCTGATCATCCGGACGTCAGACGGCCAGGCGATCGGCGGCATCGGCTTCAAGGGGCAACCGGCCGGTGGCACGGTCGAGATCGGCTACGGGCTGGCGCCCTCGGGACGCGGTCACGGCTTCGCCGCCGAGGCCGCCCGTGCCCTGGTCGGCGTCGCCCGCGCACACGGAGTGTCCCGCGTGGTCGCCGACACGGACAAGGATAACGTGCCGTCCCAGCTGACCCTGGAGCGGGCGGGCTTCACCAGGGTGGGCAGTAGCGAGAGCCTCCTGCTCTATGCGCTCGAGGTCTGACCTGACGTCACCCGCCACCGCGATCGCCACGCGGTCGCCACGCGGTCGTCACGCGGTCGTCACGCGGTCGTCCAGGGCGCGACCCCGTCAGGGGGCGAAAGGCGTGATGCAGAAAGGGTGCCCGGCTGGGTCGAGCAGCACGCGCCACCGCGGGTCGGGCTGCGGGTGGGCGAGCCGCGCGCCGAGCGCAACGGCCCGAGTCACTGCGTCGTCGAGGTCTGAGGGCAGCGCGGTGAGGTCCAGGTGCACGATCGCGGCGCCGGGCCACTCCGGCTCGCGGTAGTCCGCGACCGACTGGGGCACGAGCACCAGGCCCCCGGCATCGACCGCCGAGGCGTTGTCGTGCGTCCAGAGCACCGTGCCCCCGAGCAGCTCGGCATAGAACGTGGCGAGCACCACGTGGTCGGCGCAGTCGAGCGAGACGGCGCTGACGCGCAGCGGGCCGGGTGCCTCGGTCATGTGGTGATCGTAGCCACCGACGTATGCCGTCCCCGATCGAACGAGCGATCCGTCCACACTCCTCGGCGTGCGTCACGAACGCAGCCGGACGGCATACGGCACGAAGGCAGCCGGCCGTCGGGGTGGGCGACGGAGTGCTCTTTCGATCGGCTTGGGGGACAGATCGCCACTGCGGTCGGTCTAGATTGATGGATCGACAGCGCGGAATCCCTCGATTACAGGAGCACGCATGGCTGAGGTCCTCATCTTCCACCACGTCCAGGGGCTGACGCCGGGACTCGTCGACTTCGCGGAGGCGCTGCGCGCGGCCGGCCACACCGTGCACGCGCCGGACCTCTTCGACGGCCGCACCTTCGCCACCATCGAGGAGGGGCTCGCGCACGCCCAGTCGGTCGGCTTCGCCTCGCTCCACGAGCGCGCGAGCGAGGCTGCGGCCGCGCTGCCCGAGGCCCTCGTCTACGTCGGTTTCTCCATCGGGGTGATGGATGCC
Source organism: Humibacillus xanthopallidus (assembly GCF_006716675.1). GTDB lineage: Bacteria > Actinomycetota > Actinomycetes > Actinomycetales > Dermatophilaceae > Humibacillus > Humibacillus xanthopallidus_B. Next base: position 1,472,582 of record NZ_VFPM01000001.1, on the reverse strand, counting down.
CAGCGCCTCGCACAGACCCGACCCGGCGCGACCGGTGCGGTGCTGCTCGACTCGTGCGCGCCGCTCGGCGAGTTCGCGCCGGGGTGGCCCGCCGGGGTGCCCGTGCAGATCCACGGCGGTGAGGCCGACTCGTTCTTCATGGACGAGGGCGACGTCGAGGCTGCCCGACAGGTGGTCGAGGCGGCCGGCGACGGTGAGCTCTTCACGTATCCCGGATGCGGGCACCTCTTCGCCGACGCCAGCGCGGAGGCCTACGACGCGGACGCCGCGGCGCTCGTCCGGCAGCGTGTCCTCGACTTCCTCACGCGGGTCTGAGCCCCCGGGAAACTCGAGGGTGGAGGCTGTCAGGACTGGGGGCGCAGGAGGAAGTAGGAGACCTCGTCGGAGCGCGTGCCGTCGGGGTTCGGCAGGCGGCCGACGAGGATCCCCTCGCGGGTGAAGCCGGCCCGCTCCGCGGCCTTGCCCGACGCGACGTTGCCGACCTTGTGCCCGAGCTCGAGGCGCTGGATGTCGGTGTGGGCGAAGACCCAGCCGCACACGAGGGTGAGCGCCCGCGAGGTGAACCCCCGCCCGCGGAAGTCCGGCACGATGCCGTAGCCGACGACCCCGATGCCTGGGGGACCCATCCGTGCGACCATGAGCACCCCGGCACCTGCACCGGACGCGGCGTCGACGATGACGAATCGCGCCACCCGCCCGCGTCGCCACTCGCGCCCGGCCTCGGCCGTCTTGTGCCTGGCCTCCGCCTCCGTCAGCGGCCGCCCGTCGAAGCCCCAGCGGAGCGACTCCTCGTTGTTGCTCTCGGCGAGCAGGACCGGCCAGTCCTCGGCAGTGAGGGGCCGCACCGTGACGACGCCGTCCGTCAGTGGCTCCCACGTCGCCACGTCGGGGAAGGGGAGATGGGCCGGCCCCGCGTGCGGGGGAGTCGGCGCATCGCCCGGCTGGCGCAGCAGGTAGGTGTCCGCGATCCAGCCGCGCCGCCGCCTGGCCTCGGCCCGCACCCGCTGCACCTCGTCGATGACATCCGCCAGGCGACCGCGCACCAGCAGCTCGTCGGGAGAGCCGAGATACGCGCCCCAGAACAGCTCGAGATCGGGGAAGGCGTCGACGAGCGCCGCGCACGCGAGGTGCTCGTCGAGCAGGACGAGGACCTCGCCGAGCCCGACGTCGAACTCGTCCACGAGACGGCGCCCCGTCGTGATGTGCACGGGAGCGCCATTGCGTCCCAGTGAGATCCGGTGTCGCGCCGCGAGCACGGACGCAGGGCTGACGCCGGCGACGACGTCGTTCTCGACCGTCGTCCCCTGCGTCGCGAAGCGCTCCGCGAGGCCGTCGACGACGCGAAGAGTCGGGTCGTCGAGCACGGCGTCGCCCCACACGAGGAAGCCCACCGTGCTCTCCTGGTCGGCGAGCCCGCCGACGGCCTGCGCACAGGCGTCCACCCATGCGGGCACCCAGCCAGCCTCACCCGCACCCGCACCCGCACCCTCACCCTCGCCGTATGCCGTCTCGCCGGGTTCCTCGTCCGGGCCGCGTCGCGGGCCGGTGACCTCGACGAAGCGATACCGCCGGTCGGCGGGGACGAGAGCGTCGCACAAAGCCCGACGTGCTGCGACGGCATCGCCCGGCTCCGCAGCCAGCCCCAGGACGAGGAACACGTCGACCGAGGCAAGGGCGCGAGCTGCCTCGCCGGTCACATGGCCGGGATCACCAGTGCCGACGCCGATGACACGAATCCGCTTGATCACGAGCGCCTCCCGATGCCGATGCGGGTGTGGATGAGAAGGGAGTCGATGTCGACGTGCTCCTCCAGCGCGTCGGCGAGGGTCTCGAGCATGCCCTCTCGCCGTGCAGCGAAGCCAGGCGCCCCCTCGGCAGCGGTCCATTCCGAACCCACTGCGGCCGCGATCTGCGCGAGCCAGGCCCGGCGGAAGTCGTCGCTCTCGAAGGCCCCGTGCCACATCGTGCCCCAGACAGCGCCGGCCCTCCACCCGTCGAGGAATGCTTGCGGCACAAGCTGATCCGGCCGCCCGGAACCATCGGCACCGACAAGGCTCGCCCGGCCGTGATGGATCTCGTAGGCCGTGTCGACGACATGACCAGCCCGCCAGTGGCCGACCTCGAGGGTGTCCTCCGAGTCGAGCCACACGTCGAGCAGCCACGGGATGACCCCGGCGAACGGCACCCCGGTGCGCGCCGTGATCTCCTCGAGCCCCGGCTCGAGCACGGCGACGTCTCCGCGGAACTTGTTGATGACAAAGGCCTTCAGCGTGTCGCGGTCGGCGTCGCCGAGCAGGGCCCACGTGCCGTAGAGCGAGGCGAGGATGCCGCCGCGGTCGATGTCTCCCACGACGACGACCGGCAGGTCGAACTCCCGTGCGAGCCCGAGGTTGACGTAGTCGCCCGCCCGGAGGTTGATCTCTGCGGGAGAGCCCGCCCCCTCGCAGACGACGAGGTCGTAGTCGCCCGCGAGCTCACGGTAGGCGGCGAACGCCGCGTCGCGCAGGTGGCCCCGCCCGGCGGCATACTGTCCGGCCTCGAGCGTGCCCGCAGGCTCCCCGCGCACGACGATGAAGGCGCGCCTGTCGGTTCCGGGCTTGAGCAGCACGGGGTTCATGGCGGTCGTCGGCTCGACACGGGCCCTCTGCGCCTGGAGGTACTGCGCCCGCCCGATCTCGCCGCCGTCGAGGCACACCATCGAGTTGTTCGACATGTTCTGCGCCTTGAAGGGTGCGACGCGCACCCCTCGCCGCGCGAGCGCTCGGCAGAGGCCCGCGACGATGACCGACTTGCCGGCGTCGGACGACGTTCCGGCGACGAGGATCCCCGACGCTGCGCTCACCGGATCATCCTGCCCGACTCCCCGTTGCCCCGTTGCCCCGTTGCCCCGTTGTCAGGGCGCGGCACGTCCTACGCTGGCGCCATGCAGCTGCGCCGTCTCGACGAGGCCAACGCGATCCAGCGAGCCTTGCGCCGGCTCGTCGCGTCGCGCCCCGGAGCCTGGGTCGGCAAGCGGGTCCTGCACCGCCTCGACCTCGTCGCCCACCGGATCGCGCCGCACCGCGCGCCACCGAGCCAGTGGCTCGCTGCAGTGCCCGTCGGCCTGCTGACGACCACCGGCGCGCGCTCCGGCCAGCCACGCACCGTGCCGCTCATGCTCGCGCCCCTCGAGGTCGGCTGGGGTGTCATCGCCTCGCACTACGGATCGGAGCGGCCGCCGGGGTGGTACTTCAACCTCCGCGCGCAGCCGCACGCGACGCTCGAGCTCGACGGCGTCGTGCACCGGGTCCGGGCCGAGCAGGTGCACGGCGAGGACCGCGAGCGGGTCCGCTTGGCCGCGCTCGCCTACTACTCCGGCTACTCGGTCTACGAGCAGCGGGCCGGCGGCCGCGACCTCGGCTTCTTCGTCCTCCACCCCGTGAACGACTGAGCCGTATGCCGCCGGGCTCGCCCAGCGGCATACGGCTCGGTGTCGTGCACCGACGGCAGGCTCCTACTCCGGGTCGCCGTCAGCGAGCAGCTGGTAGAGGCGGCGCCGGGTCTCGGTGAGGATCTCGGCGGCCTCGGCCCGCTGCTGCGCGGTGCCGGTCGTGACGATCTGCCACATCGCACCCATGACCTGCCCGACGACCGGCATGAGGTCGGGGCCGTCGCTCGAGGAGCGCTGGGGCGGCTGCTCCGGCTCCTCCTCGAAGGGGCGCCACGTCGCAGCCATCTCGTCGGGGTGCTCCTCGACGTAGGAGCGCCCGGCGTCGGTGAGGCGCAGCAGGCGCCGCCCCTCCACCTCGCGGCCCTCGACGAGCCCTTCGTCCTCGAGCTGCTGGACGGTCGGGTAGACCGAGCCGGGGCTCGGCTTCCACGCGCCGCCGGTGCGCTCGGAGATCTGCTGGATGAGCTGGTAGCCGTTCATCTCGTCGCCCGCGAGGACGTCGAGGATGGCGGCGCGCACGTCGCCGCGCCGGGCGCGCGGACCGCGACGGCGCCCGCCGCCGAAGTCGGGGCCGACGCCCGGACCACCGAAGGCGCGGATCAGCTCGCTGACCCACGGCGGCGGGCCGGGTCGGCCGGGACCGCCGCCCCAGGGACCGCCGCCTCCCGGGCCGAAGCTGCCGAGGCCGCCGAAGCCGCCGAAGCCCGGGCCGACGGTGAAGCCGGGGCCGAAGCCGAAGCCCGACCCCCGGCCCTCGCCCCGCGGCCCCCGCGGCCCACGCGGTCCGCCGGAGTGGCCGTGGTGGTCGCCGTGGTCGCCGTGGTCGTGATGACCGTGGTGGTCGTGCGGGCCGCCGTGACGCCCCGGGCCGCCGTGACGCCCGCCGCGCTCGTCGCCCTCGGTGGTCCAGGGGTCGCGACCCTCGTCGGGCTCGGTGCTGTCGTGTTCAGGGGTGTAGCTCATGGTGGACTCCCTCCACTCTCGCGCGACCAGTGAACAGTCGCGATAGGTCAACGATATATCGCAAGGATGTCAGAAGCAACGGATTGCCGGTGCGGCGGCCCGCCGGCGGGCGATTTCACACGGTTCATTGAGCTCTGGCCAAGGTTTCGTTACGGTGCTCGACGGGGGCGACGCATCGCCCGCAAAGGAGGTCACCCATGGTGACGAGTCAGGGAAGAGGCGCCGCAGGTCAGAGCGTCGCCACCATCACGCGGAACGCCGCGACGACCGGGAGCCGCTCCATGTCCACAGGGTCGTCCGCCGCCGCTGCCTCATCGGGGGCGCCACTCGGCGAGAAGCGCACGCTCCGCCTCCCGTGGGCCCCGTCCGCCGCACCGCGCATCCGGCGCGAGCTCGTCGAGGACCTCGTCGCCCGAGGCGTGACGCCGCCCGTCGTCGACGAGTCCGAGATCGTCGTCAGCGAGCTCGTGGCCAACGCGATCCGCCACGCGCGACCGCTCGCCGACGGCGCGATCCGGGTGCACTGGAAGGTCAAGAACAACGTCGTCGAGGTCGAGGTCTCCGACGGTGGCGGCCCGACGGTGCCGCGTCCCGCGCCGCCCACGACCTGGGGGCCCGGTGGCCGCGGCCTGCGCATCGTGCGCTCGCTCGCGCACGAGTGGGGCGTCATCGAGGACCCCAACGGCCGCACCGTGTGGGCCTCGCTCGGCGGTCCGTCGCGCCGTCGCTCGCACTGACGACCTGATCCGGGTCGGCCACGGTGTCCGCCGACCTGCCCGACCCGGCGCTCGTCGTCCTCGTCGGCCCCTCGGGCTCTGGCAAGTCGACCTGGGCGCAGGGCCGCTACCGCGCAGCCGAGATCGTCTCGTCGGACGCCCTGCGATCGGTGGTCGGCAGCGGTGAGCACGACCTCGACGCGTCGGTGGAGGCGTTCGCCCTCCTCGAGCAGATCGTCGCCGCGCGGCTGCGTCGGCGCCTGACCACGGTCATCGACACCCTCGGCAGCGACGCGTCACGGCGGCTCGGCTGGCTCGCCTCCGCCCGCGAGGCAGGGCTGCCCGCGGTCGCCGTCGTCCTCGACACCCCCGCGGCCGTATGCCGTGAGCGCAACGCCGCTCGCGACCGCCCGGTGCCGGCGAGCGTCCTCGCAGGGCAGCTGTCGGCCCACGCCGCCACCCGGCCGCAGCTCGACGAGGAGGGCTGGGACGCCGTCGTCGACATGGCCGCAGACGTGACCTCGGAGGCGCGTGTGGTTGCAGCACCGCGCGCAGCCCGTGCCCCGGGCGCGGAGTCGACGCTTCGTGACGGCGTCGTGCTCCAGCTCTCCCGCTTCCCGGCCGAGGTCGACCTGCTCCCGTGGCTCAGGGAGGTGGCCGGCGCGGCCGAGGAGGTCGGCTTCGCCGGCATCGCCCTCATGGACCACCTCATCCAGATCCCGCAGGTCGGCCGTGCGTGGGACCCGATGCCCGAGCCGTGGGTGACGCTCGGGGCCCTCGCCGCCTCCACGACGCGCCTCCAGCTCGGCACCCTGGTCTCGCCGGTCACGTTCCGCAGCCCCGGCATCACCGCCAAGGCCGCAGCCACGCTGTCGACGCTCTCCGGTGGGCGGGCCTTCGTCGGGGTCGGCGCGGGCTGGTGGGAGCGGGAGCACGCGGCCTACGGTCTCGAGTTCCCCCCTGCCGCAACGCGACTCGACGCGCTCGAGCGTGCCATCGAGACGATGAAGGCCCTCTGGTCTCCCGGCACCAAGCCGTATGCCGGTCAGCACGTCTCGCTCCCCGAGACGACCTGCTACCCCCGGCCCGTGGGTGAGATCCCCGTCGTCGTGGGCGGTGGGGGCGCGCGCACGTTGCGGATCGCCGCCCGGCTCGGTGACGGCTGCAACGTTCCGTCCGACGACGCAGGTCTCGAGAAGGTCGCCATCTACCTCGAGCTCGTGGGCGCGGCGGGGCGCCGGGTCGAGGACGTGCACGCCACGGTCCTCGACCTGCCCCTCGTCGGGCGCGACCGCGACGACACCTGGCGCAGGGTGGAGGCTCTGCGACGGCGGACCGCGGCTGCGACGTTCGCGGCCCGACACCATGCAGGCACGGCTCGCGAGCACGCGGAACGCCTGGCAGGGCTCGCCCGGCACGGCGTCTCGACGGTCTTCGTCTCCCCACTCGACCTCGCGGGCGCCGACGACGTCCACGCCCTCGGGCCGATCGCCACCGCCCTGCGCTGACGAGCAGCCCACACGGTGGAGGCCGCCCGGTCGGCCACTAGGGTGGCCGCCATGGGTAAGGCATCACGCAAACCGCGCCGCGAGCGCGCGGACCAGTCCTCTCGTCCCGCTCCGGCACCGTTCGTGGCCCGGCCCTTCGAGGGGCTGCCCAACGAGACCGACTGGGTGGCCATGCGCGAGATCGTGCCCGCGGCCACGGCGACGGTCCGCCTCGTCGAGGGTGCGATCTCCGGCGACGCGCCGGGCGAGGTCACCATCGCGACGGTGCTGCCGCTCGCCTGGCCAGGTCTGCACCGCGAGTCGGGCGAGGTCCTCGTCGGCATCCAGTCCGGCAACGCGAGCGGCGACACGAGCCGCGACATCGCCCAGGCCATCGAGCTCGCCATCGCCGCCACGCCGGGCTCACCCGTGACGACCCTCGCCGTCTCCTCGGTCGACACCCCCCGGCTCCAGGACCTCATCGACACCAACGAGTCCTTCGAGATCACCCTGTACGACGGCTTCGACTTCTGGGTCGCCGACGCCGAGCTCGACGCCGACGGCAAGGAGTCGCTCGAGCGCGCCAACGAGTCCGCCATCCCCACCGCCAGGATCGAGGCAGCGCCGTCGGCCTACTGGTGCCGGATCGGCGAGCGCACCTACGTGCGCTGGGTGCTCCCGTTCGACGAGGACACCTCGACGAACGCCCTGGCCCGCCTGCACGCTGCCGGTGAGAGCCACCTCGGAGACGGCGGCCGCCTGCTCGGGTGCTTCCGCTCCAGTGGTCTGCTCATCCCGGTCTGGGAGGTCGACGCCTCGAGCGAGCCCGCCGATTTCGAGGACGCCGTCGCCGCGATGAAGGTGCGCATCGACGAGGCCGCGGCCGACGAGCGCCCCCTCGACGCGGCTGAGCGCGGCGCCAAGGCCGGGCTGCTCAACCGCCAGGTCACCCTCCGCTGAGCCGGCCGCGCCCACGATGAGCCCCTCCGCCGGCGTGGGAGGTGCCGTGCCCGATGCCGGCCCTCCCACCCTGCCGGTCGCCGTGGTCATCCCCGCGCGCGACGAGGCCGTGCGCATCGGCGAGACGATCGACGGGGTGCGCCACATCCCGGGCGTCGTCGCCGTCGTCGTCGTCGACGACGGGTCGACCGACCGCACGGCGGTGATCGCGGCCCAGCACGGCGCCGAGGTCGTGCGCCACGTGCGGGGCCACGGCAAGGCCGACGCCATGATGAGCGGTCTCGGTCGCATCACCGGGATGCGTCGCGTCGGGCGGATCGACGCGAGCACCACGGTCCTCTTCGTCGATGCCGACCTCGAGGCGTCGGCCCAGGCCGTGGGGGCACTCGTCGGTCCCGTCGCCTCGGGCGAGGCCGACCTCGCCATCGCCACCCTGCCGGACGACGGCCGGCGCTCCGACCAGGGCGGAGGCCACGGAGTCGTCGTCGGGCTCGCGCGCCGCGGCATCGAGGAGCTCACCGGATGGGCGCCGGAGCAGCCCCTCTCGGGCATGCGGTGCCTCTCACCGGCCGCCATCGCGGCAGCGACGCCCTTCGCCCGCGGGTGGGGCGTCGAGGTCGGCATGACCATCGACGTGCTCGACGCCGGTCTCACGCTCCTCGAGGTGCCCTGCGACCTGCGCCACCGGGAGGTCGGCACCGACTGGCGCAGCCAGGTGCACCGCGCAGCGCAGTATCGCGACATCGCGCTCGCGCTGGCCGTCCGGCGCCTGCGTCGCCGCCTCGGCCCCGGCTGACCTGCGCCGGCACCGCAGGTGCGTCAGAGGTGGTGTCGGTCCCGGCGGCGGCGCACCGGCGCGAGGCGGGCCTGCACCGAGAGGAAGTGCACGACGGCCGAGACGACGACCGGCACCGTGAAGAGCGCTGCCACCGGCGGGATGGCCGCGCCGCTGTCGTTGGTGAGGAAGCCGATCGCGGCCATGAGGATGATGGACCACAGGGCCCGGCGCAGCAGCGGCGCCTCGTCGTAGAGCCGGGCGAGGGGCTGCGTGCGCAGGGCACCCGGCCGGGCCACGACGACGACGCACATGGCGAGCAGCACCGTGACGACGACGGCGAGGAGCGGCACCGACAGCACGGTCTCGATGTTGCCGACGAGCCGGCGTGACATGACGTCCCAGGCCCCGCCGTCGATGACGGTCTGGAGGAAGCGTCCCGGGTGCGAACGCTCGTCGACCGGTCGGCGCCAGTCGAGGTAGCAGACGAGCCCGACGACGAGCGCGGCGGCGACCACGACGAGGCCGGCGCTGCGCCACGTCACCCGCACCTGCATGACGCCGAGCAGGAGCAGACCGAGCGCGGGCACGAGGGCGATCGGGCCACCGAAGTCGGCTCCCCACGCGGGCAGCACGTCGACGGCGAGCGCGAGGCCGCCGACGACGAGCACGACGACGACGGCGAGGCGCGGCGCCCCACGGCGGCGCAGGGCGTGCGCCAGCGCGGCGCAGAGCAGGAGCACGGCCGAGCCGTAGAGGGCGAACGCGACGTTGCCCATCCCGTAGAACCGCCCGCCGAGCAGCGGCTGCAGCCCGAAGATCGAGCTGATCTGCAGGTGCGAGCCGGTGATGAGGTCGAGCGCGATGATGCCCGCCGTGATCGCCGACATGGCCGCCATGGGGCCGAGCGCCGACGTGCTCCACGGCCCGCCGAGGGCGATGACGGTGAGGACCGCGCTGATGAGGAGGGCGAGCGCGAGCAGCAGGGCGGTGAGCACGGCGGTCGTCGTCGACCACCGCCACCACGGCAGGAGGTTGGCCACAAAGGTGGCGGCCGGCATACCTGCGGCGATGAGCCCGACCACCCGCACGAGGCGCAGCACGCGCTGGCGGGCGAGGCGTTGGTTCCACGGCGCCGAGCGGCGCAGCATGACCCAGAGGACGAGCATCGCGAGGGCGGTGCCGACGACCCAGATGAGCAGGAACGGGCCGATGACGCGGTGCATCGCGTCGGCCTTGGTGTCGACGTCGGTGAGCACGGTGAGCTTCGCGGCCGCCGTCGACTCGCTGTTGTTGGCCGACGGCACGATGCTCACCGCCCGGCCACTGATGGGCGACTGCGGCCGCACCCCGCCGCGCTGGAGGATGGTCGCGGTCACGTCGGGCAGCTGCGCGATGCCGGTCGTGCGGGTCGAGGCGGAGGCGAGCAGGCCCGGGGCGTAGTGCGGGCCCGTTGCGGCGAGCAGCCGGAGCCGCTCCTGCTGGTCGCGGTCGGCGAGGCTCACGACGAGCAGGTCGGCGCCGTTGGGCATGGCGTCGGTGACCTGCTCCAAGCGCCGCTCGAGCTCGTTGATCCGCTCGACCTGTCGGGTGGGGTCGGGGTCGCTGGTGGCCAGGGCGCCGACGTCGACGATCGTCACGGGGCACTGGGCGAGGTCGGAGACGAGCGAGGTGGCCGAGAACGGCGAGTACTTCGCGACCGTGCCGTCGGAGGTCGCGGCCGCGAGGCCGGCCCCCGGGCCGATCGCCTGCACGCACGTGCGGGCCGCCGCGAAGCTGTCGCCGAGCAGGCCGAGCTGCGCCCGCGACGTCGAGTCGCTCGACGCTGCGGCGATCTCGTCGAAGCCGACGACCCGCCAGCCCGCGGTCGCGTCGCCCGCCACCGAGGGCAGCGGCGCGCACCCGGTGCCCTCCCCGGCTGAGCCGCTCGTGCCGCTCGTGCCGCTCGTGCCGCTCGTGCCGCCCGAGCCGCCCGAGCCGCCCGAGCCGGGCCCAGCGGCCTCACCGGCTGACACCGTCGACCAGCCGTCGGCCGGGCACGTCGCCCCGTCGAGCGCCCGCACCGACACCGAGGCTGCCGACCCGTCACGGAGCAGTCCCCAGAGCACGGGGGTGTCCTTGGCGTTGACGTCGTCCCACGACACGCCGCCGAGGCCGACGACGACGAGCGAGTCGCCGGGCTGCGGGGCCGTCGTCGCGGGCACGGGGACGGTGGTGCGACCCACGTAGGCCGCGGTGAGCACGCCCACCAGGACCACGAGAAGCACGACGAGCGTCTTCAGGGGGTGGCGGCGGATCACGGGGACACCCTACAAAGCGGGCGTGTGGAGGGGGCCCGAGCGACCACCCCGGTCAGGGGGTGGAATCCCAGAGGCCACTCACGCACCCGGGGCTACCCTTGCCGATCGTGGACGACTCGACGCTGACGACCGTGGCCCTCGCGGCTGCCGTCGTCGCGGTGCTCGCGCTCGTCACGGCCGTCGTCGCGCTGCTGCGCCTGCGCGGCGTCCGGCGCGACTTCACGACCCTCGGCGGTGACGGCTCGACGGACATCGCCCGGGTCGCGGCCAACCAGAACCGCCGCATCGAAGGGCTCGCGAGCGAGGTCGCCCGGTTGCGCGAGCACGTGGCCACCGCGGAGGACGACGTGCGCCAGAGCCTGCGCAACGTCGCGGTCGTGCGCTACGACGCCTTCGGCGACATGGGCGGCCGGCTCTCCTTCTCGGCCGCGATCGTCGACGACGTCGGCGACGGCATCGTCATCAGCTCGATCCATGCGCGCGGTGAGTCGCGCACCTACGCCAAGGGGGTCGTGGGCGGCCGCTCCAGCATCACCCTGACGCCCGAGGAGCAGCAGGCGCTCGCCTCGGCCACCCAGGGCGAGACGCGCACCTCGGCTCCCACCGCCCTGCCCCATCCCGATCGCACGAAGGACGCGTCGTGACGCCGCCCCGCACCCCAGACGAGCTGCACCGCTTCGGCTACCTCGGCCCTCGCGGCACCTTCACCCAGATGGCGCTCGACGCCTGGGACGCTGCCGCCGGCCGCGAGCAGGTGCCCTTCGGCTCGGTCGACGTCGCCCTCGCCGCCCTGCGCGCGGGCGAGGTCGACGCCGCGATGGTGCCCATCGAGAACTCCGTCGAGGGCGGGGTGTCCGCGACGCTCGACGCGCTCGCCACCGGCGACCCGCTCGTCGTCATCGGCGAGGTGCTCGTGCCGATCACCTTCGTGCTGTGCGCCCGACCCGGTATGCCGCTCGGCGAGGTGCGCACCGTCGGCACCCACTCGCACGCCTGGGCCCAGGTGCGGGGCTGGATGGCAGAGCACCTGCCGGACGCCGTCTACGTGCCGACCCTGTCGACCGCCGCGAGCGCGGCGGCCCTCGGCGCTCCCGGCGACGTCATGTTCGATGCCGGCGTCTGCGCTCCGGTCGCGGCGCGCGACGAGGGTCTCGAGGTGCTCGCCGACGACATCGGCGACAACAAGGCAGCGGTCACCCGCTTCGTCCTCGTCGCCCGGCCGGGCACGCTGCCGGCGCCGACCGGCGCCGACAAGACGACCGTCGTGCTCTTCCAGAAGGAGGACCACGCCGGCGGCCTGCTCGAGCTGCTCGAGCAGTTCGCGGTGCGCGGGGTGAACATGACGCGCCTCGAGTCACGGCCGACCGGCTCGGCGATGGGCTCCTACTGCTTCTCCATCGACTTCGAGGGTCACGTCCAGGACGCCCGCGTCGGCGAGACCCTCATGGGCCTGCGGCGGGTGTGCGCCGAGGTGCGCTTCCTCGGCTCCTACCCCCGCGCCGACGGCGGCCGGCCCGGCGCCCGCCCCGGCACGACCGACGCCGACTTCGACGATGCCCGCGCCTGGCTCGACGAGCTGCGCGCCTGAGGCCACCTCGGGCGCGCGACCCGGCCGGACGGCATACCGCCGGTGGGGGGTGCGGCGTCAGCCGCGGGTGGTGACGCCGCCGCTCTTGAGGAAGAAGTAGGTCTCCTCGCCGACGACGCCGTCGGCGGTGATCGAGTTCGCCTTCTGGAACTGCGTGACGGCCCTCCTGGTCTGCGGGCCGAAGACGCCGTCGACCTCGAGCGTGCCGCCCGCCGCGCGCAGGGCCCGCTGCAGCGTCGTGACCTCGGGCCCCGTGGCCCCCTCGCGCAGCGTCGCGGTGCCGAGCGCGCGGCTGATGAGCAGCACCCACATGCCGCGGTCGATCCGGCCCGGGTGCGGCGGCGCTCCCTCGAAGCCCGACTCGACGCGCGCGACCGCCGCCCGGGTCTGCCTGCCGTAGACGCCGTCGACGATCACCGGCCCGTAGTCGGCGTCGTCGAGGAAGCACTGGAGCGCGCGCACGGCGGGGCCCTTTGCGCCCGGCTCGAGCACGGGGTATGCCGTGAGCGTCCGCTCGCACTCGCCCTGGACGTCCGCGTGGGCAGGCTCCGTGGAGGCCTGGCCGGCGGACGTGACGGAGCGGGTGGCCGTCGTGACGGAGGCGTCCGGGCCGACGGCATCGGCCGTCGCCGTGACCGCTGACGCAGACGAGGGCGGTGCGGGCGAGGTGCCGCACGCGGTCAGCGTCCCGAGCAGCATGACGACAGCGAGCCCGGAGCCGGCCGCAGCGTGCCGGCGGGTGGAGGCGGGTGTCGTCCTGCGCGCCATCGGAGCTCCCCTGTCATCGGTTGCCGACCATTGTGACCGAAGGCCATCGCGCAGGAGGCAGGTGAGAGGGGGCGTCGGCTGCTGCCTGCCGACGCCCCCTGGGCCGGGCGAGTGCGCGCCCGAGCCGTCTGGTCACCGGACTCACTGCCCCTCCGCAGTGCCCCTTGTCGTCCGGTGACCAACGCCCCCTGTGACCCTCAGAGCCGGCCGCGGCCGGTCTGATACGTCTTGGTCCGAAAAGTTCTCTATGGGCTCCGTATCAAAAGTGAGTACGCGAACTCTGTCTGGGTGTAAGTGTCATTGCGACACGTCGCCGTCGCCTGCAGGAGGTTCTTGATGTCCGAGTCCGGTCCCGGGTCCACCGGGGGTTCGAGCAACGCCGGGGGCGACGCACGACGTCCCACCCGCCCGCCCGTGCGTGCCCTCGACCCGGCCACGGCCAAGCGTCTCCTGGACGGGGACCCGCCGCGCCCGGCCCTCTACCTCTCGGACCGGCTCATCGCCCGCAACATCCCGCGCGACGCACCTCGCGATCCCGATGCCGAGGACCCGCTGGCCCAGGCGCTCAGGGGGCTGAGGCTCGGCTACCGGGTCGACCGGCGGCCCGGTGGGGGCACCCGCGACGTCACGGGTGCGGGCTGGGGGACGACGATCACGCTCGTGGCGGAGGACCCCATCGAGCCGGTCGATGCCTGGAGCATCCTCCAGGAGCTGCGCCGCACGGACGAGACGCTCGCGCAGGACCTCAGCCTCGAGCACGTCCTGCGTCCCGCCGACGGCTACTGGGGTGGCATCGGTGGCTACTGGGGCGGGATCGGGGGCTACTGGGGTGGCATCGGCGGTTACTGGGGCGGGATCGGTGGCTACTGGGGTGGCATCGGGCTCTCGGCGCTGCAGGAGTACGCCGTGCCGGGCCGCGGCGGCCGGATGCCGGTCAGCCTCGCCCTGCCCGACCCGGCGCTGCGTGCCCGCAAGGTCAGGCGCAACCCGGTCGTCGCCGTTCTCGACACCCCGATCGCCGACCACCCGTGGTTCCGCCACGACAGCCCCGGCATCGTGCGGCTGCGCTTCGAGGACGGCCGCCTCGTGCCCGAGCCGTCGACGCCGGCCATCTCCGCCCCTCCCGTCGACACGCCCACCCCGGTGGAACCGGTGGGCCTGCTCCAGGGCCACGCCACCTTCATCGCCGGCCTCATCCGCCAGGGCTGCCCGGAGGCGACGATCCTGTCGATCCCGGTCATGGACGACGACGGGGTCGTCGAGGAGAGTCACCTGCTCGACGTGCTCGAAGCGCTGCTCGCCCGTCACGTGGCCGGCCAGAAGCGGGGCGGCACGAAGGGCGACGTCGTCGACGTCCTCTCGCTCTCGATGGGCTACTACGCCGAGGACAGCACCTTCTCCTCCGGTCCGGTCCACGACCTGCTCGACCAGTTCGCCGCCGCCGGGGTCACGGTGGTCGCCGGCGCCGGCAACGACGGCACGGACGCGCCCTTCGTGCCCGCTTCGCTCGCCGCCGCCCTGCCCGGGCCGTCGGATGCGCAGGTGCCCCCGGTGTCGAGCGTCGGTGCGAGCAACCCGGACCGCACGACGGTGGCGCTCTTCTCCAACCCGCTCAAGGTCATCACCGCCGTGCGCCCCGGGGTCTCGCTCGTCAGCACGCTTCCGTTGACGGACGGGATGGGCCAGCCCTCCTCGAGCGTCCCGTCCCCGACCGGAGTGCGTTGCACGGTGGACCCGGACGACTACACCGGCGGTTTCGGGGTATGGAGCGGCACGTCCTTCGCCACTCCCGTCTTCGCCGCCGAGCTCGCCTCGGAGATCATCGCCGTCGCCGGGGACCGGCTGGGCGACGTGTCGGCCGCTGCCATGTGTGGGCGCGCCATCGAGGCGATCCGCAGCTGCATCAAGGAGGAGCCGAAGTGACCCCGACCCCGACGGCGCCCGACGGGCTCGGCACCCGCGCCGGCAAGGCCTTCGCCGCCTACATCGCCGGCGACCGCGAGCGGCTCTCGGAGCTCGTCGACCTCGTGACGCCCGTGCTGTGGAACGCCGCCCGGTCGCAGGGCGCAGCCGCGCCGATGTGCGAGGACGCCATCCAGACGGCCTTCCTCCAGCTCGTCGACCGGGCCGAGTCGATCAAGGAGCCTGCGGCGGTGCTCGGCTGGCTCGTCGTCGTCGTCAAGCGCGAGGTCTGGCGCCTGTCGCGGGGCTCCCGGCGCGAGATCGGCGTCGACGAGGTGCCCGAGGCCCCGACCCAGCAGCTCGACCCGGAGTCGCAGTCGATCCTCAGCGAGCGCCAGCGGGTCCTGTGGCAGCACATCTCCACTCTCACCCCGCGATGCCAGGAGCTGCTCCGGGTCATCGCCTTTGCCGACCGCCCCGACTACGCCGCCATCGCGGAGTCGCTGGGGATGCCGGTCGGCAGCATCGGCCCGACCCGTGGCCGCTGCCTCCAGAAGCTGAGGACGACCCTCGGCTCCGACCCCGGATGGGCGGTCTGACATGACATCGCACACGGAAGCCATCGACGCCCGCGACATCGCCAACCTCGGCCAGCTGCGCGACCTGTTCGCGCACGCCGACCCGGTGCCCAGCGACCTCGCCGAGCGGATGAAGTTCGCGATCACGGTGCACGCGCTGCACGCAGAGGTCGCCGAGCTCATGGACTCGGCCCTGCTGACCACCCGTGGCACCGACGCCAAGGTGGAGCCGACCCCGACCGACTCGGTCACCTTCACGGCGGCCTCGGTCAGCCTCATGGTCTCGGCCAGCCCCAGCGAGCAGGCCGACACGGACGCCCGCGTGCGGGTCGACGGCTGGGTCACCTCACCCGGTGCCCAGGTCGAGGCGGTGACCATCGAGGGCAGCGTGTCGCAGATTTCAGATGCGAACGGCCGCTTCGTTATGGATGATCTACCTCACGGGCCGGTGCATTTCGTCATCACCGACCCCGACGACGACGACGTGCGACCGGTCATCACCCCGACGATCCAGATCTAGGCCCATGACCGGCCCTGACGGAGAGGCCGGTTCGACTCATCGACCTGCTCGAGAGAGCGCGAACGCTGCGCGAGCGTGCGGCGGCCGACAACATGGCCGGCCGACCGCTCGAGGCTGCGCGCTCGCTGTCGGCGGCGCTCGAGGAGATCGAGCGGCTCGACGGCGCGGCCCCGTCGCGGGAGCGGCTCGAGCTGCGGTGCAACACGCTGATCACGCTGGCCCTGACCGACTACATGCTCTTCGGTCTCGATGCGGCCTCGGCGCGGTTCGCCGAGGCCGAGGTGGTGATCGCGGAGCTCGGCGACTCCGGGCTGCAGGCCCGGCTCGACTACCAGCGCGCCAGCATCTACGGCCGGGTCGGCGACCTCGCCTCGGCCTGGCACGGCCTCGAGGGAGCCGTCCAGCGCCTCGACGCCTTCACGCCCCGCGAGCAGTGCTCCGTGCACCTGAGCCGCGGCATGCTCGCCTTCGAGCTGTCGCGTCCGCAGCAGGCGCTCGAGTCCTTCGCCGAGGCGGCTCGCCTCGCAGCGGCGCTCGGCGGGGTCGAGCAGGAGTTCATGGCCCGTCACAACGAGGGGTATGCCGCCTACCTCCTCGGTGACATCCCGCGGTCCCTGGCCGGCATGGCCGCCGCCGAGCTGCTCGCCGCCGATGCCTACCGGGCACCGGCCCGCCTCGACCGGGCGAGGGTGCTGCTCGAGGCCGGTCTCGTGCGTGAGGCGACGGAAGCCCTGCACGCCGGGCTCGCAGACCTGCCTGACGAGGGCCACGACCAGATCAGGGCCGAGTTCGACCTCGAGCTCGCCAGGGCCGAGCGGCTCGCCGGGCACCTCGACCGGGCCGCCGTCGCGGCAACCTCGGCCATCGAGACCTACCGCCGGATCGGTGCGACGGCGTGGGTCGCCAAGGCCACGCTCGTGTCGCTGCTCGTCGACCTCGACCGGCAGCAGCGAGGCACCCGGCTCGGAGACGCGGAGGGCGGCGACGACGTCGCGGTGGCCCGGGCGGCAGCGGCGCTCGCCGACCAGCTCGTCGAGGTGGCGGGCGAGCTCGGCGACTCCGAGCTCGCCGACGGGGCCAGGGTCGTCGCGGCCCAGGCGCTCCTTCTCGCCGGTGACGCGCCGGCCGCCAACACGAGGTTGCTGAGCCTCGAGCGCGTCTCGTCGGCCTCGCTGTCCGACGAGCTCGACGCGGCCGCCGTCACGGCGCGGACCCTCGTCGCGACCGGAGACCTCGGCCCGGCCCGCCGCATCCTCGGCAGAGCCGCCCGCCGTCTCGCGGCCGGCCAGCAGGGCAGCGCCAGCCTCGACCTGCGCACGGCCAGGGCCGTGCACGGGGTGCGTCTCGCCGAGCTCGACCTCGACCTCGCCGTGCCCCGCGGCAGCGGCGCGGTGCTCGAGGCGCTGGAGCGCTGGCGCAGCGCGACCGACCGGCTGCCCTCCCTCGGGCGGCCCGACGACGAGCAGCTCGCCTCGCTCACCGAGCAGCTGCGATCGGTCCGGGGACTCATGCGCGGCGAGAGCGATCCGGAGGTGCTGCGCGATCTCGAGGCCGACGCCTCGCAGCTCGAGCGGCTGATCCGCGACCGTGACTGGGCGCTGAGCCGGCGCGGCACGGCCCGGGCGGTGCCGGTGCGGGTCCGCGAGGCGCGGGCACACCTGCTCGAGGTCGACCGCGACCTCGTCTGGTTCTTCCGCCACCGGGGGCGGATCGCCGGGGTCGGGGTCATCGGGGGCCGTGCGGTCCTGCGCGACCTCATGCCGGCCGATCGGGCCACCGAGCTCGCCCAGCGCATCCGGGTCGATCTGCGGGCGGCTGCGACGCACCATCTCGGGCCCCTGTCCGGCGCAGTGTGGTCGTCGCTGAGGTCGAGCGCCGCGGAGCTCGATGCGGGGCTGCTCCACCCGTGGCGGTCGAGCCGAGGGCTCGTGCTCGTCACCTGCCCCGAGGTGTCGGCCCTGCCGTGGTCGCTGCTGCCCTCGATGCGCGCCCGGCCCCTCACCGTCGCCGTCTCCCTGACCTCCTTCGCCCGGCGCGGCCTCGGCGTCGGACCCCCGACCACCGGCCCGGCGCCGGAGCCGCCGGTGGGCGAGATGGGAGTCCACATCAGCGTGGGGCCCGCGGTCCCACGCGCGTCCGCCGAGGCTCGCGCCCTGGCGCGCACCTGGGGCAGGCGCTCGCGGATCGCCGAGCCGTCCAGCCGGCAGGAGCTCGTCGCCGCTCTGGCTCGGCCGGGCATCGTCCACGTGGCAGCCCACGGCACGCACCAGGTCGAGTCCCCGCTGTTCTCCTCGCTCGTGCTCCACGACGGTCCGGTCTTCGCCCACGAGCTGCAACCCACCGGGGTGTGCGCCGACCACGTCGTGCTCTCCGCGTGCGAGGTCGGCCTCGAGACGGGCCGCCCCGGCCACGAGTCGCTCGGGCTCGCGCTCTCGCTGCTCTCGCTCGGGGCGCGCTCGGCCGTCGCCGCTGTCGCGCCCGTGCCCGACGACGTGGCAGCCGCGACGATGGCCCGCCACCACGAGCTGCTCGCCTCGGGCGTGCCGAGCGACGACGCCCTCGCGCGTGCCGTGGCCGACGTCGACGACGTGGCGGCGGCCTTCCTCAACCTCGGCGGCCAGCTGCGCCCCTGATCGGAGCGTCCGGCTCGGTGTCGGCTGGAGGGGTCAGGCCCCGTGCGCCGCCATGAGCTCCTTGAGGCGCCGGTCCTTGGCCAGGGCCATGGCGAGGGCGATCTTCTTCGCGTCGATGGCGATCTCGCGCAGCATCCCTGAGATCGGGTTCGTGAAGCCGTTGAACCACAGGCCCCGCGCTCCACGGGCGGTCGCCCCGCCACGCTCGACGGGGTGGCCCTTGGCATCGAGCAGCCCGAGGTGCCCGATGAGCGGCTCGAGCCCCTGCGAGAAGCCCGTCGCGAGCACGACGACGTCCGGCTCGAGGCGGCTGCCGTCCGAGAGCACCACGCTGTCACCGTCGAACGACGCGAGCCCGGCGACCGGCTCGACCCGCCCGGAGCGGATCGCGTCGATGATCCCGACGTCCTGCACCGGGATCGCGTTGTCGCGCTCCACGCGCGTCAGCAGTCCCGTGTCCGGTCTGGGCAGCCCGTATGCCGTGAGGTCGGGGGTCGTGGCCCGCTCGACGAGGGCGGCGGCGCGGTCGACGAGCGCGGCTGGGAGGTGGCGGACGGTGATGCCGGTGTACTGCGCGGCATACGGCCCCGCGGAGCGGCGCAGGATGTGGGGGATCGTGCGCACGGAGAGGCGGACCCGTGCGGCGCCGTGCTCGACGAGGTCGACCGCCAGCTCGGTGCCGGTGTTGCCGCTGCCGACGACGAGGACGTCCTTGCCGGCATACGGGCTGCCGTTGCGGTAGGTGCGCGAGAGGACGACCTCGCCCGAGAAGCCTTGCAGGCCAGGCAGATCCGGCTCGACAGGCGTGTGGTTGAAGCCGGTGGCGACGACGACGTAGGGCGCCGTCAGCTGCGACCCGTCACGGAGAGTCAGTGCCCAGCCGAGTCCGTCATCGGAGCGGTCGACCCGCTCGACAGCGGTGCGCAGGCGCACGTCGAGGTCGAAGTGCGCGGCATACAGCTCGAGATAGCGCACGACGTCGTCGCGCGAGACCCACCGGCCCATCCTCTTGGGGATGGCCATGCCGGGCAGGCCGGACAGCTCGCGCGGGGTGTGCAGGTGGAGGCGGTCGTAGTGCTGCCGCCACGAGCTGCCGATGGCGTCGCCCTTGTCGAGGACGACGCCGTGCAGGCCGCGCTTCTTCAGCGCGGCTGCGGTGGCGAGCCCGGCCGGCCCGGCTCCGATGATGTAGGCGTCGACGACGGGGCTGCGGTGGCTCACCGGGACAACGTAGCGGGCGGGGCCTCGCTCGTCCCGACATGGGCGCCGAGCCACTCGACGAGCGGACGCGCGTCACGCCAGGTGTCCCGCACCCGCGTCAGCGCCCGCCGGGTGTGCAACCACGGCGGCGTGCCGAAGTCGCGAACGACCATGAGCTCCTTGTGACGGAGCGTCTCGATGCGCGGGTGGTCGGCCGCATACCCCCTCGGGGCGGTCTTGACGGCCTCGCCGAGGATCTCGAAACCCTTGCCGCGCAGGGCGGTGAGCAGGCGCTCGAGCTCGAGGCCGGTGCTGGGGGCGCCGACCGCGGCGCGGAAGCGTGCTGTCGGTCCGGGGCCCGTGATCCGGAAGCCGCCGCCCGCCCGGAGCCCGTCGGCACTCAGCTGGACGTAGTAGCCGAGGCTCGTCCCGACGCCGACGAGCGCGCCCTGGTGCGTCTTGTAGGGCGACTTGTCGGCGCTGAACCGGATGTCGCGGTTGGGTCGGAACAGCCTGCCCTCGCCGAACTCGTCCTCGAGGGCGTCGAGCAGGGCGAGCATCGGCTCACGGACGTCGTTCTCGTAGGTGGAGCGGTGCTCCTGCCAGTGCTCGCGGCTGTTGTCGGCCTCGAGGCCTGCATAGAAGGCGAGGGCGCTGGGCGGGAACCCGGCGAAGGCGGCGGGGGTGTCCATGTGGCGACTCTGACACTGCTGCTGGCTTGTTAGGCAAGGCTTACCTGTGCTTTGCTGATTTCCGTCACGCCCCCGTGGCTTAATTCCTGAGAACTTCCTGAGAGAGGTCACCGTGCTCGCGAGCAACGCGCTGATCGGACTGCGAGAGGGGCTCGAGGCTGCCCTCGTCGTCGTCATCCTCGTGGCCTTCCTCGTCAAGACCGACCGCCGCTGGGCGCTGCGCTACGTGTGGCTCGGCGTCGGCGTCGCGGTCACCCTCTCGGTGGCCCTCGGGGCGCTGCTCACCTACGGCACGAAGCAGCTGTCCTTCGAGGCGCAGGAGATGATCGGCGGGCTCGCCTCGATCCTCGCCGTCGTCTTCGTGACCTTCATGGTCTTCTGGATGCGCACGGCCTCGCGCACCATCTCGGGCGAGCTCAAGGGCAAGCTCGACAAGGCGCTCGACCTCGGCCCGTTCGCGATCGCGCTCGTCGCCTTCCTCGGTGTCGGCCGGGAGGGCCTCGAGACCGCGATCTTCTTCTACGCGACGACCGAGGCTGCCGGGCAGGGCAACAACCAGCCGCTCATCGGCTGGGTCATCGGTCTCGGAGGCGCCGTGCTGCTGGGTTGGCTCATCTACCGCGGTGCGGTCCAGATCAACCTCGCGAAGTTCTTCCGCTACACCGGCATCCTGCTCATCCTCGTGGCTGCGGGCATCCTCGCCTACGGCATCCACGACCTGCAGGAGGCGCAGTTCCTCCCCGGCCTGGGCACCCTCGCCTTCGACGTCAGCGCGACGGTCGACCCGAGCAGCTGGTACGCCACGCTCCTCAAGGGCATCTTCAACTTCACACCGGCCACGACCGTGCTGCAGGCCGTCGCCTGGGTGCTCTACGTCGGCATCGTCCTCACGCTCTTCCTCCGGCCCGTCAAGAGCCGGCCAGCCGTCACCGCGCCCGCGTCCGAGCCGACGAGCGCCGTCGCCGCCTGACCTGACCGGCCCGGGAGCGGGGTCTCGCCGAAGAGCCCGCCACCCGGCATACCCCTCCCACGCACAGCACCACACTCACAGGAGCCTCATGTCCCGCCCGTCCCTGCGCCGCGCTGCGCCCGCAGCCCTCGCCCTGACCTGCGTCCTCGGCGTCGCCGCCTGCACCGACAAGGTCGAGACGAGCAGCTCGTCCACAGCGGCCGGCACGGGTGGCGCGGCCGGCCCCATCACCGTCAACGCGACCGACACCACCTGCGAGCTGTCGGCGACGACGGCCAAGGCCGGCACGGTGACCTTCGAGGTCACCAACGCCGGGTCGAAGGTCAACGAGTTCTACCTCTACGCCGAGGGCGACCGCATCGTCGGCGAGGTGGAGAACATCACTCCCGGCCTCAAGCGCGAGCTGAAGGTCGAGATCACCGAGCCGGGTACGTTCACCACGGCCTGCAAGCCGGGCATGGTCGGCGACGGCATCCGGGCGCCCTTCACCGTGACCGGCACGGCGACCGCCGGCAGTGCAGACCAGAAGGTGGCCAAGGCGATCGCCGACTACAAGGCGTTCGTCGCCTCGGAGGCCGACGAGTTCGTCGAGGGCACCGAGAAGTTCGTCGCGGCGGTCAAGGCGGGCGACGTCGCGAAGGCGAAGTCGCTCTATGCGCAGGCCCGACACCCGTGGGAGGCCATCGAGCCGGTCGCCGAGAGCTTCGGCGACCTCGACCCGAAGATCGACGGCCGCGAGGACGTCATCGCCGAGGGGATGGCCTTCACCGGCTACCACCGCCTCGAGAAGGACCTCTGGAAGGACGGCCTCCAGAAGGACTCGGGCGCCATCGCCGACCAGCTGCTGACCGACGTCAAGGCGATCGCGGCGAAGAGCAAGACCGTCGACCCGACGGCCCTGTCGATCGCGGGCGGCGCCAAGGCGCTGCTCGACGAGGTCGCGACCGGCAAGGTCACCGGGGAGGAGGAGCGCTACTCGCACACCGACCTCTGGGACTTCGACGGCAACCTCGAGGGCTCGCGCCAGGCGCTCGCCGCCCTGCGCCCCGTCATCACCGAGCGCGACCCCGCGCTGCAGAAGTCCCTCGACGCCCGGTTCACCGAGCTGTCCAGCCTGCTCGGCACGCACAAGGCCGGTGCCGACTACAAGAGCTACACCGCCCTCACCGATGCCGACATCAAGGCGCTGACCGTCTCGCTCGACGCCTTGTCCGAAGAGGTGTCGAAGGTGCCCGGCGTCGTGGAGGCCACGTGACGGCGCGCGCTCCCCAGCCCCGCCTGCCCGACCCGGCGAACGGCACCGGCGAGGTGGGCGAGGTGGGCGACGCCGGTGACGCCGGTGGTGTGAGCCGCCGTCGGCTCCTCGGCGTCTCGGGCACGGCGGCCGTTGCCGGCATCGTGGCCGGTGCCACCAGTGCGTATGCCGTGTCGCAGGCGAGCGCAGCCACCGCGGCGCAGGAGGCGGGACCCACGACGGCTCCGGCCCTCGGGCTCGATGCCGCGATCCCGTTCCGCGGCGAGCACCAGGCGGGCATCGTGACCCCGGCCCAGGACCGCCTGCACTTCGTCGCCCTCGACGTCGTGACGAAGGACCGCGCCCAGCTGCGAGAGCTGCTCGAGACGTGGACCCGGGCCGCCGAGCGGATGACGGCCGGCGCCGAGGCTGCACCCGGCGGGCTCGTCGGCGGTGGTCCGAACCGGGCGCCTGAGGACACGGGCGAGGCCTACGGGCTGCCGGCGTCCGGTCTGACGATCACCATCGGCTACGGCCCGTCCCTCTTCGACGACCGCTTCGGTCTCGCGGACCGCAAGCCGGCCGCGCTGGAGGAGCTGCCGCCCTTCGTCGGTGACCAGCTCGACCCGAAGCGCTCAGGCGGTGATCTCTGCATCCAGGCGTGCGCCAACGACCCGCAGGTGGCCGTGCATGCCGTCCGCAACCTCGTGCGGATGGGCTTCGGCGTCGTCGCGGTGCGGTGGTCGCAGCTCGGTTTCGGTCGCACGTCGTCGACCTCGACCGCCCAGGCGACACCGCGCAACATGTTCGGCTTCAAGGACGGCACCAACAACGTCAAGGCGGAGGAGCCCGAGGGGCTGGACCGGCACGTGTGGGTGGCCCCGGAGGACGAGAAGGGCGGCGGCGCCTGGATGGCCGGCGGCTCCTACCTCGTCGCGCGGCGCATCCGCATGCACATCGAGGTGTGGGACCGCACGTCGCTGCAGGAGCAGGAGGACGTCATCGGACGTGACAAGAAGGAAGGCGCTCCGCTCGGCCAGGCCAAGGAGTTCGACGCGCTCGACTTCGCGAAGAGAGGGCCGGACGGCACTCCGGCCATCCCGGTCAACGCCCACGTCCGCCTGGCCCACGAGAGCCAGCTCGGCGGCATCCGCATCCTGCGCCGCGGCTACAACTTCACCGACGGCTCCGACGGCGTCGGCCACCTCGACGCGGGGCTCTTCTTCCTCGCCTACATGCGCGACCCGGCCAAGCAGTTCGTCCCGATGCAGCGGGCGCTCGCGAGCAAGGACCTGCTCAACGAGTACATCGAGCACAACGGGTCGGCCGTCTTCGCCTGCCCGCCCGGGCTCCAGGACGGCGAGCACTGGGGACAGTCCCTTTTCGCCTGATTCTCGTCTAGCCTTGCGTGGGCGTCTTCCGTCCGGGGAGCGCTCCGGGCAGTGAGGACGTCATGAAGGCCGACCACTACGACAGCTTCGCGGCGCAGTATGCGCGGACCAACGAGACGGGGCTGTTCAACGCGTACTACGCGCGGCCGGCGATGCTCGCGCTGGCCGGCGACGTCGACGGGCGTCGCGTGCTCGACGCCGGCTGTGGCAACGGTCCCCTCATGGAGGCCCTTCGCGCACGAGGCGCCACGGTGTCGGGTTTCGACTCGAGTGCGGCCATGCTCGAGCTCGCCCGGCAGCGGCTCGGGGAGGACGTGGACCTGCGGGTCGCCGACCTCAGCGCGCCCCTGCCGTATGCCGACGCCGCGTTCGACGACGTCGTCTGCTCCCTCGTCCTGCACTACCTGCACGACTGGGCGGCGCCGCTCGCCGAGCTCCGACGTGTCCTCGAGCCCGGCGGCCGCCTCCTCCTCGCGGTCAACCATCCCCGCATCCTCGAGGCGAGCGACCCCCAGGCCGACTACTTCGCCGTCACGCAGTACTCCGACGAGTACACCTTCGACGACGGTGAGGCGTGGACGCTGACCTTCTGGCACCGGCCGTTGCACGCGATGACGGACGCGTTCACCGCGGCCGGCTTCCGCGTCGCGGTCATCAGCGAGCCGCCATTCTCGCCCGACACCCCGCGCGAGCTCCTCCCGCCGGACCTCGGCGACCGGACCGCCTTCATCTGCTTCATCTTCTTCCTGCTGCAGGCGGAGTGAGGACGGGCGGGGTGATGACGGCGGGAGCGTCCTAGAACGTCGACCCCGTGCGCCACGCCATCTCCTGCAGCTCGAACGTGTTGCCGTCGGGGTCGGAGAAGCCCGCGCCGCGCACCCCGCCGCCGAAGTCGTGGATCTCGCCGACCTCGACACCGCGGCTGACGAGCTCGGCTCGGGCCTCGTCGAGGTTCTCGACGACGAGGTGCAGGCCGCGGACGCTGCCCGGCTCACCGGCATACACGTCGAGTCCGGTGCCGAAGCCGACCGAGCAGCCCGAGCCCTCCGGTGTCAGCTGGACGACCCGGACACCCTCCGCGGGCTGCACGTCGACGTCCGTGGTGAAGCCGAGCTTGCCGGCATAGAAGTCGATGGCCCGGTCCACATCCGACACGGGTAGGGGCACGAGCTCCAGCTTCATCTGCATGGACCCATGCTGTCATCGCACGAACGGTCGAGCGCCTCGCCGCTCGGGCAGCCTCTGCCACCGACGCCCGAGAACCGAACGGCGCCCTTGCCCTGTGCGGTGTGAGCGTCGAGAGTCCTCGGGCACGTGCGGCGGTGGCGCATGTCGACTACCGCAGCCCCAGTTCGAGACCGGCACCGGCAACGGCGGGCTGACGCTACGGCGTGCAGCCGCTCAAGCAGTTGCGGCACCAGACCGCACAATGGGGTCTCCCGCTCGGCTGAGCCCTCCGGGACAACCCTCTGGAGCACCCTCCTCGAGTGAACGAGCTCACCCGCGACGCGCCGCTCCGAGCGCAGACGCTCTAGGTTCGTCGTCGTGACGGCGATGAGTGATGTGGTCGGGCAGGCGGTCGACGAGATGCGTGCGGCACTGACGCCAGCGTCGGAGCGGAGCTGGGACGTCACGGCGGGCGAGCTGGAGTGGACCTGCCGCGCCACGGCTGCCCACGTCGCCGACGATCTGTTCTCCTACGCCTCCCAGGTGATCGCGCAACCTCGCCGCGGTTACCTGCCGATCGAGGCGATGATCGATCCGGCGGCCAGCAACGTCGAGATCCTCGGCGCTGTCGCGATGTGCGGGCGGCTCTTGACTCTCGCCGTGGACGCGGCATCTTCCGACTCTCGCGCGTGGCACCCGTACGGGACGTCCGACCCCGACGGCTTCGCGGCCATGGGCGTCGTCGAGATCCTCGTCCACTGCTACGACATCGCCACCGGGTTGGGGGTCGCCTGGAGGCCCCCGGCGCAGCTGTGCATCCCGGTCCTTCAGCGACTCTTCCCGGGGGCGCCTCCGGGCGACCCCTCAGACGTCCTGCTCCACGTCACCGGGCGCCGGGCGTTGCCGGGCCTCGAGCGGCTCACGGACTGGTCCTGGGACTCCTCGGTGCCCACTGATCCCGGCGGCTCGGCAGTCTGACCGCTCGAGCACGTCATGGCATTGCCGGATTCATCGGCTCGTCGTGGTCCCCGACGACCGGGACGGTGGGGTTGCTCTCGTCTCGCTCACCCGTTGACCTGACCTCCCCGAGGTAATATGTTTGTTCAACATACAAATGCCGAGACTCGGTATGCCGTTTGCTCGAGGAGGAGCCCCATGGTCCGCACGCCGACCCCTGACGACAAGTTCTCTTTCGGTCTCTGGACCGTCGGCTGGGAGGCGCGCGACCAGTTCGGTGACGCGTCGCGGCCGCACCTCGACCCGATCGAGTCGGTGCGCCGCCTCGCCGACCTCGGCGCCTGGGGGGTGACCTTCCACGACGACGACCTCGTGCCCTTCGGCAGCAGCGACGCCGACCGCGACCGGATCATCGCCGACTTCCGCAAGGTGCTCGACGAGACCGGCGTCGTCTGCGAGATGGTCACGACCAACACCTTCAGCCACCCGATCTTCAAGGACGGCGCGTTCACGTCCAACAACCGCGAGGTGCGTCGCTACGGCCTGCGCAAGGTGATCCGCAACGTCGACCTCGCAGCCGAGCTCGGGGCCGAGACCTTCGTCATGTGGGGTGGCCGCGAGGGTGCGGAGTACGACGGCGCCAAGGACATCAACGCCGCTCTCGACCGCTACCGCGAGGGCATCGACACCGTCGCGGGCTACATCAAGGACCAGGGCTACGACCTGCGGATCGCCATCGAGCCCAAGCCCAACGAGCCGCGCGGCGACATCCTCCTGCCGACCGTCGGCCACGCGCTTGGCTTCATCGCCGAGCTCGAGCACGGCGACATCGTCGGCCTCAACCCCGAGGTCGGCCACGAGCAGATGGCCGGCCTCAACTACACCTCGGGCATCGCGCAGGCGCTGTGGGCGGGCAAGCTCTTCCACATCGACCTCAACGGCCAGCGCTCGATCAAGTACGACCAGGACCTCGTCTTCGGCCACGGCGACCTGCTCTCCGCCTTCTTCACCGTCGACCTCATCGAGAACGGCTTCGTCGGCGGTGGTCCGCGCTACGACGGCCCGCGCCACTTCGACTACAAGCCCTCGCGCACCGAGGACGTCGACGGGGTCTGGGTCTCGGCTGCCGCCAACATGAGCACCTACATCGTCCTCAAGGAGCGCGCCGCGGCCTACCGCGCCGACCCCGAGGTGCAGGCTGCCTTCGAGGCCAGCCGCGTCACGGAGCTCGCGGTGCCGACCCTCGGCGCCGACGAGAAGCTCTCTGACGTGCTCGCCGACCGGGCGACCTTCGAGGACTTCGACGTCGACGCCGTGGCCGAGGCCGGCTATGCCTTCGTCGCCCTCAACCAGCTGGCCGTCGAGCACGCCCTCGGCGCCCGCTGACCCGGAGACGGGACCCGCGCCCCCACCTCCCGCCGGGGGAGGTGGGGGCGCGCCCGCTCAGGCCCGGCTGACGCGCACCGTCAGGGAGGCGGGCCGCACGACGGCGGTCACCTCGGTCGCCTCACCCAGCACGTCCCCGTCGACCTGCACGGGCACCGGCCGGTCGACGACGACCCGGATCTCCGTGCACACCTTGTGGTCGAGGGTCGGGTGGCCCTTGCGCCGCCGCGTCGCGACGCGGGTCGCGACGGGCACCCAGCCCACGAGCCCCCGGGGTGAGGCGATGACGGCGTCGAGGTGCCCGTCGTCGACGAGCGCGCTCGGCATGAGGACGAGGCCGCCGAGCAGGCGACCGCAGTTGCCGATGACGACCATCCGCGAGCGCCGCCGGAACTCCGGCTCGTCGTCGACGCGCACCGTGACGCGGAACTCGGGCGAGATGAGGTGCTTGGCTCCCGAGACGAGGTAGGCCGGCCAGCCCACCTTGTTCTTGAGGTTCTCGTTCGTGCCCGCCATGATCGCCGCGTCCATGCCGATGCCGCTCATGACGAGGAAGTGGTGGGTCTGCGGCGTCGGCGTGCTGATCGGCTCGTCCTGTGCGCTCGCCGCTGCGCCGTCCGGGCCGGCCTCGGGATGCTCCGCCGGCTCGAGGGGCCCGATGCGCAGCTCGCCGACGTCGATGCGCCGGTTGCGTCCGGTGAGCGCCACCGTCAGGGCCGCCTCGAGGCCGACGGGCAGGTCGAGGTTGCGTGCCAGCAGGTTGCCGGTGCCCGCGGGCAGGATGCCGAGCGGCATCTCGGTGCCGACGAGGACGCTCGCGACGTTGCGCACGGTGCCGTCCCCGCCGAGGGTGCACACGAGGTCGACCCCGTGGCGCACGGCAGTGGCCGCCTGACCCGGACCGGGGTCCTCGGCGGTCGTCTCGAGGAAGAGCGGCTCGCCCCAGCCGTTCGCACGGCAGGTTGCGGTGATCCGCTCGCGCACGGGCCCGAGGTCGGTGACCTTCGTCGGGTTGATGATGACCGCCGCCTGCCGCACCGGGGTCTGCTGCTCCTCCTCGGGGCGGAAGTGGCCGCGGTGCGGTCGGGGACGGCGTCGGCGCAGCGGAGCAGTCACGTCGGGGGCGACGCGGCTCATGACGACGCCACCGATGACCAGCGCCAGCACCACGGCCCCGGCGACGATCCACGGCAGGTAGTCACTGAGCACGAGTGCACGGTATCGCCAGCACGTCCGACACCATGAATCGCCGGTCCGCCCGGCCGCCGGCCACCCCTACGCTGGGCGCATGACCGACCTGCCCGCCGGCGACGCCGCCGATCCCGGCCCGTCCACCCCCGACGCCGCGGACTGGACGTGGGTGCTGTCGCGGCCGTGCCCCGACTGCGGCTTCGACGCCTCCACGCTCGCCGCCGAGGACGTCCCCACGCTCCTCCGTGACGCCGCGCGACGGTATGCCGTCCGGCTGGCCCAGCCCGACGTCCGCAGTCGCCCGTCCGCGGGGGTGTGGTCGCCTCTCGAGTACTCCTGCCACGTGCGCGACGTGTGCGACGTCATGCGGGACCGCCTCGAGCAGATCCTCGACGGCAGAGGCGATCTCGTGCAGTTCGCCAACTGGGACCAGGACGCCACGGCGGTCGAGAGCCAGTACTGGCGCTCGGACCCGAGTGAGGTCCAGCGCGAGCTCGCGGCGGCGTTCGACACAGCTGCGACGGCATACGCCCGTCCGGTGGGGGACGAGTGGGAGTGGCCGGCCCTGCGCAGCAACGGATCTCGCTTCACTGCACGCACGCTCGCGCTCTACTTCATCCACGACATCCGCCACCATCTCTGGGACGTGAACGCATGACGCTACCGATCGAGGTTCCGCTCCGGCTGCCGCAGCCGCGCACGCCGGATCCCCACGACGCCCCGGCGATCCGCTGGGGCATCATCGGACCGGGAGGCATCGCCCACACCTTCGCCGAGGCCGTCGCGGTCGGCACGGCGTCGCAGGTCGCCGCGGTCGGCTCGCGCAGCGGCGAGCGGGCACGGGACTTCGCCGACGAGTTCGCGATCCCGACGGCATACGGCAGCTACGAGGAGCTCGTCGCCGACGACGAGGTCGACGCCGTCTACGTCGCATCACCCCACTCGGAGCACCGCGACCACGCCCTGCTCGCGATCGAGGCGGGCAAGCCGGTGCTCGTCGAGAAGGCCTTCGCGCGCAGCGCCGCCGAGGCCCGGCAGGTCGTGCGCGCAGCCGAGGCGCGCGGGCTGCTCGTCATGGAGGCGATGTGGAGCCGCTTCCTGCCGCACTACGACGTCGTGCGGCACGTCGTCGAGACGGGGCTCATCGGTGACGTCGTCGCCGTCTTCGCCGACCACGGTCAGCGTCTCTACCCCGACGGCCCGGCCCGACTGGCGCAGCCCGACCTCGCCGGCGGTGCCCTGCTGGACCTCGGGGTCTACCCCGTCTCCTTTGCCGACCTCGTGCTCGGCGCCCCCGCCCACGTCGCTGCCACCGGCACGCTGACCGACCTCGGGGTCGACGCCACGACGACGATCACGGTCAGCGGTGCCGGTGGGGCCCACGGCGTGCTGTCGTGCACGATGGCGGCCGTCACCCCCTGCACGGCCGTCGTGGCCGGCACCGAGGCCCGTCTCGAGCTGAGTGGCGCCTTCTACGGTGCCGGCTCGGGCATCCGGCTCGTCAGTCGCAGCAACGAGGTGCTCGACGAGCACCCGGCCGGTATGCCGGTAGACGTGCGTGGGTTCTCTTACGAGGCAGCGGAGTTCGCGCGATGCCTCGTCGCAGGGGAGCGCGAGTCGCCGCTCCTTCCGCTCGCCACGACGGTGCGCGTCATGGAGACGATGGACGAGGTGCGCCGCCAGGTCGGCGTCAGCTACCCGGGGGAGGGGCGTCCCTGACCGTGGCCGGACGACGGCCTGTGGTCGTCCCGGGTGGGGGCCGGGAGATCACCCCCGGAGGGTGACGTGGGGGGTGTGGACCCAGAGGGCACAATCGTCCATGCGACGTCGCCCGGTGATCCTGCTCTCCCTGCTGCTCGCCCTCCTGGGCCTGGCAGCCTGCGGCGGGAGCGGCAGCATCACGCTGCCGACGTCGTTGCCCAGCATCAACGTGCCGACGACGGTCCCCAGCCTGACGCTGCCGACGCTGCCCGAGGCCTCCAGCTCCTCGGAGGCAGAGACGCCTGAGGCGACGCGGACGCAGAGCGAGAAGCCCACGCAGACCGCGACGCCGGAGGAGACCCCGACCGTCACCCAGACGCAGACCGTCACCCAGACGGCCACCGAGACCCGGACGGCCACCGTCGCACCCACGCCGACCGAGACCGTCACCGAGACCGTGACCCAGTCGCCCACCGAGACGCCCGCCGAGACGCCCGCCGAGACCCCGTCGGAGACGACGTCGTCCACTGCTCCGGCTGAGGCTGCGCCCGAGACGACTCCCACCTCCACCGAGTCGACGACGTGGTGGCCGTGGCTCCTCCTGCTCGTGCTTGCCGTCGCAGGCCTCGTCTGGCTCCTCCTGCGCCGACGTGAGGCGAAGCGGGTGCTCGACGAGTGGGACGCGAAGCTGGCCGACAGCCGGCGTGAGGCGACGTGGGTCGAGGAGTCGCTCGTCACGCAGGTGCTCGCCATGCCGACGGCGACCGAGGCCAGCCAGGTGTGGACGGCCGCCGGTCCGAGGCTGCTGGCGATCGACGAGTCACTGCTGGCGCTCGAGGGCAGCGCGCCCGACGAGGCGAGGCGGGCCTCGGCGGCTGCCCTGCGGGACCGCCTGGCCCGGCTCGTCGAAGCGGTCAGCGCCGACACGGCTGCCGGACCGGACTCGACCCCCGATGACTTCCGGGCCCGTCGCGCGGCGATCGACACCGCACGCCGGGAGCTGCGGGCCGCCCTCGCCGCGAGCGCTGCCCCCGACGCCAACCAGGGTGGCAGCCCAGGTGGCAGCCCAAGTGGGAACCCGCCCGCGAACCCGAGCTGACCGCGGGCCCCCGAGGGGTCAGGAGCCGTAGTCGTTGGGGTTGCGCCAGCGCCGCTCGAAGGGCAGCCGCCACGTGAAGGGCGCGATGAGCTGGTGGATCTGGTTCGGGCCCCACGTGCCCGGGTCGTAGGGCCGCACGGTCGGCAGGTTGTCGAGCAACGGCTGCGAGATCTCCCAGAGGCGTTCGATGCCGTCGGCCGAGGTGAAGAGGGTGCGGTCGCCGCGGGCGGCGTCGTAGATGAGCCGCTCGTAGGCCTCGAGCACGGCGCCCGCCCAGTTCGTCTCCTGCATGGAGAACTGCATCGAGAGCTTGTCGAGCTTCATGCCGGGGCCGGGCCGCTTGCCGTAGAAGGAGAGCGACATGCGCGCCTTGTCGGCGAGGTCGAAGGTCAGGTGGTCGGGGCCGTTGTCACCCACCCCCGAGCCGGCGGGGAACATCGAGCGGGGCGGCTCCTTGAAGGCGATCGAGATGATCCGTGCGCCCTCGGCGAGCCGCTTGCCGGTGCGCAGGTAGAACGGCACCCCGGCCCAGCGCCAGTTGTCGACGAAGCACTTGAGGGCGACGAAGGTCTCCGTCTGGCTCTCGGGCCTGACGCCCGGCTCGTCGCGGTAGCCGACGTACTGCCCGCGCACGACGTCGTGCGGCTGGATCGGTGACATCGACCGGAAGACCTTGTTCTTCTCCTCGCTGATCGCCGCGGGCTCGAGGGCGGTCGGTGGCTCCATCGCCGTGAAGGCGAGCACCTGGAAGAGGTGGGTGACGACCATGTCGCGGTAGGCGCCGGTGCTCTCGTAGAAGTCGGCCCGCTGCGCGAGGCCGAGCGTCTCGGGCACGTCGATCTGGATGTGGTCGATGTGGTTGCGGTGCCAGATCGGCTCGAAGAGGCCGTTGGCGAAGCGGAAGGCGAGGATGTTCTGCGCCGCCTCCTTGCCGAGGAAGTGGTCGATGCGGAAGATCTGCTCCTCCGCGAAGACCTGGTGCAGCTCGGCGTTGAGCGCCTTGGCGCTCGCGAGGTCGGTGCCGAAGGGCTTCTCCATGATGATGCGGCTGCGCTCGACGAGGCCCGCCTCGCCGAGCTGGTGCACGACGGCGAGCGCTGCCTTGGGTGGCACCGAGAGGTAGTGCAGCCGCCACGCGTCCGCGCCGAGAATCGCCTCGGACTCGTCGACGGCCGCGCGAATCCCCTGTGGCCCAGCACTGCCGGGCACCCAGTGGATCCGAGCGGCGAACTCGCGGAGGTCGTCGTCGCTGACGTCGTGGCTGCTGTGCTCGCGCACCGAGGCGAAGACGAGCTCGAGGAACTCATCGCGGCTCAGGTCGTCGAGCGAGGTCGCCACGACCCGGAGCCCCTCGATGAGCTGTGACTCGTGCAGGTGCAACATGCCCGGGAGCAGCTTGCGCTTGGCAAGGTCACCGGTGGCACCGAAGAGGACGACCGTCGTTGCAGGCATGGCCACAGCGTGGCGCAGATCGGGCGCCTCCGGAAGGTGACGCACGCGGCACGCGCCGATCCGCCCGACAGTGCCCGGGAGGCGAGCCACGCGTGGGAGGCTCGATCCATGGGCACTCACCCCGGCGACGAGGGCGACGCGCACCCCGCGCCGTCGCAGCACGGCTGGACTGAGCGCATCGACCACGTGCGAGCGCGCGCCGAGGACGCCGCTGCCCGCTACCGCGAGCTGGCCCGCCGCGACCCCGTCTATGCCCTCCCCATCGTCGCGCTCACCACGTATGTCGCACGGCAGGGGATGCTGCTGGCCAGCGCCATCGCCTTCCGCACCTTCCTCTGGCTCATGCCCTTGGCCCTGCTGGCAGCGGGTCTGCTCACAGGCGTCGGGCTGAGCTTTCCCCTCGTCGCCGCCCGCGCGGAGAAGACCACGGGGGTCACGGCCGTCGCGCGCCAGCAGATCGTCGCGGCTCTGCAGGACGGGGGGCAGTCGTGGTGGGTGGCCGTCATCGTCGGACTGGTCGGCTTCCTGTGGACCACGCGCACCCTCATGCGCAACCTCATCCAGGCCACTGCCCACATCTGGGACGCCCCGACTCGCCGTCAGCCCCAGCGCCAGGTGATCGTCTCGTCGGTCATCTTCGCCAGCGCCTGGCTCATGCTGTTCTTCGCGGTCGGTCTCGCCTCGACGATCGACATCCTCCCCGCCGGCATTGTCGCCACGTTCCTCACCCAGATCACGCTCAGCACGCTCGTGTGGCTCGTCATCTCGCTGCGACTGCCCGACCGGCGCGAGTCGTGGACCGACCTGCTGCCCGGCTGCCTCCTCTTCGGGCTCGGGCTCACGCTCATGCAGCTCGTCGGCCGCTTCTACCTCCCCGCGCGCTTCGAGCACTCGTCACAGCTCTACGGATCGCTCGGCGTCGCCGCCGTCATCCTCGTGTGGCTGCTCATCCTCGGTCACCTGACGACGGTCTCGGCCCTCGTCAACCGGGTCTGGTTCGACTACCGCGCCGACCGTGCGCAGCAGGAGGCCGCAGCCGAGCGGGCGTCGGACGACGACGACCGCGTCACAGCGCCTCCACCGTCACCTGCCCCCGGTCGACCGACCACACGTGGGTGAGCCGTATGCCGTCGCGCAGGCTCGCATCGTGACTGACGACGAGCACCGTCCCCCGGAAGGTCGCCACGGCGGCCTCGAGCTGCTCGATCGCGGCGACGTCGAGGTGGTTGGTCGGCTCGTCGAGCACGAGCAGGTTGACCTCGCGGCCCTGGAAGAGCGCCAGCAGAGCGCGGGTGCGCTCGCCCATCGACAGGCTGCGAGCCGGGCGGGCGACGTGCTCTGACCCGAGCCCGAACTTCGCGAGCAGGGTGCGCACGTCGGCGATCGGCCACTCGCGGCCGATCCGGGGCGACGCTCCGAGCTCGCGCCGCACGACCTCGAGCACGGAGTCGTCCGCATCGAGCAGTCTGCGCTGCTGGTCGACGACCCCCACCGACACGCGGCTGCCGAGGGACTGGCGTCCGGAGGCCAGGGGCAGCTCACCGAGGAGGGCCGCGAGCAGCGTCGACTTGCCACTGCCGTTGTCTCCGACGAGCGCGATGCGGTCGCCGCGGCCGACGACGAGCGTCACCGGCCCGAGCCGGAAGTCCGGCCGTTCGACGACCGCGTCGACGAGCGTCGCCACGACATCGGACGAGGGCCGCCCCTCAGTGATCGTGTAGCGCAGCTGCCATTCCTTGCGCGGCGCGTCGACGGCGTCGAGCCGTTCGGCCGCGCGCTCGAGACGAGCCCCCTTCGCGGCCTGACGGTCGGCCCGGGCCCGGTGCTTCTCGCGGATGTGCTTGTCGGGCTCGGCGCCCATAGCGACGTTGCGCCGGCCCCTCGCGGCCCAGTCCTGGCGCTGCCGCGACTGGGCGAGCAGGGAGTCGCGCTCGGCGGCATACCCCTCGTAGGCCTCCCAGGCGTGGGCGCGGTCGAGCGCCCGCTGCGCGACGTAGTCGCTCCACCCGCCCGTGTAGTGGCCGATGCGCTGCTGGGCGAGGTCGAGCTCGATGACGCTCGTCGCGACCGCGTCGAGGAAGGCCCGGTCGTGGCTGGCGATGAGCACCGGACCCTCGTGCGACCGCACGAAGTCGGCCATGAGGTCGAGCCCACGGGCGTCGAGGTCGTTGGTCGGCTCGTCGAGCAGCAGCACGTCGTAGTGGCTGAGCAGCACGCTGACGAGGTTGGCTCGCGCCGCCTGGCCGCCCGAGAGGCTGCCGAGCGGGCGAGCGGGGTCGACGGCGAGGCCGACCCGGGCTGCGACCTCGGGCAGGCGCTCGTCGAGGTCGGCGGCGCCCAGCGCGAGCCACCGCTCGAGGGCAGTGGCGTAGCGGTCGTCAGCACCCGGCACACCGGAGGCGATGGCGGCGGAGGCGACCTCCAGCTCGTGCTCGGCGTCCTCGACGCCGGTGCGGCGGCGGGCATGGCCGAGCAGCGTCTCGGTGGGGTCGGGCAGCACCTGCGGCAGCCAGGCGATCGTGGCATCACGGGGAGCGAGGCGGATCGTGCCGGCCTCGGCCGCGAGGTCGCCGACGATGGTGCGCATCAGCGTCGACTTGCCTGACCCGTTGGGGCCGACGACGGCGGTGACGTCGCCGTCGGCGAGGGTCAGGTCGAGGCCGGTGAAGAGCGAGCGAGCGCCGAAGGCGACGTCGAGCCCACTGATGGTGAGGGTGGAAGACATGAGCGGTCCTTGATGGTCGGCAGGGCCGCGCGGGTGACGTCAGGCGTCAGCGGCGCGGGCGGGCACGAGGGCATCAGGACTTCCACACGGTGACGAGGCTAGGCAGGGGACGCCCCACCCGTCCACCGGATTAACCCGATCGAGAGAGCACTTCGTCGCCCCCGAGCCCCCACCCGCCGACCCCCCTCCCCGGTCGATGTGTCTGCGCGGGCCAAGGCGCGCGCAGACACATCGTCTCGGGGCGCGAGTCGGTCAGCGCTGCGCGATCAGAGCGGCGGACGCGTCGGCCAGGGGGTGATGACCACGTTGTTGTCGCTGAAGTAGCCCGTGTAGTCGACGTGCGGGATCTGCTCGTGCCAGATCATCCGGTCGGTGTTCCACACCGAGCCCGTCGCGAGACCCTGCAACAGCTCGCTCGCGCCGATGACGTTCTGGCGGATCGCCTTGCCGCGCGCCTTCTGCCCGACGCTGCCGGCGCTCGTGTTGCCCGAGGTCTCGAAGAAGACCATCGGGTGCGAGTGACCGGTCGGGTTGAGCCCGTTCCAGTTGAGCCCGACCATGACCGCCGACGAGACGCCGCCGAGGATGTCGATCTCGTAGCTGCCGACGCTGTAGCGGTCGACCGAGACGAAGCCGTAGCGTTGCAGCGAGGTGTAGACGAGCCCCTGCGCCTGGCGGGTCTGCCGGTCGTAGAGACCGCCGAGCACGGTCGGCAGGGTGGGCCCGCTGGGCGCGAGCGAGATGCCGAGCGACATCGTGACGGCGTCCCCGTCGGCGTCGGTCTTAAGGCCCTGGTGGTGGATGTCGAGACCGAACGCCGGCTTGACCCGGGTCCAGTAGGTGTACCAGGAGACCGACTCCTTTGCCGCGAAGGCCGTCGGCGCCCAGTCGCGGTTGAGGTCGATGCGGCGCTCGGTGCCATCCTGGAGCACGGTGTGCCGGATGTTGAGCTCCGTGCCGTCGGGGTTGTACATGGGGATGACGTGGAGGGTGAGCGCCTCGCGGATCGCCCGGTAGCCGGCGGCCCCGCTCGAGCCGACCGTCGACAGGAGCGTGAGCAGGGTGTCGACGCCGTAGGGCTCGTTGCCGTGGATCCGGCCCTGCAGCCAGACGTGCTTCGCTCCCGTGCCCACGGTCGCGACGTAGAGGTCACGGCCGGCCTCGGAGACGCCGGGCGTGATGCCGAGCTCGCGCAGGGTCGTCACCTCGACACCGAAGCGTGAGCTGCGCTCGATGCGCCGCAGCTCGCGGATCATGTCGGCGTAGCCGAGCGTGGCCTGGGTGGGCACGTTCGGCCCCGGGTCGGGGAAGGTGCCCGCCGCCGAGGCGGGTCGGCCGGCAAGCAGCGGCACGGCCGCGACGCCGGCGGCGAGCACGGCGCGTCTGGTCAGGGCGGAGCGGATGGATGGGTTCATGTGAGTTCTCCTGGCGTAGTCATACGTGTCGGAGTCTTCGATCCTGCCAAGGCTCGGCGAATGTCGCCTGTTGTGGCGCAACGGCATCGGCCCGAGGGGGTGGGCGGAAGGGGTAGGGGTCAGCGGGTGGCGGCGTCGTGCACGACGATGGCGATCTGGACGCGGTTGTCGGCGCCCAGCTTGTCGAGGATGCGCGAGACGTGCGCCTTGACGGTCGGCACGGAGAGGTAGAGCTCGCGCGAGATCTCGGCGTTCGACAGCCCCCGGCCGATGGCCAGGGCGACCTCGCGCTCGCGGTCGGTGAGCTCGTCGAGGCGCCCCTGCGCGCTGGCGCGCCGCTCGTCTGCGGGGGCAGGGTCACCGCCGGAGGCGACGTGGGCCATGAGGGTCGCCGTGACGCTCGGCGAGAGGATCGGCTGCCCCGCCGCCACGAGCCGCACCGCCTCGACGAGCCGGCTCGGCTCGGTGTCCTTGAGCAGGAAGCCGTGGGCGCCGGCGCGCAGCGCCTGGACCACCATGTCGTCGGCCTCGAACGTCGTGAGCACGACGACGCGCAGGTCGGCCTCACGCGAGCTCCGCGCCGCCTCGGCGAGCAGCCGCCGGGTGGCCTCGAGCCCGTCGCGGCGCGGCATCCGGATGTCCATGAGCACGACGTCCGGGCGGTGCTGGGCCACCGCGGCCTCGGCCTCGATGCCGTCGCCCGCCTCGCCGACGACACGGAGGTCGGGTGCGCCGCCGAGGATCATCCGCAGGCCCGCCCGCACGAGGGCGTCGTCGTCGACGAGCAGCACCCGCGTGGGCCGCCCAGCTCCGTCGGTGCCGCCCGCCTCGCTCACGACGCCCACGGTAGCCGCGCCGACACGACGAAGTCGCCGCGCCGGTCCCGGCCGTAGGTCAGCTCGCCGCCGCCGAGCACCGCCCGCTCGGTGAGCCCGATGAGCCCGAGGCCGGCGCCCGGAGGCGCGGGGTCGGCGTCGTCCCGAGGCGGTATGCCGTTGCGCACCGTCACGCGGACCGCCCGGGTGGCGGGCGGCTGAGTGCCGTCGGGCTCGGGCCCCACGTCGACGCGGACCAGGGCGCGGGCGCCCGGGGCGTGCTTGCGGGCGTTGGTCAGGCACTCCTGCACGATGCGGTAGGCGCTGCGCGAGACGGAGTCCGGCACCTCGGCCAGGTCGCCGGAGCGCTCGAGGGCGACGAGGGCCCCGGCCGACGTGGCCTCCGCCACGAGCGTGTCGAGGTCGCCCAGGGTCGGCTGCGGCCGCTCCGGGAGCCGCTCACCCAGAGCGTCGGGGCGCCCGACTGCACCGTCGACGGCACCGTCGACGGCACCGTCGACGGCACCGCCGACGGCGCCGCCGAACGCACCGCCGACGGCACCGCCCTCGGGGGCCGGTACGTCACGCAGCACTCCGAGCACGGCGCGCAGCTCCGTCAGCGCCCGGTTGGCGCTCTCGCGCACGATCTCGGCCGTGTCGCGCACCTCCGCCGGCGACAGGTCGGTGCGGTAGGCGAGCGCGCCCGAGTGCATCGCGACGAGCGAGATCCGGTGCGCAAGGACGTCGTGCATCTCGCGCGCGATCCGGGCCCGTTCGCCGAGCTGGGCCTGCACGACCCGCATCGACTGCTCCCGCTCGGCCGTGATGGCGCGGTCGTGCAGCGACGCCACGAAGGCCCGGCGCTCGCCGATCGCCCAGCCGATGGCGACGCTGACGGCGAAGCTGAGCACGCCGATGATGACGTTGGGCAGCGTGACCGCCGCATCCTCGGTCGGATAGACGAGGGCGTGCGCGAAGCCAGCCAGCGTCCACGGCACGGCAACCACCGCCAGCTCGCGCCACCTGCGTCGCGTCGCCAAGGAGACGAGCGCGACCGCAGAGGCGCCGACACTGACCGACGAGACGCCCGAGACGGCGGCGGTGACGACGGCGACGGCCAACGGCCAGCGGCGACGCCACAGCAGCAGCACCGTCGACGCCACGCCGAGGGCGAGGTCGACCAGCAGCCAGTTCTTCCCGAAGGCGGGCTCGGCTCCGCGGTAGTCGAGCTGCGCCTGGACCGCGCCCCAGACCGCGAGCCCGAAGAGGAAGGCGAGGAGCAGCCGCCACGTCTCTCCCCACACATGGCCCCCGGGGGTTCGGGCGACGCGGGGGAGTGGCACCCGCCCAGCGTAGGCGCGGGACGGGCCCGGACGGCATACGCCGGAAGTCGGTCACTCAGGGTCGCGACCCCGACTGAGGTCAGGGTCGCGAGCGACCGAGGTAGGGGTCGGAATCAGGCTCATGACGGATGTGCGCGACCCCCACCGACCGGGAGGGTGTCTCCCATGATCACTGTGGAGCGACTCACGAAGAGATACGGCCCGTTCACGGCCGTCGACGACGTCTCGTTCGAGGCGAAGGCCGGGCTCGTCACCGGCTTCCTCGGGCCCAACGGTGCCGGCAAGACGACGGCGATGCGCATCATGTCCGGACTCACCCCCGCGACCTCGGGCACGGCGACGGTGCTCGGCAAGCCGTATGCCGCCCTGCCGAACCCGGGCCGCCACGTCGGCCTGCTGCTCGACGCGTCCGCGCAGCACGCGGGGCGCACCGGCCGCGAGGTGCTGACCCTCGGCGCGATCCTCATGGGCGTCGGGCGGCAGCGCGTCGACGAGATGATCGACCTCGTCGGGCTCACCGACAAGGAGGCGAACCGGCGGGTGCGCAACTACTCGCTTGGCATGCGCCAGCGGCTCGGCATCGCCCACGCCCTGCTCGGCGACCCCGAGGTGCTCATCCTCGACGAGCCGGCCAACGGCCTCGACCCGGCCGGCATCCGCTGGATGCGTGACCTGCTCCGTGGCTACGCCAACGAGGGCGGCACCGTGCTGCTCAGCTCGCACCTGCTCAACGAGATCGAGCGCGTCGCCGACGAGATCGTCGTCATCGGGCACGGCAAGATCGTCGCCCAGGGCACGAAGGACGAGCTGCTCGCCGGCGCCGGCACCTTCACGCGCTCCACCGACGACGCCGCCCTCATGGCCGCGCTCGCGGCCGAGTCGATCGTCGCGCAGCGCACGGCGACCGGTGGTCTGCAGGTCGACGCCGAGCCCATCGCGGTCGGCCGCATCGCCGTCGCGCACCAGATCGTCCTGACCGAGCTACGCGGTGGCGACAGCCGGGGTCTCGAGGAGATGTTCCTCGACCTCACGGCCGACGCCGCCCGAGAGGAGGTGGCGGCATGACCACCGCACCGACCACGACATCGACCACCCCCGCTGGAGCCGCGACACCCGTCGTGCTCTCGAAGTCCGCCGAGTCGGCCCT
This sequence comes from Humibacillus xanthopallidus, assembly GCF_006716675.1. Taxonomy (GTDB): domain Bacteria; phylum Actinomycetota; class Actinomycetes; order Actinomycetales; family Dermatophilaceae; genus Humibacillus; species Humibacillus xanthopallidus_B. Next base: position 1,432,077 of record NZ_VFPM01000001.1, on the reverse strand, counting down.
GCCGACCGTCGCGGCCGTGCCGAGCCGGATCGACGGTCCGCGCCCGACGACCGGGGTGCCCTTCGCGCGGCTCATCCACGTCGAGCTGCGCAAGATGCTCGACACCCGCGCCGGCCGCTGGCTGCTCATCGGCATCGGCGCCGTCATCGCGGTCGCGCTGACGATCATGTTCTTCAACGAGGGCGGCCAGCACGCCTTCGGGGAGTACCTCCAGGCGACGACGATGCCGATGGCCCTCATCCTGCCCGTCGTCGGCATCCTCGCCGTCACCTCGGAGTGGTCGCAGCGCACCGGCCTCGTGACCTTCGGCCTCGAGCCGCGCCGGGCACGGGTCGGCTGGGCCAAGACCGTGGCCGCCCTGCTCGTCGGCGTCGCGGCGTTCGCGACCTCGCTCGTGCTCGCGGGCATCGCCCACCAGGGCGCGGTCACCTTCCGCGGCATCACGCCCGACTGGACGATGGACGGCCTCGTGCTGCTCGGCGCCGGGGGCTACGTCCTGCTCGGCATCGCGCAGGGACTCGGCTTCGGCATGCTGCTCAAGAACACCCCGGCCGCGATCGTGCTCTTCTACATCCTGCCGACAGCCTGGTCGATCCTCGGCTCGATGGTCTCGTGGCTGCGCGACGCAGCGGTCTGGCTCGACATGAACCAGACGATGCAGCCGCTCTTCGAGGGCTCGCTCACGGGTGAGCAGTGGGCGCACCTCGGCACCTCGGTCGCCGTCTGGGTGATCCTGCCGCTGACCGTCGGCATGTGGCGCCTCACGCGCTCCGAGGTCAAGTAGCCGGCGTCGGCCGGACCCGCGGTGACGTGACGTCACCCCGAGCACGAGGTATGCCGTGTGCCTGACGGGGGCACACGGCATACCTCTGCGTGTTGCTGGGTCGAAAAGCCTTGTCAGTGAGCGGCGTTCGTCGCTGACTCGACGATCGGCTCTGTGACGACCTTGGCGTCGTCGGCGTCGCCGCCGGGGTTCGCGCCACCGAGGCCCGCTCGGACGAGCTCCTCGATCTGCTTGCCCGTCTCGGCGTCGACGCTCTTCCAGTAGTCGAAGGCGCGCTCGAGCACCGGCGACTTCACGCCGCCGAGGAGGTGGCCGGCGACGGTCTCGGTGAACATCTGCCGCTGCGCGTCGTCCCAGACCTCGCGCACGAGCGCACCGGCCTGGCTGAAGTCGTCGTCGTCCTCGCGCAGGGTGTAGGCCTGACGCACCATGGCGCCGTCGGTCTCCCAGCCCTCCTCGACCTCGCCGACGGTGTCGGCGTAGCCGCGGCCCTCGCTGTTGGGCGCGTAGACGGGGGCGTCGCCGTGGTGGTCGTAGGCCATCGGCCCGTCCTGCGTGTAGGTGTTGAGGTTGTCCACGTGGGGACGGTTGACCGGGAGCTGGAGGTAGTTCGGGCCGATGCGGTAGCGGTGGGTGTCGCTGTAGGCGAAGACGCGACCGAGCAGCATCTTGTCCGGCGAGAAGCCGATGCCCGGCACGACGGCCGACGGCTCGAAGGCCGCCTGTTCGATCTGGGCGAAGAAGTTGTCGGGGTTGCGGTTGAGCGTCATCGTTCCGACCTTGATGAGCGGGTAGTCGTTGTGCGGCCACACCTTCGTCAGGTCGAACGGGTTGAGGTGGTAGGTCTTCGCGTCCTCGTAGGGCATCGCCTGGATCGACAGCGTCCAGCTCGGGAAGTCGCCCGCCTCGATCGCGTCGTAGAGGTCGCGGCGGTGGTGGTCGGCGTCCTGGCCGGCGATGCGCTCGGCCTCGGCGCCGGTCAGGCCCTCGACGCCCTGGTTGCTGTGGAAGTGGTACTTGACCCAGTGCTTCTCGCCAGCCTCGTTGATCCAGAGGAAGGTGTGGCTGCCGTAGCCGTTCATGTGGCGGAACGTCTTGGGGATGCCGCGGTCGCCCATGAGGTAGGTGACCTGGTGGGCCGACTCCGGGTTGAGGCTCCAGAAGTCCCACTGCATGTGGTTGTCGCGCAGGCCCGAGCCGCCGCGGCGCTTCTGGCTGCGGATGAAGTGCGGGAACTTCATCGTGTCGCGCACGAAGAAGACGGGCGTGTTGTTGCCGACGAGGTCGTAGTTGCCCTCGGTCGTGTAGAACTTCAGCGCGAAGCCGCGGGGGTCACGCCACGTGTCGGGGCTGCCCTGCTCGCCGGCGACCGTCGAGAAGCGCGCGAGCATCTCTGTCGTGACGCCCTGCTGGAAGAGGGCCGCCTTCGTGTAGGCCGACACGTCCTCGGTCGTCTCGAAGGTGCCGAACGCGCCGGAGCCCTTGGCGTGCACGTTGCGCTCCGGGATGCGCTCGCGGTTGAAGTGCGCCATCTGGTTGAGGAAGTGGTGGTCGTGCAGCAGGATCGGGCCGTCGGGGCCGACCGTGAGCGAGTTGCGGTCGCTGGGTGCGGGAGCGCCCGTCTCGGTGTGGGAGCCGATCTCGGCCTCCGGGCTCGGTGCCGTCTCGATGGACTCGCGTGACTGGGTGCTGCCGCTCATGTCTGCTCCTTCGACGTCTGGAACCCGTGCCATACCCACTCGGGCTGCACAGACCTAGAGTCGGGGGATGAGGTGGGCAGCCGCGGGTGGCCGGGCCGCGGGGCTTGCGGCGCTGGTGCTCGGCGCGGCGTGCGTGGGCGCGTCGGCCGGCTGCACGAGCAGCGGGGCGGAGGCGGTGGGGCCGACGGGCTGGGTATCGCCCGGGCCGGCGCCGACGCCCGCCGTGTCCTTGACGCCGGTCGACCCCGGGCCGCCGCCGGTCGTGACCGTGCCCGGGCCTGCGGCTGGGGAGGTTGCGCGGGTGGTCGTGATCTCGCAGGGTGAGGGCAAGGCGTTCCGCAACGTGCCCGGGGTGCCGGTGGCGCAGGGTCGCACCTACACGGTCGAGGTGGCGTGCGCTGCCGGCCGGGCGTCGGACGGCACGAGCTATGCGATCTACGACGCCGCGCCGGGCACGTGGGGCCACGGGGAGCCGCTCTACTCCCGGCCCTTCCGGTGCGACGGGTCGGTCCAGCGCACGGAGCATCTCGGCCTGCCCGCGGGACGGGTCCAGATCGACGTCCGCGGGCTACCGGCTGACGCCGTCACGGCATACGCCCTCATCCGCCCCGAGTAGGGGGATGGTGGGGGCGGCCGCGAGATCTCGGTCGTGGGCGCTCGCACGGCGCCGATAGGCTGACCGCGTGATCGACATCAAGCTCGTGCGCGACGAACCCGACCGGGTCCGCGCCTCGCAACAGGCCCGTGGAGAGGACCCGGGGATCGTGGACGCGATCCTCGCTGCCGACGAGCGCCGGCGATCGTCCCTCGGCGACTTCGAGGCGCTTCGCGCCGAGCAGAAGACCGTGAGCAAGTCGGTCGGTGCCGCCATGGGCGCCTTCCAGAAGGCGAAGAAGGCCGGAGCCCCCGACGCCGACCACCTCGAGAAGGTGGCCCACGAGGCCCGCGCCCACGCTTCGACGCTGAGCGAGCAGGTCAAGTCGCTCGAGTCCGACGCGGACGAGGCGGGGGCCGAGCTCGAGCGCCTGCTGCGCCAGGTCGGCAACGTCATCATCGACGGGGTCCCGGTCGGCGGCGAGGACGACTACGTCGTGCTCGAAACTGTCGGCACCCCAAGGGATTTCGCTGCTGAGGGGTTCGAGCCGCTCGACCACCTCGCCCTCGGCGAGAAGCTCGGCGCGATCGACATGGAGCGTGGCGCGAAGGTCGGTGGCGCACGGTTCTACTACCTCACCGGCGTTGGCGCCCTGCTCGAGCTGGCGCTGCTCAACATGGCGATCGCGCAGGCGACCGCCGCGGGCTTCACGCCGATGATCACGCCCACCCTCGCGCGCACCGAGATCATGGCCGGCGCCGGCTTCATCGATGCCCACGACGAAGAGGTCTACAAGCTCAAGGACGACGAGCTCTACCTCACCGGCACCTCGGAGGTCGCCCTCGCGGGCTACCACTCCGACGAGATCATCGACCTGTCGGCGGGCCCCAAGCGGTATGCCGGGTGGTCGGCCTGCTATCGCCGCGAGGCCGGGTCGCACGGCAAGGACACGCGCGGCATCATCCGGGTGCACCAGTTCCACAAGGTCGAGATGTTCAGCTACTGCCGCATCGAGGACGCCGAGGCGGAGCACCAGCGGCTGCTCGCGTGGGAGCGCGAGATGCTCGCCAAGGTCGAGGTGCCCTACCGCATCATCGACACCGCGGCCGGCGACCTCGGTGGCCCGGCGGCACGCAAGTTCGACTGCGAGGCGTGGGTGCCGACGCAGGGCAAGTACCGCGAGCTCACGTCGACGTCGAACTGCACGACGTACCAAGCCCGCCGGTTGAACACCCGCGAGCGCGACCCGAACGGCTCGGGCACCCGCGCCGTCGCGACGCTCAACGGCACGCTCGGCACGACGCGCTGGCTCGTCGCGATCCTCGAGAACCACCAGCAGGCAGACGGTTCGGTGCGCGTGCCCGAGGCCCTGCGCCCCTTCCTCGGCCTGGACGTCCTCAAGCCCCTCGCCTGATCCCCGCAACGCAGCCAGTCCACGGAGCAGTCGGTCGCCTCGCTCCCACCCAATCGAAAGAGCAGTTCGTCGCCCTTCCAGCGCCCCGACGGGCACGCTGGACGGGGCGACGAACTGCTCTTTCGATTGGGTGGGGCGCCGGTCTCAGTCGAGGCCGAGCTCGACGGACCGACGGGCGACCTCGCGACGCGTGCGCAGGCCGAGCTTGGTGAGCACCGCCGACACGTGGTGGTCTGCCGTCTTGGGGGAGATGAAGAGCTGCTCGGCGAGCTCGGCGTTGGTCAAGCCGCGCGCCACCAGTCGCGCGACGTCGAGCTGCCGGTTGGTGAGACCGGACGGGTTCGCGCGCGTGCTAGCGCGCCGTCCGCGCGCGGCCACCGGAAAACCCTTGCTGCGCAATAGATCCCGACACCGATGCGCCGTCGCACGAGCACCCAGTGACTCGAGCTCCTCGACCCCCAGCCGTGCCGTGACGGGGTCGGCTGAGTGAGCCGCGGTGATCGCGCTCTCGAATGGGGCGCCCGCGCGGACCCACCACTGGGCTGCGACACCATGAAGGCCATCTAGCTCCAGCCGGAACGGCTCGGCAAGGTCGAGGTTGCGCGTGTCGATCCCCCCGCGCTCAAGTGCGATCCGGTCGGCCCAGACGGCGAGATCACCCATGGCCCAGCCCATTCCGGGAGTCGAGCTCACCGAAGCAAGGGTCGGGCTGATCGCCTGGAGGCGCTCGTCGTGGGTGTCATTCACCCACGCCTGCTCTACCAGGGCTGACAACACGGGGAGCCGGGCCAGCGGTTCGTCGAGCCGTGCCGCCAGCTCCCACGCAGCGTCGAGATGGCCTGCCACAGTGGCGGCCCGGGAGCCGTCGTCGGCCTCCGCTCCCGCTCCGTCCATCCGGCGAAGCGCGATCAGACCGAGCACGAGGTGCGGCCACATCGAGGCGAGTGGTGCGGCGCCCTCCTCGAGCACCGCGCGCGCGTCCTCTTCGGCGGCGGCCCAGCGGCCGCGGTGCAGGTGCACCCGCGCGCGCATCCCTCTCTGCCACTGGTTGCACAGAGGGATGTCACGCTCGACGGTGATCGGGATCGATCGGGCCAGCACCTCCTCGGCCTCGCGATAGCGGCGCTGCTCGATGTCGATGGCCGACAGGTTGGAGTAGGCGGTCGTGCCCAGCTCGTCGAAGGAGAGCTCCAAGGCCGTCTGCGCGTGTTGCTCCAGCAGCGCGCGCGCGTCGTACGAGCCCCGCACCAGGTTGGCAGCCGCGGTCACGATGTCGCAGCGGAGCCGCACCAGCTCGTCCCCGGTGGCCTCGGCCCGCTCACGGGCGGCGCGGAGGTTGAGATCGGCCGCCTCGTCGTCGTTGCGGCGGTAAGCGAGGTAGGCCTGCGTCGCGCAGGCCGAGGCGTATGCCGCCGTGTCGGGATCGCGGGCGGCGAGGCGCGCATGGCGCTCAGCCGCAACGCGTCGCGCGGAGTAGTACTCGATCACCGCACCCCTGTCGTGGGCGGCCGCGACACCGTCGGCGTCGCCGATCTCGTCCCAGAGCCGGATCGCCGTGGAGATCGAGCTGACCGCGTCGGGGAGCCTGCTCACCATGTACTGCTCGTTGCTCAGGAGCTGGAGCACTCGAGCCTGCTCGGATCGGTCCTCGTCGAGGTGGGACAGCGCCAGCGCGAGGAACGCGACGGCCTCCGTGTGGGAGCCGGCGCGCGCGGCCTCGGTGCCGGCGAGGACGGCATACCGGCTGGTGCGACCACGGTCGTGTGCGGCGCGCGCGTGGTGAGTGAGGAGGGCGACGTCCGTGGAGCCGAACTGCTCGAGGGCAGCGAGCATCCGGGCGTGGAGCGCCGGGGCGCCACCCAACGGGATGGCATCCGCGACAGCGAGCCGGGCCAGCTCGTGGCGGTAGGCCAGCCCACGTCGCGAGCGGTTGAGCAGACCGGTGCTCTCGATACGGCGCAGTTGCGGGAGGTCGATGCCGAGGAGGGGCAGCAGCCGGTCGTCGACGGCGTCGGGAGATGTGGCGATGATCTGGAGCACCTCGAGGTCGGCATCCTCCACCGAGCTCGTGCTCGCGAGGACGGCATCGCGCACCGAGCTCGGCAGCTCCTCATCGGGGTGACGGGCGATCTCGGTGACGTAGAAGGCGTTGCCGGCGGTGATCCGGTGCACCCGCTGCGGGTCGAGCGACGTGTCGCGCAGGAGTGTGCCGACGGCCTCGATCGAGAGCGGGGACAGGGTGATCGTCGTTGCGTGCTCGAGGCGGGCGAGGTCGCCCAGCAGAGGGCGCAGCGTGTGGCCGGGGCCGATCTCGTCAGCGCGATAGCTGAGGAGAAGGAGCGTCGGCAGCGTCTCGACGCGACGCGCCAAGAAGCGCAGGACGTCGACCGAGGCCTCGTCGATCCACTGTGCGTCCTCGATGACCACCGTGGTCGCTTGGTCGGCGAGGGCGATCGCGAGCCGTGCACCGACCTCGGCGGGCGCGGTCGATCCGTCGTCGGGGAGTGCCGCTCCCAGCTCGGCGAGCACGTCGCGGACGGGTCCGAGAGGCCGTGGGGTGGCGAGCGGGTCGCAGAGACCACGAGCCACTCTGGTCGACTCGGACGCGGACGTCACCGCGCGCAACAGCGTCGTCTTGCCGGCCCCGGGCTCACCGGTGACCGCAATGACTCGACCTCGACGGACCACGCTCCGCATCGCCCGCCGCAGCTGCGCGATCTGTGGATCGCGCTCGACGACCTCCACCCCAGAAGCGTAGGAGGGCTGAGCCTCCGGGCACACGGATTTCCGAGGCGTGGCTCAGATGCTGTCGACGGTCTCCAGCACCCGCGCGACCGGTGAACCGATCAAGGCCGGGCTGTTGTCAGGCGTCGACCACACCTTCGCGCGGAGGAACCCGAGGAAGCGAGCCGCCTCGTCGGTTCGGTCGAACTCGAGGTCGATGAGGACGTAGGTGGGGTCGTCGACGGGCCTGCGGATCGTGTGCCGTCTGACTCCGGCCTCTGCGCGGACCCCCTCGAACCGGTCGAAGGCGGCCTTCCAGGTACCGTAGTCACTGATGGCGTGCTCGATGTGAAGGGTGCTCATGACTCGATCGTGCGCCGCTGCCAGCGCCTGATGGCATCCCAACTACCTGGGTGCTCCGACTCATCCGAAGTAGCCTCGAGAGGTGACGATGCGACGGTCTCATGCCCATGCACGGGACGCGATCGAACGCATCTGCCGACGGGGTGGGGAGTCGCGCGCGCTCCGGCAGGACGTCCTGGAGCAGTTGCGCCACTCCGTCGGATTCGACTGGTACGTCTGGATGCTCACCGATCCAGCCACCTCCGTCGGGGTCGACCCGGTGGCTCATGTGCCTGACCTCCTGTCCTTGCCGACCACCATCCGCCTCAAGTACCTGACGACCCTCAACCGCTGGACCAGCCTCACGGTCGCGGCCAACCTCGCGGAGCGGGCGGCTGAGAGCGACCTCTGGAGCGAGGTCCAGCGGCCGCTCGGCGTCATCGACGTGGCCTCGGTGGCGCTGCGTGACCCGTGGGGGTGCTGGGGCTTCCTCGACCTGTGGTCGACGACTCGGTATGCCGCCGACGACCTTGCGCTCCTGCGTGTAGTCGCGCCCGTGCTCACGACAGCCCTGCGAGACGCCCGCGCGGCGCAGTTCCGGACGGTCGCCGTCCCCCTCGATCAGGTCGGTTCCGGTTCCGGTCGGTCATCGGGATCTCCCCGGATCGACCAGGGTCCAGCGGTGGTGCTGCTGGACGACGGGCTCTCGATCGTGGGTCAGACGACGGCATCGGACGAGTTGCTCGCCATGCTGCTGCCCGGGGCGCCGGGGGTTCCTCCCGTGCCGGCCGCTGTCTACAACGTCGCGGCCGCCCTGGTGGCAAGCGAGGCAGGTGTCGACCAGAGCCCGCCGATGGCGCGAGTCCCGGTCGCGGACGGCGTCTGGCTCACCCTTCGGGCCTCCCGGATCACACCCGGGGCCGTCATCGCCGTGACCATCGAACCGTCGTCGCCCGCGGACCGGCTCGACGTCTTCGCCCGTGCCCACGGCCTGTCCGAGCGAGAGCGCGAGCTGTTGACCCTGCTTGCCGGAGGTGCCGACACCCGGCAGATCGCGGCGTCGATGCTCGTGTCGCGACACACGGTGCAGGACCACCTCAAGTCCATTTTCGCCAAGACAGGCACGCACACCCGGCGGGTGCTCCTCTCGCATGTCCTCGGGGTGGCCGGAGCCTCATCAGGGTTGTGACCCGAGGACGCCGCGATCGAGGAGGTGGCGAAGCGCGCAGGTATTGCCGCGCGTCGACCCGTGCAGCGAACGGCGAGGGCGGGGAGACGATCTGTCTCCCCGCCCTCGGCGGTGCGTGCACCTCAGCTTTGCCGTCAGGCTGCCCGTGAGTCCCGGCTGAGCCGCCGGGCCTCGAGCGCGATCTGGCGAGCACCGCGGTGCTGACGTGTCCTGCGTCCCTCCTGAGCCCTCTGGCGCCGAGCCAGGTCGAGCAGGAGGGCTTGCATCTGCGAGTCGATCATGCGAGTTCTCCTGAGTCCTCGAGGAGCTCGCCGCCTCAGGCGGCGAGCCTCCGGGCGGTCTCGGGCCCGAACTCCGCGACGACCTCGGCGAGCAGCGTGCACGGAAAGCCTCCGCGGCGAGCGTGCTCGCGCACCGTCTCCGCGTCGTCCGTCTCGTGGACGCAGTAGATCTTGTCGCCCGCGACGTAGCTCATGACCCAGGTGTACGGGACACCGAGGGAAGCCACGGCCTCGTTGGAGGTGCGGGTGATCTCGGCGAGCTCGTCCATCGTCAGCTGGCTGGCGCCGGGGAGGTCTCGCTCGATGATGTAGCGCTTCATTGAAACAGTTCCTTCTGGTGGTGGTTGACGCCGGAGGTCACCGGCGCCCCCACAGCGTCCGTCCGCAGCCACCTGGCCCGAATCGGGAGCGACTCCCCATGTTCGAGCTGCCTCCACCCCATCTTTCGCGCCCGCCAATCGAGAGATGGGTCAGCGGGTGGGGGCGTAGGTGACGCCCACCTGGCGGGTGACCTCGTCGAGGGCTGTCATGTTCCTGACGACCGCGCGGGCCGGGTGCAGCGGAGACTCGAGCAGGCCTTCCCCGATGCAGCGTGCCGCTTCGAGCGCAGAGTGGAAGAGCGCACCGTGGCCTATCGGCTCGGGCTCGGTCCACGTGAGCGTGCGAGACCCGTCGGCAGAGGTCACGGCGACATCGCCGGGTTGGAAGAACGGGCCGGGCAGGGTGAGGGTGGCCGCCGTCCCGGCGATGGTCGCCGCGGTCGGAGTACGCGTGAGCAGGGTCGAGTGCAGCACGCTCGTCGCCTCGCCAGCGTGCGTGAGCACCATCGCGGCCTGACCGTTGACGCCCCTCGGGGTCATCGATCCGGATGCCTGCACGCGTGATGCCGGCCCGAGCACCCACGTCGCGAAAGTCGTGACATAGGTGCCGAGGTCGAGCAGGGAGCCACCGGCCATCGCCGGGTCGAGGATGCGGTGCGGTGCGTCGAAGTGCTCACCGTGGTCGGCCAGCACGGTGCGGACATCACCGAGCATTCCGAGGTCGAGCACCTGCCGCACGACGTCGAATCGAGGCAGGAAGAGCGACCACATCGCCTCCATGCAAAACACGCCGGCAGCCGCAGCTGCATCCGAGATCTCCTGCGCCTCAATGGCATTGAGACCCAGCGGCTTCTCGACGAGCACGTGCTTGCCGGCCTCGATCGCGAGCAGGGCGCTCTCTCGGTGCAGGTGGTGCGGCGTCGCGACATAGACGGTGTCGACGCCCGGGTCGGCGACGAGTGCGGTCGCCCGACGAACTGCTCTCTCGATCGAGTGGGCGGTGGCGAAGGCATCGGCGGACGCCTGGGTGCGCGACCCGACCGCCACGACTCGCTGTGTCGTCGACGACTGCAGCGAGGCGACGAAGCGGGAGGCGATCCACCCTGTGCCGAGCACGCCCCAGCGCAGGCTCGGCACGGAGTCGGCGGTCGGACGCCGCGGCGCTGGAAGGGCGCCGGGCAGGGGATGAGGGCTCACGGCATACCGCCTCGGGTCGTCTGCGTGGAGAAGTGGGCACTCGACGGGGAGTGGCGTCGAGTGCCCACTGTGTGACGTGGGGAAATGGGCACTCGACGGATGGGGTGGGCCCGCGCGACCTAGCGTTCGTCGAGCATGACCTCGATGGAGTAGTCCTGGGCGCGGTAGCAGTGGTCGCCGTACTCGACCGGCCCACCGACCGCGTCGAACGCCACCCGCGTCATGGTGAGCACGGGCTGTGACGGCGTGAGCATGAGGTGCTTGCGCTCGGTCGCCGTGGGCGGCCTGGCCCCGATGCGCTGGTGGGCGACGACGGGCTTGCCACCCTTGGCCCGCAGCAACGCGTAGAGACCGTCGGTCTCGAGCTGCTCGCGCGTGATGTCGGAGTAGGCCGGCGGCAGCCAGTTCTGCAGGATCGCGAGTGGCCTGTCGCCGTCACGGCGCAGCCGCAGCAGGCGCAGCAGCGGGGTGTCGGCCGGCAGGCCCATCGCGGTCGCCGCCACCTCGTCGGTGACGACCTCGTGCACGAGCACCTCGGTGTGAGGGTCACCCGAGCCCTCGCGGCGCAGGTCGTCGTAGAGGCTTGTCAGCTCGGCCTTCCGGTGGATCTGCCGCCCCGCGACCCGGGTGCCGAGACCCCGGCGTCGCAGGAGCAGACCTTGCCCGACCAGCTCTTGGATGGCTCGACGCACCGTCGGCCGAGAGAGCCCGAGCCGCTCGGCCATCGCGACCTCGTTCTCGAAGGCGTCCCCCGGCTGGAGGTCGCCCCGCGCGATCGCGGCACTCAGCTGCTCGGCCAGCTGGTGATAGAGCGGTACGGGCGTCTCCCGGTCGATGCGGACGTCAACTGGCGTGGACATGGCCGCAGACTAACGACTCGGCGCAGGAGTGAGAAGACATTCTCATGTCAGCACACCCCAGGGCATCATCTCGGGCTCTTGACGACGAGCACCGGCACGTCGGCGTCGAGGATGATGTTCTGCGCGATGCTGCCGAGGAACGCCTTGCCCAGGGGCGAGCGACGGCGAGCCCCGATGACGAGCAGCTCGGGCCCGAGCTCCTCGACGGCACCGAGCAACGCCTCCGACACCTGGGAGATCTCGCTGCCGCCGGCGACGAGACGCACGTCCCAGCGCAGGTCGGGCAGCGAGGTCGCCGCGAGGGCTGCCTCGACGGCATCGGAGATGCCGGCCTTGTTGGCCTCGGCGATGTCGTTGTCGAGCGACTCCACGACGTGGATGACTACCAGGTCGGTGCCGCGGTATGCCGCCTGGCGGGCTCCCTCGGCCAGGGCGAGTCCGCTCGAGCTGCGGGTGTGGTGTGCGACGGCGACGCTCATGACGTCACCTCCCTCACTTCTGCAGCTCGTGCGAGAGCTCGGTGAGCTCGTCTCCGCCGGCCATCTGGCGGGTGAGCTCGTCGAGCTGGACCTCGGACCGTTTCTTGTCGAGCACCGCCTCGCCGAGCTTGAGGATGACGAAGTGGTTGCCGACGAGGTAGGCGTGGTGCGGGTTGTGCGTGATGAAGACGACGCCGAGCCCGGCGTCACGGGCGGCAGCCGTGTACTTCAGCACGACGCCCGACTGCTTGACGCCCAGGGCGGCGGTCGGCTCGTCGAGAATGAGCACGCGGGCACCGAAGTAGACGGCCCGGGCGATCGCCACACACTGGCGCTGGCCACCGGAGAGCGTGCCGATGGGCTGGTTGATGTCCTTGACGACGATGCCCATCTTGCGCAGTTCCTGGTCGGCGATGCGCCGCATCTCGTTGATCCTCATCGGGGCCAAGGGCGCCTTGCCGCTCACCATCTCGGAGCCGAGGAAGAAGTTGCGCCAGACCTCCATGAGGCTGACGACCGCGAGGTCCTGGTAGACCGTGGCGATGCCGTGCGAGAGGGACTCTCGCGGCGAGCTGAACGACACCTCCTTGCCGTCGACCTTCATCGTCCCCTCGTTGTGCGGGTGCAGGCCCGAGATGATCTTGATGAGCGTCGACTTGCCGGCGCCGTTGTCGCCGAGGACGCAGGTGACCTCGCCGGCGTTGACGGTCAGGTTGATGCCCTTGAGGGCCCGGATGGCGCCGTAGGTCTTGCCGATGTTGGTCATCTGCACCAGGGGCTCGCCCTTGTACAGCGTGCTGTCGGCGTGTTCGGCGATCGTGTCAGTCATGTCAGCCCACCTTTCGGGTGGTCGAGAGCTTCTTCACGTAGAGGTTGACCATGACGGCGAGCAGGAGCATGACGCCGAGGAAGGCCCGGAACCAGTTGGGGTCCCAGCCGGCGTAGACGATGCAGAGGCTCGTCATGCCGAAGATGAAGGCGCCGAGGGCGACGCCGATGGCGTTGCCGTAGCCGCCGGTCAGCAGGGTGCCACCCACGACGGCGGCGATGATGTAGAGGAACTCGTTGCCGACACCGTTGCCTGCCTGCAGGACGTTGAAGTTGTAGAGGTAGTGCATGCCGGTGAACCAGCCGAGGAACGCCACGGTCATGAAGAGGCCGATCTTCACCGCGGTGACGGGCACGCCGACGGCGCGAGCCGAGGCGGCGTTGCCACCGACGGCGTAGATCCAGTTGCCGATCTTGGTGCGCTGCAGCACGTAGGCCGAGAGCAGGACGAACAGCAGCCACCAGATCACTGTGATGTTCAGCGTGATCGAACCGATCTCGAACTCAGCGGCGAAGATCCAGTTCAGGCTGTCGTAGCCCGCCATCTGGTTGATGTTCGGGCTGGACACCGAGCCGGTGACGAGCTTGGTCACTCCGAGGTTGACCCCCTGGAGGATGAAGAAGGTGCCCAGGGTGATGAGGAAGCTTGGGATCCCGGTTCTCATGACGAGGTAGCCGTTGAGGAACCCGATACAGAGACAGAGCACCAGCGACAGGATCGCGCCGACCCACAGGTTGATCCCGAGCTGGTAGCAGAACATCGCGTTGAACAGCCCGGCGGTGGTGACGAGGACGCCGGCGGAGAGGTCGAACTCGCCGCCGATCATCAGCATCCCGACCCCCACGGCGACGATGCCGATGGTGGAGGCCTGGTAGAGGACGGTGAAGAAGGCGGGCGCGCTCCGGAAGGCGGGCGCGACGATGAGGAAGAAGATGAAGATGACGATGGCGGCGACGAGGGCGCCGATCTCCGGCCGGGCCAGCAGCCGGTTGGACAAGCCCAGGGACACGCGGTTGGAGGCCTCGGATGGGGCCGCCGGCGAGGGGTCGGTCTTGACAGGTGTGCTCATGACAGCTCCAGTGCTGTTCGGTGGGGCCGGGCCGTGAAGCGACCCGGCCCCACGGGATGGGTTCAGCGGGTGTTCTGCTTCACGAACGGGAGGATGACGTCGATGTTGGACGAGTCGACGAACGACGGACCTGTGAGGACGGCCTTGCCGCCGCCCATGATGTTGCCGTTCTTCTTGAACAGGTAGAGCTGGCTGATCGACAGGTAGCCCTGCAGGTAGGGCTGCTGGTCGATGAAGAACTGGATCTTGCCGTCCTTCACGGCCTGAGCAGCGTCAGGGTTGGTGTCGAACGTGCCGATCTTGGCCTTCGACCCGGCGCCCTGGGCGGCCTTGATGGTGTCCAGAGCCTGAGCGGCGCCGAGGGTGATGACCCAGTTGATCGTCGGGTCCTGGCTGAGCTTCGCCTGCAGAGCGGAGGTGACGGCCGCGTCGTCGGCGCCGTTGACCTGGATGTTCTCGGTGTTGGGGAACGAGTCCTTGACGCCGGCGCAGCGGTCCTCGAGCGCCACGGAACCGGTCTGCTGGATGACGCAGAGGATCTTGGTGGCACCGTCGGCCTTGGCGCGCTCACCAGCACCCTGGCCGCCGAGTCGCTCGTCCGCGGCGAAGTGCACGAGGGAGCCGGCCTGCTTGTAGAAGTTGAGGCCGGAGTTGAAGCTGTCGACCGGGATGCCCGCCGCGACAGCCTTCTTGACGGTGGGGATGAGCGCGTCCGGGGTGACCAGGGTCGTGGCGATGCCGTCGACCTTGGAGTCGATCGCGTTCTGGATGAGCACGGCCTGCTTGGTGGCGTCTGGGTCGGAGGAGTACTTGAGGGTGGACCCGGTGTCCTTGGCGGCCTGGTTGGCGCCGGCCTTGATCCGGTCCCAGAAGGTGTCTCCGGGGCTCTCGTGGGTGATCATGGCGAAGGTGTAGCCGGAGTTGCCCCCGCCTCCACCGCCACCCGTGGACGTCGTGTTGGTGGCGCCGCCACCGCTGCAGGCGCCCAGGGCGAGGGCGGCCGCGGTGGCCACGGCGGCGGCGACAGTCAAACTCTTGCGAGTCCGAGTCGGAGTCATCGTTGATTCCTTTCGTTGCGTCGCGGTGACCCGGTCGCCGGAGTGGCGCGACGTTTCTGTGACGGTGGATCCGTCCGTTCAGTGGGCATCGGCCGAGTCGGCCGATCCGGCCGATGCGACCCAGGGGCCTGTGAGGAATGTCTGCCGGTCCCGGCGTCGGTGCCAGCGTTTGGAGAATGGACCCGCGCGACCCGTCCTGTCAAGAGATTGGTCAAACATCAGAATGTCCTAACATTTGCTTGACACGGCATGGGGTGAGGTTGGAGCATCGATGTCGTCAGGACGAGGTCGTCGCAAGGCGGCCGTCCATCCACAGCCGCGACGCACCGACGGTGCACGCGGCGCTCGATCACCCAAGGGAGTGTGCGCATGCGCATCGGACTGGCCGGAGTCGGACGCATCGGGGCGTTCCACGCAGAGACGCTGCGCAGCCTCAGTGACGTCGACGAGCTCGTCGTCAGCGACCTCGACGTCGACGCCGCCCGAGCACTGGCCGAGCGTCTCGAGGTCGGCTTCGCCGCCTCGCCGGCCGAGATGCTCGCCGACGGCGTCGACGGATTCGTCATCGCGACCGCCACCCCCGGTCATGCCCCGCTGCTGCGGCTCGGCATCGAGGCCGGCGCGCCGACCTTCTGTGAGAAGCCGGTCGCGGCGACGCTCGACGAGACGATGGAGCTCGCCAAGCTCGTCTCCCAGACGAGCACCCCCGTGCACGTCGGCTTCCAGCGTCGCTTCGACTGCGGCTACCGCCGCGCCCAAGAGGCTGTCACGTCCGGCCAGCTCGGCTTCGTGCACAGCATCCGTGCCCAGACGCACGACCAGTCCCCACCGCACGCGGCCTACATCCCGACGAGCGGCGGCCTCTTCCGCGACTGCTCGATCCACGACTTCGACATCATCCGCTTCGTCACCGGCCGCGAGGTCGCCTCGGTCTATGCGACGGGGGCCAACAAGGGCGCCGACTTCTTCAGCGAGGCCGGCGACGTCGACACCGCGGCCGCCGTGCTCACCCTCGACGACGGCACCCTCGTCTCGCTGTCGGCAACGCGCTACAACGGCGCCGGACACGACGTGCGCATGGAGGTGCTCGGCAGCGAGGGCACGCTCGGCGTCGGCTACGACGACTCGCTCGCCGTCACCTCGGCCGAGCCCGGGGCGACCTACCCGTCCGGCCCGAGGCACTGGTCCTTCATGGAGCGCTTCCTGCCCGCCTACCGCGCCGAGCTCACGGCCTTCGCCGCCGTCGCCCGCGGGGTGCTGCCCTCGCCCTGCACCGTCGACGACGCCCTTCAGGCGTTCCGCGTCGCCGAGGCGTGCGAGCTGTCCCGCCACGAGGGCCGACCGGTCACCCTCGACGAGATCCCGAGCCTGTGAGAGGTGTGGACGCCATGACCACCATGACCACCACGACCACCGAAGCCAGCCACGCGGCATACGACGTCATCACCATCGGGCGCACGGGCGTCGACATCTACCCGCTCCAGCACGGCGTCGGCCTCGAGAAGGTGCGCACCTTCGAGAAGTTCCTCGGCGGCAGCGCGACCAACGTCTCGGTCGCCGCCGCACGCCACGGCCACCGGGTCGCGCTCATCACGCGCACCGGACGCGACGCCTTCGGCCGCTACATCCACGAGGCGCTGCAGGACTTCGGCGTCGACGACCGCTTCGTCTCCGCCGTCGACGGCCCGCCGACGCCCGTGACGTTCTGCGAGGTCTTCCCGCCCGACGACTTCCCGCTCTACTTCTACCGCTACCCGATCGCTCCCGACCTGCTCATCGAGCCCGACGAGATGCCCCTCGACGCGATCCGCGACGCCCGCGTCTACTGGTCCACCGTCACCGGCCTCTCGCAGGAGCCGAGCCGGGCCGCGCACTTCCGAGCGTTCGAGGCCCGCGGACGGCGCGCCCACACGATCCTCGACCTCGACTACCGCCCGATGTTCTGGGGCGACCCCGCCGAGGCGAGCGACCAGGTCGGGCGCGCGCTCGAGCACGTGACGGTCGCCGTCGGCAACCGCGAGGAGTGCGAGGTGGCCGTCGGCGAGACCGAGCCGCAGCGAGCCGCCGACGCGCTGCTCGAGCGCGGCGTCGAGCTCGCGGTCGTCAAGCAGGGCCCCAAGGGCGTGCTCGCCGCCACTCGTGACGAGCGCGTCGAGGTGCCGCCCTACCCCGTCGACGTCGTCAACGGCCTCGGCGCGGGTGACGCCTTCGGCGGGGCGCTGTGTCACGGCCTCCTCGAGGGCTGGGACCTGCGCCGCATCCTCGAGTTCGCCAACGTCGCCGGCGCGATCGTCGCCAGCAAGCTCGAGTGCTCGACTGCCATGCCGACCTCAGCCGAGGTCGAGGAGCGCCTGGCGGGCGCCCGATCGGACTCTGCCGCAGCATCATTCGCTCCCGTTGCCGAGGAGGCACGATGACCACCACGCACACCCCGAGCACCAGCCGCCTCGCCGTCGCCGACCTGACCGAGGTGCGCGTGCGGGAGCCCGGTCGTATCGCGGCCGGCTGGGCGGCCCGGCAGCGCCGCCCCCTCGTCGGCGACGACGGCCGCATGCTTCTCGTCGCCGCCGACCACCCCGCCCGGGGGGCGCTCGGCGTCCGCGGAGCAGGCACGGCGATGGCGAGCCGGAGCGACCTGCTCGCCCGCCTCGTCACGGCGCTGGAGCGCCCTGGTGTCGACGGTGTGCTCGGCACCCCCGACATCCTCGACGACCTGCTGCTCCTCGGCGCCCTCGACAACAAGGTCGTCATCGGGTCGATGAACCGCGGCGGCCTCCAGGGGGCGAGCTTCGAGCTCGACGACCGCTTCACGGCCTACACGGCCGCCGAGATCGCAGCTCGCGGCATCGACGGCGGCAAGATGCTGACGCGCATCTGCCTCGAGGACCCCGGCACCGCTGCCACGCTCGAGGCGAGCGCCCAGGCCGTCACGCAGCTCGCCGACCGCGGCATCATGGCGATGGTCGAGCCCTTCCTCTCGACCCGCGAGGGTGGGCGCGTCGTCAACCAGCTCGACCCCGACTCCACCATCAAGTCGATCCACATCGCGGCCGGCCTCGGCGCGTCGAGCGCCCACACGTGGCTCAAGCTGCCCGTCGTCGACGACCTCGAGCGGGTCATGGACGCGACCACCCTCCCGACACTCCTTCTCGGCGGTGACCCCCAGGGCGACCCCCACGACACGTACGCGTCCTGGGGTCGCGCGCTCGACCTGCCCGCCGTGCGCGGCCTCGTCGTCGGACGCGCGCTGCTCTTCCCGCCCGACGGTGACGTCGCCGCGGCGGTCGACATCGCTGCCGACCTCGTGCACGGGAGCGGGGTGTCCGCGTGAGCGACAACGCACGGTGGGTGCGTCCCCTCGGGTCGGCGTCGGCCGCCGGATGGGACGTCGCCATCGACGAGTCCGTCGACAGCTGGGAGCACACCCGCCTGTATGCCGTGACGCTGGCTGCCGGTGAGAGCCGCACGGTGCCGGCGGCGGACTTCGAGCACATCGTCGTGCCCCTCCGCGGCTCGGTCTCCGTGACGGTCGTCGACCCCGAGGGGGTCTCGCACGACGCGCTGCTCGCAGGCCGTGCGTCTGTCTTCGCTGGAGCGAGCGACGTCGCCTACGCGACCCGCGACTGCGAGGTCACGGTGACCGCCGAGGGCGGCGCCGCCAAGGTCGCCGTCTGCGGCGCCCGCGCGTCTCGTCGGCACACGCCGCCGCTGCGCCACGTGGGCGTCGCAGACGTGCCCGTCGAGCTCCGCGGAGCCGGCATCGCCTCGCGCGAGGTGCGCAACTTCGGCACCCCGGCCGTGCTCGAGGCCGACTCGATCATCGCCTGCGAGGTGCTGACCCCCGGTGGCAACTGGAGCTCCTACCCGCCGCACAAGCACGACGAGGACCGGCCCGGCATCGAGACCGACCTCGAGGAGGTCTACTACTTCGAGGTGGCGCCCGAGGCGGGGTCACCGGCGGCCGCTGGCACGGATCCCGTGGGCTACCAACGGGTCTACGGCACCGACGAGCGTCCGATCGACGTGCTCGTCGAGGTGCGCTCGGGGGATGTCGTCCTCGTGCCGCACGGCTGGCACGGCCCGGCGATGGCGGCCCCCGGCTACGACCTCTACTACCTCAACGTCATGGCCGGCCCCGGCACGGAGCGGTCCTGGCTCATCTGCGACGACCCGGCCCACGGCTGGGTGCGCGACACCTGGGCGACCCAGCAGGTCGACCCCCGACTCCCCTTTGGAGGTGCTCAGTGACGAGCGCAACCCCGCAGACCCCGGCAACCGGGACGGTCCGGCTCACCGTGGCCCAGGCCGTGGTGCGCTTCCTCGCCAACCAGTGGAGCGAGCGCGACGGCGAGCGGCAAAAGCTCTTCGCCGGCTGCTTCGGCATCTTCGGCCACGGCAACGTCGCCGGCATCGGCCAGGCGCTGCTCCAGAACGAGCTCGCCGATGGTGAGGAGCACCTTCCGTACGTCCTCGCCCGCAACGAGCAGGCCATGGTGCACACCTCCGTCGCCTACGCGCGCCAGAAGGACCGCCTCCAGACGTGGGCCTGCACCGCCTCGGTGGGGCCCGGCTCCACGAACATGTTGACCGGCGCCGCCCTCGCGACGATCAACCGCATCCCCGTGCTGCTCCTGCCCTCCGGCACCTTCGCGACCCGGGTCAGCTCCCCGGTGCTCCAGGAGCTCGAGGCCCCGTATGCCGCCGACGTGACGGTCAACGACGCCTTCCGCCCGCTCTCGCGCTTCTTCGACCGGGTGAGCCGCCCCGAGCAGCTGCCGTCCGCGCTCATCTCGGCGATGCGCGTGCTCACCGACCCGGTCGAGACCGGTGCCGTGACGATCGCGCTGCCGCAGGACGTGCAGGCCGAGGCGCACGACTGGCCGGTGGAGCTCTTCGCCCCGCGCACATGGCGGGTCGCACGCCCGCTGCCGGAGGCCGTCGACATCGCCGACGCCGCTGCCGTCATCCGGTCCGCGAAGCGGCCGCTCATCGTCGCCGGTGGCGGCGTGCACTACTCCGGCGCCGAGGAGGCGCTGCGGGCACTGTGCGAGCAGACCGGCATACCGGTGGGCGAGAGCCAGGCCGGCAAGGGGTCCCTGCCGCACGGGCACCCGCAGGAGATGGGTGCCATCGGATCGACCGGCACGACGGCCGCCAACGCGCTCGCCGCCGAGGCCGACGTCGTCATCGGGATCGGCACGCGCTGGAGCGACTTCACGACGGCGTCGCGGACCGCATTCCAGGGCAACGGAGTTCGCTTCGTCAACATCAACATCGCGCGCTTCGACGCGGGCAAGCACTCGGGTCTGTCGGTCGTCTCCGACGCCCGTGAGGCACTGACCGCTCTCGCGTCCGCCCTCGAGGGGTATGCCGTCGACGACGACTACCGCTCACGCCAGTACACGCTGTGGTCGCAGTGGGATGCTGCCGTCGAGGCCGCCTACCACCCCGCGGCAGAGGTCACCGACCGGCTCGCCGAGGGCCTGCTCACGCAGGGACAGGTGCTCGGGGCGGTCAACGAGCTCACCGACCCGCGTGACGTCGTGCTCTGCGCGGCAGGCTCCATGCCCGGCGACCTGCACAAGCTGTGGCGTGTGCGTGATCGCAAGGCCTACCACGTCGAGTACGGATACTCCTGCATGGGCTACGAGGTGCCGGCGTCGATCGGCATCCGCCTCGCCGACGAGTCACGCGACGTCTTCGCCATGGTCGGCGACGGCGGCTACCTCATGATGCCGACCGAGCTCGTCACCGCGGTGCAGGAGCGCGTCAAGGTCATCGTCGTGCTCGTGCAGAACCACGGCTTCCACTCGATCGGATCCTTGTCGGAGTCGCTCGGCTCGCAGCGCTTCGGCACGAGCTACCGCTTCCGCGGCGAGGAGTCGGGGCGCCTCGACGGTGACGTGCTGCCGGTCGACCTGGCCGCCAACGCCCGGTCGCTCGGTGCCCATGTCATCGAGGTGCACTCGCTCGACGAGCTCGAGCAGGCGATCAAGGAGGCCAAGGCCGCTCGAGCCGACGGGGGCCCGATCGTCATCCACGTCGAGACCGACCCGCTCGTCCACGCACCCGACAGCGCGTCGTGGTGGGACGTGCCCGTGAGCGCGGTCTCCGAGCTCGACTCGACCCAGGCCGCCTTCGGCGAGTACCTCGACCACAAGGCGACGCAGCGCCCGTTCGTGGCCCCGACCACCCCGACGACTCCGGAGTCAGCATCATGAAGCTCGCCATCGACCCCTACATGTTCCGCGATACACCCCTGCTCGAGATGCCCGGCCTCGTCGCCGAGCTCGGCTACGAGTGGATCGAGCTGTCGCCGCGCGACGACTTCATCCCCTTCTTCAACCACCCGCGGGTCGATGACGCAGGGGTGGCCGCCTTCCGGTCGGCCCTGGCGAGCGCCGGCGTGGGGGTGTCGTCCGTCCTGCCGCTCTTCCGCTGGTCCGGTCCCGACGAGGACGAGCGCCAGGCCGCCGTGCGCTACTGGAAGCGCGCCATCCAGATCGCCTCCGACCTCGGGGTCGACACGATGAACTCCGAGTTCAACGGCAACCCCCGCCAGGCCGCGGTGTGCGAGGGGATGTTCTGGCGGTCGATGGAGGAGCTGCTGCCGGTCTTCGAGCAGGAGGGCATCCGACTCGTCCTCGAGCCGCACCCGGACGACTGGGAGGAGGACGGCAAGCGGGCGGTCGACCTCATCCGGGGCATCAACTCGCCCACCGTCTCCTTCCTCTACTGCGCGCCGCACACGTTCCACCAGGGCAACGACTGCGACGGCATCATGGACAAGGCCGGCGACCTGCTGACGATGGTCCACGTCGCCGACGCCTACGACCACACGGCGTCATCGGGTCTGCGCTACATCGTCAACCCGCCGGGTTCGCAGGTCACCGTCCACCAGCACCTCGACATCGGTCAGGGCGAGGTCGACTTCGACCAGTTCTTCTCCGGTCTCGAGCGCATCGGCTTCGACGGCATCGTCACCTCGTGCGTCTTCGCCTGGGAGGACCGCGCTCGCGAGTCGAGCACCTACATGCGCGACACGATCCGCTCCTACCTCGACAAGTGGGACACCCCGCCCACGTTCGTCTCCCCCTGAAGCCCGCCACGCGGCATACCCCTGAACCAGCCTGCCAGCAAAGGAAACTCCCATGAGCACGCCCACCCGCATCACCCACCTCATCGGCGGCCAGTCGTGGACCGGCACCGCCGAGCGCACCTCGCCCGTCTACAACCCCGCGACGGGTGAGCAGACCGGGGTGCTCGACCTCGCGTCCGCGTCCCTCGTCGACGAGGTCGTCAAGGGCGCCGCGAGCGCCTGGGAGGAGTGGGCCGACGCCTCGCTCGCCAAGCGGACCGGAGTGCTCTTCGCCTTCCGCGAGCTGCTCAACGAGCGCAAGCACGACATCGCGGCCCTCATCACGGCAGAGCACGGCAAGGTGCTCTCCGACGCGCTCGGAGAGGTGACCCGCGGCCTCGAGGTCGCCGAGTTCGCCTGTGGCATCCCGACGCTCGTGCGCGGCGGCTTCTCCGAGAACGCCTCGACCAACGTCGACGTCTACTCGATCCGTCAGCCGCTCGGGGTCGTGGCGGTCATCTCGCCCTTCAACTTCCCGGCCATGGTGCCGATGTGGTTCATCCCCGTGGCCATCGCCTGCGGCAACGCCGTCGTGCTCAAGCCGTCCGAGAAGGACCCGTCGGCAGCGCTGGCGATCGCCGCCCTCTGGAAGGAGGCCGGCCTGCCCGACGGCGTCATGCAGGTCGTCAACGGCGACAAGGAGGCGGTCGACGCGCTGCTCACGCACCCCGAGGTCAAGTCCGTCTCCTTCGTCGGCTCGACCCCGATCGCGAAGTACGTCTACGAGACGGGCACGGCCCACGGCAAGCGGGTCCAGGCTCTCGGTGGCGCGAAGAACCACATGCTCGTGCTGCCCGACGCCGACCTCGACCTCGCTGCAGACGCCGCCGTCAACGCGGGCTTCGGCTCGGCGGGTGAGCGCTGCATGGCGATCTCGGCCCTCGTCGCCGTGGAGCCCATCGCCGACGAGCTCATCTCGAAGATCAAGGACCGCATGGGCAAGCTCGTGACCGGTGACGGCACGCGCGGCTGCGACATGGGACCGCTCGTCACGGCCCAGCACCGCGACAAGGTGACCTCCTACCTCGACGCCGGGGTGTCCGAGGGCGCGACGCTCGTCGTCGACGGCCGCCGCGACGACTACGACTCCGACGGCGAGGGCTACTTCCTCGCGCCGACCCTCTTCGACAACGTCAAGCCGGGCATGTCGCTCTACGACGACGAGATCTTCGGGCCGGTGCTCTCGGTCGTGCGCGTCCACTCCTACGACGAGGGGCTGAAGCTCATCAACAGCAACCCCTACGGCAACGGCACGGCCATCTTCACCAACGACGGTGGTGCGGCTCGCAAGTTCCAGCGCAACGTCGAGGTCGGCATGGTCGGCGTCAACGTGCCGATCCCCGTGCCGGTGTCGTACTACTCCTTCGGCGGGTGGAAGAACTCCCTCTTCGGCGACACGCACGCCCACGGCATGGAGGGCGTCCACTTCTTCACCCGCGGCAAGGTCGTCACGTCGCGCTGGCTCGACCCGAGCCACGGTGGCCTCAACCTCGGCTTCCCGCAGAACGACTGACCCCAGCACCAGATGTCTTAGAACCCCCTGACTGCAACACCTTTCGAGAGGAACCGAACGATGGCCGCGTCCAAGGCCCGCAACACCGATGCCCGCTACAGCAAGCTGACGATCGGCGTGTGTCCTGACCAGTGGGGCGTCTGGTTCCCCGAGGACGACAAGCAGATCCACTGGGAGACCGCCCTCGACGAGATGGCCGAGGCCGGCTTCTCGGTCATGGAGACGGGCCCCTTCGGCTACTTCCCCAAGGACCCGAGGCGCCTGCAGGAGGAGATGGACAAGCGCGGCTTCCGCGTCGTTGCCGGCACGGGCTGGGGCATCCTGCACAAGCCCGAGGCCTGGGCCGACACGGAGAAGACGTTCCGCGAGATCGCCGAGACGCATGCCGCCGTCGGGGCGGAGTACATCGTGCACCTGCCGCCGCTCTTCCGCGACGACAAGACGTGGGAGTTCACCGACGACCGCGTGCTCTCGACGGAGGCGTGGAACGCCTACATCAGCAACGCTGACAGGCTCGGTCGCATCATGAAGGAGGACTACGGCCTCAAGATGGTGCTGCATCCGCACGGCGACAGCCACATCGAGACGCCGGAGGACATCGACCGCGTCTTCCAGGCGACCGACCCGGACTACGTCGGCTTCTGCCTCGACACGGGCCACATCGTCTACGGCGGCGGCGACCCGATGGAGCTGTGCCGCAAGTACCCCGAGCGCATCTCCTACGTCCACATCAAGGCCATGGACGAGGCTCTCGTCAAGCAGGCCCACGACGAGGACTGGCCCTTCGGTCTCGCCGTCGCCAAGGGCTGCTCGGTCGCACCGCCCGCCGGTGCCCCCGACATGCCGTCGCTCATCGAGGCCCTGGCCGACCTCGACAAGGAGCTCTACGTCGTGTGCGAGCAGGACATGTATCCCTGTGACCCGTCCTACCCGCTGCCCAACGCCATCCAGACGCGGGAGTACCTCGCGTCGGTCGGTCTCGGCCTGCGCTGAGCGTCCTGAGCCCGAGCATCCTCATCACGAAGGAGTGACACCAATGACCGTGCGCATCGGCATGATCGGCCCCGGCGGAATGGGCCAGGCCCACATCGACCGCATCCACACCGTCATCGCGGGAGGGCGCGTCGTCGCCGTCTCCGATGTCGACGAGCTGCGGGCGAAGGAGGTGGCGACGCGGATCGGTGCGACGGCATACCCCGACTCGGCGAGCCTCATCGCGGCCGACGAGGTCGACGCCGTGATGATCTGCAGCTACGGCCCCGCCCACGAGGTCGACGTGCTGGCCTGCATCGCCGCGGGCAAGCCCGTCTTCTGCGAGAAGCCGCTGACGCCGACGGCTGCGGCCGCGCTGCGCATCATGGAAGCGGAGCAGGCAGGTGGGCGACGTCTCGTGACCGTCGGCTTCATGCGGCGCTTCGACCGCAGCTATCGCGAGATGAAGGCGCTGCTCGACTCGGGCGAGCTCGGCGAGACGCTCATGGTCCACTGCGCGCACCGCAACCCCACCGTGCCCGAGCACTACACGTGGGACATGGCGATCAACGACACGGCGATCCACGAGGTCGACACGATGCGCTGGCTGCTCGGCGAGGAGTTCGTCTCGGCGCGCGTCGACAAGCCGAAGAAGACGTCGCTGCGCTTCGAGCACCTCCAGGACCCGCTCGTGCTCATCCTCGAGACCGCGTCCGGCGTGCGGGTCGACGACGAGATCTTCGTCAACTGCCAGTTCGGCTACGACATCCGCTGCGAGGCGGTTGCCGAGAAGGGCACCGTCAGCCTCTCTGACCAGCACGCCATCGAGGTGCGCGACGGTTCGGGCCACCGCAACACCATCGCCCGCGACCACAACGACCGCTTCTGGGGCGCCTTCGTCACCGAGGTCCAGGAGTGGATCACCGGCGTCGCCTCAGGCCAGCACTCCGGCTCGACGTCGTGGGACGGGTATGCCGCCGCCTGCGTGTGCGACGCCGGTGTCAAGGCACTCACGGGCGACGGTGTCGTCACGGTCGAGATGATCGAGAAGCCCGCCTTCTACGCGTGACCCGGCGTCACGCGAGCGAGCCGGTCAGCCCTGTGGGGCTGACCGGCTCGCTTCGTGTCGCTGCCTCTGACGAGGCCGGCGGACGATGTCAGTCGGCGATCTGAAGAGCCTTGACCTCGTTGCGCGCAGCCACGATGGCGGCGTGCTGACGGGTCACTACCTCGCGGAAGCCCGCGCTGAGGTCCTTCTCGAGGCCCTTCTCGTACTCCGACACCGCGTGGTCCTCACCCGTGACGGCGGCACCGAGGACACTGCCCGCGTCGTCACCGGTCAGGGCGTCCTTGAGCGAGATCCACCCACGGTGCAGGGTCGCGGCGACGGAGCCGCTCTCGTCGACGTCGTCGCCGTACTCGTGGCCCATCTCGACGATCTCGCGGCGGAAGCCGGCGCGCTGCTCCGACAGGCGCTGCAGCGTCGCCGCCCACTCGGCGCGGTCGCTGTCGCGCAGCTTCTCGGCGGCGGCGGCGAAACCACGCTCGCCGTCCTTCAGGGTCTCCACGAGGTCCTTGGCGACCTTCTCGTCATCCGACATGTGCGCTCCTTCGATCGGTGTCATGGACCACCGAGTCCTACCCGACGACGCTGCGGCTCAACCGTCACCGACACGTGGACGGCTCCTGACGTGCCCGAGGAGTCACTCGCCGAGACCGCCGAGCACCATGCCGAACACGAGCCAGTTGAACGCGAGCAGCAGCACCGCGATGAGGACGGCGCTGAGCATGAGCAGGACCATCGTGAGACCGAGCACCCCGAGCACCGACCTACCGGCGAGCTCGAGACGCTGCCTCCGGCTCGTGCCGTCACCGCGAGCTGTCCTCGGCTCATCGACGTCCCGTCCCCGCTGGTGCACCTCCACGTGACGCCGCATGGCCTGTCCCAGCCTTCGTCTCCGGGGCGACTCTCTCGGGCCGCCGCCTCACTGCCGAGTGTGGGGCCGACCCCGTGGGTGCAGAAGGGGAGAAGGTCCCGGTTCGGCGCCGGGAGAGACTGCCACGGCTGTCGCAGATTTGATGAGCGCAGGGGGCGCCTGACCGCCTCGGGGGCGTGGGGACGTGCCTCAGACAACCGCGGAGCGCTCCGCGTACCACGCCTCGTTGATGCTGCGTCGCATGGCCAGGCGCTGCCGGGTCTGGGCGACGATGCCGACGACGGCGAGGACGAGGAGCAGTGCGTACCAGTACCACCCCGACTGGATCGCGGCGCTGAAGCTGCTCCGCGTCAGGGTGGCGGAGTCGAGCGTGCCGAAGAGCAGCATGAGTCCGCCGACGATGCTGACGGCTCCGGCGATGGAGCTGGCGACGGCGAGCACGATCATCGGCATGTTGCCGAAGGCGGCCACGACGCCCAGCGCGGCTCCGAACGCGAGGCCCACGAGCACGCCGACCCAGTTCCAGTCGATCCCGAGCGCGGAGATGAGGCCGGCGCCGATGGCGAAGCCGAAGGCGGCCATGGCGAGGATCACCGCGACCGCGTAGTAGAGGTAGGCGAAGATTGCGAAGATGAGCGCGAAGACGAAGCCGCTCACCCAGCCGAGCACCGTTCCGAGGAAGCGCTCATCGGCCAGCTCAGCGAACAGGCCTGCCCCGAAAGCGAATCCGGCGAAGAAACCCCAGATCGGCAGGATGAGGCGCAGGACGAACTGCCCGGCGAAGAGCATGACGCCCCCGGCCAGGATTGCGAAGAGACCCAGCACGATGTCAGCCATGACTGCAATGTAGGGCGCGAAGGCTGTCCCCCGCAGGAAACTGGGCACTCGACGCCAAGTTCCGGTCGAGTGCTCACTACTCGACGGTCTGAGGTGTGGGGATCTGGGCACTCGACGCCACGTTCCGGTCGAGTGCTCACTTCTCGACGCCGGAGGATGCCCACTGGTCGCCTGCCCGGTGTCACGATGCTGGGATGACATCACCCGAGGGCACGGTCACGTGGGCGCAGGCTCTGGCCTGGCGTCTGAACCGTCAGCTGCTCGACCCGCTCGGTCCGTCGTCGGCTCCAGACGTCGTGCACCGGCTCGGGGCCGTGCTCTCGATGGACGAGTCGCTGGCCGACCTCGCGGTGTGCACCCGCAGCACGACGTGCCGCCCCGGCGACCTCGCGCAGGCACTCGTGGACGGGTCGGTGATCAAGGCGTTCGCGTTCCGTGGGTCGATGCACTACCTCTCGCCGGTCGACGGCGGCATCTACCTGGCACTCCGTGCGGCGGGACGGCAGTGGGAGCTGCCGAGCTGGGTGGAGTACTACCGGCTGACGCCGGAGGACTGGCCCGCCTTCCGAGCCGCGGTGCGTGATGCGCTCAGCGACGGGCCTCTGACGATCCGGGAGCTCGGTGACGCGCTGACCCAGCGGCACGCATACCGCCACCTCGGCGCCGTCTTCGACGAGGGTGCTGGCACGCTCATCAAGCCACTGACGTGGCAGGGCGACATGAGCTTCGGCCCGCCACGCGACGGGCAGCACACCTTCCAGCGGCTCGACACCAACCCGCGGTGGACGGGGATCCCCGACCTCGAGGACGCCGGCCCACGCGCCGTCGCGGCATACCTCCGCACCTACGGGCCGGCCACGACCGACCACCTCCACTACTGGCTCGGCAACGGCCTGAGCGCCGGCCGCAAACGCCTCGACCGCTGGATCTCAGGGCTCGCAGACCGCATGGCCACGGTCGACGTCGAGGGCATGACGGCATACGTGCTCGTCGAGGACGTCGACTCCCTCGTGGC
Organism: Humibacillus xanthopallidus; assembly: GCF_006716675.1. Lineage (GTDB taxonomy): Bacteria > Actinomycetota > Actinomycetes > Actinomycetales > Dermatophilaceae > Humibacillus > Humibacillus xanthopallidus_B. The sequence continues at coordinate 1,403,824 of NZ_VFPM01000001.1, read as the reverse complement.
CGCGGAGCCGTCCGACGTCGTCCGCTTCCTCCCGGGGCACGACCAGTGGGTGATGGGGCCCGGCACGAAGGACGTGCACGTCACTCCACCGGCGCAGCGCGACGCCATGACCCGCAAGGCGAACCCGGTCGTCGCGGGCGGTGTCGTCCGCGGCTCGTGGGCGCGGAAGGGTGACGAGCTCACGGTCAGTTGGCGCGATCCTCGGCCGGCGCCCGAGAAGGCCCTCCGGCAGGAGGCTGCGCGGCTGGGGGGCATCCTCGGCAGGGACCTCCACCTCAGCCTGTGACGACTGTGACACGGGAGGGGTTGCCGAGGTCAGGTCGTGTGACACAAGGTGGTTGTCGTGGAGATGCGAAGACTTGGTCGGCTCGGACACCAGAGCTCGGTGCTCATCTACGGCGCGGCGGCGCTGAGCGACGTGACGCAGGATGTCGCGGACGCGTCGGTCCAGGAGGCCCTCGACGGGGGGATCAACCACTTCGACGTGGCCGCCAGCTACGGCGATGCGGAGCTGCGGCTGGGCCCGTGGATGCCGCAGATCCGCGACCGCATCTTCCTCGCGACGAAGACGGGCCAGCGTGATCGCGAGTCGGCCTGGCGCGAGATCAACGCCTCCCTGGAGCGGCTCCAGACTGACACGGTCGACCTGCTGCAGCTGCACGCCATCGGCGACCTCGCCGAGCTGGACCTCGCGACCGGTCCGGACGGCGCCCTCGAGGCGGCGGTTCGCGCGATGGACGAGGGGCTCGTCGGTGCGGTCGGGGTGACCGGCCATGGCAGCGAGGCCGCCCAGACCCACCTCGAGGCCTTGCGGCGCTACCCGTTCGCAACCGTGCTGACCCCGCTCAACCCGGTGCTGTGGCGCGACGACACCTACCGCGCGGCATACGAGGCGCTCGTCGAGGAGACCCGACGGCAGGACGCCGGGCTGATGACGATCAAGACCGTGTCGCGGCGCAACTGGCCCCAGGACACCGAGCAGTCGTATGCGACGTGGTACGAGCCGTACGACGACCAGGCCCGCATCACCGCGGCCGTCTCCTGGGTCCTCGCCCACGAGGAGGTCAGCGGCATCCCGACGGCAGGGGACGTGCGGCTGCTGGGGATGCTGCTCGCGGCCGAGCGGGATCGCATCGACCCTGCGGAGGCCGAGCGGCAGCTCGCCGGCGACGACGCCTACTCGTCGCCGTTCATCGCGATGCCCTTCTGACCGGATCGCGCGACCGAGAGGGCACCGACCCACGAAGGCGAGCGTCCGACGAGCGGCGGCGTGACGCCCCTACGCTGGCGACGTGGTGGTGAGCAGGAGTCGCAAGGCGGTGGCCGCCCGACGCCGCAAGCGTCGCATGGGTCTCGTCGACCACGACCTCACAGACGCGCAGTGGCAGGCCCTGCAGGCCGCGTGGGGCGGCTGTGCCTACTGCGGGGCGTCCGGTGGTCCGCTCCAGCGGGACTGCGTGCTGCCCATCTCCCGCGGTGGGCGCTACACCCTCGACAACGTGGTCCCGGCGTGCCGGTCGTGCAACACGAGCAAGTGCAACGCCGAGGTCACCGGCTGGCTTCGGCGCAAGCGGCTCGACGAGCGTGCCTTCCTGACGCGCCACGTCGAGATCCGCAGGGAGCTCGAGCTCCTGGGCGCGTAGCCGGGGGGCGTGGCCGGGTCGGCTGGTCGAGACGCGAGCACCCGAGGTGGGATATGCGTTGTCCGGGCAGGCGCATACGCTGCCGCGATGACGCGAAACGCCTGGGACGATCACGCCGCCACCTTCGACACCGAGCCCGACCACGGACTGACCGACCCGACGATCCGCGCGGCCTGGCGCGACCTGCTGGTGTCCGTCCTGCCTGACGCACCCGCTCGCGTTGCCGACCTCGGTTGTGGCACAGGCACACTCACCCGTCTGCTCACCGACGAGGGCTACGTCGTCGACGGTCTCGACTTCTCTCCGGAGATGGTCGAGCGGGCCCGCGCCAAGGTGCCGGAGGCGCGCTTCGTCGTCGCCGACGCGGGCGACCCGCCGCTGCCCGCGGGGGAGTACGACGTCGTGCTCAGTCGCCATGTGCTGTGGGCAATGGACGACCCTGAGGAGGCGTTGTCGCGCTGGGTCGCGCTGCTCAGGCCCGGCGGCGTCGCCGTCCTCGTCGAAGGGTCCTGGGCCACGGGGGCCGGCCTCACCGCGGCACAGACCGAGCAGCTGGTCCGCGCCGTCCGCGACGAGGTGCACATCACGCACCTGCCCGAGCCGATCTACTGGGGTAAGGCCATCGCCGACGAGCGGTACCTGGCCGTCAGCCGCCGCTGAGCCGAGCCGCAGGGCCGCTTGGCCGCTGGGCGGCGTTCCTGGCCGGCAGCGTGGAGGTCTGCGCCGAAGGTGGGCGCCGGGGGTCAGCCCAGAAGTCGGCCAGCTGTCCTGCGAGGGCTCGCCCCTGCTCGTAGCCTCCTCGCGCGGCCTGCGGGCGGGTCGACGGATCCAGGGCGTTGGCGTCGAAGACGTCGCCTGCGCCGACGTCCGGGAAGACGGTCTGCACCCTGCTGCCGGCCGTCCGCAGCTCGTCGACCTGGGTGGCGAGGTCCATCCCCCAGCCGGCCGGCATACGCGAGCGACCGCCGAACGGTGACAGCACGAGCACCACCTCGCGCCGTGCTGCGAGGTCGGCGTTCTCGCTGCGTCGGTAGCCGCCGTTTGAGGTAGCGGCACTCGCCGATCGCGTAGCGCGTCATGGCCGAGGTGCCGGCGGCGACGGCGTCGACGAGGTCGACTCCGCTGTGTTTGTCGAAGACGACCGGCCCCCCGGTGCGGGCATCGACGGCGGGGATGAGCACCGCTTGGTGTGGCCAGTCTCGGCTGGGCAGCCTCGCCGCGACGATGTCGCGCCAACGCGCCGAGGCCGTTCCGTCGGAGACGTCCAGGTCGAGCGCAGGGGCGGTGGCTGCTCAGCGAGGACGGCGGCACACAGCTCGGTGGGTCGGCTGCCGCTGGTGATCTGGGCGGCCACGGTCGACCCTGCGGAGGTCCCCACGACGAGTTCCGCCGCTGTCACGTCGATCCCGGCATCACAGAGGCCCGCGATGACGCCGAGCTCCCACGCATTGCCAGCGGCCCCGCCACCGGCGAGGACGAGCGCCCGGGCGGGCGAGGGGTGGCTCTGAGGGTGAGAAGTGGTGGTGTCCATGGGAGTGCCTTTCGCGCGATGGCTGGAGGGCGCTCCCGCCCGCGACTGCCTCAGCCGCGCGATCGTGCACTCGAGGGGAGCACCCATTGCGGATCCTGCGTCATGGGTCTCACCTCCTGCCGATCAGTCACGATCAACGTGACGCTAGCAGCATGATGGTCACGTGCCCAGCGAGCGTGAGATCACCGAGCCCGTCGATCTCACGCTGCCGGACGGACGTCTCAACCCGGCTGCCATCGGCTGGACGCGCACGCCGTTGCACCGCACCGACGGCATCGGCCGGGGCCGCGTCGGCTGGGGTCGCAACAAGCGCTGGGAGTACTGGGCGGTCGCGCTCGAGACCCACGTCGTCGCCGTCGTCGTCTCCGACATCGGGTATGCCGCCGTCCCCTCCCTCTTCGTGCTCGACCGCCGCTCGGGCGAGCAGATCGCCGTCGACGCGATCGCGCCCCTCGGCCGTGGCACGACCCTGCCGGGCACTCTCGACGGCGGCCCGGCCAACGCGCAGACCCAGAGCCTCCGCGTCGACATCGACCCCGCCCCCGGCGGGACGAGGCTGCGCGCGCGAGCCGAGCGGGTCGAGCTCGACGTCGTCGCGCAGCTGCCGCCAGGCCATGAGCGGCTCGGCGTCGTCGTGCCCTGGAGCGACCGGCTCTTCCAGTACACCGTCAAGGACCCGGCCCGCCCGGCGGTTGGCCGACTGAGCGTGGACGGCACGGCATACGCGATCGAAGAGGGGACCGCCTGGGCGACCCTTGACCACGGCCGCGGGCGCTGGCCGTACGCGATCTCGTGGAACTGGGGCTCTGGCTCAGGTGTCGTCGGCGACCGCGTGACGGGCCTCCAGGTCGGGGGGAGATGGACGCAGGGCACGGGGGTGACCGAGAACGCCGTCGTCGTCGACGGGGCGCTCACGAAGATCAGCGACGAGCTCCGGTGGGGCTACTCCTCCGACGACTGGCTGGCGCCGTGGCGGATCCAGGGCGGTTCGGTGGAGCTGACGTTCCATCCAGAGCACGTTCGCCGCTCGGTCACCCAGCTCGGCGTCATCGCCTCGCGGACGCACCAGTGCTTCGGCACGTGGGCGGGGCGCGTCGGCGACGTGGCCGTCGACGGGATCTTCGGGTGGGCGGAGGACGTGCACCAGCGCTGGTGATGCCCGTCGCCGATGGGTGCCGACGGGCTCAGATCGCGAGTCGGTCTGCCGCAGAGGCGAATCCGAGCCACGTGTGCCGGTTGCGTGCCCAGCACCAGCCGACCTTGGGGGCGCCGCGTCGCTCTCGGCCGTCGCGCCCGGTGCCGTTGCTGATCCAGAGTGCGGGGGTGCGCGCGTCGAGCCGACCGTCGGGTCGACGTCGGCGCGAGCCGATGGTCATGAAGCAGAGGTTGCGCTCGAGGACCCCCGGCACCTGGAGCGCCCAGTGGATGCCCTCGGCGAGGGTGAGCGGGGTGCGGCCGGCCTCCGTGATGCGCTGCAGCGCCTCGTCGGGAGTCCAGTTGCTCATCTCGTCGCCGCGCTCGATCCCGGTCACGACATAGCCGGGGCCGCTCGGGAGGCCGACGCGGTCGATCGGAGCGAATGCGTCGACGTCGGTCATGTCCTCGACGACGAAGCCGCCCCGATCCCCGAGGCGCAGCAGCGGGGCGAGCGCCGACGGCGCAACGGTGGGCTCGGCAAGGACGAGGAGTCCGTCGGAGGAGGGCGCACTGCGAGCGAGCGAGCGCACGGCGGCAGCCGGCATGCCGGCGAGGTCGTGGACCCCGAGCTCGACGAGGCGGTCCGCCTGGGCGGAGAGGGGCGGAAGCGCGGTGACGGTGGCGACGTGGGACATGCGAGCCCTCCAGAGCGGCGAGACAAACTGGTCAATGTCCAACGCAGACGTATGCCGTGACGTTCCCTGCGTCCGCGGGTGGTCTCCTGTGACCGGCGAATTCCCTTGTGCCGTTGAGGGTCAGGGGGCCTTGCGGGTGAACGTGAGGTGCGTGACGGCGCTGGGGGAGGAGACCGCCTCCACGTCGAAGGCCTGCTCGACGGCCTCCAGGCCGTCCCAGAGGCGCACGCCGCGGCCGAGCACGATGGGCACCTGGACGAGGTGCATGTGGTCGACGAGGCCTGCGGCGAGGAAGTCGCGCACGACGGTGGGGCCACCGCCGATACGCACGTCCTGGTCGCCGGCGGCCTCTCGGGCCGTTGCGAGGGCCTCGGCCGGCGTGGCCTCGAGGAAGTGGAAGGTCGTGCCGCCCTCCATCTCGAGCGGGGGTCGCGCGTGGTGCGTGAGGACGAAAGTGGGGGTGTGGAAGGGCGGGTTCGGGCCCCACCAGCCCTTCCAGTCAGGGTCGTCGTGCCACCCGGGCGGGCCGAACTTGTTGGCGCCCATGATCTCGGCGCCGATGCCGGGGGTGTGGCGTTCGGCGAAGGCGTCGTCGACGCCGGTGGTGCCGTCGGCAGCCCAGTAGCGGGTCGCCATCATCCACTGGTGGAGGCGCTGCCCGGCGTGGCCGAACGGTGCCTCGGCGGACTGCGGCTCGCCCGTGGCGAATCCGTCGAGGGAGATGGAGAAGTTGTGGATCCGTGTGAGCGGCACTGCGCACTCCTCGATCGGTGTCGGCACTGAAGCGGTGGGCGAATCCACCGTAGCCCGGCTCAGTCGTCGACGGACTGGAGGTAGGCGGTCAGCTTTGCCTCGTCACGACCCAGGTCCTTGACGTCGAAGCCCAGCTTGGCGCTGGCCTCCTCCGAGGTGAGCGAGAAGGTGTCGGTGCCGGATCTGACCTCGACGCGGTCGAGGTTCGCGACGGTGCCGAGGAGCAGCGTGACGGGCGTCGTGAAGTCGACGGTGTCGAACGGCTTGGAGAGGGAGTCGTAGGCCACGGTCGCGACATACGGCCGGGACGTGGTGTACAGGGCGATCGTGTGCGTGCCCATGCCGCCGAAGCCGGCGTTGGCGGTGAGCGCCGCGACCTCGGAGTTGTCGCCGACGTAGGGAGTCCGGTTCTGCCACAAGGCGTGAGCCCGGCTGGGCGCGTCCATCTCGGGCACCGTCGGCGTGGAGCCCGACGTGCATCCGGTGAGGGCCAGGGCCCCGAGCATCATCGTGCACACCGACCGTCGATGCATGTGTCGTCCCCCGTCAGACCCTGTTGGTGCCGCTCCCGCCGTCCTGCGGCGCCGGCGGTGCCCGACTGTAGTGGCTGTCGCAGTGTCGCGCCCGTCGGCGCGCAAGAGCGACCGGGTGCGCGACGTCTCCGGGCGTGCGATTGCCGGGCCCCTCGCCGCGTTGATGACGAGTGGCGCAAGCGCAGACTGCACCCGAGGGGGCTGCTCATGGCAGGCTTCGGGCCTGTGACCTCCTCGTCGAACCAGGCAACCGAGCCCGAGGCTCCGTTCAAGACCCTGGTGGCAGAGGGCGTGCCCGAGCTCGACCGACGGTTGTCCGACGAGCTCGACACGGTGAACGCCGCTGCCACTGAAGGTGTCGCCCCAGCGCGTGAGCTGACGGTGCAGATCGTCGATGACGGCGGGGTTCTCGCCGCTGGCCTGAGCGGCTGGACCTGGGGTGTCGCGGCCGGCATCGGGATGACGTGGGTGTCGGAGCGCGTCCGCGGCGAGGGCCTCGGCGCCAGGCTACTGGCGGCCTTCGAGGACGAGGCGCGCACCCGCGGCTGCACTCACGTCTTCGTCACCTCGTTCACCTTCCAGGCGCCTGGGTTCTATGAGCGTCATGGGTATCACGAGATCTTGCGGTGGGAGGGCGTTCCCACGCCCACGTCTGCCGACGTGCACTTTCGCAAGGAGCTGTGAGCGCCGCCAGGTCGCTGATCGAGAGCGAACGGAGGCTGCGCGAGCTCGTGCAAGTGGGCCTGGCTCCGGCCCCTTCACTGGTGTACTTGGTCGATGGACCCTGCCGAGCTCGAGTGGATCGCGTGGACGACACCGATCACGACTGCGTTCGGTTCAGAGGTGGCGGCCTCGGACTTCAGCGGTCGCACCGTTGCGTGTCGCCAGCACATCCTTGCCGACACGATCCCGATCTTCACGCCCCTCGTCGCAGCCGGGGCTCGAGTGCGACTGGCGCCGTGCAACCCTGACAGCACCGACGACCGCACGGTCGCTCACCTCATGTCGATCGGTGTCGAGGTCCGGGCGCGTGCCGGCATGAGCGCAGGCGAGCTGGGCGAGTCGCTGGCCTGGCTCGTCAGCGAACCGGCAGATGCCTTGTGCGACATGGGCGGCGACCTCATTGCCGGCGTTGCTGCTGCAAGCCACCGGCCTGCCGGGGCGCTCGAGGCGACAACGACGGGGCTGCACCGCCTCGACGGGCTGGACATCCCGTTCCCCGTGCTCGACTGGAACGGGATCGCGCTCAAGAACCTGATCCACAACCGCCACCACGTCGGCGTCGAGACGTGGCCCGCGTTCACTGCCATCACGGGCCTGGCGCTCTACGGGCGCGAGGTCGTCGTGGTCGGATTCGGACCGGTGGGACAGGGAGTCGCTGCTCGGGCGCGCGACCTCGGCGCCGTCGTGACAGTCGTCGACCTCGACCCGGTGCGTCTCGTCCAGGCGCGGCACGACGGATGCCGGGTTGCCGAGATGGACGCGGCGCTGCGCACGGCGAGTGTGGTGATCACTGCCACAGGTTTCGACGGCGTGCTGGGCGAGCAGCAGCTGTCGGAGGTCGCTGATGGCGCCATCCTCGTCAACGTCGGCCACAGTGACCGCGAGATCGACGTCGACTGGCTCGACCGTCATCCGCGCACGCCGATCCGACGGCATCTCGATCGCTACGAGCTCGACCGTCGGCAGGTCTACCTGCTCAACCGCGGCAGCCTGGTGAACCTCGCAGCAGGGCTCGGGATTGCTGCTCCCCAGCTCTTCGATCCGTTCGCGGCGATCATGCTGCTTGGACTCGACGCCGTTCTCAGCGGACAGGCCGCGCAGCTGCCGAACGGCCTGCAGCCCTATCCACAGGCGCTCGAGGCCCGTGTCGCCCGGGCGCTCGCGACGGGCCCGGACAGCAAGACCTCGCGGACGTGAGGCGTCACTGAGGCGAGCGAGGACGCGTACATGGCGTGTTGTCCCTCCTGCGCCGCTGCCATCCCGAAGCATGCCCTGTCCGGTGGAGGATCAGCGTCGCCGCTGTCCTAGGGTTGGTCGCCGATGTGGCCATGGGGCAGGTCTCGGCCCGCCCCTGTGAAGCCGCCGTCGCCGACCCCCCTGATGAAGGACTGCCAAGAGCTCACATGATCAACGTCCTGCTTGCTGGCGGCATCTCGATGGCCGTTGCGCTGCTCTGCACGAAGCCCTTCATCGCCCTGCTGGTCCGGCGTCGCTACGGCCAGTTCATCCATGACGACCTGGCCCACCACCAGGTCAAGCGCGGGAAGCCCACCATGGGTGGCGCGGTGATCATCGCAGCGGCGTTCGTCGGCTACTTCGGCTCACACGCCGTGCTGGCGCTGCTGACCGGCACCGGGGCGCTAACGGTGATCCACAACGGGATCTCTCTCAGCGCCCTGCTGGTGCTCTTCCTCCTCACGGGGCTCGGACTGGTGGGGTTCCTCGACGACTACACCAAGATCCGCAAAGAGCGAAGCCTCGGCCTGACGGGACGACAGAAGCTCATCGGGCAGGCGCTGGTCACCGTCATCTTCACCTTGGCCGCGTTGTTGGTGACCAACGAGCAGGGGCAGTCACCGGCATCGACGGCGGTCTCGTTCGTCAGGGACACCGCCGTCGACCTCGCCTTCGCCGGTCCGGTGGTGGCGGCGCTCCTGGTCATCGCGTGGGCCGGCGTGCTCATCGCGGGGGCCTCCAACGGCGTGAACCTCACGGACGGCCTCGACGGCCTGGCCACCGGAGCCTCGGTCATGGTGTTCGGGGCGTACACGCTGATTGCCATGTGGCAGTACAACCAAGGCTGCTCGGTGGCACCGGGACCCAGATGCTACGACGTCGCCGACGCGCTCGACCTCGCGGTCATCGCCTGCGCGATCGGCGGTGCCTGCTTCGGGTTCCTCTGGTGGAACGCCTCGCCGGCCGAGATCATCATGGGCGACACCGGCTCGCTCTCCCTCGGCGGCGCCTTGGCCGGACTCGCCATCCTCACCCACACGCAGCTGCTGCTCGTTGTGCTGGGCGGCCTCTTCGTCATCGTCACTGCGTCGGTCATCATCCAGGTGGCGAGCTTCAAGCTCACCGGCCGGAGAGTCTTTCGGATCGCCCCGCTCCACCATCATTTCGAGATGGTGGGGTGGTCCGAGGTCACCATCGTGGCGCGCTTCTGGATCATCGCCGGGATCTGCATCACGGCAGGCCTCGCGCTCTTCTACGCCGAGTGGCTCACGACCTAGGCGTGCGATGGGCGCTGGGGCCTCAGGCGCCCTCTGGTGGCATCGGCTTGACGACCGTGAGCAGAACCACCGCGTCCTCGAGCGCGGTCAGCGAGTGCCGGGCGCCAGGGATGATGACGTGATCGCCGACCGCGCCCTCCCAGGTGTCCTCGCCGCTGCTCAGCCGAACGCGACCCTGAACGACCTGCAGGGTCGCCTCGCCGGGGCTCTCATGCTCGGAGAGCGTGGAACCCGAGACGAGGGCGATCACCGTCTCGCGCAACGAACGGTCATGACCTCCGTGGATGGTCTGAGCCGACCTGCCGCTCGCGGCACCACGAGCGGCCTCGAGCTGCGCGTCGGCAAGGGACGACAACGACGTCGATTCCATAGCCACACCTCCTTCGGTGACCATACCCGTCGACGCTTGCACGGCTCGGCCACGGCGCTTCCGGAGACGGTGTGACGCACGATGGCGTGGTTCAGGGGATGCTTCGCTGCGTGTCGCCATCGCTGGGGGAGTAGTCGGTCACGGTGTCCGCTCCCCGACCGCCGATGAAGGTGTCGGCGCCGACCCCGCCCGTCAGGACGTCGTTGCCGTTGCCGCCGTCGAGCCGGTCCGGGCCGTCCCCGCCGATCAAGACGTCGATGCCGTTGCCGCCCTTGATGACGTCGGCCCCACCCGCGCCACAGATGAGGTCATCGCCGTTGCCGCCGGACATGACATCGGCTCCGCTCGTGCCGAGGATGACATCGGCTGCGGTGCTTCCTCGCAGCGTGCCGGTGTAGGGCTGCCCTGCGTCCGGGCCGCCGATCACCATCCCGTCCTTGACGTAGATGGTGGGGTCCCGCCCCTCGCAGGTGGCCACTGGCTCCGGAGTGAGAACGAACGTCCGGAAGAGGTAGTCGTAGGCCTGGCCCAGGGACGGTGACCCCGCTCCGGCAGGGTAGGTGTCCCCGACCGACAGCGACCACAGGAAACTGAAGGGACTGGTCGCCGGCAGCACGATGGCGTACCGGGTGCCTGCGTGGACGTGGACCGGGGGGATGATGTCCACCGAGAGCCAGCCGCCGCCGGCCGGGTCGCCGGCCAATGTCGGCAGCGTCGCGATGTCCGCAGACCCGACGCCGAGGGGGGCACCCACGGGGACGCCGGAGCCGTCGACGGCGGTGATCTGGACCGACAAGAGAGCACTGGAGCCGCTCAGTCGGAAGCCCTGTGCCTCTATGCGGTCAAGCGTGCCGTCGCGGCCTGCCGTGAAGGTCTGCGCCTGTTGTTCGACGGTCCCCAAATAGCTCTGTGCAGGCACGTCGTTCGACTAGTCCACGGTGCTCGTCGGGCTTGGCGTTGTCGCCCAGGCCAGCTGGGGAGCAGCGATCACCACCAGTGAGGCAAGGATCGCGACGGGCATTCTCGACCAGCGCTTGAGCGACATGAGCGCCCTCCTCCATCAGGTGCACACCTTTGCATCGGCCCCGATCCGCGCAAGGTAGCACCGTCGAGGGTGGCGCGACCAGAGAACGTCGCCTCGTCCACGCCCCTCAGGCGGTGCTTCGACGCACCGGCTCGGGGAGCAGGGTCACCTCGGGTGTTGGAGCAGTCGGTTGCCAGGGCCCGTCAAGGACGGTTGCCTCGTGGTCACCGGGCCAGGGCGGCATGGTGATGCAGAGGAACTTGAGTGGGCCAGGGCCGGTGCAGCGGTACTGGAATGCGGTCCCGACCGGGATCTCGATGGACACGCCTGCGGTCAGAGGAGTCGTCTCCTCACCAGTGTCGTCCTGTCGCCAGATCTGGCCTTGGCCGGAGAGGACATGCCAGAACTCGCTCACCGTGGCATGGACGGTCGCCCGGTTCACCTGCCCTGGCGGGACGGTGGAGTGGATCATGCCGCCGGTCTCTGACTCGATCAGGTGTCGGATCTCTGCTCCTGCGGGGGAGCGTGCGTCGGGGGCGGACGGTAATGGGCGAGTCTGCATGGTGGGCCTCCGTTCTGGTCCCCACCATTGTCCGCGCCGCACGCGTGGGTGGCCTCGGTCCTCGACGTCCGGGGGCGGGCGACAGCGTTGGCCGCCAGTGGGCGATCATGAACCTCGTGGATGACCAACAGGCGCCGCGGACGGCCGTGGGTGAGGCGAAGGTCATCACGCTCTGCGGCTCGACCAGGTTCGAGGCTGAGTTCGCGCAGGTCAACCAGCGGCTCACGATGGAGGGTTGTGTCGTCATCAGCCTCGGAATGTTCAGCCTGCCCGATCTTCCGGGTTACGACTGGACGGCCGACCGCCGGGACCTCAAGGGGCGGCTCGGTGGCGTGCACTTCCAGAAGATTCGCATGGCTGACGAGGTGTACATCGTCGATCCGGGCGGTTACCTAGGTGAGTCGACCCGACGCGAGATCGCCTATGCGGAGTCTCTCGGCAAGCCGGTTCGATATCTGAGTCGCGACCGCCTCGCCGAAGCGGGAGATCGCCCTCAGGCGTAGGTCCGACTGAGCCGCCTGATCGGGCAAGAGCAGGGCGACCCTCGGGCGGCGCACTGCCGCGCCCTCAGGCCTCGGTCACGGAAGGAAGCGTGCCGCTTCTCGGGAGCACCAGCGACAAGCCGAACCGGTCGGATAATCAAGGGGTGGGCCGCGAGCAAGAGACGAAGCAGGGTCCTGAACCCGCTGACTACCGAGGGTTCCTCCGCATGGTGCCCCTCTTCGCCGATCTCGACGCCGCCGACCTCACGCGGCTGTGCGAGATGGTGCACGAGGTGGATCTCGAAGCAGGCGAGGTGCTCTTCCACGAGGGCGCCCTTGCCGACCGTGCCTTCGTCCTGCATCGCGGTGAGATCGAGGTCGTCAAGCTCGTCGACGGCCACGAGGTCCAGATCGACACGCACGACGCACCGGGGACGGTCATCGGCGAGATGGCGCTCCTCGAGGAGACGACGCGGCTGGCCTCGGTGCGTGCCACGCGCCCCACTCACCTGCTGGCTCTCGACCATGAGCAGGTCGTCTCGCTCCTGCACGTCAGCCCGACTGCCGCGAGAGTCATCCTGCACACGCTGACCCGGCGGTGGCGCTCACTCGAGGCGCATGTCCACCACAACGAGCGGATGGCCCAGCTCGGCACCCTGGCCGCAGGGATCGCCCACGAGCTCAACAACCCCGTCGCCGCGGTGGTGCGCAGTGCGAGCCAGCTGACTGAGCTCCTCGATAGATCGACGCAGGCCCGCCTCGAGCTCGAGCGCTCGGACCTCTCGGAGGGGCAGCAGGCGAGGCTGGACGCCGTGACCGAGCAGATCGAGCAGGCCGTGCACCAGCCGCCGACAGCTGACGGCCTGACGCGCGTTGACGCCGAGGACGCGGCGGGGGGCCTGGCTCGAGAATCACGGCATCGGCCAGGCCTGGCAGCAGGCGTCCACGGTGGCAGCGCTGGGGCTCGGTCCCGCGCAGCTCGACCGGCTGGAAGAGGACTTCGGACCCGAACGTATGCCGTCGCTCGTGCGATGGGTGTCGACGTCCGTCACCGTGCGCTCCCTGCTCGTCGAGATCGGGCATGGAGCGACCCGCGTCTCCGAGACCGTCGCGGCCCTCAAGTCCTACGTGCACCTCGACGAGGCGACCGTCCAGAACGTCGACGTCACCGAGGGTCTCGAGGACACCCTCCTCTTCCTCCGCCACCGTATGCCGCCGGGCGTGCACGTCGAACGCGCCTACTCGCCGGACCTCCCGCGCGTCGGCACGTACGCGAGCGAGCTGAACCAGGTCTGGACCAACCTCCTCGAGAACGCCCTCGACGCCGTTGGCGGCCACGGCACGATCACCCTGCGCGCGGCGAAGGAGGCCGCGGGAGTCGTCGTCGAGGTCGAGGACGACGGCCCGGGGATCCCGGCCGCCGACCAGGCGCGTGTCTTCGATCCGTTCTTCACGACGAAGCCGCCGGGCGAGGGCGCCGGCCTCGGGCTGGGCACGTGCCACCACGTCGTCGCGCGACACGGCGGCCGGATCACGGTCGACTCGAGACCGGGTCGCACCGTCTTCCGCGTCGAGCTGCCGACCGACCTCGGCACAGCCCCGGCGCCCGCCGCACCCACTCCCGGGGGGCCGAGCGCCCCTCAGCGCAGGTTGTAGAACTCGCGGTGGATGTTGGCCGGCTTCACCCCGGCGCGGACGAGATCGCGCTGGATGGCGCTCACCATCTGCTCCGGCCCGCAGAGGAAGGCCGAGAGCATGTGGGCGTCGACGCCGGCGCTCTCGAGCACCTGCACCGCCGTCAGCCGCGGCGAGGTCTCGGTGTCGATGACGTGCAGGTGCAGCTCGTCGTGGTGGGCAGCGAGGTGGGCGACCTCGTCGGCGAGGGGAGCCGGCCCACGCGCGGTGTAGAAGAAGTCGACGCGCTGCGGCAGGGCCCCCACCTCGGCTGAACGCAGCCAGCTGAGCATCGGCGCGACCCCGATCCCTCCGGCGACCCAGACCTGGTGCTCGGTCCCGCGGGTGTAGTCGAAGTGCCCTTGCCGGCTGCTGATGACGGCCGGCATGCCGGGTTCGACGAGCTCGCCGATGCTCGACGTGAAGTCGCCGAGCGCGCGCACGGTGACGCGAATCTCTCTCTCCTGCGGGCCGCTTGCGATCGTGAAGGGGTGCCGGTGCCAGCCGTCGCGAGCCTCGAGGTTGACGAGCGCGAACTGTCCGGGGCGGAAGGAGAAGCGCTCCCCGAGCGGGCGCAGCCAGATCTCGAAGGCAGCATCGTCGATAGGCTCGACCGAGGACACCTCGTAGTCATGCGTGTGGGCGAGTCGCCGCGCGAGCAGCTCGCGGTAGAGGTAGAAGGCCAGCCCGACTCCGCCGACCACGACGTAGGACCAGCGCAGCAGCTGCGAGCCGAAGACGGAGGAGTCCATGAGCCCGTGGACGAAGCCGAACGCGAGGAAGATGCCGGTGAGGCGGTGGAAGGCGCGCCACAGACCGTAGCTGCCGACCCAGCGCCCGACATGCCGCACCGGCGCCGACGACATGACGCGCTCGACCGGCGTCCGCAGCGGTCGAGGCGTGATCGAGCGCCAGCGCGGGGCGATGGCCCACACGGTGAGGGTGGCGAGGCCGACGATGCCGATGGTGCCGAGCGTCGGGCCGAGCTGGGTGGCGTTGGGGTTGCCCGTCGTGGCGATGTGCACGCCGATGAGGATGGTGCCCGTCATGGCGACCCTCCGGTGCCAGACCGCCGCCTTGTCGACGCCGTCGAAGAACTGCTCCACCCAGCGCAGCGTGCTGATGAGGACGAGCCCGACCGACAGGAGCAGCACGCCCTCCGCGCCGATGAGCTGCCCGATGAAGGGTCCGACGTCACCGGCAGGCCGAGCCGCCACCCACAGGAGGGCGAACGCGACGACGAGTGCCGCGATGGTCAGGGGCCCGATGAGGCGGGTGATGAGGTGCGCTCCGCGGTAGGGCCTGCGGTGTCGCACCGGTGTCTGCACGGCCATGCTGGGTCTCCGCTTCGGGTCGGGGCACACGGCGCTGCGCACAGGGACTCTCGAGGTGATCCGCTCCGTCACCGAGGGCCGGCGCTGCCGCGCGGCGAGGAGGAGATCATTGGCTTCCTCGTACCCCTCGGACGCGGTCTGGTGACGCGCCATAGTGGGACGGTGAGCAGTCAGCGGGGACCGTGGACCTTCGACCCGGAGGCGGTGGGCAACGCGGAGACCGACGCATGGGTGTCGTACTACCGCCGTGAGTGGTGGGCCTTTCTGAAGGCGGCGTACGTGATGGTGCACGAGGGCTTCGGCATGGGACGCATCCGCACGGTGCAGGGCGCCTACTACGTGCTGCGGGCCAACCAGAAGTGGGCCCCCTACCCGGAGAACGACGCCGATGCCGCCCGCGAGTACATGCGCCGCTTCTACGCGCTCGCGCTAAGAGGGGTCGACCACGGGTTGGACCCGGTCGAGGCGGCTCGGCGCGAGGTGGAGTGGTGGCGGCTGCACCGGGAGCACCAGTACGGCCTCGTCGGCGAGGAGGAGCCGCTCGTCGACTCTCTCGTGAGCCTCTACTCCTACGTCTACGACGTGCCGGGGGAGACCGTGCGGGAGGCGGCGCGGCAGCGGGTCCTCGCGATGGAGCACTCCGACGCGTGGGTGCGGTCGGGCCGCGACCTCGCCAGCCCGCTGCTCGCGAAGGAGCGGGAGGCACTGCTCGCGTCCTACCGCGCCCTGCGGGCGGCCGTCGGTTCGTGACAGCGGGGGCTGCGGCGTAGGGGCTTCCTGCCTTCACTCGGCGAGCTCGAACGCGAGGCGCAACCACCCGCATACCTCGTCGTCGACCTGCGCGGGCTCGTCGAGCTCGAGGTGGTGCATCCACACCCCCGCGGACGGGTGGACGACGTCCTTGAAGCGCGCCGACGCGAGCTCCTGGGGGAGTGCGAGAGACAGGACCGCAGGGACGTCGCTCTTCACGTACTGTCCTGGGCGCCACACGTAGGCGAAGCCCCGGCGCCTCCGGAAGGCGATCTGACTCTTCGACACCGTGACCTCTGCGGGGCCGAGCGCTTCGACGGCCCTCGCCACGGCGGCATACACCGCGAGCCCCCGGGGGTGCCCGGCGAAGAACTGCGCGGGGGTGCGCTCGGCATCGGCGTGCACCCGTCCACCGTAGCCAGCCCGCCTCGAGAGCAGGCCCCTGCGACCCGGCTGCCGCCTGCGGTATGCCGTGCAGCGGGCTGTTCGGGTCAGCCTCGCGCGCTCACCTCACGACTGCGGTGGCGACGGCTCCAGCGAGGGGAGCGCCCATGAGCCGTCGAAGAACGCGGCGCGCGGGCGGTAAAGGCGGACGAGGTAGTTCCAGCCGCCGCCCGGGACGGGGATGGTGTTCGAGCCCGTCACGGAGTCGTCCGGCACGAAGCGCACCGTCACCGATCCGTCGCCGTTGCGATCGGCAGTGACGCTGTTGAGCGTGTAGCGACCTGAGGCGTTGGGCTCGAAGAAGCCAGCGCCGTTGTAGACGCTGACCGACCAGAAGGCGTCGACGGGCACGTCCTTCAGGGTGAGCTCGTAGCGGCCGGGGGCAACCTGCGGGTCGACGCCGACGTATGCCGCCTCGCTCGTCGGGAGCCCACCCCAGCCCGCCGCCGTGCCGATGAGGTGCCGCACCGGGTCGACCTCCTCGCGGGAGCCGAAGGTGCGGTCGAAGGCGGTGAGGTTGCGCGCGAGGTCGAGCAGCGCGTCGCGTGTCTGGTCGAGCGACACCGTGTCGTAGTCGGGGGCGCGGAAGGGCTCGCTCGACCCGGCAGCGAGCACCACGCCGTCCTGGATGGCGGCGACGGCGGTCAGGTCGGCGGGTTCGTTGGGGTCGACCAACGTGCGCAGTGCGACGAGCGCGTGACCCGAGCCCACGCGATCGGCCGTGAGGTGGTGCACCCCCGCATCGTGCAGGACGTCGACGACGTAGTGGCCCTCGTTGACGACCATGGCCGAGAGGTAGCGACCGTCGGTCTCGGGAAGGGTGAGGTCGGCGCCATGGGAGACGTCGACGACGGCGAAGCTGTAGAGCGTGTCGCGGTTGAGGCGGATCACGGTCTGCTCATCGATGGGCGCGGGCTGACGCTTGTGGCTCAAGACGTTGACCCCACCGGCGCTCTGCTGGATGTCATGCAACATGCGCGCGGTCTCGACCTGGACGAAGTTGTCGACGTTCACGTGCATCGGCATGGTGGATCTTCTCTCGATGAGGGGCAGTGGGGTGAGGCGATCCTACGAAGGTGGGTAGCGCGTCGGGGCGAAAACGTCGCCCAGTCGGCGCCGCGCACCGTCGCAAGGCGAGCGGCAGTCAAACGATTCTTCACTCTCTCGTTGGTCGAATTCTGCTCGCAGTTAACGGAATCCGAAGGCTGCTCCCAGCCTCGGTCGAGAGGGTGAGCGCGTCTCCAGACCATCCCTTGACGGGTCGATCCCCGTCACACGAGAGGCTCACAGTGAACACTCGCACCATCGCCAAGACGGCGCTCGCCAGCACCCTGGCGGCGGCCGCCGCCTTCTTCCTCGGTGGCAGCGCGGACGCGCACGGCGGCCTGCCCGTCGTCAACGTGCCGAACGCCAACCCGAAGTCCGGCATCCAGGGCACGGTGCTCACCCCGGCGGCCACCCAGACGTCCGTCGCGTGGGGCAACCTGCCGCTCAGCAACCCGGACGTCGCCACCGGGGTCACGCACTACGGCTACAACACGCTCGACGGCGCGCCGCTCACGCAGGCGAAGAACGAGGCTCGCAAGACCGAGCCCGACAAGAACGTCTACCTCGTCCTCGGTCGCAAGCACTACCTCTACCAGGGTCACGAGCTGGGGCCGCGCGGCTACGTCACGCGCATCAACCTCGACGAGACCGACCCGCTCAAGCGCGTCACCCTGATCTCAGACGTCGACACCGCGGGCAACGCCTACCCGACGATCGACGGCATCACGTGGGACCCCTTCACCCAGCAGCTGCTGCTCACGGCAGAGTCGAGCTCACCCAAGGGTGGGGTCTTCGGCGTCGGCCTCGACGCGTTGGGCGACCCCGTCGACGGCGGCCGGGCCACGCGGCTCGGTGCGCTCGGCTCGGGGGGCTACGAGGGCATCCAGAACGACGCCGACGGCAACGTGTGGCTCGTCGAGGACATCGGCGGAGCCGGTGCCGCAGGCGGCAAGGTGCCCAACAGCTTCGTCTACCGCTTCGTGCCGACCGACACGTCGGATCTCACGAAGGGCGGCTCGCTCCAGGCCCTCCAGATCGAGCGCGCGGACGGCACCCCCGTGACGACGTCGCAGCTCCAGTCCAACCCGTCGGACGCCTTCATCGGCGAGCTGCACTCGTACGGAACGTCGTTCGCGACGACGTGGGTCACGATCCACACGGGCGTCGGTGCCTTCGACGCGACGGCAGCCGCCAAGGCGGCGAACGCGACGCCGCTCAAGCGCCCCGAGAACGGCGTCTTCCGTCCCGGCACCGACTTCACGGAGTTCTACTTCACCGAGACGGGCGACACGAGCGCGACGAGCACGTTGCCGGGCGCCGACGGCGGCGTCTTCCGCATCTCGCAGGAGAGCGCGAGCGCCGACACCGGCCGCATCTCGATCGCCGCGGTCGGAGACAAGGAGCACACCGGCTTCGACAACATCGCCTTCGCCACGGCCGACGACCTCCTCGTCGTCGAGGACGCCGGCGATGGGCTGCACACGCAGCGCAACGCGCTCGACTCGGGCTACGTCTTCCACCTCGCCGACCGTGCCGGGGGCGAAGCGTATGCCGCCGGGCGGGATCGCGCTCCGCAGCCGGTCCGCTTCCTTGCCGAAGGGCGCGATGCGTCGGCGACGTTCGACTCGATGAGCGGCCCGTCCTACAACGACGGCGACAACGAGATCACCGGCATCCACGTCTCCGACGGCGACGCCTCGGTCAGCGGCCTGCTGGGCGCCAAGGTGCCGCAGCCCGCGACGTCGACGGCGTGGCGCACGTTCTGGACCCAGCAGCACGGTGACAACACGACGTGGGAGATCAGCTGGAAGGGCGCTCGTCAGCACTGATCACGTCAGGACGATGACCCGTGAGGGCGCGCCACCCGGGAGGGCGCCCTCACGGCACAGGACTCGAGGACGGGCGATGGGAGGCGATAACGGCGTCCTCGACGAGGCGCGCGTTGCCAACGGACCACTGCGCGTCGGTGACGACGGCACTACCCCGGCGCACGGCATCCGCAAAGGCCTCGAGCTGGTAGGTGTAGCTCGACCTCGTGCCGAGGTGCTCGACGACCTCCGGCGCACCAGCGAGCCGCAGCACGAGCGAGTCGCCCTCGTGGGGGACGGGGAACATCGGTACGAAGATCTCACCGAGGCTGCCGCGGACGAGAAGGTGGAAGTCGCGCTCGGCGCAGTCCATGTCGCTGCCACCCGATCCTGTTGCCCCGGAGGGGTAGGCGACCTCGACGAAGAGGCGCTCGTCGACGCCCGGCTTGCCCGGCCGGTCTTCGCGCCAGGCGCTGACGACGCGAGGCTCCCCACCGGCATACGGGCCGAGCAGCCCCAGCGCCACAGGCTGTAGCAGCCGAGGTCCATCGTCGAACCGCCGGCGAGCTCGTGCGACCAGCGCGGGTCCGAGTCCGGCGGCGCCGGCATCGTGAGGATCGCTTCGACGTGCTGGACCTCGCCCACCGCGCGTCTGGCCAGCAGCTGGCGGACCCGTTGGAAGAGCGGGTGGTAGGGGTAGTGGAAGGCCTCCATGAAGACCACCCCGGCAGCGGTGACGGCGTCGCGCACTCGGAGCGCCTCGAAGGCGCTCAGCGCAGCAGGCTTCTCCGACATGACGTGCTTGCCGGCCTCCGCCGCGCGGATGTTCCACTCGGCGTGCAGCGAGTTGGGCAGCGGGTTGTAGACCACGTCGACGTCGGGATCGTCGATGACGGCCGCATACGAGTGGTGGACCCTCTCGACGCCGTGGTCGGCCGCGAAGGCCTCCGCTCGCACCGCGTCGCGCGCCGCCACGGCCACGAGGCGGTGCCCCGTGGCCGCAGCCGGCTCGACGATGCTGAGGGGAGCGATGCGGGCCGCACCGAGGATGCCGATGCGCAGCGGCCCGGCCGCCGTCGGTGGCACTGCCTCGTCATCCATGGGTCAGAGCGCCTTCTCGGCCTCGAGGAGGGTGGCGGCGGCGAAGCGGAGGCCCTCCATCTGGTCGAGCTCCTGGTCCTCGTGCTCGATGTTGACCGGCATGTCGGGGTCGACCTTGTGCAGGGCGCGGAGGAACTCGGTCCAGTAGGCCGTGTCGTGCCCGCGACCGACGGCGACGAAGTCCCACGAGGGGTTCTTCGGCCAGCCGCTCAGCGTCGAGCCGCCGCCGAGGGGCAGGTAGCCCGGCTCACCCTCGGCGACGCGGTAGAAGCTGTCGTCGATGACACCGTTGACCTTGGCCGCGTCGTTGATGCGGGTGTCCTTCGCGGCTGCGATGTAGACGAGCTCCCCGAGGTCGGCGACGGCCAGGACGGGGTCGATGCCCTGCCAGAAGAGGTGGCTCGGGTCCATCTCGGCACCGATGTGCGTGGCGTTCGTCTCCGCGACGAGTCGGTGCAGCGTGCGCGGGTTGAAGACGATGTTGCCGGGGTGCATCTCGATGGCGACCTTGACGTCGGCGTCGGCGGCGCGGGCTTCGACGTCCTTCCAGTAGGGCACGGCGACGCTCCACTGGTGGTCCTGCACGTCGAGGAACGGGCTCCACCAGGGGAGCGGGTTCCACACGGGGACAGACGTGCCCGGCTCGCCACCGGGAGCGCCCGACATCGTGATGACGCGCTTGACCCCGAGCAGGGCCGCGAGCTCGATCGAGTCGATGAGGTCCTGCGAGTGGGGGAAGCCGGCCGCCGGGTGTAGCGGGTTGCCGTTGCAGTTGAGGGCCGTGAGGGTGAGCCCGCGGGAGCTGAACTCGCCGAGATACTCCTGCCGTGCGTCCTCGCTCGCGCGCAGGTCGTCGACGGGCAGGTGGATGGGCGGCAGGAAGCCGCCGGAGTTGATCTCGGCACTTGTGAGCCCGAGGCTCGCGATCATGTCGAGAGCCTCGCCGAGCGGCTTGTCGCCGAGGCAGGCGTTGTAGGCGCCGATGAGCATGGTGATCCCTTCGAAAAGCTCTGGTGGGGTGGGTATTTCAGGTATGGCTGGGGCAGCTGACGGAGACGGTCGCGCCGCCGGCCGCAGCGGAGCGGGCGACGGCGTCGATGATGGTGAGGTCGCGCACGCCGTCGTCGAACGGTGCGACCTGGGGAAGGCCCCCCTCGATGCCGGCGACCTGCTCGAGGAACGCCCGCGCCTGGTAGCCGAAGAGGTCGCCGACGCCGTAGGAGCAGCCGGGGAAGTCCATCGGCAGGCCGCCCTTGACGTAGGGGTGGTCCGGGCCGGCGAGCACCTGGTTGTAGCCGTCGAATCCATCGCCGCGCAGCTGCCGGATGACCGAGAACTCGGCGGGACGGTCCATGTCCCACTTCGCAGCGCCGTTCTCGGCCATGAGGTCGAAGGCGAGCGAGTTGGCGTGGCCGGGCGCGATGCGGGAGATCGAGAAGGTGCCGACGGCGCCCGACTCGAAGTGCGCTGTGAAGGTGGCGACGTCGTCGTTCTCGACCGGCTCGCGCACGTCGCTGAGCTGCGCCTTGGCGTGGCCGTAGGTCGTGCCGAGCGGCACCGCGCGCTCCTTGACCTTCGTCGTGAAGGCGCCGCCGCTGACCGAGGTCATCGGGCCGCAGACGAACTCCGCAAGGTCGATGAGGTGGCTGCCGATGTCGGCGAGCGCTCCCGTGCCCGGGCCGCCCTTGTAGCGCCAGGCCATCGGGGTCTCGGAGCTGCGCGCGTAGTCGCACCAGTAGCGGCCGTTGAAGTGCGACACCTCGCCGAGCTCGCTGTGCAGCAGGGCGCGGATCGCGGCGACGGCGGGCTGCCGGCGGTAGACGAAGCCGACCCCGCTCACGAGGTCGGGGTGCGCCTCGGCGGCGGCGACCATGGCGGTCGCGTCCTCGAGGCTCGCCGCGAGGGGCTTCTCGCACAGCACGTGCTTGCCGGCGGCCAGCAGCGCCTCGACGATCGCGCGGTGGAGGTGGTTTGCGACGACGACGCTGACGACCTGGACGTCATCGGCCTCGAGCAGCTCGCGCCAGTCGGTGCCGTAGCGCTCGTAGCCATAGCGCTCGGCGGCATCCTTGGCCACGCCTTCGTTGGCGTCGACCACGGTGGCATACCGAATGGGGGGCAGCGGGGGGTCGAAAAGCGTTGGTGCTGTGCGGTATCCGGCGCAGTGAGCGCGACCGGCCATGCCGGCGCCGATCACGGCGACGCCGATGGGTGAAGCGGTCATGATGTGCCTCTCTGAACATCACGGGCCGAGGGAGGCTCCGGCGCTTTTAAAGCGCTTTAAGGTGTGGTGAGATCAGTGTGCAGAGCCGTTGGCCACCGTGTCAACACTTTGTACTGACAAACTCGTGTCACTCTCAGACCAGCCTCATGGAGGAGCCCGTATGCCGCCCCGCCCGCGTCTCGAGGACGTCGCCGCTCGCGCTCGCGTCTCTACTGCCACGGCCTCGCTCGTGCTGCGCGGCAAGCCGGGGCCGGGTGCGGCGGCTCGGGAGGCCGTGCTCGATGCTGCGCGCACCATCGGCTACCGCCCCGACGCCGCAGCCAGCCTGCTCGCCCGGCGCCGCACCCAGCTGCTCGGGGTGACGATGGACGTCAGCAACCCCTTCCATGCTGAGCTGCTCGAGGAGATCCAGGCGGCCGCTGACGCCCGCGGCTACGACGTCGTCGTCAGCCCCCTGACCCGCACTCGTGACGAGCGGCGCGCGGTGGAGTCATTGCTCGACTTCCGGTGCGAGGGGTTGCTGCTGCTCGGCCCCTCGATGACCGCTGCGGAGCTCGCCGAGCTGGGGGAGCGGCAGGCGGTCGTCGCTATTGGTCGGCGCGTCACCTCGCCCGGCGTCGATGTCGTGCGCGCGGCCGACGACGTCGGGGTCGGGCTCGCCGTCGAGCACCTCGCCGGCCTGGGCCACCGCCAGGTCGTCTTTGTCGAAGGGCGCCCAGGTCCCATCACGACCCTCCGTCGACAGGGCTATGTCAGGGCGATGGGGCGCCTCCCCGGTGTGGCCGCTGCGCGCACGCTCGCTGGGGGCGACACGGAGGCCGACGGGGTGCGCGGCGCAGAGCGCCTGCGTGCCGAGCTGCCGACGGCGGTCATCGCCTTCAACGACCGCTGCGCGCTCGGACTTCTCGACCGGTTGCGGCGCGACGGTCTCGACGTGCCCCGCGACGTGTCGGTCGTCGGCTATGACGACAGCCCCGTGGCCCGGCTCGCGACCATCGACCTCACGACCGTCAGCCAGGCGCCGCACGCGATGGCCGAGGCCGCCGTGGCCGCGGCCGTCGAGCGTCTGGAGGGCCACCGCAGCGAGCCCGCCGACGTCGTGCTCGAGCCGCACCTCGTCGTCCGCGGCACGACGGCACCTCCGACGGACCGCACCTAGAGTGGCGACCATGAGCGAGTGGAACGACAAGATCATCGAGGAGTTCCGTGCCAACGGCGGCAAGGTCGGTGGCAACTTCGAGGGGGCACCGCTGCTCCTGCTCCACAGCACCGGCGCCAAGTCCGGGCTGCCGCGCGTCAGCCCGATGATGTACCAGGCCGTCGACGGAGGCTGGGCCGTCTTCGCCTCCTACGCGGGACTCGACGTCCACCCCGCTTGGTATCACAACCTCAAGGCCAACCCCGAGGCCTCGATCGAGGTCGGCACCGACACGATCGACGTCACGGCGCGCGAGCTGGCGCCCGACGAGCGGACGCCGGTGTGGGAGGAGCAGAAGCGCCGCTACCCGGGCTTCGCCGGCTACGAGAAGAAGACCGACCGAGTCATCCCGGTCATGCTCCTCACCCGCCGCTGAGCAGCGGCGCGGTGCTGGTGCGCACGACCAGCTCGGGATCGATGACCGTGGCCGGGCCGGGAGCAGCGCCGGACAGCCGCGCGTCGACCGTTCTGATCGCTGCGGTGCCGAGCTGCTCGGCGTCCTGCCGCACTGTCGTCAAGCCGACGTGGGGGTATGCCGCCTGGCTGATGTCATCGAAGCCGACGACCGACACGTCGTGGGGCACTCGCAAGCCCGCCTGACGCACGACGTCGATGAAGCCAAGGGCGCAGCGGTCGTTGAAAGCAGTGACGGCAGTGGGTCGATCACGTTCAAGGGCGAGGAACTCCGTTGCTGAAGAGGCGCCCTCGAGCTCGGTCAACCCGCCGGGGTACACGTGCTCCGGCAGGCCGCCGGCCCGGCGCAGTCCCGCGCGATAGCCGCGGCGGCGCTCGGCCGCGCCCGCCGCGCGTCCGCCGTCGAGCAGGGCGATGCGCTCGTGACCGAGCTCGACGAGGTGGGCCACGGCGAGCTGGAGCCCCGCTGCGTCATCAGTGCGCACGACGTCGACGCCGCCGGAGACGGCCCGTAGGACACTGACGACGGGCAGCTGTGCGGCAAGGCGCCCGAGCTCGCCGGCGCCCAGGGTGCTGCCGAGGGCGACGATCGCCTCGCACCGCTCGGCGAGCAGGGTCTCGACGGCCGCTGACTCCGATCGCTCCGGCGTCACGCCGCTGAGGACGACCTCATAGCCGGCGGCGTCGGCGTGGGTGTAGAGGCTCTGCAGCAGGTCACCGTGGAAGGCTGCGCCGACGGAGAAGGTCACACCGATCATCCGGGTTCGGCTGCGACCGAGCCGGCTCGCACGCGTGTCCGGCCGGTAGTCGAGCTCCCGGGCGGCGGCGAGCACCCGCTCGCGGGTGGCGTCGGAGGCCCCGGCGACGCCCCGGAAGACGATCGACACGAGCGCGCGCGAGACACCGGCGCGCGCAGCGACGTCCTCCATCGTGACCCGGTCTGATGCCATGCCGTGATTCTAGAGCGCTCTACTCAATGTGCCGCAACCCCTTGACCTCGGTCGCGGCGACCCGCTTCACTAGGAGCACTAGAGCGCTCTAGCAGCGCAGCCACGAAGGAGCAGCGATGTCCATCCCCGACCCCGTCCGGATCGGCCTCATCGGAGCCGGCCGCATCGGCACCTACCACGCCACGACTCTGGCGCGCCGCCTCCCGGAGGCCGAGCTCGTCGCGGTCGCCGACCCGTTCGAGGCCTCTGCCCAACGGCTCGGCGAGGCGCTGGGGGTCCAGTGGCTCACCGACAGCCAGGCCCTCATCGACGACCCTCGCATCGACGCGGTCGCCATCACCTGCGCGAGCACCGCCCACGCCGACCTCGTCGTGGCCGCTGCGCAGGCAGGCAAGGCCGTCTTCGTCGAGAAGCCCATGGCGATGACTCTCTCCGACGCGGACCGCGCGATCAGCGCGGCGGAGGCGAACGGCATACCGCTGCAGGTGGGGTTCAACCGCAGGTTCGCTCGCGACTTCGCCACGGCTCGCGACGTCGTCACCGCGGGTGGCATCGGCACCCCGCAGCTGCTCCGGTCGCTGACGCGTGACCCCGGGCTCGCCAACCCCGCAGGCGTTCCGCCGTGGACGATCTTCACCCAGACGCTGATCCACGACTTCGACGCGCTCAACTGGCTCAACCCCGGGGCCACTGCGGTCGAGGTCAGCGTCATGGCAGACGCTCTCGTCGCGCCCGAGTTCAAGGACGCCGGGCTGCTCGACACCGCAGTCGTCACCATCCGCTACGACAACGGCGCCATCGCCGTGGCGGAGGCGAGCTTCTCGGCCGCCTACGGCTATGACGTGCGCGCCGAGGTGTTCGGCTCTGCCGGCATGGTCCAGGCCGGCAGCCCGGCGCACCTCACGACCACCCACTGGAGCGCCGCCGGGGTCTCCAGCCCGACGGCCCGCACCGACACCGACCTCTTCGACAGCGCGTATGCCGCCGAGCTGGCAGCGTTCTGCACTGCCCTTCGTGTCGGCACCCCGACGCTGGTCGGTGGGCACGACGCGCGCGCCGCGCTTCGCATCGCGCTCGCCTGCATCGAGTCGGTCGAGGCCGGCGGCACCGTCACCGTCCGCGACACCGACCGGGTCGGTGCCTGATGTCGACGACGGGAGCGAGCCCCTTCACGCTCGCGGTCAGCGCCGAGATGGTCTTTGTCGACCTGCCCTTCGCCGAGCGGGTCCGCCGTATCCACGCGCGCGGCTTCCAGGTCGAGATCTGGGACTGGACCCGGCACGACATCGACGAGCTCGCCGGGCTGCGCGACGAGGGCGTCGTCTACTCGTCGATGACCGGCTACGTCCGCGGACGGCTGAGCGACGCCGAGGGCGCTGACGAGCTGCTCTCCACCGCAAAGGAATCCGTGCCGGTGGCGCAGCGCCTCGGCATCCCACGTCTCAACCTGCACGGCACGGGGCTCGACGATCGAGGCCTGCCGGTGCGACCGGAGCCGGTCGTGACGGGGAAGATGTGGCTGACCGCCCGCTCGACGCTGGCGCAGATCGCCGAGCTGGGCAGGAGCGCCGGCGTGACCTTCGTGCTCGAGAACCTCAACACCGCCGTCGACCACCCGGGTGTCCCGTTCGCGACCGCCGCCGACTGCCTCGCGCTCGTGGAGTCGGTCGACAGCCCGCACCTGCGCCTCATGCTCGACCTCTACCACGCCCAGATCGGCGAGGGGAACCTCATCGAGCTCTGCCGGCGGGCCCTGCCCTTCATCGGTGAGATCCAGGTGGCCGACGTGCCGGGACGCTGCGAGCCGGGCACGGGTGAGATCGCCTACCCCGCGGTGGCCCG
Source organism: Humibacillus xanthopallidus (assembly GCF_006716675.1). Lineage (GTDB taxonomy): Bacteria > Actinomycetota > Actinomycetes > Actinomycetales > Dermatophilaceae > Humibacillus > Humibacillus xanthopallidus_B. Next base: position 1,377,072 of record NZ_VFPM01000001.1, on the reverse strand, counting down.
AGCCCTTGTCGAGATGGGCTACACCGGTCCGGTCGGACTCGAGGCCTTCGCGTCGAGCGACCCCGAGCTGGCTCTGGCGCGCTTCCGCGAGGCCTTCACCCCCTGACCTTTCCCCGATTCGAGGTGATCCTGCACCCCAGGTGGCTGCCGCGATCACCTCGAATCGGGGTCAGCTCTGGAGGGGGCCGGCCCAGCGCCAGTCGCCGTCGGGTCCGAGGTACTCGACCCGGTTGACGCCGTCCTCGGTCTCCTCCTCGTCACGCGCCCAGAGGAGGGCCTCCGCGTGGTCGGCGTGGTCGCCCTCCGCGACGACGTCGCCGAGGGCATCGAGGAATCGGTAGCGGGGCATGCTCGCGATGCTAGCCCTCGCCAACCCCCACACGGCCCGCCTCCGGGCTACCGTCGGAGGATGGCCGAGAAGCTGAGCCGGCAGGCGGCGTCCGATGCGCTGCCTGCGTGGCGGCACCTGCTCCAGCGCATGCACCTCACCGTGCGGGCGCCCGACTTCGTCACTGCCCTCGACTTCGTCGGTCGGGTCGGACGTCTCGCGGAGGAGCAGGGGCACCATCCCGACATCGACCTGCGCTACGACGTCGTGCACATCGTGCTGTCGAGCCACGACGTCGGCGGCGTCACCGAGCGCGACGTCGCCCTCGGCCGGGCGATCGACGAGGTGGTCGCCGAGTTGGGCCTCGGGTCGGAGCCGAGCAGCCTCACCCAGGTCGAGATCGCCATCGACGCGATCGACATCGACGCGGTCCGGCCCTTCTGGGCGGCAGTGCTCGGCTATGACGTCAAGGCCCGCGACGACCTCCAGGACCGTCTCCAGCTGGGGCCCGCCGTGTGGTTCCAGCAGATGGATGAGCCACGGCCGCAACGCAATCGGATACATCTGGACGTCACGGTCGCCCACGACGAAGCGCTCGCCCGGATCGACCGCGCCCTCGCCGCAGGAGGCCATCTCGTCTCCGACGCCGAGGCGCCGGCCTTCTGGATCCTCGCCGACGTCGAGGGGAACGAGGCCTGCGTGTGCACGTGGCAGGGGCGCGACCCCACGCCACACGACTGAGGTATGCCGTCCGCGCCAGTCAGGCAGCTCCGCGAGGTCAGCGCCAGTCCACCGCATCGGCTGCGGCGAGGCAGATGAGGTCGGCCAGCTCGTCGGGGTGGGTGAAGAGGTTGTTGTGCGAGCCGCCGAGCAGCGAGGTCCGCGTGCGCGCGGAAGACACGGCCGACGTTGCGAGCGTGTCGATCCAGGACGCGGGGGCGAAGGCGTCGTGGACTCCGCTCGTCACCGTGAGCGGCGCGCGCAGCGCGGCGATGCGTCGCTCCGGGGCGTCACGCATGCCGGAGTGCAGCATCTCCACGATGCTCGTGCGTCCACGGCCCACCTCGGCGGGGTCGAGCTCGCGAGGTCTGTCGTCGCGGTAGGCGAAGGGCGTGACGGCCGCCAGCGGCAGGATGCGACGCTGCCCGGGCGGGAAGGTCGGGCCGGCCATGACGAGCGAGTATCCGCGGCGCTCACCGGCGAGAGCGAGCGCCGCGGTCAGTGCCGCCTGCGAGCCAGTGGAGTGACCGACCACGACGACGGGACGGTGGGCGGCCCGAGCCCGGACCCAGCCGGCTGCCGACAGACCGATGGCGTGGATGTTGGGCCGGGTCGGCCGTGGCCGCGCCGCACCGAAACCCGGCAGGTCGAGCACCTCGCAGTCGAGTCCGCGAGCCGACAGGGCGCGCGCCGTCGGCAGCGTGTAGAACGGCAGCCCGAGCCCCGGCAGGATGACGACGAGCGGTCCCTCGGCCTCTGCGGGAGGCGCTGACACCCGGAGCGAGCGCACGGCCCGCCCCCCAACCGGCGTCGACCGCTCGCGGACGTCCGATCGCTCGCGGACGTCCCCCACCGTGGTCGCCATGTCGCGAGACTAGCCGTGCAGCGACGCCCGACAAGGCCTCTGTCGAGCCTTACGCGCGACGACTGGTGGTCCAGCCGGGGAGGATGCCGCTGTCGAGGGCGCGCTGGCGCAGGGGAGCCGCCAGCTCCACGACGCGCCGGGTCCCGTCGAGACCGAGGTGCGCCCAGCCCTCGAGGGCGAGCCGGTCGGTGTCGCGCTCGAGTCCCTTGCGGAAGGCGACGCCCTCCTCGGTCAGGGCGCCGCCGGAGACGAGCCCCCGCGCCACGAGTCGCTGCTCGGCGGCCGCCCACTCCTCGTCGGTCCACCCGCGAGTTGCCTTGAGGAAGGGCGTATTTCGGGCAAAGAGCCCATTGAGCACGAGGGACTCCACGGGGTCGAGGGCGGCTGCGAGCAGGAGTGCGATGTGCCCGTCGCCGCGGTGTTCGCGCACGAGTCCGGCAGCGTGCCAGAGCGCCACCCGCGGGTCGTCGGGCCACGCGAGACCCGCGTGGGCGGCATAGAGCGGGCGCCCCGGGGGCCTCAGCCCCTCGCAGGCCGTCCGCACGAGACCCAGCAGCTCAGCCAGCTCCACCTCGTCGACGTCGCCGAGCACTCGCTCCAGCACGACGCCCATGGAGTCGCGCCGGGCCTGCTGCACCTCGTCGGGCGAGGCCGCCGACCACGACGCGGGCAGGGCCTTGGCGTGCAGCCACGGCGCGAAGACGTAGAACGTCGCGGTCGGGACCTCGGGACCGACCGCTCCGAACGCAGCCGACCGCGCCGCGAAGTAGCTGAGCCGCGGGCGCAGGCCGAGCGCGACGAAGGCGGCCGTCACCTCCTCGGCGAAGTAGCTGAGCACGTGGACCGTCTCCAGCGCGCCCCACGCCTGGCGGGAGGCGCGCACCAGCTCGGCGTCGTCCGTGAGGTCTGTCATGGCTGCACCCTAGGCGGTGCCCCACCCGCGACCCTCAGCGCACGACGAGAGCCAGCGCCGACACGACGGTCGCCGCGAGCACGGCCTGGTCGAAGCGGGTCTGGCTGAGGCGACGCGCGGTGTGCAGGCCGATCCACGTGCCGAGCAGCACGAGCGGCGCGAGCGCGAGGGTGCGCCACAGCGTCTCGCCGTCGAAGAGGCCGAGACCGAGGCTGAAGGGCACCTTGCAGAGGTTGACGCCGAAGAAGAAGAGTGCCGCCGTGCCGAGGAAGCGACGCTTCTCGACCCCCTGCGCGACGAGGTAGAGGGTCATGACGGGTCCGGCCGCATTCGCCGTCATCGTCGCGAAGCCCGCGGCCACGCCGGTGCCAATGGCGGCGGGGCGGGACTCGCCGATGCGGGTCGTGTCGGGTGAGCGCCACCGCAGGAGCAGCTGCATCGCCGCGAGCACGAGCAGCAGCACACCGATGCACCGCCGCAGAGTCGTGTCGTCGACCCACGCGAGGAAGAGCGCGCCGAGCGCGAGGCCGGGCAGCACCGCCGGGATGAGCCGTCGCAGCATGACGAGGTCGGCATCGCGGCGGTAGTGCCAGACCGCGACGACGTCACCGATGAGCAGGAGCAGGAGGATCGCCGCGGTCGACTCCTTCGTCGGCAGCACGAGGGCGAAGATCGCGATGGCGATGCTGCCGACGCCGCCGATGGCGGTCTTGGCAAACCCCACGAGCACGGCTGCCACCCCGAGCAGCAGCACCGTCGTGAGGGTCATGACCGCGAGGGTATGCCGCGCGCCCGGCTCGTCGACCGGCGTGCTCGGCGGGTGGTCGACCGGCTCTCCGGTCGGACGTTCCGTCAGACTCCGAGCGAGGCCCCCAGCTTGCCGAGCAGGCGCGCGAGGGTGGCCTGTTCGGCGGCGGTGAGCGGCTCGAGGAGGCGCGCCTCGTTGGCGAGGTGCTCCGGCACGGCGCGATCGGTCAGCTCGAGGCCGGCCGGGGTCAGCGCGACGATGCGGCTGCGGCGGTCGCCACCGGAGACGCGCCGCTCGACGAGGCCCGCCGCCTCGAGCCGGTCGAGCCGCTTCGTCACGGCGCCCGAGGTCACCATCGTCTGATCGACGAGGTCGCTCGGCGTCAGCTCGTAGGGCGGCCCACCTCGTCGCAGCGTCGCGAGCACGTCGAAGTCGCCCTCGCCGAGGCCGTGCGCGCCGTAGACCCGCACGAGCTCCGCTGTCAGCGCGAGCCCGACCCGGTGCAACCGGCCGATGACGAGGATCGGCGACGCGTCGAGGTCGGGGCGCTCGCGGGCCCACTGGTCGACGACGTGCTGGACGTGGTCGTGGAGGGGCTCGGAGCTCATGGGCTGGACTCTATCTTCCATGGAAGGTAAATTGTCTTCCGTGGAAGACAATCGAGCTGGCTGGGGCACCCTCGCCCTCACTGCAGTTCCCGCGGCCGTGTGGGGCTCGACGTATGCCGTGACGCAGCTCTGGCTGCCACCGGGCCGCCCGCTCTTCGCCGCGACGCTCCGTGCGTTGCCCGTCGGCCTGCTCATGCTCCTCTGGCTGCGCCGTCTGCCGCGCGGCGACTGGTGGTGGCGCTCGCTCGTCCTCGGCAGTCTCAACATCGGCTTCTTCTACGCCCTGCTCTTCTTCGCGGCCTACCGGCTGCCGAGCGGTCTCGGTGCCACCCTCGTGGCGACCGCCCCGATGGTGACGATGGCCGTGGCGTGGATCGTCATCGGCGACCGTCCCGCCCGGATCTCGTTGGCGGCCAGCGTGGTCGGGCTCTTCGGGGTCGGACTGCTCGTCCTCCAGAACGGACTCGACCGTCCGCTCGACGTCCTCGGCCTCGCCGCCGGCCTGCTCGCCGTCGTGCTCTCCTCGTGCGGCTTCGTCCTCACGAAGAAGTGGACCCCGCCCGTCGACGTCGTCACGGCGACCGCGTGGCAGCTCGTCGCGGGCGGCGCCGTGCTCGTGCCCATCGCGCTCCTCGTCGAGGGCGCGCCTCCGGCCCTCGACCTGCCGGCGGTCGGTGCCCTCGCCTACCTCGGTCTCGCCGGCAGCGGCCTCGCCTACGTCCTCTGGTTCCGGGGCCTGCGCATCCTCGGGCCGACGGCTGCCTCGATCATCGGGCTCGTCAACCCTGTCGTCGGAGTGCTGCTCGGCGTGGCCCTGCTCGGCGAGTCGTTCGGCGCGGTGCACCTCGTCGCCATGGTCCTCATCGTCGGCAGCGTGCTGGCGGCCCAGGAGCCGGTCCGCGACTGGGCCGCCTCGGTCAGGCGTCCCCGTCCGGCGCGAGCACGGGCCTCGACGCGAGAGCAGGTTCGGGTAAGGGTGGAGACATGAGCGACGGCACAGCGAACGGCACCGACTCCTCCCGCGGCACCGGCCCCTCCGGCGGCATGGACCGCACCTTTGACGTCATCGTCATCGGGCTCGGCCCCGGTGGCGAGCACGTCGCCGGCAGCCTCGCCGAGCGCGGCCTGCGGGTGCTCGCCCTCGACGACCGCCTCGTCGGCGGCGAGTGCCCCTACTGGGGCTGCATCCCCTCGAAGATGATGATCCGGGCCGCCGACGCCCTCGCCGAGGCCCGCCGCGTCGACGGTCTGGCGGGCACCGTCGGCGAGGTCACGCCGGACTGGAGCGTCGTCGCCAGGCGCATCCGCGACGAGGCCACCGACGACTGGGACGACCAGGTCGCCGTCGACCGCCTCGTCGGCAAGGGGGCGACCTTCGTGCGCGGACGCGGCGTCATCGAGGGCTCCGGCCGGGTGGCCGTCGACGGAACGACCTACACCGCGACGACCGGCATCGTCGTCAACACCGGCACCACCGCCGCGGTCCCACCCATCGAGGGCCTCGCGGACACCCCGTACTGGACGAACCACGAGATCATCGAGGCCACCGAGCTGCCCGCGTCGATCATCGTGCTCGGCGGCGGGGCCATCGGCTGCGAGCTGAGCCAGGTGATGGCGCGCTTCGGGGTCGACGTCACCGTCGTCGAGGCCGCAGACCGGCTGCTCGCCCTCGAGGAGCCCGAGGCGTCCACGGTCCTCGCGTCGACGTTCGAGTCCGAGGGCATCACGGTGCGCCAGGGTGTGGGCGCCGAGAAGGTCGTGCACGACGGCCACACCTTCACCGTGACACTCGCCGACGGCTCGGTGATCTCGGCAGAGCGGCTGCTCGTCGCCACCGGTCGCCGGGCAGACCTGCGCGCCGTCGGCCTGCACCGCGTCGGCGTCGCCGAGGACGCCCGCACCGTCCCCGTCGACGACCGTTGCCGCGTCACCGGCGGGGTCTGGGCCGTCGGCGACATCACCGGCAAGGGCGCCTTCACGCACGTCTCGATGTATCAGGCCGGCATCGTCATCCGCGACGTGCTGGGCGACGACGGCCCGCCGGCGTCGTATGCCGCCCTGCCCCGCGTCACGTTCACCGACCCCGAGGTCGGCTCCGTGGGCCTCACCGAGAAGCAGGCGCGCGAGCAGCTGGCCAATGTCCAGGTCGGCGTGACCCCGATCGGCGAGACGACCCGAGGCTGGATCGCCAAGGCCGACGGGCTCATCAAGCTCGTCGCCGACGCCGACCGTGGCGTCCTCGTCGGCGCCACGACGATGGGCCCGGCCGGCGGCGAAGTGCTCGGGGCGCTCGCCGTCGCGGTCCACGCCGAGGTGCCGCTCGAGCGGCTCCGCTCGATGATCTACGCCTACCCGACCCTCCACCGCGGCATCGAGGACGCCCTCGGCCGCCTCGCCTGAGCACGCCCGCGGGCGGTGGGCCCAGCCCCGTCGCCAGCCGTTGGTATGCCGTTCGCCCGCCGGACGGCATACCTCGGCTGTGTCGTCGGCGGGCCAGATAGCGTTGCCGCATGGCACAGCGACTCCTCGCGCTCGACCTCGACGGCACGACCCTCAACCACATGGGGGAGCTCTCGCCTGCGGTGCGTGACGCGATCGCGGCACTGCCGGAGGAGGTGGCGGTCGTCGTCGCGACCGGCCGCTCGATCATCGCGACGACGCCGATCCTCGAGGCGCTCGGGCTGCGGAAGGGCTACTTCGTCTGCTCCAACGGGGCCCTGACGCTCGAGCTCGACCCGAGCGCCGAGCTCGGCTACTCCGTCATCGACATGGTGACCTTCGACCCGCGTCCGGTGCTCGAGAAGCTGCGGGTCGAGCTGCCCGACGCGCTCATCGCCGTCGAGGAGCCGGGCATCGGCTTCAAGGTGAGCCGGCACTTCCCCGACGGCGAGCTCATGGGCCACTCCCGCGAGGTCGACTGGGACGAGCTCGTCGCGCACCCCGTCACCCGTGTCACGCTGCGCCAGCCCGAGTCGAGCGCCGAGGACTTCATGGAGCTCGTCGAGCGTGCCGGTCTGCACGAGGTGTCCTACGCCGTGGGGTGGTCGGCGTGGCTCGACATCAACCCCGAGGGCGTCTCCAAGGCGAGCGCGCTCGAGCTCGTGCGCCGGCACCTGCAGGTCGAGCCGGTCCACACCATCGCGTGCGGCGACCAGCGCAACGACCTCGAGATGCTGCACTGGGCGGCGTGGGGCGTCGCGATGGGCAACGCCCCTGACCAGGTCAAGGCGATCGCCGACGAGGTCACCGGGCACGTCGACGACGACGGCCTCGTGCCGATCGTCGAGGCGGTCTCCGAGGCGGTGCGGGCTGGCGTGCCGTTCCGCGACGGAGTGCCCTCGGCCGCGACCGCACGGCTCGAGCTCTAGCCCGCCACACGGCATACCCTGTCGGAGGAGGGAGGGCCCGTGCCGATCGTCTACATCCATGGCGTCGCGGTGCGCGACGAGGACGAGGTGCTGGCCAGGGCCATCCGTCAGTTCGGCGAGGTCCCGTGGACGACCATCGAGCAGCACCTGCGGACGCACGTCGCGCCTGCCATCTCGGACGACCCCGGCGGGGTGCCGGTCATGCGCGCCTACTGGGGCGATCTCGGGGCCCGGTTCGCTTGGGGCGGAAGGTCGCTCGTGTCCCGTCCGGAGGACCTGCGCGACGACGCGGCCGACGTCGTCGACGAGGCCGCCGAGCGCCTCGCCGACAACCCGAGTGGGAGCGGCGAGGCCGGCGAGACCGGCGGCACCGGCGGCAAGCCGGGGTTGCGCGAGCGTGGGGTCCGTCGACTGCGGTCGACGGCCACGGCGATCCGCAGGCCGCTCGAGGACTTCGTGCCCATCTTCATCGGCGACGTCATGACCTACGTCGTCGGCCGCGGCACGTCCGACGCGCCCGGGCCGATCATCACGCGCGTCCTCGACCAGCTCGACGCAGCTGCGTTCGCGGCGGCGAGCCGGCAGGAGCCGCTCGTCGTGCTCACGCACAGCATGGGCGGGCAGATCGTCTATGACCTCGTGACCCACTTCCTGCCGCGCATGCCGGAACACCGCGGGATCCGCATCGACTACTGGTGCGCGGCCGCGTCGCAGGTGGGTCTCTTCGAGGAGCTCGGCCTGTTCATCGAGAGCGACCCGACGTGCGGGGCCGAGACGGGGCGCATGGCGCAGCACCCGTCGAGCGACCACCTCGGGGGCTGGTGGAACGTCTGGGACCATGCCGACCTGCTGAGCTTCCGCGCCGCCGGCATCATCGAGGGCGTCGACGACTCGCCGTTCTTTGCGAGCGGGTCCCTCGCCACCGACCACTACCGCTATCTCGCGAACCCCGACTTCTACCGGGCGCTGGCCGAGCGGGTGGCTGCGAGCCTGCAAGAGGATCGGTAGGCGTGTCGAGATGGGCCTGCGCCGATCGACGTGGTGGTGAGCGAGGCCACGAGGGCAGCGCCGCACGAAGGAGACCCACATGCGCTTCATGATCATCGTCCCCGCCACCGCCCGCTCCGAGGCCGGCGGCCTGCCCACCGAGGCCGAGCTCGCCGCCATGACCGACTACAACGAGGAGCTCCTGCGTGCCGGAGTCCTCGTCGGCGGCGAGGGGCTCCACCCGACGAGTCGCGGCGCCCGCTTCGACTTCGGCCCCGACGGCGAGGTGACCGTCACCGACGGGCCGTTCGCCGAGGCCAAGGAGCTCATCGCCGGCTTCACGCTCATCGACGTCAGCTCGCGCGACGAGGCCGTGGAGTGGGTGAGGAAGTGGCCGCGCATCGGCGGCGAGGAGGGCTTCGCGCTCGAGCTGCGGCAGGTCTTCGCCGCCGAGGACTTCGGTGCGGAGCTCACGCCGGAGCTGCAGGAGCGCGAGGCGCAGATGCGCGCGGCGACCGGCGCCACCGCCCCCCAGTCCTGAACCGGGCACCCACGACCCACCCAACTCACAATCGAAAGAGCAGTCCGTCGGCGCCCAGCGTCCCCAAGCAATCGAAAGAGCAGTTCGTCGCCGTCGAGCGGGTCCGCGCGGTCTTGTGCGAGGGCGACGAACCGCTCTTTCGATCGTTGCTCAAGGCGCGCACGGGGACGGAATGCTCTTTTGATTGCGTTCTCGGTTTCGGGGCCTGACGCCGGCTCGTGCAAGAGTGGGCGCGTGCCACCCACCACCCCCGCCCACGACGTCGAGAGCGTGCGCCGCACCGTCGAGGCCGTCTGGCGCATGGAGGCCGCCAAGGTCACAGCGGTCGTCGCGCGTGTCGTCGGCGACGTCGGCCTTGCCGAGGACCTCGCGCAGGACGCCTTCGTCCAGGCGCTCGAGCAGTGGCCGCGCGACGGGGTGCCCGACAAGCCCGGCGCCTGGCTCACCTCGACGGCGCGGCGCCGCGCCATCGACCGCATCCGCCGTGACGTCAACCTCGCGAGCAAGCTGCAGCAAGTGGGTCACGCGGAGGAGCTGCGGGCGGCCGACACCGCCGAGGCCGACTTCGACGCCGCCCTCGCCGACATCGACGACGACGTGCTCGGGCTGATCTTCGCTGCGTGCCACCCCGTGCTCACGCCACAGGCGCGAATCTCCCTGACGCTGAGGATGATCGGTGGCCTCACGACGCGCGAGATCGCTCGTGCCTTCCTCACGTCCGAGGCGACCATCGGGCAGCGCATCTCTCGCGCGAAGCGCACGCTGAGCCAGGACGGTGTGACGATCGAGATCCCCTCGGGCGCCGAGCTCGCGCCGCGGCTCGCGTCCGTGCTCGAGGTCGTCTACCTCATCTTCAACGAGGGGTATGCCGCGACATCGGGCCGGGACTGGGTGCGCGGTGACCTCATGGAGGAGGCCATCCGGCTCGGCCGCAAGCTCGCAGCGCTCGCTCCGCGCGAGCCCGAGGTGCACGGACTGCTCGCGCTCATGGAGATCCAGGCCTCGCGCACCCGCGCGCGCATCGGGCGCGACGGCGAGCCGGTGCTCCTCCTCGACCAGGACCGGACGCGCTGGGACTGGTCACTCATCCGCCACGCGCTCGCCGCTCTCGACCACGCGACCTCGCCGGACGGCATGCGTCCCGGGACCCCGCCGGGGCCGTACGTGTTGCAGGCAGCCATCGCCGCATGCCATGCGCGGGCCCGCACCGCCGATCAGACCGACTGGCCGATGATCGTGCGGCTCTATGAGCAGCTCGGCGCGCTGCGACCCTCACCGGTCATCGACCTCAACCGCGCTGTCGCGCTGTCGTATGCCGTGGGGCCGGCAGCCGCGCTCGAGGTCGTCGACGAGCTGGTCGGGTCGGGCGCCCTCGACGACTACCACCTGTTGCCGAGCGTGCGCGGCGACCTGCTCGAGCGCTTGGGCCGCGACGGCGAGGCCCGATCGGAGTTCGCTCGAGCTGCCGCGATGACACAGAACGAGGCGGAGCGCGCGCTGCTCGGGCGGCGGGCGGCGGGCGGTGGTGGGGCGCACGGCGACACGGCCGAGGGCGACGCCGGCGGGGCGGGCGACCCCTCAGCCTGAGCAATGGGCCTGCGGCCGTGGCGGATCAGGGCTACCGTCGAATCGCCCTGCACTGTCATGGAGGGAGCGGGCACGTGGCTGAACCTGTGAAGGGTCCGTTCGAGGCGGCATACGCCCGCGGCATCGTCAACGAGCTGCCGCCGCCGACGCGACGGCGCCGAGCGCTCGCTGCGCCCTTCGCGCTGCACGGTGGCGTCATCACACCGAGCGGCGCGTGGAGCAGCGGCTACGTCACGGTGGCCGCGGGTGAGATCACCCGGGTGGCGAAGACCAAGCCGACCGACGTGCGCGTGCTCGAGACCGACGGGGTCATCCTGCCCGGGCTGCTCGACCTGCACGGGCACCCGGAGTTCAACGTCTTCTCCGCGTGGGAGCCGCCGAAGCTCTACCCGAATCGCTATGCGTGGCGACGGTCCAAGCCCTACCAAGCCCTCGTGCGGGACCCGCAGAACGTGCTCCTGACCCAGGTGTCGCCGAAGACGCAGACCCGGTACGCCGAGGTGCGGGCCCTCGTCGGTGGCGTGACCGGCATCCAGGGAGCGTCGGGGGCGAGCACCGCGTCGTCGGAGCCGCTCGTGCGCAACCTCGACCAGTGGGCCTTCGGGGCGCACCGGGCACGGTCGATGGTCGACCTGCCGTCGGGCACCTTCGGGCTGCCGAGCTTCCAGGCCGTGATGAAGCGGATCACCGCCGGTGACGTCAACGCCTTCTACCTGCACCTGTCGGAGGGGCGGCGCGGAGATGACGTGAGCGCCAAGGAGTTCCAGCGCTTCCTCGACCTCGGCGGCGCCACACCGGTGACGAACATCATCCACGGCAGCGCCCTGAGCGCCGACGACCTGCACACCGTCGCTGGCCTCGGGTGCCGGCTCGTGTGGTCACCGCAGTCCAACCTGCGCCTCTACGGTGAGACGACCCTCGCCGGGGAGGCCATCGCCGCAGGGATGCCCGTGGCCCTGGGCGCCGACTGGCTGCCCTCGGGTTCGACGAGTCTCCTCGCGGAGATGAAGGTCGCGCGGCGAGAGCTCGCTCGGCAGGGTCGCCCGATCGCGGCTGCCGATCTCGTAGCGATGGTCACCTCCGTGGCCGCCCGAGTGGCCGGGCTGGACGAGCACCTCGGCTCGATCGCGGTGGGCAGGCCGGCGGATCTCGTTGTGCTGGAACGGCATCACGCCGATGCCTACGAGAACGTGTGCCTCGCCGACCCGTCCTGGGTCGAGCTCGTCTGCATCGGCGGTGACGTCACCTACGCCCGTGCCGACTGGTTCGGTGAGCTCTCGGCGTCTGCCACGTCGTCGACGATCGAGGACCTCACTGCCTGGGGCAAGCCGATGCGGCTCGACACCGGCTTCCAGGGCGGTGCCGACGTGCCGTCGCTCTCAGCGGTGCGCACCCAGCTGACCGGCGCCTACCCCGCGGTGGGTCCGATCTTCGCCTGAACCTTCAGCGGGTTTCACGAGAACCTTGACGGGGCAGTCACATCGGGCGATATCGTGTCGCTGCTCGACGTACTCGAGGTTTCCGGCAACGGGGGTCATGCCAACGTGAGGTCCGGGGTGAGGGCACAGCCTCACCTCTCGCAGAGACAGAGGATCGACATGAGCCGTGACAGCAAGGAGCCGTCGGCTCCCAAGGGAGTCGCCCGTCGCACCGTGGCGAAGGGGATGGCCTGGTCGGTGCCGGCCGTCGCGGTCGCGGCCGCCGCGCCAGTCCTGGCTGCCTCCGGCGCTCCGCCGACCCCGGCCGTCGGCACGGCGTGCAAGCTGCCGGGCAACAGTGCCCAGGGATGCGCCGACGTCTTCGCCGGACTGCCCGGGCTCGACCCGAACAAGGCCTTTGCCATCCCCCTGCTCATCACGAACAACACGAACAAGCCGATCGTCCTCAAGCCGAGCATCACGATCACCTCGTCGGGGCTTCCCTTCACGGTCGTCGGCATCATCCCGACGTACTGCACCCCCATCGCCCCCGGCGCGTCGGTCAAGGTCATCGTCTATGCCAACTCCGACTCCAGTGCGAACCAGTCGGTCACGCTGGGCTTCACCATCCCGTGGGGGCACGACTGCGACGACGTCGACCACGCCCCGATCGTCATCAACGGCGTCGTGGTGAGCGCGTTCCCGCCGTGCTCGAGCCGGACCCCGTTCCCGACCGGGGCGCCGACCTGCGACCCGCCCTTCTACCAGACCACCTGACGGCACTGGGCCTGAGGCAGGAGCGGCCCACCAGGGGTTGCCCGACGGAGCCACCGTCAGCTCGTGGCGCTCGGCGAGGGCTTCGGCGCGGCGGCAACGTGCACGACGACGCGCGCCGTCGGTGACGATGCGCCGACGCCCGTGACGAGGGCCTTGCTGCCGACCGTGACCGCCCCGATCGTCGATGCCGTTGCCCTGGTGCCCTTGCCTGACCCCGCGACGCGTTCGCGCACCGTGGTGTCGGGGGTGACGGCAAAGGTCATCGAGACGCCGTCCTTGGCCTTGACCGTGATCGAGGTGGCCGAGACGGCGGTGACGTCACCGCGAATCGCCTGATGGGTGACTGGCCCCTGCTGGCTCTCGGTCACCCAGGTGGCGTGCAGCGCCCGAAGGAGCCGAGCCCGCAGCCCTCGTCGGTCTGCGCCGCTCGGTGCCTCCCCGGCTGCCGGGGTCTCGGCGGCGGCGTTCACGAGGTCGATGGTGTCGGAGCCGGAGGCCTGCTGTGCCGAGACCTCGTGGCTGGCTGGTGCGGAGGCCGCTGCGGCATCGGTCTTGGAGCATGCCCCGAGGGCAAGAGTGCTGAGCCCGAGGATCACGGCAACGGAGGCAGCGGACGTGCGCCGGGTGGTGTGGTTCGTCATGTCCTCAGACTCCCGCGCTGAGGTCAAGGCCCGGCCAGCATCATGTTCGGATCACATTCGGCTGACGATCGACAGAGCAGTCCGTCGCCCGCGCACGACACCCCCGAGGCCAATCGAAAGAGCAGTCCGTCGCCCTCTGCGCGCCCGCGTCGGAGGACGCGGGACGAGGCGACGGACTGCTCTTTCGATTGGCCTTGAGGGTCAGCGCTCCTCGACGAGCGCCTCCTGCTCGACCTCGTGATCGCGCCCCGCCGCGCCGCTGTCGGGGTGGCCCTCGATGGCCCGGTCGCGCTCACGCCGGTTCGCGGCGAGGCTCGTCAGGGTGACGACGACGAGGATGCCGACGATGACGCCGAGCGAGGCGAGCGTCGGGATCTCGGGCACGGCCGGCCACACGGTGTGGGCCCAGTGCAGCACGAGCTTGACGCCGATGAAGCCGAGGATGAGCGCCAGGCCGTGGCCGAGGTGGACGAGCGAGCTGAGCGCGTTCTCGAGGACGAAGTAAAGGGCGCGCAGGCCGAGCAGCGCGAAGGCGTTCGTCGCGAAGACGAGGTAGGGGTCGCCGGTGATGCCGTAGACGGCGGGCACGGAGTCGATCGCGAAGACGATGTCGGTGCCGAGGATGGCGATCACGACGACGGCGAGCGGGGTGAGCCAGCGCTTGCCGTCTCGCTTGACGCTGAGGCTCGTGCCCTCGTAGCCGTCGGTGACGGGGTAGAAGCGCTTGATGAACCGGACGCTGCGGATCGAGCCGACGTCGATGGTGTGGTCCTCGTCGGAGAGCGCGTCGCGGCCGACCTTGATCGCCGTGACGAGCAGGATCGCCCCGAAGAGCAGGAAGGTCCACGAGAAGGTCGCGATCATCTGGGCGCCGAGCGCGATGAAGATGCCGCGGAGGATGAGAGCGCCGGCGACGCCGATGAGCAGCACGCGCTGGCGCAGCTCGCGCGGCACGGCGAAGGACGAGAGCAGGATGATGAAGACGAAGAGATTGTCGACCGACAGCGACTTCTCGACGAGGTAGCCGGTGTAGTACTCGAGCCCCTGCTGCGAGCCGTACTGCGACCAGAGGTACACCCCGAAGGCGAGCGGGATGGCGATGTAGAACGCCGACCAGCCCACCGCCTCGCGCATGCTCGGGTCGTGCGGCTTTCGCGTGATGAGGAAGTCGACGACGAACAACGCGATGACGCCGACAATGGTGACGATCCAGAGCGTCGGGGTGCCGATCGACTCCGTGGTCGAGACGGATGCGAGCATGAGGTCTCCTCAGAACGATGTCTGAGGTCTCCTTCATCGGCTCTCGCCGACCCCGCACCGAGGCGGCCGTCGGGCCGCCGGACTGACCGGAACGGGCGTGGGAAGTACTCCCCTCGGGATGCATTGTAGGGAATGGGAGCCACGCGCCAAAATCCCGCTGTCCACCCTTGGCTACCCCGCCACCCCCCGCGCCACCGCGGTATGCCGCGTGGCCCGGCCCCGCGGCATACCGCAGCGGGCGCGTGGTCAGTCGGAGAGCAGGAAGGCCACGTAGCGGTCGGCGCCCATCTGGAGGTAGAGGGCCATCGCGCACGGCAGGCCCTTCTCCTGGCGGGCGAGCGGGGGTGCGACGACCGCGAGCACCGGCTTGCCGACGACGGGCAGCGGCGGCACGGTGGCGACGGTGCGCAACGTTCGGTCGACGTCCTTGATGGCCCAGAGGCTGCCCGCGCGCGACTCGACCTCGGCTCGCGTCAGGAGGACGGGCGACGGCGACGCGACGTAGGTGCGGTCGCAGAACGAGATGCGCTGCGGGGTCTGCCACCACGTGCCGTAGGCCCGGTGGTAGGCCACGCTGGCGGCTCCGATGACCCCGAGGACAAGGGCAACGGCGGCCAGGGCTCCGACGGCGCGACGCCCCCGGCTCGGCGTCCGGTCCCGGTCGGGTGGGGTCCCCAGCACGGTCACGAATCTAGTACATGCCGCACGGGGGCCCGGACGGCGCCGATCGGCAGGGGTGTCAGCTCGACTGGTCGCGGTAGCGCCGCGACTGCTCCGCATGGGCCCGCACGGTCGCCGCCGGCACGGGCTGGGCACCCTGCGTCCAGTCGGCGGGGTTCGCGGCATACATCGTGCCGTAGGCAGCGGTGTCGCGCTGGGTGCGCCAGCCCTCAGAGAGGGGGCCGAGGTCGACGGTGTCGTAGCCGATGGAGTCGAGCGCCTCGGAGACGACCTGCTTCGCCTCGGCGTCGTCGCCGGCGATCGCGAGCGCGCTGCGCAGCGGGTCGCCGGTCGGGCGTCCGAGCACCGCGAGGTGGCCGTAGAAGATGTTGTTGAAGGCCTTGACGACCTTCGACTCGGGCAGGTGCGCCTGGAGCAGCTCGGAGGTCGTCGTCGACTCGTCGTCGAGCGCGGCGATCTGGCCGTCGCGCTGCGGGTAGTAGTTCATCGTGTCGATGACGACCTTGCCGCGCAGCGGCTCCACGGGCACGTCGGTGTAGCTCTTGAGCGGGATGGTCACGACGACGATGTCACCGGCCGCCGCTGCCTCGTCGGCCGTCGCGGCGCGGGCCTGAGGGCCGAGCTCGGCGACGAGGTCGGCGAGGGTCTCCGGCCCACGGCTGTTGCTCATGACGACGTCGTGCCCGGCGAGCACCGCGAGCTTCGCGACCGTGCTGCCGATGTTCCCGCTTCCGATGAATCCCCAGGTGGTCATGGCGGGGACAACCGCGAGACCGGTCCGGTCATTCCGCGTCCCCGCTCGGGAGCCACAGCGTGAACCGGGCGCCGCCCTCGGGAGCGTGGCCCGCCTCGACGGTGCCGCCCAGCAGCGCGGCGAGGCGGCCGACGATGGCGAGCCCCAGGCCCGTGCCCACGGGTCGCAGGCCGCGGTAGCGATCGTGGAGGACGGAGGGCTCGAACGCGACGGGGATGTCGGCGTCGGTGAGCCCGGGCCCGCCGTCGCGGACCTCGATGACGAAGCCGGACCCGAGGGGGGCGGTTGTCTCCGGGTCCGGCTGCGGCCGCCCGGCTCGGATCTCGACGACGATCGGGCGCCCGGAGGGGGTCACCCGCAGGGCGTTCTCGAGCAGCCCGTCGACGAGCTGGCGAACGCGCGCGGGGTCCGTGCTGAGAGGGGCCCGGTCGACGGTCGTCACGACGGTGAACGGCACCCCGACGGTGGCGCAGCGCTTGCCCCACACCGACTCGACCTCACGGCCGAGGGTGACGAGATCGGTGTCGCGGGCGACCAGGCGGGGCTGCTCAGCCCTCAGCCGTGCCAGGTCGAGGAGGTCGCCGACGAGCCGCTCGAGGCGGCGCGCCTCGGTGAGCACGACACCCCCGACCCGGGCCGTCTCGTCGGCCGGCACGACGCCGCTCGCCAACGACTCCGCGTAGCCGCTGATGCCGGTGAGGGGGGTGCGCAGGTCGTGCGAGACCGAGAGCAGGAAGTCGCGCTGCCGCCCCTCGGACCGGGCCAGGGAGCCGGACAGGGTGTTGAGAGCGCTCGCGACCTCGGCCACCTCGGTGGGGCCCTCGACCGGCACGGCGATGTCTCGACGGCCCTCCGCCAAGGAGTGCGCGGCGTCCGCGGTGCGCAGCAGCGGACGCGCGAGTCGCCGTGCCATCGCTGCGCTCACGGCGATGGCGACGGCCGCCGCGATACCGAGCGCGAGGAGCACCCGGCGCACGAGCTTGTCGGAGTCGGCGGTGGCGTCCGACCGCCGTTGCACGAGGATGATGCCGCCCGCGTCGGTTGGCCGGCCCTCGACGAGCACTGTGCCACCAGCGATCTCGTCGCGTGCCGAGACCGGTCGTCCGGCGAGCAGGGCCTGCTGACGAGCCGGAGTCAGGGCCTGACGCGCGAGGGGGCTGGTCGACGCGATGACGCCGCGCTGCGTGACGCTGGCCGACTCGACGCCGAGCCCGCCGAGGGTGCGGACGGCGCGATTCTGGCTGACCCGGGCGGCCTCGCCCGCATCAGCCCGCACCGCGGCCGCATCGGCGATGCGCGACAGCGTGCGCCGGGCGGAGTCCTCCGCGGACGACCGGGTCAGCCCCACGGCGAGCAGCCCGGCGAGCAGAGCCGTCAACACGGCGATGCCCACGGCGAGCAGCGTGATCCGGCCGGACAGCGACGCGCGCCACGACCGGCCGCCCAGCCGCCTCGGTGCGGGATCGGGTGCGGGATCGGGGGCGGGCCCCGAGCCACGTGGAGGGGCCGGGACGCCGGAGGCGCCGGAGGCGCTCGGGACGTCAGGCGCGGGCGTCATCATGAGCCCGCCGACGCTGGGCCGGTGGTGGCAGGGGCGCTCCGCTCGGCGGCATACCCGACCGAGCGCACGGTGCGGATGGGGCTCGCGGCGCCGAGCTTGGCTCGCACCTGGGCGACGTGGACGTCGACGGTGCGGCCTCCCGCGGTGGAGGCGTAGCCCCAGACATCGCTGAGCAGCTGCTCGCGCGTGAACACGATGCCGGGGCGTCGCATGAGATGCGCCAGGAGATCGAACTCGGTTGCCGTCAGGGCGATCTCGGCTCCGTCAACGCGCACCTCGTGGCTCGCCAGGTCGACGGTGAGGGCGCCGTGGCGCAGCAGGTCGGGGGCGGTGCCCTCGCCGCGTGTGCGGCGCAGCACGCTGGAGACGCGCGCGACGAGCTCGCGTGGCGAGAAGGGCTTCGTCAGGTAGTCATCGGCCCCGAGCTCGAGGCCGAGAATGCGGTCGACCTCGTCGTCGCGCGCCGTCACGAAGAGCACCGGCGTCCAGTCTCCGTCGGCCCTCAGCCGACGGCACACCTCGATGCCGTCGAGCGTCGGCAGCCCGATGTCGAGGACGATCGCGCTCGGCCGCAGCGTGCGGGTCGCGTGGAGGGCCTCGCCGCCGTCGTCGACGACCTCGACCCCATAGCCGGCCGCACGCAGGTTGAGCCGCAGCACGTCGGCGATGGCGGGCTCGTCCTCGACGACGAGCACGAGACCGCGCTGCGTGCTGGCCGCGGGTGGGTCGGAGGGCACGCTCGAAGCGTAGTGAGCGGTCGCCGCGGCCGTGTCACGTCCGTGTCAGGATCGCGTTCGGGCGGGGTCGGTCGTCTCCGGCTCGCGGCGACGGCCACGCACGACCCACGTCACGATGCCCGCTCCGAGCACGGCCACGATGACGGCGAGGCCCCACCATGAGCCGGCCTCGGCGGCGATCCAGGCCTGGACGACGGCCAGCCCGATCGTCGCGTAGATGGCGGCCCACGCCGCCGAGCCCACGACGGCGGCGGGGACGTAGAAGCGCAGCGGCATCCGCATCACCCCGGCCGTGAGGTGCACGGCCGTCTGGATGCCGATGGTCAGGTAGGACAGCGTCACGGCGAGCGGACCGAGGCTGCGCAGGAGCGACTCGGCGCGTCGCGTCAGCTCGCCGTGCGCCCCGCGGTAGCGCCGCCAGCCCGCCACGGCGCCCCGGCCGACCCAGTAGGTGGCGTTGGAGCGCGCCATGACGATGACGAAGAGGGCGGCGAACGCCTGCCAGAAGGGCAGCGCGGCCAGCCTGTCGAGCATGACCACACCCTAATCGGGCAGCGACAGGCCACCACCGGTGTCCACGCTCCTGCCCGTGCCCGTGCCCGTGCGCCGCGACTGCCCCGGGTGTCAGCCCGTCCCGAAGTCGATCTCGAACGCCGGCTTCACGTCTCCCGTGCGACCCGGGGCCTCGGACCACGTCCAGTACTCGTTGGTGTGGGCGATGACCTGCTCCGGCGAGACCGGAACACCCCACTGGCGCAGGTCCTCCGTGGTGTGGGCGTCGGCGACGAGGGTGGTGTCGTAGCCGCGCACGAACGCCCCGTGGAGCGTGGAGCGGATGCAGGCATCGGTCTGGGCGCCGGTGACGACGAGTCGTCCGACCCCGCGCTCGGCGAGGACCGACTCGAGGTCGGTGTCCTCGAAGGAGTCGCCGTAGCGCTTGTGGACGAGCGGCTCGGACTCGGCCGGGCTCAGCTCGGGGACGAGCTGCCAGCCGTCGGTGCCGACGGCCATGTTGTCGTCGGAGTGCTGCACCCAGATGACCGGCACCTGCTCGTTGCGGGCCTTGTCGACCAAGGCGGCGATGCGGCCGAGGACGCCGTCGCGGTCCCAGGCGTCAGCCACGACCTGCTGCTGCGCGTCGACGACGATCAGTGCGGTGTGGGGTCGTCCTTCGAGGGTGGTCATGCTGCCTCCAGGTCTCAGGCGTCCGTTGCGTCGACGCTACGCCGCCGCACCGACACGCGGTGCTCTGCGCGTCTGCCGTTGTGCTCCGCCGCCCCGGGGCCCGGGATGGGATGCTGGGCCTGCCATGACGAACCCCATCCCGTTCGGCCGCGAGCTCGTCATCAGCTCGACCGCCAACCCGCGCCTCAAGGCGATCCTCGCCCTGCGCCGTCGCCGCACCCGCGAGGAGACCGGCCAGACGCTCGTCGAGGGCTACGAGGAGATCGGTCTCGCCCTCTCGGCCGGCGTGAGACCGGCCACGGTCTACGTCTGCGAGCAGCTCTTCAGCCCGGCCGGGCGCGCCGGCTCGCAGGACATCGGCCACCAGTCCGACCTGCTGGCTCGCCTGCGCGACGACCGGGTCGAGGTCGTGCACCTCAGCCGCCAGGTCTTCGAGAAGGCGTCCTACCGCGAGGGGCCAGATGGGCTGCTCGCGGTGGTCGACGAGGTCGACCGGCCCCTCGCTGACCTTCGGGTCGAGGGCCCTGACCACCTCACCCTGCTCAGCCAGGGCGTCGAGAAGCCCGGCAACCTCGGAGCCATGCTCCGCACCGCCGACGCTGCCGGTGTCGACGCCGTCGTCGCGGCCGACCCGGTCACCGACTGGGGCAACCCCAACGTCGTTCGCGCGAGCAAGGGCACGGTCTTCGCGCTGCCCGTTGCCAGCGCGACGACGGCCGAGGCGCTCGCGTGGCTCGCCGCCAACGACGTGCGGCTCGTCGTCACGACCCCGGAGACCGACCTGCTGCACACCGACGTCGACTACACGGGTCGGGTCGCGATCGCGGTGGGCAGCGAGAAGCACGGCGCCGACCAGACCCTGCTCGATGCCGCCACCCATCGCGTGCGGATTCCGATGCACGGCAAGGCCAACAGCCTCAACGTCGCCGCGTCGGCAGCCATCGTGCTCTACGAGGCCGTGAGGCAGCGCTCCCGCTGACCCGTGTCACCGGGCCGGACGGCATACCCCGTGGCGGGGAGTGGGCGAGCGGATCGGGCCGGGGGAGGGGTGGTCAAGAGCACCCCTTGGCGTGTGTCACGATGTTCTGTATGCGAGTTGACCATGTCTCCTATGCAGCAGAGGCCGGGGGCCTCAAGGCCACGGCCGAGCGACTGTCCGAGCTGATCGGGGTCGAGCCGGTCAACGGCGGCGTCCATCCGCGATTCGGCACACGCAACGTCATCTTCCCGTTGGCGAAGGACCACTACCTCGAGGTCGTCGAGGTGCTCGACCACCCGGCGTCTGACAAGGCGCCCTTCGGTCAGGCCGTGCGCGCCGCGTCCGAGGCCGGCGGCGGCTGGCTCGGGTGGGTCGTCGCAGTCGACGACATCCGCAAGGTCGAGCAGCGCCTCGGCCGCGAGTCGGTCGTCGGCAACCGGCACCGTCCCGACGGCACCGAGCTCAAGTGGCGCCAGCTCGGCATCAAGGGGCTCATGGCCGACCCCCAGGTGCCCTACTTCATCGAGTGGGACGACATGACCGTGCACCCGTCCGCGGGCGCCGACACGTCGGTCCGCATCGACAACCTCCAGATCGCCGGTGACCCCAAGCGCGTGCGCGAGTGGCTCGGCCCCGACGACAACTTCGACAAGGGCGGCATCGACTTCACCTTCGTCGCGCCGCACGGCACGCCCGGGCTGCTCTCCGTCACGTTCGACACCCCCAGCGGCAAGGTCACCATCTGACCCGCCCGTCAGCTCGCACGCCAACGGCGGTCACCCCTTGAGGGTGGCCGCCGTTCGTCGTCCGATCGAAAGAGCAATCCGTCGCCCTTGACGATGGAGAGTCACCCGAGCGCGTGACCGGCGACGGATTGCTCTTTCGATCGGGTGGGCTGGTCAGCGGCCGAAGCGCTTGAGGCGCAGGGAGTTGCTGACGACGAGGACCGACGAGAGCGCCATCGTCGCGCCGGCGATCATCGGGTTGAGCAGGCCGAAGGCGGCCAGCGGGATCGCGGCGGTGTTGTAGCCGAAGGCCCACGCGAGGTTCTGCTTGATGATGCGCAGGGTCTGCCGCGACAGGGCGATCGCGTCTGCGACGGCGTCGAGGTCGGCCCGCACGAGCACGATGTCGGCGGAGTCCATCGCGACGTCGGTGCCGGAGCCCATGGCGAGGCCGAGGTCGGCCTGCGCGAGCGCGGCCGCGTCGTTGACGCCGTCGCCGACCATGGCGACGACCCGGCCCGCCCCCTGCAGCTCCGTGACGACGCGGTGCTTGTCGGCCGGCAGCACGTCGGCGCGCACGTGGTCGGCCGCGATGCCCACCTGCTCCGCGACGCTGCGGGCGTTGGCCGCGCTGTCACCGGTCAGCAGGTAGGGCGTCAGGCCGAGCTCGCGCAGCCGCGCGATGGCGGCCCGGGACGACTCGCGCACCGTGTCCTCCACCGTGAGGGCGGCCTGGGCCTCGCCGTCCCAGCCGACGAAGACGGTCGTGCCGGCGTTGGCCGCGGCGTGCTTGAGCAGCTCGGGGTCGACCCGGTCGAAGAGCGCGGCCTTGCCGACGACGACCTCGGTGTCCTTGATGCGGGCCGTCGCACCCTCGCCAGGGTTCGTCGTGAAGTCGCGGATGCGCGGCAGCGTCAGTTTCGCCTCCTGGGCCCCGGCGACGACCGCCCGCGCGATCGGGTGCTCGCTGCCCTGCTCGACGGCTGCCGCCGCGGTCAGTGCTGCCACCTTGGACAGGCGCCCGCGCACCGCGATGCTGCGCAGCCGCAGCTGGCCGGTCGTCACGGTGCCGGTCTTGTCGAGCACGACGGTGTCGACGCGGCGGGTGTCCTCGAGGACCTGCGGGCCCTTGATGAGGGTGCCGAGCTGGGCGCCGCGGCCCGTGCCGACGAGCAGGGCCGTCGGCGTGGCGAGCCCGAGCGCGCAGGGGCAGGCGATGATGAGCACCGTCACGGCCACGGCGATGGCCTGACCGAGGTCATGGCCGGTCGCGAGCCACGCGATGAAGGTCACGAGAGCGATGACGAGCACGACGGGCACGAAGACGGCCGACACCCGGTCGGCGAGACGCTGGACGTCGGCCTTGCCGGTCTGTGCCGTCTCGACGAGGCGCTGGATGCCCGCGAGCATCGTGTCGGCGCCGACCTTGCGGGCCTCGACGACGAGCCGGCCCGTCGTGTTGATCGAGCCCCCCATGACGTCGTCTCCCGGCGAGACGTCGACGGGTGTCGACTCCCCGGTCACGAGGCTCGCGTCGACCGCGCTCGAGCCGTCGAGCACGACGCCGTCGGTGGCGACCTTCTCGCCGGGCCGCACGATGAACTGGTCTCCGACGACGAGCTGCGCGACCGGGATGCGGGACTCGCTCGTGATGCGCGACTGCGGGTCGATGCGCAGCACCGCGACGTCCTTGGCGCCGAGGTCGAGCAGCGACCGCAGCGCGTCCTTGCCGGAGTCCTTGGCGCGCGCCTCGAGGAACCGGCCGGTGAGCAGGAAGGTCGTGACGACGGCCGCGACCTCGAAGTAGAGGTGGGGGCCGCCCGCGATCAGCTCGACGACGGAGTAGCCCCAGGCCGCGAGCACTCCGATCGACACGAGGGTGTCCATCGTCGAGGCGAGGTGGCGGGCGTTGACCGCCGCAGCCCGGTGGAACGGCCAGGCGCACCAGAAGACGACCGGCGTCGCGAGCAGGAATTGCAGCCAGGGGCTCGCCGCGAACGTCGGGAGCACCATGGCGAGCAGGAAGACCGGCACGGTGAGGGCCGCCGCGACGACGAGCCGCGGCTTGATGACGTCCTGCGCGGGGGTGTGCTCGAGGTGGTCCTCCGAGGAGGCGACCGCGCTGGGCGCACCGCCACCGCCGTGAGCACCGGCGCCCTGTGCGCCACCACCGTGGGGGCCGGCGGCCTTGTGGTCCCCGTGACCGGGACCGCTGGGTCCGGCGGGCTGCTGCCCGGCCGCGTGCCGCGACCTCAGCTTGTCGAGGAGCACGCCCGCTCCGGGGAGCTCGCCGGACGGCATACCGGGGGCGGGTGCGGCCGGGGAGGCGGGCGCGGGTGCGGCGCCGATGACGCTGGCGCCATAGCCCGTCTTCTCGACCTCGGCGACGATCTGGGCGACCGTCACCGGCGCCGAGAAGGAGACGAACGCCTTCTCCGTCGCGAGGTTGACGGTCGCCGAGTCGATGCCCGGGACCTTGCCGAGCTTGCGCTCGATGCGGGCCGAGCACGAGGCACAGGTCATGCCGGTGATGGCCAGCCGGACCTGCTCCGGCGTGCCCTCGGTGACCGTGGCCTCGGGGGAGGTCATCGGACCGCGTAGCCCGCCTCGGCGACGGCAGCCTCGACGGCAACCGGGTCGAGCGGGGCCGTGCTGGTGATGGTGACGCCGGACTCCTCACCGGGGTGGAGGTCGACGTCGACCCCGGTCACGCCGGGCAGCTCTGAGAGCTCCTCGGTGACCGAGGCGACGCAGTGGCCGCAGGTCATGCCCGTGACGGCGATCTGGGTGGTGTGGCTGTCGTTCATGGTTCTCCTCAGCTGCGAACGAGGCGGGCGATCGCGTCGGCCGCCTCCCTGATCTTGACCTGGGCGGCCTCGTCGGACTCCCGGGCGGCGTCGACGACGCAGTGTGCGACGTGGTCCTCGAGCAGGCCGAGGCTCACGGCCTGCAACGCCTTCGTGATGGCGCTCACCTGCGTGAGGATGTCGATGCAGTACGTGTCTGACTCGACCATCTTCTGCACCCCGCGCACCTGACCCTCGACGCGCCGGAGCCGCTTCAGGTAGTCGTCCTTGCTGCCGGTGTATCCGGGCATCGCCACCTCCTCGTCTGTGCCAACAGCATACCCCTATGGGGTATTCCCGTCGTCATGGGCAGCGAGGAAGTCGGCCGCGAGCCGCTTCGGCGCCTTGGCCAGCCAGGCGTCCGTGACGACCTCGCGCAGCTCGTCGAGGGTGAGCCGCCCGAGGTCGCGCTCGAGGAGCAGCACGGCGTTGTAGCCGTTCCAGTGCGGCGTCGTGAAGAACGGGGTCTCCGGGTCGCCGACGAGCGCCTCCTTGTCCTCGGCGGTGCAGGAGAAGGCCATGACGTCGTCGTAGGGCTCACCCGTGGCCGGGTCGAACGCGTCCTTCCGCGGCACCCGGAAGAAGGCGAACGTCTTGCCCCGCACCTGGTATGCCGGCCGGCCGGGCGCCGCGGGGTCCGCCGGGTCTCGCGTCACCTCGGGCAGCCCGAGGGCGAGCTCCTCGACGTCGGTGACCCTGGCCTTGCGCGTGCGTGCCATGCCTGACGACGGTAGCCCGCCGGACGGCATACCGCGACGGATCGGAGGGTGTGTCTCAGACGAGGTAGTCGTCGACGAGACGGCTGGCGAGGGCGGTGTAGGTCTGCGGCGTGAGGGCGACGAAGCGCGCCTCGACGTCGGCGGGCAGCCCGAGCCCGCGCACGAACTCCCGCAGGTCGTCACCGTCGATGCGCCGCCCCCGGGTCAGCTCCTTGAGCCGCTCGTAGGGCTCCTCCATGCCGGTGACGCCCTGCGCGCCGAGGGCCCGCATCGCCGACTGGATGGGCTCGCCGAGCACCTCCCAGTTGGCCTCGAGGTCGGCGGCCATCCGCTCGGGCACGGGGTCGAGCCCGGCGAGGCCGCGCGCGACGTTGTCGAGCGCGAGCAGGCTGTGGCCGAAGGCCGTGCCGATGTTGCGCTGCATGCTCGAGTCGGTGAGGTCGCGCTGGAGGCGGCTCTGCACGAGCGTGCCGCCGAGCACGTCGAGCAGGGCGTTGCTCACCTCGAGGTTGGCCTCGGCGTTCTCGAACCGGATCGGGTTGACCTTGTGCGGCATCGTCGACGACCCGACGGTGCCCTGGCCGCGCACCTGGGCGAAGTAGCCCATCGAGATGTAGGTCCAGACGTCGGTGCAGAGGTTGTGCAGGATGCGGTTGAAGCGCGCGACGTCGGCGTAGAGCTCGGCCTGCCAGTCGTGGCTCTCGATCTGGGTTGTCAGCGGGTTCCACGTGAGCCCGAGTCCTTCGACGAAGGCCTTCGACACGGCAGGCCAGTCGACGTCGGGCAGCGCGAGCGCGTGGGCGCCGAAGGTGCCGGTCGCCCCGTTGAACTTGCCGAGGTACTCCTGCCCCTCGATGCGGCGCAGCTGCCGGCCGAGGCGGTGCGCGAGGACGGCGAGCTCCTTGCCCATCGTCGTCGGCGTGGCCGGCTGGCCGTGGGTGTGGGCGAGCAGCGGCACGTCCTTGAGGGCGCGCGCCATCTCGGACACCTGCGCGACGAGGGCCTCCGCCGTGGGCAGCCACACCTGCTCGACGGCGCCCTTGACCATGAGGGCGTAGGACAGGTTGTTGATGTCCTCGCTCGTGCAGCCGAAGTGGATGAGCTCGGCGAGGCCCTTGTCCTCGTCGGCCGGGGCGATCGCGGTGAGCCGCTTCTTGAGGAAGTACTCGACGGCCTTGACGTCATGGACGGTGACGCGCTCGATCTCGCCGAGCTCGGCGACCTCGTCGGTGCCGAAGTCGTCGACGACGGCGCGCAGGGCGGTGATCTCGTCGTCGGTCAGGGCCCGCACGCCCGGCACGACGCCGGTGCTCGTCTGGTGGATGAGCCACTCGATCTCGACGTGGACGCGCTGCCGGTTCAGCGCGGCCTCCGAGAGGTGGTCGACGAGCGGGGCGACGGCGCCGCGGTAGCGGCCGTCGAGCGCTCCGAGCGCGATGGGCGGGGTCGCGTCAGCGAGGGAAGCCATGCCCGCATCCTCCCAGAGGTCGCGGCCGCGTCCGTATGCCGTCCGCACCGCGGGTGCGCGGGCGCGGCGAGCCCGCCGGACGGCATACCCGCGGGGTGGGGTCAGGGTGGGCCGGGGTCAGGCGGCGCGGCGCTCGCGGGCCGACTCGACGCCCAGCTTGACGAGCGCGATGGGCAGCAGCAGCGTGACGAGCGCCGTGACGAGCCACACGATGAGGGTCGCGAGGACCCACGTCGCCGCGCCGCCCGAGATCGTCAGCGAGTCGGCGAAGAGGCTCGCGGCGAGCAGTGCGACGAAGGTGGCGATGAGTCCGACGCCGCCCAGCAGGGCGCGGGCGCTGCTCGCCGCGACCTTGGCGAGGAAGGGGGAGATGACGCTCTGGACGACGGTGTAGATGACGACGGTGAGGAGGAACCCGCTCGCCGTCACGCTGACGTCCTCGAGGATGAGGTCGGCCGCGATGAGGCCGATGGCGGCCGAGCCCAGGAAGATCGCCGTGCGCACGAGGAAGCGAATCATGCGGCGATCGTAGTAACCCGTCAGTCCTTCGGCAGGGGGTTCGACGGAGCCGGGTGCATGATCGAGAAGGTCTCGCCCTGGGGGCCGGCGACGACCGCCATGCGCCCGTAGGGGGTGTCGAAGGGCGGCTGCACGACCGAGCCACCCAGCTCGAGCACGCGGTCGGCAGCGGCGTCGCACGACTCGACGGCGAAGTAGACCATCCAGTGCGACGGCACCTCCGCGGGAGCCGCGGCCGGGATCTCGCCGATGCCGCCGATGGGCTGCCCGTCGTCGAGGCTCGCCACGCTGTAGTGGAAGTCGCCCTCGCCGATCTCCTGCAGGTGGTAGCCGAAGACCTCGGTGTAGAAGGTCTTGCTCGTGGCGTAGCTGCGGCTCATCGTCTCGGCCCAGCAGAGCGCGCCCGGCTCGCCGACGAGGTCGGTGCCGGTGTGCTGCCTGGCCTGCCACAGGCCGTAGGCCGCGCCGGCGGGGTCGGCGCCCACGGCGATGCGCCCGACGTCGAGCACGTCCATCGGCGGGAGGAAGAAGACGCCGCCGGCGGCGGCGGCGCGCTTCGTGGCCGCGTCGACGTCGTCGGTCGCGAGATAGAGGGTCCAGGCGCTCACCTGTCCCGGGTCGTCGGGGTTCTTCGCCATCGCGCCGGCGACGACGTGCCCGTCCTTGCGTGCCATGACGTAGCCGCCCGCCTCGGCGGGCAGGTCCTCGAAGGTCCATCCGAAGAGGGCACCGTAGAAGCGCCGCGCCACCTCGAGGTCGTCGACCAGGACGTCGGCCCAGCAGGGGGTGCCGGGCGCGAAGCTGTCGGGGTGGACGGGCATGGGGAGTCTCCTCGGGAGATCAGTCGAGGTCGGGGACGAGGATCGAGAAGACCTCGCCCTCGGGACCGCTGAGGACGGCGCCGACGCCGTAGGGGCCGTCGAACGGGCCCTGGATGAGGGTGGCGCCGAGGTCGAGTGCCTTGGCGAGCGACGGTACGACGTTGTTCGTCGCGAAGGACGCCACCCAGTGGGGCGGGATCTCGCGCGGCCACTCGTCGTCGATCTCGGCGAGGCCGTAGGCGGGGTTGCCGTCGCCGGTGTGCGCGGTGGCCCAGCGCGGGCCGCCCTCCTCGGTCTCGTCGGTGAACTCGTGCCCGAAGACGCGCATCTGGAAGTCCTGGACGCGGTCGTAGTCACGCGTCAGCAGCTCGTTCCACGTCAGCGACCCCGGCTCGTCGAGCAGGCCGCTGCCG
This sequence comes from Humibacillus xanthopallidus, assembly GCF_006716675.1. GTDB lineage: Bacteria > Actinomycetota > Actinomycetes > Actinomycetales > Dermatophilaceae > Humibacillus > Humibacillus xanthopallidus_B. Next base: position 1,348,903 of record NZ_VFPM01000001.1, on the reverse strand, counting down.
GGGAGGTCGCCCGGCTCCCAGACGCCGAAGTAGGCCCCGCCGGGGTCGAGGGCGATGAACGTGCGGGCCAGCGCCCCGATCGGCACGGGGCGGCCGAGGGTGCGGCCGCCGTGGGCGTTGATCGCGGCCTCGGCGACCTCGATCTGCCCGACGCGCAGATAGGTCGTCCACTGGCTCGCGATCGGCGCACCGACGGGCTTGCGGCTGATGCCGGCGATGGGGTGCCCGTCGAGCAGCGCCATCGTGTAGCCGCCGGTCGCGGCGTCGCCGGCCAGCCAGCGCCAGCCGAAGAGGCCGGAGTAGAAGCTCTGGGCGCGCTCGACGTCGCTGACGAGCAGGTCGACCCAGCAGGGGGCGCCGTAGGGGTAGTCGGGCACGGTGAGGTTGAGGTCAGGCATGGTGTCGAACGTGTCGGGCGGGTCTGTCGCGTCGCTGGTGTGGCATGAGGTCAGGCGTGGTCCGTCTCGATCTGGCCCCTGATGTGGTCGAGGATGCCACGGCAGGCCGCCTCGACCTCGGTGAAGCACCGCAGGAAATGTGCCTCGTCGCCGTACCAGGGGTCGGCCGTCTCCAGGGTCCCTGCGGCGACGGCCTCCGGGTCGAACTCTCGCACGAGGTGGATCTTCGCCCGGTTGTGGGGGGTGCGCGCGAGCCGCTGGAGCACCCGCACGTGCCCTTCGTCCGAGGCGAGCACGAGGTCGAGGTCGGCGAACTCGTCGGGGTCGAACTCGCGTGCGCGGTGCCGGGATCCGTCGTAGCCGTGCTGCGCGAGCACGGCCACGGTGCGGGGGTCGGCGTGCTCGCCGACGTGCCAGTCGCCGGTGCCGCTCGAGGTGACGAGGACGTGGTCGTGAAGCCCCGCCTCCGCGACCATCCGCTGGAGGATGACGTGGCCCATCGGCGACCTGCAGATGTTGCCGCTGCACACGAAGGTGACGTGTAGGGGGCGCGGCAGCATGGACCCCATTCAACACCTCCGATCGGGAGGTATCGGTCGTTCGGAGGCACCCGTTGTCGGTGCTCCCTGCAACGGTGGAGGCATGACGACGACAGCAGGCGCTGCCACCCCCGCCGAGCTCGAGGCCCGCTTCTGCCTCCTCGCCGCCGCGGGCGACCTCGACGGGCTGACGAGGCTGTATGCCGCCGACGCCGTCGTGAGCCTGCCGCGCGGTCGCGAGGCCGCCGGGCACGCGGCCATCCGCACGGCCTTCGCCGAGGCCCTGGCCCGCGGTGTGCGGTGGGCCGAGCCCGACAGCATCCGGGTCATCGACTCGGGCACGCTCGCGATGACGTCCTCGACGAGCACGGACGGCGTCGTCGGCACCCAGGTGGCGCGCCGCGAGCCCGACGGCGGCTGGGTCTGGGTGCGCGACGGGTCGCACCTGCGGGGCCCGGCGGTGGCGGACCTGCTGGGCGCGGCCTGAGCGGGGAGGCGTAGTTTGCGTCGGTGAGCGCCGAACCTCCCGACCCCGTGCAGACGGGGTCGCCACCTCGGGAGCCCGGGCCGCCGCCGGGGGCCCGGTCGTCGCACTTCGTCGACCTCACGCCACTGCGCGAGAGCCCGGCGTTCGCCCGCCTCTGGTTCGGCAACACCCTCGCCGGCATCGGCACCTTCGTGACGAACACGGCTGTCGGGCTGCACATCTACGACCTGACCCGCTCGACCTTCATGGTCTCCCTCGTCGCCTGGTTCTCGCTCGTCCCGATGATCGTCGCCGGGCTCTACGGCGGTGCGATCGCCGACCGCTTCGACCGGCGCACGGTCGCACTGCTCGCCTCGCTCGTCGCGTGGGCCTCGACGGTGAGCCTCGCGCTCATCGCCTGGGCGCACGTCGAGGCGGTCTGGGCCTTCTACGTCATCACGACCGTCAACGCCGTGGCGGCGACGATCGCCTCGACGACCCGGCAGGCGATCACCCCGCGGCTGCTGCCGGCGTGGCTGCTCCCCAAGGCGGCGGCGCTCGTCGGCATCTCGGGCGGCCTCATGGTGACCGTGGGCCCCGGCGTCGCCGGCGTGCTCGTCGCGCGGGTCGGCTACGCCTGGACCTACACGGTCGACGTGCTGCTCTTCCTCGCCGGGTTCTTCGGCCTGTGGACCCTGCCCCGCATCAGGCCGGAGGGTGGGCGGACCCCGGCGGGCGGCATACGCTCGGTGCTCGACGGGCTGTCGCACCTGCGCCGCGCGCCCAACATCCGGATGAGCTTCGTCGTCGACCTCATCGCGATGACCTTCGGCCAGCCCATGGTGCTCTTCCCCGCGGTCGGCGCCGTCCTCATCGGGGGTGGGCCGGTCACCGCGGGCCTGCTGCTCGCGTCCTTCGCCGTCGGCGGCATCCTCTCGAGCCTCGTGTCGGGCCAGGTGACCGGTCTGCGGTGGCAGGGGCGGGCCATCCGCAACGCCATCGTCTGCTACGGCCTCGCCATCACCGGCTTCGGCGTCGTGCTCGCCTGGGTGACGCTCGGCGGCCACGCCGTGCAGTCGATGGACTTCGCCGACGTCAACGGGCCGGCGCTCCTGCTCGCTGCCGTGGCCCTCGCGATCGCCGGCGGCTCCGACAACATCAGCTCGATCTTCCGGCAGACGATCCTCCAGACCGCAGTGCCCGACCACCTGCGCGGGCGCACCCAGGGCGTCTTCACCGTCGTCGTCACGGGTGGCCCGCGGCTCGGGCAGATGTTCGCCGGCACCCTCGCGACGCTCACGGCGACGTGGGTTCCCTCGCTCGTCGGCGGAATCCTCGTCGTCGTCCTCGTCTGGGTGACGGTCGCGCGCGTGCCCTCCTTCCGCGACTACGACGCCCTCGACCCTCGTCCCTGACCTGCTCGCGTGGTCTGATCAGGCCGAATGGCCGTCGTACTGCTACGGTTCATAGCGGTTGCCGTTCCGGTCCCTCCACTCGGGACTGTGCACGACTGAGCCCCGGGCGACGTTTTCGCCCGATGTGCTCGCCGTGGTCATCGGCGGCCTGAGGTCTCCACACGGGAGAGCTCGCTGACAAGAAGAGGCAACACCAGTGGCAACAGGCACCGTTAAGTGGTTCAACAGCGAAAAGGGCTTCGGCTTCATCGAGCAGGACGGTGGCGGCGCTGACGTCTTCGTGCACTACTCGGCCATCGACAGCGGCGGCTACCGCGAGCTGCAGGACGGCCAGAAGGTCGAGTTCGACGTCACGCAGGGCCCGAAGGGCCCCCAGGCGGAGAAGGTCCGGGTCATCTGACCCAGCCAGACATCTCGGGACGACGTCCCGTCAGGATCCCCCGGCCGATGGCCGGGGGATCCTGCATTTTCCCGGGTCTTTGTCGGGTCTTTGTCCGGGTCGGTCAGGCGTCGGGGTAGCCGTGCGGGTTGGCGCTCTGCCACCGCCACTGGTCGACGCACATGTCGTCCATCGTCTTCTCGGCGCTCCAGCCCAGCTCGCGGTTGGCGCGGCTCGGGTCGGCGAACGACTCGGGCAGGTCGCCGGCCCGCCGGGCGACGACCTCGTAGGGCAGCTCGCGGCCGACCGCGCGCTCGAAGGCATGCAGCACCTCGAGGACACTCGTGCCGTGGCCCGTGCCGAGGTTCCACGTCGACACCGGGTCGTCGACCTTGCCGAGCCGGTCGAGGGCGGCAAGGTGCCCGGCCGCGAGGTCCTCGACGTGGATGTAGTCGCGCAGGCAGGTGCCGTCGGGCGTCGGGTAGTCGTCGCCGAAGACGAGCAGCTTGTCGCGCCGCCCGACCGCGACCTGCGCGATGAACGGCATGAGGTTGTTGGGGATGCCCTGGGGATCCTCGCCGATCGTGCCGCTGACGTGGGCGCCGACCGGGTTGAAGTAGCGCAGCAGCGCGATGCGCAGTGTCGGGTCCGCGGCCGCGACGTCGCGCAGGATCTGCTCGATCATCACCTTCGTCCACCCGTAGGGGTTGGTCGCGGCCGTCGGCATGTCCTCGACGAGCGGCGGGGTGTTGTGCCCGTAGACGGTCGCCGACGAGCTGAAGACGAGCTTCTTGACCCCGTGCCGGCGCATCGCGCGCACGAGCGAGAAGGTCGAGACGAGGTTGTTCTCGTAGTACTCGAGCGGCAGCTCGACGCTCTCGCCGACGGCCTTGAGCCCGGCGAAGTGGATGACCGCGTCGATGTGCTCGTTCGCGAAGAGGTGCTCGGTCTTGTCGTGGTCACGCAGGTCGAAGGAGTGCACCGGCAGGTGGGTGTCGGTGAGGGCCTCGAGCCGGTTGACGACGCTCGGCTTGCTGTTGCCGAAGTTGTCGACGATGAGCACGTCGTGCCCTGCCGCGACGAGCTGGACCACGGTGTGCGAGCCGATGTAGCCGGCGCCGCCGCTGACGAGTACGCGCATGGTGCTCACCCTAGCGAGGCGGGGCCCCGCCGCGTGCAGTGCCTCAGGCGGGCGAGAAGCCCGCGAAGGCGAGCACCAGCAGCGCGAACGGCGCGGCCACGAGGAGGATCGAGGCGGCATACATCAGTGTCGAGGCGACGGGTGCGGGCAGGCCGGCCACCCGGCCACCCTCGAGCAACTCGATGCGCGCCTTGGCGGCCGCAGTGCTCTCGCGCATCGCCATCGCCCCGGCAGGCCTGGGGCCGTCGGCCATGCCGACGATGGCGCGGGCGGTCGTCACGACCCCGGCCCGTCGCACGGCCGCACGGTCCGCGAGCACCTCGATGAGCAGGTGCACCTCGCGCAGCGCGGTCGAGGAGCGCACGAAGCGCGGCACCGCCTCGTGCACGACGGTGAAGAACTCCACGACGAGGTCGTGCCGGGCCGCGAGGTGGGCGCGCTCGTGGGCCATGACGGCTTCGAGCTCGTCGGGCGTGAGGCGGTCGATCGCGCCTTGGGTGAGCACGACGCGGCGCCGCACGCCGGGCAGGCAGTACGCCGTGGGGGTCGTGTGCTCGAGGACGCGCGTGTGGCCGTCGCCCTCCATCGCGAGCAGGTCGACGAGCTCGCGGTGGCGGCGTCGCACGGCGCGCAGGTTGCGCCCGACGCGGTCACCGGAGACGAGCAGGCGCACCGTGACGATGCCGGTGGCGAGGGCGGCCAGGGCGAGCACGGGCCAGCTGTCACGCAGGCGAGGCGCCGAGCCGACGATCCAGGGCACTGCCGCCGGTGCGGCGAAGAGAGCCGCGAGCACCGCGGCGACAGCCGTCGACTGCCACAGCACGAGTGCGGCTCGGGGGCCGCGTCGCACCGTCGTCACGCGCGCGAGCAGGCGCGGCACCGGCCACGCGAGCAGCAGCGCCAGGGCGACGAGGGCGACGACGAGCACGGCTCAGGTGGACGTGGTCGCGCGAGTGCCGGCGGAGTTGCGGGCCTCGAGCTCGGCGAGGGCCGCGCGCAGCTCGTCGATCTCCTCGGGCGTCGACTCGTCGAGGAAGTGCAGCAGCGCCGTGCGACGGGTGTCTCCGGCGAGCTCGCCGAGGGTGTGGTGCAGCGTCTCGGAGGTGAGCTCGGCACGCGACGACGCGGGCGTGTAGCGCCACGCGCGGCCGTCGCGCTCGCGGTCGACGAGGCCCTTCTTCGACATCCGGTCGAGCACCGTCATGAGGGTCGTGTAGGCGAGGCCTCGCTCGAGGCCGATGCGGTCGTGCACCTCTCTGACCGTGAGGCCGTCGGGGTGGGCCTCGTGGGTCGTCCAGAGCTCTTCCATGACGGCGCGCTCGAGGTCGCCGAGGCGGTTGCGGGGAGTGCTGGGCATGGTGTGTCCAATCTACCGACGTGGAGGGTCGGCTTGGTGCGGGCTGGGGCCGGGGGCGGCCGTCGCCGGGGGTGCAACGGGGGTCAGGGCTCGGTCCGGTGTCGACACTGGGTGGCGCATGGGGAGAGACCTCTCGAAGAGATCTACCCCCTCGTCACGGTGCGTCACCATGACCAGCGTTCGAGGAGGCTCGGATATGCCCGCGACGCGCGTGAGATCGGCCACGACGGAGCGGGCCGTCGGCGGGTCGAGGTGTGCGACCGGCTCGTCGAGCAGCACGACCGGTCGACGGCTGAGCAGGGCGCGCGCGATGCCGAGCCGGGTGCGCTGGCCACCCGAGACGCCGCGTCCGCCCGAGCCGAGCACGGTGTCGAGCCCGGCCGGCAGGTCGGTTGTGAGCGAGGCGAGCCCGGCATCGGCGAGAGCCGTCTCGATGGCGGCGTCGTCGGCGTCCGGGGCGGCCAGGGCGAGGTTGGCGCGCAGGCTCGTGGCGAAGACGTGGGTGTCGTCGTCGACGACGGCGATGTGGCTGCGGGCGCTCTCGAGCGGCAGCGTCATGACGTCGACGTCGTCGTGGAGGTAGGTGCCGGCGACGGGGTCGAGGTGTCGGGCGAGCACGGCGAGCAGGGTCGACTTGCCGCTGCCGTTGGGGCCGGTGATCGCCAGGGTCGAGCCGGCCGGCAGGTCGAGGTCGGTGGGGGCGAGGTCGGTGCGGTCGCCGGTCCACGACGCGGTGACGCCAAGGGTGCGCAGGTGCAGGCCGTCGTCGAACGGGGCCGCGGCGGAGGCGTCGGGGCTCGGGGCGGTGCCGTCGGCGGGCGCGGTGTCGCGCACGGCCGGGGCGAGGTCGAGCAGGTCGTCGATGCGCCGCTCGCTCTCCTTGGCCCGGGCGAGCGCGCGCATGGCGTCGACGAGCGGGGAGATGGCATCGGAGACTGCCACCGGGGTCAGGGCGAGGAGCGCCTTGACCGGCGCTGCGACGTCGAGGCCCTGGGCGATGACCGCCACGACGATCACCGCAGCGCCGACGGCGACGAGGAAGAGCGCCGCCGCGGCTGCCCGGCCCTGGCTCACCCGGCGGGTGACGCGGGCCAGCGTCGCGTGGGCGGCTTCGAGCCAGCCCAGGGCGGTGGACCACCCGCCGACGGCGCGCAGCTCGAGCGCCTGGGTCGCCATCAGCTCGCTGACCCTCGTGACCTCAGCCCGGGCGCCGAGCAGGTCGGCGAGCGAGCGCGACTCGAGGTGCTCGGCCAGGGCGCCGATCGCGGCGACGACGAGGGCGAGGACGGTGAGGACGAGACCGACCGGGGGCGCGATGACGGTCGTGATGCCGATGACGAGCGCCCCGGCGACGAGGGTCGAGATGACGGGCACGGTGACCCGAACCTGCGCGTCGACGGCGTCCGTGAGGTCGTCGACGACGCCTGTCAGCACGTCGGAGCGACGCCGCCGGCCGAGGCGCGCGGGAGTCAGCGGGATGAGCCGGGCGTATGCAGTCGTGCGCCTCTCGGCGAGCAGCTGCAGCGCCGCGTCGTGGCTGACGAGACGCTCCCAGTAGCGGAACAGCGGTCGGGCCATGCCGAAGGCCCGCACGGCGACGATCGCGGTGAGCAGGGTGAGGATGACGGGCATCTCGGCGGCGCGCACGATGAGCCAGCCCGAGGTCGCCGTGAGGGCCATGCCGGATGCCGTCGCCAGGCCCCCGAGCAGGCCACCCTTGGCGGTGCCGGCCGTCGGCCACCACACCGGCCGCCGCGGGCGGCGCCGGTTCTCTCCCTCCCCGATTCGAGGTGATGCCGACACCGACGTGGGGTCCGCGGTCACCTCGACCCGGGTGTTGTGTGGGACAGAGACCTCCGCGGTTCGAGGTGATGCCGGCACCGACGTGGGGTCCGCGGTCACCTCGAGCCCGGGGGTGGTGGGGGAGACGAGGTGGAGGTGCTGGTCGGCGTGGTCGAGCAGCTCGTCGCGGTGCGTCGCGGCGATGACGACGCGCCGCTCCGCCATCTCGGCCACGAGCCGGGCGAGCAAATCCGCCCCCTCGGGGTCGACGTGCGCGGTCGGCTCGTCGAGCAGCAGGAGTGTGTCGGTCGAGAGCCAGGCCCGCGCGAGGGCAAGGCGCTGGCGCTGACCGGCCGAGAGCCCGAAGCCGTCGTCGCCGATCGTCGTCGACAGTCCCTGGTCGAGGGCGGCCACGACCCCGTCGACCTCCACCGCCCGCAGGGCCTCCCACAGCTCGGCGTCGGACGCGGGGTGGCCGAGCGTCAGGGCGTCGCGGATGGTGCCGGCTCCGAGGAAGGGCCGCTGGGTGACGTAGTGGCAGGGAGGCGCGCCGACCGTGCCGGTCGTGGGCTGACGCAGACCCGCGATGACGTCGAGCAGGGTCGACTTGCCGACACCGGACTCACCGGTGACGACAGTGAGTCCGGGCCCGGCCACGAGGTCGAGGTCACGGATCACGGGAGGCGACCCCGCGGCATACGTGAAGGTCACGCCGTCGAGGCGCACCCCACAGTCCCTCACGCCGTCGTGGGAGGAAGGACGCGGGCTGGGCCGTGAGGCGGCTGGCGTGAGGTGGGTGAGGATCTCGTCGAGGGCGACGGCTCCGTCGGCGGCGGAGTGGTACTCCGCCCCGACCCGGCGCACCGGCCAGTAGGCCTCGGGGGCGAGCAGGATGGCGACGAGGCCCGGCCCGAGCTCCATCGACCCGTGCGACAGCCGGAGGCCGACCGTCACCGCGACGATGGCGACCGAGATCGTCGCGAGCAGCTCGAGGGCGGCGGAGGAGAGGAACGCGATGCGCAGCGTCTCCATGGTCGACACGCGGTGCCGCTCGCTGACGGCTCGCACCGTCTCGATCTGACGGCGGGCGCGACCGTAGCCGACGAGCGTCGGCAGCCCCCGCACGACGTCGAGGAAGTGGCCCGAGAGGGCGGCGAGGGCCGACCAGCGACGCTCCGTCGACTCGGCCGTCGCCTTGCCGATGAGCGCTGCGAAGACGGGCAGGAGCGGCAGGGTGAGGATGACGACGAGCGCGCTCGGCCAGTCGACGACGAGCAGCGTGCCGATGGCGAGCACGGGCACGACGGCGGCGGTCACCAGCGTCGGGAGGAACTTGGCGGCATACGGCTCGACGGCGCTCGCACCGCCGGTGGCGAGCGCGACGGCGCGGGACGGCTCAGGGCGCGAGCTCTCGTCGAGCGTGCCCCACCGGCGCAGCAGCGCCGACCGCAAGGCGGTCGACACGGCCACCCCGGACCAGGATGCCACCCACTCGCTGGCCCCGGCGAGAACCGCCCGCACGATGAAGATGACGCCGAGCCAGACGAGCGCCGTCGTCAGCGAGCCACCGCCGACGACGGCGACGATCACCGCAGAGATCGCGAAAGCCGTTGCGATCGTTGCAATCCCGGCCACCACGCCGAGCGCTCCGAGGGCAGCGACTGGCCTCCGGGCGGCAGGCACCGCCCGGAGGAGTCGCGGGTCGAAAGGCTTCACGCAGTGGCCTCGCTCGGGGTGTCGACGGTGATGCTCAGCGTGCTGCCGGCTCGAGCGGGGCGTCGTCCGGAATCACATTGGTGGTCAAGCGCTTCCGGAAGACCCAGTACGTCCAACCCTGGTAGATCAGGACGATCGGCGTGAAGATGAGCGCGACGATGGTCATCACCTTGAGGGTGTAGTCCGTGCTCGACGCGTTCGCGATCGTCAGGTTGTAGGCCGGGTTGGTCGTCGACGGCATGACGTTCGGGAAGAGCACGATGAAGTACGTCGCGACCGCCATGGCGATGGTGACAGCCGTCCCGATGAAGGCCCATCCCTCCCGCCCGGCACGGTTGGCCGCGATGGCACCCAGCAGGGCGACGGCCGCGACCGCGGTCGTGACCCACGAGGCGAGCTTGCCGTCGGCCAGGCCGATCCACCCCAGCAGCACGACCGCGAGGACGGCTGCGACGATGCCGACGCGCTGGGCGACGAGGCGGGCCTCGTAGCGCACCTTCCCGTCCGTCTTGAGCGCGATGAAGATCGCGCCGTGGGTGAGGAAGAGCGCGACGAAGACGAGTCCACCGAGCAGGCTGATCGGGTTGAGCAGGGTGAAGAGGCTGCCGGTGTACTCCTTGTTCGCATCGATCGGCACGCCCATCACGATGTTCGTCAGCGCGACGCCCCAGAGCAGGGCGGGCACGAGCGAGCCCCAGAAGATCGCCTGGTCCCAGCGCGCCTTCCAGGCCGCCCCGGGTCGCTTGTGGCGGTACTCGAAGCCGAGGTTGCGCACGATGAGCGCGACGAGGATGAGCAGGAGCGGGAGGTAGAAGCCACTGAACAGCGTTGCGTACCAGTGGGGAAAGGCTGCGAAGGTCGCGCCGCCGGCGGTGAGCACCCACACCTCGTTGCCGTCCCACACGGGGCCGATGGTGTTGATGAGCACCCGGCGGCGCTTCTCGGCGTCCTCGGCGTCGGCGGCATACCGCTTGCCGCCGAGCACCGGCAGGAGCATGCCGACGCCGAAGTCGAAGCCCTCGAGCACGAAGTAGCCCGTCCAGAGGACACCGAGCACGATGAACCAGAAGGTCGCGAGATCCATGGTCGGCGTCCTCTCAGTAGGCGAAGACGAGGGGGGCATCCTCGTCGCGGTCGGCGGGGTCCTGCGGCTGCTCGAAGGGCTCGGCACCCTTGCGGACGTAGTGCAGGAAGAGCTTGATCTCGACGACGGCCAGGGCGCCGTAGAGGAGGGTGAAGACGGTCATCGAGGTGATGACCTCGCCCATCGAGACGCTCGGCGACACGCCGTTTGCGGTCGTCATGAGGCCGAAGACGATCCACGGCTGGCGACCGACCTCGGTGAAGATCCACCCGAAGGAGTTGGCGAAGACGGGCAGGAGCGGAGCGGCCACCGCGGCATACAGCAACCACTTGCCCGTGGGAGTGCGGTTCTTGCGGGTCGTCCACAGCACGGCCAGCGCGATGATCGAGGCGGCAGCGCCGAGACCGATCATGAGCCGGAAGCTCCAGTAGGTCGTCGGGATGTTGGGAACGTAGGCCGTGGCGAGGTCGGCGACCCGCGGGTTGCCGCTTGCTCCGTAGGTCTGGGCGTACTCCGCCTTGAGCTCGTTGATGCCCTTGACGGCACCGTCGAACGAGCCCGTGGCGAGGAAGCTCAGCAGGCCGGGGATCTCGATGATGGGCGTTGCGTTCTCGCCGTCGAGCGAGCCGATCGTCAGCACGGAGAAGGGTGCGCCGACGCCCTCGGGCACCGACTGGTAGAGGCCCTCGGCAGCGGCCATCTTCATCGGCTGCACCTCGGTCATGATCTTGCCCTGCACGTCGCCGGTGAGGATGACGCCGACCGCAGCGACGAGGCTGATGACCGCGCCGATCCGGGCGGCCTTGCGGTACATCGGGGCATCGCTCTTGGCGACGTCGGCGGGGGTGGCTGCCGCCTTGGCCTCACGTCGCATGAGGTACACGGCAACGCCCATGATGACGGCGGCGCCGGTCATGTAGGCGGCGAAGATGACGTGCGGGAACGTGACGAGCTGCACCTTGTTGGTGAGCACGGCGAAGAAGTCGGTGAGCTCCGCTCGGCCGCTCACCGGGTTGTACCTGTAGCCCACCGGGTGCTGCATGAAGGAGTTGGCCGACAGGATGAAGTACGCGGACAGCACCGTGCCGATGTGCACGATCCACATCGTCGCGGCGTGCAGCTTCTCGGGGAGGCGGCCCCAGCCGAAGATCCACAGGCCGAGGAAGGTCGACTCGAGGAAGAAGGCGAGCAGGGCCTCGATGGCCAGCGGCGCACCGAAGATGTCACCGACGAAGCGCGAGTAGTCGCTCCAGTTCATCCCGAACTGGAACTCCTGCACGATGCCCGTGACGAGGCCGAGGGCGAAGTTGATGAGGAAGAGCTTGCCGAAGAACTTGGCCAGTCGGAGCCATTCGGGCTTGCGCGTGCGCACCCAAGCGGTGTGGAAGACGGCGACGATCAGCGACATGCCGATCGTGATCGGCACGAAGAGGAAGTGGTAGACGGTCGTGATGGCGAACTGCCATCTGGCCAGGTCCGTGGCGTCCAAGGTGAGCTCCCGTGAGGGCGGCGCGAAACTACATGTCGTAGTAGATGCTAGCCGCTCGTTTCCGAGAGAAGTCACCACCTGTAGAGAGTTGTGTCACGCTCCGCCGAGCCCTAGTGTCCGGTGACGCAGCCACAAGCAGAGGAGCGCGATGGGTGACGTCACGGCGGGCATCTCCGTCGACCCGGACGGTCACGTACCGCCCTTCGAGCAGGTGCGCTCCCAGATCGCCGATCTCATCGTCACCGGGGGCCTGCTGCCGGGTGACCAGCTGCCTACGGTGCGCGCCCTTGCGGCCGACCTCGGCCTCGCCAGCAACACGGTGGCGCGGGCGTACAAGGCGCTCGAGGCCGGTGGGCTCGTCGAGGCGCACAGCCGTGCCGGCACCAGGGTGGCGACCGGCCAGCACACGGCCGAGGTGGTGCTGGTATCCCTCGCGGGCAAGTTCGCGGCGGCGGCGCACGGGGCCGGCCTCAGCGACACGCGCGCCATCGAGATCGTGCGTGCTGCACTCCGGGAGCAGTCCGACCAAAACCGCTGAGCCCCAGCGCGTTTCGCCGCCGATGAGGTATGGCGCCCGGCGGGGTATGCCGCCCGGCGGGCTCAGGCGTGACGCGCGGGCTGCTGCGTGGTCGGGCCGGCGGTCTCGATGAGTCGGGCGGGCACGGGACGGTGCAGCGGGTGGAGGAGGCGTGCGAACCAGGTGCTGCGCGGAACGCCCTCAGCACGCGGCGAGCGGTCGGCGCGAGCGTTGCGGGTCGAGCGGGTCTGTGGCGCAGGAGAACTGGGCCAGGCGCCGACCATGCGTGCGCCCTGAGGGGGAATCCTGCTCATGTCCTTCGCTCCTTCTGTGCTGTCGTGAGGTGCTCACGGGCGGGTGGGCCGCGCTCGTGCTCACAGGTCAGAGCGGCAGCCGTGGGCGGTGATACCGGGGCGACCGGACGGCATACCTCTGTGGCGGTTTCGTCCGATCGCCTGCTGTGGGGCTTTTGCCGGAGTACCGTCGCTGGGATCAGGACACGCACTCCTCGGGGGAGGCTTCGATGCCGAAGCGTCAGTTCGTATCCACCGGTCGCGGCAGCGCCCGCCGACTCGTCGGCAGGCTCGCGCGGACCCTGGTCGTCGCAGTGGCGGCAGCCGTCATCGCCACGACCGCGCTTGGTCCCGCCTCCGCGGCGGAAGATCCTTTCACCCCGGTCAGCCCGCAGAGCCCGGACTCCGAGGTCGACATCACCGGAACGCCCTTCACTGGCACGACCGTTGGCGGTTCGGTGCGCGGCTACGTCGACGCGCACACCCACCTCATGTCCGACGTCGGCTTCGGCGGCAACATCGTCTGTGGAGCGACCTTCAGCACCAACGGAATTGCCGACGCCCTCCGCGACTGCGACTACCACTACCCGACAGGTCAGCTCGCCCTGCTCGAGAACCTCACGAACAAGGAGGGCGGCGGCCCGCTCGACCCGCACGACCCTGTCGGCTGGCCCACCTTCAAGGACTGGCCGAAGTGGAGCTCGCTGACGCACCAGCAGATGTACTACAAGTGGATCGAGCGGGCCTGGCGGGGCGGCCTGCGGGTCATGGTCGCCGACGCCGTCAACAACAACGTCCTGTGCAGCCTGCCGACGCAGGTCAACCGCTACTCGTGCGACGACATGGACACCGTGCGTCGACAGATCGCCGAGACGAAGAAGCTCGAGGCCTTCGTCGACGCACAGTACGGCGGACCGGGTCGTGGCTGGTTCCGCATCGCCTACTCGGCTGACCAGGCGCGTGCCGCGATCGAGCAGGGCAAGCTCGCCGTCGTCCTGGGCGTCGAGGTGAGCAACCCCTTCGGGTGCAAGCTCACCCTCGGCATCCCCGGCTGCACGACGGCCGAGATCGACGCCGGGCTGACCGAGCTCCACGCGCTCGGGGTCCGCTCGATGTTCCTCTGCCACAAGTTCGACAACGCGCTCTGCGGGGTGCGCTTCGACGAGGGCACCCAGGGCGCGATCGTCAACGTCGGCAACTTCCTCAACACGGGGCAGTGGTGGCAGATCGAGCCGTGCCGCACGCCGCTGCAGGACCACACGGTGGCTCCCGTCGTGCTTCCGTCGGTCCTCTCGGGGCTCATCCCGCCCGGGGTGCAGCTGCCGGTGTATCCGCCCGGCCCGCACTGCAACCCGCGGGGTCTCTCCCCCCTCGGCGAGTACGCCCTGACCGGCATGATGCGCCGCGGCATGGTCGTCGAGGTCGACCACATGAGCGCCAAGGCGGCCGCCCGGACGATCGACATCCTCGAGACCGCGAACTACCCCGGCGTCGTGTCGAGCCACTCGTGGATGGACACCCACCTGACCGAGCGGCTCTACCGGCTCGGTGGCTTCGTCACGCAGTACGGCCACGACGCCGACGAGTTCGTCGACACGATGCAGACCGACGAGGCGCTGCGCGCCCGCTACGGCGTGGGCTACGGCTTCGGCATGGACATGAACGGCTTCGGCGGCACCCCGGCCCCCCGGACCGGATCGTCGGTCGGCTACCCCTTCACGACGCTCGGCGGCAGCAGCGCCGACCGGCAGGTCACCGGCCTGCGCACGTGGGACTACAACGCTGACGGCGTGCCGCACTACGGCCTCATCCCCGACTGGGTCGAGGACATGCGCCGGATCGGCGGCCAGCAGGTCGTCGACGAGCTCGCCCGCGGAGCCGAGTCCTACCTGCGCACGGCGCAGGCCGCCCAGACGTGGTCGCCGGCCCCCAACCTCGTGACCGGTCGCCCGGCGACGGCGAGCACCTACCAGTGGGACCTCTTCACCGACTACCGAGCCTCACGGGCCACGGACGGTCGCGGTGACACGCGCTGGGCGAGCGCCTGGAGCGACAACCAGTGGTGGCGCGTGGACCTCGGCTCGGTGCGTCAGGTCGGCCGCGTCGCCCTCTCGTGGGAGGCGGCGCACGCCAAGGCCTATCGCGTCGAGGTCTCGACGGACGGGTCGAGCTGGCGCACCGTCTCGTCGGTGACCGACGGCGACGGCGGTCTCGATGTCGCCGTCTTCACCCCGACCTCGGCTCGCTACATCCGGGTCGTCGGCGTGCAGCGCGCCACGCCGTTCGGCTACTCGATCTGGGAGGTCGGCGCCCAGGCCACCTGAGTGTCGCCCCTTCGGATGCGGTCCGAACGGCGCCCTCTCAGGACTTCGGCCGCTCGTCGACGATGCGGCGGGCCTTGCCGATCGAACGCTCGATGGACCCGGGCGCGCGCACCTCCACCCGACAGGTCGTGCCGATGTGCGTCTTGATGGCGTGCTCCAGCGTGCGCGCGATCTCGTCGCCGGCACCCGCCTCGAGGCGCTCGAGCGGCTCGACGAGCACGGTGAGCTGGACCATCCGGCCCGGCTGGGTGAGGACGCACTGGAAGTAGGGCGAGAGTCGCGGCTCCGCGAGCACGTGCTCCTCGATCTGGGTGGGGAAGACGTTGACCCCGCGGATGATCATCATGTCGTCCGTGCGGCCGGTGATCTTCTCCATCCGGCGCATCGACGGCACGGCGGTGCCCGGGAGCAGGCGCGTGAGATCCCTGGTGCGATAACGGATCACGGGCATCGCCTCCTTGGTCAACGACGTGAAGACGAGCTCGCCGGCCTCGCCGTCGGGCAGCACCTCCTCGGTGACCGGGTCGATGATCTCGGGATAGAAGTGGTCCTCCCAGATGTGCAGGCCGTCCTTCGTCGTCGCCGCCTCCTGCGCGACACCGGGACCCATGACCTCCGACAGGCCGTAGATGTCGACGGCGTCCATGCCCGTGCGTCGCTCGATCTCCTGGCGCATCGACTCGGTCCAGGGCTCGGCGCCGAAGATGCCGACCTGCAGGCTCGTCTCGCTCGGGTCGATGCCCTCCCGGACCATCTCGTCGAGGAGGCTGAGGAAGTAGGAGGGCGTCACCATGATGACCCGGGGCTCGAAGTCGCGGATCAGCTGCACCTGTCGCTCGGTCATGCCGCCGCTGACCGGCACGACGGTCGCCCCGAGCCGCTCGACGCCGTAGTGCGCGCCGAGCCCGCCGGTGAAGAGGCCGTAGCCGTAGGCGACGTGGATGACGTCGCCGCGGTGGCCGCCGGCGAGGCGGATCGAGCGGGCCATGAGGTCGGCCCACGTGTCGATGTCGCGCTTCGTGTAGCCCACGACGGTGGGGCGTCCGGTGGTCCCCGAGCTCGCGTGCACGCGCACGACTCGCTCGCGCGGCACGGCGAACATCCCGAAGGGGTAGTTGGCCCGCAGGTCCGCCTTGGTCGTGAACGGCATACGGCTCACGTCATCGAGCGAGCGCAGGTCGTCGGGGTGGAAACCCTTGGCCTCGAACGCTGCTCGATAGTGCGGCACGTTGGCGTATGCCGTCCGCACCGTCTCCTGGAGCCGCGCGAGCTGGGTGCCCCTCAGCTCCTCCACCGACATCGTCGGGATCTCGTGGTCGGGCAGGTGGGCGGTGCTGGCTGACTCCGTCGTCATGGCGCCCATTCTGCCCACAGTCGTGGGCCCGCAGTGCGCGGCCGTGCGGCAGGTGTCCTCCCGGCTGGGCCGCGCGGCGACCCGTCCACGGCCGAGAGGCCACCTCGTGTGGCACGAGGTGGCCTCTCGGCGAACCCGGGAACTGCTCTCAGACCCGGGGCGGGGTGACTCGGGCGCTGCTTCACGCCTCCGCGTCGGCCGCCGCGTCCGCGGCGGCGGCGTCGGCCGCAGCCTCTTCGTCCTCGGTGCGCATCCGCTTGAGGAAGGACCTCGTGCGCTCGTGCTGCGGGTTGTTGATGACGTCGGCCGGGCTGCCCTGCTCGACGACGACTCCGCCGTCCATGAAGACGACGTGGTCGGCGACGTCGCGGGCGAAGCCCATCTCGTGCGTGACGACGATCATCGTCATGCCCTGGTCGGCCAGGTCACGCATGACCTTGAGCACGTCGCCCACGAGCTCGGGGTCGAGTGCCGAGGTCGGCTCGTCGAAGAGCATGAGCTTCGGGTCCATGGCGAGGGCCCGGGCGATGGCGACGCGCTGCTGCTGGCCGCCTGAGAGCTGGGCCGGATAGGCCGCCGGCTTGTCGCCCAGGCCCACCTGCCGCAGCAGGTCGAGCGCGCGCTCGCGTGCCTGCTTCTTGTCCGTGCCCCTGACCTGGATCGGCGCCTCGCAGATGTTCTCGAGGGCCGTCATGTGCGGGAAGAGGTTGAAGCGCTGGAACACCATGCCGATCTCGCGGCGCTGCGCAGCCACCTGCTTGTCGCTCAGGTGGTGCAGCTGGCCCCCGTCGTCGCGGAAGCCCACGAGGTCGCCGTCGACCCAGATGCGGCCGCCGTCGATGCTCTCGAGCTGGTTGATGCACCGCAGGAAGGTCGTCTTGCCCGACCCCGACGGTCCGAGCAGGCAGACGACCTGACCGCGCTGCACGTCGAGGTCGATGCCCTTGAGGACCTCGTTGCCGTGGAAGCTCTTCATCACGTTGAGGGCCCGGACCAGGGGCTGGTCGTCACCCGTGCGCGTGCTGTCGCTCACCGTCATCACGCTCCTCCCGCCCCGGCCGGCCGGGCGAACCTCTTGTTGGTGGGCTTGGTGCCGAACCCGCGACCGAAGCGCTTCTCGAGGAAGTACTGGCCGACCATCATGACCGAGCCGATGAGGAGGTACCAGACCGTCGCCGCCACGAAGGCCGGCATGATGAGCAGCGTCCGGTTGCCGATTGCGCTCGTCTGGTAGAAGAGCTCGGTGATGATCGGGATGGCCGAGAGCAGCGAGGTGTCCTTGACCATCGCGATGGCCTCGTTGCCGGTCGGCGGCACGATGACCCGCATCGCCTGTGGCAAGACGATGCGCCGCATCGCCCTGCCACGGCTCATGCCGAGCGCGGCGGCCGCCTCCGCCTGCCCCTTGTCGACCGACAGGATGCCGGCGCGGGCGATCTCGGCCATGTAGGCCGCCTCCGAGAGGCCGAGGCCGACGATGCCGGCCAGCAGCGTGCTCGAGAACTGGTTGACGTTGAGCGTGAAGAACGTGAAGTCCTGCGACAGCCCGAGCCAGGACGCGAACTGCTGGCCGAACGGCACGCCGAAGTCGACCTTGCTGTAGAGGAAGCCGATGCCGCTTCCGATCATGGCCAGCAGCACGAGGCGCGGGATGCCGCGGAAGAACCACGTGTAGACGAAGGAGACGCCTCGCAGGACGGGGTTCGTCGACAGCCGCAGGATCGCGATGATGACGCCGCCGATGATGCCGATGACCATGGCGCCGATCGTGCCGACGATGGTGCCCTTGACGAGGCCCTCGAGCACCGGCGTCTGGACCATGATCTCGAACGCCTTGGAGAAGTCCCAGCGAGGGTTCGTGATGAACGAGCTGATCATCATCGCGATGAGGATCACGATGATGGCGAGCGCCACCCACCGGCCGGGGTGGGGGACCGGCCGGGCGTCGATGAGGCCCGGCCGGTCGTCCGTGCTCGGAGTCGTCACGGGTTGACGGCGAAGTTGTCGATCGCTCCGGCCTCGACGGCGTACTTCTGCAAGGCTGCCATGTAGCTGCCGTCAGCCTTGGCCGCGTTGAGCGCCTCGACGAGGAGGTTGGCGAAGTCCATCTGGTCCTTGGGCACGACGTAGCCGTAGGGCGCCGAGTCGTAGATGCTGCCGAGCGCCTCGAGCTGGCCCGTCTGCTTGACGGCATACAGCCCGACCGGCGAGTCGGCGAGCATGGCGACCGTCTTGCCGCTCACGAGGTCGGCGGTCACCTGGTTCTGGCCCTGCTGGACGATGGGGTTGATGGCCGGCTTGCCGGCGTCCGTGCACTTCTTGCTGCGTGCCGCGAGGTCGTCGACCTGGACGGTGCCCTTCTGGACCCCGACGGCCTTGCCGCAGGCGTCGTCGATGTTGACCTTCTCGGGGTTGCCCTTGGCGACGACCCACTGGGTGCCGGCGCTGTAGTAGCTCACCATGTTGACCTGCTTCTTGCGCTCAGGGTTGATGGTGAAGCTCGAGACGCCGATGTCGTACTTTCCGCCCGTGACGCCGAGGATGATCGTGTCGAAGCCCGCCGGCACGTACTCCGTCTTGAGGCCGAGCTTGGCGGCCACGGCGTTGAAGACGTCGACGTCGAAGCCGATGACCGTCTTGCCGTCGGCGTCGAGGAACTCGTTGGGGGCGTAGGTCGGGTCGGTGCCGACGACGATCTTGCCTGCCGACTTGAGCTTGGCGGGGACCTTGGCTGCGAGAGCCTGGTCGACGCCGCCACCTGCGGCGGCGCTGGTGCCGGCGGGGGTGCTTCCGGCGCCGGGGTTGGTCGACATGGAGTCCGAGCCGCACGCGGAGAGCGTGAGGCCGACGGCGACGACACCGGTGAGGGCGATGAGGGACATGCGACGCATGTTGAGGTCCTTCCGGGGCGAACAGGTCGTTCGAGAGGTGGTGGCGCGACAGTGCACCGTCCGAGTGGGGCCGATCCTGCCACTTTTCGGCAGGGGTGCCCACGGAAGCGACCGAACCGTTAGCGGACCCACAGGCCGCCCCGACACCCCTCCCCGCCACAGCGGGTATGCCGGCGGGCTGGGACCCGAGGCGGCGACCCGATTCGTCCGGTCGGGTGCGGCTCGGCTAGGCTGGTCACAGCGGCCCGCCCAGTTCTGCCTCGGGTCGCTTCTTCTAGGCCTGGCACTGCTACCGCGACTGCGGTCGCGCCGGCCCCGTCGATTCGCTCTTGCGCCGCGACCACGTCCACCGACGAACGAGTTCGCGCCGGGCAGAACGACCTCATCCAGCTTTGGGAGTACCCACCTGTGTCCACAGACACGACCTTTTCCGCCCTCGGCGTGCCCGCCGCTCTCGTCTCGATCCTCGAGGCGCAGGGCATCACCGCCCCGACCCCCATCCAGGCCGCGACGCTGCCCGACTCGCTCGCCGGCCGCGACGTGCTCGGCCGTGGTCGCACCGGCTCGGGCAAGACCTACGCCTTCCTCCTTCCGCTGCTCACCCGACTGTCGCAGTCGGGGCAGCGCCGCCAGGCCCGCCGCCCCCGCGCGCTCATCCTCGCCCCGACGCGCGAGCTCGTGACGCAGATCGACACCGCGATGGCGCCGCTCGCCAAGGCGCTCGGCCTCAACTCGCAGACCATCTTCGGCGGCGTCGGCCAGAACCCGCAGGTCTCGGGACTGCGCTCCGGCATCGACGTCATCGTCGCCTGCCCCGGCCGGCTCGAGGACCTCATGCAGCAGGGTCACGTCATCCTCGACGCCGTCGAGATCACGATCCTCGACGAGGCCGACCACATGGCCGACCTCGGCTTCCTCCCCGGTGTCCGTCGCATCATGGACAAGACCCCAGCCAACGGTCAGCGGATGCTCTTCTCCGCGACGCTCGACGGCGCGATCAACGTCCTCGTCAAGCGCTTCCTCACCAACCCGATGACGCACGAGGCGGACTCGGCGCAGTCTCCGGTCTCGACGATGGCGCACCACGTGCTCCACGTCGACAACGGCTCGCACCTTCCCGTCCTGCTCGACCTCACCGCAGCGCCGGGACGCACCGTCGTCTTCACGCGCACGAAGCACCGGGCCAAGAAGCTCGCCAAGCAGCTCAACGCCTCGGGAGTTCCGGCCGTCGAGCTGCACGGCAACCTCAGCCAGGGTGCCCGCACGCGCAACATGGACGACTTCCACTCGGGCCGCGCGCAGACGCTCGTCGCGACCGACATCGCTGCCCGCGGCATCCACGTCGACGACGTCGCGCTCGTCATCCACGCCGACCCGCCGGTCGAGCACAAGGCCTACCTCCACCGTTCGGGCCGCACCGCCCGCGCCGGCAACGACGGCACCGTCGTCACGATGATGCTCGACGAGCAGATGCGCGACGTCCGCGACCTGACCCGCAAGGCCGGCATCAAGCCGACGACGACGCGCGTCCAGCTCGGTCACCCGCTCCTCACGGAGCTCGCTCCCGGCGAGCGGTCGTATGCCGGTGGGCTCGTCCGCGAGGAGGCCCCCGCAGGCGCTCGCTCCGGCGGGGCACGCGGTGGCTCGGGCAGCCGGTCGGGTGGCGGTCGCTCCGGCGCCGCGACTGGCGCCGGTGCCAGCACGTCCGGTCAGCGTCGCGGCGGCTCCGGCCGCGGTGACGTGGCGGCCAGCAC
Source organism: Humibacillus xanthopallidus (assembly GCF_006716675.1). GTDB lineage: Bacteria > Actinomycetota > Actinomycetes > Actinomycetales > Dermatophilaceae > Humibacillus > Humibacillus xanthopallidus_B. The sequence continues at coordinate 1,328,004 of NZ_VFPM01000001.1, read as the reverse complement.
GTCGGGCCAGCGTCGCGGTGGCTCCGGCGCACCGCGCCGCTCCGGTGGTGGCAGCGCGACGGTCTACTCGACGAGCTCGGGTAGCAGCGCCGCCTCGTTCTCTGCGGGCACGCGGGCCGGCTCGCGCCGCACCTCCCGCTGACTCCAGCGCTCGACGGGCCCCGTCCGTCACGTCGAGTGCCCACTTCCCCACGCATCCCTCACGTCGAGTGCCCATTTCCTGACGTGGTCGAGCGTCGGAAAGTGAGCACTCGACTCAACCCCTCACGTCGAGTGCCCAGTTCCCGACGAGTTCTAAACGTCGGAAAGTGAGCACTCGACTCAACCCCTCACGTCGAGTGCCCAGTTTCAGACGGGCAGCCGCCGCCCCGTTGCTGGGCCGCTCGCTTCTCGGTGATCAGGTGAGCGAGCGGCTGCGACCGCGGAACTCGGCGATCACCTGACCGTCCGCCTCGCGTCTGACCGTGACGTCGGTCAGCCCGCTGCGGCCGTATGCCGTGCGCACCCGAGCGTCCGCGACGAGCACGTCGCCGAGACGGCTCGGAGCCGTGAAGGCGATGTCGGCACCGGCCGCCACCGTGAGCCGCCCCTGCGAGTTGCAGGCCAGCGCGAAGCACGAGTCGGCCAGGGTGAAGACGTAGCCACCGTGGGTGATGGCGTGCCCGTTGACCATGTCGTCGCGGACCCTCATGCGCACGACGGCGTGGTCGGTCTCGATGACCACCGCCTCCATGCCCAGGGCTCGGGAGGCCTCGTCGTCGGCCCACATCTGCCGCGCGAACGCGAGACCTTCTGCCTCCCGCCCTCCCGGCGTCCCTCCGGTCGAGGTGATGTCGCCACCGGCGTGGGCCCCGGCATCACCTCGAATCGGCGGTCCGAGGGTGTCAGCAACGGCGGAGGGGGTCTCGTCGCTCATGCGAGGCTGCCGTCGGACAGGGCCGGGCTCGGCCGGTAGCGCCCGCCCGGGAACGCCGCATCGAGCTCGGCGATCTGCGCGGCGACGACGTCGAAGCCGATCTCGCGTCCCCACTCGATGGGTCCGCGCGGGTAGCGCACGCCCAGCCGCATCGCGATGTCGACGTCCTCGGCGCTCGCCTCGCCGCGGTGCACGAGGTCGACCGCCTCGTTGACAAGCATCGCGAGCGTCCGAGCGAGAGGGTCGGTCGCCACCGGACCCCCGACGAGTCGCTCGGCCAGCGCGAGGTCGGGCTCGGCGCCCTCGACGGTGCCGTCGGCGGCATACGTGTAGACGCCCGAGCCCGTCTTCCGACCGAGCGTGCCGGCCTCGACGAGGCGACGCTGGAAGTCCGTCGGGGCATACCGCTCGTCGCGGTCGGTCTGCTCCCAGACCGAAGTGCCGACGGCGAGGTTGACGTCCTGGCCGATGAAGTCGGTCAGCTCGAACGGGCCCATCGGGAAGCCGCCGCGCTCGCGCAGCACCCAGTCGACGGTCGCGGGGTCGGCGACCCCGGCCTCGACGAGCCGCTGCGCCTCCCCGTAGAAGGGCCGCGCGACACGGTTGACGATGAAGCCCGGCGTCGAAGCGCACCGCACCGGTGTCTTGCCCCACGCCCGCATGAGGGCCGTGACGTGCTCGACGTAGGCAGGCGAGGTGAGCTCACCGTGGACGACCTCGACGAGCTCCATGACGGGCGGAGGGTTGAAGAAGTGCAGGCCCAGCACCCGCTCGGGATCGATGACGTCCCGGGCGATGGCGTCGATGTCGATGCTCGAGGTGTTCGTCGCGAGCACGGTGTTGGCCGGCTGTCGCTCGGAGAGGTCGGCGAAGAGCAGCCGCTTGATGCGGAGGTCCTCGGGAACCGCCTCGATGACGAGGCCGCACTCGGGCAGGGTGTGGATCGACTCCGACGCCACCAGTCGGCCGAGGGTCGCGTCGGCGTCCGCACGACTCAGGCGGCCCTTGCCCACGAGCCGGTCGAGCGAGCTGCTGATCCGCTCGCGAGCGTCGGCCGCGACGCCGATGACCGGGTCGGCGAGCACCACGCGGTGACCGGCCCCGGCCGCGACCTGCGCGATGCCCGAGCCCATCGCCCCCGCCCCGATGACGGCGACGGTCGCGAAGATGCCCTCGTCGTCCTCGCTGCGCCGGTGCGTCGGTTGCTGGCCGGCCTCAGTGACGTCGCTGTCCATGGCTGACATCCTGCCCGGTCGCGAGGCCCGCGTGCCCCCGGGGCGGAGGGGACGGCATACGGACGCCTGACATCTGGCTAGCATCGATGGGTGACTGCCACGGCAACGACGCCCACCCACCCCCTGCTCGCCGCGCACGCCGGTGTCCTCGACGAGATCCGTCAGGCGCTGACGACGCGCTCCTACTACTCGCGCTACCCCGAGTCGCCGAGCCCCCGCGTCTACGGCGAGAGTGCCGCCGCCGAGGGGCTCGCCGCGCACGAGGCGCACCTCGGGCAGCCGTATGCCGCCCTGCTGGGTCAGCCGACCGACGGCACCTTCGTGGGCAGCGAGGTCTCGCCCTACGGGCCCGAGCTCGGCGTGACCTATCCCGCGCTCGACCTCGATGCCGGCCTCGAGGCGGCCCGTCACGCGATCCCTGCGTGGCGCGACGCGGGGCCGCAGGTGCGCGCCGCCGTCTGCGTCGAGATCATCGACCGGATCAACCGGCGCAGCTTCGAGATCGCCAATGCCGTCATGCACACGTCGGGCCAGCCCTTCGTCATGTCGTTCCAGGCGGGTGGCCCCCACGCTCAGGACCGGGCGATCGAGGCCGTGGCCGCGGGGCTCGTCGAGCAGGAGCGCGTGCCGTCGAGCGTCCTGTGGGAGAAGCCCGGCAAGGACCGCGAGGGCAAGCCGGCGCCGCTGCGCATGCAGAAGGACTACCGCATCGTGCCGCGGGGCATCGCGCTCGTCATCGGCTGCAACACCTTCCCGACGTGGAACGCCTACCCGGGCATCTTCGCGTCGCTCGTCACGGGCAACCCCGTCGTCGTCAAGCCGCACCCTCGGGCCGTGCTGCCGCTCGCCATCTCGGTCGAGATCGCCCGCACCGTCCTCGAGGAGGCCGGCTTCGACCCGGCGCTCGTGCAGCTCGCGGCCGAGGGTGACGGCCAGGGACTCGCCAAGACCCTCGCCGAGCGCGACGAGGTCGCCATCATCGACTACACCGGCGGCCCGAGCTTCGGCGGCTGGCTCGAGCAGGCGGGCGCGGCAGCCGGCAAGCTCGTCTTCACCGAGAAGGCCGGCATCAACACGATCGTCGTCGACTCGACCGACGACCTGCGCGGCACGCTCGGCAACCTCGCCTTCTCGCTCGCTCTCTACTCGGGCCAGATGTGCACCGCTCCGCAGAACATCTACGTCCCCGAGGGCGGCGTCGACACCGACGAGGGCCACCTGTCCTTCGACGAGTTCGGCGAGCGGCTCGCCGGGGCCATCGGCCGCCTGACCGGCGACGACGCCAAGGCCGTCGAGCTGCTCGGCGCCACCGTCAACGACCAGGTGCGCACCAACGCCGACTCGCTGGCCGCCATCGCGGGCGAGGCCGGCGGCCGCGTCGTGCTCGACTCCCGCCGGATCACCCACCCGACGTGGGCCGACGCCGTCGTGCGTGCGCCGGGGCTCGTCGCGCTGGACGTCACGCGTGAGGACGTCTACACGCAGGAGTGCTTCGGCCCGGTCGGCTTCCTCATCCGCACGGCCTCGACCGAGCAGTCGCTCGCGCAGCTCGCCGACACGATCCGCGAGCACGGCGCCATGACGGCCGCCGTCTACTCGACGAGCGAGGACGTGCTCGACGCGGCGCGTCAGGCGGCTGCCGCGGGTGGCGTCGCCCTGTCGGAGAACCTCACGGGCCAGGTCTTCGTCAACCAGACGGCCGCCTTCTCCGACTACCACGGCACGGGGGCCAACCCCGCGGCGAACGCCGCCTACACCGACGCCGCCTTCGTCGCCGGCCGCTTCAGGGTCATCACGTCACGACGTCACGTCTGATGCCGGGGCAGACCGAGGCGCTCGACCTCGACGTTGCACACCGAAAAGGGTTGCAGCGCAAGGTCATCCGTACGCTCATCACGTCACAGATCCTGTCGGGTCTCGGCATGGCGAGCGGGCTGGCCGTCGGGGCGCTGCTCGCCGAGGATCTCTCGGGGACTGAGTCGCTCGCCGGACTCGGCACGACGTTCCAGGTGCTCGGCGGGGCGCTCATCGCCATCCCCGTCGCGCGCGTCATGGCGGCACGAGGGCGCCGGCCGGGTCTGCAGCTCGGGCTCGCGCTGGCGCTCGTCGGCTCCGCGCTCGTCGTCACCGCGGCCGTCGCCCGCAGCTTCCCGCTGCTGCTCCTGGGCATGCTCCTCTTCGGCGGCGGCACGAGCGCCAACAGCCAGTCGCGGTATGCCGCAGCCGACCTCGCGCTGCCGCAGCACCGCGGGCGTGACCTCTCGGTCGTCGTCTGGGCGACGACGATCGGCTCGGTGCTCGGCCCCAACCTCGTCGGCCCCGGTCAGGCCTTCGCCCGCGCACTAGGCCTGCCCGAGCTGGCCGGCTCCTTCGTCTTCTCCCTCGCCGGGTTCGCCCTTGCGCTCCTCGTCATCAACCGGCTCCTGCGGCCGGACCCGCTGCTCACGGCGCGGGCGCTCGAGCGAGCGGACCGGGCAGCCCCGGCCGGACGGCATACGGCACCGTCGCCGGCGCGCAGCGTCGTCACGACACCGCGCACGCACGCGGCTGACGACGGGGCGACGCTCGAGCCGCTCGACGGGGTCGGCCCGGCCGAGCTCGGCGACGGCGACGAGGACCACGACGGCTCGCTGACCCGCGGCCTGCGCGTCGTGCGGTCCAACAGCCGCGCCCGACTCGGCGTGCTGACGATCGCGCTCGGCCACGTCGTCATGGTCTCCGTCATGGTGATGACGCCCATCCACATGAGCCACGGCCACGCCGACCTGCAGGTCATCGGCTTCGTCATCTCGGTCCACATCCTCGGCATGTTCGCCTTCTCGCCGCTCATCGGGTGGGCGGTCGACCGGTGGGGTGGACCGGTGATCGCCGCCACCGGTGGCGCGGTGCTGACGCTCGCGTCGGTGCTCGCGTCGCAGTCGATGACGGGGTGGTCGCCGCTGCTGCTCATCGCGCTGCTGCTGCTCGGGGTCGGGTGGTCCTGCACGCTCATCTCCGGCTCGACGATGCTGACCTCGGCCGTGACAGCGCAGGAGCGACCGGCGACCCAGGGACTGTCGGAGGTCTTCATGGGGCTGGCCGGCGCGGGTGGGGGCCTGCTCGCCGGTGTCGTCGTCGACCGGCTCGGCTACGGCACCCTCGCGATGGGCGCCGCTGTGGTCGGGGTCGCGGTCGTCGTGCTCGTCGCGATCACGGCTCCGCGCTCGCCGTCGCGCTCGGCGCCGCGCTGACGAGGACGGGCGGCGGCTACCCGGCGAGGAGGAAGAGGACGAAGCCGAGGAGCGGCAGGGTGCCCTGGGTCAGGGCGGCGCGCCGGTAGTGGCGGCCCGAGGCCAGCAGCACCGTCGCCGCTGCGACCATCGATCCGGTGGCGAAGAGCACGAGCGTGCGACCCGCGGTCTCGTGCCCCGTCCACCACAGCACGAGCCCGAGGCCCGCGCCGAGGGCGAGGAAGAGGTTGTAGAAGCCCTGGTTGTAGGCCATCGGGCGGGTCACGTCTGCGGTCGCCTGGTCGGCGACGCTGAAGCGCTTCCACACCTCGGGACGGGACCACGCGATGCTCTCCATCCAGAAGATGTAGACGTGCAGCAGTGCAGCCAGCCCGACGAAGACGCTCGCGACGACACTCATGGCCGGATCGTAGGCCCACCCGCTCGCCTCATCGAGTGACCGCGCCGCCCCGCCTGCCCGGTCAGCCAGGCGTGACGGGGACGCCACTCGAGGTGGTGAAGGCCGGGCAGGCTGTGAGGGGAGGCCACTCGAGGTGGTGGGGGGCGCGGGTCAGGCGGTGATGCGCAGGGTGGAGGTGCGGTCGGGTCGCACGATGACCTCGATGCGGTCGGCGACCCGTGACTTCAGCTCGGTGACGTGGCTGACGATGCCGACCGTGCGGCCGCCCTCGCGCAGGCCCTCGAGGGTGTGCATGACGTCGTCGAGCACGTCAGGGTCGAGGGTGCCGAAGCCCTCGTCGACGAAGAGGGTGCCGAGGTCGACACCGCCCGACTCGGCCCGCACGACCTCGGCCAGGGCGAGCGCGAGCGACAGGGAGACGTAGAAGGTCTCGCCACCGGAGAGGGTGCCGACGTCACGCACCTGGTTGGTGTGCAGGTCGTGGACGCGCACACCCAGACCCGACTTGGCGTTGCCCTTCTTGGCGTCGGTGTGCTCGAGGGTGTAGCGGCCGCCGGAGAAGCGCGCGAGCTCGGCGTTGGCGGCCGACAGCACCTCGGTGAATCGCCGGATGAGGACGTACTTGACGAGGTCGAGGTTGAGCTGGTTGTCGCCGTTGCCGGAGACGAGCTGACCGACCCGCACGGCGTCGGCCGTCGCCGCGATGACATCGGCGTTGCGGGCCAGTGCTTCGTGGATCTCGGCGACGTGACGCTTGGTGCGGGTCACCTGGCTGCGCAGGCTGCCGTGCTCGTTGGTCGCGGCCTCCATCTCCTTCTTCGCGGCCTTCTCGAGCTCGGTCATCTGGTCGATGTCGTCGAAGAGCGCGTCGAGCTGCACGTCAGCCAGCTCTGGACCGGTGAGACCCGCCCGCACCTGGGTGCAGGCCGTCTCGAAGTCGGCGATCTCCTTCTCACGCAGCTTGATCCACTCGAGGGAGCGGTCGGCTGCCAGCCACTCGGCGACGTCGTCGAAGCCGGCCGCCGCGAGGTCGGCATCGCGCGCCAGCTCGTCCTCGGCCACGGCAGCGGCCGCGACCTCGCGCTGCCCGATCGCGTCGATGAGGGCGTCGATGCTGGTCGCGGTGGCGGCCAGCTCCGTGCGCCGGTCGGCCACGGTGTCATGGCCGTCGCGCGCCTCGTCGACCGTCGTGCGCTCGCGCTCGATGCGCTCCTCGAGGTCGGCGACGGCCTGCTCGAGTCGGGCGACGGCGGTCTCGAGCCCCCCTCGGCGCTTCGTCAGCGTGTCGAGGGTCGACCGGAGCTCGCCGAGCCGGGCCTCACCCCGCGTGACGTCGCTGCCCGCGCGAACGGACGACTCGAGGGCGACGGCAGCGGCCTCGGCTCGCTCGCGGGCGGCCTCGAGCGAGAGGCCCCCCGCCGTCGCGGCGAGAGCGCTCACCTCGGCGCGCAGCGCTGCGAGCTCATCGACCCTACGCGCGGACGCGTCACGGAGCGACTCGACCCGCTGCTCCTCTGCCTGCACGCGCTCGGGGGTGATGGCACCGGGCGTCGGCGTCGCGGGCGACGGGTGCTCGAGCGACCCGCAGACGGGGCACGGCTCGCCCTCTGCTAGGGCCAGGCCGAGCTCACCGGCGATGTCGTCGATGCGGGCTTGGCGCAGCCTGGCGAGGTCGAGCTCGGCTGCGCGCACGGCCTCGAGGGCCTGCGCCGTCGCCCGCTCGAGCGTGGGCACCCGGGCCAGCGCGAGGTCGTGCGCGACGGCCGCCTCGAGCACCGTCTTGGCCCGGGTCGCCTCTGCCGCGCGGCTCTCGAGCTGTGCGTGCAGCCCGCGGGCCTCGGTCAGGGCGCGCTCGTGCGCGGCGATCGCGTCGGGCAGTGCAGCGAGCTCGAGGCCGGTGGACGCGAGGTCAGCGCGCGACCGCTCGAGCTCTGCCTGCTGGCGCGCCGCCTCGGCCACGCGCCCGGCCAGCGCCGACTCGAGCGTGATCGCCCCGGCGAGGGAGCCGATGACCTCGCGCGTGTGCGTGGCGCTCGCCCGCAGGGTCTCGAGCGTCGCGTCGCGCAGGCTCTCGTCGACGCGAGCCCGGGCAACCTTGAGCGCGCCCTCGGCCCGCTTGAGCGCGCCCTCGGACATCGCCAGCGTGCGCACGGCACCGACGACCGGCTTGGCCTGGCGCGCGCGCTCGACCTCGGCGCGCAGCTCGGAGAAGTGCACGGCGCGCTTGCCGAGCGTCTCGTCCTCGCGCTGGAGGGCGAGCAGCCGCTCGCGGCGCTGCATGCGCAGCCGGGCGTCTCCCACCATCTCGGCCATCTGGCGGTGGGCGTCGATCGCCTCACGGCTGCGCTTGCCGGCGTGCCGTTCGCGCGTGGCGAGCTCGTCGACGACCTGGGCCAGCTCTCCGGCCAGCAGCTCGGGGGCCGAGCGGCTCAGCTCGACGAGCGCGTCGCGGCGGTCGGTCTCGAGCCCGGCCGAGACGGCAAAGGCCTGCACGGCCATACGGATCTCGTCGACTGCCGACTGACGTCGCGCCTGCGCGGCGCGCCCGGCCTCGACGATCTCGTCTTGGACCCGGCGGAAGAAGGCGGTGCCGAAGACCTTCTCGAGCAGCTTGCCCTTGTCTTCGGACCTGGCGCGCAGGAACGTCGCGAACTCGCCCTGCGGCAGGATGACGGTCTGCACGAACTGGTCGCGCGTGAGCCCGACGGCTCGGGTGATCTCGTCGTCGCAGTCGCCGATCGAGGTCGAGAGCAACTCGCCGCCGAGGAGGTCGTCGGGGGTCGCGACCCGCCAGAGCTTGATCGTGGGCTGGGCCACGGTGGTGCCGGCTCCGCGCGACTTGGGACGCTCGAAGCGGGGCGTGCGCTGGACGCGGTAGATGCCCGACTGGGTCTCGAAGACGAGGGTCACGACGGGAACCGTGCGCGGGTCGGCGTGGTGGGAGTGGATGCGCTCGACGTCGGCGGACGCCTGCGCCACCTTGCCGTAGAGCGCGAACGTGATGGCGTCGATGATCGTCGACTTGCCCGACCCGGTGGGCCCCTCGAGCAGGAAGAGGCCGGCCCGGCCGATGGCGGAGAAGTCGATGCGCTCGGTGCCGGCGTACGGCCCGATGGCGGTCATCTCGAGGTGGTGCAGCTGCATGGTCAGGCCACCTCCTGCGACTCGGCGAGGTGCTGTGCCGTGATCGCGGCCTCGTATCCCGCCTCGAAGACGTCGACCTCGCCCTCGCTCGCCACGGTCTTGGTGACGTAGGCGATGAAGTCGCTGCCGAGCTCGCGCGGGTCGCGCTCGCTGACGACGGTCGTGCCGCCCCGGCCGCGGTCGATGGCTGCCTCGGGCTCGTGGAAGACCTGGAGAGCATGTGGGAAACGCGACCGGACCCGGTCCATGAGCGAGTCCGGTCGCACCCGGTCGGTGACGGTGACCCGCACCCAGGACGCCTCGGCGGCGGAGTGCTCCGGCGACTCGAGCAGCTCGTCGAGCCGGCCCCGCAGGGTGGCCATCGGGCGCGGCTGCTCGATCGCGACGGGCGAGACGACGACCGGGCCCTCAGCCGGCAGGTCGACGAGCAGCACGACCTTGGTGTGGTCCTGCTCCGAGAACGAGTAGCGCAGGGGTGACCCGCTGTAGCGGACCACCGAGCCCTCGGCCGACTCGGGTGCCTGCGGCCCGTGCAGGTGCCCGAGCGCGGCGTAGTCGATGCCGGCGAAGACCGTGCCGGCGACCCGGTCGACCCCACCGACCATGATCGAGCGCTCGGAGTCGCTCGGCTCGGCCCCGGCGACGAAGGCGTGGGCGAGCACGACGCTGCGCAGACCGTCACGCGCGGCGAGGTCGGCCCGGATGAGCTCGCACGCCGCCCCGACGACGGCCTGGTGCGAGCGCGGCAGCGCGCCACCGGAGCCGGCCAGCGCAACTCGCGCGTGGTCGGGGTCGAGGTAGGGGATGCCGTAGATCGCCGCCCGCACCCCGTCGCTGCCGTCGAGCAGGAGGGGCAGGTCGAGGGCGCCGAGGTCGGTGATCATGCGGATGCGGTCGCGGAAGAGGGCAGAGCCGTAGCCGAGGCGTATCGCCGAGTCGTGGTTGCCTGAGGTGACGACCACCGTCGTCACGGCCGAGAGCCGCGAGAGCGTCCACTCGAAGAGCTGCACCGACTCGACCGGCGGCACGCCGCGGTCGTAGACGTCGCCTGCGACGAGGACGGCATCGATGGGGATGCCGTCAGGCGGGTCCTCGACGAGCTCGCAGATGCGGTCGAGCACAGCAGACTGCGCCTCGTGGAGGTTCACGCCGTGAAGCGTGCGCCCGAGGTGCCAGTCGGAGGTGTGGAGCAACCGCATGCCTCGACGGTAGGACCCCGCGCCGACAGGACCCCACGCGACACCCCGGCTCACGGCATACCGCGCTCACGGCCCACCGGGCTGGGGAGCTCCGGGGCTCAGCGGTACGTCGTCGCCTTGACGATCTGCTGCGTGTAGATGTCGGGCGTCTGGGGCACGCCGTAGTACTCCCACGTCTGCGTGGCGGTGTCGTACACCGCCACCATGGAGCCATACGCGGACACGTCGACGGTGAGGTTGCCCGTCCTGAACTTGCCGTCGGGCGAGTAGTCGAAGAGCGGCCCCAGGGCGAGCCGGTCGTAGGCGTAGCGGTCGGTCTCCCAGCGACACGGCGTCACGCCGTCGCACTGGACGTTGCTGATCTCGGACCACGGCGTGCCGTTCGGGTCGAACTGGTACTGGGCGAAGCACGGCGTCATGCGCGACGAGCCGTGCTCGACCTGGATCATCAGCCGACGCCCGGCGGGCTGGCTCACCGTGTAGTTGTCTGCGTTGACGAAGATGTCGACGAGCTGCGTCTCCGTCGGCGTCGGGATGGTCGCCCACTGCTCGTTCTCGTCCAGGTACTGGAGCTGCCCGTCCATGAGCTGGGCATACGTGCCGGCGCAGCTCACCTGGCCCGAGACGGTGACGCCGCCGAGGCGGTTCACCAGGGCCCGGTCTGCCGTGATCCAGTCGCCACCCGTGGCGCCGGTGGCCGGTGCGGCCGCCAGCAGGGCCAGTGCCGCTGCCGCCATCGTGGCCAGGATCCTGCGTCGTGTCCTCATCGCCATCACACTCCAGACGAGTCGGCGGGCGCCGTCGGCTGCGGCGCGTGGGCCGGCCCTCACTCCCATCCTCGGCAGGCCCGGGCGAGCCACAAGTGCCGATGGTCCTGCGACAGACGCACCGAGCGGCGCGCGCCACCACCCCGGTATGCCGTGAGCCCGCCTTCCGCGTGGAAGGCGGGCTCACGGCATACCGGAGTGGGGAGGTTTGCTCAGTCCGGGCGCTTGATGAAGCCGAGGAGGAGCGACACGAAGGTGATGATGAGCGAGCCCCAGATGGCGTCCCAGAAGAACTCGTCGACGTGGAACGCGAGGTTGAACTGGCCCGCCAGCCACGACGTGAGCTGGAGCATCGCGGCGTTGAGGATGAAGATGAACAACCCCAGCGTCAAGATGATGAAGGGGAGCGAGAGCAGGGCGGCGATGGGCCGCACCAGGGCGTTGACGAGACCGAAGATGAGGGCGACGATCGCGACCGTCCAGAAGGTCGAGCTCGTCGACTGGCCGGTGCCGAAGGTGATGCCCGGGACGGCCCACGCGGCCACCCAGAGGGCGATGCCGTTGATGACGGTCTGGATCGCGAAGTTGACGAGCATGCGCTCAGTCTTCCACGGGGGCCGAGGCACCCTCGGGGAGCCCGGGGTGCTCGTCGCCGGGGATGCGCGGCTGGAACATCCGGTTGAGGCGCAGCAGGTCGGGCTCGACGACCTTGAGCGTGCCGACCGCGTCTGCGACGGGCACGCGCCCGATCTGGCCGTTGATGAGCGCGACCATCTGGCCCCAGTCGCTGTCGATGGCGGCCTCGACGGCCGCCACGCCGAAGCGCGTGCCGAGGACCCGGTCGAAGGCGACGGGCGAGCCGCCCCGCTGGATGTGGCCGAGGGCCGTCATGCGGCTCTCGATGCCGGTGCGGCCCTGGATCTCGCGGGCGAGGATCGAGCCGATGCCGCCGAGGATCTGGTGACCGTACTTGTCGATCTCGGGGGCGGGGATCTCCATCGTCCCCTCTTTGGGCGTCGCACCCTCGGCGACGACGACGATCGTCGCGAAGCGGCCCTTCTTGTGGCGGTCGACGATGCGTGCGCAGACCTCCTCGACGTCGAAGGGCTCCTCCGGCACGAGCGTGATCGCCGCGCCACCGGCAAGGCCGGACCAGATGGCGATGTGCCCGACGTGGCGGCCCATGACCTCGACGACGAGCACGCGGTGGTGGCTCTCCGCGGTCGTGTGGAGGCGGTCGATGGCGTCGGTGCAGATCTGCACGGCGGTCTGGAAGCCGAACGTCATCTCCGTCAGGCTGATGTCGTTGTCGATCGTCTTCGGCACGCCGATGACGGGGAAGCCCTCCTGGTGGAGGCGGCTGACGACGCTCATCGAGCCCTCGCCGCCGACACCGATGATGGCGTCGAGGCCGTGGCGGTCGTAGGCCTTGCGCACGAGCTTGAGGCCGTTCTCGTGGGCGAAGGGCTGGTCGCGGCTCGTGCCGAGGATGGTTCCGCCGAGGGGGAGGATGCCACGGCAGCGGTCGACGTCGAGGAGCTCGTAGTCGTTGTCCATGACGCCCCGCCACGCGTTGCGGAAGCCGATCACGGTGCTGTCGTAGGTGACTTCGGCGGCGCGGGTGGCGCCACGGATGACGGCGTTGAGACCGGGACAGTCCCCGCCCCCGGTGAGAATGCCGATGCGCATGGAGTGGACTTTCGTCTGTGTGGGCAAGAAGAAGATGTCGACGCGGCGCTGGTTCGACGCTGTGAGCCTAGCCACACTCGGGGTCCGGCGTCAGGACGGCGTCCATGGGGCGGGCGTCGCCGTGGACACCCCCTCTAGAGTTCGGGTATGAGCGACGCCGCCGAGAGTGTGACCGAGAGTGCACCGCCGAGGGAGGTCCACGGAGCCCCCGAGGCAGCCGTCCGCCTGCGCGAGGTGCTCGGGCAGATGCCCGACTACAAGCCGGGCAAGGCGGCGGCGGCACCTGCGGGCGTCACGGCCTTCAAGGTGTCGTCCAACGAGAACCCCTACGGTCCGCTGCCGTCGGTGCTCGCTGCCATCGGTGACGGCGCGACGACGATCAACCGCTACCCCGACATGGCGGTGACCGCCCTGACGCAGCGCCTCGCCAAGGCGCTCGACGTGCCGCCGGAGTGCATCGCGACGGGCACGGGGTCGGTCGCCGTCCTCGCCCAGATCGTCACCGCCGCCTGCGACGCCGGCGACGAGGTCGTCTTCGCGTGGCGCTCCTTCGAGGCCTACCCCATCGTCACGCAGCTCGCCGGGGCCAAGCCCGTCATGGTGGGTCTCGACGCCGAGGCGCGCCACCGTCTCGACGCGATGTTCGCGGCGATCACCGACCGCACCCGGGTCATCCTCGTCTGCACGCCCAACAACCCCACCGGACCGTGCGCCGGGCAGGCCGAGCTCGAGGCCTTCCTCGACAAGGTGCCGAGCGACGTCATCGTCGTCGTCGACGAGGCCTACGTGGAGTTCGTCCGCGACCCGGAGGCGGTGCGCGGCCTCGAGGTGTGGCGCCACCGCCCCAACGTCGTCGTCCTGCGCACCTTCTCCAAGGCCTACGGTCTCGCGGGCCTCCGGGTGGGATATGCGGTCGCGCACCCTCCCGTGGCGGCCGCCCTCCGCAAGACGGCCACGCCGTTCGGCGTCAACTCCCTCGCGCAGGTCGCGGCCATCGCGTCGCTCGATGCCTTCGACGAGCTGTCGGAGCGCGTGGACTCCCTCGTCGCGGAGCGCGATCGGGTCGTGCAGGCTCTGGCCGACCAGGGGTGGAAGCTGCCCCGTTCCGACGCGAACTTCGTGTGGTTCCCGCTGGGCAGCGACTCCACCGCCTTCTCCGAGGCGTGCCAGGAGGCCGGACTCATGGTGCGGCAGTACGGCGACGACGGCGTCCGCGTGACCATCGGTGAGGCGGAGGCGAACTCACGCCTCATCGAGGTCGCCGCAGCCTTCGGCCCGCGCTGACCCAGTTCATGCGCGGGCGACGGGCGGTGGGAGTCGTGACGGGAGCGCACGGCTGATGCGGGCCCGGCTGCTCGACGGCTGGCGTGCGGCCCGACCGGTGCCCGATCGCTGGCCGGCCGGGGCGGCTGCGCTGCTCGGTGTCGCCCTCTCGGCCCCGTCCGTCGTCGCGCCCACCTGGGTGCAGACCGTCGGCGACCGCCAGCGCGGCGACCTGCTCTCCGGGCAGTCGCAGTGGAGCTGGGGTCGGGTCGAGCTCACCGGTCTGACCGGGGTCGAGCTCGGGATCGTGCCCAACCCCGTAGGTCTCGTCGTGGCCGTGACCCTGGTCGTCCTGGCGGTCGCCGCGGTCACGGTCTGGGTGCTCGCGCGCGGGCCGCTGCTCGCCCTGGCGCCGATCGGCCTGGCGCTGCTCGCCGGTCGGCTGCTGACGACCTCGGCCGAGCGGCACGGACGCGCCTTCCACGAGGCCATCGCGAGCGAGGCCGGCCTCACCGTGACCAACGGCTCGACCACTGCGGGGTGGCTCGAGACCGCCGCCGCGGCCGTCCTCGTCGTCGCACTCGCGCTCATGGTCGTGCGGCTCGTGACAGAGTCCGCCGCACGGATCCCGGCCGGCGCGAAGGGTGCGGAGGGCGCGGAGGGCGCGGAGGGCGAAGAGCCCGCCGGACGGCATACCGGCGCGGTGGCCACACGGGCGGGACTGCGGCCCAAGGGCGCTCGCCTGAGCGGCCCGGAGGTGGGATTGACCGACGAGGAGGGTCGATGAGCGCGGTCGCACGGTGGCGTGAGGTCGAGGGCCGTATGCCGTTCGTCCGGGGACGGTTGCCGGCCGCGGTCCCAGCGGTGCTCGGCGGACTGCTCGCCGTCGCGACGATCATCTGGCCGGTGATGCGCATTTCCCAGCCCATCGGTCCGGACGGGCCGTCGGCCTACTTCGTGCAGCGCGTGTGGAGCTGGGGTCGCTACACGATCGAGGGGGCCGACCTCGACCAGACGTCTGTCGTCAACGTCGCACCTGGCTACTGGCTCGGCCTCGCCTGCCTGTCGGGAGTGCTCGGCGGCGTGACGTGGCTGCTGCGGAGGGGCCCGGACGGGCGCGTTCTGGGGGGAGTCGGGGTCGCCTTCGCCCTGGCCGTCGTCGGTGGCTCCTTCGTCGAGCGGCTCGGCAACGTCGCCCTCTACGCGTCGATGGCGGAGACGGGATTCGAGCTCGAGACCCTCCCGGCGGGGCGAGTGGAGCTCGTGGCGACGGTGCTCCTACTCGTCGCCCTGCTGCTCATGGTGTGGCGACCCGTTGTCGGCCTGGCGCGGCAGCTCGCGGCCTTCGCCGGCAGGGTGGCGGCACGCGGGCGACGGCGGGCGATCGCTGACGAGGAGCCGGAGGGGGCGGCCCGGGGAGCCGCGCCACGGGTGGGTACGGCCGCGCTCCGCGACTCGAGCCCGACGAGTGCCGGGCATAGTGGTGACCGCGGCGCGGGCGTCGGGTTCACCGACAGCGCCACCGCCGAGGACCGCTTCCGGCCCCCGACCTGACCCAGCGTCGAGTGCTCACTTCCCAAACGCACACGCCGGGTCGAGTGCCCATTTCCCGACCCGACCCAAGACTCGAGTGCTCACTTCCCAAACGCACGCCCCTGGTCGAGTGCTCAGGTCCCGACGGGTCTTCGTCGGGAACTGAGCACTCGAGGTCAGGGGCTGAGAAGGTCGGCGGTTCCGGGGAGGACGGCGTCCGCGGGGCGCTCGCACTCGAGGGCGGCGAGCACGCTGGCCCACCGGCCGCGTCGCACGTCGACCCGCCAGACCGGTGCAGTGCCGAGTCGGGTGGCGATGGCCCGGGCACGGCGCAGGTGCACGTCGTCGCCCGTGCGGCAGTATGCGTCGAGCTCGCCGTGCGCCCGCGTGACCCCTTCGTCGGGGCGGGGTGCGGGCGGCAGCGAGCCGCCGGCGCGCAGGGTCCACACCGCCGCGAGGTCGTGGGCCGTGACGTCGCCCGTGAGGTCGGCGAGGCGCTGGAGGAACCAGGCGGCGTGGGCCGCCTCGTCGGGGTCGGCGCCCTGCCAGATGGCTCCGTCGACCTCCAGCGCCGCGACGGCACGGCGGCGGTCGGCCTCCGGAGCGGTTTCGATGCCGTGGGCGAGGTGAGCGACGTGGGCGGCGTCGGCTCGGGTGGCCGCGGCGAGCGCATCGCGCAGGGCGGCCGTCGTGGC
The DNA here is from genome assembly GCF_006716675.1 of Humibacillus xanthopallidus. Lineage (GTDB taxonomy): Bacteria > Actinomycetota > Actinomycetes > Actinomycetales > Dermatophilaceae > Humibacillus > Humibacillus xanthopallidus_B. The sequence goes on along the minus strand of NZ_VFPM01000001.1, from coordinate 1,311,933 downwards.
GAAGCGCTCGGTTGGCGACTTCGACAGGGCGCGGCGCAGGACCCGCTCGCCCGAGGGCCAGGGCGCCCGGCCCACCGCGGCGAAGCGCCGGGGCTCGTCGGTCGCGATGCGGCGCAGGGCCTCCTCGCGCTCGCAGGCGAGGTCGAGGTAGGAGGTGGAGGTGAGGACGCGGTGCACGAGGGCGGCGATCGCATACTGCTCGGATGCCGAGTCGAGCGGCGGCAGGGCACGCTGCTCGAGCAGGGCCCTCGCGCAGGAGGGGTCGAGGCCCTCGCCGCCAGCCGCCCGGGGGACGGGCACCCCCGGCTCGCTGCTCGCGTCGGCCAGCTGGGCCAGCCCGAAGTCGATGACGGTGACGGTGCCGTCGGGGCGGAGCAGCACGTTGCCGGCGTGGACGTCGCCGTGGAGCACGCCGCACTCGTGGAGGGCGGTGTAGGCGTCGAGCACGGCGACGGCGACTGTGCGTCGGGCGTCGTCACCACGGTCGGCCACGGCGAGGTCGACGGGGTCGCCGACGACCTCGCTGAGCACGAGGGTGCCTCCGGTCGGTGACGCCTCGTGCCACACGAGCTGCGGCACGTCGGTGCCGGCGAGCGGGGAGAGGCGGCACAGCGCGGCGACCTCTCGGGCGAAGAGGTCCGGTCCGAAGGCCGCGTCGTCGACGATCTTGACGACGACCGGGGTGCCGTCGCACAGCTCTCCGCGCCAGATCTCGCTGTCGCGCAGGGTCCGCAACCGAGCAGTGATGGTGGCGGGTCCGGCGACCTCGCCGACGCGCTGCCTGTCCTCCATGGCCGCCGCGCTGTCAGACCCGTCGGGCACGAGCAGGTCGGCGTGGGTGAGGGCGACGAGCACCGGGAAGGCGTCCTCGAGGGTTGACACCGGGTCGCTCCCCGTCGCCGCGCAGTAGCCGAGGACGGCCTGCGTCAGGGTCGACGGGGTGCGGAACTGCTCGAGCAGCCGCATCGAGTCCGCCGAGAGCAGCTGGGGCGTCACCCGGCTGCCGCGGCGAGCGAGAAGCACCTCGCCATGGTCGGGCAGGGCCACCGTCTCTGCGTCGGTCGGCAGCACATAACGCATGTCGGCCACGGTCATGCGCAGCTCACCTCGGCTCGGGTCCGTCGCGCTCCTGAGGTGAGGAGGCGACTCGGGACACCCGCTGCGGGGGTCGGCCGCGTCGGGAATGTCATTGCAGGAGTGGCGGGCTCGTGGAGCTCGTCGGTCGGCGGGTGCCAGGAGTGCACGTCGAGCCCTTGCTCGGCAAGCCGCGAGAGCGCCTCGTCCGCCACCTCGGCGGCGCGGGCGTGAGTGCCCAGCTCCTCCCGGCTCACGCACAGCGACTCGGCCACCTGACGGCATACGTCGGCTCGCCAGCTCGTGCCGGCGACGTCGCGGCCACGCGACACAATGCCCGTGGCACCCACCTGGCCGGTGAACGGAACTCCCTGTGCCGCAAAGCTCCCGAGCGCCAAGGCCAGGGTGGCAGCCACCCGCTCGGCGCGTTCGGAGCTTGCAAGGTAGAGCACGATCTTGTCGGGGCGATGGAGCCCGGCGAGGTCGGCCCCGACCTTCCACGCCGGCACACCGAGCAACGGGGCGTGCGTGAGGATGACGCCGAGCGTCGTGCCGAGGTCGCACACGGCGGGGCTCACGTAGACCTTGTGGACGAGGGTAGCCGGGTCGGCATCGGTGGCTGTCCAGCTGCGCCAGTGCTGCCCGTCCGTGCGCGTGTGTCCCGCGAGTCCTTCACGTGCGGTGCGCTCGGCCGCCGTGACGACGTGACCCGCCCACCGCGGGTCGAGCCGCCCATCGGGCACGGATCCGCCGGCCCGGTAGAGCAGCGCTGCCAGCGCTGCGGGGTCGGCCATCGCGACGTCCACCCGTCCGGTGAGCGCCGCCGCCCGCACCACAGCGGCACGCGTGAGCTCGGCGAGCCGCCCACCGGAGGGGTGTGACACGGGTCAGCCCTTGCCGACGACGGAGGCGACGTAGGCGATGTCCTCGCCGGTCGCCTGCATCGACTCGATCTGGCGGTTGACGGCATCGAGGGTGACCTGGAGGTTGTCGCGCACCAGCTGCAGGTCGGTCTCCTCGAGACGGCTCCCGGGGAAGACGATCGGCGTGATCGGCGTCGGGATCGTGTAGAGCGTGTTGTCATCGGCCGGCAGCCCGACGGAGCCGCCGCCGCCACGTCCCACCGCGACGTGCGGTGACAGCGCGGACGCCCGGATGATCGGTGAGGTCTCCGGGATCGTGGGCGGGTTGGTGAGCGGGTCGTGCCAGCGGAACTTCGGCACGCGGTGGACGTAAAGGTCCTTGATGTAGAACCCCATGGTTTGGCTCCTCTGATCGCTGCCACGCCCCCAGTGACCGTGGCGCTGCGGGAATCCGGATCGGATCACCACCCTGCAGAGGCGCCGCGCCCGGGCGGTGATACCCCGGCCGGGCTCACCGCAGGGGTATGCCGTCCGGCGCTGTCGGCGCTGCGGCATACCGTCTACGCATGCTGACCACCGTCGCCGTCTCGGGCTACCGCTCGCTGCGCGACGTCGTCGTGCCGCTGCACGGGCTCGACGTCGTCACGGGCGCGAACGGCAGCGGCAAGTCGAGCCTCTACCGCGCGCTGCGGTTGCTCGCGGGCTGCGGCCGGGGTGACGTCGTCGGCACGCTGGCCCGGGAGGGTGGCCTGCAGTCGGCCCTGTGGGCCGGCCCCGCGACCCTCGGCGGCGCGCGCCGCGAGGGCCATGCCGTGCAGGGCACGGCGCGCAAGGGGCCGATCAGCCTCCGGCTCGGGTTCGCCACCGACGACCTCGGCTACCTCGTCGACCTCGGCCTGCCGCAGCAGTCGTCGGGGTCGGCCGACGAGCCGGGGGCCTCGGCGTTCCTGCGTGATCCCGAGATCAAGCGCGAGGTGGTGTGGGCGGGGCCCGTCATGCGCCCGGGCTCGGTGCTCGTGCGTCGCCGCTGGGGTCGGGTCGAGACCCGGGCACCGGCCGCCGCCGACGACGGGTGGGACGACGCCTGGGGCGGTGACGAGGAGTGGGAGTCGGACGCCGGCCCGCCCGGGGGTGGGCAGCGCGGCACGGGTGCGGCTGCCACTGCGACGACGACGCAACGTGGCTGGGTCGAGCTCACCCGGTCGCTCCGGCCGTGGGAGAGCATGCTGACCGAGCTCGCCGACCCGGAGCGGGCACCGGAGCTCATCCGGGTGCGGCGGATGAGCTCCGGCTGGCGCTTCTACGACTCCTTCCGGGCCGATGCGGCTGCCCCGGCCCGCCAGGCGCACGTCGGCACGCGCACGCCCGTCCTCTCCGACGACGGGCACGACCTCGCGGCCGCCCTGCAGACGATCCGGGAGGACGGCCGGTCGGTGCTCGACCGTGCCGTCGCCGACGCCTTCGACGGCGCCATCCTCGACGTCACGGTCGAGGGCGGGCGCTTCGACGTGGCGCTGCACCAGCCCGGCATGCTGCGCCCGCTCACGAGCGCAGAGCTCTCCGACGGCACCCTGCGCTACCTGCTGCTCGTCGCCGCACTGCTGACCGTCGACCCGCCCCCGCTGCTCGTGCTCAACGAGCCCGAGACCTCCCTCCACCCCGACCTGCTGCCGCCGCTGGCCCGGCTCATCCGGGCAGCGGCCGAGCGCAGCCAGGTCATGGTCGTGTCGCACTCTGCCCGGCTCGTGACCGAGCTCGGGGTCGGCTCCTGGGGTGATGACGAGGAGCCCGATGCTGCCGACACGGGCATCGGACGGGAAGCGACGGCGCACCCGATCACCCTCGTCAAGGACCTCGGTGAGACCTTCGTGCAGGGCCAGGGCCCGCTCACCACCCCGCCCTGGTCGTGGGGGAGCCGCCGCTGACACCAGCCACCGACGAGCGCTGCGAACCCCTGATCGGACGACGCGTCCGACCCGGTGGTTGGTGGTGCGCGCGCGGGGTGGCCCGGACGGCATACCTGCTCGGGAGGGGCGCCGGGGCGTCCCGCATTGTGAGATTCTCGGGAGGCTCCGGTAAGTTCCGTGCCGAGGACCCGCACGTGCCAGCCGTCACCTCGGCGGGCGCGTGTGACACAGCCGTCGACCGGGTGATCCCCGCGCGCGGCCCGACCCAGGCCGGCCCACCGGCAAAGGAGCGCCCTGTGAGCGACAAGGTAGTCGCCGAGCTGCACGAGCCGACCCCTTCGGTCGGCGACGGTGGCCCGGACATGATCCAGCTGCTGACCCCGGAGGGGCAGCGCGTGTCCCACCCCGACTACGACAAGTACGTCGCGGACCTGACGGCCGACGAGCTGCGGAGCTTCTACCGCGACCTCGTCCTCATCCGGCGCCTCGACGCCGAGGGCTATGCCCTCCAGCGTCAGGGCGAGCTCGGGCTGTGGCCGAGCCTGCTCGGCCAGGAGGCGGCGCAGGTCGGCTCCGGCCGCGCCCTCAAGCCGCACGACTTCGTCTTCCCGACCTACCGCGAGCACGGCGTCGGCTTCGTGCGCGGCATGGACCCCCAGAGTTCGCTGCAGCTCTTCCGCGGCGTCAGCCAGGGTGGCTGGGACCCGGCCGAGCACAACTTCCACCTCTACACGATCGTCATCGGCGCGCAGGCCCTCCACGCGACGGGCTACGCCATGGGCGTGCGGATGGACGGCAACGTCGGCACCGGCGACCCCGACCGCGACACGGCGGTCATCTGCTACTTCGGTGACGGAGCCAGCTCGCAGGGTGACGTCAACGAGGCGTTCGTCTACGCGGCGAGCTTCGACGCGCCGGTCGTCTTCTTCTGCCAGAACAACCAGTGGGCCATCTCCGAGCCCGTCGAGAAGCAGACCCGCATCCCGCTCTTCCAGCGCGCCCGCGGCTTCGGCTTCCCCGGCGTGCGCGTCGACGGCAACGACATCCTCGCGACGTATGCCGTGACGCAGCACTGCCTCGACGAGGCCCGCAACGGCAACGGCCCGCTGCTCATCGAGGCCTACACGTACCGGATGGGTGCCCACACGACCGCCGACGACCCGACGAAGTACCGCGTGTCGGCCGAGGTCGAGGAGTGGAAGTTCCGCGACCCGATCCTGCGCCTCAAGTCCTACCTCGCCCACGAGGGCATGGCCGACGAGTCCTACTTCACCGCCGTCGACGAGGAGGCCGACCGCTTCGCCGCCGAGCTGCGCGAGGGCTGCGTCACGATGAAGACGATGCCCGGCGAGACGATGTGGGACCACATCTACGCCGAGGAGCACCCCGTGATGGAGGCGGAGCGCGCCGCCTACCTTGCCTACAAGGCGAGCTTCGAGGAGGCGAACTGATGGCACTCGAGAAGGTCACCCTCGGAAAGAGCATCACCAACGGCCTGCGCAAGGCGATGGAGGCCGACCCCAAGGTCGTGCTCATCGGTGAGGACATCGGCAAGCTCGGCGGCGTCTTCCGCATCACCGAGGGCCTGCAGAAGGACTTCGGCGAAGAGCGCGTCATCGACAGCCCGCTCGCGGAGTCGGGCATCGTCGGCACCGCGGTCGGCATGGCCCTGCGCGGCTACCGCCCGGTCTGCGAGATCCAGTTCGACGGCTTCGTGTACCCGGCGTTCGACCAGATCGTCAGTCAGGTGGCCAAGATGCGGGCGCGCTCGCTCGGGGCCATCAAGATCCCCATGGTCATCCGCATCCCCTTCGGCGGCGGCATCGGCAGCCCGGAGCACCACTCCGAGAGCCCGGAGGCCTACTTCGCCCACACCGCCGGCCTGCGCGTCGTCGCGTGCAGCAACCCCGAGGACGCCCACTGGATGATCCGGCAGGCCGTCGCGTGCGATGACCCGGTCATCTTCTTCGAGCCGAAGCGGCGCTACCACGACCGCGCCGAGTACGACACTGCAGCAGCGTCGGCGCCACGAGGCCTCTTCGAGGCCAACGTGATTCGTCATGGCAGCGACGTGACGCTCGTCGGCTACGGCCCGGTCGTCAAGACGATGGTCGAGTCCGCCGCAGCAGCCGAGGCCGAGGGCACGAGCATCGAGGTCATCGACCTGCGCTCGCTCTCGCCGCTGCCGATCGACACCATCGTGGCGTCGGTGCGCAAGACGGGTCGCCTCGTCGTGGTCCACGAGGCGAGCAGCTTCCTCGGCATGGCGTCGGAGATCTCCGCCCAGGTGACCGAGCAGTGCTTCTACGAGCTCGAGGCGCCGGTCATCCGGGTCAACGGGGCCAACATCCCCTACCCGCCGAGCCGCATGGAGGAGGAGTTCCTCCCCGACCTCGACCGGATCCTCGACGGCGTCGACCGCGCGCTCGCGTACTGAGAAGGGCTGCGACACATGGCAATCAAGACGTTCAACCTGCCCGACCCCGGTGAAGGCCTCGTCGAGGCCGAGATCGTGGAGTGGAAGGTCGCCCCCGGCGACACCGTCAAGGTCAACGACATGGTCCTCGAGATCGAGACGGCGAAGTCGCTCGTCGAGCTGCCCATCCCGTGGGCGGGCACCGTCAAGGACCTGCTCGTCGAGGTGGGCCAGACCATCGACGTCGGCACGCCCATCATCTCGATCGACGACGGTCTCGGCGGCGACGACACCCCCGCGGCCGCACCGTCCGTCCCCGGCGAGAAGGCCGCCCCTGCCGAGGGCGCCTCCGAGGCGATCCTCGTCGGCTACGGCGCCAAGGCCGGCGCCACCGCGCGCCGCGCACGCAAGACCTCAGGCGCCGGTATGCCGTCCGGCTCGTCCGCGCCCGCCGTCGCCCCCGCGGCCGCCGCGGCTGCACCCGTGGCCGTCGTGTCGGCTCCGGTGCCGGCCGCCGACGGCGCGGGCACCGGCGATGCCGGCTCCCGCCCCAAGGCGAAGCCTCCGGTGCGCAAGCTCGCCAAGGACCTCGGCATCGACCTTGCCGCCGTCACGCCGACCGGCCCCGACGGGGTCATCACGCGTGACGACGTCAACGCACACGTCTCGGGCTCCACTGCGCCACAAGCGGACTCGGCGGTCTCTGAAGCACCCGGCGGCGCGGCATACCGCGTGCCCTTCGGCTCCGGGAAGCGCGAGGAGCGCATCCCCATCAAGGGCGTGCGCAAGATGACGGCGCAGGCCATGGTCGGCTCGGCGTTCACCGCGCCGCACGTCACCGAGTGGATCACCCTCGACGTGACGAAGACGATGGAGCTCGTCGACCGGCTCAAGGGCACCCGCGAGTTCAAGGACGTCAAGGTCACGCCGCTGCTCGTCCTCGCGCGGGCACTCGTGATCGCGATCCGTCGCAACCCGGGCATGAACGCCACCTGGGACGACGCGGCCCAGGAGATCGTGCAGAAGAACTACGTCAACCTCGGCATCGCCGCGGCGACCCCGCGTGGCCTCATCGTGCCGAACATCAAGGACGCCCACGCCCTGACGATGCTCGAGCTGGCTGAGGCCATCGGGCAGCTGACGGCGACGGCACGCGAGGGTCGCACCCAGCCGGCCGAGATGTCCGGCGGCACGATCACGATCACCAACGTCGGCGTCTTCGGCGTCGACAGCGGCACCCCGATCATCAACCCCGGCGAGTCGGCGATCGTGTGCTTCGGAGCGATCCGCAAGCAGCCCTGGGTCGTCACCGGGGCCGACGGCACCGACGAGATCGCGATCCGTCACGTCACCCAGCTCGCGGTCAGCTTCGACCACCGCCTCATCGACGGCGAGCTCGGCAGCCGCTTCCTCTCCGACCTCGCGGCCATCCTCGAGGACCCGGCGCAGGCGCTCGTCTGGGGCTGACCCGCTTGACCGGCTGATTCCGCGAACGTGCCGTTCGCGGGATCAGCCGGCCGAGGCGCGCCTCATGATGGCGTCCATCGCCCGGTCGGGGAGGAGCCGTCGAGCGGTCACGATGGCCCGTGCCCCGCGCCCGGCCGGGTAGCGGGCTGCGGGGTTGACGGTCTCCAGGGCCTTGAGCACCTTCTCGGCGACCACTTCGGGGCCCGAGCTCATACGCGGGGTGTCGACCCGCTCGTACATGACGGCCATCCGCCGCGCGAGGTCCTCGTAGACCGTCCCCACCGACTGCTCGACCATGCCCTCGCGGGCGATGGTGTTCCACTCCGAGATGATCGGCCCGGGCTCGACGATGACGACGTCGATGCCGAAGGGCGCGAGCTCGATGCGCAGGCTGTCGCTGAAGCCCTCGACCGCGAACTTCGTCGCGTGGTACCACGCGCCGAGGGGCTCGTAGATCTTGCCGCCGATGCTCGAGATGTTGACGATCCGGCCGCGGCGACGGGTGCGCATGTGCGGGATGACGAGCTGGGTGAGGCGCGCGAGCCCGAAGACGTTGACCTCGAACTGCCGTCTGGCCTCGTCGATCGGCACGTGCTCGACCGGACCGTAGGAGCCGTAGCCGGCATTGTTGACGAGGGCGTCGATCTGGCCCTGCTCGGTGATGATGCGGTCGATGCCCTCCACCATCGACGCGTCGTCGGTGACGTCCATCGCGAACGTGTGGATGCCACGCGACTCGAGCGCGGCCATGCGCTCGACCCGGCGGGCGACGGCATACACCGTCCATCCGGTCGCGGCGAGGTGGATGGCGATGGACTCGCCGATGCCGGAGGACGCGCCGGTGACGAGGGCTACTTTGGTCATCCCGCCACCGTATGCCGGATGGCCGGGACGTGCGTGACCGGCCGGCCTCAGTCGAGTGCCCAGTTCCCGACGTCAAACGCCGCCGAGAACTGAGCACTCGACACAAGGGTGGGGTCGAGTGCCCACTTCCCGACCTCAGAACCTCGCCGAGAACTGGGCACTCGACCTTGAGGGGGTGCCGTCAGCCGACTGAGGCCGTCGCCTCGGCGCGCGCGCTCGGGCGGGTGCTGCGGCCCTCACGACCGAGCGGCACGGCGAGCTCCTCGTCGGAGCTCTGCGACATCGTGTCGAGCAGCTCGCGGCCCGCCTCGTCGGGCGTGTGCACGGTGTCACGCAGCGGCACCTCCTTGATGAAGATGGTGGCGAGCAGGGCGAGCGCGAAGGGCACGAGACCCCAGACGAAGACGGTGTGCAGCGAGTCGGCCAGGCCCTGCTGGACCCCGGCGGCGATCTGCGGCGGCAGCTGGGCGAGGGCCGCCGGGTCGAGCACCGACCCCGCGCTGATCTCCTGACCCGAGGCCTGCATCTGCTCGACGACCGACGCCGGCAGGTGGGAGGCAATGTTGCCGGCCAGACCGCTCGTCATGATCGTGCCGAAAACCGCTGTGCCGACGGTCGATCCGACGTTGCGGAAGAATTGGGTCGACGCCGTCGCGACGCCGAGGTCCTTGCGCTGCGAGGAGTTCTGGATGATGAGGGTGAAGACCTGCAGGGCCATGCCGAGCCCGATGCCGAAGACGATCATCGAGAGCGTCAGGTCGAGCTGGCTCGAGCCGTAGTGCAGCTGGGTGAGCAGCCAGAAGCCGACGCCCATGATGAGGATGCCTGCGATGGTCTGGAGCTTGTAACGCCCGGTCTTCGTGATGACGAGGCCGGAGATGATCGACAGGCCGATCATGGCGACCGACATCGGCATGAGGATGAGGCCGGAGTTCGTGGCCGACGCACCGAGCACGCCCTGGGCGTAGACCGGCAGGTAGATCATCGCGCCGAACATCATGACCGACACCATGAAGGCCGCGATGTTGGACAGGGTGAAGAGCGAGCTCTTGAAGAGGCGCAGCGGCAGGACGGGCTCGACGGCCCGGCGCTCGACGGCGACGAAGGCGATGAGCGCGACGACGCCGGCGGCATACATGCCGAGGATGGCGGGGGAGCCCCAGGCCAGGGTCGTGCCACCGAGCGAGGTGGGCACGAGCAGCAGGATGAGCGTCATGGAGAGCAGCGCGATGCCGGCCCGGTCGATGACGGTCTCGCGCGGGGTGTGCTCGAGGTGGAGGAAACGGCTGATGCCGAAGAACGCGAAGACCCCAACGGGCAGGGTGATGAAGAAGAGGTAGCGCCAGCCCCAGTTGTCGGTGACGAAGCCGCCGACGAGCGGGCCGAGGATCGAGGAGAGGCCGAAGACGCCGCCCATGAGGCCTTGGTACTTGCCGCGCTGCCGGGGCGGGATGATGTCGCCGATGATCGTCTGCGAGAGCGGCATCAGCGTGCCCATGCCGATGCCCTGGATGGCGCGGGCGGCGATCAGCCACCAGAAGTTCTGGGCGAAGCCCGCGAGCACCGAGCCGGCCATGAAGACGACGAGCCCGCCGAGGTAGAAGCCGCGGCGCCCGTAGAGGTCGCTCATCTTGCCGACGATCGGCACCGTGATGGCGCTGACGAGCATGGCTGCGGTCGCGAGCCACGAGTAGTGGTCGATGCCGCCGAGCTCGGCGACGATGCGCGGCATCGCGGGCCCGACGATCGTCTGGCTGATCGACGCGACGAGCATGCCGAGCATGAGCGCGATGAAGATGTTGCGGGTGGGGCGGTCGAGCCCCGGCGGCTTGGTCGATCCGGCCGGCGCGGGTGCGGCTCCCGACGTGCTCGAGCTGGCTGCGGCGCTGACCGTGCGGCTGGTGGTGGCGTCCGTGATGACCCCCTGGGATGTCTGTGGCATGGGCACCACCGTACGCCCAACGTGCAGTCACTGCAAAATTGCAGTCGGTGCACGCAGCGTGGCACCATGGAGCCATGAGCACGGATCTGCTGACCGACGAGGCCTGCGGCCTGCGCGAGCGCAAGAAGCGCGAGACGCGCCGGGCGCTCAACCTCGCTGCCCTCGACCTCGTCGAGGAGAAGGGCTTCAGTGCCGTCACGACCGAGGAGATCGCGTCACGCGCAGGCGTCAGCGCCCGCACCTTCTTCAACTACTTCCCGTCCAAGGAGGCTGCCGTCATCGGCACGACCGCTGAGGAGCTCGAGTCGTATGCCGCCCAGCTCGAGGAGGTGCGCGACGGTGAGTCGCCGATCGGCGCGCTTCGTCGCATCCTCGCCGGCATGCTCGCCCCGGCCTCGTTCGACCGCGAGCTGCGGACCAGGCGTCGCCGCATCCTGCTCGGCGAGCCGTCGCTCGCGCCCGCCCTCGTCGGCAACAACATCCGCATCGAGAACGCCCTGACCGCCGCCCTCGAGCGGCGCCTCGGTGTCGCACCCGGCAGCGCCCTCGAGCCCCGCATCACGGTCGCCGTGGCCATCGCCGCCGTGCGCGCCTGCATCGAGCACCAGCAGAACGGCGGCTCGGGCGACCTCGAGAGCAACATCGACGCGGCCTTCGCCCGCATCGCCATCGGTCTCGGCTGACCCGAGCCGGCTCCGGCGTCGATCGCGTGGCCGTCGATCGGAGCGAACCTGTATCAGGAGCCGTGGTCCGGCCTTCCGATCTGTGGTGGGCGCCGCGCAGGCGCCCGGGCATCGGAGCACGACATGAAGGGCACGCCTGAGCACCGCTTGGCATCGGGATGCATCTGGATGATCGTCCTGGCAGTTGTCGCCTGGAGCGGCCTCGGCCTCATCGGCGGTCGTGGGTCATCGGCCCACGGGGTGCAGGTCGCGGCCGCGGCATCAGCCCTCGACACGACTCCGCCCCACTCACTCGGGGTCCTCGGTGGTCCGAACGACGACGGCTGGTACAACGAGGAGTCCGGCTACGCCTGGACCGCGCAGGACTCCGAGAGCGGGATCGTCTCGTGTCACGGCGGTGCGATCGAGACCACCGAGTCCGCGGTGCCGCGCACCGTCTACGGAACCTGCACGAACGGCTCGGGCCTCACCGCGCCCTACGTCGGGTTCTCCTACCGCTTCGACGGCACACCGCCGACGCTCGAGCCTGTCGTCACGCGCTCGGTGGTCACGCGGTTCGGCATCGTCGTGGCCACGCCCCGCGCGCACGACGCGCTCTCCGGTGTGGCAGAGCAGAGCTGCAACGGCAGCCGCGCCCTCAGCACCCGCCGGGCCGGCCGGCACACGGTGACGTGCATCGCGCACGACCGGGCCGGCAACTTCGCGATCGCCAAGGTGTCCTACGTCGTCGTCGACCACCGGTAGACCCGCGTCTGTCACCTCGGAACCGATGCCGAGGCACGCACCCGTGGCGTTCGCTGCCGCTCAGAGCAGGGGCGCGGTCCTTGCCGACGGCGTGTGCTCGACACAGGTCGTCGCGGTCGGGCGCGCCTCGAGCCGGGCGTCGGGGATGCAGCCCCCGCACACCTCGCACAGCCCGTAGGTGCCCTCGGCGATGCGGCGCTGTGCGGCCTCGATCTCGGCGAGGTGCTGCTCGGCCTGGGTGATGAAGGCGGCGATCTGCGAGCGCTCGTAGGCGATGGTGAGGCCCTCGGGGTCGTGCTCGTCGTCGCCGTTGGCACCTTCGGCCGCGTCGACGACATCGTCGAACTCACGTCGCAGTGCGGCAAGGCGCTCGAGCTCCGTCGCGCGGTCATGGGCGAGGCTCTCGCCCTGGGCTGTCGTCATCTCGCTCATGGTCCTCATTCTCCGCCGATCGGCACCCGCCGGATGGCGTCAGTGGCGCAGCACACCACGAGCCGGCACGCGCTGCCCGGGCGAGGTCACTCCCGCCCGGCAGGGCCCTCCGGCAGGATGTGCCCATGAGCGACTCCAGCGGTGTGGTCTTCCCCGTCGACGCCTCCTCGGGGCGACGCAGCACGGCGGTCGTGGGGCGGTCCGTCGTCGCCGAGGCGCTCCGCGCCGTCGACCCCGTCGGCGCGGCCTCCGCCACCCGCGAGACGAACTGGCGGCAGGGCTACCTCCCCCACTTCCGCCGGCTCGTCGAGGCGGGGCTCTCCTCGGACGATGCCGCGGTCACCATCGCGAGAGACGGCATCGCCGCACTGCACGACCGGCTGCGCTGGTCGTCCGGCGGCGAGGACCGTCCGCTCGCGGCGGCCTTCGCGGACACGGCCGAGGACGGTGGGGCCACCAGTGCGCCACAGAAGCCCGCGACCACCCTGGGGCACGAGACGATCCGCGGCTCCGCCGCCCCCGACCGCACCCTCTCGGTGCCGTATGCCGGCCAGCGCCTCTCCGGCGACGCGCTCCGTCGCCAGGTCGACACGTGGGTCGCCGCGGGCACGGTGGAGCCGACCCTCGCGGAGGCCGTCGGCCGCGTCGTCGACAACCCCGGCTGGCTCGACCTGTCGGACCGCACCGTCGTCGTGCTCGGCGCGGCTGCCGAGATGGGTCCTCTGCGCACGCTGCTGCGCTGGGGTGCGGACGTCGCGGCGGTCGACCTTCCCCGAAAGGACCTGTGGGAGAGGCTGATTGCAGACACGCGCAAGAGCGCCGGCTCGATCACGGTGCCCGTGCGCAGGGGTGGTGCACCGCTCGCCGAGCGGCTCGGCGGCGACCTCGTCCACGACCTCCGTTCGGTCACCGACTGGGTCGAGCGGCTCGAGGGGCCGCTCGTGATCGGCAACTACGTCTATGCCGACGGTGCCACCAACGTGCGCGTCTCGGCGGCCGTCGACGCGCTCAGCGCCCGCGTCATCGAGCGGCGCGGGCGTGACGAGGTGGCGCTCGCCTTCCTCGCCACCCCTACCGACGTCTTCGCCGTGCCCGGGTCGGCCGTCGCCCGCTCCGTCGCCAACTACGCCGAGCGGCGCACGAGCAAGGTCCTCCGGGTGCCGCTGCGCACCCTCTCGGGTGGGCGACTCCTGCGCCGCAACTACGTTCCCGTCGACGGGCCCGAGGCGCCGGGGATCAACGACAGCGTCGTCCTGCAGCAGGGACCCAACTACCTGCTCGCCAAGCGGCTCCAGCGGTGGAGGGCGACGGCATACCGCGCCGACGGGGGACTGGTGTCGCTCAAGGTCGCGCCCCCGACGCGCACGCGCTCCGTCCTCAAGAACCGCGCGCTCGCGGCGGCCTATGCGGGCGCCCACCGCTTCGGCATCGAGGTCTTCGAGCCGGGCACCGCCAACACGCTCATGGCGGCGCTGCTCGTGCACGACCTGCGCACGGGCGCTCCAGCCCAGCCCCACCCGTGGCAGGACGAAGCGTATGCCGCGGTGCACGGTGGGCTCTGGACCGCGGCCTACGACCCGCGCAGCGCCCTCGGGATCGCCGCCCTGCTCGGGGTGGCGGCCGCTCGCTGACGAGCCCGCCCCCCGGCAGACGCACCCGGCGTCGGTGAGGCGCGTCTCAATGTGAACCGGGAGTTGGCGTGAGCAGCCCTGAGGCTAGATGCTGTGCGGATGGGTGAGCGAGTGGCGCAGCAGCCGCGGCGGGTCGACGACCGGTCGCCGGAGCGCGGGCTGGGTGGCACCCTCACCGCGCCCCGCACCCTCGTGCCGGCGCTGCTCGCGGCGATCGCCTACGTCGACCCGGGCAACTTCGGGGTCAACATCGCCTCGGGCGCCGAGCACGGCTACACCCTCGTGTGGGTCGTCGTCTTCGCGAGCTGCTCGGCGATGGTCATCCAGTACCTCGCCGCCAAGCTCGGCATGGCGACGGGCAAGAGCCTCGCCGAGCACAGTGCCGAGCGCTACCCCGGTGTCGGGCGGGTGCTCCTCTGGGCGCAGGCCGAGCTCGTCGTCGTCATGACCGACCTCGCCGAGATCGTCGGCGGCGCCATCGCGCTCAAGCTTCTCTTCGACATGCCGCTCATGGTGGGGGCCGTCTGCGTGACGGCCTTCAGCCTCGTCGTGCTCGGTCTCAAGGTGCGTGGGCGCAGCCGGTTCGACTCCGTCGTCCTCGTGCTGCTCGTCGTCATCATCGCCTCGTTGCTGTGGCAGGTCCTCATCGCCGACATCGACCGGGTCGCGCTGCTGCGCTCCGTCGTGCCCGGTCCGCTCGAACCCTCGGCGGCGCTGCTCGCCGTCGGCATCGTCGGGGCGACGGTCATGCCGCACGCCCTGCACTTCCACTCCGCTGCGTCCCGCGGGCGCGACGACGGGTCGGCGCCCGTGACGCAGGCCGAGCGACTGCGTGCGGGGCGCCGCACCGTGCGCAGCGTCGTCATCGCCATGACCGTGGCCGGCGCGGCGAACGTCAGCCTCGTCGTCTTCTCGGCGGGCCTCGGGAGTGAGGCGGGCTCGAGCATCGAGTCGGCGTATGCCGCCCTCGCCGCGAACTCCGGCCAGATCGCCGCGACGATGCTGGCCGTGGCGCTCCTGGCGTCGGGCCTCGCCTCGACGCTCGTCGGGGTGCAGACGGGCGACGTCGTCATGGCGGGCTTCGGCCGCCGCCCCATCGCACCGCTGCTGCGACGGCTGCTCGCCGTCGTGCCGGCCCTCGTCATCCTCGGCTTCGGGGTCGACCCGACGAGCGCGCTCGTCTGGAGCCAGGTCGTGCTGTCCTTCGCGCTGCCGGGCACGCTCATCCCGCTGCTGCTCTTTACCCGTGACCGCGCGCTCATGGGCGCGCTCGTCAACCACAGGCTCACGACGACGGCCGCCGCACTCATCACGGCCGTCATCGTCGGGCTCTGCGCCTACCTCGTCGTCTCGGGGGGCTGAGGCCCTCAGGCGGTCAGGCGAGGGTGAGGAAGAGCTTCTCCATCGCCGCCTGGTCCTCGGGCTGGATGCCGTCGGGGTTGCTGAGGCACTCGCGCAGCCCGCTCGACACGATGGCGAAGCCGGCCTTGTCGAGGGCGCGGTTGACGGCGGCGAGCTGGTTGACGACGTCGCGGCAGTCGCGGCCCTCCTCGAGCAGGCGGATGACGCCGCCGATCTGGCCCTGGGCGCGCTTGAGCCGGTTGATCACGGGGGTCATGTCATCGGGGTTGAGGGTGACCATGTCGGCTCCTTGAAGTGGGGGTGCTGAGGTGGTGGGTTGAGGGCAACGCTACGGCTGGGGGGCCGTTGCCGGCGTCAGGGACTCGAGCGCCCGGCTCAGCCGCTCGCGCGCATCTGCGGCGACCTCGGTGAGGGCGTCGTTGGCGGTGATGCGCACCATCACGCCGGGGTCCATCGCCTCGACGACGGTGTGGCCCTCGTCAGCCGCGCGGACGACGACGTTGCACGGCAGGAGCAGCCCGATCGACGGCTCCGCCTCGAGGGCTGCGTGCGCCAGCGGCGGTCGGCACGCGCCGAGCACGACCTGGGCGGGGATGTCGACGTCGAGCTTGGCCTTGAGCGTCGCGGCCAGGTCGATCTCGGTGAGGACACCGAAGCCGACCTCAGCCAGCTGTGCCCGGGTGGCGGCGAGGGTCTCGTCGAACCCGGCTGCGACGGTGGTGCTCAGGGCGTACTTCATGGGGAGCTCCTCGGTGTGTCGGTCGGCAAGGGTTCGGGTGCTCACGCGGTGACGTCGTCGGTCTGCTGCGCCTCGACCTGACGACGCACGTCGTCCATGTCGAGACCGCGGACCGCCTCGATGACCTGCTCCAGGGCGGCTGCGGGCAGGGCGCCCGGCTGGCTGAAGACGAGGATGCCGTCGCGGAAGGCCATGAGCGTGGGGATCGAGGTGATGCGCGCCGCGGCGGCCAGCGACTGCTCGGCCTCGGTGTCGATCTTGCCGAAGACGATGTCGGGGTGGGCCTTGGACGCTGCCTCGTAGATGGGGGCGAACATGCGACACGGGCCGCACCACGCAGCCCAGAAGTCGACGAGGACGATGCCCTCGGTGGCGATGGTCGACGCGAAGTCGGCGGAGGTCAGGTTGCGAGTGGACACGTGGTCTCCTTCGGACTCAGGGTTCCGGCTCTTCCGGACAGCATACCCTCTGGGGTATGCAACAGGTGGGGCGTCCGACGCATTCCCCGCCGGACGGCATACCCCTGGGCGGGGAGTGGTCGGCACTGCGAGTGTTTCGACGCCGTGGTCGACGTGGGCTATCGTGGTCACGTCACGATACCCCCATGGGTATGCTTGTGGCACCGACACCCATCCGCTCGCCGGGCGCCCCGGCAGCCGAGAACCCCCAAGGAGACACCCCCATGTGCCGACCCGCCACCTGCAAGACCTGCGGCAAGACGACCTGGGCCGGTTGCGGCCAGCACGTCGACCAGGTCATGCGTTCGGTGCCCACGAGCCAGCGCTGCCCCGGCCACGTCGGCGCTGCCGCCTCCTCCACGGGCGGCAGCGGCTTCCTCGGCCGTCTCTTCGGCCGCTGATCGGCTGAGCGTTCAGGCGGGAGGTGAGGTGGAGCCGTGCTTCTGATGGCCATCCCCATCGGCGTGCTCATCGGGCTCGCCCTGGGCGCCCTCGGTGGTGGCGGCTCCATCCTCACCGTCCCGGCGCTCGTCTACGTCCTGGGGCTCGACCCGGCGGCGGCCACGACGAGCTCGCTCATCATCGTCGGCCTGACGGCCCTCATCGCCGTCATCCCGCACGCTCGCGCCCACCGCGTGCGCTTCGGCGCGGGCCTGATGTTCGGCGCCCTCGGCGCCGCCGGGTCCTTCGCCGGGGCGGCGCTCTCGCAGTCGCTGCCGGCCACGACCCTGCTCATCGCCTTCGCCGGTCTCATGCTCGTCGTCGCGACGCTCATGCTGCGCCGGGCCCTCGCGCACCGGCCGAGTGGCGGACCGCCCTTCGACCCCACGGCGGAGCCGATGATCACGCTCCGCCCCTTCTCGTGCGCCTGCCCGCGCGTGGCCAAGGTCGTCGTGACCGCCACGGCGGTCGGCCTCATCACCGGCTTCTTCGGCGTCGGCGGCGGCTTCGTCCTCGTGCCGGCTCTCGTGCTCGCCCTCGGCTTCCCCATGCCGACCGCGGTCGGCACCTCCCTGCTCGTCATCGCCGTCAACAGCGCGACCGCGCTCGTCGCACGCCTCAGCCACGGCAGCACCGACCTCGACTGGCGGCTCATCGGCGTCTTCACGCTGGCCGCCATCGCGGGGAGCCTCGTCGGTGGCCGGGTGGCCGGCGCCGTCGACCCACGCCGCCTCACGATCACCTTCGCCGTGCTGCTCATCCTCGTCGCGATCTACACCGCAGCCCGCAGCTTCGGCCTCATCGGCTGAGCGGGGCCGGTGGCACCCAGCCCGGCGGCATACGGCCGCAGAGGCCAACGGCTGCGGGGCTGCGGCCCTTGGGGCGCCGGTCGATGCCGGGGGCAGTGTGGGAGAGTGGCCGACACACCGCCCGTCCGAGGAAGGGAAGGCATGGCTGCCCGTCTGCTCCCACCCGTCCCGAGGGAGCTTCCTGCGCTCACGGAGCTGCGGCTCGAGGTGCGCGCCTTCCTCGCCGAGCAGGTGCGCGACGGCGTGTTCGTGCCCCACGTCGACACGTGGCTGACCCGGTGGGACCGCGACTTCACGCGTGAGCTCGCACGCCGCGGCTGGCTCGGCATGGTCATCCCGGAGGAGTACGGCGGCCGCGGCCGCACCTATCTGGAGCGCTTCGTCGTCACCGAGGAGCTGCTCGTCGCGGGCGCGCCGGTGGCGGCCCACTGGATCGCCGAGCGCCAGATCGGCCCGTCGCTGCTCACGTACGGCACCGAGGAGCAGAAGCGCACCTTCCTGCCCGCGATCAGCCGCGGTGAGCTCGTCTTCGGCATCGGCATGAGCGAGCCGGACTCCGGCTCCGACCTCGCGAGCGTGCGCACCCGCGCCGAGCGTGTCGACGGCGGCTGGCGCCTCACCGGCACGAAGGTGTGGACGAGCGGGGCGCACGAGGCCGACGCGTTCTTCGCGCTCGCGCGCACCGAGCCGCTCGACCCCGTGCGCCGCCACGACGGCCTCAGCCAGTTCATCGTCGACCTGCGCGGGCCCGACGTGCACATCCGGCCGATCGTCTCGATGAATGGCGACCACCACTTCAACGAGGTGCACCTCGACGGCGTCCTCGTGCCGGACGACCGGGTGCTGGGCCGGCTCGGCGCCGGCTGGGTCCAGGTCACCTCCGAGCTCGCCTTTGAGCGCAGCGGGCCGGAGCGGGTGCTCTCGACCTTCCCGCTGCTCGCCTCGGCCGCCCAGGCGATGGAGGACGGCCGGCTGCCGCTCGACGAGGGTCTCGGTCGCCTCGTCGCCCGCGTCGCCGGCCTGCACCAGATGTCCTTCGCCGTCTCGCACGCTCTCGAGGCGCACGAGCCCGCCGACACCGCCGCAGCCGTCGTCAAGGTGCTCGGCACGACGACGGAGGGCGACATCGCCGACTACGTCGACGGGCTCACCGCCACGGGGTGGGTGGAGGACGAGGAGCTCTTCACCCTCCTGCACGCCGCGATCCTGCAGCGACCGGGCTTCACCCTCCGCGGCGGCACCAACGAGATCCTGCGGGGCGTCATCGCGCGCGGGCTGGGGATGCGCTGATGCCGTCCGTCCGGCCGCTCGTCGAGCTCCACGGCGCCGACCCTGACCTCGTGGGCGTGCTGAGCGAGCTCTTCGCGGCATACCGCAGCGGGCGTCCGGCGCCGACGCACCTCGTCGACCTCGACCGCGACCTCTGGGCCCACCTCGAGGAGCTCGGCCTCAGCCGGCTCACCGGTTCGCCCGAGCGGGGTGGCAGCGGCGGCACGTGGGCCGATGCGGCCGCCCTGCTCGGCATCGCGGCGGGCGCCGCAGCGCCGGTGCCGCTCGTCGAGCACGACGTGCTCGGCGGCTGGCTGCTCGAGGCAGCCGGCCTGCCCGACGACGGTGGCCTGCGCACGGTATGCCGTCCGGACCCGTCAGGGGTCGCCCTCAACGTCACGTGGGCCCGGGAGGCGACGCACGTCGTCGCGCTCTGGGAGGACCGCGACGAGTGGCGCGTCGCCGACGTGCCCCTCGACCACGTCGCGCTGACCGAGCGGCGCAACATCGCCGGGGAGCCCAGTGACACGGTCGAGTTCGACGTCGACGAGCTCGAGGCCGGAGTCGTTGTCTCTCGCGCGGTCGGCGAGCAGTTCCACCTACGGGGGGCGCTGGCCCGCAGCGCCCAGAACGTCGGCGCGATGGAGCGCATCGTCGAGATCGTCCTGCGGCACGTCGCCGAGCGCACCCAGTTCGGGCGGCCGATCGGGCGCTTCCAGGCGGTGCAGCACCTCGTCAGCGACATCGCGTCCGAGACCGCGCTCGGCCGCGCAGCGACCGACGCCGCCGTGGCCCGGGCGTCAGCGACGAACTGGACCGACCCCGGCATGCTCTTCGCCGTCGGCGTCGCCAAGTCGTGCGTCGGGCACGGGTCGTCGGTCGTCGTGCGCGGCGCGCACCAGGTGCTCGGTGCGATCGGCACGACCCTCGAGCACGAGCTGCACACGCTGACCAAGCCCATCCTGGCCCGGCGCAGCGAGTACGGCTCGCTCCACGAGTGGGACGAGACCCTGACGAGCCTCGCCGTGTCGGCGGGGCACGACCGGCTCTGGTCGCTCATGACGACCGGCCGCGCCAAACCGTCGAGTGCCCAGTTCCCGACGCGCGGGGGCGTCTGAAAGTGAGCACTCGACGGGAGTGGGGCGTGCGGAAGTGAGCACTCGACGAAGGAGGAGCACCCGATGACCGAGGTCCGCTACGAGGTGACCGACGGTGTCGCCGTCATCACCCTCGATGCCCCCGAGCGGCGCAACGCCCTCTCGGTCGAGATGTCGCAGCAGCTCACCGACGCGGCCAGGACCGCCGAGAGCGACCAGAGCGTCGGGGCGCTCGTCGTCACGGGCGGGTCGCACTTCTGCGCCGGCGCCGTGCGCAGCGTGCTCGCCGACACCGGCCGCGACCCCGTCGAGGACGGCGCCTACCGCAACCTCGAGACCGTCTACCGCGCCTTCACGACGGTCGGCGAGATCGGGGTGCCGACCATCGCCGCCGTGCGCGGCGCCGCCGTCGGCGCGGGGCTCAACCTCGCCCTCGCCACCGACCTGCGCATCGTCTCGCGCACGGCCCGCCTCCTGCCCGGCTTCGCCCAGATCGGCATCCACCCCGGGGGTGGTCACTTCACGCTGATCAACCGGGTCGCCGGGCGCGAGGCCGCGGCAGCCCTCGGCCTCTTCGGCGAGGAGGTCGACGGCGAGCGCGCCGTCGCGCTGGGCCTGGCCTGGGCGGCATACGACGACGCTGACGTGCTGGAACGCGCCATGGCGCTCGCGACCCGGGTGGCCGCCGACCCTGCGCTGGCGCGGCGCACCGTGGGCAGCTTCCGCCGCGAGACGGCTCCCGGCGGCATGCCCTGGGACGTCGCCGTCGAGCTCGAGCGCTCGCCGCAGATGTGGTCGCTGCGCCGCCGCGAAGGTTAGGCACCGATTCGGCACCACCGGGCTCGGGTGCAAGTATGGGGAGGTTGGCCGGCCCCGAGGCGCGGTCGACCACCGACCCCGTCCCCGGCAGAAGTGGAGAGACCGTGCTGGCCACCTACCGACCTCTCTTCGAGGTCCCGGGTGCCCGCAGGTTCATCGTCGGGGGCTTCACGGCCCGCTCGGCCGGCTCGATGTTCGGCGTGTCCGTCGTCGCGATGGTCGCGGCCCGCACCGGCTCCTACGAGCTCGCCGGAGCCGTCGTGGCAGCAGGCATGGTGTCGCTCGCCGTGTGCGCACCCTTCCTCGGGCGGCTCGTCGACCGCTACGGGCAGCGCCGGGTGGCGATCCCGTTCTTCCTCTTCTCGGGCTTCTGGGCCGTCATGACGCTGCTGACCTCGCTGCGGGGGTGGCCGAGCTGGCTGCTCTTCATCACCTTCCCCCTGTGCGGGGCCATCCCCAACCTCGGCACGATGGCGCGCGCCCGCTGGTCGCACATCTTCGCCCACGACCCGCGCAACCTGCACTCCGCGATGTCGTTCGAGCAGGTGATGGAGGAGGTCACCTTCGTCATCGGGCCCGTCCTCGCGATCTGGCTGTCGACGGCCTTCTTCCCCGAGGCGGGCTTCCTCTTCGCCACCGTCGCGTATGCCGTGGGCGTCCTCGTCTTCATCTCCGCCCGCTCGACCGAGCCGCCCGTCGTGCCGCACCACGAGCGCCCGAGCGAGCACGCCTACCGCGTGCCGGGGCTCGTGCCCCTCGCCTTCATCATGGTCATGACCGGGGTGATCTTCGGCGTCAACGAGGTCGTCACGCTCGCCGTCTCGCAGGAGTGGGGCGCCCCGGGAGCGGCGGGAGCGATCCTCGCCCTGTATGCCGTGGGGTCGGCTGCCGCCGGCCTCGTCTTCGGCCACATCTCGCACGGTCGCAACCTCGTCAAGCTGCTCATGCTCGGCACGCTCGGCATGGCGGTGCTCGAGATGCCGGTGCTCATCGCCACGAACCTGTGGGCGCTCGCCGGGCTCATGCTCGTCGCCGGAATGGCGACCGCGCCGACGCTCATCACGACGATGAACCTCATCGAGCGCATCGTGCCGAAGGCACAGCTCAACGAGGGCATGACGATCGTGCTCACCGGCCTCATCATCGGCGTCGCCGCGGGGTCGGCCATCTCCGGCGTCGTCATCGACCGCATCGGCGCCCAGCACGGCTACTGGGTGGCGGTCATTGCCGGGGGCTTCGCCTTCGTCATGGCGCTCGGCACCCGGGCCTTCCTCACGCGCCGCGAGCTGCACAACCTCCGCTGACGGCGACTGCCCGTTGTGGTCGTTCGCCGCGCGGGAGAGCACGCGACAGCGGACGCCCTGCACGGCATACGGGGCGGACGGTGTGCGAGAGGCCACTCCCGGGGTCGGGAGTGGCCTCTCGTGTGCCTGCGGGGCGAGCGGTCAGTGCCCGGTGGCCAGCGTGCTCACCTCGTCGTCCGCGACGTCGTCGGCCCCCTGCGCCTCGGCGCCCGGCTTCGGGCCGAGGTCGACCGGCGGGAGGAACAGTGACGCGATGAACGCCAGCACGAGGACGCCGGCGGCCACGAGGAAGACGACCGACATGGCGTCGGAGAAGCCCACGAGGAACGGCTTGGCGAGTGTCGGGTCGAGCTGGTTGATGAACGAGCTGTCCGACAGGGCTGCCCCACCGATGCCGCCACCGGCGCCACCCGACTGCTGGGCTGCCTGGAGCTGCTCGGCGAACGCCTTGTTCGTGGCCGGGTCGCCTCCCGTCGGGTTGCGCAGCGCCGCCTGGAAGGCGGGACTCGGGGCGATCGCCGCGAAGGCCTCGGTGATCTTCGTGCCCGCCTGCGAGAACAGGATCGAGAGGAACACTGCGGTGCCGAGCGTGCCACCGATCTGCCGGGTGAAGGTCGCGGACGAGGTGGCGACGCCCATGTCGCGACGGTCGACGGCGTTCTGCACGGCGAGGGTGAGCGGCTGGAAGTTGAAGCCGAGACCGATACCGAAGAAGAACATCACGATCATGACCTTCCACAGCGGGGTGTCGGCGGCGACGTAGTGGAAGGCGAAGAGGGACACGACGAGCAGCGCCGACCCGATGATGGGGAAGGAGCGGTAGCGCCCCGTGCGCGAGATCAGCTGGCCGGAGAAGATCGAGCCGGCCATGATGCCGAGCGTCATCGGCAGCAGCTGGAGGCCGGCCTCCATGGGGCTCGACCCCTTGACGATCTGCAGGTAGAGCGGGAGCGCGGCGAGACCGCCGAACATGCCCATGCCGATGAAGACCGAGCTGATCGAGGCCGAGGCGATGGTGCGGTTGCGGAAGAGGCGCAGCGGCAGCAGCGCCTCCTCGGCCATCGCGCGCTCGATGAGGATGAAGGCGACGAAACCCGCGGCGCCGATGACGTAGCAGGTGATGGAGGTCGGGGAGCTCCAGCCCCACTGGCGCCCCTGCTCGGCCACGATGAGCAGCGGCACGAGCGCGATCGTGAGGGTGAGTGCACCCCAGTAGTCGACACGGTGGTCGAGCCGCGTGTGCTTGAGGTGGAGGGTGCGGCTCACGACGATGAGCGCCGCGATGGCGATCGGCACGTTGACGAGGAAGACCCAGCGCCAGCCGGTGATGCCGAGGATGGTCTCCTGGCCGGAGAGGATGCCGCCGATGACGGGACCGATGACGCTCGAGGTGCCGAAGACGGCGAGGAAGTAGCCCTGGTACTTCGCGCGCTCACGCGGCTGCACGATGTCGCCGATGATCGCGAGGGCGAGCGAGAAGAGGCCGCCGGCGCCGATGCCCTGCACTGCGCGGAAGGCCGCGAGCGACGGGATGGACCACGACAGGGTGCACAGCATCGAGCCGATGGTGAAGACCGAGATGGCGAAGATGAAGAGCTTCTTGCGGCCGTAGATGTCGCCGAGCTTGCCGTAGAGCGGCGTCGTGATCGTGCTCGTGATGAGGTAGGCCGTCGTGACCCACGCCTGCCCGGCGAGGTCGTTGAGGTCGTCCGCGATGACCCGCATCGCGCTGGCGACGATCGTCTGGTCGAGGGCCGCGAGGAACATCCCCATCATGAGGCCGACGAGGATCGTCACGATCTCCTTGTGGGAGAGCGCACTCGGGGTCGAGAGCCGCAGCGGGCCGTCTGTCGGTTCGTCCATGTCACTTCTCCTGGGTGGGCTGGAAGGGGAGGATGGGAAGGGCTTCGCCGCGGGCCCTCAGGTGCGCGTCGAGTGCGTCCCCGAGGGAGCGCAGCTGCCCGGTGAAGGTGGCGGCGGCGGTGCCGTCCCAGTCGGCGAGCAGCCCCTGGAACCACCGGGCGCGCGTCGACTGGATGAGGGTGAGCACGGAGCGGCCCTCGTCGGTGAGCGAGGCGACCTGCGCCCGCCCGTCGGAGGGGTCGGCCTCCTTGGCCACGAGACCATGGCTCGCGAGGGCGCTGACCTGTCGACTCACGGTCGACACGTCGCTGTGCAGGCTGGTCGCGATGTCGGAGACGCGAACCGGGCCTGCGCCCGCGATGACGAACAGCACGGGGTATGCCGTCACGTCGACTCCCTCGTGCACCCGCGGCGCCGTGTGGCGGGCCGCGAGAAGCAGCTTCTGCACCCGAAGCAGGGACAGGAAGACGTCGTTCGCCTCCTGCTCGCTGACGGCCATGACGTGCCTCTCCTCAGATTGTTTGCTTGCAGCATGCAAGTATCAGTCGAGGGATGGGGTTCGTCAAGGCGCGCTCCGTCGAGGCTGCCGGGGCCGCGTCCGGAGTGCCGTCGTGGGAGCCGGTCGCGTCGGCGTCCGGTTTGTGCTTGTGTGAGCCTGTAGTGCGGGGGGAGTGGGATGATGGCGCCTCCATGCGCGGCAGCCGCCGCCCCCAGGATGCAGGTGCAGGACCACAGAGGAGCCCCATGTCGAGCGAGAACCCGTCACCGCAGCCCATCGATGCGACGATCCACGACGTGTTCCAGCAGCTGTCGGCGCTCATCTATGCAGGGGCGGACTCGGGCTCGATCCACCAGGCCATCGTCGATGCCGCCAAGCGCCTCGTCGACGGTTGCGACCGTGCCTCCCTGCTCGTGAAGACGCGCGACCGCTTCGCCACGGCCGCGAGCACCGATGACGTGGCCCGCCGGATCGACCAGATCGAGCTCGAGGTCGGCCAGGGTCCGTGCGTCGACGCCATCCTCGACGAGGCCTACCAGCACGATCCCGACCTCACCGATGCCCGCACGCCCTGGCCGCGCTTCACCGAGCGCATCGTGGCCGAGACGCCGGTGCGCTCCGCGATCGGCTACCGCCTGCTCCTCGACGGCGACAAGGTGGGCGCGCTGAACCTCTTCTCCGACACCCCCAACGGGCTGACGACGAAGTCGGCCGATGTCGGCGCCGTCATCGCGTCGTTCGCCTCGGTCGCCCTCATGGCGATCCGGGCCCGCGAGGAGGCCGCGACCCTGCGTCAGGGCCTCCAGAGCAACCGCGAGATCGGCAAGGCGGTCGGGCTGCTCATGTCGGCGCACCACATCAACGGCCAGGAGGCCTTCGACCTGCTGCGCCGCACGTCGCAGGAGCTCAACATGAAGCTCACGCACGTGGCCGCGCAGGTCGTCGAGGGTCAGGAGAGCCAGTACCGCGCGACGGGCTCGTCCGCACCCTCCTGAGCCCTCGTCAACCCTGCTGACCTGTCGCGACGACCTCGCAGTCGTCGCGACAGGTCGCGAGGTCACGGAGCTGGCTCGCCCGCGGGTGCGATGCTCAGGCCGACTGGATGCCCTCGGCGTCCAGCGTCGTGCGCAGCGTGTCGAGCGTGCGGCGCAGCAGCCTGCTGACCTGCATCGCCGACAGGCCCATCGACTGGGCGATCTCGGCCTGCGTGAGGTCGTTGGTGAAGCGCAGCTCGACGATGCGCTGGTCGCGAGCGGGCAGGCGCTCGAGAGCCGTGCGCACGACGATGCCCTCGTCGAGCGCGGGGTCGGAGCTGCCGCGCCCGTTGCTGTCGAAGAGGTCGAGCACCGGGCGGGTGCCGTCAGCCGTCGTCGCGTCGAGCGACGCCGGTCGGAGATTGCTCGCGGCCACCTGGGCTTCGCGCACCGACTCGGTCGTGAGCTCGAGCTCGTGCGCGATCTCGTCAGCAGCCGGGTCGTGCCCGAGCTCCTGCTCGAGGCGCGACCTGGCGTCGGTGACGAGCTGGCGCCGCTCCTGCAGCTCCCGCGGCGGACGGACGAGCCACCCGTGGTCACGGAAGTGCCGGCGCAGCTCACCGGTGATCGTCGGCGTCGCGTAGGCGCCGAACTCCGTCGGCTTCTCGAGGTCGAAGCGCTGGATGGCCTTGAGCAGCGCCAGGAAGGCGACCTGCTCGAGGTCCTCGCGGTCCAGTCCCTTGCCCGAGTAGCGGTGGGCGAGAGAGCGCGCGAGCGGCATGTGGATGAGGGTCACCTTCTCCAGTGCCGCGGTGCGTTCGGTCTTGCTCTCGGCTGTGCGGATCTGTGAGATGAGGTCTCGAGTCAGCGCATCCCTGCGCGGACCCGACAGGATGTCGGTCATGGGTCCTCCGGGTTATCCCCCGATACGGCGCTGGCTTGACCGACACCTCGACGCTATGCCGCTGGGCAGTGAATAGCAAGGCAGCAGGGGTTCCCATTGGGACACGAATTGGTGTATAAAGACCGGTTGCTCGCCGGGCGCCGCCGGCGCGATGGCCGGCGTCAGTGCGTGACGACGAGCGCGTCGAGGACGCGACGCGCGATCTCCTCGTCACCGGTGACGGTGTAGTGGATCTCGTCGGTCGAGCGCCGCCCCGCGGCCCGGCGGGTCAGGGCGTCGGTCGTCAGCTTGATCGACGTGACGTCGAGCTGCTCCTCGCCGTCGGGGCGGTGGTGGCCGCTGAAAAGTGCTTCGCCGTAAGGGCGCTCGTCCTCGCCAGTGATGACGCGAGCCCCCTCGCGGGCGACGACGGGCCCGGTCACGTCGATGACGACGGCGTGCCCTGCGCCGATGCCGGCGACCCTCGAGACGATGCGGGGCAGGGCCCGCAGGACGGCCTCGGTGAAGACCGCCGCGGCCGGGGTGTCGAGGTCGCCGGGGCGGTCGAGGGCGTTGCGGATGTCCTGCTCGTGGCACCACGTGTCGATGATGCGCATCCGCAGGAGGTGGCCGAGGGTCGTGTCGGGGCCGAGTGGCCCCCCGACGACGGTGTCGAGGTCGGCCGGCGACTCGCGCAACGACTCGATGCGCTCCGGGTGGAAGTCCGCGAGCTCGGCCACGACCTCACGTCCGGTGCGCGATCGGCGGGCCTCGACCTCACGCTCGATCTCACGCCCGGCGGGGTGGCGCAGGTGCGGGTAGTCGGGAACGTCGACCTTCTCCGCGCGAATGCCGGCGAAGGACTTCTCGACACCGACGACGTGCGAGATCTGGTCCTTCACCGTCCAGCCGGGGCAATGGGTGGGACGGTCGAAGTCCTCGTCCCGGCAGCCGAAGCCCAGGTCGATGACGGACTGGACCGTCTGGTCGAGGGCGTCGATGAGACCGTTGCGGTCGTCAGGGGCGGCCGGATGCATGGGCATGCAGCAACACTACTTACCCTTGACCCATGTCGTCCGTGCCGCGAGCCATCCCGTCCGCGGAGCGCCGGACCTCTCTCGCGATCGGGGTCACGGTCGCCGTCGTCTGCGCCGGGCTGGTGGCCAGCCTGGTGGCGGCCCGGTTCTCCGGGGCGGTCGCCGCCCCGCCTGCGGGCATCACCGACGCCGGACCGGTCGTGCGTGCCGCGCTGCCGCTCGTCCGGGTCGTCGGCGACGTCGCGGCCGCCCTGACGCTCGGCGTGCTGCTCCTCGCCGCGACGATGATCCCGGGTGCCACGCGCGCGGCGAGTGCCGAGCCGGGTGAGCCGCGGCGCGCCCTCGCGCTCAAGGTCGCGACGGCGTCGGCGTTCACGTGGGCCCTCGCCGCGGCCGTCGGCATCGTGCTGACCTTCGCCGACGCCGCCGGTATGCCGCTCAGCGAGCCCACGTTCGGCGCGCAGCTCGTCGACTCGGTGTGGTCCATCGACACGCTGCGCGTCAACCTGCTCTCCGCCGTCGCCGCCTTCGTCGTCGCCAGCTGGGCCGCACTCGCGACGAGCCGCGCCGCCACGGTGGCCCTCACCGTCATCGCGCTCTTCGGAGTGCTCGTGCTGGCCCCGGCAGGACACGCGGGCGGATCGTCCGACCACGAGACTGCCGTCAACGCGCTCGGAGCCCACCTCGTCGGGGTGTCGCTGTGGCTCGGGGGGCTGCTCGGCCTCGTCGTGCTGCGCCGCGCGCTCGGAGACTCGCTCGGGGTCGTCGCACGCCGCTATTCGACCCTGGCCCTCTGGTGCTTCGTCATCGTCGGCGTCTCGGGTGTCATGTCGGCCTCGACCCGCCTCTCGGGCTGGCAGGACCTCACGACCGACTACGGGCTGCTCGTCGTCGCCAAGGTGCTCGCCTTCGTCGCCCTCGGGGCTGCCGGCTGGTGGCACCGGCGGGCGATGCTCGACCGCATCGACGCCGGGGGCCGGCGGGCCTTTGCGCGCCTGGCGGCGGGCGAGACCGTTGTCATGGGTGTCGCCGTCGGCATCGCGACGGCGCTCGCCCGCACCGCCCCACCCGTGCCGGAGGTCGAGAGCGACCCCTCGCCGGCGCTCGCCCTCACCGGCTTCCCCGCCCCGTCTGCGCCGACGGCGATGTCGTGGCTGACAGCCTGGCGGGTCGAGTGGCTCTTCCTCGCCGTCGGCCTGCTCGCCATCGGGCTCTACCTCGCGGGGGTCATCCGCCTGCGCCGCCGGGGCGACGCGTGGCCGGTGCTGCGCACCGTCACCTGGGTGCTCGGGTGGCTGCTGTTCATCTACGCGACCAACGGCGTGCTCGGCATCTACGGCCGGGTCGCCTTCTCCTGGCACATGACCCTGCACATGATCGAGGCCATGGTCGTGCCGATCTTCCTCGTGCTCGGCGCTCCCGTGACGCTTGCGTTGCGCACGCTCCGGCCGCGGCACGACGGCACGCTCGGCCCGCGCGAGCTCGTCCTCGGAGCGGTCCACTCTCGGGTCATGGTGGTGCTGGGCAACCCGATCTTCGCTGCGGCGTTCTTCTTCATGAGCCTCGTGGCCTTCTACTGGACGGGCCTGTTCGAGCTCGCCCTGTCGACGCACACCGGGCACCTGCTCATGACGGCGCACTTCATGATCACCGGCTACCTCTTCGCCTGGGTGCTCATCGGCGTCGACCCGGGCCCCAAGCGGTGGAGCCCGGCGCTGCGGCTCATCGTGCTCTTCGCGACGATCGCCTTCCACGCCTTCTTCGGGGTCGCCATGATCACGGGCACGGCGCTGCTCGGCGGCGACTTCTTCCCGACGATCGCGATCCCGTGGGTGCCCGACCTCCTCGCCGACCAGCGCTTCGGCGGCGGCGTCGCCTGGGCGATCGGCGAGTTCCCGTCGCTCGTGCTCGCGCTCATCGTCGCGGTGCAGTGGTTCCGCACCGACAGCGCCGAGTCGGTGCGAGCCGACCGCAAGGCCGACCGGGACGGCGATGCGGAGCTCGCGGCATACAACGCCCGGCTCGCCCAGCTCGCCGACCGCGACCAGCGCACCAAGGCCTGACACCACCACCCCTCGAGTGGCCCCTCCGCCACAGTCGAGTGCTCACTTTCCACCAGTCGAGTGCTCACTTCTCGGACGGAGAACCACGTCGGGAATTGGGCACTCGACCCAGCGACCAGTCGAGTGCTCACTTTCCCGACGGAGAACCACGTCGGGAAATGGGCACTCGACTCATCCGACGCGTCGCGTGCCCACGTGCCCACCGTGAAAGAAGCGCCTACTACGGACGGTAGTATGGCCGTGGAGGTGACGACGTGACGCGCAGGCTGCCGACGCCGCAGTGCCCGATCCGGGTGGGCGAGCCCTGCACGTTGTGCTTCCCCGGAGCCACCGGCCCGCAGGACTGCGGACTCGTCTACCTCGTCGAGAGCGACGACGAGATGCGCGAGCTGCTCGCCGAGAAGCGCCGTGAGGTCCTCACGACTCGGAAGGCCGTACGCGCGGCGTCCTGACTCGTGTGACAGTGGTGCCATGAAGGTGGCCCTGATCCAGCTCGCCTATGGCGACGACGAGTCCGTCGCCGACCGCACCCGCCGCGCGGCCGACCTCGTGCGCGCCCAGTCCGGCCACGACCTCGTCGTGCTGCCGGAGCTCTGGGCCCCCGGCGGCTTCGACTACCGCCGGTGGGACGAGCGCGCCGAGCCCGTCGACGGTCCGGTCGCCAGCGCACTCGCAGCCGCGGCGCGTGACGCCGGCGTCACCCTGCACGCGGGGTCGATCATCGAGAGCGGCGAGCCGCTCGAGCCGGGCGACAAGGGGCTGTGGAACACCAGCCTCGTCTTCTCCCCGGCCGGCGAGCTCGTCGCGACCTACCGCAAGATCCACCGCTTCGGCTTCGGCGAGGGCGAGCCGCTGCTCATCGACGCCGGTGCCGACCTCGCCGTCCTCGACGTGCCCGTGGCGGGTGGCGCGCCCGTCACGGTCGGCCTGTCCACGTGCTACGACCTGCGCTTCCCCGAGCTCTACCGCAGGCTCGTCGACGCCGGCGCCGAGGTGCTCGTCGTCCCAGCGGCCTGGCCGATGGCCCGCATCGAGCACTGGTCGCTCCTCGGGCGCGCTCGCGCGATCGAGGACCAGTGCGTCGTGCTCCAGTGCAACACCGCCGGCACCCACGCCCGTCACGAGATGGGCGGCCACTCCCAGGTCGTCGACGCCACCGGGAAGGTTCTGGCCGCCGCCGGCGCTGACGAGCAGGTGCTGAGCATCGACATCGACACCGCAGCCATCGCGACGTGGCGCAAGACCTTCCCCGTCCTCGCCGACCGGCGGCTGCCATGACCGCACCCGGCGCCGCTCCCGAGACCCTCCGCTCCCGAGTGCGCGTGCGCGCGCCGGAGCTCACGGGCCGGGGCTGGCTCAACACCGGCGGCCGCTCACTCGACCTCGCCGACCTGCGCGGGCGGGTCGTCGTCATCGACTTCTGGACCTTCTGCTGCGTCAACTGCCTCCACGTCCTCGACGAGCTGCGGCCCGTCGAGGCGCGCTTCCCCGACGCGCTGACGATCGTCGGGGTGCACTCCCCGAAGTTCGAGCACGAGGCCGACCCCGACGCCCTCGCCGCGGCCGTCGAGCGGTATGCCGTCCACCACCCCGTGCTCGACGACCCCGAGCTGACGACGTGGCGGGCCTACACCGCCCGCGCCTGGCCGACGCTCGTCGTCGTCGACCCCGAGGGCTACGTCGTCGCCTCGATGTCGGGGGAAGGACACGGGCCCGGGCTCGCCGCCCTCGTCGCCGAGCTCATCGAGGAGCACGCCGCCAAGGGCACGCTCCAGCCGGGTGACGACCCCTACGTGCCGCCGCCGGCGGCCGACACCGCGCTGCGCTTCCCGGGCAAGGCCGCCGCGCTGCCGGACGGCTCCGTCATCGTCTCCGACACCGCGAACCACCAGGTCGTCCACCTCGAGTCGGACCTCGAGACCGAGCGCGCGCGCTGGGGTGGTCGGGGTGACCTCACCGAGCCCCAAGGCGTGCTGCTCGCGACGCCCGAGGTTGCCGATCGCCTGGGGGTCGACCTCCTCGCGGCCGACTCGGTGCATCATCAGCTCAAGGGAATCCGCTTCTCCGACGGCTCGATTCACGTCCTCGCCGGCACGGGCGTGCAGCTGCGCGAGCGCACCGGCGGAGGGCCCGCCCTTGAGCAGGCGCTGTCGACACCGTGGGACCTCGCGTGGTTCGAGGGCCGTGTCGTCATCGCCATGGCCGGCACGCACCAGCTCTGGGCCTGGACGCCCGGCGACACCATCGCAGCCGGCACCGTCGAGGTGCTCGCCGGCACGACGAACGAGGGTCTGCGCGACGGGCCGGTCTTGGACGCGTGGTTCGCCCAGCCGTCCGGCCTCGCGACCTCGGCCGACGGCACCCGGCTCTGGGTCGCCGACTCAGAGACCTCAGCCCTGCGATCGATCCGTCGAGACGACGACGGCGCGCTCGTCGTCGAGTCCCACGTCGGCACAGGCCTGTTCGACTTCGGCCACCGCGATGGTGACGCGGGCCAGGCGCTGCTCCAACACCCCCTCGGGGTCACCGTCCTTCCCGACGGGTCGGTCGCAGTGAGCGACACCTACAACGGCGCGATGCGGCGCTACGACCCCGCCAGCGGTCAGGTCACGACGCTGGCCCAGGGCCTGGCCGAGCCGAGCGGCGCCGTCGTCGAGACCGACGCCGACACGGCCGAGACGAGGCTGGTCGTCGTCGAGTCCGCAGCCCACCGGCTCACCCGCGTCGCCCTGCCCGAGGACGCCCAGCGCGTCGACGGCCCGGCGCGGCGCACCCAGCGTCTCGAGACGCCGTTGCCCACCGGGGCGGTCGAGCTCGAGGTCACCTTCGTGCCTCCGCCCGGCCAGAAGCTCGACGACCGGTGGGGCGACCCGACGATGCTCGACGTCTCGGCCAGCCCGCCCGAGCTGCTCGTCGCGGGAGGCGGCAGGTCGCGCGGCCTGCGCCGGTCGCTGACCCTGGCACCCGGAATACCGGCGGGGACGTTGCACGTGTCGGTGCAGGCGGCCGCCTGCGACGGCGACCCCGACACGGGCGAGGTGCCCGAGCATGCTGCCTGCCATCTCTTTCAGCAGGACTGGGGGATCCCTGTCATCATCGACGAATCGGCAGATGCCACAATGGTGCTCGATCTCAGGGGAGTCTGAGGGCCTCGTGGCCCTCGGCTGGAAGTCAG
The DNA here is from genome assembly GCF_006716675.1 of Humibacillus xanthopallidus. Taxonomy (GTDB): domain Bacteria; phylum Actinomycetota; class Actinomycetes; order Actinomycetales; family Dermatophilaceae; genus Humibacillus; species Humibacillus xanthopallidus_B. The sequence continues at coordinate 1,279,118 of NZ_VFPM01000001.1, read as the reverse complement.
GTGGAGCTCGTGGCGCAGCAGTCGACCGGTGTCGTGCGACAGGTGATCTCCCTCGTCTGCGGGGTGCTCGCAGTGGTGCTCATGCCGCTCTCGCTCGTCGCGGTCTGGGCGTCCCTCATGCTGACCCGCACCACCGTCTTCGTCGACGAGCTGAGCCCGGTCGTCCGGCAGCCCCAGGTGCAGGAGGCGCTTGCCGACGGCATCGTCACCTCTGTGCTCGGAGCGGTGCAGCTGCAGCCGGCGGTCGAGCAGGTGCTCGAGGGCCCGCTCCGCCAGGTGGCCACGACCGTCGTCGCCGACCCTCGCGTCGCGACGGCCTGGACGGCCGCGCTGCGCAACACGCACCGGCAGTTCGTCGGAGTGCTCGAAGGGCGCGCCGACACCGGCCTCGACAGCCAGGGCCGGGTGACGATGCTCGTGCCGATCGAGCTGCCCGAGCTCGAGCAGACGTTGTCGCAGGTCGGCGTCACGGACCCGGCCGCGCTGCGCCCCACGGTCGAGATCCCGCTCGTCGCCGCGTCCGACCTCGGCACCGCCAAGCGGGTGTATGCCGTCGCCCACGCCTGGGGTGTCTGGGCGCCCGTGCTCGTCGTCGCCCTCGCGCTCCTCGCGGTCGCTCTCGCGAGACGGCGCCGCCCCGCGCTCGGATGGATCGCCTTCGGCTGGCTGCTCGGCGGCGTGACACTGGCGCTGGCCCTCATGCTCGGCCGCACCCCCACCATCGACCTCGTGCCGGACCCGGTCGTGCGCACGCTCGCCGACGCGGCATACGGCCTCTCGGCGACCTGGCTCTACGGCGCGGCAGCGGTGGCGGTGGGGGTCTCGGTCGTGCTGCTCATCGGCGTCGCGCTGTCAGGTCGCTCACGGCGCCGCTGACCAAGGGGCCGCGCCTCGGGGTATGAGGAGGCGGAGCACGCGCAGTGGCGTGCCATGAGCCAAGGAGACGTCATGGGCATCGGACTCGGGATCTTCCTGCTCGTCGTCGGTGCGATCTTCTACTTCACACCGCTCGACAGCAACCTGCTGAACACCAACCTCAACACGGTGGGGATCATCCTCATGATCGCCGGGGCGCTCGCCATCGTGCTGGCCCTCATCATGAACGCGCAGCGCACCCGGACTCAGCACACGATGGTGACCGAGCGTCGTGGGACGCCCGACGTCGTCGAGCGCCGCGTCGACGGCGACGAGGTCGTCGAGCGTCGGGTCGAGCGCACCGACGGCACGTACTGAGGTCGCAGAACCCGTCGCCACCCGGCACGACTCAGCACCACCGAGAAACACACCGAGCAGTCGTCAGACCCACGAGGTACGCCGCGTGGACCTGGCGACTGCTCGGTGCGTTCCGGTCTCTCGTGGGCGTGAGTGGGCGTGAGTGGGCGAACTCATCCCGCGGCCCCGCACGGAGTGCTTGCATGAAGGTGTGAGCCAAGCCCCCGCACGCTCCGCTGCCGGCATCGCCGCGGCCACCCCGGCCGACCGCGACCGCTGGGTCGACACGCTCCGGGTGGGCTCGCTGCTCGTCGTCATCCTCGGGCACTGGCTCATGGTCGTGCTGACCGACGACCTCGAGATCACCAACGCCCTCGCGATCGTGCCCGCGCTGCAGCCGCTGACCTGGGTGCTCCAGGTCATGCCGCTCTTCTTCCTCGTCGGCGGGGTGGCCCATGCGCACACCCTCGAGTCGCTCGACCGGCGCTGGCCCCCGGGCCCGGGGCGGTATGCCGCGTTCTTCCACCGTCGGGCCGTGCGCCTCCTGCGCCCCACCCTCGCGTTCCTCGCCGTGTGGCTGCTCCTCGGCGTCGTGGCCGACCTGTCGGGACTGACGTCCCGCCCCGATGCGGTCGGCCGGCTGGCCCGCGATGCGCTCGTCATGGTGCCGCAGCTGCTGTGGTTCGTCGGCATCTACCTCGGAGCGTGCGCCTTCGCCCCGCTGATGCGTGATCTGCACCAGCGGTGGGGCCTTCGGGTCGTCGGGGTGCTCGTGGCGCTCGCGGTCGCCGTTGACGTCGTGCGGTTCAGCGGGGGCCCGGAGCTCGTCGGCAACCTCAACTTCGCCCTCGTGTGGCTGGCGCTGCACCAGCTCGGATTCGCTTGGCGCGACGGCCTGCTCACGACGGGCCGGGGCTGGGCCATGGCGGTCGTCGGGTACGGCGCGATGCTCCTCGCCGTGACCGTCGGGCCCTACCCGACCTCGATGGTCGGGCTGCCCGGCGAGGAGATCTCCAACATGGCGCCCCCGACCGCGGCTCTGCTCGCCCAGGGCATCGGCATCTGCGGGCTTGCCGTCGTGCTGCGACCCGTCATGGAGCGGCCCCTCTCGCGGGCTCGCGTGTGGGCGGCCGTGGTGCTCGTCTCGCCCTTCGCCATGACGGCCTTCCTCTGGCACCTGACAGCCCTCATGACGGTCCTCGTGACGGCTCGCGCCCTCGGCATCGAGCAGCCACCGGTGAACTCGCCCCTGTGGTGGCTGACCCGCCCGGTGCTCTTCGCGGTGCTCGCTCTCGTGACGGCGGCGTTCGTCCTCGTCTTCGTGCGCTTCGACCGCGCGGCCCCGGGCGGGGCGGGCGCGGCGGACAGGAAGGGCGAGGCGGCGGATGCACCCGACCAGCGGCGCTGGGTCGACCCCGTGACCGCGGTGTCTGCCGCCGTGCTCTTCTTCGGCATCCTCATCGTGTCGATCGTCGGCGTCGACGTGCTCGGCAACCGGGCGGTCTTCTTCCTCGTCGGCGACGTGACCCCTGCGGTGGGCTTCGCGGTGCTGGGTGTGGGGCTCGCCCTGCTCCAGGCGCCGGAGCTCGTCAGACGACCCAACCGCGCTTGACGGCGAGCACTCCGGCCTCGAACCGGCTCTCCGCGTGCAAGGCGGACAGGGCTGCGGAGACGAGACGGCGCACCGTGCGCACCGAGACGTTGAGGCGTCGGGCGATCGCCTCGTCCTTCTGGCCCTGGGCCAGCAGAGCCACGACCTGACGCACGCGAGCGTCCGAGAACTCGCCCTCGGGGGCCCCGGCCGTGTCCGGGACCAGCGGGATCGCAGCCTGCCAGATCTCGTCGAAGAGGGCGGCCGTCGGGGCGACGAGGTCGCAGCCGTGCACGACGAGTGCCCCCGACGACTCGTCGCGCGGCAGGATCGCCACGTCGCCGTCGACGATGACCATGCGGTGCGGGGGCGCCGGATGCGAGCGTGCCTGGACCCCGAGGACGACCTGCCGGGCGAGGTGGTCACGCCAGTGCGGGGTATCGAGGGAGGCGTCGGTGACGACGACGCGCAGCGGGATGCCGCGGGCGAGCAGCTCGTCGTCGAGTCTGGCCGAGGGTGCGATGGCCGCCGGCGGCAGGGCGTGGCCGGGCAGCATGAAGGACACGCGCTCGTGCGCCCCCTGAGTGAGCTGGAAGAGGCGCGAGGTCACGACACGCGGGTCGTCGATGACCTCGACGCGGCCCTGGGTGTCGGTCTGGGTGCGGCTCGTGACGAAGGACTCCACCAAGGCCGTCAGGTCCTCACGGGCCTCGCTCACCTGACGCTGGCGTTCGGCGAGGCGCGCCTCCTCCCGGCCGATGAGCACCGCGATCGCCTGCTCCGGGGGGATGGCCTGGAAGGGACGGGTCCCCGCGCCGACCTCCACCAGCATGAGGTCGGCGAGAAGGTCGAGCTCGGCCTTGACCTGTGGCACCGAGATGCCAACGATCCGGGCGATCTCCGTGGTGTCGGCGGAGGGCCGCTCGAGCATGGACCTGTACACCGACTCGGTCACGGACTGGATCCCGAAGACCTCAAGCATGCCTACCCCTTAGCAGCTGCTCCTGGCACGATCGGCACGACTCTAGTCACGTTCACCGTGCGGGTCGCGATGACGCGGCGCCGTGATGGAGGGTGGGATCGGCGTCGGGCTGGCAGGAACCGGACACGTCCTCTTCGCGCCGGTCAAAGCGGTGGCGGCGTCGTGGGCGGCGCTCCAGAGTTCCCACCAGCGGGCACAGGGGCCCGCCCGAGCACACCAGGAGAACTGTGTACCCCTCTCGCACAACCCTTCGCGCCGCCCGCTCCGCCGCCTCGGTCCGACTCGCCCGATGGTGGTGGCCCGACCTCGTCCTCTGGTGGCCGAGCGCCGTGCACCGGGCCGGCCCGCGCGCCGTGCTCGGGTGACCCCGGTCGCCCTCGTCCTGCGTGTCGGCCGGCCGGGAACGCTCACCCAGAGCGATCTGGTCGGCCGTCTCCGCGTCGCGGTCGATGCGTCCAGCGACGTCGAGCACGCCTTCATCGCCGGCTGCAGCGCGCTGGCGGGAGGGGCGATCGAGCTGCAGGCAGTGCTCTACGTCCTGGGCTCCGACCATGCCCGCGCCGTCGGCGTCGTCGCCGAGCTGTCGGGCCCTCTCGTCGATGCGGGAGCCACGCTCGTGACCGTGCTCCCGGCACCTTGGGGCCATGGCCAGATGTGGCCATGACCGACCCCTTGTCGGGGTCATCGGGCCAACCATACGTTCGGCCTGCGTCGCCGGGTCGGGACGCACCAATCCAGCAGTAGCCTCAATGAAGAGGCTTGACGGACAAGGGGATTCACATGTTGGGAGTCAAGCGACTCGGTGTACTCGCAGGGGGTGCAGCCGCGGCGACAGCGCTTCTCGTCGGCTCGGCCGGCTCCGCCCAGGCCGCCTCGGCGGAGAACTACTGGAACGTCGCCTACGGGCAGCTCTACGTCTCGGCGTGGGAGTGCAACACGTACGTCACGTCGTGCAGCTGGTACACGAAGGTCCAGCTGCGCAACAACGGCGGACGGATCATGGACCGCATCACGAACACGACCAAGATCTACGCCAACGGCATCTCGGCGACCGTCACGATCTCCAAGGACCAGGCCTCCGCGACGATCAGCGGCAACCAGACCAGCATCGGTCAGGTCAAGTGGACGAAGTACGTCTCGAACCTCGTCGAGCTGAGCGGCAGCGCCAGCCCGTCGTGGACCACCATCGGGATCACGACCGAGGCTTGCCTCACCGGCAACGGCCCGGGCTCCTACGGCGACGTGAGCGCCAAGTGCGCCAAGATCGGGCTTTGGTGATCCTGAGCCGATCCCGCACAGCCCTCCGGGCGCTGTTGCTGATCGTGGTGCTTGTCGCCCTCGCCGCCTGCACCGTGCAGGTCGGCGGGGGCGCCAAGCCCTCAGCGCTTCGAGACCATGTGGGGATCAACGGGCTCCTGGCAGACCCGGCGGCCATGCGACACCGCCCGTCGTTGGAGGTCACGATCGACCGGGTCGGCGCGGCACGGCTCACCGGGGTGGCAGTGCAGCACGTGCCCTCCGCCACGCTCATCGACGGCCTGGTTGCCCAGCTGGACGGCCCCGCACGCAGCGACCTCGAGCTGAGGTGGGCCAGCTACGTCGGCGACACCGCACGGGTCGGCAAGGCCATCGAAGCGCTCGGCAGGCAGTGCGGTGAGAAGGGCCCGGACGACTGCGACGCCTCCGTGCACTCCGTGTGGTCCTTCCTCCAGGTGTCGGGCAGCCCGGCGCGCTCCGAGCTCGCCCGCACCTTCCCCGACCTGCGTCCCCCCGCCTGCCCGGCCAAGGCAGCGACGGTCGGTGACCAGTTCCTCAGTCTCCTCTGTGGTCGACCGGTCCGGGACCAGGAGGCCTTCGATGCCGCGGTGGTCCGGGAGACGAATGGAGACGGCCGGTTCGCCGACAGCCGCACGCTGTGGGCCGCGGCAGCCGTGGCACGCGCCGGCAACCTCAAGTCCGACGAGCTCCGGACCGCCGTGGAGCGTGCCGTGGGGCAGTCACACGTCGAGGGCGTCTTCTTCGACGAGACCCCGGCCCAGGGAACCCTGCTCACCTCGTGGGCGCTGTTGCACCTGGCAGGCGGCGATCGCGGCGGAGTCGACCTGGACGCGCTCGCCGCGGCGATCCGTCGGGAGCCCACCGACGGGGCTGCCGATCGCGTCATGCTGGCGCGAGCAGGACTGGCCCTGCTCGGCTCGACCCCCGTGCCGGGCCGCGGTGGTCGGCTCGTGCTGCGCGACCCGGACGGCCCCTACAACCCCTTCATCGCACTGGCGGCCCGCGATGCCGGCGACCTGCGACTGGTCTCGGTCGGCTTCTCGGCGACACAGTCGAGAACGACTCCGGAACGGCTCGCGTCATGGATACTCACCCGGCGCATCATCGAGGGTCGCCCGATCACCATCACCGACTCGGATGCCTCGGTGCTCCGTGGAATGGCCGACCCGAAGCGAACCGCCACGGCGGCATCGAATCCGGTGCCGGCCCTGCTGCGCGATGCCGCGCTCGCCGCGGCCGGCAGACCGAGCGAGCCCGTCACGGTCTCAGTAGGCTGCGGAGGCGCCGACTGGCTCGTCACCGTGGGCGACGAATGCGACATCCGCTCCTCCCTGCTCCTCGCCCTTCGCCACGACTTCACCTCACACCAAGGAGCCGCATGACCTCCCCTGCCGTGACCCTGCGCGGTGTCAGCGCCGCGCACGGCGCCACCCGGGACCGTCCGCTCGACCTCGACATCGTCCCCGGCTCGCGCGTGTGGATCAGCGGACCGTCCGGAGTGGGCAAGACGTCGTTGCTCTACGTCATCGGCGCGATGACGCTCGCCCAGCGCGGCGCCGTGACCGTCGGCGGGGTCGCGGTGTCGAGCAGCCGGGTGGCTGACCAGGTCCGACGCGACCACGTGGGCTTCGTCCTCCAGGACGCCCAGCTCGTGGAGCACTGGACCGTGGAGCGCAACCTCGCGACGATGGCCGGATATGACAACGCTCCACAGGCTCTCGAACGCCTCGAGTCGTGGGGCGTGCCCGTGGAGGGCCGGCATCCGCGATCGCTCTCCGGCGGTGAGCGCCAGCGCATCGTGACGGCCGGGGCCCTGGCCAAGGGCGCCTCCGTCATCGTCACCGACGAGCCGACGTCGAGTCTCGACGAGACCAGCCGCGACGCCGTCATCGAGGCGTTCCGCGACGCCGCGGACGCGGGCGCTGCGGTCGTCGTCTCGAGCCACGACTCCGCCTGGAGCGCGTGGGCCACGCAGCACGTCCGTCTCGGGAGGACCGATGGCTGAGCACACCCTCGGCAACGCCTGGGCCAACGTCACCGGGCGCCGCGTCGCCTCCGTGACGACCGTGCTCGTCGTCGCCAGCCTCATGGCCGCGGTCACGGCACTGCTCGTGCCCCTGCGCGATGTGCGCGACAACCAGCGGGCTGCCTACGACCGCCCGGAGTGGCAGTCGGTCTTCCTCGTCGAGGGCATCGCCGGGGCAGACCAGCCGATGACCCCGAGCGACGTGAAGGTACTGCGCGAGACACCGGGGGTGACCGGAGTCTGGCCGATCGGAACGACTGAGGCGGACGCTGCGGGGTCCTTCGTGCAGCTGCGTTCCTGGGTGGCCGCTCTGGACGTGCCGATCGTGGTCGGCCGGCCGCCGGCAGCAGGGGCCTGCGAAGCAGCGGTGACGCGCAGCGTGCCGGGTGCGACCGTGGGGGCGCCCCTCGAGGTCGCCCTGCCCGGCGGCGGCAGCTCGGTCGCGGGGCAGGTGCGCCCGATCGTCGTCGGCGTCGTCGACCAGGGGTACCCGCTCGTGTCGGGACCCTCGGCCCTGACGACGTGCCCGATGCCGTCCACCCAGGCTCCTGAGCAGCTCGTCGTCGCCACCGACACCGGGCAGCTGCCCGACCGCTACGTCGGGGAGTCACTCGACGCAGCGGCGGCCCGCTCGATGGACGGCAGCACGAGCACCGGGGTCATGGGTCTGCTGGCCCTCGTTCTCGCCGTGCTCTCGCTCGTCGTCGTCGGGTCCGTGGCACGGTGGAGTGTGCGGTCACGGCTCGGCGAGTTCACGACGCTGCGCGTCTGGGGGCGTTCGCGCTCGGACATCATCGGGATGGTGGGGGTCGAGCAGGCGCTGCTGGCCCTCCTCGCGGCTCCGCTGGGGGTCGCGCTCGGCACGGTCCTGGCGTGGGTGCTGGTCCGCTCCGGCGGAGAGTCGAGCATGGTCGACCCGGCAGCCGGTATCGCGGTCGCCCTGCCGTCCGCCTCGACGATCGGCCTCGCCGTGGGCGGCTTCGGCATCGGCCTCGTGGTGCTCACCGTGGCGCCCGTCGCGCGGGCTCTCGCGCCCGATGTCGCCCGGCTGCTCCGCCGACGCGGCGAGTGATGCGAGCCCCCACGAGCCCGCCAGACAGCCGTCACCTCCCGCAGGAAGACCTGCGGGAGGTGACGAATGTGGCGGGCCGACCGAGGGCCCGGGGGTGTGCCGGAGCCTCTCGGCGGCGACTCAGAAGGCTGCCTCAGGCACGTCCATGAGGTCGTTGTCGGTGTCCTCGGCGATCGCACGCTCGGCCGCGAGCTTCGGCAGCACGTTCTTCGCGTAGAACGACGCCGCCGCCACCTTGCCGCGGTAGAAGTCGGCGTCCTTGCCCGACGCGCCCCCGGCGAGGGCACGCTGGGCGACCTCGGCCTGGCGCAGCAGCAGCCATCCGACGACCAGGTCGCCGGCGCTGAGGAGCAGGCGGGTGGTGTTCTGGCCGACCTTGTAGAGGTTGGTGAGGTCACCGCCCATGCGCGGGTCGCTCTTCATGAGGTCGCCGACCATGTGACCGAGGATGCCCTGCACGTCCTCGAGCGCCTTGCCGAGCAGCTCGCGCTCCGCGTCGAGCGAGCCGCCGAGGTCCTTGGCGAACTCGGCGATCTGCCCGGAGACGTGCTGCAGGGCCTGACCCTTGTCGCGCACGATCTTGCGGAAGAAGAAGTCGAGACCCTGGATGGCCGTCGTGCCTTCGTAGAGCGTGTCGATCTTGGCGTCACGGACGTACTGCTCGATCGGGTAGTCCTGGAGGAAGCCGGACCCGCCGAAGGTCTGCAGAGACTCGGTGCCGAGCAGCGTCCAGGCCCGCTCCGAACCGAGGCCCTTGACGATGGGGAGCAGCAGGTCGCTCACGCGGTGGGCGATCTCGGCGGCCGAGCCGGCCTCGAGCGGGGCGGCCGGGTCTCCGGCCTGGCCCTGGCTCACGGCGTCCTGCTGGCACGCGGTGTAGATGACGAGCGCACGCAGCCCCTCGGCATACGCCTTCTGGAGCATGAGTGAGCGCCGGACGTCCGGGTGGTGCGTGATCGTGACGCGCGGCGCCGTCTTGTCGGTCATCTGCGTGAGGTCGGCGCCCTGCACCCGCTCCTTGGCGTAGGCGAGTGCGTTGAGGTAGCCGGTCGAGAGGGTCGCGATGGCCTTGGTGCCGACGAACATGCGGGCGTTCTCGATGACCTTGAACATCTGGGCGATGCCGTCGTGCACGTCGCCGAGGAGGGTGCCGACGGCGGGCTCGTGCTCGCCGAAGGTGACCTCGCACGTCGTGGAGACCTTGAGGCCCATCTTGTGCTCGACGTTCGTGACCCAGGCGCCGTTGCGCTCGCCGAGCGCGCCGGTCTCGGGGTCGACGTGGTACTTCGGCACGATGAAGAGGCTGAGTCCCTTGGTGCCGGGGCCGGCGCCCTCGGGGCGGGCGAGCACGAAGTGGACGACGTTGTCGACCATGTCGGACTCGGCGGAGGTGATGAAGCGCTTGACGCCGGTGATGTGCCACGTGCCGTCGGGCTGCTGCACGGCCTTGGTGCGGCCGGCGCCGACATCGGAGCCCGCGTCGGGCTCGGTGAGCACCATCGTCGTGTGCCACGCGTTGTCGACGATGTGCTTGGCGAGCTTCTTCTGCTCGTCGGTGCCCATGTGCCACAGCAGGCTGGCGAAGGAGTAGCTCGCGGTGAACATGTGGATGGCGGGGTTCGCGCCGCACACCATCTCGGCGACCGACCAGCGCAGCGAGGGCGGCACGACCATGCCGCCGAGCTCGGCGGGCACGTCGAGGTTGCCCCAGTCGCCGTCGACGTAGGCCCGGAAGGACTTCTTGAAGGAGTCGGGCATCGTCACCGACTTGCTCACCGGGTCGTAGACGGGCGGGTTGCGGTCGGAGTCGAGCAGGCTCTCGGCGAGCTCGTTCTCGGCGAGGCGCGCGACCTCGTGGAGGATGTCCTTGGCGGCGTCGGTGTCGACGTCCGCGTAGATGCCGGTGCCCAGGACGTCCTGGCGACCGAAGACCTCGAAGAGGTTGAACTCCAGGTCACGCACGTTGCTCTTGTAGTGGCCCATGGGGTCCTCCACCGTTCTGTCGTTCGGGTGATCCGCATCGTCGCGGGCACAGCCAAGTTACCGGCCGGTACCCTCATGATGCTACCGACCGGTAACGAACGCAAGAGGGAGGCCGTGCCGCGGTAGGCCGCCTGGCCGGCGCGCCCGGGGGGCCGCGTATGCCGCGTGGCCGGGGAACGACGAAGGGCCCGGTCGCCATGACCGGGCCCTTCGACACGTGGAGCAGGTGGCACGAATCGCACGTACGTCTTCCTCCTGGAGGGAGGCTGTTCTGCTACTGAACTACACCCGCGTGAACGCCTGAAACCATAGCGGACCGACGGCGATGCATCCAGTCGGGCTACTCGACAGGGCCGTCAGCCGCCCGCCCGGAGGCTGCGCCGGCCGAGCGCTCGGCCTCGACCGCGCGGTAGATGTTGCCGTGGATCCGGTCCGCGCCGAGGCGCTCGATGACGCCGTCGCGCTCGAGGACGGCGCGGACCTCGGGCTTGAGGCGGGCCAGTCTCAGGGTGACTCCGGCCTCGTGGGCGAGGTCGACGATGTCTCCCAGCTTGTCGACGCCCTGCGAGTCGATGAAGTTGATGCCGCCGCAGTCGAGGACGACGCCCGTCAGGCCGGGGCTGGAGTGGATGAGCTCGCGGAGGCGGTCGTCGAACGCGTCGGCCGTGGCGAAGAACAGGCCGCCGTCGAGCCGGATGACGGCGACGTCGGGATAGACGGTGTCCTCCGGGTGCTCGCCGACCTCCCGGAAGACCTGCGTGCCCTCCTCGAGCCCGAGCGCCGGCATCTTCGGCCTGGTCGCGACGGACACGAGCCAGATGAGCGAGAGGAAGATGCCGATGACGACGCCGGCGAGGACCCCGAAGACGAGGGCGCCGGCGAGGGCAGCCATGGCGATCCAGAAGTCGAAGCGCTGGACCCGCGCGAGGCGCCGCATCTCGGGCACGTTCATCATCCCCATGACGACGGCCTCGATGATGATGGCTGCAAGAACCGCCTTCGGCAGGTTGGAGAAGAGCGGTGCGAGGAAGAGCAGGGTGAGGATGACCGTGATGCCCGAGGTCAGCGAGGCCACACCCGTCTTGGCCCCCGCATGGTCGTTGAGCGAGCTCGCCGACAGACTCGTCGACACAGGCATCCCCTGGAAGACCCCGGCCGCGGTGTTGGACAGACCCTGTGCTGTCGACTCCTGGTTGATCTCGACCCGGTAGTGGTGTTTCGCGGCGAACGCGCGGGCGTCTCCCGCGGACTGCGAGAAGCCGATGAGCAGCAGGGCGACTGCCGCGAGCGCCGTCGTGCCGGCGTGGTCGATCATCAGCTGGAGGTTCGGCACCTGGAACGACGGCAGCCCGCTCGGCACGTCGCCGACCAGAGCCACTCCCTTCGCGCCGAGGTCGAAGAGCGGGGCAGCGAGCAAGCCACCCACGACGAGCACGAGCGCACCCGGCACCCGCGGCGCCACTGCCCTCAGGCCGAAGACGACGGCAAGCGCCACGACCCCGACCACCGCCGTCGCCGTGTTTCCCTCGCCGAGGGTGCCGAACCACGAGCGCAGCTCCTGGATCGGGTTGGAGCCGGTCACCTCGGTGCCCGTGAGCTTGGGCAGCTCGCCGATGACGACGTCGATCGCCGCGCCGAAGAGGAAGCCGGTGACGACGGCGCGGGAGAGGAAGCGGGCGATCCAGCCCATCTTCAGCACCGCGAGGAGCAGGAAGAGGATCCCCGACGCGAGCGTGATGCCGGCGACGAAGCTGGCGATGTCCTGCTCCGCGACGAGGCCGGCGGCGAGCACGGCGCTCGCGGCGACGGCGGCGAGCGCGGAGCTGGGGCCGACGGAGATCTGGCGGCAGCTGCCGAAGATCGCGTAGACGAGGGCTCCGGCAGCGGCGGCGTAGAGGCCGTTCTGCACGGGGATGCCCGCGATCGCGGCGTAGCCGAGGTTCTTCGGCACGATGAGGGCGGCGACGGTGACCCCGGCGATGAGGTCCCCGCGCAGCCACGCTCGGTCATAGGTGCGGAGCTGGCCCACCAGGGGGACCAGGCGGGAGATCAGGCGAGGCGTCGCGCTCATGCTCCATGCGTACTCTCATCAGGGGCGCCAGGGGCGCGGATGGCGAAGATCGCGACCGCCCTCTCGCGCGCGCGACCGCCGAGCGCTCACGCCGGCGAGAGCTCGTCGGCGATCCCCAGGGCCTGCTCGGCAACCGCCCGGGCGGCGGGGAGGGCCGCCTCGTCGAAGCTGACGCGCGTCCGCCGTTCGACGAGGTCCTCCACGGTGAGGGCCCCTTCGTGGAGCACGCCGAAGAGCATCTCGGCACCGATCGTGGGACACGAGTCACTCACGGGCACAGCGAGATCCGGGTGATCGACAGCGAGCTGGGCCACCGTCGCGGCCTCCGTGCCGTAGCGGCGCACGAGACGGCTCGGCGCAGGAACCCGGGTCAATGCCTCCCGGGTGGCCGCGCCGACGAGGGGGAGCGTGTGGGTGCGGCAGGCGGCCACGATGCCGGCCCGGCGGCATACGGCGTCGACGGCGTCCTGCGCCATCTGGCGGTAGGTCGTCAGCTTGCCCCCGGCAATGGTCACGGGCCGGCCCGGCTCGTCGACGAGCAGGTGACGACGCGACACGTCGGCGCTCTCACCGTCGGCGCGGTCGCGGACGAGGGGGCGCAGCCCCGCGTAGCGGCCGACGACGTCGGCGGTGCCCAGCGGGCGGTCGAGGACCCGGCTGATCGTGTCGAGGAGGAAGCGGATGTCGTCCTCGGGCACCGGAGGCGCGATGCCGTCGACGTCGCTCGTCGACACGTCGGTGAGCCCGACGAGGACGAGCCCGTCGGGCTGGGGGATGGCGAAGACGGAGCGGCCGAACTGGCCGACGACGGGCGCGTAGCAGATCGCCCGGGGGTGGCCCAGTGAAGCGGCGCGCACGACGACGTGGGAGCCGCGGCTCGGCGTGATGGTCAGGGAGGGTTCGTGCTTACCGGCCCAGACGCCGGTGGCGCTGACGACGTGGCCGCGCGCCTCGAGCGTCGCCCCCGTCAGCTCGTCGCGCAGCAGGACCGTGCGGTCGCCGAGGTCCACGGCACTGCACCGCGTCACGATGTCGGCCCCGAGGGCCGCAGCGGTGCGAGCCACGGCCGTGACGAGCCGCGCGTCGTCCTCGAGCTGGCCGTCCCAGTGGAGGACGGCGCCGCGAAGGTCGCTGCGGCGGATCCCGGGCGCGAGCGCGAGCGCCTCGGCGGCACTGATCCGCGACGGACGGGGCAGGAGACTCCGTGGAGTGCCAGCGAGCGTGCGCATGACGTCGGCCACCCGCATACCGGCCTCGACGGCGACGCCCACAGCGGCCGGCGTGGCGTCGCCGAGCGGGAAGAGGTTGGCTGCGGCGCGGGTGAGGTGGGGTGCGATGGCCGTCATGAGGTGGTGCCGCTCACGCGCCGACTCCCACGCGATCGCGACGTCACCCTTGACGAGGTAGCGCAGCCCTCCGTGGACGAGCTTCGAGCTCCAGCGGCTCGTGCCTGCCGCGAGGTCGACGCGCTCGACGAGGGCGGCGCGCAGGCCTCGCGACGCCGCGTCGAGCACGACGCCGGCCCCGGTGATGCCTCCGCCGACGACGATGACGTCGTAGGGGGCGCTCGCCAGACGGTCGAGCGCCGTCTCGCGGGTCGCCGCGGTGATGGACGCGGTCACCGCGCCCCCTGACCGGCAGGCGCGACGCGGGAGTGGTCGCGGTGCACGAATCAACGGTACTCACGTCGCGCGGTGTGCGACGGTGTTGCGCATGGGACGTGGCTGTCGGGCAGGGTGTCGAGGTCGCTGCGATGGATGAGCTGACGCGCTCGATCCCCCGGTCGGTGTGGTACGGGTGGGGAGACCCCGCCGAGGCGCCCCCGCTGAGCGCCGGCGCCTGGTCGGCGTTGGCGTCGTGGGGCGTCGCGCGTGGACCGCAGACGCCTCCGGTCGCGCTCGAGGCTGTCGAACTGCCGCCGATCGCATTGGGCGACAAGGAGGTTGCGGCCCTGCGCGAGGTCGTGGGCAGTGACCACGTCCACACCGACCGGCGGTCGCGGGTCGAGCACGCCGGTGGCAAGAGCTATCCGGACCTCTGGCGGCTGCGCCACGGAGACGGCTCCGAGGCGCCCGATGTCATCGTCGAGCCGGCTGACGCGGCCGAGGTGCAGCGGCTCCTCGAAGTGTGCGCCGAGCGCCGCATCGCCGTCGTGCCCTTCGGAGGCGGGACGAGTGTCGTCGGGGGAGTCGGGGGAGTCGAGGCCCGTGGCGGTGCGGTCGAGGGTGGCGACACCGGCGAGCAGCGTTGTGCCGGGGTCGTGGCCGTCGACCTGCGGCGGCTGGACCAGCTCCTCCACGTCGACCCGGTCGCCCGCCTCGCGACGTTCCAGCCGGGGCTGCGCGGCCCCGACATCGAGCGCGCGCTCGAGCCGCACGGGCTGACGCTCGGTCACTTTCCGCAGAGCCATCAGGAGGCGACCCTCGGCGGCTACGTCGCGACCCGGTCCGCCGGGCAGGCGTCGACGGGCTACGGCCGCATCGACGACAACGTGCTCGGGGTGCGGCTCGCCACCCCGCGTGGGGAGCTCGTGCTCGGAGGGCGAAGCCCCGCCTCGGCCGCGGGTCCCCGCCTGCTCGACCTCGTCGTCGGAAGCGAGGGGGCCCTCGGCATCATCACCGAGGCGACGCTCCGGGTCGCTCCCCGACCCGCGGCCAAGCGGTATGCCGCGTGGCTCCTCCCGTCGTTCCACGCGGGCTCCGAGGCTCTCCGCGGTCTCGCCCAGGAGGTCGGGCCGGGCCTGCTGCCCGACGTCTGCCGGCTCTCGGACGAGGAGGAGACGAGGGTCAACCTGGCGCTCGCAGGACGCTCGGGTGCGGTCCTCCGGCGATACGGCCGTGTGCGCGGTCTCGAGGAGCCGGCCCTCGTCGTCCTCGTCTGGGAGGGGACTGACTCAGCGGCGCTGAAGCACCGGCAGTCCGTCTGCGAGCGGGTGCTGGGCCGCGACGGCGGGCGGCGTCTGCCCGCCCGGGTGGCCCGCGCCTGGGAGAAGGGGCGCTTCGCCGGGCCGTATCTCCGCGACGAGCTCATGGGCCGGCGCATCCTCGTCGACACCCTCGAGACCGCCACGACGTGGGACCGGCTCGGACCCCTGCACGCGGCCGTCGGGTCAGCGATCCGGTCGTCGCTCGCCGACGGCGGCAGGGGCGTCGTCGTCATGTGCCACGTCTCGCACGTCTATGCCACGGGCGCCTCGCTCTACTTCACCTTCGTGGCGGGGGAGTCGGCTGACCCGCTGGCGCAGTGGCGAGCCGTCAAGTCGGCCGCGACCGAGGCGATCGTCGCGGGTGGAGGCACGATCACCCATCACCACGGCGTCGGCGTCGACCATGCCCCGTGGCTCGGTGCCGAGATCGGCGACCTCGGACTGGACGTCCTGCGCGCCATCAAGACCGAGCTCGACCCCACCGGAATCCTCAACCCGGGCAAGCTGATTCCGCGACGCTAGGGGCGCAGGCGGACGAGGCGCTCGGTCACGGTGGCGGCGATCGTGCCGAGCGCGTCCGACTGGCGGATGTCGTCACCCACGACCCGGGCGCCGGTGCGGTAGGAGTCGTTCGCGAGAACGCTCCGCACGGCGTCGCGCACCTGGGTGGGGGTGGGCGTGCCGGTCCTGAGGTTGATGCCGGCGCCGGCCCACGAGACACGAGCCGCGATCTCCGGCTTCTCCTCCGTGCTGCCCGCGACGACCAGCGGCACGTCGTGGGCGAGGGCATGGTGGACGCCGCCGAAGCCGCCGTTTGTCACCATGACCGACACCTTGGGCATGAGCACGTCGAAGGGCAGGAACGTCGCGGCCCGGGCGTTCGCCGGCAGCGGCCCGAGCCGCTCGACCGGCGGGCCGCCGGTGACGGCGACGACGAGCACGTCCTCGCTCGCCAGCCCCCGGAGGGTGGGTCCGATGAGGCGGTCGAGATCCAGCACGTCCAGCGTGCCCTGGGTCACGAGGACGACTGGCCTGCTGCCGTCGAGCTCCGACCACCACTCGGGCAGCGCTGCGCTCCCCGAGTGCCTGGGCAGGACCGGTCCGACGTAGCTGATGTTCGGCGGAAGGTCCGGCCGTGGGTAGTCGAGCGAGGTCACGCTCAGCTGGAGGAAGGTGTCGACGCGCGCCGCGCCGTCCATGAAATAGCCCGACCACCGCGCCTCCGGCACGCAGTCGGTCAGGGCCCTCCTCAGCTCACGCTGCGGGCCGCCCATGACCAGGTGGCGGATCCCCTCACGCACCACCCGGTTGCGGAATCGGGCAGCCCGCCCCTCGGCATACGGCAGGCCGGCTCCGAAGGGCGGGACGGTGGGGGAGGAGAGCGTGAGCGGGATGACGCCGCACCCGATCACCGGCGGGCGAGGCGCAGGGCTCGCGAGCAGCGGGGCGATGCCCATGAACGTCGTCTCGTAGAGCACGACGTCGGCCGGTCGCCGCTGCAGCGCGTCCGTCAGGACGTCCCACTGCGACCGGATGGGGTCGATGAAGAGGCGGGACACGTCGAACCGGACCTTGCCGACGCCCCTGGTCTCGGAGCGGCCGGGAAACGCCGTGTCGAGGTCGGTGTCGTCGATGTCGGACGCGCCGCTCAAGGGGATGAACTCGACGCCTGCCCGGGAGACACGGTCGCCGAACCGTGTCCCCGTAGTCATGCGCACGGTGTGCCCGGCGCCCCGCAGGTGTGTCGCGATCTCGAGCATGGGCGCCACGTGCCCATGGATGGAGGAGGCGCAGACGAGGACATCGGCCATGTCGTCGAGGGTGTCACAACCGCACACGCTCGCGGTGGTCGGAGCGCGCGACGGGAATCGAACCCGCGTATCCAGCGTGGGAATCAGACAACCGTGGTTTCTGGACATCGCGGGCCAGGCACAAGTTGCGCTCTGACCTGCGCCGATCGACTAGACGACTCCAATCTTGGCTCTGCCTGGTGTGGGTGGGTGTGTAGATCTGGCACGGTTTGGCACGGCTGGCCCGTCGACGGGTCCCGCATCTCGGCCCACGATCCTTGCGGACCGCCAACGCAGTCCGCGCGTCCTTGGACGTCTCGGGTCGTCGTCCTACCGCTGGATCACCTGCTCGGACACGACGAAGCGCACGACGCCTGACCGCTCCTCTCTGCCATCAGTCCAGGAGCTGTTGGCCGCCGTCTATGTCGACGGTGGCACCGGTGATCGCCGTGTTGACCATCAGGTGGATGGCAAGTGCGGCGACATCCTCCGCGGTCACCACCCGCTCGATCGGCAACGTGCGGCGCAACTGCTCGCGGCGCTCGTCGAGCTGGTCTCCCAGCAAGGCCGCGGACAACGGCGTGTCGACGAAACCAGCCGCGATCGCGTTCACGCGGATGGGCGCGACTTCCAGTGCCAGGTTCCGCACGAGGGCCGGGATCGCCGCGGTGTGGGCCGTGAGTAGGGCGCCTGACGACGATCGACGCCCGCCGGTGCCGCTCATGAAGAGCAGCGTCCCTCCCGGGCGCAACCGGCCGACAGCATGTCGGGCGAGCTGGACGGGTGCCAGGAGGTGCGCTTCGTAGTCTCGCCGTGCCTCGATGAGGTCGAGGTCCGCGAGGGGTGCGTAGTAAGGCCCCGGGCCCGTGATCAGGACATGGTCGACGACGTCTGGCAGCTCGTCGATGAATCGACCGAGCCGCTCCAGATCGGTGGCGTCGAACGCCGCGGTGGCGGCTCCGAGCTCCGATCCCACTTCGCGCAGGCGTTCGGCGTCTCGTGCGGTGATGATCAGCCGGGCGCCCTCGACACCCGCGAGCCGTGCGGTCGCCAGGCCGATGCCACGCGTGCCTCCGATGAGCACGACGGTCTGTCCCTCCAGAGCCGGTGACGCGCCCATGATCATGCTCGGGCGGTGCGGAGGGTCCCGAGCTCGACGCCGAGGTCCACCTCGATACCGTCGGGTTGCTGAAGGCCCTTGCTGAAGAGCAGCTCGGTGAACGGTCGATGCTGGGGGCGCCCGGCGGTCGCGAAGTAGACCTTCAGCCCGGCCGCGGACTCCTGGTCGTCCGGGAGCGTGGCCACGTCAACCAGCCGCTTGATGCCGGTGATGGCGATCTTGTCGAACGCGGCGATTCGCCGGGCGAAGGCGTCGGTGAACTCCTCGATCTCGTCGTCGGGGACGAGCCGATTCACGTAGCCGTACTCGGCTGCGCGTGCCGCGGGGATGTCATCTCCTCCGAGCAGGATCTCCAGCGCGCGTCCACGGCCGACGAGGCGTCCGAGGCGAGCCATGGGTCCTCCACCGGGCACGGCGCCGACGCCGACCTCGAACTGACCGAGGACGGCCTTCTCCGACGCGAACCGGATGTCGGTGGCCAGCGCGAACTCGCTGCCGGCGCCGCGCGCGCGTCCACGCAGCTCGGTGATGGTTGCTACCGGCACACGGCTGAGCCGCACGAAGTTGTCGACGTAGGGGTGCATCCCGGTCGGCCCAGGCTCCATCGCGGCGACGCGCGCGCTGTCGGAGAGGAAATCCCAGTGCGCCATGAAGAAGCCAGGCTTCTCGCTACGGAACACGACGACGGCGAGGTCCGGGTCCGCCTCCATCAGGTCGACCAGGCCAGCGAGCTGCTCGACGGTGTCTGGGTCGATGAGGTTGACCGGACCGTTGTCGAACGTCACGCGCCAGTAGGCGGACGACACGATGTCGATGTGGAACTGCTCGGCTGCCGTCATCTGACTCACCTTCGCTCTTGGTTGTGGACCTGCTGCCCAGCAGGGCGACCCGACCTGCTGTCGAGCTCACGGCGACGAGCTCGTCGATCCGGCTGAGGCGCTCCGATGTCACCCCGACCGCCTCGACTCAGGCCGTCGTCTCCACCTTGGCCTGCGGAGGCGCGACGGCGCGCCAGTGAACCCACTGGTCGTGTCCCTGGTGCCCCCGTGGGGGCCCGCAGCCTCGAGCGCGGCTCCGCAAGCACCCGCTTCAGTGGGCCAACGCCTCGAGACTCGTGGGCGTCGTGGCCGACCCACGCGAAGCGCCCTTTCGAGTCGGTGGTCGAACGAGCGTCGGATGCTTCGTGCACCTCTGTACGCAGAAATCGCGATCCTCTAGAGTGCTCGCCAAATGGCCGCCGGGCGAGCGCGTGACATCGTGGGTCGGGACCTTGAGCGCGGTGCTCTCGACCGGCTGCTGGACGACGTCCGCCGCGGCCAGAGCGGCGCGCTTGTCCTTCGTGGGGAGGCCGGGATCGGCAAGACGGCGCTGCTGGACTATGCCACCGCCCAGGCCTCCGGCTTCCGCACCGCATCCGTCGGGGGTGTCCAGGCGGAGATGGAGCTGCCCTTCGCGGCCATCCACCAGCTGTGCAACTCCATGCTGACAGGGCTGAGCCGGCTCCCGGAGCCCCAGAGGGTCGCGCTCAGCGTCGCGTTCGGCCTCTCGATGGGGGATCCACCCGACCGCTTCCTCGTTGCCTTGGCGACCCTCACGTTGCTGTCGAACACGGCCGAGGAGGTGCCTCTGCTCTGCGTCGTCGACGACGCTCAGTGGCTGGACACCGCCTCGGCGCAGGTCCTCGGGTTCGTCGCGCGCCGCCTGCACGCGGAGTCCGTGGCGATCCTCGCTGCCGTACGGGCGCCGGCGCAGATGCCCGAGCTGGCCGGCATGGCCGAGCTCTCGGTCACCGGGTTGGGAAGGGAGGACGCCCGCGCCCTGCTGGCCACGGCGATCGTCGGGCGGATCGACGAGCGGGTCGCTGACCGGCTCATCGCGGAGACACGGGGCAACCCGCTGGCCCTGCTGGAGCTTCCTCATGGTCTGAGCGCAGCCGAGATCGCCGGCGGGTTCGCGATGCCCGTGCCGGACGGCATTCCGGGTTGGATCGAGGACCAGTACGTCCGTCGGACGCGGGCCCTGCCGAAGGCCACGCAGCGACTCATGCTGCTGGCAGCGGCTGACCCTGTGGGCGACCCCATGCTGTTGCTTCAGGCGGCGCAGGCCCTCGGGATGGACTGGGACGCGCGCGAACCTGCGGTGGATGCCGGGCTGTTGGACATCGACCGACAGGTGCGGTTCCGTCATCCGCTGGTCCGGTCGGCCATCTACGGGGCCTCGACCTCAGCCGAGCGCCGAGCGGTGCACGCGGCCTTGGCCACGGCCATCGGCAATGCCGATCCCGACCGGCGGGCGTGGCATCGTGCCCACGCGGTCAATGGCCCCGACGAGGCAGTGGCTCGCGAGCTGATCGAGTCCGCCAAGAGCGCCCAACGCCGCGGAGGGATAGCGGCGGCTGCTGCCTTCATCGAACGGGCCACCGGGCTCACGCCCGACGCGACACTGCGGGCCGAGCGCGCGCTCTCGGCCGCTGGCGCGAAGTTCCAGGCAGGCGACCTCCCCTTCGCCGAGGCGCTCCTGGACCTGGCCGACGAGTCCCTGTCCGATGAGCGGAACCGCGCCCAAGCCCAGCGTCTTCGCGCACAGATCTCCTTCGACCTCCGACGGGGTCGAGACGCGCCCCGGCTGCTGCTCCAGGCGGCTCAACGGCTGGAGCCGCTGGACGTCGACCTGGCTCGCGACACCCATCTCGAGGCGTTGGTCGCCGCCGTCTACGCGAGCTGTTACGCCGCAGGCACGGACGTGCAGGACATCGCCACGGCGGCGCTGTCCGTGCGCCTCGACCCGGAGCCCGTCCCGGCGAGTCAGCTGATGATCCGGGGCCTGGCTACGCGGTTGACCGAGGGGAGTGTCGCAGCAGCTCCGCTGCTCCGGCAGGCGCTGGAGGCCTACCTGGCGCAGGAGCGAACCCTGGACCGGCTCTGCCTCGCGTACAACATCGCGGCCGAGGAGCTGTGGGACCAGGAGGCCTGGCGCGAGCTTGCGTCCAGCCAGGTGGAGCTGGCCCGATCGACCGGTACCGTGCTGCTGCTGCCCTACGCGCTCGACTATCTCGCAGGCGCCCTGACCCAGGCGGGGGACCTGACGTCCGCGTCGATGCTGTTGGAGGAGGCCGAAGGCCTCGGCCTCGGGGTCAGGGCCGAGTTCCCGCTGCGGATCGCGGCCTGGCGCGGCGACGAGGTGACCTCCCTTCGGCTGCATGACGAGTTCATCAGTGGGGCCGCCGCCCGCGGCGAGGGCTGCGCGATCGCCGGTGCCGAATACGACCTTGCCGTGCTCTACAACGGCTTGGCCCGCTACGACCTGGCTCTCGAGGCCGCACAGAAGGCCGGCGAGTGGGACGACGTCGTGACGTCTTCGTGGACTCTCTACGAGCTGGCTGAGGCCGCCTCGCGCTGCGGGCGCCCGGAGCTGGCGCAAGACGCCGTAGACCGGCTCTCCGAGCGGGCTCTCGCCAGTGGCACGCTCTGGGCCCTGGGGTGCCTGGCACGATCCCGCGCCCTCGTGGCCGAGGGGGCGGCCGCCGAGACGTTCTATCGGGAGGCGATCGACCTGCTCGCCGCCTCACCCATGGTCTGGTACCTCGCCCGGGCACACCTGAGCTTCGGGGAGTGGCTGCGGCGCGAGGGACGGAGAAGGGACGCGCGAGAGCACCTGCACGCCGCTCATGGGATGTTCCTCGAGATGGGCGCGAACGGGTTCGCCGAGCGCGCGAACCGTGAGCTGGCCGCGGCTGGGGGGCTGATCCGTGCGCAGGTGCAGCACAGCATCGAGGAGCTGACGGCCCAGGAGCTGCAGATCGCGCAGCTCGCCAGTCAGCGGTTGTCGAACCCGGAGATCGGTGCACGTCTGTTCCTCAGCCCCCGGACGGTGGAGTGGCACCTGCGGAAGGTGTTCGTCAAGCTGAGCATCCGGTCCCGCAGAGAGCTGGCCGACGCGATGGCTGGTTCCCGCCTCACCGCGGTCTGAGGCAGCCGACTAGCGCGCCGCGGTGCGAGCGAGGGCAGGGTCGCTGGGATGCGGGGTCAGCGCCACTGTGTCGATGGACAGCCAGCCGGCGGCCGTCATCGGCAGGGAGCCGAGGAGGGTCGTGAGCTCCTCGGTGTCGTGCACCTGCCACAGGCCGAGGGCACGACCCTGCTCGGGCAGGCGCCACAACCGCCGCAGCTTGTTCTGGTCGGCGAGCTGGCCGGCGCGCCGCGCCTCGCCTGCCATCACCGCGTCGATGTCTCGGGCGTTGGCGGGGACGCGGACGGTGAACGTCGTGAGGAACTCGCTCGCGTCAGGATCGCGCGGCACCACACCGGCTGCGGGGTCGTTCGGGTGCAGGTCCAGAGGCGTCACCTCGTCGGTGCGCCACTTGCGCAGCGGCATGGCGGACAGGATGCGCTCGAGCTCCGTCTCGTCCGTCGCCGCGAACAGCCCGATGCTGCGCCACTGGCCTGGGCTCAGCGGTGGCCGCCACAACCGCAGCACACTGCCCCGCTCCGCGAGTCGGGCCGTGTTGGCGGCCTCTCTGCTTCGGACCTCGGCGACTTCTGCGTCGTCGACGCCGTCCGGCACGTGGGTGGTCATCGTGACGAGGTACTCGGTCTGTCCCATGTCAGCCTCCGGGAGTTGTTCGAGGGGTGTGAGCTCAACGGTGGGCCACAACCGGTGTCGGTGGCATCCCCGTGGGTCCCGGGCTGCGAACGACCGGTGCCTTTCCCTGGGGCGCGGCGATCGGTTGCGCGGGAGGGTCGTTGTTGTTCGCGCAACTCGAGTGAGAGGACATCAACAATGGACATGAAGCTGGAAGTGGTCGTGGTTCCCGTCTCGGACGTCGACCGGGCCAAGAACTTCTACACCGGCCTGGGGTGGCGGCTGGATGCCGACTTCAGCACGGACGAGCAGTTCCGGGTCGTGCAGGTCACGCCGCCCGGCTCGCCGACCTCCGTCATCTTCGGCACGCACGTCACCGAGCAGGCCCCCGGAACCGCTCGGGGGCTGCAACTGGTCGTCGGCGACGTCGAGGCCGCGCACGCCGAGCTGGTCGACAAGGGCGCGGAGCCCAGCGGGGTCTTCCACGACGCGGGCGGGGTCTTCCACCACGGAGGGACCGACGCGCGCGTGCCGGGGCCGGATCCGGACCGGCGCAGCTACGGCTCGTTCCTGTCCTTCCAGGACCCGGACGGCAACGGCTGGATCGTGCAGGAGGTCACCACTCGTCTGCCGGGGCGCACCGACTCGGCGGCGACCTCGTTCACCTCGGTCACGGACCTCGCGGCTGCCCTGCGCCGCGCCGCCGCTGCGCACGGCGAGCACGAGGCACGCACCGGCGTCGAAGACCCCGACTGGCCGGACTGGTATGCCGACTACATGGTCCGTGAGCTGGCCGGCATCGAACTGCCGGCCTAGCGGAGGTGAAGCGCGATGACGGACTACGACGTGATCGTGATGGGCGCCGGTTCCCCGGGTGAGCACTGCGCTGCCGCCCTTGCCCACGGCGGGCTACGGGTGGCTGTCGTCGAACGCGAGCTGCTCGGCGGCGAGTGTTCGTACTGGGCGTGCATCCCGTCCAAGACCCTGCTGCGTCCGGGGGAGGCGCTGGCGGCGGCGAAGGCTGCACCCGGTGCCGCTGAGGCTGTCGCGGGCAGCCTCGACGTGCCGTCCGTACTCGCCTGGCGAGACTTCATGGTCTCGAATCTGGACGACTCCGGGCAGGTCGCCTGGGCTGCCTCCGCCGGGGTCGAGGTGCTGCGTGGAGAGGCCGTCCTTCGCGGGCCGCGCACGGTGGCGGTGGACGACCGTGTCCACACCGCCGAGCACATCGTGGTCGCCACCGGAGCCGACCCGGTCATTCCCCCGGTGCCGGGGCTGCGCGATCTGCCGGGCGTCTGGACGAACCGGGACGTGACCGGGATGACCCAGGTTCCGGACCGACTCGTCGTGCTCGGCGGAGGCCCGACGGGGGTGGAGATGAGTCAGGCCCTGGCGCGCCTGGGGACCCAGGTGGTGCTCGTCGAGCGCGCCGAGAATCTTCTCAGTCGGGAGCCGCGCGCCTTGGGCGAGGCAGTCGCGACCGCGCTCGCCGCCGATGGTGTGGATGTGCGGACCGGTGCCGAGGCCGAGAGCGCGCGGGTGGACGGCGCGGACTACGTCGTCGAGCTGTCCGGTGGCGAGGAGGTTCGCGGCGACCGTCTGCTCGTCGCAGCCGGCCGTCGTCCGCGGGTTCACGGGATCGGCCTGGAGACGGTCGGCCTCGTCCCCGACGCCGCTGGCATTCCCGTGGACGAGCGGCTCTCGTTCGGCCCTGGCCTGTGGGCCGTCGGCGACGTCACCGGCTTGTGGCAGCTCACCCACACCGGCAAGTACCAGGCGCGCGTCGCGGCCGCCAACATCCTCGGGCGACCGCGCGTGGCGGACTACCGGGCAGTGCCGCGCGTCGTCTTCAGCGACCCCCAGGTCGCGTCGGTCGGCGCCGCCGAGGGCCGGTACACGAGCACCGTCCATCTCTCCGGCGTCGCCCGCACGGCCACGTACACCCGCGCCTACGACACGGCGCCGGGCTTCTTGACGCTCGTCAGCGACGGCAACGTGCTCACCGGCGCGTATGCCGTCGGGCCAGAGGCGGGGGAGTGGCTGCAGCAGACGACCCTGGCCATCCGGGCCCAGATCCCGCTGACGACGCTGCTCGACGTGATCCAACCGTTCCCGACCCTATCCGAAGCCGTCCTGCACGCGCTGCGCGCCCTGGACGACGAGGTGTCGGCCACCCGCCCACTGTCCGAGGCGGTCGTCTGATGGCCGGAGGCGTGACGCCCTACCGCGCCTTCGAGGTCACCGCCTCTCGACAGTTCGCGCTCGTGGAACGTGAACGACAGGAGCCCGCACCGGGACAGGTGAGGATCCGGGTCGACGCCTGCGGTGTGTGCCACAGCGACGTCCTCGCCGTCGAGGGTCTTCGTCACGACCCCTCACGTCCGGTCGTGCCCGGCCACGAGATCGTCGGCACGATCGAGGCCGTCGGGGACCACGTCGATGCGACGTGGTCCGTCGGCGACCGCGTCGGTGTTGGCTTCCTCAGCGGCCAGGACAATGTGTGCCCGGCGTGCCGGCGCGGCGACTTCCTTCAGTGCACCGACCAGCCGTGGACCGGCACGCACGTCGACGGTGGCTACGCGGAGGTCGCCTACGCGCGGGCCACCGGCCTGGTCCGCCTGCCGACCGATGGCGCGCCCACCGACCTCGCTCCACTCCTCTGCGCGGGGCTCACCGTCTTCAACGCCGTGCTGAGCTCACGGCTGCGCCCGGGTGCGGTGGTGGCCGTCCAGGGCATCGGCGGGCTGGGACATCTCGGCATCCAGTACGCCAAGGCTCTGGGACACCCCGTCGTCGCGATCGCCCGAGGCGCCGCAAAGGCCACTCTCGCAATGGAGCTCGGCGCCGACGACTACATCGACAGCGCCGCGGAGGACCCCGGGGAGGCGCTGCGACGACTCGGCGGTGTCGACGCGGTGGTCGCCACGGCGGCATCCGGTGCCTCAATGTCGCCGCTCATCGCCGGGCTGGCACCCCATGGCCAACTCGTCGTCGCCGGCGCGGCACCGGACCCGATCCAGGTCACGACGCCCGACCTCATCTTCGGCGACCGAATCGTGCGGGGCGCGCTGACCGGCACCGCGGCCGAGAACGAGGACAACCTGCGCTTCACCTCCCGGCACGGGATCCGCTCCTACAACGAGATCGTGCCGCTCAGCCAGGCCCCGCAGGCGTACGAGCGCATGCTCTCGGGCGATGCGCGGTTCCGCGTCGTGCTCGACGCCCACAGCTGAGTGCAATCTGCGGATTCACCTGCGGCAGTGGCTGTTCGAGCGTCCGCGGCGCCGTCGCACTCCTGTGACCTGCGGTCATGCGCGTGGAACATGCTCGCGGCCCGGCAGGCATCGCAGAACCGGATGAGCGCAGCTCCGGGTGAGGTTGAAGCGAAGGTCCAGCACCACCAACCGAAAGGACTCTCCACATGACAACTCTTCCCAAGCAGAAGGTCGCCGTCATCACCGGCGCCTCCCGCGGCATCGGCGCGGCCCTCGTCGCCGGCTTCCGAAAGCGAGGCTGGGCCGTCGTTGCCAACTCCCGCTCGATCGAGCCCTCGAGCGACCCGGATCTCGTGACGGTCGCCGGTGACATCGCCGCGGCCGCCGACGAGGTCGTCGACACGGCCGTCCGACGCTTCGGGCGCATCGACACCCTCGTCAACAACGCAGGCGTCTTCGTCGCGAAGCCCTTCACGGACTACACCGCGGCCGACTTCGCGAACGCCGTGCGGGTCAACCTCGAAGGGTTCTTCCCGGTCACCCAGCGCGCCGTCGCCCAGATGCTCGCGCAGGGGACCGGAGGGCACGTCGTCCAGGTGACGACCAGCCTCGTGGACCACGCCAACAGCAACGTCCCATCCGTGCTGGCCTCCCTGACCAAGGGCGGCCTGCAGGCGGCCACCAAGTCCTTGGCGATCGAGTATGCCGGTCGCGGCGTCCGCGTCAATGCGGTCTCGCCCGGCATCATCGAGACGCCGATGCACGCCCCGGAAACGCATGCTGCGCTGGCCGAGCTGCACCCGGTGGGGCGCATCGGCGACACCTCCGACATCGTCGACGCCGTGCTGTTCCTTGAGGACGCCCCCTTCGTCACAGGTGAGATCCTGCACGTCGACGGCGGCCAGAGCGCCGGACACTGAGAGGGGAGTCCAGATGCCCGTCGTCACCATCGACCTCACCCGCGAAGGCAGCACCCCGGAGCGCGACACCGTCACCGCCGAGGAGAAGGCCGAGCTGATCCGCGCCGTCAGCGAGCTGCTGCGCGACGTGCTCGGCAAGCCGCTCGAGGCGACCTTCGTCGTCATCAACGAGGTGCCGCTCCAGAACTGGGGCTGGGGCGGCCTCCCGGTCGAGCAGTACCGGGCGCAGCGTCAGCTCGAGGGTTGACCGGTCCTCAGTGACAGCCTGCCGGTCACGACCATCACTGGCCGCCGCGCCGAGGCGCGGCGGCCAGTGCCGTCTCGACGAAACGACGCAGGAGCGCCGGCTGATGGTCCGGGCGGAAGGCCAGTGCCACGGGACTCGTCGGGGCACCGCGAAGGGGGATGAAGCGTACGGCTGGGTGGAGGTTGCGCCGCATCGCCACCTCGGGCACGACCCCGACGCCGCGGTTGGCAGCGACCGTCTCAAGCCACTCGTCGAAGTTGCGCGTCTCGACGAACCGCGTCGGCCCGCTCCCGTCCGGCCAGGACCAGGGCCCCGTCGTGCCGCTGACGATGTTGACCACGAGCGGCCATTGCGACAGGTCCCTCCAATCGAGCTGGTCAGCGTCGGCCAGCGGGCTCTCGACTGAGCACACGGCGACCCTGACTTCGTCGCACAGGTGCACCAGGCGCACGCCTGCCTGCGCCGCGGGGGTCCCGCGCACCACCGCGACGTCGACCTGACCCCGGGCCACCGCCGCCACCGGGTCCTCGACCCGCAGCAGGGACACGGAGTTGCCGGTCGCCGCCTCGTAGCTGCTCACGGCGCGCTGGGCCCACGGGTCCGGCAGCAGCCAGCTGAACCCGAGCCGCACCGTCACGTGCTCACGCACCGATGCGAGCGCGCTGTCCACCGCGGCGAGAGCCAGCTGCGCCTGCGTCAGGAACCGAGCACCCCGCGGGGTGAGCGACACGTGACGGGAGCTGCGCTCGAGGAGGCTCACCTGCAGCGCGGCCTCGAGCTGTTGGACGGTCCGGGTCAGCGCCGGCTGCGTGACCAGCAGCTCTTGGGCAGCCCGAGTGAACGACAGCTGCTGACCCACTGCTACGAACGCGCGCAGGTGCCGCAGATCGACGTCCATGCGCGGCAATCATAGAAGCGCTCTGGGCGGCATTTCCACTGCCGCCCGCGCCTTCCCAGCGTCGATTCCGACCCGCTGAACCAGTGAGGAGGACGGCATGACCGAGACGCCGACGAAGCCGGCCGACGCCAACTGCTCGCCCAAGGCATACCCCGGGCTCTCGGCACGGACGGTCGGCCTACAGGCCGGACTCCCGGCCGGCAACCGGCGCCAAGGCCTCGTCGGCCGCTCAGGGCAGACCGGGGATTGCGCCAGTGACTTCACCGGCGCGAGCCGACCCTCCGCCACGTCAACGTGTGAGGTGGTCAACCCATCGACCTTCCACACCAAAGGACACACCGAGATGGATCCCCAACTCGAACCGCGCGAGCCGAGGCTCGTCGGTGCGCCCACGACTCCAGTCCCTCTGGCACACCCATCGAAAGGGTTCGGCACTCGGGCATCGAGGTGTGAAGCAGCTGAGGGCTCATGAAGCGCGTCGACCGGTCTCGTCCGCCGAGCGCCTCCCCGCGATCCCGGCTCAGCAGCGAAGCGAGTGCACAGGCAAGCGACGGACCGAAATCGCCCCGGCGCCAAGGGATTTCGATCACCGTGGGAGTCAACGGAAGTGGCAGCGGATGGCAGGCCCTGGACTGGGCCGCCGCCGAAGCCTCAGCACACGGACGCCAGCTCCACATCGTTCACGTCGCCGGACGCCAGGTCGCGTTGGACCCGTCCAGCGCGGCCCTCGGCCTCTACAGCGTCGTGCCGATACCGATGGAGCGAGGCCATCAGGTCCTCGAGGATGCGGTGCAGCGCGCCCGGCGCATCGCACCGGACGTCGACCTCACCACCAGCTTGCGGGTCGGTGACGTCGTCGGCCGGCTCACCGAGGCGGACGAGGACGCGTCGTTGCTGGTGGTCGGACGCCCTGAGAGGCGAACTGGAGTCGCCTCCCTCCGTCGTTCCATCACCCGGAGAATCATCAGGCGCAGTCATCTACCGGTGACCGTCGTCGCGCTTGCTCAAGACCCGGAGCATGGTCCGTCTGCGGGTCGCGTCGTCATCGCCATGAACGACGACCGAACCGCAGCGACCGTTCTGCAGCTCGGCATCAGCGCGGCAGCCTCCCGAGGACTGGGCGTCACCATCGTGCATCCGGTCGACCGACGCCCCACTCTCGACGCGCTGGTCTCGCGAGCCGAGATGCTGTCGCCTCGGACCGAGATGCGCCTCCTAGCGGTTTCAGGGTCGCTGACAGACACAATCGTCAGCGAGTCGCGCGGCGCCGCGCTCGCGGTGCTGGCGAGTGCCCACGACAGGCGCGTTCGTATGCCGTGGGCCACCGCCTCGGAGCGCGTACCCTCCCTCGTCCGGGTGCCGACCATGGTGATCAGCAGGTAGCGCCCCGATCCCGGCTGTCGTTGCGGCAAAGGGGCAAGGCTCGGTGCGGCTCTTGACCAACGGTTCTGCCTGGCGTGTTCGACGCCCAGACGAACGCTCAGCGGCAACGAGCGCTGCAGCGGTGACCGTGACAACGGCGGAAATGAGCTGAGTGCGGCATGAGGGGATGTTGGCCTCAGGCCGCCGATAGCGTTCGCTGCGTGACCCGAAACCGCCAAGGCCGATTGACCCGTGACACCGCCCTCGCGATCTTCTGGACTGCGATTGCGGGGGTCTTCCTACTCGGCGTCTTGGCGGCGGTCGACCCGAACACGCCGCCTTCGGGGGACCCAGCCTGGCTGGGGTGGGTGCTCCTGATCCTCGGTATGGGCTTCGTGGCGCGAGCGTGGCGCGTCGGCATTGAGATCACCCAGGACCAAGTGGTTCGCCACGGCTGGTTGCGCGCACTGTCCGGTGTTGACGTCGACGCTGCCCCGCTCGAGGGCGACGATCTCACCTGCGCGCAGGCCACCCAAGCACCGATGAGGACGGCGACCCGGTAGCGGTCA
This sequence comes from Humibacillus xanthopallidus, assembly GCF_006716675.1. GTDB lineage: Bacteria > Actinomycetota > Actinomycetes > Actinomycetales > Dermatophilaceae > Humibacillus > Humibacillus xanthopallidus_B. The sequence continues at coordinate 1,249,275 of NZ_VFPM01000001.1, read as the reverse complement.
GGAGAGGCCGCGACGATGGCGTCCACCTCTTCCGGCGTCGCAGGATCGCGTTCCGGCGCCTTGTCGGTGCTTGCGCCCTTGAGCTGGCACGGATTCGTGCGCAGGAGCCCCTCACCAACGGCGCTCTCCAAGACGGCGTGCAGCAACCGGTATGCCTGAGCCGTCTGTGCCTTTCCCGCCCGGCCCAAGTCGCGACGCGGCTCAACGAGCTGCGGGCGGCCGCACTGTTCCCAGTGCTGCCGAACAGCGTCGGGGACGCGTCCAGTTGCCGCGATGTCGAGTCCTTCGCGCCGGGCCCAGGCCCGAAGCTCACCATTCCACCGGGAACTTTCCTCGCCGGCGGGCGCCTGGCGAGCGACCCACGACGGGACTCGACCAGGACCCACGAGTGCCACAGCCGGACGTTGGCAGGGGTGATCTGGCCAACGGGCCGAGCGCCGAGCCACTCAGCCCCCAGCTGCGGGGGCGGCTCGATGATGAAGCGGTTGGCGAGGCTGGCGTCGAGCTCACGCGTGCGCGGACGGATATCGGGATGGGGGTCGAGCCACGAGACCACGTGGTCCGAGAGAGATTCGCCGCCTGCAGCGGCATCCCGCCACGTGCCGCGGGTCAGGTCTGCGTGCTCCGTGGCAAGCCACTGATCAGCCTGCCGGCGGCTCGCGAACGTCGTGGGGGCCTTGATGGTCGAGCCGCCAGGGGCGGTGTAGCGAGCCTGGTACCGGCCGGACGCGAGCTGACGGATGCTGCCGAAGTTGCGCTTCTCGGGGGCTCCTGGGTGGGGGTCGTCTGACCCGCGCATCTGGCATGATCTGGCACGTTTGTGTCGCGCTGCACCCCCAAGCATCGCGCAGGTCAGAGGCTCGAAGAGCCTCTGACCTGCGCGTTTGCTGTGGAGCGAGCGACGGGAATCGAACCCGCGTATCCAGCTTGGGAAGCTGGCGCTCTACCATTGAGCTACGCTCGCACGGGCCGCCGGGAGCCCCCGCGAGGAGGCACGAGGCGTGCACGCGGCGCCAGTGTAGCCGACACCAGACCGCCGCCCGACCGACGGGCAGCCGTCGACGTAGACCTCAACACAGACCTCGACCGCAGGGGCCCGACACCGCATGGATCTCGCCAAGCAGCAGGCCTTGGTCGCGCACGTCCGAGCCCGCGGGGGAGCCAGCCAACAGGTTGCCGTCACCCTCGAGCAGTTCTTCGACGGCAACGACTGCGAGTGGTGCATCGCACCCAACCGCGACGAGGACCTCGCCCTCGAGACCGTCCGCGACGTGCTCTTTGCCCTGCGTGAGCGACCCGAGGTGCACGATGTGCGGGTCGAGCTCGACCAGCTCGAGTTCCAGACCTATCCCGATGACGAATGGCCCTACGCCAGCGGGGTCGCCGTCATCACGACCCTCAGCCCGGAAGAGGTGGACGTGCTCACGATCGACGCCGAGACCGACCCGAGCGGCGGCCCGTCGCCGAGCCCCGACTGGCTCGTCGACGCACCGACGGTGCCGCAGGGCCACCACTACGTCGGGGTCTGGTGGGACTGATGGCCGCGGTCGAGCAGATCACCGATGCCCTCTGCTACCACGCCGAGGGCCCTGTCTGGTCGCCCACCTGGGGCGGCCTGCGCTGGGTCGACATGCTCGCGGGCGACGTCCTGACGCTGCGCGCCGACGGCTCGGCCGACCGGATGCACGTGGGTGACGTCGCCGCCTTCCTGCGCCCCCGCACCCGCGGCGGTTGGGTCGTCGCCACGGAGCGAGGGCTGGCGCTCGCGGACGAGGCGGACGGCATACCGACGCCGTGGATCGAGCTGTGGGACGACCCGTCGATCCGGATGAACGAGGGCGGCGTCGACGGGCTGGGTCGCCTGTGGTGCGGCTCGATGGGCTACGACCGTGTGCCGGGCAGCGCGACGCTCTACCGCGTCGACGGCGACGGCCACGTCACCACGGTCCTGCCCGAGGTCACGATCTCCAACGGCATCGACCTCTCGCCCGACCACCGGCGCGTCTACTACAACGACACGCCGACCGGCCGCACCGACGTCTTCGATGTCGAAGGCGGCGAGCTGACCCGCCGTCGCCCCTTCGTCACCCCCGGGACCGGCCACCCCGACGGACTCACCGTCGACAGCGCCGGCAACGTCTGGGTCGCACTCAACGGCGCGGGACGCGTGCAGTGCTACTCGCCGTCGGCCGAGGTGATCGCCGAGATCACCCTGCCGGTGCGTCTCGTGACGTCGTGCACGCTCGGCGGGGCGGACGGCCGTGACCTCTTCATCACGACCTCCCGAGAGAACCTCGACGACCCGGAGCCCGAGGCGGGCGCGCTCTTCCGCGCGCGGGTCGACGTGCCGGGGCTTCCGGTCCGCGCCTTCGCGGGCTGAGGCACTCGCGGTCGATGCGTCAGACCGTGCGCGCCGGGGCGGGCGCCGTGTGCTCGCTGCGACGCCTCAGCCCTCCCCAGTACCCGCCGAGCCTCGCGCCTGAGGCTCGACGGCGGGCGCCGGCGTGGGCGCCGGAGTGGGCGCCGGCGTGGGCGCGGCGCCGCTCGGCACCCTCGATCTGGTCCGCCCGCGTGGTCGTGGCGAGCTGGAGCATGAGGTGCGGGTTGGTGTTGAGCGTGAACATGATGTCCTCCCGGAGACGACTGGGGACTGCCATCTCCACGTTCGCCGTAAGCCGCTGAGGCGACATCAGGCAAACTCCCTATCCCTGCGTCTTCACTCGCCGAGACGGCGGACCCGCTCTTGCCTGCTAACACCTCGGCGGGGCGGGAGGTCCGCAACAATCGGGTGGTGCGCGGACGCGTGATGATCGGCAGGGACGCGGAGCTCGACCGGCTCTGCGCGATCGCTGCAGACGTGCGCGAGGGCGTGGGGGGCGGGGCCCTCGTGACCGGTGAGGCCGGGATCGGGAAGTCGCGCCTCATCACGGAGTTCGCGACTGTCGAGCGGTCGCAGGGCCTGCTCGTCCTCGTCGGGCACGGCGTCGACCTCGCCGGAGGGCACCTCCCGTTCGGGACCCTCGCGGACACGGTCCGCGACGCCGTCCACCGACTGGGTCGCGATGAGCTCGAGCGGCTGGCGCCCGACGCGTGCCGCGCCCTCGGCGCCATCGTGCCGGTGCTCGCTGGCGCCCCGGCGCGCGAGTCTTCCGCCGGAGCCTCCCCGTCGGCCGACCGGGTCGCCGTCCTCGGTGGCGCGATCCAGCTGATCGACGCGCTGACGGCCGAGCGCCCGTTGTGCTGGGTCGTGGATGACCTCCAGTGGGCGGACCCCCAGACGCTCGACCTGATCGCCGTCGTGACGCGCGGACTCGAGAGCCGCCGGGTCATGTTCGTCGGCACGTTCCGGACGCCGGTCGTCGAGCCGGAGGCGGCGGCCCTGCTCGCCGACCTCGCGTCGCTGTCGGAGGTCATCACCATCCGGCTGGGACGGCTGGACGAGGCGACCGCCCGGCGGCAGCTGCGCCGCGTCCGCGGTGCCGCCCTGGACCCGGCGACCGAGGAGCGCATCCTTCGACTCGGCGAGGGCCTGCCCCTCTTCATCGAGCACCTCGCGATTGAGGCCGGCACCACCCCGAACGGTGTCCCCGAGTCCCTCGGCGCCATCGTGGACGGGCGGCTGCGTCGCCTCGCCGACGCGGTCACGGCCGTCGTCGACGCGGCAGCCGTCGCCGAGGGTCCGACGGACCTCGAGGGACTGGCGACGGTCACTGGGTCCCCGCCTGCGGTGGTCGGCGCCGCGGTCGACGAGGCAGCGGCCGCGCGGGTGCTCGAGCAGGGCGACGACGGTGAGCTGCGCTTCGTGCACACGCTCGTCAGGGACTGGGTGGTCTCCCGGCTGCCGCCGGCGCGACGGCGGGCTCTGCATCGCGCCTGGGCGGACCTGCTCGACGGCAAGCGCTCGGAGCACGTGGGCGACGTCGTCGCCTCGGCGCTGCACCGACGCGCAGCAGGCGACGAGGCTGGAGCCATCCGTGGCTTCGGCCGGGCGGCGGTGATCGCCGCTCGCACCGGTGACAGCACGCTGGAGACGTCGTGCCTCCGCCAGGTCTACGCGCTGTGGGGCAGCGTGCAGGACGCGGAAGCAGTCTGCGGGATGGGGATCGCCGACGTCCTCTTCAACCTCTGCGTGGCCGGCACCTCGGCCGACGAGGTGGCCGTGCTCGGAGACGTCCTCCGCAGAGAGCTTGCCGGTGGCCACCTCGCCGGTACGGCCACCGAGAGACTGTGGTTGACGATGCGGCTCGAGCAGGCCGAGGGGCGAGCGCCTGCGGCACCGGTCTCGGTGGAGCAGACGACCCGTGACCGGGCGCGGGTGCTGTTCGAGGCCGCCCCGAGTCTCGTCGTGCTCGACGCACTTCAGATCGCCGGCCGCTGGGCGCGACGCTTCGACGGTGCGCTGGCCGCTCGCCTGCACCGGCGCGCGTGGGAGATGGCCCGGGAGGTGGGCGACACGAGGGCGCGGATCCGTTCGGAGGTCTTCGTGGGCTTCGACCACCTCGCGCGGGTCGAGCCGCTTGCCGAGGCCCGTCGGCTGCTCGCGCTGGAGGCCGAGTATGCGGCCCTGCCTGTCGCCGACTGGTCGATGGCCGTCGAGTCGGCGGTGACGTGTCTGGTCGACGCCGGCCACTACGATGAGGCAAGCGTGCTCGCCGAGCAGGCCCTGCTGCGCCTCCAAGACCCTCAGCTCGCACCGAGGCGCTACGCAGGCATCGCCGTGTGTCTCGGCGCGGCCCGCGCCGAGGTCGGCGACTGGAGCGGCGCGGAGCGGTGGCTCCAGGTCGTCGAGTCCACCTACGAGCCGGTCAGGTCGGAGGTGGCGGGGATCCGGCTGCGCATCATGACGCGCCGGGGGCAGGTCGCCCAGCTCGAACCGCACCTGTCCACAGCGATGACGGCCCTCGAGCCCGGACCCGATCTGGTGGGGCAGAGGCACGAGCTCGCCGACGTAGTCACCGCGTTGTATGCCGTTGGGAAGGCCTCCGAGGCCCGTCGCTGGTTGCATGCCCTCGAGGGTGAGCCTGGTGGCTGGTGGTTTGCCGCCCTGTGGCCCGCGCTCAACGCTGCCCTCCGCTTCGAGGTGGCTGCACTCCAAGCGCCCGCCCCGGGCGGAGATCCGGAGCTCATCGCCCGCCTCGACGAGCTGTCCCAGCAGTTCGACTGGCGCGGGCCGGCCGCGGACGCCTTTCGTGCCGAGCACGTCGCGCTGCTCGCTCGATCCCGGCGAGCCGACTCGGTCGACCAGTGGGCCGCAGCGGCTGACGGCTGGGCGGGCATCGACCGCGCCTGGGACGAGGCTGTCTGTCGTCTTCGGCTCGCGGAAGCGTATGCAGCACAAGGAGATCGACGTCTGGCGGCTTCTGAGCTGCTGCGTGCCAACGACATCGCCGGGCGGCTGGGTGCCGCTGGACTGCTGGCCGAGGCTCGTGTGCTCGGGCGTCGCCACGGGGTGGCGCTGCCTATCCAACGGCTCACTCCGCCGTCCTCCGACCTCGTGAGCCCGCTCACCGCCAGGGAGCGCGAGGTCCTGGAGCTCGTCGCGGAGGGGAGGACCAACGACGAGATCGCCGGTCGTCTGTGCATCTCGCCGAAGACGGCGAGCGTGCACGTGTCGAGGATCCTTGCCAAGCTCCGGGCCGGCAACCGCACCGAGGCGGTCGCGATCGGCCGCCGAGAGGGCCTCGTCGGCTGAGACTCGCATGCTGCTCCGCGTGGCCGAGCAGCATAGGAGGCGCGGTGAGGTCCCCAGGTCGTATGCCCTCCGGCCGGCTCAGCCCGGATGCACCTGCCCGCTGCCCGGCGCGTAGGCGACGAAGCCGCCACCGCGCCCCCCGCGGCCCGGGCGGTGGAGCTGCTGGACGCCCGGGCTCGCAGCCTCCAGGCCGCCTTCGCCCGGCCCGACCCCGAGGAGGCTTCGGGTCAGGCTGTGGGCGTCTGACAGGAGCTCGTCGAGCGCCACCCCCAGGTGGTCGTCGGCCGGCGGCTCGTCGGCGATGGCCGCCGCGAGCACCGCTCGGCGCACGAGCTCCTTGGTGAAGGAGGCGGTCGTGCCCTCGGCCCGGGCCGCCGCGGCCGAGATGGCCTCGGCGCCGAAGAGGTGCCCGCCGTAGAGGTGGAGCAGCGCGCGACGGCCGTCGGCGTCGGGCAGCGGGATCTCAGCGGCGAGGTCGACGCGCCCGGGGCGCTGCGCGAGCGCGACCTCGAGGTCCTCGACGCGGTTGGTCGTGAGGACGAAGGCGACATCGGCGTCGGCGTCGAGGCCGTCGAGGGCGTCGAGCACCTCGAAGAGCAGCGGCGAGGCGCCCGGCCCGAAGGAGCGGTCCTCCGCCACGAGGTCGCAGTCCTCGAGCACGACGATGGCCGGCTGGTGCGCACGGGCGACCTTGGCCGCGTCGTGGATGAAGCGCAGCGAGCCGCCGCTCAGCAGCACGGCGGTCGTGCCGGGAGTCGCCGACAGCAGGTAGCGCACCGTGTGCGTCTTGCCCGTGCCCGGAGGCCCGTAGAGCAGCACACCCCGCTTGAGGTGCTGGCCGTGGGCCTGCAGCCGCTCGCGGTGCTCTCCCATGCCGATGACGTGGTTGGCCACCCGGTCGAGCACCCCGTCGGGCAGCACGACGGACTCGGCGTCCACGGCAGGGCGCGCGACGAAGGTGATGCCGGCCATGCCGCGGCCGTAGGGGTCCGTCCCGAAGGTGACGACCTGGCCCCGGATCACGCTGCGCAGGTCCATCAGCTCCAGGGCGCGGGCGATGAGCGCATCCGAGACCGCTCGGTCGTGCGAGATCACCTCGATCGCCCCGGCCTCGCGACCGAACTGCGGGTTCATCCCCAGGTGACGCACCGCGACAGGGTCGCCCTCGAAGTGGAAGAGCCGGATCCCCGAGGTGACGACCTGCCTCTGGTCGTCCCTGCCCGGCCCCGTCGGCATCCGGTCGTAGTCGACCTGCCCGACCGGCAGGCCCATGCCGTGCTGCACGAGATCACCGAGGGTCATGTGGTGGCGCGCGTCGCCCGCGATGCCGATGATGCGCGCCTCCTGGTCGACCGACGACAGCTCGGCCATCGCGATGTCGGCATCGACGAGCCGGTGCGCCGGGACGGGCAGGTTGACCACGGCGAGCAGGTGCGGCTCGGTGCCGAGGTGCTCGCTCAGCACGTCGACGATCCGCGGGCCGCCGGCCTGCGGCACGTCGTCGAGCACTCGACGGAGCACCGCGTGGAAGTCGCGCATCAGCTCGTCGCTGGCGGGACGGGGACGGTCCGAGGGGTTCATCCCCCGACGATAGGAGGCCCGGACCCGCTTCGGGGGCGAGCGCGCATGCGCCACCGACGTGCGCAACGAACCCGGCGTTCACAGGGCCACCCCTGCCCCGGCCTGTAGCCTCGACCCCGTGCTGCTCTCCGACAAGGACATCCGGGCCGAGATCGCGGCGGAGCGTGTCGTGCTCGACCCGTGGGACCCGCAGATGGTCCAGCCGTCGAGCATCGACGTGCGCCTCGACAAGTACTTCCGGCTGTTCGACAACCACAAGTACCCCTACATCGACCCTGCCGCCGAGCAGCCCGACCTCACCCGCCTCGTCGAGGTCGGTGCCGAGGAGGACGGCTTCGTGCTCCACCCGGGCGAGTTCGTGCTGGGCTCGACGCTCGAGGCCGTGACGCTGCCCGACGACCTCGCGGCGCGGGTCGAGGGCAAGAGCTCGCTCGGACGGCTCGGCCTCCTGACGCACGCGACGGCCGGCTTCGTCGACCCCGGCTTCTCGGGGCACGTGACGCTCGAGCTGAGCAATGTCGCGACCCTGCCGATCATGCTCTACCCGGGCATGAAGATCGGTCAGCTCTGCTTCTTCCGGCTCAGCTCTCCCGCCGAGAACCCTTACGGCTCAGCGGCCTACGGCTCCCACTACCAGGGTCAGCGCGGGCCGACCGCCAGCCGGTCGTTCAAGAACTTCCACCGCTCACCGGTGTGAGCGCCGCCCCCGTGGTCGCACGCGACGTGGTCGCTCCGACGAGCCGAGGGGGTATGCCGTCCGCCGCGCTCGTGTGGGACGCGCAGCCGTCCGACGCCGCGGCGGTCGTCATCGTCCTGCACGGCGGTGCGGTGGACGGCTACGAGCCGAACCGGCCGTGGTCGCACAACGTCGCGCGCCTCGTGCCCTTCGCCCGCGCGCTGCGGTCGGTGCCGGGGCCGCTGGCCGTGGCGCGCGTCCGCTTCCGCTTCCGGGGCTGGAACGGCGACGAGCAGGCACCACTCGTGGACGCCAGGTGGGCGCTGGAACAGGTGCGGACGGCATACGCGGGTCGGCCGGTGGCCGTCGTCGGCCACTCCATGGGGGGCCGGGTCGCGCTGCACCTGGGGGAGGATCGCGACGTGCGTCTTGTCGTGGCGCTCGCGCCGTGGATCGAGCGAGGCGACACCCGCCCGGGGCCGCAGTGCCGCACCATCGTCATCCACGGCGACCGAGACGTCATCTGCGGGCTGTCGCGGTCGCGTCGGCTCGTCGAGGGCCTCCAGGCGCAGGGCTGCGACGCGAGCCTCATCCGGGTCGCCCGCGGTGACCACGCCATGCTCATGCGCGCCCGGCTCTGGACCGAGCTCGTGACGGGGGTCGTCGCCGGCACCTTCGCCGACGAGCTCGGGATCGCCGACGACGGGGCCGCCGAGCCGCGCTCGGGAGTGGTGGGGGCAGCGATCGCCCTGGCGGTGCACGGCGGCGGGTCGATCATCGATCTCTGATCGTCAGCTCCGCGTCACAGGGCGCTAACGGAGGGTTGGACGGCCGACGACGTGTCGGCGCGCGCGGGTACGTTGATCTCCATGATCCGCTTCGAAGGCGTGACCAAGCGCTATGGCGACGCCGACAGCGGCTCGGCCGACGGGGGCTCCCGGGCTGGGGGTGGCGGCGACCAGGGCGCCGTGGCGGTCGACAACCTCACGCTCGAGGCGCCCACCGGCCAGATCACGGTGCTCGTCGGGCCCTCGGGCTGCGGCAAGACGACGACCCTGCGCATGGTCAACCGCATGATCACGCCGACCTCGGGCACGATCTCGGTCAACGGCCGCGACACCGCGTCGATGGACGTCGCCGAGCTCCGACGGGGCATGGGCTACGTCATCCAGCACGCCGGGCTCTTCCCGCACCGCACCGTCGTCGACAACGTCATGACGGTGCCTCGCCTGCTCGGCGTCGACAAGCGCCAGGCCCGCGCCCGCGCCATGGAGCTCATCGAGCGGGTCGGGCTCGACCCGGCGATGGCGCGGCGCTATCCCGCCCAGCTCTCGGGCGGGCAGCAGCAGCGCGTCGGGGTGGCCCGGGCACTCGCCGCCGACCCGCCCGTCATGCTCATGGACGAGCCCTTCTCGGCCGTCGACCCGGTCGTGCGCGAGCAGCTCCAGAACGAGTTCCTCCGCCTCCAGTCCGAGCTCGGCAAGACGATCCTCTTCGTCACCCACGACATCGACGAGGCGGTCAAGCTCGGAGACCAGGTCGCCGTCCTGCGCGTCGGCGGCGTGCTCGCCCAGCTCGCCCCGCCCGCCACGCTGCTCGCCGACCCCGTCGACGACTTCGTCGCCGGCTTCGTCGGCCGCGACCGGGGCTACCGCGCCCTCTCGTTCGCCGCCGCGCCCGAGCTCTCCCTGACCGACGAGCCCACGGTGCGGCTCGGCGCCACGGCCGAGCAGGTGCGAGCGGTCGGTTCCCCCTGGGTGCTCGCCGTGGGCGACGCCGGTGAGCCGGTCGGCTGGGTGCGCGCGGCCGCCGTCGACCACGAGGTGACCCGCGACCTGCTCCACCGCGGGGGCACCGTCGCCTCGACCTCGGGCTCGCTCCGGGCCCTGCTCGACGCCGCCCTCTCCTCTCCCAGCGGTCGCGGGGTCGTCGCCGGCGACGACGGGCGCCTCGTCGGCACGATCACCGCGGCCGAGGTGGTGCCGGCCATCGAGGCCCGCCGGACGGCGACGACCGCCGGCGAGGTTCCGGAAGGGGCGTCCACCCGGTGAGCTGGGCCCTCGACCACCTGAGCGAGATCCTCACCCGGGCCGGCCAGCACGCCTGGCTCGCCGGGCTCCCGCTCGTGCTGGGGCTCGTCGTCGCGCTGCCGCTCGGGTGGCTCGCGAGCCGCACCTCCTGGCTGCGCGCCAGCCTGCTGACGACGACCGGGCTGCTCTACACGATCCCCTCCCTCGCCCTCTTCATCCTGCTGCCCTCGATCCTCGGCACCAAGATCCTCGACCCCGTCAACGTCATCGTCGCGATGACGATCTACACCGTCGCCCTGCTGACCCGCACCGTGGCCGACGGCCTCTCGTCGGTCGACCCGTCCACCCGCCAGGCGGCGATCGCGATGGGCTACGGCGGCTTCGCCCGGTTCCGGGCGGTCGACCTCCCGCTCGCCGTGCCCGTCATCGCGGCCGGCCTGCGCGTCGCCGCGGTGAGCAACGTCAGCATCGTCAGCGTCGCCTCCCTCATCGGCATCTCGCAGCTCGGCTACTTCCTCACCGACGGCTACGCCCGGTCCTTCCCGACCGAGGTGTGGGTCGGCATCATCGCCTGCCTGCTGCTCGCGCTCGTCTTCGACCTCGTCATCCAGGTCATCTCGCGCGCCCTCACCCCGTGGACCCGGGCGGTGGCGGCATGAGCCCCGCGACGATCTGGGCCTGGTTCACCGACCCTGCGCAGTGGTCCGGCGCCGACGGCATCCCCAACCGCCTCGCCGAGCACCTCGCCTACACGGCGATCACGCTGGTCATCGGGCTGCTCATCGCCATCCCGCTCGGTGCCTGGGTGGGGCACACCGGACGACTGCGCTGGCTCGTCACCGGCGCCAATGCCATGCGCGCGGTGCCGAGCCTCGGGCTCCTCTTCGCCGTCTCGATGTTCGTCGGGCCGCTCATCCAGAGCGACCTCGCCTTCGTCATCCCGAGCATCGTCGTGCTCGTGCTCCTCGCAGTGCCCCCGCTGCTCTCGGGCATCTACGCCGGCATCGAGAGCGTCGACCCGGCCGCGCGCGACGCGGCTCGGGGCATGGGCATGACCGGGTGGCAGGTCCTCACGCGCGTCGAGCTGCCCTGCGCGCTGCCGCTCTCGCTGTCCGGTCTGCGCAGCGCGACCCTCCAGGTCATCGCCACCGCGACGATCGCCGCATCCGTCAGCCTCGGCGGCCTGGGCCGCTACCTCATCGACGGGCTGGCCTCGCGCGACTACGTCCAGATGGTCTGCGGCTCCATCCTCGTCGCCGTGCTCGCGCTCGTCGCCGACCTCCTGCTCGCGGCCCTCGAGAGATATGCCGTGTCGCCGGGAATCTCGGGCCGGTCCGTGGGTGTTGCCCGTTCACGGTCCTCGCGCACCGGCGAGGCGTCGCGCCCCGACCCGGTCGAGGCGCCGCGGTCCATCAGCACAGCCAGCCCCACCACCTGACCCGCACCACCACAGCACCGTCGGATCCGGACGGCGAGCACCGCCCCGGGCCGCAACCGAAAGGGACCGAACATGACACGCACGCGCTTCCTCGCCGCGGGCCTGCTCCTCGCTGCCGTCGTGCCGCTGGCCGCCTGCGGCGGGAGCGGCGACCCGCTCGCCCCCGCGACGAGCGCCGCAGGGGCGACCGGCGGCTCGACCGGCGCCGCCGGCTCGGTGACGGTCGGCTCGGCCGACTTCCCCGAGGCCGCGCTCCTCGGTGAGATCTACGCCCAGGCGCTCGAGGCCAAGGGCATGACCGTCAAGCGGCAGTTCAACATCGGCAGCCGTGAGACCTACCTCAAGGCCATCACCGGCGGTGAGGTCGACGTGCTCCCCGAGTACACCGGCTCGCTGCTCAACTACTTCGACAAGAACGCCAAGGTCACCGCCCCCGACGAGGTCTTCGCGGAGCTGCAGAAGGCGCTTCCGCAGGGTCTCTCGGTGCTCGACAAGTCGGCGGCCGAGGACAAGAACTCCCTCGTCGTCACCAAGGACACCGCCGGCCAGTGGTCGCTCAAGGCGATCCCCGACCTCACGGCGCACCAGGCCGAGCTCTCGATCGGCGCGCCGCCGGAGTTCAAGACCCGCCAGCAGGGCCTCGTCGGCCTCAAGTCGGTCTACAACATCGTGCCCAACGAGTTCCGGCCGCTGCAGAGCCAGGCGACCGTCGAGGCCCTGAAGAACGGCCAGGTCAAGGCCGCCAACATCTTCAGCACCGACCCCTCGATCGCCGCCAACGGCTTCGTCGTCCTCGAGGACCCGAAGAGCCTCTTCGGCTCCGACAACGTCGTGCCGCTCGTGCGCACCGAGAAGGCCGACGCGCTCAAGGAGGCCCTCGACGCCGTCTCCGCGAAGCTCGACACCCCGGCCCTGGCCGACATGGTCAAGCAGGTCGTCGTCGACAAGAAGGACGCGGCCGAGGTCGCCAAGACCTGGCTCGCCTCCTCCTGACTCGCACCGACGACAGGGGCCTCCGCACCACGTGCGGGGGCCTCTCTCGTGTCTGGGAATGCAACTCGGTCGGTAATGGTTATCATTCCTGTCGCGCGGATCGTGCGACCTGAGACATCGAGGAGCACCCCATGGCCAAGCGCACCGACCTGCGTCCCGTCGTCACCCTGCGGTCGACGGCCGGCACCGGCTTCAGCTACGTCACGACGAAGAACCGCCGCACCCAGCCCGACCGGCTCGTGCTGCGCAAGTTCGACCCGGTGGCCCGCGAGCACGTGGACTTCCGCGAGACCCGCTGACCGATCGAAAGAGCAGTCCGTCCCCCGCGCCACGGGTGACCCCCAATCGAAAGAGCAGTCCGTCGACGACGGACTGCTCTTTCGATTTCAGGCTGCTCTTTCGGTTGCGGGCTGGGCGCGTGTGGTGTTCCGGCGTGCTGACGAACTGCTCTTTCGATGGGGGGACCTTAGGCTCGGGGGGCTGCATCACTTCACTTCACCGTCGAAGGAGAGTCATGTCGATCGCCCACCACGTCGTCGGGTCCGGCCCGCGCACCGTCCTGCTCACCCACGGCTGGTTCGGCTCCGCCGACGGCTGGGGTCTCTTCGTCGACGACCTCGACCGCGATGCGGCTCGCTGGGTCTTCACCGACGTCCGCGGCTTCGGTCAGCGTCGGGGCGAGGAGGGTGACCAGTCGCTCGATGAGTCGGCGCGCGACCTGCTCGCCGTCGCCGACGAGCTCGGCGCCGCGCGCTTCACGCTCGTCGGCCACTCGATGGGTGGAGCGGTCATCCAGCGGGTTCTCGCGCTCGCCCCCGACCGCGTCGAGGGCCTCGTCGGCATCACGCCGGTGGGTGCGATGCCGACGCCCTTCGACGACGCCGGCCGCGGGCTCTTCTGGGGCGCCGCCGAGAGCCGCGACAACCGCTTCGGCATCATCGACTTCACGACCGGCAACCGCAACACGCCGGTCTTCGTCAACCGCATCGTCGACTGGTCCCTCGAGCACAGCGACGTCGACGCCTTCGCGCGCGTGCTCGATGCCTGGGCGGGTGCCGACTTCGCCGACGAGGTGAGGGGCAGCGAGCTCCCGGTCCTCGTGGTGGTCGGCGAGCACGACCCCGCCCTGGGGGCCGAGACCGTCACGCAGACCTGGCTCCCGCTCTATCCCGAGGCGCGGCTCGAGGTGCTGCCCAACGCCGGGCACTACCCGATGTTCGAGACCCCCGTGCGGCTCGCGACTCTCGTCAACGACTTCGTCGCCGACCTGCCGCGGGCCTGAGCGCGCGGTGGCCGATCTCGCGGCCGTGACCGCGCTGCTCCATGACCCGTCGACCTACGTCGACGACGTGCCGTATGCCGTGCTCGCCGGCCTGCGCCGTGAGCACGGCATCGTGCGGGTCGAGGAGCCCGAGCAGGCCGGCTGGCCGGAGGGGCCCGGCTACTGGCTCGTGCTGCGGCACGCCGACGTGACCCGGGTGCTGCGCGACCCCCGCACGTTTTCGTCGCACCTCGGAGGCACGCAGATCCGCGACCCGGCAACACCGGCTGACCTCGCCTACGTCCGCCGGATGATGCTCAACATGGACCCGCCCGAGCACTCCCGGATCCGACGGATGCTCGCGCGCTCCTTCACGCCACGCTCGGTCGCAGCGCTGGAGGATCAGATCGAGGGTCACGCGCGCCGCATCGTCGACCGTATGCTGTCAGGGCCTCGAGAGGTGGACGCCGCACGCGACGTCGCCGCCGACCTGCCTCTGCTCACCCTCGCCGACGTGCTGGGGGTGCCACAGCAGGACCGAGGTCTGCTCTACGACTGGTCGAACCGCGTCATCGGCTGGCAGGACCCCGACTACGCCGTCAGTGCGACCTTCAACCCCGCGCGCGGCACCGACATCGCCCGGTCCGCGATCGCCGTGCGCCCGGCCCCGGACGGTGCCGGCCGCATGCCCGACCCGCGCAGCCGCGCGGGCATGCCCGACCTCTACGCGTATGCCGCCGCGCTGGGCGAGCACAAGCGTGCCGTCCCCGGCGACGACGTCATGTCGATCCTCATGGCGCAGCGTGACGACAGCGCCGGCGGCGACGGCCATGTCTCCATCGAGGAGTTCGAGAACCTGTTCTGGCTCTTCGCCGTGGCGGGCAACGAGACCCTGCGCAACGGCCTGCCGGGTGGGCTCGTCGCGCTGCTGGGGCACCCCGACGCCCAGCGCCGGCTGCGGGCCGAGCCGGACGGCATACCGGCCGCGGTGGAGGAGATGCTGCGGTGGTGGACGCCGGTCATGGTGTTTCGCCGGACGGCGACGCAGACCACCGAGATCGCCGGTCAGCGCGTGGCTGCGGGCGACAAGGTCGTCGTGTCGTTCGCGTCGGCGAACCGCGACGAGGCGCTCTTCGACCGGCCCGACGACTTCGACATCGACAGGGACGCCCGGGCGCACCTGGCCTTGGGCCACGGTCCGCACTTCTGTCTCGGCGCACACCTCGCGCGGGTGCAGATGCGCGCGCTCTTCAGCGAGCTCCTCGCCCGCACGTCATGGATCGAGTCCGCGGGCGAGCCCGTGCGGCTGCGGTCGAACTTCCAGCGCGGGGTGAAGCGCCTACCGGTCCGCTGGACGCCCTGAGGCAGCGCGCCGGCGCCGGGACGTCATCGCGCGAAACGGTCGAGGGCGTCGACGAGGACCTGCTCGCCCTCGCCGCCCGGGGCGTGCACGGCATCCTCGACGACGTGCAGCTCGGCGAGCGGAAGGGCCTGCGCGAGCTCGTGGGCGACGCGAAGCGGCGAGGCGATGTCCAGGCGGCCTCGCACGAGCACCGCAGGGATGTGCGCGATGCGGTGGAGTCGACCAGTGATCGCGTCGTCGGCGAGGAAGGCGTGGTGCCCGAAGTAGTGCGTGACGATGCGAGAGAAGCCGAGCCGGAAGCGTGCGTCCTCGTAGCGCGGGCTCGGCTGCACCGCTCCGGCCAGCGTCGCGAGGCGATCTTCCCAGGCGCACCAGGCGCGGGCGCCGGCATCGGCCACGGCGGGGTCGGGGGAGACGAGCAGACGGTGCACCGCGAGGGGGACGTTCGCGCTGTCTGCTCCTGCGGGCAGCGCCGCGAGAAGCGCGTCGAACTCGGCCGGATACACGTGGCCCATCGTGTGCGTCAGCCAGTCGACCTCGTGCCGACGGGTCGTGACGACCGCCCAGAGGGCGAGGGCACGGACGCGCTCAGGGTGCTCGACGGCATACGCCAGCGCCAGCGTCGAGCCCCACGACCCACCGAAGAGCACCCAGGAGTCGATGCCGAGCTGAGAGCGCAGGTGCTCGAAGTCGGCAATGAGGTGGGCTGTCGTGTTGTCGACGAGGGCGGCGGTCGTGTCGCCCGCGTGCGGCTGGCTGCGACCCGAGCCGCGCTGGTCGACGAGCACGACCCGGTAGCGCGCGGGATCGCAGAACTGTGTCCACCACGGGCTGGCACCTGAGCCTGGACCACCGTGGACGACGAGCAGCGCTGTGCCGTCAGGGTTTCCGCACTGCTCCCAGTAGACCTCGTGCCCGTCGCCGGTGGCGAGCATGCCGGTCTCGTAGGGCTGCTGGACAGGGTGCATGACAACCTCGTGACGGCTGGAGGGCTCGGGCGGTCACGGCAGCATACGGTCGCGTCGCCGGACGCAGACCGGGATCCAGGCGGAGTCAGCGAGCGAAGGTCCGCGACGACCAGCGGGACCGCGGTGCCGGCGACGGGGTCGTGCTCGGCGCTGGCCGCGTCTCCTCGACCGGAACCGGCGCCAGCGGGGCGAAGGCGCTCACGACGTCGATGCCGTCGCGCAGCATCTGCACGAGGCGCTCCTCCGGGTCGTCGACGCAGGCCCGTGCGACACCGTCGACGGCCAGGGCCACGACCTTGGACGCGTTGGCGGGGCGGAGCGCGGCGGAGTTGAACCCCATGCGGGCGAGGTGGATCCGCGCCCAACGCTCCGCGGCCGGTGCGCGCGTGAGCGCGGCACGGGAGGTGTCGGACAGCTCGCCGGGCTCGCGCCCGTCACGCTCGGCGAGGATGCCCTCGGCGTTGAGGATGGCGAGGGCCATGATGTTCTGGCGCTCCTCGGCCGCCACGGGGAGCGCGGCCCGCGCGGTCGAGAGCACGAGGGCCGCTGCGACGCGGTCGTCCTGCGGGTGCAGTCCGACCACCTCGGGGATCATGAGGGCGATGCGCTGCCGGCTCGTGTCGTCGAGCATGTCGTTGACACAGCGGGCGAGCGTGGCGAGCACCGGATGGGTGCAGGACGGGTGGTCGCTCCAGCGTTCACCCGCGAGGAACGAGGCCATCTCCATGAAGCACGCGCCCCGCCGAGGGTTGCGGTGCCGCCCCCGTGAGAGGACGGGCACGCCGTCGGGAACGAAGGGGGCTCGTCGTGACATCGTCGCTCCTCGCACTGTGCGGACGCAGGTCCTGAGACAGCTGAGGGCCGGCTCAGGCAGGTCCCTTCATGGTGCGCCTCATTCGGGCCGTTGACCACCCCTTCCGCGCAACCTTGAACAGCCTGCCGGCCACCGGCCCTGTCCTCACGCGCACACGTGTGTGCACAATCGCGTCATGACGAAGACGTCGGAGGCCCCCGAGAGCGGGGGTGTGCGCGCGCACGTCGCCGACTCCTGGGTGCGCTCCGCCGCCGCCGGAGTCGAGGTCGACCGGGTCGAGGCGCCGATCACGCTGCCCGCCGATGCCCTGCGCGACCACCGTGAGGCCCACCCCCTGGCGGCCGTCTTCCCGCTGCTCGACGACGTGCTCGGTCAGGCGGCCCGCGACTGCGACGCCGTCATGGCCGTGTCGGACGCATCCGGCCAGCTGCTCTGGGTGTGTGGAACGCCGAGCGTGCTCCGCCGCGCCGAGCACATCGGCTTCGTCGAGGGCAGCAACTGGGACGAGCGGCTCGCGGGCACGAACGCCCCCGGCATGGCGCTGCGCCTCGACCGCTCCGTCAACGTGCTCGGCGCCGAGCACTTCCGTCGCTCGGTGCAGCGGTGGAGCTGCGCCGCGGTGCCGATCCACGACCCGAGCGACCAGAGCATCCTCGGGGTTCTCGACATCACCGGCGGCGACGAGATCGTCGTGCCGCAGACGATGGCGATGGTGCGGGCCGCCGCCCGCATGGCGGAGGCCGAGCTCGCCCGCGAGCTGCTCGTCAGCGGAAGGGCCTCGGCAGGAGTCGCCCGGCAGGGCACGCTGTCGGTGCTCATCGAGGCCCTCGGTCGAAATGACGCGCTCCTCACCATCGACGACGGTCGGGGACGCCGCGAGACCCTGCGCCTCAGCCCGCGTCACAGCGAGATCCTGCTGCTGCTCGCGTCTGCTGCGCGGGGCCTCTCGGGCGACGAGCTCAACGTGCTGCTCTACGAGGAGGACAGCAGCGCCTCGACGCTGCGGGTCGAGCTCGGCCGCCTGCGCAGCCTCCTCGGTGACGCCCTGCTCGCCTCGAGGCCCTACCGCCTCGTCGCCGAGGTCGCCGGCGACTGGCTCGCGGTCGAGGCGCACCTGGCTGCAGGCGACGTCGCGAGCGCGCTGCGCTCCTACCGAGGGCCGCTCCTTCCGCGCTCGGTGGCCCCGGGTGTCGTCCGACTGCGGAGCGACGTCGAGGGCGACCTGCGGCTGGCCCTGCTGCGCGGCGGCCGGCCCGACCTCATGTCTGCCTGGACCCGCTCCTCCTGGGGCGCTGACGACTACGAGATGTGGCAGGCACAGGCCGCCTCGCTGGGCCCGACCTCGCCGCTCATCCCGCTCGTCCAGCACCAGATCGCCCGACTCGACCGCGAGCTCGGCGCCGGCTGACCACGACCCGAGGCACACGATCTCGCCGACAGGGACCGCCCCTGAGGAAACTGGGCACTCGACGTTGTCTGAGGTCGAGTGCCCACTTTCCCGATGGGGGTCCTGCAAGGGTCGGGGAACTGGGCACTCGACGTTGTCTGAGGTCGAGTGCCCACTTTCCCGACGGGGGTCCGGCAGGGTCGGCACGGCGCCACGCAACGTGGTTGCAACGTTGCGTTGCCTAGCGTCGCGCCCAACACCTCGCCGGATCTCTGGGCGAGGACCACCAATGACGTTGGGAGAACGCATGACCGTCTACGCACCCCCCGGATCGCCCGACTCGATCGTCTCGGTGCTCGACCGCTACGGCCACTTCATCGGCGGCAACTGGGTCGACCCGAAGAAGGGTCTCTGGTTCGAGAACATCTCGCCGGTCAACGGCAAGCCGTTCTGCGAGGTCGCCCGCGGCACGGAGGAGGACATCGAGGCCGCCCTCGACGCCGCGCACGCCGCCGCCCCCGCCTGGGGTCGTGCGAGCCTCGGCGAGCGCTCGCTCATCCTCAACCGCATCGCCGACCGCATCGAGGAGAACCTCGAGGCGCTCGCCGTCGCCGAGACGTGGGAGAACGGCAAGGCCGTCCGCGAGACGCTCGCCGCCGACCTGCCTCTCGCCGTCGACCACTTCCGCTACTTCGCGGGCGTCCTTCGCGGACAGGAGGGTTCGAGCAGCGAGATCGACGAGAACACCGTCGCCTACCACTTCCACGAGCCGCTCGGTGTCGTCGGACAGATCATCCCGTGGAACTTCCCGATCCTCATGGCGGTCTGGAAGCTCGCGCCCGCGCTCGCCGCCGGCAACTGCGTCGTGCTGAAGCCCGCCGAGCAGACCCCGTGGTCGATCCTCAAGGTCGTCGAGCTCATCGGCGACCTGCTGCCCCCGGGCGTCCTCAACGTCGTCAACGGCTTCGGCGTCGAGGCCGGCAAGCCGCTCGCCTCCTCGCCCCGCATCGCCAAGATCGCCTTCACCGGCGAGACGACGACGGGCCGCCTCATCATGCAGTACGCCTCGCAGAACATCATTCCTGTCACCCTCGAGCTCGGCGGCAAGAGCCCCAACGTCTTCTTCGAGGACGTCGCCCAAGAGCGGGATGCCTTCTACGACAAGGCTCTCGAGGGCTTCACGATGTTTGCCCTGAACCAGGGCGAGGTCTGCACCTGTCCGTCGCGTGCGCTCGTGCAGCGCTCGATCTACTCCGACTTCGTGCCCGACGCCGTGGCACGCGTCGAGAAGATCAAGCAGGGCAACCCGCTCGACACCGAGACGACGATGGGCGCCCAGGCGAGCAACGACCAGCTCGAGAAGATCCTCTCCTACATCGACATCGGCAGGCAGGAGGGCGCCAAGATCCTCACCGGGGGTGAGCGCAACGTGCTCGACGGCGACCTCGCCGAGGGCTACTACGTCGCGCCGACGATCTTCGAGGGCACCAACTCGATGCGCATCTTCCAGGAGGAGATCTTCGGGCCCGTCGTGTCGCTGACGAGCTTCGCCGACGAGGCGGACGCCCTGTCGATCGCCAACGACACGCTCTACGGCCTCGGTGCCGGTGTGTGGACCCGCGACGGCTCGCGCGCCTACCGGATGGGCCGTGGCATCAAGGCCGGTCGCGTGTGGACCAACTGCTACCACCAGTACCCGGCTCACGCCGCCTTCGGTGGCTACAAGCAGTCGGGCATCGGCCGCGAGAACCACAAGATGATGCTCGACCACTACCAGCAGACGAAGAACCTCCTCGTCTCCTACTCGCCCGACGCTCTCGGCTTCTTCTGACCGGGACGTGACATGACCCCTGACCCTCTCGGTCACACGGGGCCCCAGGCGGGTCGACCCGGACATGCCTCGGCTTCCCCCCGCCGGGTCGACCTCACCGGTGAGGCGGCGGACCTGCTCCGCCGCCTCACCGGCACGCACGGGCCCCTGATGTTCCACCAGTCCGGCGGCTGCTGCGACGGCAGCTCGCCCATGTGCTACCCCGATGGAGACTTCATCACGAGCGAGGCCGACGTGCACCTCGGCGACCTCGTCGTCGACGGGTTGCCCGCGCCGGTGCCCTTCTGGATGTCGGCGTCGCAGTACGAGTACTGGAAGCACACCCACCTGACGGTCGACGTCGTGCGGGGCCGCGGGAGCGGTTTCTCCGTCGAGGCCCCCGAGGGCGTGCGCTTCCTCATCCGCTCCCGTCTGATGACCGACGAGGAGTCGGCGGCGTTCGGCATCGCGGCTCCCCGCGTCTGACCGAGGGGGTATGCCGCGTGGCCCCCGGCCCGACGGCGTGCGGCCGCCGGGCCGGGAGGCTGGAGCTCACGGGTAGTCGACGACCGTGACCGGCACGTCCGGGTTGGCGATGGTCGACGACCCGCCGATGCCGTTGACGACGTTGCGGATGCCGCCCTTGCCGTTGGCGGGATCGAGGAAGATCGTCAGCAGGTTGTGCAGCCGCACCCCGGGAGTCGTCGGCACCTCGAAGGCATTGGCCGCGAAGATGTCGATGCCCTGGTTGAAGAAGCTGTAGGCGCCCATGCCGGTGCCGGAGAAGCTCTTCACGCCGGAGGTGACGAGCAGGGCCGGGTAGCCCTCCTTGTCGGGGGCCGACATCCAGGCCGCCTGGCTCGGCGGGTCGTAGGGCAGCTCGTTCTGGAAGAAGGTGACCTCGCCGTGCTCACCGTTCCAGATGACCTCGGTCTTCTGGTAGTGCTCGACGAAAAGGCCTGTGGCAGTGACGTGGTCGCCGTTGACGATGAGCCCGGTGTCGGCCGTGTTGGAGGTCCAGCCCACGCCGTTGCCGTGGTCGGCGCGCCAGGCCCAGATGTCGTCGAGGACGACGTGGTCGCTGTTGACCTCGAGGCTGACGGTGGCCTTGCCGACGTAGGGCCCGCCGATGCGGAAGAAGACGTCCTGCAGGCCGGTCGGGTTGGCGGCGTCGCTCCACCCGGCCCGGCTCGGACCCTGGCCGTCGGCGGCCCGCTGGGTGCCGATCTGGAGCAGGACGGGGGAGTTGACGGCGCCGGCGTCGAAGGTGATGCCGGCGATGTCGACACCCGGCACGTCGGCGACGCGCATCGCGACCTGACCAGAGGTGGGCGTCAGGCTGGCGAGACCGAGACCGAGCACGATGGTGTTGGCGCGCTTGACGCTGATCGTCTGGTCGAGGTGGTAGACCCCGGGCGTCAGCAGCAGGTGGCGCCCTCGGGCGAGCTCACGGTTGATGACCTGGGCCGAGTCGGACGGCTGGGCGACGAAGAAGTCGCTGAGCGCGATCGACCGACCGGGGGTCGGCCCCGAGGCCCAGGTCGTGCCACGGGTGTCGGTGGCCGCTGCCGGGACGAAGACGCGGTAGGCGCCGGAGGAGTCGACGTAGAGGTAGGGCTTCTCACGGCTCACCGACGTCTTCTCGACCGTCGTGTAGGGGCCACCGCAGGCCGCCGCGGCGGGGAAGCACTCGGCCGGCGCCCCCTCGGTGCCGGAGAAGACCTGGTTCCAGACGCCGTTGGTCCACGTGCCGACCGTGCTGTTGCGCACGAAGAACTGCTGCTGCGACCCGTTGATGACGGTCCCGTCGAACTTCGAGTCGGCGATGAAGCCACCGCTGGCGAAGGACGGCCCCGTGCAGTAGTCCATGAGCGTCGTCTGCCCCTGGACGTGCACCCGCCGCAGCGGCGCAGCCTGTGACACGGCCCAGAACTGGCCGGTGTAGCAGCCGAAACCGGGCGTCGTCACGTTGATCGTGAGGTTCGACATCGAGCGCCAGAAGTTGTTGAGCGCGATGCAGCTGCCGTTGTAGCACTGGTTGCGCACGTAGATCGAGCCGTTGACGACGACGTCGCCCGGGTTCTGGCCGAGCCCCGCGACCTCGGTGTAGTAGCCGACCTGGAAGTTGAGCGGCGTGGCGGCGCTGCCGTAGGTGCCGGGCTTGAAGAGAAGCGCGTAGCGCGCGCTGCCCATCTCGTTGGGCACCTGCTGCGCGGCGACGGCGTCGACCTTGGCCTGGATCTCGGACTGCGGCATCGACGGGTCGAAGACGAGCACGTTCGGGCCGAGGTCGGGGATGGTTGTCGGGGCTGCGCTCACGATGGGGGCGGAGGCCGGTGCCGTCGCGGGGGTCGCGGCCGCCCCCGACCCGGCGAAGGCGATGGTGGGCACGGCCGCGAGGGCGGTCGCCAGGGCCATGAAGGTGAGCGGACGCAGGGCCCGGTCGCGCAGTCGAGAACGATCTCGTCGTTGAGTCATGAGGCGAGAATTCTCTGTCGGCGAGCGGTCGTCAAGGGGTTGTGAGAGCGTTCTCACGGCGTGGCCCACGACGGTGCCGGGCCATGTCGGCGTACCCCAGGCACACGGCATACCGGGGGTGACGCAGACGAACTGCTCTGTCGATCGGGGCATCACCCCATCGACAGAGCAGTTCGTCGCGAAGTCCTCAGGCTCCCGGAGCGCGGTCAGCCGGCCGGTGCGGGCTGGGGCTCGGGGGTCGCGGCCTCCGTCGGCGCGTCGCCGCCGTCGCCGCGACGCACGGCGGCGAGCAGCATCTGGGCGACGTCGACGACCTCGACGGCGTCGGTGGCCTTGCCGTCATGGATCGCCGCGTTCAGGCCGTCGGACAGCATCACCTTGCAGAAGGGGCAGCCGACGGCGATCCGCTCGGCGCCCGTCGCGAGGGCCTCCCCGGTGCGGTTCGTGTTGATCCGCGTGCCGAGCTTCTCCTCCATCCACATGCGTGCTCCGCCGGCGCCGCAGCAGAACGACTTCTCCTTGCTGCGCTCCATCTCGGCGTACTCGACGCCGGGCAGGATCTGGAGCAGCTCACGCGGCGGGGCGTAGACCTGGTTGTGCCGGCCGAGGTAGCACGGGTCGTGGTAGGTGACCGTGGCGCCGGTGGAGGCCGCTCCGGTGACGGCGCCGGAGGCGGCCGCCTCGTCGGGCCGGGCCACGGGAACGAGGCGCTTCTCGCGGACGAGCCGGTTGAGCAGCTGCGTGTGGTGCAGCACCTCGTACTGACCGCCGAGCTGCGGGTACTCGTTCTTGATCGTGTTGAAGCAGTGGGCGCAGGTGACGACGATCTTCGTCGCGCCGACCTCGTTGAGGGTCTCGACGTTCTGCTGCGCGAGCATCTGGAAGAGGAACTCGTTGCCGGCGCGACGGGCCGAGTCGCCGGTGCAGGCCTCGCCGTCACCGAGCACGGCGAAGCTCACGCCGGCCGTGTCGAGCAGCTCGGCCACGGCGCGGGTCGTCTTCTTGGCGCGGTCCTCGTAGGCGCCGGCGCAGCCGACCCAGAAGAGGTAGTCGACCTCGTCGAGGCCCTCGACGTCGACGCCGACCTGCTTGACCTCGAAGGGGAGGTCCTTGGCCCAGTCCATGCGCAGTCGCGGTGCGAGGCCCCACGGGTTGGAGTTCTTCTCGAGGTTCTTGAAGAGGCCGTTGAGCTCGGCCGGGAAGGCCGACTCGATGAGGTTCTTGTAGCGGCGCATGTCGACGATGGCGTCGACGTGCTCGATGTCGACGGGGCACTGCTCGACGCAGGCGCCACACGTCGTGCACGACCAGAGCACGTCCTCGTCGATGACGGCGTCGGGCCCGTGCGGGTTGTAGGCCGTGAGCGGGTGGCGGATGTCGTAGCCGGTCTCGCCGACGAGCTGCTCGGTGGCGACGGCGCCCTTCGTCGCGTCGCTGAGGCCCTCGGCAGACTCGATGCCGCCCGCGCGCACCTCCTCGGAGGCGAGCAGCCACGGTGACTTCGCGTGGGCGTGGTCGCGCAGCGTCATGACGAGCAGCTTGGGGCTGAGCGGCTTGTCGGTGTTCCACGCCGGGCACTGGCTCTGGCAGCGGCCGCACTCCGTGCACGTGGTGAAGTCGAGCAGCCCCTTCCACGTGAAGTCCTCGACCTTGCCGACGCCGAGCGCGGCGTCCTCGTCGAGCTCGTCGACGTTCTCGAAGTCGAGCGGCTTGCCGTCGACCTTGATCGGCTGGAGCTCGCCGAGGCTCGTGCGGCCGTCGGCGTGGCGCTTGAAGAAGATGTTGAAGAAGGCGAGGAAGCGGTGCCAGGCGACGCCCATCGTCGGCTGCAGCGCGATGGTGATCATCCAGGCGAAGGAGATGATGATCTTGACCGCGGCGATGATGACGATGAGGTTCTCGATCGCCTCGACGGACAGACCGGTGAAGAAGTTGCCGATCCAGCCGGTGAGCGGGAAGTGCAGCGCGGTGTCCATGCCGGTGCCGGTCTTGCGCGCCAGGGTCCACTCGAGCGCGCGGAGCAGCCCGATGCAGAGGGTGACGCCGAGGATCGTGAACTCGACGTAGTAGGCCTGCCACCACGTGGAGCCGAAGAAGCGGCTGCGGCGCCCGTCCTCACCGGCGGCCGAGCGCGGGTGGTTCTTCTGCCGGATGGCCATGAGCACGAGGATGCTGATGAAGCCCGCGAAGGCGAAGAAGTCGGTGACCCACTCGTAGAGGAAGAAGTGGCCGATCACGGGCAGCACGAAGTCGGGCTGGACGAGCTGGCCGAACGCGTTGAGCAGGGTGAAGAAGAGGACGCCGAAGCTGACCATCGTGAACCAGTGGGCGGCCGCCACGACGGGGAGCCGCGACATGCGCGTGTGGCCGAGGAACTCGCGGACCAGCGTGCGCGTGCGGGCGCCCTTGTCGTCACCACGGTCCTCGGGCTGACCGAGCCGGAACGTCGCGAGGAAGTGGTTGATCGTCTTGACGAGCAGGGCGACGGCGACGGCGGTCACGCCGAGGCAGACGACGACGGCGACGATCTGGAGCGCACTCATGCCGGGGAGTCTACTGACGTGTGAGCAAGCGCTTAGTGAATGTGACGGCCGTCGCGACGTGACGAACCTCCCGATGCCACCCGAATCGTCCCCAGCGGATGCCCAGCAGCCTCCCAGTCGCCGCCCGAATGATGGGCGGGACTTGGCAGGGATAACGAGATGTTGGAATATGCATAAGGAGTACTCGGTTGTCGCAGGCAACCGAGCCACGAGACTGTTCGCACCAACTCGCACCACCAGGCCGAAAGGGCACCAGCAATGCCGATTTACGACGACGTCACCAAGCTGATCGGCAACACGCCGCTCGTGCGCCTCAACAAGATCACCGACGGCGCCGAGGCCACCGTCGCGGCCAAGCTCGAGTTCTACAACCCGGCCAACTCCGTCAAGGACCGCATCGGTGTCGCGATCGTCGACGCCGCCGAGGCGAGCGGCGCGCTCCAGCCGGGCGGCACGATCGTCGAGGCGACGTCGGGCAACACCGGCATCGCGCTCGCCATGGTGGGCGCGGCCCGTGGCTACAAGGTCGTGCTGACGATGCCCGAGTCGATGAGCAAGGAGCGCCGCGCGCTGCTGCGTGCCTTCGGCGCCGAGCTCGTCCTCACCGACCCGTCGACCGGCATGAAGGGCGCGGTCGCCAAGGCCGACGAGATCGCCGCCGAGCGCGGTGGCGTGCTGGCCCGCCAGTTCGCCAACGAGGCCAACCCCGAGATCCACCGCAAGACGACGGCCGAGGAGATCTGGAAGGACACCGACGGCGCGGTCGACATCGTCGTCGCGGGCATCGGCACCGGCGGCACGATCACCGGCATCGGCCAGGTGCTCAAGGCTCGCAAGCCGAGCATCCAGATGATCGCCGTCGAGCCCGAGGAGAGCCCGATCCTCAACGGCGGCCAGCCCGGCCCGCACAAGATCCAGGGCATCGGCGCCAACTTCGTGCCCGAGATCCTCGACACCGAGATCTACGACGAGGTCATCGACATCAACGCCGACACCTCGGTGAAGTGGGCCCGTCGGGCCGCGACCGAGGAGGGCCTGCTCGTCGGCATCAGCTCGGGCGCCGCCCTCGCCGCCGCCGTCCAGGTGGCCCAGCGCGAGGAGAACAAGGGCAAGACGATCGTCGTCATCATCCCGTCGTTCGGTGAGCGCTACCTGTCCACGATCCTCTTCGAGGGTCTCGTCGACTGAAAGTCGTCCCCATGAGCTCTGCAGTCACGACCCAACCGACCTCGCGCCCTGCACGTTCGGCCGAGCCGCCCCTGTCGCTCGTCCGCGGCGACGCCGCACCCGCGGTGCCGCCGCGTGCCGAGGTCGCCGCCCCTGCGCCGCATCGGTATGCCGGTCCGCTGGGTCTCGTGCGCAAGCTCGCCGAGCGGGCCATCGAGGACATCGACGGGGCGCTGGAGCGTGACCCTGCCGCCTCGTCGCGCCTCGAGGTCGTGCTGACCTCGCCCGGCCTGCACGCCATCTGGGCTCACCGCGGCCTGCACGAGCTGTGGAAGCGGCCCGGCGGCCGGCTCCCCGCGCGGGTGCTCGCGACGGTGACCCGGTCGGTCACCGGCGTCGAGATCCACCCGGCGGCCCGGCTCGGGCGGCGTTTCTTCATCGACCACGGCATGGGTGTCGTCATCGGAGAGACGGCCGAGGTCGGCGACGACGTCATGCTCTACCACGGCGTCACCCTGGGCGGCCGCTCGATGGAGCACGTCAAGCGCCACCCCACAGTCGGCAACCGCGTGACGATCGGCGCCGGTGCCCGCGTGCTCGGCCCCGTCCTCGTCGGTGACGACGTGCAGATCGGCGCGAACTCGGTCGTTGTCAAGGACGTGCCGAGCGGCGCGGTGGCGACCGGCATACCGGCGGTGCTGCGCTTCCCGAAGCGCGACGCCACGAACCGGTGGATCGACCCCGCGATCTTCATCTGAGCTCGACGCGCGACTGCGCTCGACGTGAAGGGCCCCGACTGCGGTCCGGGCCCTTCGTCGTGCGCGTGCGCGGGGCTCAGGTCACGACGTGAAGGCCTGGTCGAAGATGCCCGCGATCTTCGTGTGGCCGGATAGGTTGGGGTGCAGGCAGTCGGGGCCGCCGACGAAGTCGCCGGCACCGAGCTTGCCGAACGTGTCGGCGACGCGCGCGCCGTTCTGCTGCGAGATGGCCGCGATGATGTCGTTGAGCCCGGCGGGGAGCGTGCCGGCGCCCGGGAGGGTCCCGCCCTCCAGCACCCAGTCGCCGAACGGGCCCGCGGCGGGGTTCGCCCCGATGTAGCAGTAGGGGAGCGGGTTGTAGTAGGTCATCGTGATGATGACGGTGTCGGGTCCGGCGGCCTCGCGCAGGTCGTGCAGGATCGTGGCGTAGTTGCCCGCGAAGGCCTGGAACGCGCCGATGACGGCGGCCTGGCACCCCGCGGTCGACTCGCCGAGGCAGGCCGAGGTGATCGGCCCGAAGACGTCGTTGCCGCCGACGTCGATGGTGACGACCTCGACGTCGTTGCGCGGGTTGGCGTCATGGTTGCGCGCCCGGAGCGTCGCCGTCGCCGTCGGCAGCTGCTCGTCGATGACGACCTGGGTCGTCACCCCCGGCTTCTCCGGCTGGCCGTCCATCGGGGGCACGGCTGACCTCGCGAGGTTGACGAGCTGGAGCTGGCGGCAGCCGTTTTGCGCGTGGTCGCTGCGGGCGGGCAGGCAGTCGAGGTCGCGGACGAGGTCGGTCCGGAACTGCGCGACGTAGCCGTTCGCGCGCCAGCCGGCGACCGTCGTCCAGTAGTCCTTGATGAGCGGCGCCGACTGCTGCCCGTTGGCGATGGAGTCGCCGAGCGCGAGGTACATCGGAAGGCCGGGCGGAGGGGCACCCGAAGGAGTCGCGGCGGTGGCAGCCAGGCCACCGCCGGCCACAGCGAGCAGGGCAACTGCGAACGGCACGACGATCCTCGACCAACGCAACACGTCGACATCTCCTTTGACGGCCTCCGGGTGGGCCGGTTGTCAGCAACGCTATGGCCGCCCCACGGTGACCGCACCCGTTTCGGGCCCTCGGGTCTGCGCGCACTAGACTGCGGCGCACTGGAGGGCTCGCATAGTGGCCGAGTGCGGCGGTCTTGAAAACCGCTATGGGTTCATAGCCCATCGTGGGTTCGAATCCCACGCCCTCCGCCAACCGCGCCGGCGTGCTTGCGATCGGGTCGCCCGGGCATGAAAAAAGGGCCTCCGGACAGGTCCGGAGTCCCCTTCATCTCATCGGTGCACGCACCGACGCCCGACTCACCAGAGTCCGAGCATCTCCTCGTAGGTGGTGTGTGCGTTGTACTGCCCGACGCGCTGGTAGCGGGACGGGCGGTTCATCGCTGCGAAGAACGACACGAAATGCGACATCGCTGTATTCAGTTTCCTCATGACGAAGCCTCAGCCGGGTCAACGCCCGAGGCTCGGTGGTCGACCGTCATTGCGGGACGGTCAGGACCGTCAGACCATCCGCTGACCCGGCCGGGAGCAGGGCCGGGCCGGCGGATGATGTCTGCCTCGCAAGCGTAACAGTTCAGCAACCATGAGGACCATGCGGGTTGACCCCTTGGCGCAGGCGTGAGATACGACAGTGTGAGTCGACGTCCCGGCCTCGAGCCGACCCCACAGCCCTCGCCCGAGGCCGAGCCCGTCCTGGCCGCTCTCGCGCCGCTCGACGTGCCCCAGCCGTCTCCCCTCGTGCTGCGGGGTCGCCGCTTCGACGCGGCCTCGCCCGCAGTCATGGCCATCGTCAACCGCACCCGCGACTCCTTCTTCAGTGGCAACCGGCACGCCGACCTCGAGACGGCGAAGGCCGCGCTCGCGGACGCCGTCGAGCGCGGCGCCGACATCGTCGACGTCGGGGGAGTGCGCGCCGGCCAGGAGGGGGAGGCCGTCGACGCGGACGAGGAGATCCGTCGGGTCGTCCCCTTCCTCCAGTGGGCCAGGGTGACCTACCCGAGCGTCATCCTCAGCCTCGACACGTGGCGGTCGGAGGTGGCCCACGAGGCCGACGGTGTCGTCGACCTCGTCAACGACACGTGGGCCGGGCACGACCGCGAGCTCGTCCACGTCGCCAGCGCCGTCGGGGCGGGCTACGTCATCTCACATACCGGCGGCCTTCCGCCGCGCACCGACCCCGTCGACGTCAGCTACGGCGACGACCCGCTCGACGTCGTCCGTGACGTGCTGGCAACGCTCTCGCGCGGTGCCCTCGTGGCTGAACAGGCCGGCATACCGCGGGAGCGGGTGCTCATCGACCCGACCCTCGACTTCGGCAAGACGACGGCCCACTCGCTCGAGGTGCTGCGCCACACGGCTGACGTCGTCGCGCTGAACTACCCTGTGCTGCAAGCGATGTCGCGCAAGGACTTCATCGGGGAGACGCTCGACCTGCCGGCCGAGGAGCGTCTCGAGGGCTCGCTCGCGGCGACCGCGGTGGCCGCCTGGCTCGGGGCCACGGTCTTCCGGTCGCACGACGTGCGGGCGACGCGTCGGGTCGTCGACATGGTCGCGACCATCCGTGGCGACCGGCCCCCGACGCTCTCTGTTCGAGGCACGGTGAGCCCGCCCGACGCCGACCGACCGGCGAACGCCATCTGAACAGCGAGAATGCGCTCGCTCCAAGGGGCCGACTGGTCGGTAACCTGCTAGGTTCGTCGCGGTTGCAGTTGTAGTTCCTCGCGGTCGAGCAGGTGCCCGTCATCACCGGTGACGGGATTCTTTTTCGGCGTCGACGGGTTCGCCCGTCTCGAGTGGGGTCATGGCGGCAGCTTGGGATGCGCGAGGTGTGTCATCCCACTCGCTAAAGAAGGAAGAGTTACCCGTATGGCACAGGGCACCGTCAAGTGGTTCAACGCTGAGAAGGGCTTTGGTTTCATCGCCCAGGACGGCGGCGGCCCCGACGTTTTCGTCCACTACTCGGCGATCCAGTCGAACGGCTACCGTTCGCTGGACGAGGCGCAGCGCGTCGAGTTCGAGGTCACCCAGGGCCCCAAGGGCCCGCAGGCTGACGCGGTTCGTCCGCTCTGATCAGAGTGATCTGATCACCCTTTAACGAGCGACACCGCATCACCGCACAGTCGTTTGTGCGAAGGCCCCCCGGTTCCGACCGGGGGGCCTTCGTTTGCCCTCACGTCGTCGCCGACGGGTGGGGCGCCTCAGCGCCGGGGACCGCCGCCCCGGCGAGGGGGTATGCCGTCCGGCTGGCTCAGCACTGCTCGTAGGGCGTCGTCGTGGGGCTGGGCGTCTTCGTCTTCGTCGAGCCAGGCTTGGGAGTGGTCGGCGTCGTCGACGGGGTGGCGGCCGGCTTGGGGGCGGCGATGGCCTTCTTGACGAGCTTGCGGATGAGGTCGTAGTCCGGGTTGCCGGAGTAGACGCCCTGGGTCGAGGTCAGCGCGACGCTCGTGATCTTCGACTTCTGCACGCGCTCGACGAGCTCGACGAAGGCCGGGAGGTCCTGCGCCTGGATGTCGGTGTAGATGCGCTGCTTGAGGATCTTGGCGATCTCGGGATAGCGCGAGACCATCGAGGCCGGGTTGACCTGTTGCACGATCGCCTGCACGACGCAGCGCTGGCGCATCTGGCGGTGGGTGTCGTCGTCGGCGGCTCGGGTGCGGGCGTACCAGAGGGCGCGGTAGCCGTCGAGGTGCTGCTCGCCCGGCTGGAAGTATCCCTTGACGCCGAAGATGCGGCCCGAGGCGTCGTGCTGGCCACCGATGGTCAGCTTCGTGCCGTTGGCGCTGAGCTTGACGTTGATGTCGAGACCGCCCATCGCGTCGATGAGCTGCTGGAAGCCGTAGAGGTCGACGATGACCATCTGGTTGATCTCGAGGCCGAGGATCTGCTGCACCGCGCCACGGATCTCCTGACGACCCGGCACGGCCCCGGCGGGGTAGGCGCCCGGGTGGTCCTTCGCGTAGCCCTCCGCCTCGACGTAGAGGTTGGTGAGCATGCACTGGCCCGTGACGCCGGGGCTGTTCTGGGCACAGGCGGACTCCGGCTGTCCGAAGTGGCCCGACGGGTAGCGCGCGCGCAGCGGGCTGTCGGGAGCGAGCGGGGCGTAGAGGAGGTTGCGCGGCATCGAGATGAGAGCAGTGCGGCCCGACCTGGTGTCGATGCTCGCCACGATCATCGAGTCGGTGCGGATGCCGGTGCGGTCTGCCCCGGCATCAGAGCCCAGCAGGAGGATGTTGACGCGAGCCTGGTTGGCCCACGGGTCGTCTCCCTCGGTGGCGACCTGCACGCCCTGCCCCGGGCTCCTGTCGCTCGTTGCCGTCGTGCCGAAGACCTGGTTGACCGTGTCGGTCGTGATGAGGGTGTACTCGGCGACCTTGAAGGTCGAGCCGGCCACGAGGAAGACGAGCACGGTCGTCAGCGCCGCGAGCGTGCGCGTGCGCGTGCGGTCGAGGCGGGTGGGACGAGTCTGGATTGCCGTGAGGATGATCGAGCCGCACCAGAGGATGCCGATGACGACGAAGCCGACGGCGACGCCCTGGAGGAGCGACGGCCGCGCGACGAGCGAGAGTGCGGCGTTCGTGATGCCGTCGCGCAGCACGATGTAGCCGACGACCACACCGGTCAGCAGGAAGAGGGTGAGGATCGCCCAGCCGAGACGCTTGCTGCGTGTTTGCGTCAGGCCCGCACCGGGTATGACGGTGCCGAGGGTGGTGAGGCCGAGCGAGCGCCGGAAGCCGGCACGGATCTGGCGACGAAAGGCTTCGCGACCGCTGGGCGCGGCAGCGCGGCGCGGGCGCGGCGCGTTGGCGTCGGTCATCAGGTCCTCTCGGGCAGGGGCCACCGGTCGTCCGGGTGGGCAACCCTGCCATTGTGCACGGTGATCCTTTGAACTACCTCATTCCGCGGCGATAGTCACATGGACGTGCCGTGTGGGGGCCCGGTTTGGGTTGCGGTCTGCGGGCCGGTAGCCTGTGTCCGCTCCTGCATCCTCGGCGTCCTCGACAGACGGCGCGCGGCGATCGCGAGCACGGAGGCGTCGCATAGTGGCCTAGTGCGCCCGCCTGCTAAGCGGGTTGAGGATAAAACCTCTCGCGGGTTCAAATCCCGCCGCCTCCGCCAACGACGAGGGACCCCCCGACAGCCTCACCGTCGGGGGGTCCCTCGTCGTTGTTGAAGCCGTGGGATTTGGGAGGAGCTCGGTAGGCGCCGAGGAACGAGGCGCCTACCGGGCGACGGCTCCCGCCGCCGACCGGTCAAGCGCGAGCCAGCGGGAGCGGTGTGGAAACTGAGCACTCGACGTAGGGGTCGTCGAGTGCTCACTTGCCGGCCGGCATACCTCGTCGGAAACTGAGCACTCGACGTAGGGGTTGGTCGAGTGCTCACTTGCCGGCCGGCATACCTCGTCGGGAACTGAGCGCTCGACGACGAGGGTGGCGGTCAGGAGCGGGACTCGAGGCGCTGACGTGCCCGCCCCTTCTGCGAGAAGGGCACCCCCACCCACAGCACGAGCCCGAGGAGCAGGAGCCCGCCGCCGATCCAGAAGGCCGCCGTGTGCGACATGAGCACGTCGAGCACGAGCACGACGCCACCGATGATGCCGATGCCGAGGGTGAACAGGCCCACGCTCATGAGGCGGTCGGTGTAGGTGACGATGAAGTCCTTGAGCCCGTCGCGGAAGAGGGTGCGGTGCAGGGCGACGGGAGCGGTGAAGACGACGACGCTCACGGCAGCGGCGAGCAGCGTGAAGACGTAGATGTTGCGCTGGAGGTCTGTCAGGATCGTGAACCGCTGCTGGAACGGGATGGTCAGCAGGAAGGCGAAGAGGATCTGCACGCCGGCCTGGGCGATGCGCAGCTCCTGCAGCTGCTCCCCGAAGTTGCGATCGATCCGTTCGGCCTCGGTCTCGTCGCGGGTGTAGGGCTGTGAGTTGCTCATCCCCCATGAATACCCCGTGACCGGTCCACGAGGACGAGCGAGGCGCCATGACGGAGGGCCCGGCACCTCGAGAGGTGCCGGGCCCTGCATCACGTCGTCCGTCGCTACCGGCCAGCGGCGGCGGACTGTCCCACGCGTCTCAGCTCGCGCCGAGGTGGGCCTTCAGGGTGTCGAGCTCCGTCACGAGCTCGCTGGGCAGGCGGTCACCGAACTTGGCGAACCACTCCTCGATGAGGGGGAGCTCGTTCTCCCACTCTGCGGGGTGGACCGCGACGGCCTTGGCCACCTGCTCGGGCGTCATGTCGAGGCCCTCGATGTCGATGCCGTCCGCCGTGGGCACGAGGCCGATCGGCGTCTCCACGGCGTCGGCCTCGCCCTCGAGGCGGTCGACGATCCACTTGAGCACGCGGCTGTTGTCACCGAAGCCGGGCCAGAGGAAGGAGCCGTCCTCGTCGCGACGGAACCAGTTGACGCCGAAGATGCGGGGGAGCTTGGAGGCGTCCGCGCCCTTGCCGATCTCGAGCCAGTGGTTCATGTAGTCGGCGGCGTGGTAACCGATGAAGGGCAGCATCGCCATCGGGTCGCGTCGCACGACGCCGACCGCACCGGTGGCGGCCGCGGTCGTCTCCGAGGAGAGCGTCGCCCCGATGAAGGTGCCGTGGTTCCAGTCGCGCGACTCGTAGACGAGCGGGATCGTCGTCTTGCGGCGACCGCCGAAGAGGATCGCGTCGATCGGCACGCCGTCGGGGTTGTCGTACTCCGGGGCGATCATCGGGCACTGCTTCGCCGGGGTGCAGAAGCGGCTGTTGGGGTGGGCGGCCTTCGTGCCGGCCTCGCCGTCCGCGGGGGTCCAGGAGTTGCCGAGCCAGTCGGTCAGGTGGGCCGGCGGCTCGTCGGTCAGGCCCTCCCACCAGACGTCGCCGTCATCGGTGAGGGCGACGTTGGTGAAGACGGAGTTGCCCTGGTCGATCGTCGCGATGGCCTGCGGGTTGGTCGAGACGCCGGTGCCGGGAGCGACGCCGAAGAGCCCGAACTCCGGGTTCACGGCATACAGCCGACCGTCCTCGCCGAAGCGCATCCAGGCGATGTCGTCGCCGACCATCTCGGCCTTCCAGCCGGGGATGGAGGGCGTGATCATGGCGAGGTTGGTCTTGCCACACGCGGACGGGAACGCCGCCGCGATGTAGTGGACCTTCCCCTTGGGGGAGGTGAGCTTGAGGATGAGCATGTGCTCGGCCATCCAGCCCTCGTCGCGGGCGATCGCCGAGGCGATGCGCAGCGCGTAGCACTTCTTGCCGAGCAGGGCGTTGCCGCCGTAGCCGGAGCCGTAGCTCCAGATCGTGCGCTCCTCGGGGAAGTGGACGATGTACTTCGTCTCCGAGCAGGGCCACGCGACGTCGGCCTGGCCCTCGGCGAGCGGGGCGCCGACCGAGTGCAGGGCGGGCACGTAGCGCGCGTTGGTGCGCTCGATCGCGTGCAGGACCTCGTCGCCGCACCGGGCCATGACGAGCATCGACACGGCGACGTAGGCCGAGTCGGTGATCTCGACGCCGAACATCGGCGCCTTGGCGTCGATGTGGCCCATGACGAACGGGATGACGTACATCGTCCGCCCGCGCATGGAGCCGCGGTAGAGCTCGGTCATGAGCCGCTTCATCTGGTCCGGCGCCATCCAGTTGTTGGTGGGGCCGGAGTCCTTCTCGTCCACCGAGCAGATGTAGGTGCGGTCCTCGACGCGGGCGACGTCGCTGGGGTCGCTCGCGCAGTAGAACGAGTTCGGCTTCTTGCTCTCGTCGAGACGCACGAAGGTCCCGGCCTCGACGAGACCGTCGGTCAGCTCGGTCCACTCCTCGGGAGTGCCGGTGATCCAGTGGATGTCGCGCGGCTGCGTCAGCTCGGCGACCTCGGCGACCCAGGCGGCAAGGCCTGAATGGGTCGTTCGGGTGATCGGTTTCTCGTCAATGGTGGTCAACTCGGGGCCCATCCCTTTCGCGCGGTGCCGCCCGGCACCACGTCGTGCCGGTGTGACTGCCCGCGTGTGGAGGCTGGTCCCGGTGGGGCCCGAAAGTGTCCACATGCTGAGCAGATGACGTGATGTGTTCAAGGTACGCCCGGCCCGGAACCCTGCTGACCGCATGGACGTTGCGAACCGGTGAGACGGCTCACACCCGCTGGCGAGTGCAAGAATTTCGACGGGTTCTTGTCGGGTTCTTGCAGGATTTGCGGTGGTCGGATGTCGTTTTCGAGCGCCATGGCCGGTGGTCGGTGCCGAGTCCGGGCTCGGGCTGGACTGGGGGCCGGCTGGGTGGCGGCTGGGTTTCGACTGTGCCGGCCGGCCGGTTGGCGGGCGGGCTGGGGCCACGGACGGACGGCCCCGCTGCAGGCCTCGCGGCGACCCTGGCTGACCCTCGGGCTGAGGGCCGAGGTATGCCGTCCGGGCCGATTTCGTGGATCGGCGGGGAGTTCGCTAAGGTAACTCTTCGTCCCACCCGGTGCCGATCGGCCCGGCGGACACGCACCCGTAGCTCAACGGATAGAGCATCTGACTACGGATCAGAAGGTTAGGGGTTCGAATCCCTTCGGGTGCACTCTGTGTTGAGACAGAGAACAGCAGGTCACAGCCCCGCGTCGCCCCTGGCGAGCGGGGCTGTCTGCATGCGGCCCAGATCGTGGGCCGAACACGGTGGCTCTCTCACACGCGGGCTCCCGGAACCACGTCAGCCGTAGACGACACCCGGGACGGCAGGATGCCGGCCGGCACCGCATACAGGTCGATCGGGTCTGTGCCGGGGTAGGCCACGGTCAGCCGTCCGCGATCGCGGTCGCGACCCAGGTGTCCGACGTAGTCCCTGGCGGCGCCGACAGACGTTCCGGTGGGCAGGATGAGCCGAGCGTCGAGGTAGCTGCCGACCATCACGGGTTCCGTGGCCACCCCAAGCGCGCGGAGCCGATCCGCGACGGGGTGCTCGCCCAAGACGAGCCTGCCGGCACCCGCTCCCAGCCCGGACTGGCGGTGGCCCTGGAACCGGATCACGGTCTCGATCAGCTGTCCGTGCTGCACCGAGTACATCGGCGCGGGCTCGCGGTCAGCCAGGACCGGTCCGCTGGCCCGCACGCTCAGGGTGAAGATGTGCGCGTCCTCCTCGGAGAGGACGACCTTGCGGTGACCGGGCTCCTCGGTGAAGTCCATGTCGGCGACGAACTTGGCCATGCCGTAGCCGTTCCGGCCGCCGTCACACGCCTCGCGCGTGGTGACCGGCAGGTCGAGGATGAACCCACCACTGGACCCCATCGCAACCTGCAGGGCGCCGAAGCCCCTGACCCGGGACCTGCCGCGGCTGGCGAGCGCTACGACGGCGATCTCGCCGTACGGCGCGAGCAGCCGGATCGTTCCGTCGGCATCCTCGACCGACACGTGCTCGTAGCGGAACACCCCGAGCCCGATCATGGCCCGCCCGTCGAACCACCGCATCGGGTTCAGGTCATCGGAGGGCAGGATGGCCCGCACGGCGTCGTAGGACGCGAGATGGAGCGACTTGAAGGCGTCGGCCCGGTGGTAGTAGAAGGGCGGCCGCAGCCTGAAGCCATCGAGCTCCATCACCGGCCGATCCGCCGTGAACCGGTAGAAGTCGTCGTCTCGGCGCCGGCGACGCAGGTGCACAGTCATGGCAATCCTCCTCGAACTTCGCGGACAAGCACTGTTGACGGTGGGACCGGGCTCACTGGGCACCAAGCCCGCGTGCACCCGATACCTGCACCATGGGCGGAACCAACCACCAGCACCAGAGGCAAACGTCCCGGAACGGACGCGACGGCCGGGACCGGACCTCATCCCGTGCAGGTGATGTGCCGTGCGCCGATCACGACGCATCGTGGAGCCATCCGAGGTGAGGTGCGTGCGAGCTCCTGGACGCGCTGGATCCTCCCGAACCGGAAGGGTGTGGACGATGGCCGACGTCAAGCTGGAACGCAAGGAGACTCTGTCTCGCCAGGAGGCGGCCCAGTGGCTCTCGGTTCTCTCCAAGGCCTTCGCCCGGGGCGGTGACGTGACGCTACCCCTGGGAGCCGGCACGGTCGAGCTGCGACTCCCTGAGCGGGTGCGGGCCGAGTTCGAGGTCGAGGTCACTGGCGACGAGGTGGAGATCGAGCTCGAGTTCACGTGGTCTACGGCGGGTTCCCGGGATGGCGACGAGCCGTCGGTGCATGACGCCGCTTCGTCAGCTGAGTGACCGGGTCGGGCGCCAGGTCTGGTGGGCCCGCCTGTCGCTCCTTCTCGCGGCCCTCGCACTGTTCGGGCTCGTCGCAGCAGCGGCGTCGCACGCCGTGTGGCTCTTCCTCGTTGCCGCGCTCGCCGTTGTCGTCCTCGTGGCTGCGGGGTACTGGTTCCTCGCGCTGCGCGGCTGGCGTCGCACCGTCTGGCTCGTCGTCGCCCTGGCCATCCCGTCGGGCCTCGTCGTCCTGCTCACCGTGAACCATGTGCTCGGCCCGGTGCTCGTGTGCGCGGGCGTGTTCGCCCTGGCCGTGGCCGCAGGGCGGATCGCGCTGAGCTCAGAGGGCGACACCGAGGGAATGCTCGAGCAGGCCTCCCCGCCGCCGCGCCACCCCGTCATCCTCATGAACCCGCTCTCGGGTGGCGGCAAGGTGGCTCGCTTCGACCTGCCGGCGAAGGCAGCGGCGCTCGGCGCGGAGGTGGTGATGATGGAGGGGCCGGGGATCATCGACGTCGCCGAACTGGCCCGGGAGGCCGTGGTCAACGGAGCCGACCTGCTGGGCGTGGCCGGTGGCGACGGAACCCTTGCCCTCGTCGCGGGGGTGGCCGCAGACCACGACGTGCCGTTCGTCGTCATCAGCGCTGGAACTCGCAACCACTTCGCACTCGACCTCGGCCTCAAGCGCGAGGACCCGACGGCCGGTCTGGCCGCGCTGGGGGAGGACGCGGTGGAGCTGCGCGTCGACCTGGGAGTCATCGGCGGCAGGCCGTTCGTCAACAACGCGTCGTTCGGTGCGTATGCTGCGGCCGTGCAGAGCCCTGGCTACCGCGAGGACAAGACTCGCACGACCCTCGACGTGCTGCCTGACCTGCTGAGCGGCGAGAGCGGGCCCCGGCTGCGGGTGGACGTCAACGGCATGATCGTCGAACGGCCCCAAGCCGTGCTGGTCAGCGTCGATCCCTACGTCGTGGGCGACCTCGTCGGGCTGGGGCGCCGCCCGCGGCTCGACACCGGCCAGCTGGGCGTGGTCTCGGTCAGGGTGAGCAGCGCGCGCCAGGCGGTCGGGCTGCTGCGCGGAGCGACGCGTCACGGCGTGCTCGCCGTGACCGCTCCCGAGGTCGTCCTCTCCTCCGACACCCCCGAGGTCTCGGTGGGCATCGACGGCGAGGCCGTCGTGCTGCCCACCCCGGTCCGAGCCGGCATCCGGCCCCGCGCGCTGCGGGTGCGCGTCCCCATCGACCGGCCCGGCGTACCGCACCACTTTCGCTCCTGGAGCTGGGCGGAGCTGCTCCGCATGGCGACTCCTTCACCGAGCGGACCACGGCGATGAGCCGGCTCCCCGCGCGCCTGCGGCAGGCCGGGCACGAGCTCATCGACCTGGACCGCGCGGTCTACAGCGCCGTGCACGCCACGTCGACCCCGCAGATCGACCTCGCCCTCGCCCGGATCTCCCGCGCGGCCGACCGGTCGGTCCTATGGATGGGCGTGGCGGCAGCCCTGTCGGTGTCAGGACGCCGTCCGCGCCGCGCTGCACTCGTGGGGATGACCGCCATCGCAGCCACGTCGGCAACGGTCAACCTCGTCGTGAAGCGAGGACCGAAACGGACCCGCCCGTCACTAGAGGGGTCGGTGCGCACGCACGGGGT
Source organism: Humibacillus xanthopallidus (assembly GCF_006716675.1). GTDB lineage: Bacteria > Actinomycetota > Actinomycetes > Actinomycetales > Dermatophilaceae > Humibacillus > Humibacillus xanthopallidus_B. The sequence goes on along the minus strand of NZ_VFPM01000001.1, from coordinate 1,210,495 downwards.
CCGGATGCCCGCCTCGCACTCGTGGCCGTCGGGTCACACGGCGTCGGCGTTCGCGTTCTCCACCGCGGTCGGCGCCGCGATCCCCGAGCTGGACACGGCACTTCGGCTTGCCGCCACCGTCGTGGCCTACTCACGTGTGCACACCGGTGTCCACTACCCGGGCGACGTCATCGCCGGAGCCGTGATCGGCGCGGGTATCGGGTCGCTGACGTACCACGTGACCCGCCGGTTCTGAAGTCCCCCGGTTCATCTCATCCCCGCTGGAGGATGACGGACCCTGGCTCGGGCCGGTTGCGTTGAGGGGTGGAACCGTTCACCAAGGCATACCAAGGGCGCCGTGCCTTCGCCTCGGCGAGCCGACCGCCGATGACCACCCGGTACGTTCCGTTCGCGCGGAGCATGTCCGGCTACTCCGGGGGCCGGCTCAGAACCGACGTGGTCGCCGGAGTGACGGTGGCCGCCCTGGCCCTGCCGTCCTCGATGGCGTACGCGGAGCTGGCTGGGGTGCCGGTGAGCGCCGGGCTCTACTCCCTGCTGCTCCCCGTACTCGCGTACGCGTTCTTCGGGTCCGCGCCGCGGGTCGTGGTCGGGCCGGAGGGGACGGTCGCCCTGCTCGTCGCCACCGCGCTCGCGCCACTGGCCGCGGCGGGCAGCCCGGAGTACACGGCACTGGCCGCCATGCTCGCGCTCCTGGTGGGTGGCGTCTTCCTCGTCGCCCGGCTCGCCAGGCTCGGCTGGATCGCCGACTACTTCTCCCAGGCCGTGCTCGTCGGCTACATCACCGGCGTGGCCATCGTGCTGATCCTCGGACAGCTGGGAAAGCTTCTGGGTGTCTCCAGCGACGCGGACGGCGCGATCCGCGAAGCCGCGGACGTCCTGGCCCACGTCGGCGACGCCAACTGGACCACGGTGCTCGTGGGTGCCCTGTCCGTCGCGCTGCTGGTCGTGGCGGGTCGGGTCAACAAGCGCTTCCCCGGTGCGCTCGTGCTGGTGGTCCTCGGCATCGCGGTGTCGTGGGCCCTTGACCTCGCCAGCCGAGGTGTGTCGGTCACCGGCGAGGTCCCGAGCGGGCTCCCCAGCCTCGAGGTGCCCGACGTCTCGGCGTCCGACCTGGCCGCCCTGGCTGCTGCCGCGGTGGCCGTCTTCCTCGTGGCCTTCTCCGACTCCATCCTCACCTCTCGGTCGTTCGCCGCCCGGCACCACGAGACCGTCGACGCCAACCAGGAGCTGCTGGCCTTCGGCACGGTCCAGCTCGCTGCCGGTGTCTCGCAAGGAATCCCGGTGGGGACGAGCGGGTCGCGAACAGCGGTCAACGACGACATGGGGGCGACCAGTCAGGTGAGCGGAATCGCCTCGGCCGCCACCATCGCCGTCATCCTGCTGTTCCTCACCGGCCCCATCCAGTACCTGCCCTCCGCGGTGCTGGGGGCGGTCATCGTCTACGCGTCGGCCAAGCTGATCGATGTCGCACAGTGGAAGGAGCTGGCCCGCAGCAGCCGCGTCGAGGTGGTCATCGCCGCGATCACCGTCGCCTGCGTGGTCATGGTGGGCGTGCTCCAAGCCATCATCGTGGCGGTGGTGCTCTCGGTCGCCGACATCATCCGTCGCGCAGCCCGACCCGCAGATGCCGTGCTCGGCTGGTCCGAGCAAGAGGACCGCTATGCCGACGTGGGCGACCACCCCGACGCCGGCATCACGCCCGGAGTAGTCGTCTACCGCATCCAGGACCGGCTGTTCTTCGCCAACGCCCACTTCTTCAAGCGGCGTCTCTGGGCCGCCGTCGACGGCGCCCCGAAACCCGTTCGGCACGTCATCCTCGACGCGTCCTTCATCAGCGACATCGACGCGAGCGCAGAGGTCGCCCTCCGCGAGATCATCGACGGTCTGCGCGAACGCAACATCGAGCTCCACCTCGCCCGCGTCACCGTCGAGCTGCGCGACCGCCTCGCCGCCGTCGACCTCGAGACCGTCATCGGGCTCGACCACTTCCACGGCACGGTCACTGCCGCCGTCGACGCCTGCACGGTGCGCGAGCGAGACACCTCCTCGTGACCCGTTGATCATCCTCGCTGGAGGAGGCCCTGCGGCATCACGCCGCTGAAGACTGAGGAACGAGAGGAGGAGTGCCGATGAGTCAGCTAGGCGAGCAGGCCGAGGCCCGCCCACTCACGTCGCTCCGGCCACCCCCGTGGCTCTCGGGCTACCGCCGGAAGTGGCTGTCGAAAGACGTGGTCGCCGGCCTGACCTTGTGGGCGCTCGTCGTCCCGGAGGCCATGGCCTACGCATCGATCGCGGGGGTCCCACCGCAGTTCGGGCTGTATGCCGTCCCGCTGGCCGTGCTGGGGTACGCCTGGTTCGGCGGCTCCTCCCGGCTCTTCGTCGGGCCGAGCTCGACCGTCTGCGCCCTGACAGCCACCGTGGTTGCGCCCCTCGCGATGGCGGGAGGCGATGACTACATCCTGCTCACGGCTGTCCTCTCCCTGCTCGTCGGGCTCACCTTCATCGTCCTGGGGCTGCTGCGCATGGGCTTCCTGGCCCGGTTGTTCGCCGAACCGGTGCTCGACGGCTTCATCGTCGGCCTCGGTCTCTTCATCGCCGTGGGGCAGCTTCCGAAGCTGGTCGGGCTCGAGAAACCCGAGGGGAACACGGTCCAGCAGCTGGGGGGCCTTCTGCGCGAGGTCGGCAGCTGGGGTGTTGCCTCGCTCGTGCTCGGCCTCGGTGCGCTCGCCGTCCTGTTCCTGCTGGAGCGCGTGGCGCCGAAGGTCCCAGCGTCTCTCGTGGTCGTCGTCGTCTCGATCCTCCTCGTGCCGGCACTGTCGCTCGAGGAGAAGGGCGTGGCCGTTGTCGGCGAGATCCCTGCGGGCTTCGCATTCGTCCCGTGGAGCGGCCTCACCGTCGATCACGTCCTCGCCCTCGTACCCGGCGCCCTGACCGTTGTCATCGTGGCCTTTGCCGAGAGCCTTGCCGTCGTCAAGGCGTATGCCGCCAAGGACGGCACCACGGTCGACGCCAACCGGGAGCTGCTGGCCTACGGTGCTGCCTCGGTCGGTTCCGGGGTGCTGCAGGGCTTCCCGCCCGCCGGCAGCCTGTCGAAGTCGGCGGCCGCCGAGAGCAGCGGATCGAAGTCACCCCTCGCGTTCGTCGCCACCGCTGTCCTCGTGGTGCTCACCGTCCTCCTCCTCACCGGGGTCTTCGCCACGCTGCCCGAGCCGGTGCTCGGTGCGATCGTCATCCACGCCGTGGCGGGGACGATCCGGCCGCGCCCGATCTGGCGGCTGCGTCAGATCCGCGTGCCCGACTTCTGGCTCGCGCTCTCGGCCTTCCTCGGTGTCGTGCTCATCGACGTGACCGCCGGGATCATCATCGGCCTGGTCCTCAGCCTCGTCCTGCTCCTCCAGCGCCTGGGCCAGCCGCACGTCGCGCTCCTCGGGCGGCACCCCGACCGCGGGTTCGTCGACATCGAGGCCTTCCCGGAGGCGGTGGGGGTGCCGGGCGCGCTCGTCGTCCGCGTGGACGGGCCGCTCGTCTTCGCGAACGTCGACCCGGTGATCGAGCAGCTGAGACACGACATCCGCGCCAGCCGCCCCCAGCCCGACCTCCTCGTCCTCGACTTCGAGGCGACGTACGAGATCGACGTGACGGCAGCCACGGTGCTCGCCCGGTTCCTCGACGACGTGCAGGCAGCCGGAGTCGAGGTGCTCTTCGCGGCGGTCCACACGCGGGTCCGCGAGTACGCCTCACGGCTGTCGCTCGAGTCGCTGGCCGGGATGAAAAGCGCGTATCCGTCGGTCGCGGACGCCCTCACTGATCGGCAACGACGATGACCACACTCCACACCGAAGGGAACCTGCGATGAACCACGAGATCAACGACCTGACCGAGCTGGCGTACGACGGGGGAGCATCGCTCACCACCACGCCTGTCGTGGGAGAGCCGAGAGGCGGCCCGGAGCCGACGGACGTGGTCGGGGGCGGGGCCGTGCCCGACGGGGCCATCCGGGTGACGATCCTCGGCAGCGGCGACCCCTTCGTCAACCGTTCCCAAGCCTCCGCATCCGTTCTCATCGAGGTCGGGAACGAGCAGGGAGACTTCTTCTTCTTCGACCTGGGGTCCGGGGCGCTGGCGAACTTCAACGGCCTGCACCTGCCGGTCACCGACACCACGAAGGTGTTCCTGACGCACCTGCACGCCGACCATGTCGGCGACGTACCGACCCTGGTGTGGAGCCTCGCAAAGGCCGGCCGCCGTGATCCGGTCGAGCTCTGGGGTCCCGGCGGCGAGCGGCCCGAGCTGGGGACCCGCGCCTATGCCCAACACCTCGAAACCGCGCACGCCTGGGACATGGAGTCGCTGTGCGGGCACCCCGGTCAGTCCGGCGCGCACACCGAGGTCAACGAGGTGCCCTTCGAAACCACGTCGATCGTGTACGACCGCAACGGCGTTCAGGTCTCGTCGTTTCCCGTCATCCACATCCTCAACGGAGCCGTCGGGTACCGAGTCGACTACAACGGGTTGAGCGTCGTCTTCTCCGGCGACACCCGGCCGAGCCACACCCTGGTGCACGCCTGTGACGGGGCCGACCTGCTCATCCACGAGACGTTCCCCTCCGCGAGCGTCTACGCCACGAAGGCTGGCGTCCCGTTGCCCTTCGCCGAGCAGATCGTCAACGGGGTGCACACCAGCCCGGCGGCCGTGGGTGGCGTGTTCGCCCGTGCCGGCGCGCGGATGTCGGTCATGTGGCACCTGGCCGTCGACCACGAGACGGTCGGGCCCGTGATGACCGACATGCGCACGCGCTACGACGGACCCGTCACCATCGCGCAGGACCTCACCCGCTTCACCATCACCAAGGACGGCATCACCACGGGGCAGGTCACCATCGACCCCTACGCGTGGCCCGTGGTGGGCCCGACGAAGGTCACCGGCCCGCCGATGTCGGCGCCGAAGCCCCCGCCGGCGTGGTGGGCCGACGCGCTCATCTCGGACTAGCGGGAGGGTTCCATGGGCAAGGTCCACACGGGTGAAGCCGGCCCGGGCCGAGTGGCGGCCGCCGCCCAGCGAGGCATCGCGTCCGCGCCGACGACCCCGTGGCTGCGATCCGTGGGTGTGGCCGCGTGGCTCATCCTGGGCGTGGCGTGTGTGCTGGCCCTCGCCCTGCTGCTCACCGCCCTGGTCGCCGAGGTCGCGATACCGCTCGTGGTTGCGGCCGTGCTGGCGGCGCTGCTGGTGCCGCTGACCGACCGCCTCGAGCGGTGGCGGGTTCCTCGGTGGCTCGGCGCCACCCTCGTGCTCATCGCCAGCCTGGCCCTGGTCGTTGCCGTGGTCGCGGTCATCATTGCCGGGCTGGTCAGCCAGAGCGACGAGATCATGGCTCAGGTCGACAGCTCCCTGCAACAGGCCGACACCGCGGCCACCGGTGCCGCCGAGGGAACCAGCGAGCTTCCGGCTCTCGTGCAGGGGGTCGTCAGCCTGCTCCTCCACGGGGTCATCGGGTCCTTGTTCAGCTCGGCGAGCGGCTTCGTCGTCGGGTGCGTGCTCGCCCTCTTCATGCTGCTGTTCCTCCTCAAGGACTGGTCACAGATCACGGGCTGGACCGCCGGACACCTCGGTCTGCCTGCTCCGGTCGGCCGCAGCATCCTCGACGACACCGTCCTCGCCTTTCGCGGGTACGCCATGGGCCTGACCATCATCGGTGCGGCCAACGCGGCAGTGGTCCTCGTCGGCGCCTGGGTGCTCGGCGTGCCCCTCGCCGGCACGATCGCCCTCGTGTCGTTCGTGACGAGCTACGTGCCCTACCTCGGTGCCTTCGTGGCCGGCGCCTTCGCCACCCTCATCGCGTACGGCTCAGGTGGGCTGGGGGACGCCCTCGCCATGCTCGCCATCGTCCTTCTCGCGAACAACACCATCCAGAACCTCGTCGAGCCGTTCGCGTTCGGCACTCGGCTGCGGCTGCACCCTCTCGCCGTCCTGCTCGCCGTGACGACCGCCACCATGCTCTTCGGCGTCATGGGAGCCATCCTGGCCGCGCCACTGACCTCGGCCGGCGTCAACGCGTTCGGGCGCCTGCAGAAGGAAGGCATCTTCGGCGCCGTCCCTCACACGGCCAGGACACCCGCCACGACAGACGAGTCAGGTCACCCACCCCGGACTGACGCGCGACCGGTTCCTGCGCACCGGCCCGCCCCCGAGGCGGTGGAAACCCCGTGACCACCGACCCGACCCCTCCGGCCGAGGAGCAGGCGCCCAAGAGCATCGGCCTCCTCGACGGCGAGGGCCGCCAGCTCGCGGCCGCGTGCCTGGCCGGCGCAGCCCTGGGGTCGTGGCCGGCCTTCACCATGGGTGTCTACGGCGTCGTCTTCTTCGAGCAGCACCTGTCCTTGTGGGCGACGGCCACCTCGGTGTTCCTCGCCCTCGGGGTCTCCAAGGGGCCGCGGATCTGGGCCCGACCCCAGGTGCTCGCACTGCTGCTGCCATCGTTGTGGGTCGTGCTCGCCTGGATCCTGCCGGTGGGTGGGACCTCGGGCATCTACCAGGTGCTCTTCTGGTTCGGGGTCGTCATCACCGTGGTGGGGCTGCCGGCCATGGCGGCGATCCTGGTGCGCCTGCTCATCCCGGGAGCGGAGCGCCTTCGCGGCAAGCGAGCACTGGCCGCCGCGATCGTGGTGTCCTTGCTCATGCTGGTGTCCTTCGGTCTCGGCACCCAGCACCCACGGCTGCTCACGTGTGAGGACTTCACCATCAGCGGAAACTACGCACCCGAGAACTGCTCACCCGGGACGGGCAGCACGGTGCGCTGAGGTCATCCTCGGGCCACGATCTCCCGTGTGCCGTTCTGACACCCGTCGGGCCACGCAACTCGCCCACGCCCGTTCGGCCATGGCCGTACGATCGCGACGTGCCCGAAGGCAGACTCACAGCAAGAGCGACCGCCAACGTCCGCGTCCGACGCGGGCCACTGCTGTCGCGGCTTGCGCAGGGGGGCGCGCAGCCGCTCGTGGTCATCAGGGCCGGAGCCGGTTTCGGCAAGACCACCCTGGCGGCACAGTGGGCTGAGGACGATCGACGGCCCCATGCCACTGTCCGGGTCGCCCGGTTCATGAACGACCCCGCGGTGCTTGCGCTTCGACTGGTCGACGCGCTGCAGTCCCTGGGAGCCGACACGGAAGACACCCGCACGGTGCTCACAGGCGCCGAGCCGCGATTCTCGGCGGTCACGCTGCCCGCGCTCACCCGCCTCGCGCTCCAGCCGCAGGGTCGCTATGTGCTGGTGGTCGACGACGTCCACCTCCTCACCGAGCCCGATTGTCATGCGGTCCTTCAGGCCGTTGCCGAGGGCATCCCTCCAGGCTCGCAGCTGGCTCTGCTCAGCCGGTCTGCACTGCCGCAATGGGTCGCCCGCACGCGTTCCGAAGGACGAATGGTCGAGATCGGCCCCTCGGACCTCGCCTTCCGCGACGACGAGAGCCGCCACCTGCTCTCGACGATGGGCGTCGCGCTGGCCGAGGACGAAGCAGGCGCCCTCATCGATCGCTGCGAGGGCTGGCCCGTGGGGCTCTACCTCATGGCCCTGGCCGCCAGCCGCGGCAGCGAACCCACGCCCGTCGTCACTCCCACCGGCTCCGACCGCTACGTGCTCGACTACCTGCGCGCTGAGGTGCTCACCGGCCTGCGCCCCCGGACTCGCGAGTTCCTCCGGCGCACCTCGGTCGTCGACGAGCTCGACGTCCACCTCTGCGATGCCCTGGTCTCTCGGCAGGACTCCGCGCGCCTGCTCGCCGACCTGGCGCAACGGCTGCAGCTCGTCGTCCCCCTCGACGGCAGCGGCAAGCACTATCGCTACCACCACCTGCTCGTGGACGCCCTGCGGGTCGAGCTCACGGAGCAGGAACCGTGGCTCGAGCCGGAGCTGCACCGGCGGGCGAGCAGCTGGTACGAGGCAGCCGGCGATTGGGACGCCGCCATCCGGCACGCTCAGGCGGCTGGCGACCTGCCCCTGGTGAGCCGCCTGGTCTGGGCAGGGGTGCCCGCGTGCATCGCCTCCGGTCATCCTGACCGACTGCGCACGTGGCTCGCGGCCCTCGACGAGCGCCAGATCGCCTCGGACCCGTGGCTCACCCTCTCGGCGGCGTGGCTGGGGCTGCAGTCCGGTGACCCGGCCCGCATGACGCGCTGGCTGCTGACCGCCGACGAGCACGCCGGCCCGGACTGGCCTCAGCGTGCCGGGAGCGACGCCTACTCGGCCTCTCTCGCAGCCATCTACGTCCTCGTCGGCAATCGAGGGCTGCAGGGCACGATCGAGCTGTGTCGTGGCATCCAGAAGTGCCTCCCCCACGATTCGGGCTTCCGGGCCGCGGCGTTCCACAACGAGGGCGTGGCTCTCACCCTGACCGGCCACATCGAGGAGGGCCTGGCGAGCCTCATGGAGGCCGAACGACTGGCCCACGCGCTGGGAGTGCACGTCATCGAGGCCAATGCTCTGGCCTGGCAGGGCCTCGTGGCCCTGATGGGAGAGGACTGGGCTCGTGGGGCGCCGCTCATCGCCCGGGCTGGTGATCTCGTGCACCGGCACCAGCTCCAGCGCCTCGCCACCTCCGCCATGTGCATCACCGCGACGGCCCTGTTGCAGGCGGCGCGGGGAAGCAAGGACGACGCGCGGGTGACCTTGGGCACGGCGCTCCGGCTCTCCGGCCAGGTGCGCCAGATCGCCCCGTGGTTCGCTGTCGCCGGACCCCTGGTCCAGACCCGGGTGGCTCTCCTGCTCGACGACGGCGCTCTGGCTCGCATGCTGTGCACTGAAGCCAGGAGCCACATGACAGCGGATCTCACGGGCTCCCTGCTCGAGGACTTCCTCGTCAGGACCGAGACGCTGCTACGGAACGTTCGCGCCGAGGGAATCTCCCCCGGAACGCTGACACCGGCTGAGCTTCGGGTCCTCCAGTACCTACCGAGTCGCTTGACCCTCCCGCAGATCGGCGAGCACCTCTTCGTCTCGAAGAACACCGTGAAGACCCACGCGCTGGCCACCTACCGCAAGCTCGGCACCACCACTCGCGACGAAACCGTCGACCGCGCCCGGGCCCTCGGCCTGGTCGAGTCACCCCCGATTGGCTGACCGGACGCCCGAAGCAATGCACTGTTCTGGCAGAAGACGGCCCCGCAGCACGTCGGCACAGCGCAGCCGGTGTCTCGCCCCAGTGCAAGTCACCCGCCGGGGGTGACGCTAGCCACGGGTGGCAAGAGTGAGGATCGGGTGATCCGAGAGGGAGGGGTCCCGAGGTGCCCGACGACATTGGCGACACCGGCCACGCTGCACCCGCCGCGACGCGCCACCGCCTGAGGCTCCGGCGTCGCCCGGGTCGGCCATCGGCCCTGGCTCAGCGCTGGACCACCGTCGACGGGGTCAAGCTGCACTACCGCGAGTCACCCGGGCCGCCCGGGGCGTCGACGATGACGCACCTGCACGGCTTCGGGCTCTCCGGCAGCTACCTCGTGCCGACGGCCGAGCTGCTGGCAGACGACTTCCACACCCTGGTGCCCGACCTGCCCGGCTTCGGTCGGAGCGGCCGCAGCCCGACTCCCCTCGGGGTCGAAGGGCTGGCCCACGCCGCCGCCTCCTTCCTCGACGAGCGGCAGGTCGCCACGACGACGATGGTCGGCAACTCGATGGGCTGCGCGGTCATCTGCGACTTCGCGTACCACTACCCCGAGCGACTCGAGCGAGCGGTCCTCGTCGCCCCCGCCGGGGGTCTGCACAACCAGCCGCTCGGCAGGGCGCTCGGGCAGCTGATGGTCGACTCGGTGCGAGAGCCGCCAAGCCTCATCAAGGTCGCGGTGCCCGACTACCTGCGCTTCGGGGTGCCGAGCACGATGCGCCTCTTCCGGGCCCTGACGCAGTTCCCCGCCCTCGAGCGCCTTCTCGAGATCGACGTGCCGACCCTCGTCGTCCTCGGCAGGTCGGACCCGCTGATGCCGGGCCCCGCGCGGGTGAAGGAGGTCGCCGGACGCACGGCGAACTCGGTGCTGCTCGTCGTCATCGACGGTGCGGCGCACGCCATCAACTTCAGCCACCCGGGCGAGCTCGCCAACGTCATCCGGCAGTTCATGAAGGACGAGCCGATCATCGACGACCCGGAGTCGCCGGGGCAGGCGCGCGCCTACGAGATACACCGCGGAGAGCACCTGCCCGGTTCTCCGTGATGGGGATGTGAGTTCGCTCCACTTCGGCGCCTCTCTCTTGCGCCACGGGCGAGCCCGGAGTTGGGTGTGGTGAGACCCGTCCAGGGCCCGTCCACCGCCGCACGCCCGAGAGGCCACCGATGACCGACGCTCCGCTCGAGACCCTCGACCCGACGCTCTCGCACACCCGTGGCGAGTCCGAGCCGGCCCTCATCGAGCAGACCATCGGCGACAACTTCGACGACACCGTGCGCCGCTTCGGTGACCGTGAGGCACTCGTCGACGTCGCCCAGGGTCGCCGCTGGACGTATGCCGAGCTGCGGGCTGACGTCGACCGGCTCGCTCGCGCTCTGCTCGCCGTCGGGGTCAAGACCGGCGACCGCGTGGGCATCTGGGCCCCCAACTGCTCGGAGTGGACGCTCGTGCAGTTCGCGACCGCCAAGATGGGCGCGGTCCTCGTCAACATCAATCCCAGCTACCGGTCGCACGAGCTGCAGTACGTCCTCGGCCAGGCCGGCATCTCGACGCTGATCTCAGCCGAGTCATTCAAGACGAGCAACTACCGCCAGATGGTCGACGAGGTGCGTGACGAGGTCGATGGCCTCGAGCGCGTCATCTACATCGGCACGTCCGACTGGGACGAGCTGCTCGCCCGGGCCGACGAGGTGTCGGAGAGCGAGCTGAGCGGCATACAGGCAGGTCTGAAGAACACCGACCCGATCAACATCCAGTACACCTCTGGCACAACGGGATTCCCGAAGGGTGCGACGCTCAGCCATCGCAACATCCTCAACAACGGCTACTTCGTCGGCGAGCTCTGCGACTACACGGAGGCCGACCGGGTGTGCATCCCGGTGCCGTTCTACCACTGCTTCGGCATGGTCATGGGAAACCTCGCCTGCACGACCCACGGCGCCTGCATGGTGATCCCTGCCCCGGGCTTCGACCCGGCGGTGACGCTGCAGGCCACCCAGGACGAGAAGGTCACCTCGCTCTACGGCGTGCCGACGATGTTCATCGCCGAGTGGAACCTGCCGAACTTCGCGGACTACGACCTGTCGACCGTGCGCACCGGCATCATGGCCGGATCTCCTTGTCCCGCAGAGCTGATGAAGAAGCTCATCGCCTCGGGCATCGAGGAGATGACGATCTGCTACGGCATGACCGAGACCTCGCCGGTCTCGACCCAGAACCGCACCGACGACACCTTCGACCAGAAGGTGGGAACGGTCGGGCGGGTCGGGCCGCACCTCGAGATCAAGATCGCCGATCCGGTGACGGGCGAGACGCTGCCGCGGGGCAAGGCCGGCGAGTTCATGACCAAGGGCTACTCCGTGATGCTCGGCTACTGGGAGCAGCCGGACAAGACGGCCGAGGCCATCGAGGACGGGTGGATGCACACCGGCGACATCGGTGTCATGCACGACGACGGGTACGTCGAGATCACCGGCCGCATCAAGGACATGGTCATCCGAGGCGGCGAGAACGTCTATCCGCGCGAGATCGAGGAGTTCCTCTACACCCACCCCGACATCCTCGACGCCCAGGTCATCGGGGTGCCCGACGCGAAGTACGGCGAGGAGCTCTGTGCGTGGATCCGGATGAAGGAGGGCGCGGCACCGCTCACCGCCGAGTCGCTGCGAGAGTTCTGCACGGGTCAGCTCGCCCACTACAAGATCCCGCGCTACGTGGAGATCGTCGAGGAGTTCCCGATGACCGTGACGGGCAAGATCCGCAAGGTCGAGATGCGGGAGGTGACGGCCGAGCGGCTGGGCCTGCTCTGAGGTCGACCGCGTGCACCGCGCCGGGCCGTGGGTATGCACCCCCGTGAACCGGGGCGGTGCCGCTGTGCCGGGAGGGCCTCCCGGGCAGTAGGTTTCGGGGGAAGTGGTCGTGAGGACCGTTGACCCGAAGGGGAATGGAATGTCGGACACCACCAAGCTGATCCTGGCGATCGTCGTCGTCGTTGTCGTCGTCGCAGTGATCATCAGTCTCTTCATGAACGCGAGGAAGCGTCGTGAGCTGGAGCACCGGCGTTTCGAGGCAGGCGAGCTGCGGGCTCGGATCGACGAGCACGCGCCGCACCTGCAGCAGACCGCCGACCGCGCATCGGTGACGGGCGCGATCGCCGCGGATGCACGCACCGAGGCGGAGCGCACGGCGGCCGAGGCCGAGCGCAAGGCAGCCGAGGCCCGGCAGCTGGAGGAGCAGGCGCAGGAGAAGGCTGCCGAGGCGCGCCGCCTCGAGGAGCACGCCCAGAAGCACGCCGCGGAGGCCGCGGAGGCCCAGTCGTCGCTCGTCGAGCTCGAGCGCAACGCCGACCTCATCGACCCCGACGTGCGCACCGATGCCGAGGGCTACCGGCTCGACGAGTCGGGACAGCGCCTCCCCGGACAGGACCCCGAAGGCGCCGCCCACGCTGCTCCGGTCGTGGCGACCGGCGCCGCCGCCGCGGCAGCCTCGGCGCCCTTCCTGCGCGACGACGACGAGCCCGACCTCGCCGACGCGGAGAACCCCTTCGCCACCAATGCTTCTCACGAGGAGGCCGAGACGGCTGACGCGTCGACGGACTCGGCGTGGGACGACTCGACGGTGGGTACGGAGACCGTTGACCACACCCCCCACGAGAGCAGGGACGACGTGAGCAACGACGACACGACCACCCGCGACGAGACGGCCCGCGACGAGACGGCTCGCGACCAGACGGCCCGCGACGAGACGGCCCGCGACGAGACGGCCCGCGATGAGACGGCTCGCGACGAGTCCACGGCCCGGGCGACGAGCGAGACCGACTGGGAAGGCTCCTCGGCGACCGGTGCAGCAGCAGCGGCCGGCACGGGTGCGGCCGTCGGCTGGGCAGCACGCAGCGACGACGAGGACGACCGGACCGATGCGGCGCCCTCCGACGACACCGCGCCCTCAGGCACCGATGCGGCGCCCTCCGACGACACCGCGCCCTCAGGCACCGACGCCGACCAGGGTCCGGTGGAGCCGGAGTACGACGACCACGGGCTGCTCGTGCGCGACGACACCGAGGAGACCGTCTCGGTGCCGGCGCTCGAGGACCGTGCCGACTACGTGAGCGAGCAGGGCACGCCCGACGACGATCCGGGCGACCACCGCGGCCAGCCGTGGGCGACGACCTCGGGCACGCCCGCGCCCGAGCCCGAGACCGACCCGCAGACCGGCGCCGAGGAGGGGCAGGCGACCGAGGGCGCGCTCGGCTCTCGCATGGACCCGTCGACGGAGACCGAGATCGACGGCGGTGCGGACCACGCCGACGACTCCGACGTCTCAGACGACTCCGTCCACGACGAGCCGCAGCAGTCGGGGCCGCGGGTCTCGACCTTCGAGGAGGTCGTCGACGGCGGCTTCGGCATCGGGTCGGCGGCGCCACTCGAGGGGGGCGTGCAGCCGCTCGGCCACGAGGTCAAGGCGAGCCGTGACGGCAACACGTTCCTGCTCCCCGGCGACGAGGGCTACGACGACGCGCAGCCGGACGTCTGGTTCTACAACGAGGAGTCGGCGCGGCGCGCGGGCTTCCGCAAGCAGGGCGAGTAGCCGCCCGGGCCCACCGGGCCGGCTCGACACCCCGACGGGCAGGTCGCCACGCGCGACCTGCCCGTCGTCGTGCCCCCGTGGCGCGAGAAACGGCGGCGCGACCACCGTCGGCCCGCACCTAGACTTGCCCGCATGGTTTCACCGCTCGTCGCGCTCACGCCCAGGGTCCAGTCCGCGATCGCCGCCGCGCTCGGCGAGTCCTTTCGCGAGGCCGACCCGGTGCTGCGCCCGTCGCAGTTCGCCGACGTGCAGGTCAACGCCGCGCTGGCGCTCGCCAAGCAGGTCGGTATGCCGCCGCGCGAGGTCGCCGCGAAGATCGTCGACGCGCTCGACGTCGACGGTGTGTGCGATGCGGTCGAGGTGAGCGGCCCGGGCTTCATCAACCTGACGTTCTCGAATGCCTGGCTCGCCGCGCTCCTGCAGGAGGTCGCCGCCGACGAGCGCACCGGGGTGCCGCTCCAGGAGCGCGAGAACATCCCCATCGACTACTCCGCGCCCAACGTGGCCAAGGAGATGCACGTCGGGCACCTGCGCACGACGGTCGTCGGCGATGCCCTCGCCCGCACCCTCGAGCACCTCGGCCACAACGTCGTGCGGCAGAACCACATCGGCGACTGGGGCACCCCCTTCGGCATGCTCATCGAGCACCTCCTCGACGTCGGCAAGGACTCCGCCGAGGCCGAGCTGCTCGTCACCGACCCCAACGCCTTCTACCAGGCCGCCCGAGTCAAGTTCGACCTCGCCGAGAAGGCCGAGCCGGCAGGCAGCGCAGGCGATTTCAACACCCGCGCTCGCACCCGGGTCGTCGCGCTCCAGGCCGGCGACCCCGACACCCTCGCCCTCTGGCAGGAGCTCGTCGACCTCTCGAAGACCTACTTCAACAAGGTCTACTCGACCCTCGGCATCACGCTGACCGACCTCGACCTCGCGGGCGAGTCGACCTACAACGCCGTGCTCGGCTCGCTCTGCGACGAGCTCGAGGCGGCCGGCATCGCGACGATGTCCGACGGCGCCCTCTGCGTCTTCCTCGACGGCTACACCGGCCGCGAGGGCAAGCCCGTGCCGCTCATCATCCGCAAGTCCGACGGTGGCTACGGCTACGCCACGACCGACCTCGCGACGATCCGCTACCGGGTGCACGACCTCAAGGCCCACCGCGTGCTCTACGTCATCGGGGCTCCGCAGGCCCTGCACCTCAACATGGTGTGGGACACCGCCCGCAAGGCCGGCTGGCTGCCCGACGACGTCGTGCCGGTGCACGTGCAGATCGGCAACGTGCTCGGTGAGGACCGCAAGATCCTCAAGACCCGCTCTGGCAAGCCGCTGCGGCTCATGATGCTGCTCGACGAGGCCGTCGAGAAGGCCCGCGCCGTCATCGACGAGGCCAGGCCCGACCTCGACGACGCGGTCAAGGCGACGATCGCCCGCCAGATCGGCATCGGCGCGGTGAAGTACGCCGACCTCTCCGTGGCGCACAACAGCGAGTACGTCTTCGACCTCGACCGCATGGTCGCCCTGACCGGCAACACGGGGCCGTACCTGCAGTACGTCGTCGCGCGGATCCGCTCGATCTTCCGGCAGGTCGCGATGGACCCGGCCGACCAGCGCGCCCCGATCCGCGTCGGCGAGCCGCAGGAGCGGGCCCTCGCCCAGCACCTGCTCGGCTTCGGCGACGTCGTGGCCGAGGTGGGCGACGAGTACGAGCCGCACCGGCTGTGCGCCTACCTCTTCGAGCTCGCGCAGTCCTTCTCGGCGTTCTACGAGAACTGCCCCGTGCTCAAGGCCGACAGCGACGACGTGCGCGAGTCGCGCCTCTCGCTGTGCGCCGTCGTCTTCCGGGTCATGACGACGGGTCTCGACCTGCTCGGCCTCGAGGCGCCCGACCAGATGTGAACCGTGCGGCCGGTGCGTGGGCCGGCCGCACGGCATACCGCAGCGGTGCAGTCGCGTTTGCCTGTGCCACGGGCGCGCTGCCTGCGACAATGTCGCGGGTGCGGTTCTCCTTCGGGGATGTCGTCATCGACACCGACCGCTTCCTGCTCGAACGCGGTGGGACGTCGCTGCACGTCCAGCCGCAGGTCTTCGACGTCCTCAGCCACCTCGTGCTCAACCGGGAGCGCGTCGTGCCGAAGACCGAGCTGCTCGACACGATCTGGGGTGACCGCTTCGTCAGCGAGTCGACGCTGACCAGCCGCATCAAGGCCGCGCGGCAGGTCGTCGGTGACGACGGCATCATGCAGTCGGTCATCAAGACCGTGCACGGGCGAGGCTACCGCTGGGTCGCAGACGTGACCGTGGAGCCCGGCGGGGCCGCGACACCCACCCTGCGCGCACCGACGCCTGACGTCAGACGGCTCGAGCAGCACATCCGCTTCTGCACTGCCTCGGACGGCGTGCGCGTCGCGTACGCGACGGTCGGACAGGGGCCTCCCCTCGTCCGGGCGGCCCACTGGGTCACGCACCTCGACTACGACTGGGAGAGTCCGATCTGGCGGCACTGGCTCGATGGTCTCTCTCAGGACCGCATGCTGGTGCGCTACGACGAGCGGGGTTGCGGGCTGTCGGACCCCGACCCCGAGGACATCTCGTTCGAGGCGTTCGTCCGAGACCTCGAGACGGTTGTCGACGAGGTGGGGCTCGAGCGCTTCCCGCTCATGGGAGTCTCCCAGGGCGGCCCCGTGGCGATCGAGTATGCCGCCCGCCACCCCGAGCGCGTTTCCCACCTCGTGCTCGTGGGGACGTTCGTCAAGGGGCGGCTTGCCCGGGCGACCACCCCGGAGGAGCGTCACGAGGCAGAGCTGCAGAGCGAGTTGATCCGCATCGGGTGGGGACGCGACGACCCTTCCTTCCGCGTCTTCTTCTCCTCCACCTTCATGGCCGATGCACCCCCTCAGCTGTGGAGCGACTTCGCCGTGCTGATGCGGCGAACGACGTCTGCGCAGAACGCGTTCCGGCTCAACCGTGTGTCCACCGCCATGGACGTCAGTGCCAGGCTGTCGCAGATCACCGTCCCGACGTTGATCCTGCACGGTCGTCAGGACCTGCGAATCCCGTTCCGGCAGGGGCTCGAACTCGCCAGCGGCATTCGAGGAAGCCGCCTCGTGCCCCTCGACACGCGCAACCACCTGATGCAGCCGGACGAACCAGCGTGGGAGCACTTCCTGCGCGAGATCGACCGCTTCCTCGCCGAGGACGCGCCTTCGGACGGCTCACGCAGCTGAACGTCGACGGGGAGCACCGGGTCGGCTGGTCAGTGGGTTGGTCAGTGGGTTGGTCAGTGGGTTGGTCATGGGTTTGGTCAATGGGGTTGGTCAATGGGGTTGGTCAATGGGCACGGCCTGGATGACCTGCGAGAATCTCTCGTGTGCGGTTCGCTTTCGGGGACCTCGTGCTCGACACCGACCGGTTCCTGCTCGAACGCGGCGGAGAGGCGCTCCACGTCCAGCCGCAGGTCTTCGACGTCATCAGCCACCTCGTGCTCAACCGGGAGCGGGTCGTGCCGAAGACCGAGCTGCTCGACACGATCTGGGGTGACCGCTTCGTCAGCGAGTCGACGCTGACCAGCCGGATCAAGGTGGCACGCCAGGTCGTGGGTGATGACGGCATCCACCAGTCGCACATCAAGACCGTGCACGGGCGCGGCTACCGCTGGGTGGCGGACGTGACCGTGGAGCCTGGCCGGTCTGCGTCCACCCAGCGCTCACCGGCGCCCGCCGTCCGACGGCTGGAGCAACAGATCCGCTTCTGCACCACGGCTGACGGCGTCCGAGTCGCCTATGCGACAGCCGGAGTGGGCCCCCCGCTCGTGCGGGCTGCGCACTGGATCACCCGTCTCGACTACGACTGGGAGAGCCCCGTCTGGCGACACTGGATGGAGGGCCTGTCTCGAGACAGGATGCTCGTGCGCTACGACGAGCGTGGCTGCGGGCTCTCCGACCACGATCCGGCGGAGATCTCCTTCGAGGCGTTCGTGCGTGATCTGGAGACCGTCGTCGACGAGCTGGGGCTCGAGCGCTTCCCGCTCCTGGGCGTCTCCCAGGGAGGTGCCGTTGCCGTCGCCTACGCGCAGCGGCATCCCGAGAGGGTGAGTCGGCTCGTGCTCGTGGGGGCGTACATGACGGGCGGGAGGCACGTGCGGACGCCGCAGGAGCGGGCAGAGTACGAGATGCAACGGGAGCTGATCCGCTTGGGCTGGGGACGCGACAGCCACTCCTTCCGCCTGTTCTTCTCCTCGACCTTCATGCCGGACGTCCCCCCGCAGCTGTGGAGCGACTTCGCCGAGCTCATGCGCCGGACCACCTCGGCGGAGAACGCCGTGCGGATCTTCGATGTCCTGCTCGACCTGGACGTCCGAGATGTCGCAGCGCAGCTCACACTGCCCACGTTGATCCTCCACGCGCGTGAGGACGCGCGAATCCCGTTCTCGCAGAGCGTTGCCTACGCATCCCGCATCCGTGGCAGCCGTCTGGTCCCACTGGACTCGCGGAACCATCTGATGCGCGCCGACGAGCCGGCGTGGGCCCACGCCCTGCGCGAGATCGACGCCTTCCTCGCGGAGGGGGAGTCCACGGAGAGTCCACGGGAAGTCCACGTTTTGTCCTAGAGCGGCGGCTCGAGGGAAGGGACCGTGGTCCTCATCGCAGAACCGATGAGGAGAAAGACCATGACCACCGCTTCCACCGAAGCCCACCGCTCAGCCCGCGTCCTCGACGCCGACGTCGTCGTCGTCGGGGCGCGCTGCGCCGGCGCCGCCACGGCCATGCTGCTCGCCCGGGCCGGCCATGACGTGCTCGTCCTCGACCGGGCCGACTTTCCGAGCGACACGATCTCGACCCACGTCATCGCCCGGTCGGGCATCGTGGCGCTGCATCGCTGGGGCGTGCTCGACGCCGTCGTCGCCACCGGGGCGCCCCAGATCCGACGCGTCGAGTTCAGCAGCGATCTCGGCTTCGTCCAGCGCGAGATCAAGGACCGCCACGGCGTCGACTTCCTGCTCGCTCCGCGCCGTCACATCCTCGATGACGTGCTGCAGCGGGCGGCCCGTCACGAGGGGGCGCGGCTCCTCACGGGAGTCGGCGTGACCGGTGTCCGGCGTGACGGGACCTGCCGCGTGGTGGGCGTCGTCGGTGAGGACGCCGACGGGCCGATCGAGGTGCGGGCCAGGTACGTCGTCGGCGCCGACGGGCTGAGCTCGCGGATCGCCCGCTCGGTGGGCGCGCCTTTCACGGTCGTCCGTCCCGGCTCCGGTGCGGCGCAGTACGCCTACTACGCAGGTGACTGGGAGGCGATCGAGCACTTCCTGGGTGACAACGCCTTCGCCGGCGTCTTCCCGACCCATGGCGGCGAGGCCTGCATTTGGGTCTGCACCCCGGAGCACGTGGCTCGGTCGTCCCGTCGGTTGCACCGCAGCCCGGACGACGCCTTCGGCCACCTGGTGGCGACGACCGTCCCCACGCTCGCGGCCAGGCTTGAGGGAGCTGCCAGGACCTCGCCGGTCCGCGGGATGCTCCGCATGCCCAACCACTTCCGCCAAGCGGCCGGTCCCGGCTGGGCCCTCGTCGGTGACGCGGGCTACCACCGCGACGCCGTGACGGGCCACGGCATCAGCGACGCCTTCCGGGACGCCGAGCTGCTGGCCGAGGCCCTCGACGCGGCCCTGTGCGAGCCCGCCCTCGAGGCAACGGCCCTCGCAAGGTACGAGCAGGAGCGGAATCGTCTGGCCAGGGACGTCTTCGACATCACCGTGGCACTGGCGACCTACCCCGTGCAGGGCAGCTTCCTGCAGCTGCAGAAGCAGCTCGCCGTCGCCATCGACACCCTGGCCGGCGAGCTGGCCGCCAGGCCCCTCCCACGCGCGACCGAGGTCGCTGCGTGACCCATCTGTCCTCGATCAGCGAGGCACCGCCGAGCTCCGGCAACCCCACCCATCACCACCAGAAAGGCACGACCATGACCATCACGAGCGAGAACCCCACGACGTCGCACCGCAACGGCGTCGACACGACCACGCTCTTCGCCACCCTCGACGCCGTCAAGCAGATGCCGGCAGCGGCGACGTTCCAGTTCCGGGCCCACAACCAGTGGGTGCAGGGCACGCACAGCCGCTCGACGATCCACGACTTCTTCGGAGTC
The DNA here is from genome assembly GCF_006716675.1 of Humibacillus xanthopallidus. GTDB lineage: Bacteria > Actinomycetota > Actinomycetes > Actinomycetales > Dermatophilaceae > Humibacillus > Humibacillus xanthopallidus_B. The sequence goes on along the minus strand of NZ_VFPM01000001.1, from coordinate 1,190,626 downwards.
GGCGAGGAGCGTTCGCACGAGAAGGAGTTCGTCTTCGACGCCGACCACCCAGCGGTGCTCGTCGGCAGGGACAACGGCCCCACGCCCGTCGAGTTCGTCCTGCACGCCCTGGCGGCCTGCCTCACGGCAGGCATCGCCAACATCGCGGCGGCCCGCAAGGTGACCCTCACCGAGGTCCGGTCCACCGTCACGGGAGACATCGACCTCAACGGCATCCTCGGGCTCCAGGACGTCCGCAACGGCTACGAGCAGGTGACGGTGTCGTTCGTCATCAAGGGCGACGCCCCCGAGGAGGTGCTCCGGCAGATCGTCGAGCAGTCCCGTCAGCGGTCGGCCGTCTTCGACGTCATCACCAACGGGGTGCCCGTCGACATCGAGGTCGAGGTCGGCTGACGTCGGCCCCGTCATGAGTTCGTCAGCGGCTGGTCGCGGGCGGGCTCGGCCCGTCGAACGCGGCCGACGCCGCGCCCCGACGGCACCGGACACGGAAAGGAGGAAAGACCATGATCGACACCCAGATGTACGCCCACCTGCTGGAGCTGGCACACCGGCGGCGGGACGGTCGCGAGCAGCGGCCGTCGCGACATCGAGGCCTGCAGCGCAGCGCCCGCGAGATCTCGCTCGAGGAGCGTCGGCAGCGCCGTCACGGCGAGGCCGCCTGACACGCAGAGCAGCCCACGGGGCCGGGAGGACCGTCTGGACCACCTGGCCCCGTGCCTGCGCTCTCGATGTTGCGGCATTCCTGTGTCGTGGCGGGCGGTGGCGGAGGACAGTCGTCCCATGAGCGACTGGGACTTCAGCGGCCTGCGGGCCACCTACGTCAACTGCACCCTGAAGAGGAGCCCTGAGGTGAGCCACACCCAGGGCCTTGTCGACGCGAGCGCGGCGATCATGGGCGAGCACGGCGTCGACGTCGACGTCATCCGGCTCATCGACCACGACGTCGCCACGGGTGTCTACCCCGACATGCGCGAGCACGGGTGGGAGGTCGACGCGTGGCCCGACCTCTACCCCGGGATCCTCGAGAGCCAGATCCTCGTGGTCGCCGGCCCGATCTGGCTCGGTGACAACTCGAGCGTGACGAAGCGCTTCATCGAGCGCATCTACTCCCTCAGCGGGATGCTCAACGACAAGGGGCAGTACCTCTTCTACGGCCGGGTCGCCGGGTGCCTCATCACCGGCAACGAGGACGGCATCAAGCACTGCGCGCAGAACGTCCTCTACAGCCTCCAGCACGTCGGCTACACGATCCCACCGAATGCGGACGCGGGGTGGATCGGCGAGGCCGGTCCTGGGCCGTCCTACCTCGACCCCGGCAGCGGGGGCCCCGAGAACGACTTCACCAATCGCAACACGACCTTCATGACGTGGAACCTCATGCACCTCGCGAGGCTGCTCCGTGACGCCGGCGGCATTCCTGCACAAGGAAACCAGCGTTCCGAGTGGAACGCGGGGGAGCACTTCGGGTGGCACAACCCTGAGTACCGCTGAGGCCATCCGGCCACCTCTGCGGGAGGCGCATCACCCGTTACGGATGATGCGGTAGGGGTTGACCGATGGCGACACTGGAGTCAGCGGGCCCCTGCGACGGGGTTGCGCGTGTCCTCCGAGAAAGGTTGCTGTCCCGTGTCGTTCTGGGAAATCGTGTGGTTCATCTTCATCTTCTTTGCCTTCATGGCCTACCTCATGGTCATCTTCCAGGTCATCGGCGACCTCTTCCGTGACGACTCCGTGTCGGGCTGGATCAAGGCGGTGTGGATCATCGCGCTGATCTTCCTGCCGTTCCTCACCCTGCTGATCTACCTCATCGCCCGCGGTCGCGGTATGTCCGAGCGCTCGGCTGCCGCCATGGAGTCGGCTCGCAGGGCGCAGGACGACTACGTCCGCTCGGTCGCGGGCTCCGGCACCTCGGGCCCGGAGCAGATCGCCAAGGCCAAGGAGCTGCTCGACTCGGGTGCCATCACCGCCGAGGAGTTCGCCGCCCTCAAGGCGAAGGCCCTCGCCTGACAGCCCCGCTCTGAGCGTCGCCGCGAGCCCGTCCCTGCACCAGTGCGGGGACGGGCTCGCGACATGTCCGGTGTGCTTCGGCTGGTGAGTGGGGGTGACGCTGGCAGCTCCTCTGACGGCTCAGACGCCGTGCGTCGACGCGACGAGCGCCTGGTAGCGAGCCACGACCTCGGCCGCGGCGGTCTCCTGGCCCGACCGGACGGCATACTCCGAGTCGACCTCGAGCTGCCAGGTCGGCGGCGCCGCCTCACCTGACAGGGCCCATGCGGCCTGCCGCGCCGCGCCGATGCCGACGTACTCGCCGGGAGCGGGCACGACGACGGGGGCGCGGAAGAGCCCCGGCGCGATCTCGCGGACGGCCTGAGACGCAGCGGCGCCGCCGATGAGCAGCACTCGCTCGACCGCCACCCCGTGACGGCGAAGGGCGTCCACGCCGTTCACGAGGTTGCACAGCATGCCCTCGACGGCGGCTCGGGCGAGGTTCTCGGGCGTCGCGTTCGATCGGGTGAGGCCGCTCAGCGTGCCCGTCGCGTCCGGCAGGTCGGGCGTGCGCTCGCCGTCGAGGTAGGGCAGCAGCGTGAGGCCGCCCGCTCCGGGATCGGCTGCGAGAGCAAGGCGGTCGAGCTCGGCGAGGTCGACGCCGATCATCGTCGCCGCCGCACCGAGCACGCGGGCGGCGTTGAGGGTGCACATGAGCGGCAGGTGCCGGCCGGTCGCGTCGGCGAAGCCCGCGATGGCGCCGGTCTCGTCGCGGATCGCCGAGTCGTGCGGCGTGAAGACCGTGCCGCTCGTGCCGAGCGAGACGACGACGTCGCCCGGGCTCAGGGTCAGGCCGAGGGCCGCGCCCATGTTGTCGCCGGTGCCGGCCGCGACGAGCATGCCACTGTCGGTGCGCCCGGCCGCGGCCGACGGCGCGAGCACCTCGGGCACCTCGAGCTCGCGGCCGAAGGCGGTCTTGAGCAGGTCGAGCCGGTAGTCGTTGGTGCCCGCCGACCAGTAGCCGGTGCCCGACGCATCGCCCCGGTCGGTCGTCCAGCGCTCGAACCCATTGCCCTGCTTGAGGATCCGGCCGGTCAGCCAGTCGTGGGGGAGCACGACGCGGGCTGCGCGGGCCGCGAGCTCCGGCTCGTGCTGCGCGAACCAGCGCAGCTTGGTCACGGTGAAGCTCGGGACCAGCACGAGGCCGACGGCGTCGACCCACGCCGCGGTGCCGCCGAGCTCGGCGGTGAGATCGGCGGCCGCGCCGGCGCTGCGCGTGTCGTTCCAGAGCAGGGCGTCGCGCACGACGCCGTCGTGCTCGTCGAGCGTGACCATGCCGTGCTGCTGGCCGCCGACGGCGATGGCCGAGACCCCGTCGAGGACGCCGTCGCCGCTCGCCTGCTCGTAGGCCTCCCACCAGCGCTGCGGGTCGACCTCCGTGCCGTCGGGGTGCGGGGCGCGCGTGGTGCGCACGACCTCACCCGTGGCGGCGTCGCACACGACGATCTTGGTCGACTGGGTCGAGCTGTCGACTCCTGCGACGAGGGTGCGGTCGCTCATCAGTGGTCCTCCAGTGGTGCATCGGCGGCGGTGCCGGGGGTCAGTGGCCGCGGCGTCACCGCTGCGGCAGGATGACGGCCTTGATCGCCCTCGGGTCGGCGCGTCCGGCCACGAGGGCCTCGGCCGTCTGGTCGAGCGTATGCCTTGAGGACACCAGGCGGTCGAGGTGCACCCTGCCGGCTGCCGCGAGACCGATCGCCGTCGGCCAGGTGTTGGCGTAGCGGAACGTTCCCGTCACGACGAGCTCGCGCTCCTGGATCGTAGAGAGCGGCAGCGTGACCTCGTCTCCCCCCATCCCCACGAGCACGGCCCGGCCGGCCGGCGCGAGGGCCCGGACCGCCTGGTGGGTGACGCCGGGGTGGCCGGTGCACTCGATGAGGGCCTCGGGCGCACCCTCGCCGAAAGCTGCCGAGAGGTCGTCGACGGTCGGGTTGACGGTGCGCGTCGCGCCGAGCTCGGCCGCCACCGCCAGCCGGTCGTCGTTGACGTCGACGACCGTGATCTCGACCGCGCCCGCGGCGAGGGCGACCTGCACGGCCACGAGCCCGATCGTGCCCGCACCCGTGACGAGCACGTGGCTGCCGACGCCGACCGCGGCCTTGCGCGCGGACCAGATGCCGACCGACAGCGGCTCGAGCAGGGCGGCCGCCTCGTCCGAGACCGTGTCGGGCACCGGGTGGGCGAACGCCTCGTGGACCACGACGAGCTCGGCGAGCGAGCCGTCGATCGGGGGCGTGGCGTGGAAGCGCATCCTCGCGCAGAGGTTGTAGCGCCCGGCGAGGCACTGCTCGCACGACCGGCAGGGCACACCGGGCTCGATCGAGACCCGCTGACCGACGCGAGCGGCGTCCACCCCGGCCCCCACGGCGTCGATGACGCCGCTCGCCTCGTGGCCGAGCACGAGGGGCGCCTCGACGACGAAGCTGCCGATGCGGCCGTGGTCGAAGTAGTGGGTGTCGGACCCACACACCCCGACGGCGGCGACCCGCACCCGCACCTCGCCCGGCCCCGGCTCGGGTGAAGGCCGTTCGATGATCTCGACCTCACCCGGCCGGTTCAGCACTGCGACGCGCATGGGGCTCCTTTCACTCGTCGGTGCCGCGAGCGGCATACGTCTCGAGCGTCGCGCGGGCGCCGCGCTCGTGCAGGCTGGCCAGCGCGGCGGCATACGCCGTCGTGAAGCGCGCGTCGTCGACGAGGTCGCCGAAGAGGTCGCGGTCGCGGAGGAAGGCGAGGTGATCGCCCTCGCGCTGGCGTGCCGCGGCCGCGGTGACGCGGTCCTTGACCCGGTCGACGATCTCGATGGGGTCGCCCTGCTCGTCGACCCCCTCGGCGTAGCGGGCCCACGATGCGACGACGAGGGCCGAGCGGTCGATCTCGCCACCGGTCTCGAGGTTGCGCCGGATGACGGGCACGAGCCACTTGGGGATGCGGTCAGAGCTCTCGGCGCAGAGACGGGCGAGGGTGTCACGCACCTCCGGGTTGGCGAAGCGCTCGATGAGCTGGTGCCGGTAGGCGTCGAGGTCGACGCCCGGCACCTCGGGCAGCGTCGGGCTGCCCTCGTGCTCCATGTAGCCGAGCAGGAAGTCGACGAAGAGCGGATCCTGGCAGACCTCGTGCGCGTAGCGGTAGCCGGAGAGGTAACCGAGGTAGCACAGCGCCTGGTGGCTCGCGTTGAGCAGCCGCAGCTTCATCAGCTCGTAGGGCACGACGTCGTCGACGAGCTGCACCCCCGCGTCCTCCAGGGGCGGCCGGCCGTCGGTGAAGTGGTCCTCGAGGACCCACTGCGTGAACGGCTCGCAGACGACAGGCCAGCCGTCGACGACCCCGACGTCGGCGGCGAGCCGCTCGACGTCCTCCGTCGCCGTGACCGGGGTGATGCGGTCGACCATGGCGTTGGGGAAGGCGACGTGCTCGTCCATCCAGTCCGCGAGGGCGGGGTCCTTGAGCCGCGCGAAGGCCGTCATCATCCGCCGTGCGACGTCACCGTTGCCGGGCAGGTTGTCGCACGACATGACGGTGAACGGTGTCGCGCCCGCGGCGCGCCGAGCCGCGAGCCCGGCGACGACGTAGCCGAAGACCGTGCTCGGCAGGGCGCCCTCCTGCAGGTCGGCCCGGATCGCCGGGTCGCTGTCGTCGAACTCACCGGTCACCTGGTTGACGAGGTAGCCGCCCTCGGTGATCGTCAGCGAGACGATCCTCGTGCGCGGGTCGGCCAGCCGGTCGACGACGGCCTGCGGGTCGTCGGGGGCGAACATCGTCTCGACGATGCTGCCGATGACGCGGGGCTCGCGGTGGCCGTCCGGGTGCTTGACGACGAGCGTGTAGAGGCCGTCCTGGGCGCGGAGCGTGTCGATGATCCGGCGATCGTGGGGGAGGGCCCCCACGCCGCAGATGCCCCAGTCGAGGGCCTCGCCGTCGTTCATCAGCCGGTCGAGATACATCGCCTCGTGGGCGCGGTGGAAGCCGCCGACACCGAAGTGCACGATCGCTGCCGTGACCGCACCGCGGTCGTATGCCGGCCGGCCCACCTCCGGCGGCAGGGCGGCATACGTCTCGGCTGAGAGGGGGGTCGTCGTGGAGGCCCGCGTCATCGCACCGCACCCATCGACAGGCCCTGGACGAGCTTGTCCTGGGCGGCGAAGCCGGCCGCGAGGACCGGGAGCGAGACGATGAGCGAGGCCGCGCAGACCTTCGCGAGGAAGAGCCCCTGGCTCGTCACGAAGCCGGTGAGGAAGACCGGGGCCGTGCCCGCCACCGTGCCGGTGAGCACCCGCGCCAGCAGCAGCTCGTTCCAGCTGAAGATGAAGCAGATCAGCGCTGCCGAGGCGATGCCCGGCATGACGACGGGGGCGATGACCTCGCGCAGGGTCCGCACGAGCCCGGCGCCGTCGACCTGCGCGGCCTCGAGCATCTCGGCCGGCACCTCCGCGAGGAAGGAGCGCAGCATCCAGATCGCGATGGGCAGGTTCATCGCCGTGTAGAGCACGATGAGCCACCAGATGTTGTCGAGCAGGTGGACCTTCTGCGCGAAGAGGTAGAGCGGCAGGATGCCCGCGACGATCGGCAGCATCTTCGTGCTGAGGAAGAAGAACAGCACGTCGGTCCACTTGCGCACCGGCCGGATCGACAGGGCGTAGGCCGCCGGGAAGGCCAGCAGGATCACGAGGATCGTCGAGATGATGCTCGCCGTCAGCGAGTTGAGCAGTGACGGCCACGGCCCGGCCGCGAAGAACGACTGGTAGCCCTCGAGGCTGAGCGGGGCGAAGACGTCGGGAGGGTTCTTCGCCGCGTCGGTCTCCTTGTGGAACGAGGTCAGCACCATCCAGAAGACCGGCAGCGCGAAGAGCAGGCCGACGATCCAGGCCAGCACCCCCAGCAGGGCGGCCTTCTTGGGCGGCTTGCGGTGACGGATCTCCGACGGGTCCATCGCGGTCGGCCTTGCGGACGAGACGGGTGCGGCCGGGCGGTCCGGGGTGGCCTTTGCAGACGATGCGGTGCTCATCGGGACTCCTCCTTGAACAGGCTGAACACGGTGCGCAGAGCGAACGTCGCGATGGCGATCGTGGCGATCACGACGACGACGCCTGCGGCAGAGGCGCGCCCGTAGTCCTGGGCGGTGTAGAAGGTCTGGTAGATGTAATAGGGCAGGTTGGCCGTGCCGAGCCCGCCCGAGGTGATCGTGAAGACGTGGTCGAAGTTCTGCACGACGTAGATCGCTCCGAGCAGTCCCGAGAGCTCGATGTACTGGCGCAGGTGCGGCAGGGTCATGCTCTTGAAGATCTGCCAGCTGCCGGCACCGTCGATGCGGGCGGCCTCGACGACGTCGAGGGGTCGGCTCTGCAGCCCGGCCAGCAGGATGAGCATCATGAACGGGGTCCACTGCCAGACGAGGGCGGCGATGATCGACCACAGGGGGTTGTTCGTGATCCAGTCAGGCTGGGGTGCATCGGGACCGAAGACCCACTTCAGCAGACCGTTGAAGAGGCCGTACTCCGGGTTGTAGAGCGCGTGCTTCCAGAGCAGTGCCGCGGCCACCGGCACGATGAGGAACGGCATGATCATCAGGGTGCGCACGACACCGCGGCCGCGGAACTTGCGGTCGAGCAGGATGGCGATGCCGAGGCCCAGCAGGAGGCTGATGCCGACCACGCCGACCGTCAGGAGCACGGTGACGACGACGGCCTGGCGCGCGTTCTCGTCGGTGAAGACGCGCTTGAAGTTGTCGAGGCCGGCGAAGCCGCGCTCCTCGGGGTAGTAGGCGTTCCAGTTCATGAACGAGATGACGAGCGTCCCGAGGAAGGGCAGCTGCGTCATGATGATGACGAAGATGAGAGCGGGCAGCAGCGGCGCGCGCCGGGCCCAGTCACCAGCCTTCGCCAGCTGCGTCGAGCGCTGCTGCTCGGGGGCAGGCGCTGACGAGACCTCGGTGGTCGTGGTTGCGGTGCTCACTGTTCCTCCCGTGACTGGTAGCGCTCGGCGACGTCGGCGGCGAGCTTCTGGCCCTTGTCGAGGGCTTCGTCGACCGTCGTCTTGCCGGCGATGGCGGCGCTGACGTCCTGGCTGACCTGGGTGCCGAGATCGGGGAACTCGGGGATGTCGACGAACTGGATGCCGAGCGCGGGCCGTGGCTGCACGCCGGGGTTGGCCGGGTCGGCGGACTCGATGGCTGCCTTCGTCGGAGCGGCGAAGGCGCCGGCCTCCTCGAGGTAGTCGGGGTTGTCATAGGTGGAGGCGCGCTTGCCGGCAGGCACGCGTGACCAGCCGAGCTTCTCGCCGACGAGCTGCTCGTAGTCCTTGCCCGAGGCCCAGGAGATGAACTTCCAGGCGTTCTCCTGCTTCGTGCTCGCCGCCTGGATGCTCCACGACCAGGCGTAGAGCCAGCCGGAGCTCGCTGTCTTGACGACGGGTGCCGCGGCATAGCCGATCTTGCCGCGGACCGGTGAGTCCTTCGCCTCGAGGGAGCCCGCGGCCGAGGTCGCGTCGTACCACATGGCGACAGACCCCTGGGAGAGGTTGTTGAGGCACTCGGTGAAGCCGGCCTGCGGAGCGCCGTTCTCGCCGTGCTGACGCACGAGGTCGACGTAGAAGTTGGTCGCCTCCTTGAACTCGGCGGCGTTGACCTTGGGCGTCCAGTCCTTCTCGAACCAGGTGCCGCCGAAGGTGTTGACCACCGTGGTCAACGGTGCGAAGAGCTGGCCCCAGCCGGGCTGGCCGCGCAGGCAGATGCCGGCCATGCCGGGCTCGGCGCCGTCGACCTTGGCGGCGATGTCGGCGACCTGCTGCCACGTCGGGTTGGCGGGCATCGTCAGGCCCTTGGCGGCGAGGACGTCCTTGCGGTACATGAGGAACGAGGACTCGCCGTAGAACGGCTCGCCGTAGACCTTGCCCTCGGACGAGAGCGAGACCTGCATGGGCTTCAGGATGTCGGCCTGGTCGAAGGCGGTGTCCTTGGCGATGAAGTCGTCGAGGGGGCTGATCCACTTCGCCTTGGCATAGATCGGGATCTCGAAGTTGCTGAGGCTCGCGACGTCGTACTGACCTGCCTGGCTCGTGAACTCCTGGCTGATCTTGTCGCGCACGTCGTTCTCGGGCAGGACCGTGAAGTTGACCTTGATGCCGGTCTTCGCGGTGAAGTTGTCGGCCGTCAGCTGCTGGAGGTCGACCATCTGGGGGTTGTTGACCATGAGGACGTTGATGGCGTCGTCGCTGCCGCCCTGGCCGACCGCGCCCCAGCCGGCGCAGGCGGAGAGGCTCGCGACGAGCCCGGTGCTGAGTGCTGCCGCGGCGACGGCCGTGGGCCGCCTGCGAGTGCCGTGTCGGATCGGTCGCACGATGGCTCCTCCTTGAGTGCTGCTCATTTGAGCATTGCAGTGCACATATGAGTAAAGTGACTCGCGTCACGTGTGTCAACAGGTCGTCCGAGATCGGGAGTCTTGCCACGGCGGCGACACGGAGGCAGCACACTGTGGGCGTGAGGGAGACGGGGATGGAGCGACGGGGACCGGCCGAGCTCGTGATGGCTGCTGCCGTCGCGCGTCGCCACTACCTCGCCGGTCGGTCGAAGATCGAGATCGCCGAGGAGCTCGGGATCAGCCGCTTCAAGGTCGCCCGGCTGCTCGACTTCGCCCGCGAGCGCGGCATGGTGCGCATCGAGATCGTCGCGGAGGGCGACATCGACCTCGACCGCTCGGCTCGCCTGCAGGAGACCTTCGGGCTGCGCCACGCCATCGTCGTCGACGGCACGGGACTCGACTTCCACACGCTGAGCGAGCACCTGGGCGAGGCGACCTCGCGACTGCTCAGCGAGATCCTCGTCGAGGGCGACGTGCTCGGCCTGCCGTGGGCGCGCTCGATCGACCTCATGACGCAGTCGTTGCGCCACCTGCCGCCCGTCGACGTCGTGCAGCTCTCCGGCGCGATGGAGGTGCCGGGGGTCAACAGCAGCGCCGTCGACATCGTGCGCCGGGCCGCGCAGGTGACCGGCGGGGCGTCGTCGATCTTCCACGCGCCCCTGCTGCTCGACAGCGACGTCGCCGCGAGCACCATCCGCCGCGACGGTCCCGTGGCTCGCGGCCTGGCGCAGGCTGCCCGCGTCACCACGGCGGTGATGGGCGTCGGCGCCTGGGCCCCGGGCCTCTCGACGATCTACGACGCGGTCTCGCCCGCCGACCGCGAGGAGTGCCTGGCCGCTGGAGTCGTGGGTGAGATCGGGGGCCGCTTCTTCAACGCGCGCGGTGAGCTCATCGAGGCGCCCCTGAGTGGACGCATCATCACCATCGGCGCCGACGAGCTGCGTGCCATCCCCGAGGTCATCGGCATCGTCTCGGGTCGGCCCAAGGCCGCGGCGGTCGGAGCGGCCCTGCGGGGCGGGCTCGTCAACGCCCTCGTCGCCGACGTCGTGCACGCCGATGCCCTGCTCGACGAGGCCGGCGCCACTCGTTGAGGCCGGCCGCGCCCGGTCGCGCCCGGTGAGGTGCGGCCTCCGGGCGACCCGCCCGTGCCCAGCATCAGAGACAGCGGGAGCCAACCGACCGGCATACGTGTGATTTGGGCATCTGCGCGCCCCCTACCGGCCGGTCGTGCTCTAGGTTCGGGAACCAGTCCCTGCCCCTCAGTGCGAAGGAGTCACCGTGCTCATCGGTGTCCCACGAGAGAGTCGTCCCCGTGAGACGCGGGTCGCGGCGACCCCCAAGACCGTCGGCCAGCTCGTCGGGCTCGGGTACGACGTCGTCATCGAGAGCGGCGCGGGTGCGCTCGCGAGCTTCGACGACGAGGCGTATGCCGCCGCGGGGGCTCGCGTCGCCGGCGCGGAGGAGGCGTGGGGCGCGGACATCGTCCACAAGGTCAACGCGCCGAGCGACGAGGAGATCGGGCGGCTGCGCGCCGGCACGGTGCTCGTCTCGCTCCTGGCGCCGGCCCTCAGCCCCGAGCTCGTCGAGAAGCTGCGCGCCGCCGGCGTGACGGCCATGGCGATGGATGCCGTGCCGCGCATCAGCCGCGCCCAGTCGCTCGACGTGCTCTCGTCGATGGCCAACATCGCGGGCTACCGGGCCGTCGTCGAGGCGGCGCACGAGTTCGGGTCGTTCTTCACCGGCCAGGTCACCGCCGCAGGCAAGGTGCCGCCGGCCAAGGTGCTCGTCGCCGGAGCCGGCGTGGCGGGTCTGGCCGCGATCGGCACGGCGCGCTCGCTCGGTGCCATCGTGCGGGCGACCGACGCCCGGGCAGAGGTGGCAGAGCAGGTCGAGTCGATGGGCGCCGAGTTCCTCGCCGTGCAGATGCCCGAGGTCGACGCGGCCACCGCGTCGTCCGACGGCTACGCCAAGGAGATGGGGGAGGAGTACAACCGCCGCGCCGCGGAGCTGTATGCCGCCCAGGTCCCTGACTCCGACATCGTCGTGACGACGGCCCTCATCCCCGGGCGACCGGCGCCACGCCTCATCACGGCCGAGATGGTCGCGGCGATGAAGCCGGGCTCGGTCATCGTCGACATGGCCGCCTCCAACGGCGGCAACGTCGAGGGGTCCGTGGCCGACGAGATGGTCCTCAGCGCGAACGGCGTGCGGATCATCGGCTACACCGACCTTGCTGCTCGGCTGCCCACGCAGGCGTCGCAGCTCTACGGCACGAACCTCGTCAACCTCATGAAGCTGCTGACGCCCGGCAAGGACGGGCAGCTCGTGCTCGACTTCGACGACGTCGTGCAGCGCAACATGACCGTGGCGCGTGACGGCGAGCTGCTGTGGCCGCCGCCCGCGATTCAGGTCTCGGCGGCGCCGGTGGCCGCGCCGACCACAGCTGCCGCGGTGGCCAAAGCGCCTGAGACGCCGAAGGATCCGAGACGCAGGTATGTCGGCATGGCGGTCGGTGCGGTGGTCTTCGCGCTCATCGCCGCCGTGTCGCCGGCGAGCTTCCTCGGACACTTCACGGTCTTCGCCCTCGCGGTCGTCATCGGCTACTACGTCATCGGCAACGTCCACCACGCCCTGCACACCCCGCTGATGTCGGTGACCAACGCGATCAGCGGCATCATCGTCGTCGGGGCCCTGCTGCAGCTGGGCACGACGTCCACCTCGGGTGGGGCCACCTCCACCGTGATCCTCGTCCTCGCCTTCATCGCCACGCTCATCGCGAGCATCAACATCTTCGGAGGGTTCACGGTGACCCGCCGCATGCTCACGATGTTCCGGAAGGGCTGACCTGTGACCGACGTCAGCAGCGCTCTCATCCAGGCCGCCTACATCGTTGCGGCCCTGCTCTTCATCCTCTCGCTCGCGGGGCTCTCGAAGCACGAGACGGCCCGCGACGGCAACGTCCTCGGCATGATCGGCATGGCGATCGCCCTCGTCGCGACGCTCTGGCTGGCCCTGCGCGACGCCGCCTGGTTCAACTGGGTCGCGATCATCGTCGCCATGGCGATCGGCGCGAGCATCGGCATCTGGCGCGCGCGCCGGGTCGAGATGACCGGCATGCCCGAGCTCATCGCGATGCTGCACTCGTTCGTCGGTGCGGCGGCGGTGCTCGTCGGCGTCAACACCTACCTCGCCGACGTGGGCGGCGGCGACGCGGTGCACCTCGTCGAGATCTTCCTCGGGGTGTTCATCGGTGCGGTGACCTTCACCGGCTCCATCGTCGCCTTCCTCAAGCTGTCGGCGCGGATCTCGAGCAAGCCGCTCATGCTGCCGGCGCGGCACTGGCTCAACCTCGCGGCGCTCGTCGCGTCTGCCGTGCTGCTCGTCTGGTTCGTCGCGTCGCACTCGATCGTGCCGCTGCTCGTCATGCTCGTCATCGCGTTGGCCTTCGGCTGGCACCTCGTGGCCTCGATCGGCGGCGGCGACATGCCCGTCGTCGTCTCGATGCTCAACAGCTACTCCGGGTGGGCGGCGGCCGCGGCCGGCTTCATGCTCGGCAACGACCTGCTCATCGTCACCGGCGCGCTCGTCGGCTCCTCCGGTGCCTACCTGTCCTACATCATGTGCAAGGCGATGAACCGCTCGTTCGTCTCGGTCATCGCCGGCGGTTTCGGCTCGGACGGCGCGGTGTCCAACGCCGACGTCGACTACGGCGAGCACCGCGAGACCAACGCCGAGGACGTCGCAGACCTGTTGACCCACTCGTCGTCGGTCGTCATCACGCCGGGCTACGGCATGGCTGTCGCGCAGGCGCAGTACCCCGTCGCCGAGCTCACGGCCAAGCTGCGGGAGCGGGGCGTCGACGTGCGCTTCGGCATCCACCCCGTCGCCGGTCGCCTGCCGGGGCACATGAACGTGCTGCTCGCCGAGGCGCGGGTGCCCTACGACATCGTGCTCGAGATGGACGAGATCAACCCCGACCTGCCCGACACCGACGTCGTGCTCGTCATCGGCGCCAACGACACCGTCAACCCCGCAGCGGCCGAGGACCCCACCTCACCGATCGCGGGCATGCCGGTGCTCGAGGTCTGGAAGGCGAGGGAGGTCGTCGTCTTCAAGCGCTCGATGGCTGCCGGCTATGCGGGGGTGCAGAACCCGCTCTTCTTCCGCGACAACAGCGCCATGCTCTTCGGTGATGCCAAGGAACGCGTCGAGGACATCATCAAGGCCCTCTGACCCGCTCACCCCCTGCTCCGCCCAGCGGAGCAGGGGTCGAGTGCTCACCTTCGGACGGTGCCGGGGTGTCGGGAACTGGGCACTCGATGGTGGGGGCTGGGTCGAGTGCTCACTTCCGTATGCGTGGTGCACGTCAGCCCGTCCGTGCGGTCACGGGCGGGCTGACGGTGTGCGCTGCGGTCGAAGGTCAGTGCTCCTTGATCATCTCCGGCGGCTCGGAGACGCTCTCGTCCTGTGTCGTCTCCAGCTTGCTGTGGTGCCTCGAGTAGAGGAAGTAGATGACGAAGCCGATGGCCATCCACACGAGGAACCGGAGCCACGTCTCGAGGCTGAGGTTGAGGATCAGGTAGAAGCAGAACGCCGCCGAGAGCCACGGGATCCACGGGTTGCCCGGCACCTTGAACGCCCGCTTGAGGTCGGGGCGACGCTTGCGCAGGATCGGCACGGCGAGCGACACGAGGATGAACGCCGACAGCGTCCCGATGTTGACCATCTCCTCGAGCGTGCCGATCGGCGTGATGCTCGCAGCGACGGCGACGGCCCCACCGATCATCAGGGTCAGCTTGACGGGCGTGCCGGTGCGGGGGTTGGTGACTCCCAGGCTGGGGGGAAGCAGCCGGTCGCGGCTCATGGCGAAGGTGACCCGGGTGGCGCCGATGATGAGCGTCATGACGACGGTCGTCAGGCCCGCCACCGCGCCCGCGGAGATGAGGGTCGCGTAGCCGTCCTTGCCGACGGCGACGAAGGCGTTGGCCAGGGCGGCCTTGGGGTCGATCTCGTTGTACGGCTGCATCCCGGTGATGACGAGGGCCACCGCGACGTAGAGGATCGTGCAGATGACGAGCGAGCCGATGATGCCTCGCGGCAGGTCTCGCTGCGGGTTCTTGGCCTCCTCGGCGGTCGTCGCGACGACGTCGAAGCCGATGTAGGCGAAGAAGACGAGCGCTGCGGCCGACATGATGCCGAGGATGCCGAAGGTGGCGGGTGTCATGCCGGTGATGAGCTGGATGACCGGGGCGTGGATGCCCTCGGAGCCCTTGGCTCCCGGAGCCGACGGCGGGATGAAGGGCGTCCAGTTGTCGCGGTTGATGAATCCGATGCCGGCGATGATGACGAAGAAGACGATGAAGAGCTTGACGCCGACGAGCACGAGGTTGACCCGCATCGACTCCTTGATCCCCTTGGCGACGAGCAGGGTCAGCGCGGCGACGAGGATGAAGGCGGGGACGTCGAAGTGCCAGCCCTCCGCCGGGCCCAAGGCAGCGGGCCAGGTGATGCCGAGCTGGTCGAGCAGGGTGACGAAGTAGGTCGACCAGCCCTGTGCGACGACGCTTGCGCCGAGCATGAGCTCGAGAAGCAGATCCCACCCGATGGCCCACGCGATGATCTCGCCGAGCGTGGCATAGCTGAACGTGTACGCCGATCCGGAGACGGGCACGGTCGAGGCGAACTCCGCGTAACAGATGGCCGCCAGGCCACACACCACGGCTCCGAGGATGAAGGAGTAGACGACTGCGGGGCCGGCATACTGCTGGGCGGCGCGCCCGGTGACGGTGAAGATACCGGCGCCGATGATGACACCGATGCCGAAGACGACCAGGTCGAGCGCCGACAGGCGCCGTTTCAGCTGGTGGTCGACTTCGTCGGCGGCGGCCAGGGACTGCTCGATCGACTTCGTGCGAAAGACACTCATACTGACCTCCGGGCGGTGGGTCGGGTCGGGTGATCTGACCCAAACTAGACCCGGGAGGCGCGCGGGGCGAGGGATGACCGCCGACGTGGACCAGGCGTGTTGACCCGCGTCAGGACTGGGGCCAGATGGGCCCGGTGTCGGCCCCGCGCCGGCGACGCTTGATGTCCTCGCTCTCGTAGACGGTCTCGCCGTCCTTGCGCTTCTGGATCGGCACGGCCCTGGAGTAGGAGTCGAGGCGCTCCTGGATCGGGTCGTGGGTGCCGTGGACGTCGGGGTAGGCCGAGTCGGAGGACTGCCGCGTGGTCGTGATCGGGCTGACCGGGGGTACGTAACCGCCCGGCACCGCTCCCGGGTAGCCGCCATAACCCGTGGAACCTCCCGCGCCCGGAGCTCCGGGTCCGCCCGGCCCGCCGGTGTCCCCGAAGTCATCGAGGTCGGGGTCGGCGTCGTCGCCGTCGACGGGCCCGGGAGGCGGCGCGATGTGGAAGATCTCGGCGCAGATGGCGCGGTACGTCTCGTCGGGGTGGGGCACCCACTTGATCTCACGCAGCGCCTGGTCCTGACCGGCACTCTCGAGGACGAAGCGGCCGTAGCCGAGGAACTGGCCGGGGATCGACCGGACGTAGCTCATGTCGGTCACCTTGATGAGCGGCATCATGGCGACCTTGTGCGTGATGATGCCGTAGCGCAGCAGGAGGCGCTTGTCCGTCGCGACGAACCAGTTGTGGTGCCAGTCGGCCAGCTGCCAGAGCATCCGCAGGACGAGGAAGATGAAGCCCAGCCACACGATCGTGCCGACTGCCTGCGTGCTGTGGGTGACGTTGGAGTCGACCCAGATCGCGACGATGAGTCCGAGGAACATCGAGACGATCGGCTCGGCGACGCTGACCCAGTGGGCGTGCACCGCGGTCACGAGCTTCTCGCCCGGCAGCAGGATGGGCTCGAGCCCTGCCGGGACCTCGTCGTGTCGCAGTGCCATGCCGATGACCTCCCCGTTCAGGCTAGACCGGTCGGGCGCCCGCGTGCGCCGGCCTCATCGGTTGAGGAGGGAGTTGAAGAACGTCAGGATCGAGTTGAACCCGTCGACGATGACGCCCCAGAGGTTGCCCACGATGTCGGCGGCCTTGGTGGGTGACGTGAAGACCGCGTAGACGAAGAACGCGAGCACGATGAACAGGATGACTTTCTTGGCCTTGCTGCCCACGATCAGTCGCTCCTCGGCTCTCGGGGGTGTGGCTGCGGTCCGACCCCAAACGGGCCACGGCACAGGGGTGGCACCAGTGTGCCGCAAGTGACGCGTGAGGTGTGGTTCGCGGCCCCGCGTGTTGCCGACCGGCCGCTAGTCTCCTGACGTGCCGCTGCCACCCCCGATGTATGCCGCCGCGTTGCGTGAGGCGATCGCCGACGTCACGCGCGGGGTGGGGTCTGCGGCGCTGGCATCGGCCACGGAGGCCCTCACCGGCCGTTACCGGTCGGTGGCGCCGGCTGGACCGCCGATCCTCGACTCGGCCGACCGGGTCGCTGCCTACGCCGCCTACCGGATGCCGGCGACGCATGCCGCCCTCGCCCGGGCTCTCCAGGCCGTGGCTGCGACCGGTGTCGAGCCCGTGAGTCACCTCGACCTCGGAGGCGGCACGGGGGCGGCGGCCTGGGCCAGCGCGGAGGTCTTCCCGTCGCTGCGGCAGATCACGGTGCTCGACCAGGCCGCGGAGGCGCTGCGGCTCGGCCAACGCCTCGTCGAGTCGGCGCCGGCCGAGGTCCTGCGACGAGCCGGCTTCGTCCGGGCCGTTGCCGGTGCGTGGCCGCGGGAGCCTGCCGACCTCGTCACCGTCTCCTATGTGCTCAGCGAGCTCGACGCATCGCAGCTGAAGCGGCTCGTCGCCGACGCCCTGTCGCTCGGCACGGTGGTGGTCGTCGTCGAGCCGGGAACGCCCGATGGCTACGAGCGGATCCTGCGAGCGCGCAACGCGATCCGCGACCTCGGGTGGCAGCTGCTCGGTCCGTGCCCGCATGACGCCGCCTGCCCGCTGGCGCCGGGGGACTGGTGCCACTTCTCGGCCCGGGTCAACCGCTCTGCCGAGCACCGCCGCATCAAGGGCGGTGCGCTCTCCTATGAGGACGAGAAGTTCTCGTGGGTCGCAGGAGCTCAGCCCGGAACCGTTGCCGCACAGGGGATTTCCGGCAGGATCCTGCGGCACCCGCTGAAGCGCAAGGGTTTTGTCGAGTTCCAGGTCTGCCGACCCGACGGCACCGCCGGCCGAGAGGTCATCTCGAAGAGGGAGGGTCAGCGGTATCGCGACGCTCGCGACGCGGAGTGGGGTGACGTGCTGCCGTGAGCGGACGGCATACGGAATCGGCTGTCAGACAGTGCCGTAGAGCCGGTCGCCGGCGTCGCCGAGGCCGGGGACGATGTAGCCCTTCTCGTTGAGCCGCTCGTCGATCGTGCCGGTCACGAGCTTGACGGGCACACCGGTGTCGGAGAGCGCGGACTCGAGGTGTGCGACACCTTCGGGTGCGGCGAGCAGACAGACGGCGGCGATGTCGTCGGCGCCGCGGTCGATGAGGTAGCGGATGGCATCGGCCATCGAGCCTCCCGTCGCGAGCATCGGGTCGAGGACGAAGACCTGGCGGCCCGTGAGGTCGTCGGGCAGCCGGTTCGCGTAGGTGACCGGCTCTAGGGTCTCCTCGTTGCGCTGCATGCCGAGGAACCCGACCTCGGCGCTCGGGAGGAGGCGGACCATGCCCTCGAGCATGCCGAGCCCCGCACGCAGGATCGGCACGATGAGCGGCTTGGGGTTGGAGAGCTTGATGCCGGTCGTCGGCGCCACGGGGGTCTCGATCTCGAACGGCTCGACGCGCACCTCACGGGTCGCCTCGTAGGCGAGGAGGGTCATGAGCTCCTCGGCGAGGCGTCGGAACGTCGGGCTGTCGGTCCGCTTGTCGCGCAGGTAGGTCAGCTTGTGGGCGATGAGCGGGTGGTCTGCGACGTGGACGTCCATGGGTGGAAACTTAGCGTGTGGCCAAGCATTCGCAGACCCCCTCGCGCAACGAGCCCGTGCCCGACGACGCCGAGGAGCGGTATGCCGCGTGGCTCGGCGAGGCGCTGACGCTCGCCTCCGCGGCGCGGAGCACGGGGGACGTGCCCGTCGGCGCGATCGTCGTCGACCCGGACGGGGTCGCCGTCGGGCGTGGACGCAACGAGCGGGAGGCGCACGGCGACCCGACCGCGCATGCGGAGGTCGTGGCGATCCGGGAGGCGGCGCGCGCCCTGGGCACGTGGCGGCTCGAGGGGTGCACCCTCGCGGTCAGCCTCGAGCCGTGCATCATGTGCGCCGGCGCGCTCATCGCGGCGAGGGTCGAGCTCGTCGTCTTCGGCGCCTGGGACCCCAAGGCGGGAGCGTGCGGATCCGTCTGGGACCTCACCCGCGACCCCCTCGCGACGCACAACGTCGAGGTCATCGGAGGGGTGCGGGCCGAGGAGTCGGCGGCCCTGCTGGTGGATTTCTTCGAGGGCCGCAGGCTCCGGTAAGGTCTCCTCTCGGTGGCGTGTCCGAGCGGCCTAAGGAGCACGCCTCGAAAGCGTGTGTGGGGGTAACTCCACCGTGGGTTCAAATCCCACCGCCACCGCCATGTGATGTCTCAAGACATCGGAAACTCCCCGAACCCACAGGGTTCGGGGAGTTTCGTCTGTGTGGGGCCGGCGGGTGCCGGTGTGAGGGTTGGGCACGTCCGCGGGGAGCCCCCGACAACGAGCCCGAGCCTCTTGGTGAGCGCACCGCGTACGTCTAGCCTCGATGCCCGAACCAGAGCTGGCGTACGCGTTGGGATTGTCCCGCGCGGTCGAGGTCGGTGACGTCCAGCTGGTGGTCGACCGGCAGAGGCGCGCTCTGGCCGTGGTGGAGGGACTCGAACTCCTCGTCCGTCAGGTACACCTTCCGGGTTCGAGCGCGCCGCCATGCCTCCTCCAGTGACACCGACAGCCGGACGACGAACACGCCGGGCACGAGGCGTCTGTACTCGGCAAGCGTCACCGCAGTGACGACGTCCGTCAGCGTCACGTTGAAGCCCGCGGAGGCGAAGTTGCCGGTGAGGGCTGCGGCGTTGCGGACACCCAGCAGCTGTTGGGCTCGACCTTCGGCGCCTTCCCATGGCGCAGCACCGCCGTTCTTGACCAGTTGCCGGATGTCGTCGACGTCCACGTATGCGGTACGGGGGATCGCCGCAGCCAAGGACGTTGCGGTGACCGTCTTGCCGACAGCCGGGCCGCCGGTGAGCAAGAGCGGCGCAAGGCGATGAGCCATGACGTCCAATGTACGAGCGCCGGCGGCGCCGTCCCACTCGAGCCGAGCCGCCCGATGCCATTGCGACGGGCCTGTCGTCGTCGAGGTCTAGCGTCTTGGTTAGTCGCTGTACGGCGACGGACAGACGTCCGGGTGCGGCAGGAGGGATCCAAAACGATGACCAGTGTGCGTGTGGTGCCGGCGACTGCTGAGAGATGGCCACAACTCGGGCGGGTCTTCGGTCCTCGGGAGAAGAACCCCGCATCGTGCTGGTGTCAACGCTTTCGTCGGCACGACGAAGCCACGAACCGAGACGCGCTGCGAGGTGAGATTCAGCAGGCAGATCCTCCCGTCGGTCTGTTGGCCTACCTGGACGGCGACGTGGTCGGCTGGACGCGAGTGGTGCCGCGGTCGACGCTGCCACGGATAGTCGAGCACCGGGCACTCGCCCGCATCCTTGATGATGACCCTGACGCGTGGTGGGTCTCCTGCTTTGTGGTTCGCCGCGAGCACCGGGGCAGCGGCATCGGAGTCGCTCTGCTCGAGGCTGCTGCGGACTGGGCGGCTCAGCACGGCGCATCGGTACTCGACGGTCACCCTGTCGACACCGACGGGCTCGCTCGAATCCCTTCCCCATCAGCAGTTTTCACGGGAACCCTCGCCATGTTCCGACGGGCGGGCTTTGCCGAGATCGGACGGACCTACCCGACCCGACCCGTGATGAGGCGCGAGCTCCTGCACCGTTAGCGTGCACGATGGCGAGAGGTCCAGCTCTCGTCTTCGTCGGGTCCTTCAGCGTTGATCGAGCACGGGGAGATGGAAGGAGCGCGGCGTCGGGAGTCCTCCTGCTCTCTTCACCGGGTGCGGGCGGTCGGCGCGGTCGTGGCGTCGAGCTGCACCGGCGTTCCGGTCTGCGGGGCAGGCTGGCCGGGGGCACTGACGTACGCGTACACCCTTCCGGGCGAAGGGCGCAGCACCTGCGTGCGGGCGAACTCGAGGACCGTGGCCGCATCTGCCCCTCGGACGTACATCGTCAGGTCCCGGCCCTCGACGAAGGGGCCGTGCACGCTCACTTCCGCTTCTCGGCCCTTCGTCGCGGCTCGTTCGAGGGTCGTCGGCAGCGCCCGCCACCACGCGGTCACCGAGTCCTCCGTCCCGTAGGACTCCAGGACGAGCCGGGCCTCCACGTCGTCGGGCGCGACGGGCTCGCGCTGGTAGCGGGGCGCTGCGGGCATGCCCTCCCCGGTGATCGTCCACGTGTCCGACGTGCACGCACCGGTGCGCCGCGCGACGACCGCGCCCTGCAGGTCGCGCGCCACCAGCTGCTCCTGCTCGCACCCATCGCCGCCCCCGTACCAACCCTCCTTGGTGCGCCATGCCAGAAGAGCCGACCCCTCCACTCCCGGAGAGCGCACGACGTCGGCCCGCTCGATGAGCAACGGACGGCCGCTCTCGTTGCGCACGTCGAGGAAGGGATACGGCTCCTGGAGCGAGTAGAAGAGCACGACCATGAGCGCGATGTATCCGGTGACGCCCACACCGACCACGATGAGGGCAACGCGCAGCACCTCGCCGGCCACGGTCTGAGTCCTGCCCATCGCACCCCCTGTCCCTGACGGTCAGGGTAGGAGCGCCGGGCGACTGGGTCTGCGGACCGCGCGACAGCGTGCGGCAATCGTGACCTTGCCGCTCCCGTCAACCGATCCTGGTGGCCGTGAACGGCCTCGCCACCAGCTCCATCACCGGGGCGTAGACACCCGAGTCCATCGCTGACTGCACAGCCTCGGCCTGCGCGTCGGCGGACTCCCACTCGGCGATCTCGACGAGACCGTCGCCGCTGTCGAGCGTCTCGTAGACCGTGCTGCCGAGGAAGCCCGGGGCCTCCGGCCCGTGGGTCGCCGAGATGCCTTCGAGCACCTGCCGCAGATCGGTGCGTCTGCCCGGCTGGGCCTGGAACTGGATGACCACCCTGATCGTCATGCGCGCCTCCTTGGGTCGTGAGCCGGATGGACCGATCCTCCGCCGACGGCCCGGCCGGAGACATCACTCGATCGAGCGATGAACCATCACGGCGAGCTCGACCCGGTTCGACACCCCGAGCTTGGCGAAGACGTGCCGCAGGTGGGTGTTGACGGTGTGCGGGGAGATGTAGAGCCGTCTCGCGATCGCGCCGTTGGTCATGCCCTCCGCGACGAGCGCCGAGACCGACCGCTCCGTCGCGGACAGGCTCTGCCACCCCGTCGCGGGCCGGCGTCTGGGCCCGCGCGGCCCGGGGTGGGCACCGAGGTCACGAAGCTGCGCCCGCACCCGTCCCGCCCATGCCTCCGCCCCGGCTCGTTCGAGCCGCTCGAGAGCCTCCATCAACAGCGCCGTCGCCTCGTCCGTGCGGCCGCACCCGGCGAGCACGCGGGTGGCGTCATCACACGCCCCGACGTGCTCGAGCAGCAGCGGCGACTTCCGGGCCAGACCCACGGCTTCGAGGGCAGCGTCGACGTCCCCCGCGACGAGCGCCGTGCACCTCAGGGCGACACTGCGCACGGACGGGATGTCCGGCTCGAGGGCGGCCGCTGCCACCGCACCCTCGGTCACCTCGACGGCGACAGCGCGGTGATCCAGTGCGAGCGCGAGCCGGACGAGATCGGGCGCCAGCTTCCGGTGGTAGTACGCGCTCGCATGCGTCGCGTCGTGGCGCCAGCACCGCAGCAGCACGTCAAAGGCACTCCGGTCGTCGCCGAGGCCGGAGCGGAGCCGGGCCACCGCGAACGCGATGATGCCGGCGTTGTAGCTCAGCTCCTCGCCCGTGAGCGACCCCTCGATGCCGGACGCCAACGTGGACGCGGCGGCGAGGTCGCCGGCTCCCGTCGCGATGATGGTCTGGAAGGCGAGGGACTGGGACAGCAGGAGCGGGTGGTGCTTGCGCCGCGCGGCCTCCTCGGCTGCGACGAGCCGGGGCCCCGCGTCCTCCCAATCGCCGACCTCGAAGCAGGCGGCCGCGTCGGCCATCAACGTGTCCGCGAGCCACCAGCCGGAGCCGAACTCCTCGTCGAGGGCATCGCGGTATGCCGCCCGCGCCTCCTTCACGAGGTCGCAGTCGAAGAGCGTGAGGCCGAGGAAGAGCTTCGGCTGCAAGGGCGGTGGGGGCGTGCCGGACGCGGTCGCGGCCAGGGAAGCGGCACGCCGCGCCTGAGCCAGCGCCTCGCCGAACCTGCCCTGGCGTCCCACCGCGACGAGCAGGGCCGTCAGCGCCCAGACCGTCAGGGCGCCGACCCCCGCGCCCTCGGCGATCTCGAGCGCTCGACGCGCGACGGACTCACCCGCGGGCGCGTCTCCGGAGTAGGTCAGGGCCCAGCTCTGCTGAGCGAGGACCGGCACCTCTTCGAGGGGGTGGAGCGGGGTCGGTCCGGCAAGGACGGCCTGCGCGACGGTGATCACCTCGGGGGCGCGGTTCTGCAGGGCCAGCGCACCGAGGAGCGCAAGACGCAGTCTCACGTCCACCGCGGGTGCGTGGCTTCGCGCGAGCACCGCCTCGGCCCGGCTCGATGCCTCTTCGACCTGACCCGCACGCAGCAGCGCCTCGACGACCTCTGCCGAGACCTCGTCCACATCGGGATGGCCGGGGCGCAGCAGCGCCTCGGCCCGGCGCAGCAGACCGACGCTCACGGTCGGCGCGCTCGGCAGGGCCTCGCGGGCGGCGTCGCGCAACCAGGCGACAGCCTCGTCGTCACCTCGCTCCGACCCGAGCGCCAGGTGGTCGGCCACATCCAGCCGGTCGGCGCCGGCCCTCATGAGGGCCACCCCCGCCTGTCGGTGGAGCACGCGTCGGGTGGGGGCCGGGATGCGCTGGTAGATCGCGGCCTGCACGAGCTGGTGCCGGAAGACCAGTCGGTCGTCGGCCTCGTCGAGCAGTCGCGCGTCGAAAGCCTCGCCGAGTAGCCCGACGACCTCATCGGGTGTCGTGCGGGCGACTGCCGCGAGGTCGTGGACCCACACGGCATCACCCAGCACCGCGGCCACCTTGAGCAGCTCGAGGGTCGCGGGCGACAGGTCCCGCAGGCGACGAAGGACGAGGTCGCTCAGCGACGTGGGCAGCGTTGAGCTCGGCGCCTCGACCCGGGGGCCGGATCGGACGAGCGTGCCTTCGTCGGCCAGGGCTCGCAGCAGCGCCGTCGCCCAGAGCGGGTTCCCGCCTGCCTGGTCGAGCATCGTCGACAGGGTGGGGCCCGGCGGCCCGCCGAGCTCGTGGGCAGCGAGGGTGTGGACGTCGACCCGCGGGAGCGGGGCCAGCCGGAGTGTGCGTGCGCCAGCCGACTCGAGGTCATCGAGCAACCGCGCCACATCGGGAGACGCGGGCGACGACCGGACGGTCACGACGACGAGAACCGGGGAGAACGGCATACGGCGGACGACGGCGGATACCAGCGACAGGCTGGCCGGGTCTGCCCAGTGGATGTCCTCGGCGACGAGCAGGACCGGCCGGTCGGCGCACGAGGCCTCGACGAGGTCGACGACCTCCTCGAGCACCCGGAAGTGGAGGTCGCCGGCGGCGTGGTCCCCACCCCATCCGTCGCGGGCCAGCAGCGAGGCGATCGCGGCCCGGCGCGCGTCAGGTGGCCGCCGCTTGAGGTCGAGTGCAGAGGACACCATCGCAAAGGGTCTCGTGCGCTCGAAGGGATGAGCCTGGCCGTGGAACACGGTCACGCGACGGGCGTGGGCCTGCTCCTCGATGGCCTGCACGAGACGCGTCTTTCCGATGCCAGCCTCGCCCTCGATGACCAGCGCCGAGGCTCGTCCCTCGGCGAGCGCACCGAGGGCGGAAGTGGCTGCGGCCAGCTCGACCGCACGTCCCACGAAACCGGCGTGCGAGGACACGGCCTCAGCCTGCCGGAGGTGCCGAGGCGGCGTCCGCGTTTTGCACGGGGTGCGGAGCCGTCGGTCGGTGAAACCGTCGGGGGCCCGGCGGGACGCATCCCGCGATCGAGTGATGTTTCCGTCCGAAACGGTCCGGAGATCCGCCGTCATCGCCACCCGAGTGCGAGGACACCGTCATGCCGGCCGAATGGAGCTGTGAGCTGACGGACCCGTGCGGCGCCGCGTGCCCTCCGGCCAGACGTCCGGCCGGAGGGCACGCGGCGCTTTCGCGCTGCTACGTGCCGTTCACGGTGAAGGCGTAGAGCGCGCCGCCCGGCCGTGGATCCGGCGGGAGCGTCACGTAGCCGGTTCCCCAGTAGACGGTGCTGCCGACGACGGACGCCCCGGAGTAGCAGGTGTCACCGGAAGGGAAGTCCCAGAGGACCGCGCCGGACGACGCCTTGAGCGCATACATGTGCCCGTCGGCATCGCCGGAGCATCCGAAGACGACACCGTCGACCGCGGTGACCGGCCCGGGTGCGCCGGCTCCGGTGGGTGCTGCCGTGGTCCACATGATGCGACCTGTCGCGGCGTCGAGACCGGCCCAGCCCCCGGCGGTGGTGACGGTGCCGTCCTTGAGGGTCCAGGGCTTCGCCTCGCTGTTCGCGTTGGCCGTGTAGACCCGTGAGCCGTCAACGGCCGAGCCCCACTGGAGTCCGCCACCGACGCCGCCCGTGCCGGCCTGCGTCGACCACAGGACGGCACCGGTGTCCGGGTTGACGGCCCAGTACTTCCCGGACTTCTGACCCGCGCCGACGTACTCCGTGCCCTTGACCTTGTAGAGGGTCGGTGCCTGGCCGAAGTCGAAGTCGGGGCCGGGGTCAGCGGGACAGTCGGGGGTCGGCTCGGTGAACCCGGGCAGGAAGGGTATGCCGCACGCGAGGTTCCAGGCGTCGCTGGGCAGCGCGCGCATCGACCACTTCACAGCGCCCGTGGTCAGGTCCAGGGAGACGATGGCGTCGAACATGTCCGCCGGGTCGATGCACGCGGCGCGGGCCGCGTCATCGGGGGCGGTCGAGAGGCAGGCGGTCGCCGAGGCGGGGATCGAGTAGTTGTTCCCGGTCGCGATGTAGAGCGAGTTGCGCTTGACGTCGACCGCGGGAGCCGACCCCCAGACAGAGCCGCCCGTGTAGCCGACGGGCACCGTGTAGGTGAGCCACTGGATCACGCCGGTTGCGGCATCGACGGCCATCATCTTGCCCCGGAACGACAGCGGCACGCCGAACCTGACGAGGGCCTCCTCATAGGACGCGACCCCGACGTATGCCGTGCCGCCGACGACCGTCGCCGACTGCGTCAGGATCGGGAAGCCGCCCTCGATCTTCGTCTTCCAGACCATCGCGCCGGTTGCCTTGTTGATCCCGAGCAGATAGCCGTCCGGACTGAACGCCTTGCCGGCCTGGTCGCCGAGGACGAGGACATCGCCGGCTATGGCGGGCGTCGCTCTCGAGTAGTCGCCCGGGATTCCCGTGAGACCGGAGATGCTCGTCTGCCACGTGACGGCGCCCGTGGCGGCATCGATGGCGTAGAGGAACCCGGCGTCGTCGGGGACGTAGACGACGCCCTTCTCGACGGCGGGTGTCGCCGAGACGTTGCCCGTCGTCTGGGTCTTCCACTTGACGGCGAGAGAGCCGACGTTGCCGACCCCGAGACCAGAGCCCGGGTTGTAACGGCTGTTGGAGGTGTCGAACCCCCACGAGCTCCACGAGTCGGCGCGAACGGCCGCGGTCGAGGGAGCGATGATGACCATGCCGAGCAGTGCGGCTGTCCCAGCCGCCAGCAGGGCGCGTGAAGACTTCACCTGTGCCTCCTGCATCTGCGGCGCCAGACGGCGCTCGCAGCCCCATCGTCGTGAGGTGCGACAGACCGACACATCACTCGATCGAGTGATCTGCGACGAGGACGGCGCCGCGCGAAGGGCTGATGAGGGGCGGACAAGAGGCAGACAATGCCTTCATGGCCTACGACGAGGACCTTGCCGACCGGATCCGCGAGCTCGTGGCGGGTGAGGACCATGTCGCCGAGCAGCGCATGTTCGGCGGGCTCGCGTTCCTCGTCAACGGGAACATGGCGGTGGCTGCGAGCGGAGAGGGCGGGCTGCTCGTCCGCGTCGACCCTGAGGCGGCCGAGGCGTGGATCGACGCCGACGGCGGCGTGGCGCCGATGGTGATGCGGGGGCGTGAGATGCGCGGCTGGCTGCGAGTGCGCAACGGACTCGACGAGGCGGGGCTCAAGCAGTGGGTCTCGCGTGGCATCGCCTTCGCGGGCTCGCTGCCACCGAAGCAGAAGTGACGCCGGTGAGCCGTCCATAGCTGTGAGGATGGACGGCTCACCGGCTCGAACGCATACGGTCTCACGACCTCAGCAGGGGATGATGTTGTGCTCCGGGCCGAAGGGGAACTTCGTGATGTTCTCGGCGCCGTGCTCGCCGACGAAGAGGATGTCGTGCTCGCGGTAGCCGCCTGCTCCGGGCTGGCCGTCGAGGACGGTGATCATCGGCTCCATCGAGACCACCATGCCGGGCTCGAGGACGGTGTCGATGCCCTCGCCAGCTCCAGGCCGGCGCGGCGTCAAGACGGTCGGGGCCACGGCGCACTACGTCAGCAGCGAGCCCGACGAGGGGCCGATCATCTCCCAGCAGGTGCGCGAGGTGGACCACTCTTTCGGCCCCGAGGACCTCGTGGCTGCCGGGCGCGACACCGAGTGCCGGGCCCTGTCCAATGCCGTGAAATGGCACTGCGAGGGCCGCGTCATCCTCCACGGCAGCCGCACCGTCATCCTCCTCTGACCCGGTTCGCCCCACCTCACGCCACCGCACCTCGTCTCACCAACTCGAGTGGCCACGTCGTCACGTGACGACGCGGCCACTCGAGTCGGGGCGTGGGCCGGGGCGCGGATCAGTCGCGGCTCCCGGCGGCATACCCCCTCGTGGGTGACCTGGTCAGACGAGCGTGCTCGTGTCGATGACGAAGCGGTAACGGACGTCGGAGGCGAGCACGCGCTCGTACGCCTCGTTCACCTGGTCGGCCGCGATGATCTCGACCTCGGCGCCGAGGTGGTGCTCGGCGCAGAAGTCGAGCATCTCCTGGGTCAGGGCGATGCCGCCGATCATGGAGCCGGCGAACGAGCGGCGCGCGCCGATGAGCGAGAAGACGTTGACGCTGAGCGGCTCCGGAGGAGCGCCGACGTTGACGAGGGTGCCGTCGACCGCGAGCAGGCCGAGGTAGGAATCGAGGTCGATGCGTGCGCTCACCGTGTTGATGATGAGGTCGAACCGCCCGGCGAGCTGCTCGAAGGTGGCCGGGTCGGAGGTGGCGAAGTAGTCGTCCGCCCCGAGACGCAGGCCGTCCTCCTGCTTCTTCAGTGACTGCGAGAGGACGGTGACGTCCGCGCCCATGGCGTGGGCGAGCTTGACGGCCATGTGGCCGAGTCCGCCGAGCCCGACGACCGCGACTCTCTTGCCCGGTCCGGCGCCCCAGCGACGGAGCGGCGCGTAGGTCGTGATGCCGGCGCAGAGCAGCGGTGCGGCCGCGGGCGCGTCGATGCCGTCCGGGACGGAGAGCACGTAGTCGGCGTCGACGACGACGTGGGTCGAGTAGCCGCCCTGCGTCGTGGTGCCGTCTCGGTCGGTGGCGGCGTAGGTGCCGACCATGCCCTTCTGGCAGTACTGCTCGTCGCCGTTGCGGCAGTTGGTGCACTCGCCGCAGGAGTTGACCATGCAACCGACACCCACCCGGTCGCCGACCGCGTGGCGGGTGACGTCGGCCCCGATCTCGGTCACCGTGCCGACGATCTCGTGGCCCGGCACGACGGGGAAGGGCTGCGGACCCCAGTCGCCCTTGACGGTGTGGATGTCGGAGTGGCAGATCCCGGCGTACTCGATCTGGATGAGGACGTCGTTCGGGCCGACGTCGCGGCGCTCGATGACAGTGGGGGCCAGGGGCTGGCCGGCGGCCGGAGCCGCGTAGGCGGTGACGCGCATGGGTGTCTTCCTTTGCTGGTGGACTTCGTGGGCAGGTTGAATCGACTCGACGGCGGCGCCGCAACGCCAGGCTGCGCCGGCCATTCGTGTGGCCGGGCGAGTGAGGGCCGGGCGAGTGAGGTGGAAGGGCGGGCCTACAGCACGTGCGGCTTTCTCGCCCCGCGCAGCTCGTCTGCAAGAGCACGAGCCTCGGCGGACAGCAGGTCGGCTCGAGCGGTGTCGCCGCTCTCGACCGCTCGCCAGTAGTCGATCTTGATCTGGACGTACCGACGGCGCAGCACGATCTGCTCGGCCTCCGCCGCGAGGCGCTGCGCCTGCGCCGAGAGCAGCTCGATCTGGCCGAGGGCGGCCTCCGGACCGAGCGCTCCGTTGGCGACGTAGGCGCGCATGTCGCCCACGGACATGCCGGTGGCAGCCAGACAGGCGACCCACATGAGCTGGTCGAGGTCGCCCTCGTCGTAGACGCGGTGTCCGCTGCTCGCGCCTCGGCTGACCGGGGCGATCACCCCGATCGACTCGTAGTAGCGCAGCGTGCTCGCGGGCAGTCCGGTCAGGGCCGCCGCTTCCCTGATCGTGTACTCGCGCTGCGTGGTGGAGGAGGTCACCTCCTCAACGCTAGGAACTTCAAGTGCGTGAAGTCAAAGCCCGCAGGACTCTCGGCGAACCGGCAGCCACGGACCATGGCATCGCACGGCCCGTCCGTGCTTGGCTGGTGTGACGACAGGGTGTGCGACGGATCGGAAGGACAGCGGACGTGAGCGGAATCCCTGGGCACCGGGTCATCGTCTTCCTCCAGGAGAACAAGACGACGGACTTCTACTTCGCGTCGATGGCGGCCTCGGGTGCCGCCGTCGCCGACCACGGGGCGCTGCTCGACAGCCCTCCGAACTTCGACCAGCCCCACGACCGCAACGCCTGGGTGCACCACTCGATGGGGGGACTACGCAGCCGTGGCCGCGCAGGTGGACAGCGACGTCGTCATCCCCTTCTACGCTTGGCTCGCCAAGCAGTTCGTCTTCTGCGACCACCACTTCGGCGCCGGCTCGAACTCCACGCCCGGGCACACGCTCGCGGTGGGTGGGCAGATGCCCACGATGAGGAACCCGCCCTTCGTGGGCGCCCACCCGGTCTGGGACCTGCCGTCGATCTTCACGGTCGCGCAGGCGGCGGGGGTCAGCTGGGCAGCCTTCCCCGACCATTCGGGCTACCCCGCCAAGCTCTACAGGTCGCTCAGTACGGCGCCCGGCCACGCCAACGTGCACCCGCCGAGCCAGTTCGTGCCGATGGCCAAGGCGGGCACGCTCCCGCAGGTCTGCTACGTGTGGAGCCCCGGCGGCTACGACGAGCACCCGCCCTTCGTCAGCGACCCCAGCTACGTCACCAGGGGCCACGACCTCGTGTGGCAGCGTGTCCAGGCCGTCATCGACGGGGGCGGCTGGGACGACACGACCTTCGTGCTCACGTGGGACGACTGGGGCGGCTACGCCGACTCCGTCCCCACCCCGGCGATCGAGACCCTGCCCGACGCGCTGCACCCGAGCGGGTATGCCGCGATCGGCGGTTCGCGCATCCCGCTCGTGATGTTCGGGGGCCGGGTCCCGCAACGCATCGACACCCAGTGGCACTCCCACGCCAGCATCCCGAAGACGATCATCGACCTGCTCGGCCTGCCGCCCATGAAGGTCTCGCGCGTCGACGACGCCCCGTCGCTCGCCCACCTCGTCGACCCCGCTGTCTCGAGGCCGCTGCCTCCCGCACCCGGCACCGTGATCACCCAACCGAAGTGCTCTCTCGATCGGCGGCTCGCCCGACCAGTGGTCACTCGGGGGCAGCGACGTCCTGCACGACCTCGTTGCGGCGCAGGAAGAAGGGCATGAAGGGCGGGTCGAAGCGCGCCCACCGCGGCGACCCGACCGGCGTCAGCCCCGCGGCCCGGATCGCGCTGTCGAGCTCGGCACGGTGGTGCTCGAAGGAGTCCTGCGTCCACCGCCCGCGGTACTGGCGGGCGGCCGCCAGCACCTCAGGGCGCTCGTGCAGGTGCACCTCGGGACTCGTGGGCACCGGCGCGGTCGCGAGAGTGAGCGATGCCGGCAGGACGAAGGCGACGGCATACGCCCCCTCGCTCGTCTCGCGCTGCTCGACGGGCGCGGTCATGGCGATCTTCTCGGACTCGCGCTGGACGACGGGCGCCGTCATGGCCACCTTCGTGGCCGAGCGGTTCTGGCCGCTGATGTAGCCGAGCAGCGTCCGGAAGGCTGCGTTGCCCGCCTCCTCGAACGGCGCTGTCACGACGACCTCGGCGACGACGTGCGGGGCATAACGCCGCAGCTCGAAACCGTCGTAGGTCGCCGCGACGTCGTAGGCCTGCTTCTCCGTCACACCGGCAACGCTACCCGCCGCACCGGGTCCGTCGCCGGCGACCGTGGGCCGCCTGCCGCTGGCAGGATGTGCGTCATGACGACGGACGTGCCGCTCAGCGTGCGCACCCCCTCACCCCTCGGTGAGTTCCTGCGGGCGCGCAGGCACCAGATCGCCCCGGAGGAGGTCGGGATCAGGCGCGCCAAGGGCCGGCGCCGGGTGGGCCTCAGCCGCACCGAGGTGGCCGAGCTCGCGCACATCTCCGTCGCCTACTACGACCTCATCGAGCGCGGTCGCGACCTGCGCCCGAGCAAGACCGTCATCGACGGTCTCGCGCGGGCGCTCAAGCTCGACGCCGACGGCCGAGCCCACCTGCACTCCATCGCCTCCGGCTCGGCGCCGCGTCGCAAGGCCGAGCCGGAGATCCTGAGCGAGGAGCTCGAGGAGCTGCTCGACTCGATCGACCCCAACCCCGCCTACGTCGTCGGCGCCCGTTGGGACGTGCTCGGCGCCAACCACACCGCCTGCCAGCTCTTCACCGACTGGGAGAGCAAGCGCACGAAGCGCGAGCGCAACCTGCTGTGGTTCTACTGCTGCGACCCGGCCGCCCGCAGCCTCTTCGTCGACTGGGAGCAGGAGGCGGCCGACCAGCTCGCGCTCTTCCGCGAGGCCTACGCCCGCCACCCCGACGACCCGGCCTACAAACGCGTGCTCGACGAGGTGTTCAAGGCCAACCCCGCGACGGCCACGTGGTGGGAGCAGCACGACTCCGACCCGACTCGCGGCCGTACCAAGCGGATTCGCCTCGACACCGGGCAGGTCATCCAGCTGCGTCAGCTCGTTCTCCAAGTCGCGGACGAGCCCGACATCCGCGTCATCAGCTACTTCGCCGACGCCGACGGCGACCTCGACGACGTCGAGTTCGACTACTAGCCCGCCCCTCGGCACGACGACGAGGGCGCCCCGACCCACGAACGGTCGAGGCGCCCTCAGGCGTGGTGTGGCCTCAGCGCTTGCGCGTGCCGAAGATGCTGCGGGTGATCTCGCGCCCGATCACCGTGCCGGCCGAGCGCAGCATCGACTTGAACGCCGAGCTGCCCGCGACCTGCTCGATGATGGTCGGCTCCTCCTTGGGGGCCGCCTGCCGCTTCGGCGCGGGAGCAGCAGGAGCCGGAGCCGCCGGCGCGGGGGGAGCGGGCGGGGTCTGGGCCTCGAGACGCTTGGTGAGCAGCTCGTAGGCGGACTCGCGATCGAGCACGGCGGCATACGTCGGCGCGATGGTCGACGACGCGATGATGCCGTCGATCGTCGCCTGGGGCGAGGGGTCCATGAGGGAGTTCGGTGCCTTCATGCGGGTCCACGCGACGGGCGTCGGCACGCCCTTGTCAGAGAGCACGGTGACGACGGCTTCGCCGATGCCGAGGCTCGTCAGCAGCTTCTCCATGTCGTATGCCGTGTGGGGGTAGGTCGCGATGGCCTGCTTGAGGGCCTTCGCGTCGTCGGGCGTGAACGCGCGCAGGGCGTGCTGCACGCGGTTGCCCAGCTGGGCGAGCACGCCCGCGGGCACGTCCTTCGGCGACTGGGTGACGAAGAAGACGCCGACGCCCTTGGAGCGGATGAGCCGCACGGTCTGCTCGATGGCCTGCAGGAACGCCTTGCTCGCGTCGTCGAAGAGCAGGTGCGCCTCGTCGAAGAAGAAGACGAGCTTGGGCTGGTCGAGGTCGCCCTCCTCGGGCAGCTCGTGGAAGAGGTCGGCGAGCAGCCACATGAGGAAGGTCGAGAAGAGCTGCGGGCGGTCCTGCACCTGGGGGAGCTCGAGGCACGAGATGATGCCCTTGCCGTCGGCAGCCGTGCGCAGCAGGTCGCGCGTGTCGAACTCCGGCTCGCCGAAGAAGTCGCCGGCGCCCTGGTCCTCGAAGGTGATGAGGTTGCGCAGGATGACCCCGGCGGTCGCGCTCGAGAGCCCCCCGAGCGCCTTGAGGTCGGCCTTGCCCTCGTCGGACGTGAGGTGGCTGATGACGGCGCGCAGGTCCTTGAGGTCGAGCAGCGCGAGGCCGTTCTTGTCGGCGTAGTGGAAGATGAGCCCGAGGCTGCTCTCCTGCGTGTCGTTGAGGCCGAGCACCTTGCTCAGCAGGGTCGGGCCGAAGCTCGTGATCGTCGCGCGGATCGCGATGCCGCTGCCCTTGCCGCCGAGGGTGAAGAACTCGGTGGGGTATGCCGTCGCCGTCCACTCCATGCCGACGCTCGTCGCGCGGTCGGTGATCTTCGCGCCCCCCTCGCCGGGGGTGGCGAGCCCGGAGAGGTCGCCCTTCATGTCGGCGAGGAAGACCGGCACGCCCTGCTCCGACAGCTGCTCGGCCATGAGCTGGAGCGTCTTCGTCTTGCCCGTGCCGGTGGCGCCGGCGACGAGACCGTGGCGGTTCATGACGCTGAGCGGGATCTGCACCGGTGCGTCGGGGTGGGCCTCGCCGTCGATGACCACCGCCCCGAGCTTGAGGGTGGGCCCGTCGAACGCGTAGCCGGCCCTGATCTCGTCGAGCTGGCTCGGGGTCTGATCGGGTGCCTGATCGGGGGTCTGATCGGGTGTCGCGGCAGCGGTGTCGGTCACGCTTCGAACTCTATCCGCCGACTTCACGGCTTCGCCGCCTATGCTGACCCGGTGATTTTCAAGGCCGTTGGCGACTCCCGTCCGTATCCCGATCATGGGCTCGAGACGACGAAGGACTGGTCGAACGTGCCACCGCGCGTCGTGCAGCTCGGCGAGCTCATCACGACGAAGAGCACGCTCGACCTCCGCGGGCTGCTCGCCGACGACTCGACCTTCTACGGTGACCTCTTTCCCCACTGTGTCGAGTGGGAGGGGGAGCTCTACCTCGAGGACGGGCTCCACCGGGCACTGCGGGCCGCGCTGCAGCAGCGGCCCGTGCTGCACGCGAGGGTGCTGGTGCTCACCTGACCGGACACCTGTCGGGCGCCTGACGGGGCAGACGAACGAGCGAAGGAGCGGGCATGTCGGAGATCGTCGACGATGACGGTGGCCGAAGCTACCGGGTGCGGCGACAGCGTCGCTCGGTGATCGTCATCGTGGTCGTCCTGCTCGGGCTCGCCGGCGCCTTCTACTACGCCTCGACCTACTTCCGGGCCACCGAGCCACAGGCCGGCCCCTGCACGACCGAGCCGGTCGCGGTGCCGCTGCGCACGAGCGACGTCAGCCTCAACGTCTACAACGCGACGAACCGCAGTGGACTCGCGTCGGCAGCCTCCAAGACCGCCATCGACCGCGGCTTCAAGGTCAAGAAGGTCGGCAACGACCCCAAGAAGGCGACGATCAAGCAGACCGCCCAGGTGCGCTTCGGGCCCGAGGGTGAGGCGTCGGCCAAGCTGCTGCTCGCCCACGTGCCCGGCGCGGTCGGCGTCAACGACAAGCGCGAGGGCGACACCGTCGACCTCGTGCTCGGCAACAAGTGGAAGAGCTTCGGGCCGGTGCCCGCGGTCATCACGCCGACCCAGACCCTGCGACCCTGCCCGACCATCACCGTCACGCAGTAGTTACCCGCACGTTCGGTAGCCCGGGCGACCGCTCAGCCGGTTCGGGGACGCATTCGCCGCACGTTCGGTAGCCCGGGCGACCGCTCAGTCGGTTCAGGGACGCATTCCCCGCACGTTCGGTAGCCCGGGCGACCGAACGTCCAGGAGGCGTCAGAGCCGAGCCATCGTGGCGACGATGAGGGCCTTGATCGTGTGCATGCGGTTCTCGGCCTGGTCGAAGACGATCGAGGCCTCCGACTCGAAGACGTCGTCGGTGACCTCGAGCTCCGCGAGGCCGAACTGGTCGTGCACGTCCTGTCCGACCTGCGTCTCGAGGTCGTGAAAGGCCGGAAGGCAGTGCATGAACTTGACCCGCGGATTGCCTGACAGCGCAAGCAGATCCGCGTTGACCTGATAGGGCCCGAGCAGCTCGATGCGCTCGGCCCACACCTCCTTGGGCTCGCCCATCGACACCCAGACGTCCGTGTGCACGAAGTCGACGCCCCGCACCCCGTCGGCCACCTCGTCGGTGAGCGTCACGCGCGCACCGGTCTCGGCGGCATACCGCCTCGCGACGGCGACGACGGCGTCGGTGGGCCACAGCGAGCGGGGGGCGACGATGCGAACGTCCATGCCGAGCATGGCGCCCGTGACGAGGAGGGAGTTGCCCACGTTGAAGCGGGCGTCGCCGACGTAGGCGTAGGCGATCTCGGTGTCGGGCTTGCCGGCGTGCTCGCGCATCGTCAGGGCGTCGCAGAGCGACTGCGTCGGGTGCCAGTCGTCGGTGAGGCCGTTCCACACGGGCACGCCGGCGTGCGCGGCGAGGGTCTCGACGACGTCCTGGCGGGTCCCGCGGTACTCGATGCCGTCATAGAAGCGGCCGAGCACTCGCGCGGTGTCCTTCGCCGACTCCTTGTGGCCGATCTGCGAGCCGCTCGGGTCGAGGTAGGTCGTGCTCGCGCCCTGGTCGGCGGCGGCGACCTCGAAAGCGCAGCGGGTGCGGGTCGAGGTCTTCTCGAAGATGAGCGCGATGTTGCGACCGACGAGCCGGCGCTCCTCGCGTCCCTCACGCTTGGCCGCCTTGAGGTCGGCGGCGAGGTCGAGCAGGGCTCGCAGCTCGTCGACCGAGAGGTCGGTCTCGCGCAGGAGGCTGCGCTGGTGCAGGGCGGAGAGGATGCTGCCGGCAGTCATCGCCCGATGCTGTCAGGAGCCGAGCGGGCGAGGCAACGCGATCTCAGGAGGGGCGTCGGCACTGCTCAGCGGACGAGGTGACGGAGCCGCTCGACGAGGGCCTGTGCGTAGAGCGGCACGGTGACCCTGGGTCCTTCGCCCACGCAGAAGACGATGTCGTCGAACCGGTGGATGCCGGGGCGCCCGGCGACCGTGCGGAAGTCGTCCCGCGCCTGCAGGAGCTGCTGCGGCGTCATGAAGGGGGAGGGCTCGTCGGGCTGGAAGCGAGCGCCGAGGGCGTAGTCGCGTCCCGGTCGGTTCGTCATCTCGACGTGGCAGCCGAGCACGTGGCTGACGGCGCCCGTCTCGACGAGCGCGGCCAGGCGATCGAGCGAGTCGAGCAGCGCCCCACTGTCGCCCACGTAGATGCGCCCCGGATAGACGGTGTCGCCGGTGTGCAGCAGCCCGGTCGAACGGTCGTGCAGCGCGATGGAGGCGGCCTCGTGGCCGGGGATGCCGAAGACGTCGACGACGCGGCCGCCGAGGTCCACCGGCACGACCTGGCGCGGCCAGTCGTCGATGCCGAAGTAGGCCTGCACGTCGGCGACCTCCGGGCCGACGACGGTCGTGTGCGGCCGGTCGGCGAAGGCGGCGTCGCCCGCCACGTGGTCGCCGTGCGCGTGGCTGTGCGCGACGACGAGCTCGTGGTGGCCGCTGTCGTGGCTCTGGGCCCGGTCGGCGAGCCACTGCGCGATGAGGCGGTCGACCGTCTCGCGCAGCAGCGAGCCCTCGACGGCGCCGGTGTCGACGAGCAGGCTCCGGCGCTCGCCGAGCAGCAGGAGGATGAAGGGCGCCTCGTAGGTGACGTCCTTGCTCTGCCGGATGAGGACCGTGCCGGGCGCGAGGTGGTGCACCTGCTGGGGTGGGTCGCTGCGGTGGGGGTCGTTGCGGCGGCGCCGTGACGCGGAGCCGTGGATCCACGTGACGTCCGTGTCGAGGGGGATCCAGCCGGCGGCCATGGCGACATTCTGGCGCCTGCGGGGCCGCGGGCACGGCACAGCCCCCGCCGCGCTGGGCGATGGGGGCTGTGTCGTGGTGGCGGAGGATGGGGGATTTGAACCCCCGAGGGTTTTATCCCAACACGATTTCCAATCGTGCGCACTAGGCCACTATGCGAATCCTCCGTGGGGGAGGCTACCGGAGGACCGGCGTCCTCAAGAAATCCGTGGGCCGGTTTCGGCCGGAGGCGGCTCCCGGCATACACTCGTCGTCGGCACCCCGCGTGGTGGTACCTCTCCGAACTCCCCCAGGGCAGGAATGCAGCAAGGGTAGGAGAGCTCTTCCAGGTACGTGGGGTGTCCTCTCTTCCCCGGCACCCCTCCGATCGCCAGCCCGATCGAGAGAGCAGTCCGTCGGGTTGCCCGGGCCACCACGGCCGATCGAGAGAGCAGCTCGTCGGGTCGGCGCGCCGCGGTATGCCGTCCGGCGCGCGTCGCTGCGGCAGCTCAGTCCGGCGGTGGCGCGGTCGTCGTGCCCTCGCGCAACCTGACCGGCTGGGTGATGCTGCGCGGCCGGCCCCCGGCGAGGGTGCGGCGCACGAGGGTGCCGAGGATGCGGCCCTTCTCGCGGCCCTGCTGGTCCATCGTCGTGAGCCGGTGCGGCAGCCACGGCAGGTCGACGCCGTCGAAGCCGGTGACCGAGAGGTCGGCCGGCACCGTGAGGCCGAGCTCCTCGGCCGCGATGACGACTCCGGCGGCGATGACGTCGGACTGGGCGACGATGGCGGTCGGTCGCTCGGCCCGCGGCACGTCGAGCAGGGCCCGACCCGCTGCGATGCCGCCCTCGACCGACGAGCCATCAGCGGTCTGCAACGCCGCGCCGCCAGGGAAGACGTCGCGGAAGCCGAGCAGTCGTCCGACCGACGGCACGCTGGCACTGCGGTGCGAGAGCTCGGCCTCGGGCACCGGGCCGGCGACGCTGCTCGGGAGCATCGGCATCGTCACCGTCGAGACCCGGCGATGGCCCAGGCCGCGCAGGTAGCGGGAGATCTCGGCCGCCGCACCGCGCTCGTCGACGCGCACCTGCGTGATCCGTCTGTCGGCGGGCACCCCGGTGCTGAACATCGGTATGCCGCGTGCGGCGAGGTGCTCGACCGCGGGGTGGTCGCCGGGGCCGCACAGCGAGAAGACGACGGCATCGAGGGCGAGGCCGGCGAGCCGAGGCACGGTCGACTCGGGGGATCCGGACGGCTGCCCGATGAGCAGCATGCCGGTCGGGATCGACTCGAGCTCCTCGGCGAGCCCATCCAGCACGGCGATGGCAAAGGGGTCGCGGAAGGCCATCTGCAGCCGGCCGTCGACGAGCACCCCGACAGCTCCTGCACGGCCCTGCCGCAGCGACGACGCCAGCGGGTTGGGGCCGGCGAATCCGAGCTCGGCGGCCGCCTGCTTGACCCGTTCGGCAGTGGCGGTGGCCACCGGGCCCTTGCCGCTGAAGACGAGGGATGCCGTCGACACCGAGACCCCCGCCCGCTCGGCCACGGTGCGCAGGGTCGGCCGGGCTTGACCTCGGGACGCCATGGGAGGCATCCTATCGAAACGGTTCGGTCGAATCGATTCGACCGAGCATCTGCACAGGAACACCCCGACCCACCAGCAAGGCGCGAGAGGCTTCACCCATGGACACCGCCGTCACCACCCCACCCCTGTCGGTCGTGCGCACCGCGCGCGCCGCGGTGTTCACGGCCTTCGCCATCAACGGCGCGGCGTTCGCCGCCTTCGCGTCGCGCGTGCCCGACCTCAAGCACGAGCTGTCGCTCTCTGCCGGTGAGCTCGGACTCACCCTCCTCGCCGCGTCGCTCGGCTCTGTCATCGGACTGCCCATCTCCGGCTTCATCGTCCACCGGCTTGGCGCCGCCCGCACCCTCATGGGCGCCGCAGTCATCCAGAGCGCGGGCCTCATGGGGCTCGGCCTGGCGGTCTCGGTGGCACACAGCCGCCCGCTCGCGATGGCGGGCCTCTTCCTCGTCGGGCTCGGCACCGGCATCTTCGACGTCGGCATGAACCTCGAGGGCACCCAGGTCGAGCAGCACCTCGGGCGCGCGATCATGCCGCACTTCCACGCAGCCTTCAGCGGTGGCACGGTGGTGAGCGCCCTGGTGGGAGCGGGACTCTCGGCTCTCCATGTGCCGATCGCCGTGCACCTCGGTGGGGTCGTCGTCATCCTCCTGTCGGTCACGCCGTGGTTCCTCCGGGCCTTCCTGCCTCGCACCGTCGAGATCGACGAGCACGGCACGCAGGTGCACGAGAAGGCAGGCATCGGCCGGGCCTGGCTCGAGCCGCGGACGCTGCTCATCGGCGTCGTCGTCTTCGCCGCGGCCTTCACGGAGGGCACGGCCAACGACTGGATCGGCGTCGCGCTCTCCGACGGCTACGGCATGCCGCGCTGGGCCGGCGTGCTGGGCTTCGCGGTCTTCCTGACGGCCATGACGGCGGGTCGCCTGCTCGGCACCCGAGTGCTCGACCGGCGCGGGCGTGTGCCCGTGCTGCGCGTGCTCTTCGTCGCCGCCGTCGTCGGGTGCATGCTCGTCGTCTTCGGAGGGCCGGTGCTTGCCTTCGTCGGTGCCGCGGTCTGGGGCATCGGCGCCAGCCTCGGCTTCCCGGTCGGCATGAGCGCGGCGGCCGATGAGCCGCTGCGGGCCGCCGCGCGCATCAGCGTCGTGACGACGATCGGCTACACCGCCTTCCTCGCGGGCCCCCCGCTGCTCGGCTTCCTCGGCGACCACGTCGGCGTGCTCCACTCGCTGCTCGTCGTCGGCGGTCTCGCCCTCGTCGCCATCTTGGCGGTGCCGGCCGTGCGCCCGCCCCGCCCCTCCTCCCCGTCGACTGGCCCCGCCGTCACCTCTGCACCGTGACCCGTGGGACGGGGCGGCCACTCGAGTGGTTGGTGCCCGCCACCCCCGTCGCTGCTGGGCCAGCCGCGACACTACGGTCGAGGCATGACCCTGCACCTGCGTGACATCACGGAGGCCGACCTGGCCGCGGTGCTCTCCCTCCGCAATCGGGCCTTCGGCCGACTTCCGGCAGGGGTCGACGGCACGTGGTGGGAGCGTGTCGCCGGAGAGACGCTCGGCGGTCGATGGCTCGGCGTCAGCGACGAGGGCGGCGAGCTCGTCGGAGCGGGGAGGATCCGTCCCTACGAGCAGGCCTGGGGTGGCCGCCACCTCCGGATGGGCGGCGTCGCCGGCGTCTACGTCGACCCGAGCGCCCGCGGGCAGGGCGTCGCGACCACCCTGACGCGCGGGCTCATCACCCGGATGGGCGAGCTCGGCGACGTGGTGTCGTGCCTCTTCCCGACGACCGTCAGCCTCTATCGCCGATCGGGCTACGAGGTGGGTGGGGTGCAGCAGCGCACGACGTATGCCGGCCACACCCTCCGAGCGCTCGACGATCGACAGAGCAGTTCGTCACCTGCGCGGCCCCGGCGAGCCCGGCCGGACGACGCTGAGGCGATCCACCGGCTCCTGCGCGACGATGCCGAGCGCCACGTCCAAAGTGGGCCGATGCCGCCGAGCATCGAGAAGCTGCGCGCAATGATCGAGCGCGACGAGCTCATCACCTACATGCTTGCTGACGGGGTGGTCATCTACGACCTGGCCACCGATGTCCTCACCGTCGAGCACCTCGCCGCCGCGACCCCGGAGACGGCGGCCGCCCTCTGGGGGCTCGTCGGGTCGGGCTCGTCGGCAGTGCCGATTGTGCACACCTACCTCGACCCGCGTGACCCGCTGACCCTCGTCCTCGAGGGGCTGCCCGCCGAGGAGCTCCGCCAGGTGCCGTGGATGGCGCGCGTCATCGATCTCGGCGCCGCCTTCGCGGGTCGCGGCTTCTCGCCGCTCGCCCGCGCCGAGGTGGACCTGGTCATCGACGACCCCGAGGCGCAGACCAACACCGGTCGGTGGCGGCTCTCGGTGGCCGACGGCAAGGGCTTCGCGACGCACGCCGACAGCGACCCCGTCCGCAGCGGCCCCGCCGATGCCGACACGCACGGCCTTCCCCGCGTGGGGGCTCGGGGGCTGTCGGCCCTCTGGTGCGGCTGGTCGACCTCGCGGCTACGCCAGGCCGGGCTGCTCGCCGGCGGATCAGGAGACGACGACGCCGCCCTCGACGCCATCTTCGCCGCGGCGCCCTACCTCACCGAGTACTTCTGACCCGCGCGACCCCGCCGCCGCGCTCGACCGCGCGACTCCGCCGCCGCGCTCGACGGCGTGACCCCACCGCCGCGCTCGACGGCGCACTCCGCCGGGCGGCATACGCCCCCGACCGCTCAGACGCGGTGGAGGTGGGTGAGCCGGCGCACCCGGTGCAGCCCCCAGGCGACGAGGCCGACGACGAGCCACACGGCGACACCGGCACCGCCCTCCCGGCCGGCGCGCAGCAGCAGGGGCAGCAGCGAGCCGACGACGAGCACGACGACGGACGGCATGAGGTACCACGCGATGAGGCCCTGCGGCCCGGACACCAGTGTCGGCTGCCCGCGGAACGCCGCCAGCAGGTGCCCGCCGGCGAGCGCCCCGAGCACGCAGACGATCGACGCGACCGCGCCGACACCCACGCCGCCGGCGCTGAGAAGGACGGCGACGGCATACGACCCCCCGAGCACGAGGGCGGCGAGCGCGGTCGGCACGACGAGGTGGGCACCCGCCTCCTCGAGCGGCCCGGAGCCGATGAGCGAGGGGGTGCCGATGTTGTCGGCCTGCAGCCGCAGCCCCTCGGCCCAGGCGCCGTAGCCGAGATAGAGGGGGACGAGTGCCACGGGCACCGCGATGCCGGGCGCGGCGGGCTGGGTGAGCGCCCAGGTGAGCACGACGGAGCCCAGCACGAAGAGGCCGAGCCCGGTGAGCATCGAGGAGGGCTGGCGGCGTAGCCCGAGGACGTCCCGACGCACGAGGACGGGGAAGGGCCGGCCCGCTCGCAGGCGCCGTCTCCGCGCGCGACGGACGGGGCGCGCGAACGTGAGCCGGGCGGTGCGCAGGTTGCCGGTCATCGCCGAGCCCGCGAGCGTCGAGGTGTTGGCGGAGTGCTGGCGCAGCGACTCCCCGTGCAGCTCGCGCAGGGCGTCGTCGACGCGCCACAGCAGAGAGAGGCCGCGGTCGGGTCCGGGCCACGAGCGCACCTGCGCCCACAGCCACACCCGCGCCACAGCGAGGCCGAGCACGAGCCCACCGACGAGCGCGATCGGGATGACGAGGGGGCCGACGACCCCGGCATAGGCGAGGCCCGCCGAGAGCGTCAGCCCCCCGAGCCCCCCGACGAAGAGCGCGCCCACGACGGCATACCGCCACCACCGTCGGACGGCGAGCGCCCGGTCGACCGGCGCTGCGAGCACGAGGTCGATCCAGGGCATCGGCGGCACGACCGGCCCGCGGAAGCGGCCCGCCCAGACCGCGGCTGCGAAGATCGCGGCCACCGCCGCCACTCCCACGCCGTATGCCGCCGCCGAGTGCAGCTGGTCGCGCAGGGTCGCGCTGTCGCTCGTCTTGAAGGTCGCCTGCACGATGGGGAAGCCGTAGACGGCCGCCATGAGCGTGAGGACGTAGGCGGCGTACCGGCCCTGGGCGCGAGCCTTGGCCGCGGCCTCGCCGCCGATGATCCAGTCGGCCTGGCCCAGCCACTCGTGGTCATCGACCTCGAAGGTGGGCAGGGCGTCGGCGCCCGACTCGGGAGGTGGTGGGGTCGTCATCGATCAGCGGGCAGGCACGATGTCGACGATGCGGGTGGCGAGCGCCGCCGTGAGGTCGGGGTCGTGGCAGGCCATGACGACGGTGACGCCGGACTGCGCGCGCTCCCTGATGATGCCGGCCACGACCTCGCGCTTCGCCGTGTCGAGGCGCTGCTCGGGCTCGTCGAGCAGGAGCACGGTGGCCGGGCGCGCGAGGGTGAGCGCGAGGCGGAAGAGCTGCTGCTGGCCCGAGGACAGCTCGTGGGGGAAGCGGTCGTGCAGGCCCTCGATGCCGAGCCGGCCGAGGAGGGCCTGGCCGCGGTCGTCGGACGTCGCCGGCTCGCCGCCCCACGTGGAGTCGACGAGAACGAGGTGGTCGACGAGCGTCAGGTCGCGATACGTCGTGGGAGCGCCGAGCAGGCCGGCGACGGCGGCGCGCACGGCTCGGTCGCGCTCGTCGGCCTCGCGGCCTCCGATCTGCGCGGTGCCGACGGTCGGCACGAGCAGGCCGCCGATGATGCGCAGCAGCGTCGTCTTGCCCGAGCCGTTCGGGCCGCGCAGGACGATGCACTCACCGGGGTCGGCGTGCACGTCGGTCGGCAGGAGCAGCGTCGTCTCGTCGATCGTCTTGCCGACGCCGTCGGCGCGCACCTCACCCGTCAGAGTCGCGACCGCGCTCATCCGCCCCACCCTTCGTCGACGACGTCCTCTGTCACTCGGGAGCCACCGTATGCCGCTCGCCTGAGATCACGCTCGACTGGCCATGTGTGAGCGACACCCCGCGTCGAGCGGCCGATCGAGATGGGCGCGCAGGCCGCACGGCGACGTCGGGTCAGCCCTGGGAGCTGACGGGCGGGCCGAGGACGAGCGCGACGCCGGTGAGGCCCGCGACGGCGACGAGGCCCACGGCGACGGCGACGGCGGGGCGGGCCAGGAGGGCAGCGACGAGTCGCTCGACGGGGTTGACGGGTGCGTCGCCGCCCCGACCGAGGCGCCAGTCGCCCTCGAGGCGTCCTCGACGCTCG
The DNA here is from genome assembly GCF_006716675.1 of Humibacillus xanthopallidus. GTDB lineage: Bacteria > Actinomycetota > Actinomycetes > Actinomycetales > Dermatophilaceae > Humibacillus > Humibacillus xanthopallidus_B. The sequence continues at coordinate 1,147,328 of NZ_VFPM01000001.1, read as the reverse complement.
AGACGGCGTTCCCACCAGACGGTGAGGAAGGGCGGCACGGCGCTCAGCAGGCCGAGCACGGCCTCCCGCAGGGTCCACCGCTGGTTGACCCAGAGCAGGAGGGTGACGAGGCAGAACGCGATGAAGACCACCCCGTGCACGAGACCGAAGACCGTGACGGCGAGGTCGGTCGTCCGCGTGACGTACTTGAGGAACATCCCGACCAGCAGCAGCGCCCAGGTCACGACCTCCGCGGCGGCGATCCGGCGGTAGAGGGTGCGGGGTGACATGGCGAACTCCTACGGACTGTCGTACGGACGGGCGCCCCCATCCTGCGCAACACACCGAGCAATCGCCAACTCCGCGTGGAATGCCGCGTGGGGTTGACGACTGCTCGGTGTGTTGCCGGAGCGGTGCGCCCGGTGGTGGCCCGAGTCGGCCGCACGAGCCCGAGGGCCGGCGTCAGGGGATGCGCTGGGCGAGCGTCAGGGCGAAGTCGTCGGCGTCGTCGGTCCAGGTGCGCTCGACCGCGAAGCCGGCCGCCGCGAGCTCGTCGCGCAGGCTCTCGAGGCGGAACTTCGTCGAGATCTCGACGCGGATCTCCTCACCGTGCGCGAGGTCGAACTCCAGGCCGGCGCCGGGGATCGTCACGCGCTGTGGCATGTCCGCCCGCAGCCGCAGGTCCATCCGCTCCTGGCGTGGATCCCAGAAGGGGATGTAGGAGAAGGCGTCGATGTCGAAGTCGGCCCCCAGCTCGCGGTTCAGCACGTGGAGGCAGTTCGTCACGAAGGCGGCGGTCACGCCGCGGCTGTCGTCGTAGGCCGCGATGAGCCGGTCGGCGCTCTTGACGAGGTCGGTGCCGAGGAGGAACCAGTCGCCGGGCTCGAGGCTGTCGTGCAGCGCCCCGAGGAAGGCGGCCCGCTCCTCGACGTAGAAGTTGCCGATGGTGCCACCGAGGAAGGCGACGAGCCGGCGCCCCCCTCGAGGGAGGTGCCCGAGGTGGAGGGTGAAGTCGCCGACGAGCGCCTCGACCTGCAACGACGGATAGCGCTCGGAGAGCCGTGCCGCCGCGTCGCGCAGCGTCTGCTCGGAGACGTCGACGGGCACGAAGCGCTCGACGCTGCCGAGCGCGGTGAAGGCGTCGAGCAAGGTGCGCGTCTTGTCGCTCGTGCCGCTGCCCAGCTCGACGACCGTCGTGGCGTCGCAGGCGCGCACGATGTCGGCGGCGTGGTCGCGCAGGATGGCGCGCTCGCGCTCGGTCGGGTAGTACTCGGGCAGGCGCGTGATCTCGTCGAACAGCTCGGAGCCCACGTCGTCGTAGAGCCAGGTGGGCGAGAGCGAGCGTGGCTGCGAGCCGAGGCCGCGGCGCACGTCGTCGACGAGCGCACCGGAGGCCCGCTCGGGGTCGAGGGCGACGGTCACGACCGGCTCCCGGGCCGTCACGAGCGCGCACTTCCGTCGGCGAGGCGCACGCCGGAGAGGGCCCAGCGCGCCCCTGGCGGGAAGAAGTTGCGATACGACAGGCGTGCGTGGCCCGGGGGAGTCAGGGCGCACCCGCCGCGGAGCACCATCTGGCCGGACATGAACTTGCCGTTGTACTCGCCGATGGCGCCGGCCGGCGGGTGGTAGCCGGGGTAGGCGAGGTAGGCCGAGCTCGTCCACTCCCAGCAGTCGCCATGGACCTGTCGGAGGTGGCCGGTGCTCGGCCCCGCAGCTCGGGGGTGGAACGTCTCGGTGTCAGCCAGGTTGCTCCCCACCGTTGCCGCCACCTCGGCCTGCCCGTCGGCGACGACGGCGTGCTCCCACTCGCCCTCGGTCGGCAGGCGTCGACCAGCCCACGTCGCGTAGGCATCGGCCTCGTAGTGGCTGACGTGGCTCACCGGCAGCCCCGGGTCGACCGGGCGCGTGCCGCTCAGGGTGTGCTCGAACCAGGCGCCGTCGACCTCGGTCCAGTAGAACGGCGCTCGCCACCCCTCGGCGCGAACCCGCGCCCAGCCGTCGGAGAGCCACAGCTCGTGGCGCTCGTAGCCGCGGTCGGCCATGAACTCGAGCCACTCGCCGTTGGTGACGAGGCGGTCGGCGAGGCGGTAGGGCTCGAGCCACTGCTGGTGCAGCGGCAGCTCGTTGTCGAAGCCGAACCCGCCACCGCGGTGCCCGACCTCGACGAGCCCGCCCTCGACGTCGACCCAGCCCAACGGGTCGGGCTCGGACGGCGTGAGGGGCCTGCCGGCATACGACGGCTGGAGCGGGTTGACGGACAGCACGTGCTTGATGTCCATGAGGAGCAGCTCCTGGTGCTGCTGCTCGTGGTGGAAGCCGAGCTCGATGGTCGGGGCGAGCTTCTCGAGCGTGCCGCCGTCGAGCCTCGTGACGAGGTCGCGCATGCGGGCGTCGACGTCGTCGCGGTAGAGCCCGACGTCGCTCGCTCCCGGCCGGGTGATGAACCCGCGCTCGGCGCGGGCATAGCGGGGGCCCACGCCCTCGTAGTAGCTGTTGAAGAGGAACCAGTACTGGTCCTGGTAGGGCGTGAAGGACGGCTCGTGCTCGGCGAGCACGAACGTCTCGAAGAACCACGTGACGTGGGCGCGGTGCCACTTCGTCGGTGACACGTCGGGCATCGACTGGACGGTCTGGTCCTCGGGGGACAGCGGCGCGGCGAGCGTCTCGGTGTGGGCGCGCACCTCGTCGTAGCGGGCGACGAGCGTGTCGGCGTCCCAGATCGGGTCGGACATGGTGACCTCCTCCGTGCGGCCCACGGGCACCGTGCCCCGGACCGGTTCTCTCGACCCTAGGCACTGGCACCGACAACCGCCTGTCCACGCGCAACCCGTCAGCGAGTGTTGACCACCCGTCCCCCGCCTCGGCACCCACGGCCGCCGCCGTCCCCAGGGTGGCCGGCGGCATACCTCGACGTCGGTGGCGACGGTTAGGGTTCGGGGATGGCCACCGCCCTGTACCGCCGCTACCGGCCCGAGAGCTTCGCCGACGTCATCGGCCAGGAGCACGTGACCGAGCCGCTCATGCAGGCGCTGCGCACCGGCCGGGTCAACCACGCCTACCTCTTCAGCGGCCCGCGTGGCTGCGGCAAGACGACGAGCGCCCGCATCCTCGCCCGCTGCCTCAACTGCGAGCAGGGCCCGACGCCCACGCCGTGCGGGGTCTGCGACTCCTGCGTCGCGCTCGCGCGCGGGGGAGCCGGCAGCGTCGACGTCATCGAGATCGACGCCGCGAGCCACGGTGGGGTCGACGACGCCCGTGACCTGCGCGAGCGCGCGAGCTACGGCCCCGCGCAGAGCCGCTTCAAGATCTACATCATCGACGAGGCGCACATGGTGACGCCGCAGGGCTTCAACGCGCTGCTCAAGATCGTCGAGGAGCCGCCGGAGCACGTGAAGTTCGTCTTCGCGACGACCGAGCCCGAAAAGGTCATCGGCACCATCCGCTCCCGCACGCACCACTACCCCTTCCGCCTCGTGCCGCCGCTCAAGCTGACCGCCTACATGGAGCGGCTCCTCGAGTCCGAGCACGTCGCGGTCCAGCCCGGCGTGCTCTCCTTCGTCACGCGGGCCGGCGGTGGCTCCGTGCGTGACTCGCTGTCGGTGCTCGACCAGCTCATCGCGGGCTCCGGTCCGGAGGGGCTGACCTACGACAGCGCGGTGTCGCTGCTCGGCTTCACCGACGGCGAGCTGCTCGACGCGACGGTCGACGCGCTCGCCGCCGCCGACGGCGCGGCGACGTTCCGCCAGATCGACAAGGTCATCGAGTCCGGGCACGACCCTCGCCGCTTCATCGAGGACCTCCTCGAGCGTCTGCGCGACCTCATCATCGTCGCCGCGGTGCAGGAGGGCGCGGGCCAGGTGCTGCGCGGCGTGCCCGAGGACCAGCTCGAGCGCATGCGGGTGCAGCAGGCCGCTTTCGGGCCGGGTGCGCTGTCGCGCGCCGCCGACATCGTCAACTCGGGGCTGACCGAGATGACCGGCGCCACGGCGCCCCGCCTCCAGCTCGAGCTCATCTGCGCCCGCATCCTGCTGCCCGCTGCGTCAGGTGAGCAGGGGTATGCCGCCCGCCTCGACCGTCTCGAGCGCCGCCTCGACGTCGGGGGCGTCCCGAGCGCCGCGCGCGGCTCGTCTCCCGTCGGCAGCCCGGCTCCCGTCGGCGGTTCGGGCGGTATGCCGTCCGGCGCGGTCGGTGCCCCCGGTGCGGCGGGTGCCCCCGGCGCCGAGCCGGCTGCGGCGCAGGCGCCCGGTCGCACGGTGTCGGACTACACCCCGCCGAGGTCAGGCGCCTCGGCGCCTCCACGCGAGAGCGCGCCGAGCGGCTCGTCACATGCCGCGGGGGGCATGGGCGGTGGCCGCGAGCGAGACCTGTCGCACACCCTCGGCGATGGGGTCGGCGACGGCGCAGGAGGCTCAGCGAGGGGCGGGCACCCGTCGACACCCGGTGCCGAGGCCGACGCGGCGCGAGCATCCGCCGGTGCGCCGGTGGTCCCGGTGCCCGACGAGTCGGTCGGCGGTCCGTCCGTCGTCGAGACCGGGGTCGACTCGGTCGGTGACGTCGTCGACGCCCCGGCCGGCCACGCGACGTCAGTGCAGGCCGGGCCGGCCGGGCCGGCCGGGGTGGCCGGCGGAGTCCCCGGCTCTGCTGCGCCCTCGGGCGGTCTCGACACCGATGCCATCCGGCGCGCCTGGCCGACCGTGCTCGGACGCATCTTCACCATGCGACGGCTCACGTGGACCTTCGTCTCGCAGAACGCCCAGGTCATGGGCTTCGACGGCCGCACCCTCACGCTCGGCATCGCGACGGCCGGCCTCACGACGACCTTCCGTTCCGGCAACCACTCCGAGGTCGTGCGACAGGCTCTCATCGACGAGCTCGGCGTCGATGCCGTCGTCGACGGGGTGCACATGGAGGACATCGCCCAGCAGCCGGCTTTCGCTCCGCCCGCTGGCGCCGTGCCTTCCGAGAACGACTCGCCGTCGGCTCCTGCAGGCGGTCAGGGCCAGCCACCGCAGCCTGCTCAGCCGGAAGCGACTGCCTCACAGGGCGATTCGACCTCAAGAAGTTCTGGCGGCAGCGGCGGGTCGTGGGGTGATGCCGGGGCCGGCCATGATCCGCGCGGCGCGAGCCGCGACAGCGTCGGACCCGGCTCGGGCGCAGGGGGCCTCGCGGAGGCGGGCCTGAGCCCCGTGTCGCCGTGCTCGCTCCAGGACAACGCCGGGTGGGGTAGCCCCACCGGGCCCGCTCCCGACTGGGCGACCGCTCCTGCTGGGGCCGCCTCGGTGGCGCCTGCCGCATCGCCGGCCTCCCCTGCGGGAGTCGCGGCTGCACAGTCGGCTCCTGCCGGAGCTCCCGACACCGCAGCGACCGGGTCGAGCGCCGGCGCAGACGCACGGCACGCCAGGGGTGCCAGTGCGGTGCGTGAGTCCTTTGCGGCAGCCCGCTCGGCGTCGGCTCGGCGTGAGGCCGGGGGAGGGACGGGCCCCGGCGGCAACCGCGATCAGGACGCGGCGCCGATCGTCCCGGTCACCGATGACTCAGCCGTCAGCGACGACGACGAGGACATCGAGCAGTCCGGAGACGTCGGCCGCACCGTCATCGAGAAGGTGCTGGGCGGTCGCGTCGTCTCCGAGACGATCGACTGAGCCTGGCGTCGACTGCTCGGTTCCCCGCGGGGTCGGGGTGTGGGGAACTGGGCACTCGACTCATCTCCAGGTCGAGTGCCCACATCCCGACCGAGAGCGACTCATTCCCACGGTCGAGTGCTCAGTTCCAGGCAGGGTCGGTGTGTGGGGAACTGGGCACTCGACTGATCTCCAGGTCGAGTGCCCACATCCCGACCGAGCCTCTCGACGTTGCCGTCAGTCGGCGGTGTCGGCTGTCGAGCGCTTCGAGGTCTGCCACGGCCAGCGGCCGGTGATCTCGAGCTCGAGCGAGAAGCTGAGGAAGGTGCGGATGATGACGATGAGGCCGAGCACGAGCACGCTGTCGAGGGTCGGCGTGATCGCGACGGTCCGGATGATGTCGGCTGCGACGAGCAGCTCGAGGCCGAGCAGGATCGACCGGCCGAGCTGCTGCCGGAAGCGGCTGTAGGTTCCCGGCCGGTCCGTGCGCACCGTTCTCGCGGCGGCGACGCAGGCGAGCACCGCGCCGACGACCATCGTGCCCACACCCGCGGTGTCGAAGCCCTTGACGGCGAGCTCGATGATCTCGGTGAACCCCACGTGACCGTCCCTCCCTCGGTGAGCGCGACAGTACTCCCGCCGCGCCGGCGAGTCCCGCGACCGGGCCGAGGCCGCGCGCGGGCGGAGACGAGGCCGACGCCCACGGAACGACCCACGGCTGCGCCGCCGGACGGCATACGGCTGCGGGAGAGGGTGGCGACCAGTGGGGCCACCACCGGGTCGGGGTTGGGGATAACGGTCCTCGCGGCGTCGCGGCGGCAGTACGGTCGGAGCGTGTCCTTCGAGGTTGCGGCGGACGCGTACAACCGCTTCATGGGGCGCTACTCGGGGCCGCTCTCCAGCGACTTCGCCAACTGGGCGGGAGTGCGCGCCGGAGAGCGTGCCCTGGATGTCGGTTGCGGCCCGGGGGCGCTGACGCGCGTGCTCATCGAGCGGCTCGGGGTCGACGCTGTGTCGGCCGTCGACCCGTCGCTGCCCTTCATCGCGTCGCTGCGGCAGGCGTTCCCGACGCTCGACGTGCAGCTCGCGGTGGCCGAGCGGCTGCCCTACCCCGACGACCTCTTCGACCACACACTGGCGCAGCTCGTCGTCCACTTCATGACCGACCCGGTCGGCGGGCTGCAGGAGATGGGCCGGGTGACGCGCCCCGGCGGCACGGTCTCGGCCTGCGTGTGGGACTTCGGCGGCGAGCGTGGTCCGATCAGCCTGCTGTGGCGGGCCGCGCGCGACCTCGACCCGAGTGTCGTCGACGAGAGCGCCCTGCCCGGTGCCCGCGAGGGCGACCTCGAGCGGCTCTTCCACGCGGCCGGCCTGGCTCGTGTCGAGAGTGGGGAGCTGACGGTCTCGGTGCACCACGAGGACTTCGAGCAGTGGTGGGCGCCCTACACGCTCGGCGTCGGCCCCGCCGGTGCCTATGTCACGGGGCTCGAGGAAGAGCGGCGGACCGCGCTGCGCGAGCACTGTCGTGAGCTGCTTCCCGAGGGCTCGTTCGACGTCACGGCCCAGGTGTGGGCGGTGCGGGCCCGGGCGTGAGGAGTCCCCCGGCGTGATGGGGCTCGCGTGACCAGCCCGGGTGCGTGATGTCACCGTTGGACGCCTGACCTTTGGGCGAATTCGGACCACGCGCGGCGATCGCCAGACACGGCCGTGGAGACCTCCTAACGTAAGGAGGTCTCGGGGTCGTTGCTCTCACGCCGAGGAGTCTCGATGCGCCGCTCCGTTGCTCGACCGTTCGCCGTCACCGCCGCAGCAGCTGCAGCGGCCGTTGCCCTTCTCGCGGCGGGAGGCCCGGCCGCGGCCGACCCCGCCGATCCGGGGCGCTTCACCGCCCGACCACTCCAGCCGGGGTCGACGATCTCCGCCGAGCTCGACAAGTCCTTGGCCGCGACGGCCAAGGGCAAGGACGGCCGGGTCTCGGTCATCGTCCGCCTCGACGACGAGCCGGTCGCGAGCTACGACGGCGGCGTGAGGGGGTTCCCGGCGACGAGCTCCCGGGCGACGGGCCGTCCCTTCGACCCGGGCTCGCCAGCGAGCACGAGGTACCGCGCGCACCTGCGACAGCAGCAGGCGACATTCGAGCGTGCCGCCAAGGCGGTGGCCCCGAGCAGTGTCGTCACGGCGAGATACGACCTCGTCCTCGGCGGCGTGGCGATGCGCGTCCGTCGGGACGAGGTCGCCAGCATCGCGGCGCTGCCGGCAGTCACCGCCGTGCTGCCCGACCGGTTGGAGCAGCTGCAGACCGACGCCTCTCCTGCCTTCATCGGCGCCGGCGCGATGTGGAGCAGCCTCGGCGGCCAGGCGAAGGCGGGCGAAGGCGTCATCGTCGGCGTCCTCGACACGGGCGTGTGGCCCGAGCACCCGTCCTTCTCCGACCCCGATCCGACGGGCAAGCCGTATGCCGCCCCACCACCGCCTGCCAGCGGCTCGCGGGCCTGCGAGTTCAGCGGTGGTGGCAACCCCGGAGCGGCCTTCAGCTGCAACAACAAGCTCATCGGCGCCGACCGCTTCATGGCGACCTACGACGCACTCGTCGGGTTGCTGCCTGCGGAGTTCACGAGCGCGCGCGACGACGACGGGCACGGGTCGCACACGGCGAGCACGGCGGCCGGCAACCGCAGCGTCGCCGCCAGCATCCTCGGCCTCTCGCGAGGGGTCGTCAGTGGAATCGCACCGCGCGCCCACGTCATGGCCTACAAGGTGTGCGGTGAGCAGGGCTGCTACCAGTCCGACTCCGTATCCGCCGTCCAGAAGGCCGTCGTCGACGGGGTCGACGTCATCAACTTCTCGATCAGCGGTGGCTCCAACCCCTACTCAGACGCGGTCGAGCTCGCCTTCCGCGACGCCTACGAGGCCGGCGTCTTCGTGTCGGCCTCTGCCGGCAACTCGGGGCCCGGCGCCGACACGGTCGACCACCGGGGCCCGTGGGTCACCACCGTGGCGGCGAGCACGTCGAACCGGCACTTCCGCTCGACCGTGCAGCTGTCCTCGACGGACGGCGCGACCCTCGCCCTGACCGGGTCGTCCGTGACACCCGGAATCCCTGCCGCCACCCCCGTCGTCCTCGCGACGGCAGTCGGCTCCAACGCCCTGTGCACGACGCCGATTCCGGCCGGCGCCGCGGCGGGAAAGATCGTCGTCTGCCAGCGGGGCCCCAACCGAGTGCTGAAGAGCAAGGTCGTGGCGGACGGTGGCGGCGCCGGAATGCTCCTCTACAACTCGACTCGCCTGGGCGAGTTCACCGACAACCACTGGGTGCCCACGGTGCACCTCGAGAACACCGCCGGCACCTCCCTGCTCGCGTTCCTCTCGGCCCACGCCGGCGTGAGCGCCAGCTGGCCGAACCCCACGGCCCAGGCCGTGCAGGGTGACGTGATGACCACCTTCAGCTCCAGGGGCGGCCCCGGTCAGAGCCTCGGTGTCAGCAAGCCGGACGTGACCGCGCCCGGCCTGCAGATCCTCGCCGCCAACACCCCGGCCCCCGCGACGAGCGCGGGCGGTCCCACCGGACAGCTCTTCCAGAGCATCGCCGGCACCTCGATGTCGAGCCCGCACGTGGCCGGGGCCGCAGCACTCGTCGCGGACCTGCACCCGTCGTGGCTCCCCGGTCGGATCAAGTCGGCCCTCATGACGACGGCGACCCCCGACGTCATCGCCAGCGACGGGGTCTCGCCGACGACTCCGTTCGACCGCGGATCAGGTCGGATCCGGCTCAACAAGGCAGGTGACCCCGGCGCCACGTTCGATGAGTCCGGGTCGGACTACGCAGCTCTCGGTGACGAGCTCTGGAAGGCCAACTACCCCAGCCTCTACGTGCCGTCGATGCCGGGCCGGATCACGGCGCAGCGCACCCTCCACAACGAGTCGAGCAAGGCCGCCAAGTGGAAGCTGGCGGTGTCTTCCCCGTCCGACCTCAAGGTCACGGTGCCGTCGACCCTCACCCTTCCGGCGAGCGGTGACGCCTCCTTCGACATCGCGATCGACGGAGCCGGTCTGGCCGACGGTCAGGTGCGTCACGCGCAGATCACGCTGTCCGACAGTCCCGGCCACCGCATCGTGTTCCCGATCACCGTCGTTCGCGGTCAGGCGCCGATCACGCTCACGAAGGCGTGCGCGCCGGCGACCCTGGCCGTCAACGCCACGACGTCGTGCAGCATCACGGCCACGAACAGCAGCCTCACGGATGCCCCCGTGAGCATCGTCGACGAGGTCCCGACCCGGCTCGACGTGGTCGATGCCACCGTCACCGGTGGGACGCTTGCGGGCAACCGGGTGAGCTTCACCGGCACGGTCCCCGCCACGGTGCCCCCGTCCGTCTCGATCGCCCCGGGAGCCTCGCCGGGAGGGGGATACCTGCCGCTCAGCCTCTTCGGCATCACACCGATCAACGGAGTGGGCGACGACACGATCATCAACTTCAACGTGCCCGCGTTCACCTTCGGTGGGGCTAATTACTCGCAGCTCGGCGTGAGCAGCAACGGCTACGTCGTCGTGGGCGGTGGGTCCGGAGCAGACAACAGCATCAACAACCAGAGCTTCCCGAACGTCGCCCGGCCGAACAACGTGCTTGCTCCCTTCTGGACCGACCTCAACCCGCAGGCAGCCGGCGCGATGAGGATCGGCACGCTCACGGACGGGTCGAACACGTGGATCGTCGTCGACTGGGAGGGCGTTCGTGAGTTCAGCCTGCCCCGGTTGGCGTCCTTCCAGATCTGGATCGGCGTGAGCGGGGACGCGACCCCGGGCACCGACGTGTCCTACGCGTTCGGCACCGTGCAAGGCAACGGCGACGGCGGGTTCCTCACGGTCGGTGCCGAGAACATCACGGGCACGAGGGGACAGAACACCTACTACAACGGCGTCGGCACGCTGCCGAGCAACGGCACCCAGCTCGTCATCGACAGTGCCGCAGGGGCCGAGGGGGCTCAGGTGATCACCTTCGATGCCACGGGCACCACGGCCGGCCCGTGGACCAACTGCGTCTCGATGACGAGTCCGACCTTCGACGGCACGAGCGTCCGATGCGTCAACGGCACGGTGACGCCGTGATGCGGTGCAGCACGCGAGGATGGGAGGGGCGACCCGGCTGACGTCAGGACCCGGCCGGACGGCATACCGACGCCGTCGTCGTCTCACGATGGGTGGTCGGCGCGGACACACCACGCCGACCACCCGCGGACGGCCCTAGGCTGACCCCCATGATGTACAGCCTGGGGCGCGGAGTCCTCTATCCGTTGTCCCACGCCCTCTACCGCCCGACGATCGAGGGCAAGGAGAACGTGCCTCGCGAGGGCGGGGTCATCGTCGCGAGCAACCACCTCTCCTTCATCGACTCGTTCGCCATCCCGCTCGCCGCGCCGCGGCAGGTGCGCTTCCTCGCCAAGGAGGAGTACTGGACCGGCTCCGGCATCGGCGGTGCGCTGCGCAAGGGCTTCTTCACGGCGGTCGGCATGGTCCCGGTCAACCGGCACTCGCCGACGGCGGCCCAGGAGAGCCTCGACACGGCGCTCGAGGTGCTCAAGGCCGGCGACGCCTTCGGCATCTACCCAGAGGGCACCCGCTCGCGTGACGGCAAGCTCTATCGCGGTCGCACCGGCGTCGCCTGGCTCGCGCTGACGGCCCAGGTGCCGATCGTGCCCGTCGGCCTCATCGGCACCGAGGACATCCAGCCCGTGGGGGCGAGCTTCCCCCGCCTCGCGAAGGTGACGGTGCGCTTCGGCAAGCCCATCGCGGTCGAGCCGTATGCCGGTATGCCGGCCGGCAAGGCACGTCGCCTCCTGACCGACGAGGTGATGACGGCCATCGCCGAGCTGAGCGGCCAGGAGCGCGTCGACTACTACAACGAGGTCCCGAGCGGCGACATCTCGGCCTGACCGTCCGTTGCCGCGGTGGGCGTGGCTGCGGCCGCTGCGACGTCGTCGAGGACGTCGGCGAAGTGCGGCAGCGCCGCCTCGATCGACTCGGCCGTCGCGGTGAGGCAGATGCGGAACCACCCCGGCGTCTCGAAGAGGGCACCCGGCATGACGAGCACCCCTCGCCGCGACAGCGCGGCGACGAAGGCCTCGTCGTCGGGGATCGGTGAGCGCGGCCAGAGGTAGAAGGTCCCCTCGGGAGAGCTGACCTCGTAACCGAGCTCTCGGAGCGCACCGACGAGCCGGTCGCGCTTTGCCGTCAGTCCCGCGAGATCGAGCGAGAGCGCCTCGAGGTCGGGGACGGCATACTGCATCACCGCGTTGGGGAAGAGCCAGCCTCCGGCGATCTGCATCGTGTCGATCGCGTCGAGCAGCTCGTCGTGGCCCGGGACCCCGGGCGGCACGGCGACGTAGCCGACCCGCTGACCCGGCGCGAGCAGCGTCTTGCCGTAGGAGTAGCAGATGACCGTGTGCGGGTAGAACTGCGCGGGGCTGTGGAAGGTGTTGCCGTCGAAGACGATCCGGTTGTAGGGCTCGTCGGACACGATCCAGATGCGACGGCCGAAGCGGGTCGAGGCCTCCTCGAGCAGGTCGGCGAGGGCGGTGAGCATCTCGGGTGGGTAGATGCGCCCGCTGGGGTTGTTCGGAGTGTTGACGACGACGATGCGGGTGCGCGGCGTGAGGACGGCCGCGATGGCCTCGAGGTCGAGGTCGAAGCTCGGCTGGATGGCGGCGACCTTGACGGGCACGAGCCCTGCCTCGAGGGCGAGCGCCTCGTAGAGAAACCACGGCGGCAGGGCGTAGACGACCTCGTCACCCGGGTCGGCGAGGGCCTTCATCGTCACGGTGATCGCGCCGAAGCCGCCGGTCGTCATGCGCAGGTCGTCGCCCGTCCACGGCAGGGGGACCACCCGACGCAGTGACGCGGCCGCGGCCTCCTGTGCGGGCTGCTCGCTCTGCTTGTAGGCGAACCACAGCTCGTCCTGCGGCAGCGCGGCCTCGCGAAGCGCCTCGACGTAGGCCGGCAGCTGCATCTCGTGCGGGTCACCGAAGGTGAAGTCGAGCACTCCGGGCTCGCGGCGCCTCGTGTCGTAGCCCGAGCGGCTGAGGAAGTCGACGAGCATCCGGAACGGGCCGGCGCCCCCGATGAGTGCGCTGCGCCGCGACACGACCTGCTCGTCCATGAACCCTCCTCGCGCCAGACACTCCACGGTAGTTTGGCGTGGCGACCGCGTCCCGGCTTTGACCGTCGGTGGCCGGGCTTAGGGTGGCTGGTGTGTACGAAGGCGCGGTGCAGGACCTGATCGACGAGCTCGGCCGACTCCCCGGGATCGGTCCCAAGAGCGCACAGCGCATCGCCTTCCACCTGCTCCAGACCGACTCCGAGGACGTGACCCGCCTCGTCACCGCCCTGACCGAGGTCAAGGCCAAGGTGCGCTTCTGCGAGGTGTGCGGCAACGTCGCCGAGGCGGAGCGCTGTCGCATCTGTGCCGACCCGCGGCGCGACCAGACCTCGATCTGCGTCGTCGAGGAGCCCAAGGACGTCGTCGCCATCGAGCGCACTCGCGAGTTCCGCGGCACCTACCACGTGCTCGGCGGCGCGATCAGCCCGATCGACGGCATCGGCCCCGACGACCTGCGCGTGCGCGAGCTCATGCCGCGACTCGCCTCGGGTGAGGTGCAGGAGGTCATCATCGCGACCGACCCCAACCTCGAGGGCGAGGCCACCGCGACCTACCTCTCGCGCCTGCTGCGCGACGTCGGCGTCACCGTGACCCGGCTGGCCTCGGGCCTGCCCGTCGGAGGTGACCTCGAGTACGCGGACGAGGTGACCCTCGGCCGAGCCTTCGAGGGCCGCCGCCGCGTCAACGCCTGACCGCCAGTCAATCGAAAGAGCAGTTCGTCGCCTGATCGAAAGAGCACTCCGTCGCCCCTGACGACGGAGGGTCACCCGAGCGCGTGACCGGCGACGGAGTGCTCTTTCGATCGTGGGAGGCGACGAACTGCTCTCTCGATTGGAGGGGGGCGTGCGCTCGGGTCGACGGGCGCGCCGGCCACGCGGCAGACTGGGGTGGACAGCGAAGCAGGCGCTGCGGCATACGACGAAGGGTTGACCAATGTCCACGCACGCGACCGACGTCGAGGGCGCCCACGACGTGGGTGACCTCGGTGGGCTCGCCGACCTGACCGCTGCGGAAGCGAGCGCCTTCCTCACCTCGATCACCGAGGTGGCCTCGGGCAGCTCGCCCGACACGGCCCTGCCGCTGCTGACGCTGGCCCTCTCGCAGATCCTCGTCGCCGGCGCCCGACTCGGCGCCATCCAGGACGTCGTGCCGACCGAGCGCTTCGAGCCCGACCCTGGGGCTGACGACGACGCCGACCCGCTGCGCGACGGGCTGGCCAATGCCCTGACCGGCATCGACGACTACGTCTACGTCATCGACCCCGTCACCTCGGGCGAGCGGGCCGACGGCTCGATCTCGGGTGACCTCGCCGACGTCGCGCTCGCGCTCTCGCACGGGCTCAAGCACTACTCGGCCGGTCGCCGGCTCGAGGCCCTCTGGTGGTGGCAGTTCAGCTACCTGTCCGAGTGGGGCGACCGCGCCCTCGCGTCACTGCGGGCGCTGCACTCGATCCTCGGCCACCTGCGGCTCGACGCCGACGAGGAAGCCGTCGGCGAGGCGGAGTTCGACGCCCTGCACCCCTGACGACGCCGCAGGATCTCCGTCGCGCCGCCCCTGTCGCCGGACGTCTCAGCATGGTGACCTCCCCGTGGGCGGGAGCGCGGCGAGCCTAGACTCGACCCGCACGAAACCGCCGCGACCAGATTCGGAGCCAGTGTGAGCATCGTCGTCCAGAAGTACGGCGGGTCGTCCGTTGCCGACGCCGAGGCCATCAAGCGCGTGGCCCGGCGCATCGTCGAGACGCAGCGCGCGGGCCACTCGGTCTGCGTCGTCGTGTCTGCGATGGGCGACACGACCGACGAGCTGATGGATCTCGCCGAGCAGGTCACGCCCGCCCCGCCGGCCCGCGAGCTCGACATGCTGCTCACCTCGGGTGAGCGCATCTCGATGGCGCTCGTCGCGATGGCGATCGCCCAGCTCGGTGCCGAGGCGCGCTCCTTCACCGGCAGCCAGGCCGGCGTCATCACCGACGACGCGCACGGCGCCGCCCGCATCATCGACGTGACGCCGGGCCGCATCCAGAGCGCCCTCGACGCCGGCCACATCGCGATCGTCGCCGGATTCCAGGGCGTGAGCCAGACCTCGAAGGACATCACGACCCTCGGCCGTGGTGGCTCCGACACGACCGCGGTGGCGCTCGCCGCCGCGCTCGGCGCCGACGTCTGCGAGATCTACACCGACGTCGACGGCGTCTTCACCGCCGACCCTCGCGTGCTGCCCAACGCCCGCAAGCTCGACGTGCTGTCGATGGAGGAGATGCTCGACCTCGCCGCCAACGGCAGCAAGATCCTGCACCTGCGCTGCGTCGAGTACGCCCGCCGCTACGGCATCCCGATCCACGTCCGCTCGTCGTGGTCGCGGAAGCCCGGCACTTGGATCAAGGACAACCCCTACGAAGGAGAAGGCGCCGTGGAGGCACCGATCATCGCCGGCATCGCCCACGACCGCAGCGAGGCCAAGATCACGATCGTCGGGGTGCCCGACCGCGTCGGCATCGCGGCCAAGATCTTCGGGGCCATCGCCGAGGCCGGCCTCAACATCGACATGATCGTGCAGAACGTGTCGGCCGCCGAGACGGCGAAGACCGACATCTCCTTCACCCTCCCCAAGGCCGACGGGCCCAAGGCGATGTCGGTTCTCCAGTCGATCAAGAGCGAGGTGGAGTACGCCGACCTGCGTTTCGACGACGGTGTCGGCAAGATTGCGCTCGTCGGCGCGGGCATGAAGAGCCACCCCGGCGTGTCGGCGAAGTTCTTCGGCGCGCTCGCCGAGGCTGGCATCAACATCGAGATGATCTCGACCTCCGAGATCCGCGTCTCAGCCGTCACCCGCGCCGAGGACCTCGACGAGGCGGTGCGCGCGGTGCACACCGCCTTCGGCCTCGACTCGACCGAGGACGCCATCGTCTACGGCGGCACCGGCCGCTGAGCCCCTCCCGGCCTCACTGAGGGGTCACGCCCACCACGGGCGTGGCCCCTCAGTCGTCGGCCCCCGCACCGTCGTCACCCCGGCAACCGACGTGACCTTGGCGACGACCCGCAGTCAGGCGCCTCGCGCAGGAGGAGCATGGGTGGGAGGGGAGGTGGTTGCCATGCTCCTTCGGCATGTCATCCGGTGGTTCGTCATCGTCGTCGTGGCTCTCCACGGACTGTTGCACCTGCTCGGTGCGGTCAAGGGCTTCGGCTGGGCGGCCGTGCCCGCGCTGAGCACCGCCATCGGGCCGTGGCTGGCACTCGTCTGGCTCGTCGTCGCGGTGCTGATGCTCGCGGTGGCCGTCCTGCTCGCCCGCGGCAGCTGCCCATGGTGGTTGCCGCTCGTGGCAGCCGTCGGGTCACAGGTCCTCGTCCTCTCGGCGTGGCAGGACGCGAGCGCCGGCACCGCCGTCAACCTGCTCCTGCTCGTCGTTGCGGCCCATGCCTGGGCTCGCACCGGACCACAGAGCCTCCGCGCCGACTACGCCCGCCACGTGGAGGCGGCGCTCACGCAGACACGGCCCGCGGGGTTCGTCACCGGGGACCACCTCGACGACCTCCCGGAGCCGGTCGCACGACTCCTGCACCACGTGGGTGCCGTCGACCGACCCGCCGTCGTGGGCTTCCGGGCGACGATCCACGGCCGCATCCGTGGCGGCCCCGCGAAGCCGTGGATGCCCTTCACGGGCGAGCAGGTCAACGTCTACGGCTCCGAGCCCTGCCGGCTCTTCTTCATGGACGCCACGATGTTCGGCCTGCCCGTCGATGTCCTCCACCTCTTCGACCGGCAGGGCGCCACGATGCGCGTCCGTCTCGCATCGGTCGTGCCGATCGTCAGCGCGGCAGGGGACGAGATGGACCGCGCCGAGACGGTCACCGTGCTCAACGACCTCTGTCTCCTCGTCCCCGCGGCGCTCGTCGGTGCCCCGATCGTCTGGACGTCGCCCCCCGGCGAAAACGACACTGCCACAGCAGAGTTCACCTTGGGACGTCGAACCGTGACCGCTGCACTCAGCATCGATGCCGATGGCCGGCTCACCGACTTCGTCTCCGACGACCGTCTGCGGGCTCGCCCGACGGGCGCACGTTCACCCGGCAGCGCTGGTCGACTCCGGTGCGCTCCGAGGGCGAGTGGTCGGGCCACCGGGTATGCCGTGAGGGCGAGGCGCGCTGGCACGCGCCCGAGCCCGAGGGAACCTTCACCTACCTCGAGTTCGTCGTCGACGACTGGGCCCCCATCGAGGGTGCGCCGTGGTCGGCAGCGGGAGCCGTCACTTCAGCGAGCGAGAGTGGGTCGGCCACCCTAGGTTGAGGAGGCATGAAGCCGCCCACCCGCACCGTCCTCGTCGCAGCCACCACGATCGCCCTCCTCGCCGGGGCCGCCGGCGCGTATGCCGCGAGCTCACCTGCCGCCGGAGGTCACGTTCCCAGCGCGGCTGAGGCGACGGCATACAGCTGGAGCCCGACCCCCACGGGCACGACGGAGCGCTTCCGCGGCCTCGCCCCGGTCTCGTCGCGGGTGGCCTGGGTCAGCGGCACGAACGGGACCGTGCTGCGCACGACCGACGGCGGCGCGACGTGGAGCGACGTCAGTCCCGAGGGGCTGGGCACCGAGGCGCTGCAGTTCCGCGACATCGAGGCGTTCGACGCCCGGCACGCCGTCATCCTCTCGATCGGTGCGGGGGAGGACTCGCGCATCCTCGTCACCGACGACGGCGGCGCGAGCTGGACCGAGACCTTCCGCAACAGCGACCCGGCCGCCTTCTACGACTGCCTGGCCTTCAGCTCGCCACAGCGCGGCCTGGCGATGAGCGACCCGGTCGACGGCCGCTTCCGGCTCGTCGAGACGGCGGACGGCGGCCACACGTGGTCACTCGTCGACCCGGCCGGCATGCCGGACGCGCTGCCCGGCGAGTTCGCCTTCGCCGCCTCGGGCACGTGCCTTGCGGAGGGCCCCGGCAACCGGACCTACCTCGCGAGCGGCGGTGTCGACCCCGCGCGCGTCTTCACCTCGACCGACCGCGGCCACTCGTGGACCGTCGCTGACACGCCGGTCGCAGGCGGCGACGCCGCGGGCATCTTCTCGGTGGCCTTCCGCGACGCACGGCGCGGCGTGCTCCTCGGCGGCGACTACACGGCGCCGACCGGCTCGGTCGACAACGCGGCGTGGACCGCCGACGGCGGCGCCACGTGGAACAAGCCGACGAGCAACCCCGGGGGGTACCGGTCCGGCTCGGCGTGGGTGACGGGCACCCACGCCACGGTGCTCGCGGTCGGGCCGTCCGGCTCCGACGTGTCCACGGACGGCGGCCGGTCGTGGGCCCCGTTCGACACCGGCAGCTTCGACTCGGTCGAGTGCACGAACGACGGCGCCTGCTGGGCCTCGGGCGAGCAGGGCCGCGTCGCCGCTCTCGTGCGCTGAGGCGCTGCCCCACCGACGATCTCCGGCTTTGGTATCTCAGTGCATTCGCGGGACTGGGAGTTATCGACAGGGGACCGGGGTATACAGGAGGGGCAAGAGATTCCCACTCGGGGGGATTGGCAACGCTATGAGCACGTACGAGTCACACCTGCAGGACGACGGCACCGTCTTCCCGCCCGTCACCCCCGACCCGCCCCGCCCGCCCGGGCAGGTCGAGATCCGGGTCCCTGAGATGGTCCCGGTGAAAGACCCGGACGGCCCGGACCACACGGAGGAGTAGCCACCCCCAGCCGTCAGGCGCATGGTCACCCGCCGGCCAGCACGGCCCGCGCCGACGACCGACCCCAGCCGAACCCCGCCCGACCCCTCTCCGGCGACTCCCAGCGGCCTTCCGGGTACGTGTGGGTCGTGAGACTGCGACGGAGCGACATCGAGGGGCCCGGCATCAGGCGCGTGCGTCGGGGCAAGGGCTTCGGCTACGTGGGGGCGGACGGTCAGGCGATCAGCCCTGAGGACCGCGAGCGTGCCAAGACGCTCGTCATCCCGCCCGCGTGGCAGGACGTGTGGATCAGCCCCTATCGCAACGGCCACATCCAGGCCGTCGGCACCGACGACGCGGGTCGCAGGCAGTACCTCTACCACGAGGCGTGGCACGAGGCCCGCGGCCGCGAGAAACACGACCGGGTGCTCCAGCTCGCGAAGCGCCTGCCCGCCGCGCGCAAGCACGTCGCGTCCGAGCTGCGTGAGTCGGGCTTCACGCGACGTCGGGTCACGGCCGCCGGCCTGCGCATGCTCGATGCCGGCCTCTTCCGCAGCGGCGGCGACGAGTACGAGACCGAGCACGGCTCGCACGGCGTCGCCACACTGCTGCGCAGCCACGTGTCCGTCAGTGGCGAGGACATCAGCTTCGAGTTCCCCGCCAAGTCGGGCCAGCTGCGCGAGGCCGTGATGAGCGACCAGCTGCTCGCGCGAATCGTTCTCTCCCTCAAGCGATCCAACTACCCCGGCGAGCGGCTGCTCGCCTACCGCGACAAGCTCGGCTGGCACGAGCTGCACTCGAGCGACCTCAACGCGGCCTTCAAGGAGATCGTCGGCGAGGAGTTCACCGTCAAGGACCTGCGCACGTGGGCCGCGACGGTCACGGCCGCGGTCTCCCTGGCCCAGATCGGGCCGTCCGCGACCGAGCGCGAGCTGAAGCGGGCCGAGAAGGACACCATGAAGGTCGTCTCCGAGCACCTGGGCAACACTCCTGCCGTGGCGCGCCGCTCGTACGTGGATCCCCGCGTCCTCGACGAGTACGCCGTGGGCCGCACCATCGCACCGAGCCTTCGCAAGATGACCAAGGCCGACCGGGAGCGCCTGCGCAACGGCGACCTCGTGCGCGTGCGCGACCGCGACGCCCTGGAGCGCGCCGTGATGCGGCTCGTCAAGGGCTCCTCGTCCTGAGGGCGCGCCCCCCAACCGGCGTATGCCGATGGGTCACCTTCTCGTGGAAGGTGACCCACCGGCATACCTGGGGGTCGGTCTCGGGCTGGTCGCCCGCGGATCAGCCCGACGTCAGAGGTCGACGACCCTGTTGTCCACGAGGTCGCCGTCGTCGAGGCGCTCGCCGGTGACCTTGGCCTTGACGAAGTTGAGGACCTGGGTGGCCTTGGAGCCGGGGGTGTCCCAGAACTCCGCCGAGTCGGCGTTGACCCTGATGAGGACGTTGTTGGGGTTCTCCGGGCCACCCTCCATCCACGCGTCGGTGAAGGTGCTCCACAGCTCCTCGAGCTTGGCGCGGTCGTCGACGATCTCGGCCGTGCCGGAGAGCGAGACCCAGGAGCCGCCGGAGCTGTAGGCGACGTTGACCTTGGCCGGCGACTGCGCGGCGATGTCCTGGCACTTGTGGCTGTCGCGCTCGGCGATGAAGAGCACGTCGCCGTCGAACTCCACCTCCTGCGTCGCCATCGGGTGGCTGACGAGGCGACCGGAGGAGTCGGTGTGGGTCAGCATGGCCACGCGGATGTCCTTGATGAGCTCGGCCACCTTGCGGGTGTCGTCGTCGGTGCTCATGGCGCTCTCCTTGGTCGGGGTCGTGGGCGTCACGGGAACCGCGACCTTGTCGTCGTACCCAACCGGTCGGGCGCGCGCTCGGAGGCCCGCACCACCCGACGGACTGCTCTTTCGATTGGGGTCAGGCGGGGGCGGGCTCGGCGGCTGCTGCTTCGGCGGCGTCGTGCTCGAGGCCCTCGGCGCGCACGGCGGGCATGAGCAGTCCCGCGAGGATGGCGACGACGGCCGTGATGAAGACGGCGAGGAAGACCGCCGTCGAGCCGGCCTGCACGGCGGCGGCCGACGACGGGCCGCCGTTGGCAGCGATGATCGCGTTGGCGACCGCGCCGAAGATGGCGACGCCGACGGCCGAGCCGACCGAGCGCATGAACATGTTCGTGCCGGTGACGACGGCCCGCTCGCTCCACGGCACGGAGGCCTGCGCCGCGATGAGGGTCGGCGTCGCGACGAGGCCGAGTCCGAGGCCGACGACGAACGCCGATCCTGCGGTCGCCCAGACGGTGGGCGTCGCCGAGGCCAGCCACAGCGCGAGGGCTCCGAGGGCGGCGACGACGAGCCCGATGAGGGCAGTCGGCCGGAAGCCGATGCGCAGGTAGAGCCGGCCCGACTGCGCGGCGGAGATCGGCCACCCGATCGTCAGGGCGGCGACCGCGAGGCCGGCCACGATGGGCGTGACGCCGGTCGAGCGCTCGAGGAAGGTCGGCACGTACGAGGTGAGGCCGACGAGCACCGCTCCGACCCCGATCGAGATGAGGCAGGTGGCGACGATGAGCCGCCGCGAGAAGACCTCGAGGGGCAGGATCGGCTCGGCCGCGCGGCGCTCGATGACGCCGAAGACGACGAGCAGGGCGCCGCCGACGACGAAGGAGCCGATGCTCTGCCACGACCCCCACGCCCACGCCTGGCCACCCTCGAGCACGGCGAGGATGAGCAGGGTCAGCGAGACGGTGAGCACGACCGCGCCCGCGTAGTCGATGTGGTGCTTGCGACGCTCCACGGACTCGTCGTAGTTGCGCCACAGCATGCCGGCGGCCAGCAGGCAGAAGGGGATGTTGAGGAAGAAGATCCAGCGCCACGAGCCGAACTGCGAGAAGACCCCACCGAGCGTCGGTCCGACGACGGACGAGACGGCCCAGACACTCGCGATGTAGCCCTGCGTCTTGGCCCGCTCGGCGACGGTGTAGATGTCACCGGCGATCGTCGTCGTGAGCGGCAGGACCGCGCCCGCACCCAGCCCCTGCAAGGCGCGCATCGCGATGAGCGAGCCCATGCTCCAAGCGAATCCGCACAGGATGGAGCCGACGAGGAAGAGGCCGATGCCGAAGAGGATGACGGGCTTTCGCCCGACGGTGTCGGCGAGCTTGGCGTAGACGGGCACCGAGACGGCCTGCGCGAGCAGGTAGACGGAGAAGAGCCACGGGAACTGCGTCAGGCCGCCGAGGTCGTCGACGATGGACGGCACGGCCGTGGCGAGGATGGTGGCGTCGAGCGCGATGAGCGCCGTGGCGAGCATCAGGGCGAGCAGGATGGGGCCGCGGTCGGATCGCAGTCCCACGGTCGTCGAGGTGGACACGGTGCTCCTCGGGGTTCGGCTGCATCGCTGATGCAAAAGTCGGCTGGCTTCAGGACGGCAGGTTCGGCGAGGCCCGCGCGATACTCGTGTGCAACACCACGGAACGGCATTCATTCCCGACGAGGACCTGCGCGAACGAGGTGGTGCGCAATCCGTAGCGGGTGGGTACGTGCCGTGGCAGTAACGCCAGCACGCCCGTTTTGCCCACGCGATGCCGGCCGCGACGGCCGCGCACGCCACAGTCGGCGTATGCCGCCGGGCTCGCTCCGGTTCGCCGGAACACCACCCGGCCCGGCGGTATACGTCTCCTCGAGAGGAGCACGAGTGGCCCGCACCATGGGAGTCGAGGAGGAGATGCTCCTCGTCGACGTGCGCAACGGTCGGCCGCGCTCCGTCTCGGGGCAGCTGCTCGTCCGGGCCGAGGGACAGCCCCCGCCCGTCGCCGGGCTCGGGGTGCACGGGGCGGTGGAGGGGGAGTTCCAGCAGCAGCAGATCGAGACGCACACGGCCCCGGCCGCCGACCTCGAGACGCTCCGCGACGAGGTGCTGCGCTGGCGACGTGAGGCGTTCGCCGCCGCTCGCGACAGCGGCTCGAGCGTCGCCGCCCTCGGCACGTCACCGCTGCCCGTCACCCCGATCGCGGCGAAGTCGACGCGGTATGCGTGGATGGAGGACCGCTACCAACGCACGGCGCGCGAGCACCTGACGTGCGGCTGCCACGTGCACGTGTCGGTCGAGAGCGACGAGGAGGGTGTCGCGGTGCTCGACCGGATCCGCGTGTGGATGCCCGTGCTGCTCGCCCTGTCGGCCAACTCGCCCTTCTGGGACGGCGAGGACACGGGCTTCGCGAGCTATCGCACCCAGTCGCTCGTGCGCTGGCCGTCCTGGGGCCCGACCGACCGCTTCGGGTCGCCGGAGGCCTACCACCGCCTCGTGCGCGAGATGGTGATGACCTCGGTCATCCTCGACGAGGGCATGGTCTACTTCGACGCGCGGCTCGCGCAGCACTACCCGACGGTGGAGATCCGCGCCGCCGACGTGTGCTTCACCGTCGACGAGGCGATCGTGCTCGCCGCCATCTGCCGGGGTCTCGTCGAGACCGCGGCGCAGGAGTGGGCGGCCGGCGCCGAGGCTCCCGATATGCCGACGGCGATGCTGCGCCTCGCGACGTGGCAGGCGGCCCGCGAGGGGCTCACGGGACAGCTGCTCGACCCCTTGACCGGGCGCCCGAAGCCGTGCTGGGACGTCGTCGACCACCTCGTCGACCACATCCGGCCCGCGCTCGATGCCACCGGCGACCTCGAGGCGGTGCGCGAGGGGCTCGTCCGGCTGCGCGAGGAGGGCAACGGCGCGATCCGCCAGCGACGGATGGTCGAGCGCACGGGCCAGCTCGTCGACGTCGTCGCGGAGGCGGTGCGTTCCACGGCCCACGGCGCCGACTGAGCGCTGCCGGGGGAGCCGGCCGGACGGCATACCGTCTCGACCCCCCGCGCGGCGTGACCGGTCTCGTGAACGGCCACGGCGGCATATCCCAGGGCATACGGTCGAGACATGGAACGACGCGAGTTCGAGGCTCCCGCGCGCGGGGGCACGCTCGTCGGCTACGTCACGGGGTCGGGGCGGCCGGTCCTGCTCGCCCACGGCGGGCCGGGGCTGGGCTACGACCACCTGGACTCGCTCGTCGAGGAGCTCGCGAGCGAGTTCGAGGTCGCCTACTTCCAGCAACGCGGGCTGCCCCCGTCGTGCCCGCACGGCGAGTTCACCATCGCCGAGGCGATCGATGACGTCGTCTCCGTGCTCGACCACCTCGGCTGGGAGCGGGTCTGGTTCGTCGGGCACTCGTGGGGCGGTCACCTCGGTTTCCACGTCGCAG
This sequence comes from Humibacillus xanthopallidus, assembly GCF_006716675.1. Taxonomy (GTDB): domain Bacteria; phylum Actinomycetota; class Actinomycetes; order Actinomycetales; family Dermatophilaceae; genus Humibacillus; species Humibacillus xanthopallidus_B. The sequence goes on along the minus strand of NZ_VFPM01000001.1, from coordinate 1,123,680 downwards.
AGGCGATCCCGGACCGGCTGCACGGCGTGCTCGCGGTCGACCCGCTCGGCGCGGTCGGCGACGGCGGCGCCGACGCCTTCTGGTCCGCGATCGTCGCCCGTCTGCCTGCGGAGGCGAGGGCCCGGGTCGAGCAGCTCGACGCCAAGGACATGGACGGCACGTCGACCCCGGAGGAGCAGGAGGAGGAGTGGGACCTCATCTGGCCCGCCTACTTCGCCGACCCGGGCCACGTCATGCCGCGCCCCACCCTCACCCAGTCGGCGGAGGCGCACGTCGGCCTCTGGGACGACCTCACGGCGCTGCTGCCCGAGCTCGAGGCGGGCCTGGGCGCCATCCGCACGCCGGTCGCCGTCGTGGCCGGCGCGGGAAGCCCGATGCCGGCCGACCTCGCGGGCGCCCGGTCGGTCGAGCGCATCCCGGGAGCCCGGCTCGAGCGGGTCGAGGGCGCCGGGCACTTCGTGTGGTGGGAGCGGCCCGGCTCCGTGCGCGCAGCCCTGCAGCGGCTCGTCGCGGCTCAGCCTGCGCCGTAACCCTCGACCGCAGCGGAGGGCTTGACGTCGGGGAGCCTCAGCATCCGGAAGGAGTTGCCCAGGCCGAGCAGGCACGCGAGGAGGGGCACCAGCAGCGCCACCTGGAGCGAACGGTTGCGAGCCTCGTCATTGATGGCCAGCACCTCCGCCTCGACCTCCGCCGGAAGCCCGGTGACCTGTTCCGCCAGGGCGGTGTTGCTCATGACCTCGGCGTCTGTCTCGAGGGCCATCGCGATCTGCTGTTGCTGGGCCGGAGGGATGACCGTGCTGTTCGCGGTCAGGGTGGTGAAGCTGAACGACAGTGCGGCGAGCATGATGCCGCCGGCCATGGCGAGGCCGAAGGACAGGCCGAAGGAGCCGGATGCCGAGTTCACACCGGCGGCCTCGCTGATCCGGTCCTCCTCGATCGGGGCCAGCGTGTAGTTGTTCAGCTGGGAGACGAGCAGGCCCAGCCCGCAGCCGGTCACGATGAGGGGGATCACGAGGTACCACCCGCTGTCGACCCGAGGCACAATCGGGATGATGATCGCGATCCCGATGGCCGCCAGGAGGAAGCCGGAGCGGACCAGCGCAGCGGGCCGGCGGCCGCCGGACTTCTTGCCGGCGATCAGGGCGACCGCGAACATCGTCAGGGACAGCGGTGCCAACGACAGGCCTGCCTGCATGGCGTTGTACTCCAACGTCATCTGGAGGAAGAGCGGCAGGACGATCATCGCGCCGCCCAGCGCCACCTGCTGGAGCATCTGACCCGAGATGCCGGCGGTGAAGTTGGGCTGGCGGAACAGGTCCGGGTCGAGCAGGGTCACCTTCTGCTCGCGCTTGCGGCGGACGAGCCAGCGGGCCAGGGAGACGAGGGCCACCGCCCCGACGGCCATGAGCAGCAGGACGAACTCCCCGCCTTCCTGCCAGACGAGGATGCCGAGCACGACGCCGCCCATGCCGACGACCGAGAGCACTGCGCCGACCTTGTCGATCTCACGGGAGCCGGTGTAGGGCACGTCCTTGACCAGCCGGATCTGGCTGAGCACGACCGCGATGATGAGGACCTCGAGGGCGAACCCGACGCGCCAGGAGAGGTACGTCGTGACGAACCCTCCGATCAGCGGGCCGATCGCTGCGGCGATGGCTGCCGCGGCGCCGATGAGGGCATAGGCCTGCTTCTGTGCCGCGCCGGCGAAGTTGCCGTGGATGAGCGACTGCATCGCCGGGAGGAGCAACGAGGCGCCGAGCCCCCCGATGATGGCCCAGAAGATGACGATCGCGGTGAGGCTCTGGGCCAGCGTCATCGCCAACGCGCCGACCGCATACGCCAGCAGGCCGAGGACGTAGGCCCGCTTGCGACCGATGAGGTCGCCGACCTTGCTGTTGATGAGGATGAAGGCCGCGGAGACCAGGGCCTCGAGGGCGATCGCCGACTGCACCCCGCTGGCGGTCGTGTCGAGGTCCACGATGACCGCCGAGATCGACACGTTCATCAGCGACGTGTCGACGACGAGCACGAACATCGCCATCGCGAGGAGGACCATGAGCCGCCGGTTGGCCGGCGGCTCCGGCTCCGTGGCACCGTGTGGTGTGTCAGACATGTGCACTCCTCACGCTCGGGCCGCGGCCGCGACCACTTGTTCCGTTCCACGCTAGGAACGGGGCATGAGCCCGGCATCCCCCCGTAGGGATGACTTGGGTCGCGCCGAGGCGGCGGCGCTGCGTGGGCTGTGCGAGGGGGTGCCGCACGGCAGGGAGCCCGGAGTGCCCGCGGGGATGACGAAGGGCCCTGACCGCGTGTGCGCAGTTCAGAGCCCTCAGCCAGCTGGTCGGGGTGACAGGATTTGAACCTGCGACCTCTTCGTCCCGAACGAAGCGCGCTACCAAGCTGCGCCACACCCCGGTGCTGCACCTGCCCTCGGAATGCACCGGAGGCAGCAAGCAGAGATGCTAGCGCAGGCCCCTGCCCATCTCCGAATCGGGCGGTGACCCGGCGTCAGCGCCGGCCGCTACGACCGGGGGACGAGCGTCAGCAGGGTCGCCTCGGGCCGGCAGGCGAGGCGCACCGGGGCCGTCGGGGCGGTGCCCAGGCCGGCCGACACCTCGAGCCAGACGGCGCCCTCGGGTGCCTCGGACGACGGCGTGTGGCCGGCGCCCGGCCACCAGCGCGACAGGCCCTTGGCGCGGCGGGTGTCGAGGTCGCAGTTCGTCACGAGGGCGCCGTAGCCCGGCACGCAGACCTGCCCGCCGTGCGTGTGGCCCGCGATGATGAGCGAGGCCCCGTCGGCGGCATACGCGTCGAGCACGCGCTGGTAGGGCGCGTGCGTGACGCCGATCGTGAGGTCGGCGTCCGGCGACGCCGCGCCGCGCACGAGATCGAGGCGGTCGTAGCCGAGGTGGGGGTCGTCGACCCCGACGAAGTCGAGCCGCAGCCCGCGCACCTCGAGAGTGTCGCGGCGGTTCGTGAGGTCGACCCAGCCGGCCGACCGGAAGGCGTGCATCAGCTCGGCGGTAGGCAGCCGGGGCGTCGATCCGACGGACTTGGCGTGGTCGCGGGTGAGGTACTTGAACGGGTTCTTCAGCTTCGGCGCGAAGTAGTCGTTGGAGCCGAAGACGAAGACGCCCGGCACGTCGAGCAGCCACTCGAAGGAGTCGAGCAGGGCCGGCACCGAGTGCGGCCCGGCGATGTTGTCGCCGGTGTTGATGACGAGGTCGGCGTCGAGCGACCCGAGGCTCTTGACCCACGCGGCCTTGGCCCGTTGGCGCGGCAGGAGGTGGATGTCCGACAGGTGGAGCAGCCGCAGCGGCTGCGCGCCCTCGGGCAGCACCGGCACCTCGAAGCGCCGCAGGACGAAGGCGTTGCGCTCCACGAGCGAGGCCCACCCGAGCACGCCGGCCCCGGCCACGCCGAGGCCGAGCACGGTCTTCGTCACGGCAGGCATGGGGCACATCCTCGCACTCCCCGTGGCCCCGCCGAGAATCCGTGCGAGCCGTGGGCGGCACGCCTGAGACACTGGCCCCATGAGCACCCTCAAGGAGCAGCTGCAGTCCGACCTCACCGCCGCCATGCGGGCGCGCGACCAGGTCGGCGCGAGCACGCTGCGCATGGCCCTGACCGCCGTCACCACCGAGGAGGTCTCCGGCACCGAGCACCGCAAGCTCACCGACGACGACGTGCTCAAGGTGCTCACGAAGGAGGCCAAGAAGCGCCGCGAGGCCGCCACGGCCTACACCGGGGCAGGCCGGGCCGAGCTCGCCGCCCAGGAAGAGGCCGAGCTCGCCGTCCTCGAGGGCTACCTGCCCAAGCAGCTCACCGACGAGGAGCTCGACGGCATCGTCCGCGAGGCGGTCGCGTCCTCAGGCGCCTCCGGTATGCCGCAGATGGGCCTCGCGATGAAGGCTGCCAACGCCGCTGTGGCGGGCCGAGCAGAGGGTGGGCGGGTCGCCGCCGTCGTGCGCAAGGTCCTCGCCGGCTGAGCCGACCGGACGGCATACCTGCTCGTCGGGGTCTGCGAGGGGTCTGCCGGGGAACGACGAAGGGCCGACGCGGTGTGCGTCGGCCCTTCGTCACGTCAGTCCCGGGTCACCCTCGAGGCTTCGGCGGTTTGCCCGGTTTGCTGGGCTTGGTCGGCTGGGGCGCCGGGGGCGTGTACATCGTCGGTTGGGCCGTCGGCTGCGGGCTCGTGCCGGCCGGGGCCTGCCGCGCAGAGCCGCCACGCGAGGTGTAGATCGTGATCTGCGTGCCGGCGGGCGCCTTGCCGAAGGGGCTGGTCCCCGCGACGAGGCCCCTCGGGACCCCGGAGCTCATCGTGCCGCCGACCGTCGAGGGGTAGCCCGCGGCCGACAGCGTGGCGATGGCGTCGGCCACGCTCATGCCGACGACGCCGGGGATGTCCTCGCCGCTGCCCTTGAGGAACTTGTCGGACGGCTCCTTGAACTTGACGATCGGCGCGTCCTGCAGGGCGCCGTTCATGATCTGCTTCCAGATCGGCGCGGCGATCGCGGCACCGTGCATGACGGGGTAGTACTGCCCGCCGACCCGCACGTTCTTCATGACGCGGGTGATCGGGTCGTAGGGGGTGCCGACCCAGACGGCCGTGACCAGCTGCGGGGTGTAGCCCACGAACCACGACTCGTTGTTGTTGTTGGCCGTGCCGGTCTTGCCGGCCGACTCGCGGTCACCGCCGGAGAGCTGGTTGCGGATGCCCGAGCCGTTGGTCATGTTGTACTCGAGGAACTTGTCCGTGGCGCGGACGACGTCGGGCTCGACGACCTGCTCGCACTTCGTCTTCGGCAGCGCGAGGTCCTTGCCGTCCTTGGTGATCTTCGTGACGACGACCATGGGGCACTTCTTGCCATCGGCCGCGAGCACGCCGTAGGCGTGGGCAACGCCCTGCGGCGAGACGTCGGAGGCGCCGAGGATGTATTGCGGGGCGTACCGGCCGACGGGCTGACCGTCGGACTGGTGCAGCCCGAGGCGGAGCATCGTGCTGCGCACCTTGCAGCCGCCGAGCTGCTCGGCGAGGGCGATGAAGGCGGTGTTGGTCGACTTCGCCGTCGCCTCCTTGAGCGTGATCCGGCCGCCGGCGAAGGGTGAGTCGTTGAAGACCTTCCACGGGCCGCCGGGGCCGCAGTTGGCGATGCCGCCAGGCCATTCCTTCGGGGTGTAGGTGGCCTGCTGGTTGCCGCCGGCGCCCTTGGCGTCGATGCTGGAGTTGACGTTCATGCCCGACTCCATGGCCGTGACCAGGGCGAATGCCTTGGCCGTCGAGCCGAACTGGAAGCCGCCCGAGCCGCCGTACTTCTTGTCGAGCGCCCAACCGATGCCGGTCTTGCCCCGGGACTCGGTGTCGACGGTGTACTTCGTGTTCTGGGCGAAGGCCAGCACCTGGCCGGTGTTGGGGTCGGCGGTGTAGGAGGCCGCACCGATGCGCGCGTCGTTGCCGATCGGCACCTTCTTGTTGATCGCGGCCTGCGAGATGCGCTGCACCCGCGGGTCGAGCGTCGTCTTGATGGTGATGCCGCCGCGGTAGAGGGTGCGCTTGCGCTCCTCGACCGTCTTGCCGAGCTGGGGCATCGTCATCGCGTAGTTGATGACGAACTCGCACCAGTAGGGGTACGGCGAGGCGAGGCAGGTGCTCTTCGGGTTGGTGACCTTCATGTCCTGCTTGAGCGTGCGCTTGCGGGCATCGGTCCACTGCTTGTCGGTGATGCGGCCGAGCTCGTGCATGCGGTCGAGCACGACGTTGCGGCGCGCGATCGCCCGCTCCGGGAAGTTCACCGGGTCGGTCGTGCCGGGGTTCTGCGTGAGGCCGGCGAGCAGGGCCGCCTGCGAGAGGCTCAGCTGTGAGGCGTGGACGCTGAAGTAGTGCTGCGCAGCAGCCTCGACGCCGTACGCGCGGTCGCCGTAGTAGACGAGGTTGAGGTAGCCCTCGAGGATCTCGTCCTTCGTCAGCTTCTTCTCGAGGGTGATCGCGTACTTCAGCTCCTTGAGCTTGCGCATGTAGTCCTTCTTCACCGCGTCTGCGGCGGCCTCCTCGTTGCCGGCGCTGAGGGCGGAGTACTGCAGCGAGATCTTCACGTACTGCTGCGTCAGCGACGAGGCGCCGACCGATGAGCCGTTGCGCAGGTTGGAGACGACGGCGCGGATCGTGCCCTGCAGGTCGATGCCGCCGTGCTCGTAGAAGCGGTGGTCCTCGATCGCGACCTGGGCCGAACGCATGATCGGCGCGATCTTCTCGAGCGGCACGATGGTGCGGTTCTGCTCCTGCGGTGTCGCGATGACGCTGCCGTCGGAGGCGAGGATCCGCGACGTCTGGGCCAGCGGGTCGGTGCGGAACTCGCTCGGCAGGTCGTTGAAGACGTCCACGCCGCTGCGCGCGAGGGCACCGGTGGCCCCGACGGCCGGCATGACGAGGCCGGCGGCGAGCAGCCCGAGCACGAGGGCCGACGCGAGGAAGGCTCCGAGCAGGCTGATGACGCCACCGATCGACGTGGTGCGTGAAGACATGGGGCAAGGGTAACCGCTGGGACTGCGCCGACCTCATTCGAGCGGCGTGGCTGCTTTACACCACGGCTCCCGTATGCGGCACCCCGGGGGTCCTGGACGTATCAGGTGACTAGTCACCCGTCTCACTAAATGGTCCATAGAGGCTATGTCGGGCCGGGCCTCACGCTCGTAATGTCTGTTTTGGGCCAGCCGGGGGGTGGCCCAAGCCGAGATCGGTGGGACGGTCTCAGTCGGCTCGGAGTCGTGGGAGGCCCGAGCGGGGAGGGGTAAACGTCATGAGCATTGCCGCAGTCACAGAAGAGTGGACGCAGGAGTGGGCGAGCCAGGCTCGCTGCTCCAGCCAGGACCCGGATGCGCTGTTCGTGCGGGGCAAGGCCCAGCACGACGCCAAAGCGGTGTGCAAGGCCTGCCCGGTGCTGGCCCAGTGCCTCGCCGAGGCACTCGACAACCGCACCGAGTTCGGCGTGTGGGGCGGGATGACCGAGCGCGAGCGTCGGGCCCTGCTCCGTCGCCGTCCGGACATCACGTCGTGGAAGACGGCGCTGCGAGCCGGGATGGCCTCGCACCCGACCCACTGACGAGGATCGACCAGGCCCGACGACGGGCTGACACGCGCTGACGCCGGGGGGTGCCACGCGGGGCGACACCCGCCCGCACACATCGGGGCCACCCGCACGCCGGAAACGGTATGCGGGTGGCCCCGACGTGTGCGTAGGGGGGTCAGGCGCCGGCGAGCGAGGTGCCGACCTCGCGCAGGCTCTCGAGGTCGTGCACGTCACGGCCGAGCGCTGGCACCTGCACGACCGGGATGCTGGGGTGGGACCTCGAGAACCGGTCGGCCAGGTCGCGCTGGCGCTCCGCCGTGCGCACGAGGTCGGCATGGAGGCGCAGCACCCCCGCCGCGGTCGTCGCGGAGCGCGGCCCGTTGCCGTCCTCGAGCGACTCCGCCACGGCCAGGGACTTGCTCGGGGTGAGACCCGGTGCCGAGACGCGACCGATGCGGTTGACGACGAGCCCGGCGAGCGGCATACCGTCGGCCTCGAGGCGCTCGACGAAGTAGGACGCCTCGCGCAGGGCGTCGCGCTCGGGTGCGGCGACGACGAGGAAGGCGGTGCCCTCCTCGGAGAGCAGGCGGTAGGTCTCGTCGGCGCGCTCGCGGAAACCGCCGAACATCGTGTCGAGGGCGTTGACGAAGGTCTGCACGTCGCTCAGCATCTGCCCGCCGAGGATCTTGGTCATCGTGCTCGTCACGAGCTGCACGCCGATGCCGAAGACCTTGAGGCCCGCGCGGCCACCCGCCTTCGCGGGCGCGGTGAGCAGGCGGATGAAGCGGCCGTCGAGGAAGCTGCCGAGCCGGTTGGGCGCATCGAGGAAGTCGAGGGCCGAGCGCGACGGCGGGGTGTCGACGATGATGAGGTCCCACGGGGCCTCGGGGGTGCCGGCGCTCGCCTTGAGCTGGCCGAGCTTCTCCATGGCCATGTACTCCTGCGTGCCGGCGAACGAGCTGCTGACCGCCTGGTAGAAGGGGTTGGCGAGGATCTGCTCGGCCTTGCCCGGCTCGGAGTGGGCGATGACGACCTCGTCGAAGGTCCGCTTCATGTCGAGCATCATCGCGTGGAGGCTGCCGCCCGCCGACGAGTCGATGCCGGTCACCGGGCGGGGCGTGTTGTCGAGCTCCGTGAGGCCGAGCGACTGCGCGAGGCGACGGGCTGGGTCGATCGTCAGCACGACGACGCGGCGGCCGGACTCGGCGGCACGCAGGCCGAGAGCCGCCGCGGTCGTCGTCTTGCCGACACCTCCGGAGCCGCAGCAGACGATGATCTCGGTCCTGGGGTCGGCGATGACGGCGTCGATGTCGAGCTGGGGCGGGCGGTGGGGGGCGGGCGGCATCGGGGCGGCCGGCTTCGGGGCGGCCGGCTTCGGGGCGGTCTGTGCACTCACGACGCCATCCCCTGGTCGACGAGCATGCCGGCCAGCTCGTGCACCGAGCCCGAGTCGACGCCCTGCGACAGCGCGGGGAGGGTGACGATCGGCAGGCCGGTGCCCTCGAGCAGCGCGAGCTGCTCTCGCTCCAGGTCGACCCGCAGCGCGTGGTCACGCGCCTCGGCGATCAGCCCGTCGACGAGCTCGGCGGTCACGGTCACACCGGCCTCGCTCAGCTGGGTGCGCAGCGACGGCTTGTGCAGGCGGCCGGCACGCGCCTGTTCCAGGGCAGCGTCGTCGAGCAGGGGCGCGCGCACCATGTTGACGACGATCGCCCCGGGGCGCAGACCCTTGGCTCTCAGCTCGGCGATCGACTCGAGGGTCTCCTGGACCGGCATCTCCTCGAGCAGGGTCACGAAGTGCACGACGGTGCGCTCGGACTCGAGCAGCTGCGTGATCGCGCCGGCCTGGGAGTGGATCGGACCCATCCTGGCGAGGTCGGCGACCTCGGAGTTGACCGACAGGAAGCGGCCGATGCGCCCCGTCGGTGGGGCGTCGAGCACGAGGGCGTCGTAGGCGAGCGGCCCCTCGCCCTTGTGGCGGCCGTCGCGGCGCCGGCGGTTGGCCTCGTAGATCTTGCCGATGAGGAGCACGTCGCGCACTCCGGGGGCGATCGTCGTCGCGAAGTCGATGGCGCCGAACTTCTCGAGCAGCTTGCCGGCCCGGCCGAGCTTGTAGAAGAGCTGGAGGTACTCGAGCAGGGCGGCCTTGGCGTCGACCGACAGGCCGATGACCTCGCCGCCGGTGGCGAGGCGCAGGATGCGCGTCTCCTCGGTGCCGAGCGGCGGCACGTCGAAGGTCTGGCTGATCCCCTGGCGACCCTCGACCTCGCTGAGCAGGACGCGGCCCGGGCGTGCGGCGAGGGCGAGCGCGAGCGCAGAGGCGACGGTCGTCTTGCCGGTGCCGCCCTTGCCCGTGACGACGTGCAGACGCGCCTTCGCCCAGTCGTTCGTCACCAGTCCACCCTATGACCCCCGTCCTGCACCCCCGATGCGAGGTGATGCCGACACCGACGTGGGGTCCAGCACCACCTCGATTCAGGTGAGGGTGGCGTCAGGGGAGGAGGGCGTGGACCGTGGCGAGGACCGACCGGAAGGCCGGGGCGGTCGGGTCGATGAGGGCGAAGTGGTCGGCACCGCGGATGACCTCGCTCCTCACGTCGGCCCCGGCCGCTCTCGCCTGCGCGAGGTAGGCGTCACCGACCGCGGCGGGCACCACGTCGTCCTCGTCGCCCCAGATCAGGCGCACCGGCACCCGCGGGTGCGACGACATCGGGTCGGCTGCCGCCCACGCCGCGCTCCCCGCGTCGGAGCCGACGAAGGCCCGTGCGGCGCCGTCGCCCAGCTGCATCCGGTCAGCCGCTCCGAGGTCCACGACCCCCGCGAGCGCGACGGCCCCAGCGACGCCGCCGGGATGACCCTCGGCGATCCACGGCTGGGCGGCGGCCCACGTGACGAGGTGGCCGCCGGCGGAGTGTCCGACGAGGACGACAGGCTGGGGCAGCTCGGGATCGGCCAACACCGCGGTGATCACCCCGCGCACGTCGTCGAGGGTGCCGGGGACGCCGCCACCCGGCATACCGACGCGGCGGTACTCGGCCACCGCGACGGTGTAGCCCGCCTCCGCGAAGGCTCGAGCCTCCGGCTCGGCGTGGGCGCGGTCGTATGCCGCGCGCCAGAAGCCGCCGTGGACGACGAGCACCGTCGCGTGCAGGGGAATCACCCCGGGCGGCGGGAGGCGCACGTCGTAGACCTGGGCGGGGTCGGCGCCGTAGGCACGCGTCGCCGCGGGCGGTGACGACGGGGGCAGGGGCGCGGGCTCCGAGCGGGGGGCGGTCGACATGGCCGCCATGCTGCCACCGGGCGCCGGCGTGCACCCGGTGACGGCGCAGAGCGCGAGCGCAGCACTGAGTAGGGTGAGTCTCATGACCACGTGGGAGTACCTCACCGCACCTCTTCTGATCCACAACACCAAGGCGATCCTCGACAACTTCGGGGCTGACGGCTGGGAGCTCGTCCAGATCGTCAACGGACCCGACGGCTCGAGTCTCGTCGCCTACTTCAAGCGTCCCAAGTCCGGGGGCAACTGACCGTGGGTGCCGTGGAGGACCGCCTGTCCGAGCTGGGGCTCACCGTGCCCGAGGTCGTGCCGCCCGTCGCGGCCTACGTCCCGGTCATGCGTGACGGTGACCTCGTCTTCACCTCCGGCCAGCTGCCGATGGTTGCCGGCGCCCTCGCCGCGACCGGCAAGGTCGGGGCCGAGGTCGACGCCGACGCCGCCAAGGCGCTCGCCGAGACGTGCGCGCTCAACGCGATCGCCGCGATCAAGTCGGAGATCGGCGACCTCGACAAGGTGTCGCGCGTCGTCAAGGTCGTCGGCTTCGTCGCCTCCGACCCCGGCTTCACCGGTCAGCCCGGAGTCATCAACGGCGCGAGTGAGCTCTTTGTGAAGGCATTCGGGGACAAGGGAATTCACGCCCGCTCGGCCGTCGGTGTCGCTGCGCTGCCGCTCGACGCGCCGGTCGAGGTCGAGGTCATCGTCTCGGTGCGGGACTGATCGCGAGACCGCCTTGGGTCGCCTCTTCCCACTGACGACGACGCCGGGCATCTCCGATGCCGGGCGGCGCTGGCTAGCCGGTGAGCGGTGGGAGGTGGCCCGGCCGCGTCGGGCGAGCACCGTCATGCTCGTGCGCGACGCCGAGGTGGGCGCTTCCGACCCCGCTGCTGTCGACGACTCCGGCGATGTCGCCGACGGCAGCGCCCGGACCTCGGCTGTCGAGGTCTTCATGCTCCGTCGGGTTTCGCAGATGGCGTTCGCGCCGAGCACGATGGTCTTCCCGGGCGGTGGTGTCGATGAGCGTGATGGCGAGCAGGACCTGCCGTGGGCCGGCCCGTCGCCCGTCCAGTGGGGCGCCCGGCTCGGGTGCTCGCCGACCGACGCCCAGATGTATGTCGCGGCCGCGATCCGGGAGGTCTTCGAGGAGTGCGGTGTGCTGCTCGCCGGCCCTTCGGCGAGCGGGCCGCTTGCCCCGGTCGAGGCGGAGCGGTGGCGCGGGGTGCGCGATGCGCTCATCGCCCGTGACGTCTCGCTCGGTGAGGTGCTGCGTGACGAGAGACTCGTGCTGCGCTCTGATCTCGTTGTCGTCAAAGCGCATTGGGTGACCCCGGTCTTCGAGCCGCGCCGCTTCGACACGTGGTTCTTTGCGGTGCACATGCCCCGCGGGCAGATCGCCGACGGTGACACGAGCGAGGCCGACCACGCTGCGTGGGTGGCACCACGCGAGCTCCTCTCGGCGTATGCCGCCGGGCGGGCTTCCATGCTGCCGCCAACCGTCATGTGGGTGGAGGAGATCCTGCAGGCTTCCAGCGCAAGCGAATTCGTGGCGCACGCCGAGCACCTGCCGCTGATCATGCCCGAGGTCGTCCACAGCGAGCTCGGGCCGGCGATGGAGGTCGTCGAGCGATGAAGGGTGCGGTCGCGGACCCGAGCTGGGCCGGCGGCCCGGTGGGGGAGCGGGCTGTCTGCGTGCTCTGCCCGAACCCGTCACCCATGACGCTCGACGGCACGAACACCTGGCTGCTGGCCGAGCCGGGCTCGGACGACGTCGTCGTGGTCGACCCCGGACCGCTCGACGAGTCGCACCTGTCGGCCGTCGTCAATCACGTGCGGGAGTCGGGCCGCCGAATCGCCTTGACCTTGTTGACCCATGGGCACCTCGACCATGCAGAGAGCGCCGACCGCTTCCACGAGCTGACCGGTGCGCCGGTGCGGGGCTTCGGGCGCGGGCACGACGACGTTCGCGAGGGCGAGCTGATCACCGTCGGGGGGCTCGAGATCCTGGCCGTGCCGACGCCGGGTCACTCGAGCGACTCCTTCTCCTTCGTGCTGCCGGCCGACAACACGCTGCTCACCGGTGACACGGTTCTCGGTCGGGGCACGACGGTCGTTGCGTGGCCGGACGGCAACCTCGAGGCATACCTCGAATCCCTCTCTCGCATCGAGGCGCTCACCCGTGCGGGCACAGTGACGAGTCTTCTGCCCGGGCACGGGCCGGCCGTCAGCGACGCTGCCGAAACGGTGAGCTTTTACCTCCGACACCGCGCAGAGCGGCTGGAGCAGGTGCGCGACGCGGTCGCCCGAGGTGCGCAGACGGCATACGACGTCGTGGAAACGGTCTATGCCGACGTGCCACGCAGCGTCTGGCCGGCAGCCGAGCTGTCGGTGAACGCCCAGCTCGAGTACCTCCGCACCCACCCCTGACGGACTGGCTACATGGGGACGACATACGGCCTGGAGGCGCTCGTCGCGGCGGCGGTCGAGCTGGTCGGCGACCGCCGCCGGGTCGTGCTCGGCATCGCGGGCGCGCCCGGGGCGGGCAAGTCGACCCTCGCCGAGGCACTCGTCGACGGTGTCGCGCGGGCGCAGGGCGCCGACTGGGTCGCGCACGTGCCCATGGACGGCTTCCACCTCGCTGACGTGCAGCTCGACCGGCTCGGCTCCCGTGGCCGCAAGGGTGCCCCTGACACCTTCGACGCGGAGGGGTATGCCGCCCTGTTGCGTCGTCTCGTCGACGACCCCGAGTCGTGGGTCTACGCCCCCGGCTTCGAGCGGACCCTCGAGCAGCCCATCGCCGCAGCGATGGTCGTGCCACCCGCGGCCCGGCTCGTCGTCACCGAGGGCAACTACCTGCTCCTGCCGGAGAGCCGGTGGCAGCGGGCGCGGGCGCCGCTCGGGCAGGTGTGGTTCGTGACCGGCGACGACGACGTGCGGCGGTCGCGTCTCGTCGAGCGGCACGTGACCTTCGGCAAGGAGCCGGGCGCGGCGGCGGCCTGGGTCGAGCAGACCGACGAGGCCAACGCGGCGCTCGTCGCGGCTGCGGCCGACAGTGCCGACCGCGTGGTGCTCAACGGCCCCCAGGGGTGGGTCTTCGTCACGCGGTGAGGTCAGCCGCACACGGCATACGGGCTGCGAATGGCCCCGACGTGTGTGCCTGACTGCTGTGTGGTGGCTTCAGTGGCGCGGGCGGCGCTGTGGCGCACCGAGACTCAGCGAGCGCGGCGCTTGAGCCGCTCGACGTCGAGCAGGAGGACGGCCCGGGCCTCGAGGCGGAGCCAGCCACGCGTGGCGAAGTCGGCGAGGGCCTTGTTGACCGTCTCACGCGAGGCGCCGACGAGCTGCGCGAGCTCCTCCTGGGTGAGGTCGTGCGACACCATGACGCCACCCTCGACCGGGCGCCCGAAGCGCTCCGACAGCTCGAGCAGGGCCTTGGCGACCCGGCCGGGGACGTCGGTGAAGACGAGGTCGGCGAGGTGGGCGTTGGTGCGGCGCAGCCGCTGGGCGAGCGCCGCCAGCAGCGCCTTCGAGACCTCTGGGCGACCGGAGAGCAGGCCGGTGAGGGAGTCGTTGCCGAGGCCGAGCAGCTGTGTCTCGGCGATGGCGGTCGCGGTCATCGTGCGGGGGCCCGGGTCGAAGAGGCTGAGCTCACCGAACATCTCGCCGGGGCCGAGGATCGCGACGAGGTTCTCGCGGCCGTCGGGGCTCGTGCGACCGAGCTTGATCTTGCCCTCGGCGATGACGTAGAGCGTGTCGCCCCGGTCGCCCTCGTGGAAGAGCACGTCGCCGCGTTCCATCCGGGAGCGACTCATCTGGGACTGCAGGGCAGCAGCCGCCTCGTCGTCCAAGGCCTTGAACAGGGGGGCGCGCCTCACCACATCGAGATCCACGGGGTCAGTGTGCCATGGAGGGCACGCGTGCGCCGGGCTCTGACGCATCCCTCGGCGGGGCGGATGACCCGCAGCCACTCAGGGGTGCGCCGACCAGCCGTCGTCCAGCGCGCGTCCAGCCGGTGCTCAGCCGTCGATCCGGTAGTCGATCGGCTTGCACACCCCACCGTTGGACTTCTCGGCCGAGCACGCTGTCAGCCCGACGACGAGGTCGGCCCGGGCCTCGAGCACGAAGCGATCGCCGGCGACTGAGGTCGGAGGGTCGATGTGCAGCTCGCCGTCGCGCTCGGCCCAGACGTTCATGAAGATGTTGAGCGTCGTGCCGATGCGGTCCGGGTCGACACCCAGGGGCCCCATCGACGTCGCGAGGTTCTCGAAGCAGCTCGGGTGGTAGGCCCCCTCGAACTCCGGATAGAGCAGGTCGAAGGTCTGCTGGCTGCAGGGCGTCAGGAGGAAGTCGTGCCGGCCGCACGTGTCGTCGACGACGACGGCCATCTCGGTGCTGCGGTTGCTGTAGAGCACCGTGCCGGTCGTCACGAGCGTGGAGTTCGCGTAGTCGATCGTGCGCCCGGACGACAGCCACTCGTCGTGGTCGTCGGCGAGCACGCAGTAGAAGTCGCTCACCTGGCCACCCGTCGGGTCGACGACGGTGAGGCTCTGGCCGGCGCGCAGGACGAAGCCGGCGCCGGTCTGGGGAGCGAGTCGGGTCGTGTCCATCAGGTCCCCTCGGGGGTGTCGGAGTCGTCTGCGCGGTCGGTGTGGCCGGCGTCGCCACCCGCAGTCTCGTGCACCTCGAGTGGCGGCTCCCAGTCGGCGCCGTGCGCCCGGCCGGAGTACTGCATCGCCTCGGTGGCCTCGCCGTGGTCGGCCACCATCGGGTTGATGCTGCCCTGCAGGTCCTTGTCGCGGCGCCGGATGGCGCCGCGCATCCGCTCGAAGCGGCCCTCCTCCCGCAGCTGCTCGAACTGCTCGTGCGGGTTGAAGACGAGGGTCGGGAGCGGTGCCCGACGGGCGACGCGCGAGGCCGCGGGATGCAGGCCGACGATGAAGTAGGCGGTGCCGCCGACGCTGAAGGCGAAGTGCGGGTCGTTGGGGTCGGAGCCGACTCCCGGTGCCCACTCGTCGTCGTCGGCGTCGTGCAGCCGCTGCAGGAGCTCGAAGAGAGCCCTCTCGAAGGCTGCCTCGTCAGCGGGGACGGGCCCGCGGAAGGTCGCGATGAAGGAGTGGAAGCCGTCCTCGCCATCGATGTCGCGGGCGAACTCCCCGAGCCGGGCCAGCAGCGACTCCGGCACGTCGGCGCCGGACATGTCGTCGAGGACCACGTGCTCGACGCTGCCTCGACGGAAGACGGACTTCGCACCGAGGCAGGGGAACTCCGGGTGCCCGACCATCTGCTCCAGCGCGTCGCCGACCCCCTCCGCGGGGGCGTGAGCGAGGCCAGCCCCGGCCAGCCGGCCGAGCAGCTGCTCGAGATCGTCGTCATCCGGGGGCGCGGCGACGCTCGTGGCGCGGCCCCCCGGTCGGGTCCCTGTCGACATGTGGTGCTCCTCCTCCGTGCAGGAGACCCGTACCCAGCCGCTCTCGCCTTCACCCGCAACCCTCGACAACGCGGCCCCGCCCGACCCCCACCCCCCGTCCGACGGGACGCGCGCGCGTGACTCAGGGCGGCGGCATACAGTGTCGTCTGTGTCTGCCCGAGCCGTCGTGACCGCCGACGAGTCGCCCGTCGCGCGGGTGCGCCGCGCGCGCCGCATGTACCGATCGCTGCACGAGCGCTACCCCTATGCGCACTGTGAGCTCGACTTCTCGACGCCGCTCGAGCTGCTCGTCGCGACGATCCTCTCGGCGCAGACGACCGACGTCGGGGTCAACAAGGTGACGCCGATCGTTTTCGCGAAGTACCGCACCGCGGCCGACTACGCGAACGCCGACCGCACCGAGCTCGAGACGATCATCCAGCCGACCGGCTTCTACCGGGCCAAGACCGACTCGCTCATCAAGCTGGGCTCGGCCCTCGTCGAGCGCTTCGACGGGGAGGTGCCGCCGCGGCTCAAGGACCTCGTGACCCTGCCGGGAGTCGGCCGCAAGACCGCGAACGTCGTCCTCGGCAACGCCTTCGACATCCCCGGCATCACCGTCGACACGCACTTCGGCCGCCTCGTCCGCCGCTTCGGCTGGACCGAGGAGGAGGACCCCGTCAAGGTCGAGCACGAGATCGGCCGGCTCTTCATGCGCAAGGACTGGACGATGCTCAGCCACGTCCTCATCTTCCACGGCCGCCGCACGTGCCACGCGAAGAAGCCCGCCTGCGGCGCCTGCCCGGTGGCGCGCTGGTGCCCGAGCTACGGCATCGGCGAGACCGACCCCGAGCGGGCGGCGAAGCTGCTCAAGTACGAGCTGGCCCCGAAGTGAAGGCTCGCGCGTGACGCAGGTCGTCAGTGGCATCGCGTATGCCGGCCGCTCGGGCTCCATCGACCCCTCCCCGGCGCTCGGGGCGGGCGAGGCGCCCCGCCCCGACTGGTTGCACGAGCTCGCCGAGCGGGTGAGCTCGACTCCGCCGGAGTGGTTCTCGAAGTTCCTGCCGCCCGACGAGGGCGCGCGCGAGTCGGCGGTCCTCATCCTCTTCGGGCCGCCGCCGGCGGGCGCGACTGACGAGGGCGAGCACGTCGTGCTCATCGAGCGCTCGCACACGATGCGCACCCAGCCGGCCCAGATCGCCTTCCCCGGTGGGGCGCGCGACCTCGAGGACGACGACCTCGTCGCCACGGCGCTGCGCGAGGCCGAGGAGGAGGTGGGCCTCGACCCGTCGGGCGTCGACGTGCTCGCGGTGCTGCCCTCGCTCTTCCTGTCTCCTGCCAACTTCGTCGTCGCGCCGGTGCTCGGCTGGTGGTCGTCGCCGTCGCCGATCGGCGTGCGCGACCCGGCGGAGGTGCACGACGTGCTCTCCGTCCCTGTGACGCACCTCGTCGACCCCGGGCACCGCTTCTCGGTGACGCACCCGTCGGGCTACGTCGGAGCCGCCTTCGAGATCGGCGACCTGCTCCTCTGGGGCTTCACGGCCGGGCTGCTGAGCAGCCTGCTCGAGCTGGGCGGCCGGTCACAGCCGTGGGATCCCGCGCTGCAGCGACCGCTCCCCCCGCGCTACCTCGGGGGAGGACGTTGATGACCGGCAGCACGCTGCTCGACATCGCCCTCATCGTCCTGCTCGTCGCCTACGGCGTCTCGGGCTACCGCCAGGGGCTCATCCAGAGCGTCTTCTCGCTCGTCGGCTTCTTCGTCTTCGCGCTGCTCGCCGTGTGGCAGATGCCGGCGGTGCTCGAGCGGTGGGGGCCCACCGGGCAGGACTCGCGCACGCGGGTCGTCCTGCTGCTGGGCGCGGTGATCGTCTTCGGCTGGCTCGGCCAGTTCCTCGGCGGCCTCATCGGCGGGTCGATCCGCCGCCGGGTCGGGCAGCCGTCGCTACGGCGGGTCGACGCGGTGCTCGGTGCGGTCGTCGTGACGCTCGCCGCGACCCTCATCGTGTGGTTCATCGGCGGGGCCCTGCGCACGGCCGGCAACCAGACGCTCTCGAAGGCGATGGCGGACTCGAAGGTGCTGCGGGTCGTCAACACCCTCGTGCCGGAGCAGACCGGCGAGATCTTTGCCGGCTTCCGCGGTTTCCTGTCGAGCCAAGGGTTTCCGCAGGTCTTCGGCGGTCTCGTGCCCGAGCCGATCACGCCGGTCCAGGACCCCGACCCCGCCGTGGCGCGCTCGGCCGCGGTGCGCGAGGCGGGCCGCTCGGTCGTCAAGGTGACCACCGTCTCGACGTCGTGCCAGCGCGGCCAGGAGGGCACCGGCTGGGTGCTCGCCCCCGGCCGCGTCGTGACGAACGCCCACGTCGTCGCCGGTGCGAGCGAGGTGCGCGTCGAGGGCGGCGACGAGCTGCTGCGCGGCCGCGTCGTCGTCTTCGACCCCGAGCGCGACCTCGCCGTCATCGACGTGCCAGGGCTGACGCCGCCGGCGCTGCCGCTCGGCTCCGAGCTCGAGCGGGGCGCGTCCGCGGCGGTGCCGGGCTTCCCCCTCGACGGGCCCTACCGCGTCGTGTCGGCCCGGGTGCGATCCGTCCTCGACGCCCGCGGCCGCGACATCTACGGCGACCAGCCCGTCGTCCGCGAGATCTACTCGCTCGCCACGACCGTGCAGCCCGGCAACTCCGGCGGGCCGTTGCTCGACCCGAGCGGACGCGTCGTCGGCGTCATCTTCGCGAAGTCGCTCGAGGACGCCGGCACGGGCTACGCCCTCACGCTGCGCGAGGCCCGGCCGGTGCTCGAAGCCGGGGTCAGGGCCTCCCGCGAGGTCGACACCGGAGCCTGCATCGCCGGCTGAGCGGATCTGACCGGGCAAACCACCGCCACCCTTCCCGTCGAGTGCCCATTTCCCGACGGGTGTGGCTGTGGGGGACTGGGCGTTCGAGCTGGCGTTGGCGTCGAGTGCCCAGCTCCCGTCCGGGTCAGGGTGTGACGAAGCGGCCACTCGACTGGGTGGTTGGTGTCGAGTGGCCGCTTCGCGCAGGGGTGGAGCAGGGCTATGCCGGGTGGCTCAGTCCGCCTTGACGGCGAGCACCGGGCAGGTGGCGTCGAGCAGGAGCCGCTGGGCGGTCGAGCCCAGGAGCAGCTTGCCGACCGCGGACCGGTGCCGGAGGCCGATCACGAGCATCCGCGGGTGCTCCGAGTCCACGACGTCGAGGATCTGGTCGGCGGGGTCGGTGCCGTGCTCGATGCGCCGCACCTCGTGCGGCACGCCCGACTCGGCGAGGTCCCGGTCGAGCCGGTCGAGGTCGCTGCCCGCAGCGCGGTGGGCGTCCACCAGCTTGTCGTCGCGCGACATGTTGATGACGAGCACCGCCTCGTCGTGCGCCTTGGCCTCGACGATCGCGGCGGCCAGTGCTGCCTCGCCCTGGGCGGTGGGGATGTAGCCGACGAGGATCGTCATGCCTTGACCTCCGTGGTTGCGGGGGAGACGGAGCCGGTGGAGCCGCCGCCGTCGGGTCCGGTGCCTGAGCCGCCGTGGGACCCGCCGTCGGTGCCACCCGGGCGCTGCGACCAGGCTCGCTGGGCCAGCCGGCCGAGCGGCCAGAGGAGCACGACCGCGATGATCGCGAAGCAGACCCAGGCAACCGGGCCGCCGATGAGGCCGCCGAGGTCGCCACCGCTCAGCTGGAGCGAGCGACGGCCCTGGAGCTCGGCCAGCGGGCCGAGGATGACGCCGATGATGAGGGGGAGCACCGGCAGCCCGAAGCGGCGCAGGACGAAGCCGACGAGACCCAGCCCGAGCAGGAGGAAGAGGTCGAACGGCTGGGCGTTGACGGCATACGCCCCCATGGACGCGAAGAACAGGATGCCGGCGTAGAGGTAGGGACGAGGGATCTGCAGCAGCTTGGCCCACGCGGGAGCGAGCGGCAGGTTGAGCAGCAGCAGCATCGTGTTGCCGATGAAGAGGCTCGCGACGAGGGTCCACACGAGCACCGGCTGCTTCTCCATGAGGAGCGGGCCGGGCTCGAGACCCCAGCCCTGCAGGGCCGCGAGCATGATCGCGGCGGTGGCGTTCGTGGGCAGGCCGAGGGCGAGCATCGGCACGAGCGTGCCTGCGGCAGAGGCGTTGTTGGCCGCCTCCGGCCCCGCGACGCCCTCGATGGCGCCCTTGCCGAACTCCTCCGGCCGCTTCGAGAGCTTGCGCTCCGTCATGTAGGACAGGAAGGTCGGGATCTCGGCGCCGCCGGCGGGCAGGGCGCCGAAGGGGAAGCCGAAGGCGGTGCCGCGCAGCCAGGGCTTCCAGGACCGGCCCCAGTCGTCGCGGCCCATCCACGGCCGGCCGACGGGGATGACCCCGGCAGCCTTGCGCCGCAGGTGTGCTGCGACCCAGAGGGCCTCGCCGACGGCGAAGAGCCCGACCGCCACGACGACGACGTCGATGCCGTCGGCGAGCTGCGGGACGCCGAAGGTGAGGCGCTGCTGGCCGGTCACCTTGTCGATGCCGATGATGCCGATGGCGAGGCCGACGAGCAGGGCGGCGAAGCCGCGGATCCGCGAGCTGCCGAGGACCGCACTCGCGCCGACGAAGGCGACGAGCATGATCGCGAAGTACTCCGGAGCGCCGAGGCTCACGGCGAACTTCACGACCTGCGGCATGACGAGTGCGAGCAGCAGGGTGCCGATGGTGCCGGCGACGAAGGAGCCGATGGCAGCCGTGGCCAGAGCCTGGGAGGCCCGGCCGGCCTTGGCCATCTTGTTGCCCTCGATCGCCGTCACGACGGACGAGGACTCGCCGGGGGTGTTGAGCAGGATCGAGGTCGTCGAGCCGCCGTACATGCCGCCGTAGAAGATGCCGGCGAACATGATGAGGGCCTGGGTCGGCTCGAGGCCGTAGGTGACGGGGAGCAGGAGCGCCACCGTCATGGCCGGGCCGATGCCGGGGAGGACGCCGACGGCGGTGCCGATCGTGACGCCGATGAGCGCGAAGAGGAGGTTCATCGGCGTCAGCACGTGGCCGAAGCCGCTGATGAGGTTCGAGATGTTGTCCATCAGAGGATCCCTTGCAGCACGCCGGCGGGCAGGTTGACGTCGAGCCCGATGGCGAAGGCGTAGAAGGTGGCGAGCGAGAGCGCCAGCCCGAAGGCGATGCCTCGCACGTGGTGCCGGTTGCCGAGCGCGTAGGCCGATCCGGCGAAGAGGATGGCTCCGCTGATGACCCAGCCGAGCGGCTGGATGAGCACCGCGTTGAGGACGAAGAAGGCGGCGAGCAGGCCGAGCGTCTTCCAGTCCGAGCCTGACGAGAGGTCGACGTCCTCGCCCTCCTCCGGGTGGCCCACGCCGCCGCGGGCGACGTCGACGGCGTAGAGGATCGCGGTCAGCAGCAGGAGGACGCCGATGATGATCGGCACGGGGCGCGGCCCGACCGGGTCGTTGCTGCTCGAGGCGTGCCCGATGCGGGCGGCGTCGAAGAGGAGCAGCCCGCCGAGGACCGCGAGGCCGGCGCACACGCCGTACTGCGCGCGGTCCCCGCGGCGCACGGGAGCGTCAGCGGCCACACCGCCGTCAGCGGCCGTCCCACTGTCAGCGACAGCGACATCCCGACTGGCATCGCGGCTGGCATCGCGGCTGGGATCGGGGACCCCGGCCGGGGCGGCGTCGCCGCCCCGGCCGTTGGCGTCGAGGTCGGCCATGATCAGCCCGCGAGCCCGAGGGTCGTGAGGATCTCGGCGACGGCCTGGTCCTGCTGGGTGAGGAAGGTGCCGAAGTCGGCGCCGGTGACGAAGGCGTCGGTCCAGCCGCGCTTCTTCATCTCGTCCTTCCAGCCCTGCGAGGCGTGCATCTTCGTCAGCGCGTCGATCCACGTGGCCTTGTCGGCGTCGGAGATGCCGGGAGGGGCCACGATGCCGCGCCAGTTGGTGAAGACGAGGTCGATGCCCGACTCCTTGAGGGTCGGCACGTCGGGCAGGGCGTCGATGCGCTTGTCGCTCGTCACCGCGAGCACCTTGACCTGGCCGGCCTTGACCTGGTCGAGGAACTCGCCGAAGCCGCTGGCGCCGAAGGAGATCTTGTTGCCGATGAGGGCCGGGAGCAGCTCGCCGCCACCGTCGAAGCCGATGTAGCTGACCGTCTTGGGGTCGATGCCGACGGCCTTGGCCAGCTGCATCGGGAGCAGGTGGTCGGGGCCGCCGGGCGAGGAGCCGCCTCCGACGTTGACCTTCTTGGGGTCGGCCTTCCACGCAGCGACGAGGGCGTTGATGTCGGAGTAGGACGACTCCTTCGGCACGACGATCGCGCCGGCCTCCTCGATGAGCTTGGCGACCGGCGTCGTGTCGGAGAGCTTGGCCTGCGACTTCTGGGTGTAGGCCGCGCCGACGACGCCGAGCCCCATCTGCATGGCGAGCTTGCCGTTGCCCTTCTCGTTGACGGTGCGCTGTAGGCCGACCGTCCCGCCGGCGCCCGGCAGGTTGAAGACCTGGATCGGCCCGGTGATGTCGGCGGACTCCATGACCTTGGCGGCCGTGCGCGCGGTGGTGTCGTAGCCACCGCCGGGGGAGTTGGGGACCATGATCTGCAGGTTCGAGGCGGGCGCGGCGCTGGCGCCGGCGGCCGTGGAGGCCTCGTCCTTCTTCGCCGTGGCCCCGCAGGCCGAGAGGGCGAGGGCGGTGACGCCGGCGGTCACGCCGAGGAGGATGGTGCGGCGGGCGGGCTTGCGAGTGCTCATCGTCGAGGTCTCTTTCGCATTCTGTGGGAGGAACGGCATGATCGTGGCTTGCGCCACGACGCCGTGTCGCCCTTGTGTCAGCAATGAAGGTTGAGTTCGTTTTGGTCACGCAGAGACCGGGTCGCTTCGGCCGCCTCTCCCTCGCCGGGCAGCTGCTCGTCGCGCAGATGGTCATCCTGCTCGGTGTGCTCGTGACTGTCGCCCTCGTCTCGCTCGCCCAGTCGGAGGCGACCTTCACCCGCACCGAGGGGCGTCGGGTGTCGGCGATCGCGGAGCAGCTCGCGAGCACGCCGATCGTGCGCACCGAGATGGGCCCCGGCGGCGTCGTCAACGTCCTGCCGGCCGTCGTCCAGTCGGTCGTCACGCAGTACGGCGTCACGTCGGTGACGATCGCCGACTCCGACGAGATCGCGACGGTGTCGTCCGACCCGACGATCGACAAGACCCGCATCCCGCTCGGCAAGCCGGCCGTCGGCGAGGGCGCGAGCTGGACGGGCGTCATGGAGATCGGCGGCGAGCGGATGCTCGTCGCGCAGAGCCCGTTGCTCTACACGCCGACGTCGCCCACGGAGTCGGGCCCGCTGCCCGTGGGCGCCCAGCTCGGCACCGTCATGGTCGCCGTCCGTATGCCGTCCGCCTTCGACCGCCTGCAAGGCAACTCCTCCTACCTTCCGACCTACCTCGGCATCGCCCTCGTCATCGGCGGGGTCGGGTCCTGGCTGCTCGCCCGGCGCATCAAGCGGCAGACCCTGGGGCTCGAGCCGGCCGAGATCACCGGCCTCGCCGAGAGCCGCGAGGCGATGCTCTTCGGCCTCGCCGAGGGTGTCGTCGCGCTCGACACGAATGAGCGGATCACGTTGGTCAACAACGTCGCCCAGCGCCTGCTCGACCTTCCGGAGCATGCAGTCGGGATGCGTCTCGACGACCTGTCGCTCGGTCCCCGCCTCCGTGATGTCCTGCGCGGTGTGGCCGACGAGGGCGGAAGTGGCGAGAGCGGCTCCGACGCGGGGGACGGCAGCGCCCACGTGCCCCGCGACCAGGTCGTGCTGCGTCGCGGCCGGGTGCTCGTCATGAACCGCATGGAGGTCAGCAAGGACGGCCGACCCCTCGGCTCGGTGACGACGCTGCGCGACCGCACCGAGCTCGCAGACCTCGAGCGCGAGATCGGCTCGTTCCGCAGCACGACGGAGCTGCTGCGGGCGCAGGCGCACGAGTTCGCCAACCAGCTCCACACGATCTCCGGGCTCATCCAGCTCGGCGAGTACGACGAGGTCGTCGGCTACGTCGACTCCGTCAGTGAGCACCGTGCCCAGCTCGACCTCGCGGTGTCGCGCCGCATCCGTGACACCGCCGTCACGGCCCTCGTCATGGCCAAGGCCGCGCAGGCGACGGAGCGCCGGGTGGAGCTGCGCGTCTCGGACGACACCTCGCTCGGACGCCTCGCCCCGCGTGACACGGCCGACGTCGCCGCCGTCGTCGGCAACCTCGTCGACAACGCCATCGACGCGGCCGCCACCTCGGAGGGGCCAGACAAGTGGGTGGAGCTGACGATCCGTCAGGACGCGAGCTCGCTCGAGGTGAGCGTCGTCGACTCCGGGCCGGGCATCGCTCCGGAGGTCGTGACCGAGGTCTTCACCCACGGCTTCACGACCAAGGCCGCACGTGCCGGCGAGCGCGGCATCGGGCTGGCGCTGACGCGTCTCATCTGCCAACGTCGCGGTGGTGAGGTCGAGGTCGAGAACACCCCGAGGGGCGCGAAGTTCGTCGCCCGGCTCACCGTCGAGGCGATGACCACCACCGCGGAGGACCGGTCATGATCAGGGTGCTCGTCGTCGACGACGACTTCATGGTCGCCCGCATCCACCGAGGGTTCGTCGAGCGCATCGACGGCTTCGAGGTCGTCGGCTCGGCCCAGACCGGCGACGACGCGCTGTCGATGGTCAGCTCCCTCAAGCCCGACCTCCTGCTCCTCGACCTCTACCTCCCGGATGCCTTCGGCCTCGACCTCGTGACGCGGTTGCGCGCGGCCGGCGAGACGTGCGACGTGCTCGTCATCACCGCGGCCAAGGAGGCCGATGCCGTGCGCGGCGCGGTGCGCCAGGGCGTCGTCGGCTACCTGCTCAAGCCCTTCGCGTTCCCCGACCTCGAGCAGCGACTGCTGACGTATGCCGCCGAGCGGGCTCGCAGCCTCAGCGACGACCTCACGCAGGCCGAGATCGACGCGGCCTTCACCTCGCAGCCCGCCGGTCGTGCGCCGGCCAGCGCCCTGCCGAAGGGTCTCAGCGTCGAGACCGCGGAGGCTGTGGAGCGTGCGCTGCGCACCTCAGCCGAGACCCTCTCGGCGACGGAATGCGCTGAGGCTGTGGGCATCTCACGCGTCAGTGCGCGTCGCTACCTCGAGCACTTCGTCTCGGTCGGACGCGCCGAGGTCAAGCTGCGCTACGGCACCACCGGCCGCCCTGAGCGTCGCTACGCCGCCCGCGCCTGACGGCATACGGAAAGTGGGCACTCGACTGGGAGGTGTCGGGAAGTGGGCACTCGACCGTGGAAGTGTCGAGTGCTCACTTTCCTGGCGTCGGGAAGTGAGCACTCGACGGGATCTGGGGCTGACCTCTTGGTCGAGTGCTCAGTTTCCTGGCGTCGAGAAGTGGGCACTCGACTGGAGGGGTGGCGGGAAGTGGGCACTCGACCGTGGAGGTGTCGAGTGCCCACTTCCCTCCATGATCAGCCGAGGTGGGCGGCGTCGATCGCGGACTGGAGGCTCTGGATGTAGCCCTCGCTCGTGTAGGTCGCACCGCTGACGACGTCGATCTGAGCCGACTGCGCAGCGAGCGCCTCCTGGCGGAGGATCGGTGCGGCATACGCGCTGATCGAGACGGAGTGCTGCGAGCTGTCGGTGAGCTGCACGGCGCGGACGTTGGTGATCTTCGTGCCGGTGTAGCTGACCTTGACCTGGACGGTGCCGAAGGGCGTGTCGGCCGCGCCGCCGAGCACCGTTCCCGAGGTGGGCGCCGGAGCCGGGGCGGGGGCAGACTTCTTCTGCGTCGGGGTCGGGGTCGCGCTGCGACCACCGGAGGAGGTGCGCGAGCTCTTGTTCGGCGGGGCAGCGCTCGCCTGCGAGCTCGACGCCTTGGCCGACGGCGTGCCCGCGCTCGTGGGCGGGGCCGCCGCGACCAGGTGCACCCCGCTGAGGGCGGGCTTCGCGGGCGTCAGTCCGGCCGCCCACGAGGCGCCGAGGGCGACCGCGCTCGCCACGCCGACGATGACAGAAGTCGTCTTCCTCACCAGCTGAACCTCTCGTCGTGGATGTGCTTCTCGGGCACGCCGGCCTGGTGAAGTCCCTTGCGCACCAAGTCCATCCACGGACCGGGGCCGCAGAGATAGACCTCGTGGCGCGCGACGTCGGGCACGAGCTCGCGCAGCCGCTCGGCGTCGGAGCGGACGAGCTCGCGGCGTCGCACGCTGTCCTGCGAGCCGTCGCCCAGCGGGGGTAGCCACGACCCGTTGGCGGGCGGTCCGATGAGGGGCAGCAGGGCGTGGCCGCCGGCGTGGGTCAGGCGCGCGATCTCGTCGACGAGGGGCATCTGCGAGGCGTCGTTGGCGCGGTAGAGCACGGTGACGTCCCCGGCCGCCGCGTGACGCTCGACGACGAGCTCCTCGAGGATGGCCCGCACGGGGGTGACGCCGATGCCGGCCGCGATGAGCAGCACCCGGCGCCGGACGCGCGACTCGGTCGTGAAGGCGCCGTAGGGCCCCTCGACGAGGACCCGCGTGCCGCGGCGGAGGTGGGCGAGGGCGGCCGAGTGGTCACCGAGGCCACGCACGGTGATGCGCAGGGTGTGGCCGTCGGGGCGGCGCGAGACCGACCAGGGGTGCGCGGCGAGGAAGAGCCCGGGAGAGACGAAGCGCCAGTTGAGGAACTGCCCCGCCTTCACTGGCAGGCGCGACAGGGCGCGGCCCTGCACGGTGACCGACCAGACGTCGTCGCTCTCGTGCACGACCTTGGCGACGCGCAGGTCGTGGCGCAGGCTGCGCAGGACGGGCAGCAGGAAGCGCCACCACAGCACGCTCGCCGCGACGACGATGAAGAGGGTCCACCAGTAGGCGGTCGCCCACGAGGAGGCGGTGAAGTCCGAGCCGATGGAGAGCTCGTGCGGCACGGCGAGGATGACGGCGGCATACGCCGTGAGGTGGACGGCGTGCCACCACTCGTAGGAGAGGCGCTTGCGGGCGATGCTCACGGACGTCACGGCGATGACGACGAGCAGCACGGTGGCGACGGTCGCCATGAGCAGGTCGTCGCCCCCGGTGACGAGGGTGAGGAACTGGCTGACCGCACCGCCCACGCCGCCGGAGCCGTCGCGCACGTCATACCCGAGCACGATGGCTCCGACGTGCACGATGACGAGCGGCACGGTGATGCGGCCGAGCACGCGGTGCGCCTTGAGCGCGCGATCCATGCCGTAGGCACGGTCGACCCACGGCACGCGGGCGGCGAGGAGGAGCTGGAGGAGGAGCAGGTTCATCGCGACGAGGCCGACGATGCGGCCGACGCCGACGAGACGGTCGCCGGCGGTGCCGTCCATGAGGGCGTGGCTGCCGCCGCCGAGGAAGAACTGCACGACGACGAGCACGAGCGTCAGCAGCGCGGTGGCCTCGAGCAGGTCGGCGACCCTGGCCCGCCAGCGGCGGTGCTCCCGGCCGCGCCGGAGCGCCACACGGACACGGTCGGCGGGCTGTGAGCGCGCGACCCGGGGTGATGACATGGTGTTGGACACAACACCGATGGTGGTCATCGGATCTCAGAGACTTGTGAGAGCGAGCAGGCACCGTGAAGGACATGGACCCGCTGGACCCCGCGTCGCCCGCGCGCCGCCGCCTGCTGCTCGTCGAGGACGACGCCGACCTCTCGTCGATGCTCACCGAGCTGCTCACCGAGGAGGGGTATGCCGTCACGACCGTTCGCGACGGACAGGCCGGCCTGCACCGTGGGCTCGTCGAGCAGTGGGACGTCCTCGTCGTCGACCGCGGGCTGCCGGTGATCGAGGGGGTCGACCTCGTGAGCCGGCTGCGCTCCAAGGGGATGGCGGCGCCGGTGCTTCTGCTCACGGCGCGTGGCACGGTGGCCGACCGGGTCGAGGGTCTCGATGCCGGGGCGCAGGACTACCTCGTCAAGCCCTTCGACGTCGACGAGCTGCTCGCACGCCTGCGTGCGCTGCTGCGGCCGCTCGGCGCGGGTGCCACGGAGCTCGCGGTGACCGATGGCCGGCGGCTCGTCGTGGGGGAGCAGCGGGTCGTCGGCGGTGAGGACGAGGTGCTGCTCTCGCGGCAGGAGGCACTGCTGCTCGAGACGCTGGCGCGCCGGCCGTCGCGCGTCTTCACCCGCAACGAGCTGCTCGACACCGTCTTCGGCCGGGCCGACACCCTCGGGGCCGTCGACACCTACGTGCACTACCTGCGCCGCAAGCTCGGGCGCGGCGTCGTCGAGACCGTGCACGGCGTCGGCTACCGGCTGGGCCAGTCGTGACGGGGTCGCGCCGGGTGGGCTCGCACCGGGCAGGTTCGCGCGGGGCAGGTTCGCGCGGGGCGGGCTCGCGCGGGGCGGGCTCGCGCGGGCGTGTCGGTGTCGACGACCCGGTGCGCACCGCCTCGCGGTCCATCGCTCTGCGCGTCGGCGCGACCACGGCGGTCGTCGTGCTGCTCGCCGTCATCGCGGCTGGTGTCGTCTATGACCGGCAGCA
Organism: Humibacillus xanthopallidus; assembly: GCF_006716675.1. Taxonomy (GTDB): domain Bacteria; phylum Actinomycetota; class Actinomycetes; order Actinomycetales; family Dermatophilaceae; genus Humibacillus; species Humibacillus xanthopallidus_B. The sequence goes on along the minus strand of NZ_VFPM01000001.1, from coordinate 1,095,479 downwards.
GCTCGCGAGCATCCGCGACCGGGTGACCGTGGCGGCGACGACGGCCGACGATGTCGTCGACGCGCCCCCCGGCACGTGGATCATCGAGCACGGGCCGACGGGCACGAAGGCCACGGCCGGCACCCCGCGCTCGATCCTGGCGGCGACGGAAGGGATGTCGCTGTCGGGCGAGAACGTCGTGCAGTCGACGACGGTCGAGGCCGACGGCACGAAGTGGCCCGCGGCGATCGCCCAGCGCGAGGACACGACCTTCATCGCCGTCTATGACATGCGGCTGCACGACTCCGAGGAGAGCCGCCTCTTCACGTCGATGGCCGTGGCCGGCATCCTCGGTGTGCTGCTCGCCGCCGCCACCGGCCTCATCGCCGGTCGACGCGCGGTGCGCCCCCTCGCCCAGGCCCTCGACCTGCAGCGGCAGTTCGTCGCCGATGCGAGTCACGAGCTGCGAACCCCCTTGTCGGTCATCAGCATTCGTGCGCAGATGCTGCGGCGCCACCTCAAGCCCGACGACGAGGCGACGCGCGCGCAGGTCGACCAGCTCGTTGCCGACACGAAGGTCATGGGTGACGTCGTCTCCGACCTGCTGCTGTCGGCGCAGCTGGAGCAGTCGGGCGCCGCCACTGACGCCGTCGACCTCGTCGCGGTCGCCGAGGGCGTCGCGCGCTCCCTCGAGCCGTATGCCGCCGAGGCCGGTGTCGCGCTCACGTGGCCCGTGTCTGCCGAGCGGGCTCCAGTCGTCGTCGACGGCGTCTCGACCAGCCTGCGGCGGGCGGTGCTCGCCCTCGTCGACAACGCCATCTCGCACTCACCCGAGGGGGGCACGGTGGAGGTCACGGTCCAGCAGGAGGGCGACTGGGCCTGGGCCCGGGTGACCGACCACGGCACCGGCGTCGACCCTGACGACATCGCCCGGCTCACCCAGCGCTTTGCCCGCGACCGGCGGGGCGATGGGTCGCGCCGGGTGGGTCTGGGTCTGGCGCTCGTCACCCAGATCGTCCGCTCGCACGGCGGCCGGCTCGACGTGTCGCAGACCCCGGGGGGCGGGGCGACCTTCGCCCTGGTCCTTCCGCTGTCACCGCCCTTCGACGACGATGACGAGGACTGAGGGCTCGGCGTCGGCGGCCACAGTTGTACGCAACGACATCAGCTCAGGAGTCTGGGCCAGTCGCCAGCCGAACTGTCATTGTCTGGCCGGACGGGGTCAGAGCCATGCGTTGCGACGGTCCGTTTAGAGATTTGAACGCCGCCTCTGAGCGTGGGCGCAGCTCGTGTTCGCCTAGTTGAACGGCAAATTGATCCGGACCGGCCGATTCCTCTCTTACGTTTCAGATGTGCGCCGGGGGGAGCACTTCTGTCGTGTTGTTCAGGTGGAGGGGAAACAGGGATGAAGGTCCAGTCAAGCGCGCGGCAATCGGCGCAATCGAGTCGCGCAGGTGGCTCACGAGCACTCGGGCGGCGGCTTCTGGCTTTGGCCGCGGTCTCCGGTTTGGTGCTCGGCGGCATCAACGTGACAGCGGCTTCCGCTGCGTCGGTCAGCAGCGCCGGCTTCACCGGCGGGACCGGAACAGTCTCGGTCGGCACAACGCTCTACGCGAAGCAGGGCGCAGTTCTCACCCTGACGGTCACCACATCAAGCGACACGCAGTGCGTTGACGTCGCGGGGGCGTTCACAGCTCATCAGGAGTCGCCCACCGCCAAGTCGAGTTGGACCTTCACGACAACGGCTGGCAGCGGCGACGGTATTCGGGCGATCACTGCCGCAGCGTCGCCGAACTTCAATTCCCAGGGCAAGTGCAGCGGCAACAGCTCCTCCCGCGACGCGTCATACACGCTGGACAACACTGGCCCGCTCGTCTCTGCGACACTGGCACCGGCTCCCAACGCTGCTGGGTGGAACAAGGCGAACACCACCGTCACATGGACAGCCACGGACTCCGGGGTAGGGGTCGCCTCGGGGCCGACGCCGGCATCCAGCACCGAGAGCGCCAGCGGCACCGTCACCCGAACGTCGACGGCCACGGACGGGCTGGGCAATGCCGGCACGGGATCCGTCACCGTGCGCGTCGACAAGGCTGCCCCGACCATCTCGGCCACACAGACCGCGAACCCTGACGGGACGACCACGATTACGTTCACGTGCTCTGACAACGTATCCGGGATTGCGAGCTGTCTCGCCGCTGGAAGTGCGACGAACTCCAAGACGGTGCAACCCGGCGTGAGTGTCACGGGCACCGCCACAGACAACGCAGGTAACAGCAGCAGCACGACGTCCACTGCGCCCGCCGGTGACACGACGGCTCCTGTGCTGACCGGCGCTCCGACCACTGACCCGAACGGCGCGGGATGGTACTCGGGCGACGTGACGATTCACTGGACAGCCAGTGACCCGGAGTCCGGCATCTCGGCCGCTCCCACCGACACGACGATCACGAGTGAAGGCACCGGACTCACGAGCACCAAGACTGTGACGAACGGAGCCGGCCTGTCCACGACGGCGACGAGCAGCCCGGCAGTGAAGATCGACCGCACAGCGCCGACGACGGGCATCAGCGGTACCTCGAACGACTGGGTCAACGACAACGTGTCCGTGTCGCTCGCCGCCACCGACAACCTGTCAACGGTCGACAAGACCACCTACGCCGTCGACGGTGGTGCGCCGCAGACCGGCACGACCTTCACGCTGTCCACCGAGGGCGACCACACCGTCACCTATTTCTCGACCGACAAGGCAGGCAACGCCGAGGCGGTCCAGACGGCTCACATCAAGATCGACAAGACAGCGCCGACGATCTCGCACGCCTTCACGCCGCTCTCCTACACGGACGGCGCCTGGACCAACCAGGACGTCACGGTGACGTTCACCTGCGCCGACCAGGGCGGCTCCGGTCTCGAGAGCTGCACGTCGCCGGTCACCAAGATTGCCGAGACCACCGCTGCGGGTGACACTGTCACCGGTACGGCCACGGACGGCGCCGGCAGCAGTGCCACGGACACCGCGAACGTCCGGATCGACAAGACGAAGCCGACCATCACGGCGACGCCGGACCGTGAGCCGAACGACGCCGGCTGGTACCGCGCCGACGTCACGGTGAGCTTCTCCGCGGCCGACGCCCTGTCCGGTGTAGCGACGAAGAGCACTGACAAGGTGCTCGCTCAGGGCGTCGACCAGTCCGCCAGCGGCTCGGCCGAAGACAGGGCCGGCAACACGGCATCTGCTGCCGTGCCAGGCATCAACATCGACAAGACGGCACCGGTCCTCTCCGCCGACTTCGTCAGCGGCTGGCACACCGGTGACGTGGCCGTCACTTGGACATGCACCGACGCGCTGTCCGGTGTTGCCACCGGTCCCTCGAACGATGTCGTCAAGGGTGAGGGAGACAACCTCTCATCCTCGGCGAGCTGCGTCGATATGGCTGGTAACACCGCCCAAGAGACGGTCACCGGCATCAAGATCGATCGCACCGCGCCGACCACGACCGCGGCGCTCGCGGATCCTAACCAGGCCGGCTGGTACGGCGACGCCGTCGAGGTCACGCTGAACGGCTCGGACAACGCCTCCGGCGTCGCCGCCACGTACTACTCGGTGGACGAGGGCGAGGCGCAGACCTACAACGGTGCCTTCTTGTTCGGCAGCGAGGGCACGCACAGCATCTCGCTCTGGAGCAAGGACAACGCGGGCAATCTCGAGAGGGCCGGTGCTCCGATCACGGTCAAGATCGACAAAACGGCTCCCACCACCAAAGTCATCGATCCCATCTCGCCCGCCACCGGCTGGTTCGTGGAGAGCGGCATCCCGTTCGCATTCGACGCCAACGACTCCGGCTCCGGGGTCTCGGCGACCTACTACACGGTCGACGGCGGGGATGCGCAGACGTACGGCATGCCCTTCGCACAGGACCTGTCTACAGGTACGCACCATGTGACGTACTGGAGCGTCGATTTGGCAGGCAATGCCGAGTCAGTACAGGGCTTCGACGTGAACGTCGACACGGTTGCACCGACGATCGAGGGCGCCGCGTTCCCGGCGCCGAACGAATTTGGGTGGATCAACAGCGACGTAGACGTGACCTTCACGTGTGACGACGTGGGCTCCGGCCTGCAGACCGGCGTTGCCGGGTGTGCGGGCGACACGACGCTCACCAACGACGGCGCGGACCAGAAGGTCCTCGGTGACGCGGTGGACGTGGCGGGCAACCGCAGCGGCACCAATGTCACAGGCATCAACATCGACAAAACCAAGCCCACGCTGGTCGGTGTGCCGGCGGACCCCAACGGGGCGGGCTGGTACAACGGCGACGTCACGGTCAAGTGGGTCGGCGACGACGCATTGTCCCAGCTCGACCCGGCCACGCAGCCGACCGACAGCAAGATCACGGGCGAGGGCTCGAACCTCGGCGCGGGCCCGGTGACGATCAACGACAAGGCGGGCAACACCAGCGCCCCCGCGTCCGTGACCAGCATCAAGATCGACCGCACCGCGCCGGTCGTGAAGGGCGCTGCGACCACGCAGTCCAACGGCTTGGGTTGGTACAAGGACGCGGTCTCAGTCGACTTCACCTGCTCCGACCCGAAGCTCGCAGACGGGACCGACGGCTCCGGAGTTGCTTCATGCCCGACGAGCAAGCTGCTCAAGAGCGACGGCGCCAACCAGTCGGTGACGAGTGACGGTGCCAAGGACCTCGCGGGCAACACGGGGGCCGGCGCGACTGTGGGTGGCATCAACATCGATGGCACGGCGCCCTCGACGACCTCCAACAACCAGTGCACCTCCTCCAACGGCTGGTGCACGGGATCCACAGCCGACGTAGTGCTCAGCGCGACCGACCAGGCCGGTCTGTCGGGCGTCAAGGAAATCCACTACGTCATCGACGATGGCGCAGAGCAGGTCGCTCCCGGTGCCACCAAGACGGTGAGCGTGCCACTCACGGGCACCGGGGCCGGCACGGTGAAGTACTGGGCCGTCGATAACGCCGGCAACGTCGAGGCGCTCAACAGCGTGGCCCTCAAGTGGGACAGCATCGCCCCCACGGTGTCGCACGTCCTCTCGCCGGCGGCGAACGCCGACGACTGGAACAACAGCGATGTCACGGTCACCTTCTCGGCCAAGGACGACGACAAGGGCTCGGGCGTCTCGTCCGTCACTCCCCCGGTCACTGTCAGCACCGAGACGTCAGGCCAGGTCGTCACGGGCACCGCGAAGGACACCGCCGGCAACGTCGGCACTGACTCGGTGACGGTCAAGCTCGACAAGACCAAGCCGACCATCATGGGTGCGGTCACCAGCGGTAAGCAGGGCAGCAACAGCTGGTACGTCGGTCCGGTGACGGTCACGTTCACCTGCACCGACGACCGGTCTGGAGTGGCCACCTGTCCTGACCCGGTGGTGGTCACGGCGAACGGCGACAACAACACCGCGAGCGGCACCGCCACCGACAAGGCCGGGAACACTGCCACAGCCACCGTCTCGGGCATCAAGATCGACCAGGAGAAGCCGACGCTGACCACGGCCGGCGTAAACGTCCAGAGCGGTACCTACACCCTCGGCGCCGTGCCGTCGGCGACGTGCACTGCAACGGACAGCTTCTCGGGGGTGGCCTCCTGCACCGTCACCGCCTCCGGCGGCAACGCCAACGGAGCGGGCACGTGGAACTACACCGCCACGGCGACGGACAAGGCCGGCAACACCTCGACGATCACCGGCAGCTACAAGGTGATCTACCGGTGGGACGGGTTCCTGCAGCCGATCAACGACACGGCGCACCAGGTGGGGCTCACGACTAGCGTGTTCAAGGCTGGCAGCACGATCCCCGCTAAGTTCCAGTTGAAGAACGCAGCGGGCACGGTGGTGCCGTACGCGGGGACCGCCAGCTGGCTCACCCCCGTCAAGGGCAGCGCGATGACTGCGCCTGTCGACGAGACGGTCTACACCGCCTCAGCCGACAGTGGCTCGAACTACAAGTACGACGCCACGGCACAGCAGTACATGTACAACTGGAAGACAGGCACGGGCGGCAGCTACTGGCGCATCGGTGTCACCTTGGACGATGGCCAGACGTATGTCGTCAACATCGGTTTGCGATGACCCTCAGCGCATCATGAGGCGCACATCGGGTTGATGTAGGCGAGAAGGGGTGTCGCGTCGGTTGACGACGCGGCACCCCTCTCGAACCAGCAAGACCATCGCGAGCCTTGAGTTCAGTCACCGCGTAGGAGCCTGAAGGCACTGTCGCGGTCCTTGACCCGCAGCTTCTTGAGGACGGAGGACACGTGCACCCGCACCGTCGTCGGGGACAGGAAGAGGCGCCGTGACACCTCCTCCGTCGACAGGCCCTCGCTGAGCAGCTGCATGACCTCCCACTCGCGGGCGGTGAGCTTCGTGGCCGCGGTGGTCCGGCCGAAGCGACGTCGAGTCGGCGCACGGAACTCGTCCATGAGCCGTGCAACGAGACGCCGCGGCATCGCCGCTTCGCCAGCGAGCACCCCGCGCAAGGTGTCGGCCAGCGCGGCAGGGTCGGCGTCCTTGAGAAGGTAGCCCGACGCGCCGGCACGCAATGAGTCGAAGAGGTCCTCGTCCTCAGCTGACTGGGTCAGCATCACGACGGCCACGTCAGGCGCGGTCCGGGTGATCTCCCGGGCTGCCTGGATGCCGCTCCCGGGCATGTGGATGTCGAGTAGCGCGACGTCGGGGTGGTGCTCCGACACAAGGCGGACCGCGTCGGCTGCTGTGGCGCCTTCGCCGCGCACCTCGCATCCGCCCGACTCCAGGGCGGCGCGGATGCGCGCGCGCATCCGCGTGTGGTCGTCGGCGAGAACGACGCTGATGGTCACCAGGTCACCTCGACCGTCGTGCCGACGCCAGGCCGAGAGTCGATGTTGAGCGAGCCGTCGAAGGCCTGGGCTCGCTCCGCCATGCTGGTCAGCCCGTAACCACTGCCGGCCCTGCTGGCCGCGGTCCGGTCAAAGCCGAGACCATGGTCTCGCACGACGAGATGCCGGCCGTGCCGGTCGGTGACGAGCCGAAGCTGGACGCGGTCGACCTTGCCGTGGCGGATGGCGTTGGACACAGCCTCGCGGGTGATCCGCACCAGGGCGTGCCGCTGCTCCTGGTCGGCCCTGACGGAATCGTCCAGCTCCACGTCCAGTCCGGCGTGGTAGCGCTCCGCCACCTGTTGAGCCGCCCGGTGCAGAGCGAAGCCGAGGGGCTCGTCAGTGCTCCTTCCCAGGGCGTCGACAGCCGATCGCGCCTCGTCGAGCGCCCGGTCGCACGCAACGACGATCCGCTCCTGGGCGGCCGGACCTGCCTCTCCACCACGGGCCTCCGATCGGATGTAGGCCAGCTCCTGGACGACCCCATCATGCAGCTCCCGCGCCAGTCGGCGACGATCCTCGAGGACGGCTGCGCGTGCCTGTGCTGACCAGTAGTGGCTGATCTCGCGGGCGGCTCCGATGAGCAGCAGGAGGTAGCAGCCCGTGCGCAGGAGGTCGCCCGTGTAGAGCCACCCGCTGTAGAGCGATGGGAAGAGGACATAGTTGACGCGGGCGAAGGCAGCCAGCGCGAAGGCCGCCCCGAGCCATCGCACCAGCTCGTCGCGCCGCCCATGGTCACTGCGCATGGCCTGACGGGTGAAGAGCAGCGAGGCGGCCGCGAAGAAGATCGCGGACACGGCTTGAGCGCCGAGCAGGAGCGGATGGCCGGTGATGACGGGTCGCTCGGCCGACATCGGTGGACTCTCTGCGAGGGCAGCGGGCAGACGGTCACCCAGCGCCCACAGGAGCACGAATCCGACGGTGGCCACCAGCCACGGCGCCGCCCAGGCCCAGCCTCCCCACCGAGCCTTCACGACGCGTTCTCCGGACAGCGCCGCGGCGAGGACCACTCCGGCCCCGGCGACCCGCAGGGTGAGAGGCAGCCAGACGCCCACGCTGTCATCCACCCGATGCGCGAGCAGCTCCAGGGCCAGCGTCATCCCCACCCCGGCCACACCGAGAAGGAAGAGGCCCTCGGCGAGCAGGAGGTCCTGCAGCCGGCGGCTCCGAGTGAACCGTCCATATACGAGGTATGCCGCAAGCAGCGCGACGCCGCTGTCCACCGAATCGAGCACCAGGTGCAGCTCGGGACTGTGGTAGGCGAACACCAGGTAGGGCGTACCGATGATGAGCGCTGTCGTGATCATCCCCACGAGCCAGCCGGCCACGCTGATCGAGAGCGGAAGAGAGTCGCGCACGACGCGCATGTGACACCTCTCCTCACACCTGTGTGCCGGCACCACCCCCGAGCCAGCATGGCAACGCTATGGGCACCAGGTCGGCTTTGCATTGATAACGACCGTCTTCGTGAGAAGTCACCGTTTGTGCGATGAATTCGCTGACAAAAGGGATCACACGGCAAGAAGGCGTGCTCCGATCGATGGGCTCACTTAGCTGCAGCAGGCCCCGGGCCTGACGCCGCGTCAGGGCGTGGCGAGGTGGAGCACGTGGTCGCCGACGAGGCGCATGCCGCGGAGTACGGACCACACGGTGAGGTGCTCGAGCGATGTTCCGACGGCGGGCTCCCAGTTTGCGATCGCCGCCCAGCTGACGGTGCGGCCGTCGACCGTCACGGCGCCGACGTCGGCACGCACCCCGGCATCCGTGCCGGTCTTGTTCCACAGCGCCGGCTCGAGGGTGAGCGAGTCGTGGTGGGCGATGGGGTCGAGGCCGGCCTGGTCGACGAGCGGCAGGCCGACCATCGACTGGTCGACGTTCGCCGAGAGCCACCGGCGCACGAGCTCGTCGGAGTCGGGCCCGGTGGCGGTGCCGGTCGCGATGCGGTGCGCGAGCGCGCTCAGCTCGGCGGCGCTGCCCGTGCTGAGGGTGATGGGATGCTCGGCCGTGCGCTCGTCGCGAACGCGGTCGAGCAGGGCCGTCGACCTGAGCCCGAGCGCGGTCGCGCGGGCGGCCACCGCGTCGAGGCCCACCCGGCGCAGCAGCACGTTGGTGGCGAGGTTGTCGGAGACGGCGCCGACGAGGGCCGCGACGTCGACGAGGGGCAGGGTCTCGACCGACAGCGTGTGCCAGAGACCGGAGTCGCCGACCCACTCGTCGAGCGACCGGGTCAGCGGCTCGTCGGGTGACAGCTCGCCGGCGGAGAGGGCGCGGGCCGTCTCGAGCAGCAGGAGGATCTTGCCGACGGACGCCGTGCGGAGGGAGGTGTCGGGCTGGACCCAGCCCACCGGCATACCGGAGTGGTCACGGATGCACAGCGACCACGTGACGCCGCCGGCGTCCGGGAGCTGGATGTCGTTGTCAGGCAAGGGAGTCGAGCCACGAGATGAGCGCGGCGTTGACCTGCTCGGGCGCTTCCTCGCTGAGGAAGTGGCCGGCCCTGTCGATCTTGATGTGGCGGTAGTCGCCGGGCACGAAGGCGCCGGAGCCATAGGTGGGCTCGAGGAGGACACAGCCGTCGTCGGCGCCCTGGAGCTGCAGGACCGGCACGCGGATGGCGTGGCGGATGCGTCGCATGAAGAGGGGGCCGTCGGGGCGCACCGCGGACCGGCCGAGCCAGCGGTAGTGCTCCGCGGCGGAGTGGGCCACGAAGGGGATCATCATCGCGTCGCCGTAGCGGGTGATGTCCTCGTCGGTGGGGAAGGTGCCGAAGGGGGAGGCCCACGACGTGAGGAGCCGCCCGACATAGTCGTGCGACTCGGTCATCTGGCGCTCGGGCACGAAGGGTTTCTGCAGGCCGACGATCCACTGTGAGGCGCGACGCTGCTTGTGGTCCGTCCACGTGGCGTGCCGCATGATGCGCGGGTGCGGCATGGACAGAGACGCGATGGCGCGCGTGACGTCGGGCCGCAGGCTCGGCATCGACCACGAGATCCACCCGCCGAGGCCCTGGCCGACGATGACCGCTTCCTTCTCGCCGAGGGTGCGGATGACGCTCGCGGCGTCGAGGGTCGCCATGTAGGTGTCATAGCCGCGCGGGGGCTTGTCGGAGCCGCCGTAGCCGCGCAGGTCGAGGGCTGCAGCGCGGTAGCCGGCGGCGGCGAGCGCGACCATCTGGTGGCGCCACGTGTACCAGAACTGCGGGAAGCCGTGCAGGAGCAGGACGAGCGGGCCCTCACCCAGCTCGGCGACATGGAAGCGTGCGCCGTTGGCCGAGATGTAGCGGTGCTCCCAGGGTCCGTCGATGTTGACGAAGGCAGCGTCGACGGGCATGGGTGTGGGGGATCGGGCGGGTCAGGCGTCGCGCGACGAGTCGGGCGTGCCCGCCGTGCCGGTGGTCTCGATGACCGTCGTGTCGGCCGAGGAGGCAGGCGTGGCCGTCGCGGGAGGGGTGGCCGGGGTCGCGCTCACGGAGGCCGTGGGGCGGTTCGATGTGGCCTTGGCGACGCGCGGGTCCCACGCGGGCGGCGGCGCTGGCACGACGGTGCCGGGGTTCGCGAGGGCGGCCTTGATGCCCGCGACGCTCTCCTGCGTCGAGGCGATCGCCTTGTCGGGCGAAGGCTGCACGGTCTTCATCTTGCGCACGCCGAGCCAGCCGAGGACGGCCGCGACGAGAAGCATGATGACCGTGACGATGAGGAAGCTGGCCCAGCGGGGCAGCCCCATCGCCTGGATGCCCTCGGCGAGCGTGATGAAGATGAAGTAGACCGAGTAGAAGAGCACGACCGCAGCGCCCGCGAGCAGGCCGCCTGCCACGCCGCCCTTCTTCGCCTGGACGGCGATCTCAGCCTTGGCGAGCGCGATCTCGCTCCGGATGAGTGCGGAGATGTCCTCGGTCGCCGAGGCGACCAACTGACCCAGCGTCCGCTCCGGCCGGGGATCCGTGCTCATGGGCTCACTTCCTCGATCATGCCGTGGGCCGCGCCGGTGCGCTGCCGATGCCACCCTACTGTGCTGCCCTTACCCAGACACGCACGGATCGGGGCGCTCGGGCGCGTTCCCGTTCGTTGATGCGTGCTGGAGGCGGTCAGCGCGGCTGCTCGTAGATGTCGGGGATGCCGTCGAGGTCACGGTCCTCGGTCTCACGGGCGTAGACCTCGCGGTAATGCCGGTTACGCAGCCGCAGCACGCCGCTGGCGAGCAGCGCGGCGATGAGGCTGCCGGCGAGGACGGCGAGCTTGACGTGGTCGTCGCGTTCGGAACCACCGCCGAAGGCGAGCTCGCCGACGAGCAGGCTGACGGTGAAGCCCACCCCGGCGAGGACAGACAGGCCGAAGACGTCGGTCCAGCTGAGGTCCTCGTCGAGCTCGGCACGGGTGAAGCGGGCCACGGCCCAGGTGCCGCTGAAGATGCCCACCGCCTTGCCGACCACGAGGCCGACGACGACACCGATCGCGACGGGATCGGTGACGGCGTCAGCGAATCCGCCTCCGACGACCGTGACTCCGGCGGCGAAGAAGGCGAAGACCGGGACCGCGAAGCCCGCGGAGAACGGTCGGATCCTGTGCTCGAGGCGCTCTGCGAGCGAGTGGCGGTTGGGGTCGTCCTCGGCTTCCCGCTGGACTGGGACGAGGAGCCCGAGGAGGACGCCGGCGACGGTCGCGTGGACTCCGCTGTTGTGGACGAACATCCAGGCGAGCAGTGCGGGGATCGCGAGGAGGAGGGGGTTGGTCAGCTTGCGCTTGAGCAGCAGGCGCCACGCCGCGAGGGGGACGACCGCGGCCAGCAGCCAGAGGAACTTCACCGTCTCGGTGTAGAAGACGGCGATGATCGTGATAGCGATGAGGTCGTCGACGACGGCGAGCGTCAGGAGGAACGAGCGCAGCGAGCTGGGCAGGTGGGTGCCGATGACGGCGAGCACCGCCAGGGCGAAGGCGATGTCGGTGGCCGTGGGGATCGCCCAGCCACGCAGCATTGCCCCGACATCGGCGCTGCTGTCACCTCTGGTGAGGGCCAGCACCGTCACGACGAAGAGGACGGCGGGCAGCACCACGCCGCACACCGCAGCGGCGACCGGGAGCGCTGCCTTGCGACGGTCCGAGAGGTCGCCCGCGACGAACTCGCGCTTGAGCTCGATGCCGGCGACGAGGAAGAAGACGGCGAGCAGCCCGTCGGCTGCCCACGTGCCGAGGGTGAGGTCGAGGTGCAGGGAGGCCGGCCCCACGACGGTGTCGCGGAGGGTCGCGTAGGCGTCTCGCCAGGGCGAGTTGGCCCAGACGAGAGCGGCGACGGCGGCGATGAGGAGGATTGCCCCACCGACCGTCTCGGTGCGAAGCAGGTCAGCGACGTAGCTTGCCTCACGCCACGTGCCACGGCTGAGGAGCTTGGTCGCCTTGCTCGGGCTGGGGTTGTCGCTCACAGGCGGTTCCTTCGAGGCGCAGGGGTCATCGGACGCCGACCAGACTTCCCGGCACACCATGGCCACGGGCAGCGGTGCTGTGAGCCGGGTCCGATCCTATCGGGACGTCGGAGGACGCGACTCCGGGTCCGCGTGGGGTGGGAGGACACATCGGTCTCCTCCGACGCGCTGTCACGATCTCTGGTCGAGTGCCCAGGTCGGGCCGTACATTGAGGCGGGGCAGGGGACCTCGACGCATCCTTGGGGGGACGCATGAGCGAGAAGCCAGCAGGCTGGTACTACGTCGGCGACGGCAAGTTGCGCTACCGCGATGACTACGGCTGGACCGAGTTCTACCTCGACACAACGGACCCGCGCGCCCAGAGCTGGCCACCCCCCAAACCCCGCACCATGCTCCAACAGGTGCTGGATGACGAGGAGCAGAGGGCGCCGCGATCGGGACGCCACCGATCGCGGCCCTTTTGGAGACAGCTTCGACGCGGCACTTGAGGGTCCACTGGCCCCACGGCGCGGAGGGCAAGGCCTCGCGACCTGGGCTTTGTTTCAAGACTCGGCCGCGATGTTGGGGTGCGACAACCTCGTCGATGAGCGCTAGTCCTAGATCTCTGGGGTATACGAGAGTCAGTGACAAGGTGGCCAGAGCCGGGTGGAGGCGAGCGCACTGGACCCGCGAAAGGCCTCTATGGACCGATCCCGGGCGCGGGCGGAGGCACGACCAGCACCTGACTGACATACCACCACTGGCTCGCTAGTCCGAGTCCGCAAAGCAGGATCGGAACTGCAGCGCGCCATCGGTTCTCAGCAACGACCATCACTGCGACCAAGAGGAACGTCGGCGCGAGTAGAAAATACCGAAGGACGCCCAAGAGGATCGAAGTCACGGAGAAGATGTAGACCGGGTATGCGACGGACCAGACTCGGAGCTCCAAGCCCCAACCCTCAGTGGTGTGGCGCATAGCGAAGATCATCAGAATCAGCACCAAGAGGAGAACGGCACCCAACAACGCAGGCCCTCCAATGCTGAGCGACCCCAAGAACCACCCGCGTAGGTATCGCGGCGCTGAGGTCCTGGCCAGTCCCGCCTGTGAGCCGATGAAGAAGCTCGAGATCACTGGCCAAGCGACGGCTCCGATCACGCAGAGCACGAAGAGGAAGCCAAGCGAGACCATATCGCTTGTCGACAGGTCTCTGCGCTCGGACTTGAACCGTCGATAGAAGTGGGCAGCCACCACCAAGGCGAGTGGCGGAGTGACCAGGCGGCTCATGGCCAGTGCCGACACTGCCAAGGCACACCATAGATAACGACGGCTGGCCAGAAGCGTGAGCGAGAGCATGAGATACAGCAACGCCAGCGATTCGCTGTACGCGGCTTGGAGCAGCGGCGCACTGGGGAACGTAGATAGAAGTGCGACAGCAGATGCCGCGATAAATGCGCCTGCCCGCCTGTCCAGAAGACGGTAGAGCAGAATCATGGCGAGGCCGCCCGCGACCATGCTGATCACGGTCGCCGCGACCGAGAAGGGGAGCCCCGTGACCGCCATGGCACCACGGACCAGCATTGGATACCCAGGAGGGAACGCCCATGCCTGCAGCTTCTGCCCCGCCTCTGGGTCGTCGGGTAGAGGAACTTGGTACCCGTCAAGCGCAATGCTCTGATACCACTGGCCATCCCAGTTTGTGATTACCCCGAGGTAGCCCGGGTCGGCGGGCAATCCGCGCGATACGAAATACTGCCCGTAAGGCCAGGTCCCTACGGGCAAGGCCATCTGGTCACGGGATGCAATCGTCATCATGACGTAGCTAGCCGCGCGCGTCAGGCCAAATATGGCCAGGGGAATGATGAGTGGGGACCACCGATCAAGGCGACTGCGCGACATCGCTGTCGACGCCGGGCGGATCACGCGCAGGCCCACCAGTCTCGCTCTCCACCTATGCCGGGTGTACTTGCGCACCAAGGATGCCATGCGGCCAGCCCAAATGCTTGAACGAAACCCAACGCGGGGAAGGGCACATGCAGCCGAATGAGCTGGTGGAATCGTCGTGGCCGGCGGACTCGCCCTCGCGACGGGACGGCTCGTCGCTCAGTCGCCATAGTGAAGGGCCGCGGCCACATCCGTTGTGAGCGAATGGTGCCCAGAGCCGGCAACGACCCCTTCGCCGCAACGGCAAGAACCAAGGTCATCGCGAGTCCCTTGGCGCCACCGCGACACGCTGCCACGACCCAGAGCAGAAGGAGGCAGACGTCGATGAGGATCTGCGTCAACGGGCAGGGCGCTTGAATCCGGCGAATGGATGCCCGCAGGAACCAGCTGGCCCAGGGCCAGGACGTTGACCCACGTCGTTGAGTCGGCGGTGGCGAGCGGTGCGCCAGCCGGCACGGCGCCGGCGCCGGCGATGTTCCGACCACTGGCGACGACCCACATGCTGTCGGCGCCGATCGTCATGGCCGAGGCGAGAGTGACAGTCACGATTCCGACGGTGACGACGACGCGGGAAGGCACCCCATGGCCACCGGCGGGGCCGCGCTGACGCTTCACCTTGTGTCCCCTGAGAGGGAGCCGAACCCAGTTGGTTTCGCCGTTATGAGGGTCCACCAGAGGAGGCAGAGCGGAACGGCGATCCACGCGGTTCCGAGAATCGAGAGCGGCCAGCCCAGCGGGCTCGTCACGGTGTGCAGTGGCGCGACCAGCCACGCGATGACGAAGACGACGGCGACGAGCCCCCTCGTCGTCGGCTTCCATGCGATCTCAGCGAGCCCCCAGAGAGCCGGCAGGAGGAGAACGAGGTCGTAGAGCATGAAGTGAGGAGAAGCCACTGCTGTCGCCATCAGGATGATCGTCCACGACACCAGAGACCCGGACCGACTCTGCCTCCCCACCGCCCGCAACGTCGGGTAGCAGGCCGCCAGCCCGATGACGTATGCGGCCGCCGTCCACCACGCGCCCAAGCTGAGAGGCGCCAAGCCAGTGATGAACGCCGAGACGCTGACTGCTTTCCAGGCCTGGCCCTGCTGCACCTCTGACGCGTAGAGCGGGGAGGTGGGCAAGGTCAGCCAATCGACCACCCCGTCCAGACCCACGATCCAGATGCTCATCAACAGAAGAGCTGCTCCCGCGGCGACAAAGGCCGTGACGGCACGCCATCGGCGCTGCGCCACAAGGAGCAGTGGCGCCAGGAAGACGAGCTGCGGCTTTGCGAGGCCCAGGGCAAGCACCGCCCCCGCGAGCCCCTCTCGCCCGAGGGACAGGAGGCGTATCGCTCCACAGACGGCAAGTAGCACGAAGGCCGTGTCCTGGCCCGAACCGAGCAGTTCGAGGGTGGCGTAGAAGGCGGTCGCCAAGGCCAACGTGCGCCGCCAGTGACGGCGGATCACGCTGGGAGCCATGGGTCTGAGCAGTGCGAGGGAGCAGAGCAGGGCGGCAATGGAAAGCACCGTCCAGAGTGCCGCCGCGACGGCATACGGCAGCAAGGCGAACGGCAGCATGGCCAGCGCCACGAAGGGCGGAGAGACGAAGTACGAGAGGGCCGTGGTGTGAAGCTCCGTCGCTTGGAGCTCCGACTGGACGGCCGGGTCATACAAGGCTTCCGCATGACCATCGAGGAGCAGGCGACCCCCCGTCCAACGCGCGACGAAGTCGGGCAACGCGACCCAGTCAGGGCTCGTGTGGGCCACGATTGCGTACATCAGCAGCCAGATGCTGAGCAGCAGGACGGGATAGACCCGCAGCCGTTCTCGAGTCAGCAGGGAGTCACAGCGGGCGAGCGCAATGGCGGCGAGAGTGACGGCGCGGTCGCGCGCATACCCGGTTCCAGCCATACGGACAAGGCTCCTCTCGATGTGACGACGCCCATCCTTGCTCATGGGTGAGCAATCTCGTCCTGCAACGCGAACGGTCTCAGCAGCGCTGGCCCTTGAGGTGCCGCTCCGATCGTGTGCTGCTCCCGGCCCTCGTCCAAGGAGCGGGGTCGGCGTGCGGGAGGCGCCGACGGCCGTCGGGGGATGAGGATCACAGCCCGACGCGGCGTTCCGTTGCTTGCGATTTGGGCAATGGTGAGACACGAGGCCGGATAGGTCTCTACAGTGCTCGCGGGGGGCACATCGGGTGGCCCTGCGTTCGATTGGAAGGTTCACCATGACCAAGCTTGTTGCACGTCTTCAGACCCGCGTCGCCGATGACCGCGGCGCCACGATGGTGGAGTACGCGTTGCTCGTTGCCTTCATCGCTCTGGTCGCCCTTGTGGGCATCACGATCCTGGGCACGACGCTCTCGAGCTTCTTCAGCAGCATCGCCGGCCAGCTCTGATAGAGGGAGCGTTGGCCGCACCACGAGGCACAGATTTGGACGGGAAAGACCGATGACCACACTTGTGACCCTTTTGCGGCGGGGCCGCCCGGAGTCCGGCGCCACCATGGTGGAGTACGCTCTCCTGGTCGCGTTCATCGCTCTGGTTGCGCTGGTGGGCATCACCTTGATCGGTTCGAACCTGCAGAGCTTCTTCAGCAGCGTTGCGAACAATCTGTGAGTGGCCCTCTCCGGTGCGGGCCGTCGCAGGGCTGCACCGGAGAGACGGTAAGAGGTGGATGAGTGAGACATGCCAAGCTGGGCCGGCGTGATTTTGGCGCAGCCATGGTCGAGTTCGCGTTGGTTCTGCCTCTAATGTTCTTGGTCATCGGGGGTGTGGTCGACTTCGGGCGCATGCTGTTCACTGAGGTGACGTTGACCAACGCTGCTCGCGAGGGCGCGCGTGCAGCTGTTGTCTCGACCGCGACTCTGGCCAACATTCAAAGCCGGGCGCAAGCCGCTTCGCCCGGCTTGACGGTCACGGCGGCTGCGACGCCGGCCGGGACGCCGTGCGCGAACCCGGGTGGGAATGCGACAGTCGCTGTGTCCGCCCCCTTCACGTGGTTCATCCTCGGGCCCATCTCAGGTGTTGCGGGCTTACCGACAACCCTTACATCTACGGCGGTGATGAAATGCGGTGGCTGAGTCGTTTTTTCGGTCGACGCAGCCTTCGCCGGCAGCACGGTGAGCGGGGTGCCGTTACAGCCCTGGTGGCGGTATTGTTCGCGGGAGGAACAATCCTCGGCATGCTGGCGCTCAGCGTCGATGTCGGAAACATCTTGCTGGAGCGACGGCAGCTGCAGAACGGGGCTGACGCGACCGCGATGGCGCTGGCACAGGCCTGCGCCTCAAACCCCATCGGCGCGGACTGTACATCACCGGCGTCGGCGTCCCTGAGCCTGCTAGGTTCTCAGAACTCATTCACAAAGCTCTCGGGCACCTCGCAG
This sequence comes from Humibacillus xanthopallidus, assembly GCF_006716675.1. Taxonomy (GTDB): domain Bacteria; phylum Actinomycetota; class Actinomycetes; order Actinomycetales; family Dermatophilaceae; genus Humibacillus; species Humibacillus xanthopallidus_B. Next base: position 1,077,906 of record NZ_VFPM01000001.1, on the reverse strand, counting down.
AAGCAGGCCATCGCATCTGTGTGTGGGAACAATGTTGCAGGCCTGCCAGCGTGTACTGAAACCGGGGACTACAGCCAGTTTGCGAAATGCTTGCCTCCCCCGCCATGGGTCACAGCAACTACGCCTTATGTCGAAACACGCACCGTGACCTCGAAGAACGCCAAGGATCCCAGCCCGCTAGCGTCCTTCTTCGTCAGACCGCTGGTGAGCCTGTTTGGTCAGACGTATACGGACCTGGGGTACGGCGCGTGTGCTCGCGCGGCCGCAGGCCCCCTTGGACAGTCCAAGCTGACGATGCCGATCGTTCTGGGTCTGTGCAACTGGAATGTCGCAACGAACAACGGTGCTAACTTCGCCACCTCGCCGCCATACTCGCCAGCGCCGAACACGACGACGCCGCCTCTGGTCCCTGCTTCGCTGCAGCCCTTCATCACCACCATCTTCGGGCATGTGAACGGCAGTGAAACCACCGTTCTACAGGCCAAGGTGTGTCAGCCTGATCTCAGCGTCCCACCGCCCGGTCCATACACGCCTGGTGGTTTTGGGTGGGTCAAGACCTGTGCAGACCTCGGCTATCCCTCCCCGCAGTGCGACAACGCGCCCCCGTGTACAGCAGTGTTCAGCTCGAGCGGAACCGTCGGAGCGAGCCCCGGTGCCGCGCCGTCCAGCGGCTGCACGGCGCCAAACCTTGCTCAGTATGTGGGCACGGAAGTCGATGTACCAGTAATTACTTCGGTCTCGGGTACCGGCAACAACGCGGTTTACACCATTTCCGGGATTTCGTCTTTCTTCTTGGCGGGATACAAGAACCTGGTGAGTGGCGTCGGCGACAAAAGCGCCTACGACGGGACCGGCGCCGCGTATCGTCTCAATACCTGTGATCCGGGCGCGCCATCGGCTCAGAGTTGGAAATCCGAGTGTCTGTGGGGCTGGTTCACCTCTCCTTTGCGACCGGTCGGCTCTGTCGGCTCGGGTGGGGGGCCCCCTCGTGGGCCAACCGTAATTTCGCCGGCCGGCTAAGCGACCAGTAACCTAAGGATCCACGTTTCATGAATCGCCGCATTCTCGCTGTCCTCATTGCCGTCCTTCTGGCCATCGGCGGGGCTGCCCTGGTCGTTATCTATGCAAAGAACGCTGACGCGCGCGCCATCGAGAATCAGAGACCTGAAAAGGTGTATGTGGCGCAAAAACTGGTTCCAGCCGGCACGAGCTTGAAGGATGCCGAGCGCAACGAGCTCATCGCTCAGACGAGCGTAGCGGCCGCCGCCCTTCCCGCTGGTGCCCTGCAGGAGATCACCCCGGAGAACAACTCCCTCCTCGCGCTCACCGACGTGCAGCCTGGTGAGTTCCTGATGACCGCCCGTTTCGGGACAACGCCCGTGGGCACTAAGGCGATTCAGGTGCCGTCCGGCATGCTTGCCGTGTCGGTCCAGCTCAGCGACCCGGCTCGGGTCGGGTCCTTCGTGACCCCCGGATCGCGTATCGCCATCTACGCGACAGTGCCCACACCCCAGGGCGCTGCGACCAGTGGCGGAGCTGCAGCGCAAACTACCAAGACGACTGTCGTGCTCCTCAGCGATGTCCTCGTCATCGGTATGGGAGACACTGCCCTCGCGGCGCCGACGAAGACGACGGACACCAGTCAGCAGCAGACCGCACCGAGTTTCTTGGTGACCGTCGCTGTAACCCCCGAGCAGGCCGCGCGTTTGATCCACGGCATCAGTGGCGATGAGCTCTACGCCGCGCTGCGCGGGTCGGACGTCAAGATTGACGCGGGTTCCCAGGTCGACGACATGTCCATCTACCAGGGGGCCAAGTGACAATCCTGTGGGACCTCGATCCGGCTGCTGCCGAGGCGTATGGGTTCGCGCTGGGGGAAGTCGAGCAGATCAACTCCGGCGCGCGCGTCAGCCGTGCCCTCGATGACGACCCTGCTCACCGGCTGGTCGTCATCGGTCCCGACATTCCCATTGAGTCCGCGTGCGACCTCGCCGAGCACGAGCGGGTGGAGAGGCCTGAGCTGGGTGTCATCTTGCTGCGTCACAGGCTGGACGTCACCGCCCTTGCGCAGGCCCTGCGCAGCGGCATCAGGGAGGTCGTCCAAGCGGACGATCAAACCGCGCTCGGCGACGCGGCCCGACGAAGCCTCGAGCTCACCTCTCAGCTAGCGGGCCACCACAGCAGCTCCGCCAGCGAGGGAAAGGTGGTCACGGTCTTCTCTGCCAAGGGAGGGGTGGGAAAGACCACCCTGTCGACCAACTTGGCCACCTACCTGGCGTCGGCTGGGTCGAAGACGCTCCTCATCGACCTCGACCTGATGTTCGGAGACGTGGCCATCAGTCTGCAGCTGGTTCCACGAGGATCGATTCTCGACCTGGTGGCAATGAGCGGGCACCTCGATGCGGCCGGCGTTGCGTCGGTCGTGACGACGCACCCGGACAGCGGCCTCGACATCGTTGCGGCGCCGGCTGACCCCGGGGACGCCGACCGAATCGGCGCCAGCATCGTCGTCGAACTCCTCCGCGTCGTCCGCTCGATGTACGACTACATCCTGGTCGACACACCCCCGTCCTTCACGGAGCATGTCCTGTCAGCCTTCGATGCCAGCGACCTGACGGTCCTCATCGCCACCTTGGACATCCCTGCGGTCAAGAACCTCCGAATCGCCATCAACACTCTCGACACCCTTGGAGCTCCCAAGGACGCGCGGACGATCATCCTCAACCGCGCCGATGCGAAGGTGGGCCTGCGACCGGACGACGTCGAGGCTGCCCTCAAGCAGAAGATCTCGATCAGCATCCCGAACAGTCTCTCGGTGCCTGCGTCGACCAACAAGGGCGTCGCGCTCGTGCTGGACGAGCCGCGCCACCCGGTATCGGTCGCCATTCGGGATCTGGCCGATCATGAAATCCGGACCAGGTTCGGTGAGCATCTCCCGAACGGCGCGAAGCGCGGGTTCTCCCTACTGAGGGGCAAGAAATGAGCACCCTTGCAGACCGTCTCAACCGAGCACGTCAGGCGGAACTGCCTCCCGCGCAGACGGCGACCGCGAGCCGCAGCCAGCGGAACAAGCGTCGGGGGAGGGACCCGTTCGAGGCAGTCAAGAATCGGGTCCACCAGTCGCTCATTGAATCTCTGGGGCCGCGGCTCTACGACCCGCACCTGACTGAGTCCGAGCTCGCGACACAGGTGCGCGCCACACTTCAGGAGGTCCTGGAATCCGAACCGACGCCGCTCTCGCATGCGGACCGGACGAAGATCGCCCAGGACGTTTCCGATGACATCCTCGGTCACGGCCCTTTAGAGCCCTATCTCCGTGACCCCGACATCACGGAAATCATGGTCAACGGTCCGGACGATATCTTCATCGAGCGGGCCGGAAAGATCTACCCCGTGGAGGCTCGGTTCTCGGACGAGCAACACCTGAGGAGGACGATCGACAAGATCGTCGGACGAGTCGGTCGCCGCATCGATGAGGCGAGTCCCATGGTGGACGCTCGACTGCCCGACGGGTCGCGCGTCAACGCTGTGATCGCTCCGGTCGCTCTCGACGGAGCCTTGCTCACGATTCGTAAGTTCGCCGCCGACCCGTTCAGCGACAGGGACCTCATCTCGTTCGGCACGATGACGATTCCCGTGCGGGACTTCCTGTTCGACTGTGTGCGCGGGCGGCGAAACATCGTCATCTCCGGCGGAACCGGCTCGGGCAAGACCACGACCCTTAACGTGTTGAGTTCCTTTCTCCCGGAGGACGAGCGCATCGTCACCATCGAGGACGCGGCCGAGCTCCAGCTTCGCCAAGATCATGTCCTCCGACTCGAATCGCGTCCGTCAAACATCGAAGGGCGTGGGGCGGTCCCAATCCGTGAGCTGGTGCGCAACTCGCTTCGCATGCGCCCCGATCGCATCATCGTCGGGGAGGTCCGGGACGGGGCTGCTCTTGACATGCTGCAGGCGATGAACACCGGCCACGACGGTTCCATCACGACGGTGCACGCCAACAGCCCGCGCGACAGTCTTTCGCGCCTCGAGACGATGGTTCTCATGGCCGGGGTCGAGCTTCCGGTGCGGGCCATCCGTGAGCAGGTGTCCTCAGCCATCGACCTCATCGTGCAGCAGTCGCGCCTCAAGGATGGCTCCCGGCGCATCGTCGCCATCACCGAGGTCGTAGGCATGGAGTCCGACGTCATCACGCTCCAGGACATCTTCACGTTCGACTACGCCGCCGGTCGCGACGACTCGGGCCGGTACCTGGGGCACCTCGTGCCCACCGGGATCCGTCCCAAATTCACCCAGGACCTCGCCGACCTCGGTATCGAGCTGCCGGTTTCGCTTTTCTCTCGGGGTGGGTTGTGACGAGCGGCGTGACCCGCGGACTGGCCGGCATGTTGATTGCCTTCGCATCGATCGTAGGTGTCGGCATCCTCCCGGCTCACGCTGCCGACGACCTCACCGCGGGTTTGAGCGAGGTGCAGGCCGATGGCCAGACGGTGACCGGCGCCCTTACCCTCCGCGGCCAGAACGTCCTCGAGGCCGACCCGGGGAGCCTCAAGGCAACCATCGACGGCAAGGAGATGCCGGTCTCGATCCAGAAGGCCAAGCACGTGGTTCGCGGGGCAATGCTGGTGATCGACACCAGCGGCTCCATGGGCCCGTCGGGCATGGCGACCGTCCGGGCCGCCTCCGAGACCTACCTGAACACGGTGCCGAAGGACGTGCTCGTCGGGGTGGTGTCGTTTGCCAACACGGCTGGCGTCGACCAGGCGCCGACCCTTGATCGGCGCGCAGTGCAAGACGTGGTCGACGGCCTCGTGTCGAACGGGGACACGGCGCTCTACGCGGCGATGATGGCGGCGGTGAAGGCCTTGGGCCCAACCGGGGACCGCAGCATCGTGTTGCTGAGCGATGGCGCCGACACGCTGGCGCCCAACAAGAACGCGGCTCGGGCTCAAGCGATTGCCGCTCTGAAGAAGGCGCAGGTCCGGGTCGACGTCGTGCGCTTCAAGTCAAATGATCCCGACGCCACGGCTGCGCTCAGGGGATTCGCGTCAGCCAACGGCGGGTCGGTGGTCTCGGCCTACAACTCCGCGGCGGCCCGAGCCGCCTTCAAGGCCTCAGCCAAGGCCCTCGACACGCAGGCGCAGTTCGAGATCCAGACACCAACGGAGCTGAAGGGATCGCACGACATCAAGATCAGCGGTGTCGCGGGTTCCCTGCCGTTCACTGCAAGCCTGGTCGCGGATCTCGGTGCAGCGCCCGCAGCGGTCCCAACGCCCGCCCCGAGCCCTTCACCCGTCGTCGTGGCGGCAGCACCGTCGACGCCGAGTTCCACACCGCTGTGGGTGCCGTTGCTCGCCGCGTGCTTGATCGGCGTTGGGCTCTTCCTTCTCGCCGCGACCACGCTCGCACCCTCCCTCGAGACTCGTCGCGAGCGTCGGCTCGCCGCCATCGAGAAGTACGTCACCCAGCCACGGATGCGCTCCCGCTCCGAGAGCAAGCCTCACCAGACTGCGATCACCGAGCAGCTCATCGGACTGGGCGATCGTGTCATGAAGGAGCGAGAGTCCACGGGCAGAACGATGCAGCTCATCGATCGGGCAGACCTGCCCTTGCGGGCGGGTGAATGGTTTCTCCTGCGCGTGTTGGCTGTGCTCGTTGGAGGTGCGATCGGTGGTTACTTCCTCAGCTCCTCGGTGCTGCTTGGAATCACTTTCGGCGTTCTGGTGGGCCTCTTCCTGCCGCCGGCCGTGCTGCGGCACCTGGCGCGGCGCCGCTCGAACGCGTTCGAGAAGCAGCTTCCGGGTGCTCTCGCCCTCGTGGCGACGAGCCTTGCCAGCGGTTTCGGGTTGCCGCAGGCGCTCGACTCGATTGCGCGCGACGCGTCGGAGCCCATCTCCAAGGAGTTCTCTCGCGCGCTGGCCGAGACCCGCATCGGGACCGACCTTCCTGACGCCTTGGAGAGAATGGCCGACCGAATGGACAGCACCGCGATGTTGTGGGCTGTCATGGCCATCCGAATCCAGCGTGAGGTGGGCGGGAACCTCGCGGACACGCTGCGGACGACGGTGCAGACCCTGCGCGAGCGCGAGCAGTTGGCTGGCCAGATCCGCGCGTTGTCAGCAGAGGGTCGACTCTCCGCCTACATCCTCATAGCGCTCCCGATCTTCCTGTTCATCTTCATGGTCTTCGTGAGCAACGACTACATTCGTCTGCTGTGGTCGCGGCCGATCGGTGTGATCACGCTCATTGTCTCTGTCGTGCTCATGGTCATCGGTTGGTTCTGGATGCGGCGCGTCATTCGGATCGAGGTCTGAGATGACACTTGTCTATGTCGGTGCGGGGTTGGTCGCTTTGGCACTGGTGGCGCTGATCCTGATGCTCGCCATGGGGTCAACTGCTGCTACCGGAGTGGCCAGGTCGCTTCAACTGGTCGAGAACAGCGTCAACGAGCGCGTCGTCCTGCGGAGCGAGTTGCCCCTTGGCGACAGGATTCTGGCGCCCATTTACGACCGAACTCGCGGGCTGGCGCTGCGCCTCTCCCCGAGTGGCACCACTGCGCGCCTGACGCGCATGCTTGACCGTGCCGGCAACCCACCGCCATGGACCGCCGAGCGGCTGCTGGGCCTCAAGGGCGCAGCCCTGCTCCTCGGTAGTCTTGTAGGCATCGCCCTCGGGGGTTGGTCGTTCGGTGGCCTTCTCTACGTCATCGTCCTTGGAGCCTTCGGGTTCTACCTGCCCGATGTCCTCCTGTACAACGTGGGCATCAGGCGTCGGGACGAGACGGCAAAGGGCCTGGCCGATGCACTCGACATGCTCACCGTTTGCGTCGAGGCTGGTCAGGGTTTTGATGCCGCACTCCTGCAAGTAGCCAGAAATGTCGAGGGGCCGATCGCCGGGGAGTTTGCTCGTCTTCTGTCCGAGGTCCAGATCGGCAAGACGCGCGCCGAGGCCTTCTCCGACTTGGGAGATCGCATCGACCTACCTGAAGTGAAGAACTTCACCACGTCGTTGGTCCAGGCGGACCGGTTGGGCATCCCGATCGCCAGCGTCCTCCGAGAGCAGACGTCTGCCATGCGTGTCGTGCGCCGGCAGAAGGCGGAGGAGAAGGCCCAAAAGATTACTGTGAAGATCCTCTTCCCCGTCATGTTCTGCATCTTCCCCGCGCTCTTCGTCGTGGTGGTTGGGCCTGGCGTCGTTCGGATGGTCGACACGCTTGGGAACCTCTGAACGCCCTCCCTCTGGCGAGATCGGCATGTTCAGTGCCCCCCACTGAACGTGGCCGCAAGCCCGGGGGGTCTGTCGAAAATGAAGCAGAGGTCATGGTTTCGGACACGCCCGGAGGAGGCTCATCGATCCCTCTTGCGGTCCGCCTCGTCTTGCCCGGCTTCCTTGTAGCCTTCGTTGGTCTTCATCTCCTCGGGCCCGTCTCGGAACCAGATACGTTCTGGCACCTCGCAGCAGGCGACTGGCTACGTCACGAGTGGCAGTTCGTGGTCACGGCAGACCCTTGGAGCGCGGATGCATCTCGGCCCTGGGTGCTGAACCAATGGCTCGCAGAGCTCACCATGAGTCTTTGGCAGGAGTGGTTCGGCCTGGCTGGAATCGCTTGGCTCCGAATCCTTTTGGCGATGGCCGCGACCTTCGCTGTCTGGCTCACGTGCCGCGAGCGGGCGTCGATCCTTGTGGCGTCGTTAGTCTCGGTGGTCGCGTTGGTGGGGATGATCGGATCCTTCTCCGCGCGTCCACAGCTCGCGAGCTTCGTGCTGACGCCGATCTTCGTCGGGGCATGGCTACGAACGGCCGATGACGGACGGGCTCGTTGGTGGCTCATCGCGATCTCCTGGCTCTGGGCGTGCTTGCACGGGCTGTGGGTCATAGGGCCGGCAATTGGCCTGGTCACGGTCATTGGGATGGCATTGGACGGGAAGGTGGGCGTTCGCGCGGCCGTTCGGCTACTGGTCATCCCTATTGCCGCAGTTGGCGTAGCAGCCATGACTCCTTTGGGGCTGTCCATCTTCGGCAACCTTGAGCAAGTGGGAAGCATCACTGGCTACATCTCGGAATGGCACCCTCTCTCGTTGAGCGACCCAGCGCTCGTTGCCGCTTTGGCACTCGTCTCACTTCCGGTGCTTGAGAACTTGCGTTCGCGGTCGTCAGAGCCTTGGGTGGTAGTCCTCCTGCTAGGGCTGTCGACCGCACTTATTCTCCTCTACGCGCGTACCGTTCCTGTCGGAGCCGCGATCGCGGCGCCTCTGGCAGCAGGTGCATTGCAGCGCATATCAAAGGTCCCTCGGGAAGCCCGCACCCTCCGGGAAATCACCCTGACATCGACCTTCTTGGTCGGGGCACTGACAGTTGCAGCCGTTGTCGCACCGGCTGAGGCGTCGCAGCCTGCTGGCCAGCCAGCCGCCCTCAGTCGGGAGCTGGCGTCCCTCCCCGACGGAACTCGATTGTGTAATGACATGACGATGGGTGGCTGGCTCATCTGGGCGCACCCTGAGTTGAAGGTGGGGATAGACGGACGGGCGGAGCTATATTCCGTGTCTCAGCTCGACGCTTATGGGAGGTTCGTCGCGGTGCAGCCGGGTTGGACGAGCTACCTTCGGAGCGTCCCATGCTCCTACGCGCTTTTTCCGGAGACCGAGCCGGTTGTGTCAGCGTTGAAGGAGCAGCAGGGATGGCAAGTGGTTGCGACTGGTGACGGGGCGGTGCTGCTCCGTGAAAGGTGACACGAGCCCGCCGGTGAGCAGTGAGGTGAACGCTCTATCGGCGGCCGACCCCGTGAGCGCCCCAGACGAATTTACGGATTCGGCTCTACCGATAATGCTGCGGCGGGCGCTTCCCGGACTCGTCGTCGCCTTCATCGTGATCCGGATGCTTCAGCCAATCTCCGACTCCGACACTTTCTGGCACATGGTCGCCGGCGACTGGCTGCGTGACACGCACCGGTTCGTCGTCGAGCCTGACCCGTGGAGCTCGACGGCCAGCCGGCCCTGGATCCTCAATCAGTGGCTGCCTGAGCTGTTCATGAGCTGGTTCCAGGAGCACTTCGGACTGCCAGGGGTTGCCTGGCTGCACGTGTTTGCGCTGGTAGGGGTCTACCTCACGGTCTGGTGGGTCTGCCGCGCTCGTGCGTCCATGCTTGTCTCGGCAATCGTGTCGGTCGCCGCTTTCGGTGCCATGAGCGGGAGCCTTGCGGCACGGCCCCAGGTGGTTAGCTTCGCGTTCGCAGCCGTTGCGACCGGTGCGTGGCTGAAGTCGGCAGACGACCTGAAGCCTCGCTGGTGGCTCATTGCCATGACGTGGGTGTGGGCGTGCAGCCACGGCTTCTGGTTCTTCAGCCCCGTGATCGGACTGACGGTCGTGGCCGGACTTGCTCTGGATCGGCGGCTGGACCGGCGATCCGGTGGACGGCTCCTCCTGGTGTGCCTCGGGTCGGCTGTCGCCGGCGCGCTCACGCCAGTCGGGCCCATCCTGGTCACGTCCCCGTTCCAAGTCCGTGACGTCACCCAGTACATCGACGAATGGCAGTCCGTCGGCATCACCGACCCCCGATTGCTCGTCCTGCTGTGCCTCGTCGCTCTCGCAGTCGTCATCGGCTTGAGGCGTGGTGAGCGAACGCCCTGGCATCTCATACTGCTCATCGGTCTGGCGGCAGGCCTCGGCCTCACCTATGCCAGGACGATCGCCGTCGGAGCGGCCGTCATCGCGCCCATAGCAGCAGGGGCCCTCCACGAGGTGACGCGCCTCAAACGAGAGCCGCGACGAGCCGGCCCCGAGTTCGCGATCGTCGGCATCATCGCCGCGGCAGCGTTGACGGTCTCGGCGGTTACTGCCCCGGCGGTGGCGGCGACCCCAGGGCTGGCACCGAACGGCCTGAACGCCCAGCTGGACGCCCTGCCCAAAGGCACAGTCCTGTGCAACGCGTGGGCCTATGGGGGCTGGCTCATCTGGCGCCACCCAGACCTCAAGGTCACGATGGACGGTCGCGCCGAGATCTACACGGGCGACTACGTCACGTCCTACGTCATGTTCGAGCTGGCCAGGCCAGGGTGGAAGGAGTACGTGAGCCGCGCAGGCTGCGACTACGCCCTCCTACAGCAAGGAAAACCGATCGTCGAAGCGCTGACGTCAGAGGCCCGTTGGAGCAAGGTCGCCGAGGCTGACGGCGGAGTTCTGCTAAGACGCCCTGGCTAACCGCGGCCGGATTCAGCGAGTCCCCGGGCTCACGCAGCGGTATGCCGCCCGCGAAGGACGCGGACGGCGTACCTGAGCGGTTGAGGGGGGAGCGGTCAGGCGGTGGCGCCGACGGGCTCGTCGACGCGCGAAGCGAGCGCGTCGAGCAGCGCCGCCAGCTCGGCGCGACGCTCGTCGCCGACGGTGAGCTCACCGTCGGGGTTGACGTCCTGGGTGAAGACGAGGCCGGTGGAGCCGACGACGTCGGCCTTGACGTGGCCGAGCACCTTGGTGAGGTCGGCGGTCGCGTCGACGGCGCCGGTCCAGCCGTAGCCGACGAGGGCGACGGGCTTGGCGTCCCACTCGGCGAAGAGGTAGTCGATGGCGTTCTTGATCGGCGCCGGGAAGCTGCGGTTGTACTGCGGCGTCACGACGACGATGGCGTCGGACTCGAAGACGGTGGTGGCCCAGGCCTTGGTGTGAGGCTTGGCGTAGTTGCCGTTCTTGGGCATGTCCTCCTCGTCGAAGAACGGGAGGCTCGACAGGTCGACGACCTCGACCTCCCACTCGGTGGAGGGAGCCTGCGCGGCGACCCACTCGGCCACCTTGGGGCCGATCCGGCCGGGGCGAGTGCTGGACACGATGATTCGAAGGTGCTTCACATTTCAACGAACAGGGGCAAGGCCGCGCACATTCCCTGATCGCCCGATGGCGGGTGTGATCCTCACCACCAGTAGCCTGTGCACAGCCGAACTCGAGGAGAGACATCCGTGGGCAGCAGCACCGAGTCATCCGACTACGCCGAACGATTGCGCGCGAAGCAGCACGTCTGGTGGAAGCGCATCCTTCCCGTGCAGCTGCCCTATCGGATCAACATCAAGCGCCAGCACCTTGGGCGCACGCTCGACATCGGGTGTGGCATCGGCCGCAACCTGCAAGCCCTGAGCGACGGCTCGCTCGGTGTCGACCACAACGCGGCGTCGATCGAGATCGCCAAGCGCACCGGGGTCAACGCGATGACTGACGAGGAGTTCTTCGCCAGCGACGAAGCACGCCCCGCGTCGTTCGACGGGTTCCTGGTGGCGCACGTCCTCGAGCACATGGACGAAACCCAAGGTCGTGAGCTGCTGAAGACCTACCTGCCCTACCTGCGGCCCGGCGGCACCGTCTTCATCGTGTGCCCGCAGGAGGTCGGCTACCGCAGTGACCCGACGCACGTGCGGTTCACGACCGGCGAGGACATCGAGCGCATCTGCAGGGACGTCGGCCTCACCCCGCGGAGCAACTACAGCTTCCCGTTCCCGCGGCCGTTCGGCCGGGTCTTCATCTACAACGAGTTCTGTGTGAAGGCAACGCTCGACGTGACACCTGCGTGATCGCACACCTCAGCCACACGTGACGCACGGGGTTTCGCGCAACGCGCCGAACGGCATACCCCGGGTGGATCCCGCCCGCTCAGGACGCGATGAGGAGCGACAACGCCGCCGTGTCCACGTCGTCGCCGGGGTCGATGCCGTCGCGGGCGGCCAGGCGGGTCACGGTGCCGTGCGCGTCGGCCTCGATCCATGCGGCACGGTGCGACAGGCCGAGGTGGGGGAGCCCCGGGAGGAAGAGGCAACCTGACGCGGTCTCGTACTCCGGCACCGACGCGTGCGTGCTCGCCGGCGGGTGGAGCACGGCGAGCCCGGGTGGCTGCTCGGTGGCGAACTGCCCCGGCTGGAGCGGGTGCTCGCCGACGAGCTGCCCCTCGGCGATCACGAGGCCCACGGCGTGGTCGGGGGAGTCGTCGGGCACGGCCTCGGTGACGCGGAAGACGGTGCTCCCGGGCGGGAGCATGTGGGGGACCGCCGCCATGCGCACGGCGAGCAGGAGCACCTGCGTCCACTCGACGGTGTCGTCGGGCCAGCGCCCGAAGAGCAGGAATCCCCGCAGGCGGCCCTGGGCGCGCATTGGCGCCACCTCCACCTTGGCGTCACGGCCACGGTCCATCACGGCCTCCCTCGCACGCGTGACGCCGAGTCCGGCCGGGCCACGTGATCACCGCGAGGTCGGGACGGATCGACAGTCACGCCTTCGTGTAGCTCTTGAGTGCAGGATGCCACCGCCGGGGCCGCTCTGGCGACGACTGGCCACATTTCGTTGCGTTCCCGAGTCCTCGTCCGGGTAGGACAGGCCTGACGGAGGTGAGGCGCGCATGGAGCAGATGGCCCAGCCCATGGAGGACGAGTTCGGCACGATGGCGCGCTGGACGGTCGAGGCGGTCAGCGGGCTGAGCGCCGCCCACGCCGTCCCCGCCGGCTGCCGAGGCAGCGGCACGCCCGCGGTCCTCGACTGGCTGCTGGCGCGTCTCGAGGCGTCCCCGGCCATGCGCCTGCTCGACCTCGGAGCGGGGTTGGGCGGCCCGGCGGCATACGCCCGTGAACGCGCGGGGGTGCGTCCCGTGTGTGTGGACCCGATGCGCTCGGCGTCCGAGGGCGCTCGCTCGCTCTTCGGCCTGCCGGCCGTCGTGGGAGATGCGGGCCGGTTGCCTCTCGCCGACGGGGTTGTCGACGCGGCGTGGTCGCTCGGGACGCTCTGCACGACCGATCAGAAGTCGAGCTGGCTCGGTGAGCTGCGGCGGCTCCTTCGCGACGACGCGCCGCTGGGGCTGCTGGTCCTCGTGGGCACTCCTGCGGGCTTCACGACGCCCTGGGGCAACGACTTCCCCTCCGACGGCGACCTCACGGACGAGCTCGAGCGTGCGGGGTTCGCGATCACCGATCGGGAGTGGTCGGCGTCGCTCCCGGACGCCGACCAGAGATGGCAGAGGCTCGAGCACGAGGTCGACGACGCCGTCGCGCGACAGCACGGCCACGATGCCCGCTTCGGCCGGGTGAAGGAGCAGGAGGAGGCGCTCGGTCGGCTTCTCGACGCGGGACGCGTCCGTGGGCGGCTCCTCGTGGCTCGCGCCCGTGCGTGAGCGCTGACCCTTTCTGTATGCCGTCTGGCCGGGTATGCCGTCCGGCTGGGTGGGTCGCCCGGCTGGGTGGGTCGCCCGGCTGGGTGGGGCGCGCGGTCCGCGTATGCCGTGGGGCTGGGTGCCGCGTCAGCTCACGTGGCGTCGTGGGGGGAGTGGCTTGCGACCCAGGCCTCGAGGGCCGCGACTCTGGCAGTGAGCTCGTCGAGCGGGGACGGCTCGTGGACTCGGCGCTGGAGGTGCGCGCGCTCAAGCGGTGAGTCGGTGATGTCGGGCGGGGCGGTGGGCGTGAGGCCGCGACGGATGAGGGTGCGGGCGAGCGTCGAGGGGCCGACGCCGATCTCGGTCGCGAGCGTGGTGAGGCGCTCGAACTCGTCCGCGCTGAGGCGCACCGAGAGCACCTTGGCGCGCTCGATGGTGTGCGCAGCGGCCCGAGCCTCGGCGGCGGTGAGGCCACGGGCCGATGGGGTGGGGGTGGCGGGTTTGGCCATGGGTGCTCCTCATGTGACGGTGTCATGCGTTGTCAGTGGTCGAGTCTAGGGTGAAGTCATGGAGGTCAGCGAGCTCGTCGAGGACAGGGGTCTGGTCGGCGTGCTCGCTTTCGCTGACGAGGCGCTGCGCCTGGCGGTGCAGCAGTGTCCGACGTGGGGGTTGTCGCAGGAGCAGGTGGGTGAGGCGGTCGGGTTGGCGCAGCGGGTGCGTGACGCGGCGCAGGTGGTCACGGTCGTCTCGGCGCGAGAGGCGCATTCGCGGGGGCTGGGTTCGGAGCTGGGGTTGTCGCCGGCGGACTGGCTTCGCACGCAGGCGCCGACGTTGGACCCGCGGGAGGCGCCGGGGGTCGCTAAGGTCGCGGCGGCGATGACCGAGCCGCGCTGGGCCGCCCTCGCGGAGAAGGTCATCTCGGGGGCGACCTCGACCGCGCAGGCGGCGACGATCGTGCGGTTCCGCGCCGACCTGGCCCGGGTCGCGGACCTTGAGCACCTCGACGCCGTCGTGGAGGCGATGGTCGAGGTCAGCGACGTGCTCTCGGCGCGAGAGCTGGCCCGCGTGGCCGCGCACGCCCGCGCCTCGCTCAAGCCGCCGGCAGACCTCGACGACGAGGACCGGGTCATGCGGGCTGGGCGGGCTTTTCGCAAGATCGGTGAGACCGCCGGGTTCGTCGACTACCTGCTGCGGCTGGACCCGGAGGCCGCTGCGATCGTCGAGGCCGCGATCGACCCGCTGGCCCGGCCCCGCCCCGACCTCGACTGGGGCGGGCAGGAGGCGAAGGATCCGCGCAGCCCGGCGACGCGGCGGGCAGACGCGCTGCTGGAGATCGTGGGCCGGGGTGTTGCTGCCCCGGAGGGCGTGACCCGCACCCCGCGCACCCAGCTGGTCGTGACGATGACGGTCGAGGCACTGATGGAGCGACTGCGCGGCGCCGGGGTCTGCGACAACGACGCGGTCCTGTCGCCGGCGACCGTGCGCCGTCTCGCGTGCGAGGCCTCGATCATCCCGATGGTCCTCGGTGGCCGCTCGGAGGTCCTCGACCAGGGCTACGCCGAGCGATACTTCACCCGGGCGCAGCGGCGGGCGCTGACCCGCCGCGACGGCTGCTGCACCTTCCCGGGCTGCACGGTGCCTCCTCAATGGTGCGACGCGCACCACGTGACGCACTGGGCTGACGGAGGCCCGACCGACCTGGCCAACGGCGCCCTTCTGTGCGGGCGGCACCACACCGTCGTCCACGAACGAGCGATGACCGCGACCGTCACGACCACCGGCGTCACCTGGCACCTCTAGCTGCCCCGCCCCGCACCCCGCCCCCACCGGGCGGGGTCACAGGCATGTCTCGGGTCGGTCGGTGCCGGCCCAGCTCAGGCGCGGCGCATGAGCTCCTCAGGAGCGCCCCAGGCCACCGTCCATCGGTGCCCGAGCCACGCAGACACCTACCCGACGTCGGCGAGCGGCGCGTCCGACACTGAGCGAACGTTGTGTGAATGCTGTGGAAACGATGCGGGGCATGGTGAGCCTCCCCTAACGTGATCTTGACCAAGGAGTGCACGCTGAAACCGAAGGAGCACCATGCCTTCCTTCCTCGCTCCCGCCCTTGCTGATCTGGTCGCCATCACGGTGATAGTCGCCATCTACGTTCGACGTCACGAGCGGCGCGACCTGTTGCTTTCTTATGTCGCGCTCAACATAGGGATTCTGACAGTCACCGCCGCGTTGGCTGACGCTTCTGTCGGTGCCAGCCTCGGCCTTGGACTCTTCGGCATCCTGTCGATCATCAGGCTGCGTTCGGACTCCATCACCCAGGAAGAGATCGCCTACTACTTCATCGCGCTCGCGCTGGGTCTCGTGGCGGGCCTTCATCCCGGAACGTTCTACCTGACCCCGATGGTGTGCGGCGTGCTGGTCCTCGTCATGTACGTCGCTGACCACCCCGCCCTCCTCGCGAGAAGTCGTCGTCAGCTCGTGACGATCGACGCCGCCATCGCCGACGAGCGTGAGCTGCGCACTGAGCTCGAACAGCGGCTGGGTGCGGACGTCCGCCATTTCATCGTGCAGGAGCTGGACTTCGTGCGCGACCTGACCATCGTGGACGTGCGCTTCCGAGAGGGAGCCCGTCCCTGCCGTCCCAGCCCGGGTCGGCATGCGTTGTCGCAGGTCCAGACATCGTCTCTGGACGGGTTCGTCACTCCGGTCTCAGAGCACAACGGGTCTCACGTCGCCGTGAGCAACGGCCAGTACGCGTCCACCTCACTGCGCGACCCGCAGTCGTCGTCGGGATGACATCGGCCCGCGAGGGTCTCGCCCACATCGTCGAGCAGCTGCCGGGCATCTCGTTGGACGAGGTCACCGCCAGGGCTGACCTCCAGGTGAGGGTCGACCACAAGTACATCGTCACACTCGGCGTGTTCGAGCGGCTCGTCGCAGCCATCGGCCACCGGCTGGCGGTCCTCGACATCGACCAGCTCCGCGTGTTTCAGTACGAGTCGATCTACTTCGACACCGGCAGCCTGGCGGCCTATCGGCAGCATGCGCACGGGCGCCGCCGACGGTTCAAGCTACGCACGAGGACGTACCTCGACTCTGGCGAGTGCCTCCTCGAGGTCAAGCTGCAGAGCGGACGCGGAGAGACGGTCAAGAAACGGATGCCCTATGCCCTGGAGCATCGGCACGTGCTCACCCCCGCCGCCCGGCACTTTGCCGTGGAGCATCTAGGCGACGCCGAGGTCGTCGCGGAACTCACTGAGGTGGTCACGTCGGCCTACCGTCGGGCGACGCTCGTCGACCTGACGGGCGGCAGCCGCGTGACGTGCGATGTCGACCTCTACTTTGCGGGCGGCGGGCGGGAGCGCCAGGGCTCCACGCAGACAGTGCTGATCGAGTCGAAGACCGTCGGCGCTGCCGCCCTCGCGGACGCGGTGCTGTGGCAGCTGGGGCAGCGACCGATCGCGGTCAGCAAGTACTGCGCTGGGATGGCGCTGCTGAGGCCAGAGCTGCCCGCCAATCGCTGGAACCGCGAGCTGCGCACGCTCTTCGGCTGGGAGCCGGATCGCGCAGCCCCAGGTCCGGCTCGTCCGGTGCGCTGAACGGCAGGACCGGGCACGACTCGAGATCGGGATTGGGCCCGCCCTCGAGTCAGGACCGGTCGCGGCTGGGACGCTTGGTTCCTCCGGAGCGTGGGCCGCGGTCGGGCGTGAGCTCGATGAGCTGGCCCGAGATGCGCGTGCCGCGCAGGCGCTCGAGCGTCCCCGCCGGCAGGTCGGCGGGCAGCTCGACGATCGAGTGGTCCGCGCGGATGTCGATGTGCCCGAAGTCCTGCCTCCCGAGCCCGCCCTCGTTGGCGATGGCTCCCACGATCTGTCGGGGCTCGACCTTCTGCCGCTTGCCCACGGCGATGCGGTAGGGCGCGAGCGGCACGCTCGGCCCACCACGGGAGCCTCGCTGGGGGCCGTCGCGTCGCTCACCGCGCTGCGGACGGTCGCCGTAGCCACCACGGTCGCCGTAGCCACCACGGTCGCCTCGGTCGCCTCGGTCACTGCGCGATCGGTCGTCGCGGTCGAAGGTGCGCCTTGCCGGACGCTCCGGCTCGGGGGCCAGCAGCATCGGCTCGTCACCCTGCAGCACGACCGCGAGGGCCGCGGCGACGTCGACCTCGGGCACGTTGTGCTCGGTGACGTAGTGCCCGATGACGTCGCGGAAGAAGTCGACCTTGTCGGTCTCGAGGGCCGCCGTGATCGCGTCGTCGAAGCGGGTGAGGCGCGTGGCGTTGATGTCCTCGACGCTCGGCATGCTCATCGGGGTCAGCGACTGGCGCGTGGCCTTCTCGATCGCCTTGAGCAGGTGACGCTCTCGCGGGGTCACGAAGGAGATGGCGTCGCCGCTGCGACCGGCCCGACCGGTGCGTCCGATGCGGTGCACGTAGGACTCGGTGTCGGTCGGGATGTCGTAGTTGACGACGTGGCTGATCCGCTCGACGTCTAGGCCTCGGGCGGCCACGTCGGTCGCGACGAGGATGTCGAGCTTGCCGGACTTCAGCTGGTCGACGGTGCGCTCGCGCTGGTTCTGGGCGATGTCGCCGTTGATGGCCATTGCCGAGAAGCCGCGAGCACGGAGCTTCTCGGCCAGGGTCTCGGTCTCGTTCTTCGTCCGGACGAAGACGATCATCCCCTCGAAGTTCTCGACCTCGAGGATGCGGGTCAGGGCATCGACCTTCTGGGGGTAGGACACCGTGAGGTAGCGCTGGGTGATGTTGGGCGTCGTCGAGCTCGTGGCCTTGACGGTCACCTCGACCGGGTCGTCGAGGTACTTCTTCGAGATGCGCCGGATCTGCGAGGGCATCGTCGCCGAGAAGAGGGCCACGTGCTTGTCGTCCGGGGTGTCCGCGAGGATCGTCTCGACGTCGTCGGCGAAGCCCATCTTGAGCATCTCGTCGGCCTCGTCGAGCACGAGGAAGCGCAGCTGGCGCAGGTCGAGCGTGCCCTTCTCCAGGTGGTCCATGATGCGACCCGGGGTGCCGACGACGATGTGCACGCCGCGTCGCAGCGCACTGAGCTGCACGCCGTAGGCCTGCCCGCCATAGACGGGCAGCACGTGGACGCCCGGCATCCGTGCGGCATACCGCTCGAAGGCCTCACACACCTGGAGGGCGAGCTCGCGCGTCGGGGCCAGCACGAGCGCCTGTGGCGACTTCTGCTTGAGGTCGAGCCGGCTGAGGATCGGCAGGGCGAAGGCGGCCGTCTTGCCGGTGCCGGTCTGCGCGAGTCCGACGACGTGTCGCCCCTCGAGCAGCGCGGGGATCGTCGCCTCCTGGATCGGCGACGGGTGCTCGTAGCCGAGCTCCTTGAGGCTCTTGAGGATTCGCTCGTCGAGCCCCAGGTCGGCGAAGCCGGCACGCTCCGTCGCCTCGGCCGTCTCGCCGTTGACGCCGTCCGTGGTGCCGTCGTTCGTGGTGCCCGTGCTGCCGGTCTCGTCGCTCACAGACATGACGCTAGAGGTTCATGGGGGCTCTGCACGACTGGGCCGACGATAATCGCGCCCAGAGCGCTCCCGATCGTCCTCCAGAGGAGTGCCGTCATGACTGCTCGGCGGTGATGGCCAGGAGGTTGTCGGCGAGGCTCTGCGGGGGCAAAAGCACGGCGGCACAAATCGGTGGGCGACATTGGTGCTCGATGTGAGGGCGATACGCGGCGATGTTCGCCGCAATCGCCTGAAATGCCGTGCCGGGTAAAGATTTCCGGCCCGACGCGGCCATCTGTGCAATTACCTCCCGACTGCGCTGGCGCAGGTTATGTTGCATGCGTAGGACGAGGCAAAGCGCAGCCGGGGGGCCTAGCGCAAGCCGTACCTCGGGGGACGTGTCCCGGGCCAGCGTGGGGACGCTGGAACTGCCCGGGCGCGCCCAGCGACAGGGTGGGGGGCCACCAATGAACATCGAAGATCGCGTCAGCGAGCCCAAAATCTTTGAAGAATTACCCGCCATCGGCGAGTCCGAGCCTTTCGGCGCCCAGGCCCATGGCGAGACGGTGCGAACTCTGTGCCATGACATGCGTCAGCACCTCATGGCACTGAGGCTTCTGGCCCACGACGCCGGCGGCGAAGGGGATGACGCCCTGATGGCCACGGTGCTCGGCGAGGTGAACTGGCTCGCTGCTCTGGTCGAGTCCGTGCTGGGCGGACACGAGGACACGGGCCCGTCGGTGGTCGATCTGGGCGATGTCGTGGCGGACGCTGCGGGCCTCGGCTTCGCCGGGGTGCGGTGCGTGCAATCGATCGACATCCAAGGTGCAGCGTGGGCGAAGGTCCGGCAGTCGGCGCTCAAGCGAGCCGTGCTCTGTGTGCTCGACAACGCGATACGCGCGGCGGGAGACGAGGGGCACGTCGCCGTGATCCTCTCCACTCATGAGGGCCGCGCACGCATCGTGGTGGCGGACGACGGTCCTGGTCTGGGCAGGCTCGCGCCGCAGCACTCACTGGGACTGCCGACCGTCCGTGCGGTCCTGGCCGACTGTGACGGCAGCTTCTCGCTGGAAAACGGCTCGAACGGCGGCGCTGTGGCCACGATGGAGATCCCGCTCGTGGCTTGGCTGGTGGGCTCGTGAGGATCGTGGTCGCCGACGACCACCAGGTCCTGCTCGACACCCTGAGCGCCTCCTTGACAGAGCGGGGTCACGACGTCGTTGCGCGGGAGGTGACGTCGGAGGGGGCGCTCGACGCCGTTCTCGCTCTCGACCCAGATGCCTGTCTGCTCGACTACTCCTATCCCGGCGGCACGTGTCATGCGGCGTTGAGCAGCATGACCGCGTGTCGTCCGCGGACTCACGTGGTCGTTCTCTCCGCGAGCTCGGAGCCCGGCGTCGTGGCGGGGGTTCTCGCGGCAGGAGCTACCGGTTTTGTGAGCAAGACGCGGTCCATCGACGAGATCTGTGACGCTCTCGCCCGCGCGGCACGCGGGCAGGTCGCGGTAGACGCCCGTCTTCTCCAGCAGGCGCTCGCAGCGCCGAGTGCCAAGGGGCCGTTGTGGTCGTTGCGCTTCCTCACTGAGCGCGAGTGGGACGTCTTGAAGTGCCTGACGCGTGGGCTGACGACGAAACAGATCGCGTGCGAGCTCGGCATTCGTCACGCAACAGCACGAACCCACGTGCAGCACCTCCTCGCTAAGCTCGGCGTGCACTCGCGCCTCGAAGCGGCGGCGCTCATGACCAAGCACGCTGACAGCAAGACCTGGCCTCTACGGCTGCGAGAGTGAGATCGGCGCTGTTGGGGAGGCGCCCCCGCTTCAGGGAGACGTGGGCCCCACGGAGATGCGCACGTCGTCGGCGGTGGCGTCGAGGGTGTTGTTGCTGGCCATGCTGCCGACTCTCACCACAGCGACACTGGTCGTGGGGGCGCTCAGCGAGGCGGCCGATGCGAACGGCGTCGAGAAGGCCGATCCCACGGGGGCGACGAAACCCTCGAGCAGGATCGTCCCGTCCGCGTTGGTCCGCTGGTGGAGGCGGAGCCGGTAGCCGGTGCGAGCCGCGAGCTTGGGGCCTGGCGAGCCGATGGTCGTGTTGTAGTTGCGCAGGAGCAGCGTGCCGTCCGCCCTCAGCCAGAACGATCCGGTGGTCACCGTGCCTGAACCCGTGGCATTGAGGGACTGCACGATCCTCGTGTCCCCGCTCGCGAGAGTGTTCACGCGCAGCGTGAGATCGACCCAGTGCTCCGACGACGACGTGAAGCGCTGCTCCAGGTAGGCGGCTGCGGTGCTGCCTCTTGGGAAGCGCGCCGAGGCGACGCCCGCGATCGGGGTCGCGGTCTGGAGCTGCACCGGGCCGTCGACATAGGAGGCGCCGCTCGCGCCTGTGAGGCTGCGCGCTTCGAAGGTCATGTCCGCCACCAAGGGGGGGACTGTGTTGGTGGCGGTCGGCGTGGCGGTGGAGGTCGAGGTGGAGGTCGGCGTGGCGGTGGACGTCGAGGTGGAGGTCGAGGTCGAGGTGGGGGTGGGCGTCAGGTCGGGAGTGATGGCGCGGAATCGGTTCCAGGGGATGGTGCTGAGGATGGTGCGGGTGGTGGTGGTGTCCCAGGCTGCGGAGGTGCGGTCTTGGAGGTAGACCTTGGCGGAGCCGGAGTTGTCGACGACGTACATGCCGTAGCGCTGGAGGGCTTGGGCGATGATGACGGCGGTGGGGGTGAGGCCGAGGTTGGTGAGGTCGGTGGTGGTGAGGGTGGGGTCGAGCTGGAGGCGGGTGCCTTCGGGCAGGTCGGTGCCGGTGGTGCCTTTGCCGTCGGTTTTGGAGGCGGGGTAGGTGTATTGGTGGGAGGGGAAGGGGTAGGCGAAGGCGAGGGCGTGGTCGATGTGGCCGGTTGCGATGTCGGTGGGGCGGACGAGTCCGGCGAGGTAGGGCAGTCCGGCTCCGCGGCCGGCGAGGCCGTCGGCGAAGCGTCCGGCGGAGGTGGTGTCGGTGCGGATGGCGTAGCCGTTGGTGGCGGTGGCGTGGCCGTTGGTCCAGGCGAACTGCCAGAAGCCGTACTCGATGCCGGCGTTCTGGTCCCAGATGACGAGTTGGGCGTCGGTGCCGGTGGGTGGGGTGATGGTGGTGGGGATGGGCAGGTTGGTGATGGTGGGGGCGTAGCCGTGTCCGACTCGGGTGCCGGAGGTGTAGTCGGAGTAGTAGCCGGAGAAGGTGACGGTGGTGGGTGTGGTGTCGGGGGTGACGCAGTAGAGGCCGATGGTGTACTGGTCGACGTCGCTGGTGAGTTTGAGGCCGGTGGTGGTGAGGGTGTTCTGGTAGGTGGCGGTGGCGGGGTCGATGGTGGGGTTGGGTGGGATGGGGGTGTTCCAGGGGCTGGTGTCGGCGTACGGCCGGGCCCCGGAACACCCCGTCAGGCCGGAGCCCGTCGTGGCGGTCGGTGTGGCCGAGGCTGCTGTCGAGTAGGTCGCTGCCCCGATGAGGACGGTGCACAACGCCGCCACCCCCGCGGCTGCTGGCCTCCGAAGCGCATTCGTGGGATTCACGACGTGTCCTTGCAGAGAGGAGTGGGCTCCGCATCGCATCCGACTGCCTGTGCCGCGCGGCTTCGTGGGCTCTGGGCGACATGGACCGCCTCGATGCCGGCGGGTGTGCCCGGCTGTGTCATGGCGAAGTCTTGAACCTGCCGCGTGGTGGCGCAACTTGAAACTCAATAGGTGGGCAGATCTTCTCGAACTGAGTGCCCGGACCACTGCTCCTGATAGCCTGCAGAGCAGGGGGCGCGGCGCTTTTCGAGGTTGCTGCGTCAAAGTGGCATCGGGGACCAAACAAGTGCGTCGCGACTTTCCCGTCTCGAATGCGCGGAGTTCGGCATGCCCACTCGCCTGTCCCCATCGTGGCTCGCCCTCGTGGCCATCGCGGCAGTCCTGTCCGTCCTCGGCCTTTCTGCCACGACTGTCGCTGAGAGCCTGCCGCTGTCGACGCCGGACAACCCCGTTGTGACGGAGAACGCGCTGCCGGGGTCCGACGGCTGGGTCCTCGGCGCAAACGGGCAGCCCGTGGCCGACGATGTCGGCCAACAGATCAAGGGCTATGCGTCTGCGACGAGCGTCAACCTCGGCGAAGCGGTCGACCTCAAGGTCTCTGTCAACCCCCCGCAGACCTTCTCAGCGCAGGTCTTTCGCCTCGGCTACTACGGCGGCAAGGGTGCTCGACTCATCGAGACGATGGCGGACGTGCCCGGCATCCAGCAGCCTGCATGTAGTCCTCAGCCGGACACCGGTCTGATCGAGTGTGGCTGGTCCACCAGCCTCCACGTGGATGTCCCGAGCACGTGGACGAGCGGCGTCTACCTCGTCCTGCTCACCAACGCGGCTGGCTACCAGAACTACGCGCAGTTCGTTGTCAGGGACGACGCTCGGCACTCGGCGCTCCTCTTCAAACAGAGCGTCCTGACGTATCAGGCGTACAACAACTACCCCAATGACGGACAGGTCGGCTGCAAGGGCACGCCCGCCACTGGCAAGAATCTCTACGACTCACAGAGCTCTCCCGTCAAGACCCTCACCGGCACCCCCCGCGCCGTGAAGGTCTCCTTCGACCGGCCCTATGCCTGCACAGGCGGCGGGAGCCTCCTGGACCCGGACTGGAGCTGGGAGGGCTACTTCATCCGCTGGGCCGAGATGAAGGGTTACGACCTCACGTACACGACCGACGTCGACGTCAGCACGAATCCCCAGCAGCTTCTCGGTCACCGTGGACTGTTGTCGGTCGGGCACGACGAGTACTGGACCAAGCAGATGTTCGACGGCTTCGAGCAGGCGCGGGACCAGGGGGTGAACATCGGCTTCTTCGGAGGCAACGACGTCTACTGGCAGTCTCGCCTCGAGACGTCGAGCAGCGGCGTCCCTGCCCGCACGCTCGTGGTCTACAAGAACACGCCCAACAACAGCTACAGCACCCTGGACCCGATCGCTGACCCAACGCTTCGGACGGTCCGTTTCCAGGACCCACCCGTCAACCGGCCCGCGCAGTCGTTGATGGGGGTTTCCTTCTTGGGCTCGACGGACCGCTCGACGCTGAATGCCGACTTCGTCCCACAGGTCGGTTCGGGCTGGCCCTGGGATACCGCGGCCGTGGTGGTGGGGTCACGGTTCCCAGGGCTGGTCGGCTACGAGGCTGACGCATACTCCTGCCACTACGGCCCGCCGGCCAACACCGGCTTCGCGCTGGTGGGGGCGTCGCCATTCACCGGCTCCGACAAGATCACCGGGACGAGCAACGCGGCCGCGTACACGGCGCCCAGCGGGGCGCTCGTCTTCGCGGCCGGCACCATGTCCTGGCCGTGGGGCCTCGTGGACAAGGCGGATCCGCGCGACCCTACTCGGCAGTCGTCGCTGTACGACCCTGCCCTCGATCGGGCGACCGTGGTCGTGATGGATGCACTGGCGGGGATCGCCCCGCCGCCCACGCTGCCGCCCTTCAGGCCTGACTGCACGGCTGACATCAGCATGGGGTTCGAAGGTGCAGGGGTGGTCGGTGCGGATGGCGCGATGAGGTCCTTCGGATCGGTCTCGCTCGACACGGTGACGCCGGTGACTGGAGCCCAGTCCGCCAGGATCAGCAATGCCGGCAGTTACATCGACCAGCCGATGACGGCTGTCGACGCCGTCACGGTGGACTTGTCGCTGCGTCTCAATGTCGCGCCGGCATATGCGGTCAGGGTCGCTGTCGTCAGCTCGCAGATCACGGACGTCGGCAACCTCATGCTCAACCCCGTGACCGGCGGCGTGGCCCTGAGACTGCGAAACGGCTCCCCGCCGATCGGCAACGCCAGCCAGCTCCTCGAGGTGGGCCGGACCTATCACGTTCGCCTCATGCAGAACCGTGGAACCGGAACAAATGGCGTCCTCGCCGCGTGGGTGGCACCCGAGGGCACCGACCTGGGGGCGCCCTTTGCGCAGACCACCACTGCGACCTTCACCGGCAAGGCCGACAAGGTCCGCCTGGGCTCCACGAGCAACTCCTCGACGACGCCTCCGGTGCTCGACGCAAACATCGACTCCGTTCACATCGTCGGAGGACCGGCACCGGCGAGCATGACGTTGCCGCCGTCGAGTCCAACAGGTCTTACCGTGGGGATGTCCGGAACGGCTGTGCAGCTGAAGTGGACCGACACGGCGACGGACGAGGCCTCATATGGCGTCCAACGGTCGACCGACGGCGGCACTACGTGGATGACGCTTGCCACCTTGCCACCTGCCACCACCACCTACCTCGACTCGACGGTCGCGGCCTCCACGACCTACACCTACCAGGTCCTTGCCACGAATTCGAACGGGCCGAGCGCCCCGGCGCCTGCGCAGAGCATCACGACGCCCGCACCGCCGCCCGCCGCGCCGTCGGGGCTCGTCGCAACACCCGTCAGCCCGTCGCAAACTGACCTGACCTGGAAGGACGAGTCGAATGACGAGACCGGGTTCGAGCTTCAGCGCGCGTCGACCAACAACTTCTCGGCACCCATCACATGGGCACTTCCGGCCGGGACGACGAGCTACTCCGACGCCTCGAGTGAAGGGGTGGCGTGGTACCGCGTCAGAGCGGTCGGGGCATCGGCCTCTGCCTGGAGCTCAGTGGTGCTCGGGGCGCGTCAAGCAGACCTCACGTTCGAGGGAGGGTCTTTGACGGGGCCCCTGGGCGCCACCACCGTTGCCGGCCAGGTCACCCTCGAGACCGCCGCTCCCCTCGTGGACTCGGCCTCGGCGCGGTTCCGACCCGGGACGACGGCCCCTTACCTCGAGCAACGGCTGCCGACCCAGGCTCCGGAGACCTATGTGACGCTCACCTTCCGGGTCAATGCTCTCGCGACCGGTGACACCCGTATTGTCCAGTCGCTCAATGGAACTGGCGGGACAGCCCCCACCACAGGGTCGTTGTGGCTCAAGGCGGACGGCACGTTGCTGCTGCGCAACTACAACACGACTATCGGTACCGGCGTCAAGCTGCTGGCGGGGGTGACCTATCGACTGGCTCTTCACCAGCGACGGGTGTCGGACGGCAGCATCCTGCTCGAGGGCTTCGTGACGAAGGCCGGCCAGCCGTTCGGCACCCCCTTCGCGCGGACGTCGAGCACCCCGGTGCCCACGACGGTGGACATCACGACGATCCGGGTGGGAGTCATGGCGAGCACGAACACGCTGGACGCCACAGCGGACGAGATCCACATCGACTCCAGGTTCATGCCCACGACGTGAGTGGCGCTGGGTGCAGATCGGTCCTGATCTCAGGGAGCACCGGATGTCGCGCCCGCCGTGGAGCCGGGGGGCAAGGCCGACCTGCCCGGTGCGCCGACGGCGCGGAATCGGTTCCAGGGGATGGTGCTGAGGATGGTGCGGGTGGTGGTGGTGTCCCAGGCTGCGGAGGTGCGGTCTTGGAGGTAGACCTTGGCGGAGCCGGAGTTGTCGACGACGTACATGCCGTAGCGCTGGAGGGCTTGGGCGATGATGACGGCGGTGGGGGTGAGGCCGAGGTTGGTGAGGTCGGTGGTGGTGAGGGTGGGGTCGAGCTGGAGGCGGGTGCCTTCGGGCAGGTCGGTGCCGGTGGTGCCTTTGCCGTCGGTTTTGGAGGCGGGGTAGGTGTATTGGTGGGAGGGGAAGGGGTAGGCGAAGGCGAGGGCGTGGTCGATGTGGCCGGTTGCGATGTCGGTGGGGCGGACGAGTCCGGCGAGGTAGGGCAGTCCGGCTCCGCGGCCGGCGAGGCCGTCGGCGAAGCGTCCGGCGGAGGTGGTGTCGGTGCGGATGGCGTAGCCGTTGGTGGCGGTGGCGTGGCCGTTGGTCCAGGCGAACTGCCAGAAGCCGTACTCGATGCCGGCGTTCTGGTCCCAGATGACGAGTTGGGCGTCGGTGCCGGTGGGTGGGGTGATGGTGGTGGGGATGGGCAGGTTGGTGATGGTGGGGGCGTAGCCGTGTCTGACTCGGGTGCCGGAGGTGTAGTCGGAGTAGTAGCCGGAGAAGGTGACGGTGGTGGGTGTGGTGTCGGGGGTGACGCAGTAGAGGCCGATGGTGTACTGGTCGACGTCGCTGGTGAGTGTGAGGCCGGTGGTGGTGAGGGTGTTCTGGTAGGTGGGGGTCTGTGGGTCGATCGTGGGGTTGGGTGGGATGGGGGTGTTCCAGGGGCTGGTGTCGGCGTACGGCCGGGCCCCGGAACACCCCGTCACACCAGCGCTGGGCACGTTTGCTGGGCGCCCGGACGGGACGGTGACGTCCCGGTCGCCGGCGCCGGGACCCTGGCACGAGCACAGCACCAGCAGCACGGCGATGCCGGCCGAGCCCGCCAGCGCTCGCCGTCCTTCGTTCGTCCGGCTGCGCCTCACGGCCCGCGGAACAGCGCGCGAAGGAGCGGTACCCTGGCGACCTCGGGAAAGACGTGGAGGAGTGCCAGGTCGCGACGGCTGGTCCAGAGCAGAAGGACGGAAGCCAGCACGACGAGGACGATGTCGACGCCCAGGCCTGGGCGAAGAGCGACATTGATGACCAGCAGAGTGCCGGTGAGAGCGACGACCTGGAGCAGCGCTCGCGTGAGCCGTCGGTCGACGGGTGACATGCCCAGCTCGCGGCGCACGATGAAGAACTTGACGAGGGTGAGCAGGCCAATGGTCACGGTCGTGCCGACGGCAGCGCCCAAGGCGCCGAGGTGCTGCACGAGGACGATGTTCACACCTAGGTTGATCGCGGTCACGAGGACGTTCGCCACTCCAAGGCTGCGGAGGGTGCCGTGCGCCTTGAGGGTGAGGCCACCCAGCCCGAAGACAGCGAGCAGGTACTGGCCCACCGACATGATGGCGAGGATGACGGCGGCATCGGCATAGCGCTGGCCGAACAGGGTCTCCGTGACGACGGCCGCGCACCCGATGGTGAGCGCGGCCACGGGGAAGGTGAAGACGGCCACCCACAGGGAGCATGTCGCATACAGCTGCTCACCCTTTGGGCGGTCGCCGCCGGCGAACAAGCGGGACGCGGCCGGGATGAACAAGGGGATGAGGGCGTAGAAGATGACGAGGTTGCCGCTCGCCAGGGGCTGGGTGGCCTGCAGCATTGCCACCTCCTCGGGCCCGGAGATCCAGCCCACGATCACGGCATCCGACGCGAAGAGCGTGATGGCCAGCAGGTCGGCGAAGACCGCGGAGCTGGTGAACGCGAGCAGCGGTCGCACAGGAAGTACCGGCCGTGTTCCCCTGGCGATGACGCCCCGCTCCCGAAGCAGGGCCCAGAGTTGGGGGAGGTAGATGAGCAGCCCCACGACGGTCGCCGCCACATAGCCCACGCCCAGGACGAAGACCGACTCTTGCGTCATGAGCATGACGGCAACGACCCCGATCCGCAGGACGGGGGTGATGACGTAGCGGCGCCAGAAGATGGCTCCGGGACGACCGTGGACGGCGAAGAGGGTGCTGCTCAGGGTGTCAATGGCCTGCAGCGGAGCCAGGAGGACCATGATGCCGAGCAGCTCGGCGCTCTGACGGTCCTGGATGACGGTGCGCTCGAGCTGTTCCCGACCGAGAATCGCCGCGGCCACCGTTAGCCCGCCGAGGACGACGACGACTGCGAGGTAGAAGAGGATGGCCCCCGCCAACTGGTCTCTTTGGCCTCGTTCGTCATAGATCGCGGCGAAGCGAGACATGGTCTGCTCCATGCCGAGGGACACCACGACAGTGAGCAGTGTCGTCAGGGCGATGCAGTACGAGAACGCGCCGAATGCCGACTGCGGCAGGTAGCGAACAATGAGGACCTGGATGACGACGCCCGTGCCGATCGCCAGAAGGCGGCCGAGCAGAAGGAGTGAGGAGCCACGGAGCGCCGAGTGTGTCGACGTGGTCCCGGCTGACGATGGGGACGTCACAGCCTGCGCGTCCTTCATCGTGGGCCGTTCAGCGGAAGTTCCGCTCCTTGGAGCCGGTGTCGTGCTGGTCCACTCGGCGCTCCTGGGTCTTCGGCCTCCGCATCGCGAAGCTGGCTGCCTGTCGGTGGATCCGTCGTGTCCTCTCCGAGGGCCAGGCTGATGATCGCGGTCGACAGCGCGAGGTAGAGCCAGAGATACCTGGCGTAGGCGAGATGCAGAAATGCGCTGCAGCCCAGGTAGAAGCAGACGGACACGAGCGCGGCTGTGGCCACACCGCGCAGCCGCGTGTGACTCCGGGCGCGGGCGAGGCCGACCACGACGACGGTCACCAGGATGACGAAGGCTCCCAGCCCGAGCAGCCCGATGTCGGCGGCAAGACCCAGGACGATGTTGTGGGCGTTGCGTGCTCCCTCTCCGCTGTGAACGCTCCCCCCGGTCAGGGAGACGTACCGCTGGTAGTACAGGGGGAACTGCCCCGGCCCGACCCCCACGAACGGGTGAGTTGCGAAGACGTTCCACGCCGCTTCGACCTCGGAGAGCCGCCCCGCTGCAGAAGCGTCCTCACTCGGCCCTCCGCCAGCGAGGCTGCCAAGTGTCGCAAGGCGATCCGCCAGCGTTGGAACGGCCATGACGGCCAACGCGCCGGCCGCACTGAGATAGATCAGGGCTTTGCGGGGCAGCACGCCCCAGAGTGCCAGCAGGACGAGCACCGCTCCGGCAGCCAGGAGAGCCCCCCTCGAGTACGTGACGAAGACGGCGTAGCTCGCGAGCATCCCCGCAATGGCCCAGGCCATTCGCCTCGCCAGACCCCGCGCGGTGATGACCAGGTATGCCGCCCATGGAGTCAGGGCCGTCATTACCATCGCGAAGAAATTGGGCTCTCCCAGCATTCCGGCCGCGCGGAAACTGCCGTCCGCCACTCCGTCAGAGAGCACGGAGGACGACGACGAGGTGATGTCGTACGGCGCCGAGACCTGAGCCAGCCCGAGGTAGGTGTCGTAGAAGTTGCCCTGGCGCTGTTGGTAGGCGACGAAGAGGCCGACCACTGCTCCAGCCACCACGAGAGCCTGGATGCAGCGTCGCAAGGCGGAAAGCGTGCGGATGCTGTTGGTGAGGGCGAAGAAGAAGATGAGTCCCTCCAGCAGCCACTGGACGAGAGTGGGGAAACTGTCCCCCGGCCGGGACGAGACCACCGTGGAGAGAGCGGCGACCAGTGCGAATGTGAGCATGGCTGTCATCGGCCATCCCCAGATCACCGGTGCACGGTTGACGAGAACCTGGTAGAGCGCGGGCAGCAGCAGGAGCAGGTAGGGCAGCATCGGGGTGATCGACGACCCGCCAGCAAGGGTCGCCAGCACCCCGACATTGAGGAACAGCATCCCCACCGCCACCGCCGTCACCCAGTCGGGGCCGGTGAGGGCGAGAGATGCGACGAGCAGCGCAACGAGGACGAGTGCCACAGTCACGGCAAGGAGCGCGGTGATCGATGCGATCACGGTGAACCACTCTGGAGGTGGGGTCGACGGGATGGGGGCCTCATGCGTCAGTGATGTTCTCGGGTGGTGTCAGCAATCGCGAGATCGGACGTCCGGCGCGGAGCAGGATGACGCCGATCAATCGGCCGCCGCGCCGGGCGATGGCGTCCATGGAGTCAAGCACGTCCCGCTCGACCGTCGGATCGTCGTAGGAACCGACGAGGACCACCCCGTTGCTCGCGCTGAGCCACCAGGGGCCTGCAAGTGCAGACACGAGCGACGGGAGGGTCAGCACCAGCAGATCTTCGCCTCGGCTGCCCGACGAGCTCATCAAGCGTTCTGCAATGTCGCTCTCCTCCTGCGGATATCCCACCTGCACCACGGACTGGTGGGTCCGAGTGAGTCGGATGGAGTGGACGCTGTCCGTCGGGTCCACCACGGATGCGGGGCGACCGGGCATGGCAAGCACCGCCGCCACGTTGATCGCCACCTCTGCAGCGCTCGGGCCTCCTCGTGTTCCCACGACGCAGAGCGAGTCCAGGGGGAAGGTCGTCGCCCGCACCTCGATGCGAGCTGCGATCTCCGCGTACTCATGGACCCGACGTCCTCGACCGAGAAGGGCGGTCGGCGGGTCGTGACGGGCGGGGGTGCGGCGACTGCGCGTCACGCTGCCCAGATAGTCGGAGGGCGCCATGACCGATCGCACCCGGGTGCACCGCCGGTGCCGTTGAGCGACGGAGAAGCACAGCAGAGTGAAGGCAACCAGGCTTCCCGCCACGGCCGCCAGCATCGCGATGGCCGACTGGTGCGTTTCAATGGTGCGGTCCGGCAGGGTGGCCGCCTGGATGAGGGTGAGGACGCCACTCGCCTCACGAGTGTTCTCCTGCGCGCGCACGTCAGGAGTGGGGTCCGACACACCCGGTGTCGACGGGCCCTTCGCCTTCAGTCGCTCGACCTCCTCGACCAAGAGGCCGGTGAGCCGGTGAGCGGTCGCGGCGTCGGGCCAGGTGGTCACGATGCTGAGGATGCGGGACTTGTCGTTGAAGGTCACGTCGGCCGCGGCGAGCAGCTTGTCGGCCGAACCGTCGGGAAGCCCGGCGGCAGCGCCGACACGTCGAAGCACGGCTTCGGAACCAAGTGCGTCCGCATACGTCTGCCCCAAGGACGCCGACGCCCGCAACGAGTCCGTCGAGCCGGTCAGCTGGCCGACGAGCAGACGTGCCTGCGACTCGTAGCCGGGGTTCGTCGAGCGGAGGCCGACCACCGCCAGCAGTCCGAACAGCAACCCCGTGAGAAGGATGAGCCACCAGAATCGACGCAGCGTCCAGAGAACCAGGCGCCCGGGTATGCCATGTTCCTGCGCTGGAGGGGGACCGCCGAGTGTCCGCAATGGCGCCGGATGGAGCCCTTCGGTGCCGGAGGTCGACAGCATCTCCTCCCGAGGTGCGGGGCGGCGGTCGACGTGGCCAGCTTCCTGGTGATGACTCGTCATGCCTTGATCTCCAGAGTGATCGGGGTCGGCTCCGGTTGCGGGCCGCTGGTCAGGTGGTACGTCCGGAGCGTCGCCGTCAGCATGGAGCTCAGGCTGAGGCGGTCTCGCTGGAGAGCTTCGGCGCGCGCCACCATGAGCTCCCGTCGCGAGGGGGACCGGGCAAGTGACAACAGCTCATCGGCGACGAGCTGTGCTCCGGCAGGTTGCTTCTCCGCGCCCGCTGCAATGAAGGCCACGGCTCCGTCACCGAAGACCTCCGCCATGGCGCCCACCCTGGTGCTCACGACCGGAGTGCGAGCTGCTGCAGCTTCGAGCAGCACATATGGCAGGCCCTCAGTCGTCGAGGTGATGACCATCGCATCGGCGGCAGTGAGGAGATCGGGAACATCGTCGCGGTGCCCAGCGAAGCGCACGAGGTCGGATGGTCCGGACAGATCGCGGGCGAGCTGCTCGAGCTTGGGACGCTCTGGTCCGTCGCCTACGAGCAGCAACCGCGCGGCAGGGAGGGTGTTGTGCAACTGATGGATCGCGCGGATCGCCAACTGGAAGTTCTTGACGGCGACCATGCGCCCGACGGCGACGACCAGGAAATCATGTGGCCTGAGGCCGAGCTGCTCGCGGACGGTGCTGCCGCCCGCCGCCGCGGCGCACCGACGCCCCGCGATCCCGCTCCAGATGACGTCGATGTCGCCGGTCGCGGCACCCAACTCCTCCAGATTGCGACGGACGCTCGTCGTCACGGCGACCAGACGCCATCCGGATCGAATCGTACGTCTGAGCACGGCCTCGTGCGCCGAGAAGCCCAACGGTCGTCGTTCCGACTCCCTGTACTCACTGTGGATGGTTGCGACGAGGCGTCCGGACGGCAGTCTCCCCCTCCCCGCCAGGTGGACGGCGAGCTGCGACTGTGCGTTGTGCACGTCCACAACCCAGCCATCGTGCTCGCGCAGCAGGCGCCGGAGCGCGAACACGAGGCGCGGGTCCTTCTTCGATCGCGCTACAGCCAACACCGGGACATCGACCTGACGCACCGCGTCCGCCAGTCGGCTCCCCTTGAGGCAGACCACGGCCACCTCGTGGCCTCTGTCGTGAAGCCCCTTGGCAGTGTCGACAACTCGCGTCTCCGCGCCGCCGCTGGAGCGGGCGAGGTCCACGAGTAGCACGCCCGCGGTCGGCAGGTGAGGCAACACGTGACGGCTCAGTCCAGACCAGCAGCGACCGGAGCCGGTCCCACCATGGCCGGGGCGGGCTCGGCAGCAACAGGGGAGCCCCAGCCGTCCACTCGTGGGGCGGTCACATCCAGCTCACGGCGCCGCCGCAGCACCTGTTGGAGCAGCCCGTCCGCGAGTCGCGTGCGCGGCCTCCACCCCAAGTAGTGCTGTGCGACACCGCTGTCACCACCGGTTCGGAGCACGTCACCGGCAACCGACGCAGATGTCGTCACAGGGAAGTCCTCCCTCAGGATGCCGCGAAGGCACTCGAGGACTTCGACCATCGTGGCAGGCTCTCCGCCGCACACGTTGGCGACGAGTCCCGGGGGCAGGTCGGTGACGGTCCCCGCGAGTATGATGGCCCGCACGACGTCGTCGACGTAGGTGAAGTCGCGGATGGCCCCCGCGGCGGCAAACAGGTTGAATGTGCTGCCCGTGAGGGCTGCCTCGATCATCTGTGCCATGGCCATCTCGGGACGCTGTCCCGGCCCGTAGACCGTGAAGAACCGCAGGGACACCGTCGGGACTCCGTAGTTCTTCGCATAGAGCACCGCGAGGTGCTCACCTGCGAGCTTGGTGACACCGTAGGGGCTGAAGGGCGCCGGCAGGTCTGTCTCGCGGCAGGGGTACGAGACGGCGTTGCCATAGACCGAGGAGCTCGAGGCGTAGACCACGCGAAGACCGCCGCGTTCACGCGCTGCCTCCAGGACCCTCTGCGTGGCACACACGTTGTCGTATGCATACTCGTCGAAACCCTTTGCCCAGCTCGTCCTCACGCCGGGTTGACCGGCGAGGTGGAAGACGACGTCTGCATCGCCGAAGAGGGCGGGAAGGTCGGCGTCGACCACGTCCTCCACCACGAGGCGAAAGCGCGGATCTCGTTGGAGTCCAGCGACATTGCGCCACTTCTGCTCCGGCGAGTAGTACGGGGTGAACTTGTCGATGCCAACGACGTGGGCGTCCTGGGCCAACAGCGAGTGGCACAGTGCGCTCCCAATGAATCCGGCGGCACCGGTGACGACTGCCTTCATGGTGGGGGTTCCTCTCCTTGACGTCGGATGAGGCGTCGGATCCGACCCGGACGGTCGGGACGCGCTGGACGGAATCTCTGGCCGTGGAGTCAGGTGCCCTTACGGAGCAGCAGCTCCGGGACCGTGCGCACGAGAATCTCGAGGTCGAGGCGCCAGCAGGCCCGATCGAGATAGGCGAGGTCCAGCTGAACGCGCTGAACGAACGACGGGTGTGCGCGGCCGGCGACCTGCCACACCCCGGTCAGGCCCACAGGTCCGCCGAACCGCGCCAACTGCCACTGCTCGTACGCCTCGGGCGCAAGGCTGGTCGGTCGAGGGCCCACGAGCGACATGTCGCCCTTCAGGACGTTGAACAGCTGTGGTAGCTCGTCAAGGCTCGTGCACCGCAGGAACCGGCCGAAGCCGGTGACCCTGGGGTCGGGATCCACCTTGAAGTCAGGCCACGTGCGGAGGTTGAGGTGCGCAAGCTGGGCCTTCAGCTCCTCGGCATTGGGGACCATCGTCCGGAACTTGTAGATGACGAAGCGACGAAGGTCGCGGCCGGTCCGCTTCTGGGTGAACAGGACCGGTGCTCCTGGGCTCGAGAACGCGATTCCCGCAGCGACAAGCACCATCAGAGGCAGCCACAACGGGGCGAGCACGACGACCACTGTCAGGTCCGTCAGTCTCTTGAGCTTCTCGTATCGACGGACCGAACGACGGGGCCGCACGGGGTACTTCGACAACCACACGCACATCTCCGACGCCGCCTCCGGCGCCAGGGGCCCCACCACCCGGACCGCCACAGGGGGCGCAGACGGTCCGGGGGTGGGGAGCACAGTCGCGGCGACGAGGGAGGTGTGCATCTGAACGCCACGCGGACGCCGGTGGCGTCCAGGGGTGCGTCGCCTGCCCTTGTTGAGCAGGGTCGGTGCAAGCGCCATGATGTCCTCCTCGATTTGCCGTGATGCGAGAAGACTGGAGCCGGCCACGCTCCAACGGACCCGCCGCTGGTAGTAGTGCGGCATACGTCAAGTGACGTAGAGGTCCCGCAGTGAGGAGAAGGCGCGCGACGATGAGGCGTGCGTCACCAGATCAGGCGAAATGCTCACCCAAAGATGAGGGATTCGCTGCGCTGCCCGCTCACGAGGAGATCGCGACTGATCGCCCGGGCATGCACCCTTGGTTCAAGCGGCGCGATCGATCTTGTCGACGCGATCCCAGAGAGCCAGGTCCTCGGGCGTTCTCAGAAACTTCCAGAACCCCTCCGCTGAGGCCAGATTGCTGCGCACGAGGTATCTCAGGGCTTGGGCCACACCCCGCAGCGGACCGAGCTCCGACGGAATCCGGTCGGCGGCCAAAGCCATCGCGTAGCCACCCAGCTGCGCTCCGAGCAGGAGCTGGGCGCGGGTTGGGCCTCGTGATCCTGACCGTTGGGCCATCACCTCGGCGGCCGAACCGACGAGGGCTGCACCCATTGCCAAGGGCAGGGCAAGGCGCAGGTACTTGTGGGACAGGACCTGCCACATCACCACTGGGGAGTGGATGGGGAGGATCTCACGCCAGTGGCGGACGGTCTGCCAGCGGCCGGCCGTCATTCGAGCACGTCTGACGGCGTCACCCGTCAACGAGGCGGCACCGCTCTCCCAGGTGACTGCGCCTGATGCGTAGGCGACCTTGAACCCCCGGCGGGCCACGTGCATACCGAGGAAGAAGTCGTCGTTGATCAGCTGCACCGGCAGTTGAGGGACGAGATCGGTCCGGATGGCGAAGAGGGCGCCGAGAATGCTCGTCAGGCTCCCGACGTTGGCCTCTGCTCGCTTGATCGCATCCTCGTAGCGCCAATAGAGCCGTTCGCCTGTGCCGACCGTTTCCGAGCCGCCCACCGGGCGGAAGGCACCGTTGACGGCCCCGACGTCCGGATCGCAGAAAGGGGTCAGGAGCTCCGTCAGAGCGTGTGGATCGAGGATGTTCTCAGCATCGGTGAAGACGACGATGTCATGGCGCACTCGGCGCATGGCACGCTGCATCGCTCCCATCTTGCCCGTGCGGTCCCGCACCCGGACGATCTGCGCCCAAGGTGCCACCGAGCGCACGACGTCGGCAGTGCCATCGGTCGAGCCGTCGTCCGACACGATCACCTGGAGCTGGTCCAAGGGGTAGTTCCCGTGCGCGAGGCTCTCGAGCTTCGGTCCGATCACCTCAGCCTCGTTGTGAGCCGAGATCACGATGCTCACCGGTTGGACGAACGGGGGTGCGCTCGTCTTCTCACCCTTCAGCCGGCTCCATGCCATGATCACCGCGGGGTAGCCCACCAGCACGTAGGCGATTGTCCCGACCCCGGTGAGAGCGCAGACCTGGCCGAGGCGAGAAAGGGTTGTCCGTCCGTGGGCCCTGACGGCAGGCCCACCCAGCAGCACGCGCGAGACGTCGGGCAAGGTCAGTGCAGGACTCATGAGCTCTCCCTGGGGTGCGATCAGGGAAAGGATGGCTTTGGGCTGGCGTTCACGCCGCCGTCCATTGCACGAGACCGCGCTACGTCAACGGACGTATAGGTGTGACCGACCCATTGCGGCGGTGCGCGACCGCCGCCGATGAATGAGGACGACGCGACGGTCTTCGCTGCGATGCAGGCCGGGACCTGAGGGCTGCCCGCTCGAGGGCTCCAACCAGGCGGAGATCGTCCGTGCCATCACGGCGGTGGCCCGCGGCAAGGCGATCCTCGGCCCGGCACTTGCCCGGCACGTCGCCGAGTTCTTCAGTGCGACGGAGCGTGCCCGCCTTCGAGCACGGGCGAGCCGCCCGATCCCCCTGTGGGACTGGGCGGCTCGCCGTTCTCGATGGCGTCAGCGGACGGCGTATGCCGCCTGTGTCAGCTGCGTGACCGTCGCCCCGTTGGCG
Organism: Humibacillus xanthopallidus; assembly: GCF_006716675.1. Taxonomy (GTDB): domain Bacteria; phylum Actinomycetota; class Actinomycetes; order Actinomycetales; family Dermatophilaceae; genus Humibacillus; species Humibacillus xanthopallidus_B. Next base: position 1,041,347 of record NZ_VFPM01000001.1, on the reverse strand, counting down.
TCGGTGACCGTGACGCGCAGCGTCACCGTCTTGCCGGACGCTCCCGTGTGGTCCACGACGGCGTCCCAGTCGTCGCCCGTGTGTCGAACGGTCGCGTCGGTCCACGTCGTGCCGCCGTCGTAGGACGTCGCTGCGTGCAGCGACGTGATGGCGCCGGGCGTGTAGCCCGCGTGTCCGGTGAGCCGGACCGGCAGGAGGAGCCCGGCCTGCGCCGGCACGGTCTTGACGCCGTCCTCGGGCAGGGCGACCCGCGGGAAGATCAGCGGCAGGCCGCGCGAGAAGACGCCCGGCTCGAGCACAGAGTCGAAGCCCCACGTGGTGGTGACCTGCATCGAGCGCTTCCACATGGGAGCCGCCGAGGGGAGCTTGAACTGGCTCAGCGTCAGCTCGTAGCGGCCGGCACCGGCCGGGACCTCGAAGACGCCGGAGGGGAAGGGGCTGGTGCCGATGCTCTGGCCGTCCTTCTTCAGCTCGAGAGAGCCCGCGTCGCCGAAGCCCCCCGGCGCGGCGACGTGCCCGAAGCCGTCGCCCCACAGCTGCGGCGCGAAGCCCATGAGGTCGCCCTGGCGCTCGGCCGTCAGCTTCTCGACCCCGTTCCTGTCCTGGATCGCCGTCGGGGACACGACGCCGGCGTGCCACGTCTCCGTCCGGACGCTGGCTTCGGGGTAGCGGTGCCAGGTGCCGAGCATGGACTCACCCCACGGCAGGCTCGACATGACGAACGACGTCCACTCCGTGCCGCCGTCGGTGTAGAACTCGGTACGCGCGCCGGGGACCGGCACCGCGTTGAAGCCCGAGACGCCGAGCGTGATCCCGCTGGGCCGGCGCGCCTGCACGTAGTCGATGAACGCCCCGGCGAGGCCCATGGCCGTGTACGTGGCGTCGGTACGGCCGAGCTTGCGGTCGTGCACGACGTACGTCTTGTCGTCGGTGAGGGGCGTCGTCTCGGTGAAACCGAGGTTGTAGACGTAGGGGCTGCGCGCCGTGGCGGTCCACGCGACCGTCAGCTGGCCGGAGGGGGCCGCCGCGAGGGCGCTGCGCAGGGCCTCGCCCTCGGTCACCGGCAGGGAGTATGCCGTCACGCCCACCGGGCCGAGCCCCGCCGAGGGTGCCCACCGGCCCGAGACCGGCCGGTAGAGGAGCAGCCCCTTGACGCCGGCGCTCTGGGCGGCGCGGACCATGCCGGCGGTGAGGTTGCCGTAGTCGGAGGTGAGGCGCACGAGGGCGACCTTGCCGCCGACCTTGTCTGCCGTGAGGTCTGTCGCCGTGCCGCTGCCACCGTCGACGAGGGGAGCGCTACCCGTGCCGTCGAGGCCCGCTGCCGAGAGGTCGGGCACCGTGGGGTGCAGGGTCAGTCCGGCGGCCGTCATCGAGCTGACGGCCGGCGCGAGGCGGCGCTCGAAGGTGCCGAGCTCCCACGTGCCGTTCTGCGGCTTGCTCTGGACGTCGGCGAAGACCGAGCGCACGGTCGAGCCACCGGACATCGACCCGGCATGGACCCACTGGTCCGACCACTGCCGGGTGAAGGCCAGGGTCGTGGAGCGGGCCACGCTCGGCTGGTCGGTCTTCACGGTGATCTCGTGGGCCGTGCGTGCGTCGAAGTCGACCGTGGTGTCACCGGTGACCGTGAGCTCCGGGCGCGCGAAGTACGCGATCGAGTCGAGCGTCGGCGCGGTCGGCTCGGCGTCGGGAGACTGGACGAAACCCGAGAGGAGGTAGGTGCCCGGACGGACGGCATACGACTGCTCGACGGCGCCGGCGTTGTAGCGGCGCTCGCCGCGGGGCGAGTCGGTGTTGACGACGTCGACCGACGAGCTGCCGGCGGCCGGGTGGCCGAGGCGGTCGGTCATGCGGATCGTCAGGGTCACCGTCTGGGGCGCCACGTAGAGGCTGAACGGGGTGGAGACCGTGTGGCCGTCGGGCGTCGTGGCGACGACGCGGCCGGTGACGTCGCCGTACTGCGCCGCCTCGAGTCTCACGGACGGGTCGACGGCAAGGGGCACCGTGACGGTGCCACGGGCGGGCACCGTCACGGTGGCCGCCTGGAGGGACGCAGGCGAGAACTTGAGCGCCGTGCCGTCGTCGCCGGTCACCGAGGTCACCGACAGTGACAGGGTCACCGGAGTCGCACCGAGATTGGTGTAGGGCACGGCCACCGTGGTGCTCTGGGCCGCCGTGTGGGGCCACGGGAAGGTGCCCGCCTGGACGGGGGAGCTCGTCACGGCGGGAGCGGTCGCCGCGAAGACGTCGAGGCGCCCGGCACCGGTCTCACGCACGTCGCCGGGCACGTCCGCCTTCGCGGTCGAGACGAGAGCGGCCTTGAGCTGGGCCCCTGTCCACGTCGGGTGGGCCTGCTTGACGATCGCAGCGGCGCCGGCGACGTGCGGCGTCGCCATCGACGTGCCCGACATCGCGACGTAGGCGTCGTCGCCGCGCCCGCCCGAGCGGGCCGCGAGGACCGCGACACCCGGCGCCGCGATCTCCGGCTTGAGGGTGTGGGTGATGGCGGCGGGGCCGCGGCTCGAGAACCAGGCCGTCTTGTCGCTGCTGTCGACGGCGCCGACCGCGAGGACGGCCGGGGCGCAGGCGGGTGATGACACGGTGTTGGTGCCCGGCCCCGCGTTGCCGGCCGCGATGACGAAGAGGCTCGTCGTCGACTCGGAGAGCTCCTGCGCCGCGGACGCGATCGGGTCGGTGCAGTCACCGGGCGCGCCGGAGGCGCCGAGGCTCATCGACACGACGTCAGCGTGCTCGGTCGTGGCAGCCCACTCCATCCCGGCGATGATCCACGACGAGGCGCCGGAGCCGGAGTCGTTGAGCACCTTGCCGATGAGCAGGTCAGCACCGGACGCGACCCCTTTCTCACGGCCGCCGCTCGCGGCGCCGGAACCGCCGACCGTCGATGCGGTGTGCGTGCCGTGGCCGTCGGGGTCGGACAGCGCCCCGCCGCGGGAGCCGGTGAAGTCCTTGGAGTCGGTGACGCGCCCCTCCAGGTCGGGGTGCTGGCCGTCGACGCCCGTGTCGAGGACGGCGACCGTCGTGCCGCTGCCGACCAGCCCGGCCGCCCAAGCCGCGGGCGCGTTCACCTGCGTGGTCGACTCGTCGAGCAGCGCCGTGACACGGCGGTCGAGCCAGACCTTGCGGATCTTCGACCCCGCGGCGCTCCTGCTGCTCGTGGCGTCGGCCCAGAAGTCCTTCGCCTTCGCCTTGTCGGCTGCCATCGCGACCGCGTCGATCGACCGCAGCGCCCGGCCCTTGCCCGACCCGCGAGGCGCCGGCGGGGCCGACCGGGCGACGTCGACGGAGGCGGCATACGTGACGATGAGGGGCAGGTTCTTCGTGTGTGCGTCGTCGTAGCCCTGGGCGATGAGGCCCGTGACGTTGAAGAGCTCCTCGTCGGCCCGCCCGGCGGCGAGGGCGGCTGCGGCGCCTTCGGGGTAGACGTAGAGGTCACGCCCGACGAGCCGGGTCTCGACGGTCGGCGTCGTGCCATCGGCGTTCGGGAGCACGACGGCAGAGGGCGAGTCGGTGCCGGCGCCGGAGACGACGACGCGGTCGCCGGTGACGAGGGTGACGGTGCGGGGCGTCGACGCGCCGACGGGGACGCCGGTGGCTGCGCCTCCTGACGCCGTCCACTCCGCCGAGCCGACGATGGGCCGGTCGGCCTGGCCGGGCGTGCTCGAGCCCAGGGCATGGGTGGGAGCTGCGGCGGTCGCGGCGAGCACCGCTGCGGTCGCTGCTCCCAGGGTGGTACGCCAGTTGGGGCGCATGGGTCCTCCGAAGGGTGGGTGCGTGGGCCTCGCTGGCAGGGACCACGCCGTGGGTGGGTGATGACGGATCGGGCGGATGGGGAGGTCGGGTCGCGGTGACCCGGTGTGCGCCCCAATGTGCCGATCTGCGCCGCGGTGCGGAACAATGGCCGGCGGCGGTTGTGCGCCATGGCGGGGGTCCGCCACCGGCGGGCTGGAGCACGGTCGCGGCCCTCAGGTTCTACTGAGGCCGTGGTCACAGCTCCTGCTCCTCGTGTCGGTCCCCGCGGGGTCGCCACCGTGCTCACCGCCTGGAGACGCGGAGACGCGGCCGCGCGGTCACGCGGCCGGTGGGGAGGTGGCGACATGGAGGTGCTGGGCGCCCTCGGCTTCTCGCCCGAGGAGGCGACGGTCTACCGGACCCTCGTCGGGCTCGGTGCGACGGAGCTCGCCGACCTCGCCCGGCGCTGCACCATGCCGGACGGCGACGTCGAGCAGGCGGTGCTCGCCTTGCGTGCCCGAGGCCTCGTTGCCGAGTCCGCCGTCGCTGCCGGGCGCTGGGTCGCGGCGCCCCCGGGTGTGGCGCTGCGAGCCATCGTCAACGACCGGCGCCACGAGCTGGAGCAGGCCGAGCTCGCCGCAGCCCGCCTCGCCGAGGCGCACCGGACCGAGGCGTCGGTCGACGTGCACGACCTCGTCGAGGTGGTCATCGGGGCCGGTGCCGTGGGGCAGCGCTTCCACCAGCTGCAGCTCGGGGCGGTGTCCGAGGTGTGCGCCTTCGTCACCGATCGGCCGTCCGTGGTCCGAGCTGACGAGAACGCGGCTGAGGACGTCGCCACCGCTCGTGGCGTGCGCTACCGCGTCGTCCTGGAACGCGACGTCCTCGAGCACGAGCCACAGGCGAACGTCGCTGCCGTGCTGCGCCGTGAGGAGGAGGTGCGTGTCGTCGAGCGCGTCCCGACCAAGCTCGTCGTCGCCGACGGCCGCACCGCGCTCGTACCCCTCGACGTGGAGGGCGCGGAGCCGTCGGCCCTGGTGATCCACGCCGCCGGGCTCGTCGCCTCGCTCATGGCGCTCTTCGAGTCGGTCTGGCGTGAGGCGTGGCCGCTCGTGCTGGCGACGCCGGACGCCGACGAGGTCGTCGAGCTGGCGGCGGGTCCGGACGAGTTCGACCTGCAGGTGCTGTCGCTGTTGCTCGCCGGGGCCTCGGATGCGCGGGTGGCGCGCCAGCTCGACGTCGGGCTGCGCACGGTGCAACGGCGGGTCCGCTCGTTGATGGACGCCACCGGCTCCACGACCCGCATCCAGCTCGGCTGGGCCGCGCACGAGCGCGGCTGGGTGGCCCGGGCTGACGCGTCAGGGGGCCCGCCGGTGGCCGCCGTGTCGACCGCCATGTCGGCGTCGACGAGCGCGAGCTGAGGCCGGTCAGCGGGCGAGGAAGAAGGCCTTGGCGCGGCCGCTGTTGACGATGAGCAGCAGGATGACGGCGAGCAGGATCGAGATGGCCGCCTGCAGCCGCGTCGAACCGGCCGACTGCGTGAGCAGCCAGACGCCCGCGGCGAGGTTGATGACCGAGACGACGTTGACGACGATGCGAGACCCGTTGCTGCCCTGCCAGAGCCCCCGAGCCACCGCGAGGTAGATGAGTCCGATGACGAGGTAGACGACACCGGCGATGAGGAGGACCTCGGCGGAGGTCTGCGCCGACGCCTGGACCTCGCGGTTGTTGCGGGTGAAGACGAAGAGCAGCCCGGCGATGATGTCGGTGACGCCGATGAGGAGTGTCAGCACGGACAGGACCGTGACGCCGAGGGGTCGGTTGCCGCTGTAGGTGTCGCTCACGTCAGGGTCCTCCGAGGGGTCTTGGGGCACGGGTCGTCGGCCAGGGTCTTGGGGCTCTGGTTCTCGGGCACGACGGCCGGCGCACTGTCTACGTCTTTGGCTTCGGCCACACGCTAGCGCCGGCCGCCCGCGCGACGTGGGCGAACGGCATACGTCGTGGTGGCGACCCGCTCGAGCGGCCTCCTCGCACCACGCACACCGCCCGCCTCACCACGGGGGTGAGGCGGGCGGCGTACGTGCTCGGGCGGTCAGCTGCTCGACATGCCCGTCTTGATGAGGTCCATGACCGAGCTGTCGGCAAGCGTGGTGACGTCGCCGACCTCGCGGCCCTCGGCCACGTCACGGAGCAGGCGGCGCATGATCTTGCCGGAGCGGGTCTTGGGCAGCTCGCTGACGATCATGATCGAGCGCGGCTTGGCGATCGGGCCGATCTCCTTGGCCACGTGGTTGCGCAGCTCCTTGACGAGGTCGCCGCCCTCACCCGGCTCGTCGGCCTCCTCGACGAACTCCTGGCGCAGGATGACGAAGGCGCAGACCGCCTGGCCCGTCGTCTCGTCGTTGGCGCCGACGACCGCGGCCTCGGCGACCTTGGGGTGCGACACGAGCGCCGACTCGATCTCGGCGGTCGAGAGGCGGTGGCCCGAGACGTTCATGACGTCGTCGACGCGGCCGAGGAGCCAGATGTTGCCGTTCGCGTCGTACTTCGCGCCGTCGCCGGCGAAGTAGTACTTCTCGCCGAACCGCGACCAGTAGGTCTCCTTGTAGCGCTCCGGGTCGCCCCAGATGCCGCGCAGCATCGACGGCCACGGCTTGGTCAGCACGAGGTAGCCGACCTGCTCGGGCGTCGTGAACGGCTTGCCCTCGTCGTCGAGGATCTCGGCGCTGATGCCGGGGATCGGCTTCTGCGCCGAGCCGGGCTCGAGGGTCGTCACGCCCGGGAGCGGGCTGATCATGATCGCGCCCGTCTCGGTCTGCCACCACGTGTCGACGATCGGGGCGCGGCCGCCGCCGATGTGCTTGTGGTACCAGAGCCACGCCTCGGGGTTGATCGGCTCGCCGACCGAGCCGAGCAGCCGCAGCGAGCTCATGTCGAACTTCGCCGGGATGTCGGCGCCCCACTTCATGAAGGTGCGCACGGCCGTCGGGGCGGTGTAGAGGATCGTGACCTTGTAGTCCTGGATGATCTCCCACCAGCGGCCCTGGTGCGGCGTGTCGGGGGTGCCCTCGTACATCACCTGCGTGATCCCGTTGGTCAGTGGCCCGTAGACGATGTAGGAGTGGCCGGTGACCCAGCCGATGTCGGCGGTGCACCAGTAGACGTCGGTGTCGCGGTGGACGTCGTGCACGACGGCGTTCGTGTAGGCCGCCTGGGTGAGGTAGCCGCCCGTCGTGTGGAAGATGCCCTTCGGCTTCCCGGTCGTACCCGAGGTGTAGAGGATGAAGAGCGGGTGCTCGGCCTCGAAGGCCTGCGCCTCGTGGGTCGGGGCGGCCTGCTCGAGGGCGTCGTGCCACCAGACGTCGCGGTCGCTCCACGCCGTGTCCTGCCCGGTGCGCTTGACGACGAGGACGTGCTCGACGGACGTGTCGCCGTGGTCGAGCGCCGCGTCGACGGCCGGCTTGAGGGCCGAGGGGGCACCGCGACGGTAGCCGCCGTCGGCGGTGATGACGACCTTCGCCTTGGCGTCGTCGATGCGCGAGTGGAGGGCCTCCGCGGAGAAGCCGCCGAAGACGACCGAGTGGGGCGCACCGAGCCGGGCGCACGCGAGCATCGCGACCGCGGCCTCGGGGATCATCGGCAGGTAGATCGCGACCGTGTCGCCCTTGGAGACCCCGAGGTCGGCGAGGGCGTTCGCGGCGCGCTGCACCTCGGCGTGGAGGTCGGAGTAGGTGATGTCGCGGGTGTCGCCCTCGGGCTCACCGACGAAGTGGATCGCGACCTTGTCGCCGCGGCCTTGCGCGACGTGCCGGTCGACGGCGTTGACGCACGCATTGAGCTCACCGTCGGCGAACCACTTGGCGAAGGGCGGGTTGCTCCAGTCGAGCGACTGCGTGAACGGGGTGCTCCACGTGAGGTACGTGCGCGCCTGCTCGGCCCAGAAGCCCTCGTGGTCGGCGGCGGCCTTGTCGTAGAGGTCCGCCGTGCCGTTCGCCTGGGCGGCGAAGGCGGGGGGCGGGGGGAAGGACTGGCCCTCGTTGACGAGGTTGTCGAGCGTCTCTTCGCTCACGGTGTTCACCTTTCGCATCGACGGTGGTGCGCTGGGGTCGTGGTGGTGCGCGGGGGTCGTGGTGGTCGGGGCGGCGTCGAGATGCGCTCGGCGCCCTCGACGTCCAGAGGACCAACTCAAACGCAGGGTAGGTCGCCCTTCAAGAGCCGAGTGAGGCAGGTCTCGTCGCTACCCGTCAGTAGCCTGACGAACGGTCCGCCTCCGCCGACGAGCGGTATGCCGCGTGGCTCAGTAGCTCATCCCCATCACCGCACGCACCGTGGCGAGCGACCGCTCGGCGACCTCGTTGGCGCGGGCGTTGCCCTCGTGTAGCACCGAGGTCACGTATGCCGGGTCGCGGGCGAAGTCTGCCCGGCGGGCCCGGTGCCCGGCGAGGGAGTGGTTGACGGCCTCGGTGACGACCTGCTTGAGGGCCCGCGCGCCACCGTCGCCGATCTCGTCCGCGACCGCCTCGGGGGAGCGCTCGAGGAAGAGCGCGGCGATCGTGAGGAGGTTGGCGACCTCCGGACGGCGATCGGGCTCGAACGTGATGCGCCGCTCGGAGTCGGTGCGGGCCAGACGGATTCGCGCGGCGGTCTCATCGGCGCTGTCGCGCAGGTTGATGACGTTGCCCTTGCTCTTGGACATCTTCGTGCCGTCGGTCCCGAGCAGGAGGGGAACGTCGCTGAGCAGGGCCTCGGGCTCGGGGAACACGCTGTGCCCGGCGGCATACCGGCTGTTGAAGCGGCGCGCGATGGAGCGGGTCTGCTCGAGGTGGGGTAGCTGGTCGCGGCCGACGGGCACGATGCGGCTGTGGCAGAAGAGGATGTCGGCCGCCTGGTGCACGGGATAGGTGAGCAGCAGTCCGGAGAGCGGGCGCTCGCTCGAGAGCGCGAGCTCGTCCTTGACCGTCGGGTTGCGGCGCAGCTCGGCATCGGTGACGAGGGAGAGGAAGGGCAGCATCAGCTGGTTCAGGGCCGGGACCGCGCTGTGCGTGAAGATCGTCGAGCGTTCGGGGTCGAGCCCTGCGGCGAGGTAGTCGAGCACGAGGCCCTGCACGTTCGCGCCGATCTCGCCGACGGAGTCGCGGTCGGTGATGACCTGGTAGTCGGCGATGACGACGAAGGTCTCGACTCCCTTGTCCTGCAGCCGGACTCGGTTGCGCAGGCTGGCGAGGTAGTGCCCGATGTGCAGCGGGCCCGTCGGACGGTCACCCGTGAGCATGCGGAAGCGGGTGGGGTCGGCGGCGGCCTGCTCGTCGATGAGGGCGTCGAGCACGCGGCTCCGGTCGAGGGCGGCGGCATACGTCGCGCTCTCGCCTGTTGCGACGAGGTCATCGACGGATGCGTTGCGAACGGAAGGTTTGGTCGTGGTGGTCATGCTGCTCTCCTGGTGGGTGGTGCCCACGGGAGAGACCGTCGCCGCACATGCGAAGAGCCGCCCGTGGGCGGCTCGAGATGGGTTCGTCGAGATGGCCGCCTCAGCTGGGCAGCCACCACGCGCGGGTCGGCGCGACGCTCGAACTCATGTCACCGAGGATACGCGAGGAGCACGCGCTCGGCGATCACCGTGAGCCACGGGCTCGGCTCGCCCGGACGCTCACCGGGGACGTAGGTGACCCCGGGGTAGGAGCGGTTGGCGCTCCAGCGGCCGTCCGGGCGCTGCCTGCGGCGGATCAGCGCGAGCGCCTCGTCCATCCGGTGGTCGCGTGGAGTACCACCAGCAGCAAGGCAGTCCATCCCGCGGAGCACGTCGTAGTGCCACCGCGCGGGGAAGTGCAGGCGGGTGAACTCCGGGCTGATGACCTGACCGGTGCGCTCGCTGCGAAGCATCCGGTGCCGGAGCAGGAACTCCGCCGACGATGCGACCGCCTCCTCGAGCTCGGTGCGGCGGTATCGCCTGTTCGAGCGCAGGTAGGTCGTCATGCCCTCCATCACGCAGACGGTCGTGTGCATCGACGAGTGCGTCACGTGGGTGCGGGGGCGATTGTGCCGGCAGTTGAACCCGCCGTCGACGACCCGCTCGGTCAGCAGGAAGTCCACGATCGACCGCAGCCGATCCTCCGGCGCGCCGAACCAGCTCGCATAACCGAGGGCCATGCCGTTGACGCAGGCGTCGCTCGGCGTCGGTGATGCAGCCGGGCCCACCCCGCCGTCGCGGTGCTTCTCGGTGTCGAGGATGAGCCGCACCGTGTCGCGGGCGCCAGGATGGGTGGGGGAGAGCCCGATCTCCTTGAGGTGCAGCAGGGTGTAGTGGCTCGAGGTCCACTTCGGCTGGTAGAAGCCCCGCCCCCAGTGCCCGTTCGGACCACGAGCGGCGAGGAGGGCCGCGCCCACCCCCTCCGTGGCGATGCGGCGCTGGAGGTCGGCATCGTCGCGGCCCAGCAGGTCACGCGTCGCGAGGTAGGCGGCGGCCACGTCACCGGCGAGCAGCCAGTCGAGCACCTCCGAAGTGGCCACGGTCTCATCGTCGCAGGCCGAGAGCGCTCGCGGGCGCACCTATCGTGGTTCGGTGCCCGATGCGACGCCCAGCCAGTCCGCCCTGCTCCAGCAGCTGTCCGCGCTCACCGACCTGCCCGGGGTGGCCGAGGTGGCCGAGCGAGCCCGTGAGGCGGGCACCCGGCTGCGCTTCCACGAGGCGCTGCGCCGCCGGATCCCGGAGGCGGCCGCGGAGTCACGGGTGCGCGGCGCGCGGGCGAGTGCTGCGCTCGATGGCGCCGACCTGCCCGTGGAGCTGGTGCGCGAGCTGATGAGCGGAACCCGCCCGTGGCCGGACGAGCTCGACCCGGGCATCGCCACGCTCAAGGGAGCCGTCGCCGCCACCGCCGAGACGGAGCGGGTCGTCGCGCTCGTGCGCACGGCGCCGCTCCAGGCGCTCGCTCGCCTCCATGTCGCGGCGGGCGCACCGCTCATGGGGGACGTCGTGGGTGGCGTCAGCGCCGACACGCTCGGGCGTCCGCGGGTGGGGGAAGAGACGTGCGACGAGTTCGTCGACCTCGGGCCGGCTCCGGCGCCCGCCGTCGTCTCGAGCCGGCTCGCAGCGCTGTCGGAGCTCGTCCTTGCCGGGGCGTCTGCGGCGAATCGCGTTCCCGCCGCAGTGATCTCGTCGATCGTGCACGCCGAGATCGTGTCGGTCCGTCCCTTCGTCCACGGCAACGGCCTGGTCGCCAGGGCCATGGAGCGCGCCCTCGTGCAGGCCCTCGGGCTCGACCCGACCGGGGTGTCCGTGCCTGAAGCCGGCCACGTCGCGAACGGCGGGCCTGCCTACCTCGGGGCGCTCACGGCATACGGGACGGGGACCGCGCAGGGGGTGGGGCTGTGGCTCACACAGGCCGGCGAGGCACTCGTGCGCGGTGTCGCGGAGGGGGGGCGGATCAGCGACGCCGTCCGGGCCGGCCGGCTCGTCTGACGCGAGCGCGAGGCTGGGTGGGGTGTCCACCATGGTGGACACTTTCTGCCCACAGAGGGGCGGCAGGGTCTGTCGCCACGCCGAGCGCGTGCTGTAGAACGGAGTCAGGAGCCACATCGCCGAGAGGCGTAGGGACGGATCCCAGTAAGGCAGAAGTCCCGAGAAGGCACCGAGTACCCACGCGAGAGCAGTTCACTTGGAACAGTCCACCCCCGGGCACGAAACCCGGGGCGACACATCGAGAATGCACGCTTGGTAGCTCGCTCCTTCTCTTGGAGGCCCGCAGGACAGCGTCCTGCGGGCCTTCATCGTGTGCGCTCGCGGGTGTGCGACGCACACGCGTTCTCGCCCGTCCCGTGTGGTCGGCACAACTGACAATCAGTGTCGAACCATCCTCCGTCGGACATGTCGGTTTGCATTCCCGGTTCGAGGGGTCAAGGATTGAAAGCGCGCTCCCCTCCGGGGTCGAGCGCCACGTGAATGGCACCTCCCCCCGGCGCCAGGATCGTGAGGTGGCCTCCGTCTCCCCCCCTGACGGAGGCCACCGCCATCCCGGCGGCCGGTGGCTGTCCACACCTCCCCGAGGCCCGGGCGGGGTTGTCCACCGAGGCCCGTATGCCGCTGGGCGGGGCCGCGCTGCTGGGCGACGGTGGACGCATGGGAAACGTCATCGCCTTCGTGCCGGCCACCGGTGGGACCGGGTCCACGACCCTCGCGGCGGCCGTGGCCGTGCGAGCGGCAGCCGCCGGCCGGTCGACGGTCGCGGTCGACCTCGACCGGCTCTCGGGACGCCTCGACGTCGTGCTCGGCCTGGAGCAGGAGGAGGGGTGGCGCTGGCCCGACCTGGCTGAGGTGTGCGGCGTCGTCGACGGGCGCCGCCTGATCCGGCAGCTGCCGACGGTCCGCGGAGCCTCGGCGCTCACCTTCGGTGCGGCGGACGCTGCGGTGGATGCTGGGGCGGGCGGCTTCGGCCAGGTGGGCGGGGTGCGAGAGCCGGGCAGAGCGCTGGAACCGGGCAGAGCGCTGGAACCGGACGGGGTGCTGGGGCCGGGCCAGGCGGCATACCGGCTCGAGGAGGTGGGGGAGTGGCTCGAGCGGGCCTGTGATGTCGTTGCGGGGCTGCGTGAGGCCGCCGACATCGTTGTGCTCGACTGCCCGCGCGACGAGCGGGTGCTCGAGGCGATGGCCGACGAGGTCGATGTCGTGGTGCTCACGGTCGGCACGGACGTGGCCCAGGTCGCCTCGGCAGCCGCCGCGGTGCCGCTGGTGCGCCTCGCGCTCGACCGTGTGCGGCTGAGACCCAGCAGCGCGAGCGCGGGGCCGCGCGTGCCGCCCCTCGAGCCGTGGGTGGTGCTGCGTGGTGGGCGCGTGGACGAGCAGCTCCACGACCTGCTCATGGACCACCTCGACGTGCCTGTCGTCGGGGCCGTCGCTGATGACCGGCACGTGCGCGCCGACCTGTCGGCCGGGCGTCCGCCGGGTGCTCGGGCGCGTGGCTCGGTCGTGGAGATGGCGGACCGGCTGCTGCTGCGCCTCGTGTCCCAGCTGGATGCGGCATGAGCCTCAGCCCGGCCGTCTGGCAACGCGTGCGCGAGGGGGTCGGCCCGGACGTCGACGTCGTCTCGGCCGTCGCTCGTGAGGAGGTGGGTGCCCTCGGCGCCCGGCGGGTCGACGACTCGCGGCGGTCGATGGCCTCACGGGTCCTCGGCGCCGGGGTGCTCGACCCCTTCCTGTCCGAGCCACACGTCACCGACGTGGCCGTCAACGGCGACGGATGGGTGTGGATCGACCGCGGTGACGGCATGGAGTGGACCGGCGAGCGGTTGAGCGATGACGAGGCTCGGCTCCTGGCCGTCCGCCTTGCAGGAGCGGCCGGCAGGAGGCTCGATGAGGCGAGCCCCTGGGTCGACGGCCAGCTGCCCTCGGGCGCCCGCCTGCACGCCATCCTCCCGCCGCTCGTCGCGGACGGCGCGCACATCACGATCCGGGTGCCGTCCCGTGAGCAGGCGTCTCTCGTGGAGCTCGGTGAGCGGGGCATGTTCCCGCCGGAGTGGCTGGGGATCCTCGAGGCGCTCGTGCGTCGACGGCTCGCGTTCCTCGTCTCCGGCGGCACCGGCGCGGGCAAGACGACGTTGCTCGCGTCGCTCCTCGGGTGCGCCGACCGGGCCGATCGGCTGCTCCTCGTCGAGGACGTGCGTGAGCTCGACGTCGACCACCCCCACGTCGTGCGACTCGAGGCCCGACCCGCCAACGTCGAGGGCGCCGGCGAGGTCACCCTGACCACCCTGGTGCGGCAGTCACTGCGCATGCGTCCCGACCGCATCGTCGTCGGGGAGGTCCGCGGCGCCGAGGTGCGCGAGCTGCTCGCCGCCCTCAACACCGGCCACGAGGGTGGCTGCGGCACGATCCACGCCAACGCACCCGCCGACGTGCTGGCCCGGCTCGAGGCCCTCGGCGCCCTCGCAGGGCTCGGCCCGGAGGCGGTGCGGGCCCAGGCCGCGGCTGCCCTCGACGTCGTGCTTCACGTCGTGCGCGACGGGTCGGCCCGTCGACTGAGCTCCGTCGCGGCCGTGCTGCGACGGCCGGGCGGCCCGGTCGTCGTGCCGGCGCTCGACTGGGGCGGTGGCGGTTCGGTGCCGGTCGCAGGTGCGGCGTGGCCCGTGTTGAGCGCGCGCCTCGGCCTGTCCGACGGCCCACCCGATGCGGACGGTGGGCTCGGTGCTGGTGGGCTCGGTGCTGGTGCCCACGGTGCCGGTGCCGGCGGTGCCGGTGAGGACGGTGCCGGTGCCGACGGTGCCGGTGCGGACGGTGCGGGTGCGTGCGTTGCCGCGGTGCTCTCGTTGCCCACGGGTGGTGGCCTCGATGCCGACGCGTGAGTCGGCGGCGACCTCCGTCAGCGTGCTCGCCGAGGTGGGGTCCGCAGGTGGGGGTGGCCTCGACGTTGCTGGGTCCCGCCTCGAGGGGGTCTGGCCCCCAGCCCTGGTGCTCGGCTTGCTCGTCGCGCTCGCGCTGCTCACGTGGCCGCGCCGCGTGCGGCCGCAGGACGCGCTCCTCGCCGAGTTCGAGACCGTTGGACATGGCTCGCCTGCTGTTCTTGAGGGCTCCGATGTCTCTGTCTGGCAACAGGATCCGCTCCTGCTCTATCGCCGGTGGCGGTTGCGACGCGACCGTGAGCACCTCCTCGACGGAGTGCTCGTCCTGCTCGACTCGATGGCTCCGGCGCTCGCGATGGGGCTGCCCCCGGTGCGTGCCCTTGCCCTCGCTGCCGAGGCGACGTCCGGCGCAGGGGTCGACGCGGGCACGGCGCCGGGACGGCGGCGAGGCGACAGCGAGCTCGAACGCCTGACCCGATCGCTCACTGCAGCAGCCGGTCGAGGTGGTGCCCTCGCGAGCGTGTGGTCCGACTGGGCACGGCTCACGAGAGCACCGGAGATCTCCTTCGTCGCGTCGGCATGGGCACTGTCAGAGCGGCACGGGGCGCCTCTTGCGGTGGCCGTCGAGCGGGCCGCGGCCGGGCTCCGAGAGGCCAGAGCCAGGCAGCGCAAGGTCCGTGTGGCCGTCGCAGGCCCGCGGGCCACGGTGACGGTCCTGACGGTGCTGCCCCTCACCGGGCCGGCCTTCGGTATCGCCTGCGGCATCGATCCGGCACGGCTCTACGCGGGGTCTCGCATCGGGGCGATCAGTGCCGTGCTCGGGGTGGCTCTCATCGTCGTCGGGCGACTGTGGTGCCGGCGGATGATCCGCAAGGCGGTGGCGTCGTGACGTGGTCGGCGTGGGGTGTTGCCGTGCTCCTGGCCGCTGCGGTGCTCATGCTGCCGACCCGGATCGGCACCGACGTGGGGAGCGCCGACCTGAGAGACGCCACCTTCGGAGATACCGAACTGCAGCAGGCCGAACACGAGCACGCCGAAGTGGAGCGCTCCAACCTGAGGGGCGCCGACCTGAGGGACGCAGGTGCGCGTGACGCCGACGAGGTGGCTGCGGCGATGGCCCTGCTCGCTCTCGCCTACCGCACCGGCCTGCCGACGTGGCAGGTGCTCACCGCCGTCGCGCAGACCAGCGCCGACCCGGTGGCCGCTGACCTGCGTCAGGTGGCGACCGCCCTCCAGTGGGGTGCGTCCGAGGCGGTGGCCTGGGCCTCCGTCGGCCCCGCGTGGGCGCCGGCTGCGCGCGTGGTCTCCCTCGCCCACGCCGGAGGTGTGCCGCCGGGGCCGCTGCTGACCGCTGCGTCGGATGACCTGCACCGCGCCGAGCTCGACCGCCTCGAGGTGGCTGCCGCGCAGGTGGGCGTCCGTCTCGTCGCTCCTCTCGGGCTCGTCCTCCTCCCTGCCTTCTGCCTGACGACGGTCGTGCCGCTGGTCGTGGCGCTGGGCAGCCAGCTGCTTGTTGGCTGACGCGCCGCGCCTTGTCTGCCATCGATCCCTCCTTCGCGAGAAACGCGAGGGCCACTGAGAAGAAAGAGAACTCGACATGACACGTCACACCATCTCGCTCCGGCTCACCCACCCGCTTGGTGGCGGCTGGATGGGAGCATCGCGTCGCAGGTGGCGTCGCCTCCTGCGACGGGCCGAGGTCGGCATGACGACGGCCGAGTACGCCGTCGGCATCA
Source organism: Humibacillus xanthopallidus (assembly GCF_006716675.1). GTDB lineage: Bacteria > Actinomycetota > Actinomycetes > Actinomycetales > Dermatophilaceae > Humibacillus > Humibacillus xanthopallidus_B. The sequence goes on along the minus strand of NZ_VFPM01000001.1, from coordinate 1,025,535 downwards.
TGGCGGCCTGCACCTTCGCCCTCGTGCTGCTCGGGGTGGTGCGGTCCGATGCCGTGCGCGGCGCCCTCGCCGGGCTCGTGCAGAGCGCCCTCGGGATCGCCGGTTGACTCACCGCGCAGCTGAGAGCGCCGCGCCCGACGGCGACGCGTCGCCATCCGAGGCGGGGATGGTGACGGCCGAGCTGGCCGTTGCCATCCCTGCCGTGGTGCTCGTCCTCGCGATCTGCCTCGCTGGGGTCACTGCAGGGATCGACCAGATCAGGTGCGTCGACGCGGCACGACTTGCGGCTCGTTCGGCGGCGCGCGGTGACACCTCCGGCGCCGTGCGAGCGGCAGCTCTGTCGGCTGCCCCACGCGGAGCGACCGTGGCGCTCGCGGTCGAGGGCGCCACCGTCACCGTCACCGTCGAGGCACGGTCGGGTGGCTGGGGCGGGGTGCTGCCGTCGTGGGGGCTCGTCGCCCACGCCACGGCGTCCCGCGAGTCGGGGTCCGGACCGTGACGGACCGAGCGGTCGACCGCGGCAGCGCCTCGGTCCTCGTCGTCGGGGTCATCGGACTGATCGTCGCGCTGACGGCCGGCGCGCTGGTGCTCGCGGGTGCCGTGCGAGCGAGCCATCAGGCCCGGCTCGGTGCCGACCTGGCCGTTATCGGAGCAGCCCAGCAGGTGCGCGACGGAGCGTCAGCGGCGGAGGCCTGCGCCACTGCTGCGCGGCTCGCCCTCGCGAACGGCACGAGTCTGCAGGCCTGCTCGGTCAGTGGCTTCGAGGTGTGGGTGACCGTCGCGGCCACGTCATCGTCGTGGCCCGAAGCGGCGACCGCCCGGTCTCGCGCCGGACCGGAGCACGCCGGCCCCTGACGATCCTTTGCCGGCGCAGACGGTCAGCGGTTCTCCCAGGCGTCCGGGGCGGTCAGCAGCTGCTGGACGCGATCCGGGAGGTGACCCGTGCGCAGGTCGGCCAGCGACGTCTCGTCGAGGACCTCGCGCAGGCTCGCGCGCACCGCGACCCAGAGGCTGGGCAGGTGCTCCGCCACGCCCTGGTATGCCGTCTCGTGCGGGCGCAGGCCACGCACCTCCGCGAGTGGCCCGTCGACTGCTCGGAAGACGTCGCCGACGCTGACCTCCGATGCCGGCCGGCCCAGGACGTAGCCTCCGCGCGCTCCGCGCCTGCTCAGGACGAGGTCGTTGCGCCGCAGGTCGGCGAAGATCGCCTCGAGAAACTTCCGGGGCAGCTCCTGACGGGTGGCGAGGGTGTCGATGCTGACGGGGCCGGACCCGCTCGCTTCCGCCTCCGCGAGGATCAGCATCGCCCTGACTGCGTAGTCCACACGGGCCGAGATGTCCACGCACCGCAGTCTGCCGCACGACGGGCCCCATGGCCTTCACCCACGTGTCACGGTGGGACCCAGAGGGAGGTGATGATGAGGCAAGCGAGGCTGTTCCTGACGGTGGGGCTCCCGTGCACCGGCAAGACCACTGCTGCGAGACGCATCGAGATCGAGCACGGCGCTCTCCGCCTGACCAAGGACGAATGGGTCAAGGCTCTCTACGGGCACGAGAACCCAGTGGCGGCATCCGACGTGATCGAGGGGCGCCTCATCGAGGTCGGGCTTCGCGCCCTCGAGCTCGGGAGCAACGTCGTCATCGACTTCGGACTGTGGAGCCGAGACGAGCGATCGGCCCTTCGGCAGGCCGCGGCAGACCGTGGTGCAGTGGTGGTGATGCGCTACTTCGAGGTCTCCCGAGAGGAGCAGCGCAGGTGCCTCGACGAGCGTCAGGCACGAGCCCCGCACGCGACGTGGCCGATGTCCGACGAGGAGCTGACCGAGTGGGCCGCCCGCATCGAGATCCCGACGCCGGGCGAGCTGGACGGCAGTGAACCCGTCGACGACCCACCGGCCGGGTTTGCGACCTGGGACGAATGGCGAACCCAGCGCTGGCCGCCGTCGGTCGGCTGACGCATACGGCCCGCGATCCGACGAACTGCTCTTTCGATCGGGACTGGCAGACGAACTGTGCTTTCGATCGGCGGGCCCGACGAAGTGCTCTTTCGATTGTGGGTCAGATGGCGAGGGCTGGGTCGTGGTCGACGACGGTCGAGCGGCTGGTGGCCCGGGCGTGGATCGTCTCGCCCTCGCGCAACCCGAGCTCAGCCGCGTCGCGGCGGGTGATCTGCGCGGCGAAGCGCTCACCCGAGTCGGCCCGTAGGTCGACGCGGACCTCGAAACCGAGGGGCACGACGCGCTCGACGGTCGCCGTGATGACGCCCGGGGAGTCAGCGACCTTGGCGTCGAGGGCGAGAGCAGCGGCATGGTCGCGCTCGAGGACGATGTCGTGCGGCCGCACGAGCTGCCCACCGAGGCTGGCCACCGAGCCGAGGAAGCCCATGACGAAGTCGTTGGCCGGGCGTTCGTAGAGGGTGACGGGGTCGCCCACCTGCTCGATGCGACCGTGGTTGAGCACCGCGATGCGGTCGGCGACGTCGAGCGCCTCCTCCTGGTCGTGCGTCACGAGCACCGTGGTCACGTGGACCTCGTCGTGCAGCCGCCGCAGCCACTGGCGCAGGTCGGTGCGCACCTTGGCGTCGAGTGCCCCGAAGGGCTCGTCGAGGAGCAGCACCTGAGGGTCGACGGCCAGCGCGCGGGCGAGGGCCATCCGCTGGCGCTGGCCTCCCGAGAGCTGCGCGGGGTAGCGGTGCTGGAAGCCGTCGAGCCCGACGATCTCGAGCAGGTCGTCGACCTTCTTGGCGATCTCGGCCTTGGGGCGCTTGCGGATCGTCAGGCCGAAGGCGACGTTGTCGCGCACGGTCATGTGCTTGAACGCCGCGTAGTGCTGGAAGACGAAGCCGATGCCGCGGCGCTGCGGCGGCTCGGCCGTGACGTCACGGCCGTCGATCGTCACGGTGCCCCCGTCGAGGCCCTCGAGGCCGGCGATGGCGCGCAGGAGGGTCGACTTGCCCGACCCGCTCGGCCCCAGCAGGGCGGTGAGCGAGCCACTCGGGATGTCGATGTCGACGTCGTCGAGGGCGAGGAAGGAGCCGTAGTGCTTGCGGGCTGCGGTCACGGTGATCATCGGTCGCTCCTCTTGCGGTCGAGCAGGGTCATGAGCAGCAGCACGAGGAGAGCGATGCCCATGAGGAGGGTGGCGGCGGCATACGCGCCGTAGGTGTTGTGGTCGTCGATGTAGCGCGCGTGCACGAGCAGCGTCAGCGTCTGCGAGACGCCCGGGAAGCCGGAGGACACCATGATGACCGCGCCGAACTCGCCGAGCGCGCGGGCGACGGTGAGGACGACGCCGTAGGTCAGGCCCCAGCGGATCGCGGGGAGAGTGATCCGCCAGAAGGTCTGCCACCGGTCGGCGCCGAGGGTGGAGGCGGCCTGCTCCTGCTCCGTGCCGATCTCGTGCAGCACCGGCTCGACCTCGCGCACGACGAAGGGCAGCGTGACGAAGATCGTCGCCAGCACCATGCCGGGCAGTCCGAAGATGACCTGGAAGCCGGCTCGGTCGATGGCGCCGAACCAGCCGTTCACCCCCCACAGCATGATGAGCGAGACGCCGACGACGATCGGTGAGACCGCGAACGGCAGGTCGACGACCGCTTGGAGCAGTCCGCGCCCGCGGAAGCGACCGCGCACGAGAGCGAGGGCGGTGACGACGCCGAAGACGACGTTGAGCGGCACGACGATCGCGACGATGAGCAGCGAGAGGTTGAGGGCAGAGATCGCGGCCGGGGTGCTGATCGAGGCGATGAAGGTGGCGAGACCCGGCTCGAAGGCACGCCAGAGGATGACCCCGATCGGCACGGCGACGAGGACGAAGAGGTAGCCGAGCGCGAGGACGCGCAGGGTGATGCGGGTGCCGGTGCCGACTCTCATGCGTCACGCTCCTCTCGACGCTGGGTGCGGCTCGCGACCACCCGCAGCAGGAGCAGGGTGGCGAAGGCGATGGCGAGCAGCGCGACCGACACCGCGGCGGCGTTGACCGGCCGGTCGATCTCGATCTGCTGCTGGATGTACTGCGAGGCGACCTGGGTCTCGCGGGGGATGTTGCCGCCAATGAGCACGACCGAGCCGTACTCGCCGATCGCGCGGGCGAAGGCGAGGCCCGTGCCGCTGAGGATGGCGGGCGCGAGCGTTGGCAGCACGACCCGACGGAACGTCGTCCAGCTCGACGCGCCGAGTGAGGCCGCGGCCTCCTCGACCTCGCGGTCGGCCTCGATGAGCACCGGCTGCACCGAACGCACGACGAACGGCAGCGTCACGAAGAGCAGGGCGACGATGAGGCCCCAGCGGGTCGCGTTGAGCTGGACGTCGATCGGGCTGTTCGGGCCGTAGAGCGAGAGCAGCACGATGCTCGCCACGATCGTCGGCAGGGCGAAGGGCAGGTCGATGATCGCGTTGACGAAGCGCTTGCCCCGGAAGTCGTCGCGCACGAGCACCCACGCGATGAGCGTGCCCGTGACCGCGTTGATGACGGCGACGATCGCCGACACGAGCACGGTCACCCAGAGGGCCGCGATCGCCGCCGGCGCCGTGATCGCCTCCCAGAAGCCTGCCCAGCCCTCCGAGAACGCCGCGGCGGTGAGCGCGGCCAGCGGGAGCAGGACGATGACGCTGAGCCAGAGGGTGACGACCCCGATGCCGAGCGGGCGCACGGCACCGACGCGGGCACGGTTGGGCTTGGTCGCCGGGGTCGTAGACCCGCCGGAGCGCCCTCCGTCTCCGGCCCCGTCGGGCCGCGGCTCGTCGCGCCCGCCCGACCCCGGACGCGACAGCGGGGAGGCCGACTGCTCGGCCCCCCTGCTGTCAATGGCGTTCGATGTCACTGCGTCGCCTGGTCGTAGATCTTGGCGATGTCACCGACGTCCTTCTTGAAGAGGCTGCCGTCGACCGACTTCCAGCCCCCGAGGTCGGCGATGGTCCACAGCTTCGCCGGCGCCGGGAACTTCGAGGCGTAATCGGACGCGACGGTCGCGTCGACCGGACGGAAGCCGGCCTCGGCGATGAGCTTCTGCGCCTCCGGTGTGTAGAGGAAGGTGTTGAACGCCGTGGCGCCGGCGAGGCTCTTGCTGCCCTTGAGCACGGCTGCCGGGTTCTCGATCTTGAACGTCTGCGGCGGGGTGACGTGCTCGACCGGGTCGCCGTTCTTCTCGATGAAGAGCGCCTCGTTCTCGTAGCTGAGCAGCACGTCGCCGCTGCCTTGGAGGAACGTCTCGGTCGCCTCGCGGCCCGACTTCGGCTGGACCTTGACGTGGTCCTTGACGAGGGAGCTGATGTAGGCGAGGCCCGCGGCCTTGTTGGTGCCGCCGTCGCTCTTCGCGGCATAGGGCGCGAGGAGGTTCCACTTGGCCGAGCCCGACGAGAACGGGTTGGGCGTGACGACCTCGATGCCCGGCTTGAGGAGGTCGTCCCAGTCCTTGATGCCCTTGGGGTTGCCCTTGCGCACGACGATGGTGACGACCGAGCCGAAGGGAATCCCCTTGTGCTCGTTGGCATTCCAGTTGGCATCGACGAGGCCCGCGTCGACGAGACGGGTGACGTCGGGCTCGACCGAGAAGTTGACGAAGTCGGCCTCGGCGCCTGCGGCGACCTTGCGGCTCTGGTCGCCCGAGGCGCCGTAGCTCTGCTGGAACTGCACTCCCTTGCCCGCGTCGGTCTTCTGGAAGGCGGGGATCAGCACGTCGAAGGCGACCTTCGGCACGGCATACGCGTAGAGGTTGACGGTGCTCGTCGCCGCGGCTCCTGCTGCGGTGGAGCCGGGCTGGGCGACGACGTCGCTCGAGCCGCCGGCGCAGGCCGACAGGGCGAGGGTCCCTGAGGCGGCTACGGCGGTGAGGGCGATGAGGGGGCGTCGCATGGTGGGCTCCTGGACTTCGGTGATGTCGGTGATGTCGGTGATGTCGGTGATGTGGCGACGCCGAGTGCGTCGGACGTCGGGGTGGGGTGCGGGCGGCCACCGGTCATCCGAGGGGTCGGCCGCTCTCCTATCGGATGACTGGGAGTTTTGAATAGCATGGCGTTACTGGTCAAATAACGCACGCTTATGTCTCAGAGTGTGGTCGGAGGCGCTCCCACCGTGGCGGGCCGTCAGGGGCCGGCCAGTCGGTCGCTGGGTCAATGCGACCGTCGGTCCGCCCGTCGGGTCAGTCGGTCGACAGGGTGCGGACCCGCAGCACGGGCCCCACCATCGTCGTCGTCCAGACGTCGGTCGCCCGGTCGCCGTGGACCGTCACGCGGGCGCCCTCCTCGACCTCGACCCGCCAGCTCGGCGGGAAGAGCAGCTCCCAGGTCGTGCCGTCGTCGGCGGCGAGGACGAGGGGGCGCGTCTCGACCTCGGCCCGCTCCAGCGTGCCGCGCACGACGACCTCGGGCGCCGACCGGGCCGCCCGCTCCCGGCGGATCGCGCGCTCGGCCTGCTCGCGCAGCTCGCCGACGACGTCTCGACGCCGGTCAGCCGACGGATCGCTCTCTCGATCGGGGGGCCCAGCGGGTGGATCAGCGGGCAGAGTGGCGGGCGGATCAGCGGGCGGGTGAGGCGACGAACTGCTCTCTCGATCGTGACCGGGACGCCGAGGAGCGGACGGATCGCTCTTTCGATGACGAGGGGGTCTGTTGCTGGGCGTCACGACGAGCTCCTCTGCGAGTCATCGGCCTCACCGGCATGCCGCAGGGTGAGGTCGAGCAGCGCGATCGCGCCGGCCTTGTCGAGCGGCTCGTTGCCGTTGCCGCACTTCGGCGACTGGATGCACGACGGGCACCCCGCGACGCACTCGCACGCCGCGATCGCCGCGCGGGTGGCGCCGAGCCAGTCGCGCACCCGCCGGAAGCCGCGCTCCGCGAAGCCCGCGCCGCCCGGATGCCCGTCGTAGATGAGGATCGTCGGCAGGCCGGTGTCGGGGTGCAGGGCGGTCGACACGCCGCCGATGTCCCAGCGGTCGGCCGTCGCGAAGAGGGGCAGCATCCCGATCGCCGCGTGCTCCGCCGCGTGCGCGGCCCCCGGTATGCCGGCCTCGTCCACCCCGGCCGCCGCGAGCTCCTCGACGGGCATCGTCCACCACACGGCGCGCGTGGCGAGCGTGCGCTCGGGCAGGTCGAGAGGGTGCTCGCCGATGACCTCGCCGCCGGGCAGGCGACGCAGGAAGGAGACGACCTGTCCGCGCACGGTCACCTGGCCGAAGGAGCAGCGCAGCGGCCCCCACTGCTCGTGCTCGAGCTCGCGGCCGATGTCGAAGTCGCTCACCGACTGGGCCTGCGTCGTCCAGCCGGGGTCGCCGCGCACCGCGAAGGCAGCGTGGTCGTCGAGGTCGAGCGCGGTGATCACCCAGGTCTGCCCCTGGTGCAGGTGCACGGCCCCGGTGTGCACCTGGGCGTGGGCCGAGGACTCGTCGACCGTGCCGACGACGCGCCCGGTGCGGGTCTCGATGATGCGCACCGGCTCGCCGGCGCCGCGGAGCGAGAGGTGGTCGGCGGGCCGGTCCTCACGCGCCCAGAACCACCCGTGCGGCCGTCGACGCAGGATCCCGCGCGCGACGAGGACCTCGAGCAGCGTGCGCGTCTGCGCCCCGAAGAGCTCGAGGTCGGCCTCGGTGAGCGGCAGCTCCGCAGCAGCGGCCGCGAGGTGCGGGGCGAGCACGTGCGGGTTGCCCGGGTCGACGACCGTCGCCTCGACGCCGCGACCGAAGATCGCCTCCGGGTGGTGCACGAGGTAGGTGTCGAGCGGGTCGTCGGCGGCGACGAACACGGCGAGCGAGCGCCCCCCGGACCGGCCGGCGCGTCCGGCCTGCTGCCACAGCGACGACAGCGTGCCGGGCCAGCCCGCGAGCAGCACCGCGTCGAGCCCGCTGACGTCGACGCCGAGCTCGAGGGCGTTCGTGGCGGCGAGCCCCAGCAGCTCCTTGCTGCGCAGCGCGCGCTCGAGCTCGCGCCGCTCCTCGGGCAGGTAGCCGCCGCGGTATGCCGCGATGCCGGCCTCCGCGGTCACCGGCACCCGTTCGCGCGCGACCGACGCGACGACCTCGACCCCGGCGCGCGAGCGGGCGAAGGCGACGGTCTGCACCTGCTCGCGCACGCAGCCGGCGAGCAGCTCGCCGGTCTCGGTGATCGTGCTGACCCGGCGCGGCTCGCCGTCCTCCCCGCGCACGAGCGGCGGCTCCCAGAGGGCGAAGGTCATGGGTGCGCGAGGGGAGCCGTCACGGGTGACGGCGCTGACCGGCATACCGAGCAGGCGGCTCGCGTGCGCCTCGGGCTCGGCCACCGTGGCCGAGGCGAGGACGAAGGTGGGGGTGGCCTTGTAGCGGGCGGCGACGCGGCGCAGCCGGCGCAGGACGGCCGCGATGTGGGCGCCGAAGACGCCCTTGTAGACGTGGCACTCGTCGATCACGACGTAGCGCAGCGCCCGCAGGAACGAGCTCCACCGGTCGTGCCGCGGCAGGAGGGAGTGGTGGAGCAGGTCGGGGTTGGTGAGCACGAGGTTCGCGTGGTCACGGATCCAGCGGCGCTCGTCGGTCGGGGTGTCGCCGTCGTAGGTCGCCGGCCGCACGCCGGGCAGCGCGAGGCCCGCGACGCGGCTCAGCTGGTCGGCGGCCAGGGCCTTGGTGGGGGAGAGGTAGAGGGCGGTGGCGCCGCGGCCGTTCGGAGCGGCGGCACCGGCGACGAGGTCGCTGAGGATCGGCAGCAGGTAGCCGAGGCTCTTGCCCGAGGCCGTGCCGGTGCTGACGACGACGTGACGCCCGGCGTGGGCCGCCTCGGCCACCTCCACCTGGTGGGCCCACGGCCGCTCGATGCCTGACCCCAGCAGCGCCCCGAGCAGCGTCGGGTCGACCCAGGCCGGCCAGTCGGCGTGGACCGCCGTGCGCGCGGGCACCTCGTGGACGTGCACGAGGCGCTCCGGGTGCTCGCCGACGAGGGTGCGGAGCAGGGCATGCGGGTCGGGTGCCCCGACCGACGTGCCCGGCAGCAGCACCGTCGCCTCGTCACCCGAGCCGCCGCTCGGAATGTCTCCCGTGCTGCCTCGGTGCATGTCTCGGTGCATGTCTCTGTGCGTGTCTCTGTGCGTGTCCCCGTGCATGTCTCCTGCCCCCTGCGCAACACCCATCACGGCCGCCGGCGTGATGGCCGGGGCGCGGGTGGAGCGGGCCGAGCAGTCCATGTGGAGCAACCGTATGCCGTCGGGGTACGGTAACCGTCGAGCGGGGCATGTTACCCCGCGGTTCCGGTCAAGGACGGCCCTCCAGGGCCCCCTGCGCTCGCTCCGAGCAGGCCGGCTCTGCAGGCACAACCAGCAGACACGTGGCAAACGAAGGGACGACAGGTGGATCTCTCGATCAGCCGAGCCGACCACGGCGATCGCACCGTGGTCCATCTCGGTGGTGAGATCGACGTCTACACGGCGCCGCTGGTCCGCGAGAAGCTCGACGAGCAGATCCAGGCGGGGCGCACCGACCTCGTCGTCGACCTCACCGACGTCAGCTTCCTCGACTCGACCGGCCTCGGCGTGCTCGTGGGGCGGCTCAAGCTCGCCCGCACCCGAGGTGGCTCGATGCGCCTCGTCGGCACCGACGACCGCGTGCTCAAGGTCTTCGCGATCACCGGTCTCGACAAGGTCTTCGAGATCCACTCCGACGTCGCGGGCGCCCTCGCCGCCGGTGTGACGCCGGCCGAGACGTCCTGAGCGCCGTCCGGCCCGCGCCCGGTGCGCCCGCTCCTCCCGCCCGGACGGACCTGACGCCGTGAGCTCACGCACGACGCCGGTCGTCGACGCGAGGTTCGTGACGCTGCTGCGCGCGGACCTGACCGCCGCCGGCTTCACCCTCGACGGGGTCGCCGAGCGGCTCGGCCCGGTGGCCTCGGCCGCCCTGCACCGCGAGCAGGCCCTGCCGGCGCTTCTCGCGACCGAGGAGGCCACGGATGCCTGCGGTGTGCTCATCCGCCTCTTCACCCTCGGGCGGCCGGTGCCGGCCGCAGCGCTCGCGTCGGCGCTGCCCACCCTCGGCCTGGACGGGGCGCGCGCGCTCGGTCTCGTGACGGTGGGCGACGCGAGCGCCGACGGCTGGGTCGGCGCCACGTGCGACCTGCGGCCGTATGCCGACGACGCGCACGAGTGGTGGGTCGCCTCCGACCTCTCCGAGGCCTCCACGGGCCAGGCGCTCCCTCCCGACCACGTGCTCGGCATCGGCGGGGCGTCGATGACCCTCGCCTCGTGGACGGTCCGGCGGCCCGTCCGGCGGGCGCTCGACCTCGGCACCGGGTGCGGGGTGCAGGCGCTGCACCTGTCGTCGCACTGCGACAGCATCGTCGCCACCGACATCTCCGAGCGTGCCCTCGCGTATGCCGCCTTCACCGCTGCCCTCGCCGGTGCCGACCTCGACCTCCGGCTGGGTGACCTGCTCGAACCCGTTGCGGGAGAGTCGTTTTCGCTCGTCGTGAGCAACCCGCCCTTCGTCATCACCCCGCGCACCGATGACGTGCCGCTCTACGAGTACCGCGACGGCGGCCGCGCGGGCGATGCGATCGTGCGCGCCCTCGTGCGCCAGGTCGGCAGCGTGCTCGAGCCCGGAGGCGTCGCCCAGTTCCTCGGCAACTGGGAGGTGCCGGCCGGTCGCACGTGGCGCGACGTCTGGTCGGAGTGGCTCGACGAGCAGGCCCGCGACGGCATCGCCCTCGACGCGTGGGTCGTGCAGCGCGAGTCGCAGGACCCGGCCGAGTACGCCGAGCTGTGGACGCGTGACGGTGGCTCGCTCCCCGGGAGCCCCGAGCACTCGAGGATGTATGCCGCGTGGCTGGCCGACTTCGCCTCGCGCGACGTCGAGGCGGTCGGCTTCGGCGTCGTCATCCTGCAGCGACCCGAGACCGACCGCCCGACGTGGCGCTCGCTCGACGAGGCGCCCGGAGCCGTGGCAGCGCCGATGGGTCCAGCGGTCGATGCCGGGCTGCGTGCGCGCACCTGGCTCGCCGAGCACTCCGACGACGAGGTGCTGGGCGTCGCCTGGTCGTGCGCCCCCGACGTCACCGAGGAGCGGCACGGCAGGCCAGGCGCCGACGACCCGAGCGTCATCCTCGTGCGTCAGGGCGGAGGGCTGCGGCGGGTGGTGCGCGCTGGGACCGTCCTCGCGGCATACCTCGGCGTCGCCGACGGCACGCTCACGGCGCGCGCGGCCCTCGACGCGATCGCGGCGCTGCTCGAGCTCGACGCGGAGGCGGTGCGCGCCGAGCTCGTGCCACAGGTGCGCGACCTCGTCGCCGACGGCCTGCTCCACTAGTCCGCCGCAACCCCCCAGCCCCCTCCGACCCTCCCCCGACTCGAGGTGATGGCGGAAGGGGCATCGGAGTCAGGTTCACCTCGAATCGTGAGGGGGTGAGGAAGGCTGGGTCGACAAAGTGGTTGTGAGTGAGCACTCACTCATTCATGATGGGAGACGTGCCGACGCGAACTGACCCCGTGGAACGCCGCGAGCGCTCCGGCCGGGCGGCCCCGATGAGCCGTGACGACCGGCGCGACGCGCTCGTCGACGTCTTCGTCGAGCTCGCCCACCGCGAGGGGCGCAAGCCGACGACGAGCGAGATCGCGCAGGAGGCCGGCGTCGCGGAGGGCACGATCTTCCGGGTCTTCGCGACGAAGGAGGCCCTCGAGCGCGAGGCCGTGCAGGCGGCCTTCTGTCCGGCGCCCGTGCGCCGGCGGATCGCCGCGATCGACCCCGAGGGCACGCTGCGCGAGCGGCTCGTCGACTTCACCCGGATCATGCAGGCGCGCTTCACCGAGGTCTTCGGCCTGATGACCGCCCTCGGGCTCACCGAACCACCCAACCGCGGACCCCACCTCGCCTGCTACGAGGCCGGTCGCCACCTGCGCGGCGTGTCGGGCGAGGACGACGACCACGCCGCCGCCCACCAACCGCTGCTCGACGCGATCCACGCGCTGCTCGTGCACGACGAGGACCAGCTCGTCGTCCCGGCCGCCGACCTCGTGCACCGACTGCGCCTGCTCACCTTCTCCGGCAGCCACCCCGGGATCGCCGACGGGCAGGTGCTGACCCCCGAGGAGATCGTCGACACCGTGCTCTTCGGGCTCGCCTGCCGTCCCTGCCCGTCGGGGTCCGGGCTCGGCATCGCCGAGCTCTACGAGCAGCTCGGCGGCGACCCCGCACGGCTCGCCGAGCCGCTTCCCGACCGGACGGCATACGCCCGCGACCGGGGGTCGTCATGACGAGCCCGCGAGCGACAAACCTGTTGACCCTCACCCCACGTGAGTCCCTAGCCTCGTTCCCGTTCAACCGACGAAAGGCGCCCTCATGCTGATGCGGCTGCTGCGCACCCATCTGCGTCCCTACCAGGGCCAGATCGTGTTCATCGTGCTGGCGCAGTTCATCAGCACGATGGCCTCGCTCTACCTCCCCAGCCTCAACGGGCAGATAATCGACGAGGGCGTCGCCAAGGGCGACACCGCCTTCATCATCAGCCACGGCGCGATCATGCTCGCCGTCAGCCTCGTCCAGATCTCAGCGGCCGTCGTCGCGACCTACTTCGCGGCCAAGGTGGCCATGGCGATGGGCCGTGACATCCGCGGCAACGTCTTCGGCACGGTCGTCGGCTTCTCGGCGCAGGAGGTCACCCGCTTCGGCGCGCCGACCCTCATCTCGCGCAACACGAACGACGTCACGCAGGTGCAGATGGTGACGTTCATGGCCTTCACCCTGCTCGTCACGACGCCGATCATGATGGTCGGCGGCATCATCATGGCGCTGCGCGAGGACGTCGGGCTGTCGTGGCTCGTCGCGGTCGCCGTGCCGCTGCTCGGCCTCTGCGTCGGGCTCGTCATCTCGCGGATGGTGCCCTGGTTCGGCCGCATGCAGACCTCGCTCGACGGGGTCAACCGGGTGATGCGCGAGCAGATCACCGGCATCCGCGTCGTGCGCGCCTTCGTGCGCGAGGAGCACGAGGAGGCGCGCTTCGCCGAGGCCAACGGCCAGCTGACGAATGCCGGCCTGCGGGTCGGGCGGCTCATGGCCCTCGTCTTCCCGATCGTCATGCTCATCTTCAACCTGTCGACGGTCGCCGTCATGTGGTTCGGCGCCCACCGCATCGCCACGGGTGACATGCAGATCGGCGAGCTGACGGCCTTCCTGTCCTACCTCGTGCAGATCCTCATGGCCGTCATGATGGCGACCTTCATGGCGACGATGATCCCCCGTGCGACGGTCTCGGCCGGGCGTCTCGAGGAGGTCCTCGACACCGAGACCACCGTCGTCGAGACGCCGCGCCCCGTGCGGTTGCCCGTCGGCGCGGCCGGTCTGGCCTTCACGGCGGTCGACTTCCACTACCCCGGCGCCGAGGCCGCGGTGCTCCACGACGTGACCTTCGAGGCCGCGCCGGGCCGCATGACCGCGATCATCGGCTCGACCGGCGCCGGCAAGACGACGTTGCTCGGCCTCGTGCCCCGGCTCTTCGACGCCTCGACCGGGGTCGTCTCCGTCGGCGGGGTCGACGTGCGCGACGTCGCGCTCGACGACCTGTGGAGCCGGATCGGACTCGTGCCACAGAAGCCCTACCTCTTCAGCGGGACCGTCGCCAGCAACCTGCGCTACGGCGACGCGGAGGCGACCGACGCCGAGCTCTGGGACGCCCTGCGCATCGCCCAGGCAGAGGAGTTCGTCCAGGCGATGGGCGGCCTCGACGCCCCGATCGCCCAAGGCGGCACCAACGTGTCCGGTGGTCAGCGCCAGCGGCTCGCCATCGCGCGGGCCATCGTCAAACGGCCCGACATCTACCTCTTCGACGACTCCTTCTCGGCGCTCGACCTCTCGACCGACGCGCGGCTGCGCCGGGCCCTGCGCCCGGCCACGGCCAACAGCACCGTCGTCATCGTCGCCCAGCGAGTCTCGACGATCGTCGACGCCGACCACGTCATCGTGCTCGAGGACGGCCGCATCGTCGGCCAGGGCACTCACGAAGAGCTGCTCGACACCTGTGAGACCTACCAGGAGATCGTCGAGTCGCAGCGCAGCGCGGAGGTGGCGGCCTGATGTCCGAGGGAGTCAAGACAGCCGAGGAGAAGGCCGCCGAGGCACGTCGCGGCCCGGCCCGGCGGGGCGGCCCGCCGCACATGATGATGGGGCAGCCGACCGAGAAGTCGCTCGACTTCGGGCCGTCGGCCAAGCGCCTCCTCGGGCGGCTGCGGCCGCACCGCGTCAAGGTCGTCGTCGTTCTCGTCTTCGCGGTCGTCAGCGTCGCGCTCAGCTCGATCGGCCCCAAGATCCTCGGCCGTGCCACCGACCTCATCTTCGCCGGGGTCGTCGGTGCGCAGATGCCTGCCGGCGCCAGCAAGGAGCAGGTCATCGAAGGCCTGCGGGCCAAGGGCGAGGACCAGCTCGCCGACCTGCTGAGCAACGTGAACTTCGTGCCGGGGCAGGGCATCGACTTCAGCGCGCTCGCGAACGTCCTGCTGCTCGTCATGGGGCTGTTCGTCGCCGCGTCGTTCCTCATGTGGGTCCAGGGCTGGATCCTGCAGGGCGTGCTCCAGCAGACGATGTACGACCTTCGCCAGGAGGTCGAGGCCAAGCTCAACCGGCTGCCACTGCCCTACTTCGACAACCAGCCGCGCGGCGAGATCCTCAGCCGGGTCACCAACGACATCGACAACGTCGGGCAGTCGCTGCAGCAGACGCTCTCGCAGCTGCTCAACTCGCTGCTCACCGTCATCGCGGTGCTCGGCATCATGTTCTGGATCTCGTGGTCCCTCGCGCTCATCGCCCTCGTCAGCATCCCGATCTCGATCGTCGTGACCACCGTGATCGCGAAGCGCTCGCAGAAGCTCTTCGTCCAGCAGTGGCGCAACACCGGCGAGCTCAACGGCATCGTCGAGGAGACCTTCACCGGTCACGGCCTCGTCAAGGTCTACGGCCGCCAGCAGGAGACCGCCGACGACTTCAAGGTCAAGAACGACGAGCTCTACGCAGCATCGTTCGGGGCGCAGTTCATCAGCGGCCTCATCATGCCGGTCATGATGTTCGTCGGGAACCTCAACTACGTCGCCATCGCCGTGGTCGGCGGCCTCCGGGTCGCGAGCGGCACGATGAGCCTCGGCGACGTGCAGGCCTTCATCCAGTACTCCCGCCAGTTCACCCAGCCGCTGACCCAGGTCGCCTCCATGGCGAACGTGCTGCAGTCCGGCGTGGCCTCGGCAGAGCGGGTCTTCGAGGTGCTCGACGCCCCGGAGCAGGAGGCCGACGTGCCCCAGCCGGAGACGATCGAGGACCCGCACGGGGCCGTCGCCTTCGAGGACGTGTCCTTCTCCTACACGCCCGAGAAGCCGCTCATCGAGCACCTCGACCTCTCGGTCAGCCCGGGTCAGACCGTGGCCATCGTCGGGCCGACCGGTGCGGGCAAGACGACGCTCGTCAACCTCATCATGCGGTTCTACGAGCTGAGCTCGGGTCGCATCACGCTCGACGGCGTCGACATCCGTGACATGACGCGGCACGACCTCCGCGCGCGCATCGGCATGGTGCTCCAGGACACGTGGCTCTTCGGTGGGACGATCCGCGACAACATCGCCTACGGTCGCCCGGGCGCGACCGACGCCGAGGTGCTCGAGGCCGCGCGGGCCACCTACGTCGACCGGTTCGTGCACTCCCTGCCGGACGGCTACGACACCGTGCTCGACGACGAGGCGTCCAACATCTCGGCCGGTGAGAAGCAGCTCATCACCATCGCGCGTGCGTTCCTCTCCGACCCGGCGCTGCTCATCCTCGACGAGGCGACGAGCTCGGTCGACACCCGCACCGAGCTGCTCGTGCAGCACGCCATGGCCGCGCTCCGGTCCGACCGGACGAGCTTCGTCATCGCCCACCGCCTGTCGACCATCCGCGACGCCGACCTCATCCTCGTCATGGAGGAGGGCCGCATCGTCGAGCAGGGTTCGCACGCCGAGCTGCTCGCTCGCGGAGGCGCTTACGCGACGCTGTATGCCGCCCAGTTCGCCGGTGCTGCAGCTGACCTCGACGAGGAGTTCGGTGCCCAGGGTGCCGCTCCGGGAAGCACCCCGTCGGGGCGCGGTGACGGTGCTGGAAGCGAGCCGGACGGCATACCGGAGATGGCCGGGGTCGGTGGTGGGGCACCGGGCCCGACCGGTGGCGCGGGAGCGCCCGCCCCTGACGCTGCGGTGCCCGCCGACCCGGAGGGCCGCGCGCCCTGACCCGGAGGGCGGCCAGCCGCGGCGCGCGGTCAGAGTGGCAGGCGCACGCCCGCCAGCTCCTCTGACCGCGCGACGAGCCGGCCGGCGACCTGCGGGTCGAGCGCGCTGGCGTGCGGGGCGAGACGGGTCGGCTCCCCGCGCAGCTGCTTCCAGCCAGAGGGTCCCCAGTAGTCGCCGTTCCGAGCCTCCGGTGATGCTGCAGCGGTGACGAGCGGCATTGCGCCGCGGTGCTTTCCGTGCGCGAAGGAGCGCACGAGCGTGCGCGTGACGGGGTTGACGTCCGGCTGGTTCACGGCGATCGCGCGGGTTGGCGACAGGGCATCGACGGCGGTGCCGGGGTGGGCGACGACGGAGCTCGCGGCGCCGGCAGTCTCACCGCGGTGTGCCTCGAGGCGGCGCGCCAGCTCGAAGCCGAACGTCATGACCGCCAGCTTGGACCGGGCGTACTTCGCGAGGTCTGACTGCGGCTCCTCCGGCAGGGGAAGGGAGTCGGCCGGCTGGCGCACCCGGGAGTGGATGACGCTCCCGACGTGCACGACCCGCCCCCCGGAGGCGAGCAGGGCGGGGAGCAGGTGTGCGACGAGCGCGAAGTGGCCGAGATGGTTCGTGCCCCAGTGCAGCTCGAGACCGTCGGCAGTCGTGAGCGGTCGGTGACCGCGCTCTGCCCTGGGCTTCGACCAGTCGGGAAGCGCGACGACCGCGGCGTTCGCGACGAGGGCGTCGATGCGCGGCAGGGCAGCGAGCTGCTCCCCGGCGGCGTGCACCGAGTCGAGGCGGCCGAGGTCGAGGGGAACGTGCTGCACGTGCGCCCCCGGGACGTGCCGCTCGATGCTGCGGCTGGCCCGCTCCGCCCGATCGGCGTCGCGCGCCGCGATGACGACGGCCGCCCCGAGCCGCGCGAGCTGCTCGGAGGTGAAGTAGCCGAGCCCCGTGCTGCCCCCGGTCACGACGACCACCTGCCCGTCGAGACGCGGCTGGTCGGGCCCTGTCGACAGCATTCGTCCTCCTCGGTCGGCCAGCTGGTCCTGCTGTGTGGTGTGCCTGCGGAGGCGGGTGATACGGATGGCCGGCCACACGGCATACGGCAGCGGTCAGGGCTCGAGGAGGACGGGGCCCGGCCCGCGGGCCGCGAGGGCGTCGTCGGGGTTGCTGAGGGCGCACGTGCGCAGGCTGAGGCACCCGCACCCGATGCAGGAGTCGAGCTGGTCGCGCAGCCGCTCGATGCTGCGGATCTGATCGTCGAGGCGGCGCCGCCACGAACGTGAGAGCCGCGCCCAGTCGGTGGCGGTCGGCGTGCGTGACTGCGGGAGCCTGGCGAGGGCGGTGGCGATCTCGTCGAGCGAGAGACCGACCCGTTGGGCGGCGCGGATGAACGACACGCGACGAAGGGTGGCGCGGTCAAAGCGGCGCTGGTTTCCGGTCGTGCGGACCGAGGTGATGAGGCCGAGCTCCTCCCAGTAGCGCAGGGCCGACGTGGCGACACCGGTGCGCGCGGCGACCTGCCCGATGCTGAGGGTCGGGTGCGAGGTGGTGCCGGGTGCCACGGTCAGGCGATCCTCGCCTCGGCGAGCCGCGCGACGATCTCCTCGACGGTCTCGTCGGGGGTCTGCTGCGAGCTGTCGAGCCACAAGCCGATGTGCGGCGTCTCGGTGCGCACCTTGTGGTCGAAGTCGCGGATCGACCAGAGGTCGCCGTAGCCGACCTTGACCCGCTCGGCCTCGCGCTGCATGACGGTACCGACGTCGGGGGCGAGCATGACGAGGCTGAGCGGACGGGCGCGCAGCTGGTCGAGGAAGGGCTGCAGGGTCGCACCGACGAAGAGGTCCTGCACGACGACGGTGAAGCCGGCCTCGGCATAGAGGTTGGCCGAGTGGGCCGTGATCGTGTGGCGCAGGGCGAGCTGGCGCTCCGCTTCCGGGTCGCCGTAGGGCGACATGTCGACCCGTCCGCGCACGACCACCCGGCGGAACTCGTCACCGCGAAGGTGCACGGCGTGCGAGAACCGCTCGGCGAGGAGCTGGGAGACGGTCGACTTGCCCGCTGCCATGACGCCGGTGACGACGATGATCTGGGCGAGGTCGACGGCGGTGTGGAGGGGCGGCCGTTCGCTCACACCGTCACCCTAGGGGGCGGTGGATGCCCGTGTCGTCAGGGCTCAGGTGACGTTCAAGGGGTGATCATCGACGGGCGGCGGTCCGTGTCCGATCGGGAGGGCGCCGGGTGGTCGGGAACTGGGCACTCGACGGGTGGGTGGGGTCACGTTCTCGTCGAGTGCTCACTTCCCGTCGGGTTATCCGAGCCGGGGTGGGTGGTGGGGTGTGGGGATCTGGGCACTCGACGGGTGGGTGGGTCACGTTCTCGTCGAGTGCTCACTTCCCGTCGGGTTATCCGAGCCGGGGTGGGTGGTGGGGTGTGGGGATCTGGGCACTCGACGGGTGGGTGGGTCACGTTCTCGTCGAGTGCTCACTTCCCGTCGGGCGGTCGGGAGGGCACCTGGTGGTCGGGAGCGGCATCGGCGGCGCCCACGGCATACGGCAGCGAGCGGGAGACCGGAACGGCGTCGACGATCCACGCTGCTCGCGGTCACCCGACGAACTGCTCTTTCGATTGGTGCGGGGTCGCCCGACGAACTGCTCTTTCGATCGGGGCGGGGTCGACCGACGAACTGCTCTTTCGATTGGTGCGGGGTCAGGTGTAGGCCTCGACCTCGTCGGGGGTCGCCTTGCGGACGACGACGCGGGTCCACGCGCCCACGTAGAGCCGGTCGTCGTCACTCAGCTCGGTGCGCGGCCCGACGGCGATCGCGTGCTCGGGAAGCGGGCCCGAGGCCGGCGCGACATAGGTGCCGTTGGACGAGCCGAGGTCCTCGACGAACCAGCGGGAGCCGTCGGTCGTGAGCTGGGCGTGACGGCGGCTGACGCCGGGGTCGGACGACAGGTCGAGCTCGGGGTGGGTGTTGCGGCTCGTCGAGACGCGGCCGAGCAGGACGCTCTTGCTGCGCAGGGGCACGATGACCGGCAGCCCCGGGGAGGGGCAGGGGTCCTCGGCCTCCTGGGTCTTGTACCAGTCCGGGTCGATCCAGACCTCGGCCAGCCACTCGAAGGTGCTCGGCTGCTCACCGCCGCCGGCCGCAGGTGCCGCGCCCGTCGCCGCACCGTCGGACGCCTCGCCCCCGTCGGCCGGAGCCGAGGGGTCGCGCGGCATGGCGCCGGTCGTGAAGTCGTAGCCGCAGGCCTCGCAGAAGAGGGCTCCGTCGGCGTTCTCGGTGTGGCAGTTGGGGCACTCGAGGGTGGTCGGCCCGGCCGGCGCCGCGGGCGCGGCGGTCCCACCGGCGCCCTCGCCAGCACCCGCGGGCGCGCTGCCCGGCGTTCCGGGCGGCGGCTCGAGGTCGAGCGACGAGCGGGATGGAGAGCCGGCAGCAGCCCCCGACGCGGTCGCGGACCCGGGCGGCACAACCGGCCCGGGCGCGCCGGAAGCCCCGGGAGCCCCGGCGGCCCCGGCCGATGACGCCCCCGCGGTCGACGACGCAGCGGGCTGCGCTGCCAGGTCGATCGGCGAGCCGCAGGTGTCGCAGTAGTCCTCCGACTCGGACGTGTGCCCGTTGGGGCAGACCGCACTCACCGGCGCACCCGGCTCGTCTTCGTCGAGGCCGTGTCGAGCGACATCTCGTCGATCTTGGTGACCCCCTTCTTGAGGCGCACCGTGCCGGTGTCGGCGTCGTCGATCTCGACGACCTTGCGCAGGCGCGTCGTCATCTCCTCGTTGCCGGTGGCGCTCGCGAGCTGGACCGCGCGGCCGAGCTTGGCCGTCGCGACCTCGTCCTGACCGGACGCCTTGGCGGCGAGGCCGTCCTGGATCATCTGCGCGAGCTCGGCCTGCCCGGTGTAGGCCGCCACCGCGGGGTCGATGCGCGTCGTCAGCGCCTCGTCGTTGCTCCACCTGGCCTTGACGAGGGCCTGGGTGACCGGCTCGCCGCCGAGGGTGATCTGCACCCGGGCTGCGAGCTGCTCCTGCCCCAGGGTGCGGGCGGGCAGGCGCACCGCGACGTGGTAGTCGCGGCTCTCGTCCGACCACGCGCCGGTGGGGTAGGCCCCGGTCAGCGCGTTGACCTCGGTGCGACGGGTCGAGAGGTCCTCGAGGGTCGGGGACACCTGCTTGACGAAGAGCAGCTCGGCGCCCTGCGGCACCCAGACGCGCAGCTCGGCGTTCGCGACGCCACGGGCCATCGACGCGCGCATCATCGCCTCGAACTCCGCCGCCATCTCCTCCGGCGCCGGGATGAGGTCGACGGTGCCGAGCAGCGCCGACGCGATGCCGCGGACCTCCTCGACCCGCCACTGGTCGCCGACGCCGCGGCAGTCGCACTGGAAGACGCCGATGCAGCTCTGCACGGCGGCCGCCAGGGACTGGGGGGTCTCGCCCTCGTTGACGCCGTCGGTCAGCAGGATCGCGTGCCGCTTCGTCACGTGCGGGACCGTCGCGAAGATCTGGCGCGCCAGCGTCAGCCACGTGCCCATCGCGGTGCCGCCCTGCGCACGCAGGCCGTCGATGGCGCGGTTGGCCTCGCCGCGGGTGTGCGACGACATCGGCACGAGGGCGCCCTGGTGGCTGTAGGGGTAGATGATCTGGGCCGTGCCGTTGCCGGAGACGATCGAGAAGAGGGTGCCGTCGGTGATCTCGGCGAGGGCCGCCTTGGCGGCCACCCCGGCGGCCTGCACCCCGCGCCGGCCCATCGAGCCGGAGGTGTCGATGAGGATGACCTCCGCCGCAGAGCCCGGGTCGATCGGAGCCGTGCCCGAGCCCGCAGCCGAGGCTCCCGTCGAGGTCACGCGCACGATGGCGTGCAGGTCGGTGCCGCCGTCGGGCAGGAACTCGTTCTGGAACACCTCAGTCCTGAAGTCAGCCATCGATCGGAGTCCCTTCGTTGGGGGCGGTCGCCTCGGCAGCCCCGTGCGTGTCATTCGATCCTTGTCCAGCCAGTCTCGCAAGAGCAACCGTGATGTTGTCGCGGCCCCCCTGCTCGTTGGCGAAGTCGACGAGCGCCTGGGCCAGCACCGCCGGCTCCTCGCCGACGCGGGCTGCGCTCTCGCGCAACAGCGTCCGCAGGTCCTCGGCCTCCGAGCAGTAGTTCCACAGGCCGTCGGAGCAGACCATGAGCCAGCCGCTCGTCGGGGTCAGCGTCGTCAGGTGCGGCGTGAGGTCGTCGGGCGAGTCCTTCCCCAGCCAGCGGGTGATGGAGTGCGCGTGCGGGCCGGACTCGGCCTCGACCCGTGGCACGCCACTCGCCATCTCCTCCTGGGCGAAGGAGTCGTCGCGGCCGAGCTGGGCCGCGGGCTCCTCGTCGGCGTCCGGAAGCCAGTAGACGCGGCTGTCGCCTACGTTGCCCGCGACGATGACGCCGTCCTCGACGACGGCGGCCGCGAAGGTGCACGACGGCGGGTTGGGCACGTCGTCGGCAACGGTGACGCTCACCGCCGCGTTGGCCTCGTGGACCGCGAGCGTGAGCGCCCGGCCGGCCGCCGAGGCCCACGCGTCGGGCGTGCCGGCGCCCTTGGGGAACGGCTGGTCGAGCACCGCGCGGGCCGCCTGGGCGGCCGCGAGCGAAGCGATGTGGGAGTCCGTCGCCATCGAGACGCCGTCACAGACCACGAGCACCGCGCGTGAGCCGGCCGGCTCGGCGGCTCGCAGCGCCATCGCATCCTCGTTGCGCGTATGCCGTCTGCCGATGTCGCAGACGCCGCCGACCCAGGTGGCCGCTGCGTCGGTGACGTGGAAGCGGGGGTCCGGGGGCGGGGTGCCGCAGTGGTCGCAGTAGCCGTCGACGATGTGGCCCAGTCTGCAGGCCTGGCACAGCGTGTCATCCTCGGCGTCCCCGCCGTCGACGGCCGCGGACGCCACCGGGCCGGTCCACCCGACGTCGAGGGGCGACTCCTCTCCGGCCGGCGCGGTCTGCGGGGTCGCGACCGCGACGAGCCCGTCGGCCGGTGCGCCGGCGGTCACGGTCACGGCTGCACCCGCCGGGGGCGACGAGCCGTTCGCCCGCGGCACGTCCGTCGCCCCGGCGACACCGCTGGTCACCGGCGCACCGGTCGCACCGGTCGCACCGGTCGCACCGGTCGCACCCGACGCGGCGTCGCGGTCGGGCGAGAGTCCGTCGCCCTGAGCCTGCTGGCCCTGCTGTCCCGGCTGCCCGTCCGCGGCCGCCT
Source organism: Humibacillus xanthopallidus (assembly GCF_006716675.1). GTDB lineage: Bacteria > Actinomycetota > Actinomycetes > Actinomycetales > Dermatophilaceae > Humibacillus > Humibacillus xanthopallidus_B. Next base: position 1,003,144 of record NZ_VFPM01000001.1, on the reverse strand, counting down.
CAGAGGCCCCGCCGAACGGCATACCGGCGGGGGCGGCCGCCTGGGGGAGGAGGCTCGCCTGCGGCAGCCCGGACGGCGGCGGCGTCGCGGGTGCGTTGAGGTCGTTGCCGCACGCCTCGCAGAAGCTCGCCCCGGAGGGGTTGGCCGCGCCGCACACTGGGCAGCTGCGTTCACCGGGCTGGGTCGCCTCGGGCGTGGCGGCGGGCAACGGAGCGGACGCGGGCGCGCCCGTCGGGGTGTCGGTCACCAGAGGCTCCAAGGTCGGATGGCGTTGGCTTCGTCGACGAGGGCGACGCGCTCGCCGAGATCGGGGGTGCGCTTCGCGAGCTCGCGGAGCGAGTCCTCGAGGCCGAGACGCAGGCTCGTCGGGGTGGCCTTGTGGACGCCGATGTGCACGTCGGCCTTGTTGCCGCTCGACTCGACGGTCGCGAGGGCCTCGCGGTAGATGAGCGTCGTCACCTCGGCCTTGCGCCGGGCCGAGAGCGAGGCGTCCTCGAGGGTGCGCATCGCCTCCGCGAGATCGGGCAGCCCCCGGTTCGACCGCGTCAGCAGCTCGGCGAGCCCCGCCCGCGCCGTGCGGAAGGCGCTCGACTGGGCCGGCACGAGGCGGTATGCCGCGACGGCGCCGTCGACGTCGCGGCGCGCGGCGCGGATGCGGGCGAGGCCGAAAGCGGCCATCGGCACGTAGGTCGCATCGGTGCGGGCGCACGCGATGTAGAGGTTCTCGGCCACCGCGTCGTCGCCGGCCTTCTCGCAGGCGTGGGCGAGGGCGAGCTTCGGCGCGAGCTCTCCGGGCACCTGGCCGTAGACGGCGTTGAACGAGGCCTGGGCTCCGCGGGCATCGCCGCGCTCGAGGGCGGCGAGCCCCTGGATCCAGACGGCGCGCCACTCCCACGGGTCGGCAACGAGCAGCTCGCTCGCGGTGGCCTCGGCGACGTCGCGCTTGCCGGCGTCGAGCGCGGTGCGGGCCCGCTCGAGGAGCACCTCGGTGGAGTTCTTCGGCGGTGTCATGAGGCGCTCGAGGCGCTCGGACGGGGTGCCGTTGACGGTCTGCAGCCATCCCACCATCGGGTCGTGCGGGTCGCGACGCAGGGCAGGCAGGTTGCGCCAGTCGTCGGGCTCGGTGCCGGGGGTCGGCACGTCGAAGAGGAGCGAGGAGACGGTCGTCGTCGCGGCGCCCGATCCCTGGTCGAGGGCGACGACCTCACGCAGCACGCCGATCATCTGCGAGCGCAGCTCGTCGGCGGAGACGAAACGGTCGTCGCGGTTCGGCGCGCACGCCTTGGCGACGAGCCGGTAGAAGGAGTCGTAGCGCTGGAAGACCGGCACGGTGTCCTGCGCGGGAAGGACGTTGAGGTAGGTCGTCTGGTAGCCACGGAACTCCATCGTCAGCACGACGAGGGTGCGCCCGATCGTGTAGATGTCGGAGGCCACCGAGACACCGAGCTCGGCCACCTCGGGCGCCTGGTAGCCGACCGTGCCGAAGATCGCCGAGTCGTCGTCGTCGGTGCGGCGCACGCCACCGAGGTCGATGAGCTTGACCTCGTCGCCGACCTGGATGATGTTGTCGGGCTTGAAGTCGCAGTAGACGAGGCCGAGGTCGTGGAGGTACTGGAAGGCCGGCAGGATCTCGAGGATGTAGGCGAGGGCCTGGTCGACCGGCAGCGGGTCGTAGCGACCGGTGTGCTGCATGCGCTGCTTGAGGATCGACTTGAGCGACGTGCCGCCGACGTACTCCATGACGATGTAGCCGGCGTCGTCGTGGGTGACGAAGTTGTAGATCTCGACGATGCTCGGGTGCGACACCTGGGCGAGGAAGCGCTGCTCGGCGATGGCGGCCGCGAGGGCGTCGGGGTCGGCCGAGTTGAGCAGGCCCTTGAGCACGACCCAGCGGTCGGAGACGTTCTTGTCGCGGGCGAGGTAGATCCAGCCGAGGCCACCATGCGCGAGGCACCCCGCGACCTCGTACTGACCCGCGACGAGGTCGCCGGGCTGGAGCTTCGGGTCGAACGAGAAGGGGAAGCGGCACTTCGCGCAGAAGCCGGTCGAGCGCCCGGGCTTGCCGTCGCGACCCCGTCCGACGGGCTCGCCGCACTTGGGGCAGAAGCGCTTGTTCTCCGGCACCGAGGGGTTGGTGAGGAGCGCCTTGGCGGCGTCGATCTCGGGCGCCGGGCGCACGGTCGTGATGCCTCCGCCGAGGCGGGCTGAGCGCAGCCGCTGCGACCCGCCGGTGCGGCGGGTGGCGACCGAGCCGAGCTCACGGGCGCGCTTGGAGCCCATGGCAGCCGAGGCGAGGTTGCTCGACGCGGAGGAGCGTGTCGAGAGCTCCGGCCCGGCGCCGGGCGCGTCGCCGGGGTCGCCGGCCGGGCCGCTGCTCGCGAGTGCTGCCGGGGCCTGCTGGTCGGCCGGGGTGCCGCAGACGTTGCAGTAGCCGGCGTCGATCGTGCCGGTGCAGCCCGGCTGGAGGCAGGCGCCGCCCTCGGGGATCCTCGGTCCCGCCGCCACCAGCGCAGCGGGGTGGGGGGCCGTGGCCACCGACGGCGGGTCGGCGGTCGCGGACGGTCCGACGGGGGCCGACGAGGTGCTCGCGGCGCCGGTCGATGCGGGGCTGCTCGCGGCCATGCCACAGACGTCGCAGTAGCCGTCGACGATGGTGCCGGAGCAACCGGGCTGGGTGCACTTCATGGGCGACCCTTCTGGGGGCGGGGCGTGGAACGCGTGGCGACGTCGAGATAGGACTGGTAGGCGGCGGCGAGAGCGCGGGCCCGCACGAGCGGCAGGGGCGTCTGCGCGAGCGTCTCGTCGAGCCGCCGGCGCAGGTCGGTGAGGTCGGGCTCGAGCTCGGCAGGCACGGCCGCCGCTGCGGCCATCGCCGACAGCGCGCCGGCGAGCCCGACGACCTCGTCGCGCTCGGCCAGCCCGGCGGCATACCGCTCGTGGGCGAGGTCGAGCGCCCGCGAGACCCTCTCGAGCCGGTCGCGGTATGCCGCGAGCTCGGCTGCCGCCTGCGGCACCGGTCCCAGCGCGCGCACGTTGGGGATCGCGAGGTGGGGCGCCGGCGTGATGGCCTCGACGCAGGAGCGCTCGAGGGCGCGAATGGCGGCGGCGCGCGCGTCGAGCTCCTCGATCTGCTGCTGGGTGCGCACCCGGCTGCGGGCGGCCGAGGCGCGCTCGGCGGCGGCGACGATGAGGTCGCGCTCGAGCACCGCGATGTCGATCTCGAGGGGACCGATGACCCCGCCGACGTCGGCGCCGCGCCGGGCCCGGGAGAGCAGGTCCTCGATGCGCCGGTCGAGGCGGGCGAGCTTGTCGGCGGCCGCGTCGCGCTGGGCGCCGACCGGCACGAGTGGCACCTGGTCGCGGATGCGCTCGACCCCGGCGCGGGCCACCGTGATGCGCTGCGATGCCTCGGCGGCCCCGGGAGCGAGCGACGCGCGGGCCTGGAGGGTGCGGGTCAGGGAGTCGAGCAGCCGGCAGGCCTCGGGCAGGCTGACCGCGAGCGAGCCGCTCGAGGGGAGCGAGAGGTGCTCGGAGGTGTTGGAGTCGAGCCGGCCGTGGATGAGGGTCGAGAGCCGCTCGGCCTCCTTCGGCCCGACCCGGCCGCCGTCGAAGGTCGTCTCGAGCAGCGTCAGGCGGTCGCTCACCGCCTTCCAGAAGGTCAGGGCGACGGTGAGGTCGGTCGTGATCGACGACTGCTCCGCGGGCGAGAGGCGCAGCAGTGCGCGGTCGACCTCGCCGAGGTCGGCCCGGCGCTGGGCGACCCAGAGCCGCAGGGCGTTCAGGTAGGTCTGCGCCTCGCCCGCCTGGACGGGCACCCCGAGGGCGCCCGGCGCCACCGGGGCGGCGACGCCGGACTGGTCGGGGGTGTGAGCAGGAGCGGCGGTCATCAGCGCCCGTAGACGGGGGTCGGGGGAGCCGGTGCCGGGCCGAGGGGCGCGGCGAGCCAGCGGTTGTAGATCGCCTTCCACTGCCCGTCGGCGACGAGGTCGGCGAGGACCCGGTTGACGTAGCGGATGAGGTAGACGTTGTCCTTGTTGAAGCCGAGGCCGTAGGGCTCCACGGTGATCGCCTTGGCGCTCGTGATGACGGTGTTGGGGTCCTGGGCGGCGAGCCCGGCGAGCACCGTGTCGTCGCCGGTGATGGCGTCGGCCTTGCCCTGCTGGAGCAGCACGAGGCATCCCGTGTGGTTGGGGGCCGTCACGGGGATCGGGCCCTCGACGCTCTGCAGCTTGGCGAGGGACGTCGTGCCCGTGGGCGCGCAGACCCGCTTGCCCTTGAGGTCGGCGAGGCCCCAGTCGGCGGCGTTCTTGTCGGCCGAGAGCAGGCTCTTGGAGATGAGGACCTTCTGACCGGAGCGGTAGTACTCGGACGAGAAGCCGATCTTGGTCCACCGGTCGCACGTCATCGACATGTTGCGGGCCACCATGTCGACGGAGCCGTCCTCGAGCAGCGGCAAGCGGTCGTTGGCGGTGATGACGCGCAGCTGGAGCTTGGGGCTGCCGAAGAGGCTCGTCGCGACGGCCTTGGCCATGTCGATGTCGAAGCCGGTGATCTGCGAGGTGAACGGGTCGCGGGCGCCGAAGAGGTAGGTGTCGGCCGAGACCCCGACGATGAGGTAGCCGCGCTCGAGGATCTTGCGCACCCGCGCGTCGCTGATCTGGCCGCGGCTGGGGATGCTGGCGAGCGGGTCGTAGGACTGGGTGGCGTTGGTGCAGGCCGGCGCCGGCGTGCCGGGTTTCGACGGGGTGGCGCTCGGGGTCACCTTGGTCGGCAGGGCCGTGGGGTCGTAGGTGACGCTCGAGCACGCGGCGAGCGCGCTGACGCACAGCGCGGCGACGGCGCCCACGATGCGCAGCCGTGCGCCGTGGGGACGCCTCCCGTGGGGCCGTGCCCCGGATCGTGAGCCGCGACGTCCGCCATGCCCTGGCGTGGCGGTGGGCGGGGGGTTCGTGCTCATCGGTACTCCTCGATCCGCTGTCCGATACCGCGCACGACGAGCCAGGCGGCGAGCAGCGCCGCGAGGGCGACGCCGATGGCCGCGATGGGCGCCGTGCGGGCCAGCTCGCCCAGGCGCGCGACGGCGTCCTTGCCCGCGGAGTCCCGGGCCTGGGTCACGGCGGTGTCGAAGGTCGTGAAGGTGCCGTCGGAGCCCTTGGCGCTGGGGTCGGTCGACATCGCGACCGCCTTGTCCCACTGGCCGTTGTCGTCGAGCTCGCGCACCTGCTGGTGCACCGCCGCGTAGTCGCTCCACTGCGAGGTCAGCGTCTCGAGGTCGGAGTCGGAGTCGGAGACGTCGGCGAGGGCGGCGCGCACGGCCTGGTCGTCGGCCTTCCACGACTTCTCGTTGGCGGCGCCCGAGCCGCGGCGGATGAGGGTGAGGCTCTCGTTGGCACGGGCGTCGTTGGCGCTCGTCGTCGCCTCGGCCAGCGTCACCGTCTGCCCGAAGTCCCCGTCGGCGACGGCCCGGGTGGCCGACCCGACCCCGGCCACCTGCACGAGGGTGAAGACGAGGGCGACGAGCAGCAGCGCGATCGCGCCGGTGAGGCGCCCGTTGAGGTAGCGGTGCGTGCGTTTGGCGAGCCAGACGGCGATCGCGACGAGCCCGATGAGGGCGAGCAGGCCCGCCGCGAGCTGGAGGCTCGAGTTGCTGCGGTCGAACTCGTCTCGGGCCCGCTGGTCGTTGGCCGCGACGACGGCGGTGATGATCGGGATCGCGTCGGCGCGCAGGCCGGCGCTCGCCTGGGTGAGGTACTGCGCACCGACGGGCAGGCCGAGGCGGTTGTTGGTGCGGGCCTGCTCGACGAGGGCGGCATACGTCTGCACCTGCTGCGACAGAGCGCCGAGGGCGGCGCCGTCGGCGGGCTGGGCGGCGGCGGCCTCGGCGATGCCGGTGGCGACGCGTGCCATCGCGTCCTCGTAGCGCGCGCGGGACTCCGGCGTCTCGAGGCCGCCGATGAGGAAGGCGTTGGTCGCGACGGCGTCGGCGCGCAGCAGGTCGACGTGGATCGACTGTGCGCGCACGACCTGTGCCGTGTTGTTGGCGGCCCGCTCGACGGCGGCCTGCGACGAGAGCAGCGCGTTGGCGCTGACGGCTCCGAGCACGATGGCCGCGACCACGCCGAGGGCCATGTAGAGGCGCATCCGGCCGGGGGTGCCGTGCAACAGGCGCGAGGCGATCGACCGCGCGCCCGGGATGCTGCCCGCGATCGTCCGGGGACCGGTGCCGGTGCCCGGCGCGCCCGACGGCGCGCCTGCGGGGATCGCGACGGGGATGTTCGTCGTCGGCCTGCTCGTCGGTGCGCTCGTCATCGGGTGTCCTCGCTCGTGGCGGTCTGCTCGTCCGAGACTGCCTCATCGACCGGCTCCGGACCATCAGGGTCTGCCCTGATCGGCGCCGGATCCGTCGCGTCGGGCGGCTCGAGCACCTCGGTCTCGACCGGCTCGTCTGGCTGCTCGGTGAAGTCGTCGGCAGTGAGCAGACGTAGGTCGTCGCGGGTGGGTTCCGTCGCGTCCTTGAGCCGCCAGGCGTGCCGTCCGACCGCCTGCTCGAAGAGGTTGCGCGAGAAGCGGCCGTTGCCGAAGGCGGAGGTGCGCGGGGTCGCCTGCAGGATGTGGCCCACGCGGGTGCGCGCCTCGGGAGTCAGCTCGTAGTCGGAGCCCGCCGCGATCGAGTCGAGGATGGCAAGCAGCTCCTCGTCGGTGTAGTCGTCGAACTCGATCGTCGTCGTGAACCGGCTGGCAAGCCCGGGGTTCTGGCCGATGAAGCGGACCATCGGGTCGGGGTAGCCGGCGACGATGACGACGAGCTCCTCGCGGCGGTCCTCCATCTCCTTGACGAGGGTGTTGACCGCCTCCTCGGCGTACTGGTCGCCGGTGAGGGCATAGGCCTCGTCGATGAAGAGCACGCCGCCCGTGGCCCGCGCGCAGACCTCGGCCGTCTTCATCGCGGTCTGCCCGACGTAGCCGGCGACGAGCTCGCTGCGGTCGACCTCGACGAGCTGGCCCTGGGGCAGCAGCTCGAGCGCCCGGTAGATGGCGCCGATGAGCCGGGCGACGGTCGTCTTGCCGGTGCCGGGATTGCCGACGAAGATCAGGTGCCGGCTCATCCGCGGCGCCTTGAGGCCCGCCTGCGTGCGCATCTTCTCGACGGTGAGCAGGGCGACCTGGCGGTGGATCTCCTTCTTGACCCGCGCCAGCCCGATCATCGCGTCGAGCTCGGCGAGCAGCTCCTCCACGGACTTCTCCGGCTCGGCCGGCTTCTCCGGCTCGGGTGCGGGGGTGGCGCCGTCTGCGGCGGCCTGGGCTCCGGGAGCGGCCGGATCGCCTTGCGCCGCAGGCGGATCGACGCGCGGGTCACGCGATGTGCCGAGGGAGGGGTCGAGCAGGCCGGGGAGGTTGGGGCGGAGCACGTCGGGCAGCCCGAGAGCGCCTGCGGGCATCTGCCGTATGCCGTCGAGCGGGCCTCCGGAGAGCCCTGCACCCAGTGGGGGGCTCGGGACGTGGAGCGCCCCGCCCTGCGCCGCGTCGAGGTAGGCCGCGGACGCGACGGAGGCGTTGGCGATGACCCAGATCGGGGCGGTGCCGAGCATGACCGCCGACGAGGCGACCTCGGTGAGCGCCTCGGCGTACTCGACGGCGAGGCGGCTGCGCGACGCGACGAGGGCTTCGAGCAGGTCGGTCGGGGCGCCGCGCCAGCGCCGCGCGCTCGAGGCGGCGTCGAAGAAGGCCTCGTTGACCCGGCCGAGGTCGGTGACGCCGGGGTGCGCCACGCGCGCCCACTCCGTCGCGGCACCGGGCACCGACTCGGCGAGAGCGGCCGCGACCCGGAGCCCCTCGTCGCGCGCGGCGGCCGGGTCGAGCCCGGCCTCGGCGGCGATGTCGCTGAGGTCGTCGAGGCTCTCGGCGAGGCGGGACCTGGCGCTCATCGGTCAGAACTCGTCGGTCGGCTCATGCGTCACTCCGGCGGGGCGAGGGGGGAGGGGCTGGTGGGCGTGCTGGAGGGCGTGCTGGACGCTGTGCTGGACGGTGGCGGCGCGGCCTGCACGGCGTCGGGCCCGAGCCCGAGCACCCCTCCGGTCGAGGCCTGCCCGAACTTCTGCTCGAGGAACGCCCCGTGCACGATGATCGCCTCCGCGTCGGCACGGCACACGGCGTCGTAGACCTTGTCCATCGTCGTGCCGAGCAGGTCGAGCTGGTCGACGAGCAGCATGACCGAGCTCTTGCCACCCGCGATGGGGCGGCTGTCAGCCCAGTCGCGGGGCAGGCGCAGGTAGTTGCCGATCGCGACCGGCAGGTAGTCGGTGGCGGTCGCCATGACGCTGAACCCCTGGGCGCTGCCGAGGCCCAGGGTGGCGAGGCGGGGGAGGGTCTGGCGCACGATGCCGGTCACGCGCAGCAGCCGGGAGAGCACGACGCCGGGCACCTTGCCGTCGCGGGCCTGCTGCTCGATCGCGTCGAGCGCGGCGAGCAGCTGCTCGGTCGTCGGCGGCCCGGGGCGCGGCGGCTCCGGTGCCTCGGGCTTGTCCAACCCGAACCACGACCGGATCCCCACGTCTGTTCCCCTCTACCTCTCCTGCCGGAGCGGGACCGCTGCCCGCGTCCGTGCCGCACCCGCCCATCCTCGTCGAGCGGCCGCCACGTCGGCGACCCGCCCCCTCACCGACCGGTGCCGAGGTCGAGCAGGCCGGGGGCGACGTTGTCGGCGCGGCGCGCGTCCTGCGTGGCGACCCGCTCGAGGTAGGTGCGCGACTTGGCGACCTCGGTCTCGAGGGTGCCGATCGTCGCGGCCATGTTGTCGAGGGCTCGGACCTTGAACTGGTCGATGGTGTCCATCGTCTCGTAGATGTTGGCGAAGGCCTTCTGCAACGACTCGATCGACAGGGTCGCGCTCGCCGACTGCTCCTGGATGCGCGCGGAGTTCTGCTTGAGCGCCTCCGACGTGCGCTCGATGATGCCCGAGGTCGTCGTGTTGAGCGCCGTGATCTGGTCGAGGACGAGCTGCTGGTTGTTGAGGGCCTGCGCGACGATGACGGCGGTGCGCAGGGCAGACACGGTGGTCGTCGTGGCCCGGTCGACGCCCTTGATGAGCTCGATGTTGTTCTTGATGATGATGTCGATCGCGAGGTAGTTCTGGATCGACACCGCGAGCTGGGTGAGCAGGTCCTGGTGCTTCTGGCGCACGTAGAAGAGGACGTCCTCGCGCAGCGCCTTCGCCTTGTCGGGGTCGGTCGCCTCGAGCGTCGCGACCTGTGCCGCGAGCTTCGCGTCGAGCCGCTCGGCGACGTAGACGTACTGGTTGAGCCGGCCCATCGACTCCCAGAGCGCCTTCTTCTCGAGGTTGAGCGCGACGTTGTCCTTGACGAGCTCGTCCTGGCCGGACTGGAGGGCGTGGAGGACGCCGTTGAGGTGGCTCTGCGCCGACTGGTACTTGCGGAAGTAGTCGTTGATCCGGTCGCCGAAGGGGATGACGCCGAGGAAGCGCTTGGAGCCCGTGGCCTGCCCGGGGTCGAGGTCCTCGACGGTGCGGCGCAGGTCGAGCAGCGTCTTGCCGACCTTGGAGTTGCCCGACAGGCCGCCCTCCTCGAGAGCCTTGACCGGCATCTGGAGCATGCGGTTGCTGCTCTCGGCGGCGAACTTCACCTCGTCGTTGCCCATCATGCGCACGTCGGTCGCCTTGGCCTCCCACTCGGGCGAGCGCGCGGCCGCCTTGAGGAGCGAGTCGAGGTAGGTGTCCACCTTGGCGTCGAGCCCGGGCAGTGCGGCCTCGGGCACCGCGGGTGCCATCTTGGGAGCGGCGGTCTCGGCGACGGGCGCCGGAGGAGCCGGCGCCGTGAGGATGAAGGCGTCGGCAGTCGGCGGCGCGAGCGGCTGCACCTGCGCGGCTTGGGCGGCCTGGGCGGCGGGCTGGTCGGTCATCTCGAACGGGGTCCTTCCCTCTGAGCCGGCCACGTCGGCGACGTGACCGAAGTCCTCACGCGCACAGCGGCATACGGGATGCGAAGGCGACGACGGGGCCCCCGGTGAGCTGCTGTGGTGTCGCTGGGGTGTCGCTGTGGTGTCGCTGGGGGCCCGCGTCACACGCCCGCTGGCGTACGGCCACTCTACGTGCCGCGCGCGTGGGACGGGGCAGGCATTCGCACGGTTCCACCCAGGTTCCGGGGAGGCTTCCGGGGTTGTTCCGGAGTGGGCTCCGAGGCGCCGTCAGGGTCGTCCCCGACCCCTCCTCGGGACGACCCCGGGGCCGGAGTCAGGGGGCCGGTCCCGGGGACTCCCTGAAGGGCGACCGCAGCTCGGAGTCAGGGGAGGTTCCGAGCCGCGGTCGCGAGTGTGGGCCCCACACTCGGAGAACGGATGGGGATTACCGGTGAGTTCCCGAGAGATGCGACGTGACCGACGCCGGAGGCGGCGCGGGCACCCAGAGCCGGTATGCCGTGCGGCCGGCTCTCAGGAGAACTGCCAGGAGCGCTTCGACAGGCCGAACCAGAAGCCCTCGATGACGCTCGTGTTGTCGAGCCCGCCGGACGCGTACGCCGCGCCGAGGGTGACGAAGAGGGGAGCGAAGTGCTCGGTGCGCGGGTGCGCCTCGCGGGCAGCGGGGGCCTTGTCGAGGAAGTCGAGCAGGCTGTCGACGTCCTGGGCCTTCATGGCCTCCTGCGCCCAGTGGTCGAACTCGGCGCTCGCCTGCGGCGGGGTGCCGTCGGGACCTGCGTGCGGGTTGAACCACCGCAGGTTGTGGGTCGTGAAGCCCGAGCCGACGATGAGGGTGCCCTGGTCGCGCAACGGCGCGAGGCGACGGCCGATCTCGAAGAGGCCGCGGGGGTCGAGGGTCGGCATCGACATCTGGAGCACCGGCACGTCGGCGTCGGGGAACATCTCCTTGAGCGGCACGTAGGCGCCGTGGTCGAGGCCACGGGACTCGTCGCGGTGGACCGAGGTGCTCGACGCCTGGCCCGGTGCGGTGAGGAGCTTGGTGACCTCGTCGGCGAGCCCGGGAGCGGGCGGCGCCTCGTAGGTGACCTCGTAGTAGTGCTGCGGGAAGCCCCAGAAGTCGTAGGTGAGGGGCGCGCCGGTCGTGCTGCCGAGCGTCGTCGGTGCGTCCTCCCAGTGGGCCGAGACCATGAGCACGTTGCTGGGCTTGGGCAGGTCGCCCGACCAGGCGGCGAGCTCGGCCGTCCAGCGCTCGTCGTCGGCGAGCGGCGGGGCGCCGTGGCTGAGGTAGAGCACGGGGGTGGTCATGACGGGTCCTTCCACTAATTGTTGAACTCTAAACTATCACGGGAACGCCGCCCGCCACCTCTGTATGTCCACAGCAGCAGTGTCTCCGCAGCCGGCCGTCACAAACACCCGATCGAAAGAGCACGTCGTCGGGTGCCCGCCCCAGGTCCCCGAGGCCGGAACGGCAATCGAGAGAGCAGCTCGTCGGCCCGGGGCCGCCTTGGAGCGGGCCCTTCGGCCCTGTCGGGAGGGCACTGCAGCGTGCGAACGTCGTGGCATGACCGAGATCCGGATTGTCGACCTGACCGAGCAGCACACCGCGGTCGTGCACGAGCAGGTGCCGATGGCGGAGCTGACGAGCTTCTTCGCCCGGGCGTTCGAGGACGCGATGCGCGTCATCCGGGCGCAGCGTGATGCGCCCGTCGGACCTCCGTTCGGCGCCTACCACGGCATGCCCGGCGAGACCGTCGACGTCGAGGCGGGCTTCCCCGTCGCGGCGCCCATCACCGACACCGGCGGGGTCGTCGCGAGCACCCTGCCGGGTGGTCGCGCCGTCGAGGCCCTGCACGTCGGGCCGTACGACACGATGACGGGCACGTACGCCGAGATCGAGGCCTGGATGGCCGAGCACGGCGCCACGCCCGGGCCGGTCATGTGGGAGAGCTACCTCACCGACCCGGGCAACGAGCCCGACCCCTCGACGTGGCGCACGCTCATCGTCTGGCCCACCGCCTGAGGGCGCGCACCCCCCGCAACCCGGCCTCACGGCATACGGCCGAGGTGTGAATGCGATGCGGCCGACCTTGACACCTGCTGTTACGGTCAAGCCGCGTCCACGCCGATGCAGCGACGAATCCGCTGCACGTGAGATGCGGGAAGTAGAAGGTGCACCATGGCCGCAGGAAAGGGCCGCAAGCTCGTCATCGTCGAGTCGCCCGCCAAGGCGAAGACGATCGCGGGATATCTCGGAGGCGACTTCGAGGTCGAGGCGTCGGTCGGACACATCCGAGACCTGCCCAACCCGTCGGAGCTGCCCGCCGACATGAAGAAGGGGCCCTACGGCAAGTTCGCCGTCGACGTCGACAACGGCTTCGACCCCTACTACGTCGTCGACCCGGACAAGAAGAAGAAGGTCGCCGACCTCAAGCGACTGCTCAAGGACGCCAGCGAGCTCTACCTCGCCACCGATGAGGACCGCGAGGGCGAGGCCATCGCGTGGCACCTGCTCGAGGCGCTCAAGCCGCGGGTCCCGGTCAAGCGCATGGTGTTCCACGAGATCACCCGCGAGGCGATCCAGCGCGCCGTCAACGACACCCGCGAGATCGACACCGCCATGGTCGACGCCCAGGAGACCCGCCGCATCCTCGACCGCCTCTACGGCTACGAGGTGAGCCCGGTCCTGTGGCGCAAGGTCCGCCAGGGGCTGTCGGCCGGCCGCGTCCAGTCCGTCGCGACGCGCATGGTCGTCGAGCGCGAGCGTGAGCGGATGGCTTTCGTCAAGGCGTCGTACTGGGACGTCGAGGGCGACTTCACGCCCGACGGCGCCGCCCAGCAGTTCACCGCGCGGCTCTCCACGGTCGACGGCGCGCGCGTCGCCACCGGCCGCGACTTCGCCGACGACGGGCGACTGACGGGCAAGGGCGTCGTCCACCTCGACGAGGCGCTCGCGACGCGGATCGCGCAGGCGTGCCTCCCCTTGACCGCCCGCGTCACCGACGTCCAGGAGAAGCCCTACACGCGCCGCCCCTCGGCGCCCTTCACGACCTCGACCCTCCAGCAGGAGGCCTCGCGCAAGCTGCGCCTCAGCAGCAAGAACGCGATGCGCGTGGCGCAGCGCCTCTACGAGAACGGCTACATCACCTACATGCGCACCGACAGCACGACGCTGTCGGACGCCGCGACGACCGCGGCGCGCAGCCAGGCCCGCGACATGTACGGCGCCGAGTACGTGCCCGACAGCCCGCGCCGCTACGAGAAGAAGGTCAAGAACGCCCAGGAGGCCCACGAGGCCATCCGCCCGGCCGGCGACCGCTTCCGCTCGCCTGCCCAGGTCGCCGGCGAGCTGCGCGGTGAGGAGTTCGCGCTCTACGAGCTGATCTGGAAGCGCACCGTCGCCTCGCAGATGGCCGACGCCCGGGGCTCGACGGCCACGGTCAAGCTCGCCGTCGACACGGCGGTCGAGGGCGCGCAGTCGGTGGAGTTCAGCGCGAGCGGCACTGTCATCACCTTCAAGGGCTTCCTCGCGGCATACGAGGAGGGGCGCGACGACGAGGCCACGGCCCGCGCGGACGCCGCCGCCGAGGAGCGCCGCCTGCCCAAGCTGTCGGCGGGCGTCGCCCTCGAGGTCGTGCGCGCCGAGGCCGACGGGCACGAGACGAGCCCGCCCGCCCGCTACACCGAGGCCACGCTCGTCAAGGCGATGGAGGAGCGCGGCATCGGGCGCCCGTCGACGTATGCCGCGACGATCGGCACGATCCAGGACCGCGGCTACGTCTTCACCAAGGGCCAGGCCCTCGTGCCGACGTGGCTGGCCTTTGCGGTGACCCGCCTGCTCGAGGAGCACTTCGGCAACCTCGTCGACTACGAGTTCACCGCCTCGATGGAGGAGGACCTCGACCGCATCGCCGGGGGCGAGGAGGGCCGCGTCGAGTGGCTGAAGCGCTTCTACTTCGGCGACGAGGCCACCTCCGCCGAGGGCCTGCGCCACCTCGTCGACGACCTCGGCGAGATCGACGCCCGCGAGATCTCGACGATCCCGCTCGGCGACGGCATGGTCGTGCGCGTCGGCCGCTACGGCCCCTACGTCGAGGAGGTCGTGCCCGCGGGCGTCGACCTCGAGACGGGCGAGGTCGCCGAGGGTGCCGAGGTGCCGGCGACGCCGCGCCGCGCGACGATCACCGACGACATCGCGCCCGACGAGATGACCCCGGCCCGGGCGCGCGAGCTGCTCGACGCCGCCGCCGACGACGGCAAGGTGCTCGGTCGCGACCCCGAGACGGGGCACGAGATCGTGGCCAAGGCCGGGCGCTACGGGCCTTACGTCACCGAGGTGCTGCCCGAGACCGAGGACGAGGCACCCGGCAAGGGCCGCAAGAAGGTCGCCAAGGCCAAGCCGCGCACCGCGTCGCTCTTCAAGGACATGGAGCTCTCGACGATCGACCTCGACGATGCGCTCCGGCTGCTGTCGCTGCCGCGCGTCGTCGGCACCGACGCGGAGGGGGCCGAGATCACCGCGCAGAACGGCCGCTACGGTCCCTACCTCAAGAAGGGCACCGACTCCCGGTCGCTCGCCACGGAGGCGCAGATCTTCGACATCACGCTCGAGGAGGCGCTCGCGATCTACGCCCGGCCCAAGCAGCGCGGGCGGGCGGCCGCGACGCCGCCGCTCAAGGAGCTCGGCGCCGACCCCGTGAGCGGCAAGCCGGTCGTCGTCAAGGACGGTCGCTTCGGCCCGTACGTCACCGACGGCGAGACCAACGCGACCCTGCGCAAGGACGACGACCCCGCGTCGATCACGCCGGAGCGCGGCTTCGAGCTGCTCGCCGAGAAGCGCGCCAAGGGCCCGACGACCCGCAAGCGCGCGGTGAAGAAGACGACGAAGAAGTCGACGGCCAAGAAGGCGACGACCCGCAAGACCGCCGCCAAGAAGGCCTGACCCACAGCAGATCGAGAGAGCACTTCGTCGGCTGGCCCGGTGGCCGCTCGGGCGACGGAATGCTCTTTCGATGGGTGTCCGGCTGGGCGCTCGGGCGACGGACTGCTCTTTCGGTCGGCGCTGTGGGGCTGCGGGCGTATGCCGTCCGGCGGGCTTGACCGTGGTGCCCTCCGGCGCGCTAGCGTCGCGTCCGTGATCGAGACCCGACGCCTCGAGCCCGCCGACCGCGAGCGGTGGGAGGAGCTCTTCCGCGCCTACATCGCCTTCTACGAGCGCGAGCTCGACCAGACGGCATACGACAGGGCGTGGCGCGAGTTCGCTTCGGACGCAAGGCTGCACGCGCTCGGGGCGTGGCTCGACGGGCGACTCGTGGGCATCACCCACTTCCTCGTCCACCCGAGCACGAGCGAGCCGGACCTCTGCTACCTCGAGGACCTCTTCACCGACCCGCAGGTGCGCGGGCGAGGGGTGGCGCGCGCGCTCATCGGCGCCGTGCGCGACTGGGCGCTCGAGCACGGGTGCGGGAGCGTCTACTGGCAGACGCACGAGACCAACGCCGTGGCCCGGAGGCTCTACGACGACGTCGCGCGCAACGAGGGCTACATCGTCTACACGCTCCCGGTGTGAGCGGTGCCGGCGCCGGCAGGTGGGGCTGTCGGCGTGGGGTGAGAGGCTGACTCCATGGCAACTGTGGTCTTCGTGCACGCCCACCCCGACGACGAGGCGTCGCAGACGGCCGGGTCGATGGCTCGCGCCGCCAAGGAGGGGCACCGGGTCGTCCTCGTCGTCGCGACCAACGGCGACCACGGTGACGCCCCCGACGATCTCGCCCCGGGCGAGACGGTCGTCGACCGGCGCCGGGTCGAGGCGGCCGCGTCCAACGCGGTCATCGGCACGCACCGGGTCGAGTTCCTCGGCTACAGCGACTCCGGCATGACCGGATGGGCGCAGAACGACCATGACGCGAGCTTCGCGCGCGCCGACACCGAGGAGGCGGCTCGGCGGCTGGCCGCGATCCTGCGCGAGGAGGCGGCCGACGTCGTCGTCGGCTACGACTGGCACGGCGGCTACGGCCACCCCGACCACGTCAAGGTGCACGCCGTCGCGCAGCGGGCCGCCGAGCTCGCCGCCACCCCGCGCTACCTCGAGTCGTCGATGAATCGCACGGCCATGATCCGCGGGCACGAGGCCGCCGTGGCGGCGGGCCTCGACGTGGGCGAGTGGGACCCCAGCCAGCCGATGGACGACGGCAACCCGCTCGGCAGCCTCGAGAGCGAGCTGCACTGGGCCTGCGACGTCAGCGACTTCCTCGAGGTCAAGCGCGAGGCGCTGCGCGCGCACGCGAGCCAGTCCGATGCCCAGGGCATGCTCCAGATGCCCGAGCAGATGTTCGCCGCCGGTTTCGGTGTCGAGCACTTCATCGAGCCGGGCCGGCCCGACGGCATGGTCGCGGGCTGGTTCCTCGACGCGTGACACCCCGGTGGCTTACTGTCCGGTAACAAAGATGTGACTCGCTGAGAGGACCCCGATGCCTGCCATCGACTTCAGGACCGCCACGCCCGACGAGCTGGCGGCGATCGACCCCGCCGACTTCATCGATTCGGTGAAGGCGATGTCGGACCGCGAGCTCAAGGAGCTCATGGAGGGTCCCAACCGTGGGCCCATCATCGAGTCGATCTTCACCCGGATGCCCCAGATCTTCCGTCCCGAGCGGGCCGGCTCCGCGTCGGCGACGACGCACTGGACCCTGACCGGCGGTCCCGACGGCGGCTCCGACGACTACACGGTGCGGGTCGCCGACGGCGTGTGCACGGTGCTGCCGGGCCACGACGGTGACTCGACGCTCGGCCTCACGATGGCGCCGGTCGACTTCATCAAGCTCATCACGAAGACCGGCAACCCCGTGATGATGTTCATGACGGGCAAGCTCAAGGCTCGCGGCGACGTCGCGCTCGCCGCCAACCTGGCCGGCTGGTTCGACGTCCCCTCCCGCTGACGAGCTCTCAGGAGAGCTGGGCGCGGTGCCCGGCAGCCTCGAGGACGGGCACCCGGTCGTGGGTCTCGGACAGGGCCGCCTGCAGGGCTGCGTCCGTTGAGCCGAGGATGCGGGGCAGGTCGCCAGCGAGCACGACCCCGACCGTGACCGGCGCATCGAGGTGGCCGAGACCGGGGAGCGCGTTGCCGAGCCACCCCTCGAAGCGCAGCCCGAAGTAGTCCTCGTTGTCCCACACCCGGCCGAGGCGTTGTGCCGTCTCGGGAGTCACCCGGACCCACAGTCCGTACGTCAGGGAGTAGCCGTCCGTGAGGCGCACTCGCAGGAGCGAGCGCACGAAGCAGCCGTATGCCGCCGCCTCGAGGAAGTGGGCACGAGACGGGTCGCTGTTGCTCAGGCCGACCCCCTGGAGCCGCTCGGCCTCGGGTCGGTCGGCGATGCGGTCGGGAAGCAGGAGCCGGACATGGCGGTCGTGCTCGTCGAGCGTTGCGCCACAACAGGTGCAGGCCTCGCCGTGCCGGTCGGGGATCGCCTCGATGACGAGGTCGACGATCTGCCAGAACTCGTCGAGCTCGGGTGCACGAGAGCCTCGTCGCGGGTGAGGCGGCGCCCTCGGCGGGCAAGCCGAGGCGCCGTGGCGGCACCCGTCACCAGAGTGCACACCGGCTCGTCATGACCCTCGGCAGCCCCGCAGCGCGTTCCGAAGGTCTCGGTCGGGGCGAAGCCGAGCCGACCGAGCGTGCCGAAGGTGACGTCGATGAAGATCTCCGGCCGCTGGCCGTGGGCGTACTCCCAGGCGCCGAAGCGGGCGACGAGACCGTGGGGTCCGATCACCTCGCCGGCATGGCTGACCCGCTCGCCACCGCAGTCGGGACAGTCCTCGCGGTCGGGGCCTCCGACGAACTCGATGCGCGCCGTCATGGGCGGAATTGTCACACGTCCCCTCCGGTCCGGGCCCGGAAGCGCTGGCCGCCCCCGACGTCAGCGAGCTGACACGTGGTTGTTGCGCCGACGTGGGCACTCGACGTGTGAGTGCGATGGATGCGCAGTGCCCACTCGACCATGGGGTCGAGTGGGCACCGTCGTGAGATCCGCTGGCGCGCTCGGTCAGGCCAGGGTGGCGATGATCTCGTTGAAGGTCTTCGACGGGCGCATCACCGCGTCGACCAGGGCCTGGTCGGGGCGGTAGTAGCCGCCGATGTCGACCGGGTGGCCCTGGGCGTCGACGAGCTCCTTCGAGATCGTCGCCTCGTTGTCGGCGAGGGCCTGCGCGACCTGTGCGAACTTCGCGGCCAGCTCGGCGTCGTCGGTCTGCGAGGCGAGCTCCTGGGCCCAGAAGAGCGCGAGCCACACGTGGCTGCCGCGGTTGTCGATCTGGCCGACCTTGCGGGCCGGGCCCTTGTTCTCGTCGAGGAGGCGACCGGTCGCGCGGTCGAGGGTCTCGCCGAGGACCTTTGCGCGGGCGTTGCCGGTCACCTCGGCGAGGTGCTCGAAGCTCACCGCGAGGGCGAGGAACTCGCCGAGGCTGTCCCAGCGCAGGTAGTTCTCCTTGACGAGCTGCTGCACGTGCTTGGGGGCCGAGCCGCCGGCACCGGTCTCGAAGAGCCCGCCGCCGTTGATGAGCGGCACGACCGAGAGCATCTTGGCCGAGGTGCCGAGCTCGAGGATCGGGAAGAGGTCGGTGAGGTAGTCGCGCAGCACGTTGCCGGTGACCGAGATCGTGTCCTCACCCTTGCGGATGCGTTCCAGCGAGAAGGCGATCGCGTCGGTCGGCTTCATGATCTCGATGATCAGGCCGTCGGTGTCGTGGTCGCCGAGGTACTCCTTGACCTTCGCGATGAGGTTCGCGTCGTGGGCGCGGTCCTCGTCGAGCCAGAAGATCGCGGGCTGGCCCGTGGCGCGAGCGCGGGTCACGGCGAGCTTGACCCAGTCGCGGATCGGCACGTCCTTGGTCTGGCAGGCGCGCCAGATGTCGCCTGCCGAGACCTTGTGCTCGAGCAGCGTCGCGCCGGAGCCGTCGACGACGCGCACGACGCCGTCGGCCGCGATCTCGAAGGTCTTGTCGTGGCTGCCGTACTCCTCGGCCGCCTGCGCCATGAGCCCGACGTTGGCGACCGAGCCCATCGTGGCCGGGTCGTAGGCGCCGTGGGCGCGGCAGTCGTCGATGACGACCTGGTAGATGCCGGCATACGAGCTGTCGGGGAGCACCGCGAGCGTGTCCTCCTCGGCGCCGGCACGGTTCCACATGTGGCCCGACGTGCGGATCATCGCGGGCATCGAGGCGTCGACGATGACGTCGCTCGGCACGTGGAGGTTGGTGATGCCCTTGTCGGAGTCGACCATCGCGATGGACGGCCCGTCCTCGAAGCCCTTCGCCACCGCGGCCTCGATGGCCCCACGCTGGTCGGCCGGCAGCGACTGGATCGCGCCGAGCATGGCGCCCAGCCCGTCGTTGGGGCTCGCCCCCGCGGCAGCGAGCTCGGCGGCATACGTCTCGAAGAGGTCGGGGAAGAAGGCGCGCACGGCGTGTCCGAAGATGATCGGGTCGGAGACCTTCATCATCGTCGCCTTGAGGTGGACCGAGAGCAGCACGTCCTCCTCCTTGGCGCGCACGATCTGCGCCGCGAGGAACTCGCGCAGCGCTGCCACGCGCATGACGGTCGCGTCGATGACCTCACCCGCGAGGACGGGGATCGACTCCTTGAGCACGGTCGTCGTGCCGTCTGCGGCGACGTGCTCGACGCGCAGCGTGTCGTCGGCGGCGATGACGACGGACTTCTCGTTGTGGCGGAAGTCGTCGGCGCCCATCGTCGCGACATTCGTCTTGGAGTCGCTGCTCCACGCACCCATCGAGTGGGGGTGCTTGCGCGCGTAGTTCTTGACGGACGCCGGCGCGCGGCGGTCCGAGTTACCCTCGCGCAGAACGGGGTTCACCGCGGAGCCCTTGACCTTGTCGTATGCCGCCCGAGCCGCCTTCTCCTCGTCGGTGGTCGGGTTGTCGGGGTAGTCGGGCAGGGTGTAGCCGGCGGCCTGCAGCTCGGCGATCGCGGCCTTGAGCTGCGGGATCGAGGCCGAGATGTTGGGCAGCTTGATGATGTTGGCCTCGGGCGTCTTCGCGAGCTGTCCGAGCTCGGCGAGGGCGTCGCCGACACGCTGCTCCGGCGTGAGGGCGTCGGGGAAGGAGGCGATGATGCGGCCCGAGAGCGAGATGTCGCGCGTCTCCACATCGACCCCAGCCTGGCGGGCGAACGCCGAGACGATCGGCAGCAGCGAGGCGGTCGCGAGAGCAGGCGCCTCGTCGGTGTGCGTGTAGATGATCGTCGAGTCAGTCACCATTGGCTCCATTCGAGGTCCGAAAGAAATCTTGACATCAAGATATCGGATGGGTGGCGGCCGTGGGGCCGCCGTCCCATCCTGCCGGGGTGCTCTGCGCCACGCCAGAGCGCCGGTTCTAGGGTGGGCGCGTGACCGCAGCCGCCCCCATCGAGCCCTCGACCGCACGCCACCTGCACCACCTTCTCGCGACCGAGCAGCGCACGAGCCGACTCCCGTCGGTCGCCGCCGGCATCGTGCGCGACGGGTCGCTCGCCTGGTCCGATGCCGTCGGCACGCTCGACGGCCGCGCCGAGGGCCTGGCGGCGGACGCCGACACGCAGTACCGGATGGGCTCGATCACCAAGACCTTCGTGGCCGTCGCGGTGCTCCAGCTGCGCGACCGCGGGCAGCTCGACCTGCTCGACCGTTTCGACGAGCACGTGCCGGGCACGGCGTTCGGCGACGTGACGATCGCGCAGCTGCTGTCGCACGGCGCGGGACTGCAGGCGGAGACGGACGGGCCCTGGTGGGAGCGCACCGCGGGCGTCTCCTGGGACGACCTCGCCGCCGCACCCGTGCGCCAGCGCTTCCGTGCGGGCCGCCGCTTCCACTACACCAACGTCGGCTTCGCGGCCCTCGGCGAGCTCGTCGCCCGCGCGCACGGCGCCGACTGGTTCGAGGTCGTGCGCCGCGACCTGCTCGAGCCGCTGGGCATGACGCGCACGACGACGCGCCCGACCGGCAAGGCCGCTCAGGGCCTCGCGGTGCACCCCTTCGCCGACGTGCTGCTGCCGGAACCCGAGCACGACGCGGGCGCGATGGCGCCGGCCGGGCAGCTGTGGTCGACCGTCGAGGACCTCGGCCGCTGGGCGACCTTCGCCGGCGGCGACACCGGCGACGTGCTCGCCGCCGACACCCTCGAGGAGATGCTCGAGCCGCACACCCTCTCCGACAACCCAGGTCAGCCGTGGACGGCCGCGCACGGGCTGGGTTGGCAGGTGTGGAACCTCGGCGGCCGGAGGTATGCCGGCCACGGCGGGTCGATGCCGGGCTTCCTCGCCGGTCTGCGCGTCGACGTCGAGACGGGAGACGGCGTCGTCGTCCTCGCCAACACGACCGCCGGTATGCGTCCTGTGGGCTCCGACCTGCTGGCCGCCTTCGTGGAGCGCGAGCCGCGGATGCCGCAGGTGTGGCACGCGAGCGGGGACCCCTCCGTGCTCGACGTGGTCGGCATGTGGCACTGGGGCCCGTCGGTCACCGTCGCCCGGGCCGTCGGCGAGCACCTCGTGCTCGGTGAGCCCGGTCAGGCCCGCGGATCGCGCTTCGCCCCGGTGGGCGCTGACGAGTGGGTCGGGCTCGACGGCTACTACACGGGCGAGCCGCTGCGGCTCGTGCGCCGGGCCGACGGCACCGCCTCCCACCTCGACCTCGCATCGTTCCGCTTCACGCGCACGCCATACGACCCGGACGCCGACGTGCCGGGTGGCGTCCACGAGGCCGGCTGGCGCTGACGGCTCCTGCCGGGTCCGGAGTGCTCGCCTAGACTGGTGCCGTGACGTTCACCGGCCACCAGCGGCGCCGCCCAGCAGCGCGCCCTGACCGCTGGTTGCTCGCGCTCGTGACCCTCGTGCTCGCCCTCGGCGTCGTCGTCATGCACTCGCTCGGCATCGGGCACCACGGTCCGTCCCACCTCGCACCGGGCGGACACTCGATGGCGACGGCAGGTGCCGCCGGCGCCCACGAGGCGACCCACCACCAGTCGAGCGCCACGGAGCCGACCGTCGTCCCTGGTCCCGGCCCCGGTCACGACCCCAAGCACGGCGCGGGATCCGTCGCGAGCCACGTCCTGAACGACGAGACCAGTGACGGGACGGCTGGGAGCGCCCCCGCGGTCGCGGAACGGGTCGTTGCGGCAGGCGCGAGTCATGGGGCGACCGTCATGTGTCTCGCCGTCCTCCCGCTGCTCGTGCTGCTGAGGCGGCGCGGCGGTGGTGCCTGGTTCGCCCGTGCCGTGGCCGCGGCGAGGCGCCCGGCCGTGCCGGTGCGGGCCTGGTGGTCCGTCGCGCGTCCCCGGCCGCCCGGCTCGATCCTGACGGAGCTCTGCATCCTGCGCACGTGACAGGCCCAGGACGGCCATCCGGTGACATCGCCGGCGCCCGTCCCGCCGTGCAGCCGCGCATCGACCGCGGGCTGCAGTCCCGCACGCATGCCCAGACCCAGGACAGGAACCCCCCATGAAGAGCACGATCCGTCATGCCAGCTACGCCGCCGTCAGCGTTGTGGCGGCCCTCACCCTCGCCGCGTGCGGCAGCTCCGACCACTCGGGTGCAGCGCACGAGAGCATGTCGAGCGCGACCGGAAGCGCGTCCGTCACGGCGCCCGCTGCATCGGCCGACCACAACGCCGCAGACGTCACCTTCGCGACCGACATGATCCCGCACCACCAGCAGGCCGTCGAGATGGCCGATCTCGCCGCTGAGCGCGCGAGCGACGCCCAGGTCAAGAGCCTCGCGGCCGCCATCAAGGCGGCCCAGGACCCCGAGATCCAGACCATGAGCGGCTGGCTGTCGACGTGGGGCCAGCCCGTGCCCTCCGACACCGACGGCCACGACATGTCTGACATGGACCACGGGGACGGCGCCACGATGGAGGGGATGATGACCGACGAGGAGATGCAGCGGCTCGCCGCAGCCTCCGGAGCGGCCTTCGACCGACTGTGGCTGGAGCTGATGATCAAGCACCACGAGGGCGCGGTCGCCATGGCCGAGACCGCGACGGCGTCGGGCAAGAATGCCGACGTGGTGGCCCTGGCAAAGGAGATCATCACCGCGCAGAAGGCCGAGATCGCGACGATGGAGCAGCTGCTGCCCACCATCACCGGGTGAGGCGATGCCGCCGCCGGGCCCCCGAGGTCAGCGAGAGCGCGCGATGACGGCCTCCAGTCCGTCGAGGAACAGCCCGAGGCCCCGGGCGAACTCCTCGGCGAAGAAGTCCTCGTCATCGTCGTCGAGCGCGTCGGGCCCGGCGGCGGCCAACCGGGGAAAGCGCGCCGGGTCGATGAGCATCCCGATGAACTGCAGGTAGGCGCCCTGCGGGCTGTCCGGAGCGGGCGGACCGGCGCCGAGTCCCATCTGAAGGCTCTGTCGCACGTGGTTCTGCGCCCAGCCGTCGATGGCGAGCATCGCCGACAGCCGCTGCTGGTTGGTGAGGGGAGTGTCCTCGAGGGCCTCGAGACCGGACTCCATCCACGCGATGGCGTTGGGGGTCAGGGGTGGTGCCACCTGAGGCACGTCGGTCACCCAGGGATGCGCGAGACGTCGCTGGGTGATCGTCGTCGCCCAGCGGGTCATGCGGTCGCGCCAGCGCTCGCCGCGCTCGAAGTGCAGATCGGGTGGCCCGTATGCGACGTCGACCATCACGGCGAACAGCTCGTCCTTGCTGTCGACGTAGCGGTAGAGCGACATCGTGGTGAAGCCGACGGCGGCGGCGACGCTCTTCATCGACACGGCTTCGAGCCCGTGGGCGTCGGCGATGGCGCCTGCCGCGGTGCCGATCTGGGTGATGCTGCGTCCCGGCTTCGGGCCGCGACGTCCTTCTGGCTCGCGGTTCCAGAGCATCTGGAGGTAGCGAGGGAGCTCGATCACGCTCGCAGCCTAGCCAACTGCTTGCGCTGCACGCAGATGTATCTCTATCTTCGGTGTACCGCGTAAACACTATATGTCGCACGCAGAAACTGGAGATCCCCATGTCTGAACCCACGACAGAACCGATCACTGACGTCCCTGCCAGAGCCGAGCGCCGCGAGTGGACCGCACTCGGCGTCCTGTGCCTCCCGCTCCTCATGGTCTCGATGGACGTCTCGGTGCTCTTCTTCGCAGTGCCCCACATCGCCGAGTCGCTCGACCCAACGGCCACCCAGGTGCTCTGGATCTTCGATGTCTACGGCTTCGTGCTCGCCGGACTGCTCCTCACGATGGGCGGCGTCGCGGACCGCATCGGGCGCCGGCGCCTGCTGCTCCTCGGGGCGGTGGCGTTCGCGGCGGCCTCGGTGCTCGCGGCCTACGCTCCCAGTGCCGAGTGGCTCATCGCCGCCCGTGCACTCCTCGGCGTCGGCGGAGCCACCCTCATGCCGAGCACCCTCGCGCTGGTGCGCAACCTCTTCGCCGACGGCGCCGAGCGCGCGAAGGCGGTCGGCATCTGGTCGGCGGTCATGGCCGGAGGGGTCGGCATCGGCCCGGTCATCTCCGGACTCCTCCTCGAGCACTTCTGGTGGGGCTCGGTCTTCCTCATCAACGTGCCGATCATGATCGCCCTGCTCCTCGTCGCGCCGTTCCTGCTGCCGGAGTCGCGATCGCGGTCGAGTCGCGTCGACCTGTTGAGCTCCGTCCTGTCGCTCCTCGCGATCCTCCCCGTGGTCCACGTGCTCAAGTCGATCGCGACGCGGGGCTGGTCCTCCACCATGCTGCCGTATGCCGTGCTCGGTGGCCTCTCGGCCGTGACCTTCGTGCGTCGCCAGTCACGCATCGGCTCTCCCATGGTCGACCTGACGCTCTTCGCACGACGCGGCTTCGGGGGCAGCATCGTCGTGCAGGTCATCGGGATGTTCGGCGTCATGGGCAACGCCGTCCTCATGACGCAGTACCTCCAGTCGGTGCTGGGCTACAGCGCTCTCCAGGCTGCACTCTGGAGCCTCCTGCCGTCGGTGGCCGTGGGAGCGGCCGCCCCGACTGCGGCGGCTCTGTCGGGCAGGGTGGGTCGACCGGTCGTGATGGCCTCCGGATTCGTTCTGGCCGCAACGGGATTCGTTGCAATCAGGCTCGCCGACGTCCACTCGTCGATCTGGCCCGCGCTGCTGTGCGCCGCGCTCATCGCCATGGGTCTCGTCTCCGTGGCGACCCTCGTGACGGAGTACGCGATCGGCGTCGCGCCAGCATCTCGGGCCGGCTCTGTCTCGGGCCTCGTCGAGACCGCCGGCGAGCTGGGTGGTGCCCTGGGCATGGCAGTGCTCGGCAGCGTGCTCGCCGCGGTCTACACATCGCACGTCGCGGACCTCTTGCCGGCCGACCTTGCATCGGGTGCGCGGTCCGCTGCCTCCGAGACGCTGGGAGGGGCGGTCGTCGCCTCGGCTGACCTGGGTGGCGCGCAGGGCGCGGCGGTGTTGGAGGCCGCTCGAACGGCATACGTCGACGGTCTGCATGCGGCGAGCCTCGTCGCGGCAGCAATCCTGCTCGTGGGAGCCGTCGTCGCACTGGCCACGATGCCGCACAGCCAGTCGGTGGTCGAGTCCGAGCGCGTTGCCTCGAGGCTGTGACCGTCCTGGCCACAAGGTCCCCAGACGGACGTGGGCCACGCGCCTGCAGGGAGGCGGCGCGTGGCCCACGCTGCCGGGATCAGCTGGGGGCGCTGATCCGGCGGGAGAGAGATCATGGTGGCTGGGTTCGGACCCGACCGTCGGTGATCGACGTGTACAGAGTTTGTCGAATGTTGGTCGAGTCTATTCGGCCACCCGGACCACCTCTTGTCAAGAGGTGGTCAGTGGCTGGGGGAGGGGGTGGTCGGCGCGCCGACCCGGTCCGACTCCTCGAGCTCTGCGGCTGGCGGCGCCTCCGGTGCCGAGACCCGACGTGGCCACCAGAAGCGGTCGCCGAGAACGATCGCGATGGCCGGCACGAGCAGGGTGCGCACGACGAGGGTGTCGAGCAGCACGCCGATGCAGATGATGACGCCGATCTGGGCGAGCACGACGAGAGGCAGCACGCCGAGCACCGCGAAGACGGCGGCGAGCAGGATGCCGGCGCTCGTGATGACGCCACCCGTTGCGGCGAGGCCCCGCAGCATGCCCTCCCGCGAACCGTGCTGCCGTGCCTCCTCGCGCGCCCTCGTCACGAGGAAGATGTTGTAGTCGACGCCGAGGGCCACGAGGAAGACGAAGGCGAAGAGCGGTGCACCGTCGTCGAGAGCCGTGAAGTTGAAGACCGTGCTGAAGATCCACCAGCTGGCGCCGATGCTCGCGAGGTAGGTCGCGACGACGGTGGCGACCAGCACGATCGGTGCGAGGACCGACCGCAGCAGCACGACGAGGGCGAGGAGGACGAGCGCCAGCACGAGCGGGAAGATGACGAGCCGATCGCGCTTCGATGCCTCTGCCTGGTCCAGGGCCACGGCCTCGGTGCCGGCGACGTGGCTCTCCGGCAGCCCCGTGAGCGCCGCGCGCAGGGCCACCACGGTGTCGGCGGCTGCCTCGGACCCCGGGGCCGCCTCGATGACCGCATCGACCTCTGCGACCCCGTTGCCCTGGTTGACCAACCGGGCGCCGGCGATGCCCTCGACGCCCTTGGCGGCGGCGGCAACGGCTTCCGGGTCGTTCGTCGTCATGATGATGGCGGGGTCGGCGGCACCGGCCGGGAAGGATCGGGCGAGCCGCTCGCTCGCGGCGATCGCCTCGGGCTTCTGGAGGAACTGGTCCGACGTCTTGAGGCCGGTGTCGATGGAGGGAATGCCCGCTGCCAGGACGGCGAGCCCGATGAGGGTGATGCTGATGACCCGCTTCGGGTGCGCGGCGACACGGTCGCCGACCTTGCGCCACAGCGACTGTCCGTCTGCCAGAGCGGCCTGGCCCTCGCGGGGGATGCGGGGCCAGAAGATCCATCGGTCGAAGATGACGAGGGCCGCGGGCAGCACGACGAGCACGAAGGCCGCCGCCACGACGATGCCGACGGCGCAGGCGAGCCCCAGGCCGCGCGTCGCCGGGAAGAGCGAGAGCAGCAGGGTCAGCAGGCCGAGGACGACCGTGACCGAGCTGGAGAGGACGGCCTCGGCCGTGCGGCGCAGGGCCAGCGACATCGCCTCGCGTCGGTCGTGGTGGCGGCGCAGCTCGTCGCGGTAGCGCGAGATGAGCAGCAGGGCGTAGTCGGTCCCGGCGCCGAAGACGAGCACCGAGAGGATGCCGATGGTCGACTCGTCCCACACGACGTTGAACGCCGCGAGGGTGTGGGTGGCGAGCACGGCGGCCAGCCGGTCGGCCACGCCGACGACGATGAGCGGGAAGATCCAGAGGATCGGGCTGCGGTACGTGATGACGAGCAGCAGTGCGACAACTGACGCGGTCGCGATGAGCAGGCGGGTGTTGGCACCCGAGAAGACCGCCGCGAGGTCTGCCTGGACCGCTGCCGGGCCGGTGACCTGGGCGGTGACCCCGTCGGGCAGGTCGGCCTTGACGGTCGCCCGGATCTGCTTGACGGCCTCGGCGGTCGCCGTCGCGTCGTTGGCGTCCACCGGTACCACGGCGAGCACGGCTGTGCCGTCCTCGCTGCGCTGCACCGGAACGCGCCCGGCGCCCGGCACCTCTGCGAGCCGAGCCTCGATCGCGCTGACGGCGCTCGAGGAGAGCTGCCCGGACTCCGTGCTGAACACGATGACGGCCGTCGATCCCTCCGACTCGGGCAGCTGCTCGCGCATCTCGACCGCCTGCGCGCTGTCCGAGCCGATGGGAAGGGCATCGGTGGCCGACGCGGTGCGCGTCGCCTCACCGACGACGGACACGACTCCCATCGCACCGCCCAGGGCAAGGATGACGATGGCCACCGCCCACCACTTGAGTGTGATCCTGTCTGTCACCGAACGCACGAGTACCTCCGCTAGGATGAGTAATCTGTTTACTCAGAAGATTACTAAGTTGGTGAGTGACATTAGCAGCAAACCCAGCGACCGCCAATCACCGCTCGGCCGCGACGGTGCAATCGGTGCTGCCCCCGAGCAGCCGGGGGCCAGCGCCGCGACGGGAGTGCCGAACTGGCGTCTCACCGGCACGCTCTCGGCCCTGCAGGAGCTCGTCGAGGTGGCCGAGTCCGTGCCCGCCGTCGTCGCTCGCCAGGCCGGTCTCAGCACCTCGGAGCTGCACTCCCTGCGGCACCTCATGCGTGGCCCGATGGGTCCCGTCGACCTCGCGAAGGTGCTCGGCGTCACCTCGGCGGCATCGTCGGGCGTCGTCGACCGCCTCGTCAGCCACGGGCACGCCGTGCGGCAGGCGCACCCCGATGACGGTCGTCGCACCGAGGTGGTCATCACCGACAGCGGGCGCGCCGAGGTGACCGCCCGCATGAGGCCGATGTTCGTCGCCCTCGCCGAGCTCGATGCCTCCCTGAGCGACGACGACCGCGTCGTCGTCGAGCGCTACCTGCGGGGTGCGACGGCTGCCATGCACGACCTCATCGCCTGAGCGACCGGGCCGGCTCGAGGCCCGGCCCGGCACCCGCTCAGGCAGGCAGCTTGCCGCGCAGCAGGCTGTCACCGGAGTGCGCCGGTGAGCCGTCGAACTTCTCTCGCGAGATGTCGACGATGACGTAACCCTGGTCGATGAGGGTCTGGCTGATCGGGAAAGAGGCCTTGTCGCCGGGTGCCAGGACGCCCACCGACACCATGCGCTTGCCGTCGGCGTTGAGCAGCCACACCTCGAGGTAGCCGTCACCCGCGTCGAGGGGCTTCGACGTTGCGACCGTGAGGTCGAGGCCGTCACCCGAGCGCACCACCGTGGCCTTGCCCTCGTCCTGCTTCGTGTCGAGCGTAGCGAGAGCCACCTGGGCGACGGGTTGCACGGGCGTGTCCGGTTGCCAGATGGCCCGTCCGGCCAGCAGCCCGATCGCGAGGCTCGCTGCCGCGAGCCCGGCTCCCCACCCGACGGACAGCCGGCGTGCCCGCCCACGGCGCTCGTCGCGACCCGCGCGTCGCTGGGCCAGCTCGTCGCCGGTATGCGGTGTGGCGGGCTCACGCCGGACGGTCCCGGTGGGCGGGGTGGCGGGCTCACGCCGGACCGGCCCGGTGGGCGGCAGGTCGTCGGACGTCGGCTCGTCGGTCGTCAGGCTGACGGTGTCCTGCCCCTGCGGTCCTCCTCCGCCGGCACCCCGGTCGTCGGTGGCCATCTCGTCGGAGGCCATCTCGTCGGCGATGCGGCCCCAGACGGCGTCCCCGGGGGTCTGCCAGGCGGCATACGCCGGGGCGGTGGCGACGAGAGCGGCGGTCCGGCGCAGCTCGGCAACGGTGGCTGCGCAGGCGTCGCAGCCGGCGACGTGGGCGGAGACGGATGCCGCGACGGAGTCGTCGCCGACGGCGAGATCGACGAGCTCGTCCTCAGTGGGATGAGACACGCTCCACCTCCTTCATCCGGTCCCTCAGTGCGATGAGTCCTCGCCGCACGTGGCTCTTGACGGTGCCGAGCGGCAGGTCGAGAGCCTGGGCGATGTCCTCGTGGGTGCGGTCCTCGATAAAAGCCATTCGGAGCACGGTCGCTCGCGGATCGCCCATCCGCTCGAGCTCGTGGACGAGCAGGAGTCGTTCGGCCCAGTTGGCGTCGTCGACCGTGACGGGCGACGCAGCGAGCTCGGAGGCGACCGCCTGCAGGTTGCGATGGGTGCGATAGCGCTCCGTGCGTAGGTCGGCGATCCGGTGCTTCGTGATGCCGACGAGCCAGGCCGCCGGCGAGCCGAGGTCGGGGCGCACGGTGTGGCGGCCCCGCCAGGCCGCGACGAAGACCTGCTGGGTGACGTCCTCCGCGTCCTCGCGGGTGCCGAGGCTGCGCAGGGCGATGGTGTGCACGAGGGTGGACCAGCGGCGATACATCTCGGCGAGCGCCTCGGGGTCGCCCGATCGCAGCCTGGCGGCGAGGTCGGCGGCCTCGACGTCGGGGTCGTCATGCACGTGCACGTGCCCACCCTAACCACGCCCTCACGACACCGGGGTAGCGGTGACGACGATGTTGCGGTCATAACGCCTCGCATCCGGGTCGAAGGTGCCGCCACAGGTGACGACATGGAGCACCGGCGCACCGTCGCGCGCGAAGAGCGCAGGGAGGTCGAGCTGGGACTTGCGGATGCTGCGGACGTCGCTCACGGCATACCGCGTCGACGTGCCCCGCGAGCGAACGACGAGCGTGTCACCTCGGCGCAGGTCCTCGACGGCGGCGATCGGGCCGGTCCCGTAGCCCGGCATGTCGAGGTGCGCCGCGAGCACCGTCGCGCCCCGAGGGTCGCCCGGGCGCGGGCCGTACTCGTACCACCCCACGTCGGCGGGAGTGGCCGGCAGCGCCATCTCGCCGTCCCGGGCGACTCCCACGGGCCGCACCGGCATGTCGATGTCGAGCCGCTCGATGGTGAGCCGGGTCGGAGCGGGTCGTGAGCCGGAGGCCGCCTGGGTGGCGGGCCGCGCGCTCGGCTGGGTTGCCTGCGCCGGGGCCGGCTCGCTCGCCGTCGCCGTCGTCGTCGTCGGCGAGGCCGGCGCGGCGAGGGTGTCGGCTGCCGGCACGTCCGACATCGGATCCGACGGTCGCGTCAGCCAGAACGTGACGAACCCCGCCAGGAGGGCGACCGCAAGTGCTGCGGCCACCCCCCTGGCTCTGCCGGAGCGTCCGGAGCGGCCGTCGCCACCCGGCTCCGCCATCCGGCGGGGAACCGGCGAAGGGGTGCGGTGTCGGGTCATCGGCTCGGTGCTCTCGGTGCTCTCGGGGGTTGCTGGTGTCGTGGTACTCGTCCGGCGGGGCCGGATGGTGTCGCTCGTGCGGCTGCCCGGCGGTCAGCGCACCGCAGCGGTGCGGCGACGTCCGGCGAGCACGAGCCCACCGGCGAGAGCCGAGGCGCCGGCGATGGCGGCCCAGCGGGCGGCCGCCGACGACTCGTCACCGGCGCCGGCGGGGACGCCGCCCGGAGCGGAGTGCATACCGGTCAGCACCTGGGTGGCGAGGGCGAGGTTCTTGTCGGCCGCGCTGCCCCAGGCGTAGACGATGGTGTTCGTGCCCTCCTTGAGGTTGACGTCGGCCGGGCCGATCGCGACGGTGTCGGTGCCCGCGAGCACGACGTCGGCCTTGATCGTGCCGGCGGCGAGGTCGGCCTTGGCCTCGTTGGGGTTGGTGAGGTCCTTGAAGGCGACCTCGCCGTTGGCCCGCACGTCGACCGCGGGAGCCGCGGCGGTGTGCCGCACGGTGATCCGGGCCTTGCCGGCGTCGATCGCGGAGGTGTCGTTGACGAAGGGCGTCAGCACCGGCTTGCCGCCCTCGTCGAGGTGGGCCACGATCGTGATGTTCGTGTTGCCGGGCACCTTGACGTCGTTGGCCTCGATGACGGCGGCGCCGTCGGCCCCGGCCCCGGCTGCCGTCACCTTGAGGTCGTAGGTGCCCTCGGGAAGCATCACCGGGTCGGTCAGGGTGCCGGGCTTGAAGTTGGTGAGGAGCGCCTTGCCGTTGGCGTAGACGTCGACCGTCGCGCCGGGGACGCCGTGCAGGATCGACACGGTGGCGTCGGCCGCGTGGGCCGGAGCCGCCAAGGCGACGGGGGCGAGGACGAGCGACGCCACGGCGGCGATGCGAAGGGTCTTCATGAGGGGGTCCTTTCAGAAAGGCGCAAGCTGTGAGTGCCTGATGGGATCTGCATGAGCGGTCCTGCTGTCGTGACGACGGCATGTGGTGACCGTCTGCCCCTTCTTCCGCGGCACGGCACCATCCGGATGCAGCTCCGGCGAACTTTCTTCGCAGGCCGGCCCGAGACAAACGGCAGACGCGCCTCACAACCCCGATCGAAAGAGCAGTCCGTCGGGTGGGGCGTCCTCAGCCGAGGTGGGAGCTGACGGCCTCGGCGGCGCGCTGGCCGGAGACGAGGGCACCCTGGATGGAGGCCGTGTCGCGATGGTCGCCGCACACGAAGATGCCGTCGCCGAGCGTCACCGTCGAGCGCACCTCGAGCGGGGGCGCCATCGCGGTCAGGGCGGCATCGACGCGGTGTCGCGTGACGGTGCGCCAGCCCGCCGTGTCGCAGCCGTAGATCTCACCGACGTGGCGCAGCACCTCGGCCTCGGAGGCGTCGCCGTCGGGGCGGTCGAGCAGGCAGGTCGCCTCGACGAGGTGCCTCGCCGGGGGCGCATAGCTCGGTGCGGTGGCCGTGAGCACGGCGGTGTTCCAGACCGGGCCGGGCACGTTCTCCGTGCGCCGGCCGTCCACGGCGATGAGCGGCAGGCGGGTGGGGGGCTCGGGCGCCTCGAACCACCAGGTGACCAGACCCTTGGTCGTGGGCTCCGGGATCGGGGTGAGCTGCGCCGCCCGGATCGGGTCGGTCGCCACGACGACGGCGCGGGCCCGCAGCGGCGTCCCGTCGACCTGGACGTCGACGCCGCCATCGCGCGGGGTGATCGACTCCACGCGGTGCTCGAGCCGCACGCGGTCGCCGAGAGGTGCGGCGAGCTGCTCCGGGAGGGCCTTCATGCCCCGCGCCGGAACGGCCGGCCGGCCGAGGGCGAACATCCGCACGAGGAGCTTGGTGAAGTTGGCCGACGACGCCCCGTGGCTGTCGACGAGAACGCCGGCGAGGAAGGGGTCGATGACCTCGTGACGCAGGCGCCCGGTGACGCCGGCATCGTCGAGTGATTCCGCCAGCGTCGAATCCGGTTGACGCATCATGGATTTCGGGTCAGCGATTGCACGCGCCGTCCACCGGGTCACGCCGACCAGCTCGCGGGGGTGGAGGTAGCCGCTGCGCATCGTCTGGGCGAGCAGCCGCGGCTCGCGCACGGGGTCGGCGACGACCTGCAGCCCGTCGAAACGTCGCACGAGCACCCCGGAGCCGAAGGGCTTGAGGTCGAGCGCGCCGACGTCGACCCAGCGTCGCACCGCGGGGTAGGCCGGGTTGAGCACCTGGAAACCCCGGTCGCACCGGAAGCCGTCGATGACGTCGGTGCGGACCCGGCCCCCGACCGCGTCGCCCGACTCCAGCACGATCACGTCGCGTCCGAGCTCGGTCAGCCGCCGCGCACAGCGCAGCCCAGCCAGACCGGCACCAACGATGACGACGTCAGCGTCCACGAACGGATCACCTCACTGCTCGAGTGGCCCCCGGGGCAGCCTAGTCGCAGGAAGCTCGAAACGGACGTTCCGTCCCCATCGGTCTGAGGCGCTTCCGTCACGTGCGTGGCGCAGCGGCCACTCGAGCGTGACGGGTGTGGCGCGGCGCTCTCAGCTCACGGCGGTGGTGGTCCTCGCGGGGCTGTCGGTCACGGTGGGCTGCGAGCGGCGGGCCGTCCACACGGCGGCGAGGACGACGACCGCGGCGACGGCTGCCGCGACACCGGTCGCGACCGACGAGGGCTCGCTCGTGAGGCGCCCCACGGCGATCCAGGCGAGGCCCCAGGCCATGGCGACCGCGATCGCCCATCGCGCGCCGAGGCGGCGGGCGAAGACGACGCCCAGCACGGCCGCGACAGCGAGCACGACGACTGCCGCCACCTGTGAGCCCACGGCGCCGAGGTCGACCCCCGAGTCGACGAGCGCCGCGGTGATGTTGGCACAGGTCGCCACCGCCACCCAGCCGAGGTAGAGCCCGAAGGTCCAGTCGAGCACGATCCGCTCGGGCAACGACCGGGCCGGCTCGGCGCCGAGCCGGACGACGAGCAGCCCGAGGACGAGCGCGAGCGCGAGGATGACCACGACGCTGACCCAGATCCAGCCCTGCTGCGTGACGAGCAGCCACGCCGCGTTGAGCAGCATCGAGGCGGCCGCCAGCCAGCCGGTGCTGCGCACCCGCTCGCGGGTGGCGTTGCGCGCGGGGAGCTGCCACACGGCATACGCGAAGAGGCCGAGGTAGATGACGCTCCAGATGCTGAAGGCCGGCCCCGCGGGCGCGATGAGGGTCGCGGTCGCGGCGAGGGCGCCGCCCGACGACTCCTCGACGCGGGTGCCGAGCACGCCGACGCCGACGAGCGTGCCGAGGACGCACAGCACCTCGGCGACGACGACGGCGATGCGGCGGACCTGGTCGGCCGGCGTCAGGGCGGTCGCCTCGGGGTGGGGCGTCGGCGCGTTCGTGCGGCGGGTGGGTCGGTCGGACATCGTGAGGCCTCCGGTTCAGTCGCTAACCTGATTGCTCAGTTGCTTAACGACCGTAACAGAGATCGCTCAGCCGCGAAGCCTCACCGACAGGCAGGTGACGCAGCCCTCGACCTTCTCGAACTCCGAGATGTCGACCGTCGTCACGTCGAGGCCACGCTCCTCGAGCAGCTGCGCGGTGCGCGGTGCAGCGGCGGACAGGAGCACTGACGCCCCGCCGAGCAGAACGACGTGCGCGCCGGATTCCTCTGGCACAGCGAGGAATCGGTCCCACACCGTCGGGTCGTCCACGAGCGGTGGGTAGCCGATGATGCTTCCGTCGGGCAGCGCCGTCACGGCCGACTTGAGGTGGAGCACCTTCGTCACCGGCACGGGCACGACCTCGACCCGGTGTCCCTCGAGCGCGGTCCGCAGCTGGTCGACACCGGACGTGTTCGACCGCCCGCCGACGCCCACCCAGACCGTGCGACCGTGCTTCAGGACGTCTCCGCCGTCGAGAGTCCCGGGAGCCTCGATCTCGCTGACGCGGTAGCCCTGCGACTCCACGGCCTCGCGCACACCCACCCGCTCGGCCCGCCGCTCCGGTGCGCCCGAGCGGCACAGCACGGCGACGTCGCCGTGCACGACGACCTGGTCCTCGATGAAGACGCCGTCGGGGCAGTCGTCGACGGGAGGTGCCTCGATCACCGACCAGCCGCGCCGCTGGAGGACGTCGATGTACTCCTGCCACTGGCGCAGGGCCAGGCCCGGGTCGACGGCGCCGGAGCGCGCGATGTGGGTCACGAGCCCGTCCGCCAGACGGGGCGAGGGTCGGCGGACGAGGGCGAGGCGACGATGCACGCGCTCACTCTAGGGTGACTGGCCGGGCGGCCGCGTCCCCGGCGCCTACCGTGTGAGGAGGGCGGCGGCATACGGCAGCAAAGGCTTGTGCCGAAAGGGACTTGACCCTCACGCTGCGTGAGGCGCGACCCTCGGTGACATGACCAGCACGGAGCGGAGGATGCAGGAGATGACCACCTGGACGGTGGGGCAGGTGGCCGACGTCTTCGGCGTGACGGTGCGCACGCTGCACCACTACGACGAGATCGGCCTGCTCGTGCCGAGCGAGCGCTCGGCCGCGGGCTACCGCCTCTACACCGACGAGGACCTCCGCCGTCTCCAGCAGATCGTCGTCTACCGCCGGCTCGAGCTCCCGCTCGACGAGATCGCGAGCCTGCTCGACGGCGACGAGGACCCCGACGTGCACCTGCGCCGTCAGCGCGAGGTGGTCATGCAGCGGTTCGACGAGCTCACCGAGCTCGTCGTGGCCATCGACCGAGCACTGGAGAGAGAGATGGACGAACGACCCGCCACGACCGCCGAGCTCAAGGAGCTCTTCGGCGACGGCTTCAGCGACGACTACCAGCAGGAGGCGCAGGAGCGGTGGGGTGAGACCGACGCGTGGAAGCAGTCGGCCGCGCGCACGAGCCGCTACACCCCGGCCGACTGGGCCGAGGTCAAGGCGGAGATGGAGGCGGTCAACGCCGCCTTCGTCGCCGCGCTCGAGTCGGGTGAGCCGGCGACGGGGGAGGCGGCGATGGACGCTGCCGAGGCCCACCGGCTCCACATCGAGCGGCGTTTCTACGACCTGTCGCACGACGTCCACCGCGGCCTCGCCGACATGTACGTCGCGGACCCCCGCTTCACGAAGACGTACGAGGACCTCGCACCCGGCCTCGCGGCATACGTCCGTGACGCGATCCACGCGAACGCCGACCGGCACGCCTGAGCGACTCGGAGTGTGGACGTGGTGGGGGAGGGGGCCGCAGCCGTCCTAACCTTGGGCCATGCGAGTCGGAGTCTTCGGTGCAACGGGTCAGGTCGGCGGGGTCATGCGCGCCCTTCTCGAGGAGCGCGCCTTCCCGGTCACGCAGGTGCGCTTCTTCGCGTCGGCGCGGTCGGCGGGCACGACGCTGCCGTTCAAGGGCGAGGAGATCACCGTCGAGGACTCGGCGACCGCGGACTTCTCCGGCATCGACATCGCGCTCTTCTCCAACGGCGGCGCCGCGAGCCGCGAGCTCGCGCCCAGGGTGGCCGCGGCCGGCGCAACCGTCATCGACAACTCGAGCGCCTGGCGCAAGGACCCCGAGGTCCCGCTCGTCGTCTCTGAGGTCAACGCCGCCGACCTCGACGACATCCCCAAGGGCATCGTCGCCAACCCCAACTGCACGACGATGGCCGCGATGCCGGTGCTCAAGCCGCTCCACGAGCGCGCCGGCCTCGTGCGGCTGCACGTCTCGAGCTACCAGGCGGTCAGCGGCTCCGGTGGCGCCGGCGTCCGAGAGCTCGACCGCCAGCTCCAGGGCGCGTATGCCGCAGGCGACCCCACCGGGCTCGCCCTCGACGGGCGCGCGGTGGCCGTGCCCGAGGCGCAGCTGTATGCCGTGCCCGTCGGCTTCAACGTCGTGCCCCTCGCGGGGTCGGTCGTCGACGACGGCTCGCTGGAGACGGACGAGGAGCAGAAGCTGCGCAACGAGTCGCGCAAGATCCTGCACGCCCCCGACCTGCGGGTCTCGGGCACCTGCGTGCGCGTCCCGGTCTTCACGGGGCACAGCCTCGCCATCCACGCCGAGTTCGCCGAGGACATCTCGCCCGAGGAGGCGCTCGACCTGCTGAAGAACGCGCCCGGGGTCGTCGTCACCGACGTGCCCAACCCGCTCGAGGCGGCCGGCCGCGACGAGGTCTACGTCGGGCGGGTGCGCGCCGACCAGGCGGCGCCCGAGGGCAAGGGCCTCGTGCTCTTCGTCGTCGGCGACAACCTGCGCAAGGGCGCGGCCCTCAACGCCGTCCAGATCGCCGAAGAGCTGCTGAAGCGTCGCTGACGGCTGACCGAGGCGATCTGTCTGCGGATCAGTCTGCGTCTGCTGCTGCTCTGACGGCACCAACTGCAGACTGATCCGCAGCGTGATGCTGGAGGGATCTGACTGCGCATCAGTCGGCGCCCGCTGCTGCTCTGGCGACACCAACTGCAGACTGATCCGCAGATTGAACTGCGTGGGCGATCTGTCTGCGGATCAGTCTGCGGATCAGTCTGCGGGGTGTGTCGTGGTGGGTGGCGCCCTGCCGGTGGGCAGCGGGGAGTGGGCGTCACCGGGGTCGCATAGGCTCGCCGCGTGACCGAGGACTTCGCCGCAACGCTCGAGGAGGCGACGCCGCGCGCCACGACGGCGCCCGGGCTCTTCGTCTGCTTCGAGGGCGGCGACGGGGCCGGCAAGTCGACCCAGGTGCGCCTGCTCGCCGAGGCCCTCGAGCGCCGCGGCCGCGAGGTCGTCGTCACCCGACAGCCGGGCGGCACACCACTCGGCTCGCAGATCCGCCAGCTCGTGCTCCACGGCGACCACGTGTCGGCCCGCGCCGAGGCGCTGCTCTTCGCGGCCGACAAGGCGCACCACGTCGACCAGCTCATCGCCCCGGCGCTCGCCGCCGGCAAGGTCGTCATCACCGACCGCTACACCGACAGCTCGATCGCCTACCAGGGCGCCGGTCGCGACCTCGGCGCCGACGAGATCAGGGCGCTGCAGCACTGGGCCGTCGGCGGCGTGCTGCCCGACCTCACCATCGTGCTCGACGTCTCTCCCGCGGTCGGCCGGTCCCGGCGCGGTGACCTCCACGACCGGCTCGAGTCCGAGGCCGACGCCTTCCATGCCGCTGTGCGCCAGGGCTTCCTCGACCTCGCTGCGCAGGACCCTCACCGCTACCTCGTCGTCGACGCGGCTCTGCCGGTCGAGCAGATCCGCGCCGTGGTCGCCGCCGCCGTCGAGCAGGTCGAGCAGGTCGAGCAGGTCGAGCAGGTCGAGCGCGCCGAGCAGGGCGGGGCGGCCCAGCAGCCCCCGGCCGCCGGGGGAGGCGGAGCATGACGGTCTGGCGCGACCTCGTCGGCCAGGAGCCGACCGTCGAGACCCTCTCGCGCGCGGTGCGCGACGACTCCGCGATGACGCACGCGTGGCTCTTCACCGGACCGCCGGGCAGCGGCCGGTCGACGGCTGCCCGGGCCTTCGCGGCGGCGCTGCAGTGCCCGAGGGGTGGGTGTGGTGAGTGCGTCGAGTGCCGCACCGCCCTCGACGGCACCCACGCCGACGTCAACGTCGTCGCCACCGAGGGTCTCTCGATCAAGGTCGCCGAGGCCCGCGCCCTCGTGCAGGAGGCGGCCCTGCGCCCCTCGGTGGGGCGCTGGCGCATCATCATCATCGAGGACGCCGACCGCCTCACCTCCTACACTGACGCCCCGGCCGACGCGCTGCTCAAGGCGCTCGAGGAGCCGACGCCGCGCACCGTCTGGATGCTCTGTGCGCCCAGCCTCGAGGACGTCATCGTCACGATCCGCTCCCGGTCGCGGCACGTTCGGCTGCGCACACCCCCGGTCGAGGCGGTCGCCGACCTGCTCCAGCGCCGCGACGGCGTCGACCCGGCCATGGCGCTGCACGCCGCGCGAGCCGCCCAGTCGCACATCGGTCTCGCACGTCGCCTTGCCCGTGACGAGCAGGCCCGCATCCGCCGGCGTGACGTCGTGGCCATGGCGACGAAGATCGTCGGAGTCGGTGACGCGATCGGCGCCGCCGCCGACCTCGCGCAGATCGCCGACGAGGAGTCGAGCGCCTCGGCGACCGAGCGCGACGCCGCCGAGCGGGCACGGCTGCTCGAGACCCTCGGCGCCGACCCGACGGCGCGCACGCAGCCGCCGCACATCCGGTCGCAGATCGCCGCTCTCGAGAAGGAGCAGAAGACGCGGGCCACCCGCCACGGCCGCGACGTCGTCGACCGCGCCCTCATCGACCTCGCCTCGGTCTATCGCGATGCCCTCGTGGTGCGCCTCGGCTCCGACGTCGACCTCGTCAACCCCGACGCGATGGACAAGGTCCGCGGTCTCGCGAGCGTCTTCAGCGCCGAGCAGCTGCTCGGCGCGATGGACGCCATCACCGAGGCCCGCGACCGCATCAACGCCAACGTGCCGCCGCTGCTCGCGCTCGAGGCGATGGCTCTCCAGCTGCGGATGCCCCGCGACCTCGGCATGTGAGACCTGCCACGCGACCGGGCCGCCTCGGCCTCAGGTCGGTCACGACCCCGGTGCGAGATCGGTCGCGCGCAGGTTGTCGGGTTACCGTTTCCCGCATGACGACGCCCCTCGCCGCCATCGCCCGAGCCCTCACCGCGACGACTGCGGTGCTCGGGCTCCTGCTGACGGCGGGGTGCTCGAGCTCCGAGGCGCCCGTTCCGACGACCGGCGCGACCGGTGTGCCGCCCGCGACGGCTGCCCCGTCCGCCTCGCTCGACGGCTACTACGCGCAGAAGCTCACCTGGTCGCCGTGCAACGGAGCCGACGAGTGCGCCGACCTGCGCGTGCCGCTCGACTACGCCAATCCCGACCCGTCGACCGACCTCACGCTCAAGGTGCTCCGCGTGCCCGCCAAGGACCAGCAGGGCCGCATCGGCTCGCTCGTCGTCAACCCCGGCGGCCCCGGCGCCTCGGCGATGGACTACGCCGCTGCCGCCGATGCCATCGTGGGCACGCAGGTCCGGCGCTACTTCGACGTCGTCGGCTTCGACCCGCGCGGTGTCGGCCGCTCCGCCCCGCTCGACTGCCTCTCCGACCGGCAGCTCGACGCCTACATGGGGGCCGACCAGACCCCCGACGACGCGGCCGAGGAGCAGGACCTGCTCGCGCAGGCCCGCACCCTCGCAGACGCCTGCGAGGCGAAGAACCCGACCCTCCTGCCGCACCTGTCCACGGCCGACTCGGCCAAGGACATGGACGTCCTGCGGGCCGCCCTCGGTGACAGCCAGCTCAACTACCTCGGCAAGTCCTACGGCACCTTCCTCGGCTCGACGTATGCCGGCCTCTTCCCCAAGCGCGTCGGCCGCTTCGTCCTCGACGGGGTCGTGCCCCCGGACCTCACGAACGCCGAGCTGTCCGAGGGCCAGGCCCGCGGTTTCGAGCTCGCGACCCGCACCTACGTCGCCGACTGCGTCGCCCAGGGCGACTGCCCGCTCGGGTCCTCGGTCGACGAGGGCATGGCGTGGATCCGCAGCTTCCTCGCCGACGTCGACCGCACCCCCATCCCCACCGGCGACCCCAACGTCCCGCAGATGAACGAGGCCTGGGCGTCGTGGGGGCTCGGCCAGGCGATGTACGACCAGAGCTCGTGGGGGGCGTTGACCGACGCCCTGCGTGAGGCCAAGGCCGGCAACGGCGCAGGGCTGATGGCCTTCGCGAACGCCTACGCGGGCCGGGAGCCGAACGGCACCTACTCGAGCAACATCATGGAGGTGCTGCCCGCGGTGAACTGCCTCGACCGTCCCGACAGCCCCGACCTCGCGACCTACCGCGGGTACGCCGACACGTTCACCGAGGTGGCCCCGACGTGGGGCGAGGCCCTCGCGTGGGGCGGGCTGGCGTGCGGCATCTGGCCGGCCAAGGAGGGTTCCGGACCGCACAAGATCAGCGCCGCGGGCAGCGGCCCGATCGTCGTCGTCGGCACGACCCGTGACCCCGCGACGATCTACGAGTGGTCGAAGCGGCTCAAGGACCAGCTCTCCAACGCCGTGCTGCTCTCCTACGACGGCGACGGCCACACGGCATACCGCCGCAGCAACGACTGCGTCGACAGCGCCATCGACGCGTACTACGTGCAGGGCCGCGTGCCGAAGGACGGACTCACGTGCTGAACGACGAACCCCGCCCCGAGGACCTCCCCGAGCCGCAGCCGAGCCCGTATGCCGCCCTCCCGCCGGAGCTCGCGCCCCGCAGCCCGAGCGCGCCGGAGCGGCCGGGACCCGACGGACTGATGAGCGGCACGCTGCGCAAGGTCGTCGCGGCGGTCGCCATCATCGCCCTGCTCGCGGCGACGCTCCTCGCCGTCTGGGGTCTCTTCCGCTCGTCCGAGCCCGTCGCCGGTGACGCGTGGTCGCAGACGGGCTCCGGAGCACCGGCCACCCCGATCGCGCCGGGTGCACCGGCTCCCACGGCGACCGCGCCCTCGGGACCCGCCTCGACGGCACCGGCCGACACCGACTACCCGGCCGCGCTCGCCGCCTACTACACGCAGCAGGTGAACTGGACGTCGTGCGGCGACGCCTCCGACCACGAGTGCGCCACGATCGAGGTGCCGGTCGACTACGCGAAGCCGGGCGGCGACCGCTTCACCCTGGCGGTCCGCAAGGCGCCGGCCACCGACCCCGGCAAGCGCCTCGGCTCCCTGCTCGTCAACCCCGGCGGCCCGGGCGCGTCTGGCGTGCAGTACGCCCAGCTGTCGTCCTTCGCGTTCACGCCCGAGCTGCGAGCGGCATACGACATCGTCGGGTTCGACCCGCGCGGCATCGGCCAGTCCTCGCCGGTGCGGTGCCTGAGCAACGCCGACCTGGACCGCCTCTTCAGCGTCGATCCCACGCCCGACACCCCCGCCGAGCGCTCGACGCTGCTCTCGGAGTCCGACCGCATCACGACCGACTGCGCGAGGCGAGGAGGTGAGCGCGCTCGACACCTCAGCACGACCGAGGTGGCCCGAGACATGGACATCCTGCGCGTCCTCGTCGGCGACCCGAAGCTCAACTTCTTCGGGGGGTCTTACGGCACCTTCCTCGGGGCGATCTACGCCGACACCTTCCCGACGAAGGTGGGCCGGATGGTCCTCGACTCCGCGATGTCGCCGAACCAGACCGAGCAGCAGGAGATGACCTACGACATCCAGGGCTTCGAGTCATCCATCGATGCCTTCATCTCCTGGTGCGTCGCGCGCTCCGACTGCGCCCTCGGGCCCGACAAGGCGGCCGCCCGCGGCAAGATCGTCGCCCTGCTCGACGCGGTCGAGAAGAACGGCCTGACGACGGGCAAGCCGGGTCTGCAGCGCATCGGGGAGGGCTGGGTCGGCTTCGCGATCTTCATGTGCCTCTACTCGTCGCAGTCGTGGCCGACGCTCAACAAGGGGCTGGCCCAGGCCTTCACCGGCAGGGGCGACATCCTGCTTGCCAAGGGCATGTCCGTCGTCGAGCGCAACACGTCGGGGCAGTACGCCGACTCGACGTACCTCCAGGCGATGCTGCCCGTCCGCTGCGCCGACTGGCCGCGGACGCCGGCGACCCCGGCCCTCGAGGCCGCGCGCGCCAAGGCGAAGGCGGCCCACCCGTTGTGGGCCCGCATGACGGGCGAGCTCTACGACAACTGCAAGGCCTGGCCGACGGCGGGACGCACGCCCAAGGGCGCCACCCTGGCCGTCGGGGCCGCACCCATCCTCGTCATCGGCAACGAACGCGACCCCGCGACCCCGATCGGCGGAACGAAGCAGCTCGCGAGCGACCTCGCATCAGGCGTCCTGCTGACCTCCGACCACGACGGCCACGGCACCTACTTCGCCGGCAGCGACTGCGTCGACGCCGCTGTCGACGCCTACCTCATCGAGGGAAAGGTGCCCCCCGACGGCGATGCCTGCTGAGGGCGGTGTGGGGCGGACGCAGCCCGCGCGAGCGCGATTTTTCTCCCGGTTGGGGTCGTGCGTATACTCAACCACCGTGCTCGATCGTGCCTCTGGCACGGCCGTCACTCGCCGCTTTAGCTCAGTCGGCCAGAGCGATTCACTCGTAATGAATAGGTCGTCGGTTCGATTCCGACAAGCGGCTCCGTACAGCAGGTCAAGCCCCCGTCTCGTCAGAGGCGGGGGCCTTTCTGTTCCCCGGTCGAGCGCCCTGAGCCGGGCGTCGTAGGTATTATCTGCGCATGAAGGCAGATATGCAGGTACCGATCGTCCCGGACGATCAGGTCGAGCTCGCCGTCGAGATGTTCCGCATGCTCGCGGACGGCACCCGCATCCGGTTGCTGTGGGCGTTGAGCGACGCCGAGCTGTCGGTGGGCGAGCTGGCCGAGGCCCTGGGCAAGCCCGCGCCGGCAGTCTCGCAGCACCTCGCGAAGCTGCGGATGGCCCGGATGGTGCGGACCCGGCGCAAGGGGACCCACGTCTTCTACCGGGTCGAGAACGACCACGTCGCGGGTCTCGTCCGCGACGCGATCCACAACGCGGAGCACGCCTCGGACGGCATACCGGCACACCACCGAGCCGCTGCGGGCTCGTCGGTCACCCCGATGAGCGCGGAGGGCGCGCAGTGACCGCGTCCTCGCGAGGCCAGCACGGCCACGACCACGAGCACGACCACGACGACCACGAGCACGACCACGACGACCACGAGCGCGACCACCACGACCACCACGACCACCACGACCACCACGACAGCCACCACCACTCGCACGGCTTCTGGGGGACGATCCGGCACGCCCTGGCGCCGCACTCGCACGACGCCGCCGACTCCATCGACTCCGCTCTCGAGACGAGCGCCCGTGGCATCCGAGCGGTCAAGATCAGCCTCGTCGTCCTCGGGGTCACCGCGGTTGCGCAGCTCGTCGTCGTCGCGGCGTCGGGTTCGGTGGCCCTGCTCGCCGACACCATCCACAACTTCTCCGACGCCCTCACCGCCGTGCCGCTGTGGATCACCTTCGTCGTCGGCCGGCGAGCCG
Source organism: Humibacillus xanthopallidus (assembly GCF_006716675.1). GTDB lineage: Bacteria > Actinomycetota > Actinomycetes > Actinomycetales > Dermatophilaceae > Humibacillus > Humibacillus xanthopallidus_B. The sequence continues at coordinate 959,571 of NZ_VFPM01000001.1, read as the reverse complement.
CGACGCGGCGCTACACCTACGGCTACGGGCGGGCGGAGGACCTCGCGGGGCTCTTCGTCATCGCCATGATCGCCCTCTCCGCGGTGCTCGCGGCGTGGGAGGCCATCGACCGGTTGCTGAACCCCGCCCCCGTCGACAACGTCGGGTGGGTGGCGCTCGCCGGTCTCCTCGGTTTCATCGGCAACGAGACGGTGGCGGCCTTCCGGATCCGGGAGGGACGCGCGATCGGGTCGGCCGCGCTCGTGGCCGACGGCCACCACGCCCGCACCGATGGGTTCACGTCGCTGGCGGTGCTCGTCGGGGCCGGCGGCGTGGCCATCGGCTGGACCTGGGCTGACCCGGTCGTCGGCCTCGCCATCACCCTCGCCATCCTCATGGTGCTGCGCACCGCGGCCCGCGACGTCTTCCGCCGCCTCATGGACGGCGTCGAGCCCGAGCTCGTCGAGCGGGCCGAGTCCACGCTCGCCGACCTGCCCGGTGTCCTCGCCGTGCGCAGCGTGCGCATGCGCTGGATCGGGCACGCGATGCACGCCGAGGCGGAGCTCGACGTGGCGGCGACGACCGGCCTCATCGAGGCGCACGCCCTCGCGCACAGCGCGGAGGCCGAGCTCGTGCGCACGACGCCGAGACTCACCTCGGCCGTCGTCCACGCCTACCCGGAGCACGCCGGGGAGGAGGCGCTCGCCCGCCCCTGACCGACGGAATTTCTCGCCGTCCACCTCTCGCGCGGGGAGTGGTTCGCGTTTAGCCTCTGAGTGCCGAACGACGCTCGGGGGAGAGTCCGCACCACCCACCGCCTGCAGCAACTCACACAGCACGACCGGCGTCATGCCCTGCAGGTCAGACAGAGGAGATGAGCATGCACTCACGCACGCGCATCGTGTCCGCCGGGGCCGCCGTCGCGGCTGCCGCGCTGCTCGCCGCGGGGCTCGCGCCCCAGGCCACGGCAGCGCCGTCCGGCAACGACACGAGCGAGATCGCGCTGACGAAGGGATTCCGCAAGGCGGTCACCACCGCAGGGATCAACGAGCACCTCAAGGCCTTCGAGGCCATCGCCGCCGGGGGCAACCGCGTCTCTGGCACGCCGAAGTTCGACGCCTCGGTGGACTACGTGAAGAGCAAGGCAGAGGCGGCCGGTCTCGACGTCACGGTCCAGCCCTTCGCGTTCCCCTACAACGCTGACGTGTCGCCGGCCGTGCTCCAGCGCATCTCACCAAACCCGGCGACCTTCGTCGACGGAGTGGACTTCTCGTCCATGACGTACAGCGGCAACGGTGACGTCACGGCTGCCGTGACGCCGGTGTCCACGGGCAGCGCTGCCGCAGGCTGCACGGCGGCCGAGTTCGCTGGCTTCCCGGCCGGCACCATCGCGTTGCTCCAGCGTGGCAGCTGCAGCTTCGCCATCAAGGCCGCCCACGCCTCAGCCGCCGGGGCCCTCGGCGTCATCATCTACAACAACACCACGGGTGGGCTCTCCGGCACGCTCGGGGCACCCGGCATCACGGTTCCGGTGGTCGGCACGACGACGGCGACGGGGCAGGGGATGCTCTCGCCGGGGACGACGGCGCGGGTCAAGGTCGAGCGCGTCAACGAGACCCGCACGACGTACAACGTCATCGCCGAGACCCCGGGCGGCGACCCGAACAACGTCGTCGTCGTGGGCGCGCACCTCGACAGCGTGCCCCGAGGTCCCGGCATCAACGACAACGGCAGCGGCTCCGCGACGATCCTCGAGGTCGCCGAGACGTTCGCCGCCCAGGAGCGCACCCCGACGAGCAAGGTCCGCTTCGCCTGGTGGGGCGCCGAGGAGTTCGGCCTGCTCGGCTCGAACCACTACGTCGGCTCGCTGTCGCAGGCAGAGCTCGACAAGATCGCGCTCAACCTCAACTTCGACATGATCGGCTCGCCGAACTACGTCCGCTTCGTCTACGACGGCGACAACTCCGCCTTCCCGGTCGGTCCGGGTGCGGCCGTCGGCCCGGCAGGATCCGGAGCCATCGAGGACGCCTTCCACCGCTACTTCGACGCCGTCGGACTCGCGAGCTCCGAGACGCCGTTCAGCGGTCGGTCCGACTACGGGCCCTTCATCGCCAAGGGAATCCCCGCCGGTGGCCTCTTCACCGGCGCCGAGGGCACGAAGACGGCCAAGGAGGCCGAGGTCTACGGCGGCCAGGCAGGGCAGCCCTACGACAAGTGCTACCACCTCTTCTGCGACGCGTTCACGAACGTCAATCAGACCGGCCTCGACGAGATGAGCGACGCCGTCGCGCACGCCGTGCTGACCTACAGCCGTCGTGACTTCGTGCAGGCCCCGCTGCTCGACCCGGCGAAGGTCATGGCCGGTGTCGCCGCCGGCGGTGAGGGCGGCGGCCTCCACGAGGACCACGAGGACGCCAGCTGACCCGTCCCCTCAGGTGACCGCTTCACGGTAACCGTCACCCCCAGTCGTCCCGCAGCAGTATGCCGCCGGGTCACCTCGCATCTGCACGGTGGCCCGGCGGCGTGGCGCACTCGCCCCACCGGCGGCGTGCCGTGTCGGCCTCTGCGAGAGTGGACGCGTGAGCGACTGGACGATCCGGCGGGCAACTCCCGCCGACGCAAGCGCCGTCGTCGAGCTCCGCGCCCTCATGTTCGCCTCCATGGGAGTGGCGGGCGTCGATGACCCCCTCTGGCGGGAGGCCGCGCACGGCTGGCTCGAGCGCGAGCTCGGCGGATGGCATACCTGCGTGGCGCTCGCGGTCGCGGCCGACGGACGGGCAGTGGCGTCGGCGATGGCCGCCCTGCGGTTCGAGGCGCCTTCGCCCGTCAACCCCAACGGCGTGTGGGGACTGCTCAACAACGTCGCGACCCAGCCCCAGGCGCGGCGGCAGGGACTGGCCAGGGCCTGCGTCGAGGTGGTGCTGCGCTGGCTGCGGGAGGAGACCGAGGCGAGCGTCGTCGAGCTCTTCGCGACGGGGGAGGGCTCGGGTCTCTATCCGGAGCTGGGCTTCACTCCTACCGCCTGGCCCGCGATGCGTCTGCGGCTCGATCGGTGAACGGTGCAGCTCGGCTCGGAGGGATCCGGCAGCGTGACGACGAGCGGGCACCCCTGAACCCAGGGATGCCCGCTCGGCGAGTGCGGTGCCGGCGGGCCGAGACGTCGAAGCGGCCCGCGATGTCGACGCTAACGTTCGCGTGAGGAAGGTGGCAGCGGGCGACAGCCTGTGATGACAGACCGCCGCACGGCAGGTCCCCCTGTTCATGACAAAAGCTGCCCCCTTGGCAGCATGCCTGCGGAAGGTATCACCCGATTTGCCCGAGGGGAGCGTTGTTCACCATCTCGTGACCGCAACGTCAGTCGGGGAGGTGGTGGGCCGCCTTCACCGCCGACGACGTGCGATAGACGAGCTCGACGAGGGCCGCCCCGACGGCTCCGACGGCGAGCGACTGCCACACGAGGGGCGCCGGCGCGTCGAAGTTGAAGAAGGTGCGGGCCACGGGCACGGTGAAGGCGAGCACGGCGAGGCCGACCATCGCCCCGATGAGGGCGACCTTCCACGGGCGGAACGGCCTGGCCAGCACGATGAGGATCCAGAAGAAGACGACGAGCAGGGTGATCGTGGCGCCGGTGCCGGGCTGCCAGCACGCGACGTCGCTGACCGTCTTGGTGCCGGCCTCGACGGTGCACCGCGAGACGAACTCGTCCTCGGGCACGCCGTACGTGCTGCCGGCCAGCAGGTAGGAGGCGATGACGGCGAGCCCGGCGATGACGCCGGCCAGCACCGCGAAGCGCAGGATGCGCCCGAGGAAGCCCGGAAGGTAGCGCCGCTTGTTGGGCCCGAGCGCGAGGAAGAAGGCCGGGATGCCGATCGTCACCGCCGACACGAGGGTCAGGTGCCTCGGCAGGAAGGGGAAGGGGACGGTCAGCACTGCGGCGGCGAGGATGGCGACGAGGCTCATCGCGTTCTTGGCGAGGAAGAGGTTGGCGACCCGCTCGACGTTGCCGATGACCCGGCGGCCCTCGGCGAGCACGTCGGGCAGGTGCGAGAACCGCCCGTCGAGGAGGACGAGCTCGGCGACCGCCTTGGTCGCCTGCGCGCCGTTGCCCATGGCGACACCGATGTCGGCGTCCTTGAGGGCGAGGGCGTCGTTGACGCCGTCACCTGTCATCGCCACGACGTGACCGTCGGCCTGCAGGGCGTGCACGAAGGCGCGCTTCTGCTCCGGGGTCACCCGGCCGAACACCGTCGTGCGGCCCAGCACCTCTCGCAGCGCGTCCTGGTCGTCGGGGAGGGTGCGGGCGTCGACCGGCTCGCCCACGTCGAGACCGACGGCCCGGGCGACGGCAGCGACGGTGACCGGGTTGTCGCCGGAGATGACCTTGACCTGCACCCCCTGCTCGCGGAAGAAGTCGAGGGTGGCCCGGGCATCGGGCCGTACCTGCTCCGTGAGGGTGACGAGGGCACACGGGACGAGGTCACCGGGGAGCACGGCCTCGGTGAGCTGCTCCGCGCTGCGCGCGAGCAGCACGACGCGCCGCCCCGAGTCGGCGAGTCGCTCGACCTCGTCGCGGATCGGACCCGGGCCGTCGAGCAGCACCTCCGGCGCGCCGAGCAACCAGGTGTCGTGACCCTCGAAGCAGGCCGCACTCCACTTGCGCGCGGAGTTGAACGGGATGGTCTGCGTGCGGCTCCATCCGGGCGATTCGACGGCTGCGGCGACCGCGGTCAAGGTGCCGTTCGCGTTGGGGTCGTCGGCGAGCGCGCCCAGCCCGCAACGGATCTCGTCCTCATCGTGTCCCTCGAGAGGGGTGACGCCCTCGAAGGCGATCTCTCCCACGGTCAGCGTGCCCGTCTTGTCGATGCAGACGACGTCGACGCGCGCGAGGCCCTCGACGGCGGGCAGCTGCTGCACGAGGACGTTGCGCCGGGTGAGCTGGACCGCGGACAGGAGGAAGGCCACGGAGGTCAGCAGGACGAGCCCCTCGGGCACGAGTCCGACGACGCCCGCCGCCGACCGGATGACGACCTGCTGCCAGCCCTGCTCGCCGACGGTGTTCCACTGCGACCAGATCGTGATGGGCAGGGCGACCGCGATGACCCAGGTGATGTACTTCAGCAGCGTGTTGATCGAGTCCTGGATCTCCGACCGCGTGCGGGTGAACTTCCGCGCGTCGGCCGCGATCCGGTTGACGTAGGCCTCCGCGCCGACCTGGCTCGCGTGGTAGCGGCCCGCACCGGCGACGACGCTCGTGCCCGACATGATGGCGTCGCCCTCGCCGTGCGGCACCGGGTCGGACTCGCCGGTGAGGTTGGCCTCGTTGAGCTCCAGCCCGGCGCTCGTCAGCAGGGTGCCGTCGGCGGGCACCTCGTCGCCGGTGCGCAGCTCGATGAGGTCGTCCTTGACGACGTCGGTCGTCGGCACGACGGTCACCGCTCCGTCGCGCACCACCCGGGTCGTCGGTGCGTTGAGCAGCGCGAGACGGTCGAGCTTCCGCTTGGCGAGGTACTCCTGCACGATGCCGATGGCCGAGTTGACGACGAGGATGATCCCGAAGAGCCCGTCGGCGACAGAGCCCGTGACCATGACGAGGACGAAGAGCGCGCCGAGGATCGCGTTGAAGCGGGTGAGCACGTTGGCCCGCACGATCTCGCCGATGGAGCGTGACGTGCGCTCCGCCAATCGGTTGACCTCGCCGCGGGCGACCCGCTCGGCGACCTCGGCGGTGGTCAGACCCTGCGGTCTCGTCAGCGTGGTCTTGTCCCCGGGCGAGCTCACCGACCCATTGTCGTATGCCGTCTCCCGGATTCACGGGACGTCGCGCGGTCACCTTCCCGGCCGGACGGCATACGCGGGCGGGCGGGGGAGAGGGGGTGCCGGCGCGCGCATTGTGGCGGCTCCGCTTGTTACTGATCGGTCTTCGGGACGATGTCGGGGGTGATTCTCGGATCGTGGGACGATTGCGCGGTGACTGAGTCGATCCAGAGAGCCCGTGCCACCACCGCGTCCTACTCGATCACGATGCGGATCCACGCGGGCACCGACCCAGCGGTGATCGGCGCGCTCGCGGTCAAGGTCGCCGAGAGCGGTGGCATCACGACCGCGCTCGACATCGTCGACTCGCACCCCGACCGCCTCGTCATCGACCTCACCTGCTCGGCATCCAACGCCGAGCACTCCACCGAGGTCGTCGCCGCCGTCGAGACGCTCGAGGGCGTGCGGGTGCACAAGGTCTCCGACCGCGTCTTCCTCATGCACCTCGGCGGCAAGATCTCCGTCGAGTCGAAGGTCAACCTCCGCAACCGCCAGGACCTCGCGATGGCCTACACGCCCGGCGTCGGCCGCGTCAGCCAGGCGCTCGCCGACCACCCGGAGGACGTGCCCAAGCTGACGATCAAGGGCAACTCCGTCGCCGTCGTCACCGACGGCTCGGCCGTGCTCGGCCTCGGCAACATCGGGCCCATGGCGGCGCTGCCCGTCATGGAGGGCAAGGCTGCGCTCTTCAAGCGCTTCGCCGACATCGACGCGTGGCCGATCTGCATCGACACGACCGACGTCGACGAGATCGTGCGCACCGTCGAACTCATCGCCCCAGGCTTCGGCGGCATCAACCTCGAGGACATCGCGGCGCCGCGCTGCTTCGAGGTCGAGGCCAAGCTGCGCGAGCGACTCTCCATCCCCGTCTTCCACGACGACCAGCACGGCACGGCCATCGTCGTGCTCGCGGCCCTGAAGAACGCGCTGCGCTGCACCGACAAGAAGCTCGCCGACGCCAAGATCATCGTCTCGGGCGGTGGCGCCGCGGGTTCGGCCATCGTGCAGCTGCTGCTCGCCGCCGGCGCGGTCGACGTCACGGTCTCCGACCGTCCGGGCCTGCTCAACAAGGCCGACGAGTCGCTCACCCCGGCGTGGCGCGAGCTCGCGGAGAAGACCAACCCGCGCGGCCTGACCGGCACCCTGCGCGACGGCCTCCAGGGCGCCGACGTCTTCATCGGCGTCAGCGCGCCGCGCATCCTCCAGCCGGAGTGGATCGACGAGATGGCCGAGCAGCGCATCGTCTTCGCGCTCGCCAACCCCGACCCCGAGGTCGACATCTACGAGGCGACCCAGCGGGCGACGGTCGTGGCCTCGGGCCGCAGCGACTACCCCAACCAGATCAACAACGTGCTCGCCTTCCCCGGCGTCTTCCGCGGGCTGCTCGACGCGCGGGCCACCGACGTGACGACGGAGATGCTCATCAAGGCGGCCGACGCCATCGCCTCGGTCGTCACCGACGAGCAGCTCAACCCGAACTACATCATCCCGAGCGTGTTCCAGCCCGACATGAGCAAGACGGTCGCCAAGGCCATCGTCGACTGCGTGCCCAAGGCTCCCAAGCCGTCGATCCCGATGATCGGCGCGAACTGAGCCTCGCGTGACCGACGTGACCCAGTGAGCGACGCCGAGCGGGTGACCCGACCCGGCACCCCGAGGCTGCGCTACCCCCTCGACGGGCACCGGGCCTGGGCGGTGTGGGGCGCGGCCATCTCGGTCTACGTCCTCGCCGTCTTCCACCGCACCTCGCTCGGCGTCGCCGGCATCGAGGCTGCCGAGCGCTTCGGCATCACCTCGGCCCAGCTGTCGACGTTCACGATCCTCCAGGTCCTCGTCTACGCGCTGATGCAGCTGCCCGTCGGTGCGCTGCTCGACCGCTACGGCTCGAAGCGGATGCTCGCGGTCGGGCTCACCCTCCTCACGGTCGCGCAGCTGTCGTTCGCGTTCGTCGACTCCTACGCCCTCGCCCTCCTGTGCCGGGTGCTGCTCGGCATGGGCGACGCGATGATCTTCATCTCCGTGCTCCGCCTCGCCGCCCTGTGGTTCTCCCCGCGCCGCACGCCGCTCGTCACGCAGTTCACCGGGCTGCTCGGCCAGCTCGGTGCGCTCGCTGCGGCAGGCCCGCTGGCGGCGGCGCTGCACGCCTTCGGGTGGACGCCGACGTATGCCGTCGCAGCATCCTTCGGCGTCGTCACGGGCATCGCCCTCGTCCTGATCGTCAAGGACAGCCCGTGGGTCGACCAGCACCGTGACGAGATGCGGCTGCGCGCGCTCGGGCGCACCCTGCGGGCTGCCTGGCTCGTGCCCGGCACGCGGCTCGGGCTCTGGTCGCACTTCACGTCGCAGTTCTCGGCCAACATGTTCACCATGCTGTGGGGCTTCCCCTTCCTCATCTCGGGGCAGGGGCTCTCGACGACCCAGGCGAGCGTCGTGCTCTCCCTCATGGTCGTCACGGCCATCGTGTCGAGCCCGGTCATCGGCACGCTGACGGCGCGCTACCCCTTCTCGCGCAGCACGCTCGTGCTCCTCATCGTCGGAGCCGCCATCGCGGCCTGGACGACGGTGCTGCTCTGGCCGGGCCGAGCCCCGATGTGGCTGCTCGTCGTCCTCGTCGTGCTCATCGCGATCGGCGGTCCGGGCTCGATGATCGGCTTCGACGTCGCCCGCACGTTCAACCCGCCGACGCGCATCGGCAGCGCGTCCGGCATCGTCAACACCGGCGGCTTCCTCGCGACGCTCGCCGCCGTGGCGCTCGTCGGCATCGTGCTCGACCGCGTCGCGCCGGCCGGCCCGTCGTCGTGGGACGTCGACGCCTTCCGGCTCGCGATGACGGTGCAGTACCCCGTGTGGGCGCTCGGCATCGTGCAGATCCTCCGGTGGCGCCACAAGGCCAGGCGCGCCGCGCTCGAGGCCGACCCGGAGGCGTATGCCGCGATGCGCGCCGGTCGCTCCGTCACCTTCCACTGACGCGACTCCGACGGACCCTGCCGGGTCCGCACCCCCCCCAATCGAAAGAGCAGTCCGTCGGCACGTCCGCTCCGGGGGCCGCATCCCCGATCGAGAGAGCAGTCCGTCGGCGGGTGCGCCGACGCCGTGACCGAAAGCGAGCCGCCCGCCCAGCGCGCGTGCGTGCGCGCAGGGCCGGACGGCATACCGCTGCTCGGTGGACTCGGCGGCTCTCGAGGGAGGCGGCGCCGACGGACTGCTCCCCTCGATCGCGGGTCAGGCGTCGCCGACGGTGACGGCCTCCGCCTCGATGCGCGAGCCGACCGGCTCCGCGCCGTGACCGGGCTCCGCGTCGAGCGCCGAGATGAGGTGACGGGCGGTGAGCAGCACGAGGACGGCGAGGACGACGGCGGCCGAGCCCACCCAGAAGGGCAGGTGGATCGACTTCTCGCCGAGCGTGCCGGCCAGCCAGGGCGCGACCGCGCCACCGCTGAACCGGACGAAGCTGTATGCCGCGGACGCGACCCCGCGCTCGACGGGAGAGATCTTCATGACCGTCTCGGTGATGAGCGTGTTGTTGATGCCGAGGAAGGCGCCCGAGACGACGACGCCGACGATGAGCACGGTCTTGTTGTCGGTCCCGACGGCCATGATCGCGAGGATGATGGCAAAGCCCAGCAGCGCCCCGACGATGCCCGGCAACGTGCCGAAGCGGCGCTGGATGACCGGCGCGACGAAGACCGACGTGATCGCGAGCAGCAGGCCCCAGCCGAAGAAGATGAGGCCGATCTCGCGGGCGCCCATGGCCAGCGGGAACGGCGTGAAGGCGAGCAGCGTGAAGAAGCCGAAGTTGTAGAGCAGGGCCGTGATGCCGACGGTGAGCAGGCCGCGGTGCCCGAGGGCGCGCAGCGGCGCTGTGATCGACGTGGGGCGCGCGGCGCGCGGCGTGGCCGGGAGGGTCGTCAGGGTCGCGATGAAGGCGATCGCCATGAGCAGCGCGACACCGTAGAACGGCCAGCGCCACGAGATGCCACCGAGCCAGCCGCCGAGGAGCGGTCCGGTCGCGATGCCGACCCCGAGGGCAGCCTCGTAGAGGATGATCGCCTGCTTCACGGAGCCCGACGCGGCGTTGACGATCGTCGCGAGCGCGGTGGCGATGAACAGGGCGTTGCCGAGGCCCCAGAGGGCGCGGAAGGCGACGATGCCGCCGACGGTGTCCTGGCTGCCGGCGAGGGCCGAGCCGACGATGATGAGCACGAGCCCGACGAGGAGCGTGCGCTTCGCACCGATGCGGCTGCTGACCCACCCGGTGCCGAGCATCGCGACGCCCATGACGGCGAGGTAGCTCGTGAAGAGCAGCGAGACCTGGGACGGGCCGGCGCCCAGCTCATCCGCGATCGGCTTGAGGATGGGGTCGACGAGGCCGATGCCCATGAAGGAGATCACGCAGGCGAAGGCGATCGACCAGACGGTCTTGGGTTGGCGCCACATGGGGTGGTCATCCGTCCTTTCGGGTGGGGTGCGATGGGGGCTCGGCGGCGGCGGCGAGCAGCTCGTCGAGCACGTCGATGGCCATCCGGACCCGCACGAGCGCGGGCCCGTCGAGGCCGTCGAGCGCCGGAGCGAGCACGGCGACCCGGGCGCGGCGGACGTCCTCGAGGGCGTCCTTGCCGGCCGGGGTGAGCGAGACGAGGCTCGCCCGGGCGTCGTCGGGGTCGACGGCGCGCTCGACCCAGCCCGCCGCCTCGAGGCGGTGCAGCTGGGTCGTGATCGAGGGTTGGCTGCTGTGGTCGGCGGCGGCGAGCGTGCTGACCCGCGAAGGGCCGAGCTCGTCGAGCAGGGCGAGCAGCCGGGCCTGGGCGAAGGGCACGTCGAACGACGCGTGCCGGCTCGCCCAGCGGGAGAGGCGGGCAGCGGAGCGCAGCAGGTCGTTGCCCAGGCTCGTCGGTTCGGTCACCCGCACCAAATTACATAGATAATCTATGCATGTCCAGCGTGCACCACGCCCCGCCGGGTCGGGTGGGCGCGTGCGGCGTTCTCGGCACTCCGGCTCGCCCAGCGCACGCGCCAGGGCGGCGGGGGTCTGCAGGTCAGAGCAGGGTGACGCCGTCTCCCAGACGCAGCACGAGAGGCAGGTGGACCTGGGCGCCTCGCTCGGCGAGCGTGCGGCCTTCCGCGCTCAGGGAGGCCCGCGCATCGCAGCGGCCCGCGTGCACGGCCGTGAGGCGTCCGCCGACCACGGCGACCACGAGCCCCTTGACCTCGAGCTCGAGGGCGAGCTCGAAGTGGACGGTCGTCACGCGGATCCCCTCGACGAAGAGCTCGACGTAGGGCTCCTGGGCCCACCTCACCTGATGCGTCGCGACCTCGACGAGCTCGCGGGTGTGCGGGCTCTGTGCGGTGCGGTGTGCAGCGGCGCGGAGCGTGGCGTGGGTCCGCCAGCCCTTGACGACGACGTCGCCCAGGTCCACGGCGAGCAGTCCGCTCGCGACCTGGCTGAGCTCGCGCACGGCAGCGACGCGCGTCGTCGCCGCGAACGATGTCAGGGCCGACCCGAGGACGTCTGCCACCCCATCGGAGGCGAGGGCGTGGGTCAGCGCCGTGACCGCGTCGTCGTCGCTGCCGAAGAGCATGGTGCGGACACCGAGGGGTTCGGTGAGGTCGGTCGTGGTCATGACGTCACTTCCTTCAGGTCGGACGAGGCAGGTGGGCACTGGGCGGCGAGGCGAACGGTCCTGCTCCTACGGCCGCCATCGGTGTCGCGCACGACGAGGACGGGCATGGTGCCGGGGTGGCCCACAGCCCAGACCTGCGCGCCGGGTGGCGAGTCGTCCGCCCGGTCGCCCGGGACTCGCCGCACCGGACGGCCCCGGGAACCCAGCACGAGCCCAGCGAGGACGACCAGGGCGATCACGGCCAGGAGCAGACCGAGCTCGGAGTGCTGCCGGACCCAGGCGATCGGCCCGGTCTCGACGGGTTGGGCAACCGGCGGCTCGACGGCGTGGGGGCCCGCGCCGATCGGCGGTCCGGGCGCCACCCCCGTGGACCCGGAGCGGTGTGACGTGCCCCCCTGTCCCGTCCCTGCGCGCTTCGTCGTGGAGCCCGAGCTCGACTGTGTCGTCGTCGCCGTCACCGTTGGCAGCACGGTGACCGACGCCCGACCCTTCCTCTCGCCGCTCACCGCGATCCTGGGGGCGTCCTTCGGGGTGTCGCTCTGGGCGTCGAGGACGAGGGTGTTGCGCGCGTAGGTCAGCTGCCACGTGATGGTGTGCCGACCGACGGCGACGTCCTTCGGCATGGTGAAGCGGATCGACCATGCCCCGCCTGACTCCTGGCAGTCCGGTAGCGGCACGCCCTCGAGCTGGGCCGAACAGCCGGTGATGCCCCCCAGGCTGTCGTCCGCGGAGAAGCCGAGGGTCACCGTCCCGTCAGCGTGTGTCGAGCCGGGGATGACGGACACCGAGAACGTGGGTGTCGGTGCGTCAGGGGAGAGGACGGTGAACGTCGCGGTGCCGTTGGCATGGTGCTTCTCCTCGCCTCGCTCGTAGACGACGCTCCATTCGACGGGTGTGCTGCCTGCAGAGGCGCCCCGGGGGACGGTGAACGGCAGAGACCAATCCGTGTCCGAGGCGGCGCAGTCGCTGAAGGGGACGCCCGCGATGAGCAGGCTGCACGTCGTGATCGTCGTCTTCGGGTCGAGCGGTCTGAACGTCGCGACGACCTGGTCGCCGGGCCGACCAGACGTGCGGTCGAGCGAGAACGAGACGTGGGCGGGGTCCACCGGGTCCAGCACCGTGAAGTCCACGAAGTCCTTGAGCGGGCCGGCCCCCAGGTACGAGTCCGGCGTCGAGAAGTACGTGAGCGCCCACGCGATCGTCGTCGTGGCCGGCCTGGCATCTGGGGGGAGGGTGAAGTGCACCGACCAGGCGCCGCCGGAGCCCGTGCACTCCGGCAGCGCCCGCCCGTCGAGCGTGGCTCCGCAGCTGAGGATGAAGAGGTTCTCGTTGAGCGCGGTGAACGAGACCGTGACGTCCTGTCCGGGCTCGGCCGCCGTGGGAGTCACGGACACGGCGAACAGCGACGCAGCCCCCGGGCCTGAGCGGGGTGCTGCGAGCGCGCCTGCTCCGGGTGTCGCGAGAAGGCCGGCCAGGAGGAGGACCGCGGCCGCGCAGCACGCTGACCGGAACCATCCGGTGGGTCGGGTGCGGCGCTCCGGCATGCTCGCTCCTCAGGACGAACCAACGCTCTCCTGACGGAGCGCCTCCCGGGCGCCCGTGATACGTCTGTGCGCCGAAGCCGAGCCGGCACCGCACGGCCACGCGTGTTCCTCCGGATGGCCCTGCCGGACGGGTGAGGGGACCGCGGGTGTCAGGAGAGCTGGCGCAGCACCCCGTCGGCGATGTCGGCGAGGTGGTCGAGGTCTGACAGGTCGAGGACCTGGAGGTACAGCCGCTGCGCACCGACCTCGGTGAAGGCGCCGATCCGGTCGACGACCTCGTCGGCGGACCCGGCGAGCCCGTTCGCGCGCAGCTCGTCGACCTCGCGGCCGATGGCAGCCGCACGCCGGGCCAGCGTGGCGTCGTCGTTGCCCAGGCAGACCACCTGGGCTGCCGACAGGGTCAGCGACGCCGGGTCCCGTCCGGCGTCGCCGGCCACCTCGCGAACCCGTTCGAAGAGCCGGCCCGAGTCGGCAGCCGACGCGAAGGCGGCATTGAACTCGGCGGCATACCGGACCGCGAGAGCGGGGGTGCGGCGCTTGCCCCCGCCGCCGATGATGATGGGCACGCCGCCCTCCTGGACCGGCTTCGCGAGCGCGGGGGAGTCGACCACCGGGTAGTGGGCACCGTTGTGGCTGAAGGTTTCTCCCGGCTTCGTCTCCCAAAGCCCGGTGATGACGGCAAGCTGCTCCTCGAGGCGGTCGAAGCGCTCGCCGAGCGGCGGGAAGGGGATGCCGTATGCCGTGTGCTCGGCTTCGAACCAGCCCGCGCCGAGGCCGAGCTCGACGCGTCCGCCGCTCATCTGGTCGACGCCGGCTACCTGGACGGCCAGCGGACCCGGGTAGCGGAAGGTGGCCGACGTGACCAGCGTTCCGAGTCGGATCGTCGAGGTCTCACGGGCGAGCCCGGCGAGGGTGGTCCAGGCGTCGGTCGGGCCGGCGCCGCCGTCGCCGCCCATGTGCAGGTAGTGGTCGGAGCGGAAGAAGCCGTCGAAGCCGAGGTCCTCGGCTGCGCGGGCGACCGCGAGCAGGTCGTCGTACGTCGCGCCCTGCTGGGGCTCGGTGAAGATGCGCAGGTCCATGGCGCCCATCCTGCCGGAGGCCTCAGTCTGCGACGATCCCGTCGACGACGACGTCGAGCATGGGGGTGACGTCGAGGTCGGTGCAGCTGGAGTCGGCGACCGTCGCGACCCCGCTCACGAGGCGCATGACGTTGACGGGGTCGACGGAGGGACGCAGCTCGCCGCGCGCCTCGAGGTGGTCGATGACCCGCCGGTTGGCATCGGCCATGACCTGGCACTTGCGATACATCGGCGAGGCAGGGTCGTCCATGGCGGCCGCGATCTTGCTCGCGGCGCCGCGGTGCAGCGTGATGTGCTCGATGAAGTGCTCGAACCAGTCGGAGAGCATCTCGCGCGCGGGCAGGTCGGTGGCGATCGCGGCGTCGGCATCGGCCGAGACGCGGTCGGTCCAATCCTGCATGAGGGCGTCGACGAGGGCCTCACGCGTGGGGAAGTGGCGGTAGAGAGTGCCCGGACCCACGCCGGCACGCCTCGCGATCTCGTCGAGCGACGCGTCCGTGCCGCGCTCGGTGAAGACGATGCGGGCCGTCGAGAGGATCTTGTCGTAGTTGCGGCGAGCGTCAGCACGCATCGGGCGAGCCGGCCTCTGACGGGCCACCTCGGGGGCAGCCGCTGCCGAATCTTTTTGAGCAGCAACGGATCCCGGGGACGACGCGGACGTCGCCAGGGCATCCGCCTCGGCCACGGCCTTGGCAACCTCGGGGGGCGTCACAGAAAAGCTCCTTGCAAAAGCGGAGACAGTCTCCGTATAGTCGGGGATGCAGAACCGGAGTGGCTCTCCGTTAATCGTACAGCCGACCGTCGTCACAGAGGAGTCCGGCAGCCATGACCACCACGATCCGCCCCACCCGACAGGCCCTGCGCGTCCACATGTCGCACCTCGCGACGACGCACCGCGCCCCCCTCGTGCCGCGCCACCCGGCCTCCGCCGGCTCGCGCCCCACGTCCTTCATCCCGATGTCCCGCGAGCCGCTCGCCGACGAGACGCCGCGCCACCACGCCCAGCACGACGAACACTGAGGCACCAGATGTCGATCAGCACCACCTCGGCTACGGCCACCGCAGCCCCCATCGCAACCGCAACCCCCACTGCACCAGTCACGACCGCCACCGCCCCGGGCGGGGCCGCACGCAGGTCGGCCATCGGCCTCGGGGTCGTCCTCGTCGCGCAGCTCATGCTCGTGCTCGACGCGACCGTCGTGAACGTCGCGCTCCCGCACATCCAGACCGACCTCGGCTTCACCCCCGCAGGCCTGTCCTGGGTGCTCAACGCCTACACCCTCGCCTTCGGCGGCCTGCTGCTCCTCGGCGGTCGCCTCGGGGACGTCTTCGGGCGCCTGCGCAGCTTCGAGATCGGGCTCGCGGTGTTCACCGTCGCGAGCCTCCTCGGGGGCCTCGCGACGACGCCCGCCTGGCTCATCGCCGCGCGGACCCTCCAGGGCGTCGGGGCGGCGCTCGCCGCACCGAGCGTGCTCGCGCTCGTCACGACGAGCGCGCCGAACGAGGCCGCCCGCAACCGCGGCCTCGCCCTCTTCACCGCCGTGTCGTCGGCCGGCGCCTCCATCGGCCTGCTGCTCGGGGGCGCGCTCACCGACTTCGTCAGCTGGCACTGGACGCTCTTCGTCAACGTGCCGATCGGCGCCGTCGTGCTCGTCCTCGCACGCCGCTTCGTCACCGAGACGCCGCGTGTGCGGGTGCGCTTCGATGTCGTCGGCGCGGTCACCGCGACGCTCGGCTCCGTCTCGGTCGTCCACGGCTTCATCAGCGCCGCCGACCGCGGCTGGAGCTCGCCGATCACCCTCGCGTCGTTCGCCGTCGGGCTGCTCCTGCTCGCACTCTTCGTGCGCGCCGAGGGCCGGGTCGCCGCGCCGCTGCTGCCCCTCGGGCTCGTCCGGGAGCGCTCGCGGGCCGGGGCGCTCGTGCTCATGGCGCTCGTCGTCGGGGCGCAGTTCTCGACGTTCTTCCTCGTGACCCAGTACCTCCAGCTCGTCCTCGGCTTCAGCCCGGTCGCGACGGGGGCTGCGTTCCTCCCGCTCAGCCTCGCGATCTTCGCGACCTCACGCGTCAGCGCACGCCTCGTCGCTCTCGTCGGGCCCCGCCCGCTGCTGCTCGTCGGCACCCTCGGGCTCACCGCGAGCTTCGTGTGGCTGAGCAGCATCACGACGACGAGCACGTATGCCGCCCACCTCCTCGGCGCCCTCGTGCTCAACGGCGTCTCAGCGGCGCTCGTCTTCATGCCGGTCACCGTCATCGTCCTCGGCGGGGTCGACCGCGCCCAGGCGGGGACCGTCTCGGGCCTGCTCCAGACGGCGCAGCAGCTGGGCGGCGCCGTGGGTCTGGCCGCGATCGTGAGCGTCTATGCGTCCCAGTCGGTTCCGGGCCAGTTCGTCCCCGGTGTCGAGCCTGCCTTCCTCACCTCGGCAGGCTTCACGCTGACGGCCCTGATCGTCGCAGCGGTCGTCCTGCGTCCGCGTCGTCGGTCGGCGGACGAGGCAGTCGCGGCTCGGCCAGATCAGTCTGCAGATCAGTCGGCATCCGGTGTCGCCCTGGCAGCAGTGGACGCCGACTGATCCGCCGCGTGATCGACCGGCCGGATCAGTCTGCTGATCAGACTGCGGATCAGTCTGCGGGTGATGTCGTTCCCGACTGGTCCCGAGCGCTGTCCGGCACGGCTCGCGCGGTTGCCTGACCCGGCGCGAGAAGCACCGGAGCCCCGTCACCACTCGAGGTGACGGGGCTCCGTGCGTGCGGCAGGGCGGCATACCTGCCCGGATGGGTCTGGCGGGTCAGTGGCCCTCGGGCATCGCCCAGCGGGAGGTCGAGGTGCCCTGCTCCTTGGCGCGCGCGAACGCCTCGCCGATGATCTTCTCGGCGTCGGCACGGTCGCCCCACTCGGAGGCGTCGACGTGCTTGCCCGGCTCGAGGTCCTTGTAGCGCTCGAAGAAGTGCTGGATCTCGCCGCGGACGAACTCGCTCACGTCGCCGAGGTCGCGCACGTCCGCCCAGCGCGGGTCGACGGGCACGCACAGCACCTTGTCGTCACCGCCGGCCTCGTCGGTCATGTGGAAGATGGCGACGGGCCGAGCCTTGACGACGACGCCCGGGAAGACGGGCTCGGGCAGCAGGACGAGGGCATCGAGCGGGTCGCCGTCCTCACCGAGGGAGTCCTCGATGTAGCCGTAGTCCGCCGGGTAGGCCATCGGGGTGAAGAGGTAGCGGTCGAGCCGGATGCGACCGGTCTCGTGGTCGACCTCGTACTTGTTGCGCTGTCCGCGCGGGATCTCGATGGTGACGTCGAACTCCACGTCTGTCCCTTCTCGGGTGCTTCAGGTGATTCGGGTGGCTACGGCCGACTCTGCGCGACGCTCTCGGCCTCGTCTGCGCGGCGCGCGTGCGGGTGCACATGGCCACGGCTGACAGAATCGTCCGCGACAGTGTGGCAGCAACGAGCGGCCTCGCGCGAAACAACGATGGACGGGGGTGGGCATGACGTCGTCGCCGAACGACCCCGGCCCCCCGGTCCGCGGGCTCACCTACACGATGGCCACGATCCTCTCGGTCGTCACCATCCTGCTGGGGTATGCCGTCCTCGACGTCGCCGACGCCGCCCCCGGTGTGCTGACGCTGACCGCCCCACCACCGCCCGCGCCCACGGAGACCCCCGGCACCCGCACGCTGCCCGTCGTGGCCCAGCCGACACCGTCGACGTCGGTGGGGGAGCCGCTGCCCCCGCTCGCGGGCGACGCCGAGGCGCCCACCGCGGAGGGCGTTACGCGGGCCCTGCGGCCGGTCGTGGCCTTGCCGGCCCTGACCGACTCGGCGCTCGTCGTGCGCGACGGTCAGAGCGGTGAGGTGCTCTTCGACGCCGACGGCTCCGAGCTGCGCATCCCGGCCTCGACGACCAAGCTGCTCTCGGCGGCCGCGGTCGGCCAGGCCTTCGCGCCGGATGCCACGCTCCAGACCGTCGTGCAGCGCGGCGCGGGCAGCGACGAGATCGTGCTCGTGGCCGGTGGCGACTCCCTCATCGATCCCGGCAAGGGCGACCCCGAGGCCGTCGCCGGCCGGGCCGGCCTTGCCGACCTCTCCGACCAAGTGGCCGCGGTGCTCGAGAAGGCGGGCCAGCGCTCCGTCACCCTGCGGGTCGACGAGAGCTACGCCTACGGTCCCGGGGTGGCGCCCACGTGGGACGCGAGCTTCCGGCCGTCGGGCATCACAGGGGCGGTGGCGATGCTCGGGCTCTCCAGCCAACGGGCCACCGGGGGCCGGGTGGGGCCGGCCGACCCGGTCGCCGCCGTGCGCGACCTGTTCTCCCGCCAGCTCGAGCGACGGGGGATCGACGTCAGACTCGCACCTCGCGGCACGCCGTCAGTAGCGACGCCGACGGCGCCAGCATCGTCATCGACCCCCTCGGCCACGGCCAGCCCGGGCACCCCGGCGCCCACTCCGGCCACCGCGCCCACCCCGGCGCCCACCGCCGGCCCCGGCTCGGTGCTGGGCCGCATCGTGTCGGCTCCGGTCCGTGACCAGCTCGCCCTCGCCCTCACCGACTCCGACAACGCCCTCACCGAGATCCTCGCCCGGCAGGCCTCCTTCCGGTCCGGCGGCGGCACGACCTTCGCCGACACCGGCGCCTGGGTGGTCTCGCAGGTCGCCGCCCTCGGGATCGACACGACGGGTGTCGTCCTGCGCGACGCGAGCGGTCTCTCCCGCGAGAACCGTGTGCGTGCCGACCTGCTCACCCGCATCCTCGTGCTCGGCTACGACGGCAAGCACGCGGTGCTGCGCCGGGCCCTCGACGGCCTGCCCATCGGCGGCCTCACCGGCACGCTCGACGACCGCTTCACGGGAGCCGACTCCGACGCGGCGGGCCGGGCCCGGGCCAAGACCGGCACCCTGACGGGCGCGAACGCCCTTGCGGGCAGCGTCGTCGACGACGACGGGCGGCTGCTCGTCTTCGCGGGTATGGTCGCCGGCGCGGGAACCACCGAGGCACGCGCCGCGTTGGACCGTTTTGTAGCGACTCTCGCCGCGTGCGGGTGTCGCTGAGCGAGCGCCGGCAGCATGCGGCACGACCGAAGCACCAGACCGAAGCACCAGATCCACGACAGAGCCGTCAGGACCCATGAGGGCACCGGGAGGACTGGCATGACCGACACGACCGTCACCACCGACACGGGGGCGAGCGACGGTTCGCGCGGCGGTCCCGTGGCCTACGTCGACTACGCCTTCGCCAAGCGCACCGGCCGCACCATCGTCAGCCCCGGCCCCCAGGTCTCAAGCGCCGAGGCCGCCGAGATCGTGGCAGACCTGCGCGCGGCTGCCGCCGGGGCGGTCGGCCCGGTCGCCGAGACGAGCCGGCTGCACGCCCCGGACGACGCGCCGGCGGTGCTCGTCGTCGACCGGGCGGGCTGGATCGACGCCAACGTCGACTCGTTCAAGGCGATGCTCGACCCCGTCGTCGACAAGCTCAACACCCGCAAGAAGGGCCAGGCGCCCAGCGCGACCGCGTCGGCCATCGGCGGCAAGGTGACCGGCGCCGAGATGGGAGGCCTGCTCGCGTTCTTCTCGAGCAAGGTGCTCGGGCAGTACGACCTCGCCCCGGGCGGCACCCCGCGTCTGCTGCTCGTAGCCCCCAACATCGTCGCGACCGAGCGTCGTCTCGAGGTCGACCCCACCGACTTCCGGCGGTGGGTCGCGATGCACGAGGAGACGCACCGCGTGCAGTTCACCGCCGTGCCCTGGCTGCGCGACCACATGGTGGGGCGCACCCAGAGCCTCGCCGTCGACCTCGCCCCGACACCCGAGGACCTCACCAGGCGCTTCGAGCAGCTGACGAAGAACCTCCCCGAGGTCTTCTCCTCCGGTGAGGGCATCGGGCAGATCCTCGCAACCCCGGAGCAGAAGGCCCGGATCGCCGAGATCACCGCCGTCATGTCGCTCCTCGAGGGCCACGCCGACGTCGTCATGGACGACGTGGGACCCAAGATCATTCCGAGCGTCGACGAGATCCGCCGCAAGTTCGAGCAGCGCCGCAACGGCGCCGTCGGCGTCGACCGACTCCTGCGCAAGCTGCTCGGCCTCGAGGCCAAGATGCGGCAGTACCGCGACGGCGCGATCTTCGTGCGGGCCGTCATGGACCAGGTGGGCCGTGACGGCTTCAACGCCGTGTGGACCTCGCCGGAGACCCTCCCTCGGCCCGCCGAGATCGTGGAGCCGGCCGCCTGGGTGCGCCGCGTCCACGGCGGGGCGGACTTCCTCCGATGAGTGGTCCCGACCCAGCCGTCGCGGCCACCCGGCTGGCCGTGCGCCATCACCTCGCAGACCTCCCGGCCCGCGCCACCGTCCTCGTCGCCTGCTCGGGAGGCCCCGACTCGGTCGCGCTGGCTGCGGCGCTCGCGTTCGAAGGTGATCGGGCAGGCATCCGCGCCGGTGCGGTCATCGTCGACCACGGCCTGCAACCGGGCTCCGACGACGTCGCGCAGTCGGCTGCGGCGCTCTGCCGAGAGATGGGGCTCGACCCCGTCGAGGTCGTGCGCGCCGACGTGCGTCAGACCGGCGCCGGCCTCGAGGCCGATGCCCGCAGCGCCCGCTACGCCGCGATCGAGGCCGTCGCCGACCGGTTGCAGGCCGTTGCCATCCTCGTCGGCCACACGCGCGACGATCAGGCGGAGCAGGTGCTCCTCGGCCTCTCCCGCGGCTCCGGCGCGCGCTCCCTCAGCGGTATGCCGGTGCGCCGGGACCGCTACATCCGCCCGCTCCTCGCCCTCCCGCGCGCGACGACGCTCGCGGCCTGCGCGGCATACGGCATCGAGCCGTGGAACGACCCGCACAACAGCGACGACTCCTTCCGCCGGGTGCGGGCCCGGCGGCTGCTCGCGACGCTCGAGTCCGAGCTCGGCCCGGGCTTCGCTGCGGCACTGGCACGCTCGGCGGACCTGCTGCGCGAGGACGCCGACCACCTCGAGACCCTCGCGATCCGGGCGAGGGCCCAGCTGCCCGAGGCGGCCGGCGACCCCGGCGTCGACCTCGAGGCCCTCGCGGCGCTGCCCCGCGCGATCCGCACCCGGGTCTGGCGCCTCCTCGCCGCCGAGGCGGGCGCACCCCTGGCCGACGTCAGCGCCGCGCACGTCGAGTCGCTCGACGCGCTCCTGACGTCGTGGCACGGTCAGGGCCCGCTGCACGTGCCGGGTGGCATCGCCGTGGCGCGCACCGGCCGAGAGATCCGTTTCACCTTGCTGCGAGAGACCGCCAGCGCCTGAGCGCCCGAGGGTGCTGTTGAATGGTCTGGCACCGCCCGCCGGGGCTCTTCGACGCCCCGGCGGGCCTGCCACCTCACCCGCCACTGCACCACCACACGGAGGAGTCCTCGTGGACCACACCGACATGGGAGACGACCTCGCGACGGTCCTGCTGACGGAGGAGCAGATCCAGACGCGACTCGGCGAGCTGGCGACCGACATCTGGCGCGACTACGAGGGCAAGGACCTCCTGCTCGTCGGCGTGCTCAAGGGGGCCGTCGTCGTCATGGCCGACCTCATGCGGGCCCTGCCCGGCACCGCCCCGATGGACTGGATGGCGGTCTCGTCCTACGGCTCGGGCACGAAGAGCTCGGGTGTCGTGCGCATCCTCAAGGACCTCGACACCGACATCTCGGGTCGCCACGTCCTCATCGTCGAGGACATCATCGACTCCGGCCTCACGCTCTCGTGGATCAAGGCCAACCTCGAGTCGCGCAGCCCCGCCTCGGTGGAGATCTGCACGCTCCTGCGCAAGCCCGACGTCGTCAAGGTCGACATCCCCGTGCGCTACGTCGGCTTCGACATCCCCAACGAGTTCGTCGTCGGCTACGGCCTCGACTACGCCGAGCAGTACCGCAACCTGCGCTGTGTCGGCACCCTCGCCCCCCACGTCTACTCCTGAGGCCCGCGCGTGACCTTCTCCATCGTCGCCCGGCAGGGTGAGGCCTACGGCGTCGCCGTCGCGAGCAAGTTCCTCGCGGTCGGCGCCGTCGTGCCGGCTGCCCGCATCGGCGTCGGCGCCGTCGCGACCCAGTCCTTCGCCCGGGTCGCCTACCTCGACGAGCTGCTCGGGCGCCTCGCCG
The DNA here is from genome assembly GCF_006716675.1 of Humibacillus xanthopallidus. Classification (GTDB taxonomy): domain Bacteria; phylum Actinomycetota; class Actinomycetes; order Actinomycetales; family Dermatophilaceae; genus Humibacillus; species Humibacillus xanthopallidus_B. Next base: position 937,433 of record NZ_VFPM01000001.1, on the reverse strand, counting down.
CGGGCGAGGCCGCCGACGCGGCGCTGGCAGCGGCCACGGCGCTCGACGACGGCCGGCAGACCCGTCAGGTCGGAGTCGTCGGCGTCGGCAGCGCGGCGAGCTTCACGGGCTCGGAGTGCAACGCCTGGGCGGGCGGCGTCGCGCGCGACGAGGGCGACACGGCATACGCCATCCAGGGCAACATCCTCACCGGGCCCGAGGTGGTCGAGGCGATGGAGCGTGCGTGGCACGCGTCAGCGGGCCAGTCGCTCCCGCAGCGCCTCCACGCCGCGCTCGTCGCGGGTGACGAGGCCGGCGGCGACTCCCGGGGGCGCCAGAGCGCCTCGATGTATGCCGTCGAGCCGGGGTCCGGCTACGACGCCAGCGGGGTGCTTGCCGACCTGCGCGTCGACGACCACGCCGCCCCCGTGACCGAGCTCGGCCGCCTGCTGTCGGAGTGGGAGATGTACTTCGGTGCGCCCGAGGACGTGCAGCCGCTCGAGGGTGATCTCGCGGACGAGGTGCGCTCGGGCCTGGCCCGCCTGGGCTTCAGCGGCGACGACCTCGCGACGGCGCTGGCCGACTGGGCGGGCAACGCCAACTACGAGGCGCGGCTGAGCCCCGAGGGCATCGACCGCCGGGTGCTCGAGGCGTTGCGCGCCGCCACCGCCTGAGGGGCAGGCCCGGGCCGCCTGTCGCCCGCCGCCGGTCGCTCGGACCAGTTCGTCACGCGAGCGCGACATGCGGAACACTGGTAGAACGCCGGACGTTGTGCCGGTGGATCAACTCACCGGACGAGCAGGAGGACCGGGGCCGTCGGCCTCGCACGTACATGGACGCCAAACGGATACTGCGCACGCCACTGTTGTGGATCATGGTCCTCATCAGCGCGCTCGTCTTCGGCATGCTGTTCTCCGAGTCCGGGCCGCCGCGGATCGACACCTCCGCCGCGATGCAGCAGATCACGAGCGGCAACGTCGAGTCGGCCAAGCTGCTCAACAACGAGAAGATGGAGCTCACGCTCATCAAGCCCTACACGTCGCCGGACGGCAGCGTGAAGGACGCGAAGTCGGTCTACGCCTTCTACGTCGACGCGCGCGGCCAGGAGGTCGTCGACGCGCTCAACGCCAAGCCCCCGACGAAGGGGGTCGACGACCAGATCGACCAGCAGAGCTGGGTCGGCTCGCTCCTCTTCTCGATCCTGCCGATCATCATCATCCTCGGCCTCTTCTGGTTCCTCATGGGCCAGATGCAGGGCGGCGGCAACCGGGTCATGCAGTTCGGCAAGTCCCGCGCCAAGCTCGCCACCAAGGACACCCCGAAGGTCACCTTCGCCGACGTCGCCGGCTGCGACGAGGCGATCGAGGAGCTCACCGAGATCAAGGAGTTCCTCCAGGAGCCCGCGAGGTTCCTCGCCGTGGGCGCCAAGATCCCCAAGGGCGTGCTGCTCTACGGCCAGCCCGGCACCGGCAAGACGCTGCTGGCCCGCGCCGTCGCCGGTGAGGCGGGCGTCCCGTTCTACTCGATCTCGGGCTCGGACTTCGTCGAGATGTTCGTCGGTGTCGGCGCGAGCCGCGTCCGCGACCTCTTCGAGCAGGCCAAGGCCAACGCGCCCGCCATCGTCTTCGTCGACGAGATCGACGCCGTCGGCCGTCACCGCGGCGCCGGCATGGGCGGCGGTCACGACGAGCGGGAGCAGACCCTCAACCAGCTGCTCGTCGAGATGGACGGCTTCGACGTCAAGACCAACGTCATCCTCATCGCGGCGACCAACCGCCCCGACATCCTCGACCCGGCCCTGCTGCGTCCGGGCCGCTTCGACCGCCAGATCGCCGTCGACGCCCCCGACATGCTCGGTCGCAACCAGATCCTTCAGGTGCACGCACAGGGCAAGCCGATGGCCCCCGACGTCGACCTGCTCGCCGTCGCCCGCCGCACGCCCGGCTTCACCGGTGCCGACCTCGCCAACGTGCTCAACGAGGCCGCGCTGCTCACGGCACGCAGCGACAAGAAGATCATCGACAACCACTCGCTCGACGAGGCGATCGACCGCGTCATCGCCGGGCCGCAGAAGCGCACCCGCATCATGTCGGCCAAGGAGCGCAAGATCACGGCCTACCACGAGGGTGGTCACGCGCTCGTCGCCGCGTCGCTCAACCACACCGACCCGGTGACGAAGGTGACGATCCTGCCGCGCGGCCGCGCGCTCGGCTACACGATGGTCATGCCCGTCGACGACAAGTACTCCACGACGCGCAACGAGATCCTCGACCAGCTCGCCTACGCCCTGGGCGGCCGCGTCGCCGAGGAGATCGTCTTCCATGAGCCCACGACGGGCGCGAGCAACGACATCGAGAAGGCCACCGGCATGGCCCGCAAGATGGTCACGGAGTTCGGCATGTCCGAGCGCATCGGTGCCATCAAGCTCGGTCAGGGCACCGGCGAGGTCTTCCTCGGCCGTGACATGGGCCACCAGCGCGACTACTCCGAGGAGATCGCGCGCATCGTCGACGAGGAGGTGCGCGCCCTCATCGAGGCCGCCCACGACGAGGCCTACCGGGCGATCAACGCCAACCGCGACGTCCTCGACAAGCTCGTCCTCGAGCTGCTCGAGCGCGAGACGCTCAACCAGGCCGAGCTCGCCCAGATCTTCACCGACGTCGTCCGGGTGCCGGAGCGTCCGACGTGGCTCTCGTCGCAGGACCGTGTGCCGAGCGACCGCCCGCCGGTGCTGACGAGCGGCGAGATCGCCGCGCGCAACGGCCAGAACGGGCAGAACGGGCAGAACGGCCAGTACGGCCACCTGCCGCCGCCGGTTGCCCCCGATCGCGAGATCGAGGAGAAGATCGACGAGGCGGCCTCCGTCGGGGCGCACCCGCTCGCCGACGAGCACCCCCCTCAGCAGATCATCGAGGTTCCGGACGACCGACCCGTCAACCCGGGCGAGAAGAGCTGATCGATGGCGATCGACCAGGCGCGGGCCGAGGCGGCCGTGCGCGAGCTGCTGCTGGCCATCGGTGAGGACCCCGCGCGTGAGGGGCTGCTCGACACCCCGGCCCGCGTGGCCCGCTCCTACTCCGAGATCTTCGCCGGTCTCGACATGGACGCCGCCGACGTCCTGGGGACGACCTTCATGATCGACCACCAGGAGCTCGTCATCGTGCGGGACATCGAGCTCTACAGCACGTGCGAGCACCACCTCGTGCCCTTCCACGGGGTGGCGCACGTCGGCTACATCCCGAGCCAGGACGGGAGGGTCACGGGCCTGTCCAAGCTGGCTCGCCTCGTCGAGGTCTACGCTCGCCGGCCCCAGGTGCAGGAGCGGCTCACGTCGCAGGTCGCCGACGCCCTTGTCGAGCACCTCGACGTGCAGGGCGTCATCGTCGTCGTCCAGGCCGAGCACCTCTGCATGTCGATGCGCGGCATCCGCAAGCCGGGTGCGAGCACCATCACCTCGGCCGTGCGGGGCCAGCTGCGTGACCCGGCCACTCGAGCAGAGGCCATGGCGCTCATGCTCGAGGGCAACAAGTGACCGCCGGCACCCGACTCGCGACAGTATGGCGCCCATGACAGCGTCAACCCCCCGGGCGCGCGCCACCGTCGACGCGGCGTCCCTGCTCGGTGTCAGCGACCGCACGCTCGTCATGGGCGTCGTCAACGTCACCCCCGACTCCTTCTCCGACGGCGGCGAGTGGTTCGAGCCTGACGCCGCCCTCGCGCACGGCCTCGAGGTGCTCGCTGCGGGCGCCGACATCGTCGACGTCGGCGGCGAGTCGACGCGGCCCGGGGCCGACCGGCCCTCCGTGGCCGAGGAGCTGCGCCGCGTCCTGCCCGTCGTGCGCGGACTCGCTGCCGAAGGAGCGGTCGTGTCGATCGACACGATGCGCGCCGAGGTGGCCCTCGAGGCGGTCGCGGCCGGCGCGGCGCTCGTCAACGACGTGTCCGGGGGTCTCGCCGACCCCGAGATGGTGCCTGCGGTCGCGGCCGCCGGCGTCCCCTACATCGCCATGCACTGGCGCGGGCACAGCACCGAGATGCAGTCGCGGGCCGTCTACGACGACGTCGTCGAGGACGTATGCCGCGAGCTGGCCTCCCGCCGTGACGCCCTCCTGGGTGCCGGGCTGGCCGAGGACCTCCTCGTGCTCGACCCGGGCCTCGGCTTCGCCAAGCACGCCGAGCACAACTGGGCCCTTCTCGCGGCGCTGCCCGTGCTGCACGACCTCGGCCACCCGATCCTGCTCGGGGCCTCGCGCAAGACCTTCCTCGGCAGGCTCGGCCGGGCCGAGGGGGAGGCGCCCCGGCCGGCCGCGGAGCGAGACCCCGAGACCGCGGCGACGTCCGTCATGGCCGCGATGGCGGGCCTGTGGTGCGTGCGCGTGCACGACGTGGAGACCACCGTGCGAGCCCTGTCGGTCGTCCAGGCCGCCCTCGAGCACGCGCCCGACCACGAACACGACGACGACCACGACGACCACCACGACGACCACCACGACGACCACCACGACGACCACCACGACGACCACCACGACGGCGACCTCGGCTGATGGCCGATCGCATCGTCCTGCAGGGCGTCTCCGCCCGCGGCCACCACGGCGTGCTCGCGTTCGAGAAGCGTGACGGCCAGACCTTCGTCGTCGACGTGACGATGACCTGCGACCTCGAGCGGGCCGGCCGCACCGACGACCTTGCCGCCACGGTCAACTACGCCGAGGTCGCAGCCGATGTCGTCGCGCGCGTCACGGGTCCGTCGTTCGACCTCATCGAGCGTCTCGCCGAGGTCATCGCGGACGACGTCCTGCGCCACGACCTCGTCGAGGTCGTCGAGGTCGTCGTGCACAAGCCGGAGGCGCCGGTCGGCCAGCCCTTCACCGACGTGCAGGTGCGGCTCGAGCGGCCGGGTGGGGCCGCGGTCGTCATCGCCCTCGGCTCCAACCTCGGTGACCGCGGCGAGACGCTCGCCGCCGCGGTCGTGGCCCTGCGCGAGGTGCCGGGTCTCACCGTGACGACCGTGTCCGCGATCGTCGAGACCGACCCCGTCGGGGGTCCCGAGCAGCCTCCCTACCTCAACGCCGTGGCCGTGGGCCGCTCGACCCTGCCGCCCGACGCGCTGCTCGGCGAGCTGCACCGCATCGAGGCCGCACACGGTCGAACGCGAGAGATCCACTGGGGCGCGAGGACTCTCGACCTCGACCTCATCCAGTTCGGCAACCCGGGCGGTCCCCGAGAGGTCGTCAGTGACGACCCGAGGCTCACCCTTCCGCACCCTCGGGCTGCCGAGCGTGCCTTCGTGCTCGCGCCGTGGCTCGACGCCGACCCGAAGGCCACGTTGCGCGTGGCACCGGGGGACGGCGGCATACGCCCGGTGGCCGAGCTGCTCGACGCCGTCTCGCCCGACCTCGACGCGGCGGGTGTGCGACCCGGCCCCGGATGGGAGCACCCGTGACACCACACACCGGCATCCGTGCGACGACGCTCGTCATCGCCGGGTTGGTCTCGATGGGACTCTCGTGGCTGCTGCTGCGCTGGGTCACCTCGGGCGGCGCCGAGATGCCCCCGCCCGGCTGGATCGCGATCGCTGTGATGGTCTTCCTCGGGGCGGGACTGCTCGTCGCGGGGTGGCAGGTGCGCAAGGTCCGTGACGGCCGCTCCGACGGCACCGTGTCACCGCTGCGAGCAGCCCGCACCCTCGTGCTCGCCCAGGCCGCGGCGCTGACCGGCTCGGTGCTCGTGGGGTGGTATGTCGCCAACGTCCTCGTGCTGCTGCCCAACGCCGACGTGCAGTCGCAGCGCGACCGGATCACGCCGTTCGTGCTGCATGCGCTCGTCGCGCTGCTGCTCGCCGCGTGCGGCATGGTCGTGCAGTGGTGGTGCCGCCTGCGACCACGCGACGACGAGGACGTCGAACCCCCCGCCTGAAACCCCCGCCTCCACGCGCGTGGGGTAGTGGGGGCTGGACGAGCGTCAGGTGGTGCCGACCTGCGTCTCGGCTCCGGTGGTGACCGTTGTCGTCGGCGTCGGTTGCGAGGGTGGACGCGGCGGACCGTCGGGTGTCGTCGTGCGCGTCGGCCACGGCGGCGGGACGGTGTCGACCGTGTCCTGGTCGGAGCAGGCCGCTGCGAGCGTGATGGTGGTGGTGATGAGCGTGACCGCGGCCGCGCGCACCCAGGTCGCGCGCGTCACTTGTCGACGTCCCCGACGACGAAGAACATCGAGCCGAGGATCGCGACCATGTCGGCGATGAGCTGGCCGGGCAGCATCTCGGAGAGCACCGAGACGTTGTTGAACGACGCCGAGCGCAGCTTGAGGCGCCACGGCGTCTTCTCCCCGCGCGAGACGAGGTAGTAGCCGTTGAAGCCGAGGGGGTTCTCGGTGGCGCAGTAGATCTCGCCCTCCGGCACCTTGAGCACCTTCGGCAGCTTGACGTTGATCGGGCCCTGCGGCAGCTGCACGAGACGGTCGAGGCAGGCCTCGGCGAGGTCGAGCGCGACGTGGGTCTGCTCGATGAGCACCTCGAGCCGGGCGAGGCAGTCGCCGGCGGTGCGGGTGACGACCCGTCCGGGCCCCTTCTCGCCGAAGAGCTCGCCGTAAGCGAGGTAGGGGGCGTCACGGCGCAGGTCGACGTCGAGCCCGCTCGCCCGGGCGATCGGCCCCGAGACGCCGTAGGCCATCGCTCGGTCGCGGGGGAGCACACCGACACCGCGGGTGCGCCCCTCGAGGATCTCGTTGCCGACGATGAGGCGCTCGAGGTCGGGCATCCGGGCGCGCACGTTGGCGATCGCCTTGTCGACCCGGCCCATCCAGCCGGCCGGCAGGTCCTCCTTGAGGCCGCCGACGCGGTTGAACATGTAGTGCATGCGCCCGCCCGACACCTCCTCCATGACCGCCTGGAGCTCCTCGCGCTCGCGGAAGGCGTGGAAGACGGGCGTGATCGCGCCGAGCTCGAGCGGGTAGGAGCCGAGGAACATCAGGTGGCTCAGCACCCGGTTGATCTCGGCGAGCGCCGTGCGCGCCCAGACGGCGCGCTCGGGCACCTCCATGCCGAGCATCTGCTCGACCCCGAGGACGACGCCGAGCTCGTTGGAGAAGGCGCTCAACCAGTCGTGCCGGTTGGCGAGCACGAGGATCTGGCGGTAGTCGCGCACCTCGAAGAGCTTCTCGGCCCCGCGGTGCATGTAGCCGATGATTGGCTCGGCGCTGACGATCCGCTCGCCGTCGACGACGATCTGCAGGCGCAGCACGCCGTGGGTCGCCGGGTGCTGCGGGCCGATGTTGAGCACCATGTCGGCGGTCGCGAGGCCGCCCGCGCCGACGCCCACGGTGAGCGCCCGACGCTCGCGCGACGACGCCGCGGTGGTCTCCGTCATGGCCCCGAGCCTACGGCCCCCGCCGCTGCGGTATGCCGTGTGGCCCGTCTCGGCGTCACGCGTCGCTCCCGGTCGGGCAGAGTGTGAGGGGTGAGCGCCTCGTTCGACCTGTCCGATCCCGCCTTCGTCGCCGACCCCTATCCCGCCCTGGCGGCGGCCCGCGCCGACGGGGCCGTCCAGTGGCACGACGGGCTCGGGCTCTGGGTGGCGACCACCCACGCTGCGGCGAACGACGTGCTGCGCGACCGCCGCCTCGGGCGGATCTTCCGTCCGCGGGGGACCGGGGACGACGACCCGTGGACGGTCTTCGACTGGTTGCACGCCGACTCGATCCTCGACTCGGAGCCGCCGAAGCACACGCGGTTGCGCCGCCTCGTCGCCGGAGCGTTCAACAAGGGCCACGTGGAGCGACTGCGGCCCCGGGTCGAGCAGATCGCGGCCGAGCTGCTCGACCGCGTCGAGAGCAGCCTCGCGCAGCCGGTGGAGGGGCGACCGAGCGGCGGCGCAGGGCAGGTGGACCTCATCGAGGCGTATGCCGAGCCGCTGCCCGTGCTCGTCATCTGCGAGCTGCTCGGCGCGCCCACCTCCGACTGGAAGCTGCTCCGCGACTGGTCGCAGGCCATCGTGACGATGTACGAGGTCGCGCCGACCCCACCCGCGCAGGAGGAGGCGCAGCGAGCGAGTGCCGAGTTCGCGGCATACGTCGACGGGCTCGCGGCGGAGCGGGCCGCCCACCCCGGTGACGACCTGCTGACCTCGCTCGTGCTGGAGCGCGACGGCGGCGACCGGCTCTCCCGCCGCGAGCTCGTCGCGACCGTCGTGCTGCTGCTCAACGCGGGGCACGAAGCGAGCGTCAACGGCTTCGGCAACGGGGTGGCGTCACTGCTCGGCGAGGCCGACGAGCTGACGCGGGTGCTGGCACGGCTCGACGACGACCGGGCGGTCGCGGCCCTCGTCGAGGAGATGCTCCGGCACGACTCGCCGCTGCACTTCTTCGAGCGCACGGCGACGCGCGACGTCGAGCTGCACGGCGTGACCGTCCGCGCGGGCGAGAAGGTCGCCGCCCTGCTCGGCGCCGCCAACCGCGACCCGGCGCTCTTCGACGAGCCCGACCGCTTCCGCGCCGATCGTGAGCCCAACCCGCACCTCGCCTTCGGTGCCGGCATCCACTTCTGCCTCGGCGCCCCGCTCGCACGGATGGAGCTGCAGATCTCGGTGCGGGCGCTGCTCCGGCGCCTCGGCCGGCTCGAGGTGGTCGAGGCGCGGCGGCGACCGACCTTCGTGCTGCGCGGCTTCGAGAGTCTCGTGGTGCGTGCGGCCCCACAGCGCGCTCTGGGGGAGGAGGGTGGAGGTCATGAGTGAGCTGACCCCCTACATCTGCGTCGCCGACTCCCGCGCCGCGATCGAGTGGTATCGCGAGCACCTCGGTGCGGAGGTCACCTACGAGCCGATCGTCATGCCCGACGGCCAGGTGGGCCACTGCGAGCTCGCCGTCGACGGCGCCCGCTGGATGATGTCCGACGCCTTCGAGTCGGCTGGTGTGGCGCCTCCCGACCGCTCACGCGGCAACGCCGTCACGCTGCACCTCACCGTCGCCGACGTCGACGCGGTCTGCGACCGCGTGCGACAGGGCGGGGCCGAGGTCGACCGCGAGCCCGAGGACAACCCCCCGGTGGGTCGGGTCGCGGTCTTCCACGACCCGTTCGGGCATCGCTGGTTCCTCAACCAGCCGCTGCCGTAGGGGGCTGCGGGGTGCCGACGGCTCAGGGTCGGTCGGACGACTGGCTGCGCAGGGCGACGAAGCCGCCGATCCCCAGCAGCACGAGGGTGCCCACGATCGTCAGGAGCACGGCGGCGAGCGGGAACGACGAGCTGTCGTCGGCCGGGTTCGCCACCTGCTGGACGGCGGTGCCGGGCTTCGCCGTCGAGCCGTCGAGGCCGGTCGTCGCGACGAAGGCGAACGAGCCGGTCACCGGGTGCCCGTCGTCGGAGGTGACGCGGTAGGTCACCGTGTAGCTGCCCGCCGGTGCGCTCGGCGCGATCGCCTGGGTGACCACGCGGCCGTCGATCGTCGGCGCCCCCTGCTGCATCGCGCCCGACGGCCCGGTGACGACGACCTGGGTGCCGATCGAGAGGGGCGCCTCGGTGAAGGTGAGGGTCACGCTCTGCGGCATCCGCTGCACGGTCGAGCCGGCGGCCGGGGAGGTGCTCTCGAGCACGTCGTGGGCGCTCGCGGTCAGCGGCGTGCCGAGGAGCACGACGGCGAGGACGGCGAGGACCGAGAGCACGCGAGCCATGGCCCTCAGGCTACGTCCCCGCCCGGGGCTCGCTTCACCGCCCACCAGAAGTCGCCGAAGCCGCCCGGCCGGATGAGCTCGGCCTCCGCGGCCGCTCGCTCGAGGGCGCGCAGGTAGCCGAGCGGGTCCGTCGCCGCGAGCGCGTGCGGCGGCGTGCGCCCGCGCACCCCGAGGTCGCGCAGCACGTCGCGCTGGCGCCCGACGTCGTCCGCGTCGAGGGTGTCGATCGCCACGTGCGCCGTGAGGTCCATCGTGCCGTCGGGCACCGGCTCGGTCCGCACACCGCGGCGGTATGCCGTGAGCGTCCCCGCGCCCGGACGCTCGCGCGCGACGTGGGCGTAGTCGACGGCGACGAGCAGCCCGGTCCCGACCCGCGACACGAGGTCGGCCCAGGCCTCGTCGCGGGTGCGACCGACCTCGAGGCGCTCGCCGGGGGTCGTGGTGGGCCAGTGCCGGTCGGCCCAGTGGCGGTCAGCGGGGTCGAGGGGAGCCCCGAGCGACTCGGCACCGGTGACCGGGTCGACGAGCACGACACGCGTCTCGCCGTCCGGGTCGACCTCGGCGACCGTGCACGGCACGACGTCGAGCCACTCGTGCGCGATGACGAGGGCGTCGTGCAGGCCGGTGAGCTCGGCGGGGAGCGCCGCGCCCCCGGGCGAGCGGAGCCAGTCGATGCGCTCGTCGAGCCCGGCCGGCCGCGCCACGACGTCGACGGCCACCACCCGAGTCGCGGGGAGTCCGCGCCCGGCCTCCCCCTCCAGTCGAGTGCCCAGTTCCCCACGGTCGGGGGTGTCCGGAAGTGGGCACTCGTCGGGGGGGTCGTCAGCGTGGGGTCGAGTGCCCAGTTCCCCACGGTCGGGGGTGTCCGGAAGTGGGCACTCGTCGGGGTGGTGGGGTCGAGCTTCCTCGAGCGAGGTGAGGGCCGTCAGGAGGTGGGTGGCGAGCTCACCGCGGCCCGCGCCGACGTCGACGACGACCGCAGGCGCCTGCTCGTGCTCGCGGAGCCAGAGCCGGAGCAGGGACTCGGCGAGGACCGCCCCGGTCACCCCGTGGGTCGCCGTCGTGAAGTGCTCGGCCGGCCCGCCGCGGGTGACGTAGAAACCCCTCCCTGCGGCATACAGCGCGTCGTGCCAGGCCTCGCGCCACGGAAGGGCATCCACGCCCACGGACTGTAGGCGATAGCGTGCCGTGGGTGAGCACTCCGCACGAGCGACCGGCCCGCTTCGAGGTCGGGATCGTCGGCGCGGGGCGGGTCGGTGCCGTGCTCGGCGCGGCGCTGCGTCGCGCCGGGCACCATGTCACGGGCGTGTCGGCCGTCAGCCGGGCCAGCCTCGAGCGCGCGGCCACGCTGCTGCCGGGCGTGCCGGTGCGGCCGATCCCGGAGGTGGTCTCGGGCGCCCACCTCGTCGTGCTCGCCGTGCCCGACGACGCGCTCGCCGACCTCGTGGCCGGGCTCAGCTCGACGGGCACCTTCACGCCCGGTCAGCTCGTCATGCACACCTCGGGCGCCCACGGCATCGGGGTCTTCGAGGCTGCAGCGGCCAGCGACATCGTGCCCCTTGCGCTCCACCCGGCGATGACCTTCACCGGCACCGCCGTCGACCTCGACCGGTTGCACGACTGCTGCTTCGGGGTGACGACCGTCGACCTGGCGCGACCGCTGGGCGAGGCGCTCGTCATCGAGATGGGGGGCGACCCCGTGTGGATCCCGGAGGGCGAGCGGGTGACCTACCACGCGGCCCTCGCGCACGGCGCCAACCACCTCGTGACGCTCGTCGCGCAGTCGATGCAGCTGCTCACCGAGGCGGGGGTCGAGGACCCCGCCCGCGTGCTCGAGCCGCTGCTCTCGGCGGCCCTGTCCAACACCCTGCAGCTGGGTGACGCCGCCCTCACGGGGCCGGTCGCGCGCGGCGATGCCGGTACGGTGGCCGGGCACGTCGCGATGTTGCGCAGGGTGGCACCGGACATCCGTCCGACCTACCTCGCGCTCGCCCGCGCGACGGCGCAGCGTGCTCTGCTCAGCGGCCGGCTCCGTGCCGTGACGGCCGAGCCGCTGCTCGAGCTGCTCGCCCACGAGGAGGACGAGACGTGACCCACCCAGTGACCGGCGCCGCGACCGACGCGGCCACGCCACCCGTGACGGTGGCCTCCGACGGTTCCGCCCCTCGGCAGGCCACGCCCGAGCGGCCCGCTCCGGAGCGACCCGTCGTCGCACGCACCCGCGAGGAGCTCCGCGAGGCGCGAGCCGCCCTCGACGACGGCGACGTCGCCGTCGTCATGACGATGGGGGCGCTCCACGAGGGGCACGCCACCCTCATCCACAAGGCCCGCAAGGCGCACCGCCACGTCGTCGTGACGATCTTCCTCAACCCGCTGCAGTTCGGGCCCAAGGAGGACCTCTCGCGCTACCCGCGCACCTTCGACGCCGACCTCGACATCTGCACGGCCGCCGGCGTCGACCTCGTCTTCGCCCCGACCCCCGATGTCGTCTACCCCGACGGCGACCCGGGCGTGCGCATCTCGGCCGGCCCGCTCGGCGACGTCCTCGAGGGGCAGTCCCGCCCGGGCCACTTCGACGGCATGCTCACCGTCGTCTCCAAGCTCATGCACCTCACCCGGTGCGACGCGGCGTGGTTCGGGCAGAAGGACGCCCAGCAGCTCCTCCTCATCCGGCGGATGTGCCGCGACCTCGACTTCCCGGTCGATGTCGTCGCCGCCGCGACGGTGCGCGAGCCCGACGGGCTGGCCATGTCGAGCCGCAACACCTACCTCACCCCGTCCGACCGCGAGACCGCGCGCTGCCTCTCGGCCGCGTTGCGGGCCGGGGCGGAGGCCGCTGCCGAGGGCCCGTCGGCCGTGCGTCGTGCCGCTCGCGCCGTGCTCGTGCGCGAGCCCCTCGCGCTCATCGACTACCTCGTGCTCGTGCACCCGGACACCCTCGAGGACGTGCCGGAGTGGTATCGCGGCGAGGCGCTCCTCGCCGTCGCCGGGCGTGTCGGCACGACCCGGCTCATCGACAACCTGCCGCTCCTCGTCGGACCCGGAGGGGGCGCCCTCGAGACGTTCTCCCGGCCCTGACCGGAAGCCCCCGTAGCCAACTTGAGGACGAACTCCCTTGCAGCGCTTCATGCTCCACTCGAAGATCCACCGGGCGACGGTGACCCAGGCCGACCTCCACTACGTCGGCTCGCTGACGATCGACCGTGATCTCATGGACGCCGCCGACCTCTGGCCGGGGCAGCAGGTCGATGTCGTCGACGTCGACAACGGCAACCGCCTCACGACCTACGCCATCGAGGGCGAGCGTGGCACGGGCATCGTCTGCATCAACGGCGCCGCCGCTCGGCTCATCTCACCGGGCGACACCGTCATCATCATCGCCTACGCCGCGATGGAGGATGCCGAGGCGCGAGAGTTCGAGCCGCGCGTCGTCTTCGTCGACAGCCACAACCGTATGGTCGAGGTGGGGCACGACGCGGGGGACGTGCCCGACGGCTTCGGGCTGCGCACGTCGGCCGTCACCGAGCGCCACCATGACTACCAGCACGTCGATGACTGAGAGGCCGAGCGTATGCCGGTGAGCGGGCTCCCCGAGATCTCCATCCCCAGGCGCCTCCGGGCGCCCGCGCCGGGGTGGACGACGACGGCCGACGTCATCGTCGTCGGCTCCGGCATCGCCGGCCTGACGACGGCGCTGCGGCTGCGACGCCGTGTCGCCCGGGTGCTGCTCGTGACGAAGACGGTGCTCGACGAGGGGTCGACCGCCTGGGCGCAGGGCGGCATCGCGGCCGTCATGTCGCCCGAGGACAGCCCCGCCGAGCACATCCACGACACCCTCGTCGCCGGCGTCGGGCTCTGCGACGTCGACGCCGTCGAGGCGCTCGTCACCGAGGGGCCCGACGCGGTGTGGGACCTCATCGCGCTCGGGGCAGACTTCGACCGCGGCGACACCGGGCAGATCTCGCTGACCCGCGAGGGTGGTCACCACCGCGACCGCATCCTGCACGCCGGGGGCGACGCGACGGGGCGGGAGATCTCGCGGGCCCTCATCGCCGCCCTCGACCGGGTGCGCGACGACCCGGGCATCGAGGTCATCGAGCACGCCCTCGTCGTCGACCTGCTCACCGACGCCGACGAGCGGGTCTGCGGCGTCACGCTGCACGTCATCGGCGAGGGCCAGGTCGACGGCGTCGGGGCGGCCCACGCCCGTGCCGTCGTGCTCGCCACCGGTGGCCTCGGCCAGATCTACTCCTCGACGACGAACCCCTCGGTCGCGACGGGCGACGGCATGGCCGCCGCACTCCGCGCGGGCGCCGTGCTCGCCGACCTCGAGTTCGTCCAGTTCCACCCGACGGTGCTGTGGCTCGGAGAGGGGTCGCGCGGCCAGCAGCCGCTCATCTCGGAGGCCGTCCGCGGCGAGGGGGCCTTCCTCGTCGACGAGGCGGGGGAGCGCTTCATGCAGGGCCAGCACCCGCTCGCCGACCTCGCCCCGCGCGACGTCGTCTCGCGGGCGATCATCACCCGGATGCGTGAGACCGGCACCGACCACGTCTACCTCGACTGCCGCCACCTCGGCGCCGACTTCCTCGAGCAGCGCTTCCCGTCGATCGTCCAACGCTGTCGTGAGCTCGGCTTCGACCCCGCGACACAGCTGCTCCCGGTCGCGCCGGCCCAGCACTACGCGAGCGGAGGCGTGCGCACCGACCTGCGCGGCCGCTCGTCGCGCGAGGGGCTGTATGCGTGTGGCGAGACCTCGTGCACCGGCGTCCACGGGGCCAACCGTCTCGCCTCCAACTCCCTCCTCGAGGGCCTCGTCTTCGCCCGGCGCATCGCCGACGACCTCACGACCCGCCTCGGCGCCGGGGAGCTGCCCGAGACGACGCCCGTGGCGCCCTCGGGCGAGCCGGAGCTGATCCGCGGCAAGCGTCGCCTCGACGTGCAACGCGCGATGACGGCCGGCTCCGGCACGGTGCGCTCGGCGTCCTCGCTCGCCGCCACCCAGGAGACGCTGGCCGCGCTGGCCGCCCGGGCCGTCGGCGCCGACGCCGACAAGCAGGGGGGACCGAAGAGCTGGGAGACCACCAACCTGCTCCACCTCGGCCGTGCCCTGACGTATGCCGCCGCGCTGCGTGACGAGACCCGTGGCGGTCACGTTCGTGAGGACTTCCCGGCGCGGGACGACGAGCACTTCCTGCACCACGTGCACCTGCAGCGCTCGGTGGCCGGCGCCCTCGACGCGCGCATCGTGCCGGTGCCGCAGTCGAACCTCGACGGCCTCGACCTCGGCGCCCCGGTTCCGGTCGACGTGCTCGACGAGGACCGCGCGGAAGGACCGGGCGCAGCGAAACCGGCTGCACGGCATACGGACTCGGCGAAAGAGACGGAGGAGACGACGTGAGTGGCGACGGGCTGAGCGGCTTCCCGCTCGAGTGGGCGCAGGACGTCGTGCGCGTCGCCCTGCTCGAGGACCTCGGTCCTGACGGGGTCGACGTGACGACGCGAGCCACCATCCCTGCCGACCAGCGTCGCGTCGCCGAGGTCGTGGCCCGCGCACCGGGTGTCGTGGCGGGTGTGCCGGTCATCGACCTCGTGCTCGCGGCCGTCGCCGAGACGGTGGGGCGTGACGTCGCAGACGTGGACGTCGCCGTCGAGGTGCTCGTCGAGGACGGTGGCCGGGTCGAGCGTGGCGACGTCATCGCACGGCTCTCCGGCCCGACGCAGATGATCCTCGTCGCCGAGCGCACGATGCTCAACATCCTCAGCCGCCTCTCCGGCGTCGCCACGCACACTCGGCGGTGGGCCGACGCGCTCGAGGGCACCGGCACGATGGTGCTCGACACGCGCAAGACGACGCCGGGGCTGCGCTGGCTGGAGAAGTACGCCGTGCGATGCGGTGGAGGCACCAACAAGCGCATGGGGCTCTACGACGTTGCGATGATCAAGGACAACCACAAGCTCGCTGCCGGCTCTGTCGCAGCCGCCTACGACCTTGTGCGCCAACGCTTTCCGGACGTCACCGTGCAGGTTGAGGTGACGACACCCGCCGAGGCGCAGGAGGCCTACGACGCAGGCGCGCGCTTCATCATGTGCGACAACATGTCGGTCGAGGTGCTCGGCGAGACGGTGGCGCTGCTGCGGGCGGCCGGGGAGCCGGTCGAGATCGAGGCGACGGGAGGCATGACGCTCGACGTGGCCCGCGACTACGCCCTCACCGGCGTCGACTTCATCAGCGTCGGTGGGCTGACCCACTCGTCGCCGATCGTCGACATCGCCCTGGACCTCGTGTGAGGCGTGACTTCCCCCTGCTGCACGGGCCCGAAGAGGCGCGCCTGCGAGCCGGTGCCGCCTACCGGCTGCTGACGGCGTCGGTCGTGCCGCGACCCATCGCCTGGGTGTCGAGCCGGTCGGCGGCCGGCATCGACAACCTCGCACCGCACTCCTTCTACACCGTGGTGAGCACCGCCCCGCCGATGGTCGCCTTCACCTCCGTCGGTCGCAAGGACACTCTCGACAACGTCGAGGCGACAAGGGAGTTCGTCGTCAACCTCACCCCGGAGTGGCTCTTCGAGCAGGTCAACGGGACAGGCACCGACTACCCCGCAGGGGTCAGCGAGTTCGATGCGGAAGGCATCGCGCGCGAGGACTCACTGACCGTCGCACCCCCTCGTGTCGCCGAGTCCCCGGTGATCCTCGAGTGCCGGCTGCACGAGGTGCGTCCGACCGGCAACTGCTGGGTCGTCATCGGTGAGGTGCTCCACGTCGCCGTGGCCGAGGACGTGCTCGACGAGTCCGTGCCGGGGTCTCCGCACGTCGACATCCACCGCATCAAGCCGTTGTCGCGTCTCGGGCGTGACGAGTGGGGCCTGCTCGGCGAGATCCGCGAGATCGCGCGCCGCCCCTACCGCGACTGACCACCCCGATCGAGAGAGCACTCCGTCGGGCCCACGTGAGCAATCGAAAGAGCAGCTCGTCGGGTGAGAGGTCGAGTGCTCACTTCTCGACGTGGGGAACTGGGCACTCGACGGTGCCGGGGCGTCCCGAACTGGGCACTCGTCGGGTGAGAGGTCGAGTGCTCACTTCTCGACGTGGGGAACTGGGCACTCGTCGGGTGAGAGGTCGAGTGCTCACTTCTCGACGTGGGGAACTGGGCACTCGACTGCGGGCGCGCTCAGTAGCGGCGCCACCAGAGGTTGACGGCGTAGTCGACGCCGGTGGCGTCCGGGTGCTCGGCAAGGATGAGGTCGGCGTGCTCCGGGTCGAACTCGATCGCGACGACGGCCTCGAAGTCCGCCCGTGAGTCGAAGTCCCAGCGGATGTCGAGTCGCTCGCGCTCCCACCCCTGGCGCGCCCAGAAGCGCTCGACGGCGCGCGGGTCATAGGTCGGCAGGGCGCGGCGGAACCAGGCGCCGAACGTCGAGCGGGTCGCGTCGTTGTCGACGACGAAGGCCGCTCCGCCGGGGCGCATGACGCGGTCGAGCTCGGCGAGGCCCGGCTCGCACCCCGGCCCGAAGAAGTAGGCCCACCGTGCGTGCGCCACGTCGAACGACGCGTCGGGCACCCCGATCGCGGCTGCACCCTCCTCGCGAACGGAGACGGACGGCATGCCCGAAACACGTTGCGCTGCAAGGGTGGCCAGCGGCGGGTGCGGCTCGACGCCGACGACGGACCGAGCGTCACGCGCGAAGTGGGGCAGGTGGTAACCCGTGCCGCATCCGATGTCGACGACGTCGTGCCCGGCCCAGTCGAGCACCGAGCGCATCGCCGTCTCGATGACGTGGTCGCGGTCGACGCCGCGGTTCTCGACCTCGTAGACGTCGGGTGACCCCCAGATGTTGGGGCTCGGGATGATCTCGCTCATCACGCCCGCTTCCGGGCCGTGCGTGCCGCCCGGGCGGCCTGCGCCGCGCGGGTCCGTGCCGTCGCCTGTGCCTCGAGCGTGGCCGGGTGGACAAGGAGAGGGAGCAGCTGGCGCACGCCCCTCGCGCGCACCGCCTTGACCTGGGCGAGGTGCCCCTCGGCGCGGATCGCGAGCTGCTCGTAGGCCGCCTGCCCCATGAGCTCGACGAGCTCCGCGCGGTTCGAGCGATAGACGGGCTCGCGTCCGACGTGCGCCTCGGAGTTGCCGGAGCAGTACCAGTCGAGGTCGTGGCCGCCCGGGCCCCAGCCGCGCCGGTCGTACTCGGTGATCGTCACCTCGAGATAGCTCGTGTCGTCGGGCAGCTCGACGGTGCGGAAGGTGCGACGCAGTGGCAGCTGCCAGCAGACGTCGGGTTTGAGGGTGTGCGGCTGGACACCGGTGAGCACGGCGTGCTGGTGCAACGCGCACCCGTCACCGGCAGGGAACCCCGGCCGGTTGAGGAAGATGCAGGCGCCCTCGACGACGCGCGTCTTGCGTGCGCCGTCCTCCTTCTCGGTCCAGTCGGAGCGCGAGCCGGTCGCCGTGCCGACCGAGTGGAACTGCCACTCGTCCTCACCGAGCTCGGCCACCGCATCAGCCACCCGCTTGAGGTCGTCCTTGTCGGTGAAGTGCGCGCCGAGCGTGCAGCAGCCGTCGTCGGGGCGGTCGGCGTAGATGCCCTTGCACCCGCTGCCGTAGACGCAGGTCCAGCTGCTCGTCAGCCAGGTGAGGTCGCAGCGGTAGCGCTGGTTCTCGTCCGCCGGGTCGGTGAACTCGACCCAGACGCGAGGCAGGTCCAACGGTGCTTCAGCCACCGGGACACCTTATGTCGTGACGCTCGACCGTGCGCTGGGCGCGCTCATCAGGCGGATGCGCCCGCTGAGGAGGCCGACGAACTGCTCTCTCGATCGGGAGGGCCTCTGGGCTTCGCCGGCGTATGCCGTGGGGCGGGCTCGCGCAGTAGGCTGGCGGGGGCGTCCAGGTCGCCTCCGGTGCGCGGGAAGGGGCACAGCCTCCCTGGTGGTGAACGACGTTCGGCCCGACCTCCTTTCGGCCCGACCAGCGCACGCCGGGCACGACGAGAGGAGGCCGTCATGGCCCTGTCACTGCCCGGCAACCCCGACCTCGAGCGCTTCCGTCGCGATGCGCGCCGGCTGCAGCGCGGCGCCCGCGACGGGGCCCCGCAGGCGCTCGCGCTCGTCGCGCGACACCATCCGTCTCCTGCCGAGGGCGGCAGCCTCACCCTGGCCGAGGCGCAGCTCGTGCTCGCCCGCTCCTACGGCTTCGGGAGCTGGCCCCGGCTGCGCGCCTACCTCCGGCGCAGCGAGGGCCTGCGCCGCGACCCGGCCGCGTTCGTCGAGGAGCCGGATGACTCGGGCGCAGACCCCCTCGAGCGCGCGGCTCGGTCCGTGCCCGCCCTCGCCTGCCTGCGATACGACGGCGCCGACGAGCCGATGCGGTGGGCCAGGGCAGGCGAGCTGCTCGAGCGGCACCCAGGGCTGCCGGAGCACGACGTCTTCGTCGCGGCGACCGTCGGCGACCTTGAGATCCTGCGTCGCCACTTCGACGACGACCCGCGAGCGGCAACGCGGTCCGGTGGCCCGTTCGACTGGCCCCCGATCCTCTACCTCGCCTACTCCCGGGTGCCTCAGGGTGATGCCGTGGGCAGTGCGCGCCTCCTGCTCGACGGTGGGGCGGACCCCGACAGCGGCTACCTCTGGCAGGGTCTGCCGACCCCGTTCACCGTGCTGACCGGGATCTTCGGCGAGGGCGAGTCCGGGCCGGGGCGTCAGCCGCGCCACCCGGCCTGGCACGAGCTTGCGCTGCTGCTCCTCGAGAGGGGCGCCGACCCCAACGACCGGCAGGCCCTCTACAACCGGATGTTCGGCCGCGACGACAGCCACCTCGAGCTGCTCCTCGACCACGGGCTCGGCCGCCCCGCCGGCGAGGTGTGGGCGCACCGACTCGGGGTCGCGGCCGAGTCGCTCGAGGAGATGATGACCCGGCAGCTGGACTGGGCCGCGAGCCACGGGTTCGCCCGCCGCACAGCACTGCTCGCAGCCCACGGCTTCACCCTGGACACCCTGGACACGCTGGACACACTGCGGCCCGCTGTGCCACACGCTGCCGATTCGCCTCACCTCGACGACGGCCGCACGGCGCTGCACCAGGCCGCGCTGCTCGGCGACCTCGACCTCATCCGCGAGCTCCTCGAGGCAGGTGCCGACCCGGCAGTGGTCGATGCCGTGCACGGCACGACCCCGGCCGGCTGGGCCCAGTGGGGTCGCAACGTCGAGGCCGAGCGGTTGCTGCGCGAGGCGGAGGCCCGGCGGAGAGCGAGGGCCACCCGGACGGCATACGGGCCGGAGGGCGACGGGCGGGGCTAGCGTTGGGGCATGAGCCCACGCGTCGAGGACGGTGCCGCGCAGCGCGGACGCGGACGCCGACCGGGCGGCCCCGACACCCGCGCCGCGATCGTCGATGCGGCGCGAAGCTCCTTTGCCACCAAGGGATACGACAAGTCGAGCCTGCGCGGGATCGCCCGTGATGCCGGGGTCGACCCTGCCCTCGTGCACCACTACTTCGAGGGCAAGGCGGCGCTCTTCGCCGAGACCATGGCCGTGCCGGTCAACCCCGCCGAGGTCATCGCCCACGTCATCGCGGGCGACCGGGACCGGCTCGGGTGGCGGCTCGTCGAGACCTTCCTCGCGGTCTGGGAGCCGCCGGAGCGGCGCGAGGCCATCGTCGCGCTCGCCCGCTCGAGCATGTCGAGCGAGGAGGCTGCCCGGATGCTGCGCGAGTTCCTCGGGCGTGAGGTCTTCGGGCGCATCGCGGCATCGACCGGCGCCCCGGACCCGCAGCTGCGTGGCGCCCTCGCGGCCTCCCAGATGATCGGTCTCGTCATGGCCCGTTACGTCGTGCGCGTCCCGGGTCTCGCCGAGGCGAGCCCTGCCGACCTCGTGGAGCATCTCGGACCGGTCCTCCAGGGCTATCTGGTGGACGGGCCGCGGCGACAGGAGTAGATTTCATCACATGATGAATAACTATGACGGGCCAGCGGTCGTCATCAGCGGCCTGCAGGTCGTGCGCGGCCACCGCGACGTCATCCCCGGCCTCCACCTCGAGGTGCCCGCCGGCGAGGTCGTGGGCCTCCTCGGGCCCTCCGGCTCGGGCAAGTCCACTCTCATGCGGTGCATCGTTGGCGTGCAGGTCGTCAAGGCCGGCACAGTCACCGTGCTCGGCCACCCCGCGGGCTCCGCGGCGCTGCGCCGGGAGGTCGGCTACGTCACCCAGACCCCGAGCGTCTACGACGACCTGACGGTGCGTGAGAACATCGCCTACTTCGCCCGGGCCGTCGGTCTGCGCGGCACCGGGCTGCGAGACGCCGTCGACCGCACGCTCGTCGAGGTCGACCTCGTCGACTTCGCGGGGCAGCTCGTCCGCGACCTCTCCGGGGGCCAGGAGTCGCGGGTCTCCCTCGCCGCAGCGCTCGTCGGGCGTCCGACCCTCCTCGTCCTCGACGAGCCCACCGTCGGCCTCGACCCGGTGCTCCGCCGCGACCTCTGGGAGCTCTTCGCGCGCCTCGCCGAGCAGGGCCACTCGCTCGTCGTGTCGAGCCACGTCATGGACGAGGCCACCCGCTGCGACCGTCTTGTCCTCCTCCGCGAGGGCGAGGTGCTCGCCGACCTCACGCCCGACGAGCTGCTCGTGCGAACCGGTGCCGTCGACGCCGACGCCGCCTTTCTCGCCCTCATCGACGCCGAGGCCGCCAGCCACCGGAGCGCGTCGTGAACCCGGGCCTGACCTTCGCCACCGCGGGCCGGGTCCTGCGCCAGGTGCGCACCGACCACCGCACCATCGCCCTCATTATCGTCGTGCCCTGCGTCCTGCTCGGCCTGCTCGCCTGGATCTACACCGGCACGCCCGTCTTCGACCGCATCGGGCCGGCCCTGCTCGGTGTCTTCCCGATGGTCGTCATGTTCATCGTCACCTCGGTCGCGACGCTGCGCGAGCGCCAGTCGGGCACCCTCGAGCGGCTGCTGACCACGCCCATGGGCAAGGGTGACTTCATGATCGGGTATGCCGTGGGCTTCGGTCTGCTGGCCGTCGTGCAGGCCGTCGTGGCAACGGGATTCGCCGTCTGGGTCTGCGACCTCGACGTGGCCGGGCCGCTCTGGCTGCTCGTCGTCGTGGCCGTCGCCGACGCCGTGCTCGGCACGGCACTGGGGCTGCTCGCGAGCGGCTTCGCGCGCACCGAGTTCCAAGCGGTGCAGTTCATGCCGGCGTTCATCCTGCCGCAGTTCCTCCTCTGCGGGCTGCTCATCCCGCGTGAGCTGCTGCCTCCGTTGCTCGAGTGGATCAGCAACCTGTTGCCCCTCTCCTACGCCGTCGACGCCATGAAGGAGATCACCCGCAACACCGACCCCTTCTCGGCGGTCGCGGGCGACCTCGGGATCGTCCTCGGCTTCATCGTGGGGGCGCTCGCCCTCGCGTCACTCACGTTGAGCCGCCGCTCAGCCTGACGGCATACGGCAGCAACGGCAGCAGGGCGCACGACGCCACCGGACGGCATGCCGGCAGTCTGCGAGAGTGCCCGTGAGCGCGGGGCGCAGGGCGGCTGCGCCACTAGGGTGAGAGCATGCGACTGGGCGTCATCGACATCGGGTCCAACACGGTTCACCTCCTCGTCGTCGACGCCTACCGCGGCGGTCACCCGCTGCCGGCGTTCTCGCACAAGACCGAGCTGCGGCTCTCGGAGAGCCTCGACCACGACGGGCGGGTCGACCCGGCGACGGCTGACCGGCTCGTCGACTTCCTCGGCGAGTGCCTGCGGGTGGCCGAGGACCAGGGCGTGCAGGACGTCTTCGCGTTCGCGACCTCGGCCCTGCGCGAGGCGCCCAACGGCGACGAGGTCATCGCCCGGGTACGCGAGGAGACCGGCATCGACCTCGACGTGCTGAGCGGCGAGGACGAGGCTCGCATGACCTTCCTCGCGGTCCGTCGCTGGTTCGGCTGGTCGAGCGGGCGCCTCCTCGTCATCGACATCGGGGGCGGCTCCCTCGAGCTCGCCTCCGGCATCGACGAGGAGCCCGACGTCGCCCTCAGCCTGCCCCTCGGGGCCGGCCGGCTCACCCGGGAGCGGCTCGCCGGTGACCCGCCCGACGCGGCCGACGTGCGGGCGCTGCGGTCCTACGTGCGCACCTCGCTCGCCGAGCAGATGCGGCCGCTGCTCACCGTCGGCGCACCCGACCGGGTCGTCGGCACCTCGAAGACGATGCGCTCGCTCGCCCGGATCGCGGGTGCCGCACCGCGCGCCGAGGGCCCGTTCGTGCCGCGCTGGCTCGGCCGCGACGACCTCCACGGCATCGTCGACCGCCTCGCCGCCATGGGCGCGTCGCAGCGGGCGCAGCTGCCCGGCGTGTCGGCCGGCCGGGCCGCGCAGATGCTCGCCGGCGCGCTCGTCGCCGAGGCCGCCCTCGACCTGCTCCAGGTCGAGCGCATCGACATCTGCCCGTGGGCGCTGCGCGAGGGACTCATCCTGCGTCGCCTCGACCAGCTCGCTCCGTAGGGCGGTCCCGACCGGCGTCCCTCGTAGGCTCTGCGGGTGAGCACCCAGCAGACCCGTCCCGTCGCCGTCGTCACCGGGGGCACCCGCGGCATCGGCCTCGGCATCGTGCGTGACCTCGCC
Source organism: Humibacillus xanthopallidus (assembly GCF_006716675.1). GTDB lineage: Bacteria > Actinomycetota > Actinomycetes > Actinomycetales > Dermatophilaceae > Humibacillus > Humibacillus xanthopallidus_B. The sequence goes on along the minus strand of NZ_VFPM01000001.1, from coordinate 914,207 downwards.
CCCACGCACCACGTCGTCGTCGGCGGCCGCAGCGCCGACACCGTGGGCCGCCTCGTCGCCGAGCTGCCCTCGGCCCAGGGCCTCGTCGCGGACCTCGGGGACTGCGCGCCGGGCGGCTCGCTCGAGCGAGCGCTCGAGGACCTCGTGCCGACAGTGCCCCGGGTGGACGTGCTCGTGCACTCCGCGGGCATCCTGCGCCACGGCAGCCTCGCCGAGGCGACGGTCTCGGACTGGGCCGAGTCGATGACCGTCAACGTCGTCGCCGTCGCTGCCGTCACCCGGGCCCTGCTACCAGCGCTGCGCGCCGCGCACGGCCTCGTCATCGCGGTGAACTCAGGGTCCGGCTTCACCTCCGGTGCGCAGTCGGGTGCCTACAGCGCGTCGAAGTTCGCCCTGCGCGCCCTCACCGACGCCCTGCGCGAGGAGGAGCGGGGCAACGGCGTGCGCGTCACGTCGCTGCACCCGGGCCGCGTCGACACCGACATGCAGCACGAGCTCGTCGGGCACGAGGGGGCCGACTACGACGCCACGGCCTACCTCGACGTCGACTCCGTCGTCGCCGCGGCGCGGCTCGCGATCGAGGCCGGTCCCCGGGCAAGCGTCGACCTCGTCTCCGTCCGCCCGCGCGGCTGGCGCCCCGACGCGGACTGAACCTCGGACTGAGCCTCGGGCTGGGCCTCGGACTGAGCCTCGGACTGAGCCTCGGACTGAGCCTCGGACTGAGCCCTCGGCCGGAGCGGTCGAGCGCGACTCAGATCCGCGAGGCACCCATCGTCGGCAGCAGGCCGAAGCGGGCGAAGGCCAGCGACTCGGCGAGGTCGAGGTCGCGCTGGTCGCGCGTGCCCTTGCGGGTCGACACCTCGACGACGACGTCGCCCTGCCACCCCGAGTCCGACAGCAGCTCGAGGACCTCCGTGCAGGGCTGCGTGCCGCGCCCCGGCACGAGGTGCTCGTCCTTGAAGGAGCCGAGCCCGTCGGCGAGGTGCAGGTGGGCGAGCCGGGGCCCCAGCGACCGCACCATCTCGACGGCGTCCGAGCCCGCGGTGGCCGTGTGCGACAGGTCGATGACGACGTTGTCGTAGGGCTGGGTCGTCGGGTCCCAGTGCGGCAGGTAGGCGAGCACCTCGCGGCGGGCCGTGCGCCACGGATACATGTTCTCGACCGCGAGGCGCACCCCCGACTCGCGCTCGCGGCGGGCGATCCCCTCGACGAACCCGGCGGCATACTCGCGCTGCCAGCGGAACGGCGGGTGCAGCACGACCGTGTCGGCGCCCACCTCGAGCGCCAGCTCGATCGAGCGGTCGACCTTGCCCCACGGGTCGGTGCCCCAGACGCGCTGGGTCAGCAGGAGCGTGGGCGCGTGCACCGACAGCACCGGTATGCCGTGCAGCTCGGCGAGCGCGTTGAGCGCCCCGGCCTCCTGGGTGACCGGGTCGGTCCACACCATGATCTCGACGCCGTCGTAGCCGAGGCGGTCGGCCGTCGCGAAGGCGGTCGCGGCGTTGTCGGGATAGACCGACGACGACGAGAGCCCGATGCGGATGGTCATGGCGTCATTCTCCGTCACCGCGCCTCGCCGCTCGCGCCGGGAGGGCCCCGGGCTTCGGTCTCAGCCGAGGCCGAGGGCGTGGGCCTCCTCGCGGAGGTCGTCGCGCACGCGCGGGTGCGCACACTCCTCGATGATGTCGTGGCACTGCTCCCGCTCGCTGCGGCCCCAGAGCTGCGCCATGCCGTGCTCGGTGACGACCGCGCTCTGCTGGAAGCTCGTGACCGGCTCGTCGAGGAGCGGCACGATCGTCGACACGTCGGCCTTGGGGTGCCACGACCGCAGCGCGATGAACGACTGCCCACCCTGGGAGTGCAGGGCCCCGACGATGAAGTCGGTCTGGCCCCCGAAGCCGGAGTGGATGCGGGCGTTGATGCGCGAGGCGTTCGCCTGGCCGAAGAGGTCGACCTCGAGGGCGGTGTTGACCGAGGTCATGTGGCGCTGCTGCGCGATGAGGCCGGGGTCGTTGGTCTTCTCGGTGCGCAGCATCCGCACCCGCGGGTTGTCGTGGATCCACTCGTAGAGCTCGGCCGAGCCGAAGCAGAACGACGTGACGAGGGGGTGGTCCTGGTCGAGCGCACCCGCGGCGTCGAGGGCGAGCACGCCGTCGGAGAACATCTCCGTCCACATCCGCAGGCCGCGCCGGCCGGTGAGCGCGCCGAGGGTGGCGTCGGGCACGCCGCCGATGCCGAGCTGGAGCGTCGATCCGTCGCGCACGTGGGCGGCGACGCGCTCCCCGATGAGACGGCTCTCGTCGTCGGGCTCGAGCGGGGCGTGGGTGGGCAGCGGCTCGTCGACCTCGATCGCGAGGTCGATGTACTCGACGGGCACGAGCGCGTCACCCGACGTGCGCGGCATCGAACGGTTGAGCACCGCGACGACGAGGCCCCCGTGAGCGCGGACCGAGTCGATCGCCGCCGGCAGGATGTTGACCTCGAGCCCGAGGCTGACGTGCCCTCCCTGGGGAGGGGTGCAGTGGACGAGCACGACGTCGGGCACGAGGGTGCGGGCGAAGAGCAGCGGCACGAGCGACAGGCGCGAGGGCACGTAGTGCAGCTGCGGGTGGTGACGCATACCGGGGCCGACGAAGCACGTCTCGGCCGTCACGCCCTCACGATCAGGTATGCCGCGTGGCGCGTTGAGCGCATGGATGATGTAGCGCTCCAGCGCCCCGTCGACGGCCCGCACGCCCTCCCAGGGGATCGCGGTGTTGCCGCTGACGACGACGCGCGGGTTGGTGGGCAGGGCACGCAACCGCGCCTGCAGGTCCTCCACGGTGACGGTCTGCACCCTCCCATCGTGGCGTAGACCGGACCGTGCCGGGTCAGCTTGCCTTCTTCGTCGCTGCCTTCTTGGTCACAGTGCCCGACGTGGACTTCTTGGCGGCCGTCTTCTTGGCCGCCGTCTTGGTGGTGCCGGTGGTGGACTTCTTGGCCGCCGACTTCTTCGCGGTCGACTTCTTCGCACCGGTCGCGGCGTCGTCGCTCGACGCGTCGTCGGTCGCTCCTGCGGTGGCGGCCGGACCCGCCTTGGCGGCCTTGGCCTTGTCGACGCTGCGCTGCAGGGCCGCGAGGAGGTCGACGACCTCGGTCTCCTCGCCCTCCGCCTCGGGAGTCGCCGTGATCTCGCCGCCCTCGATCTTGCTTGCGACGAGGGCCTCGACGGCCTCGGAGTAGTCGTCCTCGAACTCGTCGGGCACGTAGTCGCCCGACAGCGAGTCGACGAGGGAGGACGCCATGGCGAGCTCCTTGGCCGTCGCGTGGGTCTCCTCCGAGAGCGACTCGAACTCGGGCGCACGCACCTCGTCGGCCCAGAGCAGCGTCTGGAGCACGATGACGCCGTCGCGCACCCGCAGGACGGCGAGGGTCATCCGCGACCGCACCGAGACCGTCACGAGCGCCATGCGGTCGGCCTTCTCGAGCGCGTCACGCAGGAGCACGTAGGGCTTGAGGCCGGTCTTGTCGGGCTCGAGGTAGTAGGACTTGTCGAACAGGAGCGGGTCGATCTGCTCCGACGGCACGAACTTCTCGATCGAGATCTCCTTCGTCGAGCGCGACGGAAGGCTCCTCATGTCCTCGTCGGAGAGGACGACCATCTGGCCGTCGGCGGCCTCGTATCCCTTGGCGATGTCGGAGTAGGGCACCTCCTCGCCGTCGATGGCGCAGACGCGCTTGTAGCGGATCCGCCCGCCGTCCTTCTCGTGGACCTGCCGGAACTGCACGTCGTGGTTCTCGGTCGCCGAGAAGAGACGGACCGGGACATTGACGAGTCCGAAGGACACCGCGCCTTTCCAGATGGCTCGCATGAGAACAAGAATGCACCCATGCGCCCCATGCTCGCGACGCCGACGGTGACCATTCCGTCCGGCGACGCGTGGCAGCACGAGGTCAAGTGGGACGGTATGCGGGTGCTGGCCGACGTCTCGGAGGGCGCGCTGACCGTGTGGTCGCGCACCGAGCGCGACGTCACGGTGGCCTTCCCCGAGCTGGGCGGGCTGGCCACCGAGTACGCCGACATGCTCCTCGACGGCGAGATCGTCTCCATGCAGGGCGGCACGCCGTCGTTCGCCGCCCTCGCCGAGCGTTTCCACGTCACCGACGCGCGCAAGGCCCGCCAGCTGGCGGAGCAGGCGCCGGTGACGCTCATGACCTTCGACCTGCTGCGCCTCTACGGTGTCGAGCTGATGGACCGGCCGTGGAGCGACCGGAGGGCGACGCTCGAGCGGCTCGAGCTCGACAGCCCGAGGTGGCAGACGCCGCCGACGTTCGACGACGGAGTCGTGCTCCACGAGGCGACGAAGGAGCAGGGTCTCGAGGGCATCGTCTCCAAGCGGGTCGACTCCCGCTACACCCCCGGAGTGCGAAGTCCCTTCTGGCTCAAGTCTCCTCACCGCGGCACCGTCTCCGTCGTCATCGGTGGCTGGCGACCCGAGTCGACCGGCACGGTCCGCAGTCGCCTCGGCGCCGTGCTCGTCGGGGTCCCCGGACCGGGCGGCCTGCGCTACCTGGGACGCGTCGGCTCGGGGCTGGCCGGCAAGCTCGGCACGGCACTGATGCGCGAGCTCGAGCCCCTTGCCTCCGACGAGTCACCTTTCGGCACAGAGGTGCCCGCGGTCGACGCGCTGGGGGCGACGTGGGTGCACCCGGTGCTCGTCGCCGACGTGCAGTCGCTGGGACTCGGCGGTCAGGGCAGACTGCGCCAGCCGGCATACAAGGGCCTGCGGGTCGACCTCACGCCCGGCGACGTCGACGAGCAGGGACTCGGTGAGTGATGGCCTACGAGCCCACGAAGGTCACCGTCGAGGTCGAGGGCCACCGGCTGCGGCTGTCGAGCCTCGAGAAGGTGATGTTCCCGCGGACCGGCACGACCAAGGCGCAGGTGCTGGACTACTACGCGCGCATCGCGCCGGCGATCCTTCCGCACCTGCGCGACCGCGCCGTGACGCGGATCCGCTTCCCGCACGGCGTGGGAGACATGCAGTTCTTCGAGAAGAACATCCCGGCCGGCACGCCGGCGTGGATCCGGCGCGCCGGGCGCGACCCCGTCTTCCCGCTCATCGACGACCTCGCCGGGTTGACCTACTTCGCCAACCTCAACTCCCTGGAGCTGCACGTGCACCAGTGGCGCTACGAGGGGGAGGGACGAGACGCCGTCGCACTGAACCCCGACCGCCTCGTCATCGACCTCGACCCGGGGCCGGGCACCGGCCTGCTCGAGTGCGCTCGCGTCGCGCTCATCGTGCGCGAGCGCCTCGGGCGCATCGGCCTCGAGACCGTGCCCGTCACGAGCGGCAGCAAGGGTCTCCAGCTGTATGCCGTCCTGCCCGGTGCGCACACGAGCGACGAGATCCGCGACACCGTGCAGCAGCTCGCCCAGGAACTGACCAAGGCCCACCCCGACCTCGTCGTGTGGAAGATGGCCAAGGAGCTGCGCCCGGGCAAGGTCTTCCTCGACTGGAGCCAGAACGTCGCGGCCAAGACCACCGTGTGCCCCTACTCCCTGCGGGGCCGCGACGAGCCGACCGTCGCGGCGCCGCGCTCGTGGGCCGAGATCGAGGCGGGAGCGGAGGCGTCCGGGGGCAGGGGGCTGGCGCAGCTGCGCATGGACGAGGTGTTGGCTCGCGTGGAGGCCGACGGCGACCTCGCGGAGAGCATCACCTGAGGGGGCGCGATGAGACGCTCGAGGAGGTCGGCGAGGCGGCGGGCATGCGAACGGCCCGGCGGTGTGCCGCCGGGCCGTTCGCGGTGATGGTGCGTCGGCAGTGCCTGTCGGTGCCTGCCGGGGCACGTCGGTGCCTGTCAGTGGGCCTTGTCGTAGGCCGCCTGCACCTCGGCCGAGATCCGGCCGCGGTCCGACACCTGGTGCCCGTTGGCCCGGGCCCACTCGCGCACGGCACCGAGGTCGCCACGCTTGGCGCCGCCGGTCGAGGCGGAGCGCCGGCGCGACGTGGATCTGCCGCCCGTGCTGCTGCGACGGGCGTGGCCCGTCCACGTGGCGAACTCGTCGCGCAGCTTCTTGGCGTGCTTGTCTGAAAGGTCGATCTCGTACGAGATTCCGTCGAGCGAGAAAGACACTGTCTCGGCGGCGTCACCGCCGTCGATGTCGTCGATCAACTTCACTTCGACACGCTGAGCCATGTTTCTCCATCTGCATTGTCTTGTAGGAGGGGTTTATCCGCGTCGACAACCCGCGGACAGGATCAATTTACACTCCCGCGGCGCAGAAAAGGCTTTACACGGTATGCACAGCCGCACTTCTTTGCAGTGTGACGAACTCAGCGCCCTGTGATATCAGGCGTCGCGCTCCCGGTTCGGTCATCGCTGGTGGTAAAGGGTGCGGATTGTGCGGGTTGTGTGCCGTTGTCAGCCAGTTGGTGCTCCTTCTCCCATTTCGCGTGTGCAATGCGCTCGCGACGGTCACCCTCGAGAATGCTCTTGATGACGAAGTAGAAGAGGGTGGCCATGCCGATCGTCGGCACGAGTGCGAGCACGTAGGGCATGACGGAGTCCATGCGGCCATTTTCGCACGGGATCTCGGGTGGACCATCAGCGCGGCGGGCCGCGATGTCGGAGGTGACCCGTACGGTGGCGGCCATGGCAACGAGGACGGCGTCGCGGCGCACGGCAGGCTATCGCTGTTCGGAGTGTGGGTGGAGCGCGGTCAAGTGGGTCGGTCGCTGCGGCGAGTGCCAGGCCTGGGGGAGTGTCGCCGAGGTCGGCGATGCCCCGGCGCGCACGACGGCGGCGACGGCGGTCACCCCGGCGCCCCCCATCGGTGAGGTCGACCTCACGCGGGCGGCAGCACGGCCGACGGGTGTCGGCGAGTTCGACCGGGTGCTCGGCGGCGGGCTGGTCCCCGGCTCCGTCGTGCTCGTCGCGGGGGAGCCCGGTGTCGGCAAGTCGACCCTGCTGCTCGACGTCGCGGCGCGGGCGGCGCGCGAGGGTGCGGCCGTGCTCTATGTCAGCGGTGAGGAGTCGGCGGCGCAGGTGCGCGGCCGTGCCGAGCGCATCGACGCCATCGCTGCGACCCTCTACCTCGCCGCCGAGACCGACCTCGCGACCGTTCTCGGCCACGTCGAGGCCCGCTCGCCCGACCTGCTCGTCGTCGACTCCGTGCAGACGGTGGCGAGCGCCGAGATCGAGGGGCAGGCGGGCAACGTCTCGCAGGTCCGAGAGGTCGCGGCCAGTCTCATCCGCGCCGCCAAGCAGCGCGGCATGGCCGTGCTCCTCGTCGGTCACGTCACCAAGGACGGCTCGATCGCCGGGCCCCGGGTGCTCGAGCACCTCGTCGACGTCGTCGTGCAGTTCGAGGGCGACCGGCACTCGCGGCTGCGACTCGTCCGCGCGGTGAAGAACCGCTTCGGCCCCACCGACGAGGTCGGCTGCTTCGACCTGTCCGACGTCGGCATCGTCGGCCTGCCCGACCCGAGCGGGCTCTTCCTGACCCGGCGCGACCTCGCGGTCGCGGGCACCTGCGTCACCGTCACGCTGGAGGGTCGCCGGCCCCTCGTGGCCGAGGTCCAGGCGCTCGTCGCGCCGTCGACGCTGCCGTCGCCGCGGCGCACCTCGAGCGGCCTCGACGCCGCTCGCCTCGCCATGATCATCGCGGTGCTCGACAAGCGTGCCGGCGCCCCGGTGGGCTCCCGCGACATCTTCGCCGCCACCGTCGGGGGGGTCCGGCTCACCGAGCCCGCCGCCGACCTCGCCATCGTCTGCGCCGTCGCCTCCTCGGTCATCGACCGTCCCCTCGCCACCGACGTCATCGCCCTGGGGGAGGTCGGGCTCGCAGGCGAGGTCCGCCGGGTGACCGGTCTGCAGCGCCGCCTCGCCGAGGCCGCACGGCTCGGGTTCCGTCACGCGCTCGTGCCGCCCGGCAGCCTCGACGGAGGCGCCGCGCTGCCCGACGGCATCCGCACGCACGAGGTCGCCGACGTGCCGCGCGCGATCGAGGCGATGGGCCGTCTGGCCGGGCCGCGGCCAACAGACACGCACGCCGTTGCCAGCGTCTAGACTGCGTGCGACCGGGGTGGTCGCGCTCGGCGCCCCCCTCGCTGACAGGGATGTGATGGACCGCAACGACGAGCTGCTGCTGCGTGCAGCCCTTGCTGCCGTTGCTCCCGGCACCGAGCTGCGTGACAGCCTCGAGCGCATCCTCCGCGGACGCACCGGCGCCCTCATCGTGCTCGGCTACGACCGCATCGTCGACTCCATCTGCACCGGCGGCTTCGTGCTCGACGTGGAGTTCTCTGCCACGCGCGTGCGCGAGCTGTGCAAGATGGACGGCGCCGTCGTGCTCGACCGTGAGGGCACCCGCATCCTGCGCGCTGCGACCCAGCTCGTCCCCGACTCGAGCATCGAGACGACCGAGTCGGGCACCCGCCACCGCACGGCCGAGCGTGTCGCCAAGCAGACCGGCTTCCCCGTCATCTCGGTCAGCCAGTCGATGGGTGTCGTCGCGCTCTACGTCGGCGACCTCCGCCACGTCATCGAGGGCTCTCCGACGACCCTCTCGCGGGCCGACCAGGCCCTGCAGACCCTCGAGCGCTACAAGGCGCGTCTCGACGAGGTCACCGGCACGCTCTCGGCGCTCGAGATCGAGGACCTCGTCACGATCCGCGACGTCACGGCGGTGCTCCAGCGTCTCGAGATGGTGCGTCGCATCTCTGCCGAGATCCAGGACTACGTCGTCGAGCTCGGCACCGACGGGCGCCTGCTCTCCCTCCAGCTCGAGGAGCTCATCGGCGGCCTCGGCAACGACCGCGAGCTCGTCATCCGCGACTACCTCCCCGCGACGAAGTCGAGCCTCAGCCTCGACGACGCGCTCGAGAACCTCGAGCAGCTCAACTCCGTCGAGCTGCTCGACCTCGCGGCCGGCGCGCGAGCCGTCGGCTTCTCCGTCGTGGGCGACAGCCTCGACGCTCCGGTGAGCCCGCAGGGGTACCGGCTGCTCACGAAGGTGCCGCGCCTGCCCACCGCGATCGTCGACCGCCTCGTCGCCCACTTCGAGTCGCTCCAGCGGCTGCTCGCGGCCGGCATCGAGGACCTCATGCTCGTCGACGGCGTCGGCGAGGGCCGTGCGCGCGCGGTCCGCGAGGGCCTCTCGCGCCTCGCGGAGTCGAGCATCCTCGAGCGCTACGTCTGACCGGCCCCGCAGCCGTCCCCTGCCGTATGCCGTCCCGCGAGCTCCCGCTGTCGCTGCTCCACGAGCGCGTCAACGGCTGGTACGCCGAGGCCGGCCGCAAGGAGCTGCCGTGGCGGGCACCCGACGCGACCCCGTGGGGCGTCTTCCTGTCCGAGGTCATGTCGCAGCAGACGCCGCTGTCCAGGGTCGAGCCGATCTGGCGCGAGTGGATGGCCCGGTGGCCGACCCCGGCCGACCTCGCGGGCGCCGCGCCCGGTGACGCGGTGCGTGCCTGGGGACGTCTCGGCTATCCCCGCCGAGCCCTCCGGCTGCACGAGGCGGCCACCGCGATGGTCGAGCGGCACGACGGCGAGGTCCCCCGCGACCACGAGGCGCTGCTCGCCCTGCCCGGGGTCGGCGCCTACACGGCCGCGGCCGTGTCGTGCTTCGCCTTCGGCAACCCCGAGGTCGTCATCGACACGAACGTGCGCAGGGTCCTGGCCCGCACCCTCGAGGGCAAGGCACTCCCGCACGTCACCCTCAACCGGGCCGAGTCCGACCTCGCCCGCGAGGCGATGCCGGCCGAGCGCGACCGCGCCAACACGTGGAACGTCGCCGTCATGGAGCTCGGCGCTCTCGTCTGCGTGGCGCGGGGGCCACGGTGCGAGCAGTGCCCGGTCGCCGACCTCTGTGCCTGGAATCTCGACGGCCGGCCGGCCTACGACGGGCCGCCCCGTCGCGGGCAGGCCTGGCACGGCACAGACCGCCAGGTGCGCGGCGAGATCCTGCGGCGGCTGCGTGAGGCGCACGCCTCGGTGCCGCTCGCGACGCTCGTCGACGCCGGTGACGACCCGGACCAGGTGATGCGCTGCCTCGACTCCCTCGTCGCCGACGGACTCATCGAGCCGCTCGCCCGAGGTCGCTTCCGCCTCCCGGCCTGACCCGCCGACCCCGAGTCGAGTGCCCATTCCTCGACGCTCACCTCGAGTCGAGTGCCCACTTCCCGACGCTCACCCCGAGTCGAGTGCCCACTTCCCGACGCTCACCCCGAGTCGAGTGCCCACTTCCCGACGCTCACCCCGAGTCGAGTGCCCACTTCCCGACGCACACCCCGAGTCAAGTGCCCACTTCCCGACACCCCGCGCCGGCCGGGCAGCGACGGTCAGAGGTTGCCGAGGATGCTCGTGACCGCGATCGCGATGACGACGCGCTCGGGGTTGGGGCGGGGCTCGCGGTAGCGGGCGGCATACCGGCGCTCGGCGTCCGTGACGGACTCGGGGTCATCGAGCACGCGGGTCGTGCCCTCGAGCGAGAGCCACCACCGACCGTCGACCTGGCACAGTGCGGCCGGTCCGCCGGCCGCAGCGTTGCGGGTCTTGCGGCTCCCGCGGCTCGTGATGACGCGCGCCGTCGCGGTCTCGGGGTCCCACGTGAAGCCCACGGGGGTGACATGCGGCGTGCCGTCGGGGCGCAGCGTCGTCAGCGTCGCCAGGTGGCGAACGGTGAGGAAGTCGAGGGCCGCTGGGGTGAGGTCCCGGGGAGCGAAGGACATCGGTCAGACCTCCTGGAGTCCGAGGGCGAGAAGGCAGCGGGCGAGGACCGCGTCGGCAGCGCCTTCGGCGGTGACGGTGACGCCGGGCTCGTCCGGGCCGAGCGGCTCGAGCGTCGCGAGCTGGCTCGGCAGGAGCGAGGGCGGCATGTAGTGCCCCGCCCGGTGCTCCACGCGGTCGGCGATGACCGCCCCGGGCGCTTGGACGTGGAGGAAGCGCACGTGCGGTCGACCTCGGCGCAGCACGTCGCGGTAGGCCCGGCGCAGTGCCGAGCAGGTCACGACGGCCGACTCGCCCGCCGCCTCCTTGGCGCTGATCCACGCGCCGATCGTCTCCAGCCAGGGCCAGCGGTCGTCGTCGGTCAGCGGGATGCCGCCCCGCATCTTCTCGACGTTGGCCGCGGGATGGAAGTCGTCGCCCTCGGCAAACTCCCACCCTGTCGCCGCCGCGATCCCGGTCGCGATCGTCGTCTTGCCGCTGCCGCTGACCCCCATGACGACGACGATGTCGGGCGGTGAGGGCACTGGAGGGGGGCTGTCCGGCATGCCCTGAAACTACCTCGTTGATCGGGACGGCATCCGTGAGTAGCGTGGCCCCTTGTGCCTGCCCCCGCCCGTGTCCCGTGAAGACCTTCTGGCTCCTCGTCCGGGCGGGCTTCCGGCGGCACTCGACGTACCGGCTGGCGCTCCTCGCGGGCATGACGACGAACTCCGTCTTCGGGATCATCCGTGCCTACATCCTGCTGGCCGCACTCGCCTCGGCCGGCGCCTCGATCGGCGGCTACGACGCATCGATGGCGGTGGCCTTCGTCTGGTGGGGCCAGGCCCTGCTCGGCACGGTCAACCTCTGGGGCTTCGCCGAGGTCAAGGACCGCGTGCGCACCGGCGACATCGCGATCGACTTCCTCCGGCCCCTCGACCCGCAGCTCGCTTATCTCGCAGGCGATCTCGGACGAGCGGGCATCAACCTCATCGGCCGCGGCATCCCCGCGATCCTGCTCGGTGCCCTCCTCTTCGACATCGCCTGGCCGCCCTCGGGCCTCAGCTGGGCCGCAGGCGCCGTGTCGGTCCTGCTCGCCGTCATCGTCGCCTTCGCCGGCAACTTCGTCATCAACCTGCTCGCCTTCTGGCTCGTCGAGATCCGCGGCATCACCCTGTTGTGGATGATCACGGGCGGGTTGCTCTGCGGCCTCTACCTCCCAGTGCCGTGGTTCCCCGACTGGCTGCGCACCGTCGCCACCTGGTCGCCGTTCCCCTCGATGCTCCAGCAGCCGATCGACATCCTGGCCGGTCGTGTCGTCGGTGCCGGGATCGCGACGTCTCTGGCGATCCAGCTCTTCTGGGTCACGGCCCTGCTCGCCCTCGGGCAGGTCGTGCTGCGAGCCGGCCGGCGTCGTCTGGAGGTGCAGGGTGGCTGACCGCCGTCTCGACCTCGCCGTCCGGCTGCGCCCCTACCGGGTGCTGCTCGCCTCTCGAGCGCATGCGCAGATGCAGTACCGAACCTCGTTCGTCACGGACATCCTGGGGACCGTAGGAGTCGGCCTCGCGGAGTTCGCGGAGGTGTGGGTGATCTTCCACAACGTCGACGTCCTGGGCGGCCTCGACTTCACGGCGGCCCTGCTCGTCTTCGCCCTGTCGAATCTCGCCTTCTCGCTGGCCGACATGTTCGTCGGGCACCTCGACCAGCTGCCGCGCTACATCCGGGCGGGTCAGGTCGACGCGTTCTACGTGCGTCCGTTGCCGCTGCTCGCCCAGCTCATGACGAGCGACCTGTCGCTCCGGAGGGTCGGACGACTGTCCGTCGCGCTCGTGGCCCTCATCGTCGCCCTCACGACCGCGGACATCAGCTGGTCGACGGCCACGGTGGCCCTCATCCTCCTGACGATCGTCAGCGGCACGGCGATCTTCTCCGCCCTGTTCACCACCGCCGGAGGCCTGCAGTTCTTCCTCGTCGACGGTGCCGAGTTCACCAACGCCTTCACCTACGGCGGGCAGTATGCCGCCCAGCAGAGCCAGCAGATCTTCCCCGACCCGCTGCGCATCTTCTGGACCTTCGTCATCCCGACCGCCTTCGTCGCCTACCTCCCGGCCGTCGCCATCCTCGACCTACCGGGAGACCCCCTCGCCCCGACGTGGCTGGCGTGGTGCACGCCGCTCGCCGCGGCCCTCGCCTGGGCCCTCGCGGGCCTGTGCTGGAGATCCGGGACCCGTCACTACCAAGGAGCCGGTGGATGAGCATCATCGAGACCCGCGACCTCGTCCGCGACTTCAAGCGGACCCGAGCCGTCGACCACCTGACGCTCGCGGTCGAGCCGGGCGAGGCCGTCGGCTACATCGGCGCGAACGGCGCCGGGAAGTCGACGACGATCAAGATGCTGACCGGCATCCTCAAGCCGACCTCGGGGACCGTGCGCACCTGCGGCATCGACCCGATGCGTGACCGCATCGGGGTGGCGCGCCGCGTGGGCGTCGTCTTCGGCCAGCGCTCCCAGCTCTGGTGGGACCTGCCACTGCGCGAGTCGTTCGGCATCCTGGCTGCCATCCACCGTCTCGATCCGGCGGCCGCCGCCGCCCGCACCGACCGTCTCGTCGAGCAGCTCGAGATGGGCCCGCAGCTCGGCACACCCGTGCGCTCGCTGTCGCTCGGTCAGCGGATGCGAGCCGAGATCGCGGCCGCCCTCCTGCACACGCCCGAGCTGCTCATTCTCGACGAGCCGACGATCGGCCTCGACGTGCTCTCGAAGCAGCGCCTGCGCGAGTTCCTCGTCGCGGAGCGTCGCGAGCGGGGCACGACACTGCTGCTGACGACGCACGACATGGGCGACATCGAGCGGCTCTGCGATCGGGTTCTCGTCGTCGACCACGGGCGGCTCGCCTTCGACGGCACCCTGCCCGGGCTCGCCGCGACGGTCGGGGCGCAGCGCATGCTCGTCATCGATCTGGCGGAGCCGAGCCTCGACCTCACCGGCGTGCCCAACACCACCCTCGTCGAGAGCGAGTCCGGCGGCCTGCGCCAGCGGCTCGCCTTCGACGCCGAGGCGACGACCGCCGCGGCGGTGCTGGCCCACGTGTCGGCGCGACACGGCGTGCGCGACCTCACCATCGAGGAGCCCGACATCGAAGACGTCGTCCGCCGCATCTACGCCGCCTCCGGCCGCGGCTGACCACCCGAGGCGGTATGCCGCCCACCGCGGTCGAGTGGCCGCGTCGCCACTCGAGGTGGTGTGGGCGGTGGGGTCGCGTGGGGTCGTGGGGTCGTGGCTCGTGGGTCAGGCGGTGTGTGGGTCCTTGGCGAGGAGGCGACGGAGGCGCGTCGTCGAGGTCAGCACGGCCAGGAGGACCGTCCCCGCGAAGACGACGAGCACGACCGGCGCCGCGAACCAGGTCAGCGCGACGCCGGCCGCGACGACCGGCACGGTGATGCCGGCATACGCCGCGAGGAACATGCCGGCGAGGGTCTCGCCGCGGTGCTCGGCGGAGGAGATGGCGGCGGCCGTCGTGATGGCGACGTTGAAGACGAGCCCGACGCCGGCCCCTGCCACGACACCGGAGAGGGCGAAGACCGGCAGCGACGCCGACCACGCGCCGACCGCGACGAGCCCGAGGCCCACGGACATCGCCCACATTCCCACGCGGAGCCGGTCGGCGACATCGCGCGTGCCCAGCACGACCTGCGACAGGGCGGAAGCCCCGATCACCCCGAAGACGAGCGCACCGGTCAGCAGCCGCGAGTGCAGCCCCAGCGTGCCTCCCACGAAGCTCGCCGTCAGGGAGGTGAAGACGCCGAGCACCGAGAAGGCTGCTGCCGCAGCGACCGCCGCGGCCGAGAAGTGCGGCCGCACGGCCGGCTCCACGCCGACGCGTTGCGGGCGGTAAGCCGGGGTGGGGCCCTGGCGGTCGACGGTCTCGGGCACGAGGAGAAGGAGGGCGGCGAAGGCGGCGACGAGCAGGAGGATCCACACGGCATACGGCAGCGTGAGCGGGTGGGGGAGCCACTGCGTGAGCAGGCCTGCGACGAGCGGGCCCAGGGCGAGGCCGCCGGTGTTGACCGCGCCGGCCACGATCGCGGCGAACCGGCCGTCCGCGTCGGGGCGGCCGATCGCGTGCAGCTCCGCGAGGTGGGCGGTCGCCGTGGCCGTGACGGCCCCGATGCCGAGGCCGCAGAGGAAGCGGGCGATCAGCAGGCTGCCGGTGTCGTGGAGCAGCACGAACATCACGGCGCTGACGACCTCGACCGCGGTGGCGGCGAGCAGCACCCGGCGGCGGCCGAGGTAGTCGCTGACGTGGCCCGCGAGGTAGAGCCCGGCCATGACGCCGAGGCCGTAGGCGGCGAAGATCAGCGTGATGACGACGGTCGGGAAGCCGTCGAGCTGCTGGTAGAGCGGATAGAGCGGCGTCGGCAGCGTCGTGAACGCCATGAGCACGGTGAAGGCGCCGACGAGGACCCAGAAACCGCGCCGATGCCGAGCTCGGGTGGCGTCGGAGTGCCGTGCTCGTGGTGCGGCGGGGGCCGTGGGGAAGGTGGTCGTTGACATGGTTCAAGGGTGCGCTGGCACCATTGATCGTGTCCAACGAACATTATCAGGCAGATTCATCGATCCTTCTGGTGAATGATGGTGACCGTGGACACCCGGCATCTCGAGTTCTTCGTCGCCGTCGCCGAGGAGCTGAGCTTCACCCGCGCGGCCACCCGCGTGCAGGCGGTGCAGTCGACGGTCTCGGCGGGCATCAGCTCGCTCGAGCGCGAGGTCGGTGCGCCCCTCTTCGTCCGGTCGACGCGGCACGTCGCACTCTCGGCGGCGGGTCGCGCGCTGCTCCCGCAGGCACGAGCGGCCGTCGAGGCCGTGACGCAGATGCGGCACCTCGGGGCGCGGGCCGGCGGCAGGGTGCAGGGCACGATCCGCATCGGCATGCTGACCAACCTCGAGTCGCTCGGACTGCCGGAAGTGCTCGGGGACTTCCATCGCGAACACCCGGCCGTCGACCTGTCGATGCGCACGTCGCCCCGCGGCTCCACCGGCCTCGTCGACGACGTGCGGCGCTCGCGGGTCGACGTCGCGTTCTGCGGACTCGCGCTGGGCGATCTTGTCGGCGTGCACGCCCAGCTGCTGCGCCGCCAGCCGTTCGTCGCCGTGCTGCCACCCGAGCACGCCCACGCGCGGGGGAGGGTGGTCCTCGTCGAGGACCTGCTCGACGAGGACTTCATCGAGATGCCCGTCGGCTTCGGCACCCGCAAGGCCGTCGACGACTGGCTGCGCGAGTCAGGCCTGCGCCGCCGGGTGACGATCGAGGTCCCGGACCTGTCGACGGTGCCGGCCTACGTCGTGGCGGGTCTCGGTGTCGCCCTCGTGCCCGAGCAGACGGCGTTCGGCGCGACCGGGGTTGCCGTGGTGCCCCTCGCCCGCCGGCCCGTCTGGGATCTCAGCGTCATCGCGCGGCTCGGTGACCGTGCGCCGGCGGTCGACGCGCTGCTCGCCCACCTCGCCGCCCGCCTGGCGGAACAGCCCCGCTGACCGCGCCGGCCCGGCGCACATCGCGGAGGGAGGCACACGGCATACGGCTGACCCCGGGGTGTGGGGCTGGCTCCAGCAAGCCAGTCGGGCTCAGAGGGTGCGCAGCATCCGGTGGTTGCCGAGGGTGTTGGGCTTGACCCGTTCGAGGTCGAGGAACTCGGCGACGCCCTCGTCGTAGGAGCGCAGCAGCTCGGCGTAGACCTCCGCCGACACCGCCTGCCCCTCGATCTCCGTGAAGCCGTGACGGGCGAAGAAGCCGACCTCGAAGGTGAGGCAGAAGAGCCGCTCGACGCCGATCTGGCGGGCGTCGTCGACGAGCTCCTCGAGCAGCCGGCCGCCGAGCCCGGTCCCCAGCATGTCGTCGGCGACGGCGAGGGTGCGGATCTCGGCGAGGTCCTCCCACATGACGTGCAGCGCCCCGCAGCCGACGATGCGCCCGTCGAGCTCGGCCACCCGGAACTCCTGGAGGCTCTCGAAGTAGGTCACCGCCTCCTTGCTGACGAGCACTCGACGTGCTGCCAAGGGCGCCACGAGGTCCCGTATGCCGCGCACGTCGGCCGTGCGGGCCCGCCGGATGACCGTGCGCCGGCGCAGCGCGTCCGGGTCGTCGGGGTCGACGGAGGCGTCGGCGGTCATGGGAGGTTCCCGTCTCGGAAGGATGCGAAGAGCGCCCGTGACTCGGCACCGAGCACGACGATCGACTGGCCCGCGGCGGTGCCGAACGAGCCCTTGGCCACCCCGCGTCCGACCTGCAACGGGCTCAGGGTGTGCAGCCCCGCGGTGAAGGTGAGGATCTGCTCGGCGGACAGGTTGCTCCGGCCCACCTCGCTGAAGCTCGTGAGCGCGCTGGGGATCGCGGCAGGTCCCGCCAGCTTGGCCTTGACCGCGGCGGCGAGGATGACCTCGCCCTGGTGCCGCGACCGACCGAAGTCGCCGTCGGGCAGGGTCTTGCGCTCGCGGGCGTAGGCCAGGGCCTCGGCGCCGGACAGCGTCTGGGGCCCCGCCTTGATGACGAGGTTCTTCGCGTGTGAGGCGACGACCGTCTTCGGGATGACGATCGGCAGGCCGCCCTGGTCGTCGACGATCTTCTTGAAGCCGGAGAACCCGAGCACGACGTAGCCCTCGAGCGGGAGGCCCGTCACCGCCTTGACGGTCGCGACCTGTGCCTGCGGCCCGCCGAAGACCATGGCCGCGTTGATCTTGCCCTTGCCGCCGGTGCTGAGCGGCACCCAGAGGTCGCGAGCCAGGCCCATGACCCCGCCCCCGCCGCGCCCGTCGACTCCGACGACCTGGAGCACGTCGGCGCGCGTGCGCTCGAGGGGTTGGCCCTTGCGGGCGTCGGAGCCGATCGCGAGCACCCAGCGGGGGCCGCCGGCGCCGAGGCTGGGCTGCGACACCCCGAGGGAGGGCCACCAGCCGCCGACGACGCGCCACGTGGGGCCGACGGCGAGGGTGACGTCGTCAGCGGCCGTGACGACGGCGACGGGGGTTCCCATCCAGGAACCCACCGACGCCGTGGCCGCCACGGTCGCCGGACCGGCCGTGCGGGTCTTGAGGGCGGCGGCCGCGCTGCGCGAGGCCGACCCGCCGAGGTCGCTCCCGGCATACAGCCTCGTCACGAGGGCGGAGAGCTCGGCGGGGGCTCCCGTCACCGTGACACCCGAGGCGGAGGAGCCGCCACCGGCGCCGGACGTCGGAGCTCCCGCCGGCGCAGAGCCGGCAGTGCCTGTCGGGCCCGAGGGGCTGTCGGAGCCGTTGCTCGTGCAGGCGCCGAGCGCTGCACCGACGACGCACGCCGCGGCGAGGACCGCGACCGGTGCGCGGCGCTGCCGGCGAGCCGGTCGGGCCGCGCGGACCGCGCAGGCCGCTCGGGCCGCTCGGGCCGCTCGGGACGGTGAGATCACGGGGCCCACGGTAGACGACACCGGGAACGGCGGAGGGGCCGGGGACGATGTCCCAGGCCCCTCCGGTCGTGCGGTGGTGCGAGCGGTCAGCGCTCCGTGCCGGTGAGGCCGGAGTCGGGGAAGACCTGGTCGTCGGGCACCGTCGAGGGACCGGCCGCGATGTTGACGCCGAGCGCGTCGTCGAGCGCCGGGCCCTCCGGGAGCTCCGCCAGGTCGTCGGCCGGACGGCGCGAGGCGTCGGGGTGGGCCATGTCGGAGAAGGTGAACTTCTCCTCCTTGCCCTCACCCTCGGTGCCGACCCGGATGTACTGACCCGCGAGGAACTCGGCGTAGAGGATCTTCTCGGACAGGGCGTCCTCGATCTCGCGCTGGATGGTGCGACGCAGCGGGCGCGCACCGAGCACGGGGTCGTAGCCCTTCTTGGCGAGCAGGTCCTTGGCCGCGGGCGTGAGCTCGATGCCCATGTCCTTGTCCTTGAGCCGCTTGTCGAGCTTGGCGATCTCGAGGTCGACGATCTGCGTGATCTCCGCCCGGTTGAGGTGCGGGAACACGATGGTGTCGTCGACACGGTTGAGGAACTCGGGCCGGAAGTGCTGCTTGAGCTCGTCGGTGACCTTCGCCTTCATCCGCTCGTAGTCCGAGCGGCTGTCGGGCCCGGCCGAGAAGCCCATGTTGGCCTTGGAGATGTCACGCGTGCCGAGGTTGGTCGTCATGATGATGACGGTGTTCTTGAAGTCGACCATCCGACCCTGGGAGTCGGTGAGGCGGCCGTCCTCGAGAACCTGCAGCAGCGAGTTGAAGATCTCCGGGTGGGCCTTCTCGACCTCGTCGAAGAGCACGACGGAGAACGGCTTGCGGCGCACCTTCTCGGTGAGCTGCCCGCCCTCTTCGTAACCGACGTAGCCGGGGGGCGAGCCGAAGAGGCGGCTCACCGTGTGCTTCTCGGAGTACTCGGACATGTCGAGCTGGATCAGCGCGTCCTCGCTGCCGAAGAGGAACTCGGCGAGCGTCTTGGCGAGCTCGGTCTTACCGACACCGGTGGGGCCGGCGAAGATGAACGAGCCACCGGGGCGGCGCGGGTCCTTGAGGCCTGCACGGGTGCGGCGGATCGCCTGGGACAGCGCCTTGACGGCGTCGTCCATGCCGACGATGCGCTTGTGCAGCTCGTCCTCCATGTGGAGCAGGCGGCTGGACTCCTCCTCGGTCAGCTTGAACACCGGGATGCCGGTGCTCGCAGCCAGGACCTCGGCGATGAGCTCCTCGTCGACCTCTGCCACGACGTCCATGTCGCCCGACTTCCACTGGGCCTCACGGGCGGCCTTCTCCTGGCGCAGCCGCTTCTCGTCGTCGCGGACGCGGGCCGCGCGCTCGAAGTCCTGGCCGTCGATGGCCGACTCCTTCTCGCGCACGAGCGCCGCGATCTTCTCGTCGAACTCGCGCAGGTCCGGCGGAGCCGTCATGCGGCGGATGCGCAGTCGCGCGCCCGCCTCGTCGATGAGGTCGATCGCCTTGTCGGGCAGGAAGCGGTCGTTGACGTAGCGGTCGGCCATGTTGGCAGCCGCGACGAGCGCACCGTCGGTGATCGTCACGCGGTGGTGGGCCTCGTAGCGGTCACGCAGACCCTTGAGGATCTCGATGGCGTGGGGCAGCGTCGGCTCCTGCACCTGGATCGGCTGGAAGCGCCGCTCGAGGGCCGAGTCCTTCTCGATGTGCTTGCGGTACTCGTCGAGCGTCGTCGCACCGATCGTCTGCAGCTCGCCGCGGGCGAGCATCGGCTTGAGGATCGACGCGGCGTCGATGGCGCCCTCGGCGGCACCCGCACCGACGAGCGTGTGGATCTCGTCGATGAAGATGATGATGTCGCCGCGGGTGCGGATCTCCTTGAGGACCTTCTTCAGCCGCTCCTCGAAGTCACCGCGGTAGCGGCTGCCGGCCACGAGCGAGCCGAGGTCGAGGGTGTAGAGCTGCTTGTCCTTGAGCGTCTCGGGCACCTCGCCCTTGACGATGTCCTGGGCGAGGCCCTCGACGACGGCGGTCTTGCCGACGCCGGGCTCGCCGATGAGGACGGGGTTGTTCTTCGTGCGGCGCGAGAGCACCTGCATGACCCGCTCGATCTCCTTCTCACGCCCGATGACCGGGTCGAGCTTGCCCTCGCGGGCAGCCTGCGTGAGGTTGCGACCGAACTGGTCGAGCACGAGCGAACCTGCCGGGGTGCCCTCGGCCTGGCCGGGCCCGACACCGGCGCCGGCCTTGTCGCCGCTCTGGCCACCCTGGTAGCCCGAGAGCAGCTGGATGACCTGCTGGCGCACCTTGTTGAGCTCTGCCCCGAGCTTGACGAGGACCTGGGCGGCGACGCCCTCGCCCTCGCGGATGAGGCCGAGCAGGATGTGCTCGGTGCCGATGTAGCTGTGGCCGAGCTGGAGCGCCTCGCGGAGCGAGTACTCGAGGACCTTCTTCGCGCGGGGCGTGAAGGGGATGTGGCCGGTCGGGGCCTGCTGCCCCTGGCCGATGATCTCCTGGACCTGGGCCCGGACCGCTTCGAGCGAGATGTCGAGCGACTCGAGGGCCTTCGCGGCGACGCCTTCGCCTTCGTGGATCAGACCCAGGAGGATGTGCTCGGTCCCGATGTAGTTGTGGTTGAGCAGGCGTGCTTCCTCCTGCGCGAGGACAACCACCCTCCGGGCCCTGTCGGTGAACCGTTCGAACATGTTCTTCTCCTGACTGATCGAGAGACATCTCGATGCTATCCGTGCCCACTGTCGATGAGCACACCCCGACCAACGTCGCCGGTGCACCTCCTGTTCCCCATCCTGAGCGTCACCGGCTCAGGTTTGCCCTCTGTTCGCCGTGAGCGGACAGATGCCCGGGGCGTGGTGGCCCGGTCCGTATGCGTGTCGTACCCCAACAGTCTCCGCTCACGCTGTTGCGGCGGTGTTTCAGGCAGGTCTCCGGGAGGAAAGACGGGTGGCGGAGGGGACCCGGCCGCAGGCGAGCTACGCGACCGTGCCCGTGACGAGGGCGAAGGTGATGAAGGCGCCGTCGTCGGCCTCGAGCATCCCCTGCACGGGCGAGCTGTGCTCTCCCTTGAGCTCGAGCACGGCCCGCTCCCACAGCAGCCAGTTGGCGCACCCGTCCTGCTGGGTGCGGGCCGTCACCGACGCGAACGCCCGGCTGAACTCCCACTGGCTGCGCAGCCACTCGGCCGTGTGCCAGGCGGCGCTCTCGGCGCCGACGACCCGGTCGATGTGCTCGGGGATCTCGCCGAGCTCGCGCACCTCGGTCGTCAGGGCCGGGGTGGCGACGCCGAGCTGTCCACCGGGCACGAGGAACTTCGCGAGGTAGGGAGGGTAGCTGTCGGCCGTTCCGAAGTACTCCCACGCGTCGATGCTGACGATCGCGTCGAAGGTGCCGTGCCCGAACGGCAGGGCTCCCGCGTCGACCCGCATCGGGAGCACCCGGTCCGCGACGCCCTCCTTGCGGAAGACGGCGGCCGCCTCGGTGGGGTCGACCCAGAGGTCGGCGGCCACGACGGTCACGCCGTACTCCTTGGCGAGGAAGACCGACGTCGCCCCGAGTCCCGAGCCGAGGTCGAGCACGCGCATGCCCGGACGCAGGGCGAGGTCGGTCGCGAGGTCCTCGAGCAGCCACAGCGGGTGGGGACCCATGTCGAGGTCGACGAGCCACCGCGCGTCGTAGGTTGCCGACTTCGGGTAGGCGTCCTTGCTCAGGTGGTCGAGGGCGGGCATGTCTCGATCCTGCGCCACCGCCGACGAGGGCGTCGAGCCGTTTCACGACTCGAGTGGCCGGGATCACCCGAGCGGCGGGAGCGCCTCACGCAGTCGGTCGGTGGTGATGTCGTCGACGGAGGTGCAGCCGGTCAGGCCCATCTGCAGGTCGAGCTCGGCTCGCAGGTTGCGCAACACCTCGGCGACCCCGTCGGCGCCGGCGAGGGCGAGTCCGTAGACGTGCGGCCTGCCGATGCCCACTGCTGTCGCGCCCAGCGCGAGTGCGATGAAGACGTCTGCGCCGCAACGGATTCCGCTGTCGAAGATGACGGGAGCGCTTGAGCCGGCATCACGGACCGCTGCCACGACGCCGGGCAGCGCGTCGAGCGCTGCCACCGACCGGTCGACCTGTCGGCCGCCGTGGTTGGAGACGTAGATGCCGTCGACCCCCGCGTCGATGGCCCGGCGGGCGTCGTCGGGGTGGAGGATCCCCTTGAGCACGATCGGGAGGCTCGTCAGCTCGCGCAGCCGCGGAAGGTCGGCCCACGTCAGCGACGGACGGCTGAAGACCTCGAGGAAGGTCTCGACGGCGGCCCGGGGCTCCTTGGCGGTGAGGTTGTCGCGCGTGCGTCCGGGGTGGTTGCGGCTCATGGCGAGCAGCGTCCCGAGCGCCGCCGCGGTGGGGCGCGGACGCGCGGGACGAGCGTCCGCGCCGTCCGGTCCCTTCGCGGGGGTCGCAGGCGCCGCGGGCGCCGCCGGCTCGGAGGTCGGCTGCGCCACCCGCTCCGCCACCCGCTCCGCCACCCGGCGCTGGAAGACCGGGTCGGACGTGTACTGCGCGATCCCCTCGCCGCGGGCGAAGGGCAGGTGCCCGAGGTCGAGGTCGCGCGGCCGCCAGCCGAGGTATGCCGTGTCGAGCGTCACGACGATCGCCTCGCTCCCGCAGGCCTCCGCCCGCGCGACGAGGCTCGCGACGAGGTCGTCGTCGCTGCTCCAGTACAGCTGGTACCAGTGGCCCGAGCCGCGCAGGGTCCGCGCGACCTCCTCCATCGGCACCGACGCCTGGGTGCTGATGATCTGCGTGACGCTCTGGGCGCGTGCCCCGGCGGCCACGGCGAGGTCGGCCTCCTCGTGCGCCATCGACAGCACGCCGACCGGCGCCACGAGCAGGGGGCTCTCGTGACGCCGGCCGAAGATCTCGACACCGGTGTCACGCGACGTCGTGTCGACGAGCATGCGCGGCACCACCTGCCACCGGTCGAAGGCAGAGACGTTGGCCCGCGCCGTCGCCTCGGATCCTGCCGAGCCCGCGACGTAGGCGAAGCCCCTGCGGGACATGGCCTTTCGTGCAGCGGCCTCCAGCGCAGTCCCGTCCGTGGGGACGAGCGGTCGGTGCCCGAAGGCTCCCGCTCCGTAGATCGCGGACTGGACGCTACGACCGAACCCGACGGACGGCATACGTTGTCTCCTTGGTCATGACCACGTGACCGACACCGTGTCGGTCCACCAGCGCTCGAGCTCGTCGCGCGGCCCGCCGCCGCGGCTCCACAGGCGCAGGAGCACCTCGACCGGCTCGCCGGTGAGCACGGCGTCGTGGGCGGGCACGGGGACTCCTGCATCGAGCTCGAGGCGCGTTGCGGTGGGGGCCCGGTCGAGCGCGACGTCGAGCAGCCACGCCCGGGTCGTCGACATCGGCGCCACGAGAATCCGCAGCGGCTCGTGCCGCACCCCCTGCCTGGGCCGGGGGACGAAGCCGGTCAGCAGCTCGTCGATGCCGTCGAGCGCGATGGACGGGCGGATCCACGTCTCCTCGGCGCGCGGAGCGCGACCCAGCCGGGCCGAGAGCGCGTCGACGGCGTGGATCGTCGTCTCGTGGCACTGCCGGCGGGTCCAGAAGAGTCGCGGCGAGGGTGCGTCCCGGAGGAAGACGAGCGCCTCGAGGTCGTCGGGCGCGTCGACGACGGACTGGAGCAGAGCGGTCGCGCCCTCGTCGAACCAGCCGAGCAGGTCCGACGAGGCCAGACCCTCCCGCGCGATGGCCTCGGGGTCGGTGTCAGGGGCGCCTCGCAGGTGGCTCGCGGCCCACCGGTGCACCATCCCCTGATGGACCACGAGGTCACGAACCGTCCACTCCGGGCACGTCGGCACCGCAGCGCCCAGCCCCGCTGCGGCGGCGTTGGCGCGCAGCACGGTGGCGGCCGCCCCGAGGGCGTCGCCGAGCTCCTCGAGCGACGGCACCCGCAGGGGTATGCCGTCCGGTGGTCTCTCGTGCACGCGCCCTCCTGCCGCTCCTCGTCGTCGCGACCGAGTCTGCCGCACGGACCGGACGGAGCACGGCGGTCTCGGCGGTAGATTTGCGAGGACCCCGCACCCGAGACCGACCGGAGGCCACCCGTGGACGCCAGCGACCTGCTGCGCAACTCGCTCCTGCAGCTGTCCAAGCAGGAGAAGATCCGAGACGTCATCGAGAAGGCACCGGTCTCGCGCTCGGTCGTGCGCCGCTTCGTGCCCGGCGTCGACAACGCCGACGTCGTCGGTGCGGCCACCGAGATCGCCGCCTCCGGGCGCATGTCGACGATCGACTACCTCGGCGAGGACACGACCGACCTCGCGCAGGCCCAGCACACCCGCGACGCCTACGTGTCGCTGCTCACCGCCCTCAAGGACCAGGGGCTCACCGAGGGCGGAGCGGTCGAGGTGTCGCTCAAGCTGAGCGCCCTCGGGCAGGCGCTGCCCGGCGACGGCAACACGATCGCCCTCGACCACGCCCGAGAGATCTGCGAGGTGGCCCGTGAGGCGGGCACGACCGTGACCCTCGACATGGAGGACCACACGACGACGGACCTCACGCTCGACGCGCTGCGCGAGCTGCGCGCCGACTTCCCGACCGTCGGGGCCGTGCTCCAGTCCTACCTCTACCGCACCGAGGCCGACTGCCGTGACCTCGCGTACGAGGGGTCGCGGGTGCGCCTCTGCAAGGGTGCCTACAAGGAGCCTGAGTCGGTCGCCTTCCAGTCCGGCGCCGACGTCGACAAGTCCTACGTGCGCTGCCTCAAGATCCTCATGCAGGGCAAGGGCTACCCCATGGTGGCCTCGCACGACCCGCGCCTCGTCGAGATCGCGGGGGCGCTCGCCGGCCAGGCCGGGCGTGATCCCCGGTCGTTCGAGTACCAGATGCTCTACGGCATCCGGCCCGAGGAGCAGAAGCGGATCGCCGACCGCGGCGACCAGATGCGGGTCTACATCCCCTACGGCGAGGAGTGGTACGGCTACCTCATGCGCCGCATGGCCGAGAAGCCGGCCAACGTCGCCTTCTTCCTGCGCGGTGTGGCCTCGAAGAGCTGACGGGAGCGACCATGTCGACGACCGCGATCTTCGGCGCCGGGGTGATGGGCGAGACCCTCGTCTCCGGCCTCATCCGCTCCGGGCGTGAGCCGGGCGACCTCGTCGTCACCGGGCGCACCCCCGACAAGGTCAACGCCCTCGCGCAGCGCTACGGCGTGCGAGCCCTGTCGAACGCCGAGGCGGCCGACCTCGCCGACACGCTCGTGCTCTGCGTCAAGCCGCAGGACATGACGGGCCTGCTCGACGAGCTGCGCGACCACGTCGCCCCGGGCAACACCGTCATCTCGCTGGCCGCGGGCATCACGACCGAGCTGCTCGAGTCGCGCCTGCCGGAGGGCACCTCTGTCGTGCGGGTCATGCCCAACACCCCAGCCCTCGTCGACCAGGGCATGGCCGGCATCTCGCCCGGTCGGCACTGCACGGAGGAGCACCTCGCCGAGGCGGAGGCGCTGCTCAGCTCGTGCGGCAAGGTGGTGCGGCTCGCCGAGAAGCACCTCGACGCCGTGACCGCGATCTCCGGCAGCGGGCCCGCCTACATCTTCTACGTCGTCGAGGCGATGATCGAGGCAGGAGTCGTTCTCGGGCTGCCGCGCGCGACCTCGACCGAGCTCGTCGTGCAGACCCTCTACGGCGCGGCGACGATGCTCAGGGAGACCGGCGAGCACCCCACCGTGCTGCGCGAGCAGGTGAGCTCGCCCGGCGGCACGACCGTCGCCGCCCTGCGCCAGCTCGACGACCACAAGGTGCGCGCCGCCTTCGTCACCGCCATCGAGGCCGCCGCAGCGAGGTCGAAGCAGCTCGCCTCCGGCCAGGGGTGAGCCAGGTGGGGGAGCAGCACCCGAGGATGCATCTCCACGAGGTGCATCCCGATGACTGGCAGTCCTATCGCGACCTGCGTCTCGAGGGGCTGCTCGACGCGCCGGACGCCTTCTGGTTCACCTACGCCGACGAGGCGGCCTATGACGAGGCCGACTGGCGTGAGCGCATCGAGGGCGCGTGGCTCGTGCAGGCTCGCGACGACGAGGGAGTGCTCGGCAGCGCCGGTCTCGGCCTGCACTGGGAGCCCGAGCGGGCAACCGTGGCAACGCTTTTCGGGATGTACGTCACGCCTCGTGCGCGTGGCCGGGGCGTCGGCGAGGCGCTCGTCGCCGCAGTGCTCGAGGAGGCTCGGCGCCGAGGCAAGTCGGAGATCGTGCTCGAGGTCGCGAGCGACAACGCAGCCGCCAGAGCGCTCTACGAGCGCTGCGGTTTCGTCGTGACGGGTGCCACGCACCCCCATCCGCGCAAGGACGAGATCCACGAGGTCGAGATGGTGTGCAACCTCTGACGTCGGTGGATCCACCCGAGGACAGGCCGATTGGCCATGTCCGGTGGACACCCTCTACGGAGGGGCGCAGGGGAGCGCCGAACGTTCACTCATCGTCCGAGATCCAGCGGGTGCGTCGGGACGGCCCGGCGTGCGAAGGTTGACCCCATGACCGACATCAGCGTGCGCACCCTCGGCGAGGACGACTGGCAGGACTACCGTTCGGTCCGGCTCGCGGCTCTGCGCGAGTCGCCCGAGGCCTTCGTGGCGACGGCCGAAGAGGAGGAGTCCTTCGACGAGGCCCTCTGGCGTGAGCGGATGCGACGCTCTGCTCGTCTCGTCGCCGAGCGGTCGGGCCGCGCCGTCGGGGTCGTCAGTGTCGGCAAGGCGGACTCAGACGAGGGCAACGCCGGCGAGCTCTTCGGGCTCTGGGTGCACCCGGAGGCGCGCGGGTCGGGGGTGGCGACGCGTCTCGTCAAGAACGGCGCCTCCCTCGCGGCAGCCCGCGGCCAGTCGCACCTCGTCTACTGGGTCGGCACCGAGAACGGTCGCGCCGTCGCCTTCGCGAGCGGCATGGGCTTCCGGCCCACCGACTACCGCCGCCCGATGGGCGTCGTCAGCGAGGAGGACGGCGAGGAGGAGATCGCCATGGTCCTCGCGCTCGGCAGCGAGCCCGGAGCAGCCCCCCGCCTCTGACGCGATCCAAAGAGCAGTTCGTCAGCACCTCCGCAGTCCGCGCTGCACCGACGACCTGGGGCCACCCTCACGATCGAAAGAGCAGTTCGTCGCCCTTCCGCGAGACCGCACAGGCGCGCTCGACGGCGACGAACTGCTCTTTCGATCGGCTTGGGGCGCGGCGGCCTCAGGGGCGGGCGGCGAAGCGCTCGATGAGCTCGGTCGGACCACTGACGATGAGCATGTGGTGCGCCGAGATCTTCGTCTGCGGCACGGCATACGTGAAGTCCTCGCCGGGCGCCTTGACCCCGACGATGGTCACGCCGTACTTCCGGCGCACCTGGCTCTGCTCGAGCGTGAAGCCGATCGTCTCGCTCGGCGGCTTGATCTTGACGATGGCGAAGCCGTCGTCGAACTCGATGTAGTCGAGCAGCTTGCCGTTGACGAGGTGCGCCACCCGCCGCCCGGAGTCGGCCTCGGGCGAGATGACGTGGTGGACGCCGATGCGGTCGAGGATGCGCTTGTGCTCCGGCGAGAGCGCCTTGGCCCAGATCGAGGGCACCCCGGCGTCGACGAGGTTCGCCGCGGCCAGCACCGAGGACTCGACGGAGCTGCCGATGCCGACGACGGCGATCTTGGGCTCGGCGCTGCGGATCATCTCGAGCGCGCTCGCCTGCGCCATGTCGGCGTGGACGACCTTGGCCACCTTGTTGACGAAGCTCTCGGCGAGCTGGTTGTTGCGTTCGACCGCGATGACCCGGTGACCGAGCCGGGTCAGCTCGAGCGCCACGGCCGAGCCGAACCGCCCCATCCCGATGACGATGACGTCATCGTCGAAGAGTCGGTTGCGTGCCATGGGTCATAACCTCCGTCGTCTGCGGGTGCGTCCGCGATAGCGTCTCAATCATGCCAAGTCAGGCCAGGGTCGTCTGGGACACCGCGTTCACGAGGTACGACTTCGGCCCGACGCACCCTATGGCGCCCATCCGGCTCGACCTCACCGCCCGCCTCTGCGAGTCCCTCGGAGTGCTCGACGCGCCCGGGGTCGAGGTCGTCGGCGCCGAGGTGGCGAGCGACGAGGTGCTCGAGACGGTGCACGACGCCGAGTACGTCGCGGCCGTCCGCGCGGCCTCGGTCGACCCCCAGAGTGCCGAGCCGGCATACGGCCTCGGCACGGAGGACGACCCGGCCTTCCTCGGCATGCACGACGCGAGCGCGCGCGTCGTCACGGGCACCCTCGAGAGCTGTCAGGCGGTGTGGCGCGGCGAGGCCGAGCACGCCGTCAACTTCTGCGGCGGCCTGCACCACGCCATGCCGCGGGCGGCCAGTGGCTTCTGCGTCTACAACGACGCCGCGGTCGGCATCCGGTGGCTGCTCGCCAACGGCGCGAAGCGGGTGGCCTACGTCGACCTCGACGTCCACCACGGTGACGGTGTCGAGCGGATCTTCTGGGACGACCCGCAGGTGCTGACGATCTCGGTGCACGAGAGCGGGCGCGCCCTCTTCCCCGGCACGGGCTGGCCGACCGACATCGGGGGCCCCGACGCGGAGGGCGACGCGGTCAACGTGTCGCTGCCGCCCGGGCTGACCGACGCCGGCTGGCTCCGGGCCATCCACGCGACGGTGCCGGCCCTCGTGCGCTCCTTCAAGCCCGACGTGCTCGTCACCCAGCACGGCTGCGACACGCACGTCGAGGACCCGCTCGCCCACTTCGCCGTGTCGGTCGACGCCCAGCGCGCGGCGGCAGAGGCGATGCACCGGCTCGCGCACGAGGTGTGCGGCGGGCGCTGGGTCGCCCTCGGCGGTGGCGGCTACGAGGTCGTCGATGTCGTGCCCCGCACGTGGACCCACCTGACCGCCATCGCTGCCCACGTGCCGATCAAGACGTCGGCCGACGTGCCGCAGGACTGGCGCGACCACGTCGAGCGGGTGACCGGCCGCCCCGGGCCACGCCGGATGGGCGACCTCACGACCGAGGACGGGCCGCTCTGGTGGCGGTCGTGGGAGATGGGCTACGACCCGGCGAGCGAGGTCGACCGCGCGATCATGGCGACCCGCAGCGCCGTCTTCCCCCTCCACGGCCTCGACGTCCACTTCGACTGAATTCTCTGCGCCTCGCTTCGCTGCGGCGCGGCGGTGGCGCCCTTCAGGCGTCGCCTTCCTCCGCTTCGCGCGCTCGTTCCTCGCTCGCTGCGTCTTTGGCGCCTCGCTTCGCTGCGGCACGCGCCGCGGCGCCCTCGAGGGCGTCGCCTTCCTCCGCTTCGCTCGCTCGTTCCTCGCTCGCTGCGCTGCGTCCAGGCGACGCCCTCGAGGCGTCGCCTTCCTCCGCTCCGCTCGCTCGTTCCTCGCTCGCTGCGCTGCGTCCAGGCGACGCCGGCGCCGCGGCCTGTTCTCGGCGCCTCGCTTCGTCGCGGCCATTCGGCTGGGACCCGAAACCCGTTGGTCTCGCGGTGGGGTACCCGGGTAGCCTTCTCGACACGGCGACGACGGGCCTGACGATCCTGAGCCGAGCACGACCAGAGGCCGACCGCGGTTTGCGGATGGCGAAGGTGTGGTGGCACAGCGACATTCCCCATCGCCCACACCTCCGGGGCACGACCCCACGGAGGTGAACGGAATGCAACCCACCCACACGACAACCCCTGCGCTGCGCGTGCTCGCTCGCGACCTCGCGAGCCTGCCCACCGGCGAGCCGGCGACCCTCGCCGGCTGGATCCACCGCCGCCGCGTTCTCGCGAGCGTGACCTTCCTCGTGCTGCGTGACCGCACGGGCCTCGCCCAGGTCGTCGTCAAGGACCCCGCGACGATCGAGCAGCTGCACGGGCTCCCGGAGGAGACCGTCGTCGAGGTGACCGGGACGGTCTCGGCCAACGACTCCGCCCCGGGCGGCGCCGAGCTCACGGCCCCGACGATCATCGCGCTCACCGAGCCGGCGCTGCCGCCGCCGGTGGAGCTGTGGCGCCCGACGTTCGGCGCCGGTCTGCCCACGCACCTCGACCACGCCGCGGTGACGCTGCGCCACCCGCGACACCGGGCCGCGTGGCAGCTGGCGAGCGCGTCGATGGCCGGGTTCCGTTCTGCGCTGGGCGCGCTCGACTTCACGGAGATCGCGTCGCCGAAGCTCGTCGGCACGGCCACGGAGTCCGGCGCCAACGTCTTCACCGTCGACTACTTCGGCGAGACGGCCTACCTCGCGCAGAGCCCGCAGCTCTACAAGCAGATGCTCGTCGGGGTCTTCGAGCGTGTCTTCGAGGTCGGACCGGTCTTCCGGGCGGAGCCGCACGACACGGTGCGCCACCTCGCGCAGTACACCTCGCTCGACGCCGAGCTCGGCTTCATCCGCGACCATCGCGACGTGCTCGTCGTCCTGCGCGCGGCGATCGCGGGCATGGTCGAGTCCATCCAGCGGTATGCCGCCGAGGCCGCTGCGCTCCTGGGCGTCGACCTGCCCGAGGTGCCCGCGGAGTTCCCCGTCATCCACTTCCGTGACGCCCTGGCGCGCGTCGGCGCGGACCCCGACGAGCCCGACCTCAGCCCCGCGCACGAGCGGGCGCTCAGCGAGTGGGCGAAGACGGCATACGGCTCGGACTTCCTTGCGGTCGAGGGCTATCCGATGGCCAAGCGCCCCTTCTACACGTGCCCGCAGCCGGGCGACGAGCGGTGGAGCAACAGCTTCGACCTGCTCTTCCGCGGTCTCGAGCTGACGACCGGGGGGCAGCGCCTGCACCGGCCGTCGGACTACGCGGCGGCTCTCGAGCGCACCGGCACCGACCCGGCGCTGCTCGGCGGCTACCTCGACGCCTTCTCGCACGGGATGCCTCCGCATGGCGGCTTCGCCATCGGTCTGGAAAGGTGGGTGGCGCGGCTCACGCGCGCCGAGAACGTTCGCGAGGTGACGCTCTTCCCGAGGGACCTGCACCGCCTCGCGCCGTAGCCCCGGACCGTGACGAGCCGACTCAGCGGCCTCGTATCGAGAGGTCGCCCGTCGGCGCGCCTCCTTGCGTTCGGCGAAGAACTCGTTCTCGGCACTTCCCCTCCAGTCACAGCAGCACCTAATGTTGCTTCTTGTACCTGCGTGACGTTTCGCCGGAGGGGAAGCCGGCGACGCGCGGGTGCACTCCACCAGAAGATCGGGGTTTCACATGTCGAATGAGCGTCAGCTCGCCGAGGTGCGGTTCTTGACCGTCGCCGAGGTCGCCTCGATCATGCGCGTGTCGAAGATGACCGTCTACCGGCTCGTCCACGGCGGGGACCTCCCTGCCGTGCGCGTCGGGCGTTCCTTCCGGGTTCCGGAGGACGCGGTGCACACGTACCTGCAGACGGCCTACATCGACACCGCGTGAAAAGCGTCGCATCGCACCCCGAGGGGGCGGCCCGGACCAGCGTCCGAGCCGCCCCCTCGGGCGTTCTTGGCGGGGCTGCTGTCGTTCTTTTGGGGTCCGGGGCCCGCACGCGCTACGCTGTGGGTCCAGTTCGGCTCGTGAAGTTCGGCGTACCTGTCTAGCGACGGTCTGTCGGCACCGCCGGCACATCGCACGTTCACACACCCGTCTCACGACAAGGACGAACCATGGGCTCTGTCATCAAGAAGCGCCGCAAGCGGATGGCGAAGAAGAAGCACCGCAAGCTGCTGCGCAAGACGCGCCACCAGCGTCGCAACAAGAAGTGACCTGAGCGCGGAGACGCGCTCGAACGCGAACGACCCTCACCTGCCGGTGGGGGTCGTTCGCGTTGTCCGGGGTACGCCGTGTGGTGCCTCACGTGTGCCCGCGACCACGGATGTCCGGTGGCGTCTGTAGGCTGGCCGTGCACGGGCGGAGCACCACGCCGCCCAGGCCCAGGACAGTCCGACCGCCGGGCGACAGGAGGAGCCGTATGGCCAACGTCGTGCTGGTCACGGGTGTGTCCCGTTACCTCGGCGGCCTCTATGCCCGGCGCCTGTCGCACGACCCGTCCATCGAGCGCATCCTGGGTGTCGACGTCGTGCCTCCCCGGCACTCCATCGGGCGGGCCGAGTTCGTGCGGGCCGACATCCGCAACCCGATGATCGGGCGCATCATGAGCCAGGCCGGGGTCGACACGGTCGTGCACATGAACGTCATCGCGACGCCCAAGGACATGGGCGGCCGGGTGACGCAGAAGGAGATCAACGTCATCGGCACGATGCAGCTGCTCGCTGCGTGCCAGAAGTCGGAGTCCGTCTCTCGCCTCGTCGTCAAGAGCTCTGCGGCCGTCTACGGCTCCTCGCCCAAGGACCCCGCGATGTTCAGCGAGGACATGAGTCCCAAGAGCCTGCCCCGCACCGGCTTCGGCAAGGACTCGGTCGAGGTCGAGGGCTACGTTCGCGGCTTCTCGCGCCGACGCCCCGACGTCGAGATCACGATGCTGCGCCTCGCCAACGTCGTCGGTCCGACGATCCACACGTCGATCACCGACTACTTCTCGCTGCCGATCGTGCCCATCCCGCTCGGCTTCGACGCCCGCTTCCAGCTCGTCCACGAGGACGACGCCATCGCCGCGATGATGCTCGCCACGACGGGTCCCGCGGTCGGCATCGTCAACGTCGCCGGCGACGGCTTCGTCACGGTGACGCAGTGCACGGCGCTCGCCCGGCGGCCGGTCTTCCCCGTGCCGCTCTCGAGCGGCTCGCTGCTCGGGGCGATCGTCAAGCGCAGCGGCCTCGCCGACTTCTCCACCGACCAGCTCACGCTCCTCGCCTTCGGCCGCGGGCTCGACACGACCCGGATGCGCACCGTCCTCGGCTTCGAGCCGCAGTACACCAGCCGCTCGGCCTTCGAGGACTTCGCCCGCCACCTGCGGCCCGCGGTGCCCGGGGTCGACGGCGTCGGTGACGCGGTCTCCGACGCCGCCGGTGGCACCGCGGCCGCCATCGCCCGCGTCTTCGACAGGATCCAGCCGTGAGCGACGACACGACCGCGACGCAGGGCGCCGTGCAGCCCGTCCCGGAGGACGCGCCGGAGCGCGCCGCGGGGCAGGCCATGGAGCGGGCCAAGGAGCGGCCCAAGCCCGCCAAGCCGAAGGCGTCCAAGACGTCGAAGAAGAAGGCCGCAGGCCCGAAGAAGGCCGCAGGCCCGAAGAAGGCCGCGGCGGCCACAACGCCCGCAGCCACAACGAGCACCTCCAGCGCGAGCACCGCGACCGGTGCGCGCAAGACTGCGGCGGCCGCGCGACCCGCGCGTGGCGCCTTTGCAGCCGGCGCCGCCCGGGCGTCGGGGGAGCGCCGCCGTCGCAGCGGCACCCCACTCCTGCCGAGCGAGCCCGTCGAGGTCAGCGCGGCCCGGCGCCTCGCGATGCTCGAAGGGGCTCCCGTCGTCGGCGCCCCTGCGGAGCTGGCCGCAGGAGAGACGCCGGCCGACCTCACCCCGACGGAGTCGACCGTGGCCGCCGACGGACGGGCAGACACGACTGACGTGACCGACTCGAGCACGTCCGAGGCTGCTCCGGCCTCGGACGCCGGCGAGGTCTCCGCCGACGCGTCCGCGACCGACGAGCCCGCGCCCGCGCCGCGCCGCCGACCGACGCGTGCGTCGATGCGCGCCCGCCGCACGGCCGAGGGCGAGCCCACCCGACTGCGCGCGGTGCCCTCGGTGCCCGACGACACTCCCGCGTCCGACCCGGCCATGGCCGGCTCTGCCCGGCCCGCCCGTCCCTCGCGTCCGGCCCGGCCGCCGAGGTCCGCGATCAGCGCGAACCGGGCGGCACGGCATACGGCAGACGGAGCGGGCTCCGGCACGACCCCGAGCGACAGCATCCTCGGCGACATCCTCACCGACGCCGAGGTGACACCCAGCGCGGAGACCGGCGGCTGGGAGCACTCGCTGACCTCGGGTCTGCAGTCGCGCGCCGAGAGGCTGGTCGGCGCGGTGCTCGAGGCCGCCGAGTTCAGCAGCGAGGCCCGCCCCGGCCCGGCCGAGCTCGTCGACCTCGCCGTCAACGTGCTGCGGGCGGCCGCCACCTCCGCGGGTCTGCCCGCCGAGGAGGTCGAGCGACAGGTCGCCGACGCCCTCGCCTACCTCCGCCGCCGCCTGACGGGTGACTACGTCGTCGACGAGTTCGGCTTCGACGAGGACTACACCGTCAACGTCCACCTCCCGCTGCTGCGGCCCTTCTACCAGAAGTGGTTCCGGGTCGAGGTGCGCGGCATCGAGAACATCCCGTCCGTCGGTGGCGCGCTCGTCGTGGGCAACCACTCGGGCACCATCGCCATGGACTCCCTGATGACCCAGGTCGCGGTCTACGACGAACACCCCGAGCACCGCCACCTGCGCATGCTCGGAGCCGACCTCGTCTTCCAGATGCCCTTCGTCGGAACGATGGCCCGGAGGTCGGGCTCCACCCTCGCCGCCAACACCGACGCCGAGCGGCTCCTGCGCAAGGGTGAGCTCGTCGGCGTCTGGCCCGAAGGTTTCAAGGGCGTCGGCAAGCCCTTCAGCGAGCGCTACAAGCTCCAGCGCTTCGGGCGCGGGGGCTTCGTGTCGGCGGCGTTGCGCGCCGGGGTGCCGATCGTGCCCGTCTCGATCGTCGGGGCCGAGGAGATCTATCCCATCCTCGGCAACATGCCGACCGTGGCTCGGCTGCTCGGCCTGCCCTACGCGCCGATCACGCCGACCTTCCCGCTGCTCGGTCCGCTCGGCATGGTGCCGCTGCCGAGCAAGTGGCTCATCGAGTTCGGGCCGCCCATCGAGACGACGAGCTTCGGCCCCGACGCCGCCGACGACCCGATGCTCGTCTTCGACCTCACCGACCAGGTGCGCGAGACCATCCAGCAGACGCTTTACAGCCTGCTCATGCAGCGCAAGTCCGTCTTCCTCTGACGGCGCCCCCGCCACACGCCCACCGCGCCGGTATGCCGTCCGGCCCGGACGGCATACCGCCTGAGCACTCAGCGGGGCTGGGAGGTGCCGATCGCGCGTTAGGTCATGCGTCTGGCACCCCTCGGGGCTGGAAGGTGCCGATCGCGCGTCAGGGCAGGGGGGCCGGGAGCGGCACCGTGACGGTCGGCACCGAGACCGTGGCGCCGGGCAGCGTGACCCCGCCCCCGCCGACGGTGGCACCCGAGGTGTTGACGCCGACGCCGGGCAGGCTGACCGTGGCCCCGGGCACCGTGACCCCGCCACTCCCGGCGGAGACTCCGGTGCTCGTGACGCTGACGGAGGGCAGCCTGACGCTGCCGGCCGGCGACGACGAGGCGGCGCCGGACCCGTCAGGCCCCCCGGCGCTGCCCGGGTCTCGCGAACCTGCCGGCACGCGGGTGCTCGTCGCGCTTCCTCGGGCCGGAGTCGAACCCGGGGCGAGCGTGCTCGTCGCCTCCGGGGCGGTGGTGCCGGGCGAGGTGGTGGTCGCGGTCTCGCGCGAGAGCAGGGAGCGGGCCCGCGCCGACGCATCGCCGCAGACGGTGCAGGTGGCCAGCTCGCGCAGGGTGGAGTCGCTGTCGCGTGCGAGCACGTCGTGGAGCCGCTGCCAGGCCACCGTGGCTGCAGGGGGTAGGGTCCGCTCGCGCAGCGCGTCGACAGCGGGCACGACCTCGGCGTAGTAGTCGGCCAGGGCGGTCAGGGCTTCCCCCTTCCGCAGGGTGCGGTAGGCGTCGAGGAGCACCGAGTGGCCTTCGGTGGACGACTGCGTGGCGGCGTCGAGGGCGGTGCTGAGATCGGTGTCGAGGTCAGGCGCAGGGGTGCGGATGGTGCTGTCGCGGCCGGCTACAGCCGCGCCGTCCCGGGCCCTGACGAGCAGCTGATCGGTGTCGGAGACGTGCTCGCGCGCCTGGGCGAGGTGGGTCAGGCCGAGCTCGAGCGGCTCCCGCTGGAACTCGAGCGCGACGCGATCGAGCAGCTGCCTGACGGGATAGAGCGTGTCGCCGGGGAGCGCGGAGCGGGAGAGGGCGCCCAGGCCACCCGCGAGGACGAGCAGCACGGCGGCCGCCGCGACGAGGATCCGCGACCTGTGGCCGAAGCGGACGACCGCCGGCCCCGGGTTGCGGTCGTCGTCCGGTGCCCCGTCGGCCGGGGCTCCGTGAGCTCCGGCTGGCGGCTCGTCGAGCAGGCGTTGTCGGAGGGCGGCCACGAAGTCGGGGCGGGGGGCGAGCCCGGAGCTGTCCATGGCCTCGACCTCGCGGACGACGGCGACGAGAGGCACGATCTCGGGGTCGTCGACCGGCCGCCCCTCGAGGGCATGCTGGAGCAGCGCGCCGTCGGCGTTCGCCCCGAACTGCATGCTGATCCTCCTACCCGTCCCGCAGAGTCAACGAGACGCGGGCCCGCGCCGTCACGCCGCTCACCGGTCCATCCCCTCGAGCGAGACGCGCAGGGCGCGGGTCGCCCGCAGCTGGAGCTGCTTGACGGCGCCTTCGGAGCGTCCGAGCACCCGGGCGGTCTCGGCGAGGGTGAGGCCCTGGAGGAAGCGCAGGGTGATGCACTCGGCCTGCTCCGGTCGGAGCGACGTGATCGCCGTGACCAGCTGCTCGTCGCGCTGCCGGGTCAGCACCTCCTCGTCCGGCGCGTCGACGTGCCCGTCGGCGTCGCGCATGTCGGCTGTCGTCACCTCGAAGCGGAAGCGGGCCGACTTCATGTGGTCGGCGACGAGGTTGCGCGCGATGGTGATGAACCAGGCGGCGATGTCCTTGCCCTGCCAGGTGAAGGTGTCGATGCGGCGCAGGGCGCGCACGAAGGTCTCCGAGGTGAGGTCCTCGGCGAGGGCACGCTGCCCGACCCGGACGAGGAGATAGCGGTGCACGGTGTCGACGTAGGCGTCGTAGAGCTGCCCGAAGGCGTCGCGGTCACCTCTCTTGGCGAGCTCGACGAGGGCAACGATCCGCGAGTCGACGCGGTCCTCGTGCACGGGCCCGGAGCCGCCTGCCGGGGGCGGCGCGCCGCCGTCTCCGGCCGTGTCGTTGCTGCTGCCGATGGCGGCCCAGATGGCGTCGAGGCCCGGCCGCCAGCCGGAGAGTGGCGCCCCGGTGATGGCGACAGCGCCGGCGCAGTCACCCATGGCGGACACAATCCCTATTCTTCGCAAAACGGATGAGATGCGGGCGACCTCGGCCCGGGAAGGTGCCGCTTCGACAGCGGCGACTCGTCGGCGTGCCGATCCCCTGAACGGGCTCATCCCGGCTCACATACCCACGGAGGTGGCCCGTGACGCGCCCACGTCCCTGCCAGCCGCACACTCCGGGGCCATCCGCGGGCGACCGGCCGCCGCCTAGAGTGGACGTATGCGTGCTGACGAGCCTTCCGCTGCCCGCGTCGTGCTGCTGGGCCGCCCCGGCTGCCACCTGTGCGACGACGCCCGCGAGGTCATCGCGCGGGTCTCGGCGGAGCTCGGCGTCCGGTGGGTCGAGCGCTCGATCGACGACGACCCCGAGCTGCTGCGGCGCTATGCCGAGCAGATCCCGGTGACCTTCGTCGACGGCCGGCGCCACGACTTCTGGCGCGTCGACGAGGGGCGCCTGCGCGCGGCGCTCGCCTGAGCCCACCGGCCGGCATACGGCCCGGTCGTGTGTCGTGATAGGTCGCTCACGTCAACTTTGTGCATGGCTTCACAAACGTCTAGCCTGATCGGGTCCCCAGGTGCTCCGCGTTCGTGAGAACGCCTCAGCGAGAGGAGCCGGTGAGCAAGCGTGTCCGCCGACCCCGCACTGCGTCGCGAGATCCCCGACGCAACCGTCGCGCGGCTCCCCGAGTACCTCCGCACCCTGTCCCGGCTCGCTGAGGACGGCGTCCCGTCAGTGTCCTCCGAAGAGCTCGCTGCTGCTGTCGGCGTGCGGTCCGCCCAGCTGCGCAAGGACCTCAGCCACCTCGGCTCCTACGGCGTGCGGGGTGTTGGCTACGACGTCGAGACGCTCGCCCTCGAGATCTCGCGGGCCCTCGGCCTCACCGAGGACTGGCCCGTCGCGATCGTCGGCATGGGCAACCTCGGCCACGCGCTCGCCTCGTACTCCGGCTTCGTCACCAAGGGGTTCCGCATCGTCGCCCTCTTCGACGACGACCCGGCCCTCGTCGGTGAGCGCGTCGTCGACATCGCGATCCGGCCGCTCTCCGAGCTCGACGACAAGCACGCCGTCGACCCGATCTCCATCGGGGTCATCGCGACTCCCGCGCCGGCGGCGCAGGCCGTCTGCGACCGCCTCGTCGGCGCCGGCATCAGCTCGATCCTCAACTTCGCCCCTGCCGTGCTGGCGGTGCCGGAAGGTGTCGACGTGCGCCGGGTCGACCTCTCGACAGAGCTGCAGATCCTCGCTTTCCACGCGCAGCGCAAGGCGCTCGCGGCCGGGCACCTCGGGGCGGCGGTCCTCTCATGAGCCTGCTCGTCATCGGCCTGTCGCACCACACCGCACCCCTCGCGGTGCTCGAGGCACTCTCCGAGCACCCCGACCGGTCCGGTGCCATCGCCACCGCAGCCCTCTCGTCGGCGACCGCGACCGAGGTCGTCGTCCTCTCGACGTGCAACCGCCTCGAGGTCTATGCCGAGGTGCCGGCCTTCCACCCGGCCGTCGCCGCCATCGGCGAGGCGCTCGCGCTCGCTGCCGGAGTCTCCTCCGAGCCCTCCTCTCCCGCGCCGGCCAACGACCTGCCCCACCGCGCCGAGGTGCTCGCCGACCACCTCTACGTGCGCCACGACGAGGGTGCGGTCGCTCACGCCTTCACGGTCGCCTGCGGGCTCGACTCGATGGCCGTCGGGGAGGCCCAGGTGCTCGGGCAGATGCGCGACGCGCTCGCCACGGCCCAGTCACACGGCCAGGTCGGCGAGTCGCTCAACGCGCTCTTCCAGCAGGCCCTGCGGGTCGGCAAGCGCGCGCACGCCGAGACCGACATCGACCAGCACAGCGTCTCGCTCGTGCACATCGCCCTCGAGCAGGCCGCCGAGCAGCTCGGCGACCTCACGCAGCGCAGCGCCGCCGTCATCGGGGCGGGGAGCATGAGCGGCCTCGCGGCAGCCACGACGAGCCGGGCCGGCATCGGCTCCCTGACGATCGCCAACCGCACGAGCGAGCGGGCCGAGCGCCTGGCCGGTGCCACCGGGGGCAGCACCCGCCCGTGGGCCGACCTGCCCGACGTCGTCGCCGAGAGCGACCTCGTCATCACGTGCACGGGCGCCGTCGGTCACGTCATCACCGGTGAGGTGCTCGCCCGCAGTGCCCGCCTCCGCGGCGGTCGCCCGCAGGTCGTCGTCGACCTCGCCCTGCCTCGCGACGTCGAGCCCGCCGAGTCGTGGACCGGCCAGGCCCCCGGTGTCACGCTCGTCGACCTCCAGCACCTCGGGCGTCTCCTCGAGGGCCGCGCCGACCGCACCGAGGTCGGCCGGGTCGGCGCCCTGGTCACGGCCGAGGTGGCCGACTACCTGACGCGGCGCATGGAGAAGGCCGTCACCCCGACCGTCGCCGCCCTGCGAGCCCGGGCGGCGAGCCTCGTCGCCGCCGAGATGGAGCGCCTCGACCAGCGCCTGCCGCACCTCGACGAGCAGACCCGCGCCGAGGTGGCCCTCGCGGTGCACCGTGTCGTCGAGAAGCTGCTCCACACCCCGACCCGACGCGTCAAGGAGTTCGCCATGGAGGGCAGCGGTGACGACTACGCCGCCGCCCTGCGCGAGCTCTTCGACCTCGAGCCCAAGGACGTCGCCAACGTCTCGCACCCGCCGAAGCGGGTGACCCCGTGACCACGCTGCGCCTCGGCACCCGCCGCTCCGCCCTCGCGACCACGCAGTCACGCTGGGTCGCCGACCGTCTCACCGACCTCGGTCACGAGGTCGAGCTCGTCGAGATCACGACCGAGGGTGACCGCAGCGGCGCGCTGCTCACGACGATCGGGGGCACCGGCGTCTTCGTCTCGGCGATCCGCGAGGCGTTGCACGACGGTCGCATCGACGTCGCCGTCCACTCGCTCAAGGACCTCCCCACGGCGCCCGACCCCGAGCTCGTGCTCGCAGCGGTCCCGCTGCGTGAGGACAGCCGCGACGTCCTCGTCGCGCGTGACGGCCTCACCCTCGGTGAGCTCCCCGTCGGCTCCGTCGTGGGCACGGGCTCGCCCCGGCGCGCCTCGCAGCTCGCGGCGCTGGGGCTCGGCCTCGACATCCGCCCGATCCGGGGCAACGTCGACACCCGCATCCGCTTCGTCACCTCCGGCGAGCTCGACGCCGTCGTGCTCGCCCAAGCCGGCCTCGCCCGGCTCGGCCGCCTCGCCGAGGCGACCGAGGTCATCGACCCGATCCAGGTGCTGCCGGCGCCGGGGCAGGGCGCCTTGGCCGTCGAGTGCCGCGCCGACCGCGCCGACGTCGTCGCCGCCGTGTCGGCGCTTGACGACGCCGACACCCGCACCTGCGTGATCGCCGAGCGCTCCCTGCTCTCGACCCTCGAGGCCGGCTGCACCGCCCCTGTCGGAGCGCTGGCCGAGGTCGTCGAGGGAGACGACGGGCTCGAGCTCTCCCTGCGCGCCTTCGCGGGCAGCGAGGACGGCAGCCTCGAGCTGCGGCGCTCGCTCGTCGGCTCCTACACCGAGCCGGAGTCCCTCGGGGCCCGGCTCGCCCAGATCCTCCTCGAGGACGGCGCCGCCGACCTCACCACCACCACCGCCATCGGGGCCGTCGCCCCGACCCCAGACCGCGCCCCACACCGTTCGGAGCATGTCTCGTGACTCGTACCCACCAGCCGTCAGAGACGACGGCGCCCGCCACCTCGGCTCCGACGACGCCGGCACGCGTCGCCTTCGTCGGATCCGGTCCCGGTGACCCCGGACTGCTGACCCTCCGCGGCCGCGACCTCATCGCGGCGGCCGACGCCGTCATCCTCGACCGCGTGACGAGCGAGGCCGAGGTCCGCCGTCACGCACGCCCCGACGTCGAGATCATCGACGCCGGCCACGGCGAGCAGGGCCAGGAGCTCACCCAGGCCGTGCGCGCCAAGCTCCTCGTCAAGGCCGCGAAGTCCGTCGGGCCGTCCGGTCTCGTCGTCCGCCTCATGGACGGCGACCCGGCCACCTTCAACGGCCTCGTCGAGGAGGTCCGCGCCTGTCGCAAGGCCGGCCTCAGCTTCGACGTCGTGCCGGGTGTCTCCGCCGTCACCGCAGGTCCGACGTATGCCGGTGTGCCCCTCACGTCGAAGGCGTCCGGTGCGCTCCACGTGCTCAGCGTCGACCGCGGTCTCGACTTCACGGCATACGCCTCCAGCGACGACACGGTCGTCCTCGTGGGTGCACCCGAGTCGATCCGGGCGGGTCTGGCCGGCCTGCTGGCCGCCGGCCGTTCGGCGGAGTCGCCGGTGGCGCTCAGCGAGCGCGCGACGACGGTGAACCAGTCGTCGGTCGCCACCTCGCTCGGTGCCGTCGAGCGGCTCTTCAGCGGCAAGGAGGCGTTCGGTGCCACCATGGCAATCGTGTCTCCCAACGTCGACCTGCGTGACGAGTTCTCCTGGTTCGAGACCAAGCCGCTCTTCGGCTGGAAGATCCTCGTGCCGCGGACGCAGGCGCAGGCCGGTCCGATGGTCGACCGGCTCGAGGGCTACGGCGCCACGGCCGATGTCGTGCCGACGATCTCCGTCGAGCCCCCGCGCACCCCGCAGCAGATGGAGAAGGCCGTCAAGGGCCTCGTCACCGGACGCTACGAGTGGATCGGCTTCACGTCGGTCAACGCGGTGCGGGCGGTGCGCGAGCGCTTCGAGGAGTTCGGCCTCGACGCGCGTGCCTTCGCCGGGCTCAAGGTCGCGGCCGTCGGCGGCGTCACGGCCGCCGCGCTGCGCGAGTGGGGCATCAACCCGGACCTCGTGCCGAGCGGCGAGCAGTCCGCCGCCGGTCTCCTCGAGGACTGGCCGCCCTTCGACGAGGTGCTCGACCCGATCAACCGGGTCCTGCTGCCGCGGGCCGACATCGCGACCGAGACGCTCGTCGCCGGCCTGCGCGACATGGGCTGGGAGGTCGACGACGTGACGGCGTACCGCACCGTGCGCGCCGCGCCCCCCGCGGCCGAGATCCGCGATGCCATCAAGGGCGGTGACTACGACGCCGTCGTCTTCACCTCGAGCTCGACGGTGCGCAACCTCGTCGGCATCGCCGGCAAGCCGCACCCGGCCACCGTCGTCGCCTGCATCGGACCGGCCACGGCCAAGACGGCGCAGGAGCACGGGCTGCGCGTCGACGTGCTCGCCCCCGAGGCGTCGGCGATCAGCCTCGTCGACGCCCTCGCCGGGCACGGGGTGGGCCTCGCCGTCGCGGCGGCGGAGGCAGGCCAGCCGGTCCAGCGTCCGAGCGACAAGCGCCCGGCGTCCCGCCGCCGCGCCCGCTGAGGACGGGGCGACGCGATGATCGAGCGGCCGCGCCGGCTCCGGCAGACCCCGGCCCTGAGGTCCCTCGTCGCCGAGACGAGGCTGCACCCGCGCGACCTCGTGCTGCCGGTCTTCGTCGCCGACGGCATCGACGCGCCGGCGCCGATCGCGTCGATGCCCGGCGTCGTGCACCACACTCTGGTCAGCGTCGTCGAGGTCGCGCGGCGATGCGTCGACGCGGGTCTCGGCGGCATCATGCTCTTCGGCGTGCCCCGCGACCGTGACAAGGACGCGACCGGCAGCGGGGGCATCGACCCGCAGGGCATCCTCAACGTCGCCCTGCGCACCGTGCGGGACGCGGTCGGTGACGATCTCGTCGTCATGGCCGACACGTGCCTCGACGAGTTCACCGACCACGGCCACTGCGGCGTGGTCGACGACCGTGGCCGGGTCGACAACGACGCCACCAACGAGCTGTATGCCGCGATGGCCGTCGCGCAGGCGCGCGCCGGAGCGCACGTCGTCGCACCCTCGGGGATGATGGACGGCCAGGTCGCCGTGATCCGCGAGGCGCTCGACAGCGAGGGCTTCACCGACACCGTGATCCTCGCGTACGCCGCGAAGTACGCGTCCGCGTTCTACGGGCCCTTCCGCGAGGCCGTGCAGTCGAGCCTGCAGGGCGATCGCCGTACGTACCAACAGGATTCGGCCAACATCGTCGAGTCGCTCCGCGAGATCGACCTCGACATCGCCGAGGGTGCCGACATCGTCATGGTCAAGCCCGCGATGTCCTACCTCGACGTCGTCGCAGCAGCGGCGGAGCGCGCGTCGGTGCCGGTCGCGGCATACCAGGTGTCGGGGGAGTACTCCATGATCCAGGCGGCCGCCGCGAACGGCTGGATCGACCTGCGGGGGGCCGCGCTCGAGTCAATCACCTCGATCCGCCGGGCGGGGGCACAGATCGTGCTGACGTATTTCGCCCTCGACGTCGCCGAATGGCTGGCCTGACACCACTACGATCGGCAGTTGAGAGTGGAGGTGACACCATGGCGCCCGCAACAGGGGATGGCGGTCGTGGCGACGTGCGGTGGCTCAGCGACGCGGAACAGGCGTCCTGGCGCGCCATCCTGCGTGGCACCCGACTGCTCGAGAGGGCCCTCGACGACGCGCTCGACGCGTCGGGACTGCAGCTCTCGGAGTACGAGATCATCTCGATGCTCTCCGAGAGCGACAACCACCGGCTGCGCATGTCGGAGCTGGCCTCGATGGTCGTGCAGTCACGCAGCCGCCTGACGCACACCGCGAAGCGCCTCGAGGACCGCGGCTGGGTGACGCGCGAGCAGTGTGCCAACGACAAGCGGGGGGTCGAGCTCGTGCTCACCCCGGGCGGCCTCGCCGCGGTGCGTGACATCGCGGCGGTGCACGTCGAGAGCGTGCGCGACAACCTCGTCGACATCATGACGCCCGAGCAGTTCCAGGCCATCGGCGACGCCATGGCGATCGTGCGCGACCACCTCGACCCGGACGGCACGAGCGGCCGCTGACCGGGGCCCCTCGTCCTCTCCACCGTCGAGTGCTCAGTTCCTGACGGTGGGGAAGTGGGCACTCGACTTCTCCGGCGTCGAGTGCTCAGTTCCTGACGGTGGGGAAGTGGGCACTCGACTGGAGGGGGCGGTGGGGGTCCCGGCGCACGGCTGGGAGACTGGGGTCATGAGCTCGCCCATCGTGACCCCCCAGCCGACCACCGACGTCCCGGCGTCCGCAGCCCTGCTCGAGCGCGCGACCCGGGTCATCCCGGGCGGCGTCAACTCGCCGGTGCGAGCCTTCCGCGCCGTCGGCGGCACGCCGCGCTTCATGGCAAGCGCCTCCGGCCCGTGGCTCACCGACGTCGACGGCAACCGCTACGTCGACCTCATCTGCTCGTGGGGCCCGATGATCCTCGGGCACGCGCACCCTGACGTGCTTGAAGCGGTGAACTCCGCTGCGGCCAAAGGCTTCTCGTTCGGCACACCCTCGGAGAACGAGGTGCTGCTCGCCGAGGAGATCGTCTCGCGCATGGATCCCGTCGACCAGGTGCGTCTCGTCAACTCCGGCACCGAGGCGACGATGTCGGCATTGCGACTCGCCCGCGGCTTCACCGGCCGCGACGTCGTCGTGAAGTTCGCAGGCTGCTACCACGGACACGTCGACGCCCTCCTCGCCGCGGCCGGCTCCGGCGTCGCGACCTTCGCGCTGCCCGACTCCGCCGGGGTGCCCCGGTCGAGCGCCGGCGAGACGATCGTGCTGCCCTACAACGACCTCGCGGCGCTCGAGGCGGCCT
The DNA here is from genome assembly GCF_006716675.1 of Humibacillus xanthopallidus. Taxonomy (GTDB): domain Bacteria; phylum Actinomycetota; class Actinomycetes; order Actinomycetales; family Dermatophilaceae; genus Humibacillus; species Humibacillus xanthopallidus_B. The sequence continues at coordinate 869,439 of NZ_VFPM01000001.1, read as the reverse complement.
TCGCAGAGCGGGGCCACGAGATCGCTGCCGTCATCACCGAGGCGGCGCCGGGCAACATGGGGGTCGTGCCTCCGGCGCCCGGCTTCACCGAGGGGCTGCGCCGCATCACCGCCGACCACGGGGCCCTGCTCATCTCCGACGAGGTGATGACCGGCTTCCGCTGCTCGCCGTCCGGCTACCACGGGCTCGAGGAGCACCCCTCCGGCGCCGCAGACCTCTACACCTTCGGCAAGGTCATGGGCGGCGGCTTCCCGACGGCAGCCTTCGGTGGCCGAGCCGACGTCATGGCCATGCTGGCGCCGCAGGGTCCCGTCTACCAGGCAGGCACGCTCTCCGGTAACCCCGTCGCGTCGGCGGCCGGCCTCGCGACCCTGCGCGGCTGCACCCCGGAGGTCTACGCCAGGCTCGACGTCGTCAGCCGCGCCATCGCCGACGCGACGTCGGCAGCGTTGACGAGCGCGTCGGTGCCGCACACGATCCAGTGGGCCGGCTCGATGTTTTCCGTCTTCTTCCGCGACGCAGCCGTGACCGGCTACGACGACGCCCGCGACCAGGACACCGACGCCTTCCGCCGCTTCTTCCACGCGATGCTCGGGCAGGGCGTGCACCTGCCGCCGAGCGCTTTCGAGTCGTGGTTCGTCTCGGCGGCGCACGACGATGCTGCCGTCGACCACGTGCTCAGCGCCCTCCCGGCGGCCGCCCGTGCCGCAGCCACCCCGGACTGAGGCACCCCTTCCACCTTCCGTTCGAGGTGATCCCGGCCGCCACGCGGGGGCCGGGATGACCTCCAACCGGGGGAGGGGGCGGCGCGCGGGCGCCGGACGGCATACGGCCGGGTCCTGCTGGGCATTGTGAAGGTGCCACGTCGAGGAGGACGCTGGTCGGTGACGGCGGCGCCGTCGGGGTGCCGCCTCGAGTGAGGGAGGTGGGCCGTGCACGCACGATCCACGACCGTGATGGGCCAGCCGGGGATGATGGAGTCGGGCATCTCGCACGCGCGGGACGTGGTGATGCCGAAGGTCAGGGCGATGGAGGGGTGCATCGGGATGTCCGTGCTCGCCGACCGCGCGACCGGACGCTGCATCGTGACGACCGCGTGGCGCGACGAGGACGCGATGAAGGCCACGGCCGGAGCCGTCATGTCGATGCGCGCCGAGGCGGCGGCCATGATGGGCGGCGAGGCCACCGTCGACGAGTGGGAGGTCGCCTACCTCCACCGCGACCACCGCGCGGCTGACGGCGCCTGCGCGCGGGTGACGTGGACCGCCTGCGACCCGGCAGCGGTCGAGCGGGTCATCGACGCCTTCAAGATGGGGATCATGCCGCACGTCGAGCAGCTCGAGGGCTTCTGCAGCGCGAGCCTCTTCGTCGACCGGCCGTCGGGGCGCGGCTGCCTCACCGTGACCTACGACTCGGAGCCGGCGATGGCTGTCACGCGTGACGCCGCCATCGGACTGCGGGCAGACCTCGCCCAGGAGACGGGCATGCGTATCACCGAGGTGGGGGAGTTCTCGCTCGCCGTCGCCCACCTCGACGTCCCCGAGCTCGTCTGACGGCCGTCTCGCGGTGGTCGCGACCCCCACGTGGGCGCCGCGACCACCGCGAACGAAGGTGGGTGTGTGTGCGGGCTGCGCGGGGAGGCCCCGGGATGGGGATGCGAGGTGAGCGATGTCACCCGCGTCACCGTCAGTGGACGGTCGCGAGGAGCACGCCGACGCCGACGAAGAGGCCACCGAAGACCCGGTTCAGCGTGCGCTGCCCCTTCTCGCGCCGGGCGAGGCGCCCGAGCCCGCGGGCGGCCGCGGCGAAGAAGAACCACATGACGACGACGTCGATGGCGACGACAGTGGCGGCGAGCACGGCATACTGCGGCAGCAGCGGACGGTCGGTGACGATGAACTGCGGCATGAAGGCGAGGAAGAAGACGACGGCCTTCGGGTTGGTGAGGTTCACGAGCAGCCCCCGGCGGAACATCGACCCCGCGGCCTCCGGCTCGGTCTCGCCGATGGTGACCGCCTTTGCGCGAGAACGGAACTGGCGCACACCTAGATAGACGAGGTAGGCCGCACCGGCATACCGGATGACGCCGAAGAGCACGGGTGAGCCCGCGACGAGCACCCCTACGCCGGCAGCCACGATGGCGATGTGCGCCACGAGTGCGACCTGCTGCCCGAGGATGCCCCAGATCGAACGCGTCCACCCGGACCCGAGCGAGTTGGCCATCGTGTTGATCGCGCCGGCCCCGGGGGTGAACGAGATGAGCGCGCCGGCGGCGACGAGGGTGAGCCACAGTGACCACGACACGACGCGGATCCTACGACCCAGCCGGTATGCCGTCCGGTGGCGTCCACCTGCCGCCGACGTGCCGCCCGCCCTGTTCGGGCACGCCGCCCTCCCCACCCCGCCGGAGCGGATTCGGTCCTGGCCTGCGCGTTTGAGAGACTGTCGACCATGAGTGCGAGCACGACCGGGATGCCAGCGGACGGGACGGCCGACGCCCCCGAGCTGACGGTCGTGCACCTCATGCGCCATGGGGAGGTCCACAACCCCGAGGGACTGCTCTACGGACGGCTCGAGGGCTACCGGCTCTCCGACCTCGGGCAGCAGATGGCGACGGTCGTCGCCCGGCACCTCGAGCCCAACGACATCACCCACGTCGTCGCCTCGCCGCTCGAGCGCGCCCAGCAGACGGCAGCGCCCCTCGCCGCCGACCACGAGCTGCCGATCGAGACCGACGAGCGCGTCATCGAGGCCGCGAACCACTTCGAGGGTCGCTCGGTCGGCATGGCCGACCTCCTCCACCCGCGCAACTGGCACCTCTTCAGCAACCCCCGCAAGCCGTCGTGGGGCGAGCCCTACGAGGAGATCGCGGCGCGCATGATCGCCGCCATCGAGGATGTCCGTCGGTCCGCCCACGGTCACGAGGCCGTCATCGTGAGCCACCAGCTGCCGATCTGGACGGCGCGCAACAAGCTCGCCGGCCACCACCTCTGGCACGACCCGCGCCACCGGGAGTGCACGCTCGCCTCCCTCACCTCGCTCACGTACTCCGGCGAGGAGCTCTCGTCGATCACCTACTCCGAGCCGGCCGGCGCCCTCCTCGGGCAGGCCAGCAAGAGCGTGGGCGCCTGATGCGCCAACCCGCCCGGCGCACCGCACTGAGGTGGGGCGCCCTCGCCATCGCCGGTGGTCTCGTGACCGTCACCGCGGCCTGCTCGACCGACCCCAACTCGGTCGAGGAGCAGGCCCGCTCGGGAGACCGCAAGGGCTACGTCGCCGGTGACGGCTCGATCGAGCAGCTCGCGGTCTCCGAGCGCGGCGCGCCGGTCGCGCTGTCGGGCACGACCCTCGAGGGCCAGCCCTGGAGCCTCGCCGACCGGGCCGGCAAGGTCGTCGTCGTCAACGTGTGGGGCTCGTGGTGCCCGCCGTGCATCGAGGAGACCCCGGCGCTGCAGAAGGCGTGGGAGAAGGTCCAGGCCGACGGCAAGAAGGTGGACTTCGTCGGCCTCGACAAGCTCGAGAGCCCCGAGACCGGCCTCGCCTTCCAGAAGGCCAACAAAGTCACCTACCCCTCGCTCGCCTACGACGGGGGAGTGCCGATCCTCTCCCTCCAGGGCAAGGCGTCCGCGACCCCGACGACGCTCGTGCTCGATGCGCAGGGCCGCATCGCCGCCCGCGTCTCCGGGCCGGTCACGACGACGACGCTCCTCGGTCTCATCGACGACGCCATCGACGAGAGGGCCTGAGGCACCCCCATGGACGCGCAGATCGCCACGGGCTCGCTCGTCATCGCGGCTGCCGTGGCCCTCGTGGCCGGCTTCGTGTCGTTCGCCTCGCCGTGCGTGCTGCCGCTCGTGCCCGGCTTCCTCGGCTACGTCACGGGACTGTCCGACGTCTCCCTCGAGCGGCGCTCCCGCGGCCGGCTCGTGCTCGGCGCGGTGCTCTTCGTGCTCGGCTTCACCGCCGTCTTCCTCGTCGCCGCCGCGGCCGTGTCGACGATCGGGCTCGCCTTCCGCGAGCACCAGGCTGCGCTGATGCGCGTGGGTGGCGCCGTCGTGCTCGTCATGGGCCTGATGTTCCTCGGCCTCGGCCGGTCGTATGCCGCACCGGTCAGCTGGCGCCCGCGTGCCGGTCTCGCCGGGGCTCCGCTGCTCGGGGCTGCCTTCGCCATCGGCTGGTCGCCGTGCATGGGCCCGACCCTCGGCGCCATCCAGGCGATGGCCGCGCCGCTGTCGGCGCAGTCGGGCTCGATCGGCCGGGGCCTCGCACTGGCCGCCGTCTACTCCATCGGCCTCGGCCTGCCCTTCGTGCTCATGGCCGCCCTCTGGGAGCGCGCCGGCCGCGCCAGCGACTGGTTGCGTGAGCACCGCCGGGCACTGCAGACGGTCGGTGGCGTCATGCTCGTGGCGGTGGGCCTGCTCATGGTCACCGGGGTCTGGGAGGACGTCATCGTGTGGCTCCAGGTACAGCTCGTCAGCGGCTTCCAGGTGGCGATCTGAGATGACGACCGAGACCCCGCCGCGGCCGCGCAAGCGCACCCAACCCGACCCGTCGCTGCCCAGGCTCAGCGCGCTCGGCTGGGTCCGCTGGGCCTGGCGCCAGCTGACGAGCATGCGCACCGCGCTCTTCCTCCTGCTGCTCCTGTCGGTGGCGGCCGTGCCCGGCTCGATCTTCCCGCAGCGCAACATCGATGCCGGCCGCGTCGCCGACTACATCGCTCAGAACCCCACGACCTCTCCGTGGCTCGACCGGCTCGGCTTCTTCGACGTCTACTCCTCGCCGTGGTTCTCGGCGATCTACCTCCTGCTCTTCGTCTCCCTCGTCGGCTGCATCGTGCCGCGCACCAGGGTGCACCTCGCCGCGCTGCGCGCCACGCCGCCGCGCGCTCCGGCCCGGCTCTCGCGGCTCGACGAGCACGCCGAGGTCGTCACCGACCTGTCGCAGGACGAGGCGCTCGCCGTCGCGCGGGAGGTGTTGGGCGGCAAGCGGTTCCGCCTGCACTCCCACGACGCGACGAGCCTCTCCGGCGAGTCTGGCTACCTGCGCGAGACCGGCAACCTCGTCTTCCACCTCGCGCTCACGGGCATCATCGTCGGCATGGCGGTCGGCCACGTCTTCGGCTGGCGCGGCGACATCATCCTCGCCGAGGGCGACAAGTTCGCCTCGTCGGCCGGCACCTACAACACGATCTCGCCCGGCCCCTGGGTCGACACCGAGAGCCTCCCGCCCTTCGTCCTCGGGCTCGACCGCCTCGACGTGCAGTTCAACGAGGCCCCCGGGCGCGGCTTCGGCATGCCCAAGGAGTTCACGGCCTACACGACCCTCCAGCGCGAGCCCGGTGCCGCGGCGACGAAGGAGTCGGTGTCGGTCAACCACCCGATCACCGTCGACGGCGCCGACATCTTCCTGCTCGGCAACGGCTACACCCCCGTCATCACGGTGCGCGACGCGAAGGGCGAGATCCTCTACCGCGAGGCGACGCCCTTCCTGCCCCAGGACGGCAACTACCGCTCGGTGGGCGTCATCAAGGTGCCGTCCGCCTCGCCGAAGCAGCTCGGCCTCACCGGCTTCTTCCTGCCGACGGCGGAGCCGACCTTCGTGCACGGCCCCGCCTCGCTCTTCCCCGACGCCAAGGACCCCGAGGTCGCCCTGTCGATCTGGGAGGGCAACCTCTTCCCCGGCGACGCGCCCCAGTCGGTCTACACCCTCAACACCGACGAGATGACGCAGGTCACGAAGGCCGACGGGTCGCCGGCCCTCATCCGCCTCAAGCCGGGCCAGACCTACGAGATCCCGGGCGGCCGCGGCACGGTGACCTTCGACTCGGTCAAGCGCTTCGCGGGCCTGTCGGTGCGCACCGACCCGGGTGCGCCGATCAGCCTCGTCAGCGCCGTCCTCGCCACCGCCGGGCTCATCCTCGGGCTGACGATCAAGCGCCGCCGGGTCTTCGTGCGGGTCCGGGCCGCCGGGCCGGGGGCCGCAGGGGTCGACAGCCCCTCGGGTGACGACGGACGACCGGCTACCGTGGTCTCCATCGGAGGCCTGTCCAAGGACTCCGACGCCGGGCTCGCCGCGATCGTCGCGGCCGTGCACGACCGCCTCGCAGAACGGAACGACCGCTCGTGAACCTCGCCTCCAACGCGAACGCCGCGCTCTACGCGTCGATGATCGTCTACACGCTCGCCATGCTGGCCTTCACGTGGCACCTCGCCGCGCGTGCCCCGCAGGTCGCCGACTCCAAGTTCGCCGAGCGCGCCGAGGTGCGCGAGGGCGTCCTCGTCGGGGCCGGTGCCCCGGGCGCACCCGAGCGCCGGAGCCCGTATGCCGCCGGGCCCGGGTTCGAGGAGAGCACCCAGAGCCGGCAGCGGGGCAACATCGCCCTGATGCTCACCTACCTCGGCACGGCGCTGCTCGTCGCGTCCGTCGTCATGCGCGGCCTCGCGGTCTCGCGTCCGCCGTGGGGCAACATGTTCGAGTTCGCGACCGCCGGCGCGGCCGCAGTGGGGGTCGCCTACAGCCTCCTGGCCAAGCGCAACCACTGGCAGTGGCTCGGCGTCTTCGTCGTCGGCCCGATCCTGCTCGTGCTCGGCCTCGCGCTCTCCGTGCTCTACACCGAGGCCGGCGAGCTGATGCCCGCCCTCAAGTCCTACTGGCTCGCGATCCACGTGTCCGTGGCCTTCATCGCCGTCGCCTTCTTCACCATCGCGTTCGCCATCGGCATCGTCTACCTCGTGCGCCTGCACCGCGAGGAGAAGCCGCCGGCCAAGCCCAACTTCGTCGAGTCGCTGCCGTCGTCAGCGGCACTCGAGCGGACGGCATACAGCCTCAACATGGTGGCCTTCATCCTCTGGACGTTCACGCTCATCGCGGGAGCCATCTGGGCGAAGCAGGCGTGGGGCGCCTACTGGCAGTGGGATCCCAAGGAGGTGTGGACCTTCGTCATCTGGACGGTCTACGCCGCCTACATGCACTCGCGCGCGACGGCCGGCGTCGACCACCGCAAGTCGATGCTCATCGCTCTCGTCGGCTTCGTCTGCGTCATCATCAACTTCACGCTCGTCAACCTCGTGTCGACCTTCGTCGGCATGCACAACTACTCCGGGGTGGGGTGACGTGGCCCGCTACACCGTGCTGCGGCTGCTGATCTTCTTCGGTTTCGTCCTGCTCTTCTGGCTCATCGGGCTGCGCGACAACCCGGTGCTGCTGCTCGCCGCGTCGGCGATCGCCTCGGCGGCGCTGTCCTACGTGCTCCTGCGCGGCATGCGTGACGAGATGACCGCCAAGCTCGTCGAGCGCCACGAGGCCAGGCTCGCTGCCAAGGCGCAGGCCAGCGGCGACGAGGCCGACGAGGACGCCGAGATCGCCGGCCAGCCGACGCCCGGTCTCGCCGCGGCAGGCCCGGCGGCGACCGCCTCTGGTCCGACCGGTGCGGGCTCCACGGGTGCGGCTGTCGACGCCGAGCGCCCCGCCGACCTCATCTCGGACGCGCCGAGCGAGGAGCGCCCCCGCAGCGAGCGCTGACCCGCCGACCCGTCCCGGCGTCCGCTCGGACGGGTTTGCCTGTGCCGTGGGAGAGATGCGGCGCCCGCGAGCCAACTGGTAGGCGTGGGCGACGCAGCGGCGGGTTGCTGTGGTCGTAGGCTCGACGCTGTGACACGACCCGCGCCCGAGGACGAGCTGGGCCACGAGCTCCCGCCCGAGGGAGGCCACGAGCCCACGCCGCACTCCGGTGTCCACCACGTCGGGCACCACGCGGATGCCGCCGAGCACGGCACCGTCGCCCGGCGCGAGGCGGCCCGTCGCCTCGGCGCGAACTCCGAGCACCACCCGCAGTGGATCGCCATCCCGTCGGCCAACGTGCGCCGCATCGTCTTCACGGTGCTGGCCGCCCTCGTGGGCCTCTCGATCGCGACGTGGGCCTTCGAGGCGATGAGCTCGTTCCTGCTCCTGCTGCTCCTCGCGTGGCTGCTCTCCATCGCCATGGAGCCTGCGGTGCTGTGGCTCGCGCACCGGGGGATGCGGCGGGGGGTCGCGACCGGCCTCACGATGCTGGCGATGCTCATCATCACGGCGGCCCTGGCCGAGCTCTTCGGGCAGGTCTTCCTCTCGCAGCTCTCGCAGCTCGGCCAGCAGCTGCCGAGCGCCGTCACCGCGGCCCTCGACTGGGTCAACAGCACCTTCAACACCTCCTTCGACATCGCCCAGATCCAGAACGCGCTCGAGCTGACGCCGAGCAGGATCGGGGAGTTCGCGGGGAAGTACGGCGGCGGCATCCTCGGCATCTTCGGCTCGGTGCTGACCTTCATCTTCGACGCGTTGACGATCCTCGTCTTCGCCTACTACTTCTCGGCGGACAGCCCGCGGCTGCGCCAGACGATCGGGTCGTGGCTGCCGCAGCGCTTCCAGCACGTCTTCATCACCGTGTGGACGATTTCGGTCGAGAAGACCGGCGGCTACGTCGTCTCCAAGGTCCTGCTCGCCACCCTGTCGTCCTTCTTCCACGCGGCGTTCTTCTGGTTCATCGACGTGCCCTTCTGGCTGCCCCTCGGCGTCTTCGCCGGCATCGTCGGCCAGTTCATCCCGACGATCGGCACCTACATCGGAGTCGTGCTGCCGGCCCTGTTCGCCCTGCTCGACAAGCCGATCAACGCGGTGTGGATCGCCCTCTTCGCGACCGTCTACCAGCAGCTCGAGAACTACGTCTTCACCCCGAAGATCAGCCGGCGCACGATGGACGTGCACCCTGCCGTCGCGCTCGGCTCGGTCATCGCGGGTGCTGCGCTCTTCGGCGCGATCGGGGCCGTCATCGGCATCCCGGTGGCGGCGGTGCTCCTCGCGATCCTCGACACCTTCCGCCAGCGGCACGAGCTCGTGCCGGAGCTCGCATCGCTCCAGCCCTCCGACGACGAGGATGACGACGAGGCCGACGACGACGTGGCCGACGACGACGAGGCCGACTAGACCTTGCCGAGGGCGAGGCCGACCGCGAGCAGCGCCGACCAGACGAGCTGGAAGCGGCCGGTCCCGGCAAGGGCAGGGATGAGCCCCGGACCGGTCGCCCCACCGACGACGGCCTGCATGGGCTTCACCATGAACGGCGCGGCCAGGACGGCAAGCAGGGCCCACGGCGAGGTGAAGGACGCGAGGCCGGTCATGACGAAGGCCACCGCGACGAGGGCGACGTAGAAGATCCGCGTGCCACGCTCGCCCATGCGGACCGCGAGCGTCCGCTTGCCGTGCTCGCGGTCGGTCGGGATGTCGCGCAGGTTGTTGGCGACGAGGATGGCCGAGGCCAGCGACCCGACCCCGATCGCTCCCCACCAGCCGGCTGCGGTCAGGGAGGTCATCGTCGCCATCGTGCCGAGGGTGGCGACGAGGCCGAAGAAGACGAAGACGAAGACCTCGCCGAGCCCGAGGTAGCCGTAGGGCCGCGACCCGCCGGTGTAGTACCACGCCGCGAGGATCGCAGCGGCACCGATCGGGATCATCACCCACAGACCGGAGAGCCCGACGAGGGCGAGCCCCAGCAGGCCGGCGAAGAAGAAGGCCGTGAAGGCGGCGATCTTGACCGAGCGGGGCTCGGCCAGTCGCTGCCCGACGAGGCGCACGGGCCCGACCCGCACCTCGTCGGTGCCGCGGATGCCGTCGGAGTAGTCGTTGGCGTAGTTGACGCCGACCTGCAGCAGCAGGGCGACGGCGAGGGCGAGGATGGCGTAGGCCCAGACGATGTGCCCGGTCTGGTACGCCGCGCCCGTGCCGACGAGGATGGGCGACACGGCCGCGGGCAGGGTGCGGGGCCGGGCACCCTCGATCCACTGGGAGAGGGTGGCCATGGTCCTGAGGTGTCCTTCGCGTCGGGTCGGTGGGGCGTGGGGCGCGTCAGCGGTCATTCTGCCGTCACCTGCAGGCGTGCGCTGTCACCACCCCCGGCGACACACGGGGGTCAGAGGCGACGCAGGAAGTCGGGGTCGTCGTCGGGCCCCCGCGGACCGGTAGGACGCCCACCCGACCCGCGGGTCGGGCCACCAGGCGCGGTCGCGCGCCCGCCGAAGAACCACGCGAGCGGCCCGGCCACCGGCACGAGCACGGCGAGGAGCCACACGGGCTTGGGCATGATGCGCACCTGGCGTCGGTCGGTCTGGATGCAGTCGACGAGCGCGTAGATCGTCGCGAACACCACGATGGCGATGAACACGACACGCAGCACGGCAACTCCTCGGGTCGGCGCCTTGGCACCTCGCAGCCCTGTCGGCACCTGGCGGCGCCTGGTCGGACCTGGTGGGGATGCCCCCATCTTGCCACCGGTCAGGCCCGCTCCTGCATCGCATGCCGGATCGCGGCGCGGTCGGGCTTTCCGGGGCCGCGCTGGGGGATGCTCGAGAGGACGAGCACGCGTCGCGGCAGGGCGGCCTCGGGGAGGATGCCGCGCAGCCTCTCGCGCACCTCACGGGTCGTGAGATGCCCGGTCGGGTCGAGCAGGGTGACCGCGGCGCAGACGCTCTCGCCCCACTCGGGGTCGGGCAGCCCCAGCACGACGACGTCGACCACGTCGTCGAGGTGGCGCGACATCGCGTCCTCGACGACGCCGGGGTTGATCTTGAGGCCACCGCTGTTGATGACGTCGTCGGCGCGACCGTCGATGACGAGCAGGCCGTCGTCGTCGAAGTGGCCGAGGTCGTCGGTGCGGAACCACCGCACGCCGTCGGGGTCGACCGTGAAGGCGTCGGCGGTCAGCCGCGGCTCGCCGAGGTAGCCGTGGGCGACGGTGTCACCGCCGAGCACGACGTGGCGGTCGTTGTCGACGTGCGCCCGGCTGACCGGCAGGGGCATCCCGTCGTAGACGCAGCCCCCGGCGGTCTCACTCATGCCGTAGGTCAGGCTGAGGGCCACCCCCGCCGCCCGGGCGCGCTCGACCATGGCGGTCGGGGTCGCGGCGCCGCCGACGAGCACGCCGTCATAGGCCGCCAGGGCCTCGAGTCCGGCCTCGTCGTCGAGCAGCCGGCCGAGCTGCGTGGGCACGAGAGCGGTGTATCGGCGCCGGGCCGCTCCCGACGGCCTCAGCTTGGCGGTGGCCTCGGCGAATCGCGCGGCCGTGAAGCCGTCGCGCAGGTCGAGCACGACGGGGTCGGTGCCGGCGGCGATCGAGCGCAGGAGCACCTGGAGCCCCGCGATGTGGTGGGCGGGCATGGCGAGCAGCCACGCCCCGCTGCCGCCGAGCACCTGGTGGGTCGCCGAGGCCGAGCGCGACAACGCCTCGGCGGTCAGCAGCGCCCGCTTCGGCCGGCCGGTCGAGCCGGACGTGCCCACCGCCAGCGCGAGCCCGTCGGGGAGGTCGGCAGGATCGTGACGGCCGATGAGGGGCACGGGGGAGCCCGCGGCATACGGCAGCACGGGGGCGCCACCCTCGAGAGCGGCCTCGAGACGGGGCAGCAGCGACAGGACGTCGTCGCCCAGGGGTACGGCGAGGGGCTGCAGAGCCGCTCCGGTCATGACGGCATTCTGCCGTGTGCGCCCGGGAGCGCTCCGCAGGGGCTCACGCCCGGCGTGGGTGACGCAGCCGCGACGGCGAGCGGGGCGGGTCGAGCTCGGCGCGACGCCGCTGGCGCGCCGCCATGACGATGGTCCACACGAGGGCGAGGGCGCACACCGAGAAGCCGATGTGCGGCTCGAGCGGCAGCACGATGCCGAGGGCGCCGCCGACGACCCAGAGCATCTGGAGCATCGTCTCCGACCAGCCGAAGACCGACGTGCGCACCCGCTCGGGCACGTCGCGCTGGACGAGTGCGTCGAAGCACAGCTTGGCGAGCTGGGCCGAGAGCCCCTGCGCGAAGCCGAGGAGCACGAGGGTCCAGATGCCGTACCAGATGCCCGTCGCGATGCACACGACCGTGGCGCCGAGGACCGAGAGCATCGCCGTGCGTTCGGGGTGGGTGGCCTGCACGACTCCGCCGAGCACGCTCCCGAGCGCATTGCCGATGCCGATCGCGACGGCGACGAGACCGATCACGAGCGGCCCGCTGAGCCCGTCGATCGGCGCCTCCTTGGTGAGGAACGCGAGGTAGAGGATGAAGAAGCCGGTGAGCACGCGCGTGCCACCCGTCGACCACATCGAGTGCATGACCGGCCACGGGATCGCCGCCTTGCGCCGCCGGAAGCGCCCGACCGGGCCGAGCGAGTCGACCGTCAGCGCCTCGTCGTCGCCTCGCTCCACCGCGGGGGTATGCCGGGTGGCCGGCTCCGTGCCCACCGTGCCCACCATGCCCACCGTTGCGGTGCCCACCGCCCCGGCGCCCTCCGGTCGGGTGCGGATCGGGACGGTGTCCTCCGGGTTGAGCTCGCCCTCCGCCGAGTCGACCTGCGCCGGGAGCCGGATGGCCTGCACCGTGCCGAAGGCGAAGATCACGAAAGCGGCCCGGAGGGCCCACGCCGGGCCGGCGAGGAGGGCGAGGCCACCGACGGCGGCACCGATCACCGCTCCGACGACACCGGCCATCGAGACCCTGGAGTTCGCCGCGACGAGCGTCGTGCCGGGGGGCAGCAGGCGCGGCACGGCCGCCGCCCGGGTGACGTTGTAGGCCTTCGAGGCGACGAGGCAGGCGAGCGCCGCCGGGAAGAGCCACCCGCTGTTGCCGCCGATCGCCTCCGCGAGCACCCAGCAGAGGAAGGCCCGCACCGCGGTCGTCGTGCCGATGGCCCAGCGCCGCCCGTGGCTGAAGCGGTCGAGCAGGGGGCCGATGAACGGCGCGAGGAGGACGAAGGGCACCATCGTCAGCAGCAGGAAGGCGGCGACCTCGCTGCGGGCCTGCGCCGTCTGGGGGTTGAGGTAGAGGATGCCGGCGAGCGCGAGCATCATCACGGTGTCACCCGCGGTGTGGCTCGCGTGCAACTCGGTCATCCGTGCGAGACCGCTCTCGCCGGCGCCGCCGGCGTGCGTGTAGGCGTGGACCCGCCGAGCGGCATACCGGCCGGAGCGGGCCGTCACGTGCACGGCTCCCGTCGCGGCCCGCCCGATGCCGCGGCCCACGGCGCGGGTCGCGTCGGCCGCTGCCTCGCGTGGACGCCGCTGGAAGCCGGCCGGCCGGCCGCCCTCCGGCACGTCGGGCACGTCGGGCACGTCGGGCGCGCCGTCACCGGCGCGGGCGGGTCGCTCCTGCCCGCCGGTGCCGTCGTCGCGAGGATCCACCTCATCATCCTCCCCTGTCGGCGGGCCTGCCGGGCCCCGGACACCCGGGTCAGTCCCGCGACACCCGGGCACCCGGGCTCGCGTCCCTGAGGCGCGCGGCGGCATACGCTCGCGGCGTGAGCGACGCGCCGACCCCGCCCGACCCGAGCCCTCGCACGACCCGCTTCGCCGTGGTCTGGTCGGCACTGCTGGGCTGCGTGCTGCTCGGCGCCGCGGCGTGGTTCTCCGCGATCAGCTGGTCGGTGCTGCGCGCCGGTCATCCGGCGCACCTGGTCACCCTTGTCGCGACGGGTGTCGTCGGGGCCCTGCTCGTCGTGCGAGCACTCCTCCTGCACCGGCGCGGCCCTCGAGCGGGCACTCCGTCACGGCGGCGCTGGCCACGCGTGCTCGGCCGCACCCTCGCGGGGGTGGCGACCGTCGCGGTCGTCGGCTCGCTCGTCTACCTCGTGCCGTTCTCGGCCACCCCGCCCGCGATCGCCGCCATGTCGGGCACGGCTGACGTGCGCGTCACGGACGCCACGACGACGATCACCCTGACTCCCGAGACCGATTCTGCGACAAGGGGACTCGTCTTCCAGCCCGGTGCGCGCGTCGACCCACGGGCCTACGTGCCGATGCTGACCGAGGTGAGCCGCAGCGGCGTCCTCGTCGTCATCGTCAAGCAGCCCTTCGACATCGGCTTCCTCGCGATCGACGCCCCGGCCGCTGCCATCGCAGCCCACCCCGAGGTCCGAACGTGGGCCGTTGGCGGCCACAGCCTCGGCGGCGTCGCGGCGTCGTCGTATGCCGGCTCGCACACCGACACGGTCCGCGGCCTCGTGCTCTGGGCCTCCTACCCGCTCGGGTCGCTCGCCCAGAGCGGCCTTCAGGTCGCCTCGATCTCGGGCTCCGCCGACGCGCTCGCGACGCCCGCCGACATCGAGGCGAGCCGGGTCGACCTGCCCGGCGACGCGGCATACACCGTCGTCGAGGGCGGTGTGCACGCCTTCTTCGGCGACTACGGCGAGCAGCCCGGCGACGGCACGCCGGGTGTGAGTCGCGAGGACGCCCAGCGCCAGATCGTCGACGCCACCGTGGCCCTCATGGCGTCACTGCCGACGAGCTGACGAAGGGACCAGCCGACGAGCTGACACACCTGCCGCGTAGCCGGACAGGACTGGACATGAGCACACACGAGAGCCCGCCGGACGGTGGACACGACACCGGTCCGCCGAGCGATGACCGCGAACGCTGCTTCACCACGCTCTTCGAGCAGACGTACACCCCGCTCCGTCGTTTCGCCGAGCGCCGGGTCCACCCGTCCCACGCCGACGACGTCGTGTCCGAGACGTTCGTCGTCGTGTGGCGCCGGCTCGAGGACCTGCCCCGGGATGCCGACGACGCCCGCGCGTGGGTCTTCGGCGTGGCCCGCGGTGTCATGCTCAACGCCCGCCGCAGCGACCGGCGGCAGGCGGCGCTCGCGGTGCGGATCGCGCAGGAGCCGGCGTCGGCCCACCCGACGGAGGGTGGCGAGCACCCGGATCTCGTCGCCGGGCGGGTGGACCTCGCCCGGGCCTGGTCGCGCCTGTCCCCGGTCCACCAGGAGGCGCTCGCGCTCACGGTCTGGGACGGGCTCGATGCGCCCCGCGCTGCCCGAGTGCTCGGCATCTCGCCCGTCGCCTACCGGCTGAGGCTGAGCCGGGCACGGAGGGCCCTCCGCGCCCACGCCGGGGCGCTCCCTCAGACCTCTCCCGCGAGTCGCGGATCCGTCGCCACCACGTCCCGAAGGAGCACGACATGAGCCCCGCCCCGTCCCCCCTCACCGCGCGCCGGCCCGGTGGCCATGACCTCGGCGCGGCCCTCCGTGCCCTCGACCCCGCCGAGACCGACCGGCACCTCGACGTCGCACAGGACGAGGCGGCCCGGGCGATCCTGCGGCGGGTCGTGTCGGCCCCGGCTGGTCAGCCGGTCCCCGCCGGGGGTCGTGCCGCACCGGCTCGTCCGATCGCACGCCGCGCGCTGGCCGTGGCAGGTGCGGTCGCCCTCGTGGCCGTCGGCTCGATTGCTGCACCCCGTCTGTTCGGCGGGGGAGAGGCGCTCGCGTGGTCGGCGACCCCCCGGCCACTCTCGCCGGCGACGGCCGCCGAGGCCGAGGCGGCGTGCGACGAGTGGGTGCGCGACGAGTGGGTGCGCGACGACGTGTCGCGTGACGACGGCACCGACCTGTCCGGTCTGCGTCCGGTCCTCACCGAGGCCCGTGGCTCCCTGGTCCTCGTCTACGAGTCGGACTCACGGCCCTCGCCCTCTGCCATCACCTGCTACGTCCAGGACGGGCACGTCGTCGCCTCCGGTGGGAGCGCCGCGACCGCCGCCTCGCCGCCGGCTCCTGCGGTGCCGCCCACCTCCCTCCACGGCGACCTGGGCGCGGTCTACAGCACCCCCTCGGGCAGCATCCGGGGAGTCACCGGACAGGTGGGCTCGGACGTCGTCGGAGTCGTGCTCGAGTCCGTGGCGCAGGGGCCGGTCACGGCGACGGTCAGCGACGGGCACTTCGGGGCCTGGTGGCCCGATGCGCCCACGACCGAGGCTCGGGAGAACGCCGCGAGCCGACCGGAGATCACCGGCGCGACCGTCACCCTCCGCGACGGGTCGACCCGTCGCGTGACGGTCGAGGAGCTGAGCGGTCGCACGACGGAGGAGCTCGGTCGCGCCGCCTCTGGCGGCTCCGCCTCCGGCGGCTGACCTCGGGACGGTCGTGTGCCGCGGGCCGGGCCACGCGGCATACGACCGTCCGCCAGCGGCGCGGTCAGAAGTACCAGGGGAAGGGTGACCAGTCGGGCTCGCGCTTCTCGAGGAACTGGTCGCGGCCCTCGACGGCCTCGTCGGTCATGTAGGCGAGGCGGGTCGCCTCGCCGGCGAAGACCTGCTGGCCCATGAGCCCGTCGTCGGTGAGGTTGAAGGCGAACTTCAACATGCGTTGCGCCTGGGGGCTCTTGCCCATGATCTCGGTCGCCACCTGGAGGGCCTCGCGCTCGAGGTCGGCGTGGTCGGCGACGATGTTGACGGCGCCCATGCGGTGCATGTCGTCGGCCGAGTAGGTGCGACCGAGGAAGAAGATCTCGCGAGCGAACTTCTGGCCGACCATCTTGGCAAGGTAGGCGCTGCCGTAGCCGGCGTCGAAGCTGCCCACATCGGCGTCGGTCTGCTTGAAACGGGCGTGCTCGCGGCTCGCGATCGTCAGGTCGCAGACGACGTGGAGCGAGTGGCCGCCGCCGGCCGCCCAGCCCGGCACGACGGCGATGACGACCTTGGGCATCGTGCGGATGAGCCGCTGGACCTCGAGGATGTGCAGGCGTCCGCCCTGGGCCTTCGTGCGCGCCGTGTCGACGGTGTCCGCCGTCTCGCCCTCGGCGTACTGGTAGCCCGAGCGGCCGCGGATGCGCTGGTCACCGCCGGAGCAGAAGGACCACTTGCCGTCCTTGGGGCTGGGGCCGTTGCCGGTGATGAGCACGACGCCGACGTCGGGAGTCATCCGGGCGTGGTCGAGCGCGCGGTAGAGCTCGTCGACGGTGTGCGGCCGGAAGGCGTTGAGCACCTCGGGCCGGTCGAAGGCGATGCGCACGACACCCGACTCCGCGTGCGGGCGCCCGGCGACCGCCCGGCGGCGGTGGTAGGTGATGTCGGTGAGCTCGAAGCCCTCGACGGCCTCCCACTCGGTCGGGTCGAAGATGTCGGACACGCTGCGCTCGCTGCTCACGGACCGACCCTACCGACGGGGCTAGCCTCGCCCGTATGCCGATCCCTCCCTACGTCTCCCACCTGCGCACCATGGTCGGCCGGGAGCTGCTGTGGATGCCGGGCGTCACGGCGGTCGTGCTGCGCGACGGTGCTGGGGGAGCCGGCGACTCCGGGGGAGCCGGCGCGGCTCGGGGAGCCGGCGGGGCTGGGGGAGCTGACGGTGCTGGGGCGCCTCAGGAGGTGCTGCTCGTGCGGCGGTCGGACAACGGCGCGTGGACCCCGGTGACGGGGATCGTCGACCCGGGGGAGCACCCGCACGTCACCGCGGTCCGCGAGGTGGCGGAGGAGGCGAGCGTCGTCGCGGAGGTCGAGCGTCTCGTGTGGGTGTCGGCGACCGGCGTCGTCACGCACGTCAACGGCGACCTCGGGCAGTACCTCGACCACACCTTCCGGTGCCGGTGGGTTTCGGGCGATCCGGCGCCCGGTGACGACGAGGCGACCGAGGCGGGCTGGTTCGCACTCGACGCCCTGCCGGAGATGGCTCAGCGCTTCCTCGACCGGATCGCCGTCGCCGTGGAGAACCCGCGCGACGTGCGCCTCGGCTGAGAGGCCCGGTCGCGGGCGTCTTCGCTGCGCGGGCGCGGGGTGGGCGCGGCGTCCCGCCTTGGTGGGCGCGTGGTGGGGCGGCTCGGGAAAACGGGAGGCGGGCTGTCGGTGCCGATCTGTAGCGTTTTGTCATTGTGACGGTGACGAAGGTGGAGCAGGACGAGACGCAGGGCACGACACGGGGTGGGGGCTCGCGTGCTGTGGTGCTGCCCGCCGACCGGGTGCCCGTCGACTGGCGACGGGTCCGACGTCCGCTCACCCTCGTGTGCTTCTCGATGTCCCTCCTGGGCGCAGTGGCGGCCGCGCTGGGGTCGATGGTCGCGGGCCGCCTCGCCGAGAACGCCACCGCGACCCTCGTCGTGCTCCTGGCGGTGTGCGTCGTCGGCGGCGCGCTCATCGACACCGTCGCCAAGACGATCTGGGCGACGGTCTGCGACCGGGCCGAGGGCAGGCTGCGCGCCGACCTGCTCGACGCCGCGATGGCCCAGCCCCTCTCCGAGCTGTCCGAGCAGGCCGTGGGCGAGGTGCTCGACCGCATCGACGACGACACGTGGGAGGTCGGCCAGCTGATGCGGTGGGGCGTGTGGCAGGCCGTGCGCACCCTGCTCGCCTCGGGCCCGCTGTGGGTCGTCGCGAGCATCGCGTGGTGGCCTGCCGCCGTCCTCTTCCCCCTCACCGGATTCGCGACCTGGTGGGTCGTGCGCACGCTCCTGCCGCAGGTCGCCGAGCGCAAGGTCGTCGAGGAGGCCGCCTGGACCGACCACGCCGCCTCCACCGAGGAGGGTGTCGCTGCCCGTGACGACCTGCGCACCGCGCTCGGCCAGGCCCACGTGCTGCGCCGCAACGCGAGGATGGCCGCTCGGGTGCACGCGGCGCTCGACCGGGTGCTGCGGGTCGAGGCGCGCATCACCCGCCGCAGCGGCGGGCTGCTCCACGGCGCGCTCGCTGCGGTCGCGGTCGTCGGTGCGGCCCTCGTGCTCGCCGGAGACCTGACCACGTCCCGGCTCGTCACCCTCTTCCTCGTCACGACGATGTTCGTCGGTGGCGTCGACATGCTCGCGCGTCACCTGCCCGACCTGCAGGAGGGCTTCGGCGCCGTGCTGCGACTCCGGGCGATGCTCGCCTCGCCGGCCGAGCCGACCGGCGGCCTGCCGCTGCACGACGGCCCGCTCGACGTGGAGTTCTGCGGCCTCGAGTTCACCTATGGCACAGGGACGTTCGCATTGCGAGACGTCAACCTTCTCGTCCCCGCCGGGCACACCTGCGCGCTCGTCGGACGCACCGGCTCGGGCAAGTCCACGCTGGCGTCGCTGCTCTCCCGGGCCGTCGAGCCGCCGCATGGCACCGTGCTGCTCGGAGGCATGGACGTGCGCGACCTCGACCTCCAGCAGCTGCGCGCCGCCGTGGGCGTGGTCACCCAGCGCACTGAGGTGCTCGCCGGCACCCTCGCGGAGAACATGACGCTCTTCGGCGACGTGCCACGAGCGCGCGTCGAGGCGGCGGTTACCGAGCTCGGCCTCACCGACTGGGTGGCGGGGCTGCCCGACGGTCTCGACACCATGCTCGGGCCGGGTGGCACGACGCTCTCGGCAGGAGAGGAGCAGCTCGTCGCGTTCGCCCGGTTGCTCGTGCGTGATGTTCGCGTCGTCGTGCTCGACGAGGCCACGGCCCGCATGGACCCCGTCACCGAGGCACGCGTCGTGCGCGCGGCCGACCGGCTGATCTCGGGACGCACGGGCATCCTCGTCGCGCACCGGCTCTCGACGACCGAGCGGGCCGAGCAGGTGGCCGTGCTCGAGTCCGGTCGCGTCGTCGAGCACGGTCCGCGTGCTCGCCTGGCCACCGGCGACGGGCCGTTCCGGCGGCTGCTCGAGGCGGCCGCCCACGAGGTTGCCGTCGAGGACCACCACCACGACGACGCCGCGATCGGTTCGGTGCGGCGCAGCACGACGCCGCCGCCGCCACCGGCGCTGGCTCCGACGCCGAGCCTGGCACGGCAGGTCCTCCACGCGGTGCGCATCCAGCCGCAGTGGGGTCTGGTCGGCGCGTCCCTCTTCCTCCTCGCCTCCCTGACCGGCGCCTTCGGCGCCGTGACCGGGTGGGTCTGGGGTCTCGTCGTCACCGATCTGCAGGCCGGGCAGAATCCCGGCTGGCGCATCGCCGCACTCGTCGTCTCACTCGTCATCGGCCCGCTCCTGTTGTCGCAGGCGTTCCGCTCCTATCCCCACTGGTGGGTCGAGGTCCGGCTCCGGGTGCGCGCCGCCGTGCTCGCGGGCCAGACCGCGCAGCGCCGGCTCGTGCGCACCCCGCCCGGCGAGGTCGTCGCCCGCACGATGGATGCCGACCGTCTCGCGCGCTACACCGACCGGTGGGTCGACTTCGTCAACGGCCTCGTCGTCGCCTCGGTGACGGCTCTCATCGCCGGCACGTGGCTCGCGGGCGCGGTCCTGCTCGTCGTCATGGTCACCTCGGCGCTGGCCTCGACCCTCGGGCGACCGGTGGCCGGCCGCTCGGCCGCGGCCGCGTCGACGGCTCGCGCCGACTTCGGGCGGTCCCTCGTCTCGGCGCTCGAGTCGATCCGCACGGTCAAGCTCGCTGCGGCCACGCCGCAGGTGCACCGTCACCTGCACCGGGTCGACGGCGGCCGCGTCGACGCGGCGGTCCGCGAGCACCGGGTGCAGGCGCTGCTCGACGGCGTGCCCGTCGTCATGGTCCAGTGCGGTGTCGTCGCCGCGTGGGCGGGGTTCCTGCACGGCACGTGGCCTCTCGCCACCACCCTGCTCGTCGCCAACGCCGTGAGCGGTTTCGACTGGTTCGGCCGGGTCGCCGGCTCGGTGGTCACCGAGGCGCCGGGCGTGCGCGCGTGGATGAACGCCACGAGCGAGCTCGCCGGCGGCGGCGACCTCATGGACGTGCCGCCGGGGATGGACCTCGTGCGCGGCACCGCCGACGCGCCGCAGCCGGGGCAGCGCGACCCGTTGCGCACCCTCCGCCTCCAGCATCTGACGGCGATCCACGACGACGGCACCATCGGTGTGGAGGACGTCGACCTCACCGTCGAGGCGGGCCAGCTGGTGCTTCTGCTGGGTCAGGTGGGCTCGGGCAAGTCGAGCCTGCTCTCGGCGCTGGCGGGGCTCACGTCCCACACCGGCGAGGTGCTGTGGAACGGCCACGTGCTGGCCGAGCCCGAGGTCGACCTGCGACCCGGCCGGGTGTCCCACATCGCGCAGGTCCCACGGGTGCTCTCGGGCAGCTTCACGGGCAACATCGCTCTCGACCACGCCGACCGGCAGGTCGAGCCCGCCCTGGCGGCGGCGCGCATGGAGCGCGACGTCGCCGAGGCCGGTGGACCGCACGCTCTGGTCGGGCACCGTGGCGTCAGGCTCTCCGGCGGGCAGGTGCAGCGACTCGCGCTCGCCCGCGCGCTCGCCTGCGAGGCCGACGTGCTGCTGGCCGACGACGTCTCGTCGGCGCTCGACGCCGCCACAGAGATCGAGCTGTGGGCCGCACTGCGCTCCGGCGGCGCCACCGTCATCGGCGCGACGAGCAAGGCCGCCGCCTTGGCGCAGGCCGACCGGGTCGTCGTGCTCGACGGCGGCCGGGTCGTCGAGACCGCTCCGTGGCGCGAGCTCGCATCGCGATGGGGCCACCTCGCCGGGTGATCCCGGCTCCGTTGCGACATCATGCCGACACCGCGCTCGACTCGGTCGCGGTGTCGGCCGTCAGGTCGCCGGCCTCGTCGGACGACGCGCACATGAGGGGGAACGGCATCATATTCGACCAGCTCCCGGTCCGATCGACCGCGAGGATCGCGTGAGCAGTGACGCTGTCGGCGGTTTCTGCCATGGTCGACCCATGGCCGAGAACGTGACCGAGAGTCAGACGACGAGTGAGACCGGGAGCCTCACGGACAGCCACACGGACGTCGCGTCCGAGAGCCTGAGCGGCGAGACCTTCCGCAACCGCTCCCTGCGAGAGGCGAGGTTTGTCAGCTGCGACCTGAGCGACGTCGTCGTGCGGGGGTGCGATGTCGCTCGGATGGAGATCGACTCCCCCTGGCTCCTCGAGGACGGTGGCCGGCTGCTCGTCAACGGCGTCAACGTCGTGCCATTCGTCGATGCCGAGCTCAACCACCGCTTCCCGGGGCGCGAGTCCCGCGCCGCGGCGGACCCCGAAGGCCTGCGCTCCGCCTGGGCGTCGGTGGAAGCGGCCTGGGCGGCAACCCTCGACCGGGCCGCGGCCATGCCGCCCGGCTCGGTGGATGCGACGGTCGACGGGGAGTGGTCGCTGGCCCAGACGCTGCGCCACCTCGTCATGGCGACGGACGTCTGGCTCGGCAGGGCCATCCTCGAGCGGGAGCAGCCCTATCACCCGGCGGGCCTCCCCAACGACGACCACGACAGCGACGCCTACGACGAGTCCGCGTTCTCGGTGGTCATCCCGCCGTTCGAGGAGGTCATGGACGCTCGGTCCGGGCGCCAGGCGATGGTGCGTGACTTCATCGCGGGTCTCACCCCGGCCGCTCTCTCCGAGCCGCGGCGCAACCCACACGACCCCGACGTCGCCGAGACCGTGCTCTCCTGCCTGCGCACCATCCTCGAGGAGGAGTGGGAGCACCACCGGTATGCCGTGCGGGACCTCGACGCGCTCGAAGCGCGGGGACTGACCCCGTCGCCATGACATCTGTCAGGGCCAGGTGCTGACAGAGGGGCCGGGTCCTCTTCCACCGGCGCGCCTACCGTCGACGGAGAACGGGGTCGACCGGCCCCGACGGACGGAGGAGACCGCGTGTTCTCGCCTCGCAACTTCATCATCGCCGGCGTCGTGCTCATCGCCATCGCTCTCGGCCCGTCGGGCCACGGGCTGTGGTGGCTCGTCGGGTTCCTGTGGTTCCTGCCGCACCGCGCTGGGCGGGGCCACCTCTGCGGCGGCGCACCCCGACGCAGTCATGACCCAGTGGGCACCTCGGGGTCGCCGCGGACCCTCGATGAGCTCGCATACCCGCTCCCCGACGCGCACCACGACCGTCACGTGGCCTTCCCCGAGACCCGCTGACGGCCAGGCGCCCCTGCCGCCCCCCGGATGTCGCCGACAGGTCCAGCGGGGTCGGTCATGATGGGGGCATGACCGGCTCGCCCGCCCTGCCCGACCTCACTGACGTGCTCGAGCGAGCCCATGTCGTCGCACTTCCGATGCGGGTGCGCTTCCGCGGCGTCGACGTCCGCGAAGCGGTGCTCTTCGAGGGCCCCTCGGGGTGGGGCGAGTTCGCCCCCTTCGCCGAGTACGATGACCTCGAGGCGGCGCGGTGGCTCGCCTCCGGGCTCGAGGCTGCGTATGCCGCGTGGCCGGCTCCGCGCCGAGACGTCGTTCCCGTCAACGCGACGGTCCCCGCGGTGGGTCCCGACCAGG
Organism: Humibacillus xanthopallidus; assembly: GCF_006716675.1. Taxonomy (GTDB): domain Bacteria; phylum Actinomycetota; class Actinomycetes; order Actinomycetales; family Dermatophilaceae; genus Humibacillus; species Humibacillus xanthopallidus_B. Next base: position 846,524 of record NZ_VFPM01000001.1, on the reverse strand, counting down.
TGCCGGCGGTGCTCGCCCGCTTCGACGGGTGCACGACGGCCAAGGTCAAGGTCGCCGAGCGGGGCCAGACCCTTGCCGACGACCTCGACCGGGTGGCGGCAGTGCGCGACCGGATGGGTGCCTCGGCGCGCATCCGGATCGACGCCAATGGCGGCTGGACCATCGAGCAGGCCGTGGAGGCCCTGGGCAAGCTCGCGGCCCAGGACCTCGAGTATGCCGAGCAGCCCTGCGCCACCGTCGAGGAGCTTGCCACGCTTCGAAAGACCCTGGCGCACAACGGGATCGAGGTTCCGATCGCAGCCGACGAGTCGATCCGCAAGGCCGATGACCCGCTCCTCGTCGCCCGCCTCGCTGCGGCCGACCTCGTCGTCGTCAAGGTCGCACCGCTCGGCGGGGTCGCCCGAGCGCTCGAGATCGTCGAGGCGTGCGGCCTGCCTGCTGTCGTGTCGTCGGCACTCGACACGAGTGTCGGCATCGCGGCAGGGGTCGCGCTCGCCGCAGCGCTGCCCGATCTCCACCACGCGTGTGGCCTCGGCACCGTCAGCCTCTTCACCCGCGACGTCGCCCGCCTGCCGATCCGACCGGCGCGCGGCGTGCTCGCTCCCGGACGTGCCGAGCCGGACCCGGACGCCCTCCTCGAGCTTGCCGCCCCTGCCGACCGGCAGCGCTGGTGGCGCGACCGGCTCGTCCGGTGCCATGCCCTGCTGGCCGACGGGAGCCCCCGATGATTCACGCCTGCCTGAACGGTGACCGGCCCCCCGGCACCCACCCACCCATCCCGGTGACCCCGGACGAGCTGGCCCGCGCGGCTGCGAGCTGCGTCGCGGCCGGAGCGGCCATGGTGCACGTGCACCCCCGCGACGACCACGGCTGGGAGACGCTGGCGGCGCAGCACGTCGTCGACGCCCTCACCGCGATCAGGGCCCTCACCCCCGGGCTGCGGGTCAGCGTCACCACCCGGGACGGCATCGTCGACAGCCCGCGGACCAAGCTGGCGCAGATCTCGGAGTGGCCCGGCCCCGACCTCGGTGGGCCCGACTGCGCCAGCGTCAACTGGCACGAGGAGGGCGCCCTGGACATCGCGACAGCATTGCGCGAGAAGGGAATCGGGGTCGAAGCAGGCATCTGGACCCCACGCGCGACGATCGCCTTCGTGTCGACGAACTGGCCGTGGCAGGTGGAGCGGGTGCTCGTCGAGGTCATCCCCGGCGTGACGCCCGGCTCCGAGGGGACGTGGGCCGCCGAGCGCATCCTGGCGGCGCTGGGCATGACGCCGGCGCCCGTGCTCGTGCACGGTGAGAGGGCGTGGACGTGGCCCGTCCTCCGGTGGGCCCAGGCCTCGGGCTTCGACGTGCGCATCGGCCTCGAGGACACCCGATACCTCCCCGATGGCAGCGTCGCTCACGACAACTCGGAGCTGGTGCGGGTCGCCACCGAGTCCGAGCCCGGTGCGCCGTCTCAGTGGCCGGTGCCCGACCCGCTCTGACCGGCCGCCCCGGGCGCGCGGTCTCAGCCCCGCTGGCCTGGGCGCGACGCGGCCCGCTGAGCGAGGTCGCGGAGCCACCCGGCCTCGCCCCGCCGATCGACACGCGACACGGGCACCTCGAGCACCCTGATGCCAGAAGGCTGCTCGTCGAGGGCCGCGCTGAGCCGACCGAGGTCCGTGACGCGCTCGTATGCCGTGTGGTGCGCCGCACACAGCGCCTTGAGGTCGGTGCCGTGCGGGGTGCCGAAGACCCGCTCGAAGGCGCTGGCGTAGCGCTGGTCGCCCTGCTCGAGCGTGCTGAAGATGGCACCGCCGTCGTCGCTCAGCACGACGAGCGTCAGGTCGGGCCGCGGCTCGCCCGGACCGATGAGCAGTCCGTTCGCGTCGTGCAGGAACGTCAGGTCGCCGAGGTAGGCGATGGTCCGAGAGGCGCCCGACCGGCCGAGGGCCACGCCGACCGCGGTAGACACGACGCCGTCGATGCCGGCGAGACCTCGGTTGCCGACGACGAAGCGGTGCTGGAGGGGTGGCCACGGGACCGCCATGACGTCGAGGTCGCGCACCGGGTTGGAGGAGCCGACGACGAGCGTCGCGTGGCCCACGACGGCGCGTCCGACCACTGATGCCACGGCCAGGGGCGAGTCGGGAGGCAGTTCGGTGTCGATGAGGGCACCGAGCCGGTCGTCAACCTCGCGCCAGGTGTCGAACCACCCCGAGTCGTCCGGGCTCTCGACCGTCGGGACGGCCTCGAGCACGGTCGCCACGCGTCCGGGGTCGGTCGCCACGCCGTCCGGACCTCGCACGGCTAGCACCTCGAGACCCGGGTCGCTGAGCAGCTCGGTGACGGGACGGGAAAGGGTGGGGTGGCCGATGACGACGACGCGCTCGATCTCGCCGCGCAGGTCGGTCGTGAGGAGCAACCGTCCGGTGCGAATCGCCTGGCGCCCGATGCGGGCCCCTGAGGTCGGCTCGGCGATGAGCGGCCAGTTCGCCGATTCGGCCAGCAGCCGTGCCCGTGGACCGGCGCCGTCACCCGCCACGACAACCGTCCGCGGCCCACGAGACAGCACCACCCCCGCACCTTCGGTAGCCGGGGCGATGAAACCGGTGCCGGATCCGTCCAGGGCCGCACGTTCGGTAGCCCGGGCGACGAAACGGCTGCTGGATCCGGCCAGGGCCGCACGTTCGGTAGCCCGGGCGGCGAAATCGGTGCCGGATCCGCCCTCGCCCGCACGTTCGGTAGCCCGGGCGGCGAAATCGGTGCCGGATCCGCCCTCGCCCGCACGTTCGGTAGCCCGGGCGGCGAAATCGGTGCCGGATCCGCCCTCGCCCGCACGTTCGGTAGCCGGGGCGGCGAAATCGGTGCCGGATCCGTCCTCGCCCGCACGTTCGGTAGCCCGGGCGGCGAGACGGGCGGGTGGGGCGGGGTCGGGGTGGCGCCACCAGGTGGCGGGGTCCGGGTCCGGGGGCAGCAGGCTGCCGTCGAGCTGGAGGTTGAGCTGGGTCGGGCCGGTCGAGGCGCCCGCGGCAGCCACTGCGGCGCGCAGCCGCCCATCCCCGTCGCCGGCCGTGAGGTCGTGACACGGCGCGAAGACCCCGAAGATGCCCGCCTGCTCGGCCGTCTGGTTGGCGCCCGTGCCGCGCAGCCGGTCGGGCCGGTCGGCGCTGACGACGACGAGCCGCCGGCCGGTGTGGTGGGCCTCCATGACCGCGGGCAGCAGGTTGCCGACCGCGGTGCCGGAGGTCGTGACGACCGCGACCGGACGCCGCGAGCCCGTCGTCAGGCCGAGGGCGAGGAAGCCCGCCGACCGCTCGTCGACCCGAACGTGCAGCCGGAGGTCGCCGGCCGCGTCGGCGGCGTGCAGCACGAGCGCGAGCGGGGCCGACCGTGACCCGGGCGCCAGCACGACGTCGCGCACCCCCGCGAGCCACAGCTCCTGCACGACGCGCAGCGCCAGGTCGTATGCCGTCCGGTCGCCTTCGTCGACCATGCTGGGCCCCGGCTCAGTCGCCCGAGAGGGCGTCGCGCATCGGGATGAGCTTGGCCGTCGACTCGGCGACCTCGGCCTCGGGGTCCGACCCCGCGACGATGCCGCACCCGGCATACAGCCTGATCTGGCTCGCGTCGTCAGGGGCGAAGGCGCCACTGCGCAGCGCGATGCCCCACGCACCGTCACCGGTGGCGTCCATCCAGCCCACGGGACCGGCGTAGCGGCCGCGGTCCATGTGCTCGAGCTCGCTGATGAGCGCGACGGCGCGGGCGGTCGGGGTGCCGCCGACGGCTGCGGACGGGTGGAGCGAGGCGGCGAGGGTGAGCGAGGACGCGTCGTCGGCGCTCACGGCCGCGACGTCGGTCGCGAGGTGCATGACGTTGGGGAGGTGGAGCACGAAGGGCGCCTCGGGCACGTTCATCGACGACGAGTGCGGCTCGAGGGCGTCGGCGACGGACCGCACGGCGTACTCGTGCTCCTCGAGGTCCTTCGAGGAGCGCGCGAGCGACGCGGCGAGGCCGAGGTCCTTCGCATCGTCACCCGTGCGGCGGATGGTGCCCGCGAGCACCCGTGAGGTGATGAGTCCCTGGTCGCGGCGGACGAGCAGCTCGGGCGTGGCGCCGACGAGACCGGCCACCGAGAAGACCCAGGTGTTCTCGTAGCGCTCGGCAAGGCGTCGCAGCAGCCACCGTGCGTCGATGGGGGACTGCGCGCTCGCGACGAGGTCGCGCGCGAGCACGACCTTGTCGACCTCGCCGGCGTTGATGCGCGCGACGGCCTCGGCGACCGAGTGCGCGTAGTCGGCCGGCGAGACCGAGCCGTCGGCGAAGGTGACACCCTGCGGTGGCTCGGGATCGCTTGCGGGAGTGGGGGACTCGAGGATCGTCAGCTGCGGGTCGAGCGACACGGTGGTCAGCCAGGTGCGCCCGTCACGGCGTCCGACGATCGTCGAGGGCACGACGAGCCGCGCACTCTCGGCGGAGTCGTCGGCGAAGGGGAAGGAGCCGAAGCTGACGAGGCCGGTGCCCGGACGCCCGACCTCGTCGCGCACCACCGCGTGGGTCACGACTTCACGCCACCACGCCTCCGCGTCGCGGAAGCGCTCCGGGCCGCGCGACTCGAAGGTCAGGGCGCGGCCCCAGCCGACGAGGCCCTCACCGCGGCGGACCCACGACACGAGGTCGTCGGGCTCGGCGCCGGCGGGCAGCAGGGTGAGCAGCGGGTCCGTCAGCTCGAGCGGCACCGTGCGCACGACGAGCGTCGGGGCCGCCGCGGGTGACGGCGCTTCGGGGACGGGAAGCGTGGACATCGCCAGCAATGCTACGGCTGCCGCACCACCTCCCCGCGCCGGCCGGTCGGCACCGGTCCCGCAGAGCCGGCCGGACGGCATACCGCAGCGCTCACCGCCATCACGTCGGGTGCGAGGATGGGCGCATGACCCGCGCCCAGCTCGACAAGAAGCCCGTCGACGTCGCGTCGATGTTCGACACCGTCGCCGAGAAGTACGACGTGACCAACGACGTGCTCTCCCTCGGCCAGGACCGGCTGTGGCGACGGGCCGTCGTCAAGGCGGTCGACGCGAAGCCGGGGGAGCGGATCCTCGACATCGCCGCCGGCACCGGCACCTCGAGCGAGCCGTGGGCCGACCGCGAGATCGAGGTCGTCCCGGCCGACTTCTCGCTCGGGATGCTGCGCGTCGGCAACCGGCGCCGCCCCGACATGGCCTTCACGGCCGCCGACGCGATGAGCCTGCCCTTCGCCGACGCGAGCTTCGACGTCGTGACGATGAGCTTCGGCCTGCGCAACGTCGCCGACGCGTCCACGGCGCTGCGCGAGTTCCTCCGCGTGACCAGGCCGGGCGGCCGGCTGCTCGTCTGCGAGTTCAGCCAGCCGGTCAACAAGGCCTTCCGCACCGTCTACAGCAACTACCTCATGCGGGCGCTCCCCTCTGTGGCGCGCCGCACGTCGAGCAACCCCGACTCCTACGTCTACCTCGCCGAGTCGATCCGCGCGTGGCCGCCGCAGGGCGAGCTCGCCCGCACCCTCGAGCAGGCCGGCTGGCAGCAGGTCGGCTGGACCAACCTCACCGGCGGCGTCGTCGCCCTCCACCACGGCACGAAGCGCTGATCCCTCGCCCCCGGCGCGCCCGAACGGGTGTGATGGCGAGGCCGCTCGGGAGTGGGGCTGTCGAGGGTTAGGCATGCCTTATCTGACAAGCGCGAAATCGCCGGAATAGACTCCCCGAGAGTTCGTGAAGATCTTCACAAGCAGTTCGGAAGCGTGCAGGGAGCCATGACCAGTTCGAGCGTCGCGCCGAGCCCCGCGGGGGCCGGCGGTGCCTCCGTGGAGCGCGCCGACGTCATCGTCGTCGGCGCCGGTCCGGGTGGCAGCGCGACCGCGGCCTACCTCGCCGACCACGGCCTCGACGTCGTGCTCCTCGAGAAGTCGGCCTTCCCGCGCGACAAGATCTGCGGCGACGGCCTCACCCCCCGCGCGACCAAGGAGCTCATCTCCCTCGGCGTCGACACGTCCGGGTGGCAGCGCACGCAGGGGCTCCGCATCAAGGGTGGCGGCCACACCCTCCAGCTCGACTGGCCCTCCGGTGAGGCCTTCCCGTCCTACGGCATGGTGCGCACCCGCGCGCAGCTCGACGAGACCCTGGCCCGGCACGCCGAGCGCAAGGGCGCCCTGCTCCACGAGCGCACGAGCGTCACCGCTCCGATCCGCGACTCCTCCGGCCGGATCGCCGGCGTCACGGCCAAGCGCCTCGACGACGCCGGCCGAGCCACCGGCGAGACCGTCTCCTACCGCGCTCCCGTCGTCGTCGCGAGCGACGGCGTCTCCAGCCGGCTCGCCACCGCGGTCGGACGGACGAAGCGCGAGGACCGCGTCATGGGTGTCGCGGTGCGCGCCTACTACCGCACGCCGCGACGCGACGACTACATGGAGAGCCACCTCGAGCTGTGGACCCGTGACGAGAGCGGCAAGCGGATCCTCATGCCGGGCTACGGCTGGCTCTTCCCGCTCGAGGACGGCCGCACCAATGTCGGCCTCGGCACCCTCGACACCACCTCGGCCTTCCAGAAGACCGACTACAAGGACGTCATGCGTCGCTGGGTCGAGGACATCAGTCCCGACTGGCACCTCGAGCACGACGAGGAGGCGGGGCCCATCCGTGGAGCCGCGCTCCCGATGGGCTTCAACCGCACCCCGCTGTATGCCGATGGCCTCCTCCTCGTCGGCGACTCGGGTGGCATGGTCAACCCGTTCAACGGCGAGGGCATCGACTACGCCCTCGAGGCCGCCCGCGTGGGCGCCGAGCTCATCGCCCAGTCGATGGCCCGCCCGACCGACGCCGAGCGCGAGCGGGTGCTCGCGGCATACCCCAAGGTCATGAAGGACGAGCTGGGCGGCTACTTCACGCTGGGGCGCTGGTTCGCGCACGCGATCGGCAACCCCGAGGTCATGCGCCTCGCGACGAAGTACGGTCTGCCCCGCACGACGCTGATGCGCTTCCTGCTCAAGGTGATGGCCAACCTGCCCGAGCCGGGCGGCAAGGCGGCGAGCGACCGCATCATCAACGGCCTCTCACGGCTGGCGCCGGACGCATGACCGACACGCTCCGAGGCCTCCTTGTGACGCCGAGCACAATCAAGCGCGACGCCCCTAGGATGGGCCTGCCGCGCACCCGCAGCGAAGCCAGGCACGACACGCACGACCGAAAGGCACGTGACCGAGGATGAACTCGTACGTCCCGATCCTCTTCATGCTGGGACTCGGCTTCGCGTTCGCCGCGTTGTCGGTGTTCACCTCACTCGTCGTGGGGCCGAAGCGCTACAACCGCGCCAAGCTCGAGGCCTACGAGTGCGGCATCCAGCCGACGCCCCAGGCGGCCGGCGGTGGGCGCGTGCCGATCAAGTACTACCTGACGGCGATGCTCTTCATCATCTTCGACATCGAGTCGGTGTTCCTCTACCCCTTCGCGGTGGCGTTCAACAAGCTCGGCCTCTTCGCCCTCGTCGAGATGGTGCTCTTCATCCTCACGGTCTTCATCGCCTACGCCTACGTGTGGCGGCGCGGCGGGCTCGAGTGGGACTGATCGGGGCCTCCGTGCAGATGTGTCCTCGCACGGGTCCAGCGGCGAAGTACTAGTAAGGAGTTGGCAATGGGTCTGGAAGAGAAGCTCCCGTCAGGGTTCCTGCTCTCGACGGTGGAGAACCTCGCGGGCTACATGCGCAAGGCCTCGATCTGGCCGGCGACGTTCGGCCTCGCCTGCTGCGCCATCGAGATGATGGCCGTCGGCACGCCCGACTACGACATCGCCCGCTTCGGCATGGAGCGCTTCTCGGCGACCCCGCGCCAGGCCGACCTCATGATCGTCGCCGGCCGCGTCAGCCAGAAGATGGCCCCCGTCGTGCGCCAGGTCTACGACCAGATGCCCAACCCCAAGTGGGTCATCTCGATGGGCGTATGCGCGAGCTCGGGCGGCATGTTCAACAACTACGCCATCGTCCAGGGCGTCGACCACATCATCCCCGTCGACATCTACCTGCCCGGCTGCCCGCCGCGCCCGCAGATGCTCCTCAACGCGATCATCGAGCTGCACCACCAGATCGAGACCTCGCCGCTCGGCGTCAACCGCGAGAAGGCGGCCCGCGCGGCCGAGGAGGCGGCGCTGTCGGCGACCCCCACCCACCAGATGAAGGGCCTGCTCGCATGAGCGATGCGGACACGACGCACGACCAGGGCTCCGGCCTGTCGTCCCACGAGCTCGAGGTGAGCCGACCCGGCGCCTCCACCGGTCCCGAGGTCATCGGGGTCCGGAAGGGCATGTTCGGTGCCCACGACGGCGGCGACACGAGTGGCTACTCCGGCCTGCGACGCGAGATCGTCGTCGCCGGCGCGGCCGAGCGGCCCTACGGCAGCTACTTCGACGAGATCGCCGACAACCTCGAGCGGGGCCTCGTCGGCGGCACCGCGTCCTACGCCGAGGCCGTCGACCGGGTCGTCGTCGACCGCGGCGAGATGACGGTCCACGTGCGCCGCGAGCACCTGCTGGCCGTCGCCCGCGTGCTGCGCGACGACCCCTCGCTCCGCTTCGAGATCGTCACCGGCGTCTCGGGCGTGCACTACCCCGACCGGGCCGGCCAGGAGCTGCACGCCGTCTACCACTTCCTGTCGATCACCCACGGTGGCCGGCGGGTCCGCGTCGAGGTCAGCTGCCCCGACGACGACCGGCACATCCCCTCGATCGTCTCGGTCTACCCGGCCAACGACTGGCACGAGCGCGAGACGTGGGACATGTTCGGCATCGAGTTCGACGGGCACCCGGCCCTCACCCGCATCCTCATGCCCGACGACTGGCCGGGCCACCCGCAGCGCAAGGACTACCCCCTCGGCGGGGTCCCGGTGGAGTACAAGGGCGCCACCATCCCCCCGCCGGACCAGCGGAGGTCGTACAACTGATGAGCACCCACACCGAGTTCACCCAGACCGAGGTCCCCGACGCGGGCGACAACGACGTCTACGCCACGTCCGTGGCCGACGAGCAGGCCAGCGAGGGCGCCCACGTCTTCAACGCCTCCGGCGGCGACTGGAACGACCTCGTCGACGAGGCCACCTCGCTCGGCGAGGAGCGCATCGTCGTCAACATGGGCCCGCAGCACCCGTCGACGCACGGCGTGCTCCGTCTCATCCTCGAGATCGACGGCGAGACGGTGACCGAGGCCCGCGCGGGCATCGGCTACCTCCACACCGGCATCGAGAAGAACATGGAGTACCGCACCTGGGTGCAGGGCGTCACGTTCTGCACGCGCATGGACTACCTCACGCCCATGTTCCAGGAGACGGCCTACTGCCTCGCCGTCGAGAAGCTGCTCGGCATCACCGACCAGATCCCCGAGCGGGCCAACGTCATCCGCGTGCTGATGATGGAGATGACCCGCATCAGCAGCCACCTCATCTGCCTCGGCACCGGTGGCATGGAGATGGGCGCGACGACCGTCATGACCGTCGCCTTCCGCGAGCGCGAGCGGCTGCTGCGCGTCATCGAGATGGTGACCGGCCTGCGCATGAACAACGCCTACATCCGCCCCGGCGGCGTGGCCCAGGACCTGCCGCCCGGCTGCATCGACGCCCTGCGCGAGATGGTGCCCGAGGTGCGGCGCGGGCTCGGCGAGCTCGAGGCGCTGCTCAACGAGAACCCCATTCTCAAGGGCCGCACCGTCGATGTCGGGGTGCTCAACCTCGCGGGCTGCATGGCCCTCGGCATCACCGGCCCGGTGCTGCGCTCGACCGGCCTGCCGCACGACCTGCGCAAGCTCGACCCCTACTGCGGCTACGAGACCTACGACTTCGAGGTCAAGACCCGCACGAGCCAGGACGCCTACGGCCGCCTGCGCATCCGCATCGACGAGATGTACGAGTCGCTGAAGATCATCGAGCAGGCCACCGACCGCCTGCAGGACAACGAGGGCCCGGTCATGGTGGCCGACAAGAAGATCGCGTGGCCGGCGCAGCTCGCGCTCGGCTCCGACGGTCTCGGCAACAGCCTCGACCACATCCGCGAGATCATGGGCACCTCGATGGAGAGCCTCATCCACCATTTCAAGCTCGTGACGGAGGGCTTCCGCGTTCCCGCCGGGCAGGCCTACCAGGCCGTCGAGTCGCCCAAGGGCGAGCTGGGCTGCCACGTCGTCTCCGACGGCGGCACCCGCCCCTACCGGGCGCACTTCCGCGACCCGAGCTTCAACAACCTGCAGGCCGTGGCCGCGATGTGCGAGGGCGGCCAGATCGCCGACGTCATCGTCGCCGTGGCCTCGATCGACCCCGTCATGGGAGGTGTGGACCGTTGAGCGGTCACGACGCTTCAGGCCACCTGCACGTCAGCCCGGAGTCCAAGGCGCCGTATGCCGCCGACGTCCTCCAGCGCCTGCACGCCGATGCGGCCGAGGTCATCTCGCGCTACCCGCAGAAGCGCTCGGCGCTGCTGCCGCTGCTCCACCTCGTGCAGTCGGTCGACGGCTACGTCGCCGGCCGTGGCGTGAGCTTCTGCGCCGAGGTGCTCGACCTCACCGAGGCGGAGGTCAGCGGCGTCGCGACCTTCTACACCCAGTACAAGCGCCACCCCAACGGTGACTACACCGTCGGCGTCTGCACCAACACGCTCTGCGCGATCATGGGCGGCGACCTCATCTTCGACCGGGTCTCCGAGCACCTCGGCATCGGTCACGACGAGACGACCGAGGACGGCAAGATCACCCTCGAGCGCGTCGAGTGCAACGCCGCGTGCGACTACGCGCCGGTCGTCATGGCCAACTGGGAGTTCTTCGACAACCAGACGCCCGAGAGCGCCATCGGCCTCGTCGACGAGCTGCGGGCGGGCGCCGACGTGCGACCGACGCGCGGCGCCGACAAGGTCTGCACCTTCAAGGAGGTCTCGCGCGTGCTGGCGGGCTTCCCCGACGGGCGAGCCGACGAGGGCGTCGGGGCCGGCCCGGCCTCGCTGCTCGGCCTGCGCATCGCCAAGGACCACGGCTGGGTCGCCCCCGAGGGCGCCTCCGGCTCCAGCAACGGCTCCAGCGCAACCCCGAGCAGCTCGACGAGCAGCTCGACGGGCAGCGGCGCGAGCACGAGCGACGGGAAGGACGGATCCAAGTGACCGACACGCTGACCCCGATCCTCACGAAGTTCTGGGACGACCCGCAGTCCTGGACCCTCGCCACCTACGAGCGCCACGACGGCTACAAGGCGCTCGCCCGCGCCCTGACGATGGAGCCCCAGGCGATCATCGACGCCGTCAAGGACTCGAGCATCCGCGGCCGCGGTGGCGCCGGCTTCCCGACCGGCATGAAGTGGTCGTTCATGAGCCCGCCCGACGGCGGCCCGCGCTACCTCGTCGTCAACGCCGACGAGTCCGAGCCGGGCACGTGCAAGGACATCCCGCTGATGATGGCCAACCCGCACTCGCTCATCGAGGGGGTGGCCATCTCCTCGTACGCCATCGGCTGCGAGCACGCCTTCATCTACCTGCGCGGCGAGGTCGTCCACGTCTACCGCCGGCTGCTCCGCGCCGTCGAGGAGGCCCGCGCTGCCGGCCACCTCGGCGACAACGTCGGTGGCAAGGGCGTCACGATCGACATCACCGTGCACGCCGGCGCCGGCGCCTACATCTGTGGTGAGGAGACCGCGCTGCTCGACTCGCTCGAGGGCCGCCGCGGCCAGCCGCGCCTCAAGCCGCCGTTCCCCGGCGCGGCGGGCCTCTACGCCCGCCCGACGTCGGTCAACAACGTCGAGTCGATCGCCTCGGTGCCCGGCATCATCCTCGAGGGCTCCGACTGGTTCAAGGGCATGGGCACCGAGAAGTCGACCGGCTTCGGCATCTTCAGCCTCTCGGGTCACGTCGCCAACCCCGGCCAGTTCGAGGCCCCGCTCGGCATCACCATGCGCGAGCTCATCGAGCTCGCCGGCGGCATGCGTGGCGGCAAGAAGCTGAAGTTCTGGACGCCCGGCGGCTCCTCGACGCCGATCTTCACCGACGAGCACCTCGACGTGCCCCTCGACTTCGACTCGGTCGCGGCCGCGGGCTCGATGCTCGGCACCCGCGCCCTGCAGGTCTTCGACGAGACCGTCTCGGTGGTGCGCGCCGTCGCCCGCTGGACCGACTTCTACGCCCACGAGTCCTGTGGCAAGTGCACCCCGTGCCGCGAGGGCACGTGGTGGCTGCGCCAGATCATGAACCGCATCGAGGCGGGGCAGGGCACGCAGGACGACATCGACAAGCTCGTCGACATCTGTGACAACATCCTCGGCCGCAGCTTCTGCGCCCTCGGAGACGCCGCGACGAGCCCGATCACCTCGGCCGTCAAGTACTTCCGTGAGGAGTTCGAGGCCGGCATGACGACGCCGGCCCACGAGCTCTTCCCGCCGGAGAAGTCGGTGCTCTTCGACCTCCCGGCGCCCACGACGAGCAAGGAGTCCAGCGGGATGGTGTCCGCATGACCGTCACGACCTCTCCGACGTCGGGGGGCAACGCCGTCGACAAGGGCGGCAACGCCCAGGTGCCGGCGAACCCCGACCACGTCGGCCTGACGATCGACGGCCTCCCGGTGAGCGTGCCCAAGGGCACCCTCGTCATCCGGGCCGCCGAGACCGTCGGCATCGAGATCCCCCGCTTCTGCGACCACCCGCTGCTCGACCCGGTGGGCGCGTGCCGCCAGTGCCTCGTCGACGTCGCGCTGCCCGACCGCGAGGGCAACGTGCGACCGATGCCCAAGCCGCAGGCGTCGTGCACGATGACGGTGTCCGAGGGCATGGTCGTCAACACCCAGCACACGTCCAAGGTCGCCGACAAGGCGCAGCAGGGCGTCATGGAGCTGCTCCTCATCAACCACCCGCTCGACTGCCCGGTCTGCGACAAGGGCGGCGAGTGCCCCCTGCAGAACCAGGCGATGAGCGCGGGCCGCGCCGTCTCGCGCTTCGAGGACGTCAAGCGCACCTACCCCAAGCCGGTCAACATCTCCTCGCAGGTCCTGCTCGACCGCGAGCGATGCGTCCTCTGCGCACGGTGCACCCGCTTCTCCGACCAGGTCGCCGGTGACCCCTTCATCGCCCTCGTCGAGCGCGGTGCCCTCCAGCAGGTCGGCATCTACGAGGACCAGCCCTTCGAGAGCTACTTCTCGGGCAACACCGTCCAGATCTGCCCCGTCGGGGCCCTGACGGGAGCCGCCTACCGCTTCCGCAGCCGGCCGTTCGACCTCGTGTCGACGCCGTCGGTCTGCGAGCACTGCGCGAGCGGTTGCGCCATCCGCACCGACCACCGCCGCGGCGTCGTGCTGCGGCGCATGGCCCTCGAGGACGGCGCGGTCAACGAGGAGTGGAACTGCGACAAGGGTCGCTGGGCCTTCACCTACGCGACGCTGCCGGACCGCATCGAGCTGCCGATGGTCCGCGACGAGAGCGGCGAGCTCAAGGTCGTCGGCTGGCCCGAGGCCCTTGCGGCCGCGGCTGCCGGTCTCGGCCGTGCCACGGCTGCCGGCGTGCTCGTCGGCGGCCGCGTCTCGGCCGAGGACGCCTACGCCTACGGCAAGTTCGCGCGCGTCGTGCTCGGCACCAACGACATCGACTTCCGCTCGCGCCCGCACTCGGCCGAGGAGGTCGCCTTCCTCGCCGAGCACGTCGTCGCGACCGGTGTCTCCGACGACCCCGACGCCCCCGGCGGGGGCGTCTCCTACGCCGACCTCGAGAAGGCCCGCACCGTCGTGCTCGTCGGCTTCGAGCCCGAGGACGAGAGCCCCATCGTCTTCCTGCGCCTGCGCAAGGCGTTCCGTCGCAACAAGACCAGGGTGTATGCCGTCGCGTCCCACCCGACGCGCGGCCTCATCAAGGTGGGTGGCACCCTCGTGCCCGCCGTCCCCGGCCAGGAGGCCGCCGTGCTCGGCGACCTCGGCTCGACCGAGACCGGCCGGGCCCTCCTCAGCGGGGTCGCCGAGGGTGGCATCGTGCTCGTCGGAGAGCGCCTCGCGAGCTCGCCCGGTGCCCTCGCTGCTGCCGTCCGCCTCGCCGCCGACCACGGGGCCCGCCTCGCGTGGGTGCCTCGTCGTGCGGGGGAGCGCGGGGCCCTGGAGTCCGGCGCCCTCGGCGCGCTGCTGCCCGGTGGTCGCCCGATCGGCGACGCCGCCGCCCGCGGCGAGGTCGCCGCGGTCTGGGAGGTCGCCGGCCTGCCCGACGCGACCCCGCGCGACACCGCCGGCATCGTCGCGGCCGCTGCGGCGGGTGACATCGATGCCCTCGTCGTCGGCGGTGTCGACCCGGCCGACCTGCCGGCCGATCTCGCTGCCGATGCGGCCGCCGCCCTCGAGCGCGCCTTCGTCGTCTCCTTCGAGCTGCGCGAGTCCGCGGTCACGGCCGTCGCCGACGTCGTGCTGCCCGTCGCGCCGCAGTCGGAGAAGACCGGCACCTACGTCAACTGGGAGGGACGCCTGCGTCCCTTCGGGGAGGCGCTGTCGAGCAACGCCGTGAGCGACCACCGCGCCCTCGACATGCTCGCGAGCGAGATGGGCCACTTCCTCGAGACCCGCACGCAGCGCGAGATCCACGACCAGTTCGAGGCGCTCGGCCCCTGGGGCGGCGCGCGTGCGACGAGCGCTCCCGACGGCCACCGTGCCGCCGCGGCCCCTGCAGGCTCCGGTGCCTTCACCCTCGCGACGTGGCCCACCCTGCTCGACGCGGGCCGCATGCAGGACGGCGAGCCCTTCCTCGCCGGCACGGCTCCCCGGGCGGTCGCCCGCCTCTCGGTGGCCTCGGCTGCTGCGCTCGACGTCGTCGACGGTGACGAGGTGACTGTCACGGGTCCCGCCGGCTCGGTCAGCGTGCCGGCGCTCGTCACCGACGGCATGCTCGACGGCGTCGTGTGGCTCCCGACTAACTCCAAGGACTGTTCCGTGCGCACGGGTCTCGGCAGCGATGCCGGCGGACGTGTCGCCGTCACGAAGGGTGGTGTGGCATGAGCCTCGCCCTCACGGCATACGGCATGGTCGGCGGGCTGCCGGCACTGGCGCCGACCGAGAACCCCACGGCCGACTTCAGCGACACCCCGCTGTGGCTCGCGCTCGTCAAGGCCGTCGGTGTCTTCGTCTACCTGCTGATCTCGACGCTGCTCGTCATCTGGTTCGAGCGTCGCGTCATCGGCCGCATGCAGCAGCGACCGGGCCCCAACCGCAACGGCCCCTTCGGCCTGCTGCAGACGCTCGCCGACGGCATGAAGTCGATGCTCAAGGAGGACATCACCCCGGCGCGCGCCGAGCGGGTCATCTACACCCTCGCTCCGCTCATCGCCGCGACGATGGCCTTCGTCTCCTTCGCGATCATCCCGCTCGGTGGCACGGTCTCGATGTTCGGCCACGAGACCCCGCTGCAGATCACCGACGTGCCCGTCGCCGTGCTCCTCGTGCTCGCGGTGGCCTCGGTCGGCGTCTACGGCATCATCCTCGCGGGCTGGAGCTCTGGCTCGACGTACCCGCTGCTCGGTGGTCTCCGCTCGACCGCCCAGGTCATCTCCTACGAGATCGCCATGGGCCTGTCGCTCGTCGCGATCTTCCTCTACAGCGGGTCGATGTCGACCTCGGCGATCGTGTCGGCGCAGAGCTCGCTCTGGTACATCCTCCCGGCGTTCTTCAGCTTTGCCGTCTACGTCATCACGATGGTCGGCGAGACCAACCGTCTGCCCTTCGACCTCGCCGAGGGCGAGGGCGAGCTGACCGGTGGCTTCCACACCGAGTACTCCTCGATGCGCTTCGCGATGTTCTTCCTCGGTGAGTACGTCAACATGTTCACCGTCTCGGCCCTCGCGACCACGCTCTTCCTCGGTGGCTGGCAGGCTCCGCCGTTCATCTCGGCCATCAACGACAACATGTTCGGCGGCGGCTGGTGGGGCCTGCTGTGGTTCACCGCCAAGCTGTGGCTCTTCATGTTCATCTTCGTCTGGCTGCGCGGTTCGCTGCCGCGCGTGCGCTACGACCAGTTCATGCGCTTCGGCTGGAAGTTCCTCATCCCGATCACCCTCGCGTGGGTCGTCGCCGTAGCCTTCATCCGCGGCGCGCAGCTCGGCTTCCTCGGTGACAGCAAGCTGACCTTCGCCGGCCGCGAGCTCTCGGTGGCCACCGTCGTCATCGTCAGCATCGTCGCCGTCATCGCCCTCGCCGCCGCATGGATCTGGGACGACCGGCGGGCCCAGCGCGCCGCCGCCGAGGACGAGGCCCCGCCCGAGGAGATCGACCCGTTCGAGGACGGCTACCCGGTGCCGCCGCTGCCCGGGCAGCGCCTCTCCGAGCCCCGACCCCGCCTCGCGGCCGAGCCGGTCCTGTCGACCGCCTCGAGCAGCAGCGTGGGTGGGTCCGGCGCCTCGACCACCCCCAAGGAGGAGACCCATGGCTGACGACGCCAGCAGCACCTCGAGCGGCAAGCCCGGCCAGGACGACCGCGGCGGGGGCTTCCTCTCCGACCTCTTCGCGCCGGTCGCCGGCTTCGGGGTGTCGTTCTCGACGATGTTCCGCAAGGTGGCCACCGAGGAGTACCCCGAGAAGCCGCGCCCGACGGCGCCGCGCTTCCACGGCCGCCACCAGCTGAACCGCCACCCCGACGGCCTCGAGAAGTGCGTCGGCTGCGAGCTCTGCGCGTGGGCCTGTCCGGCTGACGCGATCCTCGTCGAGGGCGCCGACAACGACGACAGCCCCGGTGGCACGGGGCGGTTCAGCCCCGGCGAGCGCTACGGCCGCGTCTACCAGATCAACTACCTGCGCTGCATCTTCTGCGGTCTGTGCATCGAGGCGTGCCCGACGCGGGCCCTGACGATGACGAACTTCTACGAGCTCGCCGACAACGACCGCGGCAAGCTGATCTTCACCAAGGACCAGCTGCTCGCCCCGCTCCAGAGCGGCATGCTCCCCCCGCCGTTCCCCATGGTGGAGGGGCTCGAGGAGCGCGACTACTACCAGGGCAAGGTGACGACGTCGACGGACGCCCAGCGCGCCTACGTCGACTCGCGAGACGCCGCGGCCGACGAGGACGCGTATGCGCAGGGCCCGGGCAACCCGGGCGCTGCCGTGCCCGGTGAGCACGACGTCGCCCACGCAGCCGACTTCACGGCTGCCCAGACCCGGGAAGGGGCCAACCCGTGACCTCCAGCGCTGAAGCCGCCGGCTTCTGGATCCTGGCCCCGATCGCGGTCATCGCCGCGCTCGGGCTGCTCTTCGCGCGCAAGGCGGTCCACGCCGCCCTCGGGGTGGCCCTCGTCATGGTCATCCTCGGCATCTTCTACATCATGCAGAACGCCGACTTCCTCGGCATCGTGCAGGTGTTCGTCTACACCGGCGCAGTGATGATGCTCTTCCTCTTCGTGCTCATGCTCGTCGGCGTCGACTCGTCCGACTCGATCGTCGAGACGATCAAGGGCCAGCGCTGGGCCTCGCTCCTGCTCGTCGTCGGTCTCGCCGGCCTGCTCTTCTTCACCATCGGTGCGACGGTCGTCGACGAGAAGACCGTGCAGGCGGGCATCGACAAGGTCGTCGCCACGAACGCCGACCCCGGCAACATCACCGGCGTCGCCGAGCTGATCTTCGGACAGTACGTCTGGATCTTCGAGGTGACCTCGGCCCTGCTCATCACGGCGGCGCTGGGCGCGATGGTGCTCGCGCACCGCGAGCGCCTCACCCCGCGCATCACGCAGGCCGAGTGGGCGGCCAAGCGCATCCGCGACAACCGCGACGTCGCGGGCCTGCCGGCCCCCGGCGTCTACGCCCGGCACAACGCGGTCGACACCCCGGCCCTGCTGCCCGACGGCACGCCGAGCAGCAAGTCCGTCTCGCGCGTCCTCGTCGCCCGCGACCAGGTCGCCACGACCGACTCCCTGCGTGAGGTCGAGCGCCACATGGAGCGCGAGATCGAGGAAGGCGGCGCCAAGTGAGCCCGATGTACTACGTCTACCTGTCGGTGATCCTCTTCTCGATCGGCACCGCCACGGTGCTGACGAGGCGCAACGCGATCATCGTCTTCATGGGCGTCGAGCTCATGCTCAACGCGACCAACCTCTCCCTCGTCACGTTCTCGCGGATGCACGGCGCCCTCGACGGGCAGGTCATGGCCCTGTTCGTCATGGTCGTCGCTGCCGCCGAGGTCGTGGTCGGCCTCGCCATCATCATGGCGATCTTCCGTGCCCGACGGTCGGCCTCGGTCGACGACGCCAACCTGCTGAAGCTGTAAGGAGCGCCGGCCAGAATGGGAACTCTCGTCCACACGCTCGCGAGCTCGTCGAGCTCGTTGAGCACGTATGCCGCCGGGCTCGCCACGCACGAAGGTGAGGCGCACGCGGCAACGGGCATCACGGCATACGCCTGGCTGCTCATCGCGCTGCCGCTGCTCGGCGCCGCCGTGCTGCTGCTCGGAGGCCGCCGCACCGACAGGTTCGGGCCGCTGCTCGCGACGCTGCTCTCCTGGGGCTCCTTCGTCGTCGGGCTGCTCGTCTTCCTCGCGATGCTCGGCCGCGGCTCCGAGGACCGCGCGCAGGAGGTCAACCTCTTCGACTGGATCACCGCCGGGTCGTTCAAGCTGAGCGCGGGGCTGCTCGTCGACCAGCTGTCGGTCACCTTCGTGCTGCTCATCACCTTCGTCGGCTCGCTGATCCACGTCTACTCACTCGGGTACATGGACCACAAGGGCGAGGACGGCCACGTCCACTCCGATCCCGACAAGCGGCGCTTCTTCGCCTACCTCAACCTCTTCGTCGCGGCGATGCTGCTGCTCGTGCTGGCCAACAGCTACCTGCTCCTCTACGTCGGCTGGGAGGGCGTCGGTCTGGCGTCCTACCTGCTCATCGGCTTCTGGAACTGGAACCCCGCCTACGCGACGGCGGCCAACAAGGCCTTCGTCGCCAACCGCGTCGGTGACTTCGGGCTGTCCATCGCGATCATCATCATGTTCTTCCACTTCGGCGCGGTCGACTTCACGACGGTGCTCGGTGCGGCGGGCAGCAACGCCAACGAGGGCTTCATGACGGCCATCGGCCTCATGCTCCTGCTCGGTGCCTGCGGCAAGTCGGCGCAGTTCCCGCTCCAGAGCTGGCTCGGTGACGCCATGGCCGGCCCGACGCCGGTCTCGGCGCTCATCCACGCGGCGACCATGGTCACGGCCGGCGTCTACCTCGTCGTGCGCTCGGCGCCGATCTTCGAGGCCGCCCCGACCGCCCAGCTCGTCGTCGTCATCATCGGTGCCATCACCCTGCTCTTCGGGGCGATCGTCGGTTGCGCCAAGGACGACATCAAGAAGGCCCTCGCGGCCTCGACGATGAGCCAGATCGGCTACATGATGCTCGCGGCCGGTCTCGGACCGGTGGGCTACGCCTTCGCGATCTTCCACCTGCTCATGCACGGCTTCTTCAAGGCCGGGATGTTCCTCGGAGCCGGGTCGGTCATGCACGGCATGAACGACCAGGTCGACATGCGCCGCTTCGGCGGCCTGTCGGGCGCCATGAAGATCACGTGGGCCACCTTCGCGATCGGCTGGCTCGCGATCCTCGGTGTGCCGCCGTTCTCGGGGTTCTGGTCCAAGGACAAGATCATCGAGGCCGCGTTCATCGGCGAGGGCTGGCGGCCCTGGGTCTTCGGTGGCGCCGCCCTCATCGGTGCCGGCATCACGGCCTTCTACATGTCGCGCCTGTTCTTCATGACCTTCCAGGGCAAGAAGCGCTGGACCGACGACGTGCACCCGCACGAGTCGGGCAAGCTCATGACGGTGCCGATGATCATCCTCGCGATCGGCTCGGCCTTCCTCGGCCTCATCCTCGGCCCGACCGGGTGGTTCACCTCGTGGCTCGAGCCGGTCACCGGCGCCGAGCCGGAGGGGGCCCACCCCGTCATCCCGGTGCCCGTGCTCATGGCCCTCACGCTCGTGCTCGTCGCCGCCGGCGCCGCGCTCGCGTGGATGCGCTACTGGCGCGACGACGTGCCGCAGACGGCGCCCACGGGCAACCTCATGACGCAGGCCGCCCGGCGCGACCTCTACCAGGACCAGGTCAACGAGGCCCTCCTCATGCGGCCCGGCATCCACCTGACGCGCTCGCTCGTCTTCGCTGACAGCAGGGGGGTCGACGGCGCCGCCGGCGGCCTCGCAGCCCTCGTCGGCGGGGCCTCGTCCCGCCTGCGCAAGCTGCAGAACGGCTTTGCACGCTCCTATGCCCTGACGATGCTCGCTGGTGTCGTCGCCATCCTCGGTGCTCTTTGGGTGATGTCCTGATGACCGCAATGTCCACCGTCCCCTGGCTGACGATCCTCGGCCTCATCCCGCTCGTCGGGGCGCTGTTCGTCGCCTTCGTGCCGGGCAGCGCCGAGACCGCCAAGCGGATGGCTCTCGGCTTCTCGCTCGTGACGCTCGTCATCGGCATCATCGCCGCGACGCAGTTCGACGTCAGCTCGAGCGCCCAGTTCCAGCTCGGTGAGCAGCACTCGTGGATCCCGCAGTTCGGCGTGAGCTATGCGCTCGGCGTCGACGGCATCGCCCTCGTGCTCATCCTCATGGCTCTCGTGTTGACGCCGATCTGCCTCCTGGCGGCCTGGCACGACGTGCCCGAGGAGGTCGGCCCGCGAGGTGGCCAGCGCGCCAAGACCTACTTCGCGCTGCTGCTCGTGCTCGAGACCTTCATGGTCGGGGTCTTCGCCGCGACCGACGTCTTCCTCTTCTACGTCTTCTTCGAGGCGATGCTCATCCCGGTCTACTTCCTCATCGGCCGCTTCGGCGGTGCGCGCAGGCAGTACGCCGCGATGAAGTTCCTGCTCTTCTCGCTCGCCGGTGGCCTCGTCATGCTCGTCGCGGTCATCGCGCTCTACCTCCAGGGCCCGGGCGGGACCGACGGCTTCCTCATCGAGCGGCTCACGGGTCTGTCCATCGACCCGACGACCGAGCGCCTCCTCTTCGTCGGCTTCTTCCTCGCCTTCGCGGTGAAGGCGCCGATGGTGCCGTTCCACACCTGGCTGCCCGACGCCGCCACCGAGTCCACGCCGGCCACGGCCACGCTGCTCGTCGGCGTGCTCGACAAGGTCGGCACCTTCGGGATGATCCGCTTCTGCCTGCAGCTCTTCCCCGAGGCCAGCCAGTGGGCGACCCCGGTCGTCGTCGTGCTCGCCGTCATCTCGGTGATCTACGGTGCGCTGCTCGCGATCGGCCAGACCGACATGATGCGGCTCATCTCCTACACCTCGGTGAGCCACTTCGGCTTCATCGTGCTCGGCATCTTCGCCTTCACCAGCGTCGGCCAGGGCGGTTCCACGCTCTACATGGTCAACCACGGCTTCTCGACGGCGGCGCTGTTCCTCTTCGCGGCGATGCTCGTGCGGCGACACAACAGCAACAGCAAGCGCATCGGCGACTACGGCGGATGGCAGCGGGTCACGCCGGCCCTCGCGGGGATCTTCCTCGTCGCGGGCCTGTCGGGGCTGGCGCTGCCCGGCCTGTCGAGCTTCGTCTCGGAGTTCCTCGTGCTCGTCGGGTCGTTCTCGACGCAGCCCGTCGCCACGGTCATCGCGACCTCCGGCATCATCCTCGCCGCGCTCTACATCCTGCTGATGTTCAATCGGGTCATGACCGGCCCCAAGCCGGAGGAGCTCGTGGCCGAGGGCGTCACGGTCGACGAGGGGTGGCGCAAGTCCTCGGGTGGCACGACGGTGCGTGACCTGACGACGCGCGACAAGCTCGTGGCGGCCCCGCTCATCGCGGCCTTCGTCGTGCTCGGCTTCCTGCCCAACATCGCGCTGAACTTCATCAACCCGGCCGTCGACAAGACCCTGTCGTACGTCCAGCAAGCGATTCCGTCCCTCAACCCGGCCGGCACCGCGGCCGAAGGGAGCTCGAAGTGACTGCAGCCGTTCTGCCGGCTCTGTCGAACCAGTCGGCGCTTCCGGCCGCGTTCCAGGCGTCCGAGGTCAACTACCAGGCGGTGATGCCGCTGCTCATCGTCTTCGCCACGGCCCTCGTCGGCGTGCTCGTCGAGGCCTTCGTGGCTCGCGAGCGGCGCCAGCGGGTCCAGGTGACGGTGGCGGTGGTCGGTCTCGTCGCGGCGACTGTCTCGATCTACTGGGCGAGCAGCAACATCGGCCTCACGATGGGCCTGTCGGACGGTGCGACCAACCGGTCGCTCTTCGCGCTGGCCATCGACGGTCCGGCCCTCTTCCTGCAGGGCGCGATCCTGCTCATGGGCATCCTCGGTGTGCTGACGATGGCGGAGCGTCTCGGTGGCGTCGGGCCCGATGCCTTCACCCCGAGCGGCGCGTCGACGCCCGGCTCGCCGGTCGAGACCGCGGCCACGCGCGCCGGAGCCCTCACCTCCGAGGTCTTCCCGCTGACGGTCTTCGCGATCTTCGGCATGATGCTCTTCCCGACGACGAACGACCTCATCGGCATGTTCGTCGCGCTCGAGGTCCTCTCCCTGCCGCTCTACATCCTCACCGGCCTTGCCCGGCGTCGTCGCCTGCTCTCGCAGGAGGCCTCGCTCAAGTACTTCCTGCTCGGTGCGTTCAGCTCAGCGTTCTTCCTCTTCGGCACGGCCCTGCTCTACGGCTACGCCGGGTCGGTCTACTTCGGTGACCTGTCCGCGGCCATCAGCACGGCGCCGCTCGCGATGAACGGCCTGCTCCTTCCGGGCTCCTTCCTCGTCTTCGTCGGTCTGCTCTTCAAGGTGGGCGCGGTGCCGTTCCACGCGTGGACGCCCGACGTCTACCAGGGCGCCCCGACGCCGGTCACCGGCTTCATGGCCGCGTGCACCAAGGCGGCCGCCTTCGGCGCGATCCTGCGCCTCGCCTACGTCGGGCTCGACACGGCCCGCTGGGAGTGGAGCAACGCCCTCGTCATCGTCGCCCTGCTGACGATGGTCGTCGGGTCGGTGCTGTCGGTGACCCAGACCGACATGAAGCGCCTGCTCGCCTACTCCTCGATCGCGCACGCGGGCTTCATCCTCGTCGGCGTGCTCGCCTTCGACCGCACGGGTGTCGGCGCGGTGCTCTTCTACATCGTCGCCTACGGCTTCTCGACGATCGCCGCGTTCGCCATCGTCTCGCTCGTGCGCCAGAACGGCGCCGAGGCGACGCACCTCTCGCAGTGGGCAGGGCTCGGCAAGAACCACCCCGTCGCGGCCTCGGCGTTCGCGTTCCTCATGCTCGCCTTCGCCGGCATCCCGCTGACGTCGGGCTTCGTGTCGAAGTTCGCGGTGTTCTCCGCGGCCGTCGGCGCGGGCGCCACCGGCACCGTGCTCGCTGTCGTCGGTGTGCTCTGCAGCGCGATCACCGTCTTCGTCTACGCCCGCGTCATCGTGCTGATGTTCTTCAGCGAGGCGCCGGCGGAGAAGGTCGAGGTCGTCACCCCGTCTGCCATGACGACGTTCTCGATCGCCATCGGCACCCTCACCACGCTCGCGCTCGGTGTCGTGCCGGCCTCGCTGCTCGACCTCGCTGACCGTGCCTCGCAGTTCGTCCGGTGACGGTGGCGAGCAGGCCGGCGCGCACCGGGGTTCTATGACGCCGCACGCGACCCCACCGGTCCTCTCGATCCCCGGCGCCACGCCTGAGCTGGCGGCGCGGCTGAGCGACGGCCTCGACCGGGTCGACGCCCTGCTGCGCGAGGTCGTCGACCACGACGACCCGTTCATCGCCAAGGCGTCGGGCCACCTCGTCGAGGCCGGCGGCAAGCGCTTCCGCCCGTTGCTGACGCTGCTCGCGGCCGAGCTGACCGGCGGCATCAACGACGACGTCGTGCGCGCCGCCGCTGGCGTTGAGCTGACGCACCTCGCCTCGCTCTACCACGACGACGTCATGGACGAGGCCCAGCTGCGTCGTGGCGTGCCCGCGGCCAACGTCGCCTACGGCAACTCGACGGCGATCCTCGTGGGCGACCTGCTCTTCGGCAAGGCGTCCGAGCTCGTCGCCGGGCTCGGCGCGGAGGCCGTCCTCATCCAGGCGCAGACCTTCGTGCGGCTGTGTTCGGGTCAGATCCGCGACGACCGCCCGCCGAGCGACGAGGTCGACCCGGTCGACTACTACCTCGACGTGCTCGCCGACAAGACGGGCGTGCTCATCGCCACGGCGGGCCGCTACGGCGTGATGTTCTCCGGCGGCGACGAGGCGACGGCGATGCTCATGCGCGACTACGGCGAGAAGGTCGGCATCGCCTTCCAGCTCGCCGACGACCTCATCGACATCGCGTCCGACGCGGAGGAGACGGGCAAGACGCCCGGCACCGACCTGCGCGAGGGCGTCGACACGCTCGCCGTGCTGCGGGCCAAGGAGTCGACCGACCCCGCCGACGCGCGGCTGCTCGAGCTGCTCCACGCCGACCTCTCCTCCGACGACGCCGGCGTCTCCGAGGCACTGGCGCTGCTGCGGGTGCACCCCGCGCTCGCTCAGGCCCGCGAGGAGACGTATGCCGTTGCGCGCGCGGCCCGTGCCCTGCTCGACCCGCTCCCGCCGAGTGACGCCAAGAGCGCCCTGCAGGCACTCGCCCTCTCGGTCGTCGACCGCGTCGGCTGACCGACGGACTGCTCTCTCGATCGCTGAGCGGGCGCGCTACCTCCCCGATCGAAAGAGCACTCCGTTCGCCCCCTCCCTCGGTGCTCCCGTGCGTCAGCCGAGGACGCGCTCGAGGTACGGGTTGCCGAAGCGCCGCTCCGGGTCGACCCGGTCGCGCACGGCCACGAAGTCGTCGAAGCGCGGGTAGCTCTTGCGCAGGTAGTCCGCTCCTCGGGTGTGCATCTTGCCCCAGTGCGGCCGGCCACCGTGCGCGGTCGCGATCGCCTCGAAGGCGTCGAAGTAGCCGCCGCGCTGCTGCCGGTGGTAGCGGTGCACCGCGATGTAGGCGCTCTCGCGCTCGTAGGCCGTCGAGAGCCAGACGTCGTCGGCGGCCGCCACCCGGCACTCGACCGGGAAGGAGATGCGCTCGTCGTGCCGGTCGATCCAGTCGCGCAGCTCGAGGAGGGCGTCACGCAGGGCGTGCCGGGGGAAGGCCCACTCCGACTCCGCGAAGCGCACGTCGCGCGCGGTGACGAAGACGCGATGGGACACATCGGTGAAGCTGCGCTCGCTGAGGGCGCGCGACGCGAGGGTGTTGATGCTCTTCGTCGCGCGGGGCAGGCGCGTCGCGATCCGGTTGGTCACCTCGAAGAGGCGGTTGGACAGCAGGTCGTCGTCGAGCCGTTCGCGCCATGCGGGCAAGGGCTTGGCGGGAGTGCCTGGCGGAACGCGGTTGTTGCGCTTCGTCAGGGTGCGGTCGGTGTGCGGGAACCAGTAGAACTCGAAGTGGTCGTTGTCCTGCGCCGCGTCGTCGACCTGCTCGAGGAGGGAGAGCAGCGGCTCCGGCCGCTCCACCGCGTGGAGCAGGAAGGCGGGCACGACAGCCAGCGTCAGCTCGGTGACGATGCCGAGTGCCCCGAGGCCGAGCCGTGCGGCCTGGTAGAGGTCCGGGTCCTGGTCGGGCGAGCACGTGACGACCGACCCGTCGGCGAGCACGAGACGCAGCGCGCGGATGCCGGCGGAGAGCCCGGTGAGGCGCAGACCCGTCCCGTGGGTGCCGGTGCCGGTTGCTCCGGCGATGCTCTGGCGGTCGATGTCGCCGAGGTTGGGCAACGCATACCCGAAGGCTGCGAGCTCCTCGTTGAGCACGTGCAGCGGCGTGCCGGCGCGGACCGTCGCCTCGCCACGCGTCGCGTCGATCGACATGACCCCGGTCAGGGCGCCGAGGCGCAGCTGGAGCCCGTCGGTGACGGCGACCCCCGTGAAGGAGTGACCGGCGCCGATCGCCTTGACGCGCAGGCCCCGTGCCGCCGCGGCGCGCACCTCGTCGACGACCTCGGCCTCGTTGCGCGGGGTCGCGACCCGCACGAGCCTCGTCGACTCGGTGCCGGCCCAGTTGCTCCACTCGACCCGCCGGACCGCTGGCGTCACGTCACCCAAAGCACTGCCCTTCTCCACGGTAGGTCGCGGCTCGCCCGACGACCTCGTCGCCCGCCACGAGGACGAACTCCGTGAAGCGCTCGGCCAGCTCGCCCGCCTTGGCGTGGCGGAACCATATCCGATCACCCAAGGAGAGCGCGTCGGCGGCAGCGCCCTTGAGGGGGGTCTGCACCTCGCCCGTGCCCTCGGTGCGCACGAGCTCGAGGCCCTGCTCGTCGAGCGGGGCAGGCACGCGCGACCATCCGGGCGGGCCCGAGGCGATGTAGCCGCCGCTGTATGCCGTGACCATGCCCTCCGCAGGTCGGCGCACGACGGGCGTGCCGAAGAAGGCTGCGGGCTGGAGCACGAGGCCGTCGTAGCCGTCGAAGAGGGTGGGTGCGTAGAGGCCGGAGCCGGCGGCGAGCTCGGTGAGGGACGGGTCGAGACCCGTGACGTGCAGGCTTCCGGTTCCACCACCGTTGACGAAGTCGAGGTCGGTGAGCGCCCTTGCGGCAGAGACGATCTCGGCCCGGCGAGCAAGCAGCTCACGGTGGGAACGGACCTTGACCTGCCTCACCGCTGGCGACGAGTCGGGCAGGCCGGCGATCTGCGCGTCATAGAACATCAGGCCGGCGACGACGAGCCCTCGCTCCTGCGCCCTGCGGATGACGGCCTCGACCTGCTGCGGGGTGCGCGTCGGCGAGCGGCGCACCCCGAGGTGGGCGGGGCCGATGCGCAGCGACGCGTCGACATCGACGGCCACCCGTAGCCCCACGTGCTCCTCGACGTGGCGGGCGATGAAGTCGACGTGCTCGATGCTGTCGACCATGACGGTGACCGCGGCGGTCAGCGCCGGGTCGGTCGCGAGCTCCGCCAGGGCCGGCACGTCGACGCTCGGGTAGGCCACCATGAGGTTGCGGTGGCCCGCCCTCGCCCACCACAGCGCCTCCGGCACGGCGTAGCACATGAGGCCCGCGAAGCCGTCGTGGCGCAGGGCGCGCTCGATGAGCGGCCGGCTGCGCAGCGACTTCGTCGCGATGCGGATGGGCAGCCCGTGCGCCCGGCCCACGAGGGTGGCGGCGTTGGCGTCGAAGGCGTCGAGGTCGACGACGGCGAGCGGGGCGGCGAGGTCGCGCGTCGCCCTGGACAGGCGCGCGGCAACGGGCGCAGGCAGGCGGCGAGACATGGACCGCACCCTACTGCGCCACCCGAAGAGGCAACCCCCCGCCAATCGACAGAGCGGTTCGTCGGGTCATCAACACGTCAACTACCCGACGGATTGCTCTCTCGATTAGGGAAAGGGGGCGCGCTTGAGAATGGGAGAGGCGCCCCGTGCGGGAATCGACAGAGCGGTTCGTCTGGTGGTCAACACCTCAACTACCCGACGGGTTGCTCTCTCGATCGGGGAGGGCCGGCCGCCGGGCCATCGCGAGGACGTCGAGGGCCTCGTCGAGCTGCTGCTCGGTCAGCTGGCCGTCGGCGACGTGACCACGCTCGACGACGACCTCGCGCACGCTCCGCCGCTCGGCGAGGGCCTGCTTGACGACGGCCGCGGCCGCCTCGTAGCCGATGTAGCGGTTGAGCGGGGTGACGATCGAGGGTGACCCCTCGGCAAGGGCCCGCGCGTGCTCGACCTCCGCCGTGATGCCGTCGACGCAGCGGTCTGCGAGCAGCCGGCTCGTGCTCGTCAGCAGCCGGATCGACTCGAGCACGTTCTTGGCGATGACCGGCAGCATGACGTTGAGCTCGAAGTTGCCGGCAGCGCCGGCCACCGTGACCGTGACATCGTTGCCGATGACCTGGGCACAGGCCATGAGGGTCGCCTCCGGCACGACCGGGTTGACCTTGCCGGGCATGATGCTCGACCCCGGCTGCAGGTCGGGCAGGTGGATCTCGCCGAGGCCCGTCCTCGGCCCGGAGCTCATCCAGCGCAGGTCGTTGCAGATCTTCGTCAGGCTGACGGCCACGACCTTGAGCGCGCCCGACAGCTCGACGACGGCGTCCTGGGCCGACTGGGCCTCGAAATGGTCGGCAGCCTCTCGCAACGACAGCCCGGTCACCTCGGCGACGCGGGCGATGACGGCTGCCGCGAAGCCTGGCTCGGCGTTGAGCCCGGTCCCTGCGGCAGTGCCGCCAAGGGGCAGCTCGGACGTCGCCTCGGCCGCAGACCGCACCCGGGCAGCACCGAGCTCGATCTGGCGCCGGTAGCCACCGAACTCCTGACCCAGGGTGACGGGCACGGCGTCCATGAGGTGGGTCCGCCCCGCCTTGACGACGTCGGCGAACTCGACCTCCTTGCGTGCCAGCGACGCCGCGAGGTGGTCGAGCGCGGGGGCGAGCTCGCGGACCGCGCCGAGGGTCGCAGCGATGCGCAGCGCGCTCGGGAACGTGTCGTTGCTCGACTGCCCGGCGTTGACGTGGTCGTTGGGATGCACGTCCAGGCCACTGTCGAGATGGGCGATCCGCGCGAGCACCTCGTTGACGTTCATGTTGGTCGACGTGCCCGACCCGGTCTGGAAGACGTCGACCGGGAACTCGCCGTCGTGCCGCCCCGCGGACACCTCACGCGCGGCCGCCACGATCGCCTCGGCTCGGCGGCCGTCGACGACGCCGAGCTCGGCGTTGACCTCCGCCGCTGCAGCCTTGAGCAGGGCGAGCGCGTGCACGACCTCAGGCGGCACGGGCTGGCCGCTGATGGGGAAGTTCTCGACGGCCCGTGCGGTCTGGGCTCCCCAGAGGGCCGCCGCCGGGACCTCCACCTCGCCCATCGAGTCGTGCTCGATGCGGACGTCGTGCTCCGTGTCGCTCATGTCACCCATCATGCGCGCTCCGGCTCGGGCTCCGGCTCGGGGGCCGCAGCCGTGGCATGCCCGGGGCAGCCCTCGGCCCCGGCGCACGACCAGCCGGCCGGGGCCGGCGCCAGCCGCCGCGCCACCCGCTGCGGGGCGGTGGGCTGCACCGGCGTCGGGGCCGGGGGCGCCGGGTTGCGGATGAGCAGCCACGAGAGGACGCCGCCGGCGGCGAGCATCCCGGAACAGATCCACATGGCCGACGCGTAGGCGGCCGAGAAGGCGGCGGGGTCGGCGTAGTCCTCGCCCGTGAGCCCCAGGACGGCCGGCAGCGCCGCGACGGCGAGCAGGCTGCCCGCGCGGGCGACGGCGTTGTTGACGCCACTGGCCACACCGGCATACCGGTCGGGGGCGGCGTCGAGGACGGTGGCGGTGAGGGGGGCGACGAGCAGCGTGAGCCCGAGACCGAAGACGGTGACGCCGGGCAGCACGCCCGTCCAGTAGGTGGAGCCGGCGTCGACGCCGGACAGCAGCGCAGCGCCGACCGCGCACACGA
The DNA here is from genome assembly GCF_006716675.1 of Humibacillus xanthopallidus. Taxonomy (GTDB): domain Bacteria; phylum Actinomycetota; class Actinomycetes; order Actinomycetales; family Dermatophilaceae; genus Humibacillus; species Humibacillus xanthopallidus_B. The sequence goes on along the minus strand of NZ_VFPM01000001.1, from coordinate 817,242 downwards.
GCGGGCCGAGCGTCATCGGCAGGCGCGGGCCGATCCGGGCAGCGAGCCGCCCGCCCCGGGCGGCGAGCAGCAGCATGAGCACGGTGATCGGCAGGGTCGCGACGCCGGCCGGCAGGGGTCCCCAGCCGAGCACCGTCTGGAGCTGGAGACTGAGGAAGAAGAAGAGGGCGCCGAGGGCGGCATACACGAGCAGCGTCATCCCGTTGGCGGCGCTGAACTGCCGCGAGGCGAAGAGGTCGAGCGGCACGAGCGGATGGGTGCTCGCCCGCTCGACCGCGACGAAGCCCCCGGCGGCGACCACCCCGAGCCCGGCGACGGCGAGCGCGAGACCGGCGCCGAGCGACGCGTGCTCGATGAGCGCGAACGTCGTCAGCCCGAGGGCAGCCGTGGCGAGCAGCGCTCCGACGACGTCGAACTGGTCTGACGCCAGCTCGTCACGGCTCTCCGGCACCGCCACCTGGGCCACCCACACGGTGGCGATGCCGATCGGCACGTTGAGCAGGAAGGCCCACCGCCACGACGCGTACTCGACCAGCCAGCCGCCGATGAACGGCCCGATGGCCGCAGCGACGCCGCCGAGCCCCGACCAGGCGCCGATCGCCGCGGCGCGGTCCTCGCGCCGGAAGCTGGCCTGGAGGAGGGCGAGGCTGCCGGGTGTCAGCAGCGCGCCACCGACCCCCTGGAGCACCCGCGCGACGACGAGCTGGACGGGCGACTGGGCCAGCCCGCAGGCCACGGACGCGGCCGTGAACCAGATGACCCCGATGACGAAGACCCGGCGCCGCCCGAAGCGGTCACCGAGCGAGCCGCCGAGCAGGATGAGCGACGCGAGAGCCAGCAGGTAGCCGTTGGTGATCCACTGGAGATCGGCCATGCTGGCCCCGAGCTCGGCCCCGACGCGGACGAGGGCGACGTTGACGACGGTGCCGTCGAGCATCACCATTCCCGAGCCGAGCACGGCGGCGGTGACGACGAGCCGCCCGGTGCGGGTGGCGAGGCCGATGTCGCTCACCTGCGCAGTCTGTCATGCGGCCCGCGCCGCTCGGCTCGGCGACGACACCGCAGATCGGCCGAAATCGGTGGCCGTTCTGGGTGCCATCGGGCCCTCAAAAGGCGGACGCTATGAGGTGGCCGCCAGTGCGCACTCGCGCCGACGACCTCCACGTCCATCACAAGGAGGAGTCATGGGTCACCCCCGCATCCTGCCCGCTGTCCTGGCAAGCGCCGCCCTGGCGCTGACCGGCGCCGCGGCAGCCTGGGCAACACCGCCACCACCCCCGCCGTCCGACGTGCTCGTCAGCGTCGGCAGCCCACCGACGCCGTTCTCTCAGAACAAGCAGAACGAGCCGGCCGTCGCCGTGGACGCTCACGAGCCGAGCGTCGTCGCGGCCGGCGCCAACGACGAGATCGACGAGGAGTCGTGCGCGGCGGGCGACCCGACCACGTGCCCGTTCACGGACGGGGTCGGCGTGTCCGGCGTGTACTTCTCCTTCACCGGCGGGTCGAGCTGGACCCAGCCGACCTACGAGGGCTTCACGGCGCGCCACTGCCTCGGCCCCGACGCGTGCGCCCCGACGACGGGCCCCATCGGCACCCTGCCGAAGTACTACGAGAACGGCCTCGTCTCCGACGGCGACCCGGCGCTCGCCTTCGGGCCGCGTCCGGGCCCGAACGACTCGTTCTCGTGGGACAACGGCTCCCGCCTCTACTACGCGAACCTCACCTCGAACTTCCCGACCTCGAGCACCGTCAAGGGCTTCGAGGCGATCGCGGTCTCGAGGACGGACGACCCGCGGGCCGCGGCCGCGGGTGACGCGTCCGCCTGGAAGGCGCCCGTCATCATCTCGAAGCAGTCGTCGACCACCTTCTCCGACAAGGAGCAGATCTGGGCTGACAACGCCTCGTCGAGCCGCTACTTCGGCAACGTCTACGTCTGCTGGGCGTCGTTCCGCAGCAACAGTCACGGCAACGCCTTCCCGACCCCGCTCATCGTCTCCCGCTCCACGGACGGCGGAGCGACGTGGACGACGAAGCAGGTCGGGCCGGCAACCGACAACGGGATCAACCAGCAGGCCGATGGCTGCACGATCCGCAGCGACAGCCAGGGCAACGTCTACGTCTTCGGCATCGGCGTGCGCGGCGGCAAGCAGTTCCAGCTCATGTACCGCTCGACCGACGGCGGTGCCCACTGGCAGGGCCCGCAGCTCGTCGCACCCGTCGTGAGCCCCGGCGTGCTCGACCCCGTGCTCGGCCGCCCGACCATGGACGGCATCGCCGGCGCGCGCGTCGACCTCGCCTCCGGGCCCAGCGTCGACATCGCCAACGGGGCCCCGTCCGGCGCCGGCGCCACCGACCAGATCGTCATGACCTGGGCCGACGGCACGGCCGGTCTGAACCATGAGCAGCTGCTCTGGACGAGCTCGACGGACGGCGGGGCCACGTGGACCGCGCCTGACGCCGTCCCGCTGCCGCCGGGTGACCGACCCGTATACACGGCGCCCGCCCTCTCGCCCGACGGCAAGGACCTCTACGTCGTCGACAACGCCTTCACGACGACCTACCGCACCAACACGAGCGCCCCCCGCGGGCTCGTGGGCCAGCTGTGGCACGCCGACGTCGCGGGTGGCATGCCGACGGGGTGGGCATCGCTCGACCGCAGCGCCGTCGGGGACCCGCGCGGCACGAGCCAGAACGGGCTGACCGCCGAGTTCCTCGGCGACTACGTCTACGCGAGCGCTACGCGTGACGGTGTCGTCGGGGTGTGGAACGACGCGTCGAACGCGGAGCACTGCCCGGCGATCGACGACTACCGCGCCTCGCTCTACGGATCGTCGCCCACCGCGCCCCCCGACGTCATCGGCGTGTGCCCGGCGACCTTCGGCAACAGCGACATCCGCGGAGGTTGGTGGGCCGACCCGACGACCCCCTGACCGCGTCGTGAGCCTGCCGGGGCAGCCCCAGCCGTATGCCGTGTGGCTGCCCCGGTGGGTTCGGCTCGTCGCGCCGAGGTCGGGCCTCGCACGGCCGGCCGGCCGGCCGCTCAGCTCGGGCAGTCGTTGACCGGGAGGTCCCGTTGCGCGGCCCGGTTGGCCCGGAGGCTGCCGAGGGAGTCGATGGTCAGCACGATGAGCGCGAGCCACACGATGCCGAAGCCGACCCAGCGCTCCGCGGGCATGTGCTCACCGAGCAGCAGGACGGCGCAGAGCAGCTGCATGACCGGCGTGATGAACTGGATGAGCCCGATCGTGACGAGCGGGATGCGCCGGGCCGCGGCGGCGAAGCAGAGCAGCGGCAGCGCGGTCACGACACCGGACAGCACGAGCAGGCTCGTGTGCCACGGGCCGTGCTGCCCGAAGGCGAGACCGCCCTGCGCGCCGACGATGACGACGGCGGCGACCGCGACCGGTGCGAGCACGACCGTCTCGACGGTGAGGCCGTGCAGCGCCTCGAGGCTCACGCCGACCTTCTTCTTCGTCAGCCCGTAGAGCGCGAACGACAGCGCGAGCGTCAGCGCGATCCACGGCACGCGCCCGCCCGTCACCGCGAGGTAGATCCCGGCGGCCACGCCGATGCCGACCGCGACCCACTGGAGGCGGCGGAGCCGCTCACCGAGCACGATGACCCCGAGGGCGACCGTGACGAGCGGGTTGAGGAAGTAGCCGAGGGCCGCCTCCGACGTGTTGCCCGACGTCACCGCCGCGACGTAGACGACCCAGTTGACCGCGATGAGCACCGCGGCGACCGCCGTGCCTGCGAGCAGCCGGGGCCGGCGCAGCAGCGGCCCGATCCAGTCGAAGTCGCGTCGCACGAGCAGCACGAGGACGCAGAAGAGCATCGTCCAGAGGATGCGGTTCGCGAGGATCTCCCACGCTCCGGCGGGCTTGAGCGCGTCGAAGTAGAGCGGGAAGAGCCCCCATAGCCCGTATGCCGCGAAGCCGAGCAGGACGCCCCGCCTGACCTCGCGCGGGGGCGTGCTGCCACCGGGGACGAAGCCGCCGTCGAGGGGCCCGTCGAGCGCTCCCTCGGGCTCGGCGAGACCCGGCGTCTCGCCCGTGGCCCGCGTGTCGCGGGAGCTCACGCCCGCACGGTCCAGGTGTCCCGGCCGGCGAGGAGGGCGTCGATGTCGGCGTCGGTGACCTCGCCGGTGCGGGCGGACGCGATCTGCTCGCGCAGCGAGTCGTCGTAGGTCGGGCGGGCCACGTTGCGGAAGATCCCCATCGGCACGTGACCGAGGTCGGGGGAGTCGAGGCGCGAGAGCGCGAACGCCGCCGAAGGGTCGTCGGCGGCCGGGTCGTGCACGACGATGCGCGTCGGGTCGGCCTCTGCCCGCGGGGCCACGGTCATGACGCCCTGGTCGTCTCGCACCACCACGGTGTCACCGGCCGCAACCTCCTCGCCGTCGGTGAGGTGCAGGATGCGGGCCGCCGCCTCGGTGCGGTCCTTGAGGACGTCGAAGACCCCGTCGTTGAAGATCGGGCAGTTCTGGTAGATCTCGACGAGGGCCGAGCCGCGGTGCTCGGCCGCCGCGCGCAGCACCGCCGTCAGGTGCTGGCGGTCGGAGTCCATGGTCCGCGCGACGAAGGTCGCCTCGGCACCGAGGGCGAGCGAGACGGGGTTGAAGGGCCGGTCGAGCGAGCCGAGCGGGCTCGACTTCGTCACCTGCCCGACGTGCGAGGTGGGGGAGTACTGCCCCTTCGTCAGGCCGTAGATCTCGTTGTTGAAGAGCAGGATCTTGAGGTTGACGTTGCGGCGCAGCGCGTGGATGAGGTGGTTGCCACCGATCGAGAGCGCGTCGCCGTCACCGGTGACGACCCAGACCGAGAGGTCCTCGCGGGTGGCCGTGAGACCGGTCGCGATCGCGGGGGCGCGGCCGTGGATCGAGTGCATGCCGTAGGTGTCGAGGTAGTACGGGAAGCGCGAGCTGCACCCGATGCCCGAGACGAAGACGATGTTCTCGCGCTTGAGCCCGAGTTCGGGCAGGAATCCCTGGACGGCGGCGAGGATCGCGTAGTCGCCGCACCCCGGGCACCAGCGCACCTCCTGGTCGGAGGTGAAGTCCTTCTTCGTCAGCGCCGTGCCGTCGGCGAGGCGAGGCACGCCGGTGGTGCCGGAGGCCGCGTCGCGGGAGTCGACGGGCGCAGAGCCCGGGCCGGACGGCATACCGAGGTCGGTGGTCACTGTGCGGTCTCCTTCAGGGGCGCGTGCGAGACGGACGCGACGGCGGCGCTGATGACGTCGGCGAGATCGCCTGCCTGGAAAGGCAGCCCGCGCACCGACGTGTGCGACTCGATGTCGACGAGGTACTTCGCGCGCAGGAGCATCGAGAGCTGGCCGAGGTTCATCTCGGGGACGATGACGCGCTGGTAGCCGCGCAGCACCTCGCCGGTGTTGGCGGGGAACGGGTTGAGGTGGCGCAGGTGCGCCTGGGCGACCCGGCCTCCACGAGCGCGCGCCTCGCGCACCGCGGCGGCGATGGGTCCGTAGGTCGAGCCCCAGCCGACCACGAGCACCTCGGCGTCACGCGTCGGGTCGTCGACGGCGAGCGGAGCGATCGTGTCGGCGATGCCGTCGATCTTCGCCTGGCGCAGCCGGGTCATGTGGTCGTGGTTGTCGGGGTCGTAGGAGATGTTGCCCGTGACGTCGGCCTTCTCGATGCCACCGACGCGGTGCTCGAGGCCGGGAGTGCCGGGCACGGCCCACGGCCGGGCGAGGGTCTCGGGGTCGCGCAGGTAGGGGTGGAAGACCGGCGCGCCCTTGGCGTCGACGGCGTTGGGCTCGGTGGCGAACTCCACGGCGATGTCGGGCAGCTCGGCCGTGCGCGGCAGGCGCCACGGCTCCGAGCCGTTGGCGAGGTAGCCATCGGACAGGACGATGACCGGCGTGCGGTAGGTCGTCGCGATGCGCACCGCCTCGACGGCGATGTCGAAGCAGTCGGAGGGCGTCGACGGTGCGACGACCGCGACCGGCGACTCGCCGTTGCGGCCGAAGAGGGCCTGGAGGAGGTCGGCCTGCTCGGTCTTCGTAGGCAGGCCGGTCGAGGGGCCGCCGCGCTGGATGTCGCAGACGACGAGCGGCAGCTCGAGCGACACGGCGAGGCCGATCGTCTCGGCCTTGAGCGCGAGGCCCGGGCCGCTGGTCGTCGTGACGCCGAGCGCCCCGCCGAAGGAGGCGCCGAGGGCCGCCCCGACGCCGGCGATCTCGTCCTCGGCCTGCATCGTCGCGACGCCGTAGCGCTTGAGCCCGGCGAGGGTGTGGAGGATGTCGGAGGCCGGCGTGATCGGGTAGCTGCCGAGGAAGAGCGGCAGGCCGGCCCGGTGGGCGGCCGCGACGAGCCCGAGCGAGAGCGCCACGTTGCCCGTCACGTTGCGGTAGGTGCCCTCGCGCATCGTCGCCGGGGCGACCTCGTAGGACACGGCGAAGTCCTCGGTCGTCTCGCCGTAGTTGTACCCGGCCCGCAGCGCCGCGAGGTTGGCCTCGAGGATCTCGGGGCGGTCGGCGAACTTGCTCTTGAGGAAGGACTCGGTGCCCTCGGTCGGCCGCGTGTAGAGCCACGACAGGAGGCCGAGCGCGAACATGTTCTTGGCGCGCTCCTTCTCCTTGCGGGTCAGGTCGGTGAAGGAGGCGAGAGCCTCGACGGCGATCGAGGTGATCGCGACGGGGTGCACGTGCCACGCCTCGAGCGACCCGTCGTCGAGGGGGCTCACGGCATATCCGACCTTGGCGAGGTTGCGCTTGGTGAACTCGTCGGTGTTGACGATGATGCTCGCGCCGCGGGGCAGGTCGCCGAGGTTGGCGCGCAGGGCCGCGGGGTTCATCGCGACGAGCACGTCGGGGGCGTCGCCCGGGGTGAGCACGTCGTGGTCGGCGAAGTGTAGCTGGAAGCTCGAGACCCCGGGGAGGGTGCCCTGGGGCGCCCGGATCTCGGCGGGGAAGTTGGGCAGCGTCGAGAGGTCGTTGCCGAGCAGGGCCGTCTCCGACGTGAAGCGGTCGCCGGTCAGCTGCATGCCGTCGCCGGAGTCCCCGGCGAATCGGATGACCACGCGATCGAGCTTCTGGACCAGTTTCGTGCTCATGCGCTACGACGTCCTCGGGTTGTTGCTGCGGTAGCCGTCTGCCGGCGGAGATACCGGACCCAACGCTCTGGTGCGCCGGACGATTCCATGCTAGTTCGTGCTTTGACGCGTGTTCGGGAGGCTGCCACCTCGTGGACACGGATATCCGGGGTCGGCACAGGGCCGCGCGATCTGACTAGGCTGACCGGCATGGCCGGGTACCTCGTCGTCGCAGCAGTGGTCGGGGCGGGCGTCCTGCTCTTCGTGGCCGCCATGACGGCCCGCCGGCTGCTCGCGCCCCGGGCGCCCTGGGCCGCCAAGCTGACGACCTACGAGTCGGGCGTCGACCCCGTCGGCGTGGGCTGGGCGCAGACGAAGGTGCGCTACTTCGTCTTCAGCTTCCTCTACGTCATCTTCGCCGTCGACGCGATCTACCTCTTCCCGTGGGCGACGGTGCTCCGCTCGGCAGACCTCGGCCGGGCCAGCCTCGTCGAGATGGGCATCTTCATCGGCGTCATCGTGCTCGGGCTCGCCCACGCCGCCCGCCGCGGACTGCTGAGGTGGGTGTGATGGGCGTCGACCTGCCGATGCCGTCGGTGCGGCCCCCCGACATCTCCGTCGGGCCGGTCAGCGCCCACGCCCCGAAGCCGATCAAGGTCGTGCTCAACTGGGGCCGGCGCTACTCCCTGTGGGTCTTCAACTTCGGGCTCGCCTGCTGCGCCATCGAGTTCATCGCCGCCTCGATGGGCCGTCACGACTTCATGCGCCTCGGTGTCATCCCCTTCGCGCCCGGTCCGCGACAGGCCGACCTCATGGTCGTCTCGGGCACCGTCACCGACAAGATGGCGCCGGCGATCCGCCGCCTCTACGACCAGATGCCCGAGCCGAAGTACGTCATCTCCTTCGGCGCCTGCTCCAACTCCGGCGGGCCCTACTGGGACTCCTACTCCGTGACGAAGGGCGTCGACCAGATCATCCCCGTCGACGTCTACGTGCCCGGCTGCCCGCCGCGCCCCGAGGCGCTGCTCCACGGCATCATCCGCCTCCAGGAGCAGATCGCGAGCGAGCGGGTGAGCGCCCAGCGCATCACGGGCCGGTATGCCGGCTCGCGGGTCGGCAGCGCCGGTGACGTCCGTCGCCCCCTCCTGCGACGCGGCGCCCCCGCTGGGCGCGAGACCCCCACGACACGCATACCGCAGGCCGGCGACGGAGGTGACCGTTGAAGGTCACCGACGTGCGCGACGTGCCCTTCGGGGAGTGGTCGTCCACCGTCCTCGCGCTGCGCGAGGACGGCTACGCCTTCTTCGACTTCCTCACGGCCGTCGACCAGACCGACGCCGACGCCGACCCCGGCTTCGACGTCGTCTGCCACCTCATCGACCCGTCGCACCCGAGCGGCGCGGCCGGGCTGCGCTCGGTGCTGCTGCGCACGCGGGCCGTCGACGGGGTGGCGGTGCCCTCGCTGACGCCGATCTTCTCCGGCGCGGCCTGGCACGAGCGCGAGACCCACGAGATGTTCGGCCTCGACTTCGACGGCTTCGACGACGGCACCGGCCGGGGGTTGCGCCCGCTGCTGCTCCCCGAAGGCTTCGAGGGCACGCCGCTGCGCAAGTCCTTCGTGCTCGCCGCGCGGGCGTCGAAGCCGTGGCCGGGAGGCAAGGAGCCGGGAGAAGGTCACGAGAGCGCCCGGGCTCCCGGCCGTCGGCGGGTGCAGGCCCCGGGCGTCCCCGGGCCCGACTGGGGCCCCCGGGAGCCGTCGTCGTCCCGGGCGGTCGCCGAGGAGTCGACGTGAGCCCGTGGCTGGAGGCCGTCGTGCGCGCGGTCGCCGTGCTCGCCGCCTTCCTCAGCCTCCCGCTGCTCGTCGGGCAGACCGAGCACAAGGTGATGGCCCACATGCAGGGCCGTCTCGGGCCGATGTATGCCGGTGGCTTCCACGGGTGGGCCCAGCTCGTCGCTGACGGGGTGAAGTTCGTCCAGAAGGAGGACGTCGTGCCGGCGCGGGCCGACCGCGGTGTCTTCCGCCTCGCACCGGCCGTCGCCCTCATCCCCTACCTCGTGGCGCTCTCCGTCATCCCCCTCTCGCCGACCGTCGTCGGGGCCACGCTCGATGCGAGCGTCGTGCTCGTCCTCGCCGTCATCGGGGTCGGCATCATCGGCACCCTCATGGCCGGCTGGGCCTCGGCCAACAAGTACTCCCTCCTCGGCGGCATGCGCGCGGCCGCACAGCTCGTGTCCTACGAGCTGCCGATGGTGCTTGCCGTGGCGTCCGTCGCACTGGCAGCGGGGACCCTGTCGATCGTCGGCATCGCCGAGGCGTGGTCGCCGTGGTGGCTGCTCTGGCAGGCGCCGGGTGCCTTCGTCTTCCTCGTCGCGGCGCTCGCGGAGCTGCAGCGCCCGCCCTTCGACATGCCGGTCGCCGACAGCGAGATCGTCTTCGGGCCCTACACGGAGTACTCCGGGCTCCGCTTCGCCTTCTTCCTCCTCGCCGAGTACGCCGGCATCGTCGTCATGTCGCTGCTCTTCGCCGTGCTCTTTCTCGGGGGGTGGGCGGGCCCCTTCGAGTCGTGGCTCGGGTGGCTGTGGACGCTGCTCAAGGGCTTCGCCGTCGCCGTCGTCATGATCTGGATGCGGGTCTCGTGGCCGCGCATGCGCGAGGACCAGCTCCAGCGCCTCGCCTGGGTCTGGCTCGTGCCGATCGCCCTGCTCCAGCTCGCCCTCACGGCCGTCGGCGTGGTGATGACCTCGTGAACCCCTTGGGGCGGCAGAGCCCCGAAACAGAGACTCGACGACTGGAAAGGGGGTGACTCGCGGTGGCTGACGGCATCCTTCCCGGACTCGTCAAGGGCATGGCGACGACCGCCCGCTCGCTCACCCGGCGCGCCCACACGGCCGAGTACCCCGACGTGTCACCGGCGCTGCCCTCACGCTCCCGGGGTGTCATCGCGCTGACGGAGGAGAACTGCACCTCGTGCATGCTCTGCGCCCGCGAGTGCCCCGACTGGTGCATCTACATCGACTCCCACAAGGAGGAGGTGCCGCCCACGACCCCCGGCGGGCGTGCTCGCCAGCGCAACGTCCTCGACCGCTTCGCGATCGACTTCTCGCTCTGCATGTACTGCGGCATCTGCATCGAGGTGTGTCCCTTCGACGCCCTGCACTGGAGCCCCGAGTTCGAGTACGCCGAGCTCGACATCCGCGACCTGCTCCACGAGAAGGACCGGCTCGGGGCGTGGATGGCCACCGTGCCGCCGCCCGTCGCACTCGACCCCGGCAGCGCCGAGCCCGCCGAGGTCGCCGCTGCAGCCAAGCCCGCCCGGGCAGCCGGGGCAGCCGCGGGAGCCGGGGCGGCGGCCGCGCGACCCGCCCGGGTGCGCCCGGCGCGCGCGGGCACGCCCGCGCCGGCAACGGCGCCCGAGGTGTCGACGGGCACTCCCGAGCCCCCCACCGAGACGCTCGCGGCGCCTCCCGTCGCGGAGACGAAGCGCCTGCCGGTGGTCCGTGAACCCTCCGAGCAGACTTCTGAGCAGACCTCTGAGCAGACCCAGGTCCTGCCGACGACCGACCCGCGGGAGCCCGAGTGACGACCCGTGACATCGTCTTCGCTGCGGTGGGCGCGATCACGGCGCTCTCGGCGCTGCTGTCGGTGACGACGAAGCACGTCGTCCACTCCGCGCTGTGGCTGCTCGTCTCGCTCGGCACCCTGGCCGGTTGCTACCTCGTGCTCGGGCAGGAGCTCGTCGGGCTCGTCCAGCTGCTCGTCTACGTCGGCGCCATCGTCGTGCTCGTGCTCTTCGCCCTCATGCTGACCCGGGCCCCCATCGGCCCGCACGCCGAGATCGACACCCCGGCGTGGCAGCGCGTCGTGGGCGCGGTGCTCGGCGCCGCGACGACGGTCCTGCTCGCAGCGCTGCTGCTGCCGCTCTTCTCGGGCGTCACCGTCGACCTCGACGGGGGCGCCCCGGGTGGCACTCCGGCGATCGCCCAGGCGGTCTTCGGCACGTGGGTCTGGCCCTTCGAGCTGCTCTCGGTCCTGCTGCTCGTCGCCCTCATCGGGGCGTTCGCGGTGTCGCGGCTCGTCCTGCGCCGCGAGGACGAGAGCTCTGCGGCCCGCAGCGAGGTGCGCCCGTGATCCACCTCCAGCTGCCCGCCGTGCTCGCGGCCCTGCTCGCCGGCATCGGCGTCTACGGCGTGCTCGCGCGGCGCAACGCCGTCCTCATCCTCATCGGCGTCGAGCTCATCCTCAACGCCGCCAACCTCCTTCTCGTCACGGCGGGCTCTCGTCCCGGTGTGCCGTTCGCCGCAGGCCCGGTGCTGACGCTCTTCGTCATCACGATCGCCGCGGCCGAGATCACCGTCGCGCTCGCCGTCGTGCTCGTCCTCTTCCGCACGACCGGCGCCATCGACCTCACGGCGGTGCCCGACCTCACCGACGAGCCCGAGCCGGCACCCGCGCCCGGGCTCGAGCCGGCACCTCATCCCGCACCCGAGCTCGACCTCCGCGGCGAGGTGCGCTCATGAGCTGGATCGTGCGGATGATCGTCGTGCTGCCCGCCCTCGCCGCGCTCGCCGGACTCCTCGCGCGCCGCCAGCGCCTGCTCGCGGCCGGCATCGCGATCGGCACGTCGGCCTACGTCGCGGTGCTCGCCTTCATCCAGTGGGTGGCCCCGGCGCGCACGGCCGACATCGAGAGCATCGGCCACCTGTCGACCGGCTCACTACAGGTGCCGCTCCACCTGCTGTCCGACCGGCTCTCGGGCCTCGTCGCACTGGTCGTGGCCGTCGTCGTGCTCGCCATCCAGGTCTTCACCGCCTGGTACCTGCGCGACGACCCCCGCTACGGCCAGTTCGCGGCCACCGTCTCGCTCTTCGCCAGCGGCATGCTCCTGCTCGTCCAGGCCTCCGACCTCGTGCTCATCCTCGTCGGCTGGGAGATCATGGGCTGGTGCTCGTGGCTGCTCATCGGCCACGACAGCGAGCGGCCCGAGGCCCGCCGCGCCGCCTACAAGGCCTTCGTCGTCACGCGCGTGGCCGACATCGGCATGGTCGTCGGCCTCGTCGCGCTCGCCGTGCGCGCCGGAAGCACCGACCTCATCACCGTGCTGACGGCGAGCGGGCACGACACCGCGCTCACCGTCGGGCTCGTGGGCGTCATCATCGGCGTCGCCGGCAAGTCGGGTCTCATCCCCTTCCACGACTGGCTCCCCGACGCGATGGAGGGCCCCACGCCCGCCTCAGCCCTCATCCACGCCGCGACGATGGTGGCCGCGGGCAGCTACGTCATCGCCCGGCTCTTCTCGCTCTACGCCAGCCACGACGGCGCCCGCACCCTGCTCGCCGTCCTCGCCTCCGCGACGATGGTGTATGCCGCCCTCCTCGCCTTCGCGCAGACCGACCTCAAGCGGATGCTCGCCTACTCCACCCTCAGCCAGATCGCCATCATGCTCTCCGCCCTGGCCGCCGCGCCGCGCGACATCGGGTTTGCGCCCGCGATGTCGCACCTCGTCGGTCACGCCTTCTTCAAGGCGTTGCTCTTCCTCGGTGCGGGCTGGCTCTCGGTGCTCGCCGGTGCGACCGCCCTCGCCGCTCTCCGCGGGCGGCTGCACGGCCGGGGCGCGCTGCGCTGGTCGATGGCGCTCGGCCTCGCCGCGCTCGCCGGGGTGCCCCCGCTCATCGGCTTCTTCACCAAGGACACCGTCATCGACGCAGCCCTCGAGGGCGCGACGAGTGGCGGAGGCGCGCGCGCCTGGCTCGTCGTCATCGCCCTCTTCGTCACGGTCGTGCTGACCGCCGCCTACTGCGCCCGCGCCTGGCTGCTGCTCGACACACCGCTCGCGACGACCGAGCCCCGAGCGGGCACCGACGACCTCGCGATGTCCGCGCACCCCACGACGGCCGTGCACCCCACGACGACCGAGCCGGTCGCCGAGGAGGAGATCGCCGTCGTCACCGCCGCCGACACGGCCGACGACGCCGAGGTGGAGCGCGTCCACGCCCACGGCCACGCGCCGATCACCCTGGCGGCCGCGCTCTCGGTCGCGGTGCTCGCCGCCACCACCGTCTTCGGCACGCTGCTGCTCACGAGCCTGAGCGGCGCCATCCACGTCGGCCTCTTCACGGCCCTGCTCTCCGTCCTGCTCGTCGTCGGCGCGGCGTATGCCGTGTGGACCCTCAGCGACCGCGGCCGGCGCGACGTCGCCGACCGGGTGCCCGGCCACGTGCGCGACGCCGCGGTGCGCGGCTTCGGCGCCGACACGGCATACGTCGGTGTGGGGCGCGCGGTCACGGCGGTCGCACGCCTCGTCGTCGCGCTCGACCGAGACGTCGTCGACGCCTACCCCCGCGCGACGGTCGTCGCGGCCCGCGGGCTGGGGCAGGCGGGTGAGCGCAGCCACCGCGGGGTGCCGTCGCTCAGCCTCCTCGCGCTGCTCGCCGGCGTCGTCGTCATCGCGGTGCTGGGGGTGACGGCATGGCGCTGACCCTCATGCTCCTGCTGCCCCTTCTCGGTGCGGTCGCCCTCATCGCCATCCCGGGCGACGAGTCGCCCGTCGAGCGCTGGATCGCCCTCGGGACGACGGTGCTCACGGCGCTGCTCGCCGTCGTCGTCGTCGCGGGGCGCCACGAGGTCGACGCGCCGTGGATCCGCTCGCTCGGCATCCGCTGGCACTTCGGGGTCGACGGCATCTCGGCGGCACTGGTGCTGCTCACCGCCCTGCTCACCGTCGCCGTCGTCGTGCACGCGCTCGCCGGTCGCATCCCGGCCGGCGGGTCCGGCTCGACCTTCCTCGGGTGCATCCTGCTCGTCGAGACCGGCGCGCTCGCGACCTTCCTCGCGCGCGACGCGATCCTCTTCTTCATCGCCTTCGAGGTCGTGCTCGTGCCGATGTGGGTGCTCATCCGCAGCTTCGGCGACGACCACGTGCCCGACGAGCGGCGGTCCGACGCGTCGGGGCGTTTCGTGCTCTTCACGGTGCTCGGCTCGACGCTCATGCTCGTCGGCATCCTCTTCCTCGTGCACCACCAGGGCACCTCCGACCTCACGGAGCTCGCGCGCCTCCATGGCGAGGGCATCTCGCGCTCGCTCGAGACGGCCATCGCCGGGATGCTGCTGCTCGGCCTCGGCATCAAGGTGCCGCTCTGGCCCGTGCACACCTGGCTGCCACCCGCGCACACCGTGGCCCCGACGGCCGGCTCCGTGCTGCTCGCCGCCGTGCTGCTCAAGATGGGCACCTACGGCATCGTGCGGCTCGTCGTCGCGACGGTCCCGAGCGGGCTCGCCGCGCTGAGCCCGGTGCTCGCGATCCTCGGCGTGGTGGGCATCCTCTGGGGAGGGCTCGCGTGCCTCGTCGAGCGCGACCTCAAGCGGCTCATCGCCTACAGCTCCGTTGCCCACATGGGCTTCGTCGCGCTCGCCATCGCGTCCGGCAGCGACACCGGGCTGCAGGCGGCGCTGCTCGGCAACATCGCCCACGGCGTCGTCGCCGCCCTGCTCTTCTTCGTCGTCGGCGACCTCAAGGAGCAGTGGGGCTCCGCCGACCTGCGCACGGTGCGGGCCGGTCTGCGCGACACCTCCCCCCGCCTGGGGATCGTGCTGCTCATCGGCCTCGCGGCCGCACTCGGGCTGCCGGGTCTCGTCAGCTTCTGGGGCGAGTTCCTGGCCCTGTATGCCGCCTGGTCGCCGGCGCCCGACCGTCCCGCGATGCTCCTGCGCGTCTGTGTCGTCCTCGGCACCGTTGGGCTCGCGCTCGCGGCGGCCTACTCCCTGCGCGTCGCCCGGCTCGTGTGGTCGGGCGAGGCGGGCCGCTCGGCTGACGGCGCTGCCGGTCCGGGCGTCGCCGCGGGCGGAACGGGGACTGCCGCTGCTGCCGGGGGGCCGGTCGAGGGCATGACCGGCGCAGGGGCCGTCGTCGACGCCCGTGGTGCCCGGTGGGCCGTCGTGCTGACGCTCGCCGTCGTCATCGTCGTGCTCGGCGTCCTGCCGCAGCTGCTGCTCGGGGTGTCCGGCCCCGATGCGGCTCGGCTCATCACCGGGGCGGGGGTGCTGCCCTGATGCGTGTCTCCGTCGACGCCGCCGTGCTCTGGCCCGCCCTGCTGCCCATCGCCGGCCTCGTCCTCGTGCTCGTCGCCGACCTCGTGGCGCCGCGGCTGCGCCGTGCCCCCTACGCCATCGCCGGCCTCGCCTCGCTCGCGACCGTCCTCGCGACGGTCCCGGGGCTCGCCCAGGGCGGCGGATCGACCCGGTCGACGTTCTGCCTCACGACCACGGGCGGGGCCTCCGGTGGCATCAGCGCCGACCTGCCGCAGACCTGCCTCTGGCAGGCCGACGCGCTGACGTCGACGCTGCAGCTGGCAGCCGCCCTCGCCGCCGCCGTCTGCGTCGCCCTCGCCTGGCCGGGTGCCACCCGGCAGCGGCCCGCCGACGCGACGACCGAGCCGGTCGAGGCGGTGTTGCTCCTCGCGGCCCTCACCGGCACCGTCGTCGTCGCCGCGAGCCGCGACGTCGGCACCTGGCTGATCGCCCTCGAGCTCGCCACGCTGCCGGTCATCGTGCTCGTCGCCCTGTCGGGCCGGCGCTCCGCCGTGGCGGGGGCGACCCAGCTGCTCGTCACCTCCCTCGTCTCCTTCGCCCTGCTCGTGCTCGGGGTGGCCCTGTGGTTCGCCGCGACGGGCAGCCCCTTCCTCACGCCGGATGCCGCCCTGTCGTCGGGCCGGGCCCAGGGCGTGGGCTGGTTCGGCTCCGCGCCGCTCGGCTCAGCGGCCACGACCGCGGCGACCACCTCTGCCACCGTCGTCGCCTGGCCCTCGGTGTCGGGCGCCGTGCTGTCGCTCGGTGTCGTGCTGCTCCTCGCCGGCGTCGGCTTCAAGCTCTCCCTCGTGCCGTTCCACGCGTGGACGCCGACGGCCTACTCCGGCGCCTCGACCCCGGTCGCCGCCTTCCTCGCCACCGTGTCGAAGGTGGCCGCGCTCGCGGCGCTGCTCGTCGTGCTGCGGGCCGTCGCGGCGCTCGGAACCCCCGCCCTCATCTCGATCGGGGTGCTCGCGGCGCTCAGCATGACCCTGGGCAACCTCATGGCGCTGCTTCAGGACGATGTCGTGCGCCTGCTCGCGTGGTCGACCGTGGCACAGGCCGGCTGGGTCGTCATGCCGCTCGTCAGCGTGTCGGCGCTCGGTATCGGGGCGAGCGCGACCTACCTGCTCGCCTACGTCATCGGCACGCTCGTCGCCTTCGCGGTCGTGGCCGTCACGCTCCGCGAGCGTGCCGACGGGCGCACCCTCACGGCATACGACGGGCTCTGGCACCGCAAGCCGTGGCGGGCGGGGGCGCTCGTGCTCGCGCTCACCTCGCTCGCCGGCCTGCCGCCCGGCATCATCGGCCTCGTCGGCAAGGTCGTCGCCCTGCGTCCCGTCGTCGCCGAAGGGTGGGTGTGGCTCGCGGTCATCGCTGCGGTCAACGCCGTGATCGGGGTCGCCGTCTACCTGCGGTGGCTGCGCGGGGTGATCACGGCCCCGGACCGGAGTGCGGCAGCGGGTGCGGCAGCGGGTGCGGCAGCGGGTGCGGCAGCCGGTGCACCGGCCGGTGAGGGGGCGGCGGACGTCGAGAGGCGGCGCGTCGCGGTCGCCGGCCTGGTCCTCGCCGCAGCGGTCCTCGTCGTCGTCAGCGTGCAGCCGGACCTCGTCCTGCGCCTGCTCGGTTGACAGACGCCGACAGCCCCGGGGCGTGGGAGCCCCGGGGCCGTCGGCGGTCGAGTGGCGATCGACCGGTCCTGTTCGCGATCAGGTCGTGGGCACCGGCTGCGGGTCGGCGGCGGCGGCGACGGCTGCGTCGTCGGCCTGCTTCGCGTGCCGCAGGCCCATGATGCCGAGGGCGAGCAGCAGGGCAGCTCCGATGAGGGCGGCGATGCCGGCCCAGAGCGCGACCGTGCCCATGGTGTCGAAGGCGTAGGCGTTGAGCAGGAGGCCACGCAGCGTGTTGCCCATGAAGAGGCTCTGGCGCAGCTCACCGAGGGCGGCCACCGTCGCGGGGTCGGCGTTGGGGTCCTTCGCGGCCTTCATGTACTCGCCCGAGACCTCGGAGTAGGTCTTGTTGTTCGACTGCGTGTTCATGTGCACGAGGATGTAGTGGTCGGCGAAGGCCTTGGCCTGCGCGCCGTTCTCCATCGGCTGGCCGGCGTACTGGAGGAGCGCGTCCTTCTGCTCCTGGGTCTCGAGGGCGGCCGCGGCCGGCATCGTGATGTTCTGCTGGCTCAGCTGCTCCCTGACGTTGTTCGAGACAAAGCTGCTGGCGTAGATGAGCAGTCCGCCGGCGATCGCGAGCACGACGGCCATGATGAGGCCGGTCCAGGAGATCAGCTTGTCGAGTGTCTTGCGCATTTCTCGCTTCTTTCATCGGAAGGGTGTCGGTTTCCCCAACGAGCCCCAAACTACTACCGCACGTAGTAGTTAAGTTGCGTGTTCAATCGCCGGCGGGCCGAGATCTCGGTCACAGCCGGCTCATGTGCGGGACACAGACTCGTCCAGCTCGCTGCCCAACCCGCAGCCCGGCTCCGTGTCCCGTGGCCGGGTGCCCGGTGCCTGCCGGGCGCGGGTCCCGTGGGAACACGCACCCTCAACCACTCGTTCACCGGCTATGCACAACCACTACAACGGGCTCAAGACGGCCGCGCTCTTCGGCGGCATCTGGGCCCTGCTGCTCGGGATCGGCGCCCTCGTCGGCGGCGGCCGCTACATCTGGATCTTCGCCCTCATTGGTGTCGCGACCACCTTCTACGGCTACTGGAACAGCGACAAGCTCGCGATCCGCGCCATGCACGCCTACCCCGTGTCGGAGGCGCAGGCGCCGGAGATGTACCGCATCGTCCGCGAGCTCTCGACGGCGGCCGGCAAGCCGATGCCGCGCCTCTACGTCAGCCCGACGCAGGCCCCGAACGCCTTCGCGACCGGCCGCAACCCGCAGAACGCCGCCGTCTGCTGCACCGAGGGCATCCTCGGCCTTCTCGACGAGCGCGAGCTGCGCGGCGTCCTCGGTCACGAGCTCATGCACGTCTACAACCGCGACATCCTCACGAGCTCCGTCGCGGCGGCCATCGCCGGTGTCATCACCTCGATCGGGCAGATGCTGATGTTCACGAGCATCTTCGGCGGCGGCTCCGACGAGAACCGGCCCAACCCGCTGGCGCTGCTCGCGATGAGCCTGCTGGCGCCGCTCGCGGCGATGACGATCCAGATGGCGATCAGCCGCACCCGCGAGTACGACGCCGACGAGGACGGCGCCCGCCTCACGGGCGACCCGCTCGCCCTCGCCTCCGCCCTGCGAAAGCTCGAGGCGGGCGTCGCCCGGGCCCCGCTCGCCCCGTCCCAGGACGTCGTCAACGCCAGCCACATGATGATCGCGAGCCCGTTCCGGGCGCAGGACGTCACGCGGTTCCTGTCGACGCACCCGCCGATGGACCAGCGCATCGCGCGGCTCGAGAGCATGGCCGGCGGGCCGCTGCACCGCTGAGCCGACCGCGCGCGACCGCAACCCACGCGCCGTCGCCGCCCTCCATCTGGCAGGCTCGCCCCCATGCGCAGTCTCACCCTGGCCGAAGCCCGCGAGCGGGCAGCCCTGCTCACCGTCACGTCGTATGCCGTCGAGCTCGACCTCGACCAGGGCGCGGAGGTCTTCGGCTCGCACACGACGGTCCGCTTCGCGTGCAGCACCCCTGGTGCCGACTCGTGGGTCGACCTCAAGGCCCGCACGGTCGAGACCGTCAGCCTCAACGGTGTCGACCTCGACCCCGCTGACGTCGTCGACGGGCGCCTGCCGCTGACCGGCCTCGAGGCCGACAACGAGCTCGTCGTCGCCGCGACGATGGCCTACAGCCACGACGGCCAGGGCCTGCACCGGGCGACGGACCCCGCCGACCAGCGCGACTACGTCTACGGGCACCTCTTCCTCGACGCCGCGCCGAGCGTCTACGCCTGCTTCGACCAGCCCGACCTCAAGGCCCCCTACGACGTCGTCGTGCGGGCGCCGCTCGAGTGGACGGTCATCGGCAACGGAGCGGCCACCCGCACCGCACCGGGCACCTGGCGCCTCGCGACGACGAAGCCGCTCGCGACCTACTTCGTGACGGTGTGCGCCGGGCCCTACGTCTCCGTGCACGACGAGCACGACGGCATACCGCTCGGTCTGCACGCGCGGGCGTCGCTGCGCGAGCCCCTCGAGCGGCACGCCGCCGAGATCTTCGACGTGACGAAGCGGTCCTTCGACTACTTCCACGGGCTGTTCGGCATCCGCTACCCCTTCGGGGAGTACCACCAGGTCTTCGTGCCGGAGTTCAACGCCGGCGCGATGGAGAACCCGGGCTGCGTCACCTTCCGCGACCAGTACCTCTACCGCGGCTCGGCCACGCGCGACGAGCTGCTGACGCGCGCCAACACGGTGAGCCACGAGATGTCCCACATGTGGTTCGGCGACCTCGTGACGATGAAGTGGTGGGACGACCTCTGGCTCAACGAGTCCTTTGCGGAGTACATGTCGCACCGCTGTCTCGTCGACGCGACGGAGTATGCCGACGCCTGGGTCGACTCCTCGATCGTGCGCAAGGTCTGGGGATACGGCGCCGAGCGGTCACCCTCGACGCATCCCGTCGCGGGGGTCGAGGCCCTCGACGCGCAGAGCGCGCTGCAGAACTTCGACGGCATCTCCTACGCCAAGGGCGCGGCCGCGCTGCGCCAGCTCATCGCCCACGTCGGTGACGACCAGTTCATCGCCGGGGTGCGGGCCTACCTCACCGACAAGTCGTATGCGAACGGTACGCTCGCGGACTTCCTCGGCGCGATCGAGTCAGCGAGCGGCACGGACCTCGCGGCGTGGTCGCGGGCGTGGCTGCTGACGGCCGACCGCGACACCCTCTCGGTGCGCCTCGAGGAGCAGGGCGGCGTCATCGACTCCGCCGTCGCCGTGCGCGAGACGCCCGCGGACCGGCCGGCCGACCGGCCGCACACCTTCGACGTGGCGGGCTGGACCGACGGTCTCGAGGTGGCGCGGGTGACGACGACGGTCACGGCGCCCGAGACGCGGCTCGACGGGCTGCAGGGCGCTCCCGAGCCTGCCGTCGTCGTGCCCAACGCGAGCGACCTCACGTGGGCCCGGGTCCGGTTGTCCGACCGCACGCTCACCGCCCTCCCGAGCCAGCTCGCGCTCGTGCCGGACCAGCAGGCACGGGCCGTCGTCTGGAGCGCCCTCATCGACGGCGTGCACGGGGCAACGGTGTCACCCGACGCCTTCCTCGACGTCGTCGAGGCAGCCTGGCCCCACGAGACCAACTCCTCGATCCTCACCCGGGTCTCGGCCTACTCCGAGCACCGCATCGTGCCGTACTTCGTGCCACGGCCCGGCCAGGCCACCGCCCTCGCCCGCCTGGCGGCGAGCGGCCGGGCGCTGCTCGACACGGCGCCGTCGGGCAGCACCGAGTCGCTCGCAGCGGCACGCCTCGTGGCCGGAGCGAGCGACGACGAGGCCCTGCTGCGCGCCTGGGCCGACGGCGACTCGCTGCCCGACGGCCTCCAGGACGACGGCGACTTCCGCTGGATCGTCGTGCGCAACCTCGCCGCCCGCGGACTCATCGACGTCGCCGGGGTCGAGTCCTACCGCGCCAAGGACGACACGCTCCAGGGTGGCCTCAACGCGCTGATGTGCCGCGCGAGCCTGCCCGACCCGGTGGCCAAGGGCTGGGCGTGGGAGCAGCTGACGGGTCGGCACGGCCGGTCGAACTACGAGATGGTGCACCTCGCCCGCGGCTTCTGGAGCGCCCCCGACGACGCACTCGTCGCGGACTACGTGCCGCGCTACTTCACCGACGTGCCGGCCATGGCCGAGTGGGTCGGCGAGGACGCCCTCTCGCGGGTCGTGCTCGTCGCCTTCCCCAAGGTCTTCACCGAGCAGACCGCGGACCTCAGCGCGCGCACCCTCGAGCGCGACGACCTCACACCCGCCGTGCGGCGCTCGCTCGTCGACGCGGACGCGGAGCTGCGCGAGGCCCTCGCGTCGCGGGCGACCTTCGGCGCCGCCGTCTGATGGTCGCGGCCACCCCGGCCCGGCACGAGCTGCCCGAGGTCGTGCGGAGCGTGACCGCGGCCCACGTCGAGCTGCTCGGGGAGCGGCTGCCCGGGCTCCTCGAGGGCCTGCACCTGCACGGCTCGATCGGCTTCGACGGCGAGTTCTTCGCCGGGAGTGACATCGACTTCGTTGCGGTCGCCACGCGGCGGCCCACCGAGGCCGACATCGAGGTGCTGCGGCAGGTGCACGCGGCGCTCGACCGGCGGTGGCCGGAGCCCGCCTATGACGGCTTCTACATCATCGAGTCCGACCTCGCCGGGCGCCCGCAGGACGTGCCTGAGGGGCCGGGCGTGCTGCACCAGTGGTTCGACGTCGGCACCCACGTCGACGTCACGGACATCACCTGGCGAGAGCTGCGCGACCACGGGATCACCTTGTGCGGCAAGGAGCTTCACGATCTCGAGATCTGGAGTGACGACGTCGCTCTCCGCCGGGCCACGCGCGAGAACCTCGACACCTACTGGCGGGTGCAGCTCGAGGCGATGCACCACCACTCGCGCGAGGCCTCACTGCCTCAGGCGGCCGAGTGGGGCGGGCTGGGCGCACCGCGGCTCGTGCACCTGCTCGTCACGGGGGTGCCCACGTCCAAGTCGGGGGCCGGCCGGTGGGCGCTCGAGGCCTACCCCCGGCACCGCGAGCTCGTCGAGGAGGCCCTCCGCGTGCGGGAGCGTCCTGACGACCCGTCGACGTATGCCGCCGAGCCCGACCGTCGTCGCCGTGACCTCATCGCGCTGATGACCGAGGTCATCGCCGACGGCGTCGCCATGACGACACCTCCGCATCGGTGAGCCTCGAGCTGCACGAGATCAGCGCCATCGCCCTGCGCAGCGTGCGCTCCCCGAGCTCGAGACGGGTGGCTCCTTCGACCTCGGGCCGTCCCGGCTTCCCTCTGCATCGAGTCGCGGGGTGACTCAGCGGTGCGCTGGCACGCCCGTCGCCCGTCAGCGGTCGAAGGCGGTGGCGTGACGGGGCTCGTAGAGCATGACGTCGTCGGCCCCGGGGACCGCCAGCATGATGCAGAGGCCGAAACCGCGATCGACAGGCTCGCCCGTGAAACTCGCTCCGCGAGAGGCGAGCTCGCTCATCGTCGTGCGGAGGTCGTCGCACATGAGCGAGATCTCATGGTGTCGTGGCGTCGTCCACGACGAGGCCCCGGGGCCGCGCGTGGGGTGCACCCCGACCTCGCTCGGGCCCGTCGCGAAGATGAGCCAGGCATCCGTCCCGCCACCGCCGGTCTCGCTGTCCCCCCCGTCGTCGGTGGCGCGGTCAGTGGATCCGTCGTCGGCGACGAACGGCCACTGGAGGACGTCGCGGAAGAAGGCACGGGTCGCTGCGGCGTCGTCGGAGTAGACGAGGTTGTGCACGGCAGTGATCATGACCCGGACGTTACGCCCGGAGCGGGCCGGACGGCATACCCCCGGGGGAGGGGCCGCGGGGCGCGCAGGTCACCAGGGACTGGGCTCGTAGTCCTTGACGAAGCAGCCGTAGAGGTCCTCACCGGCCTCGCCGCGGACGATCGGGTCGTAGACGCGAGCCGCGCCGTCGACGAGGTCGAGCGGGGCGTGCCAGCCCTCGGCGGCGATGCGCAGCTTCTCGTCGTGCGGCCGCTCGTCGGTGATCCAGCCCGTGTCGACGGCCGTCATGAGGATGCGGTCGGACTCGAACATCTCGCCGGCGCTCGTGCGGGTCAGCATGTTGAGGGCGGCCTTGGCCATGTTGGTGTGCGGGTGGCCCGGGCCCTTGTAGCGCCGCGAGAACTGGCCCTCCATCGCCGAGACGTTGACGACGTAGGCGCGCCGGGCCCCGGCCGCGACCGCGGCTCGCATCGCCGGGCGCAGCCGCGAGACGAGGATGAAGGGAGCGGTCGAGTTGCACAGCTGCACCTCGAGCAGCTCGAGCGGGTCGACCTCCTCGACCTTCTGCGTCCACGAGTTCGTGCGCTGGAGGTCGGGCAGCAGGCCACCTGCATCGACGGCGGTGCCGGCGCGGTGCGCCTCGAGGCTCGCGTTGCCGGCGGAGAGTGCCAGCGCCGTCATCGACGCCGCCGTCTGGGCCGCGACGGCGTGCTCGAGCGACTCGCCGTCGTGGTGCGCGACGGCGTGCGTGTCGAGCGCGCCCGCGATCGAGGCGGGGTGGGCCTCGCTGATCCGGTCGAACGTCACCATCTCGGGCAGGGCCACGCCGTCGGGCAGCGGTGCGGACTCGAGCTCGACGAGGTTGCTGTAGGCGCCGGGGGAGCGGCGCACCGTCTGGGCCGCGTTGTTGATGAGGATGTCGAGCGGGCCGGCGGCGCTCACCTCGTCGGCGAGCGCGACGACCTGGGTGGGGTCGCGCAGGTCGATGCCGACGATCTTGAGCCGGTGGATCCAGTCCGCGCTGTCGTCCATCGCCGAGAAGCGGCGCATCGCGTCCTTGGGGAAGCGGGTCGTGATCGTCGTGTGGGCCCCGTCGCGGAGCAGCCGGAGGGCGATGTACATGCCGATCTTGGCCCGCCCGCCGGTGAGCAGCGCACGCTTGCCGGTGAGGTCGGTCCGCTGGTCGCGCTTGGCGTGCGAGCGGGCCGCGCAGTCGGGGCAGAGCCAGTGGTAGAACGCGTCGACGAGCGTGTAGTCGGACTTGCAGATGTAGCACCCGCGGGCGTTGACGAGCTCGCCGGCGTAGGCGCCCTTGGCGTTCGAGACGAGTGGGATGCCGCGGGTCTCGTCGTCGATGCGCATCGGCGACCCGGTGGCGGTGGACTGGATGACCTGGCGGTCGGCCTTGCGCTCGGCCCACGTCTTCGCGTTGCGCCGGTCCTTCTTCAGCCGCTTGTAGAGCAGGGAGGCGGCGCGCTTGAGGGTCTCGAAGTCCGGGTCGTCGAGATCGAGCCGCGGAGCCAGGTCGAGCACCCGCACCGCGGTCGCGACGTCGGCGGGGTCGAGGCGCGGGGTCGCCATCGGGTCCAGGGGGGTGTCGAACGTCGGGTCGAGCACGGGGTCGAGCACGGGGTCGGTCGCCTGCGGGTCACTCACCGGGAGAGCGTACGCGGTCGCAGGCTCCGGCCCCGAACGCGCGAACGCCGCCGCCACCCCTTCGCTCGGGACGAGGGTGGCGGCGGCGCGGTCGCGGCGGTTGCAGCTGCCGCGAGGGGCCTGCGGCCCGGGATGCCGCACAGGGGATTCGGCACCCCGGACGCAGGGGTCGAGATGGTCAGTTGCTCGTGGCGGGCTTCACCGCGAGGGTGACCTGCACGTCCTGGCGGGCGCCGTCGCGGATCAGGGTGACCGTCGCCGTGTCGCCGGCCGTCATGGCCCGGATCTGGGCGACGAGGGCCGTCGAGGAGTCGACCGGCTGGCCGTTGACGGCGATGATGACGTCACCGGTCTTGATGCCGGCCTTGGCGGCGGGGGTGCCGCTGTTGACCGCCGCGACCTGGGCGCCGGCGCGCTGCGCGGAGCCGTCCTTGACCGTCGTGTCCTTGGCGCTGACCCCGAGGAAGGCGTGCTCGGCCTGGCCGGTCTTGATCAGCTGCTGGGAGATGGACTTGGCCTCCTTGACGGGGATCGCGAAGCCGATGCCGATGTTGCCGCCCTGGGTGCCCTGGGCCGCGCCGAGCGAGGCGATGGCACTGTTGATGCCGACGAGCTCGCCCTTGGCGTTGACGAGGGCGCCACCGGAGTTGCCGGGGTTGATCGCGGCCGAGGTCTGGATCGCGTTGGTGACGACGGTGTCGCTCGAGGTCGAGCCGTTGGGCGAGGGGCTGGCCTCGCTCGTGCTGACCGGCCGGTTGAGGGCCGAGACGATGCCGGTGGTCACGGTGCCGGAGAGGCCGAGCGGGTTGCCGACGGCCATGACCGGGTCGCCCACCTTGAGGATAGAGCTGTCGCCGAGGCTGATCGGCGTGAGGTCGCTCGGGGCCGAGGTGAGCTTGATGACGGCGAGGTCGGTCGAGGGGTCGGTGCCGACGATGGTCGCGCCGTAGGTGCGGCCGTCGGCGAGGGTGACGCTGATCGCGCCGTTGCCGGTGGCGTCGCCGACGACGTGGTTGTTGGTCAGTACGTGGCCGTTCGTGTCGAGGATGACGCCGGAGCCGGCGCCGGAGCCCTGCTGCGTCGTCACGTCGATGCTGACGACGCTGGGCGAGACGGCCTTGGCGACGGCGGTCCAGTCCGGAGCCGTGGCGTTGCCCTGGATGACGGTCGGCGACGAGCCCTGGTTCTGCGTCGTCGTCGAGGTCGTCGTGGCCGGGGCGGGGCTCTCGGTGAGCTGCGTGACGGCATACGTGCCGCCGCTGGCGAGGACGGCTGCGAGCAGGGCCACGCCGGCGGTCCCGGCGAAGCCGCGACGCTCGCGACGCGGCGGCTCCGGCTTCTGGAAGCTCTGCCCGGCGGGCGGCGTCGGAGGAGCCGGCGGCATCGGGGCGCTCTGCTGGTAGTAGTCGGCAGCGCTCGGGATCTGCTGCGTGGGTTCCGTTGCCATGCTCATGGCTGCTCCTCCTGTGGGTCCTTCAAGCTCTTGTACCCATCACACCCGGGGAGCTTTTGACAGCGATGTGGCCTTCCTATGAACTGACTGTGCAGCGTGGGGGAGCGCCGCGCTGCCGTCGGAGGGAGCCGGCTGGACGGGCAGCTCGACGACGATCGTCGCGCCGCCGCCCGCGGTGTCGTCGACCCGGACGGTGCCGCCGTGCGAGGCCACGATGGCCTCGACGATGGCCAGACCCAGCCCGCTGCCACCGCCGCCCTTGCGGCTGCGCGACCAGTCGGCGCGGTAGAAGCGCTCGAAGACGTTCTGGCGGTCGGCGGCGGGGATGCCGGGGCCGTGGTCGCGCACGTGGAGCGCGACCCGGGCGGGCGTGCTCCCCGGGACCGGGCCGACGAGGATCTCGACCGGCGTGCCCGCCGGGGTGTGGACCCGGGCGTTGGTCACGAGGTTGGTGACGACCTGCCGCAGCTGCCGCTCGTCCGCGATGAGCTCGGTCGGCTCGATCGGCCCCCGGATGCCGGTGGCCGTGAACGGGCGGGCCGGGTCGATCGTGCGCGCGTCCTGGGCGGCGTCGGCAGCAAGGACGGCGAGGTCGACGGTCTGCAGCTCGAGGGGCCGCTCGCCGTCGAGGCGGGCGAGGGTGAGCAGGTCCTCGACGAGGCCGCTCATCCGGTGGCTCTCGCTCTCGATGCGGCCCATCGCCCCGGCGACGGCCTCGGACGAGGGCAGCGCGCCCTGGCGGTAGAGCTCGGCGTAGCCGCTGACGGCTGCGAGCGGGGTGCGCAGCTCGTGGGAGGCGTCGGCGATGAAGCGGCGCATGCGGGCCTCGTTGGCCTGGCGCACGGTGAAGCTCTGCTCGATCCGCGCCAGCATCTGGTTGAGCGACCGCGACAGCGAGGCGACCTCGTCGTCGGTCTCCGGCACGTCGACGCGGCGGGTCAGGTCACCGGCGGCGATGCCTGCGGCGGTGTCCTCGATCCGCGTGAGCGGCCGGAAGGTGCGGCCGATGAGGAACCACCCCAGCACGGCGCACGCGAGCAGCGCGATGGCACCGATGGCCGCGGCATACCAGAGGAACTGGGTGACGGTGCGCTCGAGCTGGCGCAGCGGGAGCGCGACGACCTGGATGTGCTGGCGTGCCGCGTCGAGCTGGGCGACGGCGAGCCACTGGCCGTCCCCACCTTGCGAGCCGACCGTGAACGTCGTGCCCTTCGTGACGCGCGGATCGGTGCGCGTGAGCGGGGGCAGGGCGGCCGGGTGCGGCTCGAGGACCGCCTCACCGATGGACTCGACGGTGCCGTCCTCGAGGTGGATGGTGCGCACCGTGAAGCCGGTGGGCAGTCGCGGCTTGACGCTGCCGAGCTCGGTCGTCTCGTCGCTCGTGATGCTGGCGATGCTCGCGGCGTAGACCTTGAGCTCCTGCTCGGTCTGGCCCATGAGGTAGCGCGTGAGCAGCACGGAGACGACGAAGGTCGTCAGCGCGAGCGCGACGGCGATGAGACCGAGGGCGACGCCGAGCAGGCGCCACCGCAGGGGCAGCGCCCGCATCCGGCGGGGGAGGGCGCGCACCCCTCTCGCGGTCGTCGACGCCACGGCGCCGCTCAGACGGTGGTCAGCTCGGGCGGCACCCGAAGAACGTAGCCCACGCCACGCTTCGTGTGGATGAGGGAGGGCCCGTCGGCATCGATCTTGCGCCGCAGGTAGGAGATGTAGGACTCGACGATGCCGGACTCGCCGCGGAAGTCGTAGTCCCACACGTGGTCGAGGATCTGCAGCTTGGACAGCACCCGGTTGGGGTTGAGGAGCAGGTAGCGCAGCAGCTTGAACTCCGTGGGCGACAGGTCGATGACCCGGCCACCGCGGCGCACCTCGTGCGAGTCCTCGTTGAGCTCGAGGTCGTGGAAGCGCAGGGTCGAGCCCTCGTCGGCGCCCCCACGGGTGCGGCGCAGGACGGCGCGGATGCGGGCGATGACCTCTTCGAGGCTGAAGGGCTTCGTCACGTAGTCGTCGCCGCCGACCGTGAGGCCGGCGATCTTGTCGCCCGTGGCGTCGCGCGCCGTGACGAAGACGATGGGCTGCTGGCGACCGCGGTCGCGCAGTCGCCGGGTCACCTCGAAGCCGTCGACGTCGGGCAGCATGACGTCGAGCACGACGAGGTCGGGCTCGCCCTCCTCGGCGAGGGCCAGGGCGGTCGCGCCGTCGCCGGCGGTCTCCACCTCGAAGCCGGCGAAACGGAGCGAGGTCGCGAGCAGCTCGCGGATGTTGGGCTCGTCCTCGACGACGAGCAACCGTGCCTCGGGGGCGGGCGTCTGGGTCTCCACGTCGTCAGTCTCCGCATGTTTGCTGGGAGATTCCTGAGAACGTGACCGACGAGACGACGTCAGCGCTTGCGGGCCTTGTCGAGGACTTTCTGGAAGTCCTTCTTGCACATCGACCCGCAGTCCTGCTTGCCGAGTCGGTGGAGGACCACGGGGCACTTGACGCACCGCGTGCGCTTCTTGCAGCACTTCGACTTCGGCTTGATGCGGCCGATGTCCTTCGCCTTGAGCTTGCCCACGGCGACGATGGTAATTAGGTAAGGCTGTCCTGACCTAATCGCGTCGCAGGGTGAGACAGCCGACGGTGCCGCCGACTCGTGTCAGCGCGCGATCAGAGGTCGTCGGCGTCGACGATCCGGTAGGCGTAGCCCTGCTCGGCGAGGAAGCGCTGGCGGTGTGCGGCGAAGTCGGCGTCGACGGTGTCGCGCGAGACGATCGTGTAGAAGTGCGCCGTGCGGCCGTCGCCCTTGGGGCGCAGCACCCGGCCGAGGCGCTGGGCCTCCTCCTGCCGCGAGCCGAAGGTGCCGCTGATCTGGATCGCGACGCTCGCCTCGGGCAGGTCGATGGAGAAGTTCGCGACCTTGCTGACGACGAGCGTCGTGATGTCGCCGGCGCGGAAGGCGTCGTAGAGCCGCTGGCGCTCGCGGACCGTCGTCTCGCCGGTGATGACCTCGGCGCCGAGGCGCTCGGCCACCTCGTGCAGCTGGTCGAGGTACTGCCCGATGACGAGCGTCGGCTCCCCGGTATGCCGCTGCGCGAGCTTCTCGACGACCGGCAGCTTCGCGTCGGAGCACGACGCGAGGCGGTAGCGCTCCTCGGGCTCGCTCACGGCATACGCGAGGCGCTGGCCCTCGGGCAGCGTGACGCGCACCTCGACGCAGTCGGCGGGAGCGATGTAGCCCTGCGCCTCGATGTCCTTCCACGGGGCGTCGAAGCGCTTGGGGCCGATGAGGCTGAAGACGTCGGCCTCGCGGCCGTCCTCGCGCACGAGGGTCGCGGTGAGGCCGAGCCGGCGGCGCGCCTGAAGGTCCGCGGTCATCCGGAAGATCGGTGCCGGAAGGAGGTGGACCTCGTCATAGACGACGAGTCCCCAGTCGCGGGCGTCGAGCAGGTCGAGGTGGGTGTAGGCGCCCTTCCGCCGGGTCGTCAGCACCTGGTAGGTCGCGATGGTGACGGGCCGGATCTCCTTGCGGGCGCCGGAGTACTCGCCGATCTCGTCCTCGGTCAGCGTCGTCCGCTTGATCAGCTCGTCCTTCCACTGCCGTGCGCTCACGGTGTTCGTGACGAGGATGAGCGTCGTCGCCTTGGCGGCCGCCATCGCGCCGGCGCCGACGAGCGTCTTGCCCGCGCCGCAGGGCAGCACGACGACGCCCGAGCCGCCGTGCCAGAAGCCGTCGACGGCCTGCTGCTGGTAGGGCCGCAGGTGCCAGCCGTCCTGCTGGAGGCCGATCGGGTGCGCCTCGCCGTCGACGTAGCCGGCGAGGTCCTCCGCCGGCCAGCCCACCTTGAGCAGCTCCTGCTTGAGGGTGCCGCGCTCGCTCGGGTGCACGACGACGGCGAGCTCGTCGATGCGCTCGCCGACGAGCGGGCGGATCTTCTTGTGCCGCAGGACCTCCTCGAGCACCGGGCGGTCGGTCGTGCGCAGCACGAGGCGGGTGCCCTCGGCCGAGTCCGCCAGCCCCTCCTTCTCGAGGGTGAGGCGGCCGTACCGGTCCATCGTGTCGGCCACGTCGACGAGCAGGGCGTGTGGGACGGCATACCTGCTGTGGGTCATGAGCGCGTCGACGACCTGCTCGGCGTCGTGCCCGGCGGCGCGCGCGTTCCACAGGCCGAGCGGGGTGATCCGGTAGGTGTGGACGTGCTCGGGGGCGCGCTCGAGCTCGGCGAAGGGTGCGATCGCGCGGCGCGCGGCCTCGGCGCTCGGGTGGTCGACCTCGAGGAGGAGGGTCTTGTCGCTCTGGACGATCAGGGGTCCGTCATTCATCGTCGTGCTCAACCCCGCTGTCGGTTCGATGTATTCCGGAGGGCCCGACGTCGAGCCGCTACATCCAACCGGCGTCGAGGGGGCTCCTGTGGCGTGGTGACAGTATGGGCGCATGCGATCCCCACAGGTGGAGGCGGCTACGGGCCTGCCCCCGACGGTGACGATCTACGAGGTCGGCCCGCGCGACGGCCTGCAGAACGAGAAGACGATCGTGCCCGCGGTGACGAAGGTCGAGTTCATCCGGCGCCTCGAGGCCGCAGGCCTCGGCACGATCGAGACGACCTCGTTCGTCCCCGCGAGGTGGGTGCCGCAGATGGGCGACGCCGAGGAGGTGCTCGCCGGCCTCGGCGCCGACGGGCTCGGGCGCCGCCGCCCCGCCCTCGTGCCCAACGAGCGCGGCCTCGACCGCGCCGAGGAGCTGGGCCTGCAGGCGATCGCCGTCTTCGGGTCGGCCACCGAGACCTTCGCCCAGAAGAACCTCAACCGCTCGGTGACGGAGCAGTTCGCGATGTTCGCGCCCGTCGTCGAGCGGGCGCTCGCCGGCGGCATGTGGGTGCGCGCCTACGTGTCGATGTGCTTCGGCGACCCGTGGGAGGGGCCGGTGCCGGTCGGGCAGGTCGTCGACACGGCCGAGCGGCTCATGGACCTCGGCTGCCACGAGCTCAGCCTCGGCGACACGATCGGGGTCGGCACGACCGGCCACGTGCACCGGCTCCTCGAGGCGCTCGGTGCGCGGGGCATCGGCGCCGACCGCATCGCCGTGCACTTCCACGACACCTACGGCCAGGCGCTCGCCAACACGATGGCCGCCCTGCGCGACGGTGTCGCGGTCGTCGACGCCGCTGCGGGCGGCCTCGGCGGCTGCCCCTACGCGAAGTCGGCCACCGGCAACCTCGCCACCGAGGACCTCGTGTGGGCCCTGCACGGTGCGGGCGTGCAGACCGGTGTCGACCTCGACGCGCTCGTCGAGACCTCGGTCTGGATGGCCGGTCAGCTCGGCCGGCCCTCGCCGAGCAACGTCGTGCGCGCCCTCGCGGGGGCGTAGGCACGCAGCAGCGGGGGTCAGGCCGGGGGCTGGTCCTTGGTGAGGTGCAGCAGCCAGTCACGGTCGGTCCGGATCAGCGCGTAGCGGCGCGAGCCGGTGCGGCCATGGAGCACGAAGACGATCCGGTGGTCGTCGCGCGACTCCTCCGCCCACCAGCCCGTGTCGGCGACTGACTTGTGCTCGTCGGTGTAGCCGAGGTGGTCCATCGCGTGGTCGTCGACCGCGACGGCGAGGCGGTCGTGCCGGCTCGACGTCGGCAGCCCCTTGGGCACCGCCCACGACCGCAGCACGCCGTCCTCCTCGAGCCGCAGGTCGACGTGAGGGCGCGGCTTGCGGTGGTCGTGGAGCACGTATGCCGGCCGGTGCCCCGGGCGTCCGAGGCCGCCCTCGTCTGGTCCGCGTGCCACGTTCGATCAGCCCTCGAGCGTGGCGCCGGTGATGCGGTGCACCGAGAAGGTGCGCTCGCGGCCGGCGTCGTCCTTCGCCCAGACCCGGCCGCCCTCGACGCGCTGGGGATGGATGAGATGGCGCGTCGTGATGCCGACCTGGTCGGACAGGCCGATCCACACGCCGTGGTGCTCGGCCACGGCGTCGCGCAGCAGGGCGAGCGTGACGACGGGGTCGGTCGCGGGGATGCTCGGCCCGGAGCGCTGGTCGTGCTCGGCGCGCCGGTCGGCGGCCGTCGCCTCGGCGGCCCGGAGCGACTCCACGAGGTGGCGCGTCGTGTCGAGGTCGACCGGTGACACGACGGGTGCGGGCCCGCGACGCCGTGTGCCGGCGCGTCGCTTGGGGGTCTCGGCGTGCACGACGGTGCCGTCGCGGCCCTCGTGCACCGGTGCGAACCCGTGCTCGCGCAGCAGGTCGATGAGCACCCGCGGGTCGGCCGACGACACGAGCACCGTCGGCGCGAGCCGCCGCAGCTGCAGCGCCGAGAGGTCGCGCGAGGCGAGCATCGTGTCGAGGACCGCCTCGTCGTCGGAGCGGATGTATGCCGCCGCGCCGCCGATGCGCGTCTGCCCGTGTCGTCGCGCGACGTCCGACACGAGGTACTCGAGCGGCTGGGGCACCGGGGTGCGGCTCGACCTGCGCACGGTCTCGATGACCTCGGCCGAGGTCCAGCCGGCGTCGAGCGCCCGGCGGACCGACTCGGGGGTGAAGCGGTAGACGGTGGCGCCGCCGCGGGACTCGACGTCGGCCGCGAGGCGCATGAAGGCCCCGAGCGACCCGACGAGCGGCCCGGGCGCGACAGCGGTGAGGTCTGCCTGGACGAGCACGTGGTCGACGGGGGCCGGCAGGTGCGCCGCCATCGCTGCCGCGACCGAGTGGAGGCCCTCGCCCTGCGGCTGCCCGTTCGAGGTGATCGCGCCACCGGCACCACCTCCGCGATCACCTCGAATCGGGGGGTGATCGGGGACGGCGGGGAAGGCCGTGTCGACGAGGGCCCTGCCGGCCTCGGAGAGGGCGCCGCGGCCGGTGACGCCGAGCCACTCGGCCTCGCGCAGCACCGCCTCGACGGCGTCGCCGAGCACCGCGGCCGTCCGGCTCGGGCGGCGCCACGCGAGCCGGGCCCGCAGCGAGGTGGCGTCGGCGGCCTGCCCCGGGTCGAGCATCGCCAGCTCGCGCAGGACGTCGCGCCGCACACCGCGGATCGCCGGCCACTGCACGTCGGGCCCGAGCACGTTGGCCGTGCCGGTGCCGCTGGAGCGGCGCCCCACGAGGTGCGGCGCCCGGGTCGAGCCGGCCCAGGCGAGTGCGAGCGTCGCCCAGCGCTCCCCGGCGTCGATCGAGGGCCAGTCGTCGATCTGCGCCGTCGGGGCCCAGACGGGCACGATCTCGCCGTCGTCGGCGACGAGCCCGGCGGCATACGCCACCTCGACGACGAAGGCGGTGCGCTCGGGCGTGACGTCGAGGCGCTGCTGCGTGACCCGCAGGTCCCGCACCGACACGCCACCCGCGCGCAGCACGCGCGGGGGCTCGGCGCCCCACATCGCCGCGAGCTCGTCGACCTGCGTCAGCAGCTCGCTGGCCGAGCCGCCGGCTGCCGCGTCGACGAGCGAGGCGGGCCGCGCGTCGAGCGCGGGTGGCTCGAGCTCCGGTGCTCGGTGCAGCCGGCCCTCACGAAGGACGAGCCCGACCTCGCGCGGCAGCGCCACGCGGTCGACCGACACGGGCAGCAGGAGGTGGCGCTCGATGAGCCACCGCGCCGTGCTCCGACCGGCGGTGCCGGTCGGCAGCACGCCGAGCGCCGGGCCCCAGGTCATCTTCTCGAGCATCGCGCGGGCGTCGTCGGGGGCCTCGGCGATCGTCGCCCTCAGCTCCTCGGCCGTGGGCACCCGTGACGCGAGGTCGGGTCTCAGCTCGGCCAGCGGCGCCCCGAGGCCGGCGATGGACGAGCCGAACACCTCGGGCACGGTGCGCACGACGTGCTCACCGTCGGAGGCGCGCCAGACGAGCGCGGCGGTCCAGAGGTCGGTGAGGTGCGCGGCGACGACGGACTCGTCCGCCCCGCCGAGCAGGGTCGCGAGGTCAGTCACCGAGGCGCCGTCACCCGCGACGACGAGCGCCTCGAGCACCTGCAGGTGGCCCCGGTCGAGCGCCTCGACCGCCCGTTGGACGCTGGCCCGCGTGCCCGCGCGGGCGGCGAGGCTCGTGAGGTCGGCCGGCGAGGGGCGCGCGAGGTCCGGGCGCGCGAGCACGAGGTCGACGAGCTGGGCATCGGTGCGCCCGCGGATGTCGTCGGCCAGGCTGCGGCTCGCGGTGGACATCCCTCCAACCTACTGGCCCGCGGCCCGTGCGCCGCGCCGCAATGTGTCGTGCCCACCCTGGGCCTGTCGGTGGCCGATACCGTGGGCGCCATGAGCGCCCTGCACCCCGAGCTGACCGGGGCCTCCGACCCCGGGGCCGCCCTGCCCACCGGTCAGCAGTGGGTCATCGGCCACGGCCCGTTCGAGGCGACGGTCGTCGAGGTCGGAGGCGGGCTGCGGACGCTGACCCGCGACGGCGTCGACCTCGTCGCCGGCTACGCGGCGCAGGAGCGCTGCGCGTCGGGGCGTGGCCAGCAGCTCATGCCCTGGCCCAACCGCATCCGGGACGGCCGCTACACCTTCGCCGGCACGGAGCAGCAGCTGCCGCTCACCGAGGTGCCGCTGCGCAACGCGAGCCACGGTCTCGTCCGGTGGGTGCTGTGGGAGCTCGTCGAGATGGAGGACTCGTGGCTCACGGTGGGCTACCGCCTCCACCCGCAGCCGGGCTGGGAGCACTTCCTCGACCTGCGCACGACCTACGCCCTCGACGACTCGGGGCTCACCGTCACGACGGCAGCCCGCAACGTCGGCCCCGGGCCTGCCCCCTTCGGCTACGGCGCGCACCCCTACCTGGCCACGGGTGACACGCCGCTCGACGACATCCAGGTGCGCATCCCGGCCCGCGAGTGGGTCGAGGTCGACGACCGGCTGCTGCCGGTCGGTCGCCACCCGGTGCCGGGCAGCGACTACGACTTCCTCGAGCGCCACCCGGTCGGCGCCCATGACCTCGACACCGCCTACACCGACGTCCTGCGTGACGCCGACGGGAGGTGGCGGTGCACCGTCGCGTCGGCCGACCGCACCGTGACGTTGTGGGCCGACGAGGCCTTCGGATGGCTCCAGGTCTTCACGGCGATCGCCCGTGACCAGAAGGGCGTCCCGGGGGTCGCGGTGGAGCCCATGTCGTGCCCCGCCGACGCCTTCAACTCGACCGAGTCGCTCGTGGTGCTCGAGCCGGGCGAGGAGTGGACCGGCACGTGGGGCATCACCCCGGGGATCAATCCGGAGTGACCGCGCCCGCCACGAGCACGACGGAGGTCTGCTCGAGCGCCTGGCTCGCCTGGCTCGCCTGGCTCGCGTCGCAGCGCCGCAGCCAGCAGATGGGCGGCAAGATCCAGCCAGGCCGCCCACGGACGCACCTCAGACGTCGCGGCGGCGCAGCGCGACCGCTGCTGCGGCGACGGCCCCGACGAGCCACACGGCATAGACGACGGCGCCGTTGCCCGGGCTGAGGAGGTTGTCGCGGGTGGTGATCGTCGTGAAGGCTGAACCAGCCTGCGACGGAAGGTAACCCACGGCGTCCTTCCAGTCGTCGGGCAGCAGGAGCGAGGCGAAGCCAGGCACGACGAGGATGAGCCCGATCAACGAACCGACGCCGAAACCGATGCTGCGGGTCAGCATGCCGAGGCAGATGCCGATGATGCCGATGCCGACGAGGTAGGCGGCGGTGCCGAGCACGGCACGTGGCACGCCGGGGTCCGACCAGGCGGCCGTGGCAGCTCCGCCGTTCTCGAGCACGGCGGTACCCCCGAGGTAGGCGCCGACCGTCGAGACGAGGACGACGAGCCCGGTGACAGCGACGAAGACGACGATGCGCGCGGCGAGGACGGGCAGGCGACGCGGCACCGCGGCCATCGTCGTGCGCACCATGCCGCTGCCGTACTCCCGCACCCCGACGAGCACGCCCAGCACGCCGATGACGAGCACGGCGAGCGTCTGGCCGGCGAGCACGATGGTCAGCGGGTCGGTGCCGCTGAAGCCGGGACGCCCACCCGCCGGACCCGGCGCGCTGACCGAACCGGTGGAGGTACCGGCAGCGATGAGGCCGATGCCGACCATGACGACGACGAGGGAGGCCAGGGTCCAGAGGTTGGCGCGGACGGTGACGAAGCGGATCCACTCCGAGCGGACGACTCGCGGCCACGTCATCCGGTACCCGCCGGCCACGGCGCGAGGCGTCGCGGTCACGGACCCCTCCGAGGTGTTGGCGGTGCCGGGAGTGCTGGCGGTGTCCGTGCTCATGCCGAGGTCCTTTCGGTGTGGCCATGGAAGTCGACGGCGTCGTCGGTCAGGGTCATGAACGCCTCCTCGAGGGAGAGGCGGCGAGTGGCGAGCTGGTGAAGCACGATGCCGGACTCGGCGGCGACCTCACCGATGCGGGCGGCGGTGAGGCCGCGCACCTCGATGACACCCTCTTCGGCAGCCGAGATCTCGATGCCGGGCCCGGCGATGGCGCGGGCGAGGTCGGCCACCCGCGGAGCTGCGACCTCGACCCGCTCGCCCGATGCCTGGTCGATGAAGTCGGTCATGGGCTGGTCGGTGATGACCTTGCCGTGGCCGACGATGATGAGGTGGTCGGCGGTGAGCTCCATCTCGCTCATGAGGTGCGAGGAGATGAAGACGGTGCGCCCCTCGGCTGCGAGCTGGCGGGCCAGGGCGCGGATCCACTTGATGCCGTCCGGGTCGAGCCCGTTGACCGGCTCGTCGAGCATGACCACGGGCGGGTCGGCGAGCAGCGCAGTGGCGATGCCGAGGCGCTGGCCCATGCCGAGCGAGAACGAGCCCGCGGCCTTGCCGGCCACGTCGGTGAGCCCGACGAGGTCGAGCACGTCGTCGACGCGGCGGTTGCCGACGCCGACGGTGGCGCCGACGGCGCGCAGGTGGTTGCGGGCCGAGCGCGTCCTGTCGAAGGCCTTGCCGTCGAGCAGCGCGCCGACGTGCGCGATCGGCGCGCGGGAGTCGGCATAGGGCATGCCGTCGACGAGGGCGCGGCCAGAGGTGGGTCGGTCGAGGCCGAGGATGACGCGCATCGTCGTCGACTTGCCGGCGCCGTTGGGGCCGAGGAACCCGGTGACGCGCCCCGGCCGCACGGTGAAGGTCATGCCGTCGACTGCCGTGGTGGTGCCGTAGCGCTTGACGAGCTGCTCGACCTCGATCATCGGGTGCTCCTGGAGGTGGGGTGTCTTCTCACCTCACCACCGTCGCCCACAGAGGCCGTCCACGGCATCGCCCCAGCGCGGCATCCTGCATCTACCACCGCTGCGGTATGCCGTCCGGTGGCCCGGCGCTGGACCGTGACGTGCTCGAGTGGCCAGGGCCCCGGCCGCCAGGGCTCAGAGGTCCCCGGCGCGCACGAGCCCGGTCTGGTAGGCGATGACGACGAGCTGGGCGCGGTCGCGCGCGCCGAGCTTGGTCATGGCCCGGTTGACATGGGTCTTCGCCGTGAAGGGCGAGACGAAGAGGGTCGCGGCGATCTGCTCGTTGCTGAGGCCGCGGCCGACGAGCACGACGACCTCGCGCTCGCGGTCGGTGAGGGACTCGAGCCGGCGGTCGCTGACGGTGGCCGAGGCCTCCATCGGCGTCGAGAGGTAGCGCGCGATGAGGCTTCGGGTCGCACGGGGCGAGAGCAGGGCGTCGCCGACGGCAACCGTGCGGATGGCATCGACGAGCCCGGTGGGGCCGACGTCCTTGCCGAGGAAGCCGGCAGCACCGGCTCGAAGGGCCGCCAGCACGTTCTCGTCGGCCTCGAAGGTGGTGAGCACGAGCACGTGCACGGCCGACAGCTCCGGATCTGAGGTGATCTGCTCGGTGGCGTGCAGCCCGTCGAGCTCGGGC
Source organism: Humibacillus xanthopallidus (assembly GCF_006716675.1). Lineage (GTDB taxonomy): Bacteria > Actinomycetota > Actinomycetes > Actinomycetales > Dermatophilaceae > Humibacillus > Humibacillus xanthopallidus_B. Next base: position 779,859 of record NZ_VFPM01000001.1, on the reverse strand, counting down.
ATGCGGATGTCCATGAGCACGACGTCTGGGTGCAGGGCGCGAGCCCGGTCGACAGCCTCGCGGCCCGTGGCCGCCTCACCCACGACGACCAGGTCGGGCTCGGAGCCGATGATCGCGGAGAAGCCGGCGCGGATGAGGGCCTGGTCGTCGACGACGAGCACCGAGATGGTCACGCGCTCACCGGGCCCGTCAGGCCCGTCAGGCCCGTCGGGCCCGTCACCTGGGCACAGGTCTCGTCACGCAGAGCGGTGCTGCTCGGAAGGCGCACCCGCAGGGTGAAGCGGCCGTTCGGCCCGGAGTCGACCTGCAGGTCGCCGCCCACGAGGGCGACGCGTTCACGCATGCCGATGAGCCCGTGACCGGTGCCGTGGACGCCGTCGGCCGAGTCGCGGTGGTCGTCTGCACCGGCGTCGCCCACGGGCGCGGGGGCCACGCGGTTGGAGACCTCGACCTCGAGTTGTTCGGGCTCTTGGCGGGTCACCAGCTCGATGGGGCCGGTGCCGTGCCGTGCCGCGTTCGTGAGGGCCTCCTGCACGATGCGGTAGAGGTGTAGCTCGGCGGCCGGGGCGACGTCGATGTCGGGTCCTGAGTGCCGCCAGGTCACGGCCTCACCCGCCTCCCGGAGCCCTTCGATGAGTCGGGGCAGCTCGCCCGGGCCCGGCGCCGGCTCGAGCTCCGGGCCGTCCTCGGTGGTGCGCAGCAGCCCGACAAGTCCGCCCATCTCGGCGAGAGCCTGGCTGCTCGCGGCTCGCACCTGGCGCATGGCCTCGACGGCCCGGTCGGGGTCGGAGCCGGCGAGGTGCTCGGCCACCCCGGCCTGCACGTTGACGACGGCGATGTGGTGGGCCACGACGTCGTGCAGCTCGCGCGAGATGCGCAGCCGCTCCTCCGCGACCCTGCGCTGTGCCTCCTCCTCGCGGCTCTGCTCTGCCCGCCGGGCGCGGTCGATCGCCGCCGCGAGCACGGCGCGGTTGCTCCGCACGGCATCGCCGAGGGCGGCGGCCATGCCGCACCAGGCGACGACGGCGTAGCTGACCGGGTCTGAGGCCGACAGGACATTGGCACGGCTGACGAGCACGAGCGCCGCCAGCATGGTCACCACGGCTCCGGTCACGGCAAGCCGGCGCGTGCCGTAGGCGGCCAGGGCGTAGAGGGCGGCGACGGTGGCCGGCAGCCCGCGCCCCACCGTGCCGGTGAGCAGCGGGGCGAGGGTCGCGGCGAGCGAGACGAGCCACACCGTGACCGGGTGCGTGCGACGCCAGAACAGTGCCCCGCAGCCGATGACGAGGAGCACGACCGACTCGGCGGTCGGCGGCCCGAGGCTGATGCCCTGACCCTCGGGCGTCGCGGGCACCGAGGCCAGCGAGGCGGTGAGGATCGCCGCGGCGATGAGGGCGTCGACCCAGCGCGGATGGCGCGCCATCCATCCTCGTGGGCCAGTCCTCACGTCACGACGATAGCCGCCGCGGTCGGCTTGGGTCCGGTCCTGCGCGCAGCCGGGGCGGATGCGGAAATCGGTGTTGCCCCCAGCCGTTAGTCTGGAGGGGAGCGCAAGGAGCGCCATCGGGTCGTGCCCACGGAGGGTCGACCCGCGACGAGCAACGAGGTGGACTGTGCCGACTGGCAAGGTCAGGTTCTACGACGCGGACAAGGGCTTCGGATTCATCTCCGAGGACGACGGCACCGACGTCTTCCTGCACGCGAACGCCCTCCCCGAGGGGGTCACGAGCCTGAAGAAGGGCGCCCGGGTCGAGTTCGGCATCGTCGAGGGCCGCAAGGGCGCCCAGGCGCTCCAGGTCCGGGTCCTCGACCCCGTCGGGTCCGTCACCGCCGGCCGGCGCGAGCGCGACCGCAAGCCCGCCGACGAGATGGTCGTCATCATCGAGGACGTCGTGCAGCTGCTCGACGGCGTCTCCGAGGGCCTGCGCAAGGGGCACTACCCCGACAAGAAGCTCGGCTCCAACGTCGCCCGCGCGCTGCGCGGCCTCGCCGACCAGCTGGACGCGTGACCGTGGCCGCCGCGACGACCCGCTCGCGCACGGGTGCCCCCGACGCCGTCCTCGCCGGCGCCGTCGACCTCGCTCGTGAGGCCCTCGTGACGATCGCCGAGCCCGGCACCGTCGGCGAGCACCTCGGCATGGAGCCGCTCGAGGAGCGCCTCGCGATGCACTGGTTCGCCTGCCTCTCGGCCGGCTACCAGGGGTGGCGCTGGGGCGTCTCGGTCGCGCGCGTGCCGCGCGGCAAGGTCGCCACCGTCTCCGAGACCAACCTGCTCCCCGGCCCCGACGCGCTCCTCGCACCCGAGTGGCTGCCGTATGCCGACCGGCTGGCTCCCGGAGACCTCGGCGCCGGCGACGTGCTGCCCTTCCGCGAGACCGACCCCTACCTCGAGGCCGGCTTCGAGGCGACCGGCGACGAGGACGTCGACCAGATGGGCTTCTTCGAGCTCGGTCTCGGCCGCCCGCGCGTGCTCTCGGCGGAGGGCCGCGAGGCCGCTGCCAGCCGGTGGTACGACGGTGAGGGCGGCCCGACCTCCGACGTCGCGCTCAAGGCCACGGCCCGGTGCTCGTCGTGCGGCTACTTCCTGCCGATGGCGGGTGCGCTGCGCTCGACCTTCGGGGTCTGCGCCAACGAGTGGAGCCCCTCGGACGGGCGCGTCATCTCGCTCGACCACGGGTGCGGTGCGCACTCCGAGACCGACGTCGACCAGCCCGAGCCGACGCCGATCGGCGAGCCCATCGTCGACGAGTTCGCCGTCGACCTCGAGGCGGCCCCGGTGCGGGAGCAGCCCGAGGAGCAGCTCGACGCCCAGCCGGATGCCCGGCCCGAGGGTGTTGCCGAGGTCGAGCCAGAGTCCGACGGCGCCGACGAGGCCCGGCCCGAGGCGCCGGTGGAGGAGCACCACGGGTCGGACGACCCGGTCACCGACTGAGCTGCACGGAGACGGACCGTCACGGCGTCGCCCCGCGGCACGGCATACCGGCTAGTCGGGGTGAGCCCGGCGTCCGGCGCGATCAGGCGGCGTCGCGGGCGTTGCCGCGCCCACGACGCAGGTAGGCCCAGCCCATCGCGCCGAGGACGAGCCCGGCCACGCAGGCCCACGGCCACCAGTCGCGCTCACCGTCGTGCAGCGCCGGCACGACGAGCGTGACCACGAGCGCGACGAGCCAGCACGCGAGGCCGACCTCGACGACCCGCAGCATCGGCACGTGCAGCGGCCGGATGCGGTCGATCGGGATGCCGCGCGCGGGAGGCTCCGGTCGGGGGTCGTCGGTCACGGTGGACAGCCTAGACAGTGGCCGCGGACGCCGGCACACGGCGGCACCCCGCCCCCGTTAAGGTGACCGCCATGTCGACCGAAACTCGCATTCCGACCACCACGTCGGAAACCACCACCAACGGCCTGGACCGCTTCTTCAAGATCACCGAGCGCGGGTCCAACGTCTCCCGCGAGATCCGCGGCGGCCTCGTCACGTTCTTCACGATGGCCTACATCATCGTGCTCAACCCGATCATCCTCTCGGGCGTCGTCGACGGGTCGGGCACGATGATCGGTGGCACGACCGACCTCACGCAGAGCAAGCTGCTCGTCGCGGTCGGCACGGCCGTGGTGGCCGGCGTCATGTCGATCCTCATGGGGCTCATCGCGAACTTCCCGATCGCGCTCGCCGCCGGCCTCGGCATCAACGGCCTCATCACCGGCATGGTCATCACCCACGCCTCCGACAGGATCACCTTCGCCGACCTCATGGGCCTCGTCGTCATCGAGGGCCTCATCATCCTCGTGCTCGTGCTCACCGGCTTCCGCAAGGCGGTCTTCCGGGCGATCCCCGCGACCCTCAAGGTCGCGATCTCGGTCGGCATCGGCCTGTTCATCGCCTACATCGGCGTCATCGACGCGGGCTTCGCGCGCCGCCCGACGACGCCCGGCTCGGTGCCGAGCGAGCTCGGCATCGGCGGCAGCCTCGACGGGTGGCCGACCCTCGTCTTCGTCGTCGGCGTCTTCCTCATCGCCGTGCTGCTCATCAAGAAGGTCAAGGGCGCGATCCTCATCGGCATCGTCGCCGCGACGATCCTCGCCATGGTCCTCGAGGCGATCTTCCACCTCGGCCCGCGCGTCTACGACGACAAGGGCGCCCTCACCAACCCCGACACGTGGGCGCTGACGGTGCCGAGCCTGCCGAGCTCGATCACGAACACCCCCGACCTCGGCATCCTCGGCCAGTTCAGCCTGCTCGGCTCCTTCGAGAAGCTCGGCATCATCACCGCGTCGCTCTTCGTCTTCTCGCTCCTGCTCGCCGACTTCTTCGACACGATGGGCACCGTCGTCGCCATCGGCACCGAGGCCAAGCTGCTCGACGACGAGGGCAACCCGCCGCACACCGACCGCATCCTCGTCGTCGACTCCGTCGCGGCGATCGCCGGTGGCGCGGGCGGGGTCAGCAGCAACACGTCCTACATCGAGTCCGCATCGGGCGTCGAGGAGGGCGCCCGCACCGGCCTCGCATCGGTCGTCACGGGGGTGCTCTTCCTGCTCGCGACGTTCCTCGCGCCGCTCTTCGCGGTCGTCCCGTCCGAGGCCGCGGCGCCGGCCCTCGTCATCGTCGGCTTCCTCATGATGACCCAGGTGACCAACATCGACTGGAACGACGTGGAGGTCGCGCTGCCCGCCTTCCTCACGATCGTGCTCATGCCGTTCACCTACAACATCACCGTCGGCATCGGCGCGGGCTTCATCGCCTGGGTGCTCATCAAGATCGCCAAGGGCCACGCGGCCCGCATCCACCCGCTGCTGTGGATCGTCTCCGGCTTCTTCGTCCTCTACTTCGTCAAGACGCCGCTCGAGTCGCTGCTCGCCGGCTGACGCCGACCCCGAGCCCGTATGCCGTGAGGCCCCCTTCCGCTGGGAGGGGGCCTCGCGGCATACCCGGGGGTGGGGAGGGCCCGTCGGGTAGGAGGAGGGGGTGGGACGGGTCTTGCGGTTGGCGCGGAAATAGTTAGCGTAGGTAATGAGTTAGGGTAACTATCGACGAAACGTACATCTGAGGACACCGCATGCGTACCAAGACCGAGAGCCCGCCGTTCACCCGCGCCGAGCTCAACTCCCTCTCCAACGACATCCGACTCGCGTGCATGCGCATCTCGCGCCGCGTCCGCTTCGAGTCCGACCGTGAGATGGCGCCGCACCAGTTCTCCGTGCTCTGCCGCCTCGAGGGCACTCCCCGCACCAACAGCGAGCTCGCCGAGATCGAGCGCGTCTCCGCGCCGAGCATGAAGCGCACGACCGCTGCGCTCGTCGACGGCGGCTACGTCGCGCGGGCCGACGACCCGACCGACGGGCGCCAGGTCATCCTCTCTCTCACTCCCGAGGGCCAGCGGGCCCTGCGCCGCATCCGGCGTCACCGCGACGCGTGGATGATCTCGCGCCTCGACCGCCTCACCGACGACGAGCGCGACCTGCTCCGTCGCGCGGCGAGCGTGCTCGCCAAGGTGGCGAGCGAATGAGCCCGACCTTCCAGTCGCTCGAGATCCGCAACTACCGCATCTACGCCTCCGGCGCGATCGTCTCCAACGTCGGCACGTGGATGGGCCGGGTCGCCCAGGACTGGCTCGTCCTCACGGTCCTCACCGACCACTCGGCGACGGCGCTCGGCATCGTCACGGGTCTGCAGTTCCTCCCCTTCCTCGTCCTCGCGCCGTTCGCGGGCATGCTCGTCGACCGGATGCCCAAGCGGCAGCTGCTCTTCGCGACCCAGACCGCCCTGCTCGTCACGGCCCTGCTGCTCGCCGTGCTCACGGCCACCGGCGTCGTCGAGCTCTGGCACGTCTACGCGCTCGCCCTCATCCAGGGCGTCGCGACGGCAGTCGACAACCCGGCGCGCCAGACCTTCGTCTCCGAGATGGTCGACCGCGACCACCTGCCCAACGCGGTGGCCCTCAACAGCGCGTCGTTCAACCTCGGCCGGCTCATCGGCCCCGGCGTCGCCGGCCTCGTCATCGCGGCCTTCGGCATCGCGCCCGCGCTCTTCATCAACGCCGCCACCTTCCTCTTCGTGCTGCTCGCGCTCCTGCGCCTGCGCACCTCCGAGCTCACCCCGTCGCCTCGCGCGCGCGGCAAGGGCCAGATCCGCGACGGGCTGCGCTACGTCAAGGGTCGCCCCGACCTCATCCTCGTGATGTTCCTCGTCTTCGTCCTCGGCACCTTCGGCATGAACTTCCAGCTGACGATGGCGCTCATGGCGACGAAGGTCTTCGACAAGGGCGCGGGGGAGTACGGCCTGCTCGGGTCGATCATGGCCATCGGGTCGCTCGCGGCGGCGCTGCTCTCGGCGCGCCGGGCGAGGCCGCGGATGCGGGTGCTGCTCGTCGCGCTCGCCGGCTTCACGGTCTCGACGGCGCTGCTCGCGACCGCCCCGAGCTACCTGCTCTTCGCGGTCTACCTCGTGCCGACCGGTCTGGCCGCGCTCACCGCCCTGACAACGGCCAACGCCATGGTCCAGATCAGCGTCGACCCCGTCATGCGTGGCCGCGTCATGGCGCTCTACATGGCGATCTTCATGGGTGGCACCCCCGTCGGCGCGCCCGTCATCGGCTGGATCGGCGACATGTGGGGGCCGCGCTGGACGATCGGCATCGGCACGGTCGCGGTCGGCCTGAGCCTGGCGGCGGTGGCCGTCTGGGTCGCGCGTCGGCAGAATGTGGCCGTGACCTTCCAGACCCGACGCAGCCCCCGCCTGCGCATCCAGGTCGCGCCGCAGCCCGCCGCCGAGGCGGCGCCCGTCCCCGCGGCCGGCGCCACCGCAGAGGCCCTGAGGTGAGCTTCAAGTTCCGCCACCGGGTGACGGTGGCGGCGCTCGTGCTGTTCGTCGTCATCGCCGTCGTCGCGGCGGTCGTCCAGCGCTGACCGGCGCTGATCGGCGCTGGATGGCGCGGCGGTCGTCCAGCGCTGATCGGCGCGACGCCCGCCGGCGGGCCCGACCTAGGATGGGCGCGCACAGCAGCACACCCCGTCGAGACCAGCGCGGAGGAGCCACGCCCATGGCCGCCCAGAGGTTCGTCGACCTGCTCAACGAGCAGATCGGCCACGAGTACGCCGCCCACCACCAGTACGTCGCCATCGCCGTCTACTACGACGACCTGACCATGCCGCAGATGGCCTCGCTCTTCTACCAGCAGGCGCTCGAGGAGCGCGACCACGCCATGATGATGGTGCAGTACCTCCTCGACACCGACTCCAAGGTGGCCATCCCCGGTGTCGACGCACCGATCAACGACTTCGCCGACGTCGTCGAGCCGGTCCGCCTCGCCCTCGCCCAGGAGCGGCGGGTCAGCGAGCAGATCAACGCACTGACCGCCGTCGCGCGCGAGGAGCACGACTTCGCCTCCGACCAGTTCATGCAGTGGTTCATCAAGGAGCAGGTCGAGGAGATCAGCTCGATGAGCGACCTGCTGACCGTCGTCGAGCGCAACCGTGACGACATCGAGAACATCGAGGAGTACGTCCTGCGCGAGTCGCGCGACGAGGCCGCCGACGCCTCGGCCCCGCCCATCGCGGGCGCCTGACGCACCACCCGCGCGAGGCCACCACGACGAGAGGGCCAGCACCCGGCATACGGGAGCTGGCCCTCTCGGGTCCGTGCAGGCGGTGTGCCGCGTGGCTCAGCCCAGCGCGGAGACCACGTGGTCGATCGCCTGGGTCAGCTTGGTGACGTCGTCGGGCTCGACGGCCGGGAACATCGCGACGCGCAGCTGGTTGCGGCCGAGCTTGCGGTAGGGCTCGACGTCGACGATGCCGTTGGCGCGCAGCGTCTTGGCGACCCCGGCGGCGTCGATCGAGTCGTCGAGGTCGATGGTGCCGACGACCTGCGAGCGGGCGGCCGGGTCGGCGACGTAGGGCGTCGTCCAGCTCGTCTGCTCGGCCCACGTGTAGAGGCGGCTCGAGGAGTCCTTGGTGCGCGAGGTGGCCCAGTCGAGGCCACCGTTGCCGAGGATCCACTGGAGCTGGCTGTTGAGCAGCGCCAGGGTGCTGACCGAGGGGGTGTTGTAGGTCTGGTTCTTCAGCGAGTTGTCGATCGCGGTCGGCAGGCTGAAGAAGTCGGGCACCCAGCGCCCGCCGCCGGCGATCTCCTCGACCCGGGCGAGCGCCGCGGGGGAGAAGGCCGCGAGCCAGAGCCCGCCGTCGGAGGCGAAGCACTTCTGGGGGGCGAAGTAGTAGACGTCGGCCTGCGTGATGTCGACGGGCAGGCCGCCGGCACCGGAGGTGGCGTCGATGAGCACGAGCGCGTCGTCGTCGGCGCCCTCGACCCGCGTGACCGGGGCCATGACACCGGTCGAGGTCTCGTTGTGCGGCCACGCGTAGACGTCGACACCGGCCTCGGCGTGCGGCGTCGCGAGGGTGCCGGGGTCGGCCTTGACGATCGTCGGGTCGCCGAGGAAGGGGGCCGCCTTCGTGACGTTGCCGAACTTGCTCGAGAACTCGCCGAAGGCGAGGTGCTGCGAGCGCTCGCGCACGAGACCGAACGCGGCGATGTCCCAGAACGCGGTCGAGCCGCCGTTACCGAGGATGATCTCGTAGCCCTCGGGCAGGGAGAAGAGGTCGCGCAGTCCCGCGCGGACCTCGCCGACGAGGTTCTTGACGGGCGCCTGGCGGTGCGAGGTGCCGAGCACCGTGCGTCCGAGGGAGCTGAGGTAGTCGAGCTGCTCGGGACGGACCTTGGAGGGTCCGGAGCCGAACCGTCCGTCGCCGGGCAGGAGCTCGGCCGGGATGGTGATGGGCTGGGTCACGGCTGGTGCTTCGGTCACGGATTCACCTTGGGAATGCGGCCACGTTACGAGCATGTGGCGGACGTGTTGATGGCGGATGACGCCGTTGTCACCGCTGCCATTGAACCCCACGTGCCCACTCCGTGGACACCGCTGCTCGATGTGTGGACGCCCACAGCCGGGCCGTGGCTGCCAGACTCGCCCGTATGCCGTCCGACGCCGACCAGACCCTCCACCCCGACCCGGACTTCGCCGCAGGCGCTCGCTCCGTCACGCACCACGACTCCGTGCGCTTCGAGGGCACCGACTTCTCGCGAGCGCACGCCGAGAGCCACACCTTCCTCGAGTGCACGCTGCGCGGCGCCTGCCTCGACGACGTGCACCTCGAGGGCTCGCGCTGGTCGGAGGGCGCCTGGGAGCGCGTGCAGGGTGTCGGCGTCTCCCTCGTCGAGGCGAGCCTCGCCGACATGGTGCTCGACGGGTGCCGGCTGGCGGCCGTCTCGGCCTGGGGGAGCACGTGGCGCGACGTCACCGTGCGTGGCGGCAAGGTCGACCTGCTCAACCTCAGGGGCGCCCGACTCAAGGACGTCGCGTTCGTCGACTGCGTCGTCACCGAGCTCGACCTCGCCGAGGCCCGCGTCGACGGGCTCACCTTCGAGGGGTGCACGCTGCTCGAGCCGACCTTCGGCCGGGGGACGTATGCCGGCCTCGACCTCTCGGGTGCGACGCTGCGGTCACCGCGTGGCCTGGCCGGGCTGCGCGGGGCGACGCTGAGCCGGGCTCAGGTCATCGACCTCGCCGATGCGCTCGCCGCCGAGCTCGGCATCGTCATTGCTGACTGACGCGGAGAGGCGCCGCCGCTCAGTTGACCTGGTTGGGCTTGCCGCGGCGCAGGGCCGCGGTGGCGGCGTCCTTGGCCCGGTCGGTCGGCTTGACCTTCTCGTCGGCGCGGATCCGCTTGGTGAGGTCGGCCCGCTCGAGCAGGGTGCTGAGCGGCATGTCGGTGGGCGGGTAGACCGTGACCGGCTCGTCGGCGCTGAAGACGACCCAGTGCGACGCGTCGCCCTTGTAGACCTTGAGGATGCTGCCCTCGGCGAGCGACTTCGCGTGGGCGAGGGCGCTGCGGCGGGCCTTCTCCGACGACATCGCCTTGCCGACGGCCTCCTTGACCGGCTCGCGCACCGCTTGGGTGGCGACCCAGACCTGCGGGCCGTACTTCACCCCGAGCTTGACCGCCGTGACCGCGATCGCGACCTTGCCCTTGCCTGCCATCGTCCGACTCCTCACCTCGCGCCGGGAGCCTCGTCGAAAGGCCCGGCACCTCGCTCGCCGGCCACGCGCCACTGCCTGACGCCGGCGCGAGCCTGCTCACGGCCAACCCTAGTCTGAGCCCATGGACAACGTGCCCTCCGAGGAGACCACGGGACTGGCTGCCGTGCGCCGCGTCGACTACTCCGGCGACGGCCTCGTCGAGTCGGAGGTGTCCGACTCGCCCTACGCCCAGGCGCGAGCCTGGGTCGATGCCGCCGTCGCCGCGTCGCACGAGCGCGCCGACGTGCCGGAGCCGACGGCCCTGTCGGTGGCGACCGTCGACGCCGACGGTGCGCCCAACGTGCGCACCGTCCTCATGCGCTTCTTCGACGAGCGCGGCCCCGGCTTCGTGACGAACCTCGAGTCGGCCAAGGGGGTCGAGATCTCGGCCGAGCCGCGCATCGCTGCTGCCCTCACGTGGCCCTCGCTCTATCGGGCGATCCGCTTCCGCGGCACGGCGCGGCTCATCGGACGCGACGAGGTGGAGGCCTACTTCGACTCCCGGCCCTACGGCTCGCGGCTGTCCGCCTGGGCCTCGGACCAGTCGCGGCCCGCACCCGACCGCGCGGCGCTCGAGGCCAAGTGGGCCGAGGTGCTCGCTCGCTTCCCCGAGGACGGCGAGCAGGAGGTGCCCGTTCCGGACTTCTGGGGCGGCTGGCGCATCGAGTGCGACGAGGTGGAGTTCTGGGCCGGCCGGCGCAACCGCCTGCACGACCGCATCGTCTTCACGCGCACCGGCGCCGGCGACCTTGCCGACCCCTCCGCATGGACGATGTCGCGCCGCCAGCCCTGACCTGAGCCACCGGCCACGGCCACCCGGACACAGGAACAGGGCAGCCCGACCGGTTCGGACTGCCCTGCTTCATCCTGGGGTGCTGGTGGGGACGCGACTAGCGCGCGGCCACCTCACACGTTCCGGAAGAAATCACTTCTCGGATCACCTCCCTTCGGGTTCGGTTCGAGCACCGTACGTCGACTCCGCAGCCCCGGGCAAGACCTTTTCCCGCCCGACGGATCCGGCCAGTACGACGAGCAGGGCGACCCCGAGGAGCACCGGGTAGGAGCTGACGGCTCCGAGCACCGCGGCGGCCCGGCCGAAGTCGAGCGTGAAGACGACCGCGAGCCCCGCGCCGGCCGTGAACGCGCCCGCCCACACCCGAGGCGGCGTCGCCCACGGCAGCCGCTCCTCCACGGCCTGGGTCGCCTCGGGGGCCGCGCGGGGGAAGAAGACGATCCACGCGGCATACCCCAGCGTGCCGAGGAAGGCCGAGACGGCGAGCAGGCGCGCGGCGAGCGGGGTGCCCTCGGTGCCCGGCAGGGTCGTGAGCTGCAGGATGGCCCGACCGTCGCCGACGACGCTGCGCACCTGACCGGGGCTCATCGACAGCCACCGGTCGAGCGCGCCGCTCAGCAGCAGCACCGGCACGCCGACGTAGCCGAGGAGCAGCGCGCCCCGGAAGCGCCGCCGCCCCCTCGCGTCCCGCACGCCCCGCGACCACTCCCAGAGGAAGCCGAGCGGGGTCAGGGCGAGCAGGTGGCCGAGCACGACGAGGTGGTATGCCGGGAAGCCGAGTGACAGCGCGAGCGCGGCCGCGAGCACGGCCCAGGCCACGATCCGCCGCGTCCTTCCGGGCCAACGCCACACGCCCGCGGCCAGCACGCCGTAGCCGAGCGTGATCGCAAGGAGCTCGGCCGGGCGACCCACGAGGCGCGTGAGGAGGCCGCTCAGGGCCACTCCCGTGATGAGCACGACGAGCACTCGGGCGAAGGCGGGGTCGAGCAGGGCGGCGAAGCGCCCCAGGAGGTAGCGGAAGGAGAGGGTCGCCGACAGGATCCCGAAGAAGACGAGGCCGAGCACGATGGTCGCCATCGGCGCGACGACCGACAGGGCGAGCGAGAGGACGGACACCCCGACGGCCACGCCCATGAGGCCCGGGCGGTTGCCGCTGACGGGCGAGACGGCATACGTCGTCGGGGGCCGCGGGGCCGACGGGGCGTCCGGCGAGGGGGTGCCCATCTCGGGCACGACGGGGCCGGCGGACGTCGGGACCGACGCCACCTCACCCGCCCTCAGGGGGCCCGTCCAGGGGATCCCGGCCACGTCATCATCGTTTCGCCGGCCGACCGGAGCGGCCACCCGAGATGCCCAATCGTTAGGGTCTCGTGGCGTGACCGAGACGGACCAGACGCGCGGGGAGGAGCCGGGCGGCTGGCTGCGCGCGGTCGCCGTCTCAGCCTATGGACCGACGCTGCTCGGCTCGACCGGCGCGGGCGCCGTCTCGCCGATCATCGCGGTCTCGGCGCGCGACCTCGGGGCCTCCGTCGGGGTCGCGGCGCTGCTCGTCGCCGCCGTCGGCGTGGGCCAGCTCGTCGGTGACCTGCCGTCCGGAGCCCTCGCGGCGCGCATCGGCGAACGCCGGGCGCTGCTCGTCGCCGCCGTCGTCGAGGCGGTCGGGATGCTCGTGGCGGCGCTCGCCGGGTCTCTCGCGGTGCTCTTCGTCGGCGTCTTCGTCATCGGCCTGGCCGGCTCGCTCTTCGGCCTCGCCCGGCAGGCCTACCTCACCGAGGCGGTCCCGGTGGCGATGCGCGCCCGCGCTCTCTCGACGCTCGGCGGGGTGCACCGCATCGGCTACTTCATCGGGCCGTTCATCGGCGCGCTCGTCGTCGCGCGGTGGGGGATCGAGTCGGCCTACCTCGTCGGCGGCATCGCGAGCGTCTGTGCCTTCGTCCTCGTGCTGCTCGCTCCCGACATCACCGCGGCGACACACCACGTGGCCACCGGAGCGGCGCCCCTGTCGGTCGCCTCGGTGCTGATGCGGCACCGCTACGTGCTGCTGACCCTCGGCACCGGGGCGATGAGCGTCGCCGGAGCGCGCGCCATCCGTGAGGCCCTCGTGCCGCTGTGGGCCGAGTCGGTGGGCTTCTCGCCGGCGCAGACCTCGCTCGTCTTCGGCGTCGCCGGTGCGCTCGACATGGCGCTCTTCTACCCCTCGGGCTGGCTCATGGACCGCTTCGGCCGGGTCGCCGCCGCCGTGCCGAGCATGGTGGTCCTCGGTCTCGGCATGATGCTGCTGCCCCTCGCGACGACGCTCGTCGCGGTCACGGCGGCGGCCACGGTCCTCGGCGTCGGCAACGGGCTCGGCGCGGGGCTCATCATGACGCTCGGGGCCGACGCCTCACCCGACGACGCCCGGGCCCAGTTCCTCGGGGGCTGGCGCCTCTGCGCCGACGTGGGAAGGGCTGCCGGCCCGTTGGCGTTGTCAGCCCTGACCGCCATCATGTCGCTGGGCGCCTCGTCCGTCGTGCTGGGAGCCGGTGCCCTCGTGGGCGCCGGCTGGCTGCGCGTCTGGGTGCCACGCCACGACCCCACCGTCCGCCGGACGTGAGGGCGGATGACGCTCCGGGATTCTGAGAGGGTAGGACCGTGACGGACCTGATCGACACCACCGAGATGTACCTGCGCACGATCTACGAGCTCGAGGAAGAGGGCATCGTCCCCCTGCGGGCCCGCATCGCCGAGCGTCTCGGCCACTCCGGTCCGACCGTGTCGCAGACCGTGGCGCGCATGGAGCGCGACGGGCTCGTCGCCGTCTCGGGCGACCGCCACCTCGAGCTGTCCGGCGAGGGCCGGCTGCTCGCCACCCGTGTCATGCGCAAGCACCGGCTCGCCGAGCGGCTGCTCGTCGACGTCATCGGACTCGAGTGGGAGTACGCCCACGACGAGGCGTGCCGGTGGGAGCACGTCATGTCCGAGAAGGTCGAGCGCAAGATCCTCGGCCTCATCGGCGACGGCCTCGAGTCTCCCTACGGCAACCCCATCCCGGGGCTTCACGAGCTCGGGGTCGACGGCGGCGGCGACTTCCTCACCGGCCTCACCACCCTCACCGAGACGGTCGACGAGGTGGCCCGGGTCGTGACGATCCGGCGCATCGGAGAGCCCGTGCAGGTCGACCCCGAGGCGCTCTCGCTGCTGACGAGCGCCGGCGTCGTGCCGGGTGCGCGTGTCGAGGTCGTGCGCCAAGGTGGCCGTGTCGTCGCCGTGCGCGAGGGGGGCGAGCGTGAGACGGGGGTGTCGCTGCCCGCCGACATCGCCCAGCACGTCTTCTGCCAGAGCGCCTGATCGGTCCTGATTGGTCCGCTTTCGTGCCTGGGCCGAACCGGGCAAACAGTGCGGAAAATGGTGTGGACGCCAACGTGACAAGCCCCACCGAGTTGGGTACGGTTGGCCCACTCGCTCTCCCCGTCGAGTGAGTGCCCCGGGTCGGACCGCCTAGTCCTGCCACCGATTCTGGGCTCGGCACGAACCCGCATGGCAGGAGCGGGGGAACCACTCTTTCCGAGCGTCGAGAGACGTTCTCGGGGTGAAGCCCTCCGTGGACCGCAAGGTCCGAGCGAAGGCCGGGCGAGATTCCTCCAGCCCGAACCCGACAGCTCACCTCGTAGGCGTCGAGAGGTCAAACGTGGCTCAGAACATTCCCGGGCGCCACCGCGCCCCCGGTCGCTTCAGCGCGATGTCAGAGCTGAAGACCATTGCCAAGGAATCCGCTCAGCCGGCCGTCAAGGGCGCCGCCATCGTCGCTGCCTCTGGCGGCCTCGTTGCGTCGTTCGCCGGCACCGCCAACGCGGCCGAGGGCTCCGGCCCGGCCGTGGCAGCCGACGCCGCCACCACCACCGCGCCCGCCGTGGTCGGTCCGCAGGCCGGCTCCGTCCAGGCCCCCTCGGCCCTGTCCTCGATCGGCTTCGTCGCGAAGCCGGCGTCCAAGACGACCGCGGTCAAGCCGCTCGTCATCAAGGACGTCCAGGTCGAGACGCAGCGCAAGGAGGCCAAGGCCAAGGCTGCCGAGGATCTCGCCGCAGCCCGTGCGGCCGCCGCCAACCGCACGACAGCCACCGCGTCGCGCAGCACCACCCGCACCGCTCTGCCGGACCCGGCCCCCAGCGCCTCGGGCATCGTCGGCATCGCGAAGTCGATGTTCGGTGTGCCCTACGTCTACGGCGGCACGACGCCGAGCGGCTTCGACTGCTCCGGCCTCACGTCCTACGTCTACCGCCAGGCCGGCATCAGCATCCCGCGCACGGCCTCCGCCCAGAAGGCGGCCGCCACCCCGGTGTCGAGCCCCCGCCCCGGCGACCTCGTCTTCTTCGGCTACCCCGTCTACCACGTGGGCATCTACGTGAGCCCGGGCACGATGATCGACGCGCAGCGCCCCGGCACGACGATCGGCTACCACTCCATCTGGACGACCCCGTCGGGCTACGGCCGCTTCTGAGCCGGTCCTTCGCGTCCCACCGGGCGCACCCACGGACCTCTCGTCCGCAGCATGGCCACTGAGCACGGCCACTGAGAACGGCCACTGAGCACAGCCACCAGGTAGAGCCCCCGAGCACCCGCTCGGGGGCTCTACCCGTCTGCCCCGGGCGAGGGCGCAGCACGGCAGGGGGAGCGTCACGGGAGCGTGGTTGACTGAGGAGATGACGACGAACCAGCCGGCCGCCGACTCCACGACCCGCATCGAGCTCGACCTGTGGGTCGACCTCGTGTGCCCGTGGTCGTGGATCGCCAAGCACCGGGTGGAGCACGCCATCGCGGCCTTTGAGCGTCCGCACGACGTGACGCTGCACCTGCACGCCTTCCAGCTCGACCCCGGCGTGCCCATCGGCGGAGCGGTCCCCGTGGCCCAGCACCTCGGTGAGAAGTACGGCGGAGACCTCGAGGGTGGCCGCCTCATGACGGCGCGGGCGAGCGAGGAGGCTCAGGCCGACGACCTCGTCTTCGACCTCGACGCAGCCGTGCGCGCCAACACCTTCGACGCGCACCGCCTCTGCGCCCTCGCCCACGAGATGGGTGGCCCGGCCCTTCAGTCGGCCGCGGTTGAGCGCTTCCTGTCGGCGCACTTCCGCGAGGGTCTCGCGCTCGATGACCACGAGGTCCTCCAGAGGCTCTCGGCCGAGTGCGGCATGGACGAGCGTCGCGTCTCCGCCGTGCTCGCCTCCGACAGCTACGCCGACCGCGTGCGAGACGACGAGGCCCGGGCCCGCGGGATGGGCGTGACGGCGACCCCGTTCATCCTCGCCAACGGGTATGCCGCCCTCACCGGAGTGCGCCCCACGACCGACTACCTTGCCCTCCTTCGCGGCGTCGCGGTCGCCTGAGTCCCGTCACCGGCGCCCTCGCCTGGGCCGTCGCCCGCATCATCACCCGCGCCGTCACCCCGCTCCGTGCGGTCGGATCAGGAGGTGGCCGACGGGTGCGCGGCCGGCTCACGTCCCCACGAGATGCCCTCGCGCACGACGGCCGGCGCATCGTCGACGAGCTGACGGTCGGGCTGGGCGCCCAGGGCGTCGTTGACCGTCGAGAAGGCGAGCCGCAGCGCGACGAACGTCGTGATCGCGAAGATCTGCCGGTCGTCGAAGCCGGCTCGGCGCAGCGGCTCCACGTCGGCGGCGGTGATGGCGTTGGGGTCGGTGGCGACAGCGCGTGCCCACTGCGCGAGGGCCCGGTCGGTGGCGTCGAGCTCGGCGTCCTCGGCGGCGAGCACGGCCTCGGCCACGTCGTCGCCCGCCGCGGCCGCGAGTCGGGCTCCCCAGGCGAGCGAGCAGTAGGAGTCGCCTCGGCTGCGAGCGGTCGAGGTCACGAGGACGCCGCGCTGCCGGAAGGTGAGGCCCGCCACCGAGACCATCTCGGCGAGCAGGCCGAAGAGCGCATCGTGCGCCTCGGGCACGTGGGCCCACACCCGGCTGAGGTTCATGACGAAGCCGTGGTCGGCGAGATCGTGGGCGTAGAGGCGCTCCGCCTCGTCGCTGCGCTCCGGCAGGGAGAGGAAGCTGGTCGACACCGGCCCCGGGGAGGCGTTGCCCGCACCCGGAACGTGCGGGCCCTCGCCGGCGGGCGGACCGCTGAGGTCGTTGTCCATGTCCATCTCGTTCGCCGCCCTCCACATCAGCCAGTGCCGCGGGGCTGGAGGCCCCGGGCGACCTCGTTGGGAGTGTAGGCCTCGGCGCTGAAGACGCCCTCTCACCTGACACGGGTGATTCCGCGACGACCTTTCGCAGGCTCCTGCCGGGCCGACGGGGCGCCGCTAGCATCGGTGCCAGCGGGCAGCCCGTGCAACGCCCGGAGCCCGCTTGCCTGGAGGAGATCGCATGGAGGACGTCGCCCGCGCACGCCTCACGGCCGTGTCGCCCGCTGATCTGCCGCGGTGGAGCGGCCCGTCCACCGGCACCGAGCTGCTCCGACCTCGCAGACCGGATGCCATCCTCGGGGTGCAGCGATGAGCGGACCCAAGGACCCGGGCAAGCGGCCCCTCAGCGTGACCCTCGTCGCGGTCGTCCTCGTGCTGACCGCGTGCTTCGACGCCATCGTCGCCTACGGCCTCATCGAGGGCCGCGTCGTCGGTCTCGGCCGGGTCGTCGACTCGGCCGCCCTCGCAGCCGACGCCAACGCCGAGGCGACGTTCGACGTGCTCGGGTGGGTCTTCGTCGCGATGGCCGTCGCCCAGGTGGTGCTTGCCGTCCTCGTGGCCCGCGGCCACAACGGGGCCCGGCTCGTCGTCACGCTCGTCATCGCCGCCCGGCAGGCCTACAGCTGGGTGCTCCTCGCGCAGTTCGACGGCCAGGCACTCCAGGGCGCCATCAGCCTCGCCCTCTCGGCCCTCATCCTCTTCCTCCTGTGGAACCGTGCCGCGAGTGCCTACTTCGAGCGCGGCCACGAGAACGCGGTCGGGCGCGAGGCCGGCAACCCCTTCACCGACACCACCCGCAGCGCCGGGTCGCTCGTCTTCGACTTCATCGCCCGCCTCACGGTCATCGGCGTCACGATCGTCATCACGCCGGGCGTCACCGTGACGAACTCGATCTCCCTCGTGCTCGTCGTCGTCGCCATCGTCGTCGCCGGCTGGCTGCTGCGCCCGGTCTTCGTGCGCATCGCCAGCCTCTTCGGGTGGGCGGGTGCGGTGCTGCTCGCCCTCTTCGCCAACGCTGCCGTCATCGGCCTCGCCTTCTACCTCACGCCCGGCATCGAGGTCGACGGCTTCCTGTCCGTGCTCGTCGCCTCGTGGATCTACGGGTTCGCGATGGCAGTCCTCACGTGGCTCTTCTCGATCAACAGCCAGGACTACCTCACCGTCCACGCCGTGCGCATGAGCAGCGCCGGTCGCCGGCGCGGCCGTCGACGCGGCCACCGGGGTGAGGCGGACGCCGGAGCGCCCGAGGGAGCGGACGGCATACCCGGTGTCGTCTTCGTCCAGCTCGACGGGGTGCCAGCACCCTTGCTGGCCAACGAGATCCGCGCCGGCAACCTCCCGACGATCAGCAGCTGGGTGCGCTCTGGCAGCCACACGTGGACGGAGTGGCGCGCCCGCGTGCCCTCGACGACGCCGGTGAGCCAGGCGGGTCTGCTGCACGGCACCAACCACGGCATCCCGGCCTTCCGGTGGTGGGACCGTGCGGCCGGGCGCCTGCTCGTGGCGAACCGGCCCGCCGACGCGGCCGTCATCGAGGCGCGGCTCTCGGACGGAAGGGGGCTGCTCGCCGATGACGGCGTCAGCATCTCCAACCTCTTCTCGGGTGACGCGTCGACCTCGCTGCTGACGATGAGCGGACTGCGCCAGCGCTCGACCGGGCTCGGCCCGTCCTCGTCGTATGCCGCCTTCTTCACGCACCCAGCCGGCCTCGCTCGCGCTCTGGTGATGACGTGCGGCGAGATGGTCAAGGAGGTCTTCCAGAGTCGGCGGCAGGCGCGACGTGGCGTCGAGCCGCGCATCGACCGCAGCGGCTCCTACGTGGCCCTGCGTGCCGTGACCAACGTGCTGCTGCGCGACCTCAACGTTGCCCTCGTCGTCGAGGCCATGATGCGGGGGTCGCGCGCGATCTACGTCGACTTCGTCGACTACGACGAGATCGCCCACCACGCAGGCGTCTCGCGGCCCGAGTCGCTGGCCTCGCTCTACGGGCTCGACGACGTCGTGCGCTCCCTGCACGCCGTCGCCGCGGCAGGCGTGACACCCCGGCCCTACCACTTCGTCCTCGTGTCCGACCACGGGCAGAGCCAGGGCGCGACCTTCCGCCAGCGCTACGGCCTCACCCTCGAGGAGCTCGTGCGCCAGCACCTCTCCGGTGGCGCGTCCGTCGCGGCCGCCACCGAGGAGGTCGAGGCCTACGGCCCGGTCAACGTGCTCATCGGCCAGCTCGCCGGGCAGGAGAGCGTCACCGGCAGGCTCACCCGGCGCGCCCTCGGTGCCCGCGACGTCGCCAACGCCACCGGGCCGTCCGCCAAGGGCCCGGGCGCCGTCGACGGCCTCACCGAGGTGTCGACGGGCACCAGCGCGGGCGTCGCGACGTCCACGAAGCCCAGCCGGGCCGCCAGCGAGCCCGCCGCCGAGCGGTCCTCTGAGCCGAAGGTCGAGCGGCCCTCCGAGCCGGCCGGCGAGCGGCCCACCGAGCCGGCCGCCGAGCCACCTGACCTCGTCGTCGTCGGCTCCGGCAACCTCGGCGGCATCTGGTTCGCCCGCGAGCCCGAGCGGCTCCTCGTCGAGGACATCGAGGAGCGCCACCCGGGCCTGCTCACGGCGCTCGCCTCGCACGAGGGCATCGCCTTCGTCGTCGTCATGGCCCCGACGGGGCCGGTCGCCATCGGCCCCGACGGCAGCACCGACCTCGGCACCGGGCTCGTGCGCGGCGTCGACCCGCTCGCGCAGTTCGACGCCGACGCGCGGCGCGACTTCGACCGGGTCGCGCGCTTCGACGACGCGCCCGACATCTACGTCAACTCGCTCTACGACCCGGTCCTCGACGAGGTCGCGGCTTTCGAGGAGCTCGTCGGCTGCCACGGCGGAGTCGGCGGCTGGCAGACGAGGCCGCTGCTCGTGCACCCGAAGGAGTGGCCGATCGACCCCGACCTCGTCGGACCCGACGGGCGCATCCGCGGCGCCGACCAGGTGCACGTGCAGCTCGTCCGCTGGCTCGAGCGCCTCGGGCACCGCACCGACCTCGCCGCCGTCGCGGCGGTCGGGGACCCCACGAGCGAGCCGGACGGCATACCCCAGGGGTGACCGCCCGCGCACCCGCTGCCGTATGCCGTCAGGCGGGCCCGGGCGCGTCGGGCGGGGTGTCGTCGACCGGGATGACGTGGTCGAGCCGGGTCAGGCGCAGCACGGGGCGGATGGGAGAGGCAGGGGGCACGACGAGGCGAAGGTCCTGGCGCCGGATGCGCAGCCGCTCGGCGAGCCGGAAGAGGGCGGCGATGCCGGCGCTGTCGAGGTAGGTCGTCGCCGTGAGGTCGAGCACGACCCTTGCGGCGTCGTCGGGCACGGCCGCGGCGACGGCGTCGAGGAGCGGGCGCGCGTTGGACAGGTCGACCTCGCCGATGATCGCGACGTGCTGGGTCTCGCCGACCCGACGCGTCTCGAGACGGGCGGGCTCGCTCACGGCCGGGCGTCGATCGCGACGTCGCGGCGCAGGCGCACGGTGGTGCCGGCGGCGCTCTGCTCCACGTCGACGCCGTCCATGAGCCCCTGCATGAGCTGAAGCCCCCAGCCGCCGCCGCGGTCGACGGGGGCACGCCACCGGCCCTGGTCGCGCACCTCGAGCTCGAGGGTGCCGCCGGCGATGCGTCCTTCGACCGCGAGCGGGCCCGGCACGGCCGCGTCGCTGTAGGCGTGCTGCACCGCGTTGGCGCAGGCCTCCCCACAGGCGACGAGGATCTCGGCGGCGTCGTCGTCGGCGATGCCGCTCTCGCGCAACCAGCGGCGCACGGCGCCGCGCAGCTGCACGAGCATCCGCGCCTCGGCGGGCAGACGCAGCGCGAGGCTGCCGTCGGACGCCACCGTCGGTCGCACGACGACGAGCGCCACGTCGTCGGCGACCTGGTCCGTGTCGATCATCGCTGCAAGCACGTGGTCGCAGAGCGCCTCGGGGTCCTCGGTCGGGGCGCTCCCGACCGACTTCGCGACCTCGTCGGCGAGCTGCGTGAGGCCGTCGGTGATCGGCACGGCGCGGCGCTCGACGAGGCCGTCGGTGTAGAGCAGCAACGTGGCGCCGGGGGCCAGCTCGTGGGTCGCCTCGGTGAAGATCGCCTCGCTCGTCACGCCGAGCGGCGGGGCGAGCCCGCCGGTGAGGTAGGTGCTCTCGCCGCCGTGGACGACGAGAGCCGGTGGGTGGCCGGCGTTGCTGAAGCGGAGGCTGCCCGTCGACGGGTCGTGGACGAGATAGAGCAGCGTGACCATCTCGGGCACCCGCAGCTGCGAGACGAGCCGGTGCACCCCACGCATCACCGACGCGGGCGAGGGATCCTGCAGGGCGTAGGCGCGCAGGCCCATCCGCACCTGCACCATCGTCGCGGCGGCGTGCAGTCCGTGGCCGGCGACGTCGCCGATGGCGAGACCGACGAGCCCGTTGGGCAGCGGGATGACGTCATACCAGTCGCCGCCTACCTGCACGTCCGACGTCGCGGGCACGTAGCGCGCGGCGATGTCGACGCCCGGCAGCTCGGCGATCCGATCGGGGAGCAGGCTGCGCTGCAGGGTCTCGGCGATCTCGTGCTCGCGGTGCGAGCGTGCCTCCTCCGCGGTCAGCTGTTCCTGTGCCTGCGAACGGTCGCGGATCTCCTGCACGAGCCGGGCGTTCGCTGTGGAGAGCTGGAGGGTGCGCTGCTGCACGCGCTCCTCCAGCTGCGCCGCAGCGGCCGCGAGTTCGGCTGCCTCCCTTTGTCTTTCGCTGACGAGAGCGGCAAAGACGAAGGAGGCCAGGGCGACACAGACGTTGAACGCCTGGAGCGTGGCCATCTGCTCGACGACCGTGAGGCCAGCGAAGGCACCGAGGTCACGCACCGCCGCCCAGGTCGCCACGAGCGATGCGGTGAGGGCGGCGGGCGCAGCTCCCCGAAGCTGGAGCCGCCACGCCGCCCAGCCGACGACGGGCAGCACGAGGAAGAGGAGCGGCAGCTGGCTCTGTGCCGCCCAGCCCATGATGGCGGTCGTCGCGAGGAGGAACGCGCCCGCCTCGAGCCACCGCCGGACGGGCCACGGCTCGAGCTCCCACGAGAGGGGGAGGCTGAGCAGGAAGGGGGCGACGACGAGCACCCCCATCGCGTCCCCGGTCCACCACACGGCCCACGCCGTCGGCAGGTCAGCGAGCGGGATGGTGCCGGCGGCCACGAGCGTCACCGCACCGACGGTCGCGCTCACGAGCATCGCCGTGAGGGCGCCGAGGAAGATGATGGCGAGGGCATCGCGCAGCCGGGCGAGGTCGCGGCGGAAGGCGACCCGGTCCAGCAGCACGACCGCGAGGTAGGGTGCGACGGTGTTGCCGACCGCGGTCACTGCCGCGGCGAGGAACGTCTCGCTGATCGGCACGTTGACGGCGAGGGCGGCGACGGCAACCGCGGGCCACATGCCCCGCCCGAGGACGAGCAGCGCCGCGACCGCGACGCCGGTCGGTGGCCAGAGCGGTGTGACGTTGGCGTCGACCAGGGAGAGGCTGAGGCCGAGGCGGGCGCTCGCGTAGTACGCCAGCGCGACGAGCACGAGGGACAGGGCGCGGGCCGTCGCGCTCCGCGGCACGAGCGAGGGCGTATGCCGGGAGGCGCGGTCACGCTCCGCGGTCATGTCCCGCTTCGACCTCGTCGCCTCTGTCGTCCCGGTGCTCGGCCATGGGCGAAGCCTAGGCATCCGCGAGGCGGGCCGCCCCCGAATCTGCGGATTGCCGCGCCTCAGGGTGCGCCGCCACACGTCCGGACCCGGGGGACGGGCATCAGGGGGTGGCCGCTACAGCGTGCAGGGTCCGTTCGAGCCGTTGGGGCACGTGGTGCCGCTCGTCGTCGTGCCGAGCCGGGTCGGGTCGTAGTCGAACGCGACGGGGATCTTGGCACCGGCGAACCCGTCGTAGATCTTCTCGAACACTCCGTTCGCCGTCGCGACGGTCGCACCGCGCATGTCGAGGCCGTCCATGTTCGCCCCGGTGAAGTCGGCGCCCTCGAGATGGGCCTCGTAGACGCTCGCGGGGGTGTGGGTCGTGTCGCTCGACGGCGTGAGCTGGGTGGGGGTCGTCCCGTTGTCGAGGAACCGTGCCCCGGTGAGGTCGGCTGTGGCGAACGACGCCGCAGACAGCTGGGCGCCGTTGAAGACGGCGAGCACGACGCTGGCCCCGTCGAACTTCGTGAAGTTCATCGACGCCCCGACGGCGCTCGCTGACTGGCTGCCGCTGACGGCCGCCGAGGTGACGAAGAGCGACCCGGAGAAGTCGACGCCGTCGCAGTGGGCACCGTCGAGGATGGTGTTGACGAGGAACGCATCGGTCACGACGGCAGCCTCGAGCTTGTCCTGCTCGACCGGGCCCGGCCGGCGGGCCTCGGCGCGGACCGGGAGCCTGCCTCCCGCGCCCGTGCGCACGGCGAGGGCCCTCGCGACGTCGGCCGTCTCGGCGATGAGGAAGGCGCTGTCGAGGTTGGCGAGGGTGAGGTTGGCGCCGCTCAGCTTGGCTCCCCTGAGCAGCGCGTTCGTCAGGGTGGCACCCTCGAGGTTCGCACCCTGCAGCTGGATCTCGTACATCCGGGTGCCCACGAAGGAGGCACCGGTGAGGTCGACCTTCTCGAGGCTGAGGCCGGTGGGGAGCAGAGCATGGTCGGCCACGAGCGTGCTGATGGCACTGGGGATCCCGGTGATGGTGGCACTCGTGAGGTCGAGGAACGACCAGTTGGCGCCCAGCACCGCGAAGGGCACGGTGGCACCGACGAAGGTCGTGCGGGACGTCGCCGCGCGGGTGAACTGTGGGGCGGGGTCGAACTGCGCCGTGCTGAGGTCGACGCCGTCGAAGCGGGTGCCCGCGAGAGTGGCGCCGTGCAGGATCGTGCCGCCGAGGTGGGCGCCGGTGAGGTCTGCCCCGTCGAGATGAGCCCCGGTGAGGTCGGCACCGGTGAGGACCGCGCCCTTGAGCGAGCTGCCCTGGAGGAAGGCGCCGCGCAGGTTGCGTCCGGTGAGGTTCGTGGTGTCGAGGACGGCCCCCTCGAGGTGCGCCGACGCGGCGCCGGCGATCGTCGTGAGGTCGGAGCCTGTGAAGTCGGCATGCGCCCAGGTCTTCGCCGTGGCGAGGTCGTGCGCGCCGAGGTGCACGCCGTGCAGCGTGGCCGAGGTGAAGTCGGCGCCGGCGATCGAGGTGACAGCCGTCAGGGTGGCCCCGGAGAGGTTGCTCAGCTGCAGGTTGGCGCTGGCGAGGGAGATCGCGCCGAGGTCACGTCCGGACAGATCGGTGTCGTAGGCCGAGTTCGTGATCTGCAGGAGCGGCAGCAGGTCGCCGCTGATGCGGATCGCAGTGGGACTCGTCGACGAGACGAAGCTGCCGTTGCCCAGTCCCCACTGCTCCGGGTACCAACCGCCTTGGACCCCCGAGAGGTACTGCCCCGGGAAGGATCCAGCAGTCGCCTGCAGCGAGACCCGACCCTGGCCGAGGTTGGCGATGCGGAAGGTCTGCTCGGGGCCGACGGTGTCGGAGGAGAACCCCGGGTTGTAGCCGAGCCACAGCATCATGCCCCCGACGTTGCCCTGGCTGTCGGTGGTCGCGTAGTGGGAGTTCCAGTAGTACGAGTAGTTGTTGCCGTCCTGGTCCTGGGTGCCGGCGCCGAAGGCCACCTGGCTGCCGCCGAGGTCGAAGACCGTCCAGCCGGTGCCGCTCCCGTCGAAGACGGCGACGACGAGACCTCCGGCATAACGGAACTCGGACGACTCGAGCTGCACCCACCCGACGCCGTCGACGGAGAGCTGCCAGGTCGTGATCGCGTTCATGGGCGTGTCTCCTCGGCCTGCACGGGTCCTTGGGTGGGGGTGTGGGGGGTGTGGGGGAGGTACTCGCTGAGCGAGGGCTCGGTGCGACCACCGGGCCCGGCGATCTGCTGGAAGTTCAGGGTGTAGACGTTGCGCCAGAGGTCGACCGCGAGCCCGCCTGCGACGAGTCCTTCCTGGTGCATGAGATGGGCTCCCGTCGGCGCGTAGACGTCGAGGTGGAAGTCCGACGGGTCGTAGCCGTTGCCGTTCTGGCTGAGGACGTAGAGGTACCCCGCCACGTCAGAGCTCATCGAGAGGTGGACGACGTCCGTCCCCTCCGGCGCGTGCGACACGAGCGGGATCCAGTAGGGCGTCGGCGTCGTCGGGAAGGCCGCGACCGGGTGGCCTCCGCGACTGAATGCCTGGATGCGCCGGTTGCCCGCCTCGAGCACGAGGATCGTCTGGTCGGGCCGGATGCAGGTGAGGGCGGGGCCACCCAGGCGCCCTGGGCCGGTGCCCGGGCCCAACGGCATACAGGCCCAAGGTGCTTGTGCGTCAGGGACGCCCGCGGATGACAAGCGCAGGATCTGCATGTTGTCGGCGGCGGGGTTGACTCCGACGACGTAGCCGTTCGTGTGGATGGCGAGCGAGGTCGGCAGGCTGGCGAAGCGCCCCCAGCTCGTGCCCGTCGCGAGGTCGAAGCGGCGCGTGGGGTCGTCCATCGGCACGTCGGCGCTTGTGACAGCCGTGACCTTCCGCAGGTGGAAGCCGCCCTTGGCGTCACCTGACGGGTCGAGGAAGAACAGGCCGGGCCCGGCGAGCTCCGGGCCACCCTCGCTTGCGCTCCGGAGGTAGAGCAGCAGGGGCGCCTTGGAGTAGCCGGCGGGTGCCGTCATGTAACCCGCCTGCGGCCACGTCGGGCTGCTGTCGCCGGCGACGGGGCGGAAGCCGATGTTCTGCATCGTGTCGAGCTCGGTGTCGGGGCCATCGGCGTCGACCGGCGGGATGCCGAGGCCTGATGCCTCCCAGCCGTAGCCGATGATGCCGAGGTCGTCGCTCAGGGTGATGGCACCCAACGCCTCGAGCACGTGCCCGCTCGGCCCGCTGCCGAGGCTCTCGGCCGTCTCGGTCGGTGCCTGAGCGGTCTCCTTCCACGCGTAGCCGGTGCCCTCGGTGTGTGTCAGCACCGCGTGGTGGCCGTAGCTGGTGTCGGCACTCAGCGGATAGAGCTGCTGCGCCACCGCGATGCTGACAGACAGGACTCCAGCATCCTTGTCGTTGATCTCGTTGGCCACGGATGCGGACTGGCCCTTGCCGACGCCCCAGCCCTCTGCGGAGAACATCGCGACGACGAAGGTGACGGTGCCGCCGACCGGCACGTCGTCCCAGTGGATCGTCAGCGAGGACCGGTTCGTGACGTCCACGGGGCCGGTCCAGGTTCGGGTCGTGCTGTCGCTGAACTGGGCCGTGACGGCGACGGTCGTTGCGGTGGAGGGGAACTCGCCCGGGTGACCGTTGACGTCCGCCGGGGTCAGGGTGATGACGGCGTTCATCGTCACGGTCAGGTCGAACTCGACGACCCGCGGGGAGGAGATGACCTCACCGATGGTCTGGGCGAGCTGCTCGACGGCGGCCTCCATCGCAAGCGCCTTGAGTGCCCAGCCGACGTAGGGGATGGCCTCCTCGGCCTCCTCGGCGCCGAAGTAGAGGGCGAGCTGGGCGGCGACGTCGGAGGCGGTGAGGACCTTGGTGACGAGCGAGCTCGACAGCGAGATGAGCGCGTCCTTGAGGTCGGCGCCGGTGTTGGCGTCTCCGGTGAAGATGTCCTTGCCGATGGTGTAGACGTCGAGGGCCAGGCCGGCGAGGAAGGGGACGTTCTTGAAGATCGAGTCGAAGAGGGTGTCGCTCTCCTCCCCGGCCGTCGAGATGAGCGCGTACGTCGGGATCGCGAGGTCGATGACGGACGTCATCGCGATGCCGAGCCAGGCGGCCATGGGGTCCCACTCGTTGCCCGACGGCGTGCCGAGGCTGCCGACGAGCAGCCGGATCCGCCCGACCGGCCCGCCGTCACGGGGGAGCGAGAAGGTGAGGTTCTTCTCCGCCTGCGAGACGGGGATGCCGAGGAAGGTGCTCTCGGCACCCAACAGACCGGCGAACTTCAGGGTGTTGTCGCGGCTCTCGATGAGGTCGAGCAGCGCCTGGCCGAAGCCCGGGTCGATGCCGAGCCGCAGCCACGCCTCGACGACCGGCTTCATCGCTCCCTTGATGAGCTCGGTCCAGATGTTGTCGTCGACGACGATGGGCGTCTTGCCGTCGCCGTGGAGGAAGCTGACGAAGAGCGAGGTGTGGCGCAGGTAGCTGTTCGTCACCGTGAGGTCGAGGACGAAGTCGTCGCTCAGACCGTTGACGGTGACGGCAAGGCCGTAGTTGGGGCCACCGTCGGCGAGGCTCACGTGGTAGCCGGAGGCGTTGGCAGCCACGAGCGCCCTTGTGGGGGAGCCTTGCTCGCCGGTCGCTGTGTCCTCGCCCTGCCGTGTGGGCTGGCTGACGTCGACGTGGCTGACACCGGGGTCGAGGTGCCAGCGTGCGCCCTGCAGGGCGTCGTCGCTGTAGATCGCGGCCTTGGACTGGCCGCCCACGGACACGGCGGAGTTCGCCACCATCGGCGCAAGCTCATAGGTGAAGTACTGCTTGCCGTCGGGGCCGAGCACCGGGTGGCCCGTGTCGTCGACCATCGGCACTGGGTCGTTCCAGTGGGTGCCCATCGCCTTGATGGCGAGCTGCAGCTCCGGCAGGTGGTGCGCTGACCCGATGTGGCCGAGCACCGTGCCGGCCGTGCCGGGCGTGAGCACCGAGACGCTCGGGTTGAGGAAGACGACGGCACGGGCCACGTCGTCGAGGGAGTAGCGGCCGCCGTCGCCGGGAGTGGAGACGGCCATGGCCGCGAGGGTCGGGAAGCCGTTCCCGTCCGGTGGTCCGAGCACCCGGCTCAGGCCGACGACGGCGGTGGGCGCCTCCACGGCCCGGGCGACGTGGGTCGGTGGCGTGGTCCCGATCCCGACGTCTCCGTCGAGCCCGGCGTCGGCCAGCGACTCCGCCGTATGCCGTGCGAGCGGGTAGGAGCGCCCGGCGGACCGCAGCGTGTAGTCGGCGGTGCGGTGCTCGTCCCCGAGGAAGCTGAGGTCGAAATGGACGTCCTGGTGCTCGGTCGAACGGCGCGTCCCCGTCGACGCAGCTGACTCGGACATAAGCGACCTCTCCCCGAAGCGACTCGCCGTGCCGGTGGCCCCCAAGGCCCTCGACGTCAGCCTCTCACCGTCTCTCGAGCCCCCGCGGCGACTTGTCCTTTCTTTACCTTCCGGGCGCCGGCAGCTCTTTCCGCGAGACCCGCCGAGGCGAGCGGGCCGGGAAACGTGATCTGGGTCCAAGAACCGGCTCCGGAACCGCTGGCGGCGAGACGATGGGGTATGCCCGGCGCACAGAGCTTCAGGGTGTTCGTCAGTTCGACCTTCGACGACCTCGTGGCGGAGCGCGATGCGCTGCAGCGGGGTGTGGAGGGTCCGGACGGCCTCGTCGAGGGCGCCTTCTCGAGACTCCGCCGGCTGTGCGCGTCGCGCGGTGCGCGCTTCCAGGCCGTCGACCTGCGCTGGGGCGTGAGCGAGGAGGCCGCGCTCGACCAGCGGACGATGGCGCTGTGCCTGGCCGAGGTGGAGCGCTGTCGGCGGCTCAGCCCGCGGCCGAGTTTCCTTGCGCTGCTTGGTGATCGCTACGGCTGGCGTCCGCTGCCCTACGAGCTCTCACAGGACGAGTGGCAGCAGGTGCAGCGCGTGGCCGCGGCGGACGCGCAGGGCGCGACCCTCGTGCGCAGGTGGTACCGGGTCGACGAGAACGCCCTTCCTCCCGTCGCCGTGCTCCAGCCGCGCGAGGGCGAGTTCCGCGACCCCGCGGCCTGGGGTTGCGAGGAGACGGGCCTCCGAGCGGTGCTCGACGCCTCGCTCGGCCCACAGCCCTCCGCCACGGAGCAGGAGATCTCGGCCGGGCTGCTGCAGGGTGATGCGGCCCTGGGCGCCTTCGCGTTCCTGCGCACGATCGACGGTCTGTCCGACGACGCCGCCCCCTACGTCGACGTCGTCGACGGGCACCGCGACAGTCAGGCAGCTGCCGACCTCACCGACCTGCGCAGGCGCCTCACGGAGCAGCTCGGCGACGGGGTGCGCACCTACGTTGCGCGCTGGGTGGACGGAGCCCCGACCCGCGAGCACCTCGCCGCTCTCAACGAGGAGGTGTATGCCGCCCTGGCCGCGGTGATCGGTGCCGAGCTCGACCGGGTCGAGGCCCTCGACCCGGTCGTGGCAGAGCGGGCGGCGCACGCGGGGTTCGGAGAGGACCGCGCCGCTGACCTGCGGGGACGCGACGACGTCCTGGCCCGGGTGGCCGCCCGACGGGCCGACGAGCCCTGGCGACCGCTCGTCCTCTGGGGCGCACCGGGAAGCGGCAAGTCGGCGGTCCTCGCCGAGGTCTCCCGACAGTCTGTCGCGCAGCGCCCGGAGGCCGTCGTCGTCACGCGCTTCATCGGCGCGACGCCGGCGTCGTCGGTCGGTGGCGAGCTGCTCCGTGACATCTGGGCGGAGCTCGGGGAGGAGTACGGCGTCGACGCCCCTGCCCCCGGGGACGAGAACGACCTCTTCAGCGGGTTCTCCGCCCAGCTCGGCCGGGCCACCCAGGCGAAGCCGCTCGTCCTGCTCGTCGACGGTCTCGACCAGCTGCCCCGTCACGATGCGGCTCGCCGGCTGACCTGGCTGCCCACCGTCCTGCCGCCCAACGTCTGGGTGGCCGTGTCCACCCGGCCCGGCCCGGAGCTCGACCTGCTCCGCCAGCGACTCGGCGGGGACGCGCTCCTCGAGGTGCCCGGACTCTCCGCCGACGACGGGGCGGCCCTGCTGCAGGACTGGCTCGTCGCCGAGGGCCGCACCCTGACGCCGCCGCAGGCGGCCGCAGTGCTGTCGGCCTTCGAGGAGGCCCGCGGTATGCCGCTGCACCTGCGGCTCGCGACGCAGGAGGCCCGGCTGTGGCCGTCCTGGCTCGCTCCCGAGCCGGTCGCGGGCGACGTGCCCCGGCTCATCGAGCAGCTGTTCGCGCGACTCGGGCGTGAGGAGAACCATGGCGCAGTGCTCGTCGAGCGCGCTCTCGGCCTGCTGGCCGCCTCTCGCGACGGACTGACGGAGGACGAGCTGCTCGACCTGCTCTCGGGTGACGCCGAAGTGATGGCCGACTTCGCCCGGCGGTCGCCGCACTCCCCGCACGTCGACCGGCTGCCGGTGGTCGTGTGGTCGCGGCTCTTCGCCGACCTCGAGGCCTACCTCACGGCACGCACCGCGGACGGCACGGTGACGATCGGCTTCTTCCACCGCGAGCTGGCCGACGCGGCCGAGCGCGTCTTCCTCTCCGGTGAGCGCGAGCAGGCCCGGCACGCGCAACTGGCCGACTACTTCGACGCCGTCCGGCTCGGCCCCGCGGGCCTCGCTCCCCGGGTGCTCGCCGAGCTGGCGTTCCAGCTGGCCAGGGCCGGCCGGGGCGCAGAGGCCGTCACCCTGCTGACCGACGGAGACTTCGTCAGCGCCAAGGTCGGCGAGACGGGCCCGTCGACGCTCGTGGAGGACATCGACGAGGTGGCCCGGCGGTGCGACCCTGCCTCCCCCCAGGCTGCGACCCTGGCCGTCCTGCGTGAGGCGCTCCTGCTCTCGATGACCGCCGTGACGCGCGACCCCGCACAGCTCGCCGGCCAGCTCGTCGGGCGGTTGCTGACGGTGTCGGACCCGCACCTGGCGGAGCTCGTCCGCAGCCTCGCGCAGCGGTCGGACGGTGCCTGGCTCTGCCCGCTCACGGCGAGCCTCACCCCACCGGGTGGTGAGCTGACCCGCATCCTCCGAGGCACGTTCTCGCCGGTGCGAGCCGTGGCCTTCTCACCGGACAGGCGCTGGGCCGCGGCCGGCACGACCGACCGCAGCGTGCGCGTCTGGGACCTCGAGAGCGGGCTCGAGGTCGTGGCGTTCGAGGGGGGCCGCCCGAGCGGCAGCTTTGCGGAGGGCGCGGGCGGCGACACGATCTCCGCGCTCGCCTTCGCTGGAGACGACGTGCTCGCGGCCTCAGCGGATCGCTGCGTCTACCGGATCGACCGGCGCACCGGGGTCGGCTCGATGGTCGTTCGCGGAGAGACCGACAACCTGTATGCCGTGTCGCTCGATCCGGAGGCCGGCACCCTCGCGGCGGCGCCGCGCGACATCTGGGGCATCGGCGCCAGGTCCGTCCAGTGCTGGAGCCTCAGCGACGGCCGGTCCGGTCCGGAGCTCGAGGGCGCGCTGTCCGGCGCGGCGGCGACGAGCGACCTCATCGCGCTCAGCTCCGACGGCCGGGTGGCGGTGACGTGGGGCAGGAGCGCCCCGCTCGTCCGGTGGGACCTCGTCGGCGGGCGGGCTGCATCCAGCGAGCAGGTCTCTGGTGTCACGTCGCTCGCACTCTCCTCTGACGCCTTGATGACAGCGGTCGGCAAGGCAGACGGCACCATCGAGGTGCGCCCCGCGCCCGAAATCTCCACACCGCTCACGACCCTCACCGGTCACGTCGGCGCGGTCCGGGCCATCGTCCTGCTCGCCCCAGACCGGCTCGTCTCGGCCGGCGACGACGGCAGCATCAGGCTGTGGGACCTCACCGTCGGGCGCGAGGTGCGCCGGCTCCTCGGCCACGGCACCGCGGTCCTGTCGATCGCCGCGACCCCCGACGGTCTGCGGGTGCTCTCCGGCGCCCAGGACGGCAGCGTGCACGTCTGGGACCTCGGGAAGCACCCGCTGGCCGTCAGCACCCCGGCGCCCCCACGGCATACCGCAGCGGTGACCGCGGTGGCCGTCGGCGACGACGGCACGGTCGCCGTGTCAGTGGGGGCCGACGGCTCGGTCCTGCGCTGGGATCTGCTCGCCGGCCGAGGGGTTGGCGCGACGCCGGAGCGGAGCTCGCCGGGCGAGCTCGCTGTGCGCACCCCGGGCGATGCCGACCTGCTGGCGCTCGCGGCGCGGCTCGACGAGCAGGCGCCACGGTCGTCCGTTGACGCCACCCACGAGGTCGTCACGACGGCGGTCTCGAGGGACGGCTCCCGAGCACTCACGTCGTCGACCGACAGCATCCTCGTCTTCTACCGCCTCAACGTGACCCGTGACGAGTCACGGGTGCGGCTCTGGGACCTCGGCACCGGGCGGCGGCTGCGGGTGCTGTCGCACGACGTGGAGTCGTCGATGTCGAACCGGCGCGCGCAGACGGTGCGCTGTCTGGCTCTCGACGCCCGAGGGCGGGTCGGTGTCGGGGGCGGCGACGACCACCGGCTGCGCGTCTGGGACCTCGAGACCTTCGAGGTGGTGGCCGAGCTCGACCTCGACTCGCGGGTCACCGCCTGCGACCTCGCGCCGGACGGCCTCACTCTCGTCGCTGGTGAGGCGAGCGGTCGGGTGCACCTGCTGCGGATCGAGCGGCCGCCACGGCCCACCCGGCCGGACGGGCCGGACGGCCTCGGCCCGGTCGAGCGGGAGTCTGCGGTGCGCGCGCACGTCCAAGAGCGCGGGTGGGACGCCGTCTACGCCGCCGACCGGCCGCGGCGGACGATGCTGCAGACGCAGCATCCGTGGGTCGAGGCCGTCGCGGTGAGCCCCGACGGCGAACGGGGGCTCACTGCCGGGTCCGACGGAGCCGTCGTCTCCTGGAACCTCGTCGACGGCAGGAGCCAGACGCTCGCCGAGCCGGGAGCCGAGTGGGCCACGGCAGCGGCGTGGTCGGCCGACGGCACGCACGTCGCGGCCGCCTCGGCAGACGGCCGGGTCCGGGTCTGGGGGGTGGGCTCGCACCAGCTCGTGACCGAGACCGAGGTGCCTGCCGGGATGGTGTGCCTGACTGCGGCCCGGGGCCGCGCCTGGCTCGTCGGCGACAGCACCGGCGGGGTGACTCTGTGGGAGCCCGGCGGTGCACGGCCCCAGCGGGTCGCCGTGCATGCCGGAGCGGTGACGGGGGTCGCCCAGCTCGGTGGGTCGGCGGTCGGCTCCGTGTCGACTGCGGGAACGGTCGCCGTCCACGGCGCGCAGTCCGGCCGGGTCGCGTGGTGCTCCGAGCCCGGGGACCCGGCATGGGTGGTGGGCGTCGTGGCCGGCGACCTGTGCGTGGCGCGGGGCACCGCCCTCGAGACGTGGGACGTCATGACCGGACGGCTGCGGTGGTCGCTCGACACCGGGCACCGGTGCGTGATCACCGCCCTGGCCGTCCTGCCCGACGAGGCGTTGGTCATGACCGCCTCCACGGACGGCGAGGTCCGGCTCGTCGACGTGGAGGCCGGCGTCGAGCGGGGCCTGCTGCGCCGGCTCGGCTGGTCGGTCAACGCGCTCGCGGCGCACCCCGACGGCGTCACGGTGCTCGTGGGCGGGCACAGCGACACCCTCCAGCTGGTCGTGACGACCGACCCCGTCCTCGAGGAGGACGCGACGCTGCGGGCTCGCTTCACCGATGCGGAGTGGGACCAGGTGCGCCGCCTCCCGGGAGTCCTGTGGAGCTTCGTCGCCGCGGCTGACGGCACGGTGCAGGACGCCGAGGTCGAGCAGTTCACCCTCTCGAACGAGCGGCGCAGCGCGCTCACGTCAAGCGCGGAGCGCCTCGCAGCGCGGCTCGTCGACGAGCACGACCCGGCGACGGCTCCGACGGCATCAGGGCCGCTGCCCGACCCGGCGCTCGTCCGTCAGGACGACGAGCTGGGCCACTGCCGGGCGATCCTGCGCCGTCGCCTCGACGACGCGGAGTATGCCGAGCTGGTTGCCGTCCTCCTCGGCTCGGCCCGCGACGTCGCGGCCGCGTGCGGGACGTTCCTGCGCCCGAAGGTGAGCCGCGAGGAGCAGGCGGCGTTGACCACTCTCGAGGGGAGGCTCTGATGGGACTCGACACCCTGGCCGGCCGGACACCGGACATCGCGCTCACCGAGGCGGACCGTGACGCCTTCGACCGGGCGAAGGTGCTGCTCTGCGAGTGCGAGGGCGACACGTCCTTCCGCGGCAAGGTCTATGCCGGTCTCGTCGAGGACGTCACCGGGGTCTCGCTCTTCCGGGAGTGGATCCCCCCGGAGGTGGTGCGGCGCATGGCTGCCCAGCTGGAGCAGTGCGACCCCGTCGTGGTCGCCTCCTCGGCCGAGGGGCGTTACGACTGCTCGCCCTTCGAGGTCGTCGAGCTCGGGAGGTTCTTTCGCCTCTGCGCCGACCGGGGGCTGGGCCTCGTCGGCTCCTGGTGACCGGTCGTCGGGTCGCATCGGCACACGTCGCGGTCAGGCGCGGCTCGCCCGCACCCAGAGGAGCAGGACCCCGCGATCGGCGGCATACGCGACGATCTCGGCCGTGCCGCCCTGCCCGCGCGACCGCTCGCCGTCCCACACGGCGACGAGCACGTCGCTGTGGTCGACGACCCAGCGGCCCTGGAGGGCGTAGCCGGCCTCGCGGGTCGTGGTCGTGGGCATCACCTCCACGGTGTGGGCCCGCTCGAGCAGGTCGGCGAGCCCCGCGCGGGCCTCGGGGGTCTCGACGTCGCCCTCGTCGTCGGCGGGGAAGGGCAGGACGGCGGCGAGCGTCGTGCCCGGCAGGGCGAGAGCCTCACGGGCGACGAGGCGGTCGGCGCCCTCGGCGAGCGCTGCCACGATCTCGAGCCGTGCGGGGCCGGCACCGTCCCCGGCGTCCGTCAGCCGCAGTATGCCGTGCAGCCCGTCCCGCACCCGCCTCGCCACCCGCTCGGGGTCGCGGATCGTGCGGTGCCCGGTCACGCCGACGCGGACCACGCGCTCGGGTCTCATCGTCGGGCGGGCCGGTGCTGGGGGAGAGCGGTGTTGGCGCGCTGCGCGGGGGTCATTGTCGCGCAGCCGGCCTCGACGATCTTGTGGCCCGACGACGTGACGATGTCGGGGTAGTGGCGCACGGCGCCCCGGTCCTTGTCCTTGTCCTGCTCGCTGAGGATCGCGTAGCGGACGAGGCAGGGATGGGTCTTGGCGTCGTCGTCGCGGGTGGAGCCGTGTGACCACCCGTCGCGGTACTTCTGCTCCATCCACCCGTCGTGCTCGGCTTCGGCCAGCAGCTCGATGTTGCTCTCGATGAGCCTCGCCACGAGGTCCTCCTGCGCGGTCGACGGGTGGTCCTGGCTCACGATGACGAGCCCGACGAGGGCGAGCACCCGGGGGATGCGGGCGGCGGCCGCCACGTTGTCGGCCTTCGCACCGTCAGGCAGTGCCTCGAACGCCACGTCGTAGGGGACGGACTCGCCCTCGACCGCCTGGCGGTAGAAGCCGTGCACGGCTGGTGCGAGCTCCTCGCTGTGCATCTTGAACGGGAGGTCGAGGTCGACGAGCCCCATGAACTCGTCGGCGTCGACGTGCAGCGACAGCTGGTCCTCGGGAGGCAGTGCAGAGCGGCGGATTCCGGCCTGCCCGCCGCTCCGCGTCAGCTTCATGATCGTCTCGAGTGACCGCGCGCCATGCTCGTAGCGACCGATCTCGAGGAAGGCGCTGAGCAGGCCGCTGTCGATGTCCATCTCCGCGTTCTCGGCGGCGCCGACGAAGCCGCCGGTCGCCCGCATGAGGAGCGCGCGGCGCACGGGGAAGGAGATGTCCGGGGGCGCGTCGTCGTCGACCCAGGAGCCGATGAGGGCGTCGTAGCGCTGCCGGCGGTTGGGGCCGGCGACGTTGAGGTAGCCGCTCAACCGGCTCACGAAGTCGGGACCCTTGGCGAGGCGGAACTTCTCCTGTCTCGTGAGGCCGCTGCGTGCGGCGACGCCGGCGACCCGCGACGAGGACTCCTCGCGCGGCGAGAAGTTCGCGAAGTCGTGGCTGGTCCCCCCGGCGAAGACGAAGACGCACTTGCCGATCGGGTGCGTGATCTGTCCCTCCTGGAACGCGCCGTCCTGCATGGGCGCGAGGAGGTACTGCAGCCAGAGGTACTCCCGCGAGTCGAACTCGTCCCAGAACACGACCGGGGTGGTGCCGCCGAGGACCTTGTCGCGCACCTGGTGCAGGGCACCGACGAGCTCGGCGGGGTCGGAGTACTGCGAGAGGTTGAACTCGAGGATGGGCACCTTGTCGCCGAGCACGGTCTTCGCGATCTGCTTGACGCCGAAGGACTTTCCGGATCCGGGAGGGCCGAAGACGGCGATCGACAGCGGCTTCGACGGGTGCGGGTCGTCCTCGTAGCTCTTGACGAGGCGCTCGAGGCCACGCAGGCTCTCGATCTCGACCCGGTCGACCGCGGTCAGCTTGCCGAACACCGCATACGGCACCTCCCCGACGAGCGCCCTCGGGCCGAAGAGCGCGACGCGGCGCGCGAGGCCGTAGAGGGGGCGACCTCCGGCGACGGCCTGGTCTCCCGAGGCGATCGTCCAGGCCTTGGAGCGGCCGATGGAGGCGACCGACGTCGGCACGTCGGCGACCCGGTAGCGGAACGACGGGTCGAGCAGGTCGGCGACGACCGCCGCGGGCGGGAACGTCGGGGTGGTCGCGTCCTCGGAGGCCGTGTCCGTCGCCGGCCCGTATCCGACGGCGAGGAGGTGCCGCGCCGCGGAGAGCCCGCGGACGATGCCCGCGCCGATGTCGGGACCGACCTCGTCGGCGGCACGCTGCACGCCCGCGGTCGTGGGGCTGCACCCCGTCAGCTCCGCGACGACCCCCGCGACGAGGCACGACATGCCGCCCCACACCTGGCCGTGGACCCTCCGGGCCCAGGCGCCCTCGAGGCCGCCCGGGTCGAACACGAGGCGACACCGGGCGGAGCCGTCGGCGGTGCGGCTCAGCCACAGCGCCCCGTCGGTGCCGAGGGTGATGACGAGGTGCCGCGCGCGGGTGAGGTCGGAGATGCTCTGGTTGAGGGTCAGCTCCTGCAGCAGGTCCTGCGCGGTGTGCTCCCACGACAGGCCCTCCGTGATGCCGACCTCCTCCTGGCGCAGGTCGGAGGCCGAGGTCACGACGACGAGGCGGTCGCCGAACTCATGGCTGAGCCGTTGCCAGAGGTCGCCCTGAGCGAGCGGGGTGCACGTCTTGAGGACGACCCATTCCACTCCAGACGTTGCGCCCTCGCGCAGCTCCTCCGGCCACGCCAGCCGGTTGGTCGAGTGGCGGAAGCCGAGGGCGCCGTCGTCGACCACCACGACGGAGGCGGGCATCGCCTCGCGACGCGGCGAGACGGCATACCTCGTGTTGGGCTCGAGGCTGTCGCCGTAGCCGAGGTCGCGCGTGACGCGCCACACGAAGCCCTTGCCGCCGGGCGCGGCCGGGCAGGGCGTCAGGAGCGAGTAGGAGCCGACGAGTCGGGGCTGGGGGGTCGCCCCCATGGCGAGCTCGGTCGAGAAGGGTTGCGGCGAGGCGGTTTCCACGCTGCGCAAGAGGTCATGCAGCAGCGTTGCCCCGCCGGCCTCCTGCTCGATCCGAGTGCCCTGCTCAGCGTGGGTATGCGGCCTGGTGCGCACTCCCTCGTAGATGCGGTGCTCGATGACGACGTCACCAGCGACGACGACGGTCTGTGGTCGAGCCTGCGGCTCGCCGTGCGGGTTGCCCATGACCCCACTCATCCTTCGCTCAGAAGAAGATCTCGAAGCGGTCGAAGGTTCCGGTGACCGCTCCCGTCTTCGAGTAGACGAGCAGCCCGAGCCGGGTGAAGCCAGGATCGAGGTGCCCGGTGCCCATGTCGTACCAGGTGTCGTACTTCGGGTCGTAGATGCTCGTGATGTAGAGGCCGGCCCTGACCTCGAGCAGCAGCTGCGCGTCGCCACCCGGCTTCACGGGCAGGTCAGCCGTCATCATCTCGCTGTCGTCGGCGATGTCGCCGTTCGTGAAGGTCTGGGTGACGAGGGCCGTCTCCGTCCAGCCGAACTGCAGGCGCGTGTCGGGGTCCTTGCCGGTCAGCACGAGCCCGGTGAATCCCTTCCCCTTCGTCGGGAAGGTGAGGTTGAGCTTGACCGAGTAGGACCCCGTCGGGGCGGTCCGCACGAGGACGTTCCGGAACGGCGGCGGTTGCTGGCCGACGATCTCCAGCGTGCCCTGCGCCGTCACCTTCCACGCCTCGGGCTTCTCGTTGACCCAGGTCCAGCTCTTGTCGACGCTCCCGGTGAACTCGTCGGTGAAGGGCTGCGACGCCGCCTGGCTCGTCGTCGACGGCGGCGGGGCTGCCCCGGCGGTGTCCGACGGACCGCCACCGGTGCGCGTGAGGAGAACCACGGCGAGGACGACGATGGCGACGAGGGCTGCACCGAGCCCGACCCAGAGGGCGATGCGGCTGCGCCGGGGAGGCGGCTCGGGTGTGACCCGGCCGGGCGCGACCGGGGCGAGGGTGGCCTCGTCACCCGGCGTTCCCCGGTTGAGCAGGAGCTGCACGGTGCCCACGAGGTGGTCGAGGTGCTCCTCGAGGGGAGGCGAGAGCGCGTCGAGCCAGTGGGCGTCGGAGATGAAGTACTCGAGCGCCGGTGAGGGCGTGACGTCCTCCACCCGGAAGGGCAGGATCGGGATGCCGGCGTTGACCGACCGTTCGATCTCCTTGTGCACGTGCTGTGAGTCGTTGGAGTTCGCCGAGAACACGAGGATGGTCAGCTTGCTGCCGTGGATGGCCTCGATGATGGACGCGGCGAACTCACGGCCAGGGATGACGTCGCGCGGGGCGATCCAGCACCGGATCTTGTTCTGCTCCAGACGTGCACACACGGCGTTGGCGATCACCCGGTCGACCGACGAGTGGCAGATGAAGACGTCGTGGCTCATGCGGATCCCTCCCCTGTGGCCCGATCGGGGCCACATCCCACGTCTACCCGCGCGGGCCGGGCTGGGGGAGGGCCATTGGGCCCGGTTTGCCCCCGGACGGGCGCCGCTGGGCTCGCGGGCGGGGTGCCGTCCGTCACATGTGGGCCGTCACGTGGTCGCGCAGCAGCCTTCCGTGGGCACGATGAGACTGTGACAGCCTCGCCCGCTGACGACGTCTCGCCGTCGCAGCACCCAGCCCCCGAAAGCCGGTGGGTCGACCTCGGCGGCCCCGTCCACTATGTCGACTACGGCGGCCCCGAGGACGGTCCGCTGCTCCTGCTCGTCCACGGTCTCGGCGGCTCGCTGCTCAACTGGGCCGCGATCGCCCCGACCCTGGCGGAGACCTGCCGGGTCATGGCGATCGACCTCGTCGGCTTCGGGCGCACCCAGCCGCTCGGGCGCTCACCGCGCATCGAGGACAACCGCGACCTCCTCGCGCGCTTCGTCGATGCCGTCATCGGCCACCCCGTCATCCTCGTCGGCAACTCGATGGGTGGGCTCATCAGCATGCTGCTCGCCGACGACCGCCCCGACCTCGTGGCCGGCCTCGTGCTCGTGGATCCCGCTGTGCCGGTGGGGCCCTCGGCCCGCCCGGACCCCCTCGTCACGCTGATGTTCGGCGCGTATGCCGTCCCGGCCGTCGCGCGCGTCTTCATGGCCCGCCGCCGCAGCCTCTTCTCCGCAGAGACGCAGGCCATGGCGGTGCTGCGGCTCTGCTGCGTCGACACCACCCGCGTGCCGAAGCACGTCCTGCACCAGCACCTCGAGCTCGCCCGCGAGCGGGAGAACTATCCCGACGTCGACGCCGAGCTCGTCGTCGCCGGGCGCTCCCTCGTGCTCGTCCTCGCTCGACGGCGGTGGCTCCAGGAGCTCATGCGCCGCATCAGCGTGCCCGTGCTGCTCCTGCACGGAGCGAAGGACCGGCTCGTGCCGATCGCAGCGGCGAGAGCAGTGGCGAAGAGCAACCCGACGTGGAGGTTCGAGGTCGCCGAGGACGTCGGTCACGTGCCGCAGCTCGAGGTGCCCGACTGGACGCTGGAGCAGATCCACGACTGGATGGCGTCCGAGGGCATGGTCGCCGTCCTCAGCGCGCGCCCGTGACGCAGTGACGCGGTGACACACGGATTCTGTGACGCCGTGACGCCGAGGACGTGACGCCGAGGACGTGACCGCGCGGGTGGTCACACAGGGCTGCCCGTTCGGGGGCGCGCGTAGAGGCTGTCGATCTCGGCGGCATACCGCTGCGTGACGACTGCTCGCTTGACCTTGAGGGTGGGGGTGAGCAGCCCCTCGTCGACGGTGAAGTCCGTTGGGAGCACGACGAATCGCTTGATGGCCTCGGCGTTGGAGACGGCCTTGTTGGCGTCGTCGACGGCCTTCTGCAGCTCGGCGAGCAGCTCCGGGCTCTCGTGGATGCGCTCGACCGCCGTGTCCTCGTGGTGGCCGTGCTCGGCGAGCCATTGGGGCAGGACGTCCGAGTCGATGGTGAGCATCGCCGCGACGTAGGGTCGACGGTCTCCGACGACGAGGCACTGGCTGACGAGCCAGTGGGCGCGGAGGCGGTCCTCGAGCACGGCGGGCGCGACGTTCTTGCCCCCGGCGGTCACGATGAGATCCTTCTTGCGACCCGTCACGGTGAGGTAGCCGTCGGCGTCGAGCGCGCCGAGGTCGCCCGTGCGGAACCAGCCGTCGTCGTCGAAGGCCTCGCGGGTGGCCTCCTCGTTGTGCCAGTAGCCCTGGAAGACGACGCCACCCTTGAGCAGCACCTCGCCGTCGTCGGCGATCCGCACCGAGCAGCCGGGCAGCGGGCGACCCACCGTGCCGATGCGCTGCTGGCCCGGCAGGTTGAGGGTCACGCCGGCGCACGTCTCGGTCAGGCCGTAGCCCTCGAGCGGGTTGATGCCGATGCCGCGGAAGAAGTGGCCGAGCCTGGCGCCCAGGGGAGCGCCGCCGCTGACGATGTAGTCGACCTGCCCGCCGAGCGCCGTACGGAGCTTGCCGTAGACGAGCCGATCAAAGAGCTCGTGCCGCAGCCGCAGCAGCAGGCCGGGGCCGCCGCGGTCGATGGACTCGCTGTAGTCACGGGCCGTGGCCTCGGCCTGGGTGAAGATCCAACCCTTGCCCTCGGCGGCGGCCTTGTGCTTGGCCGTGTTGTAGATCTTCTCGAAGATGTAGGGCACCGCGAGGATGACGGACGGCCTGAAGTCGGCGAAGAGCGCGGCGGCCTTCTTGGCATCGCTGCCGTGCGCGAGGTGGACCCGGCTGTGCACGGCGGTCAGCTGGATCGACCGGGCGAGGATGTGTGCGACGGGGATGAAGAGCAGCGTCGTGCTGCGGTCGTTGAAGACGAGCTCGGTGACGTTCTTCGCAGCTGCGACGTTGTGGACCTGGCACAGGAGGTTGGCGTGCGTGATGGCGCAGCCTTTCGGGCGGCCCGTCGTGCCGGAGGTGTAGATGATGGTCGCCAGCGCGTCGCTCGTGCGCGAGGTGCGGCGTGCCTCGACCTCGGACCGGTCGATGTCGCGGCCGGACGCCGCCAGCTCGTCGAGGTCGGAGCCGTCGAAGGACCAGAGGGCCCTCAGGTCGGTCGCGTCGGCGCTCACCGACGCGACGGTGGCCGCTGCGTCGGCGTTCGCGACGAACGCGCCGACCGCTCCGGAGTCGTGGAGGATCCACGCGACCTGCTCGGCCGACGACGTCTCGTAGATCGGCACGGTCACGCCCCCGGCGGTCCAGATCGCGTAGTCGCAGACCATCCACTCGAAGCTCGTGCCCGCCATGATGGCAACACGGTCGCCCGGCTCGAGGCCCCAGGCCATGAGGCCCGCCGCGACGTCGGTCACCTGGTCGGCGAGCTGCGTGTGCGTGACGCGCACCCAGCGGTCACCCACCCGCCGCGAGTAGCCGGTCTCGGGCCCGTGGGCGCGGGCGTTGGCGAAGAGGTCGTCCGTCAACGTCTCGTCGGGGGTGGGGGTG
Source organism: Humibacillus xanthopallidus (assembly GCF_006716675.1). Taxonomy (GTDB): domain Bacteria; phylum Actinomycetota; class Actinomycetes; order Actinomycetales; family Dermatophilaceae; genus Humibacillus; species Humibacillus xanthopallidus_B. The sequence goes on along the minus strand of NZ_VFPM01000001.1, from coordinate 738,216 downwards.
TAGCGGGCCGGTTCAGCGATGTCATGCATGACGCACCTCGGAGCGGGTCGATGGTGGGGTGAGAGCGATGAGCTCGGTGACGGAGTCGTCGATGCCGTCGGAGAGCACCTCGAGGTCGGGGACGGAGTCGTGGTCGCCCGTGACCCCCCAGGCGAGCCCGCCGGCATACGACGCGATACCGATGGTGATGCGCAGGTCTGCGCCGAGGGGGATGTAGGGATACATGTCGGTCATCCGCCGCCCGAGCAGGTAGAGCGGCACCTGGGGTCCGGGCACGTTCGTCGTCACCGTGCTGAAGATCCGTTGCGGGCTGTGGGCCCAGGCCTTGACTCCGAGGGCGTAGAGGCCTCCCGGCAGCAGGTCGGCGGCGCCGAGGAGGGCGTCCACGCCGAGGGCAGTGCCACCGGTCTTCAGCGTATGCAGCTGGGTTGAGACCGCGTGCAAGCGCGCCAGCGGATCCGCCTCTCCCACAGGCAGGTCCGCGAAGACAGCGGAGACGCGGTTGCCCAGCGTGCCGTGCTCGTCGGTGTGCCGGGTCGACACCGGGACCATGCTGCGCAGGGTGCGCCCGTCGACCCGCTGGCCTCGGGAGAGCAGCAGGGCCCGGAAGCCGCCGGCGATGGCGGCGAGCACGACGTCGTTGACGGTGCCGCCGTGGTGGTTCTTGACGGCCTTGACGTCGTCGAGGCTCGCGCGCACCCAGCGCCAGTCACGCTGCGGCCCGATCGGTCCGTTGAGCCCGAGCTCGAGGTGCGCCAGCTGCTCCCCGAAGCGCGCCATACCGACGACCTCGGCGACGCTCTCCGTCAGCGCGGCCGGGCGCAGAGCGTGCGCGAGACCCTGCACCGCCCGGACGGGGCTCGAGCCGAGCTCGACGACGGCGTCGGTGACGAGGTGGGCGGGGCTCGGCTCGGGCTCGGGCGTCCACTCGGGGGAGCGGGGCGGCGGGGTCGCAGGCGTCTCGGGACTCGCCGTCAGGAGCACGCCGATGATGTCGGCGCCGGAGATGCCGTCGATCATCGCGTGGTGGTTGGTGTTGACGAGCGCGAAGCGTCCGCCGCGCAGCCCCGTCACGAGCCACGAGCGCCAGAGGGGGCGGTCGAGGTCGAGGGGCTGCGAGATGAGGCGGACGGCCAGGGTGCGCAGGGCGTCGTCGGTCCCGGGCGCCCGCAGCCTGCGGTGGCCGACGTGGTCGCGCAGCCGGAAGTGCGGGTCGTCGGCCCAGACCGGGCGCCCGAGGTCGAGCGGGACGCGGCGCACGTGCTGGCGGTAGCGCGGGAAGGCCGGGAGAAGGACCTCGATGGCCGTGCAGAACTCGTCGTAGGTCGGTGGTGGGCCCTCGAAGAGCAGCGCGGACCCGACGTTGAGCTGCTGGATGTCGCGCTCGAGGTGGAGGAAGGACACGTCGAGAGGACTCAGCCGCTGCATGAGGTCCAGCGTGGTCGACGCGCGACGGCCCGGCACGGGCCATAGGTCCCGGCGTCGTGTCACACGAAGCATCGTCTCGGCACCCGAGCCGACGGCAACGCGATGGCCGATCTGGGTGGATGCGTCCGATTCAGCCTCATGCGGATCGAGCCGCCACTACGGTGGTCTTGGAACACCACAGGCGTCGGCGGTCGGTGACAGGAGTCGCCACAGGCACGACCGCCCTCACGCTGCAGGGGTCGAGCGTCGCGCAGGGGGCAGGATGGCTTCACATGGCATCCGGGGACACCCGGGACCCGCGCCCACGAGCCGCGATGTGTCTGCGGGGGCGGGTCTGCGGACGACCGTTCCCCGCTCGTTCTGTGGCGGGAGTGAAGCAGAGGCCACCGCCAGCGGCATTCTGGTCGTGAGCGGGGTCCGCTTCTTCCGGGAGGGGCTCGCCCGGACACTGGGCGAGACGCCGGGCCAACGGGTCGTCGACGCGGTTGCCCCAGAGGTGGCGCTCCGGGCTGTGGACTTCCACCGCCCGGACGTCGCACTGGTCCACCTACCCGTGCCGAGTGGGCCCGAGCTGGTGCGCGCCATCCGCGGCCGCCCCCTGCCTCCCGCCTGCATCGCCCTCGCAGTGTCGAACCAGGAGAACTCGATCGTCCTGTGGGCCGAGTCCGGGGTCTCCGGTTTCGTGCCCGCGGACGGCTCCCTCGAGCAGCTGCGAGACAGTATCCGGATCGTCCGGTCCGGCGGGGCTGCGTGCAGCCCACGCGTGTCGGCAGTGCTGCTGCGCCAGGTCGCCACACGCCCCGCCAGCTTCCAGCCCGTCGTCGGACAGGAGCTCACCTGCCGCGAGCTGGAGATCGCGCGTCTCATCGAACGGGGGCTGAGCAACAAGGAGATCGCACGGGCCCTGACGATCGCGCTCCCGACGGTGAAGAACCACGTGCACAGCATCCTCGAGAAGCTGCAGGTGGACCGGCGGACCAAGGTCCTCGTCCGTGAACGACGTCCGGGTGAGTACTAGTCCGCTGAATCGAAGACGGATCCGATGATCCATGGCCTGAGACGCCCTTGCTGGGCCTTCATGGAGGTAAGGAGCAACGCGTTACGGGGGATCGGTGTCAGTGTCGGGATCGGAAGATAAAGCGGGGCCGGGGCGTGCAGCGCGGCCGGTGGGGCCCGCGGGGGCGGCGGAGCCGCTGCGGCAGGGGGCGTCGCCAAGTCCGGCGCGGTCGACTCGGTTGATGCTCGTGGGGTGCCACGACCTGCTGGGCTCGCTGATCCGCAGTGCCCTGTCGACGCAGCCGGACCTCGTCGTGGTCGCTGACCTGTCCGATCCGGCTGATCCCGCCACCGCCGCCGCCACTGTCGGCGCGGTGCAGCCCGACGTCGTCGTCTGGAACACCGGTGACGACGGCTTCCTCGGCAGCGAGCCGGCTCTCTTCACCCAGGCCCGCACGACGACGGTCGTCGCCACCCTGGACAACGGTCGGCGTGCCGCGCTGTGGGAGCTGCGCCCCGTCCCCCGTCCCATCGGGGAGCTGACCCCGGACTCCCTGCTCGCGGCGATTCGGGACGCGGCGCGTTCGCGAACTGACGGCGCCCGAGCCCACCACACCTGAGCCCTCACCTGGATCGACCACCGAACGACCAACGAGAGAGGAACCACCATGTCCGAGAATGACAGCAACCCCCGTCGGGGAGCCAGCACCACGAAGTCTCCGACGAAGTCCGAGCGGTCGGCCGAGACCTCACCCAGCGCCCGTGAAGCGGAGGAGACCGCTGTGGAGATGACCTCACGGGCCGCGGACGTCATGCGGGACGCGACGGCTGCCGGGCTCGCACCGATGGCGGCCGTGTCGACCAACCTCACCGCGGAGCTCAACAACATCGACTTCCGCAAGATGATCGGCGGACCCCTGCAGGCGGCTGTCGACGCGCAGGTCGCGTCGTCGCTCGCGACCATCGACTTCATCAACAAGGTGGGCTTCTCGCAGCCGGTCGGCGCGGACGGCCAACCCGACACCTCGAAGCCGCGCGAGCTCGTCATGGTCGACTTCTCGCACACGCGCAACGACGTCGATGCCGACGGCAAGACCGTGAGCAAGAACGTGGCTGTCAAGGTGCCGCTGCTGGCCATGCTTCCGATCCCGTCTCTGCGTATCGAGCACGTCATCATCGACTTCAACGTCAAGCTCAACTCGGTCGAGTCATCCAGCACCAGTGACGCGCTCGGGGTCAACGCCGAGGTCAAGGGCGGTTGGGGCCCCGTGAGCTTCAAGGTGTCCGCGTCCTACCAGCGCAAGACGGCGACCAACGTCGAGGTCAAGAAGGAGTACGCACTCAACGTCAACGTCAAGGCGGTGCAGGACGAGATGCCCGCTGGGCTCGAGAAGATCCTTGGGATGTTGGCGGCCTGATCCACTCGGGCCGCTGGGAGTGGGACGATGGCTGAGATCACGTTGGGCGACTACGCCGGCTACATCTTCACCGAGTTGGTCAAGGCCCGGGAGACGGCCGACGCCTACTCCCGGGCCGTGGCGGAGCGCTACCGGGAGGATGAGGTGCTCAGACACTTCTCCGTGCCGCGGTTCAAGACGCCCAAGATCGATGTCACCGTTCCGGTGCTCATTTCCGGTGCCCGGTTCAAGCAGACTGTCCATTTCGCGGAGGCGGAGTCGGATTTCGTCTCCGCGATCGGGCAGCGGGCCGAGGCGGTGCGCTCGGAGGTGGCACTCTCGCAGGGAGGCCTGCCCCGCCCGGGACCGATGCGCCCGTCCGGCATCGGTGGGTCGCCCGCGGTCGAGAAGCTGGCGCGCGAGTTCCACGGCCGGCTCGCGCAGAATCCCGATCCCCTCCACCCCCAAGCCATCGTGGCGGAGTCGTGGCGGGGCATCTTCCGTGCGGCTCTCGCCGGAGCACGACTCGTGACGTACTACCTCGAGCGTGAGGGCGAGGGGGACCTCCTCGCGCGGACGACCGCGGAGGTCCTCGCCTATGTTCTGAGCCGCACGGTCGTCGACAGCACGGAGATCGAGAGCCTGCTGGTCAACCCGGAGACCAACGTCGTCAAGGGCGGCAGCAACGAGAGCAGCGTCTTCGTCGTGAGCGCACAGATGCTCGAGGAGGGCTTCTACCTCCACAGCGTTCAGGACGACGAGGGCAACGTGTCGCAAGTGGTGGAGTTCGACTGACGTGCAACCCTTCCTCCACGACCGCGGCCAGAGGTTCGAGCAGCTCATCGAGTCCTCGACCTCGGCCCTGCGGTCCTACACATCACGCGATCTCGGCTGCTCCGACGTGGTTCTCGCCTTCCTCGACGGCGCCGCCGCCGAGTACCGCGCCATGGGTCTGTCTTCGGGCGAGAACGAGCTCGTCTCGCTGCTCGCCCAGTTCACCTCGGCGCACGAAGGGGTCGACCCCATGACCTCCGAACGGGTCACCGTGCGCCGACGGGAGATGGAGCGCGGCATCGCCCTTCGAGTCCTGCTGCTCACTGGGGAGCGGTTGCGCACCGATGTCGATGGTGTCCAGGCCGCACTGGACCACGCGCGTGAGCAGCTGGCACCCCTCGTGCTCCACGCTTTCGCAGGCGGGTTCGTGGTTCCGCGGCCCGACGGCACGTTGACCCAGCCGGAGCTGGAGAAGATGTGGTTGAGACTGCTCAACGATCCCGAGGCGGCACCGTCGGCTCGGCTCGTCGCGCTGCAGGTCGCCGCTCCGGATGTGCTGCTTCTCCTCGCCGATCTGCTCGCCTCGCTCAACGGGGCGTGACCTCTCGTCCAGGTCGACATCTCGTGGGAGGCCCGCGCCGAGGCAGAGACGACCTGAAGCGGCGCCTCGGTCGGCGCCCCGATCCGGTGCCGTGAAGCAACTGCGCCATCGGCGAGTGGGACATGTGCAGCAACGGGCAGTACACCGAGCGCGGCATCAAGCAGCTCGACGGGGCCGACCGGCCGAGGCTGGTCCGGGCCAGCCTCGGCCGGGGGCTCAGGCCTTCTGGGATCCGGAGTCGGAGCCGGAGCCGGATCCGGAGTCGCTGTCAGAGCCAGCCGAGGCGTCCGACCCGGCCTCCACCGCCGGGGTCTCGTCGTCTGCCTCCTTGGCAGCGGCTCGGAGCTCATCGGCGACCACGCGGTCCACCGCGGACTCGACGATGGCGTCGGCTTGGTCGAGCGCCTTGCGCAGCTCGAGGACGGCGGGGTCTGAGACCACGGCCACGATCGCGGAGTGGCCGGGGACCACCGATGACTCGAGCTCGCGCGACAGCTCGTTGCGGTTGCGGAGCTGGCCGACCTTGCCTGCGGCGGCTCCGGCCGCGCCGAGCACCGCGGCGCTGCCGAGGATCGACGGCGGGAAGATGAGGCCGAGGGCGGCGCCGCCGACGAGTCCCCACTTGAGGCCGCGTCGGGTCGTGTGGTCGGTGGCCTTCTCGATGGTGAGCTTGCCGTCGGTCGAGCGGTTGACGACGATGACGCCGTCGATCTGGACGCGTCGTCCGTCCTCGACCTCCTTGAGCGCCTCGTAGGCCTCGCGCGCACTCGTGGTGTCCGAGAAGTCTGCGACGAGAAGCGTGTAGGCGCCGTCCGACACCGCCTCTCCCGTCATCGTGACCTCGGCCTCGTCGGGTGTGCTCGGGTTCTCTGACATCCACGCCTCCTGCTAGACGAACTCGTGCCCCGGCTCATCGGAGCCGGCGCTCCTGTCCTTGGACCGTACTCCGGGCCCGGTCCGGTCGACAGCGGAAGTCGCGAGAACGCGAGGACGCGAGCCCTCGGACCCCGCCGGACGGCATACAGCGTCGGGCTGCCGGACGTGTGTCCCGGCTCAGAGGTCCCACGCACTCTTGGCGCCGGCGAAGGGGTCGGGGCGGCAGATGAGGTCGGCGACGAGTCCGGTCCAGCCGGTCTGGTGGCTGGCTCCGAGGCCCGCGCCGTTGTCGCCGTGGAAGTACTCGTAGAACGTCACGTGGTCGCGCCAGCGGGGGTCGTTCTGGAGCTTGTCGACCCAGCCGTGGCAGGGGCGGCGACCGTCGGCGCCCCTGGTGAACAAGGAGATGAGGCGTGTGCGGAGGTCCTCGGTGCACTCGGCCAACGTCTGCGTGCGGCCGCTGCCCGTGGGGTACTCCACCTCGCCCGCGGAGCCGAGCGACCGGGAGTAGCGCTGGAGGTTGCGCAGCACGAGGTAGTTGACCGGCATCCAGACCGGGCCGCGCCAGTTGGAGTTGCCGCCGAACATGCCGGTGCGCGACTCGGCGGGCTCGTAGCCGACGACGAGCCGAGAGCCCCCGAGCTCGACCCAGACGGGATGGTCGAGGTGATACCTCGACAGCGCGCGAAGCCCGTAGGGAGAGAGGAACTCGGCCTCGTCGAAGACGCGCGACAGCACGCGGCGCACCGCGCCCGGCGGCACGACGCCGAGCGCGACGGCGTCGGTGCCGGGGATCGGCACCACGCGACCGTAGTCGGGGACGTCCGCAGACGAGTCCTGCCCGAGGAAGCCGGCAAAGCGCTTCTGCAGCGTCTGGATCGTCGCCAGCAGCTCCGGCCCGATGATGACCGTGCCCATGAGCGGCAGCACGCCGACGATGGAGCGCACCTTGATCGGCACCGTCTCGCCGTCGCTCGAGTGGAAGACGTCGTAGAAGAAGCCATCCGTCTCGTCCCAGAGGCCCTGGGAGTGCATGGCATCGACGATGAGCACGAAGTGCTCGATGAACTTCACCTCGATGTCGGTCCACGCGTCGTCCTTCTCCGCGAGGATGACGGCGATCTCGAGGAGGGTGAGCGAGTAGAACGCCATCCACGTCGTGCCGTCCGCCTGCTCGAGGCGGCCACCCGGCGGGAGATGGGACCGGTCGATGGCGCTGATGTTGTCGAGCCCGAGGAAGCCCCCGCCGAAGAGGTGGTCGCCCTCCGGGTCCAGGCGGTTGACCCACCACGTGAAGTTCATGAGCAGCTTGGGCATGAGGCGCGCGAGGAAGTCGGTGTCGCGCCGACCGTCGATGTCCCACACGTGCAAGGCCGCCCACGCGTGCACCGGCGGGTTGGTGTCGCTGAAGGACCATTCGTATGCCGGCAGCGCGCCGTTGGGATTCTGGAACCACTCGCGGCACAGCACGAGCAGCTGGTACTTCGCGAAGGCCGGGTCGACATGGGCGAGCGCCACAGTGTGGAAGGCCATGTCCCACGCCGCGAACCACGGGTACTCCCACGGGTCCGGCATCGAGAGGACGTCTCGGGCGTCGAGGTTGAGCCAGCCGGCGTTGCGTCCGCCCCGGCGCTCGGGCGGCGGTGGCGGCTGCGTGGGATCCCCCTGGAGCCAGCGCTTCACGTCGTAGCAGTAGAACTGCTTGCCCCAGATCATCCCCGCGAAGGCCTGCCGCGCCACGAGCCGGGCGTCGTCGTCGACGTCGGCCGGGATCACCTCACCGTAGAACTCGTCGGCCTCGGCGTGCCGCTGCTCGAGCACCGCGTCGAACTCCCCGCCGAAGGCGGGGGAGGGGGTCGGCGGTCGCAGGCGCACCCTCACGACCTGCGTCTCGCCGGGCGGCACCGTCAGCCGGTACCACGCAGCGCCCTTCGTCCCGACACGCTCGGGGTTGACGGTCGGCGCCCCGCCGACGACGTGGTCGTTGATGCCGTCCTTGGGGTATCCCGTCCCGCCGGGTGAGCCGTAGAGCCTCGCGGTGTTGGTCTCGTTGTCACAGAACAGCAGCTCGGGCGCGCAGCCGTCGGGCCCCGGCGCGAGCTCCCACTCGAGCTCGCCGAAGCGGGGGTGCTGCGCCGTCACCTGTGCCGGGCCGGTCGCCGCGAGCGAGGGCGTCACGGCGCCGACGTCCCACGACCACGTGTTGCGGAACCACAGCTGTGGCAGGACGTGCAGCGTCGCCTCGTCGGGCCCCGCGTTGGTCACGCGGATCTCCATGAGCAGGTCGTGCGGGTCGGCCTTGGCGTGCACGACGTCGACGACCCAGTAGCGGTCGTCGTCGAAGATCCCGGTGTCGATGAGCTCGAACTCCGGCTGCGCGTGGTCGCGGCGGGCGTTCTCGGCCAGCAGGGCGGCATACGGGAACTCGGACTGCGGGTAGTGGTAACGCCAACTCAGCCAAGCGTGGCTGGGCAGGGCGTCGAGGAACCACCAGTACTCCTTGACGTCCTCGCCGTGGTTGCCCTCGGGGCCGCTGAGGCCGAACATCCGCTCCTTGAGGATGGGGTCACGGCCGTTCCACAGCGCGAGCGCCAGGCAGAGGTTCTGGCCGACGTCGCTGATGCCGCCCATGCCGTCCTCGCCCCAGCGGTAGGCGCGTGAACGGGCGTGGTCGTGCGGGAAGTAGGTCCACGCCTCACCGTCGGGGCTGTAGTCCTCACGGACGGTGCCCCAGGCGCGCTCGGAGAGGTACGGGCCCCAGTGGTACCAGGGCGTGGCGTCGTAGAGCCCGTCCTCGGGGTGGCCGAAAGACGCGACGCGCTCGCGCTCCGCGCCGGGCATCAGAGGTGGCTCCCGGGCCGGAAGCCCTCGATCGGTGGGTGCGCGTCCACGAAGAGTCCTCTCGCCGCGTTCGGTTCCGTCACGAACGCTATGCGAGCATCCCTACGCGCGGAAGGGAAACGTCACTGGTTGCGGACGACGGCGCCACCGGACGTCTCGACGGTGGAGCTCGCGGGCTGGGTGGTCAGGGTGAGCACCACGCCCCCGGATGCCGTCCCCGTCAGCGAGCTGCTGACGGTGAGGGTGGCGACGACACCGCCGCTGAGGTCGACGGTCGCGTTGGTGGCCCGGAGGTCGCCGAGGTTCGGGATGGCGCCACCGCTCGCGCCGAGGTCCAGGGTCGTGGTCGTGCCGGACAGTGTGGCGCGTGCGCCCCCAGACATCTGCAGACCGAGGGTGTCGGTGCGTCCGGTGGTGCCGGATCCGCTTGCGCCGCCGGACAGTTCGACGACCTTGAGGCTGGGAGAGGTGACCTTGACGACGAGGCCCTGCGGAGAGACGTAGCCGCTCGTCGTGCCGAGGATGAGGCGGGAGCCGGACACCTCGGCGGTCGCGATCTCTTGGATGTTGGGCTGGGCGGTGATGACGACCTGCTGCCGACCCTGCGCCAGCTCCAGCTGGATGCCGGCGCCGGCCTCGACCTCGGTGAACGCCGGCACGCTCCGCGTCTGCGACGTGACCTCGCCGGAGCCCACCACCATGCCGCCGGTCGAGCCCCAGCTGCAGGCACTGGGCAGGAGGGTGAGGGCCAGAGCGCCCGCGAGGGCGAGGGCGCGGTGGCGTAGGGACGCACGGGATGTCTTGGGACTCATGGTTGCCTCCACGATCCAGCGTGGTCGTGGGCCGTGCCGGCGGGCAGGGGCCAAGGTCCCTGAACCGGGAACGGGGGTCCTCTCGGCGGGGGTCAGAAGCCGGCATACCTCGCGATGGCGGTGGCGAGGGCGGTGTCGGTGCGGAGAGGGCGCGCGTCCAGCGTCGTGATGAGCACCGGCCCGCGGCCCGACGACACGAGCCACAGCGCGTCGGCGGCGTAGAGGTCCTCGACCGGGATGAGCTCGAAGCGCGTCTCGAAGCCGTCGGCGCGCGCGGCGTCCATGATCGCTGCCACCGTGAGCGACTCGAGGATGCCGGTTCCGCCCGTCGGGGTGCTGAGGAGGGTGCGGCCGCGGGCGAGGAGCAGGCCGGAGGTCGGGCCGTCGAGGGCGAAGCCGTCGGTCGTCGTGAAGATGACGTCGTCTGCTCCGCGCCGCTTCGCCTCGCGGGTCGCGGCGGCGTTGACGACGTAGGAAAGGGTCTTGACGCCGCCGAGCAGCCACGGGGCATCGGTGAACGCGTCGGAGGGGTGGCCGCGCGTGAGCGTAACCGCGGTGATGGTGCGTGGCGGTCCTGTCGGGGTCGGGGACGGCGCTCGGTGCGTGATCGTGAGGAGGGCCGTCGGGCCGGCGGGCCGCCACTCGCGGCCGCGGGTCAGCATGAGCTTGAGCACGGCCTCGCCGGGTGTCGACCAGGCCGCGACGGCCTCGGACACGAGAGATCGCCACGCGTCGTGCGGCGGGATGGCGATGTCGAGGGCGCCGGCCGACGCGGCGAGGCGGTCGAGGTGGTCGTCGAGGTCGACGATCTGCGCGGTGCCGGACGGGTCGGTCACGACACGGGCGGAGTCGAAGCAGCCGTCGCCGCGAGTGAGGCCGAGGTCGTCGGCGGTGACGACGGGGTCGTCCGGGCTGACCACGCCGCGCCCGAGGACTGCCACCAGGTGCGGGACCTCGCTCATGGTCACAGACTTCCACGCCGGCGACTGACGCGGGATGCCGACGGTCGCATCGATGGGCTGGGGTCCTCCGGGGGTCCTCCGGCCCGGCTAGAACTTCGGGTAGAGCTCGACGCCGTTGGCGACGATCGGATAGTTGTAGCCGCCGATGCCGTCCGCGGCGAAGATCGACTCGACCGTGTAGCCGCTCTTGTTGTAGTAGCGGATCGCGTTGGCCGCGGCGGCGAGCAGCTCGCTTCGGCTCGTGTCGGTGACGAACTTGGTCAGGCCGGTGTAGGGCGTCGTGATCCAGCGGCCGTTGAGCACGAACCACGAGTTGTCGTTGTTGAGGCCCCACTGCCACGTGATGTCCGAGCCCTTCTGCAGGTAGCAGGCCACCGACGTCGTGGTGCCTGAAGGGGCGGCCGTGCTGACCGCCACGGCGCTGAGGGCCTCACCTTCGGCCGATCGCACCGGAATCGCGTTGAACGTCATGAGAGCCTCCAATTCTTGCAGTGATTCACCTGTCCAACGATCAAATTGGCTGTTCTCTCAGCCGAAAGGGACGTCTTCGAAGCGGGACCAATCCATCATTTCTCGCATGCAGGGCAGTCTGAACGGTAGCCGTATTTCGGTGTGCCGCAGGCGGTTTCCGTAATGTCTAATGATCTCCTGAAATTGCCACATGCCTCCATGTCGCGGGCTACCGTGAGGGAGTTCGCCCATTCCTGGACATTCGGAGGCACGCCGTGGAGAGTTGCGAGCACGTTGCAGTCGGAGACGCCATCACCCTGTCCGCCGCGGACGGCTCGAAGGTCCCGGCCTCGTCAACCGGGCTCCCGGTGGGAAGCCGGATGCTGTCCTACGGCCACCTGATCGCCCTGGGCGGCGACTTCTACGGGGTCGGTGCCGAAGCGGAGTCGCCGGGGCACCCGCCGCTCGCGGCGCTGGACCCGATCTCCTCGTCCGTGAACCCTGCGCAGGCCTTCTCCTCCGCCTACCTCACGCTCGTGGGCGCACCCGCCAGCGAGCTCGACGGCATCCTCGCCGTGATGAACGAGGAGCAGGCTGCCATCGATGCAGCGAGAAAGGACAAGGTCGAGCCGTCCGTCGCCTACGAGAAGCTCGGCGACAGCCTCTCGTACAAGTGGAACGAGATCACGGGTGGAGGCCCCGCGAGCCTCGGAGTCGTCAGCATCCTCACCATGCCGGGCCGGTACATCAACCTCGCCTCGGTCAACATGGACCACTTCGGGAAGGACGCGGTCACGGCATACCTTGCGGGCCACGGGCTCGCGATGACTCAGGCCGCCCAGCTGCACGGCCAGGACCCGAACTCGACGGCGGTGCAGATGAAGCTGTTGCAGGCATACGGCATCAATGCCTTCGCCGACCACTTCCTGACGGACCTCTTCGCCGCCGGGCACACGCGGACGCCCCGACGGGCCCTGTGGGCGACGCCTCAGACCATCGCGGGGGAGACGGGCCTGCTGGCGCGGGCCGCGCACAACGAGGACAACTCGAACGGCCTGCACGTCCAGAACGCGAGGGGTGACACCTGGGCCGCCTACGGCGATGGCAAGGAGCTCGACTCGGTCAACGCGGCGAACTTCGCCATGGCGGTCGCGGCCACGCAGGCCTCCGCCGACGAGGTCTACCGGGCGTTCGTGACCGGCTCCGTGGCGCCGGGTGCGTCGGCCGCCGCGCTGCAGTACGTGCCGACGTTGGACTTCAGCGCCAAGCCGGTTCCTGGGGGGCCGAACTACGCGCCGCTCTTCTGGGCGGACCCAGAGAACAACGTCTATCGCCGTGGTGGAGACGCGGGGCAGTGGCCCGACAAGAACAACTACGACTACGTCTATCCCTTCTCTGACGCCGAGATGGTGGCCCAGGTCAAGAACCTGATCTCCGGGGGCACGACCACGACGTCAGTCGCGTGCTACCTCCAGAAGGGGTCCGACGTGACGTGGCAGTGGGGGCTCAACGCCGACAACTCGTACTACAAGCTGAACGGCTACTGGATCACGACGCCGCACACTCGATTGCAGAAGTTTGTCACCGACACGGACGAGGCGGAGATGATGGCGGCTGCCAACCGCGCGATCGCCTACTACAACCGGACCGGCTACTCCGTCATCGGTCTCTTCGCCGCTGACAGCTCGGGGGGCTACAACTACCCGATCCTCGTCGGCGAGTCGGAGCTCTATCCGACGCTGTGAGGCCCGCGTCAAGAATCGAGTGGTGCGGTTACCGGCTTGTCAGGGCAGGTCTGCACTGCGAGTCCGGGGGCTGGCGCGTCAGAGGATGCCGCGTGCCTCGAACGCCGTGGTCACCTGCTTGGCCGCCGACGCACCGTAGAGCCGTTGGGCCGCGGCCACGGTGGCGAGGGCTGCGTCGTGGAAGGAGGTGTCCTTCGCGAAGGCGAACTGCGCTTCGACGATGGCCGTCGTGCCCTTGACGTCACCGAGCGCGCCGCGGATGTCCCACAGGGCCCGCGACCAGATCTCCCCGTCGGCGTGCACCTCGCCCCGGAGGTTCGTCGGGTAGACCTTCGTCCCGTCGAGCCGCCGCAGGCAGTGCGGGACGGTCGAGGTGTAGGAGACGGAGTCCCAGTCGGCGACGCAGGCCTCTGGGGTGCGGGTCGGGGCGCCGGCAGCCCAGCTCGTGACGACGACGGCGAGGTAGTCGCCGAAACCCTCCCCGATCGCGCCGGACTCGAGGGTGGTCCCGAAGCCGGGCACCTGCCCGTCCTGCACGGAGTGGCCGTACTCGTGGACGATGACCTCGGCGTCCTCCGCGTCGTCCACCCCGCCCTTGCCGAGAGTGATGTTGGCCTTGTCGTCGCGGAAGAACGAGTTGTCGCCGCCGTACTGGTCGATGCGCAGCTCGATCTGGCGCTGGTTGACCGGACGCAGCGTCGACCCGAAACCGAGGTGCTGGAGGTAGGCCTGCGCCGTCGTGACCCAGTAGTAGCCCATGACCTGCTCGAACTGGTCGCTGTTGCGGTGCCAGTCCGGGAAGACTGCGCCCGTCGACGTCGCCTGCTGACCGGTCGAGCTCTTGACCCGAACATAAGCCCCGGTGAGCGTGCCGGACCCGTCAAGGTGCGTGAGGGTCTCCCGGTGGTAGGCCGGGGCGAGTGCCGGGTAGTCCGCATCCTTCTGGTCCGTGAGGGACTCGTCCCCGAGCTCCTGCACGGGGTTGGGCATGAACACCGTCCCGGTGGCAGTCCGGGTGTAGGCCGGCTGAGCTCCTTGGGCCGGAATCGACACGGCGGCCAGCGCGGCTGCGCCGACGATCGCGATACCAACTGCAGTTCGACGTGTGGCCATCGTGCATCACCCCTCAGCGTTAAGCGCGTATGCCGTCAGGCTAGGCCCGACGCGCCGGCTGTGGCGGCTTGTGCCTCAGTGGGATTGCACGCCATCTCGCTCGCCGGCCGGCTAGGTACGTGCCGAGGTGCCGAGCACCGCATTCGCTCCCGAGTGGGTTGCTCTCGTCCACCAGGCGCTCGAGAGTGCACCGCCGCTGACCTAGGCCTTGTCATCGCCGGCCCGCAGGGACCGGGTCATGCTCTGCAGCAGCCGTAACGCGTCCGACCGCTCGGTCTCGGTGAGGCCCGTCAGCATCCTGTCCTCGACGGACCGGACGGCCACGGTGGCCTTCGCGAGGATCCGCTTGCCGCGGGGGGTCAGCCGGGTGGGGAGGACCTTGCCAACAGGTGCCTCCGCCGGTCTGGTCACGTGACCTTCCCGTTCCAGGGCATGAAGCAGCACGTTCATCGACTGCCGCGTCACGAAGGCGCCCCGCGCGAGCTCGGAGTTCGACAGGCCCGGTCTTTGGGCGAGCAGCTCGAGGCAGGAGTAGTGCGTCACGGTCATCCCGAGCGGCCGCAGCACGTCCTCCATCGCTGCCCGGAGCGCGCTCGACGCCTCCTTCAGGAGGTAGCCCACTGACGTCTCGAGGTCGACGCCGACATTGTGTTGACCCATGTCAGTATTCTGACATATATTCATTCGTGTCAAATAACTGACACGTTTCGGAGGAAGACCACCATGCCCGTCACCGGCCCCGACTTCATCTCGCTCCAGGCGCGAGACCTCGCCGCCTCTCAGGCGTTCTACGAGCAGTACCTCGGTCTGGTCCGGTCGCAGGCCGGACCGCCCCACGCCGTCGTCTTCGACACGGAGCCGATCGCTTTCGCGCTCCGCGACCTCGTGCCCGGAACAGACCTCGCATCCGTTGTCCAGCCCGGCATCGGCGCCGCGATCTGGCTCCACGCCACCGACGTCCAGGACATTCACGACGCTCTGGTCGCCGACGGTCACACCATCGTCTCCGCGCCGATCGACGGCCCTTTCGGTCGCACCTTCACCTTCGCCGATCCGGACGGCTACCAGGTCACGCTCCACGACCGCGCCTGACCGACGCTGCTTTGCGGAGCGGGACCGTTGGCATCTACCGTGGTCGATTGCACCCGGATGGCACCTTGGCGAACGTCGAGTGCTGGCAGGGATCGGCTCAAGCGGCCCAATTCGCCGATCTACCTGCGGAAACGTGTGTGGTGCCCCCGGCAAGATTCGAACTTGCGACACCCGCTTTAGGAGAGCGGTGCTCTATCCCCTGAGCTACGAGGGCGGGGCATGGCTGAAACTCTTGCTGGAACCTCGCTGCGAGGGGCGCTGTACCCCGCGCTGTTGCGAGGCCCTGCCGGGCCGGCCAACGGGGACAGGCTACTGGACCGGGGCGGCGGTCTCGCGCCTGGCTGCCGCTACCCACAGGTCACGCACCATCCGCTGCACGAGCGGACGTGTTCTCAGGGTCTGGTGTCGAGAGTGCGTTGTGTTTCGGCTACGAGCTGCGCCACACGGTCGATGACGGCCTCGAGCGATCCGTCATCGTGTCCAGCGCGGCGCATGGCGTCGTCGGCTCTGGCAGAGAAGTCGTGGCTGTCGAGGTCGAGCCGTGCCACGTCGACGACCAGGCCCTTCTCGTTGGTGGGCCACGAGCCGGCCACGGCATGCCAGGCGTGGGCGCACACCATCAGGGCAGTCGAGCAGCAGAGCATCACGTACGCGCTGTCGCCCTTGGGCAGCCCCTTGCGAGCTGCGTCCACAAGGAAACGGGCCTGCCACAGATTGTCGACGAGGGCGGTGCGCAAGGCGCGCGGGTATGGATCGAGGGTCGTGCGGAGGTCGGCGATGACGCCCTCCGGATCTGCGAGCGGGACGCACGTAGCGATTTCACCGGCGTAGCTGACGTCAAGAAAGCCCAGCGGATGGCCCGGTTGGGAGTGAAACGCATACTCACCGGCCACAGCTCGGTGGCACTGTTCGCGAACGCGAGCGAGGTCCCGCAGGATCCAGTCGACCGGGGTGCCGTCCACCGTGAGCCAACCCCCACCGTTCACCCACGGACCCCAACCGCCAGGGCCTGCCACCTCGACCCGGCCCGCGTCGCTGAAGGCCCCGGTTTCGCGCGTCAGTGCGTTGTGGTCCAAGTCCTCAGCCCGGTAGTAGAGCCCGAGGTCGACGTCCGAGCCGTCGTGATGGGTGCCTCGGGCTCGGCTACCGCCCAAGACGACCGCCTCGAGGCCGGGCACACGGACGAGGGCATCCGCCATGAGCTGGAGTCGTTCGTTCGTGATCACCGACGCAGTTTGATCCAGGCGCCGTCGATGGACAACGTCTGTGGGCCGTGGCCCTACGACGAATGACGTCGCTACGACCGCTCGGCGGCGGATGAGTGCGTCTCTGGTGTGTCTGCGCTGGCTACCAGCCTCGCGCCGTGGCGTGGGCCGACACCCTGAGCCGCGGCTCGGACTCTCGAACGGCCGTCTCGGCCGGGCCATGGCGGCCCGGGCCCGAGCAGCTCACCGGCTTCTTCCTCGTCACGTGCGACGACTACGACGCGCTGGTCGAGGCGGCAGGGGTGCTCGTCAACGTCCACCCCGTCGTCGAGATCCGTCCGGTCACCGAGTTCTGATGTCGCTCCGGACAGTTGCCCCTCGGACGAAGAAGCAGTCGGATGCATTGACTCTGCCGACGCCGCCGCATCATCCTGCGGGACTCGCTCCCTCCGGCTGGTTGGGTCGGGCTCAACGCGTTGGGACTGTCGTATGGATGCTCAGGCCCGGCAATCTGGCGAAGCTGCGCCAGCAGTCCGCCAGCCCGCGGCCCCATGATCCGAGGTGCCATGAGCCGAGGTGCCATCAGGGGCATGAGCGCGCAGCGTGGTGAGCGTTACGCCTCCTGCAGCACGACCCTTTCCATGACGCAGTCGAAGCCCAGCGCCGTGTACGTGTCGGTGGCCTCGGGCGACCCGCTCAGCACGAGAACGGTCTCGGCACCACGCGCCGCCTCTGCGCAAGCGACGTCGAAGGCCGCGTCGGCGTACCTGGTTCCTTGACTTGGCTGGAACGCCAACCCCATGCGAACCATCCCGGCGATCTTTGGGGTGCGTGATGCCATAGCGACCGGTTGGCCGCCGACTTCCCAGACCAGCAGGCCGCGATCGTCCAGCGGCTGGTCGATGACGAAGGCGACGTGGCTGCGGTCCTCAGGATGCTGCTCGTGGAACGCTGCGAACCAGGTCCGAAGGAGGGGGAGATCATCCACGTCGGCTAATCGGTGGTGGCCTTCGGGCCGAGGATGAGCCCGGATCCCGGTCTGTCCCAGCCGCAGAAGGCTCAGCCTGGACCGCGGTCGAAAGGTTCGTCCTCGCGTCGCGAACGCCTCCGTCACGGCACCGACATCTGTGGCGTCGACGCCAACAAGATCTGTGCCGGGCACCGCAGCTGGCAGCCCTGAGGCTGCGGACCGATGCAGGGGCGAGCAGAGGACGGGGTGGTCAGGTAAGAGAACGAAGGCGGCGGCGACGACATCGTCCTTCTCCCACCATCCGAAGCATGCATCGTCAGTGCCGCCCGGCAGGCGAGACCAGAAGTGCGCTTCGGTGAGCAAGGCGTTGTTGGCGACCACATCTTCGGCCAGGAAGTGAGCTGCTCGGTCGAGGAACCGATCGACTTCTCGCGTTGTCGTCCATGGCATACGCCACTGTCCCAGGCTCGAGGAGAGGCGGCGAGTTCCGCATCGCGTCGAGAAATCCTCGCCGGGGAGTGCCTGCGAGGTCAGACCGCGAACGTCCGACTCTCGGCATGACTGCCACCGCACACCGAGACGCCCGCCCCCGAGCACGAACGCCTCGCTGACCGCGCCACCCGAGTGCGCCTTTCAGCCGCCCAGCGCCAAGGTGGCCGGATCGGTGTTGGCTCCGCACACGACGACCGCAACGCGCTCGCCGTCGGCCGGCGCGTAACGACCCGAGGTCAGTGCCGCGTATGCCGCGGCCGCCCCGAACTCAGACGCGGTGCGGTACTCGCTCCACAGCCTCGCCCTAGCATCGATGATCTCCTCGTCGGTGACGAGGACCGACACCGGCGCCTCGGCCGCCTGAGCCGCAAACGCGAACTTGCCGATCCGGCGCGCCCCGAGCGAGTCCGCCGCCACGCCGGACACCGCCACATCGACCGGCTCACCGGCCGCCATCGCCGCGTTCAGGGTCGGGCAACTCTGAGGTTCCACCGCGACGATCCGAGCCCGCCCCAAGGCCGCGGCAGCGATCCCCGCGTAGAGGCCCCCACCGCCGACGGCGACGACGATCGTGTCGATGGACGGCTCGTCCGCCAGGATCTCCTCCCCGAGAGTGCCCGCCCCGGCCACGACGTCGAACTGGTCATAAGCGTGGGCGAAGACAGAGCCTCCCTCCTCCGCGAAGTCGACGGCGGCCTGGTAGGCCTCGGCGTACTCGGTGCCGGCGCGCCGCACCTCCGCGCCGTACGAACGGATGCGGGCCACCTTGACCTCGGGCGCCGACTCCGGCACGAAGACCGTGGCCCGGATGCCCAGCTCGCGCGCGACGAAGGCCTGCGCGAGTCCAGCGTTCCCGCCGGAGGCCACGACGATGCCGGCGTCGCCGATCTCGCCGGTCTCGAGCGCCGCGAGCTGCCGGTTGAAGGCGCCCCGGGTCTTGAACACGCCGCAGTGCTGGAGGAACTCGCACTTGAGCCACACGGCGTCGCGGTCGGACGGAGGCAACAACGGCGTCCGCCTCACGTGACCCTCGATGCGTCTAGCGGCGACCAACACGTCCTGCCTGGTGACTCTCACGGGCCAAGTATCGGGCCCAGGGCCCCGCACAAGGTGTCGGTCCGCGCACCGGCTGAGCCGACCGGACGGCATACGTTCTGTAGATCCATGGAATGATGTAACCACGCCACGCCCCGACCCCCGGTAGAAGACTTCGTGAACGCCACCCCACGCGCGCGCCCCACCGCGCACCCCGACCCCAACGCCGCCCCGGCACCGAGCCCGGCGGCATACGGCCCTCGCGACCACCCCATCGTCCTCGGCCTGCGGCAGAACCTCCCGCAGTTCGTCCTCCTCGTCGCGGTCAATGCCCTCGTCGGCGGCATGCTCGGCCAGGAGCGCACCGTGGTGCCGCTGCTCGGCAAGGAGGTCTTCGGCCTCTCGGGCTACACGGCGGGCCTCGCCTTCATCCTCGTCTTCGGCCTCGCCAAGGCGGCCACGAACTACCTCGCCGGCACGTGGATGGACCGCTTCGGCCGCAAGCCGGTGCTCGTCGCCGGGTGGGTCATCGCGCTGCCCGTGCCGCTGCTGCTCATCTGGGCGCCCTCGTGGGGGTGGGTCATCGCGGCCAACGTGCTGCTGGGTGTCAGCCAGGGCATGACGTGGTCGACGACGGTCGTCATGAAGATCGACCTCGTCGGCCCGGCCCGTCGCGGGCTCGCGATGGGCTTCAACGAGGCCGCCGGCTACGCCGCGGTCGCCGTCACGGCCCTCGCGACCGGCTACATCGCGCAGGCCCATGGCCTGCGCCCCGAGCCGTTCTTCCTCGGCATCGCGTATGCCGCCCTCGGCCTCGGCCTGTCGACCCTGGCTGTCCGGGAGACCCGCGAGCACGCCCGCCTTGAGGCGACCAGTCACGTCGCTCGGCCTGACGGCCGCCACGACCACCTGCACGGCGACCTCACCAACAGGCAGGTCTTCATCCAGACGAGCTTCCGCGAGCCCGCGCTGTCGGCAGCCAGCCAGGCCGGACTCGTCAACAACCTCAACGACGGCCTCGCGTGGGGCATCTTCCCGATCATCTTCGCCTCGGCCGGCCTGTCGGTGGCGAAGATCGGGATCCTCGCCGCCGTCTACCCGGCCGTCTGGGGGCTCGGGCAGCTCGTCACCGGCGGCCTCTCGGATCGCGTCGGGCGCAAGTGGATGATCGCCTCCGGCATGCTCCTCCAGGCCTTCGCGCTCGCCGTGATCGCCGCGGTCGACTCCTTCGCCGTCTGGGCCGCGGCCGCGGCCCTGCTCGGCGCGGGCACCGCCATGGTCTATCCGACCCTGCTCGCCGCGATCGGCGACGTCGCGCACCCCGCGTGGCGCGCCCGCGCCGTCGGCGCCTACCGGCTCTGGCGCGATGCCGGCTTCGCAGCCGGAGCCCTGCTGGCCGGTGTCGTCGCCGACGCGCTCGGGGTCCGCGCGGCCGTCTGGGTCGTCGCCGGTCTCACCGCGCTGTCCGGCCTGGTCGTCGCGGTGCGCATGTACGAGACGCTCCACCGGCCGGAGGCCGTCGTGTCAGGAGGAGACGCCGATGGGTGACCGCGCTGCCAAGGACGCTCTCTTCGGTGAGTTCGCCGCTGTCGGGAAGGTGCTCGGCAACCCCAAGCGCCTCGAGCTGCTGGACCTGCTCGCGCAGGGCCGCCGCAGCGTCGAGCAGCTGGCCACCGCCGCCGACGTCGGCATCAGCACGTGCTCGGCCCACCTCCAGACGCTGCGCGAGGCAGGCCTTCTCACGTCGCAGCGCGAGGGCAAGCGGATCTACTACTCCCTCAGCGGCGACGACGTCGCCGGGCTCTGGGAGCTCCTCCACCAGGTCGCCCAGCGCCACCGGCCGCAGACCGACGCGGCCCGCCGCGCCTACCTCGGCCCCGACGACACGACCGCGGTCGACACCGCGGAGCTGCTGCGCCGGCTCCGCGCCGGCACGGCCACGCTTCTCGACGTGCGACCCGCGCCGGAGTATGCCGCCGGCCACCTTCCGGGGGCCGTTCACATCCCCCTCGAGGAGCTTCCCCAGCGGCTGGCCGAGCTGCCGCCCGACCGAGAGGTCGTCGCCTACTGCCGCGGCCGTTACTGCGTGCTCGCCCACGACGCCGTGCGCCTGCTCACCGCGCACGGCCTGGACGCCCGCCGCGCTGCCGAGGGCGTGCTCGAGTGGCGGGTGGCCGGCATCCGGGTCGAGACGGGCGAGTCGCCGGACACCGTCATCCCGCCTCCCTAGACTCGAACCAGCCAGCCAGCGTTGTCGAGGAGGCAGTCGTGGCCCAGGTCGGAACGTTCGAGCAGGACCATCCGGGAGGCCTCGTCTGGATCCCCGAGGGCACGACGTTCGGCGTCGATGACATCGTCTTCTACCGCGGCAAGGGCGAGGTGCCCTTCGAGGACGTCGCCCCTCGCATCGACCTCATCCTCACCGGCCCGCACGCCACGGCCGCGATCCCGCGCGAGCTCGCGCCCTTCCTCGAGCCGGGACTCACCCAGCGCCAGCAGCACGACTTCTCCGACATGACGACGAGCGACCTCTGCAAGCGCTGGGTCGAGGTCGACGAGCACGCCGTCTACGTCGAGTTCCCGCACCACCGCATCCTCTTCGACCCCAACCGCGACTGGCCGGCGGACCCCGAGGCAGGGCTGCGCGCGTTCTTCGAGCGCCACGACGCGCAGGCCCGCGGCGAGAAGGTCTCGTTCAACGGCGTCGACTCGATCCGCCCGATCTCCTTCAGCGGCGTCCCGTTCCTCCGTCGCCCGGCGGATGACGCCGAGTGGGCTGCGCTCATGGCGGTCGTCACCGACCTCGGCAGCCGTGGCGCCCAGCGCTACGCCCAGGTGCGCGACGACGTCATCGCCCAGGTCTTCGCGGCCAAGTGCGCCCACCTGCACGCCCTCGACCTCGACACCGCCACAGTCGCCGACTTCAACAGCGCTCGCATGCTCCACGTCCAGTGCGTCCACGACACGATGAACGCCACGGTCGGCCCCGACGGCGCCGTCGACCACGACAAGCCGCGCGCCGACTGGCTGCCCCGCATCGTCTCCCTCGGCAACCGGGGCGACGAGCGCGGCGAGCCGCGACCGCCTGCGACGGGCGGGCTCCTGCCGCTCGTCGACGTGCCGATCATCGACGCGGCTCAGTTCCGCAGCCTCCAGCAGGCGCTCGCGTTCGCCTTCGAGGTGCCGCACGACGAGCTCGACGATGCCCTCGCGCTCAACTCGCCCTACCTGGGCGCCTTCGAGTGCCAGCAGATCGGGCGCCTGCTGCGAAGCCTCGAGCCGCAGGGCATCGTGCGACACCACAGCCAGGAGAAGGTCCTGTCCATCCGCACCGGCGCCTACCAGGCCGAGTTCCTCCGCGAGACCCTCATGGGGCGGACGAACGTCGACCACGTGCGCCGGCCCGGCACCGACTGGCCTGAGACCGACCACGAGCACCACGCCGATCTCACGCGGCGGCTCACGACGGCATACGACATCCTCCGGCGCTGGGACTACGACGTGCCCGCCACGAAGGCCTACGCGCCACCCCGCTTCCGCTGAGCCGAGCGGCCCCTCGGACAATCGAAAGAGCAGCTCGTCGCGGTGGAGCGCGCCTGAGCGGTCGCGCCGAGGGGCGACGAACTGCTCTTTCGATTGCGTGGAGTCGCCGGCTTCGAGTTGCTGGGCGATTTGTCCGGTTCTAGCGTCGCTAGGGCCAGGACACTCACACCGAAGAGGCACCTCATGCAGCGTTCCCGCTCCCTCGCCATGCTGGCGACCGCCACCCTCACGTGCACCATGGCGGCCGTCGCCATCCCGACAGCCAGCGCCACCACCATCCGCGCTGTCGCCACTGTCGCCGCCGCGCCCACCGCCGTCATCCCGGCCCCCGGCGCACCCGTCTCCCACGAGCAGAACCCCCGCGTGCCAGTGGGCGCGCTGTGGTCGGAGGAGTACTTCCCCTCCTCCGACGGCAGCGGCGTCGAGCTGCACGCCGACGTGCTCCGCCCGGCGGGGCTCCCCGCGGGCGCGAAGACGCCCGTCATCCTCTCCGTCGGCCCGTACTTCGCCCACCGCGGCCAGACGGGTGACGACGGCTTCACCGGCACCGGGCCCTCCGAGCGCTTCAACGACCTCATCGAGGGCGCGAACCTCATGGAGCGCGGCTACACCGTCGTCCTCGTCGACCTGCGCGGATTCGGCGGCTCGACCGGCTGCCTCGACTGGGTCGGCCCCGGCGAGCAGGCCGACGTCAAGGCGGCCGTCGAGTGGTCGGCGAGCCAGGCGTGGTCGACCGGCAAGGTCGGCCTCTACGGCAAGTCCTACGACGCCTCGACCGGTCTCGTCGGCGCCAACCTCGCACCGAAGGGCCTCGAGGCCGTCGTCGCGCAGGAGCCCGTGTGGGACATGTACAACTACCTCTTCAGCAACGGCGTCCGCCGCCCCAACTACCTCGGCACCCCACGGGCCTACAACGGCATCGCGAACCTCAAGGGCATGGCCGACGACTCCGAGCGCTACAAGCAGAACGCGGCCTACGAGGTCGCGCACCCCGAATGCCTCGCCAACAACCTCACCGACACCCAGAACCCCGACCCCGACTCGGCCTACTGGAAGGCACGCAACCTCGCCGAGCAGGCGAAGGGCTCGGATGTCCCGCTCTTCGTCACCCAGGGCTTCATCGAGCCCAACACGAAGCCCGAGGACATCGAGCAGTACCTCGACAACCACACCGGTCCCGAGCGGGGCTGGCTCGGGCAGTGGGAGCACGTGCGCGGCAACGAGACCGGGGCCGACGGCGTGCTGCGGATGGGCCGCGAGGGCTGGTTCGCCGAGGTGATGCGCTTCTACGACGCGCACCTTCTCGGCGTCACGCCGAGAGTCACCGACCCGGCATACGTCATCGAGGACAGCACGGGCACCTGGCGGGCGCAGGACACGTGGCCGGCCGCGCGGCGCTCGACGAGCGTCCGTCTCCAGCCGGGCAGCTACGTCGACGACGCGGGGCGCCCCGTCGCCGGGGTGGCCGCGGCCGACGCGGGCACCTACGACATGGAGCGTGCCCCCGGTATGCCGTCCGGCCCGACTGAGCGGGCCAAGGGCCCCAAGTCGCGCACGACCGACGACGGCAACGCGTACTACTCGTGGTCGAAGCCGGTCGTCAACGACGTGCGCGTCACCGGCACGCCGCGGGTCTCCCTCGACACGAGCGGCACGGGCAACGTGCTCGTCCGTCTCTGGGACGTCGCGCCCGACGGCACGGCGGTGATGTTCGACGAGCAGATGTCGCTCGTGCGCGGTGGCGTCGTCGCCTTCGACCTCAAGTCGACCGACTGGACCCTGCGCAAGGGGCACCAGCTCGTCGTCGGGGTCGGCACGAACACGACCCGCTCGTGGTCGGCGTCGCCGTCGGGCCAGGCGATCACCGTGTCGCAGGCCTCGCTCGCGCTCGACCTGCAGAGCCCGCGGACCGACGTGCCGACGCAGGGGGCCCGCTCGCCCTACCTCGACAGCTACCTGCGGGCCTACACGACGACGTGGGAGGCGACCGCCCCCGGCACCTTCCCGCTCACGGTGGCGCAGGGCTGAGGTCTCGGCCGAGCTCGAGGCTTCTTCCTTGCCCCCGTCAGGCAATCGAAAGAGCAGTTCGTCGCTCCTCGAGCGCGCCCGCGCGGTCGCGCAGAGGGGCGACGAACTGCTCTTTCGATTGCGGGGAGGGGCATCCGCGTCGTTCCGGCTGTCGGTGCCGGGGCGGCGCCCTCCTATTCGTTAGCCTGCAGGGATGACGGACGCCCCCCGGCACGACCCTGCCCTCCCGGCTGCGTCGACCTCGGGCGACCCGCGGGCCGACCGTGTCGCCGCGGCGGTCACGGCGTGGCGGCGCACGCTCGTCGACCTCGGAGGCCGCAACACGCTGCTCTGGTATCGCGACCTCCCCTCCGGCACGCTCGACCTCACGACCGCCCACCCCGGCGGCGTCGCCAAGCTGCTCGCGGGCCACGGCACGCGCCTGACCGAGCTCGTCCGCGAGCCGATGGCGCTCGAGGAGGCCCGGCGCCGCGCCCGCGCGATCCGTGCCAAGGCCCTCGAGCTCAAGGAGGAGCGCGGCATCGCGGCCGGCTTCCTCGCCATCGGCATGGCGACGTGGTCGGTGCCGCGGGCGGCCCGTCCGCCGGCAGCGCCGGTGCTGCTGCGGTCCTGCGTGCTGCGCGCCGTCGGAGCCGCCCAGGACGACTTCGAGATCGACCTCGGCCCCGAGGTCGAGTTCAACCCCGTGCTGCGCGAGTACCTCCGCTCCGAGCAGGGCATCGAGATCGACGGCGACGCGCTCGCCGACCTCGCCGACGTCGGCAACACCTTCGACCCCTACCCGGCGTATGCCGCCCTCGGACACGAGTGCGCCCGCGTGCCCGACTTCTCGATCGCCCCGCGCCTCGTGCTCGGCACCTTCTCCTACGCCAAACTACCCATGGTGGCCGACCTTGCGCTGCAAGGGGATTCGCTCGCAGACCACGACGTCGTCGCCGCACTCGCGGGCGACGAGCAGGCGCTCGCCGCCGTCCGGCTGCGCCTGCCGGATCCCGACCCCGACCCGGACCCGGAGCACGAGCACCTCGTGCTCGACGCCGACTCGTCGCAGCAGGCGGTCATCGAGGCCGTACGCGCCGGGGCCCATCTCGTCGTCAAGGGCCCTCCCGGCACGGGCAAGTCGCAGACCATCGCCAACCTCATCGCGACGCTGGCGGCCGAGGGCAAGTCGGTGCTCTTCGTCGCCGAGAAGCGCGCGGCCATCGACGCCGTGCTCACCCGGCTCGACCGGCTCGGGCTCGGCGACCTCGTGCTCGACGCCTACGACGGCCCGACGAACAAGCGGGCGACGGCCCAGCAGTTCTCGAAGGCCCTCGACGGCGCGCTCGCGCACGACCCGAGCGTGGCTGACGACGCCGTCGCCACGCTGCGCGAGCGACGCGCCCGCCTCCAGCGGCACGTCGAAGCCCTGCACAAGACGCGCGAGCCGTGGGGCGTCAGCGCCCACCAAGTGCAGCAGGCCCTCGTCGAGCTCGGCAGCCGACGGCCCGCGCCGCTGTCGCACGTGCGCCTGACGAGTGCCGACCTCGCGAAGCTGAGCCGCACCCGCATCACCGAGCTCGCCCGGCGACTGCGCGACGCCGTCGGCCTGGGCGCCTGGACCCGCGACGACGACGACCCGTGGTTCGGCGCGCGCATCCTCACGCAGGACGACGCCCTGCGCGCCCTCGACATCACGAGCCGGCGCAGCAGCGGGGGGCTCGACGCGCTCGGCGACCAGCTCAACCAGATCCTCGCCGAGTCGCGGGTGCCCGGCGCGAACTCCGTCGACGACTGGTCGTCCGCCTTCCACACGATGTCGATGGTCAGGCAGACGCTCGAGGTCTTCCGGCCCGAGGTCTTCGACACCCCGCTCGACGACTTCATCGCGGCGACCGGGTCGCGCGACTGGCGCCAGACCCGCAACATCGACATGGGCTGGCTCGACCGGTGGCGCGTCCGCCGGCAGACGAAGCGGCTGCTCCGACCGGGCCGCCCGCCGGCCAACCTCCACGCGGAGCTCGTCGCGGCGAGCGAGCAGCGGCAGAGCTGGTTCGCCCTCGTCGGCGGTGGAGGCCGACCGGAGATCTCCCCGCGGCTCGACGAGGGCCTCGCCGTCCTCTCCGGGCTCGAGGAGGACCTCGCGTGGCTCGACACCCGGCTGCGGCCCGGCCGCGACGGGCTGCGGCTCGCCGCCCTGCCGCTCGGCGACCTGCGCACCCGGCTCGCCGACCTCGCCAGCCGGCCGGAGCGCATCGCGGTCCTGCCGCAGGTGACGGCGGTCCTCGACGAGCTGCGTGGCGTCGGCCTCGGTGAGCTCGTCGAGGACCTCGCCCGGCGGGGCATCGGCACCGACCAGGTGATCGCGGAGGTCGACCACGTGTGGTGGGCGTCGCTGGCCAAGGAGATCACCGTGCGCGACCCGGCATACGGCGCCCACGACGGCGCGGGGCTGCGGCGTGACGTCGAGGAGTTCGCGGCCGCCGACCGCGCCCACCTCGAGGCGACGGTCGAGCGCGTGCGGGCGGCCGTCGCACGCAACGTGCGCGAGGTGCTCGCCGACAACCCGGCCCAGGAGGCGCTCGTGCGCGCCGAGGGTGGGAAGGCGCGGCGGCACAAGGCTCTTCGCGATCTCATGCCGCAGGCGTCATCCGCCCTCACCGCGATCAAGCCCTGCTGGGCGATGAGCCCCCTCGTCGTCGCGTCGACCCTGCCACCGGGCAAGTGGTTCGACGTCGTCGTCTTCGACGAGGCGTCGCAGGTGCAGCCGGCCCAGGCCATCTCGGCGATCTCACGCGCGCGGCAGGTCGTCGTCGCGGGTGACGAGCGGCAGCTGCCTCCGACGAACTTCTTCACCGTCGTGTCCGACGACCAGAGCGCGAGCGCGACGCCCGCCGACGACGTGCTCACCGAGGGATTCGAGTCGGTGCTCGACGTGCTGGCCGCCGCGCTGCCGACGCGTGACCTCACGTGGCACTACCGCAGCCGCGACGAGCGGCTCATCGCCTTCGCCAACACGCAGATGTACGACGGGCGGCTCACGACCTTCCCCGGCACCGCGATCGACTCCGCAGTCGTCTTCGAGCCGGTCGACGGGCAGGCCGTGGTCCAGGCCGGGGTCGACACCATCGAGACGACCGACGGCGAGGTGGCGCGGGTCGTCGAGCTGGTGCTCGAGCACGCGCGCACCCGCCCGCACGAGTCGCTCGGAGTCATCGCCCTCGGCATCACGCACGCCGACCGGCTCGACGAAGCCGTCACGAACGCCTTGCGCGGCGCGCCCGAGCTGGCGTCCTTCTTCGCCGACGACCGCGACGAGCGCTTCTTCGTCAAGAACCTCGAGCGGGTGCAGGGCGACGAGCGCGACGCGATCATCCTCTCGATCGGCTATGGCAAGACGCCTCACGGTCGGGTCCTGCACCGCTTCGGACCGCTCAACATCGAGGGTGGCGAGCGCCGTCTCAACGTCGCCATCACGCGTGCCCGCTCCCGCATGACGGTCGTGTCGGCGCTGCGCGCGTCCGACCTCGACCCCGCGCGGCTCAAGGCCCGCGGCGCGATCATGCTGCGCGACTTCCTCGCCTACGCCGAGGCCGGGGGTGGGCGTGGCGACGAGGACACCCTCTTCGCCAACGCGCCGATGACGACCGATCCGCTGCGCAGCGACCTCGCCGCCCGCCTGCGGCGCGAGGGGCTTACGGTGCACGAGGACTTCGGCACCGCGACCCACCGCATCGACCTCGTCGTCGAGGACCCCTACCACCGTGGGCGTGGGCTGCTCGCCGTCGAGACCGATGGGCCGCGGTATGCCGCCCTGCACAGCACGCGCGACCGTGACCGCCTGCGCCCCGAGCAGCTGCGCCGGCTCGGCTGGCTGCACGAGCGTGCGTGGACGACCGACCTCTTCCGCGACCCGGCCCGCGAGATCGCTCGCATCGTCACGATCGTCAAGGCGATCCAGCCGCCGCCGAGGGAGAGCGGCTCCGGCTCCGGCCCCGACCGGACCGGCGACGGCGCAGGCCAGGTCGACGTGTCAGCCGACTCGACCGGAGCCGCCGCAGAGGAGGAGCCCCCCGACGGCACGGCAGGAGACGGCCCGGCAACAGGTGCGGGAGCCGCAGCCGACGCCACGTCGCCCAAGGGCAAGGCCCCCGGCAAGTCGGCCGGCGCCGCGTCGAAGCGCAAGCGGCGGCGGGTCTTCCGCAAGGGCACCGGTGCCGCGGCAGGGCCGGCCGCCGACGGAGACGGGGCTGCCGGCGGCGCCGCTGCCGAGCCGGGCACGGGTCTGGGCCGCAGCAGCGACGAGCTCGACCTCGGCTGGGGCGAGCGGCCCGCCGGGTCCGGGGTCGGCGACACCTGGCTGCAGGAGCAGCGCCCTCCGCACTACGAGTGACCCGACCTCACGCCGATTCGAGGTGATGATGGCACCGACCTCAGTGCCGGGATCACCTCGAATCGGGGGAGGGCGTCGATGGGGTGGCGGCGGAATGAGCGTGGTCGTGCGTGCGTTGACGGGCGCATGAACACGATGACGCCCTTCACCCTGCGGCTCTCGATCGCCCAGGGTCTCTTCGAGCGCGGTGACTTCCGCGAGGCCGCGCTCGCGCTGGCCGACCTCGTCGAGGAGATCGAGGGCGGCACGTCCGAGAGCGCAACGGCCGTCGCCGAGGACGGAGTGCTCCACGGCACCGACGACCTGCGGCTGCTGCTGGCACGCGCGTACTTCCACTCGGCGCAGCTCGGCCGCGCAGAGGCGACGTTGAACCGCATCACCGCGGAGTCGCCGACCGACGGCTACGCCCACCTGCTCCTCGGCCGCACGCTCCAGCGCGCCGGCCGTCACGACGAGGCCGCGCGCCCGCTCGCCCTCGCCGAGATCCTCGGTGACTTTGAGCGTCCGCAGGCGTATGCGGCGCCCGCCCGGCAGCCCACCGACTGACGGTCCGCCCCGGCCCCCTTGGGAAATCGAAAGAGCAGTTCGTCGCGCTGTGGAGCGTGCCCGCGCGGTTGCGTGGGGCGGCGACGAACTGCTCTTTCGATTCGATTGCGGCACGACGAAGGGCGGGAGCCGGGTGGCTCCCGCCCTTCGTCGTGTGCTGGTCAGCGAGCGCGCAGCGAGTCGCGGATCTCCGTGAGGAGCAGCACCTCGGGCGACGGAGCGTCAGGCTCCGGCTCGCGGCGCTGGGCGAGCCGCTCGAGCAGCTTGTTCATCGGCAGGACGACGATGAAGTAGATCGCCGCAGCGACGACGATGAAGTTGAAGAGAGCGGCCAGGATGAGGCCGAGCGAGAACTCGGCGCCGTTGATGGTGAAGTTCGCGACCTGCGTCAGGTCGGGCTTGCCGAAGATCGCGGCGATGATGGGGTTGATGAGCCCGTTGACGATCGCGGTGACGATCGCGGTGAAGGCTGTGCCGAGGACGACGGCGACCGCGAGGTCGACGACGTTGCCTCGCATGACGAATTCCTTGAAACCCTTGAGCATGAAGGTGATCCCTTTCTCTGCGCCCCCGAGGGGGTCTCTGGCGACCGCGGCGCGGTGCGGTGAGGTGACCTCTGCCCGGCAGCGCCGCCGGCACGGTCGTCGTGGTCGATCGTGCGATGGCTGCGGCCGACCTGTGCCCCTGCCACCGTGCGTGCCGAGCCTACTGTGACGGACCGGTCAGTGGCCGGACGGCGACGACGAGTCCCTGCCCGCCGTCGAGGCCGCTGAGGCTGCGTGCCACCGCGGACGCCTCGGCCGCGTCGAGGGCGACGGTCAGCTGCGGTGAGGTGCCTCCCCCGAGCAGAGCCGCAGACTCCGTGGGTCGGCGGACCGCGAGCACGACGACGTCCGTCGCCGCGGCCTCGCCGGCCGCTGTCGTGTAGAGGTCGACCCTCGCGCCCGGTCGCGTCGCGTCACCGACGTCGAGCACCGGCACCGACATCGCCACCGAGCCCGGAGGCTGCCCCGCGAGCAGGGCGGCCCCGACGAGCCGCTCCGCGGTCAGGACATCGCGCGACGACACCACCGTTGCAGTCGTGCGACCGATGACGTCGGCGTATGCCGTGAGGCCGGTCTCGGGGACCGTGCCCTCCGGGCGCGCGACCACCTCGACGTCGTCGCGGGTGACGACGGCTCCTGCAGCGAGGTCGCGCACGGCCACGACGACCTCGCGCCCACCGGTCTGGGTCGCTCGCGGGGCCACGGCCGACACGGCGACGGCGGAGGCTGCAGCCGCGAGCAGTGCCGCGGCCCACCGCCGCCAGCGAGCCCGCCGGGCCAGGCGCTGCCGGGCGCTGAGCGACCGGCGACGCGGTGCGGGGGAGGGGCCGGTGCCCGTCGCCGCGCCCATCAGGGTGTCGGCACTCCGTTGCCCGCTCCGCATCGCACGGCCCCGCACGCGTCGTGCGAACCCCACGTGTCGACCCTGCCGATCAGGGCAGGGCGATCGGCAGCTCGAGGCCGTCGAGGGCGCGGCGGCACGGGCAGGTCGCCTCGGCGTCGTCCTCGTGGGCGGGGAGCTGGCCGATCGCGTCGCGCAGCAGCGCCTTGAGGTGCTCGACGTTGTCGGCGAAGACGCGCAGCACCTCCTCATGGGTCACTGCCTCACCGCCCTCGACCCCGGCGTCGAGGTCGGTGACCATGGCGATCGTCGTGAAGCAGAGGGCGAGCTCGCGGGCAACGGCCGCCTCGGGCATCGTCGTCATGCCGACGATGCTCCAGCCCATCTGCTGGTGCATGAGCGACTCGGCCCGCGAGGAGAAGCGCGGCCCGTTGACGACGACGAGCGTGCCGTCGCCGACGACCTCGAGGGGCGAGAGCCGCGCGGCATCGACGGCGACCTGGCGGCCGTTGGGGCAGTAGGGCTCGGCGAAGGACACGTGCACGACCGGCCCCTCGGCCTCGTAGACCGTCTGCGCCCGACCCCACGTGCGGTCGACGACCTGGTCGGGGACGACGATCGTGCCCGGGCCGTACTCCGGTCGCAGCGACCCGACCGCGCACGGCGAGAGGACCTGCCGCACGCCGAGCGCACGCAGCGCCCAGAGGTTGGCGCGGTAGTTGACCCGGTGCGGCGCGAAGCGGTGGTCGCTGCCGTGGCGCGCGATGAAGGCGACCATGCGCCCCTCGACCTCGCCCACGACGAGCGGGTCGCTCGGTGGGCCGAAGGGGGTCTCGACCTCGACGGTCTCGTAGGTCTCGAGGAAGTCGTAGAGCCCGGACCCGCCGATCACGCCGATCTCGGCGCGCGCCCCGAGCGGGACGGCCGGCGTCGGCGAGGTGGATCCGGAGGTGTCGGGGTCGGCGATCGTCGTCATGCGGGAAGCCTAGGACGCGAGCGGTGCCCGGCGAGAGGCATACGACCGGGTTGGGGACAACGCCCCTCGACGGTCAGGAGGGTGTGGACGACGAGCTGCCGGCGGGCTTGGACGGCGAGGACGCGGCCGGCTTCGGGGCCGTGCTGGAGCCGGAGTCGGAGGTGCTCGCGGCGGCCCCGCCGGAGCCCGACGTCTCGGACGACCCGGAAGACCCCGACGACTCGCCCGACCCGCCGGACGCAGCCGCGGCAGGCTTGCCCGCGCCGCCCGAGCCCGAGGCGCGCGAGTCGGTCTTGTAGAAGCCCGAGCCCTTGAAGGCGATGCCGACCGGGTGGATCACCTTGCGCAGCGTCGTCTCCCCGCACGCCGGGCACACCGTCAGGGAGTCGTCGGTGAACGACTGGCGGATGTCGAAGGCGTGGCCGCAGGCCGTGCACGCGTAGGAGTAGGTGGGCATGGGTGAACCTCGAGCTCGAAAGGTGGGGGGATGGAACCGCCCGTCAGTCTACGACCAGCCGGGCTAGGGCCAGCCGGCGAGGCGCCCGTCACGGCTGACGTCGCGGATGCGCCGCTCGGTGGCCGAGCGCACCGCCGACGTCGTGACGACGAGCAGCCGGTCACCGTGGCGGATCGTCGTGTGCGGCTCGGGCACGAAGCCCTCGCCGCGCCGCACGATGAGCGTGACGTTGGCGCCCTTGGGCAGGCGCAGCTCGAAGACGGCCACCCCGTGCAGGCGCGAGTCGTCGCCGACGGAGACCTGGAGCACGTCGGCACCGATCTCGATGAGGGTCGTGCTCTCGAGGTCGACGTCGACAGAGTGCACCTGCTCCGTGAGGCCGAGCCGCCTCGCCACCCACGGCAGCGTCGGCGCCTGGACGATGGTGAAGACGACGACGAGCACGAAGACGAGGTCGAAGATCCACTCCGTGTCGGGTGTGCCCTCGGTGAGGGGCACGGTCGCGAGCACGACGGGCACGGCGCCCCGCAGGCCCGCCCACGACAGGAAGGCCTGGTCGCGCCACGACATCCGGAACCATGACACGGACGCGAACACCGACAGCGGTCGTGCGACGAGCAGCAGCACGAGGCCGATGATGACGGCGGGGACGAGCTGGGTGGCGAGGACGGTCGGGTCGGCGAGCAGGCCGAGCAGCACGAAGAGGCCGATCTGCGCGAGCCACCCGAGAGCGCTGCCGAAGCTCTGGAACGACGTGCGGTTGGGCAGCCCCATGTTGGCGAGCACGAGGGCGCAGAGGTATGTCGCGAGGAAGCCCGACACGTGGAGCGAGGCGCCGACGGCATACGCGAGGACCGTCAGCGAGATGACGCCGATGGAGAAGAGGGCCGACGACCCACCGGCGACCCGACGCAGCAGCTGGCCACCGAGCACTCCCACCCCGATGCCGACGGCGGCTCCGCCGGCGAGCTCGAGCGCGGCGAACAGGATGAGCTGCCACCACGAGAGCGAGTCGCCGCCGGGCACGCCCTGCGCGGAGAACGCGACGACGAGGATGACGACCGGAGCGTCGTTGAAGCCGGACTCGGCCTCGAGCATGCCCGACAGGCGCTTCGGCAGCGGCACGTTGCGCAGCACGGAGAAGACCGCGGCCGCGTCGGTCGAGCTGACGATGGCGCCGACGAGCAGCGAGATCGTCCAGCTGAGCGGCAGGAGCGTGTGGACGGCGACCGCGACGACGAGGACCGACACCACGACGCCGACGGTCGAGAGCAGCGCAGCTGGCGCGACGGAGTCCTTGATGTTGCCCCACGACGTCGTGAGGCCACCTTCGGCGAGGATGAGGACGAGGGCGGCATACCCCAGCACGCGCGTCACCGACGCGTTGTCGAACTGGATGCCGAGCCCGGCGTTGCCGAGGGCCAGGCCGATGGCGAGGTAGATGAGCAGCGACGGCAGACCGGAGCGCACCGAGAGGCGCACGGCGGCCACGGCGACGAGCAGGACGATCGAGCCGATGAGGAGCACGCGTGTCAGGTCGTCGAGATCCATTCCCGACGACGTGATGGACGCGAGCGAGATCACGGGCAGCTCCTGACGTGTGCGCCCATGAAACCACTTGGCCCACCGGCCTCGCCGGGCAGTCCGGCGCGAAGATCGCGCGAAGATCGCGCGAAGATCGACGGTTCGGCAACGATGTGGCACCGGCGGCGCACGGCTGCGTCTGGTGGTCCCGGCGGTGTCCTAGGCTCGGTGCGTGCCACGGTTGAAGCGAGCTCGTCGGGTCCTGATCATCGTCGCCGTCCTGCTCGTCATGGCGGTCGTCGGGGTCGGGGTGCTCGGCGTGTCGACCGTGCGGCAGAGCTTCCCGCAGACTGCGGGTGAGCTGACGATCGAGGGGCTCACGAGCAAGGTCTCGGTGCTGCGCGACGACCGCGGCGTGCCGACGATCTATGCCGACAACGCGAGCGACCTCTTCCGGGCCCAGGGCTTCGTCAGCGCGCAGGACCGCTTCTTCGAGATGGACCTGCGGCGCCACCTGACGGCCGGCCGCCTGTCCGAGATGGTGGGCTCAGCCGGCCTCGAGTCCGACAAGGCCGTGCGCACGATGGGCTGGCGCCGCGTCGCCGAGCAGGAGCTGCCGCGGCTCGCACCGGAGACCCGGCAGTACCTCCAGGCCTACGCCGACGGGGTCAACGCCTACATCCGCCAGGTCGAGTCGCCCGAGAAGATGTCGCTCGAGTACACCGTGCTCCAGCGCCGCAACCCGAGCTACCGCGTCGAGCCGTGGACGCCCATCGACTCGCTGGCCTGGCTCAAGGCCCTCGCCTGGGACCTGCGGGGCGACTACAACGACGAGCTGACCCGCGCCCGGCTCTCCCGCCGCGGCATCTCGCTGCGCCAGATCGCGCTGCTCTATCCGCCCTACCCCTTCGACCGCAACCAGCCGATCCTCTCGGGCGACGACTGGACGCCGGGCGCGGCGAAGGACTCTGCGAGCGACCAGGCGGCCTCTTCGGTGCCGGCCGCTCCCGCTGCCCTCACCGCCCTGCGCAGCGCCGACGGCGCCAAGGCGGTCGACGCGGCCGTCGCGGCCCTCGACGCGGCGCCCTCCACCCTCGGCCGGGGCGATGACATCGGCTCGAACTCGTGGGTGGTCTCCGGCTCGCGCACGACGACAGGCAAGCCGCTGCTCGCCAACGACCCCCACCTGGCGCTCTCGATCCCCGGCATATGGTCGCAGGTCAACCTCCAGTGCCGTCAGGTGACGCAGGCGTGCCCCTTCCGGGTGTCGGGCTTCACCTTCTCGGGAGTTCCGGGCGTCGTCATCGGTCACAACGAGCGCATCGCCTGGGGCATGACGAACCTGCGTCCCGACGTCACCGACTTCTACCTCGAGCAGGTCACGGGTGACACCTACCTTCGCGACGGTGAGCGCATGCCGCTCGAGAAGCGCGTGGAGACGATCAAGGTCGCGGGCGGCGCCGACGTCACCATCACGGTGCGCAGCACGGTGCACGGCCCGATCATGTCCGACGTCTCCGCCTCGGTCGATGAGGCGGGTGACCGCGTCGTCGTGCGCGGCGCACCTCAGTCCAACCGGTATGCCGTGTCGCTGGCCTGGACGGCCCTCACGCCGGGCACCGCCGGCGACGCGATCTTCGCGCTCAACAAGGCTGCGGGGTGGAACGACTTCCGCGCGGCCGCCGCGGAGTTCACCGTGCCCTCGCAGAACCTCGTCTACGCCGACACCGCGGGCCACATCGGCTACCAGACGCCGGGCCGCATCCCCGTGCGCCGCTCGGCGACGCCGGGCGCCCCGCCCGGCTACTGGCCCGCGCCGGGCTGGGACAGCCAGTGGGACTGGAAGGGGTGGGTGCCGGCTGCCGACCTGCCGCACACCTTCGACCCGCAGGAGGGCTTCATCGTCACGGCCAACCAGGCGGTGACGGCGAGCGCCAAGCCCTTCCTCACGACCGAGTGGGACTACGGCTTCCGGGCCCAGCGCATCCGCACCCTGCTCGCCGCGACGTCGAAGGTCTCGCCCCAGGACATGTCGGAGATCCAGGGCGACGTGCGCAACACCTACGCGCCGGGTCTCGTCGAGCGGCTCCTCGCCGTACAGGTCGACAGCTTCACCGCCCAGGCACAGCGCCTCCTGCGCGACTGGGACGGTAGCCAGCCCAACGACAAGTCGCGCGACTCCGCCTCGGCGGCCTACTACAACGCCGTGTGGAAGCACCTGCTCGACTACACCTTCGACGAGATCCCGCCGGACCTCGCGCCCGATGGCGGTAGCCGCTGGATGATCGTCATCGAGCAGCTGCTCAAGGACCCCAAGAACGAGTGGTGGGACGACAAGACGACTCCCGGACTCACCGAGGGCTCGGGCGAGATCCTCAAGCGGGCTCTCGTCGATGCCCGCCTCGACCTCGCCCGCGAGCTCGGCAAGGTGCCCGCGACGTGGCGCTGGGGCCGCCTCCACCAGCTCGACTTGCAGCACCCCGTCATGGGCGACGACTCGCTGCCGCAGGTCGTGCGCAGCATCTTCAACCGTGAGGACATCGAGCTCGGCGGCGGCAACTCCATCGTCAACGCCAACTCGTGGAACGCCGCGTCGCCGGGCTACGACGTCGTCGCGGGCCCGTCGATGCGCATGGTCGTCGACCTCGCCAACCTCGACGGTTCGCTCTGGGTCAACTCGACGGGGCAGTCGGGGCACACCTACTCCGACCACTACGCCGACCAGATCGACGCCTGGGCCGCGAACGAGACCTTCCCGTGGCCCTTCACCGAGAACGCCGTGCGCGAGGCGTCGTCCGACGAGCTGACGCTCGTGCCGCCCGGCGCTCCTGCCACCGGCTGACGTATGCCGTCCGGCCGGCTCCCGCGTCGGCCGTGCAGACCCGCGCGGCGTGCGGGCCGCCCTCAGCGGAGGCGGACGAGGCGGCCGGTCGTCGTGACGTAGGCGTCGACCGGCTGGTCGTGCTCGTCGAGGGGCAGGTCGAGCTCGCTCGCCTCGCCCTCGTGCAGCAGGGTGACGACGGGTGCGGCCGGGTCGCGGTGGGCGAGGGCGCGGTCGTAGCAGCCGCCGCCCTGCCCGAGGCGCGTGCCGTGCCGGTCGACGGTGAGGCCGGGCGTGACGACGAGGTCGCACCCCGCGAGCGCGTCGACGCCGAGCCAGCCCGAGCGCTCCGACGCGTCCGGCGGACCCTGCCGCCGCGTGACGGTGCCCTGGTCACCCACGGTCCCCCGGACGGCATACCGCCACTCGAGGGAGAAGTCGTCGAGCACGACGGGGACGATGACCTCGTGGCCCGACTCGAGGAGCCGCTCGACGAGGCGGCCGGTCGGTGGCTCGTCGGGCAGCGACTCGTAGACCGCGACCCGGCCGCCGTCGGGCACGAAACGGAGCACGGTCTCTGCGATCGCCTCGGCGGCCTCGGCGACCCCCGCACCGCCGTCGCGCCCGCGCAGCTCGACGGCCAGCCGGGCCCTGCGCGCGCGGGCGGCGTGACGCAGGTCACGCTTCGACGGGCCGCTCACGGGTCGCTCCTCGCTCTCACGTGGCTCCGGCCCATGCCGTCCATCGTAGGGTGATGGCCATGAGTGACCAGGGGCTGCGCGAATCCGTGGACCTGATGCGCCGGCGCGGCCTCGGGCCCGAGGCGATCAAGGTGTTCGAGTACTACTACGAGCAGCTCGAGGCGGGCGCGCAGGGCACCATCCCCGAGGACAGCATCGAGCCCCTCGGCGAGATCCAGGCCCTCGGCGAGGTGCAGGTCACCGACGAGGAGGCCCGGCGCGCGCTGTCGCAGACGGCGGTCATCAAGCTCAACGGCGGACTCGGCACGGGCATGGGCATGACCGGCGCCAAGTCGGCCCTCGAGGTGCGCGACGGCCTCACCTTCCTCGACATCATCGCGCTGCAGGTGCTGGCGCTGCGTGAGCGCTGGGGCGTCGAGCTGCCGCTCGTGCTCATGAACTCCTTCCGCACGTCGGAGGAGTCGCTGAAGATCCTCGCGAAGTACGACTCGCTCGCCGTCGACGGGCTGCCGCTCGACTTCATCCAGAACGCCGAGCCCAAGCTCACCCCGGGCGACCTCGTGCCGGTGAAGTGGCCGCAGGACCCCGAGCTCGAGTGGTGCCCACCCGGCCACGGTGACGTCTACGTCTCGCTCGTCACCTCGGGCGTGCTGGACTCTTTGCTGGAGAAGGGTATTCGCTTCGCCTTCCTCTCCAACTCCGACAACCTCGGCGCCACGTGCGACCCGGACGTCGCGGCCTGGATGGTCGAGCACGACGTGCCCTTCGTCGCCGAGGTCTGCCGCCGCACCAAGAGCGACCGCAAGGGTGGCCACCTCGCCGTGCGCAAGTCGGACGGGCGGATCGTGCTGCGCGACACGGCGATGGTCGAGGACGGCGAGGAGCGCTTCTTCCGCGACATCCGCCGCCACAGCACCTTCAACGCCAACAACGTCTGGATCAACCTCGAGGTCCTGCGCGAGCGCATGACGGCCCGCGAGGGTGTGCTCGGGCTGCCGATCATCGTCAACCACAAGACCGTCGACCCCGCCGACCCCTCCTCGCCCGAGGTCATCCAGATGGAGTCGGCCATGGGCACGGCCATCGAGGTCTTCGAGGGCTCCGAGGCGATCCTCGTGCCGCGCACCCGCTTCCGCCCGGTGAAGACGACGAACGACCTGCTCGTCCTGCGCTCCGACTTCTTCTCCCTCGACGAGAGCTACCACGTCGTCGCCTCGAGCGACCGCCCCGAGCCCTACGTCGACCTCGACTCCGCCTACCGCTTCGTGTCGGGCTTCGAGCAGCGCTTCCCGCAGGGCGTGCCCTCGATGCGCGACTGCACGAGCCTGCGGGTCATCGGCGACCCCGTCTTCGGTCGTGACGTCACGCTCGTCGGCGAGGTGCTCATCGACGGCTACCACCGGGTGCGCGACCACGCGGTGCTCGGCGAGCCGGTCCAACCGGAGCAGCCCCCGGCCCGCCCGACCCCGTCCGACGTGCGCACCGTCGACGAGCACCTGCGGGCGATCCTCGCCTCGCTCGAGCCGGCCCCGACGGCGCCGATCCCGCTCACCGAGAGCCTCGGGCTCGTCGTCGCGCGCGACGTGCGGGCGAAGGTGAACCTGCCGGGCTTCGACAACTCCTCGATGGACGGGTATGCCGTCGTCGCCGAGTCGCTCGAGGGTGCCGGCACCGAGCCGGTGCGGTTGCGCATCGTCGGTGAGGTCGCGGCCGGTGACGACCCGGGCTTCCGGGTCGACCCGGGCGAGGCAGCCCGCATCATGACCGGGGCCAAGCTGCCCGAGGGTGCCGACTCCGTCATCGCCGTCGAGGACACCGACGGGGCCGCCGAGGGCGAGGTCGAGTGCCGCGCCGCGGTGCGACGCGGACGCTTCGTGCGCCCACGCGGCGAGGACGTCGCCGCCGGCGCGGTCGTCGTGTCGGCCGGCGAGATCGTCGGTCCGCGCACGATCGCCCTGCTTGCGGCGTGCGGTCACGCCACCGTCGAGGTGCACCGCCGTCCCCACGTCGTCGTGCTGTCGACGGGTGACGAGCTCGTCGCCCCGGGCGATCCGCTCGGCCCGGCCCAGATCCACGACTCCAACTCCTCGATGCTCTGGGCGGCCGCGGTGGCCGCCGGTGCCTCGGCCGAGATCCGCACGGCTGTCGGCGACACCGACGAGGAGCTGCTCGAGGTGCTCGACGAGGTCGTCGGGGTGGCCGACGTCATCATCACGAGCGGCGGCGTCTCGATGGGCGCCTACGACGTCGTCAAGAGCGCGCTGCGCCGCGAGGGCATCGACTTCGTCAAGGTCGCGATGCAGCCCGGCAAGCCGCAGGGCTTCGGCCACCTCACCGGGCCGGAGGGGAGGCTCGTGCCGCTCTTCGCGCTGCCGGGCAACCCGGTGTCGTCCTTCGTCTCCTTCGAGGTCTTCGTGCGCCCGGCGTTGCGTCGCCTCATGCGGCTCAAGCCCGAGAAGCGCCGGCTGCGCGCCGCGAGCATCACCGCCGGGGTGCGCTCACCCGAGGGGCGGCGGCAGTTCGGCCGCGCCGTCGTGTCGCGTTCGCCCGAGGGCGAGCTGCTCGCCTCGCCGGTGGCCGGCCAGGGCTCGCACTTCCTCGCCGACCTGTCGCGGGCGAACGGACTCTTCGTCGTGCCCGAGGACATCACCGAGCTCGTCGCCGGCGAGCACGTCGACGTCATCCTCCTCGACGGCGAGGCCTGAGATGGGCGAGGTCGAAGGCCCCGGCGCCGACTCCACCGCCGGCACCGACTCCACCGCTGGCGCCGGCTCCGCCGTCGAGAGCCCCGGCGCCGAGACGCCCGACACCCCACGGCTGACGCATGTGCGCGCCGACGGCAGCGCGCACATGGTCGACGTGTCCGCCAAGGTCGTCACGGCCCGCGAGGCCAGCGCTGCGGGCCGGGTGCTGCTCAGCCCGCGCGCCGTCGCGGCCCTGCGTGGGGGCGACCTGCCCAAGGGCGACGCGCTCGCGGTCGCCCGGGTCGCGGGCATCCAGGCCGTGAAGCGCACCCCCGACCTCATCCCGCTCGCCCACCCGATCGCCGTGCACGGCGTGGCACTCGACCTGCTCGTCGTCGACGAGGGGGTGGAGATCACCGCGACCGTGCGCACCGCCGACCGCACCGGCATCGAGATGGAGGCGCTGACGGCGGTGAGCGTCGCCGCCCTCGCCCTCATCGACATGGTCAAGGCGGTGGACAAGCACGGTCGGATCACCGACGTCCGGGTCACCGCGAAGTCGGGTGGCCGCTCGGGGGACTGGCATGAGTAGGCCGCCCGTCCCCGGCCACGAGACCGCCCCCGGCTTCGGAGCCGGTCGGCGGGCCGTCGTCGTGACCGCGTCGACCCGGGCCGCCGACGGCACGTATGCCGACCGGTCCGGTCCCGTCATCGTCGACCGGCTGGTCTCGTGGGGCTTCTCGGTCGGTCACCCGGTCGTCGTCCCCGACGGCGACGAGCTCGGGCTCGCACTGCGTGACGCGCTCGCGAGCGAGCCGGACCTCGTGCTGACGACGGGCGGCACGGGGCTGACCCCGACCGATGCCACCCCGGAGCAGACGCTGCCGCTGCTCGACCGGCTCGTGCCGGGCGTCGCCGAGGCGATCCGGGCGGCGGGGGTCGCCAAGGGTGTGCCGACGGCCATGCTCTCGCGCGGTCTCGCGGGGGTCGCGGGCCGCACCTTCCTCGTCAACCTGCCTGGCTCACGCGGCGGCGTGGCGGACGCTCTCGACGTGCTCGAGCCGGTGCTCGGCCACGCGCTCGCGCAGATCCCCGGCAGCGACCACCGCAGCCACAACCCGTGAGCGCGGCCGCGTGAGGATGCCGTGGCGGCCGCACCGCGACGGGCAGGCTCGGTGGCCCGTCGTGCTGCGCGACGCCTCGGCGGAGCCGGCCATCGTGCTGCGCCCGCTCCGGGCCTCCGACGAGGCGGAGTGGCAGCAGGTGCGCCGCGACAACGCCCACCACGTGCAGCCCTGGGAGCCGACGCTGCCGCCGGGCGCCGAGCCCCGCACGCCCGTGTCGTTCCGCCAGTTCGTGCGCGACCTCGACACGGAGGCGCGGGCCGACCGCGCCATGCCGTGGGCCATCGAGGTCGAGGGACGCATCGTCGGGCAGGTGCACATCTTCGGCATCATCAGGGCGGCCCAGCTCTCGGGCGCCGCCGGCTACTGGGTCTCGCACGCGGTGACCCGGCGCGGCATCGCGAGCCGCGCGCTCGCGCTCGCCGTCGACCACGCGCTCGGGCCCGCGGGGCTGCACCGCATCGAGGTCAACATCCGGCTCGACAATGTCGCCTCGCTCGGCGTCGCCCGCCGTCTCGGCCTGCGCGACGAGGGCATCCGCGAGCGCTACCTGCACATCGACGGCGCGTGGCGCGACCACCGCTCGTTCGCCGTCACGACGGAAGACCTCGGTGGCTCGAGCCTCATGGCTCGTCTGTCACAGCCGTAACACCAGCCTCTTGCGCGACACGCACCCGATATGCATGGTGCGCCAGCGCCCCCGGCCTACCGTGGGGTTCGTGCAAGTGGGGAGCCTGATCTTCGTGGTGATCGTCGCGATCTGGGCTGCCTACCTGTTGCAGCACTGGGTCCGTCGCCGTGAGGACGCCGCCGCCACCCGCTCCGTCGAGGGCTTCTCCAAGGCGATGCGCGTGCTCGAGAAGCGCCCGCTGCTCCCGCAGACCGAGCTGCGCGCACCCCGCCCCAACTCGTATGCCGTCAAGCCCGCTGCCGCTTCCCGCGCCACCGTCGACGTCAAGCGCGCAGTGCCCGCGGGTGCCGCGCGGCCCAGCTCGCCCCTCGTCGCCCGGCGAGCGAGCGATCGCCTCGACGACCGGCGCGAGATCGACCAGCAGCATCCGTCCGACGCACACCGCGGTGAGGTGGATCGAATGCCCGTGTCCCACAGCCCATCACGTCGAGACCGAGCCCACCAGGGGCGCCCGAGCCGGCCGCACCGGGTCTCGATGGCCCAGCGCCGGCTGCGGGCCGCGCTGCTGCTGCTCGCGCTGCTCTGGCTGCCGGTGTCCATCGTGCTCGCCATCACCGGAGTCCTGCTCTGGGTCTCGGTGCCCTTCGCCTTCGTCACCCTCGTCGCGGTGCTCTACTGGCTGCGCACCGAGGCCCAGGCCGACCGCGCGCACCGGGCCGACCACCGTGCCGACCAGCGGGCCGACCGCGGCTCCGACCGGCGGCGCCCCGGCGGCGCCCCGGCACCGGTCCTGTCGAGCGAGGCCACCCAGGTCATCAGCCACCGCGCCATCGAGGAGGCCCGCCGGGCCGCTGATCGGGCGCGTCACCAGCAGGGCCGCCCGCAGCAGGTCGCCCACGCCGGCCCCGTGCAGGAGCCCGCGGTGGCAGCGGCTGCCGCGGCGACGGCATACGACGGCGTCTTCGACGTGCAGGCGGCCCAGACGGGTGGCGTGCACGTGCAGCCGGCAGCGGCGCCTGCGGCCGCGGAGGAGGTGCCCGGCAGCTGGAGCCCCGTGCCGGTGCCGGTGCCGACCTACGCGCTCAAGGCCAAGGCGGAGCCGCGCTACACCGACGACGGCATCCCGGCAGACGTCTTCGACACCCCGGAGTTCGCCGACGAGGCGGAGGAGCTCGACGACCGGGCGCTCTTCGCCCGGCGCGCCGTCTCCGGCTAGACCCCTGCACGACGAAACGCCCCGACGCCACACGGCGTCGGGGCGTTTCGTCGTCCCGGGGCGTCGGCCACACGGGTCGCAGCCTCAGGCAGTGGCCGGCGACCCGCCTTCATGGGCCCGTTCCTCGAGCTCGTGCTCGAGCTCTTCGCGGGACTCACCGATCAACAGGTGCTTGCCGACGGCGTTGATGACGGCGGCGAAGGGGACGGCCACGAGGGCGCCGACGATGCCGGCGGTGATGGAGCCGATGGCGATGGCGAGGATGACGGCGAGCGGGTGCACGCTCACGGCCTTGCCGAGCAGGAACGGCTGGAGCACGTGCGACTCGAGCTGCTGCACGCCGATCACGATGGCCAGCATGATGAGCGCGACGCCGAGGCCGTGCGAGACGAGAGCCAGCACGACCGCGACGAAGCCGGACAGCAGCGCACCGACGATCGGGATGAAGGCGAGCAGGAAGACGAGGATGCCGATGGCGAAGGCGAAGGGCACGCCCAGGATCGCCGCACCGACACCGATGCCGACGGCGTCGACGAAGGCGACGATCATCGTCGCGCGCACGAAGGCCGAGAGCTGGTCCCAGGCGATCACCGCGGACGAGTCGACGCGGTCACGCGCGGTGCGGGGGAAGAGGCGCACGACCCACGCCCAGATGCGCGGGCCCTCGTAGAGGAAGAAGAAGAGCGCGAAGAGCGAGATGAACAGGCCCGCGACGAAGTGGGTCGCCGTGAGGCCGAAGGCGGTGGCGGTGTCGCCGAGGTTGCCCGAGTTGCTGACCTTCTCGCGGATCGTGTCCCAGTAGCCGTCGAACTGGGCGTCGCTGATCTTGAACGTCGTGCGCACCCAGTCGCGGATCTGGGCCAGGCCGTCGGCGACCTGGGTCGTGAGGTCCGAGAACCCCTTCGTGAACTGGCTGCCGACGAGCGTCAGGAGCGCAGAGACGACGAGGATCGTGCCGAGCACG
Organism: Humibacillus xanthopallidus; assembly: GCF_006716675.1. Taxonomy (GTDB): domain Bacteria; phylum Actinomycetota; class Actinomycetes; order Actinomycetales; family Dermatophilaceae; genus Humibacillus; species Humibacillus xanthopallidus_B. Next base: position 694,454 of record NZ_VFPM01000001.1, on the reverse strand, counting down.
GTGAGGCCCGCCGCGGCGCCGGCCGGCATGACGGAGCGCAGCCGCAGCGCGACGGGTCGGAGTAGCGCCGTGAGCAGCATGGCGATGGCGAGGGGCACGATGACCTCGGACACCGAGCGCACGAGCAGGCCGAGGCCGAAGAGGCCTGCGGCGATGAGCAGGAGGCGCCAGGACCACTCGCTGGCCGCCTTGACGCCGTTCGGGACGGCCCCGATCCCCGTCGCCGGACGCTCCACGTCGGGAGCGGGGGCGGGCACGTAGTGCGACGTGTGGCCGGGCGCCGAGGCTTCGGCGTCGGGCACGTCTCGGCTGTTGTCGTCAGCCACGGTGTCGGTGGTGTTGTCGGTCACGAGGCCCACCGTATGCTGCCCGGTGGGGTCTGTGTCGCATGGCTCGGCTCTGTCGACGTGTTGGCGCTGTCGGCGCCCTGAGACGCTCCGGGCCGGTGACGGGCTGGCCGGTGATGTGCTGGGCCGGTGACGTGACGGGCGCGGCTGCGTAGGGTCGGAGGATGGAGCGCACGCGCGAAGACCTCGGCCCCGATCTCGCCGTCACCGGCTCGACGGGCTGGCTCGGCGGGCTCGTCGCCGGCGACCTCGCAAATCGCGGCGTGGCGCAACGGCTGCTCGTGCGCGACGCGTCCCGGGCGCCGGGCCTTCAGCGAGCGGCCGTGCGCGAGTGCACCTACGGCGACCGGGCGGCTGCCGAGCGGGCGCTCGCCGGGGTGCGCACGCTCTTCATGGTGTCGGCGGCCGAGCAGGAGGACCGGCTGCAGGAGCACCTCACCTTCGTCGACGCGGCCGCCGCGGCCGGGGTGGCCCACGTCGTCTACGTCTCGTTCTTCGGAGCCGCGCCCTCGGCCACCTTCACTCTCGCGCGTGACCACTGGGCGACGGAGGAGCACCTCAAGGCGTCCGGCATGGCCTGGACCTTCCTGCGCGACAACCTCTACCTCGAGTTCGTGGACGCGCTGGTCGGGCAGGACGGCGTCATCCGGGGGCCGGCGGGCGACGGACGAGCCGCGGTGGTCTCGCACGACGACATCGCCCGCGCCGCCGTGGCGGTGCTGCGCGACCCGGCCGCGCACGTCGGGCGCACCTATGACCTCACCGGTCCCGAGGCGCTGTCCTTCGCCGACATGGCTGCGGTCATCCGTGAGGTGACCGGTCGTGACGTCAGCTTCCACGACGAGACGGTCGAGGAGGCGTATGCGTCTCGCGCGGCATACGGGGCCCCGGACTGGCAGGTGGACGCCTGGGTGTCGACCTACACGGCGGTGCGCGCGGGCGAGCTCGACGGGGTGAGCGACGACGTCGAGCGCCTCACCGGGCGGCGGCCGATGTCGCTGCGCGAGCACCTGCAGTCGAAGCACAGCCAGCCCTGAACCTCCTTGGCCCCTCCCGTCACCACACCCTGATTCAAGGTGATGCCGGAGGTGGCGTGGGTGCGGCGATCACCTCGAATCGCGGGTCAGCGCACGAGGTCGGCGGTCTGCCGGGCGATCGCGAGCTCCTCGTTCGTCGGTACGACCGCGACGACGACCGGGCTGCCGTCGGGCGAGATGACGGCGGCGTGCGAGAAGCAGCCACCGCCGGCTTCGTTGCGATCGGGGTCGACGGAGATGCCGAGGCCCTCGAGACCCTCGGCGAGCGCGGCGCGCACCCGGGCGCTGTTCTGGCCGACGCCGGCGGTGAAGACGATCGCGTCGACCCGTCCGAGGTGGGCGAGGTAGGCGCCGACGTAGTGCGTGAGCCGGTGGACGAAGATGTCGAACGCCAGACGTGCCCCCTCGTCGCCGGCGTCGACCCGCTGGGCGAGCTCACGGAAGTCGTTGACACCGCTGAGGCCGAGCAGGCCCGACTTCTTGTTGAGCACGGTGTCGATCTCGTCGATCGACAGGCCCACCTGCCGCGCGAGGAAGGCGTGCAACCCGGGATCGACGTCACCCGAGCGGGTGCCCATGACGAGTCCCTGGAGCGGGGTGAGCCCCATCGAGGTCTCGATCGCCACGCCACCGCGGATCGCCGAGGCCGAGCAGCCGTTGCCGAGGTGGAGCACGATCTGGTTGAGCTCCTCGACGGGGCGGCCGAGCAGCTCGGCCGTCGCCTGCGACACGAAGCGGTGCGACGTGCCGTGGAAGCCGTAGCGGCGGATCGAGTGCTGCTCCGCGAGGTCACGGGGCAACGCATACGTCGAGGCCTCGGGCGGCAGGGTCGAGAAGAAGGCGGTGTCGAAGACGGCGACGTGGGGCACCGCGAAGTGGGCTCGTGCGGCCTCGATGCCGGTCACAGCCGCCGGATTGTGCAGTGGCGCAAGGGGACTCAAGGACTCGATGCGAGCGACGACGGCGTCGTCGATGAGCACCGGCTCGGAGAAGTCCGGACCGCCGTGGACGACCCGGTGCCCGACCGCCCGCAGCGGCACCGCGTCGAGGTCGACCCCGTCGGCGGCGAGCGTGGCTCTCATGGTGCGTAGCGCTGCTGCGTGGTCGGCGACATCGCTGCCGGGCTCGCCGATGCGCTCGATGACGCCACTCGCGCTCACCTCACCCGACTCGGGCACGAGCAGCTGGTACTTCAGCGACGACGACCCGGCATTGAGCACGAGCACGGGTCGAGCGGTCTGGTCGAGGCGGTCGTTCACCCGGTTGCTCCCTGCTTGCCGGAGGAGGAGAGGCTCTGTGCCTGCACAGCGGTGATCGCCACGGTGTTGACGATGTCGTCGACGAGGGCCCCGCGCGAGAGGTCGTTGACCGGCTTGCGCAGACCCTGGAGCACCGGTCCGATGGCGACGGCGTGGGCGCTGCGCTGCACGGCCTTGTAGGTGTTGTTGCCCGTGTTGAGGTCGGGGAAGACGAAGACGGTGGCCCGGCCGGCGACGTCGGAGTCCGGCATCTTGGCGCGACCGACGACGGGGTCGATGGCGGCGTCGTACTGGATCGGACCCACGAGCCGCAGGTCCGGAGCGCGCTCGGTCACGAGCTGCGTCGCGGCGCGGACCTTCTCGACGTCGGCGCCCGACCCGCTCGACCCCGTCGAGTAGGAGAGCATGGCGACGCGCGGGTCGATGCCGAACTGGGCCGCGGTCTGGGCCGAGGAGATGGCGATGTCGGCGAGCTGCTCGGTCGTCGGGTCGGGGATGACGGCACAGTCGCCGTAGACGAGCACCCGGTCGGCGAGGCACATGAGGAAGACGCTCGAGACGGTCCGCACGCCGTCGGCGGTCTTGATGAACTCGAGCGCCGGGCGGATCGTGTGGGCGGTCGTGTTGACGGCGCCGCTCACCATCCCGTCGGCGAGACCGAGGTGCACCATCATCGTGCCGAAGTAGGAGATGTCGGTGATGACCTCACGGGCGCGCTCGAGGGTCATGCCCTTGTGAGCCCGGCACTCGGCATACACCTGCGCGAAGCGCTCGACGAGCTCGGGGTCCGTGGGGGAGACGATGCGCGCGTCGTCGAGGTCGAGGCCGAGGGCCGACCCGCGACGGCGCACGGCGTTCTCGTCGCCGAGCAGGGTGAGGTCGGCGACGCCGCGCCGCAGCAGGATGTCGGCGGCCTCGAGGATGCGGTCGTCCTGGCTCTCGGGCAGCACGATGTGGCGGCGGTCGGAGCGGGCGCGCTCCATGAGCTGGAACTCGAACATCAGCGGGGTGCGCACCTCGGACGACGAGACGTCGATGGCGCGCAGAAGGGCGGACTGGTCGATGCGCTCCGAGAAGAGCCGCCGGGCGGTCTCAATCTTGTTGCGCGAGCTCGCCATCATCGGGCCGCGCACCTGCATCGCGGCCTGCGCCGTGTGCATCGTGTCCATGTCGGTGAGGGCGATCGGCAGGTCCTGCTGCACGCCGGACGTGAGCCGTGCGATCGTCTCGGGCATCTCGTAGCCGCCCGTGAGGATGACGCCGGCAAGGGTCGGGAAGGTCCCCGACTGGTGGGCGAGCATGAGGCCCGGCATGAGGTCGCTGCGGTCGCTCGGGGCGATCACCGTGACGTCGGTGCTGAGGCGCGAGAGGACGTTGGGCAGGCTCATCGCGGCGACGACGAGGCCGAGGCTGTCGCGGTCCATCCACGACTCCGAGCCGAGCACGAGGCGCGCGCCGACGGCCTCGGTGAGCGAGCGGAAGCTCGGGGCGGCGAGCAGGGCGTTCTCGGGGATCGCCGCGGTCACGGGCAGCGAGAGGCCGGCCAGCGCGTCGCTCGTCGCCTCGAGCTGGTCGGCTTCGACGCGGTTGGCGATGACGGCGACGGTGAGGGCGTGGTTGGCCCTGAGCTCGGTCAGGGCGCTGTCGGCGGCGACGCGCACCTGCTCGGGCGTGCGGTCGCGGCCGTGCACGACGAGCACGACGGGCGAGCCGAGGTTGCCGGCGACGCGGGCGTTGAAGGACAGCTCGGTGCCGGTCGAGACGTCGGTGTAGTCCGACCCGAGCACCACCATGACCTCGAAACGGCTCGCGAGCCGGCTGTAGCGCTCGACGATGAGGTGGAGCGCCTCGTCGGGGTCGACGTGCGCCTGCGCGTACGTGACGCCGAGCGCCTCCTCGTAGGTCTGGTCGGTGCCGGGCTGGGCGACGAGCATCTCGACGATGTGGTCGACCTCGTCGTCGGGTCCGGTGCCGCCGAGCGTCGTCAGCGGCCGGAAGACCCCGACCGACCCGACCTCGCGGATGAGAGCATCGAGCAGGCCGAGGGCCACGGCCGACTTGCCGGTGAGTCCCTCGGGTGACGCGACGTAGACACTGCGGCTCACACGACGAACCTAGCGGTCGGTGTCGCCGCGCGTCAGGAGGCGTCCGGTGTGCGGTGTCGTCAGCCGGGGCCGGGGTCGCGCGGCGGACTGGCCCCGAGCCGGTCGAGGAGCCGCACGGCGTCCCAGGGGGCGTGCCCGCGGGCGTCGTTGTCGAAGTAGACGTGGACGTCGTGCCCCTCGGCGAGCCACTCGCGGCAGGTCGAGGCCCAGCGGTCGAGCGACTCGTCGGTGTAGCCGCTGGCGTAGAGCTCGGTCTCGCCGTGCAGTCGCACGTAGCGGAAGTCGCTCGTCGCGTCGTGCATCGTGGGCCAGCGACCGGCGCTGTCGGCGACGACGATCGCGATGTCGTGCTCGGCGCAGAGAGCGCGGGCCTCGTCGGTGTCGAAGCTCGGGTGCCGCGGCTCGAGCGCGTGGCGCAGGGGCGCGTCGACCTCGCACGTCGTGAGGGTGCGGTCCTCGGCGAGCTTGTCGTCGTGGCGGGCGGCGAGCTCGGCAGCGGCGCCGGTCGAGCGGGGGAGCAGGTCGAAGAACGCGGCGAGCCGGTCGGCGTCGAAGCCGAGCCGCTCGGGCAGCTGCCACAGCACCGGACCGAGCTGGGGCCCGAGGGCCAGCACCCCGCTCGCGAAGAAGTTCGCGAGCGGCGTGTCCACGTCGCGCAGCGACTTCATGTGGGTGATGAAGCGACCGCCCTTGACGGCGAGGACGACGTCGGATGGCACGGCAGCGCGCCACGCGGCATACGAGCTCGGGCGCTGGAGGGAGTAGAAGGAGCCGTTGACCTCGATCGAGGTCATGCGCTCGGCGGCATACGTCAGCTCGAGCCGCTGGGGGAGGCCCTTGGGGTAGAAGTCGCCCCGCCAGCGCGGGTAGCGCCAGCCCGAGACGCCGACGAGTGCTCGTGCCATCACCCCACCGTAGGGCTCAGATCCAGCGGCGCTTCTTGAAGATGCCGTAGAGCGTGACGCTGACGAGACCCATGAGCCCGATCGCGAAGGGATAGCCGAACTGCCAGTGCAGCTCGGGCATCGCGTCGAAGTTCATCCCGTAGACGGTGCCGATGAGGGTCGGGGCGAAGAGGATGGCGGCCCACGCCGAGATCTTCTTGACCTCCTCGTTCTGGTCCATGCTCGCCTCGGTGAGGGTCTTCATCTCCTCGTTCTGCTTCTGGGCGACGAGCGTGGCGTTGACGGTGAGGATGTCGCGGAGCAGGTGGCGGAAGCCCTCGACCTGCTCGCGCACCTGGGTGAGGTGGTCCTCGACGTCGCGCAGGTAGCGGCGCAGCTCCTCGTCGGTGCCGTACTTCTCGAAGCCCGCCGACAGCGACTGGATGACGGTCGCGAGCGGACGCACGGCGCGCTCGAACTCGATGACCTCGCGGCTCAGCTCGTAGATGCGGCGCGACACGGCGGGGTCGCCGCGGAAGACCTCGGTCTCGATCTCGTCGATGTCGTTGTGCAGGCCGCGGACGACGGGCACGTAGCCGTCGACGACACGGTCGAGGATGGCGTAGAGCACCGCCTCGGGACCGAGGGCGAGCAGCTCCGGGTCGCTCTCGAGGCGGCGGCGCACGGCGGAGAGGTCGGGCGCCTCGCTGTGGCGCACGGTGATGACGAAGTCGCTGCCGACGAAGAGGTGGACCTCGCCGAACTCGACCTCCTCGGACTCGTCGAGGTAGCGCGCGGCCCGCAGGACGACGAAGAGGGTGTCGCCGTAGCGCTCGAGCTTGGGTCGCTGGTGAGCGACGATGGCGTCCTCGACGGCGAGCTCGTGGAGGTCGAATTCCGCTGCGAGAGCGGCGAGCTCGTCCTGCGTCGGACGGTAGAGGCCGATCCAGCCGACGGCGCCGGTCTCCTCGCGCAGCCCCCGGAAGGTCTCGGAGAGGGTGGCCGGCGAGGCGGACCGTCGCCCGGCGACATAGATCGCGCTGTCGACCATGCTGGCGCCGTCGCGGCCGCGCCGAGGCACGACGGCGGTGACAGGCGGGTGAGTCGGGCTGGTGGGCACCGGTCGTCGCACGCGGCCGGCGAGGGTGCGGATCGGGTTGCGGGGACGCTCGGACATGACGACTCCCTGGAGGGACGAAGGGGCACGCGGTCATCACGACGAGAATCGCCGCGAGCCCCCACGGGGAGTCTCGAGCGGTCAGCTCTCGTCGGGCGTATGACTAGGAGGCTCGCCGCACATGGGGCCCACCTCCTGCCGCTGCTCGTCCATCCGTCGCACGACGAGCCCGTATGCCGTCGCCTCGGGGAGTGTAGACGCGCTGGCTGGGGGTGGTCCATCGCCTCGTGCAGCTCGGTGTTCACCTGACGCATGCCCCTGGCCGACGGCTCTGGTTGGGTGGTGGGAGTCGACGAACAGGCGCAGGCTGGAAACATGTCCACCGAAAGCCCCGCCGAACGAGATGTCTCTGCTGGCCAGCCCGCACCGGTTGGGTCGACGTCTGATCCGGACCCGTTGGGCACGCACACCCCAGATCTGGGCGCCACGACGACCCTGAAGTCGGGGGCGCTCTTCATGGTCACTCAGACGACAGGTGACGTGCCCGCACAGTCGGCGCGCACCGGTCACCACGGGCTCGGGATCTACTTCCACGACACGCGCTACCTCGACGAGAAGCGGATGCACGTCAACGGTCGACCGATGACGCTCCTCTTCGAGTCTGCCGACCTCGGCGACCGGTGCACCCGCGAGCTGACCAATCCGGAGCTTCCGGTCGATGGCGGCCGCGGGATCGTCCACAAGGAGACCATCGGACTGCACGTGGACACCTCGCTCGACGGGCAGGTTCGCGAGGTGCTGACCTTTCGCAACTTCTCCCGAAGGCCACTCCAGATCACGGTGACGTTGGGTTACGGCTCCGACTTCGATGACATCTTCACCGTGAGGGGCATGGCGCCGGGAGCCCGCGGTCGCGTGGAAGAACCGCACGTCGAGGGGGGAAGCGTCCGTCTCAGCTACAGCGGGGCAGATCATCATCGTCGGACCACCGAGATCACCTTCGACCCGCCTCCCACTCATCTCAGTGGAAACTGCGCAACGTTCCACCTCGACCTTCCTCCGGGCGCTGCGCCCCGGACGGTCGACACGGTCTACCGGCTGACCGACCAACCCATGGGTGACGGACAGGACGGCCTCGAGGTCTCGCCGAACGCAGGCGAGAACGTCTCGGTCGAGGACTCGGAGCATCTCGGGCTGCCGCGGAGCGAGGTGCGGATGAGGACGAGCAACGAGCTGTTCAACCGAGTCATGAGACGGTCCTTCGTCGATCTGGCGATGCTCGAGACACGGCACGGTGACGACCGCTTCTATGCGGCCGGAGTCCCGTGGTACGTCGCACTCTTCGGGCGCGACTCGATCATCACCGCATTGGAGACGCTCGCCTTTGCGCCAGAGGTCGGTCGGGCGACGCTCGACCTGCTGGCCCGCTACCAGGGCCGGGAGCGAAACCCGGCCCGGGACGAGGAGCCCGGCAAGATCCTGCACGAGCTGAGAGTGGGGGAGCGAGCTCGGCTCGGTGAGGTGCCCTTCACGCCGTACTACGGCTCGGTCGACGCGACGCCGCTGTTCCTCGTGCTGTTGGGGGAGTACCTCCAGTGGACCGGCGACCTCGAGTGCTTCACGGCGCTGCGGCCGCACGTGGACGCCGCCCTGGACTGGCTGGAACGGCAGGCCGACCCGGATGCGGGCGGCCTCTTCGAGTACGCGTGCCGAGCCAGTGACGGTCTGGTGAACCAGGGGTGGAAGGACTCCTACAACGCCATCGTCGACGCTGACGGCTCACTGGCCAGATCACCGATCGCGCTGGCCGAGATGCAGGGGTATGCCTTCCGGGCGTTCCGAGCGATGGCCAACGTCTGTCGCGTGGCGGGGGACGAGGACAGGGCGACGCGTCTGGAAGGGCGAGCCGAGCAGCTGAGGGAGACGTTCGAAGAGTCGTTCTGGAGGCCGGACCTGGGCAACTATGCCCTGGCCGTCCACGGCCCTCCCGGGGCGAGGCGCGTCGCCGAGGTCGACGCGTCCAACCAGGGGCAGGCCCTGTGGGGCGGTATCGTCGCCGCGTCGCATGGGGCCGCAGTGCGCGACAGCGTCATGGACCCGAGACGGCTGAACGCCGGCTGGGGAGTGCGAACGCTGTCGCAGGAGGCTGCGGCGTACAACCCGTTCGACTACCAGACGGGGGCGGTCTGGCCCCACGACAGCGCGATGGTCGCTGTGGGTCTGCGTTCCTACGGCTTCGACGACGATGCGCTCGAGATCCTCACCGGCCTCTACGAAGCGGCCACCAGGTTCGATCTCTACCGCCTGCCCGAGCTGTTTGCCGGCTTTGACCGAGCGAGCTACGGCCGACCCGTGCGGTATCCCGTCGCCTGCAATCCCCAGGCGTGGGCGTCCGGCAGCCTGCCCTATCTCCTCACAGCCGTCCTCGGGATCGTCCCCGACGCCTTCGCGGGCACGCTGCACGTCATCCGACCGCGGTTGCCCGGATGGCTCGACTGGGTAGAGATCAAGAAGCTGAAGGTCGGTGCGAGCCAGGCCGACCTGCGGTTCGAGCGCTCGGGGGACCTGAGTCTCGCTGTCGTCACCTCCAAGGCACGAGACCTCCAGGTGATGATCGAGTACTGAACCTGTATCGCGCACGTCTCGGGGACCAGACTCAAGGCAGCCGCCTGGATGGAGTCAGTGAACCCATGAGGATCGCCCAGATCGCCCCCCTGACGGAGCCAGTGCCACCGGAGATGTACGGCGGGACGGAGCGCGTGGTCTCGCTGCTGACCGAGGTCCTGGTGTCTCGCGGCCACGAGGTGACGCTCTTCGCCAGCGGAGACTCGCGGACCGGAGCGCGCCTCGTGCCGGTGATCGCCGAGGCGTTGCGGCTGGGATCGGAGGAGGTGGATCCCCACCTCTATCTCATGCTGGAGCTGGGCATGGTCTTCGACGAGGCCGAGGCATTCGATGTCATCCACAGCCACGTCGACTACTTCGCCTTCCCCTTCGCTCGCCTCGTCAGGACGCCGGTGGTGACGACGCTCCACGGCCGGCTGGACCTCCCCGGGCTCGCGGCCATCTTCGGACGGTACAGCGAGGCCGAGGTCGTCTCGATCAGCGACAGCCAGCGACAACCCCTCCCGGGGTCGAACTGGGCCGCCACCGTCTACAACGGGACCGACTTGGCGCGCTTCACCTTCAACGAGACCGGTGGGGAGTACTTCGCCTTCGTCGGCAGGATCTGCCCCGAGAAGAACATCGAGGGTGCGATTCGCATCGCCCGTCTCACCGGTGTGCCCCTCCGGATCGGCGCAAAGGTGGACCCCGCTGACGTCGACTACCACGAGTCGGTGATCAGGCCGCTCATCGACGGCCGGGACGTCGAGTACCTCGGCGAGCTCGGCGACGAGGAGAAGAACGAACTACTCGGCTCGGCCCACGCCCTTCTCTTCCCGGTCGACTGGCCGGAGCCCTTCGGCCTGGCGATGACGGAGGCGATGGCCTGCGGCACGCCCGTCCTGGCACTGCGCAGGGGATCGGTGCCCGAGGTGGTCGAGGACGGCGTCACCGGCTTCGTCCGGGACTCGGAGGAGGAGCTGGCCGAGGTCGCCGGCGCGGTCAGCCGCCTCTCGCGCCGTGCCTGCCGCGAGAGGGTTGAGCGCCTGTTCAGTGTCGACGTCATGGCCGACGGGTACGAAGCCGTCTACCGGGCACTCAGCCGCTGACCCCGTCAGCCCTTCCTCGGTCGTCCGACCTGCTCGTCACGCCCTGAGGTCAGCAGCAGTCGATCCGGGGCGACTGCGCGTCGCAGCAGTCGCGAGGTCCGAGCTCGCTGAGGGCCATGCCGATGACGACGAGGAGGCCACCGATCCACCCCCACAGGCCGATTCCGCGCTCACCCAGGGCGAGGGCCAGCACGGCGGCGAAGACCGGCTCCATGGTCATGACGACCGCCGCGGTGGTGGCGCTCAGCGCGCTCTGCGCCCAGGCCTGCACGCCGAAGCCGATGCAGGTGGCGACCACGCCGAGATAGGCGACGGCGCCCCAGCCGGACGACGTCCGGGGGACGGCGACGCCCCCGGTGAGGCCGGCCACGAGGGCGCAGAGGAGGGCCGCGGTGGTGACACTGACGCTGGTCAGGGCGTAGGCGTTCTGGCGGGTGGCCCACTGGCTGAGGCCCGTGATGTGCAGGGCGAAGAAGGCTGCTCCTCCCAGGGTCAGCACGATGCCGACGGGGGAGGGCAGGCTGACCCCGCCGGTCAACGCAGCGAGGCCGACCGCGGAGAGGCCGACGGCGGTCCAGCCGCTGCGACCGACTCTCTCGGCGAAGAGGAGAGCGGCCACGAGCGGCGTGAGGACCACTGCTGCGCCGGTGAGGAAGCCGGAGACGCCGGCCAGGGTGTGCAGCAGCCCGGTGGTCTGGAGCAGGAAGCCTGCTGCGAGGAAGACTCCCAGGGCCGTGGCGCGCCCGACGTCGGCGCGGGCCAGCCCGCGTGGAGCGGTCGGGCGAAGGAGCAGGAGCGCCGCCGCAGCGATGCCGAAGCGCCAGGTGAGGAACGACGCCGGAGCCAGCTCGTCGACCGACTCCTTCGTCACGACAAAGGTGGAGCCCCACACCGCGGTCGCGGCCAGCAGCGCGGCGGTGGCAGGCGCCGCTCTCCGGCCGGCCGCGCCCGAGCGGCCGGCCGGACTGCGGTGCTCCTGCGTCGGGCTTCGACTCATGCGGTGCGCCTCGGGGCTGGGCGGTGGTCCCGGTGTCCTGTCTGCTCTCGGTCTACCGGCCCGACGCCCGCGCCCGTCAGGGTCGAAGGTCCGGACTCTCGTGCCCGGGCTGGTTGCCGTGCTCGTGTCCGGGCTGGTTACCAGGCTCGTGTCCGGGCTCGTCGCCTCCGGTCAGGTCAGGAGCGGGCGGGGCTGCCGATCGTCAGGGGCTGCGGCCCGCTCGACTGCGTGCCGCAGCAGGAGTCCCCCTCGTCGGTGGGCTCCGCGCGGAAGGTGGGGCTGTCGGCGAGGACGGTGTAGACCTCCCACCGCTCGCCGTCGGGAGCGCCGTGGACCCAGAACTTGTCCTGCGTGGCATAGCAGCAGGTGGTGCCGCGCTCGTCGACGGTGGCCATGCCGTGTCCTGCGAGTCGGGTCTGCTCCGAGTCGACGGTGTCGACGTCGGCGACCTCGACACCGAGGTGGTTGAGGCTGCCGCCCTGACCGGGGTTCTCGATGAGCACGAGCTTGAGCGGCGGCTCGGTGACGGCGAAGTTGGCGTAGCCGGGGCGGATCTTCGCCGGCTCGGCGCCGAACAGGGCGGAGTAGAAGGCGATCGAGGCGTCGAGGTCATCGACGTTGAGGGCGAGCTGGACGCGGCTCATGAGGTCTCCTCTGAAAGGGATATCGATGGATGTTGATGTCTTGCTGGAGTCGACATTGCCGTATGCATCGACATCTGTCAATATCGATGGGTGTCGAACTCCCCTTTCCTGACGCTCAGTCCCGTCGAGGCCGTGGCCTGCTGCTCCCCGCTCAGCCGGGAGCCGCTGAGCCCGGAGGCAGCCGAGGGGATCGTGCCGGTGCTCAAGGCGCTCGCCGACCCGGTCCGCCTGCGGCTGCTCTCGCTCGTGGCCTCGCACGAGGGGGGTGAAGCCTGCGTGTGCGACCTCAACGACGCCTTCGAGCTGTCGCAGCCGACGATCAGCCATCACCTCAAGGTGCTGCACGAGGCGGGCCTGCTCGAGCGCGAGAAGCGCGGCGTGTGGGTGTACTACCGCTCGAGCCCCGAGTCCATGGCGGCGCTCGCGGCGCTGATCTCGGACACGGCTTCGCAGACCCCGGCGGTCACGCCTCGCCGGTGACAACGTCATGAACGTCGAGCTGCCGGCGTCCGCGACAGGCGCGGACGCCGGCAGTGATCGGCGAGGGACGACCGTGCTCGCGGGTTCGCTCCGGTGACGGAGGCGCCCGCATCAGCTCAGGAGGTGCGGGCGTTCACCTCGTAGCTGGTGTTGGTGGCTTCGAAGAAGTTGACGAGCTCGAGGGTGTCGTTGGCCGCGGCCATCCACTTGGCCGGGTTGCTGACGCCATAGTGTGCGGGAAAGCCGAGCTCCTCGAGACGGCGGTCGGCGAGGTAGCGCACGTAGGTGTTGATGTAGTCGGCGTTGAGGCCGAGGATGCCGTGCGGGAGCAGGTCGTGGTTGTAGCGCTCCTCGAGCCCGACAGCGTCGAGGATCATCTGCCGGATCTCATCGGCGAAGTCCCCGGTCTGCAGCTCGGGGTTCTCCTCGAGAACGGTGAGCACGAGGTTGATGCCGAACTTCAGGTGCAGGCTCTCGTCGCGGACGACCCAGTCGATGAGTGACCCGAAGTTCCGCAGCAGGTTCCGCTGCCGGAAGCTGAGCGCGACCATGAAACCGCTGTAGAACCAGATGCCTTCGAGGATGACGTTGTACGCCACCAAGTTGCGGACGAAGTCGCGCTTGCCTTCGAGCGTGGTGATGTCAAGGGTGCGTTCGGTCATCCGGGTCAGGTATCGCACCTCGAAGGCTTCCTTGGCAGCCATCGACGGGGTCTCGACATGGGCGGCGTAGGCGGCGCCTCGGTCGATGGGAAACGTCTCCAGGACGTACTCGAAGGCGACGCAGTGGTTGGCCTCCTCCCACATCTGCTTGGCGAGGTAGAGGTGGGCCTCGGGGGCGTTGACGTAGGGGTAGACGCCGAAGGCCAGGGCCTTGTTGACGAGCAGCTCGTTGGGGTTGAAGTAGCTCATGAGGAAGGTGACGGCGTGCTTCTCCTCGTCGGTCATCCGTGCGAAGTCGGCCAGGTCCTCTCCGAGCTGGACCTCGTGCGGGAACCAGGTGTTGGCGACCGCCTGCTCGTACAGCTCGTAGGCCCAGGGATAGCGGATCGGCTTGAGCAGCCGGCCCTCGCTGATTCCGGCGCCGAGGATGGGCTGGGCGGTGTCGGTGTTCACTGGCAGGCCTCGCAGTCCAGTCGCTCCTGGGGGTCCGTGGGGCAGGCGACCGCCTCCTCCGTCACCAGCAGCTCTGCCGGCTCTGACGGCTCCGACGGCTCGACACTCGGTGTGGCTCGCGCAAAGCCGAAACCGCCGGCGGAGCGTCCGGTGGTAGCCGCCTTGTTGACCCGAACGGTGGACTGCTCTGCGGTGTGACGGGGCTTGACGTGCAGGTAGTAGGTGGTCTTGACGCCCATGCGCCACGCGGCCGTGTAGATGTCGGCCATCTGCGCCAGGTCACGGGTCTCCAGGTACATGTTGCGACTGATGGCCTGGTCGACCCACTTCTGCGCGCGGGCTGCGACGTGCAGGAACGCATACGGCGAGAGCTGGAACGAGGTGCGGTAGGCCTCTCGCACCTCGGTGGGGATGGCGTCGATGCCTTGGACGTCTCCCTGTGAGCGCAGCAGCTCCTCGCGCACCTGCTCCCACACGCCGAGGTCCTTGAGTGCCGTGACGAGGTTGCGGTTGACCTCGAGGAACTTGCCCGAGCTCGTGGTGCGACTGAACAGCTGGGAGAACTGCGGGTCCAGTCCCGGCGTGGTGCCGGCCACGAGCCCGATGGACGCGGTGGGGGCGACGGCCATGAGGGTGGCGTTGCGCATACCGCCGGCGACCTTCTGTCGGAGGCTCTCCCAGTCCAGGCGCGACGTTCGGTCGACCTCCACAGCGACGCCGCGGTCTGCCTCCAGGCGGGCGATGGTGTCGAACGGGACCTCTCCGCGCGACCAGCCGGAGCCGGCGAAGTTGGGGTAGGAGCCGCGGGTGCGGGCCAGGTCGGCGCTCTCGTCGATGGCGGTGTGGCTGATGAACTCGGTGACCCGGTCGATGAGCTCGAGCGACTCCTCGCCGCCGTAGGTGATGCCGAGCCGCTCGACGACGTCGGTGAAGCCCATCAGCCCCAGGCCGATGGCTCGGTTGGCGTCGTTGGAGTGCTCGGACTCCGGCACGGACGAGAGCGTGATGTCGATGAGGTTGTCGAGCTGGCGCACCGCCGTGCGCACCGTCGCCTCCAGGCGGACCCAGTCGACGGCCCTGCCGATGTCGAGGAGCTCGCCCGGAGACCGACCCGCGCCGGTGGTCAGGTGCCGCGACAGGTTGACCGATGCGAGGTTGCAGACCGCGGTGTTCTCGCGATCCTGGGGCAGGGTGATCTCGGTGCACAGGTTCGACAGGTGGATCGTGCCCGTGTTGTCGTTGAGCGCGCGCAGGTTGATGGTGTCCTTCCACGTCAACCACGGGTGCGAAGCCGTCTGCAGGGCGACCAGGATCGCGGTGAACTGCTCGCGGGCACGGACGGTCCGGTAGGCGCGCAGGCGTCCCTGCTCGGCCAGCTCGACGTACTCGGCATATCGGCGGCTGAAGGCGGCCCCGGTGAGCTCGACGAGGTCCGGGGTCTCGAGCGGGTCGAACAGGTACCACGTGTCATCGCGCTCGACCCGACGCATGAACTCGTCGGAGATCCAGACCGCCGTGTTCGCCGTCCGGGTGCGGCGGTACGGATCGCCGGACTGCTGGCGCAGGTCGAGGAACTGCGGGAAGTCGAGGTGCCAGTTCTCCATGTAGAAGCACAGGGCCCCGAACTTCTTGCCGCCCCGGGAGATCGCCCGGAGGGTCGAGTCGATGGTGTGCATGAAGGGGATCGGGCCCGTCGACGTGGTGTTGTTGCTGCGGATCGGCGAGCCCTCCGACCGCAGCTTGGTGACCGACAGCCCGATGCCGCCCGTGCCCTTGGTGATCCACATGACGTCGCGCACGCTCTTGGCGATGTGCTCGATGTCGTCCTCCATCTGCATCACGAAGCAGTTGGACAGCTGCGGCTGCGGGGTGCCGGCGTTGACGAGCGTCGATCCGGCCGGCAGGTACTCCAACCGAGCCATCGCACGGTAGAAGCGCAGCGCCGCTTGCGTGTGGTCGTCCTCGTTGACTGACAGGCCCATCGCCACCCGCATCCAGAAGTACTGCGGCACCTCGACGTCCGAGCCGCCCGGCCCGGCCAGCAGGTAGCGGTTGCGCATCGTGGTGACCCCGATGTAGGTGAGCAGCTCGTCGTGCTCCGGGTCGAGCGCATCGGCGAGGCGCTCGAGGTCGAAGTGCGTGACCAGACGCGAGTCCAGCAGACCGTCCTCGACGGCCTCACGGACATAGCCCGGGAAGCGGGCCCGGTGCAGCAAGGTCAGCTCACGCGACGACTCGTAGCCGCCGAGGACGCGCTTGTAGATCGTCTTGAGCAACAGGCGCCCCGCGACCCGGTCGAACGCCGGATCGTCCTTGACGTTCTGCACGGCGACATGGATCGCGGCTTGGTCCAGCTGCTCGGTCGTGATGCCGTCGAACAGGGTGATGGCGAGCTCGGACGCGATCTGGACCGTCAGCCCGACGGCATTGTCCAGCCCCGCGGTGGCACGCTCGACGGCACGGTTGATCCGATCGGCATCGAACGGCTCACGCGACCCGTCACGCTTGGTCACCGAGACTCGTGACGGGGTGGCCTGCTTCGCATGTCCGGGCCCATGGGCGGACCCGTCTCGGTGCTCGTCGTCTGTATGCGTTCGGGTCCCGAGCGCCGGTGCGGTCCGGTCGACGGGGTCCTGCAGTGGGGTGTTCACGGCTGTCTCCTCGCAGCGTGGGCGAACGGCCCGCCAGGCCAGAGGAGGTGCGTGGAGTCAGGTGCCACGCGTGCGAGGTCGACAGGGTCGCCCACACGCGGTCGGCCGATGTCCACGAGCCCTCCCTCGGGGCTGTCGGACCACCGCGTGAGGCTCACGCGGCGCGCTGGCAGGTCTTCGGACTCGCGGGCATGCACACCGCCCGAGCTCCTCGGACGGTCCGTCTCCTACTGGTCGCCGCTTCCCAGGCCTGATCGGCCCAGTGCTGTTGACGACGGTCGTTCCCACTCACCGCTGCGGGGCAGTCCCGGACTCACACCGGGTTCCCTCTTGCGACGGCATCTCTGGCTGAGATGCCGAACCAGCTGCAGAGCAGACACTATCCCTAGTGATTGATGACGCTGCGCACCCCACATGTTGCGCGGCGTGTCGCCCGTCGCCCGCCGGGCCGCCTTCAGTTCTGGTGCGTGCGCGAGAACATGACACAGAGAAACCCCGCCCCTCTGCGTGATGAGCAGATGGGACGGGGTTTGTCTTCGGTGGAGCTGAGGGGATTCGAACCCCTGACCTTCTCATTGCGAACGAGACGCGCTACCAACTGCGCCACAGCCCCTGGTGCGCGTGAATGCTAACACCACGCCGGACGGCATACCCAATCGGCGGGCGCTATCGGAAGGGGGCTCAGACCCAGCTCGGGAACCACATGCGGCGCTGCCACTCGGTGAGCGGGATGACGTCGGCGACGTAGATGGGGTGGAAGAACGCGAAGAGGACCATCGTCAGCACGACGAAGGCGCCGAGGACGCCGTAGCCGACCCGGCGGCGCGTCAGCGAGGCCCCGCGTCCGCCGATGAGGAGGCCCAGCACGTAGACGCAGGCGAGCACGATCCACGGCACGAACGCGACCTCGTAGAACGAGTAGATCGTGCGGCCGGAGAGGGCGAACCACGGGAGGTAGCCCGCGGCGACGCCGCAGAGGATCGCCCCCGCGCGCCAGTCGCGACGCAGTGCCCACATGAACAGGAGCACGAAGATCGCGATCGTCGCGCCCCACCAGATGGAGACGGTGCCGATCGAGGTGATCGCCTTGGCGCACGAGTCCACCGTGCAGCCCTCCGTGCCCAGCTTCGGCCCTTCCCAGAAGAACGAGGTGGGCCGGCCCTGGATGAGCCACGACCACGGGCTCGTCTGATACGGGTGGGGCGCGTTGATCGCCTGGGTCGAGGCGAACATCTGCTGGTGGTAGGCCCAGAGCGAGCGCCACCAGTCCGGGAGCCAGGTGTAGGGCGTGGGGTTGGTGTCCGCCCAGTTGCGGAAGGAGCCGCCCTTGCTGAGGATCCAGCCGGTCCAGCTCGCGACGTAGGTGACGAGGGCGGCGCCGACGATCTGCACGAACGCGTAGGGGGCGTCCTTGACCGCGGTGCCGGCGGTCCAGCCGCGCACGCCTGCGGCGCGGCGGGCCCCGAGGTCCCAGAGCACGGTGAGCAGGCCGAAGGCGATGACGAAGTAGAGGCCCGACCACTTGACGCCGGTGGAGAGCCCGAGCATCACGCCGGCCACCCACCGCCAGGGGCGCCACCCGAGCCACGGACCGAGGTAGGACGTCGCTGCGCGGGGACGGTCACCGACCTTGCGGGCCAGGA
This sequence comes from Humibacillus xanthopallidus, assembly GCF_006716675.1. Taxonomy (GTDB): domain Bacteria; phylum Actinomycetota; class Actinomycetes; order Actinomycetales; family Dermatophilaceae; genus Humibacillus; species Humibacillus xanthopallidus_B. Next base: position 676,462 of record NZ_VFPM01000001.1, on the reverse strand, counting down.
CCTCCCGGGCGCGGTCGCGGTCGATGAGCAGCGCGCCGAACCCGGCGAGACCGAAGAACATGACGAAGATGTCGAGCAGGCCGGTGCGTGAGTGGACGAAGTGATGGCCTTCGAACGCGAGCAGCGCCGCGGCCACCGTGCCGAGCAGGTCGGAGCGGAAGAGGCGTCGGGCGATGAGCCCGAGCATGAGGATCGAGAGCGTGCCGGCGAGGGCGACGGAGAAGCGCCATCCGAAGGAGTTGAGGATGCCGAACGGCATCTCGCCCCAACCGATGAGCCACTTCGCGACCGGCGGGTGCACGACGAAGTCGCCCTGGGTGCCGTAGATGAACGGGTCGTTGGCGGTGAAGTGCTGGTCGACCTGCTGCGCCTCCTGGAGAAGGTCGTCGTTCTTCATCTCGAACCAGAACAGGACCATCGACCAGCCCTGCTTGACGTAGTACGTCTCGTCGAAGATCAGCTTGTGGGGTGCGCCGACGTGCCAGAAGCGCATGATGCCGCCGACGGTGGCGAAGAAGAGCGGCCCCAGCCACCCGAGCCACGCGATCCGGCCCGCCGTGCGCCGGTTGAGACGGTAGTCGTCGGCGGGGTCCCCGAGCAGGCGAGCGCGCACCTGCCGGGCCGAGTTCATGGGCGAGAGTGTATGCAGTGTGGCTCGGTCCGACGTCCAGGCTCGGCGGTCAGCCGGGTCGGGGCACGCTCGCGTGGCCGGCCAGCGGGCCGCGCGTCGCGTCTGCGGAAGGCGCTCCTCAGAAGGGCGGGGGTTCCAGCTCGGGCGGGGGTTCCAGCTCGGGCGGGGGTTCCAGCTCTGGCGCGGGCACGGTCGACGGGCCGCGCGTCGTGGGTGGTCCATCGCCGGGGCGATGGCCGTCGAGCCAGTCCTTGGGGTAGGTGGAGTAGCTCCGGCCGGCCGCGGTGTGCCAGGTGATGACGGCGTCGTCGTCGCGGGACGAGTCCCACCAACCGGCGGTCTTGACCCGGTGGTGCTGGCGGTGCTTCGCGGTGAGGTTCGTGGGGTCGGTCGGGCCGTGCGGCCACGGCACGTCGTGGTCGAGGTCGCAGCGTCGGGCCGGGACGGTGCAGCCGGGGCCACGGCAGGTGCCGTCGACGGCTCGGACGTACTCGACCATCTCGCGGGTGGGGCGGTAGGCGCGGCGGGAGAGTGCGAGGGCGCGGCCCGTGGTCAGGTCGGCCAGGAGCGTCTGCCAGATCGAGCCGGGTGCGGTGATGATCTCGCGAGCGTGCTGCGCGCCGACGAAGCCGTGGCCGGGAAGCTCGCACGGGAGGTCGGACAGTCCGAGGGCTGTCTCGAACGGCACGACGACGACGGCCTGGCCGGCCGGCGACGGCGGCTGCTGGGCGAATCCGGCGTCGCTGTCGGCCCAGCCGGTGATGGCCGCCCCGGTGAGGAAGTCGGCCCTCAGCTCGTCGAGCGAGCGGGGGTCGCCGGCCGCCCGTGCGCAACGGGCCGCGGCGTCGGCTCGGTCCATGGCGGCCACGATCTTCTCGGCGTCGTTGGTGACCGTGAGCCGGCCGGTGCCGTCGTCGAAGACCTCGGCGTGGGCGCCGATGCGTTGCCGGGCGGCGCGGCGTCGGGCCGCCTGGTCGGCGTCGGCGGCAAGCAGGGCGCGGCGGAGCCGCTGGCGGAACAGCGCTGCTGACAGGCCGGACCCGTCGCGGGTCGGGGCGAGGGCGGCGCGGGCGACGTGGTCGGCATGCTCGTCGTCGAGCTCACGGGTCTCGCGGACGAGCTCGGACGCTCGGTGCAGGGTCGTGGCTCCGGTGCGGACCTGCTCACGGAGGAAGGCAGTGCGGGCAGGTGCGCCGATGGCGAGCTCGAGGCGCAGTGACAGGTCGCTCTGGGACAGCCCTGTCGCGGCGGAGACCTCCATGACGACGGCCTCGCGGGCCGAGAGGGGAGTGCGGTCGACCCAGGACTGGGCGTGGCGCGCCTCGAGCTCGGCGAGTGCGGTGGCGTGCAGGCGGGCCAGGGCCTCGAGCCGGTGGTCGTCCGCCATGCCCTTGACGCGTTGCCCGCCCTCGAAGCAGGCGAGATCGGTGGCCATCAGCGCCTCGAACGAGGCTGCACTCGCCGCGTCCTCGACAGTCTCGACATCCACGACATCGTCGGCTGTCGCCTCGGTGGCGCTGTCCTGCGCTCCGCTCGCCTCGACGGGCCGGCGTGCCGTGGCGCGACCGGCGACGGCCTCCTCGTCGGCTCGACCCGGCTGCGCGATGGAGGAGGTCTCGGCGATCAGACGGCCGACGATGCGGTGCACCGAGCGGGCCACGTGACGATCTATCCGCGCGTCCATCGTCAGGACGAATCCACGCTCGAGACTGCTCTCGAGACTCGACCGCGAGTCGCACGTGAACGGCATGGTTTCTCCTCCCTGACCCCCTTAGTAGAACAGTTGTTCGACCTAGATGCAAGAGGTTGTCCACACGCGATTGCGCTCGGAGACAGCGGGATTCGCCGATCTCCCCCTCAGATGGAGATGCCCCGCGACCGCAGCACCGAGTAGCCGACGAAGGCGACGATGTCGAGGATCGAGTGCGTGACGACGAGCGGCATGACGCGGCGCGTGCGCATGAAGACGAGTCCGAGGACGAGGCCCATGACGATGTTGCCCGCGAAGCCGCCGAAGCCCTGGTAGAGGTGGTACGTCCCGCGGATGACGGCAGACAGGCCGATGACGAGAGGCCACGACCACCCGATCTGGCGCCAGCGGGTGAAGAGGTAGCCGACCATGATGACCTCCTCGAGCACGGCGTTCTCGATGGCCGACAGCACGAGGACCGGCCCCGACCACCAGACGGCCTGGAGGTTCGCCGCCGACACCTGGGTGTTGATGCCGATCGCCTTTGCGAAGAAGTAGAACGCCAGCCCGGGCAGGCCGATGAGGGCGGCGAGCCCCACCCCACGCAGCAGGTCACGGCCGGGCTGCGTGCGGTCGAGCCCGATGAAGCGCCCGGCCCGCACGTCGACCGACGGTCGCGCCACCGTGTTGAGGAGGTAGATCGCGAGCACCACCGCGACGAGCGGCAAGGCGATCCCGACGAGCTGGTAGGCGAGGTCGAGCCACGGCCGCCCTGGTGTCGCCGACTGGTTCATCGCCGTCGTCTGCTGCGACAGCGGAACCGGACGGGTCAGCTTCTCGATGATCGACAGGATCGCCCAGACCGCCGACGCGCCGAGGCTGACGCCGAGCACGAGCGCCGTCTCGACGCCGACGGCGCGTCGTGCCGTGGGCTCGACCACCGGTGCAGGGTCACGGTCCGTGGGAGCGAACATCCCGGCATACCGGCGTGGCGTCATGGCGTCACTGTACTTTTGGGCCAAGGAGGGCCGAGAGGACTTCGGCACGTCAGAGGGGCCGCTCGCGGCCAGGCGACGACGGGAAGGTGGTGGCGCGGTGAGCCTGCTCGCCCAGTGGGAGGCGGGTCGCCACGCCGCGGAGGGCAACGACTACCCGACCTACCGCCGCGGCGAGGGGCCCGGCGTCGTCGTCATGCACGAGAGCCCGGGGCTGACTCCCGAGGTCATCGCCTTCGGCGACGAGCTCGTCGGGCACGGCTTCACCGTCGTCATGCCGCACCTCTTCGGCAGCTCGCACTCGCGCCCCCGCCGGCACGAGGGCGCGCTCGTCATCCCGCGGCTCTGCGTGACCCGGGAGTTCACGATGTTCGCCACCGGGGTGACCGCGCCGCTCGCGTCGTGGCTGCGCAGCCTCGCTCGAGCGCTCCACGACGACGTTGGCGGCCCCGGCGTCGGTGCGGTCGGAATGTGCGTCACGGGTGGCTTCGCCCTGGCGATGATGGTCGACCCCGTCGTCGTCGCACCGGTCGTCGCCCAGCCGGCGACGCCGCTGCCGCTCGGCAGGCGCCGCGCCGGCGACGTCAACCTCTCCGACGCGGACCTCGAAGCCGTCGCCCGCCGCGCTGCAGACGGCTGCCCGGTGCTCGGCGTGCGCTACGAGCACGACTGGGTGACCGGCACCCGCTTCGACACCCTCACCGAGCTCCTCGGCGACGCCTTCATCCGGGTCGAGCTCGCGGGCCACGGGCACGCGACGCTGACCGACCATCGCCACCCCGACGCCGTCGAGCGGGTCGTCGGCTTCCTCGAGGAGCGACTGCGCGGGCCGGGCATCGCGTGAGCTTCGCCCCAGCCACCCGTCGGCGCCGAGCCTGAACCGAGCCTGAGCCGAGCCTGAGGTGAGCCTGAGCAAAGTCTGGGAAACGCCTCTCGCGCTGCGGCTCCGAGCCCTACGCTCGCCCTGCGTGGGAGTGTGCCTGCGCCTCGGGGGAGTCCAGCGTCGAAGGGCTTGTCATGAGAAAGAGCGTTCTGGCGATCCCGGCGGGGGCACTAGCGATCGCCCTCACCCTCGGGTTGAACACCACGGCGGCCTCTGCCGTCAGCGGCGCGGCGCCGCCCGGCGGCGGTGATCCGCAGGTTCAGCAGGGACGGGACAGCCTCGAGCACCCGCTCGGCACGAAGCAGGCGGCGCTGCGGGCCAAGGGCGTGCAGCTCAAGCTGTCGGGCAAGCTCGCTCCCGACACCAAGGTCGCGAAGATCGCCAAGGGGCAGTACGTCGAGCTCGCCCGGGAGGGCGAGGACACGATCTGGACGGTGCTCGGCGAGTTCGGCACGACGGTCAGTCCCACCTACGGAGGGACGGCGGGGCCCGTCCACAACCAGATCCCCGAGCCGGACCGGGCCGTCGACAACTCGACGATCTGGACCGCGGACTTCAGCCCGACCTACTTCAGCAACCTGCTGTTCTCCGACGCTCCGGGCGCCGTCTCGATGCGCAACTTCTACAAGGAGCAGAGCTCGAACCGCTACACGGTCAACGGCGACGTCACCGATTGGGTGAGCGTGCCCTTCAACGAAGCGAACTACGGTTCGAACTACTGCGGCAGCATCGTCTGCTCCCGCACCTGGCTCTTCGTGCGCGACTCCGTCAACGCCTGGTACAACGCCCAGCTCGCGGCGGGCAAGAGCGAGGACGAGATCAACGCGGCCCTCACGAAGTACGACGTCTGGGACCGCTACGACTACAACGGCAACGGCAACTTCAACGAGCCTGATGGCTACATCGACCACTTCCAGTCGGTGCATGCGGGCGAGGGTGAGGAGACCGGCGGAGGCGCGCAGGGGACCGACGCGATCTGGTCGCACCGCTGGTACGCCTTCTACAACAACATCGGCTTCACCGGCCCCGCCCAGAACAAGCTCGGCGGCATCAGGGTCGGCAACTCCAACCTCTGGATCGGCGACTACACCGTCGAGCCGGAGAACGGCGGCGTCGGCGTCTTCGCCCACGAGTTCGGTCACGACCTCGGACTGCCCGACCTCTACGACACCTCGGGCAACACCGGCGGCGCCGAGAACTCCACGGGCTTCTGGACGCTCTACTCGTCCGGCTCCTACGGCAGCTCGGGCAAGCCCGCTGATGGCATCGGGACCAAGCCGATCCCCATGTCGGCCTACGAGAAGATCTTCCTCGGCTGGTCGAACTACCTGTTCATGGGCCACGGGCAGTCGGCCGCGGTCAAGCTGGGCCCGGCCTCAGCGACGACGAAGCAGGCGCAGCAGCTGGTGGTGGTGCTGCCCGACAAGAAGCTGACGGCGACCATCGGTGATCCGTACGCGGGGTCGAACTTCTACCACTCCGGCTCCGGGAACGACCTCGACAACACCATGACCCGTCAGGTGACGCTGCCCGCCGGCACGGTCGCGCTCGCGGCCAAGGTGCGCTACTCCATCGAAACCGACTGGGACTACGCCTACCTCACCGTCAACGGCTCCCCGGTCGCGACGAATCTCTCGACGGCCACCAACCCCAACGGCCAGAACTTCGGCAACGGCATCACAGGCAGCTCCAGCAACACCTGGGTCGACCTGGCGGCCGATCTCTCCGCGTACGCCGGCCAGACGGTGACGCTCGGCTTCCGCTACTGGACCGACGGGGCTGTCGCCGACACCGGCTTCGGAGTCGACGACATCGACATCACGGGGCAGCCTCTCGACGGCGCCGAGTCCGACCCCGGGTGGACCTTCGACGGCTTCAGCAGCACGACGGGAACGGTGACGCAGTCCTTCTTCAACGCCTACTTCGCCGAGTACCGCAACTACCGCGGCTACGACGCCGGTCTCAAGACGGGTCCGTACAACTTCGGTTTCCTCGACGACCCGAACCAGCAGAACTGGGTGGAGCACTTCCCCTACCAGGACGGTCTGCTCGTCTGGTACTACGACACCTCGTTCGCCGACAACAACATCGGTGACAACTGCCTGGCCGGTCGCTGCGGCGGGCTCTACCTGCCGGTCGATGCGCACCCAGCGCTCTTGGTCCGGCCCGACAACGGCAAGGTGTGGCGGCCGCGGATCCAGTCCTACGACTCGACCTTCGGGCTCGAGAAGACGGACCCGATCTGCCTGCACGCCAACAGCGTGAAGCAGTGCTACGCCAGCTTGCCGGCGACCCCGGTCTTCGACGACTCGAAGAGCTACTGGGTGGCACCGAACCCTGCCACGGGCAACTTCGGCTGGTCGAGCGTCCAGGTGCCCAACACCGGGACGAAGATCCGTGTCGTCGGAACGTCGGCGCAGGGTGACTTCATGCAGGTGACGGTCAACAAGTAGGACCCAGCGCACCCTGAGGTGTGACGGAGCGGGCAGGGCAGACCCTGCCCGCTTCGTCATGCTGTCCTCGGTGCCACCCTCGACGACCACGGAGCGGGTGCACTCCGAGCCCCGTCATCCACAGGCTCGGTGCACAACCTGTGCACTGGCGCTCCCGTCGTGTGGAGAATCGAGCAGCTCCTGTGGACGACGCGCCGACAGCCTGTGGACGGGTGAAATACCTCGCGGATTCCCTTGCGGGGCAGGGCAAAGGGGGGATAGAAATCTCTCACGCCCTCCTCTCGGGGAGAGCGGGACGGCTCGGAGACGAGGGTCCACACAGCGGGGCAACCCGCTGCGGAAGCCGGGTGACGCGGCGACCGGGACCGGAGCAGAAGAGCAGTCGATCGGGAGCGTCACATCGACCGATCACCCCAGAAGGGCCCTTGAGACTCATACTCCCAAGGGCCCTTCGCCTGTCTGCGGGTCTTCAGACCTCATGACTCCAGCCGTGAGCTGCCCTGTCGTGCAAGGCGTCTCGCGGCCGGCTGGTCAGCTGACGGCTTGCGCCGACGGCCGCCACGGCTTGAGCCACGGGGTCTCGGGCCAACCCTCCCGCGCGGCCACGAGCTCGTACATCGTCGCCCCGTCGATCGACTCCCGGACGATGTCGGCGTGCCCTGCGTGGCGCGCGAGCTCCTCGACGATGTGCATCGCCACCCAACGGACCGACCACGCCTCGACGTCCTTCGGGAACCACGGCGCATCGCGAGGCACGGGCACGGCGGCGCCGAGGTCGGCATCACGAAGCACCGAGCGCGTGACCTCGCCCTGGGCGGCCAGCGCCGCGAGGAGCGCGTCCAGGGTGTCCTCTTCGGTGACGCGGAAGTCGTCGCCCCAGGCGGCGGTCCGCTCCTCGAAGGACTGCGGCGGTGGCGGCGGGGCCTCCGGCGCTGCCGCCATGCGCGCGGTCCAGCCGCGCTCACAGGTGGTGACGTGCTTGATGAGGCCCCCGATGGTCAAGGTGCCTGCCGTGGGCGCAACGCGGATCTGCTCCTCGGTGAGGCCGAAGGCCACGGTCGCGAAGGCGTCTCGCTGCTGGTCGAGGTAGGCGATGAGGCTCTCGCGCTCGTCGGCGACCGGGGAAACGTGTGCGGGCATGTCGGTGCTCCTGTCAGTCGTTCGTCAGTCGTTCGTCAGTCGTTCGTGAGTCGTTGCGGTGGGCGAAGAGGTCACGCAGCAGGGCGATCTCGGCGCCGTGGTGGATGACCTCGCGGTTGATGTGGGCGACGAGCTCGGCGCGGGAGTAGTCCGCAAACGGACCCTCGGCGGGACCACATGGCTCGGCGAGCTCGACGGCTCCCCAGCGACGGACGCCTGCGATCCACCCGGCATACGCCGAGTCGAGCTGGGCGAGCGCGTCGTCGGCGGTGCCGGCGTAGTCGAAGGTCTGGTAGTCGGCCTCAGGGCCGCCGAAGTGGCTGTGCACGCGGGCGCCGAGCACGCCGACGATGACGTGCGCGAGGCGCCACGCGATCGTCGTCACGGGCGCAGGCACCGGCTCGGGGTAGGCGAAGTCGATCGTCAGCTCGCCGCTGCCGCCCTGGAGCTCGGTCGAGCCCTGGCCGCGCGGGTGCACGTTCCACGCCCCCGGGGTCGGCTCCCAGAGGTACTCCTCGTCGGTGAGCCCGTCGAGCCGCGGCCGCAGCTGGTTGGTCCAGTGCCAGTCGAGCTGGTCGATGAGGACCCGCTGCCAGTCCACGTGGGCACTCGTCTCGGGGGTCGCGTCCGCGGTCGTGCTCGGGGTCTCGGTCGTGCTCTGGGTCTCTGTCATGGACTCATCGTGACAGCCATATAGGACAGTATCTGTCCGCAGTGGATGCGATGCTGGACCCATGTCCGAAACGACCGAAGGCGGTCCGACCGCGCGCACGCTGCGCCTGCTCGACCTGCTCCAGAGCCGGCCCGTCTGGAGCGGCACCGAGCTCGCCGCGCGGCTCGGCGTGACGACCCGCAGCGTGCGGCGTGACGTCGACCGGCTCCGTGAGCTCGGCTACCCCGTGCGCGCCACCCACGGCGCGGGCGGTGGCTACCAGCTCGGCGCCGGCCGACGGCTGCCGCCGCTGTTGCTCGACGACGACGAGGCCGTGGCGGTCGCGGTCTGCCTGCGTCTCGCCGCCGGCGGCACGGTCGAGGGTCTCGGTGAGGCCGCCGTGCGCACCCTCGCGAAGCTCGACCAGGTGCTGCCCGGGAGGCTCCGTGCGCAGGTCGAGGCCATCCACGAGGCGACCGTGACCCTGGACGCGACGACGCCCGCGGTCGACGCGCGCACCCTCCTCCTGCTCGCCCGCGCGTGCCGCGAGAGCGAGCGCGTCACCTTCCGGTATGCCGGCCCGCGGGGTGAGGGGGAACGCCGCATCGAGCCCTACCGCCTCGTCGCGACCGGGCGCCGCTGGTACCTGCTCGCCTACGACCTCGACCGAGACGACTGGCGCACCTTCCGGCTCGACCGCATGACCGAGCCGGTGACGAGCGGGTGGCGCTTCCGGCCACGCGAGGCACCCGACGCCGCAGACTTCGTGCGCCGGGCGATCACGGTCGGCGCCTACGACCACGTCGCGCGGGTGCGCATCGAGGCTTCGAAATCCATTGTCGATCAACGGATTCCGTCGTCGGTCGGCACCGTGACGGCCGACGGCCGCTCGCACTGCATCCTCGAGTCCGGGGGTCAGAACCTCGACTCGATGGCCCTGCACCTCGCCCTCCTGCCCTGGCCGATGACGGTGCTCGGGCCACCCGAGCTGCGCGAGGCGATGACCCGCCAGGCCCAGCGCCTCCTCGCCGCCGCGGCGGCCCCCGAGAGCTGAGTGCCCGCGTCGTCACCGACCCGGGTGGGAGAGCGCGGCGACTCGAGGGGTTCGAGAGGTCAGCCGGTGTTGCGCAGGCCCGCTGCGATGCCGTTGATCGTCAGCAGCAGGGCGCGCTGCACGTCAGGGTCGGGATCGGCCTCGTCCGGCACCGACCGTGACCGCGCGAGCAGGGAGGTCTGCAGCGCGTGGAGCGGCGCGAGGTAGCTGTCGCGCAGCTCGAGCGTGCGGCGCAGCGTCGGCGCCGACTCGAGCAGCGCCGTCTGGCCGGTCACGCGCAGCACCTCCTCGAGCGTGCGGGCGTGCTCCTCGCGGATCGTCTCGAAGAGGCCTGCCACCTCGGCCGGCACGAGCTCGTGCACGTAGCCCGCCGCGATGTCGAGGTCGGTCTTGGCGAGGGTCATCTGCACGTTGGACAGGAACGTGCGGAAGAAGGCCCACGAGCCGTACATCTCGCGGAGCGTGTCGCCGCGGCCGTCCTCACGAGCCGCCGCGAGCCCCGACCCGACACCGAACCAGCCCGGCAGGATGATCCGCGACTGGGTCCATCCGAAGACCCACGGGATGGCGCGCAGGTCCTCGAGCCCGCCCGCCCCGCCGGGTCGCTTGGCCGGGCGCGACCCGATGTTCATCTTGCCGAGCTCGTCGACCGGGGTGGCCGACACGAAGAAGGGCACCAGCCCGGGGTCGCGCACGAGGCCGCGATAGGCGCGCTGCCCGCTGCCGGCGACGAGGTCCATCGTGCCGTTCCAGCCTTCGATGACGTCCTTGGGCAGCAGTGAGGTGCGGTGCAGCACCGAGGCCTCGAGCACCGCTGCGAGGGCGACCTCGAGGTTGAAGCGCCCCAGACCGGGCAGGGTGTACTTGTCGCTCAGCACCTCTCCCTGCTCGGTGATCTTGATCGGCCCGTCGAGGCTGCCGTAGGGCTGCGACATGACCGCCTCGCCGGTCGGGCCGCCGCCGCGTCCGACCGAGCCGCCGCGACCGTGGAAGAGGCGCAGCACGACGCCGTGACGGCGCCCGATGTCGCGCAGCGCGCGCTGCGCGCGGTGGATCTGCCACTGCGACGCGGCGATTCCCGCGTCCTTCGAGCTGTCGGAGTAGCCGAGCATGATCTCCTGCACGTCACCCCGGGCCGCGACGACGCGGCGGTATGCCGGGTCGCTGAGGAGTGCGTCGAGGAGCGGCCCTGCTGCCTCCAGCTCTGCCACGGTCTCGAAGAGCGGCGCGAAGCCGATGCGGGCCGACGCAGGTGCGGTCTCGGACCCGGTGTCGACGAGACCCGCCTCGCGTGCGAGGACGACGACGGCGAAGAGGTCGTCGATGTCGTGCGTCATCGACACGATGTAGGTCTCGATGACCTCCGGGCCGTAGGTGTCGAGCGCCGTGCGGATGGTCGTCATGAGGTCGAGCGAGGCCGCGGCGGCGACGCCGAGGTCCGTGACGCCCGTGCCTGTCAGGGGGCGCCTGGAGCCGAGCTCGCGCGAGAGGAGGGCGATGCGTGCGGGCCGGTCTAGGGCGGCATACGGCGGCTCGAGCTCGCCGATGCGGTCGTAGAGGTCGGCGAGTGCGGCGTGGTGCTTGTCGCTGTGCTCGCGGATGTCGAGCGTCGCGAGGCCGAGACCGATCGCGGTGGCGGTGCGCGTCAGCCGCAGGATCGAGCCGTCGGCCGTCAGCTCGGCGCCACCGGCACGCATCGAGTCGCGGATGAGCACGAGGTCGGCGAGCAGCTCGTCGAAGCCGGCGTAGTCACGCCCCGGCTCGTGCGGTGTGCCGTGGGCGAGGCGGTCGCGGGTGCGCATGAGACGCACCCGCACGAAGCTCAGCTTGAGGCGGTAGGGCTCCTCGGCGTTGAGCCGCCTCACAGCGTTGTAGGTGATGGGCAGGGCCTCGGCGTCGCGCTCGAGGCTCGCCCGCAGCTCGTCCGTCACCGAGACGACTCGGGTCGACGACGAGAGCTCCGAGAGCAGCTCCTCGACGCCGGCGATGATCTCGCGCAGGCCGGCGTCGTGCTGCAGGCCGATGACCTCGAGCGTCACGGCGGGCGTGACGTTGGGGTTGCCGTCGCGGTCGCCGCCGGCCCAGGCGCCGAAGCGCAGTGGGCGGGCCTGCGGCGGCAGCTCGATGCCGATGGTCGCGAGCGTGCGGTCGAGCTCGGCGAGCAGGTCGGGCACGACGCTGGCGGCGATCGTGTGGAGGTAGTAGATGGCGGTGCGTGCCTCGTCGGTGGGCTCGGGGCGCACGATGCGCAGCTCGTCGGTCTGCCACAGCAGGTCGACGAGCTCGGCGAGGCGTCGCTGGAGCCGCGGCAGGTCGGCCGCCGGGCGGCGAGGGTCCTCGATGGCCTGCACGGTGTCGGCGATCCGCCGCAGCAGGTCGGTGACCGACCGCCGGGTCGCCTCGGTCGGGTGCGCGGTGAAGACGGGGCGGTACTCCAGCCGCTGGAGCACGCGCACGAGCAGGTCGCGGTCGAGGCTGCCGTCCTCCAGGGCGTGGCCGATGCGGCCGACAGCCGACGCGAGCGGACCCTCGTCGACCGCCGTCACCTCCTGCCACCGGTGGAGCTGCTCGGTGACGTTGACGAGCTGGAAGTAGGCGGTGAAGGCTCGGGCGAGCACGACCGCCGTCTTCGCGTCGACCCCGGCGAGGGTCGCGCGCAGCTGGTCGTCCTCGGGCTGGCGGGCGAGCCGGCGGACGCGCTCGACGAGGTCGAGCAGCTCTGGGCCCTCGTGCCGGGTCAGCGCCTCGCCGAGCAGCGCGCCGAGCTGGCGCACCGACGCGCGGAGGGCGGCGTGCTGCTGCGCCGAGGAGACGCCGGCGGCGAACGTCGCGACGTTCGGCTCACGGCGGTCGGCCTCGATCAGCTGCTCGGTCGTGGTGCGGCCCTGGGTGCTCATGAACCAGTGGTACCGCGTGGACGTTTCGAGCGGGTTTCCTGTCCCACCATCGGGACGCCGCCGTGAGACGGCGACGGTGGCGAACCTCAGGTGATCTCCTCCTGCCGGGCCCGGGTCTCGGGCTGCGGCACGTCGGAGAGTGCGGCAGAGGTGCGCGACACGACGTAGGCGTTGCCGCAGATCGCCGAGGCCGCGACCGCGTCGAGCCAGGGCCTCGGCATCGCCTGGAGTCCGGCGCCCGCGATCCGGTCGACGAGCTCCGCCACGACGTCGGCGTGCGGGCGACCCTCGGAGGTGCGCGCCAGCTCGTCGATGATCTGTTGCACGCGGATGTCGTGCTCGTCCTTGTCGTCGATCCTGGAGACGACGACGGGCTTCTCGACCGTCTCGTCAGCGCTCGCGTCCGCCGTGGCGGGGGCGTCAGCATCCTGGGGCATGGGGTTCCTCCTGCGGTCGGGCCTGCCGGCGACACGAACCTGGTGCTTGACCTACATCTACCCCTCCGCGCCGGCCGTGACACCCTCAACGGGGCGACGCCCCTGACACGCCCGAATGCAGCGCCCACCCGGCGCGCTGGCCCAGCCGGCGTGGTGGTCCGTCTCCCGGCGGCTGCGAGGATGACGCCATGAGCACCGGCACCCTCGTCCTCGCCGCCACCCCGATCGGCGACCCGCGCGACGCGGCCCCGCGGCTCGGCGAGGAGCTCGCGACCGCTGACGTCATCGCCGCCGAGGACACCCGCCGCCTGAAGCGGCTCCTTGCCGCGCTGGAGGTCACGCCGACCGGGCGCGTGCTCAGCTACCACGAGCACAACGAGGCGTCCCGCACGCCCGAGCTCGTCGAGCGCCTCGTCGCGGGTGAGCGCGTCGTCGTCGTCACCGACGCCGGTATGCCGTCCGTCTCGGACCCCGGGTACCGCCTCGTCGCCGCTGCGGTGGAGGCGGGCATCCGCGTCACGTGCGTTCCCGGGCCGAGCGCGGTCCTCATGTCGCTCGCCGTGTCCGGTTTGCCTGTCGACCGCTTCGCGTTCGACGGCTTCCTGCCCCGCAAGGCGGGGGAGCGGGCCCGGGTGCTCGCCGAGGCGGCTCAGGAGCGGCGCACCCTCGTCTACTTCGAGGCGCCGCACCGGCTGGCCGAGACCCTCACGGCGATGGCAGAGGCGTTCGGCCCGACGCGACGCGCTGCGGTCTGCCGCGAGCTGACGAAGACCTACGAGGAGGTGCGGCGCGGCACCCTGGCCGAGCTGGCCGAGTGGGCCGCCGAGGGCGTGCGCGGCGAGATCACGGTCGTCGTGGCGGGGGCCGAGCGTGTGGTCACGTCGGTCGAGGACGCGCTGGACGGCATACGGGAGCGGGTGGCTGCAGGCGAGCGCCTCAAGGACGTCGCCGCCGACGTGGCGGGCCGCACCGGGCTGTCCAAGAAGGCGCTCTACGACGCGGCGGTCGCCAAGGGCTGACGGCGGCCCTTGTCACCGTCGGTGGTTGCGGCTTGGGTGGAGGTAGGGGCCATCCGTCCCTGACCGTGACACGACCGACTTCACTGGAGGATCAGCACATGGCAGTCATCCGCAACGCCTCGGCCCACTGGGAGGGCTCCCTCATGGAGGGCGCCGGCAAGGTCACGTTCGAGTCGTCCGAGCTCGGCAGCCACGACGTCACGTGGGCCGCGCGTGCAAACGAGTCGAACGGGCTGACCAGCCCCGAGGAGCTCATCGCGGCCGCCCACTCGACGTGCTACTCGATGGCGTTGTCGCACGGTCTCGCCCAGGCGGGCACCCCGCCGGAGACGATCGACACCAAGGCGGCAGTCAGCTTCGTGCCCGGCACCGGCATCACGGGCGTCGCGCTGACGGTGACGGGCAAGGTGCCCGGTCTGACGAAGGAGCAGTTCGAGCAGGCCGCCCAGGCCGCCAAGGAGGGCTGCCCTGTCAGCCAGGCCCTCAAGGTGCCGATCACGCTCGAGGTCAACTTCACCGACTGAGCTGACGCGACACGACCACGGCGCCGTCCCTGCTGGGGCGGCGCCGTCGTCGTGTCGTGTCATCTCGTGCCAGCCGGGGCTGGGACGAGACCGAGCGTGCGTCAGGACTCGGCTGTCTGCTTCAGGCTCTCGAGCATCTGCTGCCAGTTCTGCGAGAACTGCTCAGCCTGCTCGGCCGAGTCGTTGCCGTCCTGCTCGAGCGCGACCGTCGTGCGGCCGTCCCGCGTCGGGGTCAGCGTGTAGGTGATGGTGTGGTAGCTCTCCGGCCGGTCCTCCTGGCCCATGAGGGGGCTGTAGTGCGTGACGCGCAGGCGGCTCGGGGCCTCGACCTCGAGCACCTCGCCCTTGTCCTCGTAGGGTCTGCCGTCCATCTCGCCCTGCCAGGTGATGGGGCTGCCGACCTGCCAGTCCGTCGTCAGGGTGGTGCCCACCATCCACCGGCGCACCTGCTCGGGGTCGGTGAGGACCGTCCAGACGGCGCTCGGGTGCCTCGCGACGATGACCTCTGCTCGTGCCACGTGTCCAGTCATCCATCCGTCCTACTCCTTCGCCGCCGCCCGCGCCAGATCTCGTTGCACGGCACCGGTGCTGCGCGACCGCGTCTCGCGCCCGCCTAGGATTCAGCGCATGAGTCATGTCCTGTCTGCCGTCGCCTGGCCGTACACCAACGGCCCGCGCCACATCGGCCACGTCGCCGGTTTCGGTGTGCCCTCCGACGTCTTCAGCAGGTACATGCGGATGGCGGGGCACGACGTCCTCATGGTGAGCGGCACCGACGAGCACGGCACGCCGATCCTCGTCCTCGCCGAGGAGGAGGGCCTCACGCCGCAGGAGCTCGTCGACAAGTACAACGCCGTCATCGCCCAGGACCTCACCGACCTCGGCCTCTCCTACGACCTCTTCACCCGCACGACGACGCGCAACCACTACGCCGTCGTGCAGGAGCTGTTCCGTCAGGTCCACGCCAACGGCTACATGATCGAGCAGACGACGCGCGGCGCGATCAGCCCGTCGACCGGTCGCACGCTGCCCGACCGCTACATCGAGGGCACCTGCCCGATCTGCGGCTTCCCCGAGGCGCGCGGTGACCAGTGCGACAACTGCGGCAACCAGCTCGACGCCGACGAGCTGATCAACCCGCGCAGCAAGATCAACGGAGAGACGCCGGAGTTCGTCGAGACCCAGCACTTCTTCCTCGACCTCCCGGCGCTCGCCGGCGCGCTCGGGGAGTGGCTCGACGGCCGCGAGGCGTCGGGCACGTGGCGCCCCAACGTCATCAAGTTCAGCAAGAACCTCCTCAAGGACGTCCGCCCGCGCGCGATGACGCGCGACATCGACTGGGGCATCCCGATCCCGCTCGAGGGCTGGGAGGACAACCCGACCAAGCGCCTCTACGTGTGGTTCGACGCCGTCATCGGCTACCTCTCGGCCTCCATCGAGTGGGCCCGCCGCACGGGCGACGCGGAGCGCTGGCGCGAGTGGTGGAACGACCCGTCGGCGGTGTCCTACTACTTCCAGGGCAAGGACAACATCACCTTCCACAGCCAGATCTGGCCGGCCGAGCTGCTCGGCTACGCCGGCCGCGGCGACAAGGGCGGCGAGCCGGGGGAGTACGGCGTCCTCAACCTGCCGACCGAGGTCGTGGCGAGCGAGTTCATGACGCTCGAGGGCAAGCAGTTCTCGACGAGCCGCAAGCACGTCATCTACGTCCAGGACATCGTCGCGCGCTACGGACCCGACCCGATCCGGTACTTCATCTGCGCGGCCGGCCCCGAGAACCAGGACGCCGACTTCAGCTGGGCCGAGTTCGTCCAGCGCAACAACAGCGAGCTCGTCGCGGGCTGGGGCAACCTCGTCAACCGCACCGCCGCGATGATCGCCAAGAGCTTCGGCGAGGTCCCGAGCCCGTATGCCGCGGAGCCCGTCGACGAGGAGCTGCTCGCGACCGTGCGGGGTGCGTTCGCGACGGTGGGCGCCTCGCTGGAGAGGCACCGGCAGAAGGCCGCGCTCGCCGAGGTGATGCGCGTCGTCGGCGAGGCCAACGCGTACGTGTCGAAGACCGAGCCGTTCAAGCTCAAGGGCGACGACGAGCGCGAGCGGCTCTCGACCGTGCTCCACACGCTGGCCCAAGCCGTCTCAGATATCAATACGCTCATCTCACCCTTCCTGCCGCACGCCGCGAACCGGGTACATGCGGTCCTCGGGGGCGAGGGAGAGTTCATGCCCATGCCTCGTCTCGAGGTCGTCCGCGACCTCGACGACGACACCCGTAGCTACCCGGTGATCACCGGTGAGTACTCCTCGACGCCGCGGTGGGAGTCGCGTCCCGTCGTCGTCGGCACGCCCATCGCCAAGCCGACCGGAGTCTTCGTCAAGCTCGACCCCGAGCAGGTCATCGAGGACGAGCGCTCCCGGCTGGGCGACGCGGCTCCCGGGGGCACGCGCCACCACACCGACCCCCTCGCGGCGCCGAAGATGGCGGCCCCGAAGATGGCGGGGTCCAAGGGTGCCGGCGAGTCGCCAGCCGACGGCGAGACGCCCTCAGCATGAGCCCGCAGCAGTCGGGCCAGCGGGGCCTGCCGGAGACGTTGCCCGACCGCCTGCCGATCGACGTCGTCGACAACCACGTGCACCTCGACATCACCCGCGAGGGTGACGAGCCGTTCGACGTGGCCGAGGCGGTGCGGCGGGCCCAGGCGGTCGGCGTGACGCGGCTCGTCCAGGTGGGGTGCGACCTCGAAGGCATCCGCTTCACGATGGACGCCATCGAACGTCATACGGCAGTCGTCGGCGCAATCGCCTTGCACCCCAACGAAGTTCCGCGACTTGCGGCAGCGGGTCGGCTGGAGGCCGCCTATGCCGAGGTGGAGGCGTGCGCCGCCCACGACCGCATCCGCGCCATCGGGGAGACGGGGCTCGACTACTTCCGCACGGGCCCCGAGGGGGTGCCGGTGCAGCAGGACGGCTTCCGCTGGCACATCGACCTCGCCAAGCGCGTCGGCAAGGCCCTGCAGATCCACGACCGGGACGCCCACGCCGACGTGCTGCGCATCCTCGACGAGGAGGGCGCGCCCGAGCACACGGTGCTGCACTGCTTCTCCGGCGACCTCGCCATGGCGCGCGAGTGCGCGGAGCGTGGTTACTACCTCAGCTTCGCCGGCACCGTGACCTTCAAGAACGCCCGCTCGCTGCGCGACGCCCTGACCGCGATCCCGCTCGACCGGGTGCTCGTCGAGACCGACGCGCCCTACCTCGCGCCCTCCCCGTATCGCGGGGCGACGAACGCGTCGTTCCTCGTGCCGGTGACCCTGCGGGCGATGGCCGCGGTCCTCACCGTCGACGTGCCGACGCTGTGCCGGGCGGTGTCCGACAACAGCGAGCGCGTCTACGGTCCGTGGGACGCCGAGCGAATCGGACAATCCGCTTAGCGCACCCCGGATCGGGCGTCCAGCGGGGAGGGCCCCCGTTACCGAAATTTGACCTTACCGTCGGCGATCCGCCACATTGGTGGACTGTTGGCCGGATGCTGCCCCGCATCGACCTCCTTCCGACGCCGTGAGGAGGAGCGATCGAGAGCGCGCTGCACCCGGATCGTTCGACGTTCGGAGCACCGTGCTTTCACGCAACATCAAGATCATCGCCGCCACCGGCGCCGCAGTCATCCTGACCGGCGGAGCCGTGGGCGCCACCCAGCTCGACAAGGCCGTCAACCTCTCGGTCGACGGCACCGCAACCGCCGCCCACGTCTTCGGCACGACCGTGGGCGACCTGCTCGACAGCCAGGGCATCACCGTCAAGCCGGGCGACGTCGTCGTCCCGGCCGTCGACGCCCCCCTCAACGACGGCGACAACGTCGTCGTGAAGTACGCCCGCACGCTCACCCTCACGGTCGACGGCAAGACCCGCACGGTCACGACGACCGAGACCACGGTCGACGGCGCCCTGCTGGCCCTCGGCCTCCGTGGTGAGGGTGCCCGCCTGTCGGTGTCGCGTTCGCAGACGATCGGTCGCCAGGGACTGACCCTGACCGTCGTCACGCCGAAGTCGGTCACCGTGACCGTCGACGGCAAGACGACCACCAAGACGATCACCGCGGCGACCGTCGGCGAGGCCCTCCGCCAGCTCGGCGTGACCCTCGGCAAGGCCGACAAGGTCAACCCGCCCGTGACGACGCAGCTCACCTCCGGCGCCAAGATCGCCGTCGAGCGCCTCACGACCAAGGACGTCAAGCGCACGGTGGCCATCGGCTACTCGACGACGAAGAAGAAGTCGGCTGACCTCTACACCGACCAGACGAAGGTCGTGACGAAGGGTGTCGCCGGCGTGCGCACCGTCACCGAGCGTCGCACCCTCAAGGACGGCAAGGTCATCTCGACGACCGAGGTCTCCTCCGTCGTGACGAAGAAGCCCGTCGACGCCGTCGTGCTCGTCGGCACGAAGAAGCGCCCCGCCGCGGCACCTGCGCCGAGCAGCTCGGGCGGCTCGACCTCCGGCGCCGGCATCAACCTCGCCCGCGCCGCCATGTGGGACTCCATCGCCCAGTGCGAGTCGGGCGGCAACTGGTCGATCAACACCGGCAACGGCTACTACGGCGGCCTGCAGTTCCTCACCTCGACGTGGCTCTCCAACGGCGGTGGCGACTTCGCCCCACGTGCCGACCTCGCATCGCGTGCGGAGCAGATCACCGTCGCCAACCGGCTCTACGCCAAGGCGGGCACCAGCCCGTGGGGTTGCGCCTGATCGCGCCCTGACCTGCGTGACCGGCATCGCCGCGCCTGACCGCGCGACAGCCTGATCGAAAGAGCAATCCGTCCGCCCCTCCGGGGGTCCGCCCGGTTCACCTGGCGTCGGACGGATTGCTCTTTCGGTCGTGGCCCTAGGGTGAGGGCATGACGAAGAAGGGCGGCGCCGACAGCGCACCAGCGGCGTCAGACGCCGTGCTGCTCGGGCCGGCGCAGGTCCGCGCCCTCGCTGAGCGGCTCGAGGTGCGCCCGACCAAGCAGTGGGGGCAGAACTTCGTCGTCGACCCCAACACCGTTCGCAAGATCGTGCGCGTCGCGGGCGTGGGCCCCGACGACGTCGTCGTCGAGGTCGGCCCCGGTCTCGGGTCGCTGACGCTCGCGCTGCTGCCCGTCGTGCGGCACGTCACGGCCGTCGAGGTCGACCCGCGCCTCGCCGCGGCGCTCGAGGAGACGGTGCGTGACCTGCAACCGGGCAACGTGCACCGGCTGCGCCTCGTCGCGGCCGACGCGCTCACCGTGACCAAGCTGCCCGGGCCCGACCCGACGGCGCTCGTCGCCAACCTGCCCTACAACATCTCCGTGCCGGTGGTGCTGTCCTTCCTCCAGCACTTCCCGTCGCTGCAGCGGGTCCTCGTCATGGTGCAGCTCGAGGTCGCCGAGCGGCTGGCTGCCGCGCCGGGGAGCAAGACCTACGGCGTGCCGAGCCTCAAGGCGGCCTGGTACGGCGACGTCGAGCTCGCCGGCAAGGTGGGTCGCACCGTCTTCTGGCCCGCACCGAACGTCGACTCGGGGCTCGTCTCGATCGTGCGCCGCGACCCGCCGCAGACGACGGCCAGCCGTGAGGACGTCTTCCGGTGCATCGACGCCGCCTTCGCACAGCGCCGCAAGTCGCTGCGGGCCGCGCTGGCGGGGTGGGCAGGCTCGGCGGCGCGCGCCGAGACGGCGCTCGTCGCTGCCGGCATCGATCCGCGCACCCGCGGTGAGCAGCTCGACATCACGGCGTTCGCGCGCATCGCCGAGGCGGCAGCGGCGCTCGATGCCCCGGCCCCGTAGGGTGACCGCATGACCGTCGCCCCGACCCTGCCCGGAGCGGTCACCGTCCGCGCGCCGGCGAAGGTCAACCTCGAGCTGCGCGTCGGGCCCCGTCGCCCCGACGGCTACCACGACCTCGCCACGGTCTTCCAGGCCGTGTCACTGCACGACGAGATCTCCGTGACCCGGTGGGACGAGTGGCAGGTCGTCCCCACCGGCACGTATGCCGCCCTCATCCCCACCGACGGCGACAACCTCGCCGTCCGCGCCGCCAAGCTCGTCGCCGAGCAGTGGGACGTCGACGAGAAGCTCTCCATCCGCATCGACAAGGACATCCCGGTGGCCGGCGGCATGGCGGGCGGCTCGGCCGACGCCGCGGCCGCCCTGCTCGCCTGCGACCAGCTGTGGGGCCTCGGCCTCATGCGCGACGAGCTCGCCGAGCTCGCCGCCACGCTCGGCAGCGACGTCCCGTTCCCTCTCACGGGCGGCAACGCGATGGGGTCCGGCCGCGGCGACCAGCTCGCGCCGGTGCTGGCCCGTGGCACGTTCCACTGGGTCTTCGCGATCAGCGACGTGGGCCTGTCGACGCCCGCGGTCTACGCCGAGTGCGACCGGCTGCGCGACCTCACCGGCAGCGCGACCGACATGCCCGAGCCGCAGGTCAGCCCGGAGCTGATGGGGGCACTGCGCAGCGGCGACCCGGTTGCCCTCGGCGCGGCACTGCACAACGACCTCGAGCCCGCGGCGTTCTCGCTGCGCCCCGACCTCAAGGAGCTGCGAGACGCCGGCGTCGAGTTCGGTGCGCTCGGCGGCATCGTGTCGGGCTCGGGGCCGACGGTGGCCTTCCTCACCGAGAGCCACGAGGCCTCGCTCGACCTGTCGGTGTCGCTCGCGGCCGCCGACCTGTGTCGCGACCTCCGGCGGGCCAAGGGTCCCGTCCACGGCGCCCACGTCGTCGGCGCCCCCCGCACCTGAATCGAAAGAGCAGTTCGTCGCCCTTCCCCGGGCCGCGCGGGCGCGCTCGACGGCGACGAACTGCTCTTTCGATTGGCCTGAGGGCCCACGCGGGCCGACGAACTGCTCTGTCGATGGGGTGGGGGGCGACGGATTGCTCTCTCGATCGGGGTTGGGCATAGAGTCGGCTGCGCCATGGCCAATCTCGTCTCCCTCGAACGCGTCTCGCTCGTCTTCGGCACGGCGCACGTGCTCGACGAGGTCAGTCTCGGTGTGCAGACCGGTGACCGCATCGGCGTCGTCGGCGTCAACGGCGGCGGCAAGTCGACCCTGCTGCGCGTCATGGCGGGACTGCAGGAGCCCGACTCCGGTCGCATCACGAAGCAGGGCGGCGCCGAGGGCATCCGCATCGGCATGCTCTCCCAGGTCGACGCGCTCGACCCCGGGTGGACCGTCCACGAGGCCGTGCTCGGCGACCTGCCCGAGCACGTGTGGGCGGGCGACCCGCGCATGAGAGACGTGCTGACGGGCCTGCTCGGCGGCACCGGGGCCGAGGGCATGGGCGGGCTCGACAGCCTCGTCGGCCCCAAGTCGGGCGGCGAGCGCCGACGCCTCGCCCTCGCGCGCCTGCTCGTCGCCGACCCCGAGCTGCTCCTCCTCGACGAGCCGACCAACCACCTCGATGTCGAGGGGGTTGCCTGGCTGGCGCACCACCTCGCGACCCAGCGCCCCCGCCCGGGCAACGCGACCGTGGCGATCACCCACGACCGCTGGTTCCTCGACGCCTACGCCACGATGACGTGGGAGGTCGAGTCCGGTGGCGTCACCGCCTTCGAGGGTGGGTATGCCGCCTACGTCCTCGCGAAGGCCGAGCGCGACCGCCTCGCCGGGCTCGCAGCCGACCGGCGGGCCAACCTCATGCGCAAGGAGCTCGCGTGGCTGCGCCGGGGTCCGCCGGCCCGCACGAGCAAGCCCAAGTTCCGCATCGACGCGGCCAACGCCCTCATCGCCGACGAGCCGGCCCCCCGCAACAGCGTCGAGCTCGCCTCCTTCGCCAGCCGCCGGCTGGGCAAGGACGTGCTCGACCTCGAGGACGCCACCGTCGTGCTCGGCGAACCGCCGAACGAACGTCGTCTGCTCGACCACGTCACCTGGCGCCTCGCGCCGGGAGAGCGGGTCGGGATCGTCGGAGTCAACGGCGCCGGCAAGTCGACCCTGCTGCGCGCGCTCACGGGCGAGGTGCCCCTGGCCGCCGGCCGCCGCAAGATCGGCAAGACCGTCGCCATCGCCTTCCTCACCCAGGAGGTGCGCGAGCTCGAGCGCTTCGAGCAGTGGCGCGTCATCGAGGCGATCGAGGACGTCAAGCAGTGGACCACCTTGGGCGGCAAGGAGATCAGCGCGAGCCAGCTCGCCACGCGCCTGGGCTTCCCGGGCGGGCGGCAGCAGTCGCGCGTCAGCGACCTCAGCGGTGGTGAGCGTCGCCGTCTCCAGCTGACGAGGCTGCTCCTCACCGAGCCCAACGTGCTGATCCTCGACGAGCCGACCAACGACCTCGACATCGAGACCCTCACCTCGCTCGAGGACGTGCTCGACGGCTGGGCCGGCACGCTCATCGTCGTCTCCCACGACCGCTACCTGCTCGAGCGCGTGTGCGACCACCAGCTCGCCCTGCTCGGCGACGGCACGCTGCGTGACCTGCCGGGAGGCGTCGAGGAGTACCTCCGGCTGCGCGCGGCCGCGCAGGCGCGCGCGACCCGGCCGGACGGCATACCGGCTCGGGGGGCGACCGCGGCTGCCGGCGGCACATCGCCTGCGGGGCCGTCGGAAGCCGCTGCGCCGGCGTCCAATCCGGCACAGGTGCGTGAGGCGCGCAAGGTCATGGCACGGGTCGAGAAGCAGCTGGCCCGACTGGGGGAGCGCGAGGCGCGGCTGCACGCGGACATGGTCGAGAAGGCGACCGACCCTTCCGCGCTCGACGACCTCACGGCACGCCTGCGCGAGGTCGTCGAGGAGCGTGAGCTCCTCGAGCTCGAGTGGCTCGAGGCTGCCGAGACCGCCGGCTGACTCTGCCTCGCCCGTGAAGGGGCACACATGTCTTGAAAGTATCTTGATGTCAAGATACTTTGGATGCATGGAGATGCGACTGCACCACGTCCAGGTGTCGGGTCCGGCGGGCTGCGAGGACGCCATGCGTGCCTTCTACGTCGGCGTGCTCGGCATGACCGAGGTCACGAAGCCGGAGGCGCTGCAGGCCCGCGGGGGAGCGTGGTTCCGCGCGGGATCCGCCGAGCTGCACGTCGGCATCGAGGACCCCTTCGCGCCGGCCCTCAAGGCGCACCCCGGAATCGCCGTCGCTGACGTCGACCGGCTCGCAGCGGCGGTCGAGGCGGCGGGGGTGCCGGTGCGGTGGGACGACGCCATCCCGGGCCTGCGCCGCTTCCACACGAGCGACCCGGTCGGCAACCGCCTCGAGTTCCAGCAGGCGCAGCCGTGAGTCCGGTCCGACGGGCGGAGCGGTCGCGGTCAGCGGGCTTCGCCCGGACGCGCCTCGAGCGGTGCCAGCATGCGCCGCAGCAGGCGCGCGAGCTCGCGGCGGTCGGCCTCGGACAGCTCGGAGAGCAGCGACTTCTCCTGCTCGATGAGGTCGGCCATGGCGGAGTCGACGACGTCGCGCCCCGCCGTCGTCAGGCGCACGAGCACACCGCGGCGGTCGCCCGGGTCGGGGCGACGCTCGACGTAGCCGCTGCGCTCGAGCCGGTCGACCCGGTTGGTCATGGTGCCCGAGGTGACGAGCGTCTGCTGCACGAGCTGGCCCGGCGAGAGCTCGTAGGGCTTACCGGCGCGCCGCAGCGCCGACAGCACGTCGAAGGCCCAGCCCTCGAGCTGGTGCTCGGAGAAGGCCGAGCCACGGGCGAGGTCGAGCCGCCGGGCCAGGCGCGAGACCCGAGAGAGGACCTCGAGCGGGCTGACGTCGAGGTCGGGTCGCTCACGCCGCCACGCAGCGACGATCGCGTCGACGTCGTCGCGACGGCCCGGATCCTTCGCCATGCCATCAACTCTAGTCACCATCAAGACTCTTGACATCAAAAGAACGGGCACCCGCATGAGCACCTTCGACGCCACGCCGCCGACCGTCCACGAGCAGGAGCGCCCCGCGTCCGGCGACGGCCGCTGGGACCCGGCGCAGTACGCCGTGTTCGGCGACCACCGCGGCCGGCCCTTCCACGACCTGCTGGCCCGCGTGCCGAGTGACAGCCCCGAGCGCGTCGTCGATCTCGGCTGCGGTCCGGGCGAGCTCACCCTGTCTCTCGCCGACCGGTGGCCCTCGGCTCACGTCGTCGGCATCGACAGCTCACCCGAGATGCTCGCCCGGGCCCGCGAGCTCGACGCCACCGGCCGCGTCGACTGGGTCGAGGCGGCCGCCGAGAGCTGGGACCCGAGCGAGTCCGGCCCCATCGACGTGCTCGTCACGAACGCCGTCCTGCAGTGGGTGCCGACCCACCTGCGCCTGCTGCCCCGCTGGCTCGAGGCGCTCGCCCCCGCAGGGGTGCTCGCGATGCAGGTGCCCGCGAACTTCGACGCGCCCTCGCACCGGATCATGCGTGAGGTCGCGGCCCGGCACCCGCGGGCCGACGAGCTGCAGGACGGGCTCGACCGCGCCGACGCCGTCGCTCGACCGGAGACGTATGCCGCCCTCCTCCTCGCCCACACCCACGACGTTGACGTGTGGCAGACGACCTACTTCCACGTGCTGGGTGCAGCACCCGACGGACCCCACCCGGTGCTCGAGTGGGTGCGGGGCACGGGTCTGCGCCCCGTGCTCGGCGTGCTGACGGACGAGACCGAGCGCGAGGCCTTCCTCGCCACCTACGAGCGCGAGCTCGAGGCGGCGTACCCCCGGCGCGACGGAGTCGTGCTCTTCCCGTTCACGCGGACGTTCGCGGTGGCCCAGCTGCCGGGCTGACCCGCGGATTCTGCGAAAAGTGCGTCATGGAACGGGGTCGGTGACGTCTCATGGAGGTCGACACCGTGGTGGCCCTGCATCGTCAGGGGAGGGGCCGCACGAGGACGCTGACGGGGACGGCAGTGGTCCGCACGGTGTCGGTCGGCGCGTCCTTCCGCATGGTCTCGTGGAGGGGGTCATGCGGAAGGACGCAACCGCGGCAGGCTCCGGCTCGACCTGCCGCCGTGGTGTTGGCACACTGGGGCCGCTCCGGCACCCACCCGGAGCCCCGGTGACGCGTCCGGATCGAGGCGCCAGCGGGACGCGCAAGGTGAACCGAGGGGACGCTGGTGTCGGCCGAGACGGCTCTGTGGTCGAGGGACGCGTGGGAGTCGGCACCGGACGAGGTGCTCCTGCGCGAGGCCCGTGCGGGGTCGGCCGAGGCCTACGGCGAGCTGTGGCGACGCCACCTGCCCGCTGCCTACGGCGTGGCCGGCAAGCACGGAGGCCGCACCCCTGCCGAGGACATCGTCGCCGAGGCCGCGACGAAGATCTTCACCCTGCTGCAGTCGGGGCGTGGGCCCGACGAGCACTTCCGGGCGTACTTCCTCACGACGGTGCGCACGGTCGCGGCTGACCACACCCGACGCGAGCTGAGACTCCTCCCGGTCTCCGACGACGACCTCGAGCGCCTCGCCGAGCCGGCCGAGGGCGCCGACGACACCGCCCTCGAGACGGGCGATGCCGGCGGCTCTGAGCTCTACGACACCGAGCTCGTGCGCGCCGCCTTCGCCGGGCTGCCCGAGCGGGACCAGCGCGTCCTGTGGCACACGACCGTCGAGGGCGAGCCGCCGCGCGTCGTCGCGCCGATGCTCGGCATGACGGCCGGTGCCGTGAGCTCGCGGGCGATGCGAGCGCGCGAGTCGCTACGCTCGGGCTACCTCGACGCGTATGCCGAGCGGTGCCTCGAGCACGCCGAGTCGCGTGAGTGCAGCTGGACGATCGAGCGCCTCGGACGCCTCGTGCGTGGACGGCTCCCGCGCCGTCAGACCGAGCGTGCGGAGGCGCACCTCGCGTCGTGCCCCCATGCTGCTGCGGTCGCCGCGGACCTTCGCGAGATCCAGCGCGGGTTCCCGGCTCTGGTCGTGCCGCTCGTGCTGACGGTCGGATTCGGCTCGTCGGGCCTCGCCGCGGCCCTGGGCTTCGCCGGAGTAGGGGCGGCCGGCGTGGGTGCTGGAGCGGCGGCGCTCACCGCGATGGGAGAGGTGCCCGGAGTGGCGCCGGACCCGGCGGCAGCGGGAGCACTTGCGGACGGCTCTGTCGGGGAAGGGACGGGGCCGGGCGCCGGTGCGGTGTCGGAGTCGAGCCAGGCCGCGTCGCGAGTCGCAGTGCTGCTCGCTGCCGGTGTCGTCGCGCTCGGTCTGGTTGCGGCAGCGGTGACCTCCGGCCAGTCCGACACGCCACCGGCCGCGACGGCGCGTCCGGGATCATCGTCGCCATCCGGATCAGCAGCTGCGACAGCGACACCGAGCACGTCCACCGCCATCACGCCGACCGGAACCACGACCTCGAGCCCCACTGCGAGCGCTACGTCCGCGGCGGGCGTGCCCTCCGGGCAGAACGCTGCCGCCGGGTCGGGGGTGACGGGCGCTGCGACGGCCCGCCCGGGGGCGACGACGGTCCGGCGGGCCCCGGCCCCCGCGCCGCAGCCCACATCGGCCGCACCTGCGCCCCCGCCGGCAACCGGCGTGGCGGCGCGCCTGCTCGGAGGTGGCGACCCGAGCCGCATCTCGCTCCGGGTGCCGGGCGCGGCGGGCGGGGGAGCCTTGACGGTCACCGTCTCGACCGCGAGCGGTGCCGGGTCTCTCACCGCCGGCAACCGCACCTTCACGTGCACGCAGAGCTCGCGTTCGAGCCTGTCCTGTGTCGGTGACGGCGGCCAGATCCAGCTCATGCAGTCCGGCACCGGCGGGCCGGCGCCGCTCGTCGTCCGGGTGCGCGACGCCGCGGGCGCCGTGACGCAGTCCGTCGTCGTCCCGAGCTGACGCCCCTCCTGATTCGAGGTGATGCGGTGATGCGGTGATGCCGGTGATGCCTGGTCAGCGGCGCGGACGGCTGATGAGGCGGGGCGAGCGGTCGAGACCGGAGAGTCCGTTCCAGGCGAGGTTGACGAGGTGTGCTGCGACCTGGTCCTTCTTGAACTTGCGCTGCTCGAGCCACCACTGACCGGTGAGCGCGACCATGCCGACGAGCATCTGGGCGTGGATCGGCGCGGACTTGGGGTCGAGGCCGCGCTGCTTGAAGGCGGAGGCGAGCAGGTGCTCCACCTGGCTCGCGACGTCGCCGAGCACGCTCGCGAAGGAGCCCGTCGACTGCCCGGGTGGCGAGTCGCGCACGAGGATCCGGAAGCCGTCGGGGTCGGACTCGATGTAGTCGAGCAGGGCCAGGGTGGCGTGCTCGAGCAGGACCCGCGCGCCCTCGCCCTCGTCGAGCGCCGCGTTGATGCCGCCGAGCAGGGCCTGGATCTCGCGGTCGACGATGACCGCGTAGAGGCCCTCCTTGC
The DNA here is from genome assembly GCF_006716675.1 of Humibacillus xanthopallidus. Classification (GTDB taxonomy): domain Bacteria; phylum Actinomycetota; class Actinomycetes; order Actinomycetales; family Dermatophilaceae; genus Humibacillus; species Humibacillus xanthopallidus_B. Next base: position 648,853 of record NZ_VFPM01000001.1, on the reverse strand, counting down.
CACCGAAGTGCTCGTAGACCACCGGCTTGGAGACGTTGCCCTTGGAGGCGATCTCCTCGACGGTCGTCGCCTCGAACCCCTTGTCGGCGAAGAGCTTGCGGCCGACGAGGATGAGCTGCTCGCGGCGCTCCGGTCCGGTCATCCGGGCACGGGGGCGCCCTCGGTCGGGTCGCTCGGCTCGGTCGGCAGTCACACCCGCCATTGTGCCGTCCACGAGCGCGGCGTCCGGACGCCCGCCCGCCCTCGGGCGCGTCGCCGTCGGGCCGCCCGAGGACACCTCCCGACCCGAGGCGGACACGTCAGGACAGCGGCCCGGTCTGCACTACCCTGTGGTGGTCCCGCGAGCGGGTCGCAGCCGCGGCCGTCGTCACGGCGCGTGACGTTCCCCGGTTGGTCTGTCGGCAGGGCCCGCCTGACTTTGAATCAGGACTAGCGACGTAGGTTCGACTCCTACCCGGGGAGCCCGCCCCGCGGCATACCGGCGGCAGGCCCGACCCGGCTGGAGGCGCCGTCCCCGCCGAGTAGAGTGGCTGCGGCGCCCCTCGGAGCACGGTCTCGGAAGGGCGTCGGCGCCCGACTGCATCCGAGCCGAAGGAGCTGCGCCCGTGAGCGAATCGCGGCCGACCGCCGTGATCGTCCTCGCTGCTGGTGAGGGCACACGCATGAAGTCCACGATCCCCAAGGTGCTGCACACGATCGGCGGGCGTTCGCTCGTGGGTCACGCACTGCGCGCTGCGCGGGGCATCGGGCCCGAGCACCTCGCCGTCGTCGTGCGCCACGAGCGCGACCGCGTCGCCGAGCACGTGCTCGAGCACGATCCCGACGTCCTCATCGCCGACCAGGACGAGGTCAGGGGCACCGGCCGCGCCGTGGAGTGCGCCCTCGAGGCGCTGCCCCAAGGCCTCGAGGGAACCGTCGTCGTCACCTACGGCGACGTGCCGTTGCTCACATCGGAGACCCTGCACGGCCTCGTCGCCGTCCACGAGGCGAGCCACGACGCCGTCACCCTCATCACGGCCACGCTGCCCGACCCGACCGGCTACGGCCGGGTGCTGCGAGACGGCGACGGCACCGTCGCCGCCATCGTCGAGCAGAAGGACGCGACCGACGAGCAGCGCGAGATCGCGGAGGTCAACAGCGGGCTCTATGCCTTCGACGCCGTGGTCCTGCGCAGCGCCCTCACCGAGGTCGGCACGGACAACGTGCAGGGCGAGAAGTACCTCACCGACGTCATCGCCGTCGCCCGCTCGCGCGGGCTCGGCGTTCGCGCGTACCCCGTCGACGACCTCTGGCAGACCGAGGGCGTCAACGACAAGGTGCAGCTCGCCCGGCTCGGCGCCGAGCTCAACCGCCGCACGGTCGAGGCCGCGATGCGCGAGGGCGCCATCGTCATCGACCCGGCGACGACGTGGATCGACGCCGACGTGACGATCGGTCCCGACACGGTCGTGCACCCGGGCACGCAGATCCTCGGTGCGACCTCGATCGGCCGCGACTGCGTCATCGGCCCGGACACGACCCTGCGCGACGTCGAGGTGGACGACGGCGCGAGCGTCGTGCGCACCCAGGCCGAGCTCGCGGAGATCGGTCCCGGCGCGAGCGTCGGACCGTTCTCCTTCCTCCGGCCCGGCACGCGTCTCGGGGCGGGCGGCAAGATCGGCGGCTTCGTCGAGACGAAGAACGCCCAGATCGCCGAAGGGGCGAAGGTGCCGCACCTCAGCTACTGCGGAGACGCGACCGTCGGACCCGGCGCCAACATCGGCGCCGGCACGATCTTCGCCAACTACGACGGCGTGACCAAGGGACACACGACGGTCGGCGCGCACAGCTTCATCGGCAGCAACTCGGTCATCGTCGCGCCGCGCACCATCGGCGACGGCGCCTACGTCGCGGCCGGCTCCGCCGTCGTCAGCGACGTCGACCCGGGCCAGCTCGCGGTCACCCGCGCGCAGCAGCGCAACATCGACGGCTGGGTCGCGCGGCGGCGGGCGGGGACGAAGACCGACGAGGCCGCCCGCGCCGCCCAGGCGGCTGCCTCCGCGGCGCGCACCGAGCCCGCCACCGAGCCCGCGACCGAGCCCGCCACCGAGCCCGCGACCGAGCAGCCCAGCGACGAGCCCACCCAACCGAAGGACGCGAACGGATGAGCGGCATCAACAAGACGACCGAGAAGCACCTCATGGTCTTCTCCGGCCGGGCGCACCCGCAGCTGTCGCAGGAGGTGGCCGCGGCGCTCGGCACCGAGCTCGTGCCGACGAGCGCCTACGACTTCGCCAACGGCGAGATCTACGTGCGCTACGAGGAGTCGGTGCGCGGCTCCGATGCCTTCGTCATCCAGAGCCACACGTCGCCGATCAACGAGTGGATCATGGAGCAGCTCATCATGATCGACGCGCTGAAGCGCGCCTCGGCGAAGCGGATCACCGTCGTCCTGCCCTTCTACGGCTACGCCCGCCAGGACAAGAAGCACCGTGGGCGCGAGCCGATCTCCGCCCGTCTCATGGCCGACCTCTTCAAGACGGCCGGCGCCAACCGCCTCATGGCGATCGACCTGCACACCGCGCAGATTCAGGGCTTCTTCGACGGCCCGGTCGACCACCTCATGGCGATGCCGATCCTCGCCGACTACGTCGGGAAGAAGTACGGCCACCTCGACCTCGCCGTCGTCTCGCCCGACGCGGGTCGCATCAAGGTCGCCGAGGACTGGAGCTCGCGCCTCGGCGGCGCCCCGCTCGCCTTCATCCACAAGACCCGCGACATCAACCGCCCCAACGAGGTCGTCGCCAACCGCGTCGTCGGTGAGATCAAGGGCCGCGTCTGCATCCTCGTCGACGACATGATCGACACGGCGGGCACCATCACCAAGGCGGCGGACGCCCTCATGGAGCAGGGCGCCGAGGCCGTCGTCATCGCCGCGACCCACGCGATCCTCTCCGGCCCCGCGGTCGACCGACTCAAGGCCTGCAAGGTCGACGAGGTCGTCGTCACCAACACGCTGCCGATCCCCGACGACCGCCGCTTCGACAAGCTCACCGTGCTGTCCATCGCGCCGCTCGTGTCGATGGCGATCAAGGAGGTCTTCGAGGACGGCTCCGTCACGAGCCTCTTCGACGGCAAGGCCTGACCCGAGGGCTCAGGGCGGGTCGTCTCCGCGGACCCGCTCCTGCTCGACGAGGGCGGCGAGGTCCGTCAGGCGGTGGCGGCCCTGCAGCGGGCGCGCCATGCGGTGGTTGCCGGCGAGGCGGTCGGCGTTACGGTCGAGGTAGGCCCAGTAGCCAGCCGTGAACGGGCAGGCGTCGTCGCCCACCCGCTTCTTCGGGTTGTAGCGGCAGCTCCCGCAGTAGTCGCTCATCCGGTCGATGTACGCCCCGCCCGAGACATAGGGCTTGGTCGCCATGGCGCCACCGTCGGCGTGCTGGCTCATGCCGACGACGTTGGGCGGCATGACCCAGTCGTAGCCGTCGACGAAGCGCGTCTGGAACCACTCCGTGAGCGCGTCGGGGTCGTAGCCCCGCTGCGCGGCCCAGTTGCCGAGCACCATGAGGCGCGGGATGTGGTGCACCCAGCCGCGGTCGCGCACCCCGTCGAGCACGTCGGACAGGCAGGCCGCGTCGACCCGGTCTGCCTCGAGGTCGTCGAACCACGCCGGTATGCCGGCCGTGGCGCCGAGCCCGTTGCGGCGCCGGTAGGCGGGTCCGAAGTGCCAGTAGGTGTGCCAGACGTACTCACGCCACCCGATGACCTGGCGCACGAAGCCCTCGACGGAGGGCAGCGCCGCGTCCCCGTCGTGCAGCGCCTGCACCGCCCGCTCGGCCACCTCGACGGGACTCAGCAGCCCGAGGTTGAGCGGCACCGACAGCAGGCTGTGGGCCATGGCCCAGTCGCCGCGCAGCATCGCGTCCTCGTGCGGGCCGAAGGCCCCCAGCCGCTGTGTGACGAAACGCTCCAGCGCGGCCAGGGCCTCCCGCCGGGTCACGGCGAAGAGCCTCGGTCCGTCCTCGCCCACCGTCTCGAGGCCCTCGTCGCGGGTCCAGCGGTCGAGGTCGTCGCGCACCTCGGCGTCGATGTCGCTCTCCCGAGGGCGGTATGCCGCCGGCACCCCGAGCGTGTCCGCCCCCTTCGGCGGTGGCTTGCGGTTGTCCTCGTCGAAGGACCACCGGCCGCCGACGGGCCGGTCACCCTCGACGAGGAGGTCGAGCCGCTGGCGCTGGAAGCGGTAGAAGTCGTCCATCCGCAGCTGTCGCCTACCGGCCGCCCAGCGGGCGAAGTCCGCCTTGGGCAGGCTGAACCCCGGTGTCGGGTCGACGCCCTCGACCTCACCGGTCTCCAGCCGTTCGCGCACGAAGGCGTCGGCGGCATACGACGTCGGCTCGTGCACGCGAACCGGCTCACCGAGCTGGGCGAGGGCTTCGCCGTAGGTGTCGGTGCGCAGCAGCACGGCGGAGTCGCCGAGCTCGGCAGCGCGATGACGCAGGGCTGACAGCACGAGGTGCAGCTTCTGGCGGTGGTAGCGCCGGCGCCCCAGCGCGGCGCGACTCTCGACGAGCAGCACCCCGCCGCGCCCCGTCGTGAAGTGCGGTCCGAGCTGGTCGGCGAAGAGCCACCGTCGTGTCACGCGACAGTCATACCCGACGGCCGCCTCGACGTGTGCGACCCCCCACCACAGGCGGTATGCCGCTGGGCCGGGCCCAGCGGCATACCGCCTCGGGGTGCGGCGGGTCAGCCCGTCACGCGGCGGGCTTGAGCTGCCCCGGGGGCGTGCCGGCCGAGCCGGCCAGGGTGTCCCACTCGGGGTTGCCGATCGTCGTGACCCACGTGCGCACCTGGTCGACGTCACCCTGCGCGTAGGCGAGGCTCAGCATGAGGAGCAGGCGGGCCTTCTGCGGCAGCAGGTCGTCACCGGCGATGACGCTGCCCGTGGCGCCGCCGTAGACGCTGCCCGACCCCGTGCGGGTCGTGCTCACGAAGACGACGCCCTTGGCGACGGCTGCCGTGCGCGCCGTGCCCTGGGCGCCCGAGAGGCCGCCGGCGCCGGTGCCCGCCGTGACGATGCCCTTGACGCCCGCGTCGGCGAAGCCGGTGATCGCCTCGCCGCCGGCCTGCTGGTAGCCGTAGACGATCTCGGTGCGGGGGATGGCCGTCGGCGCGATCTTCGACAGGTCGAACGGCGTCGCCCAGCGCTGCGGGTTGTCGCACGTGGCGACGCGCGCCGGCGCCCGTCCGACCTTGATGTTCGAGCCGTCGACCCAGCCGAGCACGCCCAGCTCGCGGGTTTGGAAGGTGTCCATGCGGTAGGAGCTCGTCTTCGTGACGTCGCGGGCCGCGTGGAACTCGTCGCCGAGCATGAGCACGGTGCCGAAGCACGTCGTGACGCGGCTGCCGGCCAGGGTGATCGCGTTGTAGAGGTTGGCCGGGCCATCGGCGCCGATGACGCCGGGGCCGTCGACGGTGCCGGCTGCGGTCGGACGCATCGCGCCGGTCATGACGACCGGCTTGGGGCTGCGGACCGTGAGGTCGAGCCAGTAGGCGAACTCCTCCATCGTGTCGGTGCCGCTCGTCACCACGACGCCGTCGGACGTCTTGAGCGCGTTGTCGACCGCGAGCGTCAGGGCGTGGAACTCCGCGATCGTGTAGCCGCCCGACCCCTTGTTGCCGAACTGGATGGTCTCGACGTCCGCGACCGCGTCGATCTCCGGTCGCAGGTCGTCGACGAGGTCGGCGATGGGGATCTGCCCGGCGCGGTAGTTCGTGAAGCTGCCGCGGTTGGTGGCGACGCCGGCGATCGTGCCGCCGGTGCCGATGACGGTCACCTTCGGCTTGCCGCTCGGCGCGGCGACGAGGGCCTGCTGGTAGGCGACGTTGGTCGTGAGGTCGGGGGTGAGAGCGGGGCTGAGGACACGGCCGGCGGGTGCCGAACCGACCGGCCCGACCGAGCCGGACGTGCTCCGCCCGAGCGCCCACGACGCCGCCGCGGTGGCGGCGCAGAGGGCGAGGACGACGAGGACGGCGACGATCCGCCGTGGTGTGAGGTGTTCGAGACGGGTCACGTGGTTGCTCCTGTGCCTGCATGACGAGACCGGGCAGCCCGGACGAGGGCGACGTGGGCTGGTGGCCGGGGCGTCCTCGGTGAGGGCGCCGCTGTGAACCTCGCAGACGTTGTGGCACAAGGAGTTTCGTCGGCGTTACGCCTCTGTTGCGGCTCTCCGGGCTCGCGCGCGGTAGGCCGCTGTGTGCGCTCTGGCGGCGCAGCCGCCCTCACAGAACCGGCGCGACCGGTTGCGCGAGAGGTCGATGACGACGTCGTCGCAGTCGTGCGCCTCGCAGATGCGCAGGCGGCCGAGCTCGCCCGCGCGCACGACGTCGATCGCAGCGATGGCTGCCTCGACGGCCATCCGCTGGGCCAGCGGCGCGTCGGGGGCCGTCGCGTGGATGTGCCAGCCGACGTCGTCGTGGTCGACGAGCTGCGGCACGGCGCGCGACTCGGCGAGCAACGTGTTGACGAGCTCGACGACCCCAGCCTCCCCCTCCTCCCACAGCCCGCGGAGCCGGGGGCGCATGGCACGCACCTCAGCGAGCTCTCGCCCGTCGCGGTCGAACCGGCCGGTCCAGTGCTGGGCCGCGAAGAGGGCCTCGAGCTGCCCCACGGTCGTCAGGGTGTCGGCGCTGGTGTCACCGGGAACGGAGCCCGGCATCGTGTTGACGAGCGCGGCCGCGGCCTCGAGGGCCACCTCGGTGTCATGGGTGAAGATCATCTTGACTCCTGACGTCGACGGCGAGTAGCGTCATGAGTCTAAGTTACTTTGCTCCTGACATTTCGTCGGGGAGGCGGGTCGCAGGACAAGAACGAGGTGGAGTCGTGGCCGGACCTGGAGGCGTGACGGGAGCCGACCGCGCGGTCGTGGTGGCGACGGCCTCAGCCGTTCCACCGACCACGCTGCACCAGGCGCCCCCGCGCCACCCCGTCGTCGGGCTCTCGGTCGCGCTCGTGTCGGCCGCGGCCTTCGCGACCTCCGGAGCCTTCGCGAAGTCGCTGCTCGTCGCCGGTTGGGCGCCCGGGTCGGTCGTCACGCTGCGGATCACCCTGGCCGCGCTCGTGCTGCTCGTGCCGACCCTCCTCGCCCTGCGCGGCCGGTGGGCGGCGATGCGGCGCAACGCCTGGGTCGTCGTCGGCTACGGCCTGACGGGCGTGGCCGGCTGCCAGCTCGCCTACTTCTACGCCGTGACCCACCTGTCGGTCGGAGTGGCCCTGCTCCTCGAGTACCTCGCGCCCGTGCTGATCGTGCTCTGGCTGTGGGGCCGCCACCGCCAGGTGCCTCGCCGGCTCACCGTGCTCGGCGTCGGGCTCGCCGTCATCGGGCTGCTGCTCGTGCTCGACGTCGTCGGTGCCGGGGCGACCGTGAGCCTCGTCGGTGTGCTCTGGGGTCTCGGCGCCGCGGTCTGCCTCGTGCTCTACTTCCTCCTCGCCGCGCACGTCGACGACGATGTCCCGGCGCTCGGACTCGCGGGTGGCGGCCTCGCGGTCGGCGCGATCGCCCTGTGGGCCGCCGGGCTGAGCGGGCTGCTCGACACGACCAGGGGCGCAGCCGAGGTCGTGCTGAGCGGCATCGTCGTGCCCTGGTGGGTGCCCATCCTCGTCATCGCCCTCGTCGCCGCCGCGTTCGCCTACGTCACGGGCATCGTCGCGGTGCGGCTGCTCGGGCCGAAGGTGGCCTCCTTCGTCGCGCTGACCGAGGTGCTCTTCGCGGTGCTCTTCGCCTGGATCGTCCTCGCCGAGCTCCCGGCACCGATCCAGCTCGTCGGGGGACTGCTCATCGTCGGCGGCGTGGTCGCCGTCCGGGCCGACGAGTCGCGTCGCTCGCCCGGCGCTGACGAGGCGGGCGTGCGGGAGGCGGCCTCACCGCATACGGCAGCACCGGGCGGCGACGCACGGCGTGCGCCCACGTCCTAGGCTGAGGTATGCGGTGGCGTCTGGTCCCAGCCCTCGCGGGGGCGCTGCTCCTGTCGGGAGTGGCGGCATGTACCGCTGTGCCACAGACCGACGACCCCGTGGCCCCGGCGACGCGCGCCCAGCCGGCGGAGGGCCTCCACTTCACGGCCGCCGGCGACTACAACTCCAGCCCGGCGGCGGGCAGCGTCCTCGAGGCGGTGGGCGCGAGCGACCCGGACGTCCACTTCGCCCTCGGAGACCTGTCCTACGGTCGGGCGGGCGAGGAGGGCCAGTGGTGCCGCTTCGTCACCGACCGGGTCGGCACCGACCTGCCGTTCCAGCTGCTGCCGGGCAACCACGAGAGCGACGGCAGCAACGGCAACATCGCCGACTTCGCCGCCTGCCTGCCGAACCGCCTGCCAGGCGTCGTCGGCGAGTACCCGCGGGAGTACTACGTCGACCTGCCCCGCGAGGCGCCCCTCGTGCGTTTCGTCATGATCTCTCCGGCACTGACCTTCCCCGACGGCACGTGGAGCTACACCGCGGGCTCGACCCACCTCGCATGGGCGGAGCGGGCCATCACGGGCGCCCGCGCCGCTGGCGTGCCGTGGGTCGTCGTCGGCATGCACAAGCCGTGCCTTTCCATCGGCGTGCACGGCTGCGACGTCGGGCCCGACCTCGTGCACCTGCTCGTCTCCCAGAAGGTCGACCTCGTGCTCTCGGGGCACGAGCACAGCTACGAGCGCACCCGGCAGCTCGCCGAGGGCCCCGGGTGCCCCCGTGTCGCTATCGACTCGTTCAACGCGGCCTGCGTCGTCGGTGAGGGCGTCACCGCGGGCGATGCCCTCGCCGCGCGGGCCGGCACCGTCTTCCTCACCGTCGGCACAGGGGGCACCGCCCTGCGGTCGGTCTCCGCCTCAGACAGCGAAGCGCCCTACTTCGTTGCGTCCTCGGGCGCTAACGCCAACCCGACTCACGGCTTCATCGACGCACGAGTCACCCCGACCGAGCTGCGGGTCTCCTTCGTGCGCGCCGAGGGTGGCACGTTCAGCGACTCGTTCGCGCTCACGCGGGCCGCCGCACCCTGAGGCGAGCGCGCCCGGCAGATTTCGTGGCGGGGCGCACCGTCCCGTAAGATCGACCAGTTGCCTCGGCGAGGGACGGCGCACGGCTGGCTTCGGCCGGTCACCACGCAGTCCGTGATCGACGCGGGCGACCTGACCAGGGAGTGCTCCGGTCGGGTCCGCCTCTGCGTGCGGACCACCTCATCCCGATCGTTCACCGCGCGGTGTCCCGCGTCGAGGACAGCCATCGCCTCAGCCCCCGATCTCCAGGAGACTCCCGTGTCCGACACCACCAAGCTCACCGCCGAGAAGCGCTCCGACTTCGGCAAGGGCGCCGCCCGCAAGATCCGCCGCGCCGGCAACATCCCCGCCGTCATGTACGGCCACGGCACCGACCCCGTGCACATCTCGCTGCCGGGCCACGACACGATGATGGCCCTCAAGCAGGCCAACGCCCTGCTCACCATCGTCATCGACGGTGACGAGCAGCTCGCCCTGGCCAAGGACGTGCAGCGCGACCCGATCAAGCCGGTCATCGACCACGTCGACCTCGTCGTCGTCCGCAAGGGCGAGAAGGTCACCGTCGACGTCGCCGTCCACCTCGAGGGCGAGGCCGCTCCCGAGACCGTCGTCACGCTCGACAACAACACCCTCCAGCTCGAGGTGCTCGCCACCGCGATCCCCGAGAACGTCGTCGTCTCCGTCGAGGGCCTCGAGGCCGGCACGCAGATCCACGCCGGGGCCGTCGAGCTGCCCGAGGGCGCGACGCTCGTCACCGACGAGGACGCCCTCGTCGTCAACATCACGCAGGCCATCTCCGAGGAGGCCCTCGAGGCCGAGCTCGCCGAGGCCGAGGCCGAGGCCGGCATCGAGCGCGAGGAGTCCGACGAGGAGGCCGCCGAGTCCGCCGAGGGCGAGGCCGCTCCGGCCGACGAGGCTCCGGCCGACGAGGCCTGAGCCACCAGCTGATTCGCGTCCACGCGCCGGGCGGCAGCCCTATGCCGCCCGGCGCGTGACCGCACCACCCGCACTACCCATCGAGGAAGGTCATGGACACCTGGCTCGTCGTCGGACTCGGCAACCCCGGTCCGGAGTACGCCGGTAACCGACACAACGTCGGCGCCATGGCCATCGAGGAGCTCGCTGCCCGCGACGCCACCGGCGGATCGGGCGGTCGCGCCTCGTTCAAGGCGCACAAGGCACGCGCGCGCGTCGCCGAGGTGCGCCTTCGCGTTCCCGGCCCCAAGGTCGTGCTCGCCGTGCCGTCGACCTACATGAACGTGTCGGGCGGCCCGGTCGCCGGACTCCTGAAGTACTACGACGTGCCGATCGAGCGGCTCATCGTCCTGCACGACGAGCTCGACATCGAACCCGGGCTCGTGCGCCTCAAGCAGGGTGGGGGAGAGGGCGGCCACAACGGCCTGCGCTCGATCTCGCAGTCGGTCGGCTCCAAGGACTACCTGAGGGTGCGGCTCGGCATCGGCCGGCCGCCCGGCCGGCAGGACCCGGCCGACTTCGTCCTCAAGGACTTCTCCAAGGCCGAGCGCACCGACCTGCTCCCCTTCCTGCTCGACGACGCTGCCGACGCGGTCGAGGCCCTCATCGAGGTGGGCCTGCTCGACGCGCAGCAGCGCTTCCACGCCCCCCGCTGACAGCGCGGGGCACCGGAAGCAGGCCAGGAGGCACACCCCCGGCTCCGCCCTGCGCGGACGAGTCGTTCGCGGGGGAGCCCTAGACTGGGAGGCCTGATGTCGCATCCTCTGCTGTCCGCCTTCAGGGCGCTCCCCGATGTCCACCACGTCCTCCAGCAGGTCGGTCGCGCACGCCTCGTCGATGTCTCGGCGAGCGACGGCACCCGGCCCTTCCTCGTCGCTGCGCTCGCACAGCAGGCCCAGGTCGGTCCCGAGGCCGCGCCCGTCGTCGTCGTGACGGCGACGACCCGTGAGGCCGAGGACCTCGCCTCCTCGCTCGGCGCCTTCCTGCCGCCGGAGACGGTCGCCGTCTTCCCCTCCTGGGAGACGCTGCCCCACGAGCGGCTCTCGCCCCGCAGCGACACCGTGGGTCGACGCCTCGCCGTGCTGCGGCGGATCGCGCACCCCGACCCGGGCGACGCGGCATACGGCCCCCTGTCGGTCGTCGTCGCACCCGTGCGAGCGGTGCTGCAGCCCCTGACCAAGGGGCTCGGCGAGCTCGTGCCCGTCGCGCTGCGACCCGGTGACGAGCGCCCGCTGCCCGATGTCGTCGACGCCCTCGTGGCGGCCGCCTACACCCGCACGGACCTCGTCGAGCGGCGCGGCGAGTTCGCCGTTCGCGGCGGCATCCTCGACGTCTTCCCGCCGACGGAGGAGCACCCGGTCCGCATCGAGTTCTGGGGCGACACGGTCGAGGAGGTGCGGTGGTTCAAGGTCGCCGACCAGCGCTCGCTCGAGGTCGCCGAGCACGGCCTCTGGGCACCGCCCTGCCGTGAGCTGCTGCTCACCGAGGACGTGCGCGCCCGCGCCAAGGCCTTGGCCGACCAGCTGCCCGGCGTCTCCGAGATGTTGACGAAGGTCGCCGAGGGCATCGCCGTCGAGGGCATGGAGTCGCTCGCTCCCGCCCTCGTCGACGGCATGGAGTCGCTCCTCGACGTGCTGCCTGCCAGCACCATCGTGCTGCTCGCCGACCCCGAGCGCATCCGTCGCCGGGCCCACGACCTCGTCGCGACGAGCGACGAGTTCCTCGAGGCGAGCTGGGCCAACGCCGCCGCCGGCAACCAGGTGCCCGTCGACCTGCAGTCGCTCCTCGGCAGCGCGTCCTACTGGACCCTCGCCCAGGTGCGCGCCCACGCGACGGCGCACGGCCGGTCGTGGTGGACCCTCACGCCCTTTGCCGCCGACCACGAGCTCGTCATCGAGGACGACGACGTCGACGAGCGGCTCGCCGTGCGCACCGTCGACACCGAGGCCTTCCGCGGCGACACCGAGCGCGCCGTCGCCCACCTGCGCTCGCGGGTCGCCGACGGGTGGCGCGTCACCGTCGTCACCGAGGGCCCCGGCCTCGCCAAGCGCGTCGAGGAGGTGCTCCGCGAGCACGAGGTGTCCGTGCAGTCGCTCTCGGCAGCCGCTGAGACCGTCGAGCCGGGCCACGTCAGCGTCACGACCGCGCCGCTGGGCCGGGGCTTCGCCCACGAGGGTGAGCGCCTCGAGGTCGTCACCGAGACCGACCTCACGGGCCAGCCGGGATCGGGCACCTCGACCAAGGACATGCGGCGCATGCCGTCCCGTCGGCGCAACCAGGTCGACCCGTTGCAGCTGCGGCCCGGCGACTTCGTCGTGCACGAGCAGCACGGTGTCGGCCGCTTCGTCGAGATGATGCAGCGCACCGTCGGCGGCGCGACGCGCGAGTACCTCGTCATCGAGTACGCCCCGTCGAAGCGCGGCCAGCCGGGCGACCGCCTCTACGTGCCCACCGACCAGCTCGACCAGGTGACGAAGTACGTCGGCGGCGAGGAGCCCTCGCTCAACAAGATGGGCGGCTCCGACTGGAGCAAGACGAAGTCGCGGGCCAAGCGCTACGTCAAGCAGATCGCGGCCGACCTCATCCGCCTCTACAGCGCACGCCAGGCGACGAGGGGCCACGCCTTCGCACCCGACACCCCGTGGCAGCGCGAGCTCGAGGAGGCCTTCGGCTACGTCGAGACCCCTGACCAGCTGATCAGCATCGACGAGGTCAAGGCCGACATGGAGAAGCAGGTCCCGATGGACCGGCTCATCTGCGGCGACGTCGGCTACGGCAAGACCGAGATCGCGGTGCGCGCGGCCTTCAAGGCGATCCAGGACGGCAAGCAGGTCGCGGTCCTCGTGCCGACGACCCTGCTCGTCAGCCAGCACCAGCAGACCTTCGCCGAGCGCTACGCGCAGTTCCCCGTGCGGGTCGCCTCGCTGTCGCGATTCCAGAGCGACAAGGAGGCGAAGGAGGTCATGGCCGGTATGGCCGACGGCACCATCGACCTCGTCATCGGCACGCACCGGCTGCTCGCCAAGGACGTGACGTTCAAGGACCTCGGGCTCGTCGTCATCGACGAGGAGCAGCGCTTCGGCGTCGAGCACAAGGAGCTGCTCAAGACGATGCGCACCGCCGTCGACGTCCTGTCGATGTCGGCGACGCCCATCCCGCGCACGCTCGAGATGGCGGTGACCGGCATCCGCGAGATGTCCACTCTCGCGACGCCGCCCGAGGAGCGACACCCGGTGCTCACCTTCGTCGGTGCCTACGACGAGAAGCAGATCACGGCCGCGATCCGTCGCGAGCTGCTGCGCGAGGGGCAGGTCTTCTTCGTGCACAACAAGGTGAGCAGCATCGAGAAGGCGGCCGCGCGGCTGCGCGAGCTCGTGCCCGAGGCGCGCATCGCCACCGCCCACGGCCAGATGGGTGAGCACAAGCTCGAGCAGGTCGTCGAGGACTTCTGGGAGAAGCGGTTCGACGTGCTCGTCTGCACGACGATCGTCGAGACCGGCCTCGACATCAGCAACGCCAACACCCTCATCGTCGAGCGGTCCGACATGCTCGGCCTCAGCCAGCTCCACCAGCTGCGTGGCCGGGTGGGTCGAGGGCGTGAGCGCGCCTACGCCTACTTCCTCTACCCGCCCGAGAAGCCGATGACCGAGACGGCGCACGACCGCCTGCGCACGATCGCGAGCAACACCGACCTCGGCTCCGGCATGGCGGTCGCGATGAAGGACCTCGAGATCCGCGGCGCCGGCAACCTGCTCGGTGGCGAGCAGTCGGGCCACATCCAGGGCGTCGGCTTCGACCTCTACGTGCGCCTCATCGGTGAGGCGGTCGCCGACTTCCGGGGCGAGACCTCCGACGTGCCGGCCGAGATCAAGATCGAGCTGCCGGTCGACGCTCACCTCCCGCACGACTACGTGCCGGGTGAGCGCCTGCGCCTCGAGGCCTACAAGAAGCTCGCGTCCGTCGAGACCGACGAGGGCGTCGACGAGATCGAGGCCGAGCTGCGCGACCGCTACGGTGCGCCGCCGGAGCCGGTGCGCAACCTCCTCGAGGTCGCGCGCCTGCGGGTCGTCGCGCGCCGGGCGCACATCGGCGACATCGGCCTGCAGGGCAAGGTCGTGCGCTTCGGTCCGGTCACGAACCTGCGCGAGAGCCAGCAGCTGCGTCTCATGCGCCTCTACCCCGGCACTCTCGTCAAGGAGGCGCTCGGCACCATCCTCGTGCCGGCCCCGATGACGGCCCGCGTCGGCGGCAAGCCGCTGCGCGACGTGGAGGTGCTCGCGTGGGCGCGCCAGCTCATCACGGCCGTGCTGCTCGACGACATCGCCGCCGGGCATGCCGTGGTGAGCGCGGGCACCCGCGCCCCGTAAGATGACTGACGCATCCGCCAGAGGAGGAACACAGTGAAGGCTCAGTCCGCACGACCGGCACACCCGGTCCGGTCCGCACGGTCGCCCAGGCGGCTCGCCGCTGCCCTCGTGGCCGGAGCCATCGCTGTCGCGCTCCTCGGTGGATGCGGGTTCGGGACCCGGCAGCAGGCTGCGGCCGTCGTCAACGGGCAGGTCATCACGCAGGACGACGTGGAGACGACCTACAACCAGCTGCAGGCCGCGAAGTACGACTTCACGGAGAACGTCGTGCTGACCGCCCTCATCGCGGCACCCCTCCTCGAGACCGCCGTCGCACCCTCGGGTGGCTGGAAGCCCGACGCGACGTATGCCCAGGTGATGACGACGATCCCGGACGCCACCGAGTCGACCAAGGACTTCGTCGCCGCCGTGGCGCTCATCCAGGCGCAGACCATGACGCCGGCCGAGGTGGAGGCCTACCGCGCCGAGCTGAAGAAGGCCGACATCTCGGTCAACCCCCGCTTCGGCGAGGTCGTCCACAACGAGCAGGCCCCGATCTACTTCAGCGTCGGGCAGTCGACGCCCAACTGGATCAAGCCGTCGTCCACGCCGGCCACGACGCCGGCTTCCTAGACCGCGACGTAGCCACCACCTCGTGAGCGGCCGTCTCGTCCTGCTCGTCTCCACCCCTCGCATCGCCCCGGGGCTGCTCACGCGCGAGGCGTGGACGACCCTCGAGCAGGCGTATGCCGTCCGGGGCCTTCCCGACGAGCCGCAGACCGCCGCCGTGGTCGAGGCCGGCATCGCCGTCGAGCCACCTGACGACGCTGCGGGGGAGAGTGACCCGGCTGTGCTCGCCCGCACCCTCGTCGACCTCGCCGAGGCGGCGGGGGAGCGTCCCGTCGTGTGGGTGGGGTCCGCAGACGGCGACCCGGGCCTCAGCGAGGCCGTCGCGGTCGAGGTGACCCGCCTGCCCGAGCCCCCCGACGTGGAGCTGCTCATCGGTTCCTTCGACGTGCCGGGCGCGCGTCTCCTCGACGTCGTCGCCGTCATGGACCGACTGCGCTCGCCGGGCGGCTGCCCGTGGGACGCCGAGCAGACCCATGCCTCGCTCGTGCCCTACCTCCTCGAGGAGGCTCACGAGGCGATCGAGGCCATCGAGAGCGGCGACCCGGCCCACATGCAGGAGGAGCTCGGAGACCTGCTGCTCCAGATCGCCTTCCAGGCGCGCGTCGCGCAGGAGCACCCGACCGACCCCTTCGACATCGACGACGTCGCGGGCGAGCTCGTCGACAAGCTCGTGCGCCGCCACCCGCACGTCTTCGCCGACGTCGAGGCAGACACCCCCGATGCGGTCGCCGCCAACTGGGACGCCATCAAGTCGCAGGAGAAGCAGCACCGAACCCACCCGGTCGAGGGTGTGCCCGTGTCGCTGCCGGCGCTCGCTCGGGCCGAGAAGTACGTCGGCCGCCTCGACAAGGCAGGCCGCTCCGACCTCGTCGACGCAGCCGTGGCGGAGGGTGATCTGGGCGCCCGCCTCCTCCAGCTCGTGCGTGAGGCACGGAAGGAGGGGCTCGACGCGGAGGCTGCCCTCCGCGAGACCCTCCGGGCGCTGGCGGCGGCCAGCGCCGACTCCTGACCCGGCCTCACGGCATACGGGCTGGGAACGGGGGCGGAAGGTCAGTAGGCGCCGCGGCTGCGCAGCACGGCGTGGATCGTCTTGGCCATGATGGTGAGGTCCTGCACGATCGACCAGTTGTCGACGTAGTAGAGGTCGAGCCGCACCGTGTCGTCCCACGAGAGGTCGCTGCGTCCGGAGACCTGCCAGAGGCCGGTCATGCCGGGGCGCACGTGGAGGCGGCGCTGCACGTCGGGGTGGTAGCGCCGCACCTCGGCGGGCAGGGCCGGCCGGGGGCCGACGAGGCTCATCTCGCCCGCGATGACGTTGATGAGCTGCGGGAGCTCGTCGATGGAGAAGCGGCGCATGAAGGCCCCGATGCGCGTCACACGGGGATCGCGGGTCGCCTTGAAGAGGAGGTTGTCGGGGTCGCTCGTCAGGTGGGTGACGCGGGAGAGCTGGGCCTCGGCGTCGACGACCATGCTGCGCAGCTTGAGGCACTCGAAGAGGAAGCCGTCACGTCCGACCCGGGTCTGGCGGAAGAGCACCGGGCCGCCGTCGCCGAGCTTGACGAGCACGGCGCACACGATCATGAGAGGCAGGGCGAGGACGAGGAGCAGGCTGGCGCCGACGAGGTCGAAGACGCGCTTCAGCCCCCGAGAGGCTCCGAGACTCTGCGGCTGCTCGACGTGGACCAGGGGGAGACCGCCCACCGGGCGCATCGTCATACGGCCCGAGGAGATGTCGCTGAGGCTGGGCACGACGGCCATCTGCACGTGGTGCCCCTCGAGGTCCCAGGCGATGCGGCGGAAGTCGACCGCGGACGGGAACGCGCCCTCGGTGAAGACGACGAGGTCGGCCTTCTCGCGCCTGACGGCGTCGGCGGTGCGAGCGCTCAGACCGACGACGGGCACGCCTCGCGGGGTCGCTGTCAGGGTCGTCGAGGAGGAGGGGACGAGCGCGCCGACGATGCGGTAGCCGAGCCACGACTCCCGCTCGAGCACGGCTGCGACGTCGTCGACGTGCGAGGCGGAGCCCGTGATGAGCACGCGGGTCAGCAGGTGTCCGTGAGCGTGCGCGCGGTGCACGAGGCGGCGGGCGAGCCAGCGCCACAGCAACAGCAGCGGCACCCCGATCGCGAAGAGCAGCACGAAGAAGCCGCGGGAGAGGTTGAACTTCGTCAGGTAGCTGATGATGCCGATGGTGCCGGCCGTGATGCCGGCCGCGCTGCAGATGCGGGCGTACTCGATGGTGCCGGCGCCGACGTGAGCACGGGCGTAGGTGCCCATGGCGACGTTGGCGAGCATCCAGGCCGCGACGATCCAGAGGCCGACCGACTGGGCGACGTCGTTGATGTCGGCCGTCGGGTCGAACATCCCGAGACGCGTGCGGCCCACGGCAGCGAGGGCTGTGGCCAGCACGATGACGATGAGGTCACCACCGGCGATCGCCATCTGCAGCAGCCGTTGGCTGCGAGTGCGGTCGGTCAGTGGTTGTGTGGTGGGCCGCGAGCTGACGTCCATCAGCGCGATCCCTGACTCCCCCATGGGCTGACCCATGCAACCTCTCCCCAAACCCGGCGCGATCGTGCCGATTCCGTTCGGTCCCCACCCCTGGAGACCCCGCCCTGCTTCCGGCCCCCCGGCTCAGGCTACGTGTGAGTATGCCGGATCCGGGAACTTTTCGGGGAGTCTCTTGACCTAAAAGATGGCGACTCTTCGGACAACTCGTGCTAGGACCGCAAAAGCATCACAATCCGCACGGGGGGATCTAACGCGGTGCGGACGTGGTGCGCACGTGGTCGTCACGCGGTCGCGATCCGGGCCATGGGAAGCCCGCTGGACCGGATGCCGGGTCGCTCCGGCGGGGGCGGTGCCCCGGGCACTACGCTCGGATCGAATCCCGTACCAACCCCTACCGCGCTCGTCCCGGGCGCGATCTGTCGAGGAGTGTCAGTGGCCACCATTGAGGAGATCGGCGCGCGCGAGATCCTGGACTCGCGCGGCAACCCCACCGTCGAGGTCGAGCTGCGGCTCGACGACGGCACCTTCGCCCGGGCGGCCGTGCCGTCGGGCGCGTCCACCGGTGCCTTCGAGGCATCCGAGCGCCGCGACGGCGACAAGGGCCGCTACCTCGGCAAGGGCGTTCTCCAGGCCGTCGACGCCGTCATCGAGGAGATCAACCCGCGCCTCGTCGGTTTCGAGGCGAGCGAGCAGCGTCTCATCGACGCCGAGATGCTCGCCCTCGACGGCTCGGCCAACAAGGAGAACCTCGGCGCGAACGCCATCCTCGGCGTGTCGCTGGCCGTCGCCCACGCGGCTGCCGAGTCCGCGGGTCTGCCGCTCTTCCGCTACGTCGGCGGACCCAACGCGCACGTGCTGCCCGTGCCCATGATGAACATCCTCAACGGTGGGTCGCACGCCGACTCGAACGTCGACATCCAGGAGTTCATGATCGCCCCCATCGGGGCTCCGACCTTCCGTGAGGCGGTGCGCTGGGGCGCCGAGGTCTACCACGCCCTCAAGAAGGTCCTCCACGAGCGCGGCCTCGCGACCGGCCTCGGTGACGAGGGCGGCTTCGCGCCCGACCTCGAGTCCAACCGTGCGGCGCTCGACCTCATCGTCGAGGCCATCGAGGCTGCGGGCTACGTCGCCGGCCGCGACATCGCGCTCGCCCTCGACGTCGCCGCGTCGGAGTTCCACGACAACGGCTCCTACACGTTCGAGGGGGGCTCGAAGACCGCCGACGAGATGGTGGCCTACTACGGCGAGCTCGTCGCGGCATACCCCCTCGTCTCGATCGAGGACCCGCTCGACGAGGACGACTGGGACGGCTGGAAGGCGATGACCGACCTGCTCGGCGACAAGGTGCAGCTCGTCGGCGACGACCTCTTCGTCACCAACCCCGAGCGGCTCGGGCGCGGCATCGCGTCGGGCACGGCCAACGCCCTGCTCGTCAAGGTCAACCAGATCGGCACGCTGACCGAGACCCTCGACGCCGTCACCATGGCGCAGACCAACGGCTACCGCTGCATGATGAGCCACCGCTCCGGTGAGACGGAGGACGTCACGATCGCCGACCTCGCCGTCGCGACGAACTGCGGTCAGATCAAGACCGGAGCGCCAGCTCGCTCCGAGCGCGTCGCGAAGTACAACCAGCTGCTGCGCATCGAGGAGGAGCTCGACGACGCCGCCGTGTATGCCGGCGTCGGCGCCTTCCCGCGGTTCGACTCGAGCCGCTACGGCACCCAGGCCTGATCGGTGGCCGACCGCACGCCGCCTCGCCCCGGCCGCTCCTCGAGCGGCCGGGGCGATGGCGCGCGGCCGGCGACGACCGGCCGGCCGACGAGCGGTGCCCGGTCATCGGGCACCCGCTCGTCGACCGCGCGTGCGGCCGGCACCCGTTCGACGGCCGCACGACCGGCCGGAGCAGCTCGCACGCCGAACCGCACGGGCGGCGCCTCGCGTCCGGCCCGTTCCGGCCCCGGCAAGGAGCGTCCGGGCCTCGCTGCACGGCCCCGCACGCCTGCCCCCGAGCCGCCGTCGGCGTCCACGGGGTGGGTGAGGGGCGCGATCCTGCTCACCATCATCGTCATGCTCGCAGTGACCCTCGTGCCGACGCTGCGCTCACTCATCCAGCAGCGAGGTGACACCGCGGCCCTGCAGGACCGCGTGGCCCAGCAGCAGCAGTCCGTGGCCGACCTCACCCGGCAGGCCGCCCTCTGGAAGGACCCCGCCTACATCGAGCTCCAGGCCCGCGAGCGGCTGAAGTTCGTGCGCGTCGGTGACCGCGCCTACACCGTCGTCGACGCCTCGCCCAGCGAGGCGAGCGCTGCAGCAGCCGAGCGTCCGGCCGTCGCCGCACCGCTCGCGAACGACTCGGCCCCGTGGTACGGCAAGGTGTGGCAGTCGGTCCAGATCGCCGACCGGCCCACCGCGGGCGTCACCGCGACCCGATGAGCACCGACGAGACCCAGAGCCGTCCGCCGGTCGAGGAGCACGACCTCGAGGCCGTGCGCCGCCAGCTCGGACGGCCACCGCGCGGCGTCGCCGAGGTGGCGCACCGCTGCCCGTGCGGCGAGCCCGACGTGCTGCGCACCGAGCCCCGGCTGCCCGACGGCACACCCTTCCCGACGACCTACTACGCGACCTGCCCGCGCCTGACCGGGGCGGTCAGCACCCTCGAGACCGCCGGAGTCATGCGCGAGATGACCGCGCGCCTCGGGCAGGACGCCGACCTCGCCGCTGCCTACCGCGCGGCCCACGAGCACTACCTGTCGAGCCGCGCCGAGCTCGGCGACGTCCCCGAGATCGACGGGGTGTCGGCCGGCGGCATGCCGACCCGGGTCAAGTGCCTCCACGTGCTCGTCGCGCACTCGCTCGCGGCCGGGTCGGGCGTCAACCCCCTCGGCGACGAGGCGCTCGCCATGCTCGACGACTGGTGGACGCCGACGTCGTGCGCCGCGATCCACGCCGCAGAGGACGCCGAGCTCGCCCACCCCGACACCGAGGACGCCCATGGCTGACGAGTCCGTCCGCGTCGGCGCGATCGACTGCGGCACCAACTCGATCCGCCTCCTCGTCGCCGACATCGACCCCGTCACCGGCTCGCTCGTCGACCTCCACCGGCGGATGGAGATCGTGCGGCTGGGGCACGGCGTCGACCGCACCGGCTCGATCGCGCCCGAGTCCATGGAGCGCACCCTGCGCGTCGCGCGGGAGTATGCCGTGACGTGCCGTGAGCTCGGCGCGGATCGGGTCCGCTTCGTGGCCACCTCCGCCTCCCGCGACGCGCGCAACGCCGGGGAGTTCATCTCGGGCGTGCGCACGGCCTTCCACGAGGACTTCGGTGCCGATGTCGCGCCCGAGGTCGTGAGCGGCCAGGAGGAGGCGTCCCTCTCGTTCTCCGGCGCGACCGGGGGTCTCGCGGCCCTCGGCGTGCCCGGGCCCTACCTCGTCGTCGACCTCGGTGGGGGGTCGACGGAGTTCGTGCGAGGCACCGACCACGTCGAGGCATCGCGGTCGGTCGACATCGGCTGTGTGCGCCTGACGGAGCGACACCTCGCGAGCGACCCGCCGACGGCGAGCGAGATCGAGGCCGCCACGGCAGACGTCGATGCAGCCATCGACCTGGCCGAGCAGGCGGTGCCGTTCGACGGCGTCGCGACCCTCGTCGGGTTGGCGGGCAGCGTCACGACGATCACCGCGCACCTGCTTCGTCTGCCGGCCTACTCGGCCGAGCGCGTCCACCTCACGCGGTCGAGCCCCGAGGCGATGATCGCGGCATCGAGCGACCTGTTGTCGATGTCACGGGCCGACCGTGCCGCCCTGCCGTACCTGCACCCGGGGCGCGTCGACGTCATCGGCGCCGGGGGGCTTGTGTGGCGTCGGGTCGTCGAGCGCGTGGTCCTGCGCAGTGGCATCACCGAGATCGTCACCTCCGAGCACGACATCCTCGACGGCATCGCCCTCAGCCAGATCTCCCGCTGAGCTGGGCTCGGGCGCAGGCGCACCCATCGACGGGCCTCCGCCGGACGTCCGCCCGGACCTTCACTGACCCCAGCACGGACGAGCGGCCGGAGGCGGCCACCTCGACCCGGCCGCCTCCGGCCTGGTCAGGTGTCGCTCCGGCCGCTCGGCCAGCTGCGGGGGTCGGTCAGGCGAGAGCCTTGGCCTTGAGGGCGTCGAACTCAGCCTGCGAGATGGCACCGCTGTCGAGCAGCCCCTTTGCCTTGGCGATCTGCTCGGCCGGGCTGCTCTGACCGGCGACGGACTGGATGTACGCGTCGGTTGCCTGCTTGGCCTCGGTGGCGTCACGCATCTGGCGCTTGGCCATGCCGCTGCCGCGCGCGATGAGGTAGACGAGTGCCCCGATCACGGGCAGGAAGAGCAGGAAGATGAGCCAGAGAGCCTTCCACCAGCCGCTGAGCTCGTGGTCGCGGAAGAGGTCGACGACGATCTGGAAGAGCGCCATCAGGAAGGCGACGAAGAAGAAGCTCCACACGAGGAGCCAGAAGAACTGCCAGAAATTCACGAAGCACCTCTTTATGGGGGTGAGGACTCCCGGTCGGAGCCTCTTGCTCCAAGGCTAGGAAGCGCGGCGTGTCCGCATCATCACCCTCGTCGGGTGAGATTCCAGCACCTGGCGACGGTCCTCGTCAGCGTGGGGAACGCCGAGGGCCGCGGTCAGGCTGCGGGGACGCCGACGGGCTGCAGGGCCCGCTCCGGCAGGGCATCGCCCGTGCGTCGGCGCGAGACGACGAACCGGCCGATCATCCACACGGCGGCGGAGAGGCCCAGCGCCCACGTGCCGTTGGAGACGGTGGCATCGACCGCACCGTAGGTGACGAAGAAGAGTGTCACGAAGATGACGGCCCGGATGGCTCGCTCCGAGAGGCGCACGGCCCCGAGAAGGACGCCGCCCCACAGGAGGTACCACGGGTGGATGACAGGCCCAGAGGCGACGAGCACGAGCAGCGCGCCGGCAGCGGCCACCACCGGCTTGCGGGGGGCGACCCGCCAGACGATGACGCTGATCGACACGAGGCCCACGAGCAGGCCGATGCTCTGCGCGATCGGCACGGCGGCCGCGGCGGTCGCGAGCGGCATACCGGCGAGGTTCATGAACCACTCGATCGACGCACCGACGAAGGTCGGCGGGGCGATCAACGAGCGGAGGCTCGCGGGGACCGAGAGGTTGGAGGTCCAGCCCCAGCCGAGCCCGGTGAGCACGGTGATCGCGGTGAAGGAGGCGACGGTGACGAGGGTCAGGGTGACGCCGTGACGGATGAGGGAGCGGAGCCGGGCCGACGCGCCCAGGCCGGCGGTGCCGTCGGCCTGCATCGCCATCCCGATGACGCCGACCAGGGCCAGCGCACCGGTCTGCTTGTAGCTCGCGGCGGCAGCGATGAGCGCGGCGCCGACCCAGAACCGGCCGAGGCTGGCGACGTAGAGCGCGAGAGTGACGAGCGCGACCATGACGGCGTCGCCGTGCGCGCCACCGACGAAGTGCATGATGACGAGCGGGTTGAGCACCGCGAGCCACAGGGCGTGCGACGGGCTGACGCCGAAGCGCTTGGCGAGGCGCGGCAGCGTCCACGCGAGGAGGGCGACGGCAGCCACGGCCGGCAGGCGCATCAGCACGGCCGCGAGGTAGGCGTTGTCTCCCGTGATCGCGACGATGAAGTGCTGCACCTGGAGCGCGAGCGGACCGTAGGGGGCGGGCGTCAGCAACCACATCGGGTCGACCTGGTCGGCGTACTGACCGGGGACCCAGTAGGGGCCGTAGGCGTAGGGGTCGAGCCCGCGCTGGACGATGAGCCCCTGCGCGGCGTAGCTGTAGGCGTCGCGGCTGAAGAGCGGGGGAGCGAGCAGGACCGGAAGGCTCCAGAAGACCCACGTGAGGCTCGGGACGCGGCGGCCGTCGCGCGGGCGCATCCGCAGCCAGGCGTCGACGAGCAGGGCGAGACCGGCGATGATGAGCACGGTCGCCGCGAAGCGGCCGACGCCCTCGCCCAGCCACTCGAGGTGGAGCTGCGAGATGATGGGGGCCTTGGGCGGCAGGAAGGCCGGCGTCAGCGAGCCGGCGCTGACGAGACCCATGCCGAGCGTGCCGCGGCGGACCATCGGGTCGGCCCACGCACGGTGCAGGGCGGCGACGAGTCGCGCGAACCAGTGGAGCACGGCCAGCCTGACCGCCTCGGGACGCGCCGGAACCGTCGGGGGCGTGCCCACGACACGTTGTTCCAGCACTCTCGACTCCTCGTTGCGTATCGTCGCTGCTCTTCTTCTTCTCGCCGTGGCTCGCCGTTGTGCGCGTGGCTGGTGGTCCGAAAAGTGACCGCGATGAAACCGCCCCTGGACCCTGAATGCTGTTCTAGTCTATGCCCCCGCACGCGCGAGGATGTGCATCTGGCTCGTGGCGTGGGCGGTCTGTGACCGGATCGTGCTGCAGATCACACGGCGCGACGCCCGCATCCGACCACTATGTACCCCCGGAGGGACTCGAACCCTCACCGTTGGCGATTTTAAGTCGCCTGCCTCTGCCAGTTGGGCCACGGGGGCGCCGCCCCAGTATGCCGCCGTCCCCCGCGCCGCTGCCCGGTGCGCCGACGCGCGGGGTGCGAGCGGCATACGACCGGTGCGTCACGATCTCGTCTCACCCGCCCCGCCCGCCCGGGCGGGGAACCTTTCGTGGGGGTGCGTTCGCTTACGCTTGGGGACAGTCGCCGCGCCCAGGAGCGGGTCGTGGCACCCAGTGCTTTTAGGAGCGCACTCACATGGCAGGTGGAAACCCGGTCTTCGACCGGCTCAACAAGCAGATCGAGAAGGAGCGCTACGCCGGCTTCGGCGCGCCCCAGGGGAGTCCGCAGCAGCCGGCGCAGCAGGGCACGCAGGCTGCGACGACGGGCTACGCGACCCAGGACGCGATGACGGCGCAGCAGCTCAATGACATGTACGCGCGGCAGGCGGCCGGCCCGGCCGACACCGGTCGCGTCACCGTCGACGACATCATCATCAAGAGCGCGGCGCTGTTCGTCGTCACGGTCGTTGTCGCCGGCGCCTCGTGGGCGTGGACTGCGGCCAACCCGAGCATGACGCTGCTCTTCTGGATGGGCGGCATGATCGGCACGCTCGTCATCGGGCTCGGCATCGCCTTCATGAAGAAGGTCTCCGTCCCGCTCATCATGGTCTACGCCGTGCTGCAGGGCGCCTTCCTCGGCGCCTTCAGCCAGTACATCAACTCCATCCCGCAGTACGAAGGCGTCGTGCAGATGGCCGTCCTCGCGACGCTCTGTGTCTTCGTCGCGATGTACATCGGCTACGCCACCGGCTTCGTCAAGGTCAACGCCAAGACCCGCCGGATGTTCTTCTTCGCGATCGTCGGCTACGCCCTCTTCTCGCTGCTGCAGGTCGTCCTGCTCTGGACGGGCGTCATCAGCGGCTGGGGCTTCGGCGAGAGCGGTGCGCTCGGCATCGGCCTGTCGATCCTCGGCGTCGGTCTCGCGTCCTACTCGCTCGCCATCGACTTCGACTCGATCGACCACGCCGTGCAGGTGGGCGCGCCGAAGAAGTACTCGTGGCTGCTCGCCCACGGCCTCATCGTCTCGATCGTCTGGCTCTACATCGAGTTCGTCCGTCTCTTCGCGCGACTGCGCGACTGACACCCTCGTGACGCCGTCGAGCGTGGGTTCGCCGATCCCGCACGAGGTGTCCGACGAGCTGAAGCGCGTGGTCGAGCGGTGGCACCAGCTGCCGCTCGACCGCGCGCTCTCGCGTATGCCGTCCGTCCGGGTCCTCGTCCAGTCGCTCGCCGACCGCGTGACCGCGTCCCATGGGGCGGCGGCCCGGCAGGTGCCCGACCTCGGACCTGCTGCGGTCATGGACCAGCTGACCGTCATGGTCCACGACCTCTTCCGGGCCCAGCCCGGCGCCGACCCGGCCCCGGTCGCGGAGGAGCTGGCCGGCATACGCCGGGCCCTGTGACCGCTGACCCCGACGAACTGCTCTGTCGATCGGCCGCGTGCGATGCGCCCCCGACTGGCCGCGTGGGACGCGCCCCCTTGGTCCGATCGAAAGCGCACTTCGTCGCCCGAGAATCGAAAGAGCGATCCGTCGGCATCATGCCGACGGATCGCTCTTTCGATCGGTGCTGGGGGTCAGCTGAGACGCTCGAAGATGACGGCCATGCCCTGACCGCCGCCGACGCACATCGTCTCGAGGCCGAACTGCTCGTCGCGCTCGCGAAGGGCGTTGATGAGCGTCCCCGTGATGCGGGCGCCCGTCGCGCCGAAGGGGTGGCCGATCGCGATCGCGCCACCGTTGACGTTGAGCTTGTCGTAGTCCATGCCGATCTGGTCGGCCGAGCCGATGACCTGGGCGGCGAAGGCCTCGTTGATCTCGTAGAGGTCGATGTCACCGATCGACAGGCCGGCGCGCTTGAGCGCGAGGTTCGTCGCCTCGACGGGGCCGAGCCCCATGATCTCGGGGGAGAGGCCGGTGGCGGCCGTCGACACGACGCGGGCGAGCGGCTCGAGGCCGAGCTCCTTCGCCTTGGTGTCGCTCATGATGACGAGCGCCGCGGCGCCGTCGTTGAGCGGGCAGCAGTTGCCGGCCGTGACCGTGCCCTGCTGGCGGAAGACCGGGTTCAGGGCCTGCACGGCCTCGAGGGTCACGCCGGCGCGCGGTCCGTCGTCCTTGCTGACGACAGTGCCGTCAGGGGCAGTGACGGGGCTGATCTCCCAGTCGAAGAAGCCGCGGCCGATGGCGGCCTCCGCGCGGTTCTGCGAGGTGACCCCCCACTCGTCCTGGCGCTCACGCGAGATGCCGTATGCCGTCGCGACGTTCTCGGCCGTCTGGCCCATCGCGATGTAGATGTCGGGCAGCAGGCCCTCCTCGCGCGGGTCGGTCCACGTCTCGTTGGTCTCGGCGATGCGCTTCGTGCGGGCCTGGGCCTCGGCGAAGCGGCCGTTCTGCTGGTCCTCCTTCGCGCCGCCGGCGCCGGCCCAGTCGGTGTACTGCGACACGCACTCGACACCGGCCGAGACGAAGATGTCGCCCTCACCGGCCTTGATGGCGTGGTAGGCCATCCGCGTCGTCTGGGCGGAGGACGCGCAGAAGCGGTTGATCGTCGCCGCCGGGGTGGAGTCCATGTCGAGGAGGGTCGCGACGACCTTGGCCATGTTGGAGCCGTGCCGACCGGACGGCTCCGCGCACCCGAGGTAGATGTCCTCGACGAGACGCTTGTCGAGGGCGGGCACCTTGTCGAGGGCGGCCTGGATCACGGTCGCGGCGAGGTCGTCGGGCCTCACGTCCTTGAGCGAGCCCTTGAAGGCCCGGCCGAACGGCGAGCGGGCGGTCGAGACGATGACGGCTTCGGTCACGGGGTTCTCCTGCACTGCGTCGGCAGCCCGCGCAGCGGTGCGACGGGCGACTAAGCGCTTGCTCAGTTCTGACGATGGTAGGACGTCCGAGCGGCTGTGCGACAGGGCGGTCGCCGTGGGCTTCGTCTCGTCGGCGCCCGCTAAGGTGGATCTGACCCGTTGCGCGGGGGCCAGTCTCGGCTCAGCCGAGCGGCACCGACCGCTCCGGTGAGCACTCCGCCGCCCATCGCGGCCCGCCCAGACCATCAGGGGATCCCATGAAGACCATGACCACGCGTGTGGTCGCGCTCGCCGGCGCGCTCACCATCAGTTTGGGAGCGGCCGCCTGCTCCAAGTCCGAGACGCCGACGACCGGCGCGACCGGGTCGGCCGGCGGGGCCACGTCGGCCACGAGCACGACGACCGCCGCTGCTGACGCGCCCACGGCCAGCGAGGTGCTCGAGAAGGCCAAGACCAACGCCCTGGCCGCAACCTCCGGCGCCTTCAACGGGACGGTCGAGGACAACGGCAAGAAGACGACGATCGACTTCAAGGGCACGAGCGACGGCAAGACGGCGGACATCACGATCGAGATGGCCGGGGACGGCAAGGCCCGGGTCATTTCGGTGCCCGAAGGCATCTACATCCAGGGCGACGAGACCTTCTGGAAGAAGCAGAACGCCCCGGCCAAGGTGCTCGCGGCCAAGGACAAGTTCATCAAGGCACCGGCCTCGGCCGCCTCGATGACCGAGAGCCTCAGCCTCAAGGCGTTCCTCGAGAAGGCCTTCGGAGCCGTGACGCCCACCCAGGTCGCCCCGACCCTGGGAGAGGAAACCGTCAACGGCGTCGACTGCTGGGTCATCACCGACACGAAGGGCAAGGCCGAGGGCGCGCTCTACGTCTCGAAGGACAAGTCCGAGGTCGTCCGCTTCACCGGGTCGACGGGCAGCCCCGGCCAGCTCGACTTCTCGCAGTGGAACGCCGACCTCGGCATCAAGGCGCCCGACGCCAGCGAGGTGATCACGCTTCCCTGAGCCGCGCCACGCACCACACCCTCGAGGGGTCGTCCGCCGTCGTGGCGGACGGCCCCTGCTGCATGCCGCTTGGCCGCTGTATGCCGCGCAGCCGCCGATGGACTCAACGTGTCGGTGCGTCCTCGCGGGACGGCATACGCCCCTCGATGGACCCGGGATCTCGAGCAGTGTCGACAGTGTCGACAGTGTCGGCGGTGGTGGCGGGAGTGGCGGGGGTTTCGGTGCCGGCGATCGGCCCGTGCGAGACGGGCTGCGGGTCGGCCGTGGAGACCGGAACGGCCGGGCGCATGCGGTGGAGCAGCACGGCCCACCGGCCCTGGCGTCCGCGCGACTGACCGGCGATCTCGGCGGGAGCCACCTCCGTGCCGGGGTGTGCGACAGCCCGCGTGGCCGCCTGTGCCACGGGACCGATGCCCTCGCCGCGCTGGGGGCTCGGACGGGTCGGGGTCGTGCGCTCGCCGAAGAGGTCGAGGGCGGCACTGACCGACGGCAGCAGGGCGGCCGCGACGCGGGCGTAACCGGCGGCGCTCGGGTGGAAGCGGTCCTCGCTGAACATCGTCTTGGGGTCGGCGGAGAAGACGGGGCCGAGCATGTCGCCGATCGAGACGGCTCGGCCACCGGCCTCGACGACCGCGACGGTCTGCGCGGCGGCGAGGTCGCGTGACCACCGGCGCGCGAGCCAGCGCAGCGGCTGGGGCACCGGCTCGACGGCACCGAGGTCGGGGCACGTGCCGACGACCACCTCGGCGCCGCTCTCGCGGAGGCGGCGCACCGTCATCTCGAGGTGGCGCACGGCGACCGAGCGGTCGATGCGGTGCGTGACGTCGTTGGCGCCGATGAGCAGCAGCGCGACGTCAGGAGCGGGAGTCTCGGCGAGGGCCCGGTCCAGCTGGCTCTCGAGCCCGGGGGACTCGGCGCCGACGACGGCGGCATTGGTCACCTCGACGGGCCGGCCGCTGAAGGCCGCCACGCCGTTGGCGATGGTGGCACCGATCGTCTCGTGCGGGTGCTCGGCGCCCAGGCCCGCGGCCGTCGAGTCGCCGAGCACGACGATGCGGATCGGCTCGCCCGACCCCGAGCCGTAGCGCCCCGCGTCGACGGGGGGTGCCTCGAAGCGCTGGCCGACGATGCGCCTCGTCAGCGCCGCCTCGACCCGGAGCACGCCGTAGGACAGGGCGCCGATGGCTCCCAGGCCCGCCACCCCGACACCGCCACCGAAGGCAGCGGTCTGGGCGATCCTTCGTGCGCGACGTGCGCGTCCCATGAGCGTGACCCCCTCCTGCTCGGCGGTTCGTGGATGACCACGGTAACCCGCGGCACCGACGAACCGTGCCGGGCCTCCGCCAAGTGGGAGGGCGGCGCAGGCACGCCTAGATATCCCAGCGTCGTGGCGTGTCAAGCGGCGACGGGTTGGCGGTGTGCCCATGCGGTGTGTTCGTCGTAGGGGGTTCGGTGTTTGAGGCAGCCGTGCAGGATGCCGACCCATCGGTTGGCCAGGGCGCGTAGGGCTTGGTGGTGGGTGTCGCCTGCGGCGCGGCGTTGGTCGTAGTAGGCGCGGGCTCCTGGGCTGGGCTTGAGGGAGCAGAAGGCCCACTGGTCGAGTGCGTCGTACAGGCGAGTGTTGCGGGCGTGTCGGGCCAGGACCGCGCGTTTCTTGCCTGAGGCGATCGTGATCGGGGAGGTCCCGGCGTAGTTCCTGCGAGACTTGGTGTCGGTGAAGCGTTCGGGGTCGTCTCCGAACTCGCCGAGCACCCGGGCGCCGAGGACGTCACTCAGGCCTGGCAGCGAGAGAAGGATGTCGGCGTCCGGGTGCTGCTCAAAAGTGGCTTCCAGCTGCGCCTCGAGCTGGGCGAGCTGGGTGTTGATCGCGGTGATGACCCCGACCTGGGCGGTGACCACGCTCGCGTACGCGGCTGCTGTCGCCTCGGGTGCGTGCAGCTGCTGGGTGTGCAGCACCGCGTGGATCCGCTCGGTGGTGGTGTGCAGGTTGCGTCGTCGGCCGCCAGCGCGCAGGGCCGCTGTGAGCTGGGAGCGGGTCAGCCGGGCCGCCCTGTCAGGATCTGGGGCCCGGGTCAGGACCGCGAGGGCGTCGTGGTCGTGCAGGTCCTGAAACGCTGTCATCGCCGCGGGGTAGAACTCCCGCAGCGCGTTCCGCAGCCGGTTGGTCTCCCGGCTGCGCAGCCACACCATCGACTGCTGGGCACGGGCCAGGACCTTGATGGCCTGCACCTGGTCGCTGTCGCCGGCCACGACGCGATGGTTGTGCGCGTCGGTGCGGACCAGGTCGGCCAGGACCTTCGCGTCCCCGGGGTCGGACTTGCCGCCGCCGACGTGGTGCCGGTCGCGGTAGCGGGCCACCGCCTTGGGGTTGACCGCGTACACCCGGTACCCGGCCGCGACCAGCGACGCGACCCACAGCCCGTGGTCGGTCTCGATTCCGACGGCCACCTCGTGCGGGTCACCGGCGTGCTCGGCGAGCAGCGCGTGAAAGGCGCTGACCCCAGCCACGCCCTCGGGTAGTCGCCGGGCGGCAAGCTTGCTGCCCGCCTCGTTCATGACATGGACGTCGTGGTGATCCTCGGCCCAGTCGTTGCCGACGAAGATCAACGCGACCACCTCCTTCACCTCGATCGACACACTGCGGACACTGAGCCGGGATCGCCCCGGTAGCGACCTAATGGATCAGTGCTCACCACCGCTGGGGGCACGACATCCCATCAGCACTCGTCGGGCGACCTCCCCGCCGGTCGGGACACGATCTAGGCGTAGAGATCAGCGCCTCAGGCTGAGGTGGTGTTCACCGACCAACGGCTCGGCCAAACAGCCTCCCACCCCCGATCACACGTCGAAAGAGGGAGAACAACACCCCCATTAGGATGGGGCGGTGAAGTATGCAGAGAACGTCGCGGACCTCGTCGGCAACACCCCCCTCGTCAAGCTCGGCAGCGTCGTCAAGGACGCGGGGGTGTCGTGCACGGTCCTCGCGAAGGTCGAGTATTTCAACCCCGGCGGATCGGTCAAGGACCGGATCGCGCTGCGCATGGTCGAGGCGGCCGAGCGTGACGGGCTGCTCAAGCCGGGCGGCACCATCGTCGAGCCGACGAGCGGCAACACGGGTGTCGGCCTCGCGCTCGTCGCCCAGCGCCGTGGCTACTCCTGCGTCTTCGTCTGCCCCGACAAGGTGAGCCAGGACAAGCGCGACGTCCTCAAGGCCTACGGCGCCGAGGTCGTCGTGTGCCCGACCGCCGTCGAGCCGGACCACCCGGACTCGTACTACTCGGTGTCCGACCGCCTCGTCCGTGAGATCGACGGCGCGTGGAAGCCCAACCAGTACTACAACCCCGAGGGCCCGAACAGCCACTACCTGACCACTGGTCCGGAGATCTGGCGCGACACCGACGGCCGCATCACCCACTTCGTCGCCGGCGCCGGCACCGGTGGCACGATCAGCGGCACCGGCAAGTACCTCAAGGAGGTCAGTGACGGCGCGGTCCGCATCATCGCCGCTGACCCCGAGGGCTCGGTCTACTCCGGCGGCACCGGCCGGCCGTATCTCGTCGAGGGTGTCGGTGAGGACTTCTGGCCCGGCGCCTACGACCCCTCCGTCGTCGACGAGGTCATCGCCGTGTCCGACGCCGACTCCTTCGAGATGACCCGTCGTCTCGCCCGTGAGGAGGGCCTGCTCGTCGGCGGCTCGTGCGGGATGGCGGTCGTGGCCGCCCTGCGCGCCGCCAAGGACCTGCCCGAGGACGCCGTCGTCGTCGTGCTCCTGCCCGACTCGGGCCGTGGGTACATGTCGAAGATCTTCAACGACGAGTGGATGCACTCCTACGGGTTCCTCACCGACCACACCGAGCAGACCGTCGGCGACGTGCTGCGCTCGAAGTCCGGTGACATGCCGGCTCTCGTGCACACGCACCCCGGCGAGACGATCCGTGACGCGGTGCAGATCCTCAAGGAGTACGGCGTCTCCCAGATGCCCGTCGTCAAGGCCGAGCCTCCGGTCATGTCCGGCGAGGTCGCCGGCTCCGTCAGTGAGCGTGCCCTTCTCGACGCCCTCTTCACGGGGCGCGCACACCTCGCCGACGCCGTCGAGAAGCACATCGAGCCCGGCCTGCCGCTCGTCGGCGCGGGGTCGCCCGTGTCGGCCGCCCGCAAGGAGCTGCAGGCCAGCGATGCGATCCTCGTCGTCGACGACGGCAAGCCGGTGGGCGTGCTGACGCGCGCTGACCTGCTCTCCTTCCTCGCCGACTGACGAGCCTTCGCGGCGCGCCGCGCGCCGCGGCCCGCAGGTCGCTGGGGCTCGAGCTGGCGGCCGGACGCCCTGTTCAGGCGCCGCTGGATGAGGTGCCCCACCGTGACGCGTCGTGCAACGGGCGGTCAGGCCTGGGCGGTGGCCTTGGCCTCGGCCTTCTTCGCCTTCTTGAACTCGCGCACCTTGACCCGTGAGGCGTCGTCGACGACGTCGGCGATCGAGCGGTGGCCGGGCTTGCCGTAGTCGCCGGTGGCCGCCTCCCACCCGTCAGGGGTCACCCCGAACTGCTTGGCGAGCAGTGCGGCGAAGATCTTCGCCTTCTGGTCGCCGAAGCCGGGCAGGCTGCCGATGCGCCGCACCAGCTCGGCGCCGCTGTCGACACCACTCCACACGTTGGCCGCGTCGCCGCCCCAGTCGTCGACGAGGGCCTGGCACAGCTGCTGCGTGCGGGTGGCCATGGACCCGGGGAAGCGGTGGAGCGCCGGCGGGGTGCGGAAGTGCTCGAGCAGCGTCTCGGGCGGCAGCGCCGCGATGGCGGCGGCATCGAGACGGCCCCCGGGAGGCACGCCCAGCCGTTGCGCGAGCACGCTCGGAGAGGTGAACGCCTTCTCCATTGGGATCTGCTGGTCGAGCTGCATGCCGAGCAGCAGGGCGAGCGGGTCGCGCTCGAGGAGGGTGTTGCCGTCGTCAGTGGTCGCAAGGTGCAGGGCCATGCACCCATCTTGACCTACGGGATGTGGCGTCCAGGGGTGGAGCCGGTCGAGACACATCCAGGCCACGTCGGCGTCCGTGAGGTCTCCGTCACGCAGGTGGACGAGGAAGCCGGCCATGGGCATCGTCACGACCTCACAGAACTCGTCCTCGTCCAGTCGTTGGTCGAGGGCGAGACGGCATCCCGTTGCCAAGACCGCGTGGCGAAGGTGGGTGGCGTAGCCGGCGAGCCAGGTGCGGCCCACGAGAGTCAGCTGTTCGGCGACGTAGCCGGTCTCCTCACGCAGCTCTCTCTCAGCTGCATCCCGCACGTCCTCACGCTCTCTGCATCCGCGGACCTTAGCCGAGCCCGTGCCGCAGTCCGACGCGCTGCGTTTGCCGGTGAGCAGGGCCGGGGTCGCTCACGATCACCAGCAGAGGGCCTGCGGCGTCCAGCGGTTGAGAGCTCCAACCGGATTCGACACAGTGGGTGTCGTATCGGCCGGCTGCTGTTCGTAGCCTGAATGGTGGCGGACACCAGGTCCGCCGGACGAAGGGGAACGCGGATGCCTCACTACCTCATCTACTTCAACCAGCAGTGGGTCGGCGACCACGACGAGGCGTGGTTCGACAGCCGCGTCGAACCGTCCAAGGCCGTCGTTCGAGAGATGCGGGACCAGGGCGTCCTGGTCTACGCAGGCGGACTGGTCGAGGAGCTCGAGGAGGCCGCGAGCGCCGACGCCACGAGCGGCGAGCTCGTCGTCACCGACGGACCCTACGTGGAGACGAAGGAGTGGCTCGGCGGGCTGACCATCGTGGACGTGCCCGACGACGAGTCCGCTCGCAGGTGGGCGGGGAGGGTGGCCGAGGGGTGCGGCTGGCCTCAGGAGGTGCGCCGCTTCAAGGCCGGCTCGTTGCAGGCCATCGTGCGCGGCGGGTGAGGGTGCTGGGCCAGCGCCGAGGCGCTCACATCGCCGAGTCGGGGCCACCGACCTGACCCGGAACCCACGACGGCACACCGGCCGACACTGAACCGGTGCCCGACGTCAGGATGGCCACTGCGCGCTCCACCTCTCCGACGGCGTCCGGAGCAGCGGCGACGAGCAGGCGCACGCCCTGCGGAAGGTAGTCGACGGCCGTGACCTCGATGCCCGGCCTGCCGCGCAGGTCGTGCTCAAGACGTGGTCCCGCCGTGTGGTCCACCTCGAGGACGAGGCCCTCGCGCAGCTCCATCCGGACGAGGCTCGCGTCGTCGAGGGCGAGCGACACGGCGTCGCCGTAGGCCCGGATGAGACCGCCGGTGCCGAGCAGGGTGCCGCCGAACCACCGGGTCACCACGGCCAGCACGTCGGTGAGGCCGCGGCCGCGCAGCACCTCGAGCATCGGAGCGCCGGCCGTGCCGGAGGGCTCGCCGTCGTCGTTGCTGCGCGTCGTCGCCCCGTCGGGGCCGAGCACGAAGGCCGTGCAGTGGTGGCGCGCGTCCCGGCTCGACGCGCGCACCTGCTCGACGACCTCACGGGCGTCGGCCTCGGACGACACGGGCCTCACGTCGCACACGAAGCGCGACCGCCGCACCTCCACCTCCGAGCGGGCCGGTGCGGCGAGCGTCAGGTACTGATGCGGACCGGGCACGGACGACGCTCCGGTCAGCCGAGGTGTCGCTCGATGACGATGTCGACGAGCTCCGGTGGTGGGGTCTCGTCGGGCAGGAGCAGCGGCGGGGTGACGACGTCTGCGCCGCTCGCGGCGGCCACGTCGGCGAAGTAGCCGGGAGCGAGGAGGTAGGTCGCAACCACGACGCGGGGAGGAGCGGTCGCCTTCCCGGCATTCACGGCATACGCTGGATCACGTTGTGCGGCAACAGCGTCCGCGACACGCGGCTCGGCAGCGGAGAGGTATGCGGCCGTGACGGGGGCGCCGACACGTCCCGCGAGTGCCTCCGCCGTGGCGGCGCAGTCGGTCACGGCGCGAGCGTCGGACGACCCGGCCGCCGCGAGCACGACACGGTCGCCGTCGCGGAGGCCCGCGGCGTCGAGCCGCCGGTGCAGCAGGGCGACGAGC
The DNA here is from genome assembly GCF_006716675.1 of Humibacillus xanthopallidus. Taxonomy (GTDB): domain Bacteria; phylum Actinomycetota; class Actinomycetes; order Actinomycetales; family Dermatophilaceae; genus Humibacillus; species Humibacillus xanthopallidus_B. The sequence continues at coordinate 614,001 of NZ_VFPM01000001.1, read as the reverse complement.
CGAGGGTCGGGGCCGAGCGCCCGCGTGACGTCGGTGCCTGCGCGGTCGGCCGCGATGTCGGAGAGGTCGACGAAGACGTGGTAGCCCGCCGACAGCAGCAGGGGCACGAGGCGGGCCCTGCGGTCGGGCGGCAGGGTCGCCAGCACCGTCGCGGGGTCGGGCTGCTGCACGTCCACGAAGGCCTCGTGCACCTCGAGATCGGGCCGGGCGGTGGCGACGGCTGCGACGAGAGCCGCGACGGCCGCCTGCCCGGCGGGCGAGGCGGTGCCGTGCGAGCAGGCGATGAGGGCAGGGGCGTCGGATCCCATGCGCCCACTCTCGCACCCCGGGCGCCCCGACACCGCACGGCGTTCACGGGGCGGGGTGAGTGGGGCGTTACCGGGGCATCGTCGTCCGGAAACGCCGGCGAAACACGCCGTCCCTACCGTGGGAGTCACTGCACCCGCCACACGAGCGTCGCGCGACCGATGCGCCCGCCCGTGCGGCATACCGACGTCGCACGTGGGGAGGCGCACATGCTCATCGAGACCGACATCGCCGGGCTGCCGGTGCTCGTCATCGGCCCGATCGGCCTGACCGACGCCGCCGAGCGCCGCTACCGGCGGGCCGGTGCCCAGGTCATCAGCGTGCAGTCGCCGGATGCTGTCACGCCCGTGCTCGTCGAGTGGGCCGGCCTCGCCGTCCTCGTCGACGCGGCCCGCGACTGGGGGCCGGCTCGGGCGGCGCTCGCCGGTTCGGTCATGCTCGTCGAGGAGGAGGCGCCCCACGCGGCGCGCGGGCGAGTGGTCCTCGTCGGCGCCGGTCCCGGCAGCGCCGGCCTGCTGACCCTCGACGGACTGCGGGCGCTCGCGGACGCCGACGTCGTGCTCACGGACCGGCTCGCGGAGGTGGGCGACGTCGCGGCGCTCGCGCCGGGGGCCGAGGTCATCGACGTCGGGAAGCTGCCCGGCCACCACGCCGTGCCGCAGACCGAGATCGAGCGGATCATGGTCGAGCGCGCGTTGGCCGGTCTCACCGTCGTCCGGCTCAAGGGCGGGGACCCGTACGTCTTCGGGCGCGGGGGCGAGGAGGTGGCCGCTGCGGTCGGTGCCGGCGTGCCCGTGACCGTCCTCCCAGGGGTGTCGTCGGCCGTCGGCGTGCCCGGTGCCGCCGGCATCCCCGTCACCCATCGCGGCGTGAGCCATGTCGTCACCGTCATCTCCGGCCACGTGCCCCTCGAGGACCATCGGGCGACGGCCCTCGCGCAGCTCGGGGGCACCGTCGTCGTCCTCATGGGCATGAACAACCTCGTGCCCATCGCGGCGGCGCTCGAGCGGTGCGGCCTCGATGCCGACACCCCGGCCGCCGTCGTCGAGCGTGGCTTCACGCCGGACCAACGCAGCCTCGTCGGCACCCTGGGCACGCTGCCGGGGCTCGTCGAGCGCCGCGGCGCGGCCTCGCCCGCCGTCATCGTCATCGGCGAGGTCGTGCGTCAGTCGGAGGTCTGGGCCCGGCGCGCGGGCGCTCGCGAGCTCGAGGTCGTCGGATGAGCAGTGCCCGACGCCACCCGACCACCGCCTGGTCGGACCAGCTGACCGGCCCGGACCCGGACGCTGCGCGGACCGAGGCGAGCGGATCGGTGCTCGCCGGCTTCCGGATTGCCGTGACCTCCGACCGCCGCTCGGCCGACCTCGTCGACGCCTTCGTCCGACGAGGCGCCGAGGTGATCCACGCCCCAGCGGTGCGCATCGCGCCGGTCGACGAGGACGAGATCCTCATCGGCGACACCCGGGCCGTCATCGAGAGCAAGCCTGACATCGTCATCGTGACGACGGCATACGGCTTCCGTCGCTGGATCGAGTGTGCTGACGCCGCGGGACTGGGGGAGGATCTCGCCCGCGCTCTCGACCGCGCCCGCATCATCGTGCGCGGGCCCAAGGCGCGGGGCGCCGTGCGTGCCGCGGGCCACGACGACGACGGCATCGCCGATGACGAGCGCACCGCCTCGACCGTGACGCTGGCGATCGAGGCGGGGGTGCTCGGCAAGCGCGTGGCCGTGCAGCTGCACGGTCACGAGGACATCGAGCAGCTCGAGCGGCTCCGGTCGGCGGGGGCCTCGGTGCTGACGGTTGCGCCCTACCGCTGGGTGCGGCCGACCGACGAGGGGCGTCTCGGACGGCTCGTCATGGCCGTCGCGTCGCGCGAGGTCGACGTCGTGACCTTCACGTCCGCACCAGCGGTCGACGGACTCGTCTCTGCGGCAGCGCAGCTCGGCATGGACGGCGTGCTCCTCGATGCGATGCGCTGCGGGGTCACGGCCGCCGCGGTCGGCCCGGTCACGGCCGCGCCGCTCCTCGACGCCGGGATCGAGCCGATCGTGCCCGACCGCTTCCGGATGGGCGCGCTCATCCGCTCGGTCGTCGAGCACCTCACCCTCAACGGCGTCGCCCAGGTCGACACCGCGCTCGGTCCTCTCGTCGTGCACGGCAGGGTGGTGACCTTCGCCGGCGAGACGGTGACGCTCGCCCGGGGGCCACGGGCGATGCTCGCGGCGCTCATGGCGGAGCCGGGGGCGGTGTGCACGCGGGAGCGCCTGCTCGACGAGCTGCCCGAAGCCGAGAACGAGCACGCGCTCGACATGGCGGTGAGCCGGCTGAGGGCCGCCCTGCCCGACCGGCAGCTCGTCCAGACGGTCGTGCGACGGGGCTACCGCCTCAACGTGTGACGCTGGCCGCCGAGGTGGCTGTTGCCGCGTCGGAGACGATGGCCGGCGCGTGGGCGGCGATCCAGGCCATGAGGGGGACCATGTGCTCGGCGAGCCCAGCGCCGCGGTCGGTGAGGGAGTACTCGACGTGCGGCGGCACGACCGGCCGGGCGTCGCGATGCACGAGGCCATCTGCCTCGAGCTGACGGAGCGTCTGGGCGAGCATCTTCTCACTGACCCCCTCGGCGCGGCGGCGCAGCTCGCTCCACCGCAACGGTTCCCCCTCTGCGAGGGCGAGGATGACGAGGGTGCCCCACTTGCTCGTCACGTGGTCGAGCACGGTGCGGCTCGGGCAGCCGGCGGAGAAGATGCCGTCGGGGAAGTAGTCGCGCAGGGTGGAACTCACCGTCATGTCAGTACCTTACTTCAAAGTGGGTACTAACTTCAGGGAAGTATGACGTGGACGAGGTGGTTGTCGCGAGTGACCACCCCAGCAACGTCCGTGAAAGGACCGTCATGAAGCTTCTCGTCACCGGTGCCAGCGGCCACCTCGGCCACCTCGTCGTCGAGTCCCTGCTCGAGCGCGGCGTGCCGGCCGGCGACATCGTCGCCACCGCCCGCACGCCTGAGTCGATCGCCGACCTGGCCGAGCGCGGCATCGAGGTGCGCCGTGCCGACTACGACGACCGTGCGTCTCTCGACGCCGCGTTCGCCGGCATCGATCGCATCCTGTTCGTCTCCGGCAGCGCCGTCGGCGAGCGGATCGCGCAGCACACCAACGTGATCGAGGCGGCCAAGGCCGCCGGAACAGGTTTCGTCGCCTACACGAGCATCACCCGCGCCGACACCTCGGACCTCGTGCTCGCCGCCGAGCACCGCGCGACCGAGGAGCTGCTCGCGGCGTCCGGGCTGCCGCACGCCCTGCTTCGCAACTCGTGGTACCTCGAGAACTACGCCGGCCAGGTCAGCACGGCGCTCGAGCACGGCGTCGTGCTCGGCGCTGCCGGAGAGGGCCGCGTCAGCGCCGCCAGCCGCGCCGACTTCGCCGACGCGGCTGCAGTCGTGCTCGCGGGCGAGGGGCACGAGGGGCGCGTCTACGAGCTCGGTGGCGACGACGCCTTCACGCTCGGCGAGTATGCCGCTGCGCTGAGCCGTGTCTCCGGGCGCGACGTCGCCTATCGCGACCTGTCCGTCGAGGACTACACGGCGGCCCTGGTCGCGGCGGGCCTTCCCGAGGGGTATGCCGCCGTCCTCGCCGACGGTGACCGTGGCCTCTCGCAGGGGGCGCTCTTCACGGACAGTGGTGACCTCTCGCGCCTCATCGGCCGCCCGACGACCGGCGTCGAGGCCGCGCTGCGCGCCGCGCTCGCCGTCGTCCCCGCCTGAGCCGCAGCCAGGAACTGGGCACTCGACTGAGTCTTCACTCGAGTGCCCAGTTCCCGACGGGTCCTGACAAGTCGAGTGCCCAGTTCCCGGCGGGCCCGATCCGTCGAGTGCCCAGTTGTCGACGGTTCCGTTCGGGGGTGGCGTGTCGGGACTTGGGCACTCGACTAGACCTTCACTCGAATGCCCATTTGTCGACGGTTCCGTTCGGGGGTCAGGTGTCGGGAACTGGGCACTCGACTAGACCTTCACTCGAGTGCCCAGTTCCTGACGCTTCCCTTGGCCCGGGGCTCAGGGGTGGGGGACGCCGAGGCGGACGAGACCGTGCTGGACGCGGACGGCATACGTCGGCAACGCGACCTCCGGGTCGTCGAGGGCGGCCCCGGTGCGTAGCGAGAAGACCTGCTTGAGCAGCGGTGATGCGACGGTCGGCTCTCCGGCGCGGTCGCCGGTGAGCCCCCGGGAGATGACGCCGGCCCGGGCGTACGGGTCGATGTTGCCCACTGCGTAGATCATGCCGTTGGGCAGCAGGAAGAGGGCCGCCTGGCCGCCGCCGGGCAGGAGCACGGCGACGCCCCGCCCAGGCACGAGCCGGCTGACGGGGCACGCCGGCACCCACTGCTTGGCGCCCGGTGCGGGCAGCACTCCGGGACGGATGACCGTGCGAGCCGTCGGTGCCACCTCGTCGATCGGGGGAGCGGTGATGAGGGTCGTCATGATGGGTTCCTCTGCAGCTCAGACGTTTTCGCGGACGGTGGGGAGGCCGAGCAGGACTGGCACCTTGCGCGGCCCTGACTCGTCGAAGGCGATCGTCGGGTCGGCCTCCTCGGGAGCGTTGACGAAGGACACGAAGCGCGAGAGCTTCTCGGGGTCGTCGAGCACCGCCTTCCACTCGTCCTGGTAGCCCTCGACGTGACGGCTCATCGCCGCCTCGAGGTCGTCGGCGATGCCGAGGGAGTCGTCGCACACGACGGCCTTGAGGTGCTCGAGCCCGCCCTCGAGGGAGTCGAGCCAGGGCGCGGTGCGCTGGAGCCGGTCGGCGGTGCGGACGTAGAACATGAGGAACCGGTCGATGTAGCGCACGAGCGTCTCGTCGTCGAGGTCGCTCGCGAGCAGCCTCGCGTGCGCGGGCGTCTGGCCACCGTTGCCGCAGACGTAGAGGTTCCAGCCCTTGTCGGTCGCGATGACGCCGACGTCCTTGCCGCGGGCCTCCGCGCACTCGCGCGCACAACCAGAGACCCCGAACTTGATCTTGTGCGGTGACCGCAGACCCCGGTAGCGGTGCTCGAGGTCGACGGCCATGCCGACCGAGTCCTGCACGCCGAAGCGGCACCAGGTGGAGCCGACGCACGACTTCACGGTGCGCAGCGACTTGCCGTAGGCCTGGCCCGACTCCATGCCGACGTCGACGAGGCGCTGCCAGATCGCGGGCAGCTGCTCCACCCTGGCGCCGAAGAGGTCGATGCGCTGGCCGCCGGTGACCTTGACGTAGAGCCCGAAGTCCTGGGCGACCTGGCCGATCGTGATGAGCTGCTCGGCGGTCACCTCGCCGCCCGGCATCCGCGGCACCACGGAGTAGGTGCCGTTCTTCTGGATGTTGGCGAGGAAGTGGTCGTTGCTGTCCTGCAGCGCGGCCTGCTCGCCGTCGAGGATGTGGTCGCTGCTCGTCGAGGCGAGGATCGAGGCGACCGTCGGCTTGCAGATCTCGCAGCCGGTCCCCGTTCCGTAGCGGGCGAGGAGCCCGGAGAACGTGCGGATGCCGGTGGAGGCGACGATCTCGAACAGCTCGGCGCGACTCTGCTCGAAGTGCTCGCAGAGGGCCTTGGACAGCTCGACACCCGAGTCGACGAGAAGCTTCTTGACGGTGGGGAGGCAACCACCGCATGTCGTTCCGGCGTTCGTGCAGCCCTTGAGTGCGGCGATGTCGCAGGCGCCCTCGGCGATCGCGCCGCAGATCGAGCCCTTCGTGACGTTGTTGCAGGAGCAGATGACGGCGTCGTCCGGCAGGGCGTCCGCGCCGAGCTCGGCCCCGGCGGGGGAGATGAGCGCACCGGGGTCGCCCGGCACCTCCCGACCGACGTAGGCCTTGAGCGTCGTGTAGGCAGAGGCGTCGCCGACGAGGATGCCCCCGAGGAGCGTCCGCGCGTCGTCGCTGACGACGACCTTGGCGTAGGTCCCCTTCGTCGCATCGGTGTGCACGATCTCGAGGGCGCCGGGGGTGGCCGCCATCGCATCCCCGAAGGACGCGACGTCGACGCCGAGCAGCTTCAGCTTGGTCGACAGGTCGGCTCCGGGGAAGGTCGCCTCGCCACCGAGCAGACGGTCGGCGACGACCTCGGCCATCGTGTAGCCCGGTGCGACGAGGCCGTAGCAGCGACCCTCGACAGCCGCGACCTCGCCCACGGCCCAGACGTTCTCGTCGCTCGTGCGACACGCCGTGTCGGTCGTGACGCCACCGCGCTCGCCGACGGCGAGACCCGCCGCGCGCGCCACGGCGTCCGACGGCCGGACCCCCGCCGAGAAGACGACGAGGTCGGTGAGCAACGCCGTGCCGTCGGAGAGCTCGACGGCGAGCCGGCCGTCGTCCTGGGCGGCGATGGAGCTCGTGCCGGCCCCCGTGTGCACCTGGACGCCGAGGTTGCTGATGAGGCCCTTGAGCACGGCGCCACCGCCCTCGTCGACCTGCAGGGGCATGAGCCGCGGTGCGAACTCGACGACGTGCGGGGTGAGCCCCAGCAGGCGCAGGGCGTTCGCGGCCTCGAGGCCGAGCAGCCCACCGCCGACGACGAGGCCGTTGGCCTCACGGCCCTCGGCAGCCGCCCGCGCGATCGCGGCCTCCGCTCGGGCACGGATGCCGTCGAGGTCGTCGAGCGTGCGGTAGACGTAGCAGCCCTCGGAGTCGTGGCCGGGCACCGGTGGCACGAAGGGGTAGGAGCCGGTGGCCAGGACGAGCGCGTCGTAGGCGACGACCTCGCCGGTGCTCGTCGTGACCGTGCGGGTCCTGCGGTCGACCTGCTCGGCCCGGGTGCCGAGGCGCAGCTCCACGAGGTCGTCACCGGCATACGAGTTGCCCGACAACGCAAGGGCGCTGCGGTCCCATGCCCCCACGTAGGAGGAGAGCCCGACGCGGTCGTATGCCGCGTCCGCCTCCTCCGAGAGGACGATGACCTTCCACGTGCTGTCGGTGTCACGCGACCGCAGGGCCTCGACGAAGCGGTGGCCGACCATGCCGTGGCCGATGACGACGACGGTGCGGCTGGCCGTGCCCGTCGTGCCGGTTGCGCGCTCGGTGGTGGTGGACATCAGGCGGCTCCTTCGGTCAGGACGGCGACGGCCGGCACTGGTGCGGGGGTGGGTGCGGGGGTCGGTGCGTGGATCGGTTCGGGGCTGGGTGTGGCGGACGGTGCAGGGGTCGGCTCGGACGAGCGCAGCCAGGAGCAGAGCCCGTCGACCGCCCCCTTGCACGAGCCGCAACCGGTCGTGGCCCGGGTCGCCTCGGCGAGGGCGCCGACCGTGTCGGCGCCCTCCCTGAAGGCACCGACGATGGCGGCTTTGGTCACGGTGTTGCAGCGGCAGACGACGGCGGCCCCGGGCATCTCGGCGAGGTTGACGTTCTCAACTCCCCCGGAGCGCGTGATCGCGCGACCGAGCATGAGCGACAGGCGATCTCGCGGGACGGCCGCACCGGTGTCGTAGAGCTGGGTGAGGGCCCCTGCCGCGTCGCCGACCCCGAGCAGGATGGCGCCGACGAGGCGGTCCTGACGAAGAACGAGCTTGGCGTAGCGACCGCGGCTCGGGTCGGTGAACGACAGCACCTCGTGGCCGGGGTCGTGCACGTCGACGTCGACGGTGCCCATGCTCGCGAGGTCGATGTCGTGGGCCTTGAGCCGGGTCAGCACGCTCGTGCCCTCGTAGACGGCGTCGGGGTCGGCGCCGGTGAGGACGTCGGCGAGGACGCGGGCCTGGTCCCAGCCGGGCTGCACGAGCCCAGGCACCTCACCGCGGTGCTGGGCGCACTCGCCGATGGCGTGCACGTGGGGCGCCGAGGTGGACAGCCGGTCGTCGACAACGACGGCCCGGTCGACGTCGAGACCCATCGTGAGCGCGAGCTCCGTGCGAGGACGGACCCCGGCGGCGACGACGACGAGGTCTGCAGACAGGGCGCTCCCGTCGTCGAGCACGACGTGTGCCGGCTCACCGGCGACTGCGGCGTGGCGGCCGACGACGAAGCGGCCGAGGACGAGCCGGGCCCCGATGCCTCGCACGACGCGTGACAGCACGGCGCCTCCGTCGGCGTCGAGCTGGCGGTCCATCGGGAAGTCCTGCGGGTGCACGACCGTGACGTCGACACCCCGGGCGAGGAGCCCTCTGGCCGCTTCGAGGCCCAGGAGGCCACCGCCGAGCACCACTGCGCTCGAGGCGGATCGGGCGGCGTCGACGATGCGGTCGCAGTCGTCGACGGTGCGGAAGGCCACGACGCCGTCAGCGAGCTCGGCCTCGGGCCCCGGCGTGCCGGCATACAGCCCCTCGCTCGGCGGGACGAAGGACGTGCTGCCCGTGGCGAGGACGAGCTCATCCCACGCGACCTCGCGGGCGCCGCCCGCTGCGCCCAGCGTGGCGGTGCGGGTCGCGGTGTCGACGGCCGTGACGCGCGCGCCGGTGACGACGTCGATGTGCCGGGCCTCCCACCAGCCGTCGGGCTTGAGACGCGTGTCTCGCGGAGTGATCGCGCCGGAGACGACGGTCGAGAGCAGCACCCGGTTGTAGGCGGCGTGCGGCTCCTCACCGACGATGGTCACCGCGAAGCGCGACGCGTCGGGGTCGCGGTGACGGATCTCCTCGGCGAGCCGGGCGCCGGCCATGCCGTTGCCGACGATGAGCACGTGGCGGGTCGGGCGGGTCGTCGGGCCGGTCATGAGGTCGCCTCCAGGCGGACGGCGCACGCCTTGAACTCCGGCATGCGGCTGGTGGGGTCGAGGGCGGCGTGCGTCAGCGAGTTGGCCCGCCCGGCACCGCCCCAGTGGAAGGGCAGGAAGACGACGTCGGGACGCATGTCCTCGTCGAGGCGCACTGTGGCGCGGGTGCGCCCGCGCCGGCTGACGACGTCGGCGAGGTCGCCCTCGTCGAGTCCGGATCGTGCCGCCGTCTCGGGGTGCACCTGCACGAACATGTCACCCGCCGCTGCGGTCAGCTCCGCGACGAGGCGGGTCTGGGCTCCCGACTGGTAGTGCTGCAGCACGCGACCCGTGGTGGCGACGAGGGGGTATGCCGCGTCGTCGGCCTCGGCGGGGCCGGCGTGGTCGACGGCCACGAAACGGGCGCGCCCGTCCGGGGTCGAGAAGCCGTCGAGGAAGAGCCGAGGCGTGCCCTGGGGGCGCTCCGTGCTGCACGGCCAGTGGAGGCTCTCTCCGGCGTCGAGCCGCTCCCACGTGACGGCGGAGTAGTCGGCCGGCCCGCCGGCGGAGGCGCGCCGCAGCTCGTCGAAGACGACGCGTGGGTCAGTGGGGAAGTCTGTGCTGCAGCCGATCCGGCGCGCAAGCTCACTCCAGACGTCGAGCTCGCTGCGGCAGCCTGACGGCGCCGCGAGCGCCCGGCGGCGGCGCAGCACACGACCCTCGAGGTTGGTCAGCGTGCCCTCCTCCTCGGCCCACTGCAGCACGGGCAGCACGACGTCGGCGATGGCCGCGGTCTCCGACAGGACGAAGTCCGACACGACGAGCAGGTCGAGGGCGCCGAGCCGCTCGGAGACGACCCGGGCGTCGGGGGCCGAGACGACGGGGTTGGAGCCGTGCACGAGGAGCACGCGCGGCCCGCCCTCGGTGCCGAGGGCGGCGAGCAGCTCGAAGGCGCTGCGCCCCGGGCCGGGCAGGTCGGCCGGGTCGACGCCCCACACCGCGGCGACGTGCGCCCGCGCGGCGGGGTCGTCGATCTTGCGGTAGCCGGGCAGCTGGTCGGCCTTCTGGCCGTGCTCGCGGCCGCCCTGTCCGTTGCCCTGGCCGGTGATCGTGCCGAAGCCGGTGCCCGGGTTGCCGGGGAGGCCGAGCGTGAGGGCGAGAGCGATGAAGGCTGTGACCGTGTCGGTGCCGCTCGCGTGCTGCTCGGTGCCGCGAGCGCTGAGGACGTAGGCACCGCGCTCGGTGTCGCGGGCCCGGGCCAGTGACGCGACGGCCGCGCGCATCGTCGTCACGGCCACGCCGGTGACGCGCTCGACCCGCTCCGGCAGCCACTGGGCCGCGATCGGCCAGAGGTCCTCGAAGCCCGAGGTGCGCTCCTCGATGAAGCGGCGGTCGGCATACCCCTCCGTCACGGCGAGGTGCACCATGCCGAGCGCGAGCGCCGCGTCGGTGCCCGGGCGCAGCTGCAGGTGGAGGCCGCCGCCGTCGAGCGCCTTGGCCGCGGTCGGGGTGAGCCGGGGGTCGGCGACCATGAGGCCGCCGGCGTCGGCGGCGCGCACGAGGTGGGTGAGGAAGGGTGGCATCGTCTCTGCGGGGTTGGCGCCGAGGAGCAGCACGGCGTGCGCCGACCCGATGTCGGTGACGGGGAAGGGGAGCCCGCGGTCGAGCCCGAAGCAACGGATCCCGGCCGCGGCTGCCGAGCTCATGCACCAGCGGCCGTTGTAGTCGATCTGGCTGGTGCGCAGAGCCACCCGCGCGAACTTGCCCAGCTGATAGGCCTTTTCGTTCGTCAGGCCACCTCCGCCGAAGACGGCCACCGCATCACGGCCGTATGCCGCCTGCGTCTTCACGATGGCGCCGGCCACGACGTCGAGCGCCTCGTCCCACGACGCCGGCACGAGCTCGCCGTCGCGGCGCACGAGGGGCGTGGTGAGTCGCCCCGCCGTGCGGAGCAGCTCGGCGCTCGTCCATCCCTTCTGGCACAGGCCTCCCCGGTTGGTCGGGAACCGGCGGGGGGTGACCGTGAGGTCGGCCGCCGACGACCCGGTGAGGGTCATCGCGCACTGCAGGCCGCAGTAGGCGCAGTGCGTCGCGACGCCGGCCGGCGCGGCCGGTGCGTTCGCTGACGGCGCGTCCGCGGTCGACGCCGCTGACGGCGTCGCGCTCTGGGTCGTGGCGGCGGTCGTCATCGGCGGTATCGGACCTTCGTCAGCACGGCGGCGGCGACGTAGAAGACCGTGAAGACGACGAACGCCGCGGTGGCCGAGTGGCTGGCGCCCTGGTAGGAGGCCCGCAGACCGAGGTTGATGAGCACGCCGCCGAGGGCGCCGATCGCGCCGGCGATGCCGATGAGCGCGCCGGACATCGACCGGGACCACGCGGTGCGCTCGACGGCGGGGCCGACGAGAGAGGCCGACTTGGCCTCGAAGAGCGCCGGGATCATCTTGTAGACCGACCCGTTGCCGATGCCGGAGAGGACGAAGAGGAGCACGAAGCCGCCGATGAGGCCGGTCAGCTGGAGGGCCGTCGCGGCGCCCACGGTCGTGTCGTCGGCTCGCGCGGCGATCGTCACGATGACACCGGCCAGGGCGAGCCCGACGAAGGTCCAGAGGGTCACGGCCGCGCCACCGCGGCGGTCGGCGAGCTTGCCGCCCCAGACCCGGCTCACCGAGCCGAGCAGCGGGCCGATGAAGGCGATCTGGGCGGCGTGCAGGCTCGCGGCGGCGCTCTGGGCGGCCGTGGGCGCCGCGCCGCCGGTGAGCCCGGCGAGGAAGGTCTGGTTGAGCACCTGGCCGAAGGCGAAGCCAAAGCCGATGAAGGAGCCGAAGGTGCCGATGTAGAGCAGCGAGATGAACCACGAGTCCCGGTGGCGCAGCACCTCGAGCATGGCCCGGGGGTTGGCGGTCTGGTGGTCGAGGTTGTCCATGAAGATCGCGGCGCCGAGGCTCGCGACGGCAAGCAGCACGAGGTAGACGGCACAGACGACCTCGGGCCTGCGGTTGCCGAGCGTCGCGATGACGAGCAGCCCGACGAGCTGGATGACCGGCACGCCGATGTTGCCGCCGCCGGCGTTGAGCCCCAGGGCCCAGCCCTTCATCCGCTGCGGATAGAAGGCGTTGATGTTCGTCATCGACGAGGCGAAGTTGCCGCCGCCGAGGCCCGCGAGCCCCGCGACGAGCAGGAAGGTCGTGAACGAGTGGCCGGGGTTGACCATGAGCCACCACGTGAGGATGGTCGGCACGAGCAGTGCGACCCCACTGACGATCGCCCAGTTGCGTCCGCCGAAGAAGGCGGTCGCCATCGTGTAGGGCACCCGCAGCACCGCGCCGACGAGCGTCGGCACCGCCACGAGGACGAACTTGTCTGCGGGCGTGAAGCCGTAGACGGCCTGCGGCATGAAGAGCACCATGACCGACCAGATCGACCAGATCGAGAAGCCGACGTGCTCGGTCGCGACCGACCAGACGAGGTTGCGCTTGGCGATGGCCTGGTTGCCGGCCTCCCATGCCTGCGTGTCCTCGGGGTCCCAGTCGCGGATGACGCGCTTCTTCGGCGCGGTGAGGGCCCGGAAGCGACTGGGGCGCTCGATGGTCGTGGGGCCGGCCGGTGCGCTCGTGATGGCGCTCGTGATGGTGCTCGTGCTGTCGTCGGTCGGGGTGTTGCTCTGGCTGGTCGTCGTGCTCACGGGGGTTCCTCCTGAGGGGGCCTGGGGCCGCTGCGAGAGCGTGTGACACACGCTAGGAACCCCGTGTTGCCCCTCGATCGGGCCGCCGTGAAGCCTCCGTTACATCGGTCTCACGGTCCTGCCTCGGGGCTGTGAGGTCCTGCGCATCCGTGCTCGCGCAGCCCCTCACGGAGCCCCCGCACCCCGGTGAGGTATGCCGTCCGGCCCGCGTAGGCTCGCAGCATGCCGTCCGCTGCTCCCGAGACCGCCAGCCCCGCCGCGCTCAACACGCTCTCGGTGGGCACGGGGGGTCCGCGGATCGCCTTCCTGCACGGACTCTTCGGTCAGGGTCGCAACTGGACCCAGATCGCCAAGGCGGTGAGTGGCCCGCACGGCGCCGACGCGCGGTGCCTGCTCGTCGACCTGCCCGACCACGGGCGCTCGCCGTGGTCGACGGAATTCTCCTTCGCGGCATACGCCGACGCGGTGGCGGCGACCCTGCGGGCCCACGGGCCGGGGGAGGCGTGGACGGTCGTGGGGCACTCGCTCGGCGGCAAGGTCGCGATGGTCGTCGCGCTGCTGCACCCCGAGCTCGTGGAGCGTCTCGTCGTCGTCGACATCGCCCCCAGGGACTACGTCTCGCTCGAGCGCTTCGAGGGCTACATCGGCGAGATGCAGCGGCTGCCGCTCGGCGAGCTGACGAGCCGTGGTGACGCCGAGGCCCGCTTCGAGGAGCCCGACGCCGGCGTCAAGGCGTTCCTCCTGCAGAACCTGCGCCGCGAAGGACACACCTGGCGCTGGCAGGTCAACCTCGACCTCATCGCGGCCGACGCGGCGCGCGGGGCGGAGTCACGCATCGCGGGCTGGCCGGAGGAGGCCGACGCGCTGCCGCCCTACGACGGGCCGGTGCTGTGGGTGGCCGGCGGCGACTCGCGCTACATCAAGCGGGAGGACGGCGAGCGGATGCGGGCGCACTTCCCGCGCACCCGGCTCTTCACGATCAAGGGCGCCGGTCACTGGGTGCACACCGACGCGCCCGACATCATCGTGACCGCCCTGCGCCGCTTCCTCGCGTCCTAGCCGAGCGCCGGAGCAAGCCTCCCCGACGATCAGGGTTGGGGTCGGTCAGAGGAGGCGGCGGCCGAGGGCCCAGGCGGTGAGCTCGTGGCGAGAGCTGAGCTGCAGCTTGCGCAGCACCGAGCTGACGTGGGTCTCGACGGTCTTGACGGAGATGAAGAGCTCCTTGGCGACCTCCTTGTACTGGTAGCCCCGAGCGATGAGGCGCATGACCTCGCGCTCGCGGGCCGACAGGCGGTCGAGCTCCTCGTCGATCTCGGCCACCTCGCCGGCGGCCGCCCCGAAGGCGTCGAGGACGAAACCCGCGAGACGGGGGCTGAAGACGGCATCGCCGTCGGCGACCCGGCCGATCGCCGTGAGCAGCTCCTCGGCGCTGATCGTCTTCGTCACGTATCCCCGGGCGCCGGCACGGATGACGGCGATGACGTCCTCGGCGGCGTCGGACACGGAGAGGGCGAGGAAGCGCACGGGCACGCCTGCCCGCGACTCGAGCCCGGCGCAGGCCCGGATGACGTCGGCACCACCGTGCCCGTTGCCTCCGGGGAGGTGGACGTCGAGGAGCACCACGTCGGGCTGCTCCTGCGTGATCACCTGCGTGGCCGACTCGACGGCGCCGGCCTCGCCGACGATCTCGAGGCGGAAGCTCGCGGGGCCGGCGAGGCTGGAGGAGCCGGCGAGCGCCGTCAGCTCCGACCGGACGCCGGTGCGGAACATGTGGTGGTCGTCGACGATGACGATGCGGATGGTCCGCGGGTCGGTCATGAAGGCTGCTCCTGCGGCTCGTTCGCGGGGGTGGGGGCGGGCGTGGGGGTGGGGCTGCTCGTGGTGGGGGTGGGGTCCTGCGCCGTGTCGGGGCCACCGACGGGCAGGCGCAGCTCGACCTCGGTGCCGTCGGCGCGGCGCCGGATGCGGGCCGTGCCGCCGTGGCGCTCCATCCGGCCGATGATCGACTCGCGCACGCCCGCCCGGTCGTCGGGCACGGCGTCGAGGTCGAAGCCTGAGCCGTGGTCGCGCACGAAGGCCTCGACGGCGTCCGGCCCGACCTCGACGTAGGCGCTCACCGGCGGGCTGGCGTGCCGCACGGCGTTCCACGCGGCCTCGCGCACGGCCTTGACGAGGGCGTCGAGGTGCGAGTCCATCGGCCGGTCGCCCGTGACGACGAGCTGCACGGGAACGCCCTGCAGGTCCTCGACCTCGCCCATGGCCGCCGTCAGCGCCGCGCCGAGGGTGCCTGCACGGGAGTCCTCGTCGTAGAGGTAGCTGCGCAGCTGGCGCTCCTGGGCGCGCGCGAGCCGGGCCACCGTCGCGGAGTCGGTCGACTGCCGCTGGATGAGGGCAAGGGTCTGGAGCACCGAGTCGTGCAGGTGTGCGGCGATGTCGGCGCGCTCGGTCGCCCGGATGCGCGCTGTCTGCTCCTCGCGCAGGTTGGTCCAGAGGCGCAGGATCCACGGCGCGCAGAGCACCGAGATGCCGACGAGCGCAGCGAGCACGGCGCCCAGGACCTGCCACAGCTCGGTGATGTTCGTGCCCCGCACGAGGAGGGCGACCAGGCCGAGCAGGGTGAAGCCGAGGCCCACGACGAGCCAGATCCAGCGCACCGGGCGGCGGCCACCGAGCGGGCTCGAGTCGTCGAGCTGCGACCAGAAGAAGATCGCCCCGATGACGATGGCGACGACCGGCACGACGACCTCGGCGTGAACGTCGAAGCCGACGCTGCCGAGCCAGAGCGCCGAAGCGGCCACCAGTGCGGCGACCCCGAGCAGCGTGATGACGACCGCCTGGTTGCTGTTGCGCAGCCACGACCGCAGACCGGTCAGGTCGATGCCGTGGTGCAGGTGCGCGGAGAGCGACGACGACCCGGTCGCCCCTGCGGCTGCCCGAGACTGGGCCGCCTCGCCGGGGGCTCCGGGGACCGCGCCTGCAGTCGTGCCAGGTGCGGTCGTGCCGGCAGCAGCCGTGGCGGCAGCAGTCGCGACGGTGGGCGGGACCACGGTGGCGGTGACGGCCGAGGGGGCGGGCGGCATACCGGAAAGCGTTGCGGCAGAGCCCTCTTCGCGCATCGTGGCCCACAGGAAGATGTAGACGACGATGCCCGCGCCGAAGGGGATGCTCGAGGCGACGAAGGCCACCCTGACCCAGCCGACCGGCAGGCCGAGGTGGGCGGCGAGGCCGGCCGCGACCCCCGCGAGCACCTTGTCGCTGCGGTGGCGCACGAGCGGCGGACGTGGCTTGGCGCGCCACGCGGGCAGCGGACCGCTCGCCGGCTGCAGCGGAGGCTGCGGGGGAGTCTGCGCAGGCGGCTGCGGGTGGGGCCGCGGTTGCTGCGATTGCTGCACGGGGCCCTCCTCACTGCTCGTCGCTGTCTTCACCTGACCATCCTCGCCCACCCCGAGGGGTGGCGGCGACCCTCTCGGCCGGGTTTGGGGGTCGCGTCAGGGTCTGCTCAGGGTCGACCCTCATGGCTGCGGCCCCGGGCCGGGGCCACTCTGGAGACATGACGAACAGCAACCAGGCCCCGAGTCAGGGCCACGGCCTCGACGGCTTCTACGCAGCGCTGCGTCGGCCCGGCATCGTGCGGGGGACCAACGACCGGTGGTTCGCCGGTGTGGCCGGCGGCATCGCCCGATGGCTCGGCGTCGACCCCCTCGTGGTGCGCGCCGGCTTCATCCTCTTCTCCATCTTCTTCGGCATCGGCGTCACGCTCTATCTCGTGCTGTGGCTGCTCATGCCCGACGACCGCGGCCGGCTGCCCGTCGAGCGCGCGCTCAAGGACGGCGACGGCGGCTCGATCTTCCTGCTCGTCATCACCGGGCTCGCCGTGCTCGGGGGCGCCCCGTGGTGGGGCGGCGACTACCACGGCGCGCGGATCGTCGGCTTCGCGCTTCTCGTGCTCGGCGCGTGGTGGTTCCTCACCCGCACCGACACCGGCCGCGACCTCATGGTGAACAAGCCGTGGCGCGGCGGGGGCGCGGGCGTGGGTGGCAGCGGTGCCTCGACGGGTAACGCCGCCGCCAACGCCGGGGCGGCGTTCGGTGCCGGCAGCACGCCCGGCACGCCCGGCACGCCCGGCACGACCGCGTCCGTCGGCGATCCCGGGACCGCCCCGACCTCGGGCGCCACGGGCGGTGCGGGTTTCGCCTCGTCGCCGAACCAGCCGTGGACCGCACAGGCGCCCTTCGCGGCGCCGCCGCGGGAGCGGGTGCGCTCGATCGGCTTCGCGGGTGGTCTGCTCGTCCTCGGGCTCGCCCTCGTCAGCGGAGTCATCGCCCACCAGGTGGCGACCACGGCCGGCTGGGCCGGCAACCCCACCGCCATCGGGATCGCAGCCGGCGTCGGCGTGCTCGGCCTCGCCATCGTCATCGGCGGCCTCGCTGGACGTCGCGCCGGGGGCCTCGCCTTCTTCACCGTCGTCGGCATGATCGCCGCCGTCGCGACCACCGCCGCACCGGCCGGGCTGACGAGGCCCTTCCAGGTGGGCGACCCCCAGCACGTCGTCACCTCGCTCGCCGGTGACCCGAACTTCCAGCTCGGCCTCGGTGAGATGACGGTCGACCTCAGCAAGGCGGAGTACCAGGCTACGGCCCTCAAGCCCGACGTCGTCACCGCCACGATGGGCGTCGGACAGCTCACCATCGTCGTTCCGCAGGGCGTCCCCGTCACCGTCAACACCCGGGCCCGCCTCGGCGAGGTCGACGCCCCCGCCGGGTCGGAGGCCCAGGGCTCGTCGATGCGGACCATGGACGACCCGTCACGGGTGGCCACCGGTGGACCTGACGTCGCCGAGACCCTGACCCTCGGCCCGAAGGGTGCCGCGCCCGAGATCGTCGTCGACGCCGAGGTCGGCATGGGCCAGATCCTCGTCCGGAGCGCGTCATGACCGAGCGCGAGCAGCCCACCACCCCCGGCGAACCCGCCGACGTTCTCGACACGGAGCCCTCGATGACCCAGCACCCCGACCCGACCTCGGACCCCACGGCCGACCCCACGGCGCGGTCCACTTCAGACCTCACGACAGACCCCACGACAGACCCCACGACAGACCCCACGACAGACCCCACGCCAGACCCCACGTCGGACCCGACCGCAGCACCGTCCGCGGACCAGGGGCCCGCCCTCACCGTGGACCCGATCGGTGACCCGACGACGACGATCGACACCCGGCTGACGCAGGCCGTGCCCGCCCCGACCCCCTTCCGGGTCGAGCCGGCCACGCCGGTGCCCGACGACGTCACGAGCGAGCCGGCCGGTCACGCCGACGACACCGCCGGCCACCTGTCGCACCTGCCGCCGCCCACGCCCCACCCCTGGGGTCACGGGACCGCCCCGCACCGCACCTACGCCCAGGTCACCGTGCGCAAGGGCCCGCGCCCGGGAGCGGTTGTGCTCGGCCTGCTCGCGATGCTCGTCGCCGCCTACGTCATCGTCGTCAACGTCAGCGACGCCAGCCTCGACTTCCGCCTCGTCGGGCCGGCCCTCATCGGCGCCCTCGGCGGTCTCCTCCTCCTCGTCGGGCTGGCCGGCGTGCTCATCGGCCGGCTGCGTCGCTGAGGAGGACGTATGCCGTCCGGTGCGGGAGACGGGCCCGCGCCGGACGGCATACGCCTGCGTCAACGACACCCCGGACGACGCCGGACGGCGCCGGACGACACCCCGGACGACACCTCGGCTGCGACTCAGCGGGGCAGCGGCCCGCGGGCGCCCTCGCGTGGTTAGGCTCGGCACGGTCGGGCCGGGTGGCTCGGCGACCCGAAGGGAGCAGCCAGGTGGCCATGAAGTCCGGGATCGACCTCGATGCCTTCGACCGTTCGACGCGGCCGCAGGACGACCTCTTCCGCTTCGTCAACGGCACGTGGATCGACACGACCGAGATCCCCGGCGACCGTGCGCGCTTCGGCACGTTCGACGTGCTGCGCGAGGAGTCGACCGCGCGGGTGCGCGACCTCATCGAGGAGGCGGCTGCGGGCCACGACGGAGCTCCGGGCACGCCGCAGCAGCAGGTCGGTGACCTCTACGCGAGCTTCATGGGCACGGAGCGCATCGAGGAGCTCGGGCTCGCGCCGCTGCAGGCGCTGCTCGCCGACGTCGCGTCGGTGACCGACCTCGAGGCCCTCGGCTCGGCACTGGGCCGCCTCGAGCGCGACGGCGTGGACGGCCCGCTCGCCCACTGGGTGGGGCCCGACCAGCGCTCGCCCGAGGACTACGTCGTCTACCTCGAGCAGCACGGACTCGGGCTGCCCGACGAGTCCTACTACCGCGAGGAGAAGTACGCCGAGATCCGCACCGCCTACGTCGCGCACATCGGCCGGCTCCTCGGCCTCGCCGGCATCCCCGAGGCGGAGGCGAAGGCCGAACGCATCATGGCGCTCGAGACGCTGCTCGCCTCGGCGCACTGGGACAACGTGACGACGCGCGATGCGATCAAGACGTACAACGCTCACACGCTCGATGAGGCCAAGGCCCTGGCGCCCCAGTTCCCTTGGGACGCATGGCTGCTCGGCCTGCAGGCACCCGAAGGGGCGTTCGCCAAGGTCGTCGTGCGCGAGCCGAGCTTCGTCAGCGCGCTCGGCTCGGCGATGGAGTCCGTCGACCTCGACGACTGGCGGTCGTGGCTGACGTGGCGTGTGCTGTCGGAGTTCGCGCCGCTGCTGCCGCAGTCGCTCGTCGACGAGAACTTCGACTTCTACGGGCGCACCCTCTCGGGTCAGCCCGACAACCGCGAGCGGTGGAAGCGCGGTGTCAGCCTCGTCGAGAGCTGCATCGGCGAGGCCGTCGGTCAGCTGTATGCGGAGCGCTGGTTCCCGCCGGCCGCCAAGGACCGCATGCAGCACCTCGTCGCCAACCTCGTCGAGGCCTTCCGCCGGTCGTTCTCCTCGCTCGAGTGGATGAGCCCCGAGACGCGCGCCGAGGCGATCGCCAAGCTCGATGCGTTCACGCCCAAGATCGGCTACCCCGACGTGTGGCGCGACTACTCCTCCATCGAGATCGTGCCCGACGACCTCGCCGGCAACGTGCGGCGCAGCACGGCATTCGAGATCGACCGCAACCTCGCGAAGATCGGCCAGCCGATCGACCGCACCGAGTGGCACATGCTGCCGCAGACGGTCAACGCCTACTACATGCCCTCGATGAACGAGATCGTCTTCCCGGCCGCCATCCTCCAGCCCCCGTTCTTCGACCTCGAGGCCGACGACGCCGTCAACTACGGCGGCATCGGCGCGGTGATCGGGCACGAGCTGGGTCACGGCTTCGACGACCAGGGCTCTCGCTACGACGGCACGGGCGCCCTGCGCGACTGGTGGACCGAGGCCGACCGGGAGCGTTTCGACGCGCTGGCCCAACGGCTCATCGAGCAGTTCAACGCGTACGTCCCCGCCGGGCTCGACGCGTCCCACACGGTCAACGGTGCCCTCACGGTCGGTGAGAACATCGGCGACCTCGGTGGCCTGCAGATCGGCTACGCGGCCTACCGCATCGCGACCGAGCAGGACGGCATGCCCGAGATCGACGGCTTCACGGGGCCGCAGCGCTTCTTCGTCGGCTGGGCCCAGGTGTGGCGCGGCAAGGCCCGGGAGGCCGAGGCCATCCGCCTGCTCGCCATCGACCCGCACTCGCCGCAGGACGTGCGCGGCAACGCAGTGCGCAACGTCACCGAGTTCCACGAGGCCTTCGCCGTCAAGCCCGGCGACGCCATGTGGCTGCCGGAGGAGGAGCGGGTCCGCATCTTCTGACCCGGCGGAGGGGGTGCCGGTCAGGGGTGGAGCGGGAGCTTGAAGCCGACGTGGGACGCCTCGAAGCCGAGCCGCTCGTAGAAGCGGCGGGCATCGGTGCGGCTGGCGTCGCTCGTCAGCTGTACGAGCGAGCAGCCCGCTCGACGGGACTCCTCGATCGCCCACATGATGAGCTCCGTGCCGAGCCCGCTGCCACGCTCGCCGTTCGCGACACGGACGCCCTCGATGACGGAGCGGGTAGCGCCGCGGCGGCTCAGCCCGGGGATGACGCTGAGCTGGAGGGTGCCGACGACCCGCCCGTCGCGCTCGGCCACGACGAGGTGCTGTCCGGGGTCCGCGGCCACGCGGTCGTATGCCGCTGCATACGTCTGCAGGTCGGCGGGGTCCTCCCGCGCTGCGCCGAGCGGGTCGTCAGCGAGCAGCGCGACCACGGCGGGCACGTCGTCGCGGGTCGCCGTGCGGATGACCCAGCCGCCCGCGGTCATCGCCCGGGTCACGCGGACTCGGCGACCTGCTTGAGCTTCGCAAGGCCCTTCTCGAGGTCGGGACCGACGAGCTTCTCCATCGACCAGACCTTGCTCATGACGCGCATGACGAAGTTCTGCGGGCCGGTCATCGCCCACTCGACGTGGGTGCTCGCGCCGTCGTCGCCGACCGGGGTCAGCGTGAAGTCGACCCGGTTGTGCGCCTTCATCGGCGCGGCGAAGAGCAGGTCGACGCCGACGTTCCGCGGCTGCGACTCGACGATCTCCATGCGACCCTCGCCCGCCTTGCTGTTGCCCTGCCACGCATAGACGGCACCGACGCCCGCGGTCGGGCCGTCGTAGGCGCGGTCCATGGCCGGGTCGAGTCCCTCCCAGGGCGACCATGCCCGCCACTCGTGGAAGTCGTTGATGAGGGCGTGGATCCGCTCCGCGGGTGCGGCGATCGTCGTCTCGCGGCTGAGGTGGAAGCTCTTGTCGGCCATGGCGGCATCCTGCCACTGCACGACGTCCGCGCGCCGGGACGGTGAGCGAGACCGCACCCGTCGCGGCATACGCTGGCGCCGATGACGTCAGCACCTGCCACCGACCCCTGCTCCGCCGCCGACCTCCGGGACCGCCACAACGCGCCGGCCGAGGAGGCAGGTCTCGACCCCGCCGGCATCAGGCTCGTTGTCGTCGACCTCGACGGCACGCTGCTCGACGGCGCCGGCGAGCTGCCCGTCGACACCATCGCGACGATCCGCACCCTGCGTGAGCGCGGCGTCGACGTCGCTCCCGCGAGCGGTCGGCAGCACGCGACGATCGCCCGGCTCTTCAGCGAGGTGGCCGACGACCTCGTCGTGATCGCCGAGAACGGCGCCTATGTCACGCGCGACGGTGCCGAGGTCAGCTCGCACACCCTCGACCTCGCCTGGTCGCGTGGCGTCGTCGAGCACGCACGGCAGCTCGGGGGCCGAGGCGTCGACCTCGGAGTGGTGCTCTGCGGCAAGACGTCGGCGTGGATCGAGCGCACCGACGACGCCTTCCTCGGCGAGGTCGAGCGCTACTACGCGCGTCTGACGATGACCGACGACCTGACCCGGGTCGACGACGAGGTTCTCAAGCTGGCCGTCCACGACTTCGGGGACCCCACTGCCGTGACCGGCCCCGACCTCGCGTCGTTCTGCGCGCCGCAGCAGGTCGTCGTCTCCGGTCATCACTGGGTCGACGTCATGGGTGTCGGGGTGCACAAGGGCCTCGCCGTCCGCGAGCTGCAGCGCGCGCTCGGCATCACGGCCGCCCAGACGATGGCCTTCGGTGACTATCTCAACGACCTCGAGATGCTCGGGGCCGCGGAGCACTCCTACGCGATGGCCAATGCCCACCCGGCCGTGGTCGAGGCGGCGCGGCACGTCGCCCCGGCGAACACCGACGACGGCGTGCTGCGCACCCTCCGCGAGGTCTTCGCCCTCTGACCGGCGCGGCTTTATCACCGCATGTCGACCATTTCGGTGATTCTGAGGACGTGTCGCGAGATCGTCACTACCTTGTGACGAGTAGGCCGCTCGATGATGCGCGACCAGGGAGTGCGCACGGGAGTGGTGCCCCTGATTCGGAGATGTCATGGTGCGCAAGGCGATTCGTCGTGCCCTCGGAGCCGGTCTGACCTCGCTCCTCGTCGTCGTCGGGGCCCTCGGGGGTCACTCTCCGGCGTTCGCGGCTGATCCGGATCCGGGCGTCGACAAGGTCGTGGCGCTCCTCGGCGGGAGCGGTGGCTCTTCGAACCTCGCGACGTGGACCAAGGGTCTGTCCACCCTCGGCTCCTTCGGCAAGCAGCTCCCCTTCGTGGCGGCCAGCCCGGGCGGCCTCGCTGGACTGGACGACCTCGTGGAGGAGGGCGTCGCCAGCACGCTCGCGGGTGCCTTGACGTGGGCTGACGTCGCCACCAGCGGCGAGGCCGTGCCGCTTCCCGGCGGACGCAACGGCGTCCTCGACATCACCGTCGACGACCTCGGTGAGGGCAAGCGTGCCCACGTCAACCTCGTCGTGTCGCGCACCGCCACGCAGCAGGCGCTTGCGGTGAGCTCTGCCAGTCCGAAGGTCGAGCTGTCGTCCCCGCAGGGCGTGACGGCCACCGTGGAGGCGACCCTGTCGCTCTGGGTGGTGTGGACTGGACCAACGACCAACCGGGTGTACCTCGCGAGCGACGACGCACACGCACCGCGGATCGACGTCGACATCACCGCGCAGCTGTCCGCCTCGGCCAAGGCCGCCGTGGGCATCCTCGGAGTCACCCTCAGCAGCAGCGACTTCACGGTCAAGGTGCACACCTTTGCCCGGGTCGACGACCCGAACAACGACGGCATCCTCGCCTTCGACAACGGCGGTGCGGGTGCCGGCGAGCTCGCGGCCGAGGGATCGCTCACAGGCCTCGTCACCGCGGCCCTCGACCCCAACGGCGCGCCGTCCGACGTCGGCGTCGCCGGCTCGGTGAAGGGCACCCTCGACATCGCTGCGGACACGAACGGCCTGACGGGAGTGGGCTTCCCGACCAATGTGGCCTCCAGCGTGACGATCTCGTGGCCGAACATCGCCGTCGGGTCGCCGACGGTCACCGCCCCAGACCTCGCGTCGCTGGTCGGCAAGTTCCAGAACATGAGCCTGCGCGACCTCGCGGACGGTCTCGCGCAGGTGGCCACCGCGCTGACCGGCATCCAGCAGGCGAAGTTCGACCCGGATGGGGCCGGACCCCTGCCCACGACCGGCAACCTCGACCTGCCCTTCCTCCGGGGCACGGTCGCCGACGCCGTCAAGGCCAACCAGGTGCTCGTCGACTTCCTCAAGGCCAACGTCATACAGCAGCCGGACCCTGCCCAGCCGAGCCCGCCGAGCTTCGACGCGTCGACCGTCGGCAATCCGACCTTCACCTCCCTGCAGGACCTCATCACCAAGCTCAAGGCGGCCGGCATCGGCCTCGACAACGTCAGTTGGGACCCGACGACGAGCAAGCTCGTCTTCCGGATGCAGATGACGAAGGCCGCGCCCTCGTCACCCGTTCCCATGGACGCCGGAAGCGCACGCACGTCGAGGGCCTCTGCGATGTATGCGGCCGACGGGCTCGCGCTGGACGACGGCACCAAGCCGTGGGCACCCGACCAGTGGGCCGGGATGCGCATCGTGGCCGGCACGTCGGCCGGCGAGATCGCCACGAACGACGACGACTCGCTGACGCTCTCGGGTCCGTGGATCGGAGGGAAGCCCACCGACACGACGCCCTTCGTCATCGTCGGTCCCGAGGCCCAGCTCGGTGCCGTCACCTTCGCCGACCGGCTCACCGACCAACCGGTGCCGAACGGTCCCCGACGCGGCATCCTGCGGGCCAATGCTCCCCAGACGTTCGCCACGGTCAAGCCCTCATTCTCTGCCGACCTCACCCTGGTGCTCGACCTGCAGGACCCGCGGACGGGCCAGGCGTGCGTCGGCTTCGAGGGCAACACCGAGCCGTGCCCCTTCACCCAGACCACCGGCACCTTCACGACGAACATCACCTCGCTGCCGCTCGGACCCGACCGCATCATGGTTCGCACGGGCAGCCCCCTGTTGACCGCCGACTTCCCGATCGAGACGAAGGTCGACCTCAGCGCCAACGCCGGCTTCTTCCAGGTGCGCCTCGAGGGCGAGCTCTCGGTGTGCAACAGCACCGCCGCCGTGGACTGCTCCGGTGCGGTCACCGGCAACATGCTGACGATCGGTCTGAAGCAGGCCGGGGACGCCCAGCACGACCTGAGGCTGCGCGACCTCTTCGCCCAGCTCGTCACGTCGACCCCCACTGGTGCCAGCCAAGCCGGTGGCCTGCTCGACGTCCACGTCAACGTGCGTGCAGCAGCCGACATGGCCGTCAGCATCCCCGAGGCGGACGGCTTCCTGCCCGCCGGGACCGACGTCGGGGTCAGTGCGACCTGGGCCGACCTCACGCAGCTCTCGGGCCCGTCGGGGCCCCAGCTCGACCTCAGCAAGCTCGAACGGATCTTCGCCCTCGACATCAAGCCGGGCTCGCAGGCGGAGCTCTTCGCGATCGTCCTGCGAACACTCCAGACGCTCGCGACACAGCTCGCCGAGGCCCAGCCCGGTGGGGCAGGTGGCGTCTACAGCAAGGAGATCCCGGGCCTTGGGGTGTCGCTGCGCGACCTCATGCGTCGTGACGCCTCCGGACAGGGTGCCGACGTCAACTACGGCGACAACACCCTCCAGCACGTGGGCCGGGTGTTCGACGCCTCGTTCGTCGGCCGCAGCCTCGTCGTCGGGACTCAGGTCGCCGTCGTCGCGTCAGCCTCCGGTGACACCGTGACGCTGACCGAGAAGTGGACGACCAAGCCGGCCGACGACACCGCGTACACCTTCCGTTCACCGCTCGACGACGCCGTCGACGCGATGTCGGCCCACCCGCCGCAGAACATGCAGGACCTCGTCGCCTTCCTCGACCGACGGTTGGGAACGGACGCCCTCGACTTCCGCTACCTCGACGACGGGGGCACCCCGAGCGTCGTCCTCGACGTCGACTGGAAGCGCTCCTACACGACGACCGCACCGCTGCGCCTCGACATCGGTGGCGACAAGACCATCTTCTCGGCCGAAGCGTCCGGGGAGGGTTCCGTCGCGGTCGAGGGCGGGGTGAAGGTCGGCCTCGTCGTGCCGCTCGCGCCGGGTACGGGACCGACCACGGCGGCGGCCCTCAAGGTGCTGGAGGACTCCTCCATCGGCATCGCCGCCGACGCGCGGTTCACCGGCTCGGCTGCAGGCACCCTCGGACCGCTGTCGATCTCGGCAGGCCTGCCGGGTGGCGGCGCCGGCACCCAGGTCGACCTCCAGGCCGACCTCAGCCTCGACCTCGCCAAGAGCGGGGCCAGCCCCGACACTCCTGTCAGTTTCTCCGACTTCCTCTCCGATGTCGCCGTCGACCTCAACGCGAGGAACACCCCGGTCGACTGCGGTGAGGCACTCACTGTCGAGCTCATGGTCTGCGGCGTCATCCCGCTCTACGCGACCGTCGCGGGCGGCAGCCCGACCTCGCTCGGCAAGGTGGCCCTCCGCCTGCCCGACACCGACGACCCTGCCGACCTCATCACGGTCTCGGGCAACCTTCCGGCGCCCGACGACACCACGGCCCGGCTCGAGCTGCCCGACCTCTCGGCGGCTTTCGCCAACGCCATCGCCGACTTCACGCAGATCGGCCCGGGCCTCGACGGCTACCTCGAGAAGATCGAGCAGGCGATGCGCCTCGCCACGCTCGACGGCAAGCTGCCGTTCGTCGGCAAGGACCTCCAGCAGGGTGCTGACTCGATCAACCGCCTGCGAGCCGAGATCAAGGCCAAGCTGGGCAACGTCCCGGCCAGCGCCGACGAGGCCCGTGACTACGTCAACGACAAGCTCAAGGAGGCCATCGCCGCAGCTGGCCTCAAGGACGCGAACCTCGTCGTCAACTACGAGTGCAAGGCCAAGCTCGAGCCGACCGGCGCCCCGACCCTCGTCGCAGACCCGGCAACTGCCGGAACGACGAAGTGGCAGTACAAGATCGTGGCAAGCCAGGGCACCGACGACGACACCGTGCCCTCCGACCCCGCGACCGTGTCCACCGCCTTCACCGACCTCGGTGGCGGCAACTCCATCGCACTCACGTGGACCGCCTCAGCTGGCGCCACGGCATACAAGATCCTGCGCAGCAAGGACGACGCGGACTTCGGGCTGGTCGCGACGGTGGACGGCAGCACGCTGACCTACACCGACAGCGACAACTCGGCACCCAGCACGTACGACGAGAAGACCTCCAAGCCGATGCTGCTCGCCTGCCCGACCGACAACGTCAACGGGGTGAACATCACCTTCGAGGTGCTCGCCGGGCAGGTCGACGCCGTCGAGGGCTGCGTCGCGGGCTCGGGCTGCCTCGGTGACGGCGCGTCGCTGCCGCTCGACATCGGCATCCCTGGCCTCGCGATCAAGGCGGGGGAGGACGACGCCATCACCTACGGTCTCGGCCTGCAGCTGCACGTCAAGGCCGGCATCAACACCGACGACGGCTTCGTCATCTACACCCACGACAACTGGCAGGGCGGTCAGCCCGCACCGGAGTTCGGCCTCGGTGCGCGCTTCGACATGCCCGCGACGATGACGGCGCAGCTCGCCTTCCTCGACATCGACGTGCAGAAGCAGGGGACGGAGCCACTCTTCGCCGGTGCGTTCTTCGTCGACCTCACCTCCACCGACCCGACGGAGACTGCCACCTCCACGCTGACGATCGCCGACATCTCAGGTGGCGACGTCACCTCGCTCTTCGGCATCTCGCTCAGCGCGAAGATCAAGGCCGACTGGCTGGTCAAGGCATCCGTCGACTCCGTACTGCCCGGTGTGCAGGCCAACTTCGTCCTCGGCTGGACGATCACCGACAAGAACATCAAGGACGTCGGCTTCCCGACCATCGAGTTCAAGCAGGTGGCCATCGACGCCGGTGGCTTCCTGTCGAGCCTGCTCGGGCCGGTCCTCAAGAAGGTCAAGTCCGTCACCGGACCGCTCCAGCCCGTCATCGACACGCTCTACGCGCCGATCCCGGTGCTGTCCGACCTCAGCAGGCTCGCCGGGGGCGGCGACGTCAGCCTCATCACGCTGGCGAAGACGTTCAACACGATGGCCGGCGGGCCCAAGCTCGACTTCGTCGACAAGATCGCCGCGCTGACGACGCTCGTCAACAACCTCCCCGACTGCGGTGGTGGTGCCGGTGACCCGTCGTGCCTCATCCCGATCGGCAGCTTCACGGTGAGTGGCTCCAGGGCCCTCGACACCGACGTGTCGCCGACGAGCAGCCTCGACCCCGGGGGAGCCAACTCGCTCATCACCACAGCCCTGCCCAAGAGCGAGCAGGAGGTCAAGGACCTGCTCAACGCCAAGGGTGGCCAGGGCAAGGTCTTCGGCGTCGGCGCCGACACCACGGGCAAGGCCAACCAGTCCGGCTTCAGCTTCCCCATCCTCGACGACCCGGCCTCGGTCTTCAGCCTGCTCATGGGCAGCGACGTCTCGCTCGTCGAGTTCGACAGTGGGCCGCTCACGCTCGGCTTCACGTGGCGCCAGGCGTTCGGCCCGGTCTACGCCCCCCCGCCGGTCATGGTGACGCTCTCGGGCTCCGCCTCGGTGACGTTGCGCTTCATGGCGGGTCTCGACACCGCCGGCATCCGGTATGCCGTGGAGGCCGCCCAGGCGGGCGCGCCCGTCGACGGGCTCAAGCTGCTCGACGGCCTCTACTTCAAGACGACGGACAAGACCGGCACGCCCGTGCCCGTGGTGCGGCTGGACGGTGAGATCGCCGCCGGGGCAGCGGTGACGGCTCTCATCATCACCGTCGGCATCGAGGGAGGTCTGCACCTCACCATCGGCTTCCACTGGAACGATCCCAACAACGACGGGAAGTTCCGGGTCAGCGAGTTCGTGCAGGCCGCGGTCAACAACCCCCTGTGCCTCTTCACGACGACCGGGCGACTCAGTCTCTTCCTCCGGCTCTACATCACCCTGGGCTTCTCGCCCTTCAGCGTGTCCTTCTCGATCACGCTGGCCGACATCACGCTGCTCGACTTCACGGCCCAACCCGACTGTGCGCCGCCACCACCCCGGTTGGGTGGCACCGAGGGCGACACGCTCGTCGTCTTCGCCGGGCACTTCGGCAACGACCAGTCCCGCGGCGCCCCCTGGGGCAACACGGCCGACACCGAGGCCGACGTCGTCAAGGTGACGGCACTGCGCTTCGCCCAGAAGAAGGGCGTCGACGAGGCCGGCACCAACCCCGACTTCGACGGTTTCAGGGTCCAGATGCTCGGCGAGACCCGGGACTACCTCGACGCGGGCCTCAAGAGGGTCGTCGTCGACGGCCGAGGGTCCTCGACCCCGCTCGTCGTGAGCTTCGTCGGCGACGGCAAGAAGGACTCGAGCCCGACGTCGACGACGACGCAGGCCGACCTGTCGCTCTTCGACAAGGACGCCGTCGTCTTCGGCACGCCGGGGAAGGACCAGATCCAGACCGGCACGGGCAACTCCTGGGTCGACGCAGGCGGGGACGCCGACCGCGTCGTCACGGCAGACCTGGCCGACAAGGTCGCCCGCGTGGCGGGTGGTCCGGGCGACGACGCCATCACGACCGGCTCGGGAGACGACTTCGTGTCGGGTGACGGCGCGCTGCCGGTCCTGACCAGGGCCTTCACCGCGGTCCTCAACCCGCTCGACGTCGAGAACTCGAAGTCGAAGATCACCACGGTCGCCCTCGATGACGTCATCGACTGGACGAAGCTCGACGTCGACCCCACCCAGGGCGACCAGGGCAGCGGCGGCGTCGACGTGATCAGCGTCGGCCTCGGGCACAACCGGGTCAACGGCGGCCCTGGCGACGACAAGATCGGTGTCGCCTCCGACCGGCCGGGGGCCACGGCCGGCACGACGATCCCCTCCGAGGGCAACGTGCTGATCGGCGGCCTGGGCAGCGACGCCGTCACCGGCGGCAGCGGCCCCGACAAGCTCTACGCCTCGACCGAGGGCGGCTTCGGCGTCGACGAGGACGGCACGGCCGACACCCTCACCACCCCGGCGGGCAAGCCGTCGATCCCCAACATCATCGAGACCGGGTCGGGCAACGACGAGGTCTGGGGGAGCACGGTCGAGGACGTCGTCACGAGCCACTCGAAGGGCTCGGAGCACGCCAGGATCATCGGCGGGGCAGGGCCCGACGCCCTTGTCGGCGGCTACGGCACCGACGCGGTCTTCGGCGGCCCCGGCGACGACTACGTCATCGCCGAGCCCAGCGAGGTCGGCGCCCGCGGCCTCGACGAGGCCGGGGCCCCGCGCGGCCCAGACGTCATCGAGGGAGTCGACTTCGGTGCGTACCGCTTCGTGCGGCACCTGCCCATCCCCTCCGGCGAGGCGTCGTCGAGCAAGACCCTCGTCGGCGGCCGGGGCAACGACCACGTGCTCGGCGGCGACGGTCCGGCGACCGTCTTCGGTGACACCCTGCGCGACGCAGCGACGGCCGGCGGGAACGCCGACGAGACCTGCCGGGCCGGCACGCCCGTCGCGTCCGACCCCGTGCCCGAGGGCACCACCGCCGCGAGCGGTGACGGCAACGACCTCGTCCTCGGCGGGGCCGGCATCGACACCGTCTCGGCCGGTGGCGCTCGCGACCGCGTCCTCGCGGCGGGTTCCGGCGACCTCGTCTGTGGCCAGGAGGGCGATGACATGCTCCTCGGCGACGACGGCGCCGACGGGGTCTGGGGCGGCTCGGGAGCCGACCGCGGCTACGGCGGCTCGGGAGCCGACCTCGTCTTCGGCAACGGCGACGACGACGTGCTCTACGGGCTGGCCGACGCCGACGTGATCGAGGGCAACAACGGCGCCGACTGGGCGACCGGCGGCGACGGCGACGACGTTCTCTACGGTGGCACCCGGGCCTCGGGCCGCACCGACACGGACGCAGCCGATGCCGGTGACGTGCTCGCGGGTGACATCGGGGTGGACCTTCTCATCGGCGACAACGGCACTGTGGACGACCCGTCGTCGTCGGCGGACGCCCCGGCGATCCCCTTCGACCTCGACGGCTCGGTCCCGAACGCCGGCCGTGGGGACCTCATCTTCGGAGGAGGCGGCGACGACACCGCATACGGCGGCCTCGGCGACGACCGGGTCAACGGTGGCGACGACGCCGACCACCTCGAGGGCAACAACGGCTCCGACACCGTCCACGGCGACGCGGGCGAGGACCAGGTCGTCGGTGGATCCTTCCAGCAGGCCTCGGCCGGCGTCGGCCGTCCGGACAGCGGTGACGTGCTCTACGGCGACGGCGGGCCCGACCTGCTCACCGGTGACAACGCGGTCGTGACGCGCGGGGTCGCGGCCGGTGACACGACCCCGGTGACGCGCATGCGCGGCTTCGCGTCGACGCACCGCGTCGTGCTGCTCGACCTCGGGTCGTCGCCGGTCGCCGGCACGTCCGGGGGCGACCTCATGATGGGCGGCGACGCCCAGGACGTGGCCTTCGGGCAGTCCGGTCCCGATCGGGTCAAGGGCGACGCCGCCGATGACTACGCGGAAGGCGGCCCGGGCATCGACTGGGTCGAAGGCGACGACGGCGACGACGACATCGTCGGCGGCAGCTCCACGCCCTCCGGCGGCTCGGGTGACACGACCTCCGGTCAGCCCGACTCCGACGACGCCCTCTTCGGCGGACGCGGTGACGACGTCTCGCTCGGCGACAACGGGCAGATCCTGCGTCCGGTCGCGGGCCAGGCGCCGACGTCGGTGACCGTCAGACTCGGCAGCACGACGGGCACCGCGATGATCCCCCGGGTCGTGCAGCCCTGGGACCGCAGCGTCACGACGGGACACCTCGAGATCCCGACCGCCGAGCGATGGGGCTTCGACCGCATCTCGGGCGGCGACGGTGTCGACGTGCTGGCCGGCCAGGACGGCAACGACGCGATGACTGGCGACTCCGGGGCCGACTACCTCGAGGGCAACGGCGGCTCCGACGCGCTCTTCGGCGACCTCGCCCTCGGGGCGGCGTCGGCGCACGGCACCACCGTGCTCCCGGTGACGGCCCCGTGGCCCGGCTCCGCGAGCCCGGCGTCGTTGCTCGTGGGATCCGAGACGGCTCCCGGCCAGGACGACCTCATCGGTGGCACGTCGACGCCCGCCTACCGCGACGGGCCCGACACCATCGAGGGGAACGGAGCCGACGACGTCGTGCTCGGCGACAACGGCTCACTGCTGCGAACGCTCACCGGTGCCGCCGGCGGGCAGTCGGAGACCGTGTATGCCGATCGCTACCCCGACGGGGCGGTGCCCTCCGATGCCACGCGGTCGCGCACGCACGATCCGGCACTGCCCGGCCCGAGCACGCGCTTCTGCACCACCGCCCAGGGCACCTGCGAGGTGACAGGCGCCTTCGGCGGTGACGTGATCTGGGGCGACGGGGGCAATGACGGCATCTGGGGCCAGGACGGCGACGACGCCATCTCGGGTGGCGGCGGAGACGACGACCTCTACGGCGAGCTCGGCAACGACACGATCGGCGGCGACGCCGGCGGCGACGCGATCGTCGGTGACCGTGGTGGTGTCGTCAACCAGCTCCTCAGCGCCGGCGACAGCCCGGCCGAGGTAACGACGTCGCTCAACAGCCCGCCCGCGGAGACCTTCACGGCCTTCCGTCGGACGGCCTACGACCGTCGGGTCGACCTGCTCCACGACGTCGATGGAGACCAGTGGATCGGCGCCTCGACCGACGCGCCCATGCCGCACGACGGCTTTGCCAATGGCGGGCGTGACCGCCTGCGCGGCGGACCCGACGCGGACGACATTCACGGCGGCTACGGCGACGACGTCGCCAACGGTGACAGTGGCGGCGACGAGGTCTACGGCGATGACGGCGAGGACGTGCTGTGGGGCGGCCGGGGGTGCGACCCCGTGCTCGATTCGGCGACGCCCGACTGCCTGACCGGTGGGACGTTCGACCAGACCTCGAGGGGGACCGACGATCGCTTTGTCGACCACCTCTTCGGAGGTGCCGGTGAGCCGGACGTCAACAAGCAGGACATCGTCGGCTCGGACCTTCTCGACGTGCGGCCCCGGGGCAGCTACGTGCCCGGCAGCGGGTGCACCAACGGTGACTGGCCGCTCACGTCGGGCAGCAAGAAGAACGCCACGACGGTGGATCCCTGTCTGTGGTTCACCATGACCGACACCGCCGACGCCGATCCGGTGGACAACAACCACCACCAGGGCACCGACTGGCTCTACGGCGGCTGGGACCGCGACGTCATGCAGGGCGACGTCGCAGCCAACGGGCCCAACCCGGGTGACCGGCTCATCGACTGGGTCGGGGTCTACAACCTCTACACGCACTGCAACGCGGCCTACGGAGGCTTCAACGACGTGCGCCAGATCTCGCCCCAGATGCAGACCTTCCTCCAGCAGGTGGCGTGGGGCACCGGAGCCGGACGATCGGCGTCGGACGTCACGACGCCCGGCACCTCCGCGTTCCGTGAGCTCGCCCTGGTCTACAGCGAGGACATCAACGACCACGGGTCGGGAGCGGCCTACCCGACGACCCCGGGGCACTTCGAGGAGGTGGCCTGCCAGAACTGAAAGTGAGCCACTGAGGAAGCGCCGAGCCACCCGCGTACGGGTGGCTCGGCGCCGTCACCGTGGCTCAGTGCTGGCTCAGTGCTGGCTCAGTGCTGGCTCAGGGGCTCAGGCCGGGGGAGCGATCTCCTGCTGAGACGGCAGCTGGTCCTGGCGCACGATGCCGACCGGGCAGGTGAGCCCGTTCGGCCCGTGGTTGCAGTAGCCGCCGGGGTTCTTGTGCAGGTAGCCCTGGTGGTAGTCCTCGGCGAGGTAGAACGGTCCGGCGTCGTCTGCGGAGCGGATCTCGGTCGAGATCTGCCCGAGGCCGTTGTCGTCGAGCACCTTCTGGAACGCCTCCCGGGTGGCCTCGGCGGCGAGCCGCTGCCCCTCGGTCGTCCAGTAGATCGCCGAGCGGTAGGCCGTGCCGATGTCGTTGCCCTGGCGGTTGGCGGTCGTCGGGTCGTGGTTCTCCCAGAACGCCTTGAGCAGCAGCTCGGGGCTCGTGCGGGTGGGGTCGTAGACGACGCGCACCGTCTCGGCGTGGCCGGTGAGGCCCGTGCACGTCTCCTCGTAGGTGGGGTTGGGGGTGTAGCCGCCCATGTAGCCGGCCGCGGTCGAGACGACCCCGTCCTGCTTCCAGAAGATGCGCTCCACGCCCCAGAAGCAGCCCATCGCCACGTAGAGCACCTCGGACCCGTCGGGCCACGGCCCCTCGAGCGGCGTGCCGAGCACGACGTGGGTGGGGTTCACGGCATACGGGCGGGTGTCGCGGCCGCGCAGCGCGTCCTCGCGAGCGGGCATCTGGGTCTTCTTGCCGAATCCGAACACCATGCCGGGTCACATCCTTCGTCTCGTCGGCGACTTACGTCCCTGTAACGTCCGAGCACCCTGCCGTATGCCGTGGGGCCGCCCCCGGGGGTGTGCCGTGTCGCGCGTGGCCCAGCCGTCAGGCCCAGTCGACGAGCTGCCGGCGGTGGTCCCGCGCCTCGACGACGCGCTCGACGAGCTGTCGCACCGGGACGACGTCGCGGAAGCCGGCCGCGACGTCGGTGACCTGGGCAGCTTCGTCAGCCGCCTCACGCGCGCCGACGACGGCAAGGATGCTGACACGTCGCCTGCGGCACTCCCGGATGCGCGACGAGAGCGACTCGTCACAGGCGAGCTCGACGCGTACGCCCTCGGCACGTAGCGCGTCGACGAGGCCACGGGCGGAGTCGTCCTGCTCAGCCGAGACGGGCAGCACCGCCACCTGCTCGGGGGCCAGCCACAGTGGCACCCGTCCGTCGTAGCGCTCGAGCACCGCGGCAGTGACGCGCTCGAGCGAGCCGACGGTGCCGCGGTGGATCATGACGACGCGATGCCGTCCACCGTCCTCACCGTGGTAGGTGAGGTCGAAGCGCTCCGGCTGGTTGAAGTCGACCTGCACGGTGGCGATGGTCTCCTCGTGCCCACGGGCGTCGAGAACCTGCAGGTCGAGCTTCGGCCCGTAGAAGGCGGCCTCGCCGGCGGCCTCGACGAGCTGCAGGTCCCGGGCGGCGAGGACGTTGCCCGCCGCCGCACGCAGGGCTTCCTGGGTCGCCTCCCACTGCTCGGGGCTGCCGAGCCACGCGTCGGAGTCGTCGCGCAGCGAGAGCCGGACGTGGTGGACGGGCAGGCCGAGGATCCGTTGCGCCTCGAGCGCGGCCCGCAGGCCCCGCTCGGCCTCGTCGCCGGCCTGGTCGGGGCGGCAGAAGACGTGGGTGTCGTCGAGGCTGATCTGGCGCACCCGGGTGAGCCCTGAGAGGACCCCGGATCGCTCGGCGCGGAACATCGGCGCCAGCTCGTGGAGCCGGATCGGCAGCTCGCGGTAGGAGTGGTTGCGCGCCGCGTAGACCAGGGCGTGGTGCGGGCAGTTCGCCGGGCGCAGCACGACCTCCTCCTCGCCGAGCCGCATCGAGGGGAACATGTCGTCCTCGAACTTGGCCCAGTGCCCGGACTGCTCGAAGAGGGCGCGCTTGCCGAGCACCGGGGTGTGCACTTCGACGCAGCCGTCGGCGTGTGCGAGGTCGCGGGCGAGGCGTTCGAGCTCGTCCCGGATGACAGAGCCGGCGGGTAGCCACAGCGGCAGCCCAGCGCCGGCAAGCGGGTCGGTCGCAAAGACGTCGAGGTCGTGGTTGAGGTCCCTGTGGTCGGTCATGGTGGTCTCCTGCGGATCGGTGGCTGGGGGACTCGACCCGGGAGACGGCGAACGCCCCGGAGTCGACTCCGGGGCGTGGGTGTAGCAGTGCTAGAGCAGCAGCAGCGCGCCGGAGTGGTCCGGCGTCGTCGTCTGCTGGCAGTGGCGCATGGTTCGAGGGTAGGCCCGGGAGCGATTGCGCGGCAACGCCATTGGTCGCCTGGCCGGCAATTCGCCAGCCAACGGGCGTATGCCGCCCGGCCGCGTCGGCGACAAAAGGGGTCGCATCGCTCGGGCCGGGTCGCCAGACTCTGGGCCGTGAGTGACGACGTCGAGATCCTGGCCATCGACCTGCTCGACCCTGCGCAGGACGCCCCGGCACGGGAGTGGATCGAGGTCCACGCAGCCGTGCAGCGCGAGCTCTTCGGGCAGCGGGGCAGCGAGTGGCCCCTCGAGGAGGTGCAGGCGCTGCACCGCACGGGCACGAAGAAGCGCGTCGACCTCGCCGGGTGGCTCGGTGACCGGTTGGTCGGGGCCCTCGAGGTGCAGCTGCCCCAGCTCGACAACCTCGACGCCGCGATGATCTGGCTGTCGGTGCGACCCGAGGCGCGGGGGCTCGGCATCGGCTCGGAGCTGCTCGCCCGGGCCGAGCGCATCGGAACCGACCACGGCCGCACCCTCTTCTTCGCCGAGACGGAGTGGGCCGAACCGGGGGCGGACGTCTCGGAGACGTTCGCGACGCACCGTGGATACGTCGTCGGCCAGACGGTCCTGCGCAGCGAGATGGCCCTGCCCGCCGACCGCGAGGCGCTCGAAGCGGTCGTGTCGGCCGGCGGCGCCGAGGACTACGTGCTCGACGGCTATGTCGACCACCTGCCCGAGGCGTGGCTGGACGACCGGGCCCACCTGCAGCAGCGGATGAGCACGGATGCACCGAGCGACGACCTCGCCCTCGAGGAGGAGGCCTGGGACGCCGACCGGCTCCGGGAGCAGCAGCAGGGGCTGCTGTCCGCCGGGCGGCGCATCGTCGAGACGGTCGCCCGGCACGTGCCGAGCGGGCGGATCGTCGGCTTCACCCAGGTCTCGGTGTCGGCGAACGAGCCGGCGCTCGCCTTCCAGCAGGACACGCTCGTGCTGCGCGAGCACCGTGGCCACGGGCTCGGCCTGCGCCTCAAGGCCGCCAACGCCCTGCGGCTCATGGAGGAGCTGCCCGGGGTGACCTCGGTGCGCACGTGGAACGCCGCCTCGAACGCGCACATGCTCGCCGTCAACCGGCGCCTCGGTTACACCGTCGACGGCTACAGCCGGGAGTGGCAGAAGGTGCACGCGACTGCATGACCACGCCGACTCGCCTGACGAATCCGGCGGTTCAGCAACGGAATTCGCACTCGCGCACGGCTATCGGTTGACTCAGACGCACATCAGCCAGGATCTGGCTTTGCCGTTGCCTGCCGACACGCTGACCGCACTCGACCCGGGCCTCGACCCCACGGCATACGGCGTGGAGACGGCGGTCAACGCGCTGCCCGAGGAGTGGCTCGAGGACCGGGCGCTGCTCGCGAGGCGGATGAGCACCGACGCCCCGATGGGTGACATCGCCCTCGACGAGCAGGAGTGGGACGCCGAGCGCGTGCGGAGGCAGTGGAACACGCCCAGCCCGATCTGGGCGGTCGAGTCGGTCGTGCGGCACGTGCCGTCGGGGCACCTCGTCGGCTTCACCGACATCGTCGTGCGCCCGGGCACTCCTCAGCTCGCGGTCCAGACCGACACCCTGGTCCTCCACGAGCATCGCGGGCACGCGCTCGGGCAGGCCCTCAAGGTCGCCAACCTCCGTGCGCTGCAGCAGGAGAAGCCCGAGGTGACGGCCGTGCGCACGTGGAACGCCGACAGCAACGTGCACATGATCGCCATCAACGAGCGGCTCGGCTTCCGGCCGGTGGGCTGGTCGCGGGAATGGGCCAAGGACCTGTAGCGGCGCCAGGGGTCAGATCAGAAGCCGACGCCCCCGCCGCCTCCGCCACCCCCGCCGAATCCGCCTCCGCCGCTCGGGCCGAACCTGCCGACGTCGAAGTCCTTCTCGACGACGTCGACGTCGCCGCAGCGCTTGCAGGTGAGCCGGAGGGTGCGGTTGGGCATCCGCTCCCGCGTCCACTTGTGACCCAGGACGAGACACACGAAGTTGCGCGTCGCCATGGATTCGAGTGTCCTCCCTTCGGCCCCTGGCCATGGCGGAACCGCGGATTCGTTCCGCCGGATCGGCGTCTCCGACCGCACGAGCGCGGCGCTGTGGGCGCGCGACCACGGCATCACCTGACGTGCGTGAGTCTCGTTGCCGCGCAACCGGTCTCGGCTGTCAGATGAGGTCGCACCGCTCGACGGCGTGCTCGAGGACCGTCGCCATCTCGGCGTAGCCGCGGTCGTTGGGGTGGAAGCGCGGCGTTCCCACCCGCGCCGGCGGAACCGGGTGCTGAGCTGTCCCACCCAGCCCCGGTCGGGGGCGCTCGCACCGATGCCCTGGGTCATCGAGTCGCCGATCGCCAGCCAGACGGGGCCGCCACCCTCGAGGACGGCACGGTTGTTCTCGGCCCACGCGGCGGCATACGGCTGCACCTGCTCCTGGACGGCACGGACGCCGGGCACGAGCGCCGACAACGCCGACAGGACCGGCCCACGCGGCCGGTCGATGAGGTTGGAGTAGTCGCAGGCGTGGCCGCAGCCGCAGCATCGCAGACGGTGGCGAGCCCTCACCCGGGTGGGCATAGGCTCGTCCTCATGTCTGACGAGCACGGTTTCTCCACGCGCGCCATCCACGCCGGCCAGGAGGCCGACCCGCTGACGGGGGCCGTCGTGCCCCCGATCTACCAGGTGTCGACCTACAAGCAGGACGGCATCGGCGGCTTCCGGAGCGGCTACGAGTACAGCCGCTCCGCCAACCCGACCCGCACCGCGCTCGAGGAGTGCATCGCGGCGCTCGAGGGTGGGAGCCGCGGCTTCGCGTTCGCGTCCGGGCTCGCCGGTCAGGACACCGTGGCCCGCTCGCTGCTCGTCCCGGGCGACCACGTCGTCGTGCCCAACGACGCCTACGGCGGCACCTACCGCTACTTCAACAAGGTCGCCCGGCCGCAGGGCATCGAGCACTCCATCGCCGACATGGGCGACCTCGACGCCGTGCGTGCCGCGATCCGCCCCGGTCAGACGAAGCTCGTCTGGGTCGAGACGCCGACCAACCCCCTGCTCGGCATCGCCGACATCGAGGCCATCGCAGCGATCGCCCACGCGGCCGGGGCCGTGCTCGTCGTCGACAACACCTTCGCGACGGCCTACCTCCAGAGCCCGCTCGCGCTCGGCGCCGACATCGTCACGCACTCGACGACGAAGTATGCCGGGGGGCACAGTGACGTGGTCGGCGG
The DNA here is from genome assembly GCF_006716675.1 of Humibacillus xanthopallidus. Classification (GTDB taxonomy): domain Bacteria; phylum Actinomycetota; class Actinomycetes; order Actinomycetales; family Dermatophilaceae; genus Humibacillus; species Humibacillus xanthopallidus_B. The sequence goes on along the minus strand of NZ_VFPM01000001.1, from coordinate 575,395 downwards.
TGCGGTCGTGACGGCGACCGACATCCGCGTGCCTGGTCTCGAGGACGCCGAGGAGCGGATCGCCTTCCACCAGAACTCGATCGGCGGAGTCGCCGGCCCGTTCGACTCGTGGCTCACCCTGCGTGGCCTCAAGACGCTCGCGGTCCGCATGGAGCGGCACTGCGACAACGCCGAGAAGGTCGTCGACTTCCTCACCGGCCACGACGGCGTGTCGCACGTGCTCTACCCGGGGCTGCCGACGCACAAGAACCACGACGTCGCCGCGCGCCAGATGAAGCGCTTCGGCGGCATGGTGAGCTTCCGGATGCGGCGTGGCGAGGACGCTGCGGTCAAGGCGTGCGCCGCCGTGCAGCTGTGGACCCTCGGCGAGTCGCTCGGCGGTGTCGAGTCGCTCATCGAGCACCCGGGGCGCATGACGCACAGCTCGGTCGCGGGCACGGAGCTCGAGGTTCCGTCGGACCTCATCCGCCTGTCGGTCGGCATCGAGGACGTCGACGACCTCATCGCCGACCTGCGCGAGGCGCTCGACATCCACGGCTGAGTGCCACGGCGACCGCGCTGCCGATGACCATCCTCGCTGTCGACTTCGGCTCGACCTTCACCAAGGGCGTGCTGCTCGCCGACGACGGCTCGGTGCTCGGCACGGCCGCGACCGTCACGACGGGGACGCTTGCCGTGCAAGGCAGGCGTCGGGGTGACATCCTCGACGGCTACCGCACCCTGCGGAGCGTGCTCGAGGTGCCGGACGAGGCTGTCGTGCATGCGTGTTCGAGCGCCGGGGGAGGGCTGCGGCTCGCCGTCGTCGGCTACGAACGCACCGTCACCGCCCAGGCCGGGCACCGGGTCGGCCTCTCTGCGGGGGCAAAGGTCGTCCACGTGGCCGCGGGCGAGCTCACCTCGGCCGGGGTGGCGGACCTGCGCGCCGCCCGCCCCGACATGGTGCTGCTCGTCGGCGGCACCGACGGTGGCAACTCGGATGTGCTGCTGCACAACGCTGCACGGCTCGCGCGGGCGGCGATCGGCGGACACGGCGACCATGCCGTGCCGATCGTCGTCGCGGGGAACGTCGACGCCCGCGACCAGGCCGCGGCGGCCCTGAAGGAGGCCGGCCGACCGGTCGTCCTCGCCGACAACGTGCTGCCACAGATCGGCGTCATCGCGCCCGACTCGGCGCGAGCCGCCATCCGAGCAGCCTTCCTGCGTCACGTGATCGGTGGCAAGGGCCTGTCGCGCGACCCCGCCTTCGGCTCGATGGTCGAGGCGGCGACCCCGGACGTCGTGCTGCGCGGCGTCGAGGTGCTCGCCACGGTGGAGGGCGGTGGAGACGTCCTCGTCGTCGACATCGGTGGTGCGACGACCGACGTCTACTCGTGTCTGACGCCGGAGGGCGAGGACGCCACCCTGCGCAAGGACGTCGTGGCCCCCCTGTGGCACGCCCGCACCGTCGAGGGAGACCTCGGTATGCGCTGGAACGCCGAGCACGTCATCGAGGCCGCCGAGACGGAGCACCTCCTCGGTCCGGGCCCCGCGGACGAGTCCCTGCGGGCGTATGCCGCCCGCGTCCACGAGCGGCCCGCCTCCCTCCCCGTCGACGACGACGAGCGGCACCTCGACCTCGAGCTGGCCCGGCTCGCCGCACTCGTCGCCGTGCGTCGTCACGCCCGCCCGGCCCAGCCGACGGAGTCGCCCCGACCCCTCGCCAACGTCACGACGCTCATCGGGTCGGGCGGGGTGCTGCGCCACACCGACACGGCAGGTCGGGCGCACGTGCTCGGGGCCGTGCTGGCCGACCATGCTGGTGGCTGGAAGGTTCCGCGTGCGGCGAGCGCGACGGTCGACACGGCATACCTCCTCTTTGCCGTCGGGCTGCTCGCAGACCGCGCGCCCGAGCTCGCCCGCGCCCTCGCGGCCCGGATCCGCCACACCTCCTGACCCCGCCAGAGTCGAGTTCTCACTTTCCGACGGAAGGGTGGCGTCGGGATCTGGGCACTCGACGGGATCGGACGGGCGCGCTGGGTCGAGTGCCCACTTCCCGACGGAGGGGTGGCGTCGGGAACTGTGCACTCGACGGGGTGGGGGGACGGCGAACGGGCCGGCTCCCGAAGGGAACCGGCCCGTCCTGGGGCTCGCTCAGCCGGTGTAGGGCTTGGCGGCGATGATCTTGACGTCGATGGTCTTGCCGGTGGGGGCCACGTAGGAGGTGGCGTCGCCCACGGCCTTGCCGTTGACGGCGGCTCCCATGGGAGACTTCTCGGAGAAGACCTGAAGGTCGGACCCGTCGGCGATCTCGCGGTTGCCCAGCAGGAAGGTCTCCTCGTCGCCGAACATCTCGACCGTCACGAGCATGCCCGGCTCGACGACGCCGTCGTCAGCGGGCGTCTCGCCGATCGTCGCGGTCTGGAGAATCTGCGTGAGCTGGCGGATGCGGGCCTCCATCTTGCCCTGCTCCTCGCGGGCGGCGTGGTAGCCGCCGTTCTCCTTGAGGTCACCCTCCTCGCGGGCCTCCTCGATCTTGCGAGCGATCTCGATGCGACCTTCGCCCGTCAGCTGGTCGAGCTCCGCCTTGAGGCGGTCATGGGCCTCCTGCGTGAGGAAGCCAGCGGCAGTGTCGGTCACGGTGGTGTCACTACTCCTTGTAATGAGTCGACGCCCACACGCTGCGCATGGGCGTCCACATAAGCGCAGGGCCCGGCGGTGTGTCGCCGACTCGTGTTGCCGGCTGGCGACGGTTCCGGACCCTGATGAATGACCCAGCATAACAAAACCCCGCTCGGACGCGCAGTTTGCGTGCGCAGACCGCCGTCAGGGGCACCCAGCACCCGACGGAGTGCTCTGTCGATGGGGAGGGGTGGCCGAGCGCCGACGGAGTGCTCTTCCGATGGGGGGGAAGGCTCAGGAGCAGGTCTTGACCTCGCCCGTCACCGCGCGCGACGTCGTGCGCAGGGTCACCGTCTCCGTCGTGGTCAGGGAACCGGTGCCGGCCGGGGGCGGGGGGTAGGTCACGTCGATGCTGCCCACGGTCGCGAAGTCGCGGGCCAGGGCCTGGATCGTGCACGTCGTCGGCTTGCCGGCCGGACGGTTGAGCTCGAAGGTGACCCGCACCGACTGGTCGTCCAGCACCTTGTAGCCCGTCGTCGTGAAGCTCGCGAGCCCCACGGTCGAGGAGATGCCGAACCACACCGCGATCGCGACGCCGGCCGCGACGCCGAGGGTGCCGATGACCCACCACTTCGCCGTGCCGGGAGCGGGGCGGGGCAGGGTGGTGCGGGACGGCATACGGAGTCCTGGCGGTCGGGAGCCCCGGGCGGACGTCGCCGCCGGGAGTGAGAGGATGTCTGACGGGCCCAGTCTCCCCCATGGGGAGCGCGGCCCCTGCGCCGGGAGGCCACGAGCCCGCGGCGCCGGTCCCCGCGCATCCGGCACGAGACCACACGAGACCAGACGGACAGGGAGCCACGTGGCCCAGGGCATGCGGTTGATGGCGGTGCATGCGCACCCCGACGACGAGTCGAGCAAGGGCGCCGCGACGACGGCGAAGTACGTCGCCGAGGGCGCCGAGGTGATGGTCGTCTCGTGCACGGGCGGCGAGCGCGGCGACATCCTCAACGAGAAGCTGAAGCACGACGCGCACATCCTGCGTGACATCGCCCAGGTGCGTCGCGACGAGATGAAGGCCGCCCAGGAGGTGCTCGGCGTCGAGCACACCTGGCTGGGCTTCGTCGACTCCGGGCTGCCCGAGGGCGACCCGCTGCCCCCGCTGCCCGACGGCTGCTTCGCGCTCGAGGACATCGACGTCACGACCGAGGCGCTCGTGCGCGTCATCCGCAGCTGGCGCCCGCACGTCATGACGACCTACGACGAGAAGGGTGGCTACCCCCACCCCGACCACATCATGTGCCACACCGTCTCGATGGCGGCCTTCGAGGCGGCCGGCGACCCCACCCGCTACCCGCACGCGGGTGCGCCGTGGCAGCCGCTCAAGATCTACTACAACGGCGGGTGGTCCAAGCCGCGTCTCGAGGCGATCCACGACGCCATGCTCGCCGAGGGCCTCGACAGCCCGTATGCCGAGTGGCTGGCCAACTGGAAGCCGCGGCGTTCCGGCCGGGTGACGACGACGATCGCCTGCGCCGACCACTTCGAGACCCGTGACCGGGCGCTCATGGCGCACGCGACGCAGGTCGACCCCGACGGCTTCTGGTTCCAGGTGCCGCTCGAGATCCAGCAGCGCGTCTGGGGAGTCGAGGAGTACGAGGCGGCGGTGTCCTACGTGCCCGTGGCCGAGGGCGAGGACGACCTCTTCGCCGGGCTCGGCTCGCCCGCCGAGGCCGACGCGCTCGCGACCCGCGGTGATCTCGAGATCGCCTACGACGGCCGCGTCTCCGCCGAGCCGGAGCCCCAGGCGCCGGGAGCGCAGGGTGCGCCCCGTCTCGGGGGCGGCGACAGCTCCGACACGCACGTGGACGAGGACGAGGACGAGACGACAGTGAAGGCGGACGTCTGATGAATGGCGGAGGAAACCTGCCGGTCGGGCCGGGCATCTGGGGCTTCATCGCCTTCTTAGTGCTCGCCATCGCACTGTGGCTGCTCGTGCGCAACATGAACTCGCGGCTGCGGCGGATGGCCTACACCGACCGCGAGCGGGCCGAGGCCGCTGCCGCCGAGGCGGCAGCCCGTCGGGGCGAGCCCGAGGGCTCGACCTCGGGCTCGACCTCAGAGGCAGCGGACGCCCGCGAGGCGTCCGAAACCTCAGAGCCCGAGAGCTCAGCGTCGGAGACCTCAGCGCCCCAGGCGGCGCCGCGGGACCAGCCCGGCGAGGGCGGCTCGGCGACCCGGCCGTAAGGGCCGGACAGCGCCGTGGGAACCGGACGCCAAGGGCGTCGGGCACCCACCGCTCAGGAACGCTCAGGCGGGTCGGTTCAGCTGACGGCTTGGTAGCCGAGGATCGCGAGCGTGACGGCCGCGAAGTGGGTGAGGAACCCGCCGAGCGTGAAGGCGTGGAAGATCTCGTGGAAGCCGAACCACTTCGGCCACGGGTTAGGCCGCTTGACGCCGTAGATGATGCCGCCGGCGGTGTACATCAGGCCGCCGATCGCGATGAGCGAGCCGATGAGCGCGCCGCCGGTGCGCCAGAACGGCACGACGTAGAAGATCGCGGCCCAGCCGAGGGCGAGGTAGAGCGCGGTGTAGAGCCAGCGCGGAGCGCCCACCCAGAAGACGCGGAAGAGGACGCCCGCGATGGCGCCGCCCCAGATGACCGACAGCAGGAGCCGGGCCTGGTCGGCCGGGAGCAGCGTCACGGCGAACGGCGTGTAGGTGCCCGCGATGATGAGGTAGATGTTCGAGTGGTCCATCCGCTTGAGCAGCGTGCTCGCTCGCGGGCCCCACGTGCCCCGGTGGTAGATCGCGGAGACGCCGAAGAGGAGGGCGGCACTGATCGTGAAGACGATCGAGGCCGTGCGCACCGCGCCGGGCTCGGACAGCAGGATGAGGACGAGCCCGCCGATGACCGCGACGGGAAACATCACGAGGTGCAGCCACCCGCGCAGTCGCGGCTTGACGACCGCGACGAGCTCGGCGACGGCTCCGCCCGCTGCGCCTGCGCCGGCCGAGGACCTGCCCGATTCGGGGCTCTGGGGTTCGGTGCTCTCCTGGCTCATGGGGGCCAGCATAACCTACGACACCGTAAGTTACGGAAACGTAGGTTGGCCCTCGCCGGGTCTCCAGCACGCTCTCTCCAGGTCCTCAGCACTCTTTCGCCACGCGTCCTGCGCACTCCCGGCACGTGATTCGTCACCCCGCTGGCGGGCCGGGGCGTGGGGGGTACGGTGGGTCCGGCGACCCGCACGGGTCGCGCTCGCGGCCCGTGCGGCAGCGAGGGTCGTGCGCGACGAGAAGGAGGCCCCCTGTGGGGTGGCGCGACGTGGTCTACGGCGCATACGAACGCCGAGTCCTCAAGGACCTTCCCCGGGAGTCGCTCCCACGGCACGTGGCCGTGATGCTCGACGGCAACCGGCGCTGGGCCCGCGCGAGGGGCCACGGCACGGCGAGCGGTCACCAGGCCGGCGCCGACAAGATCGAGGAGCTGCTCGGCTGGTGCAGCGAAGCGGGAGTCGAGTACGTCACGCTGTGGCTGCTCTCGACCGACAACCTGCACCGCCCGGCTGAGGAGCTCGACCCGCTGCTGGGCATCATCGAGACCGCCGTCGCCGATCTCGCCGACAGTGGTCGCTGGCGCCTGCAGATCGTCGGTGCCCTCGACCTCCTGCCGCCCGCCACCGCCGAGAGCCTGCGCGCCTCCGCCGCCCGCACCCAGGGTGTCGACGGCCTCACGGTCAACGTCGCCGTGGGCTACGGCGGCCGACGTGAGATCGCCGACGCCGTGCGCGACCTGCTCCTCGAGCGGGCCGCCGCCGGGGAGAGCACCGAGCAGATCGCGGAGGCCCTCACGGCCGACGACATCGCCGAGCACCTCTACACCAAGGGACAGCCCGACCCCGACCTCGTCATCCGCACGTCGGGGGAGCAGCGCCTCGGTGGCTTCCTGCTCTGGCAGAGCGCGACGTCGGAGTTCTACTTCTGCGAGGCCTACTGGCCCGACTTCCGTCACGTCGACTTCCTCCGTGCCCTGCGGGCGTATGCCGGCCGGCACCGTCGCTTCGGCACCTGACCACCACGCCTGACCGCGGCGCCTGACCACCACGCCGGACCACTACGCCTGACCGACCGCGGCGCCCCACCGCACCTGACCTCCGCGCCGGGTGGGGAGTGCTCCCCATCGCGCCCGTCCCCGGGTCCCCGTAGGTTGCTCGGGACGACCACACCAGGGGAGAGCGATGGCCATCTACAAGAAGGGCGCCGACCCGGTCGCGCTGCGCTCGGCAGCCGACCGCCTCACGGCACACGCCCGCGACTGCGACACCGTGCGCGGTGAGGCGGCTCGCGCCATCGGCGCGCTCAGGGGCAGCTGGGGCGGTCGCGACCTCGACCACCTCATGAGTCGCTGGCCGCCCGTCGAGGCCCAGCTCACGGCCTTCGGCAGCGACCTCGAGAGCCTGGCGCAGGCGCTGCGCCGCAACGCCGGCGCCCAGGACGCGACGAGCGGCAGCGGCGCCGTTGGAGTGCCCATGGGACCGGTCGCACCCGTCGGGCCCTCCCCGGTGGGGCCCGGCGCCGGTGCGGGAAGCGCCAACGCGGCCGACCACGCGATTCTCGACGGTCTGGCCGACGGGATGACGGTGGTCGGGCTGCCCAGCCTGCTCGGCGCCACGGCAGGTGTCCTCGCCACCTACAGCCGCGCCGACGGCTGGCTGCGCAGCGGTCGCTACCTCTCCGCCGTCACCGACCTCGCCCGGGTCGGCGACCCGATGTTCGACCTGCTGCCCACGGCCTCGAAGTTCGGGGGCACGGCCAACCTCGTCGCCGACGTGTGGGACATGAAGGGCCTCTCGGGGATCTTCGCGGAGGGCAGCCGTGCCGGGACGCTCGTGGGCAAGTACGGCGTGCTCGGCCCCATCGGCATCGGGATCAGCGGTGCCCAGCTCGCGACCTCGATCGTCGAGGGCGACACCCGCGGCATCATCGAGAACGGTCTCGGCACCGGCCTCGCCGTGGGCGCGGTCTTCGCCCCGCCGCCCATCAACGTCGCCTGCGGCATCGCCGGCCTGGGGCTCGCCGCCTACCAGAACATCCCCGCCGTGCACGACGCCGTCGACGCGGTCGGCGAGGGCATCGCCGACGTCGCCGAGGGCATCGGCGACGCGGCGGCCGACGCCTGGAACAGCATCTTCTGACCTTCCGGGCCCCCGGCGCCGCGGTGCCGGTCCGGCGCCCGGGCAGGATGGACCGGAGCACAGCGACCCCACGAAGGAGCACCCACCCATGGCCACTGACCCGCTCGCCGGATCGGAGCTGGCGCGTGTCCCCCTGCCCGACAACGTCTACGGCTTCGGCTGGGCCGAGATCCGCTACCTGCTGGGGCGCCACTCGACCGACAGCTCGGTGATGACGCGCACCTCGCTCGGCTTCGACGCCGCGCCCGACGACGAGGTCCTCGTCGCAGCGGCCGTGGCCTCGCTCCTCGCTCGCGGCCTCGCCGCCGCGGAGGGTGACCGGGCCGTCAGCCGTGGGGAGGCCGCCGTGCTCGAGACCGTCTTCGCCGGAGCGAAGCGGTGGACCGGCATCAGCTTCCGCGACGGCACCGAGGGCGACCTCATGGTCGTGCTCGAGGACGGCGGGATCATCGCGATGCTCCAGCCGCGCAGCCTCGGCACGTGGTTCGTCGGCCTCACCGACGAGGTCGACCAGCCGGCGGCGGTGCTCGCGCGAGCGATCGAGGCCATGCACGAGGTGCGCGGCGGCGCGGGGCGCTTCGGCGTCGAGACGCGCACGCTCGAGGGCGCCGTCGGCACGCGGTTCTTCACCCCCGCCGGTGACGGCTGGTCGGTGTCGGACACCGCCGACGGTCCGGCTCGTGCGCTGGGCGACGGGGGGCTCGCCGGTGAGCTCGCCGCCCTCCTGCCGGAGGGCTCCGCATGACGACCCCCGGGCCGGCGCCCGTCGGCCGCCCCACCGACCCGCCGCCGTATGCGTGGCTCGACGACCCCGCCCAGCCCTTCGGTCCCGTCGGCGTCGGCACGACGCTCACGATGGGCTCCTTCGTCACGGGCCTCGGCCTGCTCGGGGTCGGCTACGGCATCTTCGGCGGTGCCGACGCCCGCGTCGCACGGCTCGTCGTCGGGGTGGCCTTCGTCGTGCTCGGCGCGGTCATCCTCCGGATGGGCCTCGCTCGGCAGGCCTGGCGCGCCCGCAACCCCGGCATCGACCCGCTGGAGGCGGCCGTGACCTCGGGCGCCAACGTCGGCTCGGCGCTCGGCGACGACTCCGCCACCGGGCGCATCGGCCGCTGGATCCTCGCCGGGGTGTGCGCGGCCGTCGTGCTCGTCTGCGTGCTCGCGCTGACGAGGATCGGCTCGGGCCAGTCCGAGGGCGGCGTCGGCGCCATCGTCCTCGTCGTGCTTCTCGGCGCCCTCGCCGGCACGGTGGGCGTGCTCACCCTGCGTCGCGCGAAGTGATGGTCTGATCCGGGCCGGCCGTGCGGCATACGGCCGCGGGGTGGTGCGTCGCCCCGGGCCGGCGGCACGCTGACACGGTGGCCGTCGTGTTAAAGGCTTGTGAACACTCGCGCGACACGAGCGCGAGATGCATCCCGACGGCGCGCCGGAGTCGTACCGTCGAGGCAGTGACGGACACCCGTCCGGCACTGCCAGGAGGCCCACCGATGGAGCAATCGCTTCGCACGGAGGGCCGGGCACGACGCCACCCTCCGGTGGCCGCCCGGCACCTCGGGAGCGACTAGGCGCGTGCTGAGCGTGCGCGCCGCTAGGAGTGGGAATGGCTACGAAGAGCTCGGCCCCGGCCGACACCGCCACGTCGACCGCCACCTCGAGCACGACGACCCGCACGCGCAGCGGCGCCAGCCCGGACCCCGGTCCGGCACGCAAGACCTACGTGCTCGACACGTCGGTGCTCCTGTCGGACCCCAAGGCGATGACCCGCTTCGCGGAGCACGAGGTCGTGCTGCCCGTCGTCGTCGTGACGGAGCTGGAGGGCAAGCGACACCACCCCGAGCTCGGCTACTTCGCCCGGCAGGCCCTGCGCCTGCTCGACGACCTGCGCGTCAGCGAGGGGCGCCTCGACCGGCCCGTCGCCGTCGGTGACGCCGGCGGTAGCCTGCGCGTCGAGCTCAACCACACCGACCCCTCGTCGCTCCCCGCCGGATTCCGGCTCGGCGACAACGACACGCGCATCCTCTCCGTCGCGAGGAACCTCGCCAACGAGGGCTGCGACGTGACGATCGTGTCCAAGGACCTGCCGATGCGGGTCAAGGCGTCGGCGTGCGGCCTCGAGGCCGAGGAGTACCGCCACGAGCAGGGCGTCGACTCCGGCTGGACCGGCATCCAGGAGCTGGAGGTCACGACCGACGAGCTCGACCAGCTCTATGAGCGGGGCCGCGTCGAGCACGAGGGCGCCGCCGAGCTGCCCTGTCACACCGGTCTGGTCCTGCTCTCGCCGCGGGGAAGCGGTCTGGGGCGGGTCGGCGCCGACAAGCAGATCCGGCTGGTGCGCGGCGACCGTGACGCGTTCGGACTGCACGGCCGCAGCGCCGAGCAGCGCATCGCGCTCGACCTGCTCCTCGACCCCGACGTCGGCATCGTCAGCCTCGGCGGACGCGCGGGCACCGGGAAGTCGGCCCTCGCCTTGTGCGCCGGGCTCGAGTCGGTCATGGAGCGTCGGGCCCAGCGCAAGGTGCTCGTCTTCCGGCCGCTCTTCGCCGTGGGAGGTCAGGAGCTCGGATACCTGCCCGGCACCGAGGCCGAGAAGATGAACCCCTGGGGCCAGGCGGTCTTCGACACGCTGAGCGCCCTCGTGTCGAGCGAGGTCGTCGACGAGGTGATGGACCGGGGCCTGCTCGAGGTGCTCCCGCTGACGCACATCCGTGGCCGGTCGCTGCACGACGCCTTCGTGATCGTCGACGAGGCGCAGTCGCTCGAGCGCAACGTGCTGCTCACCGTGCTGAGCCGCATCGGCCAGAACTCCAAGGTCGTGCTCACCCACGATGTCGCTCAGCGCGACAACCTGCGGGTGGGCCGGCACGACGGCGTCGCGGCGGTCATCGAGAAGCTCAAGGGGCATCCGCTCTTCGCCCACGTGACGCTCACCCGGAGCGAGCGCAGCCCCATCGCTGCCCTCGTGACCGACCTGCTCGAGGGCATCGAACCATGACCTGAACCGCGTCTCCGTCGCCGGCCCCGCCCCACGCCAACCGTGATAAAAGGTTGGACACGATTTGCGACCGTGTGGGGTGGGCTGGCACCGTGGGGCCCTGACGCCGACGTCGAGCCGGGCTCGCCCATGCGTGCCCGGTCCCCTCCACCCCGCCGGACGCCGCCACCCGCTGCCGATCGTGAGCAGCGGGCGGTATGCCGTCCGCCCGACGCCCGCAGGAAGGTGTGACTCCGCTTCGTGGCTCGATACCAAGGACGACACCGCTCGGCCCCACCGGCCAGCACCCCGTCCGCGACCCCTCCCGCCACATCGCTGTCACCCTCGGCGTCCCACCGCAGTGACACGCGCCCCTCGCGGCGATCGGCCGCCACTGCGCAGGAGACCCTGCCGGCCGCCCGGTCGTCCCGCACCGCCGCCCGGGAGCCGAGCCAGGCCACCGTGCCGGTGCCGACCGCCCGCGTCGCCGCTCGAGCGTCTGCCCTCAACGACACGCTGAGCGCCGCCTCGCACGCCCGCGCCGCCACGGAGAGCCGTCGAGCACGGCACGCCCGCCCCGAGGCCAAGCCCCGCCGCCGCCTCGGTCGCCCGGTGCTCGCGAGCGCCCTCACCCTGGGCCTCGTCGGCTCGGGCATCGCCTACGCCAAGGCCAACAACCTCATCGGCGCCGACCCGGCTGCCTTCGTCGTCGGCTCCGGCGTCGTCGCCCAGACCGACGAGTTGGCCCGGGCGAGCACCGTCGACCTCACCTACCGCGCGGCGGCATCGGTGTCGCGCAACGAGCGTCGCACGGCGATCGCAGCGTCCGGCGCCCGCGACGCCAAGGAGCTCGAGGCGAAGCAGAAGGTCGAGGCCGCCCGCAAGGCCAAGGAGGCCCGGGCTGCCGCCGAGCGCGCCGAGCGCGAGAAGGCCCGCAAGACGGCCATCGCGAACGCGAAGAGCAACCCGAAGGCCGCCGCCCGCGTCCTCATGGTCGACCAGGGCTGGACGAGCGACGCGCAGTACAACTGCCTCGTCAACCTCTGGACCGGAGAGAGCGACTGGCGCTGGTGGGCCGAGAACCCCAGCTCGGGTGCCTACGGCATCCCGCAGTCGCTGCCGGCACGGAAGATGGCCACGATGGGTGCCGACTACCGCACCAACCCGCTGACGCAGATCAAGTGGGGCCTCTGGTACATCAAGATGTCCTACGGCAACCCCTGCAACGCCTGGTCCACGTGGCAGGCTCGCTCACCGCACTGGTACTGAGCCGCGGAGCTCCGGGCCGACCGCGGGCGTGAGACTCCGTTCGTCTAGATCTTGCGCAGCCGCACCCGGGTGACCTCGTGGTTCTCGCCCTTGGAGAGCACGAGGGTCGCCCGCGACCGGGTCGGCAGGATGTTCTCGACGAGGTTGGGGCCGTTGATCTCGCGCCAGATGCGGTTGGCGGTGGCGACGGCCTCGTCGTCGGACAGCACGGCATACCGGTGGAAGTAGGAGTTGGGGTCCGAGAAGGCCGTCTGCCGCAGGCGCAGGAAGCGTTCGACGTACCACGTGCGCACGTCGTCGACCCACGCGTCGACGTAGACGGAGAAGTCGAAGAAGTCGCTCACGGCCAGGCCTGACCCGCGCACCGGGTGCACCTGCGGGGCCTGGAGGACGTTGAGCCCCTCGACGATGAGCACGTCGGGGCGGCGCACGACGATGCGCTCGCCGGGGACGATGTCGTAGGTGAGGTGGGAGTAGACCGGCGCGCTCACCTCTTCGCGGCCCGACTTGATCTCGGCGACGAAGCGCAACAGCGCACGGCGGTCATAGGACTCGGGGAATCCCTTGCGCTGCAACAGTCCCCGGCTCTCGAGCTCGGAGTTGGGGAAGAGGAAGCCGTCGGTCGTCACGAGGGCCACCCGTGGCGTGTCGGGCCAGCGGGCGAGCATCTCGCGCAGGATGCGCGCCGTCGTCGACTTGCCGACGGCGACCGAGCCGGCCACGCCGATGACGAAGGGGGTCGGGGCCGGGCGCTCGCCGAGGAAGTCGCTCGTCACGGCATGCAGCTGCCGGGTGGCCCCGACGTAGAAGTTGAGCAGGCGCGAGAGCGGCAGGTAGACCTCCTCGACCTCGCGCAGGTCGATGCGGTCGCCGAGGCCGCGCAGCCGGGCGAGGTCGGCGTCGTCGAGGTTGAGCGGGTGGTTCTCGCGCAGCCGCGACCACGCCGCCCGGTCGAACTCGACGTAGGGGGACGGTAGGCCGGGGGAGGTCCGGTTCATCCCGCTCACAGGCTGCGCCACGTGCGCCATTGTGTCGGACGCTCGGGGCGGCGGGGGAGTTGGGCGGGGCCCGTGGACGGTCGACCGGTCCCCTAGTCTGGTCGCCATGTGCGGAATTGTGGGCTACGTCGGCCGCTCGAACGACAGCACGGCGCTCGAGGTCGTCATGGAGGGCCTCGCCCGTCTCGAGTACCGCGGCTACGACTCGGCCGGCGTCGCGCTCGTCGACGGCGACCACGTCGAGACCCGCAAGAAGTCGGGCAAGCTCGCCAACCTCACGGCCGAGCTCGAGGCCCACCCGCTCGCGGGCTCGACGACGGCGATCGGGCACACCCGGTGGGCGACGCACGGCGGCCCCACCGACGCCAACGCCCACCCGCACCGCGGTGGCCGCGACGGCAAGCTCGCGCTCATCCACAACGGCATCATCGAGAACTTCCACGCGTTGCGGCAGGGGCTGCTCGCCGACGGCGTCGAGTTCTCCAGCGAGACCGACACCGAGGTCGTCGCGCACCTCGTCGCCGCGGCATACGACGAGCGGGGCGACCTCACCGAGGCGATGCGAGCGGTCGTGGCCGACCTGGAGGGCGCCTTCACCCTCCTCGCGATCCACGCCGACCAGCCCGGTGTCGTCGTCGGCGCCCGGCGCAACAGCCCGCTCGTCGTCGGGCTCGGCGACGACGCCAACTACCTCGGCTCCGACGTCGCGGCGTTCATCGGCTACACCCGGCACGCGCTCGAGCTCGCCCAGGACCAGATCGTCACCATCACTCCCGACGGGGCGACCGTCATCAACTTCGACGGCACGCCCGCCGAGGGCACGGCCTACGAGGTGACGTGGGACGCCGCGGCCGCCGAGAAGGGCGGCTACGCGACCTTCATGGAGAAGGAGATCCACGACCAGCCGCACGCGGTCGCCGACACGCTGCTCGGCCGCACCGACGCGAGCGGGCGCCTCGTCCTCGACGAGCTGCGCATCTCGGAGGAGCAGCTGGAGGCCGTCGACCGCATCACGATCGTCGCCTGCGGCACGGCGGCGTATGCCGGCATGGTCGCGAAGTACGCCATCGAGCACTGGACGCGCATCCCCGTCGAGGTCGCCCTCGCCCACGAGTTCCGCTATTGCGACCCCATCGTCAGCGAGCGCACGCTCGTCGTGTCGATCAGCCAGTCCGGCGAGACGATGGACACGCTCATGGCGGTCAAGCACGCGAGGTCGCTCGGCGCCCTGACGATCTCGGTGTGCAACACCCACGGCTCGACGATCCCGCGCGAGTCCGATGCCGTGCTCTACACGCATGCCGGGCCGGAGATCGCGGTCGCCTCGACCAAGGCCTTCCTCGCCCAGATCACCGCGTGCTACGTCCTCGGGCTCTACCTCGCGCAGCTGCGCGGCGGGTCCTTCGCCGACGACGCGCAGTCGGTCATGAAGGAGCTCGGCGAGGTGCCGGCCAAGATCGAGACCCTGCTCGGCCGGATGGACCGGGTCAAGGAGATCGCCCGCTTCATGGCCGACACGCGCGCGGTGCTCTTCCTCGGCCGTCACGTCGGCTACCCGATCGCGCTCGAGGGTGCCCTCAAGCTCAAGGAGCTCGCCTACATCCACGCGGAGGGCTTCGCGGCCGGTGAGCTGAAGCACGGCCCGATCGCGCTCATCGAGCCCGGACAGCCCGTCTTCGTCATCGTGCCGTCCCCGACCGCCGAGCACGGCCTGCACGGCAAGGTCGTCTCCAACATCCAGGAGATCCGGGCCCGAGGCGCCCGGACCCTCGTCATCGCGGAGGAGGGCGACGAGTCGGTGGTCCCCTTCGCCGACGAGGTGATCTCGGTGCCCGCGACGTCGCAGCTGCTCGCCCCGCTGCTGACGGTCGTGCCCCTGCAGGTCTTCGCGCTCTGGCTCTCGACGGCCAAGGGTCTCGACGTCGACCAGCCGCGCAACCTCGCGAAGTCGGTCACGGTCGAGTGATCATCGGGGTCGGGATCGACGTCGTCGACATCGAGCGCTTCGAGCAGACGCTCGAGCGCACGCCTGCCCTGCGCGAGCGGCTCTTCACCGTGGAGGAGCGCGGTCTCGGCATCGCCTCCCTCGCGGCCCGCTTCGCCGCCAAGGAGGCGCTCGCGAAGTCTCTCGGCGCGCCGGCCGGCATGCACTGGACGGACGCGCGGGTCGTCACCAACGGCGACGGCAAGCCCTCGCTGGAGATCGGCGGCACCGTGCTCGCGCGGGCCAACGACCTCGGGGTGGACTCGCTGCACGTCTCCTTGTCGCACGACGCGGGTGTCGCGTCGGCAGTCGTCATCGCGGAGGGCTGATGATCCGGGCACATTCGGTCGAGACGGTGCGCGCCGCCGAGGCGCAGGCCATGGCGGGCCTGCCCGAGGGTGAGCTCATGCAGCGTGCCGCAGGGGGGCTGGCCGAGGTCGCCGCAGCGCGCCTCGAGGACTCCGAGGGCAGCACCGTCGTCGGGCTCGTCGGCTCGGGCGACAACGGCGGTGACACGCTGTATGCCGTCGCCGAGCTCGCCGACGCGGGCTACGCCTGCGCGGTGGTGGTGCTCGCAGACGGCGGTCGCGACGCCCTCCGGCAGGAGGCGCTCGAGACGGCGGAAGACGCCGGCACCATCGTGCACGTCGCCGCCGACGACGAGGAGGCGGCCACGCAGGTCGTCGCCGAGGCCGACCTCGTGCTCGACGGCATCGTCGGCATCGGCGGACGGCCCGGGCTGCAGCCACGCGCAGCCCGGCTCGTCGATGCCATCGACGACGACGCCTGGGTCATCGCCGTCGATGTCGCGAGCGGGCTCGACCCCTCCGGCGAGACCGGCGAGGACGACGCCGTGTGGGCCGACGAGACCGTGACCTTCTCGACCGCGAAGCCGGCTCACCTGCTTCCCGCGGGCGAGGCCGCGACCGGGCGGCTGACCGTCGTCGACATCGGCCTCGACCTCTCCGAGGCGGTCGCGGCGGTCGAGCGGCTCGACTACGACGACGTCGCCCTGCTCTGGCCGGTGCCGGGCGCCGGCGACGACAAGTACTCCCGCGGTGTCCTCGGGGTCGTGGCCGGCAGCGAGGCCTACCCCGGGGCCGCCGTGCTGACGACGACGGCCGCCGCCGAGGCCGGCGTCGGCATGCTCCGCTACGTCGGGTCGCCCACCCCCGTCGGGCTGGTCCACGCCGCCGTGCCGGAGGCCGTCATCGGCACCGGACAGGTGCAGGCCTGGGCCGTCGGTCCGGGCCTGCCCGCTGAGGAGCCCGAGCCGTCTGGTCACTCGCAGCTCGCTGCCGCTCGGGTGGCGCTCGCCAGCGACCTGCCGGTCGTCGTCGACGCCGGTGGCCTCGAGCTCGTCGACGGCCCGCGCCCGGCGCCGACGGTGCTCACGCCGCACGCGGGCGAGCTCGCGCGGCTCCTGACCCGGCTCGGGCAGGGTTCCGCCGGGTCGGCACCCGAGGTCACGACCGACGACGTCGGGGCCGACCCCCTCGCCCACGCACGGCGCCTCGCCGACCTCACCGGCGCGACCGTGCTGCTCAAGGGCGCCACCACGCTCGTCGTCACGCCCGGGCACCCCGTGCGCTCGCAGGCCGACGCGCCGCCCTGGCTCGCCACGGCGGGGGCCGGCGACGTGCTCACCGGCGTCATCGGGGCCCTGCTCGCGGCCGGCCTCGAGCCGCACGACGCCGCCTCGCTCGGTGCCCTCGTGCACGGTGTCGCGGCAGACCGGGTCTCCGGCGGGGGCCCGCTGCGGGCGCTGGCGGTGGCACACGGCATACGGCCGACGGTGCGCGACCTCCTCGCCCGAGGGCGCACGGCGCCCGTGTGAGCCGGTCCGCGGCCCGAGCACCCCTGCGCAACTGAGAGAATTGAGCCGTGAACGACCCTGCCCCCTCCCGACTCCGTGACGCTGCCGTCGCTGCCCCTGCTGCCGACCCCACGGAGGGGCTGACCGTGTGGGCCGAGATCGACCACGCCGCGATCGCGCACAACGTGCGGGTGCTGCGCGAGCGGGCGCCGCAGTCGGACGTCATGGCCGTCGTCAAGGCCGACGCCTACGGGCACGGGCTGCTGCCCGTCGCGCGCACGGCCGTCGCTGCCGGGGCGAGCTGGCTCGGGGTGGCACAGTTCGGGGAGGCGTTCGCCCTGCGCGACGCGGGGCTGACGACGCCGCTGCTCACCTGGCTGTCGGTGCCGGGCGCCGACTTCGCCGGGGTCGTGCGCCGGGACATCGACCTCTCGGCGTCGGCTCCCTGGGTGCTCGACGAGATCGCCGCTGCGGCCCGAGCCGAGGGCCGCACGGCCCGGGTCCACCTCAAGGTCGACACCGGTCTCGGCCGCGGAGGGGCCTTCGGCGCGGCGTGGGACGACCTCGTGCGCCACGTGCGCCCGCTCGAGGCCGAGGGCGCCGTGCGCGTCGTCGGCATCTGGCAGCACTTCGCCCATGCCGACGCCCCCGAGCACCCGACCGTCCTCGCGCAGCAGGAGCGCTTCTTCGAGGCCGTCGCGATCGCGGAGCGGGCCGGCTGCCGCCCCGAGGTGCGTCACCTCGCCAACAGCGCCGCGACGCTCGTGCACCCCTCGGCGCACGCCGACCTCGTGCGGCCCGGCATCGCGATGTACGGCCTCACCCCGGTGCCGCAGGTCGACGACGACTTCGGGCTGCGACCGGCGATGACGGTGCGCGCCCGCCTGGCGCTCGTCAAGCGGCTGCCCGCCGGTCAGGGCATCAGCTACGGACACGCCTACGTCACCGACGCCGACACCGTCGTCGGGCTCATCCCGGCCGGGTATGCCGACGGCATCCCGCGCAACGCGACGAACGTCGGGCCGCTCCTCGCCGACGGCCGTCGCACGGCGATCGCCGGGCGGGTCTGCATGGACCAGGTCGTGGTCGACCTCGGCCCGACGTCGACCGCCGGCGCAGGCGATGTCGTCACCCTCTTCGGTGGCGCTCCGGGCGAGCCGACGGCGCAGGACTGGGCTGACGCGACCGACACCATCAGCTACGAGATCGTCACCCGGCTCGGCCCGCGCGTGCCGCGCCTGCACCTGCGCGCTGAGGGCGCTGACGGCGCCGAGGGCGCTGAGGGCGCATGAGCCCGCGTCGCAACCCCGTCCTCGGCATCGCCGCGGCCACGCTCGGCGTCGCCGCGGGTGTCGCCGCGGGCATCGCGGCCGACCGGGCCGGCCGGCACCGCGCCGCGATGGCCGCGCTCGAGACGCCCGAGCTGCTCGACATCGTGCCCGACGAGGAGCACGTCGTGCTGACGGCCGACGGAGTGGCCCTGCACTGCGAGGTCGACGTGCCCGACGCTCAGGCGGCGGCCGCTGCCGCCGAGGGTGCAACGCGCCGAGGGCGGCCCGAGGAGCTGCCGACGGTCGTCCTCACGCACGGCTACTGCCTCAGCCTCCGCTGCTGGGTCTACCAGCGCCGGGCGCTCAAGGCCGCCGGCTACCGGGTCGTCAGCTGGGACCAGCGTGGCCACGGGCAGTCGGGCCGCGGAGGCCGCGACACCTACACGATCGACCGGCTCGGCGAGGACCTCCGCACGGTCATCGACCAGCTCGTGCCGACCGGCGACCTCGTGCTCGTCGGCCACTCGATGGGTGGCATGACGATGCTCGCCCTCGGCGAGCGGCACCCCGACCTCGTCCTCGAGCGGGTGGCCGGTGCAGCCTTCGTCGCGACGAGCGCAGGTGGCCTCAGCCTCGCCAACGGCGGCCGGGTCGCCACGCTGGGGCGCCACGCCCTCGACCGGCTGGGGCCACCGGTGCTCGGCCCTCTGAGCACGCGCCCCGAGCTCTTCGGCCGCCTGCGCCGGGTGGGTCGCGACGTCGAGGACTTCCTCGTCGAGCAGAACTCCTTCGCCTCACCCGTGCCGCGGTCGGTCGTGCGCTACACGGCCGACATCCTGCTCGGCACCCCGCTCGACGTCATCAACGACTACCTGCACTCCTTCGACGGCTTCGACAAGCGGCCGGCGCTGCTCGAGTTCCGCCATGCGCTGACGCTGGTCTTCAACGGCCGCGAGGACATCCTCACGCCGCCGTCGCACAGCGAGCTCATCGTCGAGGGCATCCCCGGCGCCGAGCACGTCGTCGTCAACAACGCGGGGCACGTCATCATGCTCGAGCACCCCGACCTGCTCAACGCCCACCTCGTGCAGCTCATCGACCAGGCCGCCCGTGCGCGCGCCGCGCGCATCGACCTCTCGCGCCAGCCGCGCGTGCGCCGCGTCGTCACCGACGTCGCGAAGGGTCGCCGGCAGCGCCGCCTCGAGCGCGAGGCCGAGGAGCTGCTGCGCAAGCGACGCGGAGACGCCTCTCGTGGAGCGTGACTTCCGCTGGCAGACCCTCGAGGACACCGAGCAGTTCGGCCGCGCCCTCGGGGCGCTGCTGCACGGCGGTGACCTGCTCGTCCTCACCGGTGACCTCGGGGCGGGCAAGACGACCCTGACGCAGTCGATCGCCGAGGGGCTCGGCGTGCGCGGGCCGATCACGTCGCCGACCTTCGTCATCGCCCGGGTGCACCCATCGCTCGTCGGCGGCCCGGCACTCGTGCACGTCGACGCCTACCGCCTCGGCAGTGCCATCGAGCTCGACGACCTCGACCTCGACGCTGATCTCGACGCGAGCGTCATCGTCGTCGAGTGGGGAGCGGGTCTCGCGGAGCAGCTGAGCGACACCCGCCTCGAGCTGACGATCTCCGGCGACGTCGAGCGCACGGCGCACGCGGTCGCCGTCGGCTCCCGCTTCGAGCACGTGCTGGCCGACCTCCCGCCTTCGGTAGCCTGACCGACGTGCTCCTGCTCGCGATCGACACCTCGACGACGGCGATCACCACGGCCCTGCACGACGGGTCCTCGGTCGTCGCGGAGGTGACGACCCTCGACGCGCGGGCGCATGCCGAGCACCTGGCGCCGGGCGTCCGGGCCGCGCTGGCGCAGGCCGGCGCATCCGCGACGGACGTCACCGACGTCGTCGTCGGCATCGGCCCGGGCCCCTTCACCGGGCTGCGCGTCGGAATCGTCACCGGCCGCACCTTCGCCTTCGCGCTCGGCCTGCCGGTGCGTGGCCTCACGAGCCTCGACGCGCTGGCCCACGAGGCCTGGCTCAGTGGGCGCCGGGGCGACCTCCTCGTCGCTACCGACGCCCGCCGCAAGGAGGTGTATGCCGCCACCTACGTCCTAGAAGACTCCGCCGCCACGCGCGTGGCCGGGCCGCTCGTCTCGCGGGCGGCCGACCTCGAGCCGGAGATCCAGCGTTTGCCCGCGGCCGGCCGGGGTGCCCTTCTCTATGCCGACAGCCTGCCCCTCGCGGTCGGCCCCCTCGACGTCAGCGGGGGAGCGCTTGCCGACCTGGCCGCGCGCCGGCTCGCCGTGGCACCCGCTCATCCGGACGGCATACGGCAGCAGGTGGAGCCCGGTGGCGGCTTCGACGGACTCGA
Source organism: Humibacillus xanthopallidus (assembly GCF_006716675.1). Taxonomy (GTDB): domain Bacteria; phylum Actinomycetota; class Actinomycetes; order Actinomycetales; family Dermatophilaceae; genus Humibacillus; species Humibacillus xanthopallidus_B. Next base: position 554,922 of record NZ_VFPM01000001.1, on the reverse strand, counting down.
GCCGCTCTACCTCCGCCGGCCCGACGCGGCGCCCGCGCCGCCGAGCACGAAGTCGACGCTGGGGTGAGTGACGTGACCCTGCGCGAGCTCGAGTGGACCGACCTCGCGAGCCTCGCCGCGATGGAGAGAGAGCTCTTCGCCGACGACGCGTGGTCGGAGCAGACCTGGTGGGCCGAGCTCGCCGGACGCCCGCGCCGCGACTACGTCGTCGCCGTCGCCGACGACGCCGTCGTGGGGTATGCCGGTCTCGACGTCTCGGGTGACGTGGCCGACGTCATGACCGTGGCGACGTCGCCGACCCACCAGCGCAAGGGAATCGGACGGTTGCTGCTCGACGACCTCGTGCACCGCGCCGCCTCGCGGGGGTGCGAGGCGCTGATCCTCGAGGTGCGAGCCGACAACGACGCGGCGCGAAATCTCTATGAGCGCAACGGTTTCGAGGTCATCTCGGTGCGCCGCCGCTACTACCAGCCCGGTGACGTCGACGCGCTCGTCATGCGCCGGCTGCTGACGGAGGGAGACCGATGAGCGACGAGCCACTGGTGCTCGGCATCGAGACGTCGTGCGACGAGACCGGCGTCGGGATCGTCCGCGGCGAGACGCTCCTCGTCGACACGGTCGCGAGCAGCGTCGAGGAGCACGCCCGCTTCGGCGGTGTCGTGCCCGAGGTCGCGAGCCGAGCGCACCTCGAGGCGATGGTGCCGACGATCGAGCGGGCCTGTCGCGACGCCGGCGTCGCGCTGCGCGACCTCGATGCGATCGCTGTGACGTCGGGGCCGGGTCTCGCGGGTGCCCTCCTCGTCGGGGTCGCGTCGGCGAAGGCACTGGCCGTGGCCCTCGACAAGCCGATCTACGGCGTCAACCACCTCGCCTCGCACGTCGCCGTCGACATCGTCGAGCACGGCCCGCTGCCCGAGCCGACCATGGCGATGCTCGTCTCCGGTGGTCACTCGTCACTCCTTCTCGTGCCTGACATCACCAACGACGTGCGCTCCCTCGGCGCGACCATGGACGACGCGGCCGGCGAGGCCTTCGACAAGGTCGCCCGCGTGCTGGGCCTGCCGTTCCCCGGAGGTCCGCACATCGATCGCGCTGCGAGAGAAGGGAATCGGATCGCCATCGACTTTCCTCGCGGCCTGACGATGGGGCGTGACCTCGAGCGGCACCGCTTCGACTTCTCGTTCTCCGGGCTCAAGACGGCGGTCGCCCGCTGGGTCGAGACGAGGCACCGGGCGGGGGAGAGCGTTCCGGTGGCCGACGTCGCTGCGTCGTTCCAGGAGGCGGTCGTCGACGTGCTGACCCGCAAGGCCCTGCTCGCCTGCAAGGAGCACGAGGTCGAGCACCTGCTCATCGGCGGCGGCGTGGCGGCGAACTCACGACTGCGTGCGTTGGCCCAGGAGCGGTGCGACATGGCGGGGGTGACGCTGCGCGTGCCGCGCCCGGGGCTGTGCACCGACAACGGCGCCATGGTGGCGGCGCTCGGCGCGCAGATGGTCGCCAAGGGGCGCGAGCCGAGCGACCTCGGTCTGCCGACGGACTCGTCGATGCCAGTCACGCTCGTCCAGTCCTGATCGGTCAGTCCCGTCGGGTGCCCGCTGGGCGCTCGCGGCGTGGAGCGTCGGCGCCCGTCCCAGCCTTCGCAGCTCTCCGCATTTGAGCGGGGCGGGTGCTGATTTCATGCTGCTGGTCTCTGCCCTCGGGTGAGGGCGATGTGGACCATGATGCGCCTTCTGTAGTTGTCCATGTTGGTGAACCCGCATCCGACACGCTTGGTCTGCTTGATGATCCGGTTGAAGCCCTCGGTGCGGGCGTTGGTGACGTCCTCGGTGAGCGCGACGAGCACGGCCGGCCACCACGTGTCGATCGTGGTCGCGAGCCGGGTGGTCTCCTCCATGTCGGCGCGGGCTGCGGCGTCGTAGAAGTCGTACAGGCGGCGCCGGATGAGATGCGGTTCGTGTTCGGCCAGCAGCATGCGGAGGCGTTCCTTGACGGCGTGCGCGGCGGCGATCTCGTTGGTCGGGTCCTCGGCGGCGAGGGCTGCCTGGAACCGGGCCCGCTGCTTGGGTGAGAGGTGTTCGTAGCCGGTCAGCAGCAGCTGCCGGCTGGCCCACACCTTGTCGGTGGCCACCCCTCGACGGCCGTGCAGCTGCCGGGTGATCCGCTGCCTCACCTGGGTGACCATCAGGTTCGCGAGGGCGACGAGGTGCCACTTGTCGACCGCGATCCGCGCGTCTGGGAGCGCGGTGCGGATCCCGGCCGCGTACGGCGCCGAGGGGTCGATCACGACCAGCTCGACCCCGGACCGGAACGCCGGCGTCTGTAGCGCGAGCCACTCGGTCACGCACGCGCCGGAGCGACCCGGGGTCAGGCCGAGCAGCCGCCCGGGGGCGGTGGGGTCGGCGTTCACGAAGCTGGTCATCCACGGGTCCGACCGTTTCCAGCCGGCCTCCTGCAGCACCCAGCGCACCGAGCGGGCGCGGGTCTCGTCGATCCCGAGGACCCGGGTCGGTTCCGGCTCCGGGAGCCACCGGTTCGCCATCGTGATGAGCGCCCGGTGCGCGGTCGACCACGCCACTCCGTACTCGCCGGCGACCTCGCTGACCGCACGGTTGCCCGACGCGATCGCCGAGCCGATCTTCTCCCGCAAGCGGGTGGTGAGCCTCGCCCGCGCCGGTACCGCGGTGGACTGCTGCGTGAACGTCACTGTTGCACAATGGACTTCGGGGCACACCAGGCGCCGCTTGAGCCACCACAGCTCGGTCCGCTGGCCCGAGGCGGGCAGGTCCTTGACCCGGACCAGCGGCCGTTCCTTGACCCTCGAGGTGGGCACTCCGCAGCCGGGGCAGGCGCCCTCCGGGTCGATGACCTCGATGACGATCTTCACCGTGTCCGGGTCGACTCGGCTCAGCTGCAGGACGGCGAACTCGTCCTCCAGCCCGAGCAGCACTGACGTACCCTCGTTCATGCTCGTGGCCTCGCTGTTGTCGCGTTGTGAGAGACCAACAGCATGTCGGGGCCACGAGCCCCGTCAACTACCGGGCGCCCCGCTCAAGTACGAAGAGCCGCCTTCGCTGGCTGCCGTATGCCGTGGGCGCCGCCGATGCCGCTCCCGACCACCCGGCGCTCGACTGGGACGGCGCCGGGTCAGGGGCAGGTGGCCAGCTTCATGCGGAGCTTGAGGTCGACGACGCGGGTGGCGGCGGCCCTGACCTTCGCCGCGAAGGCTGGGTCAGCCTTCATCGTGGTCGTGAGGGCGTCGTGCATCGTCGGGATCGTCGACGGTGGGGCGCTGAGGACGATGTCGCCGCCGGCATCGACGAAGCGGGTCGCGCGCGCGCCGACCGGGATCGCGGAGACAGCCTTCGCGGCGCCGACGTCGTCGGTGATGACGACGCCTGAGTAGCCGAGGCGGCCGCGGAGCAGGTCGGTGACGATGGCCTTCGAGAAGGCGGCGTTGGTGCCGGGGTCGAGCTTGCTGTAGATCGCCGACCCGACCATGACGAGATCGACGCCCGACGCGATGCCGGCCGCGAAGGGCTCGAGGTAGGGGTCGTCAGCGGTCGTGCGGGAGTCGGTGATGCCGCGGGCGGTGACGTCGGTGTTGCCGACGATGCGTCCGATGCCGGGGAAGTGCTTCACCGTGGACGCGACCCCGCCGGCACGCATACCGGCGACGAAGGCGGGCACCATCGTGGCGACGCGCTCCGGATCGCTCGAGAACTGCCGTCCGTACCTGCCGATCGGCCCGTTCGCCGTGCCCAGGGACGCGGGGACGGTGTCGGCGACCGGGGCGAGGTTGACGTTGATACCGGCCGTCTTGAGCTGCCGGCCCCACCGCGTCGCGTCGTCCTCGAGGTCGGCCGCGCTGCCCCTGCCCTGCACCCGGGCAGACGGGATGGTGCTGAAGCCGGTGCCCTTGAGCTGCTGCACGGCCCCGCCCTCCTGGTCGGCGGCGATGAGCAGGCCGAGCCCGGCGGTGGCCTTCGGCGAGGCGAGACCCTCGAGGTGGCGCGTGGTGCTGCGCACGCCGGTCGTGCCCTCTGCCCACCCGCCGAGCAGGATGACCCCGCCGAGGTGCCGACGCGCCACGAGGCGGTCGAGGCTCGTGCGCGAGGCGCCGTCGTCGAGGCCGACCATGAGCAGCTGCCCCGCCTGCTCGGCAGGATCGAGACCCTCCACGATGCGGGCGGCGCACGACGCCGGTGTGGCCGGCGTCGTCGTCGTGGCGCTGGGCGTCGGGGTGGCCGTCGTCGCCGCGGCACTCGTGGGAGCCGCTGTGCTCGTCGTCGCGCTCGCGGCACTCGTCGTGGCCGGCGCCGCACCGGTCGTGCCTGCATCGGTCGCGCTGCCCGACGAGCACGCCGCGACGAGCGAGGTGAGGAGGAGCGCCACGGGTAGGACGGCGCGGGACGGCATACGGCTGGGCATCGCCCGACCCTAACCCGCGGCGCCCGACGCGATGGAACCGCCGCAGGCTGCTGCGGTCGGTGCGGGAGGGTAGTTTGCCGAGGTGACGAGCACCGCGCCCACCGCCCACACCTCCCGGCCGATCCCGATCGTGCTCGACGTCGACACCGGCGTCGACGACGCGTGCGCGATCCTCCTCGCGGCGCTGCACCCCGACCTCGACCTGCGCGCCGTGTCGTGCGTCGGTGGCAACGCCCCCGTCGACGATGTCGTGCGCAACACGCTCGTCGCGCTCCGGGCAGCTGGCCGCACCGACGTGCCGGTCGCCCGAGGTGCCGCCCGGCCACTGCTCGAGCACCCCGTCGACGCGCGACACGTCCACGGTGACGACGGCATGGGCGACCTCGGTTGGCCCGCTGCCGACCTGCGTCCCGACCCCCGCCACGCCGTCGAGCTCCTCCGTGACGTATGCCGGGCGGCGGCTGCCGAGGGCCGTGCCGTCACGCTCGTGCCCCTCGCGCCACTGACGAACATCGCGCTCCTGCTCCGCACGTATCCCGAAGCGGCAGAGGGCATCTCCGAGATCGTCTTCATGGGCGGCGCGGCCGACGTCGGCAACGCGACGGCCTCGGCGGAGTTCAACGTCTTCCACGACCCCGAGGCCGCCGCGATCGCGCTCGACGCCGCGGCAGACCTCGGCATCCCGGTGACGATGTACGGCCTCGACGTCTTCTACGAGCCGGTCATCACCCGCGAGGAGGCCGTCGAGCTCGTCGCGGTCGGCGGCCGTGGGGCGGCCGAGCTCGGCGGGCGGCTCATGCAGTTCCAGCACCAGCGCTTCGCCCGGGACGCCTCCACGATCGGCGACGCCGGGGCGGTGTGCGCCGTCCTCGACCGGGCCTCCATGACGACCGAGCTGTTGCCGTTGCGCGTCGAGCTCGCCGGCACGTGGTCGCGCGGCCGCACCATCGTCGACCGCCGCGACTGGAGCGGTGACATGAAGCACGACCCGCACGGCGAGGCCCCCCTGCGCGTGCACGTCGCGCTCAAGGTCGACAGTGCTGCCTATGCCCAGCTCTGGCGAGACACCCTCCTCGGCCGGCTGGGGGAGTCCTGATGGGTCGCGTCGTCGTGCTCGGCTCCCTCAACGTCGACGTCGTCACCCTCGTCGAGCGGCACCCGCACCCCGGCGAGACCGTCCTCGGGCGAGCCGGCGGCCGCTTCGCCGGAGGCAAGGGCGGCAACCAGGCGGCGGCCGCGGCCCGGGCCGCGACGGGTGAGGTGCAGATGCTCGCCCGCGTCGGCGCCGACGAGGCAGGGGCCGCATACGTCGAACGCCTCCGGTCGCTCGGCGTCGACGCCTCGTCCGTGTCGAGCAGCCCCACCGCCCCGACGGGCACGGCCCTCATCACGGTCGACGACGAGGGCGAGAACTCGATCATCGTCATCGCCGGCGCCAACGGGGAGCGTGACCGGTCTCTCGTCGAGGAGGCCGGCCGGCTCGGGTCCGGTGACGTGCTGCTCTGCTCGCTCGAGGTCGACCTCGCAACGGTCGCCGACGCCGCGCGAGCTGCCCACGCGGCCGGTGCCCGCGTCGTCATCAACCTCGCCCCGTATGCCGCCCTGCCGCCCGACGTCATCGCGCTCGCCGACCCCGTCGTCGTCAACGAGACCGAGATGGCCCTGCTCGCCGACTCCGACCTGCTGCCGGAGTCGCTGCTCGTGACCTTCGGCGCAGCGGGGGCGCGGTGGGGCACCCACGGCGTCGACGGCATACCCGTGGCGTCGCGCGACCTCGGTGACACGGTCGGTGCCGGTGACGCCTTCTGCGGCGCTCTGGCCGCTGCCCTCGCGAGCGGGGCCGACCGGCAGACGGCGCTGGAGGCAGCGAACGCCGCCGGGGCGGCGGCCGTGCGCTGGGTCGGCGCCCAGCCCGACGCCGCGCTCTGACCCTCCCTTGAGTACCTTGTCCGCTACGTAACCGTGATGTTACCTTCGAGGCGTCCGCACGCGACCGCGGGCGGACGACTCGAAGGAGCGGTGATGAGCGAGCTGACCGAGGTGCTGGGCCGGATCGAGCGCGACGGCGAGGCGGTGGCGGCGGTCTTCGAGCGGCACTACGCGACGTCGCCCGACGACCTCTGGCAGGCGTGCACCGACCCCGTGCGGCTGGCCCGGTGGTTCGCCCCCGTGACCGGCGACCTGCGGCCGGGTGGCCACTTCACCATCCACTTCGACGACGCCGACACGCCGGTCTGCCGTGTGGTCTCGTGCGCGGCGCCCACGGTGCTCGTCTGGGAGTGGCCGGTCCGCGACGCGCCGACCCTCGTCACCGTGGAGGTGCACCCCGACGGGGCCGGCTCCCGTCTGACGCTCCGCCACGAGGGGCTCCCGGCCCCACAGGCCCCGGGGTATGCCGCCGGGTGGGACACCTACGTCCGCTCGCTCGGTGCCCACCTCGACGGCAGCACTGCGCCCGACTGGGACGCGACCTGGAGCGCGTTGCACGCGAAGTACTCCGCCACCTCCTGATCGCCGGCTCGCGTCGATGTATCCGCGAGGGCCCTGGCCCGCGCAGATACACCGACCCGCGAGTTGGCGATCCGGAGATGGCGGGGGCTCTAGGCGGCGGAGACGACGAGGGCGACCTGGCCGCCGCCGATGCGGGTCAGCACGAGGGTCGCCTCGGAGCCACCCTTGCCGCGACCGGTCATCTTGAGCTGGCGCCGCAGCACGTCGGCGTCGAGGGTGACGCCCCGTTTCTTGATCGTCACGCGGTCATGGCCCTGGTCGCGCAGCCACCGGGCCAGGCGCTTCGTCGACAGCGGCATCGCCTCGACGATCCGGTAGCGCCTCGCCCACGGCAGCTCGTGGGCGCCGGACGCGGTGACGTAGCCGACCCCCGTCGCGAGCTCGGCGCCGTCGACGGCCGCGACGAGCGCGCCGGTCAGGCCGGCCCGGATGACGGCGCGGTCGGGCTCGTAGAGCCACTCGCCGAGGTCGTGCACCGAGGCGAGCCCCGGGTGGTCGAGCGCGGGGCGGGCGTCGGCCTGGGTGACGACCGACGTCGACGTCGCCGTGCACACCGCCGCGGTGCGCCCCACCGTCGTGACGAGCGGCCCCCACCACACGGCGCACTCGAGCACCTCGCCGTGCCACGACGTCCACTGCGCCTCGGTGCCGGCGGGCACGGCGCCGTGGGGCATCGAGGGGGAGAGCTTCGCACCCGTCGCCGGCACCTGCTGGGCGACGTGCTGCACGTGGTCCCACGACGGCGAGATGGCGTCGAGCGAGAAGACCCGCTTCGTGCGGCCACGCGCGTCGGCGACCCCGCTGACCCGGCGAGCAGGGTCGAGCCAGGCACCGGCGCCGCTGCCACGGGCACCGGTGAGGTCGACGTCCTCGGCTCGCTCGCACGAGACCCTGGCCGAGGGCCAGTGACGCAGGTTGACGGCTGCCACCCGGGACGTCGCGAGATCGGCGTCGACGGCGTCCACCGGGATCTCGAGCGAGCTGAGGGCCATCGCGTCGGAGCCCAGCCCGCACCCGAGGTCGTGGACGAGCGAGACCCCGGCTGCGGCATACCGCTGCGCGTGGCGGGCGGCGATGGGCAGCCGGGTGGCCTGCTCGAGACCGTCGGGGGTGAAGAGCATGCCCGCGGCGAAGTCGCCGAACTTCTCGACGGCCCGCGCGCGCAGGCGCGACTGGGTCATCGCCGCGGCGACGAGCTCGGCGTCGAAGCCGGCGCCGCGCAGGCTCTCCTGGAGCGAGAGCGAGGTGGCCTCGTCGTAGGGCGGCAGGGCCGACAGCAGTGCCCAGCCCTCACCGCGCGAGAGGCGATCGACGAGGGCGGCGTCCATGACCGCCATCCTCGCAGGTGCCGGAGGCAGCCTCGATCGGGCCGACTTTTGGCACTCGACTTGACCGAGTGCTAACGCCTGCCTAGATTCTGTCTTGTTGGCACTCTCACCCCGAAAGTGCCAGCTCCCTCTCCGAGGGCGGTCGACCCCCGCGACGGCGGCCAGCCTTGAAGAGCCACAGTTCGTAGTCCTTTATCGAGAAGTCCCGAAGGGTAGGTCACCACCGTGTCGGTTTCCATCAAGCCGCTCGAAGACCGCATCGTCGTCAAGTCCCTCGAGGCCGAGCAGACCACCGCGTCCGGCCTCGTCATCCCGGACACCGCCAAGGAGAAGCCCCAGGAGGGCGAGGTCCTGGCCGTCGGTCCCGGCCGCTGGAACGAGGACGGCGACGAGCGCGTCCCGCTCGACATCCAGGTCGGCGACAAGGTCATCTACAGCAAGTACGGCGGCACCGAGGTCAAGTACGGCGGCGAGGAGTTCCTGATCCTCTCCGCACGTGACGTGCTCGCCATCGTCGGCTGAGCACCACTCATCAGCTGTATGCCGTGAACGCACCCCGGTGAGCCCCGTCGGGGTCTCCCCGGGGTGCGTTCCGTTTCACCCAGATCTACTCAGCCGCAACGCAATCCGAGCCTGAAGGAACACCATGGCCAAAATGCTGGAGTTCGACGACTCCGCCCGCAAGTCCCTCGAGCGCGGTGTCGACGCGCTCGCCAACGCCGTCAAGGTGACGCTCGGCCCGAAGGGCCGCAACGTCGTCATCGACAAGAAGTGGGGCGCCCCCACGATCACGAACGACGGCGTGACCATCGCCCGTGAGATCGAGCTCGAGGACGCCTACGAGAACCTCGGCGCCCAGCTCGCCAAGGAGGTCGCGACCAAGACGAACGACGTCGCCGGTGACGGCACGACGACCGCGACCGTGCTCGCCCAGGCCATGGTCAAGGAGGGCCTGCGCAACGTCGCCGCCGGCGCCGCTCCCGCCGCCCTCAAGCGCGGCATGGACAAGGCCGTGACGGCCGTCAACGACGAGCTGCTCCGCAACGCCCGTGAGCTCGAGGGCAAGGACGAGATCGCCTCGGTCGCGACGCTGTCGGCGCAGGACTCGACCCTCGGCACGCTCATCGGCGAGGCCTTCGACAAGGTCGGCAAGGACGGCGTCATCACCGTCGAGGAGTCCTCGACGACCGCCACCGAGCTCGAGTTCACCGAGGGCATGCAGTTCGACAAGGGCTACCTCTCGGCCTACTTCGTCACCGACACCGAGCGCATGGAGACCGTCCTCGAGGACGCCTACGTGCTCATCAACCAGGGCAAGATCTCCTCGGTCGCCGAGGTGCTCCCGGTCCTCGAGAAGGTCGTGCAGTCGGGCAAGCCGCTGCTCATCATCGCCGAGGACGTCGACGGCGAGGCCCTCTCGACGCTCGTCGTCAACAAGATCCGCGGCACGTTCAACGTCGCGGCCGTCAAGGCGCCCGGTTTCGGCGACCGCCGCAAGGCCATGCTCCAGGACATCGCCATCCTCACCGGTGGCCAGGTCATCGCGCCCGAGGTCGGGCTCAGCCTCGACCAGGCCGACCTGACCGTCCTCGGCCAGGCCCGCCGCGTCGTGCTCACCAAGGACGACACGACGATCATCGACGGCAACGGCGAGGAGGGCGAGGTCGCCGGCCGCGTCCACCAGATCAAGGCCGAGATCGAGCGCACCGACTCCGACTGGGACCGCGAGAAGCTCCAGGAGCGCCTCGCCAAGCTCGCCGGTGGCGTCTGCGTCATCAAGGTCGGCGCGCACACCGAGGTGGAGCTCAAGGAGAAGAAGCACCGCATCGAGGACGCCATCTCGGCGACCCGCGCCGCGATCGAGGAGGGCATCGTCGCCGGTGGCGGCACCGCCCTCATCCACGCGGCGACCGTCATCGACGGCCTCGGCCTCGAGGGCGACGAGGCGACGGGTGCGGCGATCGTCCGCAAGGCCGTTGCCGAGCCGCTGCGCTGGATCGCCGAGAACGCCGGCCTCCAGGGCTACGTCGTCACCTCCAAGGTGGCCGAGCTGCCCCTCGGGCAGGGCCTCAACGCCGCCACGGGCGAATACGGCGACCTCATGGCTGCCGGCGTCATCGACCCGGTCAAGGTGACCCGTTCGGCCCTGCGCAACGCGGAGTCGATCGCCTCGATGATCCTGACGACCGACACCCTCGTCGTCGACAAGCCCGAGGACGAGGAGCCCGCGGCCGGTGGCCACGGGCACGGGCACGGTCACTGAGCCCGGCGCTCGCTGAGCCCGGCGCTCGTACCGAGCCACCCGGCATACGGCAGCCGGCTGCGTGAGCAGCCACTGTCCGTGAGTCACCGAGAATCACCCTGAATCACGGCGAGGGCCGCTCCCGATGGGAGCGGCCCTCGCTGCATCTCGACCGGCGCGGACCCCGTCGTCCGCGCGGCCGAGAGCTGGGGGAGGCAGGCGATCCAGGGCTCCTCAGAGGCTTCGGACGCCCGTGGACGCCCGTCAGGAGGCGGCCTGGATGGAGCCCGAGATGGGGCCTTCGTAGAGGGACTCGCGCTCGGCCTCGGTGAGGCCGCCCCAGACGCCGTAGGGCTCGCGGACCTCGAGGGCGTGCGAGCGGCACTCGACCATGACGGGGCAGGCGGAGCACACGGCCTTGGCCTGCGCGTCGCGGTTGCGGCGGCGCGGGCCGCGCTCGCCCTCGGGGTGGAAGAAGACCTCGGGACTGACGCCGCGGCAGGCGCCTTCGAGCTGCCAGTCCCACAGGTCGGCAACGGGTCCGGGGAGGCGGGTGATCTCAGCCATCAAACTCGACTTTCGCTCGGGCGGTGTGGGTGCCGCCTGTCGTCCATTGGCCCACCGCTTGTCTGGGGTGATGCCGCGAATCGACGCTAACCGGGCACCGGATCACGGTTAAAGGCCGGAATCTTCAAGACTTGTTCAAGATTCGCCATGGTGATGGCATGCTCGGACTGGGGAGTCTCGGAGTGCGGAACCCCCAGGGTGTGCCGGCGAGGCCCTACGATTGGGCTCGCTTTGACAGGCGTCATCGTTGATGCGGAGCATCGCCGGTGGCTCGAGGAGTTCGGGGGAAGAACTCAGATGGGTCTGGCTTGGACTTCGCGTGCCGGCGTAACGCCCGGTGCCCTCGGGGCGATGGAACGGGTGGACGCACCCGCATCGCTTCGTGAACTGGCGGCTGCCGCCGCGCGCGACACCCATGCGCGCGACGAGCTGCTGGCCCGCGTCAGGGACATGGCCCTGAAGTACGCACGTGTCCGCCTCGGCCGTTTCGGAGCCGAGGACACGGCTCAAGACGTCGCGCAGGAGGTGTGCATGGCTGTGATGACGGCCCTGCCGACCTACGAGGAGCGCGGCCTGCCCTTCGAGGCCTTCGTCTACACGATCACCGCCCGCAAGCTCGCCGACGCCCAGCGCGCCGCGATGCGCGGGCCTTCTCCCGTCTGCGACATCCCCGACGAGGTCGACGAGTCGCCCGGCCCCGAGTCGACGGCAGTGATGCGCGACGAGGCCGCCACCGCCCTCTCGCTCATGCAGCAGCTGCCGGTGCAGCAGCGCGAGATCCTCACGCTCCGCGTCGCCGTCGGCCTCTCGACCGACGAGACCGCCGCAGCCCTCGGTATGTCGCCCGGCGCGGTCCGCGTGGCCCAGCACCGGGCGCTCGGCAAGCTCCGTACCTTGATGGCCGAGTCGAGCCGGGGAGGTGTGGCATGAGCGACCCAACTCCCATCGACGACCTCATCGCCGACGACCTGCTCCTCGACCGGCTGGCTGGCCGACTGCCCGCAGGTGACGAGCCCGTCGCCGCGCTGCTCTGCGCTGTCGCCGCCCATGCCGACCGTCCGCTGACCGGGCGGATTCGCCGGCGCCGGGCCCACAGCCGTCGGGTCTTCGCGGCCTTCGCCGTCCTTGCCGTCGGTGCCTCGGGCGCGGGGGTCGCGGCGGCGGTCACGCTGCCGAACTTCGTGCCCGGCGCGGCCGACCGCGCCCGCATCGAGCAGGCCATGGACGCCAACGCCTCGAGCAACCGGCCAAGTGCCCTGCTCTCGCGACTGGGCATCCCCGCGGACGCCGACCTCGGCGCCGAGCGCGGACTCGTGCTCGTGCGCCGCGCCGACGGGCAGATCGTGCTCGCGCCCGCGTCCGCTTCCCTGCCGGGTGCGGTCGCCGGAGCGCTCGCCGACGGAGCCTCCAGCCGAGGGGCCGGCGCTCTGACGGGCACCCCTCAGGCGAGCGGCAACGGCACCAAGGGCAGCGGCTCCGCCACCAGCGGCACGGGCAGCAAGGCGGACGCGACGCAGCTCCCGGCGGCCGTCAGCACCGGTGACGGCTCCGGCGACAGCGCCGGCGACGGTGGCGCGGCGGCCGGCGCCAACGGCGGCAAGAAGCCGGACTCGGGCAACACCGGCAAGGCGGGCAAGGGACAGAACAAGCCCAAGCCCACCGCAGTGACGCCCGCGCCTACGCCCACCGAGAGCCTGGCGCTCGCCCCGACCCCGGCGGCCACTCCGTCGGAGACCCCCACGACGACGCAGGCGCTCACGACGTCCGACTCGAGCAAGAGCGGCTCGGGCGCCAGCGGATCGTCGTCCAGGAAGGCGTCCCGCGCGGCGACGAGCGCCACCTCGGAGGCATCGTCCAGCGTGGTCGCCGGCGCGTCGTCCTCGACCGACGAGTCGGGTCAGGCGGCTACGTCGGGTCAGGCGGCTACGTCGGGCCAGCCGGGTCAGGCGGGACAGCCGGGTCAGGCGGGACAGCCGGGTCAAGAGGACCAGGCGGGCCAGGGCGCCTCCCCGTCCAAGCCCGACGGCACGGGGTCGTCGGCGTCGTCGTCGTACGAGGATTCCGCGGCAGCGAACGCGCCCGCTGCATCGAATGCGCCGACGTCATCGAACGCCTCCGCGGCATCGAACGGCTCCGCGTCACCCCGCGGGTCGGCGCCCGACGCGCAAACGCCGCCGGCCGCACGGCCCTGATCCACCCCCGCCGGCCGTGGTCAGGGCCTCGGCACGAGGCACGTAGAATCGAGCAATGAGCCTCGGATCGTCTGACGTCCCCGCTGCTTTCGCCTCGATGGGGCTGACGTACGACGACGTGCTCCTCCTGCCGGGCTACAGCGACCTCGCCCCCACCGACATCGACACCTCGACGCGGCTCACCCGTGAGCTGACGCTCCGGGTGCCGCTCGTCTCCGCGGCGATGGACACCGTCACCGAGGCCAGGATGGCCATCGCGATGGCCCGCCAGGGTGGCCTCGGCGTGCTGCACCGCAACCTCTCGATCCAGGACCAGGCCTACCAGGTCGACCTCGTCAAGCGGACCCAGACGGGCATGATCTCGAACCCGATCACCATCGGGCCCGACCGCACGCTCGAGGAGCTCGACGCGATCTGCGGCGAGTACCGCGTCTCGGGCCTGCCGGTCATCGGCGAGGACAAGAAGCTCATCGGCATGGTGACCAACCGCGACCTGCGCTTCACGCCGGTTGCCGAGTGGGCGACAACGCTCGTGCGCGACGTCATGACCCCGATGCCGCTCATCACCGGGCCCGTCGGCATCGACCGCGACGAGGCGACGGCACTGCTGCGCCAGCACAAGCGCGAGCGCCTGCCCATCGTCGACTCCGAGGGCCACCTCGCCGGGCTCATCACCGTCAAGGACTTCGTCAAGGGCGAGCAGTTCCCCGACGCGAGCAACGACGCCGACGGCCGCCTCATGGTCGGCGCGGCGATCGGCTACTTCGGTGACGCGTGGGAGCGGGCGACGACCCTCATCGAGGCCGGCGTCGACGTGCTCGTCGCCGACACCGCCCACGGCCACGTCCGCCTGCTCATCGAGATGGTCGACCGCCTCAAGAGCGACCCCGCCACCCGCCACGTGCAGGTCATCGGCGGCAACGTCGCGACCCGCGAGGGCGCCCAGGCCTTCGTCGACGCCGGCGCCGACGCCGTCAAGGTCGGGGTCGGCCCGGGTTCGATCTGCACGACCCGCATCGTCACCGGTGTCGGCGCGCCGCAGATCACCGCCGTGCACGCAGCCGCCCAGGCCTGCAAGCCGGCAGGCGTGCCCGTCATCGCCGACGGCGGCCTGCAGTACTCCGGCGACATCGCCAAGGCGATCGTCGCGGGCGCCGACTCGGTCATGATCGGTTCGCTCCTCGCGGGCTGCGAGGAGAGCCCGGGCGAGCTCATCTTCGTCAACGGCAAGCAGTTCAAGGCCTACCGCGGCATGGGCTCCCTCGGTGCGATGAGCAGCCGCGGCAAGAAGTCCTACTCGAAGGACCGCTACTTCCAGGCCGAGGTCGACTCCGACGACAAGATCGTGCCCGAGGGCATCGAGGGCCGCGTCGCCTACCGCGGGCCGCTCTCGCAGGTCGCCCACCAGATGCTCGGCGGGCTGCGCCAGTCGATGTTCTACGTCGGCGCCCGCACCATCGGCGAGCTCCAGGAGAAGGGGCAGTTCGTGCGCATCACGTCGGCCTCGCTCAAGGAGAGCCACCCGCACGACATCCAGGGCATCGTCGAGGCGCCCAACTACTCGATCGGCTGACCACCCGGTCGAGTGCTCAGTTCTCGACGTCGGAGAGTGGGCACTCGACCATCCGGGATCCCGGGGTTGAGGTCGAGTGCTCAGTTCTCGACGTCGGAAAGTGGGCACTCGACGGCACGGGGCGCAGCCGACGGGCGGCGTATGCCGTCCGGCTGAGCCCGCCGGACGGCATACGCCGTCGTCGGGGTGGGTCGATAGGCTGGCCCGGTGACCGAGATCGAGATTGGCCGAGGCAAGCGCGGACGGCGCGCCTACTCCTTCGACGACATCGCTGTCGTGCCCTCCCGGCGCACCCGCGACCCCGAGGAGGTCTCGGTGTCGTGGCAGATCGACGCCTACCACTTCGACATCCCGGTCATGGCGGCCCCGATGGACTCGGTCGTCTCGCCCGAGACCGCCATCGCACTCGGCCAGCTCGGCGTGCTGCCGGTGCTCGACCTCGAGGGTCTGTGGACGCGCTACGAGGACCCGGCGACGCAGCTCGCCGAGATCGCCGCGCTCGAGCCCGGGGCCGCGACGTCGCGCATGCAGCAGATCTACGCCGAGCCGATCAAGCCCGAGCTCATCACCGAGCGGTTGCGCGAGCTGCGTGAGGCGGGGGTCACCGTCGCCGGCGCCCTGTCGCCGCAGCGCACCCAGCAGCACTGGAAGACCGTCGTCGACGCCGGGGTCGACCTCTTCGTCATCCGTGGCACGACGGTCTCGGCGGAGCACGTGTCGGGCCGGGCCGAGCCGCTCAACCTCAAGCGCTTCATCTACGAGCTCGACGTCCCGGTCATCGTCGGCGGCGCGGCCTCCTACACGGCGGCCCTGCACCTCATGCGCACGGGCGCGGCCGGCGTCCTCGTCGGCTTCGGCGGCGGGGCCGCGCACACGACGCGCACGACCCTCGGGATCCACGCGCCCATGGCGTCGGCGGTCGCCGACGTCGCCGCGGCCCGTCGCGACTACCTCGACGAGTCAGGCGGCCGCTACGTCCACGTCATCGCCGACGGCGGTGTCGGCACGTCGGGTGACATCGTCAAGGCGGTCGCCTGCGGCGCCGACGCGGTGATGCTCGGAGCCGCCCTCGCCCGGGCGAGCGATGCCCCCGGCGCCGGCTACCACTGGGGCCCCGAGGCGCACCACCCGGAGCTGCCCCGCGGCGAGCGCATCGAGCTGGGCGCGCACGCCTCGCTCGAGGAGATCCTCTTCGGGCCGGGCCGGCAGGCCGACGGCACGACGAACATCATCGGGGCCCTGCGCCGCGCGATGGCGACGACGGGCTACTCCGACGTCAAGGAGTTCCAGCGCGTCGAGGTTGTCGTGTCGCCCTATCTCGGCGCCTGAGCCAACCGTTATTACCGATCGGTAGCCACAGGTGGCCTGCCGTCCGTAGGCTGCGGGCATGAGCTTTGACCACGACGTCGTCGTCATCGGCTCGGGCTTCGGTGGCTCGGTCGCGGCACTCCGTCTCGCCGAGAAGGGCTACGGCGTCCACGTCTACGAGGCGGGTCGCCGCTTCGAGGACGAGGACTTCGCCCGCACGAGCTGGGACGTCCGCCGCTACGTCTGGGCACCGCGGCTCGGGCTCTTCGGCGTGCAGCGGATCCACCGCCTCCCCGACGTCGTCGTCCTCGCGGGGGCCGGCGTGGGTGGCGGCTCGCTCAACTACGCCAACACCCTCTACGTGCCGCCCGCGCCGTTCTTCCGCGACCGGCAGTGGGGGCACATCACCGACTGGCAGGCCGAGCTCGCGCCGCACTACGCGACGGCCCAGCGCATGCTCGGTGTCGTGCAGAACCCGTGCGACGGGCCGGTCGAGCAGCTCATGCGCGACACGGCGACAGCACTCGGCGTCGGCGACACCTTCCGCAAGACCCCCGTCGGCGTCTTCTTCGGCGAGCCCGGGCGCCGCGTGCCCGACCCCTACTTCGGCGGCGAGGGCCCGGCACGCACGGGGTGCACGGAGTGCGGCAACTGCATGGTCGGCTGCCGCGTCGGCGCCAAGAACACCCTCGTCAAGAACTACCTCGCCCTCGCCGAGCGTCGCGGCGTGACCATCGAACCGTTGCGCACGGTGACGCGGGTGCGTCCGCTCGACCCGGCGTCGCCCGAGCAGGGGTATGCCGTGACGACCGTCCGCAGCGGAGCGTGGGGTCGCCGCCGGGCGGGGGAGCGCACCGTGACCGCGGGCCAGGTCGTCGTCGCCGCGGGGGCGTGGGGAACCGCGCAGCTGCTCCAGGCGATGAAGGCGCAGCCGGAGGGGCGGGGGCTCCCGCGTGTCTCGGACCGGCTCGGCGAGCTGACCCGGACGAACTCCGAGGCGCTGGGTGGGGCGATGACCAAGCGGGTGCCCCGGGAGGTCGACCTCACCCGTGGCGTGGCGATCACGTCGAGCTTCCACGTCGACGAGACGACCCATCTCGAGAACGTCCGCTACGGCAAGGGGTCGAACCTCATGGGCGCTCTCGCGGTGATGCAGGTCGACGGCGGGGGCGGCATACCCCGGTGGGCACGCTTCGCGGGCAAGGCGGCCCGCCACCCCGTTCTGCTCGCGCGGTCGCTGTCGAACCGGCGCTGGAGCGAGCGATCGGTCATCGCCCTCGTCATGCAGACGTCGGACAACTCGATCACGGTGTCGCGGGCGCGCGGGCTGTTCGGCTGGCACCTCACGTCGAGGCAGGGTCACGGGGCGCCGAACCCGACCTACATCCCCCAGGGCAACGAGGCGGTGCGCGAGCTCGCTGCGGGCCTCGAGCGGACGACGGGGGAGCGGGCCTTCCCCGGGTCGTCGGTCGGTGAGGTGCTCGACATCCCGATGACGGCGCACTTCCTCGGGGGCGCGGTCATCTCGGACTCGCCCGAGCAGGGGGTCATCGACCCGTACCACCGCGTGTGGGGCTACCCGGGCCTGCACGTCGTCGACGGAGCTGCCGTGTCGGCCAACCTCGGCGTCAACCCCAGCCTCACGATCACGGCACAGGCCGAGCGGGCGATGTCGCTGTGGCCGGCGCGGGGCGAGCAGGACCTGCGGCCGGGGCAGGGTGAGCCGTATGTCCGCCTCGAGGGGGATCGCGGCGTCGAAGCGGGGCGTCCCTTCGAGGAGGAGCGACCCGTCGCCTGAGCCGCGGCCTGCGTCGGCCACGAACCAGGGTGGGCGGGGCCGTCACCCCTCAGAGACGACCCCACCCGGGCGCAGGCCGACCACAAGGGGTCCGGGCCGACCGCGCCACCCTGACAACGAGCCACCGCGGCGAGGGTTACGCCCGATTCGCTCCTGTTCTCTCCCTGATTCGAGGTGATGCCGACGCCCACGTGGGGCCCAGGATCACCTCGAATCGGGGAGTGGGGGTCAGCGGACGGGTTGGGGCTCGTCGCGCCAGGAGCGCCAGAGAGCGGCATACGGTCCGTCGGCGGCGAGCAGCTCTTCGTGTGAGCCGATCTCGCTGATGAGCCCGTCCTCGACGACGCAGACCCGGTCGGCGTCGTGAGCCGTCATGAGCCGGTGCGCGATGGCGACGACGGTGCGGCCCTCGACGACGGCCGCGAGCGACCGCTCGAGGTGCCGCGCGGCACGCGGGTCGAGCAGCGACGTCGCCTCGTCGAGCACGAGGGTGTGCGGGTCGGCGAGGACGAGCCGGGCTAGGGCCAGCTGCTGGGCCTGTGGCTCGGTCAGTCGCACGCCGCCGGACCCGACGAGGGTGTCGAGCCCCTGCGGCAGCCCCTCTGCCCATTCCTGCGCATCGACCGCAGCGAGGGCGTCGAGCAGCTGCTCCCTGCTCGCCTCGGGCCTGGCCAGACGCAGGTTGTCCTCGAGGGTGCCGACGAAGACGTGGTGCTCCTGCGTGACGAGCGCGACCTGGCCGCGCAGCTGCGCGAGCTCGAGGTCGACGAGTCGCACCCCGCCGACGTCGACGCGCCCGGTCCGCGGCCCGTCGATGCCTGCCATGAGTCGGCCGAGCGTCGACTTCCCCGCTCCGGAGGGCCCGACGATCGCGAGCCGTTCGCCGGGTCGCAGGTCGAGCGACACGCCGCGCAGGACGTCGCGGCCGGCACGGTAGGAGTAGTGCACGTCGTCGACCTCGAGGTGGTCGTCGGCCGGCTCCTCCCCGGTGGCGGCGCGGTCGGGCGGGACGTCGGCGATGCCGATGACACGCGCCAGCGAGGTCGCACCGACCTGGATCTCGTCGAGCCACGAGATGAGCTCGTCGAGCGGGCCGGCCATCTGCTGCACGTAGAGCGCGACCGCGGTCACCGTGCCGATCGTCGCGACGTCCCGGGAGATGAGCCACCCACCCCAGAGCAGGGTGACGGCGACCGGCATGAAGAAGGCGAACTCCACGGACGGGAACCACCGCATGCGCAGACGGAGGGTGTAGATCTCGGCGTCGTAGCAGTCGCCGAGCGCCTCGTCCATGCGCCGTCGGCGCCGCGCCGAGAGGCGGAGGGCGTCGACGGTGCGCGCCCCGTCGGCCGACTCGGTGACGACCCCGTTGAGGACGGCATAGGTCGCCCGCTCGCGCAGGTACCCCTCCGGCGCGTGGCGCAGGTAGCGACGCGTCGACAGCACGAGGATCGGCACGCCGACGATGACGGCGAGGGCGACCTGCCAGCCGGTGACGAAGGCGGCGATGACGGTGATCGCCGTCGTCACGGCACCGACGAAGATCGAGGGCACCCCGAAGCGGATGACGTGCGAGAGCGCCTCGACGTCGTTCGTCGTGCGCGAGACGAGGTCGCCCGTGCCCGCGCGCTCGACCGTCGACAGCGGCAGCTCCACGACGCGGCCCATGAACTGCTCGCGCAGCTCGGCGAAGACGGTCTCGCCCATGACGAAGGAGGCCCGCCGCGCGAACCACGTGACGACCGTCTGCACGACCACCGCACCGGCGATCCACAGGGCCAGCGTGTTGACGACCTCGAGCGAGCGCCCGCTGCTGATCTCGTCGACGAGCAGGCCGATGACGCGTGGCGCGACGAGAGCCGCGACCGCCGCGATCGAGTGCAGGCCGATGACCCGCAGGAGGCTGCCCCGGTGCCGGCGGAGCAGCCCGCGGGTGTGTGCCCGGACCGACGCGGTGTCGGCGACGGGCAGGGCGCGGGTGGCTGGTGTCGCCGTGGTCGTCATCAGTCCTCCTCCCCTCGGACGACGGTGCGTCGGTAGTCGGGACGCTCGGTCATGAGCTGCTGGTGGGTGCCCGTGGCGACCGCTCGGCCGTCACGGAGGAAGACGACGTCGTCGGCGCGGTCGAGGATGAGCGGGCTCGCCGACATGACGACGGTCGTGCGCCCGGCCCGGGCCTGCGTCAGCCTGGCCGCGATGCGCGCCTCGGTGTGGGCGTCGACGGCGCTCGTCGGCTCGACGAGCACGAGCGTCTCGGCGTCGGTCAGCAGGGCGCGGGTGAGGGCGAGGCGCTGGCGCTGGCCTCCGGAGAACGCCCGGCCGCGCTCCTCGACCTCGTTGTCGAGCCCGCCGGGCAGCGCTTCGAGCACATCGTCGCCGCTCGCGACGGACAGTGCGGCGAGGATCGTCGCGTCGTCGTGCACGCCCCACGGGTCGAGCTCGTCGCGCAGGGTGCCGGTGAAGAGGCGCGGGTCGGTCTCCGAGACGACGACCCGGCGCCGCAGCTCCGCCAGGGGCGCGTCGGCCAGGCGGGTGCCGCCCAGGCGAGCCTCGGTCGCCCCGTCCTCCTCCGAGCCGAAGCGCCCGAGCCGGTCGGCCAGCGCCGCCGAGTCCTCCGGGCGTGCCGACACGACGACGGTGAAGCGGCCGGGCTCGATGCTGACGCCGCTGTGCGGCTCCACGAGGCGCGACGGCACCGTCGGCAGGGGGCGCGTCTGCGCCGACTCGACCTGGTCGGGCTGCACCCGCAGGACGCGCAGGAGCTTCCCGGCCCCGATGTGCGCTCGCGTCGCCCGGTCGACCATCTCGGTCGCCGTGCGTAGCGGGATGACGAGGAAGGCGGTGTAGCCGTAGAAGGCGACGAGCTGGCCGGCCGTGATCTCGCCTTCGATCGCGAAGCGGGCCCCGAGCCAGACGACGATGAGCACGAAGACGCCGGGCAGCAGCACCTGCGCCGCGTCGAGCGCCGCCTGGTAGCCGGCGACTCGGTTGCCGACGGTGCGCACGGACTGGGACTGCACGGCATACCGCTGAAGGAAGGTGTGCTCGCCGCCGATGCCGCGCAGCACGCGCAGCCCGGCGACGGTGTCGGCGCCCAGCCCGATGAGGCGACCGGCCTCCTCGCGCTGCGCGAGCTGACGCCGCTGGAGGGGTCGCACGATGAGGCTGAGGCAGGCGACGAGCACCGGCACACCGATGAGCACGACGAGCCCGAGCGTCGTCGAGGCGTGCAGGAGGATGAGGGCGACGACGACGTAGGAGACGATCGAGCCGACGAAGCGCGCCGTGACGTCGTAGAGGCCGCCGATGCGCATCGCGTCCGAGCTCACGGTGGCGACGACGTCACCGGTCGGCACCGTTCGCGGCAGCGCCTCGCCGGTGTCGGCGGCGTGGTGGCCGATGAGCTGGGCCGAGCGGAAGGCGCCCTGCAGCCAGTTGGCGACGGCGTACTTGTGGCGGAACGCTCCAGAGACGGCGCTGACGACGACGAGACCGACGAGGACGCCGCACCAGAGGAGTAGCGAGCCGGGGTCGGCGCCGATGATGCCGTCGTCGATGGCCTTGCCCATCGCTGCGGGGAAGAGTGCCTGGCTGACGAGCCACACGATGCCGAAGGTGATCGCGACGACGAGGGTGCGCCACTGCCCCTTGCCCACCCACCGCAGGTATGCCGTGGGTCCGGCGAGGTCGGGAGTGCCGGGATCGGCGTGGGGCAGTGAGATCACTTGCCTCATTTTAGGCCGCCGCGCGGCGTGCCTCACACCATTTTCCGCTGGGGTCATGCCCAGACCGTAAGAATTCAAGCCCGCTTGAGGTCAACCCACGAGCACGTATGCGGCCCAGCTCATTTCGTCGGGTCCCACCCGGAGCGCTCGAGTGCGTCGGAGAGCTCGTCGACCTCGAGCGTGCTCTCGTCGACGTTGCCGTTGCGGTAGGCCGCGCGCCCGACGAGGTGGGCCGTGACCGGAGAGGTGAAGAACTGCGTCGCGGCGAGCAGGACGAGCGTCGTGACGGCCGACCACGTGCGCAGGGTCGCGGCGAGGCCGGAGAGGATGAGGATGAGGCCGAGGGTCTGCGGCTTCGTCGCAGCGTGCAGGCGCGAGAGGGTGTCGGGGAAGCGCACGAGACCGATCGCCCCGGCGAGGCAGAGGAACGCGCCGAGGAGCAGGCAGATGCCGCCGATGACGTCGAGCACGGTCGTCCAGCTCATCGGTGGGACTTCCGCTCGGTCGGCTCGTCGGTGGGGTCGTCGGTGGGGTCGTCGGACTGCCGGGTCGGGTCCGTCGACTCGTCGACCGGCGCCGTCGGATGGACCGGTCGGGCCGGGGTCTGCTCGACGTCGAGGTCGTCGGCGTCGCGGGACATGAAGCGGGTGACCGCCACCCCGCCGACGAAGCCGACGAGCCCGAGGATGAGCAGCAGCGGCAGGTTCGTCGCGGTGCGCTGCCACGCCGACTCGGTCGCGACGCCGGCGATGACGATGACCATGAGGATCTCGGAGGCGACGATCCGGTCGAGGTTGGTCGGCCCGCGGAAGAGTCGCAGGAGCACGATCAGGGCGGCCGCTCCGAGCAGGGCCAGTGCGATGAGGGCGACGATGGTCATGGCGTGGCCCCCTTGGCCTGCTCGAGGTGGGCGATCTCCTCGCGCGAGCCGAAGGCGCGCACGACGCGTTCCTCGACGGCGAGGACATGTCGGCGCTGGTGCTCGATGGCCCCTTGACGCTCGATGTCGAGCAGGTGGAGGTAGAGCACCGACGTCGAGCGTCGGGCGTCGACGACCACCGAGCCGGGCACGAGGGCGACGAGCTCGGCCGTCAGGGTGAGGTAGAAGTCGGACCGCGAGCGCAGCTGCACCTCGATGACGGCGTTGCGTGGGCGACGCCGGCCGAGCGCCAGGCGCAGGACCTGCCAGGACGCAGCGACGAGGTCGGCGAGGAAGAGGACGATGAGCCAGACGACGCGGTGCGGCCGCAACCGACCCTGGAACTCGATCGAGGGCAGCGGGAAGGCCAGCGTCACGAAGAGCCCGACGAGCACCCCGTTGACGAGGTTGCCCCAGCTCACGCGGTCCCAGAGCAGCATCCAGGCCAGCGCGATCGTCGCGATGGCACGGGGCTGGAGCGTGCGACGGCGACGCCTCGGAGCGTCGGGGCCCGCAAAGGCCCGTGACTCGTCGGTCGTCGTCGTCTCGTCTGCCGTGGCAGTGAGCCGGGCCCGGCTCCGGCGGGAGGCCGCGCTCATCGCCGCACCTCCTCGGGGAGCACCGAGGTGATGTAGGGGTCGCGCTGGCGGAGGTCGGCCGCGGCGCGCTCGGTGAAGGCCTGCAGCGGGCCGGCGACGAGCGTGATGAGCAGCCCGACGGCGGTCATCGCGGCGGTCGCCCCCAGCATCATGCGGGGCAGCGCTCGCGGCGACGTGTCGACCGCGAGGGCGACCCCGGTCGGGGCGGCCGTGATCGTGGCCGCGCCGCCGGGACGGCGGCCGGCGTCGAGCTCAGCCTGCTCGAACTGCTCGGCCTCGTCGGCCGCCTCCTCCGCGGCCAGCTCGGCGACCTCGCGCGCCTCCGAGAGCGGGCGCCAGAACGCCTGGCTCCACACCTTCGAGAGCGCGTAGAGCGTGAGCAGGCTCGTCACGATGCCACCGGCGACGACGACCCACGCGAGCGGGGTGCCCACGGCGATGCCGGCGTCGACGAGCCCGATCTTGGCGAGGAAGCCGGAGAGCGGTGGCACGCCGGACAGGTTCATCGCCGAGACGAAGAAGAGGGTGGCGAGCAGCGGCGAGGCGAGCGCCAGCCCACCGAGACGGTGCAGCGACGTCGAGCCCCCGATGCGCTCGACGAGGCCCGTGATGAGGAAGAGCGAGGTCTGGATGATGATGTGGTGCACGACGTAGAAGATCGCTCCGGCCGTGCCGGCCTGGGTGGACAGGGCGATGCCGAAGATCATGTAGCCGATGTGGCTGACGAGAGTGAAGGACAGGATCCTCTTCAGCCCCGACTGCGAGACGGCGCCGAGGATGCCGATGACCATCGTCAGCAGGGCGGCCCAGAGCAGCAGGTCGGTGAGCGGTGACGCGGGGAAGAGCAGCGTCTGGGTGCGGATGATCGCGTAGACGCCGACCTTGGTGAGCAGGCCGGCGAAGACCGCGGTGACGGGTGCCGGCGCGGTCGGGTAGCTGTCGGGCAGCCAGGCCGACATCGGGAAGACCGCCGCCTTGATGGCGAAGGCGGTGAGCAGGCAGAGCTGGAGCACGAGCGCGACGCCGGGGTCGAGCCCGCCGATGCGGATGGCGAGCTGCGCGAGGTTGACGGTGCCCGTGGCGGCATACGTCGCGGCGATGCCGATGAGGAAGAGCGCCGAGCTCAGCAGGCTGACGACGACGTAGGTGGTGCCCGCGTGGATGCGAGAGGCCGACCCGCCGAGGGTGATGAGCACGTAGGAGCTGAACAGCAGGATCTCGAAGCCGACGAAGAGGTTGAAGAGGTCGCCGGCGAGGAAGGCGTTGGCCACGCCCGCCGTGAGGACGAGGTAGGTCGGGTGGAAGATCGACAGGGGCGTCTCGCGGGCCACCTCGTCGTCGCTGTCGGCATGGCCCTGCCCGATGGCGAAGAGGAGCACGAGCAACGTCACGACGCTCGAGACGAGGAGCATGAGCGCGCTCAGGCGGTCGGCGACGAGCGAGATGCCGAGGGGCTCCTGCCACGCTCCGAGCCACAGCACCTGGGGTCCGCTCACGTCGGTCTGCCACACGAGCACGGCAGCGACGACGACGACCCCGGCGAGGGCGGCGATGCTGACGATGCGTTGGAGGCGGTCGGAGCGGCGGAAGGCGAGGGCCAGCGCGGCGCCGAGGAGCGGGAGCAGCACTGGCAGCGGCAGCAGGTTGGGCACCGGGACGTCACCCACGGCTCTCACCCGCCTCGGCGCGCTCGTCGGAGGTCGTCGTCGACTCCTCGGAGCGGTCGTAGGTCTCGGACGTCTCGTCGTCGCGGGCGAGGCGCTGGATGCGGGCGTCCTCGGCGTCGTCGGGCACGTCGTCGGTGCCCGAGATCTGCCACAGCCGGTAGGACAGCGCGAGCAGGAAGCCGATCGTCGCGAGGGAGATGACGATGGCGGTGAGCACCATCGCCTGCGGCAGGGGGTCGCTCATGGTGGCAGGGTCCTCGCCGACGAAGGGGGCCCGGCCGGCCCGGCCCGACACGACGAGGTAGAGCACGGCGACGCCGTTGCCGATGAGCACCATGCCGAGCAGGACGCGCACGAGGCTGCGGTCGAGGGCCAGGGCCGTGCCGACGGCGACGAGGCCGACGACGACGAGCACGAGCGTGAGGTTGGGGGTCAGGGTCGACTCGAAGCCGGCGCGGGCGAGCGCGGTCACGGGCGGGCCACCTCTCGCTGCAGCTCGTCGGGCTCGTCCTCGCGCTCGCTCTCCTGCTCGCTCTGCTGCTCCTCCGCGATCTGGCGGTCGATGCCGGTGCCGAGGCTGCGCACGATGTCGAGCATCATGCCGACGACGATGAGGTAGACCCCGATGTCGAAGAAGATCGACGTCACGAGGTGCACCTCGCCCCACGGCCACAGGGTGACGTCGACGGCGGTCGTCTCGAGGATCGTCCCGCCGAAGGCGAGCGGCGCGAGGGCGGAGCCGACGGCGACGAGCAGGCCGAGCCCGACGAGCAGGCCGGCATCGAAGGGCGCCGCCTCGTCGAGCTCGTAGCGACCGCCGGCGAGGTACCGCACGACGAGGGCGAGGCCGGCCACGAGGCCGCCGGCGAAGCCGCCGCCCGGCTGGTTGTGGCCTGCGAAGAGCAGGTAGAGCGAGGTCGCGAGCATGATGTGGAAGACGAGCCGGGTCACCACCTCGAAGATGACCGAGCGCTTCTCCTTGCGCATCGTGCGGCCCCCGAGGAGCCAGGTGCCTCGAGCGGCGTTGCTCGAGGGCAGGGCCTTGGCCGTCGCGCGCGAGAGCCGTGTGTTGCGGGTGCGCACGAAGATGAGGCTGGCGATGCCGGTCGCGGCCGCGACGAGCACCGACACCTCGCCGAGGGTGTCCCAGGCGCGGATGTCGACGAGGGTCACGTTGACGATGTTCTTGCCGTGCCCGAAGGTGTAGGCCTCGGTCGGGAAGTCGACCGAGACCGGCGTCGTCGTGCGCCCTCCGGAGGCCACGAGGGCGATGACGCCGACGGCTGCGCCGACCGCCGCACCGAGACCGAGGCGCCAGGTGCGCGAGGGGGAGTGGGGGTGTCGGGTGAACTTCGTCGGCATCCGGCGCAGGGCGAGGACGAAGACGACGAGCGAGACCGTCTCGACGAGCATCTGGGTGATGGCGAGGTCGGGAGCTCCGTGCAGGACGAAGAGCATCGCCACGCCGTACCCCGTGGCCCCGACGAGCATGACCGCGGTGAGCCGCCGGCGGGTGACGAGGACGAGCACCGCGGCGGCGATCATCAGGGCGCCGACGACCGCCTGTGCCGGGTTGTCCCAGAGCCGCACCTCGGGCAGTCGGCCCTGGGTCACCGCCGCCATGCCCGGCAGCGCGACGAAGACGAGCAGGATGGAGGCGAGGTAGATCGGCAGCGAGCCCCGCTGCGTGACTGCCGTCGTCTCCACCGCGCCGCGGTCGACCGCTCGCAGGGTGCGGGCGAAGCCGCGCTCGCCGTCGACGAGCGCGGGCACCCGGGACTGGGCGCGCGCGAAGGCCTCCCGCTGCACGAAGAGGGCGACGCCGACGCCGAGCGAGACGACGGAGAGCAGCAGCGGCACGGTCACCCCGTGCCACAGCGCGAGCGGCTCGGGGGTGGACCCGGTGGGGAGGGTGACGGCATACGGCATGAGCCACGGCGACTCGAGCGGCGCGAGCAGCCCGAGCGCGAGGCAGCCGACCCCGAGCAGCAGGGACGAGAGGACGAAGCCGGGGTGCGGCACGGTGATCGGGGTCGGCGGCACGCCCGGCTTCGTCGCGAACGCACCCCAGAGGAAGCGGCACGTGTACGCGACCGTCAGGGCCGAGCCGACGACGACGGCCGCGAGGGCCACATAGCCGTAGACGGACGGGAAGGGGGCCGCCTCCTGGGCTTCCTCCCAGAGCGACTCGAGGGCGCTCTCCTTCGACACGAAGCCCGCCATGGGGATGACGCCCGCCATGGAGAGGCCGGCGAAGGCGGCCGGCACGCTCACCGGGAGCATCCGGCGCCCGAGGCCGGAGAGGCGGCGCAGGTCGCGCGTGCCCGTCGCGTGGTCGACGACGCCGACGACGAGGAAGAGCGTCGACTTGAAGAGGCCGTGGGCGAGCACGAGGGCGAGCGCAGCGAGGGCGGCGGTCTTCGTGCCGAGGCCGGCGATGGCGACGATGAAGCCGAGCTGGCTCACGGTGCCGTAGGCGAGGAGCAGCTTGATGTCGTGCTGCCGCAGCGCCCGCCAGCCGCCGACGACCATCGTCAGCAGGCCGAGGCCGAGGGTGAGCGCGTGCCAGGCAGGAGCGCCGGAGAAGATCGGCGCGAGGAGGGCGACGAGGTAGATGCCCGCCTTGACCATGGCTGCGGCGTGCAGGTAGGCGCTGACCGGGGTCGGCGCGGCCATCGCGCCCGGCAGCCAGAAGTGGAACGGGACGAGCGCCGACTTCGACAGCGCACCGACGAGCAGCAGCACGACGGCGGCCACGGTGACGGCGTCGAGCGGCGGGGGATCGGCGAGCAGGCCGCTGATGGAGTACGTGTGGTGGACGCCGATCGCGATGATGCCGACGAGCATCGCGAGACCGCCGAAGGTCGTGACGAGCAGCGCCTGCATCGCGGCACGTCGGTTCGTCGAGCTGCCCGGGTTGTGCCCGATGAGCAGGTAGGACAGGACCGTCGTCAGCTCCCAGAAGACGTAGAGCATGAGGAAGTTGTCGGTGAGGACGAGGCCGAGCATCGCTCCGGCGAAGGCCGTGAAGACGCTCGTGAAGCGCCACAGCGTCGGGTCGTCGTCGTGGAAGTACCACGTGCAGTAGAGCAGGACGAGTGCCCCGACGCCCGTGACGAGCAGCGCGACCACCCACGAGAGGGTCGTGAGGCGGAAGTCGAGGTCGAGCTCGAGGCCGGGCACCCACGGGATCTGCTGGGTCGGGAGGTTGCCGTCGCGCACCTCGGTCGCAACGACGAGGAGCCAGACGAAGGCCGTGGCGGGTACGAGTGCGAGTAGAGGAAAAGCCTTGGTGCGCAACGACTTTGCCAACCACGGCGCAAGGGCGGCGGCAAGCAGGTGCAGAAGCAACAGTTGCGCCACGGCGGCCCCTCGGTCGTCGGGTGATGGTCTGGCCCCACCGGCGCGGGACCCGTCAGGTCGTGTGCCCGATCCTATGTGCTGCGAAGGGCCCCGCCGACCACTGGTCGACGGGGCCCTCCTCCCAGCGGGGCGGTCGGGGGTCAGCCGGCCGTGCCCTGCGGTGTGCGGTCCTGCATCACTCCTGAGTCACCCTGGGGGTCACTTCGGAGCGACGAGCACGTTCAGCGAGTTGCCCTGCATGGAGCTGCTGACGACGCGGATCGTCGTGCCCGTCTTGGGCACGTCGACGCTGTACCAGCCCGGCTGGTAGCGGCCCTTGTGCGAGCCGGTCGCGCCGTGCTGGTCGGAGCCGAACCACCACGTCTTCGTGTCGTCGAAGACCGGCTGCGCCGGCTTCGAGGCCACGGTGCCCGTGGTGCCGTCGGCCGGGTTGTGCAGCGTGATCGCGTCGGTGCGCTCGAGCCCGAAGGTCGAGTCGTAGGACAGGATCCGGTTGCGCATCAGCGTGCCGTCGGACCAGTGGGTGAACTCCGGGTGGGCGTCGACGGGAAGGACGAGGCCCTTGCCCGGGTGGTCGCCGACGTTGTTGTCGGTCTGCGAGCCGTCCCAGTAGCTGATGAGCAGGCCGTTCTGGTACGGGTAGCTCTCGACCCAGTCCGGCTTCGTCGGGAACCCGAAGTTGTAGGCCGTCTTGAGCGACGCGTCGTAGCCGTCGTACTGGCGGTTCTCGGCGATGTAGGCGTTGAAGAACTCCTGCACCTCCTGGCCCGTGGTCGTGACGAAGCCGTTGAAGGTCCAGCCCTCGTCGGACTCGGCCGTTCCGATGAGCGTGCCGTTCAGGGCGATGTTGTCGATCCGGATGCCGGGCTGCGTCTCGGCGACGTCGGTCCAGTAGCGGAAGCGGACCTGCGTCGTGCCGGCGGGCAGCGTGGCGGTGAGGTCGACCCACTGGCCAGCCGTAGAGCCGGTGATGCCCTGGCCCTCGTTCTGGCCGTTGGGGTTGCTCGTCGTCGACCGGTTGGTCGCGACGGGCGTCCACGTGCCACCGACGTTGGCCTCGAGGTAGGCGTAGTCCCAGCCGGTCTCGATCTGGTAGTTGACCTTGGCCGTCAGCGCCCCCGGCGCCGCTGCGTGGGTCATCGTCGTGTTGATCTCATCGCCCTGCGTGCTCCAGTACATCTTCGAACCGGCGAACGGCGCGCCGAGGTCGAGCGGCACCTGCTTGTCCGGCAGGACGGTGAAGAGCGCCTGGGCCTTCTTCGTCGCCGGCACGTTGGAGCCGATCGTGTGGGACGAGCGCTTGCCGGCATACGCGACGTCGTAGAACGGGCCCTGCTTGCCCTGCGGCTGCAGCCAGCCGAGCTGGAAGAGCTCGTAGGCGCCGAGGTCGGTGGGCGAGTCGCCGATGCCGTCGGGACCGCCGTCACCGATGTTGGCGCCCGAGGACATGAGCGTCCAGAAGGCCGTGTTGTTCTCCGCGCCGCCGGTGTTGCCGGAGGTGTCGTAGAGGTCGGGCAGGCCGAGGTCGTGGCCGAACTCGTGGGCGAAGACCCCGAGTCCGCCGTTCTCCGGCTGGACGGTGTAGTCGTAGACCCACACGCCCGTCGGGTTGTTGGGAACGTCGGGGCTCGACACGAGGCCGGCGTTGCTGCCGATGTTGACGGCGCCCACGTTGGCGCCGTAGGGGCTGTTGGGCTGGAGGTTGGCCGACCAGCGGTGGCTCCAGATGGCATCCGTGCCCTGGTTCGGGTCGCCCGCGGCCTCGTCGCCGCCGGCGTGCACGATCTGGAAGTGGTCGATGACGCCGTCGGGCTCGTTGAAGTTGCCGTCGCCGTCGATGTCGTAGCGGTCCTGGATGTCGAACGTCTTGAGGTATGCCGTCACCTCGGCCATCGTCTTGCCCGACTTGAGCTGGGCGTCCACCCAGACGGCGAGCGCGTCGCGCACGAGCGCCTTGCTCGTCGCGCACACGATGCCGCCGCAGTAGTTGCGACCGTAGAGCGCCTCGTTGAAGGGCACCTTGACCCACTCGGTGACGTCGCCGTCGACGGAGTAGCGCCCCGAGGACTGGGCCTCGTAGTACTTCGCCATGCGGTTGAAGTACATGTCCTCGTAGTGCTCGCGGTTGTAGTCCGCCTGCCACAGGGTCGAGTTGTCGACCGAGCGGTCGGGGGCCGGGATCTGGTTGTGGAGCGGACCGGTGACGTCGGTCGTGCTGTTGTCCTTCGGCGGACCCGTGAAGGTGCCGGGAGGGGCGGTGGCGCCTGCGCCACCGGTGTACTGCTTGTCGCCGAACTCGACGATGACGGCGAAGATGCGGTCGGTGCCCTCGCGTTCGAGCTCGACGTACTGTCCCTTGCCGAGCTTGGCGACCTTGCCCTGGGCGCTCTGGTCGCCCTTGAGCCGCTTCTCGAGCGCCTTCGCGCGCTTGGCGTCCTGCTTGACGGCGAGCGGCGATCGCAGGTTGTCGTTGTGGGTACGGCCCCCGGCCTGGCCCGTGTCGTTCTTGGCGACGGGAGCGGCGGGCGCGGCCGGGGCAGCCTGGGCGGGCGACGCTGCGACGGCGCCGGCCAGCAGGGCCCCCGTGGCGAGCAGGCCGATGAGCCCACGTCGCCGGGAGTGCAGTGATTGCCTCACGAGTTCCATCCCTGTTGTGTGAGTTGTGATGGGGTCGCACGACGAAGTCGGTTGCCCGTCCTCCCCGAGGCGACTCGGCCACTCAAGGGCATACCGCTCGAAAGACACGATCTGTCATGCAACTGTTATGGAATCGAGATCTTGGGTTCAGGGCCGCCACAGGCCCCCGTGCGTGCGGCGGAGCGCCGTCAGAAGGTGACGAAGGTGTCGCGCGCGAGGAAGAACCCGTGTCGGCTCGCGTCGTCGACGCAGGTCATGCCGAACTCCTCGCTGAGGCAGGCCACCGACCCGAGCGACGGGCCGGTCCGCACGCCGTAGGCGAGGGTGGCCGCGGCGCCCTGGCGGATCGTGTCGGAGTTGCAGACCGGTCGTGCGCCAGCCGCAGTCAGCTCGATCCGGCCGATGTCTGAGGGCCCTCCCGGCGGGCAGGGGGCGGATGCCGGGGCGTCGCTGCGGCCCTTCGAGACGTCGCAGGTCACGACCACACCCTGGCCGCCGGCGGTGCTGCAGGTGATGTTGCCGGAGGGGCTCTGGAAGACGGAGCCGACGTCGGCCGACGTGGCGCGGTCGATGCGCTGCTTCGCCTCGTCGTAGGAGTGCGGGGCGCCTCGCTGCTTGCCCACGGCGAGCGAGGTGGGCACGGCGGTGGTCGTGGCGGGCGTCGTGGGGGTCGCCGACACCGTCGGCACCGACGTGGGTGAGGTACCCGCCGTGGCGACCGGCGCGTCGACGGTCACCGTCACGGTGCGCCGCGGCGTCGGCATGTCGGTCATCCCGCACGCCGCCAGGGCGAGCACGACTGCTGACCCGACGCATACGGCCCCGAGAGCGCGACGTGTGGTCCGGCCGCGCCGGGCACGCAGCCCCTCGCCGGGTCGAGTCGGCTCACCGGCGAGGCTCGGACGGGTGACCTCCAGCATGGCGCTGAAGTCTGGCACGGATCGAGCGTCGGATCACGACCCGCCTCCGATCACGGCCCGGGCGGGGTGACCGGGCCGGGAAGTGTCCGGGGCGTGACCTACTCTGGATGGGTGCTCCGTGGACTGCTCAGCCCCAAGTGGGTGGGGCTGTTCGCCCTCGTCCTCGTCATCGTGGCCGCGTGCACGCTCCTCGGCCTCTGGCAGCTCGGCGTCGCGCGCGACGAAGGCCACAAGCAGGCCGTCGCCGCGGCCTCGCAGCTCCAGCGGGCACCGCTCCAGCAGGTGACGCGCGCGCACTCCGCCTTCGAGGCCGAGTTCTCCAACCGTCCCGTCAGCGTGACCGGCACCTACGACGACACGCGCACGATCCTCGTCGTCGACCGGCGTCTGGGTGACCGCGCCGGGTCCTGGGTCGTCACCCCCCTCGTCACCGAGGGCGGCACGGTCGCCGTGCTGCGCGGCTTCGTCGACGGCGTGCCCGCCACTGCGCCCGCGACCCCCACAGGGGTCGTCACCGTCGAGGGCTCGCTCGGCCCGACCGAGTCGCCGCGGCCGGGGGCGCCGCTGCCCGCGCCCCAGCGACGCTCCGTCGACCTCGCCGCTCTCGTCAACGAGTGGCCCGGCGACCTCTACAACGTCCTCGTCCTCGCGTCGAGCGAGACCTCCGCCGCGCCGGCGTCGTCCGGCAGCGGCGGCGCCGCCGCGACGGACACCGCGACCGCCTCGCGGGCCGGCGGGTTGACCCGCGTGCCGCCGCCCGACATCGACACCCCGCTCAACCTGCGCAACGCCGCCTACGCCGTGCAGTGGTGGGTCTTCGGGCTCTTCGCGATCTGGATGTGGTGGAAGATGTTCCGAGCCGAGCAGCAGGCGGATGCCGTGCCGGCCGCAGAGAGAGAAGAGATCCCCGCGTGACGACCTACCCCCAGTCCCTCGCCAAGCCGAAGCAGATCCGCAGTGCCCTGTCGTTCTACCGCGTCATGGCGATCACGGCCGGCATCGCGCTCGTCATCCTCATCATCGAGATGGTGATGAAGTACCTCCTCAAGCAGACCAACGTGCTGACGGAGTACTGGAGCCCCATCCACGGCCTCATCTACATGGGGTATGCCGCGTCCGTCGCCAACCTCGGCATCAAGTGCGCCTGGGGCGCGAAGCGCATCGTGCTCAACCTGCTCGCCGGCTTCGTGCCGGTCGTGCCCTGGATCGCCGAGCGTCGCAACCACGCCGAGGTCGAGGCGATGCGCCAGCGGGCCTACGTCGCCGGCGGTCCGAGCAGCGTGGCCAGCGAGCGCGGAGGCGACGGCCCGCGCTGACCCGCGCCACCCGGCATACGGCACACGGCACACGGCGGCGCGGCGGGGTCTCGCGCCCCCGATAGGCTGGGCGGGTGACCGACGAGCCCACGAGCGCGCCCACGTCAGAGCCCACCTCGGCGTCCACGACGGAGCCCACGACGGAGCCCACGCCCGACCACGGCGCCCACCTGCAGAGCCACCCGGTGCTCGTCGTCGACTACGGCGCGCAGTACGCCCAGCTCATCGCCCGCCGCGTGCGCGAGGCGCAGGTCTACAGCGAGGTCGTGCCGCACTCGATGCCGGTCGCCGACCTGCTCGCCAAGCGGCCCGCCGCGATCATCCTCTCCGGTGGGCCGAGTTCGGTCTACGCCGACGGCGCCCCGGCCCTCGACCCGGCGCTGCTCGAGGCCGGGGTGCCGGTCTTCGGCATGTGCTACGGCTTCCAGGCCATGTCGCGAGCGCTCGGCGGCACCGTCGCGCGCACCGGCGCCCGCGAGTACGGCAAGACGACGGCGTCGGTCGACACCGCCGACTCCACGCTCTTCGCCGGGCAGCCGATGAGCCAGGTGGTCTGGATGTCGCACGGTGACTCGGTCACCGAGGCGCCGGCCGGCGCGAGGGTCACGGCGACGACCGCGGGCACGCCCGTCGCCGCGATCGAGGACGACGAGCGTCGGCTCTACGGCGTCCAGTGGCACCCCGAGGTGCTGCACAGCGAGCAGGGCCAGCGCGTCCTCGAGAACTTCCTCTGGAAGGGCGCCGGCATCGCCCCCGACTGGACGCCCTCCAACGTCGTCGACGACCTCGTCACCTCGATCCGCGAGCAGGTGGGCGAGGACCGCGTGCTCTGCGCGCTCTCCGGTGGTGTCGACTCCTCCGTGGCCGCTGCGCTCGTGCAGAAGGCCGTGGGTGACCAGCTGACCTGTGTCTTCGTCGACCACGGGCTGCTGCGCGAGGGCGAGGCCGAGCAGGTCGAGCAGGACTTCGTCGACGCGACGGGCGTCGACCTCGTCGTCGTCGACGCACGCGAGCGCTTCCTCGACGCCCTGGCCGGCGTCACCGACCCCGAGACCAAGCGCAAGATCATCGGCGAGCAGTTCATCCGGGTCTTCGAGCAGGCAGCCCGCGACATCGTCCACGACCGGGGCGACGAGCACCACCCCGTCAAGTGGCTCGTCCAGGGCACCCTCTACCCCGACGTCGTCGAGTCCGGCGGCGGCGAGGGAGCGGCCAACATCAAGAGCCACCACAACGTCGGTGGGCTGCCCGACGACCTGCAGTTCCAGCTCGTCGAGCCGCTGCGCACCCTCTTCAAGGACGAGGTGCGCCAGGTGGGCCTCGAGCTCGGCGTGCCGGAGGTCATCGTCTGGCGCCAGCCCTTCCCGGGCCCCGGGCTCGGCATCCGCATCATCGGCGCGGTCGACGCCGAGCGGCTCGCGATCCTGCGCCGCGCCGACGCGATCGCCCGCGAGGAGCTGACCAGGGCCGGGCTCGACCGCGACATCTGGCAGTGCCCCGTCGTGCTCCTCGCCGACGTGCGCTCCGTCGGGGTGCAGGGTGACGGACGCACCTACGGCCACCCCGTCGTGCTTCGCCCGGTCGCGTCCGAGGACGCCATGACCGCCGACTGGGCGCGCGTGCCCTACGAGGTGCTCGCGACGATCTCGACTCGCATCACCAACGAGGTCGAAGAGGTCAACCGCGTCGTCCTCGACGTCACGAGCAAGCCGCCCGGCACCATCGAGTGGGAGTGACCTGACCCGTCGAGAGGCCACTCGTGCTCGCGTCGGTCGAGAGGCGAGCACAGGTGGCCTTTCGTCCGCCGTCAGCGCAGGGGCGTATGCCGTGTGGCTGGCCTCACGGCATACGCCGAGGAGGGCTCAGCGTCCGGTCGCCGCGATGTACGTGCCCGCGTTGCTCAGGGGGTTGAGGAGGACCACCGGGGCCAGGCAGCGATCGGGCAGGCTCACGTGCGCGTCGATCTCGGCGTCGCCAGCCGCGCTGAACGGCACGGGCGCCGTCATGACGAGGTCCTTGCCGTTGCAGACGACAGTGGCTGAGAGCGTGGCCAGGGGGTTGTCGCCCCGGGTCGGGATGATGAGCCCCTGAACCTCCACGCTGAGGTCGCCGTTGGCGCGCAGCCGCGCGGTGCCGTCGGAGATCACCCACGGCGCTCCACCCCGTGTCAGGCCGAAGAGGGGCGGGTCCGAGAGGATGCTGCCCTGCAGGGGTGCGCGGAGGATGTCGCTGCGCGGTCCGTTGCCCGAGCCGTTGCCCGAGCCGTTGCCGGAGCCGTTCGGGGCGTCTGAGGCCGAGGCCGAGGTGGCGACGAGGGCGCTGGCCGCGAGGAGCGCGCCCGCGACGAACGCGGCGGGCCTGGAGATGACGGGCATGTCTTCTTCTTTCTCGTGGATGCGGGAATCTCCCACAGTCCAAGGACGACCTGATGCGCCGCAGGGTTCAGAACCGCTCCTCCGGTCTGGCCACTCCGGTCCGCCACGGGCTGCCGGGGCCGCCACGGGCCGCCCCGGGCCGCCCCGGCCTCCGGTCCCCGGCCCTCGGCCGAACCACCCAGCCCACGTCACTAGGGTTGAGCCATGTGCGGAATCAGCGGCCACCTGGGCGTCACGACCGACCCGGGGCTGATCGAACGGCTCTCGCGGTGCGACCACGACGAGGCGTCCGCACCGGCTGTCGCACGCGTCGGGTCGGCCGTCCTGGCGGCGACGGCGAGGGGGGATGCGGCGGGCCGCGCGTTGGTCACGAGCGTCTCCGGACGGCATACCCTCGTGCTCGACGGCGAGCTCTACGAGGCTGACGTGCTCCGCGAGGAGCTGACGACGCTGGGCCACGACATCACGGGCGGCGACGCCTCCGTCGCGCTGGCCGCCTACGGCGAGTGGGGAGCCGAAGGGCTGGACCGGCTCGAGGGCTCCTTCGCGCTCGCCGTGCACGACCGAGAGACCGACGCGGTGACCCTCTCGCGAGACCCCTTCGGCACGCGGCAGCTCTACGTCGCGCAGGTGCCGGACGCCGGCGGGTGGCTCTTCTCGAGCACGATCCGCCCGATCCTCGAGAGCGGGCACCACGAGCGCCGACCCAACGACCGCACGATCTACCGCTACCTCTGCTTCCGCGTGCACGACGACGGTCCCGAGACCTTCTTCGACGGCATCGAGCGGGTGGGGGCGGGCGAGACGCTGACGCTGTCGGCGGCGCGGGCCGAGCGGCACGTCTGGAGCAGCCTGCGCGACGAGCTCGAGGCGGCGCCCGAGCCGCACCCCTACGGCGCACGGGTCATCGAGGACTTCCGGCACCTGCTCACCGCGGCCGTGCGACGGCGTACGGCGGGGCGGGTCGCGACGTCGCTCTCGGGCGGCATCGACGCGGCGGCCATCGCCTCGGTCGTCGACAGCCTCGCGCGCGCGGACGCCCCCGCGTCCCACACCGTGCAGCAGACCTGGTCGGTGCTCTTCCCCGACACGCGAGCCGATGAGGTGCGTTACGTCGACGACGTCGTCGCGGCCCTCGGCGACCGTGTCGAGGCCCACCGGGTCGAGCCCACGCCGACCGACTTCAAGCTCGACCTGCGCGACTTCGTGCGCCTCCAGGAGGAGCCGCTCGTCTCGACGGGCGCCTACACGCAGTTCCGCGTCATGCGCGAGGCCGCCGCGAGCGAGGGGCCGCCCACCGCCCTGCTCGACGGGCACGGGGGCGACGAGACCCTCGGCGGCTTCGGACCGCACCACCTCGTGCACCTGCGCGCGCTCACCCGCTCGGGTGGAGCGGCCGGGGCGGCCAAGGCCGCTGCCGAGCTCGGCCGCTCCCTCGACGTGCTCGCCCGGCGCGGTGGACCGGTCGTCGCCGACCGGGTGCGCGGCCGGCGTGACGTGCCGGTGCGCAGCCTGCTCGGGGCGCAGTTCGCCGCCCGGTTCGCCGACGAGTCGTATGCCGTGGAGCGGGGGTCGCTGCACCGGCGCCTCGTCGACGACGTCGTCGCCGGGTCGCTGCCGGCTCGGCTGCGCTATGCCGACAAGAACGCCCGCCACTTCGGGCTGCGGGTGCGCCTGCCCTTCCTCGACCGCGACCTCGTGCGGTTCGTCTTCGCGCTGCCCGACGAGGCGCTGATCCACGAGGGGTGGAGCAAGCGGGTGCTGCGCGACGCGATGCAGGGCCGGGTGCCCGAGTCGGTGCGCCGCCGCCGCGACAAGGTCGGCGCGACGACGCCGCAGGGTGAGTGGTTCATGCGGCTCAAGAACCACATCTACGGCGTGTTCCTCTCCGAGTCCTTCGCCGAGCGGCCGTACGTCGACCAGAGCGCCGTGCTCCACGCCTTCGAGGGGTGGATCAAGGGCACCAACTCGATCGACTCGATGACGGTCTGGCGCATGCTCAACCTGGAGCTGTGGCTGCAGGAGTTCTTCGACGAGCACGACCCGGCTGCCGACGAGCCCGAGCGAGTCAAGACGGACTACGAGCCCAACGCCCGCAAGCAGCTCGACCTCACCCTCGACAGTGGGACGGTCGTTCGTCGCTACCCACTGCGCACGGACCTCTACGCCCGCGAGGACGACCTCGAGGCCAAGACGCTCGGCTACATCGAGCGGTTCTTCGCGGGGCTGCCGGAGGCCGGGGCGGATCATGCCGCCGCGACCACTGGGCAGTGGTTCTTCTTCATCTCCGAGAAGATCGTCGCCATCACCCAGGGCCGGTCCTTCTTCATCTGGGACATCAAGGTCGGCCGGCCGGCGCGCGTGCTGAGCCGCTACGTGACGCGCACACCGGCAGGCATCGGGCTCGGGTCACCCTTCACGATGCAGCTGGCGATAGAGGAGGCGGGGCTGCCCCGCGTGCTCTACGCCTCTGCCGGCGGCTTCGTCGGCAAGCTGGTCGGCAAGCGCGGGCTCTTCTACGACCTCGTCGGTGGTGACATCCGCGCCATCGACGGTCCGACCGAGTACTCCGTCTACCCCGCCAACGTCTCGGCCAAGCTCGGTCCCAAGGACCCCGACGACGTGGCGGCCCGGCTCAGCGCGGCGATCCGTGAGCGCGTGCCCGAGGCCTATCGCGAGACCTTCGGCGGCACCGTCGTCATGGACGCCAACGACATCGGCCGCAACGTGCTCGGCAAGGATGCCCCCGGTCCCAAGGAGCGCTACGGGGCGATGTTCGCCGACAACCCCCTCGGCCAGGGCTCCGAGCAGACCCCCATGGCCATCGTCTTCGAAAAGCCCTCTGTCTGAGCCATTCCCCTCCACCCCAATCGAAAGAGCACTTCGTCGGGTGCGCAGAGGGCGCGGGCGCGCTCAGCCAATCGGCACCCTAAGCGCATTCGGGAATCGACAAACTGCTCTTTCGATTGCCCTGGGGAGCCGACGAAGTGCTCGCTCGATGTTCAGGGGTTGATGAGGGAGGCCCGCACCTGCTTGCAGAGCACCTTGCCGATCTGTGACCGCGGGAGGTCGTCGACGGCGACGACGCGGCGGGGCACCTTGTAGGCGGCGAGGCACGAGCGGCAGTGGTGGCGTAGGCCCGCCTCGTCGAGGGTGGCTCCGGGCACCAGCTGCACCGCGGCGACGACGTCCTCGCTCCCGTCGGCCCGCGGGATCCCGACGACGGCAGCGTCGGCGACGTCAGGGTGCTCGCGCAGTGCTGCCTCCACCTCCGAGGGCATGACGTTGAAGCCGCCGGTGATGATGATCTCCTTGATGCGGTCGACGATCGAGACGAAGCCGTCGGGGTCGACCTCGACGATGTCGCCCGTGCGGAACCAGCCGTCGTCGATGAGGGCTTCGCGCGTCTCGTCGGGCTTCTGCCAGTAGCCACCGAAGACCTGCGGACCTCGGATGAGCAGCTCCCCGCGCTCACCGGGCGCCCTGTCGGTCCATGGGCTCTCGGGGTCGACGACACGAATCTCCGTGTTGGGGAAGGGAACTCCGATGGCGCCCGGCCGCCGCTCACGCCCGAGAGGGTTGCCCACCGCCACGGGTGAGGTCTCGGTGAGGCCGTAGCCCTCGATGAGCAGCCCACCGGTGACGCGTTCCCACAGCTCGAGCGTCGAGGCCGGGAGCGACATGGCCCCCGAGATGGCGAAGCGGACCGACGTCAGGTCGACCCCGCGCTCCTCGGCGGCCTTCGCGAGGCGCTCGTAGATCGGCGGCACGGCTGGCAGGAAGGTCGGCGGGTGCTTGGCCGCGGCGGCGAGCACGAGGTCGACGTCGAACCGCGGGAAGAGCACGAGGCGTGCGCCGATGCTGAGCGCGAAGGTGAGGCACAGAGTCAGGCCGTAGGCATGGAACATCGGCAGCACGGCATAGATGACCTCCTTGCCGTCGACGAGCCCGGGCACCCAGGCCCGGCCCTGAGCGGCATTGGTGCGCAGGTTGCGGTGGGTCAGCATCGCGCCCTTGGGCACGCCGGTCGTGCCGCTGGTGTACTGGATCGCCGCGAGGTCGGTGGCGCGCGGCCGGGGGTAGTCGGCCGCCAGGTCTCCGTGGGACAGCAGGAGCCGCCAGGGGATCGTCCCTTCGGCAGGCGCCGTGAGGGCGGCCCGCGAGGCACGAGCCTTGGCGACCGGCAGCCGCAGGGCGAGACGCGTCCGCAGCGGCATGGCCGTCGTGAGATCGACGGCAACGACCTTCGTGACGCTCCCGGCGCCGATGACCAGTCCGGCAGCCTTGTCCCACACGACAGCCACGGTGGCGCCGTGGTCACTCAGCTGGTGCTCCATCTCGCTCGGCGTGTAGAGCGGATTGTGTTCCACGACAACGGCGCCCAGTCGCAGGATGGCGTGGAAGACGACGATGTGCTGTGGGCAGTTGGGCAGGACGATCGCCACCCGGTCGCCCGCGCCGACGCCGAGCTGGCGCAACCCCTCCGCAGCAGCACGGACCTGCTGGCCGAGCTCCGCGAAGGTCGTCTCGGCTCCGAAGAACTCGAGAGCCACCAGTGGGCCGAAGCGCTTCACCGACGTGTCGAGCAGGTCGACGAGGGACGCGTCGCCCACCTCGACATCGGCCGGCACGCCCTCGGCGTAGTGGGCGAGCCAGGTGCGTTCCATGCCGTCGGTCACGAGCGCGCCGCCTTCATCGTCGTCGAGGTTCCTGCTGAGGAGCAGCACGCGCCAGTATGCCGTCCGGCCGGGTCGGCCCGCCGGCAGACCCGGGCGATCCCTCGTCACGAACGGGTGCGGCGCCGCATCGCCGGGAGGTGGGCCGGCAGGTGGCTCGGGTGCTGCGGTGTCGCGGTCGCCGGCACGAGGGCGAAGGCGCCCTCCTCCTCCTGGCTGTTGTGCAGGCGACACACCGCATAGAGGCCGTAGAGGATGCGTCTCAGCTCCACGACGTCCTCCGGCGAGATGGGTGGGGGAGCGGACCCGCCAGCCGTGCCGTCGAGCTCGGCGACGAGTCTCCTGAGCCGGCCGACCTGGTGCTCGATCTCGGCGTGGGTGCGTCGCATCGTCGCGGTGGCGTCCGTGCCGAGGGCTCGGTCGACGAGCGGCATGAGGAGGTCCTCGTCGGCGCGCTCGTGCGGGATGAGCTGGTGCTCGAGGCGGTCGAGCAGCGACGCGACGGGGGCCAGGTCGAGGTCGTCACCCGTGAGGTCGTCGGCGACGCTGCGGATCTGCTCGACGGTCCCGAGCGTGAGGTCGTGCTCGGCGCGCAGCCGGTGCGCGGTCGCGACGTCCGCCTCCGACATCGCGATGGTGTGCAGGCGCCCGGGCAGCAGGGCCCGCAGCGCGATCGCGATGGCGAGCACGTCGATGCCCTCCTGGAGCACGGCTCCGGCGGCCGGGGGGAGCAGCCCGACGGCGGCTGCCACCATCGCCACGAACGAGAGACCCATGCCGGTGACGACCGCCTCGAGGGCGATGCGCCGTGACCTGCGGGCGATGAGGATGGCGTCTGCGAGCGCGTCGACCCGGT
Organism: Humibacillus xanthopallidus; assembly: GCF_006716675.1. Classification (GTDB taxonomy): domain Bacteria; phylum Actinomycetota; class Actinomycetes; order Actinomycetales; family Dermatophilaceae; genus Humibacillus; species Humibacillus xanthopallidus_B. The sequence goes on along the minus strand of NZ_VFPM01000001.1, from coordinate 513,922 downwards.
CGACGGTGAGCACGACGTCGGCGGCCTCCGACGACGCAGTCGCCCCGCGAGCGGCGAGCGCGACGCCCACTCCCGCCGCCGCCAGGGCGGGGGCGTCGTTGACCCCGTCGCCGACCATGATGGTGCGTGCCGTGCCGGACTCGGCCCGGATGACGGCCAGCTTGTCGGCGGGGTCGCAGTCGGCGAGCACGGCGTCGACACCGACGATCCGGCCCACTGCCTCGGCGACGTCGGCCCGGTCCCCGGTGAGCAACACCGTGCGGGTGATGCCCGAGGAGCGCAGCATCGCGAGCATCCGCGGTGCGTCGGAGCGGATCGGGTCCTCGAGGAGGAAGGCCCCGGCGGCAACCCCGTCGACGGCGACGAAGACCGTGAGCGAGCCGTCGAGGGCAGCCCGCCGTCGCACGCGCTGGAGCCAGGGCGGTCGGGCGTTGCCGACGATCCAGGAGGCCTTGCCGAGCCGCACGACGTGCCCGTCGACGACACCTTCGAGCCCGTAACCGTGCACCTCGTGGACGTCGGTCGGCATCGAGAGCTCGAGACCCCTGCCCAGAGCTGCGCTGACGAGCGCACTCGCGAGGGGGTGCGGCGAGACCTGGTCGAGCGAGGCTGCGAGCCGCAGCGCGTCGGTGCCGTCGCCCTCGCCGCCGGCTGTCACGACCGACGCGAGCTCGGGGCGCCCGCGCGTCAGCGTTCCCGTCTTGTCGAAGAGCATGACCTGGCCCGCGGCCAGGGCCTCGAGGGCCGCGCCGCCCTTGACGACGACGCCGATCCGCGCGGCCCGGGAGAGCCCCGACATGATCGCCACCGGGGCGGCGAGCAGCAGCGGGCACGGGGTCGCGACGACGAGGACCGCCACCGCGCGCAACGGCGAGCCCGCAACGGCCCAGGCCGCACCCGCGAGCACGAGCGTCAGCGGCACGAAGAGCATGGCGAAGCGGTCGGCCGTGCGCACGAAGGGAGCCGAGGAGGCCTGTGCCTGCTCGACGAGACGGACGAGACCGGCATACGTCGACTCCGCGGCGGGGGCGGTGGCGAGGAGGTCCATCGGGGGGCCGGCGTTGACGACTCCGCTGCGCACGTCGTCTCCGGCGGTTCGCTCGACCGGGCGGGCCTCACCGGTGAGAGCCGACTCGTCGAGGGTGCCGGCGGCCTCGAGCCGCCCGTCGACCGGCACCACCTCACCGCTGCCGACGACGAGGTGGTCGCCCGGCACGACGTCCTCGACCGGCACCTCGGTGACGCCCTCGGAGGTGACCCGCCGAGCGGTCCGCGGCGTGCGTTCGACGAGGAGGCGCAGCTCACGGCTGGCGCGCGCCGCGGCCCTGGACTCGAGCAGCTGACCGGTCGAGAGCATGACGGCGATCATCGCTCCGGCGAAGGGCTCGTCGACCCACAGCGCTCCTGCGAGGGCCAGCACGGCGATGATGTCGACCGTCGGCGACCGGCGCTGCACGGCCCGGGCCGTCGAGACGAGGGAGACCACGAGGCCGAACGCCGTCGCCGCGATCCAGAGCCACCGCGCGGTCTCGTCGGCGCCGAGCAGCGTGGCGACCGCCCCGCCGCCGAGCAGGCCGGCGGAGCCGAGGAAGAACACCGTCGGCCAACGGTCCCGCCACCAGCTCACCCTTCGATCATCCGCCTCCCGCGACACGGCGGACGACGATGGGGAGCGGAGTCACACGCGGAGTCACACGCGGAGTCACACGCGGAGTCACACGACGGGGCGGACGGCATACGGCCCTCGGGTCAGGGGAGCCCTTCGAAGACGTCGCGGCGCAGCGGGTCGCCCGGCCGGGCGGCGGGGTCGACGAACCACTCGCGCCCGAAGACGAGGTCGTAGAGCGGCCGGGGGATGCGCAGGAAGGCGGCGAGGGTGCGGTCGGCGCCCCCGTCGGCGCTTGCCTGCGACGCGTGCGCCCGCATCGAGGCGCGCTTGGCCGCGATGTGGCGCCGGACGTCGATCCGGTGCGTGATCTCGCTGCGAGCCGAGAAGGCGCGGTCGAAGCTCGAGCGGTCGAACTCCGGAGGGAAGCGGTAGACCTTGGCCGCGACGTCGATGGCCCGGCAGATCGTGTCGCGCGGCACCGTGGCCTCGAGGACCCGCGGCGTGCCGGCGAGCGCGGCGGCCCGCCGGCCGACGACGTGCACCTGCTTGTGGTCGGGGTGGCCGTAGCCGCCGTTGGGCTCGTAGGAGAGCAGGACGTCGACGTCCTCCTCGGTGAGGATCGCCGCGAGCCGGGCGGCCGCCTCCTCCACGTCGGCGCGGACGAACCGCGTCGCCCCCGGCGGGTCGGGCGCGACCTCCGGGCCGAGCCCGCTGTCGGCGTAGCCGAGGTGCTCCACGCGGCTCACCCCGAGCGCGGCGGCGCTGCGCCGCAGCTCGGCCATCCGACGCCCGGCGAGGGCACCGTCGGCCGCGAACTCCTGCGACGCGAGACCCAGCTCCCCGTCGGTCGCGACCACGAGCACGACCCGGTGGCCCTCCGCCGCGGCGCGCGCCATCGTGCCCGAGGTGAGGAGGGCCTCGTCGTCGGGGTGGGCGTGGAAGGCGAGCAGGGTGCGTGGCATCGACCCATCTTTTCGCATGACAGAGTGAAGCCTGTGAAGGTGGCCCTCCTGTCCGACTGCTATCTGCCGCGGCTCGGCGGCATCGAGGTGCAGACGCACGACCTCGCGCGGGCGCTCGTCGCGCTCGGCCACGAGGTCGAGGTCTTCACCGCGACCCAGGGTGCCGACGGCGAGCGGCGCGGTGAGATCACGGTCGTCGACGGGATCCCGGTCCACCGGCTGGCGGCTCGCCTTCCATGGCAGCTCCCGATCAACCCGTGGGCTCCGCCGGAGCTGCGCCGGCGCCTCGTCGGCGGTGGCTTCGACGTCGCGCACGTGCAGACGGGCGTCGTGTCGCCCTTCGCGTGGGACGCGACCCGGGTGACGCTGCGGCTCGGACTGCCCACGGCCATGACATGGCACTGCATGCTCGCCGACCTCGCCCCGGTCTTCGACGCCGGCCGTTTCGTGCGCCGCTGGGCCGCCCGGGGGGTCGCGATGTCGGCCGTCTCCGACGTGGCGGCCGAGCCGCTGCGCCGCCTCGTCGAGCCGGGGAGCACCGTTTCGGTGCTGCCGAACGGCATCGACGTCAGCCGGTGGGCAGCCGGACCGGTCGCCCGGCCGCCGGGTCCGCTGCGCCTCGTCACGGCGATGCGCCTCGCGAAGCGCAAGCGACCTGCCGCACTCGTCGGCGTCGTGGCACAGGCCGAGGCTCTCGCCGGAGCGGGCGCCATCACGCTGACCATCCTCGGAGAGGGGCCCGAGCGGTCGCGGGTCGAGCGCCACGTGCGTGAGCACGACCTCGGCTGGGTCCGCCTGCCCGGACGCGTCTCGCGCGAGGAGCTGAGAGAGAGGTATGCCGCCTCCGACGTCTACCTGTCACCTGCACGCCTCGAGTCGTTCGGGATCGCCGCCCTCGAGGCGCGCACCGTCGGCCTGCCGGTGATCGGCCGAACCGGCTCTGGGGTGGGGGAGTTCGTGCATGACGGAGTGAACGGCCTTGTCGTCTCGAGCGACTCGGAGATGGCTTCTGCAATCGCTTCTCTGGCAACCGATCTCGACCGTGTCGCAGAGATGCGTGCGTGGAACGTCGCCCACCCTCCGGAGCAGGAGTGGTCGCAGGTGGCCCGTCTGGCCGTGGGTGAGTACCACCGCGCGATCTCGCTCGTGCGGGCGGTGTCGGCATGACCCGTCCGGTGCGCACTAACGTGCCCGGCGGCGTGCACGTCGTCGGGGTGGTCGACACCGGCGGCGCCGTGGCCCGCGCGCGTCTCGACCACGGCGCCGACCCGGTGCACGTGCTCGCCCTGTCGGGGTGGGGCGCCCGGTCCGCACACTCCGCCACGGTGCGCGAGGACGGGGCGCTCGAGCTCACCTACGTCGTGAGCCCGCTGGACGGCATACCGCCAGGGACGCCTGAGGTGCCGCGCGACCTCGACGTGGCACCCGACGAGGTGGGGGAGCCCTACCAGCGCGTCGCGGCCTACGCCGTCGTGACGAGCGAGCGGGGAGTGCTGCTGACGCAGTTCAACTCGCAGACGAATGTCGCCGGTGACTGGGGGCTGCCCGGGGGTGGGCTCGACGACGGTGAGTCACCGGTGGCCGGCGTGCACCGCGAGGTGTGGGAGGAGACGGGCCAGCGGATCGAGCTCGGCTGCCTGCTCACCGTCCAGTCGCAGCACTGGTTGGGGAGGGCCCCGTCGGGGGCGCTCGAGGACTTCCACGCCGTCCGGATCGTCTATGCCGCAACGTGTCCCGAGCCGACCGAGGTCGTCATCCACGACATCGGTGGCACGACCTCCGATGCGCGCTGGGTGCCCCTCGACCGGATCGCCGACTACCCGCTGACGTCGTCGTGGCGTCGGCTCGCGGCGCTCCACGACCTCACGCGGGGCCACGGCTCCTGACGTGGCAGGGGCGGCGGCACCGGGGATACGACGCTCCGTAGGATGACGGCCATGGACTTCGTCTACAACGTGCTCGTCGCCCTCCACCTGCTCGGCATGGCCGCTGTCGTCGGCGGGTGGATCGCCGTCCGGAGCGGGCGCACGCTCATCGCGCCCATCGTCTGGGGGGCACGCGCCCAGCTCGTGACCGGCCTCGCCCTCGTCGGCATCGCGTCGGCGATCAAGGACGACTCCCACGAGGTCGACAACACGAAGATCGCGGTCAAGCTCGTCATCGCCCTCGTCGTCGTCGCGGCGGCCGAGATCGGCCGGGCCCGCACCAAGCGTGGCCAGGACGCCGGCACGCTGCTCGACGTCGCCGGTGGCGGGGCCGTGGCCAACGTTCTCGTCGCCGCCCTCTGGTGACCCTGCGTCGGTCACCGAGGTCTGGGATGTGTGGCTGAGGTGCGGTGGAACGCAGGGGTGCTCGCCGGTCTGCTCATCGGTCTGGTCTGGCTCGTGGCGGGCGTCGTGCTCGTGCTCGTCGGTCGCAGCCGCAGGCGCTCGTCGACGGCTGGGGGCGCCGGTGGGGTCGGGATCATCGGAGTCTTCCTCACGGTCGTCGGCGCGCTGACGTGGTTCGCCACCCTCCTGCTCGCCGTCGTTCCCGGCGAGTCCTGACCGTCCGCCCACCGCGGCAGCGCTGCTCAGACCCAACGAGGCCGACCGACGACCGTTGGTCAGCGGTGCACCTACGTCCTGCGCCCACAGTGGCGTGTCGCTGCAGCTCCGTGTACCAAGGGTCGTCCGTCGGCTGTGGATAACCGGAGAGGCCGTGACGACGTCTCCGCGACGCTGGCGAGGTGGACATCGCCGAGGTCATGCAGCGCATGGGTGGGGTTGCCACCCACGGTCAGCTCAAGGCCGCCGTGGGTCGTCGTCGCCTCGATGACGCGCTCCAGGCGGCTCGCATCCACAGGGTGGCGCGTGGCAGGTATGTCCTCCCCACGGCTGAGGCGGCCCGGGTGGCGGCGCACCGGCTCACGGCTGTTGCCGGACTGCGGAGCGCAGCGGCGTCGTACGAGTGGTCGCTCAAGTGGCAGCCAACCGTGCCAGAGCTGATCGTGCCACGGGGACGCAAGGTGCCGGAGGACGCTCGGTCATCCGCCCGCATCCGTTGGCAACGGCTCGCTCCGGGTGACGTCGACGGTTGGCGCACGACCCCGCTCCGCACCGTGCTGGACTGTGCCACGACGTTGCCGTTCGACGAGGCACTCGCGGTCGCCGACTCGGCCTTGAGGTCGGGGCTCGTGACGTCTGCCGAGCTCATGCGCGCCGCGAACGCGCTCCCCGGCCGCGGGCGTGATGCCGCCTTCGACGTCGCGTGGTTCGCGAGCGAACGGCCTGCCAATGCCTTCGAATCCGTCATCAGAGCGATCTCGACCGAGGTGCCCGGCCTCCGCCTGGACCCGCAGCGCCGTATCCGGGTGGCGGGCCGGCGCATTCGCCCCGACCTCGTGGACCCCGAGCTGCGGATCGTCGTCGAGGGTGACAGCCACGAGTTCCACACGTCACCGTCAGTGATCGACGGAGACTGCTGGCGCTACGACGAGCTCGTGCTCGATGGCTGGCTTGTCATCCGGGTGTCCTGGCCTCAGGCGATGTTCAAGTCGGCTTGGGTGCAGTCCGTCTTGGCGCGGGCAGCCCTCAGGCAGGACGGCCTCCACGGCACCGACTACGTCAGGATCCGGGGGTGTGGGCGCCGACCGACCACCATTGGTCGCACCGGCCCTCGGCCGTAGGCTCACCCACCCCACGTCGCCCCGCTTCAGGCGACCAATGGTCGTCCGTCGGCGCGGGGCATGCCGCCCGGCTGGGTCCGGCAGGCAGGCTGGGGTGGGCGAGGTGGTGGGCTACCCGCGGGGGTATGCCGGGTGGCTCAGGCGCGCTCGTGGGCGAGCTCGCCGCCGATCCAGGCCTGGAGCACGACGGTGTCGCGGATGCCGGCCGGGGCCGACTGCTCGAGCGTCCACAGGTCGCGGTCGACCGCGATGAGGTCGGCGAGCTGGCCCGGCGCGAGACGCCCGACGTCGGTGCGTCCGACCGCCTCGTGCGCCCCCACGGTGTGGGCGCGCACGGCCTCGTCGAGGGTGATCCGCTCCTCGGGCCGCCAGCCGCCCATGGGCGAGCCGTCGGCACGCTGCCGGGTGACGGCGGCATGCAGCCCGTAGAAGGGGTTGGGGTCCTCGACCGGCGCGTCCGACCCGAAAGCGAGGCGCACCCCGGCGTCGAGGAAGCTGCGCCACGCGTACGACGCCAGCCGGCGCGGACCGATGATCTGGTCTGCCAGCTCGAGGTCGGCCGTGCAGTGGCTCGGCTGCATCGAGGCGATGACGTCGAGCGTGCGGAAGCGAGGCAGGTCGATCGGCCGTACGTGCTGGGCGTGCTCGACTCGCAGCACCGCATCGTGCCCGGCAGCGCGCACCGCCTCGAACGTGTCGAGCACGAGCCGGTTGGCCTCGTCGCCGATGGCGTGCGTGCAGACGTCGAGCCCCGACTGCACCGCGAGCAGGGTGCGCTCGAGGAGCACCTCGTAGGGCATCGCCGCGATGCCGCAGCCCTCGTGGCCGATGAACGGCTCGGTCATGTGGGCCGTGTGCGAGCCGAGGGCGCCGTCGCTGAAGAACTTGACGGGCCCGACCCGGAAGCGGTCGTCGCCCTGGCCCGACCGGCGCCCCTGCGCGATCGCGAGCTCGAGGTCGGGGTCGCGGGTGCACTTCGTGACCCGGAGCCGGAGGGCTCCCTCCGCGTGCATCTCGGCGTATGCCGCGCGGGTCTCCTCCCCGTCGATGTCGGTGACGCTCGTCAGGCCGACCGAGAGGAGCAGGTCCTGCGCCTTCTCGAGCCAGGGCCGCAGCGGCGCCTGGTCCTGCTCGATGACGTCGAGCAGCTCCTGTGCCGACTCGCGCAGGATGCCCGTCGGCTCGCCGTCGGCGTCGCGCACGATCTCTCCACCGACCGGGTCGGGCGTGTCGCGGGTGATGCCGGCGCGTTGAAGCGCAACGGAGTTCGCCCAGATCGTGTGGCCGTCGACGCTCGACAGGGCCGCGACGCGGTCGCCGGAGACGGTGTCGAGAGAGTGGCGGTCAGGCTGGACCGGGACCTCCCAGACGTTGTGGTTCCACCGGCCGCTGTGCAGCCACTCGCCGGGCGCGAGGCCCTCGGCGTGGGCCCGGACGAGCTCGAGGGTCTCCTCGAGAGAGCGTGCCTCGTGCAGGTCCACCGAGGAGAGGCTCCGGGCCACCCACTCGGTGTGGATGTGGGCGTCGTGCAGGCCGGGCATCACGAGGGCGCCGGGCAGGTCGACGACGACATCGGCCTCCGCCTCGAGGGCGGGCGAGCCGACCGAGGTGATGTGGCCGTCCTCGACGAGCAGCGCTGTGGTCCAAGGGTGCTCGACGTCGCCGGTCCAGATGCGGTCGTGGCGCAGCAGCGTGCGGCTCATGCGCTGGGCACCAGGATGAGCTTGCCCGTCGTCTGCCTGCCCTCGAGGGCGGCATAGGCCGCTGCGGCCTCGGTGAGGGGGTAGCGGCCCCCGATGTCGATGGCGAGTGAACCGTCCGCGATCGCACCGAGCACCTCGCGCGCGCGCCACTCGAGCTCGTCGCGATCGGCGACGTAGTGGCCGAGGGACGGTCGCGTCAGGAAGAGCGACCCTCCGGCGTTGAGACGCTGGATGTCGAAGGGCGGCACCTGGCCGCTGGCGCCACCGAAGAGGACCATCATTCCCCTCGGGCGCAGGGAGGCGAGGGACGCGTCGAACGTCGCCTTGCCCACACCGTCGTAGGCGACGTCGACGCCCCGGCCGGCGGCCGAGCGCACCGCGGCCGCCAGGTCGTCGGACGACGAGAACGTCGAGTAGTTGATGAGGTGATGTGCACCGAGCGCCCTTGCGATGTCGAGCTTCTCGTCGGTGCCGGCGGTCGCCACCACGCTCGCGCCACGCTGCGTGATGAGCTGCACGAGGAGCTGTCCGACCCCACCGGCCGCGGCGTGCACGAGGGCCACCTCGCCCTCGCGGACGGCATACGTGCTCGTCACGAGGTAGTGGGCGGTGAGGCCCTGGAGCATGGCGGCTGCGGCGACCTCGAGGTCGACCCCGTCGGGCACCGGCACGACCTTGTCGGCCGGCTTGTTGGTGATGGTCGACATGCTGGCCGGTGCCTGGCACCACGCCACCCGGTCACCGACGGCGAGACCGGAGACGTCGGCACCGACCGCGACCACCGTGCCGGCGCCCTCCTCCCCGAGGACGAAGGGGGTGGGCACGGGGTAGATGCCCTGCCGCTTGTAGACGTCGATGAAGTTGACGCCGGCGGCGGCGAGCTCGACCTGCACCTCGCCCCTGCCGGGCGCCGGCACATCGTGCTCTCGCACCTCGAGAACGTCGCGCTCGCCGGGCTCTGACACGAAGACGCTGGTCGCAGTGGTCATGCCAGCCACCCTACGACCGCCTCACCCGCCCCGCTCACGACACCGGGTCGAGCCGGGTCCGCAGGCCGGTGAGCGTCTCGTCGACGAGCCCCTTGATGATCCGCGAGCGGATGAAGCCGGGCAGTGGCAGGTTGTGGTGGATCGTGAGGTCGTAGGTGACACGCGCACGGTCTGCGCCCAGCGGCTCCACCGTGTAGACGCCCTCCTGGCCGGTCTGGAGACGGCCCTCGACCATCGACCAGCTCATGCCGTCGGGGGCGTGCTCGTAGGCGAGGGTGTAGCGATCCGTGCCGACCGCGGTCGACGCGGCGAAGCGAGCCGTCAGGGGCAGGCCCGCGTCATCGGTCTCGAGGACCTCGGCCTCCTGGATCGTCGGGATCCACTCCGGCTGGCTCGCGAGGTCGCGGATCGTGGCGAGCACCGCGTCGAGCGGGGCGTGGACCTCGACGTCACGCCGTGCGTGGTCGGTCGGCATCGTGCCCCTTTCCGGCGCCCGCCTTCGGGCCCTTCCGCTGTTTCTTGCCGCCGGCCTTCGCCGCCTTCGCGGCCTTTCCCCTGCCCGGACGTGGCCGGCCGATGTGGACGAGGTGGTCGAGCTCGTCCTCGAAGGCGGCGAGGAGGAGCTCGGGGTCGGGCACGACGGCCGCGTCGGCCATGAACCCGACCCGCACGGTGCCGGCATACGTGAAGATGCAGACGCCGACGACCTGCCTGCCCGACCCCGGTACCCAGCCCATGACTCCCGTGACCGGCACGCCGGCGAGCCTGCGCGTCGACCGGGGCCCGGCGACGTTGGTCGTCACCCCGATCGCCTTGTTGGCGAAGAAGTCGACGATGTAGCGCTCGATGCCCGCCGTCGTCCGGCCGATCGCGGTGATGAGCGCGAAGGTGAGAACGGCCTCGGGGGAGTGCTTGAGCCAGTCCATCCGGCGCTTGGTCTCCGCCAGTCGCGCCAGCGGCGCAGAGAGGGCGCTCGGGTAGCGGAAGAAGACGAGTGCGAAGCGGTTGCCGAGCTCCGGCGGGAGCGGCTCGTCGAGGGGGCGCACGTTGACCGGCACCATCGTCACGAGGTCGACGGGGTCGGCCCCCTTGTCGAGCTGGTAGCGGTGCAGGGCCGCAGCCACGGCGCTCATCAGCACGTCGTTGAGCGTGGCCCCGGCCAGGCGGCCGAGCTGCTTGGGCCCGACGAGGGGGAGCGGCTCGCTCCACACGACGCGCTTCGTGCCGCCCGGGGCGCCGTCGAGGGGGTTCGGCGGGTTGTGGGTGAGGAGCAGCTGCGCGACGACGCGGGTCGTGCGCACGGCGAGGTCCGCGGTGTCCCGCAGGCCGCCCGGCGTGCTCAGCCGGAGCAGCTGCCCGATGCCGTCACGCGCGAGCCGCAGGCCCGCGCCCACGAGGGGCGGGGTGGGCAGTCGCAGGGCGCTCCCGCGCTCGTCGACCTGCCCGCGCTCGTCGTCGACGATCCCGCGCTCGTCGGCAGGCGGCAGCTCGTCGCCCGGCCCGCACTCCGCGCCCGCCGGCAGCTCGAGGTGCTCGAGCTGCCCGACGGCCTCGAACGTCCCGACGGCCGCCTCGACGGCCGCGACGACCTCGGGGCTGTCCATCGCCCCCGCCAGTGTGGCCTCGGGCGCCACCCGGGTCGTCGGGATCGGCCCCGCCGCGTCGGCCGGATCGCCCTCGGTCAGCGACATCAGCACCCTCGTCAGGGCGATGCCGTCGGCGAGCGAGTGGTGGATGCGCAGGAACATCGCGGAGCCCGGCCCGTGGCCGTCGATGAGGTGGAGCTCCCAGAGCGGGTGGCCGTGGTCGAGCGGCCGGTCGAGGTAGCCCTCGATGTGGCGCTGGAGCGTCCGGTCGTCTCCCGGCGAGGGCAGCGTGAAGCGCCGGATGTGGCGCTCGAGACGGAAGTCCTCGTCGTCCACCCAGTACGGCTGCCCGAGGACCCCGGAGACCCCCGCGGTCTCGGGTCGCTGGTGGAACACGGGGAACGGCTCGACGACCCGGCGACGGATCAGCTCGGTGACCTCGTCCCAGTCCGGCACGCCCCCGAGAAACATCAGCGACTCGATGACCATGAGGTTGTTGGGGCGGTCCATGTTGAGCCAGATCGTGTCGACGGGGCCGATGCGTCGTCGGAGGGATGGGGGCATGGTGACTCCGGTCTCGGGGGCTACGCACAGCATCGCGCGGTGGGCGGTGGGCTCGCTAGGGACGATGGTCCCGGTGGGTCATGGCGGGTCACGCCCGCGCGAGACGGCGCAGGGCGGCGCCGTCGACGCGGTGGGTCGTCCACTCCTCGAGCGCCGTCGCGCCCCGGGAGCGATAGAACTCGATCGAGGGCGTGTTCCAGTCGAGCACGGTCCACTCGAGCCGGGTCCAGCCGCGCTCGACGCAGATCGCGGCGAGGCGCGAGAGCAGGGCCGCCCCGATGCCGCTCCCACGTTGCTCCGGCTCGACGAAGAGGTCCTCGAGCCAGATCCCGGCCTCCCCCGTCCAGGTGGAGAAGCTGCGGAACCACAGCGCCATGCCGACGACAGCGCCCTCCCGCACGGCCACGAGGGCGTATGCCGTCGGGTCGCCGTCGTCGGGGAAGAGTGCCGTCGCGAACTGGGCCGGGGTCGCTGTCGCCGCCTCGGGCTCGCGCTCGTAGGCGGCCAGCTCGCGCACGAGGCGGATGAGGTCGGGCACGTCGGCGGGCGTGGCCTCGCGGATCTCGAAGTCGGTCACCGCCCCATTCTCGCCGGTGTGGGTGGCGGGGCGTCGCTGTGGGCGCTGCGACGTAGGCTGGTGCCCATCATGAGCACGCTCTTCGACGACCTCTCCTTCCCCGGCTTCGACCGAGAGCAGGGGGCAGCCGCCACCGGTGGGTCGACGAGTCCCGGAGGGGTGGGGCCCGTCACGGGGGTGACCGAGCAGGGTGTGCCCACGTGGGCGGAGGCGGCGGCCCGCGGCGGCGTCGCCGCCCCGGCCACACGGCATACGGACCTCGACCCGGAGGCGCTGCTCGCGGGCCTCAACCCGCACCAGCGCGAGGCCGTCGTGCACGAGGGAACCCCGCTGCTCATCGTCGCCGGCGCGGGCTCGGGCAAGACGCGCGTGCTGACCCACCGCATCGCGTGGCTGCTCGGCGAGCGGGGGGCCCAGCCGGGGCAGATCCTCGCGATCACCTTCACCAACAAGGCCGCTGCCGAGATGCGCGAGCGGGTCGAGTCGCTCGTGGGCCCCCGCGCCCGGGCGATGTGGGTGATGACCTTCCACTCCGCGTGCGTGCGCATCCTGCGACGCGAGGCGGCGAAGGTCGGCATGAAGTCGACCTTCTCGATCTACGACGCCGCCGACAGCCAGCGCCTCATGAGCCTCGTGCTGCGCGACCTCGACCTCGACCCCAAGCGCTACCCGGCGCGGGGCTTCTCGCACCAGGTGAGCAACCTCAAGAACGAGCTCATCGACGAGGAGACCTACGCCGCGCAGGTCGCCGAGGGCAACCACTACGACCGCACGGTCGCCTCGGCCTACACGCAGTACCAACGCCGCCTGCGCCAGGCCAACGCCCTCGACTTCGACGACATCATCATGATGACCGTCAACATCCTGCAGGCCTTCCCCGATGTCGCGGAGTACTACCGTCGCCGCTTCCGGCACGTCCTCGTCGACGAGTACCAGGACACCAACCAGGCGCAGTACCAGCTCATCAAGGAGCTCGTCGGGGAGGTCAAGGGCCCCGAGGGCGCCTATGCCGTGCCGCCTGCCGAGCTGTGCGTCGTCGGTGACTCCGACCAGTCGATCTACGCCTTCCGCGGCGCGAGCATCCGCAACATCCTCGAGTTCGAGCAGGACTACCCCGACGCCCGTACGATCCTGCTCGAGCAGAACTACCGCTCGACGCAGCGGATCCTGCGGGCGGCCAACTCCGTCATCGCCCGCAACGAGGGGCGCCGCGCCAAGAACCTCTGGACCGACTCCGGCGACGGCGCCATGATCACCGGCTACGTCGGCGACAACGAGCACGACGAGGCGGCCTTCGTCGCGAAGGAGATCGACGACCTCGCGGCTCACGGCGTCAAGCCCGGTGACGTCGCCGTCTTCTACCGCACCAACGCGCAGAGCCGTGCCGTCGAGGAGGTGCTCGTGCGGGTTGGCCTGCCCTACAAGGTGGTCGGCGGCACGCGCTTCTACGAGCGGCGCGAGGTGAAGGACGCGCTGGCCTACCTGCGCGTCATCTCCAACCCCACCGACACCGTCAACCTCCGCCGCATCCTCAACACCCCCAAGCGCGGCATCGGCGACCGGGCCGAGGCCTGCGTCGCCGCCCTCGCCGAGCGCGAGCGCATCCCCTTCGTGGCCGCCCTCGGACGCGCCGAGGACGCCCCCGGCATCGCCACCCGCTCCGTCGCCGCCATCAAGGGCTTCACGGCGCTGCTCGAGCGGCTGCGCACTGCCTACGACTCCGACGACAGCGTGGCCGGCCTGCTCGAGATGGTCCTCGAGGAGAGCGGCTACCTCGCCGAGCTCCGCGCGAGCCACGACCCTCAAGACGAGACCCGCATCGAGAACCTCGCCGAGCTCGTCGCCGTCGCACAGGAGTACGACGAGCGCCGGGCCACCGAGCTCGAGGAGTCCGGTGGCGAGCTCCCACCCGGCGTCGAGCCCGAGGACGTCGGGCCGGCCGGCGCGCTCGAGGAGTTCCTCGAGCAGGTCTCGCTCGTCGCCGACGCCGACGAGATCCCCGACTCACCCGAGGGGAGCACCGCGGCAGACCTCGGAGTCGTCACCCTGATGACGCTGCACACGGCCAAGGGCCTCGAGTTCCCCGTCGTCTTCCTCACCGGCATGGAGGACGGCACGTTCCCGCACATGCGCGCCCTCGCCGACCCCAAGGAGCTCGAGGAGGAGCGTCGCCTCGCCTACGTCGGCATCACCCGGGCCCGCGAGCGCCTCTACCTCAGCCGCGCCGCGGTGCGGTCCGCGTGGGGCGCCCCGCAGTACAACCCCCCGTCGCGCTTCCTCGACGAGATCCCGGGCGACCTGCTCGACTGGCAGCGGCTCGGCCCGTCGTTCAGCGGCGCGAGGGGCTCTGACCGGCCCGCCGTCGCCACCCTGGCCGCCCGGCCCGGGGTGCGCAGCGCCGGCAAGCGCCCCGTCATCTCGCTGCACTCCGGCGACCGGGTCAGCCACGACTCGTTCGGCCTCGGCACCGTCGTGCGCGTCGAGGGCGAGGGCGACAAGTCGATGGCGCACGTCGACTTCGGCGAGGAGACCGGCACCAAGCGCCTCCTGCTGCGCTACGCACCCCTCGTCAAGCTCTGACGTACCCTGCCGAAGTCACCGGGCGGGCATACCGCAGAGGTCACCGGGCGGCATACCGCAGAGGTCACCGGGCGGCACACCGCCGGGGGCTGGGACGAACGCAGGCCCGCTCCCTGGTCGGGAGCGGGCCTGTGCGTCGGTATGCCGTGTGGTGCGTGTCGGCTCAGAGCTGGACGCCGCGCTTGGCGAGCCACGTGCGCGGGGCGACCGCGCTGCCGTCGCCGGGGTGGATCTCGAGGTGAACGTGGGGGCCGGTCGAGTTGCCGGTGCTGCCGCTGTAGGAGACGGTCTGGCCGGGAACGACCCTGTCACCGAGCGAGACGAGCAGGCGGCTGTTGTGGGCCATCCACGAGACGGTGCCGTCCCAGTACTGGATCTTGACCATGTAGCCGTAGCCCTCGTTGGACCAGCCGGCGAAGATCACCTTGCCGCTCGACAGGGCGTGGACCGGGGTGCCGACGGGGCACGCGAGGTCCTGGGCCGGGTGCATCTTGCCCCAGCGGAAGCCGAAGCCGGAGGTGAGCGTGTAGCCCGAGAGGGGCATCACCCAGCGGTGGGCAAGGGCGATGGCGCGCCGCTTGGCCTCAGCCTTCGCCTTGGCCGCGGCCTCCGCCTTCGCCTTGGCCTGCGCGGCCTTCTCGGCGGCGGCCTGGTCGGCCTTGGCCTTCGCCTCGGCAGCCGTGTCGTTGCCGGCGATGGAGGCGCTGACGATGAGGGTCTTGGCGTCGCGAGCCAGGTCACGCGAGGAGCGGGCTCCCGAGCGGTTGGCGGTGGCAGCGGCGACCGCGGACGGGTCTGCCGCGAGGCCGAGGCCGGCGACCGTGTTGGAGACGTTCTTCATCGCTGCTGCCTCGGGGCTCAGCTCGCTCGCACCGGCGTCGCGGATGACGAGCCCGCCGGCCACGGTCGTTCCGAGCAACGCAACGGGGACGACGAACTGTCGACCCCGTGAAGGCTTCAGAGCTGGCCGATGCCGGCCGACATAGCTTGAGGACACCAAGAAATTACCTAACGTTACCGACTGCGAGCCTCAACGGTAACGTGACCGATTCGTTACGCAAAATCGGGTAGAAACGCGGAGGGGCTGCCGTCGCGCTGGAGGGGGACCGCGACTGGGCATGACACTAGGGCATCCATGCGGGCGCCGACAGCCTTTGTCCCCACGAAGTTTCAACCGAATTTTCACAGCCCTCCCAGCCAGGAGTGTGGGGTCGCCGAGGTCGCCTCGGAAGGGCCCCGACAGGCGGGTGCTCAGTGGCGCCGGGTGCGCAGGGCGCTGACCCCCGGGGTGACCGTGGCACCCGAGGAGTCGAGGTGGGCCAGGGCTGCCGAGATGCCGTGGACGACCGTGGCGGTGATCGGCAGGCTCATGTGCCCGACTCCGTGCAGCGCGATGTTGTGCACGTTGAGGTCCTCGTGGTGCAGGGCGGCGTTGCGCTGCGGCACGACGACCTGGTCGAGGTCCGACCAGTAGACGATGAAGCGGGTCTGGCAGTCGCTCACCGGGCCGGCCAGCTCCTCCATGAGCGCGCTGCCGGGGCGCAGCTGGCGGGTGAGCCCGTTGTTCCAGCCGTAGGCCCAGATGCTGCCGGCGTGGGGGGTGCCGAGAGTGACGAGGGTGTGCACGTGGGCGTCGCCGCCGAGGCGGGTGACGTAGTAGCGCGCGATGAGCCCGCCCATCGAGTGGCCGATGACGTGGATGCGCTCGTAGCCGGTCTCCTCGACGATCCGCTCGACCTCGGCGCCGAGGCGCGCAGCCGCGGCGCGGATGTCGCCGGTGAGGATGGAGTAGTTCATCGTCTCGATCTGCCCGAAGCCCCGGCGCACGAGGCCGCGACGCAGCACGGTGAAGATCGAGCGGTTGTCGACCATGCCGTGCACGAGCAGGATCGGCGTCTCGGCGGCCTCGACGTCGTGGATGGCGAGGCCCCGCTGGCTCGGCGGCAGGTGCTCGAGCCGGTAGCCCTGCCGGCGGTCGCTCGCCCGGGAGCCGAGCAGGCCGAGGGGGTAGAGGCCGAGGTGCAGGCCCATCCAGGTGGCCTCGAGGGCCGCGCCCGCGAGACCCGTGGGGGTGAGCAGCGCTCCGACGACGTCACGGGCGGCGTCGAGCACCCCGCGATGGCCGCGGGACTCCTCACCCGCGGCACCGACCGCGCGCGGCGTCTCTGCCGCTCGTGCTGCCACTGCCACGAGCCGACCGTACCCCCGTCGGTGCCGGATGCGTCACTATTGCGCGACGCGTCTCACGAGGCTGGCTAGAGTGCGCCGCATGAGTGAGACCACCGCGAGCGTGATCCGAGTCGTCGTCGCCAAGCCCGGTCTCGACGGTCACGACCGCGGCGCGAAGGTCGTGGCGCGGGCGCTGCGCGACGCCGGCATGGAGGTCGTCTACACCGGCCTGCACCAGACGCCGGAACAGATCGTCGAGGCCGCCATCCAGGAGGACGCCGACGTCGTCGGGCTCTCGGTGCTCTCCGGCGCCCACCTGACGCTCTTCGCCCGGGTCGTCGAGCTGCTGCGCGAGCGCGACGCCGCCGACATCATCGTCTTCGGCGGCGGCATCATCCCCGCCGACGACATCCCTGAGCTCGAGGCGCTCGGCGTGGCCAAGATCTTCACCCCCGGGGCGACGACGAACGAGATCGTCGACTGGGTGCGCACCAACGTCCACACCGACTGACCCGCAGCCCCCGGCTCGAGGTGGTGCCGCACCCCACGTGGGTGGCGCGATCACCTCGACTCGGTATGCCGTCCGGCCCCCGACTCCGTATGCCGCCCGGTCCCCTCACCCATCGAGAGAGCAGTCCGTCGCGCGCGCCGTCAGTGGTGGTCGACCCGCCGGTTGAGGGAGAAGAGGCGGCCGAGGACGGGCATCAGGACGATGTTGAGTCCGTGCAGCACGCCGATGATGAGCAGGATCCCCCCGAGCCGGACGACCTCGGCCTGCAGCTGCTGCGGCGTCACGACCCCGGTGAAGAGGTTCTGCCAGCCCTCGTCGGGGGCGAACTTCACCGTGAAGCAGATGTAGGCCGTGAAGATCAGGTAGTAGACGATGTCGGTCAGCACGATGTAGCTCTTGCCGGTCGACGGGTTGTCGTGGAAGACGTCGGCGGCGTAGGCACGGCCGAACCGCTTGATGAAGGGGCCGAGCCAGACGGCGATGGCGACGAGGCCGATGGTCGTCGCGAGCTCGAGGATCCACCAGGGCATGAGCAGGTCTCCGTTCGACTGGGGCGTCAGGGTGAGCACGAGGATGGTGGCGGCTGCCATGGCGGCGACCCAGAGGGCCGCGACGCGACGGCGGTGACGGCGCCGGGCGCGGTCGTCGGCGACCGAGTCCAGGACGCGTGCGAAGAGGTCGCGCGTCGGAGGGGGTGGTGCCGGCCCCGTGGGTCGCAGGGCCTCCTCGATGAGGTGCTCGAGGTCGCTCATGGTTCCTCCCGGAGGGCCACGGACAGGGCGCGCAGTCCGCGCTGCAGGTGAGTCTTGACGGAGTTGACCGACATCCCCAGTCCGTCAGCGATGTCCGCCGGCGACATGTCGTAGTAGTAGCGCAGGGTGAGGCAGTCCCGTTGACGGCCCGGGAGGGCCCGCAATGCCTCGATGACCTCCTGGCGGGCACTGCGACCGAGGGCGGCCTCCTCGGCCGAGGGCTCGTCGTCCGCTGGGGGTGGGCGGTGGTGCAGCGAGACGAGGCCCCGGCGGTTGTGGTCGCGCGCGAGGTTGATGACGATCGACCGCAGGTAAGCCGCCCCCCGGCCCGGGTCGCGCACCCGGGCCATGGTGCGGCTCAGCCGGATGAACGCCTCCTGCACGAGGTCCTCGGCCGCCGTCTTGTCGTCGACGTAGAACCTGGCGAGGTGCAGCAGCGAGGGAGCCTCCGCATTGAAGAGTGCGGCGGCCTGTCTCTCGAAGTCGTCGGGGATCTGCTCGCGCGTCGTCGCGACCCCTACCGTCAGCCCGTCCATCACTTCGACAGACGAGCGATGAATGCGTTTGGGTGACAGGAGGATTCAACGAGTCTTTTCTTGCTGGACGTGTCGCCCGAGCCCCCGCCGCGAGCGTCTCCCAATTGTAGGTTCATTCATTTCTGGAGGGGGCGAAAGCCATGGAACGCAAGGGATTTCGTGGAGGAGCAGCAGTGCTGGTCGGGCTGTCGGCATCGGTAGCCGTCGCGGCCACCGCGGTTGCAGGGGCAGCCG
Organism: Humibacillus xanthopallidus; assembly: GCF_006716675.1. Classification (GTDB taxonomy): domain Bacteria; phylum Actinomycetota; class Actinomycetes; order Actinomycetales; family Dermatophilaceae; genus Humibacillus; species Humibacillus xanthopallidus_B. The sequence goes on along the minus strand of NZ_VFPM01000001.1, from coordinate 495,483 downwards.
TCTGGCGCTTCGCGGACGAGCTGAGGGACTTCAACACAGCCAGCGCGGGGCCGTTCGACGAGGCCGCGGCCCGGCTGCAGCTGGTGGACCGGCCGTCCGGGACGACCGCCGTCCTGCACGTCCGCGGGATCGACCCGTCCGTCGCCGGCCGCACCTTCGGCGCCCACCTGCACAACGGCCCCTGCGACACGGACGGCCCCGCTGCTGCAGGCGGGCACTACAACGCCGACGCGCACGCAGGCCACACGCCCGTCGTCGTGTCGAGCGCGACGGAGGTCTGGCTCGACTTCACGGTCGACGCGAGCGGTGCGGGCGACTCGAGCGCCGCCGTGGACTTCCCCGTGCTGCCGGGCACGAGGTCCGTCGTCGTGCACGCCGCCCCCACCGACCCCGCCACCGGGCTCGCCGGCGCTCGCCTCGCCTGCGTCCCGGTGGAGTGGTGATGCTGCGCGCGGCCGGCCGCGGCGCCCTCGCCGGCCTCGCGTGGGGGCTGCTGGCCCGGCTCTTCATGCGCCTCATCGCGACGACGCCCGAGTTCACCTGGGGCGGCACCCTGGCGATCCTCGGCCTCAGCACGCTGCTCGGCACGGGGCTGGGCCTCGTCGTCGGTGCTCGTCTGGGCGGCCGCTCGCGGTGGTGGCGCCTCGCACCGGTCCCCGGGCTCGTCCTCTTCATGGGCCCCGGCATGACCCTGGTGCCGGGTGCGGCCCTCGTCGCCCTGGCGCTGGCGGTCCGCTCGAGGGCTGCCAGGGTGCTCCTTCTCCTCGCCGCCCTCGTCGCCGTGGTCGTCCCGGCGGTGGGCCTCGATGGAGAGGGCGGGGAGGCGTCCCCGACGGGCTCGCTGGGCCTGGCACTCGTGATCGTCGCCGTCGGCCTCCTCGGGGTGGGGTGCCACGAGTGGTGGCGTCGCTGGGCGCCGCCCACACGGCATACACCTGCGGGTGCCCGATCTGAGACGCGGGTGTGATCTTCGTCCGATCCTGAGCGGCCCGGTTCGGTCGTCCCTGCTCGCGGGCACTAGAGTCCGGGAGACAGCCTGATTCGGTTGCGCCGCGCGCGCAGGGACCGACCGAGCACCAGCGCGGGGGCCCCGGGACGCCAGAGCGGTTCAGTCGACGACGATACGAATCGACGACGAGGACGGACCCCACCCGTGGATCTCTTCGAGTACCAAGCCCGAGACATGTTCGAGAAGCACGGGGTGCCCGTGCTGGCCGGCGCCATCGCCACCACCCCGGAGGAAGCACGAGCGGCGGCGGAGCGGATCGGCCCGAAGTCCGGCGGCGTGACCGTCGTCAAGGCGCAGGTGAAGACCGGCGGCCGCGGCAAGGCCGGCGGCGTCAAGGTGACGAAGAGCCCCGACGAGGCGCAGGCCGCTGCCGAGGCGATCCTCGGCATGGACATCAAGGGCCACACCGTCGGCACGGTGATGATCGCCCAGGGCGCACGCATCGCCGAGGAGTACTACTTCTCCGTGCTGCTCGACCGGGCCAACCGCAGCTACCTCGCCATGTGCTCCAAGGAGGGCGGCATGGAGATCGAGCAGCTCGCCGTCGAGCGGCCCGAGGCCCTGGCCCGCATCGCCGTCGACCCCAACACCGGCATCGACGCCGCCAAGGCGCAGGAGATCGTCGACGCGGCCGGCTTCGACGAGGCCGACAAGGCCGCGATCGCCGACGTCATCCAGAAGCTGTGGACCGTCTACCGCGAGGAGGACGCGACCCTCGTCGAGGTCAACCCGCTCGTCAAGACCGAGGACGGCGACATCGTCGCGCTCGACGGCAAGGTGACCCTCGACGAGAACGCCGGCTTCCGCCACGCCGACCACGAGGCGCTCGAGGACACGGCCCACACGGACCCGCTCGAGGCCGCGGCCAAGGAGAAGGACCTCAACTACGTCAAGCTCGACGGCTCCGTCGGCATCATCGGCAACGGGGCCGGGCTCGTCATGAGCACCCTCGACGTCGTCGCCTACGCCGGTGAGGAGTTCGGCGGCCAGAAGCCCGCGAACTTCCTCGACATCGGCGGCGGCGCGAGCGCCGAGGTGATGGCCAACGGGCTGCACATCATCCTCTCGGACCCGCAGGTCAAGAGCGTCTTCGTCAACGTCTTCGGCGGCATCACCTCGTGCGACGCCGTGGCCAACGGCATCGTCGGCGCGCTCGACGCGCTCGGTGACGAGGAGGACCGCCCGCTCGTCGTGCGCCTCGACGGCAACAACGTCGAGGAGGGCCGGCGCATCCTCGCGGAGCGCAACCACCCCCGCGTCATCATCGAAGAGACCATGGACGGCGCGGCCCGCAAGGCCGCCGAGCTGGCCGCGAACTGACCCCGAGTCGTTAGAGAAGGAACTGAGGCACATCTGCCATGTCGATCTTTTTGAATGCTGACTCGAAGGTCATCGTCCAGGGCATGACCGGCTCCGAGGGCATGAAGCACACGCAGCGCATGCTCAAGTCGGGCACGACCATCGTCGGAGGCGTCAACCCGCGCAAGGCGGGCACGACCGTCGACTTCGAGGGCGGCGTCACCGTCCCCGTCTTCGGCACCGTGCAGGACGCCATCGACGCGACCGGGGCCAACGTGTCCGTCATCTTCGTGCCGGCCGCCTTCACCAAGGCCGCCGCGCTCGAGGCGATCGACGCGGGCATCCCGCTCGCCGTCGTCATCACCGAGGGCGTCGCCGTCAAGGACACCGCCGAGTTCTACAACTACGCCAAGGACAAGGGCACGACGCGCATCGTCGGCCCCAACTGCCCCGGCCTCATCACTCCCGGCGTCTCCAACGCCGGCATCATCCCCGCTGACATCTCGGGCGGCGGCCGCATCGGCCTCGTGTCGAAGTCGGGCACGCTGACCTACCAGATGATGTACGAGCTGCGTGACTTCGGCTTCAGCTCGGCCGTCGGCATCGGCGGCGACCCGATCATCGGCACGACGCACATCGACTGCCTCGAGGCGTTCCAGAACGACCCCGACACCGACGCGATCGTCATGATCGGCGAGATCGGCGGCGACGCCGAGGAGCGCGCCGCGGCCTACATCAAGGAGCACGTGACGAAGCCGGTCGTCGGCTACGTCGCGGGCTTCACCGCCCCCGAGGGCAAGACGATGGGCCACGCCGGCGCCATCGTGTCGGGCAGCTCGGGCACCGCCCAGGCCAAGAAGGAGGCCCTCGAGGCCGCGGGCGTCAAGGTCGGCAAGACGCCGTCCGAGACGGCCCAGCTCATGCGCGAGATCATGCAGGGCCTCGCCGGCTGAGCACCCCGCTCCCACGCTGTCGACGGGCGGCCTCCCTCACGGGTGGCCGCCCGGCGCGGGAGTCGTCAGCAGGCCATCAGGCCGATGACGTAGCCGCGTGCGCGCAGCTTCGGGATGAGGATGTCGAGGGCGGCAACGCTCTGCGAGCGGTCACCACCGCCGTCGTGCATGAGGATCCGGGAGCCGGGGCGCACGTTGGCAAGAACCCGGTTGACGATGGTCCACGTGCCGGGGCGCGCCCAGTCACGCGGGTCGACGGTCCAGAGGATCTGCCGCTGACCCCGGTTGGCGATGATCGTCGCGATGCGGCTGTTCGTCGCGCCGTAGGGCGGGCGCACGCAGCGCGGCCGGTACCCGAGCGCCGACTCCATCTTGTTGAGCTGCCACGTCACGGAGGCGGTCGACAAGAGCGTCAGGTTGGGGTGGCTCCACGTGTGGTTGCCGATCTTCATCCCGTAGTAGCGCAGCGAGCGGGTGATCGACGGGTACCACGAGACGTTCTGACCGACCTCGAAGAAGACGGCCTTCGCGCCGTACTTCCGCAGGACCGCGAGCATCTTCGGCGTCCACGTCGCGTGCGGCCCGTCGTCGAAGGTGAAGTAGACGGTGCCGGCGTAGGCGACCGGGGCGGCGGCCACCGTCGTGACGGTCGCCGGGGGTGCGGCGGCCGTGGGCGGCGGCGCCGGTGAGGTGAGAGTGCTGGTGAGTGCAAGGGCCGTGACGAGTGCGGCCAGTCGTCCGAGGTGCTTGATGTGCATGGCGTTCCATCCCCTTCACCTCCAGTGTGTGCCCGCAAAGCGACAAAGGATCTCGAAACGGAGGCGTTCCGTGCCTCACAGTTCGGGACGCCCCCGCTCGGCGTGGGTGCTCGCTCCGAACGCCGTCAGTTGTGACCATGGACCGAAGCCCTGCACCCGTCACCGCACGACCTCAGGAGTGAGACCACTGGCCACGCCCGCCCGTCCGCCGTCCGCGATCCCGGCGTCCCTGCGCGCTGGCGCCCTGGCGGCGATCGGCACCTGGGTGGTCGTCGTCCTCCCGGCGCTCGTCGGCTGGGTGGCTGCCCCCGAGAGCTCGGTCGGCTGGTTCTCGGCCGTCTCCGTCGGCAGCGGCATCTGGTTCCTCGGCCACGGTCAGTCGATCGGTGCGGGCGGCGTCGCCGTGTCGTTGACGCCGCTGCTGCTCTTCGCCGTCAACGTCTACATCGCCTACCGCTGGGCCCGCCGCCTCGCCGTGACCCAGCGGGCGGCGGTCGGCGCCGCGGCCTGGAGCGACACCGCGCTGCGGGGGGTCGTGCCCGGTTTTCTCGGCGGCTACCTGCTGATGGCGGGGGTCTTCGCGCTGCTCACCCTCGGTGGGGTGGCCGCGCCGGGCTTCGCCGCCGTCCCGGGCGCGCTGCTCGTGCCGGCGGTCGCCCTGGGCTTCGTGCTGCTGCGCCCCGACGACGAGGAGTCGCCCGCCTTCGTGCGCACGCTCTTCCGCCGCGGGCCGACGTGGTTGCCGGCCGTCTGGCGGGTGGGCTGGCTCGGCGCCGGCCTGCTGCTCGCGATCGGCGCCGGCGCCGTCGTGCTCCGTCTCGTCCTGACCTTCCCGGCGGTCGCCTCGATCCAGTCCGACTACGGCGTCAACGTCGGCGGAGCGGTCATCGTCGGGCTCGCGCAGCTCGCGCTCCTCGGCAACGCCGTGACGTGGGCCCTCGGCTTCGTCGCGGGCCCCGGCTTCTCGCTCGCCCTCGGTTCGACGGTCTCGCCCGCCGCCGCGGCCCCCGGACTGCTGCCGTTCGTGCCCGTGCTCGGCGCCGTCCCCGAGGCGGCCGACTACCCGACGCTGCTGTATGCCGTGCTCCTCCTTCCCGTCGCCGCCGGGGTGCTCATCGGGTGGGGTGTCGACCGCGAGCTCGAGTTCTTCGGCAACCTCCGCGCCCGCGTCAGCGCCACCGTGGTGGCCGGCCTCATCGCGGTCGTCGCCGTCGTCGCGGTGACGGCGCTTGGCAACGGCGCGGTCGGGGTCGACCGTCTCCGATCCGTCGGGGTGCCGCTGCTGCCGCTCCTCGGCGCTTTGGCGGCCGAGGTCCTGCTCGGCGCGCTGGCCTTCGTGGGCGTCGCGATCGTGCGGGAGCGGCTCGCGGGCAGGCAGAGCGCGGCCGTGGCGACCGGGGACCCGGAGCAGGATGAGCCGGTCGGCGTGAGGGCGCAGACCGGCGAGACCGACAAGACCGAGGGAGCCGGCGCTGCTGTAGCGACGGTCGCGGCGGTGGAGGCCGTCGACGCGGCGGACGCGGCGGACGCGGCGGACGCGGCGGGCGCGGTCGACGCGGCGGACGCGGCGGGCTCGACGGAGTCGACCCCACAGACCCCGAAGGACAGCAACGCGCCGGTCGTCAGCTGAGCAGCACGGGTCAGGTGAGCCGGCTCGTCAGTTGAGCAGGGTGCCGAGCAGTCCGGAGCGCTGGAGCTGCTCGCACGAGGCGCGCGCCGTGGCGGTCTGCGCCTGGTCGTAGCACTGCTCGTAGTCGCTGACCGGTCCGTAGAAGACGACCTGCACGACGAGCGTCAGCAGCATCGCGACGATGATGCCGAGGCTGAGGGCCGTCCAGAGCTTCTCGCTCGTCGGACGGTCCTTGAGGAAGCGGAGGAGCTGCACGCTGAGGTAGGCGGCGACGAGCAGTGGCAGGGCGGCCACGAAGCGCTTCGGGAGCGGCAGCGAGATCGCGAGGAGTCCGAGCAGCACGAAGCCGATGAGCGGCAGGGACCGCTTCGCGCGCTCTCGGGCGAGGACGATCTCCTGCTCGCGGCTCGGCTCGGTCATGGCCCCATCCTCGCCCACGGGCGCGGGCGGTCGGTCGGCAGGGCCCCGTCCGTCGACGGCCTAGCGGAGCTGGTCCGCGTGGCTAGACTCGGGCCGTGACGAACGCCGCCGCCAGCGATCCGACCACCGTCGTCGATCAGGGCCGCGGCGGCGACGTGCCGGTCGTCGTGCTCGTGTCGGGCTCGGGCACCCTGCTGCAGGCGCTCATCGACGCCGCGTCGGGCTCCGACTACCCCGTGCGCATCGCCGCAGTGGGGGCCGACCGCCCGTGCGAGGGCATCGAGCGTGCCGCGCGGGCCGGCATACCGACGTTCGTGTGCCCTCCGGGAGACTTCGCGGACCGCGGCGCATGGGACGTCGCCCTCGCCGAGCACGTCTCGGCTGCGGGCCCCCGTTTCGTCGTGACCGCGGGCTTCATGCGGATCCTCGGGCCGGCCACGCTGGGCGCGCAGCCGGTCATCAACACGCATCCGGCCCTGCTGCCGAGCTTCCCCGGCGCGCACGGCGTGCGCGACGCCCTCGCCTACGGGGTCAAGGTGACCGGCACGACGTGCCACGTCGTCGATGCCGGCGTCGACACCGGGCCGATCATCGAGCAGCGCGTCGTCACCGTCGACGACGACGACACCGAGGAGAGCCTCCACGAGCGGATCAAGGTGCAGGAGCGCGACCTGCTCGTCGAGATGGTGGCCCGGCTCGCCCGGGAGGGCTTCGCCGTCGAGGGTCGACGAGTTCGCATCGGCTGATCGAGAGAGCAGTCCGTCGGCACCACGTCGATCGAGAGAGCAGTCCGTCGGCCGTGACGAGCTGCTCTCGATCGACGGTAGGCTGGTCGCACACGACTGGCGCAGGTGGGTGACCACCGGGGAGTGACGTCGGGAGCATCGAACGCCTGGGTGCCTCGCGAGATCGATACCGTGCGAACCCCTCTGGGGGCCACGGACCGACCGACGTCACACGACCCAGGAGTGCAGTCATGACCACCGCAACAGGTGCCACCGACGGCCGCCGTCCGATCAGGCGCGCGCTCGTCTCCGTCTACGACAAGACCGGTCTCGAGGACCTCGCCCGCGCGCTCGATGCCGCAGGCGTCGGCATCGTGTCGACCGGCTCGACCGCGAGGACGATCGCCGCCCTCGGCATCGAGGTCACTCCCGTCGAGCAGCTGACCGGCTTCCCGGAGTGCCTCGAGGGCCGCGTCAAGACCCTGCACCCCAAGGTGCACGCAGGCATCCTCGCCGACACCCGCAAGGACGACCACGTCCAGCAGCTCGCCGATCTCGGGGTCGAGCCGTTCGAGCTCGTCGTCGTCAACCTCTACCCGTTCCGCGAGACCGTCGCCTCGGGCGCGACGCCCGACGAGTGCATCGAGCAGATCGACATCGGCGGCCCGTCGATGGTGCGTGCCGCGGCCAAGAACCACCCGAGCGTCGCGATCGTGACGAGCCCGACGGCATACGGCGAGGTCGTCGAGGCCCTCGGAGCCGGTGGCTTCACCCTGACCCAGCGCCAGCGACTCGCGGCCGAGGCGTTCGTGCACACGGCGTCCTACGACGTCGCGGTGGCCAGCTGGATGGGCAACGCGTACGCCGACACGACCGATGGCACCGGCTTCCCGGCGTGGACGGGCGCGAGCTTCGACCGCACGGCGGCCCTGCGCTACGGCGAGAACCCGCACCAGCAGGCTGCCCTCTACCGCCACTGGCGTCCTGGTGTCGCCTCTGCCGAGCAGCTGCACGGCAAGGAGATGTCCTACAACAACTACGTCGACACCGACGCCGCCGTGCGGGCTGCCCACGACCACGGCGACCAGCCGACGGTCGCCATCATCAAGCACGCCAACCCGTGCGGCATCGCGGTCGGAGGCACGATCGAGGAGGCCTACGAGCGGGCGCACGCGACCGACCCGGTCAGTGCCTACGGCGGCATCATCGCCGCGAACCGCACGGTGACGGTGGCGATGGCGGCCGCCGCGAAGCCGGTCTTCACCGAGGTCATCATCGCGCCCGACTACGAGCCCGAGGCGCTCGAGATCCTCACCGCGAAGAAGAACCTCCGGATCCTGCGCCTGCCTGCCGGCCTGGCCGAGAACGCGGACCGCGTCGAGACCCGGCCGATCAGCGGGGGCCTGCTCGTGCAGACGGTCGATCGGGTCGACGCCGTCGTGCGCGGCGAGGACGGAGCGGTGACGGGCGGCGACGACGCGTCGGCCTGGCGTCTCGTGGCCGGCGAGGCTGCTGACGACGCGACGTTCGCCGACCTGCAGTTCGCCTGGCGTGCGATCCGCGCCGTGAAGTCCAACGCGATCCTGCTCGCCCACGACGGTGCGGCGGTCGGTGTCGGCATGGGTCAGGTCAACCGGGTCGACTCCTGCTACCTCGCGGTGCGACGAGCCGAGGAGCGGGCGCGCGGCTCGGTGGCGGCCTCCGACGCGTTCTTCCCCTTCGCCGACGGACTCCAGATCCTGCTCGACGCGGGGGTGCGTGCCGTCGTCGCGCCCGGCGGCTCGATCCGCGACGAGGAGGTCATCGCAGCGGCTCAGGCGGCCGGCGTCACGATGTACTTCACCGGCACCCGTCACTTCGCCCACTGACCCCCTCATCGAAAGAGCAGTTCGTCGCCGGGGCGCGCGAGCGCGGGGTCCCCGAGGGGCCGACGGACTGCTCTTTCGATCGGGGTGGGGCGTGCGGATGGCTGGCGTCGGGTGGCAGGCTGACCTGCATGACCGACACCGACCTCGCCCGGCGCGGCGCCGGCCGCAGTGACCTCACCTGGCTCGTCGCCCTGGCCGCTTCGTTCTGGGGCCTGTCCGCGCTGTGGCGCGGACCGCTGGCCAAGGAGTACCCAGCGCTCGCAGTCGTCTTCTGGGAGCACCTCGTCCTCGTCGTGCTCGTCAGCCCGTGGCTGGTCCCGGCCGTGCGTCAGCTGCTGGCCTCCAGCACGCGGACCAAGGTGAGCGTGCTCGTCATCGGGGCCGGTTCCTCGGCGCTCGCGACGACGCTCTTCACGGCGGCCTTCCGCATGGGTGACCCGATCACGCCGCAAGTGCTCCAGAAGCTCCAGCCCCTCATCGCCCTGGCTCTCGCAGCTCTGCTGCTCGGGGAGCGGCTGAAGCGCAGCTTCGCGTTCTTCGCGGTCCCGGCTGTCGTGGGGGCGTGGCTGCTCGCCTTCGCGGACCCGCTGGGTGTCAGCGTGTCGAGCGCGACGGCGGCCGCTCTCGCCGTGGGGGCCGCGACGCTCTGGGCGGCGGGCACGGTGCTCGGCCGCGCAGCCAGCGCCGAACTGAGCTTCTCGCACCTCACCGCCCTGCGCTTCGGCGTCGGCCTGCTCTCGCTGCTCGCGCTGAGCGGCCTCACCTCGACCTCGCTCGCCATCGGCACGGAGGCCGTGCCCAACATCCTGCTGCTCGCGATCTTCCCGGGACTGCTGGCGCTCCTGCTCTACTACCGCGCCCTCGGTCGCACGCCGGCATCACGGGCGACGCTCGCCGAGCTGGCGTTCCCGCTGACGGCGGCCCTCGTCGGCGTCGTGGCACTCGATGCCACCCTGACGGGCTCGCAGTGGCTCGGCTTCGTCGTGGTGCTCGCCTCGGTCGTCGGGCTCGCGGTGCACGAGCACCGCTCGGAGCAGCCTTCGGTCGCCGTTCCCGACCGCGCCGAGGAGGCCCTCGTCGTCACCGAGCGCTGATCGGAAGAGCTGCCGCCCCCCGGTCGAGAGAGCGCGTCGACCGCGGGGCTGGGCCGACGAAGTGCTCTTTCGATTGGCCCCGGGCGCGACGGATTGCTATCTCGATCGGGGTGCGGTCAGCGCGACCAGGTGTAACCAGTGGGCTCGCCCTGCCCCACGTCGATGATGGCCGCGACCGGGCCACCCCCGTCGGGACCCTGGTGGGCAGCGGACACCGAGACGAAGACCGCGGGGTCACCCGTCACCGACGCCGTGACGCCGCCGACCGCCGACTTGATCTGGCGGTGCCAGTGCACGTCGGAGTCGTCGAGCATCGCGTTGCGCCGACCGTGCACCTGACCGTCCTGGCTCACCTCGCACTTGAGGAAGACGTTGACGAGGCGGCCCTGCAGATCGGTCCAGTGCGGGCGGTCCGGCAGGTCGAGCCCGGCGTCCTTGATGGCCTCCCAGATGCCATCGGCGTCGAGGGCGTCGCGCATCACCGAGTGCCCGATGCGGTAGCGGCCACCGATGCCCCGGGCGTTGCCGACGACGACCACCTGCGCCTGGTCGAGCTCGACGCCGGAGCTGCAGGACGCGACGGAGGAGAAGAGCGAGCGGTCGCGCATGATGTCGGCGTCCGTCGGCATCTCGATCTCGCCGAGGGCCACGGCGATGCCGAGTGCGGTGGTGCCGTTGGACAGGTCCATCGACTCGTGGGTGTGCTCGGTCCAGACCTCGTGGCCGCGCGACTTGGCGTCGCGGATCGTGTGGATCGTCAGGAGCGGCGTCTTCGTCTGCACGTAGTGCACGTCGGCCGGGTCGGTGATGCCGGCCCGCTCCATCGCGACCTTGACGGCGTCGGCCACCTTGGTGACCATCGCGACATACCCGATCTCCTCGGGCAGGAGGGGCTCGCTCATCGCGAAGCCCACGGTGAGTCGCGGCTCGTCGGAGGGCTCGACCTGCTCGGGCGGCACCGTCGCGAAGATGGTGGCGTGAGGGCTGATGACGCCGTCGGTGCCGCCGGACCAGACGATGGGCACCTGGCGCACCTGGTCGGCCGGGGCACCCTTCTCGACGAGCACCTCGCGGAACGCCTTGTCGGCGATGATGCGGGTGTAGTCGTTGACGCCGCCGTTGCCCTCCGTCTTGCCGATGATGGCGATGACTCGGTCGGCCGCCATGACGCCGTCGTCGATCAGCCGGGCGAGCTCGGAGGCGTCCGCGACGGAGTGGATGGGGACCTTGCGGACCTCGATGGCATCGGGCACGTGGATCACCTTTCTCTTTCAGGGTTTTCGATGATGGTGCCGACCCGACCGGCCGCGCCGGAGTCTCCGGCCAGGGCGTCGGCGATGCGGTGCAGATCGGTGATGACCGAGCGAGCCCCACCGGAGCGCACGAAGCGCAGCGCGGCCTCGACCTTGGGACCCATTGAGCCAGAGGCGAACTCGCCTTGGGCGGCATACCGCTCGAGCTCCTCGGGGGAGACGGCGCCGAGCGCTCGCTCGTGCGGAGTGCCCCAGCCCACGGCGACGTGCTCGACGTCCGTGGCGATGACGAGGACGTCGGCTCTGACAGCCGTGGCGAGCAGCGCCGCCGTGAGGTCCTTGTCGATGACCGCCTCGACCCCGCGCAGGGTGCCGTCGGCCTGCCGCACCACGGGTATGCCGCCGCCGCCGGCCGCGATGACGACGTGACCGGCGGCGAGCAGCGTCAGCACCGTCGGCGTCTCGAGCACCTCGAGCGGCTCGGGAGAGGCGACGACGCGACGCCACCCCTTGGACCCCCGGTCCTCCCATCGTTCGCCGTGTTCGACGAGCACCTGGGCCTGGTCTCGCGGGAGGTAGCGGCCGACGGGCTTCGTCGGTCGGTCGAATCCCGGGTCGTCGGCGTCGACCCGAGTGCGCGACACGAGAGCCGCGACGGGGCGGGTCGCTCCACGCGCTGCGAGGGCGGCCTCGAGCTCGTCGAGGATGGTGAAGCCGATGGTGCCCTGGGTCTGGGCGCCGCACCAGTCGAGCGGCACCGGCGGCACGACCTGCGCGGCCAGGGCGTTCTTGACGAGCAGGTTGCCCACCTGCGGTCCGTTGCCGTGGGTGACGACGATGTCGTGTCCGGCTGCCACGAGGTCGGCGACCGGCCCCATCGCCACGGCGATGGCGGCGCGCTGCGCTTCCGGGCTGGCCGTGCCGTCGGGCGCGATCATCGCGTTGCCGCCCAGCGCCACGACTGCCCTCACGGCGTGCCTCGCAGGGGGAAGGCGCTCGTCATGCGGTGAGCCTAGGCAGCGGACCCCCGGGGTCGCGTTGTCACGTCCTGCCCAACCCGGGCGCTCCCGTTGGCACATTGTCCCGGCAGGGCTGATGCGTGGGTGCCTCCCGGATGCAGAGTGGGCTGCGTCGTGGCCTGCGTCGTGGCCTGCGTCGGGGCCTGCCTGGGCGCGACCCGCACCGGGAAGCGCTTTCCGGCCCTGACGACGGTGGGTGCTGGGGCGCCACGGGTAGGGAAGCGGATGTAATCTCTTCGGAGAGAGAGCAAGCGGCGTGTGCTGCCGTCGTCACGGAGGTGGACTGTGGGACCCGGAGTCGTGCTCGCGGTGCTGGGGGCGATCCTCACCTTCGCGGTGCGGGCCAACACCTCGGTGATCAACCTGACCATCGTCGGCATCATCCTCATGGTCGCCGGAGGCGGCATGATCTGGCACGCGCGCAAGGGCAGCCGTCGCCAGCGCATCGTCACGCGGGAGGAGCGCCCGGCGGGCTCTGCGACGCCGACGCACACGGTGCGTCAGACGATCGAGGAACGCGACATCGACTGACGGGCCGCGCCCCCTGACTCCGGCGCCCCTGACGTGCAGGGCCACCGGGGGTGAGAGGTCAGAGCCAGTCGACCTCGGCGGTCGTGCGACCCTCGGCCAGGGCGGCATACCCAGGCCCCCGGTCGAAGAAGGGCTGCTCACCGAACCGCTCGGAGCGCAGCTGCGCCCGCAGCTGCTCCGACGCCTCGGCGTCGATGACCGGCTCGTCGATGGTGCCGGTGGCGACGACGCCGTAGTCGCGACGCGCGCCCGCGAACGACACCTTGCCCCAGCGCAGGTCGCGCTCGACGTCGGCGAGCGGCCGGTCGAGGGGGTCGCCCCAGCCGCCGCCACCGGTCGTGCGGATGCGGATGACCTGGCCGGCGCGCACGGGCTCGGCGTCCGCGAGGGCGTCGACCACCCGCTCGTCGGGGCCGCCGAGGTCGATCGTCACCTCGAAGGAAGCGCCGGCCTTGCCACCCTTGACTCCCCAGCAGGCGAGGATGGACCGGTCCGCGATCGACATGAAGCGCGCGTCCTGGAGCATGCGGAGGTGCTTCTCGTAGCCGAGACCGCCGCGGTGCAGCCCCGCACCGCCTGAGTCAACGGCGAGGCCGAGGCGCTCGACGATGAACGGGAAGCGGCTCTCGGTGAACTCGGTCGGCAGGTTGCGGCTGTCGGGGACGACGTGGATGGTGTCCTCGCCGTCGGCGTAGTAGCGCCCGCCCGACCCGCCACCGAGCACCTCGCGCATGAGGTAGTCGTTGCCGTCGCGGTCCTTGCCGTAGACCCCGGTGTAGCGGATCGTCTCCTGGTCGGCCGGCATCCTGCCGTCGACGGCCTTGGCGACGACGCCGGCGAGGACACCGAGCAGGCGCAGGATGACGAAGGTGCGGGCGTTGGTCGGTGCGGGATAGATCGGGGTGAGCAGGGTGCCCTTCTCGGGGAAGCGCATCTCGATGAGCGGCACGATGCCCTCGTTGACGTCGAGCTCGGCCATCCGCTCGGGGGTGTCGGCGAGGTTGCGCAGGATCGGCGCCAGCCACTTCTTGAGGAAGTTGCCGCCGACGTAGTCGCCGCAGTGGTTGATCGGGCCCTTCGCCTGCGGCGCCGTGCCGGTGAAGTCGATGACGAGCTTCGGGCCGCCCTCGGGGTACTGGTCGGAGCGCCCCGGCCCGCCGGTCGACTGCTTCGTCAGCGTGATCCGCTGGGTGTGCAGCCTCGGCTCGTCGACGCCGTCGTGCTCGGCGTAGTCCTCCCAGACGTAGGTGCCGTCGGGGATCTTGCTGAGGATCTCGCGGCGGTAGGTCTCGGTGGTCCGGTCGAGGATGGTGTCGAAGGCCGCCTCGATCGTGTCGCGGCCGTAGCGTTCGAACAGCTCGGCGAGGCGCCGCGCGCCCATGAGGCAGGCGGAGCACTCGGCGTCGAGGTCGGCAGCGAGGCTGTCAGGCATACGGCTGTTGCGCGTCATGATGCGCAGTGCTGCCTCGTTGGGAACTCCCTTGTCCCACAGTTTGATCGGCGGTACGGAGAGCCCTTCCTCGAACACCGAACGCGCGTGGCTCGGCATCGACCCCGGCACGCCACCGCCGATGTCGTCGTGGTGCCCGAAGGCCTGCACGAAGGCGACGACCTCGCCGTCCGCGAAGACGGGCACGGTGACGCAGAGGTCGGGCAGGTGGCCGATGCCGCCCTCGGACTCGTAGACGTCGTTGTGGAAGTAGACGTCGCCCTCCTCCATCTCCGCCAGCGGGAAGTCGCGCACGACGGGATGCACGAGGGCGCTGTAGGAGCGGCCGGTGAGCTTGCGCAGCTGGCGGTCGTGGATGCCGGCGCGGAAGTCGTGCGCGTCGCGGATCATGGGGGAGCGTGACGTCCGGGCGATCGCGGTCTCGACCTCCATCTCGACGCTCGCGAGCGTGCCCTCGACGATCTCGACGAGGATGGGGTCGACCGTGGTGCCCTCTGGCGTCAGGCGGTTGCCGTGCTCATAGGCGGTCGGCAGGCCCGCCGGGTTGACGGGGGCGTCGTCCCTCCCCGCGGGTATGCCGTCCGGCCGGCTCGCGGGGCTGGTTCCTCCGTGCCCGGCGCGGTCAGCGGGGGCGAGCCGCACGGCGGCGGTCTGGCAGGAGAAGCACATGTCAGGCCTCCTTGGTGATGACGAGGTTGCCGAGTGCGTCGACGCGCACCCCGAATCCCGGGTGCACGGGGACGGTCGAGCCGAACTCCTCGATGACGGCGGGCCCGGTGATGACGTCGCCGGCGAGCAGGTCGAGGCGCCACCAGAGGTCGGTGTCGACATAGCCGGTGTCGGGGTCGAAGCAGACCGGGCGGGTGCCGCGATGGGCGCGCGCCCGCATGCTCTCCGTGGACGACTCCGCCGGGTCGAGCTCGCGCAGGACCGGGCGGGTGATCGGACCGATTCCGGTGACGCGCAGGTTGACCCACTCGACCTGCTGGCGCGGGTCGTCGCGGAAGTCGTAGCCGTAGAGCGCGCGGTGCTCGTCGTGGAAGCGCGAGGCGAGGGCGGCGGCATACCCCTCGTCGACGGCGCCGTCGGGCGCGGGGACACGGACCTCGTAGGCCTGGCCGAAGTAGCGCAGGTCGACGGTCCGCGTGTAGCGGTGGGCATCTCTCGAGAACCCTTGTGCATCAAGGGCGTTGGCGGCATTGGTGGTGAGCTCGTCGAAGGTGCGCTGCACCGCCGCATGGTCGAGGGTCGAGTGCCGCGCCACCGACGTCTGCACGTAGTCGTTCTTCACGTCGACGGTCAGCAGCCCGAAGGCAGAGACGTTGCCGGGGTTCTGCGGCACGACGACGCCGGCGAGGCCGAGGATGTCGACGAGGCGGCAGGCGAGCAGCGAGCCCGAGCCGCCGAAGGTCGTCAGCATGAAGTCGCGCACGTCGAGACCACGCTTGACGCTGACCTGGCGCAGGGCGTTGGCCTGGTTCCAGGCGGAGATCTCGAGAATCCCTGTGGCACAACGGTCGATGTCGAGACCGACGCGTTCGGCCAGCTCGGTGATGCCGGCACGCGCGGCCTCGACCGCGAGGGGGATCTCGCCGCCGAGCAGGTGCGGGGGGATGCGTCCGAGCATCACGTGAGCGTCGGTGATGGTCGGCGCGGTGCCGCCCCTGGCGTAGCAGAGTGGGCCGGGGTCCGCGCCGGCCGACTGGGGGCCGACCTTGAGCGAGCCCTCGGGTGAGATCCACGCGATCGAGCCTCCGCCGGCGCCCACGGTGACGACGTCGATCATCGGGATCTTGCTCGGGTAGGCGCCGACCGACCCCTCGGTCGTCAGGGTCGGCTCGCCGGAGAGCACGACGGAGACGTCGGTCGACGTGCCGCCCCCGTCGCAGGTCAGCACCTTGTCGAAGCCGGCGCGGCTCGCGATGAGGCCGGCGCCGAGAGCGCCTGCAGCAGGTCCCGAGAGCACCGTCGTGATCGGCTGGTTGACGACCTCGTCGGCCGACAGCACGCCGCCGTTGCTCTTCATCACCCAGAACGGCAGCCGGGCCGATGTATCCGCGCGGGCCAGGGCAGGCGTCGATACATCGACCGGCGGTGCGAGGAAGTCGTCGAGCCGGGCGCGGATGTTCGCGACGTAGCGTGACACGTTCGGCTTGACCGCGGCGTCGACGAGGGTCGTCATCGAGCGTTCGTACTCGCGGTACTCGCGCAGCACCTCCGAGCTGATCGAGACGACGGCGTCGGGATGCTCGCGGCGCAGGACGTCGCGCATGGCGAGCTCGTGGCTGTCGTCGGCGTAGGAGTGCAGGAAGCAGACGCCGATCGTCGTGATGCCGCGATCCTTGAACCACCGGGCGACCGCCCCAGCGCGTTCTTCGTCGAAGGGGCGGATCTCTTTGCCCTCGAAGTCGACTCGCCCACCCACCGTCTTGACGTGGTCGGCCGGGACGATGCGCGGGGGCTTGACCCAGAAGTAGGAGTTGCCGTAGCCGTCGGGCACGGCCTGGCGCGCGATCTCGAGGACGAACTCGTAGCCTTCGGTCGTGATGAAGCCCAGGGCCTCGACCTTGCCCTCGAGCAGCTTGTTCGTCGCGACGGTCGTGCCGTGAGAGACCGACGTGATGTCGTCGCCGCTCGCGCCCATGCGGTCGAGGACCTTGCGGACGCCGGTGAGGAAGCCGTCGGCGGGGTTGCCGGGGGTCGACGGGGTCTTCGTCGTCACGACGTCGCCGGAGTCCTCGTCGAGCGCGACGACGTCGGTGAACGTGCCCCCGGTGTCGATGCCGATGCGGATTCGTCGCGTCATGGGAAGAATCCAACCCAGCCCTCAGGGCGGTGGCGTTGGCACAACCTGCCAATGTCGAGAACCGCACCTCGGCTCCGTCTGAGGGATGAGCGTGCCACGCTGGGCACGCCGTCACGAAGGAGAGCAGTCATGGCGAAGTACCTCATCGGTGTCGACTTCCAGCCCGGGAACGCCGACACCCCGATGTCCGAGTGGGCGCCCGAAGAGGTGCAGGCGCACCTCGACTACTACGGCGCCCTCATGGACGAGCTCGTCGCACGCGGCGAGCTCGTCGGGTCGACCATCCTGACGGGGCCAGACCTCGCCAAGATCGTCCGCTCCTCCGGCGGCGCGCCCGTCGTCACGGACGGCCCGTTCCAGGAGTTCAAGGAGTGGCTTGCCGGCTTCCAGATCGTCGAGGTCGACTCCGAGGAGCGCGCGATCGAGATCGCCGCGCGCCTGTCGGCGGTCCCCGGACCCGGCGGCGTGCCCCTCGCCCAGCCGATCCACGTGCGGCAGGTGATGGACGACGACGACGTGCCGTCCGACGCCGACTCCATGGATGACTTCCTGCGCACTGCCGAGGGCGTCCGCTGAGCCCAACCCACGCGGTCGACGACCTGCTGCGCACCTTGGCGCCGCAGGTCGTCGGCATCGTCAGCCGGAGGTTCGGCGACTTCAACGGTGCCGAGGACGCCACCCAGGAGGCCCTCATCGCCGCGGCGCGACGGTGGCCGGGGGAGGGCGTGCCGGACCAGCCTCGCGCATGGCTCGTCCGCGTGGCGTCGCGGCGCCTCGTCGACACCTGGCGCAGCGACTCCGCGCGCCGCGAGCGCGAGGCCCGGGTCGTCGCGTGGGACGTGCCCGCGACGGACGCACCCGACCGGGACGACAGCCTCACGGTGCTCTTCCTCTGCTGCCACCCCGCGCTGACGCCGGCGTCGGCCATCGCGCTCACGCTGCGCGCCGTGGGTGGCCTCACCACGGCTGAGATCGCGCGAGCCTTCCTCGTGCCGGAGGCGACGATGGCGCAGCGGATCAGCCGCGCCAAGACGCAGATCCGCCAGTCGGGCGAGCGCTTCCGTATGCCGTCCGGTGCCGATCGCGACCAACGGCTCCGGTCGGTGCTCCACGTCCTCTACCTCGTCTTCAACGAGGGCTACACGAGCACGCGCGGGGAGCAGCTGCAACGGGTCGACCTCTGCGGTGAGGCGATCCGGATGACCCGGCTCCTCGTGGCGGGCTCACCCAGCGATCCCGAGGCCCTGGGCCTGCTCGCCCTCATGCTGCTGCTCGACGCCCGCCGGCCGGCGCGCACCGACGTCAGCGGTCGGCTCGTGCCGCTGCCCGAGCAGGATCGCTCGCTGTGGGATCGCGGGCTGGCGGCGGAGGGAGTCGACCTGCTCGGACGAGCGATGGCGCACCGCGATGTGGGGGAGTACCAGCTCCAGGCCGCCATCGCGGCTGCCCACGACCGGGCGCGTTCGGCCGAGGCGACGGACTGGAGCGAGATCTCTGAGCTCTACGGGCTGCTCGAGTCGGTCACGGGCAACCCCGTCGTCACGCTCAACCGTGCCGTCGCGGTCGCGATGGCTGACGGGCCGGAGCAGGGGCTGCGACTCGTCGACTCCGTCGCGGACCGTCTGGGAGACACGCAACGGTGGCTCGGCGTGCGTGGGCACCTCCTCGAGATGGTGGGTGACACCGACGCGGCGGCGGACCACCTCGAGCGCGCGGCCTCCGTGGCGGTGAACGTCGCCGAGCAGCGACACCTGCTGGCCCAGGTGGCCCGCCTCCGGCATACGGGCACCCCCTGACCACACCGTCGAACGCGCAGCCGGCCACCCGATCGAAAGAGCAGTTCGTCGGCTCGGCCGCGGGCGGCCTCCCGACGAACTGCTCTTTCGATTGGGGTGGAGGTGGGGGAAAGGGGTGGTTCGTCCTCCGGGGAGCAGTGCCCCTGCGCCTCTCGGGTCACCCGATGGAGATGACGCGCGACGTCGCTGCGAAGCGGATGATGGTGGTGTTGGCCCACCACATCGTCGTCAGGAGGCTGCCGTGCACCTCGGACCGCCGGATGCCCCCGTGTCTGCGTCGCCCTCTGCGCCGCGCATCCCCGAGGGAGGTGCCGGTTGGACGGGCGCCGATGCCGCCGACGCGGTGCTCGGCCTCGCCGTCGTCGCGCTCGAGGCGGCGCGGCGTGCCGGCGCCCTCCCCCTCGTCGGCGCTCCGCTGCGGGCTGCCGTCAAGCTCCCCGTCGAGGCCGCACGGGTGGCGCGTCGGCAATCCTGGGTCCGCGAGCTGCTGAGGTTGGGCGATCGCGAGCGTCGCGAGGCGCTCGAGCGGGCAGACGCGCTGGCCCGACGAGTCGCTCCGGGGCTCGTCGACTCCGTGCTCGGCTACGTCGACGTCAACGAGCTCGTGCGCAAGCACGTCGACCTCGACGCGCTCGCAGCCGAGCTCGACGTCGACGCGGTCGTGGCTCGGGCTGACCTCGAGAAGGCGATCGACCGGGTCGACATCGACGGCATCGTCGCCGGGGTGGACCTCCAGCGCATCATCGACCGCATCGACGTCGACGCGATCGTCGCCCGCGCCGACATCCAGGCGGTCATCGACCGCGTGGACGTCGACTCGGTGGTGGCCAAGGCCGACCTGCAGAAGGCGATCGACCGGGTCGACATCGACGAGGTGGTCGCCGGGGTGGACCTCGAGCGGATCATCGACCGCATCGACGTCGACGCCGTCGTCGCCCGTGCCGACTTCGACAAGGTCATCGCCAAGCTCGACCTCATCGAGCTGGCGGAGTTCGTCGTCGAGGGCATCGACCTTCCGGGCATCATCCGCAGCTCGACCGGCTCGATGGCCTCCGAGGGTCTGCGCGAGGTCCGCCGCCAGGGCATCGGCGCCGACGAGCGGGTGTCGCACGTCGTCGATCGGATCCTGCGCAGGCAGGAGCGTTCACCGGGCCAGCCGACGCCCCGAGACCGTGGCGGCGCCCCCGTGCCGGCAGCACCCAACGGATCCGACCACTGAGGCGGGCACGATGGAGCTGCCTGAGGACCTCCCCCAGAACGGCGCTGCGCGCGTCACGGTGCCGACCGCGGCCCGGTCCGTGCAGGGCCACCGCGCCGGCATCGTCACGAGGACGCTCGCAGCGTGCGTCGACGCCGCCGTCGGCGTGGCCGCTGTCGCGCTGGGGTATGCCGGTGTCGTCGCTGCCTACTTCGTGCTGAGTCCCCGAGGGTTCAGCTTCCCGGACCCCGGCTTCGGCCTCCTCTTCGCCTGCTTCCTCGGCTTCCTCGTCTGTTACTTCACCCTCGCCTGGGCGACGACGGGTCGCACCTACGGCGCGCGCCTGCTGGGGCTGCGCGTCGTCAACTCGCGCGGTGACCGGGTGCGGCCGCTCATCGCCCTGTGGCGCGCCCTGCTCTGCGTCTTCGTCCCCATCGTTCTCTTCTGGGTCGTCATCAGCCGCGAGAACCGTTCTGCCGCAGACATGCTCCTGCGCACCTCCGTGATCTACGACTGGGCGTCCTCCTAGGTCGCCCGCCCCCAGGGTGGCTGCGGCCTCGTGACATCAGCGGCCGGCATACGGGCTGGTGCCTGAGTCGTCGAGGCGACGAGCTGCTCTCTCGATCAGCCGGCCTCGCCGCGGTGGATGGGGGCGTGCGCGAACGGTGTCTCGGCGGGCCGCTCGAGGTCGTCGCGGTGGTTGCGGATGAGATCGAGGTTGCGGTCGCGCAGGTGGTCGAAGGACTGCCCGATGTTGGAGCCGGGTGTCAGGGAGGCAAGGGCCTCGGCAGGGTCGAGGCGGGCGGTGACCCACCCCTCGTGGGTGGCGGCGCGGGCGACGACGTGGCCGATGGGAGTGACGATGTGCGAGTTGCCGAAGTAGAGCACTCCGGCGGGGTCAGTCCCGACGGCGTTCGCGCCGATGACGTAGACGTGGTTGTCGTAGGCGCGGGCGCGGGACGTGAGGTCCCAGATGTCGGCCGAGCGCAGCAGGGCCGACGGGCGGCAGATGACCTCGGCGCCCTGGACGGCCTGGATGCGTGACAGCTCGGGGTAGTCGCCGTCGAAGCAGATGATCATGCCGATGCGGCCGAGGTCGGTGTCGCACACGGTGACGGTGTCGCCGGGCGTCACCCACCCGCCGCCCGTGACGATCTCGGAGCAGAAGGGATGCGTCTTGCGATAGACGCCGAGCACCTCGCCCGAGGGCGCGATGAGCACCGACGAGTTGTAGACGACCCCGCGCTCGGGGCCGCGCTCGTAGGTGCCGACGCACAGGTGCACGCCGAGCTCACGGGCCACCTCCTGCAGGGGCTCGGTCATCGGGCCGGGCAGCTCGGTGACGAGGTCCCAGAGCTCCTCCTTCGAGCAGCCGGGGGTGAAGCCGGTGGTGGCCGTCTCGGGGAGCACGACGAGCTCGGCCCCGGTCGCGGCGACACAGCGCCGCGTCCTCTCCACGCAGTGCTCGACGTTGGTCGTGATGGTCTCGGCGGTGAGCGGGGCTGCCACTGGGGCGATCTGGACAGCGGCCGCGGTGAACGCGCGCACGTCAGCGCCTCCGTCCGAGCCGTGCGCCGAGCGCGACCCCGAGCAGGGCGATGACGCCGCCGGCGACGACCCCGAGGGCGAAGCCTCGCGGCCCCTCGAGTGCCGACCCGGACGGCTGCGAGGCTCGCCCGGGGTAGGACCGCGGTGCGCTCCCTGCGCCCGCCATGGGGGCCGGCGCAGCGCCGACGGCCTCGGGGCCACCCGCGAGCGGCGGGGTGGCCACCCCCGTGCCCGCGCCGTTGAGGCCGGCGATGTCGGCGTCGAGGGCGGCGAAGAACTCACCTGCCATCTTGCGCGTGACGCCCGACAGCATCCGCTGCCCGACGCCACCGATGGCACCACCCACGGAGGCGTCGGCGTCGTAGGTGAGCTCGGTGCCTCCGAGCGGGGTCTCGGCGAGTCGAACGACGACGAGCGCGTCGACCGTGCCGGGTGCGCCGACTCCCGAGGCGCGCATCGCGAAGGAGGTCGGCGGCTGGGGCTCGAGCAGGGCCACCTCACCGTCGTAGGTGCCCTTGATGGCGGCCACCCCCGCAGTGACGGTCATCGCGTAGTGGTGGTCGGCGAGCTCCGTGAGGCGCTCGCACCCGGGCAGGCAGCGGGCGAGGACCGCCGGGTCGTGGACGGCGTCCCACACCTGGTGGGGCGGCGCCGCGAGCCTCGAGGTGCCGGTGATCTTCATGCCGTCGTCTCCTTGGGTGCGGTGCGGGTCGCGCGGTGCAGGGACGGGATCTCGCCGGCGGCGTGACGGCGGCGCAGCTCCCAGAGGTCGTTGGGTGAGATCGGCATCCGGGTGATCGGGAATCCCTCGGCGTCCTCGATCGCGGAGGCGATGACGGCCGACACGGGGATGCAGCCCGCCTCGCCGGCGCCCTTGATGCCCAGGGGATTCAGTGGCGACGGCGTCTCGAGGTGGTCGGTCTCGATCGTCGGCACCTCGGACGCGTAGGGCACGAGGAAGTCCATGAACGAGGCGTTGAGCAGCTGGCCCGACTCGTCGTAGGCCATCCGCTCGTAGAGGGCGCCGCCGACGCCCTGGGCGACCCCGCCGTGCACCTGGCCCTCGACGATCATCGGGTTGATCATCGTGCCGCAGTCGTGCACGACGCAGTAGCGCAGGATGCGGATCTCGGCGGTGACGGGGTCGGTCTCGACGATCGCCGCGTGCATGCCGTTGGCGAAGGTCGCCTGGGTGGGGGAGTAGAAGTCGCGCCCCTCGAGGCCGGGCTCGTCGTCATCGGCGACCGGAGGCTTGTCGGGGTCGAAGGTGCCCGCGAACTGCGTTGCGGCCTGGGCGGCCTCGTCGAACGCATATCTCAGCGGGTTCGACAGCACCGACACCGTGCCGAGCGACATCGACGTCGCGGGTGCGCCCTTGACGCGCACGGTGCCCTCGACGATCTCGAGGTCCTGCGGTGACACCTCGAGCGCGTCGGCAGCGATGCGCAGCGCCTTGGTCCGCACCTTGCGGGCCGCGAGGGCGATCGCGCTGCCGCTCATGACCGCGGCGCGCGACGCGAAGGTGCCCACGGCGTACGCCATCTTGCGGCTGTCGCCCGTCGTCACGTGGACGTCCTCGAGGCGCACGCCGAGCTCGTCGGCGACGATCTGCGCGAAGACGGTCTCGTGGCCCTGGCCCTGCGACGTCAGTCCCGTCGAGACGTTGACGCGGCCGCTCGTCTCGATCTGGATGTGGCCGCCCTCGTAGGGTCCGACGCCGGTGCCCTCGACGTAGCACCCGATCCCGAGCCCGACGCGGCGCCCTTCGGCCTCCGCCGTCGCACGGTATGCCGCGAAGTCGTCCCAGCCCACGAGCGCCTTGATCTTGGCGAGGCTCGCCGGGAAGTCCCCGGAGTCGTACTTGAGCGGCCGGCCGTCCTGGAAGAGCAGCCCGTGGTCGTAGGGCATCTCGCTCGGGAGGATGAAGTTGCGCGAACGCACCTCGGTGCGGTCGAGGGCGAGCTCGTCGGCGATGGCGTCCATCGCCCGCTCCATCGCGAAACAGCCCTGGGGGCGGCCGGCGCCGCGATAGGGCGTGACGAGAACGGTGTTCGTGTAGAGCGACCAGAACTCGCAGCGGTACGCGCCCGGCTTGTAGGGGCCGAGCAGCTGGGTGGAGGTGATGATCGGCACGATGATCCCGTAGGGCGTGTAGGCGCCGTTGTCGTGCCAGAGCTTGACGTCGAGCGCGAGCAGCCTTCCGTCGTCGTCGAATCCAATGGTCACCGTCTGCAGCTGACCGCGCTCGTGGGCGGCGGAGACGAAGTGCTCGCGGCGGTCCTCGGTGAACTTGACCGGTTGGCCGAGCAGCCGGGCCGCCCAGGGCACGAGCACCTCCTCGGGCCAGGGGTGCACGATCTTGACGCCGAAGCCGCCACCGACGTCGGGGGCGATGCACTCGACCTTGGCGAGCGGCAGGTCGAGCTTGGCGGCGACGGCGGCGCGCACGCCCGTCGAGGTCTGCGTCGAGGACCAGAGGCGCAGCTCGCCGCGCTCGTCGTCCCAGCGGGCGTAGACCCCGCGCCCCTCCATCGGGGTGCAGGCGCTGCGCTCGATGTCGAGTTCGAGGGTGAGGGTGTGCGGTGAAGCGGCGAGGGCAGCGTCGACGTCGCCGACCTCCTGGAGCATGTGGGCGGCGACGTTGCCCGGCACGTCGTCGTGCACGAGCCGGACGCCGTCGCGGGCGGCCTCGATGCCGACGACCGGCGGCAGCTGCTCGTAGGTGACGCGGATGCGCTGACAGGCGTCCTCGGCGACGTAGCGGTCGGTCGCGACGACCATGACGACCGCCTCGCCGACGTGGTTGACCTCGTCGCGGGCGAGGGCATGGCCCGTGCGCCCGTGCGTGAGCGTCGGGTGCGGGATGAGCAGCGGCAGCGGCTCGCCGACGCGACCGGGCAGGTCCTCGTGGACGTAGATGCCGACGACTCCCTCGACGTCGACCGCGTCGGCAGCATCGATCTCGACGATGCGGGCGTGCGCGTGCGGGCTGCGCACGAAGGCGGCAGCGAGGGCGTCGTGCCCGAGGTCGTCGAGGTAGCGACCGCCGCCGCTGACGAGTCGAGGATCCTCCTTGCGCCGAATCGGTGCACCGAACATCTGCGTCGTCATGCGGGCTCCCCGCCGCCGGAGGCAGCCGCCTCGCCACGCCGCTCGGCCGTGATCTCAGCCGCGCGCAGGACGCTCTTGACGATGTTCTGGTAGCCGGTGCACCGGCAGAGGTTGCCCGAGATCGCCTCGCGCGCCTCCTCGTTCGTCGGCGTCGGGTTCTCCTCGAGGTAGGCGGTGACCGTCGTGAGGAAGCCCGGGGTGCAGAAGCCGCACTGGAGCCCGTGGCACTCGGCGAAGGCCTGCTGCACCGGGCTCAACGACTCACCCGTGGGGGCCACTCGTGCGTCGGTCGAGGAGCCGAGCCCCTCGACCGTCGTGATCTCGTGCTGCTGCGCCGACACGGCGAACATCAGGCACGAGCGCATCGGCGCGCCGTCGACGAGCACCGTGCACGCGCCGCACACCCCGTGCTCGCAGCCGACATGGGTGCCGGTGAGGCGCAGGTCGTGACGGAGGAAGTCCGAGAGCAGGCGCCGGGCCGGCACGGCGGCCGTCCGCCGCACCCCGTTGACGGTCACCGTCACGTCATGAAGCGTCTCAACGTCCGTCATCACCGATCTCCTTCTGCCGCAAGGGCACTCTCGTCGAGCACGCGCCGGGTGAGCTCGCCGACGAGCATCCGCCGGTAGTCGCTCGTCGCGTGGATGTCGCTCTCCGGCTGCACGTGGTCGCGAACTGCCTGGGCGGCGGCGTCCACCGCCACGCCCCAGGCCGTGGACCCGGGCTCGGTGCCCGCGAGCACGGGACCGAGATCGAGCACTGAGGGCACGTCGGTGACGGAGACGAACGACGCGCGGGCCTCGGTGACGACGCCGTCGGCGACCGTCACCCTGACGCCCACGCCAGCCAGCGCGTAGTCGCCGTGGCGCCGAGCAGACTCCCTGAAGGCGGTGTGCGTGCCCGCGGGGAAGCGGCCGAATCGCACTGCGACAGCGAGCTCGTCGATGGAGAGGGTGGTCTCGAGGGGCCCGGCGAAAAAGTCCTGCCAGCCGATCTCTCGAGTCCCTCGGGTGCTCACGGCCTCGACGACGCCGTCGCAGAGCGCCAGCACGGCAGGCATCTCGCCTGCGGGGTCGGCGTGCGCGATCGATCCCACCGTCGTGCCGCGGTTGCGGATGGCGGGGTGGGCGACGTTGAGGGTCGCCTGGCGCAGGAGGGGGAGGGCGGCATACGCCTCCTCGGAGCGGGCGAGCGCCGCGTGCCGCACGAGCGCGCCGACGCGGACGGCCTCGTCGCCCACGACGATGCCGTCGAGCCCTTCGACGCCGTTGATGTCGACGAGGTGGGCCGGCGCGGCGAGGCGCATGTTGAGGATCGGCACGAGGCTCTGCCCGCCGGCGAGCACCTTGCCGTCGTGGCCGACCTGCCCGAGCACGGCGGCGGCCTCGCCGACGGTGCGCGGCGCGTGGTGCACGAAGGGGGCTGGCTTCACCGAATCGATCCTGCCTTCCGATCGGCGCGGGCACTAGGGGGCTGGTCGCATCCCTGGGCCCGCGCTCTTGTCAGGTTGTGCCGTCAACACCGTGGGCCCCCGATGACGCATCGGGGGCCCACGGGTGCGGTATGCCGTCCGGCTCAGCCGGGGTCAGCGCCGCCGGTCCGGTCCGCCGGGTGCGTCCTGGTAGAGGTCGTCGATGCCGTCGGCGTCGCCGTAGTCTCCCTCCCTCTCGCCGAGGGAGATCATCGTGCCTCCGGCGGCGTCGGCCCGGTCACGCAGCTCGGACGGGGCGATGGCCCGGGCGAGGTGGTAGGCGCCGACGGCCACGATGGTGCCGAGGGCGATGCCGCCGAGCGAGAAGCTGTCGGAGAAGACGAGCGTCACGTTGCCGATGCCGATGACGATGCCGGCGGCCACCGGCACGAGGTTGATCGGGTTGCCGAAGTCGACGCCGTTCTCCTTCCAGATCTTCGCGCCGAGCAGGCCGATCATGCCGTAGAGCACGACCGTGATGCCGCCGAGCACCCCGCCGGGCACCGAGGCCACGAGCGCTCCGAACTTCGGCGAGAGCCCGAAGATGATCGCGACCGCGGCCGCGACGTAGTAGGCCGCGGTGGAGTAGACGCGCGTCGCGGCCATGACACCGATGTTCTCCGCATACGTCGTCGTCGGAGAGCCGCCGACAGAGGAGGCGATCATCGTGCCGACGCCGTCTGCGGCGATGGCGCGGCCCATGGAGGGGTCGAGGTTGGTCTTCGTCATCTCGGCGACGGCCTTGACGTGGCCGGTGTTCTCGGCGATGAGCGCGACCACGGCGGGCAGGACGAGGAGGATCGCGGCGACCGAGAACGACGGGGCGTGGATGCCGACGATCTCCTTGCCGTCGGCTCCCATCGTCGTCGACGGCGGCAGGCCGAACCACGGCTGCGAGGCGATGTTGTCGAAGTTCGTGCGGAAGTGCGTCGTCACCTTGCCGGCGCCCGCGTCGTAGGAGGTGATCTGGCCGAAGATCTGGTCGAAGAGCCACGAGATGACGTAGCCGAAGATCAGCGCGAGGAAGACCGCGATGCGCGAGACGAATCCCTTGAAGGCGACGGCGCAGACGATGGTGAAGAGCATGACGAGCAGCGCCACCCACTGGTCCTGCGGCCAGTAGATGTTGGCGACGACGGGGGCGAGGTTGAAGCCGATGAGCATGACGACGGCGCCGGTGACGACCGGCGGCAGCACCTTGTGCAGCACGGCGGAGCCGGCGAAGTGGATGCCGACACCGACGAGGGCCAGCACGAGACCGGCCACGAGGATGGCGCCCGTGACGTCCTGGGAGGTGCCGCCCTGGGCCCGGATCGCGACGACGGCGCCGACGAAGCTCGCCGACGTGCCGAGGTAGCTCGGGACCTTGCCCTTGACGATGAGCAGGAAGCAGATCGTCGCGACACCGCTCATCATGATCGCGAGCTGCGGGTTGAGCCCCATGACGAGCGGGAAGACGAAGGTCGCCCCGAACATCGCCACGACGTGCTGGGCGCCGAGCCCGGCGGTCCTGCCCCACGTGAGCCGCTCGTCGGGGGCCACGACGTCGTCGGGCCCCAAGGTCCTGCCGTCGCCGTGAAGTTTCCAGCCCAAAGCCATTCCGACTCCTATGGTCGCCGCGCGTCACGCGGATCCGGTCCCCTGCTCCCACTGCGGGATGGGCGAAAACTACTCCCGCAACCCGGGATCGCGTTCGTCAAAGGTTGATACACGCCGGGGCGAGTCTGCTGGCAGGTCATGATGTATCCGTGTCTTCTCCCCTGCGGCCCTACGAGCCTCGCGACCGAGGGGCGCTCTATGACATCTGCCTGCGCACCGGGGACTCCGGCGCCGACGCTACCGGGAGCTATGCCGAGCCGGCCCTGCTCGGCGAGGTCTACGTCGGCCCCTACCTCGCGTTCGAGCCGGGGCTCGCGCTGGTGCTCGACGACGGCATGGGGGCGGGGGGCTACACGCTCGGCGCCCTCGACACCCGGGCGTTCGAGGACCGCTGCGAGCGTGAGTGGTGGCCGCCGCTGCGTGAGCGCCACCCACTCGCCAGGCACACGCCGGGCTCGGCAGACGCCGGTGTCGTGGCGCTCATCCACCGGCCGGCACGTGCCCCCGACGTCGTGGTCGCCGACCACCCGTCACATCTGCACATCGACCTCCTGCCGCGGTGGCAGGGCGGCGGCTGGGGTCGGCGGCTCATCGAGGCCCTGCTCGAGCGCCTCGCCGCAGCCGGCTCGCCGGGCGTCCACCTCGGCGTGGGGGTGGGCAACCCGAGGGCGGTGGGCTTCTACCGCCACCTCGGCTTCACCGAGCTTCATGCCGTCGGCGACACCCTCTTCCTGGGTCGCTCGACACGCCCCTGACCCGACAGACCACCCCATCGAAAGAGCACTCCGTCGGCCCCCCGCCAATCGAAAGAGCACTCCGTCGGCTCCGCGCTGTGCTTGACGGTTTGCTCTCTCGATCGTGGGCTGCGTGACCGCGCGGATCCACTGAGGCGACGAACTGCTCTTTCGATTGCCGACGGAGTGCTCTGTCGATCAGAGGCCGCGCATGGCGTGGATCTTGAGCGCGAGCGCGAGGGTCAGCCGCAGCTCGGGGTCGGTCGAGAAGGGGCCGAGCATCTTCTCGAGCCTGCCGATGCGATAGCGCAGCGTGTTGTAGTGGAAGAAGAGCCGTCGTGCCGTCTCGGCGACGTTCATGTTCGTGTCGAGCAGGATGGCGAGCGTCTCGCGCAGCCCGGCATACTCCGGCGAGTCGTCGGTGGCGAGCTCACGCAGCGAGTCCTGGACGAAGCGGCGCAGGTCGGCGCCCTCCGGGATGAGCGCGAGCAGGCGGTAGATGCCGAGGCCATCGACGTGGGTCAGCGCCCCGTCGCCGTGCATCTGGCGCCCCACCGTGACCGCCGACAGTGCCTCGTCGTAGGCCTGGGGGAGGGCCTCGACCGACGTGATCGGCCGCGACACGCCGGCGGAGAAGCTCCGCCGACCGCCCCCACCGTCACCGCGCACGACGCGCACGAGCTCGGTCACCGAGCGCATGAGCCGCTCGGTGTCGGCGTCAGCGGGCACCCCGACGAGCGCGACGACCTCGCGGCTGAAGCCCATGACGGGCCCGCGCGGGTCGCGCACCGCCATCGCGTGGGTCCACGCCCTGGCGAAGCGCTGCTGGAGGAAGCGCACCTCCTCGGGGTCGCGGTTCGTCCGGTCGTCGTCCTCGTCGGTCTCGGCGACGACGACGACCATCGGTCGGTCGATGTCCCACCCGAGGGACGCCGCGTGCGCCGCTGCGTCGGCGGCTGACCCGGCCCGCCCGGCGAGGGCGTCGCGGAGGAACTCCGCCCGGTACTTGCTCTCGACAGCCGCGACGGCCTGGTCCTTGGTGATCGCGAGGGCCGCGACCGTGGCGGCCCGCTCGAGCAGGCGCACGTCGTCGGCGGTGAGGTCGCGGTGGCTGCAGAACGCCATGAGCACGCCGTGGTCGAGGTGACCTGCGACGATCCGCACGGCCGCCCGCCCCGACCCTCGCGTCGCGCCCGTGCGTTCGTCGCGGGCGAGGCCCATCGGCTCGCTCTCCGTGAGCAGCCGCCCGGTCCGGTCGAAGCAGTCGAGGCCCTCGGCGTGGCTGAGCTCCCGCGCCGACCCCGCCCGCGCGATGACCCGCCCGTCCGTGGTCGTCACCATCGCGGCCCCGTCGAGGAAGCCGACGACCTGCTCGCACAGCTCGTCGAGCGACCCGCCGGCGAGCACGATCTGCACGAGCGCGCGGTCGGCGTCCTCGAGGCGGCGCAGCATCGCCGTCTGGTGCTCGAGGATGGCGCTCAGCACCTCGGTCGTGAACGCGCCGATGTGACCCTCGGGCACCTCGATGAGGGGGAGTCCGCTGCGCTCCGCTGCTGCCGCGACCACGC
The DNA here is from genome assembly GCF_006716675.1 of Humibacillus xanthopallidus. Classification (GTDB taxonomy): domain Bacteria; phylum Actinomycetota; class Actinomycetes; order Actinomycetales; family Dermatophilaceae; genus Humibacillus; species Humibacillus xanthopallidus_B. Next base: position 465,643 of record NZ_VFPM01000001.1, on the reverse strand, counting down.
GGTATGCCGTCCGGCCGAGTCCTGACGCCACGAGCCCCGCCGCGCCGGCCCGGTGCAGCGCCTCGACGACACCCGGGGCCTCGATGGCGTCGCCGTCGCCGCCCGAGATGGCGGTGAGCTCGGCCGCATCGGTCAGCACGAGGCAGTGCGCGAGCACGCCGACGGAGCCGTGGCTGCGCACCGAGTCCGTGGCCCGGTCAGCAGCCTGGCTCCGCGTGAGCGCCTGACGCAGGGGCAGCGTGCTGTCCACCGTGGCGTCGAGCCGCTGGGCGGAGGCCTGCACGGAGCCCTGTGCCGTGGCGGCGAGCCCCGCGATGAGGCGCAGCGAGATCCCCGAGACGTCGACCTCGGACCGCCACTCGCGACGCGTCGACGGCGCGGCTGGCAAGTCACCATCGCGGAGGCGCCCATCGTTGGCAACTTTCACCATGAGCGCACCCTACCCAGCGTGGATAGCGTCACGACACGCCACCCGACCGGGTGGAGGCTGGTCGCATGCCGGCGCACGGCCGCGACGGTTGACACGTCGGCAGAGGACGGTAGAAGGGCGGCGCACGATGGGTGGGGTGCACGGGAGCGAGCTGGTCGGCGCTGCGGTGTCGCCGCTCGTCGCGGGTGCCGTCGCCGGCGCCCCCACGGCCCGCCGCGTGCTCGGAGTCTTCGACACGTGTGTCTATGTCGAGCTCGGCGCCCACGACCGGGTGCTGGCCCTTCTCGCCGCCGACGCGCTGCACCTGCCCATCGGCCTGCGGCTCGCACGACCGTCGTCGGCGCTCCGCTGGGGGGTCGAGCCGGGCGATGACATCGTCGTCGGAGCCGGCCGCCTCGTGCTGCCGTCGCTCGAGGTCGTCGCGTCACGCCTCGCCCGACCGTCGCGCGTGCACGCCGCGCCGCGCGTGCCCACCGTGGCCGATGCCGAGCTCCTCCCGGACCCCGGAGTGCTCGGCGAGCTCACCTTCCACCTCACCGTGACAGCGCTAGCCGGGCGGCCGCTCGCCGACGCCGTGCTCGGTCTCGTCGGCGCCGGCCGCGGTCTCACCCCGAGCGGTGACGACGCGCTCTGCGGAGTGCTCCTCGCTCTCGCCTCGGTCGGGCACCCTGACGCCGCAAGGGCGCTCGCCGCGCTGCGTGCCCAGGTGCTGCCGGCGCTCGGTCGCACGACGAGCCTCTCGGCCGCGCTCGTCCTCGCGGCTGCATCGGGGTATGCCGTCCCCGACGTCGTGCGCCTCGTCACCCTCACCGTCCACCCGGGAGCCCACCAGACGGCAAGAGCCGACCTGACGGCAAGAGCCGACCGGACGGCATACGGCCCGGTGTTGGAGCGGGTGCTCGCCATCGGACACTCCTCCGGGCGAGACCTGCTCGCGGGCGTCTCCGGCGCGCTGCGCGCCCTTGCCGTGCTCGAACCCCACCCGACCACCCCACCCGAGGGAGCCCACCGTGCCTGACCACGTCGAGCGCCGCACCGGCAGCTACGTCGACTCCGTGAGCCTCATGCAGGTCTCGCGTGCCGCGGCGGGTGCGCCCGGAGTCGATGCGGCACAGGTGGCCATGGCGACCGAGCTCAATCTCGACGTCATCCGGGGCATGGGCTTCGACGTGCCCGAGGGATCGCCCAACGACCTGCTCGTCGCCGTCCGCGGCAGCGACGAGGGCATCGCGGCGGCCCTCGCCGTCGTCGCCGAGGAGCTGACCCGACGCAGAGGGGCGACCGGGGGGCTCGGGGCAGGCCTCGGCGCCGCGCCCGCCCCGCGCACGACGGCGGCGGCCATCACGGCCGTCGGGGCCGACCTCGCCCTCGTCTCGGTGCCCGGCGCGCACGCCGTCGCCGAGGCGCTCGACGCCATCACGGCCGGGGTCAGCGTCATGGTCTTCTCCGACAACGTCCCGGTCGAGGACGAGGTGGCCCTCAAGGACGCCGCCGCGCGCGCCGGCGTGCTCGTCATGGGCCCGGACTGCGGCACGGCGGTCGTCGGCGGTGTCGCGCTCGGCTTCGCGAACGTCGTGCAGCCCGGCTCCGTCGGCATCGTCGCGGCGTCGGGCACCGGCGCGCAGCAGGTCATGGCCCTGCTCGACGCCGCAGGCGTCGGCGTCAGCCACTGTCTCGGCGTCGGCGGCCGCGACCTCTCTTCCGCGGTGGGTGGCCGCTCGACGCGCCAGGCGCTGGGCGCGCTGGCCGCCGACCCGGTCACCGAGCGCATCGTCGTCGTCTCCAAGCCTCCGGCCCCCGAGGTGCTCGCCGAGCTCGAGTCGTATGCCGCGGGGCTCGGCAAGCCGGTCCAGTGGGCGACGCTCGGGGCGGGTCGCCCCGACCTCACCGCCGCAGTCGAGGCGCTGCTCGCAGCGGCGGGAACGGGTGTCGGCGCCGACGACGGTGCGGGCGACGGGCCGGGCGCGCAGCGCGTGTGGCCGGAGTGGGCGGGAGCCTCCAGCGACGAGATCGGCGAGGGGTCGCTGCGCGGGCTCTTCTGCGGCGGCACCCTGGCCGACGAGGCCATGCTCATCGCGGCGGAGTACCTCGGCGACGTCCGCTCCAACATCCCGCTGCGACCTAACCTCGCGCTCGGACCGGGTTTGCGCGACAGCGGGCACGTCGTCATCGACTTCGGCGACGACTCCATGACCCAGGGCCGTGCGCACCCGATGATCGACCCGTCACTGCGGCTCGAACGCATCGCCGTCGAGGCGGCCGACCCGACCTGCGGGGTTCTCCTGCTCGACCTCGTGCTCGGTCACGGTGCCCACCCCGACCCCGCCCCGGAGCTCGCCGCCGCCATCACGGCGGCGCGCGAGACGGCCGCGGCGGCGGGCCGTGACCTCCCCGTCGTCGTGTCGCTCACCGGCACGTCCGGTGACCCGCCGGGGCTCGAGCGCAGCGCTGAGACGCTCGCCGACGCCGGCGCCACCGTGCTGCTCTCCAACGCCGACGCCACCCGCCACGCGATCCACCTCCTCGGCAGGCGCACGTGGCCACTGGAGTCGGGGACGGGCGGGACGGCATACGGCAGCGGTGACGCGCGGACCGCGGTCGGCACGGACGCCGCACCCCGATCGCATCCTCAACCTCCACCCCAATCGAGAGAGCAGTTCGTCGGCGTCCAGACGTTGCTGTCGAGCGAGATCGTCGTCGCAACGGCGGGCGCGGGACTCTTCGCGGATTCGCTTCGCGCCCAAGCGGTCTCAGTGAGCGAGGTCGACTGGCAGCCGCCGATGCCCGGCACCGAGCGCGACCTCGCCGTCGTCCTCGCCGACGATCGGCGTGCCGCCGCCAACGCGGAGGCGCTGCGCCGCATGACCGCTGCCGGAGCCGACCTCGTCGACGTGCGGCCCGCTCGCGACGCGCTCGGCCTCGAGGTCGGGACCTTCCTGCACGCCGGCCCGCCGATCGAATTCGCCCGCGCCTCAGGGCCGCTCAAGGGTGCCCTCATGGGCGCCATGCTGCTCGAGGGGCTCGCCGACACGGCCGAGGAGGCGGAGGCGAAGCTCGAGAAGGGCGACGGCATCACCCTCGAGCCGTGCCACCACCGTGACGCGGTTGGCCCGATGGCCGGCGTCATCTCGCCGTCGATGTGGGTTTACGAGCTGCGCGACGAGGTGCACGACAACACGTCGTGGTGCTCGCTCAACGAGGGGCTGGGCAAGGTGCTGCGCTACGGCGCCTACGGGCCGGAGGTCATCGAGCGGCTGCGCTGGATGAACGCCGTGCTCGGCCCGATCCTCCAGCAGGCGGTGCGAGCCCGCGTCGACGCGTCCGGACCGGTCGACGTCAAGGCGATCATCGCGCAGATGCTCCAGATGGGCGACGAGGGCCACAACCGCAACCGGGCCGGCTCGCTCATGCTCCTGCGCGAGCTGCTGCCGACGATGATCACCGCTGACGCGAGCTCGACAGACATCGCTGAGGCTGTGCGCTTCTCGGGTGCCAACGAGCACTTCTTCCTCAACCTCGGTATGCCGGCCTGCAAGCTGAGCACGCTTGCAGCCCATGGCATTCCGGGATCCAGCGTCGTGACGACAATGGCGCGCAACGGAACCGACTTCGGCATCCGCGTCTCGGGCACGGGTGACGCGTGGTTCACGGGCCCTGCCAACACCCCCGAAGGGCTCTTCCTCGGGTCCTACGGCCCCGACGACGCCAACCCCGACATCGGCGACTCGGCGATCACCGAGACGGCCGGCATCGGCGGTTTCGCGATGGCGGCGGCGCCGGCGATCGTGAAGTTCGTCGGCGGCGACGTGCCCTTCGCGCTGCGGGCGACGCAGACGATGTATGCCATCACGGTCGGGGAGCACACGGCCCACCAGGTGCCGATCCTCGAGTTCCGCGGCACGCCGACCGGCATCGACGTCACCGCGGTCGTGCGCACCGGCATCCTGCCGCAGATCAACACCGGCATGGCCGGGCGCGTCGCAGGCACCGGTCAGGTCGGCGCGGGACTCGTCACGCCTCCGGCCGAGTGTTTCACCGCGGCCCTCGCGGCACTCGCGGAGGCCACGCACGGCTGAGGATCCCCCGTCCAGTCGAGTGCCCAGTTCCCGGCGTCGTGCGTCCTCGTCGAGTGCCCATTTCTCGACGGCCCAGGTCATATGCCGTGGGGCCGTCGACGGTCGAGTGCCCAGTTCTCGACGTCGTGGGTCGAGTGCCCATTCTCGGACGTGGTGCGTCCCCGTCGAGTGCCCATTTCTCGACGGCTCAGGTCGTACGCCGTGGGGCCGTCGACGGTCGAGTGCCCAGTTCTCGACGGACACCGTCACGCCCTACGCGCGCGCCAGAGCTCGTCGCGGGCGATCGCCGCATCGATCGCGTGGCGGGAGAAGAAGCGTGGATCCGTCCCGTGAAGTGTCAGCGCAGACTCCGGCACATGCAGCTCCTGGGCAAAGCGGCGGATGATCGCCCAACGCGCTGAGGCGGTGGCCATGTCGACGGCCCAGATCTCGATCACGATCCAGCCGTCGTCCTCGAGCCGTGTGCATCGGAAGTCGTCATGCGTCTGCTGCAAGTCTCCTGAATGGAACTCAGCACCCTGGTACTCGCCGATGAGCCGGACCTTCCGACCGTCTGGCAGGTCGATCTGCCAGACCAGGTCGCCGTAGCCCAGCAGGACCTCGGGATTCCACGATGCGAAGATCGCCTGGTTGGGCAGCGGCTCGGGAAGGCCCGCCCGGACGAACATGATTCGCGCGGTGGTCTCGCGCGGAGACCATGAGCCCACCCGGATGAGTTCCAGCGCCTCGGTGAGGAGAGCCTTGCCACGTGGACGCACTCGCCGGCTCAGTGCCGCCTTCAGAGGAGCGGTGCTACGCAGTGCGGTGGCGCAGGCATCGCCCACGACGATTGCGTCATCCAGGCCCAGGGGCTTGCCTCGGCCGACGAGCTCGCCCAAGTCGACCCACGTGTCAGCGAGGCCGACAACTCGGAGACCATGGACCGTTGTGACTGCTCGAGCATGGACGGCCCGATGCCCGACCACGTTGGCTCGGCGAAGGTGTGGTCTGTCGATTCGGTGGATGACGTGCAGCCGCTCGTCCGCTTCAAGCGCGTACGAGAGGGGAAGGCCCTGGAGCTGCGCGGACGTGGTGTGGGAGAAGGCCGCACCTACTGGCAGAACGCAGGCCAGGGCCTCCGCCCGCTCGATCAGGCTCGACGGCGCTGAGATGGATCGGACTCCGCGGAAGGGCCGATTCAAGGTCGCCGAATCGAGCTGTCGATCGGTCATGCCGAGCTCTCTGCCGTGAGCGACGCTGAACGGCGTGATGGGGAGATCCATACGGCGACACTGCCCGAGGACGTTCTCGTCATGTTCCAGGGCGAATCGACTTGTGGATCAACGCGACCTTCCGCACCGGGGTGTGGAAAACGTCGTCGGGAAGTGGGCACTCGACGGGGCGGTGGGTGTCGGGAAGTGGGCACTCGACGGGCGGGGGAGCGGGGCCGCAGCACGCGGCATACGGCATACGGCCGCTCACTCTGCCGAGGACAAAAAGGATTGGGGCGGTGTCGGTGGCCCGGCCTAGGGTGGATGGGCCATGCGAGACTTCCCGCCCGTCATCCGGGCCTACACCGAACGCGGCGCCGACGAGCCCGACACCCGCAGCCCCCTGAGGTTCCTCTGGTGGATGGTGCGGGCCAACGGCGTGCTCTTCTGGGTCGGCCTGCTCGTCGCCCTCATCTGGATGGTGCCGCAGACCGTCGGCCCCTGGATCGTCGGGCGCGCGATCGACACGGGCATCGTCGCCGGCGACTCGGCGAAGACCATGCAGTGGATCCTCCTCCTCGCCGTCGTCACCGTCTTCGGTGCGGCGAGCGGCATCGCCTTCCACACGGTCATCGTCCGCGAGTGGCTCATCGCCCTCTACGGCACGACGAAGCTCGTCACCCGCAAGGCACTGCAGCTCGGCCACGTGCTGACCCGCCGCACCCCGACGGGCGAGGTGCTCTCGGTGTCGGGCAGCGACGGCGACCAGTTCGGCGCGCTCATGGAGGTGACGACGCGCGCGCTCTCGCAGCTCGCCGCCTACCTCGTCGTCGCCGGCATCGTGCTCACGACGTCGGTGCGGATGGGCCTGCTCGTCCTCATCTCCGCGCCCCTGCTCGTCCTGCTCGGTGCACCCCTGCTGCGACCGATGCAGCGGTGGCAGGGCGTGGAGCGCGCCCGCAACTCCGAGCTCACCTCGATGGCGACCGACATCGTCGGTGGCCTCCGCATCCTGCGCGGCATCGGCGGTGAGCAGACCTTCGGTGGCAACTACGACACCCAGTCACAGCGCGTGCGCGAGTCCGGCGTCGCCGCCGGCCGCTGGCTCGCCGCGGTCGAGTCGGTGGGCGTGCTCCTCTCGGGCAGCTTCGTCGTCGCGCTCATGTGGCTCGGTACGCGTGAGGTGGCACAGGGTGAGCTGACCGTCGGCGAGCTCGTCAGCTTCCTCGGTTACGGCCTCTTCCTCATCCAGCCGATGCGCACCTTCGTCGAGTTCGCCCAGAAGTGGACCCGGTCGATCGTCTCCGCCCGCAAAGCCGTGGCCGTGCTCTCGCAGCGTCCGCCGTGGGTGCACCCCGCCGAGCCGGCGAGCCTGCCGTCGCACGCGCGCATCGTCGACGGCGCCTCGGGAGCGACGATCGAGCCGGGCCGGCTCACCATGGTCGTCTCGGCCGTCCCCGACGACTGCGCCGCGCTCGCCGACCGGCTCGGCCGCTACCTCCACAGCGAGGAGGGGGCGCTCGTCAGCGACGAGATCCCGGAGGACCTCAAGGGCGGGGCCGCCCGTCGTGAGCGCTCGGCCCGGGCCCGTGCGCGCGAGGAGCAGGCTCGCCGCGACGACGAGCGGGCCCGTCAGCCCTGGGGCGTCACCGTGGGCGGTGTCGACCTCGCGAGCGTCGAGCTCGACGAGGTGCGGGCGGCGATCCTCGTCAGCGACACCTCGCCCCAGATCTTCGCCGGCACGCTGCGTGACGCCGTCGACCCACTCCACCGGCTGAGCCGCGAGCACGCCGAGCGTGCGCTGCACACCGCCGCCGCCGAGGACGTCTTCGACGCCCTCCCCGGAGGGTGGCAGGGCGAGCTCGAGGAGCGCGGTCGCGGTCTCTCCGGTGGCCAGCGCCAGCGGCTCGTCCTCATGCGCGCGCTCGCCGCCGACCCTGAGGTGCTCGTGCTCGTCGAGCCGACGTCGGCCGTCGACGCCCACACCGAGGCCCGCATCGCCGAGCGCCTCGGTGCCCACCGCGCGGGCCGCACGACCGTGGTCATGACCGCCTCACCCCTGCTGCTGCACCACGCCGACGAGGTCATCCTCCTCGAGGACGGCGTGGCCACCACGCGCGGTCGGCACGCCGACCTGCTCGCGAGCTCGGCGGCATACCGCTCGGTCGTCGTGCGCGGCACCGAGGGCACGCCCACGCTCGCGCCCGTCAGGGAGGAGGCGCGATGAGCCACCCCGACAGCACGCTCCAGGGCGTCGACTCGTCGCCGTATGCCGCCGGCGACCTCAGCCCGTTGCTCTCCCCAGTCGTCGCGGCTGAGTCCGCTGCGACGTGGGATGCCGGGCCGGAGGTGCCCGCGGTGCCCGACGAGCTGCGCCCGCCCGCTGCCGCGTCCGTGCGCGAGCGGGTGGCCGCGCTGCACCGGCGACACCTGCTGCGTGAGCGGCGGGCGCAGGAGTTCGTCGCGGACACGATGAACGCCCGCACGGGCCTGCCCATCGCCGACAACCACCAGGTGGTCCGATTCATCGGCCGGTTGCTCGGCGACCACCGCCTGCTCGTCGTCGTGGTCGTGCTCGCCAACGCGCTCGCGGCCACCGCCGGGCTCCTCGTGCCGCGCCTGCTCGGAAACCTCGTGGACTCGACGGTCGCCGACGTCGAGGCGGGGCGCGTCGACGCGGCCCTCGCGGGGGCCAACACCGCAGCACTCGTGGTCGCCGGCCTCGTCGTCGTGCAGAGCCTCTTCACCTTCGCCGCCAAGATCAGCTCGACGGTGCTCGGCCAGAACGTCCTCGCCGCCGCCCGTGAGTTCATCGTCCGGGCGATCCTGCGCCTGCCGCTGTCGCGGGTCGAGAGCGCGAGCTCGGGCGACCTCGTCACCCGCGTGACCCGCGACGTCGGCACGATGAGCGAGAGCGTGCGCTGGGCGCTGCCCGAGTCGATCGTCGCGAGCATCACCGTCGCGCTCACGCTCGTCGCGATGGTGAGCAACTCGCTCGTCCTGTCGCTGCCCTCGATCGTGCTCATGACGCTCGCGCTCTTCCAGGTGAGGCGCTATCTCAAGCGGGCTCCAAAGGGCTACCTCACAGAGGGCGGCACCTACTCGCGCATCAACACGACGCTCACCGAGACCGTCGAGGGCGCCCGCACCGTCGAGGCGCTCGGCCTCGGCGAGCAGCGGTTGCGTCGCGGTGACGACGACATCGAGGTCTCCGGCCAGGCGGAGAGATACACGATGACGCTGCGCAACCTGCTCTTCGTCGTCATGGACATCGCCTTCAGCATGCCGCGCGTGCTCGTGCTCCTTTTCGGTGCCATCGGCTACGCGCAGGGGTGGGCAACCCTCGGACAGCTGACCACTGCGATCCTCTACGCCGAGGCGCTGTGGGGGCCGTTCGACATGCTCGTGCACACCGTCGACCGCGTGCAGGTGGGCATCGCCTCGACGACGCGACTTCTCGGCATCGCCACGGTGCCGCCCGACCGCGAGGCCGGGCCGGACCGGCCGGTGGGGCGCGACCTCGTCGGCCACGACCTGCGCTATGCCTACCGAGCCGGTCACGACGTGCTCCACGGCATCGACCTCGACCTGCGCACGGGCGAGCGGCTCGCCATCGTCGGGCCGAGCGGGTCGGGCAAGTCGACCCTCGGCCGCCTCCTGTCGGGCATCCACGGCCCGCGCACGGGGTCGGTCACCGTGGGCGGTGTGGAGCTCACCGCCCTGCCGCTCGACGTGCTGCGCACCGAGGTCGCGCTCGTCACGCAGGAGCACCACGTCTTCATCGGGTCGGTGCGCGACAACGTCGTGCTCGCCCGTGAGGGGTCGAGCGACGAGCAGGTGCGTGCGGCCCTCGGTGCCGTCGACGCGCTCGAGTGGGTCGACCGGCTGCCCGAGGGCATCGACACGCGCATCGGCTCGGGTCAGCAGGTGCTGACGCCCGGCCGGGCGCAGCAGATCGCGCTCGCCCGGCTCATCCTCGCCGACCCGCACACGATCGTCCTCGACGAGGCGACCTCGCTCATCGACCCGCGCACCGCCCGTCACCTCGAGGGCTCGATGAACGCGCTGCTCACCGGCCGCACCGTCGTGGCCATCGCCCACCGGCTCCACACGGCGCACGACGCCGACCGCATCGCCGTCGTCATCGACGGACGGGTCGCCGAGCTGGGCAGCCACGACGAGCTCGTCGCACGAGAAGGGGAGTACGCCGCGCTCTGGCGCGCCTGGACCTCCTAGCCCGCCCTTCCCCCGGCCTCGACGGACCGCCCCGGGCGTGTGAAAGTTGAGGCCATGAGCAGCGCGGCGAACAGTGCAACGGACCGGTCGGCATACGTCATCGTCGGTGGGGGCCTCACGGCAGCGCGGGCGGTCGAGGGCATCCGCGAGCACGACGCGAAGGGCAGCATCGTCGTCGTCACCGAGGAGGACCGGCTGCCCTATGAGCGGCCGCCGCTGTCCAAGGGGGTGCTCAAGGGGGACGACGAGGTCGACAGCGTTTTCACCCACCCGGAGGCGTGGTACGCCGACCAAGACGTCGAGCTGCGGCTCGGCGACCCGGCCACCTCGCTCGACGCTGACGAGCACGTCGTCACGCTGCGCAGCGGCGAATCCCTCTCGTACGAAAAGCTCCTGCTCGCCACCGGCTCGTCGGCGCGGGCGCTAGACGCCCCCGGCGCTGACCTCGACGGGGTGCTCTACCTTCGCGAGCTGCAGGAGTCGATGGCGCTCAAGGAGGCCTTCGCCGACGGCGCTCGGGTGGTGATCGTCGGGGCTGGCTGGATCGGCCTCGAGGTGGCCGCAGCCGCCGCCGATGCGGGCTGCAGTGTCACGGTCGTCGAGCCTCAGGCCGCGCCGCTGCTCGGTGTGATGGGGGAGCAGGTCGGCGGCTGGTTCGCCGACCTCCACCGCTCGCACGGCGTGACCTTCCGCTTCGGTGAGGGGGTGTCGCGCATCGAGGGCACCGAGCGCGCCGACGCGGTCGTGACGACGACGGGCGAGCGGCTCCCGACCGACGTGGTCGTCGTCGGGGTCGGCATCACGCCCAACACCGGGCTCGCGCAGGGTGCCGGACTCGAGGTCGACAACGGCATCGTCACCGACGCCCGGCTGCGCACCTCGGCCGACGGCGTGTGGGCCGCTGGTGACGTCGCGAACTGGGAGAGCACGACCCTCGGCACCCACGTGCGGGTCGAGCACTGGGCCAACGCCAACGACGGTGGCCTCGCGGCGGGCCGATCGATGGCAGGCGCCGACGTGACCTACGACCCCGTCCCGTTCTTCTTCTCCGACCAGTACGACGTGGGGCTGGAGTATGCCGGCCACGTCCCCCGCGGGTCGGGTGCGGAGGTCGTGCTGCGCGGCGAGCCGTCGAGCAACGAGTTCATGGCCTTCTGGGTCGTGCCCGAGGGCGACGGCGTGAGAGTGCTGGCCGGCATGCACGTCAACGTGTGGGACACCATCGACGCCGTCCAGCAGCTCGTCCGCGACAGGACGGTCGTGGGCCGTGACCGCCTTGCGGACCCCGCGGTGGCGTTGGACCAGCTGACCAGCTGACCGGCTGAGGGGCCGCGTCTGCCGAGATGCGGGCACGCGGCCTCCCTGCCACGTGCCCGCCCCGAGTCGGTGCGGTTCTTCCTTCGATCAAGGTGGCCCCCCGAGCCGGCCGTAGGGATTCCGCCGGGACAAACACAGTCTGTGTCCCCGAAGCCCGAGCGAGCACGCCGCCGTCATGCGCCGGCTCAAGGTCTCTTCGGCGTCCCGGTGTTCCGGCTCACGACACGAGTTGCCTCCGAATCATCGTTCTTCGGGACAGCGCCTCGGCCCTCTCCTATCCTCGACAACGTGGCCCACGGCCCGCTGAGTCTCTTGCCCGGTAAGCGAAAGAGGACCATGGAGGCTGTCGAGCGCGTGTCTGAGATCGTGAGCAACACGGTGCCCTTGGTGAGTCCGATCGCGCAGGTTGCCTATGTCTTCTCGGAGTACTCGCACCACACCGGAAATGCGATGTCCACCAAGATCAATGCCCAGGCTCGCGCCCATGAGGCAATGGGTGGCCGCACGTACGTCGTGGTGAGCGATCGTCGCACCCATGACTACGCGGAAGGAACGCTCGTCTCCTACAGCTCGGCCCGCTCGACGAAGCGAGAGTGGCTGACCGACACCGAGCGCGCGATCGACGTGGTCTGCGGACGGGCCCTGGGCCGGCGACCGTGCGTCGCGCGGTTCCACCGCGAGGCGCTGGCTGCCGTGCCGGCCGATGCAGAGGCGCTGGTCCTCTACAACTATGCCGGTGCCATCACCCGGCGCCTGACGCGGAGCTTCGACGGCAGGATCGTGCTCCACCTCGGCAACGAGGTCTTCCGCACCTGGAGACCGCGAGAGATCCGGCGGGTCATCGAGCGCACCCATGCCACGGTAGCGGTGAGCGACTACCTCGCCGACACGGTCGCGCAGCGTCTCGGATCGCGTCCCGACAACCTCCACGTCCTGCACAACGGTGTCGACACCGAGCACTTCCGGCCCGCCAACAGGCCTGCAGGCGAGCCCTGCACCATTCTCTTCGTCGGAAACGTGGTGCCCCACAAGGGTGCTCATCACCTCGTCGCTGCCGCTCACGAGATCGCCAGACGCACCAAGGACTTCCGAGTGCACATCGTGGGCTCGGCCGGGCTTAGACCTTCCTGCGGGCTGTCGGCCTACGAGGTCGAGCTGAGGCGCGCGGCGGCGCCGCTCGGAGACCTCGTCCGCTTCACGCCGTTCGTCGACCGGCACTCCCTCCCGGCCGTCTATGCCGGCGCCGACCTCTTCTGCATGCCGGTCGAGTGGGAGGAGCCGGCCGGGCAGGTCGTCACGGAGGCGATGGCCTCGGGACTGCCCGTGGTCGCGGCCCGGAGCGGCGGCATACCGGAGTACCTCGGGCCCGAGGGTGTCTATGTCGACCCCCACGACACCGCGGCGCTCGCTGATGCGCTGCACGCGCTCGTGGTGGATCCTGCGGAACGGCAGCGCCGGGGGCAGGCCCTCCGCGCCCGAGCCGAGTCCTTCACCTGGGAGCGCAACGTCCAGACGCTGATGCGTCTGCTCGCCGGCTGACCGCTGCCGGCGACCAGAGGTGGGAGTCGGTGCAGCCGCGCGGGAGGGGATGGCAGGATGTCACCCGTGACGGCACGCATCCTCGACGGCTCGGCCACCCTCAAGTCGATCAAGCACGAGCTCGCCGAGCGGGTCGCCCGCCTCGCCGAGCGTGGCGTCGTGCCCGGGCTCGGCACCGTCCTGGTGGGTGACGACCCGGGGAGCCACTGGTACGTCAACGCCAAGCACAAGGACTGTGCGGAGATCGGGATCACGAGCATCCGTCGTGACCTCCCGGCGACCGCGACCCAGGCCGAGGTCGAGGCCGTCATCGACGAGCTCAACGCCGATCCGGCCTGCACGGGCTTCCTCGTGCAGCAGCCCACCGGCCTCGACGAGATGGCCCTGCTGTCGCGCGTCGACCCCGAGAAGGACGTCGACGGCCTCCACCCGATGAACCTCGGCTGGCTGGCGCTCGGCAAGCCCGCGCCGCTTCCCTGCACCCCGATGGGCTGTGTCGAGCTGCTGCGCCGCTTCGACGTGCCGATCGCGGGGGCCAAGGTCGTCGTCATCGGCCGTGGCCTCACCGTCGGGCGGCCCCTCGGCCTCATCCTCACGCGCAAGAGCGAGAACGCCACCGTGACGCTGTGCCACACCGGCACCCGTGACCTCGCTGCTGAGGTGATCCAGGCCGACATCGTCATCGCCGCCGCCGGCGTGCCGGGCATCGTCACGCGTGAGATGGTCAAGCCCGGCGCCGCCGTGCTCGATGTCGGGGTGAGTCGCGTCGACGGCAAGATCGCCGGCGACGTCGCCCCGGACGTCGCGGAGGTCGCCGGCTGGGTCAGCCCGAACCCGGGCGGGGTCGGCCCGATGACGCGGGCACTGCTGCTGACCAACATCGTCGAGGCTGCCGAGGCACACGTCGACCACACCGGGCAGGGCTGAGCGCCGCCGATGCAGTGGCGCGGCAGCGGCTTCGTCGTCCTCTCGTGGTGGTGGCTCATCGCCGCCATCGTCGGGGCCGGCGTGCTCGTCATCGCCTTCGCCGACCTGCGCTGGGGCGGCCGCATCATGGCGGCTGGCTTCCTGCTCGGCGCCGTCATCCGGCTCGTGGCCCGTCCCGCCCGCAAGGCGGGCGGCCTCAACGTGCGCTCGCGCACCCTCGACGTCATCATCCTCGTGGCCTTCGGTGTCGGCCTGCTCATCGCGTCGGCGACGGTCAACCTCAACGACCCCGTGACGCGGTCGTCGGTGTCGGTCACCCGCTGACGGCACGACGGCACACCATGGCGAGCTCGGCACACCCGGCACGGCTCGCGTCCGCTCCGTTCGACCACTACCTGCTGACGCGCTTCAGCGCGGCCTTCACCGCAGGCGAGCCGGCTCAGGAGGAGTGGCTGCGCTATCGGCTGGGCTTCTTCGTCGATGCCTGCTGGTCGTCGGTGCTCGGGCAGCGGGGTGCGTCCGACGTCACCTGGCTCGTGCTCTTCGACGACCGGTGCCCAGACGACTTCCGAGCCGACGTCGAGTCGCTCGCAGCCGGGGTCTTCACGCCCATCTGGACGCACGAGCCGTGGTCTCCGTCGATCTTCGCCCGAGCCATCGAGGCACGACGCGACGGCGCGGGGGGCGGCGAGGGTGCGATCTCACCGTGGCTCCTGACCACCCGCCTCGACAGCGATGACGGCATCGCCCGCGACTTCCTGGCGGCGGTGCAGCGGGAGTTCACCCCCACCGACGGCCTCTTCATCGACTTCCCCCGGGGCATCCAGATCGACCGCAGCGGCAACACCTACCTCTACGACCAGCTCTCGAGCCCGTTCCTCACGCTCGTCGAGCGACGCCACGCCGGGCGTCCGCCGCAGACGGTGTATGCCGCCCGGCACGCCCGCGCGAGCGCGTGGGGCCCGGTGCGTGAGGTGAGTGCGCCACCGATGTGGGTTCAGGTCATCCACGGCAGCAACCTGCTCAACATGACGGTGGGGGCGCGCGTCTCGCCGCGGGTGGTCAACGAGCGGTTCGAGCTCGCTCTGGTCTATGAGCGGGAGGTGTCGCTGCCGAAACTGATGCGCCAGAAGCTTGTTCATCGCCTGCGGCTGATGGGCGTGTGGTGGCGCCACCCGGGCGAGGCCACGAAGTGGGCGGAGGCGAAGTTCTGGCGGCTGCGCGGCACGCACGTGCGACCGCGAGGCAGCGGCCTCAACCTCACCGAGTCATTGAAGGCCCAGCTGGCCCGCCGCGGCTGGCGCCGCTGAGGCCCAGCTGGCCCGCCGCGGCTGGCGCCGCTGACGGAGCGCGTGGACGCGCACGGCATACCGGCGCGGCGGGGACGACGAAGGGCGCCGACCTGGTGGCCGGCGCCCTTCGTCGTGTCGCGTCTGGCTCAGATGAGGCCGAGAGCCTTGACGGCGTCGCGCTCCTCGACGAGCTCGGCGACCGAGGCGTCGATCTTGGCGCGCGAGAAGTCGTTGATGTCGAGCCCCTGGACGATCTCCCACTGGCCGTTGCTCACGGTGACGGGGAAGGAGGAGATGATGCCCTCCTGCACGCCGTAGGAACCGTCGGAGCGGACCGCCATCGACACCCAGTCACCGTCGGGCGTGCCCTGGACCCAGGTGCGCACGTGGTCGATCGTCGCCGACGCCGCGGAGGCCGCCGAGCTCGCGCCACGGGCCTCGATGATGGCTGCGCCGCGCTTGGCGACGGTGGGGATGAAGGTGCCGGCCAGCCAGTCCTGGTCGCCTACGGCCTCGGCGGCGTTCTTGCCGGAGACCTCGGCGTGGAAGAGGTCGGGATACTGCGTGGCCGAGTGGTTGCCCCAGATGGTCATCTTCTTGATCTCGCTGACCGGGACGCTGAGCTTGGCCGCGAGCTGGCTGATCGCGCGGTTGTGGTCGAGGCGGGTCAGGGCGGAGAAGCGCTCGGTGGGGATGTCGGGCGCGTTGCTCATGGCGATGAGGGCGTTGGTGTTGGCCGGGTTGCCGGTCACCGTGACGCGGATGTCGTCGGCCGCGACCTCGTTCAGGGCCTTGCCCTGCGGGGCGAAGATGCCGCCGTTGGCCTCGAGCAGGTCGCCGCGCTCCATGCCGGGACCGCGCGGACGCGCGCCGACGAGGAGGGCGAGGTTGACGCCGTCGAAGACCGTGGTCGCGTCGTCGCCGATCTCGACCTTCGCGAGAGTGGGGAACGCGCAGTCGTCCAGCTCCATGACGACGCCCTCGAGGGCCTTGAGAGCGGGCGTGATCTCGAGCAGGCGCAGCTCGACCGGGGTGTCGGGCCCGAGCAGGGCCCCGCTCGCGATGCGGAAGAGGAGGCTGTAGCCGATCTGGCCGGCGGCGCCGGTGACGGCGACCTTGACGGGGGTTGTGCTCACGGGAAAGACCCTTCACGTCGGTGTGTCGCTGGACGCTCCGACGCTACCAGTGCCCGCGGGGCGCACCGTCCGGGGGAGCGGAGGCGGAGGTGCGGCATTGCTCACGCCGGTCCGAGGGCGACGAACTGCTCTTTCGATCGGGGTCAGGCGGCGAGGGCGAGGGAGGCGAGGGCGATGAGCCAGCTGACGAAGCTGCCGACGAGGAAGTACTCGGTGACGTCGTCGATGCCGGCCGGTCCGCCGGTGTAGCCGCCCGCCGCGTTGTTGCGGGCGGCGGCCTGGATCTCGGGGAAGCGGAGCAGCCCCTTGGCCGCGATGACGATGCCGGCTGCCCCGAACTCGCCGACGAGGCCGAGGCCGAGGATGACGAGGCGCTCCATCGGCCCGAGCAGCCGGCCACCCTTGAGGCGGTCGGCAGGCTGGCCGGGCGGTGCGGGGGAGGCCGGCGACAGCCCGGCAGGCGATGCCGCGGCCGCGACCATGTCGGGGCGAAGCGCGCCGATGGCGAGCAGGACGAGGCGCACGATGACGTTGGCGGTGGCGATGTTGAAGGCGACGAGGCCGGCGAGCACGAGCAGCCGCGCAGGGCTGGGCGTCGTCGTGCCGGGCAGGTCGGCCCACGAGAGCCAGCTCGCGACCGGGCCGCCCGGGGTGCTCGCCGCCCCCGAGAAGCCGATGAGACCCGCGACGAGCACGGCGAACGTGCCGAGGGCGGCGAGCGCTCCGTGGCCGGTGCGCTGGGTGCGCCGCGACAGCTCCATCCACGCGGCCGCCACCCCGAGCGCCAGCATCAGGGCGATCACGTCGGGCCACGCGTCGACGTCGGTGAGCACCGCGACGACCGCGACGACGACGGGGGTCGTGATGTGGGCGACGAGGCGCGCCCGTGACCACGACGACGAGCGCACGAGGTCGCCGACCCCGAGACCGATGAGCACGATCGACAGCCAGGTCACGGCAGACCCCACAGCCGCTGCGCCGCCTCGAGTGCCACGCCGATGCCGTCGCGCCGCACCCGCTGCGACACCGCGGACGCGCTGAGGCCGAGCCGCTCGGCCAGCTGGTGCTGGGTGTGCCCGCTCATCAGTCCTCCGAAGATCTCGCGTGAGGTGCTCGACATCGACCCAACCATGAAGTCCAGACAGTCGAGCGCCGACTGCACGGCCGCAACCGTCGCGGGCGCGTCCTCCGGGCCGACGTATGCCGTCCGCGACGTGCGCGTCTGCGCCTTGCGGGCGCGCTCCTCCACCATGACGATCGCGTCTCGGGCCGCCCAGTAGGCCGGGCCGTCGTGGATGCCGCGCACCGGGTCGAGGGTCGTGACCGTTCCGCGGCCGAGCCCGAAGCGCACGTCGGTCCGAGGGTGCAGGACCGCCCGCACGACGAAGCTCGCGTGCAGGGCCTGCCCGAGCGAGGCATAGACGCCCTGGAACTCGTCGCCTACCGTGATGACGAGTGGGTCCTCGCTGACCACGGCGCGGTTTGCCTCGTCGATCGCGCTCGACAGCTCGTCGTGCAGCGCCTGACGGTCGGTCCGCGTCCGCGATCGGACGACGTCTCCGATGAGCGCCACGGGTGAAGCATCGTGCTTCAGAAGGTCCATCTACAGATCATACCTTCATTGGGCCGATCTGAAGATCCTTGCTTCATCAGCGCGGGCAGTGCACGTCGGTGCGGCGAAGGCCCAGCTCGAACGACGGGCCGAGCGGGGCCCACACCTGCTCAGTCGCGAGCACGCCACCCTGGCCGGGCACCGCCAGGTCGGGCTCGCCCTCGGCGGTGCCCTGCGGCAGGTGGGTCACGAGGGCACAGACGCGCGGTTCGGTGAACAGCCCGGTCACCCACCAGGAGTCCGCGGAGAGGGTCGTCGGCTGCATGACGATCGGGGCGGGTTGGTGCAACCCGAACCACTCCAGGCCGGCATCGACGGTGTCGGCCTCGAAGCCCGCGGCGACTGCTCGCTCGCCCAGACGCCACTTGGCCCCGTCGAAGGCGGCCGCCCCAGCGACGAACGCGGTGCCGATGACAGCGAGGACGACCAGGCACGCGGCACCCACGGCGCCGGCCCACCGGGAGCCACGCCGCTCCGCCGCCGGCCCGGCCTCGTCGAGCGCCCCGGCCCCGTCCGCCGCCCCGGCCCCGTCCGCCGCCCCGGCCCCATCCAGCGCCGCCCCGGACTCCGCAGCCGTCCCCACAGGAGCGTGCCGCCGGACCGTCCAGAGGATCGCGGCTGCGGCATACGGCGTCATCGGCATGAGATAGCGGTCGAAGACCCGGTTGTGGAGGACGAAGCCGATGGTGATCACCCCGACCACGACAGTCACCGAGAACACCAACGCAAGCACGAGTCCCGGCTCAGCGGCGCGAAGTCGCCGGATCAGGTCCGGCGGGCCGTGGCTGTCGCGCAGCGTGCTCAGCGATGCCCAGGTCACGGTGACGACGATGGTCGTGCTGAGCAGTGCGATCGCGACGATGAGTGCCCAGATCGGCGTGGCCACCACCTCGGGGATGGGGCCGCCGACCGTCTCCGGGTAGGAGCCGGAGCTCGCCACCAGGTTGCCGAGCAGCACTGAGCCGTCAGTCGCCACGACGCCGAGGGCGAGCCCGACGAACGTCACGGCGGCACACGCCCGGTGACGGAGCACGATCGCCCCCCGCGTGCGCACGAGCACCAGAACCACAGCAGGCGAGAGGAGCAGCCCGATCGTGTAGAGGGTGCGGACCAACGACTTGAACTCACCGGGTCCTGGGACCTGCAGCGGGCGCGACGGTGCGCCGACCACGAGCCCTGCTCGCCAGCTGAGAAGCAACACTGCCGCGCCGAGCCAGATGAGTCCCGCCACACACAGTCCGACTGCCGTGCGCCGTCCGACGCTCCGAAGGGTGGCGGCCACGAAGACGGCGACCAGGGCGGCAGCGGCGTACTCCCGGACGGTGAACGCAGCGAAGCACAGAGCCAGTGACGTCGTGAACCAGCCCCACCGTATGCGCGGTCCACGGAGCGCCGTACTCGCCGCTCCGAGCGCCAGCGCCTGCGCCGTGAAGGCAGGAGCATCCGACATGAAGGACGTCGAGACCGTGCCCCACATCGGTCCGAGGGCAAGGGTCAGGACCGCGACCGCCGCCGCTCCGAGATCGAGCCACGGTCGCACGAACACCCACACCGCCCACAGACCCAGCGCGCCGAGGAGCGCCACCATGATCTGGAGGGGCGCCATGGCGGCACCGAAGACCGACATCACGGGTGTGGCAAACGCGATCAAGCCGACCAGCATGGTGCTCGTATACGGATCCGGAGCGAAACCACCGGAGAGGTGCGAGGCAAAGGCCACCCGGTAGTACGTCCAGTCGTCGTTGCGCGCCACCCCGAGAGCGCCGAACCACGCCGCGATCACCAGGTGCAGACCGGCCAGCGCGAGGCAGGCGACCGCCGCGAGCCACACCTCGCGGCGTCCCAACCGCTCGACGGTCGGAGCGTCGTCGACGATCGTGGCCGTCATGTCAGGGCTTCCGTTCGTGGGGGCAGTCGAGGTCGACGGGTCGGGCGACGAGGTCGAAGGTGCCACCGAGCGGCGCCCACACGGAGGACCGCGCCACGACGTCACCGGCACTCATCGGCAGCACGCCCCGGGTGTGCGAGACCATGACACAGACCCGCGGGTTGGCGAAGACCCGGCTCACCCAGAAGGGGTGCCCGGGGAGCACGCGAGGGTGGGGGTCGATCGGCTGCTCCTGGTGGAAGCCGAACCACTCGAAGCCCGCGTCGATGGTGGGCGCGCTCCAGCCCCGAGCCTGCAGCTGCGTTCCGAGCCGCCACTTCGCCGCGTCGAACTGCACCGAGGTCACGACGAGCGAGAGGGCGACCACCGCGACGAAACCCGTCACGACCCCCGACCCCCAGGCGGCGGCCCGGCTCGGCCAGCGCTCCTCGTCGAGGCTCGGCTCGCGCTGCCAGGCCCAGAGCAGGGCCGCTGCCACCGCGGGCACGACCGGCACGAAGTAGCGGTCGAAGAACGGGCTCGTGGTGAAGATCGCAAGGGTCACGGTGAGCGCGACGTAGGCGGCGGCATACGTCAGCGTGAGAGTGGCGGCGGCCGGGTGCCGCGGCGCTCGCTCCCCGGCGAGGCGCCGCGCTCGCACGCGGCCGACCGCGGCGCCGGCGAGCACCACCGCCATCACGGCGCTGAGCACGGCGACCGCCACGACGAGCGACCAGACCCACGGCGTGACGACCACGGGGCGCACCCCCGCGACGGTGCCGGTGTAGGACCCGCGCATTCCCAGGTAGTTGCCGAGGAAGACCCCGTTCATCACCTGCGTGCCGCCGAGGAAGAGCACGGCGCTCACGACCGTCACCCACCGGTGCCGCACGAGCAGGTGCCACCCACCGCGGAAGACGACGTAGATCGTCGCGGGCGACACGAGCAGAGCCATGGTGTATGCCGCCCGGCCGGCGAGGTGCACGTCCGCGAGGTCGGGCAGGAGGCGGAGTGCGACGCTCGGGCCCGGGAAGGAGCTCGTGCGCCAGAGGTAGAGCGCGGCCGCGACGGCGAGCCACCCGATGCCGAGAGCCACGACGAACCAGCGGTCCGACCGCGACGTGGCGGCATCCGTTGCAGGGTCGGTGGGCGCGGAGGTGCCGGGCCTCACCCGCCACCACGCGGCCGCGACGATGGCTGCTGCTGCGGCGGCGGCATACTCACGCACGGTGAAGCCGGCGAAGGCCGCGAGCAGGGCCGCTGCCAGCCACGCCCGGCTCAGCCGGCGCTCGCGCATCGCCCGTGCCGCGAGGAGGAGGGCGAGCGACTGGAACGTGAAGGTCGGCACGTCGGTCATGAACGTCGGCGTGATGCCGGCGTAGATCGGCCCCAGTGCGAGCGTGGCCACGGCGAGCAGGGCAAGGCCCGGCCTCAGGAAGCCGCGGACGAGGAGGTAGGTCCACCAGAGCGCGAGGACGCTGAGGACGGCGACGAGCAGCTGGAGCGCGAGCATCGACGGGCCGAAGAGCGCCATGACGGGACGCGCGAGTGCGATGTGGCCGACGAGCATGGCGCGTGTGTAGGGGTCGGGCGCGAAGCCGCCGTCCTGCCACGTGGCGAAGGCGACGCGGTAGTAGACCCAGTCATCGTTTCGGGAGATGCCGAGGGCGCCCGTCGCTGCGGCCAGGGCGACGACGGCGGCCGCCCAGGCGACGCAGACGGCCAGCGACACGAGTCGCTCGCGCCCCGTCACCGGAGCCGGCCCGGGCGGAGAGGAGAGGTCGGGCACGGGGCCCGGTGGGGGAGTCAGATCGGGCTCAGCTGTCCAGCACCGGGTTGCCGGCGGCGTCGCGAGCGGCGTTGTCGACGTCGTCGGTGGAGCCGTCGATGTCCATGTCGGCACGGTCCTCACCGGTGATCCACGCGAAGGTCACGCCCGCGATGAGGGCGCCGACGATCGGCGCGACCCAGAAGGCCCAGAGCTGCAGGCCGGCGTCGTTGCCGTTGAAGAAGGCGACGGCCGTCGAGCGCGCCGGGTTGATCGACCCGTTGCTCACCGGAATCGCGACGAGATAGGCGATGAGCAGCCCGAAGCCGATCGCCAGCGGGGCGAAGCCCTGAGGAGCGTCGGACTTGGTCGCGCCCAGGATGATGTAGACGAAGAAGGCCGTCACGAGGGCCTCGACGACGAGCACGGCGCCGAGACCGAAGCCGCCGGGGGAGTGCTCGCCGTAGCCGTTGGCCGCGAGGTTGCCGGTGACCGGCAGGCCGCGGCTCTTGACGAGCCCGGCGAGGGCGCCACCGGCGAGCAGGCCGCCGACGACCTGGGCGCCGACGTAGGCGGGCACGTCCTTCCACTCGAAACGGCGCGCGATCGCGATCCCGATCGTCACGGCGGGGTTGAAGTGGGCCCCGGAGACATGGCCGACCGCGTACGCCATCGTCGTCACCGAGAGACCGAAGGCGATGGCGACCCCGAGGTGCCCGATGCCGTAGTTGACGGGGCTGCTGTCGGAGAGGGCCGCGACGAGGAACTTGCCGTTGAAGATGGCCGAGCCGCAGCCGATGAAGACCAGCCAGAAGGTGCCGAGCGCCTCGACCGCGAGGCGTGAGCGCAGCTTGGGGGTGTACATCGGGTGTCCTCCAGCATGACGGTGACGGGCGGGTGGCGGCGACGGCGTCGGACCGTCCGGCACTCCGGTGCTCGCAGCGTAATGGACCTCCAGGCCCCGATCGGCGACGCGGGCCCGAGACGATGTGGCCGATTTCGGCCGATTGCCCACGGCGACCCCGCGACGTCGGCCACACGAACCGGCCGAGCATCGACCTCGACGCGGCTTCCATCCCTGAGGGCACCCAGATCGTCGTGGTCGGCTGCGCACAAGCGATCGGGGTGTTGGACATCCGCCGCGCCCGACCGACGGTTCGGGAGCTAAGCGACTGCTGGGCGACCACGGCATCACGAGCCGATCCGAGTGGCTGCTTGACGGGGGGCGGCGCTGACTCAACGGATCGCGCCCGGGCGGCTCGCCTCCTCCATCTATCGCGGGTCGATCGCCGGTCGCCGGTCGTCGAGCTGGCAAAGGGTCAGCCGGGGAGCAACGAGTGCCCAGCTCCCTGGCGTCCTGTCAGCGGGATGCGAGGTGGGCGGCGAGACCCGGCCGCCATGGCCTTACGGCGGGGACGTCGGCGGCGGCGAGGGAGGCGTGCGACAACACACTGTAGGCAGGCCGTGGCGCGGGCCGGGGGAAGGCCTCCGTGGTCGTCGGCTGCACCCGAGCGGGGTCGAGGCCGGACTCCTCGAAGATGGCGCGAGCGAACCCGCACCACGTCGTCTCGCCCGACGACGTGCCGTGGTAGGTCCCTGACGGGGCATTTGCCTCGACGAGGCGCAGGAGCAGGTCGGAGAGGTCGACCGTCGAGGTCGGCTGTCCCCGCTGGTCGTCGACGACGCTGAGGGTCTCGCGCTCACCGGCCAGTCGCAGCATCGTCGAGACGAAGTTGGGTCCGCCGTGGCCGTAGAGCCAGGCCGTGCGCACGATCCAGTAGTCCGTACACAGCGCCTGGACGGCCCACTCGCCGGCCGCCTTCGTGCGACCGTAGGCCGAGCGCGGAGCGATGGGGTGGTCGACGGCATACGGCTCGGTGGCGGTGCCGTCGAAGACGTAGTCGGTCGAGATCTG
The DNA here is from genome assembly GCF_006716675.1 of Humibacillus xanthopallidus. Taxonomy (GTDB): domain Bacteria; phylum Actinomycetota; class Actinomycetes; order Actinomycetales; family Dermatophilaceae; genus Humibacillus; species Humibacillus xanthopallidus_B. Next base: position 442,338 of record NZ_VFPM01000001.1, on the reverse strand, counting down.
CACCATGCGCGCACCGGCGTGGGTGCACGCACGGGCGAGGTTGGCGGCGCCGACTGCGTTGATGCTGAAGGCGATTCCCTCCTCCGTCTCCGCAGCATCGACTGCGGTGTGGGCGGCGGTGTTGATGACGAGGTCGTGGCCGGCGACCCCGGCGATGCACTCGCCCGCGTCCGTCACGTCGAGGTCCCCGCGGCTGAAAGCGGTGACCTGATGGCCGGCCGCGTGCAGTCGCGGCACGAGGTCGTAGGCGAGCATGCCGCCAGCACCTGTCACGAGCACGCGCAGCGGCTCAGCCGCCACACCCCCGGAGCCGTCGCTCGTGGCTGACGTCATCGACCGAGCCGGGCATAGACGCGCTCGGCGTCGACCTTGGACTGGCGCCACCAGTCCTCGTTCGCCTGGTACCACTCCACGGTGGCGGCGAGACCCGCGCGGATGTCGGAGTAGCGCGGGCGCCAGTCCGTCTCGGCGCGCAGCTTGCTGGAGTCGATCGCGTAGCGCAGGTCGTGGCCGGGGCGGTCGTTGACGTGGTCGAACCAGTCGGCCGGCTTGCCCATGATCTCGAGGAGGAGCGTGACGATCTCGAGGTTGTTCTTCTCGCCGTCGGCGCCGATGAGGTAGGTCTCGCCGAGGCGCCCCTGCTCGAGGATCGCGATGACGGCGTCGTTGTGGTCGTCGACGTGGATCCAGTCGCGCACGTTGAGGCCCGAGCCGTAGAGCTTGGGCTTGGTGCCCTCGAGGATGTTCGTGATCTGCCGCGGGATGAACTTCTCGACGTGCTGGCGCGGGCCGTAGTTGTTGGAGCAGTTCGACACCGTCGCCTGGATTCCGAAGGACCGGATCCACGCGCGGACGAGCAGGTCGGCCCCGGCCTTCGTCGCGGAGTAGGGGCTCGACGGGTTGACCGGCGTCGACTCCGAGAAGCGCTCCGGGTCGTCGAGCTCGAGGTCTCCGTAGACCTCGTCGGTCGAGATGTGGTGGAGGCGCTTGCCGTGTCGGCGCACCGCCTCGAGGATCGTGAAGGTGCCGACGACGTTGCTCTCGACGAACGGCCACGGGCTGTCGAGGCTGTTGTCGTTGTGCGACTCGGCCGCGAAGTGCACGATGACGTCGTGGTCGGCGACGAGCCGGTCGACGAGGGCCGCATCGGCGACGGACCCCTCGACGAGCTCGACCGAGCCGTCACCGCCGAGGTCCGACAGAACCGGCGCGAGCGAGGCCCGGTTGGCGGCATACGTCATCGAGTCGATGACAGTGAGCGACCAGTCGGGGCGCGTCTCGCGAGCGCGCAGGACGAAGTTCGAGCCGATGAAACCGGCACCGCCGGTGACGAGCAGACGCATGGGCCACACCCTACCGAGCCTGCGTCGGTGGCTCCTGCCCTGACCATCGTTATGCTGCCGATCGTGAAGATCTCGGTCATCGGATGTGGCTACCTCGGCGCCGTGCACGCTGCATGCATGGCCGACTTCGGCCACGAGGTGATCGCCCTCGACATCGACGCAGCCAAGGTCGAGCGTCTCGGGCAGGGCATCCCGCCCTTCCACGAGCCCGGTTTCGAGGACGTCCTCAAACGCGCGCTCGCATCGGGCCGCCTCCGCTTCACGACGGACCCGTCGGCCATCGGAGAGGCTGAGCTGCACTTCATCGCGGTCGGCACCCCGCAGCGCGGCGGCAGCTACGCCGCCGACCTCAGCCAGGTCGACACGGCGGTGGCGTTCCTGCTCGACCACGCCCGCTCCGACGAGCAGCCGGTCGTCGTCGCCGGCAAGTCGACCGTGCCCGTCGGCACGGCCCAGTCGATCGCCGACCGGCTCGCCGAGGGCGGTCTCGACGCCGTCGTCGTCTGGAACCCCGAGTTCCTCCGCGAGGGGTATGCCGTCGCGGACACGACGCGCCCCGACCGTGTCGTCTACGGCCTCCCGGAGGACGCCGAGCGTGGCGAGATCGGCCGCGCGGCGCTCGACGAGGTCTACCGGCCGATCATCGACTCCGGCACCCCACGACTACTCGTCAACTACCCGACCGCCGAGCTCGTCAAGGTCGCCGCCAACAGCTTCCTCGCCACGAAGATCTCCTTCATCAACTCGATGGCCGAGCTCTGCGACGCCACCGGGGCCGACGTCACCCGCCTCGCCGAGGCGATCGGCCACGACGACCGCATCGGGCCGAAGTTCCTCCAGGCCGGCATCGGTTTCGGCGGGGGGTGCCTGCCCAAGGACATCCGTGCCTTCATGGCGCGCGCCGGTGAGCTCGGCGTCGACCAGTCACTGACCTTCCTGCGCGAGGTCGACTCGATCAACATGCGCCGGCGTGACCACGCCGTCGAGCTCGCCGCCCAGATGTGCGGCGGCCGCCTCGTCGGTCTCAAGGTGGCCGTGCTCGGCCTGACCTTCAAGCCCGACAGCGACGACGTGCGCGACTCTCCGGCGCTCGACATCGCCGGGCGCCTCTGGGGTCGCGGCGCGAACGTCGTGGCGACCGACCCGGCCGGCGCCGACGCCGTCCGGAGGGTGCGCCCCGACCTGCAGATCGTCGACACGGCGGACGAGGCGCTCCAGGGAGCCGACCTCGTCATGCTCCTCACGGCCTGGCGTGACTACGTCGCGCTCGACCCGGCCCACGCGAAGTCGCTCGTGGCCGTGCCACGCATCATCGACGGACGCAACGCCCTGGATCCCACGGCGTGGTCGCAGGCCGGCTGGGACTACCGCGGGATGGGACGGACCGCGTCCACTTGGTGAGCGGTCCTCGGCCGTCGCTGTGACGGATAGGGTTGCCCACCATGAAGGGCATCATCTTGGCCGGGGGATCGGGCACGCGGCTGCACCCCATCACGCGTGGCATCAGCAAGCAGCTGATGCCCGTCTATGACAAGCCGATGGTCTACTACCCGCTCTCGACGCTCATGATGGCGGGCATCCGCGAGGTGCTCGTCATCACGACGCCGCAGGACGGCCCGCAGTTCGAGCGGCTGCTCGGCGACGGCTCCCAGTGGGGCATGGCGATCACCTATGCCGTGCAGGCCAGCCCCGACGGGCTCGCCCAGGCCTTCATCCTCGGCGCCGACTTCATCGGCAACGACCAGGTCGCTCTCGTGCTCGGCGACAACATCTTCTTCGGCCCGGGCCTCGGCTCGCGCCTGCGTGACAACACGAACGTCCACGGCGGGCACGTCTTCGCCTACCGCGTCGCCGACCCGACGGCATACGGCGTCGTCGAGTTCGACGATGACGGCACGGTGCTCTCCATCGAGGAGAAGCCGGTCCACCCGAAGTCCAACTACGCGGTGCCGGGCCTCTATTTCTACGACAACGACGTCGTCGAGATCGCGCGCAAGCTCACCCCGAGCGAGCGCGGCGAGCTCGAGATCACGGCCGTCAACGACGAGTACCTCCGGCGCGGCACCCTCACGGTGACGCCGCTGCCCCGCGGCACGGCATGGTTCGACACCGGCACGTTCACCGGCCTCATGGAGGCCAGTCAGTACGTCCACGTCGTCGAGGCGCGACAGGGGCAGAAGATCGGCTGCGTCGAGGAGATCGCCTGGCGCAACGGCTGGATCGACGACGACGAGCTGCGAGTGCACGCCGACGCCCAGGCCAAGAGCGGTTACGGTCTCTACCTGCACGCCCTGTTGGCCGACGCCCACGACGGGCACGAGGAGAGCTGATGGAGATCCGACCGCTGTCGATCGCCGGTGCCTGGGAGGTGACTCCACGGGTCTTCCCCGACGACCGGGGTGTCTTCCTCGAGTCCTTCCGCGGCGACAAGCTCGCCGAGGTGATCGGTCACCGTCTCGACGTCGTGCAGTGCAACGTCTCGGTGTCGTCGCGCGGCACCGTGCGCGGCATCCACTTCGCCGACGTTCCCGTGGGGCAGGCGAAGTACGTCACCGTCGTGGCGGGGTCGCTCATCGACTACGTCGTCGACCTGCGCGTGGGGTCGCCGACCTTCGGCCAGTGGGACTCCGTGCTGCTCGACACCGGCGACCGGCGGGCCGTCTACCTCTCCGAGGGTCTCGGTCACGCCTTCTGCGCCCTCGAGGACGGCACGACGGCCCACTACCTCTGCTCGTCGGCCTACAACCCGGCGGCGGAGCGCGGCATCAACCCGCTCGACCCGGAGGTGGGCCTGACCCTGCCGGAGGGCGTCGAACCGCTCCTGTCGCCCAAGGACTCGGCAGCGCCGACCCTTCGGGCGGCGCTGGACGACGGCCTGCTGCCGAGCTTCGAGGTGTGCACGGCCTTCACCGAGACGCTGGCCGCCTCGCGGGCGCCTCTCTCGGGAGGCTCGGGAACGGCATGACCGAGGCACCGCTCGGGGGAGCGCAGGGCAGTGGCGACGGCAACCCACCGGCAGTGGGCCACATCATGGTCGTGTGCACCGGCAACATCTGCCGGTCTCCCTACGTCGAGCGCCGCCTCGCTCAGCTGCTCGCCGACACCGACGTCGTCGTGTCGAGTGCGGGCACGCGGGCCGTCATCGGCGCCCCGATCGAGCCCGGCTCGGCCGAGCTGCTGGCGGCTGCCGGCGGGAGCACCGACGACTTCGCCTCGCGGCAGATCACGCCGGCTCTGCTCGCCGAGGCAGACCTCGTCATCGCGGCCACCCAGATGCATCGGGCCGAGTCCGTGCGGGTCAACCCGCGCGTGCTGCGCCGCACCTTCACCCTCGGGGAGCTCGCGGACCTGCTGCGCGACGCCGACCTCGTGACGGAGGCGGCGCAGACGGACCCCCAGCTGCCGTGGGCACGGCGCCTCGCTGAGATCGCCCTCCACCGCCGTGGGCTCTTCCGCGCCCGACCGCCGGAGGAATCAGACATCCCGGACCCCTATCAGCGCGGGCGCGACGCCTACGCCATCATGGCCAACGAGATCGAGAAAGCCCTGCTCGTCGTCGGTCCGGCGCTGAGACCCCCCATCCTCTAGACAGGATGCGGTCCGGCTCCGCGGGGACTCGTACGATGTGACCCGGCAGATCTCGGGTGAGGAGTGGGGACAGGCATGCAGAACAAGGTGGCCACGATCGGACTGGTGGGCTTCCTCGCTGTCGACGTCGCTCTCGTAGCGCTCGCGCTGCGCCCCAGCCGCCCCGACGACGCGAGTCCCGCGGCCACCACACCGGTCACCTCCTTCACGACCCCGGGCGCCAGCGGCGCGACCGGCGCAACCGGCGCGACGAAGACCCCCACGACGACCGCCTCGAGCGGCGCGACCGGTGGCTCGGCCGCCCCGACCGGTCCCAAGCCAGCCCCCGTGACCGAGCTCGTCGGCGCCCTCGACGCGACGACCGCGTGGCGCGCCACGACGGGCACCTGCGGCAAGGGCGGTTCGGCCATGTTCGTGACCACCGACGGCGGCAAGACGTGGGACAAGACCGAGTCCCCGGCCCGCGCCCTCATCCGCGTGCAGCCGCTCACCGCCGCCCGGGTCTTCGCGATCGGAGCCGGCTCGAGCTGTGACCTCAAGCAGTACGCCAGCAACGACCTCGGCGTTACGTGGCAGGCGGGCACCGCCGTGTCCGGCGGGTGGGCCCGCCAGCTCGACGAGCCGACCGAGGTGCTCACCCCGCAGGACGACCGCGCCCAGCCGTGCGGCGCCTCGACCGACGTCATCGACCTCTCGCGCACCTCGGCCGACCAGGCGCAGGCGCTCTGCGCCGACGGCAGCGTCATGCTGACCGAGGACGGCGGCCAGCGCTGGACCGACGACGGCACCGTCAAGGGCGGGCTGGCGCTCGGCAACCGCCTCGAGTCCAACCGCCTCGCCACCTACGTCGCGCGCGTCGGCGGCGACTGCCCGGGCATCGACCTCGTGCGGGTCGTCAAGGGCGAAAAGCTCGAGAGCGTCGCCTGCGTCGGCACGAAGGTGCCGTCAGAGGCCGGTCAGGTCGGGGTGTCGGTCGTCAGCGCGGGGGCCTGGATCGTCGCCGGCGACGCCGTCTACACCGGCAACGCCAACCTCACGAAGTGGAAGCAGCCCTGACCGGGAGCCGGTCCTGACAGCACCAGCGGGCAGCCAACCGACCGGTCACTGGTAGGACTCCAGGGCGTCCTCGCGGATCGCCTTGCCGAGGTCGGCCATCCGGCCCTTGTCGACGATGTCGATCGACTGGCCGTCCTTGCTCGTGCCGAAGCCGCTGAACGGCGCCGTGATGAAGCGGACGTCGCCGCCGCGCAGGTTGCGCATCGCGAAGGCCTCGGCGCGCATGTCGGCGACGTCGAGGTTCTGGTCGACCGTGAGGTTGCTCGTGGCCGCGTCCATGAAGTCCTTGAGCTTGATCGGGTTGGTCAGCACGTCCTTGCTCAGCGTCTTGAGCATGAGCGCCTTGACGAAGGCGAGCTGGCGCTGCCCACGGCTGATGTCACCTTGGCTCAGCATGTAGCGCTGGCGGACGAAGACGAGGGCCGTCTCGCCGTCCATGTGCTGGATGCCCTCCTTGAAGACCTTCCCGTCGCCCGTCGAGGCCTCCTCGACGTTGACGTCGACACCGCCGACGGCGTCGGTCATGTTCTTGAAACCCTCGAAGCCGAGCATCGCGACGTGGTCGATCTTGACCCCGAGCATGTTCTGCATCGTCTTGACGAGCAGCGGCGCCCCGCCCCACGCATACGACGCGTTGAGCTTGGCCTCGCCCTTGCCGGGGATCGGCACCCAGAGGTCACGCGGGAAGTGGATGAGCGTGACGTCGCGGTGGTCGGCCGGCACGTGGACGAGCACCATGACGTCGGAGCGGGCGCCCTGACGGTCGGGGCCCGCGTCGTTGCCGATGATGAGGTAGTTGGTGCCGCTGCCGGTCACCTGGGGCACGGCCTGGCCGTTCGCGTCGACGGGCGGACCCGTGTCAGGCAGGAGCATCTCCTGCTTGACGTTGTTGCTGACGATCTGGTTGAGCCAGACGAGATAGCCCCCGACCGCGAGGACGGGGACCAGGAGCAGCACGAGCGCGACGATGAGCACCTTGCGGTTGCGACGCTTGCGCCGCGACCGCTCGATCGGGTCGTCGTCGTCTGCCCCCACGTCGAGCGTGGGGCGCTCCTCCGGATCTGCGTCCGGATCGCCGACCAGGGCCGCTCTTGTGTCTTCCACGCGGTCAGTGTAAGTGCCGCGGCGGCCGTTCATGGCGCCCTTCCACGGATGCCTACACTGTCCGCCATGCCCAGCGGACCCCGGCGATCGCGCGGCGCCGACGTCCTCGTGGGGCTCGGCGCGCTGGTCGTCTTCGTCGCCTATGTCTGGGTGCTCACCAAGGCGACGCCGGTCGTCGTCACGGCGTTCTCCTTCGCCTCCGACAACAAGCCGGAGCTGTATGCCGCCTTCCTCGCCCTGCTCGTCGGCCTCCCCGGGCTGCTGTGGACCCTCCCGAGAGCGTTCCGCGCCCCGCCTCCTGCCGTCGTGCCGTCGGTGCGCAGCCGCCGGCAGCTGCGCGAACGGAACCGGTCGTTCCTGCGCACGGACGTGCTCGGCCTGGCGTTCCTGCTGCTCGCCCAGGTGCCGCTGCCGGCGCCCTGGGGGCCTGCCGGCAAGGCCGCGACCATCGCGAACATCACGAAGTCACCGGAGATCGTCGAGCTGAGCGCGCAGTTCGCTACCTACTCGCTCGGGGTCTTTGCCGTCGGCGTCGGTGCGGCGGTCATCGTCAAGGTCTACGGCCACGCGGCTGCCTACCGCGTCATCGGCATCATCCTCGCCGTCGGTGCCCCGGTCGTGGCGTGGTTCCTCGTCATGCGCACGCTCTGACGGACCCGGCGCGGCGGCGTGCCGGTCGTCGACCGGCGCGTCGCGCACGACGCTGCGCATGCTGCCGCGCACGAGGAACGGCTTCTCGATGAAGTGGTAGAAGACCGACGCGAGCAGCACCGTCACCGTGCCGCCCACGGCCAGAGCGACGAGCGTCGTGAGACCGATGCCCCACGTCTCCGGGTCGGCGAGGCCCGACGTGAGCAGGAGCACGGGCTGGTGCAGGAGGTAGAAGCTGTAGGAGATGACCCCGAGGGCGGTCAGCCACCGCAGGGGCCCCCGCTCGAAGACCCGCGACGGCACGTGGGCGAGCAGCACGAGGAGGCAGAGGGCCGTCACGCCGAAACCGAGCGCGCTGACGGGACCCCAGCCCGCGGCATACCCCAGCGCGCCGAGGGCGGCGGAGAGCGGCAGCACCAGCCAGGCGGCACGGCTCGTGCGGTCGCGCACGAGCGAGCCGGGCGCCGGGGCGGCCGACACGACGAGGGTCGCCGCCCACATGCCGAGGGCGAACTGGAACCACCGGGCCGGGAAGAGCTTGCCCGGGTCGGGCAGGAAGCCCAGCGGGTGCGGCTGAGCCACCCACCAGACCGTGAAGACCGCCCACACGAGGGCGACGGCCAGCGTCGTCAGCAGGGCGCCGCGCATGCGCCAGCGGCGGTGGATGAGCAGCAGCAGCGGGAAACCGAGATAGAGCGTCGCCTCGAGCGAGATCGACCAGAGGGAGCCGTTGACCGAGCCGAGGGTCGCGCGGAAGAAGGGGAACGTCAGGGTGAGGTGGGTGACGACGTCGAAGCCGTTGAGCGGCCGCGACACGAGCCGCTCCTGCAGTGCCGGCACGAGCTCGAGCACCATGACGAGCGCGACGGCGGCGTAGTAGGCCGGGAGCAGGCGGTAGGCGCGCCGGCGGAAGAAGCGCCGCGCGTCGAGCGAGCGCATCGTGCCGCCCCGCAGCAGCGGCAGGGTGAGGCAGAAGCCCGACAGCACGATGAAGATGTCGACACCCGCCCCGCCGAAGCCCATGACCCGCACGAGGAGCCCGTCCGCAGTGAGGGTCGGGGGCCGCACGTTGTCGAGCCAGTAGCCGTGGATGTGCAGGAGGAAGACCCAGAGGGCGGCGAACCCGCGCAGGGTGTCGACGTAGGCGAGGCGCCGCGTCGCCGTGGAGCGCTCGGGCGCGTCGTTGGTCGCGGCCATGGCCCCTCCTCCGTCACCGTCGCCCGTCCTGCCCTCGGGGCGTGCACAGGGGGTCAGTCTAGGAAGCGGGAGACCTCGGTGCGGATGCGTTCGTGGAATCGCTCCTCGGAGAACGCCTCGGCGTGCGCGCGGATGGCCTCCGCGCTCCACGCCCGGTCGCGTGCGCTTACGATGGCCGCGCGGACGGCCGCCACGGTCGGCTCGTCGAAGAAGAGGCCGTTGACCTGCTCGTCGATCGTGTCGAGGTAGCCGCCACCGTGCAGGGCGAGCGTGGGCACCCCGAAGGTGGCCGCCTCGAGCGGCGTCAGGCCGAAGTCCTCGAGGCTCGGCCCGACGAGCGCCCGCGCGTGGGCGTAGGTCCACCGCAGCTCGGCGTCGGTGAGGCCGCTGAGGAGGCGCACGTTCTCCGGCGCCGCAGCGCGCAGCTGCTCGGCCTGGGGGCCGTGACCGACGACGACGAGGCGCTCGGGCAGGCCCCGCACCGCGTCGATCGCGACGTCGACGTTCTTGTAGGGGAGCAGGCGCGAGACGACGAGCAGGTAGCCGTCCTCCCAGTCGGCCAGCGCGGCGACCGGGCTCAGCTCGCCGGAGGCGTCGACGCCGTAGGGCGGCGGCACCACCGCCGCGTCGATGCCGTATGCCGCCGCGATGCGTTCGCGGACCACCGTGGAGTTCGCGAGGTAGACGTCGGCGGACGCCGCGGCCCGGCGGTCCCAGCGCCGGAGCCAGCCGCCGAGGACGTCGAGGGCTCGGGCCTTCGCCCCGCGACCGGCCTCGTCGCCGAGGTAGGCGTCCGCCTGGTAGAGCCACCGCGCCGGGGCGTGGCAGTAGACGATCTTGCGCCCGGTCGTCGGCACGCCGTGCGCCCACCCGGAGCTCGACGCCACGACGACGTCGGCGTCGACGCGAAGGCGCGAGACGGCATACGGCAGCAGGGGGAGCGCGGCGCGGTGCTCCCGACGCAGGAGGCCGATGCGGTTGATCGGCGACGTGACGATGCGGGCGTCGCGGAACTCCGGGTAGGTGCCCTCGGGGTCGTAGAGCGTCGTGTGGATCGTCGCGTCGGGGAAGGCTCGGTGGAGCGCGAGAACGACGCGCTCGGCGCCGCCGCGCTGCGTGAGGTAGTCGTGCGCGATGGCGACGCGCGGTCGTTCCGTCATGGTGTCCGATCAGTCGACGGGTGGGGACGCTAGATTCGGGCAGGTGCCCAGAGTCAGTGTGGTCGTGCCGGCCTACAACCCCGGGGATCTTCTCACCCGATCGCTGTCCTCTGTGCTCACCCAGAGCATGGCGGACCTCGAGGTGGTCGTCGTCGACGACGGGTCGCGCGAGCCGCAGGAGTGGGTGACCGGCCTCGACCCCCGGGTCACCTACGTGCGCCAGGAGAACCGCGGTGTCTCCAGCGCGCGCAACGTCGGCGTCGCTGCGGCACGCTCCGACTGGATCGCCTTCCTCGACCAGGACGACGAGTGGCTGCCCGAGAAGCTCGCCCTGCAGCTCGACCTCGTGGCCGCGAACCCGCGAGCGGCCTTCTGCTGCACGGGATTCGACTGGGTGCGGCCGGAGGGTGCGGTGCACGGCGACCCTGCACGGCTGACCTACCGCGGGCTGCTCAGCACCCAGTCGGCCCTGCTCAGCTCGATGCTCGTCGCCCGCGAGGACTACGAGGCGGTCGGGGGTCACGACCCGCTGCTCGTGCAGATGCAGGACTGGGACCTCTTCCTGCGCCTCACGATGGGCGGCCGCGACCCGGTGATGGTGCCGGACCGGCTCGTCCGCTACCACCTCCACGGCGAGAACGCGTCTCGCGACTACGCCACGGCGATGCGCGAGCGGCTCTCGATCCTCGACCGCCACGAGGCGCGGGCGCGGCGCCTCGGCGACGGCATGACCCTCGCGGCCGTCGACCGCGGCCGGAGCCGCACGCGCGAGCTCTTCGCCCACCAGGCGGTCGACGCCGCCCGTGAGGCCGGCCGCAGCCACGACGGTCGGGGTGTGTTCGAGCACGGGACGCGGGCCGGGCGGCTCAGCCCCGCCGTCGTCGCGACCGCGGTGGGGCAGGCCGTCGCGGCCCGGGTGCACGGCCGCGGCCGAGGGTCGGGGGAACGCGCGTGAGCGCTCGCCTCGCCGTCAACGGCAGGTTCCTCTCGCAGGCGACGACCGGCACGCAGCGCTACGCCCTCGAGCTCGTCACCCGTCTCGTCGAGCGTCACCCGGGCACCGTCGTGCTCCACGTGCCCCGCGGCACCGAGGTGCCGGCAGGCGTCGCCGGTGCGGCGGAGGTGCGGGAGTCCCGCGCCCGCGGACAGGTCTTCGAGCAGGTTGCCCTGCCGTGGGCGACGCGACGCGACCTGCTGCTCAGCCTCGGTGGGCCGGCGCCGGTCGCGGCACGCCGGCAGGTCGCGACGATCCACGACGTCTCCGTCTTCCGCCACCCGCAGACCTACAGCCGGGCCTTCCGCACGTGGTACCGCGCGATGTACCGCGTGCTGTCGCGCCGGGCCGTGCGGGTGCTCACCGTCTCGCAGTTCAGTGCCGACGAGCTGGAGCGAGTGCTGCACGCGCCGCCCTCGCGGGTCAGCATCGTGCCGAACGGCGCCGACCACGTCGACCGGGTCGTGGCGACGCAACCCGACCTCACGGCATACCCCGGCCTGGCCGCGGGGGAGCCGTGGGTGCTGTGTGTCGGCACGTTCGCGCGCCACAAGAACCTCGGGCCCGCGCTCGACGCCCTCGAGTCCGCGGGCATCGCGTCGGTCGTCGTCGGCGCTCGCGGCAGCGCGGCGGTCTTCGCCGAGGCCGGCGCGCAGCGGTGGAGCCGCGCCCACTTCGCGGGACGTCTCTCGGACGAGGAGCTGACCTGGCTCTACGGCCACGCGACCGCGCTCGTCTTCCCTTCTCTCTACGAGGGGTTCGGCATCCCCGTCGTCGAGGCGCAGCGACTCGGCTGCCCCGTCGTCGCGCTCGACACCGGCCCCATGCGTGAGGTGGGCGGTGACGCGGTGATGCTCTGCGACCCCGGGCACCCCGAACAGGTCGTGGAGGCCGTGCGCCGACTCGTCGAGGAGCCGGACCTGCGCGCGGCGACGGTCGAGGCCGGGCGCCGCAACGCCGAGCGCTTCCGCTGGGACGCCTCCGCCGACCGGCTGGAGGACGCACTCACCCGGGCCGGGTGGTCGTGGTGACGCGACCGCCGCGGGCGAGCGGGCGCCCACGGGGCACCCGGGGCGGTCACCGCGGCCCTCGGCCAGTGCGATACTCCTGCCATGTCTGACGCCACGTCCCCGTCGGTCGACGTCGTCGTCGCGACGTTCAACCGCCCCGACAACGTGCGGATCTGCCTCGAGCACCTCGAGAAGCAGACCCTCACCCCCGACGAGATCGTCGTCGTCGACTCCTCGCCGCACCGGCTGACCGCCGACGTCGTCGCCGACTTCCCGGGGGTGCGCTACATCCGCAACGACGCCGGGCCGGGCACCCTTGCCACCTCGCGCGCGATCGGGGTCGCCGAGACGCGCTCCGACATCATCGCCTTCATCGACGACGACGCGTACGCCGAGCCCGACTGGCTCGAGAACATCGTGGCCCGCTACGCCGACCCGGCGGTGGGCGCCGTGGGCGGTCGCGCGAGCAACGGGCGACCGGGTGAGGAGCTCGAGGGCCTCGACGAGGTGGGGCGCCTGCTGCCCGACGGCACGCTGACGGGCAACTTCGCCGCCGACACCGGCCACGACATCGAGGTCGACCACGTGCTCGGAGCCAACATGTCGGTGCGCCGGACGGCGGTCGACGGCATCGGCGGCATCGTCGACCTCTTCCCGGGCACGTGCCTGCGCGAGGAAAGCGACATCATGCTGCGCATCGGGCGGGCCGGCTGGCGCATCGTCTACACGCCGTCGGCCCTCGTCGAGCACGTCGCCGCGCCCTACACGCGGGGCCGCCGCTTCGACGTGCGCTACACCTACTACGGCCACCGCAACCACATCGTGCTGCTCTCGCACACCTTCGGCATGGGTGCCCCGATCCTGCGGCGCTACGTCGGCACCACGCTGCGTGGCGTCGGCGGCACCGTCGCCGAGGGGGCCAAGGCGCTCGTCGACGGCGACCGCAGCCCCCGCCAGCGGGTGCGCTCGCTCGGCGGCAAGGCGCTGCACGCCTCCGCGACCCTGGGCGGGCTCGCGGCCGGCACGACGGTCGCCGCGCGCACCCGTCTCGCTGCGCGCCGCACCGGTGACGGGCGGGTGACGGGCGGGTGACCGCGCCGCCGGTCACCGCGGCATACGTCGTGCTCTCGCACGCGTCGGCCGACCGGCTGGCGCACCTCGTCGGCGCGATCCGCAGGTCGAGCCCGCACAGCTTCGTGCTCGTCGCCCACGACGCGCGGGCCACGCCGGCGCCGCGGTTCGACGACGAGCGGGTGCAGGTGTGGACCCACGGGCTGGCGACCGACTGGGGCTCCTGGGAGCTCGTCGAGGCGACGCTCGGGGGCTTCCGCCGCGCCCGCGAGGCGGTCGACCCCGACCTCGTCGTGCTCGTGTCGGGGCAGTGCCACCCGGCCGTCGACCTCGCCGCGTGGGAGCGCGAGCTCGTCGCCGCCGGCGGATGGCAGGGGCAGGTGCGCCCCGTCACCTACCGCCCGCGCTGGGGCGGGGCCGACGGCACCGGCGACCAGACGATGACGCGCTACGCCTACCGCTGGTGGCGCGCGCCGCTGCTCGATGCCACCCTCCGTCGCAAGGGTCGGCTCGCCCGGCTGGTCTGGGCGGTCGCTCACCGCACCGAGCCACTCGTCTCGGTGCGGCTCGTCGAGCGGGGGCCCGGCGCCCACGTCGGGGTGCGTCGGGTGCGCAACCCCTTCACCACTGGCACGCCGTGCCAGCTCGGGTCGCAGTGGGTGGCCCTCGACCGCACCGGCCTCGACCAGGTGCTCACCGAGCTGGCACCCGGTGCCCCGCTCGAGCGGGTCTACCGCCACACGATCATCCCCGACGAGAGCGCCCTGCAGACCGTCCTCGCCCGGCACCGCGCACCGGTCTCCGCCCGCACCGTGAGCCACCGGCTGCCCGAGGACCGGGTGCTGTCGTGGCAGGAGCAGCTGCACGACATCGAGGCCTCCGGCTCGCCGTTCGGCCGCAAGGTCGAGGACTTCGCCGACCCCGCCGTGCTCGAGCGGCTCGACCAGCTGAGCGGGGCGGCGTGACCACCCCCGACGGTATGCCGCCCCAAGACCCCGACGAGCTCGGCCCGGCGGCCGTGCTCGGCCAGCCCACGGAGGAGGCCCTCAACCGCGGCGCGCTGCAGGAGCGGGCCGTGCGCGGGGTGACGTGGACGATGATCCACACCGTCATCGCCATCCCGGTCGCCTTCGTCGTCAACCTGCTCATCGCCCGGGTGCTCGGTGCGGCCGACTACGGGCGTCTCGCCTTCCTCACGGCGCTCATGGAGTTCGTCTCGGGCCTGCTCGCGTCGGGCTTCGGGGCTGCCGTCATGCAGTTCGGGTCCAAGGCCCACGCGGCCGGGCGCACCCAGGAGGTGGCCGCGCTCCTGTCGAAGTGGCAGGGCTTCCGCGTGCTCTTCGCGATGCCGATCCTCTCGCTCGTCGTCGTCTTCGCCACCGACGTCTCCCCGGCGGCCATCGCCGTCGCCGTCGTCTTCGGCGTCGTGCTGCCCTCGACGCTCGACGGTGCGGCCGCCTGCCTCGGCATCGAGAACAAGACCGCCGCGGGCGCCAAGATCACCCTCATCACCTCGCTCGTCACCCAGGCCGCCGTCGTCGCGGTGCTCCTGCTCGTGGGCACCCCCGAGGCGGTGTGGTTCACGAGGCTCATCGTCTCGGGCGTCGCGATCGCGATGTGCCTCATCCCGATCTCCAAGGCGTACCGCCGCGCCGTGCTGCGGCCGACGCTGCCCCGGCAGCTGCCGCCGGGCTTCCTGCGCTTCGCCGTGCTCATGGGCGCCTCGGGCGTCGTGGGGGGCCTCGTCACCTCGCGCAGCGAGATCTTCGTGATGAACGCGATCGCGACACCGGCGGCAGTCGGCATCTTCGCGCTCGCCTTCGGCCTGTCGAGCCACGTCTTCGCGCCGGCGCAGGCCTTCCTCGGCCCGCTCATCCCGGCGATCTCGGGGCTGCGCGAGGTCGACAGCGCTGCGGTGCAGCCGGCCTTTCGCCGGGTCATGCGAGTCGGGAGCACGGTCGTCGGGCTCCTGTGCGCCGGCGTGATCGCCCCGCTCGCCGCGCTCGTGCCGAGCCTCTACGGGGCAGAGTTCGCGCAGGCCGCGCCCGTCGTCGTGGCCCTCAGCATCTCGGCGGGCCTCGTCACCTGCTTCAACCCCGTCTATGCCTTCGTCACCTCGCGCCTGTCCGGAGGCTCCATCCTCAAGGCGAACCTCGTCGCGCTCGCCCTCGACCTCGGTCTGGCCTTCGCGCTCATCCCGTCGATCGGCGTGTGGGGCGCGGTGATCGCCAACGCGGCAGGCGCCCTGACGACGCTGTCCATCCTCCTGCGCCTCGAGCTGCGCCAGCTCGGGCTCCGGGTGGTGGACCTGCTCACCGACACGGTGCCGGTGCTGCACGGCAGCGTCGTGGCGGCCGTCGCCTTCTTCGCCAGCGAAGGTGTGGGGGTGCCACCCCTCGTGCGCGCGATCGCCCTCGGGCTGCTGGGCACCGCGGCCTACCTCGGTGGCGTGCGCCTCCTGCGCAGCGGCCTCACCCCGACGGACGCCGAGGTGCTGTCGCGCGGACTGCCGGCACCCGTCCGGCCCGTCGGCGGCATCGTGGTCCGGCTCATCACCGGCCGGGTCGCCGCATGACGTCGGCCGCACGGCTCGACTACGACGTCGTCATCCCCACCCACGGGCGCGACCTCGGCATGCTCCGTTCGACGCTCGACAGCGTCCGGGGCCAGAGCCTGCCGGCGCGGTCGGTCATCGTCGTCGTCGACGGCAACCCGGCGGCGGCCGAGCACCTGCGGCGGACCGAGCCCGACCTCGACGTCCTCGTCACCGAGCGGCCGGTCGGCGCCGGGGTCGCCCGACAGCGGGGCATCGAGCGGGCCCGGGCCGAGTGGGTGGCCTTCGTCGACGACGACGACCTGTGGGCCCCGCGCAAGCAGCAGGTGACCGCCGAGCACATCGCGGCCCACCCGGGGTGCGCCGCGGTGCGCACGGCCTTCTGGACCTTCACGACGCCCGGGTCGGGGCTCGAGCGGGTCAGCGAGCTGCGGGCCGAGCTCGTCGGTGCGACCGTTGCCGAGCTCGAGTCCGCAGCAGAGCACGCGGCGCAGCTCAACGACATGCGATACCTCGACATCGAGGGCCACAGCCTCGCCCTCATGCTCGAGCGCAACCGGGGTGTCATCGGCTCGAGCGTCGTGCGGCGCTCGCTGCTGCAGTCGCTGGCGCCCGTGCCCGAGGGTGTGCGACCCGGTGAGGACCACCTGCTCCTCACCCTCGTGGCACGCCACGCCGAGTGGCTCCTGATCCCTGAGCGCCTGCTCTACTACCGCCTCCATCCGGGGCAGGACACCCGCCGACCGGACCCCGCTGCGGCGCGGTCGATCATCCGCTCTCGCCAGCTCGCGTGGCAGCGTGCCGGCGACCGGGCGCCCCTGCCGCTGACGGCCTACGGGCCGGTCTACCGGCGCGAGCTCCGGCGGCTGCTCTGGCCCCTGCTGCGCGACCGCCACCTCGGCGAGTTCGCCCGCACCTACCGCGCCGCGTGGTCGCTGCTGCCGCACGTCTCCGACCGCGCCCTGCTTCTCGTGCCCGAGCCGGTCGTGTGGCGCCTCGTGCACCGGCGACGAGAACGCCGGCCGGCCCCCTCGATTCAGGACCTGCTCGGCAGCGTGCCCGACGGCCCCGACGGCCCCGACGGCGGCACGACGGCCGACGCATAGATCGCGGTGTAGTCCCGCGCCACGCGGGTCCATGTGAAGGCCTCGACCGAGCGCCGGCCCGCAGCGGCGAGCGACGCCGCGAAGGCGCGGTCGTCGAGCACCCGCCGCAGGGCCGCTGCGAGGGTGGCGGTGTCGCGGGGATCGACGACGAGACCGTCGACCCCGGATTGCACGAACGTCGACGGGCCGCCGAGACTCGTTGCCACCAAAGGCGATCCGGCCCGCCACGCCTCGAGCGCGACGATGCCGAAGGCCTCACGGCGGCTCGGCATCGCGACGACCTGGGCGTCGCGCATCCACGCATCGACACCGGCCTCGTCGAGCGGACCGACGAGCCGGAAGCGGTCGCCGAGGCCACGGCTCTGGGCCAGGGCAGCGAGCGGGTCCGCCTGCGAGCCGGAGCCTGCGACGACGAGCGTCACCGACGGGTCGTCGAGGGCGGCAACCGCGTCGACGAGCAGGTCGAAGCCCTTCATCCGCTCGAGGCGGCCGACGGCGAAGACGACGCGGTCACCGGCGCCGAGACCGAGCAGGCCGCGTCGCGGCGGTCCGGACGGTTGCTCCGGTGCCGGCCCGACGCCGTTGGGCACGACGACACCACCGACGAGGCCGAAGCGGTCGCGCAGGTCGTCGAGCACCTCCTGCGAGCAGCCCGTCGTCACGGTCGCCGCCGAGATCGCCTCGCGTAAGCCGCGGCGCAGGAGGGCAGAGGTGCCGAAGGCGTCGTGGTCGTCCATGAAGGTCTCGCCGTGCGACGAGAGCACGAGGGGGAGCCGGGCGCGCCTCGCCAGCGCGGCGGCATACAGCCCGTTGGGGCCGAAGCACTGCACGTGCAGGACGTCGGGGCGGAAGGAGCGCTGGGCGGAGCGCCACGCGCGCCAAGCCCCGGGGGCCGCCAGCGCGAAGCGGGCCATCGCGCCCACACTGCGGGCGGGCATCGGGGTCGGCAGGTGCCGCACCCGGATGTCGTCGAGCTCCGTCGTGCCGAGGTGCTCGCCCCGGTCGACGGTCCACACCTCGACGTCGGTGCCGGCCGCGCGCAGCTCGCTCGCGACGTGACGCACGTGGGACTCCACCCCGCCGAGGTGGGGGTGGTAGGACGAGGCGACGAGCGCGACGCGAGTGGGCACCGGCTCATCCTTCCCCACCGGCAGGCGCCGTGGCGCCGTCCCGTCCCGCCTACGATGCGGGTGCACCCCACGACAGTCAGGAACAGCGTGCCCCGGCTCAGCATCGTCTCCACCGCCACGGCCGTGCCGATGGGCGCCCAGGCCTACGAGCAGCACGTCATCTCGCGGGCCCCGGCGGCCCTGGCGGCCGTTGCCCCGGGGGAGGACTGGCGCGTGCGCAACATCGTGGTCAGGTCGCTCCGCTCGACCCTGCCCGGCACCCGCCGGCTGCCGATGGGCCGGCTCACCGCAGCCTCCGAGCGCGTGCGCGGTGCGGCCGGACGGGTGGCGTACGGGCGGGCCGACCTCGTGCACCGGATGACCCTCGAGCTGCCGCCGGCGCCCCACGAGGTCGTCACCCTGCACGACGTCGTCGCGTGGCGCTACCCCGACGAGTCACCGCCCGTGGCCGCGGCCGCCGCCGAGCTGCGCCGTGCGGCGGCGGTCATCTGCGTCTCCGAGTTCACGGCCTCGGAGGCCGTCGACCTGCTCGGTCTCGACGCGCCGGTCGTCGTGCCCAACGGCGTCGAGCAGCGCTTCTTCGACGCCGCGCCGCTCGGCGTGGACGAGCTCGCCGATCTCGGCGTGACGACGCCCTTCGTGCTCGCCGCCGGCGGTGCCTCGGAACGCAAGAATCTCGCGGCGCTGGCGGACGCCTGGCCACGCGTGCAGGCCGCGCGGCCCGACACGACCCTCGTGCTCGCCGGCCCGCCGCACCCGCGGCGCACCGCGCTCTTCGCATCGCTGCCGGGCGTGCGGCTCGTCGGCCGGCTTCCCGACGCCGTGCTGCCGGGGCTGTATGCCGCCGCCGCCGTCGTCGTCGTGCCCTCGCTCGTCGAGGGGTTCGGGCTGCCGGCGCTCGAGGGCATGGCCGCGGGGGTGCCGGTGGTCGCTGCCAACCGGTCCTCGCTGCCGGAGGTCGTCGGCGACGGCGGGCTGCTCGTCGAGCCGGACGGCGCCGCCCTCGCCGAGGGGGTCCTCGACGTGCTCTCCGGGGGGAGCGACGTCGCCGCGATGGTGGCGCGCGGTCGGCAACGCTCGCGGCGCTTCACGTGGGAGGCGAGCGCCGAGGGCCACGCGCGGGTGTGGCAGTCAGTCGTCTGAGGGCCTTCGCCGCCCGACGTCGTCCGTGAGGTTGGGCGTGTCACCCCCGAGAAGCGCCACGACGAGGGCGGTCACGCACCCGACGAGCAGGGCGCTGCCCACGACGTCGCGCGGCTGGTGCGCATACCAGGAGACGTTGCCCAGCCCGACGGCGACGGCCGCGATCGCGCCCGAGAAGACCCCCCACCGGTTGACGCGGGTCGGCCACACGATCATCACGGCCACGACGAGGCTGAGGCCGACCGCGGCGTGGTTGGACGGGAAGGCCGTCTGCCCGGTGTGGAAGGGATCTGCCTCGCGCATCCACAGGGCGAGGGCGGTCGACACGGTCGGGATGAGGACGCCCGCGATCGCCCGGCGCCAGGAGCCCCGCACGAGGGCGAGGAGCGCGAGCACGCACACGAGCGGTCCGAGCACGACGATGACGAGCGGCCGCGCGACGGTCGAGAGGTCCTGGCGGATGCGCTCGTCGATGGAGTTGAGCACCGTGTCGCGGACGTCGGCGTCGAGACGAGCCCCGGTGCCGGTGCGCAGGGTCAGCCACGCGGCGGCGAGGAAGAGCAGACCGAGCGCCACCCCTGCGAGGGCCCACTGCAGGCGAGTGCGCAGCGACACGTGCGCCTCCCGAGGTGCTGTTAAGGTGCGGTCAACCAGTCCGTTTGCAGTCTATGGGGGTTCGCTCGATGGCAGCCCGTGAGGTCGCCGAGGTCCCCGCGGCGGGGGCGACGGTGCCTCTGGAGGTGCGGATCGGCTTCGCTCACGCCTCCGTGCAGTGGATCGCCGACCGGTGCGGCGCCGACCTCCTCCACGTCAAGGGTGCCGCCCTCGACCCCACGCTCGTGCCGGACCGGGGGTTCTCCGACGCCGACGTGCTCGTGCGGCCGGCTCATGTGGCCCGGGTGCTTGCCGAGCTGCGCCAGCACGGGTGGGAGCTGATCAACTCCTTCGCCTACGGCTCCTCGTTCGAGCACTCGGCGACGCTGCGACACCACGACTTCGGGCTGCTCGACCTGCACCGCCTCTATCCCGGAGCGGGTCCGACGCCCGAGGCGGCCTTCGCGACGCTCTGGTCCGAGCGGCGCACGACGACGCTCGGGGGACGCAGCTGTGCCGTGCCCGCCCGGGGGGCCCAGGCGGCCCTGCTCCTGCTCCACGCGGCGCGCGGGGGCGCGGACCCCAAGGCGGCCCGTGACGTCGACTACCTCTGGCACCGGGCCACCGACGACGAGCGTCAGCAGGTGCTCGACTGGGTCGACCGGCTCGACGCCCGTCTGGGCTTCTCTGTCATCCTCGGCGAGCTCGACGAGCACCGCGACGACCCGGCATACGACCTGTGGCGCGTCGCGGCCCGCGGGGGCACGCGGATGGAGGAGTGGCGGGCTCGGGTGCGGGCCGCGCGGGGCCTGCGCGCCAAAGCGCACGTCGCCGGACGCTCGGTCCTCGTCAACGTCGAGCACCTCACCATCGTGCGGGGACGGCCGGTCTCGCGACGCGAGGTGATCGCCGAGTTCTTCGACCGCCCGCTGCGCGGTGCGCGCGAGCAGCTCGCACGGCTGCGGTCGGCGCGGCAGGGGAGGAACCGGTGACGCCGGCCTTCCGTCCCGCGGCCGACGTCGGGGTGACGGTGAGCCGCGACGGCGCGACCGTCTATGTGGCACGACTTCCGGCGGGACCGATCCTCGTGCTCGACGGAGCGGGAGCCGTCATCTGGGCCGAGGCGACCGAGGGCCCCGCCGACGGGTGGATCGACCGGGTGGCAGATGCCTTCGACGTGCCCGCGTCGGGCATCGCCGCCGACGCTCTCGCCTTCGTGCACTCGCTGTGCGGCGACGGACTGCTCGACGAGGCCGACGCGGTCCGAGCGACCTGACACGAGGGGCCGAGCGCCCGCACGCGGAGCGACGCGGGCCGCTGGTCGTCAGGCCTGGCTGTGAGCCCTGCGGGCGCGCTGCTCGCGCGACCTGCGCTCGCTCCGGGAGAGCTTCATGCCCACCGCGCGGTTCTGGCCGTAGTAGCCGTAGCGGTGTGCGGTCGAGGTGGCGGGCGCCATGTTGAGGGCGAAGCCGGCGACCGGCGCGTCGACCGTCTCGAGCGAGTGGACGGCGCTCGCCAGGTCGCGCTTGCGGGTGCGGTCGGCGGCCACGACCATGATGAGCCCGTGCGTCAGCTTGTTGATGAGCACCGCGTCGATGACGGGCACCACCGGGGGGCTGTCGACGAGGATGAAGTCGAAGTCGTGCGAGAGCTTGCCGAAGAGCGTCTCCATGGGCTCGGACCCGAGCAGCTCGGAGGGGTTCGGCGGCACCGGCCCGGCCGGCAGCACGTGCAGGGTGCTCTCGCGCCAGCGCTGGATGACGTCGCCGGGGTCGGCCTGCCCGAGGAGGAGGGTCGTCAGCCCGAAGGAGCCGTCGAGGCCCATCGTCGAGGCGACGGACGGGTTGCGCAGGTCGCCGTCGATGAGCAGCACCTTGGAGCCGGCGTCGGCCATGGCCATGGCGAGGTTGATCGTCGTCGTCGTCTTACCCTCACCGGGCACCGACGAGGTGACAACGAAGGAGTGCCCGCCGGTCGTCACGTCGACGAAGAGCATGTTGGTGCGCAGGCGCCGGATCGCCTCGGCATGGCGCCCGTGGGGGTCGCTCTCGATGCTGAGCAGGCCGTCGCGGGCGGACTTGACGATGGGGATGTCGCCGAGGATGGGCCGCTTCGAGAGGGCCTTGATGTCGTCCTCGTTGCGGACCTTGGTGTCGAGCGAGTGCGCGAGCAGCGCGAGCCCGATGCCGAGGGCGAGGCCGAGCAGGGCACCGAGCATGAGGTTGCGCTTGGCGTTGGGCGACGACGGTGCGCCGGGCACCCCGGCCTCCGCGACGGTCTGGGACTGGACGGCCTGGCCGTTGGCGGCCAGCAGCGGCGCGAACTTCTCCGTCGCGACCCCGGCGAGGATGGGCCCGGCCGCGTTGGCGATGCGCGCGGCCGTCTCCGGATCACCGTCGGTCGCGGTGATCGTCATCATGTTGGAGGTCTGCGAGACGTCTGCCGTCACCGAGACCGGCGCGTTGGGAGCCAGGCCCAACGTCTGGCGCAGCGGCCCGAGGACGGAGGGTGCGTTGAGGACGTCGACGTAGGTCGCGAGGTCGTTGGCGCCGATCGCGTAGGCGCCGACCTTCTGGCCGTTGGCGTTGGCCGGCTGGGTGGCGGAGAGGTAGATCTTCGCGCTCGCCGTGTAGAGGGCAGGCGTCAGCATCGTCTGGACAGCCGTTGCCGCGATCACCGTGAGAAGTGTCAGTGCGATGATCCGCCAACGCGCCACCAGAACGTTGAGGAACTCCCGGAACGTCACCTTGCCCCCGGCCCAACTCGACAGTACGTGCGAGCATCCTCCCATAGGATCGAGGGGGTTGTGCCGGGTCCGAGACATCGTGGGCAGCGGGGCCACACGGACGGACCGGGCCGGGATCGAACGAGAGCGGGGTGGGTGGCGCATGCGGGTGCTTCGCGTGTCCCACAGCGCCGTCGTCGACTCGTGGCGCGAGCGCGAGCGTGCGCTGCGCCGCCGGGGCCACGACGTCACCGTCGTCTCCGCCGCCCGGTGGCAGGAGGGCGGCCGCGAGGTGCCCCTCGTGCCACGCCCCGGGGAGGCCGTCGTCGCGGCCCCGACCCTCGGTCACCACCCGGCGCTCTTCGTCTACGACCCGAGGCCGCTGTGGGCGGCGCTGGGCGAGCCCCTCGACGTCATCGACGTCCACGAGGAGCCCTTCGCGCTCGCGACAGCCGAGGTCCTCCTGCTGCGCTGGCTACGCCGGCAGCGTGCTCCCTACGTGCTCTACACGGCGCAGAACCTCGACAAGCGCTACCCGGTGCCCTTCCGCTGGGTCGAGCGGGCCGCCCTGCGGGGGGCACGCGGCGTCAGCGCCTGCAACGCCGCGGCAGCGCGCATCGCCGAGCGCAAGGGCTTCCCGGGCCGGGCACGCACGATCGACCTCGGCACCGACCTCTCCGTCTTCACCCCCGCCGGTGCGGCCGACCGCCGCGCCGGCGGGGCGGCCGAACGCTCCGGGCAGGCCGATGCACCGCTGGTGGGGTATGCCGGCCGGCTCGACCCGGCGAAGGGCGTGGACGTCCTGGTGCGGGCTGCCGCCCTCGAGGCGACCGTTCGCGTCCGGGTCGCGGGCGACGGTCCGGAGCGGGAGTCGCTCGAGGCGCTCGCCGACCAGCTGGGGATCGCCGACCGGGTCGAGTTCGTGGGCCCGCTCGCGGCCGAGGCGCTCCCCGACTTCTACCGGTCCCTGGACGCCCTGGCCGTGCCGTCCCTGACGACGGCGAGCTGGGTCGAGCAGTTCGGCCGTGTGGCCCTCGAGGCGATGGCCTGCGGCACTCCGGTCGTCGTCAGCGACAGCGGTGCGCTCCCGGGCGCCGTCGACGGTGCCGCCCTCGTGGTGCCGGAGGGCGACCCGGCGGCACTGGCCAAGGCGCTCCAGCAGGTCACGAGCGATGCGGTCGTGCGCTCGCGGCTCGTGGCGGACGGGCTGCGCCGAGCCCAGGCGAGCTCGTGGGACGAGGTCGCGACGGCATACGAACGGCTCTACCGGCTCGCGGCGCACGATCGCATCACCGAGACCACAGGCGGCAGCGCGTCGATCGCGGAGCGTCCCCTCGACGTGGTCGTCGTCGCATACGGCCAGCCGGCGCTGCTCGCCCGCGCCCTCGCACCGCTCGACGGGCTCTCCGTCACGGTCGTCGACAACTCCTCCTCGCCCGAGGTGCGCGCCGTCGTGGAGCGGACGCGGGCCCGCTACGTCGACCCGGGGCGCAATGGCGGATTCGCCGCTGGAGTCAACGAGGGGCTTCGCCGCGCCGACCCGCGCGCCGATGTGCTGCTCGTCAACCCCGACGCGGTCATCGACCGGCCAGCCATCGAGACGCTTCGCGCCGCGCTCGCCGCCGACGGCACGCTGGCAACCGTGGGTCCCGCACAGTTCGACGCCACCGGGCGGCCCTCCCGGGTCGCGTGGCCCTTCCCGACGCCGCTTGGCACGTGGGTCGACGCCGCCGGGCTCGGCAGGCTGCGGCGCAGCTCCTACGTCATCGGGTCGGTGCTGCTGCTCCGGCAGGAGGCGCTCGAGCAGGTCGGGCCCTTCGACGACGAGCGCTTCTTCCTCTACTCGGAGGAGACCGACTGGGCCTACCGGGCGACGCGCCTCGGGTGGCGGCACCGGGTCGTCGACGAGGTCAACGTCGAGCACGAGGGCGCCGCGACGAGCACCGACGAGTCCCGGCGCGAGGGGCACTTCCTCGCCGCCCACGAGATCTACCTCCGCAAGCACTACGGCGCGCTCGGGTGGCAGGTGAGCCGCGCGGGCAACGTCGCCGGCTCGGTCGTGCGCGCGGCGCTGCTCCGCGGCGACGGACGGCGGGCCGCGCGCGAGCGCGCGCTGCTCTACCTGCGGGGCCCGGCGCGGCACGAGAGCCGCCCCGCAGACGCCCGGACCGTGCCGGCCCCGACGGAGGCGTCATGAGTGTGCGGGTGCGCGAGCGCCTCCAGAGCGCAATGACGCGAGAGCGCGCCCTGCAGGCCCTCTTCGTCGCAGGCGGCGTGGTGCTCGCGCTTGTCGTGGCGCGCCTCGCGGTGACGACGCCGGAGGCTGCGGTCGTCATCTCCGCGGCCGTGCTGGCCATGGGCGTCACGGCCCTGCAGCCGGGGTTGATCCCCCTCGTGTGCCTGCCCCTGCTGCTCGTCGTGCTCCGCGTCGGCGGCGGCGGGGTCGACCTGTCCCTCTCGGACTTCGTGCTCGCCGCGGCGACCATCCCGGCGCTCTTCATGGCACGGCGACCCTTCGCACCCGGGCTGCGCGCCGTCCTCTGGGCCTCCGCCTTCTACCAGTTCACGACCCTCATGGCCGTCGTCAACAACCCGTATGCCGCCAACGCCGTCGAGTGGGCCCACGCGTGGATGATGGTGGCCGGGGGACTGCTCGTCGGGTGGGCGGTCGGCGCGAACGGCTACGGACGGCTGGGGGTGCGCCTGCTCGTCTTCACGATCGCCGCTCTCGCGGTCGTCACGGTCTTCGAGGGACTGATGCACTTCGCGCAGGGCGACTTCTCACCCGTCTATCCCAGCATCCCGTTCCCCATGCACAAGAACTTCGCCGGCACCCTCTGCGGTCTGGGGGCGGCGATGGTCTACGCCCGCCCGCGGTGGGCGGGCCTCTCGAAGCCCCTGTCGATCGTCCTCATGACCCTCATGGTGGCGGCGGTCCTCTTCACCCAGTCGCGTCAGGCCCTCATCGGCCTCATCGGTGCTGTCTTCGTGCTCGTGCTCCGGTCCAACACCGACCGCAAACGCTCCAAGCTCCTCCTGCTGCTCCTCGCGCCGATCCTCGTCGGTGTCACCAACCTCGTGCAGGACCAGCTCCAGTCCGACAACCAGTTCAACTCCGCACTCCAGCGGCTCTCGTGGTTCCAGGACTCGCTCACGGTGTGGAGCACGGACCCGTGGTTCGGCGTGGGCCTGCGGTGGTGGTACACCGACCGCTTCCCCTTCCAGTTCCAGCCCCCCAACGCCGAGATCGAGGTGCTGACGTCGGCTGGTGTGCTGGGGCTGCTGGGCTTCGTCGTGCTCATGGTCGTGGCGCTGCGGGTGTCGTGGCGCCTCGACCCGGTCTACGGCTCCCTCGCGGTGGCCGTCCTCGTCTCGCGGCTCGTCCAGGGCCAGTTCGACCTCTACTGGGCGGCGGTGCAGTCCTCGCTGCCCTTCGTCGTGCTCGGTCTCTGCCTGGGCGCGCAACGTCATGCCGAGCAGAGCGCTGACTCCCACGCCGCGGCCGAGGCCACCGGAGCCGCCAAGCCGTTGGTCGCCCGATGACCGTGATCGTGCAGATCACCCCCGAGATCGGCCCCGGCACGGGGGTCGGTGCCGTCGCCCACCACCTCGAGCAGGAGTGGACCCGGCTCGGCATCGACGTCCGGCGCTTCTCCCTGAGCGAGGCCGGCGGCGACTGGCTGCCCCAGCCCGGCGGCGGGGTGCGAGGCCGGCTGGCGCTCATCACCCGGGTCGTCTGGTTCTCGACCGTCGGCACGCGTCGCGCCCGCGCCTACCTGCGCGCCCACCCCGAGGAGCTCTCGGTCTGCCACAACGACGTGGTGGCCGGTGACGTCTACGTCAACCACGGCATCGTCCAGGCTGCGATGCGCGCCCGGGGGCACTACCGGCTGCGGATGCTGCGCAACCCGCTCCACCTCTTCACCACGACCCGTGACCGTCTCCGCTACTCCCGGCGCGGGTCGCACCGAGTCGTCGTCAACCTCGTCAGCGCCGAGGAGGCTCTGCTGCGCCAGAGCTACCCGCGGCTCGCGATCCCGACGGTCGTCATCGGCAACGGGGTCGACATCGAGCGCTTCCGCCCCCCGAGCGACACGGAGCGGGCGGACGCGCGGGCCGCCCTCGGTCGCACGCCCGACGACCGCGTCGTGCTCTTCATCGGCAACGAGTTCGGTCGCAAGGGCCTGCCGTTGCTCCTCGAGGCGATGGCGAGACTCGATGACCGCACCCACCTCCACGTCGTCGGCGGGACCCCCGACCTCGTCGCGCAGGCCTCGTCCTCGGCCGCCGCGGCCGGGCTCGGGGAGCGGGTGCACTTCGACGGTCCGCACGCCGACCCGCGGCCGTGGTTGCGCGCTGCCGACGTGCTCGTGATGCCGAGCGCCTACGAGTCCTTCGGTCTCGTCGTCCTCGAGGCGCTCGCGACGGGCGTGCCCGTGGTCGCGACTCCGACAGGCTGCGTGCCGGACCTCGTGGTCGACGGGGTCAACGGCGCGGTCGTCGACGCCACTCCCGACGCCGTCGCACGGGGCCTCGCCGCGGTGCTCGACGGGGATGCCGCAGAGCTCTCGCGTCACGCCCGGGCCGCAGCCGAGCAGCACTCGTGGTCGAGGGTGGCCCGGCGCTACCTCGACCTGCTGCGCACCGTGCGCGGCATCGACCCGCTCGCCGACGCGCGCGGAGACGACCTGCTCGGCGAGCCGCCTGGCGCGGACCCGATCGCTGCGACCCGCCCGGTGTCGAACGGGGGCCGTCCGTGAGGGTCCTGCACGCCGTGCGCTCGGACGCCTTCGCCGGAGTCGAGAGCCACGTGGCACGGCTCGCGTGCGCGCAGGTGGCCGCCGGCGACGAGGTCGTCGTCATCGGCGGCGACCCGGACCGGATGGCCGCCGCCGTCGAGGGCGCTGCCCGTCTCGTGCCCGCCCGAACCGTCGCCGAGGTGGTGCGAGCGGTGCGCCACTGGCAGCGCGGCGCCGACATCGTCCACGCCCACATGACTGCTGCCGAGATCGCTTGCGCCACAGCGCTGCTCGGCTCATCGACGCCGCTCGTCGTCACCCGGCACTTCGCGAGAGTGCGCGGCAGCAACCCGGCGTCGACTCTCGCAGCCACTGCAGCCGCCACCCGGGTCTCGGCTCAGATGGCGATCAGTGACTACGTCGCGCGGAGCATCGGGGGAGTCAGCACGGTCATCCACCCCGGCGTCCTGTCGACCGCCTCGACGATCCCCGCGTCGGAGCGGCGCCCGGTCGTCCTCGTCGCCCAGCGCCTCGAGGCGGAGAAGGAGACGGAGGTCGCGATGACGGCCTTCGCCCGGTCGGGACTGGCCGGGCGAGGCTGGCGCCTCGAGCTCGCGGGGGGCGGAGCCGAGCGGGAGCGCCTCGAGGCCCTGGCGGGCCGGCTCGGCATCGCACCCTCCACCGACTTCCTCGGGCACCGCGGCGACGTGACGCAGCTGATGCGGCGCGCCTCGGTCCTGCTGGCCCCGTGCCGGGTCGAGGGGCTCGGCCTCACCGTGCTGGAGGCGATGGCCGAGGCGCTGCCCGTCGTCGCCGTGGCTGCGGGGGGCCACCTCGAGACCGTCGGCAGCGTGCCGGGCGCGGCGCTGCATCCCGCCGGTGACGCCGACGCCGCCGGTTCGCTGCTCGCCGAGCTCGCTCGCGACCCCGCCGCACGGGATGCCTACGGCGCCGCGCTCCAGCGAGCACAGCGCGAGCGGTTCACCCCGGAGCACCAGGCGCTCGAGACCGCGGCCGTCTATCGCGAGGTGATCTGAGTGGACCTCGTCGTGACGTCGCTCGAGGCCTGGGACACCGTGTGGCGACGCAACCAGCACCTCGTGGCCGGCCTGCTCCGACGCGACCCCGCCCTGCGGGTGCTCTTCGTCGAGCCGGCGACCGATCCCCTCCATGCCGGACTGGGCGGCGGCCGGCCACGACGCGGCCGCGGGCTACGCGCCCACGAGGCGGACGGCATACGCGCGGGGTCGCTGTGGCTCCTCGAGCCGACGAAGTGGCTCCCGCGCCGCGTCGACCGGTCGGTCGACGAGCGGTGGGCGCGGCAGGTCGTGCGGGCCGCGCGGGGGCTCGGCATGGGCGACCCGGCGCTCTGGGTCAACGACCCCCGCGGGGCGCTGCTGGTCGAGGCGACGACGTGGCGCTCGCTCTACGACATCACCGACGACTGGACCCTGGCCGACCGCCCGCCCGCCGAGACGGCTCGCATCCGGGCGCAGGAGTCGGTGCTGCTGTCGCGCTGTGACGAGGTGGTCGTCTGCTCCCCGGCTCTGGCTGCGAGCAAGGGTGAGGGCCGTGTCGTCCACCTCATCCCGAACGGCGTCGATGCGGCGGCCTACGCGGTGGCGCACGAGCGTCCCGCCGGCCTGCCCGGCGGTCCCGTCGTGCTGTATGCCGGCACGCTCCACGGCGACCGCCTCGACGTTGCGCTGTGCGCCCGGGTCGCTCTCGCCCTGGAGGGCCGAGCGCACCTCGTGCTGCTCGGACCCGACGCACTCGAGGCCGCCCAGCGATCCGTGCTCGAGGACGCCGGAGTCGTGCTCCTCGGGGCGCGACCTAGCGGCGAGGTGCCCGCCCACCTCCAGCACGCCGATGTGCTCCTCGTGCCGCACGTCGTCACGCCCTTCACCGACAGCCTCGACCCGATCAAGCTCTACGAGTACCAGGCGGCGGGCCGGCCGGTCGTCTCGACGCCGGTCGCGGGCTTCCGCGACGTGGACGACGAGCTCGTGACGGTGGCAAATGCCGACGGCTTCGTCTCAGCCGTGACGCGCGTCCTCGACGCAGAAGGGTCATCGGGCGCTCTCGCAGCCCGTCGCGTCGACCCCGAGCGACTGGCCTCCATCGACTGGTCACGACGCGTCGGCCAGATGGCGACGGTGCTCGCAGGGCTGGGCGCCCGGGGCTCGGCATGAGCGCCGACAGCATCGGGTCGGTCCTGCACGTGCGGGCGCTCGGCACCACGGTGGCCATCGACGCGGCCGACGAGGCCCTCGTCGCGCCGCTCGAGCGGGCCTGGGAGGCGGTGCTCTGCGAGCCGGCCGACGACGGCCCGCGGGTGCGCACCCCGGGGCCGTCCGGCGAGGGAGCCGACCGCACCACCGACGAGCTCGCGTCCACCTTGAGCCACATCACCCAGGAGGTGACGCGGGCGGCGATCCAGGCCCGCGCGGGGGAGCTGTTCATGTTCCACGCCGGAGCGCTGAGCGACCAGGCATCCGGTGCCACGCTCGCCTTCGTCGCTCCGGGGGGCACCGGCAAGACGACGCTCGTGCGGACCCTCGGTCCCGGTCGCGGCTACGTGACCGACGAGACGGTGGGGGTGCGGGCCGACCGCGTCATCGAGACCTACAGCAAGCCGCTGTCGGTGCGCAGACCGAGCGGGGGCCCCAAGGACGAGACGTCGCCCCTCGCGCTCGGTCTCGAGCTGCCGCGCGTGACGCCGTGGCTCGCCGGGGTCGTGGTTCTGCGGCGTGACCTCGAGCCCGGCGAGCCCGTCGAGGTCGAGGAGGTCGACCCGCTCGACGCCCTCGTCATGCTTGGCCCCGAGACCTCGTCCTTGGCCCGGCTCGACCGGCCGCTCCACGCGCTGTCCGACCTGCTGCACACGATCGGCGGTCTCCGGGTCGTGCGCTACCACGACGCCGCCGATCTCGACCCCCTCGTGAGCGACGTGCTGGCGGCGGTCCGATGAGCGACGACGCCGTCTGGCTGCCCACGACCGCCCTGTCCGTCCTGCCCGTCGTCGACCGGCTCGAGACAGAGGGCGGGACCGTCGTCATGGTGGAGTCGGGTGCTGCCCACCGGATCGTGCGCCTGTCGGGCCTCGGGGTGGAGGTGCTCGCGGCCGTCGACGGGGGCACGACGCTCGGCGCACTCGAGGCCGCGATGCTCGAGCGGCTCGGTCCGCCGCCCGACGGCGACCTCTCGCGGGCGGTGCAGGCAGCGGTCAAGGGACTGGTCGACGCAGGGCTCCTGAGCGTCGCCTGAGCGCCTGATGTGACGCAATCGTGACATTAACGGGCGTGATCGAGGGGTGGATTCAGGTCCCGAGCCCCCTTGGCCGTGCGGTATGTTGTCTCCGTTCTTGGGGGTTCAGTCTTCGAGTGGGGGATTCATCCATGTCGCACAACCACGGCGTCACTCCGACGTCTCCGAGCCGTCGCTCGGTCGTGAAGGGCGCTGCCTGGGCCGTGCCGGCCGTCGCGGTCGCCGCTGCTGCTCCGACCGTCGCCGCCTCGCAGGGTCCGCTGACGTTCACCGGAGGTGCCTGCAAGCTCCCCGGAAACGCCAACGACATCTTCAAGGGCTACGTCTTCGAGCTCTCGGCTTACAACGCACCCGGCCCCAACCCGGTCACCGGCGTCACGGTCATCACCAACGTCCGGATCAACAATGTGCCGGTCACCGGCTACCAGGTCGTCGTGTACTCAGGTAGCACCTGCACCTGTGGCACCTGCACGCCTCCCGGGTCGACCACCTGCAACACCTTCTGCACGCCTGATGGGGCTACGCAGCGCATCTTCGTCTACACCAACAGCCAGCAGAACAGCCAGAACACCTCGTTCAGCCTGGACTACCAGCGCTACGAGTGCAGCACCTGCACCGCCATCGACCCGACTCCGGTGTCGATCTCGAGCGGCAGCCTCTCCACCCCGCCGGCGACCGGCGGCGGCGGCTCCTGCAACATCCAGGGCGCGGTGCCTGCACCCACCCTCAGCGCAGCCTGCGCCGGCCCGTGATCGTCGGTCGCATGCAGTAAGGCCACGCGAGAGGCCCCGGCCCCCCACTGGGGGGCCGGGGCCTCTCCGTTCCTCCGGGGCCTTTCCCGTCCAACGGGGGCGGCGGCAGGTCCTGCGTCCAGGCGACGTCCTGGCGACCGCCCGCCAGTGGATCAGACCTCGATGCTGGCCAGCTCTGCCTTGATGTCTCCGACGAACTCCATGACCGCCGGGGTGCTCACCGTGGGCCCACCCGCCAGCAGGCCGTCGGCACCAAGCAGCAGCGCGCTCGGGGTCCCCCGCATCTCGAAGGTCTCGGCGAGCAGGCCGTCCGTGTCGTGGAGCGTCAGCGGCTCTGCTGTCGATGTCAACGTGGTCGACTCTGGTGCTTGGCGCAGGACGAGGCGGACGTCGAGCATCGGTAGCTCGCCACGCCACCCGGGCACCGCGTCGATCACCTCGGCGCAGCTTCCGCACGACTGCGAGACGTAGAGCAGCAGCTGCGGGCGCTGCTCGCTCAGACGTCGGAGGTGGGTCGTGGTCCCGTCACCGAGCATGACGGGCAGGGCTGGCGTGCGCACACGCAGGTAGTCACCCTCCTCGACGGCGAGGTCGCCAACGACGGCGGTCGGAGCATCCGACGCGGGCGAGGATTCGGTGCCGAGAACCAGCAGGACGGTCAGTGCGGCCGCAGCCGCCGCGAGGAGCCACGGCCAGGGCGCCGTCCCGTCGATGATCCGAGCGAGCAGGGCCTCGCCCGTCGTTGCTACGAGAACCGAGACGACCGCCAGGGCGAGCAGCCAGGTGTTGCGCCACACCGTGACCCTCGTGATCCGTCCCGGTCCCAGGCTGCCGAAGCACGCGCAGTCGACGTCGGTCTCGAAGCCGCGGGCTCGCACGACGAGCGCGAAGTAGGCGCCGAAGAGCGCGAGCACGGCGAGCGAGACGACGACGCCCAACCACCCGCCCACGACGATGAGGACCAGCCCCAGCACGATCTCCACCCAGGGCAGGGCTCTCACGACCAGCGGTGACGCGAGCGGGCGCGGCACCTTCAGGGCGGTGAAGGCCTGGGCCGACGCGGCCGGCGACCGGAGCTTGCCCACCGCGCTGACGACGAGCACGACGGCGAGGATCGCAGGGGCGATGACGAGGGCATCTGTGGGCACAGCGCATTCTAGGCAGGCCCTCGCCGTGCACAGGTGCAGTCGCGAGGGTTTGGACCCCACCCACGCCACCGCAGGCCGGTCGGCGACAATCTGCGGCATGCGCATCATCTCGGCCAACGTCAACGGCGTGCGTGCGGCGGCCCGTCGCGGAGCGGTGCCGTGGCTCCAGGCGGTAGAGCCCGACGTGCTCTGCCTCCAGGAGGTGCGCGCCGGCGACGTCGACCTCGGCAAGGTGCTCGCCGAGGCTGGCTGGGGGCACTGGTCGGTCGCACACACCGAGGGCGCCGCCAAGGGCCGAGCAGGGGTGGCCGTCGTCAGCCGCGAACCGCACCGCGCGCAGACCGTCGGGCTCGCCGGCGGTGCGTTCGCCGACGCCGGGCGCTGGGTCGAGGTCGAGGTCGAGACCCCATCCGGCCCGCTGACGATCGCCTCGACCTACGTGCACACCGGCGAGGCCGGCACCGAGCGCCAGGAGGAGAAGTACGCCTTCCTCGACGCCATGACCCAGCGGATGGCCCGGGCGTCACGCTCGGGGGAGCGCATGGTGGTCACGGGCGACCTCAACGTCGCGCACCGCGAGGCCGACCTCAAGAACTGGAAGGGCAACCTGCGCAAGGCCGGCTTCCTCGAGGGGGAGCGGGCCCACCTCGACGCCTGGCTCGGCGAGGGCGCCTGGGTCGACGTCGTGCGCAGGGCAGCGGGCGTGGGCCCCGGGCCCTACACGTGGTGGTCCTGGCGCGGCAAGGCGTTCGACAACGACTCCGGCTGGCGCATCGACTACCAGCTCGCGTCGGCCCCGGTCGCCGCCACCGTCGCCGACGCGTGGGTGGGCCGCGCCCCGACGTATGCCGCCCGGTGGAGCGACCACGCCCCCGTGGTCGTCGACTACGACGTCTGAGCCCGCCGGACCGCATACCGCCGCCATGGGCCAGAATGCAGCCATGTCTTCGACCGCAACGCCGACGCACCAGCCGCGCAGCCTCTCCGGCATGCAGCCCACGAGCGACTCCCTGCACCTGGGCAACTACATCGGTGCGCTCGTCGAGTGGGTGCGGCTGCAGGAGACGCACGACGCGTTCTACTTCGTCGCCGACCTCCACGCGCTGACGGTCTCGCCCGACCCGGCCGTCCTGCGCGAGCGGACCCGGCTCACGGCGGCCCAGTTCATCGCCGGCGGGGTCGACCCCGCGCGGTCGGTGCTCTTCGTGCAGAGCCACATCGCGCAGCACACCGAGCTGTCGTGGGTCCTCTCCTGCCTCACCGGCTTCGGCGAGGCGGGGCGCATGACGCAGTTCAAGGACAAGTCGGCCAAGGGCGCCGGCCCCAACGTCGGGCTCTTCACCTACCCCGTGCTCCAGGCCGCCGACATCCTCATCTACGACGCCAACGTCGTGCCCGTGGGGGAGGACCAGCGCCAGCACCTCGAGTTGTCGCGCGACCTCGCCGGCCGCTTCAACGCGCGCTTCGGTGACACGCTCGTCGTGCCGGAGCCGCACATCATGAAGGCGACCGCGAAGATCCAGGACCTCCAGGACCCGACGGCCAAGATGAGCAAGTCGGCCGCGACCGACACCGGGCTCATCAGCCTGCTCGACGACCCGGCCCGCACCGTCAAGAAGATCAAGTCGGCGGTCACCGACACCGAGCGGGAGATCCGCTTCGACGTCGACGCGAAGCCGGGCGTCTCCAACCTGCTCTCGATCCACGCCGCCCTGACCGGCACGCCGATGATCGAGCTCGAGGCCGCCTACGAGGGCAAGGGCTACGGCGACCTCAAGAAGGACGTCGCCGAGGTCGTCGTCGAGGCCGTCACGCCGTTTCGCGAGCGCACGCTCGAGCTCATGGCCGACCCGGCCGAGCTCGACCGCATCCTCGCCGACGGCGCCGAGCGTGCACGCGCTGTCGCGGAGGCCACGGTGCGCCGCGTCTACGACCGCGTGGGCCTGCTGCCCTCAGCCGGTCGCGTCGAGGCGCTGTAGGCCCTCCAGCAGGGCCGTGTGGCTGCGCTCCCACGTGAACGAGCGACCGCGTGCACTCGCGGCGCTGCGCGCGCCCTCCACCTGGGCGCGACTGAGCGTCGTCAGCGCGTCCACCCACCCGGCGACCGTCGGCTCCACGAGCCGCCCGGCCTGGCCGAGCACCTCGGGGAGCGCCCCCGAGTGGTTGCCGAGCACGAGGGCGCCGGACGCCATCGCCTCGAGCGGCACCATCCCGAAGGGCTCGGCCTGCGAGGGCACGGCGACGACGTCGGCCCAGCGGTAGAGCTCGGACACGCCCGCCTGAGACCGGTAGGGCTCGAAGGTGACCGACCCCCGCACAGAGGTCGCGATCGCGCGCAGCTCTCTCTCGTAGTCGCTGAGGCTCTCGGACTCCCGCAGCTCCGAGCTCCCGACGATGCGCGTCTCCAGGTGCTCGGCGTGCCGACCCATCGCCGCGAGCGCGCCGAGGAGCAGGTGCACGCCCTTGTGCGGCGCCACCTGCCCGACGAAGAGCAGCCGGAGCGGCGCGCCCTGCGGCCGTGGCTCCCGCTCGACGGCAGGGAAGCGCTCGAGGTCGACGCCGTTGGGCACCGTGATGAGCTTCGCCTCGTCGAACCACGCCCGGCGCCGCACCCCCTCGGCCATGAAGGCGCTCACCGACACGAGGGCGTCGGCAGCGCGGAGCAGGTGCGTGAGCTCGGGCCGCAGCACCGAGCCGGAGATGGCGTTGTGCAGGTGCAGGGCGATGCGCGTGCGCGGCGGCAGCATCCGGCGAAAGAGCGGCAGCGAGGTCACGGCGTAGTGGCCCTCGTGCACGATGACCCAGTCGGGTGCGGTAGCCGCGAGGGCTCGGGCTGCCGGCTCGAAGAGGCGCGCCGCGTGCGGTCGCTCGACGAGCAGGGCGCCCAGCGCCCAGTCCTGGCGGTACTCCGCCGTCGTGAAGTGCGTCCTGGGGCAGTTCTCGGTGTAGTCCACCGGCAGCATCGTCGCGTCAGGGTAGGTCGCCTCGCGGTTGTGCGACGTGACGACCGTCGACCGCCCGCCACGCCGCGCGTGCTCGTGGGTGAGGGCCCGGACGACGTGGGCCACCGAGCTGCCGTCACCAGCCAGCGGCATGGGGACGTGGGCCAGGTGCGGGAGCGCGCTCATCGCCCGCCAGCGTAGTGCCGGGTGGCCTCGGCTCGGCTTGGTGCGGCAACGTTCGATACCGTCGGCTCCGTGACGTCTGCGCCCTCCACGACCATCGGCGTGTCCATCCCGATCCCCGACCCGCACGGCGACTACCTCCAGGCCCGCCGTGCCGAGTTCGGCGACCCGTCGGCGTGGCAGATCCCGGCCCACATCACGTTGCTGCCGCCGACCCCGGTCGACGAGGCGGTGTATGCCGCCTTCCTCGCTCACTGCGGCAGCGTGGCGTCCGCGCACACGGCCTTCGACGTCGTCCTCCGAGGCACCGGCACCTTCCGCCCGCTCTCCGACGTCGTGTTCATCCAGGTCGCCCAGGGGGTCTCGGCGTGCGAGGCTCTCGAGGTCGACCTGCGCCGCGGGCCGGTGCAGCGCCAGCTCGAGTTCTACTACCACCCGCACGTCACCGTGGCGCACAACGTCGGCGAGGTCGCGCTCGATCGCGCCTTCGCCGAGCTCGCCGACTACTCGGTGGCCTTCCGTGTGCCCGCCTTCCATCTCTACGAACTGGGTACGGATGACGTGTGGCGTCCCGTCCACGAGTTCGAGCTGTCGGGGGGTTGATGGGTGGGGGCGTTCCAGCGGGCGCTTGACTGGCTGAAGACCACGCGCGGGTGGTCGGCGTGGCAGCGCTACGGGAACGTCAACGGCGACCTGCTGGCCGCTGGTGTCGCGTACTTCGCCTTCTTCTCGATCTTCCCCGCCCTCGCGCTCGCCTTCGCGATCTTCGGCTTCGTGCTCCAGGGCCACCCCGAGCTGCTCGCGACCATCGCCGACTCGCTCGACCAGGCGCTGCCCGGCAGCGTGAAGACGGCCGAGAATCCCGAGGGCATCATCAGCCTCACGGCCCCGGCGAGCCTCACCCTGACGATCACCGGCATCATCGCCTTCGTCACCCTGCTGCTCGCCGGGCTCGGCTGGGTCGGCGCCCTGCGCACCGGCATCCGCACGGTCTTCGGGCTCAAGGCCTCCACCGGCAACGCCGTGACGACGAAGCTGCGCGACCTCGGCGTCCTCAGCGTCCTCGGCGTGCTCATCGCGGTCTCGGCGATCCTCTCGAGCGCGATCGGTGGACTCGCCGGCGCCATCGCCGACTGGGTCGGGCTGACCGGGGGAGCCGTGCTCGTCGGCGTGGTCGGACTGCTCGCCGGCATCGTCTTCGACACGCTCATCATGGTCGTCCTGCTCCGTCTGCTGACGAGCGCCCCACTGCCGTGGCGCAACGTCCGTCAGGGCGCCCTGCTCGGCGGCACGATCATCACGGTGATGAAGCTCTTCGGCGGCTTCCTCATCAGCCATGCGACCTCAAACCCGCTGCTCAGCGCTGTGGCGATCCCGGTCGGCCTGCTCTTCTGGCTCAACCTGATGTCGCGAGTCGTGCTGCTGGCGAGCTCGTGGTCGGCCGGTGACGTCGACCTGGCGACACTGTCCGACGAGGCCCGCCGCACGGCACTGGCGACCGCTGCCCGCCCCCGCTTCCTCGCCCCGCTGCCGGCCACCGCCGACACGTCGTTGCTGCCGTATGCCGCGTCGCCCCCGGTCGCGGGAACGCTCACCGTGTCGCAAGCCTCCTCCACAGGCGGTTCGGGGCGGCCCGCCGGGGACGCGGCGAACGACCGCGGGTCGTCGAGGGGGGTCGACCGCGTCAGCATCGCGGCAGGTGCCGTCGTGGGGGCCGTGGGCGCCGGGGCTGCTGCGACCCTCCGTCGTCGGCGCCGCTGACCGAGCGCACCACGAGCAGGGCCGAGCTCGACCCTGCCCCACCGGTCTACGGCGTGGGGCCCGGAGGATCGGCGTGCTCGCGACGCCGCCGGTGGCGGATCACGAGGCCGGCGACCGCCGCGGTCAGGAGGGCTCCCGCGGCGCTGACCGTGACGAGGGAGAGGTGGTCGGCCGCCGTGGGGGTGGCGGCGGCCGTCGCTGACATCGACCCGTCGGCGGTCGCAGGGGCCGGTGCGGGCGTGCCGGTCTCGGGTGCGGACCCCGGCGTCGTGGCGGCCGACCCGTCGGGCAGGCTCGTGAGCGACGGTTGCGGCGTCGGCGGCCCGGCCTCGCCGGGGGCGACGAGCGTGCCCACGGGGGTCACCCTGTCGGCGTTGGCGAAGCCCCAGTCGAGCAGAGCTGCCGTCGGCTTCCACGAGCCCGTGATGCTTCCCATCTGCGCGACGACGAGGGTGCGGCCACCGCGCGTCGCGGCACCGATGAAGGTGTGCTGGGCGCGGTCGGTGCGGCCGGGCTTGATACCGATGGCGCCGGGGTAGTGCCGGAGCAACTCGTTGATGTTGTAGACGTGAAACGGCTTCCACTCCTTGCCCTGCTTGTCCTTGCCGCCCGGGAAGACCGCGTCACGCTTCACCACCGCGGCGCGGAAGGCCGGCAGGCGCATCGCATCGCGGGCGATGAGGGCGAGGTCGTAGGCGCTCGATCGCTGGTTGCCCTCGTCGAGCCCGCTGGGGTCGACGACGACCGTGTCGTGGGCACCGATCTCTCGGGCCGTGTCGTTCATCAGGGCGACCGTCTTGTCGTAGCCGCCGGCTGCGTCGGCGAGGGCGTAGACGGCGTCGTTGGCCGAGAACATCAGCATCGCGTCGACGAGGTTGCCGACGGTGTAGCGATTGCCGGCGAGGATGCCCACCCGCGAGCCGGCAGCCTCCTGCGCGTCCTCGCTCGCGACGACGACCCTGCGCGGGTCGAGCCGGGGCATGAGGGTCAGTGCCGTCAACGTCTTGAGGGTGCTGGCCGGCCGGAGCCAGGCGTGCGGTGACTTCGCAGCGAGGATCTCGCCGGAGTCGAGGTCGGCGATCACGTAGGAGACGTCATAGACCTCCGGGGGAGGAGCCACGCCGGCACCCAGCTCTGCGACGACCCCGCTCTCGCCGAGCCGCTCGCCTCCGACGACGGAGCCGGGCGCCCACTGCGGGTGATCGAAGGGCATCGGCGGGGCGTTGCGGCAGATGACTCGTGGCTTCGCGGGCTTGGCAGGCTTCGTGGGCGTCGCCGGTTTCGCGGTCGACGACGCCGTCGCTGCGGGGGAATTGGCGCGCGCCGTCGAGGGCGCGCTCGCCGAGGTCGACGGGGCAGCTGGCGGGGGAGGGAAGACCCGTGGCGTCAGGACCACTCCCGGCGGCACCGTCGTCGGGGTCTGCCAGGGCCGACACGTCGGCGCCGCGGCGGGCGCGTTGCCAGCCACCCCGACGACCCGGGCTGACTCGAGAACGGGCGAGGCGGCATACGCCGTCGTGACGCCCGCGAGGAGCGGCAGGAGTGCAAGCGCGACCCCCGCGGCGTGCACCGGCAGGCTGCGGCGGCGGTGAGGGGGCTCGACCGTCATTGCCGGGCCAGACTAGCCCCCGGCCCGCGGCGGGCTGCATACACTGCGCACGTGAACCCGTGTCCAGTGTGTGCGAGCCCCACCCGAGAGCTCCGCCTGTCGCGGACCACCGACCGCGAGTACCGGCTCCACCGGTGCACCGCCTGCGGCACCGCCTGGGCCTTCCCGCGCCCGACGGAGCAGGATCTCGCCGACTTCTACGGTGCCGCCTACTTCACCGCCGACACGGGCTTCGGCTACGGCGATTACGACGGGGCGAGCTGGGCGGGGGTCCAGGCCGTGCGGGCCTGGGACGAGCTGCACGAGTGGGCGCCGGAGATCGAGGGCGTGTCGAGCCGTCGACTCCTCGACGTCGGAGCCGCCACCGGCGAGTTCGCGCTGCGGGCGCAGGCAGACGGGTGGGAGGCCGTGGCCTGCGAGGTCGGCGACACCGCTCGAGAGGCAGCACGGGCCAAGGGCCTGACCGCCGTTGCGACGATCGACGAGGCACCGGGAGCCTTCGGCGTGATCAGCATGTACCACGTGCTCGAGCACCTCATCGACCCCCTCGCGGTCCTGCGGCTGGCGCGCCGGGCCGTCGCGCCGGACGGCTACCTCGTCATCGAGCTGCCCCAGTGGCACAGCGCCGGACGGATCGTGCGGCGCTCGGCCTGGGCGCAGTTCCGTCCGCCGGAGCACATCAACTTCTTCTCGCGGCGCAGCCTCGCGACGACCCTGGGTCTCGCCGGGTGGGAGGTGGTGCACAGCTCGACGCCCTACCCCCATGCCGGGCGGCTCGCCGTGGATGCCGCCCGCCGGGGGCGGCTGCGGGAGGCCGGCGAGCAGTCCGCGAAGTGGGCACTCGGCCGGGCCGGTCTCGGCGGCTACCTGCGCACCGTCGCCCGTCCGGTCTGACACCCGCCACCCTCGACGGGTGCGCGCGACGGCTCCCGGGCCGGACGGCATACCCCCGCGCATGACAACGGCCCACCCCGTCACGCGGGGTGGGCCGTTGTCACGGGCGACCGACGGTCACGCTCACTCGCCGTGCGCGAGGGCGTGCCGCAGGTCCTTGTTGAGCTGGTTGATGACGTCGAGCGGGATCTCCTTGGGGCACGCCGAGGAGCACTCGCCGATGTTCGTGCAGCCACCGAAGCCCTCGTCGTCGTGCTGGGTGAGCATGTTGACGACCCGAGCATCGCGCTCCGGCTGGCCCTGCGGCAGCTCACCGAGATGGGTGATCTTCGCGCCGAGGAAGAGCATGCCGGAGGCGTTGGGGCAGGCCGCCACGCAGGCGCCGCAGCCGATGCAGGCGGCCGCCATGAAGGAGCGGTCGGCCTTGGGCTTGGGCACCGGCACGGAGTGCGCCTCGGGAGCAGAGCCGGTGTTGGCGCTGATGAAGCCGCCGGCCTGGATGATCCGGTCGAAGGAGCTGCGGTCGACGACGAGGTCCTTGATGACCGGGAAGGCGTCGGCCCGCCACGGCTCGATGGTGATCTCGTCACCGTCGGAGAAGCTGCGCATGTGCAGCTGGCACGTCGTCGTGACCTCGGGGCCGTGGGCCTTGCCCGAGATCATGAGCCCGCACATGCCGCAGATGCCCTCACGGCAGTCGGAGTCGAAGGCGATCGGCTCCTCGCCGCGGGCGTTGAGCTGCTCGTTGAGCACGTCGAGCATCTCGAGGAAGGACATGTCCTCGGAGATGCCGCTCACCGGGTAGGTGACCATCTCGCCCGTGGCCTTCGGGCCGGCCTGGCGCCAGATCTTGAGGGTGAGGTTCACTTGTAGCTCCGCTGCTTCATCTCGACGAATTCGTAGACCAGGTCTTCCTTGTGCAGGGTGGGTGCGCCGTCCTGGCCACCCCACTCCCAGGCCGCGACGTAGGCGTACTCGTCGTCGTGGCGCAGCGCCTCGCCGTCCTCGGTCTGGCTCTCGGCGCGGAAGTGGCCACCGCAGGACTCGCGGCGGTGCAGCGCGTCGATGCACATGAGCTCGCCGAGCTCGAGGAAGTCGGCGACGCGGCCGGCCTTCTCGAGGCTCTGGTTGAGGGTGTCGGCCGCGCCGAGCACCTTGACGTTGCGCCAGAACTCGTCACGCAGGCCCCGGATGAGGTCGATGGCCTTGAGCAGGCCCTCCTCCGAGCGCTCCATGCCGCAGTACTCCCACATGATGTTGCCGAGCTCCTTGTGGAAGGAGTCGACGGAGCGGTCACCGTTGATGGAGAGCAGCTTCTGCACGCGGGCGTCCACGGAGGCACGCGCCTCGACGACGGCCTCGTGCGACTCCTCGAGCTTGGGGAAGGGGCCCTTGGCGAGGTAGTCGCGGATGGTGTTCGGCAGGACGAAGTAGCCGTCGGCGAGCCCCTGCATGAGGGCGCTTGCGCCGAGGCGGTTGGCGCCGTGGTCGGAGAAGTTCGCCTCGCCCGTGACGAAGAGGCCGGGGATGGTCGACTGGAGGTCGTAGTCGACCCAGAGGCCGCCCATCGTGTAGTGCACCGCGGGGTAGATGCGCATCGGCACCTCGTAGGGGTTCTCACCCGTGATCCGCTGGTACATGTCGAGCAGGTTGCCGTACTTCTCCGCGACGGCCTCGGCGCTCATGCGCTTCAGGGCGTCGGTGAAGTCGAGGTAGACACCGCGGCGGAAGTCGCCGACCTTGGGGCCGACACCCCGACCCTCGTCGCAGACGTTCTTGGCCTGGCGCGAGGCGATGTCGCGGGGAACGAGGTTGCCGAAGGAGGGGTAGATCCGCTCGAGGTAGTAGTCGCGGTCCTCCTCGGGGATCTGCCGGGGGTCCTTCTCGCAGTCGGCGGCGTTCTTCGGCACCCAGATGCGACCGTCGTTGCGCAGCGACTCCGACATGAGCGTCAGCTTGCTCTGGTGCTCGCCGGCGACGGGGATGCAGGTCGGGTGGATCTGCGTGTAGCAGGGGTTCGCGAAGTGCGCGCCCTTGCGGTGCGCACGCCACGTCGCCGTGACGTTGCTGCCCATGGCGTTGGTCGAGAGGAAGAAGACGTTGCCGTAGCCACCGGAGGCGAGCACGACGGCGTCGGCGAGGTGCGTCTCGATCTCGCCGGTGACGAGGTCGCGGGCGATGATGCCGCGGGCCTTGCCGTCGACGATGACGACCTCGAGCATCTCGTGGCGGGCGAACATCTCGACCGTGCCGGCCGCGACCTGCCGCTCGAGGGCCTGGTAGGCGCCGATGAGCAGCTGCTGGCCCGTCTGGCCGCGGGCATAGAACGTGCGCGACACCTGGACGCCGCCGAAGGAGCGGTTGTCGAGCAGGCCGCCGTACTCGCGGGCGAACGGCACGCCCTGGGCGACGCACTGGTCGATGATGTTGGCGCTGACCTCGGCGAGGCGGTAGACGTTCGACTCGCGCGAGCGGTAGTCGCCGCCCTTGACGGTGTCGTAGAAGAGACGGAACGTCGAGTCGCCGTCCTCCTTGTAGTTCTTGGCGGCGTTGATGCCACCCTGCGCGGCGATCGAGTGGGCTCGGCGCGGGGAGTCCTGGTAGCAGAAGGACTTCACGTTGTAGCCGGCCTCGCCCAGGGTGGCCGCCGCCGCGCCACCGGCGAGGCCGGTGCCGACGATGATGACGGTCAGCTTGCGGCGGTTGGCCGGGTTGACGAGGGCCGCCTCGAACTTGCGGGTGTTCCAGCGCTCGGCGATCGGGCCGCGGGGAGCCTTCGTGTCGACGATCGGCTCGCCCTCGCGGTAGAGGCCGTGCACGAGGGTGTCGGGTGCGGGGGCCTCCGGAGAGTCCGTGGCGGGAGCCTCGGGGGCCTCGGGGGCGATGGTGTCGCTGTGCAGGTCGGTCATGCGGTTCAGCCCTTCACGATTCCGAAGAGGATGGCGAGCGGCGGCAGTGCGAAACCGATGGCCGTGACGAGCGCGATGACGGTGGCCACCGACTTCGCCGTGCGGCGCGACCGCGCGGACGAGGTCCAGCCGAGCGTCTGCGAGGCGCTCCAGACGCCGTGCCACAGGTGCATCCCGAGCGCGACGAGCGCGAGGAGGTAGATGAGCACGACCCACCACACCTGGAAGCTCGAGATGACGAGCTTGCCGGCGCTGTCACCGGCGGCCTCGGGGCCGACGTTGAACTTGAGGATCGTGAACTGCAGCAGGTGCCACACGAGGAAGAGCAGCAGCGCCACGCCGCCCCAGCGCATCATCCGCGACTTCAGCGTCGCCTTCGCCGCCTCCTTGGCGACGTAGCGCGTCGTGCGCGCGCCGCGCGCCCGGCTCCACAGGTAGAACGCCGACCAGGCGTGGGCGACGAGCGCCACGACGAGCAGCGCACGGAAGAGCCAGAGGAATCCGCCGAAGGGCAGGATCGGCATGAGGATCGTGCGCAGGTGCAGGGCGTACTCGTCGAAGGCCTCGACGCCTCCGAAGATCTTGAGGTTGCCGTACATGTGCACGAGCACGTAGAAGACGAAGAGCGCGCCCGACAGTGCCATGAGCAGCTTCATGAACACGGTGGTGCGACGCGCCGACGCGGGTCGGGGTTTTCCCGTCACTGGGAGGGTGTTGGTGGCCACAGGCGCACCCTATCGCCGCGTTTGCGCGAGCCCCATCTCGTACCCCCGGGTAGCACCCCCACTGTGACAATCTCAACAAGAACCCTCGACAACCTCCCGCGGGGTGCGTCTGCCACGCGGGTATGCCGTCCGGTGGCCTCATGGTGGCAGCCGCGCTCCGTGGGGCGGTCCGTAGGGTGGGCCCATGGTCGCCTCCCAGCCGGTCTCCGGCGTCACCGCAGCGCTCGACTGGGTCATGGACAAGTCCCTCGTCCTCGGCTACACGAAGGTCGGTCCGGCGCTGCGTCGCCGGTGGTGGCCCGCCGACCCCGAGCCCGGGGTACTGACCGGACGGCACGTGCTCGTCACCGGCGCCACGGGCGGCCTCGGACTGGCCACGGCTCGCGGACTCGCCGGGCTCGGCGCCGTCGTCCACGTGACCGGGCGGGACGCCGGCCGGCTCGACCGGGCCCGCGCCGTGCTGCTCGGGGGCCAGCCCGGTGCCACCGTCGAGACGCACGTCTCAGACGTGAGCGACCTCGCGGGCACGGCGGAGTTCGCTCGCGATCTCGCCGCCCGGGTGCCCCGGCTCCACGCCGTCGTGCACAACGCCGGGGTGATGCCGCCGCAGCGCACGACGACCGATGAGGGCAA
The DNA here is from genome assembly GCF_006716675.1 of Humibacillus xanthopallidus. GTDB lineage: Bacteria > Actinomycetota > Actinomycetes > Actinomycetales > Dermatophilaceae > Humibacillus > Humibacillus xanthopallidus_B. The sequence goes on along the minus strand of NZ_VFPM01000001.1, from coordinate 398,350 downwards.
AGAGCTCGCCCTCGCGACGCACGTCCTCGGCCCGCACGTCCTGACGTTCGGCCTGCGCGAGTCGCTCGCCGCCGGAGGGCGCGTCGTCATCGTGACCTCGGGTGGCGCCTACGCGCAGCGCCTGGACGTCGACGACCCCGAGTTCACGCGGGGCACCTACTCGGGCACGGCGGCATACGCCCGCACGAAGCGGATGCAGCTGGTGCTCGCGCCGCTGTGGGCGCGAGAGCTCGCCGTCGACGGCGTCACCGTCTCCTCGATGCACCCCGGATGGGCTGACACGCCGGGTGTGACGGAGTCGCTGCCGGGCTTCGCCAAGGTCACCGGGCCGCTGCTGCGCGATGCCGAGCAGGGCGCCGACACCGCGGTGTGGCTGGCCGCGACCGGAGAGCCGATCCCCTCGGGCAGGTTCTGGCACGACCGGCGCCAGCGCGCCATGCACTACGCGCCGGTGCGCGTCGAGACGCCGGGTGAGGTCGAGCGGTTCTGGGCCTTTGTCTGCGAGACCACGGGAGTGCCCGGGACGGCGCGCTGATCCGACCGGACGGCATACGCCGGGGTGCGCGGTGCGTCAGGGGCGCAGCCAGCAGGTCCAGCGGACGATGCGCAGGTAGCCGAGCCGCTCGTAGACCGGCTGGCCGTCGTCGCTCGCGATGAGCACGGCCGCCTGCTCGGGCCAGGCGGTCGTCGCCGCCCACGTCAGTGCCGCGCCCGCGCCCTTGCCGCGCGCGGTGGAGAGGACGGCGACGTTCTCGACCACGGTGACGCCCGCGGCGGAGTGGGCGGCAGCGGTCGCGACAGGCACGCCGTCGTCGTAGCCGACGAAGACCCGCGTCGGGCCGACGACGACGTCGGGGCGGTAGAAGTCGCCCGGCGGCAGGCCCGCCATGTCGGGCATCGGGTAGCCCTCGATGAGCACGCGCTCCGCGTCCTGCAGCTCCTGCGCCGTCGTCGCCTCACGCACCTCGAGAGGCGTGGTCGGCGTCGCCGTCACGGTCGAGGTGGGCCGGAACATCAGCGGCGGGTGCCCCACGAGCGCGAGCCCGTGGGCCGAGAGGTCTGGCGTCGGGAAGGGGCTGATGACGATCGCCGACACCCCGGCGGGGTATGCCGCCGACAGGCCTTCCACGGTCGAGGCCCAGTCGCGCGGTGGGCTGGTGACGATCGCCCAGTTGAGCAGCGCCGAGGCCCCGCCGCCGCTGCCCGCGCACCAGTGCGGACCCTCGGCGAAGTCGCCGCGCGCGGCTCCCGTCAGCGCACGGGCCCAGGAGACGTGGGCGAGGACGGCCTGACGCTCGACCGAGTCGCCGGGGTCGAGGTCGTCCTCCCAGCCGGTCGTGAGGTACTCGCCCTCCTCGGGCAACATCGAGCTCATGGCTCCACTGTCGCGCCGGGCGGCGTTGTGTGGTCGGGATTTCGGGAGATCGGCGCGGTCAGCCCGCGGGCGTCGGGCTGGGCGCGACGTAGAGGTCCCTCTTGATGCACACCTGCGACCGCGACGTCGGAACGCACGTGTAGCCCGTGCTGACGAGCCGGCGCACCTCTGCCACATAGGCATTCCACTCCGGGCGGTCGACCTCGTCGCGGATGTTCTGGTCGACGATGAGGGCATCGGCCCTGGGCAGGCAGGCGTAGATCTTGTCGAAGACGGCCTTGCCCTCGAACGAGTAGTGGTGGAAGCGCGGGCAGACCAGATCGAGGGAGCGGAGTCCTACTGCGTGCGCACCGTCGTCGTTGGCGCCGGCCCGGGCGTAGGTGCGCACCTTGGGCTGCTGGTCGAGCACGACGCTCTCGACGGAGGTGCGCCCGAGTGCCGCGACCCTGCTCGGGAGCTCGCGTGCGGACTCGAGGTAGTAATAGGGGTGCAGGGTGCCGCCGGTGATGAAGGCGGCGAGGACGACGATCCCGACCGCGCGCCAGGGCTGGCGCGAGGCGAGCGACCCGGGCGGGGCGGGGGAGTCTGCGTGGTCGCCGGCAGCGACCGCCTGCGAGAGCCTGAACGCGACGAGGACGAGGGCGAGGCAGCCCGCGACGTAGAGCGACTGGCTGTGGTGGGCCCACTGGCCGCTCGCGCCGATGACGAGGATTGCGGCGACGAGGGTCGCTGCCGTGAGGTCCCAGACCAGTTCCTTGCTGACGACCGGGGCGGCGCCGGCGTCCTCGGCGTCGTCCGGCCCGTGCTGGTCGCGGCGACGCCCCACGGCCAGGAGCGCGAGGAGGACGGCGGAGATCGTGATGAGCCCGCCGCCCCGGCCGTCCTCGGGGATGGCGTTGAGCAGGTGCCCGACGAAGCTGCCGTAGCGGGACTGGGAGAGGGAGCCGTCGGCATACTGCACGTTGGACACGAGGATGTCGACGAAGGCGCCCAGCTCGCCCCGCACCCACATGACCACGAGCACCGCGGCGGCCAGGAGGACGGAACTGGCAGCGGCGCGTGCGACCCCGAGCCAGGTGCGGCGGTGCCAGGCCGCCGTGAGGATCGCCGCGACGGCGATCGGCACCATGATCTCCTTGCTGAGCAGCAGCACCCCGGTGAGCAGACCCGCGACCACCCACCGCCGCCGCACCGCCAGGGCGGCGACGGCGAGGCAGAGGGCGACGCCCGGCAGGTGCGTCATGCCGGGGCCGTAGGCGTTGCCCGTGACGACGACCGGCACACCGGCGAAGGCCACGACGAGACCGACGACGCAGCCGACGCCCGCGGCTCGGGCGAGCGAGCGGACGGCGAGGCAGGCGATGATCACCCACGCGATCTCGATCGCGATGTCGGCATACGGGCTGACCAGCCGGCCCGCCGCGAGCTCGGCGTAGAAGAGCGGACCCTTGTTGTCGACGACGTCGACGTAGAGGCGGTCTCCGGCGAGCAGCCGCTCGGCCATGGAGACGTAGCTGCCGTGGTCACCGAAGAGGCTCGGCACCATGCGCGGGAGGGTGACGAGCCAGACGAGGACGATGCCGGTCATCGCGGCGACGGAGCCACCGCTCAGCCCGTGCCCCGAGCCCTCGGGCGCGGTGGTCGGCTGCTCTGGGGAGGTCGGCTGCCCCGCGGAGGTCGGCTGCTCGGGGGCGGTCGGCTGCCCCGAGGAGGCGGCGCTCTCGGTCTGTCGTGCCGTCATGTCAGCTCGAGACGTCCTTGGGCGGTCAGGGTCTCGACGATCTTCTTGACCTCCTGCGCTCGCTCCGGGCGCGTGATGAGCAGGGCGTCCTGCGTGTCGACGACGACGAGGTCGTCGACGCCGATGAGCGCGATCAGCCGGCCGCCCGTCGCGACCGTGGCGGTGGAGTCGATGCTGATGACGTCGTCGGCGGGCCCGATGACCTTGACCCCGGGCACGGTCTCCGAGACCTCGATGAGGTCCGAGAGTGAGGTGAAGTCGCCGATGTCGTCCCACCCCATCGCGGCCGGAACGACGGAGACGCGCCCGGCCCGGGCGGCGGGCTCCGCGACGGCGTGGTCGATCGCGATCTTGCGCAGTGCCGGCCACAGGTCGCGCATGCGGGACTCGTCACCGGCGATCGTGCGCAGGTGGCTCGTCATCTCGGGGTGCTCCTCGGCGAGCATCTCGAGCAGGGTGGTGGCGCCGACGACGAACATCCCTGCGTTCCAGCGGTATTCACCGGTGGCGACGTAGTCCTTCGCCGTGTCCGCATCGGGCTTCTCGACGAAGTCCGCGACGCGGCGGGCGGACGGCGCCCCCTCGACCGAGAGCGCCTCGCCGAGGCGGATGTAGCCGAAGCCCGTCGCCGGACGGGTCGGCTCGATGCCGATGGTCACGAGGTCACCGCGGCGGGCCAGCACGACGGCCTCCGCGATGGCGCGGTCGAAGGCCTCGGTGTCGGTCACGACGTGGTCGGCGGCGAACGAGCCGAGCACCGCCTCGGGGTCGCGGCGCTCGAGGATCGCGGCCGCGAGGCCGATGGCCGGCATCGAGTCGCGCGGGCTCGGCTCGGCCACGACGGCGTCTCGCGCGAGCATCGGCAGCTGGCCGCGCACGGCATCGAGGTGGGCCGCTCCGGTGACGACGAGGATGCGGTCGCCGGCGAGGGGCTCGAGCCGGTCGTAGGTCGCGCGCAGGAGCGTCTGCCCCGACCCCGTGAGGTCGTGGAGGAACTTCGGGTAGTCCCTGCGCGAGAGGGGCCACAGGCGCGTGCCCGACCCGCCGGCCGGGATGACCGCCCAGAACCCATCGATGCCCGTCATGGGCAGAGGGTAGCGACAACCGCGGTCGTCGCCGCGCGGGTCGACATTCCGCGGTATGCCGTGTGCACCTCGAATCGGAGAGCGGTCCGGGGTGAACCGGGGACTGACCGAAAGCCGACGAACTGCTCTTTCGATCGGGGAAGAGGTCGAAACGCTCAGGCGATGTCGCGGCGACGGAGCCCGGCGAGCCCGACTGCCGTGAGCGCGACCGCGACGACGACGAGACCCAGCACCGCCGCGGTGTCGAGGGTGCCGCCGGGCAGGTGGGAGAGGTGGTCGAAGGGGGACACGGCGGTCATCCACGACGGGAGGTTCATGATCGGGCCGAACTCGCCGAGCACGAGGAAGCCGATGAGCACGGCCCACACGAGCCCCGTCAGGCGCGGCACGAGCCCGACGAGCAGCACGGCCACGGCGATGCAGACCCACACCGCGGGCAGCGCCGCGAGCGCCCCGCCGGTGAGCCGGCCCACTGAGCCGGCCACGTCGCCCGTGCGACGCCCGTCGAGCAGACCGGCGACGACGCCGGCCACGGCGAGCACGAGGGCGGTCGCGGCGACGGCGACGACGATGTGCGAGACGCCCCAGCGCAGCCGGGTGACCGGCGTGGCGAGCACGGCCTCGGCCCGCTCCGACGTCTCCTCCGTCCGCATCCGCGTGGTCAGGGCGATCCCGAGAGCCGCAGCGGCGATCGCCGCGAAGCGCAGCTCGGTGGCGAAGAAAGTGTCGATGATCGTGCCGGCCCCGCCGCCGAGCTTGCGCAGCATCTCGGCGATCTCGGGCGAGTCGACGAAGGACTGCACGCTGCCCCCGAGCGACCCGACGACCGCGCCGAGCACGACGAAACCGATGGTCCACCCGATGACGGTTCCGCGCGCGAGACGCCGGGTGAGGCCACCGACCGTGCGGAGCGAGCCGCGAGCCGGCCCCGGGCGGCTCGGCAGGACGCCGGCGCCCAGGTCGCGGCGCTCGAGGAGCGCGAAGGCGACGAGGACGAGGACGGCATACGCGACGACGCCGACGACGAGCACCCACACGCGGTTGGCGCCGTAGGGCTCGACCTTCTCGGCCCAGCCCAGCGGGGAGATCCACGTGAGGACGCGCGCCGGACTGTCGCTGCCCGCCGCGTCGCCGAGCGCCCGCAGGAGGTATGCCGCCGCGAGCGCACCCAGCGCGAATCCCGCTGTGCCACGGGCAGTTTCGGTCATCTGGGCAGACACCGCGGTCACCCCGACCCATGTCAGGCCCATGACAGCCCAGGACACCCCGAGTGCAACCGAGCCAGCGCTGTCGAGCCCGACGGCGACGGCGCCGAGGATCGTCAGCACCGACGTGCCGATCACCGCCGCGGTGGCGAGGAGCACCGCCGCAGCCAGCGGCGCGCGTCGGCCGACGACCCCGCTGCCGAGCAGCTCGAGGCGCCCCTCCTCCTCCTCGGTGCGGGTGTGCCGGCGCACGACGACATAGGCGAGCAGGCAGAGGAAGACGCCACCGAGCAGGACGGTCTTGAAGGTCGCGAGGGCATCGACGGTCAGGCTGGCGACCGGCCCGTAGATCGCGACGAGGGCCGGGTTGTCGAGCGTCTCGCGCAGCGCCGGCGACGCGAGCGACGGGTCGGGGTAGAGGTCGAAGGTCGCCTGGGCCGAGCCCGCCACGACGGCCATGAGCGTCACGGCGCTCACCGGGATGAGGACCCGGTCGCGCCGGGCCGCGAGGCGCAGCAGCCGCGTCGTGCCCGTCAGGCCGCTGCCCCTGGCGCTGCCCACCCGGGGGCTGCTCGGTGCGGTGGGTGCGCTGGTGCTCGTCATGGCGTCGCCGCTGGCACGCGGTACTGCTCCATGAAGAGCTCCTCGAGCGTCGGCGGCGCGCTCGTGAGGCTGTGGATGCCGAAGGTGCCGAGGTGCTCGAGGACGGCGCCGAGGTGGCCGCTCTCGACCGCGCACGTGACGTGCGTGCCGGAGACGACGGCGCCGGTGACCCCGGGGAGCGCGGCGATGTCGGCCTGGTCGGCCGGGCGATCGAGCGTCGCCTCGAGCGTCGTGTGCGAGAGGTGCCGCAGCTGGGTCAGCGTGCCGGACTCGACGTTGCGGCCGTCGCGGATGATGCTCACCCGGTCGCAGACGGACTCGACCTCACTGAGGATGTGGCTCGAGAGCAGCACGGTGCCGCCCGCCGCGCGGAACTCGCGCACGGCGTCCTTGAAGACCGCCTCCATGAGCGGGTCGAGCCCCGAGGTCGGCTCGTCGAGCAGGAGCAGCTCGACGTCGGCGGCCAGGGCCGCGACGAGCGCCACCTTCTGCCGGTTGCCCTTGGAGTAGGACCGGCCCTTCTTGGTCGGGTCGAGGGCGAAGCGCTCGATCATGTCGGCGCGGCGCTGATCGTGCAGCCCTCCGCGCAGGTTGCCGAGCAGGTCGATGACCTCGCCGCCGGTGAGGTTGGGCCACAGCGCCACGTCTCCGGGCACGTAGGCGAGGCGCCGGTGCAGCGACTCGACCTCGTGCCACGGGTCGCCGCCGAGCAGGGTGGCGCTGCCGCCGTCGGCCCGCATCAACCCGAGCAGGATGCGCAGCGTCGTCGACTTGCCCGCGCCGTTGGGGCCGAGGAAGCCGTGGATCTCGCCGGTCTGCACGTCGAGGTCGAGGCCGTCGAGGGCGACCGTCCGTCCGAAGCTCTTGTGCAGGCCCTGCACCTGGATCGCAGAGGTCATGGTCTCGACGATACACAGGATTCACGATTAACTGAATATAGTGAGTCATCCGAAATGTCATCGATCACGATCCAGGAGGTGCGGTGGCCGCACGACCACCCGTCCGCGACGAGCGCGCGGTCGCCGCCTACGTCGAGAGGTTCGGCGCCTCCCTCACCGACGCCGGCATGCCTCGCCTCGCCTCGCGCGTCTTCGCCTGCCTGCTCTCGGACGACGACGGCCGCATGACGGCCGCAGAGCTGACCGAGGCCCTCGAAGTCAGCCCCGCCGCGATCTCGGGGGCGGTGCGCTACCTCACCCAGACCTACCTCATCGGTAAGGAGCGCGAGCGCGGCTCCCGCCGAGACGTCTACGTCGTGCAGAGCGACGCGTGGCACGGCGCGATGCTGAGCCGTGACCGGGTGCTCGCGCAGATCGAGTCGAGCCTGAGGTCCGGGGTGCCCGCCGTCGGCGGCACCTCGGCCGCCGCCGGCCGGAGGCTGCAGCTCTCCGTCGAGTTCCTCTCCTTCCTCGCCGAGCGGATGGGCGACATCGAGCAGGAGTGGCAGGTCCGCAAGGCCGAGATCACCCGGGACTGGCCTGCTGACCACTGACCCCGCCGGACGGCATACGGCAGCGGCGACGTGACATCGGCAACGATCCGCCGCGCTCGGGGTGCGGGCGAGCACCCCGCCGTTACGCTCGGCACCATGGCTGACAGCACTGGCGCGCGCTCCGAGTCCGACCTGCCCATCGAGCCCGTCTACGACGCGTCGGCCCTCGAGGGCTTCGACCCGGACGTCAAGCTCGGCGCCCCCGGGCGCTACCCCTTCACCCGCGGGGTCTACCCCTCGATGTACACGGGTCGCCCGTGGACGATGCGCCAGTACGCCGGGTTCGGCACCGCCAAGGAGAGCAACGAGCGCTACCACCAGCTCGTCAAGGCCGGCACCGGCGGTCTCTCCGTCGCCTTCGACCTGCCCACGCAGATGGGCTACGACTCCGACGAGCCGATCGCCCACGGCGAGGTCGGCAAGGTCGGTGTCGCCATCGACAGCCTCGACGACATGCGAACCCTCTTCGACGGGCTGCCGCTCGACACGATCTCGACGTCGATGACGATCAACGCGCCCGGCTCGACGCTGCTCCTGCTCTACCAGCTCGTCGCCGAGGAGCAGGGGGTGCCGGGCGACAAGCTCACGGGCACGATCCAGAACGACGTGCTCAAGGAGTACATCGCGCGCGGCACCTACATCTACCCGCCGCGCGAGTCGCTGCGCCTCATCGCCGACATCTTCGCCTACTGCCACAAGGAGATGCCGCGCTGGAACACCATCTCCATCTCCGGCTACCACATGGCCGAGGCCGGGGCGACGCCCGTGCAGGAGATCGCCTTCACCATCGCCAACGCCATCGAGTACGTCCGCGCGGCCGAGGCCGCGGGCCTGCACGTCGACGACTTCGCACCCCGCCTGTCCTTCTTCTTCGTCGCCCGCACGACCCTGCTCGAGGAGGTGGCGAAGTTCCGCGCCGCCCGGCGCATCTGGGCCAAGATCATGAAGGAGCAGTTCGGCGCGCAGAACCCCAAGTCGATGATGCTGCGCTTCCACACCCAGACGGCCGGCGTGCAGCTCACCGCCCAGCAGCCCGAGGTCAACCTCGTGCGCGTGGCGCTCCAGGGTCTCGGCGCGGTGCTCGGTGGCACGCAGTCGCTGCACACCAACTCCTTCGACGAGGCCATCGCGCTGCCGACCGAGAAGGCCGCGCGGCTTGCGCTGCGCACGCAGCAGGTCATCGCCTATGAGACCGACGTGACGAAAACCGTTGACCCGTTTGCCGGTTCGTATGTCGTCGAGTCGATGACCGACGACATCGAGGAGGCTGCGCTCGCCCTCATCCAGCGCGTCGAGGACCTCGGCGGCGCAGTGGCGGCGATCGAGCAGGGCTTCCAGAAGTCGGAGATCGAGCGCTCCGCCTACCGCGTGCAGCTCGAGATCGACTCGGGCGAGCGCACGGTCGTCGGCGTCAACCGCTTCACCCTCGACCAGGAGGAGCGCTACGACCCGCTGCGCGTCGACCCGACGATCGAGGCCGACCAGCGGGCCCGGCTCGAGGCCCTGCGCGCCGACCGCGACCAGGCTGTCGTCGACGCCGCGCTGGGCCGGCTCAAGGACGCCGCCCGCGGCACCGACAACCTCCTCTACCCGATGAAGGAGGCGCTCGCCGCCCGCGCGACGGGCGGCGAGGTCGCGCACGCGCTGCGCGAGGTGTGGGGCGTCTACCAGCCGCGCGAGACCTTCTGAGCCACCCGGCATACCGCCGCGGTATGCCGTTGAGCCCGGGCAGACGGACCGCCACCACTGACGCTGTGGCCCGGTCTCAGACGGGGTTACGCCGTCACCGGAGCGGTCGTGGCGGTCCGTGTGCGCGTGGCAACGACCTGGCGCAGGGCTGTGAGGACATGGTCCGGGTCGAACATGACCTCGTCCCAGGTGAACCGGATGACCACCCACCCGCGTGCGCCCAGCCCGGTGTAGCGCCGGCAGTCGCGCTTGAGCGCCGCTCGTGTGCCGTGGTTCTCGAAACCCTCTGCCTCGATGACGATTCGCAGCGCCGCGTCCGCCAGATCGACCTTGGCGTAGAACGTCCGATCAGCGATGACGTGCTGCGTCACGACGCTCAGTCCCTCGACCTGGAGGCACAGGGCACGCAGCACCGACTCGAAGGGGTTGGCCGCCCCGCGGTCGGCATGCTGGAGGACCCTCGCGACTCGCCGACGCAGTCGTCGGGGCAGCCGAGCGGCGGCCGTCATGGCGGCGATGGGTGACAGCCCGTCGCGCCAAGCGGAGTCGGCGACGGCGAGAGCCTCGTCGAAGGGCAGGTCGAGGCAGCAGTCGATGACCGTGCGCTCGCGACTCGTCACCCAGCCGTCGACAACCTCTGTCGCTTCGAGGTCGCGCCAGTGGCGTCGCACCCCGGTGCGCGCGGCGGCGCGGAGCTTGCGGCCGCGCGGCAGGGTGAGGTGAGGTAGCTCCGGCTCGTGCTTCACCTGCCAGCCCCAGTGCAGCGCCGCCGTCGTGTGCGATGCCATCGCGCTGGCACCCACGGCGAGGCAGCGGGCGGCGGCCAGGCTGGGCAGGGCATACCGGCCTCTGGCCACCCGCACGATCGCGCCCGATGCGAGGGCAACCCTGATCCGGTGACGCGGGACGCACCGTCGCAGGTCGCGCCACGTGCACGTCCCACCCCGCTGGGCGAGCAGTGCGTGGACGTCCATGGGGCAAGCGTGCCCGGCCCGAGGTCACCGGCGCGGTCGCCCTCCACAGGCAGGCGGACCGCCACGAGCACCGCCGTCGAGCGCACGCGAGCGTGGCCTCGGCGCTCCGCTCGGTTCGTGGAGGTCCGTGTGCCCGCGAGCGAGGAGGGGGTATGCCGCTCAGCGGGGTCGGGCGCCGACGCGGGCTGCCGCCGCGCTGCCTGCCGCGACCCCGGCGGCCAGGGCGTCGGCCGGCGCCTCGCCCGCGAGCCAGGCCGCGAGCAGGCCGGCGTTGAAGGCGTCGCCGCACCCGGTGGCGTCGACGTTGGCGACGTGCGGCGCCTCGGCCGAGACGTCGAGACCGTCAGCGACCCACCGGGCCCCGGCGGCTCCGAAGGTCGCCACGACCTGCTGGGTGTGGCGCAGGATCGCCTCGAGGCCGCCGAGCGTCGCGACCTCGTTCTCGTTGGGCAGCAGCAGGTCGACACCGTCGACCCAGGACAGGAAGGTGCCGACGCCCTCGCGCGCGATGAGGGCAGGCGACTGGGGGTCGACCGACGTCGTCCAGCCGAGCGCGCGGGCCTGGCGCAACGCCTCGAGCCCGGCCGCGCGGGACCCGGTGTCGAAGAGGACGTAGCCCGACAGGTGCAGGTGGGGGAGCGGGTCGTCGGGCAGTCCGAGCGACGCGAGGTCGACGTCTGCCACCGAGAACGCCTTGTTGGCGCCGCGGTCGGGAAACATCGTCCGGTCGCCGTGCGCGTCGAGCAGGATGACGACCATGCACGTCGGCAGCGTCTCGTCGACGCTGAAGGCGCAGTGCACCCCCTCGGCCTCGAGCTCGCTGCGGCAGGCCAGCCCGGCGGCGTCGTGACCGATGCGCGCCAGCAGGGTGACGTCGGCACCGGCCGCTGCGAGCCACGACGCCGAGTTGCCCCCGGCGCCACCGGGCACGAGGGCGACGGCCGACGGAGTGTCGGAGTGCCAGTGGATCTCGCCCCGTGGCCGCGTGATGACGTCGAGCCCGACGTCACCGACGACGACGACCGGGCGACCGCTCACGAGCCGAGCCCGGTCGCGTCGGCGACCGTGCCGGCCACGCCGGCCACGTCGGTCGCAGCCGCCGACTGCGCGACGATCTGCGCCGCCACCTCACCCGCGAGCCGCGCGTTCGACAGCACGAGCTCGACGTTGGCCCGCAGCGACTCGCCGCCGGAGTTGTCGTGGAAGTACTCGAGCAGCCGCGGCGTCACGTCCTTGCCGTGCACGCCCTCGCGCTCGAGCACGGCGAGGCCCTCGGCGACGAGCCGGTCGTGCAGTCCGCGCTCGACCTGCCGGTCCACCGGCAGCGGGTTGGCGAGCACGACGCCCGCGGCATCGGTGCCCAGCCGGTCTCGCGCGACGACCACCGCAGCCGCCTCGGCCGCCGACTCGACCCGCCACGGCACCTCGTGGCCGGAGTCCGACAGGTAGAAGCCGGGGAAGGCGTTGGTGCGGTAGCCGAGCACCGGCACCGAGAGCGTCTCGAGGGTCTCGAGGGTGCCCGGCACGTCGAGGATCGACTTGACGCCCGCACACACGACGAGGACCGGCGTCGAGGCGATCACGCCGAGGTCGGCCGACACGTCGAAGGTCGCGGAGGCGCCCCGGTGCACCCCGCCGAGGCCGCCCGTGGCGAAGACGCGGATGCCGGCGAGGTGGGCGACCGCCGAGGTCGAGGCGACGGTCGTCGCGCCGTCGAGCCCGAGCGCGACGGCGACGCCGAGGTCGCGCATCGACAGCTTGGCGACGTCGGGGGCGGTGCAGATGCGCTCGAGCTCCGAGGGCCCGAGGCCCACGTGCACGACACCGCCCAGCACGGCGATCGTCGCGGGCACGCCGCCGCCGGCGCGCACGGCGTCCTCGATCTGGGCGGCGATCTCGATGTTGTCGGGGTGCGGCAGACCGTGGGCAAGGATCGTGCTCTCGAGCGCGACGACACCGCGGCCGTCCGCGAGCGCTGCCTGCACCTCCTCCTGCACGACGACCGGGGTCGACGGGGTCGACGGGGTCGACCGCGGCGACACGGGCGACGGGGGCACGGTCACGCTCGACATGACAGCAACCCTAGGGCCCGGGCGCCGGCCCGGCCTCAGCCCCCACGCGGGCACGACGCGCACTCGCGCATGCCCGGCAGCGCGTAGATGAAGCAGCACGACACCCGCCTCGGCGCCGGCCCGACCGACACCCCGGCCGCGCCGTCGGCCAGCCGCACGGCCGTCTGCCACATGTCGTCGACGACGCCCCACCGCTGCCGCGATCCCATGACGACGTCCGGCGCGAAGTCGCGCACGACGTCCTCGACGAGCCCGAGGTATGCCGTCCGGGCCAGTTCCAGCGCCGCCTCGGCGCCCGCACCGTGAGCCGTCGCACCCGCGTCCCCCTCGGGGGGTGACAGGCGCGTGAGGCGGTCCGGGTCGACGACGATCCGGTGCGGGTGCAGGCCCGGCGCGAGCTCGAAACCGAGCCCACCCGCGTCGGGCACGACGACCCCCTCACCGAGCCGGACGGCATACGCCAGCGGGGTGGCGACGACCTCGCACCACCACTGGAGCACGAAGGCAGCGGGCACGTGCGGCGGCACGGGAACCCCGTGCATCCGCTCCTGCTGCCCCTGGAGGGCGTCGCGCCAGGGCCTCAGGGGGTCCTCACCGGCACGCGCGCGCGACGTGACGTCGGCGCACCACACCGTCGCGTCCGAGCCCGCCGTGACGACGGTCGTGAAGGGCAGGGCGCGGTCGATCCGCATGAGCAGCGCACGGCCTGCGGCCTGCGGCACGGGCTCGCTCACGGCGTCGGTCCTGCTCTCTGTGGGCGTCGGGGGAGGCCGGCCAACCGGGGTCGAGCCGGGACCGGCCGTTCGGGGTGAGCGTCGGTGGCAGGGCCATCCTCTCGCTAGACTCCCGTGCTCGTGACCCAGTCCGCTCTCGCGATCCCGTTCGAGGCCATCGCCCGTGCCGTCTCCGAGCACGCTGCGGAGCTCGTCGCGATCCGGCGCGACCTGCACGCCCACCCCGAGCTCGCCCGCGGCGAGGTGCGCACGACCTCGGTCGTCTCCGAGCGGCTCGAGCGCGCCGGCATCGGGGTGCGCCACCTGCGGGGCACGGGCCTCGTGGCCGACCTCGGCGCGACGCAGCCGACCCGGCGCATCGCCCTGCGCGCCGACATCGACGCGCTGCCGATCCGTGAGCAGACCGGCCTCGACTTCGCCTCGGCCACCGACGGCGTCAGCCACGCGTGCGGACACGACGTGCACACGACCGCGCTCATCGGCGCCGCGCTCGCGCTGCGCTCCGTCGAGGAGCGCCTCGTCGCCGCCGGGATCGGCGCGCGCCTCATCTTCCAGCCTGCCGAGGAGGTCATGCCCGGCGGCGCCGAGGACGTCGTCGCGCAGGACGGACTCGTCGGCGTCGACCGCATCTTCGCCCTCCACTGCGACCCGTCCCTCGACGCCGGCCAGGTGGGCCTGCGGGTCGGGGCGATCACCGCCGCCGCCGACCAGGTGGAGGTGACCCTCTCGGGTCGCGGCGGCCACACGTCGCGCCCGCACCTCACGCAGGACCTCACGTACGCCCTCGCCAAGGTCGTCACGGACGTCCCCGGCGTGCTCTCACGCCGGCTCGACCCCCGCGCGGGTGCCGCCCTCGTCTGGGGCTCGGTGCACTCCGGTGGCGCGCACAACGTCATCCCCAGCATCGGCAAGGTCGGGGGCACGCTCCGCATGCTCGACGCGAGCGTGTGGGAGGGCGTCGAGCGCCTCCTCGAGGAGGTCGTGCACGCCGTCGTGGCGCCGTATGCCGTCCAGGCCGAGGTCCTCATCACCAAGGGCGTGCCGCCCGTCGTCAACGACGCCGCGTGCATCGACGCGCTCACCGCCGCCGTGACCGGGGCGGGCGCCCACGTCGCGCCGACGCCGCAGTCCCTCGGTGGCGAGGACTTCGCGTGGTACCTCACCCACGTCGTCGGCGCCATGGCGCGACTCGGCACCCGCACACCGGGCGGCCCGACCTACGACCTGCACCGCGGCGACCTCGTCGTCGACGAGGCGGCCATCGGCATCGGCGCCCGCACCCTCGCCGGAGCCGTCTTCACCGCCGCGTCCTCGGCAGCTGGTTCGCCGGGCCTGGGCGGGATTGCTCCTCTTGCTGCGGTCGCGGATCGATAACACTTCCCGGTAGATCCCCCAGTCGGCGCAGATCCTCGCGGTTGCGGGTCTATGGTTCCGTGCTATGTGGGCCGATGTCGTCGTCGGCCCCGCGGAATTTAAGGAGCACCCCTTGCGTCACGCAACCAAGGTCGCGGCCGTCGTCGCCGCCGCCGCGCTCGGCCTCGCGGCCTGCGGAAGCAGCACCCCGGAGACCCCCGCGGGCACCGCGGCCGCCGGAAGCACGAGCGCTGCGGCGGGCAAGAAGCTCGTCGTCGGCATCGCCTACGGCGTCGGCGGTCGCGGTGACCAGTCCTTCAACGCCTCGGCCGCGGCCGGCCTCGACAAGGCCAAGGCCGACCTTGGTATCGAGTACAAGGAGGCCACGCAGGTCAACGGCGAGAGCGAGGCCGCGACCGAGGAGCGTCTGCAGCAGTTCGTCGACGCGGGCGCGACCCACGTCATCGGCGTCGGCTTCGCCTACGCCAAGGCCATCGGTGCGGTCGCCAAGGCCAACCCCGACGTCAAGTTCGCCATCATCGACGACGCCTCCGCCGACTCCGCCGGCCCCAACGTCGCGCAGCTGACCTTCGCCGAGGAGCAGGGCTCCTTCCTCGTCGGCGCCGCGGCTGCCCTCAAGTCCAAGACCAACCAGGTCGGCTTCGTCGGTGGTGTCGCGACCGACCTCATCAAGAAGTTCGAGGCGGGCTACATCGCCGGCGCCAAGGCGGCCAACCCGTCGATCACGGTCAAGAGCCAGTACCTCTCGCAGCCGCCGGACTTCTCGGGCTTCAACGACCCCGCCAAGGGCAAGACGGCTGCCGAGGGCCTCTACCAGGGCGGCGCCGACGTCGTCTACCACGCGGCCGGTGGCTCGGGCTCCGGTGTCTTCACCGCCGCCAAGGCTGCGGGCGCGCTCGCGATCGGCGTCGACTCCGACCAGGCCCTGACCGCCACGCCCGACGTGCGTGACGTCATCCTCACCTCGATGATCAAGAAGGTCGACGTCGCGGTCTACGGCTTCCTCAAGGCCGGCTCCGAGGGCAAGGACATCACGGGCAACAAGGTCTTCGACCTCAAGGCCGGCGGTGTCGACTACGCGACGACCGGTGGCAAGGTCGACGACATCAAGACCAAGCTCGACGAGTACAAGGCCAAGATCATCTCGGGCGAGATCACCGTCCCGACGGCCCCCTGATCTCAGCCTGATCAGAGTCTGACCCCGTACGGCTGACTGGTCCGAGCACAGAGGCTCACCAGCCAGATTCCTGAGAAGGGCGACACGGCCCGCGAGGCGCGGTAGCGTCATCGCGGGCCGTGTCCGTCCCCGGCTCAGGGAGCCGCCACTTCAGCCCGGACCCCGCGCCCGGGCCCGGACGAGGAGTTGTCGCCATCACTGCTGCAGCACCCGAGCGAGCCGCCGATCCGGCTGCGAGCGATAACGCCGTAGAGCTCGAGGGGATCACCAAACGCTTCCCCGGCGTCGTGGCCAACAAGGACATCAGCTTCGCCGCCCGCCGCGGCACCGTGCACGCCATCGTCGGCGAGAACGGCGCCGGCAAGTCGACGTTGATGAAGATCCTCTACGGCGTCCAGCGCCCCGACGAGGGCACGATCCGAGTGGACGGTCGCGAGGTGCACCTCAACTCACCGTCCGACGCCATCGATGCCGGCATCGGCATGGTGTTCCAGCACTTCCAGCTGGCCGACAACTTCACCGTCCTCGAGAACGTCGTCCTCGGCGCCGAGAAGCTGCACGGCATCGGCGACGGCGCCCGGCGCGAGATCCGGCGCATCTCCGAGGCCTACGGCCTCGACGTCGACCCCGACGCGCTCGTCGAGGACCTCGGCGTCGGCGCGCGCCAGCGCATCGAGATCCTCAAGGTGCTCTACCGCGGCGCCAAGGTCATCATCCTCGACGAGCCGACGGCCGTCCTCGTGCCGCAGGAGGTCGACGAGCTCTTCGACAACCTCCGCGAGCTGAAGTCGGAGGGGCTCACCGTCCTGTTCATCTCGCACAAGCTCGACGAGGTGCTGTCGGTCGCCGACACCATCACCGTGATCCGCCGGGGCACGACCGTCGACACGGTCGACCCCGCGTCGGTCAATGCCCGCCAGCTCGCCGAGCTCATGGTCGGAGCCGAGCTGCCGACTCCGCAGACGGAGGAGTCAACCGTCACCGACCGGGTCGTGCTGCGCACCGAGGACCTCGTCCTCGCCGGCGTCGGCGACGGCCGCAACGTGCTCGACGGCATCTCGCTGACGATCCACGCCGGGGAGGTGCTCGGCATCGCCGGCGTCGAGGGCAACGGCCAGGCCGAGCTCGTCGAGGTCATCATGGGCATGCGCGAGCCCACCTCAGGGCTCGTCTTCCTCGGTGACACCGACATCTCCGACTGGCGCACCCGCGAGATCCGCGAGGCCGGCGTCGCCTACATCCCCGAGGACCGCACGCGTCACGGCCTGCTGCTCGAGGCGCCCCTCTGGGAGAACCGCATCCTCGGCCACCAGACCGAGGAGCCCAACGCCAAGGGCTTCCTCATCAACGCCGCCGGTGCCAAGGCCGACACGGAGCGGATCGTCAAGGAGTACGACGTCCGCACCCCGTCGATCTTCGTCACCGCGGGCTCCCTCTCGGGTGGCAACCAGCAGAAGCTCATCGTCGGTCGCGAGATGAGCCACGAGCCCAAGGTGCTTGTCGCCTCGCACCCGACCCGCGGTGTCGACGTCGGCGCGCAGGCCAGCATCTGGGACATCATCCGCAAGGCCCGCCGCGACGGCCTCGCCGTCCTGCTCATCTCGGCCGACCTCGAGGAGCTCATCGGCCTCTCGGACACCATCCAGGTCCTCCTGCGCGGGCGCCTCACGGGCACCTTCGACCCCGACACGGTCACGGCCGAGGACCTCGGTGCAGCCATGACCGGCGCCGCGGCCCCGGCCGCCCACGCTGGGGCTCCGACCAGTGATGCCCAGACCAGTGACGTCCAGACCAGTGACGTCCAGACCAGTGACGTCCAGCCCAGCGAAGCCCAGCCCAGCGACGTCCAGCCCAGCGAAGCGCCGGCCGGCGACGGAAGCACCGCCCCGCCCGCTGTGGCCCCGCCGACGGACCACACCGGCGACGCCGAGGAGAGCCGATGAGCACCTTCAACGCCCGCAAGGCGCTGCTCGGCCTCGCTGCGCCGCTGCTCGCCCTGCTCGTCGCCTTCCTCGTGACCTCCGCGATCCTGCTCGCCCTCGGTGACCCCGTCGTCGAGGTCTGGCAGACGATCCTGTCCTGGCCGCGTCCACGCCAGTTCGTCCAGATCATCAACGGCGCCACCGTCTACTACCTCTCAGCCATCGCGGTCGCCGTCGGCTTCCGGATGAACCTCTTCAACATCGGCGTCGACGGGCAGTACCGCGTCGCCGCCTTCGCCGGTGCCCTCTTCGCCGGCCAGGCGTGGTTCCCGGGACCGCTCAACGTGCTGCTGACCCTCGTCGTCGCGATGGCCACGGGCGGCATGTGGGCCGGCATCGCCGCCTACCTCAAGGTCAAGCGCGGTGTCTCCGAGGTGATCAGCACGATCATGCTCAACGCGATCGCCACCGGCGTCGTCCAGTGGCTCCTGCTCAAGGTGGCCGTCAAGCAACAGGGCAGCAACACGATCTCGACGCCGCCGATCCCCGAGTCGTCGCAGCTGGACGGGCTCGCCATCGTCCCCGGGGCGAGCAACAAGGTCTACACGCTCCTCCTGCTCGCCATCGTCGTCGGTGTCGCCTACTGGTTCTTCATCGGCAAGACCCGCTTCGGCTTCGACCTGCGCGCCACCGGTCGGTCCGAGACGGCGGCCGTGGCGAGCGGCGTCAAGGTGCCCCGCATGGTCGTCTCGACCCTCGTCATCTCCGGCGCGCTCGCGGGCCTCATCGGGATGCCGCTGCTCTTCGGCCAGGACCACAGCTACGGCACGACCTTCCAGGCCGGCCTCGGTTTCGCCGGCATCGGCATCGCGCTGCTCGGACGCAACCACCCGCTCGGCATCGCCGTCGCGGCCCTGCTGTGGTCGTTCCTCGACGTGCAGTCCAACGCCCTGCAGATCAAGGCCGGCGTGGCCTCCGAGGTCGTCTTCATCATCCAGGGCGTCATCCTCTTCGCCGTCGTCATCGCCTACGAGCTCATCCGACGGGCCGACGTGCGGCTCGAGCAGCAGCGCGTCGCGAGGGAGCTGGCCGGCACGAGATCCGATGCCCCGAGCGTGGAAGGAGCGGCCGCATGAGCGCCTCCGATCTCCAGGTGGGCACCGAGGTCGTGCCCGAGAGCACCCCGATGCGCAAGCGCGGGCTGAACCTGACCCGGCTCCAGTGGGTGGGGGTCCTGCTGGCCGGAGTGTTCGTCGTGTCGGTCCTGCGCGTCGTCACCGGCGCCAACGACATCGACTCCTCCGGCCTGCTCATCGCGGCCTTCGGTCTCGCCGTGCCCATTGCCCTCGCCGGCCTCGGCGGTCTCTGGTCGGAGCGCGCGGGCGTCGTCAACATCGGCCTCGAGGGCATGATGATCCTCGGCACATGGGGCGCCGGCTTCCTCGGCTACCACCTGGGTCCGTGGTGGGGCCTCGTCGGCGCCGTCATCGGCGGGGTCGTCGGCGGCCTCGTGCACGCGGTGGCCACGGTGACCTTCGGCGTCGACCACATCGTCTCCGGCGTCGCGCTCAACATCGTCGCCCTCGGCTTCGCCAAGTACCTCTCGGTGCGCTTCTTCAGCCCGCTGCCCGGCGGTGGCCCGACCCAGTCGCCGCCGCTGCCCGAGCTGCCGACGGTCACGATCCCCGGGCTGTCGGACGCGCTCGGCACGCTCGAGAGGCAGCGCCTCTTCTTCGTCTCCGACCTCGCGGGCATCCTGCGCGCGTTCGTCACGAACGTCTCGGTCGTGACGATCCTCGCGGTGCTGCTCTTCGTCCTCACGTACTTCTTGCTGTGGCGCACGGCCTTCGGGCTGCGGCTGCGGTCGGTCGGCGAGTCCCCAGTGGCGTCGGAGTCGCTCGGCGTCAACGTGCTGCGCTACAAGTTCGTCGCCGTGCTCATCTCCGGCGGTCTCGCCGGTCTCGGCGGTGGCTTCCTCGCCCTCGTCGCGGCCAACGTCTTCCGTGACGGCCAGACCGGCGGCCGAGGCTACATCGGCCTCGCCGCCATGATCTTCGGCAACTGGCGCCCCGGCGGGCTGCTCGCAGGTTCGGCGCTCTTCGGCTACACCGACGCGGCCCAGCTGCGCGGGGGTGGCACGACGGTCCACGCCTTCCTGCTCCTGCTCGCCGTGCTGCTCATCGCCATCGGCGTGTGGCAGATCGTGCGCAAGGGCCGCAAGGTCCAGGGCATCCTCGCCATCGTCGTCGGTGCGCTCGTCGGCACGTGGTACGCCCTCACCGACATCGTGCCTCCCGAGCTGTCCGGCACGACGCCCTACGTCACGACCCTGCTCGTGCTCGCCTTCGCCTCGCAACGCCTGCGCATGCCGGCGGCCGACGGGCAGGTCTACCGCAAGGGCGAGGGCCACTAGTGGCGTCCTCGCCGCCCACCGAGCCGACGGAGCCCACCGAGCCGACGGAGCCCACCGAGCCGTCGGAGCCCACCGAGCCAACCGACGAGCCCGGGTATGCCGCGGGGCGCGCCTCGCGGCATACCTCGGCTCCCCCCGGTGGCACCGACCCCAGCGGGAGCGCGGAGCCTGCCCCGGTGGACTGGGAGGCGCTGCGCCTTCGTGCGGTCGAGCTCATGGAGCGGGCCTACGCGCCCTACTCCCACTTCCCCGTGGGGGTGGCCGGGCTCGTCGACGACGGCCGCGTCGTCGCCGGGTGCAACGTCGAGAACGCTGCCTACGGCGTCGGGCTCTGCGCGGAGTGCGGCATGGTCTCGGAGCTGCACGCGACCGGCGGAGGGCGCCTGACAGCGGTCTACTGCGTGGGGCGCGACGGTGCGCCTCTCATGGCCTGCGGGCGCTGCCGCCAGCTCCTCTGGGAGAACGGCGGGCCGGGCTGCCTCGTCATGACACCTGAAGGCGTGTTGCCGATGTCCGAGGTCCTGCCACAGGCCTTCGGGCCCGCCAACCTCGGGGGCGGGGACGCACGGCCGTGAACCTCGTTCGCCACGTGCCCAACCGAGAACCTGCGTCGAGAGGCGTGGATGGGTGAGGATGGGCACGTGAGCGAAGCCTTCGATGCCGTCGACGTCATCTCTGCCAAGCGCGACCGGGCGGAGCTGTCCGACGCCCAGATCGACTGGGTGATCGACGCCTACACCCGAGGGGTGGTGGCCGAGGAGCAGATGTCGGCCCTCGCGATGGCGATCTATCTCAACGGCATGAGCCCACGCGAGATCGCGCGCTGGGCCGACGCGATGATCCGCTCGGGTGAGCGGCTCGACTTCTCCGGGCTCTCGCGCCCGACGAGCGACAAGCACTCGACCGGGGGAGTGGGCGACAAGATCACGCTGCCCCTCGCGCCGCTCGTCGCCGCGTGCGGCGTGGCGGTGCCGCAGCTCTCCGGGCGCGGGCTCGGCCACACCGGGGGCACGCTCGACAAGCTCGAGTCCATCCCGGGGTGGCGCGCCTCGCTGAGCAACGAGGAGATGCTCGCCCAGCTCGAGGACGTCGGCGCGGTGATCTGCGCCGCCGGCACCGGGCTCGCCCCTGCCGACAAGAAGCTGTATGCGTTGCGCGACGTCACGGGCACGGTGTCCTGCGTGCCCCTCATCGCCACGTCGATCATGAGCAAGAAGATCGCGGAGGGCACCGGCTCGCTGGTGCTCGACGTCAAGGTGGGCTCCGGCGCGTTTATGAAGGAGCTGGGCCAGGCGCGTGAGCTCGCCGAGACGATGGTGCGTCTGGGCACCGACGCGGGGGTCAAGACGGTCGCGCTGCTCACCAACATGGAGACCCCTCTCGGGCTCACTGCCGGCAACGCGCTCGAGGTGCGCGAGTCCGTCGAGGTGCTCCAGGGCGGGGGACCGCCCGATGTCGTCGAGCTGACCCTGGCGCTCGCCCGCGAGATGGTCGCCGGCGCGGGTCGCGACGACGTCGACCCGGCAGACGTGCTCGCCGACGGTCGCGCGATGGATGTGTGGCGCCGGATGATCCGCGCCCAGGGCGGCGACCCCGACGCACCGCTGCCGACGGCCCGCGAGACGCACGTCGTGGTCGCGCCGGCCGACGGAGTCCTGGTCCAGCTCGACGCACTCGCCGTCGGCGTCGCCGCGTGGCGGCTCGGCGCGGGCCGTGCGCGCAAGGAGGACCCCGTGCAGGCAGGCGCCGGTGTCGAGATCCACGCCAAGCCCGGAGCCGTCGTGCGCGGCGGCGAACCGCTCCTCACGCTGCACACCGACGAGCCGGAGCGCTTCGACCGTGCGCTGGAGTCGCTCGAGGGTGGCTTCCTCATCGCCCCGGAGGGGTCGAGGCCCGATCTGCCGCCGATCGTCATCGAACGCGTCTCCTGAGGTCGTTCGCGCAGGTCAGAGGCCTGTCGGGGTGGGCGGCGAGGAGGGCCGGAGGACCGATTAGGCGTTTGCCGCAGGCCCCGTGTAATGTTCTCTTCGTCAGCCCGACAGGGAGGAACGGACGCCACCGCGGCGGTGAGAGATCACCAAGCGAAGTTGGCCGGTCCCGGGGCTGATCCCCAAGACAGATGGACGGTCGGTTCGCCCGGTCGTCTCGTGGCGGGGCCCGCTTCTGGCGGGTCAAGCGAGGTGCGGCTCCTGGAGCCGCGGCGAGTTTGACTCCGATCAGACCGGCGGGTAACTTAGATGGCCTTGCCCCTGATCATCGCTCACGAAGCGGTGAAACGGTGTGTGTCCGATTCTTGAGAACTCAACAGCGTGTCAGATAATCGATGCCAATTACCTCGTCTCGGGGCTGGCTGGTCGCATCGTTTGGTGTGGTTGGTTGGTTTCGGGGTGATTTATCCTTTGGTTGAACGAATGACCTAGCTTTTTGAGCTGGTTGTTCGGCTTCAGCTGGGTTTCGGACCCTTTTTGGGTTCAAAGTTTGCTCGCTGCCTTTTGGGTGGTGGGTGTTTGAACATCAACGGAGAGTTTGATCCTGGCTCAGGACGAACGCTGGCGGCGTGCTTAACACATGCAAGTCGAACGGTGACGATCAAGCTTGCTTGGTCTGATCAGTGGCGAACGGGTGAGTAACACGTGAGTAACCTGCCCCAGACTCTGGGATAACCCCGGGAAACCGGAGCTAATACCGGATATGACCCTCGTACGCATGTGCAGGGGGTGGAAAGTTTTTTCGGTCTGGGATGGGCTCGCGGCCTATCAGCTTGTTGGTGAGGTAGTGGCTCACCAAGGCGACGACGGGTAGCCGGCCTGAGAGGGCGACCGGCCACACTGGGACTGAGACACGGCCCAGACTCCTACGGGAGGCAGCAGTGGGGAATATTGCACAATGGGCGGAAGCCTGATGCAGCGACGCCGCGTGAGGGATGACGGCCTTCGGGTTGTAAACCTCTTTCAGCAGGGAAGAAGCGCAAGTGACGGTACCTGCAGAAGAAGCACCGGCTAACTACGTGCCAGCAGCCGCGGTAATACGTAGGGTGCGAGCGTTGTCCGGAATTATTGGGCGTAAAGAGCTTGTAGGCGGTTTGTCGCGTCTGCTGTGAAAATCCGGGGCTCAACCCCGGACTTGCAGTGGGTACGGGCAGACTAGAGTGTGGTAGGGGAGACTGGAATTCCTGGTGTAGCGGTGGAATGCGCAGATATCAGGAGGAACACCGATGGCGAAGGCAGGTCTCTGGGCCACTACTGACGCTGAGAAGCGAAAGCATGGGGAGCGAACAGGATTAGATACCCTGGTAGTCCATGCCGTAAACGTTGGGAACTAGGTGTGGGTCTCATTCCACGAGATCCGTGCCGCAGCTAACGCATTAAGTTCCCCGCCTGGGGAGTACGGCCGCAAGGCTAAAACTCAAAGGAATTGACGGGGGCCCGCACAAGCGGCGGAGCATGCGGATTAATTCGATGCAACGCGAAGAACCTTACCAAGGCTTGACATACACCGGAATCACTCAGAGATGGGTGCGTCTTCGGACTGGTGTACAGGTGGTGCATGGTTGTCGTCAGCTCGTGTCGTGAGATGTTGGGTTAAGTCCCGCAACGAGCGCAACCCTCGTTCCATGTTGCCAGCAACACTTCGGTGGTTGGGGACTCATGGGAGACTGCCGGGGTCAACTCGGAGGAAGGTGGGGATGACGTCAAATCATCATGCCCCTTATGTCTTGGGCTTCACGCATGCTACAATGGCCGGTACAAAGGGCTGCGATACCGCAAGGTGGAGCGAATCCCAAAAAACCGGTCTCAGTTCGGATTGGGGTCTGCAACTCGACCCCATGAAGTCGGAGTCGCTAGTAATCGCAGATCAGCAACGCTGCGGTGAATACGTTCCCGGGCCTTGTACACACCGCCCGTCAAGTCACGAAAGTCGGTAACACCCGAAGCCGGTGGCCCAACCCTTGTGGGGGGAGCCGTCGAAGGTGGGACTGGCGATTGGGACTAAGTCGTAACAAGGTAGCCGTACCGGAAGGTGCGGCTGGATCACCTCCTTTCTAAGGAGCATCTGCCCACACCGGTCCCTGCGGGGTCTGGGTGTGGTCCAGAGCCCGGTCTGTCCCCGAGTGTGGGGCAGCGGGTGCTCAAGGGTGGAACATCGATTATCGGCGCTCGTGATGGGGTGCTCCCGCAAGTACAGGCTGGTTTCAGCAGTGGAATCAGCAGTGGAACGTGGGGGTGGTTCGGAGTGGGTGCCTGACACGTTGTTGGGTCCTGAAGGATCGGGCGACGCGCACTGGCCGGCACGGCGGCACCTTGAGGGTGTGGTCGTGGTGGTGGTGTGTGCCGGCTGGTTTCTTCTGGTCGTGGGCCTCATCGATGGAGCGGCGTTGCTGCTTCGGGTGTGGGGTGCCGGTTGTATGTTGAGAACTTCACAGTGGACGCGAGCATCTTTGTAGTGTTCAAGTTTTTAAGGGCACACGGTGGATGCCTTGGCACCAGGAACCGAAGAAGGACGTAGGAATCTGCGATAAGCCTCGGGTAGTCGATAACCAGACTGTGATCCGAGGATTTCCGAATGGGGAAACCCGGCTGGAGGCAAGTCCAGTCACCCGCACCTGAATATATAGGGTGTGTGGAGGGAACGTGGGGAAGTGAAACATCTCAGTACCCACAGGAAGAGAAAACAACAGTGATTCCGTGAGTAGTGGCGAGCGAAAGCGGATGAGGCTAAACCGGGCGTGTGTGATAGCTGTCAGGCGTTGCATGTCCGGGGTCGTGGGACCCGCCAGCTGGCTCTGACAGGCCGGCAGGGAGTGAGAAATCTGCGTCATAGTCGAAGAGCATTGAATGGCTCGGCACAGAGGGTGCGACCCCCGTAGACGAAATGGTGTGGACTCCCGGTGGATTTCCCAAGTAGCACGGGGCCCGAGAAATCCCGTGTGAATCTGGCAGGACCACCTGCTAAGCCTAAATATTCCCTGGTGACCGATAGCGGACAAGTACCGTGAGGGAAAGGTGAAAAGTACCCCGGGAGGGGAGTGAAATAGATCCTGAAACCGTGTGCCTACAATCCGTTGGAGCCTCCCGCCGTTGGGCGTGTGGGGTGACAGCGTGCCTTTTGAAGAATGAGCCTGCGAGTTAGTGCTCAGTGGCGAGGTTAACCCGTGTGGGGAAGCCGTAGCGAAAGCGAGTCCGAACAGGGCGAATGAGTCGCTGGGTCTAGACCCGAAGCGGAGTGATCTACCCATGGCCAGGTTGAAGCGCAGGTAAGACTGCGTGGAGGACCGAACCCACTTAGGTTGAAAACTGAGGGGATGAGCTGTGGGTAGGGGTGAAAGGCCAATCAAACTCCGTGATAGCTGGTTCTCCCCGAAATGCATTTAGGTGCAGCGTCACGTGTTTCTTGCCGGAGGTAGAGCTACTGGATAGCTGATGGGCCTCACCAGGTTACTGACGTTAGCCAAACTCCGAATGCCGGTAAGTGAGAGCGTGGCAGTGAGACTGCGGGGGATAAGCTCCGTAGTCGAGAGGGAAACAGCCCAGATCACCAGCTAAGGTCCCTAAGCGTGTGCTAAGTGGGAAAGGATGTGGAGTTGCTGTGACAACCAGGAGGTTGGCTTAGAAGCAGCCACCCTTGAAAGAGTGCGTAATAGCTCACTGGTCAAGTGATTCCGCGCCGACAATGTAGCGGGGCTCAAGCACACCACCGAAGCTGTGGCATTGACATATTTGCTCGGCACCGACACCTGCGGGTTCGGTGTCCAGGCGTGTTGATGGGTAGGGGAGCGTCGTGTGGCCAGGGAAGCGGCGGTGTGAACCAGCCGTGGAGGCCACACGAGTGAGAATGCAGGCATGAGTAGCGAATGACGGGCGAGAAACCCGTCCGCCGAATAACCAAGGGTTCCAGGGTCAAGCTAATCTGCCCTGGGTAAGTCGGGACCTAAGGCGAGGCCGACAGGCGTAGTCGATGGACATCCGGTTGATATTCCGGAACCGGCGAAGAACCGCCCCTGATGAACCGAGTGATGCTAAGTGCCTGAAGCACGCCCATCGACCCTTCGGGGTCACCGGGTGTGTGGAGCGCACGACCCGACCTTGTAGTAGTCAAGCGATGGAGTGACGCAGGAAGGTAGCCTCCGCGTGGCGATGGTAGTCCACGTCCAAGGGTGTAGGGCGCGGTCCAGGCAAATCCGGACCGCATGAAGCCTGAGACCTGATAGTGACCGCGAATGCGGGAAGAGGGTGATCCTATGCTGCCGAGAAAAACTTCTAGCGAGGTTCGAGCCGCCCGTACCCCAAACCGACTCAGGTGGTTAGGTAGAGAATACCAAGGCGATCGAGTGAATCGTGGTTAAGGAATTCGGCAAAATACCCCCGTAACTTCGGGAGAAGGGGGGCCCTGATCGTGACCCCACTAGCTGGGTGAGCGTGATCGGCCGCAGAGACCAGGGAGAAGCGACTGTTTACTAAAAACACAGGTCCGTGCCAAGTCGCAAGACGATGTATACGGACTGACGCCTGCCCGGTGCTGGAACGTTAAGGGGACCGGTTAGCCTCACGGCGAAGCTGAGAACTTAAGCGCCAGTAAACGGCGGTGGTAACTATAACCATCCTAAGGTAGCGAAATTCCTTGTCGGGTAAGTTCCGACCTGCACGAATGGCGTAACGACTTCTCCACTGTCTCAACCACGAACTCGGCGAAATTGCACTACGAGTAAAGATGCTCGTTACGCGCAGCAGGACGGAAAGACCCCGGGACCTTTACTACAGCTTGGTATTGGTGTTCGGTACGGCTTGTGTAGGATAGGTGGGAGACTGTGAAGCCGTCACGTCAGTGATGGTGGAGTCAACGTTGAAATACCACTCTGGTCGTTCTGGATATCTAACCTCGGTCCGTGATCCGGATCAGGGACAGTGCCTGGTGGGTAGTTTAACTGGGGCGGTTGCCTCCTAAAAGGTAACGGAGGCGCCCAAAGGTTCCCTCAGCCTGGTTGGTAATCAGGTTTCGAGTGTAAGTGCACAAGGGAGCTTGACTGTGAGACAGACATGTCGAGCAGGGACGAAAGTCGGGACTAGTGATCCGGCGGTGGCTTGTGGAAGCGCCGTCGCTCAACGGATAAAAGGTACCCCGGGGATAACAGGCTGATCTTGCCCAAGAGTCCATATCGACGGCATGGTTTGGCACCTCGATGTCGGCTCGTCGCATCCTGGGGCTGGAGTAGGTCCCAAGGGTTGGGCTGTTCGCCCATTAAAGCGGTACGCGAGCTGGGTTTAGAACGTCGTGAGACAGTTCGGTCCCTATCCGCTGTGCGCGTAGGAAACTTGAGAAAGGCTGTCCCTAGTACGAGAGGACCGGGATGGACGAACCACTGGTGTGTCAGTTGTCCTGCCAAGGGCACCGCTGATTAGCTACGTTCGGAAGTGATAACCGCTGAAAGCATCTAAGCGGGAAGCACGTTTCAAGATGAGGTTTCCAGGCCCGCGAGGGCGAGAGGCTCCCAGCTAGACTACTGGGTTGATAGGCCGGACGTGGAAGCACAGTAATGTGTGGAGCTGACCGGTACTAATAAGCCGATGACTTGACTTACAAAGATGCTACGCGTCCACTGTGCAGTTCCCGAGATACAAACGGGAACCACCCACTGATTGATATCTCCATAGAGTTACGGCTGCCATAGCGAAGGGGAAACGCCCGGCTCCATTCCGAACCCGGAAGCTAAGCCCTTCAGCGCCGATGGTACTGCACTGGTGACGGTGTGGGAGAGTAGGACGCAGCCGGACATACTTTAAGACAACCCCGCCGGGTATCCCGGCGGGGTTGTCGCATTTCCGGGTCCTGTTCGAGCAGGACCGGCACCGTGCTGGACGACTCCGGGGCCTGCACAGCTCAGCGCGGGACCGTGCTGAGCGGGCGTGAGCAAGGGGGCGGTGACCAGGGCGTAGGGTTGGTGCGTGCCAGAGCTGATCCCCTCACCCACTCGTATCCCCGTGCCCGGCGGCAAGGTCATCGAGGAACACGTCGGCGGCGTCACGACGCCGAATGCCGGCCTCCAGGCCTCCGTGTCCGTCGCCCACATGAAGGCTCCCGGAGGCTGGTCGGAGCCGTTCCAGACGCCGGAGTTCGACGAGATCACGCTCGTGCTCGCCGGTACCGTGCTCGTCGACCACGACGGCGGGACCCTCGAGGTCCCGGCCGGCCAGACGGTCATCACCCGCGGCGGCGAACGCATCCGCTACTCCTGCGGGCCCGAGGGGGCCGAGTACGTCGCCGTGTGCCTGCCGGCCTTCTCACCCGACTCCGTGCACCGCGAGGACGAGGCGTGACCGGCACGGTGACG
This sequence comes from Humibacillus xanthopallidus, assembly GCF_006716675.1. GTDB lineage: Bacteria > Actinomycetota > Actinomycetes > Actinomycetales > Dermatophilaceae > Humibacillus > Humibacillus xanthopallidus_B. The sequence goes on along the minus strand of NZ_VFPM01000001.1, from coordinate 370,168 downwards.
GCTCTCGACGCCGACACCGCGGCGAAGGCGCCCAAGGCGCTCTTGCACGACCACCTCGACGGCGGTCTGCGCCCGGCGACGATCATCGAGCTGGCGGCTGAGAACGGTTATGACGCACTCCCGGCGGGAGACGCCGACGCGCTCGGCCAGTGGTTCCGGGACAGCGCCGACTCAGGCTCGCTGCCGCGCTACCTCGAGACCTTCGACCACACCTTGGCGGTCATGCAGACCCGCGAAGAGCTCTTCCGCGTCGCGAGCGAGTGCGCGCAGGACCTCGCCTCCGATGGCGTCGTCTATGCGGAGAGCCGCTACGCGCCGGAGCAGCACCTGCGCGCAGGCCTGACCCTCGAGGGTGTCGTCGAGGCGGTCAACGCCGGCTTCCGCGACGGCGAGGCCAAGGCGGCGGAGGCGGGCCACCCGATCCGCGTCACGGCACTGCTCACCGCAATGCGTCACGCCGCCAAGTCGACGGAGATCGCGCAGCTGGCGGTGCGCTACCGCGACGAGGGCGTGTCCGGTTTCGACATCGCCGGCGCCGAGGCCGGGCACCCGCCGACCCGCCACCTCGACGCCTTCGAGTACCTCCGGCGCGAGAACGCCCACTTCACGATCCACGCGGGGGAGGCCTTCGGGCTGCCCTCCATCTGGGAGGCCATCCAGTGGTGCGGCGCCGACCGTCTCGGCCATGGCGTGCGGATCGTCGACGACATCACCATCGACGGGGCCCCCTTCGCCGAGTGGCTCGAGGGAGCCAAGGGCAACCCCGCAGCGCTCGTCGAGGTGGAGCTCGAGCGGGTGCGCCTCGGGCGTCTCGCGGCCTACGTGCGCGACACCCGCATCCCGCTCGAGATGTGCCCGAGCAGCAACCTGCAGACCTCGGCCGCGCTCTCCATCTCCCTTCACCCCATCACCCTGCTCAAGCGGCTTCTCTTCCGCGTCACGCTCAACACCGACAACCGCCTCATGAGCGGCACGTCGATGAGCCGCGAGGCTGCCCTGCTCGCCGAGGCCGCCGGCTGGGACCTCGCGGACCTGCGCTGGGTGACGATCAACGCGATGAAGTCGGCCTTCATCCCGTTCGACGAGCGGCTCGCGCTCATCAACGACGTCATCAAGCCGGGGTATGCCGCCCTGGGCCACGACGGGGCCCCCACCCACTGACGGTCGTCTCAGGGACCCGCCGGCAGGGCCGTCGCAGGCAGGCCGGAGAGCTCGCTCTCGGCCTGCCTGGGGTGGATGCAGCGTGCGCCGTGGGCCTGCGCCTCGGCGATGACCCGTGGTTCGTCGCGCAGCAGGGCCAGACCGCGGCGGACGAGGATGTGGGGCGGCTTCCGCCGCTCGGCGAGGTCACGAGCGAAGCGACGCAGCGCGGTGAGGAAGCGGTTCTGGCGCACGCAGAGCGCCTCCGCGAGCAGCCCCTGCTCGCGGAGCTGGTCGACGAGACGAGCGGCGAAGAGCCCCTCGGCGAGGACGTAGTCGTGCGGGCCCGCCGTGACGACGTGGCGACCCGTCACGGCCGACGTGCCGATGTCATAGACGGGCACCTCGACGCGGCCCTCGTCGACGAGCTGTCGCAGCGCCTCCACGGCTGCGTCCGCGTGCCAGGAGTCGATGTGGTCCCAGTCGGGGATGCCGAGGGGGGAGCGGGGCAGGTGCGGGTCGTGGTGCTCCCGGTAGAAGTCGTCGAGCCGCACGACCGGCCAGCCGTGGGCGGCGCTCAGGCGCTCCGCCAGCCTGCTCTTGCCCGCCCCGCTGGGACCGGTGAGCAGGATGACGCGGCGACGGCCGGCGGCCGGACCAGCAGCCGCAGACTCGGAGCCGGCCGGGCCGGGTGTCGGGGCCAACCTCAGAGGCCCTTGGGGTGCCAGACGGTCTTGGTCTCGACGAAGGCGCGGATGCGCTCGAGCCCCGGCGCGGCCGTCCAGTCCGGCTCCACGGGCACGCCGCCGGCGACCTGGGGGCGAAGCACGCGCTTGAGGTTGCCGGCAGCCTCGGCCTCGAGACCGGCCCAGTCGACGCCCTCGGCGCCGGCGACTCCCGTGAGGTCGATGGCGTTGACGTCGCGGTGCGCGGCGAGCCACGTCGCGACCTCGGCGGTCTGGGCCGTGACGATGTTGACGACGCCGCCGGGCACGTCAGACGTCGCGAGCACCTCACCGAGCGTGACCGCGGGCAGCGGCCGCGCGGCCGACGAGACGACGACGGCCGTGTTGCCCGAGGCGATGACCGGAGCCACGACCGAGACGAGTCCGAGCAGCGAGGAGGCTTGCGGCGCAAGGACGCCCACGACTCCAGTCGGCTCGGGCGCCGACACGTTGAAGTAGGGACCGGCGACGGGGTTGAGGTTGCCGAGGACCTGGGCGATCTTGTCGGTCCACCCGGCATACCAGACGACACGGTCGACCGCGGCGTCGACGACACCCGCGGCAGCGCGGGCCGTGAGGCCCTCACCGGCGGCGACCTCGTCGATGAACTGCGCCCGCCTGCCCTCGAGCACCTCGGCCACGCGATAGAGCACCTGACCACGGTTGTACGGCGTCGCGGCGGCCCACCCACCGAAGGCCGCCCGGGCCGCGACGACGGCGTCGCGCACGTCCTTGCGCGAGCCCATCGACGCGTTGGCGAGGAACTCCCCGGAGGCCGACTGCACGGCATACGACCGTCCGGACTCGCTGCGCGGGAACTTCCCGCCGATGTAGAGCTTGTAGGTCTTGCGCACGTCGAGGCGGCTCATCGGGTGGCTCCCGTCGGGGTCGCAGGGGTGGTCGTCACGTAGGCCTCGAGGCCGTGGCGTCCGCCCTCGCGGCCGTAGCCCGACTCCTTGTAGCCACCGAAGGGCGACGTCGGGTCGAAGCGGTTGAAGGTGTTGGCCCAGACGACGCCGGCCCGCAGCTGGTCGGCCATCCAGAGGATGCGCGAGCCCTTCTCGGTCCAGACGCCCGCCGAGAGGCCGTATGCCGTGTTGTTGGCCTTGGCGACGGCCTCCTGGGGTGTGCGGAAGGTGAGGACCGACAGCACCGGCCCGAAGATCTCCTCCGTCGCCACCCGGTGGGTCTGCGCGACGCCGGTGAGCAGGGTCGGGGGGTACCAGAATCCCTTGGTCGGCAGGGTGCATGCCGGGCTCCAGCGCTCCGCGCCCTCCGCGACACCGGCGTCGACGAGGGTCGTGATGCGGTCGAGCTGCTCGCGGGAGTTGATGGCGCCGAGGTCGGTGTTCTTGTCCATCGGGTCGCCCACGCGCAGGGTCTGCAGGCGGCGCTTCAGCTTGGCGACGACCTCGTCGTGGACGTTCTCCTGCACGAGCAGGCGCGATCCGGCGCAGCAGACCTGGCCCTGGTTGAAGAAGATGCCGCCGACGATGCCCTCGACGGCCTGGTCGATGGGGGCGTCGTCGAACACGACGTTGGCGGCCTTGCCGCCCAGCTCGAGCGTCGCCTTCTTCGCCGTGCCGGCAATCGAGCGGGCGATGATCTTGCCGACCTCCGTCGAGCCGGTGAAGGCGATCTTGTCGACGTCGGGGTGCTCGACGAGCGCCTGGCCGGTGCGGCCGTCACCCGTGACGATGTTGACGACGCCCGCCGGCAGGTCGGCCTGCTGGCACACCTCGGCGAAGAGCAGCGCCGACAGGGGAGTGCTCTCGGCCGGCTTGAGCACGACGGTGTTGCCGGTCGCGAGCGCCGGGGCGATCTTCCACGCGAGCATGAGCAGGGGGAAGTTCCAGGGGATGACCTGCGCGACGACCCCGTGCGGACGGGCCGTGGCCCCGGGAGCCGACAGGCCGGCATACTCCAGCTTGTCGGCCCAGCCCGCGTGGTAGAAGAAGTGCGCCGCGGCCGTCGGCACGTCGAAGTCGCGGGTCTCCTTGATCGGCTTGCCGTTGTCGAGGGTCTCGAGCACGGCGAACTCGCGGGCCCGCTCCTGCAGGATCCGCGCGATGCGGAAGAGGTACTTGCCGCGCTCGGCGCCGCTGAGGCGACCCCACTCGCCCTCGAACGCGCGCCGGGCGGCGGCGACCGCCTTGTCGACGTCCTTGGGACCGGCTTGGCTGACCTCCGCGAGCACCGACTCGTCAGCAGGGTTGAGGGTGGCGAAGGTGGCCTTGGGGCGCGTGAAGGCGCCGTCGATGAAGAAGCCGTAGGTCGGGGCGATCGTGACGACCGATCGCGACTCGGGCGCGGGGGCGTAGTCGAACGTGGGCATGCGCAGTTCCTTCGTCGGTCAGTCGATCGTCACGTAGTCGGCGCCGGAGTAGGCACCCGTCGCGAGCTTCTGCCGTTGCAGGAGAAGGTCGTTGAGCAGGCCGGAGGCGCCGAAGCGGAACCACTCGGGCGTCAGCCAGTCCTCCCCGGCGATCTCGCTGACCATGACGAGGTACTTGATCGCGTCCTTCGTCGTGCGGATGCCGCCGGCGGGCTTGACGCCGACCTGCACGCCGGTGAGCTCGCGCCAGTCGCGGACGGCCTCGAGCATGATGAGCGTGACGGGGAGGGTGGCCGCCGGCTGGATCTTGCCGGTGGAGGTCTTGATGAAGTCGCCGCCGGCGAGCATCGACAGGTAGGAGGCCCGGCGCACGTTGTCGTAGGTGACGAGCTCGCCGGTCTCCATGATGACCTTGAGGTGAGCGTCGCCGCAGGCCTGCTTGACCTCGGCGATCTGGTTGAACACCGTGAGGTAGTCGCCGGAGAGGAACGCGCCGCGGTCGATGACCATGTCGATCTCGTCGGCGCCGGCCTTGACGGCGTCGCGCGTGTCGGCGAGCTTGACCGCCATGCTCGCCCGGCCCGACGGGAACGCCGTCGCGACGGCGGCGACGTGGATGCCGCTGTCGCCGAGCGCGGCCTTCGCCGTCGCGACCATGTCGCCGTAGACGCAGATCGCCGCGGGCCGCGGGGTCGTCGGGTCGAGCGGGTCGGGCACGAGCGCCTTGGCGCACAGCGACCGGACCTTGCCCGGGGTGTCGGAGCCCTCGAGGGTCGTCAGGTCGATCATGGCGATCGCGGTGTCGATCGCCCAGGCCTTGCTCGTCGTCTTGATCGACCGGGTGCCGAGCCCGGCGACGCGGCCCTCGCAGCCGACCTGGTCGACGCCGGGGAGCCCGTGGAGCCAGGACGTGAGCGCACGGTTCGTCAGGCGTGACACGCCGAGGACGTCGCGCGCCTGGGCCGTCAGCTCTGCAGCCGAGCGGGTGGTGGTGCTTACAGTCACCCGGGGAGTCTATCCACGATTCGAGACGGCGACGTCCGCCCGACGGGTCGACGGGTGACCCGGGACAGCGTTCTGACAGCCGGGCGTGAGACAGTCTCTGCCAGACCGGGACCGACCGGTGCGCACACCGGGACGAACAGGGTCGAAACGTCCTGACGTCGCCCCGGCGAGACAGCGGCTGGACGAGCGTGGAGGCGAGGAGCAGTGACGATGGGCGATACGAGCCGGCCGAAAGGCCGAACGCTCCGACCGGGTTCCAGCATCGCCGTCGGTGCGATCGCGGCCGTCGCCGGGCTCGCACTGCTCGTGCCGGCCCTGCTCACGGAGCCCCGCAGCTGGGCGCTCGTCTCCTCGGTGACGCTAGCCCTCGTGCTGTTGTGGCTCTTCGTCGTGCGGCCGGCCGCCGTCATCCACGACGAGGGCATCCGGCTCGTCAACCCGATGCGCGTCGTCGACCTCACGTGGCCGACGATCACCGAGGTGCGCTCCAAGTGGGCCCTCGAGCTCGTGGCCGACGGCAAGAAGTACACCGCGTGGGGCGTGCCCGCCGACCCCGGCCGTCCGAAGTACGGCCGGTCGCTGCTCACGGTGCCCGCCAACCGGATGGCCAAGGCCGGCAGCGTCACCGCCTCGGGCACCCGGCCGGCCGAGGAGCCGGTCAAGCGGGCCAAGGTCGAGGCCCAGTCGGTGGCGGCCGAGGTCGAGGCGCTCATCGAGGCCGACCGGCGGCGCAAGGGCGACCCGACCCCTCGCATCGCCCACCAGAGCTGGGACCCCGTCTCGGTGGGGCTGCTCGCGGTCGCCCTTGCCTTCTTCGCCCTGGGGATCGGCGTCCTCTAGGAGTTCTCGAGGATGCCTGCCGGCTCGTCAGAGGGCGGTGAGGCGCTCGACGTCTGCGCGCACCGACGCGAGCCGCGTCTCGGCGAGCGCCCGCGACCGGCTCAGGTCGTCGCGCGTGTGCACGGGCTCGATGACCTCGAGGTAGACCTTGACCTTCGGCTCGGTGCCGCTCGGGCGGACGATGACGCGCGAGTCGTCGGACAGCAGGAAGCGCAACCCGTCGGTCGGAGGCAGCCCGCCGTCGCCGCGGCTCAGGTCGTCGAGCCTCACGACGTCGATGCCGGCCACGGAGCTCGGGGGCTCGGCGCGCAACCGACCCATGAGGGTGTCGATCTGGCCGAGGTCCTCGACCCGTACTGCAAAGGAGTCCGTGGCGTGCACGCCGTGCTCGGCGGCGAGGTCGTCGAGCAGGTCTGACAACGTGCGGCCCTGCGCCTTGAGCCCCGCCGCGAGCTCGGCGAGGAGCAGCGCAGCACTGACGCCGTCCTTGTCGCGCACGAGGTCGGGGGCGACGCAGTAGCCGAGGGCCTCCTCGTAGCCGTAGCGCAGGCCCTCGACCCGAGAGATCCACTTGAAGCCGGTGAGCGTCTCCTCGTGCCGGATGCCGGCGGCGCGCGCGATGGCGGCCAGGAGGCGTGAGGAGACGATCGAGTTGGCGAAGACATCGCGCCGCTCGACGCCCCGGGCCACGAGGTGCGCGCCGAGCAGGGCGCCCACCTCGTCGCCGCGCAGCATCCGCCAGTCGCCGGTCGCCGGGTCGAGGATCGCCGCGGCGCACCGGTCGGCGTCGGGGTCGTTGGCGATGACGAGGTCGCAGCGCACCTCGCGGGCCCGGGCGAGCGCGAGGTCGATCGCGCCCTTCTCCTCCGGGTTGGGGAACGCCACGGTCGGGAAGTCGGGGTCGGGCACCGCCTGCTCGTCGACCGCCACGGGGGCCGCGAACCCGGCTCGGATGAAGGCCTCGTGGACCGTGCCGTGCCCGACACCGTGCAGGCTCGTGTGCACGATCGACAGGTCGCGCGGGGAGCTCGGGTCGACGACGGTGACGACCGCGTCGAGGTAGTCGGAGAGCAGCCGCTCGCCGAGGGTCTCCCAGCCCTCGTGGGCCCGCGGCACGTCGGCGACGTGCTCGACGGCGGCGATGTGGCGGGCGATGTCGGCATCGGCGGGCGGCACGATCTGGCTGCCGTCACCGAGGTAGACCTTGTAGCCGTTGTCCTGCGGCGGGTTGTGGCTCGCCGTCACCATGACGCCGGCGTCGGCGCCCAGGTGGCGGATGGCGAAGGCGAGCACCGGTGTCGGCAGCGGCTGGGGCAGCAGCAGCGCCCGGCCGCCCGCCGCGACGACGACCCCAGCCGTGTCACGGGCAAAGACGTCGGAGTTGTAGCGCGCGTCGAATCCGATGACGACGCAAGGTCGCTCGCCCGCCCTGCCCTCTTGCTTGAGGTATGCCGTGAGGCCGGCTGCCGCACGGATGACCACGCTGCGGTTCATCCGGTTGGGGCCCGCGCCCAGGGCCCCGCGCAGGCCGGCCGTGCCGAACTCGAGCATGCCGACGAACCGGTCGGCGAGGTCGGCCCGAGCAGCCTCGTCGCCGGACTCTGCGGACGCGAGGAGGGACTCGAGCTCGGAGCGGGTCGTCGGGTCGGGGTCGTCGTCGCGCCAGGCCCGCGCGGCCGCATACAGCGTCTCGGCGGAGTCGGTGGCGGGGACCGCAGCCATCAGATCCTCCCGACGACCTCGGCGAGGAGGCGGCCGCAGCGCGCGGCAGCCGCCTGGCCGGCCTCGAGGACCTCCGCGTGCGACAGCGGGGTGTCCGAGATGCCGGCGGCGAGGTTGGTCACGAGCGAGATGCCGAGCACGTCGAGGCCGGCCTGCCGGGCAGCGATCGCCTCGAGCGAGGTCGACATGCCGACGAGGTCGCCGCCGATGACCTTGGCCATCTGCACCTCGGCCGGCGTCTCGTAGTGTGGCCCGCGGAACTGGACGTAGACGCCCTCGTCGAGGTCCGGGTCGACCTCGCGGGCGATGTCGCGCAGGCGCGGGGTGTAGACGTCGGTGAGGTCGACGAAGTTCGCGCCCTCGATGGGGGAGTGCGCCGTCAGGTTGATGTGGTCGCGGATGAGCACCGGGGTGCCGGGGCCCCAGGCGGGGTTGAGCCCGCCGCAGCCGTTGGTCAGCACGATCGTCGAGCAGCCGGCGGCCCTGGCCGTGCGCACGCCGTGCACGACGGCCCGCACGCCGCGGCCCTCGTAGAAGTGGGTGCGGGTGCCGAAGACGAGGGCCCGCCGCCCGGTGTCGCCGATGGCGACGGACCGGATGACGCTCGAGTGCCCGGCGACGGCCGCGCCGTGGAAGCCCGGCACCTGCGCCTGGTCGACCGTGGCGAGCGTCTCGCCGACGAGATCGGCGGTCTGGCCCCATCCCGAGCCGAGCACGAGAGCGACGTCGTGCCGCTCGGCGCCGGTGCGCTCGGCGATGACGGCTGCCGCCTGCTCCGCGACGGCGAAGGGGTCGGTGGCCGGGTCGGACAGGAGGTCGGGTGTCGTCGTCACGCACAGGACTCTAGCGACGCCCGGAGAAGCGCGGACCCCGATGCCCCGCACGAGCCGACGTCGGCGGCCGCGAGGCGGATGGTTGGATGGACGCGTGATCACGCGAGACACGTCCGTCGTCATCATCGGCGGTGGCCCCGGCGGCTACGAGGCCGCCCTCGTCGCAGCCCAGCTCGGGGCCACGGTCACCGTCGTCGAGCGCGACGGCGTCGGCGGCGCGGCGGTGCTCACCGACTGCGTGCCGAGCAAGGCGCTCATCGCCACGGCCGACTACATGTCCGACTTCGAGGTCGCCGCCCGACTGGGGGTGCGGCTGCAGGACGCCGACGGCGACGAGGTCTCCGACGCCGTGGCGCTCGCGCACACCGTCAACGACCGCATCCTCGACCTCGCAGCGGCGCAGAGCACCGACATCCAGCGCAGCCTCGAGCAGGTCGGCGTCACCGTGCTGCGCGGGACGGCCCGCATCGCCGACCGGGGACTCATCGTCGCCGAGCTCGCCGACGGCGAGGCGCAGGAGCTGGCCGCCGAGGTCATCCTCGTCGCGACCGGCGCCTCGCCCCGGGTGATGGACACGATGCGACCCGACGGCGAGCGCATCCTCACCTGGCAGCAGATCTACACCCTGGACGAGCTGCCCGAGCGCATCATCGTCATCGGCTCCGGCGTGACGGGTGCCGAGCTCGCCCAGGCCTACCTCGGACTCGGCTCGCAGGTCGTGCTCGTCTCGTCGCGCGAGCGCGTGCTGCCCGGCGAGGATGCCGACGCCGCCACCGTCATCGAGGACGTCTTCCGCAAGCGGGGGATGGAGGTCCTCGGGAAGTCGCGCGCAGCCGCTGTCGAGCGCACCGCTGACGGGGTCGTCGTCACGCTCGTCGACGGCCGCACCGTCGAGGGGTCGCACGCCCTGCTCGCCGTCGGCTCCGTGCCCAACACAGCCGGTCTCGGCCTCGAGGAGATCGGGGTCGAGCTCGGACCCCAGGGCCACCTGCAGGTCGACCGGGTCTCGCGCACCACCGTTCCCGGCATCTATGCGGCCGGCGACTGCACCGGCGTGCTCCCGCTCGCCTCGGTGGCCGCCATGCAGGGACGCATCGCGATGTGGCACGCGCTGGGCGACGCCGTGTCGCCGCTCAACGTGACCGGCGTCGCCGCCAACATCTTCACCGAGCCCGAGATCGCGACGGTCGGCATCGGGCAGGCCGCAGCCGACGGCTCAGCCGACGTCGAGTCGGTCATGCTGCCGCTCGCGCGCAACCCGCGCGCCAAGATGCAGGGCATCACCGACGGCTTCGTCAAGCTCTTCTGCCGCAAGGGCTACGGCACGGTGCTCGGCGGCGTCGTCGTCGCGCCGAAGGCGTCAGAGCTCATCCACCCCGTGGCGCTCGCCGTGCAGAACCGGCTCTCGGTCGACCAGGTGGCGAGCACCATCACCGTCTACCCGTCGCTCTCGGGCTCGATCGCGGAGGCGGCGCGTCAGCTGCACCAGTCGGACTGACGGCTCAGAACCCGTCAGGTCCCCGACCGGCGGAGCCGTCCGAGTCGTCGCGGTCACGCTGGCGGAGCAGCTCCTCCGCCTCACGGTCCTCGCGCGCCCACCGCTCCCGGCGACGCCGCGAGGCCACCTCGCGGATCTTCTTCTGCACGGGATAGAGCACAGCCACCGCCACCGCGAGGATGAGCAGGTTGGTGAAGGAGAACCCCGGCTGGGACGAGGTGGCAACGGGCAGGGTCGCAAGCACCCCAGCAGTGTGCCAGAGGCGTAGCCTCCCGACTGTGGCGGCGCCTGCCGCCGCGTCGGGGGTGGCCACGAGAGCGACCCGCGGCTGCGCGAGACCCAACCACGAGGACACGCATGAGCGACTGGATCGAGAAGGCGAAGGACTTCATCAAGGGTCACCCGGACCAGGCGGGGCAGGGCATCGACAAGGCCGAGGAGATCATCAACGAGCGCACCGGCGGGAGCTACGCCGACCAGCTCGACCAGGGCACCGACAAGATCCGGGAAGGGCTCGGCCTGCCGCCCGAGGCCGACGACGCCGAGACCGTCCCTCCGCCGTCGCCCGCACCGACCCCCACGCCGGAGCCCGCGCCGAGCCCGGAGCCTGCGCCCTTGCCGGAGCCGGCCCCGACGCCCGAGCCCGCCCCGACACCTCCGCCCGTCGACCCCGTCGACCCGGCGCCGGTCGACCCGAGCCTTCCGGGCGGCCCGGGACCGTCGGAGATCCCCCCGGCCGGTGAGCCCGCGGGCGAGCAGGACCTTCCGGGTGTGCCGAACCCCAACCTCCCCGCCGGGGGCCACGGCGACATCACCCTCGGCGACCCTCCGCAGCGCCCCTGACCGACCGCACGCAGACGAGTGGCCACGACCGTCAGGTCGTGGCCACTCGGCGTCGCCGCCGGCGTATGCCGCGTGGCTCGGCCCGCGGCATACCGTCGGTCAGGCTTCGGCGTCCTTGATCTCGGCGAGCACGGCTCCGGACGAGACGGTCTCGCCGACCTTGGCGGTGAGACCGGTGACGACGCCGTCGCGGTGCGCGGTGATGGGCTGCTCCATCTTCATCGCCTCGAGGACGATGACGAGGTCGCCCGAGGCCACCGTGGCGCCCTCCTCGACCGCGATCTTCACGATCGTGCCCTGCATCGGCGCCGTGAGGGAGTCTCCGGAAGCGGCCGCACCGGCCTTGCCGGCGCCGGAGCGCTTAGGCGCCTTCTTGCGGGCGGCCGCGCCGCCACCACCACCTCCGCCACCGAGCGAGAGGTCGCCGGGCAGCGAGACCTCGAGGCGCTTGCCACCGACCTCGACGACGACGGTCTGGCGCGGCTCGACCTCGGCAGCGTCAGCCGACCCACCGGCATACGGGGCGATGGTGTTGTCGAACTCCGTCTCGATCCAGCGGGTGTGGATCGTGAAGGGGGAGCCGTCCTCGGGCGCGAAGGCGGGGTCGGAGACGACGGCGCGGTGGAACGGGATGACCGTCGGCATGCCCTCGACCTCGAACTCCGCGAGCGCCCGGCGGGAGCGCTCGATCGCCTGCTGGCGGGTGCGTCCGGTGACGATGAGCTTGGCGAGCATCGAGTCGAAGGCGCCACCGATCGTGTCTCCCTCGACGACGCCGGAGTCGACACGCACGCCGGGGCCGGTGGGCAGTCGGTAGCGGGTCACGGTGCCGGGGGCGGGCAGGAAGCCGCGGCCGGCGTCCTCGCCGTTGATGCGGAACTCGATCGAGTGCGCGTGCGGCTCGGGGTCGGGGTAGTCGAGGCTCTCGCCGTCCGCGATGCGGAACTGCTCGCGCACGAGGTCGATGCCGGTGACCTCCTCGGTGACGGGGTGCTCGACCTGGAGGCGGGTGTTAACCTCGAGGAAGCTGATGTCGCCGGCCGGGCCGACGAGGAACTCGCACGTGCCGGCGCCGACGTAGCCCGCCTCCTTGAGGATCGCCTTGCTCGCGCGGAGGATCTCGGTGTGCTGCTCCTCGGTGAGGAACGGCGCCGGTGCCTCCTCGACGAGCTTCTGGTTGCGCCGCTGGAGCGAGCAGTCGCGGGTCGAGACGACGACGACGTTGCCGTGCTGGTCGGCGAGGCACTGCGTCTCGACGTGGCGCGGGTGGTCGAGGAAGCGCTCGACGAAGCACTCGCCGCGACCGAAGGCCGTGACCGCCTCGCGGACGGCGGAGTCGTAGAGGTGCGGGATCTCGTCGATGTCACGGGCCACCTTGAGGCCGCGGCCGCCGCCTCCGTAGGCCGCCTTGATCGCGACGGGCAGGCCGTGCTCCTTGGCGAACTCGACGACCTCGTCGGCTCCGGAGACGGGGTCCTTCGTGCCGGGCACGAGCGGGGCGCCGGCGCGGGTCGCGATGTGGCGCGCCTTCACCTTGTCGCCCAGCGAGTCGATGGCCTGGGGACCGGGGCCGATCCAGATGAGCCCGGCGTCGATGACCGCCTGGGCGAACGAGGCGTTCTCGGCGAGGAAGCCGTAGCCCGGGTGCACGGCGTCGGCTCCGGCGCGGCGCGCGACATCGAGGAGCTTGGCTTGGTCGAGGTAGCTGTCACCGGGCGTGGAGCCGCCGAGGGCGTAGGCCTCGTCGGCGACCTTCACGTGCAGGGCATCACGGTCCGGGTCGGCGTAGACGGCGACCGAGGCGATCGCGCTGTCGGTGCACGCCCGCGCGATGCGGACCGCGATCTCCCCACGGTTGGCGATGAGGACCTTGCTGATGGATGCCATGGATCGGAGCCTAGCGGGACGTGGGTACGGTGAAATCATGACGTCGGACACCTTTGCCTCCCTACCGCTCGGACACGCCTCGACGCCGGGGCTCGCGATCCCGCAGCTCGGCTTCGGAGTCTGGGAGGTGCCCGACGCCGAGGTCGACGCGGCCGCGGGTCGCGCGCTCGAGATCGGCTACCGCCACATCGACACCGCCCGGATCTACGGCAACGAGGCCGGGGTCGGCCGCGTGCTCGCCGCGTCGGACGTGCCGCGCGACGACATCTTCGTGACGACGAAGGTGTGGAACGACGACCACCGCGACGTGGCCGCCGCCTTCGACGCCTCGATGGCGCGCCTCGGCATCGAGACCCTCGACCTCTACCTCATCCACTGGCCCGCGCCGAAGCAGGACGCCTACGTCGACGCGTGGAAGGCCCTGCTCGAGCTGCAGCGCGAGGGGCGCGTGCGCTCGGTCGGGGTCTGCAACTTCCAGGTGCCGCACCTGCAGAGGCTCCTCGACGAGACCGGGGTGCTGCCCTCGATCAACCAGATCGAGCTCAGCCCCTACCTCCAGCAGCGCGAGCTGCGTGCCTTCCACGCGGAGCACGGCATCGTCACCGAGGCCTGGAGCCCGCTCGCCGTGCGTGCGGGGTTGCTCGAGGATGCGCTCGTGCTCGACCTCGCCGCCGCCCACGGCGTCACGCCGGCCCAGCTCGTCCTGCGCTGGCACATCGAGCTCGGCAACGTCGTGCTGACCCGGTCGGTGACCCCCGCCCGCATCGAGGAGAACTTCGGCGTCGGCGGGTTCACGCTCGGCGGCGACGCCCTCGAGGCCCTCTCGGCCCTCGACCGGGGCACCCGCACCGGTCCCGACCCCGACACCTTCGGCTGACGCCGGAGCGCGACAGGCCGGGCCGTACTAGGTTGGCGTCATGGGACTGTTCTCCCGCAAGGACAAGGACGCAGCGACACTCGAGGTCGAGCCGGACCTCACCGGTGACGACGACCTCGACGCCGATCTGCCCGACCGGCCCGTGGCACGGCCGCTCGACGACGCGGAGCGGGCCCGGATCGCGGCCGCCCTCGAGGCGGCGAGCGCCGAGGGGGTCGATGTCGACGACCTCGAGTCGATCGGCTCGCACTACGACGAGGCCTTCCGCCGCGCGTCCGAGGACCCCGGCGCGGTGAGTCCCGACGCCGTGGTCGAGACGTACGCCATCGCCATCGGCGAGCACCTCGCGCGGCACAGCGCCCGCGAGTGGGCGGTCGTCACCGACGTCTTCGGCACCGACCTCGGTCTCGTCGCGGCGCGCGCCGACACCGTCATCGTTCCGCACAACCTCGTCGGCGCCCGGTGGATGCGCCGCGAGACGGGGTGGGTCCCCGGCGTGGTGTCGCACCTCGTGCGCATCCGCCCGCGACCCTCCTGAGCCGTCTCGCGGCGGGGTAGATCCGGCGGCGCCTAGGATCGGCGGCATGGACAGTGCCGTCGACGGAGTGACCGACCCCCGCAGCAAGCGCGATCTCGAGGAGGGCATCCAGCGCGACTTCACGCGCAAGATGTCCTACGGCGACTACCTGCGACTCGACACGCTCCTCAGCGCCCAGCAGCCGCTCAGCGACCCGCCTCAGCACGACGAGCTGCTCTTCATCATCCAGCACCAGACGTCTGAGCTCTGGCTCAAGCTGCTCATCCACGAGCTGCGTTCTGCGAGAACGCTGCTCATGAGCGACGACCTCGGCCCGGCGCTCAAGCGGCTGGCCCGGGTCAAGCACATCCAGCACACTCTCACCGACCAGTGGTCGGTGCTCGCGACCCTGACCCCGAGCGAGTACGCCGAGATCCGGCCGTTCCTCGCCGCGAGCTCGGGCTTCCAGTCGGCGCAGTACCGCGAGGTGGAGTTCCTGCTCGGCAACAAGAACGCCGACATGGTCGCGGTCTTCTCGCACGACGAGGGCGCCCGCATCGCGCTCGACGCGCTGCTGCGCGAGCCGAGCCTCTACGACGAGTTCCTCGCGTACCTCGGCAGGCGGGGGTATGCCGTCCCCGCAGAGGTGCTCGACCGTGACTGGTCGCAGCCCTACCGCCTCAGCGAGGGCCTCGTCGACGTCTTTGCCGACGTCTACGCCCGACCCAATGAGCACTGGGGCGTCTACGAGACGTGCGAGGAGCTCGTCGACGTCGAGGACAACTTCCAGCAGTGGCGCTTCCGGCACCTGCAGGTCGTGCAGCGCACGATCGGGCAGAAGACCGGCACCGGCGGATCGACCGGTGTCGACTTCCTGCGCCGGGCCCTCGACCTCACGTTCTTCCCCGAGCTCTACGAGGTGCGCACGCGCGTCGGCGCCTGACGCGGCCCTGTCGGAGCAGACTCTCGCGTTGCCGACCCGTGCCGTCTCGGCCAAGGTGAAAGGAGCGACTCTGGTCGCGACGGCCACCAGACGCAGGGAGGCGACATGGCTGACGTTGCAGCGAAGGAGCGGGAGGCCGAGGAGACCGGCGAGCTCAAACGGGTCATGGGGCCGGGGCTGCTCCTGCTCTTCATCGTCGGAGACATCCTCGGCACCGGCGTCTATGCCCTGACCGGCGACGTCGCGGCGGAGGTCGGGGGAGCCGCCTGGGCGCCGTTCCTCGTCGCCTTCGCGATCGCCATCCTCACGGCGTTCTCCTACCTCGAGCTCGTGACGAAGTACCCGCAGGCGGCCGGTGCGGCGCTCTACACGCACAAGGCGTTCGGCATCCACTTCCTCACCTTCATCGTCTGCTTCACGGTGATGTGCTCGGGCATCACCTCGGCCTCCACGGCCTCGCGGGCGTTCGCCTCGAACCTCGCCAAGGGGTTCGGCCTCGACGACAAGAACAGCGGGCTCATCCTCGTCATCGCGCTCGCGTTCATGACCCTCGTCGGGGCGATCAACTTCCGGGGCGTCGGCGAGAGCGTCAAGGCCAACATCGTGCTCACCCTCGTCGAGCTGTCGGGCCTGCTGCTCGTGATCTTCGTCGGGTTCTTCGCGCTCTTCGGCGGCAAGGGGGACTGGTCGCGCACCCTCATCTTCGACTCGACCGGCGACAAGTCGGCCTTCTTCGCCGTGACGGCGGCGACCTCGCTCGCCTTCTTCGCGATGGTCGGCTTCGAGGACTCGGTCAACATGGCCGAGGAGACCAAGGACCCGGTGCGGATCTTCCCGAAGATGATGCTCACCGGACTTGGCATCACGGGAGTCATCTACGTGCTCATCTCGCTGTGCTCGGTGGCCCTCGTGCCCGTGGGGGTGCTCGCCGACAGCGACACACCGCTCGTGACGGTCGTCGAGACGGCGGCCCCCGGTGTGCCGATCAAGGACCTGCTGCCGTTCATCTCGATGTTCGCCGTCGCCAACTCGGCGCTCATCAACATGCTCATGGCCTCGCGGCTGCTCTACGGCATGAGCCGTCAGGACGTGCTGCCGCACGTCCTCGGCAGGGTGCACCCGAGACGCCGCACGCCGTATGCCGCGATCGTCTTCACGACGCTCATCGCATTCGGCCTCATCGGATACGTCTCCTTCGCGAGCACCGATGCGATCGCAGCCCTCGGGGGCACGACGTCGCTGCTGCTCCTCGGCGTCTTCACGATCGTCAACATCGTCGTCCTCGTGCTGCGCCGCGACCCGAGGCCCGGCCCGCACTTCGTCACCCCGTCGGCGCTGCCGGTCGTCGGGGCCCTCGCCTGCTTCTTCCTCGTGCTGCCGCTCTCGGGCCGGCCCGCCGAGCACTACCGGATCGGCGGTGGGCTGCTCGTTCTCGGCGTCCTGCTCTGGGTGCTCACCTGGCTGGCGAACCGGGGTTTGCGGGCCAAGAAGACCTACTTCCGCGACCCCGACGACCTCACCTCGCCCCCTCCGCACCGCGAGTCGAGGTGATGCCGGCACCCCACGTCGGGCCCGGGATCACCTCGATCCGGGGGAGTGCCCGGGGGCGGGTTGGGTCAGGTGGCGGTCTTGGCGCGGACCTGGCGCTTGATCCGCCCGAGCATCGCGACCATGCCGCGCAGGCGCAGCGGCGAGACCGCCTCGGCGAGCCCGAAGCGCATCGGCGCGTCGTCGGGGACCGCGAGCACCTGCGCCGCGGATAGCCCGTCGAGCCCCTCGTGGAGGATGCCGGCGAACCCCCGTGTGGTCGGGGCCTCGGCCGGCGCGTCGAAGAAGAGGTGCACCTCGCGCTGCTCGAGCGAGGCGCCGTCGTCGACCTCGACGGTGAGGAAGAGCGGCGACTGGCACTCGTCGACACGTTCGAACTGGTCGAGCCGGCCGGCATACCGCTCCGGGAGCGCCGGCAGCTCGTCACTGAACTCCAGCAGCAGCTGGAGCTTGAGGTCGTTGCTCGCGGAGCGGAAGTCGTCGGCGATCTCGGCGAGGGGCGCCGGCAGTGGGGTGTCGCTCACCGCACTCACTTCTCGATCGGCACGCGGACGGCGTTGCCCCACTCGGTCCACGAGCCGTCGTAGTTGCGCACCGACGGGAAGCCGAGCAGGTGCGTCAGCACGAACCACGTGTGCGACGACCGCTCGCCGATGCGGCAGTAGGCGACGACGTCGTCGGTCGGCGCGAGCCCCTGCTCGGTGAGGTAGATCGCCTCGAGCTCGGCGCGCGACTTGAACGACCCGTCGTCGTTGGCGGCGCGGGCCCACGGCACCGACTTGGCTCCCGGGATGTGGCCGCCGCGCATCGCCCCCTCCTGGGGGTAGTCGGGCATGTGCAGCAGCTCGCCGGAGTACTCGCCGGGGGAGCGGACATCGACGAGCGGCTTGCCGAGGTGGGCGAGGACGTCGTCCTTGAAGGCACGGATCGGGGCGTCGTCGCGCTCGGCGACCGGGTAGTCGACCGGGGTCGGGGTCGGCACGTCGCGGGTCAGCTCACGTCCTTCGGCGATCCACTTCGCCCGCCCGCCGTCGAGCAGGCGCACGTCGTCGTGCCCGAAGAGGCTGAAGACCCAGAGGGCGTAGGCCGCCCACCAGTTGCTCTTGTCGCCGTAGATGACGACCGTCGTGTCGCGCCGGATGCCGCGCTCGCCCATGACCTTCGCGAAGCCCTCGCCGTCGACGTAGTCGCGCGACACCGGGTCGTTGAGGTCGACGTGCCAGTCGATCTTCACCGCACCGGGGATGTGGCCCGTGGCGTAGAGGAGGACGTCCTCGTCGGACTCGAGCAGGGCGATGCCGTCGGGCCCGCCGACCCGGCCGGCCGCGATCTGCTCGGCGAGCCACTCGGTGGTCACGAGCCGCTCGGGGTGCGCGTATTCGGAGATCTTGGGGTCAGCGCTCATGCGACCCATCGTGTCACGCGAGCCTGTCGAGGTCCTCGCGGCACCGTCGCTCGAACTCCCCGAGCTCGGCGATGGCGTCCTGGACGTCCTTGAGCCGCTGGTCGAGGTCGGCCCGGCGCTCGTCGATCTGGCCGAGGACGTACTCGAGCTGCGTGCGCCGCCCCCGCGGGGCGTCGAAGAGGTCGATGATCGTGCGGATCTCCTCGAGCGGGAAGCCGAGGCGCTTGCCGCGCAGGATGAGCCCGAGCCGCGTCCGGTCGCGGCGGCGGTAGACCCGCTGCGTGCCGCGACGCTCGGGGGAGATGAGGCCGAGGTCCTCGTAGTGGCGAACGGTGCGGTGCGTGACGCCGAACTCCTCCGCCACCTGGGCGATGGTCCACGTCTGCTCGGACGTGCGGGTCGCCGCGGCACTTGTCATGGGCCCGATCATGCTTTACGTTTACGTCAACGTCAAGCACGGGCCACGAGCGCGTGATGGCGACCCACCACCTTCAGGAGAACAGCGATGTTCGAGCTCAGCCAGGACCACGAGGACTTCCGCGCGGTCGTCCGCGACTTCGCCGAGAAGGAGGTCGCGCCCAACATCGCCAAGTGGGACGCCGCGTCCTACTTCCCCACCGACCTCGTGCCCAAGATGGGCGACCTCGGGCTCTTCGGTCTCGTCGTGCCGGAGGAGTACGGCGGCGCCGGCGACAGCGGCGACTTCACGAGCCTCTGCGTCGCGATCGAGGAGCTCGGCCGGGTCGACCAGTCCATCGGCATCACCCTGTCGGCCGGTGTCGGGCTCGGCATCAACCCGATCCTCACCTACGGCACGGAGGAGCAGAAGCAGCGCTTCCTGCCCGACCTCGTCGCCGGTCGCACCCTCGCTGGCTTCGGCCTCACCGAGCCCGAGGCCGGCTCGGACGCCGCAGCGAGCCGCACCCGAGCCGTCCGCGACGGTGACGAGTGGGTCATCGACGGCGCCAAGGCCTTCATCACCAACTCGGGCACCGAGATCACCTCGGTCGTCACCGTGACCGCCCGCACCGGCACCAACGCCGACGGCTCGCCCGAGATCTCGGCCATCATGGTGCCGGCGGGCACCCCCGGCTTCATCGTCGAGCCCGCCTACCACAAGCTCGGCTGGCACGTCTCCGACACCCACGGCCTCACCTTCGAGGGCTGCCGGGTGCCGGTCGACAACCTGCTCGGCGAGCCGGGGCAGGGCTTCAAGCAGTTCCTCAAGACCCTCGACGACGGCCGGATCGCGATCTCCGCGCTCGCCGTCGGCTGCGCCCAGGCCTGCCTCGAGCTCGCCACCGACTACGCGAAGACGCGCATCGCCTTCGGCCGTCCGATCGGCGTCAACCAGGGCATCTCCTTCCAGCTCGCCGACCTCGCCGTCATGGTCGAGGGCGCCCGGCTCATGACCTACAAGGCGGCATGGCTCAAGGACGAGCTGCACGCGGGGCGGCGCTCGGTCGCGGAGGTCAAGCACGCCGCGTCGATCGCCAAGCTCTACTCGACCGAGGCCGCCGTGTCGGCCACCCGCATCGCCACGCAGGTCTTCGGCGGCAACGGCTTCATGGAGGAGTACCCCGTGGCCCGCTTCTACCGCGACGCGAAGATCCTCGAGATCGGCGAGGGCACCTCCGAGGTGCAGCGGATGCTCATCGCCCGTGGACTGGGCCTGCCGGCATGACCGAGCTCGACACGGGCACGGCCGCGGCGGTGAACCCCAACGCCGACCCGAGGGTCGCCGACGTGCGGGCCCGCCTCCACGCGGCATACCTCGCCTCGGCGAGCGCCCCCGAGAAGGCCCAGGCCAAGCTCGACGCCCAGGGCAAGATCTACGTCCGCGACCGCATCGCCCTGCTCTTCGACGAGGGCTCCTTCGTCGAGGACGGTCGCTACGCCAACGCGCTGCAGCCCGGGCTGCCCGCCGACGGCGTCGTCACCGGACGCGGCACGGTCGACGGGCGGCCCGCGATCGTCATCGCCAACGACCCCACCGTCAAGGCCGGGTCGTGGGGCGCGCGCACCGTCGAGAAGATCGTGCGCGCGACGGAGATGGCGCTGCGCGAGGAGCTGCCGGTCTTCTGGTTCGTCGACTCGGCGGGGGCGCGGATCACCGACCAGGTCGAGATGTTCCCCGGCCGCCGCGGCGCCGGGCGGATCTTCCACAACCAGGTCGCCCTCTCGGGCCGGGTGCCGCAGATCTGCTGCCTCTTCGGCCCGAGCGCTGCCGGCGGCGCCTACATCCCGAGCTTCTGCGACCTCATCATCATGGTCGAGGGCAACGCCTCGATGTACCTCGGCAGCCCGCGCATGGCCGAGATGGTCGTCGGCGAGAAGGTGACCCTCGAGGAGATGGGCGGGGCGCGCATGCACTGCACCGTCTCGGGGGTCGGTGACCTGCTCGCGCACGACGACGCCGAGGCCATCGAGCTCGCCAAGCTCTACTTCTCCTACGTCCCCGGCACGTGGCGCGACCACCCGCCGACGTATGCCGTGGAGGAGCCCGAGGTGCCCCTCACCGCGCACACCGTGCCCGAGCGGGAGTCGGTGCCCTTCGACATCCACGAGGTCATCGACGGACTCGTCGACGAGGACTCCTTCTTCGAGCTCAAGCCGCTCTGGGCGGGCGAGCTCGTCATCGGCTTCGGGCGCATCCACGGCGAGAGCGTCGGCATCGTCGCCAACAACTCGGCGGTCAAGGGCGGCGTGCTCTTCACCGACAGCGCCGACAAGGCGGCCCGCTTCATCTGGCTCTGCGACGCCTTCGGCATCCCGCTGCTCTACCTCGCCGATGTGCCGGGCTTCATGATCGGCTCCGAGGTCGAGCGCGGCGGCATCATCCGGCACGGCGCCAAGATGGTCAGCGCCGTCGCCTCCGCGACCGTGCCGCAGCTCTGTGTCGTCGTGCGCAAGGCCTACGGCGCCGGCCTCTACGCGATGGGCGGTCCCGGCTTCGGCCCCGACGCGACGATCGCCCTGCCGACGGCCCGCATCGCCGTCATGGGACCGGAAGCCGCGGTCAACGCCGTCTACGCCAACAAGATCGCCGAGATCGGCGCCGAGCAGGGCCCCGAGGCCCGCGACGCGTTCGTCGCCGAGCGTCGTCGGGAGTACGAGCAGGACGTCGACATCGAGCGTCTCGCGGCCGACCTCGTGCTCGATGCGGTCGTCGAGGCCGATGAGCTTCGCTCGGAGGTCAGCCGACGCCTGGCTTATGCTTCCCGGCGTGACCGTCACTTCAGCGAGCGCCGACGCTCCGTCCCGCCGGTCTGAGCCGCGCCTCGGTCACCGCCTCGAGCACCCCGACCGCGAGGCCGAGGCCCGTCAGCCGTTCTACCGGCGCTTCCCGGTCTGGTTCCCGTTCGCCGTCTACGGACTCTCCCGCATCTGGGTCCTCATCGCGGGCATCGTGCTCGCCCGCACCCAGATCGCCCTGCCCATCGGCACGGCCAACATCCGCATCTTCTACCCCTCGCCCGAGAGCCCCGGCTACTGGACGGTGATGAGCGGCTGGGACGGCCAGTGGTACCGCGTCATCGCCGAGCAGGGCTACCCGGCGGTGCTGCCGCGCGCCGGGTGGGGCGGCATCGACATGAACCCGTGGGCGTTCTTCCCCGTCTTCCCGATGACGGTCGGCGCCATCATGAAGGTGACCGGTCTGCCTTTCGAGATCGTCGGGCCGCTCCTGTCGACGCTGCTCGGCTTCGTCGCGATGCACCTGCTCTTCAAGCTCGTCGACGAGGCCGTCGGGCGCTGGGAGGCCATCGTCGCCGTGACGGCGACGAGCTTCTACATCGCCTCGGTCGCCTTCTCGGCGTCCTACACGGAGTCGGCCGCGCTGCTGCTCGTCGTCACCGTCATGCTGCTGCTGCGGGCCAGGCGGTATGCGTGGGTCGTCGTCGCGTTGCTCGCCCTCTCCCTGACCCGCAACGTCGTCATCGCCATGGTGCCCGTGATCATCGCTCACGCCGTCGTCCGCTGGCGCCAGCACGACGAGGGCGCCCACCCGGTGCGCTTCCGGTGGGGGATGGCTGCGCTCGCCGCGTATGCCGCGACCCTCACCTTCCTGTGGCCGACGATCGTCTCGATCGGCACCGACACCCCGGATGCCTACAACCAGACGATGCTCGCCTGGAACATCGAGACCAAGCTCAAGCTCTATCTCTGGTGGGGGCTGCTCTACGACTACTGGGGCATCGCGGGCCAGGTGCTCGGCGTCCTCGGCGTCGCGGGCTTCACGTGGTTCATGCTCTCGAAGAACTCGTGGCGCTGGGGCCCGGAGATCTGGGGCTGGGCCGGCGCCTACCCGGCCTACATCATCCTCGTGACGAGCACGACGCCGAGCCGGGTGCGCTACGCGATGCTCGCCTTCCCCTTCACGCTCATCATCGCGTGGTTCCTCAAGCTGCCATGGTGGCGGCGCTACCGCTACTGGCTGCTGCTCGGCATCGTCCTGCTCGGGGCAGCGCAGATGTGGTACTGGCTGCAGCACTACCTCGTCATCGAGAACCTCACCGACGACCTCTACCCCTGATCGTCTCCGGCCGCCGCGCCGACGACGTCGAACCACCCGATGCCGGCGTCTGCGAGCAGGTCACGCAGCAGCGGGAGCGAGAGGCCGACGACGTTGTGGTGGTCGCCCTCGATCGCCGTGACGAACGCGCCGCCGAGGCCGTCGATCGTGAAGGCGCCGGCGACGAGCAGCGGCTCGCCCGTGGCGACGTAGGCGTCGATCTCGTCGTCGGAGAGCTTGGCGAAGTGGACCGTCGTCGAGGCGGTCGCCCCGAGCGTCGCCCCGCCGTGGTCGTCGCGGTCGTCGACGACCCAGTGACCGGTGTGCAGCACCCCCGACCGGCCGCGCATCCGGCGCCAGCGCGCCCTCGCCTCATCAGCGTCGGCGGGCTTGCCGTGCACCTGGCCGTCGAGCTCGAGCACCGAGTCGCACCCGAGCACGACCGCACCCCGGTCACCGGCCGAGGCGACGTCCTCCGCCTTGGAGCGTGCGAGGAGCAACGCGATGTCGCCCGCCTCGAGCGGGCCGTAGCGCTCGAGCGCCTCGGCGACGACGAGGTCCTCGTCGACGGTGCTGACGACGACCGTCGGCCAGATCCCCGCCGCGCGCAGCGTCGTGAGCCGGGCCGGCGACGCGGAGGCCAGCACGAGACGGACGGCGGGCTGCGAGGTGAGCGGGCTGCGCGGCATACCGCAGCATAGGACGGCCGCGCCGCCCCGACCGTGGCGGTCGGGACGGCGCGGCGCGTGGCTGCGACGGTCAGATCTCGTCGAGCACCGCGGCCCGGAGGGTGTCGAGCCCGACCCCGCCGATGTCGAGGGCGCGGCGGTGGAAGGCCTTGAGGTCGAACGCATCGCCCTGGCGTGCCTTCGCCTCGTCGCGGAGCTGGAGCCAGAGGCGCTCGCCGATCTTGTAGCTCGGGGCCTGCCCCGGCCAGCCGAGGTAGCGGTTGAGCTCGAAGCGCAGGACCTTCTCGTCCATGAAGCCGTAGCGGGTGAGGTAGGTCCACGCCTTGTCGTAGTCCCACGCCCCGCCGCCGACCTCGTCAGGGGCGTCGAAGCCGCAGTGCACACCGATGTCGATGACGACGCGGGCGGCCCGAAGCGACTGTCCGGCAAGCCAACCCATCCGGTTGCCGGGGTCGTCCATGTAGCCGAGCTCGGCCATGAGGCGCTCCGCATAGAGCGCCCACCCCTCGCCGTGGCCCGACGTCCACGCCTCGAGCCGGCGCCACTTGTTGAGCAGCCCCGAGCGGTAGACGGTCTGGGCGACCTGGAGGTGGTGGCCGGGGACGCCCTCGTGGTAGACGGTCGTCAGCTCGTTCCACGTGCGGAACTCGGTGTTGCCCTTGGGCACCGACCACCACATGCGGCCCGGGCGGCTGAAGTCGTCGGACGGCCCGGTGTAGTAGATCCCGCCTGTCTGCGTCGGCGCGATCATGCACTCGATGCGCTGGACCGGGCCGGGGATGTCGAAGTGGACGTCCTTGAGGTCGGCGATGACCTCGTCGGCCCGCTCCTGCATCCAGGCCTTGAGCGCGTCGGTGCCGTGGAGCTGGTACTTCTCGTCGGCGTCGAGGATCTCGACGCCGCGCTGCACGCTCGCCCCGGGCTCGAGGCCCTCGGCGATCTCGGCCATCTGGGCGTGGAGGTGTGCCACCTCCTGCTGACCCCAGCGGTAGGTCTCCTCGAGGTCGACCGTCGCCCCGAGGAAGTAGCGCGACTCGAGCGCGTAGCGCTCGCGCCCGCACGCGTCGTCCTCGGGAGCGTGGGGGAGCAGCTCACGCTCGAGCCAGTCGGCCATCGAGCCGTATGCCGCCGCGGCGGCCTTCGCGGACGCGGCGAGCGCCTCCCGCACCTCACCCGTGAGCGGCTCGTCGCCGACCGTCGCGTCGGCGACGACCTTCGCGAAGTAGCCGTCGTCGGCGGTGAGGTCGCGTGACTGCTCGGCGCAAGCCTCGACCTGGCGGCGCGGCGAGACCTGTCCGCGGTCGCGCGCGACGAGGAGCGCCTCTTGGTAGCCCTCGAGGGCGGCCGGGATCTTGCCCATGCGGGTCGCGAAGACGCGCCAGTCGCCCTCGGAGTCCTGGGGCATGAGGTCGAAGACGTCGCGGACGCTCTGGAGCGGGGAGGCGAGGACGTTGAGCGACATCTCGTCGAGGCCCGCGGCATACCGGTCCTCGGCGAGCTGGAGCCGCTCGGTCATCGCGGCGACGGTGACCCGGTCGACGTCGTCGACGGGAGAGGCGCCGGCGAGCTCGGAGAGCGCGGTGCGGCGCACCTGCGACGCGGCGGCATTGCCGGCGGGGGAGAGGTCGTCGAGATCCTCCTCGCCGCCCGGCACGCCGAGGAAGGTGGCGTTGATGGGGCTGAGCGCGACCGCGGCGTCGAAGTAGCGCTCGGCGATGCGGTCGACGTCGGTCTGGGGGCGGGTGGCCTGCGACGGATCGGTCTGGGTGTCAGGGGTGTCGGTCACCCGCCGAACGTACTGCACGACCCCGCCTGCGTGGCGACGCAATTCGGGTCGCTCAGTCGCCCCGCCCGCTCGCGACGACGAGGACGAGCTGGCCGTCGGTCAGCGGCTCGCCCACCGCGGGCCACGTCGCCACGACGGTGCCCTTCGGCTGGGCTGACGGCACGGAGACGGTCGTGACGCGCAGGTCGGTGCGGAGGTTGTCGGGCAGGGCGTCGCGCACGTCTGCTGCCGACGACCCGACGATCCACCCGGGCACGGTGAGGGTGTCGCCTCGGGACGGGCCACCGTCCGACCTGCTCTCGGACTTGACCCCTCCGCGGCTGACGACGAGAACGACGGTCTGTCCGGCAGGCACGGTGGCACCGGCGCCCGGCACCGTGGCGAGCACCTGGCCACGGTCGGCGCGGGAGCGCGCCTGCACGGTCTGGACCTTCAGGCCCATCACCTCGAGGGTGCGCCTCGCGTCCGCGGACCGCGTGCCGACGAGCCCGTCGGGAAGGCGCACCTCGTCCGCGGGCGGGGTCGAGGTGGGCTGCTCGGGCGTGGGGGCTTCGGCCTTGGACGTCGGCACGCGGGTCGGGGTGGGCGAGCCGGTTGTCGTCGTAGCGGGCCCGGGGGCCACGGAGGGCCCGGACGCGACGCGCGGGGCCTCGGGGCGGTCGGCGAGGAGCATGCCCCCGCCGACGACGAGCACGAGGGCTGCGACGGCCGCGGCGGCCCACGCCACACGGCGTCCGGACCGGGCGGCGGACGACGCGGTGTGCCGGGCTGTCCGGGCTGTCAGGGCTGTCCGGGGGGCTGCGGGGACGGCGGGCGGCAGGGCCGGCATGGCGCGCGTCGCGTCGAGGGGCAGGGCCACGAGCGCCGTGGCGTCCGTGCCGGCCGCAGCAGGTCTCGCCGGCTGCCCTGAGTGTGCCGCCTGTGCCGCCTGTGCCGCCTGTGCCTTAGCGGCGGGGTCGTCGGGGAGAGCGTCCCGCAGAGCCGCAGCCATGGCTGCGGCATCGGCATAGCGGTCGGCCGGGTCCTTGGCCGTCGCGACCGCGACGACGCGGTCGAGCCCGGCCGGCACCCCCGGGGCCGAGGCGCTCGGCGCCGGGACCGGCTCGTCGAGGTGGCGCAGGGCGACGGCGACGGGCGTGTCACCCTCGAAGGGAGGCCGCCCGGTCAGCATCTGGTAGAGCAGGATCCCGAGCGAGTAGAGGTCGGACGCCGGCGTGGCGGCCTCGCCGCGGGCCTGCTCCGGCGGCAGGTAGGCGGCCGTGCCGAGGATCGTGCCGACGTCGGTGAGGGCGCTGTGCCCGAGGCTGCGCGCGATGCCGAAGTCGGTGACCTTGACCCGCAGCTCGGGCGAGACGATGACGTTGCCGGGCTTGATGTCGCGGTGCACGACGCCGGCGCGGTGCGCCGCGGTGAGAGCGGCACAGACCTGCGTGGCGATGGAGACGGCCTCGTGCGGGTCGAGGCGCCCGCGGCGACGGAGCAGGTCAGCGAGGTCGGTGCCCGGCGCGAGCTCCATGACGATGAAGTGCGACGGCTCGTCGATGCCGTCGTCGTGCACGCCGTAGTCGTAGACCTGCGCGATCGAGGGGTGGATGAGCCCGGCCACGACGACAGCCTCACGGCGGAAGCGCTCGACGGCCTCCGCGGAGCCGCCGTGGGCGCGGTGGAGCAGCTTGACGGCAACCCGTCGGGCGAGTCGCTCGTCGGTGGCGACGTGGACCTCGCCCATGCCGCCGACAGCGAGCGGCTCGCCGAGCACGTAGCGTCCCGAGAGCCGCACCGGCGTGGAGGAGTCGGCGGACATGACGGACAACCCTAGGGCAGCGGTCGGGGCGGGCGTCAAACGCAGGCGTCCGCCGGCTGCCCGTCAGCGGGGGAGGGCGCTCGCGCGCCACCCCCCGATCCGCGTCGACGGGCCGACGAGGCGCCAGGCGGGGTCGGCCCAGGCGGAGCGGCGCGTGCCCGCGTCGGACTCGTCGCCGCCGCCGAGGGCCGAGAGCACGACGACGAGCGCCGCCAGCTCCTCGGGCGTCGGGTTGCCCGACACGGACAGGGTGGGGCTCGCCGCGCCCGTGGGCGCCGTGGTCTCGCTCACCGCAGCCTCCTCGTCGTGGACAGCCGGGTCACAGCGGGATGTTCCCGTGCTTCTTGGGTGGCAGCGACTCGCGCTTGTTGCGCAGCGCCCGCAGGGCCCGGGTGACGTTCATCCGCGTGTTGGACGGGGAGATGACGGTGTCGATGTAGCCGCGCTCGGCCGCGATGTAGGGGTTGGCCAGCGTCTCCTCGTAGTGGTGGATGAGCTGGCTGCGGTGGGCCTCGACGTCGCCACCCTCGGCGGCCGTGGCGGCGAGCTCCTTGCGGAAGAGGATGTTGACGGCGCCCTGCGCGCCCATGACGGCGATCTGGCCCGTCGGCCACGCGAGGTTGATGTCGGCGCCGAGGTGCTTGGAGCCCATGACGTCGTAGGCGCCGCCGTAGGCCTTGCGCGTGATGACGGTGATCTTGGGGACGGTCGCCTCGGCGTACGCGTAGATGAGCTTGGCGCCGCGACGGATGATGCCGTCCCACTCCTGCGAGGTGCCCGGGAGGAAGCCCGGCACGTCGACGAAGGTGAGGACCGGCACGTTGAAGCAGTCACAGGTGCGCACGAAGCGAGCCGCCTTCTCGGAGGCGTCGATGTCGAGGCACCCGGCGAACTGCATGGGCTGGTTGGCGACGACCCCGACCGACATGCCGTCGACGCGGGCGAAGCCGGTGATGATGTTGGGCGCGAAGAGCGGCTGCACCTCGAGAAACTCGCCGTCGTCGACGACGTGCTCGACGATGTGCTTCATGTCGTAGGGCACGTTGGGCGAGTCGGGGATCGCGGTGTCGAGCCAGAGGTCGTCGTCGGTCACCGACAGGTCGGCCTCGCCCTCGCCGTAGGCCGGCGGCGTCTCGAGGTTGTTGCTCGGCAGGTAGGACAGCAACGCCTTGACGTAGTCGACAGCGTCCTGCTCGTCGCTGCCCATGTAGTGCGCGACACCGGAGCGGGTGTTGTGCGCCTGCGCGCCGCCGAGCTCCTCGAAGCCGACGTCCTCACCCGTGACGGTCTTGATGACGTCGGGGCCGGTGATGAACATGTGCGAGGTCTTGTCGACCATGACCGTGAAGTCGGTGATGGCGGGCGAGTAGACGGCACCGCCGGCGCACGGGCCCATGATGAGCGAGATCTGCGGGATGACCCCAGAGGCGTGCACGTTGCGGCGGAAGATCTCGCCGTAGAGCCCGAGCGAGACGACGCCCTCCTGGATGCGGGCGCCGCCGGAGTCGTTGAGGCCGATGACGGGGCAGCCGATCTTCATCGCGAAGTCCATGACCTTGACGATCTTCTCGCCGAAGACCTCGCCGAGGGAGCCACCGAAGACGGTGAAGTCCTGCGCGAAGATCGCGACCTGTCGCCCGTCGACGGTGCCGTAGCCGGTGACGACGCCATCGCCGTAGGGCCGCTTGGCCTCCTGGCCGAACTGGTTGCTGCGGTGCCGGGCGTACTTGTCCATCTCGATGAAGCTGCCCTCGTCGAGCAGCATCTCGATGCGCTCGCGGGCCGTCTTCTTGCCGCGGGCGTGCTGCTTCTCGACGGCCCGCTCGGAGCCTGCGTTGGCCACCTCGGCCACGCGACGCTTGAGGTCGGCGAGCTTGCCCGCCGTGGTCGTCAGGTCGAGGTCGGTGCGATCGGCCGTCTGGGCGGCAGCGAGTGCCTGATCGGGTGCCATGGCCGCACTCTAGTCTTGGCGACGTGCGCGATTCGCTTGACGCGGAGATCGTCGGTGCGGGGTTGGTCACGTCGGGGCAGCCGTGGCGCGGCGTCGAGTTCCATGCTGCGCTGGCCTCCACCAACACCCGGCTGCGCGAGCTCGTCACCCGTGCCGCCACCCCTACCGGTCCGTATGCCGCCGCCCCGGGTGCGCGCGACGGTTGCCTCTGGTGGGTGGTGCTGACCGACCACCAGACCGGCGGCCGCGGGCGTCTCGGTCGGGTCTGGGAGGTGCCGGACCGGGCCTCCGTGGCCGTGTCCTGCGCCGTGCCGGTGACGGAGCCCGCCGTGGCCGGGTGGCTGCCGCTGCTCGCGGGGCTCGCCCTGTCGCGGGCGCTGCGGACGGTCAGCCGGGCGGCTGGCCACGAGCTCGACCCGCGCCTCAAGTGGCCCAACGACGTCCTTCTCGGCGACGACGAGGACCGCAAGGTGAGCGGCATCCTCTGCGAGCTCGTCCCCCTGCCGTCGGAGCGGCCGGGAGCTCACGACACGGCATACGTCGTGGTCGTCGGCACCGGGGTCAACGTCGACCAGTCGCGCGACGAGCTGCCCGTCGACACGGCGACCTCCCTCGCCCTCGCCGGCGCGACGGTGCGGCGTGAGGACGTCGTCGTCGCCTACCTGCGCGAGCTCGCCGCGCTGCTGCGAGGCCTCGAGGGCACGACCTCAGGTGGGTCTCCCGCCGTCGGGGCGGTGGACGAGTCGACCCGCGCGGCCTACGTGTCCGCGTGCGCCACCGTGGGTGCGCGGGTGCGGGTGCACCTGCCGGGCGGTGTGGAAGCGGTCGGCGAGGCCGTCGACATCGACCGCGACGGCGGCCTCGTCGTCGTCACCCCGAGCGGGCGCCGCACCTTCGCGGCGGGTGACGTCGTGCACGTGCGCCGGCCCTGATGATCCCGTGATGCGCCTGACCGGGCGGCTGGCATGATCGGAGCCATGACCGCCCCGGGCTCAGATCCAGCCGACCGGGCTGGGCAGGACTTCACCGAGCAGCTGCTCGGCCAGCCCCGCGTGCTCCGGCGGCGCGACGTGAGCCGTGGAGCCGAGGTGTCGCTCCTGTCGGCGCGCAAATTCTGGCACGCCCTGGGCTTCCCCGTCGTCGACACCGACGACGAGCTGTTCACCGAGGCCGACCAGCAGGCGCTCGCGACCGTCGCCGGCATCGTCCGGGAGGGGCTGCTCGACGAGCCGACGGCGCTCGCGATGACCCGCGCGTTCGCGCGGTCGGCCGACCGTCTCGCCGGCTGGCAGTCGCAGCTCATCGCCGAGGCCGTCGAGGCGGAGGCGACGCTGCGCATCGAGGCCGAGCACGGGGCACCGGCCGAGCTGGCTGTCGCGGCGGACGGTGCCGAGTCGCCGGAGTCGCCGGAGTCGCCGGAGTCGCCGGAGTCGCAGGAGTCCCCGGAGTCCCCGGAGTCCCCGGAGTCCCCGGAGTCCCCGGAGTCACGATCGGTGCCCGGCGTCGAGACGGCGGCGGAGACGGCGCGCCGCCTCGCCGAGCTGACCGACCGCCTCGAGCCGCTGCTCGTCTACGCGTGGCGACGGCACCTGTCGGCGACGGTCTCGCGCATGATGGCCGACGCCGACCCGGAGTCCTTCGGCCTGACGAAGATGCGCTCCGTCGGCTTCGCCGACCTCGTCAACTTCACGGCGCTCGTGCGCCGCCTGTCGGAGCGCGACCTCGCCCGGCTCGTCTCGCGCTTCGAGGCCCTGTCGGCCGACGTCATCACCGCCCACGGCGGGCGCCTCATCAAGACGGTCGGCGACGAGGTGCTCTTCACGACCGTCGGCGCAGCGCCGGCCGCCGCCATCGCGCTCGACCTCGTCGACACGATGACCGAGGACGACGTGCTCCCCGACGTGCGGTGCGGCATGGCCCGCGGGCCGATCATCTCGCGCCTCGGCGACGTCTTCGGCACCACGGTCAACCGGGCGTCG
This sequence comes from Humibacillus xanthopallidus, assembly GCF_006716675.1. Lineage (GTDB taxonomy): Bacteria > Actinomycetota > Actinomycetes > Actinomycetales > Dermatophilaceae > Humibacillus > Humibacillus xanthopallidus_B. The sequence continues at coordinate 339,328 of NZ_VFPM01000001.1, read as the reverse complement.
CGCCTCACCGCCGTCGCCGGAGCGGGCTCCGTGCTCGTCGACGCGCCGATGGCCCGCGAGCTCGCGAGCATGTCGGGCTTCGTCCTCACCGGGCAGCGCCGCCGCGTGCTGCGCGGCGTCGGCGCCGTCACCCCCTCGGTGCTGCGGCGCGCCTCGAGCGCCGGCCGCGGCACCACCTGACCCACCCACCCGCCCTCTCGGGCGCAGACCAAGGAGCCCGTATGCCGCCCCGCCCCGCCCTCGTGCGCGTCGACCGATTCGAGGTGCCCGGTCTCGAGCACGTGGCCGAGATCGTGCTCGACCGTCCCGAGGCGATGAACGCGGTGTCCACCGCGATGGCCCAGGCCATCGCGGCGGCCACCGCCCAGGTGGCGGCCGACGACTCGGTGCGCTGCGTCGTGCTGAGCTCCAGCCACGACCGCGCGTTCTGCGTCGGAGCCGACCTCAAGGAGCGCAACTCCTTCACCGACGCCGACCTCATGGAGCAGCGGCCGGTGGCGCGGGCGGCATACGGCGGGGTGCTGGCGCTGCCGGTGCCCGCGATCGCGGCCGTCGACGGTTTCGCGCTCGGCGGAGGCTTCGAGCTCGCGCTGTCGTGCGACCTCGTCATCGCGGGCGAGGGCGCCCTCGTCGGGCTGCCGGAGGTCAGCGTCGGCGTCATCCCCGGTGGCGGGGGCACCCAGCTGCTCGTGCGGCGGGTGGGCTGGTCGCGCGCGGCCCGGGCGATCTTCACGGCCGAGCGGCTCGGCGCCGCGGCCGCGCTCGAGCTCGGCGCCGTCGACGAGGTGGTGCCTGCGGGCACGGCCCGGGCGCGTGCGCTCGAGCTCGCCGGGGCGATCGCCGCGAACTCGCCGGTCGGGCTGCGCAACGCCAAGCGGGCCATGCGCCTCGGCGCCGACGTCGACCTCGCGACCGGGCTGGAGGTCGAGGACGCGTGCTGGCGGGCCACTGCCTTCTCCGGTGACCGGCGCGAGGGGGTCGCGGCCTTCGCGGAGAAGCGCACGCCGGTCTGGCCCGGTCGGTGAGGCCCCGTTCGGCGAGCGTCTGCTCGTCGGGCGTCCGCTCGGCGAGCGTCGCCGACACCGACCGGCCCCGGCGCTGGGGGCTGCCACGACGTGCGCCCGCGGGCCTTGTGGATAGGCTTCGACGCGTCGGGGGCGACGGATGTGCGATGGAACGAGGACGGTGACATGACTCGAGTGCTCCTGGCGGAGGACGACCCCGCCATCTCGGAGCCACTGGCCCGTGCCCTGCGGCGTGAGGGCTACGAGGTCGACGTTCGTGAGGACGGGGCAGCAGCCCTCGACGGCGCGAAGGAGAACCCCGACCTCGTCCTGCTCGACCTCGGCCTGCCCAAGATCGACGGTCTCGAGGTGTGCCGGCGCATCCGGGCCGAGGGCCGCACGATCCCCGTGCTCATCCTCACGGCACGCGCCGACGAGGTCGACACCGTCGTCGGGCTCGACGCCGGCGCCGACGACTACGTCACCAAGCCCTTCCGCCTCGCCGAGCTGCTCGCCCGGGTGCGCGCGCTGCTGCGCCGCACCCCGTCCGACGCCGCCGTGACCGGTGAGCTCGTGCGGATCGACTCCGACGGCCGCCGGGCCTGGTTCAAGGGGATCGAGCTGCAGCTGACGGCCAAGGAGTTCGACCTGCTCCGCGTGCTCGTGCGCGAGCAGGGCAAGGTCGTCTCGCGCGAGCAGCTCATGCGCGAGATCTGGGACACCGCCTGGTTCGGCTCCACGAAGACGCTCGACATGCACATCTCGGTGCTGCGCCGGAAGCTCGGTGACGACGCGACGTCGCCGCAGTACATCGCCACCGTCCGTGGTGTCGGCTTCCGGTTCGAGCGGCCGCAGGCAGACTGACCGTGCGCCGGCTGCTGGCGCGCACCTCCTTCACCAGTGCGCTCGTCTGCGCGGTGGTCGCGGCGGTGCTCGCGACGGGCGTCGTGTGGTGGGTCCTGACCACCCGAGCCTCGGTCGTCGCGGAATGGCTGACGGCCGACCCGACGACGGGGGTGGCGCGCTTCGCGGCCGTCATGATCGGGGCGGGATTGCTCGGTGTGCTCGCCGGTCACCTGGCGACGACAGGGACGCGCGCGCACATCGAGCGAGCGTCGCAGGACCTCGTCGCCGTCGCCAAGCGGCTGGCTGCGGGGGAGGCGCGCCTCGCCCCCGTGCGCTCCGACATCGCCGAGATCGACACGGTCTCGGAGGTCATGACCCGCCGCGCCCACGACATGACGAAGTCGCTCGCTGCCGAGCGCGACTTCGCCTCCGACGCCTCGCACCAGCTGCGCACCCCGCTCACGGCCCTGCTCATGCGCCTCGAGGAGATCTCGCTCACCGACGACGCCGACGTCGTCAAGGAGGAGGCGAACATCGCCATCGCCCAGGTCGAGCGCCTCACGCGGGTCGTCGACGACCTCCTCGGTCGCACACGGGGGTCGGGCGGGCCGGCCCCGGCCGTGTCTCTCGACTCCGTCATCGCCGCGCTGCAGCGGGAGTGGCAGCCGGCTTTCGAGCAGGCCCGGCGGTCGGTGCGGGTCAGGGGCGAGCGGGGACTCTTCGTACGCTCCACCCCCGTCGCGCTCTCGCAGGTGCTCTCGACCCTGCTCGAGAACTCCCTCGTGCACGGGCGCGGCACGGTCGACGTGCACGCGCGCCGCTCCGGGCCCTCCGTCGTCGTCGAGGTCAGCGACCAGGGCGACGGCGTGCCCTCGGCCATGGCGCCGCACATCTTCGAGCGGTCGGTGAGCAGTGGCGCGGGCGGCAGCACCGGCCTCGGCCTCGCCCTCGCCCGCGACCTCGCCGAGTCCAACGGCGGCCGGCTCGACCTCGTGCAGGCCCAGCCCGCCCGCTTCGCCCTCTTCCTCTCCGAGGCCGAGACCGACTGAGCGCGGCCGCGCCGGGTCGCCCGGCCCGCGCCGGTGTGGAGCGGGACGGTTGTGAGTCATGGACGTGTCGGTCCATGAGTGAGCGCAGGTCCACCCTGCGCCGATCGTGAGTCGCCGCATCCCTCGATGGCCCTCTCGGTGACGCCGGCCGCGCCTGTTCCCGGGCCCTGGGCGGGTCGTGCGCGTTGGTTGACGCGGAGATGCTCCTACGCCAAGAGCGTCCCTCGCCGACCCCAGTCACGCTCGAACACTCGGTTGACGCCCGTGACGCGGCAACACCCAGCCATCGCCAGGGCAGTCCAAGGACTGCACCTCGACGAGCGAGCAGCCGACCTGGTCACATGAGCTACGCACCCTGCGCCAGGTCAGCTGCGAACACCCCTCTGGCCGGGCCGAACCGAGAACCATCAACCCGACGCACACCTGTCGTGCGTTGGCGGAACGGGCACTGTCGGTGGTCGCCTCTAGTGTCGTTTCATGGCAGAGAACGCAGACGTGCTCGAGCTCCTGAGGAGCCGGCTCGCCGACCTGGAGACGCGGCAGCGTTCCAGCGGCGGCACGTCCGCGAGCGACTTCTGGCAGCGCCTCACGGGCGGTATGCCGTCCGGCCCGTCCGCGCCCGACGCGTCCTCCGCGACCGCGTCGGGCCCGTCGCGACCGTCTGTGACGACTGCACCCGCGGAGGCTGACGGGGCGGGCGTGTGGGCCGAGTGGGGCAGGACCACGAGCGGCCCGGCAGAGCCGGGGCCGTCCCAAGGATCGACGGGGACGTCGCGGCGCGGGCCGAGCCGTCGGGTCGCGCCGCAGGTGCGGCCGGTGACCTCGCCGCGGGGGCCGTGGTCCGGGGTGCCTGTGGAGGTGCTGGACGCGATCGACCCGCAAGGGCTCGAGCCCCTCTCGGAGACGGAGTGGCTCGCGATGGTCGACGACCCGGAGTGGATCGAGGCCACCGCAGCCCGCGCCGCAACCTGGGAGAGCGACCGTAGCCGCGCCGACGCCCAGCAGGCTGTGCAGCTCGACGCGGTCGTCGGCCGGTCCCTGGTGGCTCACGCCGACACCGACCTCGCGGCCGCGGCCGAGCGGGTCGCCGCGCAGCGCGCCACCCTCGAGGTCACCCTCGTCGGCATCGTCTCCGAGCTGGTCTCCCGCGGCACCGAGGCTCCGGACGGACTCTCACGGGTCGACTGGCTCCGCCGCCACGACGCCTCCCTCACCGCCGGGCAGGCCAAAGCCCTCGTCACCGTCGGCACCGCCCTGACCGACCCCCGCTGGGCGCGCCTGCGCCTGCTCGTCACCACCGGGCAGGTCACCGCCGGCAACGCCGCCCAGATCCTCGACTTCCACACCCGCACCGCCCCGGTCGCCGACGATGGCGACCTCACCACCGCCCTCGCCGACCTCACCGACCAAGCCCGCCAGCTCCGCCCCGAGGAGCTCGCCCGGCTCGTGCGCCACCACACCGAACAGATCACACCACCCCGCGACCAGGACGACCTCGACCACCGCCGCCGCACCGCGCGCGGGCTGTGGTTCACCCCACCCAACGCCACCGGCATGGTCGGCCTGCGCGGCACCCTCGACCCCGAAGGCGCCGCCATCCTCAAGTCCGCCATCGACCCCCTCTCCCTCCCCCGCCCCGAGAGAGACGAACACGGCCACACCATCACCGCCGACGACCGCACCCCCGCCCGCCGCCGGATGGACGCCCTGCTCGCCATGCTCCAGCGCGGCGTCGCCTCCGCCGACCGGGTCCCCACCACCGACAAGGCCAAGGTCGTCGTCCTCATCGACCTCGACACCCTCCTCACCAACCTCAGCGACGACCTCGGCCACGACACCCCCCACGACACCCCCGACGACATCCCCCAGCCGTTCCGCCGCAAGCCCCCCACCAGCACCAGCACCAGCACCAGCACCAGCACCAGCACCGGCACCGGCACCCGCACCGGGACCGGCACCGGGATCACCCTCAGCGGCGACGTCCTGTCACCGGGCGTGGTGCGCCGCATGGCCTGCGACGCCCAGATCATCCCCATGGTCCTCGGCGGCGACAGCAAACCCCTCGACGTCGGCCACCGCAAACGCCTCTTCACCCGCTCCCAACGCCTCGCCCTCGGCGTGCGCGACAAGGGCTGCAGCTGGCAGGGCTGCACCATGCCCCCGAGCTGGTGCGACGCCCACCACGTCACCCACTGGGCCCTCGGCGGCCCGACCGACCTGCTCAACGCGGCCCTGCTGTGCCCGAGACACCACACCGAGGTCCACCGCCGCAACCTCACCGCAACCGTCACCGCCCACGGCGTCACCTGGCACACCTGAGCCACCCGCCCCGCCCCCCGCCGACCCCGGCGGGGACCCCGGTATGCCCGGCACGGGAAGCCCTACCCGGTCCGACGATCTCACGATCCTGTGCCGACGGCACCCTGCGCCAAAGCACCCGCGAGCGCGTCCTCTGGCCAGGCCCGGGCCCCGACACCGCCAACCTGACGCGCGCCCCGGCGGCAGGGTGCAGGCCGGCTGCCGGTCAGTGTTCACGCCCGCGATCCCGAAAGGACTCCAAGGCTCGCGGGGTAGGGTGCCCGAGTGAGGCGCCTGCACCACTTCCTTTTCGTGCGCCACCGCCACAACTGGGTCCTGCTGGGCCGGTTCGCGCTGGTGGGCGCCTCCGGCGTGCTCGTCAACATGCTGACGCTCATCGTCGTCAAGAAGCTCGGCCCGGATGCTCGCGAGGCGATCGTCGGCATCCCCTTCACCGAGTTCAACGTGCGGTGGTACCACGTCTACTCGACGATCGCCTTCCTCGTGGCCAACCTCTGGAACTTCCAGCTCAACCGGTCGTGGACCTTCCGCTCGAGCCAGCGCGCCGCGTGGTGGCGCGAGTACCTGCCGTTCTTCACCGTCGGGCTCCTCGGCCAGCTCGTCGGGCTCGTGCTGCTCACGCTGCTCATGCACGAGGGGTCGCCACTGCACCTCCCGGAGGCGGTCTTCGACAACTCGACGGGTCTGCGGACCCGCCTCTACTGGGCGCAGCTCATCGTCATCGCGGTCGTCACGCCCGTGTCGTTCGTGCTCAACAAGCTGTGGACCTTCACGGCCGTGCGCACCCACCACCCCGACCTCGCCGACCCGAGCCACCTCGAGGAGGCGCTCGGCGAGCCGGCCGGCGACCGGGCGAGCGCCGGGCTCCAGGCCCCCGCCCCGACCGGCGCGGGCCGCGGCGACCCGGCGGCCTGAGCACCGGCGAGCGGCGACTAGGCTGGGGCGTCGTGAGCGTGCCGACGAGCCAACCGAGCCAACCGAGCAAGCAGAGCGGGCCCAGCAAGGCGAGCCGGCCCCTACGGGCCCCGGGCGGATTCCCCGTCGTCGGAGTCGTCGGCGGAGGGCAGCTCGCGCGGATGATGCAGGGTCCGGCCGTCGAGCTCGGCATCCAGCTGTCGATCCTCGCCGAGAGCGAGACCGCCGCTGCAGCCCTCGTCGTGCCGAGCTCCCCCGTCGGCCACCACACCGACCTTGAGGCGATCCGGGACTTCGCGGCCTCCTGCGACGTCGTCACCTTCGACCACGAGCACGTGCCCCAGGACATCCTCCAGGCCCTCGAGGAGGACGGTGTCGCCCTCCACCCCACCCGGGCCGCGCTGCGCTTCGCGCAGGACAAGCTCGCGATGCGCGAGCGCCTCGACGGGCTCGGGATCGCCTGTCCGCGCTGGACCCGCGCCACGACCGCCGACGAGGTGACGGCCTTCGGCGACGACGTCGGCTGGCCGATCGTCGCCAAGACCCCGCGCGGCGGCTACGACGGCAAGGGCGTGAGCGTCGTCGCGTCGGCCGACGAGCTGTCCGACTGGCTGGGCCGCGTGGGTCGGCCGGGGCCGGTCGAGGACGGTCTGCTCCTCGAGGAGAAGGTCGACTTCGTCCGCGAGCTCGCCGTGCTCATCGCCCGCAGCCCCTCGGGCCAGGCCGCGGCCTGGCCCGTCGTCGAGACGGTGCAGACCGACGGGATCTGCACCGAGGTGCTCGCGCCCGCACCCGGTCTCGACCCCGACCTCGCCTCGGTCGTCACGGAGGCGGCGCTGCGCGTCGCGGGCGAGCTCGGCGTCACCGGGGTCCTCGCGGTCGAGATGTTCGAGGTGCGCGCGGGCGGCGGCAGGGCGGCATACGTCGTCAACGAGCTCGCGATGCGCCCCCACAACAGCGGGCACTGGTCGATGGACGGCGCCGTGACGGGGCAGTTCGAGCAGCACCTGCGCGCCGTGCTCGACCTCCCGCTCGGCGACCCCCGCCCGACCGCGCCGTGGACCGTCATGGCCAACGTGCTCGGCGGCGACTACGAGCACCTCTACCCGGCATACCGGCACATCATGGCGCGTGACCCCGGCGCCAAGGTCCACGTCTACGGCAAGGGGGTGCGACCCGGCCGCAAGATCGGTCACGTCAACGTCAGCGGACCCGACCTCGCCGACGCCCGCGGGCGCGCCGGCCACGCCGCCGACTACCTCCGAGGAGTGATCACCGAATGAGCGCGAGCGATCCCGTCCCGGCCGGCGACCCTGTCGTCGGCATCGTCATGGGCAGCGACAGCGACTGGCCCGTCATGCGCGAGGCGGCAGCGGCCCTGCAGGAGTTCGGCATCGCCTACGAGGCAGACGTCGTCTCGGCGCACCGCATGCCCGACGAGATGATCGCCTACGGGCATGGGGCTGCCGGCCGCGGGCTGCGCGTCGTCATCGCCGGGGCCGGGGGAGCTGCGCACCTGCCCGGCATGCTCGCCTCGGTGACGCCGCTGCCGGTCATCGGGGTCCCGGTGCCGCTGCGCTACCTCGACGGCATGGACTCGCTGCTCTCGATCGTCCAGATGCCGGTGGGGGTACCGGTCGCCACCGTGTCGATCGGTGGGGCACGCAACGCCGGACTGCTCGCTGCCCGCATCATCGGCTCCGGCAGCGACGACCTCGCCGCCGACGTGCGCGAGCAGATGCTCACCTTCCAGTCCGACCTGCGCGACCAGGCGCACGCCAAGGGTGCGGCGCTGCGTGAGCAGGTGGCGCGCGGCCTGCAGGACTGAGGCGGCGACCGGGCAGCCGGGTCAGCTGGTCAGCCGGGTCAGCTGGTCAGCCAGGTCAGCCGGTCGGCCGGTGAGGACGTCAGCCGGTGACGGCGTCGGCTCCGTCGCCCGGCTGGATGCGGGGCCACTCGATCTTGGGGCACGTGTCCATGACGACGGCGAGCCCGGCCGCCTCCGCTCGCTGCGCCGCGGCCTCGTCGACGACGCCGAGCTGGAGCCACAGGGCCTCGATGCCGAGGCGGTCGCGCTCGGCGATCGCCTCGTCGACGACGGCGCCCACGTGCGCACTGTTGACGAAGCAGTCGACGACCTTGACGACGGTGCCGTCGGGGATGTCGGCGAGCCTCGCGTAGCCCGTCGCGCCGTGGACCGTCGCGGCGCTCGGGTGCACGGGGACGAGGTGCATGCCGAGCTCGCGCTGCAGCCAGAGCGACACGTGGTATGCCGTCCGGTCGGGGTTGTCGCCGAGGCCCACGACCGCCCACGTGGCGGGGGTGTGCAGCAGGTCGCGGACCACCTCGGGCGCGTTGTGGTGGGGGCTCATGTCGCTCATCGTGGCACGACCTGCCACCCGGGCGCCGAGCGGTGCGGAGTGACAGGATGGGCGCCATGCGATTCGGACTGTTCGTTCCCCAGGGTTGGCGCATGGATCTCGTCGGCATCGAGCCGGCTCGGCAGTGGGAGGTGATGGCGGGCCTGGCCCGGCATGCCGACGACGGCGACACCTTCGAGTCGATCTGGGTCTATGACCACTTCCACACGGTGCCCCAGCCGTCCGGCGAGGCGACCCACGAGGCGTGGACGCTCATGGCCGGCTTTGGCGCCGTGACCAGCCGGGTGCGCCTGGGCCAGATGTGCACGTGCATGGCCTACCGCAACCCCGCCTACCTCGCGAAGGTCGCGGCGACGGTCGACGTCATCTCCGGTGGCCGCACCGAGATGGGCATCGGCGCCGGGTGGTACGAGCACGAGTGGCGCGCCTACGGCTACGGCTTCCCCAAGGCCGGCGACCGGCTCGGCGCGCTCCGTGAGGGCGTCCAGGTCTTCCGCGACATGTGGATGTCCGGCTCGGCCACGCTGGACGGCACGTACTACCAGGTCGACGGCGCCATCTGCGCACCGCGACCCCTCCAGGGCACGAGCCACCCGGGTAGCGCCCTCAACGGCATCCCGATGTGGATCGCCGGCGGCGGTGAGAAGGTGACGCTGAAGATCGCGGCCCAGTACGCCGACTACACGAACTTCGACGGCACCGCCGAGGGCTTCGACCACAAGAGCGAGATCCTCAAGGGCCACTGCGACGACCTCGGCCGCGACTTCGGCGAGATCGTGCGGTCGGCCAACTACAACGTCGTCATCGGAGAGACCGACGCCGACGTCGAGGACCGCCTCCAGTTCTACGGCGAGCTGCTGCGCAAGGGCGGCGTCGCCGACGACAAGGCCGCCGCCTCCGTCGAGGACCTGCGCACGCAGCCCGCCGTCGGCACGCCCGACAAGATCGTCGCGACCCTCAAGGACATGGAGTCGCGCGGCATGACGTATGCGATCACGTACTTCGCCGAGGCCGCCTACGACCGCTCGGGCATCGAGCTCTTCGAGCAGACGGTCGCCCCCGAGCTCACGAGCTGAACCAGGGGGCTCTCCCAGCCCCAATCGAAAGAGCAGTTCGTCGCCTCGGCCGCGGGGCGGCCTCCCGACGAGCTGCTTTTTCGATTGGCTGCGGGCGGGCGGCCTCCCGACGAACTGCTCTTTCGATGGGCTACCAGGCGGTCCAGCCGCCGTCGACGGCGACGACCTGGCCGGTGACGTAGGCCGAGGCATCGGAGGCGAGCCACGTGACGACACCGCGGAAGTCGTCCTCCGTGCCCATCCGGGCCAGCGGGGTGAGCCGCTCGTAGCGCTCGACGAAGGCGTCGTCCTGGCCACGCGCGATGCCACCGGGGGCGAAGGCGTTGACCCGGACCTCGGGCGCCAGCACCGTGGAGAGGTAGCGGGTCAGCTGGGCGAGCCCGCCCTTGCTCGCCGCGTATGCGGCGGGGTTGCCCATGCGTGTCCCCTCGTAGAGACCCATGTTGGGCCCGACGAGGCCGTAGATGCTCGACACGTTGACGACACTGCCGTGGCCACCCGCTCGCAGCAGGGGAGCGAGCCTTCGCGTCAGCGAGAAGGGTGCCGTGAGGTTGAGAGCCAGCGCCATCGCGAAGGACTCGTCGGTCTGCTCCTCGAAGGGCACGGCATACCCCGGCACTCCGGAGGTGCCGGTGAAGGCGGCGTTGTTGACGAGGACATCGCAAGCACCCAGCTCGCCGACTGCAGCGACGACGCTCGAGAGTCCTTGTGGTTCAAGCAGATTCGCGGCTACGGCGACGTGGCCCTCGCCGGGCAGGCCGTCAGCCGTCGCCGCGCACGTGTCGGGGTGGAGGTCGACCACGACGACCCGGGCGCCCGCGGTCGCGAGCGCATCGGCCAGGACGGCTCCCAGCGGGCCGGCGCCGCCGGTGACGACGGCCGTCCGGCCGCTGAGGTCGGTGGGGACGGACGTCATGGGGTCTCCCTCTCGATCCACGGCAACCGGATGATGCCGGCGACGATGAGCGCCTCGATGAGGCGGAACTCGTACTCGTCGTCGATCGAGAAGGCCTGCGACTCGGGGATCTCCGCCCCGGCGTGCCTGCCCTCGTCGAACCACGACTTCTCGAGTCGGCGCACGAAGTCGGCGCGCCAGAGGTAGAAGTTGCCGTTGATGCGCAGGAAGCGGTCGGCGTCCTGGCGGCGGGTGACCCCGGCACCGGCGTCGAAGAACCGCTGGAGCGCGCCGTCGGGGGTTGCGGCTGGTCGCACGCCCACCCACACCGGGTTGAAGGTGGGCTCCGAGACGCTGATGACACCGTCGAGCTCGGGGTGGGCGGCGAGGCGTCGCGCGGCGTCGTCGAGCTGCTCCGGCACCCGGGCGGGGCTCGTCGGGTCGAGCAGCAGCACGGCGTCGTAGCGCTCGCCCTCGGCGGCCTCGCACCATTCCAGCGCGTGCCGCACGACCGGCGCCATGGGGGCGTCGTCGCCGGCGAGCTCGGCGGGGCGCAGGAAGGGGGCGTCGCCGCCGAATGCCCGTGCCACCGCGGCGATCTCCCCGGAGTCGGTGGAGACGACGCACCGCGTGATCGACGGGGTGAGCTCGGCGGCGCGGATGCTGTGGACGATGAGCGGCAGGCCGAAGAGCCGGCGGGTGTTCTTGCCCGGGAGGCCCTTCGATCCGCCTCTGGCGGGAATCACGGCGAGGACGCGGGGTGGCTTCTGCTCGCTCACGCTGGGTTCTCCGGGCTCGAGATGGCGGCAGGCCCCCGCGTGCCGAAGGCGCGAGCCTCGTCGCAGAGGCGCACGGCCGCGATGCCGTCGGCAAACGTCGCCGGCGCGCCGCGCGCGATGCGCTCGTCGAGTGGCGACGACGGGCGCAGCGCGAGGGCGGCGCGGGCCTGCGTGCCCATGACGATGTCACGGTCGAGGTCGTGGTCGAACACCTGCTCGGTGCGCTCTCCCCCCGGCGTCGTGTGGCGCACCGTGGCGCGGACGACGTCCCACTCGAGGATGCCGTCGGGCGAGGTGACGACGACGCCGCGGGTTGTCGGGCGCGTGACGTAGTCGAGCCGCGTCGTGACGTCGAAGAGCCCGCTGCCCCAGAGGAGGGTGGCCCCCTGCTCGGCCTCGATGTCGAGCGGGCCGCCGGTCACCATACTAGCCCCGACCAGGGCGGGCTGGCCGAAAAGCACTGTCGCGTAGTCGATCTCGTGGACGAGGTCACGCAGCACCCCGCCCTCGTCCGGCCGAGCGGAGTAGGACTCGCGGTAGTCGCGGTCCGGTCGCCAGTCCGGGAGCCACGACTGCGACCGGACGTGAGCCGCGCCGCCGCGGTCGAGGCGGCCGACGAGGCGGCGCAGGTGGCGGAACCCCTCGTGGGCGCGCAGCGGGGCCGCGACCCAGACCGCGGACCGGCGAGGATGCTCGTCGAGGGCATGCGCGGCGGCCGCGGTCGGGGCCACCGGCTTCTCGACGAGAACCATCTCGGCGCCGGCGTCGAGGGCCTCGAGGGCATCACCGACGTGGCGGGACGTGTCGGTCGCGACGACGACGAACGCGTCGCGCAGGCTGGCTGGACCCGTCGAGTCGTCGAGCAGGCGGGCGCCCGTCGCGTCGTCAGCGGCGCCGTTTGCGAGCCCGCGGTCGCGCACCGGCCACAGCGAGACGTCGGCGCCGACCTGGCGGAAGACCCGGGCATGCCGTCGCCCGATGGAGCCGGAGCCGCGCACGACCACGCGCAGCGCAGGGGCGGACGGGCTGGGCACACCTGCAGGCTAGAGGACGCACCGGCCCGCGGCGCGCACACCTCGGGGTCAGCGGCACCGCGTCTGCCGTTTGCGGCCGGCTCCGGGGTGTGCGCCCGGCTCGGGGTGTGCGGCCGGCGCTGACGCGTGCAGGTGGCCGGATCGCGCCGCCCGCACCGGTACCTTCGGGTCTGTGACGAGCCCGCCCGAAGGCACCGCGCCCCCCGCCGACCGGGCAGGCGCCTCGCTCGGCGCGCACTCGGTCGTCTACCTCGTCGGCACGGCCCTGCAGGGCCTCGGCGTCCTGCTCGTGCTGCCCTTCGCCACACGAGCCCTCGGCCCGGCCGAGTTCGGCCGGGTCGCCACCGGCCTCGTCGTCGTGCAGATGATCGGCACCCTCGCCGCCGCGGGCCTGCCCCAGGTGATCCTGCGCGAGCACCACCGCGGCACCGAGGGCCCGCGGGCCGCCCGCGCGCTCGCCGGCACGATGATCCTGCTCGCCCTCGTCCTCGCCGCGCTCGGCATCGGCCTCGCCCTCGTCCTGTCGGCAGCGGGTCACGCGGACCTCTCGCAGTGGGTGCCACTCGTGCTCGCCAGCGCGGGTCTCACCACCGTGGTCTCCGGGCAGGCGCTCATGCGGGCTCGCCTGCAGCCCTGGGGTTTCCTCGCGCTCGCGGTGCTCTCGACGGTTGCCGCACAGTTCGCGGGACTGCTCGCCGCGCGGGCCGAGCCGACGGCTGGCGCCTACCTCACGGCATACGCGGGGGTGGTCGTCGTGGCGGCGATCGTCGCGGCGCTCCTCGGCCGACCGCTCTGGCCCACGGCGGAGCGCGAGCGGGTGCGCGCGGGAGTGCGCCTCGCGGCCCCCCTCCTGCCGCAGGCGGCGGCGATGCTGGGCCTGCTCTCCGGCGACGTGCTGCTCACCCGGTGGCTCGTCGGCGAGGCAGCGACCGGGGCCTACCAGGTGGCGCTCCAGCTGGGCAACATGCCGTTCGTCCTCGCCGTCGCGCTCTTCAACGCCTGGGGCCCGCTCGTCCTGTCGCACCCGCTCGACCGGCGGTGGCGCTGGACCGCCCGCACCGGCACGGCCCTCACCGCCGTCGTCGGCCTCGGGGCAGCGGGGGTGTCGCTGCTCGGCCCGTGGCTCGTCACGCTCATGGCCGGTTCCGGCTTCGACCGCGTCGCCATGGTCGCGGCGCTCGGGGTGATCTGCACGGTGTCGGTCTCCTACATGATCTACCAGGGCTCGTCGCTCGCGGTGCTCGACGCCGAGCGGACCGGTCGCCTCGCGTGGGCGGCACTGGCCGCGCTCGCCGTCCTCGTCGTGCTCGCGCTGTGGCTGGCCCCCGCCTACGGCATCGTGGGCGTCGCGGTCGCCAAGGCGCTCGGGTATGCCGCGCTCATGGCCCTGACGACGTGGTTCACCCGGGCCCACAGCCCGCTGCGATGGCCGCCGAGGCTGTGGCTCGTCGCCGTGGGAGCCGTGCTCGTGGCCCTCGCCGGTGCGGCGGCGCCGTCAGCGGGTGGGGCGCTCTGGCTGCGTCTCGTGGCCGCTGCGGCCGTCGCAGCGGTCGGGCTGCTGCTCGCGCCGCGGATCCTGCGCACGCTCCGCGGCTAGGATGAGGCGCCCGCCCACCCGCTCCGACCGACCCGCAGGAGAGACGCTTTCGTGGTGACACCACTGGTCCACATGGGACTGGGCTACGACGACCTGCTCGTGCCGGCCCTCGTGCACGCCGGCTTCGAGACGAAGGACCTCGTCCTCGTCGTGCGGACCGACGCCAACCTCGCCTGGGTGCGCCAGCACGCCCCACGCGCCACGACGGTCCGGCTGCCGTATGCCGCAGCACGCAAGGCCAACGTCGTCAGTGGCCTTGCGCCCCACGCCGCTCTCAAGCGCGCGTGCGCCGGGGTCGGTCTCGACGTGCTCGACCTGCTCGTCTCGGAGCGGGCCCTGCGCCGCAACCGGGTCGACACCGCGATGAACTTCCTCAACCTCGCGGCGGAGGAGCTCGAGTCGGTCATCGCGGGCCGCGGGCCGGTGCTCGCCCTCACGGAGTTCACCGTGACCTCCGAGCTGCTCACGGCCGGTCTCGTCACCCACCACGGCGGCCTCGCGACCTGGCCACGCGGCATCCGGCTCCCGTCCGACCGCTTCGGCCTCATCGGCGCTCCCAAGGGCATCACGCTCTGGCAGCGACAGGTCGAGGACGCCTCGGCGCTCGCGGCGGGCGAGGAGTTCATCCGCTCGTGGCGGGCCGAGCAGGGCCGGCCGATGGGCTTCGCGCGCAACCTCCAGGTCGAGACCGGTCAGGAGGTCTGGCGCCTCGCCACCGACCGCGTCAAGGAGTTCGCCGTCGACCGTGGCGCCAACCTCCAGCTGCCCAAGCCCAGCGACTACGCGCGCCTGCCGTGGCTCAACCCGGTCAAGGCGCGGCTCAACCTCCGGGAGTACCAGAGCCGCCGGTGGGACCCCCTGCCCGATCGCTTCGTCTTCCTCCCGCTGCAGGTGCAGCCGGAGTCGAGCGTCGACGTCATGGGCCAGGAGTGGCGCGACCAGGCCTACACCGCAAGGGTTCTCGCTGATGCGCTCGCGCCGCTCGACATCGGTGTCGCCGTGAAGGAGCACGCTCACTTCATGTGGCGTCGCGACCCTGACTACTGGCCGCAGTTCGACGCCCACCCCAACATCGCCACGATCGACCCCTTCGCCGACTCGCGCGAGCTCATGCGCGACGCCGTCTTCACCGTCACGGCGACCGGCACCGTCGGCCTCGAGGCCGGCCTGCTCGGCCTCCCCGTCGTCGCGGGTGCGCAGATGCCGTGGAGCGGCCTCGCCAACGTCCTCACGCTCGACGCGCCCGACGACCTCACGGCGTTCGTGGCGCAGCGCGGCTGGGAGTCGCTGCACGCCGACCGGGCGAGCATCGACGAGTGGTTCGTGAACGACTACGTGCGCAACTCGTGGGAGGGCCTCGTGCTCGACCCCCCGCGCGTGCCCGCCGTCCTCGAGCCCGCCAACATCCGCAAGGTCGGCGCGGCCCTCGGCGAGGCGGCCGTCTCGCTCGGCCACCACGCCGACGACGTGGCTCCCGCCGGGACGGCCTGACGTGGCAACCACCAGCCGGGGCTGGGTCGTGCTCGGGGCCGGTGGCCACGCCCGCTCGGTCGTCGACGTGCTCGAGCGAGCTGGGCAGAGCGTCGTCGCCGTCTCGGGCCTGACCGGCGGGCAGCCTTGGCACGTCGACGTGCTCGCCGACGACACCGAGGCCCTCGCCCTCGCCGAGCGCGACGGGCTCCACACCTGCGTGGCCGTCGGAGCCAACGCCGCGCGGGCCCGACTCGTGGCCGACCTTCTCGCCCGTGGGCTCAGCGCGCCCCCGGTCGTCGCGAGCACCGCCACCGTCTCGCCGCGCAGCCGCCTCGGCGCGGGCACCGTCGTGCTCGAGCATGCCCACGTGGGCCCGGCCGCAGACCTCGGTGACGCCGTCATCGTCAACACCGCAGCCGTCGTCGAGCACGACTGCGTCGTGGGGGTGGGGGTGCACGTCGCTCCCGGCGCCGTGCTCCTCGGAGCAGCCTCGGTCGGTGACGCCACGCTCGTCGGGAGCGGAGCCCGCGTGCTGCCGGGCGTCGGGGTCGGCGCCCGCGTGACCATCGGCTCGGGGGCCGTCGTCACCAGCCCGGTGAGCGACGGCCAGACCGTCGTCGGTGTCCCGGCGACCAGACGTGGAGGATCCGCATGACCACCCCGCCCAGGCAGCAGCCCGCCGTCACGCCCGTCGACATCGCCGGGCGGGCGGTGCCGACCGCCGGCGACGTCTACGTCATCGCCGAGGCCGGCGTCAACCACAACGGCGACCTCGACCTCGCCCACCGCCTCGTCGACATCGCGGCGCAGGCCGGCGCCGACGCGGTGAAGTTCCAGACCTTCTCGCCCGACAAGCTCGTCTCATCCGCCGCGGCGACGACCCCCTACCAACGCGACCGGGGCGGCTCGGCCGACCAGCGCAGCCTGCTCGCGGCCCTCACCCTGCCGACGGAGGCGTGGGTCGAGCTGCGCGACCACGCCACCGAGGCGGGCACGACGTTCCTGTCGACGCCCTTCGACCTCGACAGCGCCGAGATGCTCGTGGGCCTGGGGCTGCCGGCGCTCAAGGTCAGCTCCGGCGAGCTGACCAACCTGCCCTACCTGCGCGAGCTCGCCCGCCTCGGGGTGACCCTGCTCGTCTCGACCGGCATGGGCACCGAGGCCGAGGTGGCCGCGGCGGTCGAGGCCTGCGGGGGCGCCCCCGGACTCGTGCTCTTCCACTGCGTCTCCGCCTACCCGGCGCCCGTGGAGGAGTGCAACCTGCGGGTCATCCCGCGCCTCACCGAGCGACACGGCATACCGGTGGGGTGGTCTGACCACACGCCCGGGCTGACGACCGCGCTCGGCGCGGTGGCGCTCGGGGCGCCCGTCCTCGAGAAGCACTTCACGAGCGACCGCACCCTGCCGGGGCCCGACCACCTCGCGAGCCTCGAGCCGGAGGCGCTCGCCGACTACGTCACGCAGACCAAGCAGCTCGCCCGCGCTCTGGGCGACGGCGTCAAGGTGCGGATGCCCTCGGAGGAGGAGAACGCCGTCCTCGTGCGCCGCTCCTGGCACGCCGCGCACGACCTCGCGGCCGGAGCCGCGCTGAGCGGCGCCGACCTCCTGCTGCTCCGACCGGAGGGCGGCATCAGCCCGGCGGTCGACATCCGCGGCCGGGTTCTCGCCCGTGACGTCGCCGCAGGAGCTCCCGTCACCGATGACGACCTGGCCCGCTGAGGCGCGCGTGACCGCCCCGCTCACCGTCGCCGTCTTCGTCGGCACGCGTGCCGACCTCGGGCCGCTGCTGCCGGTCATCGAGGCGCTCGCGGGCGCTGCCGACGTGAGGCTGCGCATCCTCACCGGCGTCATGTATGCCGCCGACGACCTCGCGCAGGCCCTGCCCCCCAGCGGGTCGGTGCCGTCGTGGCACGAGCGCATCATCTCGCTCGCCGACCCGATGGCCGAGGTCACCGTCGGTGCCCAGCTCGAGCAGGGAGCCGTCCTCGCCCGGGGATCGGGGCGGGCGCTCCAGGAGGAGTCCGTCGATGTGCTCGTCGTGCTCGGCGACCGCTGGGAGCTGCTCTACGTCGTGCCTCCGGCCGTGCTGCTCGGCGTGCCGGTCGTGCACCTGCACGGGGGCGAGGTGACCGAGGGCGCGCTCGACGAGCGGGTGCGTCACGCCGTCACTAAGCTCGCCGACCAGCACTGCGTCGCCTCGGAGGACGCCGCCTCCCGCCTGCGCCAGCTCGGGGAGGCGCCCGAGCGCATCCACGTGACGGGCGCGCCGGGACTCGATCGTCTGGCCGTGGCCGGGCCCGCCGACGACGAGGTATTGGCCCGCCTCCTCGGGGTGGCGTCGGTGCAGCGACCGTTCGCCCTCTTCACCTACCACCCACCGACGGCCCAGCACGGCGCCCCGGTCGGGCAGTGGGTCCGCGAGGCGGCCGAGGCGGCGCTCGCCGTGTGCGGCACGGTGCTCGCGACCCACCCCGGCATGGACGAGGGGCGTGACGAGGTGCTCGCCGCCCTCACGGACCTCGCCGCCGCCGAGCCGCGACTGCACCTCGTCACCGCTCTCGGCCGCAGCTACCCCGCAGTGCTGGCCGCGGCCGACGTCGTCGTCGGCAACTCGAGCTCGGGCGTCATCGAGGCGGCGACCGTGCACGTGCCGGCCGTCGACGTCGGCGACCGCCAGCGGGGCAGGCTGCGCGGCGACAACGTCGTGCACGCCGACGAGGGGCGCGCCGCCGTCGAGGCGGCCCTGCGCACCGCGCTGTCGCCGGCGTGGCGCGACCGGACGGCGGCCGCGAGCAACCCCTACGGCACGGGTGGGGCGAGCCGGCGCATCCTCGCTATCGTTCGGGAAGCGCCCGGCAGCAGCCGGGCCAAGCACTTCGTCGACCTGCCGCACGACCCCGAGGGCGGCAGCGGCGAGCGAGACCGGGAGGAGGAGCCGTGACCGAGCGCGACCTGCGCGCCGCGTGCGCACCCACGACCGCATCGATCCGCGACGCCCTCGAGGTCGTCGACCGCAGCGCAACGGCCGTCTGCCTCCTCGTCGACGACGCCGGCCACCTCGCCGGGCTGCTCACCGACGGCGACCTGCGCCGAGCGTTCCTCAAGGGCAGCTCGCTCGACGACGCCGCCATCGACCACGCGACGAGGTCACCGCACTTCGTCGCGGCCGGTTCACCGCGCGCGCTCGTCCTCGACCTCATGCAGGCCCTGCGCATCTCGGTCGTGCCCGAGCTCGATGACGACCGCACACTCGTCGGCCTGCACACCCTCTCCGACGTCGTGGGGTCCGCACCGCTGCCCAACATCGCGGTCATCATGGCCGGGGGCCGTGGCACCCGGCTCGGCGAGCTGACCAAGCACACGCCGAAGCCGCTCATGACGGTGGCCGGACGCTCCATCATCGAGTGGATCGTCCTCGGGCTCGTCGGTGACGGCGTGCGCGAGATCTGGGTCAGCGTCAACTACCTCGCCGACCAGATCGAGGAGCACCTCGGCGACGGGTCGCGCCTCGGCTGCACCGTGCGCTACCTCCGCGAGGACCCCGACGTGCCGCTCGGCACCGCGGGCTCGCTGACCCTCCTGCGCGCCGAGCGGCCCGACCTCGAGCACCCGGTGCTCGTCATGAACGGCGACCTCATGGTCGAGTTCGACGCGAACGACCTCCTCGACGCCCACCGCCGCACCCGCGCCACGGTGACGATGGCGACGCGCACCTACCAGCACGAGGTCCCGTTCGGGGTCGTCGAGATCACAGGGGGCCGCGTCACCGACGTCTCCGAGAAGCCCACCCTGAGCTTCGACATCAACGCCGCCGTGTATGCCGTCGAGCCGCGAGCGCTCGCCTGGCTCCCTGCCGGTCGCGCGAGCACCATGCCCGAGCTCGTCGAGACCTGCCTCGAGCGCGACGAGGTCGTCACTGCCTGGCCCATCACGGCCGAGTGGATCGACGTCGGCACCCCCATCGACCTCGCGCGGGCCAAGGGCCACGCGTGAGCCCACGGCGGCCCCACCCAGCTCCGGGCAGGCACTCGCACACCCGGCCGGACGGCATACGACATCACTCACGATCGACGAGAAGGCAGCTGTGACAGACGAACTGACCACCCGGCCCATCGAGGGGTCCGTGGCCGGCAAGACGGTGCTCGTGACGGGCTCCGACGGCTTCATCGGCTCCCACGTCGTCGAGCGACTGCTCGCCGACGGGGCCCACGTGCGGGCCTTCTGCCTCTACAACTCCAACGGGTCGACGGGCTGGCTCGACGAGTCCGACACGTTCCGCGCGGCTGTGCGCGACGGGCAGGCGGAGGTCGTGCTCGGCGACATCCGCGACCCCGAGCACGTCATGGCGACGACCGAGGGCGTCGACGTCGTCCTCCACCTCGCGGCGCTCATCGCGATCCCCTTCTCCTACGTGGCGCCCCGCTCCTACGTCGAGACGAACGTCATCGGCACGCTCAACGTGCTCGAGGCCGTGCGGCGCCACGGCACGCCGCGGATGGTCAACACGTCGACGTCCGAGGTCTACGGCACGCCCGAGTCCGTGCCGATCACCGAGGCGCACCCGCTGCGGGGGCAGTCGCCCTACTCGGCGACCAAGATCTCGGCCGACAAGATGTGCGAGTCCTACGCGCTGTCCTTCGAGACGCCCGTCATGACGCTGCGGCCCTTCAACACCTTCGGCCCGCGCCAGTCGACCCGGGCGGTGATCCCGACCGTGCTCTCGCAGATGCTCACCGGCGCGGCCGAGATCAGGCTCGGCGACGTGACGCCCAAGCGCGACTTCACGTTCGTCACCGACACCGCCGACGGCTTCGTGCGCGCGGCCCTCTCCGACGTCGCGCCCGGCACGACGATCCAGCTCGGCACCGGCCGCACCGTCTCGGTGGGCGAGGTCGTCGACCTCTGTGCGAAGGTGACCTCGAGCGAGGCCCGCATCGTCACCGAGGAGGCACGCATCCGCCCCGAGGGCTCCGAGGTGCAGATCCTGCTCTCGGACCCCTCGCTCGCGAACGAGGTTCTCGGCTGGGCGCCGACGGTGTCGCTGGAGGAGGGTCTCGCGGCCACCGCCGAGTGGCTGCGCCCCCGGGTCGACCCCGACACGGCAGCGCGGTACCACCGGTGACCGAGGCGCACGCACCGGGAGCGCGGGGACCCCAGGGCACCGTGCCGCTCGCCGTCCCGAACATCGGCGAGCTCGAGCGGCGCTACGTCCTCGAGGCGGTGGAGTCCGGCTTCGTCTCGTCCGTCGGACCCTTCGTCTCGGAGTTCGAGCGGCGCTTCGCCGACCACGTCGGGTCGAAGCACGCCATCGCCTGCTCGACGGGCACGGCTGCCATCCACATCGGCCTCATCCTGCTCGGCGTCCAGGCGGGCGACGAGGTCGTCTGCTCCGACTTCACCTTCGTCGGCTCGGTCAACCCGATCGCCTACCTCGGGGCCCGGCCCGTGCTCGTCGACAGCGAGACCCGCACGTGGAACCTCGACCCCGACCTGCTCGCGGGTGAGCTCGACCGCCGTGCCGCCGCCGGGGAACCCTTGCCGAAGGTCGTCGAGGTCGTGCACGTGCTCGGCCAGCCCGCCGACATGGAACCGCTCGTCGACGCGTGCGAGCGACACGGCATACCCCTGCTCGAGGACGCCGCGGAGTCGCTCGGTGCCACGTGGTCGAGTGGACGGTATGCCGGCCGGCACACGGGCACCGTCGGTGCGATCGGGTGCTTCTCCTTCAACGGCAACAAGATCGCGACGACCGGCGGCGGCGGCATGATCGTCACCGACGACGACGCGCTGGCTGCCCGGGCGCGTCACCTCACGACCCAGGCGAAGGTGCCCGACGTCGGCTACCTGCACGACGAGGTGGGCTACAACTACCGCCTCACCAACATCGCCGCCGGCCTCGGGCTCGCCCAGCTGGAGCGGCTGGGCGACTTCGTCGCGGCCAAGCACCGGATCGCGGCGCGCTACGACGAGGCCCTCGGCGACCTGCCGGTCGTCCTGCCGCCGCGGGTCGACGGGCTGGACGCGACGTACTGGCTCTACTCCGTGCTCGTGCCCGAGGCGGACGGCCGCGGCCGCGACGAGCTGCTCGACCACCTCGGCGCTCTCGGCATCGGGGCGCGCGCGCTGTGGCGGCCGCTCCACGCCCAGCCGCCCTTCGCGGCGGCCCCGGTCGTCGGGGGAGCGGTCGCCGACGGGCTCTTCGAGCGCGGCGTCTCGCTGCCGTGCGCGACCGAGCTGACCGAGAGCGACCAGGAGCGCGTCATCGCCGGCGTCCGGTCCTTCTTCTCCTCCTGAGCCAGCGGCCCCAGTTCACTCGAGCGGGATGGGCGGGTCGCGCGCCGGGTGACGGGGTGCGGCAGGATGGGCCGGTGGAGATCGCCATCGGCCTGCTCGCCATCGCGGCCACCGTTCTCGCCGGGGCGTGGGTCGCCGAACGGCTGGGCGTGTCGGCACCGCTCGTGCTCATCGTCATCGGCATCGTCGGGTCCTACCTGCCCTTCGTGCCCGAGGTCGCCCTCAGCCCGGAGATCGTGCTGCTCGGCATCCTGCCGCCGCTGCTCTACGCCGCCGCGATCCGGACGTCGCTCGTCGACTTCCGCAACAACCGGGGCGTCATCCTCAGCCTCTCGGTCGGGCTGGTCCTCTTCACCGCGCTCG
Source organism: Humibacillus xanthopallidus (assembly GCF_006716675.1). Taxonomy (GTDB): domain Bacteria; phylum Actinomycetota; class Actinomycetes; order Actinomycetales; family Dermatophilaceae; genus Humibacillus; species Humibacillus xanthopallidus_B. Next base: position 317,303 of record NZ_VFPM01000001.1, on the reverse strand, counting down.
GCGTCGCCGTCTTCCTCCAGTGGGCCCTCGGCATCGACTTCTGGGTCGCCTTCGCCCTCGGCGCGGTCGTCGCTCCGCCGGATGCCGTGGCGGCGACCTCGATCGGTCGCCAGATCGGGCTGCCACGACGCCTCGTCGCGATCCTCGAGGGTGAGTCGCTCGTCAACGACGCCACCGCGCTCGTGACCCTGCGCACCGCCCTGGCCGCGGCCGGTCTCGCCGCGAGCGCCTTCGGCGGCGAGGTCACGGTCGGCACGGTCGTCGGCGACTTCCTCTGGGCCTCGCTCGGCGGCGTCGCGGTCGGGCTCGCGGTCGCGTTCGTCGTCACCGTCCTGCGCAAGCACTTCTCGGGCGAGCCCGCCTTCGACACCGTGCTGTCGTTCATGGTGCCCTTCGCCGCCTACGTGCCGGCCGAGGAGCTGCACGCCTCGGGCGTCATCGCCGTGGTGACTGCGGGACTCATCCTCGGGCACAAGTCGCCCCGGACCCAGTCGGCCGCCTCGCGCCTCAGCGAGCGGATCAACTGGAGCTCGATCCAGTTCCTCCTCGAGAACGCCGTCTTCCTCCTCATCGGCCTCCAGGTCTTCTACGTCCTCGACCGGGTGCGTGCCTCGGAGCTCACCGCTGGACAGATCGCCCTCGCGGCGGTCGGCACGCTCGTCGTCGTGCTCCTGCTGCGGCCGGTCTGGGTCTTCCCGTTCCGGTTCCTCACCACGCGCATGCTCCACCGGGAGGCGCCGGCGCCGTGGACGCACTCGGCCGTGCTGTCGTGGGCGGGCATGCGCGGCGTCGTGACGCTCGCGGCCGCCCTGCTGCTGCCGACGGACACTCCCTACCGCGACGTGCTCGTCCTCATCGCCGTCGTCGTCACCGTCGGCACCCTGCTCATCCAGGGCACGACGCTGCCGGCCCTCGCGCGCCGGCTCGGTGTGCGAGGGCCCGACCCGCGCGAGGACGCCCTGCAGGCGGCCACCGTCCTCGCTGCGGCGAGCCGGGCCGGGCTCGCGGAGCTGGCCGCGACGCCGGCCATCGATGCCGAGACCCGCGAGCTGCTGACGTCGCGGTCGGAGGACCGGGTCAACGCGATGTGGGAGCGGCTCGGCGCGCGCGGCGCGGGCGTCGACGAGACCCCGAGCGACCGCTACCGGCGCGGGCGGCTGGCCATGCTGCAGGCCGAGCGCACCGAGGTGCTCCGGCTGCGCGACGAGGGCCGCGCCGACCACGAGGTGCTCCGGGTCGTGCTCAGCGCGCTCGACCTCGAGGAGACGATGCTCGACCGGATCGACGACCAGGCCGAGCGCCTGGCAGACAGTGAGGTGCTGCCCATGGAGACCATCGAACCCGCCTGCGACCACCTGCGCGACGTCGCCGAGTCGTGCGTCGAGCCGCGCACGCCCGAGGGGTGCGAGGAGTGTCTGCGCGACGGGACGACATGGGTGCACCTGCGCCTCTGCCTCACGTGCGGCCACGTGGGGTGCTGCGACTCCTCGGAGATGAAGCACGCCACCGCGCACTTCCACGAGACGGGGCACCCGGTGATGCGCTCCATCGAGCCCGGCGAGGCGTGGCGCTGGTGCTACGTCGACGAGCTGACCGGCTGAGCAGGCCGTCGGCCGTCGGACCTTTGGACGCTCAGGTCAGCCGTTGGGTGACGGTGCCCAGCCCCACCCCGTCGACCTCCTCGAAGGAGACGGTCGTCTCGGCTCCCTGCACGAGCGCGAGGAAGGGCGGCACGTGCCCGCACTCGACGTCGGCGAGGATCGGCACGCCGAGCATCCCGAGGGCGTCGCGCACGGCGTCGTGCTGCGAGAAGTCCGGCAGGCCCGGTGCGCGCGTGCGTGAGACGACGATGCCGGTGGAGCGGTCGAACCAGCCGCGCAGCCGCATCGCGTGCAGGGCCCTGCAGATGTCGGTCGATGCCCACTCGGCGATGTCGAGCACGTGGACGATGCCCTCGGGCGCGTGGGTGTCGGCGAAGGCGTCGAGGTCGGCGAACCGCCCACCGGCGAGGAAGCCGACCGTCTCGACGCAGCCCGCGACAAGCCGTCCGGCGAGGGTCACCGGCTCGCCCGCGTGGCCCGGGTCGAGACGCACCCAGCCGCCGCGCCCGTCGAGCCGGTAGTCGGACACCTCCGGCTCGGCCGCGTAGTCGTCGTGCCCCGTCGTCCGGAAGACGCCGGGGGAGCGCTGCACGATCTCGCCGCCGGGTGGGGTGGTCGCGACGTCGACCCAGTGCCGTATGCCGTCCGGCAGCGTGTAGGGGGTGTCCATGAGGTTCTGCCCGTGGATCGTCGCGATCCCCGTGGTGACCGTCAGCGAGGTCAGCCAGGTCGAGGTGTCGGAGAAGCCGACGCACCACGTCGGCTCGGCCGCTGCGACGGCGCCCCAGTCGAGCAGGTCGATGAGGTCGATGCACGTCTCGCCGCCCCACGGCGGCACGACGGCGCGGATCGAGGGGTCGAGCAGCATGGACATGAGTTCGGCGGCGCGCGCCTCGCGAGGGCCGCTGACGTGCGAGGGGGAGTGGCGAGAGGTGTGGTTGAGCTCGCCCACGACGACGTCGAAACCCTTGTGGCGCAAGAAGTCCACGGCATACGTCAAGCGGGGCCAGAGGTCGTCGGCGACGCCGGAGCTCGGGGAGGTGACCCCGATGCGGTCACCGGGGCGCAGGGGAGCGGGGTAGCGGATCGGCATGACTGCCACTGTGCCAGTCATGCCGATCCGCCTCAGCCCACTTTTCGGCGGGGCGGGCCGGCTGGGGGTCAGGCCTTGGCGGCGGCGAAGCCCTGCTCGAGGTCGGCGATGATGTCGTCGATGTGCTCGATGCCGACGGAGAGGCGGACGAGCCCCGGGGTGACGCCGGCGGCGAGCCGGTCCTCCTCGGGACCCTGCGAGTGCGTCGTCGACGCCGGGTGGATGACGAGCGAGCGCACGTCGCCGATGTTGGCGACATGGCTGTGCAGGGTCAGCGCCTCGACGAACTTCTTGCCCGCCTCGAGGCCTCCCGCGATCTCGAAGGAGAGCACGGCGCCGGCGCCTCGTGGGGCGTACTTCTGCGCGAGCTCGTAGGAGGGGCTGTCGGGCAGGGAGGCCCACACGACCCTCTCGACCTGGTCGTGGTCCTGGAGGAACGCTGCCACCTTCGCGGCGTTGTCGAGGTGGCGCTCGATGCGCAGCGACAACGTCTCGATGCCCTGCGCGACGAGGAAGGCGTTGAAGGGGGCCGCCGCCGGGCCGAGGTCGCGCAGCAGCTGCACCCGGGCCTTGAGGATGTAGGCGAGGTTGGCGCCGAGGGCGCTCCCGACGCCGAGGTCGCGCGCGAAGACGAGACCGTGGTAGCTCTCCTCCGGGGTGTTGTAGTTGGGGAACTTCTCCGGGTCCGCCGCGTAGTCGAACCGGCCCGCGTCGACGATGACGCCGGCGATCGACGTGCCGTGGCCACCGAGGTACTTCGTCGCCGAGTGCACGACGACGTCGGCGCCCCACTCGATGGGACGGATGACGTAGGGGGTCGCGATGGTGTTGTCGACGACGAGCGGCACGCCGTGCTCGTGGGCGAGCGCGGCCACGGCCTCGATGTCGAGCACCTCGGCCTTGGGGTTGGCGATCGTCTCGCCGAAGAAGGCCTTGGTGTTGGGCCGCACGGCCGCGCGCCACGACTCCAGCGAGGTCGGGTCCTCGACGAAGCTCACCTCGATCCCGAGCTTGGGGAAGGTGAACTTCAGGAGGTTGACGGTGCCGCCGTAGAGGCTGGGCGAGGCGACGATGTGGTCGCCGGCCTCGGCGATGTTGAGCAGCGCGAGGGTCGTCGCCGACTGGCCGGAGGCCACGAGGAGGGCCCCGACGCCGCCCTCGAGGGCGGCGATGCGCTGCTCGACGACGTCGGTCGTCGGGTTCATGATGCGCGTGTAGATGTTGCCGAACTCCTTGAGCCCGAACAGGTTTGCCGCGTGGTCGGTGTCGTTGAAGACGTAGCTCGTCGTCTGGTAGATCGGCAGGGCCCGGGCGCCCGTGGCGCTGTCGGCGCTCTGCCCGGCGTGGATCTGCTTGGTCTCGAAGGACCAGTTGGGGCCGTCGGTCATCGTGGTGCTCGACTTTCTCGTTCGTGTCGACGACCGGGCCGGCGATGGCCCGAGCACCGACGAGGCGGTGCGGGAGAGGAGTCTCCGCGCTTGCCCGTGCGCCGGACGGCGACGGGCCAGGTCTTCACCCGGGGCACCCCACCGCGGTTGGAGGGTTGCCGGCCAGCGAGCCGGGGCTTGTCGCTGGCGCTCATGACCTGAGGGCAGTCTACGAGGGAGGATTCCGAGGCCGGAAACGGCCGTCCTCATCGTGGACGGGCGCGGGGCCGGGGCGGGCGTGGCGTCGATCACGAGGACGTCCTACTAATCCGAACCGGTGAGTAGGATCCCACCGTGAGCACCGACACCGACTTCGACCTGTTCCGCACGAGCGAGGACCACGAGGCCCTGCGTGAGGCGGTCCGAGCGGTCTCCGAGGACAAGATCGCGCCGTATGCCGCGGCCGTCGATGCGGAGGCCCGCTACCCGCAGGAGGCGCACGACGCCCTCGTCGCCTCCGACTTCTTCGCACCGCACGTGCCGGAGGAGTACGACGGTGTCGGCGCCGACGCGCTCGCGACCTGCATCGTCATCGAGGAGGTCGCGCGGGTCTGCGCGTCGAGCTCGCTCATCCCCGCGGTCAACAAGCTGGGGTCGCTGCCGCTCATCCTCGCCGGTAGCGAGGAGCTCAAGGCGCGCTACCTCACGCCGCTCGCCCAGGGGAAGACGACCTTCTCCTACGGCCTGTCCGAGCGCGAGGCCGGCTCCGACACGGCCGCCATGAAGTGCCGCGCGCGCCAAGACGGCGACGAGTGGGTGCTCTCTGGCCAGAAGTCGTGGATCACGAACGCGGGCGTCTCCGAGTACTACACGGTGCTCGCCGTCACCGACCCCGACGGTCCGCGCGGTGGCAACGTCACGGCCTTCGTCGTCGAGAAGTCCGACGCCGGCTTCACCTTCGGTGAGAAGGAGCGCAAGCTCGGCATCAAGGGCAGCCCCACACGTGAGCTGCACTTCGACAACGTGCGACTGCCGGCCGACCGCGTCGTCGGCGAGGTCGGCGGCGGGCTCAAGCTCGCGCTGCACACCCTCGACCACACCCGCGTCACGATCGGGGCGCAAGCGGTCGGGATCGCGCAGGGTGCGCTCGACCAGGCGCTGGCCTACGTCAAGGAGCGCAAGCAGTTCGGCAAGCGCATCGCCGACTTCCAGGGCATCCAGTTCATGCTCGCCGACATGGCGATGGAGCTCGAGGCCGCGCGCCAGATGGTCTACGTCGCGGCAGCGAAGTCCGAGCGGGGAGACAAGGACCTCACGTTCTTCGGCGCTGCGGCCAAGTGCTACGCCTCCGACGTCGCGATGAAGATCACGACCGACGCCGTGCAGCTGCTCGGTGGGGCCGGCTACACGACGGACTTCCCGCTCGAGCGGATGATGCGCGACGCGAAGATCACCCAGATCTACGAGGGCACGAACCAGGTCCAGCGCATCGTCATGGCGCGGTCGCTGCTGCGGTAGCCGACCATCGCCTGTACGCAACTTATCCATTTCGGTCCAAACCGGCCGTTGCCTCGCTAGCGTCCGACCATCACTGGTTCGCGGTCAGGGGCAAAGATGCGTCGTGGATGGTTGTTGGCGGTGTGCGCGACTCTCGTGTCGGCACTGGTCTTCCCGGTCGCATCGGCGACCGCGGAGGGGAAGGATACGCCGCCTGCGGCGCCCGACCCCTGTACCCAGCACGTGGCCTACCAGGTCGACGCGGCGGGGTTCTTCAACGCCGGGGTGGGGACGAACGACCGGTGCGAGCCCCAAGCGGGCAGCTGGGATCTCATGTACCGGTGGCCCTACGGGCCGGGCACCTCCTTCACGACGGTGAAGTCGGGGAGCGGCACGTACGTCCTCGGCGAGGATGTCTCCCCCGTGCGATCGGTGGACGCCGCACCGGGCAGCCCCGACACGGTCTCGGAGCGCGAGTACCTCCTGCCCTCTGGGCTGCGGGTGACCCAGCGGCTCGAGATCGGGGAGGGGTTCACCCCCAACCGTCTCGACATGGTCAAGGCGAGCTACACGATCGCGAACCCGACGGGTGAGGCCCAGCCGGCGGAGCTGCGCGTCATGCTCGACACCGAGCTGAACTACAACGACGGTGCCCCCTTCCAGATCCCCGGAGTCGGGCCGGTCACGACCGAACGGGAGTTCTCCGGGTCGGACGTCCCGGACTTCTATGCCGCCTTCGCCAACTTCCAGGACCCCGAGCACATCGGCGCGGGCCTGCTCAAGGTCCCCGGCGAGATCGTCCCCAGCCGGGTGGTCTTCGGCACGTGGCCGAACCTCTCGCGCAACGTCTGGGACGTGACGACCAACCCGGCCACGCCGATCACCTACGACAGTGCTGTCGCGGCATACTTCCGCCCCCCGTCCACCGGGGGCACCATCCCCGCGGGTGAGTCGGTGACCTTCACGACGCGCTACGGGCGGGCGAGCACGAGCTCGGACCTGCGACCCCCGCTCAGCATGACGGTGCTCGCGCCCGCGCAGGCAGCGCTCGGCTCGCCGTTCCAGGTCAGCGTCTACGTCACGAACGTCGGCACCGGGCCTGCGACGAACGGGTTCGCCAGGCTCTACGTGCCCTCCGGGTTCACCGTCGCCGAGCCCACGGTGGTGGCGCTGACCGATCCGCTCGACACGAACCAGACGCAGCAGGTGACGTGGACCGTCACCCCGGTCGAGCCCTTCCTCGTCGGGATGCAGCCGATCTCGGTGACGACGCTGGCAGACAACGCCGCCGAGAAGATCGTGACCCGCGACATCGAGGTCGTCTCCGGGGGCCGGCCGGTCACGACCTACCCGCTGCTCGGCGCCCACGGCATCACCGGGCAGGCGTCGGACATGGACGTGGCCCTGCAGGAGGCCGCGAACACCGTCCCCAACCTCAGCGGTCGCCAGAGCGTGCCGACGGGTGCGATCACGAGCGTGTGGACGAACGGTCAGGCCATCGTGGACTACACGCGCGGCACGCTGCTGCCGCAGGCGGGCGCGCCGAAGGCGAACGTCATCGCCCACTCCAAGGGCGGACTCGACACACGGGTGGCGATGTGGAACCACCCCGAGCTGTTCGACTCGCTCGGCATGCTGGCCACACCCAACGGCGGCTCCGGCTCGGCCGACACGCTGTGCGTCCTGCGGCGCCTGCCGTTCGGAATCGGCGACAAGCCGTTCGCCGAGATGGGTCCCTGCGAGACGGAGGCGGACGGCCTCTTCGACCTCCAGACCGGCTACATGCGGGACGTCTTCAACGTCATCGTCCGTGACCACCCGGAGCACCTCAAGGTCGTGGCCGCGGGGGACTGCGGGGGCACGGGACGCGTGTCGTGCAACGGCGCCAACGCCCTGGCCAAGTGCAAGGGCGGGGCGGACGGCATCATGCACGGCGACACGGTGGTCTGCGTCGAGAGTGCGTTCGCGCGCACCACGGCATACAGCGACGGGCTGGCGCAGGCCCTCTCGCCCCTCTTCGACGCCGACCACACGGGGATGCGCACCGGCGCCTGCCCGATCACGAGAGTGCTCGCCGAGCTCTACCCGCTCGACAGCGTGGGCAACCAGTGGCTGGCGGGCGGCTCCTGCGGGGGCCGGACCGCGCTTCGCGCCTCGGCCAGCACGTCGAGCACCTCGACCACGTCGACCGATGACGTCTTCGGCTCGGCGGCGTCGGCCGACCAGGTGCCGCGCACGGCCCTCGGCTCCCCGACCACTCCGGCGGCGTTCACCGTCGACCCGGAGGGGGGCGACCGCGCGCGGGCGACCGTCGTCCTCCCGGCGGGTGTCACGGCGACCGTCAGTGTCACCGACACGGCCGGGGCGCCCGACACGTCGGCGACCGTCACCCCGGTCGACCTCTTCGGTGACACCGGCTACCAGGTCGCCCTGACGGGTCTCGCCGGCCAGACTCGCCGCGTCCAGGTCACGCCGAGCGGCGCCGCGCAGGTCGGCCTGCTGAGCACCGTCCTCGCAGGGCCGACCACGGCGACCGTGACCGTGACCCCGGGGGCGCCCGGAGCGGCGACGCAGCTTGCCGTCAAGGTCCCGGGCGTCAGCTCGGCCGCGGCCAAGGCCGGCACCGTCTCCGCAGCCTGGCAGGACGGGGCGACGCAGCGCACGACGACGCTCACGTACGACTCCGCGGCAGACGTCTTCCGCGGCTCGTTCCTGCCGCCGGCCGGCAGCTTCGTCCCGGTCGACATCAGCGTGGACGTCGCCGGCCGTTCGCGCATGCTGACCAGCGGCGTCGTCGTGGCCGACGGCACCGGGTCGTTCACCGGAGTCGGCGGGACGTCGCTCGTCGACACGACCGGCGACGGCAAGCCGGACGTGTTCCGGATTCCCGTCGGGGTCGACGTCGCGGCCGCCGGGACCTACCAGGTCGCGGTGGACCTCGCGACGAGCGCCGGCGCCGTCCTGAGCGCGGGCGGCAGCGCGCAGCTGCAGGAGGGAGCCGGTGTCGTCAACCTCGACGTCCCCGTCCGCGAGCTCCTCCTGACCGGTGTCGACGGGCCCTACGACGTCACCGCCGCCGTCCTCACCGAGGGGACCGCGACCCGTCGGATCGTCGCTCGACAGACGACGATCGGCTCGACCGGTCCCTTCGCGACGGCTCAGGTGCCGACGGCGCAGGTGGTCCTGTCGCGTCCTGCCCCGAGCAGCGTCGACAGCAACCGCGACGGGCGCTATGACACGCTGCGCTTCGCCGGTGCCGTGTCGGTTCCGACGCCCGGCGACTACCTGCTCTCGGCCACGCTGCTCTCGCCGACCGGGCTCGTCGTCGGGACGTTCGACAGGACGGTGACCCTCCCAGCGGGACGGCCCGCGTATTCCGTCGACTTCCCGGGTGAGCTCGTCGGAGCCAACGGCTCCGGCCGGTACTCGCTCACCGGGCTGACCCTCACTGCCGTGGACAACCCTCGCAACACCGACCGGGTCCACCAGGTCCAGACCCGAGTCCTCGACTCGAGCCAGTGGGTCGGGGGCACCCCCAACGTCACGACGCTGCAGCAGATGTGGAAGGCGGCGCAGGACAGCGACGCCGTGTCGCCGTTCGGTCTCTACGTCTCGGAGTCGAACCGCCTCGAGCGGGTCGCCCGGGCCATCGCCGGCGGCGATCCGGCAACGGCCCGCAGCCTCCTCGGTGTCTTCGTCACTGACGTGGGCAAGGCGACCGGCGTCGACCCGGACTGGCGCGCACGCCTCACCGGGTATGCCTCGACGCTGCAGGCGACGCTGTGAACGCCGCAGCCGACTGCCTCCCGTGGGGGCGCGACGGGGTAGCGGCGGGGCGGTGCGAATGCGCCCCGAGGGTGCCCCGCGACGGACGAGACTGGAGGCATGATGCGTGGACGGGCTAGACGCCTCGCGGTGGCGACGACGCTCACGGCGGCCGCCGTGGTCGTCGTCGCGGCCGGGCTCGGTGCCTGCACGAACACCGATGCAGCCGACCAGCAGGTCATCGACAGGCTCCTCACGCTCGACGTCCTGAGTGTCCCCCCTGGAGCCGCGGAGCTGTCGAGGACGAGTGCCAAGGGCGGGGGCAATGCGGCCATCCGCAACTCGTCGACGGCCACGGTCGTCTACGCCTCTCCCCGCACGCCCGCCGAGGTCGGCCAGGACGTGCACGCGAAGTTCGACGCGCAGTGGCGTTTCATCGACAACCGCGGCGGACCCATCGGTGGCTGGCAGGGCAGTGGCGCCCTCGCGAGCGACCCCGGCACGGTGGCGAACGTCGTGGCCCGCGCCGTCGCGTCCGGCGACAAGGCCCCGGCCGGCAGCCGATCCGTCGTCACGGTCACCGTGTCGGCGACCCGTCCGGGCTGAGGCCGGGCCCGCGACGGCTCCGAGTCCGCACTCAGGAGCCGGGCACCTCGGCGATCGGGATGACGACGTGGGTGGAGGCCGGGCCGAGCCCGACCTGCTGGTCGCTGCCGACGAGCTTGCTGAAGTCGCGCACGGGGTCGTCGGTGCCGGGGTTGCGCAGGTGGAGGGGATGCGCGCCGCTCGAGACCTGCAGCCGCAGGCGGTGGCCGCGGCGCACCTGCGCCGCCATCGCCCCGAGGGTGACGACGTGGCGGCGGACGGGTCCGAGCCGCCCGCGCTCGGTGCCGTCGTGCGTGGCGCGCAGGTAGCCGTCGGCGAGGTTCCATGACCGGCCCCGCCGGTCGACCTCGCAGAGGCGGGCGAAGAGGTCGACGGTCGGGTTGGTCGAGGCCATCTCGACGGTGACCTCGACCTCGCCCGCGACGAGGGTGTCGCGGGTCAGCGGGCCGCTCGTCCACACGAGCACGTCGTCGCGCTCCTCACGGACCTTCTGGTCACGGCGCCCGGCGGTCCAGACGTTGAGCGACCGGCCACCGCCCATCGGGGTGGGCTGCGCGGGGTCGTAGTGGTAGCCCACCCGCGCCGCGCGCGCCGGAGGGTCGGGGCGCAGGCTGCCGTCCTCGTGCGGGTGCAGGGTGAGGAGGTGGCCGGGCGGGGGCCACGCGTCGAAGCTCAGCCAGGAGGACCCGCCGATCGGCCGTATGCGCACTGCCGGCTCGGCGTGCGCGGCCTCGACCCCGGCGAGCTGGCGCAACGACTCCGCGATCGCGACCCGGCTGATCTCGGGTGACACGTGCGTCCACGGACCGGCGACGAGCCGCACGGGCCGACCGGCCGCACGGAGGGCGACGAAGTCCTCGACCTGGGCATGGCCGAAGAGGTCGTAGAAGCCGGCGACGAGCACGAGCGGGGGCACGACGGAGGGAGACAGCTCGAAGTCGGTCGGTGCCCACCAGGGGTCGTCGGGGTCGTGGGCCAACCAGTCCTGGAAGAACGGGGTGTCGGTGCCCGTCGCCCGCTCGACCGCCCGTGTCGGGGGGATCGCGTCGCCGCCACGCGCCACGGCGCCCCGCGCGGCGAGCTGGGTGCGGACCTGCCTCACGGCCGAGTCCTCCATCGAGCCGAGCACGACGTGCCAGGCGACGGCGGTCTCGAGGCCGAACCCCCCGCGGTGGTGGATGATCGAGCGCAGGAACGACCGGGCCGAGATGCCGATGACCATGGCCTCGACCGAGTCGGGCAGCCGCGGCGTGAGCGCCCACTGCGTCATGCCGACGTAGCTGCCGCCGTAGGTGTGGATCCGCCCGGTGAACCAGGGTTGCTCCTCGATCCACGCGACGCAGTCGAGACCGTCGGAGGTCTCGTCGAAGAAGGGGTTGAACGTCCCCTCCGAGCCGAAGTGCCCCCGGCAGCTCTGCACGACGACGTGGTGGCCGCGCTCCGCGAAGGTGAGTGCTTCGGCGCCGAACCCGTCCCGCCCGTAGGGCGTGCGCGTCAGCAGGACGGGCGCGCCGGGGCTGGGCGTCGTCGGCACCCAGTGGTCGGTGAGCAGGACCGTGCCGTCAGACATGGCCACGCGGACGCCACGCTCGACGACGACCTCGCTCACCGGCACGGACTCGAGGCTTCGGGTCAGCTGCCAGTGGCGCACCCGCTCGAAGGCCGGCAGACGCGGGGTCTCGGAGCCGTGCCGGGCAGGTGTCGTCATCGAGGTCGTCCCGTCGCTGGGTGCTGGACGCGACGATGGTGTCACACGAGCCCCGCACGCCACCCGCAACCGCGACAACCACCCGGACCGCGGCGCCCGACCGGCCCCCGCACGGCTCCGTCTCGCTCCCGTCCCGCCCGGGCCGCGACGGTTCAGCCCGGGCTGGTCGCTCAAGTAGGCTTGCCCGCGCTCGACCCGGCCGGCTGGATCGGACTCAGCCGCCCTCGGCCGCCTGCGGCCCAAGCCCGACGACGACGAAGGACGACAGCGTGACCGCCACCTCTGGGGCCACCCCTCCGGTCAGCGTCATCATGCCGCTGCTCAACGAGGAGCGGCACCTGCGCGACGCCGTGGCCATGATCCTCGCCCAGGACTACCCGGGGCCGCTCGAGGTCGTGCTCGCCCTCGGCCCGTCGCGTGACCGCACCGACGAGGTGGCAGCCGACGTGGCCGCGCACGACCCCCGGGTCCGTCTCGTACCCAACCCGTCCGGACGCACCCCGGACGGGCTCAACGCCGCCATCGGCGCCGCGACCGGCGAGATCATCGTCCGTGTCGACGGCCACGCCGAGATCCCCGACGACTACATCCGCGTCGCGGTCGCGGAGCTCGAGCGGGTCGACGCCGACAACGTCGGCGGCATCATGGACGCCCGGGGGAGCACCGACTTCGAGCGCGCCGTCGCGTGCGCGATGCGCAGCCCCATCGGGGTCGGCAGCGCTCGCTTCCACACCGGTGGTGAGCCCGGTCCGGCCGACACCGTCTACCTCGGCGTGTTCCGTCGCTCGGCGCTCGAGCGCGTGGGCGGGTACGACCCCCACTTCGCCCGCGCCCAGGACTGGGAGATGAACCACCGCATCCGCGAGTCCGGCGGCACCGTGTGGTTCACCCCGGACCTGCGGGTGACCTACCGGCCCCGGGCCTCGGTCACGGCCCTCGCCAAGCAGTACTTCCACTACGGCCGGTGGCGCCGCGTCGTGGCTCGTCACCACGAGGGCACGATCAACCCCCGCTACCTCGCGCCCCCCACGATGGTCGTCGTGACGACCGCCGCCACCGTGGCGGGCTTCTTCTGGGCCCCCGCGTGGGCCGTGCCCGCCGCGTATGCCGCCGGGATCGTCGCGGGTGGCGCCGCCATCTCGCGCGGTGAGTCCGCTCGCACCCGGGTCGCGACGCCGGCCGTGCTCGCGACGATGCACTGGGCGTGGGGGATCGGCTTCATCACCAGCCCGCGCCGCCTGACCCGCTGACCAGAGCACCGCCGGGCCGACAGACCGGCAGCACCACGGTGGCAGACCGGCCGCCCACCGCTCGCCAAGAGGCAGCCGGGGTGGTGGGGTGCGCTCACGAGCCGGCTGCGCAGCCCACCCGCTCGTACAGCGTGAACGGCGCGGACGTCGCAACGCGTCGCCACGCCGGCGAGCTGCCGACGCCGTCGATGCCGGAGTACTCCTCGACCCGGCTGCCCGCCCAGGAGAAGGGCTGTCCGCCCGTGATGGCGTGGGTGACGCCTTGCCGGCTGGCCGCGGCGCACACCTTCGGGTCCGTGCCGACCCGGTCGAGACTCGCGGCCAGCAGCCGGCGGTCACCGGGTGTGTTGGTCTTCTCCGTCGGGACCAGCAGGTGCCGACCGCTGACGACGTAGAGGTACGTGGCGCCGTTCCACGGGTTGGCGGCGACGACCGCATCCTCTGGCAGGTGCGTCGAGAGCTGCCGCAGCGCCAGCAGCTCCGGGCCACTCACCCAGGAGTCGGGCGGCTTCGGATGGAAGTAGCGGTGCAGGATGTGCCGGTGCGCGTCGAGCTGGGCACCGACGTCGAGGCTCATCGCGCCGAGCACCACGACTGCTGCGACGGTGGTGGCGACGGTGGGGCTCCAGCGACGGGAGGCGAGTCGCGCGACCAGGTCCACGAGGGCGAGCAGCCCCGCAGTCGCCGCGACGACGGCCGGCAGGATCGCCACGGAGTGGAGGCGGACGGCGTTGTTGTACCAGGGCCAGGTGAACCACCGCGTGACGTCGGTGTCGACCGCGATGTTGAACCAGTAGAGGGAGAGCATCGCGATCAGGGCGGGCACGACCCAACGGGCTCCACGGTGGCGCACGAGCAGCGCCACGACTCCCAGGCCGACGACCGCGGCGAGCAGCGGCAACGGGCGGGTCAGGCGCGGGGCGAAGGTCAGCAGGTCCAGCCACGCGAGGTCAGTGGGCCGCTCCGGGCCCGCGGCCCCCGTGCCGAGCATGGATGCCGGCCGCAGGACGACGGTGGCCATCGCACCGGCGCCGAGCGTGAGGACGATGGCGCCCAGGACCGCGAGCCGGCGTGGCCACGTCGGCTGACGGGTCATGAACCCCAGGACGCGGCCGAGGACGAGCAGACCACCGAAGACACACAGGCTGACGAGAGCGTTGGGGTGCGCCATGACGACACCGGGGAGCCCGGCCACGAGGACGAGACCCGAGCGCAGGCGGTCGGCAACGGCATACGGCGGTCTGCCGAGGGCCCGGAAGACCCCCACCAGGGCCGCCAGTGCAGCAGGCAGGATCGCCTGACCCAGCAGGTTGGGCCACAGGACCCCGAAGCCCATGAGCATGTAGGGGTAGGTCGTGAAGGCCACGCTGAGGAACGCGGCTGAGAGCACGACGACCACCCGGCGGCCGAGCAGGGTGAGCGCGAGCACGATGCACCCGAGCGGCCAGACCAGCCCGACGAGGACGAGGACGAAGACCGACGTCGAGACGACGACCGACGCACCCGTGATGAGCGCGATCGTCCCCGTGAAGGCGTAGAACGCGGCGGGGTAGAAGCCGGACCACGTCGGGAAGTTGAATCGTCCGATCTCGAAGGACGAGAGGGTGCCGCTCTCGAGCCCCCACTGCGGCGCGGCGACGTGGAAGATGGTGTCGGGGCCCTGGGGGAGCGCCTCGGGCGTGCGCAGCTCGGTCCGCACGGTGACGAGCACGAGGAGCAGGACCACGAGCGCGCTCGCGACGGTCGTCCACCACACGGCGTCGAAGCGGGGTCCGACCGGTCGCTCCAGCCAACGGCTCGGGCCCGGGCGACGAGCCGCCAGCGAGGCGCTGACACGGGGAGCGATGGCCCCGAGGAGGGCCGCCACGGCGGCTGTCACGAGCGATCCGACGACGAGTGGTAGGACCCCCCAGCGCAGTCCGAGTGCCGATGCGACAACGGTCGAGACCGAGAGACAGCTCGTCGACAGCAGCGGAGCGACCGCCAGCGCGGCAAGGGGGCGCAAGCGGAGCAGCAGCCCTCCGGCAAGACCGGGGAGGAAGACGAGTGCCGCCGCGACCAGGAAGACGAGAGCGGTGTCGCTCCACGACGTGGTGCCCGGCGTGAGCACTTGCACCACCCCTCTCGTCGTCCGGCAGTCGTCGTCGATGGCCGGGGCGACTGTACCGACATCGTCACCCAGCACGGCAATCGGGCTGGCCCCCTTCGGACGGACTGCGGGTGATCGTGCGGGGGTCACTACGATTGCGGGCGGCCCCGGGCACCCGGAGCAGCACCGGGCACCCGGAGCAGCGCCGGGCACACCCGGCGGCCCGGAACGAACCCCCAGCAACCCCCGCAGACCAAGGAGTCCACCCTCATGGAGCTGCCCCGCCCGGTGCGCGAGCTGAGACGCCTTGCCCGCAAGGTCGGGCAGGCCGCACCCCACGAGCTCAAGGCGGCGGCGCGGTCGCTGCCGGTCGACCCCGACCTCGTCGTCTACGAGTCGTTCGCCGGCAACGGCATGCTCTGCAACCCCGAGGCGATCTTCCGGGCGCTGCTCGCCGACCCCGAGCAGCAGCACCTCCGTCACGTCTGGGTGCTCGCCGACCTCGCGGCATACGCCTCGACCGTCGCGGAGTTCGCGGACGACCCGCGGGTGCGCTTCGTGCGGCGCGGCTCGGTCCCCTACCACCGGGCGTTGGCGACGGCGGGGCTGCTCGTCAACAACGCGACCTTCCCGCCCGACTGGGGCAAGCGACCGGGCCAGACCTACCTCAACACGTGGCACGGCACGCCGCTCAAAGCGATGGGCTACGACGAGGCGCAGGGCGGCTGGGGGGCCCGGAACGTGCTGCGCAACTTCATGATGGCCGACTACCTGCTCTCGACGAGCGCGTTCATGTCGGAGCAGATGTACGAGCACGCCTACCGCCTCGTCAACATCGCTCCGGGCGAGCTCGTCGAGGTGGGCTACCCCCGCACCGACCTCCAGCTCGCCGACGCGGACCGGCTCGAGCGCACCCGGGCGCGCCTGCGGGCCGAGGGTGTCGTGATCGGAGCCGGGCAGCGCCTCGTCCTGCTCGCCCCGACATGGAAGGGCGAGTCGTTCCACACCCCGCGCAACGACGCCGCCGACCTCGCCGCCCTCGTCGACGAGCTCGAGCAGCTGCTGCCGGCCGGGCACCGGGTGCTGCTCAAGGTGCACCAGCAGGTCTACCGCTTCGCAGCCGCCGAGCCGCGCCTCGCCGGCCGGCTCGTGCCCAACCACCTGCCGACCAACGCCGTCCTCGGCATCACCGACGTGCTCGTCACCGACTACTCGAGCATCTTCTTCGACTTCCTGAGCACGGGTCGCCCGATCGTCTTCCACACGCCCGACCGCGAGGAGTACGACGGCTACCGCGGGTGCTACCTCACTCCCGACGAGCTGCCGGGCCCCCAGGTCGGCTCGGCGCGTGAGCTCGCTGACGTCGTCGCTGCCGTCGGCACGGGCACGGCCCTCGACCCCGCCGTCAGCCACGGACGTCCGTATGCCGCCGCGCGCGCCCGTTTCGCTCCTCGCGACGACGGCGGGGCGACCCAGCGCGTCATCGACGTCGTCGTGCGGGGGCGCCGGGACGGGCACTTGGTGCGGCGAACCCGGCGCGACGGGCGCCGCACCCTCATGCTCTACCTCGGCGGGATGATGTCGAACGGCATCACGAGCTCGGCCCTCAACCTGCTGCGCAGCCTCGACCACACCCGGTGGGACGTCTCGGTCGTCACGGGCCCGATCGACAACGACGACCGCCGGGCCAACGCCGAGGCGATCGACCCCCGGGTGCGCCTGTTCGTGCGCCAGGGCACGCCGGCCATCAGCAAGGCGCACTGGCTGAATCGCCGCCGGATGATGCGCGGCCACATCGATGCGGTCCCACCCGAGGCACTGGCCAAGATCGACGCCGCGCTCGCCCAGGACTGGCGACGAGTCGTCGGCTCGGCCTCCTTCGACCACGTCGTCGACTTCAGCGGCTACTCGCCGGCGTGGACCTTCCTGCTCGGGCACGCACCGGCGCGCTCCCGCTCGGTGTGGCAGCACAACGACCTGCTCGCCGACCAGATGCGCGAGGTCCAGGGCAGGAGACCGCACGAGGCGAACCTGCGTGCCGTCTTCACGAGCTACGCCCGCTTCGACCACGTCGTCTCGGTGTCGGAGGCACTGCGCGACATCAACGCCCGGTCCCTGGCGCAGTGGGCGCCCCGGGAGAAGTTCGCCGCCGCGCGCAACACCATCGACGTCCAGCGGGTTGTGAGCGGGGCGAGCGAGGCGGCGCCCGAGGGCACGCTCGACCGGCTGCGAGCGACCGACGACGGCGCCGATCCCTACGTCTTCGTCACGGTGGGGCGCGTGTCGCCGGAGAAGAACCACACCCGGCTCGTCGAGGCCTTCCAGCTCGCGCACCGGAGGCACCCCGAGATCCGGCTCGTCGTCGTCGGCGACGGCCCCTTGCGCGTCGACCTCGAGGCGCTCGTCGCCCGGCTCGGGCTCAGCGGGCTCGTCCTCTTCGTCGGGCTGCAGCGCAACCCCTGGTCGATCATGGCCGCCACCGAGTGCTTCGTGCTGTCGAGCGACTACGAGGGGCAGCCGATGGTCATCCTCGAGGCGCGTACCCTCGGACTGCCCGTCGTGTCCACGTCGTTCGACTCCGTCGGCTCGGCGCTGGGCCCGGGGGAGGGCCTCGTCGTGGAGCGCACCGTGGACGCCCTGGCCGACGGGATGGTCGCCGCCGTCGAGGGACGCGTGCCCCGCACGGACTTCGACCCCGAGGGCTACAACGCAGCGGTCGTGCAGGAGTTCGAGCGCGCCATCGGCGCCGTCCCGTAGGCCTGACGGGCCGCGGGCCCGTCAGCGACAGGTCAGCCGCGCGGGAGGGCCCGTCAGCGGCCCCAGACGGCGTCGACGACCCGTGCCGCCGCGCGACCGTCGTCACGCGGCGCGAAGGTGGTGCGGAAGGTGTCGTAGCGGTCCGCATACGTCGTCTCCAGCTGGGGGAGCGCGGTGAGCGAGCGCAACACCTCGTCGGTCGAGGTGAGCAGCGGACCCGGCGCGATCTCGGCGAAGTCGAGGTAGAAGCCGCGCGTCGAGCCGGCGTACTCCGCGAGGTCGGGGGTGAGGAAGAGCATCGGCCGGCGGGTGCTCGCGAAGTCGAACATGATCGACGAGTAGTCGGTGACGAGGACGTCGGCGACGAGCATCAGCTCGGTGATGTCGGGGTAGCGCGACACGTCGACGACGTTCGACGCCGTCGCGTCGCCGAGCCCCGGCGTGTTGCTGTGACCACGCACGAGCAGCACGGAGTCGGCCCCGAAGGCGTGCGAGACGGCATCGAGCTCGAGGTGGTTGACCATGGCGTAGCCGCCGGTCGCCGTGCGCACGTTGTCGCGCCACGTCGGCGCGTAGAGCACGAGCCGGGCGTCCCGCGAGACGCCGAGGCGCGTCCGGATGCGGGCGCGGTCGGCGTCGGAGCCCGTGCTCAGCAGGTCGTTGCGGGGGTAGCCGACGTTGAGGACCTCACCCTCGAACTCGAGCGCCTCGGGGAGGGTCGTGCTCGCGAAGTCATTCTGCGCGAGCAGCAGGTCCCAGGCCTTCGCCTCGCGGCTCATGAGGTCGCGGTAGGACAGGGACAGGCCCTGGGCCGGCACGTGCTGGCCGATCTTCTTGAGCGGGGTGCCGTGCCACGTCTGCAGGTAGGTCTGGTCCGGGTGCTTGCGGTAGTAGAAGGGGAAGTTGTTGTTGGCCACGAGGTGGCGCGAGGTGTGCAGCGCACGCAGGTGCTCGCGGGTGCCGATGACGACGGTCTCGGCGCCGTCGGGCACGACGGACGTGCCGTCGGCGACCTCCCAGACGAGCCGGTGCGGGTAGTCGCGCCGCACGAGCTCGTCGTGCAGGGCCAGAGGCGAGTCGCCCGCCGACCGCCCGCCGAAGGTCGAGAAGAGCACGCCGTCCTCGATCGGTGACGACAGCAGCGCCGGTATGCCGCGTCGCATCGACCACTGCCCGGCGCGGTTCCAGTCCTCCTCGGGCACCGCGCTCCGCGTGTTGACCCAGAGCGCCCGGGCCCGCGAGGTCAGGGTGAAACGGAAGGCGATGTCGCCGGCCCGGTGCCAGTGCAGGAAGCGCGGGCTGACGTCGTCGACGGCGTGCGGCGCGACGGGGAGCCAGACGGCGCGGTCGACGTCGCCGTCGCCGTGCAGCAGGCGGAGCGAGTAGGCGCCGGTCGCCCGAGCCACCGTCGTGCCCCAGGCCTGCGTCGTGAGGGAGAAGTCGGCGTCGAAGCGTCCCGTGGCGAGGTCGTGGCGCACGTCCTCGGGGGTCCAGAGCCCCGTTCCCTGGTGGGACACGAGCGCGAGGCGCGGCTGCGCACCGACGTCTGCGGCGGCATACCCCGTGACGGTGAAGGAGCGCAGGTCGTCGGCCACGTCGACCCGGTGGACGGTGGCGTGCAGCTTGCGGTCGAGCAGCCGCACGCGGCCCGGGCCGAAGACGCCCAGACGCAGGCCGCTCGTGTGCGGGGAGATCCTCGAGAGCTCGCCCGTGGAGCCCGCCCAGACGATCGGCAGCGACTCGCCGCCGACGACGGCACGCACCCCCCACTGGTGGTCGACGACCGGCGAGGCGCCGAGGGGCAGCGGCGGCACGGCGAGGGTGGCCTCGTAGCCGCCGTCCACGGCGACAGCGGGGAACGAGCGGCGCAGGCCGACCTTGCCGCACGAGAGGGTGAACTCCGTGATCGGGTCGGGACCGGTCGTGGTCGCGACGAGGTGCAGGTCGCGCCCCTCGAGACGGGCCGTCGTCGCCGTGACCTGCGGCGCGAAGAGGTGGAAGTGCACGCCGCGCGCAGCGGAGTGCAGGGCGACGACGCGCTTGCCGTCGTGCAGCGGCGAGACCTCGAGGTCGTTGCCGGTCCAGCGCCGGTCCCACGACGTCAGCGGCGAGCGCCACCTGTGGGAGAAAGCGCCGTCCGGTCGCGCGACGGCGAGCTCGAGCTCGAGGTGCCAGCCAGGGTGCGACTCGACGACGTCGTCGACGGCCGGGTGCCGGGCCTCGAGGGCCGCGGCGAGGTCGGCGAGGTCGATGCGCACGCGGAAACCCGTGGTGGCCTGGCTCGGCGAGGACCAGCCGGCCAGCTCGTCGAGGGTCGCGTCGTCGAAGCGCTCGACCGACAGCACGATGTCGGAGTCGGGCGTGTGGGGCCCCTCGACGGTCTCGTCGACGAGGTGCGCCTCGAGCGTCGACGGCGTGCTCGCGAGGTCGAGCCCGGGCACCCAGGCCATGCCGCTGACGACGAGCTCGTCGCCGTCGACCTCGTAGCCGAAGCCGACGATGCGCATCCGGTTGTCGACGTCGGTGAGGGCGAGGTCGCTCGCGGTCGGACGGTAGGTCTGCAGGTCCTCGAGGTAGAGCGGTCGGGCCTGGGGCGGCTCCACCGTGAGGTCGGTCTCCCACGCGTCGCCCACCTCGTTGCGCCGGCGCAGCGCGATGCGGATGTCGTCGCGGTGCCCCTGCTCGACCATCCGGGCGAGGAGCCGGTCGTGGAGGCTGACGAGTCCCCAGGCGTGATCGTCCATGTCCTTGGTGACGGCGTGCACCCCGGAGGCGAGCGCGTGCCAGTAGTCGTCGCCCGTGCGGGGGACCTCGTTGTAGTAGGCGCGCAGGTCGAGGCCCACGGACTTCGCCTGCCACTCGTGCCGGACCTTGGCGCTCGCCCGCTCGCGCAGCACGTCGGCGACGTTGGACATGACGGTCAGGCGATCGGCGAGGTCGACGATGTTGGACTTCTGCTGGGTGATCGAGGTGCCGTCGCCGCGGACGTACCAGGAGTAGACGACCTCGTGGAGCACGTCGAACGCGGCGGCGCTCGCGTAGGCCTTTGCCGACGGCTCCTGGTCCTCGTAGCGGATGCCCTCGGGGAAGGAGCCGACGGCGCGGTCGAAGAAGCTGCGGCGGAAGAGCTTGTTCCAGGCGAAGACGTCGGCGAGCACCTCGGGGAACTCGTCGAGGGTGAGGCCCGTGCGGTCGCGCCGGTGCACCTCCTGGGCCCAGGCCGGCACCCAGCTGCGGGCGGCGTTGCGGCGCTGGAGGTTGCCCACGACGAAGTCGGAGCCCGACGTCGACAGGCAGGAGACCATCGTCGCGATCGCCTTGGGGGGCAGGGTGTCGTCCGAGTCGACGAAGGCGATGAACTCGCCCCGGGCGGCGCGGATCCCGGTGTTGCGGGCCGCGCCGAGGCCGGCGTTGGGCTGCTCGACGACGGTGACGCGCCGGTCCCAGCGGGCGTAGCCGCGAGCGATCTCGGCGCTGGCGTCGGGGCTGCCGTCGATGACGACGATGATCTCGAGGTCGCGGTACTTCTGGCCGATGATGCTGTCGAGGCAGTCGGGCAGGTACTCCTCGACGTTGTAGCAGGGCACGATGACCGAGACCCGTCCGAGGCTCGGGGTCGACGGCGTCAGCGCGGCGGCGAGCGTCTGGCGCAGGGCCGGGTGGAGCCGGTCGCGGACGGCCTCCCACCTGTGGTGCGGGATCGAGCGACGCACCGCGTGCATCGCCCGACTCGCCCGTTGCTTCGCTTCAGATCGGCCCAGCACGTGATTCGCCCCTTGGTGTCCGTCAGGTGTCGTCGTCGTCGGAGTCAGTTGTGTCTGGCAAAGGGTAACGGTGGGACCCCGAGGGCACAGACTCCTCCCGGACGGCATACGGGCACGGCGCGGGCGCCACCCATGATCGGGGGCCTAGACTTCCCCTCGGCGCCGGCCCGGCCGGGCGGCTCACGCCGCGCCGCCGCTCTCAGCCCCACACCTCAGAAGGTAGGACTCGCTCGCATGATCCTGTTGCCCCAGGCGCGAGGCATCATCGCCCGGAGGCAGGTCCTCGACACGTTGGTGAGGCGCGACCTGCACGTCCGCTATGCCGGTAGCCCGATCGGCTACCTGTGGACCATCCTCGACCCGCTCGCGATGGCGCTGATCTACTTCGTCGTCTTCACCTACATCTTCGAGGCCCGGCACGTCGGCTACCAGCCCTACGTCCTCTTCATCGTCATCGGGGTGCTCGCCTGGCAGTGGTTCTCGCAGTGCGCGACCGAGACGTCGCGCGCCCTGCTCGCGGAGTCGCGCCTCGTCCGCTCGACGAACCTCCCGCGCGAGCTCTGGGTCGTGCGCATCGTCGTCGCCAAGGGCATCGAGTTCCTGCTCTCGCTGCCGGTGATGTTCGGCTTCGCGATCTTCTTCATCGCCGTCGGTGAGACGAAGATCCACTACCGGATCGTCCTGCTGCCGGTCGCGATCGTGCTGCAGTTCCTGCTCTCCGTGGGGGTCGGCCTCATCCTCGCGCCGGTGACCGTGCTCTTCACCGACATGCCGAGGATCGTGCGCATCGCGCTGCGGATGGGCTTCTACGCGACCCCGATCATCTACGGCGTGCACGCGGCGCCTCCCGTGCTGCAGAAGATCCTGCTGCTCAACCCGATGGCCGGGATCCTCGAGATGTACCGTGCCGGGTTCTTCCCGCACGAGCTCAACGTGCCGTCGATCATCTCGTCCTTCGTCATCACGTTCGCGACCCTCATCGCCGGCACCATCGTGTTCAAGAGGCTCGAAGCCCCCGTGCTCAAGGAAATCTGATGCGTCCAGTCATCGAGGCCAAGGACCTCGGCATCGAGTTCTACCGCAGCCGCCGGCGCAAGATGTCGTTGCGCGAGATCGTCTTCAAGGGCAAGAACCTCGCGCCCAAGGACACCTTCTGGGCCTTGCGCAACATCTCGTTCACGGTCGAGCAGGGTGAGGCCGTCGGCCTCGTCGGAGGCAACGGCAGCGGCAAGAGCACCTTGCTCAAGATGATCGCCGGCGTCATGATCCCCGACGAGGGCGGCGTCAAGGTGCGTGGGGGAGTGGCCCCGCTCATCGAGCTGACCGGAGGCTTCCTCGGCGAGCTCACCGCCCGCGACAACCTCTACCTCGCCGGCGGCCTCCACGGGCTGAGCAAGGCGCAGATGGACGAGCGCTACGACGAGATCGTCGACTTCGCCGGCCCCCAGGTGCGGGCGGGCATGGACATGGCCTACCGGCACTTCTCCTCGGGGATGCAGGTGCGTCTCGCCTTCGCGCTCATCACGACCCTCGACGAGCCGATCGTGCTCGTCGACGAGGTGCTCGCCGTCGGCGACCGCGCGTTTCGCGAGAAGTGCTATCTGCGCATGGAGAACATGCTGGCCGGTGGCAAGACGCTCTTCATGGTGTCGCACAGCGAGGCCGACCTGCGCCGCTTCGCCAAGCGCGGGCTCTACCTCCAGCAGGGAAGGCTCGTCGGTGACGGCCCGGTCGAGGAGATCATCGAGCAGTACAACGCGGACGCGGACGCGGCGAGGTGACCTGGAGCCGGCCTCCGCTCGTCGGTAGCCCGCGCGCCCGCGCCCTCCGGGGCACCTCCGCCGGAGGCACGCTCCTCGTCCTCGGCGCCGAGCCCGCTGCTCCTGCCGCGGCGTCCGCGGCCGACGGCGGTGACGGGGGTGACGGGGGTGACGGGGTGTCGGGGCTCGCCGTCGACTACGACCTCACGCCGCGCCCGCTGTCGGGCGAGCTCCCGGCGGTGCTCGCGCAGGCTGCGGCGATCGCCACGTCCGACGCCGCCTCTCCGCTCGTGCTCGTGGCCGCAGACCTCGTCATGAGCCCCGTCGGCCTGCTCGACGTGCTCGACGCGTCCGACATCACGTGTGCCGCGGTCCTCGACGGCCCCTCGGTCGCCGACCGGGACGGCGCTCCCGCCGTCGTGCGGGTCTCCGAGGCCGGCCGCCGCGTCGTCTCCGTCGCGGCCGCGGGTCGCGTCGTCACCGGCCCGACGGGGTATGCCGTCGGCGTCCTTCGCGTCCGCGCCGCCGACCGCCCCGCGCTGGGGGCCGCCCTTGCGGAGGCCGCGGAGGCCGCGGCGACCGAGGCCGCGGCGACCGCGGGTGCTCGTGCCGGGTGGGACGACTCCGCGCCGTTCGACGCGGCGCTGCTCGCCGCCGTGCGGACCGGGCTGCCCGTGCGCGCGGTCACCCTCACGCACCAGGGCGTGAAGCGGGGCGACTGGCAGGCGCCCGGAGCGGCAGGGTCACCGTGGCAGCAGCGGCTGCGGGCCGCCTCGCGCGGCAACGACGGACTGTTCTCCACGGTCGCGATCCGCCCGCTCTCACGCAGGCTCACGGCATACGGCCTCGGGCGCGACTGGTCGCCCAACGTCGTCACGGCGGTGAGCCTCGCGCTGGGGCTGGCTGCGTGTGCGGCCGTCGCCACCGGGTGGTGGTGGGCCTGGCTGCTCGGTGCCGTCCTGCTGCAGGCCTCGCTCGTCGTCGACTGCGTCGACGGCGAGATCGCCCGCTTCACTCGCCGTTCGAACCCCCTCGGCGGGTGGCTCGACGCCGTCAGCGACCGCGTCAAGGAGTTCACGATGGTCGCGGCCCTCGCCTGGGGCGCGGCACGGAGGGGCAGCGACCTCTGGTGGCTGGCCGTGCTCGTGCTCGCCGTCCTCGCGGCACGCCACGTCGAGGACCACGCCTACGCGATGCGCCGCAGGGCCCAGCTCCTCGGCGCGCCCGGCTGGCCCGAGCACCCGGTCGTCGCCGGTCTCGGCGGTGGGCTCGTTGATGGACCCGAGGGTGGGCTCGGTGGCGGGCTCGGCGACGGCCAGGCGCTCGGTGACGGGGGGCCCGAGGGGGCTCCCACCGAGGTGCCCCCGCCGCCCGGGGCACGTGCTCGACGGGTGCGGGCCGTCAAGCAGGTGCTCCACCTGCCGATCGCCGAGCGTTACCTCATCATGTCGGTGGGACTGCTCACGATGAGTCCGGCCGTCGTGCTCTGGGCGCTCGGGGTCGCCTCGGTGATCGCCTTCGGATGGACCCAGAGCGGCCGCCTCCTGCGCGCCGTCACCCGCCGCGACGGGTTCCGGGGCGACCGTCCCGACCGGCAGCTGGCCGACCTCTGCGACCTCGCCGTGCTGCCCCGGCCCACCGGCCGCGGGCGGCTCTCCTGGCAGGTTCCCGCGCTGCTGCTCGCCATCGAGACCGCCGCCCTGCTCCTCGCCGCCGGCGCCGACGTGACGGCCCGCGCCGCTGCCTACGCGTGGCTGGCCGTCGTGTGCTGGCACGTCTACGACAACGTCTACCGCCTCCGCGAGACCGGGCGCGGCTCGGCGACGTGGCTGCGTCGGGGGACCGGCCTCGAGGTGCGCGTCGTCGTGCTGGCCCTCATCGGAGGTGCCCTGACCGAGCCCGCGCTCGCCCTGCTCGCCGGGGCGGCCGTGCTGGCCGTCCTCTACGCGGCTGAGTCCGCTGTCGGATGGCGCGCGCACCTGCGACCACAGGAAGGCAGCGGATGAGCGACCAGCAGGGGGTCGACGACCTCGCCCCGAACGACGCCACGGCGGCGGTTGCCGCGCCGGATGCGACCCGTCCACCTTCTGGCCAGGCCCAACCGCAGGCGGGCACGGACGTCCCGCGCCCCCGCCTGCTCCGGGTCGAGGTCGTGCTCGCGTGGTGCGCCGCGCTCGCCGTCGCAGGGCTCTACCTCGTCGACGCCGCCGCGCACGGCGCCCTCGGTGCCGCCCGCAACGACGACTGGGTCTACTACCGGCTCGCGTTCTCGCTCGCGAGCACTGGCCACCTCTCGTTCGACCCGTACTCGAGCACCCTGCTCGTGGGACAGGTGGTCGCCGCCCAGCCGGTCATCGCCGTCTTCGGCGCCGAGATCGCACCGCTGCAGGTGGCCGTCGCGCTCCTGTCGGCCGTGGCTCTCGCGGCCGCCTACTTCTTCTTCCGACACTTCCTCGCCGCCTTCTGGGCCGCGTTCTGCGTCGCCCTGATCGCCGTGGGACCCATCTGGGGCGGACTCAGCGTGTCGTTCATGTCCGACGTGCCGGCCATCGCCCTGCAGGTCCTCTGCCTCTGCGCCGCGGTGCCGGCCCTGCGCGGGCCGCGCCTGCGCTGGGGGTGGCTCGCCCTGTCGCTCGGCCTGGCCCTGCTGGCCTTCAGCGTGAGGGAGTACTCGCTCGCGGCTGCCGCGGCGGTGCTCATCGCGGCGCTGCTCACGCACGGCCGCCGGCCCACGGGTCGCGTCACGCTGCTGCTCGCCGTCGTCGCGGTCGGCGTCGTCTGGGTGCTCCTCGCGGCCGCGCTCTTCCTGTGGCGCGACACCCTCGTGGTCGGGCCGCGGGCGCTCAGCGCCGAGATCGAGCTCGGACAGCGGGTCTTCTACGTCCTCGCCGGGCTGCTGACGACGACGGGCTTCCTCATGTTCCCCGTCGCCCTCGCCGTGTGGCGCGGCGGACTCTGGCGGATGCTGCTGCGCTGGTGGCCGCTCGCCGTCGCCCTCGTCGCGCTGTTCACCTACACCTCGAGCGTGCTCGGCTACCCCCTGCTCGTCGGCAACTACGTGCGGCTCGGCGGCTCCTACTCCGGCACCATCGCGGGCGTGGCTCCGGCCGTGTTCTCGGGCCGGGCCTGGTGGAGCATCATGGCCGCCGCCAACGTCGCGACCTCGCTGCTCATCACGTTCGCCGTGGCCCGCAGCGTGGGCGTGCTGGTGGCCTGGCGTCGTCGTCGGCGCTCAGCGACGGACGTGGGCACCGTGCCGGCGGTCGCTCGCGCGACTCCGCTGCGATCCTTGGACCCCTCGCCGCGCATCGCCCTGAGCTTCGGCGTGGTCACCGTGGCTCTCGTCGTCGTGGTCGTCATCATCACCCACGGCCGGCCCTTCGACCGCTACGTCGTGGGCGCCGTGCCCTTCCTCGCCGCGGCAGCCATCCACGCCTCACGGTCGCGGGCGCCACAGCTTCTCGGCCGCATCGTCGCGAGCGCCGCGGTCGCCGTGCTCGCGCTCGTCGGGGTGGCCCAGGTCGACGCCTCGGCGACCTTGGACGGCACGAAGTGGAGCCTCGGCACCGAGGCGACGCGACTGGGCTACGCCGCCGAGACGGTCGACGCCGGCTACGAGTGGTTCGGCTTCCACCAGCCGGGGCCCATCATCTACGACTACCGCCGCGAGCCCGGCTACCCCAGCTACGTCACGTCCCTGTTCACGGATGCGCGCGTCTGCGTCCTCGGCGAGTACGCCCCTCGCCCGACCCAGCGCGCGCCCTACGCAGGTGAGGTCCTCAGGGTGAGCCGCGTCAGTCTCATCGGGCCGCGCTACACCATCCTCGGCCGGGCGGTGGACCGGAACTGTCCGTCCTCGTGAGCCGAGACGTGCGGCCCGAGGTGCGATCTCGTGACCCGGCGCGACGGCATACAGGGCAAGATGGGCGCTCGTGACGCACGACCCGACGAACGACCGCCCGAGCATCGCGGAGCTCAAGGCCGTCGCGCAGCCGCCCGAGCACATCGCGCGCTACAACGCCGAGCACTGGGCGGGAGCGCTCTACATCCGGCACCTGTCGATCTACGCGACGCGGGCCCTGCTGCCGACGCACATCACGCCCAACGGGGTCACCTGGCTGATGATCCTCGTCGGGGTCGTCGGGGCGTTCGCGATCCCGTTCGGCGGTCTCGTCGGCCCCCTCGTCGCGGTGCTCGCGATGCAGCTGCAGATCCTGCTCGACTGCTCGGACGGCGAGGTGGCGCGCTGGCGGCAGCGGTTCTCACCGGCCGGCATCTACCTCGACCGCATCGGCCACTACCTCACCGAGGCCTCCATCCCCATCGCGATCGGCCTGCGCGCAGACGACTGGTCGCTCGCGCAGCCGGCCGACGTCGGCGGCTACACGGTCCTCGGTCTGGTCGTCGCGGTCATCGTCCTCGTCAACAAGGCCTTCACCGACCTCGTCGTCGTGGCGCGGGCCAAGACGGGCCGGCCGCTGCTCGACGACGTCGCGCAGACCGCTGCGTCCAAGGTCTCCGGCATCGCCGCCGTGCGTCGTGCAGCCGGCCACCTGCCCTTCTTCCGGGCCTTCGTCGCGGTCGAGGCGAGCCTCCTCGCCCTCGCGGCGGCAGTCGTCGACGTGCTGCGAGGTGACCTGCTCGGCACCCAGGTGCTCGTCGTCGTCATGGTTCCGCTGGCCCTCCTCACTGCAGCAGGGCACCTGCTCGGCGTGCTCACCAGCTCGAGGCTGGACTGATGCCGCAGACCCTCCCCGACCTCCCCGACCCCACCGGCCCGACCGACGGCGCAGGCGGGCCGCGCCGCGCCGATACCCCCGGGCGGGTGGTGCAGTGGGCCCAGGAGCACGGCGAGGTCGGCGGCGTGCTGACCAGTCACCGGCAGATGACCGAGGTGCTGCGAGCCGAGGGGCACGACGTCAGCTACGTCGACACCGGCTCGGCCTCGCGAGCCGCGCGCGCGGTGCCGTCGCTGTGGAGCCGGCGTGCTCTTCACGTCCTGCACATCACCCGGCTCTGGCGAGCCGCCCAGCTCGCCCCGCTGCTCGCCACCCTGCCGGGGGCCAAGGCGCTCGTGCTCCACTCCGGCTCGACCGCCGGGCAGCTGTCGGCGATGACCCCCTCCCGCCGGCGAGCCGTGCTCCGCGTGCTCCGCACCTTCGACGAGCTCTGGGTGGTCAACGCCGCGATCCGCGAGCTCCTCCCCGCCGACCTCGCCGCCCGCACCACCGTCGTCACCCCCTTCGACGCGAGGGGCGTGGCCGCCCGGGGGGCGACGCCGCGCGACCCGCACGCGCTCGTGCTGGCAACCAACGCCGGCCTCCCGCACTACAACGCGCAGGCCGGGGTCGAGGCCGTGCGGCTCGTCCGGGCCGAGTGGCCGGATGCGCACCTCCGGCTGCTGGCCTACGGCCACCAGGGTCCGGAGCTCGAGGCGCTGCGGTCGGTGGTCGCCTCGCTCGACTGGGTGGACCTCTCCTTCGACCTCACCCCGGAGCAGGTCAGCGCCGTGCTGGCCGGGGCCGGGGTCTTCCTGCGGCCGACGAGCTGGGACGGCGACTCCGTCATCGTGCGTGAGGCGTTGGCCCTCGGTGCGCGGGTCGTCGCGAGCGACCTCGCACCCCGTCCGCGTGGCGTCGAGCTGTCCGGCATCGACCCGGCGGCGGTCGCCGAGGCGGTGCTGCACGGGGGCCGGGTCAGCGACGGTGCCGGTCTCGTCGAGACGACCCTCGCCCAGGCGGCGTCCCGTGCCCTCACCCGCCTCGCTCGGTGATGCGGCGGCGAGGCGGTAGCCTCTGACGCGGTGGCGCCGCGTGGCTGCGACCGCGCGACCGCGCTCCTGCGCCCGGCGCACCACTCCAGCACGTCCTCTCAAGGAGGAGCCCGTTGTCCCAGAGGACCGTCATCACCTTCGGCACGTTCGACGTCTTCCACGTCGGGCACGTCCGGGTGCTCCAGCGCGCCGCCGAGCTCGGCGACCGCCTCGTCGTCGGGGTCTCGTCCGACGCGCTCAACTTCGCCAAGAAGGGCCGCTCCCCGGTCTTCAACGAGGACGAGCGGCTCGAGATCATCAGCAGCCTGCGCGTCGTCGACGGCGTCTTCCTCGAGGAGTCGCTCGAGAAGAAGCGCGACTACATCATCGAGCAGCAGGCCGACGTCCTCGTCATGGGTGACGACTGGGCCGGCAAGTTCGACTGGGTCAAGGACGTCTGCGACGTCGTCTACCTGCCGCGCACCCCCTCCGTGTCGACGACCGGGCTCATCGAGCACATCGCCGGCATGTCCTGACGGGTCTCGGCCCGAGTCCGCGGCTGCCCCACCGGCAGCTTTTCGCCGCCCGGGCTACCAAGAGTGCGCTCAACCGCCCATACCCGGCCATTTCCATCGCCCGGGCTACCGGATGTGCGGTTTCGTCGCACGTGCCGGCGGTTTCGTCGCCCGGGCTACCGGAAGTGCGGTTTTGGACGCACATTCCCGGCACTTACGTCGCCCGGGCTACGGAAGGTGCGGTCGAGGGCGAATCCCCGGGGACTGCGCACGGTGCGACGCGCGCGGGCGGGTGCGTCGATTGGGGCCCTGCACGCGCCTGCCACTACCATCGATGGGTGCATCAGCCCTCCGACCACGACCGCGGCGCCCCCGTCGTCGTCAGCGACCCGAGGCCGCACGACGACCTGCCGCCCGGCGTCGGCGGTGAGGACGGACTGCTCTTTCGCATCATCAAGGACCGGCGCGTCGCCTTCCTCTTCGTCGGTGGGCTCAACACCGCCATCGGCACGATGTGGTTCCTGCTCTTCGACTTCTGGCTCGGCACGAAGTGGAACGGCTACGGCCACTACCCTGCACTGGTCCTGACCTACATTGTCTCGATCCTCTGTGCGTTCGTGCTCTACCGCAAGATCGTCTTCAAGGTCCACGGCAACGTGCTGCGCGACCTCGCACGGTTCAGCACCGTCTACATCTCGGCCTTCGCCATCAACCTCGTGCTCCTCTGGGTGATGGTCCACCTCTTCCACTGGCACCCGTTCCTCTCCCAGTGCCTCATCACCTTCGTGACGACGGTGCTCAGCTGGGTCGGTCACAACCGCTACTCCTTCCGCCGGCCCGCCGTCGAGGACGACCCCGTCGCCACGGCGCCGGGCGCGCAAACCATCACCGTCCGACCCCAGGAGAAGTGATCTGTGCCGCCGACCGTTTCCGTCGTCGTGCCCGCCTACAACAACGCCGACTTCATCGAAGCGACCCTCGACTCGATCCTGACTCAGACGTTCTCGGACTTTGAGCTGCTCGTCGCCGACCACTCGAGCACCGACGACACGTGGGAGCGCATCCAGTGCTACGCCGAGGACCCTCGGGTGCGGCTCATGCAGACGCCCGCAGGCGGAGGGGCGCCGGCCAACTGGTCCCGTGTCACCCGTGAGGCGACCGGCGACTACATCAAGCTCGTCTGCGGCGATGACCTGATAAACCCGCGCTGCCTCGAGCAGCAGGTCGCGGCCATGGCGGCGCACCCCCAGGTTGTCCTGTCCTCCTGCCGACGCACGCTCATCGACGCGCGCAGCAACACCATCACCGAGGCCCGCGGTCTCGCCGGACTCACCGGGCTGCAGCCAGGGCGCACCGCGGCCCGGCGCGCGGTGATCGTCGGATCCAACATCTTCGGCGAGCCTGCTTGCGTCCTCATGCGCCGCGACGCCCTCGAGCGGGTAGGGGGCTGGGCCGACTCGGAGCCCTACGTTATCGATCAGCAGACTTACTGCAACGTCCTCATGTTCGGCGACTTCTATGCGCTGCCCCAGTCGCTAGCAAGCTTCCGTCTCAGCTCCTCGCAGTGGAGCGTCAACCTCGCCCGGCAGCAGTCCGACCAGGTCGTGCGCTTCCACCATCGCCTCGCGGCCGAGAATCCCGGGCTGCTCTCGCGAGCCGACCTGGTGCGCGGGGACAACCTCGCGCGAGCCATGGCCTACGTCCGGCGTCTCGCCTACATCTGGCTCGGTCGCAAGATGACGCCGCCCGACTCAGCTGTCGAGCAGGCCACGGTCTGACACCGGCGGGCGCGACCATCATGATCCCCTACGCTCGTACCGTGTCCGACCCGCAGGCCGATCAGCAGCCCGAACGCACGCACCGCATCTCGGTGGTGACACCGGTCTACAAGGGGGAGCACACCCTCCCGGGCCTCGCGCAGGAGATGACGGCCCTGATGGGCGAGCAGGTCACTCCCGACGGGCACCGCTGGGTGCTGACCGAGTGGCTGCTTGTGCACGACAACGGACCGGACGCCTCGGCCGATACCATGGCCGCGCTCGCCCGGGAGCACGACTTCGTTCGTCCGATCTGGCTGAGCCGCAACTACGGCCAGCACCCCGCGACGCTCGCGGGCATGGCCTCGAGCAGCGGCGACTGGATCGTCACCCTCGACGAGGACGGACAGCACAACCCCGCTGACATCGGCCGCTTCCTCGATGTCGCGCTCAACGAGAACGCGCAGCTCGTCTACGCGGCGCCGACCAACGAGCCACCGCACGGGGCGCTACGCAACCTCGCGTCCAAGGGTGCCAAGTGGGTGTTCGCGAGCTTTCTCGCAGGCGGCGCCGTCCAGACCTTCCAGAGCTACCGCCTCGTCCTCGGAGAGCTCGGCCGCAGTGTGGCCGCGTATGCCGGCGCCGGCGTCTACCTCGACGTGGCCCTCGGGTGGGTCGTCGACCGCATCTCGCACGTCGACGTGGAGCTGCGGGAGGAGGGCGGTCGTCCCTCGGGGTACAGCCTGCGCCGGCTGCTCTCGCACTTCTGGCGGCTCGTGCTCTCGAGCGGCACGCGCGGCCTGCGCGTCGTCAGCGGCCTCGGAGTCGTCTTCGGCCTGGCGGGCATCCTCTTCGCGATCTACCTCGTCATCTCGGTGAGCCTTGGCCGGCGCACCCCCGAGGGGTGGACCTCCAACATGGTTGTGGTGCTGCTCAGCACCGGCGCCATCCTCTTCTCGCTCGGGGTCATCGCCGAGTACATCGGGGTTGCCGTCGGCATGGCGATGGGTAAGCCGCCCTACCTCATCATCAGCGACCCCGGCAACGGGCCGCTCGGCCGGCGTCCCGGGTCCCGAAGCATCCCTCGATGACCGCGGGCCAGCCCCCGCTCACCTGGGTGGTGGGGGCCGGAGGTCTGCTCGGGCAGCACGTCGTGGCTGTCCTGCGAGGCCGAGCCCAGGTCCTCGACGCGCCGCGTGTGCCGTGGACCGAGCCGGACCAGGCTGCTCGGGTGCTCGCCGACACGGCTCGTGCGCTCCTCGCGGCCGCGGGTGACGGACCGTGGCAGGTGGTCTGGTGTGCGGGTGCGGGTGTCACGGGCTCCTCGGCCGAGTCTTTCGAGGCCGAGCACAGCCTGCTCGTCGCCGCGCTCGAGGGCCTGCACGCAGTTCCGGCGCAGGCGGCTCGCGGCGTCTTCTTCCTCGCGTCCTCCGCCGGCGGGGTCTATGCCGGAGCAGGTGCAGCTCCCTACGACGAGAGCTCGCCGACCAAGCCGCTGGCTGCCTACGGGTGGGCCAAGCTGAGGGCGGAGCAGACGGTGACCGACTGGGCCCGAGGCGGCACCCCGGTCGTCATCGGGCGCATCGCCAACCTCTACGGGCCCGGCCAGAACCTCGACAAGCCGCAAGGTCTCGTGTCGCAGCTCTGCGCCGCCTACCTCGAGCGCCGACCGGCGTCGATCTGGGTCTCCCTCGACACCTTGCGCGACTACCTCTATGCGCCCGACTGTGCCCAGATGGTGCTCGACTGCCTCGACCGAGCCCGCTCGGAGCGCGCCCCCCAGCACCTCACGTCTACGGCGGATTCTCAGGAGCCGCTCGTCGTAGTGAAGATCCTCGCCACCCAGCGAGCGATCACCGTCGGCGCAGTGATCGCCGACCTGCGGAGGATCTTCCGTCGGCGTCCGACGATCGTCCTGGGCGCCTCACCCGTGTCCGCCCTCCAGTCGCGTGATCTCAGCCTTCGCTCGCGGGTATGGCCCGAGCTCGACCAGAGGACGCTGACAACCTTTCCGGCTGGCGTGTCAGCGACACTTCAGGATCTTCGGGAGCGTCTGCAGTCGCGCGGGAGCTGAAGCATCGGCCCTGATTTACCGACTCTCCCTTCACATGTCAGTGCTGGGCGAGCTGAGATCGGCAGTGTCGAGCCCGCTCTCAGGTGGACTGCGAGTCGGGCCCGAGGTCCGCATCGCTTCTGGGAGGGCCGTCCTTCCGGATGGCGTCGTCGATCGCAAGGGAGCGGACGAGCCGCCGGAGGTGTTGGTCCGTGTCTCGCAGCCGGAAGTAGAGTCCCAAGCTCGTCAGGACGAAGACAACGATCAGTAGGTAGAGCAGGAGGTCCGTGCCTCTGGTCACCCCGAGGAGATTCGCAATCGCTTGGGGGATGTCCGGATCGATGATCGACACGATCGCGATAGCCGCCAGAGCCAGAACGAGGACGCGAGATCCTGCCCGCAGCTCGACACGCTGCCTGTTGCGAAAGACAATCACCAGGATGAGGACCGCGGCCAAGACCAGAGGAATCTTGATGTATTGCATCAGCGACCTCGCAGCAACTTGTTGATCAGGACGTCCACGCCAATGTTGACCGAGTTGATGGACCTCTGGCCCTTGGCTCGCGAATAGTCGGTGTAGAGCACGTGAACCGGGTACTCCTCGTACGATGTCTGGTGTTCCGACATCCGGGTGAGGAACTCACTGGCCCAGCTCATGTCATGCGCCTTGAGGTCTAGGACGCGTGCGAAGGAACGACGAAACACGCGCAGGCCCTGGTGCGCATCAGTCAGGGCGATGCCTGTGGTCATGCGCTCGAAGACGACTGCGGCCCGGAGCAGCGCCCGTCGCGACATCGACATGCCGTCCACCGTTCCGAGGAAGCGCGAGCCGATCAAGACGTCCACATCGGACTTGCGCAAGTGGTCGACCATGGCCATAACGTCCTCCACGCGGTGCTGGCCGTCCGCATCGAAGGTCACAAAGATCTGGGCCTCGGGATCGCGAAGAGCAAACTCGATGCCCGTCTGGTAGGCCGCCCCCGCCCCCATGTTGACGGGATGCTGTACGAGCCGCGCGCCGGCAGCGGCTATCTCGCTGGCGGAGTTGTCGCGCGAGCCGTCGTCGACGGCAACCACATGCGGGAAGTGCTCCCGCACCCTCTCGAGAACCCCTCGTACGACAGGTCCCTCGTTGTAGCAGGGTACGATCACCCAGACGTCGTCATTGCGGCGCGTGGGGCCTGACTCCATGTAGCTGTGTTCCTTCGCGTACGTTGTCGAGCCCGCCGGAGCGAGAGTTAGGCTTGCTGCAACGATCTCCGAGGATTGTCGCGGCCTACGGGCGCTGATGGGCTAGCCGATGGCGGCCTGCTCCGTTCCGATGAATCACTGTACCCGACAAGGATGAGAGCCCGTGAACACGCTCAGACGCAGTGTCATCGTCCTTGGTTTCGGCCCGGAGCCCCTCCTCGAGGACGCTCTGAATGCCATCGATGCCGACTGCGCCTCGGATGACGAGATCATCCTGGTCGACAATGGCATCCAGTCGCGTGCGGTACGCCAGGACGCGTGGCCTGTGCGGGTCCGAGTCGTCGGCGACGGCGAGAACAGTGGTTTCGCGGGCGGCTGCCACCGGGGATCTGACGCAGCTGAAGGGGAGATCCTGGTGTTCGTCAACTCAGATGCGATCCTGAGGCGTGGGACTCTCGACGCGCTGACACGCGGCACGCTCGAGCCGGGGGTCGCGATCGCGTGCGGCTGTCTCTTGCTCGCAGACCAGCCCGACCTCGTCAACTCTGTCGGCAACCCCCTGCACTTCAGCGGTATCTCGTGGGCTGGCGCCTGCGGCGAACCGGCGGTCGACCATGAGATCGAGCAGGACGTCACCGTGGCCACGGGGGGTCTTCTGGCGATGAATCGCGACATGTGGAACGCGTTGGGCGGGTTCGACGAGATGTACTTCGCCTACAACGAGGACACCGATCTGTCACTGCGGGCCTGGCTTCGTGGCTGGCGCGTGCTGTACGTCCCAGATGCCGTGGCGGAGCATCACTATGAGTTCGGGCGCTCGCCTCTCAAGATGTACCTGGTGGAGCGGAACCGTCTCGTCACAGTGCTCACCGACTACCCGGACCGGCTCCTTCGTGTGGTGCTGCCCGCGATGTTCGGCATGGAGGCGCTGCTTCTGGTGCAGGCACTCCTCCAAGGCTGGTCGGCCCAGAAGCTCCGTTCCTGGTGGTGGATCGCGCGCCATGTCGGAGTGCTGCGCGATCGGCGGGCACGAGTACAGGCGCACGTGACCGCATCTGACGCGGACATTGCCCGACTCCTCGTCTCCCGAGTCGAGCCACCCATGATGTCGCTCCCGCCGGGCATGGGCGTGGTCAACGGCGGTCTGGAGGCCTACTGGAGGCGAGCCCGTAGGTCGCTGGTGGCCCGTGCTCGATGATCACATCCCTAAGCGCCCTCGCTCGGCTTCGAGGAGCCGGCTCGCGTCTTTAAGTGCTCTGCGCAACGGGACGATGACGGTCGCCATGGGCCTGGGCTTCTTCGGGCTGTCCACCTACGTGTTCACAGCGGTCGTGTTGCGGGCGCTCGGGCCGGAGCGGTTCGCAGACTTCAATCTCTTCTGGGGGCTCGCATACGGAGTGGGTCTCGGGGCCATGTTGCCCTTCGAGCAGGAGGTGAGTCGCCGCACTGCTACTGCTGTTCACACCGACGGGAGGGTCGGGCGGACCCTCACCGCGGGCGTCACCGTCGCACTGGCGTTCTCCGTCGTCCTCGCAGCCCTTGTCCTGCCGTTCGTGCTCCACGCGTCGGGCGGCGCGAACAGCCTGCTGTGGCTGGTCACGACGTCCTCGTTCGTGGCCCTTGGCATCGCCTACGTGTCCCGCGGACTGCTTTCCGGTCGCAGCTCGTTCGGCCGCTACAGCGCACAGTTCGTGGCCGAGGGAGCGGTTCGACTCGCGCTGGTGGGTCTCTGCGTGGCGATCGGGGTCGCCAATCCCTGGGGCTATGCGGCTGTGGTGCCGGTGGCGCTGCTGGTGGCAGTCGCAGTGACCTGGCGACGTGACGAGAGGCTCATGAGTACGTCACCCTCCCTGGTCCGCGACGTGGCCCTGTCGATGGCACCGTTGGTCGTCGCCTCACTGATCTCGCTGACCCTCGTCAACTTGGGGCCGGTGGCCATCAGATACGTCCAGGATGTGCCCGACCCCACCCATGACGGCAGCTATCTGGCAGCAGCGTTCATCGCCCGGCTGCCCATCTTCGCTTTCGCAGCCGTCCAGGCAGTCCTCATGCCGCGGCTCGCGCGTGCAGTCGTTCGCAACGACGCCGCCGACTTCCGCGCCACGGTGCTACGAGTTCTGGTGCCCACGCTGGCGCTGGGACTGATCGGCGTCGTGGGCGTCGCCGTCGCGGGCCCGTGGCTCTTGGCTCTCCTCGCGGGGCCGCAGTACGACCTCCCGCGCCTCGACATGGTCCTGCTGACGGCGGCATACGCCTGCTATCTGCTCACTCTCGTCCTCCAGCCCTCAGCGGTCGCGCTCGGCAAACACCGAGCCAGTGCTGTGGTCTGGGTCGTGGGAGCCCTGACCTTCGCGGTGGCATGGCTACTACCCACAGACGCCTCGACCGCGGTGAGCATCGCCATCGCGACGGTCAGCCTCACCGTGTCCGCCGGACTGGGATGGGTCGTCCGGCGCGGCCTGTCGTCCGGCGGTTTCGCTCAGCGCACCGCGTACAGGACGTAGCCGTCGTTGCGTGACGCGTAGACGCGTTCCCAGTTGTCAGGAACCGTGGGGTTGCGTTCCCGCCATCGCTCGAGCGCATCCGTGCAGAAGCCGCACGGACTGTCCTTGCTGGCGACGAGCAGGGCGTAGTCCCCGCTCTGGGGCTGCCGCTGACCAGTGATGGACCGCACGGTCGCCTGCCACAGCTTCTCGCCGCCGAAGGCCGGCCGCTGATAGATGGGCAGGATGCGGGCGCTCTGCCAGTCGGTGAAGACGGAGACGTCCTTCGAGGGGCTGATTCTCGCCAGCTCAGCGGAGATTCCCGCCATCGGCGTACCCCCGTTGGGCGCGACCAGCGGCGACGACGACACAGCCGGCACGAGGGCCATCAGCGGCACCGCCACCAGTAGGGCGGCCGCGAGGGCGTGTGCCAGCTGCGGCCGAGGGGGGTCGGCCCGGCGCATGGCACCCCTCACCAGCACGTGCAGGGCGCCGGCCACTGCGAGGGCGATCCAGGGTACGAACTGGATCCAGTAGCGCTGAACGTCGAGACGTCCTGCGGGGTGGCTGGGCACGAAGAAACCACTCACCCCTACGAACAGCACGTACGAGGCAAGGAAGCTTCCCGCAGCGAGACGGACCGCGGTGTTGCGCACGAGCAGGGCCAGGAGAGCGAGGCCTCCGAGGACGAGGAACCACACACCTCCCGGGACGTCGCGCTCGAGCGTCAACCGCGGAATCAACGTCAGGTAGTCCATGCGCGGCAGGCCCACGAACTGGTCGACCACCGCGAGGTCACCGGGGTTGGTGGTGGCACTGAGGTCCTGCCGGGTGAACGTGTGCAGCTTGAGCAGTGGGTCGCCGTAGGCAACAGCGCTCACGGTGACGTCGACCGCAGCCCAGAAGAGGACGGGGAGAGCCGTGAGCACGGCGTTGCGCCACACGCGCCCATGGACCCAGAGAACGATGATGAGCGCCGGCCACGCGAAGAGGGCGGTCTCACGGGCCTCGAAGCTCCACCCGAGCAGGAAGCCGGCCGCCAGCGGCAGCAGGTCGCTCCCGCGCCCACCCGTGAGCTGCCGGCCGCGTGCTGCGACGGCGAGCACGAGTGCGGCCATGACGAGAGAGATCGACGGGATGTCCGGGTAGAACCGTGAGAGGTTGGTGAAGACGATCCAGTTCGTGACCAGCAGGACCACGGCGGTGACTCCCGCGATGCGGCCCCACCACCTCCGGCCGAGAAGATACAGACTGCCTGCCAGCACGCCTGAAGCGAGGACTGCGGGGAGGTAGAACGTCATCGCAGCCTGGCCGAAGAGCAGTGCCACGGGAACCAGCGGAATGATCATGCCGTAGCGCGTGTAGCCCAAGGGCACCCAGGTGTCCTGCGGGAACTCGATGGCGGCCATGCCGTAGTGCCACGGGTCGCTGGACACGATCTCGGTCCGGAAGACCGTCGCGATGACCATCGTGGCGAAGGCGACCACCGCGGCGACGGCAAAGTCGCTCCGCGTCCAGGGGCGACCCGCCAGACCGTCGGGCCTGGTCACCGACGGGGGGGCTGCTGCTTCGTGGGTGTTCGAGATCGTCGCCGGGGTCTGGCTCGCCATCAATTACGCATTTCGCTCTGGGGCGGAGTCATCCACCGGGCTGGTCACGTGTGTGTTTGTCGTGGCTGTCGAGTGATCCGACGGTGGTGCAGCAAGGCCCAACCGTCGACGGGGCAGTGCCCGACAAGTCGCAATTCTAACCGAGGCGACAGGTTTGCCGCTCCGCCAGCGACCCCACACCGCGCTGCGGGCCACTCGCCAGGGGGCGACGGGCCCGCAGCGCCGCGCGGCGCACCGGGCGCCGCGCGGCTTCAGATCATCTGAGGGCCGACCCCGTGTCGGAGTGGTGCTTCTCGAATGCCTGCCGGTCGACGGTGTTCGTCGGAGCCGCCTTCGACGCCGTCGCGAGAGGGGTCCAGACCCCACAGTCCGACGAGAGGAAACCGAAGGCCCCGGTGACATCCACGATGGGGGATGTCGTTCCGAAGTCGTTGGCGAGGACGGAGCCGAACTCGTGGTCGAACGAGGTCGACGTCTCCCAGTAGCAGCCGGACCCGCCGGGGGCGGTGTAGACGCCCGGCGGCATGTCCTTCGAGATGCGGTACTCGCCATCATCGACAGTCAGGTATCGAGCGGCGTCGGAGGATCGGGCCTCCGTCCATGTCCCGCAGTCTTGTGAGGCGAAGACTGCGTCGCTGCTCTTGACCTCGACGTACAGGGGCGCGGTCGGGCCAACGACGAAGTTGTTTGCGACGATGGCACCCGGGTCACCCGAAAAGTCCGATGCTCGCTCCCAGTAGCACCCCGCGCCACTGGCGGCGCTGCCACGGTAGAGGCCCGGGACGAATCCGTTGCCGACCGCGTACGTGCGGTCGCCCCCATAGGCGCGAGGCGGCCCGACCGGGCGACGCACAGCGATGGTGTCGACTCCGTCGCCGTTCCAGTCCCCGACGTAGGACGTGTCACCGGCCGCTCCGTAGCGGTTGATGACATCGGTTCGGCCACCCACGATGGCGTTCGCCAAGTGGTACTCGTTGCCTCTTCGGACCCCGAGGGAGTCGCGGTTGTCCCGGTTCCAGTCTCCGACGATGACGATGTCGCCCGCCGAACCGAACTTGGCGACCACTTCGGCTGACCCGCCTTCGCGGTTCGTCAGGTAGAACTCGTTGACGCGGCGGACCCCGAACGTGTCGCGCTTGTCGGCGTTCCAGTCGCCGACCACGAGCTCATCCATCGCCGATCCGTAGCGGAACACGTGGGTGGCGGTACCGCCCCGTGTCCCGTCCGTGAGTAAGTACTCGTTCCCGCGCCGGACACCCAGGGTGTCCCGTCCGTCGCCGTTCCAGTCCCCGACGATCACCTCGTCGCTCCCGGACCCGTACCGGAACGAGTACGACGTCGCACCGCCCGTCGGGGAGTTCGTCACGTAGTAGACATTGTCGCGCCGGATCATCAGCGTGTCGCGACCGTCACCGTCCCAGTCCCCGACGAGGATCCTGTCGGTCGCCGTGCCGAACTGCGCGTAGGCCGACGGACCACTGTTGATCGCGCCTTGCAGGTAGTACCAGTTGCCGGTCGTATCTGCGCTCGCTGCGGTTGCGGTGCCCCCGAGCACCATCGCCGAGGCAGCGACCGCGGCGCTTAGACGTCGTCGTCTTGACATTGTTGCCTTCTCTCCCTGATTGCCAGCGACCCGCTGACGCCGTGATGCTAGCGGCTCGCGCGGCATATGCACCGAGTGGGCGATTCGGCACCATTCCGTGAGGTGGCGTCTGGCCTGCCGCCGTTTCGCCGTCCCCTAGGTTGTGAGGAGTCAGCACACGCTGAGCCGGCCCGCAGGAGAGGAACGCCATGAGGACCCGACTTGCCAGGCTCGTGCTGCGGTTGAGCGGCTGGACCGCGGTCGGCGAGGTGCCCAGAACCGGGGTGCTCGTCGGTGCGCCCCACACGTCCAACTGGGACTTCGTCATGATGCTGCTCATCATGTGGAGCGGTGGGGTCACGCCGCGGGTCCTCATCAAGAAGGAGCTCTTCCGCGGGCCGCTCGGCTGGCTCCTCACCCGCCTCGGCGGGCTCCCCGTCGACCGCGCCAACCCGGGCAGTGTCGTCCGGGAGCTGATGCGTGAGGCCCGCAGCGGCGAGCCGTTCCTGCTCATCCTCGCCGCCGAGGGCACGCGGAAGAAGGGGGAGTACTGGAAGTCCGGCTTCTGGCGCATCGGCCGCTCGGCCAAGCTGCCGATCGTGCTGGCCTTCATCGACGGGCCGAGCCGCACTGCCGGTTTTGGCCCGACCCTGATGGCGACGGCCGACGTCGTCGCCGACATGGACAAGGTCCGCGAGTTCTACCGCGACAAGCGGGGCATCCACCCCGAGCGCCGCACCGAGCCGCGGCTGCGCGAGGAGCTGGCGGCTGGCGGCAGCTGACCGAGCTCGCGGCCATACTCACGCTGCCGCGCTGATCCTGTGGTCCCGCTGACCCCGCGCGACACGATTGCGTCGCGCGGGGTCCTCACGGGTCGTCAGCCGTGCGTGGGCGCGGGCTGGAGGTCGACGGTGAAGTCGGGTTCGGTGCGGTGGCGGACCTCGTCCTCGGTGACGCCGGGGGCGAGCTCTCGCAGGACGAGGCCGGTCGGGGTGACGTCGAGGACGGCGAGGTCGGTGATGATGCGTTGGACGACGCCGCGGCCGGTGTAGGGCAGGGTGCAGTCCTTGACGATCTTGTAGGAGCCGTCCTTGGCGTTGTGCTCCATGAGGACGATGACCTTCTTCGCGCCGTGGACGAGGTCCATGGCGCCGCCCATGCCCTTGACTATCTTGCCGGGGATCATCCAGTTGGCGATGTCGCCGCCTTCGCTGACCTGCATGGCGCCGAGGATGGCGGCGTCGACCTTGCCGCCGCGGATCATGCCGAAGGAGGTGGCGGAGTCGAAGAAGGCGGCGCCCTTGCGCAGGGTGACGGTCTCCTTGCCGGCGTTGATGAGGTCGGGGTCCTCGTCGCCGTCGAGGGGGTAGGCGCCGACGCCGAGGATGCCGTTCTCGGACTGCAGGACGATCTCGACGTCGTCGGGCACGTAGTTGGGCACGAGGGTGGGCAGGCCGATGCCGAGGTTGACGTAGGCGCCGTCGGAGAGCTCGGCGGCCGCGCGGGCGGCCATCTGCTCGCGGGTCAGTGCCATCTCAGGCCTCCTGCTCTCTCGTGCGAGTCGTGCCGGTCGTGCCGGTCGTGCTGGTGGGGCGGGGGCGGACGGTGCGGCGTTCGATGCGCTTGTCGGTGGCCTGCTCCGGGGTGAGGGGCAGGACGCGCTGGACGAAGATGCCCGGCAGGTGGATCTGGTCGGGGTCGAGCTCGCCCGGCTCGACGAGCTCCTCGACCTCGGCGACGGTGACCCGGCCGGCCATCGCGCAGAGCGGGTTGAAGTTGCGGGCAGACTCGTGGAAGACGAGGTTGCCGTGGCGGTCGCCGCGGGCCGCCCGCACGAGGCCGAAGTCGGTGGTGATGGCCTGCTCGAGCACGAACGTCTTCGTCTCGCCCATCCAGTCGAAGTCCTGGGTCTGCT
This sequence comes from Humibacillus xanthopallidus, assembly GCF_006716675.1. GTDB lineage: Bacteria > Actinomycetota > Actinomycetes > Actinomycetales > Dermatophilaceae > Humibacillus > Humibacillus xanthopallidus_B. The sequence continues at coordinate 275,188 of NZ_VFPM01000001.1, read as the reverse complement.
TGGGTGGCGAGGCGATCGCGACGGTGCCGTCGGCGGCATACCGCCAGGGGAGCCCGCCCTCGGCGATCTGGGTGCCGACGCCGGTCATCGTGAAGAAGGCGGCGATGCCCGAGCCGCCGGCGCGAAGCCGTTCGGCGAGGGTGCCCTGCGGGGTGAGCTCGACCTCGAGCTCGCCAGAGAGGTACTGCCGCTCGAACTCCTTGTTCTCGCCGACGTAGGAGGAGACCATGCGACGGATCCGCTTGTCGCGCAGCAGGATCCCGAGGCCCCAGTCGTCGACGCCGCAGTTGTTCGACACCGCCTCGAGGTTGCTGGTGCCCGCGTTGTGGATGGCGGAGATGAGCACGGATGGGATGCCGCAGAGGCCGAACCCGCCGACCGACAGCGACATGCCGTCGGTGATGCCGGCGATGGCCTCCTGGGGGGAGGAGACGACTTTGTCCATGCTCCGGACTCTATCCGCGCCGCGGGTCGTGCCGGACGTGGGGTGAGCCCACACGGCGCGTGCCGGACATGTCGCCCACCCACGTGACCAGCCGGCGCCACCCGGCAGGGGCGCCGGGGCCCCGGCGCCCCTGTGATCCCCGTCTCGCCCAGCCGCCCCTGTGTGCGCCACCCATGCTCACCGGACATTGGCGGGTGACGGGTGGGGCGAAAGAACACTCATGTAATTCAAAGTGGCCCCTTGTGATGCGTGTGACGGGAGTGCATAAATGGTCAGGTTGTGCCGTCCCTGCGCTGAATCGAGACCCCCATGACCTCCCGCCGACGCCAGCTGGGCCTCGTCCTCACCCTCCCGGCCCTCGTCGCGCCGGCCGTGGTCATGCCGGCCGCCCCCGCGGGTGCAGCCGTCAAGGCGCCGCCGACCAAGAGCCTCCCCGCCGCGCTCGACGTCTACGTCCCCTACCAGGGACAGACGATCTGCGACCCGCGACCGCGCCCCGGCGTGGTCGCCTTCGCGACGCTCATGACGACCCACTACGCCATGGGCTCGCTCGCGCTCATCGGCCGCACCTGCGGCAGCGGCCCGTCCGAGCACTACGACGGCCGGGCGTGGGACTGGATGCTCAACGTCAACAACCCGTCGCAGGAGGCCGTCGCGCAGTCCGTGCTCGCCTGGCTGACGGCCCCCGACAAGAACGGCGTGCAGGGCGCCATGGCCCGACGGTTCGGGATCATGTACATCATCCACAACCGCAAGATGTGGCGCTCCTACGCTCCGGAGCGGGGCTGGGCCCCCTACTACGGCAGCTCACCCCACACCGACCACATCCACTTCAGCTTCAACTACAACGGCGCCGCCGGTCGCACGTCGTGGTGGACGGGGGTGGCGCAGAAGACCGTCCTCACGACCCTCCCGCCGGCCGGGACGACGCTGCCGTCGAGCCCGACGACGCCGCCCGCCCCGACTCCCTCGACGCCCGTGCCTGCCCCGGCGGGGGTGCTCTCCTTCGGGATGACGAGCGCCGCCGTGAAGACGCTGCAGACCCGGCTCGGCGGCCTGCCGGTCACGGGCTACTTCGGCAGCCTCACCAGGGCGCGGGTCATCGAGTACCAGAAGTTCGTCGGGCTGCCCCAGACCGGGGTGGCCGACCTCAAGACGCAGGAGATCCTCGCGCGCCGCGGCTGGCGAACCGTCGCTGCCGCCTACCCGACGTTGAGGCCCGGCATGACGTCGGCCGCGGTCAAGACCCTGCAGACCAAGCTCGGTGGCGTCTCGACGACCGGTTACTACGGCACGCTGACCAAGGCCCGGGTCACGGCCTACCAGAAGTACGTCGGCCTGCCGACGACCGGCGTCGCCGACCCCGTGACGCAGGACCGCCTGTGGGTCCGCGGGTGGACCCGACCCGCAGCGCCGGCACCGACGACCTACCCGACGTTGCGCTTCGGCATGACGTCGGCGGCCGTCAAGACCCTCCAGGCCAAGCTCGGCAGCCTGCCGACGACGGGCTACTACGGCACGTTGACGCAGGCGCGGGTCACGGCCTACCAGCGCTTCGTCGGCCTGCCGGCGACGGGGGTCGCCGACTCCCGGACCCAGCAGGTGCTCTACTCCCGTGGCTGGTCGACCGCCAGCCCGGCGTCCTTCGCCACCTCGGCACCCACCCAGAAGGAGCAGGCGATGACCACCTTCGCGACCGCACGCGCCGACTCCAGCCCCGGGGTCGCCCGGGTCGAGGTCGACACGGCCTACACCCGCTTCAAGGACCTCACGCTCGCGGTCGGCTCGCGAGGCGCCGCCGTCCGGGTGCTCCAGCGCGGCCTCGGCGGCCTCGCCGTCGACGGCGTGTTCGGCTCGGTCACGCGCGACAAGGTCGCGGCGCTCCAGCGCTCCGTCGCGCTGCCGGCCACCGGCGTCGTGACGCCGGACGTGTGGGAGGTGCTCGAGGCACGGGACTTCCCGTTCGCGACGAGCCGGTCCACGGTCCTGCGCGAGGGCGACTCGGGTCCGCAGGTCGTCGCTGTGCAGCGGCTCCTCGGCATCCGCGTGACCGGCGTCTTCGACAGCGTGACCCGCGACGCCGTCAAGAAGGCCCAGGCCCGGGCGGGGCTGGCGAGCACCGGCGTCGTCGCATCACGCACGTGGTCGTTGTTCGACCGGCTCTCTGCCTAGCGAGAACCGTCTCTCAGCGACAGGGAGGAGGGGACTCGCAGCGCGCCGGACGGCATACGCCCTGCCTAGTCACGAGCGTCGACGGTCACGGCCTCGGAGGCGAGCCGCTCGGCGTCGCGGGCGCTCTCGCCGCGCATGATGACGACCGAGCCGTCGGCCGCCCACGCCGACAGGCAGCCCCGCAGCACCCGTTCCACCGGGCCGCGCAGCGCGACCCGGGGGGCCTCGCCCCAGCCCGTCTCCGGCATGACGAGCCTGCCGTATGCCGTGTCGCCGGCTTCCGTGGCCAGCGCGACGTCGGCTCGCTCGGGATCGGCCATCGGCGAGAACGTGTCACCGTGGGTCGACAGCTCACGGGCCTCGTCGACGGCTCCGGGAGCCTCGGCGGCCCGGGGGTTGGACCGCGCGAGGGCGGCGAGGGTGACGAGCACGGTGTCACGGCCGTGAGCGGCAGCCCGCTCGGGTGAGTCGGTGACGAGCACGTCTGCGCCCGTGGCGGATTCGCCGAGCACGACGGTCGCACCGACCGACCAGGCCGCGAGCGCCCAGTAGACCGACCGCCAGTGGGCGGGCAGGTCGAGGCCCACGGTGGTGCCCGGCTCGGCAGCCGCGTCGTCCTGCAGGAGGTTGGCCGCCTTGGACACCCAGTTGGCGAGCACCCGACCCGAGAGCTCGATGCGCTCACCGGCGGTGGCGTCGGGCTCGTCGTCGTACCAGGTCAGCCGGGGCCGGGCGGAGTCGGCGGCGAGCAGCCGGGCGAGGAGGGCTGCGGGCAGGGGCTGGGTGCTCGGTCGGTCGGCCACCGTCGTCAGCTCCCCGACGGCTCGGTCGGGACGGTGCCTGCGGGCGGCTCGGTGAGCGGCTCGTCGTTCTTCAGCGCTGCGAAGAGCGCCTTGGCCCGCTCGGTGTCCCACTTCACCGCGAGGCCGGCGTTCGTGCGGTAGGCGAGGTCGCTCGTCGGCACCGACAGCGACAGGCCCTGGTCGTTGCTCACGGCCCGCATCGCCTGGAGCACCCTGACGGCGTCGATGAGGCCGGTCTCGGTGCCGACGGCGAGACCAGCGGCCGAGGCGTCGGCGAACGCCTTGTAGCGCCAGGGGAGGAGCACCGTCGCGGGCGTGGCCGCCTGCTTCATGAGCGCGCCGAGGAACTGCCGCTGGCGGGCGGCGCGTCCGATGTCGCCGAGCGGGTCCTCGTAGCGGGAACGGACGAAGCCGAGCGCGTCGGCGCCGCCGAGGGTCTGGCACCCCTTCTTGAGGTCGATGCCGGCCTTGGGGTCCTTCATGTTGCGGGGCACGCAGATGTAGACCCCGCCGACGCTGTCGACGACCGACGCGAAGCCGCCCAGGCCGATCTCGACGTAGCCGTCGATGTGGATGCCGGTGACGTTCTCGACCGTCGCCGTGAGCAGCTTGGGGCCGCCGATCGAGTAGGCGGCGTTGATCTTGTTGGAGTTGTGGCCGGGGATCGGCACGTAGGAGTCACGGGGCAGCGAGACCATGACCGGCTTGCCGCCGCTCTCGGACACGTGGACGAGCATGATCGTGTCGGTGCGGGTGCCGGCGGCGTTGCCCGTGGCGTACTTCTTGCGCTGCTCCTTGGTGAGGCCGGCACGGCTGTCGGAGCCGACGAGCAGGTAGTTGTGCCCCGAGGTGTCGACCGGGCGCTCGCCGTCGGGGATGTTGTCGACGCGGGCGACGGAGTTCCAAGCGCTCACCGGCACCCAGATGAGGAAAGCGAGCCAGGCGACGAGCAGCAGGCCGACGACGAGCGCGACGACCCGTCCCTTGCGCACCCGGTGGCCCGGCTCGGATGCCGGGCCGGTCGGAGACCCCGACGGTCGGGCCACGGCGGCACCTGACGGGCTCCTGCGTCGTCGACGGGTGTCGACGACGTAGGCGTCGTCGGGCTGGCCCTGTGGGCGGCGGGCGTCAGTCGGCATCAGAAACCTCGTGCTGGGTGGGTCGCGCACTGCGGGGCCACGCCTCGCTAGGAGCTGCGGCGTCGCCGTGGCTCCCCGAGTCGGTGCGGGTCCCCGGCGCAGCGGGGGACCCAGTGTCGGCTCTCGACCTGTGGACCGCCGGCGGTTCGCTCTCGTCGAGCGCGATCCGTCGGGCGAGCCGCGTGTAGCGCGTCTCCATGGCGCGGAAGCGCTTGTAGGTCGTCACGACGAAGCCGAAGAACGCGATGGCGAGGCCGTAGAGGATGAGGTCGGCGCCTCGACCCACGCCGAGGGCCCGGGCGAGGCCGGTCCACGTCTTGCTCGGGTCGATGATCGAGTAGACGACAAGCGCGAGCAGCAGGAGCAGGCCGAGCCGGCGCAGCGCCTGGGTGCGTTGCCCCGATCCGGCGAGCAGCCGCCACGCGACGGCGAGGACGCCCGCGATGAGCAGGACCTGGATGATGCTCTGCCGGCTCATCGCCAGATCAGCTCCGCGAGGATGTTGACGGCGTTCCAGAGCGACTGGCCCTTGGCCTTGGAGTAGTCGGTGTAGAGGATGTGCACGGGCTCCTCCGCGTAGGCGACCTTGGCGCCGTCGAAACGCATCGCGCCGATCTGCGCCACGATCTCGGAGGCGTGTGCCATCCGGTTCTGGGTGATGTCGAGCCGCTCGACGACGTCACGGTGCAGCACCCGAAGGCCGTTGTGGGCGTCGGTGAGGCGTGTCCCGGTCGTGAGGTTCGTGTAGGCGACGGCGGCGCGAAGGACGAGCCGCTTCATGGTCGATGCCTCGGTGCGCTCGTCGAGGAAGCGGGAGCCGAAGACGACCTGCACGTCACCGTGTCGGATGCGTTCGACCATGACCTCGACGTCGCGGACCTGGTGCTGGCCGTCGGCGTCGTAGGTGACGACGTAGCGCATCGCGGGGTCGCTCAGGGCGTAGTCGAAGCCGGTCTGCAAGGCCGCGCCCTGCCCGAGGTTGACGGGATGACGGACGACCGCGGCGCCCGCGCGCTCGGCCGCCTCGGCCGAACCGTCCCGTGAGCCGTCGTCGACGCAGACCACGTGGGGGAAGGTGGCACGGGCCTGCTGGACGACCTCGGCGATGACGGTGGCCTCGTTGTAGAGCGGCACCACCAGCCACACGTCGTCGTTCTGCATGCGGACAAGCGTAGGGCCGTCCGCGGTCGGGCCCGACCAGCACTCCCGGGGACACCGGCACGGTGCGACGGTGCAGCCGCGGCTCAGCCACACCGCAGCCGCGGCTCAGCCACACCGCAGCCGCGGCTCGGCCACACCGCAGCCGCGGCTCGGCCACGGCTCGGCCACGGTGCAGGTGGCTCGCGCGCCCCCACGAGCCAACTAGAGTCGGAGCACCATGACGGAGGCGAGGATCGAGCACACGGGTCAGCCCGTGCCCGACGGAGCGGGAGCGGCGGCGCTGCGCATCGCCGTCGTCGGGCCGACGCACCCGCACACCGGTGGGATCGCCGCACACACGACGATGCTCGCCCACCACCTGCACGATGCGGGCCACGACGTCGTCCTCGTCTCCTGGGCCCACCTGCACCCGTCCCGCCTCCACCGCGACGACGTCACGGTGCCCCGCGGGGGCGTCGACGTGCCCGAGGTGCCGCCGTTCCCGCGCACGATCCGGGCACTCAGCTGGGCGCGGCCGGACACGTGGGTGCGGGTGGGACGCCGCCTGCGCGACCTCGACGCCGTCGTCGTCGTGCACGCCATCGCGCCGGCCGTCCCGGCCCACCTCGCCCTCCTGCGCGCGGCGGGCGCCCTGCCCAGTGCCCAGGGCTCTGACGCCGTCCCGACGCCGCGCCCGCAGTCGATCGTCGTCTGCCACAACGTCCTCCCGATCGAGCTGCGCCCCGGCGACGCCCGCCTCATGGGCCTGCTCCTCTCGCGGGTCGACTCGGTGCTCGTGCACAGCGCCGACCAGGCGCGGCTGGCCCACGACCTCGGCGCCCGGCGGGTGTCCGTCGCCGACCTGCCACCGCACGTGCCGGGGGGTCGTCCCATCTCGCGCGGCCCGCGCCCGGGACCGACCCGGCTGCTCGCCCTCGGCCTCATCCGCGAGCACAAAGGCATTGACGTGCTGCTGCGCGCCATGCGCTCCGTGCCCGAGGTGACCCTCACGATCGCCGGCGAGATGAGCGGGCCCGTCCGGCGCGTGATCGGCGACCTCGCCTCCGACCCTCTGCTCGCCGGGCGGGTCGAGATCCGCGAGGGCTACGTCCCCGCAGACGCCCTCGCCTCGCTGCTCGCCGACCACGACGTCCTCGCGCTGCCCTACCGCTCGGCGACGGCCTCGCAGAACGTCGTGCTCGGTCACACCCACGGCCTGCCGGTGCTCGCCTCCGACGTCGTGCCCTTCTCGCAGCAGGTGGTCGACGGCGTCAACGGGCTGCTCGTGCCTCCTGACGACGAGCGCGCCCTCGCCGGCGCGCTGCGTCGGTTGGGCGACCCCGAGGTGCGGCGCCGCCTCGCCGACGGGGTCCAGACGCCCGACCTCTCAGGCCCCTGGGCGCACTACCTCGGCACGATCGAGGCCCTGTCGCTCGACGAGTCGCTCCTCGGCCTCGGCGCCGAGCCGCATGACACCGAGGCCGACGCCACGTCCGACAGCGACAGCGACGACAGCTTCGACAGTCTCGACGATCCCGAGCAGGGGTATGCCGCACGCTCGGGTTCGCTTGCGGCGCAACGTTCCTCGGAGTCCGGGGCCGTGGGCGGTGCTGGCACCCGGGTGGGTGACCTCGCTGCGCGGGCCGGCGTCGCCGTGGGTCGCTCGTGGACGGCGTTCACCGGCGCCGCCCGCCACCGCGTCCGGCAGTCGCTCGCATCGCACCGCGACGTGCTCGACCTGCGCCCCGAGGACGTGCCGGACTGGGTGCTCGCGACCGACGTGCTCGGTGACCCTGCCGAGGCCGACGACGCGAAGCACCTCGCCCGCATCCTCGGCCTGCCGCGATCGCTCGACGGGGTCTCGTCGTGGGCCGCGCTGGGGGCTCTCGCAGCGATCCTCCGGGTGCGCGACGACGGGCGGCGCAGCGCCGTCATCGTCGACGAGACGGGCTCGCGGTCGCTCCTGTCGCGATGGGCGCGGGCCGTCGGCTTCGCGCCCGTCGAGATCGAGTTCACCGGGGCCCACCCGAGCGTCGCCGCCCTCGACGTCGACACCGGCTCGCTCGACGTCATCGTGCGCATCCACCCGCGGGGCTGCGATGCCAGCGACATCACCCAGGTGCTCGAGCAGGCCTCGTGGGCGCTGCGCTCCGGCGGCCTGCTCATCGTCACCGTCCCCATCGGTCCCCCCTCGGCGGAGGGCGCCGTCGGTCCGGCCGACGTGCGCGGCATCCTCGCTCGGGCCCATGACCTCGGCTTCGTCCTCGTCGGCGACCTCGACGGCGACGTCACCGCGCGCATGCGCGACGCCGCCGCCCGGGCGCGAGCCGACGACGCGGCATACGGTCTCGTCCGACTGACCCTGAGGCGGCGCTGATGACCCGCACGCGTGTGTTGACCGTCGTCAGGGTGGCGTTCTCCGTCACCGTGCTGGCCGCCGTCGTGTGGGCGGTCGCGAAGAACTGGACCGAGGTGTCGGTGCACCTCAAGCAGATCTCCTGGCCGGTCTTCGCCCTCTCGTCGCTCGCCGCCGCGGTGGGCACGTGGCTGACGATGCTCGGGTGGCGGGTCATCCTGCGCGACCTCGGCTCCGAGCTGCACCTCGCGCCGTCCTCGGGCGTCTACTTCGTCGGTCAGCTGGGCAAGTACCTCCCCGGCTCGCTGTGGTCGGTCCTCGTGCAGGCCGACATCGCGAGCCACCTCAAGGTGCCTCGCCGCCGCACGGCCGTCACCGGGCTGCTCGCCCTCGGACTCTCTCTGCTGACCGGGCTGCTCGTCGGCCTGCCGGCGACGTCGTTCCTGCTGCGGCGCGACTCCGACGCCTTCTCGTGGTGGGTGCTGCTCGCCATCCCGCTCGTCGTCGTGCTCTGCTGGCCGCGGCTGCTCAACGCCATCATCGCGCTCATGCTGCGCACCCTGCGGCGCGAGCCGCTCGAGCACGACCTGTCAGGTCGCGCGGTGCTGGCGTCGGTCGGCATCTTCGTGCTCGTCTGGATCGCCTTCGGGGTGCACACGCTGCTGCTCGCGCAGGCCGTCGCCGGCGACGCCCCGCACCCCGACCTCACGCGAGCGGCGATGTGCGGCTACGCCCTGTCCGTCTCGCTCGGCATGCTGACGATCGTGCTCCCTGCCGGCCTCGGTGCCCGGGAGGGCCTGCTGACGATCATCCTGTCCGTCGCCATCCCGCCCCCGGCAGCCGCGGCCGTCGCCATCGTGTCGCGCTTCATCGTCACGATCATCGACGTGCTGGCCGCGCTCGGTGGCTGGCTCTACGCGCGCAGGCACCACCTCGTCACCGCGCACAGCGACGACAGCAACGACAGCAACGACGCGGACGGTCCCGGTGGTCCGGGCGTCAGACCGGCTCGAGCACAAAGACCGGGATGAGCCGGTCGGTCTTGCGCTGGTAGCCGGCATAGGGCGGGAAGGCCGCCACGCAGCGCTCCCACCACTCGTCGCGCTCCGCGCCATCGAGCTCGCGGGCACGCCGCCGGGTGACGACGGTGCCGTCCTGCAGGTCGAGCTCGGGGTGGCGACGCAGGTTCCAGTACCACTTCGGGTGCTCGGGAGAGCCGCCCATGCTGGCCACGGCGGCATACAGCCCGTCGTGCTCGACCCGCATGAGCGGCACCTTGCGGATGGCGCCCGTCTTCGCCCCGACCATCGTCAGCAGGACCACGGGCAGGCCCATGATGTCGACCGATTCGGTGGTGCCGGTGCGCTCGATCTCACTGACCTGGTCGCGGGAGCCCTTGCGGGGGCTCGGGACGTACTCGCCCGGGGTCGTCATGGCTCCCCGCCCGCCTCAGGCCGCGCCCGGCTCGGGTGCCGAGCTCCACGGGAACTTCTTGACGAAGTCCTCGACGACGGTCGTGTTGAGACCGCCGCACAGCTGCCGGTGGCCCATCTGCTGGCCGACCTTGCCGGTGCTCTGGTCGACGTCGGCGGCCCAGTGCGAGAGGGCGTACTTCTTGCCGGCCGGGAAGGCGCCGTAGGCCGGGTCCCACGGGCTGATGAGGAACTTGTTGGCCGACTCCTTCATCGCGTTGACCTTCGTCGCGAGCGCCTGGAAGGCCGCGGCCTGCTCGGTCTCCACCGAGCGGTCGTACCAGAGGATCGTGTAGCCGTGCTCGAGGTTGTGCACGAGGGTCTCGATCTTCGGGGCGTCGGCGACGGTGTAGACGCGGCGCGAGTCGACGGCCGGCGCGGCGAAGTGCTGCCCGCTCGACGGCGGCACGGTGGCGTACTTCACCGTCGTGAGGTTGGGCTGGTTCGTGCCCGGGCCGACGTGCTCGCTCGACCCGCTCGCGGGGTCGTTGGTGATGGGGTCGCACGCGGCGGCCGCCACGTCACCGCTGATCGCGCTGAGGGCCTCCTCCTTCTTGTTCTGCTCGCCGAGGACGGCCCAGGCGACAGCGGCGCCGATGATGGCCACGACGGCGACGCAGGCGCCGATCACGACGAGGAGCCGGCGTCGCTCGGCCTTCTTCTGGGCGGCCTGCATGGCGGCCACTCGCTCGCGTCTGTCTCGGCTCGTCTCGCGGGCCATCGTTCCTCGTTCCTCGTTCCAGGGGGCGTGTGAGCTGCACTGCCGGCTGCGGGCGGCGTCGTGCATCCAACGACCGGCCCTCGGCGATCGTGCCGAGTCTAGGCGAGGATGTCAGGGTGGCCGAACCCCCTGACCCCGTCGCGGCACCCTCCGCGACCGCGCTCCGCCGGGTCTGGCACAGCGACCGGGAGATCCACCTCCGGGCGCAGCTCGGAGTCTTCCGCCGCGGGGCCGGCGACCCGACGATGCGGTGGGGCGCCGACCGGTCGGTCGTCCGGGCCAGCCAGACTCCCGAGGGCATCGGCACGCTCCACCTCCTCTGCCGTCCGGACGGCTCCGAGGTCGAGGCGCTGGCGTGGGGCCCCGGGGCGGCTTGGCTGCTCGACCAGGTGCCGGCACTGCTCGGCGACGACGACGACCCGGCCGGCTTCGAGCCGGCGCACGACCTCGTGGCCGAGGCGTGGCGCCGGTTCTCCTTCTGGCGGGTGCCTCGGTCGGGTCTCGTCTTCGACGCGTTCGCGCCCGCGGTCATCGAGCAGAAGGTGACGGGGCAGGAGGCCTTCGCCGGCTACCGGATGCTCGTGCGCCGCTTCGGCGCCGCGGCACCGGGGCCCTTCCCCGATCTGATGGCCCCGCCGACCCCGGCCGGGTGGGCGGGGATCCCGTCGTGGGCGTGGTTGCAGGCGTCCGTCGACGGCGCCCGCTCGCGCACCGTGGTCCGCGCCGCGCGGTATGCCGGCCGGCTCGAGGAGGGAGCCCGCGTGTCGGTCGCGGAGGCCCACCGTCGTCTGCGCGCGTTGCCGGGAGTCGGCGTGTGGACCGCCGCCGAAGTGGCCCAGCGCGCCCTCGGCGACCCGGACTCCGTGTCGTTCGGCGACTACCACGTCGCGAAGGACATCGGCTGGGCCCTCACGGGCACGCCCGTCGACGACGACGGGCTCGCCGAGCTGCTCGAGCCGTATGCCGGTCACCGCTACCGCGTGCAGCACCTGCTCGGCCTCGCCGGCCACCACCGGCCGCGCCGCGGCCCGCGCATGGCACCCCGCACCCACCTGCCCACCCGCCGCCCCCGCTGAGAACCACAGCACGCCCCGATCGAGAGAGCACTCCGTCGGCTCGCGTGACGTCCGCTGGACGCGGGAGCCGGCCACCCGGCATACGGGAGCGGCGAGACGGGGCACGACGGCCCGGCACCCCCCTGTGGATGCCGGGCCGTCGCGGGTCAGGAGCGCCGGCTCACGTGCGGTAGGAGACGACGACGCTCGGGCGCGGGAAGCCGTCGGTGTGCGGCCAGGTGCTCGTCGGCGCCTCGAAGGTGGCGCCGTCGGTCTCACCCGGGTGCTGCACGGCGACGAAGACCGAGAGCTGGTCGTCGGTGACGAGCGGACCGCAGGTCTCCGCGCCGTAGGGAACGGTGAGGAACTGCTGCACCCTGCCGCGCTCCGGCCCGTCGACCGGCACGCGGAAGAGGCCGTCGTTGGAGCCGAGGACGTTGCCGTCCGTCGAGATCCAGAGGTTGCCGACCTTGTCGAAGGCGACGTTGTCGGGGCAGCTGATCGGGCTGACCCGGCTCTTGTCGTAGCCGGCGAAGTAGGTCTCCGGCGCCTCGGGGTCCCCGCAGACGAGGAAGAGGTCCCACGTGAAGGAGGTGCTCGTGTGGTCGCCCCGGCGCTCCTCGAGCTCGAGGACGTAGCCGTTGCGGTTGCCCGACTGGGTGCGCAGCGGGGCTCCGAGGGCGGGCCGCGTCATGCTGGCGCCGAGCGGGTTCACCTCGTCGGTCGGGTAGCTCGTGCCGCGGTTGCTGTTGTTCGTGAGGGCGGCGTAGACCTTGCCGTTGACGGGGTTGGGCTCGACGTCCTCGGGCCGGTCCATCTTCGTGGGGCTGACCGTGTCGGCGGCGAGGCGGGTGTTGATGAGCACCTCGGCCACCGACATCCCGGGCACGAAGGAGGTCGTGTCCGACGTCAGCGCGACCCACGTGCCGGCGCCGCCGTACTCACCGTCGCCCGTGCCGTCGCCGGTGAAGCGGGCGACGTAGAGCGTGCCGCGCGTGAGAAGGCTCTTGTTGTGGGAGCGAGCGGCACGCGAGCCGCCCTTGCGGAAGGTGTCAGCCGAGACGAACTTGTAGAGGTAGTCGCCGCGCTCGTCGTCGCCCATGTAGGCCACGGCGTGACCGCTCCTGCTGATGATGACGTTGGCGCCCTCGTGCTTGAAGCGTCCGAGCATCGTCTGCTTGACGGGTGTCGACTCGGGCTCGTAGGGGTCGAGCTCGACGACCCAGCCGAAGCGGTAGGCCTCGTGGGGGTGCTTGGCGAGGTCGAAGCGCTCGTCGACGCTCGACCAGCCGCGGTTGGTCACCGCGGCGGTCGCGAGCCCGTAGCGCTTGAACGACGTGGCGTTGGCCGGGTCGACCGGCCCGCTCGCGTCGAAGTAGCCGTTGACGTTCTCCTCGCCGGACAGGACCGTGCCCCAGGGGGTCGTGCCGCCGGCGCAGTTGCCGAAGGTGCCGAGCACGGTGCGCCCGGTGGGGTCGTCGGCGGTGCGCAGGAGCTCGTGACCGGCAGCGGGGCCCTCGAACGCGAAGGGGGTGTGGACCGTGATGCGGCGGTTGTGCTCGGCGCGACGGTGGTCGGCCCGCACCCACGACCCGGTGGCGCGCCCACCCTCGATCGTGACGACAGCCATGCCGTGGGCGGCCATCGCGATCTTCTTCGTCGTGGCGTCGTCGTAGGCGCCGGTCGGGAACATGAGGTTCTCGTCGGTGTACTCGTGGTTCGTGACGAGCAGCGACTGCCGGCCCGAGAGCGGCAGCACGCCGACGTAGTCGTTGTTGTAGCCGAACTGCTTCGCCTGGGCCTCGGGGGTCTGGGCGTCGACGTCGAAGCGGGGCGCCCCCGCCTCGACGGGGTCTCCCCACCGGATGACGACGTTGTGGGTGAACTCCGGTGCGTTCGTCACGGCGTCGACCCGGTTGGGAGCGACAGGCGTGAAGGATGCCCGACCGACGTTCGGCGTCGAGCGGGCGTCCTTGGCGGACAGCGCATTCGGTGCGGCTGCAGCGGGGGATGCGGTGCCCAGGCCAGCGAGCACGAGCGCTCCGGCGCCGACGGCACTGCCCTTGAGAAGGGATCGGCGGGCCAGGGCGCCTTCGACGAGGTCCCGCATGGCCGGGTGGTCCGTCTCGTTGGGCACCGGGGCGTCGCAGGCGTTGTTGCAGCGGTAGTGGCACGTCGCCAGGCTGCGGGATCCGTGACGCGGCGACGAGATGAGGGGGAGTGGCTGGGGGGTCACGCGGGTGCTCCTTCGGCAGACAGCGGGTAGGCGTGTGCCGCGTTCCTCCAGGTCGGCGCGGCGATCGCCGACTCCGACGCTAGGAGCCCGCCCCGGGTCCCCGGGTGTGCCCGAGGTGGCCGCTCGGTGAACACCGCGTGAGCGCTTGGCCGGTGCGAGCCCGGCGGCAGGCCGCAGATGCGCGTATGCCGCCGGGCTCAGCCCGACGGCATACGCGCCTCTCGTGGTGGATGGGTCTCGAACGGGTCAGCAGCCGGGCAGCTTGAAGCTCGCGATCCGGGTCTGCCAGCCGACAGTGCTCGAGGCCTGACCTTCGGCGGTGTAGTACTCGTTGACGTACCAGAACGTGCAGTCGTCGACGGGGTCGACGTTCATCGACGTGTAGTCACCCCAACGGGAGTTCGTCGATCTCTGCACGCCCGTGCCGTCGATGACGACACCTTCGCCGAGCGTCATCTGGCCGAGGGAGTCGCCCGCGAGGCGTCCGGTGTAGCGGATGCCCGGGAAGACGGTCGTGCCGTTGACGACGCTGTAGCCAAGGGCCATGTCGCCCTTCTTGTTCTGCGCGACGCTGCCCATCCAGCGATTCACGCCGTCGCCAGGGGCGTAGGTGCCCTGTTGGTACAGGCTGTAGGTGCCGGAGCCGTCACGCCTCAGCTCGTACCACCGCATGCCTGCGACGTTGGGCGCGGCCTCGACCGACTGCGTGGTGACGAGCGACTCGTAGCCCTTGAAGTTGCGGTAGGCGAGTCGCCACGTGGGCCGCTGGCGGTAGCTGAGGATGTCGAGGTACTGCGCTGGGTTCGTGATCCCGGGTTGGGGCAGGCAGTCACGGGACGTCGGTGCGCACGGGAAGATGGAGTCGAAGGCCGCCGTCGGCAGCTGAGCCTTGAGCTCGAGGCTGGCGGTCGGGGTCGAGCGCCACTTGACGCGCAGGTCCCAGACATTGACAGCGTCCATGGTCGCGCCGTAGCCGCCGCCGTCGTCCTGCGTGCCGACGAGCGGGATCGCCGCGTCGGTCATCGGCTTCTGCTTGCCGTCGATGTCGGCGGGCAGGAGGCCGTCGCCGACGAGTGGCAGGACCGCGGGGTCGTTTCCGTCGAGGAAGAAGGTGACAGCGCGGGCCGGCTGGCCGTTGAGCATCTTGTTCTTCTCGAGGCCGTAGACGCCGATGCCGTACTCGACGGTCGGGCCGAACTCGCGGGTCGTGATGACGTAGGAGTCGGTCCACACGCCGTACTTCGGGTAGTCAGGGAAGAAGTTGAAGTTCTCTGTCTCGAAGGCGTAGCGGTAGTACGACCCCGTGGGGTCGCCGGTCGTCGAGACGGCGACGCAGTTGTAGAACGGCAGGGTGGGGTCGTCGAGGCCGCGCGTCGTGAACTGGCTGAGGATCCACCGGTCGGCGAGCTGGTCGTAGAGGACGATCGGGTCACCCGAGGGGTCGGTGCAGTCCGGCACCGCGAAGTCCTGCCAGAGCGTGCCGGTGTCGACGGGCCCGAGCAGCAGCGTGCCGGTCTTCGAGTAGACCGCGTAGGCGAGGTTGACCATCTCGACGTAGTGGTTGGGTCCGACGTCACCGACCGGGTCGGGCGGGTTCACACGGCCACCGAAGATGGTGAAGTTGTCCTGGTTGGACAGGCCCTCGAAGTTCGCGAGCGGCGCCCCAACCGTGGCGGCAGCGACCTCAGCCGTCTGCGCGACCGGGTCGGTGCCAGAACCCTGGGCGGGGGCGGAAGCGCCCGGTGCGCCGCGCTCCTCAGGAAGGCGTGCCGACCCCGCGTCGAGCGATCGTGGCGCGCGTGCCAGGACGGAGAGCGGTCTGGAGGTGTCGTGGGCGACGTTGTCGGTGAATACGGGGCGAGCCTGCTCGGCGGATCTCGCGGGTGTCGTGGCGACGGCCGGAGCCGCGAGGGCGGCTGCGACCAGGGCGGCACCGGTGAGTCCCGCCACCGTGGCGACCAGTTGCCTGGCCCGGTGTGGTGATCTCACTTCTGCTCCTGTGTGAGGGGGTCCCCTGACGGGACCATGGTTCTCCCGTCAGCGCGCTGAGGGGGCGGGATCGCGGAAATCCCATGTGACAAGTAGGTGATATCGGGGCTTCCGGGTCGGTTGAGCCCATTCCGGGAGCGTCGGTGCGGCTCTGGTGCCACGCTGGTCGGATGCGCGTGCTCTGCGCCACGACCGCCGGGACGGGCCACTTCGGCCCGATGGTGCCGGTTGCGCGGGCCTGCGCCGCTGCGGGGCACGAGGTGCGGGTCGCGGCACCCGCGTCGTTCGCGAGCCATGTGGAGCGGGCGGGACTCGCGCACGATCCGTTCGACGACGTGCCACCCGACGTGCTGGGTCCGATCTTCGGGGGTCTGTCGTCGGTGTCGATGCTGGAGGCCAACCACACCGTCGTGCGTGACGTCTTCGGGCGGCTCGACGCGCAGGCAGCCTTCCCGGGCGTGAGCGAGGTCGTCGAGCGGTGGCGGCCCGACGTCGTGCTGCGTGACCCGTGCGAGTTCGGGTCGCTGGCCGCCGCCGTGCGAGCCGGCGTGCCCCACGCCGAGGTGGCGATCGGCCTCGGGAGGCTGCAGCTGTGGGCCTCAGACCTGCTCGTCGAGCCGCTCGACGAGCTCGATGCCATCGTCGGCCTGCCGGGCGGCACATGCTGGGCAGCCTTGGCAAGCGCTCCGGTCTTCACATCGGTGCCGCAGAGCCTCGATGGTGGCGCCGTCGGGTCACCGAAAGGCGCTGCGGCGCAGAACGTTCCGAGGGCGGTTCGCTATCGGGGCGGGGACCGCAGGGGTCGGGTGGGCTCGCTGCCGAGGGCGTGGGGCGACGGCGACCACCCCCTCGTCTACGTGACGTTCGGCTCGGTGACCGGTGGCTTCGCGGACCTTCGCGTCGTCTTCGGCAGGTGCCTCGAGGTATTGCGTGAGCTGCCGATCCGCGTCCTCCTGACGACGGGACACGCGGGCGACCCGGAGGAGCTGAGGCCGTGGCCCGACAACGCTCGCGTCGAGCAGTGGTGGCCGCAGGATGACGTCATGCCCCTCGCGGCGGCGATGGTCGGCCACGGCGGCTTCGGCACGACGATGTCGGCCCTGACCGCCGGCGTGCCCCAGGTCGTCGTGCCGCTCTTCGCCTTCGACCAGGAGATCAACGCGACGCGGGTCGCGGAGGTGGGCGCCGGCATACGGCTCGGTGGCCGTCAGGACGCTGCAGAGCACGTCGGGGAGGCCGTTGCGCAGGTGCTCTCCGACAGCCGTATGCGGTCTGTCGCGGAGGCGGTGGCCGACGAGATCGCCTCTCTGCCAGACGTTTCGGAGATCGTGGAAACGATCGAAGGACTCGCAAAGAGCCGCTAGCCTCACGCACATGGCGCTGTTGACCTTCGACACCCCCGGCCGGGTGCGCGACCTGCCGCAGGGCTCGCCGTTCTACGGGGAGTGGCACCGCACCGTCGAGCGGCTCGTCGCGACGAGCACCGCCGTCAGCGGCAGCGGGCGCTACGTCGACCCGAGCCGCCGCGACGTCGAGGTCATCGGACGCCGTCTCTACACGTGGACCGGCTTCCCGAGGCCCCTGCTCGTCGAGCACCGCGACGACCGGCGGGCCGCCTGGGTGGCGGGGGAGAGCCGTGACGTGCAGATCGAGTACCTCGAGTGGCGCGTGGATCGGGTGGGCGACACGATCACGCGCATCATCTTCACGACCGAGACGCCGGAGTACTGGAAGGCGCTCGCCGCGGCCGACCGTGCTCGGGTGCTCCAGCTCTACCGCGACCTCGTCAGCCCCGACGTGAGGGAGGGTGACCTCTTCCCGGGCGGTGCGGCATACGACCCCCTCAACCGGTGGAACACGACCGACGGCATCGTGCACTACGTCATGCGGATCAACTCGATGCGGGACCTGCTCGGGGTGTCCCAGGAGTCCGAGCCGACGCGTCGCGCGCTCGACGGCTACGACGCGCTGCCCTACAAGCGAAAGACGGGGGCCGACGCACGGCTCAACCTCGACATCTGGGCGCTCAGCCGCAAGGGGTATGCCGTGTCGACCGACGAGATGCCAGGGCTCTACATCGCGGGCTGGGACGACACCGGGTGGGAGAAGCCGGACGGCTCACCGGTGGGCAGCTACTGGCGAGTCGTGCGAGGCGCGCCGGGCGCGGCCCTGCGGGTCGTCTACGAGGTGCCGGAGTCGGAGGGCTTCTCCGTCGGGGACATCCGCATCGGGGGTCGTCCGATCGAGTTCGGCGGTCAGGTCGCCGAGCACGTGACCGTCAGTGCGCACGGTCTCGTCGGACGGAGCCGGCGATGAGGCCCGCGACGGCGGGGGTGCTCGCGGGCCTCGGCTCCGCTGGGGCCGAGCTGTTGGGTGGTGTCGAGCTGCCGGTCGTTCCGTCGACGTCGGCTACGTCGGACCCGTCGGGATCGCGGGAGCGCGAGCTGGGTGTCGGGGCGAGCAGTCAGGAGGGTGCGCCGGTCGTGACCGCGCTCGGGGAGCCGGTCTACGGACGGGTGGCCGGCAACGAGATCCAGGGCGCCGTCGTGCCGGGCTTCAACAAGGACCACCAGCAGCTCGTGTTCCTGCAGATCGGTGACGTCGACCGGGCGCGCGCGTGGCTGCGGTGGCTGGCGCCGCGCATCTCGACGATGAACGAGGTGCTCGACTTCCGGCGGGCGTTCAGGGCGGCCCGGCTGCGGCTCGGCGTGCGAGACCCGGGGCTGGCCGCGGAGGGGTCGAGGGTTCCCGAGCTGACGGCGACATGGACGTCGGTCGCATTCTCCTGCAAGGGAATTGCGCTCCTGGCAGGCGATGCGGAGGCGAGGCGCTTCGGTGACGAGAGCTTCGGGCAGGGGCTGGCCGCTCGGTCGACCTACCTCGGCGACCCGACAGGCCCCGCGCATCCTGGTCACCGGGACCACTGGGTCGTCGGGGGTCCTCACAACGAGGCGGATGTGCTCGTCACCGTCGCGGCCGACGCCGTCGACGACCTCGAGGCGGCGGTGGAAGCGGTCGTCTCGACCGCGGAGGAGCATGGCCTCACGATCGTGCTGAGCCAGCGGGGCGACAACCTCCCGGGCGATCTCGCAGGCCATGAGCACTTCGGCTTCAAGGACGGGATCTCGCAGCCCGGCATCCGGGGTGCGCGGTCGACGGTGCCCGGCGACGAGATCACGCCGCGCTGCCTGTCGGGCGACGACCCGCACGCGGCGCTCTTCGGCAAGCCCGGTCAGCCGCTCGTGTGGCCGGGCCAGTTCCTCCTCGGGGAGCCGCGGCAGGACCCGCAGGACCCGACGGTGGCAGCGCCGGCCGCCACGGCCTTCCCGGAGTGGGCTCGGCTCGGCTCCTACGTCGTCGTGCGTCGACTCGCCCAGGACGTCGTCGGCTTCTGGGACTGGATGGGCTCAGCCGCCGAGGCGCTGGGCGTCGATCCGGTCGCTTTCGCGTCGGCGCTCGTCGGGCGGTGGCCGAGCGGGGCACCGGTCATGCGCTCTCCCCACCACGACGACCCGGCTCTCGCCGGAGACGACTTCGCGAGCAACCACTTCCTCTTCCAGGACGACACGCGCCCCTCGTCGCTCGTGCCCATCGAGGGGTATGCCGGTGACACCCACCCCGCCGCCGCGGCCGACGTGCTCGCCCGGGTGTGCCCGCATGCAGCGCACATCCGCAAGGTGAACCCGCGCGACAGTGCGACGGACTTCGGTGCGCCTGCCGACACGCTGACCCGCCTCATGCTGCGGCGCGGCATTCCCTACGGTCCTGCGCTCGTGGGAGTGGCTGACCCTCCGCCGGAGCTCGTCGAGGCCGAGCGGGGGCTGCTCTTCGTCGCCTGCATGAGCTCGATCGAGGACCAGTTCGAGTTCGTCTCGCGGCGCTGGGCCAACTCCGTCGACCAGCCGAACGCCGGTGGTGTCGACCCCGTCATCGGCCAGGTCGACCGCGCAGGCGTGCGCGGGCGTGAGGTCGTCTGGCCGGGAGCGGATGGCGACGTGGCCCTCCGGCTGGAGAGCGACTTCGTGACCCCGACCGGTGGCGGCTACTTCTTCGCACCGCCGATCTCGGCCCTCGACGGCATCCTCGCCGGCGGGTAGCGCGGTCGGCCACATCGCCCGAGGGCTCGGCTCGCTGCCCGGCGCCGGCCCGGGTGCTCAGCTGAGCGGGGCGCGGGCTCGGGAGGTGACGGTGATCGTGACACTGCCACCGAGGGACTGGAGGACCCAGCCGCTCATCGGCAGCGTGGCGGTCCCCTGCACCGTGACGACTGCCGTCGCTCCGTCGGTCGTGCCCGTCTGCGGCACGACCGACCAAGCCGTGATGCCCGGCGGTCGGGGGATGCGGGCCAGATGGCTCTGCGCTGCCTCCTGCACGGATCCGTCGGTGAGGGCAAGGCTGTCGAGCACGCCCGACTCGTAGGCGGCCCGCTCGTCGAGCGCGTCTGCGGCATCGAGAGCAGCCGCGTCGGCAGCATCGAGCAGACGCATCCGGGCCAGCTGGGCCGCGGTCACATCGACGGCCCCGAGGATGAGCACGAGCACGAGGCTGAAGAGGCCGAGGATGAGGATGCCGATCTGACCGTCCTCACCCCGAGGGATCGGCGGCTGGCGGAGCGAGACGGGCCGGACGGCATACCGGAGGCGGAAGGTGCTCATCGGGCCACGAAACGGTCGACGGAGGAGACGTGCGTCGAGCTGATGGTCACCGACGCCGGCACATGGTCGGCGACGAAGTCCGGGATCAAGGGGAGCTGCACGACGATCGTGGCTGTGGAGGTGACCAGCCCGTCGGGGCGCAGGCACGGTGAGCCGTCGCACGCGACATCCACGGTCGCGCCCTCCGTGAAGGCGAAGTCCTCGAAGGCGAGCGAGGCCGCCGAGCGGGCCCGGGCCAGCGCCTCCCCGTCGGCGGCGCCGGTGACGAAGGCGCGGCCCGCCTCGCGACCGGCAAGCGACGCAGAGAAGGAGGCAGCCTGGAGACGCGCGGCGGTGAGCACGAGGTAGACGAGCGGCAGGAGCAGGAGGAGCCCGAGGAAGATGAACTCCACGATGGCGCGACCCTCGTCTCGGCTGCGGCCCCGACCAGCAGCCCCGGTGGCCACGGTCCAGCGGGTCAGGAGCGTGGTCATGGCGCGGCTCGCGTCACTTGCTGCTCGCTGAACGCCCGGCCGCTCACGGTGAGCAGGCCCGACGGGCCGACCGGTCCGATGACCGGCAGGGGTGCCGAGACGGTCACCTCGATGACCTGCACACCGCCCGAGGTCGTCCGCGTCGCCGCGGAGACGTCCTCGGCGAAGGACGCGCTCAACGAGGAGGTGATGAGTGCGGATGTGCGGGCGGCGCCGTCGCCCGGGGCGGCGTCTGCTCGGGCGCCGTATCGGGCGCCCTCCGAGGCGGCCGAGATGAGGGTGTTGCGCACATAGAGTGCGAGCCCGAGCTGGAACACCGCGAGAGCGACGACGAGGAGCAACGCCGAGACCATGACGAACTCCGCTATGGCCGAACCTCGCTCACGGTGGCCGGCCTGGAATGTGTGCCACGCTCGCCGCCACCGGTTGCCGAGCGTCACGGCCCCTTGACGCTCGAGATCGCGTCGCTGAAGAGCGAGCTCAGCTGTGGCCCGGCGATGGCCCAGAGAGCTGTGACGAGGCCCGCGGTCATGATGGTGATGAGGACCCAGCCGGGCACATCCCCGCGGTCGGCGCGCCCGCCGAGACGACGCGCCAGGATCGTGAGCATCTTTCTCTCGTAACGGCGCTGGGCGGTGAGGATGGACTTCATGTTCTTCTCCCTGTCGGTGAACTGCGCTGGCGTGTTTGGGTGTTGATCGTCAGAGCTGGAATCGGAGGAAGCTCACTCCGGGGTAGATGGCGAAGAGCACGGTGACGGGCAGGATGAGGAACACGACCGGCACCATCATGAGAATCTCCTTCTTGCCCCCCTGTTCCATGAGGGTGCGGCGGCTGTCCTCGCGGACGTCCTGCGCCTGGGCCCGGAGCACCTCGGCGAGGGGTGTGCCCCGTTCGACGGCGACGACGATGCCGTCGACGAAACGGCTCAGGCTGATGAGTCCGGTGCGGTCGGCGAGACCCTGCAGGGCCGTCGGCAGGTTGGCGCCGGCACGAGCATCGGCGAGACAGTGCCGCAGCTCGTCGGACAGCTCGCCCCGCGAGAGTCGGCACACCCGCTCGAGCGCGCCGATCGCCCCTTCGCCCGCCGAGACGGCCAGCGCGAGCAGCTCGGCGACCGTGGGGAACTCGGTGAGCATTCTGGCCTCTCGTCGAGCGGCGGTGCGGGACAGGGCGTAGTCGCGTCCCGTGACGCCGCCGAGCACCCCGACGAGCACCAGACCGACGAGCACGGGTGCAGAGAGGTTCGACTGGGCCACGGAGATGATGCTCGTCACGGCAAGCCCGGCGACTCCACCGATGGCGCCCCAGAGCACCTGCTCGGCGCGGAACCGGTCGACATCGGCGGGCAACCCGGCGCGCTGCAGACGTTGCGCGACGGAGGTGCTGCCCCCGAGGATCCCGCCGACCACGCCTCCTGCTGCCGTGACATAGGGGTGGAGGAGCTCGAGCAGGCCGAAGGGACCACGTTCCGGCGGCGGTGCCGCCAGCAGCGAGGACGGACGCGGGGTGTCACGCAGGTAGGGCTCAAGCCGGTCGTCGAGGGTCGGGACCCGACTCATCGGCAGCCCGGCCAGCACCAGAGTCGCCCCTGCGAGCACCATGACGCCGAGCGAAGCGCCGAGCCAGGACCAGCCCGACTCGACGACGGCGCTGAGGCGCGTGACGAGCTCGTTCACCGCAGCACCCGCTCCTCGTCGGGGAGTCGGCCGATCCAGACCATGGCGCGGTAGGCCAGCACGCACAGGCCGGCCCCGATCGCGAGGATCACCCAGCCGGCGGGCGACGAGTAGGCCGACAGGGAGTTGCCCTTGAGGGCAAGCATGGCTAGGACGATCCAGGGTGCCGCGACCGCGAGCCGCGCGGCGTTGACCGTCCAGCTCTGACGTGTCTCGAGCTCAGCACGAGTCCGTGCGTCCTCGCGCAGGAATGCCGAGAGGGTGCGGAGCAGTCGGCCGAGGTCGCTGCCGCCCACCTCTCGGGCGATCCGCAGCGACTCCACGATGCGGTCCGCGACCGGGTCGCTGAGGCGATCCTTGAGCCGGTCGAGACAGTCGTGGAACCGTCCCGTCGCTCGGTAGTCCTGGGCGAAGGACGCGAAGGCGGGGCGTAGCTCCACGGGCCCTCGCTCGGCGAGCTGCGACAGCGCCTCGGGCAGGGCGAGACCAGCACGCACACCGGAGGTGATGTTGTCGACGACGTCGGGCCACAGGTCGCGGAACTTAGAGCGGCGCGTGCGAGCACGCATACGCACCAAGGAGATCGGCGCCGCTGCCGCCATCACGCTGAAGCACAGGGCGATCGGCACCACCTTGGTGACGACTGCGAAGAGCAGGAAGGTGACAACGAAGAGCACGACGGAGCCGACGATGACGTTGCTGGGGCTGATCGAGGGGTAACCGGCTTGGTTGAGGTGGTCTCGCAGCTCGGCGGTGAAGCCCCCTCGGTGCACGGGTTTGTCGCCCGACACCTGGGGCCAGAACGACCAGTAGATGCAGAAGACCCCGGCGCCCAGAAGCAGTCCGATGACCACGGGGGATGTCATGGAGCCTCCTGCGCGAGGAGCGCTGCGACGTCGTAGCCGGCACGTTCGAACGCCTCGCGCTGGGGTGGGAAGCCGTCCGCGCGCCTCAGCTGCCCCTGCCTCGTCACGAAGAGGTCGGCGATCTCGATGACGTCACCCTCGGCGCGACCGGGCACCGCCACGATCTCGCGCACCCGCCGCACCCCGTCTCGCTCCAGAGCGACGTGGATGACGAGGTCGACAGCCGCCGCCACCGTCGGCACGACGAAGCGGCTCGACACGTTCTCACCGGCCAGCAGCGGAAGTGTGCACATCTTGGTGACGGCCTCGCGGGCACTGTTGGCGTGCACCGTGCACATGCCTGGAACCCCGCTGTTGAGGGCGATCAGCAGGTCGAGGCTCTCCTCCTGCCGCACCTCGCCGACGATGATACGCGACGGCCTCATCCGCAGGGCCTCCTTGACGAGGCGTCGAAGGGGCACCTCGCCGGTGCCCTCGAGGCTCGGCTGGCGACACTGCATCGACGCGACGTCCCTGAGCGGGATCTTCAGCTCGAAGACCTCCTCGCAGGTGATGACGCGCTCGCGCGGCGGGATCGCGGCCGCGAGGCAGTTGAGCAGCGTGGTCTTGCCGGCCTGCGTTCCGCCGGCAACGAGCACGTTGAGCCCGCTCGCGACAGCGGCATCGAGGAAGGTCGCGGCCTGTCGCGTCATCGTGCCGAGACGCACGAGGTCGTCGAGGTGGTCGGCCTTGACGACGAACTTGCGCACGTTGACCTGCCAGTGCGTGCGACTGATGTCGGGAATGACGACGTGCAGCCGGGAGCCGTCAGGGAGGGTCGCGTCGACGAAAGGATTGCTCAGATCGACCCGTCGACCACTGCTCTTCAGCATGCGCTCGACCAGGTCGCGAACGTCGTCAGAGGTGAGGATGGTCGGTGTGAGCTCGGCGATCCCACCGCGCGCGACGAAGATCTTGCCAGGCTCGTTGATCCAGATCTCCTCGACCGCAGGGTCGTCGAAGTACTGCTGGAGCGGCCCGTAGCCCGCCACGACGGCGAGGATCGAGTGCACCGCCGACCGCATGTCCCCGAGCGAGGGCAAGCCCCCGTGGAGCGAGCGCTCGTCGTAGTCCTGCACGGCGTCCTGGACGAGCCGCCGCACCTCGAGGGTGTTGCTCGTGGGGTCGATGCCGGAGCGCCGGATGAGCTCGCGGACCTCACCCTCGACATGGCGCACGGCCTCTTGCGTCGACATCGGACCCCCTGACGGTCGGCTGTTGTGCCGGTCATCTTGCCCGCGACGTCGTGATCCGGCGCGTTCAAAAGTAGGTGGAAGCGCCGCAATACGTATGTTCCGGACAAAATCTGTGGATAACTGTGCGACTCCCAGGCGGTTGCCGACGTCTCAGCCGCTGCCTGTGGATGACGCGGGATCTCGTCCGGCTCCACCTGCTGTCATCGGTGCAGGAAGGAGACCACGACGTGCGACTGCGCCTTAGCCTCATCGACAGCCGACCCGACGCGGTCATCGGACTGACGGAGGTCCTCGTCGACGCCCCACCCGATGCCACCTTCGGCGAGATCCGGGCGAGGTTGACGACACTCGTGAACTGCGACGAGGACCTCCGTGCCGCAGATGACGTGGAGTTCGAGGTCGGCCGTCGACGGCTCGACGACGACGCGGTCCTCGGCCGGCCTCCGCTCGTGCGCGGCGCCCTCGTCGTCGCAGCTCCTCCTCACCGCCTCGGTATGCCGTCCGCCGCGGTCGGCCTCGCGGACCTCCGGGTCGTGGGTGGCCCCGGTGCGGGTCGCACCCTCTCCTTGGGCCGGGGAGAGCACGTCCTCGGCCGGTCGACGTCCTGCTCCGTGAGGCTCGAGGACGAGGGGGTCTCGCGCGCGCACTGCCTCCTGTCCGTCGGCGACGGTGAGATCATGGTTCGCGACCTGGAGCCGGCCAACCCCTCGCTCCTCGACGACGGGCCCCTGCCGGTCGACGGTGCCATCTTGCGGCCCGACTCCGTGCTCCGCGTGGGATCAACGACTCTGGTGCTGCGGCAGCGGTTGACGCCGTCAGTGGCACACGCCGTACGGGAGGGTCGCGTCCTCGTGCACGTGCGACCACGCTTCGCACGGCAGGCCCCTCGCGTCGAGATCACGACGCCAGAGGCACCTCGTCGGCCGGAGGGGAGTCGCCTGCCGCTGCTCGCGTCCCTGGCGCCGCTCGTCCTGTCCGGCGCGCTGGCTCTCGCGATGAGATCACCCGTGATGCTCCTCTTCGCCCTGATGTCGCCCGTGCTGCTTATCGGGCAGTGGTGGAGCGACCGGAGGCATGGACGACTCTCCCACCGGCGCCTCCTGAGGCAGCACGGCGAGAGCCTTGAAGCCGTCTCGCACCAGATGCGCGGGGCCCTCGCTGACGAGGTGCGGCGACGCCGGGCGGAGCATCCCGACCTCTGTCTCGCCGTCGAGATCGTGGACGCGCGTGGAGCCCGCCTGTGGGAGCGTCGGACCCACGACGCCGACTGGCTCGTCCTGCGGCTCGGCAGCGCGGATCGTGCGTCGCGGATCGTGCGCGCCGGGGCCCCTGTGGGCGAGCACCCTGTGGTGGTGGGCGTGCCCGTCGTGGTCGACCTGTCCCAGACAGCCGTCGTGGGAGTGGCGGCCTCTCGCTCCCACGGTCTGGCGCTCGCCGCGAGCCTCGTGGCCCAGGCTGCCGTCTGGCACTCGCCGAGGCGCCTCCGGATCGTGCTGCTCACGGGAGACGATGTGCATGCGAGCGACTGGACATGGGCGAGGCTCCTGCCGCACCTCCTCGAACGCCAGGACGGTGAGATCGGCTGCGAGGCGAGCGTCCTCGAGTCTGGCCACCTCGCCTCGCTCATCGCTTCGCTGACCGCTGCCGTCGTCGAGCGCACATCGGCCCGACGCGCGACGATGAGCGGGCCTGCGGTCCTACACTCCTCGGCATCGACGAGTGACATCCTCGTCGTCCTCGACGGGGCTCGGGAGCTGCGCTCGGTCCCAGGCGTGGCCGACCTCCTGAGGCTGGGCCCCGCAGCAGGGCTGACCTTCCTCTGCATCGCCGATGACCGCGCCTCGCTGCCGGGGGAGGTTGCGGCCGTGGTGGAGGTGGACCGCCGGGGTCTGCGCGCCACAGTGACCCTGCCGGACGAGGTCGTCACCGACGTGACCCTCGACCTGCCCGATCCTGGCTGGCTGGAGAGAATGGGCCGAGGGCTCGCACCCCTCACTGACGCGACGCCCGAGGGCCCGGAGGCCGCCCTGCCGCCCACAGTCGCGTTCCGCGCGCTGCACCGTGCCGCAGGCTTCGACCCTCTCGAGCGCCAAGACCTCGAGAAAGCCTGGTCCCGTCCGGCAGGCACACCGCGCGCCCTTCTTGGTCTCACGAAGGACGGCCCGCACGAGATCGACCTGGTGCGCGATGGACCGCACACGCTCGTCGGGGGGACGACGGGCTCAGGCAAGTCCGAGCTGTTGCAGGCGTTCGTTGTCGGGCTCGCGGCGACGCACCGGCCGGACGACCTCGGTTTCGTCCTGGTGGACTACAAGGGAGGTGCTGCCTTCCGCGAGTGCGCCCGCCTGCCACACACGCTTGGGCTCGTGACCGACCTCGACGAGCACCTGACCGCTCGCGCGCTCGCCTCCCTCACGGCGGAGCTCCGGCGTCGCGAGCGTGTCCTCGCGGACGCCGGCGCCAAGGATCTCGAGACCTTCCGCCGTCTCCACAGGAGACGGGCCGACCGGTCCCGGCTGGCTCGGCTCGTCATCGTCGTCGACGAGTTCAAGCTGCTCGCCGACGAGCTGCCCGACTTCGTGACCGGCCTCGTACGGATCGCCGCACAAGGAAGGTCGCTCGGCGTCCACCTCGTCCTCGCGACCCAGCGGCCGGCGGGGATCATCACCGGTGACATGCGCTCGAACATGTCTCTGCGCATCTGCCTGCGCGTGCGCGACCGGTCCGACAGCGAGGACGTCATCAACGACCCTGGCGCTTCCACCTTGACCGACCGCGCGCCCGGCCGCGCCTGCCTTCGGGGCGGCGACGGCGAGCTCGTGGCGCTGCAGACCGCCCACCTGGGTGGCGCTGTCGACGAACCCGCGGCCGCCCGACGAGTCTCCGTCACGACGCTCCCGGAGAGGCGCACGAAGTGGGCCAGGAAGCCCCCTACGGAGACCCCCACGGAGGTCGTCCACGATGACGTCACCGAGACGGTGACCGAGCTCGCCGCGTTCGTCGACGCCGCGCGCCACGTCGCGGCATCGCTCGAGATCGACACGCCCCCGTCGCCGTGGTTGCCGCCGCTGCCGCAGTGGGTGGGTGTTGACGGTCTCGCCGGACTCGCCGCCCTCGACCCCTCCGCGGCGGCCCCTGCGGACCATGCGACGACAGACGTCAGGGTGCCCTTCGGCCTCGTCGACCGGCCACACGAGCAACAGCAGCTGGTGGCTCATTGGAATCCTGAGGTCGACGGTCACCTGGGTATCATCGGCGGATCCCGTTCCGGCAGAACGAGCCTGCTGCGAACCCTCGTCACCGCGCTGGCTCAGCGCCGGGTGGTGGACGACGTCCATGTCCACGTCCTCGAGGGCGCTCCCGGACCACTCGTCAGCCTTGCGGAGCTCCCCCACGTGGGGTCGGTGGTCGCCGCCACCGACTCCCTGCTCCTGCGGCGGGTCGTCGAGCGACTCGGTGACGACCTCTACCGCAGCCCGAGCGACCGTCCACGCCTCTTCGTCCTCGTCGTCGACGGGTGGGAAGCCGTCGAGGATGCGCTCGGCAGCGCCGGAGGTGGGGCCGGAGCCGACGCCCTGCTCCGGCTCATCCGCGACGGCGCGGCACTCGGGCTTCGCGTGATCGTCACCGGTGGACGGGCCGTGGGCTCCGGCCGCCTGTCCGGCCTGCTCGACCGCCGGCTGGTGCTGCCGATGCCCGACCCCGTGGACCTCACCCTCGTGGGGCTCGACCCGGCTGCCGCTCGACACCTGCGCGTCCCCGGTCGAGCCGTCGACCTCACGGACGGCTCCGAGCTCCAGGTCGCCACGGTCGGCTCCGGTCCGTCCCCCGACGAACAGACAGCCGGAGTGCACCGGCTGGCAGCATCGCTGAGACGGTCCACCGACTCGCCCGTCCTGCGGGAGCCGTGGCGCATCGTCCCGCTGCCCCGCCTCGTGTGCTGGACCGAGCTCGCGTTCCGTCTCCAGCAGGCGGGCGTCCCGTCCAGCTCGACGTCGGACGACCGCGAATGGGTCTGCCTCGGAGTCGGCGGGGACGATGCGGGCGCGACCGGTGTCGACGTGGCGGGCCCGGCTCGACGGCTCCTCGTCGTCGGGCCACCCAGGTCGGGCCGGTCCAACGTGCTCGAGGTCGCTGCCCGGCAGCTGCTCGGGCGGGGGCGCGTGGTGGCCGTCGTCGCAGCACGGCGTTCGCCGCTGCAGGTGCTGGCCGGCGAGCGTGGCGTGCACGTGCTCTCGCCCGGCGATGATCGCCGCTTCATCGATCTCCGACGGGCGCACCCGGACCTCGCGGTCCTCGTCGATGATGCCGAGTCCGTCGAGAGCAGCGACCTCGAGCGCGCACTCGTCGAGTGTGCCGGTCTCGCCGACGAGTCCGACGGCATCATCTGGGCGAGTGCCGACACGGCGCGGGCCAACGCGGCGTTCCGGGGGCTCATCCCGGCCGTCGCGCAGGACGGGAGCGGCGTCGTCCTCTGTCCTACAGCGGCGGCCGACGGCGATTGTCTCCAGGCACGGCCAGATGCGGTGGGCCGCGGCATCCCCGGCCGGGGCAGTCTCGTCCTCGACTCGCGCTGCGTGCCGATCCAGGTCGCTCGCGCGGCGCGTGCAGAGGTGCCGGAGGGGCACGATCCCGGGCAGACGGCATACGGCAGCCGACCTGCGGTCGACGGGTCGCCCGGGCGCGGCCGAGCGGGGGAGGTTCGAGTGTGACCTGCGCTCCACTTCGACGTGGTTCCTTGGCGACTCGTCAGTAGGCTGCCACGCTCGCTCCACCCCCGCCGCCCGACCGAGGAGCCCGTATGCCGCGTGGTGCCCGCGAGATCACCCTCCGCTTCCTCGCCGGCCCCACCGACGTCGGCTACTCCGGGACCGTCGGTGGCGGACGGGTGCTCGAGTGGATCGACAAGGCCGGCTATGCGGCGGCCGCCGGCTGGAGCGGCACCTACTGCGTGACGGCCTACGTCGGCAACGTGCGCTTCACCCGTCCGGTCGAGGTCGGAGACCTCGTCGAGGCGACGGCACGGATCATCCACACCGGCACCTCGAGCATGCACATCCTCGTCACCGTGTCGGCCGGCAACCCACGCCATCCCGACCTGGTGCCGACGACCGAGTGCCTCATGGTGTTCGTCGCGGTCGGGGCCGACGGGCGGCCGATACCCGTCCCCGTCTACGAGCCCCAGGACGACGAGGACCGGCGCTGGCAGGAGAGCGCGAAGCGGCGCATCGACCTGCGGTCCGAGATCGCGACCGCGATGGCGGCCCAGACCTACAGCGAGGCGGGCACGGCGCCGCGGACGGTGCTGCGCTTCCTGGCCGCCCCGACCGACGTCAACTGGGGCGGGAAGGTGCACGGCGGCATCGTCATGCGGTGGATCGACGAGGCCGCGCACGTCCTCGCCACGGGTTGGACCGGGAGTGCTGCGAACGTCGCCGTCTATGCCGGCGGCGTGCGCTTCTACCGTCCACTGCGCATCGGTGACCTCGTCGAGGTGGAGGCGAGGCTCGTCCTCACCGGCACCTCGAGCATGCACATCAGCGTGCACGTGCGCTCCGGCGACCCGGCGACGGGCGACCTCGACCTGACGACGCACTCGCTCATCGTCTTCGTGCCGCTCGACGAGGACGGGAACGCGGTGCCGGCGCCCTCCTGGGAGCCGGTCTCGGCGGAGGACGTCGCGCTGCGTGACCACGCGCTCGAGCTCGTCGCGCTGCGCCACCAGATCGACTCCGAGCGGCACGTGCCCTGAGGCCAGCCACCGAGTCGCGTCGCGCGACAGCGTGAGGACAGTGCCGCGAGCGACACCGCACGAGGTCAGGCGCACCTCGCCGACGGTGCGCGGGTGACCCCGAGGTGTGCGGTTGACCCCACAGTGTGCGGGTGGCCCGGGGGCGCCACGTGGTCGTCATGACGACGACGTCGAGGATCCCCGTGCCCGGGGCCGACCGGGCCTGCAAAGGTAAATAGTTGGCAAAGGAATGCGCCGATCTCCTCACGAGCCCCGCCGCGTCGCTTCTACATTCTGTGTCGTGCGCAGCGCCGGCGCACGGCCATGGTGCGGTTCCTCGACGGGGATGGTGCTCGCCGCCTCGACGGGATCCGTGTGACGTTGAGGGGACGTATGGTCTGGGGTCCGAAGCAGCCCGCGGAGCTGCCGCTCGTGCTCGTCGGGCCGATGCTGCGGCGCGTCGACCCGACCTCCGTCACGGTCTTCCTCGCCCTGAAGGAAGCCCGCACCGCGACCCTCCGGGTCTACGACAGCGAGTCCGGGGGCGCGGGCTCCGGGGTCGTCGCCACCGGCTCTCGCAGCACGGTGAGCCTCGGCACCAACCTGCACGTCGTCGCCGTGACGGCCACGGCGGCCGCGCCCCTGGCGCCGGGACGCCTCTACCGCTACCAGGTCTTCTTCGGCGCCGCCGGTGGGGCTGAAGCCCCCGAGAGCGCCCCCACCCTCTTCAGTGCCGGCGTCGTCGCGCCGACAGAGGCCGCCGCCCGGGCGGCCCTCACCTTCGGCACTGCCGGTGCTCCCCGCCTGCCGAGCTTCGCCACGCCGCCCCCCACGCCGGCCACGCTGCGCCTGCTGCACGGCTCCTGCCGCAAGCCCCACGGCGGCGGGCTCGACATGCTCCCGGTCGTCGCCGACATCATCGCCCCCGCAGCCGACTCGGCCGAGCTGCGACCCCACCAGCTGCTCCTCACCGGCGACCAGATCTACGCCGACGACGTCGCAGACCCCCTCCTCGCCATCGCCGCCCACGCGATGGCGGCGCTCGGGATGCCGCGAGAGCAGCTCCCGGCGAAGAAGCGCGGCGCCCTCCTCGAGGACCGCCACGCCGAGGTCGGCATGCGCCAGCACGCCGTCCTCGAGATCGCCAAGCTGACGTGCGACGTCGGTGCGAGCCACCTGTTCAGCTTCGCCGAGTTCGTCGGGATGTACCTGCTCGTGTGGGCCGATGTCCTCTGGCCGCAGACCCTCCCCGAGTTCGGAGACGAGTTCCCCCACCTCAAGCGTGACATGGGAGAGGAGACCTACAGCAAAACCCTTGCGGGAGAGGCCTATCCGGCCATGGTGGTGCCTGAGTCAGTCAAGCGCATGCAGCGGTGGGTCGAGCAGGCCAAGCCCCTGCAGGACTTCCGTGACTCGCTGCCCGAGGTGCGTCGGGCCCTCGCCAACGTCCCCACGCTCATGATGTTCGACGACCACGAGGTCACCGACGACTGGCTGCTCTGCCGCCGCTGGTGCACCGACTCCGTCATCGCCAAGGACGCCGACACCGGGAGCCGGCTCGGCCGCCGCATCGCGGCCAACGCCATGGCTGCGTGCGCCATCTTCCAGGCATGGGGCAACACGCCGGACCGTTTCGCCGCGCAGGGCGACGCAGGCCAGAAGGGTCGCGACCTGCTCACCAAGCTCTCCGCGTGGACGGCCGGCAGCGACGACGCGAGCGTCGCAGCCGCCGAGGACATCGCCCAGCGGGTCGGCACGCCCGTCGACCTCTCGGACGCCCCGAAGGACACCGACGTGGACCCACCCCGCGAGCGGGGCAAGCTCCTCCAGCGCGCGGACACGGCGATCGACTACCACTACGAGGTGCGCTGGCCGCGCTACCAGCTCATCGTGCTCGACACCCGCACCCGTCGCGGCTTCCCCGGTGGTCCGACCGACCCGCCCGCCCTCATCGGTGACGACGTCGCCCTGCGGGCGATGCTGCACGACCTCGGCGACCCGGCTGACGACGGTGTCACCGTCGTCGTCTCTCCGGCGCCCGTCGTGGGCGTTCCGCTCATCGAGGACTTCATCCAGCCCCTCGTCGGGCGGTCGTATGCCGGCAGCGTCTTCACGGACAACGAGGCCTGGGGCCTGCAGCAGGCGGGGCTCCAGTCCTTCCTGCCGCGGCTGTGCACCGCTGCGACGGCTGCCGCCGACGGCACCCACTCGCGGCGGGTCGTGCTGCTCTCGGGCGATGTCCACTACGGCTACGCGGCACGGCTGCGCTTCTCGGCACGGGCGCCCCACACCGCACCGGGTGCGCCCGCGGCCCTCGCCTCGACGCGCGTCGAGGGGGTGGCCGCCCAGCTCGTCTCGTCGTCGCTGAAGAACGAGGAGGGCAAGACCCGCTTCCTCCACTCGACGGGCTTCGAGCCGGTGCTCGACCGCCTCCCGGAGCGCCGCATCGTCGGATGGCGGAACGAGGCCGGCGCCAGCATCCAGGTCGGCAACGAGCTCGGCCTCGGCTGGGGCGGGTCGGGCCTGCGCCCGTGGAAGGTCTCGGGGCGCCCGGCCGTCGGGGAGGTCACCGACACGAGGGTGGTCACGAGCGAGCCCGACATCCGGGCCGAGATCTCCTTCGTCAAGCACGACGAGGCGGATCCCGAGGTGCCCCCGCGCGACGTCGCCGCGCGCGACGTCTCGGCCCCGGGCGGGGACACGCAGCAGGCGCTGGCGCAGTACCTCGCCGCCGCGGGCAACCATCAGGACTACCTCGGGCCGTGGGGCTCGGGCAAGGAGATCGTCGGACGCGTCAACCTCGGCGAGATCCGCTTCCTCTGGGGCGCCGAGGACCGCAAGTCGGTCGCGCAGACCCTGTGGTGGCGCCTCGAGCGCGGCGCCGACCGGCAGACCGCCGCCCCACTGACGCGCTACGTCGTCGACCTGGCTCTCGGCTCGACACTCTTCCAGCCCCCGCGCTACGGCGGCTTCCTGCTCCAGCGGGGAGACAAGGACGCGGCAGCCGACAAGCCGCCCACCTACGGCGGCGTCGAGCGCAAGGGCTACACCGGACCGGCTCACGTCGCCACCCTCCAGCGTGACCTGCTCGAGCTGGGCTTCGCCCAGCACCGCACGGCCACAGGTGAGTTCGACCGGCTCACACAGTTCGCCGTCCGTGAGCTGCAGGTGTATGCCGCCCGCTCGAGAGTCGCGGTCGACGTCCAGCCCGTGCCCCGTCCCTCGCGCTACGTCGAGTCCCTGCGCGCCGTCGACGTGCCGACCGGCGACCGCTACCGAGGCATCGTGCACGGCTCGGTCGACCTGCCGACGGAGGCGGTCATCACGACGTGGAAGGAGCGGCGCTGGCGGTGTCCGGTCATCGTCGAGGGATGGACGACGAACGCGGCCGGCGACCGGCTCTCGCTCGCCACGATCCCCGCCACACCGACGGTGCCCAGCAGGCCGGCCGAGAACCTGTGGCGCCACGACGAGTGCCCGGTGGCGACCGCGAGCTACTTCGTGACCGACCTCTCCACCGTGCCCGCAGGCGCAGCAGCCGGTGCGCCACGGCTCCTCGCGGGCTGGGACGCCTACGCCACGGTCGAGGGCTTCGGCGGTCCCCGTCGCGACCCGCTCCGCGGCCAGCGCTCGCCCGAGCTCGAGGTGCGTCCGGAGGTGCTGCTGCCCCGGGTGGCAGACGGCGCAGCCGGGCCCAGCCTTGCCGCTCTCGTCGCCGACCGGGGGTCGTCCGACACGTCGGTGGCGACGCGGGCGGCCCAGCGCCTCTCGAGCTTCAAGGTCCTGCGCGCCGTCTCCGAGGTGCGCTCGGACGGGCAGCTCGACGCGGTCCGGGCCCACGCCGAGCCGGCGCTCGCCGTCGGGCTCGGCGGTTGGGGGTCCGGTCGCCCCGTGAGCCCCCCACAGATCGAGGGGCCGAAACCGCTGCGCGACTGGTCGGTCGCCGAGGGCGACCTGCTGCCGCTGCTCGCCTACCTGCGACGGCGCGACCCGGACACCTTCGAGGCCGTCGCCGGTCGCTTCGGGCTCTCGGCGTCGAAGGCCTGGGGCAAGGACGGCGGCGACCTGCTCGACAAGACCCACCTCGTGCTCGCGGCCCTGCCCGCCCTCACCGACCGCAGCGGCGAGGCCAAGGCGATCGACAAGGTCGCAGACCACGACTACCTCCGGTCGTGGCACTGGGTGAACCGGGTCGTCACCGCCGTCGCCGAGCAGGACGGGCTGAGGCGCTCGATGTGGCTGCTCGCCCGGCAGCGGCTGGCCGACCTGCTCAGCGCCCCGTGGGACGGGCCGCTCGGCGCGCCCACGGTGCCCGACCTGCCCGCCGGTGACAAGACCCGCCGTGCGCGGATCGGCGACCTCGTGACGAGCGAGCGCGGAGTCGCCCTGCTCCTCGCCTGGCACCAGGCCGACCCGGGGGCCGTCGTCGGGCCGGGCCCCGACACCGAGATGCCCAAGGAGGAGCGGGCCAAGCCCCGGGCCGGCGCCCGCCTCCACGCTGCCTTCGACGCCGCGAAGGCCTCCGGCGCAGCGGACTTCAGCGCGCCCACCACGGCGTGGACCGATACCCACGAGCAGGCGCTGACCGCAGCGCTGCTCGCGGGCACGACGACCGACGCCACGCTGCATACCGCCCTTGTCGCCGTGCTCGCCTGGCCCGCCTGGACACCCTCGGGCGGCACGGTCACGGCGACGAACCCGCGAGGGTTCGCCCTGCCCGTCGACGCGCTCCCGGCCGGGGAGCGCACGCTGCTGGGAGGCCGCGGCTCCTTCCGGCTCGATGTCTCCGACCTACCGAGGAGCCCGGCATGACGGACCCGCCGAGCGAGGGCAAGGACCTCGTCCACATCATCGCCGACGAGGCGGTGGCCTTCAGCGCGCCGGTCGTCGCGGCCGCGACCAACCCGTGGGCCCGCGCGCGGCTGCTCGAGGCCCTGGGCTGGGACCTCACCGCGCTGACGGGCGCGAGCGAGGAACAGCTGACGGCCTGGTTCGGGGGAGTCGAGGCGGCGCTCGGCGCCCTCGCGGCGGTCATCGCCGACCAGGGGGAGTGGGGCTTCGCGAAGGTCAAGCGGATCGCCGACGAGGCGTCGAAGGCGAGCGCCGTCGCGTCTGTGCCGCCGCTGCTCAAGGGAACCCTCCCGGCCGGGCTCTCGGCCGAGGACATGTCGGTCGACCTGCTCTCCTACCTCACCGTCAACCGGCTCCACGCGGCGTCGCCCGTCGCCTACCGCACGGCCGTCCTGCTCGGCCTCATCACCCCGGCGGCGGACCGCGCCCCGAGCATCCCGCAGCCCGACGTCGACGGCACCCCGCCGGTGCGGCTGCCGCGGCGGCGCGACACCATCCACCTCGACCGGATCATCGACCTGCTGGCCGACCCTGCTGGTCACTTCCACGACGTCTACCTGCCCAACGGGGTGACGAGCCAGGGCGACGCCGACCGCCTCGCGTCGATGGCCTTCCCGCGCGTCGCGGCCCTCCTCGGCGAGCTCGGCGTGCCCGCGCGCTACGGCATCTCCGACGACATCGTGTCGGCGCTCAGCCCGGCGGGCGTCGCCCTGTCCGGCCACATGCTCTCCATCGCCGGGACGATCCGCCTCGGCAGCAGCGTCACCCTGCCCCTCGGTGCGACGATCGCCCTGCGCTACCACCCGGGCTCGAGCGGCACGACCGGCACCCTCGGGCTCGTCGTCGTGCCGCGTGTCGGCGTCGGGCTCAGCCACGCGGTCGCGCGGTGGCGCTACGAGCTCGAGCTCGACGCCGGTGCCCCTGGCGCGATCGAGCTGAACGAGAACGGCTTCGAGCTGCACGGGTCGACGCCGTCCCTGAGTGCCCGGGCGCGGGCCTCGCGGCTGCCCGACGGGTCGGGCTTCGCCCTGCTGCTCGGCCCGGCGGACGGCACCCACCTGGCGGTCGGCTCGGCGGTGCTCGAGGCCTTCGCCGTCATGGGCACCGGCCGCGAGGACTTCGGCCTCGGGCTCGCTGCCCAGAAGGCGGAGGTCGTCGTGCGCGCCGGCGACGGCGACGCCTTCCTCAAGCGGGTGCTGCCGACCGAGGGCCTGCGCGTCGAGTTCGACCTCGGCCTCGCGTGGTCGCGGCGCGGCGGCCTCGCCATCGCCGGCGGCCTCTCGACCGCCGTCACGCTGCCCATCCACCTCGGGCTCGGCCCGTTCGAGATCGACTCCGTCTACCTCGCCCTCGACGCGGACGTCGCGACCCGCACCCTCGGGGCCACCGCGGCACTGACCGTCAAGCTCGAGATCGGCGCCCTCAAGGCCGTCGTCGAGCGCATCGGCATCACCGGAGAGCTGTCCTTCCCGCAGACGAGCGGTGGGGCCCTCGGCCCCGTCCAGCTCGTCCCGAGGTTCAAGGCGCCCGACGGCGTCGGCATGACGATCAAGGCCGGCCCGGTCAAGGGTGGCGGCTACCTCTTCGTCGACGAGTTGAAAGGGCAGTACGCCGGGGCGCTCGAGCTCGGCTTCGGCGACTTCAAGCTCGCTGCCCTGGGCCTGCTCAACACCAAGCTCCCCGACGGCTCACCGATCCTCGGCCGTGACGGCAAGGAGACGTGGTCGCTCATCGTCGTGGCGGCCGCGCAGTGGAAGCCGGTACACATCGCCTTCGGCGTGCACATCGCCGGCGCAGGTCTCGTCGTCGGGCTCCATCGCACGACCGACCTCCCCGCGCTGCGGGCGGGGGTACGCACCAAGGCGCTCGACGCCGTGCTCTTCCCGCCCGACCCCGTGGGCAACGCGCCGCAGCTGCTCTCGACCCTCGGCGCCCTCTTCCCCGTCGCGCCCGACCGACACGTGTTCGGGCTCATGGCCAAGTTCACGTGGGGGCCCGAGGCCTGGCTCAGCCTCGAGCTCGCGCTGCTGCTCGAGATCCCCGCGCCTCTGCGGCTCATCGTCCTCGGACGCGTCGCCCTCAAGCTCCCCGAGAAGTCACCCGCCGTCGAGCTGCGTCTCGACGCCGTCGGCATCCTCGACCTCGACAAGAAGGAGTTCTCGCTCGACGCGACCTTCGTCGACTCGAAGATCGCCGGGATGGAGCTCACGGGCGACATGCTCGTGCGGGCGGCCTGGGGCGACCGCTCGGTCTTCGCGTTCAGCGCCGGCGGCTTCCACCCGCGCTACACGCCGCCACCGGGCTTCCCCGAGGTGCGGCGCCTGACGCTCGCGATCTCGAAGAAGAAGAACCCGAAGATCACCCTGACGGCCTACCTCGCCGTGACGTCCAACAGCCTCCAGCTCGGGGCGCGGGTGGAGGTGCACGCCGAGGCGCTCGGCTTCAGCGTCGACGGCCATCTCGTCTTCGACGCGCTCATCCGCTGGAGCCCCTTCGGTCTCGACCTCTACCTCGAGGCCAGCGTCTCGCTCAAGCGCGGCGACCGCGTCCTCATGGCCGTCCTGCTCCAGCTCTCGCTCACGGGCCCGGAGCCGTGGGTCTTCAAGGGCAAGGCGTCCTTCAGCCTGTGGTTCATCAACGGCTCCGTGCCGGTCGAGGGCCGGTGGGGGCCGCCCGAGCCCGAGCGTGACGCGCCCATGCCGCTCGACCCGACCGGCCGCACGACGGAGGCCCTCTCGGCAGCAGGCGCCTGGTCGGTGCGCCCTCCCTCGGCCTCCTCGGTCGCGACGCTCCGCTCGGTCGAGGCCGACGGACTCCTCGTCCACCCCCTCGGCCAGGTCGGCGTGCAGCAGGCCGTCCTGCCGCTCGCGGTCTCGGTTCAGCGGCTCGGCCGGGTGCCGCTCGACCGCCCGCGGATGTACACGATCGCGGGCGCCCGTTTCGGGGCCGCGACCACGGTCGAGCCGGGGTCGC
This sequence comes from Humibacillus xanthopallidus, assembly GCF_006716675.1. Lineage (GTDB taxonomy): Bacteria > Actinomycetota > Actinomycetes > Actinomycetales > Dermatophilaceae > Humibacillus > Humibacillus xanthopallidus_B. Next base: position 237,197 of record NZ_VFPM01000001.1, on the reverse strand, counting down.
CGATCCTCGCGGCGTTCGCCCCCGGGGAGTTCTTCGACCTCACCGACGACCAGCGGTTGGGCCGGCCCGACTTCGAGATGCTCCAGTCCGGATCGTGGTTCGGCTCGCCGGGCTACTCCGTTCCCGCCGACGCCACGGCCGGGGTGTTCACGGAGGTCGCCTACGAGCGCGGCATCCTCGACGCGCCGACGCAGCCCGTCCGTTCCCTCGCCCCCGAGCCGCTCGCCCCCGAGCGCTTCGCCCGCAGCATCGAGACCGGCCCGGCAGCCGTGGCGCCGGCTCGCCGCGGCGGCGCCGCCCGCTTCGCCACCGACGTCGCCGAGGTCACCGTCCTCGAGCCGAGGTATGCCGTCTCCGGGCTCATGGCACCCGCTGACGGCTCGCGAGGGCTGCGTCCCGTGCCCGACACGTACACCGCCGTGCTCGAGCACTTCGGCGGCCCCGTCCGCGGCGAGGACCGGGTCCCCGTCGTCTCCCTGGCCGAGGCGACCCGATGAGCGGGCTGCGCTTCCTGCCGTGGGTCCGAGCCGGTCTGTCAGCCGGATTCCCTTCGACAGCAGCGTTGCCGGCCCGCGGTCACGTGACGGTGACGGTCGTCCTCGGGGCCGATGGTGCCGGCGTCACCGTGCCCCGCGAGGTGGGCACCTTCGGTCCGGGCGACGTGCTCGGCCTCGACGGCGAGCAGGTCGTGCGGCGGTTCCCCGCGCCCGACACGGACGGCGCGGAGACGACGGGCTTCGCGTGCGTCGAGCTCGACAACCCCGATGCCCCCTGGGCCTTCACGACCGGTGGCCCCGACGCCGACGGGCGGCTTCGGCCGTGGCTCGTCCTCGTCGTCGTGCCCGAGCCACCCGCGCAGGTGACGGGCAAGGCCGACCATCCGCTCCCCGTCCTCACCTGCCCGCAGAACGAGCTGCCCCCGCTTGCGGAGTCGTGGGCCTGGGCCCATGCCCAGCTCGCCGTCGCGGACACCGCCGAGGGGCCCGCTGCTGCGCTCGCGGCGACGGAGCGGTCGCTCTCGCGGATCGTCTCCCCGCGCCGTCTCGTCGCCGGCACCGACTACGTCGCAGCGCTCGTGCCCGCCTTCGAGGCGGGCCGGCTCGCCGGTCTCGGGCTGCCGCTCGGTGACCACGAGACCGGCGACCTCACCGACGCGTGGGACACAGCGTCGGCCGACGAGATCGACCTGCCCGTCTACGACTCGTGGCGCTTCCGCACCGGTGTCGGCGGTGACTTCGAGACCCTCGTGCGGCGCATCGAGCCACGGTCGGTGCCGGAGACGGTCGGCCGCCGTCCGATGTTCGTCGGGGCGGCCGACCCCGGCCTGCCCGAGGTCGCAGAGGACGCGCCGGGCGGCGTCCTCGGACTCGAGGGGGCACTGCGCGCACCGGCCTCGCGGCCGACGCCCTGGCCCGACCCCCAGCGGTCGGAGCACCGGGCCGCGATGCGGGCCTTGCTCGGCCACCCCGAGCGGCTCACCCCTCCGCTCTACGGCTCCGGACAGGCGGGCACCGTCGAGGTCCCGCCCGACGGGAGCGGCCCCGAGTGGCTGCGCGAGCTCAACCTCGACCCCCGCCACCGGGTGGCTGCGGGGCTCGGAGCCCGAGTCGTCCGGGACCACCAGGAGGAGCTCGCGGAGGCAGCGTGGACGCAGGCCGCGAGCCTGCGTGAGGCGAACGACCTGCTGCGGCGGGCACAGCTCGCGCGGGCCGTCTCGGAGCAGCTGCACCGCAGACGCCTCACCGATGAGGGTCCGGGGCGACCCCTCACGCAGGCCGAGGTCCTCGCCCTCACCGCGCCGGTCTCGCGCCTGGTGTCGGTGACCCCGCGGAGCGGGCAGAGCATCGGCTCGCTCGTCTCGGGCAACCCCGGGCTGGCCGCCGTGTCGTCGTCGGCCTTCCGGCGAGTCGCGCGGCCGCACGGGCCGGTGGCTCGACGGGCCGGTGGGGCCGCGCTCCGTGCCCCCGTCGCGGCGCTCGCGGCCACGACGATCAGCAAGGCGCCGACGCTCGACCCGCCGGCGGGCACGGTGCAGCTGCATGCCCTCGCCGAGGCCTCCGTGCCGCTCGCGCTCAAGTCCGTGACCCAGTCCTACATCGAGAAGCTCGCCCCGTGGTGGCTGCTGCAGACCGGTGCGGCCGCGCCCCCCATCGTCGAGGCGCCGACGAAGATCGTCAGCCCGCCGGGCGTCCTCGTCTTCGAGGACCGGTTCTTCGCCGCGAGCGAGGACGGCCGCGTCTTCGAGGTCCGCTTCATCGGGGGCACCTGGGTCTGGCGCGACCACGGCCGTCCGCCGGGGGGCAATGCCGCCTCCTCGGTGAGCGCCGCCGTAGGTCGCAGGGTCTACGTCGCCACGGCCGACGGCCGGCTCTGCTCCCTCTACTGGGACGGCGACCGCTGGCTGTGGCAGGACCACGGCCGCCCCGAGGGGACGTACGTCACGACGAGCGGCGCGGCGGCAGCGGGCAGCAGCGTCTTCGTGACGTGCACCAACGGCTCGATGGCCGAGCTGCGGCCGGACCTGCCGGGAACGTGGCGGTGGGTGGACCACGGCCGCATCCCGCGCTACCCGGTGGGGCCGATCTGGTGGCCGTCCCAGTCGGCGGTCGGCCGCCCCGGTGGCGTCATCAACGGCTCCGTCTTCGTCATCAGCAACCTCGGTGAGCTGTGGGAGCTGAGCCTCGTGACCAGCACCTACACATGGGTTCGCCACGGCTTCCCCGACGGCGGCCTGATCCCCGACATCGGGCCGTCGTTCCAGAGCTCCAAGCTCTTCGTCACGACCCAGAAGGGCGACCTCTGGGAGCGCTACCTCGGCTCGAGCGGCTGGCAGTGGGTGGCGCACGGCCGCCCGCCGCAGGGCGCCGTCGTCAGCCCGTCGGGCGCGCCGATGCTCGGGTCCAAGCAGTTCGTGCGGGTCTCCGACGGCGGGGTCGCCGAGCGGGTGTGGAACGGCAGCGCGTACGTCTGGGTCTACCACGGCAAGCCGCCGAGCGGAGCGAGCATCATCGCCCAGCCCGACGCCGCCGTGCAGGCCCACACGTTCTTCTGCGCCGCCTCCGACGGGCACCTGTGGGGACGCACCTACGGCGCGAACGGGTGGCAGTGGGTCGACCACGGCATCCCCAAGGACAGCGGGGGGCAGGGATCGGTCACGGCCCAGCCGCCGGCCGAGGAGCGGTGGGCACCTCGTCTCGCGATGTTCGGCTCGGCCGTCGTCGCCCACGTCGACAACCCCGGCGGCGCCAACCGGGTCTATCACCGGGTCGGTCGCGACCTCGGCTTCGACGGCACTGTCGCAGGCGGCTGGCTGCCGGCCGGCAGCCCCTATGCCGGCCCGGTCCTCGGCGCGGAGAGTCGTGGGCTCGGCATCGCCGTCGGCGACGTCACGGGCACGGGCCGTCCCGACATCGTCGTCCTCACCGTCGAGCCGGGCACGGCGGGGTGCGACGCCCGCTACTGGATCGGCACCGACCTCGACGCCAACGGCGTGCCGACCGGCTGGATCGGCCCCAAAGCGCTGCACTCGCAGCTCAACACGCTCGTCACCGAGTGCGACATCGCCCTGGCGGACCTCGACGGTGACGGTCGACCGGAGCTCGTCGTCGCGTATGCCGTCTCGGGCCCCGGCGTCGCCACCAGGCTCTACTACCGCGTCGGCTGGCGCCTCGACGCGAACGGCAACGTCAGTGACGGCTGGTCCGAGTCCAAGCCGATCCCGTGGGACGGCGTCGGAACGGTGCGGGGTCTCGGGGTCGACGTGGCCGACCTCGACGACGACGACCGGGCCGACCTCGCCCTGCTCGTCGTCGAGGACGCGGGCGGAGCGGACCGTGCGAGCGTCCGGATCGGACACGTGCTCAACCGCCGGGGCAACGTCGTCGGCTCATGGAGCGCGCCGCGACCGGTCGGTGGCCCGCCGATCGCACCGCGACACGCAGGCGCAGGGCTGTGCGTCGTCGACATCACAGGCAGCCGCAAGCCCGACCTCGTCATGCTCTTCCTCGCCGACCCCCAGTACGACAACGAGGGCCGGATCCGCATCGGCTTCGACGCGGACGAGACCGGGCAGGCGCGGGTCTGGTCGGGCGACCAGGTCGTGCCCTACTGGTTCGGCTGGGAGAACCAGGGTGCTGCGCTCACGGTCTACGACCTCGACCCCGCCCTCGTGCAGCGCCGCGCCACCATGGGCGCGGCCTTCACCGCTGCATCGGCCGCCCACCAGGCCTACCTCGCACCGGCCCAGTCGCTGGCGAAGGCCGCGCGAGAGCAGGTCGTCGACGTCGCGCAGACCGCCACCCGCCTGGTGACGGCGCTCGACCCCGCCCAGACGGTCCCGGGGGCGACGCTCGGGCGCATCGTCGTCGGAGGACGGGCCCTGCCCGAGCGGCCCCCCGGCAGCACGACGGGTGACCCCGTCGCCGACTCGCTGCGGCCGGTCGTGCGGCAGGTGGGCTTCCCGCAGCCGTCCTACGAGCTGCTGCGGCGGGTGGGCCAGGAGCACATCGTGCCGGGCGTGGAGCAGATCCCGCCCGAGACGATGACGTTGCTCCGTGCCAATCCCGCCTTCATCGAGGCCTTCCTCGTCGGGCTCAACCACGAGCTGAGCCGCGAGCTGCTGTGGCGCGAGGTGCCCGTCGACCTCCGGACGACCTGGTTCCGTCAGTTCTGGGACGTCCGTGGCACGAAGGGCGGCGCGCCCGACATCCCCCCGATCAGTGGCTGGGGCGGCCCGCTCGGCAGCCACGCCACCGGGGTGGGCGCGAGCGGCGAGGGCAACCTCGTCCTCGCCGTGCGCGGCGAGCTGCTGCGACGCTACCCCTCGACGACGGTCGCCATGCGCCCCGCGGTCTGGGCCGATGACGCGCGCAGCCGCCGGGACCTCGCCCCGCAGGACCAGGAGGTCGCGCCGATCTTCAGCGGCTGGCTCTCGCCCGACCTGCTCCTCTTCGGCTTCCCGCTGTCGGTCGCGGCAGCGCGCGGTGGGGGAAGCGCCCCGGGGTGGTTCATCGTGCTGCGCGAGCAGGCCACGGCCCTGCGGTTCGGTGTCGACGACCCGCCCGAGGACCGCACGAGGTGGGCCACGCCACCGAGTCACTGGTCCGACCTGCACTGGGCGCACCTCGTCGGGCCCGCCGCCGTCTCGACGGCGCGCTTCCTGCCCGTCGGCGCCACCTCCGTCAGCGGCCTCACTCTCGACGGAGCGACCTTCGGCCGCAACGGTGCCCACGTGGCGAGGGCCCTGCTGCAACAGCCGGTCGAGATCGCCGTCCATGCAGCGCGAATGCTCGGCCCCCTGCTCGACGGCTGGCGCATCACCGGCATCGAGCGCCGTGACGGGCACATCGTCGCCCTGCACGGTGAGCACGCCGACCCCGGCTCGGTGTGGCGCCTCACGGTCGACGAGGTCGCCGACGCAGCCGCCCACGGTGACCACTTCTACGTGCAGATCGGCTCTCGCCGCACCCCGATCGTCGTCGTCGACCGGGCCGACGGCCGCCGCTACGTGCGCACTCGTGGCGACGCCGAGGCGCCCAACAACCTGCTCGCCCTGCCGGAGGTCTCACCGCGATGACGGTCACCCCACCCGCCACCTGGTCGCTGTCCACGCGCTGGCCGGTCACCCTGCTGCCGGTCCGGCTCGAGACGCGGTTCTCCGGCAGCGCCCTCAAGGTGCGCATCTATCCCGACACCGTCCACGTCGACGCCCACGAGGTCGACCTGACCTCCGACGAGATCCTGCGCGGCCGTGACTACTGGACGGCGATGTGGCGCGCCGGGGGCAACGGCCAGCGCGAGCGCGAAGCCTGGGACCGCCTGCTCGGTGATGTCGGGACGGCCGAGCGGGCCCGGTGGGTCGCCCGCGTCCTCGAGCCGGCCCCCGACGGTCGCCCGACGTCGCCGCTTCCCGTCGACGCGCCCGTGAGCCCGGTCTTCCCGGCTGTCGAGCCCGCCGAGGCGTGGACGAGGCCGCCGCTGGCCCGCGCCCTGCCCACCCGCTGGTGGGCGATGGCGACCCGCGACGGCAGCCCCCCGGCATACGGCATGTCGTCGGAGGTGCGTGAGGAGCTCGCGGTCGGGCCGGGGCCGGGGCAGGGTGAGGTGCCGACCGACGACGAGCTGCCTCCGGTGCCGAGCGCGCTCGACTGGCTCGTCGACTTCGACGCCGCCTGCGGGGCGGGCATGGGCCTCGTCATCGAGCCGCTCCCGGCGGCGATGCTCGAGGGCGGCATCGACCGTCTCGTCGTCGTCGGGGTGGACGAGACGGCGACCCCGCAGCAGGGCGGAGCCACCCTCGCGCAGCTGCTCGAGGCGCACGCGGCCGACGACGGCCTGGCGCTGCTCACCCCCGGCACCGCGACCAACACGACCGATGACGTGCGCTCCGGCTACGACAGCGGATCGCCGAGCGAGATGCTCGCCGCCCGGGTCACCGTGACCGATGCGGCACCCGGCCGGGGTCTCGCGGGCGACCGCCTGGCCTCGGCGCTCGGCGTGGGACTTGCCGGCGGAGCCGACGGCCCGGACCGCCTTCGCGACGTCCCCGTGCGACAGACGGCGCCCACCGCCCTCGGCCGCGCCGCGGGTGGGGGTTCTGCCGATGCGGCCCGGGCCGCCGACATGCGTCGGGCCCTGTGGCCCGGCACCCTCGGCTACGCCATGCGGCACCTGCTCGACGTGCCGACGGGCGGGGTCAGCGCCGCCGCCCAGGAGCCCGGCGTCCGGCGGCACTTCGTCGACTGGGTCTGCGCCGACGGCCCGCTGCCCGGCCTGCGCATCGGTCGCCAGCCGTATGCCGTGCTGCCCGCGCTGGCTTTCGACCGCTACGTCCGTCGTGAGGCCGGCAACCACGCCGACGGCATCTCCCTGCTCCGCGCGCTGCGCGACCACGTGTGGCGCCCGTCGCTCGACAACGTGCCGCGCATCCTCGCGCCGGAGGTCGCCCTGGCCCGCGGCTTGCCCGTCCAGGACCCCGGGGAGGTGCTGCTCGACATCCTCGCCACCGATGCCCGGCCGCGCTCCGTGGCCGCCCGCAGCCTGCTGGGCCCGGACTACGTCGCCTCCCTCTGGCGCTTCGCGAAGTTCCGGCTCGCCGACGACTGGCAGGAGCGGCTCGCCGCGGTCGCCGGGCCGCTGCTCGCCGAGCTCGGCCGGCCGGCGGCCTCGGAGGGACTGCTGGCCCGCGGGGTCTACGCCACCGACGCCTTCCCGCTCCACACCCCCTTCGTCGATGCGCCCACGACCGCGCCCGTCGCCCAGTGGCTGACGACGCTCTCGGGGCCGCTGTCGCCGACCACCCTTGCGGCACAGACCGGCCCGGGTGGTGTGAGGGTTCCGCTCCTCTACCGCCTGGCGCGGGCATCGCTGCTCGCTGAGCACTCGGCGGCCGCCGACGACGCCTCCCGGCGCTACGGCATACCGGCTGCACGCACCCGCGACGGCCAGGAGCTGCACAACATCCTGCCGGCCGACGTCGTGCCGACCTTCGCAGAGCGGCTCGCTCCGGCGGTGCCGGGATGGCCGTCGCTGGAGGCGGCCCTCACGGAGTCGTCGTCGACCTTCCCTCCGGCGACGGGCGTGCGTGACGTGCGGGCGGCGCTCGCATCGCTGCGCTCCGCGTCGGCCTCCGACCTGGAGCGACACCTGGGCGGCGTCCTGGGGCTCGCGTCCTACCGCCTCGACGCCTGGATCACGAGCTACGCGACGGAACGGCTCGCCACGATCCGGGCTGCCGAGCCGGCGGGAACGCACCTCGGGGGCTACGGGGTCCTCGTCGACCTGCTGCCCGACGGGCCGGCGCCCCAGCAGACCGAGCCCGTCGCCGACGAGCCACTCCCGCTCACGCGGACGCCCGGTGCGGGTCACGTGCTCTCGCCGTCCATCGCCCACGCGACGACAGCCGCGGTGCTGCGCAGCGGCTTCCGGGCGCGGGGCGCCGGCCCCGACAACCCACTCGCCGTGGAGCTCACCTCGCGTCGCGTGCGGTTGGCGACCGGTGTGCTGCAAGGGATCCGGGAGGGCCAGCCCTTGCCGGCTCTGCTCGGATACCTCTTCGAGCGGGCGCTGCACGAGCATCCACGCGAGTTCCTCGACCGCTTCCTCCCGCGCCTTCGCGAGCTCGCCCCGTCCGAGGCGACCGAGGTGCGGGCCGACGGCTCGCTGAGGCGCACGGAGCTGCCGGGGGGCGTCGTCGACGGACTCGCCCTGCTGCGCCGGCGACCGACGCTCCCCTGGGGCGACGGGCTCCCGGCGGCGAGTGCCACCGATGCGGACCACGTCGCCCTTGACGAGGTGCTCGACGTGCTCGAGGACGCCGTCGACGCCGTGCACGACGCCCTGCTCGCAGAGAGCGTGCACCACGCCCTCCAGGGCAACATGGCGCGCGCGGCCGCCAGCCTCGACACCGTCTCGCGAGGCGTCGTGCCGCCACCGGCAGAGCTCGACGTCGCCGCGACCCCGACGTCGGGGCTCGTCGTCCGCCACCGCCTGCTCGTCCTCTCGAACGGCCAATCCGCCTCTCGCGCAGAGTTTCCCGCCAACCCGGCCACGACGTCGCTGCGTGCCATGGCCAGTCCGGAGCTCGACGCCATCGCGTCGGCGCTCCTGCCGAGCACGGGACGTGTCTTCGTGCGGCTCGTGTGGACCTCGCCGGAGGGGGTGACGCACGTCCAGGCGCGCCAGCTCTCGGCCCTGTTCCTCGCCGCGATCGACTGCGTCATGATGCCGCCGCGCGGCCCGGAGCCGTCGGGCGGCGAGCTCGAGCAGCGCATCGCGCTCGACGCGTGGACGGTGGCGCCCTCCGACGTGACGCCGGAGTGGAGCCTGCGCCTCGACTTCGGGCGGGACCCGGCCTGGCCGGCTGACCGTCTCGGTGTGGGCGAGTTCCTCACGGCAGTCGCCGGGGTCCGCGCCCTCCTGCTGCAGTCGCGGCCGGTCGTCGCCTCGGACCTCGAGCCGGGCGCCCCGACCGACGGTCTCGTCGACCACCAGCACATCCTCAACCGCGCCGAAGCCGTCACGGTCGCCCTCACGGCGGCGGCCCACGACCTCGAGACCGGCGACGAGTCCACCCGCCGCGCAGCCCTGCTCGTCGCCGCAGGTGTCGGGATCATCGGCGCTGTCCCGCCGCCACGGCTGGCGCGACATGCCGAGGCCGTCGTCGAGGCCGCCGCACGCACCCGCAAGGCGCTGCTCGAGCGTCTGGCGGCGGCCGCGGCGGTGCTCGCCGGAGAGGCCACCGCCGACCGCCAGCGGCGACGGCTCGCTGCCCTCGTCGGCGAGGACCTGCCGGTGCTGCCACGCGTGTCGCACCCGGAACAGCCCGACCTCGCCGCCTCGCTCGCCGCGAGCACCGCCCTGCAGGGCGGCGACCCCTGGGCCTCGAGTGCGTGGCTGGCCCGGGCCGCCCGAGTGCGCGAGGGTGCCGACCGCCTCCAGACCGCGCTCATCGGTGCCGACGCGCTCGAGGCCCCTGCCGCGACCCTGGTGAGCCCGACCCTGCGGGTGGCCCAGCTGCCCCACGTCCCCGGCGACCTGTGGCGGGCCCTGCCCCGCTCGGCCGACACCCCGGGGGAGGGGCTGGCGGGCTTCGTCGTGGCCGCACCGATGGGTCTCGATCCCCTCGCACCGGTGTGCGGTCTGCTCGTCGACGAGTGGACCGAGACGGTGCCGGACGAGCGCCGCACGGCCGCGGTCGCCTTCGAGTACGACGCCCCCGGCTCGGCCCCACCGCAGTCCCTCCTCGTCGCCGTGCCCCCCGACGCGTCGCCCACGTGGACCCCTGCGGTGCTCTTCGACACGGTGTCGGAGACGATCGACCTCGCCCGGCTGCGCATGGTCGACCCGGCCGCGCTCGACCGCATCGGCCAGTTCCTCCCCGGCCTCTACTTCCCGGTCAACGTCGCACGTGCCGTGCCGACGACCGACTTCACCCCCGACGCAGCACCGGTCTAGGAGCACCCCATGCCGACTCCCTCCGTCACGACGTGGACCCGTCTCGAGCCGCGCTGCCGCGTCGCCGACCTCTCGCCCGGCCTCGAGGCGCGCACGGCCGACCCGCTCTGGATGCTCGGCCGCCAGTGGCAGCTCGGAGAGCTGCGCGGTGACGACGCCGGGTCTCCCGTCCTCGCCCGGGTCAGGGCGCACGCCGACCTCCTGACGCGCTTCCGTCGTGCGGGTGCCGCCGCGACCGACCTTCCGGCGGGCCAGCCCCTCGAGACCTTCGTCGAGCGTGAGACCGAGGCCACGGTCGCCGACCTGCGCCTCGCGCTCGACCTGGGTCGGGAGGTCGTCGCGCGACTGCGTGCAGCGGGTCTCGGCGCGGCCGTGGGCCCGCTCGCGGCGGCCTACCGCCCACACGCTCGCCCCGGTGCCGTCGTCGACGACGGCACCGCCGCCCTGCTGCGTGCCACGGACGGGCGCATCCCCGACGGGATCGACCTGCGCACGGCGGTCCAGGCCGCGGAGGGCCTCCCCTCCGGTGTCGCGGTGCCCGTCGCCATCGCGGACCGCGTCTCGGATGCGCTCTCGGCCTGGGCCGGTGCGCAGCCCCTGCTGTCGGTCGGTGCGCCCGAGGAGGACGCGTGGCAGAGCTCGCGGCTCGAGTACTCCTTCGAGGTGGCCGCTGCCGGCCCGACGGGAGAGACCGTGCTGCGCGCCGAGGGCTACGACGGCAACCGGCTCGACTGGGCCGACCTCGACGTGGCTCCCGGCGCGAGTCTCGGCGCCACGGCGAGCGAGGCGACGACGGAGACGATCGTGCGCACCCTCCTGCCCGCCCCGGCCACCTTCGCCGGCATGCCGTCCGCGCGCTGGTGGGAGCTGGAGGACTCGCGGATCAGCTTCGGCCGCGTCAGCGCCGAGCGGCCGGACCTCGCGCGGATGCTGCTCGTCGAGTTCGCCTCGGTCTACGGCAACGACCACTTCGTCGTGCCGGTCGACGTCCCCGTCGGCAGCCTCGTGCGCGTCGACTCCGTCGTCGTCACCGACACGTTCGGCGAGCGCTTCCTCATCGAGCCCGCGGCCGCACCGGCGCGCTGGGGCCTCTATCGGCCGAGCCGGCCCGACGGCTCGTCCGAGCCGGTGCTCGTCGTGCTCCCGACCGTCGTCGACACCCTGCACTCACGCCCGGTCGAGGAGACCGTGCTGCTCCGCGACGAGATGGCCAACCTCGTGTGGGGCATCGAGTCGACCGTCGCCTCGGCCGCGGGTCGGCCCGTGGACCGGCTGTCGGAGGCGGCGCGTGCGGCGACGCCCTCGCAGCCCCCAGCGGGATCGTCCGAGCTCGTCTACCGGTTGCAGTCGGTCGTGCCGGAGCACTGGATCCCCTTCGTCCCCGTCGAGCAGGCGCCGGGTGTCATGCACCTGCGCAAGAGCCTCCAGCAGCGCCCCGGCCCGACGGGCCCGGAGGCCGTGCTGCCCCGCGGGCAGGTGCTCGCGCCGGAGGGCCTCGAGATCCCCGAGGAGGAGGTGCCCCGGGCGGGCGTGCGCGTGGTGCGGGAGTGGCAGTCCGCGCGCTGGGTCGACGGCTCGACGCACGTCTGGCTCGGCCGGGTCAAGCGCACCGGACGTGGCCCCGGGTCGAGCGGTCTCGTCCACGACGAGGCGGACGTGCGGCGGGCGCCCAGCAGCTGAGCGAGTCCCGGCGACACGGCATACCCCATGGGCGTATGCCGTGCCGCACGACCCGCAGGGCCATCTGGTCACTCAGGTGACTCGGGTCACTCGGGTCACTCGGGTCACGGAGTGAGTGCCGTGAGGTACGCGTGCTGGTACCGGAACTGGCGCATCGTCGCGTCCTGGTACTGGTCCGAGCCTGACTCGAAGACCACGTAGACCCAGTCGCTCACCGGTCCGGCGTCACCGCGCGGCACCCTGACGATGCCCTCGCTCATCGGAGGGATCTCGATGGACCGGCCGTAGACACCGGTGCTGACCTTCTTGAACTTCAGACGGCTGTAGCAGTCGCGGCCGTAGGAGGTGCTGAAGATGTAGTGACCGTCGGCGACGACGGCGCCTTGGACGCGCGTCGGGGTGCTGATCGCGACCGGCGTGCCCGTCGGCGCCTGCGTCGAGGTGAGGTCGTAGCGCCACATCGTCGACGTGCCCGTCAGGGCCGAGCTGAAGGAGCCGACGTAGAGGTTTCCCCCGGAGACGGTGTTGTAGGAGCTGGCCTTGACCGACCAGGCGCCGTTGGTCTTGAGCGCGGTGTTGTGCGGCGCCCGGTCGAGGGCCTCGAGCGAGAAGCGGAAGAGGTTCTTGCCGTTCGAGCTCGTCGACAGCAGGAGGCTGCCGCCCGCGACCGAGAGGCCACCCATGTGGCCCTCGATCTCCGCGCCGTCGCCGTACTGCACGAAGACCCGCTTGACGAGCGTGCCGCCGCGCGTCTTCACCGCGATCATGTTGCGGCCGGGAAACCACGTGTCGTCGCTGTAGGACGTGATGAGCCAGTCCTTCGCCTTCCAGTAGGCGAGGCCCTGGGCCACGTAGTCGGTGTTGGTGTAGGGGATCGTCGTCCCCGCATCGAAGTTGTCGGTGAACCAGCTCAGCCCCAGCCGCGATGGGCAGTCCACCGCCGAGGCGCTCGTCGCGGTGACGACCCCCATCGGAGCGATGAGCCCGACCACGGCGAGCAGCCGCACGAGCACAGCACGAATTCGCATACCCCTGTCCTTCCCCTGACCCGGCGGGGTCGGTCCCCGGCCGGCCTTCGCATCGTGCCCCGGGCGGACGAAAGGGACAAGGGGGAGAACTCCCCGGTGCAGGCGCCGACGGTGGGCACCGAGGAGGGCCCGTCCGTCCGGACGGGCCCTCCTCGTTCGCTCGTGGCTACCTCGTCGCCTACTCCGAGGGCTGCGGCGTCGAGCAGCCGACCTTCGGGTTGAGCCCGATGTAGTTGAGCGGGCCGGCGATGACGGTCAGCGCGGCGCTGCCGATCCGGCTGCAGCTGGGGTCGGCCGAGCCGAAGTAGCCCCGCTGGAAGGCAGCGAAGATGCCGATGAGGAGCCAGATGAGGATGACGATCGTGCTCGTGCGTGTGCGGTTGCGCGTGCGGACGCTCATGGTGTCCTTTCGAGACGGTGTGGAGGCGGTCAAAGCGGGGCAAACCTAGTGGTCGCCAGCGGACGGGACGGCACTGGCACTGCAACGATTTCGGCACCTCCACACACGCGCTCGGCATCGTGCGCACTCCTGCGACCCGGCCGTCGAGCGGCTCGACCACCTCGGCGACCGCACCCGCGAGCACCACGGCGCACGCGGCATACCGCGGCGCTGCCGTAGGCTGTCGCAACGTGGCTGTTGACTTCACGCAAGAGATCAAGGAACTGCGCGCGACGATGGACTCCGTGCGCGGGGTGACCGACCTCGACGTGCTCGCGAGGACGATCGACGACCTCGAGCAGCAGGCCTCCGCCCCCGACCTCTGGGACGACCCCGACAAGGCGCAGCAGGTCACGAGTGCCCTCAGCCGGGCGGGTTCCGAGCGCGACCGCGTCATCACGATGGACTCCCGCATCGACGACCTCGAGACCCTCGTCGAGATGGGCACCGAGGAGTCCGACCAGGCCACCCTCGAGGAGGCCGAGCGCGAGCTCGCCAAGCTCAAGAAGGACGTCGGCGAGCTCGAGGTGCGCACCCTGCTGTCGGGGGAGTACGACGAGCGCTCCGCCGTCGTCACCATCCGCGCCGGTGCCGGCGGCGTCGACGCCGCCGACTTCGCCGAGATGCTCATGCGGATGTACCTGCGCTGGGCCGAGCGCCACGAGTACCCGACCAAGGTCATGGACACCTCCTACGCCGAGGAGGCGGGCCTCAAGTCGGCGACCTTCGAGGTCAACGCGCCGTATGCGTTCGGGCACCTCTCCGTCGAGGGCGGCACCCACCGGCTCGTGCGCATCAGCCCGTTCGACAACCAGGGCCGGCGCCAGACGAGCTTCGCCGCTGTCGAGGTCATCCCGCTCATCGAGAGCGACGACTCGGTCGACATCCCCGAGAACGAGCTCAAGATCGACGTCTTCCGCTCGAGCGGTCCCGGCGGCCAGAGCGTCAACACGACCGACTCGGCCGTGCGCATGACGCACTTGCCGACCGGCATCGTCGTGTCGATGCAGAACGAGAAGAGCCAGATCCAGAACCGCGCCGCCGCCCTCCGCGTGCTCCAGTCGCGGCTGCTCCTCCAGCGCAAGGCGGAGGAGGCCGCGGTCAAGAAGGAGATGGCGGGCGACGTCAAGGCGAGCTGGGGCGACCAGATGCGCTCCTACGTCCTCAACCCGTACCAGATGGTCAAGGACCTGCGCACCGACTACGAGACCGGCAACCCGAGCGCGGTCTTCGACGGCGACATCGACGGCTTCATCGAGGCCGGCATCCGCTGGCAGATCGCCCAGAACCGCGCGGCGGACTGAGCAGTCAGCTCGCCCTCAGCCCCTCGAGGAATCCGCGCACGACCTGGGTGTAGGTCTCACGGTCGGCGTTCCACGCCTCCGCGTGCTGCGCCGTCGGGAAGACCTGCAGCGTCACGAGGTCCGGCTGTGCGCTCTTGAGGTCGGTCGCGATCGACAGCGGCACCTTCGGATCCTCGGCGCCCTGCAGCACGAGCGTCGGTGCACGCACCCACGACGTGTCGTCGAGGTAGTCGGTCCCCGCCCAGTCGACGCCGTAGCGCCACGTCGCGATCTGCTCAGCGATCTTGATGACGGGGGTCGGCACGGCGAGACCGCCGGGCAGGGCGGCCCGCGCGTTGTACGTCACGACGTCGTCGAGCGAGAGCATCGGCGCGTCGAGCACGACGCCCGTGATGTCCTGCTTCTGGCTGGAGTTCTCGAGGAACGCCGCGACGATCGCCCCACCCATCGACTGGCCGACGAGCACGATCCGGGTGGCCCCGTTGTCCTTGGCCCACGTGACCGCGGCGTCGAGATCACGCCACTCCGTCTGGCCGTACTGCAGCCGCCCTGACGGATCGGCGGGCGAGCCGACGTCGTTGCGATAGCTGATGACGAGCGAGGCGACGCCGGCCCGTCGGGCCACGTCGACGAAGCGCAGGCCGTCGAGGCGGGTGCCGTTCTGCCCGTGCACGAAGATCGCGACCGTCGAGTTGTCACCGGTCGGCGACGCGAAGAACCATGCCGGGTTGCCGCCGATGACGACGCCGTATGCCGTCCGCACCGTCGGGCTCGTGGCCTCGGCCGTCCACGTGGTCGGGATCCCGAACCAGTACGCGCGGTCCACCGCCGCCATGGCTCCCACGGTGGGAGCGGTGCCGCTCTCGATCGCGAGGGGCCGGGTCACGGTGCCGTCGGAGTTCACGGTCGGCATGCCGATGTGCCCGTTGCCACCGGCCCAGGCGAGGCCGTAGATCGCAGGTGCGTCGAAGTTCTCGGCGACGTCGGGGCCCTTGGCCAGGGTGACGGTCGTCGGCGTCACCGCAGTGACCTGCACGTCGTCGTAGACCGGCTCGTAGGCCGCCGGGGTGGAGGCGAGCGCCCCCGACTCGATGCGACCCGAGAAGTACCACGCGAACCCGCCGAAGAGGGCGAGCGCCACGACGAGGACGCCCGCGACCCACCGCCAGACGTGGTGACGGCGCTTGGCCGGCGCTGGCTGCGAGGGCTTCGCCGCGGGTTGGAGGGACTGGGTCGGCATGGTTGCCATGCCGCTCACCTTCTCAGGCCGATGGTGACGTCCGCCGGACGTGGGCCACCGAGAGCCAGTGGCTCCACTTCCATCGTCTCGCCGGGTCGGGGGTGTGGGGCGAAAGTGACTGGGATCTCACAGGGTTGTCAGACGGGCGCGTGGGTCGGGCGGCAGACCTCTCACGCCACGCCCGACACTTCGGTAACGCCGGTTTGCGCCGTTGTCGCCGTAGCCTCGTAGGCGCAAGACCGAGCCGAGCGAGGCCGAGCCCCCTCATGAGCGCGGCCGTGGAAGTGACCGACTGATGATCCGCTTCGAGAACGTCACCAAGACCTACCCCAAGTCCACCCGGCCCGCCGTCGACGGGATCTCCCTCGAGATCGGGCGTGGCGAGTTCGTCTTCGTCGTCGGCACGTCCGGCTCCGGCAAGTCGACGATGCTCCAGCTCATCATGAAGGAGCAGGACGCGACGGGCGGTCGCCTCTCCGTGGCCGGCCGCGAGCTCGACCGGCTGCCCGACCGCAAGGTCCCGTCGCTGCGTCGCCAGATCGGCTGCGTCTTCCAGGACTTCCGCCTGCTGCCCAACAAGACGGTGCACCAGAACGTCGCCTACGCCCTTCAGGTGCTCGGCGCCCCCCGTTCCCGGATCCGCTCGACGGTGCCGGAGGTGCTCGATCTCGTGGGTCTCGCGGGTATGGAGAAGCGCTTCCCGCACCAGCTCTCGGGTGGCGAGCAGCAGCGTGTCGCGATCGCCCGTGCGTTCGTCAACCGGCCGCCGATCCTGCTCGCCGACGAGCCCACGGGCAACCTCGACCCCGGCATCAGCCTCGAGATCGTCCAGCTGCTCGACCGCATCAACCGCACGGGCACGACCGTCGTCATGGCGACCCACGACTTCGCGACCGTCGACGCGATGCGCAAGCGCGTCATCCGGCTCGACAACGGCGTTCTCGTCGGCGACGTCGAGGCGGGTGAGTACACGACGGGCAGCATCCCGCGCATCGAGCTCGACGACCGGCCCATCCCGACCCGGGCCCCCGAGCCTGCCGTCGCCGACGGCTACGACGACGGTGCGCCCACGGGCGCGGGGTCCGCAGCGGAGGCCGACCCCGCGGCACACGTCGATGACGAGGCTCCCGACGGCGAGCGGCAGGCCGCCGCCCAGGGCAGCGGACGCTGAGCAGGAGACGAGATGCGCATCCAGTTCCTCCTCGGCGAGATCGGCAACGGTCTGCGCCGCAACCTCTCGATGGCCCTCTCGGTCGTCATCGTCACGATGATCTCGATGTACCTGCTCGGCCTCGGTCTCATGGGCCAGCGGCAGGTCGACACGATGAAGGACTACTGGTACGACCGCGTCCAGGTGACCGTGCTGCTCTGCGCCGAGAAGACGCGCTTCACCAACTGCGCCGGCGAGCCGACGACCGATGCCCAGCGCACGGCGATCCGCGCCGAGCTCGACGCCCTCAAGCCCACGGTCTCGCAGGTCTTCTACGAGTCGCGCGACGAGGCCTTCGACCGCTTCAAGCAGACGTACCAGAACTCCCCGCTCGCCCGGGCGGGTGAGTCGTACTTCGCCGACTCCTACCGGGTCAACCTCAGCGACCCGAGCAAGTTCGACGTCGTCGCGAGCTCCATCAAGGGCATGCCCGGGGTCGCCGACGTGCAGGACCAGAAGAAGCTCCTCGAGAAGTTCTTCACCTTCATGAACACCGTCTCGTGGGCCGCCATCGCGCTGTCCTCGCTCATGGTGCTCGCCGCCGTCATGCTCATCTCGACGACCATCCGTCAGACGGCCTTCAGCAGGCGACGCGAGACCGGGATCATGCGGCTCGTCGGAGCCTCGAACTTCACCATCCGCTTCCCGTTCGTCATGGAGACGGTCATCGCGAGCGTCCTCGGCGCGGCGCTGGCGATGGGGATGCTCTGGGCGACGGTGCGCTACGGCGTCGTCGGCTTCCTCTCCGAGACCCTCACCGACACGGCCTTCATCGGGGTGGCCGACGTCCTCTACGTCGCGCCGTTCATCATCGGCGGCGTCGTCGTGCTCTCCTCCGTCACCTCGTGGGTCACCCTGAGGCGCTACCTGCGCGTCTGACGAGAGGCCACGAAGCGGTCCGAACGGGGGCGAATGAGGTCAAGGCCCTCCCCAACAGGCGGGTCCTGTGGTACCAATGAAGCCTATGTGGCACAAGAGACAGAAGCGAGAGGTGTCGGCAGCAACCACGCTGACGGCCGCCGGTCTCGTCGTCGCGTGCTCGATCTCGCTCGGCTCCGCCCTCGTGGCGCGCGCCGACTCGATCTCGGACCAGAAGAAGAAGAACGACCAGCGCATCGCTGCCCTCGGCCAGCAGCTCGAGGGCACGAACACCAAGCTGGCCACCGCCTACGTCAACCTCCAGCGGACCAACGCGGCTCTGCCCATCGCGCAGCAGCGGGTCGCCTCGGCCCAGGCCGCGCAGCGCCAGGCCGAGGCAGCGCAGGCCGCGGCCGAGGCCACGGAGCGCCGGGCCATCGCCGCCGAGGCCCGCGCCCGCGCCCACAACGAGCAGGTCGCCCAGAAGCTCGCCGTCGCCCAGGCGAACGAGCAGCGGGCCAAGGAGAAGCTCGCGAAGAGCGCCACCGAGCTCGTGTCGAGCCAGGACGCGCTCGACTCCTACGCAGCAGAGGTCTTCCAGGGGGCGGGGCAGGAGTCGCAGCTCGGCCTCGTCTTCGGCTCGACGTCACCCGAGGACTTCGCCAACCGGCTCGTCATGGCCGACACGGCGAGCACGGTTGCGAGCGACACCATCGACAAGCTCGCCGCGATGACGGCCGACAACACCTCGACCCGCTCCTACCTCACCTCGGTGCGTGGCGAGATCGCCGAGCTGAAGCGCCAGGCGGAGGCCGCCCTCGCCGCCGCCGAGTCCGCCGCCGCAGCCGCGACCCAGGCGAAGAACCAGGCCGTCGTCGCCAAGAACAACGCCGTGACGGCCGCCGCCAACGCGGCAGCGGCCAAGACCGAGCTCGACACCCTCAAGGGTCAGCAGGTCGCCTATGCCGCCGACCTCAACGAGCAGAAGCAGAACGAGGCCGCCGACCTCGCCTCGGCCCGCGCCGAGTCGGCGCGGCTCCAGGCGATCCTCGTCGAGCGGGCCCGCCTCGCCCGCATCGCCGAGCAGAAGCGCATCGCCGCCCTCAAGGCCAAGCTCGAGCGCGAGCGCCAGGCCCAGATCCGGGCCGAGCGGGCCAAGGCGGCCGCCGCGGCCAAGGCGGGCAGGAAGTACACCCCGAGGACCCCGCCCCCCGTGACGGTGCCCACCAACACCACACCCTCGAACTACCTGTCGTACCCCGCCGTCGGGCCGACGACCTCTGGCTTCGGCATGCGGTGGCACCCCGTGCTGCACAAGTGGATGCTGCACGACGGCCTCGACTGGGGCATCCCCTGCGGCACCCCGGTGTATGCCGCCGCGCCGGGTGACATCATCCGTGCGGGCTGGCGCGCCAGCGGGTGGGGCAACCAGGTCGTCATCGACCACGGCATCCACCGCGGCGTCGACCTCGTGACGACCTACAACCACCTCACGTCCATCGTGAAGTTCAGCGGGAGCGTCAACCGCGGCCAGCTCATCGGCTACTCCGGGACGACGGGCTACTCGACGGGCTGCCACCTGCACTTCGGCGTCTACGAGGACGGCACGCCCGTCAACCCGCGCTCGTGGCTGTGAGGCCCGCGGTGCCCAGACGGGCGCCGCGGCCCTCGCGCTCGGCCTTGGCGACCCGACTGCCACAGCTGGTGACGCGTCCCACCTACCCCGCCCCACGGCATACGGGAGAAACCGAGTCGGGGAGCGCAGCCCCTCTCGGGTAGCGTGGGGACGCTGCGAGAGCCGTGGCACGAGCAGGAGGGAACGGTCCGGTGCCGAAGGAGAAGGGGCGCTCGCTCATCGCGAGCAACCGCAAGGCGCGTCACGACTACCTCATCGAGGACACCTTCGAGGCAGGCATCGTGCTCTCCGGCACCGAGGTCAAGGCCCTGCGCATGGGTCGGGCCTCGCTCGTCGACGGCTTCGCGATGTTCACCGGTGACGAGCTCTATCTCGAGAACGTCCACATCCCCGAGTACCTCAACGGCACGTGGAACAACCACGCCCCGCGCCGCAAGCGCAAGTTGCTCCTGCACCGCGCCGAGCTCGAGAAGATCGCCCACAAGACGCGCGAGAGCGGGCGCACCATCGTGCCGCTCGCGCTCTACTTCAAGGACGGCCGCGCCAAGGTCGAGATCGCGATCGCGACCGGCAAGAAGGAGTACGACAAGCGGCACGCCCTGCGCGAGCGGCAGGACAACCGCGAGGCCCAGCGCGCGATGAGCGCCGCGAACCGCCGCCGCTGAACGCCGCCGCTGAACGCCGCAGCGGAACGCCGCAGCGGAACGACGCCGCAGAACGACGAGGGCCGTCAGGAACGGGACCTGCGACATGTCCGGAACCGCTGGGTCGTGGCCACCGTCGAGTGTCAGGATGCAGGGACCAAGGACGTGGAGGCAGCGATGACCGGATCGAGGGCGGCCCACCGCCGAGGCGTGGCAGCGACGGGGGGCTCGCGTCGGCCCCGCGCGACGGGACGCGGTGGAGTGCTCGCCCTGCTCTTCGCGGCAGCCGTGCTCCTGCTCCTGCCGTCGACCGCCGTCGCGGCGTCGAGCGCGACCGGTGAGGGGATGCAGTCGTTCAAGGCCGTCTACGACGTGCAGACTGACGGCAGCATGCGCGTCACCGAGACGATCACCTGGCGCTTCCCGCCGGGGCAGGAGCGGCACGGCATCTTCCGCAACATCATCGTGCGGATGGGCTGGAACGACGAGCCCGGCCGCTACCGCTACTTCGACCTCACCGACGTCGAGGTGTCGAGCCCCTCGGGCGCGCCCGACGAGTTCCGGGTGAGCGACAACGGGGCCGCGCAGGAGATCCGCATCGGCTCGCCGACCGAGTACACGAGCGGCACACAGGTCTACGTCGTGGCCTACACGCTGCACGACGTGCTCAACCCGATCACGGCCGACGGCAAGCCGGCGACGAGCAGTGACCAGGCGAGCACCGTCGAGCTGTACTACAACGTCTTCGGCACGAACGAGACGACGGCCCGCGATGCGGTGCAGATCGAGGTCAAGGCGCCGGACGCGTCGACGAAGGTCGCCTGCTTCCAGGGCCCCCAGGGCTCCACGACCGCCTGCGCCGCTCGAGCGGGCGAGCCCTCGACCTTCGCTGCGGCCAACCTCGTGAGCGGCGACGCCATGTCCATCCTCGCCTCCTACCCGGCCGCGGCGTTCGACTCGGTGCAGCCCGTCGTGCTCGAGGGCGACAGCGCGAGCTCCGTCGGCTCGGCGGCTGCGCCCGCCCTCAACGCGGCCGCCTGGGTCGCCGGCATCGGAGCGCCCGTCCTCGCCCTCGCGGTCATGGGCACCCTCGTGTGGACCCGCGGCCGTGACGAGCGGTATGCCGACCTCACCCCCGGTCTCTCACCGTCCTCCGGCTCCGGGGCCAGTGGAGACGGCACCCCCACCGCTGTCGGTGCGCCCACGGTGAGGGGTGGCCACACGACGGTGGCCGTGCAGTTCCAGCCGCCGGCTGGAGTCCAGCCCGGCATGGTCGGCACGATCATCGACGAGACGGCCAACCCGATCGACGTCTCGGCGACGATCATCGACCTCGCCGTGCGGGGCTACCTCACCATCGAGGAGAACGCCGGGAGCGGGTTCTTCAGCCGCACCGACTGGACGCTGACGCGTCAGCCCGGGCCGAGCGACGACCGGCTCCTGCCCTACGAGCGCAAGCTGCTCGACGGCGTCTTCGGCAGCCGCGGCGACGTCGTCGTCCTCTCCGAGCTGAAGAACACCTTCGCGAGCACCCTCAAGGCCATCCAGGCCGAGATGTACCGCGAGGTCGTGCGCCGGCACTGGTTCCGCACCTCCCCCGAGGCCCAGCGCGGTGTCTGGCAGGGCTTCGGCATGCTGCTCGTCGTCGGCGGCTTCCTCCTGCTCTTCTTCGGGCAGGGCGCGCTGCAGGCGATCGTCGGCACCGGCTTCACCGGCGGGTTCGCGCTCGCTGCGGGCCTCATCGTCTCGGGCGGCATCGTCACGCTGCTCGGCCGCCGCATGGCCGCCAAGACCGCGGAGGGCTCGGCCGTGCTCGCCCAGTCGCTCGGCTTCAAGGAGTACCTCGTCACCGCCGAGGCCGGTCAGATCGAGTTCGAGGAGGCGAGCAACGTCTTCAGCCGCTACCTGCCGTATGCCGTCGTCTTCGGTGTCGCGGACCGGTGGGCCTCGACGTTCGCGAAGGTTGCCCAGGCCGCCGAGGCGGCGGGGCAGCCGCTCGTCATGCCGTCGTGGTACCTGTGGAGCGGCGCGACGATGCCCGACTTCACGAGCATCGCGAACGGCGTCGACTCGTTCTCGACGACCTCGACGGGCACTTTCACCTCGACGCCCGGCTCGAGCGGCTCGTCCGGCTTCTCGGGTGGGGGCGGCTTCAGCGGTGGCGGTGGCGGCGGCTCCTCGTCCGGCTCCTGGTAGGCCGGCGAGCCACCCGCAGGCCACCCGGATCCGCAAGCGCTGGCCCCCGACTCCGTTGCTGGGGGCCTGCGATCAGGCGGTGATGACGACGAGGAGGTCGCCGCCCTCGACCTGCTGGTGGGCCCCGATGGCGACGCGCGACACCGTGCCGCCCGTGGTCGAGGTGATGTTGGCCTCCATCTTCATCGCCTCGATCGTTGCGACGACGCCACCCGGCTCGACGGTGTCGCCCTCTGCCACGTTGAGCGTGACGACGCCGGCGAAGGGCGCGGCCACCTGACCCGCCGCGCCGGGGTCGGCCTTCTCGGCGGACTTCACGTCGGCCTCGACCCCGCGGTCGCGCACCTGGATCGGACGGAACTGCCCGTTGAGCGTGCACATGACCGTGCGCATGCCCTTGGGGTCTGCGTCGCCGACCGACTGCACGCCGATGAGCAGGCGCTTGCCCTGCTCGATCTCGACCTCGTACTCCGCGCCCGGCTCGAGACCGTGGAGGAACTCGACCGTGCCGAGCACCGAGAGGTCGCCGTAGGACTCGCGCGAGCTCTCGAACTCCTTCGTCGGGCCGGGGAAGAGCAGCTCGTTGAGGGTCCGGCGAGGCGCGCTCGCGAGCGACTCCTCCTGCTCGGGGGTGAGCTCGGTGAGGCGGGGCTTGGCCTGACGGCCGGCGAGGGCCTTGGTGCGGAAGGGCTCCGGCCAGCCGCCGGGTGGGTCGCCGAGCTCGCCGTTGAGGAAGCCGATGACGGAGTCGGGGATGTCGAAGCGCTGCGGGTCGTCCTCGAAGTCCTTCGGATCGGCGCCCGCACCGACGAGGGCGAGGGCGAGGTCGCCGACGACCTTGGAGCTCGGCGTCACCTTGACGATGTTGCCGAGGATCCGGTTGGCCGCGGCATACATGTCCTCGATGGCCTCGAAGCGGTCGCCCAGGCCCAGCGCGATGGCCTGCTGGCGCAGGTTGCTCAGCTGGCCACCGGGGATCTCGTGGAAGTAGACCCGGCCGGTGGGGGAGTCGAGGCCCGACTCGAAGGGCCGGTAGAGGTGGCGCACCGACTCCCAGTAGGGCTCGAGCGCGAAGACGTTCTCGATGTCGAGGCCGGTCGGGCGGGCGGTGTCGTCGGTGGCGGCGACGAGGGCCGAGAGCGAGGGCTGGCTCGTCGTGCCGGCCATCGTGGCGGTCGCGGCGTCGACGGCATCGACGCCGGCGTCGATCGCCGCGAGCAGCGTCGCGATCTGGCCGCCCGCGGTGTCGTGGGTGTGCAGGTGGACCGGCAGGTCGAAGCGCTCGCGCAGGGCCCGCACGAGGGTCGCGGCCGCGGGGGCGCGCAGCAGACCGGCCATGTCCTTGATCGCGAGCACGTGGGCGCCGGTGTCGACGATCTGCTCGGCGAGACGGAGGTAGTAGTCGAGCGTGTAGAGCTTCTCACCGGGCGAGAGCAGGTTGCCGGTGTAGCAGAGCGCGACCTCGGCCACCGTCGTGTTCGTCTCGAGGACCGCCTCGACGGCCGGACGCATCTGGGACACGTCGTTGAGCGAGTCGAAGATGCGGAAGATGTCGAGGCCCGTGCGGGCCGCCTCGCGCACGAACGCGTCGGTGACGGCCGTCGGGTACGGCGTGTAGCCGACCGTGTTGCGGCCGCGGAGCAGCATCTGCAGCGGGATGTTGGGCATCGCCTCGCGCAGGGCGGCGAGCCGCTCCCACGGGTCCTCCGCGAGGAAGCGCAGGGCGACGTCGTAGGTCGCACCTCCCCAGGCCTCCATCGAGAGAAGCTGCGGCGTGAGGTACGAGACGTGCTGCGCCACGTGCAGCAGGTCGCGCGTGCGCATCCGGGTCGCGAGGAGCGACTGGTGGGCGTCGCGGAAGGTCGTGTCGGTGACCGCGACGTCGTTGGCCTCACGCAACGCACGGGCGAAGGCGGCCGGACCCTGGGCGAGGAGCCGGTCACGGGCGCCCTCGGGCACCGGACCGTCGGGCAGCTGGGGCAGCTTGCTGCGCGGCCGGATTCGCGTCGTGACAGGCCCGTTGGGCTGGTTGACGGTGACGTCGGCGAGGTAGGTGAGCAGCTTGGTCGCGCGGTCGGCGCTCACCCGCGAGGCGAGCAGCTGCGGCCGCTCGTCGATGAACGAGGTCGTGGCAAGACCCTGCTGGAAGACCGGGTCTGCCAGGACGGCCTCGAGGAAGGAGATGTTGGTCGAGACGCCGCGGATGCGGAACTCGGCGAGGGCTCGTCGGGCCCGGCGCACGGCGATCGGGAAGGTGCGACCCCGGCAGGTGAGCTTGACGAGCATCGAGTCGAAGTGGGCGCTCACCTCCGCGCCGACGAAGACGGTGCCACCGTCGAGCCGCACCCCGCCGCCGCCGGCGGAGCGGTAGACGGTGATCGTGCCGGCGTCGGGCCGGAAGCCGTTGGCCGGGTCCTCCGTCGTGATGCGGCACTGCATCGCGAAGCCCTTGGTCGCGATGTCATCCTGGCGCAGGCCCATCGACTCGAAGGTCTCGCCTGACGCGATCTGCATCTGCATGACGACGAGGTCGAGGTCGGTCACCTCCTCGGTGACCGTGTGCTCGACCTGGATGCGGGGGTTCATCTCGATGAACACGTAGCGCCCGTCCTCGCCGAGGAGGAACTCGACCGTGCCGGCGTTGACGTAGCCGATCGAGCGTGCGAACGCGACGGCGTCGGCGCACATGCCGGCCCGGGTGTCGGCGTCGAGGTTGGGGGCCGGCGCGATCTCGACGACCTTCTGGTGACGCCGCTGGAGGGAGCAGTCGCGCTCGTAGAGGTGGACGACCTCACCCGTGCTGTCGGCGAGCACCTGCACCTCGATGTGGCGCGGGTTGACCACGGCCTCCTCGAGGTAGAGGGTCGGGTCCCCGAAGGCCGACTCGGCCTCGCGCTGTGCCGCCTCGAGCGCGTCTCGCAGCCCCTGCTGGGACTCGACGCGACGCATACCGCGACCGCCGCCGCCGGAGACGGCCTTGACGAAGACGGGAAAGCCGATCTCGGCAGCGGCGACCTCGAGGGCGTCGAGGTCGGTGCCGGGCTCGGAGCCTCGCAGCGTCGGCAGGCCCGCGGCGCGGGCGGCCGCGATGGCGCGCGCCTTGTTGCCGGTGAGGTGCAGCACCGACGCCGGCGGCCCGATGAAGGTGATGCCGGCCGCGTCGCAGGCCTCCGCGAGGAGCGGGTTCTCCGAGAGGAAGCCGTAGCCGGGATAGATCGCGTCGGCGCCGGCCTCGACGGCCTGGGCGACGATCGCCTCGTGGTCGAGGTAGGCGCGGACCGGGTGGCCCTCCTCGCCGATCTGGTAGGCCTCGTCGGCCTTGAGCCGGTGCTCGCTCTTGCGGTCCTCGTAGGGGAAGACGGCGACGGTGCGCGCCCCCAGCTCGGTCGCGGCCCGGAAGGCTCGGACGGCGATCTCGCCTCGGTTGGCGACGAGCACCTTGCGGAACATCGGACCTCCAGGGGTGGGGGCGGTCTGCACGCTCCCACGACAGCGGCGTCGCGGGGTGTGGTCCTCGGCGACCACGACGGCAGCCTAGTGGGGTGCACCCGCGGCATCCGCTCGCGTCCACGCCGCGGCGGGCCCGTCGCGCACGCCGGCCGAGGCCTGTCAACCGGCCGTCGGGAATGGCTTGGACCGCGCCGTCGTTACCAAGGCATACTGTGGTCTCGCGAGGCCGCAGGTTGACAAGTGAACAGCGTGACGTGGACCCCCAGCTACACCCATGGGGGTGATCGGTTTCGACGGTGGTCGACACACCAGAGGAAGCGGGTCGAGGATGTGGGGTTATCTCGTTAACGCTCCCCGCAAAACAATAGGTGCCGATTCCAAGCGCACCGACTTCGCCCTCGCCGCCTGAGCGAGCCTCGAAGTCCGTCAGCCTGAGCTAGTTCCCGACTCAGTGCCTGGCGTCAGCTAGGGGACTTGCTGTGCAGTCATGTTGAGGGGCTGCGCGGGACTCTTACTCAACTGGGCCTGTCAGGGGACGTGTGCGTGCGAGCCTTGGGGCCGAGAAAAGCCATAGCGCACTGCACCCGGAGAAGCTCTGGTCTCTCGTCATCGGACGCGGGTTCAATTCCCGCCACCTCCACCACTTGATGGTGGCCACGTCACGCTGTTCGCTTCCGCACGCTGTTCAGCGCTCGAGATAACGGCTGATCTGCGCAAACGTGCAGATCAGCCGTTGTCTGTGGTGCGGACACAACAGGTCATGTCTAGACTTGGCGCGGCAGGAAAACTGTCACACAGCTGTCACAAGCTGTCACAGGCGGTGGTCGACCTCGTGTAGCCCAGGCCCGACCCCTCACTGAACGGGAAGACTCCTGGAGGACGCATGGCTGCACCGGCGAAGCTGCCGAGGGGGGTCACCCGGTATCGAGGTCGTTACCGGGTCAGGGTCGACTACGAGGGACGTACGCATTCCCTTGGCATGTTCGACACTCTTACGGATGCACGCGCGGCGCTCGACATCACTCGCGGGCAGATTGCTCGCGGTCGTTTCGTGCCCCCAGCAGAGCGCCGGTCCGCCCGCCAGGCCGAGGTCGCGCGGGTCGAAGCCCAATCGATGACGCTGAAGGAGTGGTCCGAGAAGTGGCTCCTCGCCCTAGAAGCCAACCCTGACCGCTCACCGGCGACCGTCGTGTCGTACCGCTCCGTACTCAAGAACCACATTCTTGATGACCTCGGTGACATCCGATTGGCCGACCTGACCACCGAGCGCGTAGCCGACCATCTTGCTGCCCTAGGACGCCAGCGTTCGACGCGGCACCCAGACGCTCGCGTTAATGGTGTAGCGCCGAACGTGGTGATCGTGCTCCGCTCGATGCTCAACGCGGCGGTAAAGGCCAAGGCCGGCGCTCTTGAGACGTTCGACTTTCCCGAGGCACCGAAGCATCGAAGAGTGCGCCCCGAGGATGAGCAAGGAGACGTCGCGCTGCCCGAAGAGGTCAGGGCCTTCGCTGAAGCAATGCCTGCCCCCCTGCGGATCGCCGTGCCGCTGGCCGCCTGGTGCGCCCTTCGCATCGGGGAGTTGCTGGGCTTGCAACGACGGGATCTGGAGTACCTAGACGACCCCGAGCGGGCACTGCTCCATGTGCGTAGACAGTGGAACGTGAAGGCGAACGCCCTCACACCACCGAAGGCGCGTAGCACCAGAAGTGTCGCCGTGCCAGCCGCGCTCCTGCCCGGGCTGACGCAGCACCTCCAGATCTACACGGCCTCTCAGCGCACTGCTCCGGTCCTCACCAATGGCCGCGGTATGCGTGTCTCCCAGAGTGCCCTAGATCGCGCGTGGAGGGCGGCGAGGGAGCAGGCAGGCCGACCAGGCTTCCACTTCCACAATCTGCGGCACACGGGCTTGAGCAAGTATGCGGAGCAGGGAGCGACTCTGGCTGAACTCCTGCATCGCGGCGGGCACACTGACGTCACCGTGGCGCTTCGCTACCAGCATGCGACTGCCCAGCGCGATCGCGCCCTGACCGAACTGCTGAGCAGAGAGATCGATTCCTAGCCTCCCGAGTGCCACGCGCTGGCGGAATGGGGCAGTTGGGGTTCCCTAGACCGGCTAACACTTCGGGTAGAGCCGATGCCGACACTCCGTGCGATGCACGTGCGATGCGAAGACGTGAATCGACACGCGGAGGAAGTGGGCTTGCCGGCGGTTACCTTGGGGCCAGCTGGCCCGCGCTCGCAGTCGTTTGGCCGCCGCCAGGGGTCAGTAGCTCCTTACGCTAGGCGCGTGCATCTCGCCGGGTCCGCCGGGTGACCGCCCACGAACGGTGCGTGTTTGAGCCCCTCTTCGCCAAACTCGAGCGCGTGTTTCGACCTCGGCCAGGCAAGCTGAGGCGGGTCCGGACCCATAGCGCAGGCCGCGCCTGACTGAGGCGCAGGGACGCCGGGGTCGTCACGGGTCGCTGGTCGGGTGCCGGTGAGCCACCGCGACGGTCGTCCTCCCTCCGAGACCAGTGCGTCTAACGAAATTGGTGCCTGTCTAGCGCTAACCTAGATTTGCGCATAAATGGTCAGAGGATGGGGCGCTCATGGAGGCCAGACGCAATCCGTACAGCCCGGGGGCGGGTCGTCCACCGCTGGCGTTGGTGGGCCGCGACCTCGAGCTCTCGGACTGGGCCGTGGCACTGGATCGGGTGATGGCTGGCCTCTCGGTTCAACCGGTGGCCCTCTACGGGCTCCGCGGCGTGGGCAAGACCGTCCTGCAGACCGCCATGGCGAAGGCCGCGGAGAGCCATGGCTGGGTGGTGGCGCAGGTCGAGGCCGGTGCGGGCAAGACGTTGCGGGTGGCGTTGGGCGAGGCGTTGTACGGCCCGCTCTCGGACCTGGCACGCCCCAGCTCGGGCCGCCGGATCCTGCGTGCCCTGAAGACTGCCCTGTCGTTCAAGGCGTCGTACGACTCGACGGGCACGTGGTCCTTTGGCGTGGATCTGGCCGACTCGCCCGGTGGAGGCGCCGACTCCGGCGTCTTGGAGACCGACCTCGACAAGCTCGTCAAGGACCTGAGCGACGGCGCGGGTGAGGAAGGTGTCGGCGTGGCCGTCCTCGTCGACGAGGCTCAGGACCTGACCATGGACGAGCTGGTAGCCCTCTGCGCGATCGCGCACCGGGCATCGCAACAGGGCTGGCCGTTCCTGCTCTGTCTCGCTGGCCTTCCGTCGCTACCCAAAGACGTTGCCGAGGCGAAGTCGTACGCCGAGCGGCTGTTTGCGTTCTACCCGATCACTGCCCTGCCCAGCGATATCGCCGGTGAGGTGCTCACGGTGCCTGCGGAGCGGGCTGGCGTCAGCTGGGAGGCCGCCGGGGTGGCGCTGCTCGTGGATGAGGCCCGCGGTTATCCGTACTTCCTCCAGCAGTACGGCCAGGACACGTGGAACAGCGCTCTCGGCGCGGACGTGATCACCGTCCACGATGCTCGCGTTGGCGCCGCCTTGGGCCGGAACGCCCTGGACAACGGTTTCTTCCGGGCCCGGTGGGACCGGGCTACCCGCAGCGAACAGGCCTACCTGCGTGGGATGGCCGTGGATGGGGATGCGGTCAGCTCGTCAGGAGAGGTCGCCCGCCGCCTGGGCCGTAAGCCGACCAGCCTGGGGCCCACGAGGGCCGCCCTGATCTCCAAGGGGCTGCTGTATGCCCCAGAGCACGGGCGGATCGCCTTCACGGTCCCCGGCATGGCGGACTTCATCACCCGTCAACCTGACCCAGATGCTTCATGACCCATACTCGGTGTTTCGTTGACAGCTCGTGCAGACAGAGTCGCACGGCGGCGGTTGAAGCGGCTGGCGCAGGATCGCGTGCAGAACTTCCGCCGACGCGCCCCGCGGAGCGGGCAGAACTCCGCGCCGCACTCTCCGCACGTGACGACGATCTCCACACGGCGTTTA
Source organism: Humibacillus xanthopallidus (assembly GCF_006716675.1). Classification (GTDB taxonomy): domain Bacteria; phylum Actinomycetota; class Actinomycetes; order Actinomycetales; family Dermatophilaceae; genus Humibacillus; species Humibacillus xanthopallidus_B. The sequence continues at coordinate 207,617 of NZ_VFPM01000001.1, read as the reverse complement.
ACACGAGGCGTCTGGCGACCGGACGCCGAAGCTGCAGCCCCCGCAGGGGAGAGCGGCATCCCACCAGCGAGTCGTGCGGCGGTGGCCTTTCCGGGATCACGTGCAGCGATGAGCCCTGTTCGTGAGGGCATTTGGGCTGCGCCGCGCTCGGCGAGCTTCTCGAGGACCGCTGCGGCGACCAGTCCCTTGGACCGGCGTAGGCCGTGCTCGAGCTTGTATTGCCGGGCGCTGATCCCGTGAGACTTGAAGGCGTGGAGGCCCAAGTGTGAGCCGCGCCAGCCGCAGGTGTGGCACAGGAGTCCATCGGCATCCTCGTCGATGATGCCGAACAAGCCGTGCCCGTCCGGTGCTCCCACTTGGGTCGGGTCACCGGTGTTGTCGTAAGGGCCCACGGGACTGATCATGCCGGTGCTAAACCGGATAGGCAGGCCGGATTTGCGGCAAGCGGATTCACGCGCTGCCTGCGGGCTCAACGGGAAGGGCGCCGTGCCCCCATGGACTCCGGCCCTGCGGACATGGTCGGGAGGCGAACCATCATCTGGTCGACGTCGTTCGGATCGACCCGAAGCACGCGGGGCCCGCTGCGATACGCGGCGAGCACGCCGCTGGCGATGCGCCGTCGAATCGTCTTCGTGCTCAGGCCTGTTCGCTCGGCTGCTTCAGCGAGTGACTCGAACTCGCGACGGTGCTTCTGGTTCATGGTGACCTCCCAGTCTCCAAAGCCCTGGCACTGCGTTCGGGCGATCACCTCAGATCTCGCGCGTCTTTGAGCACGGGAGGCCACGCTGCAGGCCACCCCCTATGTCCTACTGCGGGAGCGCGGTTGCAGCTCCTTCCACGTCCCGATGGTCTTGAGTCTCGAACTGCGCGATGGCCGCGTGTGTGGTGCCATGGACTTGCATGAGGCGCAAATCGGGCGAATCCACAGGGGCCGTGGCACTTGCTGGTCGATATCCACAGGTAGCCCTCGGGTGTGCTCAGGCGGGCAGACCAGTCATATCGTGAAAATCGCCGACCCGACGCTGATCGCCAGGCGGAGGTGAGTGGGCTTTATCTCTTGAGACCGGGGAGACGACATGACTCGAGCAGACAGGCGAGCGGGCGCGGCCATCGCAGCCGCCATCACGGTGGCTGCGCTTGCGGCGTGCACGAGTGCCTCCACTCCGTCGAGGCCTACATCGTCCGCGACGTCTCGTGTCTCGGTTTCGACCTCGAACGCACCGACGACGACGAGTCCCGATCAGGTGGCACAAGAGGAGGCCCGGGGGATGGTGGCGAGGTACTACAGGGACGCGGCGCGCGGTCTCTACGAGCCGGCCAAGACCAGCCCCTCGTTCTTCGAGGGGTCCTCGAGCGGCACGGCACTGGTCGACAATGTGAACGCTCTCAACGCGGCCAAGGCACAGAAGATCCGTGTGACGGGGGAGACGAAGCTCAAGTCGGTCCAGCATGTGAAGACCGACCTCACCATGGACCTCAAATCCACGCCTCCGGCAGTCCCGATTGTGACGTTCCTGGTCTGCTACGACGTCACAGGCGTCAACGTCGTAGACAGCAGGGGCAAGTCAATCGTGCCGGCCAGTCGGAAGCCGACCGGTCTTCGACTGGTCGGTGTGGTTAACCGCGAATACCCGAGTCCTGATGGGTGGCGAGTGGAGTACGTCCAACCCAAGGCGGACTCGTGCTAGCCAGATGCGCCGCGATCCTCGTGGCGACTCTTGCCGCCGGGACCTTCGGCGCAACAACGACCGCCAGGGCGGACAGTCCCACGTGCGAGAAGTACGGCGACATGGGCAACTGCATCATTTGGGCCGGTGGAGGAGGGAACTCCGGCGGCACATCCGGTGGGGGCTCAGGGATTGGCGACGCCGCTGCGGGCGGCTCAAGCGCCGGGCCGGGGGGCGACGCGTCCAACATGCTGGACGTCAACGGGGTCACGTGTCTCTTCATGGGGGCGCTCTCCCCGCCTCCCGCGAAGACGACCCCCATTTGGGGTGGCCACGACGACGGCGCGATCTACCAGTGCCTCGTTGCCGGCAACGACGTCAACGGTGATCGGGTATTGCTGTTCTGGGCCGCCGGGCCACCATCGGCGGCACCTCCGCCGCCGGACCCGCGGGTCTTGGCCCGGCGGGCCATGAACGCGATGCAGCTGAAGGCGGTCACCATCGGGATCGTCCCCGAGCCGCGGCCGGGAAGCATCGGGATCATCGGGCTGCCGACGTGGATGTGGGTGGACGGCGCCGCAGAGAACACGTGGGGCCCGATCACCCGGACCGCGTCAGCGGCCGGCTTCACGGTCCGGGCGACGGCGAAGGTCAAGAAGGTTGTGTGGGACATGGGCGACGGAACCCAGGTCGTGTGTCTCACGAAGGGCACCCCGTACGCGGACTCCTATGGGAGACAGTCGAGCCCCGACTGCGGTCACACCTACACCCGCCAGGGCTCGTACGCCGTAACTGCGACGAGCTACTGGAGCGTGACGTGGGCGGGGGTCGGGGAGAGCGGCGTTATTCCGCTGGACCTGTCTCGGACGACGAACATCACCATGGGCGAGAGCCAAGTCATCAATCGGTAACGGGTCGACGGGGGAACGCGGATGACCGTGACAACAGGGCGCACGGACAGCACAGACGCTGGCCGGCGGAACGGACGAGCCCGGCCGGCTCCGCTCAGCTCCGGCGAGGTGGCTCCGGCCCCGAAGTTGAGGCGCCGCCCGATCCTCGTGGTCGCTTCGGTCGCCGCCGTGTGCCTCGGTGCGCTTCTCGGGGTGTGGGCGTGGACCTCGACGAGCAACACCCACGAGGTCGTCGCGGTCCGCGCGACCATTACCCGCGGGGAGACGATCGACCAGGCCGACCTGATGACCGTCCAGGTCGGTGTCGACCCGGCCCTGCGGACCGTCGCCGGGAGCAGCCTGCCTGACCTGGTGGGGCGGCGCGCCGCGATGGACATGCCTGCCGGGAGCCTCGTGACGGCCGAGTCGGTCACGCGATCGGTGATCCCCCCGGCAGGTCAGTCGGTCGTGGGGGTCGCGTTGCCGGCTTCGCTGATGCCGGGCGAGCCGTTGCAGGCTGGCGACAACGTACGCATCGTCGGTACCCCGGGCGCGCAGGGCGAGGCCACCGACGGCCCGCCGGTCGAGGTCACCGCCACGGTGGTGGGCCTGCACCCGGGCGCGGAGCAGGACAAGACCGTCGTGTCTGTACTCGTGCCGAAGGACGAGGCCGGTGAGCTCGCCGCACGCGCCGCGACCGGCAGGGTCGCGCTCGTGCTCGACAGCCGGGAGCGGTGACCTGATGGCTCTGATCGTGCTCACCTCCGCCTCCGGGTCACCAGGGGTGACCACCTCCTCGGTGGGCCTCGCGCTGACCTGGCCGCGGCCCGCGCTGCTCGTCGAAGCCGACCCGACGGGCGGGTCCTCCGTCCTCGCTGGGTATCTGCGCGGACTGACCGCCCCGACGGCCTCCCTGATTGACCTCGCGCTGGCTCACCGGCACGGCCAGCTGGAGCAGGCGATCCCCGAGGCGGCGGTGCGGATAGAGGGAACCTCGGCCTCGTTGCTGCCGGGAACCCGCTCGCACACGCAGGCGCCTAGCCTGGTGCCGCTGTGGGAGCCCCTCGCGGCCACCCTCAAGACGTTGGAACGGACGGGGCAGGACGTCATCGTGGACGCCGGCCGGCTGGGCCTCGCGGGGTTCCCGGAGCCGTTGCTGTACGCCGCCGACCTGTGCCTGCTGACGACGCGTTCGGACCTGGTGTCGCTGTCAGGGGCCCGGTCCTGGGCGCAGACGCTGCGGGCCGGCTTCGAGCGCATCGGCGGGTCCGCGTCGCTGGGGCTGCTGATGGTGGGCGAGGGCGACCCCTACACCGCCCGTGAGGTCCGCAAGGTGCTGCAGATCCTCGTGATCGCCTCTCTCGCATGGGATCCCGCTGCAGCGCAGGTGTTCGGTAGGGGCGCAAAGGCGCCGCGGAAGTTCGACACGTCACCGCTCGTGCGCAGCCTGTCCGCGGCCCGGGACGCGATCGACTCGACGGTGGCCAACAACCGGGCCGAGCTCGCCGGTCAGCCTTCCCGTAGCCCGATCGGAGCCCGAGCATGAACGAGCAGGCCAGCTTCTCGAGCCCTGCACGGTCGGCGGACACCAGGGATTCGATGGACCCGACCGATCCGACGTCGCTGCCGCTGTTCGCGACACCGCCAGCAGCGCAGACGCCCGCGTCACCACCGGCAGGGACCTCGGCTCCGTCGCGGCCTGGGCGCGTGCGGGGCACCTTCACGATGCGGCCGACGCCCGAGCGTGACCCAGAGCGAGTTTCGTCGCCAGACCTGCCCGAGCGGACTCGGGGGGACCTGCGTCCGGTGCGGGCGGCATACGGGAACGAGCTGGACTGGGAGCTGGTGGCGGCGCTGCGGCAGCAGGCCTCCGACCGGCTCAGCGCCGCTCTCGGGGAGGAGCGGGCGCACCTATCGCAGCTCGTGCAGCGGGAGCGTGGGCGCGCGATCATCCTGGACCTGCTCAACGACGAGTCGGTGGCCCGGGTCGAGGCGGGGCAGGCCCAGTGGAGCGTGGCCGAGCAGGACGAGATGGCTCAGGCCCTGGACGATTCGCTGTTCGGTCTGGGGAGGCTGCAGCCGCTGGTGGATGACGACCGGGTCGAGAACATCATCGTCACCGGCTGCGACCGGGTGACCCTCGAGCTGACCGACGGGCGGATGGTGCCCGGTCCGGCTGTCGCGAACAGCGACCAGGAGCTCATCGACTTCCTCGTGTTCCTGGCGAGCCGGTCCGAGGCGAACGCGCGGCCGTTCTCCGAGGCGCAGCCGAAGCTGCACCTGCGCCTGGACGGTGGGGCGCGGCTGGCCGCGGTCGCGTGGGTGATGCCGCGCCCGTCGATGGTGATCCGCCGGCACCGGCTGCGGCAGGTGACCCTCGCTGATCTCGTGGCGCGGGGCAACCTGTCCGAGACGGCCGCCTCGTTCCTGCGGGCGGCGGTCCGGGCCCGCAAGTCCATCGTCGTGTCGGGGGCGCAGGGGGCGGGCAAGACGACGTTGGTGCGCGCGTTGTGCGCAGAGATCCCGCGGCACGAGATCATCGGCACCTTCGAGACCGAGTACGAGCTGCACCTGCACGAGCTGACCGAGACCCACCCGATCGTCTTCGCGTGGGAGGCCCGGCCCGGGTCGGGCGAGCGCGGCGCGGACGGGCGGCAGGCGGGCGAATTCACCCTCAGCGAGGCACTGTTCGACTCGTTCCGGTTCAACCTCTCCCGGCAGATCGTCGGCGAGGTCCGCGGCCACGAGATCCTCGCGATGCTCAAAGCGATGGAGTCCGGCGCCGGGTCAATCAGCACGACGCACGCCGTCAACGCCGAAGGGGCGATCAACAAGCTCGTCACCTGCGCTATGGAAGCCGGGCCGCACGTGACCCACGACTACGCCGTGCGCGCCATCGCCGCCAGCATCAACCTCGTCGTGCACGTCCACCTGGAGACCAGCCCGCTTGCCGACGGCACCACGCAACGGGCCCGCTGGGTCTCTGAGGTCATCACCGTCACCCCGGGCGAGCGGGAGAAGGGCTACGCCGTGCAGAAGGTCTTCGCGACCACGCCCGGGGCGCGCATGGCAACCCCGAACGTGCTGCCGGATGACTACCGCGACCTGCAGCAGTGGGGCTTCGACCTGGCCGGCTTCTACGGGCAGGGTCACGGGCTCGGGGACGAGGCCGCGTCATGACGCCGCTGATCCCGGCCGTGGCCGGCGCGCTCGTCGTCGCGGGCCTGCTCGGGCTCGTCCTGGGCCTCCGGCCACGACCGGCCGAAGCAGACTCGCTTTGCCGGCGGCGCCCGCCCGGGTCGCCCGGGTCGCCAGGGTCACGCCGGCCACGGCTCGCGGGGGTGAGTCGGCGCAGCCAGCGGCTGCTCCTGGCCGGTCTCGCGATCGGTGTCCTGGCGGCAGTGTTGACCGGGTGGGTCGTCGCGATCCTCATCGTCCCAGCCACTTTGGCGGGGCTGCCGTACCTGTTGTCCTCGCCGGAGTCGGCGAGCAAGATCGAGCGCCTCGAGGCGATGGAGGAGTGGACCCGCTCCCTGTCAGGCATCCTCACCGCAGGCGTCGGCCTCGAGCAGGCCCTCATCTCCACCCTCCGCTCCACGCCGGAGGAGATCCGGCCCGAAGTCACCCGGCTCGCGTCCCGGCTGCGGGCCCGGTGGGGCACCGAACGGGCGTTGCGGGCCTTCGCCGACGAGCTCGACGACGCGACCGGCGACCTCGTCGCCGCCAACCTCATCCTCGGCGCCCGCCGCCGCGGCGCCGGCGTCGCCAGCGTCCTGGAAGCCCTCGCGGAGTCCGTCGCCGCCGACGTGAGGGCCCGACGCGAGATCGAGGCCGACCGGGCCAAACCGCGCTCGACGGCACGGTGGGTCACCATCATCACCATCGGCGTCCTCGCGGTCCTCGCCCTGACCGGCGACTACATCACCCCCTACGCGACCCCGTTCGGACAGATCATCCTCGTCGTCATGCTGAGCCTTTACGTGGCGACCCTGGTCTGGATGAAGCGGATGGCCATCGGGGCGAGCCTTCCGCGGTTCATCGGCGCGGCCGCGAAGGAGGCGGCTCGCTGATGCCCACTGGACTGCAGCTGGCGATCCTCGCGGGCGGGCTCGTCGGGCTCGGCGTCGCCCTGATCGTGTGGCGTCTCACCCCAGCCGACCCGGACCTGGGTGATGCCCTCAATCGGCTCTCACCCAACAACACCCGGCCCCGCGGAGATCTCGGCCAAGCGGAGGCGGGCGGGACGGATGCGCGGGAACGGCTCGGGCTGTGGGGGATGAAGACGCTGCCCGCCGGGGCGTGGGGCAGCGTCCCGGTCAAGGAGCTGGCGATCCTGCGGATCCCGGTGAGCCGCTTCTACGGGGAGAAGCTGATGTTCGCCGGGCTGGGGCTGCTGGCCCCGCCCCTGCTCGCGACCTTCTTCACCCTGCTGCGCCTGCCCGTCCCCGTCGTCATCCCCGTCATCGCGTCCCTCGGAGCGGCGGTGGTCTTCTTCTTCCTGCCCGACTACAACGCCCGCGACGACGCGAAGAAGGCCCGTGCCGAGTTCGCTCGCGCTCTGGGCGCCTACATCGACCTCGTCGCCCTCGAACGCAACAGCGGAGCGGGCCCGCGGCAGGCGATGGAGGCCGCCGCCGACGTCGGCGACTCCTGGGTGTTCCGGCGCCTCGGTGAGGAGCTGGCCCGGACCCGCTGGTCCGGCCTGACCCCGTGGGACGCGCTGCGCAACCTCGCCGACGAGCTCGGCCTGCCCGAGCTGCAGGACCTGGCCGACATCACGCGCCTCTCCGGGGAGGAGGGCGCGCAGATCTACTCCAACCTGCGCGCTCGGTCCGCGGGGATGCGCGCCGCGATGCTCGGCGCCGAGAAGGCCAAGGCCAACGAGGTCGGCGAACGCATGTCCATCCCGATGAGCCTGCTCGGCGTCATCTTCCTCGCCATCCTCGTCGCGCCCGCGCTGCTGCGGGTCATGGGCGACACCTGACTCTAGAGGACTCCACCAGGACTGGACCGCAAACGAATTCGCACTACCCGCACCACCCCAGCGCTCGTGAACACCCCGGGGAAACTCGGGACCATCCGGCAGATACACGACGACAGGAGAGACTCATGCACTACCTCGCAGCGACCCTGCACATCCTCGGCGCCACCCTCACGGACAGGGCGGCCACCCTGGAGGCCCGCCGAGCACACAACCCGAAGCCCAGTGAGGACCTTGTCCCGGACCGGGGTGCGGTCACGATGGAGATGGTGATCTGGGCGGTCGCGATCATCGGCATCGTCGGGATCGTCGTCGCCGCCATCACCAACTACGTGACCTCCAAGGCCGGCAGCATCCGATAACAGCCACCGGATCCGCAGGCCGAGCGTGAGCAGCACCCGGGCGCCCAGACAGCGCCGCCGGACCGCGGCGGGGCCATCCGAGCGCGGGTCCGCCTCGATCCAGATGGTGCTGCTGCTGCCGGTGCTCTTCACGGTCATGTTCCTCGGGATGCAGGCGGCGCTGTTCTACCACGCGAGGTCCGTCGCGATCGCCGCAGCGCAGGAAGGAGCGCGCGCCTCCTCGGTCGAGGACGGCAGCGGGGGAGCCGGGGCAGCCGCCGCGGCATCCTTCGTCGCCGCGGCCGGCGGCGACGACGTCCTCAAGAGCACCCACGTCACAAGCAGCCGGACGACGCAGGTCGCGACCGTGACCGTCACCGGGACCTCGCTCAGCGTCATCCCGGGCTGGTCGCCCTCCGTGCGGCAGTCGGCGACGGTGCCCGTCGAACGGATCACCCGATGAGCAGCCCTCCACACCCCCGGTGCCCCCGTCTCCAGTGCCGTCAGAAGGGCACCGAACGTGGCTCGGCCGTCATCGAGACCGTGATCGGAGTCCCCGCGTTCCTGCTCTTCGTCGCGCTCATCATCTTCGCCGGCCGGATGGCCATCGCGCACCAGGCCGTCGAGGCGGCCGCCAACAGCGCAGCCCGCTCGGCGTCGATCTCCCGAACCCAAGGAGACGCGGAAGGGGCCGCGTCCTCCTCAGCCAGCTCCACCCTGGCCAGCCAAGGGATCACCTGCGCCAGCACGGCAGTGGCGGTCGACACGACCGGGTTCGCCGCCCCGGTCGGCACCCCCGCCCAGGTCACCGCGACCGTGACCTGCGAGGTCAACCTCGCCGACCTGTCCGCGCCCGGCGTCCCCGGCAGCAAGACCGTCACCGCCACGACGCGGTCCGCCATCGACACCTACCGAGAACGGTGATGACCATGACGACGAGCACGAGGAGCACGAGGAGCACGACGAGCACGAGGTGGACGACGAGCACGGCGACACGGCGACCGAGCCCTGAGCGCTGGACAATTCGTGAACGCCGCCAACTTACGAGGATGGCACGCGACTGCGGCTCGGTGAGCATCTGGCTGGCAGCCAGCGGCCTCGTCATGATCATCCTCGTCGGGCTCGCCGTCGACCTCGGAGGCAAGGTCGGCGCCCAGCAGCGCGCCCAGGACGTCGCCCGCCAGGCTGCCCGCGCCGGCGGCCAGCAGCTGCAGGCGGCGGCAGCGGTCCGCGGCGACGGGGTCACCGTCGACCCGACGGCCGCCCGAAGAGCCGCCCAGACCTACCTCGCCGGGTCGGGCCTGACCGGGACCGCGACGGTCGTGGACGGTCAGACCGTGCACGTCACCACCACGGCGACCTACGAGTGCACGTTCCTAGGCATCATCGGGCTGAGCTCGTTCACCGTCCACGGGGCCGCCGACTCCCGCACCACCCGCTCCGTCGACGGGGTCGAGCAATGACCCTCGGGACTGAGCGGGGCGCCCGGCTGCGGGCCCGTCTGATCGGCCTGGCCGCGGCGGCCGGGCTGACCGCGATCCTGCTCGGCCTCCCCGCCGCGTTGCTGACCGTGGGCGCCGACCCCATACCGGACACGATCCCGTCCGTGCCCTCGATGAGCCGGTTGTGGGCGGCGCTGACCAGCCCGGACGACGGGTCCCTCGTGCTCGGCGTGCTCACGATCGTCGGCTGGGCTGCCTGGCTCCTCCTCGCGGGATCCATTGTCCTCGAGGTGATCTCCCGGCTACGCGGGGTCCGCGCTCCCCGGCTCCCGGGGCTGGCGATGCCCCAGGTGGCCGCACGGAACCTGGTCAGCGCCGCGCTGCTGCTCTTCATCACCGCACCCGTCGGCGCCCAGCCGGCCAAGGCCGCGACGATCGCGAGTTCACCCGCGGTTGTCGCTGCCGCTGTTGAGATCCCCGCCGGGGCCCACACGGAAAACAACGGCACCCCGCAGGAAGCGCGACCCGTCAACGCCGCCACCGGAGTCGCCGCCGCGGCGAGAGACCACCTGAGCACCAGCCGCGGGAGCCAGCGGGGGAGTGCCCCGCCGTTGCCGACCCACACGGTGAAACGGGGCGAGTCGCTGTGGTCGATCGCCGAACAGCGCCTCGGCACCGGGGCGCGCTTCACGGAGATCGCCGCCCTCAACACCGACGTACTCGGAGACAGGCCAGGCTTCCTCACCCCAGGCACCGTGCTCGTCATCCCCCGCGAGACCACCACAGTCACCGCAGAAACCACGAACACCGTGAACACCGTGACGGTGGAGCCGGGGGACACGCTCTCCCAGATCGCCCAGGAGCGGCTGGGGGTCGGGGGCCGGTACCCGGAGATCTTCGAAGCCTCCAAGGACACCCGCCAGCCCGGCGGCGCGCGACTGACCGACCCGGACCTCATCCAGCCGGGGTGGACCCTGACCGTGCCCACCGCAGCCGCACCAGCGAACCGGGCACCCGAGAGCCACCAGGAAGCGGACGACACGGGGGAACGCACCGTCACCGTGCAGCCGGGCGACACCCTCTCCGGCATCTCCCAGGAGCAGTTGGGGGCTGCCAACCGCTACCCAGAGATATTCGACGCCTCCACAGGCACCCCCCAGCCGGATGGCGAACAGCTGCGCGACCCGGACCTCATCCGCCCCGGATGGGTCCTCACCATCCCGGCAGTCGACGAACCGGACACCCAGCCACCGCCCACGCCCGCCCCGTCGCCGGAGGGTCACGTCCCCCAACGGCCAGCACCCGAGCATGGCGGCAAGACATGGTCACCCGCCCCAGCCCGAGAATCCACTGGCGTGGCCGGCTCGACGACGACCGCGGCCGAGGGCGCGACACCGACGACACAACCGCCGCCCCGACCAGCCGAAAACCGCACAGCCACCAGCAGATCCGCGCCGACAGCAACTCCCGGGGCGTCAGTCGAGGAACCGTCGGTCACGGACCATCAGGGCGACATGCCGGCCTCCTGGATGCTGACGGGCCTCACCGGGGCGGGAGCGCTCCTCGCGGGGTCGATGCTCCTGGGCTTGCGCCGGCGACGGGCAGCCCAGTTCAGAGCTCGCCGGCCCGGCCGGACGATCGCCACCCCCGAGCCGGCTCTGGCGCCGGTGGAGAAGACCGTGCTCGTGGTCGGCGGCGACAGCGCCCCGACCGTCGACCATCTCGACGACATCCTGCGCCGCCTCGCCGCCGCCCACGCCCGGGCCGGCAGCGTCGTCCCGCAGCTCGCGGCCGTCGAGTTGACCGACTCGACGATCCGCCTGCACCTGATCAGCCCGGCCGGGCTCGCCGCGCCCTGGCAGGGCACACCCGACCAGCTGCACTGGACGCTGCCGGCATCAACATCGCTCAACGCTGTGGGACCTGCCGTGCCGGACCAGCCCGCGCCGTACCCCCTGCTGGTCACGATCGGCGCCAGCGACACCGGGGACCCCTGGCTGCTCAACCTCGAGGACCTGGACGTCAGCATCACCGGAGACGCCGACTTCAGCCGCGACCTGGCGAGGTACCTGCTCGCCGAGATCGCCTGCAACCCCTGGTCACACGGTGTGAAGGTCGACATGATCGGCGTCGGCGCCGAGGTGGCCGCCATGAACCCCGACCGGCTCCGCGTCCACACCGGCGGCGACCCGGCCGCAGACGTCCTGACCGAAGCCATCGCGACCCTCGACCGGGCCAACGACATCGCCGGGGACCTCGGCGACGGCGTGGCCACGGCCCGGGCCGCTCAAACCGGCGCCGACGCCTGGCCAGCCCGCCTGCTCATCCTCGACGCCGCCGATCCCGCCGCGACCACTCCAGCCCTGACTCAGCTGGTCGACCTCATCCACGCCCACGCCGGCCGCACCGCCACCAGCGTCGTCGTCTGCGGCGAGCTCGCTCACATGGATGCCAGTAGCGCACCCCCAGCGATGGAGATCACCGTGTCGGCGGGCGGGCGAGTCCTGCTGCCGGCCGTCGGGCTCGACCTCGTCGCGGTCGGCCTCACCCCAGACGAAGCCCAAGGCTGCGCAGCCCTGCTCGCCCAGAGCGAAGACCTCGACGACGTCCCCATCCCCACCACCGACGCCGTGGACGGGTGGCGGGCATGGACCAACGAGGCCGGCGCCCTCCGCGACGAACACACCCTGCCCCGGACCCTCGACGAGGAGAGCGTCGACGAACCGCTCACCACCGTCTTGGACCTCGAGGACGAGGAGTACCTCCACGAGGGTGCGACGACCCGAGAAGACCTACAAGCACTCGCACCCAAGGTCACACCACAAGTCAGCGACGCCGTTCTCGACGCGGACCCCACGCTGGATGCTGACCTCATGGCGTGGTGGTCCGACGACTGCCGGCTGCCACGCCTGACCCTGCTCGGGCCGGTGAGCGCCCGGACCCGCGGAACAGCGCTCACCAAACGGAAGCACTACTTCACCGAGATGCTCGCCTACCTCGCCACCCGCCCCCACGGCGCCACCCCGGCAGAGCTCGCCGACACCTTCAACATCACCCAGGCCAAGGCTCGCGACTACATCCGGATCCTGCGCGACTGGCTCGGGGTGAACCCCCGCACCGGCGACAAGCACCTCCCCGACGCCCGGAAGGCCCCCGCCGCCCTCGCCCGCGGCGTCGGCGTCTACCAGGTCGTCGACGTCCTCGTGGACGCCGACCTCTTCCGCCGCCTCCGAGTCCGCGGAGAAGCACGCGGACCCGAAGGAATCGAGGACCTCGACGCCGCCCTCCGGCTCGTCCAGGGCCAACCTTTCAGCAGCCTCAAAGAGGACCGCTGGTACTGGCTCGTCGACGGCGACCGCATCGACCAGCACCTGCTGTGCGCCATCGTCGACGTCGCCCACCTCGTCACCACCCACAGCCTGCGATCAGGCGACCTCCGCCGGGCCAGGCTCGCCGCGGAGACCGCAGCACTGGCCGCGCCCCACGAGGAGATCCCGCGGCTAGACCTCGCCGCCATCGCCGACGCCGAAGGCCGCCACGCCGAGGCGGACCGCATCCTGCGCGAAGACGTCCTCAACCGCTCGGACGGCGAGGGCGCACCCCCGGAGCTCAGCGACCGCACGAAGCAGGTCATCGCCGCCAAGGACTGGCTGGAACGGACCCGCCACGCCAGCTGAGCGGAGGAGGTCGGGTGCTCCGGCCGAAGGAAAGTGGATCGAACACCTGTCCCATAATGGTCCCATGGCTGGAGGATCAGGACGAGGCGTCACACACCCCGTTCCCGCCGCGCCCCCAGCTCGACAGCACTGCTGGGTCACCGGCCCATCCACGGCCCGCGGACCACACCCGGGTCTCGTCGTGCGCTGGCAGCAACAACCGGATGGGCCATGGAGGGCCCTAGTGGTCTACCTCGTCGAAGCGGACGACACGCTTGTCCAACAGTGGCTGCCGGCTGAGATGCTGGTCCCTGTCACACGGTGACGGCCTCGTACGGTCCGGCACACGACAGTCCTGCAGAGACGGTGCTGGAGGCTGGCCGGCAACGAGGGAGGCCAACGGGATCGAAATTGTTCGGGGAGCTCAAGGGCGTCTGCCGCTAACGCCAATTCGCCGCGGGTAGGAGCGGCTCGGGGTGAGCCGCCGCGTGTTCGGGTTAGGCGACAGGCGCGCGGCATTTGGGCCCTAGGCGTGGTCATTGTCGTCACCGATCCGCGGAACGGCGCTTCGTGGTTTTCCTGCTCGGCTCTCGGATCAAGTCGCCGTCATCCGGACCACGTTTGACGTACTGGAATCCCTTCGCAGTGTTGGGGTCGTAGTGCACCACCTCTCCTCGGGCTCGGAGATTGCTCTTCCAGATTGTCAAGACATGTTGATCCTCGCGGCTAACCTCTTTGCCGCTCCTGACCCGACCCTCAAAGCGGAGCATTCTGATGACAAATGCCCAACGGTGCTCGATGTTCACTTCCCAAGGGATCAGGTCGTCGTTCCGAGCGATTCGGCGCTCCCAGCCGCGGCGGCGCCGCAGGTTGCTGAAGGCCGACTGTGACATCTCCAGACGGTACTTGCGCAGATACTCGTCGGCCATCCACTGGTAGGTCCGTCCTTCGTCGAACCAGCGCCTGACTTCCGTCTCGTCTTGGATCTTCGTGGCGGGCATGGTCCGATAACCTCCTCGCTGGTGGGATTTGCTCGATGCCGAAGCGGCGGCTCAGGTGGCATCACGACCCTGCTGGGCGTATCGGGGGGCCATGGCCTCCATCTGCTCCATCACGAGCTTGATGGCGCCTGGCTGCTGGTCGGGCGGGTAGCCGTGCTTGATCAGCAGCCGCTTGATGGAGGTGCGCAGTTTGGCGCGCACGTCCTCGCGGACGGTCCAGTCGGTGCGGATGTCGCGCCGCATGATGGCGACGAGTTCGCGGGCGATATCGGCGAGCACCCCTTCGCCCATGACGTCGACGGCCGACTCGTTCGTGGTGACGGCGTCGAAGTATGCGAGCTCGTCCTGGTCTAGCGGTGGCGTAAACATCGCACCCCGCGAGCCTTCGGCCACGACGTCCTTGGCGAGCTCGATCAGCTCGGCGATGACCTCGGCCGAGGTCAGCTGCTGGTTGGTGTACTTGCGCATCAGCTCGGCGATCCGGTACGAAAAGGCTTGCTGTCGCAGCGTGTTCGTCCCCGTCGCCTTGACCGATTCCTTGGCGACGAGGTCGCGCAGCGCCTCGATCGCCAGGTGCGGGTTCTCGGCCTGCTGCGCCTTGGTGACGAAGTCAGGCCCGAGGTCCATGAGACTGGGCTTGGGCATCCCGGCCGCCTCGTAGATGTCGAGGACCTCACCGGTCTCGGTGCTCTCGGCGATGAGGGCGCCGAGCAGTCGCTGGATGTCCTCGGGGATCGGCTCGCCGCGTGACTGCCGCTCCTCGGCGTCGAGCTTGGCCATCCACACGCGCACTTCCTCGTAGAACTTCGCGGTCGGCCGCAGCGCGTCTAGATCCGGCGAGGTGGCGGACACGGCCCAGGCGCGGGCAAACTGGCTGCTCAACCGGCGGTATGCCGCCGCCAGCGTCTCGCTGTCGCCGAACTCGGCGTACTGCCGCACCTCGTTGCCAGGCGTGCGCGGGTCGCGCAGGTAGTTCACCAGGTGCTTGACGACGTACGCGTACGCCTTCTGGTCACCCCGTGATCGCCGGTCGGAGTAGTCGGCCCGCCAGTCGTAGCCGGAGACGAGCCGGTCGAGCTGGCCGATGAGGTCTTTCGTCAGGTCGACGGCGGCGCTGATGTTCCGTCCCAACGGCTTGCTCGCCTGGTCCTCGGGCGAGTACTCGGCCAGGGCCTTGTGCAGGTTCTCCGCGAGCGGGGCGTAGGCGACGAGCAGCCCGTCCTGCTTGCCGCGGAAGGTCCGGTTGACCCGGGCGAGGGTCTGCATGAGCAGGGCGCCCTTGAGGGGCCGGTCGAGGTAGAGGGTGTGCAGCGGCGGCGAGTCGTAGCCGGTCAGCATCATGTCCTTGACGATGACGATCTCGAGCTCGTCGTCGGGGTCCTTGAGGCGGGCCTTGATGACCTTGTTCTGCGACTCGCGGCGCACGTGGTTCGACACGGGCGGGGTGTCGGTCGGGTCGCCGGTGTAGACGACTTTGATGACGCCCCTGTCGATCTCGTCGGCGTGCCAGTCGGGCCGCAGCGCGATGATCGCGTCGTAGACCTTCGCGCAGATCTCCCGGGTGCCGCCGACGATCAGGGCCTTGCCCGGCCCGGAGATGAACGGCCACATCGCGTCGCGGCGGGTCTCCCAGTGCCCGACGAGGTCCTCGGCGAGCTTCGCGATCCTTGCCGGCGCGCCGTAGACGGCGTTGACGACGGCGACACTCTTCTCGATCCGATCCCGCTCCACGTCGTCGAGGCCCGTGGTCAGCTCGTCCGCGGCGGCGTCGAGCTGGTCCTCGCTCACCCCCTCAGCGAACGACACCTTGATCAGCCGCGGCTCGAAGTGCACCGGCACCGTCGCCCCGTCGCGGACGGCGCGGCTCAGGTCATAGATGTCGATGTACTCGCCGAACACTGCCTGCGTGTCTCGCTCCGCGAGGGAGATCGGGGTGCCGGTGAACGCTATGAGCGTCGCCCGAGGCAGGGCGTCCCTGAGGTGACGGGCGTATCCGTCCAGGTCGTCGTAGTGGCTACGGTGCGCCTCGTCGACGATGACGATGATGTTGCGCCGGTCGGACAGCAGCGGGTGGGATTCTCCGGCGTCGCGCTCCTCCTTGGACAGGCCGAACTTCTGTAGCGTCGTGAAGTAGATCCCACCGGTGGTCCGCTCGGACAGCTCCCGGCGCAGGTCGGCGCGGCGGGTGATCTGCCGCGGCTCCTCCGCGAGCAGCAGGCTCTGGCGGAACCCGTCGAACAGCTGCCCGTCGAGCTCGGTCCGGTCCGTCACGACGACGACGGTCGGGTTGAGCAGCTTCGGATGCCGCTGCACGTAGTGGGTGTAGAGCTCCATCTCCATCGACTTGCCGGAGCCCTGCGTGTGCCACACGACGCCGGCCTTGCCGTCGGACTCGACCGCCTGGATCGTGCGCCACACTGCCTTGTTCACGGCGAAGTACTGGTGCGGCTTGGCGATCCGCTTGGCCAACCCTTCGGCGCCCTGGTCGTATGCCGTGAAGTTGCGCAGGAGCTGAAGGAACCTCTCCTGGTTGTACACGCCGTCGATGAGGTGATCCAGGCCGGTGCCGAGATTCTCCAGCCCGCTGGTGGCGCCGAACCCGAGCTCCTGTCCGTCGTCGTCGACATTCCACGGCGCGAAGTGGTTCAACGGAGTGAACGGCGTCCCGTACCGGGCAACCACCCCGTCCGTCGCGACCGTGAACACGGCGAACCGGAAGCACATCGGCAGCTCCCGCACATACGTCTGCAGCTGCGCGTGCGCGGCCGCGACGTCCGCCGTCTGGGTGCCGGCCTTCTTCAGCTCGACGATCGAGACCGGCAGCCCGTTGCAGTACAGCACCAGGTCGAAGCGGCGCTCCACGTCGCGGGAGCGGACCGTCACCTGGTTCACCGCGAGCCAGTCGTTCTCACCCGGGTCCGTGCTGACCAGCCGGATCGTCGGGTTGTGCTCGGTCCCGTCGGAGTCGATCCAGTTGATGCCGCGGTAGCCCTCGACGAGGAACCGGTGCGTCCGGTGGTTCTCCGTCAGCGCGTCCCCCGAGGTTGGACGCAGGATCTCCGCGGCGCCCTGCTTGAGGTAGTCCGGCGGCACGAGCGGGTTCAGCTCCCGCAGCTTCGCGAGCAGGCGCGACGGGATGACGAGCTCGTCCCACGACTCCCGCTCGCCAGAGCCCGGCGCGATCGACTTGCCGTCCCGCGGCACCCAGCCGTGTTCAGCCAAGCCCTCGAGCGCGAGCGTCTCCCACTCGGCCTCCGAGAACCCCGACCCGCCGAAACCCCCGACATCCCCCGTCATGTCACACGACCCCCTCGACGACCCGCACCGCGTCCCTGACCCTGATCTTGCCCGACATCAACTGCGGCAGCAGTGTGTCGCGAATGGTGGCTAGCTCTGAGCTCTCTCGGCTGGCAGCTCTGGCGCGCTCATGGAGTGGGTCTATGGTCGCCGCGAAGTCCTTGTAAGCCGGAGGATCCGGGAGACGGACCTGGAGGGCCTTGAACCTTCCTCGGCTGAGCTCGAGGAAAGTGGCGCCATTCGCGTGACTGAGGAACTCAGGCACGCGGCTGCGCATCTCGTGGAACAGCCACCACTGCGCCTCGGGGTCGTGGGCATTCACCACGATGAACCCTTGGTTGACCGCCATCGGGACCTGGGCGATGGCGAAAGCGCCGATCGTGGCCCGAGACGTCATCAGGATCGAGCCTTCGGGATGCAGCTCGGATGCACACGCAGCCAAGCCGTCATCGGTGATGAGCCTGCCCGTGGACTCGAGGTACGGAACGCTCAGGTTCGTCACATCGGTCGGAGTGGCCCAATGGACCGACCCGCTCCAGTACTCCTCGACCTTGGTGCTCGGGGTGCCGCCTCCCTTGACGACCGCCACCTCGGCGAAGGTCTGAGATGGCTGAATCCCCCTTACGCGCATCGCAAACAAGGAGTCGGCCAACTCAACGGCCGTGGACGCCAGTCTGGCGTTGGCGGCGACCTTGTCGTCGAGCGCCCTCAACACCTCCGCAATCGCCCGCTGCTTGTGGACGTTCGGAACTTCGGCGACGTAATCGTAAATCCGCGAGGGGCTGGTGTGCCTGACAGTGCTTCCAGAGGCTGTGCCGAGCACATGGGCTCGGTATTTGTCCGTCCGGAAGAGGTAGTTCAAGAAGGTTCTGTCGACTCTCTGGGGGTTCATGACCTGCACCAGCCCAATGCGTTGGTTATGCAAGTAGACCCGATCATCGGGCACGATCGCAGGCAGCCCCAACGTTGCTCCCTCCTTGCTGAGATCGGTCATCGAAACGATCAAGTCCCCTGCCTGTAGGCAATACTCGGCCGGAAAGTCACCGCGGAACGTCTTTGTCTTGGCCGCTTTGAAGCCCCCGGTGCGGGCGAAATTCCCCGGTGTCACAAGGGTTGGCAAGTTCTGGTCCTCGACAAAGCCCTCCCCTGGGAATGCATAGCCGTGCTTGATCATCAAGACATCGCCCAGCCGTACACGACTCCACTCAGACATGGATCCTCCCGAGCTGTTCGCGCACGGCGGCTTCGAGGCGGGCGGATTCGTCGAACTGGGCGAACAGCTCCTTCGTGAGTCGTTGGATCTTCTCGTCGATGGGTTCGCCGTCGTCCTCGGCTTCGGCGGCGCCGACGTAGCGGCCGGGGGTGAGGGCGTAGTCAGCCGCCTTGATGTCCGCCAAGGACACGGTCTTGCAAAAGCCGGGCACGTCGGCATACGTCAGCTCCCCTGCGACCGCGGAGGTGGTGCCGCGCCAGGCGTGGTAGGTGCCGGCGATCTTGGCGATGTCGTCGTCGGCGAGGGCGCGTTCGGCGCGGTCGACCATGTAGCCGAGCTCGCGGGCGTCGATGAAGAGGACCTCGCCGGACCGGTCGACGGTCCCGTTGGCACCTGCCGTCTTGTCCTTGGCGAAGAACCAGACGCAGACGGGGATCCCGGTGCTACGGAACAGCTGGGTGGGCAGGGCGACCATGCAGGCGACGAGGTCGGCCTCGACGAGTTGCGCGCGGATCTCGCCCTCACCGCCGGAGTTGGATGACATGGACCCGTTGGCCATGACGACGCCGGCGCTGCCGCCGGGGGCGAGCTTGCTGATGATGTGCTGGATCCAGGCGAAGTTCGCGTTGGTGGCGGGCGGGACGCCAAAGCGCCAGCGGGGGTCGTCCTCCTTGCGGGCCCATGCCTTGATGTTGAAGGGCGGGTTGGACATGACGTAGTCCATCTGCACGTCGGCGTGCAGGTCGATCGCGAACGTGTCGCCCCAAACCGCGCCGAGGTTGCCGTTCAGGCCGTGGATGGCGAGGTTCATCCGGGCCAGGCGCCAGGTGCGCTCGTTGAGCTCCTCCCCGTAGATCGAGATCGCGGTCTTGTCCTGGTGGTGTGCGGCGAGGAACTTCTCCGCCTGCACGAACATGCCACCCGACCCGCAGGCCGGGTCGTAGACGCGACCCTCGGTCGGCTCGAGGACCTCGACGAGCGTGCGCACCACGCTGGGTGGGGTGAAGAACTCGCCGCCGCGCTTGCCCTCGGCGCGGGCGAACTTCTCGAGGAAGTACTCGTAGACCTCGCCGAGCAGGTCGCGGGCCTTGGAGACGCCTTGGCCGGTGAACCGGGCGGAGTTGAACAGGTCGATCAGCTCGCCGAGCCGGCGCTGGTCGACGTTGTCTCGGTTGTAGATCCGCGGCATCGCGCCCTTGAGGGACGGGTTGGCGCCGATGAGCAGGTCGACGGCCTCGTCGACGAGCTGGCCGATGTTCTTGTGCGGCTGCCCGTCCTGGGCGGGCAGGCCCTTGGCGTGCTGGGCGAGGTAGCCCCAGCGGGCCGTCGGCGGTACCCAGAACACGGCGTGGGCGGTGTACTCGTCCATGTCGTCGAGCAGCGGCGCGATCTGCGCCTCGTCCCACCCGTCGGCGGCGAGTTCGTCGCGGATCTGGCCGCGGCGCTCCTCGAACGCGTCGGAGACGTACTTGAGGAAGACCAGGCCGAGGATGACGTCCTTGTACTGCGAGGCGTCCATCGACCCGCGCAGTTTGTCGGCCGCCTTCCACAGGGTGTCCTTGAGCTCCTTCATCGTCGACGGCGCGGCTGAGCGCGCAGGGTCGACCTTCTTCCTCGGCGGCATGGTCAGGATCCTTCCGTGGTGGGCGAGTTCGTGCGCGGCGGGTGAGCTGGTGTGTCGGGTTGCGGTTCGGTGTCGTATGCCGGCGTGCTGGTTGGCGGGGCCGTGATCGTCAGCGCCCCGGCGGTCACGCCCTCGGTGACGGCGGCGGCGAGAGCTTCGACCTCGTCGAGTCGAGTGCGCAGTTCCTGCCGCTCCCGCTCGAGGGCCGTGAGCGTCGCGGCGAGGTGGTCGCGCTGCTGGCTAGGAACTCGGCGGATCGGCCACCGGCGCCAGTCCGGCCGCCGCGTCGCGCCGGACTCCTCTGGGGTGCCGATGGCATTGATGTCGCTGGCGAGGACGTCGGGCAGCAGGGGCGGCCAGCCATGGTCCGGGTGGCGGCTTATCCGTGCGACGCGGGCCGGGCTGACGACGACGGACCCACCGTCGTGGTCGACGATCGCTGCGATTCGCGGCGTGGTGCAGAAGACGACGTCGCCGGCCTCGGTGAACCGCGCGGACGGGTAGGTGCCGGCAAACGTCAGCACGTCGATGCGGCGCTCCTCGAGCGACCGGGCCCCGAGCAGCTCGTCTGGCCCGATCGCGACGCGCCCGTCGGCAGCGGTCAGATGTTCTGGGTCAATTCGGTTCCCGGAGATGATGCGGCACTCGCCGGCAGCCACCGCGTCCCCGAGGGTGCGCTGCGGCGCGGTTGCAGGCTCAACGGCCTCGGTCGGCTCGACTCTCAGGGCGGAGGCTTCGGAGTGGAGTTCGTTCGCCAGCCGGTCGATCAGGGCAACCAGCTCAGTGCCAGAAGTGCGGCGCCTGACGGGAGAGTGCGGTCTGTCAACGAGGGGCCGGCTCCCCGGCAGGAGCGACGCCGTGCGAACGCGTCGGGAGAACCGGAACGCGTGACGCCGCACGGCCGCGTCGTTCTGCATCGCCGCGACGATGTCGGTGAGGAGGTCCTCGACGGTCGTCGGAGTGAGCTCGCGTTCAGAAAGGTCCGCGGTGACGGTCCATCGGTCTCCGACGGCAACATCGGGGTGCGCCGGGCCGAGCGCCCACAGTGCGAGGTGCCTGCGCGGCGAGCGGATGAGAAGTCCCTTCGGCAGCCGGACCGCCGCGCGCAGCCGGTCGGAGCGCAGGACCGCATCCCGGGCTCGGTCCACCGCGTTGGAGCCAGGGCGGTCCGTCAGGGCGGTCGCGTGGCCGATCACCACGATGCGCGAGTCGTCGCGCAGTTGGACGACGAGGTCGGCGATCGCGTCGAGGACCTCGACGTCACTCATTGATGGTCGACCGGCAGGTGGGAGCTGGAGGACGTGGATCGCACCGCCCGTGTGGTCGGGAATCGCGAAGTCGCCCGCGTCATCGACGAGCACGTCTACCCGGTGCAGGTCCTGGACCCGTAGGCGGCGGCGCACGAGACGCGCCGATCGGGTGTCGAGCGCGACGGACGCGAGGCTGGGAGCCGACTCTCCGGCATACACCCGGGCCGTGGCGAGCAGCAGGTCACCGCTGCCGTCGGTCACGTCGACGAAGACGGGCGAGACCATGCCGCTCTCGGACGCCAGCGCCGAGGCGAGACTTCCGACCATTGCCTGAGCGTCGGCCCTGAGGGCAACCGCCGCGTGGCCCGGCAGGGTGCGAGCAAGCTGCTGACGCAGCAGGAGCTCGAACGCCGAGGCGGGGGAGTAGGACGCGTCGGCCAGCGCCTCAGCGTGAGCAGCCAAGACCGGGCCGGCTGCGCCCAGTGACTCGATCTCTCGGCGGAGGAACGTGTCGTCCGAGTCGATCTTGTCAGCCAACGAGCTCAGCGAGGAACCATCCAGGTCACCCAGAGGGTTGCCCGTGACTGCCGCAAGGCACAGCAGTGCGGTCAGACCGTCGAACGAGGTCGTCTCGTCCACGTCGGGGATGGCGGTGAGTTGGGCATGCGCGGCGAGATCATCGCGCGCCTCGGGGTTGTTGCCACGGCCCGTCGCCGCGAGGTAGTCGACAACCTCGAAGGCGTCGAATCGCTCCTGGCCGGCGGCGACGGCGACAGGCTTCGGGAAGGGGTGGCCGGCGAGCTCACGGTTGCGCCACATCGACACGACGGGGCGACGGACACCTGCGAGGCGGGCCACGTCGGAGAGGGAGAGCTGAAGGGTCGATAGGTGCGACATGTACCCCTCTCCGGTGGCGGGCCCGGTGTGTCCGGGTTCGTGCGGCAACGCTAAACCCTATGGCGGAGATCAATCGACCGAACACTGATAACACTGGTTATCAACCATCGAGCGAGCGAGACAGGGATTGGGAAGCCAGTCTCGGGTCAACGGCAGCGACGGTCGCAGCCGATGGACCCCAGGAGGGCCACCATGCACGAGAACTCGGGCCCCACACTTCCGGCGGCATCCTTCGACCCCGCCGCCAGCGCACTCGTCATCACCCAGCTCACGGTCGTCGACCCGGCTGTCGCCACCGAGGCGCTGCGCTGGTCGACCGGTCGCCGCGGCGTCGCGGTGCCGGCCATGGAGATGGCCGGCGTTGACCTCGGCGGCTTCGTCACGCAGGCCCTCGCCGTCGGGGCGCAGGCCATCGCGTCCGCCGGTGGAGCACAGGACACCTTCGAGCTGGAACGGCTCGTCGCTGACGTCGCGGCCCGCACGGAGGCGTCCAGCGCCCAAGCCGCCGACGTCACCGGATCCGCGGTCAAGGCCGCTGCCGAGGCGGTCGCCAAGGCCACGGACGACGTGCGCAAGGTGATCGCTGAAACCGGCGCCTCGACGCGCGCGGCATACGCCGAGACGGTCAAGTCGACGACGGATGGGCTGCGCGCCGATGTCGAGCGGATCTTCGGCGGCGAGAACCCTGAGCTGCTCGCCAAGCTGGGGCCGGTGCTCGAGTCCGTCGGCCGCAAGATCGGCGACCAGGCGTTCAAGCAGACCGACGAGCTGCTAGTCAGGGTCAGTCGTCAGTTCGACCCCGCCGATCCGACGTCGCCGTTCGCCAAGCAAGCCAAGACGCTCGCAGACCAGCAGCAGGTGCTGAGCGATGCGATGGACAAGAACCACCTCGCTCTCGTCGGCAAGGTCGACGAGCTCGCCAAGGCGGTAGAGGTCCAGAAGGCCGCAGCCGCGGCTGTCTCGCGCACCGCGAGCGTCACTCCCCTCAAGGGAAGCATCTTCGAGTTGGAGGTCAACGCGGTCATGGAGGGCATCGCAGCCGGCCTCGGCGACGAGTACACCGACATGGGAGGACTCATGGGCACCATCCAGCGCTGCAAGAAAGGCGACGGCGTCCTGACCATCGCGGGAGGAGCCGCCCGGGTCGTCCTCGAGATGCACGACTCCACGGACGGCCGCATCTGGAACGACTACCTCGACGAGGCGGAGCGCAACCGCACTGCGGCCGCGTCGATCGGCGTCGTCCGCACCGCGGAGCAGAACAAGGGGCAGACGATCCGCGTGCTCGGAGCCCGCCGGGTCGTCATCGCCTTCGACCCGGCAGCAGACGACAGCGACCTGCTACGCACCGTGGTCCAACTCATGCGCGTCAGTGCGCTGGCCGCCGCGTCGCGGCGCGACGTCGAGGGGCTCGAGACCGCCGAGGAGGAGATCGTCGCTGCGATGGGTCTGCTCGATCGAGTCAACAAGATCCGAACCACCTCCGGATCGATCCGCAGGGGCGCTGACGCCATCGACAAGGAGTGCAACACCGTGCAGACGGGCGTGGAGGGGCACCTGTCGCGGGCGCTCGATGCACTGGCCGGCGTCGCGATGGAAGCGGCCGACCTCGAAGCCGACTACACCCCCGAGACCGGGCGCGCCAGCGGCGCTGCCTGAAAGACGCGGGCCGGTCGCTGCGGAGGGGTGGCGGCTGGCCCGCTCAGCTTGACCAAGAACGAAATCCCGGGTGCTGCGGCATGTGGCGCCCGACAACTGAAGGAAGAAACATGAACATCAAGCACGTCATCGGATACGGAGCCACGGCTCTGGTCGCCCTCGGCATCGGTGCGGCCTCCGGGTCAGGCGGGAGCGGCGAGAGCTCCGCCACAGCGGCCCTGGCGACGGCACCGACCGTCACTGTCACTGCGCCCGCCCCCGAGGTGCCGCAGGAGACCATCGCGGGTCCCACCGTCACGCAGACCGTGGAGGTGCCTGGCCCGACCAAGACGGTGACGGCACCACCGCCGCCTCCGGCAGTCGCAATGGCGGGAGACGGCACCTACCAGGTAGGAGTCGACGTCAAGCCCGGCACCTACGTGTCCAAGAAGCCCGAGAGTGGAAACTGCTACTGGGCCAGGCTCACGGGAGGAGACAGCCTCGGCTCGATCATCGACAACGGCAACAGCGCCGGCCAGGTCGTCGTCACCATCAAGAAGAGCGACAAGTTCTTCGAGTCCAGCGGCTGCAGCGACTGGACCAAGCGATGAAGGCTGCAAGCGCGCGCAACCAGCGCTCCGTCGTGCGGATCGTGGGAGCGCTCATCCTCGCCATCGCGGCCATCGGCGTCTTCTTCGGGATGGCGCCCCGGAGCACGACGAGCGACGCCGCCATCTCGAGCGTTCTGCTCGACGACAGCATCAACCAAAAGGCTGCCAGCGGCGCACCACAGCAGTCGGTGGTCAATGGCTGGACTGCGAGGGACCTGCTCACGATCATCGCGCGACAGGGCGAGCAGCGCGACGACAGGCCAGCGGCCCTCCTGACCCTCCTTGTCCTGGGGATGGCCATGTACGTGAGCACGTCGGCCACCCAACGGCGGCCCCGGCGTCGCGCATCCGAGTCGGTCAATGACGAGTCATCGCCTTCGTCGCCGCACCTGGGCACGAATGGCGCGGCCTCGTGAAATGCCCGAGTATCGGCGGTCAGAGCTGGTGAGCCTTCGCCGTCAACTCGTTGGTCAGCGCGTCGTAAGGCCCGAGAAAGCCCCTTGGACCGGACACGAGAGCAACCCAGCATCCCCAGCTGAATGCCACCTCACCTTGTCGATCATCTTTGTGACGACGGGCCACCGCTAGCGCGGCGCGGTTGTCGTGAGCCTTCTGCACGGATCGGTCTAGGAGAGTGCCAAGACCTCGGGCAGGGACGTTTCCGCGCGGTTGGGGTCTGCTCCGGGTCGCGACACGAGGACGGGTCGAGATCACTTCGAAGCGCCCTTCGGGCGAGGTTTCGCAGGGCGCGGCGCGAATCTCGACTTCCTGGGGTACGTCGCATCGTTGCAGGTCAGGACGTTGTACCCCCCCTTCTGCGCACCACGTCCCCCAGGTGCGGGCGCCCGAAGGCGGTGACATTCCCGGGGATGTCTGAGAGCGACCTTCCTGCCGTGTCTACACGGCGGAAGGAGCTCATGATGAGTGTCGCGACGCAGCTGGGTCTGGGTGACCCGGAGAGTGACGTCCTGGGGGTGGCTCGGTCTCGGTGGCCGGGGTGGGTGTCGGCCCACCCGGTGCTGGGTGTGGTGGGGGACCTGCTGGAGCTGCCGGCGTGGTTGCGGCAGGCCGAGCGCGATGACGCCGACGCGGTGCTGTTGGCGTTGGCGGAGCTGTCCTCGCCTGAGGGCGGTGACGACGTCGTCGCGACTGGGGCTCTGGCGTGGGTGCTGCTTCCGGGGGTGAGTCTTCTGGCTTCCCGGATGTTCACGCTGTCCCCGCGGATCGACCAGATGCTGGCGGCCGCGTTGTGGATGGAGGCGCGGACCTTCCGCTGGCAGCGGGGGCACCGGGTCGCGGCGAACATCTTGATGAATGCCCGCAAGGCGGTCATGCGGGACCTCGGTGTTGGGGCGGCGGCGGACCCGACGTGGGCGAGGACCTTCCCGGTCGCGCCGTCCGAGACGATCTGGGAGGCCATGTCGGCGGAGCCTTCCGAGCCCGCAGAGACCTCGGCGCAGCAGGAACTGGCCGAGCTGCTGGACTGGGCATGCGTGGGCGGCGTCATCACCGACGAGGACCGGTCCCTGCTGGTCGACGTCGCGCAGGCCGCTGACCGGCAGCAGACCTTGAGGTCGGGGCGTGGCCACGCGGGGCTGCTCGGCAACGGCGTCTCCGCCGAGGTCGCCGGTCGGCGGGGAGTCGCCGCCATCACGGTCCGCCGGCGCACCAGCCGCGCCATCCGCGCCCTGCGGGACGCCCGAGGTGTCACGGCCGCGAAGGTGCCGGCGTGACCGGTGACCGCCAGCCGATGCGGGCGGGCTTTAGGCGGCGAGGTGATGACAGTGACCGTGCGAGAGACCGTGCGAGAAACCGTGACAGAGACAGACCCGAGAGACGCCGAGCGCCTGATGGACCTCGCCAGCACGGAGGTCGCGACGATCGACGAGCTCGCTGCCTGCGTCGAGCGGCTGCACGAGGTGCAGCGCGCCAAGGTGGCACTCTCACGGCTCGACCCCGAGGCGCTCCGGCAAGCCCTCGACGCACGCCGCAGGGCGTCCGATGCAGGACCGTCGTGACCACCACTGCCGGCCCGCGCCGGGCGGTGAGCACGGACGAGCTGAAGCGGGCGTGGCTGGCCGTGCAGGCCGGCCAGTTCCGCAGCGGCGGCCACCTTCGGCGCGCGACCTCCCCAACCCCCGGCACGTCGACGTCCGATGTGGTGTGGGAGCCGAGCGAGCCGGTCCTGACGGTCATCGGTTGCCACGGCTGCGCCGGCGCCACCACCCTTGCCGTCGCGATCGCGACTGCCTCAGGGGCCGCGCGGGTCATCGAGTGCGCCACCGCCACCGCCTCAGGACTGGCCGCGGCAGCCACCGCGGAGCTCGGCCACACCGGCAACAGCTGGTCGCAGGGCCGGCGCGACCGGGTCCTGCTCGAGCGCATCACGGCGGACGTGACCGGCTCGGTGGACGTACCGTTGCCGGCCGCGCCGACACAACCGGTGGGTCTCAGCGTCCTTGACGTCTCGTGCGAGCTGGGTCAGCTGCTCGCTGGGTCGTCCTGGCTGGCCGAGCAAGTGCGCCGCGCGCCCACGGTCATCGCGGTCACCTCGGCGACCGTGCCGGGACTGCGCCGCCTCGAAGGGGCACTCGCCCTGCTGGATGACCACGACCTGGCCGACGTGGCCGACGTGGTGGCCGGCGTGGTCGGTCCCCGGCGCGCGCGCTGGCCGCGGGGGATTGCAGCATCCGAGGGCCCGCGGACGCGGGAACTTGAGCGGTGCGGCCGGCTCGTCGAGATCCCGACCGACACAGGGCTCGCCGCTCGAGGCCTCGATTCCCAGCCCCTCCCGCCGGCGCTGCTCCGCGCGGCGGCCACCCTGCTCCGGCTCGCCCGTCCCGACATCCACGAGAAAGACCTCCCATCATGAACGCCGCCACCGCCCAGAACGCCTCGGCCGCGTATGCCGCCCTGCCGCACAAGGTGTGCCCGGTGGCCCCACCGGGCGCCCAGGTCTATGCCGACCAGCTCATGGGTTACGTGCTGTGGGGTGTTGGGATCCTCTTCACCCTCGGGATCGTCGTCGGCATCGGCGCCGTCGTCGGCGGCCGCATCTTCGGCATGCCGCACGCGAGCAAGGCCGGCGTCGTCGGCCTCGCGATGGTGTTCGTGGCCGTCATCGGCTACCTCATCCTCCCGGGGATCGTCAGCGCCATGACCGGCAACGGGTGCGTCTGATGCGACCCGCCACCCGACCTCCCGCTCGATCCGCTGCTCTGCACGACGGCACCGCCCGCGGCTGGGACCGGCGACAATTGCTGACCGTTCTCGCCAGCGGTGTGCTGTCCGCGCTCGTCTTCCTCGTCGGCCTGTGGCTGGCGGTCTATTACGCGCTCGGTTCCCTCGGCGCATCCTCCTCACCCGGATCCCCGGCCATCGGGGAGACCACTCGAGCCGAGATCCCCGGCGATGCCGGCCGGGATGCACCGGCCGGCTCGGCGAGGGGTCAGGCGTACCGCGACCGTGTCGCTGCTGCACCGATGCTCGAGGTCGACCCGGACAGTGCCCGACGCGGTGTCCCCTCGGCCCACCCCGCCCCGACGCTGCTCATCCCGGCGGTGACGCGGACCGGCCCCTCGGGCGTCCCGACCGGTTTCCCGAAGACCCCGGCGGGGGCAGTGGCCCAGCTCGCCGCGATCGAATCCACCGTTCTGCAAGGCATGTCCATCCCGCAGGTCAACGACGTCCACCGCCAGTGGACACTGACCGGGGCCGTCGAGGTGGCCGACTGGCCGCTCACCCGCAACGTCCAGGCCTTCCTCGCCGCAGCCGGACAAGGGCAGAGCAAGGACCCCGGGGTGACGGTCAGCGTCACCCCGGTCGCCGGCATGGTCAAGGGCGTCGACGGCGACGACTGGGTGCTCGCCTGCGTCCTGCTCGACGTGCAGGCCGTCATCACGACCGACGCGCGGGTCGCCTACGGCCACTGCGAACGCATGCAATGGACCGGCGGGACGGATGGCATAAGCGCCGACGGCACCGGTGAAGCGGGAAATGGCGGGGGACGTGAGGCAGGTGGGGGCCGGTGGCTAATCGCTCCCGGACCGAGCCCCGCCCCGGCGCCGTCGACGTGGCCGGGCACCGACCTGGCCATCAAGGCAGGGTGGCGGACCTGGGTCGACGCACCCCTCGCTCCCGACGCCCGTCCCGACACTGGTGATGCGCCCGATGCGGCGCCTGGGGTTGTGCCCGCTGCCGGGGCGGCTGCCGGAAGCGTGGGGTCCTGAGCATGCTCGACCCGTTCTCCTACCTCGCATCCGCTGCAGGCAAGGTCATCGCCGACGGCTGGACGGCCGCGATGCTCGGCCTGTGGAACGCCGGCCTGTGGCTGCTCAGGCTCGTCCTGGGCATCGTCGACGACTTCACCACCCCGGACCTGAGCGAGGGCGGCCCCGCTGGGTCGCTCTACCGGGTGACGTTCTGGATCGGGCTGAGCCTCATGCTCATCCTCACGGTGGCGCAGCTCGGGATCGCCGCCTTCCGCAGGGACGGCCGCTCCATCGGGCAGGTGCTCGTCGGCACCGGCCAGTTCCTGCTCGTGTGGGTCGCCTGGATCGGTTACGGCATCGCGGTCCTCGCCGCCTGCGGCGGCCTGACCAAGGCCCTCATGGCCACGCTGCTGCATGTCGACAGCTGGGCGCAGTTCCGCCCGCTCGGCACCCCGATCGACGTCGCCGACATCTCCGACGGCACCGTCGCCACCGTGCTCGGGCTGATGGGCATCGTGCTGGTCTTCGCCGCCATCGGGCACCTGCTCGTCCTGCTGACCCGCGCCGGGGCGCTCATGGTCCTCGCCGCGACCACACCGATCTCCGCGGCAGGCCTGTCGTCCGACTTCGGTCGCAGCTGGTTCTGGAAGAGCTTCCGCTGGTTCCACGCCGCCGCGTTCACCCCGGTCCTGATGGTCCTCGTCCTCGGCGTCGGGGTGCAGATGACCTCCGGCGTCGCCACCGGGATGACGGACGACCTGCAGAAGGCCATCGGCACCGCAGTGCCCGGCGTCATCCTCATCTGCATCGGCTGCGCGAGCCCGCTCGCCCTCTTCAACCTGCTCGCGTTCACCGACCCCGGCACCTCCTCCGGCGCCGCGCTGCGCGCCGGGATGGCCGCCCAAGGCGGCCTCAGCGGAGTCCTCGCCGGCAAAAGCAGCACCGGCGACTCCACCTCCGCGGCGGCGTCGAGCACGGATGAGCACGGACGCTCCCAGGCCGAGGGCGCCGGCGAGAGCTCCACCAGCAGCCGCTTCGGCGGCCTCGCCGCAGCCGGTCTGGGTCTGGTCGCGACCGTCGGCTCCAGGGGAGCGGCGATGGGCGCGGACCTGACCAACCAGATGGGCGTCGGGGACTCCAGCTACGTCCCGGACTTCAGCTCCGACCGGCGCAACAGTCAGCAGCGCAACCAGCAGCCCAACCAGCGGCGCGACGACGACAACCCGGCGGTCAACGGCGCCGACGGCAACGGGACCGACGGCAGCAACGGCAGTGGCGGCAGTGGCGGCACCGGCGGTACGGATGGCAAAGGTCAGCCCTCGTTCCCGAGCGCACCGTCCATGCCCGCTAGGCCGTCGGGGACCGGCCCCGGGGTGACGGGGATGTCCGGCGGCGGCGAAGGCAGCGGCATACCGGCTGGTACTGCGGGCGCCGCCGGTGGAACAGGTGGAGCGGCTGCCGCGGGCGCTGTGCCCGCCGTCCCGGCATAAGAGAGAGGGAGCGTGTCATGGGTGTCATCTACTCCGACTACTCGAGGGCCCGGATCGGGTGGTTCTTCGGCCTGTCCGGGTGGCAGCTGACCACGGTCGCGCTGTCGTTTCTGCCGATCGCGTGGGCGATGCAGCAGGCGGCGTGGACGTCGGTGGCCCTTTTCACGCTGCTGTGGGCGTTCATCGTGCTGGTGACGGTGACGCCGGTCCGTGGACGGTCGGCGGTGGGGTGGGTCTTCGCGTCGCTGTCGTTCGCGGTCGGGGGCCTCGCCGGGTGGACCCGGTTCCGGTCGAAAGCGTCCACGGGAGAGGCGGATTCGCTCGAGGAGCCGGACCTGCCGGGGGTGCTCCAGGGTGTCCGGATCCACGACGGCCCCCCGCGCGGCGCCACGTCCAGCAGGGCCGCGATCATCCAGGACCACCGCTGCCGGACGTGGGCGCTGACCGCGTCGGTGATCCACCCCGGCATCGGCCTGGCCGAGCTCGACCAGCGCGAACGACTCGGCGCCGGGCTGGGGGAGCTGATCGACCTCGCCGCCCGGACCGAGCTGGTCGACGCGGTCGTGTTCCTGGTCCGGACCGTCCCGGAGGACGGCGCCGAACGCGACCAGTGGATCGCCAGGCACCGCCGCGCCACCGGACCCCTGGCATCCCGTCAGGTCAACGACGAGCTGCAGGCGAACCTCACCCGGGCCAGCGTCCGGACCGAGGCGTTCGTCACCGTCGTCGTCCCCGAGGGCCGGCTCGCCCGGGAGGCCAAGGAGTCCGGCGGCGGCCTCGACGGCCGCGCCCGCGTGCTCTACAGCCTCGCCGACGAGCTCGAGGCGCAGCTGCGCGGCGGGATGGGGATGACCAGCGTCGCCTGGCTCACCAGCCCGGAGCTGGCGCTGGCCTGCCGCACCGGCTTCGCGCCCGGTGACCGGGCCGGGATCATCGACGCCCTCGCCGGCCGCGACACCAACCCCACCGCCGACACCACCACCACTTCTCAGGGCAACCCGGGGATCAACGCGGGGATCAATGCGGATGTGCCGTGGGCGATGGCCGGGCCGTCCGGGGCGGACCCGGCCGTGCGGCACTACAGCCACGACGCGTGGAACTCGATCTCCTCGACGGTGAAGCTGCCCGTCCGGGGCGCCGCGATGGGAGCCCTCGCACCCGCGCTGACTCCGACCGCGCCGGGGGAGCGGCGCTCCTTCATGGTCTGCTACCCGATCCTGACCGCGTCGGTCGCGAACCGGCAAAGCGCCACGAGCGAGTGGGCCGCTGACATCGGCGACGAGCTGCGGCACCGCGCCAAGGTCAAGAAGCGGGCGAAGGCGAGTGACGAGAGCGAGAAGGTGCGTCGCCTCGACGCGAAGCTGGCCCGCGGCAACAGCCTCACCCGCCCGTATGCCGTCGTGACCGTCACCGTCCCCAAGACCGCCCGGGTCTCCGCGTTCGGGCGCGACCTGGACGCGTCCGTGCGACGGGCCGGTTTCGCCCCGTTGCGCCTCGACCTCGCCCAGGACGTCGCGTTCGCCGCGTCGACCGTTCCGCTCGGGGTCAGCCTCACCCGACGAGCCGATTGAAGGGGGGCGGACTGACATGACACCGCGCGACATGAATCCCTTTGACGTGAGGTCGATCGACGTGAGCAAACGGCGCGGCCGGGGCGGTCGGGGCGGTCGGGGCGGCGAGGGTAGGGATATGTCGCGACTGCTGTCGGACTTCGGACACGAGCTGCCCTCCGCCGCACCCGCCCTGCACCCGCCCAAGGACGCCCGGCTGTTCCGGCACGTCCCGCCGCGGGGGGCCCGCCGCCCCGGCCGGGGGTGGGCATCAGGGGCGGCGCCGGTCTCGACGTGGCGGATGACCTCCGAGCAGGCGCCGGTGCTGTGGCCGTTCATCTCCACCCCCGGTCTGCCGCCAACCGGGGCTCAGATGGGGATCGACCTGCTCTCCGGCGGATCGTTCTACGCCGACCCGCTCGGCTGGGTCCTCGACGACACCGTCCCGGTCACCAACCCCAACATCTTCAGCCTCGGCAAACCCGGCCGCGGCAAGTCCGCCACGACGAAGGCGTTCTGCCTGCGGATGATGGACTTCGGCTACCGCGTCCTCGTCCTCGGCGACCCCAAGGACGAGTACGAGCCGCTCTGCCGGTTCCTCGGCGTGGAACCCTTCGCGATCGGCCACGGCCTGCCGGCACGGATCAACCCGCTCGCGTTCGGTCCGCTGATCACCGGCTGGGACCAGCTCAGCGCCGAGGCCGCGCAAGGCCGCGCGGCGATCGTCTTCGCCCGCTGGCTGACCCTCGTCCGCGGCCTCGTCGGCTCCCAACGCATCGGTGACCGGCGGGTGCCGTTCGGGCCTACCGACGAGGTCGTCGTCAAGGCCGCGCTGGCACACCTGACCGGCTACGCCCACGGCAACACCCGGCTCCGGGAGACGACCATCCCGCACCTGTGGCGGCTGCTCGACGCGCCGACGAGCGAGCTCGTCGCGCAGTGCCGGTACGCCGACGAACGCCACTTCCTCGACGACACCCGGATGCTGCGCGACGCGCTCGGGCAGCTCGTCTCCGGGGCACTGGCCGGCCTCTTCGATGACCACACGACCATTCAGGTGGACTGGGCCGCCCCGATCCAGTCGCTGAGCCTGTCCCGGCTCGAACCCCTCGGCGACGAAGCCGTCGGCATCGCCCTGACCTGCCTCAACTCCTGGGGCCGCGGGATGCGGGAGCTCGCAGCCCCCGGGGACGTGCGGGTCGTGGTCCGCGACGAGTCATGGAAGCAGCTGCGGCTCGGCCCCGAGGCCGTCAAGAGCTTCGACGCGGACCTGCGCCTGTCCCGACGCGACGGGGACGTCCAGTTCGCGATCGCCCACAAACCCTCGGATCTGCTCTCTGCCGGCGACAGCGGCTCGCAGGCCGTCGCGATCGCCAAGGACCTGCTGCACCTGGCCGACATCAAGATCCTGCACGGGCAGGACCGGGCCGTCGCGGCCGAGCTCGAGACGATGCTCGGCCTCGGCCCGATCGCCCGCGACCTCGTCACCGGCTGGGCGATGCAGGGCAAGGGCCGCGCCCTGTGGTGCGTCGGCGACCAGCACTACAAGGTCGCCACCGTCCTGCACCCGATCGAACGGAACCTCACGTTCACGAACCAAGCCCTCGCGGCGGCGGGCTGAAAGGCACTGGCAGTGAAGAAGATCGCCGCGATCCTGCTGCCGCTAGTCCTGCTGGCCGGCATCCCGATCGCGGCCGCGGTGCTGGTCATGGCGGTCGCCGGCCCTGCAGCGGGGGAGCAGCTGCGGACCGTCGCCTGCGGCACCGGCATCCCCGCGACGGGGCAGTGGCGCCCGCCGTTCACCCAGCGGTACACCGTCAGTAGGCGCGGGTTCGGCCAGCAGTTCCACCCCATCCACCTGCGGTGGGAGCACCACTCCGGGCAGGACCTCGTCTCCCAGCCCGGACCGGGACCGGTCGTCGCGATCGGCCCCGGCCGAGTCGCCTTCGCCGGGGTCTCCCGCAACGGCTACGGCAACTACGTCGACGTGACGCACGCCGGCGGGGTCACCAGCCGGTACGGCCACCTCGCCCGGGTCGACGTCCGGCGGGGACAGCCAGTCACGGCCGGGGAGGGGCTCGGCGTCGAGGGCAGCACCGGCACCAGCACGGGCAACCACCTGCACCTCGAGATCCTCGTCGCCGGCGTCGCGACCGATCCCGTCCCGTGGATGCTCGCGCACGGCGCACCCCTCAACGGCGAAGCCGTCACCGCCGGCACGACCGTCACGTCAGCAGCCGCCGCCGGAGGAAGAGGGGGAGGCAACGGCGCGGCGACTGGGGGAGCGGGAGACTCCGTTGACACGGTGATGGAGGGCGGGATCGGGTTCGAGCTTCCCGCGCCCGGCAGCCCGCGGCAGGCGTCGCTGCGCAACCCGCCCCTGCCGATACCGGCCAAGGTGAAGGCGCTCTACCAGGCTGCGGCCGCGAGGTACGCGATCCCGTGGACGCTGCTCGCCGGCATCGGCATGGAGGAGACCGGCCACGGCAGCACCAGCGCCACCTCGAGCGCCGGCGCCCAAGGACTCATGCAGTTCATGCCGGCCACGTTCTCGGCGGTCGGTGTCGACGGCGACCGTGACGGCATCGTCGACATCCGCAACGACGCCGACAGCATCACCTCCGCCGCGAACTACCTCGTGCGTTCCGGCGTCGCCGACGGACCCGACGGCGTCGTCAGGGCCCTGTACGCGTACAACCACGCCACCTGGTACGTCAACGACGTCCTGCACTACGCCCACGCGTACGGCGGCGGCATAGTCCTCGGCGACCCGACCGGATGCGACGCGCCTGCCCTCAACGACGGCGGCGGCGATCCCGCGCTGCCGCCGCTGACCAGCGATCGGGTACGGCAGCTCCTGCAGTGGGCCGGCAGCCAGGCCGGCGACGCGTACGTCATGGGCGCGGGCGGTCCGGACGCGTGGGACTGCTCCTCCCTCGTCCAGGCGGCGTTCGCGCGGATCGGGATCAGCATGCCCCGCACCGCCGGCGCGCAGCGGGCCTGGCTGGCCAAGGGCAACGGCTTCCGCGTCCAGCCCGGGACGGAGCGGCCCGGCGACGTCATCTTCTGGGACTCCTACCTCGGCCCGTCCCGGATCGGGCACGTGATGCTCGTGTGGGACCCCGCGACCCGGACGACCATCGAGGCCCGCTCGAGATCCCTCGGGGTCGGGCACTTCTCCTACGCCGCCGGGCCGGGCCACCACATCTTCGAGATCTGGCGGGTCGGCAACATGGCCGACCAGCCGACCGTGACCAGGTGATCCGGGTGACTCAGGTGATCCGGATGAGGTACCTCCCCGACGAGTCGGCCGACGACCTCGACCAGCCCGCGCCGGGGGAGCTGTCCTGCGACATTGGACTGGATGCCGCCCCGGCCGGCGCTGGTGGGGGTGCTGGTGCGGCTGTCACCGAGGCCGAGCCCGCCCTGCAGGAGCTCGACCCTTCCGACCCGGCGTTCCACTGGCACAGCGTCGTTCGGGCTCGCGGCTGGGCGCAGCCCACCCTCGATGGCAGCAACGGTGGGGAAGATCCGGCGGCCTGGTTGTGGCGCCACCAACGCCTCCACGAGAGCCCTGCACACCCGTCCCCACCCCTGGATCGTCGGGATGGGCGGCGGCGGTGAACGCCCACGCGGGTGGCCGCGGCTTTGGTTCGTGAAGGAGGCCGGTCATGCAGCAGTCACGACGCTCGAACCCGTACCCGTTCACGTGGGAGATCCCGCTGATGCTCGCGGTCACGGTGCTGTTGCTGCTCGTGCTCGGGGTGCAGGCCGGCCGGGCCGGCGCGAACCTCGCCGCCGGCGGCGGTCTCTCCTTCCCTCCGAGAGACGCGCTGCTCACCAGCGTGCCCGGGATCCTCGCCGGAGACGCCCGCGCCGGGCTACCAACAACCACGTCGGGTACGGCGGGCGCGGCGTCACCGGCGGCGGTCCGGGCCTGGGTGGCCGGGGCCGAGCTGATCATCCTCGTGGTGCTGTGCTGGGCGGGGAGGGCGCTGTGGCTGCGGTGGGGACCCCACCGCGTCCACGGGATGGCCAGCAAGGCCGAGGCGCAGACGCTGCTCGGCCGCCGGCGGCTGCACCGCGTCCGGGCCATCACCCGCCCCGACCTCTACGGCAAGGACCGGTCATGATGCCAACCACGTTGACGGGCGCGAGGACGCCGCGATCGCGGCCGTGGTCTCCGTCCAGGGCGCGGTTCGAGCCGACCGATGTGGGATGGCGGCTCGGCACCTCGTCCCAGCCACGCGGGGGGCAGCTGTGGGTGCCGTGGGACCGCACCGCCGGTGTCATCGGCCCGCAGGGCAGCGGCAAGACCCTCGACGCGCTGATCCCTGCGCTGCTGCAGGCGCCCGGCGCGGCGCTGGTGACGATGACGAAGCTCGACGACCTGCTGCTGAGCCTGACGGCCCGATCCACGGGGGACCGGCCGTGTGTCGTGCTCGACCCTTTCGGTGCCGCAGCCGGGTTGCCCGAGCTGGTCTGGGACCCGATCGACGGGTGCGTCGACCCGATGCTCGCCGAGCGGCGCGCGAAGGCGTTCACCGCCGGCACCGTCAAGGGCGCCGTCGCCGGCGGACACGGAGACGACGCCGCCCGGTTTTACGCGGCCGAGGCCGCCAAGGTCCTGCAGGCCTACTTCCACGCGGCCGCGTTGACCGGCCGCACCCTGCAGGACGTGCTGCGCTGGGTCGCGAACCCGCTCAGCGCCACCGACCCGACGGAGATCCTGCGGGAGCACCCGCACGCCGCGCCGTTCTGGCACGGGCTGCTGTTCGGGGCGCTCCGCGGCGATGACCGGACCGCCGGGAACACGATCACCACCGTGCAGCAGACGATGAGCCTGTTTTTCCAGGAGCCGATCCGGCGCCGCTGCGTCCCCGGGCCCGGGCGTCCCGCGACCGATGTCGCCGACGTCATCGCTCGGCGCGGCACCATCTACCTGCTCGGGCGCGAGGACCCCTACGCCAGCGCGTCACCGTTGATGACAGCCGTCGCCGAGCACGTCCTCGACACGGCACTCGCTGCCGCGAACCAGTCCCGGTGGGGCAGGCTCTGCCCGCCGATGCTCGCCTGCCTCGACGAGCTGCCCTCCACCGCACCGCTGCCCACGCTACGCACCCGGATGGCCAACGAACGCGCCCTCGGGATCTCCTTCATCTGGGCCGCGCAGACCCGGCCCCAGCTCACCGCGATCTTCGGCGACCAGGAAGCCCGGACGCTGCTCGGGCTGACGAACACTCTCGTCCTCTTCGGCGGCTCCAAGGACGTCGCCTTCAACCAGGAGATCAGCGACCTCCTCGGACCCGTCAGGGTCGCCCGCACCAGCTGGCAGAGCGGGCACCGCGGCGGACGGAACGTCGCCGGTGAGGACATCCCCATCCTCACCGGCGCCGAGGTCCGCCAGCTCAAGGAACGGCACGCCCTCGTCGTCGCCGAGAACGGCAAACCCATCATCGCCGCCCTGCACCGGTGCGTCGACGGACGCACCGGCCAGCGACTCCTCGCCGAGCAGGCCGCAGCACGCGCCGAGCTGGGCGACCGACGCCGGCTGGTGGTCACCGCGGAGGCCCGCTCCACGGCTGCTCTCGTCGAGGCGCGACGGCACGGCCTGTCCAGCGACACCGAGGACGGTCCGAACGTCACGCCGCAGTTCCCGGTGCGGCGATGAGCATCACCTCCGAGCCCCAGTTCCCGCCGACCCCCATGGTCCGCCCCTTCCCCGAGCCGGGCCGGGGACTGACGCACTGCTACCGCGAGCTGCACCTCGCCGCCAACGGCACCGCCGAGCAGAAGAAAGCCCTTGGCGACCTGCGCATGCTGCCCCGCCCCTGGGACCCCACCAGCATCCGGGAACCCCAGCTACGGCGCGAACTCTGGACCTGGCTCGACCACGTCGTCGCCTGGCTCAACCTCGAATACGTCTGGGACATCGTCGGCATCATCCCGCCCTGCTGGCCCCAGCACCCCCACCTCGTCCACGAGATCGCTGTCTTGGCCGACCAGCGCCGCCGCGCCGGCCTCGGGTTCACCAGCGACGCACTCGAGGAATGGCACCGCTACTCGCTGCCCGCGTTCACCGAACGACTCCGGGTCCGCCTGAAGGACCACTGCGAAGAAGGACACAGCGACTGGCCCGCCCGCGGCCGCTACAACCGCCACGGCGCCGAACGGGCCGTCCAGCAACGCGACACCGTCTACGCCCACGACGAAGCCCTCGCGAAACCCACACGGCGAGACCCCAGCGAAACCCTGCGGCTGCACCTCGTCGACACCGGACACCTCACCCCCGAAGTCGTCGACCTCGAGACCGGCGAGATCCTTGACGACGCCGAGGAATGAGCTAACTCCGACTGCAGGGCACTGGTGGACCGCCGGAAC
The DNA here is from genome assembly GCF_006716675.1 of Humibacillus xanthopallidus. Lineage (GTDB taxonomy): Bacteria > Actinomycetota > Actinomycetes > Actinomycetales > Dermatophilaceae > Humibacillus > Humibacillus xanthopallidus_B. Next base: position 169,477 of record NZ_VFPM01000001.1, on the reverse strand, counting down.
GGACGTGCGTCCTGGCCGAGGATCGCTTGAATGACAGGCCGGGAAGGTGCGTCCAACCGCCCAGATAGGGCGTGCCTCGACTTGTGACACAAGTCCCACTATGAACGCACCCACTTTGGCCGCACGCGGTCGCCTGGATGCAAACGATGCCATAAGCATTAACATTTCAAACGATGCCCCGCATCGTCCCCTAATTGAACTGTCGACGTCTTTGCAGGTCTAGGTTCTTCCCAAGATTCCGTTTTCGTGCGCGAATTATAGCGGTCGGACAATCAAGAAATCTAGGTCCATGGGCCATATCTGTCGAACCGATGTGGGTGCTTCACTGGCATAGCGGGGCGAGGTGCACATATCGGGCTACACAATGCGTAGCCCGTGGTGCGTGCCTCCTCGAGGCGGACGTCGTCCCGTCGGGCTCGTGGCCTCCTGACCAACGCCGGATGCACTCGTGGCGACCGGTGGGGTTGGGATGCCCCGGGCCGGCCCAGAACGGTTCTGGAACACGACAAGGGGCGGTGCAGGTCGAGATGGCTGGATCTCAGGAACTACATCACGACAATGATCGTATGGATGCGGGAGGCCCCGTCTCCGAGATGCCGGGCGTGACGGCGGCGGCCGCCGCCGTGTTGACCAAGCTCGGCATAGAGACCATCTATGACCTTGCCACTGCAAGTGTGTTTCGCGATGCCCGTCGGCTTGTCGCCGCGAGCACCGGATACGACGGTGTTGACGCGCGAGTCGGTGTCGTGCCAGGTGACTTGTTGACGAGTGATCACAGGGCCGTGCCACTTGAGTTGCTGGCAGGCCTCCCGGTGAAAGCCCTGCGCAGGCTGAACGACGTCGGCCCATCGGTGGAACAGGCCCTAGGGACAAGCACGATCGCCGAACTCGCAGCGTGGCGGCCGTATCTCGATGCAGAGCGGTGGCTCAAGATCGGCACCGGGCTCGTGAGTGATGACGCGGGCGAAGTTGATTACGAGGACGTGATTGTCCCGTCTGCAGGCAGATTCCCAACTGAACGAGTTCAGTACCAACGACTCTTCCTAGACAAGGAAGTGGGGACGGTCACGGGGACGGCAGTTCCGGTGGAACAAGGAGGCGCTGTGCCTCTTGTTGATCTGGCACCCGGTCAACGCAAGGCACGGCCCGCACTCGGTGCCCTTGTCACATTCTCTCAGTCTTGGTTCCCGATAGGGACAGCACTCGGCCAATTGTTGCACTCCCTAGCTCTGGCCCCTGGAGAAAGCACGCGCGTGGCCGTTATCGACTGGGCGCGTCAGCTGAAGTCGTCCCTTACGGACACCAGTGCTGACACCGACGTGCTTGTGTCTGATGTGGTCCGAGCGAGGTCCCTCTCCGAGGTCACCCGCGCGGTCGCGTATGAGAGCCAACACGGTTCCTCGGCTTCTCAGTCCCGCAGCTGGGGAAGCGGTGCGGGTTTCTCCGCCGGCTACGGCACCGGCACCGGAGCCGCCGGAAAGGGCAGCTACGGACGGTTGTCCCTTGCTGGGGCCGCTGGAGACGCGCTCGGAATCGGGGTCTCCGCCGGCAAGAGCTCAGCTGGAGGCTCGACGTTCAGTTGGGCGTCCACCTCGGGGATGCGCGACGTCGCCGCTGAAGCGACTCAGCGGCTAACGGACAGCACGCACCAAGCATCCAGCTTGGCCCGTAGCCATTGGGCGTCGTCTGTGCGGGAGGTATCCCAGAGTGAGCAGGAGGAGATATCCACCCGTGCGGTAACCAACTACAACCATCTACACGCACTGACGATCGAGTACTTCGAGGTCGTGCAGCTCTACCGCGTCATCAGTGAACTGGTCGACGTGGTGCCAGCCTTGTTCATCCCTATTCAAGACCCCGACTTCACCGACACGAGCCTCATAGTCCGATATCGGGATACTCTGGCGTCTGCCGCGCTGACACCCGAAATTGCCTCCCTTATCGACCGGGTTGGCTCGAGCGTGCTTCGCTTCCCGCGCGTTCCAAGCATCGTGCCCGTAGAACAATCCAGCTGGCAGAAGGGATTTGGTGCGAATACCGCCTTTGCCGATCGACTGCTACTCCCAGTCGGCTATTCAAGCGTCTCGAGTTCTCTGGGTCTCGTATCCGCGCCTTACTCGTGCATAGACGCCCTTGAGGTGACCTATCTAGATGGGAGCACCAAGGTCATAAGTCCCTCAACGGTCTGGCCTGATGCCGCTCCTCACCGCGTCGCATACTGGTCGAGCATACCCGGGCCCGCGGACATTCGATCTCTCAAGGTGCGGCAGACGTCTCCAGAGGGTGCTACAGGCGTGCTGGCCGTGAACTACACAATCCGTACCGCAGAGACGTCTGCGTTCACGGTCCACGTCATCATCGAGGGGCTCAAGCGAGCGGAGACGATGGTGCCGATTCTCGAGGTTCAGACGCTAAGCCCTGAGGAGGACAGACGCCTTCGCGGACACCTCGTTGCGCACAGTTCCTACTACCAGGAAGCAATTGTCCGCAGTGTCGACGCGTCGACTTGGTTCCGCTCCCTGTCGGCCTACACCTTCAGCGGCAAGCCGTTGCTGAATGTATGCGACCCGGATCCGATCACCGTCACTGGCGGTTACGTTGTTCTCGCGGCGAACATCGAGGATGACCCTCGCTGGCAGTCAATGCTCAAGCAGACCAAACTGCGGTCTGGCGTGAGCCGCGAAACGGTTGTGCCACTGCCCAGTGGCGGGGTCTTCGCGGAGGCTGTACTCGGGCGCAGTACCGGCGCGGAGAAACTCGACATGACGAGATTCTGGAACTGGGCCGACTCGCCCATCCCCATCAGCGCACCCGAAATCGCCGCCCAGCAGAGCGGCAGCAGGGCCCAGCAGGGCGTTGAGTCGGTGAAGATAGAGGGCCAAGCGCCTTCATCCCTAACCATAATGACGCCGCCGCCCGCTCCCGACTTCGCGGGCACCGCTGCAATCTTGGCTGCGGTCAACAGCGGAGGCATGTTCCGAGACATGAGCGGCTTGGCCGCCACGATCGGAGCTGCACAAGCGGGGCTCAGCGGCGCGCTGACCGCAGCACAGGGTTTTGCCGGCGAAGCAGGGGAGAACGCACGCGCGGCGATCGAGGCCGCCAGCAAGAACCTGTCGTCTGCCGCCGGGATGCTCTCCGGCGGGGCCAGCGGTGGGTCGACCGCGAGTGCAGGCACGAGGAACGGCCAGCAGACCGTCTCTGCCACAGGTGCTCGGCTCAACGAGGCTCGACGTCTCGATGACCAAGCTGGCACGATCTCGGTCGTCAAGCCCGGAGCGACCAGCACGCCGCGTCAAGACGGAGTCCTCGGTTTCGATGGAGGCGGGTCAGCCGCGGCGCCAACAGCACCAGGTGCGCCGACGGGCCAGCCCGGCGCAGGCTCGCCCACTGGGCAACTCACCGGACGCAAGGCATGGCCCGGCCTAGACGCCACGACGGTCCTTACCCGCATCCACGAACTCTCTGCCGATGCAAACAAGGTTGACCAAGGACAAGTCGGTCTCTGCACTGCCGCGGCCTTCCTCCACCATGCAATTCAACGCAACTCCGGAGACTTCCAGAAATTCGCTGAGGCGCTTTACGGGGCGGGCGTAGGCTACCTGGGAGAACTCAAAGTGGCACCCGGATCGGACCTGCGCGCGACTGACTTCCACGCGCTTGTGCAGAAGTACGGACCCATGCCGCCGCAGGCTGACTGGATGGTGATGTCAGCCCTCCGAGACAGTGAGAATTGGTTCTTCGACTACGAAGGGGCACCCGATGAGACAATAGCCATGAGCACTTCCGCAAAGGAACTCAGTGAATGGTACGAGGAGACCGGCTATTACAGCAGCGTGCGCATATGCGACGACAGGGACGACGCTGAGATCGGCGGCCTGCGCAGGACCACCGACAACCACCTCGCCTTGTGGATACGCACGTCTCTGCTGCACCCCACCTATGATGGGACGCACATCATCACAGTCGAATCACCCGTAAGCGTAGACCCGACCGCAAACACTGCTTCGTTTGACTACTGGACTTGGGGACAGCCAATCAAGACTCTAATAACGACCTACACTGCCCTGCGCTCGGCCTACCTCGGAGCGATCACCGCGACGTTCTAGTCCGGCAGCAGACCCCGGTATGCGGGCCAAGGACCGAGTCCGTCATCGCATACATTGCCAACTCGGGCCCCTGGGGGCCCTGCACGGCGGGCGTGGGAACGGGCTGTCCATGGGCCTCAATGCCAAGGAGACCCTGACAGGATGAGCCAGTCACGCAGTCGGGGTCAGACGCGCGACCGCAATCTTGCGACCCGACTTCGCCTCGTAGGGGCCGAAGGACGGGTAGGTAGCGACAATGACGTCCTTCCACGCCGCTTCGGACTCGGCTCCTGCCAGCACCTCGACCGACACCGCCTTTCGCTCGCGACCGACCTCGACGGTCGCCGTCGGCGCCGCACGCAGGTTGCGGACCCACTGCGGTTCCTTCGGTTGGCCCCCAGCGGTCGCTGCGAGGTAATAGGCGCCGTCGCGCTCGACGTACGCCACCGGCACCGTGTGCGCCCTCCCGGACTTGCGGCCCGCCACGGTGAGCAGCAGCACTCGGCTTCCTCCCTTGGCCCTGCCGCCGACCGTCCCGCCGGTGCGCCGGTAGATCCACACCGCCACAGCGTTGCTGGCCTTCCAAAACCGCTGTGCCATCGACGCCATGTCATCCTCGCTCACTCCGGGGAGGTCCCTCACAACGAGTCAACCACGGTGCGAGCGCCACAGCTCATGTGTCAGATCCTGAATCGCAGATCACGGTGCGTCTATTCGCCGCCTGTCGACCATCCGCACGGCGGCATTATGCACGTGATCCGGGTGGGTGCCGGGCTCGTTGAGCGGTCCTTCCTCGCTGCCGAGTGTGTGCCGGTGCTGGTCGGTGTCAACGTCGTTCATGCTCGCTGCGCTGCGCGTGCTCCACGTTGACGCCTCGGGCGCACCGGCACGGGGCGGCATGGATCGAGGAAGGCCGTGGTGTGGTGGGGCGGGCGGGCGGGGTGGGGTGGTCATCTCAGGAGGCCTCGTGGTGGGTGCGGTCGAGGAGCTTGGTGAAGAGCTCGGCTCGGTGGGTCTGTCCCTTGGCGGCGGCGTCGTCGTGCTGGGCGAGCAGGGTGGGCCGGAACTCGATGCTGGTCTGGAAGAAGGTGCAGGTCTCGCAGATCGACTCGAAGGCGCAGTCGAGCGTGGGCGGCCTGGTGCAGTAGCCGTTTCCGAGGTGGCGGTGGTGCTCGCGGGACAGCCGGGCCAGGTTCGGCCCGAGCACGTCGGCCGGTACGGCGCGGGCCTGCTCATAGAGGGCGTCGACCTTCTCGGTGACGGCGAAGTACTCGTCGGCCACGGTGCGGTTGGCGATCTTGGCGTAGCGCAGCGTCATGTCGAGGGAGCGGTGCCCGAGCATCGCGGCGATGGCCTCGAGGGACATGCCGCGGTTGATGGCTTGGGTGGCCAGGGTGTGGCGCAGGATGTGGGGGTGGATGTGGCCCAGCCCGGCTGCGGCGGCGACGTTGTTCAGGATCCGGGTGACGGAGTGCCGGTCGGCAGGTCGGCCGTTCTCCCTGGGCAGCAGCAGGGGGTGGCCGGGCGGGACGTGCTCGCGGCGGTAGTCATCGATCAGCGCCACGAGCTGCGGGTGTAGGGGCAGGTAGCGGTCCTCGCGGAGCTTGCCGACCGGCACGTGCAGCCACGGGCCGGAGCCGATCAGGACGACGGCGTCGGCGCGCAGCCCGGTGAACTCGCCGACCCGGAGCCCGGTGCGCAGCAGGACTTCGACGGTCACGCGCACGAGCAGCCGGGGGTCGTTGTGCGCTGCGCGGAGCAGCTGCGCCGCGGCGGCGTCGTCGAGGGCCTTGGGCAGCGGGTGGTCCTGGCGGGGCAGGTCGCCGGGGAACATCGGGACCCGGGGCGGGGCCTGCTCCCAGCCCCATTCGTCGATCCGGACGAAGAACATCCGCAGCGTCCCGAGCCGGTGCGCGAGGGTCGCGGTCGAGGCGCGGGGCTGGTGCTGCCCGGGCCGGGCGGCCAGCCACGGCTTGTATCCCTCGATGTGGCGGCGGGTGACCATGGCGACGGTGGTGACCTCGGGGGCCTGCTCGAGCAGGAACCCGGCGAACGAGCGCAGCGCCTGGTCGGTGTTGCGAACGCTGCCCGGGCGCAGCACGCAGCCGATCTGCTCCAGGTAGCGGCGCATCGTCGCGGCCAGCTCCGGACGTGCCGCGTCCAGCTCGGCCCAGGTCCGCATCGGCGCCATCCCGTTGTGGCCCCGGGGATTACCGCTCGGCGAGCCAGGCGCCGGGCCAGAGGTCCCTCGCCGCTTGATCGACGTGCTCGTCGCGGTGCTCGCCATCGTCGTGGTGGTCATGGCCGGCTCCCGAGGGTCGCGTCCGGGTGGCCGGCGAAGACCTGCGCGTCGATGACCTCGGCGGCCTTGCGGTACTGGCTGGCGAGCCAGTCATCGGCCAGGTGCAGATAGATCCTCGTCGACTCGATCGAGGCGTGCCCGGCCTGGGCCTGGACGGCCTCGAGCGCCATCCCGGCCTCCCGCAGCCGGGTCAGGCAGGTGTGCCGCAGCTCGTGACAGGTCCCGTGCGTCAGCCCGGCCCGCCGCCGCGCCCCAGCCAGCACCTCGTCGATTCCCCTGACACTCAACGCCTTTCCACGGTTCGGACCCTTGAGGACGACGAACACCCGGTCGGTGCCATCGGTGCCATCGGTGCCATCGGTGCCGGAGGTGCGCGGTCGTTCCGCCTCCAGATAGCTGGCCAGCTCGGTGAAGAACCGGGAGGACACCGGAACGAGCCGCTGGTGCCCACCCTTGCCGTCGGCGATGAACAGCCGGCGCTCGGCCACCCGCACGTCCTGCATCCGCAGCCCGAGGACCTCGCAGCGACGCAGCCCACCGAGCACCATCGCCGCGACCATCGCCCGGTCCCGGTGGGTGCGCAGCTGGGCCGGGAGCGCGTCGACCTCGGCCGGGGTCAGGATCCTCGGCAGCCGCCGGACCCGACGCGTCAACGGCACCCCCTGCCCAGGGCGAGACCGCTCGCGACGGGTGGGCAGTCCCCGCGGCACCGGGTTCGCGGCCACGTCCCCACGGGCCTGCAAGTACCCGAAGAATCCCGAGATGCTCGACAGCCGCCGAGCGACCGTGCTCGTCGCGACCCCCGCCGGCTCACCGTCGATGGCGACCGCCGCGACCAGCCCCGACTCGATGCGGCCGGTCCGCTGGGCGGTGATGAACCCGAGCACATCAGCCGGTACGACCTCGGGCGGGTCCTTCGCCACGACGGTGAAGAACACCCTCAGGTCGTACGCCGCAGCCAGCACCGTGTTCGGCCGGCACCGACCCTCCAAGAACTCCAGATAGTCGTCCACCAGCGGCACCCCGAGGCGGACCACCACCTCCCCAGACGGCCGACGAGAACGGATCAGACACGGATACAAGACAGGCATTTCAGGCCCTCCAACATCAGAGGCGAACAGCCACCACGGCTCATCGAAATGTCCTGCAAGATCACGTGCATAACAAGCATGAGCGGACATCGGGATCCCTCTAAGAGGAGCCCACGCGGCCGACTCCCGTCATGGCCGCCCAGAACAGGGAGATTGCGGCCGCGCCGCCAAGCGCAGCAGCGCTCGTGCCGATCAACCACGGACGCAGGGGGGCCAATGCCTTCAGGCGGCTCATCCACCGAGCCGCCACGAACGCTATTCCCAAGCCAACCGCCGCTGCGAGCAGAAGCCCGAGGGCGGGCAGCCCCAATGCCAGGGTGATGGCCCACGGCGTCTGCTGGCCCCCGAGCGCTTCCGCAGCGAGACCGACAAAGAGCAGAGAGAGGTAGGCAACAACAACGGCGGCGCCTGCCAACGGCACAACCCAGACCCAGCTGACTCCGACGGCCCAGCGCGCGACAGCCTTCGTACGATCGCGTGAGTCTTGCAGTCCCGACGCCGTCTTGTCGGCCCCCACGGGCGAGTTCATCGCATCACCGTATCCGGGCCTACCGCCTTCGGGGCACGAAGGTTTCGACCCGGTGGCTGCTGGGTTGTGTCGCCCGCTATTCGGCAGATCCGGTTTCATCACGCACCTCACGAGGTGGCCGCACGGCTCGGCACCGGCGCGCAAGGGACTGCTGACGATCTGGTTGTCACGCGGGGTGTGGTGTTTCAGGCCGCGTATGCGGCGTGGTTGAGGGTCTCAAACTCGATCGGGGTGAGCTTGCCCAGGGCGCGTTGGCGGCGTCGGCGGTGGTAGGTCCGCTCGATCCAGGTGACGATGGCCAGGCGTAGCTCGTGGCGGGTGCGCCAGCGCCGCTGGTCGAGCACGTTCTTCTGTAGCAGGGCGAAGAAGCTTTCCATCGCGGCGTTGTCGGCGCTGGAGGCGACTCGGCCCATCGAGCCGGACAGGCCGTGGCTGGTCAGCTCGTGGACGAAGCGGCGGGAGCGGAACTGGCTGCCGCGGTCGCTGTGGACCACGCAACCAGCCACTACGTTCGCTCCGCCGCGGCGGGCCACCGCCATCCGCAGCGCGTCGACGGCCAGGTGCGAGGTCATCCGCTCGTCGATGGAGTAGCCGATGATCCGGCGGGACCACACGTCCTTGACCGCGCACAGGTAGAGCTTGCCTTCGGCGGTGTGATGCTCGGTGATGTCGGTCAGCCACAGCTGGTTCGGGCCGGCGGCGGTGAAGTCGCGCTCGACGAGGTCCTCGTGGACCGGGGGCCCGGGCCGTCGGGAGGTGCCGCGTTTGCGGGCGTGTGCGGAGATGATCCGGGCCTGGGAGCACAGCCGCCAGACCCGCCGCTCGGACACCTCGTGACCGGCCTCGGTCAGCTCGTCGGCGATGAACCGGTACCCGAAGCCGGGGTCCTCGGCGTGGATGGCGTAGGCGGCGTGCGTGGCGTACGCATCGACCAGTTCGCGTCGCTGACCGGTGCAGCGCACCACGCGTAGAAGGCTTGGCGGGAGAATCCGAGCACCCGGCAGGTCACCGCGACGGGGATCGCGTCAGCGGCGAGGTCACGGACCAGCGGGTAGCTCATTTTGGGGACTGGCCCAGCTTCAGGTTCGCTTGGGAGAGGTACGCGGCGGCCCGGCGAAGGACCTCGTTCTCCTGTTCCAGCAGGCGGTTTCGCTTCTTCAGCTCGCGAAGCTCCTCGGACTCCTGCCGTGTCGTGCCGGGTCGGATCCCGTCCTCGACGTCGGCGCTCTTGAGCCAGCCACGCAGGCAGGACTCGGAGATCCCGAAGTCCTTGGCGACCTGAGCGATCGAGGCCTCGCCGCGTCGGGCGACGGCCACGACGTCCTCGCGGAACTCCTTGGGGTGGGCTGCAGGCATGTCGACAATCCTTCCAGCGGCGACCTTCGTCGCCACAGATCAGGTGTCAACCAGACCGTCAGCAGTCCCCAACGGGATGCGTCTTTCGCCGCGAGCTGACCACGCCTGTGTCCGCGTTCGTCTGTCTTTTTGTCCGAAGTGCGCACCTGCCTGGACGGGCGAGGGTAGCGTGCGGCAGGCGGCCCGGGGGAGCCGGCTGAGACCAGACGAAGGATTGCTGATTCACCATGCCTGTTGTGTTCAACCCGCCCCCTGGCTGGCCGGCTCCTCCGGCGGGGTGGGTGCCATCATCGGGGTGGCTGCCCGACCCGTCCTGGCCGGCTGCCCCGCCCGACTGGCATTACTGGGTTGACGCGGTTGACGTGCCGGGCAGCCTGCCGCCGTCTGCGTGGGCACCGCCTGTCGCCTCTGCCGCGCCTGGCGAGGAGAGCGCGGTCGCGTACGGGTCCATGGCGCCGCTACGGCCGCCGTGGCTCGACGCCAGTCCCTCAGTCGGCGTCACCCACTCTTCAGTCGCCCCCGCGCTGGCGCCCCCCAAGACCCCGACCCAGCCACCTACGGCGCCAGTTGCCCGGCGAGACCGGGCACGTCTGGCTGCGGGTTTCGGCTGGGGCGGCTTGGCTGTGACCGCGCTGGCGGGCCTGACCTCAGGCATCGGCGGCCTCCTGCTGCTTGCGGGACTCTTCGCGTTCGTCGTCGCCGTCGTGACCATGATCCGGGGCCGCGTGGGTTGGGCGCACCTGCCGACCCGGGCCGCCGGAGCTCTGGCGCTCGTCGGGGCGCTGGTCGCGGTGGCCGTCGGTACGGCCGTGTCCCCGGCGACGGTCCCCACGTCAGCGCCCCCATCGGCCGGCACGATCGGGGCGCCACCGTCGAGCGCGTCCGCCGCGACGACGGCGCCCGCCCCGAGCCCGACCAGCCCGGTCACCGTCCAGCCGGCTCCCCCCGACACGGACCCGGTCGAGTCCGCCATCGCCGGGGCGCAACCGGGTACCGCCCTGGCGCTCGTCGGGACGCTGACAGTCAAGGGCCGCGGCCCGATGACTGGGTACTCGCGTGACGAGTTCGGTCCGGCCTGGACGGACACCGACCGCAACGGCTGCGACCAGCGCAACGACACCCTGCGGCGCGATCTGAAAGACGTCACCCTCAAGTCCGGCACCAACGGCTGCACGGTGATGACCGGCAGACTCACCGACCCCTACACCGCCAAGACGGTCCGCTTCGCCCGGACCACCTCGTCCGCCTCGCCGGTGCAGATCGATCACGTGGTCGCGCTGGCCGACGCCTGGGTCAAGGGCGCAGCCGGCTGGCCGCAGGCCAAGCGGACTACTTTCGCGAACGACACCCTCAACCTGCTGGCGGTCTCCTCGGGCGTGAACGCTGCCAAGGGCTCCGGAGACGCGGCCACGTGGCTGCCTCCGGCAAAGGCGTACCGGTGCGCGTACGTGGCGCGGCAGGTCGCGGTGAAGGCCAAGTACCGGCTGGCGGTGACCCCCGCGGAACGTTCCGCCATGGTCGCGGTCCTCACCGGCTGCGCGACCACCAGAGTGCCGACGGTGGCCGTGCCCAAGCTCGGCGGGTTCCCCCTCTACGCGGCCCCAAGGCCTGCGCCCTCCCCGAAGCCGTTGCCTCAACCAGCCCCCAAGCCCACTCCGAGCCCAGTACCCCAGCCTCCGGCGCCGACTCAAGGGGTGCACCCCGGCGCGTTCTGCTCCCCGCAGGGAGCCCTTGGCTACACCAGCGCGGGCACGCTGATGCGGTGCACCTTCAAGTCGGGCGACATCCGGGCCCGCTGGCGAGCGGCCTGAGGGCCACCGATGGCGACCACACATGAACACCAGCCGCTGACTGCGGTCACCGAAAGGCAGGGCAGGTAGATGGGGCTCTCAGTCGGCTTCAAGATCGCCCCAGGAGTGCGGGTGCGCGCCTCCTCCCGCGGCATGCGCACGAGCATCGGGCCTCGGGCTGCCCGGGTGCACGTCGGCGCGGGCAGAACCCGGATCTCGTCCGGGGCCGGCCCCATCACGGTCTCGACAGCCGTCGGTGGTGGCCAGCGGCGTGCCACGGTCCGCGCGTCCGGCTCTTCAGGCCGTACTTCGGCGGGTTCTGCCCGGCCACGGCAGCCCACCGTCGCGCAGCTGCAGGCGCAGGCCCGAGCCGCGGAACGGGCCCAGCAGATCGCTGACATCGCCGCCGTGGAGCAGTCGTTGACCACCTTGCACTTCGCGACGTTCCCGCAGTCCTCGCGGCAGGTCCTGCCAGTCCCGACCGGGCCGGACCCCGCCTCGGTGCAAGCAGTGGGGCGCGAGCTTTACCAGAGCGCCACTGCCGGTGTGCCGGTATGGAAGCGCGCACTGCGTAAGCAGGCCAAGACCTGGGCCGGGCAGTGGGCCCCAATCGAAGCCTTGCGCCGACACACGGGCAAGGTCATCGCCGCCCAGCTGGAGCAGTGGCATCTCGACGAGCGATGGCAGGCGCTTCAAACCCACGAGCCCGAGACGGTGATCGAGGCCGTCGACGAGGCGTTCGCCGACAACGCCAGCGACTCCACCTGCGTCGACGCCGGAACCGACCCTGACACCGGCGCCCGGTACGTCACCGCAGTCGTCAGCTACGGGGGAATCGACATGGTGCCCGAGCACCGGCCGGACACCACACCCGGCGGCAAGCCCACACTGCGCAAGCGCACCAAGACCGACCGCAACGCCCTGTACGCCACCGCTTTGGCCTCGACCGTCCTGGCCACCGCGAAGGAAGCCCTCGCCGTCGCGGTCGCGGCCACCGAGGCACGGGTTCTCGTGGTCCGCCCGCACGGAACAGAGACGGTCGAGCCGGTGTATGCCGGAATGTTGCGCCGCGAACTGTTGGCCGATCGGGAGGGGCGCAGCCTCGACCCCCTGGACGTGGTCATGTCTGCCGAGAACGCGGAGATGGTCCGCAAGGGAAGCACCCGAGAGGTCGTCTCGCTACCGGTGGACGCCGACTCGCCAGCACGAGCCATCCTCGACGCTTGGTCTCGAACGTACGACTCTCGGCCACAGGCAGATCCCTGCGAGCCCGCAGACGGCTGAGAACCGCAGCCGTCGGCACAGGTGCCGACGTGACCACCCCTAACGCGCGGGGCTGGTCGCCGTGGACGCCCCGGCGGGGCGCGGAGTCTGCCGCACCGCCTTTAGCCACGTGCAGACGAACGTGCATCTTCTCGCCGCAAGCGAACGTTCGTTCAAGGCGTTGGCGCGTTACCTGAGTGACCCGCCCCTACCATCGCCTCATGGCCCAACAAATGATCACCACTCTGGTCGACGACATTGACGGCACTGAGGCGGCCGAGACGATCACATTCGCCCTCGATGGCAAGTCCTACGAGATTGACCTCTCGGAGAAGAACGCGAAAGCGCTGCGCAAGGCTCTCGGGCACTGGACGGAGCGGGCTCGGACCTCAGACCGGCCCGCACGCACCCGGCAACGGCTTGCAGCCGTGGGCGCCTCGCGCAACGCGGAGATCCGCGCCTGGGCGCACAGCAACGGGCACGACGTACCCGCTCGTGGACGGATCCCGCAGCGGATTGTTGCCGCGTTCGACGCAGCCCGCTAGAACGCGCAATGCCAGAGAGCGCCCGGACCGACGACGGTCTGGGCGCTCTGGCCTGTTGAGGGTGCCCAAGCCGAACCAGTCAACTGGGGCCGTCACGGGGATCTGGACTGGCGACGGTCATCGCGCTCGAGCCACTCGCATGTGGCACGTTGGTGTACGTCCATGGATCCCGATACCCGCTGTCAACGACCATCTGGGGGTCGAGGCTGGTGACCTCAGCGCCGAACGGGATCCGGGCCGGGCGCGTTCCTGACGCCGCCGGCTCGCTGATCCATGGCGGCGCCGGTTCGTGAGTGGTTTGGCGTCTCGGACTCGCTGAACGGCAGCTCGTTGAACGCAGGGTCGTGGTCGGGGAGCTGGGCGGCGAGGCGGCGGCGGAGCTCTTGGGCGGGCTGGTCCTGCAGTGGCTTCTCGTCGATGAGCTGCCTGCAGGTGGCGGCGACGTCGTGTCCGTCCTGGTGTGCCTGGTCGAGCATGCACACCAGGGCGGGCCAGTCGCTCTGGTCGGGGAGCCGGGGGTCGAGTTCCCGCGCGAGCTTGAGCCACCGGTCGACCGGCTGGTGCTCCGCGGACGCCTCAGGCCGCGCGCGGACCTCTCGGGTGGCGGTCATCTGCTGTCGGGCGGCGGCGCGCGGGTTGCGGTTCCAGTCCTCGGCGTAGCCGGCGAGGCAGGCGCGTGCGTTCGGCAGCGGGACCCCGAGCCGCGATGCCAAGCGTCGGCTGCCGGGGCCCCATGCTGTGGCTGGTTGGGCGGCGAGGACCTGGCTGGCCTCTTGCAGGGCCGCCTCCTGAGGGAGATTGGTGAGCCGCTCCTCGATGAGCATTGAAGCCAGGGGCAGAGCGCGCTGCAGGGTGGCGTGCAGCGCCTGCGGGCCCTGGCGGCTGAAGACGGCGGCGGGGTCTGACCCGTCGGGGAAGAGGGCCACGGCGGGGGAGAGGCCGTGCGGTGCGAGGATCCAGAAGTCTCGCTCGGCGGCGACTCGGCCTGGCAGGTCCCCGTCGGTGGCCACGACAAGACGTCGACCCGTCGCCAGGAGGTGCGCGGTCTGCTCGTGGGTGAGAGAGGTACCCAGGGTGGCGACGCCGACGTAGGCTCCGCCGCCGGCGAGGGTGACCGCGATGGCGTCCATCGGGCCCTCGACGAGGACGAGGGCCGTGTCGCCGGGCAGGGGCCACGGCGGCATGCCGTAGAGCTGGGCGCCCTTGTGGAACAGGGGTGTGTCGGCGGTGTTGAGGTACTTCGGCACCGCGGGTTGGGCAGCGCCGGACGGTCCAGCAGGCGGCGTGTGGTCGAGGTCGGGGTGGCGGCGTCCGACGAAGCCGAGCACGTCGCCGTCGCGGGTGATCGGGAGCATGACACGGTCGCGGAACCGGTCGATGACCCTGCCGGTGCGGGCGCGGCTCGCGACGCCGGCGGCGAGCATCTCCCCGTCGGTGACCCCGGCGTGGCGCAGGGCGGTGACGAGGGTGGCCCACCCGGCGGGCGCGTACCCCGGCGCGAACCCGGACAGGACAGTCGCAACTGGCCCGGCGGGGCGTCCGGTCGCCGATTCGGCTGCGGGGCCGAAGCGTTCGTGCAGGTATGTGTCGGCCCAGCTGCCGGGTAGCTGGCCGCGGAAGTAGTCCAGGGTGAGCTGGTTGATCTCGAGCAGCCGCTCGCGGCTGACGGGGCAGTCGTCCCAGAGTGCGGCGCGGGCGACCATGGCTTCGACGTCGTCGTCGTCGGGCGGCAGGGGTCCCATCGTGTCGCGGACCATGGCGGCGAGCTGCAGCCGCACCTCGACAGCAGCAGCGACCTGGTCGGCCTGGTCGCGGTCCTCGGTGTCGGTTTCAGTGGGGTTGGTGCCCTTGTCGGGCGTCGGGTCAGTGTTCGGGTCGACGAGCTGCTGCCACTGTTCCGGGGTGGGCGCCTCGCTGAGACGCATTGTGCCGCGGTCGAGTTCGCGTTCGAGTTCTTGGTCGGCGTGGTGGAGGTCGGCGGGGTGGTCGACCGAGGCCCGGTCGTCCTCGGGGGGCGGGTCCTCGTCGAGGTCCTCGGCCGGCGGGGGAGGGTCGGTCAGGACGGTGATTCGCCACACCATGGCCTGGCAGTCGTCGAGGTCCTCGGTCAGCTGAGGGTCAGCGTCCGTGCCTGGGTGGGTGTCGAGGAGGTCGTCGAGGGTCCAGCCGCGTTGCAGGGCGTGGTCGATGCTGGTGACCAGTGCTGGCCACCAGGGGCTGGCCTGCAGCTCTTCGGCCCCGGTGGGGCCGTAGGTTTCGGACACGCGTGGTAGCCATGACGTCGTGAGGGCGACGGCGCGGTGGTCGGGGTCGGTGGCGACAGAGGGAGCTACGTGGCGGCTCAGGCGCCACCACAGGGCGGCGGCGGGATGGTCATCGGGTAGCGCCCCGAGGGCCGTGGCTCGGCGGAGGAGGCCGCGGGCGTCGAGCCCGGCCCGGGAGATGGCGGCGAGTCGTTCGGCCAGGGTCGGGGTGAAGTCGTCGCGGCGGATTCCGGGTGCGGCGGCGTGCAGGACGTGTTCCCATTCCTGCAGGGCGGGGGCGCGGGTGCCGTGCAGTGCGGTGGTGAGTCGGCGTTGCCAGAGGGCGGCCGCTTTCTGCTGCTGTGGTGGCCCGGTGGGGCGCCGGTCACTGTCGGGGATTTGGGTCGCGGCCCGCCAGACCTGCACGTCGGCGAGGACACCGGCGTCCGGGCGTCCAGGGGTGTGGGTGACCCATGCGGGCGTGTGGGTGGCGGCGGCGTCTTTGACCTGGGCGGTGAGGGTGGTGACGAGTTCCGCTCTGCGGGTGAGGTACTCGCCCCAGTTCGGTTGCAGGGCCAGTGCTGGGGGAATGCCGGGGAGCCAGGGGAGCGGTCCTCCGCCAGCGTCTCCTGGGAGCGGGTTGTCGAGGCGCCAGTCGATGACGGCGGCGGGGTCGGCGGCGGTGTCGAGCTCCCGGGTCGCCGCGGCGACGCGGAGGGCGGTGAGGGGGTTGAGGTTGTGGGCGGCGAGCAGGATCAGGTGCGCGCGGAGGGTGGGCCAGGCAGGCTGGTCTGTCAGTCCGGGGACGGCCTGTTCGGCGTTGCGTTCCAGGCGACGGACGGTGTCGGGGCCGAGGTGGTCTTCGGCGGCGACGTGCAGGGCGTCGGTGTAGCGGGCGGTCGCCTGCCCGAGCAGCAGGGCGGTGTCGGCGCGGTCGCGGAGCTGGGTGGTCGCGGAGACGGGGGAGTGGTCCCGGGCCAGGATCGTCTCGAGGATGTCGGTGGCGGTCGGTGGCGCGAGGGTGTCGGGGTGGATCGACGTGTGCGGGTCGCCGTCGCCGACGACCTGGACGTAGACGTGGTTGGCGACCCGGCCGCGGGTGAGCATCGTGTAGAGCTGCTGGCGTGACTCCTGCCCGCTGGCGAGGCCGTGCATGGTGTCCGCGGAGACGCCTTGGGCGGCGTGGACGGTGCTGGCGTAGCCGAGCTCCGTAGAGGTGCTGACGTAGCCGGCGGGGAGGGTGATGGTGTGCCGGTGGCGGGTGTGTTGGACCCGCAACCCGCCGTCCTGCCCGACCGCCAGGACGGTCCAGCGGTCGCCGTTCTTGACCCAGTCCGTCGCGGTCAACCGGAGCCGGCGCTCGTTGGACCGGGTGATGACCAGGTCCCCGACCGAGGCAGCGTTCCCGTCCGCCAGAGTGACCTCGATGCCGGGCTGGGTGCTCGGCTGCTGACGGGCTAGTCGGTGGGCGCGGGCGCGGTGGTTGAGCTGGGCGACGAGCTCGCGGGTGGGGGCGAGCATGATGGCGTCCAGGCCACGGTCGGCGTCGGCGCGCCAGGCGGTGAAGACGTCCTCGGTGGTGGTGGCGGGGTCGCCGACGTGGACGCGGTGCTGGTCGAGGTAGAACCCGAGCGCCTCCGGTGCCCCCTCACGCAGGGCGAGGGTAGCGGCCCCTTCGGCGGGGTCGGTGAACCGCATCAGCTCCGTCAGACGCAGCGCGCCAAGGCTGCGGGAGATGTCGCGCAGGACCCCGCCGGCGCCGATCGCAGCGAGCTGCTGGTCATCCCCGATGAGGCGGACGGACCCGCCACGGGCGGTGACGAACCGGACGACGGCGTCGAGGGTGAGGGTGTCGGCCATCCCTGCCTCGTCGACGATCACGAGGGTGCCCGGGCCGATGCTGGCGGCCCAGTCGGGCAGGTCGCCGCGGGCGATGGACCAGGTGAGCTTGGCGAGGGTGTCCGTGACCGCGGACGCCGGGCCGGCGGTCACGGTGCTGCCGACGCTGCGCGTCGCATCCGAGGTTGGTCTGGGTGCGGGTGTGGGGGTGCTGATCTGGTCGCGGAGGACGGCCGCTGCCGCTGCCGACGGGGCGAGGCCGATGACGTGGCCGCCGCCGTTGGCCCACGCGGTGGCCAGCGCGCGGAGGGCGGTCGTCTTCCCGGCTCCGGCGGGGGCGATCGCCAGCTGCAGCCGGGCCCCGGAGGTTGCCATCCCGCGCACCAGCGCGGTCTGGCCGGCGTTGAGGGTGGCCCCGTTCGCGGCCGACTCGAGCAGCGCCAGCTCGACATCGTGCGTGTCGACGGTGGCCCCGTCGAGCCGCCCGGCAGCGGCGAGGAGTCGCTGCTCGGCGGCGAGGACCGTGGCGGAGGTGAACAGCTCCGCACCGTGCACCGTGTACACGCTGGAGTCGTCCCGGCGCCGCAGCTGCGCCGGCTCAGCGATGCCGTCGCCCTGGTTGGTGAGGCGCACCGAGCGGCGGTCCAGGACCTCGTCGACGAGCAGCCCCACCACCGCGTCGACAGCCCCCGCAGCGACCTCGACCGAGTCGGCGGCGCGGAGACGGCGCTGAGCCTCGGCGCGGACGTGCCACACCTGCCACGTGCTCCGGGAGGCCTGCAACGTGGTGACGATCGAGGCTGCGGTCGCGTCGATCCAGCCGGCGTCGACCCGTCCCCCGGCCACCCCTCCGGCCGCCTCGCCGGCGGCCCGCGCGGTGGCTCGTCCTGTGGCTCGTCGTGAGGCGGTTGGGGCGGTCGCTGCGCGGAGCATGGCGTCGAGCGCGTGCTCGTCGCCGAGCACCTCCACGGCTTGGCGCCGCCACGTGGTCCGCTGCTCGGCCAGGCTCCGCGGGGCCTTCTTCGCCTCCCTCGTTTCCAGGGTGGCCTGCTGCGCGAGCTGGATCGACTCCACCGCGGTCGGGGGCCGGCCATGGTCGCGTTGGAAGGTTTGCGCAAGCTCGCCGCGCCGGGCCACGACGGCCGCCCGGCGGGCCGACCAGCGCTCGTTCAAGCGGGGGTCGACCCCGACCACCTCACGGACCGCACGCTCCCGGACATTGGCCGTGTCCGGCGCCTGGACATGTTCGGTGTCGCGCTCGGTGAAGCGGAGGCCGAGGTCGGCGTGGAGGCGCTTCTCCAGGGCGGTGTTGTACGTCTCGGAGGCGGACACGTTGGCCTTGAACAGCACCCGCCCGTCGATGCTCAACCAGCGCCCGTCAAGGGTCTGGACCTTGTTCGCGACGGCGACGTGGGTGTGCAGGTCGGGGTCCCCGGCGCGGGAGTCACGGTGCGTGAAGCTGGTCGCCACCAGCCCCCGGACGTCGACCTGACGCACCCCGTTAGTTCCGGTCCGGGTGAACAGCGCGTGCTCCTCGAGGAACCGCAGCGCGTCCCCGACGGCCGCCAGGTGGGCCCGTTCGATCAAGGCGGCGGTCGCCGGATCGGCCACTGCCCACAAGGCGCTCACGCTCTTCACTGGGGAGAAGGTCAGGTCATAGCCCGCGACCGCGGTCGTCCGCGGTCGGGAGTGTCTCGCGATCGTGGCGGCGATCTCCCGGGCGCCGTCCGACCCGCGGGCGGGGTCGCGGCCGTGCTCCGTACGGAAGAACTCGGTCGCCACCTCGGTCCGGATCCGCGCCCGATCCGCCAACGGAACCACGGCGTCCGAACCGCCACCGAGATCGCCACCGAGGCGGGACCCGAGCTCCGTCGCGAGCTCATGGATCCGGCGGGCGACCTCGACCCGAAACGCACTGACATCGCTGCCATAGACCTTGTACGGCATCCCGAGCCGGGTCACCGCCTGGTAGTCACCGGCGGTCAGATCAGGGCCGGCGAGCCGCTCCAGTCGCTGCTGCGCGAGGGGGTGGTGACCGGAACCGAAGAGGGCCTGCATCTGCTCCGCGGTGACGACATCGCCCGCCTCGAGGCCGTCGATGCCGGCGATCCCGGAGCCGGCCCACACCCCTGGCGTCTCGCCTTTCTGGGCGTAGTAGCTGGCCAGGCCGGTGTGGCCCTTGTCGGTGGCGTCCTGCGCCGCGACCTGACGGGTCAGGTAGTCGTACCCGCTCCCGGCCGTGAGCTTGTGGATGGACATCGTCACACCGACCAAAGCCCACTGGGGCGCCTAGGCGTTCAGGTGGTTGAAACTGAAACGACCGGGAATGCATGAGGTGTGTGTGACATGGGCGGTTGCGGTTTCGCTGGGGGTACGCGGCTTGGCACGGTCGCGTCGATCACGGCAGGGATCCGGACTTTGGGTGTGGCGGTTGAGCCGCGACGGCACCTTGTCGTCCCTGGTGACGACATCGGATGGAGGGGACTGATCCCTGGGAGTGATCGCCGGGCAGCGTTCTCGCGGCTTACGTCGATGACAAGAAGCCGTGCAGCAGAAGGGGCGGACCATGAGTGAACCCACCGGCCGACGGGAGCGGCCGTCGGTGCGACAGGCGGCGCGCCGTGCTGCGCTCGATGCGCAGGCGAAGCTACGGGCGCAGCGGCAGGAGCGGGACAAGCGGCTGGCGGCCAGTGCGACGGAGGTGCTCGTCGCGCTGGGGGAGCGGGACTCTGCCGTCGTTAGGTACGAGCAGCGCGCGGGTGCAGCGCTGCGACAGCTGCTCGACGGTGAGCACCTCACGCCGGCCGAGGTGACTCAGTGGTGCGGTCCCAGCCTCACCCGACAGGACATCGCGCGGCTGCGCCGGCTCGGCGGCGACCAGCAGCGCCCGGACCGGAACCTCGAGCGGAAGCAGATGGGCGACCCAAAGCCGGAGAGTTCCTCAGGTCCGGACCGCCCTCAGCCGTGACCCCCAGACGTGACACGGAGGCGAGGCCGCAGCAGCCGAATGCAGGGTGATCGCCGACGGGCCGGTGCGTGGCTTTGGGAGGTGACCTGCCGTTCGACGCGAAGGAGCGCATCGTGAGCCAGGAGAACCTCGTGCTGCACAACATGAGCGAGGTGGTCGCCGCGGTCCCACACTTCCTCGGAGTGCACCCGCAAGACTCCCTCGTGGTCGTCCCCGAGGTGACCGGCGGCGCCCCGGTCGCAAGGGTTAACCTGCCCCGTGGCGTCACCCAGACGCTGGCGGTCGCTGAGGGGCTCGCCCGGGCGTATGCCGGCGCCGGCGTCGGTGTCGTGCTGCTCGCCTACACCGACCAGCCGGACCTGGCGCGCGAGGTGTGCGACACCGTCCGGGAGCGGCTCGAGCCGAAGGTCCCGGTGATCGGTGCGGTGGCGGTCGACGGCGACGACTGGGTGCGCCTGGACGGACCGCACCACGGTCAGGTGACCCAGAGCGACCGGGACCTGATGACGGCAGAGTTCCTCCTGCTCGAGCGTCCGACACCCTTCGCGACCCCGGCGCAGCTGCGGCAGGCGTACGCACCCGGCCGAGCGGTGCCGGACCAGCTCATGGTTCTTGCGGCCGAGCGAGCCGCAGCGGCTGCGTGCGGCGGCCGCCTGGGCGAGGCCGAGCGGGAATGGATCAGCAGAACATTGGACCGTGGGGCGGCCAGCCACACCGTCCTGCCGGACGCTGATGCGGCACGCCTGATCGCCGACGTGCAGCACACCCCGCTTCGGGATCATGCCTGGGCCTCGATGGAACGCTCGACCCCACCCCGCCACGCCGAGCTGTGGCGCGACCTGCTGACGCGGTGCCCCGAGAGCCCCGCGGACGCGACCTCACCGGAGTCCACCGCTGTACCCGTGCCGCCGGTGGCTGCGGTCGCGTCGTTGACCGCGTTCGCGCACTGGCTCGACGGCGACGCCGTTAAGGCACGCGTCGCACTGGACCGGGTTCCGGCGGGCACCGCCTACCCGATGGCGCGCCTCATCGACGTGGCCTTGGAGCTCGGGATGGACCCCTGGACCTGGACCGTCCCGGACGATCTGGACGGACCCCAGCATGACCCGTCCGCATCGTCGAAGTCCGTGGGTCTGCGCCGCGCGATCCACGAGCCGCCGAAGCCCCCAGCCGGCCGCGGCCCTGGTGGTCCACACCGGTGAGAGCGGAGAGAGTCCTCGCCAGCCGGGCGGTGGCACGCACCGGACTCGGCGAACGCCTCGGCGGGCCGGAGCATGTGGCATAGGGCATCGACTCTTGATGAACGCGATCCCAGCTCCCGAGGGCCCACCCTCCACGTGGGAATCACTGACGACGATCACCGTTGCCCCGTGCGGTCGGGCGTGGGGCGGGAGGTTTGATGGCTCGGCGTGCCAGACCGCGCGCTCGCGGTCGCTCGAGTCGCCTGTCAGCGTCGCGTCGCCCTGACCGGTGGACTCGGCGGCTGTAGCGAGGCGTGAGCGAGCTCGAGAGCGTGGACCCGTTCGAAGGTGGCGGCCGAGCGTGACTGCCGCAGCAGGAAATCAGCCAACGCGACCGCCAGGCCGGCGCGTGCGACCTGTTCGTCCCCCAAGGCCTGCAGCCCCGAGGCCCACGCCTTCTCCCACCGGGGCGCGAGGTAGCTCAAGGCGACGACAGCCGCACTCAACGCGCCGGCCATGACAGCCTCGAGCTGACCGGAACTGACGCCCTGGCCGAGGGCGACCAGGGCAACGACGAAGCGTGCCCGCCACATGAGGGCCACCAGCGGCAGCCGCCCGCCGGCGGTGCCGACGGTGCGGGCGAGGCCGCGTAGGAACCGCCACGGCGTCGTCCACAGCCGCATCCCCAGCTCGGAACGGACGGCTCCGACCCCGACGAGGGCCGCCGCGTGGGCGATCACGGCAGCCGCTTGATCCGCCGGGAGCCGGCCCAGACGGACCTGCGACACGAGCTCCGCGGAGACGAGAACGGATCGCCGACCCGCCCCGCTCGCGGACACCGTGCGCCCCCCGGGCCAGAGGTACAGGCGAACCAGCGGCGGTCCCAGGCCGCGCTGGCAGAGCAGGACGATCGCGGGTGCCAGCGCGGCAGCCTCGGCTGGCGTCAACGCGCGGGCACCGAACAGCCAACGTACCGCCGCGTGTTCGCCGGCGCCGGCCAGGAGGGCGAGCCCCAGACATAGGACGCTGAGGAAGAGGAGCCAACCGATTGGGCCCGGCAGCAGCGCGGCCAGCGCCGCCGTCACAACAGTGCTGACGGCAAGTCTCGGCGTCTGCGCCAGCACCCTGGTCAGCGGTACCCCCATCACACCCACCCCCATGCCGAGCGACAACGCCGCCCGATCAGTCGAGATCTGGCTGATCGTCAGCAGGCGGCCGCCCGGCTTTCGTCCGTAAGCCCAGTGTCCGCCCACGCACCGACACCCCGTGGGTTATCCACAGGCCCGCGCCGAGGCGGATCGCCGCTGGCGCTGTCTGCGTGGATGAAGACAGCCATCCAATCCGACCAAGAGGGGACGCGCCATGACGTCGAAGACACCGGAGACGATGACGCCGGGCGCAGAAGGCCTGGCTGTGCTCGCTGGGGTGATCCTGCTCCTGGAGGCTGCTGCGGATCGCTGCCTGAACTTCCTGGCCGCCGACCCGGCGCCGCCCGGGCTCGAGGAGTCCTTCGCCCTGTCGGATCTCGGCTTGGGAGCCCGGGTCGCCGCCATCCAAGCCTGCGCCCTGCTGCCTGCCGACATCGAGCTCCTCGACATCCAGACCGCCGAGTCGCGCCTGGACCGTGACGACCCGCTCGAGCTGGTTTGCGCGGCGGAGGCCCTGACCCGCACGGTCCCGATCGACTCGCTGCCCAGGGGGAGCAGCCGAGTCGTCGTCGCGCTGTGCGACCTCCTGCGAGAGCACGGATGATGCCCGCCCTCGAGGGCCGCAGCGTCGGGGAGCTGCTGCTGGACTGCGACCTCCTTGTGCGCGACGTGCTGATGGACACCCCGCTGATGGACGGACGGGTCATGGTCCGGACCTGGGGCGAGGTCGTCGAAGCCGCGGCCGACCTGTGGCGCGCCTTCCCCGAATCGTCGGCAAGCGCAAACGAATTCGAGCGCCGCGATCCTGACCAGGTCCTGATGGAGCAGCTCCAGACGATGAACGCCAGCCTGATGAAGGCCGCCCGGCGGCGCCAGTGGCCCGGAGAGGGGCCGGGGGACGATCGGCTGCTACGGGTTTGCGAGAACCTCACCACGGCGGCTGGCTTGCTGCCGCGTCGTCGCACCGATGTCCGCCCGATGCGGCCCGAGGTCCGGTCGGATCTCGACGCTGCCAAGGCACGGTTGGTGCACGTCCTCTACGTCGGCGCCCACGGAGTTCAGGTCGCCCTGAACCGCGACCTGCGCTACCTCGCCGCCATGCCCGCTTCGAAACGCGCCGCGCTGCCGGCTGAGTCGATGAAACGCACCGTCGAGGCGCGTGATCGGATGGCGGCCTTCGAGCAGCTGGCCGGTTCCTACGTCTGGGGCACCTTCCCCGCAGCGCTGCACGGCGAACACAAACCACTTCCGGAGCCGGACCGGCTCCGGCAGGCCCTCGCCACCTGGGACATCCAGGCCCATCGTGCCCTGGCCGGCGCCATCACCGCCGCGACGATGACGCTCATCGCCCAGACCCAAGCACACACCGCATTCGCCAGCCAGACGCTGCTACGCGCCGGCGCCGAGACCGGCTCGATCGAACCCGGCCAGTACCGCACCCGCCTCGCGCCCGCGCTCGAGTCCGCCCAAGCGAGCTGGGTCGGCCTCGCGACGGCGTGGGGGCAGCTGGCACCGTCTGGCGGTCGTGGGCTGGAGCGTGACCTGGTCACGGCAGCCAACGAGATCCGCGCCGCGACGCTCGAGATCATTCACGAGGGCACCGGTGTTGCGAGCGTTGAAACCCTGGCCGCAAGAGTGGATCTGAAGCAGGTCGCCCAGACGCTGCAGTTCGGGCTCGCGACGTCCACGGACCTCGCGTACGCCCTCCTGGAGGCGACAGCGGACCCGCATGTGCTCGCGTCGGCCCGCAGTGTCAACGCCTTGGCGATGGCGCTCGAGGCGCGCGGCACGTACGGCAACGTCTCGACCGAGGCATGGGTGCGTCCCGTCGACCACGCCCAAGACCGGCCCGTCGCGCTCCCGGACCTGGTCCGGATTTCACTCACGCGCGCAGTTGAGCGGGTCACCCAGGCGGTCACGACAGCGGCCGGGGCCGCCGCCTTCATCAGTGCCCCGGACGGCGCGCACCAGGTGAAATTGCTTGCTCCAAAGCCGGATTCGGGGCCCCATCACGTTCTTCAGCGCCCCGCGTGCCAAGCAGCGGCACGCAGCCGCTCATGCGTCAGGTGATCGTCGTCTCGCCTGTCTTTCATCTCCCAAGCTCATTTGGGGAGCGACGGCGAGTATGTCCAGGGCCGCAGAGGGACCAGCTACCAGCAGTCCAGCGACCAGGTGATCGATGGCGCCTGTGGATCTCGTACACCTGCCTCGTGATCAGCGACGGGACAACTGAGCGCAGCGAGCTGGATGTCGCGCTGCTGCGCGCGGAGCCGGGGTGTACGGGACGGTCGCTTCGGACGCGACGGTTTCGCGCACCCTCGCCGCCCTCGCCAAGGATGCGACGAAGACACTCACGGCGATCAACTCGGCCCGTGCCGCCCGCGCGCAGGCCTGGTTCCTGGCCGGGGACCGGGCCTCGGACCACGAGGCCAGCGCGAACAAGCCGTTGGTGATCGACGTGGACGGGACGCTGGTGACGGCGCATTCGGACAAGGAGCAGGCGGCGCCGACGTTCAAACGCGGGTTCGGTTTTCATCCCCTGACTGGGTTCGTCGACCACTGCAGCGACGGGACGGGCGAACCGTTGGCGGTGCTGCTGCGCAAGGGCAACGCCGGTTCCAACACGGTCGTCGAGCACATCACCGTGATCCGGGACGCGCTGCGGCAGCTGCCGGGTCATCGCGCCGGCAGCAGGCCAGGGCGCACGGTCAAGGGCGCAACTTCGGTCGGCGGGAGGCGCCTGATGAACCAACAGGCGGGCCCTGCGGTGTCGTGCCCCCGCCTGCGGACGGATCGTGGCGCCTCTGTGGCAATGGACACCTCGCCGGGGACACGACGCGTCTCGCGGGCGTCCTGCCACGATCGCGAGTAGCGGCGTGGCGTTACGCCGGCTCGAATCGGATGGCCTGACCACCGGCGGGCGCCAAGTCCAGTGCGAGCGCGGAGGAAGAGTCGACTGCCTCGATACTTTGGACGACCGGGGTGGCTCTGGGATCCGTGGAGGCAGTGCCGTCCGCGTAGCGGTGAGCCGTCCATCGGCCCTCTTTAAGGAAGGAGAGGTCGAGGTGGACCTGTCGAGGTGACTCGTTCGTCATTGCCCCGAGGAACCACGTGTGGCCGTGTCGACGGGCAATGGCCACATGCTCACCTACGTCGCCGCTCAGCGCGCGAGACTCGTCCCATGTCGTCGGCATGGCGTCGAACCAGGACAGTTCGGAGGGCCCAGTCAGGAACTGGGTGGGCGATGCGTACCAATACAGCCACGACAAGGCGGAGTAGTAGACGGCGCCCATTGCCAACTGGTGGGCTGAAGTGGTCTGCAGCCGCGACTGCTTGTAGCAGATGGTGTAGTCCATCGGTCCGCTGAGGTTGCGCGTGTGGGCAAGGGCCACGTTGTGGCGAGGAGTGGGAAAATGTTCGTTGCCTCGGACACCTTCCATGGTGATGTAGTTCGGAAGCGTGCGCTCGAGTCCTGCAGGGCGCAGATTGTCGTGAGCATTGACCAACAGGTGAGCCTCGCCGAACCTGCGAATGGCCTCAAAGGTCCAGTCGTTCTCCTCCTGCGTTCCTTCCCTGAGGAACCCGAACTTGATTCCGGCAACGCCCCACTCGGGATAGAGCTCGGTGATCTCGTCAAGTTGCCGCTCGGCGGCCAGACGATTCACGTAGACAGTGACGCCGACATCGCGCTGTCGGCCATAGTCAATGACCTGTCGCAGGTCCAAGGCGTCGATGGGGCGGGTGGCATCGGACGAGTTGTTGAACTCGGGGCCGTACCACCCAGCATCGAAGTGGACATACTGCAGGTTCCTGACGACAGCAAGATCAACCGCTTGGATGCCGGCCGCGGTGGTGAGCCCCGTGCGGTATGCCTTGCCCGGGCGAATCCACGAAGTGTCTCCGAGGATGTTCTCCCGTCCCAGCAGCGTGACAAGGTCGCCGTTGTCCACCAGCGCACTGGCGTCCGCGCCGATCGTGAGTGTGCGCCATGGTGTGATGAACGGCAGTTCGACGGCGAAGGTCGTATCGGTGGGGCCACCTCCACGTTGAGCCGAGGTCGCGAGGTGTACTCCGAGAGTGTCTGTCTGGCCGTCCACGGATGAGGCAAGCATGCGCGGGTAGTGTTCGCGCGCGGACTCGGCCAAACTCAGTCGATGCCCCGTGGGCACCTCAATCGTCACCGGTGTGTCAGCAAGAGGGCCCACGTCCGACACTTGGTTGGTACTGACTGGAATCGAGTGAGCAGGTACACGCGTGTAGTCGCTCTCGTCGCGGCTGGCCCACACGAGGGACCCCGACTGCAGGACGACGGTCGTCGACTCCCCTCGCAGCTCTAGCGCAGGCGCGGGGGCGCGCAAGAGAACGAACCGCAGGGCTGCACCCTGGTTATAGGCCCGGGCCTGCACAAGGAACTCCACTCTGCGAGCGGAGTCGTAGAAGCGCGACGTCAGTTCGTTGTGGCTCTCATCCAGATCCGCGAACCTCCCATAGGGCGGCCGGTAGGAATTGCGGCTCTCCGCCAAGGAACTCCCGAGCAGACTGACCCCCGCACCGAGCGGCTCTGTGTCCCCCGCGAGGAGAAGCCCGAGATCAGAGCGACGTACCACCTCGAAGCCGTCGTGGACGATCGACCAGTAAAGCCCCGCGGGCGTGTGAAACAGCTTCAGTAGCAGCCGATGATCTGGCGACTGCACGACGTGGGGTTGGCCAGACGCATTGGTGGCAGCCGCACGACTGGCGCCCACAGTGCCAAGGAACGCAGCGGCCGCAGCTCCATGTAGTACGGAACGACGCCGGATCGGTTGACCATTGAACATCAGTCGACTCCTATGCTGGAAAGCGTTTACCGCAAACATGGTAGGTCTTCGGCGCGAATGTGTCGAGACCTGGGCCTCCACCCGGTATCTCTGGCGCCGTACGTGCGGTTTGCCACCGTTGAGGACCCATGTGATGGGCCCCGCGTCCTTTGGCTCGAGCTGCCTGAGGCCCCAGCCCAGAGGTTGGTGAAGCTCATGTCCGCCATGAACAGGTCTACGTGCACGGGGCCCCGCCCGAGTACGGCGGCATAGAGCCCCTCCGTCCTGTTGAGCTCGCCTGGGCTCCGGTGAGCATGTGGTGCCGGGGGGATGGATGGGGTGAAGCTCGGCGATGTCGCTCGAAGAGTTGGAGGCGGTTGCCGGTTGCATGAGCGGGCACATGCGTGACCTGCTGAGCCGAGTGCCGCCGTCACGCGGCGGTCGCCCTTGGCCGGCCTTTGCTTCGCAGGACCAGGGCGGGCTCCCGGCGCCGCCCCGCCTGGACGACGAATGCCGGGCAGCCTCAACTTTCGACCGGGTGCCACGACAGTCGCTTCGGCCAAGGGGTTGATCTTGGACAACCGCGCCAGTATGGTGATCACGCCGTAGGCTGGAAAGCGCATTCCGCAAGCGAATATCTGAGCAGAACAACTCTGGGGCCAACTGGCACAGAGGAATCGGCGAACGAGGCGCGGCCCTAGTGGTCGGCTGGCTGTATCAGAGGCCCGACCCTCAGAAGCTCACGTCACGCGCGAGGGCAACCGCCACATTGAGAAGGTCACAGGAGATCGCAATGCACGTTTCACTGAGTAGCCGGCGTCGGCTTCTCACAACTCTCTTCACCGCCACACTGGCGTTCGCGCTGGTAAGCGCTGGCTCGGTCGACCGCGCGCAAGCCGCGAGTTCAGGCGTAGATGGCCTGGTCGCCTCGACGGTCGGGAGTTCCGCGATCGTCGATCCGGACATCGGTCGCGGCCAAGGCACTGTCATCAGCGCCGCAGGCTTCGCGCACCCGGGGATCGTCAGCTCTCGCGACGAGCTCAACCTCATGCGGGACATGGTGCAGAAGGGCGTCGAACCCTGGCGTAGCGCCTACGAGCAGGTGCGGGAGGATCCGCGCGCGAGCAGCGACTACCGGCTTCAGGGGCCGCTGGCGGTCGTCGAGGGGTTCAACCGGCCTATCGAGTACACCATCGGCACTGACGGCTTCGCGGCCCACGCGAACGCGTTGGAGTGGTATGTCACCGGCAATCCAGCCTACCGGGACAAGGCACTCGACATCATCCGCCAGTGGTCCGCCAAGCTGACCAACCTGACCGAGTTCATCCATGCCGCCCCAGGTGTTGCACGGATGGCCAGCGCCGCCGAGATCCTCAGGTACACGGAGGGATCCGGCTGGACCGACGCGGACACGGCCGCATTCAGCCACCTGCTGCGCATCGTGGCATCACCGCCGCCCGTCGGCGTCGACCGCGACGACATGTTCCAGAACCAGGCCGGCTACGGGCACATTGCCCTGTTCGCCGCGGCCGTCTTCCTCGACGACAAGGCGCTCTTCGCGAAGTACCTGAACCGTGCCACCGTCGGGACGAATCCCGTCCCTGGGCAGGACTTCTCACTGGACCGTCAGATCAGGGACAACGGCCAGCTCAATGAGATGGGTCGCGACCAGCCGCACGCCCACGGAGACCTGACGACGCTGGCCGAGATCGCGCAGACCACGTGGATCCAGTCCCGCGAGGGCAACCTCGGGGACTTGGGGACCGACCTGTTCGCCTACCGCAACAACAGGCTGCTCTCGGGCGCGGAGTTCTTCGCCAAGTACAACCTGGGCTACGACGTCCCGTGGACGCCCCACCAGCTCAACCCCACGACCCTCTACAAGCAGGTGTCGCCCACCACCCGCGGTGAATTCACCGGCAAGCTCAGCGAGTTCAACGTCAACTCGCCTTTGAAGGCCTTGATCTACAACCACTACCACTACGAGCTCGGCGTGGCCGACAAGGACATGCCGAACCTGTCCGCGATGGCCAAGCAGATCGGCTCGGACTGGAACGACCTGCTCTGGACGCCGGCCGCCGCAGCATCATCGGGGAAGCCCGCCGGTCCGCCGGCGCCCAACGGCAACTACGGCCCGGACCCCTCCTTCGAGCGAGTCGCCGCTGCCGACTGGACGGAGACCTCAGGCAAGAACGACGTCCGCAACGACCCCTGGGTCGACGCCGACGGGTCGCGACTCATCGTGCGCGACATCCAGCAGGGCGGGTGGATCAAGTATGCGAACTTCGACTTCGGTGACGTTCCGCGGGACACGTTCCTGCTGCGTGGTGGGGCGAGCACAACCGTGCCGACCCAGGTGGCCGTCCACCTTGACTCGCCCACCGGCGAGCTCATCGGTAACGCCACGATCGCCCCGACAGGGTGGTACACGATCTTCCAGACGACCGCGACACGGCTCACACGGCCGATGACGGGCAAGCACACCATCGTGCTCACGTTCACTGGGTCGAACAACGTGTACCACTGGCAGGGCGCGGTTGACTGGATCAAGGTCGCGTCCGGGTCCGCGCAGCTGGACAACGTGGCGGCCGCCGCCCCCGCCCAGCAGGGGACGAAGCCCGGTCCTGACAAGTCTGTCACCCTCCCAGCGGGCGCCTCCATCGGTTGGCGCGACCTGGACTTCGACAACGGCGCCCAGTCCTTCACGGCCAAGGTCCGAACCACCGGCCCGGCCACTCTCGAGCTGCGCACCGGGTCCCCGGACGGACCGGCCGTGGCAACGTACGCACTGCCGGACACCGGTGGCGTGTGGCTGCCGGTGCAGCGCGCGCAGGAGGCGCGGGCCGTGGTCGGCCGAAAGGACGTCTACCTCGTGCAGACTGGCGGCGCGGACGTCTCGCTGGGCACGGTCCGCTGGACCGAAGGCGTCGACCCCTACGTCGCTACTCCCGCAACGGCCGTGATGGGTACCCCCGAGGGTCACTCGACCGTCCTGGGCGCCGAGTCCGCGCTTCTCGTACAAGGACAGAGCGCGATCGCGCTTCCGCCCGTCGAGTTCAAGTCTGGCGCACAGACCTTGGCGCTGCGGTACCGCAGCGCAGGACCGGTCTCGGTCACGGTCCACTCCGACACGATGACGTCGGACCCGATCGCTGTCGGCGTGCTGCCGGCCTCGCCTGACGGACAGCTGAGGACTGCAAGGCTGCCGCTCATGCCATCGCCGAAGCGAGCGCACCTGCTCTTCATTACGGTGGATGCCCCGCTGGTCCTCAAGCAGGTGCAAGCCGACCCGGTGAACGCCGAGCCGCCACAGCTCACGGTGCAGGTCCCCGACTTGGTGCAGGCCGGTTCAGAGGTTCGCATCCCGGTGTCGGCCTACGACGCGGACGGGAACGCGGTGAAGATCACCGCTGAGACCCTGCCGCCGGGGGCACGGCTCGACCGTAACGTCATCGTGTGGACCCCTCGCGACAGCGGTGACCAGTCGATCGTCCTGGTCGGCGACGACGGCCACGACGTCACGCGAAAGTCGGTGAGCGTCGCCGTCGGCTGACCGAGCAGGCACGCGAAACGGAACGGCCGCTCCGCACCCATCCGGGGCGGCCGTTCCCGACGTAGACCGGGCGGCCCCACCATGCCACCGGCTTGCGAAAACCTTCGCATTTGCGCGTCGACGCTGAAGTAGCGCGGACGCGCGCTTGGTGAACGCAGGCGTTTGCGCGACCTGGCGATGGCCATTCAACCGGATCTGAGATCTGGAGAGTGCGGCAGCGTCAGCAAGCGCCGCCGGTTATCGGCGACATCAAGGTGCACGACAAGCGCGCTGTTCGCAGCGCTGGCAGTACCCCAGGTGCGAACGGTGCCGGGGAGTGGACAAAGGAGACCACACATGGCTGAGTTCAGCCGGCGACAGATCATGAAGTACGGGGCCGTTGGCGCCGCGGGCGCCTACCTGTGGGCCGTCACGGGCGAGCCGGCATCGGCGGGGACAGCGGGACCTGCAGACGGCGCTGCCTCGGCCGCCCGGGACCGTCTCGTCTTCGGCACGCCTGCCTCCGAGGCGGCGCACCAGCTCACAGGCACCCTCACCAGCTGCATGACAGGGGCAGTCGGCCAGACCGCTCGCGTCCTTGGCGCCAACGACCCCGCCGACATGTGGGGCGGCACCATGTCCTTCACCATGAAGGTCCACCCCCAGCAGACGACCTACCTGTCCATCAAGCTCTGGGGTGAGGACTGGGCCGACCTCAACGACGAGTGGCGCCTTCAGCTCTTCGTGGGAGGCAAGATCGTCGGCTGGTTCGACCAAGGACCCGTCGACAACCTCGACCAGATGAGCCTCAGCCCCCGCATCGCCGGCCACTTCTTCCTGCACACGATCCCGCTGCCCGAGCGGATGACCGAAGGGCGTCAGAGCCTCGAGGTCGAGATCCGCGCCATGGGACGGATCTGGGCCTACGGCGGGAGCGCTCAGGCGTTCTACAAGCCCATGACCCACGCCACGCGGCCCATCTACGCGGCCTACACGCACACCGACCCGTATTTCACCCCGGGTCAGGACGACGAGTTCGGACCGGGTGCGGGGCTCGGCAAGCGGGCCGACGACTCGGCGGCCGCGATCCAGCTCGTCCGTGACCGTGTCCTCAACGACCAGGCCGCGCTGCTGGACGCCACCCCACCCTCAACGATGGACCCGTGGGCTTGGATGACGCTCGTGCACGGCTACGAGTGGCCAGACGGTCCCGCCTACCATCAGCCGCGAGCGGTCACGAAGGTCGCCGAAGCGATCGACGCCTACTACCTGGCGTGGAAGAAGGACTCCACCCTGCTCACCTCATCAGGACAGCAGTGGCTCGGTTTCGGGCGCGTTGGCCAAGCCATTGACCGGCTCTGGGCCGACATCGAACCGCTGCTCGACCGGCCTGTTTCCCAAGGGTCGACCGCGGTCACCAACCCAGGATTTGAAGTTGGACTCGTCGGGTGGGCGAGGTCGACGTGGGGCAGCGGAAGCACTGGCACCCAAGAGGTCGACACCCAGGCCCGGCATAGCGGCACGGCGTCCTTGAAAGTGGTCGCGAACCCGAACGGGACGTCGGGAAGCACGGTTGGCGTCAGCCTGAACGGCAAGTACCGACCGCTCGTCGGCTCCGGTACCTACCGGGTGTCGGCTTGGTGTCGGACGGAGAACCTCTCAGGCATCGACGGCGCCTACCTGGACGTCATCTTCTACACCGCCGCCGGCGCCGCCAAGGCCGATCAGAAGTTCGGGAACCTCAGGGGCAGCCAGGACTGGACCCAGATCATCGCGGATGTCACGGTCCCTTCCGACGCGACGAGCGTGCGCATCGACCTTCGCGTCCGCGGTGAAGGGACGGCCTGGTTCGACGACGTCGACCTGATCCAGACCGCCGGGGATCCGCCCAAGGCCGACGGGTTGCCCAGCCGACGCAGCGCATACCGCGAGATGCTCCTCGCCAGCCGCGACCACTGGCGCCAGAACCAGCGTCACTATACGAACCAGGTCCAGTTCACCAGCCTCGGCATCTACCTGTGCAACAAGGCGCTCACGCTCCTGTCGCCGACCGACGCCTGGCCCGAACCGCAGGCCCGTGAATGGCTGTACGAGGCGGTCGGCCTGACCCCCTTGAGCTCTGGTGAGTTTGCAGACGGGTCAAAGAAGTGGAAGCTAGGCCACCACTACTACCTTTACACCCCCAAAGGCCTGAGCCGGGAGCTCGGGTACGTCGGCGGCTACGGCGAGATCCTGGCCGACCTGCTCACCTCGATCTACGAGGCAGTCACGACCGGGGCGATCTCCGCCACCGACGAGATCCTGCGCAAGCAGATCCTGAAGGTCCTCACCGCTCGGGGATGGTTCCGCCACGAGGGTGCGGACACCGACGGCAATCGCGTCATGAAGCTGGAGACAATTATCGGCTGGCGCAACGAGCACTACCCCGGCGAGGCCGACTACGCGGTGCCGGTGGACAAGGACATCAACCCGATGCAGCTTGCGGCAACGTTCCCCACCCCTGAGCTGGTCGGGTGGACGCAGGAGCTCGTGGCAGACGGCCAGCTCGGCCCGATGCTGGAGCTGTTGCACACCGACCTGTCCTCACGCATCGGCCTGACCGCCAGCAAATTCATCACCAAGGATCTGCCCACGTTTCTGCGGCAGGCGACCAGTCCCGCGCGCCTGCCGGGAGGCTGGAACCAGCCCGACTTCCTCTTCACCGACGAGCTCGACGGCGTGATTGCGCTCAAGCGAGGCGACGAGCTGCTTTACGTCTCGCTGTACTGGCGGGCGCGGCAGGCCGTCAACCGTTGGTCGCGCGTCCACTTGCTCCGTCCCGACCTCGAGCGCAGCGCGACCATCCGGTGTGACGTCGACTTCGGGTCGACCCCGCCCGTCGGCACGTTCACCGTGCAGGACTGGGTCTGCTGGGACTACGCGATCAACGACAGCGACGGCAACACCCTCGTGCCGGGCGGCTGGGCTCCTTCCGGGCCGACCCTTCACCAGGCTTTCGCGGGCGAGCGGCTTCCCGTCGCGCACACCCCCAGCGACATGGACCCCGCGCTCGGCGCGACAGGAGTTGGCGTCGAGTCGATCGGGGTCGGCAGGGCACCCTTCTACTCGCTGTCCTATGCCGGATACCACATCGCGATGAACACCACGTCGGACCAGACATTCGCGTGGCGAGCCCAAGCGTCCGGCTCAGGCATCGACTGCGCCACCGGGGCCCGCGTCACCCTGCAGCAGCAACGGTATGTCGCGCCTGGGGAGACAGTCGTCCTGTTCGACCCGAGCTCGCGAGCCCCTGCGTAAGCGCCAGCCCCCGCGGGAGGCTCCCATGGGGGTCCCCCGCGGGGCCGTACCGAAGCGCAGGGCATGCTGAGCGGAGCCGGCGGTTACCGCGTGGTCCCGGTGCGGCTGGCGGGGAAGCCACGCCTACGCGGTCATAGACGGAGATCACACCAGACCTGCTGCCCGAGTTCCGCTGAGTCGGTCGGGAGCTCGGCTCCGACAGTCGTCAGGAGGGTCACGCCACCGTCGGTGCTCTTATTGCCGCGCAAGGCGAGGACCACCCGGCCCCATCCCTGCTCATGGCACGGCGCAGGGCCACTCCCAACCCGCTCGGCGACTCGACCGGCGCGAGCCGGCCGGCGTCGCTGGCCACTCCCTTGGACGTGAGGAGCATGACGGCGAGCAGGCCGAGTTGCTGCCCGACGGACAGCTCGGTGTTCGTCGCTTGCGCGATGTAGATCGAGGCGAGCGATAGGTAAACGGCCGCGCCGTCGAGGTTGAAGCAGTACCCCGTCTCCACAACGAGCGCGTCCGAGTCACGACGCGCGCCTGCGTGCTGCAGCTTGCCGTGTCCGTGGCATCCGGGGAGCGAGCCCTCTAGGCAAGCTCGAGGTAAACAGCGGCATGTCCGGCGAGAAGTCCGGGCCCCGACGGGGTCTGCGCGATCGCACGGCTGGCCGCAATGGCGCTGATGTCGATCGGGCTCGCGCGATGATTCGTGACCAGAAGCTGGTTGCCGAACCGGGCGAACTCCACCCCCTTGAGCGGTGCGATCGTCATAAGAGGGGAGCGGCCCACCAGGAGCTCCACCGGTGTCTGCTCGAGCAAGACCACGGGATGCATCTCGCGCTTGCCGTACTCAGGGGGAACGATGGGCATCGACGCGCGGCTGTAGGAGTACCCGCACTGGAAGCCGAAGGAGTAGACGCGCCCTTGACCGATGGTGTGCTCGGAGATGGCGCTGGCGCCGGACTGGATGAACCGCCCAAGGGCGGTGCCGGTCTCGAACGACACCGTCGACCAGCCGTGCGGGATCACGTCCTCGCGCCACGCTATGCAGTCGAACGGGTGCTCCTGCTCGATGACGCCCAGCGCACTCTGCGCCAGCTTGCAGCCAGGCCCGTGCAACGCCGTTCCGCCGCCCTCCACGAACGCCCGCACCGAAGCCTCGAGCGCCTCTCTGGTCGCGTCGTCGGCGAGGTCGTAGAGGGAGTTGGTCGGCATGACGAGGTGCTGGTAGTCGCGCAGCAGCGCCCCGGAGACGACCTGGTCGGGGTGCAGGATGTCGACGTGCCATCCGCAGTCGGTGAACTGCTCGTACCAGCCGAGAAGGTCCATCCGATGCCGTCCGTCGGTGTCGACCTCGAGCGGCTCGAGCAGGCTCATCTCGGCCGGGAACAGGATCGCAACCTCCTTCGCACGCTCCCGCCCGTCCAGCAGCGGGATGACCTGCGCCGCCCACTCATTACCCGCCCGCAAGGACTGCCGGAATAGCTCATCCATGCGGAACATGACACCCCCGTCGTCGAGACCGCTATACCCATAGGCGTGGATCCGGGAGGCCCCGTTGGCGACGTGGGTCGCGATGGCTTCGGCCGGCGGCACGGTCCGGTAGACGTCTTGGTTGATGTGCCGGCCCAGGTAGAGGCCGCCCGTGAACGCCCTGCCGGCGTTCGCGCAACGCGCGATGGACGCCTCGACGCTCAGGGCCATGGCATCCGGGCGATTCTCCGCGTTGAGGGGTGAAGCGATGAACAGCGCTCCGTCGACGTGCTCGGCGCTCTTGTACACGTCCAGTGCCCGCTGCCCTGTCTGCCAGTCGGGTTGTCCCGGCGGGTTGAAGAAGTAACCCCACTGGTGCAACACCGGCTCGACGAAGAGGTCGGTGTCGAGCTCGTTCCATCGGCGTCGCATCGTGCGCAGGTAGTCCTGAAGCACGTCGGCCAGATGGGTCTGGTTATCCACCCAGCGGTGGAAGTCAGGGGTGCGCTTCGCGAAGTCCGAAACACTCGGTCGTGCGCACCCGACCCAGTTCAGCTCCTCGGGCCGCAGCCAATACTCATGGGGGGTCAGCGCGTCGAAGCCCGGAGAGTCCAGCGCATACCGCTGGTTCAGGGTGGAGATGTCGCCTTCGTAGCGCGTCGCGAGCCACGAAAGGTACTTGGTGCGGCCCTCCTCGTCGAAGCTCGGCTTCGGAATCGGGTCGAACATCGTCTGCATGACGACTTTGCCCTCTGGGGTTCGGTGCATGCCCGCCCCGTAGAGGCGCAGCAGTCCGCGGACGTGCTCGACCATCGAGTCCTGAGCGACGCGCGACCAGTACTTGTACGTGCCCATTAGGGTGCCGTCCGGTCGCGAGGGCTCCTCCCCGCGCACGGATGGCACGTCCCGGATGGACGGGTAGAGGTTGTCCCCGCACAGGTACAGGGCCAGACAGGTGTAGTCGAGGCCGTGACGGGCGGCCTCGTCCATCATCAGTTCCTGCATGGCGACATAGGTGCTGGCGGGCTTGCCCTCGTACCGGTCGAAGAAGTCCCGCCACGCCTTGGAGTCCAAGTTGATGCTGGTGAACCCCAGGCCGGCAGCGTCCGCGATTCCCGCTTTGGTGGCCTCCGCGTCGCTATAGAAGGGTTCGAAGAAGTTGCCGAACCACAGGCTCAGGAAGGGGCGCAGGCGCGCTGTCGACATGGGGCGTCCTTGGATGAGTGCAGTTGCGTGGTCGAAGGCGCTGACCGGCCGACAATGCGGTGCCCGAACGTTGCTCGCATCGAACAGACCGTGGCGTCGAAGAGTGGAAAGCGCTTGCCGCGAGTAAATCACCTGTTGGTCCGTGTCGCAATCATCCGTTCGCCCAGCCGGTAGCGGCCGGACCCGGCCGGTCGACGACTGTTGCGCGGTCCGACGCATGCGCACCTGCGCATCGGCATCCACAGTGCAGACCCACCGGCACCGGCTCAGCCGTCGCGGCGACCGAGCCGAGCCAACGCTCTGCGGACGATCGCCAGCAACCGCTTGACCCACCACCCCCCGGACCCGCGAGTTCGCCGTCCGGCGACGCGCGCGCGGCGACAGCCGCCACGACACCCTCCGAGTCCGCGAGCGATACTTCGCCCGCGAAACCTTCGCCATCATCCGTGCCGCTCCTGCGCCTCGAAGAGACCTTCGAGCACGCCGCCTGACTTGGGGCCTCAACGCGCTGATGGAGGGCCCGATCGCGCCATACATGACCGAGTGCATCACCTCGCCGGTCTTCCACGACCGGCCGCTGAGCACGATCACCGATTTTGAGTTCGCGACCGGCGGCTGCGTGTTGTGGTTCAACACGGCCCGCTCCACTCGAGCATCGGCATGGTGCCGCCCGGGGAGTACGAGCACACCGACTACCGAAGCCAGATCAAGCGGGACGCACCCGCATGACGACGGCCACGAGACCCAGACGCTTCATTAAGTCTCTGGCGACTGGACCGTCGCGGCGGGGTATGCCCGGCATGCCGGCAAGTCTCTTTCGAACTGCCGGCAGACGTGCTCTCACGAACCCTTCGCGCAAAGGTGTCAGAGCGGCGCTCCGCGTAGGCGTTGTCCAAGCCTGCTACTCCATTCCGTCGTTGACCCCGCCCTGGCCTGCCCGAATCTAGGGCCGTCCTTCGGAAGCTGCTCGTCTGTGGAACGCCCATCTACCCACCAGCGCGGGAACCATGGGCCCGGCCACCAGGAGAATGACCGGCTTCTGGCCGACTAGCGCCAACCACGCGAAGGTGGCTACCGCAGCCCCCGCCGCAGCGAGGGGGGATCTCACCAGCACGGGGGCTAGGAGGCGAACGGCGCCACGCACGGTGGGCGGGTTCGCGTGTGCGGCACACTCGAGCGCCGCAAGCCACGTCGCCGTTGCGACGGCGACGGCGACGAGCAGGAACACAAGGGCCACAGCCGAGACGGGGGAGGCCATCCGGAGCCAGAAGACGGCTGAGACTGCAGCCCCGGCAAAACCGAGCGACAGCGCCAGTCCAACGAGTGTCCAGTCCCTGAGCGCACGAGACCATGCGCGCCAGAAGGCCACGACGGGTGCAGGCTCCCCATCCCTTAGTAGCGTCTCCAGCACTCGCTGGAGGGCGATCGCGGACGATGCAGCTGTTACCACGGGCAGTGAGGCCACCAGTGCCAGCACGTTGAGGACGACAAGGTAGCCGGGTAGGGCGAGCCACCTGGGCAACTCCCCCGGGCTGCCTGGGCCGTCGGCAGGCCCGCCGTTGGGACTCGGCCCGCTGGACGACATGACACGCATCCTATCGTGGCTACGTGAACTGCGTCGTCGTGGACGAGGGTTCAAGATGGATCACGGGAAAGGGCTTGCCCGCTAGGTCCGCCTGCACTTATAGTGCTCGGGAAAGCGCATTCCGCTCAACGAAGAGAGGCTCCAAGTGTCCAAGCGATTCGCCCCCTCAGCGGTGGTGGCTGTCGCCGCCATCGTCGCCCTGTCGGCTTGTGGCAGTGGCAGCGGCTCCGGCGGCGGTGCCGATGGCAACCCGACATCCGCATCCGGAACCATCCGAGTACTCGTGCCCTCGTACCCCGCAAGTAACGAGGGAAAGGCTGCCCTCCAGAAGGTCATCGACGCCTTCCACAAGACCTACCCGAACGTGAAGGTCGAGCCCGACTTCGCCACCTTCGCCACGCTGAACGAGAAGATCTCCACCTCCATCGCCTCCGGCCAGGGCTACGACGTGTACGTCACCGGCATCGGCTGGATCCCCCCGTTCGCATCGAAGGGCGTCTTCAAGGACCTCGGCGAGTTCGGTGTCACCAACGACAACCTGAACAAGGGCGCGGCTCCTGCCCTCTCCGCCGCAGAGTACAACGGCAAGATCTACGCCGTGCCCCTCATCTTCGGACCCAAGCCGATGGCCTACAGCAAGAAGGCCTTCGCTGCCGCCGGCCTGGACCCGTCCAAGGCGCCGCAGACCTGGGCGGACCTTCGGGAGGATGCCATCAAGCTCACCAAGCGCGACGGGGGCAAGCTCACCCAGGCCGGGTTCGACTTCTGGGCCCCTCCGACGTCGTACCGTCAGGACTTCGTCACCTTCCTCGGCGCCCTCGGCCAGCCCCTCTACAAGGATGGCAAGCCAAACTTCGCCACGCCCGAGGGTGAGAAGGCGCTCAACGAGATGTCCTCGCTCATCAACGACGACAAGGTCAGCGACTTCGGCCTCGCCTCCCCGGACGGCCAGCCCCTCGTCTTCACCGGCAAGGCGGCCATGGGGGTGGCCGGTGGCTACATCGACTGCGCCAAGGTGGGCCAGGCCCGCTGCGACGACCTGACTTTCTTCAACCTCAAGGAGCAGGACACCGCCATGTTCTCCGGCGGCCAGCTCGCCTCCGTCGGCGCCCAGTCGCAGCTGCCGAAGGCCAGCTACGACTTCATCAAGCTGCTCAGCTCACCCGAGGCGGCATCGGACATCGCCAAGCTGAACTTCGGCGTCCCTGCCGTCGACGGCGCCGACCAGCTCGACGTGGTGAAGAGCAACCCCGCGAGTGCCTTCGCGGCCACCCAGCTCGACCACATGGTGTTCGAGGGTGGCAGCACAAACTGGCTCGAGGTGCGCAACAACTTCGGTGCACAGCTGGACACGGTGCTGCTCGGCAAGGCCGACGCGGCCACGGTCCTGCAGGGCCTGGCAAGCAAGTAGGCACGGCGAGCAACCGGAGGTAGGTCAGCATGACAGCAATCAAGACCGAGGTGGCGGGGCGAACGGCTGCCCCGCCACCCAGGGCCCCGAGGCGAAGGGCCCAAGGCCTGCAAGGGTCCCGGAAGCGCGCCGGGTGGGTCATGCTGGCCCCGGCCCTGGTCCACGCAGCTGTGTTCCTGCTCCTGCCGATGGTCATGCTCGTGGCGCTCAGCTTCACCGACTACCAGTTCCTGGGCGCATACCACTGGGTCGGCATCGACAACTTCGTTCAGCTCATGTCGGATGACCGCTGGCGGACGGCGCTGCTCAACACGGTGCTCTACACCGTGGTGACGGTGCCTATCGCCATGGCAGTCGCTCTGCTGATCGCGCTCGGACTGAACTCCGGTATCCGTGCCCGGGGCGCCATGCGGGTGCTGTACTACATGCCCCAGGTCACCGCAACCGTCGCCGTGGCAACGGTGTGGCTCTGGATATACCAGCCGGACGTCGGCTTGGCGAACAGCGTTCTGGGCCTGTTTGGACTGCCTCCCCAGGGGTGGCTCACCAACCCGAACCTCTCACTGCCGTCGCTGATGCTGGTGGGGGTCTGGCAGGGCCTCGGTGCGAAGATGGTCGTCTACCTGGCTGCCCTGCAGAGTGTCAGCAGGGACCAGCTCGAGGCCGCTCAGCTTGACGGCGCTAACCGGTGGCAGACCTTCTGGAACGTCACCTGGCCAGCCCTCGGACCTGCGCACTTCTTCGTCTTTGTCACGTCGACGATTGCATCCTTCCAGGTGTTCGACCTCGTGTTCGTCATGACGAAGGGCGGGCCCGGGTCGAGCTCGACGGTGATGACCTACGAAATCTACGAGAACGCGTTCCAGGGCCTACAGCTCGGGTATGCGGCTGCGCAGTCCGTGGTGCTGGTTGTCCTCATCGGTGTCTTCACCCTCATCGGGCTGCGACTTCAGAAGGTGAGCTCCGATGTCTAGGCCGCACGCAGCCCCTGGCCGCCGAAGCCGCGGTCTGTACGCCCTGACCGCCGTCATGGCTCTCGGCGCCGTCGCGATGGTCGCACCGTTCGTCTGGATGCTGCTCACCTCGCTGAAGTCCCCGTCCGAGCTGACGGAGTTCTCCTGGCTGCCCGATCAGCTGCGGTTCCAGAACTACACAGAGGCGCTCACAGCAGCACCCTTCGCGCGGTATTTCTTGAACACCGCCGTGCTCACGATCGGGCAGACGGCCCTCACCTTGCTCTTTGCCACCTCCGCCGGCTACGCGCTCGCGTGCACACCAATCCGTGGCCGCAAGGCACTCAACGCGTTCGTCGTGATCCTCATCATGGTGCCGTTCTACGCGATCCTGATCCCAGAGTTCCTGGTCGTGAAGTCCATCCCGCTGTTCGGCGGCAACAGCATCACGGGGCAGGGCGGCATCGGCTGGCTGAACTCGTGGTGGGGACTCATCATTCCGCACGCCATCGCGCCGATCTACATCTTCCTGGCTCGCCAGTTCTTCGTCAGCCTGCCGGAGGAGCTCGCCGAGGCGGCCAGGGTCGACGGGCTGTCCGAGTATGGGATCTTCTTCAGAATCATGCTGCCGCTCATCAAGCCCGCCGTGATCACCGTCGCCGTCTTCCAGATCGGTGCAGCCTGGAACAGCTTCCTGTGGCCCCTGCTCATCACACGGGATGACTCGCTTCGGCCAATCCAGGTGGGCTTGGCGATCTTCTCGCAGGACCCTCTCAACGTGCAGTGGGCCTACCTGATGGCTGGCGCCACGCTGGCGGTGCTTCCGATGATCGCCCTGTTCATCGCAGCCCAGAGGTACTTCATTGAGGGAATGGCCTCGGCCGGTCTCAAAGGATAGTTGGCGGCCAGTATCCGCTCGAGTGAGAGCCTGGAAGGCGCCCCTGGGGATGGGGGCGCCTTCCAACGTCTCTGGACATCGCTGCTCGTCGAGAGGTCCATTTCGAATCTCAGCATCGGGCCTGACTGACCGCTCGACACGGCACGAAGGGGACCACGATGGCCGCCGACCGGGCCCTCCTGCGCGTGAAAGCGGTTGAGGTGACGCGTGGCGATGGGTAGCGGAGGTCCGGAGATAAAGGAGGGGAGCTGCCACGTCCCGCCGCATGCACGCCTCGACCGCGCTAGCATTGGGAAGGCGCTTCCCGTCCCGGGCGCCGCATCCAACTCGATGAAGGATCTGCAGTGAACGCCATGTCGCCGGGGCCAGTGACGCTTCAAGACGTCGCCAATGAGGCGGGCGTGTCCCTGGCGACGGCCTCACGTGCCTTCAACGGCAGCACGCGTAAGGTTCGGCAGGACCTTCAGGAGCGGGTGCTCATCGCTGCGGCGAAGCTGAACTACGCGGCGAACGGGCCTGCGCAGGCCATGGCGCGTGGTCGCACAAACGTTGTGGGGCTCATTGTCCATGACATCGCAGATCCTTACTTCGCGGCGATTGCCGCCGGCGTCATGCGTGCCGCGGAGGAGGCGCACCTGCTCGTGACGCTCGGCAGCACGATGCGTCGTCCTGAGAGAGAGCTCGACTACCTTCAAGTGCTTCGCGGCCAACGGAGTCGGGCTGTGATCTTGGCCGGCAGTCGTGTTGACGACCCTGAGCTGTTGGCTCGGTTGCGAGAGGAATGTGAAGCGTTTGAGCGTGCCGGCGGGCGTGTCGTCGTCATCAGCCAGCAGAAGCTGCCTCTTGACACCCTCGTCGTCGAGAACCGCAGCGGTGCCAAAGCGCTTGCCCAGCAGCTGGCTTCCTTGGGCTATCAGCGGTTCGCGGTGCTCGCAGGCCCAGCGCGGCTGCTCACTGCGCGGGACCGCGTGCAAGGTATTCGTGAGGGTCTGGCCGCGGTGGGACTGCCCGCGCCCGTGGTCCTCCATGGTGCGTTCACTCGCGACGGCGGTCATGACGCGATGAGTCACCTCTTGGAGTCGCGGGCAGAGGTGGACTGTGTCGTGGCGGTCAACGACGTGATGGCTGTGGGTGCCATGGCCGCCTGCCGAGATGCCGGATTGCATCTACCGCGCGACGTGGCCCTTGCCGGGTTCGATGACATCGCCACACTTCGTGACGTGCATCCCAAGCTGACCACCGTTCGCTTGCCGCTGGAGCGCATGGGCGAGATTGCACTCGAGCTCGTCACGACCGCATCGGCGGGGGGGGCGCACCGCACCCGCCGGATTCGGGGCGAGGTCCTGATCCGCGAGAGCACGCCGCGCCACTCGGCGCGCTAGGCCACTCAGGCCATCGTCTGAAGCTGCGCGGCGGTGACCAACCCGATGAGCTCGCGGCCTTCTGCGA
This sequence comes from Humibacillus xanthopallidus, assembly GCF_006716675.1. Taxonomy (GTDB): domain Bacteria; phylum Actinomycetota; class Actinomycetes; order Actinomycetales; family Dermatophilaceae; genus Humibacillus; species Humibacillus xanthopallidus_B. The sequence continues at coordinate 126,546 of NZ_VFPM01000001.1, read as the reverse complement.
GACGGACCGCGTTGTCGACAGCGTGGTCTCCCAGGCGAAACAGCTCGTTGCCGAGGGCTCCTGCGACGTGGGGCGTGGCGAAGACATTGTCCAGGTGGAGCAGCGGCGAGTCGGCGGGTAGCGGCTCCTGCGGATCTGTGGTGTCCAGGACCGCCCGGAAGCGACCGGAGACAAGGGCCGTCACGAGTGCTTCATGGTCCACCAGACCCCCGCGAGCCGTGTTGATGAGAGTGGCGCCCTGCCGAACAAGATCGATGCGCCTGGCGTCGATCATGTGATAGGTCGAGTCGAGCAGGGGAGCGTGGAGGCTGATGACGCTGCAGGAACTCAAAAGCTCGTCAAGGTTGGCGAGCCGGACACCGAGGCGGTCGGCCTCTGCCTGGTTCACGAACGGGTCATGCAGCCAGATCTCCAGGTCGAACGGGGACAGGAGTTCGAGCACGCGTCGCCCGATGCTTGAGGCGCCCACCAGCCCCACACGACGCCCGTAGCAGCCGGCCTCCTTGAACTCCTCGAGGGTGTCGACCCGGCCTCCGGAGTGGTAGAGCTGCTGGGCACGGAAGACCTCCTTGGCGCTCAACAGGATCATTGCCAGCGTGTACTCGGCCACCGGCAGGGCGTTCACCTGCGCGGCCGACGTGACTGCTACGCCCCGGTCCCAGACCGCCGGGTCGACGTGGCCGCGGACGGACCCGGCGGCGTGCAGGATCGCCTTGAGTTTCGGGAGCTTCGCGAGCACCTCGGCGTCGATTCGAGGCGAGCCCCACCCGGTGATGAGAACCTCCACGCCGGCGAGGGCCGCCTCGTCCTCCTCCGAGAAGTCACGGATGGTTTGAGCCGTGTCGACGTGGTAGGCGGACTTCAGGCGCGACTGAGCGGCGGCGCTCAGGAGCCGAGGTGCAAGGTCGGCAGCCATTGCGAGTGCCGCCGAAGGCGTGTGGGTCATTGGGTGCTCCCGTCTGTCAGGGCTCGCAGCGCCCGAGCCTCTGAGGCCACTAGGTCGGGGTCGTCGTCGACGACGAACTCCAGCAGGAGGTCCACCGGCGTCCGAGTGGCCAGAACCTGGAGGGCTGCGCGCCACATGTCGCGGCGACCGACAAGTGGAAGGCGATGGGTTGCCGGCCACCAGGAGAACACATGGACAGCGCTGACCTTGTCAAGGACCTGCCTCAGGGTGTGGAGGGCGGCGGCGTCGGAGACGTCGTTCGGCGGCTGCCAGTACGTGGACACAGACGGGTGGTCCACCTCCCGGAGCAGGTCCAACGTGCTCTGGGCGCTGTCAGTCAGGGTGTCGGCGTGGAACTCGAAGGACAGTGACACCCCGTGTCCTGCCGCGATATCGGCTGCTTCGCGTGCTGCCGCGATGACGCGCTCGCGCGTCGTGGGATCGGCGTCCGCCGAGGCAACGGCACCGGCCCAGACCCGGACACGGTGGGTGCCCAGTCGCTGCGTCGCCTCGATCACCCGGCGGGCCTGCGCGGTGACATCAACTCCGGCGCGCCAGTACGAGCCGTAGGAGGCCACGCGTAGGCCCGCGTCCTCGGTGCGGAGGCGAACCTCGTCCAGTCGGGCAAGGTCATCAGGTGGCGCGTGCACGTCAGCGCCCCACTCGATGCAGCCAAGCCCTGCAGCCGTAGCCACTTCGATCACGCGTTCCACGGACAGCTGCCGCAATGTTACCGAGCAGAGCCCGAGAGTGCGATCTGGGACCACATCTAGCACAGCTCACTCCTTTATAGCCGCGGAACACGGTCCCAGTATTACAGGTAAACGCTTTCCAGGCCATGGCCAGTCTACGGGTCGTCGACCCCACCGCCTGGGGTGCGCGCGGCGGAATGCAGCCCCTAGGTGCCTCGGGAAACGCTTACCCAGACGTCTTGCGAAGGTGCGGATGGCCATATACCTTAGTGGGCAAGCGCTTTCCGTACGAGCTGAGGACGTGACATGGCAACCAAGACCATCGGCATCATCATGAACGGCATCACCGGCCGCATGGGGTATCGACAGCACCTCGTGCGCTCCATCCTGGCCATCCGTGACCAAGGTGGGGTCGAGCTGGCCGACGGCTCGCGTGTGCAGGTCGCGCCAGTCCTCGTCGGGCGCAACCTCGAGAAGGTCAAGGAGATCGCAGAGCGACACGGCGTCGACCGGTATACGACCGACCTCGACGCGGCACTGGCAAACCCGGAGGATGAGATCTACTTCGACGCCCAGCTGACGACCGTGCGCGAGGAATCCATCCTCAAGGCAATCGCCGCAGGCAAGCACATCTACACGGAGAAGCCGATCTCCGAGTCGCTGGAGGGATCACTGCGGATAGCGCGAGCTGCAGCAAAGGCCGGCGTCAAGAACGGCGTCGTGCACGACAAGCTCTACCTGCCAGGCCTGCTCAAGCTCAAGCGACTCATCGACGGAGGCTTCTTCGGTCGCATCCTGTCGGTTCGCGGGGAGTTCGGCTACTGGGTGTTCGAGGGAGACTGGCAGCAGGCGCAGCGCCCCAGCTGGAACTACCGCTCCGAGGACGGCGGCGGCATGACCACCGACATGTTCTGCCACTGGAACTACGTGCTGGAGAACCTGTTCGGTCGAGTCGAGGCCGTCACCGCCAAGGCCGTCACGCACATCCCCCAGCGGTGGGACGAGCAGAACCGGCCCTACACCGCGACCGCAGACGATGCCGCGTACGGCATCTTCGAGCTGGAAGGCGGCGTCATCGCCCAGATCAACTCCTCGTGGTCCACGCGCGTGCACCGGGACGAGCTCGTGGAGTTCCACGTCGACGGCACCGAAGGCAGTGCGGTAGCGGGGCTGCACAACTGCGTCGCCCAGCACCGGGCAGAGACGCCGAAGCCCGTCTGGAACCCGGACCTGATCGAGGCGACCCCCTTCCGCGAGCAGTGGCACCCGGTGCCGGACAACGCGGTCTTCGACAACGGGTTCAAGGCCCAGTGGGAGCAGTTCCTGCGCTATGTCGTCGGTGAGGGCGAGCACGTCTACGACTTCCTCGCCGGCGCGCGCGGTGTCCGTCTGGCGGAGGCCGGGCTGCAGTCCTCTGCGCAGGGTCGCCGTATCGAACTCGGCGAGCTGTCGGCATGACTGTCCTCGACCTGCCGCGCGGCGACGGTACCTGGCAAAGTCTGAAGCTGCGGGAGCCGACCCAGTGGACGATCCCCGATGGGGCGGCCCGCACTCGCATCGCGTTCGGTGCGGCCCACGTTGTCGCCGACCCGCTCGGCGAGAACGTCCCCGGAGCACCGGCGGTGGTCGACTGGGAATCGACCCTCGGCTTCCGCCGGCACTTGTTCGCCCACGGACTCGGGGTCGCAGAGGCGATGGACACCGCCCAGCGAGGCATGGGCCTGGACTGGGATACAACGCGCGAGCTGATCCGGCGTTCAGCGGACCAGGCCAATGCCGAGGGCGCCCGCATCGCGTCCGGTGCCGGCACCGACCACCTGCGAGCCGAAGTCGCCAGCCTCGCCGAGGTTCTGGCCGGGTACGAGGAGCAGCTCGGATTCGTCGAGTCGACCGGGTCCCAAGCGATCGTCATGGCCAGCCGGCAGCTGGCGCGGCTGGCCACCGGCTTCGAGGACTACGCCCGCATCTACGACCTGTTGCTCAGCCAGTGTGAGCGGCCCGTCATCCTGCACTGGCTCGGGACCGCGTTCGACCCATCACTGGCCGGCTACTGGGGATCGGACGACGTCGAGGTCGCCACGAAGAACTTCCTGTCTGTCATCACCGACCACGCCGAGCGCATCGACGGGGTCAAGGTGTCCCTGCTCGACGCCGAACACGAGAAGGGGTTGCGCGCGGCCCTTCCTGAGGGCGTGCGGCTCTACACCGGGGACGACTTCAACTACCCCGAGCTCATCAAGGGGGACGGGATTCACCACTCCGACGCGCTGCTGGGCATTTTCGCCGCCATCGCCCCGGCGGCCGGGGCCGCCCTGGCCGCCCTGGACGCCGGCGACATGGCCGCGTACGACGATGCCTTCGCGCCGACCTTGCCACTGGCGCGACACGTGTTCGCGGCTCCGACCTACTACTACAAGACGGGCATCGCTTTTCTGGCGTGGCTGAGTGGGCACCAGCCCGGGTTCACGATGGTCGGTGGCCTGCAGAGCGCACGCAGTGTCGTACACCTGGCCGACACGGTCCGGCTCGCCGACGCCGCCGGGCTGCTGCCGGACCCGGACCTGGCCGCAGAGCGGATGCGGCACCTGCTCGCCGTGGCAGGGCTGGGCCGATGAGTACCGGCCTGGAGCGGCTGTCGCTCAACCAGAAGACGACGAACTCGTGGTCTCTCCCCGAGGCAGTCAACGGGTGCGTCCGGGCAGGCCTGCACTCCATAGGGGTGTGGCGCGAGCCGCTGGCTGACATTGGCCTGGGCCGGGCCAAAGCACTCATCGACGCGGCCGGGCTGCGGGTGTCCTCGCTGTGTCGCGGGGGCTTTCTCACCGCCGCCGACGACGTCGCATTCGAGGCTGCCCTGGCCGAGAACACGCGCGCAATCGAGGAGGCCGCGACCCTCGAGGCCGACTGCCTTGTTATGGTCGTCGGCGGGCTGCCGGACGGGTCACGCAACCTGCCGGCCGCACGAGCCCGCGTCAGCGAGGGCATCGAGCGGCTCGTGCCGGTCGCGGCAAAGCGCGGGGTGCGCCTTGCGCTTGAGCCGATGCACCCGATCTTCACCGCCGACCGCGGCGTGCTGGCCACCCTCGGTGAGGCGCTCGACATCGCCGAGCCGTACCCGGCCGAGCACGTCGGCGTCGTGGTCGACTCCTTCCACGTCTGGTGGGACCCACAGCTCGAGGAGCAGGTCGCCCGAGCCGGTCGTGCCAACCGCATTGCCAGCTTTCAGGTGTGCGACTGGATAACCCCGTTGCCTGCCGACTCACTGCTCTCGCGGGGGATGATGGGCGACGGGCACATCGACTTTCGCTACCACCACGAGCTGGTGACCGCTGCCGGATACACCGGCGACATCGAGGTGGAGATCTTCAACGCCGACATCTGGGCGGCCGACCCTGCCGCCGTCCTCGAGACGATGAAGCGCAGGTACCTCGACCTCGTGGTGGCCTGACGATGCGTGTTGTCATTGCACCCGACTCGTACAAGGGCAGCATCGCAGCTAAGGACGCAGCTGAGGCCATCGCTGACGGGTGGCGCGCGGTCCGGCCTCAGGACGAGCTGCGCTGCCTTCCCATGGCCGATGGCGGCGAGGGAACATTGGACGTCATCGAGGCGACAACCCCTGACGCGCAGCAGATCGCAACGCGGGTGCTCGGCCCGGCCGGACCCACGATGGCTGGCTGGCTGCTGTTGCCGGACGGGACGGCGGTCGTGGAGCTTGCCGTGACGTCCGGACTTCCGCTGCTGCCTCAGCCCGATCCTCTGGGGGCTCACACGTTCGGTTTCGGCCAGCAGCTAGCTGCGGCAGCCACACACCCCCAGGTGAGGCGGATCGTCGCTGCACTCGGTGGATCGGCGAGCACGGATGGCGGCGCGGGCGCGCTCACGGCGCTCGGGGCTCGCTTTCTGGGGGCCGGTCACCTTCGTCTGCCGCTCGGGGGCTCACATCTGGTCGACCTGACCGGAATAGACGTCTCGCGGATGATCCCCCCGCCACCAGATGGAGTTGAGGTCCTGGTGGACGTTGACGCGCCACTTCTTGGACCCGCCGGCTCGGCTGCCGCTTTCGCACCCCAGAAGGGGGCGGCTGCCGACGAGGTCCAGCTGCTCGAACGTGGGCTGCAGACGCTCCGCGACGTCGTCGGCGAAGAGGGGAACGCTCCGGGCAGTGGGGCCGCCGGTGGTACGGCGTTCGGCCTGTCAGCGCTCTGGGGAGGCCGCCTGGTCAAGGGCTCGGAGGCCTTGGCGCGGCTCACGTGTCTCGACGAGCTGGCGGAACGCGCCGACCTCGTGGTCACTGGAGAAGGGCGTCTGGACGCACAGAGCTTCCACGGCAAGGTGGTCGGCCGGGTATCACTGGCAGCTAAGCCGACGACGCCCCTGTGGGCCGTCGTCGGGCAGGCCGCGCCCGAGGCCAGGTCGCAGATCGCCGAGGTCGTAGCTCTCGAAGATCTCGCCGGCACGGCCCAGGAGGCCATGGCCAACCCAGCTCGTTGGCTTCGGCAGGCCGGGATGCGCCTTGCGGAGCGGGCGGGCACCAACACCGACGACGCATGGGAAGTGGAATGACAATGACTGTCGCTCAGACCAAGCCCACCAACGAGCACATGTTCTGGCTCCAGGACCAGCGCCGCCAGCTCTTGCAGCTCGCCTTGTCAGCCAGCCATCCGGCGGGCGGCTTCGGCTGGCTCGACGGCGCCGGAGGCCTGATTCAGGACAAGGGCGTCGAGCTGTGGATCGCCGCTCGCATGACCCACGTTGCAGCCTTGGAGGCATTGCAGGGAGATCCCAGGGCCGCAGACGCTGTGGACCAGGGAGTCAAAGCCTTCGAGTCCACGCTCAAGGACCACGACTACGGAGGGTGGTTTGCGGCGATAGACGGGGCCGGCGTTGCACACACTGACAAGCGAGCCTATGAACACGCCTTCGTCATCTTGGCCGCCGCCAGCGCAACAGCAAGCGGACATCCTCGCGGCAGGGCGTTGCTCGATGAGGCGGTGGAGGTCTTCGACCAGCGATTCTGGCGTCCGGCCGACGGCCTGGCCGTCGATGTCTGGAACCGGGACTGGACTGAGCTGGAACCTTATCGCGGCGTGAATGCCAACATGCACACGGTTGAGGCGCTCTTGGCCGCCGCGGACGTCACGGGGGATGCCAAGTGGGTCGCATACTGTGCCGAGATCGTCGAGCGTGTCGTGCACGGGTTTGCCGCCGAGTCCTCTTTCCGCCTGCCTGAGCACTTCACGGAGTCGTGGGAGCCGGTGTGGGACTACAACATCGACGCGCCGGCGCACCCCTTCCGGCCGTACGGCGTGACCATCGGGCATCTCTTCGAGTGGTCGAGGCTGACCCTTCAAGTGCGAACCGCCCTCGGTGATGCGGCCCCGGTGTGGATGCTCGAGGATGCGGTCTCGCTTTTCGAGCGTGCGACGCTCGAGGGCTGGAGCGTGGACGGTCGGACCGGATTCATCTACACGACGGACTATGCCGGGATGCCCGTCGTTCGGGATCGGCTGCATTGGGTCGTCACCGAGGCCATCGCGGCGGCATGGGCGGTGCAGGAGGCGCTCGGGACAGTCGAACCTCTCACGTTGTACTACAAGTGGTGGGACCACGCCAGGGAGCTCTTCATCGACGCGCGCAGTGGTTCGTGGCAGCACGAGCTGTCCCCGGACAACTCACCCGCTTGCTCTGTCTGGGTCGGGCGCCCCGACGTCTATCACGCTTACCAAGCCGCCCTATTGCCCACGCTGCACAGGATCACGTCCTTCGCGGGAGCACTGTCGCAAGCCTGAGGGCACTGACGGTCGCTCGTCGCAACGACCCGTGAATCTCTGGCTGGGGGACGCAGCGGTGCCGTGCGCGGACATCATTGGCTTGGCAGGATCGGCGGGGCGCCTGCCTCGATGTCGGGCGTACGCGGTCGGCGGCGACGTGATTTCTCACGGGACGTCGTCAGTCGGTGCCGGGATGCGCCCGAGGTGGCCTGGGAGGACCCGAGTTGTCGAGATCGGTGTGGCCGATCAGTCCACCCCAGTCCTGGCCGACGAGGGTGAAGCGTCTGGGTCTCGTGGCCGTCGTCATGCGGGTGCGTCCTGCCTGATCTGGCTTCGGTAGCAAGTGTGCTCGTACTCCCCGGGCGGCACCATCCCGATGCACGAGTGGAGCTGTCGGCATCGCTCGACACCGGCTGCCGCCGAGGCCGCCTCAAGGGCCGCGCGCTCTAGATCACGAACGAACGGGGGCCGGTCGACCCAGGAGAGCGACCGCGGCAGGTTGGGCTCGTTCAGCGTCACGGCATACGCCATGCGGTCGCCGAAGCGGTCGGTGACCCACCCGCAGGAGCGCGCGAAGCGCTCGGCCGAGCGCAGGCTCAGCCAGCCAGCCGCCGTCGGCAGCGAACCAGTGCGGTGAGGCGAAGTGGTTGAAGGGCCAGACCACGTCGAGCTCCTCCCGCTGGCCGAAGCGTTCGAGGTGGTCCTTGACCACCAACGCGAACCGCTCCGGGTCGCCGTCGTCGGGAACCGACGCCTCGACCCGCAGCAGCCCGGCATCCGACATCAGGCGGACGACCTGCCCGGTGTCGAAGTGGATGACGGTCGCACCGTCCTCCTCGGCTGCGCTGCCCTTGCACGCCCAGTGCCCGGCGAGCTGCTTCGCGTAGCGCTCCGCTCCTGCAGCTCCCGAGGAGGAAGTGCTTCCGGGCGAACCAGGACCCGGCAGAGGTTCGAGACTGAACTGCCCAGCCCTGGATGACGCCAGGCGTGAGGATGCGGCATGGCATGGGAAAGTCGCCACGCTTCCGCACGAGGGTTTCGCCGACCCGTGTCGTGGGCGTGAGGGTCAGCCCAATCGAGCTGCCACTTCCTGAAGGGGGAGTAGTGCGTCGAAACGGCTGAGGTATGCCGCGAAGCCGGCCACTTCCGCGGGGTCGGCGGTGACCACGCTGGTTGCGGCGGTGGCGAAGACGGTCCGGTCGAGGAAGGTGGCGAGATCGAGCTCGTCGCGCACCATCAGGGCCGCGAGGACGGCCATGCCCCACGCCCCGCCCTCGCCGGCCCCTTGGAGCACGGTGACCGGGGTGTCGAAGGCGGCGGCGAGCGCGTGTTGGGCAACGCCTTCGGTGCGGAAGACGCCGCCGTGCGCGACGACGTTGTCGGTGGTGACGCCGGCATCACGAAGCGAGCGCATCCCCAGAGCGAGTGCGCCGAAGATGGCGTAGACGTGAGCCTTCACCAGGTCGGGAAGGCTCAGTCGGTGGCCGGTGCTGCGTACCACGAGGGGATGGCCGGTGGTGACTCCCGCAACGGGCTCGCCTGCAAGGAAGTTGTGGACGATGACCCCTCCGGCGTCACTGGCGCCGTCGGCGGCAGACTCCAGCAGGATGCGGAAGACCTGGTCGCGAGAGAGGTTGACCTGCAGTCGTCTGGCGAAGTCGGCGAACACGTCGGCCCACGCGTCGAGCTCGCTCGCGCCGTTGTTGGCGTGGACCATGGCGACGGGGTGGCCCGCAGGGGTGCACACGATGTCGACGTTGGGGTCCGTTCCGCGCCACGGCGCATCGAGGACGGTCATCGCGAAGACGCTCGTGCCGACGCTGACGTTCGCCGTGCCGGGACGGACGCTGTTGGTGGCGACCATGCCCGTCCCGGCGTCACCCTCCGGCGGGCAGAGGGGTGATCCGGCGGCCAGCGTGCCGGTCTCGTCGAGGAGTCGGGCTCCGTCGACGGTCAGAACGCCGGCGCGGACGCCGGCCGGGAGCACCCGCGGGAGCAGCTGCACGAGAGGTCGGGCGACTCCGGTCCCCTTGGATGACGACCGCAGCAAGTCGTCTACGCGGGCAAGGAGCCGCTCGTCGTAGGTGCCGGTGGCCGGATCGATGGGGAACATGCCCGAGGCGTCGCCGACACCGAGGACGTGCTCACCGGTCAGTCGTCGGTGCACCCAGCCGGCGAGGGTGGTCAGACGAGCCAACCTGCCCAGGTGGGCCTCGTCGTCCAGATGCGCCTGGTAGAGGTGTGCGACCGACCACCGCTGAGGGATGTTGACTCCGAGGGCCTGGCTGAGCTCGCCTGCCGCCGTGGCGGTGGTGGTGTCTCGCCAGGTGCGGAACGGGACCAGCCATCGGTCGTCCTCGTCGAGAGCGATGTAGCCGTGCATCATCGCCGATACCCCGAGTGCTGCCACCCGACGGAGCTCGAGACCGTGGGTCGCGGAGAGGTCGCCGCGAAGGTCGGTCATGCAGGCCGCCAGACCCGCGTCGATCGCGGACTGCGCGTAGGTCCAGTGCCCGCCCTCCAGATGGCTCTGCCAGGCGTGCGTGCCGGCGGCGACCCGCGTGCCGGCGGTGTCGGTGAGCACCGCTTTGATCCGGGTCGAGCCGAGCTCGATGCCGAGGACCACGCGCCCGGCCTCGACCACCTCGCGCTCCCACGTCATCGCACATCGTCCAATGTGATCGTGAACATACATCGCGCGAAAACTCTCATCCCCATTGACATGCTCCAATGTTAACGCTCACAATGACGATCGACAAGAAGGAGCTGTGCACATGGAGAAGGCAACGCCGCGCACCCCCGTCATGGGTGACGTCGCCAAGCTGGCCGGGGTGTCCCACCAGACCGTGTCGAGGGTGCTCAACGACCACCCGCACATCCGCCCGAGCACCAGGGCCAAGGTCGAGCAGGCCATCGCCCAGCTGGGGTATCAGCCGAACACCGCTGCTCGGGCCCTCGTGCGCGGTCGCACGGGCATGGTCGGCATCGTGACGGCGGCCGGAGCCTTCTATGGCCCGCGTAGCGCCCAGCATGCGGTGTCGGTCGCCGCCCGTGCCGCCGGCTTCTCCGTGACGAACATCGAGCTCGACGAGATCACGTCCGAGACCCTCGCTGCGGCGGTGGAGGACCTTGCGCGAGTGGGGGTGGAAGGCCTCGTGGTCGTCGCCGGCCACGACGCCGCCGTCGACGTCGCGCGTCGACGCCAGGGCACACTGCCCGTCGTCGTCGTCGAGGGTGACCTGACCCGTGCTGCGATGAGTGCGGGCGTCGACCAGGTCGCCGGTGCCGTCGCGGCCACCGAGCACCTCCTGCGCCTCGGCCACCGCCGGATCGCGCACATCTCCGGCCCGCTCGACTGGTCGGAGGCCAGGGCACGACTCGACGGATGGCGGCTTGCCATGACGCGCGCCGGACTGCCCGCGGCCGACCTCCTTCCCGGCGACTGGAGCCCTGCCTCGGGCTACGCCGCGGGGCAGCGGCTGGCCGACGACGCTGGCGTGACCGCCGTGTTCGCCGGCAACGACCAGATGGCCCTCGGCGCCCTGCGTGCCCTGCGCGAGGCAGGCCTTCGGGTCCCCGAGGACGTCTCCCTCGTCGGGTTCGACGACATCCCCGAGGCCGCCTACCTCTCACCACCACTCACCACGGTGCACCAGGACTTCACGACCGTCGGCCGACAGGCCATCGCCGTACTGACGGCCGTGTTGCGCGGCGACGAGCCACCCACCGGTGGCCTGCTCCCCGCGCCCCTCGTGGTCCGGGGTAGCACCGCGACTGCCCGGACGGAGGCCTGACATGGGTATCGCCGGTGAGGCGCGCGAGGCCGTCGAAGCCCTCCGACGGGAGGTGAGCGCGCTGCACGCCGAACTCACCCGCTACGGATTGGTCGTATGGACCGCGGGCAACGTCGCTGCCCGCGTCCCCGGCCACGACCTCATGGTCATCAAGCCCTCGGGCGTGCCATACGACGAGCTGACGCCCGACGCGATGGTCGTCTGCGACCTGCACGGCCGTGTCGTCGAGGGCGAACGGGTACCCTCGTCCGACGCCGCCGCCGCCGCGTACGTCTTCCGCACCCTGCCGGACGTCGGAGGGGTCGTGCACACCCACTCGACGTACGCGACCGCCTGGGCGGCCCGCGGGGAGCCCGTCCCGTGCGTCCTCACGATGATGGCCGACGAGTTCGGCGGTGGGATCCCTGTCGGGCCGTTCGCCCTCATCGGCGACGACTCCATCGGTCGCGGCGTCGTCGACACGCTCCGTGACAGCCGGTCCCCGGCCGTCCTCATGCGCCAGCACGGCGTGTTCACGGTGGGGCCTGACGCGCGCGCCGCGGTCAAGGCGGCCGTGATGTGTGAGGACGTGGCACGGACCGTGCACATCGCCCGCCAGCTCGGTGAGCCGACCCCCTTGGAGCCGAAGCACGTCGACTCCCTCTACGACCGCTACCAGAACGTCTACGGGCAGCACTGAGCCCCGCCCCGACGCCCCAGAACAGGAGACGATGATGTCCACGACCATCCCCCCACGTCCGCTGACGGTGTGGTTCCTCACCGGAAGCCAGGAGCTGTACGGCGAGGAGACCCTCAGGCAGGTGGCCGAGCAGTCCCGTCGCGTCGCTGGCGAGCTCGGCTCGGCCGGGCCCGACGGCGCGGGGCTGGGTGTCGACGTGCTCTGGAGGCCGGTGCTCACCGACGCCGCCTCGGTGCACCGCACGATCCTCGAGGCGAACGCCGACCCGAACTGCGCCGGGGTCATCACGTGGATGCACACCTTCTCGCCCGCCAAGATGTGGATCGCCGGGCTGGACGCGCTGCGCAAGCCGATGCTGCACCTGCACACGCAGGCGGACGCGAGCCTGCCCTGGGCGTCCATCGACATGGACTTCATGAACCTCAACCAGGCCGCGCACGGCGACCGGGAGCTTGGCCACGTCGTCGGCCGGCTCGGGCTGGCGCGTGCCGTCGTCGCCGGACACGTGTCAAATCCCGTCGTCGGTGAGCGGGTCGCGGCCTGGGCCCGCGCGGCCCGCGGCGCGCACGAGCTGCGGACGATGCGGGTGGCGCGCTTCGGGGACAACATGCGTGAGGTCGCCGTCACCGAAGGTGACAAGGTCGAGGCACAGATCCGCTTCGGGGTGTCCGTCAACACCTATGGCGTCACCGAGCTGGTCGACCTCGTCGACAGCGCCCCCGTCGACGCCGTCGACGGGCTCGTCGAGGAGTACCTCGACACCTATGCCGTCGCGGCCGAACTGCGTCCCGGAGCGGAACGGCACGACTCCCTGCGCTACGGCGCCGCCGTCGAGTGGGGCCTGCGGACCTTCCTCGTCGAGGGCGGGTTCACCGCGTTCACGACGAACTTCGAGGACCTCGCCGGCCTGCGCCAGCTCCCGGGCCTCGCGGTCCAGCGCCTCATGGCGGACGGCTACGGCTTCGGCGGCGAGGGTGACTGGAAGACCTCCGTCCTGCTGCGCACGGTCAAGGCGATGGCGGTCGGACGTCCGGGAGGCACCTCCTTCATGGAGGACTACACCTACGACCTCACCACCCCCGGTCAAGAGCGCATCCTCGGCGCCCACATGCTCGAGGTCTGCCCGAGCATCGCCGGAGCGATCCCCAGCCTCGAGATCCACCCCCTCGCCATCGGCGGTCGTGAGGATCCCGTCCGGCTGCGCTTCACCGCAGCCCCGGGGCCTGCCGTCGTCGTCGGGATGAGTGACCTGGGAGACCGCTTCCGGCTCACGCTCAACGAGGTCGAGGTCGTGGAGCCCACCGAACCCCTGCCGTGTCTTCCCGTCGCCTGCGCCACGTGGCGTCCGGAACCGGACTTCGCCACATCCACCGAGTCGTGGATCCTCTCGGGAGCCCCGCACCACACGGTGCTCTCGACCGCGGTCGGCACACCGGAGATGCGCCACCTCGCCGAGATGCTCCGCACCGAGCTCGTCGTCATCGACCACGCCGCGTCCGTCGAGGGCGTCCGCGACCGGCTGCGCTGGAGCGCCGCCTACCACCGCCTTGCCAGCCACCTATCCGTCTGAGGAAGCCACCATGAGCGCCACTGCCGTCGCCCGCACGTCCACCGTCACCGTCCGCGCAGCCGAGGCACACCGCCCGGTGAGCCCGCTGCTCTTCGGGCTCTTCTACGAGGACATCAACCTCTCGGGCGACGGAGGGCTCAACGCCAACCTCGTCAACAACCACAGCTTCGAAGGCGTCTACGTCGACCCCGGCACAGCGAACTGGCACACAGGCGGTTAGGGTTCGAGTCCCCTCGCCAGCTCCATCGTATGACCTGCGATAAAGGGCTCCGACCTGCGGGGATGTGTTTCTTGGGTCGTGGTCGCGTTGCGGCCGGATGGCGGCTTGTCGGTCCGCCGTGAAGCGGTTGGGGGAGTGGCACGTCTTCCTGCTGAATACGTCCATGCTCACGTCGAGCTCGGCTACGCCACGACAGCCCACCGCGCCCAAGGCGGGACCGTGGACACTGCCCACGCCTTTGTCACGTCAACGACGATGCGGGAGCCGCCGTACGTGATGGCCACTCGCGGCCGGGAGCGCAACATGATCTACGTCGACAGCCGGTACAACCCCGACTCCGAGACCGCGCACGCCGAGGCGCTGCCGGCCGTTCCGACAGCGGTGCTCTAACAGGTCTTGGCGCGCTCAGCTGCCGCCTCAGCGCCACAGAGACCCGTGCTCGAGGCTTCCATCAGCGAGAACCCTGCCCGGCTCGAGGGCGAGGGCGCTGCCATCTTGGTGGCGCGCCGCATGAAGCGTTCTGCTCCGCTCCTGGGTATCGATGTCCGAGGTCACGAGACGTAGCAGCGCCTGCGGCCGCCGTCACATGGCCGGATGGACGCACGAGAAGGTGGCCGGAGGAACGGGACCGATGCATGCATAGGTGACAACCGATCTGAGGCCCAAGGCGAGACACCCGCCTTGCCCCTGACGCCAAGGGTCTAGTGCTCGCTGTCCCTGGAAACATGGGGCTTGGCGGCATTGGGGTGCCTTGGGTTCTATGGTGCGGATGTGACTGAGCAACTGACCCTGGCGGATGTGGCGGCACGGGCGGGGGTCTCGCGCGCCACGGCGTCCTTGGTGTTGCGTGGCACGGGGCGAGTGTCGTCGAAGACCCGTGACCGTGTGCTCGCGACGATGCGAGAAATGGGGTACGTCTACAACCGCGGTGCCGCGACGCTTCGGACCCAGCGCACCAGTGTGGTGGGCGTAGTGGTGACCCACATCGCCAACCCGTATTTCGGCGAGGTGCTCGGAGGGCTCGATGCGGAGTTGAAGCGGGCTGGTTTCGCGACGCTCTTGGCCGACACCGGAGACGACGTCGACGAGCAGCGACGCGCCTTGCAGACCATGCGCGAGCAGCGTGTCGACGGGTTGGCCCTCATCCCTGCGACGGGCACACCTGCCGCCCTGCTCGACGAGTTCGCTGAGTGGAGCCTCCCTCACGTCCTCGTCAGCCGTTACCTTGACGATGGGAACAGCAGCTACGTGGGCGCGGATGACGTCCTCGGCGGTCGCCTCGCCGCGGAACACTTGCTGGAGCATGGCTGTCGCACGATCCATTACCTAGGCGGTATCGAAGGCATCCTCTCCCGGCGGGACCGCATCCGTGGCGTGGGCGCTGCGATGGCGGAGGCAGGTTTGCCCGCCTCGGCCCTGACCCGCAGCGTCTGGGAGGTGAGCGGCCAGGGGGGCCTGGCAGGCGGTCGGGCCCTGCTCGACGGCGAAAGCCTCCCGGACGGGGTCATCTGCCACAGCGACAGCATCGCCATGGGCCTGTACCGGGCACTGTACGACGCCGGCGCCGCCGACGTGCTCCGGGTGATCGGGTATGACGACGTCGCGGCCGCGGCGCTGTGGGAACCGCCTCTCACGAGCATCGCGACGCATGGCGGGAGCCTCGGTGCCGCTGCTGGTCGGCTACTGGTGGAGCGGATCGGTCAGCCACGTGGACAGGTGGTCGTGCAGCGGGCGGCGCCTGAGCTCGTCGTCCGCCGGTCCTGCGGGTGCCACTCCTGACTGTCCCGCGATCAACCCGTTGACACTCGCCTTCCGAGGTGTTTCGCTGAGTCCGATAGATCGATCTAGCAACTGATCTCCGCTGGGGATCTCGCAATCCCAGCCCCCATCCCCCGCTCAAAGAGAAGATCCCCCGTGCCCTTCCCTGCCCGAAAGCTGGCCGTTACCGCGGTACTCGCCGGCACCCTCACGGCTTCGGCCGCCTGCTCCGGATCGTCCGACGACGCCGGTGACCTTCCCGACGCCATCGGCGGAACCGGCCTGGGGGTGCTCGAGGCCAACGACCTGATCGACACCGACGCGACCGAGAAGGTCTTGGACCAGCTCGACCGGAAGACGTTTCCGAGCACGCGCTCGAGCTGGTCACCAACGACAAGAAGCCGCTCGCCATCCCGAGTGATGCATGGCCTGAAGCGCTGCTCCACCGCACGGACCTGTTCGCCAAGGCAGGGCTCACGGCCCCGACCAGCTATGCCAGCGTTCTGGCCGCCGCCAAGAAGCTGAACAGCAGGGATATGGCCGGGTTCGTCGGCTTGGCCGAGGAGAGAGACAGGTGGACGGTCTCGTTGGGGCTCGCTCAGCTCGCGAACAGAATCGAGGTGCCCAGCACCGTGCTGATGGGGGGATGAGTCGTGCTGACACTGCCGATCGTGCTGCTGCCCTTCGGTAGCGAACGACTGTTGACCGAGGGCCTGACCGCCGGAGCGGACAAAGGATGTAGCCACCGTCCAGCAACGCAGCAAGGCACGATGACTCAGAGCAGAGGAGATCACCGACTCATGGAGAACACCCGGTTCACCGACGGCCGAGTTCCCCATCCAGGCATCCGCGACATGTTCGAGACCCCTCGGCGGTGGCAGGCCTATCTGGACGTGGAAGCCGCGCTGGCCTTGGTTGAGGCGGAGCTAGGAATCATCCCGGTCGAGGCCGCCAAGGCCATCGCCGAGGCCGCCGACGTCGACCGCCTCGACCAGGACCGGGTGCGCCGCGAGATGGATCGCACCAGCCACCCGATGATGCCTCTGGTCGTCGAGCTCAGCCGAGCGGTCGGCGAGGAGCACGGGGGATGGGTGCACTGGGGTGCGACCACCCAGAACATCACCCAGACCGGCGACCTGATCGTGCTACGGCGGGCCTTCGACGTGATCGTCAGCCAGGTAGGCCGGCTTCTGAGGGTGGCCGCGGACCTCGCCGACGAGCACGCCGAGACCTTCATGGCGGGCCGCACCCACGGACAGCACGCGCTGCCGATCACCTTCGGGTTCAAGGCCGCAGCGTGGGCTGACGAGCTCATCCGGCACGCGGACCGCCTCGAACAACTCCAACCGCGGCTGTTCGTCGCCATGACTGGCGGGGCGGCCGGCACATTCGCCTCCCTCGGCGAGCTCGGCCCCGACGTCCAGCAGGCGGTCGCCAATCGCCTGCACCTCGGAAGCATGGCCATCCCGGGCCGCAGCATCGTCGACCACCTCGCGGAGTACGTGCTCGTTCTGGGACTCCTCGCCACGACCGGGGCCAAGATCGGTTTGGAAATCTACACCCTGATGGCGACCGAGGTGGGCGAGCTGGAGGAACCAGTGCCCGCCGGTACGGTCGGCAGCTCGACCATGCCGCACAAACGAAACCCCCAGCTGGCCCAGGACGTCATGAACATCTCCGCCGAGATCCGCGCCCTGGTGCCTCTGGCCTTGGAGGGCGCCATCGTCGGACATGAGGGCGACCACGCACCGGCTCTTTTGGAACGCGCAACGCGGCAGTCTTCGATTCTCACAGGCGACCTGCTCGAACGGGTGCACCTGATCCTGGACAACCTCGGTGTGCACGCCGACCGGATGCGCTCGAACGTCGACACCTCCGGAGGGCTGATCACCTCCGAGGCGGTCATGCTGCGCCTTGGAGGCTTCATCGGACGGCAGGCCGCCCACGACGTGGTCTACGACGTCGCACAGGCAGTGGTTGTGCGGGGCGGGACCTTCGCCGCGCACTTGGCGCGGAACCCCCGAGTGCGCGAACACCTCAGCCATGGCGAGCTCGACACACTTCTGGAGCCGTCCGGCCTTACCGGTCTCTCGGCGCAGCTGGCTCGACAGGGCGCCTCCAGAGCGAGGGAGCGAGCAGCCAGCCTGGCCGAGGGCGCGCGTCACACCACCTAACGTGGGCGCACAGCGTGATCGCCGGCTGCTCGGTCCGTTGTGACGCTTCCGTGCCGGGTCGATAGATCTTCCTGATCGCCGACCGCCCAGCTCCGAGGACAGATCACCTTGCCGGTGTCCCAGTGCGCAACTTCGACACCGGCCCTGCCCTCCCGTCCGAACCTGAGGGCAGGGTGAATACTCCGTAGCCGAATCCTTCCACGGTCAGGGTGTTGTTCAGGATTGAGACGCCGTTGACGAGGAGTGGGCGGGCGCCAGCGATTTCGTTCTCCATGAGGATGGCTCGGTCTCGTCGTGGGTTTACAACGACGAGGTGGGTCTCACCTCGGATGTAGGCGAAGGGGTAGCCGGGGTAAATGACGCGGGTTGAGGCCTGGGCGCCGAGGGCCGGATTGGCTTTACGGAGCGAGATCAGGCTCTTGGTGAGGCTAAGGGTGGAGTCGGGTTCCTTCTCCTGGGTCGCTACGGTTGGGCGTCCGGGGTCGGGATCGATCGGCAGGTAGAGGTCGGACGGGGCAGCCCCTGAGAACCCGGCGTTGGGACTGTCGTTCCACTGCATCGGCGTACGGCATCCGGCCCGGTTGTAGGTGGGGTTGCAGATGGCCCCCTCGACGTTCGGCATATTCGGCAGATAACGCATGCCGATCTCGTCGCCGTAGTAGATACAGGGCACCGAGCCCCAGGTAAGGAGGAAGGTGAGGGCAGCACCGAGCTGTTCGGGGGTTCTTGGGCCACAGCGCAGCCGGTCGAAGTCGTGGTCGGCGGTCGACATGACCACGAGCCGGTCCGGGTGGGAGCTCTTGACTGCGTTCCAGCCGTCGAGAAACGTGCGAGTGCTGCCGAGACCGTCGGCGTCGAAGAAGGGCCGCTTGGGAGTCTGAAAGGGCAGGATGCCTGCGGCATGGTTGTCGAACAGGCTGGCGTGCTCTTCCATGATGACGAGGAAGAAGTCGGCATCGAACGCCAGCGGCTGGTCGGTGCGGGGCTCGTTGCCCTCGGGGATGATGACCGTGTCGGGGTAGGTGGCGTCCAGCCAGGTTCGGATTTCGCGCCAAATCGCTGTCGTTAGCGGCAGGCCACGGTTTCCGACGCTGTCGTCCTTGACCAGAGAGAATGCCATGTCGATGCGGAATCCCGCTATCCCACGGTCGAGCCAGAAAGCCATGATGTCCTTCAAGGCCTGCACGTTTCGGCGCGGTCCAGCGGCGTCGACCGCGTCCCGCCACGGCTCACTCTCGACTGTCTCGGCCCAGCCGAAGTTGAGCGCCGGCTGTTCGTCGTAGAAGTTTTTGAGGTACCAGCCGCGCCGGGGGCCCGGCGAGAGTACCCATGACGGAGTGCCTGGGATGTCAGTCGACCACGACGGCGCCGGCAGCTCTTCGCACCAGACATACTGGTCGCCTTGAGGGTCACGGCCCTCCGCGTGCAGTTCGCGCTGGAACCACGGATGTTCGATGGATGTGTGTCCGGCCACCAGGTCGAGCAGCACCCTGATGCCGCGTCGCTTAGCTTCCTCGACGAGCTCGACCATGTCGTCGTTGCTGCCGTAGCGCGGTGCGATCTGTAGGTAATCCGAGACGTCATAGCCAGCATCGACGAACGGCGAGGCGAAACATGGGTTGAGCCACAACGTGTCGACGCCAAGGGAGGCGATGTAGTCCATTCGGTTGATCACGCCGCGGAGATCGCCGACGCCATCGCCGTCTGAGTCGGCGAATGACTGCGGATATATCTCATAGATCACGGCGTCGTCGAGCCAGGTCGGTCCCATTGCGATAGTAGCCCTTCTGCTTTGGTCTGTTGCGGTTCGGACGGCGAGGCGGTAAGTCATTCATTCGCAGGGTCTTGGGTGAGTCGTGCCATGTCCCCGTAGGCGGTGGGGTAGCCCTATCGCCAGCCGCGGACAGGTCGGCGTCGAACAGCCGACGTTCCGGAGGCGTGGCGCACGCAGCCGGCATCTCACAAATCAAATGTGGTTGCGAACGAGGAACAATGGAGTTCCCCTATCTCATGCATATCCTTGATAGCTCTAGCCGTTCTGCCGATGTGGCCTGAGTGCCGGTCGGTTCGATGCCGAGCTCGCCTGCAGCACCTGTAGCAGCTCGGGGGACACGTCGACCCAGGCTTGCGTGGTCGACAGGTTTGGGTGCCGCGAATGCAGGGATGTCTGGGATATGGCCCACGCCCAACCCGAGGGGATCCCCCGGAGGGGCGTTGTGGTCATGGAGTCTAGGTCTGGTCAGGGCGCCGGTTGGGCGAGGTCGTTGCCACTGTCCAGGAGGTAGATCCTGGACTCCCAGGGCTCGAGGCGTTCCAGGGTGGCGGGTCCATGGGTGGCCAGCAGGATCTGGGCCTCGGCGAGGTCGGGCACCGCAGCCAGTGGCATCATGGTCGGCTCCGACGAGCAATTGGCGACCATCACCAGCACCTGGTCGCCGAGGGTCCGAGTCACCGCCCAGATCTGTTCATGGTCGGGCAGCAGCAGTTTGAACCGGCCCTCGACGAGGACTGGGTGAGTCCGCCGAAGCTCGATGAGTCGACGGAAGTGGTGAAACACTGAGTTCGGATCGGCTTCGGCCGCGGCGGCGTTGATCGTCACGTAGTTGGGATTGACCGGTAGCCACGGGATGCCGTCGGTGAAGCCGGCCTGCAACGAGTCGTCCCACTGCATCGGCGTACGAGCGTTGTCTCGACTTTTGGCAGCGAGGCCGGCCATGACGGTCTCAGCCTCCAGACCGAGGCTGATCGCATCGGCGTGGTAGTTCACCGACTCGATGTCTTGGTACTGGTCGACGTGGGTGAAGTAGGTGTTGGTCATGCCCAGCTCTTCGCCCTGGTAGACGTACGGCGTGCCGCGGTGCATGTGCTGCACGGTGGCCAGGGTTTTGGCTGAATTGATCCGGTGCTCCGGCGAGTCGTCGCCGAAACGCGAGACGGCGCGGGGCTGGTCATGGTTGTCCCAGTAGAGCGAGTTCCAACCCACGTCGGCCAGCCCGACCTGCCACGCGTTGAGATTCTGCTTGAGCGCGGGGAGCGTCAACGGGTGCAGGTCGAACTTGGACCCGCCCGGCCTGGCGTCAAGGCCGACATGCTCGAAGGTGAAGACCATGTCGAGTTCGCGGTTGGCGGGGTCGGTGACCGCCCGCGCGCTCTCGATGGTCGAGCCGGGCATCTCACCCACGGTGATCAGCCGACGCTCGCTCAGTCCGACCGCCGCGTTCATCTCGGCGAGGAACTCGTTCAGCCGGTGCCCGTTTTCGATTGCTGCGAAGCAGGAGGAGTACTTGGTGTCCGGGCCCACGGGACCGTCGCCGATCCACGTCGGCTTGGAGATCAGGTTGATGACGTCCATCCGGAACCCGTCGACGCCGCGGTCGACCCACCAGTTCATCATCTCGTAGACGGCGTGGCGCACGTCCGGGTTTTCCCAGTTGAGGTCGGGCTGCTTCGGGGAGAACATGTGCAGGAAATACTCGCCACTGGCCTCGTCCAGCTTCCACGCCGAACCAGAGAATGCCGAGCCCCAGTTGGTCGGTTCCGCGCCTTCGCCACCGGGCTCGAAGCCGTCCCGCGGGGGCAGCCACCAATACCAGTTGCGTTTGGGTGAGGCTGCGTCGCGCGATTCAATGAACCACGGGTGCTCGTCGGAGGTGTGGTTGACGACCAGGTCCATCACGAGCTTCATGCCGCGGCTGTGAAGTTCGGCGATCAGCTCGTCGAGCTCGGCGATGGTGCCGAACAGGGGGTCCACGTCTTGGTAGTCGCTGATGTCGTACCCGTTGTCGTCCATCGGCGACCGGTAGACAGGCGACAGCCAAACCACGTCGATCCCGAGTCGATGCAGGTAGCCCACCTTCGCCGTGATGCCGGGGATATCGCCAATGCCGTCGCCGTTACTATCGGCGAACGAGCGGGGATAGATCTGATAGACCACGGACGACTTCCACCACCCCTCAGGGCGATCGGCAGAGTTGTGGGTCGGTCGGCCGGCTGTGGCCTGGTGCATGGCTGGTCCTCCTGAGAGTGATCGAGATTGCGGCTAGATTGCGTGTCGCGCCAGCCGTGCAGCCGTCGGTGTGGCGAGTCGGCCAAGACCTGGAAGCAGACCCGCCACGCGTTCCGGCACCTGTGAACATCGCCCCGCCCGTCGGAGGTGATGCCGGTTCGCCGCTGGACGCGTGCGGCACTGCTGGGCGGTGGTTCAGTTCACTTGACGGCGCCCGCGGTGATGCCGCTGATGAGGTGTTTCTGGCCAGCGACGTAGACGATGATGACCGGGATGACGGCCAGGGTGGAACCGGCGAAGACCAGGCCCCATGCGGAGCCGTGCTCGCCTTGGAACGCAGCGATACCCAGCGGGAGGGTGCGTTTGTCGGCGTCGCTGATGACGGTAAGTGCCCATACGAACTCGTCCCAAGCGCCGAGGAACGCGAACACCGCGGCGGTAGCCAGCGCCGGTCGGGCCAGGGGAAGGTACAGGCGAATGAACCGGGTGAAGACGGTGGTGCCGTCGACGGTCATGGCCTCGTCGAGCTCTTTGGGGACTCGTTCGAAGAAGCCGCGGAGCAAGAAGGTGGTGAAGGCGATCTGGCCAGCGGTGTAGAAGAAGACGAGACCGTTTAGCGAGTCGGTCATGCCAAGGGTTTTGGCGAGCACGAACTGCGGCACGATGAGCACGATTCCCGGGATCATCAACCCGGCCAACAGGAGGCCGAACAGCACGTTCTTGAACCTGAAGTCGAACCTCGCGAAGGCGAACGCGGTCAGTGAGGAGATGAGCACCACGAAGAAGGTGGTCAGCACGGCCACGTAGAGCGAGTTGAGGAAGTACAGACCAAAGTTGCTGCTGCCCAGCGCCTCGGAGTAGTTCTCAGTGGTGAAATTCAGCGGAAAGATGTGCGGCGGTGTCGGCAGGGTGGCCGTGTTGGGCTCCAAGGATGTGGAGACCATCATCAGGAATGGCAACACCATGACGCACGCGCCGACGAGTACGAGAAAGAAACGAAGCACCGTGAGCGGCTTGATCTGCCGCCGGTTCGGGCCGTGCTCGCCCGGGGCGGAGGTTGAACGAGACGGTTCAGATTGTGTGAGCGTGGTCATGTCTGGCTCCCTAGTTCTTCTCGCGGAAGAATTTGAACTGCAGAATCGAGATCACAACGATGATGATCGCCAAGATGAACGACATCGCCGACGCGTAACCGAAGTCGAGGAACGAGAAGGCCTGTTTGTACATGTAGGTCAGCGGCACCTCGGTGCTGCCGGCCGGGCCACCGTTGGTCATCAAGAGCACGGACGCGAACACGTTGAAGGCGCCGATGACCTGGAGGACCAGGACGAACAGAAAGGTGCCGCGGATCCCGGGCAGGGTCACGTTGAGAAACTGTTGCCATGCATTGGCCCCGTCGAGGCTGGCCGCCTCGTACTGCTCCTCACCAACCCCACCCAGTGCGGCCAAGAACACCACCAGGCACCAGCCAAGGCTCTTCCAGATGCCCAACGCGGCAACCGCGACGAGCCCGGTACCACGCTGCTCCAGCCACGGAACGGGTTCTGAAGTGAGGGGCAGCAGGTCGGTGATGGCCCAGTTGACGGCCCCTCCGTCGGTGACGAACAAGAACTTGAACAGCAGCGAGACGACCACCCAGCTGGTGACGACCGGAATGTAGAACAGGACCCGGAAGACGGTCCGGGCCGGCATCTTGGCGTTCAGCAAGACCGCGAAGAACAGCCCGAGGATCAATGTGAGCGGCACGGTGAGGATCAGGTAGATCCCGGCGTTGGCCATCGAGGTCCAGAACTCGGCATCGCCCAGAGCCCGGGTGTAGTTGTCGAAGCCGACGAAGGTGCTGGCGTCGGTGGGCAGGACGGCCCACTGGTAGAAGCTGATCTGCAGGGATCGGAGCAGGGGATACCCGACCACGACGATGAACAGGATCATGCCGGGCGCGGCGAAGGCCCACGGCACCCACCAACGGGTGGCGTGTCGGGCCGACACCGCCCGGTTCGGTCGCTTGCGCCGTGCCGGAGCGGTGGCGGCGGTTGAGGGAGCGAGCCTGGTGGTGGTCATGGGGGTTCAGCCCTGCGCCAATAGCGGGTCGATCTTGGCGGCTGCATCGTCCATGGCCTGTTGTGCGGTCATCTTCCCCTGGAAGGCCTGCTGGGCGTCCTTGGTGAAGATGTCGTCAATCTTGGCCCACTGCGGGGTGGCCGGCCGCGCCTTCGCGGTCTTCAGCTGCTCGAGGTAGGCCTGGTAGAACGGCTCCATCGCGGAGACTTTTGACTCGAGGGTGGACTGAGCGGACAGCTGGCCGGTCTCGGCCATGGCCAGCTGCGCCTCATCGGAGAGCATGTAGCGGATGAACTCGGCGGCGAGCGCTTTGTTCTGCGATCCCTGGGTCATGACGATGTCCTCGCCGCCGACGACGCTGATGCTTCCGCCCTCCCCGCTGAACACGGGTGATGTTTGCGGCGCGAAGTTGGGGAAGCTGGTCTTCAGGTTCGGGAAGGCCCAGGGGCCGTCGATCATCGAAGCGTAGGTGCCCTTGGCCACCCCGTCAGTGGGCCCCACCCCGCCGGACGCGCCGAGGATGGCCTGCGGTAGCTGCTTGGCGTTGTACATGTCAATGAGCATCTGCAGGGCGGCCACCGACTTCGGACCGTTGAGGTAGCCGGTCGCCTTGGTGACCTCGGGATCGGTCATCTCGCCGCCGTTGGACCAGATGAACGGGAGCAGGTTCCACCCTCCCGATCCGCCCTCCGCGAAGACGTACTTGCCCCCACCCATCTTCGGTGCGGCCGCTTTGAGCTCGTCCAGGGTCCTTGGAACCGAGGTGATGCCGGCCGCGCTGAGTGCCTCCTTGTTGTACACGACCACCTTGGTGTTGGTGTCCAGCGGCAGGCCCCAGTACTTGCCCTTGTACTTGTTCGTGGACAGCGGGCCGGGGTACATCTTCTTCGCGTAGGTGTCGAAGTCCGGCATGGCTTCGCTCAGGGGTGTCAGCACACCCAGCTTGGCCAGCTCGGGGACGGTGACGATGTCGGCCCGGATGACGTCGGGAAGGCTGCCGCTGGCGACGCCGGTCACCAGCTTCTGGTGCATCTGGTCCGAAGGGACCTGGACCGCCTTCACCGTCGTTCCCGGGTGGAGCTTCTCGAAGTTGGGGATGACGGTCTTCTCGAGCGTCTTCACCTCCGTCCCGCCTGCGCTGTAGGCGTGCCAGAACGTGATGTCGCCGCTCACCTTCTCCCCGGCGCTGAGGGTGGGAACCGGTTCCTTACTTCCGGATCCATCTACCCCGCCGGTGCCGCAGGCGGAAAGGGTGATGAGGACCGTGACAACACCCGCAACAGCAGGTAGGGACTTCTTCATTGAGGTGGTCTCCTTCGCGTGTAGTGCAGGCACTACGCAGTCGTGAGCGGCTCCCGGATGGAGACGCCAGGCCGGTCCGGGTCCTGCCCGCCGGGGGACGACGCAGATGAGACCGGTTCATGCACTTTTTTCGTGCTCTTGTCGCCGGCGCTGATGGCCGGCTCGGTGACGCGTCGCGGCCAGTCCTGAGGCCGATTGATTTAGCGTCTTTATCAATCGCCTAGAGTGTGCTCGCGGGCGCGGGGCGCTGTCAAGGTCGCAGGCCGTGGCAAAATCAACGACTATGGAACGAGGAGGAAGCGGGTTGCCAGTACTTCGGCGCACGACCCTCGCTCTCGTTCTCGACCAGCTCGTCAGGTCTGGGGACGAGTCGGTCACGGCCACCGAGTTGATGGCTGCGACAGGCCTGTCCAGGCCGTCTGTGCACACCCTGAGCGAGACGCTGATGGATCTCGGGCTAGTCGTGGAAGTAGACGGCCGGCGTCCCGAGGGGCGTGGGCGGGCAGGCCGAACAGCACGCGCGTACCAGTTCAACGCGCGGATGGCGAGCGTGGTCGGGATTGATCTGGGCGACCACAAGGTGTCAGTCACGGTCTCGGACCTGGCGGGTAACGAGCTTGCCAGCCGCACAGAGGTTTTCGCACACCTAGGCGTCAGCGGTCGCGACCGGGTAACCACCACACGTCGACTGATCCGGTCCGTCCTGCGGGCTGCCGGGGTGGAGTCGAACTCCGTTCTCCACGTCGCTGTCGGCGTGGCAGCACCGGTAGACGGCTCCGGTCGTGTCGTTGCCAGCGGGGAGCCCGGCTACATGCCCGGCCTCGCTGACGTCAATATCGCCAAGAGCATCGGACGCGGCTTCCCGTACCCCGT
This sequence comes from Humibacillus xanthopallidus, assembly GCF_006716675.1. Taxonomy (GTDB): domain Bacteria; phylum Actinomycetota; class Actinomycetes; order Actinomycetales; family Dermatophilaceae; genus Humibacillus; species Humibacillus xanthopallidus_B. The sequence goes on along the minus strand of NZ_VFPM01000001.1, from coordinate 100,697 downwards.
CGTCATCGAGAACGATGCCAACCTTGCGGCCCTCGGCGAATGCTGGAAGGGCGCGGGCGTCGGGGTCGACAACCTGGTGGTGCTGCTATCCGGGGAGCGGCTCGGTACGGGACTGATCAGTGGCGGTCAGCTGATGCGTGGGCAACACCACATGGCTGGAGAACTGGCGTTTCTCGAACTTGTCGCCGGCGTCGGGGACACCACGGGCGTTGCCGGCCTGGCCCAGACCCTGGGACGTCGGGCGGTCGCCGACAGCCGTCCCAGGGCGGAATCGCCGGGTTCGCTGTACGCGTTGAGCGACGGCGACGCGGCCAAGGTCGGCAGCAAACAAGTGATCGACGCTGCCCGGCACGGTGACCATGAAGCCGCCGAGGTTCTGCGTCGGGTGGCGGAGCAGATGGCGCGAGTCGTGGCCGTGCTTGCCACCCTGCTCGACCCCGAGGTCCTGATCTTCTCCGGTGGGGGAGCCGCAATCGCAGAACTCATTCGAGACGACATCTCGCGACAGGTTCCAGCCTTCGTCCCCAGGCCGCCGCGAATAGTGGCTAGTCCTCTCGGTGACAGAGCCGTTTTGGTCGGTGCCACGAAACTCGCTTTGGACCACGCTCACCACCAGCTCTTCAAGCTCCTCGACGCGCATGCTGGCCCATCGCAGATGAGGGTGTAAGAACTGGCGGCAAGCCGATGACTGAGTCGACGTCGAAGTCTCCCGAGGATGGAGGTCCCTACGCCAGCCAACCGGGAGCCTTCAAGGTGCTCGACGCCACCTTCGCCAGCCCCGACCGGACCATGTTCTGCCGCCTCGAGGAGCCCGGGCTCGAGGTCACGGCATCCCGGGGCGGGGTGGCTAAACCTCTAGGCACGGCTCCGCGTGACGATCCGGCTCGTGGCGCAGCTCAGCGCCTCACTCGGGGTGGCGCACGGAGAGTCACCCACCCAAGCATACGCGAGAACGGGCCCTCTCTCATGAGGTGGCTCGTCAGTGCCGAGGAGTTGTCAGGTCGACGTGGCCGATCAGTCCGGTGAAAGCGTCGACAGCAGCGGCCCGATGACCGGGTCCCATTCTCGGATCGAGACGCTGGAGATGACGCCGCTGATGGTGAAGGGGTCGCGTGCGACCAGGTCCTCGGTGTGGGTCTTCTCCTCGCCGCGGAAGAGCAGCAGCGCGCCGGCGGCCTCGTCGTCCGCGTAGGGGCCGGAGACCAACAGCGATCCCTCGTCGGCGAGCTCGCGGAGATAGTGGCGATGCTCGGCGCGGAGCGCGTCGCGGGTGGCAGTGTCCCCGGTGTAGCGGTAGGTGACGGCGAAGAGGGGCATGGCGTCCTTCGGGTGTATGCGGTGTGGCCCAGTTCTCGGGATGGCGGTCAGCCTGCGTCGCTGGTCGTTAGGTCCGTCTCGTTGTCGTGTTCGCGTTCTTCCAAGGCCGTGATGGCGGCGGCGGTGAGGCTGCGTTGAATGTGGACGCGCATCAGGTCGCCGGCGCCGGCGGCGTCGCCGACGACGATGAGTTCGAGCAGCTCGTGGTGTTCGCGGTGGTCGCGTGTACGGGGCTCGTCGCCGGGGGGTAGCTCGAGCCCCAGGCGGCGGTACCGGTCGGACTTGTCCCACAGGTCGTCGAGCTGTCGGATCAGTACGTCGTTGTGAGAGGCGAGGTAGAGCGCGCGGTGGAAGGCACGATGCGCGCCGAGCGCCTCCTCGCCCCATGCGCGGGTGACCGGGAGCAGACGGGCGGCCGCGCCGCGCAGTGCGGTGATGTCCTCAGCCGTGCGCCGCTCGGCGGCCAGGACGGCCGCGCCCGGATCGAGCAGGAGCCGCACTTCGAACAGCTCGCGCGCCTCGGCGGCGTTCATGCTCGCGATGCGCGCGTTGCGATGGCTTCCGAGCTCGATCAGTCGCTCGCTGCTGAGGCGGCGAATGGCCTCCCGAAGCGGCGTGATGCTCATGCCCATCGACTCGGCCAGCTCGTACTGGTCCAGTCGCGACCCGGGCACGAGCGCCCCGGTGAGGATGCGGGCACGCAGTTCGGCGTAGGCGACGTCGCTCTTGCTCGAGAAGACGTTCGTCGCGCTGACGGAGCCCATCGGCTGGGCCGCCGTTGCCGTGAGGTCACCTGTGCTCATCAGGGCCTTCCTGTTGACGCCCTGTCCAAAACGTGGGCTCAGGGGCTTGTGCGATCGATGGAACCACCTTAACATCCTCGTATCTTATAAGTTATGACGGAGGGTGAACATGAAGATCATCTCAGTGCATGAGGGCGTCGTCCCGATCAGCTCGTCGATCCGTAACGCCTGGATCGACTTCAGCTCAATGGACTGCTCGATCGTGGCGGTCGTCTCGGACGTCATGCGTGACGGGGAGCCCGTGGTGGGTTACGGGTTCAACTCCAACGGGCGCTACAGCGCCGGAGAGATCCTGCGCCGCCGGATCATCCCGCGGTTGCTGGACGCCGAGCCGGAGTCGCTCCTGTCCGAGGACGGGCAGCTTGATCCGACTCGGGCGTGGGACTTCGTGATGAAGAACGAGAAGCCGGGCGGGCACGGAGAGCGTTCCGTCGCCGTCGGCGTGATGGACATGGCGCTCTTCGACCTCGCGTCCAAGATCGCCGAGCAGCCGCTCTACCGCTGGCTCTCGGACCGGCACGGCGACGGCACGCCTGACGAGAAGGTCTTCGTCTACGCCGCCGGTGGCTACTACGCGCCGGGTAAGACCCTTCGTGATCTCCAGGACGAGATGAAGCGCTTCCTCGACCAAGGCTACAGCGTCGTCAAGATGAAGATCGGCGGCACGGACCTGCACCAGGATCTCGCCCGCATCGAGGCAGTCATCGAGGTCCTCGACGGGGACGCCTCGCGCCTCGCGGTCGACGTCAACGGCCGCTTCGACCTAGCCACGGCCCTGGAGTACGGCAGGGCCATCGAACCCTACGGGCTGTTCTGGTACGAGGAGGTCGGGGACCCGCTGGACTACCAGCTCAACGCCACCCTCAGCGAGCACTATCGGGGCCCCATCGCGACGGGCGAGAACCTCTTCTCGCTGCAGGACGCCCGCAACCTAATCCGCTACGGCGGGATGCGCCCGGACCGCGACTACATCCAGGTCGACCCCGCCCTGAGCTACGGCCTCACCGAGTACCTGCGCATCCAAGACATGCTCAAGCAGCACGGCTGGTCCTCGCGCCGCTGCATCCCGCACGGCGGGCACCAGTTCTCCCTGCACATTGCGGCAGCCCTCAAGCTCGGCGGCAACGAGTCCTACCCGGGCGAGTTCCAGCCGACGGGTGGCTTCGCGGACGGGGCGGTCGTGCAGGACAGCTACGTCGGCCTGACCGACACCCCGGGAATCGGATTCGAGAGCAAGGCCGCCTTCTACAAGGTCCTGCGCGAGCTGCACACCTGAGCCACCCGAGCCCGTCGCCCCATCTCCCCGTCGCCCCGCCGACCAGCCGTCCCGCCACGGTCGACAGCCCCGATCACGTATGCGTGATCACTGCCGCGGGCTGCCTGCCGGGCGGCCTGCCGCCTATCTGCCACATCGTCGTGCAAAGGAGCTTCACCATGTCGTCCATGACACTGCAGGACCGCCCACCCACAAGGTCCCGCACTCGAAAGCTGCTCGGGCAGCTCTGGTTCCAAGTTGTAGTCGGAGCGGTGCTCGGCGTCGCGGTCGGGGTGCTGCTGCCCTCTGTCGCAGCGGGCCTCAAGCCGCTCAACGACTGGTTCATCGCTCTGGTCAAGATGATCGTCATCCCGGTGGTCTTCTGCGTCGTCGTCACCGGCATCGCCTCGATGGACAACTTGCGCAAGGCCGGAAGGATCGGCGTGAAGGCGATCGGCTACTTCCTCGTCCTCTCGCTGCTGTCGATGCTGATCGGCCTCGTCGTCGCGAACGTGTTCCGGCCCGGCGCGGGCATGAACATCGACCCGGCAACCCTGAACACCGACAGCATCCCCTCGGCCGCGACGGAGAACCACGCCACGTTCGTCGGCTTCGTCGGCAGCATGATCCCTGAGTCGCTCTTCGGGGCCATCACGGGCAACGGCATCCTCGCCGCCTTGTTGGTCTCGATCATCTTCGGGGTCGCGCTGAACATGGCCGGCCCCGCCGGCAAGCCCCTGACCTCCGTGATCTCCGCCCTTTCGGTGGTCGTGTTCCGGATCGTGGGCTGGGTCATGCGCCTGGCCCCGATCGGCACCTTCGGGGCTCTGGCGACCGTCGTGTCCACCTACGGCGCCAGCAGCCTGCAGCAGCTCGGCTACCTGATCCTGCTCTTCCTGGCCACCTGCGTGCTCTACGTGCTCGTCGTCCTCGGCCTGATCATGCGCTCGTGCAAGCTGAGCCTCTTCGGGTTGATCCGCTTCCTCAAGACCGAGCTGCTGATCGCTCTAGCCACCTGCTCCAGCGAGGCGATCCTGCCCCAGCTCGTCCGCAAGCTGGAGATCCTCGGCATCGGCCGCCCTGTGGTCGGCATCGTCATCCCTGCCGGGTTCTCCTTCAACCTCGACGGATCGGCCGTCTACCTCACGATGGCCTCGCTGTTCCTGGCTCAAGCCCTGGGGATCGACCTGACCTGGCAGCAGCAGGTGGTCATGGTTGGGGTCATGATGCTGACCAGCAAAGGCACCGCCGGCATCGCCGGGGGAGCGTTCCTCGTCCTGGCCAGCACCATCACCGCCGTCGGGCACATGCCGGTGGCCGCCCTGGCCCTGATCGTCGGCATCGATCGCATCCTCAACGAGGGCCGCGTGTTCATCAACGTCCTCGGCAACGCCATCGCGACCATCGTCATCGGCAAGTGGGAGAAGGACTTCGACGAGGACCAAGCCAACCTGGTCCTGCACGCCACCGCCGAACAGCTTGAACAGATCGAAGCCGAGTACGACGATGCCCAGCGCTCCCTCACTGGAACCGATCTGGACGGAGCCGTCCACGGCGGCCACCACATCCACGGCCACGCTTCGGACCAACGAGCCCTCCAGCCCGCCGCGCGGGACGAAGCCGCGGACTACCCGGCCGGCTCCAACAGCCCCAGCAGCGGCGAACTCTCGGACTTCCACCAGGGCGTCAGCACCCGCAGCAGGTAGCAGCCGGACACCAGCATGGAGCGGCGCCGGGAAGCTCAGCCCCGCGCCGCTCCATGACATCATCTTCGAGTGGCACGTGTCCGCACTCGGGACCTTGTCCCTTTCGGCGGGTGCCACCCGGCGTGATGCTGAGAAGTGGCCCTGTGGGTGCCTCTGCGGCGACCACGACGCAAGCGGGACGCACGTCTCCAACGCACGTCAGGCCTCTCGGGACATCTCAACAGCGGACTCGGGAAGCACGACAGTATCTCGCTGGCGATTCCTTGAGACGGTGACTTACCACCTTGCGTTTCCGTACCTCCATCCCTGACCCGTGCGAGCCCACAGGAGTGGCTTGAAATGGGAGTGGGGCGGGAGCCGACGACGCGGTTCAGTCCGAGAAAAAATCCGCTATGAAGACGGCCATGCAAATCCGACGAAGAGGGGACGCCGTGACGTCGAAGGGGGGAGACGACGGTGACGGGCACGGACGGCCTGGCGGTGCTCGGCAGGGTGATCCTGCTCCTGCAGGCTGCCGCGGATCACTGCCTGAGCCCCCTGGCCACCGACCCGGTGCCTGGGCTCGAGGAGTCCCTCGCCCTGTCGGATGTCGGTTTGGCCGGTCGGCTCGTCGCCAGCCAAGCCTGCGCCCTGCTGCCCGCCGACATCGAGCCCGCCGACGTCCCGCCTGCAGCTTCGAGCCCGGACGATGGCGAGCCGCTCGAGGTGCTGCGCGCGGCGGAGGCGCTCACCCGCACGGTCCCGATCGAGGTGCTGCGCGCGGCGGAGGCGCTGACCCGCACGGTCCCGATCGAGGCGCCGCCAGCAGGCAGCAGCCGTGTCGTCGTCGCGCTCTGCGACCTCCTTCGAGAGCACGGATGATGCCCGCCCTCGAAGGCCGCAGCGTGGGTGAGCTGTTGCTGGACTCGGACCTGCTCGTGCGAGGTGCTGATGGACACCCCGCTGATGGACGCCGGGTCATGGTCCGGACCTGGGGCCGAGGTCGTCGAAGCCGCCGGCGACCTGTGGCACGCGTTCCCCGAATCGTCCCCAAGCACATGCCAATCCGAGCACCAGGATTCTGGTCGGGTGCTGATCGAGCAGCCCCAGACGCTGAACGGGAACCTGATGAAGGCGGCTCGGAGGCGCCAATGGCCCGGGACTGGGCCGGGCGACAATCGGCTGCTCACGGTGTGCGAGAACCTCACCTCAGCCGCTGAGCTGTTGCCGCATCGCCGCACCGACGTCCGCTCGATGCGGCCCGAGGTCGAAGCGGATCTCGACGCGGCCAAGGCAAAGTTGATGCACGTCCTTTATGTTGGGGCCCACGGCGTGCAAGTCGCCCTGAACCGGGACCTGCGCGACCTCGCCGAACGCCCCGCTACGAGACGCGCTGCGCTTCCGGCTGAGTCTCTGAAGCGCACCGTCGAGGCGCGCGACCGGATGGCGGCTTTCGAGCAGCTCGCCAGCTCCTACGTCGCGGACACCTTCCCCGACGCGCTGCACGGCGAGCACAGACCACTCCCGGAGCGATCGGCTGCGCCAAGCGCTGGCGACCTGGGACATCCAGGCCCACCGTGCCCTCGCCGGAACCACATCCGCCGCTGCGATGACGCTGATAGCCCAGACCGAGGCGCACACCGCCTTCGCCAGCCAGACGCTCCTGCGCGCCGCCGCCGAGACCGGCTCGATCGACTCCGGCCAGTACCGCACTCGCCTCGCGCCCGCGCTCGAGTGCGCCCAAACGGCCTGGGTCGGCCTCGCGACGACGTGGGCGCAGCTCGCACCGTCCCGCGGTCGTGGGCTGGACCCTGACCTGGTCATCGGAGCCAACGAGATCCGCGCAGCCATGCTCGAGATCAGCCACGACCGCACCGGCTTGGCGAACGCCGAATCCCTCGCCGCCACAGTCGATCTGAAACGGGTATCTCAGACGCTGCAGCTGGGACTCGCGACCTCCACGGACTCGCGTACGCGCTGCGGGAGGCTACGGATGACCCGCACCTGCTCGCCTCGCCACGCGGTGTCAACGCTCTGGCGATGGCGCTCGAGGCGCAGGGCCCGTACGGCAATGTCTCGACCGAGGCGTGGGTGCGGCCCGTGGACCACGCCCAGGACCGACCCATCGCTATCCCCGACATCGTCCGGGAGTCGCTCACGCGAGCAGCTGACCACGCCGCGCAGGCAACTGCCACAGCTGCAGGAGCCGCATCTTCCCTCGCCACCCCAGACGGGATGCCTGCGGTGAACAAGACGGTCACGAGATGTCTTTCGCTCTCGCATCCGGACCGCCAGTCATGGGCCCGTTAGGCAACGGCCCCCGTCAGCCGGAGCAGGTAATCGCTGTCAATGCATTGCGACATAGCGCACGGCGTTTCCTAACACCAGCGTCTGTGGACTGAGCTTGTCACATCAGTTTTCCGCTGACCGCCTGAGTGGTCACTGCTTGGTTGGCTGGATGGACCCGGCCGCAAGGGCGATGAAGGATGTGCGGGTGAGGGAGACTGCAGATGACGGCTCGACCGCCGTCGAGACGGTGGCTGCCGCACCGGAGCCGGGCCCCCCTCGGACGGTCCGCGAGGCGTCGGCCGCCGCATCGTTTCTGGGCTGTTGAGCTACGGCATCGTCGTCCTCGCCGTCACGTAGGCGGCTGCGGGCGCGTGCGTTACGTCGGCTCCTCTACTCGGGATCGGAGCGAAGTGACGTGCGGCACAGCCTTCCCGGATTCGGCGTGGGCGGCCTACGTCGCCCGTAGCGTCGGAACCACCGACACAGACGTCCGCGTCAGGTTCCCACGCCGCCGCCGGACGCGGCCGCACCCCCGCAGCCGCCAGGGCCAGGGGTGCGGTCGTCTGCGAGGAGCCGCGCGCCGGCCACACCCGGGGAGATGCGTCCCGGGCGCGATGCTTGCGCTCCACGACATTGCGCCGGTGGACGGTTGGATGCCGCCCGCGCGACGGTTGTCAGTGTTCGGGGAGCTGGCCGATCTCGATGATCTGCATGGCCAGGACGTGGGCTTTGTGGTTGCGGTCTTGGCTGGTTCGTTTGAGGAGCTCGACCGCGGCGTCGCGGGTCAGGCGGTAGTGGCTCATGAGGATGCCGATGGCCACGCCGAAGTCCCGGCTGCTGTCGAGTGCACGGGTGAGGTGGGTGACGTGGTCGGCGCCGACCGCGCCCTGGGCATGGTGGGCGATGGTCAGTGCGTCGAGGAAGTCGTCCTCGCTGAAGCTGCGGCCGCTGGGCGCGGTGACGGTGAGCGCCGCCTTGGTGTCCTGGAGCCCGGTGGCGATCCGCAGCGACAACAGAGCGCCTACTCCCAGGTCGCGGGCGCGTGGGGCCAGGTCGGGGAACGGGCCGTCGTAGGCGTCGGTGGTCGGCATGGACAACAGGGCACTGTGGGACCGGCCGTGCGTCAGGACCTCGATGCTGGGGCCTTGCCCGAGCTGGCGCTGCAGGCGTTCGAGTTCGCCGGCGAGGGGGTGGGTGGCTGCCTGCACCCGGAGCGTGCCTGCGCGCCGGATGCTGATGGCGGCGAAGGACGCGGAGCGGATCCCCGCTATGGCCTTGGCGGCGACCTCCGCCAGTGACCCGGCGCTGCGGTCAGGGTTGGCGTAGAGCTGGTCGAGCAGGTCGAACTTCGCCAGCAGCATCTGCTCTCGGCTGGCAGCAGCGGTGTCGTGGGCTGGCGCGCCTTCCGAGGCTGGCGGGAGGACTGTGCCGGTCTGGCCTGGGACGTCTGTCAGGGCCCGATCGGGAATGGTATTGGTCATGGCCTACCTCCGTGACGTACTCGGAGAGAGGGGCCTCACCTCTGAAGCCTTGAAGTTTCACCGTACTCGTCGATCGGGGACCTGTGCAGTCCGAGGGCCCGCTGATGTCAGGTGCGGAGCCACAGGGGAGCCCTGCGTCACGAGATGGTCCTGCATCCGGGCCGCCGTTGCGGCCAAGAGGCGACGAGACCGCTCGGGCTTCGGTCTCGGTCTCGGTCGCGGCCCAAACGGGAACCAGAGCCGGCGAACCCCGTTGCAGATCAGGTTTCTTCGCATTGTGGCGGCTGGGGAGCACGCGAGGGGGCCAGACGGCGAGAGAGAGGTAACCGGCAACCCGTGAGGTTGGGGCGTCACGCCGGCAGGCGCCCGTCCGGCGGCTCTCTGGTCTGGCGGGTTCCCTGTGGAGGGCCATCCGCTTGCGTGAGCCCGCCAGTGGGCAGGCGAGCCAGCAGCAGCCAGGAGACGCTCGCACCGAAGAGAGTCAGGGCCGCCCAGATCGGTAGCTCTGCGCTGGTGCCGGCTCCGGCCACGACGACGGACACGCTGGCCGCGGAGAGGGAAAGGGTGTAGACCGTACCGCTCACGCTCATCAGGGTCGCCAGGATCCAGCCGGGAGGCGCACGCCGGATGAGCCACACGGCGCTCATCAGCATCGGCGGGACGATGAAGACCAGATCGATGGCGAAGACCACTCCGGTCGGATGCCCGGATGCCAGGATCGGCGCAGGGACCGCGCCGGTCGCCAGGTAGCTGAGCGACATGCCCGTCCACAGCAGGCCGAGGGACGCGCCGACCAGCAGCGTGTAGCTGATCGCGATTCCGCGAACCGTCCGGCTACCTGTGGGGCCCGACAACGGCGAGAAGTCCATGCGCAGGACGGCGAACAGGAGGGCATACGCGGCCATGCCGAAGATCGCCACGTAGAGGAGGAAGAACACGTTGAACGCGGCGCCCACCGCGTAGAAGAGGTAGCTGTACATCGCGTTGAAGAGCATCGCGAGCCACAGCAGGCGGCCGCCGAGCGAGCCGCGACGCTCGAGCATCAGCCCGACACCCAACAGCGGGACGGCGACGAGCAGTGTGACCCAGTCCTGCCCGCGGAACGTGGCGGTGATCAGGGGGTTGTCCTGGTAGAGCCCACCAGACCCCAGCACGCCGCCGGCCGAGACGACGACCATGAGCACGATCGTCCCGGCGGTCAGCCCGTATGCGGCCCTCAGGCCCCGCGCGGGCACGGACCGCTTCACGGCCGGACCGTTCTCGATCGGCGGCCATGGTGGCCGCCGTACTGCTCGTTCATGGCCTTCTCACCGGCCCGGCGACCTCGGCGCGCTGACGCAGGTTGAGCAGCATCTTGCGCATCATCCAGATGTCACCGAACTCCACGAGCATGGAGAACGCGATCGATGGCGTGAGCCACTGGTAGCGCGAACGGACCCGCGTGATGAGCCGTGTCGAGCCCTGGCCGGTCTCGTCGAGCTGCCAAGCCCAGGTCGTGGCTCCGGGCTCGCCCCACACCATGGAATGCGGGGCCGCCATGGAGTGCACCGGCATGCCCTGCGTGCCATCCGGGCTCATCGGCACGACGTCGCCGGGCGCGAGGTGCTGCAGCTCGGGGAGGATACGACGGGCGCTGGGCCGGCCGAGGTTGTCGAGAAGGTCGTAGCTGTACCAGCCCCCTCGGGTCAGACCCATCTGGACGATCCACGGCCACACCTGCTCCGGGGGCGCCGCAATGGTGATGGCTCGGGTTGCGTTGAAGGTGGGGGCGGCGACCAGCCCATCGCTGGGCAGAGGACGAGCCACCTCCGCAGGTGTCGCGCCCCAGGTGAGCTGCCACGGACGCACCCACCGCACGTACAGCACCGCGCACGTGGACAGGGTGATGAGAAGCGCCGTTCGAACAGGCCGCATCAGGTGTTCAGTCGGTAGTGGTCCTGCCACGCCTGCTCGCCGTGCCCGGCGGTCAGCCACCCATCGGCCGTGATCTCATGGCGCAGCCCATCTAGCGCCTCGTCCATCCCCGGTGCCCACTCCTCGCGGGGCAGCATCGTCCGGCCGAGCGGCAGGTGCCCCCAGCTGTACGGAGCCGAGAACGTGTCACTCTCGTACCGCACCTCGCCGCCAAGGAGGCCCACGAAGTGCCACTGCTGCATCATCCCGGCCAGCAGGCCCAAGGTGCTGACCCACGCTCTGCGCGTCGCCGCGTCTTCCAGCTCGATCGTCAGTGTGCCGTCCAGCTCATTCCTCGTCGCGGTGCTCACACCTCCAGCCTGCGTCCGCCGCCAACGCACGTCCGCGTAACAGCCTGTCTCGGTTGTCACACGCCCGCCACGGCCTCAACTTGGCCTCACAGGACCGTCGCTGCCGGGGGCGCGCACCGCCCTCCGATCCTCGATCGGCTCGATGGCTCCCTCGGGGCCGGTGGTTGTCAGTTCCCCCGACGGCTGCCTCCAGTGCTGCCAGCACGTGGAAGGCCGCTTCGCGGGTAGCGAGCCAGCGCCGAAAGCGCCAAGCGGGCCCCATCCCCCGGGAAGGGCGCAGCAGGGCCCAAGTGCTCGGCCCGCAGGGTTTCATCATCGGTCAGAGCCGACCATCAGTTCCGCAACAGCGCCGGTCCTCCTTCAGCGTGACCCGAGGGTCGCGCCCGGAGTACCGACGCTTCGCCCCTCGACGTGGGGTGCCGGTCAGGCGTGGGCCATCGGGGCCTCGTGCCCGTGCACGAGCCCGGCGTGGTCGACGATCTCCAGCAGCCAGACGACGAGGATCGATGCCATGAACATCGCGAGCAGGATCTCGGCAGCGGCAGCTTCGGCAAAGACCAGGGCCACCACTCCCAGGACCAGCGAGCCCACGGCGATGCCACTCTCCACCTTTCCGACTCGGTCCATGGCATCACCACTTCGCATGACGAGGAATGCGATGGTAGAGCACCGCGGACCAGCCTCCCGCCTGGAACAGCGGGCCCCACGATGAGTCCGGCCGTAACGACTTGGCGTGCTCGACCTGCTCCGCGCCTGTCAAAGCCCTGCCGGCCATCACCCTCGCCCCCCAGGCAGGGGCACCCCACCGGCCCTCGGCGTGACCGGGCCATCAACATCGGTCCCGCTCAATCCCGTCTGAGCGGCGCGCCGCTCCGCGCGCAACAGCAGCGTGAGCGCACAGAGCATCGGGACGGCATACAGCCAGAGCCACCAACCGAAGAACAGCAGGCCGACGTGGAACGCCATGAGCAGCACGAGGCCGACCTGCATCAACCGTCCCCCGGCCAGCACAAGGATGCCGGCGATGGCCTCGCCGGCGATCAACAGGCCGATGAACAGGCCCGTGTTCGGGACGACGAGGGAGGCCCACGTGTCACGGACAAAGGCGAACTGAGACATCTCACCGAAAGCGGCGAAGGAGTCCCAGTCGGTGATCAAGTAGACGGCATTGACCATCGCCCCGAAGATGAGGAACAGCACCCCGAGGGCGACCCGAGCCACGTTCCGTGCCCGTCCGCTCCGGTCGGCGCGCAGCGAGGAGAGGATCACGGTCACGCCGAGGACGAGCCACATCACCTTTTCCATGGCATCGCCTTCCACCCAGCCGCCGGGGTGACCGCGCTCTCGTGCGCCGGCTACCACTCACGGCAGCCGCGACGGCGCCTCCTTCGATTCTCCGCGCATTGGCGAACCCCAGTCCCCGACTGTGGTCGGCTTCACCAGAGGAAACGAGCAAAGCTCCGCAGCCGCCGCGACGACGGTCGGTTCGCGGCGAAAAAGCTCATAAAGTCGAGCGTCCTTGGAACGTGCGCCCGGCGACGTCAGCTCCCGCATCCCGGCCACCTTCACGTGCCGTCTCACATCGACGCCCGGTTCGCTCCACCTGCTGGGCAGGTGTGACGGAAGCGCGGATCTACTCCAAGGACCGAACGAGTGGCGACCTACGCCGCACGCGGTCCGTGCGTGTTCCCCGGGGACGGGGGGTGGCCAAGTCATCACCCCCCGGACATGAAGCGCTCGAGCCATGCCGGCCGCAGGATGGCGGCGGCGATCAGCAAGGCGTTGATCACCAGACCCAGCACGAGTGCCCGGTTCCAGAACAGGACGAGCACGGCGGTCGAGAGCCCGGCGCCGACGAGAGCGAGCACCGGCCAGGCGCTGTCGATCCTCGGTGCCTGCCACACCGCCAGCGCGAGGAGGATGAAGGCGATCACGGTGGACGCGATGAGGAAGTAGGCAACCGGCTTGCGCGCCGGATCCGACAGCAGCCAAGACCTTTCAAGAGAGAACTCGGACACGTCGGGAGCCAAATAGAGCAGATGGACCAGACCGTGCGCCATCAACAGCACGCCGACGATGATGCGAAGTAGGACCATACAGGCACGCCTCCCAAGACCAGGTCGAAGATATCGGGCCGGTGTGTCGCGGTCACGGGCTAGGGCAGGTGAGAAGCAAGGAGAGTCCAACGGTGAGGGCCTAGACACCGCTCGATGGCAGTCTCCTACCCGGTTCAGGATGGTCCACTGGCGCCGATGTGACGCAGGTCTGGGCCGCAGTCGCCCTAGTAAGGTGCCTCGTTCAGGCAGGATCCGCACTGCCGGCGAGAACCTGCATGACCACCAAGGTCGGCTCCGCCCGGAAGCGCCGGAACAGCGCAGGAGCAGCAGGCGGTTCATGCGATGCCCTCATCGCATCGAGCGCTGCACGATCTCGCCAAAGCGAGTGAATCGCCCAATGCCCTTGCCCGTCTCCAAGCAGTCGAGTCTCGAGTAGCCCGTCCGGAAGACCGCCGGCCAGCAGGTTCTCGAAGTCTGCCGTCAGGTCCTGGGACCGGGCTTGATCCACGTCGGCTGACCGATTTGTCAGGATGTTCATGAGGCCAAGGATCCGGTGCAGCACGTGCCGTTGCACAGTCCTTGTTCTCGGCACGATTGAGGGCGCCATCTGTGGCATCTGAGGGGCGTGTCGGGGGTCACCGGCATGACTACGATCAGCGGTCGCCCGAGCCATCGGCAAACCACGTAACACCACGCGCCCGCCAGCGCGGCGGTAGGTCTCATGCTCGGGACCAAGGACTCTGGCGTTCCTGCTGCCCGGTGGCGTCGTCTGGGAGTGACCACCTAGGAACGGGGGAGTCATGCGCAGATGGGAGGGCTGGACCCGGTCCGGCCGCGACGCGACGTTCTTCGAGTGGGCTGGGGAACGACCTGTCGCCGAGTTTCGCGGGCGCGTGGTCAGGGGGCCGACGGCGATCCACCGGATTGCTGCGTTCCAGACGTTGCACCTGGCGGCATTCGAAGCGGTCCGTGCCGCGATCCCGACTGGCGACCTACGCCCGGTGCGTTGGTTCGACGGTCGCGCTGTCGTCTTTGTCGCTGCGATGCGCCACGAGGACGTGACGGCGAGCTACGACGGGGGTGAACCGTACATTGCCCCGCCCTACGGCGAGGTCAGCGTGGGCGTGATCGTCAGTCGGCGGCCCGCACCACGCGGCCTGCCGGTTTTTGGCCGCAGTGTCCGCGGCTTCGTGCTGCAGATGCCGGTGACCACGGCCATCGCCGCGGAGAGTGGCCGACTGCTGCTCGGATACCCGAAGTTCGTGTCCGACATGGACTTCGTCGAGGAGCCGGCCCGCCGGTCCCTCACCGTCTCAGAGTCCGGCCGCGAGATCCTGACGGTGCGGGTAATGCCCTCGGGGCGCGTGACGACGAACCGGGCCCCGGTGATCATGTACTCCGTGCTCGACGGTCAGCTCCTAGAAAGCGCTGTCCGATTCTTCGGCCACCGGCAGACGATGATCGGCTCTGCGAGTGGCCACCTCGCGTTCGGGGACCACCCGGTCGCCGACGAGTTGCGCGGACTGAGGATCGACACCACCCCGATCATGGCGGCTAGCTACCTCGATGCCCGGATGCTGTTCGGCGCGGGCATCCCAGTGGGAACCGGGCACCCGTACCGCGGATACGTCGGGCAGGAGCCAGAACGTGGTCGGTACACGGTGGCCTACCCCGACACGCCGCCGCTCGACCTGTACACGGTGCCACTCGACATGCAATCACCAATGCACGGGCCTGCGTGACGGCGAAGGGTTTCGCAACGCGCCTGCGAGTGCGATAGCGGCATGGCAGACCGCGCCCGCCAGCCGATCCCGCTCTTCTCGGCGGAATCGTCATAGCGGGTCCGGTCGGCAGGCGGCGGAATGCTCCAAACCGCCCCGCCCCCGCCCGGGTCGTCATCGGGGGCAGCGCGACGCACAGGAAACCTTCCGTTTGCGTCAATTTGGCGTCTCGTCGGCCCCAGGACAGTTGCCCGTCAGCGTCGGCCTGCCGTTCGGGGCGGGGGTCGTCAGGTAGTGATCCGCGACCCAGAAGTCCCCACGGCCATCGAAGGCGTCGATATGCCACCAGAGGCTGTTGCCGTTCGGGCCAACCCGGTCGCCGTACGACCAGCACCA
Organism: Humibacillus xanthopallidus; assembly: GCF_006716675.1. Lineage (GTDB taxonomy): Bacteria > Actinomycetota > Actinomycetes > Actinomycetales > Dermatophilaceae > Humibacillus > Humibacillus xanthopallidus_B. Next base: position 85,429 of record NZ_VFPM01000001.1, on the reverse strand, counting down.
CAAGCCAACAGTTGCCCCTGCTGGAAGCCCATACGCGCCGGTCTTCGCCGAGATGGCGGGCGCGTTCCGATACGCGACGCCGGTCCCGCCGGTGCGACCCCAGTCGACCTGCCAGCAACAAGCGTTGGCCGCTTGCGCGGGTGCTGCGCTCGCCGCCAAAATGGCGCCGGCCGCGAGTGCCCCTGCAGCCAGTTTTCGAGCGTTCATCCAACTCTCCTCCCGTGCGGGTGGCCCAGCCCTAGCGCATCAGGCCGCTCAATCCCAGAATGAAGCGCCGGGCACTCGGCGCCCATTCGCCAACGGGTGGGCAGGGGCATCCTCCGAATAATGATGGTGGCTACGCTCGACCGGTCGGCAGAATGCAGGTTGACTGGCCACTGTGACCACACGCTCCGCTGGCGACGGCTTGGCCCCTTTCAGCGATTCGACGATACGCGTGCTCCGCTTGGCCGACCGTGCCATCTCGATGGCGCCCCGAGGAGACGACTTCCGGCTGTACGCCGCGATTCGCGTGGCGATGGACTGCTTAGCCAGCATCGACAGCTTCTACGTGGCGCTGATCCGGCCGGGAGTGGGCATGACCGCCTTTCCTTACACCTTCGACCATGGACAAGCTTTGCCCATCGAGGTGCTTCCCTACGGGCCCAAGGGGCTGACCGCATGGATGATGGCCAGCCAGAAGACGTACCGTTACCGCGACGATGATGGCGCCGTCATCAACCGCGGCTACATGTTCGGTGACGAGCAAGAGACCTCCCGCGACGCCATCGTCACGCCCCTTTGGGACGCTGACTCCGACATCCCGGTTACTGGGTTCATGGCGGTCCTGAGCTCCGAGCCAGACACCTTTACCGACGAGCACGCGCGCGCCTTCGAGTGGCTCGCCAGCGCACTCGCCTTGGCTCGCTCACACCGCGATACGGAGAAGGAACGCCTGGGGCTCGCGGAGCTCTATCCCGAACTCGGCGGTCCGGAGATGTCAACCACCGAGGACCTGATCAACTTCGTGGCACAGGAGCTCCACGGCCTGCAGCACTCGCTGGAAGTCCTGGAGAGCTCGCTCGAGAACTCGGCGACGCCAGGTGCTGTCATTCATGAGCTAACCGCTCGGTGCTCGATGCTCCTTGGCAAGTTCTCGCAGTTCGCCAGCGTCGCAGCAGGCCCTGACGTCCTGGCCACGCTCACGCCACGCGAACGTCAGGTGGCCGAGCTTCTCGCTCGTATCGACGGACCGAGCAATCGCGATATTGCGGCTTCTCTGGGGGTCAAAGAGACAACTGCGAAGTCACATGTCGCGGCTGTCCTTCGCAAGCTCGGAGTGCGGCAGCGCGCAGAGGTTCGCTGGCGGCTCGCGCAACGGTGACTCGGGATGGGACGCCACCGACACGGCGACATGGGACGCCACCGACACGGCGACGTTGCCGTGGCCAGCATTTTCTAGTTGGACTCTCCGACTGCTGTCAGCCGCAGGTGACGTGGGCTCAAGATCCCGTCGGGGCGTTCGACTGGCAGCGGGGTGACGCACGGCTGACCCCCGTAATTGCGGCACAGGAATACCCCGCTCAGGCGCGAGTGCTCCTGTCACCTCCGGATCTATGGGGTGCGCGGGCCGTCAAGCCGGCGGAAAGAACTTTGGTCCGGACGAATCGTGAACGCAATACGGCATTACATCGTCAAGTACACAGACCCAATCCCAGATACCAGAGAAGGGGAGATCCAAGGAGGCGCTGACGGCAGGCGCCGACTGTTTCATCAGGAAGACCGAACGCGGGTTTCCAGAACTGTCTTCCGCTTCATAACGAGTGATCCGTCCGTTCTCTACGTAAGCCAGAATCTTCGTCCCTTCGGGGCTCTCCTTCACCACTTGTAGTCCATCCGGGAGATCCTCCGAAGAAAAACTCTCCAAACGGAACTTACTCTCAGCCATGTTCTTTCGACCCCCTCGTCCGGCGCCAAAGGTCACTATCCCGGATACTTCTCCACCATCAGGCTACTACCCACAGGAACCCACGGGAAGAGTCATAGCGCCAACTGAATCGGCTGCCGCTGGTCTCGGACGCCGCGCTCAGCGGGACCACTGACCAGAGCCACGGAGGTCGACTGGCGGCGGTGTGACGCAGTCCCGGGAACGCTGATGGCGGCGTTTGCGGCCATCCGAGTCGACGGTTGTAGTCGTTCAGGCCGGGACCTTCGGCCCTGTCGGAGGAGGAGAGCTCCTGCGAAGGTGCACGTGCGGCAGGAGAGCGCCATCGCTTGAGAAGGTCGATCAACAATGAAGCCTCAGGACTATTCAGCGCGGACGGCTTACCGGCCGCCGGCGGCCTGGTATCGGCGCCTCAACTGGCTGGGTGTACTGCTGACATCCTTGGGGCTCGCTCCACGAGACGCGGTGACTTTGAAAGTGCGAGGACGCCGCTCTGGCAAGGTTCGACGCATTCCTATCCTCCGTACTCGCTATAGAGGCGACGACTATCTCGTGGCTCTTGCCGGGGAGTCGCAGTGGGTCAGGAACGTTCGGGCAGCTCAGGGCGATGCGGTGATCCTCCGTCGTGGAGCACACCCCGTCCATGTCGATGAGCTCGCGCCGTCCGACAGGCCGGAGATCATTGCCGAGTATTTGCGTGCTGGCGGCCGACGCAGTGGTGCCGAGGCCAATGCCCAGCAGGCGCGGTTCTATTTTGGGCTGGAGCCTGACCCGTCCATTGACGACATCCGTGCCATCGCAGACAACTACCCGGTGTTCCGGTTGAGCTACCTGTAGTTCGAAGAGCGTGGGCCAGCGGCGCGGGTTTGCGGTTATGCGAGCGGACAGGTGACGACCGTCGTGCCGGATCGGTGCGCGACTCGCAGACCGTACACCCCGGCTCTCGATCAAGCCGGCCAGAGCTCTCACCCTGCTTCGGACACAGACCGCCCTCGACGGAGGCTTGTCGGCCAATTCTCGGCGGTGTGACGCACCTACCTGGGCGCCAAACGCTCAATGTGCCGTTGTTCGCGTTGACGTGGTGATCTCTGTTGGTTGGTGGGCGCGTTCAGGAACTTGGCGGATGCTCGGCTACACATAGAAGGTTGCCCTCGGGGTCGGCCATCGTCGTCCACCGCACGTGCGGATGCTCGTCGAGGACGTCCCAGAGCTTTGTCGCGCCGGCCGAGATCAGCCGGTCGACCTCTTGGCGTCGCGTTCCCCAGGGCACGGTCAGATCAAGGTGGATCGTGGGATGGTCGGGGCGTGGCCCGGTGAGCGGCTGGAAGAACATCGCGAACCCGCCCGGCCCCGCGGGTGGCAAGTAGACCGAGTCGCCGGTGGAGGTGGGTGTGCCGCCAGTGAGCGTTGCCCAGAATGTCGCCAGCGCGTTCGGATCCGCGGCTTCGACGTTGATGGATCCGAGGGTGATCTGAGGAGCGTCCATGTTGCTGAGAGTAGGCGCCGCACGCTGGCTGCAAGCGCGAGCGAAGATCTGGGCACCCTGGGGTGACACGATGGATGCGGACCACGGACAGATCGCGGTGCAGCCGCGAACACAACCAGCGTGGCGTGCCGGACAGGCGGCGGTAGCGGGGAGCCGGCTTCGTTGAGACGCTGATCGGCGACGCCCAGCGTCCGCCAGTCGGGGGCAGGGGTACGCCGGCGTCTCGCCTTGGCCTTCGCCTCGCTCTCGCGGTACGGAGGCGGCCGCGTTCCATGCTGGGCGGCCATGGTGGGAGCACTCAATGTGCCAGCTCCGAGGTCGTGGATCTGACCTTCGTCATCGACGGCGGACACCCCAACAGGGCAGGGTCGCCGGACCTCGCCACGCGGTTGGCCGCCGGGACGGATGAAATGCAGAACGAGGGGATAACGCCAAACGACCGTGGCGACGTGGTCGCACAAGCGGCCGGTTAGACGACGGTTAGACGCAGGTGCACGTCGAGCCGGGGTGTGAACGGCCTCCCGGACCTACGTCATCCGCGCGGACCTCTTTGCGCTCGATGGGTGCGTGCTGGGCGAGTAGTCGGCTGCGGTTGTTCGGCGACCGCCGCCGTAGACTCGGGCGGGTGAGCAACCCTCCGGCGTACCCCACGATGGAGGACGTCATCGGTGACACCCCTCTGGTGTGTCTGCAGCGCCTGCCGGGGCCGGAGAACGAACGCCGCGGGAACGTGCTGCTCGCCAAGCTCGAGGGGAACAACCCGGCCGGCTCGGTCAAGGACCGGCCGGCGATCAGCATGATCCGGGGCGCGGAGGCGCGAGGGGAGATATCCCCCGGCGACACCCTGCTGGAAGCCACGTCGGGCAACACCGGGATCGGCTTGGCGATGGCGGCGGCGATCAGCGGCTACCCACTGGTCATCGTGATGCCCGAGGACGCCTCCGCCGAGCGGATCCAGACGATGAAGGCGTATGGAGCCGACCTGGTCCTCACCCCGGCAGGTGGCGGCATGGAAGAGGCCCGCGACGTCGTGACGCGGATGGAGCAGGAGGGCCGCGGGCGGGTCCTGGACCAGTTCGGCAACCCGGACAACCCCCGTGCCCACGAGGACGGGACGGGCCCGGAGCTGTGGCGCCAGACCGACGGACGGATCACGCACTTCGTGTCCGCGATGGGCACCACCGGCACGATCACCGGGGTCTCGCGGTTCCTGAAGGCGCGCAACCCCGCCATCCAGATCATCGGGGCACAGCCCGCCGAGGGCTCCAAAATCCCTGGGATCCGCGCCTGGCCACCGGAGTACGTACCGAAAATCTTCGACCCGTCGGCGGTGGACCGGACCGTAGAGGTCACCCAGACCGACGCCGAGGAGACGGCCCGCCGGCTGGCCCGCGCGGAGGGCATCTTCGGCGGTGTCTCCGCGGCCGGCGCCTGCTGGACCGCCCTGCAGGTTGCCAAGGAGGTCGAGGGCGCGACGATCGTCTTTGTGGTCTGCGACCGCGGCGACAGGTACCTCTCCAGCGGCGTGTTCCCCGCCTGAGAACTTTGGCTGACGCCCGGAGACATCCGGCCCCCAGCACGCGTCATGAAGTGCCATTCCCTCCACGAAACGTCAGGTCGACTTGCGGCGGTTAGACGCATCTCCAGCGGGTGGTCCCGATCTGCTCTCCGCTCATCCGGGCATGCTGACCAACGCACGACAGCGTCCGTCGCTCCCGCAGGTGGAGCCCTCCGCCTCATGAGCGAACTCGACGTCGGCGCATCGGGCAGCGCGACGTCTTTCCTGGCGCGCCAGAGCCTCGAGTGTCCACGGCCCACCGAGTTCAAGTTGGCGGTCAGATCAGCACCTGAACGGTTGAGCTTACTGCGATCGGGGCGCACGCTAGGACCAGGTGGGAAGATGATTCCGTGGCTGACACGATCTGGGATCGCCTAGAGGAATGTGTAGAGCACCTCACGGACCCATTTCGAGCCTCCGAGATGGTCGGATGGTTCCGCCGTCACTACCCGGACGTGAAGGAACAATCACTCCGCGCGCATATTCAGGCTGCAACCTCCAACGCGTCTGCCGGGTCGCGCGGCATGTTCGCCAACCGGCAGCCGCTCATCACGCGGATCGAGCACGGCCTGTACAGGCGTTACGACGCCGAGCCCGCCCTCGAGAAGTCGCAGTCAGATGGTCAGCCCCGGAGAGCAGTTGCGCAGCTGCCGCCCGAGGTGGACATCGAGGAAGCCGTCGGGAGATATCTCGGCGATCGCAACCCGACCGCGCGGTACGCCTCATTCGACTACTGCTTCAACCACTTCCAACAGCACCGGACAACGGTCGCAGCCTGGGGTGAGCCCACCGGCATGGAGACCAGCTGCCTCCACCTCGGCTTCTACCTCGCCAGTTGGGGTATGCTGCGCGGATCATCCGACCTGCTGCAGCGAAGCGCCCGCCACCTAGCTCCGCTTATTGAGGCCATCGCCCATGCCCCTGCCCAGGTATGGGACTTGGACCTCGATGGCTATGACACGACAGGCATTGATCTGTTCTATCGGACCGCCCTCGATGTCCGCTCTGCGCTACGCCCGGTCGAAGCATCTGACATCCTCGTGACCAAGGTGATGCTTGGCGTATTCGGCTGCGTTCCGGCCTTCGATACCTACTTCAAGAAAGGCTTTGGCGTCTCCACCTTTGGCCAGGCTGCTCTGCGACGTGTCGGGGATTTCTATCAAGCCAACGCGCCGGCCATCGACCGGCTGCGTGAGCCCACATTGGACTTCACCACCGGGCAGCCGACCACCCGGCTCTACCCCCGGGCCAAGGTGGTGGACATGACCTTCTTCATCGCCGGTGGCTATCCGGGAGGGGTGGCCGCGTCGTCGCAGGCTGCCGGCCCGTCTGGCTTAGAGGAGAATGGAATGCAGGCCAGGGAGTGACCGTACGTGTGCGGCGCGTCGACGCTAGGGGATCAGCGGCCGCTGCCCCAAGAGTTCCAGGATCTCGTCGCGCAGCCGATTGTCCTCGCGGTCGATGCCGTCGAGGACTTCTTGCAGGGTGACCGCTGACTGCCGAAACTCCTTGGTGCTGTGACGCCAGATGAACATCCGTGAGTAGTCGGGGTCAGCAATGCGGTCGGGTGCAGACTCAAGCTGTGTGTGCCACGCGGAGGGACCGAAGATCAGTTGGATGTTGTCGGCGGTACCGTCTGTGGCCTCCAGATCAAGGATGACCTCCCATCGCCACTTGCCTATATAGTTGGCGGCCACCCTTCGCACGAGATTGCGCGACGTAGCGGCGTCCAACTGCCGCCTGAGGACCTCGCGACTGAACGCCTTCAGTCGGTCCTTCACCCGTTGGAGGAGTTCGCGTCCTTCGCCAAAGCGTTCACGCGCCTGCTCTTGCAGGTCGCTCGCGAACTGCTCTGCGACCTGGTCGATGTTGTTCTTCGCGTACCGCGCAGCCTCCCCTGTGTCGCACATGGCAACGACGAAGTCGAGCAGTTTCCGATCCTCCATTCGCCCGCTTCCCTTCACGAACTTGCGATGCATCTGGTCGATGAATGAGTAGGGTTCGGGGAACCTAAGCCGGTACGTGCGGTCGACGTCGACGAATTCACGCAGTCTCTCCAAGACCGATCGGTACGTCACGACCGCGGCGTTCTCCCAGTTGTTGGAGAGCCGCGATCGGTCCACCCCATGGCAGAGCATCACGACCGCACCGACCCGACCATGGCGCCGGCTGTACTGGAGGTACTCGTCGTAGCCGTGACCATGGCCATCCGAGGTGACATAGTTCTCGATGACAAGCGTCGCGGACTTGCTCTCCAGGACGAGGTCGGCGATGTCGACACCGCCGCTCTCCTCGGCGATATTGACTTCTTGGCGCACCCAGTACCCGCTGGGTTCCAAAGGCTCGACCCCGACAAGATTCCGGTTCACTTCGGCAATGAAGATCCCCACGAACGCCTCGCCCAGGCCGTGGCTGCCGTCCGCCTCTAACAGCCACCTGAACGCGTTCGAGATCTGCTTCTCGTGAATGCCGTGGTGCATGACGTCGAAGACGTTGAACTCGACTTCCAGGGACCTGGCGAGGGTCGGCAGAAGCTGTGTCACAAGGTCGTCGCTCATGAACCCTCCGCGAAGCTGCCGCCGCTCCCCCGGTAAGACTAGCGCGACGAGTCCCCGTGAGACCTTGAGAGCGTCGCGGCTGGCAGACGCCCAACGCTGTGCCGAACACGACGCCGTGGGTTTGGCAGCGACCAGCCTCGACTGGCGGGCACTTCCCTCCGACATGAACGCTCGGTCGGCGATATGGAAGGCGGATCGACGCTCCCCGCGCCCGCGTCGCGGCGAAGCGACCCGGGCGGGCACGGCTCCCGGTCTGACGCATCGGCGAAGATCTATGCCAACCTGCCTGAATGAGTTGCCAACCCACAAATAGTGCAGCTGTCCGCCTCGCCGCGGCGCACGACGACTATGTTCGTGAGGTCTCTGAGACATACGACGAGGTCCTGGTCGAAGTGTCAGGACGGATCGAGGCCACGACCTCGATCGGGAAAGCGGACATCGGGGCGCTGCTCTTCTGGAAGCGACTTCGTGCCGACACGAAGTGGGTTCGGGAGCTCATGTTGCTCCCGGACGCGCACGTGCGAAGTGTGACCCAGGCGGCCGTGGCCAGTGTCCGCGATCCTGCCCTAGCGACACCGGCTGCGGCATCAGCTGGCCGATCAGCCCTGTCCCCGCTCCCGGGATTTGTCGTTGGGGACGCGCTGGCCTCCGCGCTTCTTGTCGCTGCCGCCCCGGCACGCATGGCCGTTTACGACCGGCGCGCGCACGTGGGGCTTGGACGGCTGGGGATGACGCTGTCGTCATCCCCAGGGAGGTACGGCAGGTACATGACTCTTGTCGAGCAACTCAGGGTCAAAGTCCAAAACGTATGCGGTCGTCAGCTGTCGGCGCGCGACGTAGATCTAGCGTTGTACTGGTTGGGAGGGCGTTGACGTCCTAAGGCGTACCTCAACTCGCCACGGCAGGGGAATTTCGCAGCGGAAGGACGCATCGCGCCCAGCTGCAAGGTGAGGGCAGGCGGCGCTCCGGAAGGGTCTCAGAGGACGAGTCTCAAGCGTGGCGCGGTTGTTGGGACGAAACCTGCCCGCTTGAAGATCCGCTGGCCCTCCAACGTGGCGCTGAGGTCGATGCGGCCGGCATCGATCGATCGAGCCTATTGGGTGATGTCTTCGACGACCATCGTGGCGTAGCCCTTGCGGCGGTGCAGTGAGTGAGTGATCACGTTCGCGAGCCCGACCGTGCGTCCCCTGGGATGCTTCCAAGCCGTCCGGCCGGGTACCCGGCTTGCCCATCCAGCGTGGGCGGGGACTGAGGTGGGCGCCGCCACCTAGGCTACCCCGCATGAGTGAGCAGACGCGACAAGGCCGTCACTGGGGAGCGCTCACTTGGGGACTGTTGGGGCTGGCGGTGGGCCTCGCCGCCGGCCTATGGTGGGGAAGCTACGCAGGTGCCTGTATCGGAAGTGACCAGTGCTCGTCGCGCTGGGATGCCGTTGGTGCCGTGGGCACGTGGGTCGGCGGACTGGGCACTATCGCTGCTGTTCTCGTAGCAGCGCGGGCGTTCCTTCTTGAAGACCATCTGCGGAGAAAGGCAGAGCAGGAGACCGCCAGTCAGCGGGCCGAGAGCGCCGCGGTGGAGTTCGCTGCTGCACAGCTGATCACCATCGAGGCGATGTTCGGATCCTGGTCCGCAGAAGTCATCAACGAGGTCCGCGTCCAGGTGAGGAACGCCACGAGCCAGACGCCGGTATACAAAGTGCACCTGCGAGTGCCAAAGTTAGGCCGCGAGTTCGAGGTGCACTCCATTGAGGGCGGGGACGTCCGGCCGTTCAGTCACCACATGTACCCCGGAAGTGGCTACCCGAGCATCGTGGTGAAAGACGAAGATCGCGAAGAGTGGATCCAACAGCTGATCGAGACTTGCTCCATGACTTTCGAGATGAACGATCGACACTGGTCGAGAGTCGGAACGCAGCCGGCAAACCTGCGGTCATAGCGGACGGCCGCCCTCCGAAAAAAGCCGGTGGGACGCCGCCCCGCGACTGGGCGGTAAGCGGCGGTAGGACGCAGCCCAGTCTGCAAGTGGTGTCGAGCTAAGCGCATCTCGGGATCGGGAATGCCTGCCCCGGCACCACCTCCCCGAGCCTGGACGACGTTTCCGGTCGTCGATGTCGGTAGCCCATGGTGTGATGTTGGCAACGTCGATCGCACCTGTGGAGGGTAGATGGAGTCCCGCGCACATGCTCAGAGCAATTTTGTCCTTGCAAAGGTTCAGCACAATGAACCGCCCGCGTCGGCCGCGCACAAACCCATTGGACCGCGCCTTCCTCTCGAGCACCCCCTAGGAAGACGAGACGACGAGGTTTGCCGAGTGGCATCGGCCGTTCGGGAGACTCGCCAGCGCATGCTCATCTTTGCGGTTGCTACCTGCTTCATTGCCGCGCCCGTGAGCGGGCTCTCATTCATGGTCGCCAAGGGTCTGGAGGCTGACTGGGGGACCTTCCCATCTTGGTTGGGCTCATGGCACAGTAATGTTGAGGATGATGTCATGGGGATGGCGCTGGGTGTTGCCGGGGTGGCTCTCTCGTTATGGATTGCCGTTGCACTGACTGGTGCCAATGATGTGCAAACCGCGGTGAGGGCTCGAGCGCAAGCCGTTGCCCTGGACGCTATCGTTCTGTATTCCACCGCCACCGCGGCTGTGCTAGAGGTTCTCTTCATCCCCGTCGCTTTAGGCAAGAATGGACCAATGGGGGCCGCTGTGCCTTTCACCCTTGCGGCGCTTCTTTGCGGCCTGGCGCCCATAGCCGAAGTTCGCGCGGACAGTAGATGGCTCGAGGCTCGGAGGCTTGGTGAGCGACTCGAAAGTGTAGCCGAGGACTTTGCTTCTGGCCCACCGCCGCTGCCTTTTCGGACCATGCACTTCAGGAATGTCCTCTTGTTCCGGGTGGCAAATCCCAAGCGGATTATGATCATTTTGGGCTGCGCTGCATCATTGATCATTTTATGGGCAATTCTCCATGACGGCACAAAACTATCTTGGTGGAAGATCGCGCTCTTCATGGCCTTGGGCGGAGGGGCCACATTCTTGTGGTCCGCGTGTGCCTTGGATCTAGCAGCTGCTGTTCGGGCCAGGTGGGTGGCCCGTGGCGCAGGCGGCTCCGCAGAACTGCTCATCTGGCCGTTGGGGGTAGCGATGTGGGCAGTCATGCTAGGCGCCTCCATACAGGAAGTGGGAGGCCGAAGTGCCGTGGTGATATTGACCCCGCTCATATGTGCCTCGCTACCGATTGTCTACGCAACCCTTGGTGCTCGCTCAAGGGTGCAGAGGAGGGCGCGTGCCGCTTGGCTCAAGCTGGAGGCCGAGCGGCTTGAGGAAGGTCTTACCTACCAAGAGGAGCGGCTTGTCAGAGATCGGCTGTTGACCGCACCTACTTCTGCGCACACTTGAGTTGTCGCACCTCTATCTGTGTAATGAGCCACAGGCTTGGTGGCAAGAGGAAATTGGTAAGCCATCGGCCCTGAACCCCACAAGTCGAAGAGCGCTGTGCGCTCCAGACGCCTGGGCCGGCCGAGTGCTGCGAAAGAATTTAGTGAGTGTGACCGACGCATTGGCGGTGGAAGGACACTGCCGCTTCGCGGCGGAATGTCGCGGCGGTCAGTCCGACGTCGCGCCGACCAGGGTCGCCGCCTCCGACAGTCGGAAGGTGTTTGGCGCGGCTAGGAGTTCAGCGACCTGTGTGGATATCCCCTTTACCGGCAGGTAGAGAACCACATTGCCGCGCGATGTGCTCGAAAGCAAACCCGAGGAAAGCAGTTCTGTCAAGACGTGCGGCAATCGCTCTTTCGCGGCCTGATCCAGGCCTCTGGGAAGCGCGGAGTCTTTACGACCGCTCCCTCGCTTGGCGTAGACCTTATGCAGAACCGATAATGCAACTCGATCGTCAAGATCGAGCGTCAACCCCATGATGCCATTTGTGGTGGCATTACTGGCCGAGAACTGCGCTATCTCGGTCGCCGGGAACCGAACCTTCAGCGCATCCGAGAGCGAAGTCAGGCCGAGGACCTTCGATACAAGCGACTTTTCAATTGTGGGGCAGTCGTCAGCCCGCTCAACCTGCGACATATCGAGCACCTCGATAACACTGTCACGGATGTGCGCATTGCCCAGCGCGGTCATTTCAGGCCCCACCGCAAGTTGGCGCACCAAGATCCCCTCGACGATGAAATTTCCCGGGAATCCATGGTCACCCACCTCATCGGACACTCGAATGGCGTCCATAAGGATCGCGTCGTAGAAGTGATGATTCATTCGGTTCTCGCAGGCGGCGATCACTTGTCTAGGGGTAATTCCACGACTGCCGAGCGACAAAGCGCAGGCATCGATGGCCATATCGTCTGCGGAGTCCGGCCATGTTGCCGCCTCGCACAGGACGTGACCTTGGTACGGACTCGAGATGTACTCAGCGAGATCCTCACCGTATGCCGTGCTCGCAAGAACTTCATCAGCGAAGATGCGCTCCTCGGCGTTCGCGCCAGACTCGGTGACAGCAAGGCCAGGAAGCCGAAGAAGAAGCTGGAAAACCTCCTCGTCAGTCCTCCGACCGCTCACTTCGAAGAACACTCTCTCGAGATCCGCGACAGTGAGTCGGGAGAGGGGGTCGCCCTTCATCCGTGCTGCCGTCGCCAGTCGCTGCAGAAGGGCTTGGATCGTCTGCGGTGGAACTGACTGGTAGATCCGAGCCTCGCGCTCACAGATCATCTGAAGCAGCACCCGCCAAGCCGCTGCGGGCTCCATTTGCCCAATCTCAGCGGCACTACTAAGCGCGCCAATCTTGACCAGGTGCGACAGTAGAAGCGGACGGGTAGGAAGCCATTCTGGGACTTTCAAGCCAGGTGTATTCGCCGCAAGAAATTCGTCGGCCTGCTCCTCGTCAAAATCGTCGAGGAAAAGAGTCTCCGCTCGGCCAAGGCCTAGGGCGGACTGCATCTCTTCCGGGGACGAGAAGTAGTGGCCGCGTCCAGCCACGATGATTCCCGCACCGTGCGGCGCTTCTTCAACAAGGCGCCGGATCGGGCTCAATGCTTCCCAGCGCACTTGACGAAGGTTTGTGGCAGAGCCTAGCCATCTGCTGGGTATTACTTCATCGAACCCATCAAGGAGCAAGATGCATGAGCCAGCGCGCCACGCGGAGATCAGGCCTCTGTCATCCGAGAAGCCAATCTCCTCAGCGTGCCTCCTTAGAACCTCAGCAGGAGTGCGCAGTCCGACACATTCCCTCAAGTTGATATGAACCGGGAACGGATTTTCTGCAGGGCGCTTGAAGTAGCGTTTCCGTAACTCAAAGTACAACTCACGAAGGGTGAAGCTCTTGCCGACTCCGAAATCTCCAGTAAGTAGGAGTCGAGCGCCGTCGAGAATCTCCGCGGCTAGTTCCCTGACGCCTATCTGCTTCGTTGCTCGGCGGATCCTCGGCTCGACGGTCGCTGAACCAGCGTGATCCGAGTAGACGCTCCCGAAGGGAGACTGGCCTCGAGCAGCTAGGTAGCCTTCGACGTTGCAGAGCCGGCCCCGGAGCGTCTGCACGCTCACAATGTGTATATCGTATGTGCTCGTTCGAGAAATGCTTCGGATCGCCTCACGTTGCTCTGCCGTTGGCTCGCCAGCGGTGACGAACCAGCCAGTAGCACTCTTGAACCGGTTCTCTCGCGCTGACTTCAGGTGCTTTACCAGCTCGGCAAGCTTCTGTCCATCCTTTACGGCTTTCGCTTTGGCAGGCGAGGTGGTCACCTCATATACATTAATTGCATCCTCGCTAATGAAGACCCCGTCGCGCTCCTTTCCAAGGATCATTCGTGATCCCTGCAGGCCAAGCGGATCATGAATAGCGCGCGCTATTGCGAGGACTCGCACTTCAAAATCCTTCGGGTGGTCCACCGTCATTCCTTCCCCGGGGCGTGCATTGCAGACTCATTCAGATCATCGCCAAGGAGATGCAGCCTACGCGGACTGCAGACAGACGACGCGTTGACTTGCTGGATCAGGAGCTAAGAGATCAACGGGGCGGCTCAGCCGCGCCGTTAGCTGAATCGCGGCCGGCTCAGGCAGGGGGACCCCCGCGCTCAGGCCCGACTCGTGCCACCCGGGTTGTCACTGAGCCGATCGACGGAGACCGCCGAGGCGGTGCGGGGGTGCACCACGCCGATGACTGGCGGTGCCACCGCGCTGCGCCTGCCGGTGACCACGTCAGAGCGAGGATTCCGCGGCTTCGAGAACGTGGTGAGCCAAGAAGCCTCCGGCCTCCGCCACTATGGCGCCGGGCCTCGGCCGCCTGCACCGCCAGGTGGCCTCCGAAAGCGGCTCGTGGGTCCTGGGGTGGGAGCGGTGCTGACACGCCCGGTTCCGTGATGCGGTGAGGGAGGGGTCGAGGCCCTCAGGATCAGTAGCGACCAAGCTTGTGCTCCGCGAGGACCTCGACGATGACCGAGCCTACGGCGTGTGCTGCTGCGCGTTGCTCTTGTGCGGCCGTGTACTGCGGCAACTGCGATCTGTTGGTGGGCCTGGAGGGGGTGCACGTGGTGGAGGTGGTTCAGGACGAGGAGCATCTTTGGGTGCGGGTGGAGTCACCTCCCGGACCGAGGTGGTCCCCGTCGTGCGGGGTGGTGGCGCTCAGTCACGGCCGGCGCGAGGTCGAGCTGATCGACGCGTCCTGCCTCGGGCGTGCCGTGCGGGTGCAGTGGCGCAAGACCTGGAGCTGTCCCGAGCCGGCTTGCCCGGTCGGGGTGTTCACCGAGCAGGACGAGCAAGTCGCGCATCGGCGGGATCGTTGACGGTGCGGGCGTGCTTGTGGGCAATGCGGCAGCTACATCGCGAGCATGCCTCGGTGCTCGGGCTAGCAAGGTGGCGAATCGCTGGCGGTGACCGCCGGCACACGCCCCTTCTGGGCGAAAGGGGCGTGTCGATGCGGCTGTGCCGAAGCAGGTGGGCCGCTCGACGACGCTGCCGACCGTCACGATAGGGGTGAGGGGTGCGACGGGATGGCCCAGCCCCAGCCGCAGCCGAACTTGCCGATCGAGATGTCGCCGACGGCGGGCCTGAACGTCGCCGAGATGGCGGGCCTCGTGGCCGTCAGTCGGATGGCGGTGCGTCGCAGCGGTCGGGGCAGTCGGACCAGCGCCGCAGTCAAGGCGCTGGGAGCAGCGATCTGAGGATTCTGTCACATTGCTGACACGCGGTCGTGGTTAGCCACAAAACAGCAGGTCAACTGCATAGGGGCGAAGTTCCCGCCACCTCCACCACTTGATGGTGGCCACGTCACGCTGTCACTGCCATCGAAAGAGCAGTCCGTCGCCCCCCGCAGGGGCGACGGACTGCTCTTTCGATGGGGGGAGGTGCGCTCCTCCGGACGAGCGCGCTCAGCGCAGGTGGAGGTCCTCCGACGATGTCGTGCGGCCGGGTCCGATGACGTCGGGGCCGTAGGCGGAGTAGCCGTTGCCGTCGACCGGCACGATCCGCTTGCCGAGCGGGAAGAGCGACACGGGCACGAGCTTGAGGTTGCCGAGCGCGAGCGGGATGCCGACGATCGTGAGCGCCTGGGCGACAGCGGTCGTGATGTGCCCCAGGGCCAGCCACCACCCGAAGACGATGACCCAGACGATGTTGCCGATCGTCGAGCCGACCCCGGCCGCCGGGTGGTCGACGACCGTGCGACCGAAGGGCCACAGGGCGTACCACCCGATGCGGAAGGCCGCGAGGCCGAAGGGGATGCCGATGATCGTCACGCAGGCGATGACGCCGGCGAGCAGGTAGAGCAGCCAGAGCCAGATGCCCCCGAAGAGCACCCAGATGACGTTGAGGACGAGGCGCACGTCGTCAGGCCTGGGCCTGACCCGACGCCGCCTCAGCGGCCATCTGCTCCTTGATCGGAGCCATGTCGAGCGCCTTGACCTGCTCGATGACGTCCTGCAGCGCCGACTGGGGGAGCGCGCCGGGCTGGGCGAAGACGAGCACGCCCTCCTTGAAGGCCATCAAGGTCGGGATCGAGGTGATGTTGGCGGCCTGCGCCAGCGACTGCTCGGCCTCCGTGTCGACCTTGCCGAAGACGATGCCCTCGTTGTCGCTGCTCTGCGAGGCGGAGTCGTAGACGGGTGCGAACTGGCGACACGGGCCGCACCAGGAGGCCCAGAAGTCGACGAGCACGATGTCGTTGTCGAGAACGGTCTTCTCGAAGGACTGCGCGGTCAGGTCAGTGGTAGCCATGCTTCTCCCAACGATCGGCCCACGGGGGGTATTCCTCGCGAGTCGTGCCCTGGCAAGGTGCTCAGGGGCGCCCCAGTTCCCAGGTCACCGTGACGCTCGTCGTGATCTCGAGGTCGCCGCCCTCGACCGGCATGCCCCCCGCCATGTCGCGGGCCATGGCCGCGAGCTTGAACCCGCCACCCACCGGTGCGGCGCCGCCCTCGGCCACCCCGAGCACGACGCCGAGCCGCGCGTCGGAGAGGGCGGCATACTGCTCCGCCTTGGCCTTGGCGTCCGCAAAGGCGCCGTCGCGCGCCTCACGGAGCCCGGCTGAGCGGTCGGCGACGTCGAGGCGCACCTGGTCGACGAGCAGGGCGTTGCCGACGGCGGCCGCTGCGGACTCGAGGATGCGCCCGACGGCGGCGAGCTCACGCACCGTCACGGCGAGGCTCTGCTGCGCCGTGAAGCCCACGGCGACACCGGTGTTGTCCCACCGTTGGTTGACGCCCGCGTCGCGCGTGCGGATGTCGGCGTCAGCGACGCCCTGCTCCCGCACGACGGTGCCGACGGCGGTGATGCCCGCGGATGCGCCCGCCAGCGCCGCGGCCACGTCGGGTGCGTCGTGGCCCACCCGCAGGTCGAGCCGGACGACGTCCGGGGTGACGGCGGCGTGACCGGTGCCGGTCACGGTGACGGTGCGCTTGCCCATGCAGATCCTCCTGGCTCGCGGCCCCGGCAGCGGGGACGTTCTCGAAACCTACCTAGACTGCGGTGCCATGACGACCCCCACCGAAAGCGCGACAGGGGCGCGGCGCGTGAGCCGCGGCGCGGTCGCCTTCGCCGTGGTCGCCGTGGTCGCACAGCTGCTCGCGCTCTACGGGCCCGACGTCACCGTCGAGGGGCCGGTGAGCTGGACCGACAAGGTCGTCCACCTGCTCGTCTTCGCCGTGCCGACGTATGCCGTCGGGCGGGCTCTGGGCTCGGTGCGCGCCGCCGTCGTCATCTTCGCCGTCCACGCCCCCCTGAGCGAGCTCGTGCAGCACTATGTGCTTCCCGGCCGGACCGGTGACGTGTGGGACGCGGCGCTCGATCTCGTGGGGGTCGCGCTCGGCGCCGCGGCGCTCGTGGTCAGGGCCCGGCCGCGTCGCTGGTAGACTTTCGGGGTCCGACTCCGAGGTCTCCTCGGATCACGAGGGAAGAGCTGCCGCGGGGATGCCCGACGTGCAGGCTCATTCCGACGAGGTGACACCCCACGGGAAAGTTCGCGCCACCGGGCGCGACCCGTCACCGACACGGAGCGGATCCGATCACCGGACGGCACAGATGCCGGGAACCGGTACACATGGGGCGCACACGATGCGCCTGAGGCTCGTCTGCATGGTCGTGGTTGTCACTCACGGCTCGAGGCGAAGTCTGCTCGAGTCAAGAGAGTTGAATACGCATGTCCAACAGCAAGTCATCCGCCGGCGCGCCCAAGAAGGCCCGCTGGTCCACCGAGAAGAAGGCCGCCAAGGCCTCCGCCAAGAAGCCGCACCGCGGCCAGGGCCCGTCGTCGTACGCCGGCTCTCCGTCACGTCCGGCCTCGACCGGCACGAGCCACGTCGGTGGCCGCGAGTGGCGCGCGCCCCGCGACGAGCACCGCTCGTCCGACCGGCGCCCCTCGAACCGTGACGACCGCGGCACTGGTGGCTACCAGCGTCGTGACGACCGTCCGTCGTACAGCCGTGACGACCGCGGCACCGGCGGCTACCAGCGTCGTGACGACCGTCCGTCGTACAGCCGTGACGACCGCGGGACCGGTGGCTACCAGCGTCGTGACGACCGTCCGTCGTTCAACCGTGACGACCGCGGGACCGGTGGCTACCAGCGTCGCGACGACCGTCCGTCGTTCAACCGTGACGACCGCGCGACTGGTGGCTACCAGCGTCGCGATGACCGTCCGTCCTACAACCGTGACGACCGGGGCACCGGCGGCTACCAGCGTCGTGACGACCGGCCGGCATACGACCGCGGTGCGCGCAGCGACCGCAACGACCGTGGGACCGGCGGCTACCAGCGTCGTGACGACCGTCCGTCGTTCAACCGTGACGACCGCGGGACCGGTGGCTACCAGCGTCGCGATGACCGTCCGTCCTACAACCGGGACGACCGCGCCACGGGTGGCTACCAGCGTCGCGACGACCGTCCGTCGTTCAACCGTGACGACCGGGGCACCGGCGGCTATCAGCGTCGTGACGACCGGCCGGCATACGACCGCGGTGCGCGCAGCGACCGCAATGACCGTGGGACCGGTGGCTACCAGCGTCGCGACGAGCGCCGCTCGTTCGACCGCCCCCGTTTCGACCGCGACGCCGACCGTGCGCCCGCGACCTTCGACGATGCCGAGGCCGAGCGCATGGACGCCGACACCTGGACCAAGTCAACCCGCGCCGACGTGAGCGAAGGCCCGGTCGACGTGGCCGCCGACAACGGCTTCGCCGCCCTCGGACTGCCCGAGCGCGTCGTCGAGCGCCTCGCCCGCGAGGGCATCGCGACGCCCTTCCCGATCCAGACCGCGACGATCCCCGACGCGCTCGCGGGTCGCGACGTGCTCGGCCGCGGCCAGACCGGCTCGGGCAAGACGCTCGCCTTCGGCCTGCCGCTCATCGCCCGCCTGCTCGAGGCGGAGCTGCCGCGCCGCCCCCGCAAGCCGCACGCCCTGATCCTCACGCCGACCCGTGAGCTCGCGATGCAGATCTCCGACGCACTGGAGCCGCTCGTGCACGTCGTCGGGCTGCGTCACAAGCTCGTGGCCGGCGGCCTCAGCTACACGACGCAGATCAACGCCCTCAACAAGGGCGTCGACATCCTCATCGCGACGCCGGGCCGCCTCAACGACCTGCTCGAGCGGGGTGCGGTCGAGATGGACGACATCGCCATCACCGTGCTCGACGAGGCCGACCACATGGCCGAGATGGGCTTCATGGCCGAGATCACGACGAGCCTCGACAAGATCCCGGCCGACGGCCAGCGCCTGCTCTTCTCGGCGACGCTCGACCGTGGCATCGACGACCTCGTCGCGAAGTACCTCACCGACCCGGTGACCCACTCGACCAACGACGCGACGGCCTCTGTCGACACGATGGAGCACCACGTGCTCCTCATCGACCCGCAGCACAAGAAGGTCATCACGGCGGAGGTCGCCAACCGCGAGGGCCGCACCGTGGTGTTCTGCCGGACCAAGCTCGGCGCCGACCGCATCGCGCTCCAGCTGCGCGAGCAGGGCGTCATGGCTGCGGCGCTGCACGGTGGCCTCAACCAGGGCCAGCGCAACCGCGTCCTCGGCGCCTTCCGTGACGGCACCCTCCCGGTGCTCGTCGCCACCGACGTCGCGGCGCGCGGCATCCACGTCGACGACGTGTCCGTCGTCCTGCAGGTCGACCCGCCGGCCGACCACAAGGACTACCTCCACCGCTCGGGCCGTACCGCCCGCGCCGGTGACAGGGGCACCGTCGTCACGCTCGCGCTGCCGCACCAGCGCAAGACGATGGAGCGCCAGCTGAAGGACGCCGGTCTCGACATCGCTCCCGTCAAGGCCTCGCCCGGTGACGCGGTCATCGCGGCGACCGGCGCGATGACGCCCTCGGGTGTGCCGATCGACGAGAGCGACTTCCAGCGACTCATCGCGGGTCCCCAGGCGCACCGTCGGGGGCCGGCCGGCTCACGTGGTCCGCGCCAGGGCTCCGGCGCGCGTGGCGGTCACCGCCCGCACCACTCCGGTGGCCGTGACGACCAGCGCCGTGGCGGCGACGACCGTCGTGGTCGTCGCGGCGACCGCGGCGACGGCCTCGTGACCCGCTGGGGTTCCGACGACCGCCCCGAGCGCCGCGGCGCCCGGTACTGATCGACAGCCCGACCCGACGGATCGCTCTCTCGATCGCCCCGGTGACCGAGAGAGCGATCCGTCGCGTGTCGGGACGGCACGGACGGGTCACGGAGTGCACCGACCCGACCGAGACGCGCGAGCGGTGTGGAAGGCTTGGAGGGTGAGCTCCACCTTCCACACCGGCCGCCTTCTCGTGGCGACACCCTCGGTCGAGGGTGAGGTGTTCCACCGGTCCGTGATCCTCATGCTCCATCACGACGAGGCCGGGGCCCAGGGCGTCGTGCTCAACAAGCCGCTGACCGCTGAGGTCGACTCGGTGCTCCCGGGCTGGCAGCGCGTGGTCACCGCGCCGCACGTCCTCTTCCAGGGCGGCCCCGTCTCGACGTCGTCGGCGCTCGGCCTCGTGACGGTGCCCGGCGACGTGCCGGAGCCGCTGGGGGTCCGACGCCTCTTCGGCTCGCTCGGTCTCGTCGACCTCGACGTGCCGACGCCGGTCGTCGCGGCCGAGCTCGCGGGCATGCGGATCTTCGCGGGCTACTCCGGCTGGGAGGCGGGTCAGCTCGAGGGAGAGATCCTCCGCGGCGACTGGTACGTCGTCGACGCCGAGGGCCGAGACCCCTTCACGGCCGACCCCGACGGCCTGTGGCGCACCGTCCTGCGCCGCCAGCGAGACAGCCTGGCCTATGTCGCGAACTTCCCCGACGACCCGACGATGAACTGATGCCGGTGACCGACACCGACCCGCAGGGCCGAGCCCGGTCCGCTGCCACCACGAGGCGAGTTGCCTTGGTGGACAGCGGTCTCGGGCTCCTCGGCTACGCCGACGCCCTGCACGCGTTGCGCCCCGACCTCGGTCTCGTGCTGTCGCTCGACCCCGACAACATGCCCTACGGCCCGCGCACGCCGGACGACGTCGAGCGCCTCATCCTCGAGTCGGTGCGCGCGACGCTGCCCCACGAGCCCGACGCCGTCGTCGTCGCCTGCAACACCGCCTCGATCCACGGCCTCGACGCGCTGCGCGCCGAGCTCGAGCCCGGCATCCCGGTCATCGGCACCGTGCCGGCGATCCGTCCCGCCGCCGCCACCGGAGGCCCCGTCGCCGTGTGGTCGACGGCCGCGACGACGTCGAGCGACTACCTCCGTGGGCTCGTCGACGCCTTCGCCGCCGACATCGAGACCCACCCCGTCGCCGCGCTGGGGCTTGCGGAGGCCATCGAGTCAGCTGATGTCGACGCGGTCGACGCGTGCATCGCGTATGCCGTCTCGCAGACTCCCGCGGGAGTGCGGGCTCTCGTGCTCGGCTGCACCCACTACGGACTCGTCGCCGAGCGCATCGTCGCGGCCCTCGGCGACGTCACCGTCTTCGACTCGCCGGTGGCGGTCGCCCGCCAGACCCTGCGCAGGATCGGCCTCGAGCCCGATCCCACCGCACCCCCGACGGGCATCGAGGAGGTCCTGCAGAGCGGCCGGCCCGGCGGTGCGCCTCAGGCGTGGCGCGCCTACGCGGCAGGCGCCCGTCTCCTCGACGCCGGCGCCGCCGGGTCGAGCCCCCGGACCCTGCCGGCCCGGCTGCCGCTGGCGCCTCGCTAGCGGCGTTCGTTCCGGCTGGTCGGGCCGCGGCTAGAATCGCCGGATGAGCACGATGCCCCCCGACCCGTTCGAGTCCGACCCGTTCGAGCCCCAGCCGTTGCGCGGCACGAGCACGGCGACGATCGAGCGCGAGGAGGTCCGCGAGGAGCTCCAGGAGCCCGGCGACCACGAGCGCTTCTCGCACTACGTGCGCAAGGAGAAGATCCTCGAGAGCGCGCTGTCGGGGGAGCCCGTTGTCGCCCTGTGCGGCAAGATCTGGGTGCCGGGACGCGACCCGCAGAAGTTCCCCGTCTGCCCGATCTGCAAGGAGATCTACGACGGCCTGCGTGACCCGCAGGACGGCGGCGACGGCGACCACGGCGGCTCGGGCGGGTCCTGAGCCGGCCCGGTCGGGCCGCATTTCTTACGCAGTCTTTACCCGCGCTCGCGCGAAACGACGGCCCGCGCCTCTTAGAGTCCGTGCAGAACGTGCCAGACCGGCACGGGACGGACGAAAGAGGTTCACCCATGAAGCTTCGCTCCCTCGCCCTCGCGGCGCCGCTCGCCCTCGTGGCGGCGAGCCTCGGCGCGCCCGCCTTCGCCTCTCCCGTCGCCGACGGGGCGGCGCCAGCCGCCTGCCTCGACCCGCACGACGTCGGGGCGTCCGACGCGCGGGCGATGCACGGCGCGAAGGACACGAACCACCTCACCGCCGCAGAGGTCAAGGCGAGCGAGGCCGACCTCACCCGCGCCCTCGCGGCCAAGGGCCTGACGCGTGACTCCTCGGGCAAGCTCGCCAAGCCGGGCGCCGGCTCCGCGGCCCTCGTCAGCGCGACGATCAAGGTCTACTTCCACACGATCACGAGCGGCAGCGCCGGCGCGATCAGCACGACGAAGATCACCAAGCAGATCGACGTGCTCAACGCCGCCTACGCCGGCTCGGGCTTCAGCTTCGTGCTCGCCGGTACCACCGTGACGAACAATGCGTCGTGGTACACCGTGACCCCCGGCAGCCGCGCCGAGAGGGACATGAAGTCCTCGCTCTACCAGGGCACGAAGGCCGACCTCAACCTCTACGCCGCCAACATCGGCCAGGGCCTCCTCGGCTGGGCGACCTTCCCGAAGTCGAAGATCACCAACCAGGACGGCGTCGTCCTGCTCAACGAGTCGCTGCCGGGTGGCACCGCCACGAACTACAACGAGGGCGACACGGCGACGCACGAGGTGGGCCACTGGCTCGGGCTCTACCACACCTTCCAGGGCGGCTGCACCGGCTCGGGCGACTACGTGAGCGACACCCCGGCCGAGGCGAGCCCGGCCTATCAGTGCCCGACCGGTCGTGACACGTGCTCGAGCCCGGGCCTCGACCCGATCAAGAACTTCATGGACTACACCTACGACAGCTGCATGAACACCTTCACCGCCGGGCAGGTCTCGCGCATGCAGGCGCAGTGGACGGCCTACCGCGCCTGACGCAGCCATCCGCTCACTGCGGCCGCTGAGCGAAACCCGCTGAGCCGCATACCATCCGGCCCGAGGCCCCGCCAACCCGGCGGGGCCTCGGCATGTCGGCCGGGGGGACCGGCTACGGTGGGCGGTCTATGAGTTCAGGGGCTGCATTCCACCTTTCACCCGCCTTCCCGGAGCGGGCGGCCTGGGGCACCGCCAGCAAGCTGCGGGCGTGGCAGCAGGAGGCCCTCGACCGCTACCTCGCCACCTCGCCGCGCGACTTCCTCGCCGTCGCGACGCCGGGCGCGGGGAAGACGACCTATGCCCTGCGGGTCGCGACCGAGCTGCTGAGCGCCGGCATCGTCCAGCGCGTCACCGTCGTCGCGCCCACCGAGCACCTCAAGACGCAGTGGGCCGACGCGGCCGCCCGGGTCGGCATCAGCCTCGACCCGAAGTTCAGCAACAGCGTGGGCAGGCACAGCGAGGACTACCACGGCGTGGCCGTGACCTACGCCCAGGTGGCCTCGCGTCCGGCGCTGCACCGCGAGCTCACGACGAGCCGACGCACGCTCGTCATCCTCGACGAGGTGCACCACGGCGGCGACGCGAAGAGCTGGGGCGACGGCATACGGGAGGCCTTCGAGCCCGCCGAGCGGCGCCTGTCGCTGACCGGCACGCCCTTCCGGTCCGACACCTCGCCGATCCCCTTCGTCACCTACGAGCTCGACGCCGAGGGCGCCCTCGTCAGCGCGAGCGACTACACGTACGGCTACGCGGAGGCGCTGCGCGACGGTGTCGTGCGACCCGTGCTCTTCATGGCCTACGGCGGCAGCATGCGCTGGCGCACCAAGGCGGGCGACGAGCTCGAGGCCCGCCTCGGCGAGCCGATGACCCGTGACTTCGTCGCGCACGCGTGGCGCACCGCCCTCGACCCCAAGGGGGAGTGGATCCCCGCCGTGCTCACCGCCGCCGACCGGCGGCTCACCGAGGTGCGCCGCCACGTCGCCGACGCCGGCGGCCTCGTCATCGCCTCCAACCAGACCCAGGCGAGGGCGTATGCCGCCATCCTGCGTCAGCTGACCGGCGAGGCCCCCACGGTCGTCCTCTCCGACGACCTCGGCGCGAGCAAGCGCATCGAGGACTTCGGCGCGAGCGACGAGCGGTGGATGGTGGCCGTCCGGATGGTGTCGGAGGGGGTCGACGTGCCGCGCCTCGCCGTCGGGGTCTATGCGACCTCCACGTCGACGCCGCTCTTCTTCGCGCAGGCGGTCGGCCGCTTCGTGCGGGCCCGCAGGCGCGGCGAGACGGCCTCCGTCTTCCTCCCCTCGGTGCCGGTCGTGCTCGACCACGCGTCGCGCCTCGAGGAGCAGCGCGACCACGTGCTCGACCGCAAGCGTGAGGACGACGGCATCGGGGAGCTGTGGGCCCAGGAGCAGGAGCTCATCGACGAGGCGAACCGCGCCGAGAAGGCGAGCGGGGCCCTCGACGAGGGTGCCTTCGAGGCGCTCGAGTCGGACGCGCACTTCGACCACGTGCTCTTCGACAAGCAGCAGTGGGGCATGCACGCGCAGGTCGGGTCGGAGGACGAGGAGGAGTACCTCGGCCTGCCGGGTCTCCTCGAGCCCGACCAGGTCTCGGCGCTGCTGCGCGAGCGGCAGAGCCGGCAGGTCAAGAAGGCACCCAAGGGCGCCGAGGCCGCGATGCCGGTGGCCGCGCACCGGGCGCTCGCCGCCCAGCGCAAGGAGCTCAACACGCTCGTCTCGGCCTATGCCAGGCAGAAGGGCCTGCCGCACGCCAACGTCCACATGGACCTGCGCCGGGTATGCGGGGGCCCCGACCTCGCTGCTGCCTCGTCAGAGCAGGTCACCGAGCGGATCGAGAAGATCCGCCTCTGGCTCGTCGGCCGGCGTTAGCCGTCTGCCGTTCACGATCGCGTGGGGTCCGGGGCCCCGCTCGCCCGACCCGCGGCGCTAGGGTCGGCCTGTTCCCCCACCAGACGGGACAGACCCGACCTCCTGAAGGACGAGATGAGCACCGACAAGACCCCAGACTTCCTCGCATCCGCCACCACGCGCCGCCAACTGCTCACCATGGCAGCCGTCGGTGGGGCCGGAGTGGCGGCCGTCGCCGCCGGCCCGTCTGCCGCCGCCACCGCGGCTCCCGGACCCGGCACGAACGGCGAGATCGTTCGACTGACCGTGCTCGGCACGACCGACCTGCACGGCAACGTCCTCAACTGGGACTACTTCAAGAACGCGACGTACGCCGACAGCAAGTCCAACGCGATCGGCGTCGCCCGGGCGTCCTCGATCATCAAGTCGGTCCGCGCCGAGGTGGGCGCCGAGCGCACCCTGACGATCGACGCCGGCGACACGATCCAGGGCACCCCGCTCGCGTACTACTACGCCAAGATCGACCCGATCACCGGGGGCTCGACCCACCCGATGGCCGCCGCCATGAACCAGGTCGGCTACGACGCCGCCGCTCTCGGCAACCACGAGTACAACTACGGTCTCGACACCCTGCGAGCCTTCGAGAAGCAGCTCGACTTTCCCCTGCTCTCGGCCAACTCGGTCGACTGGAACACCGGCGCCCCGGTCTTCAAGCCGTGGGTCATCAAGACCGTCAAGCTGCCGGACACGAAGGCGATCAAGGTCGGCATCCTCGGCCTCGTCACGCCGGGCGTCGCCATCTGGGACGCTGCCAACGTCGAGGGCAAGGTGCGCTTCCCCGGCATCGTCGAGCAGGCCAAGGTCATGGTGCCGCGCCTCAAGGCGGCCGGCGCCGACGTCGTCATCGTCGCGTGCCACTCCGGCGACAACGGCGCCTCCTCGTGGGGCGACGCGCTGCCCTACGTCGAGAACGCCAGCGCGATCCTCGCGCAGGAGGTGCCCGGCATCGACGCCATCCTCGTCGGCCACGCCCACATCGAGATCCCGCAGCGCTACGTGACCAACACGGTGACGGGCAAGAAGGTCCTGCTCTCCGAGCCGCTCTACTGGGGCATGCGGGTGACCCGCATGTCGCTCGACCTGCAGAAGGTCCGCGGGCAGTGGCAGGTCGTGCACTCCGAGTCGTTGCTCTACAACTCCAACGTCGCGCCCGAGGACCCCGCGGTGAGCGGGGCCGTCGCCGCGTCGCACGCCAAGGTGCTCACCTACGTCAACAGCGTCATCGGCACGTCGAAGCAGGCGATGTCGGCCGCGTCGTCGCGCTACGAGGACACCGCGGCGATGGACTTCATCAACTACGTGCAGGGCGTCACCGTCAAGGCGGCGCTCGCAGGCACGCCGCAGGCGAGCCTCCCGGTCCTGTCGATCGCCGCACCGTTCAACAAGGCCGCGGCGATCCCTCAGGGAGACGTCACGGTGCGCGCCGTCGCGGGTCTCTACATCTTCGACAACACCCTCATCGGCATCGTCCTCACCGGCCAGCAGGTCAAGGACTACCTCGAGCAGTCGGCGTGGTACTTCCAGCAGCGCAGCGGCACCGGGCCGTACACGCCGGAGCAGGTGACCAACGCCGTGACCCCGCTCGCTCCCGGGGGCACGCCGGACTACAACTACGACATCATGGGCGGCCTCGACAAGGCGCTCACCTACGACATCGACATCGCCAAGGAACGCGGCTCCCGCATCACGGGCCTGTCGTATGCCGGGGCCCCCATCGACCTGTCGGCGCAGTTCGTCGTCGCGATCAACAACTACCGGCAGTCCGGCGGCGGCAACTTCCCGCACGTCAAGGCCGCGCCGGTCGTCTACAACCGCCAGATCGAGATCCGCCAGCTCATCATCGACTGGGTGACCGCCAACAAGGTCATCGACGCCTCGACGTTCTCGAGCGCCGTTCCCGACTGGAAGCTCGTGAGCAACGGCCTCCCGGTCACGATCACGGCCTGACGGCACACGGCCTGCGGTGCGATGGCCCCCTCGACGCTGCTCGTCGAGGGGGCCACGTGCTGCTCCGGGCGTGCGGAGCCGCCGGGAGGGTGCTCGGGCGTCAGGAGCCGACGAGCACCTGGTGGCCCCATGCCGGCAGCGTGTAGGTCTGGCCCTGGGCCAGCTCGACGGTCTCGCCGGAGAACGCATCGGTCCACGTGCCCGCCTGGGGGCCGTTGCCGAGCGTCACGGTCTGCTCCTGCGGCGAGAGGTTGAAGGCAGCGAAGACCCGGTCGCCCTCGATCGCGCGGACGAAGCTGAGGACCGAGGCCTCGGCCGAGTTCGGCACGCGCAACATCCGCCCACCCGCAGCGCCGTTGCGCAGCGCCGGGTGCGCCTTGCGCAGGGCGAGTAGCCGGCGGTAGAGCTCGCCCTGCTCGTCCTCGCGCCACTCGATCTCGTCCTTCTCGAAGAAGTCGAGCCGGCGGTCGCTGCCCGCCTCCTGGCCGTTGTAGATGAGGGGCATGCCCTCGCTGACGACGGACAGGACGATCGCCGGCACGAGCGCGTCGCCGAACTGCTCGTACTCGGTGCCCTCCCACGCGTTCTTGTCGTGGTTGCTGACGAAGAGCATGCGGTAGGCGTCGCGCTGGTAGAAGCGGTCGTTCCACGCGTAGTAGACCTTGAGCACGTCGACATCGGCCTTGCCGTGGGCGATCTTGTGCAGGGTGTCGTTCCAGCTCCACGCATAGGACATGTCGAAGGCGCGCACGTGCAGGTCGCGCGACTCCCACTCGGCGAGCATGAAGACCGGCTTGATCTCGTCGAGCTCGCGGCGCACGTTCTCCCAGAAGTCGAGCGGCACGAAGCCCGCCACGTCGCAGCGGTAGCCGTCGACGTCCGCCTCGCGCACCCAGTACTTCATCGCCTCCGTCATGTACCGGCGAAGGTCCTCGTTGTCGTAGTCGAGGTCGATGATGTCGTCCCAGTCCCACCACGGGGTCGGGCGGAAGCTGCCGTCCCAGTCGCGGGCGTACCACTCCGGGTGCTCCTCGACGAGCGGGTTGTCCCAGGCCGTGTGGTTGGCGACCCAGTCGAGGATGACGTGGAAGCCGAGGTTGTGGGCGGCCGCGACGAAGTGGCGCAGGTCGTCGAGCGTGCCGAACTCCGGGTTGACGCCGAGGTAGTCCTTGACGGCATACGGGCTGCCGAGGCCGCCCTTGCGGTTGAGCTCGCCGATCGGGTGCACCGGCATGAGCCACAGGATGTCGACACCGAGGTCGCGCAGCCGAGGCAGGTGCGCCTCGGCCGCCCGGAAGGTGCCCTCGGGCGTGAAGTTGCGTTGGTTGATCTGGTAGATCGTCGCGTCACGGCTCCATTCGGGATGCGTGAGCTCGACTGCCGGCCGGGGCGTGTAGGGGTTCGTGGTCACGGGCACAGTCTCCTAGGACGAGGCGTCGAGCAGGTGCTCGACGAGCGGGATCGTACGGTGGTCGAGGCGGGTCGCGAGCGAGATGACCGTCGACGCGCGGGTGACGTGGGCGTCGTCCACGACCTGGTCGATGACGCGCTGCAGATCGGCGTTGTCTCGGCCGACGATCCGGATGAGCACATCACCCGACCCGGTGATCGTGTGCGCCTCGAGCACCTCGGGGATCGCGGCGAGGTGCTCGACGACGGGGGAGTGGCCGCCGCGGCCCTGGCGGATCTCGAGGGTGCAGAAGGCCGTCACCGGGTAGCCCAGCGCCGCCGGGTCGACGTCGGGCGCCATCGAGCGCAGCACGCCCGTGCGCTGCAACCGGTCGAGCCTCGCCTGCACCGTGCCGCGAGCGACCCCGAGCCGGCGCGACGCACCGAGGACGCCGACACCCGGCTCGCGCAGCAGGAGGAGCAGGATGCGGCAGTCGAGGGCGTCGACGGCCGCTCGCGACGGCGGTGAGGGCGGTGACGTCATGGGCAGAGTGTCCAGCACCGGACGGCATACGGGCAACAGTTTGTGCACTGTGCCCACCTCGGGGCGCACCTGTTGACCACTGTCGGGCTGCTCCGTCACTCTCACGACATGGCTTACACGATGCCGTCTCAGGCCCCCGCCCACCGCGCCGACCTCACCGACCAGGAGCGCGAGGCGAACCTCGACCTCGAGCAGCTCAAGCAGCTCGTCGGCCTCGTCGACTACGACGAGGACGCCGACGTCTTCCCGGTCACCGGCTGGGACGCGATCGTCTTCGTCGCGGGCAACGCGACCCAGAGCGCGCACTACTACCAGAGCGCCTGGGGCATGGAGCTCGTCGCCTACTCCGGACCCGAGAACGGCAACCGCGACCACAAGGCCTTCGTCCTCAAGAGCGGGTCGATCCGCTTCGTCATCAAGGGCGCCGTCGACCCCGACAGCTCGCTCGCCGACCACCACCGCCGCCACGGCGACGGTGTCGTCGACATCGCCCTCGAGGTGCCCGACGTCGACCGCTGCATCGCCCAGGCGCGTCGCGCCGGTGCGACGGTGGTCGAGGAGCCGGCGAACCACACCGACGAGCACGGCACGGTGCGCACCGCGGCCATCGCGACCTACGGCGAGACGCGCCACACCCTCGTGCAGCGTCACGTGGACGGGCAGACGTATGCCGGCCCCTACCTCCCCGGCTACGTCCCCACGAGCTCGTCCTACGAGAAGCGCGAGGGCCAGCCGAAGCGCCTCTTCCAGGCGCTCGACCACATCGTCGGCAACGTCGAGCTCGGCCACATGGACGAGTGGGTCGACTTCTACAACCGCGTCATGGGTTTCGTGAACATGGCCGAGTTCATCGGCGACGACATCGCGAC
Source organism: Humibacillus xanthopallidus (assembly GCF_006716675.1). GTDB lineage: Bacteria > Actinomycetota > Actinomycetes > Actinomycetales > Dermatophilaceae > Humibacillus > Humibacillus xanthopallidus_B. The sequence continues at coordinate 56,141 of NZ_VFPM01000001.1, read as the reverse complement.
CGACTACTCGGCGCTCATGAGCAAGGTCGTCGCCAACGGCAACCACCGGGTGAAGTTCCCGCTCAACGAGCCGGCGATCGCCAAGAAGAAGAGCCAGATCGACGAGTACCTCGACTTCTACCGGGGCGCCGGGGCGCAGCACCTCGCGGTCGCGACGAACGACATCCTCGCCTCCGTCGACGCGCTGCGCGCCAACGGCGTCGAGTTCCTCGACACCCCCGACAGCTACTACGAGGACGCCGAGCTGCGCGAGCGCATCGGCAACGTCCGCGTGCCGATCGAGGAGCTGCAGAAGCGCAGGATCCTCGTCGACCGCGACGAGGACGGCTACCTGCTCCAGATCTTCACCAAGCCGCTCGGCGACCGCCCCACGGTCTTCTTCGAGCTCATCGAGCGCCACGGCTCGCTCGGCTTCGGCAAGGGCAACTTCAAGGCCCTCTTCGAGGCGATCGAGCGCGAGCAGGACCGGCGCGGCAACCTCTGACGGACGCGCGGTCCGGTCGGTGCCCACGGGACCGGCCGGACCCGCTGCGCGGTCCGGTGGCACGGCGTAGATTGCGGCCATGCACGACGGTCCCTCGAGCGACGCCCCGGAGACCACGCTCGTGGCCTCCCACGAATCGGACTGAGGGCCCATGGGATTCGCCACGCTCGCCCTCATCTGCCTCGTGGCCATCATCGGACCGCTGTTGTCCCTGCCGCGCTGGCTGCACCTGCCCGTGGTCATCGGCGAGCTCGCCGTCGGCATCCTGCTCGGCCGGACCGGCCTCGGGGTGCTCGACCCGGACAACCAGACCTTCAGCTTCCTGGCCGAGGTCGGCTTCGCCCTCGTGATGTTCGTCGCCGGCACCCACGTGCCGGTCCGCGACCGAGCGCTGCGCCCCGGGTTGCGGCGTGGACTCCTGCGTGCCGTGGCCGTCGGCGTGCTGTCGGTCCCCGTGGGGTGGGCGCTGGCGCACCTCTTCGGCACCGGCCATGCCGCCCTGTATGCCGTGCTGCTCGCCTCGTCGTCGGCCAGTCTCGTGCTCCCCGTCCTCGACGGCACCCCTGTGCGCGGACCGATGATGGTGCAGCTGCTGCCCCAGCTCGCCATCGCCGATGCCGCGTGCATCGTCGCGCTCCCGCTCGCCATCGATCCTGCCAACGCCGGCCGGGCCGTCATCGGGTCGCTGGCGGTCATCGCGTGCGCGTTCCTGCTCTGGCTCCTCCTGCGGTGGTTCGTCGGGTCCGGGCGCGAGCGGCGAGTGCGCGAGATCTCGCATGAGCGAAGCCTCGCCGTCGAGCTGCGGGCATCGCTCGCCATCCTCTTCGCGCTCGCCGCGGTGGCGTCCGCGACCCAGATCTCGGTGATGCTGGCGGGCTTCGCAGCGGGCATCGCGCTGTCCGCGGTCGGGGAGCCGCGTCGGGTGGCAAAGCAGCTCTTCGCGGTCACCGAGGGCTTCTTCGCCCCCATCTTCTTCGTCTGGCTGGGGGCCTCGCTCGACCTGCGCGAGCTGGGGACGCATCCTGCCGCCATCACCCTCGGGCTCGCCCTCGGTGCGGCCGCTCTCGTCGTGCACGGCGTGATGGTCGTCACGGGCCAGCCCTGGCCGACGGCCCTCATCACCGCGGCCCAGCTCGGGGTGCCGGTGGCGGCGGTGACCCTGGGCAACACGCTCGGCCTGATGGCACCGGGGGAGGCGCCGAGCCTGCTCCTGGGCGCCCTCCTCACAGTCGCGGCGACCGCCATCGTGTCGGGACGGGTCCGCGCGCTGGCGCAGGCGGAGGCAGCGGAGGCGGAGGTGGCGGAGGCCGCCTCGCAGACGGCGGGACGAGCAGGGCCACCCGGCGCTGCTGGTGCGACGTCTCATGGCACAGTTGACCCATGAGCCAGCAGCCCTCCGGGTGGTACGACGACCCGAGCAACCCCGAGATGCTCCGCTACTGGGACGGGGTGATGTGGACGAGCCACACCGCGCCGAAGAAGTCGCCGACCCTGCCGCAGAGCAGCGGCCAGCCGCCGCAGGCGGCCTCGTCCGACGCGACCGGTGCGGCCGCGACCCAGGGTGTGCCGACGTCGACCACCCCGATGCCGCAGGGCAGCGGGTGGCAGGGGCAGGCACCGCAGGCCTACGGGCAGGGGCAGGCGCCGGGTCAGTACGGGCAGCAGGGTCAGTACGGTCAGGCCCCGCAGTATCCCGGTGCTCCGCCCAGCGCCGCCTGGATGCAGACGATCAAGACGACGGCCGACGGTGTCCCGCTCGCCTCCTGGGGTCGCCGCCTCGCTGCGTGGATCATCGACGGCGTCATCCTCACGATCCTGTCCTACCTGATGCTGAGAGCCTTCGCCCCCGACTACTTCACGACCATCGAGAACCTCATCGACGCTGCGTCGCGCCAGGACCAGACCGAGATCCAGAGCATCGCCCAGGACGTCGCGGGGCAGGCGTTCCGCGTCGGGCTCATCACGTGGGGCACCGTCACGGTCTACTGCCTCGCCTTCTGGACGACGCTCGCCCAGACCCCCGGCAAGATGGCGGTCGGCATCAGCGTGCGCCGCGTCGACCGGCCCGGCCCGCTCGACATCGTGAGCGCCTTGCGCCGCCGGCTGCTCTCGCTCCTGCAGATCGTGCCGCTGGTCTCCGGGCTCTACTTCATCGTCTTCCTGCTCGACTACCTGTGGCCCCTCTGGGACGACAAGCGCCAGGCCCTGCACGACAAGGTCGGCGGCACCCAGGTCGTCGTCGGCAAGCAGCCGCGCGGCCAGGGCTGAGGTCTGGGCCGGCCCGGGACACAGCACTCTCGCCCGATATGGCCGGTTCTTTCAGCAAACGTCCAGAAAGTCGCGTCACAAGACCCCGAAGCGGGTACCGGTGTCGTTACCGTTCCCTCACCGGAAGGACCGGTCGAGGAGGACCCCATGATCCGCACCAGACTGGCGACCGCGCTGGTGGCCGCTGCGCTCGCCCTGATCGCCGTCGCCGTGCCGGCGCACGCCACGCCAGCGCAGGGCACCGTCAGCTTCAGCGGCGATCCGGGCGACTACATCACCCAGGGCCAGAGCTACTCGTACACGGCGCCGAACGACCGCATCGATCTGCAAGGCAGTGCCTCGCACGTCAGGGTCGGCATCGAGGGCGCCAATGGTGACTGGTGGACGATCGAGCTCGACGCCCCGGATGGAGAGGCGCTTCTTGCCGGGCGGACGTACTCCGCGACTCGCTACCCCTTCAACGACGTGGGAGCCGGACTCGACCTCGGCGGCAACGGGCGGGGGTGCAACACCCTGATCGGCACTTTCACGATCGAGGAGCTGACGCTCACTGCTGACGGGCTGCCTTCGACGGTCCGGGCCACCTTCGAGCAGCATTGCGACGAGACCACGGCCGCTGCGCGCGGCCAGATCGACGTCTCCCTCGCGCCGCCTGCGCCACCGCTGCAGCTGGCCGTCGTCAACACCTCCGCCGACCTGGACCCGTATGGCGGCCTCGTGCTTCGCGGCACCGTGACCTGCTCGTCCGACGCCATGGTCTATGTGACGACGGTGGCGAGCCAGACCATCAGGAAGACGACCGTGGAGGGCTCCTCCGGGGTCTACGTCGACTGCTGGTCGGGCCGGAGCTACTCGTGGGACCTCCCCGTGTACGCCGGCGGCCTCGACGTCTTCCGCGCGGGTGCGGTGTCCGTCAGCACCCGCGCGACTGCGAGGGACTCATGGACGCAGCAGGACGTGACCGCAGTCGATGCCGACTCCTTCAGGCTGAAGCGGGTGTGACGACAAGGGCCATCCGTGACCGTGCGCATTCGCGACTGGCAGAGTGGATGGATGCAGACGCTCCATGACGCAGCTGGTGGCTCCGAGGCCATGCTGAGGCTGGCCCACGCCTGGCACGAGCGGGTCCTTGCCGACGAGATCGTGAGCCACGCCTTCAGCCACGGGTTCCGTGACGACCACTCCGAGCGTCTCGCCGCCTACTGGGGTGAGGCGCTCGGTGGCCCCGACACCTACTCGCGCACGATGGGCGACGAGACCGAGGTCGTGCGGATGCACAGCGGCAACGGCCCCCACGAGGAGATGGACCGCAGGGCCATCGCCTGCTTCGACGAGGCCCTCGACGACGTCGGACTCACCGAGGAGCCCCTCCGCGGCGCCCTGCACGACTACTTCGCCTGGGCCACGACGACGACGATGAGCCGCTACCACCACTCACCGGACGACGTCCCCGACGCGTTGAGCATCCCGAAGTGGTCGTGGCACGGGCTCGTCGAACCGGTGGGCTGACGAGGAGGGCACCGGGGGCCAGACCGGACCCGGTCACGCCTCCAGGGGCACAGCGGGCCGAATCGTGCCCGTCACCTCACCGAGGCCGATCCTCGATCCTCCGGGGCCGGGCGCCCACGCCGTCATCGTCACGGTGTCGCCGTCCTCGAGGAAGCCGCGGCTGGAGCCGTCGGGCAGGGTCAGCGGTCGGGTGCCGTTCCACGTGAGCTCGAGCAGGCTGCCGCGGGAGCCCACGGTCGGTCCGCTGATGGTGCCGGAGCCGAAGAGGTCGCCGTCTCTCAGGGAGGCGCCGTTGACCGTGAGGTGGGCGAGCATCTGCGCCGGCGACCAGTACATCCCCGCGTGCTCCGGCCGCGACACGACGGCGCCGTTGAGGCTGACCTCGACGTGCACGTCGAGCCCGAACGCGTCACCCTGCAGATAGGGCAGCACCGGCGGATCCGCTTGCCCCGGAAGGGAGACGCGAGCTTCGCGGAGCGCGTCGAGAGGCGTGACCCACGCCGAGACGGAGGTCGCGAAGGACTTGCCGAGGAACGGCCCGAGAGGCACGTACTCCCAGGCCTGGATGTCGCGTGCACTCCAGTCGTTGAGGATGACCACGCCGAAGATGTGGTCGACAGCCTCGTCGACGGACACGCGCGAGCCGATCGCCGTCGCGCCGCCGACGACGTATCCGAGCTCTGCCTCGATGTCGAGCCGGATGCTCGGACCGAAGACAGGTGCGGGGTCCTGCGGTCCCTTGCGCTGGCCGCTCGGTCGCACGACGTCGGTGCCCGTGACGACGACCGTTCCCGCCCTGCCGTGGTAGCCGATCGGGAGGTGCTTCCAGTTCGGTGGCAGCGCGGCGTTGTCCGGTCGGAAGATCTGCCCGACGTTGCTCGCGTGGTGCTCGCTCGCGTAGAAGTCGACGTAGTCGGCCACGTCGATCGGCAGGTGCACGGTCACGCGGTCGAGCGGTATGAGGTGCGGCTCGACGCCTGCCCGGTGCACGTCGTCGGTGAGGATCTCGGTCAGCCACTCGCGCGCGATCGTCCACGCGGGGCGGCCGAGCGCCAGGAAGCTGTTGAGGCTCGGGGTCTCCCACACGGTCGCGAGGTCGGGACCGTCACCGACCATTCCGGCGTCTCGCCCGATCGCGGCGACGGCGCTCGCGTCGAGCACGTGGTCGCCGATGCGGACACCGACCCGACGCCGCTGCGGCGCATCGCGGGTGGAGAACACGCCGTAGGGGAGCGTGTCGATGCCGAAGGGGTGGTCGGCCGGGACGTCGAGCCACGTGGTCACGTGCGGTCTCCTCGGGGGATGCGTCGGGGGATGCGTCGGGGATGGGTCAGCGGTCGAGGTGCGGGTGCTCGGCGATGAGGCCCAGGGCGGCGAGCTCGACGAGCGGGTCGAGCACCCCGCAGCAGCCGTATGCCGTGAAGCTGGCTCGCACGCGCGCCGCGTCGACGGCCGTCAGGCGGGACACGCGCTCCGCGAGCAGCTCGGCGCTCGTCTGCGCCAGGATCTGGGCGAGCTCCGGCGCCTCCGCTCCGCCGAGTGCCTCGTGGGTGGCGACGATGACGTTGAGCAGCCCGTGCTGCTGCTCGGAGCCGTAGCGTCCGCGCACGGCATGGTGCAGGCCGCCGGTCAGCTTGAACGAGAGCCCGTGCAGGACCACGGCGTCGATGAAGCCGCCGAGCGCGTGCTCGTCGGGCCAGGGCCACGACGGGGTGGCGCCGGTGCGGAACTTCGCGATGACGTCGTGGTCGTCGTCGACCGCGGCGGCGATGTCGTCGAGCCCGGCCACCTGGTCGGTGCCGCGGCCGACCTCGACGGCGACGGGCACGTCGAGGTCGAGTGCCGAACGCCAGCCGCTCGACCAGCCGAGCTCGACTCCGATGACGACGACTCGGGCCTCGTCGCGGAGCAGGTCCGTGGCCTCGACGAGCGGCTGGACGGGGGAGCCGGGGCGCACGACGAGCCCGACCTCGAGTGCACGTGCCACCGTCCGCTCGTCGCCGGCTGCGAGGCGCGCCAGCTCAGCGGCGGCGACGGCCGGCACGAGGAGCGTGCCGACGTGGCCGGCATACGGCTGGGTCCGCCGGTCGAGGTGCTCGCGCACGGCGACGTCGAGTGGTGCGAGCCCCGGCGGGAAGACGGCCGCGTCGTCGACGAGGCGGTCGAAGAGCGGCGTCCTTGACATGTGGGGGAGCGTACTCCACTGTGGCATTAGTGATACGCCAGCGTCCGATTATCGGACGCTTGTCAACGATGATCGAGGAGCCATGGCTCACTACCAAGCCGTCGGCAGCATCCCGCCGAAGCGTCACACGCAGCACCGTCGTCCCGGCCGGGGCCCCAAGGCAGGCGAGCTCTACTACGAGGAGCTCATGGGGGAGGAGGGGTTCAGCTCAGACAGCTCGCTGCTCTACCACCGCAACATCCCGTCGACGATCGTCGACTCGCGCGTGTGGGAGCTGCCCGACCAGTCGACGACGCCCAACCACCCGCTCACGCCGCGGCACCTCAAGCTGCACGACCTCTTCGACGCCAAGGCCGCCCGCGCCGCCGATGTCGTCACGGGCCGCCGGCTCGTCCTCGGCAACGGTGACGTGCGCATCTCCTACGTCGTCGCGGCGTCGCCGAGCCCGTGGTACCGCAACGGCATCGGCGACGAGTGTGTCTACGTGGAGCGCGGGAAGGCCCGTGTCGAGACCGTTTTCGGCTCCTTCGACGTCGCCGAGGGCGACTACGTCATCATCCCTCGGGCGACGACGCACCGGTGGATCCCGAAGAAGTCGACGAAGGACCCGCTGCGGGCCTACTGCATCGAGGCCAACAGCCACATCGCGCCGCCGAAGCGCTACCTCAGCAAGTACGGCCAGCTCCTCGAGCACGCCCCCTACTGCGAGCGCGACCTGCGGCAGCCGGCCGGTCCCCTCCTCGCCGAGGACGTCGGTGCCGACCCCGACGAGCAGACCGACGTTTACATCAAGCACCGCGGGAACGGCCCGGGAGGCGTCGTCGGCACCGTGCACACGCTGCCCTTCCACCCGCTCGACGTCGTCGGGTGGGACGGCTGCCTCTATCCCTACGTCTTCAACGTCCGCGACTTCGAGCCGATCACGGGCCGCATCCACCAGCCGCCGCCCGTCCACCAGGTCTTCGAGGGGTGGAACTTCGTCATCTGCAACTTCGTGCCGCGCAAGGTCGACTACCATCCGCTCGCCATCCCGGTGCCCTACTACCACTCGAACGTCGACAGCGACGAGATCATGTTCTACGTCGACGGCGACTACGAGGCGCGGAAGGGCTCGGGCATCGGCAAGGGATCGATCTCGGTGCACCCCGGCGGGCACCCGCACGGACCTCAGCCCGGGGCGACCGAGGGGTCGATCGGCGTCGAGCGCTTCGACGAGCTCGCCGTCATGGTCGACACCTTCCGTCCGCTGGAGCTCGGCGAGGGTGGCCTGGCCGTCGATGACGGCCTCTACGCGATGTCGTGGTCGCAGGGCCTCGGCCGGCCGCGGCCGGGTGCCGTCGGCGGCGTGCACTCCGAGGGCTGAGCGGGTGACGTCCGAGGCTTCAGCGCCGCGGTCGGAGGCGTCGCAGACCCTCGACCGCGGCATACGGATTCTCGAATCGCTCGCTGCACGAGGCGATTCCGCTGGACTGACCGTGACCGAGCTCGCGACGGCCCTCGGAGTGGGACGACCCGTGGTCTACCGGCTGGTGACCACGCTCGAGGCCCACCACCTCGTTGCCCGCGCCGACGACGGGAGGGTGCGCCTCGCCCTCGGCATCAGCCGTCTCGCGTCCGCGGTCACGCCGATCGTGCGGGCCGAGGCGCGGCCCGTGCTGCGAGAGCTCGCCGACGCGGTTGGCGCGACGGCCCACCTGACCATCGCCGAGGGCGACGAGGCGCTCGCCCTCGTCGTCGTCGAGCCGTCGTGGACCGACGTCCACGTCGCCTACCGCTCCGGCGCGCGGCACCGCCTCGAGCAGGGGGCGGCCGGCCGGGCCATCCTTGCCGGGCGGGCCGGCGAGACCGGCCCCGTCGCGTCCGACGGTGAGCTGCAGGCCGGGGCCCACGGGCTCGCCGTCCCCATCGTGCGGATGTCCACCTCGCCCATCGCAGCCGGAGGGGTCGCCCTCGTCGGCGGGGTCGACGCGGTCGGCCGGCCCACGGTGGAGGCCTCCGTCGGAGTGGTGTCGCTCCGTGCGCTGGACGCCGCCCTCATCGGGCCTCGGCTCGAACGCGCGGCTCAGGCGCTCGCGGCCATCCTGCGCTGACGCCCGCGCCCGGGCTGACTGGTTGATCTCCTCCCAGCGGCGGGCATCCGCATCTGACCGACTCGCCCCAAAGGTAAAGACTCTTCCCGTCTTCGCGGATTCCGACAACGGCCAGTGGCGCCGAAACGTCATGGTGGGTAGGCGCCCAACGACGAGCGCCGACAGGGATCAAGGGGATCAGCATGAAGACTCGCAGGTTCATCATCGCCGCGGTCGCGGCGCTGCTTCTCGCACCGATGGGGGCCTCGACCGCCCTCGCGGCTCCACCCGGCAACGACATCCCCTCAGGGGCGGTCGCGGTCAGCGTGCCCTCCACGGTGGTGCAGGACACCAGCGATGCGACCACGGACGCACTCGACGCCGCGCTCAACACCCGGTGCGGTGCCCCGGTGACGAACGGCTCGGTCTGGTTCACCTACACCGACACCACCGGTGACGGCCTGCTGGTCGACGTGTCCGGTTCGGACTTCACGGCCGGGGTCATCATCGTCGCCGGCGAGCCGACCACGGACAGCAGCGTCGTGGCGTGCGGGCCGGGCAGCGCCGCCGTCCGGGGCGAGGCAGGCACGACGTACTACGTCATGGCCTTCTCCGACACCGCCGGGGTCATCGGCGGCAACCTCGTGGCCGGATTCTCCGCGCTCCCGCCTGCACCCGTGGCCACGCTGACGGTCGAACCGAAGGCGACGGCATACCGGGACGGCAGCCTCCTGCTGCGCGGGACGTACTCCTGCGCCAACGCGGACGGCTACTCGAGCGACGTCGAGGGCACTGTGACCCAGACCGTCGGCCGCATGAAGATCGAGGGCTTCTTCTTCGTCTACCCGCTCGAGTGCGACGGCGCCGTGCACTCGTGGGAGGCGATCGTCACGAGCAGCAACGGGCTGTTCGCCGGCGGCAAGGCCACGTCCGTCTCGCTCGTCTTTGCGTGCGGCGTCTTCGACTGCACGGTCGTCGAAGTGAACCAGAAGCTCCAGGTGACACGCGCCGGCCGCTGAGCGCAGGCTCCATCGGTGGTGGATGACGACCACCGACCACGGAGGGCGGCGGGCGGGGCGACCAGCCACGCTCGCCGTTCTCGGCGTCACCCGACGGAGGTCGTCATCCGGAAAGGGTGGCTGTGGCTCACGACACTGTCGGGGCGCCGAGGAGGCGTATGCCGGCCTCCTCCATCTCGCGCAACGCCGCGTCCGTCGTGGGCCGAGCCACTCCCGCGGTCAGGTCGAGCAGCACCGTCGTGTCGAAGCCCTCGCGCTGGGCGTCGAGGGCCGTGGCCCGCACGCAGTGGTCGGTCGCGATGCCGACGACCTCGACCTGACCGACCTGGTGGTCGCGCAGCCAGGCGGCGAGCGACGAGCCCTCGCCGTCGTCGCTGTGACCCTCGAACCCGCTGTAGGCGGCGGCGTGCTCGCCCTTGCGGAAGACCGCCTCGACGTGGTGCAGCGCAGTCGTGAGGTGCGGATAGAAGTCGGCGCCCTCGGAGTCGGCGACGCAGTGCACCGGCCACGAGTCGATGTAGTCGGGGGTGTCGGAGAAGTGCGGCCCGGGGTCGATGTGCCAGTCGGCGGTCGCGACGACGTGGTCGTAGTCGGCAGCGTGCCGCACGACGTGCTCCGACACGTGCTGTGCGACCTCGGCCCCGCCGGTCACGGCGAGCGAGCCGCCCTCGCAGAAGTCGTTCTGCACGTCGACGATGATCAGCGCACGTCCCTCGGATTCGGCCATGGCTCAGTCCTCCTCGTAGATGGTGGGAATGACGGGCTCCCCCCGTGAGAGCTGGCGGGCAGCACGCGGCAGCTCAGCGCGCGACGCCTCGTGCCGCGCCCGCGCCTCGTGGATGTCCTGGTGGTCGACCACCTCGCCGTCCCTGACGAGCTCGACCATGAGGGCACGGTCGTCGCCGTCGTCGCGCGGCTGCTCGCCGACGCCGATGATCTCGGCCTGCGCGACACCGCGCTCGTTGCGTCGGCGCAGCGCCCACTTGCGGCCCCCGACCGACGCCTTGTCCTTGCTCTTCTTGGCGACGCCCTGCATGACGCCCGCGGCGTCCTCACGCTGCACGAGCTTGTAGACCATCGACGCCGTCGGGGCGCCCGACCCCGTGACGAGGGCGGTGCCGACGCCATAGCCGCTGACCGGGCCCGCAGCCAGCGCGGCGATGGCGAACTCGTCGAGGTCGGAGGTGACGATGATGCGGGTGTCGTGGTTGCCGGCGGCGTCGAGCTGGGCCCGCACCTCGGTCGCCTGGATGAGCAGGTCGCCGGAGTCGAGGCGCACGGCGCCCAGCTCGGGCCCGGCGATCTCGATGGCGAGGTCGACCGCGTGGCGCACGTCGTAGGTGTCGACGAGCAGCGTCGTGCCCTTGCCCAGCGACTCGACCTGCGCGGTGAAGGCCTCGCGCTCGGAGTCGTAGAGCAGGGTGAAGGCGTGTGCGGCCGTGCCCGTCGTGGGAACGCCGTAGCGCCGCCCCGCCTCGAGGTTGCTCGTCGCGTCGAAGCCGCTGATGTAGGCCGCCCGCGCCGCCGCGACGGCCGACTCCTCCTGCGTGCGACGCGAACCCATCTCGATGCACGGCCGGCCCCCGGCGGCGCTCGTCATGCGCGAGGCAGCCGACGCGATCGCGGTGTCGTGGTTGAGGATCGACAGCACCAAGGTCTCGAGCAGGACGCCCTCGGCGAAGGACGACTCGACGACGAGCACCGGCGAGCCGGGGAAGTAGCACTCGCCCTCCGCATAGCCGCTGACATCACCGGTGAAGCGGTAGGAGGCCAGCCAGTCGAGCGTCGCCCGGTCGACGACCTCGGCGTCGGTGAGGAAGCGCAGCTCGTCGTCGCCGAAGCGGAAGTCCTCGAGCGCTTCGAGGATGCGGCCGGTCCCGCCGACGACGCCGTAGCGCCGCCCGTCGGGAAGCCGCCTCGCGAAGGCCTCGAAGACGCAGCGCCGGTGCGCCTCGCCGGAGGCGAGCGCGGCCTGGAGCATCGTCAGCTCGTAGTGGTCGGTCAGCAGGGCGGTGCTGGCGGCGGTGGTCGCACGGGTGCTCACCCCGCCACCCTACGGGCGGAGGCCACCCGGCATACCGCTGACGTCGAGGGCCCTAGTGTGGGCGTGTGCCAACCGCCAGCCTGTCGCTCGCGCCCGTCGAGGAGGAGGTCACCTCGCTCGACGAGGTCGTCGCGCCCGACGTCCCGTGGGTCACCATCGTGTGGAACGACCCGGTCAACCTCATGACCTACGTGACATGGGTCTTCGAGACCTACTTCGCCTATCCGAGGAGCAAGGCGGAGAAGCTCATGATGGACGTCCACGTCAGGGGTCGCGCCGTCGTCTCCCACGGCCCGCGCGAGTCGATGGAGCGCGACGCCGAGGCCCTCCAGGGCTACGGACTCTGGGCGACGTTCGAGAAGGACGAGTGATGGCGCGCGCCTTCCTCCGTGAGCCCGACGGCTTCGTCGCCCTCCTCGACGACGGTGAGCGCCTCATCCTCTCCGGGCTCATGCAGCAGACCCGCGTGCTGCTCTCGCCCGAGATCGAGGCCACGGGCGACGCCTTCGACGACCTCGTCGCGTCGATGGGGGTGTCGCTCGACCTCGCCGACCAGGGCACGGGCAGCGCCGACAGCACCGGCAGCAGCGGTGACGACGAGCCCGCCGACACCGGCCACCGCGACCCCGCGCTCGACCGGCTCCTGCCGACCGCGCACCGGGGTGACGACGAGGTGGCCGCGGAGTTCCGGCGCCTCACCGAGGAGGGACTGCGCCAGCGCAAGAGCTCCAACCTCGACCTCGCGATCGGTCGCATCGAGGCAGCCGACGAGGACCGCGTCGTCCTCGACGCGGCGCAGGCGCCGGCGTTCCTCATCGCCCTCACCGACGTGCGGCTGCTGCTCGGCGAGCGGATGGGCATGCGCACCGAGGAGGACGCCGAGGCCCTGCACGCGGCGATGGAGACCATCGACGACGACGACCCGCTCGGCTACGCGATGGCGTGGTACGACTTCCTCACCTGGCTGCAGGAGACCCTCGCGCACGCCCTCATGGACGAACGCGACGGCGACGGCGAGGGCACCGACGAGGACGTGTGACGCAGCCGACGCCGCGCGTCCCAGCGAGCGTCGGTGACCCCACCTAGGCTCGACTTCGTGGACGTCACGATCATCGGGTGCTCGGGCTCGTTCGCCGGGCCGGACTCACCCGCGTCCTGCTACCTCGTGCAGGCCGAGCAGGAGGGCCGCACGTGGAGCATCGTGCTCGACCTCGGTAACGGCGCCCTCGGCTCGCTGCAGCGCCACATCAGGCCGTATGCCGTCGACGCCGTCCTGCTCAGCCACCTCCACGTCGACCACTGCATCGACATGTGCGGCCTCTACGTGATGATGAAGTACGTCCCCGGCGGCCCCGGTCGCGGCCCCGTGAGGACGTGGGGGCCGTCGGGCACCGGTGCGCACCTCGCTCGGGCCTACGGCGACGTCGACTCCGAGGACCTGCTCGGGGTCTTCGCCTTCTCCGACCTGCGACACCGCGACTCCTTCCGGGTGGGACCCTTCGAGGTCACCCCCTACCGGGTGCGCCACCCCGTCGAGGCCTACGCCTTCCGGGTCGAGGCTCGCGGTCGGGTGCTCGCCTACACCGGCGACACCGACGAGTGCGACGCCCTCGGCGACCTGATGGCCGGCGCCGACCTCGTGCTCGCCGACTCCGCGTTCGTCGACGGGCGCGACACGGTGACCGGCATCCACCTCTCGGGATCGCGGGCGGCCGCCGCTGCCGTGCGAGCCGGGGGAGTGGAGCGCCTCATGCTCACCCACATGCCGGCGTGGAACGACCCGGAGGTGTGCCGCGCCCAGGCGGCCGCCGTCTGGCCCGGAGAGGTGGAGATCGCCAAGCCCGGAGCGACCTACTCCGTCTGACGAGGGGCGGGCCGGGGTGACGGGTATGGACCACGAGGTCCGGGAGCACCCGCACCCGGACGGCACGTACTCAGGAGGCACTGTGCAGCAGCGAACCATCGGGACGAGGCAGGTCAGCGCGATCGGACTCGGCGGCATGCCGATGTCGATCGAGGGCCGGCCCGACGAGGACCGCTCGATCCGCACCATCCACGCGGCGCTCGACGCCGGCGTGACGCTCATCGACACGGCCGACGCCTACCACCGCGACGCCGACGAGGTCGGCCACAACGAGTCGCTCATCGCCCGGGCGCTCGATGCGTGGTCGGGCGATCGGAGCAGCGTCCTCGTCGCGACGAAGGGCGGCCACCTGCGGCCGGGCGACGGCTCGTGGACCCTCGACGGTCGGCCGGAGCACCTCAAGGAGGCCGCCAAGGCCTCGCTCCAGCGGCTCGGTGGCGAGGCGATCGGCCTCTACCAGTTCCACCGGCCCGACCCGTCGGTGCCGTACGCCGAGTCGGTCGGCGCCCTTGCCGACCTGCTCGACGCGGGCGTCATCGAGATGGCCGGCGTCTCCAACGCGAACCCCGACCAGATCCGCCAGGCCCAGCAGGTGCTCGGCGGGCGGCTGGTCTCGGTGCAGAACCAGTTCTCACCGGCGTTCCGCAGCAGCGAGCCGGAGCTCGAGCTCTGCGCCGAGCTGGGCCTCGCCTTCCTGCCGTGGAGCCCCCTCGGAGGCATCGCCAAGGCGGCCGAGCTCGGCAGCGCCCACGACGTGTTCGCCGAGGTCGGGCGCGACCACGGGGTGAGCCCCCAGCAGGTGGCACTCGCGTGGGAGCTGGCGCTCGCACCCGTCGTCATCCCGATCCCCGGCGCCTCGCGCCCCGAGAGCATCGAGGACTCGGTCAAGGCCGCCGACCTCACGCTGTCCGGCGACGAGATCGCCCGTCTCTCCGCTGCGCGCACCGACTGAGCCAGGCGGCATACGGAGGCACACGGGCGCTCCTTACGGTCTGCGGACGGTGCAGGAGCGCCCGTCGCCACGGCGACGATTCCGGCTTAGCGTTGAGGCATGGCTAGCCTCAGGGGCATGACGCAACGACATGACGGCCGTGCCCCCGACGAGACCCGCGAGGTGCGGATCACCCGCAACTGGCTCGACCACGCCGAGGGCAGCGTGCTCGTGGAGTTCGGTCGCACGCGCGTCCTCTGTGCGGCCTCGTTCACCGAGGGCGTGCCACGCTGGCTCAAGGGTAAGGGCGCCGGCTGGGTGACGGCGGAGTACGCGATGCTCCCGCGCGCGACGAACACCCGCTCCGACCGCGAGAGCGTCAAGGGCCGCATCGGCGGGCGCACCCACGAGATCAGCCGCCTCATCGGGCGCAGCCTGCGTGCCGTCATCGACACCAAGGCGCTCGGCGAGAACACCATCGTGCTCGACTGCGACGTGCTGCAGGCCGACGGCGGCACCCGCACGGCTGCCATCACGGGCGCGTACGTCGCCCTCGTCGACGCCATCGAGGACGCGCGCTCGCGCGGGCTCATCGGCAGGAACGCCAAGCCCCTCACCGGGTCGGTGGCCGCCGTGTCCGTCGGTGTCGTCGGCGGGCAGCCGGTGCTCGACCTCGACTACCCGGAGGACTCCACGGCCGAGACGGACATGAACGTCGTCATGACCGGCGACGGGCGGTTCGTCGAGGTGCAGGGCACCGCCGAGAGCGAGCCCTTCGACCGGACGCTGCTCGACGCCCTGCTCGACCTCGCCACCCGCGGCTGCGCCGACCTCACGACGATGCAGCAGGCCGCGCTCGCCGACGAGGTCGTCGCATGAGCCGGGTCGTGCTCGCGACCCGCAACGCCCACAAGGTCGAGGAGCTGCGCGAGATCCTCGCCGACGTCTGCGAGTGTCTCGATCTCGAGATCGTGGGGCTCGACGACGTCGCCGACGCGCCCGAGGTCGTCGAGGACGGCGTGACCTTCGAGCAGAACGCCATCCTCAAGGCCGCCTCCGCCGCGCAGGTCACCGGACTGCCGGCGCTCGCCGACGACTCCGGGCTCGCGGTCGACGTGCTCGGCGGCGCCCCCGGCATCTTCAGCGCCCGCTGGTCGGGCGGCAAGGGCGACCGGGCCAACCTCGAGCTGCTCCTCGCCCAGCTGGGCGACGTGCGCGACGAGCACCGCGCAGCAGCCTTCGTGTGTGCCGCGGCCCTCGTGCTGCCTGACGGCCGCTCGGCGGCCGAGCTCGGCCACTTCCCCGGCAGCGTGGCCCACGAGGCGCGCGGAGAGGGCGGCTTCGGCTACGACCCGATCTTCGTGCCATCCGGGCAGCCCGTCGGCAACGAACGCACCCTGGCGGAGTATGCCGCCGGGGAGAAGAACGCCGTGTCGCACCGGGCGCTTGCCTTCCGTGCACTCGTGCCACACCTGAAGGAGCACCTGAGGCCATGACCACGACGAGCCCGCCCACCACTCCCCAGACGCCGGCTGCCCCCGAGGCGCGCGGTGTGCCCGGCTGGGTCGGTGCGGTGGACGGGCTCGTGGCCGGTCTGCTCACGGTCGGTCTCGGCACCCTGCTCGCCGCGCTGCTGACGGCCGTCGGGGCGGCGGGCGGCCAGCCCGCGCCGGTGGCCGCCGTGAGCGGCGCCTTCATCGACCGCACGCCGGCGTGGCTCAAGGACTTCGCGATCTCGACGTTCGGCACCAACGACAAGCGAGCACTGCTCGTCGGCACCATCGTCGTCCTCGCGCTCGTCTGTGCGGCGATCGGTGTCCTCGCCCGTCGTCGTCTCACCCTCGCGCTCGTGCTCTTCGCCCTGGTCGGGGCCGTCGGCGCCGCAGCCGTGCTCTCCCGTCCCGGCGCCGCACCCGCCGACGTCGTTCCCACCCTGCTGGGTGTCGCTGCGGGGCTCTGGTTCCTCAGCCACGCCCACACGGCGAACTCTGTCGGCACGCCGTCGAACCCGTCCCGACGCTGGGTGGTCGGCGGGCTCGTGGGCGGCGCGGCGGCATACGTCGGCACTCTCGTCGGCGGAGGCTCCACGGCGGCAACGGCCTCACGGGAGGCGCTCAAGGCGCAGACGCTCAAGGGGACGAAGCTGACCATCCCAGCCGGGGCGGACCTCGGCATCGAGGGCCTGACCCCCTACATCGTGCCGAACGGCGAGTTCTACCGCATCGACACGGCCATCGTCGTGCCGCGCCTCGATGCCAGCGAGTGGAAGCTCAAGGTCACCGGCATGGTCGACCGTGAGGTCGAGATCGACTGGAGGACCTTGCAGTCCAAGCAGCTGACAGAAGCGCTCGTCACGCTCATGTGCGTCTCCAACGAGGTGGGCGGCGACCTCACGGGCAACGCCGTGTGGACGGGGTGGCCGGTGCGCGAGCTGCTCGCGATGGCCGGCCCCAGGGCCGGCGCCGACATGGTGCTGCAGACGAGCGTCGACGGCTGGACGTGCGGTACACCGCTCGCCGCCCTCACCGACGACCGCAACGCCCTGCTCGCGATCCGGATGAACGGCGAGCCGCTGCCCTTCGAGCACGGCTTCCCGGTGCGCCTCGTCGTGCCCGGGCTCTACGGCTACGTGTCCGCGACGAAGTGGGTGACCGAGCTCAAGGTGACGACCTTCGCGCAGGACCAGGGCTACTGGACGCCGCGCGGGTGGTCGCCCCTCGGGCCGGTCAAGACGAGCTCACGGATCGACGTGCCGCGGGCGGGGGCCACGGTCAAGGCCGGCACGGTCGCCGTCGCGGGTGTCGCGTGGGCCCAGCACCGCGGCATCTCCAAGGTGGAGGTGCAGGTCGACCAGGGCCCGTGGACCCCGGCGCGGCTCGCGGTCGACGCGAGCATCGACACCTGGCGGCAGTGGGTCCTCGAGTGGGACGCGACGCCGGGCAGCCACGACATCCGCGTGCGCGCCTACGACGCGACCGGTGAGGTGCAGTCTCCCTACGAGGCGGCGCCGGCACCCGACGGGGCGACCGGCATCCACGTCGTCAACGTCAGGGTCGAGTGAGGTCGGGGTCAGGGGTGTCGCGAGGCGTGACGACCGCGTCGGCCTCGATCTCGACGAGCAGGTCGGGGGAGATGAGCGCGGCCACCTGCACCATGGTGGCGGCGGGGCGGATGTCGCCGAACACCTCGCCATGGGCGCGGCCGACCTCGGCCCAGTGGGCCATGTCGGTGACGTAGATGCGCGTGCGGACGACGTCCGACAGCGAGGCGCCGCACTCGGTGAGCGCGGCCGCGATGATCTCGAGCGCGACACGCGTCTGGCCGTAGGGATCGCCGGGGGCCTGGGCGACGCCGTCGCGCACTGCGGTCGTGCCCGCGACGTGCACGCCGTCACCGACCCGCACGGCTCGGGAGTAGCCCACCTCCGACTCCCACGGACTGCCTGACCCGACGTTCTGGCGCACGCGCCGAGGGTAACCCCGAGGCGCCCGCGGGGTGGCGCCAACTACAGTGGGGGCGCAGCTTCGCGGACGTGGTGGAACTGGTAGACACGCAGGATTTAGGTTCCTGTGCCCTAGGTGTGCGGGTTCGAGTCCCGCCGTCCGCACCATCCGAGCTCGCGCCACGCGCGAGCGCGGACCCGTCCCATCCGCATCACCGAAGGAGCGATCCATGACCTCTCGCCTCGAGCCCGGCGACCAGGCGCCTGCCTTCAGCCTGACCGACGACACCGGCCAGACGGTGAGCCTCTCGGACTACGCCGGCCGCAAGGTGATCGTCTACTTCTACCCGGCGGCGATGACCCCCGGCTGCACGAAGCAGGCGTGCGACTTCAGCGACTCGATCGAGACCCTCCGGCGCGACGGCTACGAGGTGCTCGGTATCAGCAAGGACGCTCCGGCGAAGCTCGCCACGTTCCGCGAGCGCGACCACCTGACGATCACGCTCCTGTCCGACACCGACCTCGCGGTGCACCGTGCCTACGGCGCCTTCGGCGAGAAGAAGCTCTACGGCAAGACCGTCGAGGGGGTGCTGCGCTCGACCTTCGTCGTCGCCGAGGACGGCACGATCAGCCACGCCTTCTACAACGTCAAGGCCACGGGGCACGTCGCCAAGCTGCGTCGCGACCTCGGCATCGCCGACTGAGACGCGACGGGGTATGAGCCCCCAGTAGAGTCGTCGCAGACCCTCGAAAGGACAAGCCACCATGAGTGACACCGCACGTCTCGAGCAGGACATCCAGGCCACGCGGGCCCGCCTCGAGGGCACCATCAACGAGCTCGCCTACCGCGCGCAGCCGCAGGTCATCGCCCAGCGTCAGGCGCAGGGCCTCCGGCTCAAGCTCGACGCTGCGACGCACACCCCTGACGGTGAGCTGCGCATCGAGCGCATCGCCGCCATGGTGGCCGCAGCCGTCGCCGTCGTCGTGGTCGTGGGGTTCCTCCGCCGCCGGCGGTGAGGTGACGGTCAGTCGGCCGTCCCGCCGAGCAGCCGGATGAGGCCGGGCCCGGGCCACGCCGGCTTGCTCGGCAGCGGCCACTTCTTCGGGTCCTTCTTGTTGAGCATCGCGTACTTGTCGTAGCAGACCTCCTGGCTGACCGGGCCGTAGAGGTCGGAGGCCTCGCTCTTCCACTCCTTCTCGTGGGCCGCGCGGTAGTCGGCCGGCATGGAGGACCAGAGGGCGGCGTTGAAGCGGCGGACGTGGTCGTTGCGCTTGCCCGGGCGGATCGCCTCGTCGTCGATGCGCCCCAGCTTGCCGACCACGCTCGGTGAGCCGATGCCGGGGATCGGCACGCCGGCCCAGTCGGTCGACCACCCGCGGTAGGTGATGCCCCAGGCCGCGGTGATCCGCGAGATCGTGACATCGCCGACCTTGCCCTTGACGGGCCAGTCGGTGGAGCGCACCGAACCGCCACCGACGGAGATCGCGATGTGTCCGTGCTTGCCCCCGGCCCAGTAGACGGGCGCCCCGGCGGGAGGGTTCTCGTCGCCGCGGCGGTTCTTCGAGCGCTGCCACGCGGCGTTGGCGTCGGCGAGGCCGAAGCTGCGGGGTGCCGCGATGCAGTTCCAGACGAACTGGCAGCACATGCCGGGTGGGTCATACCTCGTGTAGGCGCGCGCCTTGGGGACGCTCTGGCTCGGTCCGCGCACCGTGATGTCGCGGTCACCGGGCTTCCAGTCCCAGTCGTCGTCGAAGGGCAGGTCCGGCGTGACCACCTCCTCCGACTGGTCGCCCTTGTCGAGGTCCTTGTCGAAACCGGTCATGCCCGCCTCCTCGGGACTTGCCGACACGCCCCTGCGCGAGTCGTGAGTGTCTCCATGGTCCATCGGAGTGCCCATGCCGTCAGGCTGATACGACAAATCGCACGCCATAACCCGCCGCCGAGCCGGTATGCCGTCCCGCCGAGCCCGCCGGACGGCATACGTCAGCGGCCGGTGCGTCAGACGGTGACGACAACCTTGCCGCGGGTGTGGCCACCCTGGACGTCCGCGTGCGCCTCGGCGAGCCGCTCGAGCGGGTAGGTGGCCTGGACGCGAGGCGTGTACTGCCCCGCCGCGCCGAGCTCGGCGGCAGCGGCGAGGTTCGCGCTGGCATTGGCGGTGCCGGCGACCACCGCGACCCCGAGGGACGGCGCGCCGAAGTCCGCTGCGGAGGCGACCCTGGCGGGATCGCCGACGATGTCGACGAGATCGGCGAGCGACCCCGAGCCCGCGAGGTCGAGGGCCGCGTCGACCCCTCCCGGCGCGACCGCCGCGACCCGCTCGGCCAGGCCCTCACCATAGGTCAGCGGGGTGGCGCCGAGCGTCCGCAGGAACTCGTGGTTGCGCTCGCTCGCGGTCCCGATGACGGTGGCGCCGCGAGCCGTCGCGAGCTCGACCGCGGCGGAGCCCACTCCTCCTGCGGCACCCTCGATGAGGACGGTCCTGCCCGCGATGTCGCCGAGGGCGTCGAGCCCGGCCAAGGCCGTGGCGGCTGCCAGTCCTGCGGCCCCAGCCTGCTCGGTCGTCCAGCCCGAGGGCACGCGAGCCCATGCGGTGAGGACCGCGAGCTCTGCGGCGCCTCCCTGGGCCAGGCCGAAGACGGCATCGCCGATCTCGACGCCGGAGACGCCGTCGCCCACCTCGTCGACGATGCCCGTCGCGTCGCTGCCGGGGATGGCCGGGAAGCTCACCGGCATCATCTCGTGGAGGTAGCCGGCCCGGATCTTCCAGTCGACGGGGTTCACACTCGTCGCCTGGACCCGGATGCGGACCTGGCCCGGCCCGGCATGGGGCTCGGGAGCGTCCTCGAGGGTGAGGACCTGGGGGTCGCCGTACTGGTGGAATCGGATCGCACGCATGGGACGTCCTTCGGTGTCGAGTATCGCGCCGCGCCGGCGGCCCGACGCGTCCATCCCCTGCACGTGCAATTCTCGCGCCCGCGGACCCGCCCGTCAGCAACACCGTCGAACTCGCGCGCACCCGGTCACCCGGAGCGGCCCGCCGGGTGCGTGTCGGGGGCCAGGGCGCCGCGGGTCCCGCAGCACGCGAGAAAAAAAGTTGGAGCGGGGTGCATCCAAACTCCACGCCCACGCGGAAGAAGTGGCGATGGGTGAACAAGCACCCACCAAGAGAAGGGATGTCACATGAAGCGCATTCTCGCCACGGTGTCCATCGCCGCCCTCGGCATGCTCGGCTTCGCCGGCACCGCCAGTGCCGCGCCTGCGGACGCCGCTTGCTTCGGCCAGGTGCACAAGACCGTCAACAGTGGCGGCGTGGCAGGGTTCGACAACGTCGGTCAGCTCGTTCAGGCCCTCGGCGGGGGCCAGGCCAAGAACGAGACCGCCAAGTCCTTCTGCTGAAACCCACCTCCTCTCGGGGACACAGACGGCGGCTCGGACCTCAGGGTCCGAGCCGCCGTTGCATCTCGGCAGGTGGCGCCGCGAAAGGTCGGCGGTCAGACGAGGACGTCCCGGTAGGGCGTGATGGTCACGGGTCCGAGGAGCCCGTAGGCCTGTCGGCTGCTCGACCCGAACACCGTCGGGTTCACCGTGCGTAGCCGGTTGAAGAGCGTGGACGGGGCCTCCACCTCGACGAGGTTGTGGCCGGGGCGAAGCGCCGTACCGACGTCGACGCGCGTCGAGAGCACCGACCGGGTCGGCACGTCGCGGCCGTTGACGCGCACCCGGAAGGTGTCGAACACCGCGCCGAGGTCGAGGTAGGCGCCGACCCCGTCCCAGGAGTCGTCGAGCTCGACGGCAGCCGAGTAGTGGCCGACTCCCGACACGTCCTCGAGTCCGCTGACGTTCGTCCATGGCGTGAGCCCGTCCATCACCGTGGTGCGCGTCGCCACCGTGGTATCGGTGGCGGACGAACCCGGCTGCCAGTCCTCGAGGGAGAGGTCCCATCGCGTGAGCGCAAGGGGAGCGGGCACCGCGGGGACCGTGGTTCGCACCGCCCGGCCATCGGCCAGCACCGTCGTGCACGTGCCGCCGGTCGTGGCGCGGGCGACGAGCCTGCCGTCGACGTAGGAGATGCTCGCGGCGTCCGTTCCGACAGCCGGCGTCGCGAGCGTCGGCCCGCCGAGCAGCTTCGGCGGCGCGAGGGCGACGACCACGCCCTCGGCAGGGTTCAGCGCGACGCGGATCCGGATGTGGCGGCCGTCGACCTCGTACACCGCGATCGGGGTGACCTCACCGGTGAAGGTGTCGAGCCGGTAGGGGACCATGCCGGCGCTGGACGCGGTCAGCCAGACGTCCTGCTCGACACGGACGATCTTCCGGTTCTCGGCGTGCCGCGCGTTGGCGAGGTAGAAGACGTCGATGCCGTTGCGACGGCTCGGGCTCTGCGCCCCCGTGTCGGCGACGAACCGCTGGACGTGCATGAGGGTCGACGGGTCGTGCTCCACGGCGCGCTCGACCCCCAGCTCGGCGAGGGCCTTCGGGATGTCGTCCGCGACGGTCACCGTGCGCACCACCGGGAGGGAGCGCAGCTGCGCGACCAGGTCACGGATCTGCGCGTCCTCGTCGCCCTGGGGGAGCCCGGTCGCCAGGGCGGAGCTCCAGTCGCCGACGAAGACGATGGGCAGCCCCGCCCGGGCGAGGCGCAGGAGCTCGGTGGCACCCTCGAGCTGCAGCGAGCTGACGTTCCCGCGGAACCGGTCGCCCTCGATGATGATCGCCTTGTAGGCCGGTCCGTCCGGTGCCAGCCGTCCGTCACGGACCTGCGCCGTGTCCAGCCTGAGCAGGGGTGCGGTGATGAAGCCGTAGCTCCACCCGAGACCGATGGCGGCACTGGTTCCCCAACCGACGCCGATGCCGGTGGCGGTCCAGCCCTTCTGGCGGTACCACGCGAGGTCGGCGCGGTTCACCCCCGCGCGCAGGGCGAACTGCGTGCGACGCAGGTGGTCGGCGACGTCGGTGACGTGCCGCCACATCGGCTGGCGCGGACCCCACGCCTCGCCGTATCCGACGGCGTTGTTGTAGTAGGGGGAGAACGCCGCGAAGCCCGGCCATGCCGCTCCGGGGGCGTCGGCATACGAAAAGCCGTGCAGCACCGCCTGGTTGACGCCGCCCGCGTAGATGCTGCCCAACGTCTGGAGGGCCTTGTTCCACGTCGTGTTGTAGGCGCCGCCCGCGTAGGCAGCGGCCTCGCAGGACAGGATCGAGCGACCGCCCATGTCTCGACCGCCGCTCAGCGCGCGGTAGTCGTCGAGGTTCTTGAACCCGAGTGACTCGCTCTCCGGCTGGTCGAAGAGGGCTGCCTCGTAGATGGAGTCGGTCTCGAGGCCGTAGCCCTGCACGCGCAGCTCGAGACCCAGGTCGTGCGCCCAGGAGCGCAGCGGCAGCAGGTGGTGCTCGGCGTAGAGGTCACTGAGGCACTGGGCCACGTCGTCGCGGACCTTGTTCGTCGTGTCGCCCGCGAAGACGTAGAGGTACTTCTCCTTCTGCTCGATGATCACCGGCAGCCAGGGGTAGAGGTCGTAGCCCATGCGCGAGCGGAAGATGTCGAGGAACCCGGGGGTCCACAGGGTCGCGTCGGTCTCGATCTCGAGGGAGTCCTCGAAGAGGGTGTTGCCGGCCGACGCGAGGAGGCGGCGCAGCTCCGAGGTGAGGATCCGCTGCTCCCAGAAGTCCGTGACCGCCGCCGTGCCGGCCGCGCTGAAGTGGTCGACGACGTATGCCGTGGGCGTGGTGTGCGGGCCGGCCTCGGGCTCCTGCCCCGACCCTCTCTGCCAGTAGCTGAGGATCACCCAGGACCCGGTCGCCGGCGCGGTCCACGTGAGGCGCCCGTCGTGCACCGAGGCGGTGAGATCGACGACGGAGGCCTGGTCGAGCGTCGAGGGCTGCCCGGCGCGGGGCGGGGGAGCGATGACCTTCGCTGCGTGGACACCGATGAGCTGTGCGCGAGTGGCGCCGGGCTTGGCCGGCACGACGGGGGCAGGGACGACGCCGTCGTAGGTGGAACCCGCTGCGACAGGCACCAGTCCGTGGGCCAGCTCGCTCGACGCGGCGACGTCGTCGGGGGTGACGGTCGGCACGGCGGCGGGCCATGAGGGTCCGATGGTGAGGTCGATGGTGATGCCGCGGCGCTGCGCTTGTCGCAGAGCCGCGGTGACCGCTGTGACCCAGGGCGCGGTGCCCCAGCCGTGGGCCTGGGGGTCGAGCCGGCCCTTCGGGATGCTGTGGTGCACGTCGGCGATCTCGAGCCCCGCGAAGCCGGCGTCTGCGGCGGCGTCGACCTCCTTGGCGACCTCGTCGGGGTCGACGTTGCCGCACGGCCACCACCACCGGAAGCGGGCGCCGTACGACGTCGGCGGCTGACGGAAGCTGCGGGCGAATCCCGCCGCCTCGGCGGCATCGGGCGTCCCCGCGGCTGCGGCCGCCGGCGCCGGAGACCACGGCAGAGCGGCGCCGGCGGTGAGCACGGCCCCCATCGTGATGAACCTGCGGCGAGAGACGGACGAGCGCACGGGCGGGTCCTGCGGGGTGGGGCCGGTGACCATGGGGATCCTCCACGACGATGTGAATGAAACGATTCAGAATTCGTGCGGCGACCATATGTCGCATATCACCACTGCGTCAAGGGTCGTATCGACCCGTGCCATGTCCCTGGCTACTGGGGTGGTCGCAAGATGCGGAACGTTTCATTGGCGGTGGGTGCCATCGGATGGTCGGACCCCGTTGTGTTTTCTCCCCTGCCCTTTTCGGGTGATTCATCGCTACATTTGGCAGAGCCCCTCACCCCACACAGGGACATCGCCGGTTCCGGGGGCAGGAAGGACTCACATGAAAGCCAGGATCCTGGCCCTAGCCACGTCACTCGCCGTGGTTGCGCCGTTGGCCATCGGGACGCTGGGGGAGGCGCACGCGGCGCCGACGAGCAGCACCGAGACCCCACCCGTCACGCTGGTCGGTGGCATGACGTCGCCGATGTACGACTACACGAACGCCATCCGAGAGACTGTCTGGGTCGACACGCCGGACCTCGACGGGGACGGCAAGGCGGAGCGCATCGCCGCCGACATCATCCGGCCGCGCGAGCTCGACGGCACCGCACGGGTGCCGGTCGTCATGGACGCCAGCCCCTACTACCTCAGCCTCGGCCGCGGCAACGAGACCGAGTACAAGGAGTACGGCGCGGACGGGAGCCCGACGAAGTTCCCGCTCTACTACGACAACTACTTCGTGCCGCGCGGCTACGCCTTCGTCGCCGTCGACATGGCGGGAACCGCCCGGTCCACCGGGTGCAGCGACGAGGGCGGCCGCTCCGACGTCGAGTCGGTCAAGTCCGTCGTCGAGTGGCTGGGCGGCAAGGGGACCGCCCGCGATGCGAGCGGTGCCGTCGTCGATGCCACCTGGAGCAACGGCAGCACCGGGATGATCGGCAAGTCCTATGACGGGACGCTCGCAAACGGCGTCGCCGCCACGGGTGTCGACGGGTTGAAGACGATCGTGCCGATCAGCGCGATCAGCTCCTGGTACGACTACAACCGCTGGCAGGGCGCCGTGAAGTCGCGCCACTACGCCAGCAGCCTCTCGCGCACCATCGCCCAGCGCCGCACCATGCCGACCGACTGCTCACCGCGCCTGGCCTCCATGGACGCCAACGATGCCGACGCCACCGGCGCCTACACGGACTTCTGGGCCGAGCGCGACTACCGCGACGGGAGCCTCTACGACGCCTCCAAGGTCAAGGCGAGCGTCTTCATCGTCCACGGGCTCCAGGACAACAACGTCAAGACGATGAACGCCTCCAAGTGGTGGGACGACCTCGGCAAGCAGGGCGTGCAACGCAAGATGTGGCTCACCCGCCTCGGGCACGTCGACCCGTTCGACAGCGACCGCGAGGAGTGGGTCACCACCCTGAACCGGTGGTTCGACCACGAGCTCATGGGCATCGACAACGGCATCGACGGGGAGCCGGCCGTCCGCGTCGAGACCGCGCCGAACGAGTGGGCGACGTCCACGACGTGGCCGATCCAGTCCGCCCGCACGATGTCGCTCACCCCTCGAGCCGACGGCACGCTGGCGCTCGGAGCCCCGGACCGCGGCACCGCCGCCTACGCCAACAACTCGCGCCTGTCGGAGTCCAACGCGGTTGCCTTGGCCGCAAACCCGAACCGGCTGCAGTTCCTCACCGGAACGACGACGCAGGACGTGCGGATCTCGGGCACGCCGACGGTTGACCTCGATGTGACCCACACCGTCCCGGTCGGACAGGTGTCCGTCATGCTTGTCGACTACGGCTCCATGGACCGTGTCAGCGCGACCGGTGACGGCGCCCTGACCCTCGGGACGGAGACGTGCTGGGGAGGGGCCATCGCGTCTGACGACGCCTGCTACAAGGACGTCACCCGTCGCCTGCAGAACACCCAGCTGCAGGTGCTTGCCCGCGGCTGGGCTCGTCTCGACGGCTCGGGCCGGCACCAGGTCAGGGTCGAGCTGGCTGCCAACGACCTCGTCGTCCCGGCCGGGCATCAGCTGGGTCTTGTCGTGAGCGGGGCGAGCAACGGTGTCATCGCCGTCGACACCAGCTCGGGCCAGTACACCCTCGACCTGCGCTCCACGCGGTTGAACCTGCCGGTCTCCGGCCCGATGAGCGGCTTCGCTCCGGGGCACCTGACCGCCGAGGACACCGACAACCTCGCCCGGGGCACGTTGCCCAACCTCGACGAGACGCTGTGGCCCCGGTGACGGCGAGCTCAGGGGCGCTCGCCAGCTCCTAGCGCGGCCCTCCACAACGACGCTGGCCCTCACCCCGGGAAACATCCGGGGTGGGGGCCAGCTGTCGCCCCATCTCGTGAGGAAGGATGAGCGGGTGACTCGCCGTGGTGTCATCCTCTTCACGGCCCTGGGCATCGCCTGGGGCATTCCGTACCTGTTCATCAAGGTGGCGGTCGAGGAGCTCTCCCCGGAGATGGTCGTGCTCGCGCGCTCCGGCCTGGCGGCGGTGCTGCTCCTGCCGCTTGTCCTCCTCCGGCGCGAGGTGGGGCCGGTGCTGCGCGCCTGGAAGCCGATGGCCGCCTACACGATCTGCGAGATCGTCATCCCCTGGTACTTCCTCAGCTCCGCCGAGCAGACGCTGCCCAGCTCCACGGCCGGGCTGTTGCTCGCGGCCGTCCCGCTCGCCGGTGTCGCCGTCGCGTTCGCCATGGGCCGGCCCGCCCAGCTGACCGCGATGAACTGGACAGGCATCGGGGTGGGCATGCTCGGTGTCGCCGCGCTCGTCGGTCTGGACGTGGCCGGCTCCGACCTGGTCGCCGTGGGGCAGATGGCGTTCGTCGTGATCGGGTATGCCGTGGGGCCGGCGATCCTCGCGCGCTGGATGCCGCAGCTGCCGGGCATCGGCGTCACTGCCGTCTCGCTCGCGGGAACCGCGATCGTCTACGTGCCGTTCGTGCTGCTGGCCGGGTCGTGGCCCGCGGCATGGCCATCGGGTCGGGTGGTGGCCTCGGTCCTGGTGCTCGCTGTCGTGTGCAGCGCGCTGGCATTCGTGTTGATGGTCGCCTTGATCGGCGAGATCGGACCGGTCAAGGCCACCGCGATCACCTACGTCAACCCTGCCGTCGCCGTCCTGGCCGGGGTTCTCATCCTCGACGAGCGCGTCACCGTGTGGACCGTCATCGGGTTCGCCCTGGTCCTCAGCGGCTCGTTCCTCGTCACCCGCCGCCGCACCGCCCCCGGCGCAGCGGAGGGGCCGGAGCTGGCAGCAGCCGTGGAGATGAACACCAGCGGCAGCGCGGTGGTGATCTCGCGAGAGACCGAGGCGTAGCGACGGTGCGGCAACGCCAGCGCCCAGCGACCTGTCGGCGGCGACGCAGAGCCCCGTGCCGGAGATGCACGAAGAGTGCGCCGCCAGGGACTCGAACCAGCGTCCGGAGCAGCGACTGACCTCCACAGTTCCGCAGCCAGCGGACCTTGGAGTAACGACACGGAAGCTGTCGGTATCGGCCGTGACGGCACCCTCAGGCCCACCCGAACACTCTGATTGAACACCGAGGTACACCACGGATCAGGACCTGACGCTGAGCAGGAACGCCGGGCCATGTTGACGGTACGAGGGTTGAGCAGGGGAGCGTAGCTGCAGGGCGTCAAACGATGGCCGTTCCCCGAAATCTCTCCGTCTGCGCGCTTCGGCCCCGCCGAAGGGCGGGGCCGAAACCCGAGATATCGCTGAGTGCTACTTGTGCACGATGATCGATCCACCCTCGAGGGGGGTTCCCGGTCCGTTGTCGTAAAGGACGGTGTCGTCACGGAAGATCTTGATCCGGAACGTGTCGGGTGCTGTCCCACCCAGGCGGCCGCCGTCGACAGCGGTGAGGATGAACTTGTAGCTGCCATTGTCGGTGGCCCCGAGTCCGGTGACCTCGCCGACGCCCTTGTACTGCGCCTGCGCCCCGGAGATCACGAGCCAGTCGTAGCTGCTGGAGTGGAAGCTCAGACCGGCCGCATGGAAGACGAACTCGGTGTTTCCGGACGGGATCGTGGCACCCTTCTGATAGCGGGACACGAACCCGAACGTTGCCTTGCCGGCAAGGCTGGCGTCAGGCGTGAAGGCGCCGGTTGGCGACGTGATCCGTCCGCCTCCGGTGACGAACCCGCCTGCCGGGTCGTAGACGACGACCGGAACCAGGGCTGTCTCCGTGTCCAGGCCGCCGTCGTCGTCGGTGATCGTCACTGACGCGGTGTACACACCCGCCGGGATCAGTGTGAAGGACCCCGTCGCGCTACCTGAGCCACCCGACTCGGTGACGGTCCCTGCCGCGTTGGTCGAGTCGAGCGCGAATGAGGCCGTGTGAGTGTCGTTCGTGCCGACGTCGCTGAACGTCGCGGACAGGTTGACCACGGACCCCACCGGCACGGGGTCGGCAGGCGAGCTGAACGACTGGATCACAGGAGCGACGTTGTCGACCGTGACCAATACATCGTCTGTCGCTGACCCCCCGTTGCCGTCATCGACGGTCAGCCGGAAGGTGTACACGCCGTTGTCGGTCGGGGTGAATGTCGGCTGAGCCACCGTGGCGTCGGACAGGGTCACGGCCGGCCCGGTGTATCCGGGCAGCAACTCCCACGAGTAGCCGAGGGTGTCGCCGTCGGGGTCGCTCGATGCCGTCCCGTTCAGGGTGACCAGATCGCCCTCGTCCGCGTTCTGGTCGTCCCCTGCGACCGCGACGGGCACTCGGTTGGTGGTCACCGTGATGTCCTCGAGGACGGGCGTGATGTCCGCGTCCACCATGGCGGCGGTCCTGTCGAGCGTGACGGTCAGCCTGAGGTATCGGCCCGTGAGCCCGAGAGTGCCGCCGTCGGAGACGGGGGTGTCGGCGCCGTATGTCGCGCCGTCCGCGCTGGCTGCAGCGGTCACGGTGACGTCGCCGCCGTTGAGGACTGCGGTCCAGTCAGCCGTGGACCAGTGTTGGCCAGCGGTACCACTGTCGATGACCTTGGTCCACGTTCCGCTTGCCGGCCCACCGACGTTGACGTTGCCGGTCATGTCGCCGTAGGTGTACGGCCCGGCGCCCGCGCCGAGGTCAGTGGTCGCGTCAACGCTGTTGGTGGCCGGGTCGATGCGCTTGGCCTGGTTCCATCCCAGCAGGGACACCCAGACCTTCCCGTTGGCGTCGACCGACACCCCGGTCGGCGTATCGCCGACATCGATCGTGGTGACGGGCGAGCCGTTGTTGTGCAGACGTGCGACGTGTCCGTCTCCGCTGCCGGCCACCCAGACGTCACCATCGGCTGTCACCGCGACTCCACGGTTGCCCGAAGTGGCCGTCAGGAAGGTGCCGAGCACCGACCCAGCCGGACTGATCTTGCCTACCGTGCCGGAGTAGAAGTCGCTCACCCAGATGTTGCCACTCGGATCTTTGCCCATCCCGTATGCAGAGGGGGACGGCACGAGCGTGTAGTTCGCTGGCGAGGTCAGGACCGCAGGCGGTGTCGTGTCAGGTATTGAGGCGAGGTCGATGCGCCAGACGAAGTCCTCGCCGGTTGGGCCGGCCGCGCTCCAGAGCACCCCGTGCTCGTCGATGAGGCCGCCGTAGGCCGCGTAGGGCCCGGAGTCCGGGAGCTTGAAGGTCTTGACGATGGTGCCCGTCGGGCTGATTCGGTCGAAGTACCGGCCGATGCTGGAGACCAGGCCTGGGCCGCCGACCCACGCGTGGTTGTCAGCGTCGATCGAGACCTGCCTGATCGTGTGTCCGGTCGTTCGGACGAAGTGGATGACGCACTCGTCGTCGGCCGTGGTCACGCCACCGCCTGTGTCTTCCGAGGACCCGTTGGCCCACGGCCGGATGTCACCTAGACCGACCGAGGTGTCGATCACACCATTGCCATTGCGGTCGACACACTGCCCGGCCTCCTTCAAGCCGATCTGGACCACCGAGCCCTGACCACCGCTGGCCTCCGCCCGGTTGCCTGCCCAGACATTCCCGTTCTGGTCCACCGTCGTGCGCGACGGGTCGTGCGCCATGTTCTGCGGCGCCGACCAGTACTCCCCGACGACCGCGCCGGTGTTCGCGTTGATCTTCACGATCGTGCCCCGCGCGCTGGCGGGGACCCATACGAACGGGAAGGTGAAGCTCGGCGTCAGCTTCAGCTCGTCGTTCGCGGTGTTCAGGTTGAGCGCAGTCCCACCGTTGAAATCCGCCGTGCTCGTATACGTGTAGCTTGCGGCTGCGCCGAAGGCTGAATTGCCACCAGCTGCAGCACCGCCCAAGGCCATCCCAACGGCCACGACGGTGCCCGTGAGTAACCTCAGAGCCTTTCGAGAATTTCGAGCCCCCACAGCAAGTGTTTTCATGATCTTCCCCCTTTGGAAGCTAGACGATAAACACTCGCCATTCACGCTGGTCCACAGCGGCCCCCTTCCGCCAGAGGAGTGAGGCACTGGTCCTTCCCCGACATTAGGAGTACATTTGGTGATATGTCGGCCGCGACATCACGGGGCGGTGGGTCCACCGTGTACCCGTGGCTGAGCGGCCCATTGATCTGTCAATGTGATCGCAGCTCGGGGCCTCGCATTGTCAAGGCCACTCACCAACGGCCCAGCTGCTCGCCATCGCGCCAAAAGGAGCAAGGCGGCTCTGGCCAGGCCATCAAGCGCCGCGGCGAGAATGGTACGTACGGGCTGCGCTCTGCCTTGCGGCGCCAAAGGTCGGCGGGGGCCGGTGAATTGTGTGAAGGTCCCCGCCTCGACTCGGCTTCGGGTGCGCGGGTGCTGCTCTACTCCGCCAGGTACGCGGCGTGGGCGTCGCCGATGATCGTGGTGGCGCTGGCCGGCCCCTCGACGGTGCAGGAGATTGCGTTGAGCTTCTTGTTGTTCTCCCACCACTGCTCGAGAATCTGCGCCATGACTGGCAGGTTGGTGGGCTCGCTGGCGGTGAGGTCGTTCACGCTCGCGTACAGCGGGTGATCCGTCTGCAGACCGATGATCTTGTCGTCCACGTCTCCCTTGTCGAGGCAGCGCAACACGCCGATGACCTTCACCGAGACTGGCGCTGTACGGTAGTGCGTCTCGCCCAGGGTCATCATGTCCAGTGGGTCGCCGTCGCCGCTCTTGGTCTGCGGCATCGTTCCGTAGTTGCCCGGGTAGTTGAGGAACGAGACGACGCGACGCGACCCATCCCTGACCTCCCAGACCATCCGCTCGCCGGGGACGGTTCCGACGCATTCAGGGAAGGCCACTGCATCCAGGACCGCCTTGTCCGTGCAGGTCTCCCACTTCTCGTTGGTGTTCGCGGGGATCTCCACGAACATGTTGTAGCTTCCGTCTTCGTTCGGCCCTGGCGTCCAGCCGGAGATGAAGTTGTTCGGCCCGGTCGTCCACGACCTCCCGTT
The DNA here is from genome assembly GCF_006716675.1 of Humibacillus xanthopallidus. GTDB lineage: Bacteria > Actinomycetota > Actinomycetes > Actinomycetales > Dermatophilaceae > Humibacillus > Humibacillus xanthopallidus_B. The sequence goes on along the minus strand of NZ_VFPM01000001.1, from coordinate 24,450 downwards.
GTGCTGGTGGCCGTCAAAATCTCCGGTCAATGCCTGACTTTGCGCGGAACCGAGCGACATCAACAGCGCCACCCCGACTGGCACGATCATTACGGCCTTCATGGTGTGTTCCTCTCAACACTACGGTTCTGCCCACCTGAATGCCCCGACCGCCGCCTTCCGAGCAGCCGTGGGACTCCCCGATCTCGATGTCCAGGAACGGTTCCTGACCCGTCCAAGGTAGGAGTGTTGAACGTTGCCCGATAAGGGTCAAAGGTCCCTGATGCCGTTTCTTTTCGTGCCCTGAGCATCGTGCCGGTGCCCTCCGGCTCGAAGGATTGAGTCCCCCGCCCTTCCAACCTGCTCGCAGACGGAAACCTCCCCTCGAGGTGCGATTGGTCGGGCGGTTGTTCAGCGCACGACGGCGACGACACCACGTGCCTGTTCGATGACCCGGCGACTCACCGAGCCGAGGAGCAACCCACGGAACCCGCCTCGGCCCCTGCTCCCAACCACCAACAGGTCAGCATCGAGGTCAGCCACCGCGTGAATCAGCTCCTCGGCAGTCGATCCGTGGCGCACCGTGATGCTCACCTCGACGTCGGGGTGGCTCGCGACGACGGGGTCGACGACCTCGTGGCCGACCTCGAGATAGCGCCGTTCCACTGCCGACCAGTGCTCACTCTCGGGTTCGGTGACCACGACGCCCTCCTCCACCTCGATGTTCCACACGAGCACGCACGCCACGGCGGCGCCGCAGGACTCGGCAGTTCTGAGCGCGAAGTCGATGGCTCGGCCGCTGCCGTGGCTGCCATCGACGCCGACGACGAGGCGTTGTGGGGTGGCGACGGTCGTGCCGGTGGGGACCACGACGACCGGGCAGTGCGCGTGGGCGACAACCGGCAGGGCGACCGAGCCGAGCAGGATTCGCTCCAGATGCCTTCTGGCGGGTGCGCCGACAACCATTCGCAGCGCGCCATCCGAGAGCCCTACGAGGGCTGCCGCGGCACGGCCCGTGGGCGCGATCCCCGCGATGTCGAGGGAAGGATGTCGGGCGTGCGCCCGGGCCGAGGAGGCATCCAAGAGCTGGTGTGCGCCCTGGCTGAGCCGTTCCGCGAGGCTGGGCGCGCCGGAGGCCAGCATGTCGTAGGACGTCATCTGGCCCCCCGGGTCGATGGCGTGCACCAGCCGTAGTGGTGCCCCCAGCCGGTGGGCCTCGTCGGCTGCCCAGTCGGTGACCGGCCCGTCCGCCTCGGAGCCGTCGATACCGACCACGACGCTCCCGATGGCTCCGACGCCCTCCTCGTCCTCAGCCTCGGAGAGGGCCGTGCGGTTCGGGACACCGGATGGATCAGCCATGCTCCGATCATCCTCTGCAGGTCGCGGGACGCGTGGGCAGCTGATCCATGCGTCACACCTCTCGGACGAGCGCCCATGGCGTGGGTAGCGTGGAATGAGAGGGCAGCCGAGCAGGCTGTCCCCGGCGCCTGGGCCGTGTGGAGGCGATGAGATGGCGTCCGCAGCTATCCGAACAGTGGACCTGACGAAGCATTTCGGCAGCACGGTGGCTCTGGAAGCCCTGACCTTGGAGGTGGCAGCCGGCGAGATCTTCGGGTTCCTCGGCCCCAACGGTGCTGGCAAGTCCACGACGATCCGCCTGCTGCTCGGCCTGATCCGTCCCACGAGGGGCGGAGCTTGGCTTGCAGGGATTCCCGTGAGCGACGTCGAGCGCGCTCACCAGTCGGTGGGTTACGTGCCCGGCGACGTGTCGCTGTGGCCACAGCTCACGGGCCGCGAGACGCTCGAGCTGCTCGGCGACATGGCCGGCGGAGCCGACAGCGCATACCGCGACGAGCTGCTCGAACGGTTCGACCTCGACCCGACCCGCCGGGTCAGGGCGTACTCCAAGGGCAACCGTCAGAAGGTCGCACTCGTGGCGGCCCTCATGACCCGCCCGAGCGTCCTCCTCCTGGACGAGCCGACCTCGGGCCTGGACCCGCTGATGGAGGCGGAGTTTCAGGCGGTGACCCGCGAGTGCGCGGCGGAAGGCGCCACCGTCTTCCTGTCCTCGCACCTCCTGGACGAGGTCGAGGACGTCTGCGAGCGGGTCGCCATCCTGCGCGATGGACATCTGGTCGAGGTGGCCACCCTCTCGGAGCTCCGCCAGCTGAGCACGACGATCTTCGAGGTGGAACTGGCCCGGCCTGCACCGTCCTTCGCCGACCTGCCCGAGGTGCTGGCCGTCGAGCCGATGGACGGCGGCGTGCGGCTGACGGTGGTCGGTGAACCGGCCGAGGTCGTCGCCCGACTCTCGGGTGCGGGGATCCGCCGGTTGCACAGCAGGGCCCCGAGCCTCGAGCAGATCTTCCTGACCTACTACGACACCAGGGCCAGCCAACGAGAAGCCGTCGCCGCTGCCCATGGCCGGCTGCAGGGGCAGCCGGCCACCGGCTCAGGAGGGGAGCGCCGGTGACCGAGACCGTGGGCCGAAGCGCGCGCGCACCAGCAGGGCGTCCACCGCCATCGAGCGCGGCCGCGGGCCCGTCCCCGCCGCGCCACACAGGCCGATCTGGCCCGCGCCGCCTGCGGCCCCTGATTCGTCTGTACGCCCGGCTGACGTGGCGCACCAGCGCCATCATCGGCATCGTCATGGCCGGTTACGTCGCACTGGAGGTCGCCAGCTACCGAAGCGCCTACCCCTCAGGGGTTTCACCCCTGCAGTTCGCGATCTTCGAGGACAACCCGGCCGTGAGGATGATGAACGGGGTGCCCCGCGCGCTCGACACGGCCGGTGGCTTCACCGTCTGGGACGGCGGCTGGATGATGCAGATCATCGTCGCCGTCTGGGCCGTGCTGACCACCAGCCGCCTGTTGCGCGGCGAGGAAGACCTCGATCGCACCGACCTGGTCCTCGCCACCCCAGTGCGGGCCACGGCCGCAACCGCAGTCGTCGTGGCGCTGCTGGTGGCGGAGTCGACGCTGGTCGGTGCAGCCGCCGCCGTGACGATGGGCCTGACCGGGCAGGCCTGGGCCGGGTCCCTCCTGTTCGGAGTCGGGCTCGCTGCGGTGGGTGCCACCTTCACCGCCGGCACGGCCGTCGTCAGCCAGCTGGTGGAGGTCCGACGCCGGGTCGCCGGGCTGAGCGCGGCTGCTCTGGGCGCGGCCTACCTTCTGCGCATGGTCGGCAACAGCGCCGACTCTCGGACCTGGGTCAGATGGAGCACCCCCCTGGGTTGGATCGACCAGCTGCAGCCGTTCGGCGCCGACGATGCCCTCGCCCTGATCCCGATGATCGCCGTCCCGACCGCGCTGGGAATTCTCGCCATCCGCCTGCGCGCCGTCCGCGACACCGGTGGAGCACTTCTGGCTCCCGAGTCCGCAGGCAGGTCACACCTGCACCTGCTCTCCAGCCCCGTGGCGTTCGCATGGCGCAGCAACCAGGCGACACTCCTTGCCTGGGCCGTAGGCCTGGCCGCCATCGCCGCCATCATGGGGGCACTGGTCAGCACGATGATCGACTGGATCGCCGAGGACGAGGGCTATCAACAGATCCTGGCCAGCGTCGGACTCGAGGCAGCCCTCACCCTCGAAGGCTTCGTGGCCGTGATCGCCTTCGTGTTCGCGCTCGCCGTCGCCATCCACGTCATCTTCAGGATCGGCGCCGCCCAAGCCGAGGAGGCAACGTCCCGACTCGAGGCGATCCTCGCGCGCCGCGTCTCGCGGCTGCGCTGGCTCGGTGGACACCTCCTCCTGACCGGCATCGGGGCGGCGATCCTCACCATCGTCGTCGGAGCGGCGATGTGGGCCGGCGCTCTGGCCGCCGGGTCGGACCGCCTCAACCTCGCCGACGCCTTGTCCGCAAGCCTGAACACGCTGCCCGTGGTGGCGCTCGTGGCCGGGCTCACCGTCGGCATCTACGGTGTCGCACCCCGCCTCACCGTTCCCATCCCGCTTGCCGTCGTCGTGGGCGGCTTCATCCTCTACCTGCTCGGCCCGGCACTGAAATGGCCCGACTGGGCGCTGAACCTGTCCCCATTCACCCATCTCGCGATGGTGCCGCAACAGCCCTGGGCCAGCACGGCAGCCCTGGTCATGTGCGGGATCGGGGTCGCCCTCGCCGCCGTTGGCTCAATTGCCTTCCGACGCCGCGACCTCGGAGCCGGTTGAGGACAAGACGTGTCCATTCGCAGCCCTGGTCGTGAGCGCCCGGGTCGCGACGTCGATGAGGGCTCGTGCCGACGCCTTGGCGGCGTCGGGGGCGTCGGGGCTCGCGTCGAGCGAGCCGCTGGCCAGGCCGCCGTCGAGCAGCAACGTCAGTGCCCGGGCCAGAACGCCCGGCTCGCGCGCGCCCGTCTGCTCGGCCAGCCCGTGCACCCAGGAGAGAACTGCTGTCTTGTGGGCCACGGTGCGGTCGTGCACGGCGGTGCCAGGCTGTGACTCGGCTGCCGCGTTGATGAAGGCGCACCCCCGATAGCCCTCGCGACGGCAGGAGGCGCGTAGGGCGTCGAACATGCCGACAAGCTGGTCCGCGGGGTCGGGCCCGGCAGCCTCGGCGGCCTGGTGGAGCTGTGCGGTCCAGATGCCGTCGACCTGGTCGAGGTAGGCGACCACGAGGTCGTCCTTGGACGGAAAGTGCTTGTACAGGGTGGCTTTCGCCACGCCGGAGTCGGCGATGATCCGGTCCACGCCCACCGCCCGGATGCCGTGGGCGTAGAACAGCGCGAACGCCGTCTCGAGAATCCGCGCGCGGGCAGCGCTCGGACGAACGGGTGCGGTGGCGGACATCGGGCTCCTCATGACTCGGCTGCTCCAGACCGAGCATACCGTTGAGGTAGACAGATCTGTCTGTTACGGTCGGGACATCGACGTAGACAGGTCCGTCTACCTCAGAGATGTCAGGCACCTAGGAGTTTCCGTGAAGATCGCAGTCCTCGGCACCGGCATGGTCGGCCAGGCCCTTGCAGCCCGCCTGTCCGTCCTGGGCCACGCCGTCACCGTCGGCACCCGTGACCCTGAGGCGACGCTCGCCCGGACCGAGCCCGACGGCATGGGCAACCCGCCCTTCTCTGCGTGGGCCACGGAGCACCCGGACGTTCGGCTCGCCTCATTCGCAGACGCCGCAGCCTCCGCTGAGCTCGTCGTCAACGCCACCAGCGGGTTCGGCGCCATGCCCGCCCTCGAGCAGGCCGGAGCCGACAACCTCGCCGGCAAGGTGCTCATCGACATCTCCAACCCACTCGACTTCAGCAACGGCTTCCCGCCCAGCCTCTTCGTCAAGGACACGGACTCGCTCGGCGAGCAGATCCAGCGGGCCTTCCCGGACACGCGCGTCGTCAAGGCCCTCAACACCCTCACCGCCCACCTCATGGTCAACCCGAAAGAGCTCGGCGCGGCATCGACGATCTTCATCGCCGGCAACGACACTGCGGCCAAGACGACCGTGACCGAGCTGCTGCAGAGCTTCGGCCACAGCGACGTCATCGACCTCGGCGACATCACCGGCGCCCGCGGCACCGAGATGCTGCTGCCGGTGTGGCTGCGGCTCATGGGCACCCTCGGCACCGCGAACTTCAACTTCAGCATCGTGCGCTGACATGAGCGCGATGACGACCATGGCCGGCAAGAACGTGCTCGTCACCGGTGGTACCGGCGGGATCGGCCTCGCCACGGCCACCGGGCTCGCGCGCCAGGGGGCGACGGTCGGCATCGTCGGGCGCGACTCCGCGCGCGCCGCCGCGGCCGCCGACCGCATCCGCGCGGCCGGCGCCGGCGACGTGCAGGTGTTCACCGGTGACCTCTCGGCGCAGCGGGAGGTGCGGGCGGTCGCGGAGCAGGTGCTCACGGCATACCCGCGTCTGGACGTCCTCGTCAACAACGTCGGTGGTTACTGGGCCACCCGGCACACCACCGAGGACGGGCTGGAGCGCACTTTCGCCGTCAACCACCTGGCGCCGTTCCTGCTGACCAACCTGCTGCTCGACCGGCTCACGGCCAGCGCGCCCGCGCGCGTGGTCACGGTGTCCTCGGGGGCGCAGGCCATGGGGCGCCTCGCCTTCGACGACCTGCAGGGCGTGCGAAGCTACCGCGGCCAGCGCGCGTACAACCAGTCCAAGCTCGCCAACGTGATGTTCACCTACGAGCTGGCCCGCAGGCTCGAGGGCACGGGCGTCACGGCCAACGTGCTGCACCCGGGAGTGGTCCGGACCTCCTTCGGCCAGGAGGACTCGGGCTGGTGGATGCGCCTGATGCTGCCCCTCGTGCGTCCGTTCATGAAGAGCCCGGAGCGGGGCGCGAGGACCTCCATCCACCTTGCGTCCTCGCCCGAGCTCGACGGCGTCTCCGGGAAGTACTTCGCCGACGGCCGGGCCAAGTCCTCGTCGCGGGCGTCGTACGACGTCGAGGCCGCAGCCCGGCTGTGGCAGGTCTCGGCCGGGCTCGTGGGGCTGCGCGCCACGGGTGGGCCCGCGTCCTGAGGTGTCGCCCCCGCCGAGCGCGACGCCCGAGATCGACGCGGCCTTGACCACCTCGGGGCTAGTGCCGTTCCCGGTCCCACGTCGAGGAGGTTTTCGTCCCTGACCATGGACGTCTACATGGGGGCGGGAGGGTCAAACGGCGTGGCAGCCGCAGCCGTGGAGGGCGTCGTGGACGCGGCCGCGGATCCAAAGTGGGTGTTTCGTGGATACAAGTAGAGCCCGGCCCCGAGGGGCCGGGCTCTGACCTGCATGAAGAGTGCGCCGCCAGGGACTCGAACCCCGAACCCAGTGATTAAGAGTCACTTGCTCTGCCAATTGAGCTAGCGGCGCAACGAGGGGAAACGTTAGCAGCCGCCCCGTGTCGTCACAAAATCGCCGGAGCCTCAGCGCAACACGGGCCGCAGAGCCCGACCAGACGTCACTCCCAGGGCCCCGGCGCATGCCAGTCCACGACGACGAGCGGCACGACGAGGACCGGCCGGTGCTGGCGGTGGGCGAGCTGCATCGACAGCGACTGAGCGAGGAAGTCGCGCGCCCGCCGGTGCGGCCGCGTCTGGGTGCCGACGACGAAGGCGGCGGCATCGACGGCACGGGCGAGGTGGGTCAGGGCGCGATCCGCCCGGCCCGCGAGGTAGCGGAAGTGCCACGGGATGTCGGAGCCTCTCATCACCTCGCTGACCCAGTGGACGATGCGGCGCTCCCGCTCCGGCCACAGCTCGTCGCCGATGTCCGAGTCGACGGAGTGATGCCGGACGGACCCGTCGGGCAGCTCCTCGTCGACGTAGCGCGCGGGGTCGACGAACGCGAAGTAGAGCGCCTCGGCGCCGGTCGCCCGGGCCAATGATGCAGCCGTGAGCACGACGAGGGCCTCCGGCTGCTCGGTCACCGCGACGACCAGGGGGTGCCCGTGGAACTCGGTCATGCGGGACGGCGCGGGCTGCGGCGGCGTCTCGTGACGGGTCATCGCACTCCCTCTCGTGGGCAGAGCCGCCGTCGCGGTTCAGGGCGCCTGGCGCGGCCTCCGCCGTTCACCAGCGTAGCCCTCGACCTGCTGCCGAGAAGGGAACCGCCCGTGGAGCATTCGACTCGCAGAACGACTGTGGCCCGACCCCCTCGTCAGAGGGTGCCGGGCCACAGAGATGTCCTGACGGAGCAGGAACCATGGGGTGAGTGACGGGACTTGAACCCGCGGCCACCTGGACCACAACCAGGTGCTCTACCAGCTGAGCTACACCCACCATGCACAGGACGAGCCGGGCCCGGGGGCTCGGCGTCGTGGGACTGCGTCGACAATCGTACAGGCTGCCCGAGGGTGGTGATGACCACCCCGCGCCGGACGGCATACGGGCGCCTCGAGAGCCCTCCCGAGCCGCCCGTATGCCGTCCGGCCGGCTCAGTGCTCGATGACGTGGGGCTGCGCGAGCGCCTTGGCGGTCGCGCTGTCCGGACCCGGCTGGGGCACGAAGACGGCCTCGCGGTAGTAGCGCAGCTCGGCGATCGACTCGCGGATGTCGGCGAGCGCCCGGTGGCCGCCCGACTTCTTGGGCGCGTTGAAGTAGACCCGCGGATACCACCGGCGCGAGAGCTCCTTGATCGAGCTGACGTCGATGATGCGGTAGTGGAGGTAGGCCTCGAGCTCGGGCATGTCGCGCAGGAGGAAGCCCCGGTCGGTGGCGACCGTGTTGCCGCCGAGCGGCGCCTTGCGCGGCTCCGGGACGAAGGTGCGGATGTAGTCGAGCACGATGTGCTCGGCCTCCTGGAGGGTCACCCCGGAGTCGAACTCGGTGATGAGCCCGGAGGTCGTGTGCATGTCGCGGACGAAGGGGTCCATCTGCTCGAGCGCCTCGGCCGGCGGCTTGATGACGACCTCGATGCCCTCGCCGAGCTGGTTGAGCTCGAAGTCGGTGACGAGCGCAGCGACCTCGACCAGCGCGTCGGAGCGCAGGGAGAGACCGGTCATCTCGCAGTCGATCCAGACGATCCGGTCTGCCATGGCCCTGTGGTTGGAGTCGCTCACGGCTCCACCATAAAGGCAGCCGGTGCCATCCTCGCCCGGCCCGACCCCCGGCGCGCACGACTGCACTAACCTGCGGGGATGACCTCAGGCGACGTGACGACCGGTCAGCCGACCGGCGGGGGAGCGAATGCCCAGCAGCCGCAATGGAGTCGGCTGCCCAACCCGACCCGTCGGCCGATGCTGCGCACCGCGATCACCATCGGTGTCGTCGCCGCGCTCTTCCTCCTCGCCCTCCTCGTCCTGCTCACCATCCTCGGTGAGCGGTTGACGGCGCAGACGCTCGTGACCGCCGCACTCCTCGCGGTGATCCCGCTCCTCATCATCGTGCCGACCCTGTTGTGGCTCGACCGCTTCGAGGCCGAGCCGGCCCGCTACCTCGTCTTCGCGTTCCTCTGGGGAGCGCTCGTCGCCGTCGTCGGCGCCTTCTTCCTCAACACCCTCGGGCTGCGGGTGCTCGTCGACTCGCAGTGGACCGACCCGTTCGAGACCGGCGCCGTCTACCTCGCACCCGTCACCGAGGAGACCCTCAAGGGTCTCGGCATCCTGCTCATCTACCTTCTGCGGCGGCGTGAGTTCGACGGGATCATCGACGGCATCGTCTACGGCGGCCTCATCGGGGCCGGCTTCGCCTTCAGCGAGAACATCCTCTACCTCGGACGCGCCTACGACCTCTACGGCGACGAGGGCCTCACCGGCACGTTCATCGTGCGCGGCATCATGGGCCCCTTCGGGCACCCCCTCTTCACGGCCCTCACCGGCATCGGCATCGGCATCGCCGTCACCTCGCGCCGGCCACTCGTGCGGGTTCTCGCGGTGCTCGGCGGCTGGGTCTGCGCGATGCTCCTGCACGGGCTGTGGAACTTCTCCGCCCTCGCCGGCCTCGAGGGCTTCATCCAGGCCTACCTCACCTACCAGGTGCCGCTCTTCCTCGCCTTCGTCGGCTTCGTCGTCTGGCTGCGTCGTCGGGAGGGGCGCCTCATCGGGCTGTACCTCTCTCCCTACGCCGACGCGGGCTGGCTCACGCACGGCGAGGTCACGATGCTCTCCTCGCTCGCCCAACGCCGCGACGCCCGGGCGTGGGCGCGGCGCACCGGCGGCGTTCCCGCCAAACGCTCGATGCAGGCCTTCCAGGACAGTGCGAGCGACCTCGCCCTCCTGCGCTCGAGGCTGGTCCACGGCACCGCCGAGAGCGACGCGGCGCAGCGCGAGCTCGTCCTGCTCGAGTCGATCACCGCGCACCGTCGCGACTTCGTGGGCTCGCCCGTCACCTGAGCGGGCGCACCGCTCCGGCTTGCCTATCATGGGACGTCGCCTGCCACGGGGCGACGAGCCCCTGTAGCTCAGCGGATAGAGCAAGAGCCTTCTAATCTCTTGGTCGCAGGTTCGAGTCCTGCCGGGGGCGCCGATCAATTGTGCCGCTGACCTGGGAAATGTCATGTGCTGTCGCAGTGCTCTTCAGGACCGAGCTCATCCGCAGCCACGGCCCCTGGCGGACCCATGAGCACGTCGAGTTCCACTGAACCCGGGGCGGTTCAGATGCCCAGATGGCGCCTTCAACCCGGCGAACAAGGACTAGGCAATGCACGTGCTGCATCGGATCCTTGCCTCATGAACATCCTGACAATGGTGTCCGCCGACGTGGATCAAGGTCAGGCCCACGACCTGACGGCAGACTTCGAGAACCTGCTGGCCGGCGGTCTTCCGGACGGGCTACTCGAGACTCGACTGCTTGGAGACGGACAAGGGCATTGGGCGATTCACTCGCTTTGGCGAGATCGTGCGGCGCTCGATGCGATGAGGGCATCGCCTGAACCGCCTGCTGCTCCTGCGTTGTTCCGCCGCTTCGCGGCGGAGCCGACCTTGGTGGTCATGCAGGTCCTCGCCGGCAGTGCGGATCCTGCCTGAGCGGGCCACCGTTCTGGGGCGACTCGCGCGGCCCGGGGCCCGCGTCACATGGCCGCCTGTCGACCACGCCCGGCTCTACTTCCAGCGCAGAGCTGACGCTTGCGTGCCGACGAATGCTTGCGCGCGATCGAGCCCGACAGCGTGCCGGAGGGACTGCTGCACGGATAGGTGACAGGTGGGGTCAGGCTGCCTGAGTGGCAGGTTTGGTCATGATGGTCTCGAACTCGATGGGGGTCAATCGTCCGAGGGCGTCCTGACGGCGTCGGCGGTGGTAGGTCCGTTCGATCCAGGTGACGATCGCGATCCGTAGCTGTTGGCGGCTGTCCCAGGCTCGACGGTTCAGGACGTTCTTCTGCAGCAGGGCGAAGAAGGACTCCATGGCGGCGTTGTCACCGGCCGCGCCGACCTTGCCCATCGAGCCGACCATGCCGTGCCGGTGCAGGGCACGGACGAATCTCCGTGACCTGAACTGCGATCCGCGGTCGGTGTGCAGGATGCAGCCGGCGACCTGCCCGCGTCGGGCGACCGCGTTTGCCAGGGCGTCGACGGCCAGCCGGGAGGTCATCCGGTCGCTGATCGAGTAGCCGACGATCCGGTTGGAGTAGACGTCCTTGATCGCGCAGAGGTAGAGCTTGCCCTCACCGGTCCAGTGCTCGGTGATGTCGCTGAGCCACAGCCGGTTCCGGTCCGGGGCGGTGAAGACGCGCTGGACGAGGTCGTCGTGCACCGGTGGCCCGGGCTTCTTGCCGTTCTTGCCGCGCTTCTTGCCGAACGCCGACCACCAGCCGTTGGCCGAGCAGACCCGCCACATGGTCCGGTCGCAGGCCTGCTGGCCGGCGTCGCGTGCCTCGTCGGCCAGGTACCGGTAGCCGAACTCGGGGTCGTCCCGGTGGGCGTCGAACAGGACGTTGGCCAGGTGCGCCTCGGCTCTGTCGCTCGCGGTGACTGGTGCCGCCAGCCAGCGGTAGTACGGCTGGCGGGCGAGTTTCAGGACCCGGCACGTCACCGCGACGGGGATCCCGTCGGCGGCCAGCTCGCGGACGAGCGGGTACATCATTTTCCCGGCAGGTTCGCCTGCGACAGGTACGCCGCGGCTCGGCGCAGGACCTCGTTCTCCTGCTCGAGCAGACGGATCCGTTTCTTGGCCTCGCGCAGCTCGGCACTCTCAGCCGCTGTGGCTCCTGGCTTGATGCCGTCCTCGACGTCGGCCTCGCGCATCCAGTTACGCAGGCAGGACTCGGCGATGCCGAAGTCGGCCGCGATCTGCTTGAGCGACTGGCCCGGCTCGCGGCCGCGAGCGACGTTCACGACGTCGTCACGGAACTCTTTGGGGTAGGGCTTGGGCACGGTGAACATCCTTCCAGCGGCGCCCTTCAGCGCCACAGATCAGGTGTCACCTATCCGTGCAGCAGTCCCGGACATGAGCGTTGACGGCGAGGCGTCCAGCATGGGGGTGCCGCAGCTCGGGCCCGCGCCGCAGAGGCTCACCGTCGACGTCGAGACGGTGCATCACCTCGTCGCGGAGCAGTTTCCTCAGTGGTCTCAGCTGCCCGTCACCCCGGTCCCTGAGCCCGGGTGGGACAACTTCAGCTTCCGTCTGGGAGAGGACCTGCTCGTGCGGCTTCCAAGCGCCGCAGAGTATGCACTGGCCGTGGAGAAGGAGCACCGCTGGCTGCCTGCGATAGCAGAGCACCTGCCCGTCTTGGTGCCTATGCCGCAGGGCCATTGACGACCGTGACGACGCCTCGGCAGTTGAGGCGCGGCGGGTCATCGACGGGCTCCTCGAGGACTACAGCGCCGCGCGTTGACCGAGACGAGCGACCGGCCGGGCACAGCGACCACACGTGCCCCGGTGAGCGCCTTGGCGACGACCCGAGAGTGGCCGCTCCCGGCCGATTCTCTGGGTCGACATCGCGGTCGGTGTGCTCCGTGAGGTTGCTCGCCGCAGACCCATTGAGGCCATCCGCGGCGGCGGCATAACACCTGCAGCCGCGGAGGTGTACTCCATGGACGACTGCGTGCAGGACTCCCCGGTGGTGAACATGACGCCGATGAGTGCTGACCGAGACGGCGCCGACGGAGGACGACCCGGACGGTAACCCCTCCCGACTGATGTGCAAGCGCTCAGTCAGCCGGCACAGCAAGAGCTGACGCGATGCCGTCGCCCAGGACGTCGACATCGCGCACCGCACCGTCCGCGTTCACGGTCACGACAAGCCGGCCGTTGTAGGACAGCGCGGCCACGGTGAGGCCGACCAAGGGCACGAGGGGAGCGATCGGCCAGGCCTCGACCATCTGCGCCCCGGCGAACCACAGCGGCGCCACAGGCCCGGGCACGTTCGTCACCGAGAGGTCGATCATCCTGCTGCCTCGCCGCCTGGCCCACGGGATGAGGATTCTCGCGACCGGGATGGGCAGGGCAAGGAGATGAGGTCCGGACCCGCCGGTGGCCTGCAGGCGCGCCTTGCGTGCCGACGTCCGCTCGACGATGGTCGCGAGGCGACGGGCCGGATCCGGCTCTCCCACAGGCAGGTCCACGACCATCATGCTTGCGACCTGGCGAGTGGACGCGCCGGCGACAGGAAGGATGGTCCTGACGAACAGTCCCGCCCGGCACTCAGCGCGCACGGTCAGGAGGTCCCGCAGCCCCTGGGTCACGGCCGCCAGAAGCAGGTCGTTGACAGTCGCACCCCGACGGTGGCCCAGCCTGCTGAGCGCACCGAGATCGGCCGATGCCACGGCCATGCGGCGCGTCGGACCCACCGCCCTCGGCAGAGAGGTCCGCGGACGCGGCGCGGTGAAGGCGGCCATCGACTCCCGGTACTCCCTGAGCGCCATCCGGGGCTCGCCCGGGGACCAGCCCGCGGGCTGGTGCCGCCGGCCCCGCGCGCCGCCGCGCCATGACGGCATACGGTCGCGCACCAGGTCGAGGCGGGTCGGTGGGCTCGCGGGGATGCGAACAGGGGGCTCCTCGCGGACGACATCGGCGTCCGCGTCGAGGAGGGAGGCCAGCAGGCGCATCCCTTCCATGCCGTCGGCGAGCACATGGTGCACGACCACGAGGATGGCGAAGCGGCCGTCTGGCAGCCCGTCGACGACCTCTGCGCGCCACAGGGGCAGGTCGCGGTCCAGGCGGAGGATGGCTCGGTTGGACGCCCACGTCGGCAGGTCCGTGCCTGGGCTCACCCAGGTGGTCCCGACGCGTCGCGTGACGACATCATCGGCGACGTCGACCCACACCGGCGCGCCTTCGCCGGGGCCCGTCCAGTGCACCCGGCGGCCCAGCTCGGGAACACTGAGGGCGCGGACCGACAGCTCGTGGGCGACGAGTGCGGTGTCAACCGAACCGCTCGGAAGGGCAAACGGGCCCGGCTCGAACACGGCCAGCAGTCCGAGCTGGAACGGGGTGAAGCGGTCCCCGATCCAGGCGTTGACGAGCTCGTCCATCCGCAGACGGGTGAAGGCCATCACGTTCTCCTCTCGGAGCTCCGGCAACCTTCCGCGTCGCACGGACCGGTTCGGCCCGTCCTCCGCGTCTGGCGCCGATACCCGTCCCGGCACGACGGTGCAGCGGTGCAGCGCCGCCGGCACCTCATCACTCCGCTGCCTCGGGCGGGGGAGTGGGGCTACTGGCGGAGTCGTCGCTCGTCGAGGGTGCGCTGACCGGGCCATAGCGGCCGAAGGTGCTCAGCCTCCACCCGGTCAGGATGAACCAGGCGGGCAGGAGCAGCCCGTAGATGAGGTAGCCGACGTCGATCAGGGGACGCAGCGCCTCGGCGACGATGCCGACGGCTCCGGTGAGGATGCCGAATGCCGCCACGGCGGCGGGAACAGGTCCGCGCCATGCAACCAGGGAGAGGATGAGGATGCCGGCTGCGGTCAGGACCCCGGCCCAGGGCATCGCGTTGGTCGTGGCGATGACGGCGTCCGCCGCGCTGGCGAGACCGGCGCGCTCGCCGGCCGTGGTCGCTGACTGGTAGGAGGTGCTGAGGGTGAGCAGGCCCCCATTGAGGGACTGCGGGCTGCTGCCGACCGCCAAGGCCGTGATCTCGGAGGCGACGCCGAACAGGCCACCGATGAGCGCCATGGACTTGTCGACGTGCCCCAGCGCCATCGCCCAGGCGGTGAACACGATCAGGGCTGGCACGCTGAGCCCGACGAAGCACACCAGCTCCACGACGTAGACCACTCCGTGCGCGTCGATGTACTCGAGCAGCGCGGCCCCCGATGATGGGGGGAGAGGTGCAGCGGCGAGGAGCACCATGGCTGTGAGCACGAGGAGCACGTATGCCGCGGCCGCCCAGGAGCCGACCCGGTACAGCCGCCGCCACGAGGGGTCGGGGGGCGCGCGCATTCCACGTGACTGCGAATCGGCCGAGCCGGCGGATGTGTGTCCGGAACCCGTGATGGTCATGCCGATCTCTCCCGCGGGGAAGGGATGGCCGCATCCCTCTCCATGAATCGCTTGAGGCCGCTCCAGATCGCGCGCTCCTGACGGCGGCCGATCATGGCGATGAGCGGGCCGAGGACTCGGGCGGCTCCGCCGATCTGGACGTCCCAGTCCCAGCTGAGTCTCGTCCCGGATGAGGTGGGTGTGAAGTTCAGTCCGCCGGTCACCGTGGTGCGCTCGATCACACTGCGTGACGCCGTCTCGGATGGACGCTCGAAAGCGGTGACTTCGATCTCCACCTCATGCGGCTTGCCCCGAGTCAACACGGTTGCCTCGAAGCGGGTCCCGACCCCGATCGGTCCGCCGGTCACTCGGCGCGATGCGACCATCGAGGGGTTGTACCGGGGTTCGTTGGTCTGGTCCGCAACGACATCGAAGACCTCGTCGATCGGGCGGTCGATGTCGATGCTTCCACGCACTCGTGCCATCAGTCAGTCACCCCTTCGCGGCGCAACTGCCGGGCCTGTGGAGGCTCCGCTCCTGCGTCTCGACTCCTGCGCGCGTCCTTCGACAAGCCTCCCACCGGTGGCTCGCAGCGCCGGTGGTATGTGACTGGTGCAACTACGTCGAGCCTGATCGTCGGTTGTGCGTAGCCGTCGCGATGGTGCTCGAGGCGCACCGTCTGTACGGCAACGTCTCCAGCGAGGGGTGGGTGCGGCCCGTCGACCACGTCCAGGACCGGCCCATCGCGTTCCCCGACCTGGTCCGGGCTTCCGGGACGACGCCTCAGCTTGTCGGGGCCTTCGTCGCTGGCGGGACCATTCCCGGCAGGTGGGACCTTCCCGCCGACGACCACCTCCTGTTCGGCGACGTGGATAGCGACTTCATGACGGTGTCGGTGCCTGGGCGTAGTGCGGCCACGACATTCCCTGCGCCCCGGCCGTAACCGACCCCGACGCCCATGCCCGAGGAACCGACACACCTGGCCGTCCCCTCGCGCGGGACGGGTCGTCCGATCCGGCAACGTGCACGTCGAGGCCGTCGTGTCGGCGCTCGCGGTCTCAAGGCGGGGACTGGGCTGGCTCGATGTCGGTTCGGAGTGTCGGCGAGGGGCGATGCCAGGTCCATGAGCGTTTCTGCCCGGTGACGGCGTGACTCGGGGACCATGGGGGTGTGAGCGCTGCGCCCGATCCATTGGGTTTCTCGTCGGTCGCGCTCGAGCCATGCAGACATGTCGGGGCCGGATGACCGTGACCCCATTCCAAGCAAGCCGTGGTGGGCGGACGGGGGCGCTGGGGCGACACCGCCCGGTGATCGCCGCCCTGGTTCGCGCGGTGTGTCCTCCCGATGGGCTCACCGACGAGCTCATCGAGGCCACCGTCGACGAGGCGGATGCCTTCGTCGGCGCCCTCCATCCCATGACGAGACGAGCGTTGCTCACTCTGGCCGGTGTTCTCGAGCACGGCACACGGGCGCGCCGGGGGCTTCCTTTCAGCGCGATCGACCCGGTCATCGCGGGAGATGTCCTGGCCTGGTCGCGTCGGGGGCCGCTCGATCGCGGTCTGCAGCTTCTGCGGGACGTGGTGGTGGTGGCCTATTTCGAGCAGCCCCAGGTCCGCGCACGGGTGGGCTACAACCCGAATCCCTACATTGCCGCCAAGAGCGCCGAACGGCTGCAGTCGTGGTCCGGCGACATCACGTCGCATCGCACGTTGCTGGTCACACCCGCGCCGCTGCCCCCAGCAGCCCTATTGCGGAGCCGCTCCCGGGAGTCGGTGTCAACGACCGACGCCGACACCCTCGGCGACAACCGGCCCGGTCGTGTCGGACCCCGTGGTCACCGGGCTGGTGACCGGGCTGGTGACCGGGCTGGTGACCGGGGTGGTGTCATCCGACCCGGCACGCAGATGCCGAGCTGGCTCGAGTGCGACGTCGTCGTGGTGGGCTCCGGTGCGGGTGGTGGCGTCGTCGCGGCCGAGCTCGCCGAGGCGGGCCTGTCCGTGGTGGTGCTCGAGGAGGGCGCGCACCACCCGACAGAGTCGTTCACGACATCCACCACCCGGGCCCTGCGGACTCTTTACCGCGACGGCGGCGCGACGGCCACCCTGGGGCGGGCTGCGGTCGGTTACGCCGAGGGGCGCTGTGTCGGGGGCGGCACCGTCGTCAACGGCGGCATGGCCTTCCGCCCCTCGGAGAGCGTGCTGTCCCGGTGGGCCGCCGCCTGCGGCGACCCCGCCCTCGCGAGCGACGGCCTCGACGACTACTACGCGAGAGTCGAGCGTTTTCTGTCAGTGGGACCACCCGATGCCGGGTCGGCCGGACGCGACCAGGATCTGTTGCGTCTCGGCGCGCAGCGGCTGGGTTGGCGGGTCGTCGAGGACAGGCGCAACCATCTGCACTGCGGCGGGTGCAACGTCTGCACGTGGGGGTGCCCGACCGGCGCCAAGCAGTCGACCCTGGTCAGCTACCTGCCCCGTGCGTTGGCGTTCGGGGCGACCGTGTGGGCCGACTGTCGAGTCGAGCGTGTCCTCCTGAACGGCAAGCAGGCTGTTGGCGTTCGCGGGCGCGTCAGCGGCGGCGCCGAGCCGGACAGGACCTTCGAGGTGAGAGCGCGTCAGGTCGTCGTCTGCGCGGGTGCGATCCAGACCCCCGCCTTGCTGCAGCGCTCCGGGGTGCGACCCCCCTCCGCCCAGCTAGGGCGCAACCTCGCCCTCCACCCGGGGGCCGGTGTGACGGCCGTCTTCGACGAGGTCGTCGAGGGGTGGAAGGGTGCCCACCAGTCCCTGCAGGTGCGTGAGTTCGAGTCCGAGGGGATCGTCCTCGCTGCCGTCAACGTCCCGCCGTCGCTCGTCGCTCGCGCGCTCCCGCTGGACGGGGCCGACCTCGGCGAGGCGATGACCGCCTACAACCACATGGTCACCGCCGGCGTGCTCGTCGAGGACACCGGCAAGGGGCGGGTCCGAACCGTCGGAAGCGCCGGCGTCGCCGTCACGTATGCCGTCACGCCCGCCGACGCTGACCGGGTGACTCGCGCGGTTCTCCATGTGAGCGAGGCGCTCATGGCGGCGGGCGCCCACACGGTGCACCTTCCGATTCGAGGACACCAGCCGCTGCACACCGGCGATGACCTTCGCCGCGCTGCAGCGCGCCGGGTCCGGGCCTCCGACCTCGACCTGTCGACCGTCCATCTGATGGGCACGGCACGGATGGGATCCGATCCCCTGTCGGCTGTGTGTGATCCACGCGGCGCGGTCCACGACACGCGTGGGCTGACGGTGGCCGACGCGAGCCTCTTCCCCGGACCGGTCGGCGTCAATCCGATGCTCACCGTCATGGCTCTGGCCACCCGCGCCGCTGAAAGGATCATCGAGACATGGTGACCCCCACCGAGCCACAACCACTTCCGCCAGCCTCACCGGGCTACCTGGCCCTCGTCGCCACACCCAGCCGGCGGCTCACCAAGGTCATGCGACGAGGAGGCACACCGGACTTCGACGCCCTGTCCGGCTGGGAGTGGCGCGGCACGAACCTGCCCGCCACCTCGCGCGTACTCGGCATCCGGCGCTTCATCAAGGGCTTCCACACCCGCGACGGACGAGCGGAGGGATACAACGTGTCGGTCGTCGGCAGCGACCTGACCACGCCCTGGACCGAGCGAGCCCAGCGCGACGGCCGTCGCGAATGGGCCAGGTTCACCGTCACCCCCGTGGACGCGGCCGCCACAGACAACCGCTACCTCAACGCTCTGCTCCTCGACTACGGAGCGGTTCAGACGCCCGAGCCAGGCGTCGCGGGGCGGCTGCGCGACTACCTCGTGCACGTCTCGCCGGGCTCGGACGATCTGCTCCTCGGTCACGCCTTCCTCGCCGTGGCGAACCTACGCGTCCCCGTCGGCTGGTTCGCCCTCGAGCGGCTACAACAGATCCCCAGGGCTTGAAGGCCAAGGGCGCACACCTTGACTCAATGAGGAAGACCGAGCAGTAGTTGCCCTTGCGTCCGAGCCTATCGGGATTGAACGTGCGCTTCCGTGGTCCGTCCACGCCGCGCGCCGGCTGTCGTACCCATTGCCATCGAGGACCGCAAGAAGTCTGTCGGCCACCTCTTCGTCACCGCTCCAGCTGATCGCGCCTTTCGGCCCTGGTTGCCGCGGGCACCGACGGGTCAGATGAATGGTGGCTCGGACGTCGGATGAGATGAAGGGCTCGCAATCATGCAAGGGAGTTCTCGCACACCAGAACACCATCGCCGTGGAGGACGCCCACGCAAACGCTGCGAGCGGGCTGTGAGGGAAGGAACCACCCTGACGGAGACAACGAAAAGCAGCGTCCGAGATGCCCACCTGAAGTAGGCGCTTCAGATAGCTCCGCCTTCGAGCCCTCCTCCTGGCCAGCCTGGCCGTTGGTCGATCTCGTCAGCGGTGCCGCACCTCAGGCCACGAACTTCGACGGCCCGGCCCAGAACGCCCGGCCGGTCCCAGTCTCTCTCTCCCCCCGATGGGCCGTGGACGAGGCTCGCGCCACCTGCGCGCCGCGAGCACGCCGAGCACCCCCAAAGCGGAGGACGCGTTGTGTAGCTTCGAGACCTGAAAGACCCCCAGTAACACTGCACCGGATTGGTGCCCGACAATCGTCATGGTGTCGGAATCACGTCATGGAAGGACTCCCTGGACACGCTCAGGGCATGGTGCACATCTGCGTCGCCTACACATCGACGCAGGTGAGATGTCAACTATCCACGCAGCAGTCCCGGTCGGGGGCGCCTCATTGACTGTCCCCGCAGGCTGGCGCAGAGGAGCGCCCCGGCGCGGGGGAGCGCCCCGGCGCGGGGGACGTGGCGACTCTGCAGCAGGGCTACGAAAAGCATCTGGAGAAGGACCGCGCCGATCACGGCCAGAAGCTCGACGGCCAGCTGAAGGCTCTCGAGAAGCTCGCCAAGAAGTACGAGAAGGATGCCCGGAAGGGCGTCGACGCGGCCGGGCTGGACGTCGAGGCGATGCGCGCCGACTTCGAGGCGGCCGCAGAAGCGGGCCAGGACGGCGCGCTGACGCGGTTCGAGAAGGCTCGGGCCGCCTTCGCGCCCCAGCTGTCGAAGGCCATGACGGAGACAGGGATCGACCCGAAGCAGGGCGCGGCTGAGGCGAAGGCGGTTCTCGGCGCGACGATGTGCCCAAGGCCCGCGACGTCGCGGGAACGCGCGCCGCCGACCGGCTGCTGTTGGGGACCGGCCTCGTCGGGTACTCGATCAACATCGGATCGTGGTGGATCCCGCCACCTCCGCCGCCGCCCCCGCCGCCGTCAGTGTCGACGTCAGTGTCGACGCTCACGATCCCGAAGCCCTACACCCTCGGATCGACGACGGGCAGCGCGACCGCGGACCGCAATACCGGCCGGCTGTCCAACTACAACTTCCTGATGGTCGGCTCGCAGCAACAGCTGGCCTCGGTGGGCGGCTCGTTCGCAGCGGATGCTGCGGTCCGCCGGATCCGGGTCGAAACGGTCGTCGACGCGTCCTACTACACCCAGATCGGCGCCATCTGGGGGTACGCGTCGGCAGAGGTCATCCTCAACCTCAAGGTCCTCGACGGCGCGAGGGCGGCGGACTCACCGTCGTCTCGCCCGCGACGGCATCCGGCACCGCGACACCACGCAACGTGACCGTCACCCTGATGCGCTGACCACCTGGACCCGTCAATCGACAGGACCCGAACAGGGGAGGTGTAGCACTCTTCAGGCGAGGCGCCACCGGCTCAGGGGTCCGATGGCGCCTCGCACGATTCTGAGGGAGCCCGGGTGGCTCCGGCGACACACAGCGCTGGCGATTCCTCTCCCTTACGAGTGAGGTCGGCGATAATGATGCTCATGAGCGTCCCGGCGGTTCTCCCCCGTTAGCCGCCGGCACCGAAACCGGTGCCCTCGCTGCTGCCCGGCACGTCCGCGCCATCCAGTTCGCCATCGAAGGCCGCACCTACCAGGACATCGCCGACGGGCTGGGCTATCGAGATGCGGAAGGGCAGCCCGCGGAACCTCCGGGACTGTACTGCGACCTCCGGCTCTTGCCCCGATGAGGTCAGGACCCATTGCAGCTCGCATCTTCCCGCATGCACGCCCCGCGGCTAGGGTTTCCCGTGCCCGTTGAGCAGACAGCTGGCGTTCAGTCCTATCGTTGCAGGAGCGGCACGATGTCGACCACCCCTCGCCCCATGCCGGAGCCCGCCCGTGCAGCCGAGGCCGCGGTTGCGGCACCCGTCGCGGACGAGGCTCTGACGGAGACCGAGAAGTTCATCCTGGAGATGCTAGAACGGCTGGATGCCGCCGATGCGAAGGCGGAGCACTTGCAGCTTGCCTTGAACCACAGCCGTGACATCGGGGCAGCGGTGGGCATCCTGATGGCGCAGCACAAGATGCAGCAGACGGAAGCGTTCGAGCTGCTCCGTCGGACGAGTCAGGACCAGAACCGCAAGCTCTACGAGTTGGCGTTGGACGTGGTGAGGACCGGCGAGTTCCCCTCCATCGAATGAACAGAACACGTCAATCGGTAACGAACTGGGAGTGGCTGCCGAGGTAGGGGTCGAAGGGCACCACGCCGACCCCCGAGGCCAGGGGGCCATTCCCTGTAGGCACGTCGGCGAGGTGACGTCGAGCGCGAGGTCGAGATTCCGAGCCCGTGCCCCGTTGCCGAGTAGCTTGACGACGTGCCGCAGTCCTGACCCCTCGACACAACGCCCGCGGCTCTCGCCCGAGCTGGGCGCGGGGTGATGCCGACCAGTGCAGTGCTCCTCACCTGGCAGACGGACTGAGCAGTCATGTGACTGATGACCGGCCCCGCCGACGGTTGCAGAGTCGGAGACGGATCCGGGAGCAGTCGTTCGCGACCACCCTCCCGCCCCTCCGGCGGCGACCACCCTCCGTCGGTGTCCGCACCACATCCCAGGAGGTCCCCATGCCCACCTTGACCGTCGGCCACGAGAACGACCACGCCATCGAGCTCTACTACGAGGATCACGGAGCCGGTCGGCCGGTCGTGCTCATCCACGGGTTCCCGCTCGACGGACGCTCATGGGACAAGCAGTCCCGGGTCCTGCTCGACAGCGGCTACCGGGTCGTCTCCTACGACCGTCGCGGCTTCGGAAAGTCGAGCAACACGACGGTGGGCTTCGACTACGACACCTTCGCCGACGACCTCTCGGCGCTGCTCGATCACCTCGACCTTCGCGATGCCGTCCTCGTCGGCTTCTCGATGGGAACCGGGGAGGTGACCCGCTACCTGTCGCGCCACGGCTCCGACCGGGTGGGTTCGAAGCCGCGGCCCTGCCGCTGTCGGTCGTGACGGCCTGGGAGGGACTGGTCGACCGTGCCTCGGTGCGTCGAGGACAGACCGTCCTCATCCACGGTGGAGCGGGCGGTGTCGGGCACATCGCCGTACAGCTCGCCGTCGCGCGCGGCGCGAGGGTGTTCGCCACGGGCTCGCAGGCCGACCTGGACCGCATCCACGCTCTCGGTGCGGAGCCGATCGACTACCGCGCCACGACGGTCGAGCAGTATGTCGCGTCGGCCACCGGGGGTGAGGGATTCGATGTCATCTTAGACACCCTGGTCGGCGCGACTCTCGACGCGTCCTTCGGGGCCGTCCGCCGCTACACCGGTCACGTCGTCAGCATCATCGGCTGGGGCACCCACAGCCTGGCGCCGCTCAGCTTCCGGGGGGCGACCTACTCCGGCGTCTTCACGCTGTTGCCGCTGCTGACCGGCCTCGGGCGGGCTCATCACGGCGTGATCCTGCGCGCCGCCGCGACGATGGCCGACGCCGGCCGGCTGCAGCCGATCCTCGACCCGGGCGTCTTCGACCTGTCGTCTGTCATGGACGCGCACGCTCTGGTCGAAAGCGGCTCCGCCCGGGGCAAGGTCGTCGTCACGGTGGCCGGCTGAGCACGGCGAGCGTGTTGCGGGCGGGCCGCGAACGGGTACTGACGGGCATACCCCTTCACCCAGGAGCCTCGGTTGCCATCGGTCCGACTCACCCCAGCGCTGCGCGTGCTCGCCATCCCGAGCGCCCACCCGTACCCGGAGCGGCTGCGCTCCACGACACCCGCCACGAGCCGCGTCGTGCACCTCGACGACCCCGCCGTGCCCGGTGCCCCGCCGGGGCAGTGGTGGCCGCCCACGGCGCTCGACGCCGAGTGGGTGCGCCAGCACGCCGACGAGCTCGACATCGTGCACCTGCACTTCGGCTTCGACGCAGCCTCGCCGGACGACCTGAGACGGTGGGTGTGTGCTCTGCGTGAGGCGGGCATCCCGCTCGTCCTCACCGTGCACGACCTCGTCAACCCGCACTTCAGCGACCAGCGCGACCACACAGCGCGGCTCGACGTGCTCGTGCCGGCTGCCGACGCCGTCATCACGCTCACGCCCGGTGCCGCCACCGAGATCGAGCGCCGCTGGGGACGGTCGGCAGAGGTGCTCGCACACCCGCACGTGGCCCCGCTCGAGCTCGTCGGGGCCCCGCGGCCGGGTGCGCCCGACGACGGGCGCCCGTTCGTCGTCGGTATCGACCTCAAGAGCCTGCGCGCCAACGTCCTGGCCGAGCCGGTGGTCCGCATCGTGTCCGAGGCCGTCTCGACCCTGCCCCACGCGGAGCTCGTCGTCGACCTGCACGCAGATGTGCTCGACCCCCGCCACCCGCGGCACGACCACTTCCTGCTCCAGACGCTCTACGACCTGCAGGGCCGCGGACGCCTGCGCCTCTCCGTGCACGAGCGCCGCTCCGACGAGCAGCTGTGGGAGCACCTGCGCTCGCTCGACCTCGCCGTGCTGCCCTACGCCTTCGGCACCCACTCCGGCTGGGTGGAGGCGTGCTACGACCTCGGCACGACGGTGCTCGCGCCCCGCACCGGCTACTGGGTCGAGCAGGAGCCGATGCTGACCTTCGGCTGGCGGCCGGGGGAGGACCCCGACGAGGGCCAGGTCTTCTCGGCCGTCCAGCTCGCCTTCTGGGACCGCCCGCACTGGCAGGCCGACGCCCAGACGCGCGCCGAGCAGCAGTCCGTCATCAGCCAGCGCCACGAGCAGCTGTATGCCGACCTGCTGGCTCGAGCGGCCACCGCGCCGTCCACGCCCTGCGAGCGTGTGGCGGAGTCCACCGGCGCGCTGTGCGAGCCGGCCACCGCCCCGTGACGCCCGGGGTGGGCGCTGCGGCCCGGGACGGCGCGCCCCGTGCGGTCGTCGGCTGGTACGCCCACCATCTCGGGGCCGGGCACGTCGCCCGGGCTCGCGTCGTGGGCTCGCGCATGGCGGCCGCCGTGACGATCCTCAGCTCGGCGCCCCGGCCTGACGACTGGCCCGCAGAACGGTGGGTCGAGCTCCCGCGCGACGACGCCGCGGAGGGCCACGACCACACCGCCGGAGGTGTGCTGCACTGGGCACCCTTGCAGCACAGTGGCTTTCACGATCGCATGCAGATGATCGCCGCCTGGGTGGCGCAGCACGAGCCCGCCGTCTTCGTGACTGACGTGTCGGTGGAGGTGGCTCTGCTCGGGCGCCTGCTCGGCGTGCCGGTGGCGACCTTCGTCAAGCCGGGCGACCGCAGCGACCGGCAGCACCAGCTCGCCTACGACAGCGCCACCGCGCTCATCGCGACCTGGCCCGAGGAGGCCGCGATCGTCGGCGGGTGGCAGCCCCGGTGGGATGCCA